>CAXXOG010000013.1:0-396818 GCA_963666435.2 Prolixibacteraceae bacterium | reverse complement strand
TATCGTTCACCTTTAGTACACTCGATTTTATGTAATTTCGCGTTGGTGGCAGCGTAGAGTTCTATGCTTTTCTCTGCGTAAATTTCGGGATTGGAGGCCGATGTGGCTTTTAATTTTAGTGTGCCGGTCTTTTTTGTTACGAGCTTTCCGTTTTGGATGGTTGCCAGGTCTGAATTGTCAACGCTCCAGCTGATTTGCGCGCTGGTTTGCGGTATCCCTTTTTCAAACAAAATGGCGTTTAGTGTTTGGCTTTGTCCGACTGCCAATTTCGACGCAAATTCCTGAATAACAACCACCGATTGAATGCCGGTAACCGTTGCTGGTTCAACATCGCGAATACCGGTAATTTCGGTAGAAACTTCGCCCAACCAGCCTGCACTGGCGTTCATGCCCGTGTAAATGCGGATGAAGTTAATTTCGTCGAGTTTTGCCGACTGCTTGTTGGCATCCACAGCCCAGTCAATATCAATGGCATCTCCCCCGCTTCCTTCAATGGCGGCGGTGTATGGATTGTCGGGCAGCTTTTCGGAATACGATAAAACTGGCGTATTGTCGGCGTATCCAAAAGCTTTGTGGTACGAGATCACCTTCCCGGGGTTAGTCAGGTCGATTGGAGTGGTCAATCGGGTTCCTTTGAGCGTGTATTTGTCGGTTGGAATTGCCGGAAAAAGATCGGCCTTTGGGTAATACGGTTGCTGATGGTAGCTGTTGGCGGCAATGATTCCCGAAACTCCCTGGTTGTCGATCCACTGAATGTTTCCGGACTGATTCAATCCGTTGTTCTGGTAAGTGACTGAATAATTGTTTATTGTAGTATTCCAGAAATGTTCGCTTCCGGCAATTTCGTACCAGGTATCGTCGGCAATCCCGTTGTGATTTTCGTCTTTCATTACCTGGATAATTCCCGGCTCCGACCAGGTGATGTCCGGGTTTCCGTAGATTGTAAAATCGACACCGTATGGATTTGCAGGGTCGTTTTTTATACCATCCTGAAAATAAACGGTGATCGATCCGCCAAAAGCGCCAAGACTAACGAGCCCCTTGTTGGTTCCAACCAGCGAATTGGCTGCCGTGGGTGTGCCAATATTGTCGGCGTTGGTGAATTGTCCGGGAGCCGGACTGTAATCCCTAATTTTGGAAATAAATTGGGCTTGTGCAGGTTTCAAAAAACCGGCAAGGGCACCAATCAGGATAAGCTTTTTCAGTGAATTCATTGCTGTAAAATCGTTTCAAAATATTCGGACTTTGCAGCTTCTCAGGATTTAAAATGAAAAGATGACATAGGTTTTTTGCTTTTTCGCCGAAAGCTTCAAAATCCGCAGTTTCACAGGCAGGTCTTCTGACTCACTCAAATTTGAATAGCCTTCCCAAAGCCTCTCTTAATCTCCCCCCAAGGAGAGAAATTAAGAATCTCTTTTTATAGATTTTAGTAGCCTCAGTGGCAAAAATATTATTCAAAACCTAGTCCCTTTAGCCTCCCCTTTGGGGAGGTTGGTGGGGCTATGAGTTTACAGCAGCGGGAACTGTACAGGAATTGCAACAATTGCGGCTCACCTGTTTCCCTTTTAATCCTCCAAAGAGGAACCTGTTGGCTGGCAAAGTTATACAAAAGAACTGAAGTACGCCTGGGTTTTCCAGCAGATTAACCCGAAAGTTCATAAATAGGGTTTGAAGCACATTGATTCAGTCTTTATTTCGTTGAAAAGTAAATAGTTGCATGTTGTTTGTCATTGTTGGTCGATTGTTAACAATTCATCAGTCTAAAACAAGTAATCGAACCAAAAATCAGTTAAAGTTGTTTATTTTTGCAGCACATACAAAGCTGCATTCTATCTATGTTTGAAAAGCTCATTCATCTCGAAGGCATTGATCCACTTGAATTTTTCGGCGTTAGCAATGCCAAAATGAACCTGATTAAATCTTTTTTTCCCAAGTTACTTATCGTTTATCGTGGTAATGATGTGATTGTGAAAGGCGATGATGAAGAAATTCTGCGATTTGAATCGAAATTTCACCAGATTATCGACCATTACAACCAGTTCAATGTGTTGCCCGATGATGTGATCAACCAGGTATTTCTGAACGATTCGGATGGTGTTATTGAAACTCCGGATGATGAGAAAGATGTGCTGCTTTATGGTATCAACGGAAAGGCCATTCGGGCGAGGACTCCCAATCAGCGGTTGCTGGTGGAAGCTTGTAAAAATTCGGACATGGTTTTTGCGATGGGCCCTGCCGGAACTGGGAAAACCTACACGGCTATTGCATTGGCTGTGAGAGCTTTAAAAAATAGAGAGATTAAGCGGATTATTCTGAGCCGTCCTGCCGTGGAGGCTGGCGAGCGTCTGGGCTTTTTACCGGGCGACCTGAAAGAGAAAATCGATCCCTATTTGCAGCCTTTGTACGACGCGCTTCTGGACATGATTCCGGCGAAAAAACTGGAAGAATTTATGAAAGACGGCACCATTCAAATTGCTCCGCTGGCCTTTATGCGTGGCCGCACGTTGAGCAACGCCTTCGTTATTTTAGACGAAGCGCAAAATGCAACTGTTCTTCAGTTAAAAATGTTCCTGACCCGCATGGGCTTGAATACCAAGTTTGTGATTACCGGCGACGAAACCCAGATTGATTTGCCGTTTCAAATGCCATCGGGCTTGATACTGGCAAAGAGAATCCTGAAAAATATCAAGGACATTTCGTTCATTCAATTCGACGTGAAAGACATTGTTCGCCACCGTTTGGTGCGCGAGATTGTGATCGCCTACGAAAAACACCATGCCCACGAGCTGATGCGAAAAGAGAAAGAAAAAGAGCATAAAGAAAAAACAGATAAAACCGACAAAAATGAGCAAAGCATTAACACGGACTGATTTTAACTTTCCGGGACAAAAAAGTGTCTATCACGGAAAAGTGAGAGATGTTTATAACATCAACGACGAATATTTGGTAATGGTTGTAAGCGACCGTATTTCGGCCTTCGATGTGGTTTTGCCGAAAGGTATTCCGTATAAAGGTCAGGTTTTGAACCAGATAGCAGCCAAGTTTCTGGATGCAACCAGCGACATCGTTCCTAACTGGAAAATTGCCACTCCTGATGCAAATGTTACTGTAGGCCACCATTGCGAGCCTTTCAAAGTCGAAATGGTGATTCGTGGTTATTTAACCGGCCATGCGTGGCGCGAATACCGCAGCGGCAAACGTTCGCTTTGCGGAATTGCTCTTCCCGATGGAATGGTTGAAAATCAGAAATTTGCTGAAGCAATCATTACGCCAACCACAAAAGCATCGGAAGGTCACGATGAAGATATTTCGCGCGAAGAGATTATTGCTCAGGGAATTGTGAGCAAAGAAGACTACGAAATGCTGGAAGATTACACCCGCAAGGTTTTTGCTCGTGGAACTGAAATTGCCGCTTCAATGGGATTGATTTTAGTGGATACCAAATACGAGTTTGGTAAAAAAGACGGCAAAATTTACCTGATCGACGAGATTCATACTCCCGATTCATCGCGCTATTTCTATGCCGAAGGATACGAAGATCGTTTGGCTAAAGGTCAGGACCAGAAACAACTTTCGAAAGAATTTGTGCGCCAGTGGCTGATTGAAAACAACTTCCAGGGCAAGGAAGGACAGGTAATTCCTGAAATGAGCGAAGAATTTGTGGCATCGGTAACCGATCGCTACATCGAGCTTTTCGAGAACATTACCGGCGATAAATTCGAGAAATCGGATGTGAGCAATATTCAGTCGCGGATTGAAGCCAATGTAACCAGCTTTTTGAATAGTTTGTAGGCTGAATTACAGGCAAATTATGCAATAAAGGCTGATCTCCGATCAGCCTTTATTGTTTGGTGGTATCTTCAAAAGAAACGATACCGGAGCCCAAACGACAAGCTGACAATGTCTTTCAGTCCAATGGTTTTATTCTGAATGGCGCTAATTAAATACAGGTCGTTGGTATTAAATTCATAGAAAAATGCCATTTCTTTTCCAATCGTTTTTTCGTTCAGTTTAAACGAAATGGCCTCACCCATAAATATATGAAAGCGCGTGTTTACTGCCCAGAAGTAATAACCTTCAGGATATTTCTCAGGTAAGCGGCTCCAAAAGTATTCACCAAATATTTTACTGATGTAAATGCCACCGGTCAAAGGTTCAAAAGCAAAACGATCATTTAATTGAACCCGAAATGGAGTATAAGTTTGTTTCAATGTGGTAGTTACATGTCCTTTATTTCCGTTTATTTTAGGAATAAAGCCGATATAAAAGTCGGTTTCCCATTGATTTCGTTTCCCATAGCACCAACCTGGCCCTGAAGAGAACATTCCCATTGAACCGGCAAATTGCAGTTTTGTTTGGCGTGGAATCAAGCGGCTCCAATTACTTTGGTAACGCTCCATAATTCGGTCGTGCTTTGTGTGCGATTCAGCTTTAACAATGCTGTTTACGAACAAAATGAAGAAAAAGAATATGGAAATTGTCTTCAAACTCATGGCATTAAAAATTGATCATTTTGTACGAATAGCTATTGCCAACCATCGTAAATAATAAGTAGCTGCGCTTCGAAATATCCTCGCATCCGTAATAAATTATCCCGTTGTTAAACAGGTCTTTCGCACTGAAAACGTGATTGTGGGCATGAATGCAAAATTGCAGGTTTTTATAGTGTTCAACCAGGTAGTTGAACATGAGCGCAGAATTGTTGTTGAATTCGTCGCTGTAAGGCGGTGCGTGCATCACAACAACCGTTTTTTCTATCCCGATTGTATCTTTCAGAAAACTTGTCATGTAATCGAAATCAGGCACTGGTGTCGAGTAATCGAATTCGAGTGCATTGGTATTGAGGCATATAAACCTTGTATTTCTGAAAACAAAGGAAAAATTGAAGTCACCATAAATTTTCTGGTACACATCTTTACCATGCCCAAGTACATCGTGGTTGCCGATTAGTGCGACGTATGGAACCGATAAATTTTTCATGATGTCGTGAATCCAGGTATATTCCTTACTCATTCCGAAGTCGGTAATATCGCCGCCATGAATCACAAAATCGATGTTTTTTAGTTTGTTTACAGCATTTACAAAATCCTGTGTCTCGTCGTAATGGCGCTGGGTATCGCCCATAAAAATAAATCTGATGGTGTCCTGGGCGTCGCTTTTAGCCTGGATGCGCAGGATGGCTGACTTATTAATATAAGATGGCTGGTTCTTTGATTCAAGATCATACGGGTGGTATTCAATCAGATCGCACGAGCTTATGCAAACGACAAGTAGCAGAAATAGACCTATTCCCGCTACCCTTCGGTAGAATGTATTCATTGTTTCTGTTTCTGTTTTGGCAGGAACAAAAATAGCAGATATATTTAAAATAGTTGACTTTTGCAACTATTACAGATAGTGTGTTAATTCTTTGTTAACGCATGAAGAGTGAGTTTTGGCTTACTTACTCTTCGTGTCTTTTAAAGTGTTGTTTTATAATTATTTAATGAGAATTTTAGCTCCTTCAAGAATAAAGAAACCTGAAAAGACAAACAAACATACGCCAAGAAACCGCATGATCCAGATATAGGCGCTATTGGAAATGAATGCTTTTGATTTACCCACCAAATGAACGATCAAAATTTTGGAGCCTGTCAGGCAAATATAAAATGCGAGGAAATAACCAATTGTCGCGAAAATGCTTGTTTGATAAGCTTTTATTGCGAGTGGTGCACCCACTGTAATCCAGAAAATATACGGATGCGGGTTCAGTAAATTGGCTAATATTCCTTTCCGCAGCGAATTAGCAGAAACAGATTGATCTGAAACAAGTGCTTTTGTTGAAATGGTTTCCCAGCCAAGGTAGGCAATAAACAGCCCTCCCAACAACGAGATAAAACCCAACATCAAATGAAATTGCGACAAGCTTTTAAAGATGAATACAGAGGTTCCAACAATCAAAACATCAGTAAACAAAGGGGAAATCGCTACTTTAAAGCCTTCTTTCCGGCCATGTTTCAGTGTTTCAGAAATAACAAGTGTTAGCAATGGCCCAGGCGAAATTCCGGCAGTTAAGCCCAGAAAGCCGCCCAAAGAAGCAAACTTTAATATTTCCAGTGTTTCAGTCATTGCACTAAAATTTTTCGGCCTCCGAAATTAAGCGATTTGGCGCAACTTCAAAGAAAAAGGTCATCCCGAAAACTTCAGAATGACCTTTTTAATATTTCCTTGTGCAAGAATCTTAGTCTTTATACTCGTCCCAGCTTTTGATTGACAAATCTTCCATTTTGTAGCGGCACAATGCGTAAATGAAAGCACTTGCTACGCGGGCATTGGTAATCAGCGGAATGCTGTAGTCGATGGCACTGCGGCGAATGGTGTACCCGTTGGTAATTTCGCGCGTTGTGTGGTCTTTCGGAATATTGATGACCAAATCGATTTTCTTTTCCTTGATGTATTCCAGCGTATTTGGCTGTTTGTCGGTTTCGTCGGGCCAGTAAAGCAGAGTTGACTCAACCCCATTTTCAGCAAGAAATTTATATGTTCCGCCAGTAGCAAACAGGTTGTAGCCGCGTTCGGCGAGCATTTTGGTGCTGGCAAGCAGCTCTACTTTAGAACGGGTTTCGCCGGAAGAAATCAGAATGTTTTTCTTTGGAATGGAATAACCAACCGAAAGCATCGACTTCAGGATAGCCTCGTAGAAGTTTTCGCCGATACAAGCTACCTCACCGGTTGACGACATATCGACGCCCAAAACAGGGTCAGCATTCAACAAGCGGGCAAAAGAGAACTGCGCCGCTTTAACGCCTACATAATCCAGTTCGAACAGTGACTTGTCAGGTGTTTGGAATGGAGCATCCAGCATGGCTTGCGTGGCAATTTCAATCATGTTGTACTTCATTACTTTCGATACAAACGGGAAACTGCGCGAAGCCCGTAAATTACATTCAATCACCTTAATATCATTGTCTTTGGCCAGCAACTGCATGTTGAAAGGGCCGGTAATTTCAAGTGCTTTGGCAATTTTGCGGGCAATTTTCTTAATTCGGCGAATGGTTTCGACATACAGTTTTTGCGGCGGAAACACGATGGTTGCATCGCCCGAGTGAACTCCTGCAAACTCAACGTGTTCAGAAATAGCGTAAGCTACAACCTCGCCGTTTTTAGCTACGGCATCAATCTCTATTTCTTTAGCTTGTTCAATAAATTCTGAAACTACAACGGGATGTTCTTTCGAAACATTGGCAGCCAGATTCAGGAAGTGTTCCAACTGGTCTTTGTTCGAAACCACATTCATGGCTGCACCCGACAGCACATACGAAGGGCGGATCAGCACCGGGAAACCCACTTCATCAACGAATTGGTAAATGTCGTCGATACTGGTTAATTCCGACCAACGTGGCTGGTCAATTCCCAGTGAATCGCACAACGAGCTGAATTTTTGACGATCTTCCGCCCTGTCAATGTTCACAGGCGAAGTTCCCAAAATTGGCACTTGCTGACCGTAAAGTTTCATGGCGAGGTTATTTGGAATCTGTCCACCCATCGAGAGTACTACGCCTTTCGGAATTTCAAGGTCAACAATGTCCATAACACGCTCGAAAGTTAGCTCGTCAAAATACAGCCGGTCGCAGGTATCGTAGTCGGTACTCACGGTTTCAGGGTTGTAATTGATCATGATCGAGCGGTAGTTTTCCTTGTGGATGGTAGTGATGGCATTCACCGAACACCAGTCGAACTCAACGGAACTACCAATACGGTAAGCTCCTGATCCCAAAACGATTACCGATTTTTCGTCGTGCTGGAATTCAACATCGTGCTCGCTACCGTTGTAGGTAAGGTACAGGTAATTGGTCTGCGCCGGATATTCACCTGCCAGCGTATCGATCTGTTTGACGAATGGCAAAATGTTTTTGCTTTTGCGAAGTTCGCGCACTTTCAGCAAATCTTCGTTGATGGCTTTATTGGATGATTTCAACACCAGGCGGGCAACCTGGAAATCGGAAAACCCTTCTTTTTTAGCCTGAAGCAGCAATTCTGGATCCAACGATTCGAGCGACGAAACTTTTTCTAGCTGATTTTTGGTACGGTGAATATTCTGAAGTTTCTGAAGAAACCAGCGGTCGATTTTAGTCTTGTCGTAAATCTGATCAATGGTATATCCCTTATTGAATGCTTCTGCAATAGCGAAGATACGTCTGTCAGTTGGATGAATCAGCTCTTCGTCGATTTGCTCAATTGTAATTTCCTCTTTATTAGCCACAAAGCCGTGCATACCGATACCCACCATCCGGATACCTTTTTGGATGGCTTCCTCGAACGAGCGACCAATCGACATGATTTCGCCCACCGATTTCATGGAACTTCCAAGGTTTTTCGATACGCCTGAGAACTTATTCAAATCCCAGCGTGGTATCTTACAAACAATATAATCGAGGGCAGGTTCGAAAGCTGCTGTCGTAACTTTAGTAACCTGATTGTTAAGCTGATGAAGGCCGTAACCTAAACCTAATTTTGCAGCTACAAAAGCCAGTGGATAACCGGTTGCTTTTGACGCTAAAGCCGATGAACGCGACAACCGGGCATTTACCTCAATCACCCGGTAATCTTCGGAATATGGATCCAACGCATATTGAACGTTACACTCTCCCACGATTCCGATATGGCGGATAATCTTGATAGCCAATGCGCGCAGCTTGTGGTATTCAGAGTTGGTTAACGTTTGCGATGGTGCAACAACGATGCTTTCGCCAGTGTGAATTCCAAGCGGGTCGAAGTTTTCCATGTTACAAACCGTGATGCAGTTGTTGAAGCGGTCGCGAACCACTTCGTATTCCACTTCTTTCCAGCCTTTAATCGATTCTTCAACCAAAATTTGGGGCGAATACGTGAATGCTTTCGAAGCCAATGTTTCCAGCTCTTTATCGTTGGCGCAAAAGCCTGAGCCCAAACCACCAAGCGTATAGGCAGCGCGGATAATGATTGGGTAGCCAATCGTTTTCACAGCTTCTTTGGCTTCCTGCATGTTGACACAAGCAATGCTACGCGGAGTTTTCACATCGATCTCGGCCAGCTTTCCGGCGAAAATCTCGCGGTCTTCGGTATCAATAATGGCTTGAACCGGTGTACCAACCACTTTTACATTGTACTTTTCGAGGACACCACTTTTGAATAGTGCAACGCCACAGTTCAATGCAGTTTGGCCGCCAAAAGCCAGCAAAATGCCATCCGGTTTTTCCTTGATAATTACCTGCTCCACAAAATACGGGGTCACAGGAAGGAAGTAAATGCGGTCGGCAATGTCTTCCGAAGTCTGGATCGTTGCAATGTTCGGGTTGATCAGAATGGTTTGTACATTCTCTTCTTTCAGCGCCTTCAGGGCCTGCGAACCGGAATAGTCGAATTCACCGGCTTCACCAATTTTCAGCGCCCCCGAGCCCAGTACGATTACTTTTTTAATATCTGTATTTATCATGATGCTTTATAGTTTCAAGTTCAAAGTTTCAAGTTCCAGGTTTTCCGTTCTCCCGTCTTCGGTCTCCGGACGTCTGACTTTCTTACTTCTTTGATTTTTTATATTCAATCACATTATTGATGAAATCGTCGAACAAAAACTCGGTATCAACCGGTCCGCTGGCGGCTTCGGGGTGAAACTGAGTGGAGAAGAAAGGCTTCGATTTGTGCCGGATTCCTTCATTCGAATTATCATTCACATTGGTAAAAAGCGGTTCCCAATCTTCAGGAAGCGTGTTGGTATCAACAGCGAAACCGTGGTTCTGCGAAGTGATAAAACACCGGTCGGTTCCTTGCAACAATACCGGCTGATTGTGGCTACGGTGCCCAAATTTCATCTTATAAGTTTCGGCTCCTGCGGCACGCGCCAGCAACTGGTTTCCGAGGCAAATGCCCATAATTGGCTTCTCGGCATCCATTGTTTTGCGAATATTTTCAACCGTTGCATCGCACAACGCAGGATCGCCAGGGCCATTCGAAAGGAAAATTCCGTCGAAGTCTTCGTTGTTAAAATCGTAGTCCCATGGAACGCGAATCACAGTCGCATTTCGGTTGAGCAGGCAGCGAATGATGTTGTATTTTACACCGCAATCGACCAGAACTACCCGGTGGTCGCCATTTCCATACACCTCTACTTTGTCGGTGCTGGCAATAGCCACCAGGTTTTCTTTATTCGGATCGTAAAATTCGATGGGTTGATCGTCAAATTCAATTTTACCCAGCAACGAACCTTTTACGCGGATAATTTTTGTCAACGCGCGGGTATCAATTCCGAAAATTCCCGGAACTTTATACTCTTTCAGCCAGTCGCCCAGGCTTTTAATGGCGTTCCAATGGCTGTATTCAAACGAGTAGTCTGAAATAATTAATCCGGTAATGTGAATTTTATTCGACTCGTAGAAATCCTCAATTCCTTCAGTCTGTGAGTCACCTGGCACACCATAATTCCCAATCAGGGGGAAGGTTGAGACGAGAATCTGACCTGTATATGAAGGATCTGTTAAACTTTCAGGATAACCAGTCATGGCGGTATAAAAAACCACCTCTCCGGCTACCGATTTTTCGTAACCGAACGACTTTCCCTCAAAGGTTGTCCCGTCTTCAAGAATCAATCTGACTTTTCTAAGCTGTGTCATCGTTGCAATGTAAAATATTAAAAAAAATGCGTTTGACTACGGCTGTAGGGCAAACGCATGGTTGTTATCTCTTGTTAAACAATCTCTTTTCTTTATGTACTTCCCGATTTTCAACTTGTGTTCTTTCAAGTGTCAATTCGTTTTTGTTGTTTATTTCTGCGACAAAAATAGAAATTATTTCTGAAAAAAAAGTTTGTATTCAATATTTATTGCATATTTTTGCACCGAAAATGAATATTTATTCAAAATGAAGAATCGCACTAAACGACAATTAGCCATCAAGCAGGCCATTCTAAATGGGCGGATCAGTAGTCAGGATGAACTATTGCGCATCATGAAGGATCAGGGCTTTGAATTGACCCAGGCAACCTTGTCGCGCGATATGAAAATTTTGAAGGTTGCCAAAGTGGCCGATAAGGCTTTGGGATACGTTTATGTTATTCCTGAAGGAGTTGCTGCCGAAAACCACAAGGAGAATTCGCGCATTAGCTTTTTAGCCGATGGTTTTCGTGATATTCAGTTCTCTGGAAACCTGGCCGTCATTCGCACTATGCCAGGCTATGCCAACAGCATTGCGGTGGTGATTGACAATGCCGAGCCATACGAAATTTTGGGGACCATTGCCGGCGACGATACTATTTTGGTGATTATGCGCGAGGGCGTTTCGCAAAGCGATCTGATTAACAGCCTTATCCTGATGATGCCTTCGCTGGAAGATAAACTGGGATAGAAAGTGATCAGAAGCCAGTCTCAGTTGGCATAAATGGTTATAAGGTTGTCATTGTTGAGAAGTTCAGTAAGAACGAAAGTCTGGCAGTCTCGGGTTTCAACCCGGGAAAGAAAAAATAAATTAAAAACCGTCCACAGGAAAGCGTTCAGATAAGAGGAAATAGCATTTCGGACGGAAATGAAAATAACGATCAAAAAAAGAGAATAGACAGAAATGAAAGAATTGAAAAATATTCAGGTATTGGTTGCCACCGAAGAGCACCTCAAATATGTTGATCAGGTAAACGATGCCATCGATCTTGCTTCAAAAGAGCGCGGAACTGGTATTGCCCGTCGTACTTACGACTATATTGCCGACAAGATGCTGGCAGGTAAGGCCATTATTGCGCTTGAAAACGGCGATACTTTTGCCGGATTTTGCTATGTTGAAACCTGGGGTGCAAAGAGTTTTGTCGCCAACTCGGGGTTGATTGTCGCCAAAGAATACCGAAGTATTGGTCTGGCTACCGAAATTAAGCGGAAAGCATTTGCTCTTTCGCGTCAGAAATATCCGGAAGCAAAGATTTTTGGTTTGACTACCGGTTTGGCTGTTATGAAAATCAACCATGAATTAGGCTATCGTCCGGTTACTTTTTCCGAATTAACTGACGACGAAGAATTTTGGAAAGGTTGTCAAAGTTGTGTGAATTACGACATATTGACCCGAACCGGTAAAAGCAAATGCCTGTGTACCGGGATGTTGTACGATCCGGCCTGGGAAAAGGAGAAAAAAGAAGGAAAGAAAACAAATGGTTGGGCGATAAAAGATACGCTCCTCGACATTATAAATAAATTAAAACCTGCGAAAACTAATACGCAGTCGAAGAAGGCTGGCGTTTTTTCGCTTTTCAGTAATAAATAATATAAACGATGGCTCTCTGCGGAATTTTTCAGGATTATTTTCTCATGTAAAATGGCCTTCAGCAAGCCCAAAGGTTCAGCATCAATTAATTGATCTTTCCCTTATCTTTAGTAAGTGTAGTAAATTGTAAGTTTTACGCGATTTTGTTGGTGAGTCATCGTTTTTTTAATATTCAAATCAGTTATGAAGGATAAAGTAGTTTTAGCGTTTAGCGGAGGTTTGGACACATCGTATTGCGCCAAATACCTTTCGGTTGAAAAGAATCTTGAAGTTTATACGGCCATCGCCAATACCGGTGGTTTCAGTGCGGCCGAGCTTGAGGTAATCGAACAGAAAGCCTACAAACTGGGTTCGGTGAAACACGTTGCACTCGACGTGACCAATTCGTACTACGAAAAAAGTATCAAGTACATGGTGTTCGGAAACGTTCTCCGAAACAACACCTACCCTATTTCAGTTAGTTCGGAACGCGTATTTCAGGCCATTGCCATTATCGAATACGCCAAGAAAATAGGTGCAAAATATGTGGCTCACGGAAGTACGGGCGCTGGCAACGATCAGGTTCGCTTCGATCTTACTTTCCAGATTCTGGCTCCTGAAATTGAAATCCTCACACCAACCCGCGATTTGGAACTGAGCCGTCAGGAAGAGATTGACTACCTGAAAGCGCATGGAGTTGAAGCTGACTGGAAAAAGATGGATTACTCTATCAATAAAGGACTTTGGGGAACCAGCGTGGGCGGAAAAGAAACGCTGAAATCGAACCTGACTTTGCCCGAAGAAGCTTATCCGTCGCAGTTGACAGCCACTGAAGAAAAAGAAATCTCGATTGATTTCGTGAAAGGCGAACTGAACGCTGTTGACGGCGTGAGCTACGAAAATCCGGTGGATGCCATCAATGCGCTTGAAGCCATTGCATCAACATACGCCGTTGGCCGCGACATGCACATTGGCGACACCATCATTGGTATTAAAGGTCGTGTTGGTTTCGAGGCCGCAGCGCCACTCATCATCATCAAAGCACACCAGATGCTCGAAAAACATACGCTGACCAAATGGCAGCAATATTGGAAAGAGCAATTGGGCAATTGGTATGGTATGTTCCTGCACGAAGCCTTGTATTTTGAACCAGTGATGCGCGACATCGAAAAATTCCTCGAACATTCGCAGGAAACCGTGACTGGAAAAGTGATCATCAAGCTGAAGCCATACAATTACGTTTTGGTTGGCGTTGAATCGGATCACGATTTGATGCGCTCGGAATTTGGTCAGTATGGCGAAAAGAATTCAGCATGGACAGCCGACGATGTGAAAGGCTTCACCAAAGTGCTTTCAACTTCGCTGAAAATTCACAATTCGGTAAATCATAGTTTTTAGCAACTGGCAGCTTGCAGCTAGCTGCTGGCAAGAAGCCAATTGCCAGCAACCAGTAGCTTTTATTAAAATATTATCATGATCAAAGTTGGAATAATAGGTGGTGCAGGTTATACCGCCGGAGAACTGATCCGGATTTTGCTTTACCACCCTCAGGCGGAAATAACCTTTGTGCAGAGCAGCAGCAACGCCGGAAATTTGCTTTCGGATGTGCATACCGATTTATTGGGCGATACTGACATTCGCTTTTGCGCTGATGCTGATTTTTCAACCATCGATGTGGCGTTTTTCTGCATGGGGCATGGAAAGTCTAAAGAATTTCTGGCAAAAAACACCTTGCCTGAAAACGTGAAAATTATCGATTTGAGCCACGACTTCAGGCTGAAACGCGAAGGGAACGACTTCGTGTATGGTTTGCCTGAATTGAATCGTGAGTTGATCAAAAAATCGAATAAAATTGCCAATCCGGGTTGTTTTGCTACCGGCATACAGTTGGCCGTTTTGCCTTTGGCAGCGGCTGGTTTGTTGAAAGATGAACTGCATGTCAACGCGATTACCGGTTCAACCGGGGCTGGTCAGGCACCAAGTGAAACATCGCATTTTAGCTGGCGAAACAACAATTTGTCGGTTTACAAAGCTTTCGAGCATCAGCATCTGGGTGAAATTGGCCAGAGCTTCAAACAGCTTCAGCCCGATTTTGCATACGCAATCAATTTTATACCGGTTCGCGGAAACCATACCCGAGGCATTTTTGCCTCAGTTTATACCCAATTTGATGGTTCTTTAGAAGAAGCCACCAAGCTCTATCAGGATTATTATGCATCGCACCCGTTTGTACAGGTAAGCGCCAAAAATCCTGACCTTAAACAAGTGGTAAACACCAACAAAGCGATTGTTTACCTCGAAAAACATGGAAATAAACTGATGATCCTTTCGGTAACCGACAATTTACTGAAAGGCGCCTCCGGACAGGCCGTTCAAAACATGAACCTCATTTTTGGACTGGAAGAAACCACCGGCCTGAATTTGAAAGCAGTAGCTTTTTAAAGCTAGTAGCTAGCTGCCAGCGGCTAGCTACTGGCAAAACAAATCTCACAATTACTCAAAAATGAATCTTTTCGACGTATATCCTTTACTCGACATTACTCCGGTAAAGGGCCAAAATTGCTATATCTGGGACGAAAACGGAACAAAATATCTTGATTTATACGGCGGACACGCTGTAATTTCAGTTGGACATTCTCATCCTCAATATATTAATAGGATTAAAGACCAGCTCGATCAAATTGGATTCTATTCCAATTCAGTTCAAATTCCGCAGCAAAAAGAGCTGGCCGAAAAGCTGGGGAAAGCGTGTGGTTATCCCGATTACCAGTTGTTCTTAATTAATTCTGGTGCCGAGGCTAACGAGAATGCAATAAAGCTGGCTTCGTTTGTAACTGGTCGTAAAAAAATAGTTTCGTTCAGTAAATCATTTCATGGGCGTACTTCGGCTGCTGTTGCCGTAACCGATAATCCCAAAATTGTTGCACCTGTAAATGCAACATCCAATGCAGTTATTTTGCCTTTTAACGATTTAACAGCCCTTGAAGATCAGTTAAAAACCGGTGAAATTGCCGGAGTTATTATCGAAGGTATTCAAGGCGTTGGCGGAATCCGTGTTCCTGATAGCGAATTTCTTATTGGTGCCGAAAAACTCTGCAAACAATACGGTACTTTGCTGATTTTGGACGAAATTCAATCGGGCTATGGTCGTAGCGGGAAATTCTTTGCACACCAACACACCCCGGTAAGACCCGATTTGATTACGGTTGCCAAAGGAATGGGTAATGGTTTCCCGGTTGGAGGCTTGCTCATAGCTCCTGAAATCAAGCCTTGGTTTGGTATGTTGGGAACCACTTTCGGCGGAAACTACCTGGCTTGTGCCGCAAGTTTAGCTGTTCTGGAAATTATGGAGAACGAAAAGTTGGTGAAAAATGCCGCAGAAGTTGGTGACTACCTGATCAATAAGCTTAAAGCTGTTTCAGGAATTAAAGAGGTTCGCGGACTTGGGTTGATGATTGGACTCGAATTCGAGCAACAAATTAATGACATTCGTCATGTTTTATTAAAAAAACATCATATTTTTACAGGCTTTAGCGGAACAAATACCATCAGGTTGCTTTCGCCGCTAACTTTGACCAAAGAACAAGCTGAAGTTTTTGTTAATGCTTTGACAGAAACAATCGGGTAATATTAAAAAAATGATTGACCAGAAAATAACCATTATCGGAGGAGGTAATTTAGGCAGTGCCATTGCTTTTGGCTTAATTAAATCGAAGCAGGTTCGGCCTTCCTGCATTACGGTAACCCGTCGTCGTTTAAATTTACTTGAGAAACTGAAGAATGAAGGAGTTGTGATTACCAATGATAATGTAGAAGCTGCTAAAAATGCCGATATTATTATTTTGGCGATCAAACCTTATCAGATACTGGCCATTATCGAGGAAATTAAACCGGTATTAAGACCCAATCAGATACTGATTTCGCTTGTTTCGGGAGTCGGGCTTCAAAAACTGGAGGAAGTTTCAGGACCCAATATTCATATTTTCAGGGCAATGCCAAATACAGCCATTGCTATTCAGGAATCGATGACCCTAATTTCGACCAATGTTAAGTCAGAAGATCTTCGCAACCAGATTGTTAATATTTTTAATCAATTAGGGAAAGCGCTTATTATTACTGAAGATTTAATGGCAGCAGCAACGGTACTTGGTTCTTGCGGAATTGCATTTGCATTGCGTTATATGCGTGCTGCCATGCAGGGTGGAATTGAAATAGGGTTTAGTGCTGAGATGGCTCAATTTATTACTGCCCAAACCGTTAAGGGGGCAACTGAGTTGATCCTGGAGTCCGGGCGGCATCCTGAACAGGAAATCGACAAGGTTACTACTCCTCGCGGAATTACAATCACCGGGTTGAATGAAATGGAGCACAAGGGATTTAGTTCGTCGCTAATTCAGGGTTTAATTGCTTCTTTCAACAAAATTGAAAAAGGATAGCTCTTGTATTTTGAAAACAAACCTGAGATATAAAAAAATAACTGTCAAAGTTGGCAGTAACGTTCTAACCAAGTCTGACGGTACTTTAAACGATGCTAATATTGCGCATTTGGTCGATCAAATGGCTCGGTTGCATAACGAAGGTGTTGAAATTGTTCTTGTTTCATCAGGTGCGGTAGCAGCAGGACGCGGCGAAATAGGCAACGGACGGAAACTCGATACGGTTTCAGCACGGCAATTATGGTCGGCAGTTGGCCAGGTGAAAATGATCAACAAATGGGCCGAAAATTTCAGTCGTTACGGAATTGTATGCGCCCAGGTACTTACCACCAAAGAGAATTTTGGCGACAGG
This sequence comes from Prolixibacteraceae bacterium, assembly GCA_963666435.2. GTDB lineage: Bacteria > Bacteroidota > Bacteroidia > Bacteroidales > Prolixibacteraceae > Aquipluma. The sequence continues at coordinate 379,793 of CAXXOG010000013.1, read as the reverse complement.
GTTCATTACCTGAACATGAAAAACTGCATTTCGACACTGATTGAGAGTAACGTTATTCCCATTGTTAATGAGAATGATACCATTTCGGTGACCGAACTGATGTTTACCGACAATGACGAGCTTTCGGGATTAATTGCTTCGATGGAAGGTTCGGAAGCATTGATTATTTTAAGCAACATTGATGGTATTTACGATGGGTCGCCCGACTTGCCCGAGTCGAAAGTGATTCGCGAAGTAACGACGAAAAGCAAGCCGCTGAATGAAGCTATTTCAACCAGTAAATCGAGCTTTGGCCGTGGCGGAATGCTTACAAAATACAGCATTGCCAAAAAGGTGGCGCGAGGTGGAATCAATGTTCATATTGCTAATGGAATGAAAGCGAATACTTTGCAGAAAATAATGGACACTTCTGCTGATTTTGTGCATACCACCTTCTTATCAGCCAAAAAGAAATCGTCGAATGTAAAGAAGTGGATATCCTATTCGGAGAGCTTTGCAAAAGGGGAGTTGATTGTGAACGAAGGAGCCTCAAAAGCGCTTCTCTCAGTTCAGGCAAGCAGTTTGCTGCCTATTGGGGTTGTGGCTATTGAAGGAGTTTTCGAGAAGGGCGATTTAGTCAGGATAAAGGATGAAGCGGGGCAGCTGATTGGCATAGGTAAAGCGGAATACAATTCGGAAAAAGCGGAAAAATTTAAAGGCAACAAAAACAAAAAGGCAATTATTCATTACGACTATTTGTACATTATGGAATAGCAAAATATTGACTCAGAATTTGCATTGATACCCTTTTCAAGAACCCCCTGAATTTGCCTCCTAAAGGCATGAATTTTCTGAGTTTGTTCCCCCTTCCTCCCCCTTGGGAAGGGGGTTTATTTTTGTATGGAGTTGAATTTCAATAGATAGCAACGAAGTTTGTAGCCGTTCGTACATGTTCAAATTTAAAACTAAATGAAATGACAGTAAAAGAACAACTTAACTCGGTACTGATAGCAAGCAGAAAACTGAATTTGGTTTCGGTGGAGAAAATAAACCGGGTGTTGGCTGATGTTGCGGAAGCCGCAATTGAGAATACTGATTTTATTTTGACGGAAAACGCGAAAGATTTAAGCCGGATGGATAAAGCCGATCCCAAATATGACCGGTTGATGCTAACAGCTGATAGAATAAAGGGAATTGCTGCCGATATTCGGAATGTGGCTTCGCTACCCTCGCCTCTTGGTCGTATTTTGAGTGAGACTGCCAGGCCCAATGGCTTAAAAATTACCAAAATAACGGTACCATTTGGCGTTATCGGTATCATTTACGAAGCTCGCCCCAATGTTACTTTCGATGTATTTTCGCTTTGCCTGAAATCGGGGAACGCCTGTGTTTTAAAGGGTGGCAGCGATGCCAATGATTCCAATCTGGCTATTGTTAAGGTGATTCGTGATGTGCTGAAAAAGCATGAGCTCGACGAAAATACACTGTCACTGTTACCACTTGACCGCGAAGCTACTACAGAGCTTTTGCACGCTCATGGCCTGGTTGATTTGATCATTCCTCGCGGTTCGCAAAGCCTGATTGATTTTGTACGCCAAAATTCTTCGATCCCGGTAATTGAAACCGGTGCCGGAATATGCCACACCTATTTCAACGAATATGGCGATTTGAACAAGGGAAAAGAAATAATAAACAACGCAAAGACACGCAGACCAAGCGTTTGTAATGCGCTCGATTGTGTTTTAATTGATAAAAAGCGACTTGCTGATTTACCAAGGTTAACGGAATTACTTCCTGATAGTAAGGTGATTATTTACGCTGATCCAGAGGCTTATCAGGTGCTTGAAGGTAATTATCCGGCAGAATTGCTTGAACAAGCAACCGAAGAGTCATTCGGAACTGAGTTTTTATCGTACAAAATGGCGGTAAAAACGGTTTCAGGAATTGATGCAGCATTGGAGCACATTGCCAAATACAGCTCCAAACATTCCGAAGCCATTATTTCTGAAAACCACGAAGCTATTGAATTATTCCGTAAAGCTGTTGATGCAGCTGCTGTTTATTGCAATGTTTCCACTGCATTTACCGATGGTGCTCAGTTTGGTTTAGGCGCCGAAATTGGTATTTCAACCCAAAAGCTTCATGCCCGTGGGCCAATGGCGCTTGAAGAGCTAACAAGCTATAAATGGATTGTTGAAGGCAACGGGCAAATCAGGCCAAAATAATCAAGCAAAAAGCCAAAATTCAAAAGGTAAACGTGAAAAATACGCTTATATTTATGCCATCAATAAATTCATTTCAATAACCTGAATTACAGTTTGTTAGTTTTTAATTTCGACGAATAATGAGACAATTTACATCCGTACACGATTTGACCAATCTGGACGAAGCATTGAAGCTGGCTTTCGAGCTAAAAAAATCACCTTATAAATACCAGGATTTAGGTAAAAATAAAACCCTTTTGCTTGTATTCTTTAACTCCAGTTTACGAACCCGCCTCAGTACACAAAAGGCCGGATTAAACCTGGGGATGAATGTTATTGTTTTCGACATTAACGAAGGAGGCTGGAAACTCGAAACCGAAATGGGCGTGATCATGGACGGCGATAAACCCGAACATATTCGCGAAGCTGTTCCGGTTATCGGCCGGTATTGCGACATTATTGGCGTTCGTTCATTTGCCCGCTTCGAAAACCGTGAAGACGATTATCAGGAAAAGATATTGCAGCAATTCATTGATTATTCGGGAGTTCCTGTTGTAAGTATGGAGGCTGCAACCCGCCATCCACTGCAATCGTTTGCCGACCAGCTGACGATTGAAGAATACAAAACCAAAGCTCGCCCGAAAGTGGTATTGAGCTGGGCTCCACATCCACGGGCTTTGCCTCAGGCTGTGCCCAATTCGTTTGTCGAATGGATGCGTTCTGCTGATTACGAGGTAGTTGTAACTCATCCCGAAGGGTACGAACTGGCTCCTGAATTTATGGGCGATCTGAAACCGGAATACGATCAGATGAAAGCATTTGAAGGGGCCGATTTTATTTATGCGAAAAATTGGGCATCGTACACCAGTTACGGACAGATTTTGTCGAAAGATCGATCGTGGACTGTCTCTGAACGGCAAATGGCGGTTACCAACAATGCTAAATTTATGCACTGTTTGCCGGTTCGCCGTAATATGATCGTTTCCGACGAAGTGATTGACGGTCCCAATTCGATTGTTATTCCTGAAGCCGAAAACCGTTTATTCTCGGCACAGGCGGTGTTAAAAATGATGTTAGACCAGTTAAAATAAAGAAGTTCGAAGTGAGCTAAAGTGCCTGGAGTTCGGAGTTAACTTTAGGCACTCCTAACTCTAGGCACTTCACTCTTAAATACTATTTTATGGAAAGATTAACCATTGTAAAAGTTGGTGGAAAAGTTGTAGAAGAGAAAGAATCGCTCGATCAGTTGCTGAATCATTTCTCGCAGATTCGTGGAAAGCGCATCCTGGTTCATGGCGGCGGACGGTTGGCTACTACCCTCTCCGAAAAATTGGGTATTGAAACCAAAATGGTCGATGGTCGAAGAATTACCGATGAAGCAACTCTTGATGTTGTTACAATGGTTTATGCTGGTTTGGTCAACAAAAACATTGTAGCCCGGTTACAAGCCCGTGGATGCAACTCAATTGGGCTTACCGGCGCCGATTTGAATGTTATTAAGGCTCGAAAACGTCCGGTTAAAGAAATTGATTACGGGTTTGTTGGCGATATTATGGGCGTAAATACTTCGGAGCTTCGCCTGTTGCTGAATGAAGAAGTTGTTCCGGTAATGGCGCCAATTACTCATGATGCCTGTGGCCAGTTGCTCAACACCAATGCCGATACTATTGCAGCCGATTTGGCTATCGAATTATCGAATTATTACACTGTTAATCTTTTTTACTGTTTCGAGAAAAAGGGAGTTTTAATGAATCCTGACGACGAAAACTCGGTGATATCGGAATTGAGCTATATCCGATTCAAAAAATTACAGGAAGAAGGTGTAATTAAAGAGGGAATGATTCCAAAGCTGGATAATGGGTTTACGGCAATGCGTAACGGAGTTAGCCAGGTTTTAATTACAAATCCGAATCAAATATCAATGGCTCGCGGAACCCGGTTAAGCCTTTGTGAAGATTAGTATAAAAATGTGAAGACACTAAATATCAATCCGGGAAGAAATTCCCGGATTTTTTATTTCAGAATGAAACGAACATGCCACGGTAACAATATGGCACAAAAGGTCATGTAAATCTTGTGGAGAAAGCTATTTTTATGGCATGGAGTTCCACATGTACACATTTAAATTTCAACAAATTAACAACAATATTTATGTGTGAAAACAGACTTACAGAACTATAAAAAAAATCGGGTAAGAACTGAACTTTTTATAACGATATCCGTTATAAACAACGTCATAAAGATCAGTGAGTTTAAGAGAAAATAAGGGTTAATTAAGGGGTGATTGGTTTTTAGTGTGGGATTGATTGTGTGGATTGGAAGAGCCGTTTCAAATGTCGATTTGAAACGGTTTCTTGTTTTATCGGTACAACTTCAAAAATGAGGAATAATGCTTATTTTCTTTCAAAAATCTTTTCCGAATTTATCAGGAAAGTTATAGATTTGTGGCGCATTTAACCGGGGTGTAGCACAGTTGGCTAGCGCGCCACGTTCGGGACGTGGAGGTCGGAAGTTCGAGTCTTCTCACCCCGACTTTTTAGGATTAGACATATAAAGAGACTACAAAATAAACGTTTTGTGGTCTCTTTTTTATATATCCAGAAAAGTCGCTGGTATTCGGCTTGGTCTTTGAACTTTCCGGTGTATTCCCTACTCTATTTGCTGACGAAACTTTGGTTCGTTGTTTAGCGCCAGTTGCAAAATAAAAAAGCCATCAATAGGGGATTGACGGCTTATCAAACACATTGCTAATATCAAAAATTTAATGCTGTTTAATTTACATGAAAAAAATCGCGCGTTGTGTTTACTTGTTAAAGCTATGAATAATCCATATTGTAAAAATGCTATTTCAATAAACGGCTTGTTCTGGCAGGTAAATGAACCGAATAGTAGGTATTTAATGCGTTGGTTGGCCGATTGTAAAACTCAGGACGTGACAGAATACAAAATTAAAAAGGCTGACCCCCAACGGAGTCAGCCTGAATCGAATACAATTTAATTTATATCCCACCAAACTCTGCTTGTAATTGTGAGGCCAGTTGGCATATTGTCGCCATTGTACAATCGTTCGCTATCCGGATAAGGCAAGCGCCGCGGAATTTCGCTGGTAATAGCTCCAACGGCCTTTGTCAAAGATGGGTAGCCTGTCCGCCGCCAATCGGTCCACGATTCAATCTGGAGGAATGAGCTTAAGTATTTCTGGTTCATGATTTTTTCCAGCGTAATGGTCGCATCACTTTCTTTTTGGGTATTGAACCACGAACCGTCGCCATAAACGCCTTCGCGTTGAAGCGATGCTTTCAATCCGTCGTTGTAGGCGCTGGCCGCGCGGGTTTTATCGTTGGTCTTAAAACTTGCTTCAGCTTCAATAAACTTAATTTCGGTGTACGAAATCAGATATACAGGCGAAGTAGCCGAGGCATAACTCAACCCAATCCTTGCCGCCTTCACATTGTTTTCTCCGGCTGCAGAGCCTATGTCGCCCGAAAAATAAACGCTCTTTCGCGGATCGTTTTTCGCTTTAAGCATGTTCATATATGTCGAGTTTGCAGCTATGTAGCCCGCACGTTTACTTTCCGATTTGTAGATTGGGTTGGCATTGTTGTAGGCACTTCCGAAGATAAATTTGAAATCGTCGTCGTTGCTTTTGTAGGCATTTGACAAAGCGGTCAACGCATCGGTATAGGCCGAAGCTCCATTCTTTTTTGCCAGGTGCAAGCTATAACGGGCCTTTAATGCATAAGCTGTTTTCTTCCATTTTTCCAGGTCGCCGCCATAGATCATATCTTCGGCATCGGGGCTGTACACGCTGGAAGTGCTTGCCAATTCGGTAATAGCCTCGCTGAGCAGGGTGAAAATAGTGGTGTATATTTTCTCTTGGGTGTCGTACTTAGGCTTGAATTCATTTTTCTCGCCCTTAAGTGCGTCCGAATACGGAATATCGCCCCAAAGATCGGTGGTTACCCCCAAATGGTAGGCCATCAGGATTTTTCCAACGCCCGAGTAATGGGGCGAGTTGGTTGTAATGGCCTTATTCATAAGAATTTTGGTATTAATCATTCCCGGGGCATATAAGTTATAGCTCCAGGCGTTGGTTACGTCCGACTCGCCAATGATATACAAATCGTTTTCCGACGATTGGCTCTGCAAACCGGCAATTTGCTGCATCCAGGCACAATCGATCCTGGCTAGTTCGCCGCCAACAATATACGCCAGGTTTGCTTCGATGGGGGCAACAAGCTGCGCCATTGCTACATCGGTTGGGTTGTTGGGATCCACATTCATCGAGGGGTCAATCCACTTCTCGCACGAACAGAACAGTATCCCCGTAAACAATATTGAGATGATTATCTTTTTCATTTTTACCGTTTTTAAGAATTAAAAATCAACCTTCACTCCAAACACGAACGATTTGGTATTTGGCATGTTAAAATAATCCAGGCCCTGTGCATTAAATGCCCCCATCAGGTTGGTTTCGGGGTCTATCCCGTCGTAAGGAGTCGATAACCATAAATTACGTCCGGTAGCATATACTTTCAGTTGCTTGATCATCGTCTTCTTAAGCAATTTTCCGAGTTCATACGAAACGGTTACCTCGCGCAGCCTGACCCAGTTGGTTTTCTCAACAAATTGTTCCTGGGCAGCACTCGAACCGCCACCAATATTCTGGTAGTAGTATTGCGAATAAGTTGTGCTTATATCGTTTGTAACCCCACTGGTAACAACTTTGCCATTTACAACATGCCCTTTTATCCCTTCAAATACAACGGTCTTGTCGCGGTTTTCGGTTGTTTTTGCTGTTCCGAACCCAATGAGTCTTGCTTTTGTCCCGTTCCACATAATTCCGCCATCTTTAATGTCGAACAAGAACGATAAACTGGCACCTTTATAAGTGATTTCGTTGGTAATGCCCATCGTCCAGTTGGGCGAGATTTGCCCCAGCGATTTCATGGTTTCGTTTTTGATGGGGAAACCATATCCGAGATTAGTTTCTTCCCCGTTAATAATCTCCGACTCATCGTTGATGATTACGCGTCCCTGGTCGTCTTTATAGAATCCGGTACTGAACATGCTTCCGTAGGCTTCGCCGGCCACCACATTCACTGTTGTTCCGGTGAAACCGCCCAAGTCGATATTATCGACACCGGGAGCTAACGACAGTACTTTGTTTTTATTTTTAGTGAAGTTTACTGAAACCGACCAATTGAAGTTTTTGGTTCGTACCGGAACTACATTGGCCATTATCTCGACCCCTTTGTTCTCCATAGTCGCTGCATTCATGTATTGCGAATTATACCCTGTACTTCCGGTTACCGGGACTTCAATCAATAAATCGCGGTTTTGATTGTTGTAATACGTGAAGTCGAAATTTACCCTGTTTTCCAAAAGCTTCAGTTCCAACCCAAACTCGCGCGAAACCAAACTTTCGGGCTTAATAGTGGGATTGGCCAGTACGTTGCTTGGCGTAAAACCGGCAACGCCGCTGAGCGGAAATGAATTGCCATCGGCCCAGCCATCGGTAATTTGTGCCGGTACAAAGGTGTTTTGAGTATTGTACGGCGTTGCATGGTTGGCGATCTGTGCGTATGAAGCCCGCAATTTACCGAACGACAATATTTTGCTGCCTTTTAATGCTGGCAATTCAGAAAACACAAAACCTAAACTCGTTGAAGGAAAAAAGAAACTGTTGTTGCTTTTAGGCAAGGTTGTCGACCACTCGTTTCTCCCGGTAAGGCCCAAAAACAACATGCTCTTGTACGAGAATTGTACATCGGCGTATATTGCTGCCGTTCGATACCTTTCTGTCTCTTCACGAATCAGTTGAGATGAAGTATTTGACATGTGATAGAAATCGGGAATCACAAAACCGTTTCCCTGGTTGTATAACTGCTGATAATAACTTTCGAACATGTTGTGCCCCAACGTAATGTTGGCCGAAAAATCGGTAAATAGCTCTTTCAAATAGTTGATTGTCAGATCCGAGTTCAGGTTATTGTTATAATGGTGGTCTTCTTCCATCTGACCGGTTGGGATATTGGACGACATCAATGCCGTATGGCCTTTCCTTCGGTCGGAGTAAAGGTCTTCGCCTAAACGGTAGGTCACTGTAACCGGTTCGATTGGCTTATAAACGAGCGTAACATTACCGATGATACGATCAACTTGGTCGGTCAATACGTTTTTATTGATTGTCCAATATGGGTTGTCGTAAGAGGCATATCGACGCGGAGTGCCATCTTCGAGCATATAAGCGTCGGTATATTTATAGGCTTTGCGGCCATGCCCGTTGCTGTTGTCAAACGTTGGTGTACAACGCAAAAGGCCAACCATTACTCCCGAAGTATTCGAGCCCTGCTGCATTCTGTCGCCTCCCGAGCGGATATAATTGGCGCTTCCCGACACCCTTAACTTCGAACCCAGTTTTGTTTCACCCGAAATCTTCAATGAAGTTTTGCCAAAAGTGTTCTTCGGAATAATCCCCTGCGATGAGGAGTTACCAACAGAGAAATAGAAGCTGGCATCTTTATTCCCGCCCGACAGCGAAAGGTTATTATTTAAAGTGAGCCCGGTTAAAAAGAAATTTCCCGGGTTGTCGTAAGCAACGGCCGGTAAATTAGCTTTTGCACTTGGATCGGTGGCAAGCACCAGGTGGCCATTCTTGTCGCCCGGATAATCTGTTGCCCCGTCAAAACGCATATCCGAAATTTTAGGCCCCCACGAACCAGTTGTCTCAGAATCATAAACCCCGCTATTTCCCTGGGCATACATCATTTGCATGGGAGGTAGCTGGTTTACCTTATCCAGCCCAACCGACGACGAAAAGCTGATATTCATTTTGCCATCCGTGTTTCCCCCTTTTTTGGTTGTAATCACAATCACGCCATTTCCGGCCCTTAATCCGTAAAGTGCCGTAGCCGCGCCACCTTTCAATACCGAAACTGATTCGATATCATCCGGGTTCAGGTCAATTGCCCGGTTCGAGTAATTCACTCCTTTCGTCAGGTTGTTTTGCAGGTCATCCGGGTTGCCGGAGTATTTCATTTCATTGTCAATAGGGACACCATCTACAACAAAAAGCGGCTGATTATTTCCTGAAATAGAGTTTTGTCCGCGAACGGTGATAAAAGACGCCGCACCAGCAGTTCCTGAGGAACTTGTGATATTTACACCTGCCATTCTACCGGTCATTGCGGTGAGCACATTGCCCGTTTTTGCATTGTTAATTTTGTCGCCTGCGACATCCTGAACAGCATATCCAAGTGATTTCTTTTGCTTCGAAATGCCGATAGCTGTTACTACTACTTCGTCAACGCCAATAACATTGGGACTTAGAACAACATTGATCTTGCTTTTCAAGCTAATATCAATTTCCTGGGTTGCCATTCCCACAAACGAAAAAACCAGCATTCCTTCACCTGTTTTCACGGTTATCGAAAATGAACCATTTGCATCAGTAATAGTTCCATTGACCGTTCCTTTCACCGACACCGATACCCCCGGTATGGGCAGTCCGTCTTCCGAAGATGTAACTGTCCCGGTAAGTACCCTCGATTGAGCGACTCCATTTAGGATACTTAATGCAAGAATAAATACAAGTAAAAATCCTGTTTTCATAGACTTCATTTTAGAGTTAGATAAATATGCCTGACGATTAATCCGCCAGGCGTTTTGTTTGTTATTATCTGGGTAAATTATTCGTTTACAGCTTATTGAATCGATATAAAGTTCAATTAATGCTGGTGACCATATCAAACATATCAATTTTGGGCTGTGTAATTTTTGGAAATCAGTAACAGTGCTTTTTGAATGGCCGAAGGTGGCGATGGAGGCGGAAAGCGGGAGAAAAGACGGAAAAAATGCAGTTTAGGCGTAAATAACTGCAATTGGACAGGAGAAAGCGCAATTTTGATGTCAATGGATGGAAATGCAGTTTGAAAGGCTTTTGCCGGGAGTGCAAATTTGCAGAAACGGCAGGGAGGAAAATTGGATGAACACAGTGTTTTCACACGTCCGCCATAGGGACGTGGGGTGAGTACTAAAAAAACGGCAATAAATTATTTCTATTATTTCAGATTGCTCTGTCTCATTTTATTGAAGCAACGATTTTACAATCCGCCAACAGCGCCTGAAAAGTTTAAAAGGTTAAGCACCACATTTTTATAGCTGCGGCCAATGGGTAATTCTTTATTTTGAATTTCGATGGTATTTGCCGTAAAAGCTTCTATTTTATTCACCGAAATAATGTACGATTTATGAATTCTCAGAAATTGTTCGGCTGGAAGTTTTTCTTCCATCAAGGTCAGGCTGGTTTTTACAATCACTTTTCGTTTATCGGTATATATTTGTACATATTCGCTTAGTCCTTCAATATACTTTATTTCAGAAAGATAGATTTTTATAACCTTCTTATTTTCTTTCACATAAATGAAAGTTTCTTCAGCTCCTTTTTCGTTCCCCTGGTTGGTAACCAGTTGAACATCGTCCTGATTCATCTGGTAGTATTTATTTACCGATTTCAGAAAACGTTCGAATGTAATCGGTTTCAACAGGTAATCAACAACATCCAGGTCAAAACCATCCAGCGCATACTCGCGGTATGCCGTGGTAATTATCACTTTAGGAGCATGTTTTAAGGTTTTCAGAAACTCGATACCTGTAATTTGAGGCATCTGGATATCCATAAAAATCAAATCTACGGTTTTAGCGCGCAAAACGTTTAGCGCTTTCATGGCATCGCTGCATTCGGCAACGATTTCAAAATTTTCGAGTTTTGCAACATACCCTTTAATCAGCTCACGGGCCAATGGCTCGTCGTCAACGATCAAGCATCTGGTTTTCATGGTTATTTAATTTGTTTATTGCTTTATTTGTCTTCAAAATTAATTCGAATTACAACTAGATATCAACGTTGAACGACACTTAATTTTCCTTTTTGTTGCCAATAAGTTCGTTCACAAAATACGTCGAGTTTAGTGGCTCTCCCGTCGATTTTTTAATCAGCTTTTCCCACGGGTACAAATCGCCATAGGTAAACAGGTTTTTTATGAGGTACTCTCCCACTCCTCTGTTGTTTTTAACCGGCAGTCTTCCTCCTTGCAAAACATTTGTTTCAACAGCATGTTTCAGCTGGGCTGCCACAACATCAGCAAGGATGTAATTTTGAACATAGCACGACAAGCTGGTAAAATACTTGTATGTTGCCCAGTAACATGCGCCTTTGTCTTCAGGATAATAAATATCGAGGTACTTAATATTTAATTCCCGCCAAAGGTGGTCGAGGTCTTGATCGGGGTTCGAAAAAATTTCCCGTTCAAATTCGGCAATAACCATTTGCTTTCTAATCCTGAAAAGCTGATCAATTTCTTTGAATTGTTGCATGATCGACGTTATTTCCTTCTTTGTATTTTCGTCGAGAACAATTTCTTCGGCCAGCCATTGGGGGTTGTAAGCCATGTTTTCGAAATATCTGGCAATTCCTTCGGCAACAATTAAACTGGGCCCCTGCAATAAATACGGGATGTCGCCGGAGATGTTGTAATGGTGGGCGGCGTGACCTCCAAGATGCATGATGGTGGTCAGTCCGTCGAACGAATTGTTTATTCGCCCTATGAGCCTGATGTCGTTCCTGAAGTCGATATTAAACATCACGTTCATCGAGCCGTTTCTCAGCTCGCTTTTATCGAGAATGGGCTGTATGTTCAAACCTATTCCGTCGAAAAAGTTGGCTGCACGCTTAACTGGATCGACGGGGCTGAGCAACGAATCGAGTTTCGACGTAAATTCTTTCGGCAAATAGCTTATTCTCTCATCGATGTAATGCCAGGGGCGGAGTTCATTTACTTCTATGTGGTAATATTTCGCCAGGTTTTTATCAATCAACCGCTTAGCTTCAAGGTAATTCTTTGCGGTTTTTTGCTCAATTTCGCCGATAAGCAGCTTAACTTCCTCCGGCGATTCGTCTTTCGATTCGAACTGAACATGGTAGTAATCCGGATATCCCAGTATGCGGGCAATCTCGTTTCGTCCTTTCACCAGGTTTATTATTTCAGGAGCAATTTTCTGAGCCCCCTGCCGGTGAGAATCCATTATTCGCTCCAGGAACCGACTGTCGTTCGTGCTTTTTCGCAACGAATCGAGTTGTCTATACCTGTATAGTTTTCCGTCGAGTTCATATTTTAGCGAACCCGACAAACGGGATAATTTGACTCCGCTTTCCAGCAGTTTCTTGTATTTGTCCGATTCGATTTGTGAACTTGTAAACGTGTGGTATAAATAAATGAGCTGTCGCGATAGTAAAGTATCGGTTATCAACCCCGAATGTTTCAGTTTGCTAAGCAGCTCAAAATCATCTTCGTTGGTAAATACATTTCGGGTGATGGTTGAAAAATTATCGGGACTGAATGTTCCGTTACTGCCCCGGTTCGACTTACTAAAATCTAACTCAATATCGATTAGTTTCTTATAATCCGACTCTTTGCCCGAGATGGATGCATTCCATGAAGCCAGCGAGCTTTCCTTCGAATAGTTGTGGATCGTTCCGGTTTTTTGATCGAGGTAATGCCTGAAAATCAGTTCTGCCTGTTTTTTTTGATCCAGGCAACCCTGAAAGATTCCGGCTAAAACGAATATGAAGAATAACCTGCGCATTTTCGTCAGTTGTTAGTAGTGTTTTTCTGGATTTCCAGGCTAACGATAAATTCATGGTCTTCTTTCCGGATTTCCAGCCGGTGGCTTCTCGGATAAAGCAATTCGAGCCTTCTTTTGATGTTTGCAAGTCCAACTCCGCCATCTTTTTCTTTTCCTGAATACATCATTCGCGGAATACTGTTTGACGCCTGAAATTCGAACCGGTTACCAGATACTTTGATGTGAAGTTTTATCCAGGGCGAATCGGGATCGTTACTGCATCCGTGCTTGAAGCAGTTCTCAACAAAAGTATAAAGCATCATCGGCGGAATCTGGAATTCAGGATTGTCAATTTCCTTTTTGATTCGAATCGAAAGCCGGTCGGAATACCTCAATTCTTCGAGCTGAATATAGTCGCTGATTAATTTGATTTCTTTGGAAACAGGCACTTCAACTGAGTTGCATTCGTAGAGTACGTAATGAAAAAGGTCTGAAATTTTCGAAATAACTTCCGGCGTTTTATCACTTTTCTGTAAAGCCAAAACGTAGAGGTTGTTGAAGGTATTAAACAGAAAGTGAGGGTTAAGCTGAGCCTTCAAAACCTGTAGCTCCGAAGCAAGTTGTTTGCGTTCGGCTTCGTTGGCCAGGGCTTGTGTATTCAGCCAGTTTTTGTAATACTTAAACATGGCAAACACAATGGCTGGGCTAACAATCCAAAATACATTTATCAGGAAAATTTCGGTGCTGAACCATTGGCTGGGATAAAGTATTTCAGGAATAAAAAGCGCAAAGTAAACGTATCGGCTAACTAAAATGCGTAACAAAGCTGCTGCACAGGTAGCCGTAATCAATGCCGTAAAAAACAATACGTATCGCCGTTTCAGAAGTAACCCAGGTACCAGGAAATAGATCACCCCATAAGTATAAAGCAGAAATAACGGCAGATGAACCAGGAAATTCATCAAGAAAAATTCGTATGGAAAGTTTTGCTGGTAACTGAAAATAAACGAGCCCACCAGCACAAACACGATCCAAAACAGACTGTGAAATACCGGGCGTTTATTAAAAAAACGATTGATTGAATTGATCAGCATATCATTGGGTTTACTCATTCAAAGCTAAATACAAAATATTTAATTCCAGATTATTATAGCCTCTTATTCGGAAGCTGGTTAATAAAATCTGGAGAATAATTAATCCGGTTGCTGATTCCTGGCTCCCGAATTTGAATAAAAGTAAATAAAAGCCTGGAGGATTGAACAATGCAGGTGTAAACGGCAGGTTTCAACAGGTTTGCAGGTCTATTCTTTGTGTCTTCTGCATTCGCTGTTCGGTTGATGCGTTTGAGCCGGAGATTCATGTTATTGAGCCGGAAAGGGGCTGATATCATTTTGAAAGTAAACAGAAATAAAAATCCCCGGACGCAAAGCCCAGGGAGATTTTTTATAAACATGAGGATCGTGGTTAACTCCACGTTATTCGCATTTTTTATAATTGACTTAAATATTGATCTTTTATCAGTGATGGAAAATAGCAGGCAATTAAACCCAGTAATTCGGCTTCGGTTTGAGGGTATTGCGTAATCACCCGTTGCGAGTAAAAATCGCGGTTGTCCATTAGTTTATTTATTTCGGCGACCGCGATCGTTTGATACTCCTTTCCTACCCGTTTTACCCCAAAAACATGGTGATCGCACACATACATAATCTCGAAGTTGGCCGAACGAACAATAAAGTTCATACATTTTTTGGTCTTCTGAACACCAATCAGAACCGGCGAATCGCTATTCGAATAAGTTAATTCATAGGTTTTTACGGCTTCATTACCGACGATGAGTTTTTTAGCCGTTTGGTTGATCTGATAGTCGCCTAACTCGGTTAACGATTGTCCGCTTAGCATGGTAGCTTCTTTGGTTTTTGCAGTTGTTGTGAACCCAACCAGCAATAAGCACAGCATCAAAATTTCAATTTTAGTTTTCATGTTTCTTAGTTTTTTGGTTATTGTTTCTATTCGATGGAATAAAGTTATGGCATAACCTCATACTGTTTTTTAGAAATCAGTGAAAACCAGCCTGTAGATAAGGAAAGCATATATGGAAGGCACAAACGCCGTTGGCATTGCAGGCTTTAATGTTCGAAGCATATGCTGAATGTTTCAGGTATGTAAAAGCCTGGAAAGTAATCGTCTATTGTTCTTACCTCGGATTTTTCTTCATGTCGGCATTGATTAACTCATTCAAATCGTTTACCGGGCGTTCAATATCAAACGGAACCGGGCGTTTACTAAATTGCTCGAAATATTGCAAACAGCCATCTTTCCAAACCTGAGCGTTGATGGCCTGTTTCCTGAGTTTATCCTGAACTTGTCTAAACCGCTCCGAATCGACATATGGTTTAGCTTTGTCCCATATTTTCTGAAACTCGCGTATTTGCTGAACACCAGAGTCGTACCTGTAGCAAAGTTCGTCCCACAAAGTACGTCCGGAGCTTACTTTATAATCCCACGAAACATGATGGAACCAAAGCAGATATTTTTCCGGACAGGTTTTTACATCGTTGAACTGCGATTTTAATGGTTCGGCGTACTGGCTGGTTGCATTGCTGCCCGTTGGCGTACGGTCGAAGCCAATGCCCAGGCTGTCGGCTTTGTGGTAATAAGGCGGTGTCCAGTCTTTCCTGACTCGCTGAGGAGCCCACCACGGGCCGGGGCCATAGTGCTTGTTGGCCGAAAACAGATGGTGTAACCCCAATGGCATCATATAGTTTACAGCAGCTTCGCGACTTTCGAGCATCATCTTTTTTACCGGTTTCAGGAAATTATCGGTCCACTCGTTCGTATTTACTTCAGGATTCGAAAAGGTTAGCTTAATCCATTC
This sequence comes from Prolixibacteraceae bacterium, assembly GCA_963666435.2. Taxonomy (GTDB): domain Bacteria; phylum Bacteroidota; class Bacteroidia; order Bacteroidales; family Prolixibacteraceae; genus Aquipluma. The sequence goes on along the minus strand of CAXXOG010000013.1, from coordinate 364,109 downwards.
GTCGGCAATTTGTTCGCTGGTAAGTTTGTTGTTCCAGGCCAGGCGCCCGAAAGCGTACCAGTTGGCCTGCGAAAACTGGTGACCACACCAGTTGGCATCGAGCCCAATGTTGGCTACACCTGCGATTGCCGAATATTTTTGCTGAAAAAGGCTGCCGTCGGTGCAACGGGCGGCCGTACTTCCACTCCCCTCCTGGTAGGTATTGCTTTGCAGAAACTCTTCCCACAAGGGGGCCAAAAACACCAGATGAGTGCCTTGTCCCAGGTATTCCATCGTAATTTGCAGTTCGGGCATGACTTCAGTTTTCTTCATGGCGCCAAATAAAGGACTGAAAGGCTCGCGCGGCTGAAAATCGATTGGCCCGTTTTTGACCTGGATAATCACATTGTCGCGGAATTGGCCATCCAAAGGCATAAACTCGGTATAGGCCTGTTTGGCGCGGTCTTCGTCGGAAGTTGCATAAACAAAAGCGCGCCACATTACGATTCCGCCGAAAGGTTTAAGTGCGTCGGCCAGCATATTGGCGCCATCGGCATGTGTGCGGCCAAAATCCTGTGGCCCTGGTTGTCCTTCGCTGTTGGCTTTCACCAGGAAACCGCCAAAATCAGGAATGAGTTTGTAAATTTCTTTTACCTTGTCGTTCCACCATCGGGCAACTTCAGGATTTAGCGGATCGGATGTTTTTAAGCCGCCGATTAAAGCAGGTGACGAGAATTTTACCGACAGGTATGTTTTAATTCCGTAAGGACGCAGCGCATCGGCTATGGCTTTTACCCGTTCGAGGCATTCGGCTGACAAGATCAGTGGCGAAGCGTTTACGTTATTCAAAACAGAGCCATTAATTCCAATTGAGGCATTGGCCCGGGCATATGCTTTCCAAAGGGTAATATCATTTTCGCTAACGGCCAGCGAGTCGGTTCCGTGTCGCCAAAATATGGAGTGCCCGGCATAACCGCGTTCTATGGTGCCATTCAGGTTGTCCCAGTGGTTTAAAATCCGACGATTGTACGACGGGTTGATCACTTCGTCGCGAACCGGTCCGCCGGTTTGCTGTTGGCGCAACAGTTCGAAAACTCCGTATAAAATACCTAAATCGGTAGTTGCCTGAATTGAGCTTGCATTAAGCTTAAAACCATCGCTTTTGAGCTGTTTGTCGGGCTTAACAGCGAGTGTGAATTTGGCATCAGGCGATCCTTGCCAGCCTTGCTGTAATTCGTGTATGGCTATTTCGAGTGTTGGCGATTTGCTTTTACAAACAACCATTACATTCGAGGTATTTTTCCCCTTCAGCCAAAGTTGATGGCCGCTATCGCCCATTGCAGTAACGGCAATTAAACATGAAAATGCCAGTCCAATAACATAGATGATTTTCATCGGTAGGTAATTTGATTTTTTAACGGTTGGATCGATTGTCTTGTTGAATACCGGAAGAACTCACATGCAGGCATTTTCGGTGTTGTATTTGTAGGGTGCAGGCATGTTTGTTTCATAGCAGGTTAAGTTTGAATATCAGTTTGGTGGTTCAAAATAAATCAATCTTCTGAAAATATCAAGCTGGCATTCAGAATTACTTTGAGCGTGATGCAAACCCCGAATAGAGTTCTTCAGGAAACCTGCCAAATTGAAACCTTTTGCATTGACACATAACGACATCCATTTAAGGTTATTAACGATTTTAACCTTTTTTGGCTTTCATTCGCTTCAACTATTGGGTATATTTAGAATTCAAAAATTGAGCGACATTGAATTCAGCTGTTTGGCCTGTGGAGCGACAATATTCAATGAGTTGCCTTTGAAATTTAATGATGTTGATAAGTTGCTCTGAATAATACACTTAATAGCCAAGCTGAACAACAAACAGGAATTAAGAAGCAGAATATCTTAGTGCAGAAGGAAATGAGTTGTGACAAAAAACAAATCGGGATGACATCATTTATTTTCAGTTACTTAACACGTATGAAATAAAAAGATGGTTAATTGACGAGTTGAATGATCCGGCTAAAAGAAAATGCGAATGTGCATGTTGTGGAATGTTAAACAAAAAATGAAGAGCATGAAAACACTTAGTAGAAATTCTGAATTGAAAAAGCATTTGAGAACAGGGTTCCCGAATGAAAATTTGTGGTTTTATTTTGGAAACAATGCCCAAAGCCTAAATGGAGCAAAACCACAGGAAAACTTCCGAAACGACTTTGCCAGTGTAAGTCAGATGAATTATAGAACGAATGTCAGCGACAATCCGGTTGCAGCGACAATAAATGAACCGGGTTTTATTGTTGACTGGCAAATTAACTCCGAACGAGTTTAATTTCGCATACCTAAATTGCTGATCACAGTCTCGTTTAGTTTAGTGAGACTACTTGGTGAAACTTCGTGCTTTTGGGGCTTGGTGGCAAAAAACAAAAGAGCCGCCAAATCGCGAAAACACGAAGTATCGCCGGGAAAAGGAATAAAATAACTTACAAGCTGAGGTAAACTAAACGATATCGCCCGGTTATAAAGCACGACAATAAATTGTTCCGGTTATTTATTATTCGTCCTGATCTGTAAAAATCAAAACATTTTTTTGCACAAGTTAAGAAGATGTCTATTTTTGCAACCACAAAAGTTCGGGGCGTAGCGCAGCCTGGTAGCGCACACGTCTGGGGGGCGTGGGGTCGCAAGTTCAAATCTTGTCGCCCCGACTTAACGGGAGCAAAACCCATTCAGAAGACTGCAAAACATTGTTTTTGTGGTCTTCTGTTTTTTTGTGCATCCCGAAGATATATGATTGGCGCCTTGTTAAATTGTTAAGGACTCATTAGAGCGTCTCAAAGATGACTTTCCCTAAAATAGGGTCTGCTGAAAAATGTATTAATTTCTGGCAATGAGCGATGTAATAGACAACCTACAGAAACAAAATGCAGGCAATCAGGAAACGTTCATTCCATTTGTTTTGCACCTCTCCGGCATCACAAAAGTCTTCAGCCGTTTGTTTGTAACCATTCGGCCAACTCCGTGTTGTTTTTATGAGCAGAGAGTTTCTCTTTGAGAGTTTCTCTAAAATGTTCTGAGAACTTTGAGAGGCTTCGAAGATCGGATAGGTTCAGTTATAGGTTTTGGGTTTACCGGTTGAAGTTGTGCGGGAGCAATTCGGCCAGGTCTTTGGAGTAATCGTTGTCGTAACTGTGGACGTTTTCCAGGAAGTAAACCAGCCATTGGCGGAAATTTACCTGGTGAGCCTTACAACAGCCCATCATGGAATAGATGATGGCTGCGTTTTCTGCCGCATCGTCATTTCCGCAGAATAACCAGTTTTTCCGGCCTAAAGCAATGGGGCGGATGGCATTTTCGCCCAGGTTATTGTCTATTTTCAACCGGCCATCCAAATGATAGCGGGTCAGCTTGTGGTAAATGTTGTAGGTGTAGCGGATGGCTTTCCCGATGCGTCCCTTGGGTAAAACCTTTGGGAACTCATTTAACAGCCATTTTTCGAAAGCTACCATAATGGGGTAAGCCAGGCGCGAACGAAGTTCTGCCCGCTGGTCGAACGAGAGGTTTTCCTGATCGGCCTGTCGTTCCACATCATAAAGCAGGCTGATTTGTTCCAGGGCATACGAAGCCCGTGCCTTATCTTCGCTCAAAGCTTCTTCAAATTTACGGCGTGCATGGGCCCAGCACCCGATGGGCAATACCCCTTTTTTGTTTTCGTACATGTCATAAACAACATAACCATCGCTCTGGATCACTCCCTGGTAATCTTTAAACAAATGCAGGGCTACTTTCTGGGCCCGGGAACCGCGATCGTAATAAAAAAAGACCAACTGGTCCATCACTGCCCGCACCATCCAGATGTACCCTTTAACTGCCTGGTGCTTTTCGTTGTTGATGATCGGGATAGTGGTTTCGTCGCTCTGGATATAATCCGACCCCAGCACCAGTTCCTGTAACCGGTAATAGCTTGGGCGCATCAGCCCGGCCACCTCGGCAAACCAACCGTTGATCGTTGCCGGGGCAAGGGAGATGCCTTGCTGTTTGAACATCCCGATCTGGCGGTAGAAAGGAAGGTGGTTCACATATTTATCGATGACCATATCGGCCAGTACGCTTGCCCCGGCATAGCTTTTGGCTATGGGCAATGCAGGCATGGGCGCTGTAACAACCTGTTTCTCGATGTCCGGCCCCTGGCTTTTATTTTTCAGCACATATTTGTGGCGGATAATCCGGCGAACGTACCACCTTGCAGGGTCACGTTCGAGTACTTCGGTAACTTCGGGGGCCAGTTCAGCCCAATGTTCAGGGTTAATTTCCTGTTCAGGAAAAATATGGGTTTCTTCCCGTGGAAGGCTTTCGGGCAGAGGTTTGCGTACCGGATGTTTTTTTTCTTTTACCTGAACAACCCGGATAGCCTTGTACTTCTCGATTTCTTCTTTGGCGTTGGTGGCCAGTTCTTTTTCGTCCTCAAGCAGGTCAAGCCCCTCAAAATCGAGTTTCCGTTGCCGGGGGTCTTCAGAAATGTATTTTTCGCTGGATTTGCCCCATATTTTTCGTTGAAGCGTCTCTATTTGTTGTTTGAGCTTGAGGATGGCCTGATCCTGCGTGCTGATGGTCTGTCCCAGGTGGTCAATTTCCTTGTCTTTTTCGGTGATTTGTTGCTGGTAAGAGGTGCGTTCTGACTGGAAGTTTTGGAAGCCGGCAAGTTGGCTTTTCAACCTGGCTGTTTCCCGGTAAAGCTCATCGCGATGTTCCAAAATTTGTTGTACAAACAGCTCTTCTTCAGTAGTCATCCATCCTTGTTTTTGATGGCTCGAAGATACTGAATATTAACTTGAAAATCAATCAGAAACCCATATATTACAGGCTGTTCAGAGGTTTTTTTGTCCTCTTTTTTTATTCTCTTTTTCTCCGGTAGAAACACCTTGGACGATACTCATCAGTTCCTGCCAGCTGGTTTGAAACGTGTGGGTGTCTGGATCGAAAACAGGAAGTTTGAAACCGCCTGATTCCAGTTTCAGGTGGTAGATCACCAATCCGCCGCATTCCATGTGCAGGATCTTCATACTGGTACACGGGCGGTTGATGAAGATAAACACTTCACCGTCCTGCACGTTACGGCCCATCTGGTTGGTCACCATTCCGCTCAGGGTGTAAAAGCTCCGGCGCATATCGGTGGGGTACGAATACAGGTAATACCGCATCGAGGGGGTTAGACTGAACATCTTACCGGTGTGCTAAGAGCAACAACGACTGTAAAACCTGTACATCGGGCAAACTGCCCAGTTTTACGCTCACCCCGTTGGGATAACTTATTTCGCATGAAAAGGCGGAGTGCTGAACATCCTGGTTGTTCCGAACCGGAACATGGCTGGACCGGAGATGTTGTCCGTTTTCAAAAACAACCGGGACGAACCCGCCTTTGGGTGGTAGTTGACCTTTGAGTTTGTTTTGCCAGTAATAGAATTTGGATTCGTTGATCTGATGGTTGGCGCAATAATCTCGGATAGTCAGCCCCGATACCACAAACTCGTCATAAACGGCCCGGAATTTTTTCTCGTTGTACATGTCGTTTGCTTTGATGTAAACGGCAAACTTATAGACCGCCATGCAATATTAGTTGACGCAATTTAGCGAATGCTTACGTTTGTTTTGGAGCCTTTGCGATTCAAAAAGCAGTCAAAACGTTTGTTTTGGAGCTTTCAGGAAACAAAAAACACGTCCGCCGTTTGTTTTGAGCCCAAACCGAATCGCAAAACCTTTCGCCCATTTGTTTTGGGCCATTTGTGAATCGCGAAAGTCGCATTCCGTTTGTTTTGGAGCCTTTGCGATTCAAAAAGCAGTCAAAACGTTTGTTTTGGAGCTTTCAGGAAACAAAAAACACGTCCGCCGTTTGTTTTGAGCCCAAACCGAATCACAAAACCTTTCGCCCATTTGTTTTGGGCCATTCGAGAATCGCGAAAGTCGCATTCCATTTGTTTTAGAGCTTTTGTTATTCAAAAAGCAGTCAAAACGTTTGTCGGGGGCTTTCCGGGAAAATAAAAAACACGCCCTCCAACGAAAACAGGTTCACGGGTGTTTTCCTGATGCGGTCTAGGCTATGTTCGAAATCCGTTTTAGGCACCTATTCAGGGTCTGCTGAAAAATGTATTAATTTCTGGCAATGAGCGATGTAATAGACAACCTACAGAAACAAAATGCACGGATTTTGAAAAGAATACCGAAAAAGCTTTCACTTGAAATTTTGGGCCAGTTTGAGAAATATCCCGGAGGGATAAAATGTGTATAGAAATAGAAGACCTTTCTGAGGTCGTGTTAACTTTCCTCGAGTTTTTCAGCAAACCCTACGATAGCTGTCTCATTAAATGTCCTTAATAATATTCAGAAAATTCTCCAATTTGTATGCTCCATCAACAGTGCGCCTTTCGTAAACCATGAAATAGCGATAATTGTTCCCAGCTTTTCCAGCCCATAGACTGCCAAGCCTTATTTTGGATTCTGCATCGAGATGATCGCCTTTTGTTTCCAATAGAATTGTTTTTCCGCTTTTGGTTTGAATAATAAAGTCGGGATAATGATTAACAAACCCGTTAATCCGAAAGCCTCTTCGCTCAATATTTCTTGTCCAGAATGCAATGTTTGGCATGTTACCAATTTCATTGATTACACGCTCTTCGAAACCATTCATGCTGCCTTCTTTCTCGTAAAGCGATTTTGCAATATCCTTTGATGTTTGGCCCGGAGTTACATTTTTGGGCAGTTGAAATGATGGTTTAATAAATACTTTATCGGTATCTAAAAAGTCCTTAAATTTCTTTTCTGCAAAAGTTTCCGAAAGTGATTTGATTTTCAGCTTTATCTTGTCGGTGTAGGTATATTCATTATTTGCGAAGTCGTTAAACTGTTCGTCTTTGAAATCTTCCAAAATACGGGTGATGTATTTTTCAATTTCTTTGTCGGGAATCGGATACAAATTACCGATAATGTCCATAATTCGTTTGGTGAAATTCTTTACACGGCTTTCTTTCCTTGCAGGATCGAGAATATAAGCCATTACGCTTTCTTTTACCATTCCGTCTAGTCGCACAAAAGTTGGAGTGTGTTCCTTTTTCGTTTCGTCCAGATCGACTTTGTAGAGTTCAGAAGTAATGCTGTCGAATGCAATGTTTGTATCGGCTTTGCTTAGCGCAAAACCCTCTAAAAGATTTTCTTTTTCCAAAGGCAATTCTTCTTCTTTTTGCCCAAACAAGTCATTAGCAGGAACTTTTAAATAGAACTGTGGCAGGTTTAATTGTTCTGCCTGTTCTTTGAAAATGTCCTTAATGCTGTATGTTTTCACAAGCGATTGTATTGCGGTTGGTAAGGCTGTTGTATTGGTTGCTTCCATTTCGGAAACAGTTTTTTCAAACACCTGATTTTGTTCTAATGCGGTATTTTCAATCTTTGAAAGAATGTCTGAACCTGGATTTATTTGATTTTCCTGATTAAGCTGATTTTCTTCAGTCCAATTTATTATGCGGCTGATGTCAATATCATCATCATTTGTAACAGTGGCTTCAATATTTTCTATTTTGGCCTGTGTAAACAAATCCCGAAAATCATCCAATCCTGCTAATTTCGGATCCGACGATTTCTCAGGTATTGTAGTATCAGCAAGTTTATAATCTTTATCGCTGAACCCAGCTTTATTTAAGCCTTTCACAATACTATCCAACGTATCGAGGAACTTTGACGATGCTGTTAAAACATAGCTCAGGTTTAAAAGCGGAAAGTTGTGTTTCATTACATAGGGTTGACGTAAAACCCTGCCTAAAATTTGTTCAACATCAACTGCCGAACTTTTGTCGGCCAACGATGCCAAAATGTATGCAAAGGGGCAATCCCAGCCTTCTTTTAATGCGTTTATGGTTATGATGTAACGAACCTCACAATCTTTGCTCATCAAATCAATTCCCTTAATCTCGTTGATACTTGCGGTTTTGATTTTGATTTGCTCAACTGGTATTTTTAATTCAACGAGCTTTTCTTTGAGCTTTTGAACGTTCGATTTCTCTTCTTCTTCGTTAAGAAAATCTTTGCCGTTTTTAGGTTGCGCCTGAAATAAAACAATTGGGCGAATGTATTTTCCACCTTTCTTTTCTTCTTCAATAGCTTGGATTTCCAAACGTTTCTGTAATTGTAAACTCGAATTAATTACCTCGGTTTTGTCTTGATGATTGTAAACAATTACGGGCAGTTTTACCATGTTTTCACGTTTCAATTCCAGCGCATCGATGAAACTGATAATGTTGCTGTTGTTTCTTGGTGTTGCGGTTAGGTCGAGAATAAAACAAGGGTTAAACTCTTTCAGCATTTCAACACTCAAATTGGTTTCCGCATTGTGGCTTTCGTCAACCACAACCAACGGATTCAAGTATTGCATCACTTTCATCAACGATATTTCTTCGTCTTTGCCTAAAAGTGTCTCAAAGGATTGTAATGAGCCGTTTTGCTCGAAAACTTTCCGTCCTTCTTTGTTCGCTGTACGGATACTGTCGAAGCTTAGAACAAAAATATTCAACTGTTCTTTCACCGAAGTTGCATTGAACCCGCTTCCCTGAAGTAAAGCTGATTTGTCGAACACTTCTACTTTATTGCCAAAGTGCGAATTGATTTTCTGCCGATATGGGTGAGACGTGTCTTTTAGGTTTTTGATGGTTTGGTCTAAAATGGTAATTGAGGGCACAAGCCAAACAACGGCTTTAGGTTTGTCGTATTCAAAAGTATCGAAAATTGTACGGATAGCGTTGCAGGCAATGAAGGTTTTACCGCCTGCCGTTGGCACTTTTACACAAATATGTGGTACACGTGGCACATTGTTTTTATAAGGCTCAATGGCCGTTCCCGAAAATGGCAACAATGGTGTTCGCGGATGCTTCGCCCAAAAATCGTAAAATGCGTTTTTCACGTCTTTGGTTTCCTGCACGTGTTCCAAAAACGATGCAAGGTCGTTTATTACTTGCTGTTGGTAAGGTTTTAGTTCCATTTGTAAATTGTCTGAACCTTTGATTATAGTTGATTTATTTGATTAAACTGATTTAAACTTCGCATTAATCAATCGTTTGTATTCTAAGCTTTTTGCACCAAAATTTAATAGCATCCCAATTTCAAGATTGTAGGCCTCCAAATAATTAAGGGCTTGGGTTAAATGTACGTCTTCCAATTTAATTATTGCCTTCAATTCAACAGAGATTACCTTTTCGACCAAAAAATCTACGCGACGGGTTCCTATCAGTTTTTCTTTGTAAAAAATGGGCATCTCAAATTCCCTGACAAAAATAACTCCTTGCAATATAAACTCTTCCTCCAAAGCCCGCTGATAAATAACTTCCTGAAAACCGTTGCCTAAAATTTTGTGTACTTCAAAGGCGCACTTCAATATCTTTGCAGTAATGTCAGAATATTTGTATTGCTCCTTAATCATGGTAAATCATTTAATCATTTTAATCTGGGGTTCAGACAATTATTCAACCTTCGTAAATCAATGATTGTGGTAGCATAAGCAAGAAAGGAATCGATTTTTCGTAGTCAAGTTCCTCATAAAACATACCCAATCGGGCTAAATTTTTATAATATTCGTTTACCTGTTTGTAATAGTATTTCTCCGATCGGATATACCATGCCCGTTCGCCCAGTCTTTCAGCCAGAAACCATTTTTCGAGCAAGCGCGAAATACGCCCGTTACCATCGCCAAACGGGTGAATATTAACAAATGCCAGATGAATAAATGCCGCATAGTAAAATACTTCCTCGATAGCCAAATCTTTTTTTAGCAGCGATTCAATTTCTTTCCAGAGTCTGGAGTATCGTTCTTTTACAATAGAAAGTTGCGCTGCTTCGTATTGTATTCGGCCTGTTTTGTGTTCCATTACCAGCATTTCGGTCTGCCTGATTGCACCTTGTTGGTTTTTAGGTAACAAATGAGCAGCAATCAATCGGTGTGCTTCCAAAAAGTTCTTTTGGGTTAACTTGTTCTCGTTCGCAAACAAGTAAGCATTGTATAAATCATTCGGTTTTTCGGTAAGTTCAGGCAAGTATTCAACGTTGAGAATCTTGTGTTTCACGTAACTATCGAGTTCCATTTGTTCGCCTTCTATTTTCGACGACGACATAACCGAAACCGAGGTGTAAAATGTAAAACTATGTGGCTCAAGACTGCGATGCTGAATTTCTGAAAATGCCTCCTGAATATCAACATCCAGCATCGATTTCCAGATTTTAAAGTATTCCGGCTTAACTAAGTTCATAATTATTAATTATAAGTTATGAGTTGTTTTTCTTGGAAGTTATGATGGCACTTCGAAGCATTTTTAATAATTCAACTGCTTCTTCGTTTATACTCACAAATTCTATTTCATTTAGATATTCTGTTTCTTTCAATAATTCAATCCAGTATATTGATTCATCGCATTCTTTTTGAGCAATCCCCAATTTATGTATGAAATCAGCTTTGCTCTCAGCATTTTGAGCTTCTCTTACCAAAGCACCAACAGCTGTTCCACTACGTAAAAGCTGTTTGCTCAAAACAAACTCTTTTTTGCTTTCGCACAAATATTTGTACAATTTGACTATTCTGATTGCAAAAGCAAAGCTCTTATCCTTTATGGTACTCTTCCTTTCACTCATAACTTATATCTCATAACTCATAACTTACTAATGTCTCTTGGTATCTTTTTGAAAATGATATGGTGCCTGATCATAAACGCCTTTGTTAGCAAACAATTATCAGCATAAATAACGTATTGCTCCGCTTTGGTTTTCATTGTTGCCAGAAAAGCATGGTCGAGCGTTGTTACTTCATCTTTCTCGTAATTGAAGTAATAGGCAGTGTCGTTGTGTTTGCCCAGGAAACTGTCTGAACCTGGATTAATCTGATTTTTCACCGAAGCATTTTTAAAATCAGCTTCATCAATTAAATCATTAAAAATCAAAGGTTCAGACAATGGTTGTTTCGTTTCAGTGTACCATACATATTGCCGTATTTTCTCAACGCCAACCGTCTCGTTTAGGTTGCCATCTTCGTTGAAAAGCGGTTGCCCCAGCTCGTAAAAATCAAACCTAAAGTTATGATTTATAATTGATGAGTTATGAGTGTCTTCCAACTTATCATTCATAACTCCTAACTCATAATTCTTTTTCATCACCCGTTTGACCCTCTCGGCAGTAATGGTTTCGGCATAATCTTCCATTTCAATTAAAATGAATTTTCGGTTGCCGCCGTCTTGTTTGTTCAGGTTTAAAACGGCGTGGGCGGTTGTGCCTGAACCGGCAAAAGAATCTAGAATTATGGAATTTTTATCTGTGGCTAATTGTACAATTCTTTCGACTAAGCGAGTAGGTTTAGGCGTTTCAAAATAAGTATCAGTAGGTAGAATGACCTTTATTTCTTTTGTGGCCTCTTGATTATGACCAACTTCCAAGTTTGACCACCACGTCCATATTGAGACGCCTTCTAATTCGTTTAGAAATTTTTTGAGTCGTGGTTTTGAGTTCCCATTTTTACCAAACCAAATTCGATTATCATTTTTTAAATTTAAGAATGACATTTCATTTAAAGCCCAACAACGGTCTTTAGGTGGAAAATATTTTTCCCCACTTGGGGTAACGATTTCATAAAATTGGCTATCAGTTGCATGTCCGATTTGTCCTGTTAAATCTACTGAAGCCCATGCACCTCTCTTATCATTATCTAAATTTTTATAATCTTTAACTCTTGAAACCGAAGGAGGTAGTAGGTTAAATTGCTTTCGAGATGGATTGTACGTTTTTGAATAGCAAACTATGAAGTCATGAGCGGGTCCCAAGTTTAATCGTGCATCTGGTGATGTTCTTTTTTGCCAAATTACATTTGCCACAAAATTCCTTCCACCGAAAATTTCATCCAATATCAATTTCAAATTAGCTTGCTCATTGTCATCAATCGAAATAAAAATCGCTCCGTCGTCAGCCAAAAGTTTATGCAACAATTTTAAGCGTGGGTACATCATACAAAGCCATTTGTCATGCCTTGTTAAGTCTTCTGCTTCTTTACCAACCACTTGCCCAAGCCATTTCTTTATTTTCGGGTCGTTTACATTGTCGTTGTACACCCAACTTTCGTTTCCTGTGTTGTAGGGCGGGTCAATGTAGATGCACTTAATTTTTCCTTCGTATTCGGGTAAAAGGGCTTTAAGGGCTTCGAGGTTGTCGCCGTGTATGATCGCTCCGCTCGAATTATGAGTTATAAGTGATGAGTGATGAGTTTTTGTCAATTCATAATTCATCACTCCTAATTCATAACTGTACGAGTGCTCAAGAACTCGGTACGGAACATCCATATGATGATTAATAACCTTGTCTTTCCCTATCCAATGTAATGTTGGCATATCTTAATTCAAATCTGTTTAATTAAAGTACCAAAGGTAAAAATATCCGTGGGTGCGAGGGCAATAAAACGGCTCTTTTGCAAACTTTGGTTGTTCGTTGTGCAGTATGTTGGTGTTTGTTGTATGGTTTTTTGCCTGTCATTCTTATCAGGATTGCCCTGCTATTGGCAAATTATACTTTAACCCGTTTATTCAGTTTGGTGTACCAAATGTAAGCCGTTACATTCGGGAAACCGCATTTGCGCAGCTCGGCCATGTACGAGCGTAACTGGTATTTGTACTTGTCCGATTCGGTATCGCCCGATTTGTAGTCGATTACAACCACTTCGTCACTCGCGATCATGATGCGGTCGGGGCGCTTAAGACCGTTGTCCCCGGTAAGAATATTGCGTTCGTTGATCACCTTGTAGCTTCCGTTAAACCACTGAATTACCTCGTCGTTTGTCAGCAGTTCGTTCAGTTCCGAAATCGTTTGGTCAGCCCCATTGGCCTGAATTTTACCCTCCGCTTCCATACGTTTTACAGCCTTCGGAATATCATCAATGGTTTCAATCATCGATAAGATTTCGTGAATAATCTTGCCTTTGTTTATTCCACTTTGCCGCCTGTTTTCGCTGGAAAAGAAATCTTCGCCGGTTCTGCGTATTTTAAGCAATCGCCTGAAGTCGGAAAACTCAAATTGAGTGATGCGAACATCGTTTAAGGGTTCGGTATTCGGTTTTCCTGCCGAAATACTGGTTAAACGGCCTATTTCTATTCGCTTTTCATCAGGTAGGTAAAACTGGTTGAGCATGGCAAATTTTTCTGGCGCTTTTTGATCCATCAGCCCGAAACTGTCAACCGATTGTTTAAGCAAATCGCCTATTGTTGATAGCTTTTCGCCATGCGACGCCCATACATATAAACCCGATTTTGCCCGCGTGAAAGCAACATACATCAGGTTTAAATTGTCGATAAACGTATTGAATTTCTCGAAGAAGTATTCGCGGAAAAAGATCGATTTGCCAACGTCTTTTTTATACCTGACCGGGAGAAGTTCGATTTCGTTAAAAGGCTCGGTTTCGGGTTTGCACCAAAGCAACGGGGCCATTTCGGCAGTGTGCGGATGGATAGACCAATCGAAAAACGGGATAAAAACATGGTTGAATTCCAATCCTTTCGATTTATGAATGGTGAGCACGTTGATTGCGTCGATATTGTCGGAAACCGGGATGGTGAAACGCGGGCCGTTGGTATTCCACCAATCGAGGAAAGTGGTTAATTCCGAGGCGTGATTCCGTTCGAATACCGAAATCTGGTCAACAAAAGCCTGCAAATAAGCCAGCTCGTTAACCAGCGAAAACAGGTTGAATTTTTCGCATATGCTGTAAACGATCTCCAGTATTGGCTTTCCGGCAACCATTTCCTGGAACGTTTTACTTGTTATAAATCGCGTCAGGTTATTGTCAGCCGATTCAACCGTTTCAAAAATCGGTTCGTCCTGCAAATCGGCTACTGGTTCAGTAAACAAATCCTGAAGCAAATTCATTTGGCCCGATCCTGTGATGTTTTCGGCATTTATCCTCCTGAAATCGGGAACCTTTCCCTGTTCTTTTAGTTTCGGATATATTTTGGTGTAGTACAGGTAGTTGATTTGAGCCAGTACCACCTGGTCATCGGGATTCAGGAATCCGGTTAATACCGAAATAATCAGGCTAATGGCTTCCGAATTGTTGATAAACAACGACTCGCCCGACAAAATGTCGAAATTGTATGTCTGATTTTCAGGAAGGTTTTTTTGTTCGAGGAACAAATCGGCAATTTGCCGGGCGCGATTTTTATCGCGTACCAGAATGGCCATTTCGCGCGCTTTCACCTGCCTATCCTGAAGAGCTTTAATTTCGCGAATCAGCTCATCCAGAATTAATTGTTCGTTTTCGCTGGCATTTTCCTTGTTTGTTTCCAGAAACTGGAGGTAAACATGGCCCAGTTGCGCCGTTTCCTGATTCGAAATTTCCTGGGTGCAATCGGCATAAACCTCGGTAATGGTAGCGCCAACCGGATTTTCATCGACGTTTGCCTCAGCCAGCTCATTATCAATATTTAACTGGATAATTTGAGGAACCAGGTTGAAAATGGTATTGTTGAACCTGATGATGTTTCCGCAACTGCGCCAATTGCTGTTTAGTACCTCGTTTTGCAATCCAAAAACCGGGAAACTTTCGGCAAGCTTTCCGGCAAGCAAACGCCAGTCGCCGCTACGCCAGCGGTAAATAGCCTGTTTCACGTCGCCCACAACCATTCCTAAATGATCTTCGGATAACGAATTGGCAATCAAAGGTCTGAAATTGTTCCATTGCAATCCGGAGGTATCCTGAAACTCGTCGATCATAAAGTGCGAATAAACGGCGCCGGTTTTTTCGTAAACGAAGGGCGTTTCCGAGTCGGCAATCACATCTTTCAGTAAATGGCCCGAATCTGAAATCAGGATAATCCCTTTTTCGCGGCAAAGTTCTTTAACGAATTGACGTAGATCGACCAGGATTCCTAAGGTATAAAGCTGGTTAACAACCAATTTAGCTGTAATGTAGTTTCGCCCGTCGGTATTATTCAGTGTAATGGCCTGTTGCAATTTGGGCATCAGGTAATTTTCGGCAACCGACAGTACTTTGGATTTGGTTGGTTCTTTGGTTGTTGCAGTAACCCAGGCTGATGAATCGTATGCCGCCGCCAGTATGGTGTTCGAAAAATTCGTATCTAAATTTTTCATCTTCTGGAAAGCAGCAACCGGGCCACGTCCTTTTCCTTTAAAGTCATCGGTTGTTAATCCTTCTTTCATGATGACATTAAGTCCCTCCTGCCCCAGGTTTTTAATGGTGGTTTCAAACTTGCTGATAATCTGGCTGATTTTTTTCTGGTAATTGCGCAGGAAAGAGCGGTTATTTAGCTTATCGTACAAGTCGCTGTTCAGCGATTTAAATGTTTCGTTATAAATTTCGGCGCCTAAGCGAATGATGTCTCTTTTCAGGTTCCAGCCTTTCCCTTCGCGCATTTTATCGGTGGCAAACGCATTGAGCCATTCGAGCAGTTCCCGGTTGTTTTCTACGGATTGGATGAGTCGGTCAGCTGCTTCTTCGAGGATACCCAATTCGTCGAGTTCGACATTGTAAGCAGCATTTATTCCCAGTTCGCGGTTGAAAGCCTTAATTACCCGCTGAAAAAAACTGTCGATGGTGCTGATTGAAAATCGCGAATAATCGTGCAAAATGCGCTTTAAAACGAGCTGGGCCTGAAGCTGGATCTGCATGGGCTGCCATCCTAATTCGTACGATAAGACATCGAGATAAGCTGATTTTTTCCCATTGGCCAATCGATATAACTCGCCAATAATTCGCGATTTCATTTCGGCTGTAGCTTTGTTGGTAAAGGTTACTGCTAAAATATGGCGGTAATTGGTTTCGTTGGTCAAGGCCAGTTTCATGTACTCGATGGCCAACCTGAAGGTTTTGCCCGAACCGGCAGATGCTTTATATACTTTGAGTTGCGACATAAACAGATGTATTCACCATGTTTGAAAATAATCAATCACTTGGGTTCCAATTCTGAAACTAAAATAAGCATAAGCTGAGAACTGAACATGTTTTTTGTTCCGGAGATTTAAACAAAATTTTAGCAGCAATTTCTCTGGTTCTTATTACTTTCGTTTCCCATCGAAATGAATACTATGTGATGAGAATGAAATAATGTCGTATTTATGTTTGTATTTTACACTGACTCACCCCCTGCACCTGGCGGTGCTTCCCCCTCTCTACTCTGGTAGAGAGGGGAACGTCCGCCTTGCGGACGTCGGGGTGAGTACATTTAAAATACGACAATAAATTTTTCCTATTACTTAATTTACTTTAAAATGAAATACTTACATCACAATGGAAGAACTATTGCATTTGTAATTGTCGTTATTTTTCTTTCCTTCAGCGGCAAAGCGCAATCGGTTTATGTGGGAAAAGCCGGGGCGCAAGGTAAAATTCTTCAGAATTATATTCAGCCTGAAGCGCTCAGAAAGCTGGTTGAAAATCCGGTCGATTCGCTCTGGATAATCGATGTTCGTTCGGAAAAAGCTTATGCCAATGGCCATATTCCTACGGCGAAATCGTTTCCGGCGGCAACAGTAAAATCGCGTTTAAACGAAATACCTAAAAAACAATATTTGATTATTTATTGCACAGTTGGCGCCAATGCCCAGATTGTTGCCAAAACACTTCGAAAAGCCGGATACAAGCGCTACATCAACTGGGGCGGAATATCGAGATGGGAATGGGAAAAAGAAACCGGGAAATTTCAAGCGCATTAAATCGGGTTTAAATTTCATTGCTAATTTATTCATGGTTACTTATTTGTGAACTTTATAACAGATCGGGGGCTAAATTGACGTTTAATTTGGTTCCGATCTTTCTGTTTTGTAAATTTAGCAATACCAAAAGTTACCCGATGATTTTTCTGCTTAAAACAATCCTGGGCGTTTTGTCCGGCATATTTGGCTTTTCATTTTTCAAAGATTCGCTAAGGCATCGCAACGAAATAGAATCAACATCAATGCCTTCCCGTTTAGGCGTTGGATTTCTCACCAATTTTCTTGATACACTGGGTATTGGAAGCTTTGCTCAACAAACCGCCTTTTTCAAGTTTTTCAAGCTTGTTGACGACAGGCTGATTCCGGGAACCATGAATGTTGGCAACACCCTACCAACAGTAACTCAAGCCTTTATTTTCATGACTGTTGTTGAGATTGACGCCCTCACTCTATTCTCGATTGCAACAGCCGCAAGCCTGGGCTCGGTTTTGGGCGCCGGAATAGTGTCGCATTTGTCGCGCCGAAAAATTCAGGCTGGCATGGGATATGGTCTTCTTTTGGTTGGTTTAATCATTCTTTCAGGTCTTTGCGGGTTATTGCCATTAGGCGGCGAAGCCATTGGTTTGACGGGCTGGAGGCTCGTTTTAATCACAGTAATGAGTTTTATTTTCGGGGCTTTACAAACGATTGGCGTGGGTTTTTATGCTCCCTGCATGGCTATGGTTTATGGTTTAGGAATGCACCCCATTACAGCCTTCCCGGTAATGATGACGTCAACAGCGATGCTTATGGTTGCTGGCAGCAGTCGTTTTATACGGGAAAAATCGTATGACCGCGCAACCGCTACAGCTTTAACTGTTGCCGGTATTTTAGGCGTATTTTTAGCCGCCTACGTGGTAAAAACTCTTCCGGTTAGTATCCTGAAGTGGATTGTTTGCCTCGTTGTTTTTTACACTTCAATATCCATGCTTCGGTCGGCTCATTCAAAAAAAGAATAGTTTTTACAGCTAAACTCACCTGGATTATCAGTTTCAGACTAAATTTGTTAGATATTTTACAGCCTGGATTATGATTCTTCGGATACTTTTTGTAATCACCATTATTTTGCAGTTTTTTGCTGTGGGAGTGGCAGTTAAGCTCATTCGTGTTACCAAATACAATTCGTCGTGGATGTTGTTAACCATTGGTTTTATCCTGATGGCAATTACGCGCCTGGTTGAGTTTTTGCCGTACATCAGCGAAATAAAACCGCAGGATACGCGCGAAATATTTGTGTGGATGGGGCTTATTACTTCTTTATCGTTTGCCATTGGGGTATTTCTTATCCAGAAAATATTCAAGTACATGAAACGTGTTGAAGAATCGCGGCGTTTGACCGAGAAAATGTTCCTGAATACCATCATTCAAACGGAAGAAAAAGAGCGGAAACGTTTCGCCAAGGATTTGCACGATGGTCTCGGACCGCTGCTTTCGAGCGTAAAAATGTCGGTTTCAACACTGGCCCAAATGAAACAGGATGAAGCATCGCGCGAAATTATTGAAAATACTGAATTGGTTATTAATGAAGCAATTAAAAGCATAAAGGAAATCTCGGATAATTTGAGCCCGCATGTACTCAGTAACTTTGGATTGGTAAGGGCATTGTCCAATTTTATCAATAAAATAAACATCGCCAAAACAATTCGTATTAGTTTAATTACACAGGTTAAGGACGAACGTTTCGATCCTAATGTCGAAGTTGTTTTGTACCGTGTGATTTGCGAATTGATAAACAATACCATTAAACATGCACAAGCTAAAAAGATTAACATATCTTTGTTGCTCGACAGTGAGCACCTCACAATTACCTATAAAGATGATGGTAAAGGTTTTGATGTGACCAAGATTGTTGAACAACAGGGCGGTAGTGGCATGGGATTTTCGAACATCTATTCACGGATAAATTCACTGAAAGGCGAAATAAACATTGAAAGTGAAAATAAAAAAGGGACACAGGTTACAATAAAAGTTTTGACGCATGGCCAGTAAGCAAACCAAACGAAAAGTAGTTCTTGTTGACGATCATACCCTGTTTCGGAACGGGTTGCGGATTCTTTTAAATACAATGGACGATTACCAGGTTGTTGGTGAAGCATCAAACGGCAAACAATTCCTGGATTTACTGGAAACAGATCGTCCTGATTTGGTTTTGCTCGATATTAACATGCCGGTTATGGATGGAATTGAAGCGGCAACCATTGCTCAAAAATTATATCCCGAATTAAAGATAATTACCCTGTCGATGTATGGCGAAGAGGATTACTATTATAAAATGGTAAATGCCGGCGTGAAGGGGTTTTTGTTGAAAAATTCTGATATAAAGGAAGTTAAAGCAGCTTTGGACGTAGTTTTTGAAGGCGGTTCTTTCTTCTCTTCCGAATTACTGCAAAACCTGGTAAACAGCCTGAAGTCATCGTCGAAAAGTAAGGAAATACACGCCGAGCTTTCTGAACGGGAAATGGAGATTCTGATCTTGATCTGCCAGGGACTTTCGAATCAGGAAATAGGTGACAAACTGTTTATCAGCAAGCGCACGGTGGATAAACACCGTGCGAATATCCTCGAAAAAAGCGAAAGCAAAAATACGGCACAATTGGTCATGTACGCTATAAAAAATAAACTTGTTGAGCTTTTATGATTGATTTACTGTAATTTAAATCTCACAAAGTTAATCGTTGCGGGCATTAATTGAATATGAACGGGTTCTTCGGATTTAGCTTTTATGGTGCTTATTGTTTCAGTAACACATTCCTTTCCAAAATCGTTTACTGAATCAATCGACGGAGCTTCAAACGAGCTTAATTGAATCGATTGAATATGTTTTCCTTCAGGTAAATTCTTTAAGTCGATATTCAGTTCTATAGCTTCTTGAGCCGATAGGTTTAGAGCCGAAATAACCAATTCGTTTCTGTTGTCCGAAGTACTGGCAACAACATCTATATTTTTATTCCAATCATTGCTTCCACTGGTTTTAACTGTTATTTCCAGATTATTTGCCAACGTATTTTGCCGATAAGCTTTTAGTGTAGTAAAGACGGTCTGTTTGAACGAACTATCTCTACTTGTCATAATTGGCGCCAGAACATTAACTGTTTGGGCCCAGGTTGCCAATCCTATCAGATCAGCATTTCGTTGAAACAAATTTAGGAATTTACCAACGGCAAGCGCATGGCCCCAATTGTAGGTATATTCCATCTGGTAGTCACCCCTACCCTTTCCTGAATTCATATCCCAGATTCCCCATTCGTCAATGGCCAGTTTTACCGGAGCCTGGCGAGGCGGAAAACGATACCATGAAGAAAAATTCTCCGCTTTTTGGGGAGTAGCCTCCAGCAGCGTTCGCATAGCGTCAAAATCAGTGTTAAAAGCATCGATACTGCTCAAAAGTGTTGAATATCCTGAATTTGAAGGAATGGAATATAAGTGAATGGACAGGAAGTCGCAAACCGGATGCATTTCCTGCAACACACGTTCGCTCCATTTTAAATCTATCGAATTGCCTACTAAAGTTAACTTGATGCTGGTATCCTGAAGTTTCATCAGTTTAACGAACATCCAGCTATCCTCAATGTATTTTTCAACGTTTTGGTCACGGCCTATGTCGGTTGCAGCATATTCTTCGTTTCCAATACCCCAGTATTTAACATTAAATGGCTTTTCATAACCATGCTGTCGTCGAAGGTTGGCCCAATAGGTATCGCCGGTTCCATTGCAGTATTCCACCCAATTCGAGGCTTCTTCAGGAGTAGCCGTAGCCATATTAACGACAAGAAAAGGCTCGGCTCCAATTTCCCGGCAATACTCAATAAATTCGGCAGTGCCAAAATGGTTATCATTAACTCCTCCCCAAATTAGGTTTTTACGTTTGGGGCGGTTGGTTTTCGGGCCAATTCCATCCTGCCAATGATAGATTTTTACCACAGTTCCGCCTGGGAAACGAAGCAACGGCGTCTGTAATTCCTGTACTTTCAGAAGAACATCTTTTCGAAATCCGTTCTTGTCTGATAGCGCCGAATTTTCGTCATACATTCCTCCATCAATGCATCGGCCCAGATACTCAACAAATTGTCCAAAAATTAAAGGTGAAATAGCTTGATTGTTCCTGGAAAAATCGACCGAAATATTTGCTTTTTTTTCGTTCTGCGAATAGCTGTAAATTATTGAAATTTGAGATACCAGTATCAGGATAAGTAGTTTCTTCATCGGGTTTAGATTAATTAAAAGAACTGTTATAAATATCTTTTTGCAATATCAAGCGCCTGCCAGCCATACGAACCGCCAAAAAGCAAATAATGGTTCAAAACATGATAAAGCTGGTACAACAGATTTCGGTGTTGCCAGTCATCGGGTAAAGGCCATTCTTCCTGGTAAGCCGCCCAAACTTTGGTCGAAAATCCACCGAAAAGTTTCATCATTCCCAGTTCCATTTCGCGGTCGGCATAATAGCAAGCCGGATCAATCAAGGCCGGGCCTTTAGCAGTAAACATGTAATTACCCGACCATAAATCGCCGTGAATAAGCGATGGAATGGTTGAATGTGGCAATAAATTAGGCAAACGATCAATTAGTTTATCGTATATTTTTTGGTCATTAACCGATAGTGCCCTGTTTCTTTTGATTTGTTTAACCAAGGCATCAATTCGGTTTTGGGAGTAAAATTCAGGCCAACTTGCTGTCCATGAATTATTCTGAACGGTTGTTCCGCAGTAATTGGAATGCTGAAATCCGAATTTACCGGCCGATTTTCGGTGCATCTGAGCCAAACCCCGTCCTAACTTTTCATCAAACCCAAGTGTATTGGTTGCAGGTTGGAGGTATTCCATCAGCAATAGTCCGGAAGAATCGCCTGGTTCGGCATAAAAAATAACTTTCGGAATAACAAGTAAAGAATCAGACTGGCTCATTTCAGTTAACCCGGCAGCTTCTTTCCCGAACATGTCTTTGGGCGCATTCGAGTTCCATTTCAGGAAAAACTCACCTTCTGAAGTACTCAACTTCAAGGCATTATTAATACATCCGCCGCCAACAGGTTGACTTTTGATCAGTTTTAAAGATGAACCGTGAATCTCGGCTAACTTATTCAAGCAAAACCTTATACTATCAGCTTCCTGAAAAAATGCCATAAAACTTTTCTGCAAATATAAGAAACAGCAATTGCCAACTATAAAAAAGCCGTTCCCGAACTTATGATCGAAAACGGCTTACTATCATTTTACAGTATTTATTTGCTCAATAAAAACTGTTTGAATTCTTCGAAGCTGGCGTTCAGCGGAATTGATTGTTTTTTGCCTTTCATAAATGCCTGTAACTTCTCGGGAAGTGCAACTGTTCCTTTGCCAAGTATATCTTCTACGGTTTCGGTAAATTTAGCCGGATGCGCTGTTTCGAGGAACAGGCCAGTTTCTCCGGGTTTCAATTCAGCTTTCAGGGCGCGATAACCTACGGCTCCGTGCGGATCGAGGATGTAGTTGTATTGGGTATAAACATCTTTCATGGTTTCCCTGATTTCGTTGTCCGAATAGCGATAACCTTTTACGTCTGCCGCAATATCGCTGTGCTTGTTTCCGTACAATTCCAGAATTCGGGCAAAATTACTTGGAGATCCAACATCCATCGCATTGGCAATGGTAGAAACCGATGCACGAGGCTCATATACACCCGATTGCAGGTATTTGTAAACCACATCATTTTCGTTGTTGGCGGCCACAAACCGATTGATTGGCAACCCCATAAATTTTGCAAATAAACCGGCAGTCAAATTTCCAAAATTTCCGCTTGGCACCGAAACAACTATATTTTTGTCGATGCCTGCCTCACGCAAGCGGGCATAAGCATTGAAATAATAGAACGATTGAGGCAGGAATCGGGCAACATTTATCGAATTTGCTGATGTAAGTACCAACGAATCATTAAGTTCCTTGTCCAGAAATGCCGACTTAACCAAGCGCTGACAATCGTCAAAAGTACCATCAACTTCAATGGCAGTGATGTTTTTGCCAAGTGTAGTGAATTGCTTTTCCTGAATATCACTCACCAGTCCTTTCGGATAAAGAACATATACCTTAATTCCGGGGACATCAAAAAAGCCATTGGCAACGGCGCTACCGGTATCGCCCGAAGTAGCAACCAGAACATTTACTTCTTTATCAAAACCGCGCAGAAAATATCCTAATAAACGAGCCATAAATCGTCCGCCAACGTCTTTAAATGCCAGTGTTGGTCCATGAAACAATTCGAGTGAATAAATTGAATCAGTAACCTTTACAATTGGGCAATCAAAACTAAGCGTATTGTAAACAATGCTTTTAAGTGTTTCGTCAGGTAGATCTTCGCCGAAAAACTTTTTTGCCACAAGGTAAGATAGCTCCTGAAAACTCAATGTTTGTATTGTATTTTCAAAAAAATCAGGAGCGAATTTTTCGATTTTCTCAGGCATAAACAAGCCATTATCGCTTGCCAAACCTTTTGTAACAGCTTCCATTAGCGAAACCGGGGAAACTGTTTTGTTTGTACTGTAATAATTCATTGGGTTGTTTGTATTTTTAGGGGATATGTTGTCTAAATAATAATCAATCAATTAGCGCTTTCATAAATTGATCTCCTGAAAGCAGTCCGTAGCTTCCTTTTTTAACCTCAAATTCATCGTAAAATTGAGCATCATCAGGCTGTTTTCCAGACTTATAAATGAGGAACGGAACGGCATCACGGGTATGTATTTTTGTGGCACATGGTGTAGGATGATCAGGAAGTACGGCGATGGTAACCGGCTCGTTCATTTTACTTGTTTCTTCAACCAGGTACTTTACAATCCGCGAATCGAGGTACGTAATAGTCCGGGTTTTTAACTCAACATTTCCTTCGTGTCCCGCTTCATCACTGGCTTCAACGTGCAGATAAATCAGGTCATGATCTTTTAATGCCGAAATAGTAGCTTCTGCTTTACCTTCGTAATTGGTATCGTAAAGCCCCGTAGCTCCTTCAACCTTAATTACATCCATTCCGGCATAAACACCTATACCCTGAATTAAATCGACTGCCGAAATAACAGCCGATTTTTCGATACCAAAAAGTTCTTTCAGTGTCGGCATTTGCGGTTTATAGCCGGGCGACCAGGGCCAGATGCTATTAGCCACATCTTTTCCTGCTTCTTTTCGCTTCGCATTTATCGGATGATCGGCCAATAAAGCCTGCGAACGTAGAATCAGGTAATTCAGAAGTCTGGCTGTTGATTCGGCTTCCGCAATTTCAGCTTTAATCATATTGTCGCGAAATGGTTTTCCCGGAACATCGTGCGGCGGCGTACAATCCAATTGTTTCTTCCCATTTTTTATGACCAGCAAATGTCGGTACGAAACCCCGGGATAAAACCTTATTGTTTCATTACCGAGCTTTTTATTCAGGAAATCAATTAGTTCATAAGATTCATCGTTCGAGATATGACCAGCAGAATGGTTTTTAATGTTGCCATTTTCAAGACATATGAGGTTGCAGCGCAAAGCCAGGTCATTTGCTTCAAGCTTTACGCCCATGCTGGCAGCTTCCAAAACGCCGCGCCCTTCGAATATAGAGCTTACATCGTAGCCTAAAACGGCCATGTTGGCAATTTCGCTTCCGGGAGGCATGTCATCCGGAACCGTCTTTAGAAGTCCGGTTTTGCCATTTTTTGCCAGCCAGTCAATGGTTGGTTTTTCGGCCATTTGAAGCGGAGTTTTTCCGTTATATGCCGCGAGTGGCTCATCGGCCATACCGTCGCCTAAAACTATAATGTACTTCATAAATTATTCCTTTCTATTTTCCTTCAACTTTTATTAATTCTGCCGACCGATCGGTTTTATATTCAGTTTTCTGAAACGAACCCGATTCGGGCAGTAGCATTTCAAAATGCCTGATTTTATCCAGTTTCAACTTACCCGATTTTAATTGAAAATCAAGCAAATGACCTCCTGATAGTTTATCGTTTGCCAAATAATGCAAATGGTACCCCTGAATGTTTATTCCCTTTACAAAGTCGGGGCAATAAAATCCGGTCAGTTTTCCCGTGGTTTGTTGAATGGTAAATTCAGGCTGATTTTGTGTAACAACAGCCAGTGATGGATATGGTTTATTTTGAGCCGGAACACTTCGTGTGCGAACGTAATTAAATTCACCTTCGAGCCGGATGGCGTAAAAATAATTTTTACCAGTCATTAGGCTGTCAACCAATGATTTTAACTGCTGAAAACTAACATCATTAACGTCGAGCGAATCTTCCGGCAAAAATTGAACAACCGATGCGAAAGGTGTTTTCAAATCAATGGAAGGCTGGTAAACTTTGCCGTCAGATTTAACCTGGTAAAAAGTACCATTTTCCAATATCAGCTCACCGTCAAGAGCATTAACCGTTCCAATTCCAAAATTTCCTTTTCCTGAGATTTCTTTCAAGCTTGTATATCCATCGTAATCGCCTTGCAGAAGTGCATCGATGGTTGAAACCTGGAAAAGTCGCGATTCTTTAACAACCAGAGGTTGTTTGGTACAGCTAATCAGGAATATAGCTGCATAAATTACGATAATTCCAGGTTTCGCCATCACGCTTTATAAGTTTGAAACCCTGATAATATCGGCAAAAACACCGGCGGCAGTTACGGCGGCGCCAGCTCCATAGCCTTTAATGATCATCGGGAAATCGTGGTAGCGTTCTGTTGTAAACATCACAAGGTTATTCGAACCTTGTAGATCGGCAAATGGGTGATTGGCGCCAATTTCCTGGAGACCAATTTCGGCTTTCCCTTCTTCAAATTTGGCAACGAAACGCCAAAATTTCCCAGATTCAGCAAGCTTTTTTCGGTTCGCTTCAAATTCTGTATCAATTTCAGGAATGTTTTTCCAGAAATCGTCCACATCGCCCTCGAAATACTTCTCAGGAATAAATGTGTTGATTTTGATGTCTTTCATATCAAATTGGTAACCCGACTCGCGAACCAGAATAAGCAGTTTTCGTGCAACGTCAACGCCACTCAGGTCAATTCTTGGATCAGGTTCGGCATAACCTTGTTCTTTCGCCATTCTGATGGTTTGACTTAACGGAACGCTTTCACTGATTGTATTGAAGATGAAATTCAGGGTGCCCGACAATACGGCTTCAATTTTCAGAATTGTATCGCCCGAGTTCATTAGGTCGTTCAATGTATTGATGATTGGCAAACCTGCGCCAACATTGGTTTCGAACAGGAATTTGGCACCTTTCCGCTTTGCAATTTTCTTAAGTCTGGCGTAATTCTCGTATTCCGACGAAGCTGCAACTTTGTTGGCCGTAACAATCGACACGTTGGCATTTAACAATTCGGCATATAAGTCGGCTGCCTGGGTATTGGCCGTACAGTCAACAAAAATGGAGTTGTACATATTTAGCCCAATAATCTCATTCTTAAACTGTTCAAGGCTCGAAACAGCGCCCTCGCCAATTAAGCGTTCTTTAAAAGTTGCAATATCAATTCCGTCTCTGTCGAACAGCATTTTTTTCGAATTGGCAACTCCTGCAAGTTTTATTTTCAAATGCTTTTCCTTCAGTAATTTAGGTTGTTGTTGCCTGATTTGCTCGAGCAGGTTTCCGCCAACCAGACCAATTCCTAAAAGGAAAACATTTAGCTCAACATTTTCGGAGAGGAAAAACGACTCGTGAACAACATTGAGTGTTTTCCGAAGATCGGAAGCTTTGACAACCCACGAGATATTTAGCTCAGAAGCTCCCTGTGCAATAGCTATAATGTTAACGCCATTTTTACCGATGGTATGAAAAAGTTTTCCGGCAATACCGGTTGAATGCTTCATATTTTCGCCAACAATAGCAACTACGGCGAGGTTTTCCTCTATGGTAATTTTGCTGATTTGGTCGAGCTGAATTTCGCGTTCAAATTCCTGGCTGATTGCAGCTTCTGCTTTTGCAGTAACCGGTGAATCGATGGCAAAGCTGATCGAATTTTCAGAAGAAGCCTGGGAAATGAGAATAACACTCACATTTTGTTTGGCAAGAGCGCCAAATAAACGTGCCGAAATACCGGTAACACCAACCATTCCGAGCCCTTGAATGGTAATTAGTGTAATGTTCGAAATGGACGAGATTCCCTTGATTGGTAATTCTTTGTTATTGAATTTACTATCAGTAATCAACGTTCCTTCGGCATCGGGCTCCATCGTATTTTTGATTAATACCGGAATTCCCTTCTTATAAACCGGCAAGATGGTTGGCGGATAAATTACCTTGGCCCCAAAATGCGACAACTCCATTGCTTCGGAATAGCTGAGCATTTTAATGGTGTATGCTTTACGAATAACACGCGGATCGGCGGTCATAAAGCCATTCACATCGGTCCATATTTCGAGCGATGTTGCGTCAATTGCAGCGGCCATTATGGCACCGGTATAATCCGATCCGCCCCGGCCTAAAGTGGTATATTCGTCGGCATCGTTGCTCGAAATAAACCCGGGAACAATGGCGATGCCCGAAAATCCATCAAAAGCCTGTTTAATCAACGAGTTTGTTACTTCGAAATTAACAATTGCTTTCCCGAAATCGCTGTTTGTGCGAATGAGTTTACTTGAATCAAACCATTTCGATTCGGTTATGTATTCTGAAATGATTAATGACGAGAGTCGTTCGCCAAAACCAACTACTTTGTCCAATGTTTTAGGTGTAAGTTCGCCAATAAGCGAAACACCATGAATTATACGGCCAAGTTCTTCAAGCATTTGGCCAACTTTTTCCTTTACTTCAGCTTGTTTATTTCCTGAAAATAATTTTTCGATGGTCGTAAAATGGCGCGTGTTTATTTCCGTTAATTCAGCCTGAAAGTAACCTGTTCCGATTGCAGCCATTTTTGCCGCACTTAAAATTTTGTCGGTTATTCCGCCTAAAGCCGATACAACAACGATCATGTCGTCGTTCTGGCTAAGCAAAATTTCTTTAACTTTTTGAATGTTCCCGGCACTTCCCACTGAGGTGCCACCAAATTTTAAAACTTTCATACTTTCAATTTTAACGGTAGCCTTTCAATTTCAAAGCTATTAAGGCCGCCAAATTAATATTTATAAATTAAATCAAATAGTTCTTCACAAATTCTTAATCTTTTGCTCGAATCCGTGCAAAAAAAATGTCCGGTTGAAACAGCAACGCTGCCCCAACCGGACATTTACTGCATGACAATCCTGTACTACATCGTCGTCGTTGCAGTGGTTAATACTTCCAGAATCTTGGCTTCAAGTTCCTGTGCCAATTCCGGGTTATCTTTAATGACCTGTTTTACCGATTCGCGACCCTGTCCAAGCTTCGTTTCTCCATAACTAAACCATGATCCGCTTTTCTTGATAATATTATACTCAACACCCAGGTCGATGATTTCGCCAGTTTTTGAAATTCCTTCACCATACATGATGTCGAATTCGGCTTTCTTGAATGGCGGGGCAACTTTGTTCTTCACCACTTTTACACGGGTATGGTTTCCCTGCGATTCTTCACCATCTTTAATCTGTCCTATACGGCGAATATCCAGGCGAACTGATGCGTAAAATTTAAGGGCATTTCCACCGGTTGTTGTTTCAGGATTACCAAACATCACCCCAATTTTGTCTCGCAACTGGTTGATAAAAATGACACAAGTTTTTGTCTTATTGATATTGGCAGTCAGTTTACGCAACGCCTGCGACATCAACCTGGCTTGCAAACCCATTTTCGAGTCACCCATTTCGCCTTCAATTTCGGCTTTTGGAGTAAGTGCGGCAACCGAGTCAATTACAATGATATCAACTGCTCCTGAACGAATCAGGTTATCAGCAATTTCAAGGGCTTGTTCGCCATTATCGGGCTGCGAAATCAGCAATTCGTTAATGTCAACTCCCAGTTTTGTTGCGTACGACGGGTCAAAAGCATGTTCAGCGTCAATAATTGCTGCAATTCCTCCAGCTTTTTGGGCTTCGGCAATGGCATGAATGGCCAATGTAGTTTTTCCTGAAGATTCAGGCCCGTAAATTTCGATGATCCTTCCTTTCGGGTAACCTCCTACTCCCATTGCAATATCGAGCCCAATTGAGCCCGAAGAAATAGATGGTATTTCTTCAACCACGCGATCTCCTAATTTCATAATCGAGCCTTTGCCGTAGCTTTTCTCGATTTTATCCATTGTAAGCAGCAGCGCTTTTAGCTTTTCTTTGTTTTGATTGTTTTTTTCTTCGTTTGCCATATTTCAATTAAATGTCTAATGTCTTAATAATTTGAGCGGTGTGATTCTTTGTGTCAACTTTTTCAAATACATCAGTAATAATACCGTTTTCATCAATCACAAATGTAGTTCGCATAACTCCCATGTATTTACGTCCGTACATACTTTTTTCGCCCCAAACGCCATAATCCTGAAGAATTTTTGTTTCCGGGTCAGCAATCAGGTTAAATCCGAAGCCGAATTTTTCAGCAAATTTTTTATGCGAGGCAATACTATCAGGACTTACACCAACAATTTCATATCCTCTGGATAGCCATAGCTGATAATTATCGTTTAAATTGCACGATTCAGCAGTACATCCGGGTGTATTGTCTTTCGGATAAAAATAAAGGATTAGCTTTTTACCTTTAAATGATTCCGAAGAAATCAGTTCGTTGTTTTGATTCAATCCGCTAAATACCGGAGCTTTATCTCCTTTACTTAAAGTTGTCATTTCTGAATGTTTTAAGTTATACAAATATACTTGAAATATTAATATGATTCAGTCTGGGTTGAAAACGTTGTTAATAAATTAAAGCAATGCTCATTTTTCGGGGACAAAGGCACATTTTTTGTATTTTTATGCGAAATTTATGACTAGCAAATATGTTAATTCAACCGAAAATATTGACCATTTCATTATTTGCGTGGATGTTGTTTTCATATAGTCTTGATGCAAAATCAACAATCCCTGGTTCGAAAAGTTCTTTCGGATTTGTCAGTATTGTTACTCCTTCAGTCAATGGCGTTAATCTGACAGCCTTGACCGAGCAGGATCGGAAGACTGGAGGAATTAATTTTCAGATCAATTCGGATATCACCTACTTTAACATCAACCAGTTTAAAAAGCCTGAGTCGAAGCAAATTTTTATGGATGCCTGGTCTAAATCGAGGGAATCCCGAAAATTAACGCATAAAACAGATAGCCTGAGAAAAGCTTACAGCGATTTAGCAGATGAACAGAAAGATAAAATTGCGGCTTTGATTATAGAGGGCGAAAAGAAAATTCTGGCTTTAAACGAAGAAATTCCCGGCTTATTTGAGAAGGCCCGACAGGTAGAAAACTTATACTGGCAAAGTGTCTCAATCGAGGAAAAAACGAAATTCGCGGAGCAAATAAAGAGCTATCGGGATAGTATTCAGCAGCTTAATGTGTCTGCCCAGAAGTCGTCGTCAGAAATTAGCTCAGTTCCTGATACTATAATATATTACAGAGTTGATAAACTAAACGAGGTGGCTTCAGAACCAGTTTCAACAGTCGTTTATAAAATTCAGGTTGGCTCGTTCAAAACAAAGCTTCCTGAATCGATAGCAAAGGCTATCAAAAAGCTGGAAATTCTGAGAAAAGTTGATATTACAAAGGATGAAAAAGGCGTAACTTACTATTCAACAGGTAATTTGAAAAGCTACAAAGAAGCGTTGACTTTACAAACCCAAGTTAAACTTGAAGGGATAAAAAATCCTTCGGTGGTTGCTTACAAAAACAATATTCGAATAGCCCTGGACGAAGCTAAAAAGCTCACAAATGAAACCGACGTTAAACCGTAATTATTAGCATTGGAAGAACAAAAAATGGTTAAATTTGAATAATTGGGATACATATTGAGCATCGGGAATATTCAATCAATTAACTTTACCACCGTAAAAATCAATGTTATGGCCTCGAAAATTGCACCAAAGAAGGAAAGTGAAGAAGAAAAGAGTTTCGAAAGCGTTAACGAACGGTTTCTTGTTCTTTACAACGACGATTACCATACATTTGAATATGTGATTGATGCTTTGGTTAATATTTGTGAGCATGATACTGTACAGGCAGAGCAGTGTACCTTGCTTGTTCATTATAAGGGGAAATGCGATGTCAAGAAAGGTAGTTACGCATACCTTAAACCAATGAAAAACGCATTGATTCAGAAAGATTTAAAAGCGACAATCGATTAAAAACGTGTTTAAATTTCGTTTGCTCTGGTTATCATTTCAACTTCCTAACGATTCCGGTTTACTTCAAAAAACAATCAGCGAATTTTAAGTATTGTTGCCAGTCGTATAAAGTCAAATCATGCTTACCTGTTCTGATATGGTATGCAATTGTTCCCATAACCGGTTTATTTACTTCGGGCATCTCGTCGGTGGGCAATCCAGTCTTTCCCAATAATTTATAAACAGCTGAAGCATATTTTGCAGCAAGGAACTCGCCGCGCGGGTCGGCCCATTTATCGCCTTCGGCGCTGGCTACATACAGCGGGCGGGGCGCAATTAAAGCCAACAACATGTGTTGATCAACGGGCAATTCTTCTTCGTTGCCATTGTACTTTTTGAAGTTACCGCAAAACCAATGCGGAAACGACGTATTAATAATTTGCACGGTCTCACCAAATACCCGTTTCGAGAGGGCCGCCCCGCCGCACCCCGATTCGTTCGAAACCACTAAGGCAAAACGCTGATCGGTTGCTGCGGCCCAAAGTGCTGTTTTTCCCAAACGCGAATGACCAATAACTGCAACTTTAGCTGCATCGACCAGATCATCATTTTCGAGATAATCCATCACACGCGATAAGCCCCAGCTCCATGCAGCAATTGAGCCCCATTCATCAAACTTCGGATTGGTTTGTCCATCTTTATAAAAAAATGGTTGAATGCCATCCGACAGATCGTTTTTATCAGGATCAATATCGCCATAATAAACGGCTACAAGTCCGTATCCGGCCTTTATAATTGTTTCAACCGGCCAGCTATTCGAATCGCATCCACGAGACTGTTCAGTAACGCGGTTATTAATTATGCCCACTGAAGGATTGTCGTAAACCCAGGATTCTGTCAGCCTGATATTGGGATCATTCGCAATGGTGTGATTTCCAGCGAAATTATAGCCCAGAAATACGGGGACTTTCTTATCGGATTTGGGCAAATACATCAATACATTTACCTCTAAGTTTTTATCACCCTTCCTGAAAAACAGAGATAACTGGCGGCGAATAGCTGTTCCGTTCAATGCGTCGGGCGACGTTTCCCAAACCTTAATCTCGGAAATTCCCAAAATGCCGGGAACTTTTCCGTAAACTTCCTCGGTAAATTTCTGCAATATTTCCGGTCGCTGTTTTTTGAACCAGTCTTTTTCAGTTTTGACCTTCCGGCCATTAAAACGGGTCAGAACATCGGGTAGCTTATATTCGGGTACTTTAGCTTCATTATCGATTACAGTTCTAGGCTGAGCCAAAGAAGTAACCAGGGAAGCGTAAAATAGTATTGCAAAGAGAAATACGTGCTTCATAAGGCTTACGATCTGTTAGTTTGGTATGCGAAGATAAAAATCTTTCAGGCCAAATTGTCACAACTTACTTTTTAAAAAGCAACCGGAATGAACTATTTTCATATTTCGATATGTTATTGAAGAGCTAACATTTCGTATAAATACGACTATAAAATCAATCTTTTATCTTTATTTTGCGCCAGTTTTTACATGAAATTGGTTTCATCAAGCAGTAAATGAGTAAAATATCACAAAATATTCGTCAAATCATTATTTCTGTCATCGACTATTTTTATCAACCCTTTCAGAAAATTATTCCGGTTGAAACATTTAGGTATGCCGCAACAGGTGGATTCAACACGGTTCTGGATATTATGCTCTATTTCATTTGCTATAACTTCATTCTCGACAAGCAGGTGGTTGATTTGAACATTGTTTCTATTAGTCCGCATATTGCAGCATTCCTGATTGTTTTTCCAATTACATTCGCCACAGGATTCCTTTTTGCAAAATTTATAACTTTTACCAGTTCAATCGTTAAAGGCAGGATTCAACTGTTCAGGTATATGCTTTCGGTTTCGGGATCCATTTTTTTGAATTACGTTTTCCTGAAAATATTTGTTGAGTTTGTTGGATTGTGGCCAACCTTATCGAAAATTTTAACGACCTGTATAGTTGTTGTTTATAGTTATTTTGCTCAGAAATTCTTCACTTTTAAAACCGCTGGTCTCGCAACTTCCTGACCGTTTTCTATCCGCAATTGCTCAAAAACTTAATTGTAATTTTTCCCCGGATATTTGCTCCTGAAGTCAATTTTGCCTTATTTTGGCGTCAGAAATGGTGATGCTTTGCATCTTAAGGGAATCCGGTTTAAATCCGGAGCTGTACCCGCAGCTGTAAACTCTGTATTTGTTTTTACAATTCGTGCCACTGTCAAGCGAAAGTTAGATGGGAAGGCTGTAAAAATTGAGTGAGCCAGAAGACCTGCCATTCCGAACTACAATATTCAAAGCTTTCGGGAGAAAAAGCTTGGAGTAACCCAATTTATTGTTTTTCAGGTTATTTCAGCAGTTTTGTGTATTGTAATATTTTGAAACCATCAAAATTATTACATAATGAAACATTTTTACTTAGTCGTTTTACTCGCAATTTTTACAGTCAACCAACTTAAAGCTCAGTCGCCAGCTAAGTTCGACGATTTATTGCTTTCAGCCGGAAAATATTGGAACGGTTCCGATTTATCGGGCAGTTTTAAAAGTGGTGATTTTACTTTTCAGAATAACTTCACAAAAAGCCAGTGGGGAGATTACTGGGATGGCTTTGCCTACTCCAATATTACCGATAACAAAACCGTGGGCTACGGCAATCAATACAGCGCCATCACCGGAATAGGCTACGAAGGGAGTGCAAATTATGCGGTTTGTTATCCTTCGTCGTATGGAACTGTTAATTTTACTTCGCCGGCCAAACTTTCAGGATTTTATGTAACTAACTCAACGTATGCGTATTGGTCGATGAAAAATGGTGATCTCTATGCAAAAAAATTTGGCGGCGAATCGGGAAACGATCCTGATTACTTTAAATTGATGATCGAAGCTTTGGATGCCGATAGTAAACCTATCGATACCATTTATTTCTACCTGGCTGATTTTCGTTCGGCTGACAATTCGAAAGATTATATCCTGAATAAATGGACCTGGGTTGACTTAAGCGAGATGAAAGCTGCATCGAAAGTACGGTTTAGCTTAAGTTCGAGCGATACCGGTACGTGGGGAATGAATACTCCTGCTTATTTTTGCATCGATAATTTCAATGGAGAAAAACCTTACGAATATAAATCAGTGACTTACGCCAATTTCGAAAACATCGATCTTTCTGCTTCAGGCTATTACAATGGCAGTGATGGCAAAACCAGCTTCGCCAGCGGGAACTTTCGTTTCTTTACCGAATATACAGCAAGTTGGGACAGCTGGTCGGGCTTCGCTGTTTCAAATAAAACTGACAACACAACTCCGGGCTGGGCCAACCAGTATAGTGCGATAACTGGCAAAGGTGTTTCGGGGTCGGCAAATTATGCAGTGGCCTACCCTAACCCGGTTTCAACCATTGCATTTAAAGATACTACCGTCTCGGGCGTATATGTAACCAATAGTACGTATGCCTGCCTTTCGATGAAAAACGGCGACAGCTATGCCAAGAAATTTGGTGGCGATAGTGGTAACGATTCGGATTGGTTTTTACTCACCATCGAAGGTTTTGATTCGGCAAATAAATCGACCGGAAAAGTTTATTTCAACCTCGCCGACTTTGCATATAGCATCAATTCGAACGACTACATTATTAATACCTGGAAGTGGGTAAACCTGAAAAGCCTGGGCCGAATATCGAAACTGGAATTCTCATTGCGTTCGAGCGATATGGGCACCTGGGGAATGAACACTCCCGGATATTTCTGCCTCGACAACCTGAACCACGAAATTACGACTTCCGTTCCCGAAATGAATGCGGTTCATGCTTCGGTGTTTCCGAACCCATTTACCGACCAAATTGTGATTTCAGGATTCGACGGAAAGGCCAGCGTTTCGATTACCGATATTTCAGGAAGAAAAATTGCTGATTACACCAACGTTGTAGCCAACCAGGTGATTTCGGACCTTGGAGGACTAATTCCCGGAATCTATTTTCTGAAAATTGAAAATGAAGGAAGCGTATTTACACAAAAGCTTGTAAAAAGATAGTCTGTTGCTGTTTTGACCAGATTAAGGATGTTCAAGGCCACGTTTTTGAAGCAAAAACGTGGCCTTTCGTTTAACAGTATTAAACCAATGAGAATCGAGTAGAAATTATTTTTTTGAACGCAAACCAAAACAAAGAACTTACAACACTTTAAACCAAAGTGCTTTTTTGATGTTATCTTTAACAGTTAGAAATCAAATGGCAGATACTTTTTATATTCTGCACTATTTTTATTTCTTTGTATAAAATTTAAAATTAAAACAAAAGGCTATGAAAATTGGAAAAAACAAAATGGTTTCCCTGACATACGATTTACATTACGACAATGCTGAAGGGGAATTGATTGAACAAGCAACAATAGAGAAACCATTGAGTTTTGTCTTTGGAGCTGGATTGATGCTTCCTAAATTTGAAGCTTCACTCGAAAACCTCGAAGCTGGAAATCCTTTCCAGATCAGTCTTCAGGATGTTGATGCTTACGGAGAACTTGACGAAAATGCGATTGTTGACCTTCCAAAACATATTTTCTTTATCGATGGCGAATTCGACGATGAAATTGTTCAGATTGGAAATACTGTGCCAATG
This sequence comes from Prolixibacteraceae bacterium, assembly GCA_963666435.2. Lineage (GTDB taxonomy): Bacteria > Bacteroidota > Bacteroidia > Bacteroidales > Prolixibacteraceae > Aquipluma. Next base: position 328,562 of record CAXXOG010000013.1, on the reverse strand, counting down.
ATGAGCACCAGCGGACAACGTTTGAACGGCTTGGTACTCGAAATTACTGACGATACAGTAAAAATGGACTTCAACCATCCATTGGCTGGCGAAGATCTTTTCTTCAAAGGCGAAATTGTTGAAGTACGCGAAGCTACCGACGACGAACTTGCTGCTTTGGTTAGCGGAGGTTGTGGCTGCGGAAGCGGCAGTTGTGGTTGTGGCGACGAAGAAGAATGCGCCGATGGCTCTTGCAGCTCGGGCAGTTGCGGCTGTGGTTGCTAATAAACATTCGCTTAATATTTCTCAAAATGTTGTTTCAGAATCTCGTATTTTGGAACAACATTTTTTTTACTTGAAACTTTGAATTTGAAACTTGAGATTAAATCATGAACAGCTTTGGACAAATATTCAGGTTGACCTCGTTTGGTGAATCGCATGGTAAAGGCATTGGTGGAATTATCGACGGCTGTCCCGCCGGGTTGGAAATTGATCTGGAATTTATCCAGAACGAATTGAACCGTCGCAAACCCGGGCAGTCGAAAATCACGACACAACGCGGTGAAAGCGATCATGTTGAGTTTCTATCCGGAATTTTTGAGGGAAAAACACAGGGAACGCCCATTGGATTTGTTGTTTGGAACCAAGACCAGCATTCGTCGGACTACAACGACTTAAAAGATATTTTTCGTCCTTCACACGCCGATTATACTTACATCCAGAAATACGGAACGCGCGATCATCGTGGCGGAGGCCGTTCGTCGGCACGCGAAACCATTGCCCGCGTGGTTGCAGGGGCCGTTGCCAAACTGCTCCTGAAAAAGGTTGGCGTGAATATTCAGGCTTACGTTTCGCGCGTTGGTGAAATTGATTTGAACAAAGCATACACCGAACTGGATCTGAATAAAATTGAATCGAACATTGTGCGTTGCCCCGATGCCGAAACGGCCGAACGAATGATTGCCCGCATTGAAGAAGCCGGTCGTAATCACGATACGGTTGGAGGAGTTGTTTCGTGCGTGGTTGCAGGAGTTCCGTCCGGTTGGGGTGAACCTGTTTTCAATAAGCTTCATGCCGATTTGGGTCATGCTATGCTTGGCATCAACGCCGTAAAGGGTTTCGAATATGGATCGGGCTTCGATGGCACCCGTTTGGCGGGCTCCGAACACAACGATGTGTTTATAAAGACTGAAAATGGAGTGCGCACCAAGACCAACCACTCAGGAGGCGTACAAGGAGGCATTTCCAATGGCGAAGATATTTACTTCAATGTGGCATTTAAGCCAATCGCAACGCTGTTGAAAGAGCAGAATACGGTGGACAAAACTGAAAACGAAGTGGTTATAAATCCTAAAGGTCGGCACGACCCTTGTGTGTTGCCTCGCGCGGTTCCAATCGTTGAATCAATGGCTGCCATCGTGTTGGCTGACCATTTTTTACTGAGCAGAATTAATCATATATAGGTTTCGCGTTACTTGATAAATAAAGTATCCGATCTTTTTCGAAAAGATCGGATACTTTCGTAAAAATAAGAGCAGTGTTCAAACCTTTGTCATTTAATATCTGAGATTTCTGCGGCTAACCGATACAGGTTCTGTTCGTTGGCCGGGATCACAATGTGTGCAACTCTCCCAGCTACTTCTTCGTTGTCGAACTCCTGAACCCAACTTACGTTCGAGCCTTTCTCCGTTTTTTCGATTTGAATTGTCAGGGTAAAAAATGGTTCGCAGATGTGTCTTATTTTTACCTTTTCATCAGGAATGATTTCTATGAATTCCGATTCGTTGGGATAATTTGTTCCGTCAGATCCGTGCATAACAAACGACCATTTACCGCCGGGCTTAAACTCGAATCGGTTAAACGTATTGGTAAATCCATCAGGTCCCCACCACATTGCAAGGCGCTCTGGTTGGGCAATAGCATCAAAAACCGACGCTGGCGAACAGGCAAATTCTCTTGAAGTTTGGAATGTTTTCATCAGGCTAACAATTGAAATAAGCTCTAATAACAATGAATCAACCCGAATTATTAACTCCTGGAAAACAGAGTGCCTGCCTTTTTTGAATTAATACACAAACTCGATGTTATCAACCCAAAAAACAGAATCAGGAGAACCCTGGTATTGAATACCCTCATAGCTTGAGGTAAAATACATAATCAGGTGAGTAGGCGTATCTTCAGGTTTTCCCCAATCGGTTTCGACCAATGGAACAACTTTTCCCCGGGAATTTTTCACATAAACTTCGCCAACACTGGGTATTAGTCCCATTGTTTTCGGATCGTACTGAGGCAGCCGGGTAAAATCGCCGTAAGTAAGCGGGAAAACAGCATCGTTCACCCAATCGGTAACAGTTCCGGTGAAGAACTGGCGGGCGCCGCCAATGCGTGTGGCAAATACGTTGCCGTTTTTATCTTCCCACCGTTTTTGCAGAATAATGCAAAACTCAGCTTTGTCGGGTCCTTCAACCGGGTCAATTCCGTATGTTGCTTTAACCCGTTTCTCTCCTACCCTGTATTTGTAATCGAATTTCACTGCTTTGGGTTTTTGTGTAAACGAAATACCCTGGTTAACGTTTTTTAGCGGATCCTTCAATCCGCGAACAGGCTCAATTGCTTCCCCCACGAATAATGTTCCGGCAATCAACACCTCCACTTTAAGTCCAGCGATGTTGTCTTTCCGAATGGCAGTTTCCATTCGGCAGCAATAACCAGATCCGCGCTTTTCAGGAAAAACACGGGTATTCGCCACGTCGAGCACCATTTTCGAATAAATATTGCTGGTTCCCCAAGGCGATTTGGGGTCTTTCAGTTTAGTGTTGTAAAAGTCGGAGTTCGGAGGCAGAACACCCACTCCAAATAAATCGATGGTTTTACCAGTTAGCATGAACGATTCTTTTACTTTTCGCGAATACCAGCAGTCGAGCGATGAATAGTTAAGCTGCCCTTTTGAATCGACAAAAGTTGAAACGGAGTTTTGCGAAAACGCCTGCATATCATTATCGAGCAGAAACAATACAATGATTGCAATTTTAAAGAATTTCATAAACTGTTTCCTGAAATACAAATTACTGTTTTGGCGACCAAAAGTAGTCACAATATTTGGTTACAGACCTTGGAGAGGTTATTGAATTTAAATAAGAACAAATTATTGTTGTATTTTATAGCCACTTGCCCCACGCAATGAGTCAAACTAAAAACATAGATTCGAATGCCTAATATTTCTTCCCCGATACTCATGCTTAAATTTCGCAAAATGTGTTTCCCAACATTCAAAATATAAAAAAAAACAATTTACTTAGCAGCACAGTACAGGACAATATAAAATTGAATCATAAAACTAAAAAATTGCTGTAACAATGACTCAAAAAAGCAGATTAATTGGTCGTTTGCCTAAAGTTGGTATTCGTCCGGTAATTGACGGAAGAGAGCGTGGAGTGCGCGAATCGCTTGAAGTTCAAACAATGAATATGGCGAAGGCTGCTGCCCGGCTGATTGAAGATAATCTTCGTTTCCCCGGCGGAGAAAAAATTGAATGCGTAATTGCTGATACAACCATTGGTGGCGTTGCCGATGCAGCATTGTGTGCCGATAAATTCGAACGGGAAGGCGTGGCTGTTTCGCTTACAGTTACCCCTTGCTGGTGCTACGGAACTGAAGTAATGGATACACACCCAACTATGCCAAAGGCTGTTTGGGGCTTCAACGGAACCGAACGCCCCGGAGCTGTTTACCTGGCTGCGGCTTTGGCCGGTTACTCGCAAAAAGGTCTCCCTGCTTTCGGAATTTATGGACGCGATGTTCAGGATTCCGGGGATACAACAATTCCTGAAGATGTTCAGGAAAAAATTATCCGCTTTGTGAAAGCTGCGCTTGCTGCTGCGCAAATGAAGGGAAAATCATATTTATCAATCGGATACACATCTATGGGTATTGCAGGTTCGATGGTTGATTCTACTTTTTTCCAGGAATACCTTGGTATCCGTACCGAATTTGTAGAGTCGGTTGAGTTTATCCGCCGGATGGAACAGGGTATATACGACCACGAAGAATATGCAAAAGCAATGGAATGGACCAAAGCTAACTGCAAAGAAGGTAAAGACCTGAACGCCAACCCTTCGTCGCGCGAGCGTAAAGACTGGGAATGGGAAGTGGTTGTGAAAATGACTTTGATTGCCCGCGATTTAATGATTGGCAATCCGAAATTGAAGGAAATTGGCTTTGGCGAAGAATCGAAAGGCAGAAACGCTATTCTGGCTGGATTCCAGGGACAGCGCCAATGGACTGATTATTATCCGAATGCTGACTTTACTGAAGCGATTATGAATTCTTCGTTTGATTGGAATGGTATTCGCGAGGCTTATGTATTTGCTACTGAAAACGATAGTTTAAATGGTGTTGCCATGTTGTTTGGGCACCTGTTAACCAATACTGCACAGATTTTCTCGGATGTTCGTACATTCTGGAGCCCGGAAGCCGTAAAACGTGTTACCGGGAAAGAATTGACAGGAAAAGCCAGCGGCGGTATTATTCACCTGATTAATTCGGGTTCGACAACTCTTGATGCAACAGCGCGCCAAAAAGATGCAGATGATAAACCGGTAATGAAACCTTACTGGGAAATCTCGGAAGAAGAAGCTACGGCTTGCCTGGAAAACACAAGCTGGTGCCCGGCTAGCTTGGGATATTTCAGGGGCGGCGGTTATTCTTCGTTGTTCCGAACTGCCGGTGAAATGCCCGTGACCATGTCGCGCGTTAACCTGGTTAAAGGCATTGGCCCTGTTTTGCAAATTGCTGAAGGCTGGACTGTTGAATTACCTGAAGATATTCACGATGTTTTAGACAAGCGTACCGATCCGACTTGGCCAACTACCTGGTTTGTACCACGCTTAGCTGATTGTGATGCGTTTAAGGATGTTTATAGCGTGATGGCCAACTGGGGCGCAAATCATGGCGCAATTTCGTATGGTCATATTGGCGCCGATTTAATTACTCTGGCATCAATCCTGCGTATTCCGGTAAGTATGCACAATGTAAGCGAAGGTAAAATCTTCAGGCCAAGTTCGTGGGCCGCATTTGGCTCCGATAAAGAAGGCGCTGATTATCGTGCCTGTTCGACTTATGGCCCGCTTTACAAATAAAACTGAACCTGATTGCGAAGTACCTGAGATTTAAAATTTATTATCTTCGCGACAGATATGATTTAAGCCTGAATTGTACCTGCAATTCAGGCTTTTTCAAAGAATTTCAGGATGGAAAAATTTGCTTTTAAATTCGACGAAAGTTCTTCGCAGACCAAACTGCAACAATTGATTCACGCCGTGACCGAAGCCATTCACCTGGGAATACTTAAAGATGGCGACTTTTTGCCTTCGGTTAACCAGTTGAATCGCGACAGTGGTATTTCGCGTGACACCATTTTCAAAGCTTATTCGATTTTGAAGCAACGAAGCATTATTTCGTCAACGCCAACCAAAGGATATTTCGTTTCGTCCGAAGCCTATAAGGTTTTTATCCTGCTCGACGATTTCAGCGCATTTAAAGAACAATTGTACAAATCTATCCGCTCCAGCCTTCCTGATACCTATACAGTTGATCTATTGTTTCATCATTACAATCAGGAAGTATTCAATCAATTGATATTGAATAGTATTGGTCGTTATAGCATGTATGTGGTAATGAACATTGACAATAAAAAAGTTGAAGATGTTCTGCGTAAAATAGATCAAAAAAAACTATTGATTTTGGATATGGGTTACGATCCGAATAGCCTGATTGCGAGTCTTACCCAGAATTTTAATGAAGCAGTTTATCGATGTTTGAATTCGGGTGTCGAATTAATCAGGAAATACGAAGAGTTTATCCTGATCTTTCCCCAAAATACGCCACATCCGGCTGAAACCATTTCAGCATTCGATCAATTTTGCACCGATCAGCAAATAAAACACAATATCCTGGAAAACATTGATGATCGGGAAGTTCAGCCCGGACAAGTTTACCTGGTGATCAAAGACTCCGATTTGGTTAAAATTGTAAAAGATTGTAAAAAAAATAACTACCGAATTGGAAAAGATGTGGGTATTATTTCGTACAACGATACCCCAATGAAGGAGATTGTTGGTTCTGGAATCACAGTTATTTCAACTGACTTTGTTCGAATGGGTAAAGAATGCGCCAATTTTATACTGAATAAAGAGTTTGTAAATGAGGTTATTCCTTCTCAACTGATTATCAGGAGCTCGTTGTAACGCTGACACGTCTCCGGTAATGTCTTAGCCACCATCTTCTTCAGACCGGTAAACCCATCTTAAATTTCACTACCATATATGTAATGGTTAATTCATATAAATGACCAAAAATCAGCCTTTTTAAAACATGGTAAAGTGGAATTAATCTATATTTGCATGAGAACAGGAACAGACTAATCTGTTCAGATGTTGTTTATTAAACGCCTGGCATATAATTGCAGATAGCTGAACAATGCTGTATAGGAAGTGTTACAATAACTAAATGAAAATTTGCGTTTAATGTATATTAGAAGCCATAAACCGGTGATACTTTCTGAGAATTAACCAGTATTTGATTGATTCATTAAAACAGGATGATACGAATACCCGATATGCAAAATGATAAATAAAAACTTACACAAATGAAAAAAATTACAATTATTCTGGTTATCTGTTTATTCGCAGTTCATGCCAATTCACAGGATTTGTTTGATGCAGGGTTAAAAGCTGGAATCAGTTCATCAAAAATTTCGACACATGTTTCCGACTACAATGAGCAAACTATAACGAAATATTCATTTGGAGCCTTTGCCCGGTTAAATATCGGTCGAATTTATATTCAGCCCGAAGCTTATTATAACTCGAAAGGCGGCGAATATATCGATAAGGTTAATCTCCAAACAATTAATTCGTTTGATTTGAAAACAGTTGATGTACCGGCTTTACTGGGGGTTAAACTTATCAATCAGAAAGCGCTTAACCTCAGGCTTTTTGCGGGACCAGTTTTCTCGTTATTGACCGATAAGAGTGTAAAAGGACAACTAACAAAAGATAACCTGGAGAATAGTCTTTTGTCATGGCAATACGGCGCAGGTGTCGATTTTTTGTTTCTGACGTTTGATGCGCGAATGGAATCGCACAGCAAGAATTTCTACCAGGGTATCGACTCAAAAAATGGAACATTTGTATTTAGCCTGGGAATCAAGTTGTTCTAGCATGAAAAAATTAATACCGATACTATTTTTTCTCGGCATTTCGTTACCAGTTATTTGCCAGGAAAAAGTTGTTTTGGACTCCATTCCCAAGCCCGATTTCGAAAAAACAGGTTTGCTAACCGGTCAACCTTTAACTTTCGATAATTCGTTGTCGATGAGCAAATTTGGTCTGCTAACACCTTTAACATTTGACCAGCCATTGCTACCCGATTATAACAAGATACTGAATCTGAACAAAACTTTTTCGGGCGTAAAAATGTCAACGCAAACTGATTTGAGTTTAAGAATGGGCTACTTGCCCTTTTTTTCGTCAGGAAAAATTTTAAATCAGGCCAGTTATCGGCTCAACGATAAGTTTTCGTTTGGAGGCAACAGCTTTGGAGGCCAGTCAGTTTTCGACCAGCCAGCGCTAAATCCGGCCATTCAAAATATGAGCACCAAGGGAGCTTCGATGTTTATGCAATATAAGGTATCCAAAAATTTCAAAATCGAAACACGGGTTACACTTACAAATCATCAATAAGTCTTGTTGTTCGAATTCCTTTTGCTCTGTTCGGGTTACTCTTGACAGGTTCCGAAATTAACCTTATCAGCAATGAAAATCTGAAATTAAACAATGATTCTTCAAATCCAGCAGAGATCAGGCGTGAATTGGATGCTGTATAATATTAAAAGGGAGAGCGAAACTGAATAAAAATAGTATGATAAAACAACTTATCTTATAAATTTGCACGCGCTTTAGTCAAAGTAAATTTATGCTTGAAAAAATCAGAAAAGTTGAGCAGGTTTTTAAACAATTAGATAAAGAAACGCAAAAGTTTGCAGCCCAATCAAAGCTTAAATGCCTGACTAACTGCAATATTTGTTGTTACAAGAAAGGATTGGAAGCTAATGTTCTTGAATTTCTTCCTTTCGCTTACTATTTGGTAAAAAATAACCTGCACGAAGAAGTTCTCGATATATTGGAAACAGAACCCGAGTTCTGTATCAATCTGGCAAAATCTCAGACACCTGGAATAACTGCCGGATGTTCGGTTTACGAGCATCGAGGCTTAATTTGCCGATTGTTTGGGTTCTCCGGAGTTCACGATAAAAATGGAAAATTATCGGTTTATACCTGTCATGATATGAAAGTTGAATTTTCTGAAGAATTTAAAATTGCTTCCGAAAAAATTAATGCAGGCATGAATATCCCGATAGTCTCTGATTACTACTATCAGATATATTTCATTGATAATCAGATGGCCAATGATTATAACCCGATTAATGTAAGCATACGAAAAGCTATTGAAAAAGTGGCTTACTATTATGCGAATAAGCCGGTTCGGAAACCTGTAAAAAAGAGTCAACCAAAAACTGAATAGCAATTCATGCCAGATAAATACAGCAATATGGTTGACTTATCGTCGGAGTTTGAGTTTTTAACCTCACGAAGTAGCGGACCTGGAGGTCAAAATGTGAACAAAGTAAACTCGAAAGTTGAGTTACGTTTTGACATACCCAATTCGCGGCTGTTAAACGACGAGCAAAAGCAAAAGTTATTGACGAAGCTGGCCTCAAAACTTACATTGGATGGCATTTTAATTATTGCTTCGCAAAATAGCAGGTCGCAACTGGCCAATAAAGAAGACGCTATCATAAAATTTTATAAATTAATTAATGCGTCACTAAAATCGGTGAAGAGCAGAAAGCCTACCCAACCAACCCGAAGTTCGGTAGAAAAAAGGCTTTCGGGGAAACGGATTAAATCGGAAACTAAGCAGTACCGGCAGAAACTTGATTTCTGAGCAAAATGGTCTGTTTCTATTACTTCAATACCTTAACAATATAATACACAAGAAATGAAGTCGTTGTATCTTTTATTATTGCGGATTTTTAAGGATTTGGATTTTCTTGATTTATACGCGAAATTATCAGCCGTATTCGTCACTTTCTTTGCGATTGTTGTGCTGGCAATGGTTGTTCATTGGATGACCAAACAGATTGTTATTCGGGTTATTCACCGGTTGGTTGAAAAAACCAAGACCGATTGGGACGACTATCTGCTTAAGCATAAGGTATTTCAATCGTTATCGCATCTCGCTTCGGCTATGGTGTTTTATTATTCATGTAATTTTTCGGAAATACCCGATGTTACCAGCTTTCTGACAACATTTACCAATATTTACTTTGTGTTCATATTTGTACGGGTTATTTCAGGAATACTAAAAGCATTAAGCGATATTTACCAGACAACTCCTTATGCTGCAAGCCGTTCAATAAAAGGATATATTCAGCTGGCGATGATATTGGTTTATTTTATTGCAGCCATTTTTGTAATTGCATTTGTATTCAAAAAATCACCGCTCGGGTTACTTGCCGGGCTTGGCGCTTTTGCCGCAGTACTGTTGTTGGTTTTTAAAGATCCTATTCTCGGATTGGTTGCCAGTATCCAGCTTTCGGCCAATAATATGCTGAAACCTGGAGACTTAATTGAAGTTCCAAGGCACAATGCCAATGGTACAGTAATCGACATTTCATTGACAACAGTTAAAGTTCAGAATGGCGATCTTACCATATCGACAATTCCGACGTACTCGCTTGTAAGTGATTCATTTTTAAATTGGTCTGGTCTTGAAGCATCGAACGGGCGACGAATTAAGCGCTCTATCAATATTGATATGAAGAGCGTTTCGTTTTGCAATGAAAAAATGCTCGAAAAGTTCAGCCATTTCGTTCTCATCGAAAATTACGTTAAAGAAAAACAAAAAGAGATAAACGAGCATAACCAAAATCTTGGTGTAACCAACGATATCGTTCCTAATGGACGCCGACAAACCAACCTGGGTATTTTCAGGAAGTATCTTGAAGAATACCTGAAGCAGCACCCATTTATAAATAACGATATGACATTTATGGTTAGGTATTTACAGCCCACAGAAACCGGATTGCCTGTTGAAATATATGTTTTTAGTAAAGAGAAGCAGCTGAGCGTTTACGAAGTGATTCAGGCCGATATTTTCGACCATATCCTGGCTGTTATTCCTGAGTTTGGATTGAAAGTTTTCCAGGCACCTTCGGGAAGCGATATTCAGGATTTAACTGAAAAAATTTCAGGAACAGTTGGCTAAAGCAAATAACAAGCGCTACCTGAGATTTCACGAGATATTTCTCTTTTTTTTGTAAATCTCAACGCCTGGCTTTGCCAGTGAACGTATGATTTTATTGCCCGTTATGAATAGCCAGAACTTTCAGTCTTTAACAATCGGAATGTTTTTAAACAAGAATAATTGAAATTTATCATTTTTTTCTACCTTTGAATTTCAAATTTAAACAATAGTTATTGCTACAAATTATGAATGATTTGCATATTGAACCTTTGCCAAGCATTGATGAACTAGACGAAAAAATACTGAAACTGATTACTAAAAACGCTCGGATTCCTTTTCTGGAAGTAGCTCGCGAATGTGGTGTTTCCGGTGCGGCAATTCATCAACGAGTGCAGCGTTTACTGAATCTTGGTGTTGTTTCGGGAAGTGAATTCATTGTTAATCCTCAAAAGTTAGGATATTTTACCTGTGCTTATATGGGTATCCACCTCGAAAAAGCCAAATACCACAAACAGGTTGTCGAACAGCTTAAAAAAATACCTGAAATTGTTGAATGTCACTACACAACAGGTTCTTATGCGATTTTTATTAAAGTTCAGACTAAAACCAATAAGCATCTGAAAAAGCTGATCGACGAAGATCTCCAGGAGATTGAAGGAATTGCCAGGACCGAAACATTTATTTCTTTGGAAATGGAATTTAAAAGACAAGTGCCAATTAAGTAACATATTGATATTAAACTGATTTAAAGAGGATTTCTAGGTTTGAATTCCTCTTTTTTGTTTCATAATAAAAAAAAATGATTCATGTATTTTATCAGTTTGCTTGAAGTATATTTGCTGCAACTAATACAATCGATTGCTTACACTATTGCAATTACAAAATAATTACCCAATGATTTTAGATAAAATTGAAAATTCGAACGTTTATTCATCAATAAACGAAGGTCTTAAAAAAGGGTTTGAATACCTGAATACTACCGATTTTTTAACTGTCGGTGTTGGCAAATATGAAATTGATGGCACCGATGTATTTGCTATGGTTAGCGAATATGATACAAAAGCGCACGAAGATTGCCGCCCGGAAGCCCATCGGGCTTATGCCGACATCCAGTATATCATTTCAGGCAAGGAAGCTATGGGTTATGCTGCGTTGAACCATCAGGCTCCTTCAACTGAATTTAATCAGGAAAAGGATATTATTTTTTATGCTTGTGATACTGTCCCGGTAGTTCTGGAAGCCGGAATGTTTGCAGTTTTCTTTCCGCAGGATATTCATCGGCCATGTATGCAAGTTAATGGCCCCGGGAAAGTCAAAAAGGTGGTTATAAAAGTTAAAATGTAAATAATATATCAGGGGATGACACCAAATCATCCCTTGGTTATTTAATAAGCTAACCAGGCAAATCTATTGCTGGTTTTTTCTATTTTAGCTCAGCTAAAATTTATTACCTAAACTAAAGCTTAATCCCATGAAATCGCCTGCATATTTGTTATTTGCACTTTCCGTTTTTTGCTTCCATATAAGTTCGCACGGGCAGGAAAGATATAAAGAGGAAATTACCGATTCGGCTAAAGTTGAGACTTTTACTTATGCCTGTAAAGACGGGAAATCGCTTGAAATGGATGTGTATTCTCCGATGAATGATAGTCAGCAAAAACGTCCGCTGATATTTTATGTGCATGGAGGCGGTTTTTCTGGCGGTACCCGTAATTCGGCTGGAATTCAGCGGTTTTGCAAAAAGCTTGCACGACATGGTTACGTTGTTTCGTCGATAAGCTATCGTTTAACCCGCCAAGGTACGCAGACTGAGTTTGGCTGCGACTGCCCGGCAGAAGAAAAGAAAGTTACTTTCAGAAGTGCAGTTGAAGATCTTCAGGATGCTACATTCTTCATGATTCGGAATCGGGAAAAGATGGGTATTGATCCTCACAAAATTATTTTATCGGGAAGTAGCGCGGGCGCTGAAACAGTGCTGAATACAGCTTATCAGCCGCCTTATTGCTATGGTTTGGATGATGGTCCGGTATCTTATGCCGGTGTAATTTCGATGGCTGGAGCTATTCCCGATACCAGCAAAATATACAAAGAGTCGGCTGTCCCGTCTTTATTGTTTCACGGAACCTGCGATAATCTGGTTCCTTATGCAACCGATGCACATCGGCATTGCAAAAAAGAACAGCCCGGGTATATCGTTCTGCATGGAGGTTACACTATTGCGCAACGACTTCGGAATCTGGGAACTCCATTTTGGTTATACACCTATTGCAATGCAGCTCACGAAATTGCGGGTAAACCAATGACTGACAATTTTGCTGAAATCATCGATTTTTGCTATTCGTTTGTGATTAAAAAAGCGACAGATCAGCGGACTACAATTATTAAAGGCAATACCAATAGCTGCGAATACGAATCATTTAGTTTCTGCACCGAAGAAAAATAGCTGGTGCTTTTGAACAATATTCGAAAATCTGCTTTTATCTGGTATGAAAGCAGATTTTTTTATTGTTGGGCAAGGTTTAGCCGGAAGTTTGTTAGCTTTTGAACTATTAACCCGGGGAAAAACGGTACTGGTTTTCGATGATCCTGTTCAACGCAAAGCATCTTTGGTTGCAGCAGGAATTGTAAACCCTATTATTTTTCGACGAATGACCAAAAGCTGGATGGTTGACCAAGCGTTTCCGGCGATGGAAAATACTTTTCAAGAAATTGAGAAATTATTGAAGCTCGATCTTTATTTCCCAGCCTCAATTTTGAAAATTTTAAGCGAAGATTTAGCTGAAAATTGGAAGAATAAAGCATTCGCTAATAAGTTGCTCCCTTTCGTAGAACAAGAACTAATTCAAAATCAAAATCTTAAAAATATAAAAAACAACTTTGGCTTTGGGTTGGTCAGTAAAGCCGGAAAATTTGACACTTCAGGTTTTATTAGCGCCTTTAAAGTCTATTTGCAGGCAAATAATTTACTGGTTCCCGAAAGATTTGTGCTTTCTGAGCTTTTGTTAAATCCAGATCACGTGTTGTATAAGAACTTGAAGGCAACGCAAATCATATTTTGTGAGGGTCATGCGGCTTCGAACAATCCATATTTTCAAAATCTGCTTTTCAAGCATTCAAAAGGCGAAGTTCTGGAAGTTGAAATACCGGGTTTGGACGTAAAGGACATTATTAGCGATGGTATATTTGTGATGCCGCTTGGAAATAACAGGTACAAAGTTGGAGCAACCTATTGGTGGAACCAACCCGATAATTTGCCTACAGTATCAGGTCGGGATGAACTCTTGACCAAGCTTAAGGAGTTGGTCAAGAGTAAAGTTATTGTTATTGCTCACTATGCAGGAATTCGGCCAACGATGCACGACCGAAAGCCGGTCGTTGGTATTCATCCTAAATTTAACCAAATTGGTATTTTCAACGGGCTGGGTTCCAAAGGAGTTTTGCTTGCCCCCTATTTTGCCCAAATGTTTGCCGATTATTTAATCGGGAAGTCAAATGGCATCTTGCCTGAAGTCAGCATTTCCAGATACTTTAACTAACCAGAAATTCTCTTATTTCATTCGGTTTTAAATTTTTAGAAACCAAGCCTATTTCATACTTTTGAGAAACCAAAACAAACAAAATCGATTCGAATGAAATGAGCATGATTTAAGTAAACACCAATCGAAATGAATATTTCTGCATCATGCGAATTCCATTCGACCATTAAAAAATAAATTATATACGAATGAAAAGGCTCTTTCTTTCAGTTATTGTCGCTGTTTATTCTTCATTTTCAATTGTTAATGCGCAGAAAACCGAAATCCAGTACCTTTCAGGAACCGGTAGCGATCATACCGTTGACTGGGATTTTATGTGTACCGCCGGAAGAAATTCAGGAAAATGGACGAAGATTCCGGTTCCATCCAACTGGGAACTTCAGGGTTTTGGAACATATAACTATGGACACGACAAAGACGAGATTCGGGGGAAAGAAACCGGAATGTATAAATATGAATTCCAGGTTCCCAAAGAATGGAAGAATAAGCAGGTAAGCATTGTTTTCGATGGCTCGATGACCGATACCAAAGTTAAAATCAATGGTATTTCTGCGGGCAGAATGCACCAGGGAAGCTTTTGTCGCTTTAAATACGATATTAGTGATTTGCTAAAGTTTGGAAAAGAAAATCTGCTTGAAGTTTCGGTTGATAAACATTCTGAAAATGAAAGTATTAATAATGCTGAACGAAGATGTGATTTTTGGATCTTTGGAGGAATCTTTCGTCCTGTATTCCTGGAAGCCAAGCCCAAATCAAACATCGACCGGATTGCATTGGACGCCAAGGCTGATGGCTCTTTCCAAATGGATGTTTACCTGAAAAATGCCAGGGAACGAATGGAAGTGAAAGCACAGCTTAAGACCTTGAGCGGCGAACCGGTCAGTTCTCCTTTCTCATTTATTCTTGAAAAAGACCAGGCGATTGCTCATCTTCAGTCGTTTGCTGAAAATATAATGCCCTGGACACCGGAATCTCCTAATCGTTATAAGGTTGATATTCAGCTTATCGATTACCTGGACATTGTTCATGAAGTTTCGGAAAAATTCGGGTTTCGCACTGTTGATCTGCGCGAAAGCGATGGAATTTATGTAAATGGAACGAAAGTAATGTTTAAAGGTGTTTGCCGGCATTCATTTAGGCCCAACACTGGCAGGGCCCTCAATAAACAGGTAAGTATTGAAGATGTCAATACGATCAAAGATATGAATATGAACGCGGTACGAATGTCACATTACCCGCCTGATGAGCATTTTTTGAATGTATGTGATTCGCTCGGGCTTTTTGTACTCGACGAACTTACCGGTTGGCAAAAAGCTTACGATACTCGTGTTGGCTCAATCCTGGCACAGGAAATGCTGTTTCGCGATCTTAATCATCCGTCGATTGTGGTGTGGGATAACGGGAATGAAGGCGGATGGAATACCGAGCTTGATCATTTTTTTGATGAACTCGATCCGCAAAAGCGTCCGCTAATTCATCCCTGGCAAGAGTTCAGGAATACTGATACACAGCACTATAAACACTATAATTATGGCGTAGGAACGCATCAGCAAGGCAGGCGGATTGTATTCCCAACCGAATTTTTGCACGGATTGTACGATGGCGGGCACGGAGCAGGGCTTGATGACTATTGGAACCTGATGATGAACAATCCGCTGTCGGCAGGAGGTTTTTTGTGGGACTATGCCGACGAGGCTGTGCTTAGAACCGATAAAAACGGAATTTTAGATACCGACGGCAACCATGCTGCCGACGGGATATTAGGGCCATACCTCGAAAAAGAAGCCAGTTATTACACCATAAAAGAAATTTGGTCGCCGGTTTTCTTTGCAACGCGGTACATCACGCCATCTTTTAACGGCGAATTTCCGATTGAAAACAGGTATTTATATACCAACCTGAAAGACTGCAAGTTTACCTATAAACTTGTTGATTTGCCCAATCCGGTTGAGAAGGATGTTCGTGAAACTGAAACCGGTACAATCGAATCGCCTGACCTGGCGCCTGGACAAAAAGGAAAGCTGATCATGTTTTTACCTGTCCGGTTTTTTGAAAGTGATGTGTTATACATTACAGCAACCGATCCTTCGGGACGCGAAATTTACACCTGGAGCTGGCCAATACGAAGTGCAAAAACTGTTGCTGAAGAGATGATCTCGAACGTAAAGGCCGGAAAAATCAGGGTTATTGAAGATGCTTCGAGCTTAAACTTGCAGATAAATACGCTTTCTTTCAAATGGGATAAAAGTACGGGATTATTTGCAGGCGTAAAAAGCGGCGATCAGCCAATCCGGTTTACCAACGGACCTGTTATTGTCACAGGTAATTCCGAATTTCAGGAAATAAAAAATTACAGCGAAGATGATAATCAGGTCATTGAGTGTGTTTATAAAGGTGATTTGAAAAAAGTTAAGTGGACTGTATTATCTTCGGGGTGGTTAAAACTGGAAACAACCTATAAAACGCCCTATGAAACCAAATTTATAGGCGTAAGTTTTGATTATCCGGAAGATCAGGTGAAAGGAATTCGATGGATGGGTTACGGCCCATATCGTGTTTGGAAAAACCGGATGAAAGGCAATACTTTTAATCTTTGGGAAAAACCGTACAACAATACAATTACAGGCGAAAGCTGGCAATACCCCGAGTTTAAAGGATACCATCGAAATTTATACTGGGCAACTATTCAATCGAAAGAGCAAAACTTTACGGTAATCTGCCCCGATGATGATGTATTTTTACGATTATATACTCCTGAAAAACCTAAAGGTGCTAATAACGACAACACATCGCCCGAATTTCCTGTTGGGAACATTTCTTTTTTACAAGCGATTAACCCCATTGGCACCAAATTTACCAAGCCCGAAACAATGGGTCCCATGAGTCAACCGAATATGAATTTGTCAGAAAAATCGTTAACACTCTATTTCAATTTCGGGAAAACGGAATAAAAACCTGAAGCATTTTTGTGTATTTGCAGCACAGTGCAAATACGCAGAAATGCTTATTCCGAATACACTTTTAGACTGAACCCGGCTTTGATTCGAAAGGGTAACTTCGTCAAGTTATCATCCGGAAACCAAAATGGAACTATACCAGGAACTTACGAAAGATGTCAGGTTCGAAGAAGGACTAAATTCCTGCATGAACTGTGGCGTTTGCACTGCTATTTGTCCTGCCGCCGAATTTTACGATTACGATCCCCGCCTTATTGCCGGTACGGTACAATCGAAAGACGAGAAACGCATCGAGGAACTGCTAAAAAGCGAAACCATTTGGTATTGCGGCGAATGTATGTCGTGCAAAACCAGGTGTCCAAGAGGCAACACTCCTGGTCTGATTATTATGGCTTTACGATCATTATCTCAGGAACTTGGATATTTTACCCACTCCGAGAAAGGTCGCCAGCAGTTGGCCATTAAACGTGTAATTGGAGAAAATATCGTAAATCGTGGCTACTGCGTCCTTCCTGAAAGTTTAGTTCCCGCACTTCATCCGGAACAGGGTCCCGTAGGCGAATGGATTTTTGAAAACAAGGAAGAGGTTTTTGCCCGTGTGGGTGCAAACTACAATGGTAATGGGCCTGGCCCTTTGAGAAAAATTCCGCAAGAATCAATCGAAGAGATCAAACAAATTTTTGAAATAACCGGAGGTTTCGACCGGTTCGAAAAAATTGAGCATTTTTCGAAATTAAAAGCCAACGAAATGGGCTTTCGTGAAGACGGAAATAACTATTCTGATTATATAAGTTACATATTTACAACGAATAATGGCAAGCACAACCGGCAATAACCAAACTACCGGAGATTTGCAAAATGAATAAAGGATGAATATTGACGGGAAACAACATATTTGGAAAGATTATCAAAAGGAAATTGCTGAAGACCACTATTTTTACGTGAGAAGCTGCATCAGGCAGAATTTCTTTCCAGGATCGGAGCAAACTTTTTTAAAAATTATGCGCTCCGAGCTGAACAAAGATATATACGAAAACCCGCACCATACAACCTGTTCAGGCATTGGTTACCATTCGGATGTTGTTCCTTTCGACACAATTCAAACCATTGTTGCACGGCAGTTTGCATTAATGACCGAAGCGGGGTACAAAAACCTGGCGGTGTCGTGTATTACTTCGTTTGGCATTTACAACGAAATTATCGAAACCTGGAAAGAGTTTCCGGCAGAGCTTGAAAAAATACGCGGTTTCCTGAAACAGGCAACTGGTCGCGAATTTGAGATTCCCGAAAATGTAGCTCATGCCAGCGACATTGTTTACAAATTCAGGGAGAATATTGCATCCAAAGCAAAGCATTCGCTGGTTAATAAAAATACAGGAAGACCTCTTCGGATTGTAGAACATATTGGTTGTCATTATTCCAAAATGTTTCCGTCGAAAGGCGTTGGCGGCGCCGAGTTTCCTCATGTTTTGGTAGGAATGATTGAATCGTGGGGAGGCGAAGTGATTGATTATCCTGAAAGGCGGCACTGTTGTGGCTTTGGGTTCAGGCAATATTTAGTTATGTCGAACCGAGGTTATTCGGTGTCAAATTCGAGAAAGAAATTTGAATCGATGGAACCTTACCACCCGGATGCAATTTTATGCAATTGCCCGGGATGTCCTATGTTTCTCGACCGCTGGCAATATGTTATTGAAGAAATGGAGGGCAAAACCTATGGCCCCAATGGTCAGGGAATTCCGGTTTTGACTTACGAAGAGCTTGCCGGATTGGTACTTGGCTACAATCCCTGGGATATGGGAATGCAAATGCACCAAACCAATGTTGAGCCATTGCTCGACAAAATGGGTATTGATTATGATCCCCAACTTAAGTATGCCGGAAATGATGGCAAGCAAATCGGGAACCTGGCGAAAATTGGTTGCGTTTGCGAATGAGATTGAACGTAAAATCTGAAAAAGAAATTCTGTGAAACATATCGTTGTTATAGGTGGAGGAATTGCTGGTATTGAGGTGGCTTGCGAGCTTACTGACGCCGGGCATTGGGTGACTATCGTTGAAAAAGAGCCAACCATTGGCGGAAAAATGAATAATTGGTCGTACTTGTTTCCCGATTTTACGCCAGCTCAGAAAATAAAGGAATACCTTGATGGGAAATGCAGGCAAAAGGATTTATCCGTTTTAAACGAAACGGAAATCAAATCGATGACGCGGGAAAACGGCAAGTTCGAATTGCAAACTTCGTCGAACCAACAACTTAGTGCCGATGCTGTTGTTGTTGCCACCGGCTACGAACTTTTTGATGCCCGCAGAAAAGAAGAATACGGTTATCAGATTTACGATCACGTTATTACTTCGGCTGATCTCGAAAAATTGCTATTACCCGATGGAGATTTAAGCGTTGCTGCCGGAGAAAATCCGAAACGAATAGCCTTTGTTCATTGTGTGGGTTCCCGAGACGAAAAGTCTGGAAATCATTACTGTTCAAAGGTTTGTTGCATAACCGGAGTGAAACAGGCAATTGAGTTAAAGAAACGGCTACCTCATGCCGAGATTTTTTGTTTTTACATGGATTTGCGCATGTACGGGAAGCATTTCGAAGAACTTTACCGTGAAGCCCAGGAAAAATATGATATTCAGTTTATTCGCGGACGTTTATCAGAAGCTTCCGAAAAAATTGATAAAAGTTTGTTAATTAAGGCTGAAGATACACTTTCGGGAAGACCGCTAAAAATGAATGTCGATCTCTTGGTTTTACTCGTTGGAATGGAAGCTGGCAAAGGAACCTCAGAAGCAGCTTCGGCCTGTTCGTTGCGTTGTGAGGAGTCAGGCTTTTTAAAAACTGCCGATTCGTTCCTGAATTCAAACTTGTCCGATCTCGAAGGAATTTTTCTGGCTGGAAGCTGCACTGCGCCAATGTCGGTAAACGATACTGTTTTACACGCCCGTTCTGCCGCTTCCGAAGTAAATAAGTGGCTTAAATTTAAGAATTAATGAAGGACTTTGGTTTTACGGTAATAAAGCAACGCACAATTGATTACGATCAGTTTGATGGGCGGTTGCTGAATGAGATACTGGAGAGTGAACCTTCGTTTAAAGTGTGTTTATCGTGTGGCGGATGCACCGCGACTTGCAGCGCAGGAGACCTGGTAAGTTTTAATGTACGCCGGATAAGCTTAATGCTTCGCAGGGGTGAAACGTCCGAACTTGAAACTGAAATTCAGAAATGTATGCTCTGCGGGAAGTGCCAGCTGGTATGCCCAAGAGGCATTAACCTGAGAAACGTTATCATGCTGATTAAAAAGAATGTGGTGAAGTATAAATTATAAATTGCAAGGATTTCAATGAAATTTCCTCCATCATTCATATTGCCGTTTACCATTGGATTATTGTTTATAGTCTCGTTCCTGATTGTAATTGTTGGAATTTGGATTTCTCAGTTGTCAAAAATCGATAAGAGCCGGATTCTTCACAATATTTTTACCCGGAAAACCATACAGGCAATTCATGAAACCTTTATGGAGTCGTTGCTTCACCGCAAAATATTTCGAAAAAATCCGGTACTGGGCTACATGCACATGAGCCTTGCTTTTGGCTGGTTTTTACTTATTGTCGTCGGGCATATCGAAGCCTATCAGCATTACCAAACATTATCGATCCCGGTTTACAAAACCATTTTCATGCGGTATTTTGCCACGCAGCCATCGGTAACTTTTGCCGGGAAAATACTGGCAGCAAGCATGGATTTATTGCTGCTCTTTGTATTATCGGGTGTATTACTTGCTTACTATAAGCGCTTCAACAGTCGTACTTTCGGCATGAAAAAAACCACGCAGTTGAAGACAGGCGACCGAATTGCCTTAATCGCTCTTTGGTTTATTTTTCCGCTTCGCTTTTTTGCCGAAAGTGTATCAGCCGCCGTACACCATAACGGAAGTATTATCAGTCAGCCAACCGGCAACTTCCTGGCTTCTGTTTTGCCTGTACAAATGGTCGAGATTCCTTTATGGTGGGGCTACTCCTGTGCGTTGGGATTGTTTTTCTTTGCATTGCCGGTATCGCGCTACATGCACATTCCGGTAGAAGTAGTTATGATTTTTCTTCGGAATTACGGGATTAAAGTACAGAAGCGAATTGACGGTTTTTCGCGAATTCAGATATACTCGTGTTCGCGTTGCGGCATTTGTTTGGATAGTTGTCAAATGACTCACGCCGAAATTAAGGACACACAATCGGTTTACATGCTTAAGCATCTCAGGAACAGGAACGTAACCGATGATAAATTATTTAATTGTTTGCTTTGCGGCCGCTGCCAGACCGACTGTCCGGTTGGTTTGGAGCTCAACAGTTTGCGAATCACCCAACGAATAGAATCAACCAAAGTTTATAATGCGTCATACGAATATCTTAAAACCGGGAAAGTAGCGACAAGCCCGAAAACCGAAGTTATCTATTTTGCAGGCTGTATGACCCATCTGACACCGGCCATTATTAAATCGATGAAAGGCTTATTTGAGATTGCAGGCGTAAATTACTGGTTTATGGATGAAGAAAAAACAGCTTGCTGCGGAAGACCTTTAATGTTGATTGGGCAATATGAAGCTGCACAAAAACTCATCGATAGTAACCGGGAGAAAATTTTGGCTTCAGGAGCGAAAAAGCTGGTGGTTTCCTGCCCTATTTGCTACAAGGTTTTTCGTGAAGATTATGCTATTCCCGGCATAGTAGTACAACATCATTCGGAGTATCTGCTTGAATTAATGGTTGATGGTAAATTGCCGGTTAATAAAATGCCGGACAGGCTGGTTTACCACGATCCTTGTGAACTTGGGCGAGGGAGTGGAATTTATCACCAGCCACGCTTGCTTCTTGACGAGTATGCTGAAGTTATACCGATTAAGAACGAAAAAGAGGCATCGCTTTGCTGCGGGGGAAGTTTAGCCAATACCAAAATTCAGATGTCGGAGCGAAACCAAATTCGGGAAAGAGCAATTGATGAATACATTAGCTATAAACCCGATATTTTGGTAACAGCCTGCCCGTTATGCAAAAAAACATTTTCGAAAAGCCGCCGGGTACGGGTACACGACATTGCCGAAGTAGTTTATATGGCAATACAAGCAAAAAATAAAGTTGAACACAAAGAGTTACAACAACTAAAAGATACTGTTGCAATCCAGGTTACATCAGGTAGTTGATTGCTTGGAGAATACCGGCGCTATCTAATTTTCCCGAATTGCTTACTTGAAATCTTTTCTGTAATCGGATGGCGTTTTCTTCATAATGTCTTTAAAATAGTGGTTAAAGTTTGCCAAATTGTTGTAGCCGCACTCAAAGCAAATTTGTGTGATTTGTTTATCGGTTTCTGCCAGAAGTTTGGCTGCAATGCCAATCCGAACATTTTTCACATAATCCATGAATGTTTGATTGGTCTTCTTTTTGAAATACCGGCAAAACGAGCCGGGTTCCATACAAACCAGCGACGAAGCTTCTTTTAATTTGATGCCTTCCCGAATATTCTGGAACACATATTCATAAACCTTATTGATTTGGTCAATATCCTTTTCATGCACATTGGGTTGAGACGATGGCAACGCCAGGTATTCCCGATCTTCAATTTGAAGAAGAAGGTTGAAAACTTCCATTAACCTGATGTATAGTTCAAGACCCGAAAGGTTAACCATTTTGGTTATTGTAGCAGCAACTTTTTCGGCCTTTTTACCATGAAAGAAAATACCGGTATCGGCTTCCTTTAAAAGGGTAACTACGCTTTCCAGTTCAGGAATATTAAAAAAGCCCGAATTGATAATATTTTCAGAAAAATGAGTTACCACACATTCGCCATCCATATCTTCGCCTTCGGTTGCCTGCACTTCCCAGCAATGATAAACATTGGGCCCTAAAAGAACCAGATCGCCTTTGGTATAACTCGAGATATGATTTCCTATTATTCGTCGGCCCGAACCGGAAACAATCAGGTTTAATTCAAAGTTTTTATGTGAATGAATCCTGTTTAATTTGGGATCCATCTTTTGCCTCCGTGTTATAAATGTTTTCTTAAACGGAACCGAGATCTTTTCATAGATAAATTCCATGTTCGCATTTTTTAACTTTAACACCCAAATATAATAGATTATTTACACATTCCTGTTAATATACTATGCAAATAGAACAAAATAGCAGAAGTAATTAAACAGGCAATGAACTTCCTTTGATTTTAGATAACAAATCGAACGTAAATTAGTATTTAACGCTTTTATATTAAATATAACATTGTATGAAACCAACATTTAATGGTATAATTCCCCCTGTAATTACTCCGCTTATTAACAACAAAACTTTGGATGTCAATGGTCTGGAAAAGCTGATTGAACATTTAATCGACGGCGGCGTTCATGGCTTATTCATTCTGGGGACTACCGGAGAAGCTACCAGTTTGAGTTATGAACTCCGAAAAGAACTGATCAAAAAGACGAGCGAATTTGTCAAAAAACGCATCCCTGTTGTTGTAGGAATTACAGATACCTCGCTCGAAGGTTCGCTCGAAATTGCTAACTATTCGGCAGAACAAGGGCTGGATGGCGTTGTTATTGCGCCTCCTTATTACTTGCCTATTTCGCAGGAGGAAATGCGGGAATACCTCGAAATTATGGTGCCCAAATTGCCTTTACCATTTTTAATGTATGATATGCCCGGGTGTACAAAAGTTCACATGTCGGTAAGCACAATCAGGAGAGCAAAAGAACTTGGCGCTGTTGGCGTGAAAGATAGCTCTGGAGACATTAATTATTTATATTCATTGATTCAGGAGTTTAAAGATTCGCCTGAATTTGCAGTTATTGCCGGAACAGAGCTTTTCCTACCCGAAACAATCATTTATGGCGGCCATGGTGCAGTTGCCGGTGGAGCCAATATTTTCCCAAAACTGTTTGTCGATTTGTACAATGCTTCGCTTGAAAGAGATCTCGACAAAATCGGAGTACTTCGCGAACGAATGATGATGATCAATGACTTGATTTATAATGTCGGAAAGAATAACTCAAAGCACATTAAAGGAATAAAATGTGCGTTGTCTGTCATGAATATTTGTAGCGACTACGTTGCTGCTCCTATTCGTAAATATGGAAAAGAAGAACGTGCCAAAATTGAAAAAGGAGTGAATGAATTAAGCGCTATTATCAATTCTCCGGTGTTAAGTACGACAAAAATTTAGCAGTTCTTCGTATTTTTGCTTTCCGAAGTATTTGGAAATTAACCTAAACCAACTAGTCCATGAAAAAGCTTTCCGTTTTTACAATCATCCTGATGGTCGCATTTTCGAGTATTTGGGCTCAATCCCGAAATACCCGAAATGCCATCGTTAGCGAAGAAATCATTTTTCCATCGCAAAAAGAACATACGCACGGAAGCAGCATTGTTGCTTTGCCCAATGGCGATTTGCTGGCTGCCTGGTTCCAGGGAAACGGCGAACGTTCGGCCGACGATGTGCGAATAATGGGCGCACGGCTGAAAAAAGGTTCGAAATTGTGGACGACACCCTTTCTGATGGCCGATACCAAAGACATTCCGGACTGTAATCCGGTGCTCTTTCTGAATAAAAAGGGAAAGCTTTTTCTGTTTTGGATTGCTGTTCAGGCTAATAAATGGGAGAACTCGATCATAAAGTTTCGAACTTCCATTAACTTTTCGGGCAACGAAGCGCCGGTTTGGGAATGGCAGGACAATATATTACTGAAACCCGACGAGAATTTCTCAAAAGAAGTAGAGAAAAGGTTTAAAGAACTTCCTGAAAATGAATCGGGCTGGGCGGCTTATGCGCCTAAATACGACGCTATGATTAAGGATGCCAGCAAAGATTTGACGAAACGCAGCTTTGGCTGGATGACCCGTATTCATCCCATTACCCTCGAAAGCGGAAGAATTTTGCTCCCGTTATATTCCGACGGGCTGAACATGTCGATGGTTGCCATTTCGGATGACGATGGCGCAACCTGGCGCCCCGGTTTACCTATCGTTGGACGCGGACCAATTCAACCAGCTCTGGCAGTCAGAAAAAATGGCAACATTGTAGCTTACATGCGCGATAGCGGCGATTCGCCAACGCGCGTACAAATAGCAGTTTCTGCTGATCAGGGCGAATCGTGGAGCGCTGCCCAAAAATCGGGAATACCCAACGAAGCCAGTGTTGAGCTTTGCGTTTTGAAGGATGGTAAATGGGCATTCCTGGGCAACGACATCAATGGCGGACGCTACCAACTGTCATTGTATCTGTCAGACGATGAAGGTAAGACATGGAAGTGGAAAGAATTGGTTGAATATAGCAAGGACAAAAAAGAGAGCTACTCCTACCCTTGCCTGATTCAAACTCCCGATGGACTTTTGAACATGACTTATTCCTATTCGGGCGGAGAGCACAGCGAATCGATTAAGCATGTTGTTGTTGATCCCGAAAAAATTGCACCCCAAACCTGGGCTGAAAAATTGGGTTTTGGCGCTGGCCGAAAGGTATTATTGCTGCACTGCGACGATGCCGGAATGAGCCCTGAAGCAAATGAGGCTGTACAGAAATACATGAGCAACAAACAGATAAACACCGCAGCTGTAATGATGCCTTGCCCCAATGCAAAAGAAATGATTGATTGGGCTAAAAAATATCCTGATGCTGACCTGGGTGTACACTTAACATTAACCAGCGAATGGAAAACTTACCGGTGGAGTACGTTAACGAACCCGAAGAAAGTGCCCGGACTGATTGATGCTGAGGGAAAAATGCACCACGAAGTGCCTGATGTTGTTATGCACGCTTCGGCAAAAGAAGTTGAAACTGAAGTTCGGGCTCAAATCGACAAATTTATTGCCTGCGGTCGTCGTCCGTCGCACATCGATACCCACATGGGAACGATGTATGGTTCGCCCGAGTATGTTAAAGTCTTCCTGAAAATTGCGCAGGAATATCGTCTTCCGGCCAATATTATTAATGTTGAAGTGCCCGAAGTTGCAGCATATTTTAAGCAAGCCGGTTACCCGATAAATGACGAAGTCATCAGGAATGTTGCTGATTATAAGTTGCCCAAACTCGATTTTTTTACAAGTGTGCCAACTGGGAAAACGTATGAAGAGAAACGGGAGAACTTTTTCAAACTGGTTAAATCAATGCCTAATGGATTGACCGAGATCATCTTCCACCCTGCCACCCTTACCGAAAATTTGAAAAGTATTACCGGAAGCTGGCAACAACGGGTTTGGGAAGGCGAAATGTTTTCCGATCCGGTTGTTTTGAAATTCTTTAAGGACGAAGGTATCATCATCACCGACTGGAAAGATATTATGAAGCGCTTCGACACGAAGAAATAAACTCTTTCAGCATAAAATAAAACCTACCAACGATTTATGAATCAATCTGGCCGAATAATATCGATTGATGTGTTTCGGGGGCTGACTATTGCGGCCATGATTTTGGTAAATTACCCGGGCGCTTACGGGCATAGCTATGCTCCGCTGGAACATGCGCACTGGGCTGGAGTGACTCCAACCGACTTCATTTTCCCCATTTTTCATTTTCATTATGGGCATTTCCATCGTGCTTTCGTTTACCAAACAGATTCAAAGCGGGAAGCCTAAAAATGAAATGATTAAAAGAGTAGTTGTTCGGTCGTTGATACTCTACTGGATTGGATTTTTTCTGCATTTCCTGCCTGCTTTCGTTGTAACCCGGGTCGATTGGTTTGGCGTTTTACAGCGAATTGCAATGGTTTACCTGGCATCTTCGCTGCTTTTCCTTTTTACAAAGCACGAAAACGCAACTGGCAATTTTAATTTCAACTTTAATTATTTATTGGATTACACTGTGCTTTTATTCCAACACCCGAATTTGCAGCAGGAACAATTGAACCTGGACAAAACTTTGCCTCCTGGTTCGACAGGCTGCTTTTTGCACCGGAAACACTCGGGAAAAGAGGATGGAATTCCGAAGGGTTTTATAGTACCTTTCCTTCGGTGGCAACTTGCCTGATTGGAATGCTGGTTGGAAGACATATTCTTCAGGAGGGAAAAAAAGCAGAAGAAAAGATTATTCACCTGTTCATTGCAGGTGTTATTTGCATATTGCTTGGTTCGGTTTGGGACTGGCAATTTCCGATTATCAAGAAAATATGGACCAGCTCATATGTGCTATATACCGCCGGATGGGCGCTTTTGCTACTGGCTGCATCCATTTGGCTGATCGACATAAAAGGATTCAAGAACAACCCGATTGCCCGCGCAGGCATTATTTTTGGCAGTAACGCCATTGCTATTTACGTGGTGGCCGACTTGTTTGAAACTCTTTATAAACACACGCACATTCATGATCTCGTATATAATGGCTTGATTAACCTGGGCTTGATTGATAAAATGGCATCATTAATCTGGGCGCTCATTTCGGCGGGTTCCTGTTTCCTGGTGGCCTGGTTTCTATACAAAAGGCGCATTTTCATTAAGCTTTAGCAATCGTAACTTTCAACAAAAATTGTAAATACGCAAACATGCTACCACGAAGTGAATTATTAAAACTGAAGCGTTGGAACACACCCACCATTTATAACGGATGGGAGCAAATAACAAACCGCTCCCGAATATCTGGGTTCAACCTGGAAGAAACCAACGACTTTATGCCCGAATTTGGGCCAATGGTGGGCTATGCGGTTACGGTAACAATAAAACCTTCGGAACCGGCGCCGAATCCTAACGCCTGGGCTGAGTACCGAGAATATATTGCTTCGTTGCCCGGACCAAAAATTATTGTGATGCAGGATTTGGACAAACCGCATGTTTATGGCTCTTTTTGGGGCGAAGTGAGCGCCAACACGCACAAAACACTGGACTGCGTTGGCGTTATTGTTGATGGAGCCATTCGCGATTTAGACGAAATGCGGTCAACGGGCTTTAAGGCACTGGCGCGGCGACTTTGTGTGGGTCATGCCTATGCCGCGCCTTTAAGCTGGGGCCACCCTGTTGAAGTTTTTGGAACCACGGTTCATACAGGCGATTTAATTCACGCAGATAAGCATGGCTTTTTAATTATTCCGGAAGAAGATCAACCCCGAATTCTGGAAGCTTCGCTTTTTATGGATAGCAACGAATGCAATACGGTGATAAACGCTGCAATTGCATACAAGGGAATTGATGAACAACAAAAAATAGCTGAACAAATGAACCAGTCGGCGCAAGACTTTGGCGAAGCTGCAATTCAGAAATTTGGCAGGAAAGGAGAATGGAAATGACAGGAAATGATTTCAGAAATGCCTTGCGTTCAGGAAAAACAGTGTATGGAACGCTGATTAGCTCCACATCGCCCAAGATGTTTGATGTGGCAAAGGGTCTTGGACTCGATTACATTTTTATTTGCAACGAGCATGTTTTGTATAATCCTGATGCCCTTGGGTGGATGTGCCGGGCCTACAAAGCCGCCGGAATCAACCCGGTTGTTCGCATTCTGAGCCCCGATCCATACCTGGCAACACAGGCGTTGGATGCAGGAGCAGGCGCCATTCTGGTTCCGTATGTCGAGAATATTGATGATGTTTACGAATTGGTTGGCGCCGTAAAGTATCGCCCGCTGAAAGGTAAAAAGTTGAAAAAATTGCTGTATGGCGACGAAAAGCCAAGCGCAGAACTGGAAGCTTACCTTAAAACACACAACCAAAACAACACCTTGCTGATTAACATTGAAAGCCCGACCGGAGTAGCAAACCTGGATGATTTTTTGGCCATTCAAACGGTTGACGGACCAGGAGTTGACGGGATTGTTCTTGGCCCGCACGATTTGTCGGTGGCCTACGATATGCCTGAAAAGTACAAGTCGGAAGAGTTTCTGGCATTAAGTTGCGGCATAATTGAAAAAGCAAGGGCTAAAGGCGTTGCCGCCGGAGGTCACAATGGTTCGCGTGGAAACTTCGATTTACAGCTGGCATGGGCAAAAGCTGGCGCGAATATCATCATGAATAGCTCCGACATGTTTCTATTCGCCGACAAGCTCCAGGAAGAGATGAACCTTTTGCGGCAGGTTAAAGGTGATCAAACCAACAACAGCAATGAACAAATCAGCATTTAAAATGCACTCAAAAGGATTAAGTAATAGGAAAAATTTATAGTCGTATATTAAATGTACTCACCCCGACGTCCGCAAGGTGTACGTCAACAAACAAGTAAAAATCCTGTCAGGTTATTATAGGGAAAGTCACATACGCGCACAAGCATCTGACATACGAGAACAGGCTCCTGACATTCGATAGTAAGCCTCTGACATTCGATAGTAAGCTCCTGACATACGCGCACAAGCCTCTGACATACGCGCACAAGCATCTGGCATACGTGCACAAGCATCTGACATACGCGCACAAGCCTCTGACATACGTGCACAAGCATCTGACATACGTGCACAAGCATCTGGCTACGTGCACAGGCATCTGGCATACGTGCACAGGCATCTGACATACGTGCACAGGCATCTGACATACGTGCACAAGCATCTGACATACGTGCACAGGCATCTGGCATACGTGCACAGGCATCTGGCATACGTGCACAGGCATCTGGCATACGTGCACAGGCATCTGACATACGTGCACAGGCATCTGACATACGTGCACAAGCATCTGACATACGTGCACAGGCATCTGACATACGAACACAGGCTCCTGACATTCGATAGTAAGCCTCTGACATTCGATAGTAGGCTCCTCCTGACACTCAAAAGCAGGCTCCTGTTATATTTATTTCGGTTGGAGTTTACTTAAATCATGCTCATTACATCGTTTTATTGACCCACCCCAAGCCCGCAACGCTCGCTTTTCCTCTCTCTACCTTGCAGAGAGGGGGAACGTCCGACTTCGGCGTGAGCTCAGTCGAACGCTGGCGGACGGTGCCCGCCTGACCAGCTTAGTCGGGCAGGCGGTGAGCCCGAAATAAAATACGACTATAAATTGTGCCCATTATTCATAAAAAATAGCTGTAAAACATATTCAAATTTCGATCTGAATTTTATATATTTGGTTTTGAGTTAAATAATATCAATATTAACGATTAAAACCACTGTTATGGACCACCGCCAAAGTGAGAAAAATGGCATGTACAAGAGAATGCTTCTTTTCTTTGCCAACCCGATTAATTCAGCTGTTTGGACAAGCTTTACACGGTTAGTGACCGAAATCAACAATTTCGTGGCGCTCAACAATTCTCTTTCAACGTATTTACAACAACATCAGGCCGACATCAAAGGCGTTACCCAGGCCAAGAACGACGCGTTTATGGCCATGGTGAACATCATTGTTAATAAAGCAGCCAAAGCTTATGTTTGGGCTGTTGATACGGCCAATGCCAACCTGGCACAAATATTCGATGTGCAAAAATCGGATTTTATTCATGCTCCGGAAACAAGGGCCTACAACCAAATCAAGAACATACGCGACGCGCTGAGCGCCAACATCGCTTCGATGGCCAGTGTGCAATTAACCGCTGCCGATGTTACCGCTGTAAATGCCGCCATTACGGCCTACCAGAATACGATTGGAACTACCGGGGCTGCACAGACCCATAAAACCGAAGGAACAAAGGCAATCGATGCCATTATGGTTCCAATTGATAAAAGTTTAGCAATTATCGACAAGCTGATTGTTAGTTCTTACTCGGCTACCAAGCCCGATATGGTCAGAGAATATATGGCAACCCGCGTTTTAGACAAACTCCCGACCCGCCACAGCGGAATATCCATCAACATAACCGATGCCGAAACCGGCGCCGATTTGGAGGGAGCACTTGTAGCCATTAACGGCAAAACCGCCACTTCGGATATTGACGGAATAGCCGAAATAATTAAGATTACGCCCGGAACCTATAACATGAGCGTTACGCTGGCCAACTACACCACGCAAATCCTAAAAACAGTAATTGAAAAAGGAAAGCTTACCGAGCTGGACGTTAAAATGATAAAAGCCTGATTTTTTATTCCAGGTTTAATTAGGGGGTTGGAATGTAGAGCCCGTCGTGAGACGGGCTCTACTCTTAATACATTGATAATAACGACTAATTTGTTTTGAATTAGAAACATAATGGGTTACTTTTAGCAACTGAAACAACAAGATAGCAGTAGGGAAAAGAGCGGCAAGCCTGAGGGAAAATTCTGTTTGGAAGCAAGGATAAAACCATGATCATTATGCAATCAAACCCGTGATTATTCGGGCGAAAAAATCTGGTTGAAGTTATACTGGTGTAAGTATTCAAACGAATCACAGATCCGAAGCTAAGAGGTGCTGATTGCCTTTGGTACCAATGGTTGCAAAGATCGTAACATATCCTGAAGGAGCTGGGGCGGGATAAAAAAGAAAGTTTCGACGCATACCTCAGTGTTATAGACAAGTGAAAAACGATAATTTATGACAAGACCGAACCGTATTATCAAGTTATTTGTACTTAAGCCTTTGGCAAATATGGTTCATGTGGATAAGGCCAATATATCCACAACTCTGTGGATATACAGATGTTACCAACAATTTAAAAAACAGCACAATGTACACAGCACACTTAGACTTCGACAAGGATTTTGACAACTTATTAATTGCAGAATTAACTGATAAAAATCTACATATTGACGAAACAGGGAATTCTGAAAAATTAAGAATGAGATATTTTAATTATAAACGTCGCTCAATATATGAAATACCCAGAGAGGTTCTGATTTCAAAAGAATTTAGCTGTCCTCCAGAGTATCAGACAGGATTAGAAAATGTAAAAAATAAATTTGAAAATGGAGAATCATTATTGCCTCATTTAAGCAAGGAGTTAATCAATCTAGACTATAATGATTCACTATTAAATGATTGGAAAATATATCATTTACATTTAGGCTCTGAGTTCGAGGAAAATGGAAGTGGTTTTATTAAAAGGACAGGTCCATTACTATTTGCAAGAGTTGAAGATGATAAAGTTTACTTTATTAATGTAATGCCTCATACTGATAGTTGGACTAAACAAGAAATGATTAAAATTATTCATAATAACTGGCCTGAATCAATTGAGATGTATCGATTAAAAGATGTGATTGGATTAGAGCATATACCAACAGACGACGATATAAAGGTAATGCGAAAGTTTGGTGTCAATTCTTCGATTGAGATTGAACCTGGTATTGTGTATATGTCAATTGGTCTTGGACAAACAACAGCCAAAACAAGCATGGAAGTAGCAATGGTCATAAGTCAATATAGCAGATTAATACCGAAGCTTCAGAGTCTTGTTGAAAACAACTTGCAAAAAATTGGAGAACTAATTTCAGCAGATGCAAATATTGAAGGCAATGAGCTTTTTTTAAAACTAGTCATTCAGGACGGACAATATTATGCATTAGAACAAAAAACAGGAATTGCAATTGATTTAGGAAAACATTGAAAACTGTTGGTAACAAAAACTATATGTCAATTGCCGTTTCCGTGCTGACAACAAGCCGTGTAGCCCGCAACAACGGCGGTGCGGCTCGACAGGAAAACCGCCCGCAGTCGGCAACTGCATATAGTTCCGTCCGTTAGGCAAAATTGTAAAAAAAATCACCCCATGAGTTATTTTACTATGATAAACTAAATAAAATCTTAATAAAATGAATGTATTTACACAGATTGTTGTTGTCATTGGGAGGATAAACCCGGACGGAGTCCAAATGCTAGGCACTGGATTCTTGATAACTAAAGATGGTAAAATAGTAACAACAAAACATGTTGTTGGAACTGATGAATCAAGACTTGTTCTCTTAGCTCCACATATTGTTGACATTAATCAGTATCAAGATACATCGGATACAAAATGTGCCCCAATTCCATTGAAAATTATTGAAATTGACCCAATTAAGGATTTATGCATAGTCAAGGCTGATATTGTATTTGAAGGCAATTTACCAGATTTAGGTTCATTTGATGAATTAAAAGTAGGTGAAAAAATTGATATTTTTGGATTTCCACACTGTGTCGAGGGCAGACGAGTTTTAACATTTCAAGAGACAGAAATTGGTGCTAAAATTTTATTAGAATCTCATGGTGTTAAATCGAAACATGCTGTAATTAATACACAAGCAAGACCAGGACAATCAGGGGCTTTGATTTTTTCGCCAAGGATTAATAAAATAGTTGGTGTATTAATCGGTGCATATGCTCCTTCAGGTGGTGGTGGAGTTATTATTGCAGGGATTAATCCTAGAGAACTAAATCAAACCACACAATGTATTTCTGCTGAATATATAAAAGAGATGTTATGAAAGAGATTGATAATATTAAATTGGTTGAATGGCTAAATGAATTAAAACCATATCAAAAAAACAGTATTAGTGTTTTAATTGATAAGTTTGGCGAGGAGAAAGCGGCTGAAATCTGGATAACTTCAAATGGCCCTTCAAATAATGTTCCATTTGGAGGTACTCCTCAGAGTTCTCAGCCATTCTATGATAGATTCAAATTAGAATTTCAAAAATTTATTTGTGGACATCCTGATTATGAAGGTTACAGAAAAAAATTAGGTGCTGAATCTCCAGTTATAAAGACATTATATATTTCGATGATTTCAAGTGCTATAGGAGCAACTATCGGTTTTTCAGCTACTTTATTAGCACCCGCAGTTGCCATTCTTTTGAGTACGGTTGGACAAATGGGATTAAACGCATATTGTTCGGGGATAGATTTTAAACAAACAACTTTGCCTAATAAATAGGACTCTGAGTGGCGTGCAACGCCTAGCGATGAGTCTGTGTTGAACTACACCCGCCGGGATCGGAGCTATGCACTTTGCGACCGATTTTGAGTTTTTGAAGGAATAACAGCCGGGTTGCCCTTCGCCGGGTGAGCCTTAAAAGTGCCTGAGCCGTGTGCGGTGAAAGTCGCACGTACGGTTCTTAGGGGGCGTAAGCTACCCGGTGCAACCATTATAAGATGAGACGATTACTATCATTATTTACGCTCTTTTTTCCCTTGACTATTTTTGCTCAAGAGGATACTGAAGTTAAAACTGACTCTTCTGTCATAAGTACAAAATATTTTAAGTATTTAAATTCAATAAGGGTATTCAACGAGCTAAAAGACAAAACGAAGACCTATTATACTGACTATTTTTTCGACACTAAAAAGGTTCATGAGGAAGCTGTCTTTAATGATGATAATGACTACATCGGAATTTCAAAAATTTATACGGCAGATGGAAAACTAATTGCCGAAACAAATCATGATTTAGGTGTTTGGACTGTCAATATAAAAGATGCTTTTCCCTTTTACGAACTCCTAAAAAAGATGAAACTTAAAGGTGATAGTCTTATAAAGTCTGTTTATGGACAAGATTTCTTCAATAAATATGTCACATGGAATATGGGAGGTTCTGCCATCTATAATAAAACAGAATCTGGAAACTGGAACGATAAATTCAATAACAAGCCAAATGAATTTCTATTTCGCTATAATATTCGATTTGACAATGCTCACATTTATAGAGAAATGATTGAGTTCGAACTTGATTCAATTGGAAATTTTATACCTAATGAATCTGAAGAGATTTATGGGTTTGAAAAATTACCAGCCAATTTAAATCGTGAATTCAGACTCAACTTTACAAATGTTATTGAAAAAGCTAAAGAAAAAGGTTTAGTTGAATCTGATTCGATTAAAGCAGTTGCCTTCTTAAAATGGGAAGGGTTAAGGAAACCTGAATTATATAATGGACACTTTCGCTTCTTTGTTATTATTAAAACGAATACAATTAAAAAAATTGTAGCTGATGGAAGATCAAGTGTTACAGAAAAATTTGACGCATATTCTTTTGATCCTTGGACCGGAGATTTTATAGAAAAGAAAAAAATGAAATCAATAAGTTCGTGGGAAGAACGTAGTGGTAGTTCTACTGGACTCATTGAGGATAAATAACGGTTGCTAATCGAGTAGACGGCTGACGGTCGGATGACCGCCAGTTCGCCTCTCACACCACCGTACGTACGCGAGCTACGCTCCTCCCTTTCGAATTAAATGTCCACCGGACATTCAATTCTCAGGCACGTATACGGCGGTTCGTTAAACAATGGGAATTAAAAATCGGCGAAGCCAAATAAAGGTGAGCTTTGGTAATATGGGCTTACTTTGTAATAATGGGTTAGCAATGATTCATAACCTCGTTGAGTGAGTTTTGCTACCGTGATGGTGGTGTTCAGAATCGGGCTTTGGGCTATTGCCCAGCCTCCCATCCTGCTCCGGCTCCACTGGTAAGCATGATCCAAATCTACCCCAAGCCGTATCAGGTTTTTCCGCTTCCGCTCCGGTTTCTTCCAGTCAGTCCAAATGCAATAACGTATCCGGTTGCGTAACCATCCGTCCAGTTCGTTGAGCTTATTGTATATGCTTGCGAATTTGAAATAGTTGATCCAGCCCCGTTGTACTTCTTTTAGCTTTTGTATCCGTTGGTCAAAACTCATGGGCTTGGTTTTACGGGTTATTTCCTTTAGCTTGGATTTTAACGTTTTCCAACGTTTCTCTTCAACGACCAGTTGGTATTTGCCCTTTTCCCCTTTTCGATACGTGGATACGAAACCGTAGCCCAGTATATTGAAGGTTAACGGGCGACGAATACCGCTCTTTTCCCTGTTGATCGGCAGTTTCAGTTTGTCGCGCAGGTGCAAAAAGATACTGTTCCCGATCTTCCGGGCTTCGCTTTCGGTTTTGCAGTAGATACTGAAATCGTCAGCATAGCGGACAAATCTGAGCTTTTGCCGTTCCATCTCCATATCCAGTTCATGTAACATGATATTGGACAATAACGGGCTTAGCGGACTGCCTTGTGGTACACCCTTTCGGCGTTTGACCAGTTTACCGTTCAACAATATCGGAACCCGTAACCAACGGCGTATCAGGCGCATGGTTTCCCTGCATTTTATCTTGCGATAAAGAATTTGCAGCAGCAAACAATGATCAACTTCATCGAAGAACCCCTTCAAGTCAATATCTACAATGTGTTGATACCCTGAATTGATATAGCCCAGCGATTTCTGTATGGCCTGGTGGCTATTGCGTCCCGGTCGGAACCCATAACTGTACTCCGAAAACATATACTCGTATTGTGGCATAATGATGCGTACTACCGCTTGTTGCAACATACGGTCAACTACTGTTGGGATTCCCAACAATCGCTTCTTTTTGTTGCTCTTCGGTATTTCTTTACCTCTTATGGGTTGCGGATAGTATTCGCCTTGGCGTACCAGTTCTGTAAGTTCGTCCCTGTTTTCATCAAGATACGTTTTCAGCTCTTTTACGCTCATGGCATCTACTCCGGCGGCCCCTTTGTTGCGGATCACCTCGCGGCTCGCTTGGGTAAGGTTTCCGGCACTTAGAATGGCTTCAATAGTTTGCATACGTTCTCTTCCTTTTAATGTAACCCGTTTCTTGTTCTCCTTTCTCTTTCCTGTTGCGCTTACCGGCGGCTTCCGCCAGTTGGCGGATCCGTTCGGTATTTGCAACTGTTTAACGTTCGACCCTTCACTACCTGGTGAGACCTCCACGGTATCTATTCGTGGCTCGTTGCCGATAGCTACTATGACCTCTGCTGACTCCTTGACTTAACCAAACTCGTGGTTGTCAAGGTATCCCCTGGTAAGAGCTTTTCCCTTCATCCAATGCCTGCGGTATCTACTAAGAAATGATGTTTGTATTCTTGGGACGTTACAATGATGTGCTTGCTTATCCTCATTTCATAGCCTCATATCATACCGCTCCGCTTTTCATTCCGTCAAATGTCCACCGGACATTTGGTTTTACTATCGTAAAACTGCACTCCATTCACTGTTCGTCAGTACCGGATTTTGCCGTCGGTATTGCTCATTATTCAATCGCAATAACCTTCAGTGCATACCTCACGATAAACCACCTTGTCACTTGCTAATGCTTCGGGCACGACCCCGCGCATGACTTGTCCCGATCTATCGGGAAGGGACTTACACCCTCTGTGAAAAAAAAATACACCTGCCCAAACGCTGTTATGTAAAGTTTATTTGTATATTTAAACTTTTTCAATAGCTTTCAGCAGGTGCGCTACTGCTCATGCAGGGCGCACACAAAAACTATATGTCAATTGGGGTTTCGGTGCGGACAACAAAGTTCGCAGCCCGCAACAACGGCATCGGGGTTCGACAGGAAAACAACCCGCAATCCCCAACTGCATATAGTTCCGTCCGTTACCAACAAGCGTAAAAATGCGCAGATAGAGAGTATCGTATAAATAAAAATTAGAATTATGTGGAGTTCATCATCGAAAAAATTAAATGAAAGGAGCATGAAAATTGTGAAAACTGTTTACAATAACATGAAAAGTCATCCAACTTACACTGGTTTTACCGTGACAATTGACGAATATGATATTGAAGGCAGTGCATCTATTACATTAACAAAAAACGGACAAAATGTTAACAAGTTTTATTTCTATCCAAAGCATGGTAATGGAAATATTGAATCTATTGCGATATATGGAGCGCAATTGAATGGACATTTTAGTTCAATAAATGGTTCAAAGAATGTTTTTGGACTAAAGGTCAGTGAAATAGAAATAGTTACAAATAGTGCATCACCGTTTGTGGATGTGTATATTGAAGATTATTAGTTTAATTAGTAATCCGAAATACGTTTATAAGTAAAGCAAGTACTAAAATTTGATTATTTAAAAGAACATAACATGGACAAGAAAGAAAATGAAAATTTAATTCCAAATTTAATTCCTGAAATGATTAATAAATTATTGCCATTCTTGAAATTGCCTTCTGGTTATTGTATTCATGTTGAGAACAATATAAATACCGTCAGTCATGAGGCCGAAGTATTTATTTTCAAAAGCGAGTCTGACAAAGCTAATGCATTTCCAATGGACATTTCTATGTTTGGAGCCGTTCTAAATGCCGTATTAATTAATAAAGGAGGAGAAAGAAGATTATTTTTAACTGTTACAAAATCGATAGCACCTCATTGGGTAGACAAAAATATTTTAAATCAAAATTTTAAAACTGTATTTAGTGCCTATTCTAATGGTTATCAAAAATTTGACATGAATGATGAATATTTAATTCAGGTTTTTTTTTAATTCAGCTACATAGAAGCTTTTTAATTACTTGTGGCATTAATTGAAATATATACCATTGACAATGAGAGTAAATAAACGCCAATTGGTAACATCAGCTACCCGTCCTTTAGATTTACATGGATTTATTAACAGGAAGAGAGTATTTTGAGTATGATGCTGATGTAAGGGGTTGATATTCTTTTCTTTTTGCTTCTTTTTCTTTTCTTGTTGATAGTTCTTAACTTGTTAAAAAAAAGAATGGGGTGAACTTGGCTACCCGCTAGGCTTTAAGACCTATCACTTGTATTAGTCCCCATTCTTTTTAATCAGTTGCCAAGAACCATTTAGAATAATAGACACAAGGTCTTTGAAAGGTGATAGTTTCGGCAACTTCTTTTTACTAACAATTAAAACCAAAGTTACTTAGTACATGACAAAAAAATAAATAGCTGATTATCAGCAAAATAAGTGTTGAAATATTTGCATATAACTCTGAATATCAGTATCTTACAAAGGATTACCAAGTCACTTTGTGAGAAATATGACACCCAGAGTAGAGTCTAAAAGTAGTGAATTAGTTTCCATTTTCCATGAGCAATCAGGTTGGAATCTGGCACGAGTGAAGTTCTTTGTTTTAATTATTAGTGCGCTTTGTAAAGTGCAAACTGTTGGTTTTGAGAAGTTAGCTACGGCCTTTGACAGCCATGCCAGTACTAATTCCTCACTGCGGAGAATACAACGGTTTATGGCGATTTATCTTTTGGACACTGATGTGATTTCCATAATGATATTTAGACTGTTACCACATAAACCGCCTTTTCGCTTGGCAATGGACAGAACGAACTGGAAGTTTGGACAGCAGAATATCAATGTTTTGGTGCTTGCTGTTGTTTATCATGGAGTCGCTTTCCCGTTGCTGTTTAAGATGTTGCCCAAATTTGGCAATTCAAACACCAATGAACGCATTGAATTGATTGAACGGTTTATCCGTCTTTTTGGTTTGGAAGCATTGGATTGTTTGACTGCAGATCGTGAGTTTGTTGGAGAACGATGGATCAAATACCTGAATGAGAACCGGATTCGGTATTATATCCGCATCCGCGAAAACTTTTGGGTTTTGCAACCTCACAATGGTAAACGGGTTAAAGCCAGTTGGTTA
The DNA here is from genome assembly GCA_963666435.2 of Prolixibacteraceae bacterium. Lineage (GTDB taxonomy): Bacteria > Bacteroidota > Bacteroidia > Bacteroidales > Prolixibacteraceae > Aquipluma. Next base: position 289,527 of record CAXXOG010000013.1, on the reverse strand, counting down.
TTTGCCAATTTACCCTTAAATGGCTGTCGTGTGAATCAACGAATTGTGTCCCTGAACGGGCAACTCTGTTATCTTTCAGCCTCGAAAGGAAAAGACAAAGATGGAAAGCCTGAATTGCAGATTGTTATCTCGTTCAACAAACCGGAAGATGCACTCGAAATTTATAAAGAACGATGGCAGATTGAAACTGCTTTTAGAGCATTAAAAACAAGTGGTTTTAATATTGAAGATACACACTTGACTGAAATTGAAAGAATTGAAAAACTGTTTGCATTGGTGATCGTAGCTTTTACCTGGTCATATCTGGTCGGGGATTATTTACACAAATACATTAAACCGATCTCAATCAAAAAGCACAGAAATAAAGCTAAAAGTCTATTCAAATATGGGCTAACTTATATTGCAACTGTTCTATTAAATGCTTTCTTTCAAGATGATATCAATATTTTTAAATTTTTGTCATGTACTTAGCCAAAGTTATGAAAAAGGTTCAGTTTTTCGTTGGTATTGATGTATCAAAAGCTACACTGGATGTTTTTATTCATGGGCTTAATTTGTACTTTGTTATTGAGAACAATCTTCAGGGTTTTGTTTGTCTGTTGGAAAAGGTGATGACAGGAACCAAATGCAAAAAGGAAGAGTTGTTTTTCTGCTTTGAAAATACGGGGAAGTACTCCCGGATGCTTAGTGTATTCCTGCAAAGCGAAAACATCTTATTTAAGATGGAATCGGCCCTTCAGATTAAAAAGTCGTTGGGAATTACCAGGGGCAAGAATGACCGGATAGATGCCAAACGGATAGCCCATTATGCCTATGAGAAGCGAGAAAGCCTGGTGCCGACAATTCTTCCGGGTGCGAAGATTGACCAGATCAGGTCTTTAATATCATTACGTGAGAAACTCCTGAAACACCGTACCGCCTACAAAAACGGGATTTCAGACTTGCATGATTGTTACGAAGATGGTGAATCTGAATTAATAAAGGAAGTGCAGCTGCGTCTGATAAACAACCTGAACGAAGAAATTGAAAAGGTTGAGCAAAAAATCGAGAGCATCATTGAAAGCGATGAAAGCATATCCAGGAATTATAAACTCATTCTGTCCATTCGGGGAGTGGGGAAAATCTTAGGATTTTACATGATTGGATATACTGCCAATTTTACCTCGTTTGCTAATGCAAGGGCTTTTGCCTGCTTTGCCGGTATAGCTCCATTCAGTTATTCGTCCGGTACAGTGAAAGGAACTCCAAGAGTACATCCGTTTGCGAACAAAATGTTGAAAGCTTTATTAAATTTGGCTGCAATGGCTGCGATAAAATACCAGGGAGAATACTTGCAGTACTTTAATAAACGAGTAAATGAGCTTGGAAAGAATAAAATGAGTACACTAAATATTATTCGAAACAAAATCGTCTATCGTGTTTTTGCTGTTGTTCAAAGACAAACCCCTTATGTGGATCTTTTGAAATATGCAGCATAAAAACAACTCGAAAATTTGGTTTTGTCTTAGAATACAAGTGCGGGTTCGGTGGTTTTCGGTGTGCAACTTTCCGCTCAGGCTGTTTTTCGGCTTGACAGGAAATCGCCCGCAATCGGCAACTTTTCATACCGCCAAACGTTATGCGTCATTTTAATTGCATAGAGACAATGGAGATAAACCAGAGACAACAAGACAAATATTCTATAGACAAATCAGCACTTTGGATCAACTTGGTTGATGGCTCGAAACGTGAAATTGACTTTTTGGAAATTGAAAAGGCAATTAAGGATTTTTGCTTCATAAGACACGAACTTTCAAATTACAGCTATTTGTATGCAAGTCAGTTGTCATTTGACATTCATTTGAATTTGCCATATTGGGAGTATTTGTTTGTAAGCGGACAAATAAATGAGAGTGATAAAACCGAACTCGAAGAAGGTGCCTTGTTGACAACTTACCTGTTATTCAAAGAGATTTATGAAGCAGAAGGTTGGTGTTATCTATATAAACACAAGCTCTTTGACACGATAAGTAAGACCATAGAAACATATAAACCAGACACCGACAAAAAGGTGAAACTACTTGAAAAAATAAAATTTGTACAGAATAACTTTGAAAATGAAAAACTTAGCGACCAATGTTCGCATCCAATTGACAAGGAGAGTGAAATCCTTCGTCAGACTCTGATAGAGAATGATAAATGGGTTTACAATGAGTTCGTTGTAAAATATTACATTGACAAGATGAATTCATTTGAACCGATGAAACAAAAGACGAAGAACTTTTTTGACAGAATAAAAAATACTGGACGAAAATAAAAAACGAACGCATAATAAATAGGACTCTGAGCGGTCGGCACGACCCAGCGATTATTCCCGGTTGAACCGCACCCGCCGGGATCGGGGCTAAGATTACAGAGCTTGTCGATGTAGTTACAGAGCTTGTCGAAGTATGCACTTAGCGACCGTTTTATGGTTTTTGAAGTAACAACAGCCGGGTTGCCCTTCGCCGGGCGAGCCTTAAAAGTGCCTGAGCCGTGTGCGGTGAAAGTCGCACGCACGGTTCTTAGGGGGCGTAAGCTACCCGGTGGGGCAAGCTTATTGGGTTAATAGCAACACTCAAGGAAATGACACATAATAGAAAATTAAAATGAAAAGAATCTTATTATTTTTCACGTTAATACTATTTCTTGACTTCTGTTCTATTGCTCAATGGACAAAAAAAGCAGATTTTATTGGCTCTTCGAATAGGAGTATGGCTGTAGGCTTTTCAATTGGAGACAAGGGTTACATAGGAACTGGTAGTGAACGTTACATTTGTGGAATGCCTGTACCCTGCGAAAAAGACTACAAAGATTTTTGGGAATTCAATCCTACTAACAACTCATGGACAAAAAAAGCAGATTTTGGAGGTGATGCGAGAATTCAGGCAGTTGGATTTTCAATTGGGAACAAAGGATATATTGGAACAGGAGGAAGAACCGACTTTAAAAATGATTTTTGGGAATATGATTCTGCCCATAATATTTGGACACGGAAATCTGATTTTCCAGGATTAGCCAGATGGGCGGCAGTTGGGTTTTCAATTGGGAACAAAGGCTACATAGGAACTGGAGAAAATGGAACAACCAGATTTCAGGATTTTTGGGAGTATGACCCGACCACTGATAAATGGACACAAAAAGCGAACTTCCCGGGAACAGTAAGAGGTGGAGCCGTATGTTTTTCAATTGGCACTAAAGGATATATAGGTCTAGGCTGGTCTGAAGGCTATATAAAAAATGATTTTTGGGAATATGACCCTGTAAATGATTCATGGCGACAAATAGCTGATTTTCCTTCAACAGGTAGGCAAATTGCAAATGGATTCTCAATTGGACTAAAGGGTTATGTTGTTGGTGGACACGATGGTTCATACAGAACTGACTTATGGGAATGGGATTCAACCACAAATACATGGTCGCAAAAACAAAACTTTGGAGGTTCTGGCAGAATGAGTGCCGTTGGATTCTCGATTGGTTCAAATGGTTATTTGGGAACGGGAACTGACGGAATATATAAAAATGATTTCTGGGAATACAATTCAGGCACAACCTCTAATTCGCTTTCATTTGAAAATGTAGATTTTATTAAAATATTTCCGAATCCAGCGAACAATAAAATTACAATAGAATACCCACAAGAATTTGACATTGAAATAACTGATTTAAGTGGCCGACAAATCGGTTCGTATCCTCAAAACAAAACAAACTTGATCATTGACCTAAATGGTTATCCAAAAGGCATTTATTTTCTCAAAATGATTTCAGGTCATAAAATCTGTGTGGAGAAAATTATAAAACAATGATGAGATATTTGATATGGAAGAAATTGTGAGTTTTAAAAGCTAAAGATTAAAGCCTAGTGCATAACCTCAGCTACCCGTTAAACGCGGCATCGGTGATTTTCGGACTGCTTTTCGGCGTTAGTCCAATCGCCCGCAATCCGCTCCTGCGTGTAGCTTCCTGGGTTGTAGCCAATTATACAGACTGAGCACACATAGATTAAATATTGACATGAAACCTAAAGAAGTACATATAGAAGCTATAAATAAATTTCTGAAAGAAAAGCTCAAAGAGAAGGGATTTGTTTTCTCTGACTCACAATTGAAATTTACGAGCGCAAACCTTTGTGCTATTTTCTGAATCAGAACTGATAAAGCATAAGCCTTTTTTTTTTGTTTATCTTCCCGAAAAAATAAAAAAGTAATCGAGCATGAAAAAAATAGTTGGTTTATTTATCACTCTGGCAAGTTTTACTGTCGCAGCACAGCAATCGAAATTTGCCAACGTTTATTCTTTCATCGAAAACACAGCAGTATTTGAAATGAACCAGACTGAAGGTCACACGGTTTGTATTCCTTCGAAATCGGTTGATGAAGCATTAAGTCTTCAGAAATCGAAGTCGGAAAATGTGCTTTCGTTGAATGGAAAGTGGAAATTCCATTTTGCCAATACTCCCGAAGGTACACCCAACAACTTTTTCGTACCAAACTTTAATGATCAGAAATGGTCTGAAATTACAGTTCCCTCCAACTGGGAAATGCAGGGTTTTGGCGATCCGTTTTTCCGAAATGTTGCACATCCATTTAAGTCCAATCCACCTTATGTCCCTCGCGAATACAACCCGACAGGCTCGTATCGCAAATCGTTTACGTTACCGGCGAACTGGAAAGGCAAACACATTTTCTTGCGCATGGAAAAAACCGCTTCGGCATCGTTTGTCTGGATCAACGGACAGGAAGTTGGCTACAACGAAGGTGCGCAGGAGCCTGCTGAATATGATGTGACCAGTTTCCTGAAACCGGGAAAAAATACCCTGGCCGTCAACGTAATTAAATATTCAGATGGCGTGTATCTCGAAAGTCAGGACTATTGGCGGTTGGCTGGTATTTTCGACGATGTTTGGTTGTTTGCAAAATCGGACGTACATATCTTCGACTGGCATGCCACTACCGACCTGGACGAAAACTATAAGAACGCAAAACTGAATGTGCAGATTACGGTAAATAACCAATCGAAAACAGAAAAACAGAACTACAAGGTTCGGGCTTCGCTGTTTAATTCAGACAATGTGTTGGTTCAGAATTTTACTTCTGATGCAATTCAAATGAGTGCCGATAATAAGCAAATTATAAATGTTTCATCAGAAGTTTTAAATCCTAAAAAGTGGACTGCTGAAACGCCCAATCTCTACAAGTTAACGCTGGAATTAATCAACAGGGAAGGTAAAACCGAAGAGGTAATTGCCGGTCGCATTGGGTTTAAAGAAACTGAAATTCGCCATCAGGTTTTCTATCTGAACGGAAAAGCCATTAAACTGAATGGGATAAACTCGCACATGCAACATCCCGATTTGGGACACACCATGGACGAAGCGACCATTCGGAAAGACTTTGAAATACTGAAGCAATTTAATATCAATTGTGTACGAACTTCACACTATCCACCGGTAGCAAGGTATCTGGAGTTGGCCGACGAATACGGATTGTATATTATTGACGAAGCGGGAGATGAAGCTCATGCCACTGAATATTTAAGCGACAGACCTGAATGGGAGCCCATGTACCGCGAGCGGGTTCGCAGAATGGTATTGTGCGACCGGAACCATGCCAGTATTCTGTTTTGGAGCGCCGGAAATGAAAGTGGCGAAGGGAAAAATATTTGTGCCGTGATTGATGAAGGGAAAAAATACGACACTACACGTAACTGGATGTATGGTGGAAATGCTTTTTCTCACCCTTGCGAAGAAATTATCGGGCCGCGTTACCCTTCCCCTTTTGAGCTCAAAAATCAGGTGGGGATGGTTCCTGAAAGTGTTGATCCGCGACCATCGTTTATGGACGAATACCTTTCGGTGGCCGGAAATGCCGGTGGTGGACTGGACGAATATTGGGATGTGATTTACCAGTATCCACGCATCATGGGCGGAGCAATCTGGGATTTCGTGAGTCCGGGCTTGCGCGAACCCGTTCGCAAATTGAAAGATTCTTCACCAAACGATGTAGCAACTAACATCATGGGACGCGCCAAACTGGTTGCCGGGCACGATGGAAAAGGTATTGATCTGAATGGTCACGATCAGTGGGTGGAAGTTTATCAGAATAGAAATATTGAAATCTCGGGCAATGAACTAACGGTTTCGCTTTGGATTTTCCCACGCGATTTAATGAAAACGGGGGGAGCACTGCTCACCAAAGGAAACTATCAATTTGGGTTGCACCAAAATGGTGCCAACTCGCTCGATTTCTATATCTACACTTCCAGAAAAACAGTTGTCAGTGCTGAATTACCCAAAGATTGGTTACAAAACTGGCATCATGTGGCAGGCGTTTATGACGGGAAATCGATGTCACTATTTATCGACAACCAAAAGGTGGCTGAAACACCGGTCACCGGGAAAATTACCAATTTCCCTTTTCCGCTTAATGTGGGCAAGAATGCCGAAACACAAGGTCAGCATTTATCCAGTTATTTATGCGATGCCATTATCGATCAGGTGGGCATTTTCCCAAAAGCGATTGAAATCAATGATTTATTTGCAGCAAAACCCGACTTGAAAAATAGTGCTGCTTTGTGGCTCGATTTTGAACAGGAGCAAAACGCAGGCGAGTTTTTCAGCTATGGAATTGGAGCACGCACCTACGGTAGCATCTGGCCCGACCGCCGTGTAGAGCCGGAAATGTGGCAAATGAAAAAATCGGCTCAACCCATTGCTGTAAAGTGGAGCAATGCCGAAAAAATGGAAATTGAAGTGCAGAACCGAAACTTTTTCACCAATACCAATGCCTATGATGCACGTTGGAATTTGGAGGAAAACGGAATATCAATAGCTTCGGGAAAATTGGAGGTGGATGTAGAACCTGAAGCCAAAAAAATCTACGTTCTTCCTATCTCAAAACCTCAGCTTAAAGCCGGTGCAACCTATTTGGCAACAGTTAGTTTTCATTCGAAAGAAGCTACACAATGGGCGCCGAAGGGTTTTGAACTGTGTTGGGATCAGCTGGAAATGCCCTGGGTTGTTCCTGCCAGTGAAAAATTGGTACAGCGTTCAACCAGTCCTTTAAAAGTGACAGATAATGAGCAACGATTGATCGTATCAGGCGTAAATTTCGATTATTCCTTTAATAAAGCCGATGGACAATTGTACTCCATGAAATACATGGGTACAGAATTGTTGAAACAGGGAGCGCAACTCAATGTATGGCGTGCCCCGCTGGCTAACGAACAGGACGACTGGACTGCTGGTTCAGGCAGAGCCGAGGGCTACGGAAGGATGGTTGCTAATGCATGGTATGCCATTGGGTTGGATAAGATGAAGTCAAAACTTGAATCATTTCGGGTTGAAAATAAGACAGAAAATGTAATTGTCAGTATTCGTACTATTGATCTTTTTGGAAATGCCGGAAATGCCAGTTTCGAAAATGAGATGATTTATACGATTACGCCCGACGGTGAAATTAGTTTACAGCATACGATTAATCCAAATGGAAGAATGCCCATGTCGTTGCCACGCATCGGAACAAAATGGGTTTTCAATGACCAAATGCAAAATGTTGAATGGTTTGGACGTGGGCCGCAGGAGAATTATCCCGACCGCAAAACCGGCTATCGGATTGGTCGCTATAAAACTACGGTGGATGAAATGTTTATGCCTTACTTATTGCCACAGGATTGTGGATTGCGTACTGACAACAAGTGGGTAACACTATCAAACAAAGATGGCATTGGCATAGAATTTTCGGCAGATAAACCGTTTAATTTCAATTGCTACAACTACACAACCGAGAATTTATCGAAAGCAAAGTACACCTATCAGTTGGTAAAATCGGATGGTGTAACATTTAATTTTGACTACAAAACTTACGGGGTAGGATGCACGGCAATAGGGGTGCTTAATAAATATCAAATCCTTCCTCAATACATACAGTTCACAAGTTCGATCAAACCATTTAAAACCAATAAGTAAATTAGCTGAAAGTATTTACAATCGATATATAAATGATTATAGTTCAGAGGAAAATATGGATGTTAGATTGAAACAGCGTTTTCAGATGACAAAATCAAGAATGGAATATTTGAAAAAATAACTGGCTACAATACATAGACCTTCGTGCGGTCGGCACGACCCAGCGATGAGTGTGTGTTGAACTACACCCGGCCTTAATTGCATGATTTTGCTATGTACTTAACGACCGTTTGTGGGATATTGTTAATCGGGTTGATGGTTTAAACGAAAGGAAAAAGAATATCGATGAAGCATTAACGTACAAGTATAGAAAGTAGTTGAAAATACAAAACCACGATAAAACAATGTATATTTTAGAGTTTAAACATCAAAAGTGGGGAGGCTCGAAAGCCAATGATAAAAGCTATCCCGCAGGGATTTAGTTCAACATATCAGACTTAAGCAGTGCGCAGCTCCCCGCGTGAAGTCCTATATATTAGCAGCAATTATAAAAAACTAAATACTTATGAGAAAATTCACAATAATTTTGATTCTAATGCTTATTAATATCGCTATTTATTCACAGGAAGATATTGATTTTAATTATTCCAGAGATTACAAAAAGATTCTAGCATTGACAAAATCAGAAAATTCAAACTTATTTTATCCAAAGCTATTTAGACGATATTTAGCAGCAGACAGTACATTGACTAATTATGAAGTATTGGCACTTCAGATAGGATATACCGATAATGATAATTACTGGCCTTACCAGGATGTTAAAATGGAAAGAAGAATCTGGGCATTAAATGAAAATAGAGAGTTCAAAAAAGCAATTAAAACTTGTGATACTCTATTGCATAGAAACCCATTTAATATTTTAGCCTGTCGAGAAAAAAGCTACGCCTTTGAGAATCTCGATCAGCCAGATAGTGCTAATTACTACTTCGACAGATTCGATAAAATCGTTCGAAGTGATTTTGCAACTGGAGATGGAAAATCATATGAAACATCATGGTTCGTACTTTCACCAGCAGATGGACAGTGGATTATAAGACTTGCATTCCAAAAAAGCATATGCTTTATGGGGTCTGGAGAAGATAAAGACAAAAATTTCCACGACATCTTGGGTTATAAACCCGAAGATGATGACGGGACAAAGAAGAAAGAAAGGAATGACGATTGTATTAATTTATATTTCAACATTCAACATGCCGTAATTAGAATGTATGGTAGAAATGAAAATAAAGAAAAAAAATGAATAACGTGTGCAAACTTCAGCTACCCGTCAAACGCGGCATCGGTGATTTTCGGACTGCTTTTCGGCGGTAGTCCATGTAGTATCCGATGCTGGCAGTAAGGCTGAGCCGTCCAACGGATAATAGAACTTGAAAACAACAGTGATATGGTGAGAATTGAAAAAGTTATAGAAAATAAGAAGCAATTCCTTGACTTATTGTTATTGGCCGACGAGCAGGAAAATATGATCGATAAGTATTTGTCTATTGGAGACTTGTTTGCTTTATATGACGATGATTTGAAAAGTGTTTGCGTTGTAGTAGCGATAAATAACGAAACTTGCGAGTTGAAAAACATAGCAACATATGGGAAATATCAAGGTAAAGGGTACGGTAAAACATTGATAAATTTCATTTCTGATTTCTACAAAAACGAATACCAAACCATGCTTGTCGGGACAGGCGAAACGCCGACAATCTTGTCGTTTTACGAAAGTTGTGGATTCGAAAAGTCGCATCGAGTAAAGAATTTTTTTACAGACAATTATGACCACCCTATGTTTGATGGCGACATACAACTTGTTGATATGATTTATCTTAAAAAGGATTTATAGGAATCGTAGGAATGTATTACGAACGCAATAAAAACGGCGAATAAATTAAGCACTACCGCTAATATATCGGGACTTTAAGCGGTGCCAGCACACTGCGAGAAGTTCCGGTTGAACGACATTGTATGCAGTATCGAAGGACTTATCAGGGTAATTCGGATTGGGATAAAATTGATTTTGTCTGCTCATACAGCTTTGAAAATGATTTTGTACAGCTATATTCAAAGGTACAATTTTACCCATAGAGTTTTTGCAGGAACTTGCGGTAGCGTTGATTGTACAAACGACACGACACAACTATAAGTTCGACTTCTCAACTTCTGAGTTAACCAGATCATGTGATCAACTCGTTGAAAAGAATCCTGTTTGCAATGTTATATTGTACGACAAATATTTTTTGAATAAAGATGTATATTTATTGATATTCAATAAATATTTGTTATATTCGCGATGTAATTTTAACACTAGGCAACATGTCAAAAACAAACAATTTCGTATTTTGGAGCTTATATGTTGTGGCTTGGCTTATTTTTGTCGGCTTGAGCATTGAAGCAGGAGGCTTAATAACAAATTTCTTTTTCACTCTGTATAAGCCTGAATTTGTCCAAAATCTTTATCAAAAGCTGGACTTGACTGAAATGTATAACGACAGTAGATTCGCTTTTTTCGGTGTTTATAGCTTTATTCTAATTGTTTCAATTTTAAAAGTTTGCCTATTCTATATCGTTATCAGGCTAATGCACAAAATGGATTTATCGAAACCGTTCAGCACTTTTGTTGCGAGACAATTTTCACAAATTAGTTATTACACCCTTTCAATTGGAGTGTTAAGTTACATTGCCAGTCAGTTAGTTAAAAATTTAGTACGTTACGGTTTTGTTACCGACAACTTGAACCACTTTTGGGCAGACAGTCAGGCATTTATTTTAATGGGAGCAGTAATCTATATCATTGCGACTATTTTTAAAAAGGGAGTAGATATTCAAAACGAAAATGATTTAACCGTATAAGCTATGCCAATTATTGTGAACTTAGATGTAATGATGGCAAAGCGAAAGATGTCACTTAATGAGCTTTCAGAAAAAGTTGAATTAACCCTGTCTAATCTTTCCATTTTAAAAACCGGAAAAGCAAAAGCAATCAGGTTTAGCACCCTGGAAACTATTTGTAATGCGCTAGACTGTCAGCCGGGTGATATCTTGGAATACGTTAATGACAGTGATAAAAGAAAATGAATATCCCATAAAATGCCTAACCGATTTAGCGTTGGGGCTTTGCCCCAAAACCCCAATTACTTTTTTGTTGACTGGTTCGACCAACTCACCAGCCAACAAAAAAGTAATCAAAAAAGGTCAAGGCTTAGCCCGCTTCGCACGAAAAACTAGCGTTCGACGGCTAAAATCTTTTAAACTCGCCTTTGGCTCAAACAGAAAAGATTTTTTAACGCCGTCGTCACTTGTTTTTCGGCTCTCCTGCCTAGGCCGCCCGCGCTTCATTCATCATTAGGCACTGAAACGGATATTCACATAAAAGAAAAACGAACCGCTAATATATCGGGACTTTAAGCGGTGCGCATCACCCAGCGAGAAGTCCCGGTTGAACGACATCGCAGGCCGTAACGATGGACTTATCAAGCTTATTCGGATTGGGATAAAAATGATTTTGTACAGCTATATCTATTAACCGGCAAGTTTGGCATCAGAGGTTCGCAATGAACATCTTTTCGGCCTGACAACCGACAATAAAAATAGTGAGCGGGTGAACACGACTCGCCCACTCACGATATGATAAAGGTATTCGAAGATGCGCGGCACAATTACAGGGAGTAACTCACCCGATGGCTCCCGCTGCCAACTTTAACCAAGGATTCTTTTCCTTCAGGGATTTCGATCCGCGTTCCGTCGAGCAGGTAATTCTTAACTCCGGAAGGAATAACAACTTCAGCACCGACGCCTACCGGAATGCTCACATTCAAGTCCATTGTCTTCGCCTTTATTTGCCAGTCAACCGAAAGTTTTCCATAAGGTGTTTCTTTCCATGTTTTAGCCCATGTTACGCCCTCTGGTACCTGCGGCTGTATGATTACTTTTTGGTAAGCGGGTGTATTTTCGTCAGGACGGATTCCGCCAACAGCCTGGTAAAACCACGAGCCAATGCCGTTGTAACAGTTGTGAATGCGGCTACGTTCGCCATTCCAGTGCTCCCAGGTTGTTGTTGCCCCGTTTTCGAGCATATACAAATAACCGGGGTAATCTTTCTTTTTCAACATTGAGTACATTAAATCAACTTCATGGTTTTTAACCGCCCATTCGGTTAAAACCGGAATCCCAACCAACCCTGTGGCTAAATGGCCAGCGCGATTTTCAGTTTCGTTTACCAAACTTTGGGTAACAGAAGCTGTAAGGTTTTCGGGCACCACTCCTGAAATCATCGGGTACGCCAGGTCGATTTGGGTTGCAGTGGCGTAGCTGTTATTGGCTGGATTGAAAAAGCGCTGATGAATCTTTTGCTGCAATTCCAGCTTTCGGCGCGCATACATAGCGGCATCACCGGGTTTACCCAAGGCTTGGGCAATTTTTTCCATGTTATCCAAACAAACAGCTACGAAACAATTGTTTACCAATCCAACCGAAGCTTCAGCTTTCTGGTCAATCCCGGTAGGTGTGGCCCAGTCGCCCAGATACCAGCCACGGTAATCGGTATCGGGCCAGCCTTTCAGCAAACCATCAGCCGAATAAGCATCCACATACCCCAGCCACTTTTGCATCACCGGGTAATATTTTTCAAGGATGGAAGCATCGCCATAATTCTGGTAAGTTTTCCACGAAGCCGTGATGATGAAACCACACCAGTATGGTCCGCCTCCCGCCTTGTAGGGATTGGGAGCAGTATGTGGCATCCCGCCATCTTCGCGGATACAGTCGGCCCATGCCTGTAGCCAGTTGGCATAAAGCGGATTCAGGTTATACATGGTTTGGGCAGTTAGAGTAGAAGCATTTCCGTCGCCACCGTAACCCAAACGTTCCAAAGTGGGGCAATCAACCAAATCACCACCAATGCTCAGGCACTGCAACGTATAAATGATCATGTCGTGAATCCGGTTCAAATCGGAGTCGGAACATTGAAAGCCTGAAGCCAGCTCAAATCCGGTATGAATAAGATATCCTTTGATATTGTTTGCTGACGGAGCTTCAGGCACATTAACAATCCTGACATAGCGATAGCCGTGATAATTAAATTTGTTGCAGAAAACTTCAAGACCATCGCCCGAAGCAATGTACCAGTCGGTTTGTTTCTGGTAAGCAAACTTCCCTTTTTTGTCCAGATGATCGGAATAATCGATGGTAATCTTCTGTCCTTTGGCAAGTTTTGGAAACCGAATTTCGGCCCATCCGGTGAGTGTTTTTCCCATATCAACTAAAAATGTATCACGTCCCGTTTGAATAACCGATTTACCAACAATGGTTTCAGCAATACGGTTGTGTTCAACCATTTGCGGACTGACAGCCGCATCGGGTACCGAAACGACGGTTACCGATTTCCAGCTTCTTCCCTGCCCTTCGCCGGCTTTCAGGTCAGTTCTGGTCATCGAACCCTCCACAATCTCGCCTCCAAAATGGTGCGGTCGCCAATCGCCATGCCGGGTGTAACTACTCTTGCGTCCCAGCCACGAAGCATCGGTAGCCAAAACCACCTCGCGACGGTTTCCGCTTAGTCGTTCCAATTGCGCTTTCACCAGCGAACCATCGTTGTTTACTCCCGGTAAGCCTTTGGTGTACCAGCCGCTGCCCAGCCACAGCATCAATTCGTTCTTTCCCGATTTTACCAGCGAAGAAATGTCGTAAGTTACAACCCACGAACGTTTATCAAATTGCGAAACTGCGGGTGCCAGAACGCCGTCCCCTACTTTTGTTCCATTCAGGTAAACTTCATGATAACCCAGCGAATTCACGTGAAGTAGCAGTTTTTCGTATTTCTGTTTGATTTCGAATGTTTTTTTCATCTGTGGGCATTCGCGATAGCCCGAATCGGTTGGAAATGCGATATATGCAGCTTTCCAGTCCGATTTATCCAGCAATCCGACCGAAAACGAAGCTACATCGCTCCAGTCCGAAATATTTCCATTCGCATCCCAAACCCGAACTTTCCAGTAATAGGCCAGCCCCGAAGCAAGTGTTTTGCCTTTGTACGAAACAAGCACACTTTCAGGCGAATCAACCCGCTGCGAATTCCAGCAATCGCCTTGGTTTTCGTTCAGCAGTTGTTCGCTACTGGCAACCAACAACTGACAGGCAGCAATTTGGGTATTGTTTACGGTGCTTGCGACCTTCCAGCTAAAGCGTGGCGCTAATTGATCAATGCCCAGCGGATTGTGCCGGTTTTCGCATTTCAAATCATAAACAGATAATTTTTCGGCGGCCAGCGCATTGGCCAAAGAAAAAAATACAAATAAAGAAACAAGAGTTAGTCTCATTGGTATAGTTATTTAGGTTAATTCAAAAGTAAATATTGACGGACTAAAAACAGGTAGTCAATGCAGACTCCTAAAATAGAGAATTTTAATCGCTCCACATTTTTGTTTCCAACATTTTCAAAAAAACAGTTTATCGAAGTAGCTATTTAAACTAATTTTGCCACTTCAGCTCTAATTCTTCCTATATTTTGTCATTTGGGTTAATATTCCATATGGAATAAGCAAAAACCCATCGAATCAGTTTGTTGCGATTCTTTAAGTTTGAAAATAGAAAAACAGCGCAGAACAACAGCGATGTTATTCAAACTAACCAAATCAAACAGCTATGGAATTTCTACGTTTCAATGCATTCGTCAAAGCATGTGTATTGCTTGTTTTAGTAAATATTTCGGCCATTGCTCAAACTAAGGCACCCAACCGTGATGGCAAAATTCTGGAAGGCGAGGCTTGGTTGCCATTTAGCTATCCTGAAAAAGCCGATTTCTATGTGTCGCCAAAAGGAAACGACAACTGGTCAGGTACATTGGCGGAACCAAATTCAGCCGGAACTGACGGACCTTTTTTGACCTTGGAACGGGCACAAAAAGCTGTTCGTGAACTGAAAGCGCAAGTATTTAAACCCAAGGATGCGCCGGTTGAAAAACGATGGATTGGCTCGCCTCACCCATTCGGAAAAGGCAAAGACATCCTGGTGTATCTTCGTGCAGGAACTTACTCACTGAAACAACCGCTTGTTTTTGAACCTATTGATGGTGGCGAACGTGTTGAAACCAATCTACCAACAGGCGCTTTCGAATACCATAAGCTAAAGGACCATTATGTGACATATGCAGCTTATCCGGGCGAAAAACCCGTGATTTCGGGAGGTATTCCTGTCAATGGCTGGACAAAAAAAGGCAATACCTGGACTGCCAAATTTGATGCTGATTCGGTACAGATGCTGGTCGTAAATGGCAAACGGCAAACACTTGCCCGCATACCCAATCAGGGCTATTTCGTTCCACCCGTGATTTCAGAAAATACCAGCGAAATCCACTTCAGGAAAGGCGAACTTAAAAACTGGAAAGATTTGGAAGGAAACCGCGTTACCATGCTGTTGCGCTGGCATACAGGTGTTAATTCGATTGTAAAAATAGACGAGAAAAGCGGCGTTGCTACTTTTAAATCGCCGCAGGAAGGCGTGGTAATTGTGCCTCCGCGTTATTACATCGAAAATATAAAATCGCTGCTCGATGCACCGGGCGAATGGTTTTTTGATAAAAAGACAAAGGAAATCAGCTACATACCAACCAGCAATATTCCTGATCCGAATAAAGTTTTGGCTGAAGTTCCGCGAATTAACAACCTGGTAACGGTGAAAGGTAAATTAGGGCAGCCAGTTCGCAACCTGCGTTTCTACGGACTGACTTTTGAAGGAGCGACTCCCAAAAGCACCGCCATTAGCTACGAATTTGCTCATGCCTGCGAATTTGTCGATGGCGAAATTCGTTCGTGCGCCGGCACCGGACTTTCTATCCTGAAAGGTTGCTACCAAACCCGCATATTACGCAACAGGTTCGAAACCATCGACAACAGCGCGCTGATGGCTCACGGGCCAACCAATCCGGGCGACGGGCGCGAGATTACCCGCGAAACTCAAATCTCGTACAACCAGTTTTTCGATTGCGGTGGCATAAATATCTACGCCAATTATACCTTAATGACCACCATTTCGCACAACTATATTACCAAAACCCGCGGACGATACGGCATTGACATTGGTGGGTGGTCGAATTTGGAAGAAGCCATCGATGGCGGCTACCTGGTTGAATACAATCACCTCGACGATGTGCAAATGGATGCCGACGATTCAGGAGCAATTAAAACAGCCGGAGTAACCTTTAATTCTGTGGTTCGCCGCAACCTGATTCATAACGTACATGCGGGATTCTTCAACGATAATGTGGCTTTCTGGTTCGATAACATGTCGAACGGCTGGACTTCCGAAGAGAATATTTATTACAGCCTCGAGCAGGGCGAAATGAAATATTGTGCCGCGATGCCCGAAGACAACACCTACCGAAATAACTTCAAAATAGAGGCTCCTGAAAATTCTCCAGAAACGATTATCGAAGGTGAACCCGAATTCGGCGAAAGCAACCTCCACGTTGAAGCCGCTTCAAAGAATGCATCCGGAGCAGTTTTAGCCGGAAGTATTGTCCGCCTGACTGCCGATGTTACCAACAATGGCGCCACAGGCATTGCCCCGGTTGAATTGTATGTGGATGGCAAAATCAAGGAAAGCAAATTGTTTCCGGTGATCAAAAACAACACACGCAAAATTGAGTTTGAAGTCAGGCTGTACGATGCCGGAGAACATCAGTTAGCTATTGGCTCAACGGCTTATCAGGCGGTCAGGATTGAAGGCGAAAAGCCCGCAATTGTATTCGAAGATTTCAAACTGTCGGGAGATCGCCTCATTCAGGGTGAACGGGTAAAAGCGATAGCCACCGCCCGAAACCTGATGGCAACAGCGCAAACCATGAGCGCCAGCCTGTTTGTTGACAATCGCAAGGTTCAAAATCAGACGATTGAACTAAAACCGAACGGAACTCAAATCGTGAGCTTCGAGTTAGAGCCAGCGGCCGGTAAACATCAGGCGCGCATTGAAAACAGCGCGGAAAAAGAGTTGAATGTTGCTGAAGGACAAGTTCTTGATTTGGCAAACATGCCGGTGTTAAAATATTGTTCGGCCAAAGCCAAACCTTTTGAAATTGAAGTCGATGCCAAAGCCAACCGTTTTAAAATAACTGCCGGAGGTTCTGATTTTTACCATGCTGAAGATTCGTATGCTGCGGCTTATGTGAAAGGCATTAAAGGCGATTTTGTAGCCACGGTTAAAATCAATCAATTCGGAAATCGCACGCACGAATGGTTCCGTTCGGGACTGTTTGTTCGTAACGACATTGCTCAAAGCTTTGATGTTCAGCCAGGAAGTAAAGGCTCTGTGCTGGTATTTGGAACACCTGGCCGGGCCGGTATCGAGTATGACGAGTTTGCCAACGGATGTATGCACAAAGCCAGCAGTACCAATTTACCCGAGAACTCAAAAACTCCGATTTACCTTAAAATGGTTCGGCACGGCAACAGTTTCAGCGGGTATATTAGTTTGGATGGCAAAAACTGGATCATCGAACGACATTCGGTTGACCTGCCGGGAATAAACGAAACCGTTGATTTGGGCTTAGCCGCCGGTAGCCCCGACAAACGTCAGTACTGGGTTGAATTTACCGACTGGAAAATTGAAGTAGCCAAGTGATTTACAATTTAGCTATTTACTATTGTCGATTGAGTTGCGGCGACAACGTTCAATTTAGAATTTTTCCAAAAGCGCAAAACCTGAAAAAGAAACAAAATGAAGAACAACCTATTTTATTTTGCACTGGCAGTCCTGCTACTTATTTCTATTCGAAGTCGTGCAACCGGATTGCAGGCAAACGTAGCAACCATTAATATTACGCCGCCTCTGGAGATGAAATATACGCTGGGTGGCTATGGCGAGCGCATGAACAAACCGGCAACAGCCGTTCACGATCCGATTTTTGCAAAAGCGTTAGTTGTCAAAAAAGACAACACCAAATTTGCAATCGTAACCCTCGACATACTTGGACTTCCAACCAATGTAAAAGTTGATTTAATGAAACGACTTTCCAAGGAAGGATGGTCTGCCGAAAACATAATGCTGCTTCCAAGTCATTCGCATGGCAGTCTTGAAATGGCGGCTATAAATAGCAAAAACAAACTGAACAGTCCGCAAATAGGAATTTTTCAGCCTGAATTGCTTGAATTTTTATTGATGCAACTGGAAACATTGATTAAATCAGCCGACCAAAACTACCAATCTGTAAAAATTGGAACAGCCAGCCAACAAATAGAAGGTCTCAACCGCAACCGGCGCAAAGATCCGGATGTTGATCGCGATATGACTGTTACGCGAGTAGATCTCGAAAATGGCAAACCACTTGCTGTTTTGGTGAACTGGACCGCCCACCCCACTTTTATAGGAGGAAAAGACATGCAGGTGTCAGCCGAATGGCCCGGCTATTTGCAGTCGGAACTTCAAAAAATGATTGGAAATAATGTTACGACCATGTATTACAATGGCGCCGAAGGTGACCAGTCGCCAGTACTCGATGCTTCGGGTGATGCCTATACAAAAATTCAAATCTACGGAAAGCATGTCGCAGAAAAAGCGTTTGGAATTTATAAAACCATCAAACCAAAAGTTGTAAAAATATTCAACTTCCAGTATCAGACTATTGTATTACCCGAACACCAGGCACATCCGTCGTTTATGAAAACCGGCGGTGAAGAATATGGATTGAACGAACAAACGGTAAAAGTAGTAATGAACATGTTGGCCCCTGTAAAAGTGGGCATCAGTGCAGTTCGGATCGGGAACCTTGTTATTGCTGGGGTTCCGGGTGAAATGACCGCTGTTTTGGGGAAACAAGTGAAAACCAATTTGAAGAACGCTGGTGCAAAATGCGTAGCTATTGGAGGTCTGGCCAACGAATGGATTAGTTATATCCTTGATAAAGAACAGTATTTGCACGGCGAAGGCTACGAGTCAAGCGTGAGTTTCTTCGGTCCTGACCTCGGTCAATTAATGGTGGATAAAGTAACCCAAACCGCAAAGCCTCTGGTCGCCAAATAACATTATAAACCAACAAACTAATAAGTTATACCAATATGAATTTCAGAATTATTAAAGCAATTTTTCTTGCAGTTGCATTACTTTATGTCTGCATCATTCAGGCACAGCCCACCGATTTCAGCAAAGCCGGAATTTTAGCTTCAGCACAAATTAAATCGCCTGTTCGTGAAACTATTATACAAATTCTTCAGAAAGAAATTGCCAAAAGAACATCCATTCAGTTGCCAAATGTAAATACAGCTGACAAACAGACAATCATTGCATTAACATTAGTCGAGGAAGTGAAATTGGCTGGGTTGGAAGTTCCAAAACAGTCAGGCGAAAACTTGCCGGAGAACAAACCCGAAGGATTTAGAATTGCAGTAACGAAACAGGCTGGGAAACAGGTTGTCTGGCTCATTGGCGCCGACCAGCGAGGCGTTTTATTTGCTGCCGGTCAATTTTTGAGAACAGCAGCCCTGACCAAAGGAAAGATCATTTTTGATTCGAAAAACGAAATTGCAACTTCACCCGCCTACCCTATTCGCGGCCACCAGATTGGCTACCGGAATACCGCCAATTCGTGGGATTCGTGGAATCCGGCACAATTTGAGCAATACTTTCGCGATTTGGCCATGTTCGGTACCAATGCCATCGAAAATATCCCCTTTCAGGATGGACCATTGGGACCGCATATGAAGTTTCAGCGCGAGGAAATGAACCTCAAGCTCAGCGAAATCTGCAATAAATACGATCTGGATTACTGGGTTTGGACACCTGCTGACGGCGATCTTTCAAAGCCTGACGTTTTTGATGCGGGAGTGAAAAAACATGCCGAATTTTATAAAAATACACCACGACTCGACGGCGTTTTCTTTCCCGGAGGCGACCCGGGCGACAACCATCCCAAATATGTGCTTCCTTTCCTGAAAGCCATTGCTGCTGAATTGAAAAAATATCATCCGAATGCCGGTGTTTGGATTTCGCTACAAGGCTTTACTTACGAACAGGTTGACTATTTCTACGATTACCTGAACAAGAATAATCCCGATTGGCTTGCCGGAGTTGTATCTGGGCCCAGCAGCCCGGATATGGCCGAAACACGATTCCGTCTTCCGGCGAAATACAAACATCGCCATTACCCCGACCTTACACATACTGTGCGTTGCCAATACCCCACCGAAAACTGGGACCAGGCTTTTGCACTTACCGAAGGGCGCGAAGTCTGCAATCCGCAACCGTTTTACTATGCCAAAATTCACAATCGCTTTGCACCATTTACTGATGGGTTTATCTCCTATTCCGATGGTTCGCACGACGATGTGAACAAGGTTGTTTGGAGCCAGATGGCCTGGAACCCGGCGAAGGATGTAACCGAAGTTATGGTGGAATACAGTCGCTATTTCTTCGGAAATTCGGTGGCAACCGATGGGGCCAATGGCATTTTAGCACTCGAACGCAATTGGGTGGGGCCGGTTGAAGAAAATGGCGGAATTGAAGCTACCCTGTCGTTTTTTCAAAACCTGGAACAGAAGCACCCCGAACTAAAGGGCAACTGGCGCTGGCAACAGCTTGTAATGCGCTCGTATTACGACGCCTATGTTCGACGCCGGAAAATTTACGAGCAAAACCTCGAAAAGGAAGCCAACCAAATTTTAGCAAAAGCTCAGCAATTGGGAGCAGATCAAGCAATGGCCGAAGCGCTTGAACTAGTAAATAAGGCCGACAAAGAACCTGTTTCTCCGGAATTGAGGCAAACGATTTTTGACTATTGCGAAGCCTTATGGAAGTCGATTGGCGCACAAACCAGCGTGAAAAAGTACAATGCGAGCGGCGCCGAACGGGGCGCCATCCTTGATTTTATCGATTACCCGCTAAACAACCGCTGGTGGCTGGCCGACGAATTTGATAAGATTCGTAAAATGAGCACGGAGCAGGAAAAACTTGCCCGGCTTGACGTGATCAGAACCTGGGAAAACCCTGGCTTGGGAGGTTACTACGACAATGTTTCAGATTTATCCAAAGGCCCGCGTGTGAAAACCCGCACCGAAGATGCAACCGATGTGGCCTGGTGGGACAGCGGAATGAGCCGCAAACGCTTATCAACACAGCTTTTCCAGAATTTTCCACGACTCGAATATGCCGACCTCGATCCCAATGGACGCTATGTAATCAGAATTGCGGGCTATGGCGAAGCATTGGTTCGGGCTGACGGCGAACGACTGGAACCAACTGTTTACAACAAAGGACTGGAAGAATTTAAGGAATTTTTGGTGAACCAGAAATACGTTAGCGACGGAAAGCTGGTTATTACTTTTGATCAGCCCGAAGAGTCAAAATTAAACTGGCGCCAGCAGTCGAAAGTGTGCGACGTATGGCTGTTAAAAAAATAGCTTGGCAATTCGCGTTACAATCAGTATGACTTATTTTATTATCTTGCAATAATTTTAACCAATAACCAATTAAATATCAATAAACAAAACTCAAGTTTATGAAACCAGCACAAATTTTATTAGCAAGTGCAGCATTGGCATTTGCGGTTTCGGCATGTCAGCAAAAACCTAAACAAGAGGCAGCAACGCCAGCGCCTAAAGCAACAATCAGCGATTTCTTCGGACAATGGACCATCGATGTACAAGGCGGTGGCGTAAGCTGGCTCGAAGTTCGCCAGGAAAAAGATTTTGTGGATGCCGATTTGCTCTGGATTGGCGGAAGTGTTTCTCCAGTGGCTGCCGTTTACATGGATAACCACAGTCACCTGGTTGTTACCCGGATTGACAATGTGGTTCGGACTAAGGATGAGAAAAACAATCCGTTGCGTAGCCACCAAATCGCCAACTGGCTGAAAGTTTCCAGAGACGGTGAAAAAATTACCGGGTTCCTGTATAAACCGCGTCGCGACGGTAGCGGTATTGATTCAACCGGTTTTACCGGCACCAAATTGCAGGCTCCACCAGCCGCGCCCGACCTTGCAAAGATAAAATACGGACAGCCCATCAACCTATTTAATGGCAAGGATTTAACCGGCTGGCGGTTGATTGACGAAAAGCAAAAAAACGGATTTTCGGCACAAGATGGCATTCTTACAACCGATCCGAAACAAACCGAAGGACAACCGCACATCAGTTACGGAAACCTGCGTACCGACCAGGAATTTGAAGATTTCAACCTGAAACTGGAAGTTAATGTGCCCGAAGGAAGCAATAGCGGCGTTTATCTGCGTGGAATGTACGAAATTCAGGTGTTGGATTCGTACAAGAAACCACTCGATTCGCACAATATGGGCGCGTTGTACAGTCGCATTGTGCCTTCGGTTTCTGCCGAAAAACCTGCCGGAACCTGGCAAACAATGGATATGACCTTGTGTGACCGGCACGTAACGGTAATCCTGAACGGTACAAAAATCATCGATAACCAGCCCGTTTACGGTCCAACCGGCGGCGCCATGAAATCGGATGTTAATACGCCTGGTCCAATTTATTTGCAGGGCGACCACGGCAAAGTTTCGTACCGGAATATTGTTTTGACACCAATTGTAAAGTAACTCGGTTAATTCAAAATTAAGTTACTGCATAATAAAATAGCCATGATAAAAGCCAGTCTTACATGCAGGGAAATCGCTTTTAACATTATATGGGGCCAACCTTTATTTTTTTACATTCAGGAACTCACCCCTTCCCTGGCAAAGCTCGGGATTTCCCCTCTCTCGCGAGAGAGTGGGGCGTACCGCAGGTGCGACGGGGTGAGTACTTGAAAAATAGCAATTCTTTTCTTTCAATAATCCCAGCACATTTTTTTAAAAGCGATTTCCCTGGTCTTACATGAGGCGAGTTTGCCAAATCGTGGCTATTTTATACCTTTGTGACTATGATGAGGTTATCAGAACATTATAGAACGACCATTGTGCAAATGGCTCGCGAAATCTGGGGAAATCAGGTTTCCGTAATTCTGTTTGGCTCGCGAATCGACGATTCAAAAAAAGGAGGAGACATTGATTTGTTGCTCCAGGTTGATAATGATAGTAATGTTACTGATATTGTTCATAAAAAGATCAAATTCTTATCACGCCTTGATATTCTGTTGGGTGAGCAAAAAATTGATCTGATTGTCGCCACAAAGGAGAATCAATCCCAAAATATAGTTCAAACTGCACTGCAAACCGGAATAAAATTATGACCATTTCTGAAATGGAGGATAAACTGAATGAAGTTTTCGAAGTCTGCTCACTTCATTTGAAACGGATGTACTTTTCGCATGGTAAGATTACTTCGTTTATTCCTTTAAATCGCAATAATTATTACGAAATGGACGATGAAACCGTCTCTTTTCTGGATCAATATATTTTTCGATTCTCGAAACTACAGGATATTATGGGGTCCAGGCTATTCCCTTCGGTACTGGAATATTTAGCAGAACCAATGAACGACAGACCATTTATCGACTTACTGAACCGATTGGAGCGTTTGGGCATTATCGATTCTGCTATGGATTGGATTGAACTTCGGCGGGTTCGAAACGAAATTTCGCACGAATACCCAACATCTTTGCCCGAACGAATTGAAGGAATCAACATTCTTTTTGAACAATTGACGACCTTGCAAGTGATTGTTGAACGATGTAAAAGAGCGACCAATCGATTGTAAATCAGAAAAAACACATTTTAACCTGTAACTTACCTTCCTGGTTATTATACATTCAGGAAGTTAAGTGAAACGCAACAGATCGACCGGTCGGGATGCTGATTCAAAATGTAAGCCCCCCCAAAAACACATTTAAGAATTTCAATACTAAGACATTTAATACACTTATTATCTACTGTTTACCAATACAGAAACACATCAAATAAAACCCTGCTTTTCTAAATAAAAGACTTTCATGAACCGATTTCTATCTACAATTCTGTTTATTCTCCTGTTTTCATCCGTTGTATTGGCCGAGAAAGCCGATTCATGTTTCTATGTTCAGGTTGATTTGGCCAATCGCTGGATCTGGCGGGCTACGCCTTATTCCGATTCACCGGTAATTCAGCCGTCGATTGGTTACGCAAACCAAAAAATGAGTGCGTCCATCTGGGGTTCGTATGCGTTTGAAAGCAAGGCATACAGCGAAATTGACTTTACTTTTGAATACCAGCTGACCAAAAAATTCAGGCTTTGTTTGATTGACTATTTTACAACTTCGGATGTAACCGGATCAGAACACAAATTCTTCAATTTTAACGAAAGCGAAAGCTCGCACATGCTCGATTTGTACGCTTATCACAAACCGTTCAACAAAGCGCCGGTCACTTTTCTGTATTCGGTTTGGATGTGGGGAGCAGATCGCGACAAAATCACCCAAAAGCAATATTATTCAACGTATTTTGAAGCCAAATACACCAAAGCTTTTAAGAATTCGGAAGCTTATACGTTCGCCGGAATGACTCCGTGGAAAGGCTTTTATGCCCCGAAAGCAGCATTTGTTAACTTAGGCGTTGGCTTAAATAAAGCAATTACCCTGGGCGAAAAGCTGAAAATTCCGGCTAAAATTGAATTTGCCCTCAATCCTTATACTCAAAAGACTTATATCAACGCAATTATCAGCCTGAAATAAAAAAGCCAGGCTCCATAAGGCATCCGGGTTCGTTTCGCGCTCTGCTTTTATCCTGAAGTTACTGCCCGTGAAACGATAGGACCAGCGACACAATTACCCCTGACAGGGTTTGAAACTCTTAAGACATTAGCGAACAGGCTCCTGACATTCGATAGTAAGCTCCTGACATTCGAAAGTAAGCCTCCGACATTCGATAGTAAGCCTCTGACATTCGATAGTAAGCCTCTGACATTCGATAGTAAGCCTCTAACATTCGATAGTAAGCTCCTGACATACGCGCACAAGCCTCTGACATACGCGCACAAGCATCTGGCATACGTGCACAAGCATCTGACATACGTGCACAAGCATCTGGCATACGTGCACAGGCATCTGGCATACGTGCACAGGCATCTGACATACGTGCACAGGCATCTGACATACGTGCACAGGCATCTGACATACGTGCACAGGCATCTGGCATACGTGCACAGGCATCTGGCATACGTGCACAGGCATCTGGCATACGTGCACAGGCATCTGACATACGAACACAGGCTCCTGACATTCGATAGTAAGCCTCTGACATTCGATAGTAGGCTCCTCCTGACACTCAAAAGCAGGCTCCTGTTATATTTATTTCGGTTGGAGTTTACTTAAATCATGCTCATTACATCGTTTTATTGACCCACCCCAAGCCCGCAACGCTCGCTTTTCCTCTCTCTACCTTGCAGAGAGGGGGAACGTCCGACTTCGGCGTGAGCTCAGTCGAACGCTGGCGGACGGTGCCCGCCTGACCAGCTTAGTCGGGCAGGCGGTGAGCCCGAAATAAAATACGACTATAAATTGTGCCCATTATTCATAAAAAATAGCTGTAAAACATATTCAAATTTCGATCTGAATTTTATATATTTGGTTTTGAGTTAAATAATATCAATATTAACGATTAAAACCACTGTTATGGACCACCGCCAAAGTGAGAAAAATGGCATGTACAAGAGAATGCTTCTTTTCTTTGCCAACCCGATTAATTCAGCTGTTTGGACAAGCTTTACACGGTTAGTGACCGAAATCAACAATTTCGTGGCGCTCAACAATTCTCTTTCAACGTATTTACAACAACATCAGGCCGACATCAAAGGCGTTACCCAGGCCAAGAACGACGCGTTTATGTCCATGGTGAACATCGTTGTAAATAAATCAGCCAAAGCTTATGTTTGGGCTGTTGATACGGCCAATGCCAACCTGGCACAAATATTCGATGTGCAAAAATCGGATTTTATTCATGCTCCGGAAACAAGGGCCTACAACCAAATCAAGAACATACGCGACGCGCTGAGCGCCAACATCGCTTCGATGGCCAGTGTACAATTAACCGCTGCCGATGTTACCGCTGTAAATGCCGCCATTACGGCCTACCAGAATACGATTGGAACTACCGGGGCTGCACAGACCCATAAAACCGAAGGAACAAAGGCAATCGATGCCATTATGGTTCCAATCGATAAAAGTTTAGCAATTATCGACAAGCTGATTGTTAGTTCTTACTCGGCTACCAAGCCCGATATGGTCAGAGAATATTTGGCAACCCGCGTTTTAGACAAACTCCCGACCCGCCACAGCGGAATATCCATCAACATAACCGATGCCGAAACCGGCGCCGATTTGGAGGGAGCACTTGTAGCCATTAACGGCAAAACCGCCACTTCGGATATTGACGGAATAGCCGAAATAATTAAGATTACGCCCGGAACGTATAACATGAGCGTTACGCTGGCCAACTACACCACGCAAATCCTAAAAACAGTAATTGAAAAAGGAAAGCTTACCGAGCTGGACGTTAAAATGACAAAAGCCTGATTTTCTATTCCAGGTTTAATTAGGGGGTTGGAATGTAAAGCCCGTCGTGAGACGGGCTTTACTCTTGGTACATTGATAATAACGACCAATTTGTTTTGAATTAGAAACATAATGGGTTACTTTTAGCAACGGAAACAACAAAATAGCAGCCGGGGAAAGAACGGTAAGCCTGAGGGAAAATTCTGTTTGGAAGCAAGGATAAAACCATGATTATTATGCAATCAAACCCGTGATTATTCGGGCGAAAAAATCTGGTTGAAGATATAAAGGTGCAAGCATTCAAACGAATCACAGATCCGAAGCTAAGAGGTGCTGATTGCCTTTGGTACCAATGGTTGCAAAGATCGTAACATATCCTGAAGAAGCTGGGGAGGGATAAAAAAGAAAGTTTCGACACATACCACAGTGTTATAGACAAGTGAAAAGCGATAATTTATGACAAGACCGAACCGTATTATCAAGTTATTTGTACTTAAGCCTTTGGCAAATATGGTTCATGTGGATAAGGCCAATATATCCACAACTCTGTGGATATACAGATGTTGTAGGCCAGTTTAATCGCTACGTGAAACGGTATTGGTTCTTGAAATATTTTTTAAATTTACGGTTCTACGAGCTTGAGATTTATAGGATTTAAAAAGGACGTGTTTATATGTTTCCAAAGTAGCTGAATAAAAACACATTTTTTCATCAGATAATACAGAAATAAACACAGGTAATTTTATACAATCGTTGTGTTTTTATGCAGTAAAAATAAGGAGAAGCAAGTGAGAAAAATAGCAAATCATAATATTAAATGGATTTTATTAGGAGGCATCTTCCTTTTTCCCTTTGTTGGAGTAGAATGTTTCTTGAAATTTGGTTGGGAATGGGGTAAACTTATAGATTTTGGCCTTTCTACAAAAGATTTCTTTACATTATGGATTACTATGTTTGGGGTTATTGGTCTAATAATAAATATTGTTATTAATAGCAATCGTTTATCAACACAGGAGAGAGAATTAAATCTACAATTTAAGAGTGTTAGAGATGAGCGTTTTAGCAGAGCTATTGAATTATTGAGTAGTAAAAACACATTCTCGCGTATAGGAGGTGCTAATTTGTTATATTCACTTGCCAAAGAATATAAGGATGAATATAGGGAAGTTGTATTTAATATTCTTTGTACACACCTAAAGACTGTTACTAAAAGGAAACAGTACATCCGTGAAAATAAAAAAGAACCATCAAATGAGGTATTATCGATTATCGAGTTACTTTTCCGAAATAATGAATTTGAAGAAAATTTGACCATCTCCCGAAAATTGGGTTGAAGAAGTTCTGCAATCCAGTCATATCGGGGGTTTAAAGATGTTTATGTATGAGGAAAGCTGGTTTGAAAAGGTTATTTTTATTGTGCAAACAAAAGCAAACAACCTTAAAAACCAGCTCATGTCAAAAGTATTAACAAAACAGGTACAGAACAAGATTAGTCGCTATTTTCTCAAACTTGAGTGTCAATTAACAAAACCGGAAGCTAGATGTGTCCGGGAAATGACCACAGGAATACTAAAGTCGGGTACCGTATTGGTCAATAAAATAGCCACAGGCATTTGCGATACGATCTCGTTGAGCCAAACAACAAAGCGCTTTAGGAACCATTATAACAAGAAAGATTTTTTCATGAAGTTATTCAGGGGACATATGAACAGTGTAAAAAGCAAAATCTGTCATGGAGACTACATCCTGTTTGATGGCTCTGATATCCAGAAGAAATACGCCAAAATGATGGAAGGTCTGGACTATGTAAAAGATGGAGACAAAGGATCTGTAGGCCTTGGATATTGGCTGATGAACGTTGTCCACTTTGGCAAAGACCGGGAAATGACCCCACTGTACAATAAGCTTTACAGTTTTGACCATGGCGCAAAAAGCGAGAACAAAGAGGTTTTGGAAGCCATGAGGGAAATAGACTCCATCATTGATAAAGATGTCACCAAAATATTTGACCGGGGCATGGACCGCCCCATCTGTAGAGATTTCATTATTGCCAATGAAGTCAATTTCAACCTGCGCCTAAAGAAAACGACCAAGCTGATTTACAAAGGCGAAGAAGTGGCTGTGAACAAGATCAGCCGAAAAGTCCCGTTATTCATGAAATTAACAGCTACAAGGATACAGAAGAGCAAGAAGTACCAGTTGGTCTATCAATGCGGGGCAATAAAGGTTCAATATAAGATCAAGGGCAAGGTGCATGATCTCTGGCTTGTTGTCACCAAAAGGATCAACGGCGGCTATTGCTGGCTACTGACACGTTCCCCAAAAGAAAGCATCGTTGAAGTAATCAAAGAGGCATTTACTGCATACGGTTTCAGGTGGAAAATTGAAGAGTACCACCGGCATATTAAAGAATGTTACAACCTGGAAGACATCCAGATCAAAACATTCGAAGGACTACAAAGCATGCTGGCTATACTGACCATAGCTATGAGCATCATTTACTCATCGCTTTCATCCCTGCACACAAGGCTGTTGCTTGAAAGTGGGGTAAAAACTCTGAACAAAGAACGCATGTACGAACTATGCAATTTCATTTACTACAAAATCAGCACGATAATAAAAGTCTTGCTGGCAAATATGACCCCGAAGGCTTTCCTTCCTCAAGCAGATACATCTCCTAATGACGGACAGTTATGCCTTTCTTTAATTTTTGAAAACTAAAAACGGGAGATGGTCAAATTTGAAGAAAATCCTTTTAAATATTTAGATGCAGATTTAAGTGGTTGTTATTTTGTTGGACTAAAAGTCTCAAATATTGATTTATCAAATTCTTCATTAATTGATACGAATTTAGAATCCTCGGATTTAGTGAATGCTAATTTTGAAGGTGCAATATTGAAAAATGTTAATTTTAGATACTCTGAAATACTAAGTTGTTCATTTATTGATACCAGTATTACTAAATCTAAATTTGAATATGCAAATATTCATACGTCTCGTTTTTATTATTCGAAAATGAAAGGCGTGTTCTTTACTCGCGCAAAAATAATTGGAGTTTGTTTTGATGCTTCTACTATTAAAAAATTACACTTCGACGGTGCAGTTATTAAAGAAAGTAGTTTTTTAGGTTGTTTAGTAACATCGGGGACCTCATTTATTTGCTCAAAAATTGTTAGTTCTAATTTCAATGGTTCATTTATAACAAATACTAATTTTCAATGCGTAACTTTTCTTAGTTCTAAATTTTGCGGAACATATATTAAAGATGTGAACTTTGAAGGAGCAACAATACATAAGACAGTAATCTTTGGAGGTGGAAATTATGTACTTTCTCCAAATTTAGATATGCAAGAATTTGAATTAGACAGAGTTTCTCTTTTGAATGTTAGAATTAACGAAGATACTGTTTTAGACCATGAAGTACATTTCGGGAAAATAGCAACAAACGAAAGTATTGGTCAATTGTTAGAGCGAATGAAAAAATTAGGTGATTCAGCTGATGATATTGAGCATATTGAAAAGTGTTTGGAATCTCAAAATAGAGTAAGTAAAAAAGAAGATTTTACTTTAGGAACTTTGAATGCTGACTTTATTAAAGAGGACTTGGAACAATTACTTCAAATTAAAGAGACATATGCAAAAATATTGAGACTGAATAGACTATAGCTTAGAAGTAACTTTTAGAAACAGTTTTGCTGAAAAGTTGGGAAGCCTTTTGATGAAAAAGAAACCGTCCTACAACATCAGCTACCCGGCAAGTGCGGGTTTGGTGGGTTTTCGGTCGGCGGCTCTCCGCTCGGTCGGCTTTTCGGCTTGACAGGAAATCGCCCGCAATCCGCCCCTGCGTGTAGCTTCCTACGTTATTGCGACACGAAGTCGTATTAAGCAATTGTTTTGCAGTCAGTTACAACTGATTGACAAAACCTGCTGTTCCTTCAGCAGTATCCTACCGGGGCACCTGGTGTATGGTGCAGCCATTACCGGGTGAAGCCCCCGGGAAACAGTACCAATTGCCGGGCTCGTGCAGCCAATGGCGGGGCTGGAAACCGTGAGGCAGACAGTCTTTGAAGTCTCAAAGTCAATTAAGGGCTTGGATCAGTGGGCATGGCTAACATATAGTGAACAATCCGTTACTGCCGACAGGCGAGTAGGAGCGAAAAAGAGAATGATACGCTTTGTACCAAAATGGTGAGCTGACAGGTTAGGTACGTTTAACGCAGTGCCTACAAGGATGTAGATCAGCCGGCAGACAGGATGGGCCTAAACCCACACAATTGATTATTTATTCGGAACGTGTAAGCCCGGCGCTCTCTCCCATTATTTTCGGGATAAAACCGTAACCGCGAGGCATCGGGAAACGCCGGACAGAGACGATGAACAAAGCGAATGCCTTCCTGTAACGGGTTGGATAGTGGTTGAGTTTGTTTACAACATCACCACGGGCGAAAGCCTGCCTACCTTCATCTGGTGCTTTATGGCATAAAGTTTTACAGAACCTGCAAATGGAAGAAAGCAAATGAACGAGGATGAAAGTTTATCGTGTGCGCTCCCACACCAATTGAATAACTGGCAAACCATTTTATGGCGGAAGGTTATCCAACATGTGACCAGGCTGCAACGCCGCATTGCCAAGGCTGTAAAACAAGGTCGTTGGGCGAAAGCAAAAGCCCTGATGCACCTTGTTACCAAATCATTCTACGCTAAATTACTGGCTGTACTAAGGGTCTCAACCAACAAAGGAGGCGCAACTCCCGGGGTTGACAACACCGTTTGGACAAACGGGGAAGAAAAACTCGAAGCAGCCCGAAAACTCCAATCCAGAGGGTACAGATCGAAACCATTGCGCCGACTTTACATCCCAAAGAAAAACGGGAAAAAGCGTCCGTTAAGTATTCCGGTCATGAGCGACAGGGCTATGCAAACATTGCATAAGATAGCCCTCGAACCAATGGCCGAATCGTTGGCCGACAAGAACTCTTACGGGTTCAGACCTCGTCGTTCGTGCAACGATGCCATTGCCGCCTGTTTCCAATTGCTCTGCCGAAAAATCTCGTCCCAATGGATATTCGAGGCGGACATCAAATCTTGTTTCGATAACATCCGGCACGACTGGATATTGGAAAATATTCCCGTCAACAAGACCATTCTTAATCAATGGTTAAAAGCCGGTTACATCGAGAAAAAACGTTTGTTCCGCACAGATAAAGGTACGCCACAGGGAGGAACCATATCACCGGTAATCATGAACATGGTTTTGGACGGACTGGAAACGGCCATCAACAAAAAGTTTCCCCGATGGAAAAACAAGAAAGTGAACTTCATCCGTTATGCCGACGATTTTGTGATCACGGCCATCAGCAAAGAAGTCATTACCGAAGAGATTATCCCTTTGGTAAACGACTTCCTGATGGAAAGAGGGTTAGAACTCTCTGCCGAAAAATCCAGAATCACGCATATCAGCGATGGGTTTAACTTCCTTTCACAGAATGTCCGTAAATTTAAAGGCAAACTGGTTATTCGTCCATCGAAAGAATCAGTCCAATCGTTTAGAGACAAGGTGAAAACGATCATCAACGA
Organism: Prolixibacteraceae bacterium; assembly: GCA_963666435.2. Taxonomy (GTDB): domain Bacteria; phylum Bacteroidota; class Bacteroidia; order Bacteroidales; family Prolixibacteraceae; genus Aquipluma. The sequence continues at coordinate 257,579 of CAXXOG010000013.1, read as the reverse complement.
AAACCGTGGAATACCCGCACATGCTCTGATACGGATACTGAACCCTGTAATCAGGGGATGGTCGAACTACCACAAAGGCATCTGCTCAAAACGTATTTTCATCCGTTTGGCAACATTCATCTGGTGGCAGCTCAGGCGATGGGCTAAATACCAGCATGGAAACAAAAATCGCTGGTGGATATACCATCGTTACTTTCACGACAACCATTTTACTGATCAGCGGATCACCAAAAACGGAACAGAGAATCATCGACTGTACCGTATTGGATATGTTCCCATTCGGTATCATGTAAAACTGAAGGCCGAAGCCAATCCTTTTCTGCCCGAATTTGATGAATACTTCAGTAACAGAACAAAATGGAGAGCTAATTTAGCAAAAGAATGCAAACAAATTACTATGTTTATGTCCAATAAAAAAGTAACAACAGCCGGGTTGCCCTCCGCCGGGTGAGCCTTAAAAGTGCCTGAGCCGTATGCGGTGAAAGTCGCACGTACGGTTCTTAGGGGGCGTAAGCTACCCGGTGCGTTCATTCAAAAAAAAACAACCATGAAAGTATTTAATGTGCCGATTTATAGGACTACAATTGAGAAGTTCGATGAGGAGTTTAAAGATAATAAGTTGAAAAAAGCTGATTTTGAACAAAATTATTGGAACTATGTGGATAGAATGAATTATATCAAAGATTTAAATTGGTATCCATGGGAGTATAACGAGATAATTGGATTTATCAGACTTAGTTGTACTTCGGCTGAAATTGAAGGTTCTTTATTTTCTGGCAATTACAAAAGGATAATTAGAAATTTTAGACCTCTGAAAATTAGATACCAAAAGACTTTATTTCATGTTGATTACTCTAAATTCAGCGATAATGACAGTTTTGCAAGAATTCTTAAAAATGAAATTGAGGAAGTAATAAAACATGAGGAATCTTTGAAAAGGAGACATGTTGATTTATTATCATTTGAGAACTTTGCAAAGTATTTTGATTGGGGTAAATTAATTAAAGCCAATCGATTAAATAAACAAAAATCCGCTATCGAGATTTTAAATGGCATTGCAAGTAGTCCTAATAGTAGATTAATATATTTTGATGAGCCTATAAATTCAGGAAATAGCTATTATGATAAAAATACAGATATTGATGAATTATTGAAGAAAGCTCAAAAAAAGGAAACAGAGGATAAGTCCATATTGACTGAAGAAACAAAATCATTTTTGAAAGAACTTGCTGAGAAGAAACCTGATAAATTCATTGAATTATTAATGACATTGAAAAAATGAACGAAACGCTAACAGTGCATATATTTTATTGGGGGTTGAATCGCTAATTTTAAAGTAATTACATTAAATTTAGCTTTGTAACGTGGGATAGAGACTTGCTCCGAACTCCCCCAACAAAACATATGCGAAACGTTAGGCGTAATTTTAAAAGACACAAACCTATATGACAAAAACTGCAAAGATTATATTTCTGACCCTATCTTCTATTTTCGGAATAGTAGGAATAATTTCATTCTTCGTAATAATATTCAATAAAACTTATCATTTCAATGAAACATCTATTATTGACCCAAATCTTGCTTCTCAATTTGGAGACTTTTTTGGAGGATTCGTTGGAACTATATTTAGCATATTAAGCGTATTTCTTTTGATTTATACAATTTTGCATCAAAATAAGGAAGCTCAAAAAACTGCACTTGAAACAAATTTTTTTCGAATGATTGATTACCACAACCAGAACGTTAATCAGTTGAAAATAGCTCATCTTGATTCAACAAGAAAGGATGAACAATCTGACGGTAGAAGAGCATTTGTACAATTTAAAATTCAAATTCATAGGTTATTTGAAATTGTTCGCCAAGTCAATACTGAGAAAGACTACAAACTAAATGATGAACAAATTGCAGACATTGTTTACATAGTATTTTATTACGGAATTGATGGTTCTTGGGTCAGCTTTATTGAATCAAAACTTGATAGATATGCCCCAATACATAAAGAACTTGCAAGCGAAATTCAAACAAGAATTAACTTGAACTCAAACTTAAAAATTGGAAGAACAAACCAAACCAATTTGAGTACTTATTTTAGAAATATGTACAATGCGATTAAAATGATTGACGAATCAAAATTCTTAAAAGATTCTGAAAAGAAAGAGTTGGTTAAAATTTATAGAGCACAGTTGTCTAATCCTGAATTATATGTGATGTTTTTCAATGTGCTTTCTAGGTTTGGGAAAAAATGGAAAGAGAATAAGTACATAACAAACTATGAACTTTTAAAAAATATACCAAATAATTATTGCGACAACTATGTACCGAACAACTATTTTCCAATGAAATACGAGGACGAAGAATATTAAAAACTACGCCTAATCGAGTAGACGGCTGACGGTCGGATGACCGCCAGTTCGCCTCTCACACCTGCTCCTTGGGATATGCCCAAAGGTTGTAGTCGCTGGTGACAATTTGTAATCCAGTGGACGGCCACAAGATTATCCTTACAGTTCGGCACGCGATTATTCGGGAGAGAAAGGGTTTGATAGAAATTTGATTCGTGTAGGTATTTGAAACGGATCATAGATCCGAAGTTAAGAGGTGCTAATTGCAAATTAGCGCCAGCCGCATCGAATAGCATAGTGCAAATCCGGAGGAGCTTGGGTTGTTAGCAACAATTATAATAAACTACACAAGACAATGACACCTGAATATAGAATTGATACGGAAAAACATATTAAAGACTATTTCAAATCTTTTCGAGATATTGGTAGGATCATTAATATCAAGTGTGAAGAAACTTTTACAGATTTAGGTGTAGACGTAAATGTATGGAATGTTAAAACAAGTAAAGGAGCATATTGGGTTGTTGAGGGAGAAACTGCACCAATGAATTTATACACGCAAGATGGTCATTACTTTTCAGCAGATGAAGCCTATTCTTTTCATATGGGCATCACACAAAGACTTACTAAAAGACACCAAGATAATTTTAAACATATAATTGATGAGATACCATTAGACATTGCACGTTTAAAATCAATCAATAGGAAACTTAGAATGGCTTCCGAAAAACTAGCAATAGACTTAGAGCCAGAAGAATTTCAGGCAATTGGTTTAATGTGCAGAGAAAGCTTAGTAGAACTATCTAAAGAGTTGTGCAAGAGGAATAAAGAGTTAATAAAGAGTAAAGGATTTAAAACATCTGATTTTAAAAATGTATCAAATGAATTTATTGATTTGTATATTTCAGGTTCTAATAATGCAGAATTAAGAAATCATTCTAGAAAGTTGGTTGAAATTGCTTGGAGTTATAGTTCTTCAATTGTCCATTCACCGAATAAAACATATCCGGACGTAAAAATTGCTTTATTATTTACCTCGTCTGTAGTTAGTTTATTAGAAAATTTGTTTTTCAAATATATTGGGTTTGACAATGAACCAGTTTGTCCAAAATGTGGAAGTAAAAAGATAGAAATAAATGAATTAAACAACAAGATAATTGCAATTTGTAAGTCTTGTGAGAATAAAGAAGAATTGGAAATAATAGATGAATAAATAACTGTTGCTAATAAATAGGACTCTGAGCGGTCAGCACGACCCAGCGATGAGTGTGTGTTGAACTACGTCCCGGCAAGCTCGATACACCGCACCCGCCGGATTCGGGGCTAAAGTTACAGAGCTTGTCGAAGTAGTTACAGAGCTTGTCGAAGTATGCAGTTAGCGACTGTTTTATGGTTTTTGAAGTAACAACAGATGGGCGAGCCTTAAAAGTGCCTGAGCCGTGTGCGGTGAAAGTTGAATGTAAGGTTCTTAGGGGGCGTGAGCTACCCGGTTGGCCAATTGTAGTCGCTCGGTGAAAGTTCCTGCAAGTATGAAAAAAAATAAACAATGTAAAGGCAATGAAATTTAATTTAATAAAGCTATTACTTGTAAGTCTTATAAATTTAGTTGGATTGACAATTTATGCTCAATCTCGATTGGAAATTATAAATAATGAAAAGTCAATTGGTAAGAACTATTTGACAAATAAGGACATCATTGCAAGAGAAGTCGTTTTCCCAGAGCATATTTACAAATGCTATCTCGACACGACATCAAATTGCATTACCGTTCAACTTCGTTATCAAAGCCCGGCTGGTAAAATTATTCACGATAACGGGACTATGGTTGTATGTGATCTTATACATAAAAGAGAAAAATGGTCAAAAAAGATCAATTACAACATAATGAGTAGTATCGAACAACACGGTGATCTTATCATTCAAACTATTGGGAAGAAGAGTTACAGCCTTAATTTTGAAAATGGAGAAACTCAATGGGAAGTTAAAAATACAATATACTATACCGATCCAATTTATAAAATAGGCATAGGTTATAGGATAACAGATTTTAATGATAAGAAAAATGAATTGGAAGGCATCAACTTAATAAATGGAGAGTCGGTCTGGAAAACAAATATTAGCAGGGTGTATGGCTGGAATAATCTATTCCATTTAAATGATTCGACTATGATTATTGTAGCTTCTGGATTGCATTCAGTAAATATTAAAAACGGGTCGGGATGGGATTACATTACAATGACAGGAGAAATGCATTACAGCGGAAAGACAGGAATAGGACTCTCCGAATTTCTCATGGGACCTACCTTGCCGGCAAATAAATTGGTGGAAGGAGTAGTCTCAAATGTGGTAGTTGACAGTGCGAATCTATATTTTGCATCCAAAGAAAAGATTGCCCGGTTAAATCACCGTGGCGAGATTATATGGTCATCTTCTTTACCTGTGGATTTGACAAGCAAATCTTTTATTTTTATTCGAGACGGCATTATTTATATGATTAATTACGGATATGCTTTCATGGGCTACCATACCCTTCACTATGGGAAACCTTTTATTGCAGCATTTGATTCAAGCACTGGTCAGCAGATTTATTTAAATGCGACCAATGGTAAACAAGACAAGATTAATGGGTTTCAAATAAGAGGCGATAAGATTTTTCTTGTTCTTAAAAACCGAATTGCAGAATATTCGTTGTCTGACGGTTCCTTTATTCGGGAGAAGAATTTTAAAATCGGGCTAGACGAGGATATGGTGGACTATATTGGGAATCAAGTGTATATTAAGACTGATTCGAGTTTTACGAATTTGGCACTGTCTGATAGCACTACCCACTGTATTTTTAGATATAACAATAAAGTTCTAGTGTTGAATGATCGGTTTGAAATAATCAAACAGATGGATTCTAGTGAATTATACATTTGTTACTTAAAAGAAGGTGATCTCAGATTTTTGGTAAATGGTGATAAAACGACAGTAATTAATAATAAAAACCAGGTAGTAGCTGATATTGATCTTGGAATAAAAACAAAGTTAATTGGAACAAAATTTTATAGTTTGCTGGGGAAAAGTTTTATAGAAACAGATCTAAGTGACTTGTTAAAAAATAAAGTACCTTAATGAAATGTATTTCCACTAGACGAAACCATGATTGGCAAAGTCACTTATTTGACTGCTTTGAAAAACAACATTTATAACTGGTTCAGATTATTCTCGAAAAACAATGAAAAAATTAAGAAAAAAAGAACAACTAGGCCATAATAAATAGGACTCTGAGCGGTCGGCACGACCCAGCGATGAGTGTGAGTTGAACTACACCCCGGCAAGCTCGATACACCGCACCCGCCGGATTCGGGGCTAAAGTTACAGAGCTTGTCGAAGTAGTTACAGAGCTTGTCGATGTATGTACTTAGCGACTGTTTTATGGTTTTTGAAGTAACAACAGCTGGGCGAGCCTTAAAAGTGCCTGAGCCGTGTGCGGTGAAAGTTGAATGTAAGGTTCTTTAGGGGGTGTAAGCTACCCGGTTTCGTCATATTAGAAATCCAGAAATGAACAAAAAATTAAAATTGATTTACCTAATACTCATATTGACACTAAACTTTTCTTGTGTTGAAAAGAAATCAACCAATAAAGAAGTTAATAAATCTGAATTGGGAAGGACTGCAAAAGCCGACACCTTAAAATTTACTTCTGGAATACGTGCTATCTTTCAGGATAGTAAAGGCAATTATTGGATTGGAAGTCATAATGAAGGCGTAAGCTTTTATAATGGAAAATCATTTGAATACTTTACAACTAATGAAGGTTTATCCGACAATCAAATCCGTTCAATTAATGAAGACAAGAATGGAAAAATTTGGTTTGGAACTGCAAAAGGAGTAAGTGCATATGACAAAGGAAAGTTTACCACTTATTCATCAAATTTTAACGACCCAAGATATGAATGGAATGATACCAAAGGAGATTTATGGTTTTATGCGGGTGAAGAAGACGGAATAAATCGGTTTGACGGAATAAATATGAACTATTTAATTTTCCCAAAACCCCAAAATAAAAATCCTGATAATTCTTATGGTGTAACTGATATATCAAAAGATAAAGACGGTAAAGTTTGGATTGCGACTTATGCAGCACTATTTAACTATGACGGTAAATTAGTAAACATCTTTGATGCTGAAAGATTAAACCTAAAAAGTAATGAGCTTTTGCATATAAGAAGTGTATTAGCAGATTCAAAAGGACGAATTTGGATAGGAAATAACGGGATTGGAGTATTACTAAAGGAGGGAGACACTATCACTAATTTTTCTGAAAAGAATAATTTAGTTCATTCAACAAGTACAAGAAGAGGAGATAAATCAAAACCGGGTACACTTGAACACGTTTTTGCTATTGAAGAAGATTCAGAAGGTAATATTTGGTTTGGAGATAGAGATACAGAAGCTTGGAAATATGACGGCAAAACATTGACAAACTATTCAATTAGTGACAAACAATCTAAACCAATGATTTGGACTATTTATAAAGACAATAAAAACAATTTGCTTTTTGGAATGGCAGACGGAAATATATTTAAGTTTAACGGAAAGGCTTTTGAAAAGCAATTTTAAGAAATACGGACGCACAACAGCAGTTTTGCGTAATGGCGGGTGCAGTGCTTCGTTTGACAGTTTTGTGGTAGATTCAAGTACAGTTCTTCGATTAAACTTTTGTGCTAAAATCCGCAATTAAGAGGTGCTGATTGCAAATAAGCACCAACGGCTGCGAAGATCGTAACATATCGGGAGGAGCGGAGGATATAAGCCCTGACAAAATGACTAAAAGACCTCTTTTTTTCCATGCCTGTAAGGTTGCACCCGATGGTTAGTACAAGTCTGGGTTACGCTTCGCTAAACCTGAACAAAGCAGATTGGTGCATTCAAAAGACATGGAGAGAGAAGGAAAATTGTTGAGTATTTACAACATCCTAAATGATAGAACCTAAAAAGCGCAAGCTTTTATATACATCGAAACTATAAATTTAAAACAATATAAATCAACTTATGAGACATCTTACTTTACGTCCTCAGTCACTGTTTGTGATTGTATTTTTTAGTTTACTTTTATTCAGTATTTTACCTGCAATGGCAGCAGATGGTAAGAAATGGGATGGAAAAGCGTATCCATTCAAAGCACTTAACCCTGCACAACCCAACAGCGAAAGCAATCCGTTTATTATTGATACAGCCGGGAAACTGGCGTATCTTTCTTCATTTTCCAGAATCGAGGATATGGTAGGATTCGCGGAAAAAAACGGACTGTTGGGATTCAATGATTTTTTTAAAAATAACTACGTGAAGCTTACTGCCGATTTGGATATGAACGGTTCATTGTATGAGTTTATCGCAATTGACGATACATGGATGAATTTTGACGGTGGTGGACACGTAATTACCAATTTGCGTATCAGCGATAAAAAAACCGAACCTTACATAAATCCTTTAGAAGGTTTATGTTATTTTCAACTGGCTCTTTTTCGGAATCTTGAAACAGTTAAGAATCTTAAGATAGGTAAAGGGTCAACCATCATTTACAACCGTAATAATTATACATCTAAAACTGGAACGATGTATGTTACTGTTTTTCTCGGGGCTGTTGCAGTTACTGCCAATATCATTGAAGACTGTTCGAGCGAAGCAACCATTACAGCGAAAGGAACTTGTGATGGATTAATAGGCGGAGTGGTAGCAGAAAGTTTTTATAAGATGATTAATTCACATTTCGATGGAAATATTATCACAGATGTAAATATTATTAACGGGCCAAAAGCAAATTTTACGGGCAAAGTTGAACCCGGTAAATTACAGGTTGGCGGAGTTTGTGCAATATCCAGTTTTTCTTTTGATCCTCAACTGCGACATAGCGGAATAACCAATTGCTACAATACAGGAACTATTAACGTTAAAGCTTCGGGTAAACTGGTTCTAATGGGTGGAATAGCCGCAAGTATAGTGGGAGCAGGCAGATGTGAATGTACCGATATTTATAACGCCGGTAAAATGAATTTATCCTCGGATGGTGACATAAAAACGGCGTATGTTGGAGGTGTTTTAGGTCTGGGAAATACAACCGAAGCAATCCCTTTTTCAAAACCGATAAAATACATCAATACGGGCAAAATATACAATACAGGTAATATTGCTGTTGCCGTTAAAACAGGGGAAAAGATGTGTGTAGGCGGCATTGGCGGTGGCGAGGAAAGTTTAAAGATCATTCAATATGGCTATTATAACATTGGAGGTAACGAAGGATTTGTGAGTACCTACAATACAGGCTCTATTACCGTTTCTTCGACCGATAAGGTAGATGCCCTGAACGTAGGAGGTATTGTAGGATGTGGTCGTAAAGTGTTTAATAGTTATAATACAGGCAATATAAATGGAACTTCTGTGGCAGGAACTACCATCAATGCCGGAGGTATTGGAGGAAGTTCGGTATATGCACAAAACTGTTATAGCACCGGTGCAATAAATATTAAAGGAACAGGAAAAAACGTTGCCGGTGGAGTTATAGGACTGGCAGACCTTAACTGGGGCGAAGTGAAAGATCACTGCACGAGTGTAACAAACGTGTTTTGGCTTAAACAACAGCAACCGGATGGTATTAATACTAACATCGCCTACGGAAGAGGATCATACTCTTACAGTATGAAAAATGGTAAAATGGTTGAAAATGACCAATTCGGGACTATTTATTCTTTTGAAGATCCAACAGCAACCAGTATGGCAAGAAGCGATGACGGATCCGGAAAGAGAAGCGGTTACACAGGTTCACTGTTGCAGGCACTCAATGAATTAGTAGCCCAACGAGCCGATAGAAATTTCCGTAAATGGAAGGTTGACGGTACAAACGGAGGTTATCCGGTTTTTGAAGAGGAGAAATAAAACCAGACATTATAGAAGTGACTGTTTAAATTTAATTTACACATCATGTATTAAAGTTCAACCCTTCCGAGGGTTGATGGATTTTGTTGTTCATTTTCCCTGGGTTAATACCCACGGTTATTAAAATTACACCCTTTCAGGGTTCTAATCTTGATAGGCTTACTACCACCGGTTACAACCGGTGGTTATTCAAATGAAAACCTTTCAGGTTTAAAAACCGTTTGGGCAATACCGTATCATGCTGTAGTGAACCAATTAACCGATAAGTCCGAAAAGAAATAGCCGACTTTCGAACTGGCTATTTCTTTTATTCCTGATTTACTTGTGATTGGCATTTTTTAGGTTTGGTTTGCTGCGCCAGCTGGCTTCAGATCCAAATCTCGTGTGATATTGCTTCAGGTTAAGCTTATCGTAGCTGGGGTATTGATAAATCATTCGGTTAGTGATTACAAACAATACACTGGTAATTAATACAGCGCCAATTGATTTCAGCCACAATTTTCTATAATATAGTTTGAAATCAGGCATTTCTGAATAAACAACTTCTTCTTTTGAATTGGGCAAAACCAAAACCAGTGCCGTTGCAATAATGGCATTTATAAAAATGACCCACTCGGTAAGCAGCCGGCTGGGATGCCAGCCGGTGAGCGCTCGTTCGAAATTGGCCACAACCATAATCCACAGCAAAATCAGGAAAATGATTTGCCCTTTGGCCAGCGAACTTTGTGGAAAGATGGGCAAAGGCTCCTTATAATGCTTTCGTACCACCAAAATACAAGCGATAATGAGCAAAACCCAGGTGAGGTTAAACCAACCGGTTGGCGATAAATGGAGAAAATCGATTCCCGGAAGATGGCCCAAATAAGGCATATCCCATTGTGCCGGGAGAGTTTCAGTACTACCATCAGCATGTGTAACAACAGTTTTCCAAACAGCCGGATTCAGGTTATTCCCCCACTCCTCTACGTTTTTCACCATGTTGAAATAAGTGAGGCCAAGCAAAATAAACAATGCGGCAAAAGCACGTGTCCAACGGTATGAGGGCTTTTGTCCGGCAGCTTCGGGCTGATCGTTGTGAATTTTCACGCGGGTAAATAGAAATCCGAAAACGACTGCCAAAGCAATTCCGTTGACAAAACCATAACTTTGTTCGAGAAAACTGTGCCAATTTTGTCCTTGCCATTTGGCCCAGCTTGCCACCTTTTCCAGGTATTCGGGACTTCCGGCAATATATCCGTGATTGAGCAATTTCTGCGGGTTTCCAAACGAGTCGAGAAAATGTTTGAGCCATTGAATACCTGAAAAACCGAGGCCGCCGATAGTTCCGCCAATAACGGCAGCAATGCTTACCTGTTTCAGGTTATTTCGCCACATCCAAATGCTGGTAGCTGCAAAAACGCCCACAATCCCTGCCCAATCGTCAGAACGCGGAGGCGTCATGCGGAGGCCGCCATATTGCGCGAATAAAATACTTCCGAATACAGGAAAAATAAGGAAAGAGATGAGCCAGCCCATTCCCATCCAGGCAAATAAGGAAGAACCGTTCCTGAACTTACCATAAATTACGAAATAGACCACCACACCCAACAGCAAGCCAATAAACCAGCCAACGTGCTGCGGATAGTCGCCAAACCATTGCGGCCAGTTATTCAATAAATTGGTTGCCGGAAATGGGTGCTGCCCGGTAGCCGGATCGATGTAGGATGGATCGCCCTGCAAATAGGTAAGCGCCGACGCCAGGCCTTTCTCCCAATCAAGCGCACGAAGCAACAACTGAATAAGCCATCCGGACAAAGCTCCACCAGCGGCCAAAGCAGGCAGAAGGAAGCGATCACGGACACCTTTTCGCTCGTACAAATCGTAAGCAGCGGCTCCAATTGCAGCAAAGGAGGCAGGCAAATAATCGGCATCGAACCAATACAAGGGATTTTTGTGACGCGACGCCGTTTCGTCGAACGAAATGCCGGATTGCAGCCAATGCGCAATGGTATCTTCAAACGTATCGAGGATAAGCCACGATGCAAAAACAAAAAGCAGAGGTTTGAAAATCTGTTCGATTTTTTCTTTGGGTGCAGTTGCTACAAAGCCCGAGCCCATACTTCCCATTCCGGCCCACAAAAAGCCAATCAGGAAAAGACATAAATAGCCATACCATTGAGAAACAGCGTGCCCGCTTTCGGAATAAGAAATCACCTGCATGTAGGAAACAGAAGCGCCAAAGCCCCAGCCTAAGGCTCCAAAAAAAGCAAAGTACGGAATACGCTGCCGCCAATCCTCGCGACCCGATAAAATAGCCGCCGCCAATGCAGCAAGGCATCCTGCAAATGAAGCGCCATATTCGTGCCCGAAATTACCCCGGATACCCCAGCCGATGGAAAGCGATATCCCGACAAGAAACAAAACTCCAGCCCTTTGAAAGGGATTACTTTTAAGTGCAATCATAATTCAATTTTATTGGTTAATAGGTCAAAAACAACGTTGGTGGCGTTAGGCTAAAAAGTTCAGGATAATGTTTCAACTGAGGTAAAGTCATTTGTCATTCGGAAATTTTCGGAGCGCGACTTTCCGAATGATTTATGACCATTCCCGATTTATTTGCTCATCGATGGAGGCGCATCTTCCGGCCGGTTTCCCCATTTCTTGTTCGGTTCCGGGCCCATTATAAAAACAACTTTTCCACCATCGGTAATTTCTTTTTGCGACAACCATGTTTTGGTCATCGACTTTCCGTTTAAAGTGGCTGATTGGATGTATTTGTTCGCAGATGAATTGTTTTGTGTTTCGATGGTGAATGTTTTGCCGTTGCCTAATTCAATAGTCGCCTTGCCAAATGACGGACTCCCGATGACATAAACCGGCTCGCCTGGTGTTACCGCATAAATACCCATTGCACTCAGCACATACCACGACGATAGCGAGCCCATGTCTTCGTTGCCACACAATCCGCCCTGACCGCTTCGGTACAACTCTTCAACAACCTGACGGGCGCGCATCTGTGTTTTCCAGGGTTCGCCGGCATAATTGTAAAGGTAAGCCACATGGTGCGAAGGTTGGTTACCATGCACATACTGGCCAATGGTGCCAACAACTCCAACATATTTCGGCGGTGTGATATTCGGATCCATTTCAAAAAAAGCATCCAGTTTGGCAACAAACGGTTTATTTCCGCCAAACAGGTTAATCAGTCCTTTCACATCGTGCTGAACCGACCAGATGTACTGCCAGGCATTCGACTCCGTATAGTGCCGGTTCGGGCGTTTGCCCACCAGCAGCGGATCGAAATATTTGTAATACGAATGTTCTCCTTCTTTCACAATTTCCTGCTCACGGCCATTCAAGGCTTCGAGCCAGCTACCATCAGCCTTTTTAGGGCGCATAAACTGGGTTTCGGCATCCCACAAATTGCGGTAATTGCCGGCACGCTTCATAAACAGTTCGTAATCATCCTTTTTGCCCAATTCCTTTGCCAGTTGCGCGATACACCAGTCGTCGTATGCCAATTCGAGCGTGTTTGGTACCGATTCTGTAACTTTATCAACAGGAGTATAGCCCAATTGCAGGTAAAATTTTAATCCTGAACGACTGGCTGAATGCGGTAATGGCGGTTGTGCTTCTTCCAGTGCTTTTTTGCGCATAGCCTCATACAGAAATTTGACATCAAAATCGCGGTAGCCTTTTATATACGCATCCACAATGACAGGAATCAGGTGGTCGCCCACCATCGATTCTCCATACACATTCAGGAAATGTTGAGCCGGCAGCCAGCCGTAATCTTTCGTTTTGGCCACGATTGATTTAATGAAATCGTTGACATGATCAGGCGCGGTTAATGTTAAAAGCGGATGTTGCGACCGATAAGTGTCCCAACACGAAAACGAGCCATAAAAATCGAAACCTTTGGCTTCGTGAATCTTTTTATCGGAGCCCATGTATTTACCATCCACATCCTGCGAGATGTATTGAGCCAAAAACGAATGGTAAAGCGAGGTGTAGAAGATTTCTTTCTGATCGTCGGTTGCACCGTCAATTTTGATGCGCGACAATTCCTTGTTCCAGGTTTCGGTAGCTTTATTCCGAATACCATCGAAATCCCAGTTCGGAATCTCGGCAGTCAGGTTTTTTCGGGCGCCTTCTATGCTGGTGTACGAAATGCCAACTTTAACCAGGATACGCTCGTCTTCCATCGTATTGAAGACCACAAAAGCGCCGATATTCTTACCTTTTTCTCCATTTTTGTAGGGCCATAAGCTACCGCCCGATTCAGGAGTTTTCAAGTCATTATCGAACGTTCCGTAGTATTTAAAGGGTTTGCTGAATTCGGCGACAAAAAATACTTTGCCCAGTCCGGCACATTTAACACCTTCAATCCGGTTGTTATTGATGATATTCAGTTCCGACAATTCTGCTGAAGTGTTGCCTCCGATCTGGTGCCCCAAATCCAGAATTACGCGCGAATGATTGCACTGCGGAAAGGTATAGCGATGAAATCCGGCGCGCTGAGTAGCTGTGAGCTCAACTTTCACGTTTTCGTCCTTCAGGAAAACGGAATAATAGCCCGGGGTGGCCACCTCACTCGAATGATCGAACCTGGAACGATAGCCTTCGTCGGGGTTTTCGAGCGAACCAGGCACGGTCTGCAATTTCAAGCCGGTGGTGGGCATCAGCATCACCTCGCCGCCATTAACCATTCCAACACCGCTCCAGTGCGTGTGGCTAAAGCCCATGATTGAACTTTCGGAATAAATGTAACCGGCGCAGTAGGTCCAGCCCTGATCATTCACATCGGGACTTAAATGCACCATTGCATAGGGCAACGATGCTCCCGGAAAAGTATGCCCAAAAAAATCGGTTCCCAAAAACGGATTCACATACGCAGCAGGTTGTTTTTCCTGAGCGAATACAGGCAAGCTCATTAGTCCTGAAGTTGTCAGGCTTAATCCAATCAAAATTCTTTTTACATATCTCATAACCAGTCTATTTTTTACCAAACAAGGGTTGAAGCCTTAATTAACCAGGTAATCTTTTATTTTCTCTTATTCTGCAAATAATACAAATGACCATCTTCGGCACCGAGCAGCAAATCGGGTATGCCGTCTTTATTCCAATCAACAGTAGTCGGACTGGTGTCGTGACCGGCCAAACGAATACTCATCAAATCAGCTCGTTTTTTAAAAGAGACTTTGCCGTTTTGCGTACCTGTATTTTCATACCAGCAAACATTCTGGCTGTCAATTATCAAATCCAGATCCCCGTCGCCATCCCAATCGGCCAAACAAAATTTACGCCGCCCGCTTCCGCCTGCTGCTTTATCATTCAGGCGCAGAGGGGCATTGTTTTTATCGGCATCAAGAAAAATACGTTCGCCCGGAAGCAAAACCAATTGACCACTTTTCTTCGTGCGCCTGAAAAAAGACAAATAACCTTCCTGATCGAGCATTACTAAATCCATCAGCCCATCGTTGTTCCAATCGATAACAAAGGGTGTTGTTCGCCATTGTGTAGATAATTCGTCTTTAGCCGGATTCCACCAATTCCAGACTGGCTTCAAAGGCGATTTACCCTGATAATCAATTTTCACAGGTTGTTGGGCTGCGAGTTTGGGATGAATGCGCGTTCCAATATTTTTAAACCATTCAACTCTGCCCCATATTGAGTTTACAACAATGTCTTTCAGGCCATCACCATCCCAGTCGGCAACCGTTAAAGTGGTATAGCCCCATTTTTGTTCGGCTGGCCCTTGTATCGAGCCATTTTCGCCGGCCATAATCCTGATCGGTTTTCCGTCTGCTTTGAGTATTACCGGCTCATTCCAGCGCGGCGGATAACCACCCAGATTTTCTATAAAACCGATGTTTCCGGCGGAATTGCCACAAATTAAATCTTCGTCGCCATCATCGTCCCAATCAACGCTAAAGGGCGAAACCAGCGCTCCAAATTTCACAAAATCAGATTCCTGTCTAAAATAAACCGGAGAATTAAACACAGGCATGTGATTTCTAACGTTTCCCGAATTTTCAACCAGTGCTACCCGGCCATCTTCGTCTCCTACAATCAAGTCCACATCGCCATCGCCATCCCAATCAACGCTAACGGGCATAATCATTTCAAGATGCAATTGTATGGGGCCCGAATCATTGCTTAGCGTTCGACCAGCTGCAAACTCTGGTTTTTCCCGGGTTCCAATGTTTTCGTACCAGGTCAGTTTGTCGAGAAATTCGCCACAGATCAGGTCTAAATCGCCGTCACCATCAAAATCGTACATATTTGGGCTTGGCTGCCCAAACTGATCAACAGGACGGCCTCCTGCATTTATCTTACCCTTTACCTTGTATGCACCGTTGTCATTTTCAACCAAAACAACATAACCATGCAAAGGACTTTTTGTCCATTTCCCGGTTGAATCAAAGGCGTTGTCCCAGCCATAATCATTCCAGTCGTCGATACCAACAATCAAATCCAGATCGCCATCATTCTCATAATCGACATAGCTCCATTCGGTAGAGCGCTTTCTTTTTACCAATTTAAAAACCTCATCGGCAGGCACAAGTCCAACCGGCTCGCTCAGCAGCTTATTCCTGAAACCGGAATATTCCAACCCAGGTCCCAAAACCCGGGCGTCGTTGTTGACATATGAAACCTGAATATTGGAAGGTCCATCAGCCCAGCGAACTGCTTTTTTAAATACGGGAAATTTGTCGCCCGTTGTATTTTCGAAGTAATAAAGTCCGTTGTATGGAAAACTTCCGGCGCTCGATATTACTAAATCCATATCGCCATCCTTGTCAAAATCAATAGGAATTGGCCACGCCCAAAGCCCGACTCCCAGATCAACCGTCAATCCGGGATTATTATACTGAAGCCTGACAACTCCATCTAACTCGTGTAGCGTATTTCGCTGAGCTATTCCGCTGATTTGCACGCTTGCAAGACCAGCAATCAAAATAATATCTTTAAGATGAAAGTTCAATTTCATTCGTATATAATTTGTTTTTAATTGCCACATGAAATTCGCATGATTGGAAAATATTCATTGCGAATGGTGCTTCCCTGAATCATGTTCATTTCATAGTTTCATCGCTCTAATACAACCATAGATAAAGAAATACAGTCATGACTATAAGAAGTACAAGATGAAGTCTCCAATCGCTCCAACCTTCAAACGGAGTTACACTTTTCGCATAATTTATCGTTGTTTTTTCGAGCTTTTCCTGAGCTGTTTTCTCAGTAAATGCTGAAACGCCAAATAATACAGCAGTGATCAGCATTTCGGCCCACAAACCACGATACCCAAAATTTAAGGTAAGTTTGTGGTGTAAAATCGGGAATATTTCTTTACCTGCATCGGCTCCAAGCAACTGATCGATTACAAAAATTGTTGCCAGCACTATTCCAACTAAAACTGAAGCTGTTGCGCCTTTCATCGTCACTTTTCTGCTTACAATTCCGAAGAAAATAGCCGGAAAAACAGGAATAACAAGATATGCCGTAATTGTTTGGAGGTATTTGTACAAACCTTCCTCGTTTTTATAAACCAACCACGCCGCACCAATTCCGAAAAAAGTAACCAGCAAAATAATGATTCGACCGAGCTTAACCTGTTTCTTTTCAGGAATATTGGGTTTAAACTCTACAACAAAATCGCGAACCACTAAGGTTGAAACGGAATTCAATACAGCGATTAACGAGGTTACGAGAGCCGCCATAAGCGAAGCAAGCAAAAGGCCGCGCAAACCTGTTGGCAACAGCTTATTCAGCAACAAAACAAACGTTTGCTTGGTCGCATCGCCAGTCAATTCGTTGGGAAACAGAGCAAATGCAATTACACCGGGAAGTGCAAAAATAAATATTGGGAAAAGCTTGAGTAAAGTCGCGAACATAGCGCCCCAACGCGCCTGACGAATATCGGGGGCAGCCAACACCCGCTGAACATTTACCTGATCAATCCCCCAGTAAAAAATTCCGGCATAAAAAGCGGTTGCCAATATTCCCCAGAAAGGATAAACCGGATCATCAAATGGTTTGCCAATTTTCACCATTTCAGGAACTTTACTCACCAGGCCGCTCCATCCATCTACTTTGTCAAGACCAATAAAAAGCATAATAGCCGAGCCACCTATCATTATAATTACCTGTAAAACATCAGAATATGCTACGGCCGTAAATCCTCCGATAATAGTAAAAACAGCAACCGAAATAGCGATCACCGATACCGTTGTCATTACGTTCCAACCAAGAATACTATTGAAAACCAGCGCACCGGCAAACAATGTAAATGCAAGTTTGGTCATAATACTAATTACAAGCATTAAACCTGAAAAGAACGTCCGGGCTCGTCTGCTGTATCTAAGTTCAAGAAATTCCGGTATTGTATAAATTTTGTTTTTCATATAATACGGAAACAGAATTGCACAGGCAAACCCCAATGTAATGGCACAGGTTAACTCTACAGAACCGGCAGATAAACCGTAACGATACGAATCGCCCGACAGACCAACCAGATGTTCGGCTCCAATGTTTGTTGCAAACAACGAAGCTCCTACAACAGGCCACTTTATCGATCTTCCTCCAAGAAAAAAATTAGAGCTGCTTTGCCCGGCTTTCTTCAAATAGGCCATGTATAATCCAAAAGAAAGGCTTCCTCCCATAACAAGTACAAGCACAATCCAGTCGAGAAATGTCAGGTTTAAGTTCATTGGTATGTTAGTTTATTTTAGTTGCTGTTAAATTAAAGCTTTCGCAAATGATTGACTAGTTTAATTTTCACTAAAACATCGCCTATTTTGTCAGAAATGAAATAAATAAGCCACAAATCATTTGTGATTTATGGCTTCTGTTCTATTTAGAGAGTTGTTCGAGTCGTTTAATACTTTGAATCATTGCCCTCACCGTGTGGTAATTTATTTTCCACGAGTGCCCCATGTGCGTCCATATTGGTTCGCCTTTGCGCGACAAAAGCGGATACCACTCTCCCACTCCTTTGTTCACCACTTTATCCATGACAAAACGATGCACATTTTCGTAGGCTTCGAAGTATTTATCACTACGGAAAAGAATCACAGCATCGAGCAAACCAATTAACACTTCGGCCTGCTGCCAGAATTCCTTTTCCTTATCGTAAACACCTCCTGAATGCGGACCTTCAACATACACACCGCCATATTCCCAGTCGATGCCATTATCGACAGTGTGGTCGTAAATGATGCGGAACAAATCGAGATAGCTTTCTCCAGAAATTTTCAGGATTTCCAGCGAATGAAGCAACAACCAGGCAAACTCGGCATTGTGCCCATAGCAGGTGTTGTCGGTTGCATTGCCTTTTTGTCCTTCCTCCGAAAAACGGTCCCAGCCCCAGATAATGTCGAATTTGATTTGCGGTGCAACGGTCCAGTCTTTATAAAACTGCGGAATACCTGTTTTGTAAACCGGGTGAATGATCCGATTCAGCAAAAGGTCGATATCTTCGAGTAATTTGCGGCGATGTACTTCTTTTCCTGAACATTCATAAAGCGTAGTGAAAGCCTCCATCAGGTGCATGTGAACATCGAGTGTTTTGCGGTCGCCACCTGCGCTTCCGGGGCCACAAAGTGTCCAGTCGCGGCGAAACATTTCCCAGTAGCCGCCATACATCGAATCGACGCAATATTTCTGAAGCAGGTCGAACACTTTTTCGGCATACTCAATTCCACGAATGTCGCCAGTTGCCAAAGTATATTCGGCGAGTGAATAAATGGCAAAACTATGGCCGTAAATGATTTTCTGGTCGATTTTCACATTTCCTTTTCGGTCGAGCATCCAGTAAAAACCGTCGTGCTCTTTATCCCACATTTTGTCGATGATAAAGTCGGCGCCATGCTTTGCCATTCCGGCAAGTTTACCATCGCCATATCCGGCCCGGTGAGCCGACGAAATGGTATATAAACAGCGGGTTTGTGCAATCAGCGACTTTTCGTCTTCGCCGGTATGGTTTCCATCTTTATCGAAATGCGTGATAAATCCACCGTTCTCATTATCAATCATTCGGGTGGTCCAAAAAGGAAGCAATTCATTAATCAAATGATTTTGAGCTTCCTGCTTAAGTTCTGCTATTTTTTCCTTATTCATCGTTTAGTATTTAGTTAGTTTTTATTTTTAATGAATATCCCATAAAATGCCTAACCGATTTAGCGTTGGGGCTTTGCCCCAAAACCCCAATTACTTTTTTGTCTTGACACAAAAAAGTAATCAAAAAAGGTCAAGGCTTAGCCCGCTTCGCACGAAAAACTAGCGTTCGACGGCTAAAATCTTTTAAACTCGCCTTTGGCTCAAACAGAAAAGATTTTTTAACGCCGTCGTCACTTGTTTTTCGGCTCTCCGGCCTAGGCCGCCCGCACTTCATTCATCATTAGGCACCAAAACAAATATTCATATTATTTTTTCTGCAATTCCTGATGAATGGCAAGTAAAAAATCACGGTTATCGGCTGTCAGATAGTGCATTTCGCCACCCATTCGGTTAAAAGTTTTGCAATAACGCAGATAGTAAGCTGGGTTATCCATAGGCGGTTCTCCATTTTTCTGCCAATCCCAATCCGATTTTGCAAGGTCAACAATCAGCATAAAATGATTATCAATGTGGCCACCTTGCTGCATAATCAGGTTTTGCGACATCGACAGCGCCTTTTCGAAAATCATGGGCGACATTACCGCCGAGCCAATCGACATATAAACGCCATATTCCAACTTGCTTACATTTTTGGCAAAGCTTAAAAAATCGTTCAGCGCCACTCGGCCCAAAGCCGCGCCATGGTTCATGGGATGGTTGTAAATGATGTCATGCCCAATCATCGGATGACCCGTAAACGGAATACCCAACTCATACGCGCGGGCCTGTGCTGAATATTTTTTGAACGGATGTGGAATACTGAGAAACCCTGGCGCTAAATCAAACTTTTTGATGACTCCAGCCAAATCAATAGCCGCAGCAGCTTTATCCGGGTTCGTCTCCATAATTTCTTTGGCTTCGGTATAAAGCTTAGAAATTTCAGGAATATCAAGACCTTCGCGCGAAATCATTTTTCCAACTGATTCGCCGTAGCCCAAACCTTCATAAGAGCCGACAATCAGGGCCAGATTGATATTAAATCCGGTGTGATCCCAAATACCGAATTGGCCCAGATGAACATTTTCGCGTACATCTTCGCTCGATTTTCCCTGGAAAGCAAATTCCCAGTCGTGAATAATACCGGCTCCATTGGTTGAAAGGTGATCGACCCATCCTTCTTCCATAAGCGCAATGAGTGTTGGCGACATGCCGTTTTTGATGGTATGAGCCCCAAATGTGAGCATTACCGAACCACCTTTCTGTCGGGCTAAACGAATGCGTTCAGCAGTTTTTTCAATTAATTTTTCCCCGCTTTCCGAAAGATGTTCGGGTTTATGATCTACCGGAATATGGTCTTTTTCAATGTAAACCTTGTTCTTTCGGCTATCGAGTTTTTTAACATCCAACAAGTCTCTGTTGAGTTTTGGATAAGGCATGATGTAAGAATTTACGATTTCAATATTTGCGATTTACCGACTCACCCCACGCCCCGAGTGCTCAGGGCTTTGCCCCTCTCTCGCGAGAGAGGGGCGGAGTATCCGCTTGCGGATACTCGGGGTGAGTACGTTTAAGAACACTACAATAAATTCAATATTGCTAGTTGACTTTCAGCAATTCAAGCAACTGACTCATCTGCGAGAAATCTGAAATAATCACGTCGGCGCCAGCTTTAATCAGCCGGGTGCGTTTGCTATTGTTCAAACCAAAGCGCTTCAGTTCGTTGCTGGCAATGCCCACCGATAAACCATTGCGTTTGCGGGTTTCGCGCATTTCAACCGGACCGTCGCCAAACGTGACCAACTTTCCAAACGACGAATCGCCAATCGAATTCAAAATACGGTCGAGCACCATTTTTTTGGCCTCTTTAGTCACATCGCCAACCGCGCCATATATGCGTCCTTCAAACAAATGAGCATAACCCAAAGCCTCGGCTTCCGTAATTACATCAACCTCATCGGTACCACTGGCCAGGTAAAGTTTAACGCCGGCATCGTGCAATTTTTGAAGAAACGGCACCGCATTTTTCATGGTAAAATCTTCGAGAGCAAGTTCACCTTTCCTGAACTTTTCTTCGCGAACTTTCACCATTTCGAGCAGCTCGTCGTTGTATATTTTTTTGTAGCCAAATTCGTCGAGCATTTCTTCTTCAGGCACACAGCCAAATTCGCGAATGATGTCGAGCAAGCCTTTCATTTGCACCAAAGTCTGTATTCCGGTTGTTTGGTCAATGTAGTCGTTCACCCGGGCAACAACTTTCTGGTAAAGACTTTCGTCGGCATCCTTGTATTTTTTGCCCAAAACAGCTTTCACCATCATTGGCCCCATGATATGTTCCCAGCCTTCGCGAAGCGTCGAAATGGTACCGTCGTGATCGAAAATGGCATGTTCGAGCGAAAGTTCGCCTTCCCATTTATTTACCAGTTCTATTTCTGTTCCTTCCAAGTATTCGGCGTGACGCGGGTCTTCGGCCAATTCGGCAGCATATACATAGTCCGGATCATTTCCAATCGCCATTATTTCTTCAGGAGTAGCTGTACCTGTCTGGAACAGTTTCTGAACGGTGACTCCGGCCACAAACGAACCGATGGTGGCTGCGGTTTCCATATCGTAACCGGCCGCCAAAGTTGACGAAGCGCCGGCCAGATAGCTGTCTCCCGCGCCAACTGTATCAACACGCGAGATAATCATCAATCCGGGCATATTGGAAATGCCTTTTTCGCTAATGGTAAGCGATCCTTTGCTTCCGCGCGTTACGAATAACGGTTTTTCAAATCGGACATAAAGCTCTTCGGCATATTTAACTACTTCATTATAAAGCACTATATCATCCGGAGCTTTATCAACGCCGCAAAGCCGTGCAGCCTCAGTATCGTTCATTTTACGAATAGCTCCGTCGTAGAAATCGTTGAAATTTCGGCTGTCAACCATGAAAATCTTTTCAGGAAACTGCTGAATCACCTTTAGTAATTCCTGCTTGAAATACGGAATATGAATTCCTGAAGGAACCTGCTGGTTGATAATTACCACGTCAACCTGCGGAACGGTTTCAATCAACCGGACAATCAACCGATCGGCAGTTTCCTTCGAAAGAATGTTGTAATTCCCGAAGTCAACGCGATTCAACTCAAAATCGTCGATGTATGGTTTTGCGTAAGTGTGCGTTGACCAGTTTTCTGTTTGAGTCAACAGATTGTCAGGATTTATTCCGTTCTTCTTCATAACCCTAACCATTTCTGCTCCAAACGGATCGGTGCCAATCACGCCAAACGCACGGACATCCTTCACGCCCAGGGCAGCGATATTCGCAGTTACATTACCTGCGCCACCGAGCGAATACCGTTGCTCGCGAACCGGACGGGTTGCCTGATTTGTTTCGATTGAAATCTCGCTCATGGCTTCGTCGATAAACCAATAAGCATCCAGACAAAAATCACCAACCACAGCAATCTTTACTTTACTGATATCGCCCAGAATTTTTTGCAATTGCTCTATTTTCATATCGAATAGTTTTATTGTATTTCTGTTTTCGTTTACTTCTTTTCAATTCCTGAAACGGATGGCGGAATTGATTCGACGGCAGTTCCCCAGTTCTTATTGGGTTCAGCTCCCATGTCAAATGTAATTTTGCCTCCCTTGCTGATCACATCATGGGTAAACCAGGTCTTATTCAGTGGATTTCCATTAAGCTTGGCAGACTGGATGTATTTATTATCTTTTGAGTTATTTCGTGTTTCAATGGTAAATTCACCCGCTTTATTGAATGCCTTGTTCAAATGAAGTGTAACCTTACTGAAAAGCGGACTTCCAATGACCCAAACATTCTGGCCAGGTGCAACAGGATAGAATCCCATTGCGTTCAACACGTACCATGCCGACATTTGCCCCATGTCTTCGTTTCCGCACAAGCCATCCGGACCGTCGTGGTACAATTCATCCATCACTTTGCGAATCATGCTCTGTGTTTTCCAGGGCATTCCGGCGTAGTTGTACAAATAAATGGTGTGATGGCCAGGCTCGTTTCCGTGAGCATATTGCCCAATCAAACCTGTGGCATCGCTCACTGTTTCCTTGATTTCGGAACTGATGGTAAACAGCGAATCCAGTTTCTGTACGAAGCGATCTTTTCCACCTTCCAGATTCATTAATCCCTGAACATCGTGAGGAACAAACCATGTGTATTGCCAGGCGTTGGCTTCGGTGTAATGACGGTTGTCGCCATTGCCAATGAATCGCGGATCGAAAGGCGAAAGCCATTGTCCCTGATCGTTCTTTGGCCGGGCAAAACCGGTTGCCAAATCAATCACATTTCTATAATTCATTGCCCGTTTGATGAACAGGTCGTAGTCAGCAGTTTTTCCCAAAGCTTTGGCAAATTGGGCAACACACCAGTCGTTGTAGGCATATTCCATGGTGCGCGAAACCGACTCGCGAACTTTATTGTAAGGCAAATAGCCGTATTGCAGGTAATAACTCAAACCAATACGTCCGCGCGAACGATGATCGGCAGGTGGCGTTTCCATTGCGTTTTTGCGAACACCTTCGTAGGCTTTTTCGGCATCAAAATTCCGGATTCCCTTCATGTAAGCATCCAGAATAGCATCAACAGGATGGTCGCCAATCATGTCGTTGGTATAGCTGTTTCCGAACTGCTGTGGCGTTGGCATCCAGCCACCCTGCTCGTATTGAGCTATCATGGTTTGAACAGCGTCGTTGCTTCGAACAGGATCAACCAATGTTAAAAGTGGCATTTCGGCTCTGAAGGTATCCCACAACGAAAAATCGCTTCTGTAGGTAAAACCCATTGCCGTGTGAATTTGATTGTCGAGTCCTTTGTATTTCCCATCCACATCGCTGAAAGTTGCCGGAAACAACAAGGCATGGTAAAGCGCTGTATAGAATGTTGTTAATCGTTGCTTATTGAAGGTATCGCCATCCACTTTATTTGCCTGAACTTCGATTTTACTTAAATCAGCATTCCAGCTTTTTTCAGCATTAGCCTTTACCACATCAAAATTCCAGTCAGGAATTTCGGTTGTCACATTCAGTTTGGCCTGATCGATGTTGGTGTACGAAATACCAACTTTCACCTGAATCACTTCGTTCTCGTCAGTCGAATAATTCACAAAAGCACCGGCTTTGATTCCTGAAGCTTCTTTTATGCCTGAAATGGTATTTTCGCTCCATGTACCGAACGACTGAAACGATTTACTGAATTTGGCATAGAAATACACATCCTTTCCTTTCACAAAACCACGCGAAGAACGATGACCGACAATTTCGGTATCGCTGATAATTTTGATTTCGGTGCCCGTACAACGGCTACCAATGCCGTGATTCATGTCAATAAGAATATGGGCATTTTTCGATTTCGGGAAAGTATATTGATGAAAACCTGCACGAGGTGAAACGGTAAGCTCTGCTTTTACGCCGTAATCCTTCAGCAAAACAGAATAATAGCCCGGCGAAGCGCTCTCGTCCTGGTGCGAAAATGTTGATCGATATCCAGTTCCGGGTTTAGTTTTGTCGCCGGGTACTATATTTAAGTCACCAACAACAGGCATCAGCATTATGTCGCCCCAGTCGCCGGCACCCATTCCGCTGCGATGCGTGTGGCTAAACCCCATAATGGAATTATCGCTGTAATGGTAGCCCGAGCACCAATCCCAGCCTTTAATGTCGGTATCCGGCCCCAGTTGCACCATTCCGCCCGGTAGCGCAGCGCCTGGAAAAGTGTGACCGTGAAAATCGGTTCCTATCAATGGATTTACATATTCTGTCAGCTTTTGCTGAGCCTTAACCTGAAAGCAAAAACCACCAATGATTAGCAGGCAAAAAGTAGCTGCTAATCGCATATTTTTCTGATTCATAAATATTTGAAAATCTAATTTTTTCTTACATAAAGCGACACCCAAAGTATATAAAGCATACAGGCGCCAACTACCGAGATACTGGCAATTGGTCCGGCCAAAGTACTAACCCAACCCATTACCAACGGAATTACAGCTCCGCCCGAAACTGCCATAATTAGTAATCCTGAAATTTCGTTGGCACGTTCAGGCATTTTTTCCAAAGCAAGCGAGAAAATGATCGGGAACATGTTTCCGGCGCCCAAACCAATGATAAAGACAGCAGCAAAAGCTATTGCATTTGTTGGAGCCAGGAAAACGCCCAGCACACCTGCCAACGAGAGTAAAACAATGAGAAATAAAAACAAACGTGGCTTAATCACGTTCAATACAATAGCGCCAAGGAAACGGGAAACAGTTTCGCCTGCAAAAAAGAAACTGATACCAAGAGCGGCAGTTTCCAGCGGCACGCTAAATTTCGAAATCAAAATGCTTGAAATACTAGTATTTATTGATACTTCGGCGCCAACAACAAGGAAGATTGACAAAGCCATTAAAGCTACGAAACGGTTTTTCAGTAAACTGAAACACGAGGAGAATGAAGCTGGCTTGCGGTCGGGTTTCGATTCCTGGATCGGTGTCATCGACAACCAAAATGCTGCCAATAACGAAGTGATTCCGTAAACTGCAAAAACGAGTTTCCAGTTGCCCATTTGCGATGCCATGAATGTGGCAATAATTGGACCTGAAAACGAAATCATGGCTTTGACAAACTGCGAAGTACTCAAAAAACTCGCCAGTTTATCCGTTGGGGTAACATCCTGCAAAAGTGGATTCGCCGAAACCTGGATCACGGTATTGCCAATCCCCAAAAGGATGAAGGCCGCAAACATCATCGGGAATGAATAGTGAATGAATGGTAAACCTAAGCCAATGGCCTGAATCGCCATACCAATATTCAGCATGTTTCGCTTACCGAATTTATCCTGTAAAACACCTGCCGGAACCGAAAGTACAAAAAACCACAGCAGCACCATCATGGGTAAAAACTGTGCAATGAAATCGGTTAAGGCAAAGTCCTTTTTGACATACTCGGTTGCCACACCGATAATGTCAACAAATCCCATTACGATAAACGAGAATAATACCGGGAGTATTTTAAGCAAATTAATTTTTGAATTGTTCATAAGTTCAATTTTAAGTATTTATGTGGATTGATAGTTTATTCTTCCAATAGATTGACCTCCTTAATTACTCCTGATTTGCGACTAATCCGAAGCGTTTTTATCTCACTTGGAGTGAAACTTCCGCTCCATTGCTTACCATTGAAGCCGAATTTCAGGTTAGCCGATGTGGCTTTTCCGGTGAGTTCAACGCAGCGAACAATCAGATCTTCATTGTCTTCAGCATTTTTAATGGCGGTAACCACCACATTCGGAGCATCAACCGAAAGCAGCGAATTGGCTTTTGGCAATGTGCCTCCATGAATTCCCTGGTAAATGACCAACGGCTGAGCGCTGAATTCTTCGGCAATCCTCACAATGTTGCTGTCCTGCCAGCTTCCCTGGTGGGGAACGAGCATCATTTTGAATGTCTGGATTCCCTGATCCATCCAATGATATTCATTTTTCAGATCAAGCACTTTGGGGTTATGATGGGCATAAACAGCTGCACGGGCAACCGAAATGCGCATATCGTTTTCAAGAATATTGTATCCATACTTGGCATCGTTCAACACAGTTAAACCAAACGTACCACCAGCTTGCTGACCGGTTACATCAATCCAGCGCTGACCTGGGTCTTCATTTCCATTAGCTTCGCGAACAATATATCCATAAGATGTTTCGTAGGTTGGAACCGGTTTCTCAACATTCACAGGAAACGAAAATTTAAGCATTTTCAGTCGCTCGTGCCAGTCTAACGTTACCTTTGCTTCCAGATTCTTTGACCCTGCGTACAAAGTCCAGTCTATGGTAAGTTTCGAATCGCCGTACGATGTAATCACCCGCATGGTGGAACGAAGCGGCCCAGTTTCCAGAATTTTCAGGGTAGCATTTCCAAAAGCACCAATTTCTTTGTTATACGTTTTTATATCGTGGCTCCAGGTATCGCTCGGATCGTCGATTACAATGGCTTTACAACCCGTATTTCCTCCTGAGAAAACTTCTTTGCCCGTTTTTTTATCGAGAATCCCCAAAGTCCCGTTATACGAAAATGTCACTTTTACCAAATCATTTTCTAGCACATTGTCTTTTGCAGTGGCAGTAATTTGGTGATTGTAATCACCTCCATCCCAAAGCCGCAACTGGCGATAGCCCATGGCCGGTATTGGTGTGTGAACAATCAACTTGCGGCGTGAGCCAGTCTCCGACGAACCTCCGGTAAATTGGTGAGGCAGCGGATTTCCTGTTTCGTCGTCAACGCGCGATGTTTTGTGTTTGTTGGGATCCCAGTTGAAATCGTATTCCACATTGGCTATCACTTCCCACGCATGAGGATTAAATGCGACCATGTATTGCGAATCAGGGTCTTCGGTCGAGATTTGCCATTCCAATTTCTGAACAGCCATATACGCCGCCTGATTGGCAATGTCCAACGCAAAACCATGTCCTTCGTTGGCATTTTTGGTGTGATCCATCAGCGACGAACCCGCCAAACTGTCGTGAAATTGCAGAAACAATACCCGTTGCCAGGCTGTTGTCAATTCTTGCTTCGGATAATTGGCGCCCCAGGCCAGCGAACCAATGGCAACAATTTTCTCAGCAGTTACCAAAGCTGTTTCTGACTGGCGATTTCCCTTCTTGATTGAAGCTTCAGCGGTATAACATCCAACAGCATGGTGCTGAAGATCGTCTTTTACCACGTCTATCTTTATATTTTTATCCGCCTGAATTTCTTTGAAATACCGTTCAGGAGTACTATAGAAAACTACCGGCGCGCCTTTCTCTTTCTTAAGTTCCTCTATCGACTTGATGTTTTCTTTGGTAGCACCACCACCATGATCGCCCGCTCCAAAATAGTACATAAAAGTTTTCATGGGTTGATCCTGAACCTTGGCAAAAACCTGTGGAAGACGATTTTTCACGTTTCCGCTGTCGTTGTAGCTTTGTTCAATCCGGTAGGTTAAAACCCGCGTACCATCGGCACCTTCCCACCAAAATAAATCAGGATGAATATTTTTTTCGTGAGGACCGGGGCGCATGAAAATGTACTTATCCATGCCTTGTTTTTTAATAATTTGGGGCAAAGTACTGGTATGCCCGAATGAATCGGGATTGAACCCAATGGTTGCTTTTTTACCAAACAATTTCTGAAAAGTATGCTGCCCATACAACCCCTGGCGGACCATAGCTTCTCCTGAAGGAATATTCACGTCGGGCTCAACCCACCACCCGCCAATCAGGCTCCAGCTTCCGTCGGCAACACGTTTTTTTATTTTCTCCATCAGTTTCGGATCGTTTTCGGCAACCCAGTGATAAAACTGCGCAGAACTGCTAATGAAGCAAAAGCCGGGTGTTTCGTTCATGCGGTCGAGCGCAGCCGAGAAAGTACTGTGAACAATGGCTACTCCTTCAGTCCAGGGCCACAACCAAACCGGATCGATGTGCGCATGACCAATCATGTGAAACTTAAATTCGGGGGCATTGGCAGGCCAAGGAGTTGCATCTTTTAAATCTTCAGCAAACAGTTTGGTAGCCGGAGCCATGGCCAGAAAAGCAGTAGTTGCTGCTGTACGATTAATGAATGTTCGTCTTGATATTTGATTCGCTTTTTTTGAGTTGTTTGAATTTTCCATGATTTATTAAGTTGAGTTAGTTTTCTTTTAGTAATCAGTGATCAGTCACCGTTTCCAGGATTGTTCTGCCATCTGTAACTGTTTACTTCGACTGTTTTAAATCGAGATAATAGTTTCCGAAGAAATGGCTTTCAACCATTACGCAAAGCGCATGATATACAGGCAAATGTAATTCCTGAACGGAAGCGGTACGTTTTCCGGGAACGTTGATCAGTACATCGCATAAACCGTTCATTTTTCCACGTGATTCGCCTGTTAATCCAATCACTTTTAGCCCTTTAGCTTTAGCTACCAGAATGGCATCCAATACGTTTTGTGAATTTCCGGAACTACTGATAGCAATTAAAATATCACCCGCGCTTCCGTATCCAACAACCTGCTGCGCAAAAATGACAGAGGCATCGTTATCGTTGGCCACAGCAGTAATTAAGGCAGTTTGAGCTGTTAATGAAATAGCAGGCAATCCAACCTGAAGTTTTTCACTCAGGAACCGGCCTCTTTCACGATCAATTTCAAGCAATTTGTTTTTAAACTGCTCATCAATAGGTCGTTTGTGTTCAAAGCCTTTCATCAATTCACCTACAATATGATCTGAGTCGGAGCTGCTGCCGCCGTTTCCGCAAACCAAAACCTTCCCCTTATTTTCGTAACACGAAATCAGGGCTTGGCCCGCATCCGATATTTTATCTTTCAAAGTTTCCAGTGCCGGATAGCGTTTAATTAAGTCTTCCAGAATAATCTGTAACATCCTGATTATAATTTACTATTTATAATTTACTATTGAATATATTTATAAAGAGTCAATACCATTTTTAAGTCTTTCTAGCGATTATTATAAATAGCTACACATAAAGCGGCGTAGTCCCCTATTGAATCGCCAAGTTCTGCGGGTTTAATTTTGCAGACATTTCTGGCTGAAGGAATAGCTTCTTCCTTTAAAACCGCTTCGATCAGTGGTTTAAAAAGATCTTCATTCCTCGCATATATGCTGCCAATTACAATACATTCCGGATTTAAAACATCAATCAAAATCGATAATCCTTGTCCAAGATAATGGGCTGAAATACCAACAATTTCATTCGCAACCGGATCGCCGGTCTGAGCAGCCAGAAAAACGGCTTTCGCATCCAATTCATCGATTTGTTCCAGGGTTGGACAAAAACCGACAGCCAGGTTACTCATCAACTTTTCAGCAACCACTTTTTTTGCCAGTTGTGCAATTCCACCACCGCTGCAAAAACCTTCAAACGAACCGGCCTTACCAAAACCAACAGGACCATCAGGCGCCAGGCGCATATGCCCCACTTCACCGCCCAAATCATTGGTTCCGGCATACAACTGCCCATTCAGGATTAATCCCGAACCCATTCCGGTGCCAAATGTCAGGAAAATCATATTCTTTGTACCTCTTCCGGCGCCCATTATCCATTCAACCAGTGCACACGCATTGGCGTCGTTCTGTATGGCAGCCGGAACTCCAAATTTCTCCTCGAATAATTTAACGATATAAACTTCATCCCAGCCCGGAAGATTTGGCGGAGAAAGAACTACTCCTTTTGCGCTGTCAAGTGGTCCGCCACAGCTAATTCCAATTGAGGCAATTTCGTTAGCTTCCAGCCTATGCCTGGCGAGTAACCCAGCTAAATCCTGCTGCATCCGGTCGATCATTTGATACGGATCAGGATAATCTTTTGTGGCAATGATTGTTTTATCAATTATGACTGGCGTGCCACCATTCTCAACTTCGCCTAAAATGACTGCACATTTGGTGCCGCCAACATCAATTCCTGCAATTTTCATAGTAGTATTAGGTTTATCTAGCTTGTTTTTAATTTGCATTTATGCCTTTAATTTACTAATAATCAGATTATTAAACAAATATAAAATGTGATTTCATTTATCACTAAATCGATTTAGCTAAGGTAGAAAAAATTTAAGAGCCACAAGATTTCCGAACAATTAATTCGGTTAACAATTTAATTTTTTGAGTTTTAGCGTTACTTTTTCTGGCTCCTGAAAGTTCATTCAGCAAAATTTCAACCGCTTTTTTCCCAATTTCGGATAAAGGTTGTCCAACAACCGTAACCGGACTAACACAAATTTTATACGCATCAACATTATCAAAACTTACAACTGCCACATCATCCGGAATTTTAATCCCCAACGACGAAATACATTCAATTCCCATCACACCGAGTTTACTCGTTGAAAACAAAATAGCATCAACTTTTAAATTATTTCTATCGCCAACAAGTTCATATATGGCTTTATTTACATCGATGTTATCATGCGAGAATGGCAATATCTTTATCATCTCAGGATCAGGAGATATTCCATGATCAATCAAAGCATTTTTGTACCCCTCAGTGCGTTCGCGCATATTAATCAAATCCACATTGAGCGTAATGTTGGCAATGCGTTTTCTACCTAAAGCAATTAAATGCGATGTAGCTTTATAGGCCGCATCCAAATTGTCAACAACAATGTAATTGGATTCAATTTCAGGGAAGAAACGGTCGATAAGAACCAATGGAATATGACTCTTAACCAGCGATTTAATGATATCTTCGCTATTGATCGGTGGTGAAATAATGTAGCCATCAACCTGGCTCTGTTGTAGCATGGCAATCTGCTGCCTGAACTTGTCGGCATTTTCATCAGAACTGCAAAAAATGATGTGGTAACCGTGCGACGAAGCTTCCTGTTCAATTTCGCGACCAAGTTTCCCGAAGAATGGATTTGCAATATCGGCAATTACCAAACCTATTGTTTTGGTCTTTCCTGTTCGAAGTCCCTGGGCAATGCGATTAGGCTGGTAATTCAGTTCTTTAGCCGTATCCATTACTTTTTTGCAGATTTCGTCACTAAT
The DNA here is from genome assembly GCA_963666435.2 of Prolixibacteraceae bacterium. Taxonomy (GTDB): domain Bacteria; phylum Bacteroidota; class Bacteroidia; order Bacteroidales; family Prolixibacteraceae; genus Aquipluma. Next base: position 225,728 of record CAXXOG010000013.1, on the reverse strand, counting down.
CCGAAACTCTTTTCCACGCCCGTTGAGAACAAAAGAAACCAAGGTTTTGGATACCCCAAGCTGTTGAGCGATATCGTTAAGAGAGGTTTTTTTCATAAATAATCAAAAAAACTTGATTTAAACTGATTACCGGTTATCTAATTTCTGTCGTTCGGATTTCGGAATACGTTTAATTCAAAGTTAAGTCATATATCCCGTTTATCAAAATTGAATATTAACCGAATCTAATATTATTTTACTCTAAATAGTTCGTAAGAGATAATTTTATCCAAAGAAGGTCGATTCTAACAAATAATTTTAACTCTCAACATCAGGCATTTAAGCCTATTTTATAATTTTCATTTTAACTACTTCGAAAAAAAATGTTACAACACTGCGTGAAATGGCAAATTAGTTCAGGTTGAGATATTTAATTACGGTCTCGTCTCCTTTCAGGGCATTGGTCGGTACAGGATTTTGATCATTGAAAACCATCAATGCCTCTTTCGGTAGAACAGTCACAAAACTTTCGTCGAATTTGTCGTTGTATATCCGTCCGGCGTGAAGCCCAAGGTAACGATCGAAAAAGTTATAAACCGGAAAGCGCTTGCTGGCCTCATAACCGTGTCGTTCTCCGGGAAAATGTGCATTATCCAAACGACTTTCGGCATCATACAACGCATAAACTTTCTGGAGATAAGGCATTTCAATTTTAGGTGTATTTTTGGTTCAGTCGCCTCCGTCGGATACAAGCAGCATCGGACGTGGAGCGCAGAGAGCAGCAATTTCGACGTTGTTGGTTTGGTGATGATCGCTTTTATGCACCGGCATTCCGCTCTCGCAGTTGCAACCGCCAAAGAAGTAGGCCGAAACCATGACCACAGGCACCGAAGCTTTAATGCGATTATCCAAAGCAGTGATCATGATGGTTTGTGTTCCCCCACCCGATTCTCCTGTAATGCCAATCTTTTCAGAATCAACATCGGGCCTCGTCACGAGGTAATCCAGCACGCGTTTGCTGTTGAACGTTTGCAAAAGCAGGGCAATCGAAATGTTGTGATTTACTTGTTTCGAGTCGCCATATCCAACCATGTCGTAAGCAAAAACCACAGCTCCCATACGGGCAAAGCAGGCACAACGGGTTTGCACGTCGGCACTAAACCGGCGATCTTCCCAATGTCCATGCGGGCTCAAAATGGCCGGACACTTTTTGTCAGCCTTAATGGGACGGTACAAATTTCCGGTGATGTAAAATCCAGGAAAGCTTTCAATGGCGATATTTTCAACAATATAGCCGTCCATCGTGCGCGTGCTGTGAATGATGGGTTTGAAATTGTTGTCAACTTTTGGCATCTGGTCAAATTTCATCCCTTTAATAATTCCCTGACGAATTACATCGGCGCGCTTTTCCCAATCGGCCTTGGTTTTCCACTCCGTCGCCCACTTTTTCATGATTACAGCAGCCTCGTCCTCGGTCCAGTAGGCATCGCGGCAGAGCATGTTATCCTGAGCTTTTAGCGGGACTTTTGCTACAATAATGAATGCGAATACCAAACTTAAACAGTTTAAAAACTTCTTCATAGCCTATTGTTTTATTGGATTATTCCTAAATACCGGGCTTCCCAATAGGGCCAGAGCCAAAAAACGGGTTCGCGCATGGCGTGAAGGTTTCCCTGCCGAGCCGACCACGGATTCTTGTCCCAGCGAACTGTTGCCCGCATACTTGCTGGTGGAAGCTGGTCTATTTGCACATCTTCTAAAATAGGATATCTAACCAGTTTTACGTCTTCACGAAGCGAATGGTCAATCGTCCATTCAACCAAATCAAGCGGGGCATCTTTCAGAAAATCGATCGTTTGATTGACATTAATTTTCTTGCCGGTGCAAATTGTATAAGCAAGGTTATTGATCAGGTTTTCACCATCCTTCTGATCAGCCATCCATTTTTCAAGCATTTCAGAATAAACAGCTTTGATTTTTGGATCGGTTTCGTACCTGAAAAGCAGTGGAAATGTGTAGCCTTCCAGCGTCCGGTCGAAATAAATTTGCCAGGCCGGATTCTTCTCATTCACCTTTCGGGCATTTCCCAGATAGCCTTCCTTTTCAATCAATCGGGTGTATTCATTCTGGTATTTTTCGTCTCCGGTAATTCCATACGCAAATTTCAGGTAGCCCAGCAATTCGAGCGAATTCAGGCTTTTTTCCGAAGACCAGTCCGGGTCATTGTTTATTTGATCGGGCGACCAAACGGCCCAATGCGTATGAGTTCCGTCAATATCAACCAAATTGTAATTTGTGCGGATTAGCTCGTCTATAATTTTTCTGACATGATCGCGCACCATCTGCTTTTCCTCAGCAGTGGCAGCATATTCATAAAAATAGAAATACGCCATAAAATGACCGTCCATTTCGTCGGTACTGGTATCGCCTTTCCACAACCACTTGCCGTCAGCCGTAGGTCTCCATCGGTTTTCAACCGGTTTGTAGCGCGGGTCTTCCACCAGCTTATCGGCAATTTGTTGCGGCGTGTATTTCCGGTTTTCGTCATGCAATTTATTCCATGTCGGCGGAACTATTGAACGTGCAAAAAAGCCTGCGGTTCCGGTTACTGTTTGCAACTGTCGCAGAAAATCAAATGCTTTTCGGACTTTTATGTGGGCATCTTCGGATTTGGTTGCAGCATACCTGAAACTTTCCATGGCCAAGTAGCCGCCAGTATATTCGCCATCGTTGTCATCATCTTCATGCCTCCACGAAGCGGTGTCGCCCGGAATTTCGAGGTACACACTCCCGCATGTCCACGGTTCGCGAATATGCCGCCGCATCAGTTGTCCGTAGAAATTCTTTTCCTTATCCGCCAAATTCATGGAGCTCCGTTTAATCTGGCTCACTCCGCCAGCTGTCGCCACCCAGGCATTTCCATCCCGATCAAAAGCAATATCGTTCACTTTGTCGTTCATCAGCCAGCGTCGGCTAAACCGCAGCGACGGTTTTAAATTTCGGTCGAACCTTACAATTCCCAGCTCAGTACCAACCCACATTGTTCCATCAGGCGAAGGCTCAATACAGGTTACAAACGAATTGGCAAGTCCTTCGGCAGGAGTAATTCTCTTTTGCAGTTTTTCGTCCTTTCGAATGGCGACTCCGCCCATTGTTCCAACCCAGCACTCGCCCCCTGGAGCGAAACCAATTGCACGAACATACGAGCTGATTAACTCCGAAGTATTTTGGTAAAGATTCGTTTGTCCGTTTTTACAAAGATAAACTCCGGCATCAGTTCCCACCCACAGACTACCTTTGCCATTCGTGGCAGAACACCGCACCGAGCGGGCAATTTTGTATTTCAACGGCTTCCATTGGCTTCCGGCTTGTTTCCATACGCCATGGGGTCCCAAAGCATAAGTTTCGTTACCTGATGTGCAAATTCCTGAAATTGGCGGTACTGGTCCTTCTTCCTTTTTTAACTGATGGTTAGCCCACGAGTAAAGGCCATTCCAGGTTCCGAGGAGAACAGTTCCATCCTCTTTTACAACCACCGAGTAGGCCGGGCCCCTGTTTTCTCCTGAAATGATGAGCTCCCATTGACGTGTTCCTGCTTTTTTCCTGAAAACGCCTGAGGCAGTTGCAACCCAAACGGTTGATTCTTTATCAACAGCAATGCTTCGCACTTCGTTGTCGTCAGCATTTTCGCTGATTTTATAGCCATCGTGGGTTTCCTGAATAAAAGGAACATCTTTGTACACTTCGCCTTCAGCGTGCGGTTTTGTTTTTTCGTTACAGGAAACAAACAGAATCGCTACTATAAGGAAAAGCGAAAGAACGTGATATTTATGTAGTAATTGGTTCATAATCAGTTTTGTTTGGTTGAAGTCATTTCAAATTCGAGCGTGCCACCAGCCTGTATTTCGTTCCAGGTTACGTACAACCTGTCAAGTAGCTTACCGTTCAGGCTAATCGATTTGCTGTAAATATTTTCAGGAGAAACATCCTTTGCCTTGATGGTGAAGGTTTTCCCGTTGGGAAGGTGCATCTCCGTTTTTTCGAACTGCGGGCTGCCGAAATAGTACCTGCCATCCACGGGATTCACCGGATACATGCCCATAGCGCTGAAAACATACCAGGCCGACATTTGTCCGCAATCTTCGTTGCCGCAAAGTCCATCAGGAGAATTCTTGTACAAGGTATTGATAATCTTATTGGTGTAGAATTGCGTCTTGTTTATCTTTCCAACCCAATCGTATAAATAAGCCGAATTGTGATCGGGTTCATTGCCTTGCGAATATTGTCCGATCAGGCCGGTAACATCTTCGGTATCTTCGCCAAGCAATTCAGAAGTTTGCGTGAACAGCGAATCAAGCATCTGTTCAAAACCTTTCGGGCCGCCCATCAGCTTGATCAAGCCATCCGGGTCGTGTGGCACAAAAAATGAGTATTGCCAGGTGTTTCCCTCCACGCAATGCGCATTGCCATATTCTGCAAACCTCGGCTGAAAAGGCTCATACCAGCTGCCGTCGCTGTTTTTCCCCCGGAACAAATGATAAACCGGATCGAACAGATTTCTGTAATACTGTGAGCGTTCCATGTATTTCCTGTAATCATCGTCCTTTCCCAATTGTTTGGCAACCTGGGCAATGCACCAGTCATCAAAACTATATTCCAGTGTTTTCGATACGGTACCCGCTTTTTCCTTATCGGTTGGTACAAAATGGTATTGGCGGTAAAAACCCAACCCTTTGCGCTCGGTTTCCGACACCGCAATCAACGACTGGTACAGCACTTCCAAATCGTATTTTCCTACTTTTTTAGCCAGTGCATCGGCCATTAAAACTGCTGCATGGTAGCCAATCATCGAACCACCTTCCTGTCCCGAAATTTCCCAATAGGGCAATTCGCCGGTCTGCCTGAATTTGGACAGCATCGAATGAATGATATTTTCTTCCAGCCGGGGTTGCATTAAAATCAGCAATGGGTTCTCAGCTCGAAAGGTGTCCCACAGCGACAACAAGGTGTAGTGCGTGTAACCCTCAGCTTTTTCGGGTACGTTGTTAAAGTTTTTGTACATGCCATCGGCATCCGAAAAACGGTAAGGCGCTACATAGCAATGGTACAACGAGGTATAGAAAATCGTCTTCTTGTTATTATCGGTGGTCGTAATCGCAATTTTTGAAAGTTCTTCATTCCATTTGGTGCGGGTCGATTGGTGCATCTGATCGAAGTTCCATCGAAACTGATCAGCCGTTCTGAGGTTTGCCAAAGCTCCCTCTTCGCTAACCGACGAAATGGCAACCTTGATCAGGAGTTCGTTGCTTTCTTTGCCATCAAAAGTAAAAACTCCGGCCTCATTCGTTCCCTTTGCATTATTTATGCAATCAGTTTCGTCTGACAAAAAGAATTGGTGATGCCTGATTGGTCGGGAAAACTGCATCGCAAAAAATACCTTTTGATTGGCTTTTCCCGAAGAAAACCGGTACCCGGTAAGCAGTTCAGGCGAACGAAACGTAATGCTGGCATCGGTGGTACGATCTGATGTGGTAAATCCCAGATTCAGGATAACATGTTGCAAGTCGGTTTTTTTGTTGAACCGGTAGCGGTGCATGGCTGCCAATTCCGAAGTGGTGAGTTCAACATCGATATCGTCGTCGAGCAGTTTAACCGAATAGTAACCTGGCGATGCTTTTTCCTGATCGTGCGAAAACGCTGAACGATATTTCAGAAAGAAATGCTTGTCAAAAGGTCCGGGATGCCCGTCGCGGTTGATGAAGCTATTGGGATCGAGCTTATTTTCAGCAATGATTTGATTAACTGTTGAATCGCTTTGTTCAAAATATTTTTTGTCGATGGGTTTGGTAGTTGGCATCACCGAAATATCGCAATAATCGGCCACGCCGGTTCCGCTTAAATGGGTGTGCGAAAAACCAACAATGTGTTTATCGGCGTAGCGGTAGCCGCTGCTGTACATCCAGCCGTGGCCTCCATTATCCGGACTAAGCTGAATCATCCCGTGCGGATAGGCTGCTCCCGGAAACATGTTTCCGAAACCAACACCCATTTCGCCCCCGGTGCCAATAAAGGGATTAACGAAGCTGGCATAATCTTTCCCGGAGTCTTGTTTATTGCCACAGGACCACAAACCAATCAGCGCAATAAGAATCCAGCTTCTATTCATTTTTTCTCAGCTACATCAAATGTATAATCTCCGGAATGTACCAATAACCTGAAAGTTCCATCTTTAAAGCCTTTGTTTTCTATTCCTTTCAGGCCATTTACTAAAAGTCCGCCTTCAGTAAGCGTGTCATTTTCCTTTCCTGGTAAGTAAACCATTGCCGTAGTATTAAACGGCACCTGTACTTTTAAAGTGAACAGCCCCGGACTTCTCCTCCACTCCAAGCCCACCTTTCCTCTCAATGTCATAATTTCAGCCTTTCCTCTTCCGAGGCCGTCCACTAAAATAGGTTTGATTTGAAACGAACTAAAAGCGGGGTTCATCTCATCCAACTGAATACCAGCAATGTATTTATAAAACCAGGCGTCGATGCTGCCCATCATCACGTGATTCTTGGATTGCTTCAATGTCCAGAATTCGCACATGGTGGTGTATTTCTCCATCATGTCGTTCCAGCTGGGCGCAGTTTCCTGATTGATGATTTTCCAGGCCACATCGGCGCGCCCCATTTGTGCAAGCGCTTCGGGCATATATTTGGTTCCCAATACTCCGGTTGTCAGATGAGCTGAATTTTTATCCAGAATATCCGCAACCAGGTTATTCAGAACCGCCTGTTTTGAATTTTCAGGGACCAAACCCAAAAAGAGCGGAAACGCATTGGCCATTTGGCTTCCATCATTGTAATTTCCCGTTTGGGCATTCAGGTATTTCTGATTGTATTTTTCGCGAATGCGGTCGGCCAGCAGGCTGTATTTTTCCTGATCTTCTTTCTTCCCGATAATTCCGGCGACTTTGCTCATGATTTGAGCATTCCAGAAATAAAAAGCCGTTGGAACTGATTCGGGCTGCCCTTCTTTCCAGCCTTTCACCATACTACCCCAGTCGCCAATCCAACCCATCGGCAAAATCAGGTTGTTCGAAAGCTTGTCCAGAAATTCCATGTAGCGTTTCATGGCCGGATAGTGGTACGCCAGAATCTGCCGATCGCCGTAATAGCAATAGTAATTCCAGAGCATGGTAAGGTAGGTGCTGCTCCATTCAATGCCATCGTCTTTGATGTACGGACGTGGTGAAATAATAGGAATGTCGCCAGTTTTCTCCTCCTGATTGTCTTTGATTCCCTCGAACCAGTTCGCATAGAATTGCGCCATATCGAAGTTGAACATGGCTTCTTCGGCGGTAACCTGTGCGTCGCCAAACCATCCCAAACGCTCGTCGCGCTGCGGACAATCCATGGGGTAGCCCAGCATATTACTCTTTTGCGACCAAACCGTTGCCCGGTGGATTTTATTAACCAGTGCATTGTCGCAATCAAACGTTCCTGTTTCGGCGTTGGCCGAATAAACCGCGCGGCCTTCAATTCCATCCAGATTCAAGAGTCCATTTGATGCGCTGACTTCCACATATTGAAATCCGAAATAAGAGAAATGAGTTTCGTAGGTTTCCTGTCCGGTGCCTTTCAGAATATATTCAGCCGTGGCTTTGGCGTGTTCGTTGCTGGTCACATCAATCGTTCCGTCGGCATTCAAATCTTCGGCAAACCTAAGTTTAATGTGTGTGCCTTTTGCTCCATGAATGTTCAGCCTAACCCAACCGGCAAAATTCTGACCCATATCAAAAATCCTGATCTGAGGCGAATTCAATTTAACCTCTTTCGGCTTAAAAATTTCGTTTACCTTGATTGGCGGCATCTGGTGCGAGACCAAACGAGCAGAAGGCTTGCTGAAAACAACGACTTTCTGCCAGGAGGAATCATCAAATCCAGGCTTATTCCAGCCATCCTGATCGAGGCGGGCGTCGTAAGTTTCGCCGTCGTAAACGCAGTTGTAAGTAATCGGGCCATGCGACCATTTCCAATCGGCGCCAGTAGTTATTAACTGGTTTGTTCCGTCTTTAAAAACAAGCTGAATTTGTGCTATCGCCTTTTTGTGGCCAAACCACTGCATACGGTAATCGTTCCACCATTTTTTGTATGGATTGTACCAGCCATTGCCCAAATGAATGCCAAAGACGTTGCTTCCCTTTTTAAGCATGGAAGTGATGTCGTAGGTATCGTACAGTATGTATTTGTGGTACGGCGTTTTTGCCGGCGCCAAAACATAATCGCCCACCCGCTGCCCGTTCACAAAAAACTCGTAAAAGCCTACTCCGGTAACATACACTCTTGCCGATTGTATCTCCTTAGTTATCGTTGATTCTCGACGAAGCAACAGCGAATTTCCATCGTGAGTGATGGTATCTTTATCGGACAGTTGCTCCTTTTTGTCCTTGTAAAATCCTTGCTCCGGAAGGATTTCGTTGGCTGCATCTTTTCCGATCCACGAAGCTTTCCAATCGTGCTGCGAAAGAAAAGCTGTTTCGAAAGTAACTGCATGACTCGTATATTCGCCACCGTTTCCGTCCCAGATTTTCACCTTCCAGAAATAGCGGGTACACGATTTCAGGTTGTCTTTTCCATATTCGTGCTGAATGGGTTCCGAAGAAATCACTTTGCCCGAATTCCATAGGTCGGCCTCGTTTTTTGATAATTTCTCCGCGGTTGAAGCAACTAAAATCTGGTAAGCCGATTGCACCTGATTCCTTTTCTCCGAAGAAACAATCCACGAAAAACGCGGATGCGCTTCCCCAATATTGATGGGGTCTTCAGCATACTCTACCAGCAACTTTTCAAACTTAATTCCTCTGTTTCCTGTACCAGAGCAGTTTTGAAAAAACAATCCAACCAGTATGATAAACAAAAATCGAATCATTAGTCGTTGGTTTTTCTTATCTAAATCAGCCAGCTATTTCCTTATTTCAAACAAATCAATCAGTTTGTTTTCATTGTTATAAGTTTCCGACTTTAATTTCGAACCATCAATTTTAACGTACTGATAAAGCGGGCCCAATGTATTTCTCACAGCAGCATAAGGCTCAGGAGACATTTCATGATCCTTCGTTGAAGTAGCAATCGATATGGTGTAAACGGTTCCTTCTTTATACGACGAAACAACTTGCCCGCCTTTCATGGGTTTCGAGCGCATGTAGTAGTGAACATGCCCGCCAAACACCATATCCACGTGGTATTTATCGAACAGCGGCACCCAGGTTTTCTGAATGTCAGGATATGGTTCTTCCCAGTTGTACGGCGGAAAATGGAACATGGCAATTTTCCAGGTCGCCTTGCTTTCAGACAGTTGTTTTTCAATCCACGGAGTTTGCGGCTCCATGGGCGAAGTGGCATCAATCATCAGGAACAGTGTATTTTTATAGGTAAACGAATAGGTCTGTTCGGTTGGAACTCCGTCGGGAGCATTGAGCGGATAGCTAAACTGGTCGCGAAACAGTTGCGCTCCCAATCCGGCACGGTTGTCGTGGTTGCCGGGAACAGCCATCAGCGGAATATTATTCATCACACCGCGCGAATATTCAAAAAGGTCGTCCCACTGGTTGCGGAAGAGTCCGTCGCTAACCAAATCGCCAACAATGGAATAAAATGCTGCATCAGGATGTTTTTCGTACGACAAATGCAAAATCTCGCCAAACTTGGGAGAAAAGTGCGTATCGCCAAACCAGATGAACGAATACGAATTATCGTTTGCAGCTGTATTGAAAGTACTGGCATCTTTCCAGTCGGTTTTGTCACCAACCACATATTCGTAAGTCGTTCCCAGCTTCAGGTTGCTAAGTTTTGCAGTAAAATGGTTGACGTATCTGTCGTTAGCGAGCATTCGGTCTTCTAGTCGAATTTTTTCTGCTGAAACCGATTGTTCTTCAGTCGCTCCTTTTATCCTGAATTTGACCGCAGAAGTATTTACCGTTGTATCTGTCCGCCACTCGATATCCATGCTGGTAGTTGGATCGGAACTCCAGCTTAAGTGGATTTGGTCGGGAGTTGCCGAGGATGGATAGTTGGTTGACCGAAAAGCTCCGATCAAGTGTGAAGCTGCTGTGCGTCCGCGTGTTGTTGTTAAAAGCTTTTGTCCTTTCATTTCAGCCGGAACATCGGTAAGCACCAGCTCGTCCCAATCGTGGTAGGTGAAAGCGCCATTGTCGAGCACTCCAACAAACTGTTTTTCAGGGAAAAAATTACTCAGGACTAGCTGATCATCTTTCTTTTCGGGTGCAACTGACACAAAATAGTGCATACCCAAATCCTGATCGAAGCCATTCACGCCCAAACCAACTCGTCCGGCTTTAAACGATTTTTGCCAGACATCGTAAACGGTTTGCTCGTTTTTCATGGTCAGGTTGGTTTTCCGAAAGCCTTTTTCAACTAACCAAAATGGTTCAACTTTCAGTTTTTCGCTTACCATGACCGAAACAACCGCAGGAACATTCACATCGAAGCTCCAGTGCTGTGTGGCCAATGCTTCTTTTTCTTCCGGAGAAAAAAGCAACATGATATGCTCGTTGGTTAACTGCGATAATTGTGTATAATCCATCGTTTGGTACAGCCTGGTAATGGTATTGTCCATCACTTCCTTTACCGAAGGAATTCGTTGAGGCGCACAGGAAATAAAAAGCACAAAAGCCAGAATACCAATTATTTGTATGTTTTGTATTGTCTTCATATATTCAAAAAAATAAGGCGTACCTAAACCCATGTTTAACAGTACGCCTTCCCCTAAACTTAAACCCTAATTAAAGAAAACGCACCTATTTTTTTGCAGTTGGTTCAACAATAACTCCCAGGTAACGACCAATCCAATAAGGTAATAACCAGATGTCGCCAGCACTGTTCTCGGAGGAACCACGGCTGCTTTCGTCGAGCTGAAAACGGTTGGCATTGTGCCTGGTTATAGGTAATTCCCTGGGTGACAAAACTTCAGTAATTGTTTGTTTCCTGAAATTTGGATCGATGAACGTAATATCCTTACGTTGGCTGTTTTTTACAGTCCAGTTAATCAGATCGAGCGGGTATTCCTGAAGGTACCAGATGGCTTCGTTCAAATCGATTTCCGGTTTTTCAGCAATGGCAGTCATAATGTTCCATAAACCTTCTTTTTCGGGGCGCTCAATTTCCCAATGATCAATGATGGCTTCTTTGTACTTGGCTTTCAGTGTGTCGTTTAAAGCATAACGGTACAAACCCCAGTATCCGCAGAAATACATTTCGTCGTCGGAGTGGTTCCATTGATCAGAAAGCTCGCGGCTTAGCTCGTCGGCATCAGCAGGCGCCATTCCTATGGATTTCATCGGGCGCATCAGGTTTTCGAGGTAACCATGGTCTTTCATTAACGAGATGACAGCTTTTTTATATTTTTCCTTTTTTGTGAAGTGATAGGCAGTCTGCAACATGGCAGTGATGTTTGAGGAACAGATTTTACGGTCGCCCACTACCAATGGCCTGATGTTCACGTACTCAGGGTTCCACCTGCCCCATGTTGTTGGCTTGCCATCCCAGTCGATCATGTAGTAATTATTTTTCAAAATGTGCGACATTAAAGTATCAATCAGCATCACCGCTTTGTTTTTAATTTCAGGAACAGGAACAAGTTCAGCTATTGCACCAAAGGCAAAAATATGGCCAATGGCTTCGTCGCTACTGGTAGTCGATTTCCAGTCCCACTCCGGATCGGGCGACTGTCTCCAGGGTTTATCGTTCTTGTTATAGCCAGCCCTGTCGAACGAGCGCGACGGGAACCCGGTGTTTAGCTGATTCACGGTATATTCGCGTTCCATAGCTTCGAGCGATTCGCGCACATTCTGCAAAGCTTCGTCGGATTTCGTTACCGCGTAACGGAACGTTTCGGCAGCCAGGTACATCGAAGTCCATAAGCCATCATTGTCCGAATTTTCAACCGAGCCCGTAGTTACATCACCATCGACCATTCCGCTTACGGTGGCATTAAATCCATGACGCAAATGGCGCTCACGGGTCATTTTTTCGTAATAAGCGGCTTTTTCGGCTAAAGTCATGCTTTTGGTGAAAATCTGTCCGATACCTTTATCGGTCAAAATCAAAACTGAATTTTCAGGTCCTTTGGCAATCTTCACCACTTTATCCGACGGAATCCAGCGCTCGGAAGCGTAATAGTCGTATTTGCCATCTTTACGTAAACTGAAAGCGCCCTGAGTTGAGCCAAACCAGAGTTTTCCGTCAACGGCTGAAATCGTTGTAATCTCAGTACATGGTAATTTCCTTTTGATTTCGCCCAGTTGTTTTCTCTCCTTGGCCGAATATTCGAAGTATCCGTTTCGTGTACCTAAAATCAGTTTGTTTCCAAAAATCTCCATGCTTGTCAGTTCGGGGTTCGAAACGACCAAAGTCAGTTTTTTCTGAACCGGAGAGAATACCGAAACCGACTGGCTGCCAAGTACCCAAAACTGGTTATTGGCAGCATCAAACTTCAGGTCAACAACCTGATCGGTGCTTTTGCCTTCCCACGAAGCAACCGAGTCTTTCAGTAATTTCAGGTTTTGTCCGTCGGAAACTAAAAAGGTAAAGTTATTGTCGCCCGCAAACAATTTGGCTTCTGGCATTTTATGGCGCGAATAAATTGTTCCGGCCCAGGCGTTTGCAAATACAGCTTTATTGTCAACATACATCAACTGCGATTTGTACGTACCCAATCCGGCAACTTTTTTATCCGAAGTTGGACGGTATTGAACGTCTTTAACCAACGTTCCGGGAAATAAAAACTGCCCCGCTTTTAAGCGGAGTAAACCTGCCGACGAAAACACCTGGATATAACCATTTCGATCGGCAGCAACGGTATAAAGGTTTATCGACGGGTCATCCAGCTTATATTTAACGCTGAATTCCTGCTCAAACGGCTTGTCAACAAACACTTGTTTCTTCACCTGCGAATAGCCGGTGATGGAAACACCACAACAAAAAATTAAAAGTAAAATGAAAGTATTCTTCAATTTGCTCATGTTATATATTAATTGGTTTTAGGATTACTCTAATTTAATGATTTTCACTGTAAAATTCTCACAGATGAGTCATTTATTTACTCTATTATCCCGGAAATTTTCGTCTGAATTTAACTTCGGAAGGGAAATAACAGATCCTTTTTAAAGTCATAACCGGAGGTAGAAAACTCCTGTTTTCAGTCGCTGATCATGCTTTCGTCCTGTTGTTATGCCGAAGCGAATTTGTGTTTGCCTTGCGGTAATTCCCGGAACTGCCTTTTGAAACAAAATGCTTAACTCAACTGCCTCAGAAAACAAAGAGTACCACCTCCAGGTGGTGGTGGTACTCTGTAAAAAAGTAGGTTAAAAGTTGGTAAATGTCTTTATTGAAGCAACCACATTTTGGCAAACTGGGTATCTTCAGCCGGAGAAAGGGTACTAATACCAAGATTATATGCATCCAAATTCTGTCCTAATTCATTTGAAGGATATCTTAAGCGAATCGGGAACTGATAGTTAGATAAATAGCCGTTGGCAAAAATATTTGGCAAACTGGTACGACGAAGGTCGAAATATGCTTCAGGAGCATTAGCGAAAAGACCCAGCCATTTCTGTGTGGCAATTTTTTGCAACTGGCCAGCTTTATCTGAAGGAAGTTTAACTTTATCCTGAGCCAGGTAAGCTGTAATTGCAGCATCAGAAACACCCCAGCGTTGCATAGCCGCAGTAATACCTGCTGTATAGTAAGTGTTTACATTACCAGAAATTAAGCCTTTGGCTGCTGCTTCAGCAAGATCGAACTGAACTTCGTCAGCGCTCATGACCAAAGCCTGAAGGTACTTATGTGCATTCTGACGGAACAATGTCGAGAAACGCGAAACTTTATAGTTGCCGTATGCGCCGCTGGAAGCCACATTCCAGTTACCATTACCATTTTTGAAGTCGCCTGGCATACCTGCAATATAACCGGCATACAATTTATCTTTATCGAGGATATTACCGGCATCAACCTGAGCTTTAATTGCAGTATTGGTTACATCAATATATTCCCAGGTAGAAGTATATGTGTATCCGTTCGGATCAGTAGTTGTAACTTTTACACCATTCTTTGCCGGATCAGTAGTCCACGGATTTTCGATAGGCGCAAACCAAACTTGCACACGCGGGTCATTCAAATCAACCATCAAATCAACCAACGTTTTACTTGGTCTCATACGATCCAATCCGCCAATATCAGGAGTATTAAGAGGACCCAACTGCCACGAATTGTCAGTCGTAGTTCCGGTAAACTGAATCTTCGCATTATCAGAAGCTGTGCTCAACAATGAAGCTGAAGCCAAAGCGGTGAGCTTAGTTCCTGCATCAGAAATTTTAGCAGATTCACGCACGACTAAACGTATTTTCAACGAATTACAAAGTTTTAACCATTTAGCTTTATCTCCGCCGTACATTAAATCGTAAGTTGCGTCAACTGTTTCAGTACCTGACTGGATAAGTTTTGCTGCTTCATCAAGTTCAGCAATTAACCCAGCATAGATATCCGCTTGTTTATCATATTTCGGATACAAAATACCATCACGGCCTTTTAGTGCTTCCGTATAATAAACATCACCATAACAGGCAGTAATATATTCAAACAGCATTACACGGAAAGTCGTAAAAATTCCCACATAAGAATTTGATCCTCTTTCTTTAGCTAATTTGATTGAAGAATCAATTAATGCAATAATATCCATCGCATCGTACATATTGGTACTTGGCTGTTTGAAACTACTGTAAGTATTGTCGCCCTGATAGTTTTTTACAATATATTGAACAGCACTTGGAAATTGAGCTGTACTGAAACCTTGTTTCGAATAGTAAACACAGGTTTTTTTCAGGATAGAAGATAACAGGAAGGGGTCGTTTAACGATTCAACTGCATTTAATTGCTGAACAGTATCGTATTCTCTGAGGGCATCCTTGCTACAAGAAAGAGTAATACCCACAAATGCAAAGGCTATTAATATCTTATTCATTAATGATTTCATATCGGTCAAATTTTTATTGCATTATAAGATTAGAAATTAAACCCAAGTTTGAAACCTACCGAACGAATACTTGGTAAAGTACCTCTTAAGATACCTTGATTTGTTCCAACGCCCGAGAAAGCTGATTCAGGATCTTCATTGCGGCCACTGGCATTCCACTGGAATAGATTACGGCCAATTAACGAAAGATATACCCCGTTCAAACTGTATTTCTGAGTAATTGAGTTCGGAATCGTATAAGTTAATGATACTTCGCGAAGTTTAAAGTTCGTTGCATCAAAAGTTCTTGTTGAAGCGAAATTCCAAATACAATCGCCAAAACTATTGTAAGCAAACTGGTAAAAAGTGTTGTTTTTGTCGGCGCCATTTACAATGTAATCGGCATCACTTGGAGTAGCTCCATCAGGAAGGTCAGGTCTGATAAATACACCTTTGGCATAACCGGCATCAGCAATATCAGAATGCTGAGGATCGTTGTTGGCATTAATTGCAGCATAACTACTTGCCCCAATTGTCGGCCATGGGTTACCGCCCTGCGAAGCATCGCGACCACCATTCCAGAATTGGTTGTTAGGACCTGAGCCCAAACTTTCAACCGAACGGCCATTCGAGTCCATATACTGTTGGTTAACCGACACATACTTTCCGCCAATACGGAATCCGCCAACAACATTCAGGGTAAACTGCTTGTAACGCAGAGTTGTATTAAGTCCGATTAAATATTTCGGGTTAAAATTTCCGAGCATCTGCCTGTCGTTAACATCCGACGAGGTTTGGAATTCACCGGCCTCAGCATCGAGCAAATATTGGCCTGCATATTTACCCGATTTAACCTTCAGAATAGGGTTTTGCTCGTAAATATTACCAACTTCTTCGCCTTCAGCAATTTTAACTACTGTTTTGCCATCATAGCTTGCAAAAACAAATCCATTGGGAGCAAACTTGCTTGAAAGTCGCGTAATTGTAGCTTTATAATGAGTCAGGCTGGCACCAATATCCCAGTTCCAGTTTTTATTCCTGATCGGGTTAAATGTTAATCCTAATTCGAAACCTTTATTGCGAACATCGCCAATATTGGTAGTCATACCCGTAAAACCTGTACCTTGAACAGTCGGAATCTGACCAAACTGATCAACCTGGTCTTTGATGAAATAAGTGAAGTCAAACTGAATTTTTTTATCGAAAGCCCATAAATCAACACCGGCTTCTTTTGTCAGAGAGTGAGTAGCTTTAATATTAGGGTCAACCAAAGTACGTGTTACACCGGCAGTTTTAACCGACGAATTCCAGTCGTTGGCATCAAAAGCCCAGGTATCAACACTTCTGGGGCGAACAAGACCGTTACCAACATCAGCATAACCTAATCTGATTTTCAGGAGATTGATTTGTTGTGGTAATTGGAATGATTGAGATGCAACCCAACTTGCTGAAACCGAAGGATAGAAATAATTCATTTTATTTTCATCAAGGAATCCTAACCAGTCGTTACGTCCGGTTACACCAAGGAAAAAAGTATTGGCCCAACTGAAATCGGCAGTACCGTAAACGCTGTAACTTTGAGATGTTCCGAAACCATATTCGTCGCCAGAGTTTGTACTTCCGTATTTGGCGCTCAGTGATCCTGCTTTTGCATTTGCTATTGAAAATAATTTTGGAACGGCAAGATCCCCGGCATCAATATATGAACTGAAGTTTTTATTAAATGTATAGTTAAAACCACCGGTAGCGGTTACCGAGAATTTTCCAAACGCTTTATTAAAGTTCAGCAAGGCATCAGAATTGAACGAGTTTGTGCTGCTTTCATTCATTTGGAATTGACCGTTAACATCGCCTTTGTCACCCCACGATTTTCTTAACTCATAGTTTTCAACCACACTTTCCATTCCTGAACGGACCATTGCCGATAGAGATTTGCTGAATTGCCAATCTAACTGAACCTTTCCGAAGAAATTGTTTCGGTTAAAGCGGTGAATACGTTCATAGGTAATGAACCAGGGATTGTTTTGAGCGACTCCAGCCTGGTAAACCGGGCCAGATTTATCTTTCATAATTGCACCATTCTGATACAAACCTTCAAATCCTTTAAGCCAGTAATTTTTCATTTCAGAAAGTGGCTGCAAGCTGGCGGGAATATTGGTAAGTAAATCGTTCAAAACGCTGCTTGATCCGGCAACATTAGCCTTATTGGGAGAGTAAGTCGTAACGTAATTCGAATTTACCGATACTTTTATTTTATCGGTCAACTTATATTCAGATGCAAAATTTACTGATTTTTGCTGAGTAGTGGTATTGGGCATTACACCTTCGTTGCCCATGCTGCTTAATGATACGCGGAATGCTCCTTTGTCGTAGTTCCCGGTAACACCCACATTATTGGTAAATGTTGTTCCATTTCGAAGGTATGCTTCCATACGGTTTTCACCGGCAGAAACCATTGGCACATTGTCGTCCCATTGCTGAGTTTTTACATTCCAGCGCCTTCCGGTATAACTACCGTCAAGTCTGGGGCCCCAGGTATCAGTGTTATCATACTGCCATTCGCCGGCGCGCTCGCCTTGGCCGTAAAGTTGTTGTTCCTGAAGAAATTTGTAAGGTTGTTCTACTGTGAACGAACTTGTGAAACTTACGCCAATACCAGCTTTTCCACCTTTACCCGATTTTGTGGTAATCATGATTACACCGTTACCGCCATCTTTACCATAAAGAGCGCCAGCGCTACCACCTTTTAATACGGTGATGCTTTCAATATCTTCCGGGTTCAACTGCGATATAATATTACCAAAGTCAACGCCATCTTTATTACTGACACTCTGTGTTCCAACAGGAATACCATCAATTACATATAATGGCTGCCCTTTTAGCGAAACGTTGGTACCATTATTTTCGGTAGTTGGCAAAGCTGTTGTTCCCCTGATATTAACCAGTACCGAAGAAGTTGGGTCGCTACTTAAGCTGGTAAGATTCACCCCACTAACTTTACCATCCAATGATTTCATCAGGTTTTGATTACCTCCTTTAACAAGGGCGTCCGATTTAACCTCAGATACAGAGTAAGCAAGAGATTTTTTCTCTTTGGTTATACCCAGCGCGGTTACAACAACTTCATCAACGCCAATACTTACTGTCGATAATGTAACGTTAATCGTTGATTTTCCATTCACCGCAATTTCCTGGTTCTGCATACCAACGAAAGAGTAGATCAAAGTAGATTGCAAATTAGGCACTGTGATATTGTATTTACCGTCAATGTCGGTTATAACACCCGTGCTGGTGCCTTTAACCACAACGGTAGCTCCCGGAAGAGCCTCCCCGTCAGCGCTTTTTACAATACCACTCACTTTTAGCTGGGCCAACGCATTGCTTGTCAGAAAAGCAAACATTCCCAAAAGGAGCATTTGTAAGACTTTCTTTTTCATAGAAAAATAAAATTAGTTTTTAATAAGTATCCAATACTTTACTTAAACTTCGTTTAGCTGAAGTCTATCTTTGATTATCACTGCAACAAATATTTAAATTAAAAAACAAGAAAGCTTATGGAATATTATTCACATTGCGTTAAATATTAACAACTAAAATTTTACTAAATCGATTAAGTGATTTTTTGTTGTTAATATTTAATCACAATAAAGTTAATATTTGTAAAAAAGGAAGTTGGTACATATGAAACATCGTCCAGTCAACGCCATGACCGAATCAATTAACTTAATTGAAACCGCAACAATCTAGTATTGTTTAATTTCTGCAAATCTTTTTTCGCCTTTTTTATTGTAATCTATTCGAAATGAATCGAAAACGCCGCCAGATACAGTATAACTCTGATAAACAAGTGATTTCGGGTCGATGCTTATTTTCTGGAATAGCTGAGTATTTCCTCCTTTGTGCTCCATCCATGTTTTTGTTCCTTCAGGATAAAGCTTGGGACCACTTACCGAAACCACATAAACAACAGCTGGTTTTACGCCGGGAGTGTCGGAAGCCCGGCCCCTGCCATACGAGTGATCGTGACCGGTGAGCACCAGGTCAACATGATATTTTTCGAGTATTGGCTGAAAATGCCTCCTGAGTTGAGGATTGTCGCGTGTATCTTTGGTTGAGTAAAAGGGCAGATGTGTTGTAACGACGATCCATTTCCTGGTATTGGTTCGTAAGACAGAATCTAACCATGCTTTCTGAACGGTCATCTCATACCCGTTTTCATTTTCGAGTTCATCGCCTGAAGCCGAGTCGATAGAAATCAAGCGAAGATTAGGATAATCAACAAAAAAGCAAGTTCCCTTTAGCCCTTTGGGGCCATTTTGCGGTTGGGCAAATTGCAACGCCCAATGTTTATCCAATACGCCATCTTTATAATCGTGATTTCCGGGAGTTAAGATTTGCGGCACAGTTGCAAACAAATACGATCCGGCATAAAACCAATCGTTCCATTCCATATCGCTGCCCGAGCGGTTGATAATATCACCGGCATACAGCATAAACCTGCAATCGGGAACCATCTGATACGCTTTTCGCACAACCCGCGACCATTCAGACTTTAAGCTAACCTGGGGATCGCCAAAATAAACAAATGAAAAGTGATCGTCGTTGTCAGCAGGGGTATTTATCTCGAACCATTCGCTCCAATACTTTCCTGAACCAACCCGATACACATATTTACTTCCGGCAAGTAAATCTGGA
Organism: Prolixibacteraceae bacterium; assembly: GCA_963666435.2. Classification (GTDB taxonomy): domain Bacteria; phylum Bacteroidota; class Bacteroidia; order Bacteroidales; family Prolixibacteraceae; genus Aquipluma. The sequence goes on along the minus strand of CAXXOG010000013.1, from coordinate 206,042 downwards.
ACGACCAAAGAATGAACATTCGCCGGAACAATTGTTTCATTTGGATTGCCAAATTCTTCAGTCCTGGTACTTGCTTTCAGCGAAATGCTTTTTTCAGGAACAATTCGAGTACTGGTCACTGGTTGTATTTCGCAAAAGCCTTCGTTGATAGCAGTATTTGTTCTCCACGTAATTGCCACAGATGTTGTTGGACTGGGAGTTGCATTCAGAACAATGCGATCAGGAAAGTTGGAAGGAAAGTTTCCCTGAGCAAACAGAGAGCCCGAGAATGTTATTAATAAAGCAATTACAAAAAAAGTACAGGACTTGCTGATTGTTTTATTCATAAGAAGTTACGCTATTGGTTTAGGATTACATTGTATTTTATAAAGAAAGGAGAAATTTAATATTCTAAATTCAGATTTTTTGTCAGGTTTACATTATTTTTTAACCTACACTGAAGATACTCCAGTTCCGATTAAAAAACGGACAACAATGTAATTATCTATTATAATTGCGGTTTAGCTGTTATCTGATAATTTGGATCAAGCTTAGTAGCCATAAAATAAAAGTGAAAATACTATCTGTTTTGATTAAAAAAGAAGAAGTACTCCGTTAACCAATACCGTTTCTTTGTTTTATCCGAAAACCTGTTACACCAACTTTAAATGACCTGCAAATCATTTATCTCCATATTCATAGCAACCCCGGTGTTTGGTCTATCCCCTTGCTCAAAAAAGAATCCATCAGCAATATCGTATAACCAGGATGGCCAGATTCGTATTTTACCGGAGAACAAACTTATTGTAACTGAGAACTGAATAAATTAAACAAATATGAAACGATCTTTTCAAACCTTAATTTTAATCTTGCTGACCAGCATTCTGGCCAAAGCAGAAGAAAAATATGCCATTGGCATGTTCCACTTTAACCTGCAATATGTGGCGGGGGACTATAAAATAGAACGCCGCATCATCAAAGAGTCGGTTTATCCGGTGTTGCAGTTCTTTGAAAAAAATCCACAGTATAAATCGGATATCGAAATTCAGGGGTACGCCATCGAAGTGTTTGCTGAAGAACATCCTGAAGTGTTGGCTTTGCTTAAAAAGCTAGTCAATCGCGGACAAATAGAACTGGTGATTGCGCACTATTCCGATCAGTTTTTCATCGGCTACCCGGCACTCGACTTGCAAAAGTCGATTGAAATCAACGATAAAATCCTGGAGAAGCAAGGGCTGAAACGTTCGCGTGTTTTCTTCGGACAGGAAATACAATGGACTCCAGCCTATGCCAGCGTGCTGAAAGGTAAATATGATTTGATTGCCACCAGTTCCGATCCGCACAGTTATTACCGCAGCGAAACATTGCCGCTGGTGAACATCAAATACGGAAACGATCAGATTTTGGGGTTGATCGACAGCAAGAAAAATCTGGACGGCCTTACCTGGGATTACGCATTTCTCGACGATGGTGAAGTTTTTAACTCGCTCGACTACCGCAGCAATTTTTACCGCGTTCCGGCCCAGGAGAAAGAAAGCATCGACCGCTTTAAAAAGCTCGAAAAAGAAGGCTACAAATTTGTTACCATGACCGAACTCGCTGCTAAAATTAAAAATCTGAAGGGCTACCAAGTACCTGATTATTCGTTTGTACCGGAAGGAACCTGGAACATGTCGGTTTGCGGCCCGTTTATGTGGATGGGCCGCCAGCGCAGTGGCGTTGAAACCGATGGCATTACCCGCGCACTGTGCTACGAACTTCGCAACCAGGTGCTGATGTACGAAAAGTTGATCGATTACGCTGCTTCGAAAGGAGCAGATGTAACAGAACTAATGCAGTTGCTCGAACAAGCCTGGAGACACCTGCTGCTTTCGGAAGTCTCAGACTCCAGTGGCTGGACACCCTGGCTGGTTGAAGTACAATACACTGCCGCTGAAGTAGCTAATGCAAAGAAAATTCTGGCTCAAATCATGGATAAACTGAAGGGAATATTGGCATTCAGCCCGAATACAAATTACCGTCTGGATACCAAAACAGGCAAAGTTGAAGTAGCGGACAGCAAGAAAAGCAAACAAAGCATTGGAAGCTTCTCACCTGTTCCCGTTGCTATAAAAGCCGGACAAACAACGAGCAGCATTGTTAAACTGAATGATAACCTTTACCAACTCGATTTTAAATGTGCACGCCCTGTTGATGGCGCAGTGGAAATTGTGTTTGACACAGCTGCCGATGGATTGTATTACTCGGCTGGTGCAGGGGAAGAAATTGCCGTGCAAATTCCAACCGACCTGAAACATGATCCGGCTTTCGCGCTTTCCAACGGATTTATCTACCTTGGGAACGGGTATAGCCTTGTAAAGGATTGCTCGGTTGAACACTTGGCTGCCACCTGGAAAATGAAGGACAAAAAGCTGGTTTTCAGGGAAGAACTAAACGAAGATAACCGGGAAATGAACATGCGTTTCTATATCGTAAAAGGTGAAGTAAATAAAGGACTTGAATTGGGTAATAAACTAAATACCTGGCCATCATTTAATGTCAGCCTTCAGAACAATAAGCTGGTTTACGAAAAAGTAATGCCCGAAACATTTTAAAACCACCCTCCGCCTTCTCTTTCAGGGAGGGCTAAGTAGGGGCTTAAATCCATAACTATGAAACAGACTACAATAGCAATCTCAACCATCGTTCTGCTTTTCCTGATGTCATTCAGTTCCGGAAGCAAATTCGATAAAACTGTCGCCGAATTTCATAACCCGAAATCGAAATACCTGTTGGTAGCAGCACACCGGTCGGCACACAACGGCTATCCCGAAAACTCAATCTCGGCATTGAAACATGCCATTGAACTGGGCGTTGACATTGCCGAAACCGACGTCAAAGTGACTAAAGACAGCGTGGTGGTTTTGATGCACGACCGCAAAATTGACCGTACAACCAACGGAACCGGAGATCCGGAAGAATATACACTGGCCGAGCTAAAGAAATTCAGGCTGAAAATGCCCAATGGAAGGCTTACCGACGAGACGATCCCAACTTTCGAAGAGTTTCTCAAGGTAGCCAAAGGAAAAATCATGGTGGACATCGACATTAAGACCAGTTACCTGAAACCAGTGGTGGATGTGGTGAAAAAGACTCAAACACAAAAGCAGGTTTTTTACTTTGACGACGATTATGAATCGCTCAAAAAAGTCCGGTCACTCGACCCCAAAGCCTTACTTATGCCACGCGCTCATTCGTATCACGAAGCCGATTCAGCATTAATCCGCTTTAAACCTCAGGCCATCCATATCGACGAAACTTTTTATACGCCTGAAGTTACCAGGCTCATTCGCGATAAAAACGCCAGAGTTTGGATCAATGCCCTCGACCATGCCGATGTTGAAATACGCGCCGGAAAAACCGAAGAAGCTCTGAACAAGCTGACACAGTTCAACGCCAATATCATCCAAACCGATGAACCGGAGAAAATTCTGGAATACCTAAGATCGAAAAAATTGCACAACTAAACCGACGAAACTCATGACGCCTAACTACAAAAAACTTGCAACATTATTCGTTTGCCTGGTTATTCTATCCACCAACATCTTCGCCCAATCAATCGATTTTTCGGGAGCGACCATTATCAATCCTGAAAAGAAAAATCCGCAGATGGCCAAAGCTGTGCAGGTTTTGAGGGAAGAAATTCAAAAGCGAACCCATATGCTGCTTCCGGTTGCCGAAAAACCTTCGGCAAAAACAAAACTGACGATTTGGATAGGCGTTGAATCGCGATTGAATAACCTTCCGGCGCAAAGCAAAACAGTCCTCGCCCAATTACCCGCAACGGCAAAAGATGGATTCAAAGCGATTCGGGCCGACGACCAAACCATCGTAATTGCCGGGTACGACGAGCGTGGTGCACTTTATGGCGTGGGCTGGCTTCTCCGGAAATCGGAATTATACCCAAACAAATTCATCGTTCCGCAGGGAATCAGTGTTTCGTCCAGCCCAACCTATCCCATTCGCGGCCATCAACTGGGCTACCGGCCCAAAACCAATGCCTACGATGCGTGGACGGTTGCTCAATACGACCAGTACATCCGCGACTTGGCCACGTTCGGCGCAAACAGCATCGAAATTTTACCGCCCCGCACCGACGACGATTTTACAAGCGTAAACATGAAACTTCCGGCGATAAAAATGATTGCCGAACAATCGCGCATTTGTAAAGATTACGGACTCGACGTTTGGATGTGGTACCCAAACATGGGCAGCAATTATTCCAATCCCGATTCGATTGCGAAAGAACTCGACGAACGCGATAAAATTTTCAGCGTTTTACCTAAACTCGATGCTCTTTTTGTACCGGGCGGCGACCCTGGCGACCTCGAACCCGATGTGTTGTTCGATTGGCTGGCCAAAGAAGCCGTCGTTCTACACAAATATCACCCGAACACCAAAATCTGGGTTTCGCCGCAGGTGTTCAAACCTTCTGGTGAATGGTACAAAAAATTCTATGAGCACGTCAACCGCGAATACGACTGGTTTGGCGGCATCGTTTACGGTCCGTGGATTAGAACTCCGCTTCCTGAAGTGAAAAAGCTGATTAAACCAAACATTCCGATTCGCCTTTATCCCGACATTACACACAGTCTGAGTTGCCAATATCCTATCCCGAACTGGGATTTGGCTTATGCCATGACCTTGGGACGTGAGTGCATCAATCCGCGCCCTGAAGACGAAAAATTCATTCACAACCGCTATGCCGATCTGGCGCAGGGAAGCATCAGCTATTCCGAAGGTACCAACGACGACGTGAACAAATTCGTTTGGACAGGCCAGGATTGGAATCCCTCGACGCCAGTGATTGAAACTTTGCGCGATTATGCCCGCTATTTTATCGGGCCAAATTATTCCGAAGGTGTTAGTCAAAGTTTGCTTTCTCTGGAACAAAACCTCCGCGGCCCCCTCCTCTCCAACGAGCAGGTACAACGCACCTTTCAGCAATGGCAGGACATGGAAAAAACAGCTTCCGACAGAGTTCTCAACAGTCCGCGTTTCCAAAGTGGATTAATACGGGCGTATTACGATGCGTACATTCAGCGCCGCCTGATTTACGAAACTCAACTGGAGCGGCAGGCCCGCAACATTCTGGAAAATGCAAAAACTTTAGGAGCAGATGCTGCTATCAATCAGGCTAAACAAACATTGATGCTTGCCCATGAAAAACCGGTTTCTCCAGAACTTAAAGAACGGTGTTATGCGCTGGCCGATTCGTTATTCCGCAGCTTTGGAGCACAGCTCACCATGCAAAAGCACCATGCCATGGAAGGTCGTGGTAATTTCATCGACAACATTGACGTGCCGCTCAACGATGCGCTTTGGATTATCGATCAGCTTAACCGCATTGAAAAAATAGGCAGCGAAACCGAAAAGCTAACTGCCATTCATGAAATGCTGCATCGCACCGACCCTGGCCCCGGCGGATTTTATGACAATTTTGGCAGTCCATCAGCATGGAAACACATTGTAGCACAAAAAACCTGGCAGGAAGATCCGGGGAGCCTCGAATCGCCACGTGTGAGCTTTGGCGTAGGCTTAACCGGCGTTGACTGGGTTCACGAAATTGTGGCTAAAGGATTCGAAGGCCAAACAACACCGCTGGCCTGGATGAACCAAATCAATACCTTGTACGACACTCCGCTGGTAATGGAATACGACAATCTCGACACCAATTCGGAATACACCTTGAAAATTGCCTATACCGGTCGATTCCGGTCGAGTATAAAACTGATGGCCGATGGCATGATGATTCACAATTATATCCGCATGGGAACAAAACCCATTTGGGAATTCAAGCTACCAAAGGAAATTACAAAAGATGGAAAGGTTCGGTTTACCTGGACATGTGGCACCGAAGATAAAGGCGAAGGCGAACGCGGCTCACAGGTGGCCGAGATCTGGTTAATCAAAAAATAATATTTGAATATGAACAGATTACTAATTTTTAGCTTTTTGCTGATCGTAATGGTATCGGCAAATGCACGTGCCCAAAAGTTGGAAGCTCAACCGGTTACTCCCGAAAAGTGGATCAAATCGTGGTTGCTATGCGGACCTATTCCGTTGGAGAAACCGGCTGAAGAATCCGAATCTTACGCACATTTGCAAGGGTTCAACACCGACTATCTGGTGAAATTTGGCGGTGAGCAAAATCTCTCGGTGAAAGCTGGTGATGTCGTTAAATTCAAAAAGGGCAGCGCAAAATGGAAGCTGTACAATTCACCCGACTCCATAATTGATTTGAACAAAGCTATTTCGAAAGCCGCCCCTGTTTTAGCCTACGCCTATACCGAAATTCAGTCTGAAGAAGATCGGATTTGGTTCATCAGCTTTGGCACCAACGATGGAGGCAACCTTTGGGTAAATGGAATGAATGTCTGGAATTTCGAGTCGGCCAGAGGGCTTTCTGCCGACAACGATCAGGTTCCGGTATTGCTGAAGAAAGGTAAAAACACCATACTTTTCAAAATTGAGCAACGCGGCAACCGATGGGAATTTTGTGCAAGATTCGAAGCCTTTTCAATAGACAAATTGGCTGCCAACAAATCTTTGTTCAGGATAACGACCGATGAAAACGGACAGGCAAAAGTGGCTTCGGAATATGTGTCGCCTGTACTCGATCAGCTCATTCGAAATGTGAGTATTGAAGTAAGCAATCATCAAAACAAGATTGTGGTGGAAGAAGAACGAAATGCAAACTTTTGTGGTTCGCTGGCTATTCCGTCAAATGATTATCAGGCTTACCACGATAAACTGAAAATACTGCTGAAAACCGGACAAACCATCCTTCAGGAGTACAGTTTCTATGCCGGTAAACGCAAAATATATACGTTGTTTGCCGATCAAAAATCCAACTACCGAATTGCCATTGACACGCAGGCTTCAGAATCCGAAAAATGGGCTGCCAAAGAACTTCAGCATTGGCTAAAACAAGCCGGTGGCGCCGAATTGCCCATCCAGGATTTGAGTCAGCCTTTTTCGGGCCCGCAAATTATTATCGGCTACAACGACGTAGTTAAAGCCAAAACCGGCGAACCGAAACCTGCCGATCTCGACGAATCATTTCATTACTTTAATTCAGGAGCCAATTTGTTTATTTACGGTGGGGCCATGCGCGGAAGCATGTATGGCGTAATGGCCTTTCTGGAGAACGAATTAGGTTGCCGCTGGTACACGCCTGAAGTGAGTGTCATTCCTGAAAAGAAAACATACAGTTTTGATTGGCTCGATCATTCTGAAAAGCCCGGAGTACGCGTGAGAAACGATTTTTATTTCGAAGCATTCAATCCCGAATGGGCGGCCCGCAACAGGATGAACGGAACGCTTGGGTTCGCCGAATCGGCAAAACAACCCGGCGGAACCGAAAACTACTGGGCGGTTCATACCTTTTATCCGCTGGTACCGCCCGAAGAGTTTTTCGGCAAACATCCGGAGTACTATAGCCTCATCAACGGGAAACGCACCCATGATCACGCGCAGCTTTGCCTTACCAATCCCGATGTGCTGAAAATAGTGACCGAACGCATCAAAAAGCGGATGCACGACAGCCCCGAATACCTCATTTACGATGTGTCGCAAAACGATTGGCGCAATCCGTGCCAGTGCGAAAAATGCCAGGCCATTGTGCAAAAGGAAGGCAGCGAATCGGGCCTCATCATCTGGTTTGTAAATCAGGTTGCAGAAGCGGTTGAAAAGGAATTCCCGGATAAATTCATTGGTACCTTGGCATATCAGTACACACGCACACCACCACAACACATTCATCCGCGCAACAATGTGGTAGTTCGGTTGTGCAGCATCGAGTGTTGTTTCGCCCACGATTTCAAAACCTGTCCGGAGAATAAATCGTTTCTCAGCGATTTGCAGAAATGGGCAACCCTGGCTCCGCACCTCTACATTTGGGACTATGTGGTAAATTTCAGCCACTACATCATGCCATACCCTAACTTCAACGTATTGCAATCGAACATAAAAACCCTGATCGAAAACAATTCCATTGGCATTATGGAACAAGCCGCCTACCAAAGCCGTGGAGGCGAATTTGCAGAGCTTCGCGCTTACCTCATTTCACGCCTGCTCTGGAATCCGGATGTAAATACCGAAAATGCGATCAACGATTTTATGTACGGCTATTACGGGCGTTCGGGCCAATTGGTCAGGCAATATTTCGATTTGTTGCACAGCCGCGTTACACCCGATACACACATCCATTTAGGGCTCACTCCTGAAGACAAGCTGTTCACCGACGAGTTCATCAACGAGTCATACAGAATTTTTCAGGAGGCGAAAAAAGTAGCAGACAATGACGATATCTTGCACCGTGTTGAGATGGCATCATTGCCCATCCTCTACCTGAAATGCAAGCGAATGCCGGTATTGTCGAGGTTCGATGGCACCTACGATGCTTTCTGTGCTATCACCAAACGCGAAAATGTTACCCATTACGCCGAAGCCGGAGATCCACAACGAAAAGCATTTCATAAATTAGTTGAAGCGGCAAAATAACAAATCATGACGCAAATTTTCGTACTCCTAATTTTTGACTCACACCCTGCACCTGGCGGCTGTCGGAGTGAGTACTTTTAAAATACGACAATAAATTATTCTTATTACTTTTTTAATTTTTCTTAGCGAAACTTTGTGATTTAGCTTTGTTTTCTTTGTGTTTAATATTAAACCATCAAAACCAAACACTATGCAACGAAAAACCATTATTTGACCATCTCCCGAAAATTGGGTTGAAGAAGTTCTGCAATCCAGTCATATCGGGGGTTTAAAGATGTTTATGTATGAGGAAAGCTGGTTTGAAAAGGTTATTTTTATTGTGCAAACAAAAGCAAACAACCTTAAAAACCAGCTCATGTCAAAAGTATTAACAAAACAGGTACAGAACAAGATTAGTCGCTATTTTCTCAAACTTGAGTGTCAATTAACAAAACCGGAAGCTAGATGTGTCCGGGAAATGACCACAGGAATACTAAAGTCGGGTACCGTATTGGTCAATAAAATAGCCACAGGCATTTGCGATACGATCTCGTTGAGCCAAACAACAAAGCGCTTTAGGAACCATTATAACAAGAAAGATTTTTTCATGAAGTTATTCAGGGGACATATGAACAGTGTAAAAAGCAAAATCTGTCATGGAGACTACATCCTGTTTGATGGCTCTGATATCCAGAAGAAATACGCCAAAATGATGGAAGGTCTGGACTATGTAAAAGATGGAGACAAAGGATCTGTAGGCCTTGGATATTGGCTGATGAACGTTGTCCACTTTGGCAAAGACCGGGAAATGACCCCACTGTACAATAAGCTTTACAGTTTTGACCATGGCGCAAAAAGCGAGAACAAAGAGGTTTTGGAAGCCATGAGGGAAATAGACTCCATCATTGATAAAGATGTCACCAAAATATTTGACCGGGGCATGGACCGCCCCATCTGTAGAGATTTCATTATTGCCAATGAAGTCAATTTCAACCTGCGCCTAAAGAAAACGACCAAGCTGATTTACAAAGGCGAAGAAGTGGCTGTGAACAAGATCAGCCGAAAAGTCCCGTTATTCATGAAATTAACAGCTACAAGGATACAGAAGAGCAAGAAGTACCAGTTGGTCTATCAATGCGGGGCAATAAAGGTTCAATATAAGATCAAGGGCAAGGTGCATGATCTCTGGCTTGTTGTCACCAAAAGGATCAACGGCGGCTATTGCTGGCTACTGACACGTTCCCCAAAAGAAAGCATCGTTGAAGTAATCAAAGAGGCATTTACTGCATACGGTTTCAGGTGGAAAATTGAAGAGTACCACCGGCATATTAAAGAATGTTACAACCTGGAAGACATCCAGGTCAAAACATTCGAAGGACTACAAAGCATGCTGGCTATACTGACCATAGCTATGAGCATCATTTACTCATCGCTTTCATCCCTGCACACAAGGCTGTTGCTTGAAAGTGGGGTAAAAACTCTGAACAAAGAACGCATGTACGAACTATGCAATTTCATTTACTACAAAATCAGCACGATAATAAAAGTCTTGCTGGCAAATATGACCCCGAAGGCTTTCCTTCCTCAAGCAGATACATCTCCTAATGACGGACAGTTATGCCTTTCTTTAATTTTTGAAAACTAAAAACGGGAGATGGTCAACGAAAAACCATTATCCTATTGCTGTTCTGCATTTTTCTGGAGGGATACGTTCAGGCACAGGTGTTTCAATCCGATGCCAATCTGGATAAGAAGCCGTGGACCAACCTGAATTTCAAAAACGACCCGAATAACTTTCAGTTCATCATTCTTTCTGACAGAAATGGAGGAAGCCGTCCGGGTGTATTCGAAGACGCTATTCAGAAAATAAACCTGATGCAGCCTGAATTTGTACTGAGTGTGGGCGACCTGATTGCGGGTTATACAACCGACACCGCTTCCATTGCCCGCCAATGGAAGGAAGTTAACGGCATGATTTCCAAACTGCAAATGCCCTTCTTTTACCTGCCAGGCAACCACGATATTACCAACAAAATAATGGAAAAGGAATGGGAAAAGCGCTACGGCAACCGCTATTACAGCTTCAACTACAAAAACACACTTTTCATTGTTCTCGACAGTAACGACGACGACGATTATAACCTTACCCGTGAGCAAACCGATTTTGTGCTGAAAACCCTGAAAGACAATGAACAGGCTCGCTGGACTTTCATTTTGATGCACCATCCCATTTGGACATACGATACCCACGGCCGCTTCGAAGAAATTGAAACCGCACTGAAAGACCGTAAATACACCGTCATTGCAGGGCACGAGCACCATTACCATCAGGCCGAACGAAACGGAAGAAACTACTACATCCTTTCGACAACCGGTGCCGGAAGTGCCCTTCGCGGAACTTATTTCGGTGAATTCGACCACATTGCCTGGATGACCATGACCGACAATGGCCCAATCATGGCGAACCTGCGACTAGATGGCATTTTACCACATGATGTGAGCAACGAACAGACCGAGAAAATGGCGCAACCATTGATTCAAAATGCCCGGCTAAATCATGTTCTTCTATGTAATTCAGGAGCACAATTCAAAAACGGAACGCTTTACCTTTCGCTTAAAAATCCAACTGATTCGAAGTTGCTGATCGACATTAATTTCTTCCATCATCACCAGTTGCAGATAAAAACACCAAGTGTGAAAATGGTTGTTGAACCTGGAAAGGAAAACTTTGTGGAGGTTGAATTACAAACCAGCAAACCAATGGATTATACCAGCCTCGATTTGCTCATGTTCGACTGGCAAATTCGCTACGACAATCCGCAATACAAAGGTTTTGGGTTGGAAGGCAAAAACCAGATGGAAGTTAAGCCAACCATGCCGCATTTTATTGACAAGGAAACCGATGTTTTCGTCAACCAACTGACAGTGCCCTACAAAAACCCTTTTTCTAATATTGAAACCACTGTCAGCATTGATCACGGAGCATTCGGTGCTTACACGCAACCGATCCAGATAAGCAAGTCGGGCGAAGTTGCTTTTATCCTGAAAAATAAACGTGACGAATATACCTCGCCCGAAGCGCGAACATTTGTCAAAACAGATTTTCAGGAAGCAGCCAACGTGAAAAAGCTGACCAACGGGCTGAATTATTTGTATTTCGAAGGCGAGTGGACTGGATTTCCAGATCTCCGCAAACTAAAAGCCAAAACCGGCGGAGTGGCCGGCAACCTATTGGTAACCGAACTCGCCAAACAACCCGATAACTGGGGCGTGTTATACGCTGGATACCTGAATGCTGGAACCGACAACCTCTACATGTTTAGGTTAAAGTCGAGCAACGCATGCCGTGTTTTCATCGACGGGAAAATGGTTATCGACGACAAAAAACAAGCGAAAGGTGAAAACATTGGAGTGGCAGCATTAAAAAGGGGATACCATCCGATACGAATCGAATTCTGGAAAAAGACTGGAGATGCCCGACTTCGTCTTTACATGAAAATGGAGGGCGAAGAGGACTGGAAGGAGCTTGATAGCGGCCCATTCTTTCATTAATCAATAATTCAGATAACCACAAAGAATACATTTGTTATCAGGAATTTGTTTACTCAAGCGCTAACAATATACTCAGTACAAAGGTGTTCTTTGCGGTTTTCTTCTTTCTCAACTTAGTTTTTGGTCGCTCCGCTCAATCTGATCGGGCTAATTACAGTATCCAAATCACACTTTTCCTCTTTTTGCTTCAAAATTTCAAAGGCGTTTTTGGTCAGTTCACATCCTTTTTATTCAGTTTAAAAAACTAAATTTACTAACCGGCATTCAGGCGGCTATATTTACATTGCAATAGATGCCAACGACCAAAAACAATTTTTCATGAGCAATAAAAAGTCAATCAGACAATATTTTGTCATTGCCTTCATTTTGTCGATGACAATTGCCCTGATTCTGCGATTTCCGATGATTATGGGAATGATTTTCAGGGAAGATGACAATCATCACCGATCCGATTTTGAAGTAGGACTGAGTCGCTTTTTTATTGAGACGGCAATTACTTTCCTTGTGGCATTTGCCATGTTCGTTATGAACTATTTTATTTTAAAGCCGACAGAAAAACGCACCAATCTGAAAGTCAAAAATATCCTGATTTCCGTATTTCTGACATTTGCTTTGGTTAGTTTCCTGAACCATTTATTGTTTGAAGTTTCAAATTTTCTGGAACCGATACAAACGGGCCGGCGACATAAGGAAGAATTCGATATTACCAATTTCTTTGTATCAGTCATTGTTATTGGGTGTACACTCATAATCAGATTGATATACCAAAAGCAGAATTACGAACTGGAAAACGAAAAATTGCGAACGGAAAGTCTTCAAAGCCAATATGAATCACTCAAAAACCAGGTCAGTCCGCATTTCCTGTTCAATTCGCTCACGGCAATGAAAACTCTGATTCGCGAATCGCCCGATCTGGCCGGAAAATACGTTGATCACCTGTCGGTGGTATTGCGCTATACCTTGCAAAGCAACGAAAAGCGACTGGTAACCCTTCGGGAGGAAATGGAATTTACGGATTCCTATCTTTTCCTGATTAAAATGCGGTACGACACCAATTTGGTTATCGAGATCGAAATTGAGGAAAGCAAAACCCATTTGCAACTTCCGCCACTCACGCTGCAAACGTTGGTAGAGAATGCCATCAAACACAACGAAATCAGCAAACGAAACCCGCTTACCATCTTCATTAAAACGAGCAACGCAGATACGCTTATTGTGCGAAACCGGATTCAGGAAAAACTGACTCGGGAAGAAGGAACGGGCATCGGGCTTGCGAACCTTTCGAAACAGTACCAATTACTTGGAAATAGAAGCATACAGATTATACAGCAGAATAATGAGTTTATTGTTGAAGTACCAATTCTTAAAACTTGATCGATGAAAGTCCTTGTAATTGAAGACGAAGCTCTGGCAGCGCGCCACATTCAAAGTGTTCTGAGTGAAATCGGGAATATTCGGGTTTTAGCCGTACAAGATTCCATCGCCTCAACGGTTGAATGGCTGGAGGAAAATAAGCAGCCCGATTTGATATTTATGGATATTCACCTGGCTGACGGCTCTGCATTCAAAATCTTCGAGCTCACAACAATTACCTGCCCCATCATTTTTACAACGGCTTACGACGAGTATGCCATTAAAGCCTTCAAGGTAAACAGCATCGATTATTTGCTGAAACCGGTAACCAAAGAAGCTGTGGAAAATGCCCTTGAAAAACTGAAACGCTTGACGGAAGCACCGGCAGTACAATCCGAAATTCAACAAATGTTGGACTCGTTCGTCAAAGGGAAAACGTACCGAACCCATTTTTTGGTTCAGGTAAAGGGAAGCAAACTGATACCGTTACAAGTCAAAGACATTGCCTACATTTATATTGAAAGTGGTTTGATTAAAGCCGTTACCTGCAACGACAAATCGTTTGTTATTGAAAATACACTCGACGAACTGGCTTCTCTCCTAAATCCCGCCGATTTCTTCAGAGCCAACCGCCAGTTTATCGTTTCCAGAAATTCAATCAAAGAAGTTGATCTTTGGTTCAACAACCGGTTGTCGCTAAATTTAACTGTAAAAGCTCCTGACAAAATACTCATCAGCAAGGTGCGGGTTTCGGAGTTCCGTAATTGGTTTTCGGGCGACAATTAACAGCAGTTTATTAGCCACGATTACCTTTCAATCAGGGTTTCAACTATCAGTGAACAAGATAGCTAAAACCCTGATTCCATTTAAAAACCACCATTCGTTGGATAAAGCCGACCTGCAAGTTCACCTGCAAATTATTTCATTCCTCAACTCCGGCAGTTCACCTTCACCTTATTCAGCTTCACCTTGTTTTCCGAATAAAACTGCTTTTCCCCGCTGTAGATTTGATCAAAAATCGATTCACAACTTAGAAAGCAGAATTTATGAAAAACTTGAATCAACAGCCAACTTTGCTAAAATCAATGAAAAGTATTCTTGGGGTTTTAGCCGTTCTTATCCTGAATTTAAATGGGTTTAGTCAGGTTTCTCCTGAAAAAGGCTCTTCGTCACCGGTAGTTCCAAAAAACGGAAAAGTGACCGGAAAAGTGATCGACAGCGAAACCAATACCCCGATGGAATATGCCAACGTCATCATTTTCAGTAAATCCGATTCGAAAATGATCACCGGAAGTATTTCGAATTCAAACGGTTCGTTCGTGCTTCAGAATATTCCATTCGGAACTTATTACATTGAGGCCAGCTTTATCGGGTTCGGGAAAACGGTAATCGACAACGTTAAAATCACAGCTAATTCGGCAAATTTCAGCGTTGGGAACATCAATCTGGCTGCATCGAAACAGCAAATCAGCACCGTTGACGTGGTGGCTGATCGCAACCGCGTTGAATACAAAATCGACAAAAAAGTGATTAACGTTACCAATGACATCAACGCTTCGGGAGGAACAGCCGTTACGGTGCTCGAAAATACGCCTTCTGTGGAAGTCGATATCGACGGAAATGTGAGTTTGCGCGGTTCGTCGAGCTTTACCGTTTTGATTGACGGGCACCCAAGTGTATTAAGCGGAAGCGACGCGCTGAAACAGATTCCTTCGTCAGCCATTCAAAACATCGAGATCATTACTAATCCATCGGTAAAATACGATCCTGATGGAATGGCCGGAATTATCAATGTGGTGATGAAGAAAAACATCGTTTCAGGAGTAAACGGAATTGTAAACCTGAACCTGGGTACCGGGGACAAGTACGGAACCGATTTCCTGATGAATTACAAAACGAAAAAATACAACCTTTCCCTTGGCGGAAACTGGAGCGACAATACCGATAAAGGAACTCAATTCTCCACCCGTCAAACCTGGGCCGACAACATTACCACTTTCCTGACCAACGACGGATCGAGGAACCAGTCGAGATTTGGGAAACAGCTCAAAGGCGGATTCGATTACTACCCAACCGATAAAACAACGATCACGGTTTCTTCTGAAATCGGGAATTATGGATTCAGCAGTTTTGGCGACGTGAACATTCACAAATACCAGCAACCCGGATTATTGGATATTTACTCTGTTCAGAATTCCAATTCCACCCGCGACGGAAATTTCATCAGCGCCAACACCAGTTTTCAGACGAAATTTAACGACAAAGGAACACACAAACTGGAAGGTTCGTTCGACTACCGGAACCGCGATGGTTTCTCAGACGAAACGCAGGATGAAAGGCAATCGGATGCCACATATACCACACAAAATCAGTACCTTTCGCGCGTAATCAGTCACGAAGACAGTAACGAAGACGATATCCGCGCTAAGCTGGATTACACCCTTCCGTTTGACAATGGGGCCAAGTTTGAAGCCGGAATTCAGAGCCGGATTGAAGCCGAAAAAGAATCGCTCGACTT
Organism: Prolixibacteraceae bacterium; assembly: GCA_963666435.2. Taxonomy (GTDB): domain Bacteria; phylum Bacteroidota; class Bacteroidia; order Bacteroidales; family Prolixibacteraceae; genus Aquipluma. Next base: position 190,117 of record CAXXOG010000013.1, on the reverse strand, counting down.
TATGGATTTTAACACCAGCACTCAGCAGTTTGAAAACAATCCGAATTTTTCGAGCAGCATGAAATTCAGGGAAAACATCCATTCGGGTTATTCAACCTATACCGGAAGCCTGAAAGCCATTCAATTTGTATTTGGACTTCGTGGGGAGTACAACAAACGAACCACCACACACTACAAAGAAAGCGTACCATCCAACTATGATTTGGATCGTTTCGATTTCTTCCCTTCGGCACATTTATCGTATAATCTGGCCGACGAAAGTCAGCTCATGGCCAGCTACTCGCGCCGGATCAACCGACCCGGTGGCCGCGAACTCGATCCTTTCCCAAGTTACATGAACCAATATACGATTCGCACCGGTAACCCCGGATTGAAACCTGAATATACCGATTCGTACGAATTCAGCTACATGAAAAAGTTTGGGAACTCGTTTGTGTCGCTCGAAACTTTTTACCGCACCACCAACGATCTGATTACCGAGGTGAATAAACAGGTTGACCAAATCATGTACCTGAATATTGAAAACCTCAACCGTGATTATTCGATGGGTGGCGAAATCATGGGAAACATCAATGTAAATAAATGGCTGCTGGTGAACACCAGTTTCACCTTATACAACTACAAATTGAAGGGTGAAATATCAGGAGTATCGGTAGATAAAGAAAGTACCAATTATTCAGGTCGATTAAACGCGACAGTGAAATTCAGCTCCGACAGCCGTTTGCAAATTACCGGATTTTACAGAGGATCGTCTGTGTCAGCCCAGGGCGACCAGAAAGGAATGGCATTTGCCAACTTGTCGTATCGTCAGGACTTCATGAAAAAGAAGTTGACGGCAACACTCAGTGTCCGCGATGTTTTTGGAACCATGAAAATGCAGCGGACGTCGTATGGCGAAAATTTCAGTTCAAACTTTAGGATGACCCGCGAACCCCGTGTATTGATGCTCACGCTGAGTTACAAAATTAACAACTACAAAGTGAGCAGAGAGCAAAATCAGAACGAATCGATGCCTGCGTTTGATAGCGGCGAATAAGCGGACTTAACGAACGGCGTATATTTTCAGCCTTCTTTCCGGAGAGTTCAGCGCCTGCTTTTTCAGCTTCATCAGATTTTATAAATTAAGGAAGCAGGCAAACTTTAAATTTGAATAGAAAACAAAAACAATTAGTAAGAAATCAGAAACACTAAAAAATTAACAACCATGAAAAATCCAATTAACACAACCGCAGCCAAATACATCGTAAATATTTTGATGATTGGCTTTTTTGTAGCACTGGCTTATACCGGCTTATTTGGAAGCGAAGGCGAACGGCATGAGGGACGCCCGGGCGAACGGCATGAACGTTTTTCGGAAAACCGCGAGCAGTTTGAACACGGAGATTCAGAGAACACTGCTGCATTCAATCCGGAACAGGATTTTAGAGGTCCACGCAGTGAAGAAGAAGGCGGACACCACGACATTTACGGAATCATTTGGCTGGTATTGATGGTCTTACACACATGGCAGCACTGGGGATGGTATAAGAAAATGCTATCGTCCAAACACATTCTTAAAAACAAATTACTCACTGCAACTGTCGTAGTATTTATAATTTTGGCTTTATCAAGCATTGCGTTGTTATTTCATGCTATTCCCCGCGGAATTATCAACATTAAGGAAATTCACGAGATTTCGGGATATACTATGGTCGGACTAGTCGTTATTCATGTTGTTCAGCGACTGAATTGGTATGTGAAAAGTACCCGAAAATTTTTCTTTAAAAATGAACTCAAAACAGTAAATGACTGAATTACAACCCTTGGATAAAGGAAAAAGCAAATTTTTAGTTAGGTTAAAAGCAAAGCCACCGGAGATATAAAAAGTTTTCCGGTGGCTTTTATGATTAACTCAAAGTCAACTTAATAGCTATATTTCCTATTTTTCCCTTTCTATTCAGTAGTTTTGTACAATACCACGAAAAATTTAAGAGGAAATGTCAGGCGAAAAAGACCTAAAAAAGATTATTCCAGAGCTAAAACCAATCATAAACGATGGAAACTACGTGTTTTGCACAACCAAAGACGCGAACCAAATTGCTCCTGAAGATGCAGTGATGACCTTTTGCGAACGCGAAGGAACTACCATCATACTCGAACAGCAATTGGCCGACGAACTAAATTTCGAGTACTCGTTTGTTGCCCGGTGGATTACACTTTCCGTTCATTCGTCGCTTGAAGCGGTTGGGTTAACAGCAGCCTTTTCGCAAGCCCTGGCGCACGAAAACATCAGCTGCAATGTTGTTGCCGGTTATTACCACGACCATATTTTTGTTGATGAAAAAGATGCCGGAAAAGCGATGGAGGTTTTAAGAAAATTAAGCGCAAATTAAAAGCCACCGAAACAAATCGCTTCGATGGCTTATGCAGTTCCAATTAATTTCTACTATAAATTATCGCCATATGCCCAGCCTGCACGAACGGGTTCTTTGATGTAGGCATTCAGTTCGGGCTTATTGGTAATTTTCATATTAGTGGCGTCGTATTCAAGCTTGGTGGCAAAACGTTGCGCCAAAGTACCAACCAGAATCATTTCTGTCAGCTCGGTAGCGTAGTCGAAATTCGATCCAGGTAAGGTGTGGTTCTTAATCGCGTCAATCCATTCCTGCTGAGGTTTCTCCTCGCCCACCCTCGGGTATTTCTGTGCAGGCGCATGAGCCAAAAACCCTTTCATTTCTTCTTCTGAAACCAGCAAGCGGGCGTCGTTCGGACGTCCCCCGGTAATCAGCGTTTTCTTTTCACCAATCATCACCATTCCGGTTCCGGGCAGTTTATCAATACCCCATTCCTGGCGTATTTCGGGTTGCAAACCACCTTCGTGCCAGGTAAGCGTAACCGGAGCTTTATCGCCACGTGCTGCAAACTCGTATTTCACCACCGATTGGTCGGCAATAAAACTATGGTCTGGAATTGGATTCGCCACAATCCCTTCGGCAGTTAAAGGCATCCCCAGTTGCAAGGCCCAGAACGGCCCGTCGAGCGTGTGGCAAGCCCAGTCACCCAGCAAACCATTGCCAAAATCGTAGAATCCGCGCCATGCTTTAGGCACATAAACGCTGTTGTAAGGGCGTTCGGCTGCCGGGCCAAGCCACAAATCCCAATCGAGTGTTGACGGCGGCGTTTGAGCCGATGGAGGGTAAGAATCGGGCTTCGTCCAGTAACCGCCCGGTTTAAAATCGAACGGACCAAACCAGGCATGAACTTCTTTTACCTGGCCTAATACGCCAGCTTCGTACCATTCGCGAATCAGGCGAATGCCGTTTGTCGTGTGTCCCTGGTTGCCCATTTGCGAGACTATTCCGTAGTGTTTGGCTGCCTTTTTTAGGGTTCGCAATTGCCAAACATTGTGCGCCAGTGGTTTTTCAACATACACGTGTTTGCCAAGTTGAATGGCGGCCATTGTTGCTACAAAATGCGTGTGATCGGGTGTTGAAACCATCACGGCATCAATCTCCTTGCCCATTTCGTCAAACATTTTCCTGAAATCTTTATACCGCTTGGCTTTCGGGAAAGCTTTATAAGCCTCGGCAGCACGTTTCTCGTCAACATCGCAAATAGCGACCACATTTTCGGTTAAAACCTTTTTGCGCTGATCTTTCGGCTTATTTTCATCGCCGGGGGCATCGATAAATAAGGCGTGCCAGTTATCGGCCCCACGTCCGCCAGCACCGATAAGGGCAATGTTCAGCTTATTACCCGGAGAACAGCTTAAGAGGTTGGGAATAAAAAAAGCTCCGGCAGAAACAACTGCTCCGGCTTTTAAGAATGATCTTCTTGATACGTCAGTCATTTTAATTGATTTAGTAATTATTAATTTGGGTTATCAAGTAATGAAAATGAAATAATGTCGCATTTGTATTCGAGTTTTTAACCTGACTCACCCCGCGCATCTGCGATGCTTTGCCCCTCTCTCGCGAGAGAAGGGCGGAACGTCCGCCTTGCGGACGTCGGGGTGAGTACTGAAAAATACGGCAATAAATAGCTCCTAATTACTTAAATTTACTTCTGAATCAGGTATTTCCCTTCTGAATATTGATTGGTTCGTATAATCAGTTTATTTCTGTCCGAATCAAAATGATAGTCAACCGAACCGGAAAGCGGCTTTCCATCGAGTTCGACCTTTCGCGGGGCCTTATCCAGATGAATATTCAGGATATGCGGTTTTTGTACGCCGGAAAGTTTAACCAATAGTTCGTCTGGATTGTTGTCAACCTGAACCGTTGTACTTCCGCTTTTGTCCGGATGATGAACCGTAAATTCACTCTTTTTATCAGGGTAAATCAGGAAGGTTAAAAAGCTCTCTGAATCGCGATCTCCAATACCCGTGTAGTCTCGTTTTATGTCCATTGGAATAATAGCACCTTCACGAATATAAACCGGAAACTCATTCGATGGAAATTCCCGGTCGAAATTCTTTGGCCCTTCAATAATCTCCTTGTCTTTGAAGAAATAGCGCCATTTCCCTTCAGGCAAAGTTATTTTATTTAAAAGCCGATCTTTGTAAATAGGCGCCACCAGAAAATCGTCGCCAAACAGGTAATGATATTTTCCGGGTACCGGCTTCTGAAGTACTCGCCCGCCATTATGCGCATTCACCACATAGGTGTACACATACGGAATCAACTCGGTATGCAACCACGAAAATTTGCGGATAATTTCCAATTCTTCCGGAGTGCGTTTCCAGAGCGCCCGTTCGCCGTGACCGCCATTCAGAAATAAGCCGCAAAAAGCAGAAAACTGCGCCCAGCGAATGTACAATCGCGGAGGAATTGTTCTTCCTGAAAAGCCAGCCACATCAGAACCAATAATGTTGTAGCCAACCTTGGCACTAGCCAGTATATTCTGAATAGCCATTTCAATGCCGTCAATGCCGTCCATCGCAATGTCGGTATTTGCTTTGTCTTCAGCCGTAATTTTACCGGTAGATTCCCAGCTATGTTTTTGGTCGCCCACCCAGTTTACGGGCGAAGCATCAATAGGCGCAAAACCCTCGGGGTGCGGCCATTGATCGATAGCCCTGGAGAGCGTAACAAATTCAGGATTTTGTGTGAGTCCATGCTGGTATTCGTCGCGGTAATAGTGATCCATGTAGGTTCGTGTCGTCATTATTCCTTTTGCCGTGGACTGGTAAAAAAGTGGAATCGGTCCCAGCATTTTAAAGAATAAGGTGCCGGTTCCATCGAGTTTCCAGCCGTCAATGCCCAAATCGAAAACCTTTTGCTGGAGTCCGCGCCACCATTTCATCGCTTCGGGATTGGTATAGTCGATGAAACCGCCTTTGCCCTTCCACCATTTAATTTGTACTCCATCAGCCGCCAGGTAACCTTTTTGTTTAGCAGCGTCGAACCAGTCCTGCGAATCGGTGATTCGGGTATCCTTGCTTTTACTGTCAATCATGGTAGTCATCCAAAGCACTACACGGTAGCCCTTATCCTGCATCTTCCTGAACCATTTTTCAGGCTGAGGATATAAAACGGTATCAATCTCGAAATCGTTGTAGCGCAGACTCCACGGGCTATCCAAAACCACCGTCCGAACCGGAATATCATATTTGGCATAGCCTTCGAGCAAGGTATCAACACGGGCCGAGGTATTCGAATCATCTTCCCAAAGCCAGCATTCCAGCGCCCAGGGTGGCGTTAATGGAGGATTTCCATGCCGTTGCGCACTAAATGGCCGGCCACGAAACGGGTATTCGAATCCGAAATAGTACAGACCAAGCATTACAAGCAGAACAATCGCAGAATATTTGGCAATCTTTTGTAAACGGGAAGAAACTTTCATTTCGAATGATTTTTCAAATTACTTTACCAGACTCAATCCAAAAATCAGGGCCGAAGCATTAACCAGCGCGTGAGTGAGCGCACAGTAAAACACGTTCTTCGTTTTGATATACACGTAGCCATAAGCCCATCCGGCAATGCAGGCAAAGCCAATGTAAACAATAGAACCAGCGTGGTAATGCACCAATCCGAACAAAGTACTGGTAATTGCCAGCGAAGTATAAACACCCATTCCGGCAATGTTCCGGTTTTCGATAAACCAGGCCACTGCAAAAATGAGCAAAGTAACCAATGCCGGGAACCATTGCATGCCGCCTTTCAGGGTTAATCCAACCACCAAGGCAAGCGGAAATAACAGGGCAAAAGCAACGATAAAAAATATCCTGAAAGAGCGACTCTGACCTATTCGCCTGGCAAGCATATTTTGCAAAAGTCCCCTGAAAAACAATTCTTCGAAAACAGCAGTGTGCAGAAAGCCGGTTATTAAGGCAAACGAAATCTTCTGACCTAATTCAACCGTATTTTCCTGATGGCCGACAAACCGAATAAAATCGACCGAAACGCCAATAGTTAAAACAAACGCATAGAACGCGAGCCAAACCCAAACGGTAGTCCACAGCTTTTTCAAGGACACTTCAGGGTAAAAACCAATATCGTCGATCCGGCGAACAATGCCAAACGCAAAAACAGCCACCAGCATAATTGAAATGCGATAAATCGAGTCGAAGCTATCGCCATGAAAAGGCAAATCGCCTTTGGGCTGAACATTGACCAATGTTGTTGGCAGCAGGTAAAGTGTAAAAACAAAAAAATCGAATCCGTTTATTTTATCCTGGTATCCTGAAGCAGAAAAAGCCAGAACCGGGAAAAACAGGAAGAACGGGAATAAGGAAAGCAAATCCTTAAACGGCGAAAAACCATGAATCAACAGGTACAAGCCATAAAGAACAAGCAAAATCAAAGGAAAAAGGATTGCTTTCTTCACCTGGTTCCTTACAAACTGCTGCAATGCGCCAGTTAGCGAAGGCTGACCAATGGTGAAAAATGCAAAATAGAACAGAATAAAAAACGGCAGACTAATGAGTAAAGCGCTCACATCAGCGCCCTTAAAAAAGAAGAATAGATAAGCTGCCGTAAGAAAACCTAACCATGTAGCTCCTTTTTTAAATTCAGTTTTATTCAAATTATTCGGGGTCATATTAACAGAATTTCAGGATTTATTGATTGCATCGCATAAGTTTAGTAATAAATACGATTTAATAGTAAACAAATCGTTACTAAATCAGATGTAATATTAACGATTTAACAATTGCTAAATCGATTAAAACTTTTTGAGATGTTAAAATTTAATTAGTTTCTAACAAAAAAACACAATTCATCTTTTTAAAAATTCATAACTTAGCTAAATCGAATATCAGCTCTCCGTAAACAGTTTTAATAAATTAATTTCCAGAACTTAAGCTTTAATTAAAACTAAAAACTGAAGCAACTGCTGGAAGAACTCAATAGATCAGAATGAACAATTAAAACAAAAGCATTGTATATGAGAAAGTAAACAGAAAGACCAAAGAAAAACCTACTACAAATAATCAGCTTACAAATGATTAATACTTAAAACTTCTTTACTAACCAAAAATGAAAGTGACATGGAAAACAAACTAATCCGGGTAGGATTTACAGCCTTCTTCCTGATGGCATTTTTACTTTTTTCGTGCAAAAAAGATGACGAAAAACCAGTATTTCCTATCTCTGCAACCATCTTCAAAAGTGTAGTGAACAAACAGGTTGCATTTACAGCGCTCACTCATAGTGCAGTGAGTTGGAGCTGGGATTTCGGAGACGGAAAAACCAGTACCGAACAAAATCCGATTCATGTTTATGATGTAGGTGGCTATTACAAAGCCAAACTTACAGCTACTGATGCCAGCGGTGCAGCCGCTACTGCCGAGGTTTCGCTTGCAATTGCATTAACGCCTTACGCCATGCTTACCGGCGACAGAACAGTAGCGGGATATAAAGGTAAAACGTGGCGGTTAACAACGAACCACACAACAAACACCGATTACCTGGCCAACTGCGACGCCACTTTTACAACAGCCAAAGGAACTCCAAAACCTTTACCCAACGGCATTTTCAGCCAGTTAGGCATGGCGCTGGCTTACAAAGATGAATTTACCTTTAATTACGATGGAACTTACACGCACAATAATACCAACAGCGGTGGATCGTCATTTTCAGGTATCATCAACCAAATAGTCTTGAATGGCGGAAAAGATATAACTAACACTAATGGTAAAGATTACGGGATGTGCCTGGCCAAATACACACCGCAAACCGGGGCCAAATTTACTTTGGTTGATAAGGAAGACCTTACCATTGCTTCGGCTTACGGGGCTGGCAATAAAATTACTTATCAAGGTGTAAGTACGCTGGATTTCACAGGTACTGAATTTATTGGCTTTAGGGATGTGCAAAGGAAAATTATCGTGAATAAAATCACCGATACTTCAATGCAATTGACCATGTTTATGGCTGCCGGACAATCTAATTTTCCAGCCAACACTCATGCACTCATATTAAGTTTTGAAGTTGTAAAATAACCTGATAAATAATTCAATATGAAATACAATAACCTATTAATAAAGGCAAATGGGCTCATTTGTACTGCATTTATTTTACTGATTACTCTTCTGTTTTCGGGGAATATATTTGCAGCAAACAGCGCTGCCGAGCAAGCTAAAGTGTCTGTTTCCGGAGTCGTAAAGTCTGCTTCAACGGGCGAAGCACTTCCGGGAGTGAGTATTGTGGTAAAAGGTACGAACCAGGGAGCTGTGACAAGCATCGACGGGAAATATACCATTTCGGCGCCTGCTGAAGCAACACTTATTTTCTCGTTCATCGGTTACACTCCTCAGGAAATAGTTGTCAAAGGAAAATCAACGATTAATGTTGATCTGAAAGAAACAACAGAAAACCTCGACGAGGTAGTTGTTACCGCATTGGGAATCAAGCGTGAAGAAAAATCGCTGGGATATTCAGTCGGAAAAGTTGACGGAAAAGAACTTACCAAAGTTGCCCACGAAAACATATTAAACTCAATGGCCGGAAAAGTATCCGGAGTAACCATCAACTCAACCGGGGCAACCGGATCAACGGTGAGTATGATTATTCGCGGCGCCACCTCGATGAGTACCGACAATCAGCCGCTGTATGTGATCGACGGCGTGCCAATGACCAGCTCGGTTAACAACGTTGGTGGTTTTGGCAGCGATAACCGTGTTGACTACGGTAGCGCCATTTCGGACCTCGATCCTGAAAACATCGAAAGTATCTCGATTCTGAAGGGCCCCAGCGCTGCAGCTTTGTATGGAACCCGCGCCGGTAATGGCGTTGTGCTTATTACAACTAAAAAAGGAAAAGAAAAACAAGGAATGAAGGTTGAAGTGGTTTCCAATTCAGTATTTGATATTCCAAGCCGTTTCCTTGATATTCAAACCCGATTTGGTTTTGGGGCAAGAAGTTATACTCCTGCTGATATACCGGGGGGTATCCTTCCTGATTTCAGTCCTGCCGAATCAATTGGGGCCGGTCCCGAACTCGACAAAGGTTACTGGCAGGTTCAGCCATTTGCACCGCTTGATGCCAACGGGACACCAATTCCAACCGAACTGGTTTCTCATCCCAATAATTTTAAAAATTTCATTAATAAAGCGGCGTTTACTACAACCAACGGCGTTTCAATTTCGAGCAGCAACGATAAAGTAACTTACCGGCTGGGTGTTTCGAATATGACTAATTCCGGCTTGGTTCCAAATTCTGATTTGAACAGGAACGGAGCAACGTTATCGGCTATTTCAAAAGTAAGAGAAAACCTGACCATCAGTACCGACATCAATTTTACACACAACTGGTCTGATAATCGCCCGGCCACTCAGGAAAGAGGTACAAACCCTCTGCAATGGGCCGCATTTACTCCGCCCAACGTCGATATTCGCCAATTGAAGAATTACAAACTCGGCGGAAGCCAGATTCTAAACATTGGTTCGGGCTGGGAAAATCCTTATTACCTGGCTTACGGTATCACCAATAGTTTTAGCCGTAACCGCTTAATCGGGAATGTATCAGCCAATTGGCAAGTCACTCCAAAGCTAAGTGTAATGCTAAGGTATGCGATGAACAAAAATGATGAAGTCCGCGAATCGAAAATTGATCCCGGATACTCTAAAGAACCTAATAACGGGGCCTATGGTATTGTAACCAGCGAAGGTATCGAACGAAATTCGGATGTACTGGCAACTTACAAGGATATGTGGAAAGATTTTTCGTTCTCGGTCTCAGCCGGAGGAAACATTTTATATTCGCGAGGTTCGAACGTAAGTAACTCGTCAAAACCCGGCTCCGGTCTTATTGTTCCGTACCTCTACACCGTACAGAACATTAAAAACACTTCACTGAATTACTCAAACTCCCGTTTCGAAAGATCAATCAACAGCCTTTATGCTATGGCAAACCTGGGTTACAAAGACTTGGTTTACCTCGATTTAACCGCCCGCAACGACTGGTCGAGTACTCTTCCGTCATCCAATCGCTCCTATTTTTATCCATCAGCGTCACTGAGTTTTATGCTGAATAACCTGCTGCACTTAGGTCGGGATATTAATTTGATGAAAGTAAGAGGTGGATATGCCCAGGTAGGTAACGATACCTCGCCATACAGTTTAAATGCAACCTATGCCGATGCAGGACAATGGGGCGATGCCATTCGCCTGAACAAACAAAGCGATCTTTTAAACCCGAACTTGCTTCCTGAAAAAGCAACATCTTACGAATTTGGGGTCGATTTTAAAGCATTTGAAAACCGGTTAAGATTTGAAGGTACATACTACAAGGAAGATAACCGCAACCAGATTTTAAGTGTTCCACTGGCCGGGTCAACCGGGTTCAGGAACATTAACATCAATGCAGGATTGCTGCAAAGCAAAGGAGTTGAATTTACGCTGGGGTACACACCTATAAAAACCAAAGACTGGGTTTGGGACGTAACTTTAAACTTTACCAAAAATAAAACCTATTTGATGGAATTATCTGACGGCGTTGACTTTATTCAATTCTGGGACGAAGCCCGTGTTAAAAACATTGCCTACGTTAAAGACAAATCGAAAGGTCAGGACGGTTTGATCGGGAACCTTTATACCCGTAAAATTATGCGGGTAACCGACAAGTCTTCACCATATTACAACTATCCGTTGCTTCCTGAAGGAGAAGATGCTGAATGGCAATCAACCGAGACATATGAAAAAGTTGGAAACTTCAACCCCGATTTCATCTTGGGCCTTCAAACTTCGCTCACCTACAAAAATTTCACATTGAGCATGACATTCGACTGGCGCTCAGGCGGACAATATGTTTCTCAAACATGGCGTTACCTCACCGAAAGTGTAATTTCCAATACGTGGCTTAAACAATTGGTTGTTCCGCCATCGGGCATGGGAGGCCAGCCAAGCCAGGCTTTGCGCGACTGGGTAGTTTCGAATGCCGACAGATTAATTTATTCAAATAATCCGCGCCCTGTAGGTGGCCCAACACAAGATTATGGTGGATTCTACACCGACTATTACACCGGAGTTGGCGCTTATGACGGAACATTTTCTCCGGGCGTATATGGCCACTATGAAGGTGGAAAATTCATTCTCGAAAAAGAAAACCTGGGTAATCCCGGAACCGAGATCAGGCCATACGCTGCAAGTTATCCGTGGGACTGTGGCGAAGCCAATATTTTTGATGCTGACTACGTGAAACTGAGAGAAATATCGTTAAACTATAACTTACCCAACAAAATTTCATCGAGATGGGGATTGAACGATGTAAATTTCTCGATTTACAGCCGCAATATTATGATCTGGGCTAAAAATGCCGGTATGGGAATCGATCCTGAAAGAGCTTATCAGGCCGATAGCAGCGGTAAGTTCAAACAAGGTGTTGAACGCTTTAATGCTGAGCCTTGGGTTGTCCCGGTGGGATTTAAATTAGCTTTTTCATTTTAATCCTTAAAGACTAAGATCATGTTTAAAAATAAAAATAGCTTTATCATTCTTTTAACGCTGGTCATAACCTTCGTTACATCGTGTAAAGATCTGGATGAAATCAACATCAACCCCAACGGAGTTGACCCGGCCAATGCAGATTTAAACTTTTTGTTGTCAACCGCAGTGACCAATACCGGTTTAAAGGTTTACAACATCGGGTTTGGCCAATTATCCGGAGTAATGCAACAAACTCAGCAAACCGGCTGGCAAAGCGGTTACAACAACTACGACTGGGATAATACATCGCACAGCTGGAGCGATTATTACACCATTTTGATGAATAATGACGAATATCTGAAAAAAGCCAAACAGGGCAAATATGAATTCCACGAGGGAGTTGCACGTGTTTTAAAGGCTTATATGTTTGGTTTAATAACCGATCTTTGGGGCGACGCACCATATACCGACGCACTAAAAGCCGAAAGTGGTTCTACCTATTTCAAACCAAAATTCGACGATCAAAAGGACATATACCACAGCATAATTGCTGAATTGGACACTGCCAATACCCTTTTGTCGAAAAACGCTTCGGCTTATACGAACGTAGCATCCAAGCAGGATCCGCTTTATGCCGGAAATCCCGAAAAATGGAGAAAATTCGCTAACTCATTGGCTCTTAGGTACTATATGAGGTTGCAAGCCAAAGAACCATCGGTTGCCGAACAGGGAGTTAAAAAGATTATGGCCGATCAGGCTAAATATCCGATTATAACATCATCATCCGACGATGCAAACCTAAATTTCCCCGGAAGCACCAAAGACAATTCGAACCCATTAAATACCGTGTATGATACCGACCCGGCAGGTGCTTACATGAGGGTAAAAATGGCAGGTACGCTGGTTGATGCCTTACAAAATTACAGTGACCCTCGCCTTGCTGTTTGGGCGAATAAAGTTGAAATTCCATTGGTTTTAGTTGAAGGAACCAATGTGGATAAAGTTGTTGACGGAAAACGTCAGATCTCGCAAGACGTAGCCACGAAATTCGAAACCGACAATGGAATGAAAGTTGATTTTGACGGCGTTTATGTGGGCGTCCCGATTTCAAATCCGAAAGTCCAGATTTTTAACCTGAACACGGCCAATCCGGCCCAGGGAACCAAAAATCCTTATGCTTCGCAGCTTAACGACCGATACAAAAAAACTTCGGATGATTTGGTTTTAATGCGATTGATTTCGGCTGCTGAAGTCAACTTCATCCTGGCCGAAGCCGCTTATCGTGGCTGGATTTCAGGAGCAGAAACCTACTATGCCGCCGGAATTCAGCAATCGTTCAATGCCTGGGGAGTTGGAAGCTCATTCTCGGGCTATCTCGCTAAAGCTCCGTATCATGGGCTGACAAGCATCATCGAACAAAAATGGTTTGCAAGCTGGTCGGCCTGCCAGGAATCGTGGTTCGACTGGAGAAGAACCGGATTACCGGTATTAACAACCGGCCCGTCAGCCGTTAGAGCAATGCTGCCGTTAAGGTTTTATTACCACTACGACAACGAAATTGCTAAAAACACCGATAATGCCAATGCCGCTATTAATAAACTCGAAGCCACCCAATACCAGGGAACTGACCAGAGTAAAAACAGCGCTTGGTCGAAAATGTGGGTTCTTCAAGGCACCGGTAAACCTTTTTAATCGTTAATACATTAAACAAAACAATAAAACCAGGTCGGGTCACAATCTGACCTGGTTTTTTAATGAAACAAAAATGAAACGTATTCTTACTATTTTATTTTTCGTATTTGCCTGCACTTCAATGAATTTATGGGCGCAAACCAAGGCAATTACTCCTGCTACTGCGATGAAAGCCTATCTTCAGAACGGTGATAAATCGTTCAAATGGGAACTGAAAAACCAAACCCAAATGGACGGAATTTCCTTGTACCAGGTTGTATTTACTTCGCAAACATGGCGCAATATTCCGTGGTCACACGAAATTACAATAATGGTTCCTGACGAGGTGAAATACAAAGATGCCTTACTTTTTATCACCGGTGGAAGTGTGAAAAATGGTGCCCCAAACCTGCATAAATGGGACGAAAGCTTGACCAAAAACATTAGCGGGATGGCTAAACTGAATCATGCAATTGCCGCTATTGTCTGGCAAATTCCCAACCAGCCGTTATACGACGATTTAACCGAGGATGCACTGATTTCATTCACTTTACACAACTACCTGAACGACCACGACTTTACCTGGCCATTGCTTTTCCCGATGACCAAAAGCGCCATCCGTGCGATGGACGTGGTTCAGCAGTTTGCTAAAAAACAGGCAAAGCATAAAGTCGATCATTTTGTGGTTTCAGGCGCATCGAAACGCGGATGGACAACCTGGCTGACCGGCGCCAACGATAAACGAGTGAAAGCCATCGGCCCTATGGTTATTGATGTACTGAATATGCCTGTTAATGTGGACTACCAAAAGAAAGTTTGGGGCGACTACAGCATCGAAATTGAAGATTACGTGAAACTTGGAATCGCACAGCAGTTTGGCACATCGGGAGGCGATGATTTGGTAAAAATGATCGATCCATACTCCTACCGCAAGAGCCTGACCATGCCCAAAATGATTTTCATGGGAACCAACGATCCGTATTGGCCAGCCGATGCCGTTAAAAATTACATCGACAGCATTCCGGGCGACAACCACATTTGCTATACACCAAACGCGGCTCACGATTTGGGCGACAAAAAGAAAGCATTTGCAACCCTTGGCGCTTTCTGGGCTACCACCATCACCAATGGCAAATACCCGGTCTGCAATTATACCATCGCCGAAAACGGCAATACCATCGTGCTCAAAATCAAGTCAACTCCTGAAATTTTGCTCGATGCCATTTTGTGGAGCGCCGATTCGAAAGATCAGGATTTCAGGGACGAAAAATGGGTGAATCAAAGCTTAAATGCTGCCAACAAGGCCGAAATCACTGTGGAAATTAAAAAGCCTGCTTCAGGATTTAAAGCGTTCTATGTTGACCTGAAATACAAAGCGCCACTGAATGGCCCCGACTATACCCAAAGTACCCGTATGTTTGTAACTACCGACAAAAAACTTTTAGTAAACACGAAATAACTGAATTTCAGCAATGAAGAAACTTGGAATAATTCTGGGTGTCATTGTTCTTTTGCTGGCAGCAGCCTTTTTCATTTTAACCGATCCGGTTGATCTGACGCCATTTTACGAAACCAGCTATTACCAAAAAAGCAACGAACTTCTGGAACAGTTGAAAAAGACGACTTCAACAGTTCAGGATTCGCTGGAAGCTGGTTTTTCGCGGGTAAGTATAACGCCTGGATTGAATAATTCTACGGACGATTACAAAACCGGAAAGTTCAAAACCGTGCCGTTAGCCGGATTTGGAGCCCGAAAAGGGAAAGGCGCTACCGGAATTCACGACAGCATTTTTGTAAAGGCTGTTGCACTAAAAGCCGGATCAAAAAACGTGGTTTTCGTGGGAGCCGACTTACTGATTATGCCTCCCAACATCATCGACACGGTTGCCATTTTGCTGAAAGAAAAAGGCATTGACCGCGAGCAGGTTTATTTTTCTGCATCGCATTCTCACTCCAGTTTGGGGGCCTGGGGGCCTGGGTTCCTGGCCGAACAGTTCTCAGGAAAAGAAAACCACAACATGCAAAAATGGCTGGTTCAGCAAATTACGAAGGCAGTTATTGATGCGTTGAATAACCTGAACCCAGCTAAGATTGGCTACGGAATTTTCAACGCCGGAAGCTGGACGCGAAACCGTTTGATTGGTGAAACCGGGATAAAAAACGACGATTTCGCCTACATTTACCTGGAGCGAAAAGATGGTAAAAAAGCCGTCGTTGGCTCATTCTCGGCACATTCAACTACGATGGGTGCCGACAACATGGAAATCAGCGCCGACTACCCCGGATATTGGCAACGCAAAATGGAAGCAACATCAGTTAATGTGGCTGTTTTTATTGCCGGTTCGGTGGGCAGCCAAAGTCCGGCAACCGAGGGTAAAGGTTTTGAAAAGCCTCGGGTTATTGGCGAAGCTTTGGCCGACAGTCTGAACAAATACCTACAGAAAACAACATGTAGTGAAACACTCAGGCTGACGCCGGTTTCTGTCCGGCTTCCAATCCCTGGATTCCATATCCGCATTAGCAAAAACCGCGGATTAAGCTCTCCGGTAAGCAACAAACTGATGATCACCCCGCAGAATCCATACATTCAGGCATTTCGGCTGGGACAAATGGTTTGGATAAGCACACCCGCTGATTTCAGCGGCGAATATGCTGTTCAAATCAAAAATAACCTGCTGGCAAAGGGATTTCAGTCCAATGTTTCGAGCTTTAACGGAAGTTATTTGGGTTATATTATTCCGGGACGATATTTCTTTATGGACAAATACGAGCCGCAAACAATGGGATGGTTTGGCCCAAACATGGGCGAATACACGATGGATATCATCCGGAAGGTCTCCGATCTGGCCATTCAGCTTTAAACAAAATAAACCAACTAAATTATGAAAATTAGATTATTAGCTTTAGTGTCACTGCTTTTACTTTTCACTTTATATTCGAACGCTCAGACGCTCAAAGCAGGCGCGGCAATGAGGGACATTACCCCCGATCACCTGATCCCCATTTCAGGAGGAATGGGAACCCCTGTTATGCCCGACGGATTTCAGGGCAAGCTAACAACAAGGGCGTTGGTTCTTGAAAAAGGCCAAACCCGAATTGCCATTGTGAGCGTTGATAACATTGGCTGGCCAGCTTACTTAGGCGATCGCTCACGTAAATTAATCAAAGGAATTGCTCCTGAAAATATTTTAATCGGCGCTACACATGCTCACAGTTGCCCGGAAGCTTATGGCTTTGCCGACGAAAAAGGCAACACCGGAGCCGACCTGAAATACCTGGATTGGTGCGTAAAACAAATTGCCGACGCCATTAACGAGGCTGTATCGAAACTGGAGCCGGTCGGCCTGAAAACTGCTGTTGAAAAAGCCAATGGACAGATTGCCTACAACTATTATGCTCCTGAATTGTACGACAAACGCATGGGCGTCATTCAGGTGCTTGCAACAACGGGCTCCAATGCCGGAAAACCGTTAGCAACATTGGTAAATTATGCCACTCATCCCGAAATTCTGGGAACAAGCCGCAAGCTGATGAGCCCCGATTTGTGCGGCCCGCTTTACGACCGCATTGAATCGAAAGCTGGCGGAATTGCGATTTTTATGAACAGTGCTCAGGGCGGAATGGTTACGGCCGATACCCGGGTTGACCCGAAAGTGAACGACGGCAAAGAGCATAACGACTGGAACGAATGCATCCGTATTGGCAACCTGATGGGTGACGAGGCTTTGCGCATCATCGAAAAAGCGCCGGTACAGGAAAACCCCGCCCTGTATTGCGCCTCCAAAACAATCATTTTTCCGATTGATAATCTGGTAATGCGTCAGGTATTCAAATATTCGCCGTTAGTGCCCGAATCGCTTAAAAAGGGCGATTTTTCGAGCATTTCGAGCCGTTTGAATCTGCTTAATATTGGCAAAGCTCAAATCATCACCATTCCAGGTGAAGCACTTCCAAACATTGGGTTCTACGTGAAACGTAAGATGAATACCACCCAACCCATGCTCTTCGGCTTGACCAACGATGCTTTTGGCTATATGCTTACCAAGGAAGATTTTGGTGGATTTGAGCGTTACAACTACGTTAGCCGCACATCATTGGGCGAAATGACCGGCGTAATTTATGAAGATGCAGCCATCAAATTCTCGGCCGAAAGTCCGGATCCGGATAAATAATTGTTTTTTTACCACTTTTTAACCAAGGGTCAGTTTCACTAAGAGGCTGACCCTTTTTTTACCTTTGCTGGCAGCTGTCCAAAAACTCTGTGGTTCTCTGTGTAAAGAAGTAAAAAATTGAAACACAGAGTTCCGCCAAGTTACCCACAGAATTTCACAGAAAAAAGCTAACGCAATAGTTGCTTTTTAGAGACAGCTTCTTTTTAGCCTTGGATTTAACCCATAAAACCTGAATATGACCTTTATGGGAAAAGTAACGGCGGCATATGGCAGATTAAACATCAGCGTCAGCCGCATATTTATTTCATGAAATAGTTTCGCAAAAAATTACCCCCAACAAAAAGCTTAAACTTCTCGTTGGGGGTTCTGTAAAACGTGATTATCCGAAGCTTCTAATCTTCAGTCTTGTTGACTGTCTTTGGTTTCAAAACGAACAAGTTCAAGGCAATGGCCGCAACAACAGCAATCGAAAGCATGGCAAAATCGTGGCGCATATTTCCGGCGTCAGCCGATTTACCCAGGAAAGCCGTAATAACAGCTCCGGCAGAAATTCCGGCCAAATTCATTATTCCATAGCCTGTTGCACGGTAACGCGGCGAAACAAACTGGCAAAGTATCGGCATATTGTTTACATCGAACATTCCAAAACCTAAACCAAAGAATATACCTCCCAGTAAAATCATTTCGAAACTTCCGCCGTATCCAAGCAGGAACAAGGCCGGAATGGTTAGCGCCATACCCACAATTCCGGTATAAATGCGGCCTCTCAGTGTTTTAAGCACCCAGCGGTCGGACAAATAACCACCCAGCAAAACACCCACCAGCGACGACATAGCTGTGGTAATGGTGGCTATCGGCCCGGCTTTGGACATATCTAAATGCAAAGCATCAGAAAACAAAGTTGGCAACCAGTTTTTAACCGCCCAGCCGGGAAAACTTGGCGCCGAAAAGTTGAACAAAATCACCCAGAAAGCAATGTTGGTAAACAGTATTCCCAACCCTTTCCATGCCTGACTAATTCCGCCGCCCGACGAAGTATTCGACGACACCGCATCAACATCATAGCCTTTCTTTTCTTTCAGTAAAAGCATAAGAACGAGACTGTATGCAACGCCTAAAAATCCGAACGAATGGAACGTCCACTGCCACGATGAAGCACTGGCAATAGTAGCGCCAAATCCTCCAAAAGCCTGCCCTAAATAAACTCCTGAAAGATGAATACCAATGGCAATTGATCGGGTTTTTCCCTGGTGATAATCGGCAATCAGAGCCAAACCTGCGGGCATGTAAAAGGCTTCGCTTACGCCCATTATCGCGCGAAGAACATACAACTCGTCGAATGTGCGCGCGTAGCCCATTGCCAGCGTTACGCCCGACCAAACAAACAAGCTGCCAACAATCAGCCACTTTCGGTTCAGCCGGTCTGCAATAATTCCCGAAATGGGACTCATAAACGCATAGATCCAGAGAAAAATGGCCATCAACCGGCCAAAATTCTCTGCTTTGGCCAGTTCGGCAATATCTTGCTGCATCGAAGGTCTCATCGTCGAAAGCATTTGCCTGTCGAGGTAATTGAGGGTAGCTACAACCCACAAAAGTCCGACGACTAACCAGGGATAAAATTTCTTGTTTTGCATCAAATTAGATTTACGATTTAGTGTTTTATTACTATTCTATGACATTTTTAGTACTCACCCCTAGCCCCGAAAATCCGGGGCTTTTCCCCTCTCTTCGAAAAGAGAGGGGAGAATCCGAGCTTGCGAGGATTGGGGTGAGTTCATATAAATTGACAAAAATCACGATCATCAAACTTGGCTTACTTCAAATACTGTTCAAAAAAACCGCTCATTTGTTTCCGCGAATAATCATTTACCCGTTGAGCCAAATCCATCGTATGCGGCCATCCCGGAACGCGGCAGTAAACATTGGGTATTCCCAGTTTATCGAGGTGAACTTTCAGCGTATCCGACTGACTGATCGGAACCAGATTATCGGCTGTACCGTGCAAAATCAGCGTTGGGGGGTCGGTTTTATCCAGAAAACTCATGGGCGATGCTTCCCGGTACAAGTCAGGCCGTTCTTTGTACGAATGACCAATAAAGCGCGTAACCAGCCTTTGCGTTTGGCTGTATGGCGTAGTTAAATCATAAGGCCCATAAATATCTACCACAGCCTTTATTTTATGAGGCGAGGCAACTACCGAGTCTTGCTTTTCGGCAAAAGGATGCCAGCCGTAAGCGCCCAAAAGCGACAAATGGCCACCGGCTGAACCACCAATCAATGCAATTTTATCAGGATTATAACCATACTTTTCGCCATTCTGAAAAAACCATTGAACGGCATCGCGAATATCTTCGGCACAAGCCGGGTACGTGTTGGTGCTGTCGTTCACCAACCTATACGAAACGGTTGCAGTGACATAGCCCTGTTGCGCAAAAGGAATAAGGTAAGTGAGGTAATCCGACCGTTTCCCATGCGCCCAAGCCCCTCCGTGAATAAATACGAGCAACGGAGCTGGTTTTGCCAAATTCTTCGGAATATACATATTGAGCTGAAGCGATTTTCCATTGATATTTTTGTATTCAATGTCTTTTATTTCCTGAACCGACGCCGGAACTGCCGGTTCTTTATCAATCATCTTCTCCAATCCGGCATACAAAGCCAGATAGATTGGAGTTTCGAAATAATAGCCCATTGGCGGTTTATTGGGCGTGATTGCCGACCACAAACGCGGAATACAAAGCAGCATTGCCGTAACTAAAATCAAGGCCAGAACTCCTTTTAAAATCAATTTTACTATTCTCATGGATCCAACTATTTCCCGGCCAATTCGCCAAGTATTTCCTTCAAATTCCTGTGAAGTATCGATGCCGTTTCGGGGCCTAAAGAGTTTTCTTCGCCATAAGGCGAATCTTTTCGCCCATAGGTATAAGGCGCTTCCACGTCCCACTGACTTTTTGGAATAATATAGCCAATTTCGTCGTTGGCCAAACCAAACACAAATTTGTATTTACCGGGCATCATATCTCGTACTACGGGCAATTCCTGAGGCTGAATGCCAAAGTCGTTACCTTCGGGCGCTTCAATGCCGCCGTTTATCAGTTCAGGATAAGGTTCGCCGGGGATTGTAACTATTGTCAACGGGCCAATCCGGCAAGCCGAAACTTCGGAGCGCATCTTCATCCAACCCACTGTGCCGCGATCCAAAACGCCCAGCATTGAACCGAGCTTAAAAAGCGTATTGTCAATTGGGAATTCGACCGTTTTTACAATCAGCGAAATGGCGGCTGAGTCCAATATTTCCAAAGGTTTTTCCATCGCTTTCAGTACGGCCAATGAAACAGCTTTCCCCTGCGCCTCGGCTTTCTCGTAGGTTGGTTCTTTGTATTCAACTCCTGTCACAGGATCTTTTATCGTTAAACTTGGATGAGTTGTCATCAAGCCTCCAACAGCGCCGTTCACATACACCGAAATACCGCCAATTCCGGGTTTCACAACACTGTCGCCTTTCAATACACCTTTTTCCACACCTTCACGCACATAGTGGCAAAAATCAGACGTGATTAAAAGGTTTTTGCTCCACAATGTTTCGGCATGGTCGGCCCAGGCAACCAGCGATCCGAGCGTTTGTCCGCTGGCTTTATCGACGGCTTTAATTAACCTTAATCCTGAATCGAAAACTTCGGGCTGACGGGTATCTTTTACCAAAGGAATGGCACTGGTTAAGTCTTCGGAAATTTCGAGGCGGGCTGGTTTTAAATTTTTAACAGCCTCGGCAACCGACTTTGCAGCCTGCGTTTTTACGTATTCCAGATATTCCTGATTGATGCCATTCCTGAATGGAGTTTCACCCCAAAGTCCCATTAAATCGGGCGCTTCATGGTCGTGTGTTGAAGTGACTATGGTATAAGTAATACCGGCGTCGGCAGGTATCAGTTGGCGAATGTCGATGATGTTGTCGGCCATCAAACCGATGGCATCGAGCACAACCAAAGCAATTCGTGTTTTTCCGTTATCAATTACCATTGCCCGCGCCCACAAATCGTCGTGAATTCCATTGGCTGCCTTGCTGTTACTGAATCCTGCAATCCAAACCGGATCGAACTTGCCATTGCCATTTCCGTCGGTAAACGTATCGCCATCTTTCGGATTGTATTTGGCATCGCCATTGGCATCTGTCCATTTATCAGGAACTTCAGGAGTAATTTTGAAAGCTGCAAAACCCGCAGATAACTGGCCAGACTTTGCTCCAACAATTTTCAGATCGGCCTTATACCCCGGATGTTTATCTTTCAGATTGCTTTTTACCCAAAATAAAAGTGCAACAATCAGGAGGATGAGAATTAATCCGAAAATTTTGAAGAACTTCTTCATAACAAATGGTTTATTGGTTCAGGTTTTTGAGTTATTTATTACTTGTTTTTGTACAGGGTCTTCCGCTGAACTTCCTCGTTGTCGTATAAATTGCGGTAAAGAACTTTACGCTCAACCTCTTCATTATCGAGTTCCGGTCCCTGCTCAATTTTACGCCAGTCTATGGTTTTATTGTATTTTTTCATGGCTTTTTCGGCATCAAACACGCGCGGATCATGCAACTCGAGTGTATATGGCGTATAGTCAGGAACAGGTGTAAAAAAATCCTGAAGCAGTGAAGCGGTAACATCAAACTGATTGACATACGGGACATTCAGAATGTTATAAATGGTTTTCAGGATGGAACCAAAATTGGCATGGGTATGCGAAACATAGCCGTGCTTTACGTACGGACCGGCCATCATCAATACCGAGCGATGCCCATCGATGTGGTCAACCCCACCCTGCGGATCGTCTTCGGTAATAATAACCAGCATGTTTTTCCAGTATTTGGTGCGCGAAAGAAAATGCAGAATGCGGCCAACAGCCAAATCGTTATCAACCATAAACGAATGCGGGTATGGATAACCATCTTCGGGACGAACACCGGCACCGTGATCGTTTGGAACCTGCATGGTGATTAATGATGGTAATTTTTTATGCCCTTTGATCCACATCCGGGTAAACTCGCGCTCGAACTGATCCATGCGGTACTGGTCAGGAATATTCATATTGAAACCGGCATAATCGTGACTGGTGTGTTTAAAAAGCGCTTTTTGCATCGGAACCATTACGCCGTGAGCCGCGCCGGTATTGGTGTCGTACCATTCTTCGCGAACATGTGCTGTTTCGTTGGCTTCACCAAAATTGTAAAACGGAACTTTTGCACGTTCCAGCGCTTCCCAAAGCCCGCCAATTTCGGCATAATCTTCGGGATCAACGCTACCAGTGGTTCCAGGATGCCTACGCCCCGGTGCTTTGGAGAATATCCGGGCCGACTTCGACACGCTTGAATTTGCTTCCACCCATTCGTTCGGAATTACGCCAATCATCCAATGGTGGCCATGAATGGAGGCATCGCTGTCGCAGTAATAATTGTCGGAGAAAGCAAACTGCTGCGCCGCTTTGATATGGTTCGGACTAATCCGCAGATTCGGAAACTTCTTTTTCAACGAATCGGGCAAGGTATATTCGTTATTAATCCCGAATCGAGCCAAAGTACTGTCGCCTTCAGCTTGTTTTAGCTGGCCAAAAATCTCATCGTAAGTCCTGTTTTCCTTGGTAATATACACCACATATTTGATTGGCGACTTCCGGATTCCGGGCAAAGGAGGCAGTGGATTTGTACCATCATCGTCAACTGTTACCTGCTTAAACGTGTTATCAACCGATTGCTTTGAATAGGCCGCCAGTTGCTTTTCGTCGGGCATTTTTACTTTCTGGAAACTACCCAACTGAATGTCACCAACAAAATAACCCTGAATAGGCGAAACAAAGTTTTTCCCGCCATTGGGTCCGGCTCCAAGTCCGCGACAAGTCGCCACATAAATTTCCTTTTCATCATTCGAAAGTTTCACGCGCGTTGGCCCCCAGGCGGTTGGAATAACACCTTTGGTTGTTTGCGAATCGACATCAATCACAGCAACTCCATCAAATCCAAGCAATGCCACATACAAAGTTTTTTCGTCCTTGCTCAGGGTAATCCCGAAAGGCAAAAGTCCGCGATATTTATCAATTCGGGAGTCAACTTTAATCGGAATATGCCCCAATATTTTGTGGTTCCGGTAATCGATTACCGAAATATTATCGTTGGTGGCGTTGGTGACGTAGGCGTATTTGATGCCTACGGCTATTGAGTTTGGACTGGCGCCTCCAACAACCTCGGCATCTTCAATCATTTGCCCAATTTGGTGCCCGGTCTTGAATTTATCGACTACTTTGG
Organism: Prolixibacteraceae bacterium; assembly: GCA_963666435.2. GTDB lineage: Bacteria > Bacteroidota > Bacteroidia > Bacteroidales > Prolixibacteraceae > Aquipluma. Next base: position 166,134 of record CAXXOG010000013.1, on the reverse strand, counting down.
TGGTTTGCAAATCGATGGTAAACACGCTCATGGCATCAGGATGCAGCGGGCTTCCAACTCCCGGAACGTCTTTGCCCTCCACTTTCGTTCCGTGAATAGACTCTTTCGTATTGTCGCCATACGGATGATGCGAGATCATGAGCGAATCGATATTTTTCTCGGTTGCACCGGTAATGAGCGGATAGGAGTACATGCCCACGTTGGCTACAAAAGCCATCTTTTTATCGGGGCTCAACGTCAGGCCAAACGGCTGACGGCCCACTTTGATCGATGCTGTAATTTTCCGGGTAGCCAAATCAATGCGCACCATGCGAAAATTCGCCCGATCCAGCACCAAAAGCTCATTGTTCGCTTCATTCAAAACCAAATCCGAAGTAAAACTATCGCCATACTCCACGCCGTCAACCGTTCCGTTCAGCGAAATTGAGTCGAGCCGGGTGAAATTCGCAATATCGTATTTGATAACCGCGCCGTTATCGCCGCCGCTCAGGAAAATGGTTTTCGAATCTCCTGAAAAGGCAACACCCAAAAAAGAACCTTTCGAAAAAGGCGATTTGATTTTTTTATCGTAGCTCGGAACCCGTGTAGCATTTAATGTTTGAAGGTCAATGATCGTGAAAACGCCGTTGTGCAACGTCACCGCTTTTTTGCCATCGGGCGAAAGCGTCATACCAAACGGATCGTTGGTAATTCGGATCAATTCGCCAGCTGGAGTTACAAACCGGCCGCTAGGCAAAATAGTGGTTCCATGCTCATTGATTTTTGCAAACGAGTTTCCGGCCGGAACGGTTAAAACATCAACGTTATTCTGTGCTTCGGCCTTTAATAGCTGAAAAATAAAAATTGCTGCAATCAAATATTTAAAAGTCTTCATAGCCTTTTCATTAAATTTTAAACTACTGATAATCAAACAATGTGCATCCCAAAATGAATCAGGATTAAGAGATAAAAGAAATACAACATTATTTCATAACGATTACTTATCAATTCAAAAACGAAAAATCGAATGCCGAAAAATCGTTTATTTTAAAATCAGCACAATCAAAATCCGGCTTCCCATTTAGGTCAGAGCGAACTACAATTGCCTTCATTCCGGCATTTTTTGCAGCCAAAAGTCCTGTATATGAATCTTCAACCGCAATACAAACACCAGGATCAAGGTTTAATTTTTTAGCAACAGTCAAGTAAACATTCGGATTTGGCTTTCCTTGCAACTCGTGCTCGGCCGAAGCAACTGCATCAATATATCTTTCAAGCCTCAGTTTCGATAGAACTACCTGAATCAACACAGCAGGTGAATTCGTTGCCAACCCAATTTTATATCTTCGATTCTTTAACTCTTGAATCAGCCTTTCAATTCCTTCAATCCCTTTTCCCTTTTCGCTGATTAAAAAAGCCACTCGTTCAACCACCTCACGTTCAACATCAGCCAACGATTTATGTTGCCACGGAAACCTGTCGAACCAAAATTTGGTTACCTCTGCTGTTGTCATGCATTCAGTAATGCGGCACAATTCGTCAGACAACTCAACTCCAACCGCCGTAAACACTTCTTTTTCTGCCTGTTTCCACAAAGTTTCCGAATCGATAATAACCCCATCCATATCAAATATCACCGCTTCTATTTTCCGAATCATAAGCTAAAAAATCTGGTACTTTAAAATGAATTCAGGGATTTTCCCGAACTAATCTATTTTTTACTTTCCCCGCAATTTCATTTTTTTCGTCGATATAACCATACTACTTTCCGTATTTTTTATCAACGCCTCAATTCAGCCTGATATAAAAAATCTGGTTTTTGCCTTGCTTGTCTTCCTCGGATGCAACAATTCGGTTAAAGGCAATCATTTTCCCGTCGTTCGACCAAACCAGATTATTGGGCGCATCAGGTGTTTTTGCAGTTAACCTTCTGAGACGCTGATCAAACGGCTTTTCCGATACTTCACACTGGACAATGCTGTTATCCCAAACATAGATCACCGATTTGTTACCGGGACTCCAGCGCACACCACTTTGCACACCGGTTTCGTGTTGTGTAAGCTGGATCGGATCGCCTCCTGATGGAGACATCAGGAATATCTGCTGAATGCCTTTATTGTCTTTTGCCTGAAATGCAATTAACTTTCCATCAAACGAAGAGCGTGTTACACCACTACACCCCGGGAAACTGGTATCGGCAGTATGCGTTAATCTGCGCTGAACTGTTCCTTTTGGGGGCATCGGAAAGCTTGTTTTTGTGCCTTCCAGAGGCCCAAATTCGCCGGGCACGTTGAGCGAATCAGGAATATCGACAATAAAAAGCTCGTCAACCGGTTTTCCCTGCTTATCGCGAACTGTGCCAATAAAAGCACGGGCAACCTGCATTTTACCATCAGGTCGGGCATATCCGCTGGCACCTACCCAACTATCCGAAGCAGCATTGCTTATTTCGTCGCTACCCGATTTTGGATCAGGAACAACCCTAACAACAACCGCGCTGTACCATTCGCCCTGCACATTTTCCTGAGCCGGATCCCTATCCACAATAGCCTTGTGTTTTTTATTCGACACAGCAATGGTCCGCAGGTTCCATTTCACACCAGTCGAATCTTCGAGGTGCTTCATAATGGCATCGTTGTAAGTATAGCCAACCCATTGGCCATCGCGACTCCATTCGTGGCGGTGCGTTCCACCGCGCAAGGCTCCAGGCGTAAATGGGAAAGTTACATCACGCGAGTCCATGTAAAGCGGGACGTCAGGCTGATTGTCGTTGACCATCACTCCCGTTCGGCGCCATTGCTGATACGGATTTTTCTCGGTGCAAATGGGTAATCCGTGAATAAAAATCACCTTGTTTTCAGTAGGATGATAACTGGCAGCACCTGCACCTGGTCCCCAGTCTTTATTATCCTGAATTCCGAATAACACTTCCGTTTTGCCGGTTTCGATGTTTACACGTTCAACAGAAGGGCTTCCGCCAATGCCACCAACGCCGGTACGTGTATCATAAACGAGCCATTTATCGTCGGGCGAAAAATTGTCGTTATTGTCTAATGAATGATTTTTTGTATTGTCGAAAGTAAGCTGAATTTCTTTTAAAGTCTGCTCCCTGGCGGTACACGCCGTTAACAGCACTAATCCAGCTAAAATATTACTTCTCATCGTTTATTGGTTTAAGTAACGGTAGCCAAGATAAAGGCAAACCAGCGAATATTCTTCGTTAATATTAAGCAAAGAGCATGAAATATTAACCTTGGCATTCCAAGAATAAATCTTCTAAAACTCCTGTTTTTCAGTTTTTTGAACGTTCACATCTTCAATCTCACTCACATCGTTCGCCGAAAAATTGGTAACATTCTTTAAAATGAATTGAGGTGCACCTTCTCCTTTTTGAGCATCAACATTTGTAAAACGAGCATTGTGCACATCATCCAGAACAAAAGCCGGACGTTCGTCGCGATTCATGTACCTGAGCACAACATCGTTTACACGCAATCCTTTCACATGCCTGAAATACATGCCATAAGCAGGTAACGAATGCCAGCGGTAAGGATCGGGGTACATATCTGTATTTTCAGCAACATCTTTATTTACAGCCTCCTTTCCCGCGCCAGCCCTGTAGTAAATGCGGATATTGCTTAGCGTAACATCTTCAATGTAATAGCCCGGTATTCCCATCACCATGCCTGCTCCTACTTCAGGAAATTTCGGACGGCCGCCCACATCGTAAACGTTGATATTGCTCAAAGTTATTCGTTTGCAAACTCCCACCGCCGTACCTTCCGGTCCGCGCATCCGGGCATTCAGGCGGATAAAAAACGGAGTGTCGGTAATGTCGCGCATGGTAATGTTGTCCATCACCACATCTTCAATAATTCCGCCATCAGCCGATTCGATGCAAATACCGCGCGAATGCTCAAATACACAATTGGAGACCGCAATGTTTTTAAAGCCGCCATTCGATTCAGTACCCAATTTCAACCGACCGGTAATGCTGTGTTTGGCATCGGGCGCTTCATCCTTAAATTCGGTCTTGAACGTTCCATCCATCAACGTTCCGTGATCGTACCCATAAACATGGCAATTAACGATGGTAACATTTTCGGTAGCTTTGGCATAACCCAGCCCGAAAGAAGATTTCAGGCAAAGTCCATCGTCGGTTGGCGAATTGATGTTGCAGTTCGAAATACGAACGTTCTTGCAGCAATCAATGTCAAACGCATCGCGGTCGGCATCGGCGCGTACGTTGTCAATCGTCAGGTTATCAACACCAGTCGCCAGAATACAAAAATGGCCTCCGTGCAAAATAGAAACATCCCGAATAGTCACATTGAAACAGTTTTTCAATCCAATCGCCTTGTTTCCGGAGCCTTTTATATCAGGTTTATCGTAGGTGTACAAGCCTTTCCCCCAGATCATCCCCCGACCTTCAATAGCGATATCACGCAGGCTATCGCCGTAAATCAGGCTATTGCGCCAGTAGCTATGCCCAAAATCCTGAAACTTTTTGTACCAGGCATCGGCTTCAGGCAAGTCGTAACCCACGCCATTTTTTTCCTGATCGCCAATAAGCACAGCTCCTTGATCGAGGTGAAGCGTGATGTGGCTTTTCAGACGAATTGTATAGGATAAAAAATTTCCGGCGGGAAAGAAAACGGTTCCGCCACCATTTTTAGCAGCTGCATTGATAGCCGCATTAATGGCCTTGGAATTGTTGGTTTTGCCGTCTCCTTTAGCGCCAAAATCAGTAATATTATAAACAGTTTGATTGGCTACAGCCGAAAAGATCGTAAAAAGCAACAAAGCGATCAGGTTTAGTCTTCGGTTCATTTGTATTAGTTTTTTTGGTTTTTCAAAAATTTTAAAAGCGACTCCGGATCATCGGTTTGAATACCATCTGTTCCCCAATCCAGGATTTGACTCCATTCTTCAGGAGTACCTTTATTCTCGTCAACAAAAACGCGTGCTTTGTTTTTATGCGCAGCTTGAACGTAGCTTAAACTAAGCTGGCCCATGTCGCTGGCCAAAACCTGCGGATGAAAAAGGGTACAAACCGGGTCAATGTTCTTTTCAGGGCCTGGATCAGGCATAGCAAAACTTTTTGGACCTATTTTCTGAAGCAGCTTTATTTCTTCGGAGCGGTTGGCCGAAATATACCAGACAATATCGCTTTCCATATCGTATTTGCGAATAATGGGAATTAATTGTTCAATCAAAGGCTCTTTCAAATCCAGGTAAATGCCGATTTTACCCTTGCACACCTGTAATATTTCTTCAATCGTCGGAATACGGGTATTCTTCCAATTTGGGCCGGTTTTCTCTCCAATATCCAGTTTTTTAATTTCGGCAAGCGTAAAATCTTTCACTTTCCCTTTTACACCAACCACGTATTCATCAACAGAAGAGTTGTGAACGCTCACTATTTGGCCGTCTTTGGTCAGGCGGGTATCAATTTCCACAAAATCGCAGCCCAGTTCAATCGCTTTTTGTATAGCAGGAATCGAATTTTCAGGAATACCCACATGTGCTCCCCGATGCGCGATGACATAAGTTTTACTGTTTCGTGGCTTCGGAAAAGGTGATTCAGATTTTCGGATTTGACCGCTGGCAAAAACGCCGGTTTGAACTCCCAGAAACAGAGCAAAAAGTAATACTCCGGTAACTATTCTATTCTTCATATCGCTAATCTATTTATTCGTTTTTCTCAATACAAAAGGCCCATCATCCTGAAAATCATCAGCTAGCTGTTGTAAAAGCCAAATGTCGTCAGCTTTTTGTTCAACGACAGTAATGGCAAAAATTTTGATTCGATCATTATCAGGCAAAGTGATTTCAGTTGTTTTTGCCGGAAGATTAATCTCATATTTATACATATACGAGTAGGTATAAGGTACATTTTGAGTTGGATAGCCAAAATGGTAATGCGAGGCAAACCAGGCAATGTTATCATGCTTCAGGAATGGAGCTCTAACATCCAGCACAGTGTGCCCGTCCAAATCGAACTGGCGGTCGTAATGCTGACCAATAAAACCAATCCATTTTCCAATGTTGATGTCCACCGGCTTCCCGCTCACCTGGAATGTTCCCGTGGTTTCGTCGGTTGCAGCAGCAAGCAGATAAAGTTTGTTGTAGTTTTCCGAAGGTAATTTGAGCGTTTGCCCTTTGCAGGTTACCGCATTTTTCTGAAGGTCGGCGGGACTGCCCAATTTGAACTGAATGCCCTCGCTCACCAATTCGGAAGGGATCATTTCAGCCGGATAGTTCTTCACATCGCCGTGCGAAGTAGAGTCGTATTTCCGTGTCATGTCGCCGTCGGTTCGGCTATCGTCAAAACTCATCACATCCTGATCATAATCAAACGCAACTACGACCTGATTTTTCTGAATTTTATACTTTGGCGCCAGTTTTACAGCAAAACTTGCAATGGTATAATGTGTTAAATCGATCGTTAAATTACTTTCTTTAAATGCGACGGAACCTATTTTTTGTTCCTGACCATTTACTTCGTAAGCGTCTGCAATAATTCCGGGAAAGCGAAGCACAACTTTCGACTGGTCTTTTCCGGCCAGCTCATTTACACGAACAATCAGGTAGTCGCCCTGTTCAGCCTTCTTCAAAGCCATCACACCAACGTTCGGATTTGAGACATTCAGGAATGAAAACGATGAGCCGAGCGAACCCGAATGTTTGGGAACTTCGCAGGCAATCAACGGCGTATTCAAATAATCGGCTTGTGCCTGAGTCTCGCTTTCCGACCAATCGCCGCGGTGGCTATAAAGCCCATATTTGACGTGCTGAATTCCCCAATCCTGAGAAGCCTGATACAACCAGGTCGGACAAAGTTCTGCCGATGGCGTGTATTCCAATGTCAGCCGAACCGTATGGTCGTCGGGCTTATCCGACCCGTAGCGACAATCTTCCAGAACCGAAACACCGAATTTTCCTGATTTATCAGTCAGGTCGAACCATTTTTTTGCCGGGACCTCGAATTTGTTTTCCCTGTTGTTGTCTTGCTGAATTGTTCCGGCACCCAGATTGTAGGTTGCCTTATCATTTTCGGCCACCAATGGGAATGATGCTTTCAGGCTAACGCCGGTCGATTGCCAGTCGAGTTTATTGGCCACCTCTACCCTTTTTCCGGCTTCGCCAGTAGCCAGACTGATGATTTGGGAAATCTCAGAATTCTGACCTTTCTTTCTCACTTCAAAAGCCACGCGAACCGGCCCGTTTTCAATCATTAGAACGGAAACCTGCTCGTCCATAAAAGCGAACGGAGGTTTCTGGCGGTCGTACCAAAACATGTTCCAGGCAGGTTCGCGACGCGGTACTTCCCGTTGAAATTCCAAACGGGCGGGCTTTTGAAGCAATTCACGGTTTTGTTTTTTATCAATGATACTTGAAATATCTCCACGATCATCAATCGTCACTTTATAATATTCATTTTCAAGCGTATTCGGTTCTATTTTTAATGCCGAAGATATAGCCGAAGCCGTTTCTGATTCGCGCACCTCGTAAACAGAAACGCCCAGCGAAGGTATTTTTGCCTGAAATATAAACTTCACCTTATTCCCTTTTCTGGAAATGATTTGCGAGGGTGTTTCTTTTCCCGAAACATCGAAAACCCGAATATGTGCTGGCGCGGAGGGAAACTCCATTTCGGCGGTACAAATATCTTCCCTGTTGTGCGATAATGGATTATACACTGCGATTGGCTGTCCTTTGGTTTGTGTATTCAACTGCGAAACCACTTCACCCAAACCGTTTTTCAGCACTTCGGCGAAACCATTCTGAGCAATAAACTCATCATTCCAGGCGAGTTTAAAAGCAGAAGGAATAGCTGTTCCGGGCAAAACATCGTGCATTTGGCTGGCCAGCACCAACTCCCACGAATTATTCAGTTTTTCAGCCGGATAAGGCAAACCTGCCAAATATGTGGCCATGCAGGCAGCCGCCTCGGCTGATTGAGCTAAAATTTCATTTTTGCGGTTCAACCGCTTCATATACGATTGCGACGTCATCGATCCTGCGCTGTGCTCAATCAGCAACAAATCACCGGTATAAACCGGAAGCTTTTTATGAATTTCAGGAGTAATATCGCGAAACATCTGGTCCGAAGAAGTCATCACCACCTTAAATTTGCTATCCGGATTATTCAAACTTCCGGAGGCATAAATCACATCGCGGTCGCGCAGGCCGCCGCCCATGTCGCCACAGCCGTAATAGCGGTAATCAAACGAGATTCCGTATCGCTTCTGATCGTCGGCGAGGCGCTTATCCCAGTACGAATCCAAATCGAGGCGCGGAAAAATATCGCCGTCATAATCGGTTGCATCCAGGCAAGCCACCACTCCTTTCCCATCCGGGCCATTCCAAACACCCACATTAAACGGAATAGGATTAGCGGCCTTGAAACTATTGATTGTTAATTTTTGAGTCGAAAAGCCAAGCAAGCCGGCATGATGCAAAACAGATGGCAGATTGGCCACAAATCCAAAGCAATCTGGAAGCATATAATCAACGCTTTCTTTGCCAAATTCGCTCCGGAAATAATTGTTTCCATACAAAATCTGGCGGAGTACCGATTCGGGCGACGAAATATTCACTTCACCCTCATCAACCGACGAACCAGCCACATTCCAGCGCCCTTGTTCCACATATCCTTTCAGCCGTTTGTACAATTCAGGGTGATATTCCTTCATCAGGTGATAGCGGCGCGCTCCTGTGAAACTATATACGTAATCAGGATATTTATCGAACAGCCGGAAATTTTCGGCCATGGTATTTTTCAGGTAATCGGTTACCGTGGTTTTATAGTCCCATTCGTATTCCGAATCAAGATGGGTATATCCAACCGTATATAAAACCCGTTCTTTCGAAATGTCGTATTTGGCGCGCCGTTCAGGAGGTTGGGCAAGCAAAAGGAAAGGAACGCAAATAAACAGAAAAACAAATAATGATCTCATTTGAAAATTAGTTGGTTAACAAGTTCTAAGTAATAAGAATAATTTATTGTCGTATTTTTTTAGTACTCACCCCGACAGCCGTAACGCGGCTGTTCCGCCCCTCTCTCGCGAGAGAGGGGCAAAGCATCGCAGATGCGCGGGGTGAGTCGAGTTAAAACAATAACCCAAATACGACATTTTATCTTTCCTATTACTTAAAACAAAAAATCTGTTGCCGGAGTTGTTTCAAACAACAAACTCTGGCAACAGATAAAAGTAGAATTTGAACCCAATAAATACTTCTGCTATTTTGGAGAAAGCAGATTAAATTTTAACCATTTATGCGCATAAAATAAAAATATATGAAGAAATACGATAATATTATAGAAGTTATCAGCAAAGACCTTTTATGTACTGAACCAATTTTTCAATACCCTGAGTTCCCTGAACCAATTCAACAACTATATCGAACTGCTTGCATTCGCCAGGTTGAAGGTATTCGAGCGTTCCGTTCCGGCGTTCCTCCGCTCTTCCGGCAACCAGGCAATTGGCCGGTTCCATACCCAACACGTATTCGCCTTCGCCCATTTGCTTCCACTGAATAAAATTTTTCAGCTGATCTTTTCTGAAATGCAGGGCGGCGGCTATTTCCAGCTTATGGTTGACTAAAGCTACAGTCGTTTCGCCTGAAGCATTCGCATTCAATTCATGGTAAAAAACCTGCTCGGCATAATTTGGCGTTGGAGCCTGAAACCGGTTATAAGCGTCCACACCTTTGCTGGCTTCAGCATCGCGCGGAGTTAGTTTTGCAGTTGGAGTAACCAGAACAGCATCTTCGTCGAGCAACGGATAACCCAGATTAAAATGAAACAGGAGCATCAGTCCTTCAGACCTGAAACCCAGATTTTCGACCGTATTCTGAATATGTAACTTATTTTCGTCGTAGCGGCAGGTGATTTTTCGGGTCAAAACGAGATTTTCGCCAAACATGCGGGCCTCTTTCATTTTTCCTGAGATTGTCATCACCGGAACGCCATCGATCCACTCCGTTGAAACTGAAACTTCTTCCGCCGGAATATTGGAAATACGGCCATGCAAAGGAAAGGATTCTCCATCGTCGTCGCAGGGAACGCCCACGTTGCGCAGTCCGCAGGTTGTTAAAAAACCGCCAAAGAAATTTCGGAGGAATCCTACCCCATCTTTCTCGTAATAGGCTGGCGAAACGATCCCCGTTTTATTCAGGTAACTGCAATTTGTACCCTTGAAACTCAATCCGGCGATATCCAAACTACGGTCGGCTACTACAGTAAACTCCAGCCCGGCACCAGTTTTCACGTCAAAAGCCTTAACTCCTGCGGCCCGACCTCCAGCTAAAGTATATTCTTTTACTCCAAAGAGTTGACTAAAATCGCCGACATACCGGAGCATCTGTCTTTTAAAATCATTATTTTCCTTCATTTTCAGTTATTTAGTTTGATTCAATTTTTCATACCACGCATCAATGCGCTGTTTCACATTCTGGCGAATATTCATCCAGAACAAGTTGTAATCGTAGCGGTGTAAATCCGAAGGTAGTTTCTTTTTTCCATCTGGAACGATAGCTGTTTCAACCCACAATATCTTCGTTTGTGGTTCAATTCCGCAAGCAACGGTGTGCGCCACAGTTTTTTCGAAGCCAAGCATAAAACCCAGATGGCTACTTTCCGAAGCCCAGTCATTCAGAGTCGTCCATGTCAGTGGATTGACGCAAATTGAATTTCCTTGTTCCACTTTAATTCGCTCCGCTATTTCGCCTTTCATATAACTGCGCCACCCCACAAAACAACCTGTTTGATCGGCAATTTGGCCAATCTGAAGTTTCTTAAAAGCATCTTTTTTAATCTGGTAACCAACCACATAAGCACAAACCAGCTGCTTCGTCAACGGTTTTCCATCAAAGAACTCCTGAAGTAAACGAATAGCATGTAAACTTCCCTGACTATGGGAAGCAATTATTAACGGCCGCTTTTTATTGTAATGCTCCAAATAGAACTGAAATGCCTGACGAACATCCTGATAGGCCAGATCAAAAGCTGCTTTTGCTTCAGGAGTATCAAAAACATAAAAGGCTTCCATGTTTCCCTGGCGGTATCTTGGCGCAAAGACACGGCAGCTTCCGTTGAAAACAGTTGACTGAAGCAGAATCGACAGGTTATCCGTATTGTTATTAACAGTGGTATCGCGCAAATCAGCATTCCACGGCGAGTTTTTTTCTTCGCCAAAATAGGAAGTTGGATGAATGAAAAATACATCGGCCCGGGTATCGCGTACCTCGTCTTTCAAAAAAGCGGGAATGATGTCGCTGTTATCGTCCTTAAAAGGCGATGCTGCCCAAAACTCAGGCTGGCCGTAATCAGGAGCTGGCCCTGTATTCGGCCCTGCTTCATAATTCTTGCATCTCAAGTTTTTTGTTGCTGAAGGTTGCCCACTTTGAGCAAAAGATGCCAGTCCAAAAACAACAAAGGCAATTCCTATCAGTATTCGTTTCTTCATTTTCGAAGTTTATAATTTGGGGTTTTGGGTCATTTAAAAGTCCAATTCAGCTCGCCAACAAATTTGGTATTTTTCCAGTCATTTTGCTTGCGAATGAAACAAAACCTGCTCAGGAATTTCCTGCTTCGCAATTCCCGGCCCCGACCAGCTAACCTGCAAGGCTTTTCCGCCACCACACTGCATATATTTTACCATAATGGGATGGTAACCTGCTTTTAATGCAACACTGCCTGGCTCCTCAACTGCACCATGATTGGCGTCGTTTTCAATCAGTTCATTGCCATCGATATACAAGCGGCTTCCATCGTTCGATTTCAGGTAAAAATTGTAAATACCATCCCTGGGCACTTTAATATAGCCTGAATAACTGAAGCCAAAATAAGTTTCCCGTTTTCGCAAATCGATATTGAAATTCGAAATTACTCCTGAAGAAACAGGCTTGACCAGATCCAAATCGGTAACATTGACAAAAAACTTCTCGAAATAATCGTAATTGAGGCCTGACTTACCTGAAGTTAACATGACCGCTTCTTTAGGCTCAGCTTTTTCAAATTTCCATGCATAAACCAAACTTGCATTGCGTCCGGGCACAAAGGCTTTCATTTTTATAGTTGTCGTTTTATTTAGCTCAAAAGGGTTTTCATAAAGTGCCGAACTTTCGGTTGGATCACCGCCATCAAGGGTATAGCGAATTGTTGAACTCAGCGTTTCGCAGGCCAGTTCTACCTTTGTTGATTTATCGAACAACAAATCGCCCGATTTTACAAACGGAGGCTGTACCACGGCTTCGCCGTTTTCAGAATAAGGCCGGTCTGTTTTAGCCGTTCCCCATTGTTCATTTGGCTTTGAACCCATCACGAATTCCAATTCCCCGCCATTCAAAATATCCTCGTGCTTCAGGTACGATTTGTTGTAGTCTTTCCCGTTCAATTTGGCCGACTGGATATACATATTTTCAGCAGAAACGTCCTTCGCTTTTATTTCAAATGTCTTTCCACTTTCCAAACGAATTGTAGCTCTGTGGAATAGTGGCGATCCAATCGCATAAATCGTTTGACCGGGGGCTACCGGGTAAAATCCCATCGAACTGAAGATGTACCAGGCCGAAATTTGCCCGCAGTCGTCGTTTCCGGCAATGCCATCAGGCTCTGCAGTATAAAGTTCGTTCAGGATGCGGTTAACCAGCTTTTGTGTTTTCCAGGCCTGACCGACATAGTTGTACAAATACGGCAATTGCTGCCCGGGTTCGTTGCCGTGCCAGTACTGGCCAATAGAGCCGCGTTCGCCGCGTTTCGACTGCAACGAAAAAAGCGTATCGAGCCATGCTGCAAATGCCTGATCGGAACCGAATCTGGCGGCCAATCCATCTACATCATGCGGAATATACATGTATTGGTAAGCATTTCCTTCGGAATAAGCCGAATTCACCTGCGGATCGAACGGAGCCAGCCATTGATGGTTGTAGCTTTTCCCACGCGCAAAACCAACCGAAGGGTCGAATACATTTTCCCAGTAATGCGCCCGATGTTGAAATTCATTATAGTCTTCTTGTTTATTCATGGCTTTGGCAACCTGCGAAATACACCAGTCGTCGTAACAATATTCCAGCGTTTTTGAAACCGACTCACCTTGACTGTCGAAAGGCAAAAAACCAATCTGCTTGTAATATTTCAGGCCAAGTTTATCCATTTCCGCACTGTGTTTCATAGCTGCAAAAGCTTTCTCCACATCGTAACCGCGAATTCCTTTCATAAAAGCATCAGCTATAACCGGAATGGCATGATAACCCAGCATGTCGTCGGTGTAATTTCCGGCAAGCGGCCACATCGGGAGGCGTCCGCCGTCGTCGTACATCTGCAAAAGCGAGCTCACAAATTCGTTGGTACGCTTTTGGTCGGTAATGGTGAAAAACGGATGCAATGCCCGGTAGGTGTCCCACAGCGAAAACACCGTATAGTGAGGCATTCCGTTGGTTTTATGCACTTTGTGATCAACGCCGCGATATTGTCCATCCACATCCGAAAACGTACAAGGACTCAAATGAGCATGGTACATCGAAGTATAAAAGATTTTCCGTTGCGCTTCGGTTCCGCCTTCAATCTCAATCTTGTCCAGTTCGTTTGCCCAGGCTTTTTCGGCCAACTTTCGGGTTCCTTCAAAATCCCATCCTGCAATTTCGGCATCCAGGTTTTTGCGGGCTCCGTCAACACTCACTGCCGAAATACCCACCTTTACCAGAATGGTTTCGTTGGCTTTGGTCCGGTAACCAAGCACAGCTTTAATATTTTTTCCTGAAGCCTCGCCCGCACCTTGCAGTATTGTATCGTTCGCCGCTATTTCGAGCGTTGAAAAAGGTTTAGAGAAGCGAGCCACAAAATAGACATATTGATCCCATGCCCAGCCGTGCGAGCGTCGCAAGCCTTCAATTTCGGTATCGCTCACTTTTCTAATGTTCAGCACCTCTGCGCCAAAAGGGTAAGCCAAATCGATCATGATGCGGGCGCTATCGCTCTGCGGAAAGGTATATTTATGAAAGCCAGTCCGCAATGTGGTAGTCATTTCGGCCTGAATACCTGAACTTTTCAGGAGTACAGAATAATAACCCGGCGAAGCTTTCTCGTGCTGATGATCGAACGCTGAACCATATCCTTTTTTCCCGGGTTCCATCGGATTCCAATAGTTTTTCCCGATGAAAGGCATGAACAGCACATCGCGGTACTCGGGCTCGCCTACGCCGTTGAGATGCGTGTGCGTGAAACCCTGAATAATGCTATCGGCCGAGGCATAGCCGCCGCACGAATTGAGACGGGTATCCGGCCCCAACTGCACGCCTCCAAACGGCATACTGGCAGCAGGCCAGGTATTTCCATCGGCTCCTGTACCAATGAAGGGATCGACCAATTTCAGGTACTCCTGACCTTTGGACTGGCAACCCACAAATATTGCAGAAACCAGTAAGGTAGAAAAAGCAATCGATTTAAAGTTTATCATATCTCTTATTTATTTTTGTAGTCAGGGCTTCACTTTGAGTGAAACCCTGACTAATAAATACCATTTTTAATGAAATAGCACTTCTGCCGGAATTTCTTCCTTACCTGTTGCTCCCGGCCGTTTCCACCCAATGTTTAGCGACTTTTTCCCTCCCATCTGATAATAATTAACCTCAATCCGGTGAAATCCTTTTTCCAACATTCGGGAAGCACATTTTTCAGCTGATCCGCGATCCAGATCAAAATCAAACAACAGCTGGCCATCCAGATAGAAATTGCTGCCATCATTCGATTTCAGGAAAAACGTATAAACCCCGGTTGACGGAATTTTCAGGAAACCCTTGAAACGGTAGGCAAATTCACGGTCGTCGGTAATTGCTGACAGGCTGAACGTTGGCATCACATGGCTAAACGTTGGCAAATATTTTTGAATATCGGCTACCGACTTGCAGTAGTATGGAAAATATTCGTATGCTATCCCCGGCTGCGGCTCTTTTTCAGGTTTTACCGCCGGAACCATTGCTAGTTTTTCAGCTTTGGCCCAAACGATGTAACTTGGGTTCAAACCTTTGGAGAAGCCCCGCGCCCTGATTGTTGCCGAATGATCGATTGTAAAAGGCTGGCTGTACAGCATTGCATTCGCTCCGGGTTCTGTTCCATCGAGCGTATAGTGGATTTCTGTTTTCGGGTCATTTACTGAACATGTCACTTCGGTGGTTTGCAAAAATTCGGGATTTGCAATTTTAATTTCAGGAATAGTTGCTGAGGGATATCCTTCCGTTTTTGGCCGATCTTCAGGTTTGCTTCCCCACTCCTTGTTGGGCGTATCGCCAAGAGTAAAAGCAAGTTCTTCTCCCTGCATAATGGCTGAGTGATTCAGGAACGATTTGGAGTAAACCTTACCGTTGAGTTTGGCCGTTTGTATGTATTTGTTGTCATTGCCTGTCTTTTTTGTACGGACAGTAAAATCTTTTCCGTTTTCGAGGTGAATGGTTAGCTGGTCAAAAACGGGCAACCCAAGGGTATAGTAAGGTAACCCGGGTGTTACCGGATAAAAACCCATAGCGCTGAGCACGTACCAGGCCGACATTTGTCCGGCATCGTCATTACCACACAGTCCATCAGCTTTTTCACTATACAGTGTCGAACAGATTTTAGAAACCAGTTCCTGCGTTTTCCAGGGTTTTCCAATAAAGTTATACAAGTATGCCATGTGGTGACTGGGTTCGTTTCCGTGCGCATACTGCCCCACTAAACCAGTAACATCGCCCGATGGCATTTCATGCTGAACCGATTTTTGCGTAAAGCAGGAGTCGAGCCAGGTTTCCATTTTTCTATCACCCCCCATCAAATTGATCAGCCCATTGATGTCGTGAGGCGCAAACATGGAATATTGCCAGGCATTGGCTTCAGTATAATTACCCGAGGATTCAGCTGGATTGAAAGGTTGATACCATTCGTAATTAGCGCTTTTCGGTCGCATAAAACCAGATTGACTATCCCACAAATTGCGGTAAAACTGGCCTTTCGAGGCGTAAAAATGAAAGTCTGAAGCGCTAAATTCTTTGGCCAGCACCGACACACACCAATCGTCGTACGAATATTCGAGCGTTTTCGACACATTCTGGTTATCTTCATTGTAAGGTAAAAAACCAAACTGTTTGTAAGCCGATTTCCCGCTCCTGAAGCTTTCAGAAAGCTGCTTCATGGCTTCGAAGGCGAGCTTTTCGTCGTAATCGCGAATTCCTTTGGCCCAGGCATCGGCAATTACCGGAAGCGAATGGTAGCCAATCATGGCAAATCCTTCGGTTCCACCAAACTCCATAATGGGCATATTGCCAAAATGCTGATAACGTTCCAGAAAACTGCGAATATATTGATTGGTACGCTTTTGATCGATGATGGTATAAAGTGGATGCAATGCCCTGAAGGTATCCCAAAGCGAATAGGTTGTATAATTTTCGAAATCGTTGCAAGTGTGTACATTCCGGTCAGTTCCCCGATAACGGTCATCTACATCTAAAGCTAAATTGGGATGAATATGCGTATGATAAAGTGCCGAATAAAAGGTACGGCGTTGTGCTTCGGTTCCGCCTTTCACATCGATTTTGGTCAGCTCTTTATTCCAGGTATCATGTGCATTTTTCCTGATAGAATTGAAATCCCAATCCGGAATTTCACCCGCCAGATTCTTTTCAGCGCCGTCCCAATCCACCCGCGAAAGAGCAACTTTAACCATTACTTCCTTGTTTCGGCTGGTATCGAAACAGAAGTGAGCTTTGATATTTTTTCCGCCAGCTTCATTTTTTCCGAATTGCAAAACTTCATTTTGGTAAATACCAAAATCAGTCATAGGCTGCGAGAATTCGGCTACAAACCATATCGTTAGGTTACCATCCAGCCCGGCATGACGATGGCGAAATCCCTCAATTTGGGTAGGCGACACTACTTTCAGGTACAGACTATCAATTTTATCGTTGATTCCGTGCACCAAATCGAGTACAACATTCCCTTTTAGTGCTGAACTAAAAGTATATTTATGAAAACCGACCCGATTGGAAGCAGTTAATTCAACCGTAATATTATCTTCCAGTTTCACCCGATAATAGCCCGGCTCTGCAACTTCATCCTGATGCGAGAAGGCGGCCCGATAACCCGATTTGGTGTTCTTTTCATCACCCCGATTGAGCTGAATTTCGCCAATCGTTGGCATCAGCAAAATATCGGCGCCACCTCCACTGCCCACGCCGCTGAAATGAATGTGGCTAAATCCCAAAATACTTTTGTCCGAATAATGATAACCGGCGCAGCCATCCCACGTTTCGGTGCGGGTATCCGGACTCAGCTGAATCGCTCCATGCGGCATTGTTGCCCCGGGAAAAGTATGTCCATGTCCGTCGGTGCCCACCATAACATTAACCAGTTTGGTGTAATCTTTTGGTGACGAACAGGCAAAAGGAACGAATGCCATCAGGAAAAAAAACGGGTATCTGACTGATCGTTTCATTTCGATGGTCCTTTTTTAATCATCCTAAAATACAATAGAGCTCCTGAAAGAATCAATAACGGGAATCCGGTAAACAACAGCAATCGTCCATATTCAGGATATATTTTGGTAAATTCTTCAACATGCTGAACGCGTGAAAAGTACATTATCCCGAGGCCAATCAGAAACACTGAAGCAACAAAGGCAACAAGAGTTCCGATGCGCTGACACGAATATTTTCGGGATAGTGCCGGAGTTAGTGCCTGTTTCGATTTCAGAAAAGCAAACAGCATTATCCAACAAAACCACGAAATAACCTGCAAAAAGTTTAAGATCCTGAAATAATTAAACAGCGTAATAATCGGCCTAAAAAGCAGGCGTTTGGGTTCGTAATAAGGGCGGTCGTTCAGGAGCAGCACTTTTAATTTTGCCTGATCGTGTTTTTTAATGATCGACAAAACGGCTTCCTGCTTGTCCTCATAACTCATGCCCTTCCATCCGGGAATTTCGAAAGCGTTCCACAAGGTACAGGCGCTTCCGTATCCGTGAAAATCCAGCCCACCATTCATCACTAAACCTTTGCTTTCGAAAAACGACTTGATTCGCTTGTAAACTTCGCGATTGTAGCGCTTTTCGGTGGCTGTATTTTCTATTTCAAAACCATCAACGCCCAAATTTTTATAGTATTCCAGGGTTTTATGTTCGCCATCAAACCAGTGATTTACCAGAATTGCAGCACCGTCAGCGCGGGCTTTGGCAACTATAGCCGAGTCTGACTGCCCTCGGGTAACAAAATCAGTCTTCAAACCAAGCAGACTCATGTGGTTGCTGCCAGAGAACTCCTCGCCGCAAAAAACAACCGGTTCTCCTGCCTGCTCTTTTCCTTTGCGCGAATTCACAAACCTTAATGTGGCTCCATGATTGCTGTGATCGGTTATAAAAAAAGCATCGAAACCATTGCGCCGGTGCCATTTCAGCAAACCTTCTTCAGAAATAAGCCCATCGTGGCTATATTCTGTATGCGAATGTGTGGTAACCAGTACCCAATCGCTGGTTTTATTTACAATCCGGTCGTTAGGTAAATCAACGAAAATAAGCACGACGAACACCGCAAACCAAATTCCAACAAGTAAAGGCAAATTAAGTAGCTGGTTAAGAAGAAACTTCCGTTTCAGGTTTTTATTTCCATGTTTAAAATACTTAACAAAGCTGTAAATTAAGAAGATGCCTAGTGCCCAACTCAATACCATTATAAACTCATCAATGGCATAAAACGCTCGGTTGAAATATAAAAGTAAACCGACAAATGGCTCAAAAACAACCCTCCAAAACGAAGGTTCAAGAATAAATCCAGCTTCCGGTTGATGAGTCAGAGCGTTTTGAATGTGTACCGGATAATGAAAGATCCAGGACACAAATACAATAGCCACAATTGACACTGCTGAAACGATGAATATTTTTCTACTCATAACCAAATTTTTCAGTTTACCTACGCGGCGAACCTATCGTGTGCGCCACCCATTTCTCCATGCGAACTAACTGATATAACTGCAAGAATCAGGATAATAAACACAACGCAGACCACGTAAAACAGCCACTTTCTCGTATTTATCTCCGACTCAGAGTGTTCATTAAATGCAGGGAACTGCTTGCTCATTAACCAGAAGATGACCAGAAAATTGATCCAATACAAATGATGGTTCAGTAAAAGCGTTCCGGCAAATAAGCCTGAAACAATGTAACTACAGGTTATATACGCGGCCAGGTAAACACCAAACAACAGCAGCACATCTTTGCGTCCAAATGCTGACTTCAGTTTCGAGTATTTCCAGATACCAATGCAGGCAATTGCAAAAATAATACAAGCCGAAGTTATAGTGCTCAATGCTGATACCAACTCTGGATTTGTGGCTGAGTTGATCCGTTTCATCAGGGTTTCATAACCCATCGAGTCGAAGAAGTTG
This sequence comes from Prolixibacteraceae bacterium, assembly GCA_963666435.2. Lineage (GTDB taxonomy): Bacteria > Bacteroidota > Bacteroidia > Bacteroidales > Prolixibacteraceae > Aquipluma. The sequence continues at coordinate 146,741 of CAXXOG010000013.1, read as the reverse complement.
ATGAAAGGCAGTGCTACAAAAACGAGTAACATGGCTATTCGCGATTCCCAAGATTGCGGCGTATCGCTCTGTTCGTCCCATCTGGAAGTAAAAACACCGTAGGCCATTCCAACACCGCCCCAAAAACCGATGTTGTATTCCATCACATTCCACATGTTAAATTTTATCTCCAGCACATCTCCAATCGTTTGCAGAAAGTTTCCAAAGGCAAACCCGAAACCGGCACCCAAAGCGGCAAACAAGGCCACACGAATTGGTGAATGAAACTGATGGCGTGCCATGTGCCACAACATGGCCAACCCGGCTCCCAGACAAGCTGCCCACATTTCGCCTCGCGGTGGTGTCATCAGGTATTCCAACTGAACAACCAGTAAATAGTAAGCGAGTATTCCTCCGGCAACCATTTCGGCAACCAACATGCCCCAGTTCACCTTCTTTTTAGCCGACGAATCCAGCGATAATCCAACCAGTCCGCCACCCATTAAACCATACAAACCGCCAATGACGAAAAGCATCAGCAATCCATAAAATGCATTTTCGAGGCTTGTACTTCGACCATAGCCCACTACAATTCCGTAGCTTATCATCCCGCCTGCGCCCCAGCCAACTGCCGAAGCCAATGTTACGGTAAATACTTTTCGGTACCAGTCTTTTCGCCCCGAAGCCAGAATAAGCGCCAATGCTCCTACTCCACCTGCCCAGGCCGCTCCCTGTTCGTGACCAAACTGGCCTCTGACTGCCCAGGCTGTTGCCAGCGCCATTCCAACAATTAGGATATTAATTACCTGTTTTTTCATACATAAGAAATTACTTCACTACAAATTGACCTTTCAGTTGCACATCGTCCGAAGATCCACCGATCTGAAGGTTGAATTTTCCGGGTTCCACAACAAATGCCTTTTTATTTACATCCCAATAGGCCAAATTCTTCACCGGAATTTCGAACTCCACTGATTTAACCTGATTCGGATTGAGCGGAACCCGCTCGAATGCTGCTAATTGCTTAACCGGACGAGGCATTCCCGGCTTCTCTTTGGAAACATATACCTGAAGCACTTCGTCGCCCGACAGTTTGCCTGTATTCCGGATATCCACCGATAGTTTTACTTTTCCATCCGAAGTGATTGCGCCCTGGGTAACTTTCAGGTTTGAATAAGCGAACTGCGTGTAGCTCATGCCATAGCCAAACGGATAGAGCGGCTTAACTTCGACAGTTTGCCCCTTTTCGTTTTTGTATTTGGGATACATGTAGGTGCGCCCTTTCCGAATGTCGTAATCGCTGATGGATGGAAGCTGATCAACCGATTGGTAGAATGTGAGTGGCAGACGTCCGGCAGGATTGTAATCGCCAAAAAGAACATCGGCAATGGCGTTACCGGTTTCCTCGCCGCCGTACCAGGCTTCCAAAATGGCAGGCACATTCTGGTTTGCCCAATTGATTGACATGGCACTTCCGTTTTGCATAACCAGTATTGTATGGGGATTAGCCTGATAAACGGCTTTGAGCAAATCTTCCTGATCGCCGGGAAGGTTCATATCGGCCCGATCAATGCCCTCTTTTTCGATGGTTTCATCAGTGCCAAGCACAACAACAGCTACATCCGAATTTCGGGCGGCTTCAATAGCTTCCTTAAACTTATCGGGAACCGGGGCCGCACCACTTAATTTCATAATTGCAACATACCATTGTTCGTTGTACTCTATCTTTAAGTCGTATTGCTTTCCTTTTTCAAGTTCAATTTTTACCGCGTCCGACGAGGTATTCCGGTTATTGGTGCGGTCGATGATTTTCTTTCCGTCAATATACAAACGAATGGCATCATCAAATTCACCGCCGATGTAATAATCTCCTGAAACTGGAGCAATCAGCTTGCCTGTCCAGCGAATGGAGAAATAGTCTTTAGGCATCTCAGGAGTTGGCGAGCCCTTTCCGAAATTGAAATTCAGCAAACTGTCAACCCGAACCAAAAAAGGATCGCCCATACAATCGAGCTGTTTAAAATATTCACCTTTTAAACCATATTCGCCAGGTTTTCCATCTGCCGGAATCAAATATTTCGATGGAATTAATGGCAATTTTATTTTTACATCCGTTCCCTGCACGAATTTCACTCTGTCGGCTCCCAGTTTATTAACAATCCCGTCGAATGGCGAAACGGCTTTGGAACAGCCGCCTGAATAACCACCCAGCTGACAGACTTTGGCGCCCGGACCAATCACTGCAATCGTTTTTATTTTATCTTTATTCAGAGGTAGAACGTTATTTTCGTTACGCAGCAAAACAATTGACTCGCGCGATACCTGCCGGGCCAGTTCCCGATGAACAGGCCCATCAACAACCGACATCGGTATTTTTGTGAACGGAACCAAATCATCGGGGTCCATCAATCCAAGTTTGAAACGCGATGCCAGAATGCGCGAAACGGCCGAATCAATCACCGCTTCGGAAACCAAGCCTTTGCGAACAACATCCGCCAAATGATCTTTGAAACAATCGCCACACTCAATATCCATTCCTGAATTTAAAGCCAACGCAATAGCTTCTTCAACATTGGCAACATATTTATGTCCTTCGTAAAAATCGCGGACCCCGTTACAGTCAGAAACCACCGTTCCGTCGAAGCCCCAGTCTTTGCGCAACACATCAGTCAGCAACCACTTGTTTCCGGCGCAAGGCACTCCATTTATCCGGTTGTAGGCCGCCATTATCTGCTCGGCTTTTCCTTCCTGAACCAACACCTGATAGGGTTTCAGGTAATACTCGCGCAACAATTGCTCATCCACATTCGACGAACCGTTGTGGCGGCACCATTCTTCGTTATTCAAGGCAAAATGTTTGGGTGCAGCAATGCCTTTCAGGTATTTCGGATGGTCACCCTGAATACCCCGTACAAACTCCATACTTAGCTGCGCCGTCAGAAAAGGGTCTTCGCCGTAGCACTCTTCAGTGCGTCCCCAGCGCGGATCGCGGGCCATTTCAACAACCGGCGCCCAAAATGTAAGTGTCGATTTATCCAGCTTCGCCCGAAAACGCGGCCAGGCCTCGGTTGACATAGCATCGCCAATCGCGCGGTTAAGTTTTCGGTTCCAGGTGGCTGCCTGGGCAATACCCACCGGGAAAATGGTTGCAGCATCGTTTGCCCGCGCAATAATACAATGTCCGGCCTCACCACCCCAGTGGTAGCGCGGAATTCCCAACCGGGGAATGGCTGTATCGATGCGGGAAATCATCTGGATCAGCTTTTCATCCAACGTCATGCGCGACAACAAATCGCGAACGCGCGCTTTTACCGGCTGATTGTAATCCTGATACAAAGGTTTTTCGTTGGTTGATTGCGCAACAACCTGCTGATTCAGGTTAAAAGCCATGACAATGCAAGCAATACCAAAGAGCACCTGTATTCGCGTTGGAAATCTCATATTTAGTGTTAGTTAGGTTTATCGAGAAAGATTAGCTTAGCTGGCGAGGATTAGCTTCCATACCCAATCGACCAGCGTATGCGTAAGAATAGCAGCGAATAAATTGTTTCCACTCTTTTTGTATGCCCACGCATAGCCCAAACCCGCAACTGCTGCCAATGAAACATAGGTTATTTGCATACCTAAGCCAGCGATATTGTTCCAGTGCATCAAGCCAAAGGCCACCGACGAAACGACCATCGGCACCCATTTTTTAGAGGAAGCTTTCTCCAATCCGCGTAAGAGCAATCCTCTGAAAAACAATTCTTCAGGAAGGGCTACAGTAAGAAAAAGACCAATGAAGTGAGTCGCAAGCTTTGCAACAGGAAATGTATCCGGAATATTGAACTTCAAAAATCCGGTGATTATTCCAGGAGGAACTATCACTGCCATAATCATAAGCAAAGCCAAAAGGGCAATGTATAAATCTTTAAACCGGGGAACCAGATTAATCCCGATTTCGGCTTTTCGGTAGCCACGCCAGCCAATTACAGCAATAACCGAAATAGCAATCGACCACCAGGTGTAATCGAGCATAGGATGCATTTCCATCGACCACCGAAGATCGAACGGAATCCAAAGCACAATCCAGAGAATAACATCGGTCCAGGTTAGAGCAAAGGTTTCGCTTTCAAGCTTCTTTAATGAATTCAATATGCCAAGAACCAGACATGCAAAAATTGTTGTTGTGTATGGATTGAATGTGATGGTCAATAAACCGGGAAGTGCGAACAAAAAAGTAATTCCTCCGGAAACATAAAAAATGGAATTTTTATCGGTATGAAGCCAGTTGTTGAACTGAGTTGAAGCCTTTGGAGAACCCAAAGCCAGCAAGAATCCCAACAACGGCGAAACGCTCAGTACCATTGCGACAACCGAAATCATCGAGTTTTTCGAATCGGAAGCTGCCACACCATAAATTAATCCAGTTCCTAAAAGCGTCCAGATTAACCACAGAATAAAAATTCGTTTTTGCATAATTTTCAGTTTTAAAGGTTATGCACTACTCCTATTTTCAGACTAATTATACAATAGAAAAATAGAATATTGTATTTTACTTATTTTTTGTTTCTGCTTAATTCCCGCATCGCAAAATTGGGGTACAAAACGTCGTGAACACGTTCAACTACTTCGGTTTTATCCAGATCAAACGACGCTTTCTGTCGGATATCTTTCGACGAAGCACCGATCCGAACTTCATATTTACCGGCATCGGCCACCCACGAACTGATTCCGCTGTGGAACGAGGCCAAAGCGCGTGCGTCAAGCTCAAATACCAATTGCTGACTTTCACCCGGCTGAAGCAATTTGGTTTTTGCAAACCCTTTCAATTCCTGATCAGGTTTTTCGACTTCAGCCGTTGGCGCCGACAAATAAAGCTGAACAACTTCCTTTCCGGAGACAGATCCAGTGTTTTTCACAGATACAGAAACGGTCATTTTACCCATAAATGCCGGGCTACTGAGCTTCAATTCGGAATACTCGAATTGAGTGTAGGAAAGTCCGTAGCCAAATTCGTAAGCTGTAGGTACCTTGAACGAATCGTAATACCGGTAGCCCACATAAATACCTTCCTTATAAAATGAATTCACCGGATTATCGGCAGGTTCGCCCGGAAACGTTCCAGCCGAGGGAACATCTTCATATTTTAAAGGGAAAGAGTCGGGCAATTTTCCTGAAGGATTTACAGCACCTTTCAGAATATCGGCTATAGCATGACCTCCCTCCTGTCCGGGCTGCCAGGCGCACAAAATGGCGTCGGGATAAGCGCTCCAACTGGAAGTTTCGCAAACTCCGCCAACATTTAAAACAACAACTACTTTTTTGCCAGCGCTGTGGTAAACTTCGCATACATTTTTTACCATCTCCACTTCGGTTGATGTGAAAGGTAAATAGCCATTTTCGTAATTCTCGCCACCACTGCGGCCCAGAGTTACAACAGCAACGTCCGAATTGCCTACCTGTTTCAGTACATCAGTTTTCGAGAGCGGCATTTCGTCGCTGAACGGAATCAAACGCTTTTTAAAATGTCCGGGAGCCTTGCCATCTTTTATTCCGTTATCGGCCAGCATCTTGGGATTATTAAAGAAAGGCGGCACAAGGTTATCCGACAATATCTTAGCGTTAAAGGCCGTGTAAGTATCTTCCCATTCTTTTACAACCTGAAATCCAGCGGCTTTTAAACCTTCATTTACCGAAATGGCATATTTATTACTTCGGATTCCGCCACTTCCTGTTCCGGCTTCAATCAGGTAATAGGAAATTTTCCCGAACACGGCAACTGTTTTTACATCCTTAAAAGGCAGCGTGTTTTTTTCATTTTTCAGCAAAACCATTCCTTCAGAAGCGGCCTCCCTGGCTACTTTGGCATGTGCTTCCAAATCAGGCTTCATCGATGGCCGGTAACCTTTTGCTCGTGGCGAATTCAGCTTTAATTTCAGATTATATTCCAGGTTTTTAGCCAGAGTACTTTCGTCGAGGGTTTTATTTTTCAGGGCGGCAGTTAATTCGGCCATTTCATCTTTGCTTCCGCCCATCAGCATGTTGTTTCCGGCGCGCACTTTGGCAACAGCGCTGCCGTAACCGTCAAAATCGGTCATAAAAACACCGTTGAATCCCCATTCCTGACGGGTAATATCGTTCAGCAATTCAGGATTTTCAGCGGTGTAAAAACCGTTGACTTTATTGTATGATGTCATAATACAGGCAGGCTTGCCTTCTTTCACGGCAATTTCGAATCCGCGCAGGTAAATTTCGCGCAAAGCCCGCTGGCTGATCACCGCGTTGTAGGAGCGGCGGTTGGTTTCCTGGTTGTTTCCGAGGAAATGTTTAAGTGTAGCACCAATCCCGTTCGATTGCAGCCCTTTAACCATGTAAGCCGACATTTTGCCCGACAACAGCGGATCTTCGGAGTAATATTCAAAATTGCGCCCACATTTAGGGTTGCGGTGAAGATTCAAGGCTGGCATTAAAATAACATCGTAATCGTATTCCAAAACTTCATTGCCAAAAACCCGACCTATTTGCTCTGCCAGTTCAGTGTTCCACGAAGCTGCCAAACAGGTTGACGTTGGAAATGCGGTTGAATAGGTGTATTCGGGTGCCCCTGCCGGATGCGGATCGCGATTCAAGCCGGAAGGCCCGTCGGACAAGGCCGATGAGTAAACGCCCAAACGCGGAATCACCATTTTCGAATTCTGGTTGGCAATAATAATGCCCGTCCCCTGCTCCACATTTTTTTGACTGGTTGCAGGTAAGAATTTTCCATCGCCAACAGTCAGCCCGATTTTTTCATCCGGAGTCATTGCTGCAATCACCTCTTTTATTTCAGACTTGCCCAGTTGCGGTTGTGTGTTTTGTTTACATCCAAATACAGTCAGGAAAACAACAAATACGATCAGGTTAGAAAAATGGCGATTCATTTTTTATAAATTTAGTTAGATGAAGGTTTTGAATGAACTAATATTTTATATGCAATAATTGATACCGGGCCCTATGTTATTTGATTTTCCGCAACACAACACAACTGATGTAAATTGCAGAAGCTAAAAACACCAGATGAACAAAGAACTTCCCGACAATTATCTTAAGCAACGACATTCCGGAGATCTCACCAGGCTTTTCAAAGAACCCAAGTCTCAAAAACGCAACAATCTTACACGACCACACCAACAGCAGGAACATATTTCGAATCAGGTTTTCTTTTCGCTGGAAATAGGCAGTCAGCAGCGAAACAACTGAAGTCATGATCAAAATAAGGAGAAAATAAAGGGTAAAAGGCGAATTGGTATCCGCTTTGGGAAGAGCGTCCTGCATGAAGTCGATTGCTGCATAACAAAAGGTAAAAGTGATACCTAACTGCCAGGCAACTTCAGGCCAATAAAGGATTGCAAGAATGATCAGAAATCCGAAGAATGCGAAATTGCTCAACATTTTAGCCAAATCGACAACATTGGGCCAAACAAAACTACCCTGCGTGTACCCCTGATCAACAATGGGGTCGAGCCAGCCAGGCATTGCCCAAAAAATGAGGATTGCAAGTAAAAAGAACACTGAAAAGTCTTTCCAAAGCGGGCCGGATTGAAAAAGAGGCTCAGCGGAAGAGTTCATTTGAATTGCTTCAATGTCTTTCCGTCTGAGCCACACAACTAAACCTAAACCTGCTCCGAGTAACATTCCGAAAGTAAATTCCATCGCTTTCCACCAGCTGTTAAAAGCAACATCATGGGGAAGCTGATTTCCCAATACCATCCAGAAGCCTCCGAGCCCAAAACCCAATCCACCACTAACAAAACCTCCTAATGCCAGGAGGGAAATTAACTTATAATCTCTTTTATAGAGCTTCGTTTTGAGGTAAACCAACAAAGCCCTTGTACCAAATAAGAGTGCCGCCCACGACTCGGCTCTCGGTTTTGCCGGATCAGAAAAATAGATGACCATAGGCTGATTAATCAACTTAAAGCCAACGAACATTCCGGCCAGCATGAACAGATAAGCAACTATTATTGTTCGGCGCGACAATTTTTTATACAACAAACCCATTGCAAAAATGACAGCACCAAGCAATCCCCAGATCGATCCTTTAACGGTAGTTCCCAACGTTCCCCACCAAACCGTATCAGGATTACGCAAAAAACCAAGTGTTTGCCCGTATGTCATTTCTCCGCCAATGCCAATTCCAACCGCAGCAAAAACAACCAATACGGATGTTGCCTGTACCGAAAGATTCAGCAAAATAGCAATACTTAAAGCAACCATTGCGCCCGGAATCATGGCTCCAAACGGGCCTCCGCCAATGTAGCCGCGCAGTCCCCATCCCAATAGCATGGTAATTGATGGGAATATAATAAACAACCAGCCCGGGTATTGCTTTTGACTTGTCATTTTGTTGGTTTAGGTTTGGAATCTCGAATTTGGAATCTCGAATCTTGAATATTTTTTTTTACAGATTTACAACTTCGCCTGTTTGTGCTGACTTATAGGCAGCATCAACAATCTTCAGGATAATCAATCCTTCTGTCATACCCGGAACTGGTTCCTGGCGCGTACGGATTGAATTCACATAGTGCTCCATCTGGCGGGTGTACATTCCTTGTTCGCAATGTTCAGGGCGAACTGGTAATTTAGCATCAAATCGACCCAAAGCGTCGCCAACCTTCATCTTCAGGAAAGTTGGGAAAACACTTCCGTAGCCTTTTGTTCCATAGAAACCGGTACCTGCTTCGGGGCCGTCCATATGAGGTTGCCACCAGCCGCTTTCAATGATCGATTCCGCGCCATTATCCCACGAAATCATAACGATTCCTGAATCGTCAACATCGTAATCGCCATAATACGTTCCGATTTTGGCATATACCTTTGTTGGCTTCGGATCGCCTAAAACGTAGCGGGCGGTATCTATAGCGTGCACACCCATGTCGGCTAATGCGCCACCTCCAGCCAGTTCTTTTTTCGAGAACCAACCTTCCGGACCCCAGTTTTCGTGAATCCCGTAACCTTTTGTTTTTACTATATTTCCGAGCTGTCCGCTATCCACAATTCCTTTCATGTAATTCACATCGGTATCGAAACGCCACATGTGCCCCACCATTACGATGCGGCCATTCGTTTCAGCAGCCTCTTTCACGGTTAAACCTTCGGCATAATCCATAGCCATAGGCTTTTCCATGAAAACATCTTTGCCATCACTCAAAAATTCCTTGGCATAAGGCGCATGAAATTTATTGGGGGTAGCAATTACCACGGCGTTGATATCCTCGCGTTTTACAAGAGGTTCAATACTATCGTAAGCTTCTGCAATGCCATATTTCGCTGCAAACTCCTGAGCTGCCTGAAGCGGAACTGCCACAACAGCTGCCACCTCAACGTCAGGAATGGATTGAAGGCCCCGGGTATGGTAATTTGCAATGTACCCGGCACCAATCATTACAACTTTAATTTTTCCCATAAATTCAGAATTAAAGAAGTTCGGCATTATCATACACCTTACGAATAGCGGCTGCAATCAAATCCATGTCGGCTTTGGTTCCCATCAAAATTTTGTGGTGAATACAAGCTGAACCGTCAAAGTAGATTTTATCGCAAACAGGAAGTTCAAATCTGGCCGGATCGATAGCTGCCCAATATTCGTCGCTGAGTTTGTGACGAGCCGGTTTGGTAAGCGGCGCATACAACGAGCATTTATTCAATGGGATATAGCTTGCAGCCACATCAATACCCAATTCTGCGGTTAATGCTGCGCGAAATTTAGCAACTGGTAAACCTTTAAATTCGGCCTGATTGTAGCGGAACGAGAAGTTGAAATAAGCTTCCTGAGTCTCGCGCGGATCGCGTTTCATTGGCATTACGCCCGGAATTTTGGCCAGCAAGGAATTCAGGTAAATGCTATTCTCGTCGCGAACTTTATTTTGTTCGGGTAAACGCTTCAAACCTTCGAGTAAAATAGCAGCCTGGAATTCAGTAATGCGATAGTTTCCTGACTGAAGGAAATTTCCGGCGTCGAAATACTGGCCTTCGCCTTTGTTTGCTGTTGCAGCTGCCTGTGGTTCCGGACGACGACCGCAGTTACGCAAAGCATCCAAACGTTCGTACAATTCAAAACTATTTGTTGTAACCGAACCGCCTTCGCCGGCAGTTAAATGTTTCGACAACTGATAGCTGAAACTGCCAATGTCGCCAATGCTTCCGGCCTTTTTGCCATTCCATTCGCCACCGTGTTTGTGTGCACAGTCTTCGATCACCCATAAATTATGCGCTTTGGCAATGCGCATCACTTCGTCCATGTCGGCGAAACAACCATACAGGTGAACCGGAATAATGGCTTTTGTGCGTGGCGTAATTGCAGCTTCAATCGCTTTGGGATCGATACACCAGGTATCTTCCAAAACATCGACCAAAACGGGCGTGGCATTCACATCCAAAATGGTTGCAGCAGTTGCCTGCCATGTCAAACCCGGAAGTATAACTTCGTCGCCAACACCTACGCCACAAGCTTCCAAAGCCATCTGTAATGTAACCGTACCGTTTGCTGCTGCAAGTGCATATTTTGTTCCTGTATATTCAGCAAATTGTTTGTTAAATTCGGTTTCTTTTGGTCCGTTGTACGACCAAACTCCGCTGTTCAAAACCTCCAAAAGTGCCTTCTCTTCTTTTTCGTCCCACACGGGCCACTTTGGCCACGGATTAGTTTTAATATCACGTGCCGGAGAACCACTTAAAATTGCTAATTTAGTCATAATCGTAAGTTATTAGATATTATTGATTTAGATTACACCTATCAGTTTTTGAAATTATTATCAAATACCGTTTTGTTTTTAATCAGCGGTTTTGCCCAGAATGTAATACTCAGCAAATACGATAAGGTGATGAATACAAATGACATTCCGACCCGAAGCCCGAAAGCATCACCTAAAACGCCAACAATGAGCGGAACAACAGCTCCGCCAAGGATGCCCGAACAAAGTATTCCGGAAAAAGCGCCATGATTATTGGCTAATGAATTAAGTGCCAGCGAGAAAACAATCGACCACATTACCGAAGCAAAAAAGCCGACAGCAATAAAAGCCATGTATGCAATTTTTCCATCAGAAGTAGTAAGCGCAGTTGCCAACGAAATCATGGCCGCGATTACGAAAATTCGCAAAACAAGCTTACTGTCCATTAATTTTAGCAAACCCAAACCAAGGAAACAACCGATAGTCAGCAAACCCCAAAACCACGAAGTTGCAGTTGCCCCTTCAACGGCAGCATTCATGCCGTGATAGTCTTCCAGAAATTTCGAAATCCAGCTTGCAACTCCTTGTTCTGTACCCACATAAGCAAATATTCCGAAGAAAAACAGAACAACATATTTGTTTTTGAGTAATTCTTTAATTGTCGAAAAATTCCCAACCTTTTCGTCTTCGTTCAAATCAACTTTCGGGAATTTCACAAACAGAACCACAAAAACCATAGCTATGGAAATGATCGCAAAAATCCAGTAAATCGAAACCCATTTCAACGAGGCCGGAACCAAGGTATTTAAGGTTGAAAGCAAAAAGTTGGAAGTATTTCCGGCATCGAGATTGGTTACCAAATAGGAATACAACAACGGACTTAAATACGAAGCGCCTCCAAAAAACAACTGAGCCAATACCGAAGTAAACGCAAAGTTTTCTTCGCCTCCCGAAACCCGAAGCAACGGATTAATAGCTACCTGAAGAATTGACATTCCCAGGCCAATCAGGAACAAGGAAATCAAGTAAACGGGGAATAACGGAACAAATGAAAATAAGAATGCGCCAATTGTGGCCAGTATGAAAGCGACGGTAAGCACCTTTTTCTCTTTATACTTTTCGGTCAGCATACCGGCAGGAATCGACATCACTCCATAGGCAATGAAAAACGAAAAATTAAGCAATCCGGCCATCCCTTTGCTTACACTGAACCCTTTGATAACTTCAGGAACAAGCGGCCCGATGATGTTGGTCAAAAACGAGATCACGAAAAAAATAAACATGATCAAAAGCACAATTCCATAATTCCTCTTCATTTGTATCATATTTTTAATTTATTCATTTTCAATGCTATTCAATTCAGATCAAAAACTAAACTTCCTTTTTCACTGAGAATTTGCTATCAGATTAACGACTTATTTCCATTAAGCAAAATCGATTTAGCATACGTTCAAAAAATTTAGCTTTATTTAAAGCTAAGCACCCGAACCACCTATTTTATCAAGCATTTTATAGATATTCCGGACTACAAAAATCTAATCCGGAATATCTATAAAATCTCATAAATTCTTGAAAATCAGCGATGCTGCTCCCAAACAACCGGCCATATTGCCTAAAGTTGCTCCAACAACATCGGTATTTACCGCGCAATCGGGCATCGCATAACTGAAAGCTGACTGCTTAATCATTTCGATATAGAACTGACCAGCCTCCGAAATTCCACCTCCAATGACCACCTTTTGCGGTGCGAACGTGTTAATGAACCCGGCAATCCCATGTCCCAGATAATCAGTATGGTCTTCCATACACTTAACGGCAGCTTCTTCCCCATCTTTAAATTTCTGAACGAGGTAAAAGCCGTCAAGTTCATTTTCGCTTTTTCCGGTTGATTCGGCGTATTGCCGAATCAAAGCTCCGGTTGAAGCATACGCCTCCAAACATCCGCGACCACCGCAATTGCAGGCAATTCCTTTGTGATCGATGGTTACGTGACCCATCTCTGTTCCGCGGTTTTTATAACCTCCATACAGTTTGCCTTCTGCAATAATCGCCCCGCCAATGCCGGTTCCAACCGTCAGGAAAATAACATCAGTGCAATCTTTGGCAGCGCCGAAAACGGCCTCGCCCAGCCCCATTACATTGGCGTCGTTATCAACTAAAACAGGCAGCTTAAAAATCGAAGAATATATTTCTGAAAGGTGAACATCAATCCAGTTATCCAGATTATCAGCGCCACCATGCACAATACCATCGCAGCAAACTCCGGGCGATCCAATTCCAATTCCGGCAACCGGTAATTGTCTTTCAGAAGCAATCTGAAGCGTCATTTCAATCGCTTTACGAATAGTTTCCAAAATGTCGTCGCGTTTGGCACCCGATCCGATTGAAAGTTTATTGTTGAAAAGAACTTCTCCGGTTTCAGATACCAAAGCAAATTTGATGAAAGTTCCGCCAAGGTCAATTCCTACTGAATATCTTTTATTTTCCATAAATTATTTAGTTTAGGGTTATTTTGTCAACATTCCAGCCACGAACCTCCAGTACGGGTTTTTCGCCTTTAAAATCGGTCAGGAAAAATTTAGCTTCATAAGTACGTTCTTCTCCCGGAAGCAGTGTCACGTAATTATCGTCCCAATATACAGGAAGAATTGGTTGGTTGGAGCCTTTATCAACAACATCAAGAAAAATAAAAAATGCAATAGATTCTGAAGGATTCTTTACAATAAGCTTAATTTTACCAAACTGATCGTCTTTGGTATATTCATACTGATAATTCAGCTTTACTTTTGGTAACTGATTCAGTGCTGTGTAATCGGCAAATTGTTTGGTTGGCGTGTAATAGGGCCAAGGCAACTTCTTCGAGCCTTCATAGTCCAATACATCATTTTTGGTCGATAACCAGTAAATGCTGTTGTCCACTTCGTTATTATCCTTATTGTAAATGCGCAAATCGAGGAAATAAACCGAAGTTAAATTCTTAATTTCAGGCAACTTATAAATGAATTTCGAAATGTTCGAAGGTATTTCGCCCTGCCATTGGTCAGCAAAAATTTCCTTGGAATGAATGTCAAATACCCGGATTTTGACTGTCAGGTTTTTGGCCGTTTGCAAATCTTCGTTGGCCAGGTAAATATCGTTGAAACCGTACCGATAGATTGCATGAAGCGGAGTACAGGCTTTTTTGACACCATAAAACGAACCATTGGGCTGTAAATAAGTATCATACAACTGCCAGATTAATTTTGGCCAGGCCGAATTTAACTGCCATTGTACCAAGCCTGTGCTTTTCGGCTTGTGAGCGATAAATGCCTCGAATTGCGGACGCATGATCTCGTAGTTGTTAACCTGCGCCTTGAACGCAAAATCTTCAACATTCGACGACTTTCCGTAACGGGCATTAATGGCATTAATATCGCGGTCGAGCGAAGTAAATTCGTTGCGCCCGGTATGATATTCCCAGTACTTTTTATCGATTGGCCAAAGCGCACTTTCGGGCATCATCTTCTTCAGCGAAGCCAATGGGGCAATGCTCGCTCCCGGACAAGTTTCGGTATTGAAGCCATAAGCTCCTCCAAGCTGAGTGTCGGTAAACCAGTAGTGAGGCGGAGTCCAGGCATACGGGCCGAGCATTTTCATACCGGTAGGGCCGCTAATTTCGCTGTAAATTGGCACTTCGGCAACAATTTTATTATTCTCGGTACCAGCGCCACCTGCCGAAGTAATGTACGACCGCGAAGGATCGTATTTCTCGAAAAGCGCGATGTATTTTCTTTCCAGATCGGGATGCGGAAGTTTATCGCTTCCCAACATCCAAACATAAATGCACGGGTGATTTCTAAGCCAAAGCATCTGATCTTTCCAGCATTGCGAGAGTAATCGGATGTCTTCAGGAGTTACGGCGCCGCCGTATTTTTCGTGACATGGTTTGTGCAGGTATTCTTCCCATTCCCAAATGCAGTTCCAGCCAATCATGACCAAAACACCATATTCGTCGCACAAATCGTACAAATCTTCATCTTTTCCCCAAAAACCCTCACAACGAATACTGTTCAGTCCCATGTGGCGGATGTAACGCATTTGCGACTCTACCGACTTGCGGGTATCGCGCAAAAAAATATCGTCGGCCCAACCGCCACCTTTCAGCAAAACAAACTTGCCATTAATCTCGAATGTACGGTTTTTATCGGCATTTAAATAGCTTCGAATTTCCCTGATACCGTATTTTTTGTCAACACTGTCGAGTATCTTATTGTCAGCAATGAACTCGGTTTTCAGGCTATAAAGTTTGGCTTTACCCATCCCGTTGGGCCACCAAAGCTCCACATTCTTCACCGAAAGTTGCCTAAATTCTTCAGGAGTAAAAACGCAATGCAAGGTATCATTAGCCGGAACAGTCACTTTTTTCTCCACCTGCCCAACTTCATAATTCACACGCACCTGCCCTTCAACAGGTTTATCGGTACTGTTAACTATTTCAGCCTGAATAAATAAATCGGCGGAACTTTTCGAAGCAGTATCAACTTTTGAATAGACAAACGGACTACGAATTTTGATACCGTCATTCACTTCAAGAAAAACTTCGCGAAAAATCCCCATACTACGGTCGGTTGGCAACGGGTTCCAGTCACAAAAACCCAGCGAATATTCGCCATTGGCAAATTGCACCACTTTTAATGCCACTGTATTTTCGCCTTCCTGAATATACGGATTGATATTGAATGAAAATTGACGGTAAGTACCGGCGAATGTATTTTTGTCGGCAACCAGTTTGCCATTTACCCACAAATCGGCCCGGTAGCATACGCCATTAAAGCGAAGCGCAACGTCCCGTTTCAAATCGTCAGCCGAAACCTTGAATGAAGTCCTGAACCACCAGGGTTTGTTCAATTTAAACTTCACGGTATCAACATTTTGCATATTGATACCAAAAGTTGGATCTTCAATCACATGATTTTCTGCCAAAGAACCGAGCACAGTTCCCGGAACTTCGGCTTTATGCCACGATTGAGTATTGAAATTATTTTCCGAGATTTTTTGATCATCAACTCCTACCAACTCACTAACAGACTGCATCTTCCAGTCGGAATTTAACGAAACAGATTTTGCATCAGAATTTACAACCGATTTCTGACATCCATAGTGAAAAAAAGCTGAGAATAAAAAGAAGATTACCAGCGATGAAAAATTGATCTTGCCCATATTACGATTTAGTCAACAGGTTTAAGTAACTTAAAGAAATCAAACATTTCCCTACATCACAAAGGAAAATGACAGTTGTTTCAAAAACTTCCGATATTTTACTCAGTTTTGAATATATTTTAACCTCAACAAATGATTTTAAATTATATTTCTAATAATTTGGTTAAGATTCTTTGTCGATAAATCGTAAAAATGAAATTAGAGACATTCAATATCATTCTTTTTTAGGCTGTGGTACACCGCTTTATTGTTTCATGTGCCATGTCGCTCCAACTCAAAACAACTATCTATATATCAAAATATTAACTTAGAATACGCTTGATACTTTTGCGACCTGATGACCTTTTTTAATCATAAGACATAGAAGCACCAGGTTCCGACAAACTATTTTTCTTAACTAAAGCAGATTGAATCATAAATAATTAAAAAGAAATCATTCCTTAACACAAATCTTCTGCTTTTTTTATACCTTTAAAAAGTTCAAAGAGGCCGCATGAATATTACAAATTTAAAGGAACTTGACAACAAATGGAATAATTTAAAGCTTAGCGAAAAGCTGTTCTGTTTAGCAATCGATGCTCGAAAAGTTGGCTTTCAAATCCCATGTTATTCTCCTTTAGCTAAAGCTATAAATGTTGCCATTATTATAGAACTAATTGAAAATAAATCAATTGTCATCCAAGACGATTTAAATATTCATTTTAAAACTGTTCCTGTTTACGACCGGGTACACCATTTTTGCATGGAATTCATCAGGGGACACAAACAAATTACAGAACTGAAAAAACTTTACAACATGCTCTGCTTTAAGTATGTTGATATACAACATCTTATAAGAAGAGATCTTGTCCGAAAAAATATTATTAATGTTAAAAAGAAAAGCTACCTGATCTGGGTAAAGCGTCGATATTCGTTTCACAAACAAAGCATAATTCAAAATATTACTGCCGAAATATTGGCCATTCTTTCTTCCAGCCAGGCACCTAATCCTGAAAGTTTTATATTGATATTGCTGGCGTCGAAAATGGAATTCATTTCAGACGATACAATAGGAAGAAACATCCGGGTATATTTGGAAAATATTAGTCCCGAAAATGTTCCTTCCGACGCAAAAATTGTTATGCGATTAATTAAATAAAGATTCTTCGCATAATAAAATCAACAACTAAGTAATAGGAAAAATTTATTGTCGTATTTTAAATGTACTCACCCCGACGTCCGCAAAGCGGACATCCCCTTCTCTACCAGAGTAAAGAGGGGAAAGCACCATCAGGTGCAGGGGGTGAGTCAGTCTAAAATACAAACATAAGTACGACATTATTTCATTCTCATTACTTATCTTATCATCCCTGTAATAACTTATTAAAAACATCATGCCTTATAAGACAATAAATTAATCATTTTGCTTCCTCCATAAACTCGCCCGAATCTTCCCTCGCATCCAAAAACTTTATCAGCGGTACGCTAAAGTTATTTTACTCCATTACCATCAATATTAATAAGCCTGGCGGTGTCATGCGTATCTCCAGTGAGCTTTATGTTTTTTACTATTAAGACATGGTCTGCGTGTTCATCGAACCAGTCTTCTCGTTTCTTGGCCATCTTTTTCAGACGGGTTTGAGCAAATAAGCGATGAATCTGAAATTTGCAAAATGAACTTTCCCTGATAATAGTAATTATTTCGATTCACGCACCCCGCCTATAACCAACTCACCCCAAGCCCATCTTCGATGAACCTGGGGTGAATTGATAATGAACTCGTCTCCAAAATTTGCTTAGATAACGTTAACTGTTTCTAGTTTTTAATCTTCCACCATATCAAGAATCCGGTGACCGGTAGGCTCGCAACCAGTAAACCGATCAGAAAAACAATGATTTTGCCGGGGAAACCACCAATGGCACCAACGTGAATGTCGTAGTTCATTCGGAGTAATTTGTCGGCAAAACCTGCGTCTTTTAATCGCCCGTAAATGTGGTTTACCTCAACTTCTTTCAGCGTATATTGGTCGAAATAGCGATAATCAGTTTTCCAGTACGTTCCGGCGTTGGCATTTGCGTTGGCCATGATCGATGATTTATCGTTTTCCGGCGGATGCACCTCTATACTTTTGGCTTGCGGATATTCGCGCTGCATTATCACCCAAACACTGTCGATGGGTGAAGTAATTGCGGGCTGTTCGCCAATCTTGGTCGATCCGGGATCGGCATATTCGAGCGACTTGCTTCCTCCCGCAGTTTTATGTAGCCCGTTGGCAAACCATTGGAATCCCCAAACCAATCCGGTGAATGCAAGGATTAGCGCGAATAGGCAGACGTAAAACCCGAGAATGTTATGCAAATCGAAGATCTTCTTTTTCCAGTGGGTGTTGGCGTTCCACGAAAACGACATGTTCTTCCGGATATATTTTTTGTTGCCCGGAAACCACAAAATCAATCCTGAAATAAGGATGACCACAAAAATAAGTGTTGAGGTGGCCACTACCGGTTGCCCGATTTTCGGCGGTAACCACAGGTAGAAATGCCCGTCGAGAATAAAATGGAAAAATCCGGTTTCGTTATCTCTAACTTTCAGCACCTGCCCAGTATAGGGATTCAGGAATACCGAATAGTAGTAATGCTCTTCGAAGTTGTAAAAAATAGCTTCGGCAGCTTTGCCCTTTTCGTGATATTTCACCGAATGCAACAACTTCCCCGGAAGTTCGTTTTGCGCAATTACCTGCAATTTCGAAGGTGGCAACATCGGTTTATCTTCCTGAACAACATTTCGGTAAGGCTGGCTCAATTGCTGTATTTCTTCCTGAAAAGCATACAGGCAGCCGGTAACCGCAATTACGAACACCAGCAGCCCGGTTGGAATACCGAGCCACAGGTGAATTTTTCCTATGATTTGTCTGCTGTTCATGTGCATTAAAATTTATAGTTGATAGTCAGGCGGAAATTGCGGTAAGCTTCGGCCTGCCAGTAATAGAAGTTGCTCCACGAGTAAAACGCTCCTGAATACAGGTATTTGCTCAGGATATTATTGACATTCATCGAAACACCGAACTTATTGAACTGGTACGAGATTGCGCCGTCAACGCGGGTGTAGTCGGGCATCATTTGTGACGAGTTGTCGTAAGCTCCGTACCAATTGGAGCGATCGCCGGCGTATTGCACCCCGCATGACAAGCCCAAACCTTTTGCTGCACCATTCTGAAAACGGTAGTTCAGCCAGGCGTTGGCAATGTTTTTAGATGTCCCCGGAATTTGCACGCCCACCTGTTTCGGATCGGTGTCTTTGGTAATCTGGCCATCGGTATAAGCATAGTTGAATGTCAAATCAAGACCTTGGGTAATCTGTCCGCGAATGTCGAATTCGATGCCGCGGGTGCGGGTTTGCCCCAACTGTTTCGAGAAATACTGATGTTCAGGATCGGCAGTCAGCACATTGTTTTTGGTTATCTGGTAAGCTGCCAATGAGGCCGTCCACAGGCCATCGAGCCATTCTTTTTTCAATCCGAGCTCCAGGTTTTCGCCGGTGATTGGGTCGAAGCTTCGACCTCCAAAATCGGAACCTGCCTGAGGAACAAAAGCTTCGTCGTAAACGGCATACGTACTGGTGTTTTTGTTGATCGAGTAGCTCAGCCCAACGCGCGGTGTTACTTTTTCAGCCTTTCCCAATCCTGAATACGGATCGGAATCACGGGCAGTGGTGTATCTTCCGGCTAAAGTCAGGCGAAGCTTATCATTCAGGAAACGAAGTTCGTCCTGCACATAAAGCGCCGAATACTTGTTGGAATAGTACACTCCGCGTTCGCGAATACCCAGGCTACGATCGTAAATCGGGTAGCTTGATGCGGGTACTGTTCCGTAAACCGGTTTGTAAATATTGAAACCGGTACTTCCAACTACAGCGCCGCTTTGCGACCAGTCGTGGTAGAAGGTTTTGTCGCCCATGTCAACTCCAGCAAGGAAGCGATGACCAACCGTTCCGGTTTTAAAATCGCCATTCAGGAAAAACTGACCGACCTTGATCAAGCCCAGCACATCCCAGTTGGAAAGACCGCGACGAAGCGTATCTCCGTTTGCAGAAAAGCCGGTGGGCCAAAGCGACTGCCCAACCTGGTCGTATTTCATAAACGCCACCTGCCCGGTGAATTTCCAATGATCGTTGATGGTGTGAGCCAGCGTCAGGAACAAGCTGTGGTCGTTGATGTTTGTTGGCGCCATATTTGGCTCGGCAGTGGTAAATTCAACCGGCAAATCGGCCATTTTTTTTGCTGAAAACGAATAGTTGGAGCCAATAACCGACATCTGGTTAAACTGATACGTGTATTCGGCAGTTAGCGAGGTATTGGGCGAAAACTGGAATTTAAGTACCGGCGCAATCGATGCACGGTTGTTGTATTCGAAATCGCGGTGCGAACCCTTCATTTGCCCCATCAGGTTCAGGCGATAAAGCACTTTGGCATCTTTGGTGAGTTTCCCATCAAAATCGAGTGTCGAGCGATACGTGTCGAAACTGCCAATGGTCATGCTGGCCTCACCTTTGGTGATTCCGGTTGGTTTTTTGGTCACCACGTTGTAAAAGCCGCTCGGTTCGCCGTTAGCCATCATAAATCCGGCCGGACCTTTCACAAATTCGATGCGCTCTACCATACTCATGTCTTCGGTCAGCGGGCCCCAGGTCGATTGCACATTCATGCCATTGCGGAAACCGGCGATTTGCGATCCGCGCATATTAATCTGGGCATAATTGTCCCAGTGTTCCACGCGCTGCGCACCGCTCACATTGCGGGTAATGCCTTCGAGCATATCGAAAATCTGCTGATCCTGAATCACCTGTTTGGTAACTACCTGAATGTTCTGCGGAACTTCGAGCAGAGGCGTTTTCAGGCGCAACGAAACCGAAGGGTAATCGGTGACATATTTGCTGGGGTTGGCCACTACCACTACTTCTTTCAGTTCCTCGCTGTTTTCGTCGAGCACAAAATCGGCAGTAGTGGTTTTTCCCGATTCAACTGTTACCTGCTTGTTTTGGGTAGTCAGGCCAACCAGGCTTGCCCTAAGGGTATAGGTTCCGGCCTTCACATTTTTTAATTCGTAATTGCCGTTTGCATCCACGACGCAACCCTTGTTTGTTCCAACAAGAATGATGTTGACGAATTCGGCGGCATTGCCATCCGAAGCAGTTGCTTTTCCGATAACTGATCCGGTTTGGGCATAAAGTACACAGGTAAGTATGCTAAATAAAATTCCGAGTATAAATTTTTGTTGTGCCATAGTTTGATTTTTAATACGGCACAAAAATGGCGGAGAGAAAAAGACTTTGAAATCCCTAATTGTGGGGATTTTTCCAAGGAGAAATACCAAAATAAAATACGAATCCAACTAATCAATCCATACTTATGTAACTTGCATTACACATGTATAAACTTATGAAGCACTAATAACCGACAATTCTGGATTCTTTAAAACTTACCGGGTACGATAAACACGTTAAAAACACGACCTCTATGCAGAAAAATATCGATAAATTTGATCAGAATTAATCAGAACAACCGTCAGAAAGAAAAAAATAGTCTGAAGAATATTTGGAATCATTGACCACGAATAAGAAAATCAATCGAAAACATTTGCAAATTTAGCTTTTTATAATGATTTTTAGACCAAAATGGAATAGGAAGAATTACTACACTTGCATAATTGTAAACAGTTGAATATTTTACGATGAATAATTACTCAGGCATCGATTTATTGAATGGAATTAAAAGAAATGATACTATTGTTTTACAATATATCTACAAAAGTTTTTATTCCGATATTAATTTCTTCATCAAAAAAAATAATGGCGATGATGATGATGCCAATGATATTTTCCAGGAAGCTATAATCATTATTTATAGAAAACTTAAGTCTGACGATATCGTTCTTGATTGTACCTTTGACACATATTTATATTCTGTTTGCAGGTTTCTTTGGTTAAAACAACTCGATAAGAGGAAAATTGAAAAGGAAAAAATAAAAGACAATCAGGAATATCATGATGATATTTATGACGATAGCTTTGAAAAGATAACCGATTTAAACGAACGTTATCGCCTCTATCAAAAGCACTTCATGAATTTAGGGAAAGATTGCCAAAAAATACTTCAACTATATTTTGACAAAGTTCCGCTAAAGAATATTGCTCAAATAATGGGCTTTAAAAGCGAAAAGTACGCGAAGAAGCGCAAATATAAATGTAAAGAATACCTCATCAAGAGCATAAAACAAGATCTTGAATACAACGAAATCTTAAGTGGAAACGACAAAGAAGACTAATTTTCGCACATTTATCTTTCTGAAAAAAAAATCTATTGCCGGTATTTTTGAATAAAAACAGCCAACGGAATTCTCATGTTCTGATAGGTTGGATAAAGACTCTAAAAAAGTAAGATTAAAAAAAGAGACTGCAAATGAATCTTGACTTTTGTAACATCGAAAGCCATAGTATGAAAATCTATGCAATACAAAAAGCCATACTTGCATCAAATTGAAGATGGCTAAAATATGGAACTAAAGCATTCCGGATGATTTTTGATCAGTTTCACACACCTCAACAGGGATAGTTTTTCATTTACAACAAAACCGTATATGGTAAGTATTACTGAAAATTAAAGTTTTACACCCCAAAAATTAATCTACCTAGAGGCTGTAAACTGAACTCTGTCTAATACAAAAAAACCTTTATACTTGTATTGGATGGAAACAGCAATTATGAATGAAGAATACAAGGCCATGCAGGCCAAAGCCCTTGAGCAATTACGTTCGGGCCAGTCGTTAACAGGAAAAGACGGAGCTTTTGCTCCACTTTTAAAACAGTTTATAGAAACTGCCCTTGCCGCCGAGATGGCAGGTCATTTGGATGAAAATGAGCGAAGTAAAGGCAATAAGCTCAATGGGAAAGGGCGCAAAACGCTCAAGACCCTAGCCGGAGATATTACTATTGAAACGCCACAGGATCGTCACAGCAGTTTCAGTCCCGAGATCGTCAAGAAACGAGAAACAGTTTTGGCAGACAACCTTGCTCCTAAAATCATTGGTTTATATGGACTTGGGATGAGTTTCCGGGACATTTCTTCACATATAGAAGAAATGTACGATGTTGAAATATCGCATACCACGTTGAGCGAAATCACCGACCGGATCATCCCCCAGGTAAAAGAATGGCAATCACGCCCGTTGGAATCCCTATACACGATTGTATGGCTTGATGCCATGCACTATAAAGTCAAAGATGGTGGCCGGGTGGTAAGCCGTGCTGTTTACAATGTTTTGGCCGTTAACAAGGACGGTCGGAAAGAACTGATCGGGATGTATATCTCAGAAAGCGAAGGGGCAAACTTCTGGCTTGGCGTTTTAACCGATCTGAAATCCAGGGGGTTGAAAGATATTTTGATTGCCTGCATCGACAACCTGATCGGGTTTGCAGAGGCTATTGCCACAGTTTTCCCTAAAGTTGAGATACAATCGTGTGTAGTACACCAGATACGAAACTCCTTGAAATACGTGGCCTCCAAAGACCAGAAGGCATTTATGAAAGACCTTAAATGCGTTTATCAGGCTCCAAACAAGTTGCAGGCCGAAGATGAGCTGCTCAAGCTGGACGAAATTTGGGGCAAGAAATATCCGGTTGTCCTGAAATCCTGGCATACCAACTGGGAGAAGCTAACGGTCTATTTTAACTATGACGAGCATATCCGTCGCCTGATTTACACGACCAACGCTGTCGAAGGCTTCCACCGCCAGGTAAGGAAAGTAACCAAAACCAAGGGGGTCTTTCCCAACGATATGGCGCTGCTCAAGCTGATTTACCTGGCAACCGAAAATATCTCGAAAAAATGGACACAACCGCTTCAAAATTGGGCGATAACGGCACAGCAACTGTATATCCGATTTGGAGAGCGGATGATGATAGACCTTTGATACCCAATCTCAAACGCAAAGAAAGAACCCGGCCTAAAATCGGTCAAGGGTATATGAACGGCTCCGTGCCTCCGCCGCCCTTGTCCAATTTTATTCCAGGTTCAAAAAAGCATTTAAGAGTTGGAATCAAAAAAAACAGTAGTTTTGAATTGAATGAATAAATTACCAGACAGAGTTTAATTTACACTCCCTCTACCTATCCCCGTTGAAGATGCGAAAGTCACAATATTTCTGTAATTCGTTAATTCGTATGAACGGCTGCCAACTCTTCAAACTGATAAAGAATGGTCGAAAGATAACGTTCGCCAGTATCGGGAAGAATAACTACAATTTTCTTTCCTCTGTTTTCAGGGCGTTTGGCTACCTGTAATGCAGCAAAAGCAGCAGCTCCTGAAGAAATACCAACCAACAAACCTTCGGTACGAGCCAATTGACGGCTGGTTGCAAAAGCATCGTCGTTGCTGACAGTGAATATTTCGTCGATTACGTCGCGGTTCAAAACATCCGGTACAAAGCCTGGTCCGATTCCCTGGATTTTATGTGGGCCAGGATTTCCGCCTGAAATAACCGGCGAATCTGCCGGTTCAACCACGATGATCTGAACCGATGGTTTGCGTTGTTTCAATACTTCGCCTACTCCCGAAATTGTGCCACCAGTACCGGCACCTGCAATAAAAATATCGACTTCTCCATCGGTATCACGCCAAATTTCTTCGGCCGTAGTTGTGCGGTGAATAGCTGGGTTTGCCGGGTTTTTAAACTGCTGCGGAATAAACGAATTTGGAGTTACTTCGGCTATTTCAACAGCCTTGGCAATAGCGCCTTTCATTCCTTGCGAGCCTGGAGTTAAAACCAGTTCGGCACCCAAAGCTTTCAGTAAATTGCGGCGTTCAATACTAAATGTTTCAGGCAAAGTAATGATTAAGCGGTAGCCTTTTGCAGCAGCAACCAAGGCAAGCGCAATACCTGTATTTCCACTTGTTGGTTCAATAATTACTGAATCGGGTTTCAAAATCCCCCGTTGCTCTGCGTCTTCAATCATTGCTTTACCAATGCGGTCTTTTACGCTTCCGCCCGGATTAAAATATTCAAGTTTGGCTATAATCTGTGCTTCCAGGTTGTGGTGATTGTTAAAATTGGTCAGCTCCAGCAATGGAGTGTTACCAATCAGGTCGGTTAATTTTTGTGCAATTTTTGTCATGATGTTTTCCTTTGTCTTTGTACAAATATTGGCCGAAATTATCACCTGCGAAATACCTAAATGGTAGTATATTTCATACCACGTTTATGGTATATTGGCTATAAAAGGAACGAGATTGCTTTAGACAAACGTAGTGACCTCCGCTGCAAACCGAGCCAAATACATTATTTCAGGCGGTTCGCCACTCTTCATCTCCTAAAGTTCAATCTTGTTTTTTACAAAATTTATCG
This sequence comes from Prolixibacteraceae bacterium, assembly GCA_963666435.2. Taxonomy (GTDB): domain Bacteria; phylum Bacteroidota; class Bacteroidia; order Bacteroidales; family Prolixibacteraceae; genus Aquipluma. Next base: position 121,491 of record CAXXOG010000013.1, on the reverse strand, counting down.
GAAGCAATCGTCCCGGGAATCTCCATTGCCTAAATAAAATACTCGATATTATCGATCCAACCCGCTTTTATGGCCTGGATAATTAATTCAGATGCATTTGTTACGCCCATTTTCCTAAAGATGTTTTTTCTGTGTGTATTTACCGTGTGAAAACTGATATTTTTCTGGTTAGCAATCTCTTTGGTTGTTAAACCACCCGAAATCAACCGAACAATTTCAATTTCTGAAGTTGTTAAATGCGTTGGTTCTTCAGGAACGATCTTGCTTTCGGTTAATTCGAAAATCAGGTCAAGAATTTCTTCCGAGAAATACTTTTTGCCTTTCAAAGCCGCGTCAACAGCCGAAATTACTTCGCTTCGGTCAGCGGTTTTACAGATAATATTTCTAATACCGAGCTTCGACCATTCTCCAAATTCAGCTTTTGCTACCGAACTTGTCAAAATTAAAATGGTTAAATACGGATATTTCTGGCGAATGTATTTTAAATCATCACTTCCTTCAAAGTCGAATAAAACCGGGTCGGTAATTAGCAAGCTGCAAATCTCGGTTTCGAGCGCCTTAAAAAGCTCGTGTTTCGAACCGACGATCCCGGCAACATGAAACCGTTCATCCTGATTCAAGATTGTATTCAACGTTTCAACTACAAGAAACTGCGTATCGGCAATTATTATTCGGTTTAAATGGCTACTCATTTTTATTTGACATTACAGAGCTATTTAGGATGAGTAAATATCGTTAATATCTACCGATTTAGTGTATTAAATATCGAATTACAAGTTCTAAAGTACCTAAAATTTAACGAAGCGAAAACTTGTGAGCCAACTCCGTTAATTTATTTTTTTGATTAGCGCTTGATTCTCACGTAACAAATTCAATTTAGAGAACATTTTTCCGTTTTTTCCTCTACATCGAAAGTAAAAAGCTAAAAAATCAACCTTCCCCTTCAGTGATCCAGGGCAAATAAGGTTGATTTTTCTAGTGTAGAAAAGGTACAAGAGCAATCTTATACAATTGATTTAAAGCAAATCCCGGCATTTAACCGGGATTTACATTCAGAATTTAAAAGAAGTTCAATATCTTACCAATCAAACCGTTCTCTCCTTTGGGTTCTTCCAGAGGCTTTTTATTAATCTCCGCAAGATGCTTTACCGATCCGAAAGCCTGAGCCAAATCCCCGATAATATCTTCAACATGCTCAATACCAACCGATAGTCGAACTAGCCCCGGAATTACACCTGCTGATATTTGCTCTTCCTCCGAAAGTTGTTGGTGGGTAGTTGACGACGGGTGAATAATCAAAGTTTTCGCATCGCCAACATTGGCCAGGTGGCTTATCAGTTTCAGGTTATTGATGAACTCATCAGCAGCTTCTTTGCCTCCGTCGATCTGGAACGAAAGAACACCGCCATAGCCAATTTTCAGGTATTTCTTTGCCAGTTCGTGATAGGGGCTCGAAGCCAATCCCGGGTAATTTACTTTTTTAACCTGTGCATGACCGTCAAGCCAGTCGGCAATAATCTGTGCATTCTGCACATGGCGCTCTACACGCAACGATAGTGTTTCCAAACCCTGCAAAAGCAGGAAGGCATTGAACGGACTTAACGATGAGCCATAATCGCGCAAGCCTTCAACCCGGGCGCGTATCGCAAATGCAATATTCCCGAATGGGCCATTGCTTCCAAACACATCCCAAAACACCAATCCGTGGTAACCTTCCGAAGGTTCGGTAAATTGAGGATATTTTCCATTGCCCCAATTAAAGTTTCCGGCATCAACAATCACTCCGCCAATGCTTGTTCCATGACCGCCGATCCACTTGGTAGCCGATTCAACCACAACATTTGCCCCATGTTCGATTGGACGGAAAAGATAACCTCCGGCACCAAATGTGTTGTCAACAACCAACGGAATATCGTGTTTCTTTGCAATGGCTGCAATGGCATCAAAATCGGGGATGTTGAATTCAGGATTTCCAATCGTTTCAAGATAAATAGCTTTAGTTTTACTGTCGATTTGTTTCTCAAAATCTTCGGGCTTGTCTCCGTCAACAAATTTAGCCTGAATGCCCAGCCGCTTAAACTGAACTTTAAACTGGTTGTAGGTTCCGCCATACAAGAATGAAGTGGAAACAAAGTTATCGCCTGCCTGCAAAATATTGGTTAAGGCAATAAACTGTGCTGCCTGACCCGAAGAAGTTGCAACAGCCGCGACCCCACCTTCCAACGCAGCAATACGCTTTTCGAACACATCGGTGGTTGGGTTCATAATGCGCGTATAGATGTTGCCAAATTCTTTCAGTCCAAATAAATTGGCTGCGTGATCGGCATTGTTGAATACATACGATGTTGTCTGGTAAATTGGAACTGCGCGCGAATTGGTTGTTGGATCGGTTTCCTGGCCTGCATGAAGTTGCAGTGTTTCGAATTTCAATTTTGATATTGACATAATGAATAATTTAAATGTTTTATGATTAGTTTTTTTATCTCAGTTACAAACTGTACAGTTCTTCTGCACGATAATAATTCAAGAAAACAGAATGATTTAAATTGAAGGGCGCGAATTAGCAACACATTCGCATTCGCATCGGAGTACAACAACACATTTTAGCATCCATCGAACGAAGTCCGGCTGCTAAAAAAACATTTGAGTTGAATTGTGTTGTGTCCATTTTGGCGATGATTTGTTATGTCACAAAAATGGAACAGAAAAATAACTCACGAAATACCACAATGGGGGTAATTTATATACCACAAATTAGGTATGTAAAGTTCATTTTAGAAAATTGATCAAATATTTGATGATAAATTGATTGTCAAATATTTTAGGGAGGAATCTCCAGCTTTCATCCAAGTAAAGGGGAGGTTCTGTACAAATGAAAAAAAGCTAATGAAAATGACTAAAAATAAACAACCAATGCGAATCAAGAGTTGAAAACATACAATAAACAGGTTCATTCTCAGCAGTTTTAGCAGAAAAATCCTGCCTTACAGGCAGTTTTGCTCTACTATGCTTCAACCACAGGTTTGTAACCTGTGGGTATGAAAATATGTACTTTCAGGACAAGCAGGCAAACTGACTTGAAATCCATTGCTTTTTAAATGTTCCTGAAGGGCCTTCGAACTTTTGCTTTCCAAAAATCCCAACTCCGCATACGACCAAATTTCTTTCTGCAACCTGTCATAAGTTTTGAACGAAGCATCTAAATAATTTGTCGTAATTTCCGGCTGAAGGCTCTTTGCACCTTTCTTTTGTGCAAACACCGTTGAAATAGAAATAACTGTAACTAAAATTAAATAAATTAACCTTTTCATCTGTATGTATTTAGTTTTTAATCATGTATTTAACCCGATAAAACATTTGCCAGGTAAAGCTTAGGTAGGTTAAGGGTTAATAATTGCCGAATAGTTCAGGCTATATAACCGAGTTCAGTAACCTGATTTTCTTGTCTGTTCGGTAGGTAATGACCAACTATTGAGAAAGTTGCCTGTAAGTTTAACGAACTAACACATGGAACATTTGGAAGAGATATTTTGAATGTATTTTCGGATATTTATCACCAGAAAAGAAATGAAGATCGGTATCTCGGTATTGAAATAATCCTTGCCGACACTATGGATGTAGTACCTTATCGTTATAATTATCGAATCAAAGTCATATTGGGATGGTAAAGCCATTTCTCTGCTAAATCTCTCTAAGTCCGTGATCTTTTTTGCCATCGCTTTTAATGAATTTTAACAATTCAAAGATGTGGCTTCGACCAGTAACCGACAATCCCACAAATGATGTATTTCATATACCACTTTTATGGTATTTTCTTCTGGAATATGCAGAAACAAAGAAAAAATAAATAGTATTGCAGTTCATTTCAAGCAAAAAAAATGAACATCCGACCGATTAAACCTTCCGATAATTCAGCTTTGGCCCACATTATTCGCAACACGTTGGTTGAATTTGGGGCTAATCATCCCGGCACAGTTTATTACGATTCAAATACTGATTTCCTGTACGAGCTATTTCGCCAACCCCGTTCGGTTTACTATGTTGCAGAAAGTTCTGATGGGAGAATTTTGGGTGGAGGGGGAATATTTCCCAGTGAAGGTTTACCTGCAGATACATGCGAACTTGTAAAAATGTACCTTTTACCCGAAGCCCGCGGAACCGGTCTTGGACGAACAATTATTGAGCTGTGCCTACAAACTGCCCGGAAATCGGGATTCAAAAAGATTTATCTTGAATCGATGCCGGAATTGAAACAGGCATTGCATGTGTATGAGAAGTTTGGATTCGCCTATCTTTGTTCGCCTCTGGGGGATACCGGCCATTTCGGATGTGATTTGCACATGATCAAGGTGCTCTAAAATATCCCTATTGAGCGCCAATTAGCGAACCAATAAAAGTACTGTCTGGCCTGTTAAGTTCTGCTCCATCTTTCAGATAATATGGTAATTCAAAATCGTTGCTGTGTAATGCTGTTTGCACTAAATCATCGGGCGACAAGGTATAGCGCGACCATGTATAGCGTATCTTCCAGTCGATAAAATCATAAGTCAGGTAAACCAATTCGGTACAGGTTATCGATTCAGGCGACTCTATATCAAAATTGAAATCGTAATCTTTTTTGAGTTGCTTCGAGACATTCACAAGAATGGTTTTCTTTTGATTCTCGATTAAACGTGTTGGCCTGATGATTAGGAAAATATCTCCATCACAAAACTCCCGTAAGGTGCTAATTTTTACCCCACTGCGCAAAACTTCAACCATGCTTCGTCCCTTTGAATCATCGTCTTTCGTCGGTTTATGGATTAGTTTTGAAGCCAGATCGTTCCCCAGCCAAATTCCAACATGACCAAAATAACCCGGAATAAACTGATCCGTTAAATGGTGCGGCGATTTCATCACAACAATATCGAAAGGTTTCAACTGTGGCCCCAACAATTTCGTGTTAGTTTCCCTGTCGGTTTTTCTATGAAACAAACCGATTGTATTGCCTACGACATAGCTTCCGCCATAAACAAAACTATAGATAAAGGAATGAAAGAAATCGTTGTTCCTGAATACCCTTTTGCACAATGATTTAGCTGGGCTTGTAGCTGGAAAAACCTTGAACAGGCTGTCGGTTTTTGAATTATAATATTTGGGAAAATCGCTTTCAAGTGTTTTCCGAACTGAGTGCGAATACAAGTAATTCCTGCTTTTTTGAAGAATATTCTTCGGAATATTATTGCCAGTATCTCCGCGATTAATAGTTCTCCTGGCAAAACGATCTTTCTGGTAGCTTTTGTCATAGTTGGCTGCGGAAGTCATTAACTCCAGCGCTGCCAAATATTGATCATAGCTTAAGCTATCTTTCTTGAATGGCTTTTTATTCAGTAAATATTGGTAATACCGGTCGTTGTTCAGCTGTTCGCCAAAACCTGTGTACAGCTGGTTTATCTCCTTCCCCAATAAGTGTTTGTTTTTCCGTTTCTGCTCCGCAATAACTTTTAGCAGGCTGTCTGCCCGCAGTTGAAGCAGCATTTTTTGCTTTTCCGAGGGTACAGCAGACAGAATTGTGTCGTTCAACGCGCCAAAATCCGATCCCAGGAAGCTTGTTCGGATACTTACACACGAAAACAACACAACCATCAGGAACAAACCCAAGATCAAACGACAACATTTATTCATGTATAACTTATACTTAGTCAATGCCTGCGTAACTCAAAGCTGACTTCGTGTTAATCTTAATATACCGTTCGTATTTTTCAGGGTATATGTCTTTTACAGCTATCATTATTCCTGTTTCGAAAGCATTGCCTAACTCAGGGTTCGTGGTAGTGCCAAAAGTGACCATTTTTTGTGCCAGGCGAAGGTAAGCGGTAATCAACGGCGGAACAGCAATTCCCAACGACTTAATGTGGCTCGAAATATTCCTGAAATCTGTTTCAATATCGTTGCCCCTGATAGCTTTTCCTGAAACGGCGATTACCTTAGGCGTGGCAACCGGATTTTGTGGCAACATCAGGTTTGTTGTTGTTCTGAAATAATGGTTCATAAACCAACAAAGTATAATCCGGGCTGCCAGGTTGTAATTCTCCGGAATCGTTATCTTTCCGTGCAAATATTTAATGCTCTCATTTTCAGCTATTATTGCGCCTATGCCCTCCCAAAGATTGTCGAGCGCAAAAATGGAGCGGCGTTCGTTCGTGGCCGACTGGTATAACGGGTTGATCCAGGCTCTGCCCAATTCGATAGAATATGGCAGATGATTATCAATAAATTTTTTAGAGAACCGGAAATAATGGCTCATCGACAGCAGTTCCGGGGTCTTCTGATATTTTCGGCCAATCGCATAGCGATATCCACCCATAATTTCTTTATCCCGCGGGTTCCAGACAATCAATTGACGGTAAGGCAATTCCCCCGTATCAAATTCATCTATATCAACACTTTTACCCGAACCAGCTCCTATTGCACGAAAAGCAATTTCGCGCAAACGACCAACCTCAACCATCAAAGTGGGCGCATCGGTTGAGCTAAAACTGTAAATCTCGTTTTCTTTCCTGAAGGTTGTCTTTATTAATTTGCAGAATTTAAGCTCGGCAATCAGTTTTTCACGTTTAACCGGATCAAGGATTTTTTCCATAATTATCTTTGTTTTTTGTTACCTAATGTCCCACTTGCCCAAGAATAGTTTCCTGCCCGCCACAATACTTTTTTGCCAGGTCGATTAATTCAGAAACTGCTTCTCCGATATAATCCAAAGGTGTTTCCGTGTTTCCCTGAACTGTGAAAAAGCAAGCTTTGGTTTCGGGCGCAACAATTGCTTTATTAGCCTGGCGAACATCAAGATAACAGAGTATTTCATTGCTGCTGTCGATGTACGAATAATGGTTCGCCGGAACAGGTTTGGGTTCAGTTGAACCCAGCGGCACATATTTTTCGCTGCCATTGGTAAAGCGCAAATGAATATCGCCATCAACCTCCGACAAATCGTGTGCGCCCAATGCCAGTTTATACTTAATGGAGATTGTATTATAGATGTCAACCAGCAAATTAATGCGTGGAATCGACCCATGCCTTGAAATCGTTTTAAGCAGGTTCTCCGGGGCTGCAAGGTTCTTTCGGTTCGGCGCACCGGTATTCTCATGCAGATTTCTGAAGCCTTTCAAAATGACATTGTTCTTTATATACTCGTCGTTTTGCTCCATGTTCGTCAAAACCTTTTTTAGTTCATTCTGTATTACCGGCTCAAATTCGGGATGGTATTCTGAATTATTCAGCCCTTCAATTTTGAAATAAATACCTTTAAGCCCAATATCTTCGATACCGCTATGCGCTATAAATTGATTGTTGTATGCCATGTTGAGGGTTTTGGAGTTAATGTTTGCAAAAGATCTATCCTGAATTGAGGATAAAATAGTGTTCCACCGAACTTGTATTTTTATACGGACTCACCCCGGCGCATCTGCGATGCTTCTCCCCTCTCTTTCAAAAAAGAGAGGGGGAACGTCCGCGAGCGGACGTGGGGTGAGTACTAAAAGAATACGACTATAAATTGCCCCTATTGCTTAAATTGAGGATAACCCTTTTCTATTTTTATATTTCAAAAGAATATGTCTGAAATTGCATCGTGCAATCCCCCCTACTCCATTTCCCAAAGTGAAGGCATACTGATTTATTGACCTTTTCTGACTAGAAACTTTCATAAAATACCAATTTGGATTTACATGATCGAAGTTCGCCATAAACAACAATCATGTAAATCCCTCATTTATGGTATTTTATATGCCATATTTATGTTACGGCTGATATAAAATTATGAATCATCCAATTAATAAACCTTCGACACGTACTTTGTAGCTTCCGTCTTTGAGCTTGGTCACGGCGTTCACCAATCCGCTATGCCTCCATTGCAGCATACAACGACGTGGCAAAAACCAATACCGTTGCCCCAGCCTGATAGGCTCGCGCGATTCTTTAATTATTCCTTCGTACGCCTGCGAAACGTAAAATCCAATATCAATAAATCCTTCGGAACGAGGGCGCAATGGGCCGGTCACATTCCAATAGATTACCCCGTTACGGGCATCAACATCCGAAACTACGCCGCAGTGCGTCACCGGGCATCCACACGACATTCCCATTGGACGACCAATCATTACATCGCCTATCTTTACGCCTAAATCTTTGACCAGAGCAGGATTGTAGGGCAAAATGGTTTCTTTCGGGCCGGGCTCACCTTCAAATACGTCAAGAATAAAATCGAAATCGCGTTTCAGGCTGTCTTTCCAGCCAACTTTTTCGCCAAGGTTTTCAGCACTAGTGCAACTCAGGCAATTGATTTGCCGGTTTATTTCGGTTAATACCTGTTGCTTCGCATGAATACATTTCTTCACCTCCGCTTTTGCTTCGTCAACGGCAAGAGCAAAATCCTCGCAGGTTTTATATCCACAAGCTCCACAGTTTAAATTTGGTAATATTAGTTTTGGTTTTTCAACAGTTAAAGTATCCATTGTCTTTGTTTTTATTCATTATTAAATTGATTAAGAGAATATTGCATTCAATTCAGGCACACACTGATGCAACGCCTGTAAGCAATCGTTTATGTCCGTTTCGAAAGTAAAACGCCCAAAGCTGATACGAATTCCTCCTCTGGCTTCAAAAGGGTTTAGCCCGATGGCCTGAAGTACGTGCGATGCGCTGCCGCTGTGATTCGAGGAACAAGCAGAACCAGCCGAAACTGCAATCCCCATTTCGTCAAGCAGCAACAACAGGCGAATCGTTTCACCTTCCATGCCGTGAAAACTAAAATTTACATGACCCGGCAAACGAAGCTTTTCGTGTCCGTTGATGTAAGCATTTTCGAAATTATCGAGCAAGTACCTGATAAAATGGTCGCGCAACTTCGTAAGCCGGACCGACTCTGTTTCCATTTCTTCCATACACAGTTCGGCAGCCTTAGCAAAACCAGCTATTCCAGGTATGTTTTCGGTTGTGGAACGGAACCCATATTCCTGCCCTCCTCCGTGCAATAAAGGAGTTATTGAAATACCTTTCCTGATATACAACGCGCCTACGCCTTTAGGCCCATAGATTTTGTGCGAATTGATGGTGAGCAAATCAATTTTCGAACGGACTACGTCTATCGGAATCTTCCCAAAACTCTGGCAGGCATCGCAATGGAAAAAAACATTTTGCTCCCGACAGATTGCTCCAATTTCATCAATCGGTTCAATGGTTCCAATCTCGTTATTGGCAAACATCACCGAAACCAAAATGGTCTTGGGATTAATAGCCCGCTTCAAAAAATCAAGATCAACAATCCCATTCTGATCAACCGGAAGATAAGTCACGTAAAAGCCTTGCTCTTCGAGCCATTTACAGGCATTCAGGATACAGTCGTGCTCTATGGACGAAACAATAATGTGGTTTCCTTTGTGCCTATTGGAGAAAGCAATGCCCTTGAGTGCAAAATTATTCGATTCGGTTCCACCTGAAGTGAAAATCAATTCGTTGGCTGATGCTCCTATATAGCTGGCAATTTGTTCATGGGATTTGTCGAGCACATCTTTGGCCTCAACTCCATACGAATGCAAACTCGAAGAATTTCCAAACTGCCTGTCAAACAATGGAACCATTACTTCCAGAATCCGGTCATCAAGGCAAGTTGTGGCTGCGTTATCCAGATATATTCGTTTTTGCATAATTCCTGGTATTAGATTTATTCGCCAACGTAAAACAACTCTTGCTCCATGGTGCGGAGTACCCCGAAATGGTTCTTGGCACCAATTTCTTTTTTCCCGACACAGATAGTACAAGTACCTACCGGCGGGTTGCCCCGCAGATACATCGGGAATTCAATATCGGCAGTTTTTAGTATCTGCTTCACAATCGGATCAATCCCAATTCCATAAAGTGCATTGCTTTCAACAACGGTAATGTCGTGAGCCGATTCCAATACCCGATAGCGGAATACTTCGCGCTCGGCCTGCGAAATCAAGTCAATCTTGGTAATCACGCTAATATCGGCTAAGGTCAACATTGGCCCTATTTTTCGAGGAAGGTTCATTCCACTGGTAGCTTCCAGGACTACAATCCCCAACGAATTCTCGACATAAGGCGAGCAACGCAGGCACAATCCGGCCGTTTCAACGAACAAGTAATCAGAGCCAACTTTTTCGGCCCACTCTACCGCTTCGTCGAGCACCACCACATTGCAGTGGTCGGGGCAAAGCTCTCCTGAATATATTTTCTTCGTCGGAATCCCAAATTCTTTGTGGATAGTTTCGTCCTCGTCGGCAAATAAAACGTCGATTTTGATGTACGAAGGTTTTAACTCTCTGGCAATTATGCGCCTGATCACCTGACGAATGACCGTGGTTTTTCCGCAGGTTGGGGGTCCTGCAAATACAATTAATTTCATCTTGTTTTCTGTTTTTAATTTACACTGATTAGTTCTTCTTCTAAAAGGGCAACATTTAATTCTTCGCCTGCCCGCACAAGGCTCCGGTAATGGAGAATTATGTCGTCGATGCTTTTCAGCTTGCTTGCAGCTTTCATCTCTTCTTTACTGGCATAAATAAGTTTCTGCATGGCGCCGTTTTTCATCACAATCCTGAAATCGGAAAGCAATGCAATTGTTGGATCATGGGTTACAAATACGAAGATTTTACGGTAGTTCTTCAGCAAATCGAGCGCTTTGGTTTTGTGGATTCCTGCATTCTCAATTTCGTCGAGCAGAATAATGGGCGAATTGCCAATAATCACGGCATCGGCAATCAGCAACGAGCGTGTTTGCCCACCTGAGAGTTCAGTCATTGCCGTTTCCTTGATAATAGCTTCGCCGGTAAGCTGGTTGGCAAAAAGAATGGTTTCTTCAACCACCCTTTCCACATCAGTAGCGCCACGCACGGTAGCATGAATAGTAAGAAACTCGCCAACAGGAAGATCGCTCAGGAAATTGGTGTGTTGCGAAATTAAAGCGATAGGATGCTTCGATGGATCGAAGGTAAAATCGTCAGGGACAGGCTCTCCATTGATCAGGATTTGCCTTCCCGATGGAGTGTTTCGGTTGGCAAACAGCTCAATATCGTTGATAAGGGTTGTTTTTCCACAACCGGTAGGTCCAACAATACTGACAATGTCACCCATTTTCAGGTCGAATTGTTCCACTTTTTCGGGCTGACCGTCTTTTCCCTGGCCTCCCCGAATCGTAATCTTAAAAATGTCCATGTTTCTATTTTAGTTTGTTTCAACACCTCTAAATTATCTACAATGTCTATTGTTTTAATGTATATTAAAATTGGAATTTATAGTCTTTTGTATTAAATTTTTAATCATGTAACGGCAAGAACCTGAAACTGAGGTACAGAACAGCCTTCATTCTCAATATCGCTAAAAAAAGCATCCCTATTAAAATAAAACACCTGAAAGGCGAATAAAATTCACAACATAATCGGGATTCGATTTAAATATGTATTTTTATTCCCGCTTTTAAAATTGGACACTTTTACTACAATTTTCAATCTATTTAACCATCCCGAAAGAAGAAAACCAGTTAATTTTGGCATTTATATACTGTTTCTCAATTTGTCAACCAGATTTGATATATTTACTTTCTAAAACTGAAACCCAAATATTATGCTGAAGTTCAATAATTTTAGTATTAGGAATAAACTTCGATTACTTAGTTTAATATCAATCGTTTGCCTGGTTACTCTCGGATACTTTTCGAATTACTTCTTCAATACCAGCAAAACTATTGGCATAATAATAAATGCTGAACGGGTTCACAATAACACATTTCAGGAAGGTGTTGAGCACTTTTATAAATATAGAATATCGAAGGATAACCAATTTTTGGATTCGGCAATTGTAAAACTAACCCAAGCCAACCAAATGGCTTACCAATTTTCGATAATCGATAAGCTCCTTAAGCGTCAGGAAAAGGAGTACATCGATATATTTTATAAAAATTATGGCGAAGCTTACAATTATGATATTGAAATGGCCTACCTGATGGCTAGCAGAGTCAAACTTTTTACAGTTTTAGGTTCTGATAAGCTGAAAGAAGCGATGGAAATAACCCGTCAGGGTTACATTTTAGGAGAAAAAATAAAAAAGGAGATGAAGGATTTTCAGGATAACGAATCCAATATTTTGCTACTGGATAACGATCTTAGTCAAATCAGGCAATTTTATACCGATTTCTCCAAAGCAATTTCAGCGCTTAACGGATTTTCAAATATGCTCCTTAATATTGGGGTAGCTTTTCTTGTTATATTCATTATCATTTTCCTTGCCTCTGTTTCAAGCCTGATTTCGGCCACTATTGTAGTGCCAATTCAGGAAATGGTCGATAAATTCAAAGTAATTGCCCGCGGAAACTTAAATACACAGATCATTGTTGATACTGATAACGAAATTGGAAACCTGGCCCAATCGTTTAGTGAAATTCAAATAGGGCTTAAAGATGTTATCGAATACACCAAAAATGTTGCCCAAGGCGATTACAGCACTCCTATAAAACCCCGTTCCGACGAAGATGAATTAAGCATCGCTTTAAATAAAATGGTTGGTAAACTTCGGGAATCATATGAAATTTCGGAACAAGATTCGTGGTTTAAATCAGGAATTAACCTTTTAAACGAAAGATTAAGAGGAGACCAGGAATTAAATGATATTTCAAGCCATACGCTGTCATTTCTTTCGCAGTTCCTGCATACTCAAATTGGAAGTATATACCTATATAATAGCGAATTAAAAGCATTAAACAGGCTGAATTCCATCGGAATCGATGTAAAAAAAGCACGCGACAAATTCAAACTTAGCGAGGGTCTTATTGGACAGGCTGCTTCTGAAAAAAGAACAATTATATTAAACGAATTACCCGACCAAAACTACATAAGTTACTCATCGTCAGGAGAATATATTCCAAAATTTATTATTGTTGCACCGCTTATTTTCAACAACACGCTGATTGGAGTCTTAGAGCTTGGTTCAATAAAAACATATTCTGAAATTGAGTTACGTTTTATTTCGCAGGCGACTGATATTGTAGCGATCAATCTCAACTCAGCAGTTAATATGCTAAAAACAAACGAGTTGCTTCAAAAAACACAGGTTCAGGCCAGCGAGCTACAGGTTCAGCAGGAAGAACTTAGAGTTGCCAACGAAGAACTAGTTGAGCATACCAAAATACTTACTGAAAATGAAAAGCGCTTACAGGTGCAACAGGAAGAACTTAGAGTTGCCAATGAAGAACTGGAAGAACGTACCCGCCAGCTTGAATTACAGAAAGACAACATTAGTCTGAAAAACAGCGAATTAACCGAAATAAAGGAAAAACTGGAAATAAAAGCCAGGGAATTACAACTTGCAAGCCAGTATAAATCGGAGTTTTTAGCCAACATGTCGCACGAATTGCGCACGCCACTCAACAGTTTACTCATCTTATCCAATTTATTATCAAACAATAAAAAAGGGAACTTAACGCCGGAACAAGTCCAGTCGGCCAAAATTATACACAAAAGCGGAACCGATTTGTTGTACCTTATTAACGAAGTGCTCGACTTGTCGAAGATTGAAGCCGGTAAAATGAGCCTCGAGATCAGTGATGTTCGGGCAACTGACATACAGGAAGAAATAATCATGAATTTCAAGGCAACAGCCGAAGAGAAAAAACTAAGTTTCGGTGTAAATATTCACGAAGATTTCCCAGGTATCCTGCCAACCGACCGTTATCGGTTAATGCAGATTGTCCGCAACTTGCTTTCGAATGCGTTTAAATTTACCAATGTCGGCAGCGTTACAGTTGACATGATTCCAACTCCCGATTTTATTCATTTCAATACAAACCTTACCCCGCAAAATTCGTGTTGTATAAAGGTTTCTGATACAGGTGTAGGTATTCCGGCAGAAAAACTTGAATTAATTTTCGAAGCATTTCAGCAAGCGGATGGAAGCATCTCGCGAAAATACGGCGGAACAGGGCTGGGGCTTTCTATTTCGCGAGAATTGATTAAAATGCTGGGCGGCGAGATTCAACTTGAAAGTTATATCAACAAAGGATCGTCGTTTTATATTTATCTGCCATTGGCGGTTGGTAACCAGGAGATGGTCGCCCAGGACGAAATTAAGATAAAACAAAGCATTGATATTAAGGAAAATACAAAAGTCATCCAGGAAGATAAAATCAGTACTTCCCTACCAGTTGCAGCGCAATATATTGACGATGACCGTAAATTTATTTCAGCAGAGAAAGATGCCAGCGTACTGATTATTCATCCAAATAAAAGCCAGGCTGAAAAATTCTGCCAGCAAGCCAAAGCCAAACACTATAAAGTCCTTGCTGCATCGAACATAAATGATGGAATTTTATTGGCTCAAACATACCACCCCAGAGCGATAATGCTTGCTATTGAGCTCACGAAAACCGATAATGCTGATTACCAAAAGCTAACGACACTGCCGGAAATTAAAACACTACCGGTTCATATCATCAGCCCCATCGAATATGATGCGCCGCACAACCAGGAAGAATTGAGCAGTTTCAATTCAGAAACCTTTAACGAAGCGTTAAACTCGCTTGAGAAAAAGATCATTGGCAACTCAAGGCGAATATTAATCATTGAAGATGATATTGTTACAAGAAATGTTATCAGAGACCTGCTATCGGAATTTGACATCGAAATTAAAGAGGTTAGCCTGGCGGAAGAAGCTTACCGGCAATTATCAACCGAAACATTTGATTGCATCATCCTCGATTTGGGATTGCCTGATTACTCGGGTAAAGATTTGCTCCTGAAGCTAAAAAGCAACCAAATAACAATTCCGAAAGTAATTGTTTACACCGGGAAAGAAATGTCGAAAGAAGAAATCAAGAACCTGAATGCTTACACAAGCACGATTATTTTAAAAGGTTTAAAATCAGACGAACGCCTGATGGATGAAGTATCGCTATTCCTGCACCAGGTTTCGCAATCGCTACCGGTACAAAAGCCAAAAGCCAAAATAATTGAAGATGAAAACCTGTTTAAAGATAAAAAAATACTAATTGTTGACGATGAAATAAGGAATGTTTTTGCGCTTGGAAAAATACTGGAGGACAAAGATATTGAGGTATTTGAAGCCGAAAACGGCAAAGTTGCAATTGACATGTTACTCGAAAACCGGAACATCGATCTGGTGCTTATGGACGTAATGATGCCGGTAATGAACGGATACGAAGCGATGGCTAAAATCAGGCAGATTCCTGAAATTAAGAATATTCCGATCATTTGCTTAACAGCCAAAGCGATGAAAGAAGATCATTTTAATGCATTAAAACATGGCGCTAACGACTATCTGTCGAAACCAATTAACGAAGAAAAGTTATTCGCCATGCTGAAAATATGGTTATATAAAAAATAAAAATATGCGCCCTAAAATTCTGATTGTTGACGATTTATTGGGAAATATAGTAAGCCTGGAAGCTATATTGGAAGATTTTGAAGCCGACCTCGTCAGGGCCTTTTCAGGAGAAGAAGCGCTTCGGTTAAGCTATAAAGAAGAATTTGCATTGGTAATATTAGATGTGCAAATGCCGGGAATGAATGGCTACGAAACACTGGAGATGATGCGACAACGAAAAAAAACGAAATATTTACCCGTGATATTTGTATCAGCAATTCACCAAAGCGATTTACACATTATTAAAGGAATCGAAACTGGAGCCGTTGATTTTATTCCCAAACCTATTATTCCCGATATTTTAAAGGGAAAAGTCAGGGTATTTCTCGACTTGTTTTTACAACGTAAAAAGCTCGACGATTTACTTATTCAAATGGAGGAGGCTAACCTGAACTTAAAAATAGCAAAAGAAAAAGCCGAAGTTGCCACCCGGACCAAATCAATGTTTCTGGCAAACATGTCGCACGAGATACGCACCCCGCTCAATGGAGTGATCGGCTTGTCGAAGCTTTTGCAGAAGTCGGAACTTAACGACGATCAAAAAGAACTTATCAATATAATAACCTATTCGGGCGAAAACCTGCTTCAGATTATCAATGATATTCTGGATTTTTCGAAAATTGAATCCGGTCAAATTCAATTCGAAAATATTGACTTCGAAGTAAAAGCCATTATTCGAAACATCTACAAACTTTTGAAATTTAAAGCTGAAGAAAAAGGGATAAAATTTAGCTACTCGATTGCCGATGATGTTCCACCCATATTAAACGGCGATCCGTTGCGTATCAGTCAGGTTCTGCTCAATTTAGCCAATAATGCCATTAAATTCACGCCTAAAGGAGAAGTAAAAATTTCGGCAAACCTGGTTGACCGAAGTTGCCAGACCGTAAGAGTTATTTTTAATGTGATCGATACCGGGATCGGAATTTCGGAGGAAGGAAAGCAGCATTTGTTCAAAGAATTTTCGCAAACAGAATCGTCAATAAGCCGGAAATATGGCGGTACCGGCTTAGGATTGGCCATATCCAAGAATTTGGTTAATTTAATGAATGGAGAAATAGGAGTTGAAAGTGAAACGAATAAAGGTTCTGACTTTTGGTTCCGGTTACCACTAAAAGAATCAAACAAAACATTTAAAATCACTAACAATCAAGACATTACCCTGCCAGAGATTAAAATACTGTTAGCCGAAGATAATAATATAAATCAAAAAGTTGCCATTTTAACTTTAAAGCAATTGGGGTACACCTGCGATTTGGCTGTTGATGGGCAGGAAGCTTTTGAAAAATACAAGGAAAACGGCTACGATCTGATACTAATGGATATTCAAATGCCAATTATAGATGGGTTACAAGCTACATTATTAATCAGGGAATATGAGCGGCTTGAATTAAAATCAAGATCAGCCTATGTAGTTGCATTAACCGCTAACGCTATGGCCGAAGATAAGCAAATGTGCTTCACTGCCGGAATGGATAATTTTCTTAGTAAACCGTTTACTGAAAGCGAGCTTCGGCAAATTATTGTCGATTTGGCTCACCGACAAAAAAACAATTCTTTTACTTATGAATGATTACAACGAATCGAACGCTGATCTTTTAAATATTGAAATAAAACTTTTACTGGAGGCTATTTTCCTACGCTATGGGTACGATTTTCGGAACTACAGCAAGGCTCACATTAAACGAAGAATATTACACCGTTTAAATATCAGCCATACAAAAACAGTTTCCGAACTATTGCATAAAACACTGATGGACAAAGATTTTTTCAGAGAATTGCTCGACGACCTGTCGATAAATGTTACCGAAATGTATCGTGATCCGGAATTTTACAAATCGCTAAGAAACATCGTTATTCCCAAACTAAAAACATACGCCTACTTTAAAATATGGCATGCCGGATGCTCAACCGGTGAAGAAGTTTACTCTCTGGCTATCTTGCTAAAAGAAGAAGGACTACTCGACCGATGCCAGATTTATGCAACCGATTTCAACAATAAAGTTCTTGAAATAGCCAGAGAAGGCATTTACAGGAAAACTGATATTGAACAATACAACCGAAATTACGAACTTGCTGGCGGAATAAGAAAATTATCCGATTATTACCAGGCAATGTATGGCTCAGTAAAATTTCAGAAAGAACTATCAGAAAAAATTGTTTTTGCCGACCATAACCTGGTAACTGACAGTGTTTTTGCCGACGTCAATCTCATCCTGTGCCGAAATGTGCTGATTTATTTCGAAAAAAACCTGCAAAATCAGGTACTTAAGCTTTTCTATGAGAGCCTGGTTCCGTCGGGAATATTGTGCCTGGGATCGAAAGAGACGATTAAATACACGCAATCAGAGAGTTACTTTGATGTTTTAGACGAGAACCAACGTATTTATAAAAAGAAAATAATTTAGATTGTACAAAGCAATTGTCATAGGAACTTCTCACGGAGGATTGGAGGCTTTAAAAGCGATTCTTCCAAATTTCAAACAGGGTTTTCCACTACCTGTAATTATTGTTTTGCACATTGGCGACCACAATAACGATCCATTTATCAGGTACTTAAACCAGTGGTGTAACCTACCTGTAAAAGAAGCCGAAATGCACGAACCAATTATTCCCGGAACCATTTATTTTGCACCACCCAATTATCATTTATTGGTTGACGACACTTTTTCATTTTCGCTTTCAACTGAAGAAAAAGTAAATTTTTCAAGGCCATCTATCGACGTCTTATTCGAGTCGGCGGCCCTGACTTATACCAAATCTTTGATCGGCGTAATATTAACGGGAGCAAATTCTGATGGCGCAAACGGGCTTTTTACCATAAAGAAATTTGGAGGAACAACTATCGTTCAAAATCCGTGTTCAGCCATATCCTCAACAATGCCAAGGGCAGCATTAAAACTTATAAAGCCCAACTTCAGACTAAGCATCGATGATATATCGCTGAAATTAAACGAATTAGCCTACTCGACAAAAAGGGAATAAAAAAGGACTACCCGAAAAGTTATTTGAGTTTTTACTTTTAGATAGTCCTTTCTTCGCTTCTCAGCGATTTTTATTCGAACTTATAAGCAATTTCATCATTTTCAATATCTACCGTTACTTTATTGCGGTTGTCCATCCTGCCTGAAAGAATTTCTTTCGATAAATCGTTCAGCAAATATTTCTGAAGAACTCGCTTTATTGGCCGGGCGCCGTGGGTTGGATCATATCCAACAGTGGCCAGCCAGTCAATGGCGTCGTCCGAAATTTCGATGGTGAATTTTCCTTCAGGAATCCGCCTTACAATCAGGTTAAACTGAAGTTTCACAATATCCCGCACATCTTTCCGGGTCAACGGTGTAAACATGATCACCTCGTCAATACGGTTCAAAAACTCGGGCGAAATTGTTTTCCGCAGCAACTCGAACAATTCTGTTCGTGTTTGCTCTTCAACCTGTGCCCGGTTGCGATCGTTGATGGCTTCAAATCGCTCCTGAATCAGGTGCGAACCCAGGTTCGAGGTCATAATGATGATCGTATTTTTAAAGTTCGCGATTCGCCCTTTGTTGTCGGTCAAACGCCCGTCGTCGAGCACTTGCAGTAGCACGTTGAATACGTCAGGATGCGCTTTTTCTATTTCGTCAAACAATATGACAGAATACGGTTTACGGCGAACGGCCTCGGTCAACTGGCCACCTTCTTCGTAGCCCACGTATCCGGGAGGCGAGCCAATCAGACGGGTTACCGAGAATTTCTCCTGGTATTCCGACATGTCGATACGGGTCAGCATATTTTCATCGTCGAAGAGGAATTCGGCCAAAGCTTTTGCCAGCTCGGTTTTACCAACACCGGTTGTTCCAAGGAAAATGAACGATCCAATTGGTCGTTTCTCATCCTGAAGTCCTGCCCTACTCCGCCTTACTGCGTCGGCAACAGCGCGAATGGCTTCGTGCTGACCAATCACCCGGTTGTGCAATTCTTCTTCCAAATGAAGAAGTTTTTCGCGCTCGCTTTGCAACATTCGGGCAACAGGTATTCCGGTCCACCGCGAAACAATTTCAGAAATATCCTCGGCATCAACTTCTTCTTTGATCAAATGCTGATCTTTATTGTTGCTCAGTTCACTTTTGAGCCGTTCAATTTCAGCCTCGACTTCCCTGATTTTGCCGTACCTGATTTCAGCAACGCGACCAAAATCGCCGGAACGTTCAGCTTGTTCTGCCTCAAGTTTCAGGTTTTCAATCTCCTGTTTCTTTAGCTGAATACCATCGATCAACGACTTTTCGAGCTGCCATTGCGCCCTGAATTTAGATTGCTCCTGCTTCAGGTTAGCAATTTCTTCGTTCAATACCGAAAGTTTCTTTTCGTCTTTTTCGCGTTTGATGGCTTCGCGCTCAATTTCGAGCTGCATAATTTTACGGTCAATTTCGTCCAACTCCTGAGGAACCGAATCCATCTCAAGTCGTAACCGTGCAGCCGCTTCGTCCATCAAATCAATGGCTTTGTCGGGCAAAAAGCGATCTGTTATATACCGTTGCGACAATTCAACCGAAGCAATGATGGCTTCGTCTTTAATACGAACTTTATGGTGATTTTCGTAGCGCTCTTTTAAACCACGCAAAATAGCAATGGCACTCAGTGCATCCGGCTCGTCAACTGTCACAATCTGGAACCGGCGTTCCAACGCTTTATCTTTCTCAAAATATTTCTGGTACTCGTTCAGCGTAGTGGCTCCAATTGCACGCAACTCGCCACGAGCCAAAGCTGGTTTCAGAATATTAGCGGCGTCCATCGCTCCATCACTTTTCCCGGCTCCTACTAAAGTGTGAATTTCGTCGATAAACAAGATGAGCTCACCATTGGCATTGATTACCTCATTTACAACGGCTTTCAGACGTTCTTCAAACTCGCCTTTGTACTTGGCTCCGGCAATCAAAGCTCCCATGTCCAAGGAAAAAATCTGCTTCGATTTCAGATTTTCAGGAACGTCGCCACGAACAATACGCTGTGCCAAGCCTTCGGCTATAGCTGTTTTTCCGGTTCCGGGTTCTCCAATCAAAATCGGATTATTCTTAGTTCTCCTCGACAATATCTGCAATATCCGGCGAATCTCGTCGTCGCGCCCAATCACCGGGTCGAGCTTGCCGTCGCGGGCGCGTTGGTTCAAATTCACCGCAAAACGGTTCAACGAATCGAACTTATCTTCAGCCGACTGGCTGTCAACTTTCGCCCCTTTGCGAAGCTCCTTCACTGCTGCCAACAGTTCGTTTTTAGTCACGCCCGAATCTTTTAGCATCCGGCTTATTGTATCACCGGCTTCGAGCAAGCCCATCAGGATATGTTCAACCGAAACGAATTGGTCGCCCATTTCCTGCATAAAACCAATTGATTTTTGCAAAGCCTTGTTGCTATCCGACGACAAATAAGGTTCTCCACCCGAGACTTTCGGATACGAATCGACAACCCGATCTAGCGCCTGTTGGATTGCAACCGGGTTAGAACCAACTTTCTTCAGTAAAAAACCAACGACATTTTCGGCTTCCTGAAAAAGCCCCTTTAAAATATGGCCCGTTTCTATTGCCTGGTTTTGCTTTCCCTGGGCAACTTCAAAAGCATGTTGAATGGCTTCCTGCGACTTAATGGTAAAATTATTGAAATTCATATTTCTCTGTTTTTATTGTTTCCTGTTTTTAATTACGCAGGTTTCCAGCAAAGGGTTTGCCAACCAAGTGTTTTGTACCGGAATTGTCAAAATGGCTTAAACCAGCGATAAATCAGGAAAAATTTTCAGAAAAATAGAAAACAAATTGACTTTTTGACATAAAAAAAATAAAAGCAAATAAGCCAATAATACGATATTACGTACTACCGGCTTAAAATATTTTTCACTTTGCCTTATATACCCCTTGAGATTAAGGCAACGACACGCACCCATTCGTGTCTTTAACTCTTATGATATAGGTATCTGCAATAAGTCCTGTAAATGTGTGAGTTGTCTCGGGTACTCCAGTATAATCAACTCCATTGTTAATTGAAAAATAGTAACTTCCTGTACCGCCAGCCCCATTTGCGACTATCTTTCCATCATTGCCTCCATAACAACTAACCGGAGTCAAGACATAAGTAGAAGTTGGCAAAGCATTGACCGTAACGGTAAATGTACTTGTACTTCCAGAGGCACATCCATTCCCGTTTTTAACGGTCAGATAACCTGTATAAGTTCCAGCTGTCGTGCCACCAGGTACATTGATTGTTATCGGACTAGCTCCAAGCGTTACATCTGTTACCGGAGCAAAACTGTTCGACGGCGAACCATTCCAGCTTATGCTATATGTAGTTGGTGCATTTGTTGTTCCACTAAAGGCCAATGTCGTTGTTTGAGAACTTGCGCTGTAACATACGCTGGCTGTAGAGCCCGCCAAAGTTATCGTTGGCAAAGCGTTGACTGTAACAGTAAATGTACTTGTACTTCCAGAGGTACATCCATTCCCGTTTTTAACGGTCAGATAACCCGTATAAGTTCCGGCGGTAGTGCCACCAGGTACTGTGATTGATATTGGACTAGCACCTAAAGCGGCATTAGTCACTACAACGAAACTATTCGTAGGTGAACCATTCCAGCTTATACTATATGTAGTTGGTGCATTGTTTGTTCCACTATAGGCCAATGTCGTTGTTTGAGAACTCGCGCTGTAACATACGCTGGCCGTAGAGCCTGCCAAAGCAATCGTTGGCAAAGCATTGACGGTAATAGTTACTGTGCCTGATTGAGTATTTGAGCAAATAAGGCTGCTTGCATCCCGAACCGAACTTAATGAATACACATAAGAACCAGCAATAGTAGTTGCTTGGGCTACCGTCACACTATTTCCCGAAGTCGTGGTTATTGATTGTTGAGAACCTCCATTTACCGTATAAAAGAATGTATAAGGCGCTGTTCCGTTGGCTCCGGTAAAAGTTACAGCCGGATTCGAAGAATTAACGCAAACAGATGTTGTTCCACTAATCGTAGCTGTGGCTACAACACTCTGTACAATAAGGCTTCCTGAAACAGATGTTTGAGAACAAGTTCCCCCCGAAGTAGTAACTGTATAATTATATGTTCCGGCAACACTAGGAGTTCCTGAGATTGTAAATATTTTTGAACCGGAGTTGTATGTACCGGTCACGCCGGAAGGTAAGCTACCTGAGGTAATTGAAGCTCCGGTACCAGCACCGCCAACTGCAAAAGTAACCGGTGTTATCGGGTTATTAATACATGATGTTTGCGGATTTGTAGAAACACCCGAGGTTTGTACTAACGTTGAATTATCATTAACAGTTATTACAAACGTCTGACTACCCGAAGTATCAATTCCGCCATTCGCTGTTCCTCCGTCATCCTTTAAAGTTACTGTAATTGTTGCAGTTCCGGCAGTAGATGAAGGAGTATAGGTTAACTGCCCATACTGATTAATTGTTGGTACCGCTGAAAAAATTCCGGGATTAGTATTACCCGCAACAATAAATGTTGTTAGCTGACCAATTTCATTGGCTGATCCAACGCCAATGAGTGTTGCCCATCCTGAAATAGTCTGAGTTACGCTGCCAGCGCAAACAACCTGATCTGCTCCTTTTGTAAAGGACGGAGCGTCGTTAACCGGAGTAACATCCACCGTTATTACTCCAATATTTGATACTACACCTGCTTCAGCTTCAACCGTATAATAAGCAGTTACTCCATTCCCAAAATAATCAGCCAAAGGGGTAAAAGTAACCAACCCGGCATTATCTACCTGGAAGACACCTTTGCCTGGCACGGAATAAGAAGTCTGTCTCCCGGGAGTTGATGGATCCAGATCGACCGTTGAAGCAGTAATTGGATGACCAGAAACATAAGAATCATTGGCTAAAACATTAATATTAGTAATTGTATGATCTTCCAATACCGTATATGGACCATCATTGACGGCTGTCGGGTTCGTAATCAGAACCCCAAAGTTCACATTAGAATTAACCGGATCAGTGGCCGAAATATTCTGTAAATAGCCATTTGTGCTGCTTCCCCCAGTTAGCGAGTTGGTATTATCATTGTCTTTTGCGCCATTAAATGTTGCCCCCAAAGGTAAAGACGATGACAAGGATGACAAGGAAGTGCCAATACCAACAATAGTTTTAGAAATATAAACATGATAATTGGATGCAGTGGATCTTAGTCCATAGAAAGAATAGCTACCATCCGAAGCAATAGCCTGAGAAGTTACAACACCACCGGTTCCCGATGGAGTTGTCATAGCCTTATCGAACAAAACAGCATACATTTGTTGACCTCCAATTATACCTATACCTGTTCCATCAACCTTACTTGCACTGGTCGGTGGTATTGAGGTTCCTCCACCCGACCCATCCTTGTCAACGTATAAATTACCCGATATTCCATAATTGGCCGGACTGGTAATACTGATAGTTATACATTTTTTAGTCCCGGCTCCACAAGAATTTGACGGAGTGCAACAAATGCTATAAGAACCATTTTCTCCTGCGTTATTGAAATTTAAATAAATTGTCGATCCCGAAGTTCCGGCAATTGATCCACCTGCCGCCGTAATGGAAGATACATCCCAGGAATAGGATGTCGCACCGGTAACCCCATCCAGACGAAACCCTACACTACTTTGGCTATCGGCATACGATGTTCCCCCTGTTCCATTTTTTGCAGTCAATTCCGTAATTACGCCGGTTCCGGAAATCGCCGCATAAGTTGCTGTCACCGGAACACGCACACTTTCACATCCGGTACCGGCATTATAAAGAGAAACATAATAAGTTGTTGTAGAACTAATGCTTGGTGTTGGAAATGGATTTCCGGTGTAAAGCGGAGTCCCCCCACTTGCAGCTGCATACCAGAGATAAACCTGATTAGCTCCAGCACCCGACGCGCTAAGGCTCACTGAACCTGTAGCGCAGAATGTTGCACCGTTTGATACCGGCCCAACCGGTGCGGTATGAGTTGCCGAAACTGGTGCTGGTAAGCCGGTGCAATTAACAGTTGCGGTATTCGTTTTCGTACCCGATGCATTGCAAGCAACCAATACATTAAAGGTTACAGTCATGATTACACCAGGTTCAAGTGTAATTGCATCGGCAGCTGCAACCAGACTTCCCGATGGTGAGCCATCGCTTAACATACCAGGAGAACCCGGCACATTAGTCCTTGTCACATCTGACTTGTTATATGAATAAGAAATTTGAACATTATCAAGTTTAGCAATTCTTGTTGATGAGCCCCACGCTGTGCCCGAATTGGCAAATCGAAGGTAGGTGTTGCTCGTAATTTGGCCATCCTGAAGCGTATAACTAAACGTCCCTGTAGCGTTTCCGGTTAAAGTACCAACAGTTGTATATGTAGTCCCGTCAGGCGACAATTGCACAAGAAGCTGTGAAGTCCCTAATCCTGAGCCGTTTGACAAGTCATAGTCAAATGATAAAGTTGCGACACCTTTCGATGAACTTCCTGAAGGATAAAGGTTTGCCGATCTGACAATCTGATCACCAATAGCCAAATTAGCAAAATTTAATTTGCCTCCGGATATATAGATCGTCCCCGAACTTGCATTAACATCATTATCTATCCAATTTGTGGACCAAATCCCAGCAACTCCATCCTGTGCTGTATATACTGCACTGGTAAATTCATCTCTAACTGTTTTCGAAGTACTTGATGCCGGAATAAAAACAGAAGTACTGTTTGCAACATAGGATAACTCAGATGGTAAAGCATCTGTAACCGAGACATTTGCTACGGTATTCCCGCCATTCGACACATGTATCGTATATTGGCTCACATTTCCGGGTGAAAAAATGGTCGGCGTAGCTGTTTTATCGATTGTGAGAACCGGCGTTGGATTGTAATTTGTATCAATAGTTGTAAAGACCCCGCCCAGAGAACCAAATTGAGTAGAAAACTGTCGAGCGGAAACAACACCATTTGCCCCAATTACAAAACTAATTTTCGTGGCAGGATGTGGATATTTTGCAATAAACGCCCTTGTATTGTCAAATGTTATACCATTTAATTCACCGGTATTACCTGCATAAAATCTGGTGCCGTTCGGAACTACTGTTGATGGTGTAATAACCAATACTGAGGTTGCATCTATGATATAGCTTGAATATCCCGATATTTCGTAGAATTCAACGCCATCAATATCAACTCCTGTCATGTAATAATTTGACACATAAACATTCTGATTCGTGTACAATTCAAAGAATTCCAATTCAAAGGAAACATATCCGCCAGCAGCTGTTGTCGTTAACTGTGGTTGAAACCGGTAAGGGGCACCGGTTCCGGCAGTTTCATCATCAAGGATTGGTAAAGACGCATTTGACATCGCTACGATCTTTAGCTTTCCATAAACAGTTATACCGCCAGTTGTTATAAGATTGTCATACCGCCATACTGATCCTGCGCTAAGACCACTATTCCCATTATTGATTAATAATGTTCTGTTAGCATTAATCAAAGATACTTCCTGTCCACCCAGGTCAATCGCGAACGACTGAGAAAAAGCCTTAGATGAATAGAATAAAAAGAAAAGGAAAATGAATATAAGCCTTAATAAATGAACCTTTCGTTGCAGAAAGAAGGATGATAATTTTGAGAAGATCTTGAGAAAAGAAGTAAATAAAGTCATAATTTAGTGTTCTTTCGACTGTTGTAAAAATCTAAAGTAATCTATTTTAAGCATGATCCGGAGACATAAGTAAATCTATTTATCAAACGACCAATATGAATTATCAAACCCGCTATTTATAAGTAAAACGCAAAACATAACCGGGCATCAAAGGTTCTTCTGATGTACGATAACCTGTCATCAAGATTCCGTGGAAAGACTGTAATTACAAAAAGAACAAATATTTCAGGTTACAACAAAAGCCTCTAGTGAAAAGCTTGTGGTAAGTATTTGATTTGTTTCAAAATATTTCTATTTTTGCGCCTCCTATTTTTAGGAATAAAGTAAACATGTTTAATTAATTCAGATGTTTTATGAAAAACCAGTATGAAACCGTTTTCATCATTACTCCCGTTTTATCTGAGGCTCAGGTAAAGGAAACGGTAAAGAAATTCAGAGACATCATCACCGAACAAGGTGGAGAGATTGTCAATGAAGAAGACTGGGGTTTACGCAAATTAGCGTATCCTATCCAGAAAAAATCGACAGGGTTCTATCAACTCTTCGAATTTGCCGCCGAACCTACGTTTGCAAAAACGTTGGAAACCCAATTCAGACGCGACGAACGTATCATTCGCTTCTTAACTTTTGCGAAAGATAAATACGCCGTTGCATACAGCGAAAAGAGAAGAAACAAATCAAAAGCTAAAACTGAAAAGGAGAACTAAGAGATGTCAGCAAATCAAGGAGAAATCAGATATTTGACCCCGCCGACGGTTGAAATCAAAAAGAAAAAGTATTGCCGCTTTAAAAAGAACAAAATCAAATTTGTTGATTACAAAGATCCGGAATTCCTCAAAAAATTCCTGAACGAGCAAGGTAAAATTTTACCACGCCGTATCACCGGAACTTCTTTGAAATACCAACGCAAAGTGGCTAAAGCAGTTAAAAGAGCACGTCATCTTGCATTACTGCCATATGTTACTGATATGTTGAAATAATTAAAGCGAAAAGAAATGGAAGTAATATTATTACAGGACGTAGCTCGACTGGGATCGAAAGACGATGTAGTGAAGGTTAAAGATGGTTTCGGCCGCAACTACCTCATCCCACAGAAAATGGCTGTTATCGCTACTGAATCAGCAAAAAAAGTTCTTGCTGAAAACATCAAACAGCGCGCCCACAAAGAAGCAAAACTTAAAGATTTGGCTTTAGGTATTGCTGAAAAACTCCAAACTGTTAAATTGGTCATTGGTGCTAAAACCAGCTCTACCGGAAAAATCTTCGGTTCGGTTAATACCATTATGCTGGCAGAAGCCATCAATGCTAAAGGCTTCGAAGTTGATCGCAAACAGATCACCATTGCCGAAGACAGTATTAAAGAAGTTGGAAATTATACAGCCAAAATTAAACTACACAGAGAAGTTGTGGTGGAACTTGGTTTTGAAGTAGTTTCAGAATAATTTAAAAAAATCAGTATTTACACAGAATCAAACATTTTCAAACAAACAGATAAGCCATCCGTCCTCACAACGGGTGGTTTTTTTTTACAATTATTCCTCGCAAACGAACGAAAAAATCAAATCTCGGGTTATGATGATTATGGAAAAAGCTATTCCGCTGGTTTTGATGTTGTTATTCATGAGTCTTTCCCATGTTGCGAAAGCGCAAACAGCTCCCGATTCGACCAAGGTTCTGATTGAAACCACTGACGGCAACGAATACATAGGTGTTATCCTGAATCAGACGAAAGATTCGATTAAAATTAAAACAGATAAGATTGGCAAAATCACCATTTCACAATCAGAAATCAGGAATATCTCCGAAATCAAAACCACAAAAGCAAAAGATGGAAGTTATTGGCTCGACAACCCACAGGCGACACGCTATTTTTGTGCGCCCAACGGATATAATTTAAAACAGGGCGAAGCCTTTTATCAAAATGTCTGGGTACTTTTCAACCAGGCAACGCTGGGAATTACCAATCGTTTCTCAGCCGGAATTGGCATGGTTCCGTTATTTATGTTTTCTTCCCCGGCGACTCCAGTCTGGTTAACAGCAAAATTTTCGATGCCAGTGAAAAAAAACAAATTTAATTTGGGCGCCGGCATGTTATTGGGTACTGTTTTAGGTGAAAGATCGAACACAGGATTTGGCATTGTATATGGAATCGCAACGTTCGGAGCAAAAGATAAAAACCTCAACCTGGGATTGGGTTGGGCATATGCTGACGGAGAAATTGCACAGCGTCCAACAATTAATATTAGTGGAATGATTCGAACCGGCCCCAAAGGATACTTTATTACAGAAAATTACATTATCAGTACTTCTGACGACATTGCCGTTATATCAATGATCGGTGGAAGAAGATTGATTAAACACACCGGGCTCGATTTTGGGCTAATGATTCCCCTCGAAAAGAATATGGATAGCTTCATTGCTGTACCCTGGCTTGGCATCACCATACCACTCGGAAAAAACACGAAGTAAAAAAGAAGAAGATTCTACTGAATATCAATACCTTCCGTCACAAAGGAAATCCCTTGTTGGCCCGAAGTGCCAATCATTACGCCCTGAATGTATGGGGGCTGAGAAAAAGCTTTTGCGCCCCATTCAATTACAAAATTAGCTCCTACACCTCCGCTATCGTCTTTATCTTCAACTACAAATTCAATGGACTCCATTGGACTGACCAACAGCGTACCTTCGTTATATCGCCGCAGCTTCTTCCCTGCTGAATTGTAGTAATCAATGGCAAAAATGTAGATACTGTCGTTAAACGAAACATTTCTCACACTTAAAGTCGCCGACAACGAAAATGTATGATGAGCATCGCGATAATAAATATCGCTATATATCGGAACATAAACTTTCCTTTGCATCGGCAGACCTGACCTGTCAATATTCGCAACATGAATATTGGAATGTTTTTTTGTTTCCTTAAGCCTTTCTTCAGTACAGGAATAGAAAACTGCGACAATTAAAGCAAAAAAATAGACGAATTTCATGATTATCAATTTTGAATAACAAAAAAAACTTATTATCGTGTTTTAATGGTACTCATCCCTAAGCCCGAAGAACGGACATTCCTCCTTTCTTCCTGAAAGAGAGGAGAAAGCATCGCCGATCTGCGTGAGCTCAGTTGAACGATGCCCGGAGGTGAATTCATATAAAAATACAAATTTGAATACGACATTATTTCATTCTCATTACTTCAATCAAACTTTTCTCCTAAATTACAGAATAAAATGCAATAAAAAAGCTCTTCCACTAAGTAGAAGAGCTCAAAAATTAAACCTACAAATTATAATCCTAATAAAACTTCTTCAGGGGTCTTTCCGCCAGTTAGCAACCGCTCAGGATTTTCGATAAATTCCTTCACGTTCACCAGGAAGCCCACTGAATCTTTTCCGTCAATAATTCGATGATCGTATGACAAAGCCACATACATCATGGGCCGGATAACAACTTGTCCGTTTACAGCAACCGGTCGATCAACAATATTATGCATACCTAAAATGGCTGACTGGGGCGGATTGATAATAGGAGTTGACATTAACGAACCGAACACACCGCCATTAGTAATTGTGAATGTTCCTCCCGAAAGCTCCTCAACCGATATTTTTTTGTTTCTTGCTTTTTCAGCAAGCTCTTTCAATTCTATTTCAATTTCGGCAACGGTCTTACTCTCGGTATTACGAATAATCGGAACCATCAATCCCTTGGGTGTTTGCACTGCAATGCCAACATCAACAAATTCAGGAGTAACAATTTCGTCACCATTAATCTGCGAATTAATCATTGGATGAAATTGCATGGCCTGTGCAACAGCTTTGGTGAAAAGCGCCATAAATCCCAGTTTCAGGCCATATCGCTCCACAAACTTATTCTGAAGCCTGGTTCGCATTTCCATTACGCGGCTCATATCAATTTCGTTGAACGTCGTCAACATCGCGGTTTCGTTCTTCACCGCAACCAACCGTTCGCTTAGTTTTCTCCGCAAAGGAGTCATTTTTTCGCGTTTTTCATTGCGCGATTTGACAGACGATGACTGCAAGACCGATGGTTCTGCATTCCTGGATGCGAGCACAGCCTCAATGTCGCTTTTTGAAATACGATGTAAGCCGTTTAGAACATATTCAAGCGAAAGATTATATTCATCCATCATCTTTTTTGCCACAGAAGTGACTTTTATCTTGCTCAAATCGGCAGAAACTTGAGCTTCTTTAGCTGCCTCAGCTACTTTAGGTTGCGGTGTTATCACCTCTTTCTCCAGAACCTTTTCTTCGCTGGCGAGCTGAGGTTTTGATTCGGATTTTGCAACGGCAAACGATGTGTCGATGCTGCAAGCAACCGACCCAACAGCTACGCGGTCGCCTTCAGGAACCAGGATTTTAATTTTACCGCTTTCGGTCGCCGAAATGGTTAAAGTTGCCTTGTCCGACTCTATTTCGCCAAGTTCCTGATCCTTTTCAACCAGGTCTCCATCGGCAACATTCCATTTGCCAAGTTCAACTTCGGTGATCGATTCTCCGGGAGTTGGTATTTTAATTTCAATGATCATTTTGGGTTTTTATTGAAAGTTGATTTTCTATATTTAGCTATTTATGCAAGAACCTTTTCTTCATATACCGTATCCAAGATTTGTTTCAAGCGGTTATTGTGTTGGTACATCAAGCCTACAGCGGGACTTGCGCTGGCCGGACGGGCTACCAAATCAAAAGGCACATCGGGTAAAAAGCGTTGCACATGACTCCACGCGCCCATGTTCGAAGGTTCGTCTTGCACCCAATATGCTTTTTCGAGGTTCGAATATTTTGCAATTATACTCCTGATTTGGTCGGCAGGAAATGGAAATAGCTGTTCTATGCGAACGATTGCCGTATTCTGAATTCCTTCCTCGGCCTGACGTTTGTGCAAATCGTAATACAGCTTTCCGTAAGTAAAAACAAGCTTCTTAATTTTTTGTGCCGACGGAACAGCATCTTCGATTATTTCGCGGAAATATCCATCGGCCAGTTCGTCGACCGATGAGGTTACCATAGGATGGCGAAGTAAGCTTTTGGGCGTGAATACGACCAGTGGAATTCTGTAGTTTCCGTGAATTTGTCGCCGAAGCAAATGAAACATATTGGCAGGTGTTGTTGGTATGGCAACCTGAATGTTGTTATCAGCTGTTAGGTTAAGGAAACGCTCGATACGGGCGCTTGAGTGTTCCGGCCCCTGGCCTTCGTAGCCATGCGGAAGATACATCACCAAGCCGTTCATCATGCCCCATTTTTCGTAAGCCGACGAAATGTACTGATCGAAAATAACCTGCGCCACATTGGCAAAATCGCCAAACTGTGCTTCCCAAATAGTCAATCCACCGGGCGTTGCAAGGGCATAGCCATACTCGTAACCAAGCACTCCATATTCCGAAAGCAATGAGTTGTAAACATGAAATTTAGCCTGGTTTTCGCTGATATTTTTCAGCGGGAAATACTTATCGTCGGTATCTTCCACCACGAATGCAGCATGACGGTGAGCAAATGTTCCGCGTTCCGAATCCTGACCACTCAAACGAACCGGGAAGCCTTCTTCGAGCAATGTTCCATAAGCCAATAATTCGGCCATCGCCCAATCCAGGCGATTGTCGAGCATCATCGTTTTACGGTCTTCAACAATCCGGTCAATTTTTTTGAAAAATTTCTTGTCGGCAGGAAGGAAATTTATGCGTTCGGCAATGCGTATAAGTTCTTTCCGCTTAACACCGGATTTAAAAGGTTGGTGCAGGTTTACATTGCCTGGTTTGTTAAATTCAGTGTATTCACTATTCAGGAATTTTTTCACTTTCACTTTGTCCATCAATTCAGATGCCTTGAATTTTTCCTCCAGCAACTGGTCCAATTCCTGATTGAGTTTCAAAACTTCGTCTTTAGTATAAACGCCTTGCTGAATGAGCTTTTCAGCATAAATATCGCGTGGATTCAGATGTTTTTCGATGGCTTTGTAAAGCAGTGGTTGAGTAAAGCGAGGTTCGTCGCCTTCGTTGTGCCCATATTTGCGGTAACACAAAATGTCGATAAATACATCGGAATGGAATCGCTGCCTAAATTCCATCGCCAGCTTCACTGTAAAAATGATAGCTTCAACATCGTCGCCATTTACGTGAAAAACGGGCGAACGGGTAACTTTGGCCACATCGGTACAATAGGTACTCGAACGGGCATCGAGGTAGTTGGTTGTAAAACCAACCTGGTTATTGATAACCAAATGAATGGTTCCGCCGGTTTTATAGCCCGGAAGCTGAGACATCTGGATAACTTCATACACAATGCCCTGGGTAGCAATAGCTGCATCGCCATGAATCACAATTGGGGCAACCGAGTCGTAATCGCCATTGTATTTCAGATCAATTCGGGAGCGCGCCATTCCCTGCACGAGCGAAGCAACCGTTTCGAGATGCGACGGATTGGGCATTAAATTCAGCTTAACAGTTTTTCCTGAATCAGTTTTCACCTCATTCTCATAACCCAGATGATATTTTACGTCGCCAAGCGACAGGTCTTGTTCATACTCTTTACCAACAAATTCCTTAAAAATATACTCATAAGGCTTTTCCATCGTATTGGCCAAAACATTCAAACGTCCGCGGTGAGACATTCCCAGTACAAATTCGTTAATTCCCAGCTCGGCTCCGTGCTCAATCACCGCATCCAACGCCGGAATCAGCGCTTCTCCTCCTTCCAGCGAGAACCGCTTTTGACCCACAAATTTACGATGGATGAAATTTTCGAATCCAACGGCCAGTTTCAAGTGGTAGTAAATGTGTTTTTTCTTTTCAGCGGTAAGAACCTCCGAATTCTTCACCGATTCCATTTTCACTTTCAGCCAATCGATTAACTCGGGATGACGCATAAAAACATACTCTACTCCAATCGATTGGCAATAAGTTGCCTCCATGTGGTCGATAATTGCACGTAAGGTTGCCGGGCCAATACCGATACCGTTGCCCGCCTGAAAGACGGTATCCAAATCAGACTTTTGAAGCCCAAAATTCTCAATATCAAGCGTTGGCAGGTATTTCCGGCGCGAGCGAACCGGATTTGTTTTGGTGAACAAGTGTCCTCGCTGACGATAGCCATGAATCAGATTCAGAATAGCAAATTCTTTATCTATTTTGTCGTCGTGCGGAGTGTTTTGTAATTTACTGTAATTTTTTCGGGCAAATTCATAGCCTTCGAAAAAGTTTCTCCAACTCGGATTAACCGACTCGGGATTCTCAATAAACGATGTATAAAGCTCTTCAACAGCCGCTATTTCCTGATTGCCTACCTGCGAAAATTTATCCATAGCTGAACAATTGGTTTTCTTGATTTTTTTCAGTTTTTAATTAATTCAATGACCTTGTGCAAAAACTTATAAATTCCTGACAAAAGGCCAACACAATAACAAATACATATTTTTAATGTTTAAATATTTTAAAGCGATCTCGTACCTGAACTAATATTTCACAGAATTGTTGAATATTTCAAACCAGAAAAAGACAGATCCTCACCTAAATCAATGCTTCCAAAAGCAAATATTGATATTTAATATTACTATGCAAACTTTTAAAATTTCGGAAAATGAACAGAAAGGAATTCTTTAGCAAAGCATTGATTGGTGGCGGATTGATTTTTCTCGCGCCGGTAATTTTGAATTCGTGCGGAAAATCGGAAGATGTTGATCCCTCTTCAGGAGGAAACAATGGTGGAAGCAATAATACCGGTACGACTATCGACTTAACGTCGAACGACTTTAGCGCTCTTAAAAATGTTGGCGGGTATGCTTACAGCGGCGACATTATCATTATTCGTACCGGTACCTCCACGTATATTGCATTATCAAAAATTTGTACTCACCAAAATTGCACGGTTGCTTACAACAATAATTCAACAAAAATTGAATGTCCTTGCCACGGGTCGATGTTTGCAACGAGCGGAGCTGTTTTGCAAGGTCCGGCGCCAAGTGCTTTAAAAACTTACACCGTAACGCTTAACGGTACAACATTGAAAATTACGTAGCGAAACTCCCTTCGAAAGCAATTTTAAGTAATTTAGCAGAAATCATTCTTCCCTATTCCGATAAAACTAATTGGCTATGAAACGATTTCTGATAATCACAACAATAGTTATTGCTGCTTTTCTTACTGCCTATTTTGCCGGGCCAAAGTTCCCTAAACCCATTTACAGCAAAGCTCTTCCTGAAATTAAGGTACAAACGTCCGAGGCTGATGATTATATCAGGAAAAAGGAAGCAAACCTGAAAATTAAGCCCGATAATGAAAGTCGCATCATTTGGGCAAACGACAGCTTAAAAAACAAAACCGACTATTGCCTGCTTTACCTTCATGGCTATTCGGCATCGTGGTTCGAAGGCGAGCCCGTTCATCGTAATTTTGCGGCTCGTTATGGAATGAATTTATACATTCCGCGTTTGGCGGCTCATGGCATCGACACCACCGAATGCTTACTGAATATGACACCCGACCGGCTTTATGAATCGGCCAAACAAGCCTTGGTTTTAGCTCACTCTTTGGGCGAAAAAGTAATTTTAATGAGTACGTCAACGGGAGGAACTCTAAGCCTTAAACTGGCAGCTGATTTTCCGCAATTGGTTGATGTGGTAATTTTATTGTCGCCTAATATTGCTATAAACGATCCGGCAGCATTCCTTGCGAGCAAACCCTGGGGACTGCAACTGGCTCGCTTTGTAAAAAAAGGGAATTACCGCATTTCAAAGCCCGATCACCCCCAAGAAGAACAATACTGGCAATGTAAACAGCGGCTCGAAGCAGCTGTTTACCTGCAACAACTGGTTGAAACAACCATGACCAAAGAAACCTTCTCAAAAGTTGACAAACCCGTTTTTCTGGCCTATTATTACAAAGACGAAACACATCAGGACAATGTTGTTCGCGTTGAAGCGATGATGAAAATGTTTGATCAATTAGGAACTCCCGTCAATTTAAAGCAAAAGATTGCATTTCCGGAAGCAGGAACCCACGTGATTGGCTGCAAATTGCTTTCCGGAGCCTGGCAGGATGTTGAAAAAGCCAGTTTCGTGTTTGCCGAAGAAAAATTGGGATTAAAGGTTCAATAATCAATTTCTGATTTTGTACAGGCGAGACTCGCTTTATGCGGCTTGCTTGTTTATTTTTGATGTATGACTTTTTCTAAAATAGCTTGACAGGATTTTCACTTGTTTTGTTGAAGTAGATACCTACTAACCTTATAAGTTAAGCCTTTTATTATTCTTGTCCCTCACTTCAGAAGGACAGAATGATTGATGTAGTTTTTGTCGTGCCTGTAAATAAACAAACAGGTTCCGCCTTTAATCGTTTCGGCCACTGGCTTAATCTGATCAGGAGGCAAGGATGGGCAACCAAAACTTCGTCCAAGCCTTCCAAACTTCTGAATAAAATCTTCAGTGG
This sequence comes from Prolixibacteraceae bacterium, assembly GCA_963666435.2. Lineage (GTDB taxonomy): Bacteria > Bacteroidota > Bacteroidia > Bacteroidales > Prolixibacteraceae > Aquipluma. The sequence goes on along the minus strand of CAXXOG010000013.1, from coordinate 85,971 downwards.
CATACTCAGCTCCGTGCATGATAATTTCCCGTTTCTCGGCCTTATCATTAACCCCTTTTTCAAGCCCCTGCAATATAACCGATAATCCAACCTTCGAGCCTGTTGCAATATTTTGTGCCAAATAAAAGCCCAGGCTACTCATGAAACTACCCTCTTTGTTCGAAAATTTTGTGGCATACTCGCTCCCGGTGTTCCGGCCATGAGCCACATAAGTATTAAAGAGCAACATCTTTTTGCAGAGGTCGATCACGTAGAGGCGTTTATTGTTGCTCGATTGAGAAAAATCTATAATCGTAAGGATTGAAGAATTCGTTAGCGTACCTTTTTCTATTAATTTGTCTAACCCGTGAATTGCCATTTTATATGCTTCTAAAGGTAAGCCTAATTCGCCAAGTCTTAAAAAATTGTAAACATCTTCCCGTTCATCCGATTGTTTTTTCCCGGCATCAACGATCTGGGGAATTGGGAGCAAAAGCAAAAGAATCAGTAGAAATCTTGTCCTCATATCGCAAATTTAAATTTATTCCTGCGAAAAAAAGACGATTTGCATTTTTTAACATGTTCCAATATGCATTTTTCTCCTTCTAATTAACAGAATCACAGCGACTAATGAGCAAGTTAAACAAACTTTCGTCTTTTTTATAAACGTCATCATAAAAACTGATTTGCCCCCGATCGTTTGCCCAAGCTGTAAAATACCCAATATGCACAGGAATTTTTTTCTTCAGGTTATACCATTTTTCAATACCGCTATTCATTGCTTCATCGATTTTGGCTGGCGACCATTCCGGATCATCTTCAAGGATTTTTATGGCAAGGTCTCTGGGTTTTCCAACACGGATACATCCATGACTAAACGCCCGTTTTTCCAGGTTATATAAGCCTTTTGCCGGAGAGTCGTGCAAATAAATGTCGTTGGTGTTGGGAAAAAGAAATTTCACGAGTCCCAGCGAGTTTTTCTTTCCCGGCGATTGTTTCAACTGGTTGCCATACCATTTCATTCCGTTCTCGGCCAGATAATTCGGATTCTTTTTGATCGCCGGTTTTACTTCTTTCTCGATAATACTAGCCGGGATATTCCAATATGGACTGAAAACGATGTAACTAAGGTTTCCGCTGAAAACAACGGTTTTATTCATTCTCTTCCCAACAACTACCGGCGATTCGAGAATGATTTGTCCATTTCGGCTATAGTTGAGCATAAAAGAGGGAATATTGACAAAAATAAATTCACGGGCGCTGCCAATGCCAGGAGGTGTCCACCGCCAACGTTCCATATTTACAACAATTGTTTTTATCCTTTCCGACACCGGTACATTTAGTTCATCAACCAGCTTTGGCGTAATCAGATTTTGCTGAACCTTTCCATTTCGAACCTGGTATTTTCGAACTGCTTCGCCCAATTTTTTATCATACCGATTGCTTAAATTGTTTGTATCCAAATCGCCAGTCATCATAAGCCGGTTTCTGATTTGAAGGATAACTGACGAAGAATCACCCGGTTTATAATTTTTCACAAGCCGGTTCCATTTGATGGAGTCCCAACCTCCTTTTTTCTCCAGTGCACGATATTCTTTCAGAACATCCATCAACCTATAATATTGATTAAAAAGTACCGAATCATTTCTTTCGAGCAATGCAGGATTCTGCATAATCGAGTCGAGCAGACTTTCGTATGAAACTTGTTTGCGAGGCATTAGCCATCCCGATCCTTTGCTTTTCGTTTCATCAATACCTTTGTAAACCGTTTCGGCGTAAAACAGAAACATGTTTGTAATCATAAAATCGGTTTCATCGTTGGTCAGGCGACGGTCTTCGGCTCCTTGAAAGATTGTTGAAATCTCGTCGGGATAAGGGAAAGCGCGGTAAACTCCTTCGTCTCCAATATTAACAACCTTCGAAAAAAGAGAATTGCCAAATTCAATAATCCCTTTCTGGTCGAACCAGATTTGATGAAAATGATAATGACGATAAATAGTTGAAACTTCTGACTTATATTTCTCAAGCTTCGGGAATTTGAGATAGAAATCATTGATAATAACGCTATCAAACGACTGACTACTATATTCATTAATTCGTCCGCGTAAATCCTGGGCAATGCTGTTTTTCGAGCGGAAAGGCTTTTTTTGCTGGCAAGAGCCAACCAGCAAAACAAAAGCAATGACGGCAAAAACAAAAGACAATTTCATGGATACCTTAACTGATATTTTCGGCAAGATAGAGTTTATTTCAACCAAACATATTACTTGAAATGAGAATAGTATTAAACCGAACCATTTTTTCAGACTACTTTAACACATGTCCAGTACAAACGCATTTTAAACATGTTTTTTGATCTGGATGAGTAGCATCCAGTCGTTTTTCACGTTTTTAATGGCCTACAGGCTATTATTCCAATGAAGCCACTTCTTAACTCCTCTTGCTCCCGAAAATAAATTATCCCGAATAAATAAACTCACCGGAGGGGAAAAGTTATCACCAAAGTTTCGGCACAATAATTTAAATCAGGTACAATTGGCAATTCGATTTATAGCGATCCGGAGTAAATTCATTTTCTCGGCAATCCAGCAACTATGCAGTTTTTGGGACAAAAGAAAAGCGGATGTTTTGTCAATTTTGACGAAACATCCGCTTTGTGCCCAGAACAAGGGCATATGTCTTTGTTCTATCTTACTTAAATTCAATTGGTTATCGAGTTTGTGTTTTGCTGGTCTCGATTTTGTCGTTGCAATGAATTGAAGAACTATAATTGCATAACAAAACTACAAAATATTCTATTTTAGATCAAATTATTTGCAAACTTGTTTGTACATGAGAAATTCCGTCTTCGGTTGGGAGTACTAATTTGCTTATTAAGTTATTTATTATCAATGTGTTTTCAATGAACAATTTCAATCTGACTCACCGTTTTACACACATGAATTTTGAAGGTATTTTGTCGTTTTGTAGTGAGAAAATACAAAATATTTATTTGATTTGAGTAAAAAGATTGCAGGAATTTTATTGCGATAGTTCACTCCTGAATATAAATATGAAACGTTGCATTAAACAGTAGATTCTTTAAACTATTTTTCTTTTTTTGTAGGCGCCAATAGTTCACGGATATCAATATCTAAAACTTCTGCAATCTTCTTGAGTACAGGTAAAGAAGGTTGTGTATGATTATTACAATAATTGGTTACAACGACATAACTTTTCTCAATTTTATCAGCCAACCACGTCTGTGTTCTCCCTTGGTTTTTAAGCACTTCTTTAATTCGATTCATGCGTAATATGTTATATTTAAAGAGTATTTAATTCTATATTTTGATAGTTAATAATAACGAATTCTAATATAAAAAATAAATAGTCATTGTGAAATATTAAAAAATGATGTATATTTATACTGTATTTTAATATATTTTATTGAATCAAATCTCTGTTGCACACGATTATTGCATTATGGATGCTGATTGACTTTTATACCAGTATTATAGATTCAAAAATAGCCTCGGATATGGCAGTTTTAAAAACTAAATTAGTTGACAATTAGGATGTTAGCTTAGAAGTAGATATACCAAACTCGAAGTTCTTCTCTGTTGAAATTACCCGTGATGGAATAGATTTATTAAATTATATACGATATTTGTAACTTCTCATTTTAAATAACGTGAACTTAACTAACTCAGAAATACCACTTATAAAGGCTTTTAAGAAGGGAGATGCAGAAGCTTTTAAATCGCTTTTTGAGCGGTATCATAAGCGGTTATATTCCTTTCTGTTTAGGTTGTTGAAGTCTAAAGAAGATGCTGAAGAAATTGTTCAGGAAACATTCTTAAAAATTTGGGAGAATCGGGAGAATTATTGGGAAGAATATCCATTTGAATCGTTGTTGTTTCGTATAGCACGAAATACGTCCTTAAATTATGCCCGAAAAAAATTGAATCGTAAGGTCTTTGAGGATCATTTGAATTTCTTTACTGAGGTTTCTGAAAACCCGGCTGACCAATATATCTTGTTTCAGGAAACGCAATGTATTATTGAAATAATATTGAATGGATTACCGCCTAAACAAAAAGAAATCTTTCTTCTACAAAAAGTGGAAGGACTTTCACGACAAGAAATAGCAGAAAAGCTAGGAATATCTGTTATCACTGTTGATCATCAGTTATTTAAAGCAAATAAACATGTAAAGGAAGAGTTTAAAAAATTCCACCTATTGATGATCAATATTTTTTTCTTATAGTTTTTTCATCTTTTTCTTCATTTTTTTTGATTTCAAATGGCAGTTTTTTGATGCTCGTGTGTATTTACTCATGAATATCAAGATCAAAACATGCATTCCGACGACAAAATACATTTACTACAGAATTTTCTGAACGGAAGAATAACCGATTCGCAATTGAGAGAATTATTCTTTTGGTTGAATAGTGAAAAGGGCAATTTGGAATATGAAAAACTATTCAATGAAGGATGGATTAATGATCTTGATGCATTGGGAGATATTGATTCTGTCAAACTGTTCTCGAAAATTGAGGCAAAAATCAAAGAAAAACAAAAATCAAAGAAGAAGTATTTCTTGTTGGGATTAAGGAATGCTGCTGCGATTTTTATTCTGGGCATGATTTTTCCGGTTATCTATTACTCTGCTCTGACTTCATCAAAAGAAAATAGACAAGTAGTATACTTCAAAGAATCTCTTTCAAGTGAGAAAGTCAAAAAAGTGACCTTGGCCGATGGTACGGATGTTTGGTTAATGTCGGGAAGTACTATAAGCTATCCATCTAGCTTTGCCGGAAATGAAACTAGAAATGTTGAAGTAAAAGGTGAAGCTTTTTTCAATGTGGCTAAAGATTCAAAACATCCGTTTATTGTAAATCTTGGAGAGGTTGGGTTGAAAGTAATTGGAACAAGTTTTAATGTGATGAATTATGGTAATGAAGATCAAATTCAGATTGTTTTGAAAACAGGTAAAATTGATCTTTTTAAAGGTGAATATAATTCGAATAAACAGTTTGTACATGTAAATCCAGGGCAACTAGCAACCTATGAGAAAAATGGGTCGAAGTTTTCTATAAAGGAAACTGATACTGATAAATTTACTTCATGGACAGAAGGAATTCTTTTATTTCATGATGATCCTTTGGACGAAGTGTTAAAAAAACTGGGTCGATGGTATAATGTTGTGATTGAAATTGATGATTCTTCTGTCTCCCATTTTCCGTTTACTGCAACTATAAAGAATGAAAATCTGGATCAGATTATTAATTTGTTACAATATTCAACCCCTTTTAAATATTCGAAATTAAAAATAAGTGGAGAGACCAAACTTGTGATCGAAAGAAAATGAAATGTAGAAACCAAACTAAAATTGTTCGCCTATGAAATATGACTAACCAAAAAGGAGATGTAAACATCTCCCTTCTTGTGATCCATGCCTTCTCTAATTACCAGTCAGTGAAAGGCATAAATAATTCGAATAAAAATTCAAATCATTACAAAATTATGAAAAAAAATCATTATTCAATGGTTTCTATGCTCTTGCGAGTATGGAAATGTAAAACGTTGCTTGTTATGAGACTAACCTTGCTAATATGTTTGTTTTTTGTATTTCAATCAATTGCGATTGAAGTTCTTTCCCAAAATCAAAGGTTAAGTATCAATCAAAAAAACATCAAGATTGAGGAAATTATTCAATTAATAGAAAATAAAACTGACTACTATTTTATGTACAGTGCTAAGACTATTGATGTTGGAAGAACTGTCGATATTGAGGCAACAGATAAATTAGTTCCTGAAATTTTGAAGGATATCTTTAGTGGAACTAACGTTTCTTACAAGATCGATGGGAGATTGATTGCTCTTTCAAAAAATGGAGAAGAATCGGTTATCGGGCAGCAGCTTCGCTCAATTTCCGGTAAAGTTACTGACTCTTCTGGGGCTCCACTGCCTGGTGTTACCGTCCTTGTTAAAGGTACTACTAACGGCGTAATTACAGATATGGATGGGAATTATACCCTGGCGAAAGTTCCAGAAAATGAAACTTTGCAGTTTTCATTTGTGGGGATGAAAACTCAGGAATTAAAAGTGAGTGGTAAGACAACTATCAATGTTATGCTTTCCGAAGAAACTGTTGGCATAGAAGAGGTTGTAGCCGTTGGTTATGGAACTCAGAAAAAGGGAAACCTCACTGGCTCAGTTGCAAGTGTAAAATCAGAAAAACTTAATATTGCACCAATCGCTAGTACCTCCAATTCATTGGCAGGACAGTTACCAGGCCTTATTGCCAAACAAAGTAGTGGTCAGCCAGGAGCGGACGCTGCTTCTATAAGTATCCGTGGCTTTGGTAGTGCGTTAGTCATTGTCGATGGTATCGAATCGAGTCTCAATAATCTTGATGCGAACCAAATAGAATCAGTATCTATCCTGAAAGATGGTGCGGCTTCTATCTATGGTGCCCGTGCTGGGAATGGGGTTATTCTGGTAACAACCAAGCGAGGTAACATCCAAAAACCGACAATTACTGTAAATTCTTCTATGACCTATCAAGGCGTAACAAAAATGTTAAAACCTGCAAGTTCCGGACAACGGTCAGAGATGGAACGTGAAACATGGATTCAGTCTGGTAAGCCGGAATCAACTGCGCCGTTCACTGCAGAACAGGTGCAGAAATATTTTAATGGGACGGATCCACTTTACCCAAATACCAATTGGTACAAAGAAATATTCAGAGACTGGGCCCCTCAGCAACAGCACAACCTGTCAGTACGAGGTGGAAACGATAGAATTAAATATTATGGTTTTATCGGCTATATGAATCAGGAAACGATGATCAAAACCAACGGAGGATACTACAAACGATATAACCTACAATCGAATATTGATGCAAAAATTACCGATGATCTTTCTTTACAAATAGATATTTCATCTAATATTGATAATAGCGACACGAACCTTCGAGGAATGGGGGTTGGTGGGGATATGTGGCAAGATTTATGGGCAACATTGCCCTATTATCCAGCTCATTTACCTGATCCAACTAAAGTTTCCTATGCCTATGGTGCCGGGGTAGGAGGCGTCCATGTTACTTCAAATACGGCAATTAGTGGATATGCTAAATCTATGTATCAAGAGCTTAAAGGTGTGATCTCACTAAATTACAATATTAAAGCCATTAAGGGACTGTCGGCTAAAGCATTTGCAAATTATTTCAAGTCTTATTCTACAGGTAAAAATTTTACATTACCGGTTAATTTATATACATATGATCCGGCAAGTAAAGCATACTCTCTTGTTGCTACTTACGGGACAAAAGCAGGCCTAAGTCAAAGAGCTCAAAATAGTAGTATTTATACTCAACAGTATTCTTTGAAATACGACAATACCTTTAACGAACACCACTTCACTGCACTGGCACTTTATGAATCGATAGGCTATAAATGGGAGAATCTGTCGGCATCCAGAAGAGACTTTTTAACTTCTTCAATTGATCAGATGTTTGCAGGAAGTACTGTTGGAATGTCGAATAGTGGTTCAGCAAGCGAGATGGGAAGAATGAGTTTTATCGGACGATTAAATTATAGTTACAAAAACAAGTATTTGCTTGAATCTATTATTCGTGCAGATGCCAGTGCTAAATTTTCTTCAGATAAAAGATGGGGCTACTTTCCAAGTGTATCCTTAGGTTGGGTTATTAGCCAGGAGGGTTTTATGAAACAGTTTAGCACCCTTGATAACCTTAAATTAAGAGTTAGCTATGGTCAATCCGGTAACGATGCCGTTGGAAATTTTCAGTACCTGACCGGTTATGCTTATGGAACTACGCTCATACTTGGCACTGGACCTCAGCAGGGTTTAATCTCAACTGGCTTGGCAAATCCAAACCTAACCTGGGAAAGAATGAAAATATATAATCTTGGAGTTGATTTTTCATTGATGAACCGTAAAATTTACGGGGAGGCCGATGTGTTTTATCGTGAGCGTTCAGGGATTCCTGCAACTCGCATCACATCACTTCCAACAACTTTTGGAGCTTCACTTCCACCAGAAAATATTAATAGCTTAAATGACAGAGGTTTTGAATTTGAGTTAGGAACGGCAGGTAAAATTGCAGAGGTCTCTTATGACATCAGCGGTAATATTTCTTGGTCCAGATCTAAATGGGATCATTGTGAGGAACCGGAATATACAGATCCGGATCAGCTAAGGATTTCTCAAAACTCCGGACGCTGGACTGATCGAGCCACTGGCTATCTATCTGACGGATTGTTTACTACTCAGAACCAGATCGACCAGCTTGGTTTTGATCAGGATCTTCAGGGAAATAAAACGCTTCGTCCGGGAGACGTGCGTTATATTGATGTAAATGGGGACAAAAAGTTGGATTGGAAAGATATGGTCGATATTGGTAAGGGAACAACCCCACATTGGATGATTGGATTCAATGCCAATCTAAAGTATAAGTATTTCGATTTTTCTGCCCTTTTTCAGGGAGCTTTTGGGTATTGTACTTATATCGATTGGTCACAACCTTCAACCTTGAAGTATAAAGCACGATGGACAAGTGCTAATAATGATCCGAATGCTCTTGTACCCAGATTAGGAGGAGCATCAACAAACGGATTAACATCTGATTATAACTATAAAAAATCGGGTTACGTCCGTTTGAAAATGGTTTCTTTGGGATATAATCTACAAAAAAAATGGCTGGATAAGATTTCATTCAGCCAGATTCGGTTTTATTGTGCTGGAACCAATATACTCACATTTAATAGATTGAATAAATATGGGCAAGACCCTGAAGCTCCGAATAGTGGATACTTTTATCCGCAACAGCGTACCATAAGTTTGGGTTTGACTGCATCATTCTAATTTTAATCATAAATCTTAATAGACATGAAAAAAATAGCATATATTTTATTAATTGGACTGTCGTCACTTATTGCCTGTCAAGAAGATATATTGGATAAGCAACCATTGGATATGATTTCAGACAATGTAGTTTGGACAGATCCCGTCTTGATTGATGCTTACCTTACTCAGCTATATGCACAAACGACTGTGTTTGTACAGGAAACTCCAGAATACTTTGATGTTAAAACTGGCGATTGGTCAAGAAGTGAACAGGGAGGCGGTCCCTTTTGGATTAATCAAATTGCTGATGAGGCAACTTCAGGATGGAGTTGGCCTGCCACCGGTACATCTGGGTTCAAAGCAGGAGGCTTGAAAATAAGTGGAGGTTTTTTAGAATGGTGGGAACGTTCTTATAATGTTATTCGCTCGCTTAATATATTTATTGATAGAGTAGCCAACTCGCCTATTGATGAATCCATTCGAAAAGCACGCATGGCAGAAGCACGATTCATAAGAGCATTTAATTATTTTGCTATGGTCAAAAGATACGGAGGAGTTCCGCTTATCACCAAAGCCCAGAATATGGATGATTCAAAGGAAACTTTATATCCGGCACGCAATACAGAACAAGAAATATACGATTTTATAAATTCAGAAATGGATGCAATTGCCAGTGACCTGCCAGAAACTGCAACCGAATATGGACGGGCGACTAAATTTTCAGCAATGGCATTGAAATGTCGGGCGGCCCTGTATGCGGGTAGCATTGCTCAAAATGGCAGTATACAGTTGAATGCGGTGTTGGGAATCCCTACCGCTTTAGCAAATACCTATTATCAGAAATCGTATGATGCTGCTAAGGTCATCATGAATAGTGGCAAATTCGCATTATATAATTCTGATGCTGATAAGACAAAAAACTTCAGAAACTTGTTTATAGTAAAGCAAAATTCCGAAATTATTTTTGCTAAGCAGCATAATTCTAACAATTTTTTTGAAGGGGGAAATGCCTGGGGATATGATTTCTTCGAATGTCCTAAACCTCATGCCTGGGATGCTGGAATGGAGGATGCGCCTTATTTGGAAATGGCTGAAGAGTTTGAGCACATTGATGGAACTTCTGGTAAATTAGACCGAACTTCCATCCAACAAGGTTTATGGACCATGTATGAATTGTGGGCTAACAAAGACCCACGTTTTTTTGCTACTATTTACACCTTGGGTACACCTTGGAAAGGCACTGTGGTCGATCCACATAACGGGCTAATATTACCAGATGGCACCATTCAAACCGATGGATCTTACAACGGAGTATCTGCAAAGGGAACACAAAAAGTAGACGATAATTTCCACACCAGCTTTGGGGTAATGAAAAGACTGGATGAAAATGCAAATAATATGCAATTTCAGCCAACGGGAAGCACCGATTATATTGTCTTTCGCTATGGAGAGGTTTTGTTGAATCTCGCTGAGGCAGCTTTTGAATTGGGAAAAACAAATGAGGCATTAGATGCAGTTAACCAAGTTAGGAACAGAGCCGGAATTTCAAAACTTGGAAGCATCGATCGTGAAAAAATCCGTCATGAACGTAAAGTTGAATTGGCATTTGAAGGACATCGTTATTGGGATCTTCGCAGATGGAGAATAGCAGTTTCAGTCCTTTCTGTAAATCGCTCTGGATTACGTTATGTTTTGGATTACACTACTCGAAAATATAAATTGGAGGTACTTGAAAATATAGATGGAACTGTTGCCCCACCAGCATTCTATCCACAAAATTATTATTTCCCTATTACATTAACCCGTACAGGAAATAACCCAAATTTAATTGAAAATCCAGGCTATTAATATTTTTAAAGAGGTTGTCCGAAAAGAAAAATTGAAGTTATTTTATTCGGGTACCTGTCTGAGCCAAAGTTCAAATATCGCAATCTCGTTGACGAATCCGAAACTTTTTGGACAGCTTCTTTAAAAAGTAGAACTCAATAACCATGAAGAAACAACATGCCAATTTATTAAATGAGACAACATTTTACCGAAGATGGTTTTACCTAAGTAAGATGAAATTTCCCGGCACATCAATAAGTATAATATCAATTCTATTATTCGGATTATTTGCTTTCGTCGGTTGTTCTCGTAATGATGGGGCCGGCCAGAAAGAGCCAAGAATAAAGGTCGGTGTGTATTATTTTGACGGGTGGGCTGGCCAAAATAGTAGAGCAAATGACCCTAAAGAACCTTGGGCAAAGAATGCACCAACCCATCTGACGCGTCGGCTCGTTGAGGAATTTCCTGAAAGAGAACCTGTTTGGGGCTGGCGGGATGACTCGTTGTCTATTATGGAAAAACAAATAGACATAGCGGCAGATAATGGAATTGAGTTTTTCCTGTTTTGCTGGTATTGGAGAGACGACAATGGATCAATCAATCCTACAGCTATCGAAAACCTTGACTTGCACACAAGCCTGAATTTGTATATGAAAGCAAAAAATAGAAATAGAATAAAGTTCGGATTATTGGTCGCGAACCATGAATCTGCAATGATTAATGGGGCTGAAAATTGGGAAAAAGCATCGGAATACTGGATGCGATATTTTAAGGATACTCAGTATGTTACTGTCGACAGTAAACCTTTGGTCGTGATTTTTAATGTAGGGGGGATTAGTAACGTTGCACTTGGTCGTATGCAAGATATCTCAAAAAAACAAGGGTTGTCAGGTTTATCAATTGCAGGTTGTTGTGCACCCCAAAATAAGGATTTTACCGTTAGAACATTCTATAACATTATACCGGGATATACCGGAGGATCAGTGGAACACAAATATTCAGAATTGGTTGAGGAACATGAGAAACAATGGGTAGGAACAGAGGAACAACCGTTAATTCCTGAAATAACAGTTGGTTGGGATAAACGACCTTGGGAGAATAAAAACAGTTCTGATGGGCAAAGCTGGTATTTCCCCGATCGTACTCAAGAACAATTCAAAGGGTTCTTAACGGATGCCATTACCTGGATGGACAAAAACCCTACGAAAACAACAAAGGAACGTATGGTTTTAGTGTATGCTTGGAATGAACTTGGAGAAGGAGGGTATCTGGCTCCTACAAAAGGAGACCCTGGCGCAAGCTATTTAAAGGTTATTAAAAGCGTCGTTTCGGGAGAGTAAGATGTGGAAAAAGATTACGCACTTGTAATATTTATGTAAAATTATAGTTGTGAAAACAGTATTTTTTTTGTTGACTATTTTACTTCTGGCTAGCATTGGGGTTTGCTCTCAGGAGTCTAAAGAAGAAACGTCCCAATATTCTGCCCTTTCTTTGTGGGGATCTTCGCTCAATAACTTTGACCATCATCTAATAATAGCAGATAATGTGTTAATAAATGACAACATCTCCAAAGATGGCTTTGATGTCCTTGATACGAAGACAGTACAAGACGTTTCTGTTAAATTTCCCCAAAGCGTACCGATAACTGATACAATGAATGTAACAGGGAAACAATTAGATCCAATGAATCAGGTCAAAACAAATGATTACTACGAATTGAGTAGTAGTCATAAAGGAAAGGCATATAAGATTCTAGTGCTAGGAAATAGTATTGCCCGCCACGGCAAATCGGAAGCAATTGGATGGCTCTCCCATGACGGTGGAATGGCGGCAACAAAAGAAGAAAATGATTATATACACTTGCTTTTCAGAAAAATAGAAGTATTGTTGCCAAACTGTAAGATTTATTTACGGGAGACATCTTTAGTGAGGTTTGAACGTGACTTTTCGACTTTTGATTTTACAACCATAGACAAATTGATTAGCTATCAAGCAGATATAGTAATTTTTCAACTGGGAGAAAATGTAAACTTCAATGAAGTGAATACCCCGGATTTATTTCAAAAAAAATATGTGGACTTAATTAATTGTTTCAAAAAAGACAAAAATCCACTAATTATTTGTACGACCCCATTTTTCCCGAATTTACAAAAAAATGCAGTTATCGAGCAAGTTGTATTGACAACAAAAAGCTATTTGTCAGACTTATCGCATTTGCGGTTACTCGACAACCAAAACTACGCTAAGGATGAAATAAATTATGCCGGGAACAGAAGTGAATGGAAAGTTGAAGGTATAGGTTTACATCCAGGAGATTATGGAATGAGAAACATTGCTCAACAGATATTCATTATTATTAACGCATCAGTTAAAGATTAATTTCAGATGAAAAGAAAAATACATTTATTACTTTTAATTGCAGTAGTTGCTCTTCTTTTTGATCAATTTCCAACGGTAACGGCTCAAACAACTATTATTACACATATAGGAGATGTTTGGTGCATAAAGGGTATAAAACATATAGTGACACTAAATGCAAAAGATTTCAGCCTGTCGGTGAACGATGGCCCTGTTGCATGGAACTTTCTGCCATCCGATGCTAATGATATTTCAATCAATGCCGGGGCTCAGGATTTTTCATGCCGACTTACTGATGCTGGGCAAAAAGACATTGCAATGTATCAAACCGGGTTCAAAAAAGGGTTGAAAATCACACTCAGCCAATTCCATCATAATGGTGAGAATATTGATTTGGGGCTGCAATTGTTTTTATGTCTTGAAGGAACAGAAGAAGACTTGGTATGTGATATAATTCCTGACGAAAAAAGTGCTGTAGTCAAACGTTGTGTCTGGCCTAAAGGGTTGCAACCTGAAATGAGCGACTATACGGTAGTACCAATCATGCAGGGCATGTTGCTCCCTCGTACATGGCAATACAAGGTGCAGTTGCTCGATGATGGAGTCAGCAATAGCCGAGGATTGTATATGCCTTGGTGGGGTCATCTACAAGGAAAATCTGCTCTTTTGGTATTAATGGAAACACCTGACGATGGTGGCTGCATTTTTTCACATCCGGCTGGAGGACCTACTACTATTGGCGTGAAATGGATACATTCGCTTGGTAAGATGACATACCAAAGAAAATTGAGATTTTGTTTCATACGTGAAGGAAACTATGTGACCCTGGCCAAACGGTATCGCAGTTATGTGATTGAAAAAGGACATTTTGTGCCGTTGACAGAGAAAATTTCGAGAAATCCACTTGTTGGTAAACTTATTGGATCTCCGGTCATTCATACCGACATTTTAACTCATATCGAGCCATCGTCCGGTTACTATAATAAAAAAGACACAGCAAGAAACAATATACTGGTCACATTTGCAGAGCGGGCAGAGCAACTCCATGCACTCGCGGAAAAAGGTATTTCAACTGCGTATGTGCACCTGGACGGCTGGGGCCATCGCGGTTACGATAATCTGCATCCAGATGTTTTGCCCCCCAGTCCTCAAGCCGGCGGATGGGAAGGCATGAAACAATTTGCCAATGTGTGCGATAAACTTGGGTACATTTTTGCTGTTCACGACCAGTACCGCGATTATTATCTCGATGCCGCATCTTATGATCCCCGCCACACAATTCTTAACGAAAGAGGAGAACGACCTTTTGGCAATGAATGGGCTGGTGGATCTCAATCCGTTTTATGTCCGCGATTAGCACCCGGTTATGTTGCCCGCAATTATAATGAAATTCTGGCTCACAACATTAAAGTCCGGGGTGCTTACCTCGATGTCTTTTCGGTGGTTCCACCAGATGAATGTTATAATTCTGAACATCCGGTCAATCGAAGTGATTGTAAGAAATATAGGGCTGAATGCTTCAATTTTATTCGTTCGTTTGGTGGGGTTATCAGTTCCGAAGAACCTGTTGATTGGGCTGTCCCGTATCTTGACCTTGTGCATTGGGGCCCATTTTCTCTTGATCCTGGTTACGATAAAGGTATGAGCCGGGGCATTCCTATTCCATTATTCAACCTTGTCTATCATGATGCTTTACTCCTCCCTTGGGTTTGTGGCGAAGGCAGAGGAGGCTGGGGTATTCCGGAAAATGATTGTGGGTTTCTCTACGGATTACTTAATGCAGGCTTGCCTTATTTATCCATCGTACCAAGCGATTCTGAATTAGAGCGTATTCGAACGGTATGTACGCTTAATAAACGTGTTGGATTACTGGAGATGACCAACCATGAATTTCTCGATAAAGGATATCGTAAACAGCGTACTACATTTTCTGATGGCACTACCGTTACAATAGACTTAGATTCATGTAATTATACCATCAATAAATCAAACGAGTAACTCAAATATTTTTGAATGAACAAACTACTTTTGATATTTGCCTTTTTCTTTTTATCGCAACAGCTTGTAGCACAAAACGCTACCATTACGGAAGAAAGCAGGGAGTTACTTACCTATCCGTATAGCGACCCTAATCCAATACCGATCTTATCGGGAGATAAATACAAGATATACCCCTATCATTCTTTCGATGGATATTCTTTAACTGCGCAAAAACAAAAATGGAAAGTAATAAAACTTGAAAATGATTATATTGAGGTTTATATTTTACCAGAAGTTGGAGGTAAAGTATGGGGTGCTATTGAAAAGTCAACCGGCAAAGAGTTTATTTATCACAACGATGTCATGAAGTTTCGGGACATCTCTTTGCGTGGTCCCTGGACTTCGGGGGGAATTGAGTATAATTTTGGGTTAATCGGTCATTCACCGGCAACAGCAAGTCCGGTTGATTATCTGACACGGGAAAATGCCGATGGGAGCGTTAGTTGTATCGTAGGAAATATGGATTTGCCTTCGCGTACACAATGGAGGGTTGAAATAAGGCTTCCAAATGACAAAGCTTATTTCGAAACTATTCCTTTATGGAATAACCCAACCCCAATACCTCAATCTTATTATTGTTTTATGACAGGGGCTGCAGCTGTTTCGGACGATTTGGAGTTTTTTTACCCTGGGAATCAGGCCTTGGAGCATAATGGAGAAGTTAAATCATGGCCGGAACAGGATGGTCACCTCAAATCAATCTATTCGAATAATGCATATGGTTCGCATACATCAGCACATATTGTTGGTGAATATAACGACTTTATGGGTGGGTATTACCACAAGTCTGAATTTGGTTTTGGCCATTGGGCTTTATACAACGATATGCCTGGCCGTAAACTTTGGCTTTGGGCATTATCGGGCGAAGGTGAAATATGGAAAGACCTTTTAACTGATACGCACGGACAATATATGGAATTTCAGGCTGGACGTACTTTTAATCAATATATACAATCTTCATTCAGAAGTCCAATAAAGGAAATGTCATTTAATCCCTGCAATACTGATCAGTGGAAAGAAATATGGTTTCCTGTAAAAGAAATTGGAGGGTTACTTGAAGTTTCGTCCATGGGAATTTTAAATGTCAGGCATGAACAGGGGAAACTTGAAATTGGCATCAATGCGCTGGCATTTGTTAAGGCTAAAATAATTGTAAAATCAAACGGGAAAATCATATCGACTGAAGACAAAAAGTTCAGGCCAATGGATGTTTTTAAATTTGCAGTTCCGTTAGATAATAATATGCCTTATGAAGTTACGGTCGAAGGGATGGACTTGGTACATAATTCAGTAAATAAAAATCTGATAGAACGTCCGTTTGCGACTACTATACCTGCTTGTACTGCAAGTGCTTTCAGCCTATTTCAGGAAGGAATTCAGTATAAAGAAAACAGAAATTATAAGTCTGCTCGGATAAGTTTTAAAAAGTGCCTAGAGAAAGATTCACTGTTTATTGATGCAATGGCTGCCCTTTCAGAACTGCATTACCGGAGTTATCAGCTTGATTCTGCATTGTATTATGCTAATCTGGCTTTGCAGCTAGACGCTTACCATCCTGCTGCCAATTATTTCGCTGGGATTACATACCGGGCACAAGGCGATTTGATCAACGCACTTGAAACATTGGGGTGGGCTGCACGTTCGCTGGAATTTCGCTCTGCTGCGTATTCTCAAATGGCAGGGATTGAGCTTAAATTGAACGATCTGGTTTTGGCTGAGCATTATGCAAATCAAGCGTTAGACTTTAACCGTTTCAATTTTAATGCATTTGAAATTTTGGCGATAATCTATCGGCAACAAGGAAATGTTGCTTCGGCTGACCGAATGACGGACTGCATTACTTCACTCGATCCATTAAATCATTTTGCCGGTTTTGAGAAGTTTCGTTTACACCCTTCTCCTGAAAATCTATCCTTGTTCAAATCAAATATCAGAAATGAATTTCCATACCAGACTTATCTGGAATTGGCGATTGATTATTATGATTTAGGTCAAACAGAAGATGCGTTAACAGTCCTTGAAAATGCACCATCGCATCCTCTGGTCACCTTGTGGAATGCTTTTCTGAAAAATGACCCTTCCAAACTCGGTGAAATAGCGAAGGAATCGCCAGCTTTTGTTTTCCCTTACAGGATAGAAACTGTTCTTGCACTGAACTGGGCCGTAGCAAATAATAGTCACTGGAAATTCAAATATTATCTCGGATTAAACTATTGGTCGATTCAACAGGAAGAGGAAGCTTTACATTTATTCCGGATTTGCGGACAAGAGCCGGACCACGCTGTTTTCTACCAAACTCGAGCCTGTCTGGAAAAACGAATCGACGGGATGCCGGTTTTCAACGATTTACAGACAGCTTATCGTTTGTCTCCTGATAATTGGCGTGCAGCAAATATGCTAATTGAGTACTGCTTAGATGCATCAGATAATAAAACAGCCTTAGTACTTTCAACCGAAGCTACTAAAAAATTTAGGGAGAATTTTAACATGGCTTTGCTGCAGGCCAGAGTGCAGTTAAACAACGATCAATATACTGCCTGTATCAAAACGCTTGAAAACACCCACATTCTTCCATTTGAAGGCTCTGTTCAAGGGAAAGACATCTACGAACAGGCTTATTTGCTTTGGGCCATCAATTTAATGAAAAGTAAAAAATACAAAGAGGCCATGGTGAAGCTTGAAAAATCGAAAACGTGGCCAGAGAATCTTGGCGTGGGTACTCCTTACGAACCGGATAACCGGATGCAGGATTATCTTGAAGCGATTTGTCTGGATAAATCAGGCCAGAAAAGCGAAGCCACAAAACGAAGAAATTCCGTCCTGGATTTTGTCAAGACTCACTATGACGATTCCAAGCCGACATTTAATAACCTGCTGGCCTTATTGATTTTTCAACAACGGGGTGAAACAGAATCAATCAATGCTTTGATTAAGAGGATCAAAGAATCTGACCAATATCTTAACCCAATACATCGCTGGATAATAGCTTATTACATGAATGATACAGCTGTGTGCCAAAATCTTGAAAATAATTTGAAAAAAAACATTTATTATGGCATAATAAGAAAAGCTTTGAAACTAGAATAAAAACTACATTAAGCCAACTAAACCTAGACTAAAATGAAAACAAAACCACACTTACGAATTAAACATCTGACTCTTGCCTGTTTTATAGTACCTTTTTTTCTCATTGTATCTGGATTTTATTCGGCTCAGGCCCAAATCAAACACAACGACGCCAACGAATTGCGTGAGGCCAAGATGGGAGTTGAGCGGGTGGCCCGCTACTATTTGCCGGCCTATTCCTCCGTGGCTAAAAGCAATAATGAAACAAAATGGGTTCAGATCGATTTGGGCGAAGCGAAAAAGATTGATGCCATAAAGTTATTGCCCGGAGTACAGGGCTGGGGCCCGGCAGCAGGGGGCTTTCCGGCAAGGTTCAAACTGGAGGTCTCGAATGATGCCGATTTCAAGCACTCCATCATGTACGAAGATTATACCCTGAAAGATGAATACCCGACCCCGGATGACCAGGTGGCTACATTTGCCTCGAAAGAAGTTTCCGGACGGTTTGTCCGCTTAACAGCCACTCAACTTCGCGACAACAAGCTGGCCATGACCAAAATCATGATCATGTCGGAGGGAAAAGATATTGCAGAAGGTTGCAAAGCTACTGAATCGACGTCGGACAAGGACTCGCACGTTGAATTACTGACCCGTGCTCCACGCCCTCAAGGCGAATTTGATGTGACCGATAATCCTGCAAATGTAATTCCGGAGAAAACCTGGAACCCGGTAGCCTATAAGGCCGAAACACCAATGGGCGGCGTAAAACTGGATGGAGGCTTGTTTAAAACCACCATGGACAACAACATTAATTACCTGTTAAACTCCTTTACGTTCGACCAGTTGGTGCGGAATTTCCGCGTAAAGGCCGGATTGCCTGTCGAACCTTTTAATGAGAAGTTAAGCCTGTTCTGGTTTAAGCAACTTCCCGGATCGGAGGCAGGACGTTTCCTGATGGGAGCCGGGAATACCTTGCGTTGGACCGAAAATCCGGACTTGCGTAAAGAGATGAACGACATTGTCGATGTCATCGATCAGTGCAAAGAGCCCGATGGTTACCTGATGGCTTATCCGAAGCATACCATATTCGACGTTGAATTCGGGGCCTATACCAGGGCTTGGGTAACCCACGGGTTGATCGAGGCCGGGTATGCCGGAAACAAAAAAGCGTTCCCGTTATTAAGAGGGTTTTACGATTGGTTTGATCAATGCTCTTATTTACCCGAAATGCTGAGGCGCCCGAGACAGGGAACACAGGGCATCATCCCGATGACACGGACTTATTTCACTCCTGTTGGGAAACCCAAAGACATTCAGGTTGTACAACAATACTTTCAGGAAAACTATTGGATGGAACAGATGGCCAACCGCGACACCAAAGCCATTTGGTTATATCCATACGACCGTCCGCACAACTATCTGGTTACCGGGATTGAACCTTACCTGGATTTATACCGGGCAACCGGGGCAAAAAAGTATCTGGATGCAGCCATGGGCGGATGGGATTTGTACCACAACAACTGGGAGCACATCGGTGGCTCACTCGCTATAAACGAAGGCACATTCCTTTATGAACCCCAATCGTATTACCTGCGGAAGGAAACCGGCGAATTATGCGGAAACGCGTTTTGGATCAAGCTGAACCAACGGTTTCATTTGCTTTATCCTGAAGAAGAAAAATATGTTGCCGAAATCGAGAAGTCGATATACAACGTAGCCATCGCCAACCAGTATGGTTCGGAAGGGATACGTTATTTTGCCAGACTGGTTGACCGAAAATATGGCGACCATTATCCTAATTCCCATCATTGTATGAATACCTGCTGCGAAGGACAGGGAACCCGGATTTATGGTTCACTACCCGAATACATCTACTCGGTTGCCGAAGATGGTATTTATGTTGATTTGTATTCGGCCTCCGAGATTAAATATTCCATTGGTAAAAAACCGATGAGCCTAAAAATGAATACACAATTTCCATACGATCCGAAAGTTGAAATTGTAGTCGGGAACGAACAACCAGCACAAAGTAAAATCCGTATCCGGGTACCTTCCTGGGCTTCTGAAAAAATGGCCATAATGGTCAATGGTCAGACGGTTGGAAATGCTAATTCAGGAACCTATTTTGTTATTGACCGGGAGTGGAAAAATGGGGATATGATTTCGTTTACCTTGCCGATAGATTTTAAGGTGACCCAATATACTGGAATGGAAAAAGGTTTTGAAGCGGATCATTATGCGATAGAATACGGACCAATTTTAATGGCCATGGTTGGCGTGAAAGCGAAGAAGGAAAATATAGGCATAAAAACTACTGCAGAAGCAATTAAATCGATGCTAAAACCCGTTCAGGGGAAACCGCTGCATTTTGCCATTGAAGGGAATTCTGAATTCGAGTATTGGCCTTATTTTGAAGTGCAGGAAGAACCATTTTCCTGTTTCCCTGAATTTTACAGGTAAACTGACTGATTTTTGCAAAAACGAAATACACTTTAGAACTCTTATTTTTTATGGAAATAAGTTGAGCATCAAACCAAAATCTGATTGATTAATTGATTTTTAGTGAGGTTTAGAAAGTGTTGATTCTCTTCTGTTCTAGGAAAAGGTTGATTGGATTGATGATTTAAGTTAAGAAAGAAAAAATAATATATAAACAACACAAAGTATGTTCTCAAATAAGGAATAACGAAAATTTCTCAGTTACTAAGAATGTGGTCAAATAATAGGTTTTGTTAGGTTTGTTAGTTAAATGAGTCTTCCCCTGTTTATGTGAGGGGAAGGTTTTCCGGGGGCATGTTGATGCCCCCAGAATTAAACTATAAAAATGAAAGTGTTTATGTCACAGAAAAGAAAATAGCGAAATCGTTACATAGACAGCCCAATTTAAAGAATCTGTTCCAATGCAAAATAAATCTGAAAATCATATTGATGTATTATTGAATTTGATTTCATCAGGTGAAATCCTGGAAGCGGGACAATATTGCCAACAATTTCAAAAAGGAAACAAAAAGTTAAAATCCATCCTGTTTCGCCAGTTCTATTCATTTGAAATTGAAGGCATGCAGCAGTTATTTATACGAAATATCCATGCACGGTTGATTTTCTTGATTGATGATCTTTTTAAAGCAACAGGAAAAAGAAAGAATGAAGATGGCGATCAGAATAAGGAACTCATTAATGGCCGAGAGTCGGTTCTTTTAACTTTGGAAGATTTGTTGGTTTTTATCGGAGCAAATTTTGCGGAGTCCATTGATCCTGCGCAAAAAATGCCGCTGAAGTTTCATGATTCGTTTATCAAAAAGTTAACTGAAGAATTTTTGAGATTGAGTTTACCAGCAGATGATCCAGATTGTATTTTATTTGAAAAGGTAAAAGCTTCAGTTCAAAACAGGTTAAGAAAACGGGGAATTACCTATGGATTAATGGCTTACCTGAACGAATTTGCCCTGGAAATTGAAAAGGTGCAGTTAAGCAACAGGGAACATCCTTTTTCGATTACATTACAAGATGTCCTTCTCGCCTATAATTTCAATTCCCTTAGCGTCGTTCATTACCTGAACTCAATAATCATAAAAGAGGTAAATATGATAGAGTCGGCAAAAGAGAAGATTGAGTGTCTTAACCGTTGGTTGAAGGAAATAAACCAGGTTCCTGTTAAACCCGATTGTGCGTTTAATGATTGGCACCAGTCATTATGTCTTTTCCTTTGCAACTGGATACGCGAAGAAATCCTTTTTTATGAAAAGGGGCTTCTCTTGTTTTCGGGTGTTTATCCGGCCGGAACGCAGAGCATTGTCAATACAGGTTACAAAATTGAAACGGAACTCTCAGTTAATCAACTGGCTTGCGTTGTCCGGCTTTTTATGGAATGTGAGATATTAAAAAATAAGAATGTCCGCGAGTTGTTAAATTTTCTCGCTGAACATACTTGCTCCAAAAAACGTGAGAATATTTCTGCGGAAAGTTTGCGTTTAAAATATTACAACATTGAAGAATCAACACGGGAAGAAGTTCGGAAAATCTTATTCCGGTTACTAAAAAAAAGTAATATCCCCATGTAACCTAATTTTGCTGATTCCCAGGGTTCTCCATTAAATCTTCAAGACCAACAGATTGCAAATAGCCGAAAAGGTTAATCACAGCATGATAGGTAAATCCCAGTTTATTAACCATTTCATAATCAGAAACCTTTAATAACTCATTTAGGTTTTTGACTTTATGTTTTTGACATAAACTTTGAATTTCTTCTCCAACCGGTATCTCGGAAATGGGGCGTGTGAGTATTTCCTGTTTATTTCCCATCCTTTTATGATTTTATGTTACTTTTTTCATTAAAAATGATCTGAAAGTTGACTTTTGTGTGGCCATAGATCACCTTTTATTTTTTCTTATTGCCTGAAACAAAGATATATAAAATACAAATACTACAATATAGTAGTAACTAATAAGTAGTAACAAATTGATAGGATTTATCCTTTATTTGCCATATGGTAATAAAGGATAACTTTACTGAAAAACAACTGCATAACTTGGGCGAAAGGTTCAAGAAGTTGAGAAAGGAAAGGGGATTTTCAAACTATGAACAATTTGCTTTTGATAATGAAATCCCTCGTGCTCAATATGGCAGATATGAAAACGGGGAGGACCTTCGTTTTAGCAGTTTGTTAAAAGTTTTAAAGGCCATGAATATCTCCCTAAAAGATTTTTTCAGCGAAGGTTTTGAATAGTAAGTTAATATATTGGTGTTCAATAGTTTTTCCTTTTCTTTTACGCTTTCCACAAACTCTGTACTTCCTGCTGAAACAGACTTCAGTCAATTAGCGAAAAATTCATTTTTATTTTGATCTTCTGGAGTGCCTGATACTTTGGATATCAGCAAAATGTGATGTTCATTGTGTTATCCCCTGTTACTTTACTGTTTGGTTCATTTACATTTATTTCGTCTGTTATTAAGAATTGGCGAAGGTGCATTACTGCTCTTTTGTTACTTCAGCGCCTTGATTGGATGAACTGATTTTATGGGATTTGTGAGGTGAAAAATTTGCAAGGGAAATCCCCATTGGCGAAGTCAGTTTCAACTTTCACAATTGTTTAGGAAAACTAAATTAGATAACAGATGAAACAAACTGAATTCAAAGAAATAGCAAGCTCTCTGGAAGCAAAAATCCGCAAATTGGAATCCAGTGACGATAATTTTCAGAACTGGATACTTGCTGCCATAAACTTATGTGCATCCGCTTACAACGAATTGCGGGATTCATTGGTGAAGAATGGCTTTTATTCAACCGAAGAGGAGATTCATTTTTTTAAAGTTATAAAACCCAATGTGCTAGGAGAGTATTTGTTTTACTCAAAGCTTTTTGAGATAAAAACCAAAATGCCAGTTGCTTCAATAAAAAAGCAAAAGAAATTCTTAAGAAGCATAATTTTTCAGGGGCAACAGTTTTTTAAAGAAAACAATGAGTTTTACCAGTATTATCGCAGTGGATCAGATCATCTTGATGATAAATATTTTGTACGGACAAAAACCATTTGTAGTATAAATCCATATCACATTGCAGTTGATTTGTTTTTCTCTACAAGCCATGATTACACATTGGCAACAATTGAGGCCAATGAAAGAATAATTGCATATTGCACCACCGCGATCAATAATCTAAAGACACAAAAATTGCAGAAGATTTCACAAAGCGGTTTGATTCAAATCAAAACAAACCTTTTCTGGACAGGAAGTAAAACTGCGCTTATTGAAATGATCTATGCCATTCACAGTACAGGGGTAATCAATAATGGAAAAGCTGATATAAAGGAATTGGTAAAAGCATTTGAGATCATTCTCAACATCAAACTTTCACGATTCTACCATACCTTTTTTGAAATGCGGCTTAGAAAATTTGATCGGACCAGTTATTTGGACTTAATGAAGAAGTGTTTGATTAAACGTATGGATGATGCCGATGAAAAATGATGGAATTAGAGACAAAACATGCTTTAATTTGAAAAAAATCAATCGCACTATCGTATTTAAGAGCCAATGCATCTTAGTGTTCATCGGTAGTGTATAGATCCGCGTTGATGCCAAACCAGATTGAACAGTATCATAATCAGGGATATAATTTTCACTGAAGACATAAGAGCTTCAATTAAATAGCACAAAAAATATCCTTTAATAAATGAAAAGATGTTCCCCAACTCCGGGTCGTCTTTGGGTCAAAACTAAAATGAAGGTTTCAAATTTGGAACAAATCAAAATGTACCAATTTAAATTTGAAAGTTATGCCTTCAGAAATTATTACCACCGACGATTTACGGGAATTCAAGACCGAATTACTTACCGAGTTCAGAAAGATGCTGAAAGAGCATCATGGTCAACCATCCAAAAAGTGGCTCAAATCCTACGAAGTCCGAAAGCTGCTGGGTATTTCTCCCGGAACCCTTCAGAATATGCGTATTAATGGAACCATTCCATTTACCAAAATGGGCGGAATTCTCTTCTATGATTCCGAAGATATCCGTAAAATACTGGAAGACAACAAGAATGTTCCCCGGTTCAGTTTCGACGGGAAACGATGAACTACATCCGGCACCTGAGCGGATTTTTTATCCGGTTGGCAGAAGATCAGCGGATGACACCCTATCACATCAGCCTGTATTTAGCCCTTTTTCAGCAGTGGAATTCGGAACGATTTGGGGATTGGTTTGTCATTTCCAGAAGTGAAATGATGCAACTGTCCAGGATCGGATCTGCCAATACCTATGCCCGATGCATGAAAGAGCTGTCTGATTGGGGATATATCATGTACACCGCGTCGTCCAACCTCTATTCGGGTAGCCGAGTCTCCTGTATTAGATTCGATACTGCAACCGATACTGCAAGCAGTACAGGAACCAATACCGGTACCAAAAGTGATACCGCATCAGATATCGATAATGATACAGAAAAAGATACCGGTACCACTGGCAATACCGAAAGTGATACCGGAAGGAGTATAGCAACTGATACCGGTATTAAAACTGATACCACAACCGATACAGGAACTGATACCGCAAGAAGTACCGCAACAAGTAAAAATGAACCTGCCGGTATTAAATCTGATACTGCATGTGATACCGGTAGTGATACACTTCTTATAAACAGTCTAAACAAAAACAAACAAGAAGGAAAGTCAGTCAGAAGAAATCATAAAGATGATTTTGATGAAAACGAAAAAAAAAGGAAAAGGCTCAAAAAGGAAAATTCCGAAAATCCTCCGTACGAGAAAGGTTCGGTTCCGGATTTACCAGAAGTTGAACAGTTTTTCGAGCAGAGCCAGTTTTCGCGTAACGAAGCGCAAAAGTTTTACGCCCACTACCAGTTGTCAGGCTGGAAGACGGGAGATCAGATGAAAATTCAAAACTGGCATGCCGTTGCCAGAAAATGGATGATTAACACCCAAAATTTTAGAAGCAATGAACGAGAACATAATCAAATCAGGACCGGCAAACTCAATGTCACGGTCAACAAAAATTACAATGAACCCTTATGAACAAATTGCAGATTTCAGGGGCGGAATATTCAATTTCAGTTTCTCAACCAGCATTCAATGGATGGAAGAACGCGGAAAGATACTTTTCGGGAACCATTTCTCAATTTATCCGGATGATCTGGAGTTGATCTACAAACTGCTGGTTTATGCCATTGGCGATAAAGAAAACGCTGAAAAACAAGGAATCAGCCTTTGGAAGGGGCTACTTGTTTGTGGCCCAATAGGTTGTGGTAAATCATGCTTGTTAAGGTTGATTAGCTATTTCTTTCCAAGGGAAACCCAGTATCAAATCAAACCAACCCGCGAAATCTCCTTTGAATTCGAAAAAGATGGATTTTCAGTGATTAACTTATACAGTAAAGGATCATTTTTTATGTACGGCAATGTGCCCATTCCCAAAGTTTACTGTTTTGATGATTTGGGGTTGGAACAAACTCCAAAATATTTCGGGAATGATTGTAATGTGATGGCTGAGATTCTTTTGGCCCGGTACGACCTGTTTGTTTCAAAACGGATGATGACCCATATCACCACCAATCTTTCAGCTTCAGAGTTGGAATCCATTTACGGGAACCGAATCCGCAGCCGGATGCGAGAGATGTTTAACCTGGTGGCATTTGACAGGGATTCGAAGGACAAGCGAAAATAAACGTACTTTCCCTTAATCCCTGATCTTATCCATTGCTGATTGAATCGTATTTCTTGTTTCTTTGGTGATGTCCTGTTCTCTGGCAATTGCTCCCCATTGGCTTATGGCCTCCTGGACCTCTTCGATAATAGAACCTGCATTTTTCAACCCGAAATGTGTGGCCAGTTTCATAAGCTCTTTTCGCCCCGGATTTTTACTTTCCCCGGCTATCATGGTGCTGTGAAACCCATAGCCGGAATACGAAAAAGTCAGGTCATAAGCCGGGGCAAATTGCCATTCCCCTTTGGAATTCATCAGGAAAGAAAAATTCTTGCTGTGGTCATCCCGGTTATGGGAATACACATTGAATGCTGCCAGTCTGAATACTTTTTCATAAGCCTTCACGTGTTTTTCCATGCGGAAAGCGCAATCCATCAGGTGCCCGTAATCCATCGTGCTCATCCTGAAGTTGTCGTGCATAAGGCCGGAAGCAGTGTGCGTATGCAGGCGTTTGTTTGCTGCCCGGTCAAACCGCTTTGTCCCAAAATATACCTGTCCTGATTTTCCCCTGAAAAGACGGCATTCGCTCATTTCAATGCCTGCCAGAACCGCCATTTTGTGATAGGCAAATTCAATATTGGCGATCTCCCTGTTATCCGAAGATGACGGGAATTTGATGATCCATTCTTCATAACCTTCCGGTACGTTGTCCAACCCGTGTATCAGGTCGTTGGTCAACGAGTTATAAGCGGCAAAAATCTTTGGTCTGGCGCCACCGGAGGACCCTCCGAGGATAAACAGCTCTTCGATAATCTCAGAACTGGTGCCCTGGAGTATTTGGTTCATTTCAGCGGCAAGGATGTCCAGTTCAGGAATAAGTTTCGTTGTCTTTTCCGGTTCGATTTCCGGTCTGTAAACAAGGGCTCCCATTCCCCGCGATCCGACATACGCCAACCGGTCTAGTGGTGTTATCTTTGTAATGTCAATCCCTTTGGCAGACAAGGTACGATCCAGCAACAGCCTGCCCCAGCCGTCAGGCAATGAGTCATTGAATACCCCAAACAACCCGTCAAATGGTTGTTTGTCAGCACTTGTTATATCTCCTGAAAAAGGGAGCTTTATAGGCGAAAGGTTAAGCCCGGTTTTAAGAAAATCAGTATTGTACCTGAAATAGATCTTTTGTTCAGAAAGCACCAGTTCCCCAACTTCAAAGGTGTTACCTTCGAGAAGCAGCGATACGAATAATTTATTGATACCGGCCATGGATTATAGCTTATTCTGTAAATAGTTTTTTAACGTCGTCAAGATTTTCCTTTGGAAGCAGGAGATTGTCAAATTCATTTAACCGTCCTAAAAGGTGCAGCAGTTTCAGCAACGAATCCAGCGATATTTTCCCGGTGTTCTCGAAACGCTTTAAACTGCCCAGTGATACGCCAGAACGTTCGGACATTTCTTCCTGTGACATTTTTAACTGTTTTCGCAAAGCCCGGTGCCTTTCGGCTAAGGCTTTACTTACCTCCAGTGGCGTTGGTTCTAGTGAGTACATCTTATTTGGTTAAAATATTATCCAAATATAATAAAAAATGTTATAAATAGCTAATATATTATCTTTAAATACCTTCCTGTTTGTTCCTATACCGGGGTTCAATATTTTGTCCTAATTCCCCCGTACCCTGGCACATTCGCTTCTCTCGCTTCATCGCTCCCTTTTCCCAGTTCGTAACCTCACAGGGACCGGTCGCTCAGGTCCGCTCGTTCAGCTCATAAGCCGGGTTGTACCGCGCGGCAAGAGTCGCCCGGTTAACATCCGCTTCGCTTCGTTAACGGGCTACACATGCCTTTCCCCACCCGCAATTCCATAATTTTTAATGAGGTTATCGCTTTTTTCTGATTAAGTTATTTCGTGCAGTCAAAATCAAAAAGAAAAGCCAAGTTAGCCGGACTCCCCACAACCACACCCCGGTAAATGCGCAAGACCAAGGCAAGTGTCCCGCTTTTTTATTCACTTTGTTTGTTGTTCTTACCAAGTAATGTTCAGGTAAGCGGTCCAGCCTTGCACATTATCCCCGTCCGCCACCTTTTCGGCTTTCTTTTTCTTTTTTTGACCTTTTTTCTTTCTCTTTTCGAAATATTTTTTCAAATCAAATTGAAATAAACCCCGTCAGGATTTATTGAAGAATCACTTTACAGAAGACTTTTCAAATCAAATAAATCCATAACAATCTAAATAATAGTCTTATAGTTGCGAGTGCTCTTAAAAAAAACATACCCGGAGTCCGGGTCAACTTTGGCCTTTGCCAATTTTCCCTACCCCATTTTTGCACTTGCAATCAGGCAAATCAGAACCTGAATCATTCGAATTTTTAATTAAAACTCAAGACTATGTTTGGAATCAATCAAATCAGCTGGGGCCATTTTTCAGGCTTTATCCTTTCGATCCTTTTGGTATGGTACCTGTTCGTTTTGGCGCTGGCTTTTGTCAGGCAAAGAAGGAAACGAAAAACACTTTTTGAAGATGATCAATTTATTCCGGTAGCATCTGAAGGATTTAACCCGACATCCGTTTCATCCAAAGATCTGCCATCCGAGTTAATCCCTGTCCGGCTTTCAGAAGACATTGCCCTGCCAGCTTCTTTATACGAAGAAACCGGGTTGGATGAAGGCTATTCCATCGATACCTTCTCACAGCCCGATAATCCGCAATTACCAAAAATTCTGGAGAAAGTCCAGCACCAATCATAAACGATGTTCAATTATTCATTTTTAAAACTCAAAGTCACATGAAAACACGTGTTCAGAAATTTGTTCAAAAAGCAGTCTCTTTTTCGACCTTGCTGGTTTTATGTATTTCACAAGCCATGGCCCAGTCAGCCGCAGGTATTGACCAAGCTACGTCCGAAGTCAGTTCGTATATTGATCCGGTGTGCAACCTTATCATTGCCATTGGAGCAGTGGTTGGCCTGATCGGCGGAGTCCGTGTATATATAAAATGGCAGAGCGGCGACCAGGATACCCAGAAAGCCATCATGGGTTGGTTCGGTGCCTGCTTGTTTTTGATCTTAGTTGGGGTGGTTATCAAAGCCTTCTTTGCATAATGCAAAGTTATCCCATCAAAAAAGTAGATACCCGGTTGTACATCAAAGGGCTTTCCGGCCCTTTGGTCTTCCGGGCGCTTTACGGGATCATTGCATCCTTTCTGCTATTCTCTGCACTTTATATCCTTGCCGGGGTTTTCCCGGCCGTGCTGATCGGGGTTCCTGCCTTTTTCGGATACCTGTACAGGTTGAATACCATCCAGAAGAAGTATGGTCCTGAAGGTTGGGGCAAGAAACAAACCGCAAGGAAACTGCCCCAGTTTATCAGTTGCAAACGCCGGATCCAGCAAACCTACTGCGGACAACACTAAAAGTAAATCAGAATACACATGAAGATTAAAAATCTTGAATCGATCCTTCCCGTCTTGGGATTTAACGGGGATGTTCAGGTATCCAACAACCTGGACCTGACCATCGGGTTCAGGCTTCGACTGCCCGAAGTCCTGTCATGCAGCACTGAACAGCTTTACCAGATGCATGATACCTTTCAACGGATGATCAACTTATTGCCAGCCGGTAGTTTTATCCATAAGCAGGATTTTTTCCTGATCAACGAATTTCATCCGCAGGAACCGGAAGAACAGTCAGGCACATCAGAAAAATCGCAACAAAATCAAACAGACAGCCTGGATAGCTCATACCTGAAACACTTTGACGGGAGGCGTTTTTTGAAACACGACTGCTGTTTTTACATCAGTTTGCTGAATAAAGGGCTTCTGAAAAGCTACCTTGAATCAGCCCTGATCTTCTCCCGGAAAGATCGTAACCTGGAAAAACTCCAGTACGATAAGATCAATGAGCTCAGAGGCAACGTGATTGCCATCTTTCAGCAAAACGGAATCGGGTGCGAACCTATTTCCAGGGAAGAAGCTATCGGCAATGACCACTCACTGGGACTGATTGAACGCTTTCTGAGCCTGAACTTTACGGATAACCATCCAACACTTGGAGGAATCGATTTTCGGGACCGGCTGAAGGTGATGGATCAGTTTGTGGAAATCCTGAGTTTAAGTGACTATTCCCATATCCCGGCAGAACTTCGTCCGGCATCGGAACATCCGCAAACCGGCCTACCGGTTTCGCTGATTTACCCGGTTTGCTATCACCTGCCGTTTTCGCACGTCACCAACCAGTTTATCTACATTCCCGATCAGCAGGAGATCAAAGGATTTCTGGAAAGCAGTTACAAAAAGATTTTCAGTTTGTCCAAATTCTCATCCGAGAACAAGGTCAATGCCGGGCTGATCGAATCTTTTCTGGACCAGGTACAAACATCAGGTGAAAAGATCGTGAAAACCCATTTTAATGTGATGCTGTTTGATCCTTCCCTGAAAGATTTGAAACAGCACAAAAGTGAAACAGCATCCGCCTTTTCGATGTTGAACTGTTTTCCGTACCAGCATACCCACGAACTGCCGATGCTGTTTTTCTCCAGTGTTCCATTTTCAACACAGCTACCGGAAACCGAATTGTTCATTACCCAGGTTCCGCAGGCCTGCTGCCTGACCAACTTCGAAGGGGAACTCAAAAACAGTGGATCCGATTTTACCATCCGGCTTTCAGACCGTCTGGAAGGTTGCCCGGTAAAGATTGACATCTCGGATGAACCGATGCACAGACATCTGATCCATAACCGGAACAAAATCATTATCGGCGGGTCTGGCTCAGGTAAATCGTTTTTTACCAACCATTTGCTTCGTCAATATGCCGAAAGTGAAAACTGCCATATCGTTTTGCTGGACGTGGGTCGAAGCTATGAACTGCTGACTATCTACCTGAACGAACGATTGAAAATGCAGGGCGGTGCGATGATGGTAGAGTTCACCACTGAAAACCCGATATCGTTCAATCCATTTATTCTGGAAGGAGAACTGGATGTTGAGCGCAAACAGACTATCCTTTCGGTGATCTATACCATTTACAAGGAAAACCTTTCGGAGATGGAAAAAGATGTGATTGCCCATTCGGTAACTGCTTTTTTCGAATCCAATCAAATGCCAGAAAAATCCTTTAACGGTTATTATGAGTTTAGCGAAAACTACATTCCTGCTTTGGTTAAAGAAAAGTCCATCCAGTTTAATTGCAACGAATACTTTTTCATCCTGGGTAAATACTATCGCGGTGGCGAATATGACTATTTGCTGAACAAGCAGATGGATACCGATGAGTTTTTTCGATGCCCGTTTATTGTTTTCGAACTGGATTTGATCAAGGATCATCCTGTAATTTTTCCGGTTGCCACCCTGATAATCATCGACATTTTTATGCAGAAAATGAGGCGGTTAAATGGTGTTCGTAAGGTCCTGTGTGTGGAGGAAGCGTGGAAGGCCATCGCTACCCCTCAGATGGCCAGCTATTTGAAGTATTTTTTCAAGACCATCCGCAAATTTTTTGGCGAGGCGATGGTGGTTACCCAGGAAGTGGACGATGTGATTTCGTCACCGGTAATCCGCGATGCCATTATCAACAACGCCGATACGCGGATTTTGCTTGACATGAGTAAATTCCGGAATAAGTTTCAGGGGATCAGTGATACCCTTGGTTTATCTGAGTTCCAAAAAGAGCAAATCTTGTCGATTAACAAAAACCTTCCGGCGGATCGCAAACTCAAGGAAGTCTTTATCGGTCTGGGAAGCTATTCACAGGTGTATGCTTTGGAAGTAAGTAAACCGGAATATTTCTGCTATACCTCCGAGCAAAGCGAAAAGGAAATGATCCTCAAAAAACTGAAAGAGAATCCGCAGGAAGAAAGTGATCAGGCATTTATAAAAATCCTCAAATCCATGTAAAACAAATCAAAGCAAATAATCAAAAACAGCCATGAAAACAATTACAACCATGAAAACAAAGACAGCATTTTTAATCATTGGGCTCTTTTCATTGATTTGGATGATCAATCCGCAAAACATCTATGCCCAGACTCCGGTAACCGATGTGGGGGCAGGTATCCAGCGGGAATCTTTATGGGAACAGGAAAAGGGAATCCTTTCGGAAATCAACTGGTACAATGTGCTGATCAAAGTACTGAACGGCGACATCAAAGGGTTGACTGAAGAACTGGTCGGAATTGATCAAAAGAAATTGGCTAGTCTGCAAAAAGTTTCCTACCTGATCAAAGATTACAAGCGCATCAAAGAGACCAAAGAGATGCTGCAAAAGATCATCCAGGTTTATACCGAAAAACTTCCCAAGCTGGTGCAGGATCAAAACTTCACCACCCAGCAGGCAGCAGTGATTGTCCAGTCGTTTGACCTGATCCTTGATGACAGCCGTCAACTGACCACGTCCATTTTGAATACCATCGTGGAAGATGATCTTTTCATGATGGATGACAAGCAGCGGTATGACACGATCAACGGCATTTATACAGACGTTAGAAAACACTACGGGACGATCTGTTACCTGTACAACAAGCTGATGTATGCTTCTTTTCAGAAAAGCTTCGAATCGGATAAGCTGGAAAGTTTTGCTTATTACTATACGCTATATAATTGATGAGTTATGAATTATCAGTTAAAACAAAAATCACTCATCCCGAATTGATGACGAAACAATAGAAACAATCAGAAACGAAAGGAACTACAGAAGCAATAAAAAGCAAATCCATGAAATCAATACTTTTCATACTCTTTCTTTCCCTGTCGGTGTTGCTGCCGGGGAAAGAGCTCAAAGCCCAGGTATTTGACATCAAATCCTGGAATGGAACCTATCCTGAGATGAACGGCAGTTACCCGCTTTCCTTTGTGGCTTTCAAAGGGTGGCTGATCCCGGTTCCGCATGTGTTTATCCGAACCTGGCCAACCCATTATTACATTGAAGTTGATGCCCTACCGGTATCAGATGGAACAACCTATTCAGACCTTCTGAGGATCAATTTAATGAAGATCATCGAACGACTGATCGAAAAATCACAGATGGAAAAGCGCAAGGAAGAAACCGAGCAAATCAAATCAAATACCCTTTCACAACGGGACATTGAAAAGAAAATCTTTGATGCAGAGTCTGATCAATTGCCGGATGTATATAACATCGCTTCCGGTTTTGTCAGGCTATATTTAAGCATCGAAAGAATGGACAAACTGGAAAACTGCCACTGGCTAAAACAAACGTACCAGAAAGAAGCTGATCAGTTATTATCCCGTTTTGTTTCTGTGAATTTGTTTCTGACCGATCACGGTAAAAAACTGGAAGCCTTTGATGAGATCAAGAAAGAACTTGACCACCAGATCGGGGAAACAGATTATTGCTACCGGAAAGTCCATCACTACCAGTTTTACGCCAATAATGTCAGCCAGTCTTACAACTTCCTGAAGGAATAACGTAATCCCGGATTTACCATTTTGATAGTGGCGATTTACGATTTAATTCCGTGATCGGCGGGCATTCTTTGCCTTCAACTACGCATTCATTATTTATAACTTATCACTCATAACTAAGTATTTATGCTTTTATTTATTTCAACCAAAGATTTTTTTGCCTTTACCGATGTGCTGGTCCGGGGAGGGTTGGACAATGCTGCCGTACTGGTCAATCTGGCCCGTGCCATCGGTGGTATTGCCGCTTTCCTGTATATCTCCAAACGGATTTACGAGCAACTGATTGCCGACAATCCGATTTCCCTGTTACCACTTTTAAGACCTTTTGCCCTGGTATTGGTTATCACTTTCTGGGGACCGTTTGTACAACTTTTGATGGTTCCAACCAAGGGACTAACCAAACTTTCCGAAGCGATGTATGCTGATAAAAAGAGTATTGTCAGTGCCCGGCTGGAAGAAAAACAGGATGCTATCCTGGCTGTTGATTTGCCGTCGTTCCAGGAGAACGAAGAAAAGGAAGCTACCCTTTGGGACAAGGGGATCAATATGCTTTTGACCACTTACAACATTGTTTCCGGCAGGGCTTTGCAGCACCAGATCAACTTTTACTTTATGGATGGGGTTCGCCAACTGATGGAATCCCTGTTCGAGGCGATTGTTTACCTGATCGCCTTCCTTAGGACTGTTTTTTGTGTGTTGCTGATCATTTTCGGTCCGCTGGTATTTGCCATCTCCATTTTTGACGGGTTTCAGGACAACTACCTGCAATGGATCGCGCGATTTGTTAATGTCAACCTTTACCTGCCCATTGCCCTGATTGTGCTGGCCTTGGTTCAGGAAGTCCTGATCTATGTACTGGAAGCTGAGATCGTACAGATCAAAAGCTCCCTGATCTACATGCCATCGATGTACTACGTTTCGAACCTGGTTGTCCCGCTTTGCGGCATTGTAGGTCTTGTGATGGTTCCCAAAATCGCGTCATGGATTGTCAGCGCATCAGGTACCAACTCCGGAGGTGGAAGGCTGGTGAAAACCGCTGCTATGATGATGATCACCAAAGGCGCCATGAAATAGTAGCCTATCCAATAATCATTCATCAATAATAAATCATCAATCGAAATGAAAAAGGTTTTTGATATACAGCAAAAGTTCCGTTTTACAGTCTATGTTCTTTTAACCATCAGCCTGACACTGATCGGCTTCAGCACCTTTGTTTTTATCCGATCACTGAATCTGGTAGAAAAATCAAGACAGAAAATCTATGTGCTGGACAATGGTAAATCCTTGCTTTTGGCCCTTCGCGCCGATATAACGGACAACCGACCCGCGGAGGCCAAAGACCACATCAAACGCTTCCATGAACTGTTTTTTACAATGGAACCAGACAAACAGTACATCGAGAACAATGCCAGAGAGGCACTCTTTCTGGCTGATGGTTCGGCAATGAAACAATACCAGTCTTACAAGGAAAACAACGTGTATAACCAAGTCATCGCTTCGGACATCAGCATGACTTTGCTGACCGATTCGGTACACATTGATTTTTCGGCCTACCCTTACCAGTTCCGGTTTTTCGGCAAACAACGCATTGTCCGCAAATCCAACATCACCATCCGCAATCTGGAAACAACAGGCAGGCTTCGGAACATCTCCAGGACAGACAACAACCCGCACGGACTTTTAATCGAGGACTGGCTGATTTCCGACAACAAGGACCTTGAAACCCTTAAACGCAAATCATTTTAAACTTTTAAGTATTAGCCATGAAAGTCATTTTCAATAAAAAAGAACAGAAACAAGAAGAGCAGCCCGAAAACAAAGAGAACCGCATTACCCGCCTGATCAAGCAACTTGACTTGAAAGATCAAGGCCTTGACCCGGAAAAGCGAAAACGCAAATGGATGGTTATCCTGGCTGGGATATTCGTTCTCTACTTGCTCTCGTTCCTGATTCCTTCTCCCAAATTGACGCACGGATCTTTAGCAGATAAAAATAAAGTAACTGCGAAAGATTCTGTTGTAAAGGGAAATACTTCAAACAATCAAAAGTCGATGACTTTTGAGATGCCCGTCGATTCATTTGAAAACATTTTAAAGAGTAATATCCATGAAAAACTTTCTAAAAAGAAATAAGCCACTGCTATTCCTTCCACTCATCCTGATTCCCTTTATCGTCCTGATCTTTTACATTCTGGGTGGAGGAAAACTTCCGAAAGAGCAGGCTCAAATTCAGGTGAAAAAGGATTCTATCAAAGGGGCCAACTATAATTTGCCGGAAGCAGACCGTAACATCGGAATTGTGGACAAGATGGAAAGCGCCCAATCCAAAAAAGAACTGGCCGAAACTCATGATTACGACATTATAGGGGAAAAAGACTCTCTGGATACCGCGATGCTGATGGAAGAACAGGGTACAAGAGCATCCAATGCGGCAGAAGAAACTACAGAATCATCGGGATTGAATGCTGACGTTTCCAACAACCTGCTTTCCCACATCCGGCAGCGGGAAGAACAAGCCCGGGAAGATCTGCTCAAAAGTCAAAAAGAAACTCAACAGGATGAAGATACTCATCCGGAACCTAAAGCAGGATCATCGGCTCCGGACAAAACTTCTGATCGCAATCTGAAATCAACCGGCATTGAAGAACTGGATCAAATCTTCCGGCAGAACCAGCAACTAACCCGCAAGAATGATTCGCTCAGCCAGCACTTAAAAGAGGCCACTGCAAAAAATGAGAAAGTGGAAGCCGAAAAAAGCAAACGCTTTACCCTGGAAAAGCAAGGCAAATCAGGCTTTAACTCCAAACAATCCGCCGTTCCGGTTATTGAGGCCGAAGTTTACGAAACAACCACTGTTCTTTCCGGTAACCGGGTCAAAATGCGGCTCATGGAAGATGCCTGGCTCCTCGGAACCAAAATACCGAAGAACACCTTCTTGTACGGAACATGTGAAGTGACCAATGAACGCCTTCAGATCGAAATCCGTCAAATCCCGCTTGGAGAAAAATTTGTACCTGTTGAGATTACCGTGTGTGACCTGGACGGATTACCCGGACTATATGTTCCCGACAATGCTTCACGAAAGGTTGCCAAGGAAGTGGGCAGCAGCGCCAATACCTCTTCCATGTTCGGGGTTAGCAACAATCCACTAACCTATATGGGGATTCAGTCAGCAGACCGGGCCTCCCAATCACTTTTGAAGATGATCCGAATCAAGAAAGTTACTGTCAAGAAAAATACTCTTGTCTATTTAGTCAATAAATCCAAATAATCAGAAAACACAACGCACATGAAATCAATTATCGTTATCATTTTTGGCGCGGCGGCCATTCATCTTTCGGTATGCGCCCAACAGGTACAACCGGCAAACACAAACAGTTTAAAAGTATCGGACACGAAAGCCAGTCATTTGGTTTGCCCGGATAAAGTCAGCTATGTTCAAGCCGGTGATTATTCACTGGTACAGGCTGAAATAGTTCCGGAGCTTTCAAACATGGTTCGGGTAAAAGCGACTCAAGCTTTTGAAAAGCAAACTTCGTTAACGGTTGTCTGTGCCAACAAAATTTACAGTTTTGAACTAAGCTTCGGGAACGATGCCCCGATAACTTACCCCATTGAAACATTCCAGTCGCAATCTGCCATGGTTTTTTCCGGCAAATTGATGCCGGATCATGTTCTGAAAGAACTTTGCGATCAGGTGCTAAACAAACACAAACGTCAGTTTCATAAGCGCAAGGCCGAAAAAGACGGGATCACCATCCGGTTAAACTCCATATCCCTGAAAAACGACGCCCTGTTTTTTGAACTGGAAATCACCAATAAAACCTCGATGGCTTACGATGTGGAAAGCTTCAACTTCTGGATAACGGATAAGAAAAAAGCCAAAGCCACCAATGTGCAGGAATACCAGGTTTTTCCCGAGTACCAGCGCAATCAGGCTCAACGTGTTCCGGGAGAAGAAACCATGAGGGAAGTTTTTGTAATGGAAAAAATGACAATCCCTGACGGACGAATCCTGAAAATCGAACTGAACGAAAAAGCATTGGGCAACACGGGGCGAAAACTCAGTTTTAACCTGAAAAACAAGGATGTTCTCAAAGTTCGAAAACTTTGATTAAAAGAACCTGACGATCAAAAGCTCGCATTTATCATTCCAATATTCTGGATTCAAGTACTCAAGATTCAAATATTCTGACATTCTAATCTTCCAACAATGGATCACGAATCTCACGAACTGGCCAAGCTACACGAAGGATTTAGGTTTTTCAGTTATCTACTGCTGTTTGCTTCGCTGTACCTGACCCAACTGGATTATTTCATTCTGAAGGGAATGCAATTGCCTGCCTTTCATTCAGTAATTGAAAAGATGCAGAACCTGAAATTTTTGGCCAGCCTGTATCCATCCAAGGTGGTTTGTTTGGTTTTTCTGGCTATTACCTGTATCGGGACCAAAGCGCATAAAGATCGGGAATTGCTGGTTTCAACCATAGTTGGACAGACGACAGCCGGGCTGATCCTTTATTGGGGAAGCCTGGTTGTTTTCAAAAGCTTTCCGGCGGTTTACGTGGGCCTGACATTCTTTGGATTTGTTCTTCTGAACATCGGTTTTGACAACATTTCCAAGCTGATCAACGTCAATTTGATGAAAGACCGGTTTAACGTGGAAAATGAAAGTTTTCCGCAGGAAGAAACCCTGAAAGCAAATGAGTATTCGGTTAACCTGCCAACTGTTTACCTTCACAAAGGGAATGAACATCAGGGCTGGATCAATATCGTGAATCCCTTTCGGGCAACGATGGTGATCGGCACCCCCGGCTCAGGAAAATCTTTTTCAGTTGTGCTGCCATTTATTCGGCAGCACCTGAGAAAAGGTTTTTCGATGTGCGTCTACGATTTTAAGTACCCGGACTTATCGCTGGTTGCCTACAATCATTTTCAGAGGGCCAGAAAGGACGGAAAACTACCGGAATCAGCCCGGTTTTATGTAATCAACTTTGAGAACATTCAAAAGTCTTTTCGTTGTAACCCGTTGGCGCCCGAGTGGATGGAAAGCCCGATTGATGCTTTTGAATCATCCCGCACGGTTCTTTATAACCTGAACCGGGAATGGATACGGCAGCAGGGAGAGTTTTTCTCCGAATCAGCCGTTTCTTTCTTTGCAGCAGTAATCTGGTTTTTGAAGAAATACAAGAACGGACAATTCTGTACTCTACCTCATGCCATTGAACTGCTGCAGATGGATTACGAAGATCTTTTTGCCATTCTGGAACAGGAAAAAGATGTTGCGAACATCATCAATCCCTTTATTAATGCACACAAACGCGGAGCCAGGGAGCAACTCGAAGGACAGTTGGGAAGCCTGAAAATAGCCATCTCGAAGATCATCAGCCCTGAGATATACTGGATTTGTTCGGGCGATGACTTTTCACTGGACATCAACAATCCGGAATCGCCCAAAGTCCTTTGTCTGGCCAATGATCCGCTTCGGGTAGAAATGTATGGAGCTGTCTTGTCGCTTTACATCACGCGGATGCTGAAGGTGATCAACAGAAAAGGACAGCAACCTTCGTCCCTGATTTTTGATGAGCTGCCAACGATTTACTTCCGTGGACTGGATACGCTGATTGCCACGGCAAGAAGTAACCGGATTTCGTCCTTGTTGGGAGTTCAGACCATTGACCAATTGATCCGGGATTACGGGAAAGAGCAGGCTAATGCCATTACCAGCAACATCGGCAATGTGTTTTCAGGCCAAGCTGCCGGTGAGACGGCTAAATTTATCCAGAACCGGATGGGCAAAATCCTTCAGGAAAGGCAGTCTGTCAACATCAATCGGAATGTTCAGTCTTCCACGTTCTCCACTCAACTGGATTTTTTGGTTCCCGAAGGTAAGATCGCCACTTTGCCGCAAGGGTATATGGTTGGCCAGGTCGCCGATAACTATGGCGAAGCTATTGCCCAGAAGAACTTCAATTGCCTGATTAAAGTTGATCTGAAAGCACACGAACGGGAAGAAAACCGCTATGTGCCAATTCCGGATTTTTATCAGTTCGATAATATCCCTGAAGTTCTGGAAAGAAATCGCACCCGGATACAGAATGACATCCGAAGAATTGCAAATCAAAGACCTGAATCCGATCAAAGCGAAAAGCCAGGCCAAAGTTCGCAGCAAACTCCAACTCAAAATAAAGTGACAAACAAACCTCCCGGCAAAAATCCGAAAGTCAATCAAAAGACCAATCAAAAATCAATACAGAAAAACAATCAAGAATCAAACTCAAAAAGAACGATACGATGATCGAACATACAACATACTTTAAATGCAGGCCATCCCAAATCATGAACCTGCAAACCTTTTTGCTGACATTACTGTCGATTCCAATTGTGATCCTGATGCAGATAATGATTCAAGAACAGCAATTAAGTGCTGTTCTGCCCGAAAAACTGGCAGTTCATATAGACAGGCTTCCAATCTACATTTCAGTATATGTTCTCATAAACCTGCTCTGGCAAATTCTGAAGGTTTGGTGTATCAGTTATGAGATTGACCCGGAACAACTCAGGTACTCTTCAGGAGTATTACTCAGAAAGCATGAGTTTGTAGAAACTTATCGGATCAAGGATTACGCCATCGAAAAGCCTTTGGTCTACCGGATGTTTGGACTGGGCAACCTGATCATTTACACCTCTGACAAGACCACACCAATCCTGCACTTATATGCCATCCGAAAGCCGGAAGAAAAGTATCAAATCCTTCGCGGGCTGGTGGAAATCAGTCGAAAAGAAAAACGTGTTTACGAAATTGATTAACAATTCCATTAATCGTTCTGATAATATAAACCATAGATAACAACCTTAGTACTAACAATTCAAAATTTTAAAAGTCATGGAACAACAACAAAGTACACGAATGACAATGGACCAGGTACCGTTCGACAAACTCGAAAAGGTAGGGATCAACCGCAACCTGATTGAAAAAATGGAACAAAAAGAAAAGACCGATTTTCTGAACGGTTTCCGTTCGGATAAGCTCTACACGGTAAATGCCCGGATCGGCAATGAAGATTACAGAATCCCGGCTAAAATCCGGCTGCAAAGTAAAGAAGACGGATCAGTGGATATTAAAATCCATCCGATCCAGCGGTTGAATATCCCGGATGAATACATGGGGCACAAGTTTTCCAAGGAAGAAAAAGGAGCTTTGCTCAATGACAAGAACCTGGGCAAAACGGTTGAACTGACCGGAAGGGATGGGAAGAAGGATAATTATTACCTGGGTATTGATCCCAAAACCAATGAGCTGATTCCGCTTCGGACTAAAATGATCCAGGTGCCGGAAAAGATTAAAGGAGTAACCCTTTCATCGGAGCAAAAAGAAAAGCTGGCTTCCGGACAAAAAGTTGAAGTTGACGGGATGATGGGGAAGAACGAGAAAAAATTCTCAGCCACGTTGCAGGTGGATGCAGCCAACCGGAACATCAGTTTTTCGCAGTTCAAGCAGGAAAAATCCGAAAACTTAAAAACGGATGCCAACCAATCGGAAAAACAAGGGGCTAAACAGAAAGTCCATTGATTCAATAACAGGTCTCGTTTTCAAAACCGGAAGGGGAAATTCTGAAGAGCAGGTTTCCCTTTCTTTTTGGCAAAAGTTGAAAAAATGAAGATGAAAATGCAAATAGAAAAAGCAAAAAATCAGGGAGAAAATCTTATTCAAAGTGGGGAATGCAAGATGTGTATTTGTATGCACAAATACCTTTAATCTTGCCCAAGAGACAACAGGCCATTCCCCTATCTTTTGGAAGCTGATTCCCCACTTTGAACCTTTTACAATAGAAATTATAGAGACTTCTGGAACGATAGAAACAACAGGAACTTATAAAATTATCCGTGCGCCCTAAATTATCCGATACTGAAAAACGAACGGTCAAGCTCATTATCCGGCTTACCAAAGCTGAAAAGCTCAGGTTGCAAAACCTGACTAAACAGGGAAAGTATGCCTGCATGAGTGATTATATGCGGAACAAGATATTTGATCAGTCAAAACGAAAAGTGATCTCGCTGGATGACCAGGCCAAAGAACAACTCAAAAGTCTGGATTATGAGCTGAATAAAATTGGAGTGAACCTGAACCAGCTTTCCAAACGGATGAATTCCTTTTCCGGTTATAATGTTGGCGACAAAGACCGGCAGCTTTTAAAACAGGCTTTTGAGATGATGCGAAATTGCCTGATTGTCCTTCAAAAATACTTGCATTGAGTTTCTTTCATTTAATCCTCAAAGCCTTAAAAGAATGATTATTAAAATCCATCAGGCTTGTAGTACAAAAAATGCACTGTTTTACAATGAGCGAAAGGTAGAACGACATTATGCCTTCTTTTACCAAAGCAGAAACACACCGGAGATCAATCCTTTTCTGGGAGATAAGAATGCCCGTTATGGGATTTTTAAAGAGATTGAGAATCGTAATACACGAGTTCGAAGGCCCGGCTTGCATATATCCGTTAATCCTACTGTCGGTGATTTAGTCCGTCTGGGAGATGCCGGTATCAGAACTGAGATCGGTAATCTAATGAAGCATTTAGGGTACGGGAACCAGCCTTACCTGGTCTATAAACACGCTGATCTGGAGAGGGTACATTTTCATATCGTATCTACCCGTATCGATTGTGATACAGGAAAGAAGATCTCGGACAGTTATGAAAAAGAAAAGACGCAGCGGTTCATTAAAGACCTGGAGCAAAAATACCAGCTTACCAAAGAAGAACCACAAGAAAAGCTCAACTACCGGTTTTCCGGTTCCAGCAAAAATCTGAAGCAAAACCTGGAAAGTTTATTTGGTCAGCTTAACCGAATGGAGTTTATCACCTCCAAAGAAATGTATGATCAGGCACTGAAGCTTTTTAATGTGGAGATTAGAAAAGCTGGGCGAGGATATTCTGTTTTTGTGACAGATGAGAATGGAAATTCGATCCGGCATCCGGTAAGAATGAGGGATTTTGAGGAGAGTCCAAAGTTTTATTTAGCTGAGCAGCAAACTTTAAGTCAACATTATAAACAGCATCTCAATTTGGATCAAACTGACATGAGCCCCAGACTTTTAAAGTTGTTGGTATTAAAAGAGTTATTTCAACAGGTAAAACATTCTAATGACGAGGAATATCATCGAAAAAGTAGACAGCAACTTAAGTCCAACAGAAAAGGGAAAAGGGTCAACTAATTTCGGAAATATATTTTTTTTTCAGCATTAAAAAGCAAAAAATAAGTCTACCGTTGTTCGTTTTGCAAATACAATTTTTGAAAAAATATAGTACTTTCGCATATTAGGGATATTATATTTAATATATGGCTAATATTAAGGATTTTTCTGTTGTTGACTTGTTTTGTGGAATTGGAGGACTCACTCATGGATTTATAAATGAGGGATTTAACGTGTCTGCTGGTGTGGATTTTGATAATACTTGTAGTTACGCCTATAAAAAAAACAATAACGCAAAATTTCTGCATAAAGATGTTACCGAGCTGACTAAAGTGGAACTAGATGGTTTGTTTCCCAAAAACAAAAGAAAAATTCTTGTCGGTTGTGCCCCATGCCAGCCATTTTCAATTTTCAACTACAAAAACAATAATAACTCTGAAAAACAGGCAGAGGATATTAAATGGAGACTACTATACTCTTTTGCTGATTTAATTGAATCTACGCAGCCTGAGATTGTCTCTATGGAAAATGTTCCTCAGTTACAAAAATTCAATCGTGGAATGGTTTTTAATGATTTTGTGAAACGATTAGAAGATAACGGGTATAAGATTTCATTCGGCATATACAATGCACAAGACTATGGAGTTCCACAACGTAGGAAACGTCTTATATTATTAGCCTCTAAACATTCAAAATTTGAATTAATTCCACCAACCCATAATAAAGAAAATTATATCACAGTTCGTCAGGCTATTGGACATTTGCCTGAGATACAGGATGGTGAGCATTG
Source organism: Prolixibacteraceae bacterium (assembly GCA_963666435.2). Taxonomy (GTDB): domain Bacteria; phylum Bacteroidota; class Bacteroidia; order Bacteroidales; family Prolixibacteraceae; genus Aquipluma. Next base: position 42,298 of record CAXXOG010000013.1, on the reverse strand, counting down.
TGATAATGACTATTTACATTATGCCCGTAAACTTGTAGATATTTCTAAGAAAAGAATTAAAGCGACACCTGAAGGTGGTGGTTGGCAAGATTGGGACAAAAGTTTGCTGTTGGAATGTCATAAGAAAGAAGGTGGACAAATGTATAGAAGTGTTTATGGTAGAATGTCTTGGGACGACGTAGCCCCAACCATGACGACCTATTGTACTGGATTAAATAATGGTAGGTTTGGTCATCCACAACAAGATAGAGCGATTTCATTAAGAGAGGCTGCAATTTTGCAGTCCTTTCCTAAAGATTACGATTTAATCGAGTCTGAAGTGACATTTAATATGCAAGTTATTTCTCGACAGATAGGGAATGCAGTACCGGTTGGATTGGGACAAGCGATTGCAAAAAGCATAAAAAACCACATAAAAACAATTGATGGCTAATACGGAAGAAAGCATCTTAAAATGGAGGTTTGATGTAAGTACATTTAGACTTTTAGGGCGAGAACTAATAACTGATCGCATAACAGCTTTATTTGAATTAGTCAAAAATTGCTATGATGCTAATTCAACTCGGGTTGATATTATTTTTGAAGATGTTTCTTCCATTAATCCTAATAGCAAGATAACGATTAAGGATAATGGTTACGGAATGGGATTTAAAGACATTCAAGATAAATGGATGGTTATTGGAACATCAAGTAAACGAAAAGAGCCGTATTCTCCAGAACCATATAAACGGAGGTGCGTCGGAGAAAAAGGGATTGGTCGTTTTGCGGTTGATAAACTTGGAAATAAAGTTAATATATTAACAAAAAGGTCTAATGATAATCAGAGACTTAATGTGGAGATTGACTGGGAAATGTATGAAACATCATTCCAAGATATCAATGAAGCAGAAGTTGGGGAGCGCCTTTTAAGTAAAATAGAACAGAATAATAGTGCTGTTCAAACACAAGATATCCAAAGCGAGGACTTACAAGGAAAAATTATCCTTTTTACCGATGTAGAAAATAAATATCAATATGAAGAAGCACAAGCAGATGATAAAGGAACAACCTTGTTGATTTCTGGTATACGAGAGATTTGGACTGAAAAGGATATCGAGAGGCTATATAAAGAGTTAACAAAGTTGATTTCGCCATTTTATCCGCTAAACCCTCCATTCGATATATATATATCATCAAATGAATACGTTGCGTATAGGAAAGAGACGATAGTTAAGGTTGATACTATACAATATGCATCACATGCTGCGTCCATCGAATTTATCCAAGACAAACAAATTCAAGAAGAGTTATATTTTGATAAAATCGATGGCGTAATAAAAAAAAGAAATATTGCCATCCAGTCATTTGGTCCGGTTGGAATGAAATTATATTATTTTGATGATTCTGCGAAAAGAAGATATAAAGCTAAGTATAAGAATGACGAGACTCGTATTGATGGTGTCAAGGTTTATAGAGATGGATTAATTACAACGCCTTTTGCTGAGTTTGAAGCTCATCCGGACAAGAAACGAGACATATTAGGAATTGATAAGCGCTTGTGGAGAGATATTTTTAATCGATTAAGCACAAGGGATATTATAGGAGTTGTTGAAATTAGTAAAGAAGGTAATCCCAAAATAATTGATGCAACCAATCGGCAAGATTTTGTTGAGAATATCGAGTATAGAGATTTGAAGAAATTTATCATAAATCAAATAGACGTTTTTTCTGATTTACGTATTTATGAAAGGGAGAAGAAAAGGACAAGTGCGGCGGAAGATTTAGAAAAGGCTAGTGAAGATGTTCAAGGTTTCGTGAAAACAATTGAGGTTATTGAGAAAAATAATCCTTCTTTGAAACATGAACTTTTGTTTTTAAAACGACAAGCGAAGCAAGTTGATACCGTTGTAAAAAAAGGTATCACAGAGCAGAAAAAGGCTGAAAAAGATTTTTTGCGAAAGGAAAATATTTACCTAAGTCTGATGTCTTTGCAAGATTACGCGGCAAATATGTCTCACGCGGTTAGAACCTCTTTAGGAAAGATAAAAGATAAGGCCGAGTTTTTTAAATTGCATTATCCGAACAGAGATCTTGAAGATTTCTTTAAGCTATACGCTGTTGAGATATTTGAAGAAATGACAGTGCTTAATAAGGTTATTAATTACATGTTGAGTTATGCTGGCTCCAATATTCCTTTTGATGATCTTGATGTAAAAAAACTGATTGAAAATTTATTTGCCGAGTACCAATTCCGTTTTAAAAATGAAAATATTACGCCGATAATCGAAATAAGAGATAACTTTATTATAAATGCAAATAGGCAATTCTTTGCAGATATATTTCAGAACCTAATTGATAACTCTATTAAGGCGTTAAAAAATGAAGATAATAAAACGATAAAGTGTTCGGGCTATATAGAGAATGATGGATTGATATTATATTTTTCTGATAATGGAATTGGGATTGAGGAAGAAAATAGAAAAAAAGTATTTGAACTATACCATACCACAACGGCAGAAGACGGAGGTGCCGGGCTGGGTCTGTTCATTGTAAAAACAAGGATAGAAGCGTTGAAAGGGACTGTTGAGGTAGTTGATAACGAATTTTTACCTTCAGGAGCCACTTTTAAAGTCACGTTACCATTTAAAAAATAGTTGTTTATGGAAGATTCGAGATTACAGATTATCGTCATAGACGACAATATAAAAAAGACAGATCCTTTATTGGTGCATTTAAAATTGAATTTTAAGGAAGCAAATATCATATTAAAAGAGAATGCTAAAGAAGGATTAGAATATATTTTAGCTAATCTTAACAGCAAAATGATTGTTTTGTTAGACTATGATTTAGGAGCTGGTGAACCGAATGGGACTGAGATATTTTTGAAGATCAGGGAAAAAACCGCTTTACTATACGTAATAATCATCACAGCAAAATTAATAGACGATATCCCGAATAGAGAATTGGTTACTTACATTAATAAAGACGCATTAGCGGTCATCGATAAAACTATATCACTTGAAAATAAGATAAAATTAGTTAGGGACGCAATTCACTCTCTTGATGTTCGTGTAGATTGCGTATTAGAACAATGGATTTATAAACATACGGAAGAAGAAAGAAATAAGCCCTATTTGATGACTTCGTCTGGACAACAGCATACATTAATGTCTATATTAACTGAAATTAGACAGCGAACAGAATTTGGCAAGGCTATGGAACGCAATATCTTATTGTTAGCTATTGATTTTTTAACAAGGGGGAAAAAGCAAGTCAATGATTAATTTTATAGTAGCATACGACGATAGGGATATTGAGCTCGGAAGTTATTTTGATAACTGTAAAAATCAATTGTTAGGTTTATTAGATGAATTAAATGGATTTCTTGATGGAAAAATATGTGAGATTCCCAGCTCCCAATGCAACTCTGTTTACATTGATATAAAGATTCCTTCATATAATCCTAATCCATTCATTTTTATTGCCTATTCTCATGGTAGCGAAACTGCTTTACATAGTGGAGGTAATCGTTATGTGGAAAAATATTCGAACTCTCAACATTTTATAAATTCATTTTTTTATACTACGGCCTGTTCTGTTGGAAAAGATTTAGGACATCACCTTATTGAGCTAGGATGTTTGGCATTTATCGGATATGATCGTCCAATAAATGCTTACAAACAGAGCGAAAGGCAAGAAATTTCAAAAAAATGTGATAATGCAGGCATAATGGCTTTTCTGTCGGAAGATATCAATATTTTTGAGTCGTATCAAAAAATGAAAAATTACTATACACAGCAGATTGATAAGTTGGAAGATGTTAAAGATATGATGTTTGCTATGGATTTGATTCAAGCAAGAGAATCTTTAGTTTGTTTGGGTAATAGAGACCTAAAAAAAGAGAATTTTTTTGTTGATTAGTTATCATGGATGTTTTCTCAAAATCAAAGCGTTCTGAAGTTATGTCCAAAGTATCAAGCAAAGATACGAAGCCTGAGATTTTAGTTAGAAAGTATTTATTCTCAAATGGATTTCGGTTTAGAAAAAACGTAACAGACTTGCCAGGGAAACCGGATATTGTACTACCTAAATACAAAACAGTAATATTTGTTCATGGTTGCTTTTGGCACGGACATCAAAATTGCGAAGCCGCAAAATTGCCCGTATCGAATTTTGATTATTGGACAAAAAAGATTAGTTCAAATATTGTGCGTGATTCTCAGAGTATACAGATGTTGGTAAAATTGGGATGGAGTGTTATTGTTATCTGGGAGTGTGAACTTAAAATGAAAACAAGAGAAAGCAGATTGAGTACTTTAATAAATGAAGTTATTAAGGCCAGTACTTCTTGACTTTTATTCATTAAAACGCCGTTGGGATTAGCTTATTCAATTCGAATAACTCTTTTGGGTATTATTTACATTTTTCCAGTTCTCTCCTCCAAATTCCGTATCGCCTCAATACCGTTGTCATTTCTGTTTGCATCTTCAGAAATTCTTTGCTGGTATAGGCATAAAATCGACAGATTTCCAACACGTCAAGGATGGCGATGGTGTAAGGTTTATAAATAGTATTTAGCGATTTCAACAAGATGGTGCCGTCGGCATACTTGGTTGTTGGTTATCATTTTGGGCGATAATGTTGCTTCCTTCGGGTATCGGCAACATGGAATCTCCCGTTGAAGGGATAATGCGGAATGTTACGCATATGGACAGTTGGGCAGGGAATACTTGGGCAACGATGCGATAAATTCCGGATCATTATAGCATGCCTTGTTACTGGCTTTCGCTTTTACCGGCACATATTCCAATTTTCTTTATTCGATTTATCGACATAAATCGCCAATACACGCAGGTTGGCCGCCACGGATATACACGTCGTTTCCAGATTCCAGTTCCCGTATTTTCATCTCGCCCAATTTCGAAAGATCGATTTTCAGTAGAGTGTCGATGCTTATTTTGAAGAATTCTGAAAAATTCAGGTAACCGTCCAGTTGCGGTGATTTGGCATTTCCATTTCCAATTTCCAGCCTCAATAGTTGCTAGTTTATAACCGTATTAAACACATTTTTATTAATAAAGATTGGAGTTTGTTACACTCAAATTTCCGGCAAAGTTATTAATCGCTTCCCGGAACGGTAAAGGGGCGGTTGCTCCTCTCGATACCTCATGGCAACCGTCCTTCGGCTGCATTCAGTTTTTTGCTTCTTCATCAATCTTGTTTGAACATGATTCAATAAATGCAAAAAAGGTTGCAAAAAACTGACATGCACCCCGTTGACCTTATTCGTGATAGCTCAATGTTGGTACGCCAAAAATTTAAGTTTAACGGCGTGCCAGATAGGTCCTTTGTTTACCGAAGGATGCAAAAACAAGTCCGAAAGGCATCGGCGAAATCAAATGAAAGATTCTAACGGATGGAAAATTGTTTCCACCTATTCAACCAGAGAAGGTGTAGCAGACGGCTTTCTTGTAAAAGTTGACCGCAAAGCTTCAGAAGAAGCAGGTATTAAATTCCCGGTTTACCTGACCCGCGCAGTTTGGGACAAGTACGTTGAAGTTCCCAAAGGAATGGAGCAGGTTCAAGACCTTTCCGGTCGCTTGTGGGACGTGCTATTCATGTTTGCTTTTCATGCCCGGAAAGTTTCTTCCAACTTTTTGCAGTATGATTTTATCAGCTACCTGCCTGACGAAGGTAACTGGGAACCAAACGAGAAGTTGGAAACTCCGGAGAATCGTTTTAACCGGCTGGTCACTCTTAAAGCCGTGATTCAGGCACAGGATTTCGACGATCCTTCACCTGCCATTTTCATCATGAAGCCTGATGAAGATTAGCGATTTAATCAAATAGTTTTCAATAAAAATTATAGGAGGAATTAATCATGAGATATAAAGATGATCCCCGACAGATTGCAGTTCGTTACCCGAGTTGCTGCACAAAGTGTCAAACACTTTTGCCAAGAGGTGCTGTTGCCTATTATTGGCCGCGAACACGGACTTTGTTGTGTAAGAATTGCGGAGAGCCGGAATACCGCAGTTTCCTTTCATCTGCCGCAGATGAAGAGGTATATGCAGGAAATGAAAATCCATATTAGGATACCTGGGCTTTGCCCCTTTTTTGTTCGTTACCAGTTATTCTGTTAGGCAAGTAGAATCTGTTGTAACGTGGTTTGTTACACTCAAATTTCCAGCAAAGTTATTAATCGCTTCCCGGAACGGTAAAGGGGCGGTTGCTCCTCTCGATACCTCATGGCAACCGTCCTTCGGATGCGTTCAGTTTTTTGCTGATTTACCAATGTTGAATGAATCTGATTCAGTAAATGCAAAAAAGGTTGCAAAAAACAGACATGCACCCCGTTGACCTTATCCGTGACAGCTCAATGACCGGTTACGCCGAAATTTTAACCGGCGTGCCAGATGCCAAAATAAATCTCTAGGGCAAGAGTACTTGAATATGAATAATACAGCTAAAAAAAACGATGCTGAAAGTGTTGAACAACCTAAAACTACTTTGGAAGTAGTGAAGAAAGATGAAAGCGCAACTGTCGAAGTCCCTTCATTGGAAAAACGCATCCAGAAAGTGGAAGATTTGAGTATGCTCATTGAAAAATGGCGCAAACTGACCGATACCCGCCGCAATCTTCAGACCTTTTCGTTAGGTGCTGACGGAATGGGAGCAACCGTGTTCCTCCGGGATGCTTCCGGTAAGGAGTTTAAAACCTCCAATACCCCTGTTGTGTCTGCTGTGATGGATGAAATCAAAACCACCTTGGATGAAAAGATCAAAGAGGTTGAAGAACAGATCAAGTTCTGAGAATTGAAAGAGGTTAAATGCCTCTTTTTTAGTCGTTAGAAATATGTAAAAATCATATTTATAAAACAATGTTTGCTTACATAAAACACATATAAGGGATCGCTACAATATCTATAAAAATAACCTTGTAATCTAATGTTGTGTGAGCAAATAAACAGCTAATGCCATTGTGTTTTTACTTACACATTTTAAGTTCAGTGTTAATTATCAGATTGGAATGAAGTTGGAGTAGTCATAACCCTTAGACCTGATCTGCTAAAATAGATCGTTATCTCTTAGCTTTTAAATTTGCTGCCTGTTCGCTCCAGTTGATTTGCACTCACAATCTGAAATGATAATTGAAAAGAGTTCGTTCTCGGAGGTTTTCAGGCACTTGCCAATCGGGGACCTTTCAACGCCTTAAAACGGACACTTTTCTTTTTTGCAAGGTTTTTTTCATGCCTGCATTTCGTTACTTTAAATCAGATTTTTGCTATTCTTAAATGGAGGTTTCTTACTCCAGCCGAAACCAAAAAGAAGAACGAAGTTAACAGGACTTTTATGAACCCTTACCTCGATAAAAAGAAACACAGGTTTTCGTAAAATAGTAATTACCATTGATTGTAAAATCATCAGTGATAATTATACAACAATCGGGGATTTGTTTTATTGCGGAACGCTCTTTTTGTCAGAACTTTGTGATATAAATTTAAAAACAAATCAAATGAAAAAAGTAGCATTGGTAACAGGTGCTTCTTCCGGGATGGGAGAATTAACCGCAGTTTTATTGAGCAAACAGGGTTATAAAGTCTATGGTGCAGCCCGCAGAACAGACCAAATGAAAGCATTGGAAAAAGAAGGCGTTTCTATCGTTTCGCTAGACCTTATTAAAGATGAGTCGATTGTTAAATGTGTTGATACTATCCTGAAAGAGGAAGGACGGATTGACATTCTGATCAACAACGCCGGATATGGTTCGTATGGCGCTGTTGAAGATGTTCCAATTGAAGAAGCCCGCCGTCAGTTTGAAGTAAATATTTTTGGTCTCGCCCGACTAACACAACTTATTTTGCCAAGCATGAGAGAACATAAATATGGCCGAATTGTGAACATTTCCTCTATTGGTGGTAAAATTTATACACCATTCGGAGCCTGGTATCACGCAACCAAGCACGCACTTGAAGGCTGGTCTGACTGTTTGCGGATTGAAACAAAACCGTTCGGTATTGACGTGGTAATTGTGGAACCGGGAGGAATCAAAACGCCTTGGGGAGCTATTGCAGCAGAGCATTTAAAAGAAACTTCGGGCAAGGGAGCTTATGCCGAAAAAGCCAACAAAACGGCAAATAATATGGCACAAATGTATTCTTCGGGGAAAAACCTTTCGGACCCGGAACTGTTGGCCAGGGAAATTGTGAAAGCCGCCACAGTTAAGAAACCAAAAACAAGGTACGCAAAAGGATATTTTGCCAAGCCGGTTCTCTCAATTAGGAAATGGTTTAGCGACAGGCTGTTCGACCGGATGATCCAATCAATGGCATAAGGAAATGGACTTTTTTACCCACACCGTAGCCTGGATTAAAGGCGAGATACTGGAAGCTACATTGATAACCGCATTTGGATTGATTACAATTGCGGGTGGCTTCCTGTTCTGGAAAGTAGGTTCTGTCCCTGCCGCAAAAGCTCTTCTGTTACCGTTAATTGTTACAGGAATCATCTATTCTGCAATTGGTATTTCAATGTTTGTGTCAAACCAGAAGCGTTTGACCGATTATGAACTGAATTACAAACAGGAAGACTCTGCATTTATAAAAGCCGAAAAACAACGGGTAGAGAAATTCCAGTACATGTATGTAATTTCAAAAGTGGTAGCTACTGTTTTTTTTGCTGCAACACTTCTGCTCTTTTGGTTCACCCAAAGCACTAATTTACATGCTTTAGGTATCGGCCTGACTTTGTTTGCCCTTTCAGGCTTAGTAGTCGATTATTTTTCGCAAGAAAGGGCCGAAACATATTATAAAGCGATATTGGAAGCATTGAAATGACGTATCGGCAATACGTTCCATCAAAATAGAGAATTTGTATACAAGAACCCTGAATTTGTATTGAAGCCACCAGCGACTTTCTTCACTCCTTTGCAAGTAATATTTAAACAATTAAATTTTAGAGAAATGAAGAAAGTAAAACAATTAACAACGATGATCTTGATGCTGGTGTTATCGGTATTAAGTTTTGAAACGGCAAGCGCCCAACAAGGCAATAAGAATGTAGTAATCGTTACAGGCTCAGCGTCCGGTATTGGAAAAGCAACCTGTGAATTACTGGTTTCAAAGGGATACATTGTTTATGGCGGCGATATTCAGGTGGAAAAGAATAAATACCTGGACTCAATTGGCGGGCATTCGCTTGCTTTAGATGTAACAAAGGAAGATGAGATAAAAGCCGGGGTTGATAGGGTTATCAAGGAACAAGGACGGATAGATGTTTTGTATAACAATGCCGGATTTGGAATAATGGGAGCAGCTGAAGAAACAACTTTGGAAGATGCTCAGAAACTAATGGATGTCAATGTATATGGTTATGTAAGAATGATTAAGGCTGTTTTGCCATATATGAGGCTCCAAAAGTCAGGACGGATTATCAACACTACTTCAATGGGAGGAAGAATTTATTTCCCGCTCGCTTCCTGGTACATTGCATCAAAGCATGCTTTGGAAGGATGGCTTGATTGTATGAGATTGGAGGTTAAAGAGTTTGGAATTGACGTGGTTATTATTGAACCCGGGCTTATCAATACTGATTTTTATAATGTGTCGGGAGCGTATGGCAAAAAATATTCTCAGAATACAGCGTACAACCACATTTTTGAACCGATAATGAAAGCAAAACCACTCAAGATGTCAGAACCTATTGTTATCGCCAAGGTTGCAGAAAAGGCCATTGAAAAAGAACACCCTAAAACAAGGTATGTCAAGGGGAAAAATGCCAAAATGCTGATATGGATGAGAAGAACATTTGGTGACAAATTTTACGACAGGTTGGTAATGAGTCAGGTTAAATAATCCAATAAATACAAAAATCATGGTAGAAATTGATAAATCAAAACCAGTAATGGTTTCAGGAGCAACAGGTTATGTTGCCGGATGGGTAATAAAACAGTTATTGGAAGAAGGCATTACGGTTCACGCCGCAGTTCGTAATCCGAATGATAAGACCAAACTGGCACATTTGGATGAAATTGCTGGAAAGGCCAAAGGCACAATCCGTTATTTTAAAACCGACCTGTTGGCAGAAGGTTCTTATCAGGAAGCGATGAAAGACTGCGAATTGGTTTTTCACACAGCATCGCCATTTACCGTTAATGTGAAGGACCCGCAAAGAGAACTTATCGATCCTGCTGTAAAAGGAACTGAAAATGTCCTGCTTTCGGCAAATAAAACCCCTTCAGTAAAACGAGTCGTGATAACAAGTAGCTGTGCGGCAATCTACACCGATGCAAACGAAAGCCAAATGACACCCAAAGGAGCTTTCACCGAAGACGTATGGAATAGAACCGCTTCTTTAAGTTACCAGCCTTATGCTTATTCCAAAACTCTGGCTGAAAAGAAAGCATGGGAAATAGCAAAAAAACAAAAGCAGTGGGATTTGATAACAATTAATCCAGTGTTGGTTCTGGGGCCAATGCTCAACCCCAAATACACGACATCGGAAAGCCTGAATATTTTAAAGCCATTCGGAGACGGCTCCATGAAAGCAGGTGTGCCTAAATTGGGGACAGGTGTTGTTGATGTGCGGGATGTTGCCAAAGCGCATATTCTGGCAGGTTTTACACCTTCGGCTCAAGGACGTTATATTACCATGGGGCATAATACCGATTTTTTAGAAATGGGACTTGCATTACTGCCAAAATATGGAAGTACATACCCAATACCCAAAAGCGCCTTGCCCAAATGGTTGTTAATGATTGTGGGGCCAATGGCAAATAAGCTGTTCACCAGGCAGGTAATCCGCAACAATGTGAATGTCGAATTCAAAGCGGATAACTCCAAAATAAAGAGGGAACTAAAAATGGAATTCCTACCCTTGAAAACTACAATGGAAGACAGCTTTCAGGTGCTTATAGACGAAGAAATAATAAAACAAAAAAAGTAAAGAGATAACAATAGGGTTTTGTGTATTACTGAACCTCAAATATTTGCTTCCGCACGACAGAAGGAGGACGTATTTGAGGTATATTTATCAACAAAAAAAACATTTGAATTCAATTAAACATGAGCAATATATTACATCTGGAAACGATTTCTGATATGCATAAAATGCTTCCGCAAGCCAGCGTGAAGCATCCGCTGGTAGCGGTTGTTGATTTTTCAAAATACCAAGAGCAATTTAATTCAGGAATGAAAATTACTTTGGGGTTTTATTCCGTGATGTTCAAAAATTTCTGTATAAACAAAATGAAATATGGTCAACAGCCATATGATTTTGATGACGGAAGTTTGATTTGCATGTCGCCGCGGCAAATAATTTCGTTGGACGAACCGGCAGAACAAAGAACTGACGTTTCGGGCTGGGGCCTCTTTTTCCACCCCGACTTAATACGGGGAACATCATTGGGGGCTAAAATGAAAGAATACACATTTTTTTCATACGAAACCTCGGAGGCGTTGCATTTGTCGGATAAAGAAAAGCAAATCCTGTACGATTGTGTGCAGAAAATTCAAAACGAACTTAATGAGAATATCGACACACATAGCCAGAACCTGATTGTATCTAACATCGAATTGTTGCTCAATTATTGTTTGCGCTATTACGGCAGGCAATTCATAACGCGCAAAAACTCGAATAAAGACACGGTAAAACAGGTCGAAGCACTGATGATCAGCTATTTAAATTCAGGCGTTATTCAGGGAAAAGGCTTGCCAACGGTAAAATATCTGGCCGATAACGTCCATCTTTCACCGAATTACCTGAGCGATTTGCTGAAGAAGGAAACCGGGATGAACGCTCAAGACCATATCCATTTCTTCCTGATCGAAGAGGCGAAGAACATCTTGTTAAACTCCAGCAGTTCGGTAAGCGAGATCGCTTATTCTTTGGGCTTTGAGTATCCACAGTATTTTAGCAAACTATTTAAACAGAAAACCGGGAAAACCCCAATTGAATTTCGGAACCAAAACTAATATAAGTAGTTTAATTACAATGCGAAAAATAAATATTATAATAACCTTGGCTTCCGGCATGATTGGATCAAGTGTACTTGACCAATGTTTACGGCACAATGCTATTGGCAAGGTGCTAAGGGGGTTAAACGTTAATAGGAATGCCAACGAGAAATCAGGAAGTCTAGTTCTGAAACCGGTATTCGTTCGGCGTTAACCCAGTCACTGTTTTGAACAGCCGTGTAAAGTGTTGCGGATATTTGAAACCCAATTCGTAAGCAATCTGGTTCACGGTTTTGTCGGAATTGAATGCCTTGTTTTTGGCTAGGTCAATAATCTTGTTGTGAATATATTCCTTGGCCGATTTGCCTGTTTCGCGTTTTATCAAGTCACCAAAATAGTTGGCTGACAAATGCAGTTCATCAGCAAAGTAGGCAACAGAAGGTAACCCAATATTTTTAGGTTTGTCCGAAGAAAAATAACCGTTCAGCAATTCTTCAAACTTTTCCAGAATACCTTTATTGACGTTATCCCGTGTAATAAATTGTCGGTCATAAAAACGGTCGCAGTAATTCAGAAACAATTCAATGTTTGAAGCAATGAGTTTCTTGCTGTGCTTGTCAATGTTCTGTTGCAACTCATATTCGATTTTTGAAAAGCAATCCAGGACAATCTGCCTTTCACGATCCGATAAATGCAGTGCCTCATTTGAATTATAGCTGAAAAAGTTATAATAGTTCATCGCTCGCGCCAGCGAAGTCCCATGTACCAGGTCAGGATGAAACACCAGCGCATATCCTTTCGGTTGATAAACCTGTCCGTCAGTTTCAACCACGGTCAATTGTCCGGGGGCAACAAAAACCAGAGTTCCATCCTGATAGTCGTAATAATTGCGGCCATACTTTATATCGCAGCCTTTAAAGTCCTTCAGGAAAATGCAATACATCCCATAAATGATTCTGACAGTCTTTTGACCATTCCACGATCTGGGGTTTGCTTTTGAAAAATCAATTACGCTAACCAGCGGGTGCAAAGTTTCGTGATTGTTCAGGGTATTGTATTCGGCTACGGTATCAAATCTGAAAATCTTTTCCATACCAGTTTTTGTTTTATCTGAACAAATTTAATCATTCCAACGCAGCTGCAACCCTTCGAAATGCCCAATCAGTGAAATTGGTATAAGAAGCAGTAATCTGTATACCAATGCCTTCATCGTTAGGTTTTACATTTGTAGTGTGAAAAATTGCAACAAAATGGAAAATAGAGAACTAGACAATGAATTAGTAGATTTTAGTCATTCAACACCGGCAATTAAACGGAGTTCAACGCTAATCAAATTACTTTTTTTGATTCTGACTCTTTCGGGTTTATCGTCGTTTGCCAAATCCAAACAAAAACTACTGATCATTCGCGAGCAAGGTAGCTTTGCTATTGGTGGAACAGTCATTACCAATCCCGGCACATTCGATCCATACAAGCCAAGTCCTGAAGGACAGACATTTCATGGTGATCATGCTTACGTCTTTTATCAGATTCCGGATAAAGCACGAAAATACCCGCTGGTGATGTGGCATGGAATCGGTCAGTTTTCTAAAACCTGGGAAACCACTCCTGATGGGCGCGAAGGATATCAGAATATCTTTTTGCGTAGAGAATTTCCGGTTTATCTGATTGACCAGCCCAGACGTGGCAACGCTACCCGTGGAACTGTCGAGGGTAAGATTACTCCAACACCCGATGAACAGGGATGGTTTGGCACTTTTCGCGTTGGAATTTGGCCAAATTATTTCGAAGGCGTGCAGTTCCCCAAAGACACAGAATCACTCAATCAATATTTCCGGCAGATGGTACCCAATGTTGGACCAATCGATATCAATGTCAACTCGGATGCTGTTTCCGCGCTTTTTACCAAAATTGGTCCGGCAATTCTCGTTACACATTCACATTCAGGAGGAATGGGCTGGGTTACTGCTATCAAAAATCAGAATGTAAAAGCCATTGTTTCGTATGAGCCCGGAAGCGGTTTTGTGTTTCCCGCAGGTGAAGTTCCTGCACCAATTGCAATGGCAGGAGGTTCACTTGCAGGAGTTGGCGTGCCGATGGATGATTTTATGAAATTGACCAAAATCCCGATCATCATATACTACGGCGATAATATTCCCGATAAACCAGTTGAAAATCCGGGGCAGGACGGCCGGCGCGCACGCCTTGAAATGGCCAGATTGTGGCGCGATTGCGTAAACAAACATGGCGGCGATGTTACAGTGGTTCACCTTCCTGAAATCGGGATTAGAGGCAATACGCATTTCCCGTTTTCAGATTTAAACAATGTAGAAATAGCTGATTTAATGTCGGCATGGTTAAAAGAGAAAGGATTAGATAAATAAAGGAACAAATTGCCACAAAGGTACAAAAACACAAAGTGGCACGAATTTCTTCTTTTTGATTTTTAGAGTCTTGGTGATTTTGTGGCAACTAATAATAAATAAAAAAAATGAAAACAATAAGAACCCAATTTTTAATTGCAATGTTTACGACAGCAAGCATCATTTCTTCAGGCCAAACAAAAATTACCAATCCTTTTGGCCTGGTTTACGATGATGCCATTACCGAAAATGTTCCGGGCAAAGTAAATATCCATCCGGTAACCTATAAATTGAATGGGCTTGAAATTTCAGCCAATGTATATACGCCTGCTAATTACGATCAAGCAAAGAAATATCCGACAGTTATTGTGGCTCATCCAAATGGAGGAGTTAAAGAACAGGTTGCCGGATTATATGCGCAGCGTTTGGCTGAATCGGGTTATATCGCGATTGCTGCTGATGCTGCTTACCAAGGTGCAAGTGGCGGACAACCGAGAAACGTAGACAAACCGGCCAATCGCATCGAAGATATTCGCGGAATGGCTGACTTCATTACGCAATATAAAGGAGTTGATGCGAGTCGTCTTGGTGTTTTGGGCATTTGCGGCGGCGGTGGCTATACTTTAAAAGCTGCCCAAACCGACAAACGCTTCAAAGTTGTGGCTACCCTGAGTATGTTTAATTCTGGCCTGGTAAGACGCAATGGATTCATGAACTCTGGCATTTCCACCATTCAGGAACGGTTGAAACAAGCTTCGGAAGCCCGTGCGTTGGAAGCCGCAGGTGGAGAAGTGCGTTATGCTGCCGATACAAAAACGACTGATGAGCAAGCCGACAAAATGCCATTCGACCTCTATCGTGAAGGCCACTACTATTACAACAGAACCCACGCCCATCCTAATTCCACATTCAGATACACGATGAGCAGTTTGCTTGATTTGATGGAATTTGATGCTGCAACGAACATGGATTTAATCGACCAGCCTTTGCTGATGATGGCAGGAAGCAAAGCCGATACAAAATATATGACTGATGAAGCATTTAACAAAGCAACTGGTACAAAAGATAAGGAGCTTTTCCTGATTGAGGGAGCGACCCACATTCAAACCTATTATGTTCCTGGATATGTAGCTCAGGCAATGAAGAAACTCAATGAATTCTTTGGTAAATATTTATAAGATGAAAACAGTAAAACTGAATAATGGGGTTGAAATGCCGATCCTGGGATACGGCGTTTTTCAGATACCAGATCTGAAAGAATGTGAAAAAGGCGTGGTTGATGCAATTGAAACCGGCTATCGGTTAATTGATACCGCCGCTTCGTATATGAACGAAGTTGCAGTGGGTAATGCACTTAAAAATAGCAGAGTGTCGAGGGAGGACTTGTTTATTACCACGAAACTTTGGGTTCAGCACACGGGTTATGAAAAAACAAAAGAGGCATTTGAAAGATCGTTGAAAAAGCTGCAACTCGATTATCTCGATTTATATCTGATCCATCAGCCTTATGGCGACATACATGGCTCGTGGAGGGCAATGGAAGAGCTTTATCAAGAAGGCAAAATAAGAGCCATTGGAGTAAGCAACTTTCATCCGGACCGGGTTATGGATTTGATTGCTTTTAATAAAATTGTTCCGGCTGTCAACCAGATTGAAACACATCCTTTCAATCAGCAAATCGAAACACAGAAATTTCTGGTTGAAAATAACGTCCAGATTGAATCCTGGGGACCTTTTGCAGAAGGCAAAAACAATATTTTTCAAAACGATTTACTGGCTTCCATCGGCAAAAAATACAACAAAACCATTGCCCAGGTAATTCTTTGCTGGCTCACTCAACGCGGGGTGGTTGCCATCCCAAAATCGATCAGGAAAGAACGAATGAAGGAAAATTTTGAAATTTTCGATTTCAGGCTAAATTCTGAAGACATGGAAGTCCTGGCAACTCTTGATATGAAAACCAACAGCTTTTTTGATCATCGCGACCCGGCAATTGTAAAATGGATGGGAGAACGAAAGCTTGATATCTAACACATTAAACAAAACTAAATAACTAAATCATGAAAACAATTTTAAGTTTTTTAGTCCTCATTATTAGTTTCAGTTTGCATGCACAGCAAATCTCAGTGAATACATCACCAAAAGTTAAAACGACCTCGGGCATTGTTCGGGGTGTAAATGATGGAACTGTCGATAGTTTTAAAGGCATTCCGTATGCCACACCTCCCGTTGGAGAATTCCGCTGGCGTCCGCCACAACCCGCGAAAGCATGGCAGGGAGAGTTCGATGCGAGTAAGTTTGGCGCCAGTTGCGCACAGGCAGGATGGGGCGCCGCTCCGGGAACCATCCAGGCAGGCTCGTCTGAAGATTGCCTTTACCTGAATATTTGGAGACCTGCCGGAGCAAAATCTAAAGCAAAGCTGCCAGTCATGGTATGGATTCATGGTGGCGGCTTCACTGGGGGTAACGGTAACACATCAGGAGACGGATTCGCAAAAAAAGGAGTTGTCCTAGTTAGTATCAATTACCGTCTGGGTCGTCTGGGGCATTTCGCATTTCCGGCATTAAGCAAGGAGCATCCGGAAGAACCCAAAGGCAGTTATGCTTTCATGGACCAGATCGCTGCACTCAAGTGGGTCCAGCAGAATATTGCCGCCTTCGGAGGCGATCCTAAAAATGTGACTATTTTCGGTTTCTCTGCCGGTGGTGTTTCAATACATTCACTCCTGACCATCCCGGCAGCGAAAGGTCTTTTCCAAAAGGCAATTGGTCATTCCAGCGGAGGCCGCGATGGTGTTTTGACCGGCAGGCCAATCGACAAAGAAAATGCAAGTCCATATTACCCGGTTTCAGCAGAAACCATTGGCCTGAATTTCGCCCGTAAACTTGGGATAGAAGGTACTGATGCGGCCGCATTGGTTAAGTTACGCGCGTTGCCGGTAGAGCAGATTGTGACTGGTGGGGAAACTGATGGACAGGGAGGACCGCGTATTTATTCAGGCCCGATACTAGATGGGAAACTGGTTGTGGAAACTTCGCAGAGCGCATACAAAGCTGGCCGACAGGCTCGTGTTCCACTTATGATCGGGTGCAATAGTGCCGAAATAGGTGGCCCTTTTGTCAATGCCAGCAGTTCAAAGGAAGAGTTGTTTTCATTATTCGGTGAGCTGAAGGATGAAGCAAAGTCTGCATACGATCCTGATGGGAACAAAGAATTTTCCGATGTACAAACACGATTTAACACCGATAAAGTATGGGCAGAGCCTGCCCGATTTACAGCACGGTCTTTTGCCGAAGTTGGCGATCCGGCTTACGTTTTTCTCTTTTCGTACGTGCCTTCAGCCATGAAGGAACGGATGAAATATGGTCCCGGACATGGAACCGATATTTCGTTTGCATTTGACAACCTGGGAGCCGGAGGCTTTGGGCCACCACCACCACCTCCATCACCCGAGGACAAAGAGGTTGCCCGGATAATGAATGCGTATTGGGTAAACTTCGCAAAGACTGGTAATCCGAATGGCAAGGATCTTCCGAAATGGCCTTTATATAGTCCCAAAACAAATGAAATACTCGATGTTCAACCCGATGGTAAGCCAATTGGTAAACCCGATCCATGGAAAGCAAGATTGGATGTAATTGAAAAGGCAATAAACATGGGGGATAAACTGCAACCAAATGGCATCTAAAACAATATAACCGATTTAATGTCGTAATTTTTCACCCCAAACCCCTAAAGAGGCTTTAGCTGAAAGCTTCGGAAGTGCTTGTAAATAGCGAAAGTCCCCTTTAGGGGATTTAGGGGTAACGTAAAAAATGTAAATCTCAGGACAAATACTGCAAAAACAGAAATATGGAAAACAAGACGATCAAATTCTTCAGGTTAGATAAACAGACAATTGGAAAATTCCTGATGACGGTTGTTGTGCTGAGTTTTCTTTCCTTTCATCTTAACGCGCAAAACGAAATGAGTACCAATCCGCAACTAACCGCAAAGCAGCAAAGCATTATTGCCATTGCTTCATTAACGGCAAATGGTGATTTATCAAACCTAAAGACAGAGCTAAATACAGGTCTTGATGTTGGACTAACAGTGAATGAAATCAAAGAAATTCTAGTCCATTTGTATGCCTATTGCGGGTTTCCACGTAGCCTGAACGCCATCAATACATTTATGGCGGTTTTGGAAGAGAGAAAAGCAAAGGGGATTACAGATGTTTTGGGTAGAGAAGCGTCTCCTTCGGCAGATCATCCTGATAAATATGAGCAAGGAAGAAAAACATTGGAAGTACTAACCCAAACGCCACAATCGAGACCAGCTTTAGGGTTTGGCGAATTTGCCCCCCGCATTGATACTTTTTTAAAAGAACATCTTTTTGCTGATGTATTTGAGAATGACATCCTTAATTATCAACAGCGTGAACTGGCAACAATTACTGCCTTAGCTTCAATGCCAGGTCTGGAAGCTCAATTAACATCACATATTAAGGTGGGCAAAAATACAGGTATCACAGAATCCCAATTGATAGAGCTTGCTAACCTGATTGAAACCCACATCAGTCGCACGCAAGCTAATGTGCTAAGGAAATTATTACTCCAACTAACTATTCCGGTAATTGAACCAGATATGATGGTGCGCATTGCTGAGATTGAAATCTTTCCTGAATTTAAGAAAGAATTTACGGCCATCCTAAAGGAAGAAGCAGCCGCATCAGTAAACGTGGAACGGGGCGTAATTGCAATTTTTCCTATGGTTCAGAAAGAAAACCCCACTCAAATACGACTTGTTGAGGTATATGCCAGCCGCGGTGCCTATGAAGCGCATCTGAAAACACCGCATTTTCTGCTCTATAAAACTTCCACGATCAAAATGATAAAATCCCTAAAGCTGATTGATATGAAAAGCCTGGATACCGAAACAATGTCATTGATTTTTAAAAAAGTAAACTGATAAAACGGCCATGAAACGAATACAGATCATTATCGCAATTACGATAACAATTTTAATGGTGGAGTGTAATACTAAACAACCTAATACCGCAATGGAACAAAACCCGGAACTTGTTTTCCCTAAAGGAGAGAAAATTACCAACAATAACTTTACGGGTACTGCATGGCTACAGATGCTGGTGAACAACGACAGCATTTATAACACGTCTATTGGCAACGTAACTTTTGAACCCGGTGCTCGAACGAACTGGCACAAGCATCCCGGTGGTCAAATTTTGCTGATTACTGATGGAGAAGGTTATTATCAGGAGAAAGGTAAACCGGCACAGCACATCCGCAAAGGCGATGTGGTCAGAATTCCTCCGGATACCGAGCACTGGCATGGCGCTGCACCCAACAGCAGCCTAACTCATATTGCAATAAATCCAAAAACCGATAAAGGTAGTGTTGTTTGGTTGCAGCCTGTTACAGATAATGAGTATAGCAATTTAAACCAATAAAACTTTATTTGCAAAAGCACTTCTAAAGACTGAAAAACTATTTAACAGAAAAGGACGCTCCGCTAAGTTCTTCGCAAATACAAAAGGAACTTCTCCTGAAGCTCAATATTGTCAGCACTAAGGTCGAATGGTTTGATAACCCGTTGGTAAAAATATTGCCCGCGACCATTGCTTTATTGTCGTTAGCAACAGCCAACCATGCCTGTGTTTCGCAGCCTTTTTGAAGATTGTTAGGAGCACCACGTCTGCCCATTTTGGTTGGATCCCATTCCAGATCGACTGCATTCGAATATACATCTGGCCACAAACTTGCCACTACCTTTGCAAGCATCAGTATATACAGTTTTGAATAATTCACTCGCTAAATTTTTGACAAACTTTCCAGATTTACCCGCCCTACCTGATGCATGCCTAAACTCAGATAAATCAGGCGTTTGGTTTTTTCAATTAAGCAGGTCAGCCGGGAAGGTGCCAAAAACATTGAGTGTAAAAATTTCTTCGTCGGAGGTCTGATAAACTCCCGCGTTATGAATCACAGCATCGAACGGATCAAAGCATGTGCCAGAACACCGAGCTGCCTGATTTCGCCAATTATAGATAGATTTCCCGGCACAATTGCCAACCCATTCGGAGTTTTAAACATTTTCTAACCTGTCCAATCCGCATTACGGGCATGCAAAACGACCTCGTGTCCCAGGTCGACCAATGCTTTTGCCGCCATTTGCCCCAGTCTGTCGGCTGAACCGGTGGTAAATATTCTTGCCATCCCAACGATTTTACTTTGAATAATCGATCTTATTCAAGGGTTTAATCACTTTCGCCGGAACTCCACCAACCACGGTATTCGCAGGAACATCTTTGGTAACCACAGCTCCGGCTGCAACTACCGCATTTTCGCCTATGGTAACTCCGGGTAAAATGGTGGCTCCTGCTCCAATCCAGGCGTTTCGCTTAATCACAATCGGTTTCACCAGCAACTTTTTCCGCTCCTGCGGATTGAGCGGGTGACTTTCGGTGGTTAAACAGACTTTGGGGCCGATCATTACTTCGTTTTCAATCGTAATTCCGCCCACATCCAGAAAGGTACAATCGTGATTAATAAACACATTTTTACCTAGACGGGTGAATATTCCTAGGTTGGTTTGGAATGGTAAGAAAAGCGTTGTGTTTGAATCAATTGTTTGTCCAGTTATTTCACTCCATATTTTCCGAACCGTGGAACTATCGGCAGAAGCATTCAATTCTGCCAATAGCTTCATGGTGCGCGACACTATCCCGAAGATTTCAGAATACTTCGGATCATCAAATGGAACGGATTCTCCAGCTTGTAGCTGATCAAAGATGTCTATCTCTTTTATCATAACTTGCTGTATTCCTCGTCGGTTACAGGATTGCGCCATTCGTTTGTTACCCCTTCAGCAGGTACACTCAGGGCAATATGAGAAAACCAGCTATCTTTTGTCGCCCCATGCCAGTGATTGACTTCTGCCGGAATGTTTACCACATCTCCCGGATGCAGCAGCCTTGCGGGTTTTCCTTCTTCCTGATACCAACCGGTCCCGGCAGTGCAGAACAATAGTTGTCCTCCTTTGTGGTGGATATGCCAATTGTTCCTGCAACCAGGTTCGAATGTCACATTAAATGACGTTATACCTTCCTGTGTCAATACAGCCAGATAACTTTGACCTGAAAAGTATTGGGCATAGGCATCATTTTTCTCTCCCAAAGGGAAAATTTGTTTGAATTCGTTCATCCTTAAATCATTTTTATCGTGCATTTTCAAGCACGGTTTTAATCATGTCTTTGGTATAAAGCGCTTCGGCACCCCACATTTTGGCCACTCCTAATAATTTTTCAACCAGCATTGGAATGTCTTCTTCCGGAATGTTGCCTTCTTTCAAAGTTACCGGTGTACCAATTTTTGAGTACCAGTTTTTCAAAGCTTCAATTCCTGCATGGGAACCTTCAACATTAAACATGTTTTTAGCAAACTGCTCGAAGCGTTCAGGCAGGAATTGCTTTTGCCATTTCATCCAAGCGGGCATCAGGATGGAAAGGCCGGCTCCGTGAGCAATATTGTATTCGGCTGATAAGGTGTGCTCCAGAAAGTGGGTGTCGAAACGGTTATTCTCCACGCCGCAGAAAGTGGTAAAGTTTAATGCTTGTGTGGCAGCCCAGGCAAATTCGGCACGTGCCTCGTAGTTGTTTCTGTCGGCCAACAGAATTTCGGTGGTACGCATCACTGTTTTCAGGATATTTTCAACATATCCGGCCATGTATTCGGGCAGGTAAGTAGCAGAAAGGTACATGTCGAGGCTGTGGGCAAAAATATCGGCGGCGGAGTAAGCCAGGTAATCGTTGGTAACGGTGGCCTGCAATTCAGGATTGATGACCGAAACAGTTGGATATGTTGCGGCTCCGGCCAGACTGAATTTTTCTCTGGTTTCGTCTTTGGTAACAACGGCATAGTTGTTCATTTCGCTGCCTGTTGCGGCTAAAGTCATGATGTCGAAAATTTTCAGGGCTTTGTTTGGAACAGCTTTGTAGGTGAAAAAGTCCCAGACGTCGCCTTCGTATTTAGCTCCGGCAGCAATCGCTTTGGAAGAGTCGAGCACCGAACCGCCGCCAACAGCCAAAACAGCTTCCAACCCATTTGATTTGGCAATTTCAATTCCTTTATAAACTTTGCTTAATAGCGGGTTGCTTTGAACGCCGCCCAAAGCTTCGAACGTGATTTTGTTCTTAGCAAGCGATTGTGCTACCTTGTCGAATAAACCGGTTTCCCTGATTCTTTCCGAACCGTAAACGATCAGTACTTTTGATACGCCATATTCGGAAATGTATTGTCCGATGTTTTCTTCTTTGCCTTTGCCGAATTCAATTCGGGTAGGATTGTAATAAGTGAAGTTCTTCATTGTTTCTATTTTTTGTGATTGATTAAAATTCGATTATGCAAATTTCGATGGAAAAATCAGAAGTGAATTACCAGGATTACGGTATTACTTACCTAAATTACTGATTAGTAGTTTTCTATTACTTTATTAAGAATGAGTTCATTACTTTTGACGAAGAATAAAAAAAAAATTGAATGTGATGAGTGAAATTATCAGGCTGAATACAGTGACCGAGTACAACAACCGTGTTGGACAAGAGACTCTACATCCGTTGATCAGTATTGTCGATTTCGAAAAAACGGAGCCATTTTATTACTTCAGGATGCAGTTGGGTTTTTATGCCATATTTCTGAAAGATTTGAAGTGTGGTGACATGATTTACGGTGTAAGTACATACGACTATGAGGAAGGAACTTTGGTATTTGTCGCACCCAACCAGGTTTATGGTTTTGAAGATAAGAGCGAAAAGAGAAAGGGGAAAGGCAAAGCATTGTTGTTTCATCCTGATTTGATTCACGGAACATCGTTGGGCCGGAATATAGAAGATTACACATTCTTTTCGTACGAAGTAAATGAAGCACTGCACCTTTCTGCCCGGGAACGGGCAATTATAAATGATTGTTTGGATAAGATTAGCTATGAGTTGGAACATGCCATCGACACACACAGTAAAACGCTGATCGTTTCGTATATCGAGTTGTTTCTGAATTACAGCAAGCGCTTTTACGAACGGCAGTTCATAACCCGAAATCATGTCAATAAAGATGTGCTTGCGAGGTTCGAAAAAGTGCTTAACGAATATTTTTCTTCGGATAAACCCATTGAGTCAGGACTTCCCTCGGTAAGCTACTGCGCCGGGAAACTGTTTTTGTCACCCAATTATCTGGGCGATTTGCTGAAAAAGGAAACCGGAAAATCGGCACAGGAACATATTCAGCTAAAACTGATTGATGTGGCCAAAGAAAAGATATTCAATCCGGACAAGTCGATCAGCGAAATTGCCTACGAATTAGGCTTTAAGTATCCACAGCATTTTACCCGTATGTTTAAGAAAAATACCGGGTATTCACCCAACGAATATCGGATATTGAATTAAGGTCTTGAAAAAAACAAAAAAGTCGATTGCATCATGAAATGTTCTAAATGACTATCGACTTTTTCCTTTTTCCCCTAATGTTGTTTAGAGGGTTTTAATCACGTTTGCCTGAACATCTATCCAACGACAGTTCCGGCCACCGTTGAAACATTTTTGCCACAGTACCTGCTTCGTTGACAGGTTGGCACTAATTGGGTTATTACTCAATTGGTTTTCTTTCTTGCCAAACAAAGTTTGATGTGCGTTTTGATATTAACCAATGACCTTTTTCCTTTACAAATTCATCATTGTAATTGACCCCCATCGTGGTTTTCAATTTTTTACCGTTTTCAGTGCCAATTAAGGTAACCAGGCAATAGGAAATACCAGTTGCCTTATCTCCTTTAAGGGATATAGATTGCTGACCGTTAATGTGATATACCGTTTCAAAATTGTTTAGAAAAGCCCCAAAAGCATCTCCAATTTGCTTTCTTCCAGTCAAAGCCATTCCCGGCTGACCGTTTGCACGAGATTCTACCGTCGCATTTTCAGTAAACAACAAAACTTGAGTTTTTAAGTCTTTTATATCAGCTAAAATGGAGAATGTGTCAACAACATTCTTAATAGCAATTCGATCTTCAATTTCGTTAATTTTCATTGTTAATTCTTTTACTGTTTGTGCCTTTGATATTAACCCTGTTAATGCCAAAACAAGAAATAATATTACTTTTTTCACGTGACTTGTGCTTTGTATTAATAATTTTGGGTTATTCATTAATCATTTTTTGGCTGCCTTCTGAATACCTGTGTCCTTGAATGTTTATTTTGGAGGCAGCGGTGTCAATTTCTGCAAGGTCTGCTTTTGTCAATTCAACAGTAACAGAACCAATGTTTTCCTCTAAACGATGAATTTTTGTAGTTCCCGGAATCGGCACAATCCATGGCTTTTGTGAAAGTAACCATGCAAGGGAAATCTGGGCAGGAGTTGCATTTTTTCTTTTAGCTACAGTTTCAATTAAATCAACCAGCTTTTTATTTGCTGCAATGTTTTCGGGTGAAAGGCGAGGTATTGTATTGCGAAAATCGGATTTGTCGAACTTGGTGTTTTCATCAATTTTACCAGTAAGAAAGCCTTTGCCAAGTGGACTGTAAGGAACAAGACCAATGCCTAATTCTTCTAATGTTGACATGGTTTTGGTTTCGGGTTCACGCCACCATAGAGAATATTCACTTTGTAATGCAGAAACGGGTTGCACAACATGTGCCTTACGGATATTTGTTGCATTTGCTTCGGAAAGTCCAAAATATTTAACCTTTCCTTCTTTAATAAGCTCTTTGACTGTTCCTGCAACATCTTCCATAGGCACATCGGGGTCTACACGATGTTGATAAAGCAAATCAATGGTTTCAACGTTTAGTCGTTTTAAAGAACCTTCAACTGTTTGCCTTATATAGTCCGGTTTGCTGTTTAGGCCTGTTGATTGCCCATTACTGTAATTGAAGCCAAACTTTGTAGCAATTACAACCTTGTTACGGAATGGTGCCAAAGCTTCACCTACTAATTCCTCGTTGGTGAATGGCCCATAAACCTGTGCGGTATCAAAAAAGGTAATGCCTTTTTCGACAGCCGCACGAATGAGTGCAATAGCTTCTTTTTTTTCTAATGCCTGACCGTAAGAGAAGTTTAAACCCATGCACCCAAGCCCAAGTGCAGATACTTCAAGTCCTTGATTACCTAATTTTCTTGTATTCATATTCTTTGTTTTTAAATTAGTTTTTGATTTTTAAGCCAATTCTTTACTTCATCGTCAGCTCCGGAAACAGAACTACCATATAGCGCTAACCCTCGTAACACTGTTGATCCGGGGCATAAGCGATTAATATCATTTTCACTTTTCCCTAAACCACTGCCCTCGTGTGTGCAAAAGGGAACAATGGTCTTGCCTTTGAAATTGCAGGATTCAAGGAAAGTAAACACGGCCATTGGCATAGTGCCCCACCAATTCGGATAACCGAGATAAATAATATCGATGCTGTCAATTCCTTTCGGATGTTCAGAAAGTTCAGGACGGGCATTGGTCTTTAATTCAAGTTTTGAAACCTCTGTAGCCTCCATGTAATCAGCGGGATATTGTTTGATTGTCTTAATTTCAAACAAGTCGCCACCTGTCAAACCTTGAATTTTTTGAGCAATTACAGCCGTGTTGCCAATGGTCAGGTTTGTAATTTTCCCATTCACATAATTGTTACCAGTGCGGGAATAATATGCAATCAAACTTTTACTCATATTGGTTTCTGATAATTTTATTCGGGTAATATATAACTGCTTAATCTTTTAGCCATTTCAGGATCGCGGTGGTCGAAAAACGAGCTTGTTTTTGTATCAAGCTTTTCAATTGTCTCTATATCATCTCCGCTTAATTCAAAATCGAAGATGTTGAAGTTTTCATTTATGCGTTGTTTGTGAACACTTTTGGGAATCACCACAATTCCTCTTTGGATTAACCAACGCAACGTTACCTGTGCAACAGATTTGTTATACTTTTTGCCAATTTTAGTTAATGTTTCGCTAGTAAACAGGTTGTTACGGCCTTCGGCAAATGGCCCCCACGATTCAATTTGAACCTTGTTATCCTCCAAGAACTTCTGCGTTTCAATTTGCTGGTGAAAAGGGTGGGTTTCTATCTGGTTTACCGCTGGTACAATGTTGTTGTGAAGTATTAAGTCAATAACCCGGTCAGGATGAAAATTACTGATTCCGATTGCTTTCGCTTTACCCTGCTTATAAAGCTCTTCCATTGCTCGCCATGATCCATAAATATCGCCATAAGGCTGATGAATCAGGAATAAATCCAGGTAATCGGTTTGCAATTTATTAATTGACCTTTCAAAAGCCTTCAAAGTTCGCTCATACCCCGTGTCTGAAATCCAAAGTTTAGTAGTTAGAAAGATTTCATTTCGGGTTATTCCGCTTTTTTTTATGGCATTGCCCACCGCTTCTTCATTTTGGTATGCGGCGGCAGTGTCGATAGAACGGTAGCCAACTTCCAAAGCATTCAATACGCTTTGCTCACATTCTTTTGAGCTGGATATTTGATAAACGCCAAATCCTAAGATAGGCATTTCCAGACCATTGTTAAGTTTAATTCTTTTCATGAATGGTATTTTAATTAAAACTTCCAACGAATTGAAACGGACAAAAAACTCATTTAAATTCGGTTACAAATTTCAGTCGAATCAAACGATTAATAGTTATCCATTTTACAGGTTCTCATACCATTTTTACTGTTTTTGTGACGGCAAGTAACTTTTTTAAAATCTTGTACTTAGCTTTGTGTTGAATAATTCAAAAGCTGAAGAAAATGACAGACATATTCAAATTGGATAAAGTTGCGGATTATAACAATTTGGTTGGCGCAGAAACCCTGCATCCGCTTGTTAGTGTGATAGATTTATCGAAAGTAATGAGCACTGAGAGGCCTTATACGCATTTGAATTTTGGTATTTATGCTATTTTCCTGAAAGAAGTTGTTTGCGGGGAATTGAGCTACGGAAGGGGAACTTATGATTATGAAGAAGGTACTTTGGTATTTATTGCGCCCGGGCAGGTTGTTAAAATAACCCGAAGAAATCCCGGAAATCAGCGAAAAGGTTGGGTATTGCTATTCCATCCTGATATCATTCATGGCTCATCTTTGGGACGGGCGATTCATGATTATTCGTTCTTTTCGTATGAAGTAAATGAAGCCCTGCATATTTCGGAGCGTGAAAGAAAGATTGTAGCTGAATGTTTTTCCAAAATTGCTTATGAAATAGAACAACGCATAGATAAACACAGCAAAAAGTTAATTTTAAGCAATATCCAGTTGTTTCTTGATTATTGCACCCGTTTCTATGACCGCCAGTTTTTTACCCGTGAGAACTTAAATAAAGGAACGATAGAGAAATTTGAAAAAATACTTGATGATTATTTTATATCGGAAAAACCAAAAACTATCGGGCTTCCTTCTGTTGGATACATAGCTGATAAATTAAACTTGTCGGCTAATTACTTTGGAGATTTGGTTAAGCGTGAAACAGGAAAAACAGCCTTGGAATACATCCATCTAAAGCTTATCAATATTGCAAAAGATAGGATTTTAGACCCGAGTAAATCGGTAAGTGAAATCGCTTACGAGCTTGGCTTTAAGTATCCACAGCATTTTACCCGCCTGTTTAAGAATACGGTTGGCTATTCACCCAACGAATATAGGTTGCAGAATTAAGGTAACAAGGAAAAAGTCAGCACTCATTTGGAAAATTTACCAACGACTATTGACTTTTTCCACTCATCCAAAATATTATTTCGCAACTTTCACGCAAATCAGTTGACTTTGATCGCGAATTAGAAGCTTGCCGTCAGCCAGCGCGATTGGAGCCCAGTTTTGATTCGGTCCGCCAAAATTGGTCATCCCGTTGCTGCTATCCACGCCGCCTGGTTTCAACAGTTCTGCCGAAGCTACAGCTTTAAATGCCGTTGGATCGGGTTCAATCAGGTATAGTTTTTTAGCACCATCAGTTGCCAAAAGAAGGCCGTCAGCATAAATCATACTTCCTTTGTTGAACCCAGGAGAACGCCCTGTTTTCCATTTTATTTCGCCATTCATATCCATGCAAACCAGACCATCCCGCCGTTCATTTGTGGTATAGTTTACATAGAAAAATCCGTTTATAAGAACCGGAGGCAGGGTGTGTGCGCCAAAACTTGCAGTTTTGAAAAGTTCGTTGGCAGCATAAGTTCCATTTGCCCTTTTCTCAATTTTCAGCATGGCGCTTCCGGCATTGTAACCTCCGGAAATCAACACTTTGCTATCGCCTGCTTCAACAGCAGGATTCGAAGGAATTGAACACTGGAAACCACCATATTCCCAAAGGATTTTTCCTGAAGCAGGATCGATCCCCACCACTTTCCCGCCGCTCGGAGCCGCTCCCCAGCCACCGCCGGCGGCAGTTATCATTACTATTTGTTTTTCGTTTCCAATGTTTAGAAGCACCGGACTGACATAGCCTGCCGGCCCAATGGCGGGAGTTTCCCATTTTACGTTTCCCGTGATTTTTTCGTAGGCTACAACACCCGCATTTGGCGCCTGCGACGCCACAATTACCAAGTCGCCACTAAGCAACGGGCATTGGGTAATGGCCCACATCGGGAGATCGCCACCTCCGAAATCTTTCCAGATATTCTTATTCCACACCGGTTTATGTGTACTAATGTCGATGCAGTACAAATCGCCAAGTGGACCACATGAATACACATTTTTCTCGTCAACGGCGGGCACACTGCGCGAACCAGGGAAAGGAAACGAACCAGCTGCAGCATACTCATAATTCCAGAGTTCCTTACCGCTTGACAATTCGAAGCAACGCATTTTATCGCCCACCTTGTCGTTGCGGTCGAGCAGATAAATTTTGCCATCTTTCACGATTGCTCCGCCGTAGCCAATACCAACGCTGGCCGACCATAAAACCTGTGGCCCTTCCTGCGGCCAGACACGGATGATGTTTTTCTGAGATGATGTGCAGTTGCCGTTTGGTCCAAGAAACTGCGGCCAGTCCTGGGCTTTGGCACCAAGTACCAATAAAATCAGTACCGGCAATGATAAGAGCTTTCGGTAACCCTTGTCTTTTACTTTACCTGACAGAGCAGTGGTGATGGAGTTGATTTTCATATGTTTGATTTTTATAGGTTTCTGTTGAATTTTATTGTGTTTTAGTTGAAATCCGTTAGTTGTCGCGCACAAACCAGTTTTTGAATTCGGCTGCCCGGTTTTTGCTGACAAATATTCGTTCGGGTGTTTCCTGATTCAAAGAAAGCAACAAGCGGCTGTCGAACCAGATGGTGATATTTTCAACGCTGCTGCGCGCAATCAGGAATTGTTTATTCGCCCGAAAAAAATCAGCTGGATTGAGCGAATGTTCCATCTGCTCCAGGGTTTTTGAATACGACAATATTCTTCCGCCTTTTAGATAAATCTGTGTGTTTTTTTCTGAGGTATAGAAGAACGAGATTTCACTGGTATCGACAGGTTGAAGTTTATCCCGAAAGGGGATGAGCAGCTTGTCGTTATACTTTGGAAGAGGAGCAAACTGGGTCAGTTGTGAAATGTATTTTAGCAAGTCAGGACGCGCCAAGCGGTTAAATTTATCAAGCGCGCGCTTCAATTCCTCCGGTTTTATGGGTTTTAGAAGATAATCTATACTATTAACCTTGAAAGCTTCAATGGCATATTCGTCGTAAGCCGTAGTAAAAATAATCGGCGTTTCAATGGCTAATTTATCGAATATCGAAAAGGCTGATCCGTCGGACAAGTGAATGTCCATTAGAATCAGATCAGGATTTAGATTTGATTCCAACCACTTGATCGTTTGGCGAACGCTTTCGGTTGATCCGACTATCTGGATACCGGCGTCGATTTCCGTAAGGATTTCGATCAGGTTATCGTAGGCAGCCGTTTCATCTTCAACAATCAGAATCTTCATTTTTATTCTTTATTAATGGCAAACAGACCATAAATGATTTCCCGTCATTCAGAACCTTTATTTTACTATTCATCAGTAGTGTAAACCTGTTTTCCAGATTTTTTAATCCTGTTCCATTGGTATTTGGAGCCGTAATTTTAGGGTAGATTGGGTTCAAAATGGTAAGTTCCATATCGTTGTTTAAGTAGATAAAAACTTCCATTTTGTGTTCACTATCGATAACGTTGTGCACTACTACATTATCGATTATAGGCAGCAGCGAAAGGACCGGAAGGCGAAGGTTTTTATGCTCTTCTTTTACCTGAATGTGAAACACAAGCTTATTCGCAAAGCGGACTTCCATCATATAAAACAAGGCTGCAACACATTCCAGTTCTTCGCCCAGCGTAACAATGTTTTTTTTATCGCTTTGAAGCACATACCTGAATACATCGGATAGTTTATTTACATATTCAATTGCATTCTCTTCGTTCTTTTTCCGGATAAGAGAAGATAATCCATTGAGTGAGTTGAAAAAGAAGTGCGGGTTAATCTGATTGGTAAGGGCAACGTATCGACTTTGTAGATTTTCTGTTTTAAGTTGTTCAATTTCAAGTTCTTTTTTCTGCTTCTCGTTGGTCAGTACAACTAAATGACCGATAAAGGCCGAAAGAATCCAAATTACTAAAAATTGAAAAATCAATATTTTACCTACGTAATCCGATTTGTATCCGCTCAGGATCGAGATAGAAACATAAACAGCAAAGGCAATTAACGAAATGATGAATGAATAAACGAAACGTTTCCATAAATCAGAAGTCGTTATTTTTTTGAGTTGAAGTGAAATGATTATCCAGATAAACGCAAAAAAGAAAATGTACCGTAAGATGAAGTAGATGATATAGGGCTGATCGTAATTCTTCGTAAAAAAGTACGAGTCCCAACTGTAAATAATAATGTTCTGATAAACGATAAAGGTTGCGCCAATCAGGCTGATAAAGAAAAGTGACCAACGAGATGAAAGCTTGTCGGGTAATTGCATGCTCATTTAATTTTGAGTTTCATTTTTCTGGTTTTGCCAGGTTTATTTCATCGTAATAATTTTGAAGTCATAAAGCGTATTGCGCTGATCGGTTTCCCGGATTTTTCAGATGAGTGCCGAACAAATAAGCGGATGCCAGTGAAAAGCGCTATTGTCAAAAAAACCATCCTCATATTTGCTGATATTCAGTTGATCTTATACGCCGTTGTGATTAATGACTAAGTTAGCTAATCAGAAATTACTTATAAAGTATTTGGCATGAAAAAGAAAAAAACGTTCGTAAAGACGAAAAACTGAACATTCTTAATCCTGAAATAACTTGGTGCAAGCACTTCTCCTTATGTATTCATTAATTTTAAAAAGCCATTCCGGCTGCTTAGGAATGGCTTTACTAGTTGTGAGGACTTGGCTCAAACAACCTAGAGACTGCCTCATTTCAATTCTGTAACATTGTTTAACTGTTCAAATCCTGGCGCTGGCTGGTTTTAATTGAGCCCCGCAACCTGACCTGACTGAACTTTTGTGATATTCTGAGTAGTTTTTTCACCGCTCATATCAATTAAATCAAGTGAACTCATCCGGTCAAAATCTTTTTTTGCACCGTCTTTATTGTTCATAAGCAAGCGCACCATTCCTCGCAGGTACAAAATGTTTTTCTCATAAGGAAGGTATTCCAACGCTTTGTCGAAATATTTAGCTGCTTTTCCCGGATTATTCTGGCTTACCAGCGATTTGCTTCCTTTTTTAAACCAAATTGTTGCCTGCTTGTAAAAACCGTTGTCGCCTGTAACTTGTATGTCGTCAATCAGTCCCAAAACAAAACGTCCGGGGCCTTCGTATTTTGCCACTTGTATATTTAATCTAAACTGGTTATTGCCAATTTTTTCGAGGTGTCGTTCCGATAAGGGGTACTCTTCAATGAGCAGATTTCGGGCTTTCAGGTTCATCTTCAGTTCAATCTGCTTGTTCAGGTCGCCGGTATTCCTGAAAACATCGACAGGCTTGGAATGATGAGAACGTTCATTTTCCCATGGAATGAGTGTTTCCTGCACATCCTCAATTCGGCAAATCTTGAACTGGCGGTTTTGCTTCAGCACCGTATCGAAAGCCCAAACCAGGTTGAAATCGTCTTTAAACTCGAAAGGTTCAACCATCCTGTTCTTTACCGTTTGGCTGTTCCCCGAGGCGTAATTCACCAACAGAATCTGTTTGCGTTGTTGCTGTGCTTTTCGCAACGAGCATACGATGTCCGATTTTTCTTTCAGGATATAGTTTTCAATGGCTTTGTCCTGGTTCAGGAATGCGGTTAGTTTTTGCTTCAGCCGTGCGGCAACTGCGTGTTTTTCTTCAATCGCATCAATACTCTTCGAAAGCAAATAGGCTTCTTCCTCAGAAAACCTACTTTTTCTTTAAAAATATTTCGATATTTGTACTGTGAGTACGAATAATGAAATAAAAATAAAGAGTCTTCTGGGTTTACATGTCCCCGGAACGATCCTGCTTGCTTCATGGCTTGAGGCAAACGGCTTCTCTCGTGACCTGCAGCATCGATACCTAAAAAGTGGTTGGCTCGAATCAATTGGGGTTGGGGCCTTTAAGCGCCCGAATGAAATTGTGACCTGGCAAGGTGCGCTATATTCGCTTCAGAAGCAAGTGACTTCACCTCTATACATAGGCGGACCGACTGCTTTGTCCTTGGCAGGTTTTTCTCATTATTTGCGTACCAATTCTGAATCGGTGTATTTATTTTCGCCTTTGGGTGTAAAACTTCCCGCTTGGTTTAAAAAATATCAATGGAACGAAACAGTTAAACATGTCAGAACTTCTTTTCTACCTTCCAACGACGGTTTGACCGAGTATGGGGTTAGTCAATTCCCTTTAGTCATTGCATCACCCGAGAGAGCAATTTTAGAATGTCTTTATCTTGTTCCGGAAACCCAGGATATTACGGAAGCTTATCAAATACTTTCGGGAATGGTAAATCTGAGACCAGTATTATTACAATCTTTGCTGGAAGAAAGCAAATCCGTAAAAGTGAAACGCTTATTTTTATTCATGGCGAAGAAGGCCAATCACCAGTGGTTTGAGTTTCTAAATCAGACTGCCATTGATCTTGGAAGTGGAGATCGAAGCATTGTCAGTAATGGCATATATAATTCAGAATATCGCATTACAATTCCAAACGAACTGGCACAACTATGATCGATCTGAAATATAAGTCGCAGGTTGATTTGCTGTTGCAAACGATCCCTTACGTCGCCAGGGAAAGAATATTCGGGTTGAAAGGTGGAACGGCCATCAATCTTTTTGTTCGGGATATGCCCAGACTTTCGGTTGACATTGATCTGACTTATATTCCAATTGATGACCGTGAAACTGCGTTGATGAATATTTCAGATGGCCTGGCGCGCATTAAGAACGATTTAGAGCGATCAATTCCAAGGTTAACTGTTACGCCGACTTCGCGAGAAGGGCAGGATGCTAAAATAAACTGTCAGTTGCCCGGAGCACAAATAAAGATCGAAGTAAATACAACAACCAGAGGCATCATTTATCC
Source organism: Prolixibacteraceae bacterium (assembly GCA_963666435.2). Lineage (GTDB taxonomy): Bacteria > Bacteroidota > Bacteroidia > Bacteroidales > Prolixibacteraceae > Aquipluma. The sequence continues at coordinate 8,486 of CAXXOG010000013.1, read as the reverse complement.
AACAAGGCTAATGATGGTTAAAGCCAGCGTACAACAGGCCTTTGGAAGATTTGCTGCGATACCGGTTGTTTCGATGGCAGAGCTTTATGGTGGAAAGATTTGCGCGGCGCTTGACCGGCAGCATCCCCGCGATCTTTTTGATGTGAAACTTCTTTTGGACAATGAGGGTTTAACGGACGAGATTAAAGACGGGTTCCTTGTTGCCCTTATTTCTCATATGCGACCTATAAGTGAAGTAATTCGCCCGATTTATATTGATCAACGGCAAGCTTTTGAATCTCAGTTTTCGGGAATGACGAATATTCCATTTACCTATCAGGACTATGAAAATACGAGAGTTCAGATGGTAGAACAAATCCATGCTAAATTAACAGATGACGATCGATCCTTCCTGTTAAGTTTTAAGGCCGGAACACCAGAATGGAATAGATTTTCGGTTAAAAATGCAAGTGAAATGCCAGCCGTTCAATGGAAATTACGCAATATTGAAAGGTTAATTCAAACCAACTCAAAAAAGCATGTTCTGATGCTTAAAGCTCTGGAAAACTGTTTACAGAGATAGTTTTATAATATTCGTTCCTACTTATCACTTAAATTCCAGCAAAGTTATTAATCGCTTCCCGGAACGGTAAAGGGGAACTCGCTTTTCGTGGCTCGTTTCCTTCGGATGCGTTCAGTTTTTTGCTTTATCACCAATGTCGTATAAATCTGATTCCCTAAATGTAAAAAAGGTTGCAAAAAACTGACATGCACCCCGTTGACCTTATTCGGGACAGCTCAATGTTGGTACGCCAAAAATTTAAGTTTAACGGCGTGCCAGATAAGTCCTTAGTTAACCGAAGGATGCCAAAATAAGTCCGAAAGGCATCGGCGCTTTTCCATGAATTCTTCATTCGACATTTATGAAATGGTTACTAACCTGATGATCGAACGCCTTGAAAAAGGTGTCATCCCGTGGCAAATGCCCTGGAAAGCTGAAACAGGTTTGCCACAGAACATGGTCCACCAAACGGTGTACAAAGGTTTTAACTTCTGGCTGCTGCTCACGGTGGCCGATAAGTTTGGTTCCCCATTCTTTCTCACGTTTAACCAGGTTAAAGAATTAGGTGGACATATCTTGAAAGGAGAAAAAGGATTTCCGGTAGTATTCTGGAAGATACTCGACAAAGAAAAGGATGGAAGTATCGACCATTTCCCGTTTCTCAGGTATTACACCGTTTTCAACCTGAAGCAAACCGAAGGGATTGATGAAAGCAAAATCCCGCCAACAGAAGCTCATGACCATGAGTTCGATCCGATTTGCGAGGCAGAACAGTTAATCGAGTTTTGGTCCGATAGTCCTGAAATCAGGTTGAACCAGTCCCATGCCTTTTATTCACCTTCCGGAGATTACGTTGGAATGCCCAATCCACGCACTTTCTTTCAAGATGAGCAATATTACTCCACGATTTTTCACGAGCTGATTCATTCTACAGGTCATATCAACCGAACCGGCAGGCATGAAAAGCTTCCCAATCACAAGTTTGGTTCACAGGATTACAGCCAGGAAGAACTGGTTGCCGAAATGGGAGCAGCTTACCTGTGTTACATGACAGGTATCCAGAATGCCACCATCGATAACAGTGCAGCCTATATTAAAAGCTGGATTGGGAAGTTCAAGGAAGATAAGAAGATCCTTTTAATGGCCTGTTCTATGGCTCAAAAGGCGGTGGATTACATCCTGGAACATCAGTCTTATCCGAACCAACCGGCAGTAGCCATACAGGTTGAGCAATTGGCGGAGGCAGTTTAGCCTTCGCCATTTTTTTATCTCAAAAATTTCTAGTTATCAATAATTAAAAATTCAAAAGATGGAACAGTTAAAAAGTTTTTCCCGGTATATCCTACAAATCGGGTATAAGTACGGTTTGCATTCGGTGTTTGACGATTTTCTGGAAATGGTCATTTGCTCCTTATCATTAGGGGCAAAAGAAGATCGCTACCATGAGATTGTCCGAAACTATGAAAAGCCGGACGCCTACTTGATGGCTGAAGCATTCGGTTCATTGGTCATAGAGATGGACAACAATGGTGAAGGTTTAAAAGATTGTTTCGGTGACTTTTACATGGAATACCTCAGTCATGGGCATAACGGACAATTCTTTACGCCAGAACCGATATGCGATATGATGGCAAGGATATTAAACCCGACGAGTTTTGGAGAACGCGTTGCCGATTGTTGTTGCGGATCAGGACGAATGCTGATGGCAGCGGCAAAAATAAAACGAAATTCCTTGTTTTTCGGAGCTGACATTGACAGAACCTGTGCAATGATGTGTGTGATCAACCTGTGCCTGAACGGACTCTGTGGTGAAGTCTGCTGGATGGATACGCTGATGAACCGCTTTTATGCCGGTTGGAGAATAGAACTTCACCCGGAACATGGAGTTCCATACATCAGGGAGATAGCAGAAGCGGAAAGCTACATGGTGTTAAGGTTACCGGGAAAGAAACAAGAGCTCATTGCCCAACAAGAACCGATAGCAAAAATATCTCAGCAGTTGATGTTTGAATTCTAAGGGCTGAAAAAGCCCTTTTTTTGTTCGTTCAATTTTTTGAAAGGTAAAACCACTCCATTTAAAATTGCGAGCAAAGATATTTACGCTTCCCGGAACGGTAAAGGGGCGGTTGCTTCTCTTGATGCCTTATGGCAACCGTCCTTCGGATGCGTTCAGTTTCATGGATTGCCTATTTCAGGTATGAAACTGACATGCACCCCGTTGACCTGATCCGTGATAGCTCAATGACCGGTTATGCCGAAATTTTAACCGGCGTGCCAGATGCCAAAATAAATCTCTAGGGCAAGAGTACTTGAATATGAATAATACAGCTAAAAAAAACGATGCTGAAAGTGTTGAACAACCTAAAACTTCTTTGGAAGTAGTAAAAAAAGAAGAAAAAGTAGTTGTTGAAGTTCCCTCATTGGAAAAGCGCATCCAGAAAGTGGAAGATTTGAGCATGCTCATCGAAAAGTGGCGCAAGTTGACTGAAACCCGCAGGAATCTACAGACCTTTTCATTAGGTGCTGACGGAATGGGAGCAACAGTGTTTCTGCGAGATGCTTCAGGCAAGGAGTTTAAAACCTCCAATACCCCGGTTGTATCAGCCGTGATGGATGAGATCAAATCCACTTTGGATGAAAAGATCAAAGAAGTTGAAGAGCAAATCAAATTCTGAAGAAAGAGGGGCGAAAAGCCTCTCTTTTTTTGGTCGTTAATAGATCTATTCCTGTTTTGCAGCAAAAATAGTGCATTTTAGAAATACACACTTTAACTACTCTGCCGGATTTGGTCTTGCTACTTTTTAGTTTCACCAGCCCATTATCAATTGTACGATTCTCATTGTCGCCAAGCAAACCCCGGTATGTATTGGAATACCCATAAGCTTGGAATATAAATACAGAATCTCATTTAATTATCAGCAATTTTTAATAGTTTTCCACCCCAGAATCAACTGATACTTCCCTAAATGTTGAATTATAATGTTTAACGACCTTATTCAGAATTCGTCCCTGCTTATAGCCTTGTCGGTCCTTTACGGAATATTGACACGTACCTGCAAAGCAGACTCTTTCGGCTGCGAAATAATCGGCGGAATATTGTTTGGAACCATCACTGTTGCAGCGATGAAAATGTCAATTCATTATAATACCGGGGTTATTTACGACGGCAGGTCTATTGTGCTGACATTGTCCGGGTTGTTTGGCGGGGGAATTACCGGAATCATTTCCGCCCTAATCGCAGCAGCATACCGTATCTACCTGGGAGGCGCCGGTGTTTGGGCCGGAACGGCAACTATTTTTACTTCTGTACTGGTCGGATTTGCCTTTCGCCGTTTACACCACAACAAACCTGAATTATTGAAGATACCCATGCTTTTCGTAATAGGTGTTGTTTCTCAATTGTGCATGCTGATTTGTCAGTTATTGCTACCCTGGCCTACAGGTATAAACATTATTGAAGAAATTTGGATTCCTGTTATGTTGGTTTTGCCGTTGGGGACACTGCTTATGGGACTATTGCTGGCGACCGACAAAAAGCGAATGTTAGCAGAAAAATCTTTGCGCCGATCCGAAGAAAATTTCAGGCGATCAATGGACGAATCTCCGCTTGGTATGCGGATTCTTACCTCTAACGGTCAAACGCTTTACGTCAATAAGGCATTACTAACCATATATGGATTTAGCAGCTTCGAAGAATTTACGCAAACCCGCGTTGAAAAACGTTATACGGAAGAAAGCCTGAAATTACATCAGCAAAGAAAGGAGAAGCGGAAAAAGGGAGAATATGTTGACCCTGAATATGAGATAGATATTGTCCGAAAAGATGGACAAATCCGCCACATTCAAGTTTTGCGAAAAACCATCAATTGGGATGACACGCCCCAGCTTCTGATCATTTATCAGGATTTTACCGAGCGGAAAAAAGCTGAAGATCTTCTTCTGCTCCTCGGCCGATCAACGGAACAAAGTCCGGTGAGCATAGTAATTACAGACCCTTTGGGAACTATTGAATATGTAAATCCCAAATTTACCGAAACAACTGGGTACAGTGCTGAAGAAGCAATAGGGAAAAAGCCTGGCATTTTAAAATCAGGTGAACATCCCAAAGAATTTTACGATAAACTTTGGAAAAGAATCCGGAGTGGAAAAGAATGGCGAGGAGAATTTCACAACCGGAAGAAAAATGGGGAGTTATATTGGGAGAGTGCTGTTATTTCATCTATTGTTAATAAAACCGGCAATATCACTCATTATATCGAAGCTAAAGAAGATATTACTGAAAAGAAAAAGATCATTGCTGATTTAAAAATGGCCAAGGAGAAAGCCGAAGAAAGTGATCGGCTCAAATCAGCCTTTCTGGCCAATATGAGTCACGAAATCCGTACCCCACTTAATTCAATCCTTGGCTTCTCAAACATGCTTACCGAAGACAGCGAATTGTCCCAGGATGTCAAAGAAGAATATTCTTCCATTATTAACCGGAATGCGGATAACCTGCTCCAGATTATTGATGATATATTGGATATTTCAAAATTGGATACCGGACAGGTAAAGATCATTAAAAAACCAATCGATCTTTTGCAAACGTTGAATGAACTCTATACCCAATTCCAAAGAAAGATTTCAGAAACCGGAAAAGAAAATATTGTGCTGAAATTAAAGATACCCGATTGTCCGGTTTCAATCAACACGGATAAGGTTCGGTTTAACCAAATTGTAAGCAATTTATTAAGCAACTCCAGTAAATTTACTCATAATGGAGAAATCGAGTTTGGAGTCATGGAAAATTACTGAACAACAAATAACCCTTTTTGTATCAGATACCGGAATAGGTATTGAAAAGGCTGTTCAATCCGCCATTTTTGAACGCTTCAGGCAGGCCAGTGATTCAACTACCAAGCGATATGGGGGGACGGGCCTGGGATTGGCTATTGTAAAGAACCTGGTTGAACTTATGGGAGGAGAGATTTATCTTGAATCAGAGATAGAAAAGGGAACGACCTTTAAATTCTGGCTGCCAATAAAGTAGGATAAAATTCTCTTTGCATTAGTCCTGTCATCATTGAAAAATGGATAAAAATTAATCACTTCAGGTATTCTGGAATAAATATGAATGATGGTATTTGTACCTGTAATGTTCGTGTATTCAAAGTTGTAACGAATAGACTATTATGTTTTAATTAAATAATTTTATATTTGTGCAGTGATTGTTTTTGAGATATAAAATACTGATAATTAAATATTTTAAGAGATGACAAAAGCAGATATCATTAGCGAGGTAAGTAAAAATACCGGAATTGAGAAAATGACAGTGCAAAAAAACTGTTGAGGCATTTATGGAAACAGTGAAAGGAACTTTAACTGAAGGACGAAATGTTTATTTTCGTGGCTTCGGTAGTTTTATCATAAAAAGAAGAGCCGTGAAAACTGCACGTAATATTTCCAAGAACACTACACTCATTATTCCGGAACACTTTGTTCCTTCATTTAAACCGGCTGAAACATTTGTTGCTCAGGTTAAAGAACACGTAAAATAGGAAGGTTACAAGCAGGACATTCACCTTGCTACCTCGTATACTGGAAGAAATAAAATACTGCTCAAAATTTGGTGACTTGATCGAAAAAGAGCAGCAATGTTCGTATATGTGTGTTATTATTAGCAAGTGTTTACGTATCGTGAAGGTTCCACAAAAGAGACAATTCATTACAGATCAACTAAACTAATAGCAAAGATTCATAAATGTGCTCTAATTATATTGAATAATCTTGAAGCCGAACATGAGCATCAAATTTTGATAAAAATTGATTTATCAGTATTATCTTCTTAGATTTTATAATGAAAATGTGTCCAACCCAGTGAATATTCAATGCCTTGCTTGACGTATAATAATTCCATTTCAATATCATATACTTGTCCAAACGAATTATCCCAATGGAAATCAGTTGGAGAACTAGCCCTTCGCTGCTCTTCTACTTTTGCCATTGCATCTTCGAGTTCATCAAACTCTCCAATTTTATCTTGTATTCTAACATTAGGAGCACTGCCAAAATATGCCAGATATCTTTTCATTTTATGAGTTATCAAAAATTATTGGTCAACTGCTAATTTACAAAAAAAGCCATATTACAACTCATATTTCATCGAAAGCATCTATGCTTGTAATGTTTATTTAGCAACATAATTATTGACCATTTATCTCAAAAGATTAAAAATACTACAAATAAATTTTTGCTGTTTAATACAATTTACCTATATTTTATTTGTAATGAATTGATTATCAGGCAATACTATATCGAGGCCTGTTAAAATAAGCTCTTTGTAAGATATTGATAATCAGCTTGGAATAAGGCATCGCTCAAACTCCAGCTGTATTCTGGACGTTATTGAAATCCTTTTTATAAAAACATCGAAGGCATCCAGAAATTTGTAGTCGATGCTCTGTACCGAGATGTCAGGCCTCCTTAGATTGGTACTAATAAAATCAGCCAATCGTTTTTTTTGAAGATTTATAATGTTTGTAAGTCTCCATCGAATATCCTTTATTTAGCTTGGCAAGAATGCTATCCAGGTAATAATCAAATACAGCAAGGATTCCTTTTGATTCCTGAATATTTAAAAGTTTTCGTTTAATTGTATTCACATCAAAATCTTCATTAGTTGATCGAAGTTGATTAAACGTATCCTGGATTTCGGTTTTGATCCGATCAAGACGTTCGTTGTCAACTCTTGCTCCAATAACTTTATCTTTTATTCGTTGTCGGGAGACGTCCCAATGATTCGTTGACGAATAAATTCCAGTGGCGAGTTCAATCCGATTACCTTGGTAGGTAATTCTAACACAAACGGATGTTTTACCATCATCGGCTTTTCTACTTTTTCTCAATAAGAAATTAATTACAATTTTCATGGTACGACAATTAACAAAATCAAAAAATCTGGTCTCGCAGACGATCTAAAATACCTCAATTTGCACTAAATAAAAAGTGCAAAAATGAGTCAAAAAGAGTCAAATAAAATGTTTTTAATCAATTCGTTGCGTGATTTGCCGCGACCAGAAAAAGTAATTTTGAGTTTGGTCTCGATTTTGTCGCTTTTTCTTTGATATTTAAGGGTATTTGATGAAAATTTCCCTAAAAGAAAAAGCGCTTAAATCATTGAATTTAAGCGCTTTTTATACATTTTGATACTTCTATCAGTGCACTCAAGCGGAGAAGTATCGAACTTTGTACTTGATGATTTTGAGGCTTTGATGAAGTTCATGATTGCTGATACGCAAAAAAGAAAGTTCAAATTATGAATTAGATAACACTAAGTCGACTTTATCAACAACCGGATCACAAAGATCAGGACTAAAATCTAGGACATTTATAACCAGTTGGATTCAGTTTGTGAACCTTTCGATGTGTTTGCTAATCGTGACAAGTTTCTCGGGATAAGCAATGGTCAAGGATTTTTAGAAGTCTTATATTCTATAATTTAAGATTTAGAAGCGAAGTTGGGGAGCGATTATTTTCCATTAACCCTGAGACAGTATAGGACGGTTGAGGCGATTTGAAGAATTCCTGTAAAAAAGTAAAAGCGAGAAAATATTCCCGTTGCAGGTTTTGATCTTAAGTTGATTAAATCTTTCGATATATCTAAAGAGCACTTCTCTCATGGGTTCAAACACTGCCTTCTGCTACCATAGAATCATAAAGAAGGTATTGAATCAGGCTGCACCTATGAATTATTTGTTTCGGGACCCTTACAGTTCCTTTAAGTTTTCAAGAAATGATGACCTGCAGGATTTTCTGGCGCTTCAGGAGGTTCAAAAATTCATAAAAAGTTTAGTATTCTCGGTAAATTTTTTTCACAAAGAGGTGCAGATGCTCTGCAAAATCCTTCTCAGATAAACAAATATATTTCCCTGTTTAAGTTGAAATGCAATTATTTAGTATTAAATTC
>CAXXOG010000012.1:0-202066 GCA_963666435.2 Prolixibacteraceae bacterium | reverse complement strand
ATTTCCCTTCGGTCAATTCATTTTCGGTTTGTCCCGCCATAGGCGAGATGGCTATTTCATTTTTTTTAATACCCCCATATTTTATCTGCCCACTCAAGGAAAAGAATTCCCCTACAACCGGGGGAAGGTTGACGGGGGTTCTTTGCTGTCATTTATTTTACTCAAAGACACTATGACATGTGCTTTTTCTTTATGTCTGCCAAACCTCTCTGGTACATGAAAGGCCTGACCCGAACCTCCTATTCCATTAAAACTAAGAACTCCAATCCTTCGCGATCCGTTTCCCCTCTCCTTTTAGGGTGAGGGGTTCTTCCTAAACCTAACCGGTTTTCGAAACCTGTTAGGTTTGGTCTGCTTCATTTTTTCATCACCTGCCTATTCTTCCGTCCGAAACAAGAGATGTTCTTTTGAAAACATTTCCACACGGACGGTTTCACCGGCGATCATGTCAACCCGGGGTTTCACTCCTTCGTCGTTACACCGTTCGACTGAGCTCACGCCGAAGTCCCGGGCTACAAGATCATCGCCCCTTCGGGGCTTACTACCCCAAAACACGTATTCCATTAATTTTCAGAACTCCAATCCTTCGCAACCGCCTCCCCTCTTTCATTTAGTAGAGGAGTCGGGGGTGAGGCTTAATTTTTAGTGTTTCTTAAACCTAACAGGTTTTCGAAAGCTGTTAGGTTTACCACACTCCTTCGTCGTCGTTACACGCCCCTTCAGGGCTTTCCAATGACCCTCTAATGCACCAAGAGCAAAGGATAGGCTTAGCCTTGAACAGATCTCCCGATATCCTTTGCCGTCTGGCTTTAGCCGACGGACAGAGTAGCAACATATTATATCTCAATGAACTAACGTTATCACTTCGCCGCCCTTACTCTCTTCCCTCTTTGGGGAAGAGCTTGTCCCGCTTTGCCGGGAGTTGGGGATAGGGCTTCTTTACCAATTTTTCATGTACCTATTTCTACTATTTTCATTTCTTGTTCCAGTTCGACCGAATTAAAGTTTATTAATACGCCATGCCTAAGTTTTTTTAATTTGAGATAAGTAAGCATTTGTGCCATATCAACAGAGCCTAGCATATCAACAGTTTTTATCACAACCACCACTTTGTCCTCAACCAACAGGTCAATACGGTACCCAGCTTCCAGCTTTACATTTTTATAAATGAGAGGGAGCGTTACCTGTTGCTTAACTTCCAGGCCCATCTTTTCAAGTTCGTAAACCAAACAATACTCATATGTGCTTTCCCAAAGACCGGGGCCAAGTTGCTGGTGAACTTCGACGGCCGCCTCAGCAATCTTCGATGTAATCTCATTTTCTGTCATTGCATTCTGTTATTAAGTGGTTTAGTAATATTCAACTCCTATATATAAAGCATTCTACAGGTGTATTTTACATCTCATCAATTTGAACCTTATGCTTAAAGCTTAATAAAGTAAAATTCAACTCCATGCCCGATTCTGACCCTTTCCGAAGCATATCGCCGTCGAAAAGCTCAGTTAGAATTTCACTGCTTGTTTTCATTAGCATTTTTTTATCTGAGTTATCGTTTACCCCCGATATTTTTTTCATGATTTGAGCAAGATCCTGTATCCGGGCGAATGTATCAACCATATCCAAAGCAATTTGGGTTGCCATTTCGCTTTTCAACAGAGTTGCCAGCATATAAAACCCTTTCATGGTGAACGCCTTAGGACAGGAGGTCGAATACTTCAAGAGATGAAACCGGTTGGAACTGCCAATCAATCCTTCTTTTTCATTTTTAGTTGTCTCTATGACATATCCTTCGGGAAACTTTTCCATATTTTTCTTCAACAAATTCTTTAATACTTTCGCCTCTACTCCAAACAATTCGATGATATCACAATCAACAATAACTTTTTCGCCGCGTAACTCAACAATCAGGTGTTTAATCAAATCATACTTAAAAATGCCATCCATCTTTTTCCTATTTTTATCTATTGAACTAAATCCCCGTCCTGGTCGCTATTCCCAGTCCAGACAAAATCGTAATTTCACAATCTACTCAACCACAAACTAATAAATCATGTATTTAACTAAGCTTCATCATCTTAACTGGTTGAGTATCATTTTTACCATTCATAACTCCTGTTTTTATTTCGAATAGGAATGCTCGTTTTGTTAAAAAGGAGCGTTCGCTTTCGAAAAAAGAACCATTCCTTTTTACTATTTCATCTTCTCGTATTTCAACAGGGCCAATACATCTCTTAAGTCGCTTCCAGGTCGAAAACTTATCTTACTTCGTCCGATGAATGACGAACTAAACTTTTCCTCACTTTCGGCGCCACTGCCCGACAAGGTGATCTGGAAGGCGCCAAAATCGCCGAAACGTACAATCTCTCCCTCAGAAAGGTGACGTGCCAGTATCTTGGTAAGATCGTTAAGTACTGCCAACACATCGGTGTCGCTTACCGTGGTACTCCCCTGGGCTATCTCTTTACTGAGCTTTTTAAGGGTTACTTCACCCGAAGCTTTTGCCTGGGCATAAAACTTTTTAGGTTCCTGTGGCTTTAGGGGGTTACTCCGCTCAACCACTACATAAGTTACTGCCATCGTTTTTTTTTTAATAATTAATGTATAATTTAACTATAATCAACCATTTTTAACCTCAACAGGCTTCGAAAACCCGTTAGGGTTAGTTTTTCCGGAAAATCTTCCAACCCGGGCAGCACCACTCGTTAACCGATTTACCGGTAGAAGTCGAATGCCAAAATCCCGGGTTGTCAGATTATTGCCCCAACTGGGGCTTACTACCCCAAAACACGTATTCCATTACATTTCAGAACTCCAATCTTTCGCACCTCACCTCTTTTAGAGGGGGCTTCCTTCCCTTCCGTCCGAAACGAGGAATGCTCTTTGAAAAACATTTCCACGCGGACGGTTTTTCACGGCGCTCATACCAACCCGGGGCTACACTCCTTCGTCGTTACACCGTTCGACTGAGCTCACGCCGAAGTCCCGGGCTATCAGACTGTCGCCCCTTCGGGGCTTACTACCCCAAAACACGTATTCCATTAAATTTTAGAACTCCAATCCTTCGCAACAGTCTCCCCTCTCCCTCGGAGAGGGGTCGGGGGTGAGGCTTTTTCTAGACCTTACAGGTTTTCGAAATCATAACTTATCCCCAATCCGTCGGGAGTTCAGCCATTTATAAACCCGATCTGTCGCCGCATCCCGCTATTCTTTTTATTCGCGGCCTGCATCTCGGCCAGGGTTTGGTTTATCAACTCCAACTGCACCCTGGTGTCTTCGTTGATGTCGTTCTGACCGGCAAACATCTCTTCAACATACTGCCTGAGTTCTCCAACCCTATCGGCAGGACGGTTCACTACCAATTGCCTTACGGCTACAAAGGCACGCATAATGGCAATATTTACTTCGATAGCACTATCACTATTTAACAACCCTGATAACATAGCAACGCCTTGTTCGGCAAAAGCATATGGTAGATACTTACTATGTTGACCACGACCTCTGTTTAAGGTTTCATTTTGCAACCTTAAAGCATTCCATTCTTCTGTTGTCAGTTGAAACATAAAATCAGAAGGAAAACGTCGAATATTACGCTTAACCGAAAGATTAAGATTTTTAGTTTCCACCCCGTACATTTCAGCCAGATCTCTATCCAGCATCACTACCTGCTCTCGTAGCGTGTACAGTTTGTTTTGTATCGTTTGTACTTCAGTGTTCATCACATTTGTTTTTTTTTCGGTCTTATCCGGAGTGCGACTTGAAGTCGCGCCCCGGATGATCTTTATTCTTCATTTCACCCCGGAGCACCGAACCCGATCTGTCGCCGCATCCCGCTATTCTTTTTATTCGCGGCCTGCATCTCGGCCAGGGTTTGGTTTATCAACTCCAACTGCGCCCTGGTGTCTTCGTTGATGTCGTTCTGACCGGCAAACATCTCTTCAACATACTGCCTGAGTTCTCCAACCCTATCGGCAGGACGGTTCACTACCAATTGCCTTACGGCTACAAAGGCACGCATAATGGCAATGTTGATTTCAATGGCAGTTCGCGACTTAAGTACTGAGCTAAGCATTGCCACACCTTGTTCGGTAAATGCAAATGGTAAAGCTCCTCCAAAAACACCTTTTCCGGGTATCACATTTTGTGATACCATAGCATCCATCTCCACTGCCAGTATTTCAAACATAAAATCGACAGGAAACCTGAAAATGTTTCGACGAACGGCTTGTTTCAGCACCCTGGTTTCCACCCCGTACATTTCAGCCAGATCTCTATCCAGCATCACTACCTGTCCTCGCAGTGTGTACAGTTTGCTTTGTATCGTTTGTACTTCAATGTTCATCACATTTACATTTTTAATGTTTCCTGAACCTGTTAGGTTTGGTTCTACAAACCCTCTAAATCCTTCCTTCGAGGAACCATAGGGCATATATTCACCTTGTTATCACCATTAATTTTTAGAACTCCAATTCTTTGCAACCGCCTCACCTCTTTGTTTGCGATGAGGTTGTTCCGTCCGAAACCCGGAATACGCTCTTTATAACATTTCCACGCGGACGGTTTTTCACGGCGCTCATACCAACCCGGGGCTACACTCCTTCGTCGTTACACCGTTCGACTGAGCTCACGCCGAAGTCCCGGGCTATCAGACTGTCGCCCCTTCGGGGCTTACTACCCCAAAACACGTATTCCATTAAATTTTAGAACTCCAATCCGTCGCGTCCGTCTCCCCTCGCCTTGAAGGAGAGGGGCCGGGGGTGAGGTTATTTTTAGTGTTTCTTAAACCTAACAGGTTTCAAAAACCTGTTAGGTTTGGTTCTCAAAACCCTCTAAATCCTTCCTTCGAGGAACCATAGGGCATATATTCACCTTGTTATCACCATTAATTTTTAGAACTCCAATTCTTTGCAACCGTCTCCCCTCTTTGGTTGCGATGAGGTTGTTCCGTCCGAAACCCGGAATACGCTCTTTATAACATTTCCTCGCGGACGGTTTGGCGCGGCGAACTTTTCAATCCAGGGGCTTCACCCCTGGCTACCAAAATGTCGCCCCTACGGGGCTTAACCTCAAACCACCTATTTCATTAAATCTCAGAACTCCAATCCTTCGCAAATCACCTCTTTAAAGCCCCCTCCAAACCTCCCGTTTGGCTGAGCTCACATCGAAGCCCGAAGGGTGAGGCTTTTTAATGCACCAGGTGCAAAGAATAGGCTTAGCCTTGAACAGCGCTCCCGATATCCTTTGCCGTCTGGCTTTAGCCGATGGACAGAGTAGCAATACATTATCTTTCAATGAACTAACTTTATCACTTCGCTGTCCAATCTCCCCTCCCTTTTTGGGAGAGCTTGTCCCGGTTTGCCGGGAGCTAAGGGAGTGGGGCTTCCTCAACCTTCTATTCTTTATCCTGTTCATCCTTTAATCCTATAAATCATGGTTCAGACATTTTCTCTAATCTTTTATGCAGCGAACAGAACAACCTGTACCCCGAGGCATCAACATATCCTGTGTCCCACCACCACCGCCACCGTCGAATTCACGGCTTAACGCCTGATATGATTGACCACCTGGCGTACTGCTCCAATAATAGGCGTAGCCGTACATATTTTCGATCGAGCCACTTAGACAATTGCGATCCCCTGCAACAGAAAACCTAAGCCTGGAGGTATAGGCGCCGTAAAAATTGATAATGCCACAAGTCCAAACATAAGTTTGTAGCTCAGCTATAGTAGGTACCCTGAACCCTCTGGGACAGGGGTTGTTGGCGCTGGCTTCGGCAGCCCACAACCCATCGTTCCGCGTACTCCTCCAGTCCTCGCTCTTAATGAACCACGCGTGGTTAGGATTATCACTTTTCGTAATGGTAGTACCGTTAACAGCCCCTCCGGAATTGTAGTTATACCAATTAATCAACTCATGGCCGTCGGGCTTGCGGCCCCACTGGAAGAGGCTGCCATAGGCGTGGTAGTCGCTATAGCTGGTAGCCTGCTGAACGGGGTTAAAGCTGTTTTTGTTCAGGTTGGCATAGTCGGCTCCTAAGTTGTTGTTCAGCCAAACGTTGCCATCCTCGCCCGTTACCGTCATGTAGAGGAAGTTGTGGGCGGTAGCGCTTGGCTCAAAGTCGGTTTGACCGAACATCTTATCGGGTATGCCCGGTATATCGCGCACCTGATAGGTAGTAGTATTACCCGCGTTATTGTAGGGATAGATAAATGTACCCAGCAGGTAGCCTAAATAGTCGTTACCTATACCGGCATTGATATCCAGTTTTTTGGCGTAAAAGGTACCATCCACGGCTGCAATGGTTGCGGTTATATAGGGGGTGCCGGTATTATATGCCTGGCGTGCCCATGAGAGGGTGAGTGTACGGCCAACTCCATCCTGGGCTAACGATCCGGGAATAGCAACCCTTGTAGAGTAAGCCGGTAATGTGCCGCTACCGGTTACCGATGCTACCCGTATATGAACTGTTACGCCTGTAGTGGGAATGCTACCCTGTGCGTCAACGGTTGCCTCATTTGTACCATCAGGATTTACATTCGTATTGGTAGTAGCCGGTGTTGTGGGTAAAGAAAACGGGAGATAGTTTATATCGTACACCGAAGTCACAAAATATATTTGGTTTTGTACAAGGGTAATGTTAGCAGGAATTACAATCCTACCCGATTTAATCGACCCGCCAAACAATTGCGCATTTACACCTGCCGGTATCAGCAGACCAACCCCAAATACTATAGCAAAAACTTTGGTTGCAGCTTTTACTGTAATAAATGTATCAATTTATGTATTTTATCGCAATCATTCTGTTTAATTTCTTTATCAAATCTTTTATTAATCGTATTCACCACCAGTGCACAGCAATCATTTGATTATCTTCTTATGCTTTATCCTGTTTTCCGTTTTATCTTACACATCATAGTTATCTCAATTTATTAACCCTCACTTGGGGAGGCTATTTCTGTTCCGTCCGAAACAAGGAATACTCTTTGAAAAACATTTCCTCGCGGACGGTTGGTGTGGTGCCCTTTTCAATCCAGGGGCTTCACCCCTGGCTACCAAGATGTCGCCCCTACCGGGCTAACCCCAAACCACCTATTTCATTAATATTAGAACTCCAATCCTTCGCACCTCACCTCTTTTAGAGGGGGCTTTCTTCCCTTCCGTCCGAAACGAAGAGATGTTCTTTTGAAAAACATTTCCACGCGGACGGTTTGGTGTGGTGACCTTTTCAATCCAGGGGCTTCACCCCTGGCTACCAAGATGTCGCCCCTACAGGGCTAACCCCAAACCACCTATTTCATTAATGTTTGAACTCCAATCCTTCGCACCTCACCTCTTTTAGAGGGGGCTTTCTTCCCTTCCGTCCGAAACGAAGAACTGTTCTTTTGAGAACATTTCTACACGGACGGTTTGGTGTGGTGACCTTTTCAATCCAGGGGCTTCACCCTGGCTACCAAGATATCACCCCTACAGGGCTAACCCCAAACCACCTATTTCATTAATGTTTGAACTCCAATCCTTCTCACCTCACCTCTTTTAGAGGGGGCTTTCTTCCCTTCCGTCCGAAACGAAGAACTGTTCTTTTGAGAACATTTCTACACGGACGGTTTATGTGGTACCCTTTTCAATCCAGGGGCTTCACCCCTGGCTACCAAGATGTCGCCCCTACAGGGCTAACCCCAAACCACCTATTTCATTAATGTTAGAACTCCAATCCTTCGCAACAGTCTCCCCTCTCCCTCGGAGAGGGGTCGGAGGTGAGGCTTTTTCTAGACCTTACAGGTTTTCGAAATCATAACTTATCCCCAATCCGTCGGGAGTTCAGCCATTTATAAACCCGATCTGTCGCCGCAACCCGCCATTCTTTTTATTCGCGGCCTGCATCTCGGCCAGGGTTTGGTTTATCAACTCCAACTGCACCCTGGTGTCTTCGTTGATGTCGTTCTGACCGGCAAACATCTCTTCAACATACTGCCTGAGTTCTTCAACCCTATCGGCAGGACGGTTTACCACCAATTGTCTTACCGCCACAAAAGCGCGCATAATGCCACGATTGATTTCAATTGCTGTTTTAGAACTTAAAACACTGCTTAGCATTGCAACGCCTAATTCAGTAAAAGCAAAAGGTTTATATTTTATATTATACCCTCTGCCCTTGTTCAAGGTCACAATTTGTGATCTTGAACATTCCTGAATTTCATCAACGGACAATTCAAACATAAAATCTTCTCCTTCGAAGCGTTCCATATTTCTTTTAACTGCCTGTTTCAATACGCGTGTTTCCACCCCGTACATTTCAGCCAGATCTCTATCCAGCATCACTACCTGTCCTCGCAGTGTGTACAGTTTGTTTTGTATCGTTTGCAATTCAATGTTCATCGCGTTTACATTTTTAATGTTTCCTGAACCTGTTAGGTTTGGTTCTCCAAACCCTCTAAATCCTTCCTTCGAGGAACCATAGGGCATATATTCACCTTGTTATCACCATTAAATTTCAGAACTCCAATTCTTTGCAACCGCCTCACCTCTTTGTTTGCGATGAGGTTGTTCCGTCCGAAACCCGGAATACGCTCTTTATAACATTTCCTCGCGGACGGTTTTCACGGCGCTCATTTCAACCCGGGGCTACACTCCTTCTTCGTTTCACCGTTCGACTGAGCTCACGCCGAAGTCCCGGGCTATCAGACTGTCGCCCCTTCAGGGCTTTCCAATGGCTTTCTAATGCTCTGGGTGCAAAGGATTGGTTTAGCCTTGAACAGCGCGCCCGATATCCTTTGCCGTCTGGCTTTAGCCGACGGACGAGAGGCTCTTGGTAACCTGTCAGGCTACCAAGATGTCGCCCCTACCGGGCTAACCCCAAACCACCTATTCCATTAAATTTTAGAACTTCAATCCTTCGCAACCGCCTCCCCTCTTCCTTTAGCAGAACTTGTCCCGATTTTATCGGGAGGGGCTGGGGGTGAGGTTTATTTTTAGTCTTTCCAAACCCTCAAGGTTTTCAAAACCTTGAGGGTTTTAACAACCTACAACCTACCGACCATCTGCAACCACTGTTTGCAGAATCAATCCTTCAAGCTCCTTTACACTTTTGGGCAATGCCATCAGCTCGTGCTTTCGATTAAACAACAGCATCGTTGGCGTTGCAAACACGTGATACGCCACGGCAGCTTCGCCCGAATACCCGCGTCCGTCGCAATACTGGTGCAGGTTGCTGTACCGTTTTTGCACAAACGGGTGGTTTTGCCACTCTGCTTTATCGTGATCTAAGCATATCGCCAGTACCTGTAACTGCCCTGCGTTGTACTTTTGCAACAAGCTATCGGCAACAGCCAGCAAGTTCTTGCAGTAAGGGCAATCCGGCTTCCAGAATACCACCATATTGGTAGTAGCCGTTAGCCCGTGAACCGCGATCGTATCCAACTGCACATTCGGTATTGGGTTGCCTGCCACATAGAACTTTTTAAACAGTTCTTTACGTTGCAGCATCTCTGCCTGCGAGTCCTGCGTACATTGCCCAAACACGCCCGGTATGCCCGGTAGCCACGCGCAAACGAACAGTACCATGCAATACTTCTGCATACCCAACAACCTTATATCGTTTCCTATTTTACCCATAACCTAATAATACCATTTTCAGGGAATAATGCATTAGAACAACCTGAACCATTATAATTCAGGTAATTTGAAACCCTTAGTATCGTGTAGGCCCCTGAACAAACTCCATCAACCGTGTGTAGAAAAACATGTTGCGCTCCGTAAGCATCTGAAAAAATTAAAGTATGGTTCTCAGGAGACTTTCCGGCAAGGCTCCAACAGGCAACCGTCGCAGGCCAGTAAGCAGGTTTTCCCAGGTCGGTCATACCCGTAAAATCATACTTGACATTGCCAAGTTTCACATAGTTGGGGCTGTTGGGTATTTTCACGTGTACCCCGGTATTGTTGGTGGTGTTCCATCCTTCGGCCCTGATGGTGGTAAAACTATACACCGCGCGCAGGCCGGCAGGGGCTAATCCCCAAGTACCAAACGTACCGGTACCAGCGCTTTCGTCACCAATAGTATTGCTTCCCAGGTTAGGGAAATCAGTACGGTTGTGTGGCATATAGGCTGCTGCCGGGTGGTTATACTGGCCTATCAGGGTCCAGCCACCGCCATCGGTGGTCATATCGCAATAGACTCGCGTTGGCGCGTAAGTAGAAGCATTGCTATCAGGAGAAACCCAATAAACACCATCGGCGCTGGCCGGGAAAAGTGTTTTTATTTGCGCACACGAGTTGTAGAAAGCAGCAATATCGCGCACCTGGAAGGTGGTGGTATTGCCTGCATTGTTGTACGGAAAGCTGAATGCCCCCATCAATACTCCCAGGTTATCGTTGCCAATGCCGGCATTCAGGTCGAGTTTTTTTGCATTGAGCGTACCTCCCACCGCCTTAAGCGTGGCAGTAATGGAAGTGGTGGCGGCCGTATAGGCTGTTTCGGGCCACGAAAGAGTCAGTTGCCGGCTAATGCCGTCCTGGGTGATGGATGCCGGAATGGTTATGGTACTCGAATACGCCGGCAAGGTGCCCGCCATGGTAGCCGTTGCCGGTATCGTTACCGTTACCCCCGTTGTGCTAATACTGCCCTGTATATCTACCGTGGGCGAATCGGTAGTGCCGTCGGCTGTCACAGTGGATGTGCTGGCTGCCGCAGTAGGCGCGGTATAAGGCAGGAAATCGGTGTCGTAAGTCGATTTTACCATGTATCTCTGGTTCTGCCCCAGGGTAATGCTCGATGGGATGGTGATGCCATAATCCTGGATACAGCGCACCGAGAAACCGAAGCTGCGAACGTTAGCCAAAACACTTGAGGAACTACCATCGATGGCGCGGTAATTTGCATAGTTCGTTTGACCAGCGCCAACAGAATTACTCCAATAAGAGCCTGTATATGCCCATTGGAATGAACCATCAACATATCGCCCGCCAGGAACGGTAAAGCGTAAAATAGAGCTTACCGCCTTGGCCGCGTTGGTAATGCCGGCTGCTGTAAACAAGTTGGTCTGCTCGGTAAGGGAAGGCAACCTGAACCCGCTGGGGCATGGGTTGTTGGCGCTGAATTCGGCGCTCCAAAGCCCATCGTTTTGCGTTACCCGCCACTCATACGGTGCACCCGAAGTTGTAATATACAAAGCATGTGTTGGGTTGTCGTTTAGGGCAGCAATAGAGCCGTATTTGGGTGCCGCCGTGCTGGCGGTCCAACTGATCAACTCGTGGCCATCGGGTTTGCGCCCCCACTCGAAGAGGCTTCCATAGGCCCGATAGTCGGTGGCAGCAACAGCCTGCATGCCCGGGTTCAAATCGGCTTTGTTTACGTTGGCATAGTCGGCTCCCAGGTTGTTGTTCAGCCATACTTTGCCATCTTCGGCCTGTACGGGCACATACAACATTTTGTGCGTGGTAGCGTCGCTGGCATTATCGGCCAGGCCGTACTTCTTGTCGGGAATACCCGCGATGTCGCGCAGCTGGAATGTAGAGGTTTTGCCCGCGTTGTTGTACGGGTAGGTGAACGAACCCATCAACAGCCCCAGGTAATCGCTGCCGATGCCACCGTTCACGTCTAATTTTGGGGCGTTGAGCGAACCGCCCACCGCGCGTATGGTTGCCGTAATAAAGGGGGTAGCCGTGGTATAGGTCTGTTCGCCCCACTCCAGTACCAGTTGGCGGCTAATGCCGTCCTGCGTTGCAGAGGCCGGTATGGTAGTGGTGGTGGAATAAGGTGGCAAGGTACCGTTGGCAGTAGCCGTAACCGGAATGGTTATGGTTACTCCTGTGGTGGTAATGCTACCTTGTACGTCCACCGTAACGGACTCGTTAGCGCCATCGGCTGCCACAGTGGAGGTGCTGGCCGCCGCAGTCGGTGTGGTATAGGGCAGGTAGTCCTGGTCGTACACCGATGCCATAATGTATTTGGCATTTTGCCCCAGGGTTATGGTGGAAGGGATGGAAGCCGTACCTTTGTCTTTGATACAGCGTACCAGAATGCCTTGTGCCCGGGGGCTGGTATTCACAATTACTGCAGAACCGGCGTCAAAGTGCATATTCTGTTCGTTGGCCCCATACACTGTACTGCAAAGATAACCTGTTGTTGAACCCACACCAGAAAATACCCCAGTGGTCCATTGACGATCACCAGCCACACTGAATTTGAGCATCGAACTGGCGGCATTGGTCGAATAGGTTATTCCGGCTGCCGACACCAGCGTGGTGTATTCAGTTGCAGTAGGAACCCTGAACCCGGCAGGGCAAGGATTGTTGGTACTGGCCTCGGTGGCCCAGAGGGCATCGTTTTGCGTGCTGCGCCAGTCGGATGCACTTGTTATAAACTGCGTGTGTGCAGGGTTGTCGTTGAGCGTGCTGGTAGTAGTACCGTAAACGGCCGTACCTGCCGTGCCGCTTGTCCAGTTTATCAACTCGTGGCCATCGGGTTTGCGGCCCCACTGGAAGAGGCTTCCGTAAGCGAGGTAGTCGGTTGCCGAAGTAGCCTGCATATTCGGGTTAAAACTGGTTTTACCAATGGTGCTGTAATCGGAGCCCAGGTTATTGGCAAGCCAAATGTTGCCATCTTCGGCCTGCGCGGGCAGGTAGAGCATGTTGTGTTCTTTCGTGCCGCTGTTATCGGCTAAACCGAACATCTTATCGGGAATGCCGGCAATGTCGCGCAACTGGTAGGCCGTGGTTTTGCCAGCATTGTTGTAAGGGTATGCAAAACTGCCCATCAACACGCCCAGCTGGTCGTTGCCTATGCCGGCGTTGATGTCGAGTTTTTTGGCATTCAGCGTTCCGCCCACCGCGCGAATGGTGGCCGTAATGTATTTGGTACCGGTGGTGTAGGCTTGTTCTGCCCATTCCAGTATCAGTTGGCGGCTGATGCCATCCTGGGTTTTATCGGCAGCAATGGTTGTTGTGGTAGAGTATGGCGGAAGCGTACCACTGCCTGTTGCGGTTACCGGTATTTTTACCGTAACGCCGGTAGTGGTAAGGATTCCTTGCGCATTGGCCAAGGTTTCGGTAGTACCGTCGGGGTTTACATTTGTGTCGGTAGTAGCTGCAACTGTGGGAGCCGTGTAAGGCAAATAATTGTTGTCGTACACCGAGGCTATAAAATATCGGCCATTTTGCCCTAAGGTAATGGTTGAAGGAATGGTAACCGTGGTGTTTTGGATACAACGCACTGAAAAGCCTTCACCGCGGGGAAAATTACCGGTGTAAGCACTACTGCCTATGCCTATATAATATGAGTTGGTGCCATACTGCGTGCTGGTCCATACTAAATCCTGGGAATTTATGTTGTCAAAATTACCGGTATTGTAAACACGATTGCCTGCTGTTGTTAGATGCAGCCTGGAGTTGGCGGAGTTGGCAGTATTAGCAATGCCTGCGGCTGACAACCATGTATTCAGCTCTGTTTGCGTAGGCACCCTGAAACCAGCCGGGCAAGGATTGTTGGCGCTGGCCTCAGTAGCCCAGAGGGCATCGTTTTGTGTGCTGCGCCAGTCCGACGAAGTTGTTATAAACAACGCGTGTGCCGGGGTGTCGCTTAACGTGGCGGTGGTAGTAGCGCCCGTACCGGCCGTGCTGCTTGTCCAGTTCATCAGCTCGTGCCCATCAGGTTTGCGGCCCCATTGGAAGAAGCTTCCGTAAGCGTGGTAATCGTTATAGGCGGTTGCCTGCGTGGCCGGGCTAAAGGAGCTGACTTTGGCCAGGTTGGCATAGTCGGCCCCCAGGTTGTTGTTGAGCCACACGTTGCCATCTTCGGCTGTTACCGGCATATAGAGCATATTGTGCTCCTGGGTAGCGCTGTTGTCGGCCTGTCCGAACATGCGGTCGGGTATGCCCGGAATATCCCGCACCTGGAAAATGCTGGTGTTGCCCGTGCTGTTGTACGGATAGACCAACGAACCCAGCAACACGCCTAAGTTATCGTTGCCCAGTCCGGCATTGAGGTCTAATTTTTTTGCATTGAATGTACCACCTACCGCCTGTATATAAGCTGTTATGGCTTTGGTAGTTCCGGCGGTGCAGGTTTGTTCGGGCCACCAGAGAGTCAACTCGCGGCTAATGCCGTCCTGGGTCATTGCTGCCGGTATGGTGGTACGTGTAGAATAGGGCGGCAAGGTGCCGGTGGTGGCTACCGTTACCGGTATGCTTATCGTTATCCCGCTGGTGGTGATGCTGCCCTGCACATTCACTACGGTAGCTTCGGCAACACCATCGGCCGCCTGTGTGACCACAGTAGCAGCCGTAGTTGGCGTAACGTAAGGCAGGTAATCGGTATCGTACACCGAAGCCACCAGATACTTCTGGTTTTGCCCCAGGGTGATGCCGGCTGGGGATGGTAACGGTGCCGTTGTCTTTAATACAACGAATAGCATAGCCATAAGCACGAATTTGAGTAGCATCCGCGGTAGAGGTGTTGATAACACGGAGATGCCCAGCTGTACTGCTATAGAGATTAATAATAGTTGACGATAAATTTAATGTACCATCATATTTATGATCTCCATTCGCAGCGAATTTCAGGACTGAAGCCTGCGCTGTAGCTAAATTGGTGATTCCTGCTGCCGATACCAGCGTTGTCAATTCGGTACTGGTAGGAACCCTGAACCCGCTTGGACAGGGGTTATTCGCCGAGGCTTCGGTTGCCCATAAAACATCGTTAGGTGTTATCCTCCAATCGCCATTGACGGTAATAAATTTGGTATCGGCAGGATTATCATTCTGGGTAGAAGTATATACAGGGTACACCGAAGCGCCGGTTGTTCCGTTGGTCCATTTAATCAGCTCATGTCCGTCAGGTTTGCGCCCCCACTGGAACAGGCTTCCGTAGGCGTGGTAGTCGTTGTAGGCAGTTGCTTGTGAGCCAGGGTTAAAGCTGGTGTTGCTGACGGTGCAGTAGTCGGCCCCCAGGTTGTTGTTCAGCCATATATTGCCATCTTCGGCGGTTACCGGGGCGTAGAGCATGTTGTGTTCTTTCGTGCCGCTGTTATCGGCCAGCCCAAACATCTTATCGGGAATGCCCGGTATATCGCGCACCTGGAAGGTGGTGAGGCTTCCCACGTTATTGTAAGGGTAACTAAAAGCGCCCAGCAACACACCCATATAATCGTTGCCCAGCCCGGCGTTGATATCCAATTTTTTGGCGTTGAGCGTACCGCCCACAGCCGTTATGGTAGCCGTGATGTATTTGGTAGCCGTGGTGTAAGCGGTAGCCGGCCACGAAAGGGTGAGGTCGCGTGAAATGCCATCCTGGGTCAGATTGGCCGGTATGGTGGTGGTAATGGTATAGGCCGGAAGTGTGCCCGCGCTGGTAGCCGTTACCGGTATGGTTACCGTTACCCCGGTGGTGGCAATGCTGCCCTGCACATTCACCGTTGGCGAATCGGTAGAGCCATCGGCTGTCTGTGAGGCGGTGCTGGCTGCCACGGTAGGTACACTATAGGGCAGGTAATCGGTATCGTAAGCCGAAATCACGAAGTACTTCTGGTTTTGCCCCAGGGTAAGGCCTGCAGGAATAGCAACCCCGGCATCTTTGATGCAACGAAGCGAAGCAGCTAAACTGCGAACGTTGTTGTATGTGTATGTAGTGCTGCCGTTGAAGGCACGGTTACTAGCGGCTGTACCACTGATCGAACTACTCCAAATAATACCTAAACCCGGGCTCGGGAAACTACCATTACTATTATCACGGTATCCCGGTGCAGTGAATTTGAGTATAGAGTTGGCTGCATTGGTAGAATTAGCAATACCTGCTGCTGTAAATAAAGCTGTTTGTTCCGTTAACGTAGGTATCCTGAAGCTTTTCGGGCAAGGGTTATTGGCGCTGGCCTCGGAGGCCCAGAGGGCATCGTTCTGCGTGACCCGCCAGTCGGAGGCAGTTGTGATAAACTGCGCGTGGGCAGGGTTATCGCTTAGCGTGCTGGTGGTTGTACCGTAAACTGGTGTGCCAGCGGAGCCGCTTGTCCAGGTAATCAGTTCGTGGCCATCGGGCTTGCGGCCCCACTGGAAGAGGCTGCCATAAGCCAGGTAGTCGGTTGCCGAAGTGGCCTGCTGGGTAAAGTCAAAATTACCTCCGTTTGTATTGGTATAGTCTGCGCCAAGGTTGTTGTTCAGCCAGGTGGTGCCATCCTCGGCCACAACCGGCGCATAGAGGAAGTTGTGTTCGTAGGCGGTTGTATTGCCGTTGTCGAACTGACCAAACATGCGGTCGGGTATGCCCGGTATGTCGCGCACCTGTAGCGAGGTGGTGTTGCCCTTGCTGTTGTAAGGGTAGCTGAATGCGCCCAGCAAAATGCCTTCGTAGTCGGGGCCCAGCCCGGCGTTAATATCTAATTTTTTCGCGTTGAGCTGGCCACCTACTGCCGCAATGGTGGCTGTAATGGCAACTGTAGCTGTGGTATAGGCCGTTTCGGGCCACGAGAGCATAAGTACGCGGCTCACACCGTCCTGCGTGAGCGAGGCCGGTATGGTCACGGTGGTTGAAAAAGCCGGAAGGGTGCCGCTGGCTGTAGCTATCACGGGTATGTTAACCGTTACCCCGGTGGTGGTAATGAAGCCTTGCCGGTTAACAGTTACCGCTTCGCTGACACCGTCGGCAGCCTGTGTGGCAGTGCTTGCCGCAGCAGTAGGCAGGGTATAAGGCAGGTAATCCTGATCGTACACCGACACCACATAGTAGGTACGGGCCTGCCCCAGCGTAATGGTGTTGGGGATACCCCCACCCGGCTGGTTCGCCTTTATTTGCCCGCCAAACAATTGCGCACTGGCACTTGCCGGTAACATCAGAACCACAAAGATAACCGCACAAGCAACGGCTACAGCCTTTACTTTAATAAATTGGTCGTTTATGTATTTTATCGCAATCATTCTGTTTAATTTTTTTATCAAATCTTTTATTAATCGTATTCACCACCAGCGCACAGGAACCATTTGATTATCCTCTTATTCTTTATCCTGTTTTCCGTTTTATCTTACACATCATAGTTATCTCAATTTATTAACCCTCACTTGGGGAGGCTATTTCTGTTCCGTCCGAAACGAAGAACTGTTCTTTTGAAAACATTTCCTCGCGGACGGTTTTCCCGGAACCCGTTTCAACCCGGGGCTGCACTCCTTCGTCGTTTCACCGTTCGACTGAGCTCACGCCGAAGTCCCGGGCTATCCGATTGTCGCCCCTTCAGGGCTAACCCCAAAACACGTATTCCATTAAATTTCAGAACTTACAATCCTTCGCACCTCACATTTTTAAAGCCCCTCTTTGGAAGGGGGTTTGGGGGAGGCTTCCTTCCATTCCGTCCGAAACATGGGATGCTCTCTTTCCTGGCATTCCCGCGCGGACGGTTTTTCTGGTGTTCGTTTCAACCCAGGGGCTTCACCCCTGGCTACCAGATTGTCGCCCGTACCGGGCTTAACCCCAAAACCACCTATTTCATTAAATTTCAGAACTTACAATCCTTCGCACCTCACATTTTTTAGAGGGGGCTTCCTTCCCTTCCGTCTGAAACGAAGAGCTGTTCTTTTGAAAACATTTCCTCGCGGACGGTTTTCCCGGAACCCGTTTCAACCCGGGGCTGCACTCCTTCGTCGTTTCACCGTTCGACTGAGCTCACGCCGAAGTCCCGGGCTATCCGATTGTCGCCCCTTCAGGGCTAACCCCAAAACACGTATTCCATTAAATTTCAGAACTTACAATCCTTCGCACCTCACATTTTTAAAGCCCCTCTTTGGAAGGGGGTTTGGGGGAGGCTTCCTTCCATTCCGTCCGAAACATGGGATGCTCTCTTTCCTGGCATTCCCGCGCGGACGGTTTTTCTGGTGTTCGTTTCAACCCAGGGGCTTCACCCCTGGCTACCAGATTGTCGCCCGTACCGGGCTTAACCCCAAAACCACCTATTCCATTAAATTTCAGAACTTACAATCCTTCGCACCTCACATTTTTAAAGCCCCTCTTTGGAAGGGGGTTTGGGTGGGGCTTCCTTCCCTTCCGTCTGAAACGAAGAGCTGTTCTTTTGAAAACATTTCCTCGCGGACGGTTTTTCCAGAACCCGTTTCAACCCGGGGCTACACTCCTTCGTCGTTTCACCGTTCGACTGAGCTCACGCCGAAGTCCCGGGCTATCCGATTGTCGCCCCTTCAGGGCTAACCCCAAAACACGTATTCCATTAAATCTCAGAACTCCAATCCTTCGCGACTACCCCCCCTTGGGGAGGGGTTTGGGGAGGCTTTTTTTTAATTTTCAGTTGCCATGCTTACAAATACATTATTGCCCGCCACGATGAACGAGTAGATGTGCATCTTTCCGCTGGTCATATCAACCGTTCCCATGTATCGTACCGTGAAACCCGATGCAGTAAACGTTGCAGTACCGGAGTTGGTAGTACCTGTTAATGCCAGGGTATAAGCCCCACCGTTCTTCAGGTTGTTCAGTGTAAAACTGGTACCGATATACGACGTATATGCTAAGTTATTGGTACTAAAGTCGATCGTATTGGTTGTATTGGCAGCCGGATCAATATTAGTGGCAGCACCGGCTACTTCGAGGGTCGATCCGGGTGTGGCTGTGCCGACACCCACTTTCCCATCGCCCCTTACAACGAAATAAGGACTGTGAGAAACATCGCCGGTCCAGGATCCATCATTCATGAGTACTCCGTCAACTGCAAATACATACGAGGCTGATGCCCGCCAATAGTTGGAAACCAGCAAGCCGTTTGCATATTGAGCATTGGCACTATTACCAATATGCGCTGCATAGCCTTCACGGTCGTAAAAATTGGTACCGGTCGTAGAATTACCTCTCCATACGCTTAATCCCGATAAGGGGGCGCTGGTGCCAATACCCACCGTTACCGTGCTGGTACCCATACTTAAGCCGTATATCGAGTTGCCAATGTTTAACTGGTTGCTTCCGGTGAGGGAAGGTACATTTGTACCATTACCAATCATGATGTTGTTGTCACCAGCGGTCTGAAATTTTCCTGCATCATACCCTATTGCTGTATTAGAATTCCCCGTCGACGCATATAACGCACCCCGACCGATTGCAGTGTTGTTATTGCCTGTTACATTAGTACGCAAAGCCCAATCCCCCATACCTACGTTGCCGGTTCCGGTGGTATTATTCAACAACCCATCACGCCCTATAATAAAATTTAATGAACCAGTAGTGTTATTACTCATAGCATTCATGCCAAAGGCTACATTGGGACTGGAGCTGAGTAACCCGGCTTTCTGATTATTTACTTTGAAAATCAGGTCCTGGTTATCGGTAGTACCAATAAAGTTGGTAGCCGAGCTAGTGCCGCTGTTGCCGGTAAGCCCCCAGGCCGTAGTCGTTGGGCTGGCCCAGCTCAATGTACCACTGCCGTTGTTGCTTAACACCTGGTTGGCGGCGGTGGCCTGTGCTATAGGTAAGGTTAAAGTATAAGCAGTGGTGCTTGCGGCAGGCTGTAGGGTGACCGATCCCGCTGTGGCACCTTCCATCCGCAGAACACCGGCCGTGGTACCGGCCGTTCCCAAATCAAGCAAAGCTCCGGGGGCGGAGTTACCAATACCTACCCGGTTGTTGGAACCATCCACACTAAAGGTAGTACCATCTACCGAAAAACCATTAACGGCAGTAGAAGTTATTGCCAAGGTATTGGCTCCCCCTGTTACCGTACGGTTGCCCGTTAAAGTTCCGTTGGTTGTATAAAGATTGGGAACAGTTACAGCAGTTGACACTCCATTTACCGTTGAAGTCAGCGTGTTTCCGGAGATTCCCAAAACATTGCTGTTAATGATCGTTGCGGTTTGGGCTGTTCCACCAGCTACCGATGACGACAAGGTATTCACCGATGAACTTAATGCGTTAGGAATAGCTACGCTGCTGCCCGATACGCCGTTTACTGTGGTGCTGATTGCCCCAGAGCTCACTGCATTGCTTACCGTGTTTACTGCCGGCGCTGTGGCAATAACCCCATTCACATTCGAGGTCAGTGTATTTACCGAACTGGTTAAGGTATTGGTGGTTGAACCGGATAAAATAGCCGATGGTGTTTGTCTAACCAAAGCACCACTTGCATCGAAACCAATGGTATTGGCAATCGTTCCAGATGCCGGGGTTAAACTGGCAGCTACGCCATTTACCGTACTGGTCAGTTTGTTTGAAGTGCCGGCCAGAGTATTGCTGTTTACAATTGCTACACTACTTCCGGTTACCCCATTTACGGTGGTGGTTAGGCTGTTGGTAGCCGAAGTGTTGCTTACTGCCGTTGACATGGCCGTTGTGGTCTGCGTTACCAGGTTGCCCGAAGCGTCGAACCCAATGGTGTTGGCAATCGTTCCCGATGCCGGGGTTAAACTGGCAGCCACGCCATTTACCGTACTGGTCAGTTTGTTTGAGGTTCCGGCCAGGGTGTTGCTGTTAATGATCGTGGCGGTTTGGGCTGTTCCACCAGCTACCGATGACGACAAGGTATTCACCGATGAACTTAATGCGTTAGGAATAGCTACGCTGCTGCCCGATACGCCGTTTACTGTAGTGCTGATTGCCCCAGAGCTCACTGCATTGCTTACCGTGTTTACTGCCGGAGCTGTGGCCACAACTCCATTCACATTCGAGGTCAGTGTATTTACCGAGCTGGTTAAGGTATTGGTGGTTGAACCGGATAAAATAGCCGATGGTGTTTGTTTCACCAAAGCACCACTTGCATCGAAACCTAAAGTATTGGCAACGGTGCCCGCGGCCGGTGTAATTGTTGATGAAATTCCGTTAACATTACTGGTTAATGCGCTGGATGCGGCACTCAACGTGTTGCTGTTAATGATCGTTGCGGTTTGGGTTGTTCCACCAGCTACCGATGACGATAAGGTATTTACCGATGAACTTAATGCGTTAGGAATAGCTACGCTGCTGCCCGATACGCCGTTTACTGTGGTGCTGATTGCCCCAGAGCTCACTGCATTGCTTACCGTGTTTACAGCAGGTGCTGTGGCAATAACCCCATTCACATTCGAGGTCAAGGTATTTAGCGAACTGGTTAAGGTATTGGTGGTTGAACCGGATAAAATAGCCGATGGTGTTTGTCTAACCAAAGCACCACTTGCATCGAAACCAATGGTATTGGCAATCGTTCCAGATGCCGGGGTTAAACTGGCAGCTACGCCATTTACCGTACTGGTCAGTTTGTTTGAAGTGCCGGCCAGAGTATTGCTGTTTACAATTGCTACACTACTTCCGGTTACCCCATTTACGGTGGTGGTTAGGCTGTTGGTAGCCGAGCTATTGCTTACCGAGGTGGCCATCGTGGTGGTGGTCTGCGTCACCAGGTTGCCCGAAGCGTCGAACCCAATGGTGTTGGCAATCGTTCCCGATGCCGGGGTTAAACTGGCAGCCACGCCATTTACCGTACTGGTCAGCTTGTTTGAGGTTCCGGCCAACGTGTTGCTGTTAATGATCGTGGCGGTTTGGGCTGTTCCACCAGCTACCGATGACGACAAGGTATTCACCGATGAACTTAATGCGTTAGGAATAGCTACGTTGCTGCCCGATACACCGTTTACT
The DNA here is from genome assembly GCA_963666435.2 of Prolixibacteraceae bacterium. Lineage (GTDB taxonomy): Bacteria > Bacteroidota > Bacteroidia > Bacteroidales > Prolixibacteraceae > Aquipluma. The sequence goes on along the minus strand of CAXXOG010000012.1, from coordinate 180,492 downwards.
GTAGTGCTGATTGCTCCTGAGCTCACTGCATTGCTTACCGTGTTTACAGCAGGTGCTGTGGCAACAACTCCATTCACATTCGAGGTCAGTGTATTTACCGAGCTGGTTAAGGTATTGGTGGTTGAACCGGATAAAATAGCCGATGGTGTTTGTTTCACCAAAGCACCACTTGCATCGAAACCTAAAGTATTGGCAACGGTGCCCGCGGCCGGTGTAATTGTTGATGAAATTCCGTTGACATTACTGGTTAATGCGCTGGATGCAGCACTCAACGTGTTGCTGTTAATGATCGTTGCGGTTTGGGTTGTTCCACCAGCTACCGATGACGATAAGGTATTTACCGATGAACTTAATGCGTTAGGAATAGCTACGCTGCTGCCCGATACGCCGTTTACTGTGGTGCTGATTGCCCCAGAGCTCACTGCATTGCTTACCGTGTTTACTGCCGGCGCTGTGGCAATAACCCCATTCACATTCGAGGTCAAGGTATTTACCGAACTGGTTAAGGTATTGGTGGTTGAACCGGATAAAATAGCCGATGGTGTTTGTCTAACCAAAGCACCACTTGCATCGAAACCAATGGTATTGGCAATCGTTCCAGATGCCGGGGTTAAACTGGCAGCTACGCCATTTACCGTACTGGTCAGTTTGTTTGAAGTGCCGGCCAGAGTATTGCTGTTTACAATTGCTACACTACTTCCGGTTACCCCATTTACGGTGGTGGTTAGGCTGTTGGTAGCCGAGCTATTGCTTACCGAGGTGGCCATCGTAGTGGTGGTCTGCGTCACCAGGTTGCCCGAAGCGTCGAACCCAATGGTGTTGGCAATCGTTCCCGATGCCGGGGTTAAACTGGCAGCCACGCCATTTACCGTACTGGTCAGCTTGTTTGAGGTTCCGGCCAACGTGTTGCTGTTAATGATCGTGGCGGTTTGGGCTGTTCCACCAGCTACCGATGACGACAAGGTATTCACCGATGAACTTAATGCGTTAGGAATAGCTACGTTGCTGCCCGATACGCCGTTTACTGTAGTGCTGATTGCTCCTGAGCTCACTGCATTGCTTACCGTGTTTACAGCAGGTGCTGTGGCAATAACTCCATTCACATTGGAGGTCAAGGTATTTACCGAGCTGGTTAAGGTATTGGTGGTTGAACCTGCTAAAATAGCCGACGGTGTTTGTTTCACCAAAGCACCACTTGCATCGAAACCTAAAGTGTTGGCTACTGTGCCATCTGCCGGTGTAATTGTTGATGAAATTCCGTTAACATTACTGGTTAATGCGCTGGATGCAGCACTCAACGTATTGCTGTTGATGATCGTTGCGGTTTGGGTTGTTCCACCAGCTACCGATGACGATAAGGTATTTACCGATGAACTTAATGCGTTAGGAATAGCTACGCTGCTGCCCGATACGCCGTTTACTGTGGTGCTGATTGCCCCAGAGCTCACTGCATTGCTTACCGTGTTTACAGCAGGTGCTGTGGCAACAACTCCATTCACATTCGAGCTCAGTGTATTTACCGAACTGGTTAACGTATTGGTGGTTGATCCTGCTACTGTTGTCCAGCTTAGATCTCCACTGCCATTATTGGTTAGCATGGTATTGGCGGCTCCCTGTGATGCCGGCAGCGTATAACTTATTGTTTCCGTTTGTGTCCCCTGATTAAAGGTAGTGTTATAGGTACCGTTGGTTAAAGCCAGGTTCCCCTTAACGGTAAGGGTAGCCGTTGGTGCGGCGGTACCTATACCCACAGTTACTGTACTTGTTCCTATGCCCAGGCCGTAAATAGAGTTACCAATACTTAACTGGTTATCGTTTGCCCCGGTAGGCACCTGGGCATTATTTCCGATTGCTATGTTATTATTTCCATGAATTGTATATCCTGCTTCATAGCCTATCGCAACATTGTAATTACCGTCAGTATTACTCATTAACGTTTTCCAACCACCAACTGCCGTGTTATTACTACCAGTTATATTTTCCCTCATCGTAAAAGCTCCCACAGCAGTGTTGTAGTTTCCTGTCGTATTCTTATACAAACTCCTGTTACCTACCCCAACATTATTGCCCCCATCGGTATTTTGATAAAGTGAGTTATTACCCATACCGGTATTCCCAGATCCTGTTGTATTATTCATCAACACAATTTCACCAATCGCAATATTTTGAGTGCCTGTTGTTGCAAGGGATAACGCACCCCTTCCAAAAGAAATATTCCCATTAGCAAGGCCTAATTGTCCAGCTACAGAATTATTTACTTTAAAAATTAAAGGCTGGGCATCGGTGGTGCCGATAAAGTTGGTAGCCGAGCTGGTGCCGCTGTTGCCGGTAAGGCTCCAGCCTGACGAAGGTAAGCTGGCCCAGGTAGGGGCGCTTCCTGCTCCGCCTGAAGTAAGCACATACCCGGCGGTGCCGGGGGCCAATGCCTGGATAGCAGAGGTACCGTTACCAAGTAAAAGAGCGTTGGCATCAAAAGCAGTAGCACCTGTTCCTCCCTGCGCCACCGAAAGCGGGGTAGTAAGACCCGAAAGCTCGGTAATGTCGCTGTTGTTACCGTTGGCAGCAGCTCTCAGGTTGAAGCGTGCCTGATCGGCATCTGTACCACCCGTTCCTCCCTGACCTATCGAAAGTGGCGTAGTAAGCCCCCAAAGCTCGGTAATGTCGTCGTTGGAGCCGCTCGCGGCAGCTCCCAGGTGGACACGTGCCTCACCGGGATCTGGAGATCCCGTTCCGCCGTGGTTAACAGCCAGAGTACCTCCCAATTCAACATCACCGGTTGAAGCACTTGAGGGAGTCAGCCCTGTTGTTCCCCCCGAGAACGAGGTCACCCCGCTGCTACCGCCTGCGGAAGCAGGAGCCCAGTTGGTGCCGTCGAAGGTTAACACCTGGCCGGGAGAAGCTCCCATATCGTTTAACTTAACGGCGGTGACAGCCCCATCGGCCAAACCCAGCGGAGAAGCGCTACTTCCGTCGCCGCTCAAACTGCTGTCGTGGTTCACGGTAGCCAAAGAGGCCGAACCCCAGGACGTTCCATTGAAAACCATCAACCCTTGAGTAGTGTGATAAAAAACATCTCCTGCTCTTGACGAGAGCACATCCGGAGTTGCCGCTCCTGCCGGAAGACTGGTTACCTGACTATCGTTAAGCCGTATCCATCTACCGCCGGTAATTGAACCATTGGTAGCCCCATCCGGATTGGAAAATATGTAATAACCAGGGCGTACATTAGTCGATTCGGTAGGGTTATTACCTGTTGTTGGCGTATTTCCTGTACTTGTGTTATACACAATCATCCCGTCGAAATAGCTGGGAAAATTGATCCCGTCCAGTATGTCGGTAATAAATTCCCATGTGGTCAGATCTGCTCTGGGGAAGAGCAAGCCCTTTCCATTTGGAGAAGTCTCCCTGCTTAAATCGAAATTTGAAGAAGCATCAATAAAGGGGTTTTGCCCAGCTATGGCATTACTGGGGTTCTCATTTATGTAAACTTGCGCTTTTGAATTGAATTTTACCATCAACACAAGAAGGGCAACACCGATATATTTTATATATATTCTCATTTTTTAATAGGTTTTGGATGAAACAGTGATTATTGATTAAGAAGGCTAAGGTCTGCCCGAATATAAGGTCCAGGAAGTTCCATCTGAAATTAACCAGATCATCCCTATCGTACTGCCCAGAGTAGACCATCCTTCTGTTGCATATATCCCATATTCACCGCCCGAAGTATTTGCGAAGCTACGTACCCCACCTGCCCGGTTATTGATCCCAATAATTCTGTTTGGATTTTGTATTGCCGATGGAAGATCAACTACGCCTGTATATCCGTTTTGTAGAAATACACAAACATCATCAGCTGTCCAGGAAATAGGCGAAGTGGCAACGCGTCGTGGGGCTTTACCATACAAAGGGGCTGTTGTCTGAAATGCACCATTCACAATAACCCTTCCTGCTGCTCCGGTAGTAAAAGTTAAATTGTTGTCATTTTGATTAATCGTAGTTGCTGCGGCCAGGGTACCGCCCAGTTGGAAATCGCTTCCCACCAGGCTAAGTCCGTTGCTGGCAGTATATAGGCTTCCAACCGATGGCGTTGTCCAGCTAAGGTCTCCTGAAGAATTGATCGACAATACCTGTCCGTTAGAACCGGGAGCCAATGCCTGTATCGCTGCAGTGCCATTACCATAAAGTACACCGTTGGCAGTAAACGAGGTAGCGCCTGTTCCGCCACCCGATACCGGTATGGCCGTGGTTAAGCCGCCAAGCGAAGTAATGTCGCTGTTGGCACCGCTGGCTGCTGCACCCAGGTTGGTTCGTGCCGCACTTGCTGTATTGGCACCTGTACCACCGTTGGCAATGGCCAGTGTACCACCTAAGGTAATATCGCCGGTTGCAGAGCTGGCTGGTGTCAATCCGGTAGTTCCGCCCGAAAACGAAGTAACCCCGGCATTGGAAATGGTAGTACCCGAAATGGAGATGCCTGTACCGGCACTAAGCACCGAACCAAGCACCGAGGCCGGGCTTGTATTCACCCAGGCGCTGCCATTGTATTGTAATAAATTATTGGTTGTTAGCCCCGATATGGTAAGTGTCGTGCCTTGTAGTTTATCCACCGTGTTGATCAACGACCCGGCACTGTTGGTTACATCGCCGGTAAAGGCTGGTATTGCCGATGCCGGCAGTATGCTGGTTGCAATAACCTGGTTATCGGTTCCGCTAAATATGGCCAACTGACCCGATGAAGCCGAAGCGGCACTGGCAGTAACAGGGTTTGTTAGCGCTACCTGGTAATCGGTTCCGGGAGAAGCGGCCGAAACCACGCCCGAAGCATCGGTTTTAAGTAATTTTGAATTTATTCCTGTAAGCGTTAGGTTCTTCCCGCTTGCAAGGGTAGTATTGCCATTCAGTGCAGCAGTACCACTTAATATCGTATTACCCGAAAAGGTTTTGTCACCTCCCAGAGTTTGTGCCCCGGTTGAAACAAGCCCCGGGTTGGTACCATCGGCCAGCGAGAGAGTTAGCGTAGTTCCCGAAATGCTTCCGGCTTTGGCGTTACTTCCCGATGGAGTCCCCAATGATGAAATTCCGTTTCCTGAATAAAGAGCGTAAGGTACACTCAACATTTCAGTCGCTCCGCTAATGGTGTAGGTAGTTCCACCACTCGGATCGGTTTCCGTTTTTATGTAAAAAGGTCCGGCTCCCCAGTCGATGGCGCTCATAGAGCCAGTGACGACAGTACCAGCACCTACCTGCACACTCACCAGACCAAAAGCATTGGTGGTAAGCGTATGGGTTTCGGCATATACAACAGTTCCTGTTGCCGAACCTTGCAGGATGCTAATCTTCAGCCCAACGGATTGGTTAACCAGCAACTGACCAGTGGTATTGCGTAATACTGACTGGTAGCTCATTTTCTGAGGCGCCTGGGCATAAGTTGCAATACTCGCCATTATACAAACCATTAGTATAAATACCTGCTTGAATAATGGGTTCTGACTCAAAAATAAGTGGGAATACGGCTTTTGTACCCCTGTATTTTTGCTCCTGTTCTTGGTAAAAATTACAACTCTCATATATTCATCATTTTAAGGATAATAAGATTACAGCATAGTGTATCCCACCAACTGTTTGTTTCAGATTATTTTTGTTTATATTCTATTCGTAACTAAAACGAAATCAAACCTGTGGATCAATCCTACGCTTCTGCCGCCTCGTTGGTGTTTAACCCCTCTCCTTGTTACAAAGAGAGGGGAAGGAACATTGAATTTTGGCTTTGGGGTGAGTACTATTGATGTAACTTAAAAAAGAAACATCAATTCACTCAAAAAAATTTAACCATATACTAAACTATCACCACCCGTAACCTGAAAAATCCAACAATTATTGAATCAATTCACCAACTAAAGTCAGGTTGATTGGTCTAAACTCATAATTGAACCTGTTTACAATTTAAATTTTGTTAATACAAGTTTACGGCAAATAAACCACGTAACTCATTAATTTCTAGAAGCATTTGTCTGAATCGAACTAATTCGGACAAGAAATATCAGGCTCGGCAAGTCATTCGTGTATAATAAATGCAATAGACTAACATAATTGAATTTCATACAGCCTATTTTTGAATTGTCATTTAAGTAATGGGACTAAGTACATGACAAGAATTTAAAAATCACCAACCACATATGCCCAGGTAAAAGCAACCGTTACTAATGCAAACAGCAATTCTATCTATTTCAGCCAAGTGGGTGTCTTCAATATTGAATCCACTTGTTTTTAAAGCCCTAAAAGCAGTTTCAATTTGCCATCGTTCTTTGTAAATTTCCAGCGCATCGCCAGGTTTGTTGAACGAGATAATAATCTGTATTTCATGTTTTCCATCTCTGTCTTTTCCTTTTGAGCCAGAGAGATAACAGAGTTGACCGTTTAAGGACACAATTCGTTGGTTCACCCGACATCCATTTAACGGCAAATTGCCAAATAACCAACTGGCTTTAACACGTTTCCCATTGAGAGGCTGCAAAACCCAAAAGTTTTCGCGAATGCGGATATAGTTCTCATTCAGGTATCGGTGTTTGAATTGCCTAATTTAGGCAACAACTTAAACATCAATGGAAAAGCAACTCCATGATAAACAACTGCGAGCACCAAAACATTAATTTTCTGCTGACCAAACTTCCAATTCATGCGATCCATTGCTAAGCGGAAAGGTGGCTTGTGTGGTAATGAACTGAATATCAGTTTTAAAATCAAATCTGTATCCAAAAGACAAGTCGCCATAAACCGTTGTATTCTCCGAAGAGAGGAACTGGTATGGGCGCTACAATCAAATGCAGTAGCTAACTTCTCAAAACCGCCAGTTTGCACCCCTCCCCACAAAGGGCACTGATCGCTAAAACAAAGAACTTAACTCGTACCAGATTCCAACCTGATTGCTCATGGAAAATGAAAACCAATTCACTACTTTTAGACTCTACTCTGGGTATCATATTTCTCACAAAGCGACTTGGTAATTCTTTACAAGACGCTGATATTCAGATCATTATGTGAATATTTGATATTTATTTAACTGGCAATCAGACATTTATATCTATGTCATATACTAAAAGACTTTTTATAGATTAATTTTATAATGTGTTATTTTTTCAGAGTAATTCTAAAATTGTGTAGCCCACAGGCGAGTTCCATCATCAGGTCGTCGGATCCAGCTTTGTGGCAACGCAAACGATCTTTGACAATACGGCAACGCTTTGCACCACAAATTGCATGCTCGACAAGACCCTAAACTTGGATATTTCGCGATTTTCTTGTTTCTGTTCACTTGTCAATTCTTTGCCTTTGGGCTTTTTCTTAGGCATTCGAATCTTAACGCTATCCGGGCAATATCCGATAAAACCGGTATCTTGCCATAGGGGTTATCCCTTGAGGCAAACGAAGGGATTGCTCATCGCAAATCCTTTTGTCATGGACACTTCCAGCATAGGTTTGGCTCAAAAACATGATCCTCCGGTCGGGCAATGAAAAAATGTTATTCTTGACACTATGCGTTTTTTTTACCGCTGTAGCAGGCTTGTTGCTGCCCGGAATCCAGTAGCCGTTGGATGTTGCTTTCTACACCGTCAAACAAAACATCAGGGCAATCCTTTAGTAACAGTTTCAATTTTTGGTTGTTACGCTCAGGTAGCTCTTTAAGTCTTTTGAGTGTTTTCCGTAGAATTGGGCTACAAGTGTATCCAAAAGTTGGTTTGAGGCTGAGTCATCGAAAAAGTAGCCACCTGAAGTTCTTGTAATGGAAATGTTTTCAAATATACCAGAATGAACAATAGTTTATCCTGATATCCAGCCAGAACACTGGTCTTTCGGGGCAAAGCTATTCGTTGCCGTGGCTTCCCTTCTAAGGTGAAATGACTGGAATAGTGATCCCATTCAATTCCGAACTCTAAGCCAATTGATCAAACTCTTCGGATGAAAATCCTGTGAGACTAAGAAATTGTGCCGGGTTCTTTCTGATCTTGTCAAGTTTTAATCCTATAGTTATCGTATATGAGTCGCAAATATCTGTAAAAGAACGTAACAATAATTTACTATACATAATATATGCTCAATTAATAATAAATCCACATCGCTATTTGAATCAATAAAAATCTACAACCCTTTTTCTGGTGAATTAATCGTTTTGATGAACTGTATAGGAGTAACTCCAGTATATTTTTTAAATGCGGAATAAAAAACGCTGCGTGACCTAAAGCCGCATTTCTGAGCAATAACCTCTATATTATACTTATTTCTGTCAGAGCCAGTCAGTAATTTTTTTGCTTCCTCAATACGATAACGGTTAATAAAATCATAAAAATTTTCGTGATATTGGTTTAAATACTGGGTTAACAAATACTTAGGTGTATTACTTTTTTCAGCTAAGCTATTCAAACTAATCGAACTATCCAGGAAATATTTATCTTTTTCCATTAAATGCATTACGGACATAGATATTTTTTGCCTGAGGTCCTCTGAAATTGTTTGCATAGTCGATAAGGTCTCCGGGGGTGTTGTCTGGACTTCGTTGGTTAATAGTGTCTCTAGTTGTATTGTATGAGTTAATGGCATCTCAGGTTGAACTATCAGGATACTATGATCTGTGAAGATTTTACATTTCACTAACGATGTATAACTAAATAAGTCGTAGAAAACGACAGATGCAACAGAATAACAAAAAAGAGTAGTTGCTACAGAAAAAAAAGAAACAAAAATGGGGATATAAATAAACATAACTAAAAAAGCAACTTTATTAATAAAAGGCCATAGCCATTTAATATTCCCATTATTAGGGTTTGCTTCCCTAAAGCGGTAAATTCTAATATAACAAATTGAGATAGCAATTAAAGTTTGAAGGAAGAAAATTAACTCCAAAACAACCATTAGCCAAGGTATATGAGCATTGTTGATCTGCACAAAGAAATTCCGTCGAAATTCAACAGGTTGAAGGTAAAACCAAACAGACCCACAAATAGAAACACCGAATGGAATGAAGAAGATAAGCATACGATTTAAATCTTTCTTTTTTCCATTGCCAACCAGAGTATCAATGAGAGCTAAAAAATAAGGCGAACCACTAAAAATAAAGGTATAATTAATGAAAAACAAAAAAGAATAAATAGCAATCAATTCCTTGTATATAAATACCTTAAACATCATTATCTCTGCAAATACCAATAGCTCAATAATGACATATTTTTTTGTGCCAGCTGAGAAACTTTTTCTCAAAGCACAAATACTGAGAAACACGAAATTGTGTATAGAAAAAAGACTAAGAAAAAGTATCCAGTCCATAGAAAGAGATTACAACAAAGGCTAACTTATACTGCGTTATTAACTCAATGAACACTTCACTTAGGTGCATAACCACTATTATAGGTAAGCAATGCACCCCTTATTTCTTTGTTAAAAAATAGAATACAAGCGAACAAGCAATTTTTTGTTTTCAACAAGGGGTATAACCTAAAATTATTCATGGCAATTAATAAGTGCTTTGCTATTATTTTGACAATCAATACATCATCAGAATTCAAAATGGGATGAATAAGCCTCAGTGAAATAACCTCGCAAGATCTAGAACCTAATTCAATATAAAAGCATTTACAGCCTCTTACAGAAGCAACTATTTTGAAGCAATATCTTACACTCTTGATACTGTTCTCTTTTAATTGAATTTTGATACGTTTCCAAATTTGTAACATATTCAAATATGATTAATTAAACTAACAATAACCAAAACACCGTCAATTAGAATATCAATCTGACACATTTAAGTGTATATTTCATGTATTAATTTCAACACAATAGTATAACAAATAATCACATAACCACTTGATTTTCAGAATATTTTTGTCCTAATCGAATTGATTAGGACAAAAATACTTGTTGATTCAAAAGTCAACAGCAACTAACCCAATATTCTATTGTTTAATATGTATCTTATGAAAGTTTTATTATTTCCAGGCAAAAAGCTGAAAAGAATTTCAAAAAAAGAATGAATGTCTATTAAAATAAAAAAAAGGAGAAACGCAGAAGTATGACTGTTTTGAATCATTTACCCCTGACTAAAACCAACAAAATGTATAGAATCCCTTAGGTAAGTTTGAGTTGCTTATTAAAATTTAAAAGCCTAAATTATTTTTCAATCAAAAAACAAAATAGTAAAATTTAACGATTAAAAAACTAATTCAATCTATCTGTCAGAATATGCAAAGTACAAATCTATTATAATTAATTTTACATAATACAATCATAGATCACACAATAAGTCTATTCCAATACAATACAAGAGACATCTATTCCCATAAAGAATAACAAAATCTTATATCGAAAAACACCAATTAAGTAATTCGATAATAATAATGACTGGCAAAAAAAACCACTCTTCATTTTGACGATACAGCTAAACTGATGTTTATATTCTAGGAAAGAGTTCTGAAAAAATATATCGAATGTTTAAACATGCTTATTTAATTAAACATTATACATTTCGACTCTGATATAACCAAAATTACAACATTATCCGAACTTCAAAAATCTGAAGATAGACGGTTCAGTATTGAAAATTTGAGAAAAATATCAATCTGAATTGTTTATATTATTTCGACATCTAAATATTCATTATTAGTTTTACTATTTTTAATTATTCAAAAAAACGTTTAGCAATTGAAAACACTAAACCTATTTATCTAGTATTTAAAAATAGATTAACGACATTGTACTATGACAAAAACTTCGAACAGGGAACAATGAACGCCATTAAATTGCACAATTTAAATGATCTATTTAGATGTCATGCAATAACATTAAAATAATCAAAATGCGGAGATCCCTTTAACAGACAGATAAAATCGTTAAATAACCTAAAGGGATGACATGACGCTCTTAGTTCAAATACACTCAAGCTTATACCAACAACGACCATATAAATTAATATATCAACACAAAAAGGAAATTTAACAAAACATCCCGATGGCTCCACACCATCAATAAAACATAAATTACCCGATTGAAGATTAGTAATATAACTAATCAATAAACTGATCAAATGCATAATTCCAACGCTTTATTAATGGCAAAACTTTCATATTTTTCGCAATTCAGTATGAAGATAAAAAAATAATAGATAGTTACTACTCGAAAAATGCGTGGATTACCAAACAAGTCGTCTGAATTATCAAAAGACGCTTTGGAATTATCGAATTATCAAATTATCTAGTCGACCTATTGAGTTATTTTTGATGACAATAATTGTCAAATCGTTATTCTTTGCTAGCACAAACCGAAGCTTTAACTCTTAAGACCTAAAAGCAGTTTCAATTTGCCATCGTTCTCTGTAAATTTCCAGCGTATCGTCAGGTTTGTTGAACAAGATAATAATCCGTAATTCATACCGGTTACACCTCTTTACACTACACTGAATACCTTGATCCTGGCATTGAAAGATTCGGCAGAAGCAGGATCAGACAAAAATATAATTACCTTTTTTTTTGCAAATTCGCACCACACAGATGAAGTTCTTTGGCTTTTCGAAGCGAGTTTGTGGAAAGATGCTTACTTTGCGCACCAATAACCCAAACCAAGCACCATGAACAAAACATACAACTGGGCCATTTTAGGATGTGGCAAAATTGCACGAAAATTCGTCGGCGACCTTAAACTGCTACCAAACGCCCGGCTTTACGCGACAGCATCGCGCTCATTCGACAATGCGCAGGCTTTCGCTACCGAGTTCGGTTTCGAAAAAGCTTACGGCAGCTATAACGAAATGGTGAACGATCCGGCTGTTGACGTGGTTTACATCGCATCGCCACACTCCCATCATTTCGAGCACGCTGTGCTATGCCTCAATCACCGAAAAGCAGTTTTGTGCGAAAAAGCCTTCGCCATCAATAGTAAGGAGGTTACACAAATGATTGAAGCCTCCAAACGCAACCACACGTTTTTAATGGAAGCTTTTTGGACACGCTTTCAACCCAGTTTCCTGAAAGTGCTTGATATTATTCGTTCGGGCGAACTTGGCGCCTTGAAAATGGTTCGGTCTGATTTTGCTTTCAATGCCGAATTCAACACTGAAAAACGACTTTACAATGTGGCTTTGGGCGGCGGCTCACTACTCGATATTGGCATTTATCCCATTTTTATGTCGCTCATGACTTTGGGTAAACCTTCGGAAATAAAAACGTTGGCTAAATTTTGCTCAACCGGCGCCGAAGAGTCGATTATGATGTCGTTTATTTACCCAGGTGGCGAAATTGCATCGCTTATTTCGAGTTTTGCTTCGCACTCGTCAACCCAAACCGAATTTTCGTTCGAGAATGGCTTTGTAAGGCTAAACCGTCGGTTTTATACGCCAACTTCGCTTACCTATTGGAAAAACTGGGAAAACGAACAGCTTATTACTTTTGAGAAAAGCACAGGCTTTGGTTACGAGCTCGAAGCCGCACATGTAATGGATTGCCTCGATAAAGAGATGATTGAAAGCGACTGGATGCCGCTGAGTCTTTCGGCTGATTTAATGGAAATTATGGATCGAGTTAGAGCAGATGCCGGAATTATTTTCCCCGGGCATGATTAACATTAAGGATTTAAGCGAACAATATCAATCAGAAGAATCACTTTTGAGAATTAGAAACATGTGGTGCACCTTATATCTTGGTTTTTCACACGTAAATATTGTTTCTAATTTATTGAAATTGAAATGAGTACATGTGGAACTCCATGCCATAAAAATTATTTTCTCCACAAGATTTACATGACTTTTTGCGCCACCACCTTGAATATTGCTACCGTGGCATGTTCGTTTCATCGTGAAATATAGCAACAGTCAATTAGCGATTTCGCCGTTGATACCCCAAATTTGACCGTTGACCCTGCGAAAAAGGTTATTCAACTAAAAAATGCCATATTTTAGCTACGGGTAACGTGTTAAATTGAATGATTTAATTTAACTTAGCACTATTCAAAAAAACAGAAAACAGATGAAACTAATTTTATTCGGTGCTTCGGTATTTTATTTGCTCGGATTGAAACTAACGACGCAAATACCTGTCAAGCCACATTTTATGTCCAAACCAGCGGCTGTAGAATCCAAAACGTTTCAGGAAAATAAAGCAAAAGAGAACGAAAAGCTTGCCAAACCTGAGATAACAGGCAAAGACTCAACAGTATCGGTGGGTAAGGCTAATCAAAACGCCACTAAAAGCAATCAAAAAAACATTAAATTTCAGGGAACAGGGAAAGGCGCGGTATAGACTTTAGGCAAATCGCTATATTTACGGGTAGCAAAAACACCTGTAAATGATAGCGCAAAACGACATCGTCATTCAATCGTGGGAACAGTTGTGCGAAGAAGTTTATCACGACTCGTGGAAACCTGACATGGGTCGGTATCGTTCGGATTATGCTTTTCGAGGATTATCGGATAAAAGCTATGAACTGAAAAACAGCTTCTTGCGCAATTGTGGCGAAAAACCGGAGCTTGAATATCATTTACTTCGGAATTTCAGGAAATATTCCATTCACAGCGATCCGCAGCTTACCGGAACTTTTTGGCGCGCGCTGGTATTGGCTCAGCACCACGGTTTGCCAACCGGGCTAATCGACTGGACTTATTCGCCCTTTATTGCCATGCACTTTGCTACGGCCAACACCGAAAAATACGATACCGATGGCGTTATCTGGAAAGTTGATTTTGTGAAAGTAAACCAGCTTGTTCCCGAACCTTTTTGCGACGGGCTGAGAGACGAAAAATGCAATGCTTTCACCCTGGAAATGCTCGAAAAAATAGTATCTCTCAGCGACCTTGACTGCCTTTTCCCGAACGATCAGGTGATTTTCTTTGAACCTCCGTCGCTCGACGAACGCATTGTTAACCAGTTTGCACTATTCTCGGTAACGAATAAGCCAACAGCCATTCTGGATAACTGGCTGGTTAATCACCCCGGATTGTACCGCCGAATTATTATTCCCAAAGAACTAAAACTCGAAGTAAGGGACAAACTTGATCAGGCTAATATTACTGAACGGGTACTTTTCCCTGGTTTGGATGGATTGGCCCGATGGCTAAAAAGGCATTACAAGCCGGTTAGCTAACGTTCATCTAAAAACCAATCTCTGCATCAGCTGGCATGTAATTTATCAGGCGGTACAGAGATTGGCTATAGTCGCATCAGGCAATGTATTCAATTACCGACTTTACTTTTTACCCGAGAACTTTAAAGTTCCGCCATTTCGTATTTCATCATGTTTCAAGACAAACGGAATCTCTTTCCCGTTTAACTCAACCTTGCTGAAAGGGGCATACGTGTCTTTATCGTTCAGTTTCAATGTAAATGTTTTTCCCGGGTAGTATTTGGAGTCCAGGTTTAACTTAACTTCTTCAAAAATGGGTGATGAAAGTTGGTATTCGCCTGTTCCGGGGCAAACGGGGTAAAATCCCATTGCCGAAAGAACATACCATGCCGACATCTGGCCCGAATCGTCGTTTCCGGGTATGCCGCCATCGTAAAGCCTGTATTCGGTTGCGAGAATATTCTTTACTGTTTTCTGGGTAGTTATGTAATCGTCAAGGAAATTGTAGAGGTACGGAATATGATGGCAGGGTTCGTTGGCTTGCCAGTATTCGCCTGAATTGAAAAGCTCGTCGAGTTTCTCGTGTACCTGCTCTTTGGTTCCTATTAAGTCGAATAAGCCGGGAATGTCGTGCGGAACAAACCACATGTGTTGCAATGGCGTTCCTTCGGTTAGGTACGAGGCTCTTGAATTCGGATTGTACTCATTACTCCATGTCCCGTTTATGTATTTGCCACGCATACTTTTGGTGTTGTCGTCGAAAACCAGTTGATAGTTCTGTGCATGTTGTGCTAATATTTTGGCATCATCGGTTTTTCCATATTTTTCGGCAACTTTCGAAAGCACGTAGTCGGTCATCGCGTATTCCAGAGTTCGTGAAACCTGTTCGTTTTTGTGGAAAGCTTCTTTAATACTGTCTTCCAATGGGATGTAGCCATATTGCAGATATGATTTCATTCCACGGCGCCCCTTCCCATTTTTAAAGTCTTCACCTTCCGAAGCTTCAAAGGCATTTTTACGCATATACGGATAAGCTTTGTCGATACCAATATCGAAACCTTTGGTATAAGCATCGCCAAGAGCAGTGTTGGCGTGGTCGCCAACCATAGCCGAAGTGTAACTGTTCCACATAGGGAATATCGGGAGCCACCCACCTTGTTCAGCTTTTAATACGAGCGATTTCATCATGTCTTCGTATTGGCCGGGCGCAATCAAGCTAACCAGCGGAAGCTGTGCCCTGAACGTGTCCCACAACGAAAAATCGTCGTAATAAGCATGTCCCTTTTCAATTTTCCCGGTCTTTTTGTTGCCATCGAAAGCCGGATAAGTTCCGCTTACGTCGCTAAAGGTGCGCGGATAAAGCAAAGAATGATACATCGCTGTATAAAACTTGGTATAATCGTCGGGCTTTCCTCCTTTGAGCTGGATCGTATTCAACGCATCGTTCCATATTTTCTCCGATTCAGCCTTGATCTCATCAAATTTCCAGTGAGGGATTTCGGCATCCAGGTTAGCTCTTGCCTCATCGAGGCTGGTGAATGAGGTACCTACTTTAGCCAGGATGACATCTCCTTCTTTAACATCAAATTTTGCATATGCGCCAATATCAGGTTTTCCCCCAATCTCTTTTTCTTCCTTATGATCTTCCATCTGGTAGAAGCACCCGTAATTTTGTAAAGGTTTATTAAACCGAATGACGAAATATCCGCTAAAACCAGCAGGTTGCCCCCAGCCCTGATAGATTCGATGAACCGGATTATAGCCAGAGATTTCCTGTTTTTCGGGATCAATTTTTACATAACCCTGACCTTCGTCGCTATTGGGTGAAACTAAAATGTACGATTGATCTTTACTTGCAAAAGAGAACCTGAAAAAACCGGCACGCGGAGTACTAGTCATTTCAACCATAATCAGGTACCTCATCAGCATAACCGAATAATAGGAGGGAGTTGAGATTTCGGTTTCGTGATTAAATAGCGAGGCCCTTTCAGAAGGAAAAGTAGCCAATATACCAGTAATGGGCATAATTGTAAAACTTCCGTAATCTTGTACGCACGAGCCTCCGAGCCAATGAGTCCCCCTGAATCCTTGTATTTTCGGAGCCATGTAGTAATAGGGAGGTACACATTTCTTTTCGCCCGACTGGCTTTCGGGAGTCCACTGGGTCATTGCAAATGGTGTTGATACGGCGGGAATATCTTGTCCCCAAGCCTCTGTTCCCTGATTGTGTTTTTGACCTCCCGGCCCGGTTGATGGGCCTGTTCCGATAAGTGGAACTACATATTGAACCAGATTAGCATTTTTTTTCTGGCATCCGCTCAATAAAACAATAGCAATTAATGCCAATACGAAAAAACTCTTGTTTGTCATACTTGCTTCAATTTTTAGGTTAATTCAATCTGACTGAGTTCATTAAACAACCGCCAGATTGTGCTTGTTTGTGATGCTTAAAAATAAAGGATTTCTTTTATCGTACTTAATCGTTTCCAGTTTTTCTGGTCGTTTTCTGAAAGGTTTTTCCTAGTTTTGCCTCTAATAAACCTATAAACTCTTTTCGCGATGACTAAACAAGTGTTTTTTGTTCTGTTGTTTTTGTTTACAACAGGAATAGTAGTAAAAGCCCAGCAGGAGCAACGCCCCGGGCCGCAACCGCCTGCCGAAACGGGTGAGAAATTTAAAGTAGGAATGGCCGGTTATTCGTTTGCAAAATTGAACGATCTGGACAAGTCGCTATCGATTATGCAACGTGCTGATGTACACTATCTTTGCATCAAAGACTTTCATTTGCCATTTAAAAGCTCAACAACCGAAATAGCTGCATTCCATGCTAAACTAAAAGATAAGGGAGTTACCGGTTATGCTGTTGGCCCCATTTACATGAAATCTGAAGCTGAGATTGACAGCGCTTTTGCTTATGCGAAGCGGGTTGGGGTTAAACTCATTGTCGGAGTTCCGAATTACGAATTGTTGCCTTACGTTGACAAAAAGGTGAAAGAATATGATTTTAAATATGCGATTCACCTGCATGGGCCCGATATTAAAACCTATCCGGATGCCCAGGATGTCTGGGATCATGTGAAAGATCTGGATCCCAGAATTGGCATGTGCCTGGACATTGGGCACGACACTCGTAACGGGAAAGATCCGGTTGCCGATTTGAAGAAATTCCGTTCACGCGTTTTTGATATTCACATTAAAGATGTAACTGGCAACACCAAACTTGGATATTCAATCGAAATAGGCCGTGGAATCATTAATTTTCCGGCATTTATTAAAATGCTGAGAGAAGTTGGTTACACGGGTGTTTGCAGCTTGGAATACGAAAGAGACATGGCTACTCCAGAAATGGGCATTGCCGAGTCGCTAGGTTATTTCAGGGCTATTATTAAAGTCACTAAAAAATAAAAAGTAAGCTCTCTTACAGAGAGAGACTTTTAGAACGTCATTGCAAAAAAAGGAACGATTGATGGAGTTACTGGATAAACAGAACGCTTCTCGTTTCGTTACCCGAAGGTGCAATGACGCTCTTTCGTTACTTATCAGTCGGAAAAATACTGCTCATTTCCAGGAATTATCCAAGTCACCAAAATTTTACTTCTGCTATTGTATGGATCAAACGCTCCATGTCATCCGGAAAAACTTCGCCAATATTTCCTATTCTGAATGTATCGCCCTGAGTTACCTTTCCCGGATAAATAACAAATCCGTTTTGTTTCAACAATTCATAAAAACGGATAAAAGAATACGTTTCCGATGTTGGCGATAAAAATGATGTTATAATTGGAGAGTGGAGCGAATCGGGCAACAGCGTCTCAAACCCCAGGTTACGCATACCTTTTACTAAGATCTGCTGATTTTCTGCATATCGATCATAGCGTTTGGCAATACCACCTTCATCATTAAGTTCCTGCAATGCTTGCAGGAAGGCTCGAACAACATGCGTAGGTGATGTAAATCTCCATTTGCCCCCGCCGGTTTCCATTGTTGTCCATTGGTCATACAAATCGAGCGAAAGCGAACGTGCCTGCCCCTTGCATTGTTCGAGCAGTTTGGTTCGGGCAATGATGAATGAAAATCCGGGCACACCCTGAATACATTTATTGGCTGAACTGATCAAAAAATCGATGTTCCAATCGTACACATCCATCGGGATTCCGCCAAAGCTACTCATGGCATCAACAATTGTTATTTTATTGAATTTTCCGGCCAATTGGGTTATTTCCTTTACCGGATTTAAAATACCTGTAGTGGTTTCGCAATGCACAACAGCAAGGTGTGTAATATCAGGGTTATCCTCCAGTAGCCTATTGACTTCGGCGAGTGAAGGAGCGTTCACTTCAGGCAAATGATAAACCAAATAATTAACTTTAAGAACTTTGGCAATTTGAACCATACGATTGCCGTAAGCCCCGTTTGCGATTATCAGTATTTTGTCGGTCGATGACAACACCGAACCCAAAACCGATTCAACACCAAAGCTACCGCTTCCCTGCATTAAAACCGAGGTATATTTATCAGCGGTTTGGGTTGCCAGTTGAACCAATGTTTTCCTGATTTGCTGAACGATATTCAGATTATAATCGTCGTCCCAGGTGCACCAGTCGCGCAACATGGCCGCTTTCACTGTTTTGCTGGTCGAAAGAGGACCGGGAGTTAGTAATAAGTAAGGATTGTCGGGTAACGAATTTATATCCATAACGCATCAATTTATAATTGTCTATTTCAAAGTGTGTTTTTGTATCGCTTCTTCCAAAATATCAAGAGCCCGATTGAGTTCTTCCTCAGAAATAATAAGCGGAGGACTGAGCGTAATAACATTTCCTTGTGAAACCTTGAAACTCAATCCGTTTCTCAGGCACTCGTACATAATACTTTCGGCAACGGTAACTGCACGCTCTTTTGTATTTCTATCGGTAACCAAATCGAGCCCCCAAAGCAGGCCAATTCCGCGTACATCGCCAATTAAAGCATAGCGATCCTTCATCTTGTAAAGCCGGGTTTTCACCATTTCGCCCAATTGCTGAGCCCGGGAAAGCAAATCTTCTCTTTCAATTACCTTTAAAACGGCCAGAGCAGCAGCGCTTCCAACAGGGGATTTCTCGTGGGTAAAATGTCCAACCGAGTGATCGGCTACTACATTGAATTTTTCGCTGGTTAAAACAGCCGCCATTGGGAAAACGCCGCCGCCCAGACCTTTACCAATAGTAACCATGTCGGGAATGATACCATAATGTTCAAATGCAAATAACTTCCCGGTGCGCCCCAATGCAATCGGAATCTCATCGAAAATCAGGGTTACTCCAAATTCATCGCACAAATTCCTGACTTTCCGCCAAAACCCGGGAACAGGAATCTGCACATCAGTATCACGAATCGTTTCGGCAATCAACGCTCCTACATCACCTTCATTTTCAAATATCTGGCGAATTAAGGCCACATATATATCCTGATCGGGATCGTTTTGCCACAACGGACGGTAAGTTGCAGGCTGTGGTACATGTTCGGCCCCGGCGAGCAATGGCCCAACATTTCTTCGGAATGGAGCTTCGCCTCCAATAGAAATAGCGTCGAGTCCTGCCCCGTGAAAGGCGCCCCACATCGACACGGTTTTGAATCGGCCAGTTGCCAATCGCGATAGTTTTAGCGCCATCGAATTTGCTTCCGATCCGCCCGGAGCAAACAAAACCCGATTTAATCCGGGCACCAGCGACCCAAGCTTTTGGGCTAACTCAATAGCAACCGGATTAGTATATCTTCTGGGCGAAAACGGGAGTCTCAGCAACATTTCGGAAACTGCAATAATTACGTCGGGATGCCCATAACCTAGCTGGTGAACATTGTTGCCATGAAAGTCGAGTATCTTTTCTCCGGAGCTTGTAATTAAATAAGGACCCTCACATCCGGATAAAACATTAAGACAAGGAGTTGACAAAGCCTGATGAATAAACCAATTAGCGTCGTCATGAAGCTGTTCCAATGTTTCCATAGGCAATTCTGTTGTCCATTTTTTTCGCGCTTCCGTAAGATTAATATCTCCTTCAACTTTTAAAACCCGATCATCCATGTTTACTAATATTAAAATAATAAATCCTAAAATAAAGAAATAAGAGTTTCAAAAATACAATTTATTTTAAAACTTAAATATTAAATATTAATTAATTAGATTTCATAAATGTATTGAATTTCTTTGATATATTTGAAAATCAAAAAACATTAAAAATTTACTATTTGTAAACAAATGCTTGGCGCAGAAATTAGTAACATCGGGAAACGGATTAAAGAAATAAGGCTTTCGAGAGAGCAAAAGCTTGTTGATGTGGCCATTAAATCAGGTGTGAGCAAGGGGTTATTATCGCGTATTGAAAATGGGCGAACCATTCCATCGCTGCCCGTATTGCTTGATATTATAAGTGCTCTCGGCGAAAAACCTGGCGGCTTTTTCGAATCGATTGACTATTCGTCAGGATCGCCTTTTTATAAACTAATCAAAAAGAGCGAGTATTTGCCTATTGACAAAGAAGACTCTGTTGGCTTTAATTACTATTCAATTGTCAGCAAATCGTTTAGCGAAACAACCTTTAACGCGGTACTGCTCGAACTTGAACCCCATGCAAGCCGGGAACTGGTAACCACCGATGGTATGGAATTCATTTACCTTGTTTCAGGAACGATCAACTATCAGCTTGGCAATACAACTTTATTAATGGAAGAAGGCGATTCGTTGTTTTTCGATGGCCGCGTACCACATTTAAAGATTAACAAGTCGGGAGAAACTGCCCGGATATTAGTTATTTATCTATTATTCAACAAATAAGAAGTATGAAAGCAAACATTCAAATGATCGTTTTTGATATGGCCGGAACAACTGTTCAGGATAAAAATGAAGTGGAATACTGTTTTATGAAGGCAGTTGATCAAACGGGATTAATTACTGATCCGGAAGAAATAAATTCGATGATGGGATGGTCTAAATTAACCGTCTTCGAAACATTATGGAACAGGCAATTAGCAGGAGCTCCTGGAAATGAAATAAGATCGTGCATAAACAGATCATATTCAGCATTTAAAGAAATACTGGAATCACACTACCAAAACTCGGAGGTGCTACCTACGGAAGGTACGCTTGATGCTTTCGAATATCTGAAGCAAAAGAACATAAACATTGCTTTAACCACAGGATTTTACCGCGTAGTAACCGACATCATCCTGCATAAATTGGGCTGGGACGAGGGTTTAAATGAAAATTATTCGGGGAAAGGTCTTATCAATGCTTCGGTAAGCAGCGACCAGGTAAAAGCGGGCCGTCCCAGTCCGTTTATGATATTCAGGGCAATGGAACTTTGCAACGTAAACGACGTCCGAAAAATAATTAAGATTGGCGACACACCTTCCGATTTAGGCGAAGGCAAGAACGCTGGTTGTTATCTTTCGTTGGGCATTACAAACGGCACACATACAACGCAGCAATTGGAAAAACTTGAAAACGATGGTTTGTATGAGAATATGTCTCATTTCAAAGCCTTTCTTGAAGAGCTCATTTAAACCCTATCGCTCATTTCATTGTCATGTGGAGGATGAGCTTCAATAGCAACCTAAATGCAAAATCCCCGGGAGAACTGTTATTTCCCGGGGATTTTTATTGGCTTCAGTGTTCCTGATTTGCCCGAAATTACCAGTATCCGCAGCAAGCCCGGATGGTTATAGCTTCCAGTTTATTCCAAGTTTCAACCCAAAAGCAACAGGTTTGACTTTGCTCGCCTGATCGGAAGAGAATACACCATTATAAACGCCATCTTCCTGGTACAATGATTTGCTTTTCGCATCAATTGCATTGGTCAGTCCATAAGAGAAATAGGCTCCCAGGTAAATATCCATTTTGGAATTTAACTGATAAAAGCCACCCAGATTACCAATGGCCGAGAATACAGGATTTAAGCTATTCTCACCTTTAGGAAGTTCCGTTATTGTCGCAAAATTATGTTGGGGCAAGTCGTGCAAAATTACGTTGTATTTCGAATAATATCCTGTTGTTTCAATGGTTCCGCCAGCTATTTTATAATCTGATTTTACCTGAAACGATATTTGAGGCCCCATAGAAAGCTGAACCTTCCACTTGTCGCCCATTTTTGCCTGGTAAATAAAATTGATTGGTACGTCGAGAAAGACCGAGTTTTGTTTCTCCTGCCAATCGGAATATTTGGTTCTAAACTCGAACGATTCGCCATCAGTATCAACTGATGGGTTGGCTGTTTGATAGTTCAGTGTGGCTTCGGTTTGAAACGTTTCGAGCCCTAAGCCGGTTCCAATACCCCACTTTTCAGAAAAGAAATAATTATACCCAACATTATACGTCATACCTATATTGCCTTTCTGTTTCCCATTGGTAAGATCGCATTTCAGATTATGAAACCCGCTTCCCACATTGAAGTACAGAGCCTGATGCTTTTCCTGCGCCTGCACTACTCCCATTCCCAGGAGTAGGAAACTAATGATAAATAGTATTTTTTTCATGTGTTTATTTTATTTAACCGCCATCCGGTTTTTAAATTCACATTCCCGATGGCGGTTATTGATTTTTATAGATTTACTACTGTGATTTTGTAAACATATTTCTTCTGGTCGGAAGTAATTACCGTTCCAAGATATTCGCCCATTGGTAACGTTACTGTGTTAATCGGAGTCACCACATTAATCGTTTGAACCAAAGCACCTGTAATGCTGTATATTCTCATAACAGCTCCTGCCAAATCCTGGTCAGTCAGGTCAGTAATTCTCACTGTAAATGGCTCAGAACTTTTAGCGGGACTTGGATAAGCACTGATCGTAGCCTTTTTAGTCTTAACAGCATGAATTTCTTTATCACAACTCCATAAAACAAGCCCATCCTTTGTGCTTACCTGTAATGAATATAGACCGTCGATTCCTTCAGGATCATTATAAAACTGTTCGGTAGCTCCAGGTATCAGCTGGCCATTTTTATACCATTGGTAAGTTGTAAACCGATTCGAACTGTTATCACACACGATTACGTCATCGAATTTTTTAACCAGGTAGTTTTTCGAAAGTTTGATTGTAAATTCGAAGGGATAAACCGAACTTTCATCATGCAATTCATTACGAAACTGTAGGTTTGCCAAATAAACTCCTTCGGCCATGTTTGATGGCACATTAATAGATATATTATCTTGCTTTTGTGTTGACGGTAAAGGTAAATATCCGGTATCCACAAAACCTGCGGCATGAGCAGCAGCATTAAAAATAATCCGGTACTCAACAGGTGTACCACTTAATATATGGTAACCCACATACAAATCTTCGCCCTGACACTCGCCGGTAACAGGCACATTCATCGTTTTCTCCAGCTTTATTTCTTCCGAAATATTGGCACCGGAAATAATTAAGTCAACCGGCTTGAGGTAGTTGCTGGCCGCACTCCCTTTTATCGAGAAAACAGTCGTAATTGTTTTGTCAGCGCCAATGGTTGCAGTATTATAATTTGCTACAGCAGATACATCAACAAAGTTTTCATCGCCGGGAGCCAAACCCTGGAGAGTTCCAACATATTCGATAGTAGCAATTGTAGTATTATCAAACATTTTATTCTTAGCAACCACTGTATTTGCTATGGTTAATTGCTTAGGTGTAATATTTGATTTCAGCGCAAACGCCTCCGGTAATAAATAATTATCAGCGCCTGGCCCAGATATTGATGAACCCTTAACCGTAACTATTTTATCTGTTCCTACATTTTTGTCCTCGAATGATGCAGAACCTAATGTAAGAGATACAACGTCACCGTTAAGCACACCAACCAGTTGTTCTCCAGAAACAATCGCAGTAGTATTGCCATCATATTCTTTATTTTGAGCACTGGCAGTAATAGTTAAATGAGCCTTGGTCACGTTAAAACCCGCAGCAACATAGGCGAAATCATAGTTGTTATCTGCACCTCCTGATACGGTAATTGCGTTGGCATAAATTCCAGCAAAAGAATTGCGGTCAACAGTTGTACTTATTGTTGGTTTAGTGTCTAATACCGATTCAGTCTCGCTGTTCACCCATCCAGAATAAGCAAATGTTAGCATTGGATTGGCTTCGCCATAGCCCTTTGTTTGGGAATTAGCAGTCACCGTTAATCCAGCCTTGGTCACAACAAAATTTGCTGGCTTGTAAGAAAAAGCATAATTATTATCCACGCCTCCTGAAACAACGATAACATCGGAGTAAATCCCGGCATTAGTGAATTGGTCAACCGTTGTTAAAACAACTGGCTTAGTATCCAAAACAGCTTCAGTATCCGAATTCTTCCATCCAGTATAACTAAATGTAAAAGATGGGTTTATGCTTCCATAAACTTTGCTTTTATTATCAGCAGCAACTGTTAGCGTTGCTTTCTTAACGACAAAGGTATAATGAGTTTGTGGCGCAGGAGAATAAACATCGTTACCCTCCTGATCGGCATAAATTGTACAAGTTCCGGATCCAATAATATGGATCTGTCCACCAACAATTATTGCAACCTTAGTATCTGAGGTTGTTAAAGACACGGTAAGACCTGATGAAGCGGTTACCGAAGGCTTAAAATCAGCATCGCCATACGTTTTATCAATTGCTTGATTAAATGTTATCGTTTGTAAATCCCTGGTAGTTTCAAAACTTTGTACTCCACCATAACTTATTCCAACGGAATTGATTGCATACGCCCGTGCGTAGTAGGTTGTATTTGTATCTAATCCTGTTAACGATCTGGAGAAACTTCCTGCGCCTGATCCTATTTGGACTTTTGAATCGGTGGTTGTTGGCATACCGGTGGTATTGTAAACAACGCCCCGTTCGGTTACCGAAGAGCCCCCATCAAATGTTACAGTGCCTCCCAGTGTTGCCGACGTACCGTCAAAAACTGAGGTCAAAGCAGTGGATACCTCTGGCTTTGTATATTGATATTTAATAAAAGATCCAGCGAGTAAAAAGTTTCCGGTTTTGTATTGTCCGTTTAATTTCACGGTAAGTTCAGCCGGGTTGGCTGTCCCATCAGTATCAATGTACAAGTATGTTTGCGTGCCATCGTAATGAATTTGAACCGAATTTGCGCCCACATTGGTGCCATCTCCTTCGGTAACAGTCCCTGTCGAATAATCCACGGAAGGCGATGTACCTAACATTCCATTAACAACTCCGGTTGACAGTTTTACAACCTGAATTTTATCTCCTAAACCAAAGTTTGAAATAACATCATTCCCTGGCGAACCGGTCAAATAGGTCAGTGTTTCGCTGCTGCTGCCCAGGGTAATCTGGCTTGGGCCTGAAGGTATTGCATAATCGATGGTATTATCCAATACCGTATTGTTACTAACAACCAGCGACGGAACTGTCAGGTATTTATCTGCGGTAATCGCCTCATCAAATCCGGCAATCGTATTACCCCTGATAATTGTTCCTGTTGAAGAAATAATGCCAATACCCATACTGCCATAACCTCCATCTTCAGAAGTAAAATCTACATGCCATGATTTAGTGATATCGTTCCTTGTAATTGTGTTGCCCGAAATCTCGAAATTAGCTCCTGCTTCCCAAAGCAAAACCGCAGAGGGGGAAAGCAAGCCGAGGTTCAGGTAAGAACCGTCCTGTCCCGGTTCTGGAATTACCAACCCGATATCCAGAATTCGGTTGTCTTTGATAACCCCTTTCGTACCCCGGCGATCACCGTTTGCTCCTCCTAAACCTGAACGATCACTGGAAGCTACCTGAATACCGTTACCGGTACTCCAAAGTGTCTTTCCATATCCCTGTATTGTGTTGTCGTGGATATTTACAGTAAGTGTTGGCCCCCAGGCTAGGATGGCATCTTTCTGAAATTTATCAATATAAGTATTACTGATTTCTAAGGTGTGTTCACCGGCGCCGACAGCACTTTCCGCAAAAATTGCATCGTTGTGGTTCATCCCCGAGGGCTGGTCGGTAGGTAAATAACCGGTAGGAAGCGTTGTCCCTGAGTAGTCAGAAGCCAATGCTCTTACTCGGGTAACCTTTACGTTATCCACCAGCAAGTTTGTATTAATAGCCCCAATTCCCTGGAAAGTATAAGCCATTTTGTCGGGATATGCCAAGTCCTGCTGAAATCCCTGATTTGAACCATCAATGGTTAAATCTTTCATCACAACCTGCGAGTTATTCCCGGTTTTAATGCCCACAACGGCTATCACATCCTGGTTTTTCAGGGTTTTCCATCCTCCATTTGCAACCAATAAATCGGCGTCAGGCGATTTAATAATGGTTAAATCGCGGCCTGCCCCCTGTAAAGTAATCCCTTTGGTAATCGTTACCTGCTCGGTGTAAGTCCCGGCATCGATATTTACCACATCGCCATCCTGCGAGGCATTAACAGCTGCCTGGATAGTACGGTAGTCGCCAATTACACTACCTCCACGTGAAAGGTGCACTCCAGGCTTTGTATATTGATATTTTATAAAAGCACCATCCAGCAAGAAGTTTGCCGTTATGTATTCGCCGTTCAATTTCAGGATTAACTCGGCCTGGTTTGCAGTCCCATCAGTATCAATATATAAATACGTTTGCGTGCCATCGCAATAAATTTGAACTGAATATGGAGCTACGTTTGTTCCGCGGCCTACAGTAACAGTGCCTGCGGAATAGTCGATTGAAGGCAGTGTACCCAACATTCCATTAACAACTCCGGTTGACAGTTTTACAACCTGAATTTTATCTCCTAAACCAAAGTTTGAAATAACATCATTCCCTGGCGAACCAGTCAAATAGGTCAGTGTTTCACTGCTGCTGCCCAGGCTTATTTCATTTGGGTCAGGACTTAAGAAGTAGTCAATAGTGTTATTTGAAACCGTGTTGTCACTTGCTTTTATGGATGGATTTGTTGTTACAATTTCTGTCACAATAGCTTCGTCAAAACCATCAATAGTATTGTTTTTAACAATTGTATTTTTACTCGAACATACATCAATACCCACGCTGCCAAAGCCGCCGTCTGCGGAGGTACAATCCACATGCCATGATTTTGTTTTAATTGACCGGGTTATCGTGTTGCCCGAAATCTCAAAATCATCGCCTGCAACATAAAGTATCACCCCTGAAGGAGAATACAATCCTAAATTTAGGTATGAACCAGCTTGTCCCGGTTCAGGAATTACCAGGCCAATATCTAATATCTGGTTGTTCTTTATAGAACCTTTAGTACCTGATCGATCTCCGTTTGCTCCTCCAAAGCCCGAGCGGTCACTGGAAGCTACCTGAATACCGTTTCCTGTACTCCATAGAGTTTGCCCATAACCCTGAATTGTATTATTATTAATATCGACCGTTAGCGTAGGTCCCCAAACCAGTACGGCTGTTTTTTGGAATTTAGTAATGTACGAATTCTTAAGAGTAAATGTATGAATATTAACTCCAGCAGCACTCTCAGCGAAAATCGCATCATTATGGTTGATCCCGGCAGGTTGATCTGTTGGCAAGTAACCAGAGGGCACGGTACTGTTAGGGTCATCTTGATTTGTAGCAAATTGGGATGCAAGACTACGTACTCCTGTCACATAAACGTTATCGACAGTTACAGTCGTATTGTAAGCGCCAATTCCATGAAAATCATACAATCCTTTATTCGCACTATATTCCGAGTAAGGAATAAATCCCTGATCGCGCCCGTCAACTTTTAAATCTTTAATTGTTACCGGCGCATCATTCGAAGTTTTTATCCCAATAATATCGAACATATCCTGATCCTTCAAATTTTTCCAGTTACCACCGCTTAGTGCGAGTTGATCGGCATCCGGTGATTCAATAATAGTTAAATCACGGCCTGCCCCCTGTAAAGTAATCCCTTTGGTAATCGTTACCTGCTCGGTGTAAGTCCCAGCATCAACATTCACTACATCGCCATCCTGAGAAGCATTAACAGCTGCTTGAATGGTGTAGTAATTGCCAATTATACTTCCACTTCGTGAAAGGTGTACGCCTGGCTTTGTATATTGATATTTTATAAAAGCACCTTCCAGCAAGAAATTTGCCGTTGTGTATTCGCCGTTCAATTTCAGGATTAACTCGGCCTGGTTTGCAGTCCCATCGGTATCAATATATAAATACGTTTGCGTGCCATCGTAATGAATTTGAACTGAATTTGCGCCCACATTGGTGCCATCTCCTTCAGTAACAGCACCTGTCGAATAATCCACGGAAGGCGATGTACCTAACATTCCATTAACAACTCCGGTTGACAGTTTTACAACCTGAATTTTATCTCCTAAACCAAAGTTTGAAATAACATCATTCCCTGGCGAACCGGTCAAATAGGTCAGTGTTTCGCTGCTGCTGCCCAGGGTAATCTGGCTTGGGCCTGAAGGTATTGCATAATCGATGGTATTATCCAATACCGTATTGTTACTAACAACCAGCGACGGAACTGTCAGGTATTTATCTGCGGTAATCGCCTCATCAAATCCGGCAATCGTATTACCCCTGATAATTGTTCCTGTTGAAGAAATAATGCCAATACCCATACTGCCATAACCTCCATCTTCAGAAGTAAAATCTACATGCCATGATTTAGTGATATCGTTCCTTGTAATTGTGTTGCCCGAAATCTCGAAATTAGCTCCTGCTTCCCAAAGCAAAACCGCAGAGGGGGAAAGCAAGCCGAGGTTCAGGTAAGAACCGTCCTGTCCCGGTTCTGGAATTACCAACCCGATATCCAGAATTCGGTTGTCTTTGATAACCCCTTTCGTACCCCGGCGATCACCGTTTGCTCCTCCTAAACCTGAACGATCACTGGAAGCTACCTGAATACCGTTACCGGTACTCCAAAGTGTCTTTCCATATCCCTGTATTGTGTTGTCGTGGATATTTACAGTAAGTGTTGGCCCCCAGGCCAATATGGCAGTTTTTTGGAACTTGTCGATATATGAATTTTTTATTTCTACAATATGCTCACCAGTCCCGGCAGAGCTTTCCGCCAGAATAGCTTCGTTGTGGTTCATGCCTGAAGGCTGATCGGTTGGAAGGTAACCAGCGGGAACTGTCGCCCCAAAATCGGAGGCCAATTCCCTTACCCGGGTAATCACAACGCCGTCGATCAACACATTAGAATTCAAAATGCCAATACCTTCAAAGGCATATGTATTTTTGTCAGGGTAAGTTGCGTCAGGGAGATATCCCTGATTATTGCCGTCCAGCTTTAGGTTTTTTATCACAACCTGAGAAGTGTTGCCGGTTTTTATGCCGATGATGGCAAATACGTCCTGGGCTTTCAAGTTTTTCCAATTTCCGCCGCTCTGAATCAGGTTTGCCACGTTTGGCGATTGGATGATTGTCTGGTCGTTGCCTGCACCCGAAAGGGTAATCCCTTTGGTAATCGTTACCTGCTCGGTGTAAGTCCCGGCATCGATATTTACCACATCGCCATCCTGCGAGGCATTAACAGCTGCTTGAATAGTGCAGTAGTCGCCAACTGGATTGCCACCCCGCGAAAGATGCACACCAGGCGTGGCGCAAGGAGTTGTAGAAGAAACTTCTGTTTCATAGTTTGCATTTAATGCGTTAGTTGCATCGGCTCTCACGTAATACGTCGCATTGGATGCAAGTTGCGTTAATGAACTTGTAAATGCTCCCAACCCAGTGCCATCATTGGTGTGGAAATCGTTTATTATTGACGAACTTGTCGTATTCCAGCATACTCCTTTTTTTGATATGCCTAAAATTAGAAAACATATCAACATCAATAGTTTTATTTTCATATCATTCGATTTTAGTTAGTTAATGGTGCCTTTGAGACTCTCCATTCATTACCATTTCCCCCTAATTCAAAATATACCTGGAATGCTACTTCACCAGTCATGACCAATGTTTTAGAGTCTGTCGTAAGATAAGATTGAAGTCCCGGTAAGTCAATACATCTCCGTAATGTCAGTGCTTGATCGTTTTTAGCTTGAGCAAGCAACTGAGCTGAGAATAATAGGAATAATCCTACATATAAGAATAGTTTCTTCATACGCAAGTATTTAACTGATTATTAATTAATTTACTATTTTATAACGATTTATTTTATCTGTTTTAAACGCATATCGACATATTGCAACCAGTGTCAGATTCTGGGTATTTAAAAGTAATAACCGTAGTTACTAGTAAAAAGAAAGGATGGGTAACAAAAGGTCAACAAAAGCAATCATTTTGCTTTTATGGCCAATAGCTGTAAAACGCGGTTTTTACGGCTAAAACAAACTTTGAATGGGATGCGACAAAGACTAAACTTTGTGCTACAACGACATCAGAAAAACATTTAGGTTTTCTTCGAAAGGTAAACTTAACTTTTTCCGGAGGCGGTTACGCGCTGTCTTTATGCTTCCGGGAGTGATAAATGTTATTGACGCAATCTCTTTGGTGGTAAGGTTTAACCGCAAAAAGGCAGCCAATTTTATTTCGGCCGGTGTAAGGTCGGGAAATTGCAGCGCTAGTTTTTCGAAGAAACGAGGGTGAACATTTTTGAAGTATGCTTCAAAATGAAGCCATGATTCTCCTTTTATTTTCAACGATATGTCGTGCGACAAACTTCGTAGTTTCGTTTCCAGATTCCTGTCCAGTAAACCAAATTCTGTATTAATCTCGTTAATTCCATCCAGGACTTTCAGGTTAAATTCATTGTTTTGCATGATATTAACGGCAATAGAAACCAATTCACGATTTTTAAGGTTCACCGTTTCTTTGTAATAATCAGAGAGCAAGATCATTGAACCTAAACGGGCAGTCAGTTCTATAGCATCAATCGGTTTTCTTATGAAGTCGATGGCGCCTGCCTCAAGCGCAGTTTTAAGATGCCCGGAGCTAGTCATCGCCCCGGTGATCATCACCACCGGAATATCTGAAGTAATTGGCCCGTTTTTCAGATTTCGGATCAGTTCAATACCCGACATTTCAGGCATTTCCCAATCGGTAACAATTAAATCAGGAAGAAATTTCTCTGCAATCCGAATTCCATCAACTCCATTCAGCGCGCGATAGAAGGTATATTTCGTCTCTTCCAGCTCCATGACATCAATAATAAAATTGATAATCTCGGGCTCATCGTCAATAATCAGTATTTTATATTCCTTCATTTATACTTCTTTCGCCCTGTTTATGAGTTCCCGATAGAGTTCTTCGTTGCAATAATCCACTGCATTTTTTAGCGCTTTTAGCCAATTTTCATTTCCTCGCCTTTCGTTTTCAATTTTACGAAGAATTCTTCGAAGTGAGGTTATTTCCGAAACATCATATTTTTCGAGCAAAGGAATTACATCTTTCAGGGATGCCTTCTCATCGTAGGTCAGGACGATTTTAGTCTCTTTTAGAGAGATTTTATCAGGAGTTTCATCGGCAACTGAAAAACCGGATATTGTAAACCAAACCGTTGTTCCAGTTTCCGTTTGCTCATCAATCCATATGGCGCCGCCATGCGCTTCAACGGCCATTCTGCAAAAAGTCAGGCCCAACCCTGATGAATGCCCGCTTCCTCTTGATGCCGGACCAACCTGTTGAAATTTATCGAAAACCGCCTGGCGCTTGTCAATGGGTATTCCAATTCCGTTATCAACCACTTTTATTCTCACAAAACCATGAGGTGCGACTTCTTCGTCGCTTATTGCAATGTTGCCGTTATTCGGAGTAAATTTTATGGCATTCGAAAGCAGATTAACAAATACCCGTATTAAAATCTCTTTGTCAGCAAAAACACCTGTTCCGAAACCAATGTTGTTTTCAACATTGATGTTTTTTCGCTCAGAGAAGTGTTTGACATACTCTATTGCAGTGTTAGCTATATCCGCCAAATGACAGGCTTCTTTGTCTAGCACCATCGCTGTTGATTCGTATTTGTAAACATCCAGTATGTTAAGAACCATGTTTAGCAATTTCAGGGCGGCATGCTTCACCTCTTCAAGTTTATTCTCAGGAGAAAGCTGTATCGAAGGATTAATGATTCCGTATAACGGCGCTTTCAAATCATGAACAATGGCACTGGTCATCTCCTCCTTAAATTTCTGCAATGAAACAATCTGTTCATTCGTCTCAGAAAGTTTTTTATTTTGCATTCTTATCTCAGCAACCTGAATATCCACGGTTTGTTCCAAATTTCGATTAACCTCTTCTAACTGCATTTCAACAAGGCGACGTTTCTTCCGATTCTGTAACAGTAAGATTATGAAATTTGTCTGTAAGAAAATTAAAAACAAGCCTATTAAAATATAAGGCCAGTGAAGTTGCCAGATCGTATATTTTTGAAACATAACCTTACTTTCGGTTGGTAATATCTCGGTATCAATCTGATATTTCCGCAGAGCCCTCCAGTTAAAAACATATTCTCCCAAAGCTATTTTTTCAGTTTTATTTATCGGGGTTTCCCTATTATTGAGAATTTCAATACACTTCCGGGCTACTTTAATTCCCAAAGTGTCCATATTTGCGACATAACCGCCCAATACATTCCCAAATATAAAATGGCGCATATTGGTGTAAACCGGTACTTTTGCTACTTTGTCGATTTCCGTTAGCACGTTAACAGGTATATGAATGTCACCCGCATTCCCTGTAAAAAAATGAAAATAGAAGATTACTGAATTATCTTCTGCATTTTTTGCAATATTCAACACCTCGTTGTATGAA
Source organism: Prolixibacteraceae bacterium (assembly GCA_963666435.2). Taxonomy (GTDB): domain Bacteria; phylum Bacteroidota; class Bacteroidia; order Bacteroidales; family Prolixibacteraceae; genus Aquipluma. Next base: position 147,735 of record CAXXOG010000012.1, on the reverse strand, counting down.
ATATCAGTTGGAATGACAATGTCTGCCTTGCCGTGGTAATCTTTCAGTTGCAATTCGCAGCTTTCTTTTACATGCTTCTCAAAAGGCGCATTTCCAATTATTGCATATATCTTTTTTGTTTTGGGCTGTAAATTTTCAATAATGCCGAACATTAATTTAAAATCGATTGACCATACCAGATGGAACCAGGTTCTAGTTGTTGCAGCATCATAAGTTCCTGATTTTATAACCGTTAAAACAGGAGTGCCCTTAAATATGGAATCGCCATAGTTTTCCAGAAATTTGATGGCACTAAATTCGAGAGCCAATATCAATGAAGGATGATGCTGTTTATACTTGATTTTAAGTGATTTGGCTAACGACGAATAATATTCTTCGCGGCTTTCGGCAAGTATGTGTGTATTCAGATTTTCATCTAGAAATTCAATGTGATTGTCCATGCGAAGCATCTCGGACTTGAAGGCACGTATGACGGCATTATTAGTGGGGTAGCTTTCGCCTTCACTATCTAAAATAAGGATTTTAAAATTAGCATTATTATCTTCAGCTCTTGCGTTAAACAGGCAGCTGAACATAAAGAATGAGAAAACAAGATACCTGAAAGCCTTTATTTGTGACTTGATGTTAACCATATCCTGTTTTATACTTTTAACGTTTAATAATAAACATTCCTGTCGATTATGGAGAAATACCCGAAAATGAGCGGCGCTAAATAAGAAAACTTTCATCAATATAACTCTGAAAAATATTTTTGACATTGAACGAACGGTGAACCCACATCAATTGAAACAAAGGTATGCGCCGTTCGGTGTTTTTCATGCTTAAATCGCGACATCACTGGTTTGCATTTTCGAGATGATTATACGCAAATTCATCCAATCCTTCAACATATAGGATTTTATCAATTTCGATACGGATGACTTTACGTATTGGCGCACCTCTCCTGACTGTCATATTGGCCAGCAATTACGAACGATTTCTGAGCTGGAAAACTAAAGGCGGCAGAACTACAGCCAACCTATTACAATCTCTGATGAATGTAATGTTTCCAGGATGCTAAATAAAACACAGTAAAAAGTATTTCAGAATCTGTTGTTTCCCGAAGGAACCTACTAAAACTACGAATCGAACTTGGCTCTAACCCCGAGAATGGAGTCAACAGCTTCTTCTCTCCAATCCCTGAATCAGCAAGGCTTTTGAGCTGACAAAAAACGGGGATCCTATCAAACCTGATAAAATCCCCATTCTTGTGATCCCGGAGAGACTCGAACCCCCAACCTTCTGATCCGTAGTCAGATGCTCTATCCATTAAGCTACGGGACCCTTGCTAAAAGCGTTGCAAAGATAATACTTAATCACTCAAAAACAACCTTCCATTTAAGTTTTTTATACTATTTATACTTGTTCATTTTATCATCAATATAAACATCCTGATTTTTATGTGTTTGGATTTTCAGATTGGTAATCATCTCATCGGCGCCAGCAGTATATACTGCCTCGTGAATCTGTTTTACAAGCGCCATCACTTCGTCGTATCTTCCTTCAATAACTGTTTCAAAAGGGCACACCTGGTAATTTAGTCCCGATTTTTGAATTATTTCAATGGCCACATCAACCAATTCGTAGGTTCCTTGGGTTGCCGAGCGCGGTAAAACCTGTATGGCCAGGTTAATCTGGTTGTTCATTTTTTTCTTTTTTATCAATAAATTTTCTGATTTCATCAGAATTCATTCGCTTCACATTCGTTATGATAATATCCTGACGTACAAAATCACCATATTCGTTGCACTCGTTAATAACACTGCTAAATACCTCCTGAATATCAGATTTAACCGGCAACAAAAGCATAGAAACGGCCAACTCCTTGTCGAAATAAATTTCTTCGAGAACTCCGTCATGCTTCGCTAAAGAGTATTCAAGCTCGTTACGAATCAGCTTTTGTTGTATCGCCGAATATTCACTTATTGCTTCATTAGCTATAAAAACAACAAAATACCTCAGATTTTGGCCTTTCCCGCCCAATCCGGTTGAGATATAAACCTGTTGCTCGTCCATGAGCGAACTTTGAATAACCATCCGGCTTTCCTGAAGGGCAAGAGTACTCCAGGCGCGCAATTCGGCGTCCGGATTTTTAGCATATTTCTCAATAGCCCTAAAGGCTTCAACTTTCTCCTGAGATGCCAATAAAACCAACAAATTCTTTTTATCTTCAATCGAAATCGCGGGGTCAAACAAATCGCCCTGGTGTTGCATGATGTTTTCAAGCGGAAACTTAGCTTTAACATCCCTGGAGTAATTAAAATACTCCATCTGAAGGCCAACATCTATTTGTTCTTCGAGAATACTGAAGTTCTCGGGAAGTGATGCAATCGCTTCCTGTATCTTCTTATATATATTATCATCCTCCATGTTGCTGTACTGGTAATGCAAATGTAAATTAATCAATTTTGAATTTCGAAGAAAGCAAGATTTTTTAAGAGTTTTTACAAAACTTAAATATCTTTGTCCATTATTCTTATTTAGTTTAAATTAGATTAGCATTGGAGCTGTAGTGTGCGTTTATCTGAAGTAAAAAATAAAGAAACAGTAATTATAACCAAAGTTTTAGGTCACGGTTCTTTCCGAAAAAGGATCACTGAAATGGGCTTTGTGAAGGGAAAAGAAGTAACCGTTATCAAAAATGCACCCTTCAACGGCCCGATTGAATATAAAATTTTAGATTACAACATAACCTTACGCCGCACAGAAGCTAATCTGATTGAAGTTGTTAGCCTTGATGAAGCATCAAAATTTATAACAAGCAGTTTCGCCGGAGTTATCGACTCTGAAAGCTTAAAAATATCGGCCAAAGAAAAAGAAAGGACAATTAATATTGCTTTGGTCGGAAACCCGAATTGTGGCAAAACAACGTTGTTTAACTTTCTTTCAGGCTCCAAAGAGCATGTTGGCAATTACAGCGGAGTTACTGTTGATGCAAAAAAAGCTTCATTTTCCAGTGGCGAATATTTTTTCAATATTTTCGACTTACCCGGAACATATTCTCTAACTGCATATTCTCCTGAAGAAATTTATGTTCGAAAGTTCATTCAGGATGAAACACCTGATATTGTAATTAATGTAATCGACTCGTCGAACCTCGAACGAAATCTATTTCTCACAACTCAGCTGATTGACATGGATATTAAAGTTGTGATTGCTTTAAACATGTACGATGAATTGTTGAAAAACGATGTGAAGTTCGATTATCAAAGTCTTGGAAAACATATCGGCATTCCGATTATACCTACCGTTAGTTCTAAAGGAAAAGGACTTCAGGATGTTATTGATAAAACAATTGAAGTTTACGAGGACCGGGACCCCATTGTAAGGCATATACACATTAATTACGGATTGGAAATTGAAAAATCGATTCAGGTACTTCGGGAAAAGATAAAACTTGAAAAGCCAATTACCGACAATGCTTCATCCCGATTCCTGGCAATTAAACTGCTCGAACGGGATAAACAAACGTTTGAAGCATTATCCAACTATCCAAATTTCAGCGAGATAGAAAAAAAAGCTCAAACTGAGATTAAAAGGATTGAAAATATTTTCAACGAAGACAGTGAAACAGTAATCACCGATGCAAAATATGGTTTTATTTCAGGAGCGCTAAAAGAGACTTTACGAAAACGGAAAAAAGATACTGCAAAAGTTTCTGATAAAATTGATAACATACTGACGAACCAATTTCTTGGATTCCCGATCTTTATTTTTTCGATTTCGATGGCCTTTTTTGCAACGTTCAAGTTGGGTGCATATCCCATGCAATGGATCGAAAATTTTGTTTCGTTTGCCAGCCAGCAACTTGCAGCTATCTTGCCTGAAGGAATGTTTAAAGATTTGATAATAAATGGAATAATTGACGGAACCGGAAGCGTCCTGGTCTTTTTGCCCAACATACTGATCCTTTTCTTCTTTATTTCATTTATGGAAGACTCGGGATACATGGCGCGTGCAGCGTTTATCATGGATAAAATAATGCACCGCTTCGGGTTACATGGACGATCTTTTATCCCAATGGTTATGGGTTTCGGATGCAATGTTCCGGCAATAATGGCCACAAGAACCCTTCGCAGCTCAAGCGATAGGATATTAACCATGTTAATCATCCCATTTATGTCGTGCAGCGCCCGCTTGCCGGTATATGTATTGTTTATCACAGCCTTTTTCCCTGGAAATCCGGCATTGGTACTTAGTTCAATTTATTTCGGGGGAATCCTGATTGCTTTCCTGACAGCCCAGCTTTTGAGCCGGACAATTTTCAGGAACAAAGAAACTCCTTTTGTTTTGGAACTTCCTCCATACCGAATCCCTACATTAAAAAATATCACGGTACATATGTGGGATAAAGCAAAACAGTATTTGCAAAAAATCGGGGGAGTTATTTTAATAGGCGTAGTGATCATCTGGGCTCTGGGCTATTTCCCCAGGGAAAGTGAATCGGCGCATGGCATTTCGAATGAGATCGCTGTTCAGAGCGATTCGATTCAGAGCCAAGAATTGACAAACAAAAGTAATCACCTCGAGAACAGTTATTTAGGACAGATTGGACGATTCATACAGCCTGTAATGTCGCCAATGGGGTTTGACTGGAAAATGAGTATCAGTTTATTGGCCGGATTGCCAGCCAAAGAGATAATAGTGAGTACAATGGGTGTCCTTTATCAGGTTAATGACGAAGGCGACCAGCATATTGGACTTAGCCAGAAACTGGTGGACGAGAAATATGTTTCAGGAGAAAAGGTTGGCGAAAAAGTTATTACAATACCGGTTGCCTGGGCTTTTTTAGCATTTGTGTTGATCTATTTCCCATGCTTGGGTGTTATTGCTACAATCAGGAGTGAATCGGGAAAAGTAAAATGGGCTCTTTTTGCAATGCTATACACTACTGTGGTGGCCTGGCTTATTTCGTATGCTGTTTTTAATATTGCCGGGTATTTCATTTAAACGAAACATGATGATATACGACGTTTTAACATATCTGATAATTTTGGGAGCTGCCATTGCTTTGGGCCGAAATGTTCTTACATTTTTTGATGTTGTAAAGCGAAAGAACAAAAGTGCAAAGTGCTCGGGATGTGCTGGCGGTTGCGACGTAAAAACAATAAAGTTTCCGCCTAAAGAATTGATAAAATCATACGATAAATATCGGTTCCGTTTATAGTTTTTTTAACTGCGCAATCGTTTCAACAAGGTTGTTGGCTGTAAAAACAAAACTTCCGGCAACCAATATATCGGCGCCTGCCTCATACAGTTTCCGGCCAACTTCGAAATTCACCCCGCCATCTACTTCAATCATTGCATCTGAATTTTTTCTCGCAATAAGCTCTTTCAATTCTGACACCTTTTTATAAGTATTCTCAATAAATTTTTGGCCGCCAAAACCTGGATTTACCGACATTAACAGAACCATATCAACGTCGGAAATAATATCCTCAAGCATAAAAACAGGTGTATGCGGATTCAGGCAAACACTGGCCTTTATTCCTAAACTTTTAATTTGTTGGATCGTACGATGAAGGTGAGTACACGCTTCGTAATGCACAGTAATGATTTTAGCGCCGACATTATAAAAATCGGTGATATACTTATCCGGATTTACAATCATAAGATGCACATCCAAAGGCTTTTCACTAATAGAATTAACGGCCGAAATTACCGGAATACCAAAAGAGATATTTGGAACGAAAACGCCGTCCATAACATCACAATGAACAAAATCGGCTTCACTTTGATTAAGCATCCTGATTTGTTCTCCGAGTTTATTAAAATCGACTGCCAATATTGATGGGGCAACTAGCTTCATTCGTATATTTTTCGTTTAATGTGTTACACTTTGAATATCAATTCCATTATTTAACTACCCTGATTACCTTTGAAACGTATTCGGATATTCACAGGCTCGAACAATTGACAGTTTCAACGTTCCAATACCTGAGCCAAAAATAAGATTTTATAGCTTTAGGTGTTTGCCTAAAATAAATAAAGCTGCACAATGCAGCTTTATTTATCACAAATAACTCTTGAGTAACTTATTCCGATATTGATTTCTCATTTTTTTTATTGTCCTCTCTTTAATCTGCCTCACCCGCTCGCGACTAAGCCCGAATTCCTCTCCAATTTCTTCAAGTGTATGGGGTTTGTTTCCGCTTAAACCGAAGAAATAACGGATAACATCGGCTTCACGCTCAGTCAATGTTGATAATGATCGTTCAATTTCCTGGCACAACGAGACATAAATCAATCCTTTATCCGGGCTTAGCGACTCCTCGTTCAATAAAAGGTCGTACATGCTGTTGTTACCTTCCTCCTCATAAATCGGGGCATCCATCGAGATATGGTGATTTGATATTTTCATGGCATCTTCAACCAGCTGAGGCGAAGTTTCGAGGAGAAAGGCTATTTCTTCAAATGTAGGTTCTCGTTGATATTCCTGCTCGAGGCGACTAAAAGTTTTATTAATCCTTGAAATCGAACCAATTTTATTCAACGGAAGCCTTACGATACGCGATTGCTCGGCCAAAGCTTGTAATATCGATTGTCGAATCCACCAAACACCGTAAGAAATAAATTTAAAACCGCGCGTTTCGTCATATCTCTGGGCTGCTTTAATCAATCCAAGATTACCTTCATTAATTAAATCAGAAAGACTAAGCCCTTGATTTTGATATTGTTTTGAAACAGAAACAACAAAACGCAGGTTGGCTTTAATTAATTTTTCCAGCGCATCTTTATCTCCCCTTTTTATTCTTTTTGCCAATTCAACTTCTTCATCCGAAGTAATCAGATCAACTTTTCCAATTTCATGCAGGTATTTATCAAGCGACAAATTTTCCCTGTTGGTTACCTGCTTAGCAATTTTAAGCTGTCTCATTCTTGTTATTTTTTTTGAGGGATAGTTAACGTTAAACCTTATAACCTCAACGAATGTAGGTATAAATAAGTTCGATGATTCAGGCAAAAAAGCATTTTCAAATGAACGATACACAATTCTGCATGAAATGTAGCTTTAACCACACGAAATGCTAGTTTTAATTGAATCGCAGGGAAATGATCATCAATAAACAGGCTCCAGATACGACGAATTCTTTGAAAAATGAATCATAATCCATGCTGTCTGGTGATAAAAATGGTGAAAATTCGTGTTTTTGGGTCTTGGTGGCAAAAAAGAAAGAGCGCCAAGCAACGAAAACTCTAAGTATCATCAGCTAGAAAAGAAAATATACTTTTTAGCTAAAGTAAAATCAAAGGAATGCTTAATTAACAACATTGAAGCATAATCCCAAATTACGCATTGAAATAAAAGTTACTGCAAGCCTTACGAAACAATGGGTACAACGATTCCTATTCAAAAAAAAGCCAATATTCTACATCGGAAAATAAAGACACAATGTTGTGGTTTTGTTTTGTTAACTATTTCTTACAATTTAAGCAATAGCAGGTTATACGCCGTTTTATGCAAAAGCGAGATCAAAATTTGTTTTTTTCTTATTTGCTTTGCAATATTTAAGGATTTAACTATACTTGCACAAAATTTCGAACAAGTATCGATTATCCAAAATTTCAAATCCATTATTTTCTTTTTTTAGTCAATTGACATCTGGATTTAACAAATCAATCAAAAAATTATGTATGACATTATTGAATTAAGCAGAAAACTACTTCCCGACTTACGAGAAATTGCTAAAGAGCTTGACATTAAGAAAGTTGAGTCATTTAAAAAACAAGATTTAATCTATAAAATTCTCGACACGCAAGCAATTCTGGCTTCCGAGAAAAAAACAGAAGATAAAAAACTAAAATCGCCCAGAGATATTGTTTCCAAACGTGAAGAAAGCTCTGTTTTTAATAAACTTTTCAATCGAAAAAAAGAAGAAAAACCAGCAGAAACAAAGGAAATGAAGCCCGCTGAGCCACAAGAAACTGAAAAACAAGAAACTCCGGTTCCAAATACCGACCAGAAACAAGAGGGAAAAAGAGAACTACAAATCAAAAAACGCCCACGCACCGAACACGTAAAAGCGGGTTCATCCAATCCAAATACCAATCAAAACAGAAACCAGCGGCCTAATAATCAAAACCAACGGACTCCATTCAGGCCCGAACAAACAGAGAATGAGGCCAAACAAGACGTTCAGCCGAAACAAAATCAGAACCAGAAAGTACGACAGGAAATTTTGTTTGCCGAAGAACCCATTGACAACGATGCACCTGTTGAATCTATTGAAGTGATTGATATTCCGGTTATACCACAAGTAAAACCTGAAGTTTTACCGGAACAACCTGCTGATGAAGTAAAAACAGAAGAATTTGGCGAGAAAAGAGTTGAAATTCAGCAAAAAAAGAAAAACTACGAGAACAATCCCAAATGGGAAAATCGTGATAACCAAAACAATAAGCCCCAGAAGCAGCAACAGGCGCCCCAGGAAAAACCATATGAGTTTGAAGGGATTATAAGCAACACCGGAGTTTTGGAAATTATGGCTGATGGCTATGGATTCCTTCGCTCGTCGGACTTTAACTACCTGAATTCTCCGGATGACATTTATGTTTCGCAATCGCAAATCAAACTGTTTGGTCTGAAAACCGGCGATACCGTTACGGGCACAATCAGACCACCCAAAGAAGGTGAAAAATATTTTCCGCTGATTAAAGTAATCGAAATCAACGGCCGCACACCCGATTACATCCGCGACCGCGTTCCGTTCGAACATTTAACACCACTTTTCCCGAACGAGAAATTTAATTTAACCGGAAACGGGCACGATAATATATCAACCCGCATCGTTGACCTCTTCTCTCCTATCGGCAAAGGCCAGCGCGGATTAATTGTTGCCCAGCCTAAAACCGGTAAAACCATGTTGCTCAAAGAGATTGCCAATGCCATTGCAGCCAATCACCCGGAAGTTTACATGATGGTTTTACTGATTGACGAACGCCCGGAAGAAGTTACCGACATGGCCCGCAACGTGAATGCCGAAGTTATTTCATCAACATTCGACGAGCCTGCTGAACGTCACGTGCGTGTTGCCGGAATGGTTCTGGAAAAAGCAAAACGTTTGGTTGAATGTGGTCACGATGTGGTGATTCTACTAGACTCCATCACCCGATTAGCCCGTGCTTATAACACGGTTGCACCAGCTTCAGGAAAAGTACTTTCGGGTGGTGTTGATGCCAATGCGCTCCACAAACCGAAGCGTTTCTTTGGAGCTGCCCGTAACATCGAAGAAGGCGGATCGCTTACAATTCTCTCGACAGCGCTCACCGAAACCGGTTCGAAAATGGATGAAGTGATCTTCGAAGAGTTCAAGGGAACCGGTAACATGGAGTTGCAACTCGACCGCAAATTATCGAATAAACGTATCTTCCCGGCTGTGGATATTACCTCATCGAGCACTCGCCGCGAAGATTTGCTGATGAACAAAAATGTACTGGATAAAACATACATCCTGCGCAACTTCCTGAGCGATATGAACTCGGTTGAAGCAATGGAATTTATTGCAAACCGGGTCATGAAAACAGCTTCAGTTGAAGAATTCCTGATTTCGATGAACGATCAATAATTCAAGTTACCAGTCGCAGTGTTCAGTTTTCTTCATGGTGAACTGACTACTGCGACTGAACACTTTTGCTACTTAAGTCCGAGTTTAAAATTAAAATTTGAGGACGGCTGTACCGCCTCGCCGTCGATAAATTTTTTAAGCACCCGTTTCACCACATTCGCAGTCATCGTCTCTCCTGAATAATCGATCAGGAAACGAGTAAATCCGTTTTTCTCCAATTGTTTTTTATAGTGAAACAGCGCCACCGGAATTGATGGATACACAATGGTAATTCCATCCTTGACCGAGACTCGAAATTTTTTATTGCTTTCGTCGCTAAAAAATTCATTTTCAGCATTTAAATCAACAGGCATTCTGGAGTAAAACAATTCAGGATAAAAATAAACCGGAACGATTCCCTGCTTATTACTCATCGACAGCAGATTGTCCAAATCGTTTTCCAGGGGATACACAAAGTGCCCGATGTTTTCGGAAACAAGCATCCGGGCGGCAGCATCGTTCATCACATATACATTTTCATTACAACTCACTTTCGCACCTGGCGGCAGAAGTTGCTTTTGCGATAAATGACTGATAAAAAACTGATTAAACCCGCACTGAAATAAACCAGCGGCCAGTTGCCTGTAAAAATCGAGATGTTTTTCTGAAATGAATTTAGGAAATTCGATCCAAACCTTACTTTTATTTGACCGGTAGGCTGGCGAATTAGCATCAAATTCATTCCAGTCGGAGCGTTTATACGAAAGAATAACTCCACTGTAATCGTCGAAGCGCAGTTTTGGCAACCAGGCAGGACTGCCGATTCGCACAAAAAGCATCGGTTCGTGATTGTGAGCCGGAGCAATATTCAGCTCTCTCCGAATTTCAAATTTCTTCACAGGCGTTTCTTTCAACTCGGGCAAAGTGCTCGTATTTCCAATCCTGGATGGGAAGCTCTGGGTTTTCAAACGAACCAGTAACACATCGTCGCCCTTTTTTATCTTGCGCCAAATGTCTGTTTCAAGCTCATAAAATCCGTTATTCACCGAAAACTTATCCAGTTTAATGTACAGCTGATCATCGTCGCCCGTATTCCTGACCCGAAGGCGATAACCAGCCTCCAATGGAAGCGAACTGCTAATTAAAACAGAGCCATTATTCACCCGTTCAACTTTCCCGATGCAAATTCCGGTTGACGAATCGGAGGTAATCGATTGCGAAACATTTCCGCCCAGAAACCACGAAGTTTTCTCGCGCCCCATATCCAGGGTAAGCATTTGAGATGCAGTTTCAAGGTTTTGCGGATTATCCAAAGCCAGCCGGTAAGCTTTACAAACCTGGTAAACGTAATCGGCTGATTTCATGCGTCCTTCAATTTTCAGCGAATGAATGCCAATTTCGAACAAACGTTTCAGGTTTTGTATTTGCTGATTGTCTTTCAGGCTAAAAAGTGCATGTTGTTCGCCCGCATCCTGGTAAATCCGGCGGCAGCTTTGTTTGCAAAGACCGCGGTTTGCGCCCTGTCCGCCTGCATAGCTGCTAAACAGGCACATTCCTGAAAAAGAATAACATAAGGCGCCATGCACAAAAACTTCGAGCTCCGATTTGCTTTTCTGCGCAATAGATTCCAGCTCAGGCATGGTTAGTTCGCGCGCCAAAACGGTGCGAGCAATGCCCTTTTCTGCATTGAAATCAACCCCAACCGAATTGTGAACAGCCATTTGTGTGCTGGCATGTAAGCGAAGCTTCGGAAAATAGTTGTGCGCCAGAAAGTAAACGCCCCAATCCTGGATAATTAAACCATCAACCTTTGCTGCATCCAGAAAAGCGAGAATTCCGGTTAGCTGATCGATCTCCCGGTTTTTGATCAAAACATTCAGCGTTACATACACTTTCACGTTCTTTTCTTTTGCCTTTTTTAAAGCCAGCCTCAGGGTAGGGCGGTTGAAATTGCTGGCCCGCCCACGGGCATTGAATTCGGGCAAACCGAGAAATACAGCGTTTGCGCCAGCATTCAGGGCTGCATAAAATGATTCGATATTTCCGGCAGGAGCAAGAAGCTCTGGTTTTTTATTGGCCATTTACAAACTTTTAACGCACAAAATTACAGTTTTTGTTATCGCTTCAACGCACAAATCCTGGAATCGAATCCGAAAGCCCCGTGCAGCAATGCGAAAGCAAGCGGCTTACTATAATTACCACATATAAATAGCAATCTCATCTTATTTTTAACAATTATAAATTACACTTTCAAAACAATTTTGCAATCTAAAGATTACAATACTTCAAGATTGATTGCTACATTTGTTGACCTAAATTCGATAAATGCAAAGTTTGATCAACATTCACAACGCACTTCTGGAACAATCGGGAAAAACCGTGAGGCGGGAACTTATGGACGAGATTGACTGGAACCAACGGATCATTGGCATTAAAGGATTCAGAGGTGTTGGAAAAACAACTTTTCTGCTCGATATAATCAGGGAGCGGTTTTTGAACGAAAAATCGTGCCTTTATGTGAATTTGAACAGTTTCTATTTCACCAAACGACGGATTGTTTCGTTTGCCGACGAGTTTTACAAAACCGGAGGAAAAACCCTGATCCTGGAGCAAATACACAAATACCCGGGTTGGGCCGACGAATTGAAAACTTGCTACAACAATTTTCCCGAATTACAAATTATATTTTCGGCATCGCCCGTACTGCGCGTACTCGAAGAAAACAGCGAGCTGAAAGACATCGCCAAAATATACCACCTCGAAGGCTTTTCCTTCCGCGAGTATTTGAATTACCAAACGAATCAAAACTTCAGGAGCTATTCGCTTCAGGAAATATTGGAGAACCATAAGAGCATCGCCAGGGAAATTGTTCAGGAAGTAAAACCCCTCGCCTATTTCACCAATTACCTGAAAGACGGTTATTACCCGTATTTCATCGAAAGCAAGGCTTTTTACGGCGAAACATTACTGAAACACATCAACCTGGCGCTGGAAATTGATGTGACATATCTCAACCAGATTGATTTGCAATATCTGCCTAAACTTAGGAAATTGCTCCAGATTATTGCCAGTCAGGCGCCGTTCTCGCCCAATGTCAGCAAGATTAGTACCGATGTGCAAACCTCGCGGGCAACCATTATGAATTACCTGCGGTACATGAAGAATGCACGAATCATTAACCTGCTGTTTTCGAACGGGAATGAGGACGAAATTAAAAAACCTGACCTGGTTTATTTGCACAATACCAACCTGATGTACGCCATTGACGATACCAACATAAACAACAGTATTCTGCGGAAAACATTTTTCTACAACCAGGTGGGATACAAGCACCAGATAAAGAGCTCGGAAAAGTCGGATTTTTTGGTGAACGACAGCCTGAACTTTAGCGTTGGCGGCAAATACACCGAACCGAAAGAAAATGGCTATTACGCGGCCGCCGATATGATTGAAATAGGTAAAAACAACGTGATTCCGTTGTGGCTGTTTGGCTTTTTGTACTAAAAGCCCCACCTACCTCTACAAAAGGGAGGAATAAAGAGGCTTCAGATCAGAAAGTGAACAAATGACAGATTGAAAAGATTGAAAATTTAAATATAACACGAACTAAAAATTAATAAAAATGGCAAAAGAAAAAAAGTTCATTACATGTGACGGTAACTACGCTGCGGCGCACATCAGTTACATGTTCAGCGAGGTAGCCTGTATCTACCCGATTACGCCATCATCGACAATGGCCGAGTATGTTGACGAATGGGCAGCTAACGGAAAAACCAACATTTTTGGCCGCCCGGTTCGCCTGGCCGAAATGCAGAGCGAAGGTGGTGCAGCAGGTGCTGTTCACGGTGCATTGCAGGCTGGCGCTTTGACCTCAACCTATACCGCATCGCAGGGTTTGTTGCTGATGATCCCTAACATGTATAAAATTGCCGGAGAGTTACTTCCAACCGTATTCCATATCAGTGCACGCGCACTGGCAAGCCACGCATTATCAATTTTTGGCGACCACAGCGACGTTTATTCAGCCCGTCAGACTGGTTTCGCTATGTTGGCTGCCGGTTCGGTTCAGGAAGAAATGGATCTGGCCGGTGTTGCTCACCTTGCCACGCTGAAATCGCGCGTTCCGTTCATGGCTTTCTTCGACGGATTCCGTACATCACACGAAATTCAGAAGATTGAAGTGATCTCGAAAGAAGATATGCTTCCGTTGATTGACATGAACCTGATCCAGGAATTCCGCGACCGCGCGTTGAACCCGGAACATCCGGTAACCCGCGGTACAGCTCAAAACCCAGACATTTTCTTCCAGGCTAAAGAATCGGCTAACCGCTATTACGATGCCGTTCCGGATATTGTAGAACACTACATGCAGGAAATCAAGAAAATCACAGGCCGCGAATATCACCCGTTCGATTATTACGGAGCTGCTGATGCCGAAAACATCATCATTGCCATGGGTTCGGTAACCGAAACTACCCGCGAAGTGATTGATTACTTAGCTAAACAAGGTAAGAAAGTTGGTTTGCTGGCCGTTCATTTGTATCGTCCGTTCTCGGCTAAATATTTCTTCAATGTATTGCCAAAATCGGTAAAACGCATTGCCGTTCTCGACCGTACCAAAGAACCGGGAGCAAACGGCGAACCGTTGTACCTGGATGTTGTCGAATTATTCAAAGACGACGCCAATGCACCATTGATCGTTGGTGGTCGTTTCGGGTTGGGCTCGAAAGACACCACTCCGGCTCAAATCCTGGCTGTTTACGAAAACCTGGAACTGAACGAACCTAAAAACCAGTTCACCATTGGTATTGTTGACGACGTGACTTTCAAATCGCTCCCGATGAATGGCGAAGTGAACGTTGCCCCAGCCGGAACTTACGAAGCTAAATTCTACGGTTTAGGATCAGACGGTACTGTAGGCGCCAACAAAAACTCAATCAAAATTATTGGTGAAGCAACCGATAAATATTGCCAGGCTTATTTCGCTTACGACTCGAAGAAATCAGGTGGTTTCACCTCATCGCACCTTCGTTTCGGCGACGTGCCAATCCGCTCGACTTATTTGGTTACCAATCCCGACTTTGTGGCTTGCCACGTTCCGGCATACATCCATTTGTACGACGTATTGAAAGGCTTGAAAAAAGGCGGTTCATTCCTTCTGAACTCTATCTGGGACGAAGAAGAAACCAAGAAGCGTTTGCCAGATAACATGAAAAAATACCTGGCCGAAAACGAAATCAACTTCTACATCATTAACGGTACAAAACTGGGTGAAGAAATTGGTTTGGGATCGCGTACCAACACCATCATGCAATCGGCATTCTTCAAAATCACCGGCGTAATTCCGTTCGAAACTGCGGTTTACGAAATGAAGAAAGCCATCGTGAAATCGTATGGAAAAGCCGGTGAAAAAGTGGTGAACATGAACTACGCCGCTGTTGACGCTGGTGCTGCCAACTTCCACAAAGTTGAAGTTCCGGCTGAATGGAAAAACATCCAGTTGACCGACGAACTGGCCGACGTTGCACGCCCTGCTTACATCTCGAAATTTGTTGATGTAATCAATGCACAGAAAGGCGACGATCTTCCGGTAAGTACGTTCGTAGGTGCTGAAGATGGTACGTTCGAATCGGGTACTTCGGCTTTCGAAAAACGCGGTATTGCTGTTCACGTTCCTGAATGGCAGTCGGAAAACTGTATCCAGTGTAACCAGTGTGCTTATGTTTGTCCTCACGCTGCTATCCGTCCGTTCCTGATCAACGAAGACGAACTGGCTAAGCTGCCTGAAGGAACCAAAACATTGGCTGCTGTTCCAAACAAACAGTTCCCCGGCCTGAACTTCAAGATTCAGGTGAGCGTGCTCGACTGTACCGGTTGCGGTAACTGTGCCGATGTTTGTCCGTCGAAAACCAAAGCTTTGGTGATGAAATCGCTCGACAGCCAGGAAGCTGAAATCAGCCGCTGGAACCACTTCTCTAAAAACGTTAGCTACAAGGAAAAAGTAGTTGAAAAGAATAAATCGATCAAAAACTCGCAGTTTGCACAGCCGTTGTTCGAATTCTCGGGCGCTTGTGCCGGTTGCGGCGAAACTCCGTACATCAAACTGATTTCGCAGTTGTTTGGCGAACGCATGATGGTATCGAATGCTACAGGTTGTTCTTCCATCTATGGTGGTTCGGCTCCTTCAACTCCATATTGCAAACACAACGAAAGCGGACACGGTGTGGCCTGGGCCAACTCACTGTTCGAAGACAATGCTGAATACGGGTTCGGTATGGCTGAAGGGGTGTCGGCACAACGCGACCGCATTGAAATGGTGATGAAAAATGCCATTGCTGCCGATGCAACTGAAGCTGAAAAAGAAGCATTCCAGGCTTGGATCGACAACAAACTGAACGCTGAAAAAACAGAAGAAGTTTCGGCTAAAGTATTGGAGGTTTTGGCCGGAAGCTCTGCCACTTACGCCAAAGAAATCGTTAGCCTGAAACAATACCTGGTGAAGAAATCGCAATGGATCTTCGGTGGCGACGGTTGGGCTTACGACATCGGTTACGGTGGTTTGGATCACGTGTTGGCTTCGGGCGCCGATGTAAACATCCTGGTAATGGATACCGAAGTTTACTCGAACACCGGTGGTCAGGCATCGAAATCGACCCCGGTTGGCGCTGTTGCTAAATTCGCCGCTTCAGGAAAACGCATCCGCAAAAAAGACCTGGGCGCAATGGCTATATCCTACGGATACGTTTATGTAGCACAGGTTGCTATGGGCGCTAATCAGGCTCAGTACCTAAAAGCCATCCGCGAAGCCGAAGCTTACCCGGGACCATCCCTGATCATTGCTTATTCGCCATGTATCAACCACGGTTTGAGAGCTTCGATGGGTAAATCGCAGCAGGAAGAAAAACTGGCTGTAGAATGCGGATACTGGAGTTTGTACCGCTACAACCCACAACTGGAAGAAGAAGGAAAGAACCCATTTGTTATGGATTCGAACGCTCCTGATTGGTCGAAATTCCAGGCATTCCTGAATGGTGAAGTACGTTACACTTCGTTGAAAAAAGCATTCCCCGAAGCAGCAGATCAATTGTTTGCTGCTGCCGAAGACAATGCCAAATGGAGATATGCAAGCTACACCCGCATGGCAGCTGCCAACTTTGCCAAAGTCGAATAAAAAACCATTCGTTATATTTCAAAAAACTCCGAGGTACTTGTTACTTCGGAGTTTTTTTGTGCCTGAATAGTTTTGCCACAAAGGCACAAAGGCGAATACAATCTAACGCAAAGCAAACGTATCCCTGAGGGATAAAATATATATCGGAAAACGGAAACAACAGAACATATAACCACAGCCGGGGTTGAACGCTTTCTTCACAACATTTTCTATAAACATCCGACCTCGCTGAGGTCTTCTTTACCCGGCAAAGGCATTGAATTTTGACACAAGGACAAAGGGGCACAAAGGAATAATTCTTCGGGAAAGGTCTCCAAATCACGGCAAAAGTCTGTCTGACGGACAAGGAACACGTTTTAGATTCAACTATTGAAATTCATGACGCTGTGAAGCGCCTTGAAGATTCAGTGAATATCCGACCGGAGTATTCCTGTCGAGTTGCTCCTCAGCAGAGCTCGCTTCCGCTTCTTCCGGTAAAACAAATGTAAAGCCATTTTAGGATTAAAGTAAAAACGTAAATTTGAAATAGGATTTATAAACAAAAGGGGTAAACTATTTTTAGGACGAGTCAGACATACGAGAACAGGCTCCTGACATACGAGAACAGGCTCCTGACATACGAACACAAGCATCTGACATACGCGCACAAGCATCTGACATACGTGCACAAGCATCTGACATACGTGCACAGGCATCTGACATACGAGAACAGGCTCCTGACATACGCGCACAAGCATCTGACATACGAGAACAGGCTCCTGACATACGAACACAAGCATCTGACATACGCGCACAAGCATCTGACATACGTGCACAAGCATCTGACATACGTGCACAAGCATCTGACATACGTGCACAGGCATCTGACATACGAGAACAGGCTCCTGACATACGCGCACAAGCATCTGACATACGCGCACAAGCATCTGACATACGAGAACAGGCTCCTGACATACGCGCACAAGCATCTGACATACGAACACAGGCTCCCGACATTCGATAGTAAGCTCCTGACATTTGCGTTTATAACGGAATTGAGCGTGTAAATCAGATTGTGTAAACAGTTGATTTATAGGATTAAGAAATCGGGGCAATCCCCAAAATCAGATGAATCAAGGTTCAGACTTTTAGTTGAGAGCGGGGATAAAGAAGAACGTTTCGACGCATACCTTGCGGCATAGTTTTGCCACACATTTGCTTGAAAACGGAACGGATTTGGGTTACATACAAAGCCTGATGGGGCACGAAAACAGCAAAACCACTGAGATTTACACTCCTGTTACCACCAAAGGGTTCGGCCAGATACAAAATCCACTGGATAATCTTGTTTTTTAATACAATAATTTTATATTTGTATGTAATCGAATTGGTTACGCCACAGTGTTATAGACAAGTGAAAAACGATAATTTATGACAAGACCGAACCGTATTATCAAGTTGTTTGTACTTAAGCGTTTGGCAAATATGGTTCATGTGGATAAGGCCAATATATCCACAACTCTGTGGATATACAGATGTTAGCGGTCATTGTAAGTGCTACATAACATCGACAGTAGTAATGAAAAATAGCCGACTCTAAACAAAAATTCTTATCGAGAATTCATAAAATATGATTAAGAAATTTATAAAAATACACGGAACCGGGAAATTTCTGAACTATGATCATAGCACTGTTCCTACTGGACACAGGACAACTGATTTTGAAAGAATAAATCTCATTTACGGTGAAAATGGTAGCGGAAAGACTACAATTGCTGTAATTTTAAATTCTTTAAAAGGAGATAATTCATTGCTTCCTAAAAAAAGAGCATTTGACAGAACTGTTACTCAAACGGTAGAAGTATTAACGGACAGCACAACCAATCCAAAACGAACTTTCAATGCTACGACTTGGGACAATCACTATCCAAATATCGAAATATTTGATATTCATTTTATTAATGAGAATATTTACACTGGATTAGAAATACAAACCTCCCACAAGAAAAACCTATTTGAAGTAATTTTCGGACAACAAGGAATAGCTTTAAAATTAGATATTCAATCCATTAAGGACAGAATACAAAACGGAGGAAAAACTATCAAAGAAACAACAGAAAAAATTGAACTTGCCATTGACAAAGCTTTCACTGCCGCAGCATTTACAAATATCCAAATAGACTCAGACATAGATAATAAAATAGCACTTAAAGAAGCAGAAATATTAACCGCAAAAAGTTTTCAAACGATTCAATCAAAACCAACTTTAAATTTAATTCAATTACTTACTCTTCCATTTGACACTGCTATTTTGGAAACAGCGTTAAGCCAGTCAATCGACAATATTTCAGAAACATATCTTGCAAAGTTCAATGAACACAAGGAATATCTTTCAATGGATGGGAAGTCAGAACAATGGATTAAACAAGGGTTTGAAGCTATAAAAGATAATGAATGTCCTTTTTGTTTAAGGCCTTTGGAAGACACAATCCAAATAATTGAAGCGTATAAACAATATTTCAATGAAGAGTACAATCGTTTACTTGAGAGATTGAAAGAACAGCGATTAGCTATTTCAAACTTTAATATTGAAGCACAATTTTTAGAAATAGAAAACAAGATTACAGCAAATATTAACTTGATTGAATTTTGGAAAGTTCACATACAAAATCCTCCTGTTCTCGCTTCCATCATTCAAGAAAAGGAGGTATTTGTTTCTGCATTTGAAGCCATAAAAGAGATATTAACGCTAAAGTCAGAAAACCCTATTAAATCTCAAGATGCCTCAAGTGTTTCACATTTTCACTCCATCGTTGAAGAGTTCAATCAAAAAATTACCAACTTAAATATTCATATCTCTGCTTATATTGCATCAATTGCTGCTATTAAGGCTCAAAGTCAACCAAACTTAATTCAACTCGAAACTGATTTAAAGAAGTTAAAAGCAATCAAGAAAAGAAGCGATCCAACTATTGATAGGCTTTGTATAAACCTAACAACATACAATTCTGCTGTTGAAGCACTTAAAACTGAAAAGGACGCAAAACAGTTATTGCTTGATAATTATTCAACTGCCATTTTCGCAAACTATTCCACAAAGATTAATCAATATCTTCAGGCATTTGCACCTTATCTTGAAATTCGAGGATTGGATAGCGTTTATGTTGGAAGCAGCAAAGAGCCAATGATAAAATATGCACTTCACATAAATGGGAATGAAATTAAACTTGATGACAATCCGCTTTTTTCAACATTCAAATACTCCTTGAGCGAAGGCGATAAAAGTGCATTAGCATTAGCATTTTTTCTTACAAAACTTGAAGTTGATGGTAATATACAAGATAAAATAATTGTTTTTGACGACCCTGTTTCGAGTTTTGACCTCAATAGAAAATCAACGACTATTTCCAAATTATTGCACTTTGCCCAACGATCGAAACAGCTATTTGTACTAACACATAACATCATTTTTGCAGGTGAGTTCTGGAAAAGTACGAATCAAATTAGTTTGACAAATCAATGCAGTAAAATTGAGTTTGTAGGAAACTCTGCCTGTATTGTGGAGTATCATATTGACAATGAAACTTTATCAAGTGTTTTAAAAGACAGTACAGCTATTAAAAACTACTTAACAAATGGCTGCTTTACAGATCAAGAAAGGCGAAATATTGCAAGGTGCTTAAGACCAGCCTTAGAAAGTTATTTCCATCTAAAGTTTTTTGACCTTTTATTGCCTTCCGAATGGCTTGGTAATTTCATTGACAAAGTAAGAAATTCAACAGCAACAGATCCATATTATAGACTTCTTCCTGAAGTTGCTGAACTTACAGACATTAATGATTACTCAAAAAAATATCACCATCGACATAACACAAATTCAGACAGTGAACCTGTAACAGATGCTGAATTAAGAAATTATTGTGACAGAACATTAAAACTGATACAACTAATTTAGCAATAGAGCCACAGCAAAAAATGAAAAAAAACAACGAACCGCTAACAAAAACTATATGTCAATTGGGGTTTCGGGGCGGACAACAAAGCCCGCAGCCCGCAACAACCTCGGTGGGGTTCGACAGGAAAGCAACCCGCAATCCCCAACTGCATATAGTTCCGTCCGTTGTGGGTAATTTAAAAATATTGCATTCCATTTGACGATCAACACAACACCTTGAAATATTCTATGATAAATAATGACTTAACTATGACAGAAATTGAACAATCGATTGAAAAAACATTAGAATTATCAGATTTAACAAATATTAATATAGATCTAGCAGAGGTAACAATAGACTCAATAATGAATGATGGACTTTTAAAAGAGATTCCTATTGTTAGTAGTATTGTTGGATTTGCAAAATTTGGAATTAAGACACTGGATTATATATTGTTGAAAAAAATTTTAAAGTTCCTCACGCAATTGAATTCGACGACAATTGAAGAAAGGCAGAAGTTCATTAGAGACGTAGAAACAAACGAGACATATAATAAAAAAGTAGGATTGGCATTGATTTTAATTCTTGACAAATTAGAAGACCTTGAAAAACCAGAGATTCTTGGGAAATTACTAGCAGCTAGTATCAAAGGAATAATTGACTACCAGACATTTTTACGATTATCTTATTTAATTCAAAAGCTATTCATTCCAGATTTGGAGTATGTGAGAAAAATAAGAAATGGAATTGATGTTGACTATGACAAACAGGATGAACTTTATCTTTCTGGCTTTATGATTTCAATTCCAACTGGAGGAGCCAGATTTGATGGAAGAAATGAATATCGAATAAATCCGCTTGCTGAAACTCTATTAAGTATAATTGATTAAAAACTACCCACAACAAAAACTATATGTCAATTGCCGTTTCCGTGCTGACAACAAGCCGTGTAGCCCGCAACAGCGGCGGTGCTGCTCGACAGGAAAACCGCCCGCAGTCGGCAACTGCATATAGTTCCGTCCGTTGGGCAACATTGAAAAACAGACCTGCACATAAAATATGATTTTTAAATTTTATTTTTATTATAATACTTTAATAAAAAAATATGGAACCGATACCATTTGAAGTTATTGAACAATTGATTCAGTGTTTTGGAAAATGTTTTCATTTTAAAGATACTTTAGTTTCCTTTCTAATTGCTAGTGGTTTAGAGCAAAGATTAGCAATGAAATACAAAGATGAGTATAAATTTGTGTGGGGCAAGAAATTATTAGGTGAATTGAATGAATCAGAAGAGGGGCGGATTAAAATAAAAAAAATAATAACTGGGTTTTACCAATTACGAAATTTGCCTGACTCACAAGTTGCAGATAAGGAGGCAGGTTTGTCTGCTTTGAGAAGATTAAAGGAATTAATTACAGAAAACAAAATCATTATTGAAACTCAAAAAACAGAAACAGTATCAAGACATAAAGTTTCACAAGAAAAGGAAAAAATATTAAAGCAAAGACAAGAAAAATTAGAAAGTATAAAAAACCTCTTCTTTGGAGGATTTTCAAATACTAACAGGCAACAAGCTGGTTATTCATTAGAGGATATTATCAAAGAGTTATTTGCATTATCAAACATAGAATACAAAAAATCATATAAAACAGAGACTCAGCAAATAGATGGTTATTTTAGATTTGAAGGATTTGATTATTTAGTAGAAGCTAAATGGCGAAATGACCAACCAAATGAAGGTGAGATTGGGTCATTTCAACGTAAAGTTATTACAAAGTTGGAAAGTACAAGAGGTCTATTTTTCTCAATCAATGGATTTCGAGACGAGGTGATTAAACAATTCAATGGTAATGGTGCAAATATAATCTTCTTTACTGGTGAAGATTTAACTCTAATATTAGAAGGAAGAATAGAATTGACTGACGTTTTGATAAAAAAGATTGAAAAAGCAGCTCAGTATGGTAATTCATCGACAAATGTTCGTGACATATTAAAATAACAACGTTGCCCAACACGCAATAAAAAACATAGGGCAGAAAGTGCTAAATTTAAAAGACATAACATTTAATAAACGGTTCGGTAGCTTGATAGGTAGTAGCTCTGAAATGCCCTACGTTTCTTATTGCCAACCGTTATAGCGCATTTAAAGAGACGAACTCACAATGAGATACATTATCGGAATATTGATTTTTTTCTTATTGTCTTCATGCAAGACAGCAAAATTCTATTCTGTGACAGGAAATTACAGGACAAAAGGTGGTTTTGAATGGGGCTCACGTATTTCTATAAAAAAAGATTCAACCTTTATCTATTTATGGCAATCGGGTTTAGTATTTGGAGAAACAAAAGGTAAATGGGAACTAAACGGTAACAAATTGATCCTTAATAGTGATTTGCAACCACAAAAGGACATTCGCCCAAATTTTCACATCATAGATAAGAGGAATACCAATTCTTCAGACATAGTACTTGATTTGTACTTCCCAGATTCGACAGATGTATTAATTGGAGCCATTGGACTGATGTTTCATGATGGTGACACAATAAAAAATGTAATTTCAGACATTAATGGACACATGAGATTTTCAAAGCAAGAAAATGATAGCATCAAGATACTTTTTATTGGACTAAAGGATATTTTGATTTCCGATTCAGTCAACGATTATTTCAAGATTGCAACCGTGGATGATTATGAAAATATGTATGAATACTTTACGAATGAAACTTGGAGAGTTCGAGGTAATCACCTGATAGACAATAGTAAAAATCAATATTATTATGAGAGACGGTTTTGTAAAACAGAATGAAAACGGCTTATAATCGAGTAGATGGCCGGTGAGCCATTAGCCCAACGGAGCACCTCTCACACCACCGTGCGTAGGCGAGCTACGCTCCTCCCTTTCGAATTAAATGTCCACCGAACATTCAATTCTCAGGTACGTATATAGCGGTTCATTAAGATGTGGAGCAATTTTCCCCTGCTCCTTGGAATATGCCCAAAAGTTGCAATCGCTGGTGACAATTTGTAATCCAGTGGACGGACAGAAGAATATCTTTACAGTTCGGCACGCGGTTATTCAGGCGAGAAAAGTGTAACCATTCGGCCAACTCCGTGTTGTTTTTATGAGCAGAGAGTTTCTCTTTGAGAGTTTCTCTAAAATGTTCTGAGAACTTTGAGAGGCTTCGAAGATCGGATAGGTTCAGTTATAGGTTTTGGGTTTACCGGTTGAAGTTGTGCGGGAGCAATTCGGCCAGGTCTTTGGAGTAATCGTTGTCGTAACTGTGGACGTTTTCCAGGAAGTAAACCAGCCATTGGCGGAAATTTACCTGGTGAGCCTTACAACAGCCCATCATGGAATAGATGATGGCTGCGTTTTCTGCCGCATCGTCATTTCCGCAGAATAACCAGTTTTTCCGGCCTAAAGCAATGGGGCGGATGGCATTTTCGCCCAGGTTATTGTCTATTTTCAACCGGCCATCCAAATGATAGCGGGTCAGCTTGTGGTAAATGTTGTAGGTGTAGCGGATGGCTTTCCCGATGCGTCCCTTGGGTAAAACCTTTGGGAACTCATTTAACAGCCATTTTTCGAAAGCTACCATAATGGGGTAAGCCAGGCGCGAACGAAGTTCTGCCCGCTGGTCGAACGAGAGGTTTTCCTGATCGGCCTGTCGTTCCACATCATAAAGCAGGCTGATTTGTTCCAGGGCATACGAAGCCCGTGCCTTATCTTCGCTCAAAGCTTCTTCAAATTTACGGCGTGCATGGGCCCAGCACCCGATGGGCAATACCCCTTTTTTGTTTTCGTACATGTCATAAACAACATAACCATCGCTCTGGATCACTCCCTGGTAATCTTTAAACAAATGCAGGGCTACTTTCTGGGCCCGGGAACCGTGGTCGTAATAAAAAAAGACCAACTGGTCCATCACTGCCCGCACCATCCAGATGTACCCTTTAACTGCCTGGTGCTTTTCGTTGTTGATGATCGGGATAGTGGTTTCGTCGCTCTGGATATAATCCGACCCCAGCACCAGTTCCTGTAACCGGTAATAGCTTGGGCGCATCAGCCCGGCCACCTCGGCAAACCAACCGTTGATCGTTGCCGGGGCAAGGGAGATGCCCTGCTGTTTGAACATCCCGATCTGGCGGTAGAAAGGAAGGTGGTTCACATATTTATCGATGACCATATCGGCCAGTACGCTTGCCCCGGCATAGCTTTTGGCTATGGGCAATGCAGGCATGGGCGCTGTAACAACCTGTTTCTCGATGTCCGGCCCCTGGCTTTTATTTTTCAGCACATATTTGTGGCGGATAATCCGGCGAACGTACCACCTTGCAGGGTCACGTTCGAGTACTTCGGTAACTTCGGGGGCCAGTTCAGCCCAATGTTCAGGGTTAATTTCCTGTTCAGGAAAAATATGGGTTTCTTCCCGTGGAAGGCTTTCGGGCAGAGGTTTGCGTACCGGATGTTTTTTTTCTTTTACCTGAACAACCCGGATAGCCTTGTACTTCTCGATTTCTTCTTTGGCGTTGGTGGCCAGTTCTTTTTCGTCCTCAAGCAGGTCAAGCCCCTCAAAATCGAGTTTCCGTTGCCGGGGGTCTTCAGAAATGTATTTTTCGCTGGATTTGCCCCATATTTTTCGTTGAAGCGTCTCTATTTGTTGTTTGAGCTTGAGGATGGCCTGATCCTGCGTGCTGATGGTCTGTCCCAGGTGGTCAATTTCCTTGTCTTTTTCGGTGATTTGTTGCTGGTAAGAGGTGCGTTCTGACTGGAAGTTTTGGAAGCCGGCAAGTTGGCTTTTCAACCTGGCTGTTTCCCGGTAAAGCTCATCGCGATGTTCCAAAATTTGTTGTACAAACAGCTCTTCTTCAGTAGTCATCCATCCTTGTTTTTGATGGCTCGAAGATACTGAATATTAACTTGAAAATCAATCAGAAACCCATATATTACAGGCTGTTCAGAGGTTTTTTTGTCCTCTTTTTTTATTCTCTTTTTCTCCGGTAGAAACACCTTGGACGATACTCATCAGTTCCTGCCAGCTGGTTTGAAACGTGTGGGTGTCTGGATCGAAAACAGGAAGTTTGAAACCGCCTGATTCCAGTTTCAGGTGGTAGATCACCAATCCGCCGCATTCCATGTGCAGGATCTTCATACTGGTACACGGGCGGTTGATGAAGATAAACACTTCACCGTCCTGCACGTTACGGCCCATCTGGTTGGTCACCATTCCGCTCAGGGTGTAAAAGCTCCGGCGCATATCGGTGGGGTACGAATACAGGTAATACCGCATCGAGGGGGTTAGACTGAACATCTTACCGGTGTGCTAAGAGCAACAACGACTGTAAAACCTGTACATCGGGCAAACTGCCCAGTTTTACGCTCACCCCGTTGGGATAACTTATTTCGCATGAAAAGGCGGAGTGCTGAACATCCTGGTTGTTCCGAACCGGAACATGGCTGGACCGGAGATGTTGTCCGTTTTCAAAAACAACCGGGACGAACCCGCCTTTGGGTGGTAGTTGACCTTTGAGTTTGTTTTGCCAGTAATAGAATTTGGATTCGTTGATCTGATGGTTGGCGCAATAATCTCGGATAGTCAGCCCCGATACCACAAACTCGTCATAAACGGCCCGGAATTTTTTCTCGTTGTACATGTCGTTTGCTTTGATGTAAACGGCAAACTTATAGACCGCCATGCAATATTAGTTGACGCAATTTAGCGAATGCTTACAGAAAAGTTTGGTGGAAATACTATTCGGGTAGGTGCTTAAAACGAATCACATATCCGAAATTAAGAGGTGCTGATTGCAAAAATCGGTACCAGCCACATCGAATAGCATAGCGCACATCCGGATGAGCTTGGGTCTACTGCAAAACGATTTTGGTATTCTTTGGACGTTGCAATGATGTGCTTGCTTATCCTCGTTCTACAGCCTCATATCATACCGCTCCGCTTTTCATTCCGTCAAATGTCCACCGGACATTTGGTTTTACTATCGTAAAACTGCACTCCATTCACTGTTCGTCAGTACCGGATCTTGCCGTTGCTATTGCTCATTATTCAATCGCAATAACCTTCACTGCTGTTGTCGCCAACAACCAGTTTGCCACTTGCTAATGCTTCGGGCACGACCCCGCGCATAAGGGACTTACATCCTCTGGAAAAAATACACCTACAAAACGCGGTTATGTAAAGTTTATTTGTATATTTAAACTTTTTCAATAGCTTTCAGCAGGTGCGCTACTGCTCATGCAGGGCGCACACAAAAACTATATGTCAATTGGGGTTTCGGTGCGGACAACAAAGTTCGCAGCCCGCAACAACAGCATCGGGGTTCGACAGGAAAGCAGCCCGCAATCCCCAACGTTTCATACATGTAACCGTTGGGTTTAATAAAGCATTTTTGACTATTGATAAATACTAAGAAAATTACTTAAAAATATAAACTAACCAAAATGACAAATTTAAATAGGAAAATGCCTAAGTGTTTCATGAATGGTAAAAGCTGCATTTATGAAAGAACAATACATGACACCGTCGAAGACTTAAATAGTCAAAAGGATAAAACATCTGAATCTGAAAAGAAAGCTTTTATGATAATGCCTTTTGATAAAAAGTTACAAGCTCTTTACCAATGGGAAGTTGTTCCATTTTTAAAAAATGGAGGTAAAGACAAAGGGGATGATTTGTACAAATGTACTCCTGAAAGAGCTGATGATGTTAGGCAAACAGGATATGTTATTTGTGAGAAAATTTGCAAGAAAATTCAGGAGGCACACTTAATTGTTGTGGATTTAAGTTTTGATAATCCAAACGTTTATTATGAATTTGGACTGTCAGTTGCTTTGAAAAAAAGAATTCTACCAATTTGTGTTAAAGATAACCTTGATAAAAGGAAAAATGAAATGATATCATCTTTAGGTTTTGATAAAATAATGCCCTATAAAAAATTTGATATTTTAGAAGAAAGAATTGAGGATTACATTTTTGAATTAGAGAAATTTGATGAGTTTGATAAAGATTTACAAGGGAATAGTATTAGAATATTAAATATTGATAATATTGTCGAATTTAGTAAAAACGATATTACTCCCGTATTTCCAAAAGTTGAAAATTTTCAATATGAATTTGGCCCATTATATAAAACTGCTGTTGGAAATGCCATAAACTCAATATTTTCAACTGAGAATAAAGCAAAAAATAAAGACTTAAATTTATATACAGAATTTCAAGTTAAAGATGAGATACTAAAAGTAGAATCTATAAACTTGCCTAAGGCTAAATTTGAGAATATTAAATCTGCTCTAAATGGATGTGGATGTATTCTTATTGATATTACCGACAATATTAATATAAATTATTTTTGGTTAGGTTTTTTGCATGGCATCGGGTCAAATGTAATTCCTATAAACCGATTGAGTAAGGAAAGAAAATCAGAAGTTCCATTTGACATTCGTGCACTCTGGCATATTATCTTTCATGAAGAGGAACCGCTACAATTATCGTCTTCTCTACAAGATATTTTAGAGTTTATTTACATCGAAAAGGCTAAAGATCTAAATAGAAGAAAATTTTGGAATCATATATTACAAGCTACAGAAGTCTCTGTCTTTCTTGGTTCTGTTTATCTTGAAAACTTAGAACGAAATACGATTGGTGATTGGGATTATAGAACTGCAGCTGAAATAACAAAATATCTTTCTAGTTCAAAAGAGACGATAAAAGTTACCTTAGAAAGTCCTCTACCTAAAAGGACACAAGTTCCCGATGAAAGATATATCAATGGATTAAAAGAAATGTTAAAAAGAAATAGCATAATTGTTGCAAGTTCAGATGTAAATGATTTAACGGAAGTAGCTTTAAGCGGCATCTTTAAAAGAGACCCATTTATGAAAATTTCAAAAGATGATCTTAAGTTTAAAGGATACATTGCATATAAAGCATACTCTAAACCAACTTCGATATTTCCTGAAATGGCTTTTTACAGAAGAATTGAGGGTAGTAAAGAAGACAAACGAGGATATATTCTTAAAGAAGGTAGAGATGAAAAACTTTATGATATGCCTCATTTATATCCGAGTATATCAAAAGATTCTGTTGTAAAAGATTTATTAGGACAATTAGTTGTTGCTAGAAATCCTTTCATTGATGGGAAATGGATTATTATAGTATCTGGAATTAGTGGCCCTTCAACATTTGGTATAGCTCAGATGCTCACTGGAGCTGTTTATCCTGAGTTTACTATTAATAAATTAAATCGAAAAAATTCTAATTTCAAATCAATTCAGTTACTTATTAATGAATATATTAAAACTAATCCTTCACTAGAAAGCTACTACAAGGCTGATGATTCAACTATCTCATATGATTCTTTATCAGAAAGTATGCTAAAGTTATTATCGGAGAATGCAAGTAAAGATGGGGAGATTAATGCATTAATTAATGTAGGAGTATATTATCCAAGCAAAGATGATACAAGTTATTCAAATGATGATCGTAAAATTATTGCATGGAGTTATTCAAATTTAACAGAATTCTTAGGAAAAGAGTGGCAAAATCCTTCAAACTTAAATTTAAAATAACTAAACCCAATCGAGTAGATGGCCGGTGAGCCATTAGCCCACCGGAGCACCTCTCACACCACTGCACGTACGCTAGCTACGCTCCTCCCCTTTCGGAAACATACACGACGGTTCGTTAAGACGTAGAGCAACTTTCTGGTAATACGTTAGCAAAGCCTCGTAACCCTGCTCCTTGGGATATGCCCAAAGGTTGCAGTCGGTGGTGACAATTTGTAATCCAGTGGACTGCCAGAAGATTATCCTTACAGTTTGGCACACGACTATTCAGGCGAGAAAAGGTTGGTGGAAATACTATTCGGGTAGGTGCTTAAAACGAATCACAGATCCGAAGCTAAGAGGTGCTGATTGCAAATCAGCACCAGCCGCATCGAATAGCATAGCGCACATCCGAATGAGCTTGGCAACAAGCTGTGTGCCCGCAACAACGACGGTGCGGCTCGACAGGAAAACCGTCCGCAATCTCCAACTGCATATAGTTCCGTCCATTATGCACCATTCTAAAACTAAATAAAACAAACGATTGGACACAGAAATTTTGTAATTTTGAAAAGAATAAAAGACTAAAGAGTATGTTTAACACAATTGAAATAGACAGAAATAACCTGACAATAATGGGTATTAAGTTCTCGGACCTGAAAACCTTAGAAAGCACTGCAAATGCGTTAGGGAGTAATATGTTTGAAGGGTTTAAGCCAACTCCCAAAGGAATTGAAATTATTAGGGACTATGTAACAGGTAAAATTTCACTAACTGAACTTGTTGCGTTGGCTAAACAAAAAGCCTATGTCTAATTTCTACAAATACATAGACGCTGACTACACCTACTTTGACCCCACGACAGGACTTTTACAAAATTTACAAGATATAACAGACCCCGATGTATTGCTCTTTGTTGAAAGCGGCGCAGTAACTAAACGACTTCAAGAGCTTTATGAAAACCCCATAGAAATCAAGGGAATTGACAGCCTTTTTGAAATTCACAGGCACTTATTTCAAGACATATACGGCTGGGCAGGAAAAAAGCGGATTGTTGAAATTAGCAAAGACGGAAAACAATTTTTCCCAACTACTCATTTTGACAATGCCTTTAGATATATTGAACAGTTAATTATTGAGTTCAAGAAAATTCCAAAAAGCAATAAGAAGAACTTAGCCGAAAAATTAGCGGAAATTTTAGATAATGTGAATTATCTACATCCATTCAGAGAAGGAAACGGACGAACGCAAAGAGAATTTTTAAGACTTTTGTAGTTAGAAAAAGGGTTGAATGTAAATCTCAACCCTCCAGATAATAAAAGGATTTGCGAGAGATACATGAAGGGAACCATTGAAAGCGACATATCAACCTTGACGGAGTTAATTTATGAACTAATTGACACGACGAGTAAGTAGAAGGTCGAGTAGGTAAAGGGAAGTTTCACCCCTAAACTACTCTAAGAACCGTACGTGAACCTCTCGATTCATACGGTTCTTCATAATAAAGACGCAGCTCAGGGCTGAAAGACATATTTCCAGTGTTCAAACATGTTGGGGTAACTTTCCCTGCTCCTTGGTATATGCCCAAAAGTAACATATCCTGATGATGGTGATTTTCGGTGTGTATCTTTCCGCCCAATTTGCTTATCGGCTTTTCACATAAAAAAAAATCATACTGTAATTCATCTCCCTCCTTAGCGACCAATGGCTTGTAAAACCGACAGAATTATCCAATTTAAACTTTACATTTCGGGCATAACAAGAATGTGGCATGATTAAAGCGCTATTATACATACGTATCAGGCAATTCAACAGGGGAGTCCGCCGTATTGGGCTGTTTCGAACGATATTTGTTGCCGGACTTATTGGGTTTGTTGGTTTTACAGTATTTGTTACGAGCGCCACCGAATCAACATCAACGGGACTTAGTTTAGCCTTTCTGGCACTGATTACGATGGTTCAGTTGAAACGCAACGACAAATTATTCCTGAAAAGTAATTTCTCGAACCCGAAGATGCTGATGTTGTACGAATATGTACTTCTGGCGATTCCAATTGCCGGTTGTTTACTCGTACACCAACAAATACCGGCTCTTGCATTACTTGTTGGTTTGGTTCCCATCGTACACCTCGATGTAAAAACAAAATATTCGGCATTAAATACGCGGCTTCAGCAACGAATACCCAATGATGCCATTGAGTGGAAAGCCGGTTTGCGAAAGCAATTTTTCATCATCGTTCCGGTATGGACGTTGGCTGTATTCACTTCATTTTTTATTGGAAGTGTGCCTGTTGCCATTTTCATACTGGGCATTTCAACGCTAAGCTTTTTCGAAACCTGTGAACCTATACCGGTTTTATTGTCATACGAATTGTGCGCCAAACAGCTTCTGTTCCTTAAAACCAGGCGGCAGCTACAGCTATTCTCGCTGTTGGCGCTTCCGTTAATCGCTTTGTTTATGGTGTTTATCCCCGATCTCTGGTATATTCCGGTGGCCGAATATGTTATTTTTTGCAGCCTCCAGGTTTATACCGTTTTAGTGAAATATGCATTTTTCGAGCCCAATCAAACATCGGCTGCTGCTCAAACGTTTGTTGGTTTGGGTGCGTTAAGCTGCATAATACCTGTTTTTCTGCCGGTTATCTGGCTGCTAACAGGCTGGTTTTATAAAAAGTCGGTCAATAATCTCAATCAATTTTTGGATGATTACAATTCTTAACCTGTCCGTTTCCTACAACAAAAAAGAAAACATCATCAATAAGCTTGATTTAAGTCTGAATATGGGCTTGATACATGGCATTGTGGGACTAAATGGAGCGGGGAAAACCACCCTGTTGAACACTTTGTTTGGTTTGAAAAAGCCCGACTCGGGAACTATCCTTTTCGACGACCGGAAAATAAACAAAACACAGGTGGCTTATCTGCCTACCGAGAATTTCTTTTATTCGAACATAACCGGCCACGAATACCTTGGGCTTTTTAAAAACGAGTCTTTCGACATCGATCAATGGAACCGGCTTTTCGATTTGCCGCTGAACAACATTATCGACAGCTATTCAACCGGGATGAAAAAAAAGCTGGCTTTGCTGGCTATCCTGAAACAGGATAAACCGTTAATGATCCTGGACGAACCTTTCAACGGGCTCGACATTGAGACCTGCCGCATTATTCGAATGATTTTATTACGCCTGAAAGATCGGAACAAAACCATCCTGATCACTTCACACATTATTGAAACGCTCACCAATTTATGCGATTACATTCATTACCTCGAAAAAGGACGCATCAAATACAGTCACGACAAAAGCAGCTTTGCTGAATTCGAGCGGGAAGTGTTTGAGAAGATTGAGAAAGAAAACATCGAATTGATTCAGTCGTTGATTCAGTAACCCGGTTCTTCAGGATATGATTAAAAATTGGCGAACGTGGGTTCCAATTTTCAAATCGGCAACAGCGGCTATAAACATGGAATAGTTATCCATCCGCAAAATTTACGTTGTATTTCTAAAAATGCTTACATTTAGCCAAACTAAATCTTAAACCATTATGCAACGACGTAATTTTTTGAAAAGCACAGCCGCAGTCGCCGCTGTTGCTGCAACCGGCAGCATTTCATCAGCCTCTACCCTTCCTGTTCAGGACAAAGAATTTTACGAATTCCGAATTTACCAGCTTACCGGCGGAGGGTCGAAAAATATCCTGAAAGCCTATTTCGCCGAAGCGCTGATGCCCCTATTTGCAAAGCACAGTGTCAAACTCGGGGCTTTTGAAGAATACGACAAGGAAGATCCGCCAAAGCTTTACACCATTTTCGTTTACCCCTCGGCACAAGTCTATTTCCAGGTTCAGAAAGAATTGACAACCAACGCAGAATACCTGGCAGCTGCCAAAACTTATTTTGAACTTCCGGCAGCAAAACCGGTTTTCGAGCGATACGAAACTTTCCTGACTGAAGCCTTCGATAAAGTGCCTCAACTCAAAATGCCGGATAAAAGCCGCGGTTTGCTCGAATTGCGCACCTACGAAAGCTACAACGAAGATGCGGCCCGCCGTAAAATTGCCATGTTTAATGACGAGGAAATCAATTTATTCGACAAGGTTGGCCTTCAAACCGTGTTTTTTAGTAAAATTTTAGCCGGAAAATGTATGCCCGCATTGATGTACATGCTGTGGTTTAAAGATATGGACGAGCGTGACGCCAACTGGAAAAAATTCAGCGATAGCCCCGAATGGAAAGCGATGTCGGCTAAACCCATCTATGCCGATACCGTGAGCAAGGTTCGGAAAAAATTCCTGGTTCCTGCTGACTATTCTCAGATTTGAATTACCTTATTGATTCACTATTTTCAGCATAGCACAATTTCGTATCGAACTCACTTTCATCTGAAACAAAATCGGCTCTTTACGGCTGGAATGTTCATCGAAACGATTGTGCATCGGTAAACCCTATGGTCTGTAAAACATTCAGAAAACAAATATAGAAGCATCCCGGAATTCTGTTGTTCTGAATGTTTTACAAACCATATTTCTTCTGCTTGATTTGAACAGAATAATTCAACAGTATTTACGGATATAAGCCTGGATTAACTGGTTATACGCTAACATAATTTGCCTCATGGCCTTATTGTCAACATCAAATTTCCGATCCCCAATCAACCGTACAGGTAATACTTTAGGCGATGTTCCCGAGATAAAAGCTGCGTCAAATTCAGCCAGAGAATCAACATCCACCGCCTGTTCAATCACCTGTAAACCGAGTTTTCTGCAACATTGCATTACTTTTTGCCGGGTTACGCCTTCCAAAACCATCGATGTTGGCGCAGTATATAGGGTTCCCGATTTTATCAAGAACACATTCGACCGACTACCTTCCGTGATCTTTCCTTCCTGATTTACAAGCAAAACCTCGGAGAGATTAGCAACTTCCATCTGTTGGTTCGCCATGTTCCGCAAATCAGACTGTACAACTTTTGCATTGGGATTATTACGCTCGGCAAAAAGCAAATCGGTACAAACTCCATTGATATATTCCTGAGGTTCGGGATAACGGTGATGAATAAAACGATAAATCCAGCTTATTTGTCCGTTATTGGCAGAACAGGTAAACTTCACATTACCAATCGTCTGCTTGTTCGAAGAAATAAGTTCGTTGATGTGCATTTTGAATTCAGCCAGCGACAACCTGTAATTTAAGCCCTGAAGGCGCACCGAATTCGTTAAACGGGCATAATGGTCCTCAGCAAAAAGAGCAACGCCTTCAATAACCCTAAGTACCTCGTAAACTGAATTTTCGGCATCTGATGATGTTTCTGAATATTCGTCAGCCGAAATTAAACCTTCGCTTGTCACTATTAATTTCATGTCTTTCAGTACCTGTAAGCGCACCCGGAATGAAAATGGAGTTTCAATCAAGCTTATTCGATGTAGCCAGAAGAAATTATTCGCACATAAAAAAAACATGAGATTGTCTCTAAACATCATTCCGGCAAAAGGTTATAAACCTTTGCGCCCGGGGTTTATTTATTCTTATTTACCGGCATAAAATACAACACATTGTTGACAATCTCAAATAATTCAGGCAGGTAAATAATTTAGCTTCGTCGAATTCAGAAAAAATTGGCAGTCGCATTAAATCTGTTTATGCAGAAATCAAAATCATGTTGCATTTGTTTGTATTTTTAGCTCAACATATGCCAAAATCTGCATTACATTGCAAGCAGAGGGGGTAAGTACTTTTAAAATACACGATATTTACAGTTTGGGTATGAATAAACTACGATCCTTCAACTTTTGAACAAAATTTAACGGGTGTCCCCAATCATGAAAAACCGCATCGCGATAAAAATAGCTTCGATTTATTTTGTCCTGGGCTTTTTATGGATACTATTTTCCGACCGGACTATTTTACTGCTGGGAGGGGATGCCAACACGGTTACCATTTTGCAAACTTATAAAGGCTGGTTTTATATTTCGGTAACAGCAATTTTGTTGTTTTTCCTGATTCGGAACGAAATGAAAAGAAAAAACATGATCGAAGAAAACCTGATCAGGGCGAAACAAAAAGCTGAGGAGTCGGATCAGTTAAAATCGGCATTTTTAGCCAACATGTCGCACGAAATACGGACACCACTGAACGGGATACTTGGATTTTGCGAACTAATTACCGACGACTCGTTTTCGCAGGAGGAAAAGAAAATATTTGCAGCAAACCTCACCCGAAATGGTAACGATTTACTCAAATTAATCACCGACATTATGGATATTTCAAAAATACGGGAGAATCAGCTCCGGGTAAACCGGAAGAAGTTTAGTTTAAACGCTTTACTCCACACTATTTTCGACGAATATCAGCAGTCTGAATTCATGGCAGCACCAAGCAAAATCGCCTTGGAACTGGTGTGCGGCAAAAACGGCGCCGAAACCGAAATATACTCCGACCCGGCGCAAATAACCCATGTATTCAGGAACCTGATTGACAACGCATTCTTTTTTACTACTGAAGGTCTTATTCAATTTGGGTTTATTGAGTCGGGAAGTGGGATTCAGCTTTTTGTTGAAGATACCGGTTGTGGAATTGAGGAATGCAACAGAGACGAGATTTTTAAGCCCTTCTTTAAAGGGAAGACTCCTATTGTTGGCAACAAAGGCTTTGGGCTCGGATTAGCCATTAGCAAAGGACTGGTAAAACTGCTGGGTAGCGATTTACAATTTAGGTCGGAAATAAACAAAGGGAGCCGATTCTATTTTACCATCGATAATCAATATATCTCCAGGCAAACTTTCTGCTTAAACTAGCCCCAGGCAAACCGCTTGTTAAGAAATAATCGCAACGATATCGCTTTTGTCGGCAAAAGCGATTCAATCACCATTCATCAGCCATACTCCAGGGATCATTTCAAAAACATTGCAAATTAATTAGTATTTGATTAATATTAACAGGGGTTCATTTGCTAAATCGATAAATAAATTACCAGTTTGTTAATTTTTAGTAGGGGTATAGCTAAAAATATTGTTTTTATCGATTCTTTAACATCTTT
Source organism: Prolixibacteraceae bacterium (assembly GCA_963666435.2). Lineage (GTDB taxonomy): Bacteria > Bacteroidota > Bacteroidia > Bacteroidales > Prolixibacteraceae > Aquipluma. The sequence goes on along the minus strand of CAXXOG010000012.1, from coordinate 111,465 downwards.
GTGGAACAACAATCTTTTACAGTCGCTTTTGTTCGTATCCCCCTGAACCAAGGCGTAAAGCTAAACTGTTGAGCAAATGCAAAACGTTGCATTGCTAAAATTCTCGAATTCAACATTAACCCCTGGAAGCAAATAGAATGACTTCAAACATTTCTCCCTTAATGAAAAAATGGAGGTACCAAATTTTTGCGGTAACCTGGCTGGCTTATTTTGCCATGTATTTTTGCCGAAAAAACTACAGCGTTGTGATGCCTGTAATGAACAGGGAATTAAGCACATCCAAAGAAGAGTTTGCCATTGTGATTACGGTTTACAGCATCATGTATATGCTCGGGCAATTTCTGAACGGTTATTTGGCCGACCGGAAAGGCGCCCGATTAATTGTAGGTATTGGGCTCATTATTTCAGTCGTATCCAATTTCTTTATGGGATGGGCCGGAACGGTAGGTTCCTTTATATTTTTAATGAGCCTAAACGGACTGGGACAATCGTCGGGCTGGTCGGGCCTGATTAAAAATATGACACCCTGGTACCGGAAAGAAGAGCGCGGAATTGTGATGTCGTTTTGGACAACCTGCTACGTAATCGGGGGAATTGCTGCAACGGCATTTGCGACCTACTGGATCAGCGACCAGCACTTTTTACCCGAACTCACCTGGAAACGCGCCTTTTTTATGCCTTCAGTCCTGGTATTTGCTATTACTTTGATATACATTGTATTTACACGCAATAAACCCGGGGATGTAGGTCTCGAATCATTTGACGAAGAAGGTTCGGAAACTGAAAAAATCAGCAGCAAAGAAGCGCAACTTGCCGTGTTAAAAAACGGAGCTGTTTGGATCGCGGCAGTCATGTACTTTTTCGTGAAATTTACCCGGTATGCCTTTTTATTTTGGTTGCCGTTGTATCTATCCGAAGCTCTGAAATATTCGGATACTCAGGCCGGATATACCTCAATAGCCTACGAAGCCATTGGTTTTTTTGGTATCCTGGCAGCCGGGTTTGGCTCCGATTACCTCTTTAAATCGCGCCGCTTTCCCATTGCCGCAATCATGCTTTTCGGATTGGCATTGATGCTTTTTCTACAGCCAACTTTAAGTAAAATGGGATTGGTGCCAACCATCATTTCAATTGGTATGATTGGCTTTTTTACCTATGGCCCCGATTCAATCATGTCGGCGGCAGCGGCAATGGATATGGGCAAAGGCCAGGGAGCAGCGATGGCAGCTGGTGTAATCAATGGAGTTGGATCTGCCGGACAATTGCTCTCGCCGCTGGTCGTTGCATTTGTATCAGGCAAATACGGCTGGGATGCGTTGTTCGAGATGTTTGTTGTGGTGGCGCTAATTGCAGCAGTTCTTTTACTCTTTAAATGGAATTACGGAAAACAACAGGAATAACTACTTCGGAAACCACTTTAACCGATTGATAATAGAAAACGATGGGAACTTTTCAGAACGAATAGCTTCCTGTCGTTTTTAATTTCATGAATGAGATTAGCTGTTTTCTCCTGAAAACAATTGCCCCAGTTCAAGTTTAATTTCCACGCCACTTATTTCCCGAACAAACGACTGCTCAATCAGGTACGACAGAATTCGGGTCGCATGGGTGTAGCTAAGCCCATCGGGATGTACATTGGATATGCAATTTCGCCGTTCGTCGGTAAGCCCGGTTGCAGGAGCATAGGTTGTGTAAATTCCCATGCTTTCGTGCGACGACAGTCCGGGCCGTTCACCAATCATCAAAGCCGTAAATTTTGCCTGAAACAGTTCGCCAATTTCGTCGCCAATGGCCACACGCCCCTGATTTACCAGGGCCACCGCAATTTTATAATTCGTCAACAAACCGGGTACAATTAATTGGAGTACCTCGAAAGCATGAAAATTTACAGCTTCAGCCGACAGGCCATCGGCAATCACAAAAACGAGGTCATACGATTCGTTGGCTGCTTTCAGCAAGGCAACCGACTGATCGTCAAGCCTTCGCCCCAGATCGGGACGTTTCAGGTACTGTATCCTGTCTTCAATTCTGCTATTCAGGACATAAACAGGCACATCCAGTTTTTTTAGATTTTGCTGTATTCCAGCCACATCCAACCCCGAGTAAATAGCATCTTTTGCTCCCGCGTGAGCCAGTTTAAAGGCAAGAACCTCGCGCAACGGGAGACTGCCGCCTACATTCCCAAGGGCAATACGGGCTTTGGTAAAGTCTTTAAGCCCTTTCCAGGCATCTTCCTGAATAATTGAATCGGCTTTCGAAACTGAATTTTCCTGTTTCATGCGCTTAATAATTTGTGTGATCCATTAATTTTCAAGCGATTTCCCCGCTCATCGATGATGCCCGATGATAATAACCATTGTTCGAATTCGGGAGCAGGCTTCTTGTTTAAAACTTTCCGGATATACATGGCGTCGTGGAACGAAGTGGATTGGTAGTTAAGCATAATATCGTCGGCTCCCGGAACACCCATAATGAAATTAACACCGGCAACACCAAGCAGCGTGAGTAAATTGTCCATATCATCCTGATCGGCTTCGGCGTGATTCGTGTAGCAAATATCTTCTCCCATAGGTAAACCGAGCAATTTAGCGCAGAAATGATCTTCGAGGGCTGCACGGATAATCTGTTTTCCGTCGTACAAATATTCAGGACCAATAAAACCAACAACGGTGTTTACCAGGAAAGGGTTGAATTTTCGGGCAACAGCATAGGCACGGGCTTCGCAAGTTTGCTGATCGACTCCCCAACTGGCATTGGCCGATAACGACGAGCCCTGCCCTGTTTCGAAATACATGACCTGATTGCCTATCGTACCCCGATTTAAAGAACTTGCAGCTTCCCTTGCTTCCTGAAGAATGGATAAGCTGACGCCAAATGATGCATTTGTTTTTTCGGTTCCGCCAATGGATTGAAACACGAGATCAACCGGAGCTTTATCTATGATTTTCAGAGCAGTAGTAACATGACAAAGGACGCATGTTTGTGTCGGAATATCGAATTTCAACCGAATATGGTCGAGCATTTTCAACAAGCCTGTAACCATTTCGGGGCTATCGGTGGCCGGATTTATGCCAATTACGGCGTCGCCGCAACCATACATTAAACCATCGATTGTGCCTGCTGCTATGGCGCGCGAATCGTCAACCGGGCTATTGGGCTGTAACCGAACGGATAAGCGCCCCGGAAGACCCACCGTTGTTCTGAATTTACTGATGACCACACATTTTTGAGCAACCACAATTAAATCCTGGTTACGCATAAGTTTCGACGTTGCGGCTACCATTTCAGGAGTTAATCCAGGAGCTAATTTTGCCAGCATTTGGGTATCGGCGGCTTCAGTTAAAAGCCAGTCGCGAAATTCGCCAACAGTGAGATGTGCAACGGGTTCAAAAGCCTGAGTTTGGTGCGAATCGATGATCAAACGGGTTACCTCGTCGCACTCGTAAGGAATAATAGCCTCATTTAGAAAAGTTTTCAGAGGCACTTCGCTAAGCGCCATTTGTGCAGCTACCCGTTCGGCGTTGGTTTCGGCTGCCACACCGGCAAGAGCATCACCACTTCTGAATGGAGTCGCTTTCGCCATTAATGTTTTCAGATCACCAAAGACATAATTTCGGCCCTGTATCGAATATTTGTATCCCATAATTATTGATTTGCTATCAAATTGCCGTAGTTTAAATTTGAATACCTTAAATTAGTTTTTTAAAGCATTTGACAGATATAACAACAAAAATGGGAATGTGGCTTTAACAAATACTTAATTTACGTGAGTTTGACGTAAAACGAATTACTTTTAGAACTATTGAGAGCTAATAAGGCTCGCTAATGTAATTTATTCTGATGTGAAATTTAAAAGACAAGGTTTTTCGAACTTATTTTGTCTGGTTTTAAGCGAGATAGAACAGGCTGTAAATTCTCTAAAGCCATTGGTTCTTTGTAAATCTTCCCCGAAAAACGAAATCCGTGCATGAATTCATCCGCAAATGGACACACCAATGAATACACTTTTTCCCGGTCTTGTTGCAAATCAAGCCATATCGATGTATTCGATAAATTTAATATTACGGGCATATGGTCAACTCCGATGCGACGTAACATGGGATTAGAAGCTGTTGTTAAGATTGCAAAACCAGTTTCCATGCGATTTGTTTCCATATTGAGCCAATTGGAGTAAATTCCGGCCAAAGCAAACGGGAGTTCGCGGTTTTGCATGTGAACGAGATAGCTGAAACCATCGGGCGAAGTTACCAGGAAGGCATCAACAAGCACTATACAGCGATAATTTGCAAATGATTCAGCATACTGAACTTTCCCCGGGATGTGGCATAAACGATCATATTCCTGTTCATCATTGTTCCTGGAAGCTAAATCAGCAGGAAGATTTAGCAAATTTAATCGTTCTTCGGAAAAGGTACTGGTATAGCCAAACGTCATGGTTTGCAACATACCAGGCATTTCCGATGTCACAACCAAAGCATTATCGCCGCCAGAAATAATTGCAGGGCGAGGAATCGACCTGAAAAATTTGTTAAGCTTTAAACCATAAGCTGTTAAGATTGATCCGGTAGCACTTGTTAAAATGAAATCTTTAATCATGTTTATATTTTAATCAAAATATGCGATTGTAATATAAACTAACTTTTGAATTAAACGAATAAAGTGTTGAAAAACATGAAGTAGCGAAACATCTCCTTTTCAATTCAGGAATTTCAGGTCTGTTTTTATCTAATTTGTGATCTCCATGAACATCGCTCCCGAAAATCTGTTTGAATGCTGTCATCTTTTTTTTGATATGAGCGAATTAAAAACAGAGCGGGAACGGTTGCCCCGTTGGATGAAAGCCCAATTGCCTCGCGGCGAAAGCTACTCGAAAGTAAAACGACTGATTGCCGATCACCGCTTACACACCATTTGCACCAGCGGAAATTGTCCCAACAAAGGCGAATGCTGGAATGCAGGCACAGCCAGTTTCATGATTTTAGGAGATAAATGTACCCGGAATTGCCGGTTTTGCTACGTGAAAAACGAACTACCCGACGAGGTTGATTGGTTTGAACCGTTGCGACTGGCCAAAACAATACAAACTTTGGGACTAAAGCATTGCGTGGTAACGTCGGTAACCCGCGACGATTTGCCCGATGGCGGAGCCGATTTCTGGGCGACAACCATTCGTAAAATTAAAGAATTAAACCCTGGAACAACGATTGAGACGCTGATTCCCGATTTCAACGCCAACCCTGAACATCTGCAAAAAGTAATTGATGCAGCACCCGATGTCATTTCGCACAACCTCGAAACGGTTCGCCGACTCACACCCAAAGTTCGCAGCACTGCCCGCTACGACCGTAGTTTAAACGTATTGAAAATGGTTTCAACTGCCGGGATTGTCTCAAAATCAGGAATTATGGTTGGTTTGGGCGAAACTGAAGCTGAAGTATTACAAACAATGGACGATTTGCGCTCGGTAAACTGCAAGGTGCTTACCATTGGCCAATATCTTCAGCCCGATTCGAATTTACTGCCGGTTCAGGAATACATTAAGCCCGAGCTTTTTGAAAAATACCGGATGGAAGGAATGAAGCGCGGATTTTCGTATGTCGAAAGCAGCCCGTTGGTGCGCTCATCATATCATGCCGAAAGACATGTGAAGGGATAGTATTAGTGTTCAGTCTCAGTTAATCAAAAGAAAAGTTGCGGGTTGCGAGATTCGAGTTTCGGGGAAAACCTCGAATGTGCAATGTGCCGTTTAACCAGCAACCCGTATCTCGCATCTCGAAACACTTTAAATAATGAAACGTCAAAAACATATCGTACAGCAGATTATCAATCTTACACCGGAGACCTTCATTTTGCGACTGGATCGCGGAAACTTCGAATTTGAACCAGGCCAGTATGTAATCATTCGAATTCCGGGCGAAAATAAAGGCCGCGAATACTCAATTTACAGCGGCACAACCGACGACTACCTCGATTTCCTGGTGCGTGAAATTCCCGAAGGAAACTTTTCGCGTTACCTGCGCCATCTATTACCAGGATCGGAACTCGATGTTGAAGGCCCGAAAGGTTATTTCATCCTCGATGAACAAACCAAACAGGGGCACAAAGCCATGTTCATCGCAACCGGCACCGGCATTTCTCCTTTTCATTCGTATGCCCGCTCCTATCCTGAGTTGCATTTAAGAGTGCTGCATGGAGTCCATTTTGAAGATGAAGCATATGGCCGCGACTCGTTTGAACCGCAAAATCATATGTTGTGTACTTCGCGAACCGACAAGGGTGACTATTTTGGCCGGGTGACTTACTACCTCAAAGAAAATGAACTGGATACCGAGACGACATATTACCTGTGCGGAAATTCGTCGATGATTGACGAAGTGACCACTATTCTTGAAAACAAAGGCATTCCAGCCAGGCATATACGAACAGAAGTGTTTTTCTAATGTGAAATTTAATAAGTGTATCAAATCCTGGATTCATACCGAATTCAGGATTTTTTGTATGTCTTTGTGCCGTCTGCCCTATTTTTTTAATTTTGTGTCGGTACCTTTTTGTGCAAAAATTCAAATTGTGCTTAATGAAACAAATCAGTATTGGCGAAAACATAAAAGCCTGTTGCCCAAAACTACGACTTGGATGTATTGAAGCAGAAGTCGTTGTTACCGATTCATCGGGCGTGTTCTTGCAAAAAATGGAAGCAAAAATCCAGCAAATCGCGCAATCGCTTGACATCGAGAAAATAAGCAAAATACCAACAATTGCCGCTTCGCGAAAGGGTTACAAAGCCTGTGGAAAAGACCCTGCCCGCTACCGTTTGTCAGCCGAAGCATTGTTGCGCAGGGTTGTCTCGGGCAAAGGACTTTACCAGATCAGCAATGTTGTCGATCAGCTAAACCTGGTATCCATATCCACAGGTTACTCCATTGGCGGCTATGATGCTGACCAGATTTCCGGCGATATTACTTTAGGAATCGGACGAGCCAACGAGCCTTATACCGGAATTGGCCGGGGAGAACTGAACATTGAATTTCTACCCGTTTTTCGTGATGCCAATGGCGCTTTTGGTACTCCAACCAGCGACTCGTCGCGAACCGAAGTCAGTAACAGTACGACCCGTTTCCTGATGATTATTCTCGACTTTGAAAGCGACAATTTGCTCGACGAAGCATTGCTGATGGCTCAAAAGCTGCTCTTGAAATATTGCAGCGCCGAAAACCTTGACATTAGAATTATTCAATAATATGTGGCGAAAATTCTGTAAACTTTTACTCAAACTCTGGGGCTGGAAAACCGTCAATGGTGTAATGCCGCACAAAAAGGCCATTATCATTGGTGTTCCGCATACCAGCGCGTGGGATTTTGTAGTGTCGTATCTTTACTATACTTCGGTTGGAGGTGTGGCAAACATTGTCATTAAACGCGAATTCTTTTTCTGGCCATTGGGCTATTTACTGAAAAAAATGGGAGCTATTCCCATCGACCGCTCCAAAGGCGTATCAATGGTGAAGCAAATTATCCACGAAATGAATAGTCGCGAAGTAATGCACCTGGCCATTACTCCCGAAGGCACCCGGCACCTGAATAAACGATGGAAAGCTGGGTTTCATACCATTGCCAAAGCTACGGGCGCTGTTGTTTACCTGGGCTTTTTCGATTTCGGAAAAAAGGAAATCGGCTGGCTCGAAACCCTGGAATTGACCGATGATGCCGAAGCCGATATTCGCCGGATGAAAGCCTACTACCGGGCTAAAGGAATCGTTGGAAAATACCCGGATCAGTTCACTGCCGAAGATTAGAATATTTACTATTTAATTGTTTACGATTGACTAATAATTGGAAGATCGTAAATTATCAACCATTAAATCGTCAATTCATTGGTGCACGAGAACCTAAAAATAGCAGCATTCCAGTTCGATCTCGCGTGGGAAGACATTCAGGCCAACCGTACAAAGGTTGAGCAGAAGCTTGAACAGCTTTCAGGTAAAGCCCATATTGTCTTTTTGCCCGAGATGTTCTCAACCGGTTTCACTATGAATGCAGCATCAGTTTCCGAAACAATGTGTGGAGAAACAATCAGTTGGTTGAAAAACCAGGCGGCCAAATACGATGTAGCTATTTGCGGAAGCCTGGCTGTTCAGGAAAGTGAAAAATTCTATAACCGACTGGTATTTGCTGAACCTTCAGGAAAAGTTTTGCACTACGACAAACGCCATTTGTTCTCGATGGGCGGCGAAGAAAAAGCATACACGCGTGGAGGAAACAGGTTGGTTGTGGAGTACCTGGGCTGGCGGATATGCCCTTTAATTTGTTATGATCTGCGATTCCCGGTCTGGTCGCGCAACCTGAATAATTACGATTTGCTTGTTTATGTAGCCAATTGGCCCGAACAGCGCTCGCTGGTATGGAATACTTTGCTGAAGGCTCGGGCAATCGAAAACCAGGCTTATGTAGTTGGAATTAATCGGATAGGCGCCGATGGAAATAAAATTTCGCATTCAGGGCAATCTCAAATAATTGATGCAAAAGGCCATGTTATGGCTTTAGCCGGAAACTATTCCGAAGAAATGATATTGGGCGAATTGTCATACTCAAATCTGAAACAATTCAGACAAAAATTTCCTGTACTCAACGACGCCGATTCCTATTCGCTTGATTTATAGCAAGAAAACTTCCGGCACATCAACTTCAAAAGATCAAAAGCTCTTTGATGCGTCCATTTTTCCATACATCTCGAATATTTATCCATACCTTGTTTCCTGTTTTTCGTGAACTTGCATCGCTCTTAATAATACAACCTTAGAAATTGAAGAATATTTAAACTTTCAAAAAAATGAGAAATCTTGTTTTGTTGTTTTTCCTATGTTTGGGTTTGGCAGTTTCAGCAAAAGACTATTCTGTTACTTCGCCCAACGGCACGATTAAGGTCACAGTTTCGCTCGACACCCAGATTAAATGGTCAGCCACTGTGAATAACCAGTCTATTTTCACTAACAATACGTTAAGCCTCGACCTGGGAACTACGGTTTTAGGCACCAACCCAAAATTAGCTTCGGCAAAAAATACATCGGTAAAATCGGTTGTCGAAACCGTAGTCGCCGTGAAATCGAAAACAATTGACAATACCTATAACCAACTAAACCTCAACTTCAAACCCAATTACGCCGTTAGCTTCCGCGTGTTCGACAATGGCGTTGCTTACCGTTTCGAAACCAACATAAAAGGCGATGTTACTGTAAAAAACGAAGAAGTTAGCCTGAATTTTGCAGGCGATTACGGTGTTTTGTTTCCCGAAGAAGAAACAGTTTATTCGCATTACGAACGCCTTTACGTCGATACTAAACTCAGTTCGCTGAACGCCGGAAAATTTGCATCGCTTCCAACTTTGGTAAAAGCCGACAACAATGTAAAAATCGGTATTACCGAAGCCGATTTGTTCGACTATCCTTGTTTGTTTATGGAAGCAACCGGTCAAGCAGCATTCAAAAGCAAATATCCCAAAGTTATCCTGAAAGCCGACCCGAAAGGTGACCGCGGCATTCAAAATATCCAGGAAGCCGATTACATTGCTAAAACTTCGGGAACACGTAATTTCCCTTGGCGCGTTTTCATGATCAGCGCCGAAGATGCACGCCTGGTTGAAAATCAAATGGTTTTCCTGCTTTCAAGAGAAAACAAACTAACCGATACCAGCTGGATTAAACCTGGGCAGGTGGCTTGGGACTGGTGGAACGAGAACAACGTTTATGGCGTTGATTTCAAGGCTGGTCTGGATACCAAAACCTACAAATATTACATCGATTTTGCTGCAAAAAACAATATTCCTTACATCATTTTAGATGAAGGCTGGACTAAAACAACACTTAACATTAAAGAAGCCAATCCAACGCTCGACATTCAGGAATTAATTGCTTACGGAAAATCGAAAAACGTCGATATCATTTTGTGGTGCCTCTGGAATGCACTCGATGCCGACATGGATAACATCCTCGATATTTACGCCAAATGGGGAGCCAAAGGTATTAAAACCGATTTTATGGCACGTTCTGAACAATACATGGTTAATTTTTACGAGCGTACAGCAAAAGCCTGTGCCGACAGAAAACTGTTGGTCGATTTTCACGGAGCGTTTAAACCATCGGGAATGGCTCGCGCTTATCCAAATATTATCAACCACGAAGGGGTGAGAGGGATGGAAAACTGCAAATGGAGCAAAGATATTACTCCTGAACACGATGTTACGTTGTGCTTTACACGCATGTTGGCCGGTCCGTTGGATTTTACTCCCGGAGCAATGACCAATAAAAATGCGAAAGATTATTCGATAAGTTTCTCGCACCCGATGAGCCAGGGAACACGTTGCCACCAGGTTGCCATGTATGTTTGCTACGATGCCCCGGTACAAATGCTGGCCGATAGTCCATCGAATTACTATAAGGAACAGGAAACGGTGTCGTTCATTACGCAAATTCCGACAGTTTGGGACCAAACCAAAGTTTTGGATGCCAAAGTTGCCGATTATATTTTGATGGCTCGCCAAAAAGGGAACAACTGGTATTTAGGTGCCATGACTGACTGGACTGAACGTTCGCTCAATGTCGATTTGTCGTTCCTGGGCGAAGGTACCTACGAGATTGAAATTATGCAGGATGGCATCAACGCCGAAGTTTCGTGCAACGACTATAAACGAATTGTAAAGAAAGTTAACAGTGCCGACAAATTGAAAATAGATTTGGCAAAAGGCGGTGGCTGGGCTGCAATATGTAAAAAGATTTAAGAACCGTTCCTTTTGCAATAAGGGTTTTGCTCGCCAAACTTGTCATTACAAGATTGAGATTAATCTAAACCAGATACACCTATTTTTCCCGCAGAATTCCTAAACCTGCTTCAATTTTAAACCAACAAGGCCGTTCGATTTCCTTTCGGGCGGCCTTTTCTTTTGCCCAGTTTTTATGTTCTTGAATAGTTTTTAAATTAAAACTAAAAACTTAGTTTGAAAACTAAATTTTTAGTTCTATATTTGTTTCGGATATCCGATTCAACGAATTGGTTGAAATCTGTGAACTGATCAATCCTGATTTCGCTTCTGAGTTGAATAGTCGCTTTATTTTTTTGTCTTAAATAACTAAATTATTAGTTTTGGAACTATATTATTAGTTTTGGCAAAGTTTTTGACGTTTAATCTTTAAAATTTACCTGAAATGAAAGAACTTACCCGGGCCGAAGAACAAATTATGCAGGAATTATGGGTGCTTGAAAAAGCCTTCGTGAAAGACATTATCGACAGGCTTCCTGAACCAAAACCTGCGTACAACACGGTCTCCACTATTATTCGGATTCTCGAGAAAAAAGGTTTTGTCGATCATTATGCTTACGGGAAAACTTACCAGTATTTTCCGGTTATCAGCAAAAGCGATTACACAAAATCGTATTTCAGGAATTTTTTGAGCGGGTATTTTAGCAATTCATTTCAGGAAATGGTTTCTTTTTTTGCCAAAGAAGACAAAATGAGCCTCTCCGACCTTGAAGAAATGGTCAAGGAAGTTGGAAAAGATTTGGACTCTGAAAAAAATTTAACCCATGACTAGCTTTATCAATTACCTGGTTGAGTCGGGAATCAGCCTAAGCTTATTTGCCGTGGTTTATTTCCTGTTTCTGCGGAAAGAAACATTCTTCAACATCAATCGTTGGTTTCTTCTCGTATCGGTAGTTTTTTCGGCAGTTTTGCCATTGTTGCACATTCCATTTTACACACCACAGCCAACAATGCTTGCTGAGGTAACCGTTACTCCTTATGTGAATTTGCTCAGTACAATTACTGTTTACGGAACCGATATTACAACCGGAGCCGAACGATTTGTGTTGAGCTATAGCATACTCGGGTATATCTATTTGGCTGGTGTAGTGTTCTTTGCCATTAAACTGCTGGTTCAATTGGGAATGATTGTCAGGTTAATTGTTTCGAACGAAGTAACTAATAATGGAAAAAACAAGCTGGTTATTCTAAATCGGGAACTGAGTCCTTTTTCTTTTCTGAATTACATTTTCGTCAGCCGAAATTTGCGTGAAACCAAAGGTTGGGAAAAAATGATTGAACACGAGCAGCAACACATTAGTCAGGGACACACTGTTGATGTACTTGTACTTGAAGCGATTGCGGTTGTTCAGTGGTTTAATCCATTCTTTTGGATGTTCAGGCGGGCATTGCGCGAAAACCACGAATTTTTAGCCGATCAGGCTGTAATCGCGCACGGAACTGCTCCATCGTGGTATAAGCAGATTTTGATCAATCAGTATGTTGGCGACCAGATTGTTATTGCCAACAACTTCAATTATTCATTAATTAAAACCCGAATTAAAATGATGTCAAAAATAAAATCAGGAAAAATCACCTACGCTAAAATACTGTTAGGTGTTTTATTGGCCGGAAGTTTAACCGCTTCGTTTGCCTTCGAACCCAAAAACATGGAAAGTTTGCCACAGACTCCCAAGCCTCAGGCAAAAACAATCATCGTTGATGGAAAACCAGTGCAGTTATCGGGCAATGCTGCCGGAATTGAAAAACTTTTAAAAGTAATTGCGGAATCGGATAATTTCGATTTGAAAGCGAATAAAACTTCAGGTGAAGTTACTTTGGTGCCAAAAACAAATTCTGTAAATGAAATAACAGCTACAGCCTTGGCCGGATCAAAATCGGAACAATCGAAGAACGATGATGAAGTTTTTATGGTTGTTGAGGAAATGCCTGAATATCCGGGTGGAGTTGAAGCTTTACGGATGTTTTTGGCGCAAAGCGTAAAATATCCAATGGAGGCTGTTAAAAAAGGTGTTCAGGGTAAAGTATATGTGAACTTTGTCGTTGAAAAGGATGGAAGCGTTGGACTAGTTAAAATTGCCCGCGGAGTGTCGCCAGAACTCGATGCTGAAGCGTTGCGTGTTGTAAAACTTTTGAATAACTGGGTTCCTGGCAAACAAAAGGGGAAACCAGTCAGGGTTTCCTACACTGTCCCAATCAACTTTGCACTTCAATAACCTTTTAAATAGAGCCCGGAATTGAAGTGATGTTCCGGGCTTTTTTATTAAACGATTAAACTAAATTGCCATGCTCAGGAAATGGATCACTACGTTCGTTTGTGCAATTCCGTCATTCGCATTCGCACAAAACATTGATAATTTGATCTTTAATAAAAACTACCAGGAAGCATTATCGGCTATTAACCAAAATATCGAAGTGAAGCCAGGCGCCGAACTCTATTTCAAGCAAGGTTTGGTTTACAGACAACTTTCGAGACCAACAGAAGCGGAACAATCGTATCAGAATTCGGTTGCTCTCGACTCAACCAATGCCAAATTTCTGGCCGAATATGCCGATCTGCAAACCGAATTGGGTAATCCGTTTAAAGCTATTCCTCTTTACCAAAAAGCATCACTTTACGCTCCAGAAGACTACAATCTGAGATACAAATTAGGACGCGCTTATATGAGTTCCGACAATTACGACAAAGCTTACGAGGTTTTTATGATGATTCATTACAAAGACTCGACTAACATCATATATAACAAACAATTAGCACTAACAGCAATGCGGCTTGGAAAAATGAACCAGGCATTGGAGTTATTTGAATCGGTTCTCGAATCGAACACCAATGACCTTAGTTTATACCAAAACCTGATTCAACTCTATGCTATATTTAAAGACCCGGTTCACGTTGTTCGCACATCCGACAGGGCATTGTATTTCATTCCCGAAAATTCGGCAATAATGCTGAGAGCAGCAAATTCGCTACACGCGCTGAAAGAATACAGCGAATCAATCCCTTTTTACGAGTCTTATTTGGCAAAGAACGACTCAACATTCGACGTTATGAAAAACTACGGGCTTTCATTGTATTTTGATCAGGAAAATGTAAAATCACGCGAAATGCTTGAAAAATGCTTTGTTATTGAGCATGATGACCCTATCCTAAATTTTTACCTTGGGTTGGTTTGCCGTAAATTATCGGACATTGACAAAAGCATTGAATACCTGAATCTGGCCATTTCAGGAATAAAAAAAAGCATGACCGAAATGTATCATTGTTTGGGGCAAGATTACGGTCTTCAACGAAAGTTTGAAAAGTCGGTAGAAGCATTAAAAGAAGCCTACGAATGTAACCCGGATAAAATGGAATACCTGGTTGAAATCGCTTCAACATTTGAAGAATTTTCGGCCAACCGGAAACCTGCTCTGGAATATTACAACAGATACCTGGCCGAAGCCGGTGATAGCGCAGCAAATACGAAGTTTGCCCAAGACAGGATCACAAAAATCAACGCCTACAATTCGAAAAAGAAGAAATAAACTGCCCTGACAGTTCCTTGTTCGTCAATAAACGGAAGCTACACCAAAATAAAACATAAATAAAATACAATTACCCTTCAGAATATTAATTAGTTTATCAGGTTTCAGTTATTTTATTTCCAATTTGAAAGGGAATTGAAATACCCAGTTTCACCGAGAGATAATTGGCCATAAAGAACAAGGGCAAAATAGAGGTAAATGGCGAAAATTTTTCTTCGACCAGCGAATCGCTCAATTCAATTACATGAGCATCAGATTTTCGCAACAATTCAATTAACCGGTTTGTCCGTTCGAACATAACGCTTTTCACGGGATTCACGACTATAATTGCCGAATCATTTGCTGACTCTTTAAAACCGTGCTCATACATCGAAAGAGACATGCCCACAAATGGGTATTTTAACGACTCATTGAGCATTAAAGCTGCCTGGCTTGCAGTTCCTACATTGGGACCGCTACCCAGAATGAAACAGCGGGAAAATTGCTTTTTTCGATGCGTTAAAAGAGCCTCACCCATCGAAAAACCCAACGATTCAAACTCGGGATAACGTTTTTGCATAGACTCCAGCAAACTTCTCAGATCGTATCCATGCCCAAGATAAAGCACAACCAACGTATTAATAAAAGTTTTTGTCGAGGAAAACCATTCACTTCCCGCATGAAGAGGGACAGCAAATCTTACATTTTTCTGATTGGCCAGGGGCGAATGTAAATCGTTAACAATAGCGATATATTCTTTAAAGCACGAAGCGCAATTCAAAACATCGGTAGTTCGGCCTGACTGTGATATAAGAACAGCATTTTCGAATTGTTTGACTGGGTTAATGTAAGTATAATATTCATTGGCTATTTCAGGAAAGATTCTTACACCCAGGTAATGCAGGGTAACAGCTGCAAAATACGAAGCCCCCATCCCAATATACGGAACTTTTTCGGGCAGAATCAGCCCTTTATTCTTTTCATAACAAAGTTGTGCCTGAGCGGGAATATCAAATAATTCGTTTTCCATGGTTAGTCGGTAAATTTTAGAAACCCAGCTGCAAAAAAGTATCTGATTTTAACTTTCAAGAAAGAAACCAGAAAAAAAAGGCTTAAGCAGTTTTATTCCAATGAATTTCATCGAACAGTCAAAAAAAAACAGGCAACCGATTACTCAATCCCGACTATTTTACGGATGTTGGTTCAGGTTATGATAAAAATCAAGATTAAACCAACATTTTCGGGCATAAAAACCCGACAAATCGGACTCATAGGTATGAATTGATTTTCAACAAATTGCAATAAAATTCAAGTGTGAAATATACAAAAAATATTTAACCGACCAAAAACAAAAAGCCCTGCTTTTCGCAGGGCTCCGTATGTTTATTCACCTATATTCGATAATTTATTTCACCTTATCAACAATTGCTTTAAACGCAACGGGATGATTCATTGCTAAATCAGCCAAAACTTTACGATTGATTTCGATGTTTGCTTTTTTCAACAAACCGATGAACTGTGAATAAGATAAACCTTCGGTACGAACGGCTGCGTTGATACGCTGAATCCACAAAGCACGGAAGTTTCTCTTTTTTGCTTTTCTATCTCTGTAGGCATATTGCATACCTTTTTCCCAGGTATTTTTTGCAACTGTCCACACATTTGCGCGGGCGCCGAAGTTACCTCTGGTAAGCTTCAGGACTTTTTTTCTGCGAGCCCGTGATGCTACTGCATTTACTGATCTTGGCATAACTCTGATTTTAGAATGGTTAGCGTTCCATTTTCAAGGAATCTTAAAGCTAATTCACTCGATTAATTACTTTTTTTACTAAAACTCTGAAAGAAAACAATACTAGATGTTCAACATACCTTTTACGCTGGCGATATCTGCTTTATCAACAGTACCCCAGTATGTAAGGTTACGTTTACGTTTAGTGCTTTTTTTAGTCAGAATGTGACTTTTGAAAGCATGTTTTCTTTTAATTTTCCCGGTGCCGGTTAATTTAAACCTTTTTTTTGCCCCGGAGATCGTCTTCATTTTTGGCATCTTCCTAAGATTAATGTATTAAGAAATTTATTTCTTCTTTTTAGGTGAAATAAACATGGTCATCCTTTTTCCTTCAAGGGCTGGCAATTGATCAACTTTTCCAACCTCTTCCAATTCCTGAGCAAATTTCAACAGCAGAATTTCACCTTGTTCCTTGAAAAGGATCGAACGTCCTTTAAAGAAAACATAGGCTTTAACCTTAGATCCTTCTGCCAGAAATTTCTCGGCGTGGCGCAACTTAAACTGGAAATCATGGTCATCGGTGTTTGGGCCGAACCTAATTTCCTTAACAACTACCTGCACCGTTTTGGCCTTGATTTCCTTCTGCTTCTTTTTTTGCTGATACAGAAACTTCTGATAATCAATAATTCGACATACTGGCGGATCGGCGTTTGGTGAAATTTCAACCAAATCCAACTCAAGATCGTCGGCCATCCGAAGTGCTTCTGAAAGCGAATAAACTCCCGGATTTTCAACGTTTTCGCCAACTACGCGAACTTGCTGGGCGCGGATCCTTTCGTTAATCTTATGCTGGGCAGCCGGATCTGATTTTCCGCTACCACCCGAGTTTACTGGTTTTTTATTAACAGTTATTGCCAAATTTTACCGTATTAGTTAATACTTATTATTAATTATAAAATGCTGATAATTGTTCTTTTACTTCTTCTCTAATGAAATCGGCAAACTCTTGCATCGACATACTACCTTTATCGCCCTCGCCTTGCTTTCTAACTGAAACCTTTTGATTTTCAGTCTCTTGCTCGCCAACTATCAATAAATACGGAATACGTTTTAACTCGTTATCCCTGATTTTCCGACCAATTTTCTCATTCCGGTCGTCAATTAGCGTGCGAATATCGCAATTATTTAGAAATTCTGAAACACTTTTTGCGTAATCGTTATACTTTTCGCTAATTGGCAGAACTACCACTTGCTCAGGAGTTAACCACAGCGGGAACTTTCCGGCGGTATGCTCAATTAACACTGCAACGAAGCGCTCCATCGAACCAAATGGCGCACGGTGAATCATTACCGGACGGTGGCGTTTGTCGTCGGCACCAATATATTCAAGTTCGAAACGTTCAGGAAGATTATAATCAACCTGAATAGTACCTAACTGCCAGCTACGGCCAAGGGCATCTTTTACCATGAAATCGAGTTTTGGGCCATAGAAAGCGGCTTCGCCCAAAACAGTGACAGTTTTCAAGCCTTTTTCAGCTGAAGCTTCAATAATTGCCTGTTCGGCCTTATCCCAGTTTTCGGGCGATCCAATGTATTTTTCAGGCTTGTTGGGGTCGCGCAGAGAAATCTGAGCTGAATAATTTTCGAAGTTTAACGCCTTGAAAATAATAAAGATAATATCAATTACTTTCTTGAATTCTTCTTTAATCTGGTCTGGACGGCAATACAAGTGGGCATCGTCCTGTGTAAAACCGCGAACACGAGTTAAACCATGCAATTCGCCACTCATTTCGTAACGATAAACTGTTCCAAATTCGGCAAAACGAACCGGAAGATCTTTGTACGAACGTGGTTTGAATTTATACAATTCGCAGTGGTGCGGACAGTTCATTGGTTTGAGCATATACTCCTCACCTTCCTGTGGCGTTTTAATGGCCTGAAACGAATCGGCTCCGTATTTCTGAAAGTGCCCGGATGTTTTATAAAGGTTAACATCGCCAATATGAGGAGTCATAACCTGTTCGTAACCAAACTTTTTCTGAACACGTTTCAAAAAGTCTTCAAGCTGAAGGCGCAGCTGAGTTCCCTTGGGCAACCACATCGGTAAGCCCTGCCCTACTTGCTGTGAGAAGGTAAACAGTTCCATTTCCTTGCCAATCTTCCGATGGTCGCGCTTTTTAGCTTCTTCGAGCATCACCAGGTATTCGTCGAGCATTTTTTGTTTAGGGAAGGTAATACCATAAACGCGAGTCAACATCTTGTTTTTCTCGTTTCCGCGCCAATAAGCTCCTGCCAGCGAAGTAAGTTTTACTGCTTTTATAAAGCCCGTGTTTGGCAAGTGCGGACCACGGCATAAATCGGTAAAATTACCCTGGTTGTAAATTGTAATCGTACCGTCGGTCAATTCGCTGATCAATTCCAGTTTCAGGTTGTCGCCTTTTGCCGAAAACATTTCCAACGCATCGGTTTTCGATATGTCTTTTCGTACAATGTTATGTTTTTCCCGAGCGAGCTCTATAATCTTCTTTTCAATCTTTTCAAGGTCTTTTTCCTGAATTGTTTGATTTTCAGGAAGATCAATGTCATAATAGTACCCGTTTTCAATAGTTGGGCCGATACCAAATTTTGTACCTGGAAAGAAAAACTCAATAGCTTCTGCCGTTAAATGAGCTGACGAATGCCAGAAGGTTTCTTTTCCTTCGCGATCGTCCCATTTGAAAAGCTTTATACTTGCGTCCTTGTTGATCGGTCGCGATAAATCCCAAACTTCTCCATCAACCGAAATAGCCAATACGTCCTGAGCAAGGCGGCTACTGATTGATTCTGCAATCTGGTAACCAGTTACTCCGCTTTCGTATTCTTTGATGCTATTATCGGGTAAAGTAATCTTAATCATTGTATAATACTTTTTTGAAAACAGGGTGCAAAGATAACGATTAATCGAAAACTGACACCAACGTTTTCCTGAATTTCAACGATAAAAACCAATTGAATTTCAAAATAAAATAAAGAAAACGGATGCTTCTGTTGAATACAATTTGGATACTTTTGTGTTTATCGAATCGTGTTCGATAAGGCTAATTATTCAGCTTTTTTATCTGGAAAAAATTTCGAAGTTTTGAAACTGCAATAAACCAATTAACTCAGAAGTCGATGAAAATCATTAAGAGCTTTTTATTTATACTCATATTCATTTCGTTATCAGCATTTTCGCAAAAAAAAATAGAATTGGCTGATGTTGTCGGGAAAAGATTGTTTGTTCAAAAATCGATCTATGGTTTACGTTCGATGAAAGATGGACTGAATTATACGACTGAAGAAAACGGAACCAAAATAGTTAAGTACAGCTACAAAACCGGCAGCAAAGTTGAAGAACTGTTTGATTTGACAAAAATTGAAAATCCGGGATTTAAAGAATTCTCGGAATATTCGTTTAGCAACGATGAAACTAAAATTCTTTTTACCACCGACCGGCGCCCACTGTATCGTCATTCGTTCACTGCTGAGTATTTTGTGTGGAACCGGACGACGAAAGAAATGACACCGCTCTCGAAAAACGGGGCACAGCAACTAGCCACCTTATCGCCTGACGGAGAACGAGTTGCATTTGTGAGAAAGAATAACATTTTTATCAAAAGCCTGAAATTCGGTACCGAAAATCAGGTGACCAAAGACGGAAAACAAAATGAGATCATCAATGGCGCCCCGGATTGGGTTTACGAAGAAGAATTTGGTTTTAACAAAGCTTTCGAATGGTCGCCCGACAGCAAATTTCTGGCTTTCATAAAATTCGACGAATCGGAGGTTCCAATGTTCAATATCCCAATGTACCAGGGACAAGCGCCCCAACTGAAGGAAAATTCATTGTATCCGGGAAATTACAGCTATAAATATCCAAAACCAGGCGAGAAAAATTCGGTTGTCAGCGTTTTGGTTTACGATTTGAAATCGAAAAGCGCTGTAACTGCTGAAATCGGAAATGATACAGAACAGTACATTCCCCGCATCAAATGGACTGCCGACGCTTCTGATCTGGCTATTATGAAATTAAACCGCCTGCAAAACCAGGTTGACATCGTTCTTTGCAATCCTTTTACCGGCGATACCCGTTCATTCTTTACCGAGAAAAATAAAAGATACATTTCTGAAGACTTTTTCGATAGTTTTATTTTCCTTCCCGACAATAAGTACATCGTTTTAACCAGCGAACGAAATGGCTATTCTCACCTTTACCTTTACGACAGACAAGGTTTCCAGGTGAAACAGCTAACCAGCGGCAATTTCGACGTAACCGCTTTTTATGGATTTGACGCTTTAAAGAAAGTCTTTTACTACCAGGCTGCTAAAGAGTCTCCATTGCGTCGCGAAGTTTATTTTGTGAGCCTCGATGGAAAAAAATCAGGAAAATTGTCAATACAAACAGGCACCAATCAGGCCGATTTTAGTACAGGATTTCAATATTTCATTAATACATTCACGAATGTTGAAACACCGAATCTGGTTACTCTTCACGATCAAACCGGAAAGTTACTGCGTACATTGGAAGACAATTCGGCCTTGAAAAATCAGTTAAAAGAATACAACCTTAGCAAAAAGGAATTTTTTACGTTTAAAACATCGGAAGGTGTTGAACTGAATGGCTGGATGCTTAAGCCGGTTAACTTTGATCAGGCGAAAAAATACCCGGTTTTGATGACCCAATACAGCGGACCAAATTCGCAATCGGTAATCGACCGTTGGGGCGTTGGCTGGGACGATTATCTGGCACAGGAAGGTTTTGTTGTTGCTTGTGTCGATCCGCGCGGAACCGGCGCCCGTGGCGAAGAATTCAGGAAAATGACTTACCAGCAATTGGGCAAATATGAGTCTGACGACCAGGTGGAAGCAGCCAAGTATTTGGGAACATTGCCTTTTGTTGACAAAAACCGCATTGGCATTTGGGGCTGGAGCTATGGCGGGTTTATGGCCGCTCTATGCATGGAAAAAGAAGCCGACTTATTTAAAACCGGAATTTCGGTTGCACCGGTTACCAACTGGCGCTTTTACGACAGCGTTTACACCGAACGCTACATGCGCACTCCGAAAGAAAATGCTGATGGCTACGACGATAATTCGCCGCTGAGCCATGCCGAAAAGATTAAAGGCAATTACTTGTTGATTCACGGGTCGGCTGATGACAACGTACATTTGCAAAACACGATGGAATTTGCTGAACGCATGGTACAAGCCGGAGTACAGTTTGATATGGCGGTTTACACCAATCGCAATCACGGCATTCGTGGCGGAAACACAACGATGCACCTTTATACAAAAATGACCAATTATTTAAAAGAGAAGCTTTAACAACAATTATATCTTTGTAAGGAAAACTGAGGAGCTAATTCTTCAGTTTTCTTTTTATTTTAAACTATGCCCCAAAATTATCCCGAAATAAATATTTCGTTACTTCGAAAGGGCGATAAAAAAGCCTTTGAGGAAATTTACAACGAGTTTTTCGGAGTACATTATCACCTTTGCCTTCAGTACTTGCACGACGCAAAGGCCGCAGAAGAAATAGTTCAGGATACATTTTTGAAACTTTGGGAAATAAAGGAAACACTGAATGAGCAAATCAACATCCGCAGTTTTTTATATACCATAACCAAAAACAACTGCCTCAACTATTTGCGAAACCAGAAGATTTCGATGAAACATATCGAAAACACAAAGTACCTGGAAATGCAATTCAATTACGAGGCTCTGGAAAAACTCGGAAATTACATTCAATTTGAAGAACTTCGAAATAAAATTGAAGAAGCCCTCGCAAATTTGCCTGAAGAAGTCGGCGAAACATTTCGATTAAGCCGGTTCGAAGAACTCTCGTACAAAGAGATAGCCGAAAAACAAAACATTAGCATTAAGACTGTTGAAGCTCGTATTTCAAAAGCATTACGAATTTTACGCATTGAGTTGAAAGATTTCCTTCCCTTGATCTGTTTGATTTCTACCCTATTAAAATAGATCAACAAAAAAAGTTTCCATTTTTTCATTTTTTCCGATAGGGTATTTGTAGGTTTATGTGTTTAGTCACCAAATCCGAAAAGTACCATGCCCGAAGAAATTTTCGACAAAATATTAAACAACACTGCAAACGAAACGGAAAAGCTCGAATTCTTCCAGTCGCTGGAGAACAATACTGTAGAAAGAGAAGAATTCTACCGGTTGAAAAACCTACGAGTTGCAAGTGGGCTGCATTCGGATAGTTATTCGAGACTGAAAGATGAAAATTTTCAAAAATTCTGGAACCAGGTAAATACAGTCCAACCATTACTGACATTAAAATTCTGGATGCGCTATGCAGCCATTGTTGTTGTTGCTTCGTCGCTGGGCTTTTTTGCCAATCGCCTGACCAAAGATGAAAAGTCCATCATTTCTGAAAACCACATCGAATACAGTTCTGAAAAAGGAAGTGTTTCATCGGTCAGGTTGGACGACGGATCGACCATTTGGCTGAGTTCGGGTACGAAATTGGCGATTGATAAGGGCAGGGACGGGAAAACGATAGCCCGTTTAAACGGAGAAGCCTATTTTGACCTTGTGCCCAATCTAAAGCGCCGTTTTGTTGTCGATCTGGGAAAATTCCAGGTACACGACATTGGGACAACATTCAATATCAGGGCTTACGAATCGGAAAATAAGATTTCAACTTCACTTATAAATGGACAAATTGACCTGGTTCAGGAATCGGGTTCGTCCATTTTAACAGTAAAACCTGGCGAATACGTTGAATACGATAAAAACAACAACCGCATAGAGGTTAACCAGCACGATACTTCGGAAATAACCGCATGGAAAGATGGCAAGTTTGTATTTATCGACAAATCACTCGGCGAAATCTGTAAAGAACTGGAACGCTGGTACAATATCGAAATTAATATTGAAGACCGGAGTTTATCGGAAATTAAATATACCAGCGTAGTAAAACGCAGTACCACTGTGGAAATGGTGCTCAAATACTTATCGGTAACCGATCAGATAAAATATGAAATAACCAATAAAAAAGAAGGAAAAGACATTATTAAAATCAGGAAATAAAAAATGCACCTGTGGAGAGGTGCATTTGAATTTCATAAACTGAAACTGAGTGGAGTCAGTTTCCAATATTAACTTAATTCAAAACAAACGTATGAAAAATTGTTGTGATTTGCCATGTTTCGCCCGGCGAAAGTGGATAAAATTTGCGCGTGTTATGAAACTAACTACCTTTTTATTACTGTTTTCCTTGTTGACAGCAACTGCGGCGTCAACATACAGTCAGTCAGCCCGTATTAACCTTAAAATGAAGGATGCTTCGCTCGTCGATGTATTTCGAGAAATTGAGCGAAAAAGCGAATTTGGCTTTTTCTTCAAGAGTGAAGATATGGATCTAAACAAACATGTATCTATCGATATGCAAAATGCTACCATTAGCGAAATAATGGAAAAGGTTTTAATCAGTAACTATTCTTATCGGATTATAGACAAGAATATCATTATTACCAAAGCAAACACCGCCGAAGTTCAGCAGCAAAAATCAGTTACGGGAAGAGTAATCGATTCATCAGGAGGAACTTTGCCCGGCGTTTCAGTAGTAATAAAAGGCACCACAAACGGGACTATTACCGACATGGATGGGAATTTCAAACTAACCAATGTTCCTGAAAACGGAACGCTTGTATTTTCGTTTGTGGGAATGAAAACACAGGAAATTACAATTGCAGGTAAGAACAGTATAAACATAACCCTGAGAGAAGAATCAATTGGTTTAGAAGAAGTTGTCGCTGTTGGTTATGGAACGCAAAAGAAAGTGAACCTGACCGGTGCAGTTGCCTCTGTCGATGTAAAAGATATGGTTTCCACCCGACCTGTAATCAACGCATCATCATTGCTTTCGGGTGCAGTAACAGGTTTGTACGTCAATGCCGGAGATCAGCGTCCTACAAACGATGGCAATTCATCGATTTTGATCCGCGGTAACGGAACATTAAACAATTCGTCGCCCTACGTGCTGATTGATGGCGTTGAAGGATCTTTAAGTAGTGTAAACCCTCAGGATATCGAAACAGTATCCGTGCTTAAAGATGCCGCATCGGCCTCTATCTATGGTTCGAGGGCGGCCAACGGTGTAATTCTTATTACAACCAAACAAGGAAAAAAAGGCGGTGTAAAAGTTGAATACAACGGATACGTGAATTTCGAATCGGCCAATGTCAATAAACTTGAGTTCGTTTCAAATTATGCTGATTACATGGGTTACATGAATAGCGCCTATGCCGCATCGAACAAACCCAAGCCTTTCTCGCAGGGAAAAATCGATGAATGGGCCGGCGACAATGGCGCCAATCCGCTGAAATATCCCAACACCAATGTTCTGGATATTTTTAAAACTGCTGCGGCCACGCAACACAATATCTCGGCTGGTGGCGGAAACGAGAAACTCAGATTTTTCACCTCTTTCAATTACAGCAAAAATCCAGGGGTTATGGAAAACAGCGGAACGCAAAAATACAGTTTGCGTTCAAACCTGGATGCAACTCTTACCTCGTGGCTTACTTTAGGAACACAACTCAGCGGGTATATCGGTAAAGACCAGCCTGGTGCAAGTCAGATTACGCCAGATTCGAATGGCGCCGACAAAGTATTTACCTATTTGTTAGCTACTTCGCCAAGTATGGTATTTCGCGCTCCCGACGGCCGTTATGGCGGTGTAAATAACTCAGAAGATGATGTTCAGGCCGGAAATAACAACCCATTGAAAAACCTGAATGTTGTAACAGGATTATATAATTCTTATTTAACTAAAGCCAGACTGTACGCAACCCTAACTCCGTTGAAAGGACTTTCAATAACAGGATCATATTCCTACGAAAATTCACAGACTGTAACCCAGGGCGTGCGTCCGGTATTTATTGATCGCTGGAACTTCTACAACGAAACCATTCAAACTTCGGGCATCGTGCAAACGAACGTATCAAACAGCAATACAACAAACTTCCGTAATTTCATGGACGGGTTGGCCCGGTACGAGACTAAATTTCTGGCTGATCGGTTGAACTTCTCAGTTATGGCCGGAGCAAGCCAGGAACAATACCGTTCTCAAAGTTTCACTGCTTCGCGTAAAGATTTGATCGATCCTTCCCTTTCGGTGATCAATGGTGCAACAGGCGACATGTCTGCTTCGGGATCAGCCACCGAATGGGCTATGCGCTCTTTCTTCAGCCGTATGAATTTCGATTGGAAAGGCAAATATCTGGCCGAAATTAACCTCAGGGCCGATGCCTCTTCCAGATTTGCATCAGACCAGCGCATTGGTTATTTTCCTTCTGTTTCGTTGGGCTGGCGTGTTAGCGAAGAAAATTTCATGAGCTCAACCAAGGGATGGCTCGATAACCTGAAACTTAGAGGTTCGTACGGTTCGCTGGGGAACAATTCGATTGGTAATTACGATGCACTTTCAACCTATGGCATATCTAACTATGTGTTAAACAAAGCAGTTGCCTCCGGACTTGCTCAAAAAGCCATCGCCAACCCGCTCCTTACCTGGGAAAGTACTTATGTTGCCAACATTGGTCTTGATTTCACCATGCTAAGAAACCGATTGAGTGGTACAGTTGAGGTATTCAACAAACAAACCAAAAATATCCTGATTAGCCTCCCGGCACCTGCAGTACATGGTACCACTACCATCCCAAAACAAAATGCAGCACAGGTGACCAACCAGGGGATTGAATTAACTTTGGGATGGAATGACCGTATTCACAAAAACTTTACCTACGGAATTGATGGAAACATCACCTATATCCGCAACAATGTCGACAAATTCCGCGGGAGCTATTATTCAATCAACGGTTCGCAGCTGATTACCGAAGGACAGCCGATCAACGTCAGGTATGTAAGAGTTGTCGACCGCATTGTTTCGACTGATGAAGACCTGGCCCTGGTAAACCAAATGCTTGCCAATGCTCCTGTTATCGATGGTGTAAAACAAACCGTATTTCCTTATGGCACACCAGCTAAAGGTGATTTCCTTTATAAAGACTTAAACGGCGACGGGTTGGTAAACGACAACGACCGCGTAATTAAAGGCTGGGGATCGGCTCCGCTTATCACTTACGGTGTTAACCTGAAATGTTCATATAAGAGCTTCGACTTCAGTATGTTGCTACAAGGAACAGCCGGATTCCAGGGGTACCTGCAGGACGCCTATTTCAATCCTACAGTAAGATGGGGATACCAGATGTCGAAAGAAATTGCACAAGGTGCATGGACTCCCGAAAGAGCTCTGACAGGTGCCTACTCTTATCCGCGTCAGTTGGAATATACTTCGACAATCAACACCCAGGTTTCCGATTTCTGGTTGTGCAGTCGGTCATACCTGAAAATCAGAAATATCTCGTTAGGTTATACTCTACCTAAAACATTAACTCAGAAAGTATTTATGAACGGTCTACGTGTATTCGGTTCGCTCGAAAACTTCTTCACCTTCACCAAATGGAAAGGTATTGATCCGGAAACAGGTAACCTGACTTACCCCGCCATGCGGCAGGCAACTCTGGGTGTTAATATTACTTTCTAAGAAATAACCTTTAATAGCTTAAAAACGAAGAAAATGAAACGATTTATATTTACAACAATGATAGCTGGTCTTTTAGCCTTGTCCGGATGCTACGATTTAGACCGGGCACCGTTCGATCAGCCAAGCTCATCAACATTCTGGCAAACCGAAAGCCAGTGTAAACAAGGCATCATGGGTGTTTACGCATCGCTGCGTCCTGACGATTACCTGGGAAAGCAGTTTATTACAGATATCAATTCAGATATTGCCGCTGGATACGATAATTACGCCCCGATAACCGATGGAACAGCAACCGCCCGCACTGGTTTTATGAATAATAAATGGGCCAGCATATACGAATCGGTGCAAAGTGCCAACAATGCCATTCGCAATGTTTCTGCTGCGCAGATTGATGCTACCAAACGTGACCAAATGATTGGCGAAGCTAAATTTTTGCGTGCACTTGGTTATTTTT
This sequence comes from Prolixibacteraceae bacterium, assembly GCA_963666435.2. Taxonomy (GTDB): domain Bacteria; phylum Bacteroidota; class Bacteroidia; order Bacteroidales; family Prolixibacteraceae; genus Aquipluma. The sequence goes on along the minus strand of CAXXOG010000012.1, from coordinate 84,374 downwards.
ATCTGGTGAATTATTTTGGGGGAGTTCCGATTTACGACGAAACAACCGACGTAAACAAGGATTTTAACAACTTGTTAAAACCAAGAGCATCGGTAAGCGAAGTTTATGCTCAGATAACAAAAGATTTAACCGAGGCCATAGCCATATTGCCTGTAAGCTGGCCAACTGCCGATTGGGGCCGTGCAACAAAAGGCGCTGCTATAGCTTTAAGAGGAAAGGCATATTTATTCCAGAAAAATTATAAAAATGCGATAACCGACTTCGAAGAAGTTATTAAACCAACGTACAACTACAATCTGAATAGTTCGTTTAAAGACCTTTTCAACCCGGGTGGCGACGGTAGCAGCGAAATGATATTTGTTGTTAACAACATGGGTGGAACAGGTAACACTTATGGTATGCCATTCGCCTTTTATGCCGGAACACGCTCGACATACGGAAGTTGCTGGAACAATACCGTAGCAGGAGTTGGATTGGCCGACATGTACGAATACACCGATGGGAAACCATTTAACTGGGATGACTTGTTCCCTGGGTATACCCAAAACAATACCATTAAGAGCAAGGTATGGTATGTTACGGTAAACTCTACCCTTGATGCAGTTACTGCCGAACCTACCGAAGCACAAACCATTAAGGATATGTATGCCAAACGCGACCCACGCCTTGCTGCAACAGTAATTGTGCCTTACTCGCACTACGCCGGATGGGCTAGTAACGCCGCCAAAGACATGTATTTTGTTTTTGCAAAAAATGCTTCCGGGGCTGTTCAAACTTTAAACGAAACCAAGGGATTTATCCGGAATAATAAAGGTGGTTGGGAAACCTATTTCTGGCGTAAATTTGTGCCGGAAGGAAACATGAATGGTTTGATTACCGACCGTCAGCATACACCAATCAATTATCCGGTTATCAGACTAGCCGATATTTATTTGTTGCTGGCCGAAGCTTACAACGAAGATGGCAACCAAACTAAAGCAGTTGAATACATCAATAAAGTTCGTGCCCGTGTTAAAATGCCCGCTATTAATAGCGGACCAACATGGCTTGAAGCTACAAGTAAAGAACAGGTTTTCCAACGCATTTTCAGGGAACGCGCGTTTGAACTGGCCAACGAAGGGCACCGTGAACTTGACCTTCGCAGATGGAAATTATCCGAACAAATGCTTCACAACAAGGTTGAACTCGGAGTTACCGGCAAAGCTATGCTGACCAGAAAATTCACCCAAAGAGATTATTTGTGGCCCATACCGGCAACTGAAATCGAAATGAATCCAGCTTTAACCCAAAATCCGGGCTGGTAAACCAACTAAATCATCAAAATGGTTACTTGCCCCGTCATTCAAGGTTTGCAAGTAACCATTTTTTATGCAGTATATTTAACTTCAAACAAAATCAGAATACCTAATGCTAAGAAATGCTTATTGGCTAAGTCTTATCTTATTTCTTTTCACAACATCCTGTCAGGCTGATAGTGAGGATGAAACAACCGGCGAAAAATCGATCGAATCGCTGCTTCCGGCCCATTTAAAAGATACCTATCAAATGGTTTGGAACGACGAATTTGATGGAAAAACCGTAAACCTTTCAAAATGGAATTACCGGGCAGAAGGAACGGTCAGAAACTATGGTACGGTATCGCGTCAAACCATTTCGCTTGACGGGAAAGGCCATGTTTCGATTAAAATAACCAAAGACGCCAGTGGCAAATATTACATTGGAGAACTGGGAACACAGGGAATTTATGAGCCCACTTATGGTTACTTCGAATGCCGGGCAAAAATGAACCAACAATTGGGTTCGCATGTTGCTTTTTGGCTGCAATCGCCAACAATGAGCAAAGTTGGAGACCCTGCAACAAATGGCACCGAAATCGATATTTTCGAATATCATCGCAAAACCCCGAAGGTTCTTTACCACAACCTGCATTGGGATGGCTATGGCGCCGATCATAAAACGACCGGACAAAAGACAACGATCACAGGAATTGATTCAGGATACCACTTGTTTGGCTTGGAATGGAACCAGAACGAATACATTTTCTATATTGATGGAAAAGAAACATGGAGAACCACTACAGCCGTATCAAACCGAAGTGAATACCTGATTCTGTCAACCGAATTAACCGGATGGGGCGGCGATCCCACGCTAGGAAATTTTCCGGACGAAGTAATTTTTGATTATGTTCGTGTATATCAACCTAAAACCCAATAAACCAACAAAATGAAAAAGATTTTCTTACTACACATATTTATGGCCTGTCTGCTACTTGCACAAGCTTACGAAAAAAGAGATTTGCTTCAAAAAAAGGCAGATCTGGCTCAAATCAAATCCAATCTGATTCTCAACCAAAAATGGGTTACATATCCTGATTATGCGAACCGCAAAGGCTGGGATAAGCTGACCGCAGAAGCCAAGGACGAAATCATAAAAAAAGGCGAAGCTGCCCTGAATTACGAGTGGAAAGTGTTGAAAGCAACCGATTACCTGGAATATGAACGAAGCGGTTCTCGCCAAATTATGGAAACTCCTTTTGGCGATAACAACACAGCCTTAGCCGACTTGGTTTTAGCTGAATTGGCTGAAGGAAAGGGGCGGTTTCTGGATCAGATAGCCAATGGAATTTGGCTCGACTGCGAAATGACTTCCTGGGCTTTATCAGCCCACGTTAGTCGGGAGCAGGCTGTAAAAACATCGCTTCCAGCGTACAACGAAAACATTATTGACCTGACTGCCGGAGATCTTGGCTCATTCCTTTCGTGGACCTATTATTTTCTGAAAGATGAACTGAACAAAGTACATCCGTTTATCACCACCCGTCTGCGCGAAAATCTTCAAAAAAGAATTCTCGACCCGTATATGAATCGTACTTTCTGGTGGATGGCTGTTAACGCCACTCCCCAAACAATGGTTAACAACTGGAATCCGTGGTGCAACTTTAACATACTGACATGCTTCCTGTTACTGGAGAACGACACACAAAAACTGGCTTCAGCCGTTTACCGTTCCATGGTTTCAGTTGACCAATTTATAAACTACAACCATACCGATGGTGCCTGCGAGGAAGGACCGTCATACTGGGGCCATGCTGCCGGAAAAATGTACGACTATTTGCAGCTACTTAGTACCGCTACTGCTGGAAAAGTTTCAATCTTCGATCAACCCATCATCAAAAACATGGGCGAATACATCGCCAAATCGTATGTCGGGAAGGGTTGGGTTGTTAATTTTGCTGATGCATCAGCCAAAGGAGGTGGCGAACCGGGGGTAATTTTCCGTTACGGGAAAGCCGTTGGAAGCGAAGAGATGCAACAATTTGCCGGCTACTTATTCGAGCGCGACGGAAAAGTTAATCACTATAGCGCGGGGCGCGACTTATTCCGAACACTTGAGAATCTCGATAGCCAGAAAGAATTGGTTAACGTGAAACCATCAACATCGGCAGCGCCATTTACCTGGTATCCCGAAACCGAATTCTGCTACATGCGCAACAATAAAGGATACTTTTTTGCAGCCAAAGGAGGTTACAATGCAGAAAGTCATAACCACAACGATATGGGTTCGTTTTCACTCTACCTCAAAGAAAAGCCTGTGATTATTGATGCGGGAGTTGGAACTTATACACGACAAACCTTTAGTGATGAACGTTATTCGATATGGACCATGCAAAGCAACTACCACAACCTGCCTATGATTAATGGTGTTCCTCAGTCGCCAGGCCCCGAATACCGCTCGCGCAATGTAAAATTCGATTCAGTCAAATCGCAATTTTCGCTCGATCTGGCCAGTGCATATCCCCAAGAGGCTTCGGTTGAAAAATGGCAACGCACCTATCAAGTCAATTCCAAAGGAGGACTGACAATTCAGGATGATTTTAAACTGAGCCAGACGAAAAAGCCCAATCAGCTGAATTTCCTGACCTGGGCCAAACCAGTAATTTCAGGTTCGGGAACAGTAACACTCGAAAAAGAAGGACAAAAAATTCAATTACTGTACGACATGAAACAATTTGAACCGGTTGTGGAAACAATTACACTGACAGACAAACGCCTTTCCAATGTTTGGGGCGAACAGATATACCGGCTATCGTTAAATGCAAAAAAAATGCAACTCTCAGGAACCTATAAAATAAACATCACTCAATAAACATGAGCAAGACTTTTTCACAGCTTATCGCATTTATTGCCGTTTTGTTGGTTGGATGCCAAAGTCCTTCAACACCAACTTTATCCTTTGTCGACAAAAACATTCAGTTCGCCAAATCGCAGGAAAAACTACAGGTTGAAGCCATCGAAAAATCTGGCAGAATCCTTAATCCCCGAACTGTGGCCGATGGAAAAGTCAAGTACATCTCGCTGGAAGACTGGACGAGTGGTTTTTACCCCGGAACGATGTGGTATATGTACGAACTGACAAGCGAATCGACCTGGAAAACCTTAGCCCGAAAATACACCCAGGCTATCGACACCGTGAAATACCTGACCTGGCACCACGACGTCGGCTTTATGATTCAATGCAGTTTCGGAAATGGCTACCGTTTGGGTGAAAAAGCTTATCAAGATGTAATCATTCAGGCAGCCAAATCGTTGTCAACACGTTTCCGTCCGGTAGCCGGAATTATCCAATCGTGGAATGTGGATAAGGGTTGGCAAAGTCAGCGTGGATGGGAATGCCCGGTTATTATCGACAACATGATGAACCTGGAACTTTTGTTCAATGCCACAAAGTTGTCGGGCGATTCAACTTTCTACAAAATAGCTGTAAGTCACGCTGATCAAACCATTAAAAACCATTATCGGCCCGATTACAGCTGTTACCATGTGGTTGATTACAGTTTGAAAGACGGTTCGGTACGCAACCGGCACACAGCGCAGGGCTATGCTCACGAATCGTCGTGGGCCCGCGGACAAGCCTGGGGAATCTACGGTTTTACCGTTTGCTATCGCGAAACACACAATCCAAAATACCTGGAGCAGGCGCAAAAAGCGTTCAATTTTGTGATTCACCACAAAAATTTCCCGTCTGATTTTGTACCGTATTGGGACTTCGATGCTCCCAAAATACCAAACGAGCCGCGCGATGCTTCGGCTGCTGCCATTTTGGCTTCGGCCTTGTACGAGCTATCAACTTATTCTGATAAAGAATTTTACAAAAGCTGGGCCGATAAAATCATGACTAGTCTGGCCAGCCCAGCTTACCGTGCCAGGTTGGGTACAAACGGAAATTTTCTATTAATGCATTCGATCGGCAGTATTCCACATAATCAGGAAATTGATGTTCCGCTCAATTATGCCGATTATTATTTTCTGGAAGCATTAAGCCGGAAAAAACAATTGGAAACACTCAACAAATAATCAATCAATACGTTGTATCACATTGGTTTTAAAACCGCCACAATTCCGTAATGAGGCGGTTTTTTATTTCAGGAGAACTCATTCAACTTCCAATTAATTTATAATTTTGGCTTCCGTAATTTAAAACCAACAATTTAATAAACATCCTTCGAAAGGAATAAATTAACTAAATCATGAAAAAATCATTTTTTTTGATGCTGTCGTTTGCAGCGATGTGTTTTCTGGCTCAGCCGCTTTTTGCTCAGGAAGTTAACAAACTGACAAAGAAAGAAAAGAAAGAAGGTTGGGTATTGCTTTTTAACGGCAAAGACTTCGACGGTTGGAGAAAATGCAATGGTACAGCCATGCCAGCCAACTGGAAAATCGACGACAATGCCATGAATGTTTTTACCGGCGAAGGCAAAAAACCAGGACAAGGCGCTGACGGCGATGTTGTTTACGGCGTAAAGAAATTCAAAAATTTCGAACTCTCCATCGACTGGAAAGCAGGCAAAATGGCCAATTCAGGTATTTTCTACAACGTGCGCGAAGTTCCCGGCAAACCGGTTTATTACGCTGCTCCCGAAGTTCAGGTATTGGACAATGTGGATGCTACCGACAACAAAATTGCAAGCCATTTGGCTGGTTCATTGTATGATATGCTTCCTGCCGATCCGAAAACAGTTCATCCTGCCGGATCGTGGAACACAATCGTAATAAAGGTAAAAGACGGTAAAGTAACTCATATCCAGAACGGCGTTGAAGTTTGCTCATACACCCTTTGGACTCCTGAATGGGACAAAATGGTCCAGAACAGCAAATTCAAATCGTTCCCCGGATTTACTGAAGGAATTTCGAAAGAAGGATTCATTGGTCTTCAGGATCATGGTTATTCGGTATGGTTCCGCAACATCAAAATTCGCGAGCTGTAATCATAAAACAGCATTGCAAATTTCAAAAACCCCGGCAGAAAACAAATCTACCGGGGTTTTTCGTTAATGATTCTGATTTATGGAGTAGCCATTTATGCAATTTTATCCGATATTCGTATTCGGTTAACCTAAATCATTCCTGATGAAGAACCATCTATTCTCAGTTATACTTTCAGCAGCTTTTACATTCCTGATTTGCGCCTGCAACTCGAAAAACGAAGCGCAAAATACCGTTGAAAACTCGTTTGCAACAGGCGCCGACGTGAGCTGGCTTTCGCAAATGGAAGCTACCGGGTACAAGTTTTACGACGACAACGGCCAGGAAGAAAATTGCCTGAAAATATTGAAAGATCACGGCATCAACGCTATACGCTTACGAACGTTTGTAAATCCATCGGACGACAAAATAAATGGACATTGCAGCAAAAACGAAACAGTAGCAATGGCCGTCCGTGCACAAAAAATGGGCATGAAGGTGATGATCGATTTTCACTACAGCGACTCGTGGGCCGATCCATCGAAACAAAGAAAGCCAGCCGCCTGGGAAGGACACGACTTCCCCACTCTACTGAACGATTTATATACTTATACATTCGAGGTTATGACTGCTCTCAAAACTGCGGGAGTAATGCCCGAATGGGTTCAGGTGGGTAACGAAATTCCGGGCGGCATGGTTTATCCTGACGGAAGCGTGGACAACTGGCCTCAGTTGACTGAACTCATCAACAAAGGCTATGACGCAATAAAAGCAGTAAGTCCGAATTCGAAAGTGATATTGCATATCGACCAAGGCAATAACAACGAGCGTTTCAGGTGGTGGTTCGATAAAGCGACAGCAAGTGGCGCGAAATACGACATTATAGGTCTTTCGTATTACCCGTACTGGTTGGAAGGGAATCCCGATTACACTTTATCGATTGACGATTTAGGCAAAAACCTGAACGATATGGTTTCGCGTTACGGCAAAAATGTAATGGTGGTTGAAGTCGGCGGTGAAAACACAAAAGCTCAAAACACATACGACATGCTGGTAGCTGTTCAGAAAAAAGTGAAAGAAGTTCCTTTCGAAAAAGGGTTGGGCGTATTTTACTGGGAACCCGAAGGCGCAAGATCGTGGAGCCACTACACACTAAGCGCATGGGGCGACGACAGAAAACCAACCAAGGCGCTCGACGCTTTTCTTCAACAATAATTAACCGATTAGCCAACAAACCATGAAAATTTCAAAATTTTTAATCATCTATATATTAGCCATTTTCTTAGGCTTAGTTACCATAGCGCAACCCATCGTTCCAGTTTTCACATCCGGAACCGAAGGACATAAAAGCTACCGGATACCAGCAATTATAAAGTTACCAAACGGCGAACTACTGGCTTTTGCCGAAGGCCGGGTAAACGGGGCAAGCGACTTCGGCGATGTAAATATTGTGATGAAACGAAGTGCAGATCGGGGTAAAACATGGAGTATGCCAAAAACCATCGTCGATAACGAGAAACTCCAGGCCGGAAATCCTGCACCGGTGGTCGATCTGCTCGATCCCAACTATCCGAACGGGCGAATTTTTCTCTTTTACAATACCGGCAACAACCACGAAGGCGAGGTGCGCAAAGGAAACGGGATTCGCGAAGTGTGGTACATAACTTCAACTGACAACGGACTCACCTGGAGTGATCCCGAAAATATTACATTGCAAGTGCACAAACCGAAGCAACCTACATTTAATCCGGCTTTTCAATTTTCTGAAGACTGGCGCCATTATGCCAACACTCCGGGGCACGCTTTGCAGCTGACTCAAAAAACTTACGCCGGAAGAATATACGTGGCAGCCAATCATTCGGAAGGGCTTTCGGCAAGACCCAACGAAGACTATTTTGCACACGGATTTTTTACCGATGATCATGGAAAAACCTTTCGTCTCTCCAGAAACGTCGCTTTGCCAGGGAGCAATGAATCAACTGTAGCAGAGCTTTCAGGAGGAAAACTATTGCTGAATGCCCGAAATCAGAAAGGCGATATCAAAGCTCGGATTGTAGCCATAAGCAAAAACGGTGGAGAAAAATGGGATACCGTTTATTTCGATAACAATCTGCCCGACCCCGTTTGCGAAGGTTCTATTTTAAATATAGGCCGAAAAAAACACAAACAAATACTCGCCTTTTGCAATGCCGCCGATACAAAAAACAGGAACAACCTGATGCTCAGAATTAGCTTCGACGAAGGGAAAACATGGACACTTTTACGTCCTGTAGATAAAAGCTCGGGTAATAGTGAATCAGATTTCACTGCATACTCCGACATTGTAAAAATTGACAGGAAAACGATTGGTGTATTGTACGAACGCGACAATTATTCGCAAATCGTTTTTAAAACAATCCAATGGAATTAAAACAACCTAAATATCTAAATCATGAATAAACTGACCATTCTTTTCGTCGCACTTTTTATTTCAGTCAGTCTGAATTCAAAAGCGCAAAACAAGGAAAAATTGCGCCGCGCCGACTGCTTTTTCGGTATCCATTTCGACCTTCATGCCAGCGAAGATATAACCGACGCGGGCAAAACACTCACTCCTGAAATGGTGGATACATTCCTTACCAAAGTGAAACCCGACTTTATCCAGATTGATTGTAAAGGCCATCCCGGCATTTCGAGTTACCCAACCAAAGCTGGAAATCATGTTAAAGGCTTTGCCAAAGACCCGCTAAAAATTTGGCGCGAAGCCACAGCTAAAAACAATGTTGGCCTGTATATGCACTATTCGGGCGTGTGGGACGGAAAAGCCGCAACTACGCATCCCGATTGGGCAATGGTGAAAGCTTCAGGAGAAAAGAGCAAGGAAAAAATGTCGTTTTTCAGTCCATACCTCGATCAGATTATGATACCACAACTCAAGGAACTGAGCGGCGAATACCACGTTGACGGAGCCTGGATTGACGGCGAATGCTGGGCCGTTGAAACCGATTACAGTCAGAAAGCTATTCAGGCATGGAAAGAAAAAACCGGGATTAAAGAAGTTCCTCGTAAAAAAGAAGACAAATATTACAAAGAATACCTCGAATTTACACGCGAACTATTCCGCCAACACATGGGAAAATACATCGATGCCATTCATGCTTACGACCCGAAATTCCAAATTACCAGCAACTGGGCATATTCGTCGATGATGCCCGAAAAAGTGGAGAATAATGTCGATTTCCTGTCAGGCGACGTAACGCCGCAAAACGGCGTATTTCGTTCGGCCTTCGAAGCACGTTGCATGGCTCCGCAAGGCAAGCCGTGGGATTTGATGGCCTGGGGATTTTCGTGGAACGGTGCAAAAATGCCAATGAGTAACAAATCGGCGGTTCAGTTGAAACAGGAAGCTGCCGAAATTATGGCCATGGGCGGCGGCGTGCAGTTCTATTTTCAGCAGAACCGCGACTTATCACTCAAACCGTGGCTGGCCGGACCATTGTCGGAGATTGGCGCTTTTTGCCGCGAACGACAGGCATATTGTCACAAAGCCAAAGCCATTCCGCAGGTAGCCTTACTCTTCCCTACCCTCTCGTATCGCCAAAGTTCAAACTCGCCTTTCTCAGGTGCTCCCGAAAAACTTCAGGCCACGCTTTACAGCTTGCTCGACAACCAGTTGCCGGTTGAAATTTTAATGGAACACCATTTAAAAGGCAAAACCGCGCAATATCCGCTCATCGTCATTCCTGAGTGCAAAACCATTGAGCCGGAATTGCTTGCTGAATTGAAAAGCTACGCCCAAAATGGCGGAAAGCTGCTGATAATTGGAACTGAAACTGCCGAATTATTCAAAGTTGAACTGGGAATTGAGTCGATTACACCCATTGAAGAAAAGCCGATTTTCCTTTCGGCAGCCAGGCGATTGGGTTCTGTCCGTTCACCATTGGCTGATGTGAAATTAGCTGCCGACGTTCAGGTTATTTCCCATTTTTACGATGTTTGCGACTTCCGCAACGAGAGTCTGATTGTAGCCTCGTCGATGCGAAAAGTGGGCAAAGGCCAGATTGCTGCCATTTATTTCAATGCCGGAAGTTCGTACGCCCAATCGAAAACCTTTGTCATCCGCGACTTCATCAAAGAAACCATCGATAAACTTTCGCCGGAAAAACAGGTTGAAGTTACCGGCTCTCACCTGGCGCACGTGGCCTTAAATAAGCTGAATGACCAAACATACATTAACCTGGTGAATGTAGCTGGCGAACACACCAATCAAAATGCGGTTGGTTACGACCAGGTTCCGGCGTTATCCAACCTGCTGGTGACAATCCAGGGGAAAGCTTCGAAAGTTATTCTTCAGCCTGAAGGAAAAGAACTTGCCACAACGTTTGTGAATGGTAAAACGGTTGTTGTCGTTCCTCAGATCGAAATTCATTCGATTTTAGAGGTGATGCCATAACTTTCGATTTACAATTCATTCAATATATTATACGAGGATCAGGATACTTAAAATCCTGATTCTTTCGTTTAAAGAGTTGTCATACCATTGTATATTTGGCGGCAACTTACAGGAAACAGAAGAAGAAAACAGGCATGAAAAAAGATAGACTCGGAAAACAAAAAGTTCGTTTTTTCAAAGTTGGATTACTCATTTTTATTCTTTTAAGTAGTATTTCATCGTTCGCCTGGAACCGGGGGGAAAAACGTGCTGAGAAAAAAGCTTTGCAACAAAAACTTGCTCCACTTACCGGATTTGTGGTTGACGATGAATTTGGCGAACCACTCGAAAAAGCCGTTGTCACCATTCCAGGCACACTTATCAGCGTTTTGACCGACCAGCAAGGCAACTTCAAAATAATGCTTGTTGCCGGAGACTATTCGCTAAAAGTAAATTACCCGGGCTATTTCGAAAAGTATTACAATGTGTCGGTTTCCAGCGGTATTCACACGCCGATGTACATTATCAAACTAAAACCGAATGCTACTGGTCGCAAACTGCACCGAAAAATCTCAGGATACGAAAACAAATGGGAATTTGCGCAAAGCACTGAAAACTTTAACCCCTGGCAAATTAGCGAACAAACCGGGCACCAGGAGTTTAACGAGATTTTTAAAAGTATTCCATCTGTCAATTTTCAAAATAATGGAAGTGGCTTTAATGATTCTGAAATTGCGTTTCGTGGGAACGATGCCTCGCGGACAAGCTATTCCTTCAACGGAATTTTGTTGAATAATCCTGAAACCGGAAACGTCAGTTCATCAGTGATTTCCGGATTAACTGACTGGGCTGGTCAGATTCAGGTTACGAGCGGACAGGCTTCGAACCTGCAAAGCCAAACGAGCTATGGCGGTTTAATCAACGTTTTGCCAATCGCACCGCAAGAAAAATCCGGAGCCGAAGTTTCAGGAATTTATGGCAACAATGGCTTCCTGAAAACCACGGCAACCGTTCATTCCGGGCTTTCAAAATATGGCTGGGCATCTACTTTTCAGCTTTCACGAACGGCAGGCGATGGCCTTGTTCAAAACACCGCATTCGAGCAATACGGTTTGTCGCTGAATATTCATAAAGAAGTCAATCAGTTCCATTCCTTTTTATTGAATGTGAATGCCGTAATTGAGCAACACGACCGTAATTTTCAGGATTCGATAGGCGCATACAACCTATACGGAACTAAATACAACAGCCAATGGGGCTACTTTGATGGAAAGCCATTTTCGGTAAGTACTAGTTACAGTCGAAACCCGATAGTTAGCCTTACTCATTTCTGGCACCCGAGAATAAAAACTCAGATTACCACCCAGCTTTTTGCTCAATTTGACCGGTCGGCACAAACGTATTTAGACAAACAAATACTTGAAATGCAGGATGTTCAGCTCCCACGAGACATATACGGACATATTGAATTCGATCAAGTTACGAAATGGAATACTGGGCAAGACGGTGGTGGAATTATTTTTCTTCCATTGCCCGACGACAACGGGAAATTTTTCAATTCGGAAAAAAATGGGACTACATTACTTTCCGGGATTAACAGGGAAACACGAATTGGCTTGCGTTCCATTGTTTCAAGAGAAATCAACAAAAAAACAACCGTTAACGTAGTCCTAAATTTTGAAGAATACATTGCAAACCACTTTGGAGCGGTCAATAATTTAATCGGCGCCGATGGTTTTATCAGCTTTGCCAATCAGAATCAGCCTGAAGGATTGACTGTTGCAAATTTATTCGTCCACAAATTTTACACTGATTTCCAATCGCCAAACAAAGTGGACTATTATTATAAATCGGAAATACAAACCGGAGGGGTTTCAGCACGCCTCAACTATCAAACCAATAGAATATTTTGGCATTTGGCTGGTTCTGCGTCGATACAAAATTTCATCCGAACCGATTATTTTAACTACCTGACTACGGATGCTGAAAAACAAGCCAAAATTGAATTTCAACCGGGAGGAAACATTCAAACCGGTCTTCGATTCAAGTTCTGGAAATACCATTCGGTACACCTGAATGCTTCGTATGGAAGCTATCAGCACTTGTTTACAAGCCTGTTCCCCTCGAACGACAATTGGCAAAATCCGGGACTTAAGAATGAGCAAAACTTATCGGCTGAATTGGGTTACACCATTTTTAGCCGCAAGTTAAAAGTTGAAGCTGTTGGCTATTGGACACAACTAAAAAACCGTTCGCTGGCTCGCTATTCGAACTTATATGCCGGCGACTCGTTTGGCTTGGTCAACGGGCTTGAAGAAATACATCAGGGAGTTGAGCTGAAAACGTCCTATAAACTGAGCAAAAATTTCAAGTTAAACATAAATAGTTCGCTAAGCGACTGGACTTATTCGAACGATGGACAATCAACTCTTTTTGGTACAGACAAAGTAGTCACCAGCGAAAACAAGCTGTGGCTAAAAGACCTGAAAATTGCCAATGCACCACAATTCACACTTTTTGCCGAAGCAGAATACCGCTGGGCCCACAACTTTTACATCAGGCTGAATTACTACCGTGCCGACCAGATTTATATGCCATTCGGGTTCTACGATTTTAAAAACCTGGCCAACAGAAGTGATTATCAGCAAACGCAATTGCCTAAATACGATTTGATTGGTGCGAGTGCCAATTACCTACTTAAATTCAGAAAACTGCCCGCTATTAATTTAATTTTGGGTGCTCAAAATATTCTGGATACGGAGTATATCCAATATTCATATACCAATTTTCCTGAAGGGAACGTGAAATATACCAGCAACCAGGTTTACTATGGAATGGGGAGAACATGGTTTGCCGGAGTGAAGATTCAGTTTTAAGTATAAAAAAGCCCACCGGTTTATACTCCGGCAGGCTCATATGATCGGGTACAAAAACCTTTTTATTGTTTGATTTGAGACAATTCAAGCACCTGCCCGTCTTTCAGCAAAACGTCTTTTAGTTCCGAATAGTTTATATCCTGAACAGCCGTTTTTTTGTCAATAGCCAAAACTGCAGCCTTAACTGCCGATTGCCCCAAAATCATGAAAACCGGTTCCATACGGATTGATCCGTAAGCAATGTGACTCGACGACACGCAAACCGGCACCAATAAATTAGTACATTCTTCTTTCTTTGGAATAATTGAGCCATAAGAAATAGAATAAGGAGTTTTGGGCGAAACGCCAATATCGCCTTCATCCTGTACAAATCCTTCGGCGGTTACGTAGCGCTGCACATTGTGCGAATCCATTGCATACGAACCCATTCCAATTGGATTTGGCACTTCGCGTTTGGCCAGCACATCGTTTTCGGTAGTTACATAAACGCCAACCATGCGTCGGGCTTCGCGAATATACAATTGCCGCGACCAATTTCCATTATCGGTAAACTCATCTTTCGCCAGGCCCCATTGTTGCATTTCATCATGAATTTCTTTCGGAACGCGCGGATCGTTGGCCACATAATACAGCAATCCTTTCTGATAGTCTTCGTGTTCTTTAATAATCTCCCTGCGGCGTTCATACGATGCTTCAGGGTAATCGTAATTCATGCCGATAAAATCGCTGCTGAACGGGCCATGATTATTAGTGTCGGTTTTTCGGTTTGGAATCAGGTCGAATTTATCGAACCATTCTCGCCAACCAGCATCGAACACGCGACCAAGCAACTCATATTTAGCAGGATCATAATTTTCAGGCTTCGGGAAAGGCACCCTGTTTTCGGGATGGTTGCTCATGCAAAGTCTGAAACAATAAGCCTGAATTTTATTGTCGCCAGAGCAATTTGGAGCAATCGGTTCCCGAGAAATACCATACAGCAACCCACTTTCCGGTTTCCCTGGTATTTTATACGGATCGACTTTTGTTTTGAAATGATGACCATGTTGAAACACCTCAGCCTGAACGCCATTCCACATTTCGTTGTAAACCGAACAAGCCTCGCGGCCAACATGAGATGAAACGCCCGCAGCTGCCATCAAATCGCCTTCGTAAGTGGCGTCAATAAAAATTTTGCCTGAAAACATTTTTCCTGACAGCGTTTTAAACGAAGAGATTTTGCCATTCTCTTTTGTTACGCCGCCAGCACCCCTGTCAAGCCACTCGTTACGCAAAACATTGATTTTATATTCAGCTACAAAGTCTTCGAAAACCTTTTCGGCGATGTGAGGCTCAAAAATCCACATGGTGCGGTTTTCGCCGTCCATAGCAACAGTTCCCTGCCCTTTGTTGCCGAATTCCGAATGCTTTTGCCATTTCCAGGCTGTCGAATCATTGTAGTATTTCCAAACGCGGTGATAAAACTCGCGCGAAAGTCCGCCAATGGTCGATTTATTACCGGTATCGGTAAAACCAAGACCACCCGATGAAAGGCCGCCCAAATGCGTATCTGGAGAAACTACAATAACCGATTTGCCCGACTTTACAGCTTCAACAGCAGCAATAACAGCAGATGAAGTTCCACCGTAAATGATGATGTCAGCCTTGTATTCGTTCTGATTTTTTGATTTATTGGTACAACCGCTAAAAAGAATTCCCAGGACCAATGAATATACAAAAAGTAATTTGCTCATTTTTTGTTAGTTTAGGGTACGAATCGAATATACGATTTATTGATTTACTTTCAATATCTGTTTATCGGCAACAAGCTTGAATTTAAGCTTTTCGTAATCAACACGCTGAACTTCAACATTATCATCAATCGCCATACAGGCCGCAGTTGCTGCCGACTGGCCCAAAACCATAAAAACTGGTTCCATTCGAATTGATCCGAATGCGATATGGGTCGCACTCAAACAAACAGGCACCAAAAGATTACTACATTCCGAAACTTTGGGAACAATCGATTTGTAACTGATTGGATACGGTGCAAAACCATGAGCTTCGACATTTCCTTCATTCTGCACAAATCCATTCGCATCAACATACCGTTTTACATTATGCGAATCCATTCCGTAAGCTCCCATTCCTACAGGGTCCTCAGCAACAACAAGTGATTCGCAATTCTGTTGCGTCATCACATAATCGCTTGACATCCGTCTGGCCTCCCTTATATATAACTGTCCTTGCCATCCGTCTCCACTTTCGTACTCATCCTTACATGTTCCCCATTGAGAAACTATATTCCTGACTTTTTCAGGAATACGCGGATGGTAAGCCAATGTCCACATTAATCCTTGTTGATAGTCTCTATGAGCCTGAACAATTTTTTCCCGTTCTTTATAACTTGCCTCGGGATAATCATAATTCTGACCGATAAAATCAGTAGAAAATCCTTTCTGGTTATTGGTATCAGTTTTTTTATTGGGCATCGGAGAATTTATCCACGGAACTAACTTGTCTCCATAAGAATACATTTGATCGATAGCGCCGACAGCGGCTTCATAATTCCGAAACAAAAGTTCATAATTCAACTCATTATAGTTATCCGGTTTCTTAAAGGGTATCCTGTTTTCAGGTCGATTCGTAAGTGTCATTCGAAAACAATAAGCCTGGATGCCTTTATCTCCACGGCCATCAATTCCAGGACGTCCGCCTTTAACAATATACGGCAACAAACCACTTTCTGGCTTGCCTTTGACAATGTACGGATCCACTCCGTCAATAAAATTATGATTATATCCATTCCGCGAAAGTGTCCATTTTAACGTCCTGTTGATTTTATTTGCCTGAACTCCATTTAAGGTTTCGCCATATTCACTATTTGACTCTCGTCCAACGCTATAAGATACTCCCGATGCAGCCATCAAATCTCCTTCATAAGTAGCATCAATAAACATCTCTCCAAAGTACTTCGAACCATTTTCCATTGTTATAGAAACAATCTTTGCTTCTTTTTTTAGAACCCCAGTTTCGCGGTTCAATCTTTCTCCATATACTATTTTCACATTTTCGAGTTTCAACATTTGTTCAAATACTTTCAGCGCAGCCGAGGGTTCAAATGTCCACATAGCATCCTCTCCGTTGTCGGTACGAGTCTGTCCGTCGTCAAAGTATTCATTTCTTTTCTGCCATTTCCAATTGATAGTATCATCATAATATTTCCGTATGTTTTGATAAAACTCTCTGGCGATCCCGCCAATAACGTGTTTGTTCCCAATATCAGTCTGTCCAAGTCCTCCTGTTGTTAAACCTCCCAAACGATTTGTCGGTTCGATTAGCACTACCGATTTACCCTCTCTGGAAGCCTGAATGGCCGAAGCAATTCCAGCCGATGTCCCGCCATAAATAACAATGTCGTATTCATTCTGCTTCTCTGAAGCCGAGCCAAACAAAAAAGAAAATACGGTTATGAATAAAAGAATAATACACTTTTTCATGTGTTTATTTTTTTCGAAGTTAATAGCACATTTTTCGTATTAACTACTGTTTTTCAATGAAGTATGCAACGCATGGAATTGCCATAAATAATCATTTCCGATTGGTATGTGCATCTGCTCTTATGGCTATTTCATCCGCGAATAATTTGTTTTTAGTTTCTGATTAAAACTTGCTGTGAGTTTTTCATCTGAAGTTATAGTTAGCGAACTTAACTTGCTCATTTCAAATCATATTCAAATGAAACAATTGAATGCGAAGACAACAAGCCTTCGCATTCAACTTGCCTTAAAAATAGGCACTACCAGTTTGGATTTTGTTTCAAGGCTGGGTTCGTTTTCATTTCGATATACGGAATCGGCCACAGGTAATCTTTGGCAGGATTGAATACGCGTTTGTCAACCGTACGCATCGATGTATTGGGGTTATTTGTATCGGAGGCAATCGGAATTCCGGCAGCTACATAATCAGGGGTACCCCATTTGTCGATAACCGGGGCTTTTGTAGGATACGATTTTTGCATCCTTCCCAATAAAAAGCCATTCATCACTTTTTCGGCTATTTTCCAACGGCGTATGTCTGAAAGCCGTTGTCCCTCGCCCGACAGTTCGTGGCGACGTTCGCGTGCTATTGCATAAAACAGATCATCGGCGCTCATTTCTGTTATTGCAGGCATTTTGGCTCGGGTGCGTATCTTATTTATTGCGGTGTAAACTGAAGCATCAACCTGACCAGCTTTTACTTTAGCTTCAGCATAAATCAATAAAACTTCAGCGTAGCGAATAACGATAATATTATTGTCGCAGTTGTTTACATCGCCATAATTCTTATCATTCACATATTTACGCCAATTTATGCCACTGAATGACGCGTAAGCGTTCAGCGCATCCTGGTTGGCAACGCGGGAGGCTGGCGATGTATGGTAATTCCAGCATTTGGTGCTGTCGCGGTGCGTTTCGTACTGGAAGCCTTGGAAAATACAGCCGGGTTCGTTTTTCCAGTTGACATAGCCCGATGACGGTAACGCAAAAGTCCATGCCAAACGGGGATCCCTGTTTTCCCAAGGCTTTGCCGGATTATACAGTGGTGATTTGTCGATTGAAAGGCCATCTTTGCTTTCATACGAATCAACCAACTGGTACGATGGCACCTTATTGGCATGGCCGCCACCGTTCCTGCTGCCGAACATCCGGAATATCGGGTGGACTTTCTGACCAAACAAATACTGGATAGAAAACAAAATTTCCTTGGAATTTTGGCCTTCGTAAGTAAACAAATTAGCAAAACTGGGGTCTATTATAACCTCAGAACCTTCCAATTTCATAACTTCGGAAGCGGCAGCAATTGCCACATCCCATTTTTCGTTGTACAATGCAATCCTGGCTTTCAGGGCAAGTGCGGCTTCCTTTGTTGGAAGCCCCGAAGTGGGTTTATTAACTGTGGAAAGAACGGCTGCCGCTTCATCGAAATCCTTAAATATTTGCGTCAAAACATCAGCTTTTGGAGAACGGGGAACCTGGGCGTTGTCCAGGTTTATCGTTTCCAGGATCAATGGCACATCTCCATATAAATCAATTAAATACGAATAATAGTAAGCCCTCAGGAATTGAGCCTGTGCCTTGGCCTGGGAGATAACAGCCGCACTTACTCCTACAGCTTTGCCTGCATTGTTGATTAAATAGTTGCACCGGGCTATGCCACTGTAACAAGTTCCCCAAACGGTTTGGGCAAAAGAACTGCTCGCATCGTTGGCGCCTTCCGAAAGTTTTTGCACATCGTTTGTGTTCCGGTCCCAGCCGTTATCCGACAGCTCTTCAAAAGCCAGGAAGAAAGGCATCCCTTCCCAATCGGTCCACAGGTTGGTGTAGCATCCGACAACAGCCATGTTTATTTCAGTCTCGTTGGCCAAAAACGTTTTGTCAGAGGGCGAATCCCAAGGTGATGTTTCCAAAAAATTGCTGCACGACGAAAATAGGAATGCGCTTATTAGTATATATACAAACTTTTTCATAATGTCCATAGTTAAATAGTTAAAACCTTAAATCAATTCCAATGGTGGTTGTACGCATAATAGGGTAAAAATTGCTATACCCTGATAATATTGGGGCTTCCACATCGAAATATTTCCAAAATTTAGTTGCAGTAAATACATTGTCGGTGCTTACATAAAACCGTAAGTTGGAGATACCAATTTTGGAGGTGAGGTTTTTAGGAATTGTGTATCCGAGTTGTACGTTTTTCAGGCGCAGGTAAGCCGCATCTTTTACCCAGAATGAAGAGTTTTGCTGGTTGTTGCTGTTGTTGAAGGCTAAACGCGGGAATTTTGCATTGCGGTTTTCAGGCGTCCAGTAATCCTTCCCGATTTCGGGCATTGAGCCACCTTCATAGAACGAGCCAATCGAATGACCCCAAACATATCCGTCGGCTTTACCTACTCCCTGGAATAAAAGGTTAAGGTCAAACCCTTTATACTCGCCAAATAAATTTAACCCAAACGTATAGCGTGGGATGGTGCTACCAATAATCACGCCATCGGAAGTGTTGATTACGCCATCTCCAGTGTCGGGCACGCCATCACCATTTGTATCAACAGTTGGTTGGTCTTTGTATTTGATGTCGCCGGGGCCAAAGTTACCTATTTGGGTTGCTCCTTTATACTTTCCATCACTATCATAATCTTCGGGGACGATGTAGCCATCAGCTTCATAGCCATAAAGCGATGACATTGAATATCCTTCACGATTAACCGTAAGTCCGGTTTCGTTAACTCCCTTCAAATCAAGTATTTTATTTTTTACATCAGAAATATTGAACATGGCGCTAAAATTGAAATCGCCAAACTTGTCGTTATAAGTTACCCCAACTTCCCAGCCTTTGTTCTCTAATTTACCTGCATTCTGTGCGGGCGCCGATAGCCCAATAATTAATGGAATATCCAGGTTAAGAAGAATATCGTCGGTTTGCCTGTAATAGTACTCAGCAGTGAAATCAAGCTTTTTAAGCAGATTAAATTCAACGGCGATGTTGCTCATTGTTGTAGTTTCCCAACTAATTATTGAGTTTGCCATTGTGGTAATGGCAGCGCCCGATGTGATGCCTTTGTTGAAAATATAGTTGGTTCCTATATTTACGGTTGATTGTGCAGGGTAATATCCATTCAATGTATTTTGATTACCCAGCTGCCCCCACGAACCGCGAAGTTTCAGATTTGGAACCACATCTTTTAAACCACTCCAAAATTCTTCTTCGCTAACTCGCCATCCAGCTGAAAACGAAGGGAAAAGCCCCCATCGGTATCCGTCGGAAAAACGCGATGAGCCATCGTAACGTAAATTAGCTTCAAACAAGTACTTGCCGTTGAAATCATAATTCAATCGGCCAAAAACTGCCTGCAAAGCGTAATCGGAAGCAGAGCCGCTCGATTTTTGGTTGTCGCTGCCGCCGGCATTCAAGACCGGGTAATCGGGAAAGGGAAATACTTCGCGGTAGCCAGTATGCCATTTCGTCCAGAAGGTTTCCTGCTGATAACCAGCCATAAGCTTGAAGTTGTGTGCATCGGCAAATGATTTACTGTAGGTTGCGTGTCCAACAAAAAGGTTGCGCAGGCTGCGGTATGTCGATTCGGTAAGGGTAGATTTAGCTTGAGTCTGCGGGTCGGGCGAGCCATCGTTGAGATAGAGTTGTACACGTTTGTCCCAGTTCGATGTATGGCCTTCCCAGTAATTTAGTGCAAATTGTCCCTGCAATTCAAGTCCTTTTACGGGTGTATAAGTGGCCTTAAAATTCATAATGCCCGAAGGCGTTGTATTCCTTAAGATACCTCCGTCCTTGTAGTAAGCCACAGGGTTAATTCCTTGCCAGCCAGGACCATATCGTCCATCAGCCAGGTAAGCCGCCTGGTTTGCAGGAATACGTCCAACAAAGTTGTAGCCCGAGCTTAATTTAGAAGGCTCTTTAGCATCAGAATAAACAATAGCTATATCGGAACGGATTGATAAATCTTTTGTTATGTTGTAATCGTTGTTCGATCTTAGTGTGTACCTTTTAAAATTTGTATTTTCAGTAATACCGTTCTGCGACATGTAGCCTACCTGGGTAAGGGATTTGATTTCTTTTGTTCCCTGGCTAATTGTAAAAAATTGGTTGGTTATTAAGCCATTATTTGTTGCTGTGGCATCGAACCAGTCCACGTCGGGATAATTTGGGTCGCCTGCAGCTACACCCTTTTCATACTGAGATATGTATTCGTCCGAATATTCAGGTGTCATGCCAACAGCCCTTTTGGCAATGCTGATATATTTCATAAAGTCAACAGCCCCAACATATTTAGGAACATTTGTCGGAACTCCTTTTGCAACATAGCTATTATATGAAACATAAGCTTTGCCATCTTCAGCACGTCTTGTGGTAATGAGAATTACCCCGTTTGCAGCACGGTTACCATATATAGCAGCTGAGGCAGCATCTTTAAGTACCGAGATTGATTCAATACTTCTGGGATCGATAGAGTTAATGTTTGACTCGACACCGTCAATCAATACCAATACGTCATTATTGCCGAGAGTAGTCTTACCGCGAACGCTGATAATACCTCCGTCGCCGCCTGGTTTACCGCTACGTTGTGTAACGGTTATACCAGGCACCTGGCCCTGTAAGGCTAACGAAGTTTGAGCTACGGTTCGTTTCTCCATTTGTGGCAGCGAAACAGTTGACACGGCGCCAGTCAGGTTTGCCCTTTTTTGCGTACCATAACCCACAGCTACAACCTCTTCAATACCAATTGCATCTTCAACTAAAGTAACATTCAAATTTGCTTTTCCTGAAACAATCACTTCCTGCATCTTCATTCCGACGAACGAAAACTGCAAAACGCCATTCTCGGGAACTTTTGAGATTGTAAATTTCCCATCCATATCAGTAATCACTCCGGTAGTTGTTCCTTTTACAACTACAGATACGCCTGGCAGCGAATTTCCCTGTGAGTCGGAAACTTTGCCTGAAACAGGTTTTTGTTGTTGATTAGTACTGCTTTCCGAGGTTGTTAATATGATCTGGCGATCAATAATTTTATATCTAATACCAGTTTGCGAGAAAAGTTGATTAAGGATCTGATCAATCTCAGCATTGTTAATATTTAACGAATAACTTTGATCAACATTCACTTCGCTTTTGTTATATGCAAACCTATACATCGATTTATTCTCAATTTGCATCAGAATATCTTCAAGCTTCATTTCTTTAACCGACAGTGAGATTCTGGCTTCTTGTGTATAGGATTTTAATGCAAACGACTGCATTATGCAAAATAAAAACACAATTAACGTTATCCGCATAATAAAAAATGTTTTTTTCAGGGCATGACAATTCCATATCATGCTCGGGTGATTTTTTTTCATAAATTTGAAACTTAGTAATGTTAAAAACTCCAATTTACTTTACTGAATCTGCGGGATAGCATGGCGGTGCAATCCCGCTTTTTTACGTTTTATAATTTACCATAGGCAATAAACTATTTATTATTGATTATCACTTTCCGTTTAATATAATTACCCCCGTCAAGTATTTTCCTGTTTTCAATCCTGAACTGATAAGGGGTTATCATTGTAAGTAACTCCAGCGCTTCTTCCAGCGACTCATTTTCGAGCACCAGTCTTATTTTTTGACTATTAGCAACTTTCACATTCTGAATAAATTCAACATTATAAAACCGGCAAAGCTTTTGGCTGGCTTCGTCAAGCGAAACATCTTTAAGAATAAGCTTACCATCTTTCCAGGCCGTAAAATCAACAACATTCACCTTGATTCTCCTGAATGTATTGTTGCTGTTTTGAAACCGGATCATCTCATCTGGCCGCATTTTACCGATCTCCTGATCGTTGATATTCAACTGTATGCTTCCCCGTTCCAAAACAACGTCACTCGATTCTTCGCCTTTATAAGCGCATACATTGAATTTTGTACCCAGGACTTTAATCTTTAACCGGGAAGGCGTATTAACCCAAAACGGATGATCGGGTTGATGAGCAACATCAAAAAACGCAAGTCCGTCGAGTTCAACAACACGCTGGCCTTTTTCGAGGTGGTATATTATTTTCGACCCGTAGCCTAGCCAGCCTGAAGTACCGTCGGGAAGTTTAAACTGATTTCTAAAACCAACAGGAGAATAAAATTCGACTAACTGACCAATCTGGGCATCAGCCTTTGTTTGTGTAAAATATAGTGCTGATATAGATATTAACCCGATAAACAAAACAGCTGCCACAGCCATTAACCACCGAATAGACCGTTGTTTCTGCCGGGCAGGCGAATCTTGGCTATTTATTTGGTAATACAATTTGTAATAGACATTATCGAGCGGAGTACCGGTTTCGTCAGAAGTTTTGAAATTGTTCCATTGATCTGCTAAAACCCCTTTTGCTTCGTCATTTAGCATCTCATCTTCAAAGTAATTCTGCACATGCTTCTGATCGAACAAACTAAATTTCTGACTGAAGACCCGATCTATATGTTTCCTGTTAATGCTCATTTAGTGGTCGCTTTGGTAAGTAATATTACCTAACCCCTAAAATGTACCTCTCGAAAACCAACTTTTTTTGATTTTTTTTTTGATTTTAATTGCGAACAATAAATAAACTAAAAAACAGCATTCCCTCTAACTTATTGGTTTCTTTGAATTTGTCAATAATCGCTTTCCTGGCTAGCGTTAGCTGATTTCGTACAAATTGTTCGGTAATATTCAATTCTTCGGCAATCTGCTTCCCTTTCAACTCGTCTTTATAATACAACATAAAAATCTCACGTCGGCGTGCGGGTAGTGTTTCAATCGCATCGTTAACCACTTTCACAAACGACAGGTAATCAATCTGATCCTCGCTTTTCAGGCTTTCAGTCAGACTTTCTTCCGCAAAAATCTGAATATACTTTTCTTCCCGGCTCCTTTTGAGAAATCGTTGCCGAATATTATTGTAAGCAATTGTGAATAAGTATGATTGAAATGATGTATCTGTTT
Source organism: Prolixibacteraceae bacterium (assembly GCA_963666435.2). GTDB lineage: Bacteria > Bacteroidota > Bacteroidia > Bacteroidales > Prolixibacteraceae > Aquipluma. Next base: position 60,359 of record CAXXOG010000012.1, on the reverse strand, counting down.
TTAGGTTACGCCTGTTCTCCCATATTTTCAGAAAAACCTCATTCAATAAATCCTCTGCATCTTCTTTTTCTCTCAGGTATTTTAACGAGAATTGGTATAAGCGCTTACCGTATTTATCAAATAAATCTTTGAATGCAGTTTTATCACCACCTTTCAGCAAGGCGACCAATTCGGCATCGGCATTATGAAAAACTGTCTTCAATTTCTGAGGTTTTGGATTTACAGGTTGATAGCGCGAAAGACGAGGGACAAAAGTAAAAATTAATTCAACTCTCACCGGTTGAACTGAAACTTGTTTTTGGCATCATTTGGACGATTCCGGAGAACTTTTCGGAACAATCGATGTAAGTGGCTTAGTTTCTTAACCAAAGATTAGGCGACTAACAAAATAAAAATAGCCTGTTCCAATTTTCGGTATAAAAAATTGAAGCAGGCTAAATACTCAAAAAAAATCCAGCGATTTAAATCGGTATTTTAATTGCTATTTAATCATCATTTTGGTAACAACAGGCTGGTGATCCGACGGGTACCTCCGGTCAACATTGTCGGTAAGTACGCCATATTTAAGCACTTCGATTGTTGGGCTGACAAAAATATAGTCAATCCTTTCTTTCAAAGGCGCATCGAGTTTAAAGCCATTGAAAGTTCCAACCGGACCATATGGTGTCGTTTTCGAAACCTCGCGCGAATCTTTCATGAAAGTTTTAATGGTTTGAACTTGTTCGGTATCGGGAGTTGAGTTAAGGTCGCCAACGAAAATTGCAGGAAAGCTCCCTGCTATCTCCTTAATTTTCTTTACCATCAGTTTTCCTGATTCAACCCGGGCAATAACTCCCTGGTGGTCGAAATGAGCACAGAAAAAATAGAAGATTTTGGATGTTTCCTTGTCTTTAAATTTTCCCCACGAACAAATGCGGTTACAACACGTTGCATCCCAGCCAAGTCCGGGTTTATCCGGGTCTTCCCTTAGCCAGAAATCGCCGGAAGCCAACAACTGCAAACGATCTTTCTTATAAAAAATTGCCGAATGTTCGCCCTTATCCATCCCGTCTTCACGGCCATGCCCTGTGTAGGCAAATCCATCAACTTCCAAAAGGTCTTTTAACTGGGCCAAAAAACCTTCCTGCGTTCCGTAAATATCAAATTCATGGTATTTTACTAAATCTTTCAGCGCTTCTTTACGGTTTGCCCATACATTGGCGCCATCGTGATCGTTCAATTGCCGAAGATTATACGACGCTACAATCAGCGGTTTATTGGGCTTGGCAAACGAAAATCCCCAAACCATCCAAAAAGCAGCCAGAAGCAAAATTGTTTTTTTCATTTTCGATTAATTATTGGTTCTAATTTTTACAGCAAAAATAAGCCGGAAATATTCAAAACTACTCCGGCTTATTGTAATTAAAATCGGTTAATTTCCATCGTTAGTTCCACCATTAGCCCAGCCGTTGTTTTGCACAATCTTTGGGTTTTTCACCATTACGGTTGATGGGATCGGGTAAAAGTACTGTTTATTTCCCCAAACACGTTTGTATTCGTTCGGAACATCCCAGGTTAAGTAATAACCATCGGCTCCATCTACTTTTTCAACCAACTGCAACTGTTTCGAACTTCCGGCTCCGGTTTCGACATAAATTGTTGCACAAGTCGTACTGGCTTTAGTCCAGTCGCCGGTCAGCGCTTTTGCAGCGGTAAGCCCGGCTGTTGAGGTATAGAAAATGACATCGTAAGTACCACTTTTATCCAAATCAATCGGAACATTCAATTCAGGAATATACATGCCTTTCCAGCTCATCAGCAAAAGATTTCCCGATTTCCAGCGCATCAAATCGTTGTAACGGAACCCTTCGAGACAAAGCTCAATTGCCCTTTCCCTGCGAATTTCAAGAATTACAGGGTCGGAAATTGTTGGAAAATAAGTTGACTGAAAATAAGTATCAACAACCGTAGGTTTAGCTGTAAGTCCCCCGGTTATGCCAGCTCTCGAACGCAAAGCCCCAATGGTTTTTACCCAGTCGGCATCGGTTAAAGTTCCCAATTCAGCTTTTGCTTCAGCATAATTTAATAATACTTCGGCGTAGCGGAAATAGGGTAAGGCATTGGTATTTAATGCGGCATTATCATAACTCTTACCATCGAGGCACAATTTAATAGGCTGGTAACCTGTTCGAACATAACCGGCAAAATCGGGTGCAGTAGCAGTTCCGTCGCGGGTATATCCGGGAGTACGAATGGTTTGAGCCAGGCGGTAATCGCGGTTTTGGCATTCGTCATAAAAAGTCTCGGTTTTCCATCCGGTGCGACTGGTATATGGAGTTCCGTCGAGTTGCAAATAGGTATTGATAAATGGCCTGATCATGCTGAAACGGTTACCATAGGTAGGCGAAGTCCATTTCCAGTTGGCATGATGCAATACGCCCAACGTAGCGCTAGAAACAGCGGCCATAAGCACTTCGTCGGTAATAGGAGTATCGCTGGTAAACAACGAACGGTAAGCTTTGGAAGCACCTCCGCTTGTCACCAGTTTTTTTCCTGAATTTATCATCATATAATCGGAAGCTGTTACAGCACGTTGCAACCATGTATTTGCCGAAGTTGTAAGGCTTAAATTCTGGTATTTTCTGAATGTGCCTTCAAAAAGACAAACCCTGGAAGTTAAGGCATAAGCCACCCATTTGGTAACCAGCGAGCCTGTTGCATCGCTGGTTGTAGTGATGTTGTTGCAGGCAAACTGAAGGTCTTCGTAAACCTTTTCCATAACCAATTCGCGCGAATCGCGTGCGGCATACAGCTCCTCGTCAGCTACACTCAAAGGCTTATCGATCCATGGAACATCGCCAAATTTAGTTACCATGCCATAGTAAAAATAGGCACGGAAGAAACGGGCGATTCCGATGTAATTATTCCGAACTGCGTCACTCACTTTTTGATCGGTGCAATTCGCAATGAAATAGTTTATATTGCGTAATTTACTCCAATCATCGGAAGAAGACCATCCTGAGCTATTCGTTTCGCTGTAAGCGTTTTTGGTAATATAAGTATTGATGTTATTAATTGCTCCAAAATCGACTAAGTCAACTTCAATCTGGTTTAAGTCGCTGGCCGAAGGCAATATTTTGTCATAAAACGAATAAACATAGGTTTTTAAACCTGATTCTGAACTAAAGATAGCATCCTTCGTGGCGGTGTCCTTGGGCTCTTCGTATAGGTCGCACGCAGTAAGGAAAGCTGTAAAAGTCAGTAATAGAAATAATATTTTTTTTCATGGTGCTTTCGAATTAAAATGTTACGGATAAGCCTAAAGTTATACTCTTCATCAATGGGTAGCTGTAATTATCACCACTTTTTCCATCAGTTAAATCAGTATCAGATCCGGCAGTATTGGTTACATCAAAGTCTCTGGTGTGCTTATAAAGTGGCGACCAGGTCCATAAATTTTCGCCGGTTACATACAAACTTGCATTTTGCATACCAATTTTAGAGATTAAACTTTTGGGCAGGTTATATCCGATCTGGATATTTTTCAGGCGGATATAGGCAATATTCTGCATATAGCGGTCGGTAATTGTTTTTCCGTAGCCTAACGAAGTATTGTATCCGGCATAACGAGGCAAATAAGCGTTGGGGTTCTCGGTTGTCCAATAATTGTTTAAATGCCATTTAGGAAGTTGGTTGTACGGACGATTATATTGCCCCCAAAACTCAGATTCGCTAAGCGGGAACCAGTTCTGTTTGCCAACTCCTTGTAAAAATGCCGATACAAAAAATCCTTTCCAATTGGCATTTGCCGTGAAGCTGTAAATATACCGTGGTTCTTTGTTCCCAATAATTGCCATATCACCAGGGTTGGTAACTGTTTTATCGCCGTAATCGATTTTACCGTTTTTGTTCAGGTCAACAAACTTAATATCGCCCGGATAAACCGTACCGTTGGCCGACGATTTGATGATGGTATTGACATACCCGTTTATTTCTTCCTGAGACTGGAACAAACCATCGGTTTTATAACCCCAGATCTCTCCATAAGTTTGTCCTTTGTAATAATCACTAAGGCTCATGGTAGCATTGTTATAGCGATCTATTTTCGATTTGTAGTCGCTTAAAGTAGCACGCAGTTCGTAATTTAACTGATCGTTTCCAAGACGGAATTTATCCTGCCAGTTGATCGAGAATTCCCAACCACGGGTAGTCATATCTGCATAGTTTCCTTTGGGTGACGTGGCTCCAAAAACATCAGGAAGAGTCATACCAACAGTGTACATGTTGGTGGTTTTACGGATATAATAATCGCCGCTAAAGCGCAATTTACTGTTAATCATACTAAAATCCAGGCCAAAGTCGCTTGTAGTCGCCGTTTCCCAGGTCAATCCGTCAGGTTTTACAGCAGGGTTGTTGGTATATTTGTTCAAAGCGCCATTCAGCACACGTCCCGAAGTGCTGATGTTCAATAATTCCTGGAAACTATAGGAATCAATATTCCCGTTTCCAAGCGAGCCATACGAACCGCGCACTTTAACATCACTTATAATATCCTTTGGAATACTCCAGAACGGTTCTTCCGAAAGTCGCCATCCTGCCGAAACTGACGGGAAGAAAGCATATTGTTCGTCTTTTGGAAATTTCGAAGAACCATCATAACGTCCGTTCACTTCTAACAAATAACGATTTTTGTAAGTATAATTAAACCGGAAGAATGTACCGGCAATCCGCCATTTTTCGTAACCAGCCGAAGTTGTAATCGACGTTCCAAGGGCAAGATTCAGGTTTTCAACATCCTCGAACAATAAACCATTTCTCTGAACATAACTTGACTGATATTTAGATGTTTCATAGTTAAATCCAGCCATTCCTTTAAAATAATGATCCTGGCCAAACGTATTTTCAAATTCAGCATAAATATTCGTAGCCGTGTAAAGAGTATTCCGAGTCGATAATTTCAAGTCGTTATATGAGGTTCCCAGGTAAGTGGTTGTTCCCTGTTTGGTGCTATAAGGCAGTTGTATCCTTTTTTGCGTATCGTTGTTGTCGTAATTGCGGAAAGTAAAATCGCCATTAACCCTTAATTTTTTGTTGAAGAATTGAGCCGAAAAACCAGTCGTATTTTTCAATACTTTCTTGTCAGTATCAATACCGTTCTTTCCATAATAAAAATCGCCAACAGTATAGGCAGCCGACATGGTCAAACTCCCATCCGGGTTAAAAATCGGAGAAGTGGGGTGTCCTTCGTCAGCTATATTTCGCCAAATTGAACCGCCTTCGCCAACATTCAACGGGTTATGATAATTCATATTCGAGAATTCCATGTTATTGGTGATTCTCAGCCAATCGTAAGCCTGCAACGAACCTTTAGCCCTGATGTTCATGGTTTTATAGGTATCTGAATTGTACCTGAATAAACCATTGTAGTCGTAAAAACGACCTGACACATAAAAATCAGCCTTTTCATTTCCACCCGACACCAGAATGTTATGATCTTGTGCAAACGAATGATTGCGATACAGGAAATCATAATAATCGGTATTTCCATAGTACGTATAAGTTCCGTCCGAACCAGTAACTACCTCATCAGTAATACCTTGTTCTTTACGTTCCTTGAATGTTTGTAACCAGGCATCCGAATAAAGCTGCGATTTGTTCATTTTACTTGGGAGCGACGAATAATTGTTCCAGGCATAATAAGCTTCCCTGAAGTGAGTCGCATATTCGTAACCATCGGTTACAAAATCGGGGCGGGCTGTTGGTGTCTGCACCGAGAAATTGCCCGAATAGCTAACCGTAGTTTTTCCTTTCTGCGGCTGTTTGGTGGTAATAAGCACAACACCAAAAGTACCACGTGCACCGTATATAGCCGACGATGCAGCATCTTTCAACACCGAAACGCTGGCAATATCGTTAGGATTCAGCAACGACGGATCGCCTTCAACGCCGTCGATCAATACCAAAGCACTACCTCCCTGGCCAATAGAAGTAATACCACGCACATTAAAACTGGACGAGCGCGTGGGTTTACCGTCGCTCAGTTTAATGTTCAGGTTAGGAACAACACCTTGCAATGCCTGAGTTGCATTTGAAACAGAGCGGTTCTCGAAAACATCGCTCGAAACTTGTTCAACAGCGCCGGTAAGGTTTACCTTTTTCTGGGTTCCGTAACCAATTGCTACTACTTCTTCAATTCCAATCGACTCTTCCGTCAACGATATGTTAATAGTCGATTTTCCGTCAACTGCCACTTCCTGCATTTTCATTCCCACAAACGAAAACTGCAAAACAGCATTTTCGGGTATCCGGTTAAGGGTATATCTACCATCGGCATCGGTTATTGTTCCGTTCGATGTGCCCTTAACTACAACGGATACCCCAGGTAACGAGCCCCCCGAACCATCGGTCACTTTTCCCGAAACCGATTTTTGCTGTTCAAGAAAAACTTCTTTTTCACCGTTAACCGACACAATCATAATAAGCTTGTTTTTAACGGTGTAGGTCAGGTTTTCTTTCTTCAAAACAGTGTCAAGAATCTCAAAGATCGATTTATTCTCAAAATTACCTGATACTTCCTTTGAATGCTGAATTAAATCATTTTTGTAAAAAATAGAATATTCCGAGGCGGCTTCTATTTTATTAAATACACTCTCCAGTTTCTCGTTTTCAAACTTCAGGCTCATACGTGTTTGCGAATACGTACTTGCAGAAACATGGAAAAATAGAGCTAATAAAAGCAAAATGGTCAGCCTCATAACGTTAAGCATTTTTCTGAGCGCAGAACATCGGCGATGCCTTTGCTTAGGATCGATTTTTTTCATACTTTTACTTCGATTTAAATGAGTATTTATATCACTTACTTTTGATGCCTGAAAAGTGGCCGCTTTTCGGGCATCGCTTTTTATTTCATCTGTGTAATTTTTTGTTTATCGTCTTATAATCTGCGTATTATCATTTTCTTTTAGTCGAACAAAACGACGGATGGAATAGCCATTTGTTCATTCCTGGTTTGTGCGGGCTCTACACACATGGCTATTTCACACGTAAATATTGTTGTTAATTTGTTGAAATTTAAATGCGTACATGTGGAACTCCTTGCCATAAAAATAGCTTTCTCCACAAGATTTACATAACCTTTTGTGCCACCACCTTGAATATTGTTACCGTGGCATGTTCGTTTCATCTGTATATAATTTTGTTTAACATTCTAAAATATTGGTATATCTCTACAAAATTAACGGGTTAACTACTTCACCTTAATCAAAATTTTTCGGGTATCCGATTTCTCATATTCAATAGACGAATACACTTTTATGGCGTCGAGCACCTGCCAGATGGTTTCCTCGTTCTTAAATGTTCCTGAATAATTGACTTCTTTTCCCGACGAATTTTCGAGCGTAATATCCACATCATACCAGTTCTCAAGCCGCTTCATCAATTCTGAAAGAGGTATATCCTTAAAATTAAATTTGTTATCAACCCAATCCGACGCACGCGATGTGTTTACTTCTTCAATCTGAATATCTTTGCTTTTTAAAATAAGGGTCTGTCCCGGACTTAAAACCTTAAGCTTTCCTTCAGCCTCAACGTTCACTTTTCCCGAGAGCAAAGCAATTTCGGTTCTTCCAAAATCGTCGTATGCCATTACGTTGAACGTAGTTCCGAGTACTTTTACATTGCATTTACTGGTATGCACAAAAAATGGCACGCGCTCGTTGTGTGCAACTTTAAAAAATGCCTCACCTTTTAGTTCGACCTGCCTTTGCTCTGCCGAAAACGAATTGTAAACCAGCTGCGAATTGGCATTCAACCAAACTTCCGACCCATCGGGTAATTTAACCATCGACTTCATTCCCCGGGGCGTTGCAAAAACCAGTTGCTCTGTCTTTTTATCACTCCCCGAATATAAAGCAGTAACCAAACTCCCTATAAAAAGCCCAATCAAGAGGACAGCCGCTATTGAAGCAACCCGAAGCAATAATTTTCGGTTAGGCTGTTTTTCCGGGCAATCAGTTTTATTTTGATCGATTTTAAAGAGCAGGCGGGACAGGTTTTTTAACCCTAAATCGTCGAATTCAGGATTATTTTCCCATTGTATTTTAGCTTGTTCAAAAAGTTCGCGGTTCGTTTCCTCGTTTAACTGCGACAACAAGCAATCATATTCGTTATCCTTGATTTGTCCCCTGAAATACCGGGAAGCCAGATCAAGAAATTCAGGTTTTTCCATATCATAGGTATTTAGCCTTATTCCAACCATACAACTAAAAACAAATAGAAATACCCATCATCGAAAAGTGTTTTTTTTTGTTTTTGCTTCATTTTTTTTCGAAACACATCATCTCCGGAGAAGTGTCGAATTAAAGCATGTGTTTAGTTGCACTACCAATTACCAAAATAATAACGGCGACAGGAAATTCTTCGGATAGATTTACCCTGAACGATTGCAGTGCGCGACTGAGGTGCCGCTCCACATTTTTAATATTTATATTTAACAGGTCGGCGATTTCCCTGTTTTTCAAACCATTTACCCGGCTTAAAACAAAAACTTCCCGGCAGCGTTCGGGCAGGTTTTCAATGGTTTGTTCAATTTTCTCCTTTAGCTCCTGTGCAATCAGCAAATAGGGCTCATCGCCAATAAAATCAATACGATACATCTCTTCGCACTGGTAAGCTATGTGTACCTCCTGCATCTTGTTATTCACTACTTTCTGGTATTTTATGTAGTCGATACAGCGGTTACGAACCAACCTGAAAAGATAAGATTCAAGATTAATTACTTCAATCCCGGCACGTTTTTCCCAAACTTTCACAAATATCTCCTGAACAATATCTTGCGAAAGGACATCGTCTTTTACCACATTCCTGGCAAAATTATTCAGCCGGGGAAAATAGATAGCGAATAACAATTCCAATGCTTTCTGATCGCCATTTTTTATCCGATCAAAAAGTTCATCTGCTTTACGTCTTTTTATATTATCATTTGTACCAGACATAAGAATATCAGATTTCCTGTTTAGCATTGTTGTGATATCCATACAAAAAAAGAATCGTTAATTGTGCAGGCAAAACTACCAATTAACGTATCGCGATGTAAAACAAAAGAAATAATAAAAAATTAAAAAACAGTTTCAAACTTCACAAACTACTTAACACCAAAGTAATAGAATTGAAAAATCAATCTTTTTTACTCCGGATCTAAAGAAGAATGTGTTTTTTTCAGCGTTTTTTCCCTTTAAACCCCGGTGCAAAAACGCTGAAAAAAGAATGCTCCTGTCATTTAATTTTTTCAATCCAAATGTTCCTGAACTGAATTTTGCAACCTTCGGCCTGTAACGCAATGGCGCCTTTGGTTGTCGAACAATTCGTGGCCAAATTCTGAAGTAACCCGTTAACCTTTACTTCAATGGTATTTCCTTTGCAGGTAATATCGCAGCTATTCCACTCACCGCCTGGTTTTTCGTTAGCCGGGTTCATCTTCGGCACTGCGGGTTTATCTTTTTCCGTAGAAATATATTCTTTTCCGCCAATGGTAGCCTTTTGTCCTATTCCATGAACCACAATATCACCAACTCCGGTATGTTTCAGGTTGGCCTGGTAATGAGATACCCAAATTTTATCGGGACCGGTAACATGCAACATGATACCGCTGTTTACTTCTTTTTCAGGATAGCGCCACTCAACATGCAGCTTATAATTCGAAAATTCCTTTTTTGTCCGAAGATACCCAACCGGAGTTCCAACCGTTTCAATTACCCCATCTTTTACATAGAAATATTGGGCAAGGTCAACCTTCGGATCGTTCACATAGGCATACCACCCTTTTAAGTCGTTACCGTTAAAAAGTGTCTGCTTCTTTTGCGCAAAACCCGAAACAGCAACGAACATGAGCAGTGAAATAAGAAAAGTTTTCATCGTAATTGGTTTAAATTTATTGCTCGCTAAAAGTAACCGTTTTTTAAACATCTTTTGCTCATGTTTTGGCCTGTAGTTTTTTTATACTTTTCAATTCGAATTCCAGAAACGGAAATTTTAACTTTTAGCTTTTGAAAATGGGAAACATCGATTCAGTTTCATTGACTTCGGTTTATAAGCTTAAAAAAACCGACCGCGACATCTTTCAGGACCTCATGCCTTACAAAGTGAAGGAAGTGCTGCTCCTGGCAACTTTGTACGACAGCTATTCGATTGTTCGCGAAGGGCAGTTTACCGACAAAATTTTTGGCGAATTTTTGCAACTTAACCTCTATACCTATCCTCGGTTCACGAGCGTAAACACCGAAAAAGAGGCTTTACGAATGATACAAACGCGCGATTTTGAGCTCGTTATCATCATGGTAGGTGTCGATAAAAGTATCCCGATACTGGCCGCAAACGCTATTTACCAAATAAAACCCCATGTACCCATTTTACTGCTGGTGAATAATAACGGCGACCTGCGCTACTTTCAGGCATCCAAAACAAAAATTGAATCGATTGACCGTGTATTTGTATGGAACGGAAATTCGAACGTGTTCCTGGCCATGATTAAGTACATCGAAGACAAAAAAAATGTTGAGGCCGACACCAAAAATGGAAATGTGCGGGTTATTCTGTTGGTCGAAGATTCCATTCAGTACTATTCGCGCTACCTGCCTATGCTCTACACCAACATCATGACACAGACCCAAAACCTGGTGGAAGACAAATCGGCCGATGAATTGCACAAAATACTGAAGTTGCGGGCCCGGCCAAAGGTAATTTTGGTGAGCAATTACGAAGAAGCCCTGCAATCCATTAAAAAATACAAGAAATACATGCTTTCGGTTATTTCCGACGTGAAATTTCCAAGAAACGACATTGAAGACGAAGAAGCTGGCGTTGATTTACTCCGTTATGTAAATTCTATCCTGAAATTTCCGATACCGGTTCTTTTGCAAAGCCACGATGTAAACAATGCCCAGCGCGCCATCGACATTGGCGCCGACTTTATCAATAAAAATTCAGAAAGCCTGGCCCTCGACATCCACAATTACATTTATAAACGCCTCGGATTTGGCAATTTTGTATTCAAAGACACCGACGGTAACCCGATTATGATTGCACATAACATGGCCGAATTCCAGGAAATGTTTCGCAATGTGCCCGAGTCGGCTTTGGCTTACCACGGGCAGCGCAATTCGTTCTCAACCTGGCTGATGGCGCGTGGCGAAATAAACATTGCCGAGCAGCTGCTGCCCAAACGATTCGAAGATTTTAAAAACTCGAACGAACTGCGAAAATTTTGTCTCGATGTATTCGAAAAAGTCCGCATTCAAAAACTGAGGGGAACAATCATCGACTTCGACCCGACGCTGGTTACCGAAAACCGCTTTATTGTCCGCCTCGGGAAAGGTTCGATGGGCGGGAAAGGCCGGGGAATGGCGTTCATGTGCAATTTCCTGGAAAACATCAATTTCCCGCACATCATTCCTGAAATGAACATCCGAATTCCGGCCACGGCAGTAATCGGATCGGGCGAATTCGATAAGTTTTTCGAGAACAATAACTTATTCGAAGAAATCTATTCGAGCAACGACTACGAACGGACCAAAACCATTTTTCTTGAATCGCAGTTTGGCGACGAACTTCAGGAATGTTTGTACCGCTACCTCGAAAACATGAAAAAACCTCTGGCCATCCGCTCTTCGGGTTTGTTCGAAGATTCGCTGATGCAGCCATTTTCGGGAGTTTATGCCACATACCTTATTCCGAACAACCATCCCGATATTCATGTGCGTTACCAGCAGTTGGAAACGGCCATCAAACTGGTGTATGCCAGTATTTTTACCGAATCGGCCATGTCGTACTTCGACGCCGTAAACTATAAAATTGAAGAGGAGAAAATGGCTGTAATCATCCAGGAAGTTGTTGGAAACCAATACAACGACCATTACTACCCTTCCATTAGCGGCGTTGCGCAATCGTATAATTTCTACCCTGTTTCGTACATGGAGCCCGATGATGGATTTGCCGTTGCAGCCATCGGGCTGGGAATGTACGTGGTTGGCGGAGAAAAAGCGTATCGTTTCTGCCCCAAATATCCCGATATAAATGCAGTTGGAGTTCACGACCTGGTGCGCGACACTCAAAAAGAGTTTTATGCCATCGACATGGATCACACTCAGTTCGACCTCGAAAACGGGGGCGAAAATGCAGCGATCAAAAAAATGAAAGTCACGGCAGCCGAAAAAGACGGGGTTCTCCAGCATTGCGCTTCGGTTTACGACAGCGAAAACGACTGTCTCGTTCCGGGAACCGACATCCCGGGGCTTAGGGTCGTCGATTTTGCCAACATCCTTAAATACCGCCAAATCCCGCTGGCCGACACCTTATCCGTTCTCCTGAAACTGTTGCGCGAAGCAATGGGTTCGCCCATCGAAATTGAATACGCCGTTGACCTGGAAAAAGGCGAGAATAACTTACCTACCTTTTACCTGCTCCAGATAAAGCCACTCATTCGCCGCGAAGAACAACTGATGGTAAACATTACACAGTCGAGGCCCGAAAAAACCATTATGACTGCTCACCGTGGTATGGGCAACGGGATTGTGACCGGAATTACCGACATCATTTGGGTTGACCCCGATCATTTCGACAAAATGAAAACGCGCGAAATGGCTACCGAAATAAGCCAGTTCAACCGAAAGCTCGACATTCAGAATAGGGATTATGTTTTAATTGGGCCCGGACGATGGGGCACGCGCGACCCATTTACCGGCATTCCGGTAGCCTGGTCGGGCATTTCGCGGGCGCGGGTGATTGTTGAAATGGGGCTGAAAGATTTCCCGCTCGATGGCTCGCTGGGCTCTCATTTTTTCCACAATGTAACATCCATGAACGTAGGGTATTTTACCATACCGCATAACTCAGGCGACTCTACTATTAACATTGACCTCTTAAAACAACAGCCCGTAGTTGAGCAAAGCCAGTTTGTTAAACATATCTCGTTTGCAAAACCACTGAATATTATGATGGACGGGAAAAGCCGTATGGCCGTTATTTCGGTGGACGAATAATCTTAATTGAATATCGTTTTCATTACCCAGTGATGAACGAAGCGTAGCAGACCCAAGCCGGTGAGCCGAAAAACGCAGTTTTTCGTGCGAAGCGGGTTAAGCCTTGACCTTTTTTGATTCCTTTTTTGTTGGCTGGTGAGTTTGATCGAACCAGTCAAGACAAAAAAGTAATTGGGGTCTTGGGGCAAAGCCCCAACGCTTAATTCATTTAGGCCTGTTGCCGGATATTCATTTAATCATATTACGGGTGTACGACGCGAACGGTGGGGACTTCCTCGCAGTTCGCACCTCCCATTCGGCACCCCGTAACTGGGGTATATTCTAATCCCGACATTTTCTTTCCTGCTTTATTCGTCCAGCCATAACCTGCTGAATTTAAAAAACTTTAATTCTATTTTTTTTGTGAATGATAGCAATAATATCATTCAATTGTTATATATTTAACAGCAGGTTAATTATCCTGATTGATTTGTTGCAGAACGCCATAATAACCTTCCTTTTTTATTAACGATTATACCTCATTTATGGAACACACCCCTTATGTCTTCCTACTTGGAGGACACGATTTAGAAATGAAGACGATAAAAAATCAGGCATCACTTTTATCCGGCGATGTCAGATTCTTTTTGAATAATCAAAAACTAATCAAATAACTATGAAGCACTATCTCTATGGTTTTACCATTTACAGTATCCAGGGCTATATTTTTCAGACCAACAAACTGAAAGAGATAGCCGGGGCAAGCGAACTGGTGGAGCGGATTTGCACCACTGAGTTTGCAAAGAAGATAACAGGATCAGAAGATTTTGATGAATTCAAAAATGATCCTCATGCAATCCGGAATGCAGCGGGAAACATCCGTTACCTTTTTGATGATGAGATGATATGCAGGGAGATTTTCAAAGGTTTTCCCAAAGCAGTTCTCGAACTTGCGCCCGAAGTGCAAATTGGACAAGCGGTTGTGGAATTGGATCAAAAACCAGAATCGTCCGATTTCGAACGTCTTGAAAACTTGCTTACCGCACAGCGCAACAATCCAATCAGACCGGTTGATCTCGGGTACATGGCTATTAACCGTTCACGCAGAACGGGTTTGCCCTCGTGTGAAGAAAAGGACAAGGATGGAAAGCCTTTGGATAAGGCTACATCCCTTAAACTTGCTGAAAAGTCTTCACGGGTCAGTAAATTGTTTTTCGGTTCTTTTTTCGATAAAGAAAGGGTTACAACCGATGTTGAAAAGATTGTCTCGTCTAAGAACTCCAATTACAGTTGGCTCGCTGTGATTCATGCCGATGGAAACAACATGGGGAAGGTTCTTAAATCATTGAAAAATGAAGTAACAAAAGAACAGGATTACACGACAGTGTCCAAACTATTCTCACAATTATTGGATCTATCGACAAGAGAAGCGGCGTTTAAAGCTTTTGAAAAATCACTTCCTCCAAAAAATAAAGTGGATGGAATTATCCCTTTCCGCCCTATCATCGTTGGTGGCGACGACCTTACCATTGTTTGCCGTGCTGATTTGGCTCTGAAATTCACCCAAACATATCTGGAAGAATTTAAAAAGCAAACAGAAATTAATTTCACTGATGCAGGTTTTACAAGCGACCTTAGAAACGGTCTTACTGCTTGTGCAGGTATAGCTTATATCAAAGTAAATTACCCGTTCCACTATGCAGTTGACCTGGCCGAGAAACTTTGTTCACATGCAAAAAAAGATGCAAAACAGAAACCTGATGAAAATGGACAAGTCCCTTCATGCCTGATGTTCCACAAGGTGCAGGACAGTTTTGTCGAGAAATATGATGACATCATCGAACGTGAATTAACAGCCAAAGCATCAAATATTCAATTCGATTTTGGGCCATACTATCTGACTGCAAAAAATGGTGAACCAACCATTGAAGATTTGCTCGAACACGTTGAACGGTTTAAAGGCAAAGACGGCAATGCCATTAAATCGGGATTGCGGCAGTGGCTTACGCTATTGCACGATGACAAAAAGATGGCCAAGCAACGCATGAAAAGACTGGTATCGGTCGGGAATAATACCATCTTGGAAAAATTAGGATTAAAAGAGAACGAAGGGGTAATCGAAGAAAAGTCCCCGGTTTACGACTGGCTTACCATTTTATCCATAAACCAAAACGATAGCAACAATGGCGACGATTAACTATACCATACAGTTTTATTCCGAGTGGCACGCTGGTTCGGGGCTCACTTCGGGAAGCGATTTAAGCGCACTAGTGATCAAAGATAAGAACGGATTGCCCTATATTCCAGGACGGACTTTAAAAGGGTTGTTGCGCGAGGCTGCCGAAGATTTGATGGCATTCGGAAAATGTGATTCCGAATTTGTAAAGAACGTTTTCGGACTTCCAACTGACATAACAAAAACATCTGAGGTTGATGCGGAAGAAGAAAAACCCACAGAAAAAGGAAACTGTTTCTTTTCAAATGCAACATTATCTGAAGATATGAAGATGGTTGTGGCTGAGAATAAACTTTCAAAATTCTTCTACCGTTCGGTGGCATCTACTGAAATAAAGGAGACTGGGGTTGCTCAAAAAGGTTCGTTGCGCACCATGGAAACCACTATTCCCTGTACGCTTTATGCCGAAATAACAGAGTTTCCTGATAACCCAAAATCAAAAGAACAAATTGAATATTGCTTGCAATGGGTCAAACGGCTGGGGCAAAACCGCCACCGCGGATTGGGACGCTGCCAGTTCATATTCGAAAAAACAGTAAAGGAGGATGCGAAATGACAACAATAAAACTCAAATGTACATTGCTCTCGGACATTATCCTGAGCGAAAAAGCAGCTACCGAAGGCACACAACGAACGCTCGATTATATCTCCGGAAACGTTTTTCTGGGTATTGTAGCCGGACAGATTTATCCTCAAATCGGAGAACTTGATCAAGCAAAACCAGAAGATAAGATGTTGGCTCTTGATTTGTTTCATGGGAAAAAGGTTCGCTTTGGCGATGCACATCCCTTGATCAATGGAACAAGAGCTATTCGGATTCCTGCATCCTGGTACCTGAACAAAGGTGAAAAACTGAGTGAAGGAAAAATCTTCCTCTTCCCGGTTGATAACGAAGTGCCGAAAACACAATGCCGGTCAGAGTTCATTTTCAAAACCGATGATACTCATTTTGATCAGGTGAAACCAAAAACGAACTTTGCCATCAAATCGGCCTACAGTAAGGAATTGCGGCGTTCGAAAGACGAAGCCATGTATGGCTACCAGTCGATCGAAGCAGGAATGGAATTCTGTTTTGAGGTTGAATTTGAGGATAAAGTTCCTGATGAATTAATTGAGCAGGTAACCCAATGCCTTGTTGGAAAACGAACCATTGGCCGCTCGAAAACCGCACAATACGGGCAGGTAAACATTTCAGAAGTTCCCGATTACACGATTGGCTTTAAGGAAGAGCAATCGATCGAAAGCAACTGCACATGCCTGTATGCCGAAAGCCATTTGCTGTTCCTCGATGATAACGGACAACCTATTATTCCAATGAATGGAGAAGCTTATGGGCTAAAAGGCGCAACGGTCGATTTGGAACATAGCCAAATCCGCACCTTCCGTTATGCACCGTATAATTTCAGGCGGCAAAGTCGCGACGCCGACCGTTTTGGCATTGAAAAAGGGAGTGTAATTTGCCTGAACAGAACGATTGAAGATCAGGAAAAAGCCGAAATCAAAAAAGGGATTGGACTTTACCTGAACGAAGGATTTGGAAAGGTGCTGGTTAATCCTGAGTTCTTGAAAGTGAAAGAAGCTGCAAAGTATCGCGAAGCAATCTATTCCTTCATACAGATAAAGGAAAAGCCTCTAAGCGAACAGGAAATCAAAGAGTTGAACGCAAAATTAGAGCAGGCAAAAGAGAATGTTAAACACGATCTTGTCTATGCTTATTTGCTAAAAGCTAAAACAAAAGAAAACGAGGAATCCCAGATTTTTGATGCCGTAGATAAATTTGTATCAGACTATGGTAAACTCTTCACCTCTGATGGAAACACATTCTCCTCTCAATGGGGAACCATCAGAACAAAAGCAATTCAAGCCCAAAGTTTCACCGATTTTAAAGAAGAGCTTTTCTCAAACGATGGATTTCTGCGTAGTGCATCTCGAGCCCAAAAGTGGGACGATAAAGGTCGTTTGCGAAAGCTCGAAGCATTCTGCAACGGTCTTGATGAATCGATTGCTTTAAAAACCGTGGTTAACTTATCATCCGAAATGGCCAAACTGTGCCAAAAGAAAGGAGGCAAACAATGACAACATATACACACCGATATTTGGCCCGTATAGTAATGGAGGCCGAAACGCCGCTTGCCGTGGGTAGTGGCGAACGCGACGTGCTGACCAACCAACTGGTGGCAACCGACTGCAACGGCTTGCCCTATATTCCCGGCACCGCTTTGGCTGGAGTTTTAAGGCACTCACTAATCGGTCATCTCAATGACACAGACCTCAATACGTTATTTGGTTTTCAACTCGATAAGGAAGAGGAAGAAAAAATAAGGAAAACAGAAAACCGTGAGCCAACCGAAAAAGAAAAAGGCCAGGGTTCACGGTTTATCCTTTCCCATGCCCAAATGGTGGGACATGAAGGAACGCCAGTTGACGGATTAGACAAAATAGTTTGGACTGACGAATTTTATGCGCCCTTTCAAGACCTTCCAGTACGGCAACATGTGCGCATTTCGCACCGGGGAGCTGGGGCAAGTGAAGAAAAAGGGAAATTCGACGAGCAAGTGGTTTACAAAGGCACCCGTTTATGCTTTGAAATGGAATTGGTCTCCGATGGAAACAGTAGCGATACCGATGCCTGGATGAAAATGCTGGAACTCTTCAAGTCTCCCGTTTTCCGCATTGGCGGTGGTACGCGTAAAGGATTTGGCGAAATATCTATCCACGAATACAGGGAAATAAAAATCGACTTGACTAAAAACCTGCAAGCCTACCTCAACAAAACGTCCAGTTTAAATGATAATCTATGGGAGAATATTTCACCTGGAAATCCAAAATCGAACGAATCCAATTGGATTAAATACGAACTCCGCCTCGAACCCGAAGACTTTTTCCTGTTCAGCAGTGGATTGGAAAGTGCCGATGCCAAAATGATCCCGGTTAAAGAGAAGACCATCAGCTGGGACAATCCGCTAAAACCTGAGTTTACAGAAGAGCAAATCCTGATTCCGGCCACATCGGTGAAAGGGGCATTGGCGCACCGGGTTGCTTTTTACTACAATAAATTAAAAGGAATTACTGCAGAAGCCATAAAGCTTAGAGCCGAGGAAGAAAAGGTATCGTTTGCTGATAAGGCAAAAGAGTTTACAGGTGAAAACAACCCTGCTGTCCACGCATTGTTTGGCTACTCGGCCAAAGGCGATGACGGACAACGGGGCAAAGTCATCTTTTCCGATTTAATAAAGGGAGAATTGACACCCGAAAGCAAGAAACTGCTCAACCACGTAGCTATCGACCGCTTTACGGGCGGAGCAATGGATACCGCATTGTTCAACGAGGAAGTGGTTTACGGCAAGGGGACAACTTACAATCTTACCATTCAAGTTGATGCAGAAGGATTGAACAACGACTACATCAAAGCTTTCGATTCGGCATTAAATGACCTCAAAACCGGGATGTTGCCCTTGGGTGGCAGCACCATGCGCGGCCACGGCCGATTTACAGGAACAATCACTAAAGACGGAAAGGAGTTATAAAAATGAGCAATAAAATTACATTGGAAGAAATCCCCACCAACATTAACTACGAAGGCTATTTATGGTGGAGCGACAAATCAGAAACAGAAATGTATTTGGGTGATAAACCAATTGATCTGCCCAAAGAGGTAACAAACCCTTTCATCATCGAAGGAAACCTATGGGACAAAACAACTGAAACATCCTATCTCATCCGGTTTATCGACGGTGAGTATTGGGTTTACAGATTTGAACTCAAAGGAATATCCGATAAAAGAATTACACCACACAAATATCTGCCCAACCGGATGCCCGGAATTGACAAACTCAAATTCAAAGAAGTTTGGGAAGAACAACCCGACCCGCTTTGTAACGGGTTCGAAGTTTTAAAACCAGCGTATATCGCTTTTGTAGGATTTGAAAAACAGGAGGAAAAACAATGACACAGTATATCAAAGCACCGTTCAATTTTGTGCCTGTCAGCGAAAAAGTATTCTTTCCCGATTGGGCCGACCAGATTTCGCACGACATCCCCTTTTCTGATGGCGAAAGCGGTGAATTGGAACTTACCATTACTGCCCACAGCCCCATCTTTGTTCGAAACGGGCATACAAAAAAGGATGCCGAAGAGAAAAATGATCAATACAAATCGTTTAGCAGAGATTGTCAAGACAACTATTTCATACCTGCCACCAGCATCAAAGGAGCCATCCGAAATGTGTTGGAAATTATGTCGTTCGGGAAGATGGATTCAATCTCAAACAGCCGGTTTGCCATTCGAGATTTAGACAACAGGCAAGATTACATGAATAAAATGAAAAAAATTCATAGTGGTTGGCTTACCAAAACTGAAGATTTATTGACAATTTCAGACAGGGATGTACCCTTTTATATTTCTCATAAAGAATTAGATAATTATTTCAGAACTAATCTTGTTCCCTTTTTTAGCAAACAAGAAAATCTAGATGAGCAAACTAATCGATTAGCTTCATTCAAATACAGGATTTTTGAAGGCAATGATTTAAATGTTCATTTTGAACAAATATCGAATGAAAACGGCAAAATCAGAGTCAAAATTAACGATCAATCTAAGAGTCAAGGTAAAGTAGTATTTACCGGACAGTTTGGTGTTCGAAAAAAAGAATATGACCTCAAAAAAGAAAAGGATATTTGGTCTGGAAAATTTTATGAATTTATTTTTAGAGACAAGGAAATTGGAAGCTTCCCTTTTAATGAGGAACATGATGTTTGGAAGGACTTCAAATTTATTTATAAAGATTCCGAAGATTGGGAATATTGGGAAGAAAAGTTAACTAGAGGAGAGTCAATTCCTGTATTTTTCAGGGTGGATGATGACAAAATTGAGAGCTTTGGTTTATCCTATTTATACAAACTTCCATATAACAAACGAATTAAAGATTGTCTGCCCGGAGATCAAAACAATGAAGGTTTGGCGGATCTGGCAGATTGTATCTTTGGAATTATTGGCGATTCATCGTTAAAAGGAAGAATTCAATTCGGGCATGCTTTCCTTTCTGGAAAAAACGGGAATACAAATGCATTGGAACCTCTCATGGGCTCTCCAAAGGCTTCTTATTTTCCAATGTATCTTCAGCAAAAAGGGAATAATGGGATTGTAGAGAATAAAGCATACAACACTTACGCAAGTTATTCTGCTTTTTTGAAAGGCTGGAAACGTTATCCTGTTCATAAATCGGTATCTCCTTTTACGGAAATTACTGAGAACCAGAGAAAGAATGTTTCTCCATTTATTCCAGTTTTGCCACCAGCTAAATTCACTTCAAAAATCAAATTTCACAATTTAAAAAAGGTTGAACTGGGAGCTTTGATTTATGCCATCACATTTAATGATCCGGACGCCTTCCATAGTCTGGGTTTTTGCAAACCTTATGGTTACGGTAAGGTAAAAATGACGATTAAAGGATTAGAGCATTATCAAAATCACATTGAAAAATTTATTGAGGTCATGAGTGTTTTTGTTGAAAACTGGATTGATTCCCCACAAATTCAGGAGCTAATGTTAATGGCAAAAATATCAGAGAAACAAGGTTCTCGTTTGGAGTACATGGAACTACCTGAATTTGCGAAAGCAAAGAAAAAAGAAAACCCTCCCACTTATCTTGATTACTATTCTGGGGAAAATTATCCATTGCCCAAAGCAAAACCTGTTGTGGTAAATAAAGTACCGCCAATTGAAAAGAGTATTTTACAGAAGAACCTTATTGAACCCAAAGAAGGTTGTTTAAATGCTATCATTGTGGATGAGGATACAAAACATGTTTCAATAGAGGGATATGACGAAAAGATACAACTTGTTGTTCCTATGGAGAAAAAAAATCAAGAGCTACAAAAAGGTCAACAAATTTTGGTGTCAATAAAACAAAAAACAAAGGACGGAAGTATCAATCAAGTCCAATTCGAATCGAAATCCTCCTAGTCCCAACGGGACGACCTGTATGAGCATAGGGTTTTAACCCTATGGCATCGAACACCCGAAATGGGTCGTTAGGGCCAACGGCCCGATGTGTAATAACACAGGGCGAAGGCCTATGGATATGAAACAATGAACCAACATGCCACACATATCGCCCCGTTGGGGCTCGGTTCCGCGATGGGGAATATGGGTGATATGCGAACATGCGAACGAATACATAGGGCGATGCCCTACGCTCGTACATGCCGCCCCGTTGGGGCTCAGAACCCTTGGGAAATGCGGATACACGGTCGGATACATGGGGCGTTATTCACATGGCTGCCCTATGTGTTCGTACACGTCGCCCCGTTGGGGCTTGGATTATCCGCCGGGGTATTATGTGTCACCACACGGTTGCACCATGTGTTCATACATGCCGGGGCGTTGCCCCTAGTCCCAACGGGACGGTATGTAATAGCATAGGGTTTTGACCCTATGAATTTGAAACGAAATCACATTATGAATTAACACCGGTGAAATTATGCCACAATCGTTAGCCAAAGTTTATGTTCACATTGTGTTTACCACCAAGCACGGGCAATGTTTCATTACCGATGCCGTGCGTGCCGGGCTCCATTCGTATATGGTCGGCACCATTTCGTCGATGGGCATGTACACCTGCGAGGTTTATGCCAATCCCGACCATGTACATATCCTCACCACCCTGTCGCGCACCATTACCATTGCCGATACGGTCTCGAAAATCAAAACCTCGTCGTCGAAGTGGCTCAAAACGAAAGGCATTTCAGGCTTCGATTGGCAGGACGGGTATGGCATCTTTTCGGTGAGCGCTTCGGGTGTTGATCGGGTAGTCCGTTACATCCAAAACCAACCCATCCGTCACCGCACAACCGATTACAAGGACGAACTGCGTTGGTTCTTCGAGAAATACGGGATTGAATACGATGAGCGCTATGTCTGGGATTAGCACATAAATGAACATGTGCGAACATCCAAACACACGAACACATAGGGCGATGCCCTACGCTCATACATCCCGGGGCATTGTCCCTAGTCCCAACGGGACGAACTGTAATAACATAGGGTTTTAACCCTATGGATTTGAAACATGAGAATGAATAATTAAAGGGCCAACGGCCCGATATGTATTAACATAGGCTGAAGGTCTATGGCTGGGCAGAAAGCCCATAACCTAAAAACACAGGTTTGGAGGCCTGTATAAAATGAAAAAAATCGCAATTATCGCCATCATCCTGCTGCTCAATCTCGGCGGATGGGCACAAGAAAACAAACAAACAGATGCTATAAAAGCATTAAACCAAAAAGTGGAACAGCTGGATTCAGCGAACAAGGTGTTAGCTCAGAAACTTTCGGAACGAGATAAACTCTACGATGAACATTTAAAAGATATTCAAAAAGAAAGGGAATCGTTAATCTCTTTTACAAAGGATAATCTTGAATTTATAAAATGGTTCGTTTCATTCATGGCCATAATCCTAGGTGGTGTTATTGCTGCTTTTGAGATAAAAAGCTTTGTTGGATTAAAAAAGTGGAAACAAGAAAAAGAAATTGCGATTAAAGCTGAAATTAAAGAAACAGTTTCAAAAGCCATAGCCAGCATGTCTGAATCAGAAACAAAAACTGTTAAAGAAATCATAAAATATTCAAGCATTGATTCAGAAATAAAAGCACGAATTAAAATCTATATTATCTCACTAAAGACTCTTCCTGAGAATTCAACTTTGATGAAAATACTAGGAAGTAGTTTTCTACCTGAGAATATCTTTAATGGGGAAATAGCTAATTACAAGTCTGAAACGGAGATACTGAATCCAGATGTAATCTTGATTAATAATATCAATAATGAATTTGGGTTTGAGAGAGATTGGGTAAATCCGAAAGAAATAGATGAAATAATCAAAAAAAATATTTCAAGGGGAATATTTTATTATACCAATACAAGTTTCAGGTTTAATGCCTCAGAAACTGAGTTGTATAATTTTGCAAATTCTTTTGCAACGCTGTACGATAATCTAATTCAGCTTGCAAGAGTATATTATCAATCAGGTAAATTGAAATAAATTATAGCCCCGAGGATAGCTCCTCTAACTCTCTCTCCCCCGTAGTCCCGGATGCGGGTTATTTTCAATCAGTGATAATCTTTAAATTTAAACGTTATGACTAACAAAGTTGATGTTCAATTATCAGACGAGGAAAAAAATGAAATCCTCCAACTGATCACAACGTTGAAAAGTAAAATGCCGTTCCTGATCAAACTCACGAACGACGACCGTAAAACAATGATTTTTATGGACGACGGGCGAAAACCCTTTGCCACGAAATCGTTCGATTACGCGAACCGCAATGCCGACGTAAACCCGGGCGCCGAGATGGTAGCCGCCGGTAGCCGCGATCTCGACACGTTCTCGTTCCTCTCCACCGTTGAGTCGGAACTGGGACAAATGCACGAAATGGTTCACGACACCCGCCAGCAAGCCGGGTCGGAAGCCTTCGAAGTGGCCCGTTTCGTTTACATGAAAGCCAAAATGGCCCTGGAAATGAAAGTTCCGGGCATGAAAACCATTGTTGACGACCTTGGAAAACTATTTAAGACAAGCTCGTCGGGCAATGGCGACACCCAGGAGAAAAAGTAAACCGCAACGATTCCCTGCCCTGCCGGGAACGGGCGGGAGTTCGTTACAATTTTTTTTTTGAAATGCAGGCTCAGCCCCGTCACACCGTTCGGATTCCGGGGTGAGTAAGAGTTATTTCGAACCCTACGATTTTCAAATAGAATATCACCGATGGCGATGCCCTGCACACCGGCATTCGATGTACGGAGCATCGGCGGCGAACCCCAGCACATCGGTAGCCGAACCGTGGAGCATCGGCAGCGAAGCGCGACACATCGCGTACCGATGCCTGTTACATCGGCAACGAACCGTAGAGCATCGGCGGCGGACCCAAACACATCGGTAACCGAACCGTAGAACATCGGCAGCGAAGCGCGGCACATCGCATACCGAACCCTGGCACATCGCCGGAGATGCGTAGAAGTTCACAGCATAGGGTTTACACCCCATGTTATGATACATCGGGGCGATGCCCCTCCAAAATACCAGTCCTGAAAGGACGACATGTAACAACGGATGGCACCACCATACGAATACGAGTCCTGAAAGGACGACATGTAACAGCGTATGGTACCACCATGCGACATACGAGTCCCAACCGGACGACATGTAACAACGGATGGCACCACCATACGAATACGAGTCCTGAAAGGACAACATGTAATAGCGCAGGGTGCAACCCTGTGCATTCGTAATCGAAATTATAACCAAAAACATCAAATTATGCCCCAATCGTTAGCCAAAGTATATACCCACATCGTGTTCACCACCAAGCACGGGCAATGTTTCATCACCGATGCCGTACGAGCCGGGCTCCATTCGTATATCATCGGGACAATCTCGGCCATGGGCATGTACACCTGCGAGGTTTATGCCAATCCCGACCATGTACATATCCTCACCACCCTGTCGCGCACCATTACCATTGCCGATACGGTCTCGAAAATCAAAACCTCGTCGTCGAAATGGCTCAAAACGAAAGGCATTTCAGGCTTCGATTGGCAGGACGGGTATGGCATCTTTTCGGTGAGCGCTTCGGGTGTTGATCGGGTAGTCCGTTACATCCAAAACCAACCCATCCATCACCGCACAACCGATTACAAGGACGAACTGCGTTGGTTTTTCGAGAAATACAAAATTGAATACGACGAACGATATGTTTGGGATTAACACGCACGAACATCCGAAACGAACACATAGGGCGTTGCCCTACGCTCGCACATGCCGGAGCGTTGCCCCTCCAAAGCACGGCGATGAATGATGTGATATATACCAGTCCCAACGGGACGCCACGTAACAACATATGGCACCATCCTACGACATCCCAGTCCTGAAAGGACGCCATGTAACAACGTATGGTACCACCATACGAATACGAGTCCCAACGGGACGACATGTAACAACGTATGGTACCACCATACGAATACGAGTCCCAACCGGACGCCATGTAACAACGTATGGCACCACCATGCGATATACGAGTCCCAACCGGACGCCATGTAAAGCCATAGGTCGCAGGCCTATGAAAAAAAACGAAATATGATTACGATCAAAAACTACAGTCTGGAACCTTATACCACGGGCAACACCCCTGCGCAAAACCTCGATACCGAATGGCTGCGCGAGGCGGTAAACAAACTGATGCGCGACAAACGGTCCGAACTCGAAGCCAACTGGGTGGATACCTCGCTGTTTTACAACCATGCCACCGAAACAGGCCAAACCCGCGTAGGCTACCCCCTCGTGATTTACCACCTCATCGACGGGTTGTTTTACATCACCGGCATTAACGAAGGCGCCCAGGCGGTTGAAAAACTGGCCGGGCATTACCCTCAACCGTTTACGGTGGGCGAAATACTATTTAAGCGTTTCAAAAAAGCAAACCAAGGAGGAAAATACAACCCGGGTATTATCGACCAGCCGCTCACCTATAAGCTGGTAGAGTGGCGGCCCATACACCACCAGCAGCGCAATGCGTTTAACCAAATGGGACTGGTAGCCAAAGCCGCCGAGCTAAATACCCGGCTCGAAAAACACCTGACCAACGAACTGGGCAAATACCTCAACATTGGGTTCGATGGGTTGAAACTCGAAATTACCGACATCGACCGCGTTTACGAACCCATGCTGTATAAAAACAGGCACCTCTACCCCGCGTTCGACATTCGGTTTACAGCCAACATAGCCCTGCCACCCCTGATTACCCTGGGCAACCACCAGGCATTGGGCTACGGGCGCGTTGAACCACTGTAAGCCACACCGGGCAACACGTTCTTTGACATCGCGGGAAAATAAAATTAGAAGCATCATTCTACTTCTTTAATGCCTATCAAGTTTAATGGTTTATAGTCCTGCTTACCGGTTTCACCCATCCGGTGAAACCGGTAAAAGGCAAAAACCAACCAAATGAAAATTATAGATGTCCGATTAAAATTCTAAGATTCTTCACTTCGTTCAGAATGACAAGCGTTTGCGAATGTTTTGGGGGAGTGGGGTTGGTTTGCGGCAAAGCCGCAAACCAACCCCACTCCAACGATAACTAAATGATTGTCATTTCGAACGAAGTGAGAAACCTCGCAAAATGGAGTTAAAAATAATTTCACCGGACAATCGGTAGAGTATTTAACTAAAAACCAAATTTATGCTGGCATTATTAAAATCAGTGAACCAATTAGCTTCGTTTTTGGGCATAAGTATCGACGAACTTCAAAAGCTCGACCCCGAAAAACACTATGTGGTTTTTCAGATACCCAAGCCTGGCAAAACAGAAAAACGCACCATTGAAGCCCCAACCGGCCCGTTACGAAATGTACTCGACCGCCTTGCCGACGGGTTACAATGGATCTACTCCGACCACCGAACCCAAGCAGCCCAGGGCTACATCCGCTCGGTAACGAACGACCCCGATAAACGGACCATTTTTACCAATGCAACCAAACACCTTGGCAAAAAGTACCTGCTTAACATTGATCTCGAAAGCTTCTTCTATCAGGTAACCGAAACAAAAGTCATGGAGATTTTCTCGGATAGCCGTTTTTTTTCATTCGATACCGATACAGAGCAGTTGCTTACCAAACTGGTGTGCTACAATGGCCGCTTGCCAATGGGCAGTTCAACATCACCCGCCTTGTCGAATTTCGCAACCATCGATCTCGACAACGAACTGACCCGATGGGCTTCGGGGCACAAAATTGTATATACCCGGTTTGTTGACGATCTCTCGTTTTCATCGAACTTTCAACTCAACGAAAATCATTTCGAAATGATAAACGATATGCTTCGGATGCATCACTTTTCGCCCAATCCGAATAAAATTAAATGGTATGGGCCAACCGACATTAAAGAAGTCACAGGGCTGATTGTAGGGAACAAGATTACCTTGCCCGATGAGTACCTGGCAGATTTGAAGCATGAATTTAATCGTCTAAAAGCCGTTAAAGAATATGCTCTATTATACCCCGATTACCAGGTATTGGAGTGGATTCAAAAACTCGAACGCGTGATAAATGGTCGGCTAGCCTTTGTTCAGGCCGTATATGGGCACGAAAGTAACACCTATCATGAGTTACTTGGAGCGAAAGATGACGCCGAAACCTATCAGCCCGAAATGCAAAGCATAAGCTGGCGCTACTCGGGTTACGAATTTTTTACCTCCTGATTATGCAAGTAGTACTCGACACCTATGGACTAAGCCTTAGCGTGAGGAACGGATGTTTCCTTATTGCATCAAAAAGCGAGAAACGAATGGTTCATCCCGACAGGATAACAAGCATATTGGTTACCATGCCCTGCCGCATATCGTCGCCAGCCATATTGTTGGCAGCCACAAGCCAAATCAATTTGGTTATTTGCACCCGCACGGGCAAGCCCGAGGCAAGGCTTTGGACACCACGCTTTTTGAACACATCAACCCTCCGCCGGAAACAATACGGGTTCTCACGCAGTAGCGACGGGTTTAAATGGGTTCAATCGGTGATTCTATTGAAACTCACAGCCCAACTGGCCAATCTCCGTTTCGTAACCGACCGGAAACCGGTTGAAAAAGAAACGACAGAACATGATTTAACCGAAATTGAACAAACCATTGAACGGTTAAAAACGGTAGATACCTACGATTTGGGATGCCTTAAAACCATCAGGTACTTCGAAGCCTCGGTTGCCCAGCAATACTGGACAATAATTGGCAAACGAATGCCTGATCCGTTTCTTTTTGAAGGGCGTACCAAGCGAAACCCAACCGACCCGTTTAATGCCTGTATCAATTACCTGTACGGAATGTTGCGCAACCAAATCGAAACAGCCATACTTAGCATTGGACTCGACCCGGCTCTGGGCATTATGCACCGCGACGGATACAAATTGCCTTCGCTCGTGTTCGACCTTATTGAGCCGTTCCGCCCCATTGCCGACCGCATCTTAATTGATGCCATCGTTGGGGGAAAATTGCAAAATGTGATAGAAGAGCCCGAAAATGGCTCCGTCAGGATCAACCAGGCAGGCCGAAAAGCGCTCATTACCTTATTCAACGAAAAACTGAACAAAACCTGCTTGTATAAAAACACGAAAGCAAGTTTACTGAACCATATTCTACTCGAAACCAGGCAGCTTGCCGATAAAATTAAACAACATGGCAACTAAAAGCAGCTACTACATCGTAATGTACGACATTACCCACCCCCGGACATTGCAAAAAGTAGCTAAAATACTGCTGCAATGCGGCATGGAACGCATCAACCTGTCGGTTTGGCTGGGGTGGGTAAACCCGGCAAAACAGCCCGAACTAAAAGAGCGGCTCACCAAACTGATGACCAGTGAAAAAGCAAAAGGGTCGCTCCTCTACATTTTGCCCGTGGCTCAAAAAGACATCAGGCAAATGCGGTCGATTACCGGACGAAAGCCCCGCGAGCTCGATTATTGGTTAGGCGAAAAAACGACACTGTTCTTCTAGTTTCCTGAATATAGAAAAACGACGAGTTTTGCAGAATTTGGGCATGTTGCTCCCATGAAATAACCGCTAAAAAGCTTGTCCTGATTCAGATTTTGGCTACATTTGTGTTGAAGCGGTCGCTTCTGATTTCGATCACTGAAACTAATTGCCCAATAGCTTTTTCTTAGCAAAGTCAAATCGTTGAAGCGGTCGCTTCTGATTTCGATCACTGAAACACTTCAAATAACAGATTATTAGGGTAGTAGAATCTGTTGAAGCGGTCGCTTCTGATTTCGATCACTGAAACTGCCCAAGGCAAGCTATTATAAATAACACTAAGAAGTTGAAGCGGTCGCTTCTGATTTCGATCACTGAAACAGAAATAGACTATTTGTCCATCAATTTTTCCTGCACGTTGAAGCGGTCGCTTCTGATTTCGATCACTGAAACGTTTTATCAACCGGATTACGAATACCGGTTTGAAGGTTGAAGCGGTCGCTTCTGATTTCGATCACTGAAACTAGTATTCTTAATCACTGGAGTTTCAACTCCATTAAGTTGAAGCGGTCGCTTCTGATTTCGATCACTGAAACTTACTTTATCTTTATGGGCATGCCAATTTTGTCTCCGTTGAAGCGGTCGCTTCTGATTTCGATCACTGAAACATCTTTTTCTAAGATATCCCAACCTTTGATAATAGGTTGAAGCGGTCGCTTCTGATTTCGATCACTGAAACTTTTCATGAAGGGCTACAACTGCCGGCAGGTTAGGGTTGAAGCGGTCGCTTCTGATTTCGATCACTGAAACCTGAAAGAAAGTTGGGAGTGCCTAGAGTTCGGAGTGCCTAAAGTTGGAAAAGTGAACATCCTGAAGCGGGCAACCCATTCATCATTCATAACTCATCATTCATCATTCCAAGGGTCGCTTCTGATTTCGATCACTGAAACCCACCTTCTTAATAAAATAACCATAACTACAATCAGTTGAAGCGGTCGCTTCTGATTTCGATCACTGAAACTTCTAAATCCTTTGTTGTTGGATTCTCTGGAAGAGAAGTTGAAGCGGTCGCTTCTGATTTCGATCACTGAAACAGTGACCACTTCAGGGTCAGGGTCGATAACGCTCGTTGAAGCGGTCGCTTCTGATTTCGATCACTGAAACTCTGCTTAGCTCAAAGCTAATAGCAGTTTCAAAATCAGTTGAAGCGGTCGCTTCTGATTTCGATCACTGAAACTCTACAAAAATTTTGTACTCACCGATTTTAATAAAGGTTGAAGCGGTCGCTTCTGATTTCGATCACTGAAACTTTTTAAAAAATCAATATCACTCTCCACTGGAGAGTTGGTTGAAGCGGTCGCTTCTGATTTCGATCACTGAAACTTCCAGCCTGTAAATATATAGATGTCTGCTATTACGTTGAAGCGGTCGCTTCTGATTTCGATCACTGAAACTAAAAGATAATCTAGCACGCATGCACTAAGTCCGAGTTGAAGCGGTCGCTTCTGATTTCGATCACTGAAACTATATATAGCAGTCCTTTTAAGACCGCTACTTACTGTTGAAGCGGTCGCTTCTGATTTCGATCACTGAAACCGAGAGTTGGTGTGGATTTCGCCTTTTCACTGTTGTTGAAGCGGTCGCTTCTGATTTCGATCACTGAAACAACATAAGCATTAATACTCCACTTATCATCACGATAAGTTGAAGCGGTCGCTTCTGATTTCGATCACTGAAACAACTTTTCCATCTACCGTTCCGTTACCAATAGCAAGTTGAAGCGGTCGCTTCTGATTTCGATCACTGAAACTTGGAGTATGTTATTTCAGAATACCCATCTTTAGAGTTGAAGCGGTCGCTTCTGATTTCGATCACTTTGCTGAAACCGACGGGGTGCCTCCGAGTCACCCCGTCGGTTGAGTTGCAGAAATGGCTTGGTGAAACTTAGTGTCCTGGAGCCTTGGTGGCAAAAAAAACCAATAGCCACTAAGTCACAAAAACACGAAGGATCGCAAAGAAGGAATAGATTTGAAAAGCGAAAAGATAGCGCGGGCAACCCATTCATCATTCATCATTCAACATTCATCATTCCAAGGGTCGCTTCTGATTTCGAAGTCAGGGTTTCACTTTGAGTGAAGCCCTGACTCAAGCTCAAAACCCGCAACCCAAAGAAACTGAGTTCGAAGTAAATTAGGTTCTTAGTCCAATGCCACTCCAAAAAACAGTTATATTTACAGCACAAAAAACAATAGCAATGGCAACAAAAGTTATTTTAGAATTCGACGGACGAAACCCGGCAGCCAGAAGCATTGTCAATATGCTTAAAACCGTGGGATTGTTTAAGATTGAAGAGCAACAGGAACAAAGCGGTATCGACGAATCGTTAAACGACATTAAGGAAGGGCGCGTTTACAAGGCAAAAAGCGTAAAAGACTTAATGAGCAAGATTTAGCTGCACATGTACAGCATCGAATATACCGGTTATTTTTTGAAGCAGGCCAAACAGTGCAAAAAGCGCGGTTATAACATGGCTTTGCTCGAAGAGACATACGATTGCTGGCCGAATCCGGGAAATTACCGCCTGAATACAAAGCACACAAACTGAAAGGAAAATATAAGGATTGCTGGGAATGCCACATTAAACCCGATTGGCTTTTGGTTTGGATACAAAACGATTTCGTTTTAACACTTCTCTTTACAAACACCGGCACCCATTCCGACTTGTTCAAATAACCCATAATCTTTTTTTCCTCCAGCCAGGCTGGAGATCATCAACGGGAAACTAAGAAGTAATAGAGTTGAGAAGCGAAAAGATAGCGCGGGCAACCCATTCATCATTCATAACTCAACATTCATCATTCCAAGGGTCGCTCCTCTACATTTTGCCCGTGGCTCAAAAAGACATCAGGCAAATGCGGTCGATTACCGGGCGAAAGCCCCGCGAGCTCGATTATTGGTTAGGCGAAAAAACGACACTGTTCTTCTAGTTTCCTGAATATAGAAAAACGACGAGTTTTGCAGAATTTGGGCATGTTGCTCCCATGAAATAACCGCTAAAAAGCTTGTCCTGATTCAGATTTTGGCTACATTTGTGTTGAAGCGGTCGCTTCTGATTTCGATCACTGAAACATTAACATTAAACCAACCATACCTACATAGGCGAGTTGAAGCGGTCGCTTCTGATTTCGATCACTGAAACTTAGCCCATTCTCCTATTTCATTATTTGCACTAGTTGAAGCGGTCGCTTCTGATTTCGATCACTGAAACTTAGCCCATTCTCCTATTTCATTATTTGCACTAGTTGAAGCGGTCGCTTCTGATTTCGATCACTGAAACCCGAAAGAAGTTGGGAGTGACTAGAGTGCGGAGTGCCTAAAGTTGGAAAAGTGAACATCCTGAAGCGGGTAACCCATTCATCATTCATAACTCAACATTCATCATTCCAAGGGTCGCTTCTGATTTCGATCACTGATGGAGCCTCCCCAACCCCTCCAATAGAGGGGCTAAAAACCGATGCGGGGGTAAATCTCTTCGAATAACAGCATTAGCCGATCAAGGCGTTTTTTAAGCCTCACCCTTCGGGCTTCGACGTGAGCTCAGCCGAACGGGAGGTTTGGTGGGGGCTTTGGTAATTCATGGCCATTCAACCCGTTCCGGGTTGGCTTTTGCGTCCGTACTCCCTTCCTCCAGCTTGTGGCCGGAGATCATCAACGGGAAACTCCTTCGGAGTTGTTTCGTTCATCGTTTCGGGCAGTTGTCAAAACCAAAGTCAGCGTATCACAAACCAAAGTCAGGGCTTCACTTTGAGTGAAACCCTGACTCTAACTCAAAACCCGCAACCCTCAGCTATTTCAACTTCAGCTTCAAATTAGTCAATTCCAGTTTTAGTTTTTCCAAATCGGCCATCAGGTTATTTTTCGAGGTCGAATTTTGCGTGCGTACTCCCTCCCTTGGCCGGAGGTCATCAACAGGGAACTCCTTCGGAGTTGTTCAGTTCATCGTTTCGGGCAGTTGTCAAAACCAAAGTCAGCGTATCACAAACCAAAGTCAGGGCTTCACTTTGAGTGAAACCCTGACTCTAACTCAAAACCCGCAACCCTCAGCTATTTCAACTTCAGCTTCAAATTAGTCAATTCCAGTTTTAGTTTTTCCAAATCGGCCATCAGGTTATTTTTCGAGGTCGAATTTTGCGTACGTACTCCCTCCCTTGGCCGGAGGTCATCAACAGGGAACTCCTTCGGAGTTGTTCAGTTCATCGTTTCGGGCAGTTGTCAAAACCAAAGTCAGCGTATCACAAACCAAAGTCAGGGCTTCACTTTGAGTGAAACCCTGACTCTAACTCAAAACCCGCAACCCTCAGCTATTTCAACTTCAGCTTCAAATTAGTCAATTCCAGTTTTAGTTTTTCCAAATCGGCCATCAGGTTATTTTTCGAGGTCGAATCTTCCAACTGGGTTTTGCATTTCTGGAATAAATCTTTGTAGTATTCAACGCCCTTGTTCAGGTTCTCCTGGAACGTTTCGAAATGCTTCTTTTGCTTATCCGATATGGGTTTCAGGGTATCTTCTATCTTGTCGCCCAGGTAATCGATATACATCTTCAGCTCTTTCACAAACAGGTTTGGGCGGTCGGTCCGCTCCATCACGTTGGTGCGGCCGTAAATATGGTCAACCATCTGCTTCAGCGAATACGAGTGCGAGAAATAAGCCAGGTTTGGTCCCGGACAAATACTTACCGCTGTGCCCTCCATTTTGTGATCCAGGTTATTGGCCACCAATGCCGATGCCGTTAGCCCCTTGCACAAACAAGCCTTATCGGTAATCTTGTTCAGCTCCTTATCGAACTCCATCTGGCTCAGGTTTTTCTCTTTTAACTCCTGAATTTTCTTCTGCTGGTATTCTTTCGAGGCCGTGCAGGTTCCTTCTTCAGTAAAAACAGGGAAAAGCGCCAGGTATTTTTTTGTACAGTGGAACCCGTATTTTCCGGCTTTGTTTTGGGCTTCCTTTTTCAAATCCATGCTGTTGCCCCTAACGTTGTTGAAAAGCACGCCCATCGGCGAAACTTCGCTCAGGTAAAGGTCTTCTTCTTTGGCGTTGCACAGCACTTCGAGGGTTTGTTCGTCAACCGAAGTGGCTTCAGGAACCAGTAAAAACGGAGTCCCCCACCCGATTGAATCCAGGTTATAGTAGTCGAGCAAAAACTGGTGCTCGGTGTTCGAGCCAACGCCCCCCTGCGCCGTAATTTTCATCAGGAAAGGTTTCGCCGGAACCGGCTTTCCTTTTTCGGCCAGCGCCTTCACATACATTTCGTGAACAGCCTCAATCAATTGCTCTTTGTTTTGCTTGAATTCTTCCAGCACCGGCCCCATCAGGAAACCGTCGGTAGCAAAAGCATGACCGCCGCAATTCAGCCCCGATTCAACGCGGTATTCCGACACCCATATTCCTTTTTTAGCCAGGAAACGCCCCTGAATCAGCGCCGAACGGTAATCGCTTACTTTCAGGATAACCTTCTTTTTTAGTTCCAGTTCTGCATTCGGATAGAAATCTTCGAATTCTTCGAGGTAGCTGTACAGGCGCGGATTCATACCGGCAGAAAGCACAATCGACGAGCTCAGGTCGCTCTGGGCAAAACCGCGAAGGGCCGACAACGCATCGCTGTAAATGGGTGGCAGTTTTTCGCCATTTTCGTACCTGTCGCGATCCAGTTTCGACATGATATTCACATCAATTTCGCCCGCCACCAAATTCTCGTTGATCCAGGCCGACAATCTCTGCTTCACATCGCCCGATTTCATAAACTGGTTGAATTTCAGTTTCAAATCCGACATTTCGGGCAACATGTCGATGTATTTCCTCAATTCCTCCTCGGTATGCGCCACCGAATTTTTCAGACTTTCAAATTTTTGGCTGACAATCTCCTGTACCGTATTCAAATAAGCTGTAATCCGCCTGGCCCGGTGGTCTTCAGCTTTTGTTGGAATCGACTGAAACGGAAGGTTAAACTTTTTGCAGTAAAATTCGCGCATCTTTTCCATCGTAATATCATCGACCAGCGAAATTACCGACGAAATCCCATAATGTGCAACCTTAACCGGCGTGTCCATGGTGTAACACAATCCCAAAACCGGTATATGAAAGGAGTGCGGGTTATTTTGAAAACTCATAACTGTCGTTCTAAATTAATAAAGCCGCCAAATGTAGTTTTTTGAGGATTAAAAAGGTGAAACTTTCAGTGCATAAATCGGTTGTTTTTTATCAATCGGGGATTTATTCTTCCCGAATAGCATAAAAACTGATTCTCAGCTTTGTTTTTCAAACAAAAGACACAAAGTTTCGAAGAAATTATAAGTTCGCCTGACCAGTTTGTCCGCATCAATCGAATTAAATTCCAGGAGGCAAATTACCCAAATTCGCTGATTCGTTCGAGACGGGCGATATCGAGCAAAACAACGTTCTTGGATTTCATATCAATCAGGCCGTCATCTTTAAATTCCTTCATCATCCGAATCACACTTTCGGTTGACATTCCGGTTAAGTCGCCCAAATCGGCTCTGGACAAAGGCAGTTCAAAGGTTTTGCTCTTGAAAATGCGGGTAGCCATACAAAGCAAAATATCGGCCAGGCGGCCATGCAACTGCTTCTTCGTCAGCGAAAAGAACCGGCCATAAATTTGGGCTGTACTCTCATTCAGGATATTGATTATCCGGAACGAGAAATCGGAGTTTTGCTTCAGCAACTGCTTAAAAACCTGGATGTCGATCATCCTGATTTTCGAATCGGTATAAGTTGAGATGGAATACGGCAATTTATTATTTCCTTCGAAAATTGACGACAAGCCGAGCAAACTGTGATTGGTAGAAAGGGTAAGAATAAGGTTGCTTTTGCGTTCTTCGAGGTAAACCTTCACCAAACCTTCCTCCAGAAAGAAAACGTGCGAAGCAAATGCGCCCTGCTTGCAAACTGTTTCTCCTTTTTTAAAAGCCAAACTGACAGAGTGTTCTTCAATCAGTTGTTTCTCATCATCTTTCAGCAAGTCGAACCAGCTTTGTTCGAATTCGAAAATGGAACAAGGATTGTTCACGCGGGCTTCGTTGGATGCATTCATTCGTCAGATGTATTAAGTCGTCATAAAAACAACTGCTTTTCGTCAGTTTTTATCCGGCCAAATTAATCGATTATGCCCGATAAATCAAATGCAGGCATTCTGTTTCTCCTGTAATTCTTCTTAGTTTTGCCATAACATAACCAATTCAGTAAATCCTATAAATCAAAATCAAATGATAAAAAGACTATTCTTATTCGTCCTTTCGCTGGTTAGCATCCATGCAATTGCACAAAGTCCGGTAATTTCGGCCAAAGATTTTGCTTCTGAAATTAAAAGCAATAAAAACCTGGTCATTGTCGATGTTAATTCTCCTGAAACCTACGCCAAACAGCATATCCAGGGTGCCATTAACTTGTTTTTCCGGGAATTGTATCAGCCCAATGCTGTTGAAGGGAAACTGAAGCCTGCCAGCGAACTGGCCGCAATCCTTGGGAAGAAGGGCATTTCGAATACCGCGAAAATTGTGGTGTACGAAAACGAATCGAACAAGCACAACAACCGCGTGTGGTGGATTTTGAAATCACTGGGCGCCCAGGATGTTTGGACTTTACATGTGGATGCCAAGGCTTTTGCAGCCGCTCAAATTGCAATGAATTCGGTTCCGGCAACAGCCAAACCAGCGACCTTTACCGTTACCGAAAGCTCGTACAAATCACTTACGATGGACGAAGTAAAAAACCTGCCCAAAGGAACGCTTTTACTCGACGGACGCGAAAAAGAAGAGTTTGAAGGTGTTGATGCAGCGAAGAAAAGCAAAGGCCACATTCCCGGAGCCGTTTGGATGAACTACCGCGAAGTACTCACGCCAACCGGCGCTTTCAAGACCAAAGACGAGATTATTGCTGCCGCCGCCAAATATGGCGCCACACCCGAAAAACCAATCGTAGTGTATTGCAACTCGGGCGTAAAAGCATCGACTTTACTCGTTGGCCTGAAAGAAATCGCCGGTTTCCAAAACGTGCAATACTACGGCGGTTCGTATGCCGACTGGTCGTCGAACCCATCGAACCCGATTGTGAAATAATTACCTCACAATAAACAACAAAAGCCTGTGAATACGCAGGCTTTTGTTGTTTATTGAGTTTTCTTTTATTCTTCCAAACCCCAGTTTTTATTCGGCTCCGGACCCAAAACAAGTTCCAGCTTACCGCCATTAACAATATCAGCGTAAATTAAATAGCACTTGTTATACACCTTGCCATTGAGTTTTGCTGACTGAATGTATTTGTTTTGAGAAGAGTTGTTTTTTGCGGAAATAACAAACTTTTTCCCTTTGGCAAACACGGGATCGGTCTGAATCTCGATTTCGTCAAAAACCGGAGTGAAAATTTCATAGCGGTTATTTCCCGGACAAGAAGGATGAAATCCACTGGCCGCCAACACGTACCATGCCGACATTTGACCAACATCTTCATTGCCAACCAATCCATCAACACTGTTATGGTAAGCATTTTCACAAATAGTTCTTGCCCATTTTTGCGTCAGCCAGGGTGCTTTCCATTGGTTAAACAAGAAAGGCGTTAAGTGCACCGGCTCATTCGGATGGTTATAATAATTGTTCCAGGTAAATGTTTCAGGCGCTTTTTCAAAAAAGTCGGTCAAATCGGCTAAAGCCTTCGATGTTCCCCCAAGCAACGTGGCTAAACCCTTCGGATCGTGCGGAACAAACCAACCTTGCTGGTACGGATTACTTTCAACACACCCATAATCCTGTGCCAAACGTCCTTCTTTAGGCAAAGCAGCCCAGTTTCCATCTGCTTTCCGGGGGCGAAACCATCCGAACTGCTGATCAAATATGTCTTTGTAGCATTGCGATAATTCGCCGTATTTCTTGGCGTCAGCCTTCTTGTTCAGGCTATCGGCAAAAACCGATAAACACCATTCAAAGTACCCATATTCCAGCGTTTTCGAGATTCCAAATTCACCATTTGCACCACTTATCTTACCTTCGGCAAGCTTTTTCAAATCGCTGTTGCCAAATTTATCGCAGCTGTTTTTGGCGAATTCAAAACCCTTGGAAATATCGAATTTCCGGATGCCTTTATTGTAACCATCAACCATTACTGCAACGGCAGGATTGCCAATCATGCAACCGCTGTAAGCGTTCAAAAATTCCCACCGCTCGAAATACCGGTTACCTGTTTCATCAGCCAGCTCGATCAGCGAATTTACCATATCGTTTACCACCGAAGGATTAATGATATTCTGCAAAGGAAACTGGCTTCTGAAAACATCCCAGCCGCTAAAAATCGTTCGCTTGGTAAAAGCAGCGTTCTGATGCACTTTCTTATCGCCACCAATATAATTTCCGTCAACATCGGCAAAGCTCCGCGGATCGATCATGGTATGGTATAGCGCCGTATAAAAAACGGTTTTCTGATCTTCAGTTCCTCCTGAGATTGCAATTTTTCCAAGCGCTTTATTCCACAACTCAAACGCATTCCGGCGAACTTTGTCAAAATCAAAAGCTTCAATTTCTGTAGAAAGATTCTTTTTAGCGCCATCAATTCCAACAAACGAAATCCCCGCTTTCATCAAAACCTGCTCGTTCGCCTTCGTTTCAAATTCAGTATAAAAACCAAGGTGTTTGCCAGTCATTTCGCCACACTGCTTCAGCACTTTAGCTTTGGCAACACGTTCTCTAAAGTCATCGCTTTCAATGTATTTCCGGTCACGCTTTGTCCCCTCCGGAATATCAGCGCTCCAAACGCCATAACTTTTAAGCGGTTTACTGAATTCGGCATAGAAATATATCTTATAATCGGCATGTCCGTCGCCGTTTCCCCAGCCACCACCTTCCGGCGGACATTTCATCCAGCCCTCGATGGCCCGATCGCCAACAACTTTCACATATTGCTCGGTGGAAGTTCCGCCAACACGGCGAGCCAAATCAATCTGAATACGCGAAGTTTTGCCCTCAGGAAACGTAAAACGGAGAATTCCGCTGTGAGGTGCGGCTGTTGCTTCGGCCTGAATATTATAATCCGTTAACTTAACCGAGTAGTAGCCCGCCTCTGCCTTTTCCGATTTTTTGTCGTAAACGCTACGGTATCCTTCACCCGGATGATCGGCGCGTCCTGATGAAGTTTTTAAATTGCCGGTGGTCGGCATCACGAGCAAATTCCCCAAATCGCCATACCAGCCGGTGCCGCTCATCTGGGTAAAATCGAAGCCCTCGATGGTGGTATGTTCGTAACTGTAACCCGAAGCGTTGTCGCCACCGGTAATGGTATTGGGGCTTACCTGCACCAGCCCGAAGGGAGTAGCCGCTCCGGGAAACGTTTTCCCCAAACCGTGATAAATTCCGGCCTTACCAACGCTGGTGCTGGCGCCAATAAAAGGGTTAACGTATTTCGCCGGAGATTTTACCAGATTTTGTGCTTCGAGCGAACTGCCAAATAAAGTGAAGATTGCTAATAGTTTGAGAAAACAACGCATGGTCAATGATTTTGAGGTTTGTTGTTGGTTAAAAAACACTGCGAATATATGGCTTAATCGCCCGTCGTAATTGATTTTCCCCGGAAATCTTTAACCAGTTGATTGTGAAATAGCATCAATTTTCACCAGAAATAGGAAGAATGCCGGGAGTTTTTTGCGGCTTGTTGAAAAAAGTTTGATATATTGTTGAAGATATTTTGTAAACCAATTAGCCCATATAACTCAATTAACTAATTTTGAACGAAAATAGAATATATGTTTTCCTAATTCCGACGTAAAAATGACATGGAAGTCCATCGCTGTTATAGATACAGAAATTGATCCACGAAGCAAAAAGATACTTGATATCGGAGGCATCAAAAACGATGGCAGTTCTTTTCATTCAGGTGTGCACAATGATTTTGTTAGCTTTTTAAAAGAAACTCAGTTTATCTGTGGCCACAACATTATCAATCATGACATTAAATACATTTGGAAAGCGATAACGGAAGCAGGGATAAATTCTTCGAATGTTATTGACACCTTATATCTTTCTCCTTTACTTTTTCCGACCAAACCCTACCATGCTTTACTGAAGGACGACAAACTTCAGACGGATGACATAAACAATCCGCTGAATGATTCCATTAAGGCCAAAGATCTTTTCTATGATGAAATTGCTGCTTTTCACCAGCTGGATGAACCGCTCAAACAAATTTTCTATCAACTTTTACACGACAAACGGGAATTTTGCTCTTTTTTTGAGTTCGTTGATTACCAAATAAACAAGATAAATCCTGAAAGCTTAATCCGCAGTAACTTCAATACCGAAATCTGTGAACACGCCGACTTACTGAAACTTATTTCGCAACATCCGGTTGAATTGGCTTATTGCTTGTCACTCATCGCCTGCAAAAACCGTTATTCCATAACCCCGCACTGGGTACTAAAGAATTATCCCGAAGTTGACCGGATAATGTTTCTTCTCCGGAACAAGCCTTGTTTAACCGGGTGCTATTACTGTAATCAGGCATTAGACATTTATAAAGGATTGAAAACCTATTTTGGATTTGATTCTTACCGGACATACGCTGGAGAGCCACTTCAGGAGAAAGCTGTAAAAGCCGCGATTGATAACCAATCGATTCTGGCGGTTTTTCCCACAGGAGGCGGCAAATCGATTACGTTTCAGGTTCCTGCCTTGATGAGTGGAGCTGCCACAAAAGGCTTGACAGTAGTAATTTCGCCTTTGCAATCGTTGATGAAAGATCAGGTTGACAACCTTGAAAAAATTGGAATTACAGATGCCG
The DNA here is from genome assembly GCA_963666435.2 of Prolixibacteraceae bacterium. Lineage (GTDB taxonomy): Bacteria > Bacteroidota > Bacteroidia > Bacteroidales > Prolixibacteraceae > Aquipluma. Next base: position 19,778 of record CAXXOG010000012.1, on the reverse strand, counting down.
TGACCATAAATGGCTTGCTCGATCCCATTGAGCGGGCTAAATCTTTCGAGCGGGTTGAGGATGGTTCGGTTTCCATTTTATACATTGCGCCTGAATCGCTACGCTCCAAATCAATTGAACGGCTATTACTTGGCCGTAAAATCGTCCGCTTTGTCATTGATGAAGCACACTGCTTTTCTTCCTGGGGACAGGATTTCAGGGTTGATTACCTGTACATCGGCGATTTCATCAAATCGATTCAGGAGAAAAAGAACCTGGACGAAATCATTCCGGTCTCCTGCTTTACTGCAACGGCAAAGAAAAAAGTGATTGAAGATATTTGCGCCTATTTTAAAGCCAAATTATCTGTCGATTTAGAGCTGTTCAGCACCAGTTCAACCAGAACAAACCTGCAATATAGCGTATTCCAGAAAAGCGGTGAAGATGAAAAATACGATACGGTCCGTGACTTGATCAGCGAAAAAAACTGTCCGACAATCATTTACGTTTCGCGCACCAGAAGAACTGATTTGCTTGCCCGGCGACTTACACAAGATGGGTTCAATGCCAGGCCTTATCACGGAAAAATGGATGCAAAAGAAAAGACGGCAAACCAAAATGCATTCATTTCGGGCGAGGTTCAAATTATGGTTGCTACCTCTGCCTTTGGCATGGGGGTCGATAAAAAGGATGTTGGGATGGTCATTCACTACGACATTTCCGATTCGCTGGAGAATTACATCCAGGAAGCCGGGCGTGCTGGTCGCGATGAGCACATTTCAGCCGACTGTTTTGTACTTTTTAATGAGGAAGATCTTAGCAAACATTTCATTTTACTCAATCAAACTAAACTATCGATAAAAGAAATTCAGCAAGTTTGGAAAGCAATTAAAGAGATCACAAAATTTCGTTCCACCGTTTCGAATTCTGCCCTGGAAATAGCGCGCAAAGCTGGCTGGGACGACAATGTGGTGGAAATTGAGACACGGGTAACTACGGCCATTGCAGCACTCGAAGATGCTGGTTATCTGAAGCGTGGACAAAATATACCCCGTATTTTTGCCAACAGTATTTTATCGAAAAATGCTCAGGAAGCAATCGAAAAAATAAATGCTTCGCAACGATTTAACGAGAAGCAAAAGGAAAAAGGGATCAGGATAATCAAAAAACTGATTTCGAGCAAAAGCAGGAAACAAGCTAATGACGAACCGGCAGAGTCGAGAATTGACTACATTTCGGACCATTTGGGAATTGTAAAGGAAGAAGTGATAAACATCATCACCCTTCTTCGGGAGGAAAAAATTCTGGCCGATGCAAAAGACCTGACCGCCTTCATTAAAAAAGGCGAAAACACTAACCGTTCGTACTCTATAGTGAATATTTACAGTCAGATAGAGAAGTTCCTTTTGCCGATGTTCGGGGAAGAAGAAAAGACATTTCACCTGAAAGAACTGAACGAAGGCGCTGAACTCAATGGATGTAAGGAAGTTACGCCAAACAAGATTAAAACTGTCATCAATTTCTGGGCAATAAAAAACTGGATCAAGCGACACAACCATAATTATTCGAGAAACCATATCACGGTAAAATATACGCAATCACAAGAGAGTATTGAGGAAAAATTGAAAAGAAGGCACGAGTTGGCCAAATTCATTGTTGATTATTTGTACTTAAAAAGTCGGGAAAACGCAACAAAAGGTGAACCTGAAAAAGAAGAAGTATTGGTAGAATTTTCGGTTCACGAGTTAAAAGAAAAATACGAAAAGAGTCTCCAGCTTTTTAAGTTAAACATTTCTACTGATGACATTGAGGACACTCTTTTTTACCTTTCACGAATTGAAGCCATAAAAATTGAAGGCGGATTTCTGGTCGTTTATAATCAGCTAACCCTCGATCGGATTGAGCAGGATAATAAAAAACGGTATAAGACAGAGGATTATCAAAAATTGAATCAATTTTACGAAAACAAAGTCCAGCAAATTCATATTGTTGGCGAGTATGCCCAGAAAATGATCGGCGATTACAAAGGCGCCCTACAGTTTGTCGAAGATTATTTCCAGTTGAACTATGCTTCGTTCCTGAATAAATATTTCCCGGGTAGCCGTCAAAATGAAATAAAAAAGAACATTACACCGACAAAATTTCAGCAATTATTCGGGACATTGTCGCCAACTCAGTTAGAAATTATAAAAGATAATGAAACACGGAATATAGTAGTTGTAGCCGGCCCTGGAAGCGGAAAAACAAGAGTACTGGTGCATAAACTAGCATCATTACTCCTGATGGAAGACGTAAAACACGAGCAATTGCTGATGCTTACCTTTTCGAGAGCCGCGGCAACCGAATTCAAAAAGCGGTTATTGGAGCTTATTGGAAATGCTGCCAACTACATTGAAATAAAGACTTTCCATTCCTATTGTTTCGACTTGCTTGGAAAGGTTGGCAGCCTGGATAAATCGGATTCTATATTACATGCGGCTACCGAAAAAATCAAAAACGGTGATGTTGAGATAAATCGGATCACAAAAACAGTTTTGGTAATTGATGAGGCTCAAGACATGAATGCGGAGGAATTTGCCTTGATTGACGCCCTTATTGAGAAAAACGAAGATATGAGGGTCATAGCAGTTGGTGACGACGACCAAAATATATATGAATTCAGGGGAGCAAGTTCGAAGTATTTGGAGCAATTCATCGCTGAAAGACAAGCTAAAAAATACGAGTTGATAGAAAACTACCGGAGCAAAAGCAATCTTGTTGAATTTACAAACGGTTTCGTAAAAACACTTCGGCACCGGCTAAAAACAACTCCTATTTCTGCCAACCACCAAATCGATGGGCACATCAAATTGGTTCACTACAAAAGCGGAAACCTTGCTACGCCATTGGTTAACGATATTCTCTCAACCCCACTCTCTGGAACAACCTGCGTGCTAACAAAAACAAATGAAGAAGCCCTGCAAATAACCGGACTACTTTTGAAAAACAAGGTTCCCGCCAGACTGATTCAGAGTAACGATGGTTTTAGCCTCTATAATTTATTGGAAATTCGTTGTTTTCTGAACGAAATAAATTCAGGAAATGATGTAATTCTCATTAGCGACGAGATTTGGAACAAGGCAAAAAAAGCCCTTAAAGACAGATTTAACCGGAGTACAAGGCTGGAAATTTGCGAAAACCTCATTAAAGAATTTGAAGCGACCAATCCAAAACAGAAATATAAATCAGACCTGGAGGTTTTCATCAGGGAATCGAAGCTCGAAGATTTTATTGGAGGAAATAGCGAAACGATCTTTGTTTCGACTATACACAAGGCAAAAGGAAAAGAGTTTGACACTGTTTTCATCATGCTCGATAATTTTAACCCATCAACCGATGAGGCCAAGCGCCAGTTGTACGTTGCCATGACCAGGGCTAAACAAAATCTGATCATTCATTTAAACGGAGCCTATCTCGACCACGTCGTTACCCGTAAACTGGATAAAATTGAAGATCGGGAAATATATCTACCTCCAGGCCAATTGGCGATGCACTTAACACATAAAGATGTTAATCTTGGGTACTTTGAATTTATTCAGCGTCGGCTGAAAACGATTATGAGTGGCGATCTACTCAATTTCACCATTGAAGGTTGTACAAATACAAACGGCGATTTGGTGTTGAAGTTTTCAGGAAAATTTATTGAAACGATAAAAGCTCATGAAGCCAACGGATATAGGCTTCATGGGGCAAAAGTTAATTTTATATTGTTTTGGAAGAAGCCGGATGAAGAACAAGAATTCCAGATTGCTTTTGCCAGAATTGATTTTTGAGAGATAAAAATCAGTCACTTCATCAAAAAACATTTTCTACTCTTCCCCGCCAGCGCTTTCTCCCAATTATCCAAAGCGTTTTCCATTTCTTTCGATTTTTCGTTAGGACAGGTGTGGCAAGGCCTTTAAAACAAACCACTAAATTTGATATATTTGAATTCGTGTAAGTTCATGTGTAACGAATACAAATGGACATCAATTCAACACCAAAGATTGCCACAATAAAAAAAGGAAATAATGGAAAATAATCAATCGTCTTTTATCTTGTTCAAAACCGAAGACGAGAAAATATCGGTAGATGTTCGGTTTGAAGACGAAACAGTGTGGCTTTCGCAGGAACAAATGGCAGCATTGTTTGCCAAAGGCAGAAGCACCATTACCGAGCATATCCGAAACATTTTTAAAGAGGGTGAGTTAAAGGAAGAAATGGTATGTCGGAATTTCCGACTAACCACTCAACATGGCGCTATTGAAGGAAAAACTCAGGATGTTTCGGTAAAGTTATACAATCTGGATGTTATTATTTCGGTCGGGTACAGAGTGAAATCGCAAAGAGGAGCCCAGTTTCGTATTTGGGCAACCAAACGCTTGAATGAGTATATCCGCAAAGGTTTTACGATGGACGATGAACGCCTTAAAAACCTGGGCGGTGGTGGTTATTGGAAAGAACTGTTGCAACGTATTCGCGATATCCGTGCATCCGAAAAAGTATTCTACCGTCAGGTGTTGGATATTTATGCAACCAGCATCGATTATGACCCAAAAGCCGAAGTTTCCATTGACTTTTTCAGAAAAGTGCAAAACAAAATTCATTATGCAGTACATGGCCAAACAGCTGCCGAAGTCATTTACAATCGCGCTGATGCTGAAAAAGAATTCATGGGCTTGATGACTTTTCCCGGTAGCCGTCCATACCTTAAAGATGTGGTTGTAGCAAAGAATTATTTAAATGAAAAAGAGCTGCGTTCGCTCGGACAAATAGTTTCAGGTTATCTTGATTTTGCTGAGCGTCAGGCTGAACGTGAACAGGCAATGACCATGAAAGATTGGGCAGAACATTTAGATCGAATTTTGACCATGAGCGGCGAACAATTACTACAGGGTGCAGGCTCGGTCAGTCACGAAAATGCTATTGAAAAGGCCACCAATGAGTATAAAAAGTACCAACAAAAAACATTGAGCGAAGCAGAAAAAAATTATTTGGAAAGTTTGAAAATGCTGGAAAATCAAGCAAAAAAGAAAGAATGATACTTACCATTTTACCCTCTCTACTGGGGGATTTTTAATTCGAGTTTAATAGACCGCATTTCTTACTCCTCCCTGCCAGCGTTTTCTCCCAATCATCCAAGGCGTTTTCCATTACTTTCGATTTTTCGTCGTGGCAAGTAAGGCAGGTGCCCACTTGCAGAATTCGTTTTTGCTCGGCAACGGTAAAAGGCCGCAGCCAGTCGCGAGTGGCGTAGGGCGGTTTGGCTTCCTGAAGGAAACCTGTCCAGGCATCTTCGGGCAAACCGTCGTTTTCGTTCAGGGCAAAATGAGGCTCAAACGTCCAATTGCCGGTGTTTCCGTTGGGTTTAAAAAATAACTCACCACGGCCAAAACCTATCGCCAGCGAATTGTTGTGGCACGATTGGCAACTGCGCGCTTCCTTTTGGGTGGTGTGTCCCGAGGTGGGTGCAAACAACCGGCGAAAACTTTTGCCTTTCCCTTTTTCGAGAGACTGGTTGTCAATACTCATCACCATGCCGGGCATAGCCGTTACCACCTGATTGGTTTCGGTATTCACGCCCAAAACCGGCGCTTCCGCCATCGTTTTTCCGGCAAATTCAACCCACGAGCCTTTCGTGCGCTTCCCGGTCAGCAAGTCGTATCCGGCAGTCTCTTTTTCGTAGCTGTTGTGGCAGCCAATGCACTGCGGCACCCAGGCCGTGTGGCAAGCTTCGCAGCTCAGCCGGTCGTGCCCCTTTCCGCGCTTGCAGGCTGATGCAGCCGGTTTTGACTCGTGCGTTTTCCCTGAAAGTTTATCGATCAGCATGATTTGGTTCAACGAATCCACGCGGGTATTCATCAACGGGCGCCGATTCTTTTCGGTAAGCACCACCCGCGTTTTCGGGTCGGTTTTGCGCAGCCATGCAATCATCTGCGACTCTTTGTCGGGCAGAGAACTGATCACTTCCGAATTCACTTTTCCGGTCGGATGACAATCCTTGCACTGAATGCTCACCGCCTGCTCCTTGTGGCTGCGCGACTGGCCGTCGCCCATCACATCGTACGGGCCGTGACAATCGATGCAACTCATGCCTTTATCGTGATGCACATCGGCTTTTACAAATTCAACCAGCCGGTTGTCAGGCAAAATTTTGGTCTTTGCCCCAGCCCGAACCGAGGTTTTCTCCGTTTCATGCCAACCTTCGTAGCTCAACGAAATGCGCCCCGAGCGGCTGTGGCAACTCAGGCATTTATCGTTTGTAACCTGAATGTCGATAGCTGGATGTATCTCGGCAGTTCCGGCTGAAGTTTTGGCCTGCATCCGTTTCATGCTGGCCGTGGCTTCGTTGTTGTACAGCAAATGGCAGGCATTGCAGCCCCCACCCCGTTCGAGCCACTCCGCATTTCCGGTTTTGGCCTTTTCTGCTCCCAGATGGCAACCGGCACAAAGGTTGCGCAAATGGGTGTCGGCGGCCGTGTGCCCCAGGTTTTGCACGTGAAAAGTATCGTTCATCGAAGCAGTTTCGCCAAACACAAATTTGTCGATGGTAATGATTCCGCTTTGGGTGGTCATCAACGATTTTTGCATGCGGTTGGTAATATCGGGATGGCAATTTTGAGTACCGCAGGTTTGGCGGGCATTCGAGAAATTTCCGGGCACCAAAATCATGTTCCGGTGCGCCAGCATTTTGTTCACCGAATACGGATCGCCCTTGTGGCAGGCATAGCAGCCCGTTGCAGTCGCATTGTGCGATTCCGACAGTCCTTTCATTTCGGCGTGGCATTGCAAACAGCTTTCCACTTTCTGGTTTTCGGAAACCGCAACCGGTTTGGTCGTCGAATGAAAGCCAACCGGATCAAAAATGATCAATTGCTCACCCGAAAGCTTGCTTTCCTGCAACGACTGCCATTCCCAGTTTTCACCCCGGAAAAATAGCGCAACCAACGTCATAGCGAGATAAATTATTCCGCTGATCATCAATCCCAGCTTGACTTTCCGGCGAATGCTCGATGAAAGTTTTGGCAATAACCAAATGGCCAGCAGCAAACCAAAAATCAGGAGAATGACATAGACCGGCAAACTGGTTAAGTGCAGCATTTCCTGAATGCCCACGAAAAACCACGGCCCTTTTACAATGGTGCTGTCGTCCATTCCAAGCGGCGCCCGAAACAAGAAGCTCAAAATCAGCAGGAACCCCAACACAATCAGCCAGGATTTCCGTTTGGGCCAAATGGTTTTTACATGATCGTAAACCGCGATAAACAAAAGGATGGTTCCCGTAGCCACATGCTGTATGTAAACAACCTGCTGATTGTCATTTGATCCGGAGAAAGCCGCGCTCAGCATTTTGCCGATAAACGGAATAGATTCGAAGAGTGAGGCCAAAATCCGCTGTGCCTGAATCCCGGCCGAATCACCTTTCAGGATAAAGCCTGAAATCATTTCGTATCCAAGAAAAATCAGGACAATGACCAATAAAGTCCAAGTGCGGCGGTTGCGTATGTTGATCTCGGTTTTCTTATAGAAATGATCGTAAACATGCAGGATGGAGAAAATAAAGAAGACCTGCGCACTCCAGTAATGCAAATTACGGGTAATAGTTCCGGCCGGATTGGAAAGCAGCATCTCCGACAACGACTGGTGGGCGTGGGTAAAATCGTACGGAATGGCCAGCAAAACGCCGCTCACTGCGCAAATCAGCAGCGAGGCACTGGCAATCCATCCTGCCGTGTCGAACTGAAAAAATCTTTTGACGTTGTCAACACCCATCCCTATCTGTTTGAACCACATAGACACATAGGTCACATAGAAAATAAATAAAAACCTATGTGTTCTATGTGTCTATGTGGTTATATTTTTTAGTCGTATCACCCATTCCTCCGTTTTTGCATCAAACCGGCAATCCAGTTCGGGCAGCGGTTTTATCGCCGGACCACGCAAGGGTTTTCCGGTAGCAGCTTCGAACTGCGAGCCGTGGCAGTTGCATTGCAAAACAGTTTCACTACCTTTTCCAATACGGCATCCGGCATGGGTGCAGGTAGTCGAAAATGCCCGAACCGATTCCCCGTTTCGAACAAGGTAGTACTTCTCATAAAAGCTGATTCCCATCGGGATTTCCTTGCCGTGCCTGTATTCCTGCGAGTTCTCCTTCTCCTCCTGAAACCGCGAGAGCGAGTGCCATATCCACACAAATAGTCCCAGAGTCACTCCTGAAAGTAGCCTGAAAAAGGTTTTGCGCGATATTGGTGTTTTTCCTTCTAACATAAATTCAAAGCTATAACTTTTTACAATGCCCCCAATTCTTTGCAAATTTCTAAAAACTGAGATGGATCAGTTTTTTTTATGATCTGACTCATAAAGTTAAATGAGAACTTCAACACAAACACAACACATTGAAATTCTGATATTTAAATAAACATCTGCAAATATCTATATATTTATAGCAAAAGTCAGTTGTCAGACTCATCGAATCCTTTATTTTTGCTCAAACTTGTTATAAAGATCAAACTATCTGAGTATAGAATATCAAACAAAACTCTAAATATCAGCACAATGCATACGAGGAGGAATTTTATAAAAATTAGTTCACTGGGTTTGGGAGCTACCGCTCTGGCCGGTGGTGCCATCAAATGGGTTACCGGGGCACCTTCACCGAAAAAAATAAGCATTGGGGCCAAGTCAGCAGGTTCGCTTAGGATGGTATCAACCTATTGCGAAGTTTGTTTCTGGAAATGCGCCGGCTGGGCCCATGTTTCGGAAGATGGCCAGATTCAGAAAATTACCGGAAACTACAACGACCCGCAATGCAACGGACGCCTTTGTCCGCGCGGAACAGGCGGTGTGGGTATGTTTTCTGATCCCGACCGGCTGAAAACACCGTTGATCCGCGTCACCAAAAACGGCGAACAAACCTACCGCGAAGCCACCTGGGACGAAGCGCTCGATTTCGTCGCCAACAAAATGAAGGAACTCAAAGAAAAATATGGCCCTGAAAGCATGGCCCTGTTCAACCACGGTACTCCGGGAAAGCATTTCACGCATTTGCTGAATTCGTTCGGATCGAACAACATTGGCGCTCCATCGTTTGCCCAATGCCGCGGCCCGCGCGACACCGGCTTTGAGCTGACTTTCGGAGAATCGGTTTCAAGTCCTGAAGTGACTGATATTCGCGATACCCGCTGCATGGTGCTGATTGGCTCGCATATTGGTGAAAACATGCACAACGGTCAGGTTCAGGAAATGTCGGAAGCCATCGATAAAGGAGCCACGATCATTACAGTTGATCCCCGTTTGTCAACCGCCGCCAGTAAATCGAAATTCTGGCTGCCGATCAAACCATCAACCGATTTGGCTTTGCTGCTTTCGTGGATTCATGTGCTGATTTACGACGACATTTACAACAAGGAATATGTGGCGAAATACGCCGAAGGATTCAACGAGCTGAAGGAACACGTGAAGTCTTTCACACCGGAATGGGCCTATGGAATTACCACCATCAAACCCGAACAAATCCGCCAGACTGCCCGCGAAATGGCCAATGCAGCGCCTGCGGTGATAATTCACCCCGGACGTCACACCACCTGGTACGGCGACGATGTGCAGCGTTCGCGCGCCATCGCTATTCTGAACGCTTTGCTGGGCTCGTGGGGAAACCGTGGCGGCATCTTCCTGAAAGAAGGTTTCAAAATCCCGGATTTTCCACATCCGGCCTATCCAAAACCTGCCTGGTCGTGGCAAGACACGATGAACGGCCGCTATCCGCTGGCCAAGGAATCGGTTACGAATACCCTGATTGAAGCATCCATTCCTTCAGAAAATAACAAGCACCAGATCAAAGGCTGGATTGTTTCCGGAACAAACCTGGTGATGGCCATTCCGCTGAAAGAACAGTTGATGCAGGCCATGCAGTCGCTCGAATTGCTGGTGGTAGTTGACACCATGCCGATGGAAATTACGGGTTATGCCGATGTGGTTTTACCCGAATGTACCTATCTGGAACGTTACGACGACATACGAAGCTCGCCACACCGCGAGCCAACCATCGCGCTGCGCAGTCCGGCTGTTGAACCGATGCACCAAACCAAACCATCGTGGTGGATTGCCAAACAAATTGGAGAACGTTTGGGATTGGGCGAATATTACAAATTCAACGATTTCCGCGAAGTACTCGACTGGCAGTTGAAACAGGTTGGCCAATCGCTCGAAGAACTGGAACGTGTGGGCGCCAAAAAACTTCCGCGCAAAACACCTTTATATATTGAGCCGGGCTCAGATTTCCAGTTCAAAACGGCTTCAGGAAAAATACATTTGTTCTCCAAAGAACTGGAAGAAAACGGGTTCGACCCGATGCCGGTTTACACGCCACACGATCAGCCGGAAGAAGGATATTACCGCCTGATTTACGGTCGCGCGCCGATGCACACTTTCAGCCGTACCGCCAACAACCGCAACCTGGTTGCCCTGATGCCTGAAAATGCAGTTTGGGTGAATCCGCAGGTGGCCGAATTATGGGGTCTGAAAAAAGACGATTATGTGTGGCTGAAAAATCAGGATGGCGTGCTGTCGAATTTTCCGGTGAAAATCCGCGTCACACAACGCATCCGCCGGGATTCGATTTACATTGTTCACGGTTTCGGGCATCACCACAAACCGCTGACTTATGCGTTTGGGCGCGGGGTAAACGATACCGAACTGATTTCGAAAGTAAACATCGACCCGATTATGGGCGGAACCGGAATGCGTGGCAACTTTGTCACTTTTGTTAAAGAAAATCCAAAGAAGGAGGCTATATCATGAGATATGCAATGGCAATTGATACCCGGAAATGCGTAGGCTGCAGTGATTGTGTGGTAGCCTGCCAGACCGAAAATAATGTACCGGTTGGTTTTTGCCGCGACTGGGTGGTTGAAGTGGTTGATGGAACGTACCCGAATGTGAGCATCGAATTGCGTTCGGAACGCTGCAACCACTGCGATAATTCGCCCTGTGTGCGTTGCTGCCCAACAGGAGCAAGTCATATTGAAGATGGTGGGATTGTATTGGTGGAACACAACAAATGCATTGGCTGCGGCGCATGCATCCAGGCTTGTCCGTACGATGCCCGTTATTCGCATCCTGAAGGTTATGTCGATAAATGCACCTTCTGCATTCATCGTGTGCGCGAAGGAAAAGACCCGGCCTGCGTGAGCGTTTGCCCAACCAGTTGCATGTATTTCGGTGATTTGGACGATCCGAACTCAAAAATCGTGAACGTGCTGAAAAATCGGAAATTCAAGTCGCTGGCACCCGAAGCTGGGACAAAACCACAAATTTTTTACCTTGTATAACCCGCTAAAAACTGAAATATGAAAGAAGAATTGTTTGCAAGCGGACGCAATATCCCGAATATCGATCCTTATTTAAATATCTGGCACTGGCAGATTCCGGGCTATCTTTTCCTGGGTGGACTGGCCGCCGGAATCCTGTTCTTCGCCAGCTTTTTCACCATCATGGGCAAAGAAAATAAGATGGAAGCAACCGTAAAAAAAGCGCCAATGGTTGTGCCTTTTGCGCTGGTTCTCGGCTTGTTTTTCCTGTTTCTCGACCTGAAACACAAACTTTATTTCTGGCAATTGTACACCACGGTTCGCATTCAATCGCCCATGAGCTGGGGTGCCTGGGTGTTGATGGCCATCACTCCCCTATCGATGATTTGGGCGGCCAGTTATGTGCGCGAACTCTTTCCAAAATGGGACTGGAAATACGATATCCTGAAGAAATTCGAAAAATGGGTGATTGCCAACCGCATCCTGATTGCCTGGCCAATGGCACTGTTATCAATCATTCTCGGCATCTACACCGGCATCTTATTATCAGCATTCAATGCCCGCCCACTTTGGAACACTTCTATTTTGGGGCCGTTGTTCCTCGTCTCCGGAATGTCAACCGGAGCGGCTGTTATCATGCTGATGAGCAAAGATCACAAGGAACGCAAAATCATCGGCCGGATCGATATTTTACTGATCATCGTTGAGTTGTTCTTCATCATCCATTTATTTATGGGATTCCTGGCAGGATCGGAAGTACAGATCAACGCGGCTAATCTTTTCCTTGGCGGAAAATTTACTGCTCCGTTCTTTGCCTTCGTGGTAATTCTCGGTTTGATTTTCCCTGCCGTTCTGGAAGCATTGGAACTGAAAGGCTTTAAAGTTCCGGTAGTGGTTCCGGCAGTTTTAATCCTGATCGGCGGGCTAATCTTCCGGTTCCTGATGGTGGAAGCCGGACAAATCACACGGTACCTATATTGATACGAGATACGGGTTGCGAGTTGAAAAACCCATAACGCGAAACCCGAAACACGCAACAATTAAAATAGAAAAAAATGAAAAAAATAAAATCCGATGGAACCACATACCTCAACCCGTATTTGGGCGGAGTGATCCTGGGAACAGTGCTGCTGCTGGCCTTCTACATTTCGGGGCGCGGACTTGGAGCCAGTGGTGCCGTTAAAAATACAGTGGCGGCAACAGTCAACACAGTTGCTCCCGAACATGTTGCCAACAATGCGTACTACTGTCAGTTTGCCGGGAACGGAAAAGAACCCATGAGCAACTGGCTGGTTTACGAAGTGTTGGGTGTGCTGGCCGGTGCATTTATTTCAGGAATAGTGTTTAACCGCCTGAAATTTAAAGTGGAACACTCTCCGAAAATTACTTCGCGTCGCCGATTGCTTTTTGCACTGGGAGGAGGTTTGCTGTTCGGATTTGGTACGCAACTGGCCCGCGGATGCACCAGTGGCGCGGCTTTGAGCGGTATGGCGGTACTCTCGTTTGGTGGCTACATTACCATGATTGCCATTTTCGGAACGGCCTTCGTTGCGGCATGGGTTTTCCGCAAAAACTGGATTTAACCATTTAAACTTGAAATTATGATCGGACCAATTGTATCTTCAGGAATTGTTTCCCCTATGTGGGACAACATATTTGCCGTACTGATCGGCATGGGCTTTGGCTTTGCTCTGGAAGGCTCCGGATTTTCATCATCACGTAAAATCATCGGAACCTTTTTCGGATACGACTTTGTCGTGGTAAAAGTGTTCTTTACCGCAGCCATCGTGGCCTCGATGGGTTTACTGTATCTTAGCTACTTCGGGCTGGTTGACTACTCACAACTTTACATACAACCCACATTCCTGACCGGCGCCATTGTTGGCGGAATCATCATGGGCATAGGATTTGCCATGGGTGGTTTTTGCCCCGGAACCAGCTTGTGCGCCGCCGCTGTCGGGAAACTCGACGGAATTGTGTTTCTGGGCGGAATGTTCATTGGAGTATTCTTATTTTCTGAAAGCTTCCCGCTTTGGGAGAAAATGTACACCAGCGGTTCGCAAGGCTCCAAAATGATCAACGATGCGTTTGGCATTTCGCCTGAACTGTTCACTTTCTTCCTGGTACTTGCCGCCGTTGGAATGTTTTTTGGCGCTGCCTGGGTGCAGAAGAAAGTCAAAAAAGTAGAATATTAGACCATGACGAGTTATGAATTATGAGTGATAAGTTATGAGTTAATTTAGATGTAAACTTTGAATATGCTTGTTTTAAACCCTCCCCGAAGGTGAGGGTTTGGGAGGGGCTTATAAACTAAAATACATGGAAAGAAAATATACCATTTTGGCTGTTTTGATGATTGTGCTGGCGCTTGGGCTGGTTCTCGTTCCGAAGAAAAAAGAACTGAAAGAAACCGATCCTCAGGCACTGCTGTTGGCCATTGCCGAAAAATCGCGCTACCAGTCGGTTGACCAGGTAACCCACCGCATTATCGAGAATGACCCGACTTTGATGCTTATTGATTTGCGTCCTGCCTATCAGTTCAAAGCATTTGCTTTGCCGGGAGCCATCAATATCCAGCCCGATTCGCTGCTTTCGGCATCAACCCTGACTTTGCTTAACGAGCCCGGCAAAGACAAAATTCTGTATGCCAATTCCGATCAACTGGCCGAAAAAGCCTGGGTAACCGGAACACGTTATGCTGTAAACCGACTGTATGTGATGAAAGGCGGCATGAACGAATGGTTCAACACCATTATTAAACCTGCGGAAGTTTCCGCCACAGCGTCATCAGCAGATCACGATCTGGCCAGTTTCAGAACGGCTGCCCGTTTGTATTTCACAGGAGCCGGACAGGAAGCCGCTAAAACCGCCCCGGTTCAGAAACGAGAAAACATTCAGGTTGTGAGAAAAGCTCCTGAAGCCAAATCAGGCGGAGGCTGCTAAAAACAAGGCAAAAGGTAAAAGTGAAAAGGCAAAAAATTAAACAAACAACAATGGATTCATTTATCAAATCAAATAGACTTTGGCTCGGATTACTGGGAGTTGCTTTAGTAATTGTATTTCTCGCTTTCCTTTTTAAACCGAAGTCAATCGAATTTCGGGCCAATGGCAAACAGTCGGTAGGTTTAATTTCGGATAAAAGCCTGGAAGTTTCAGTTGCCAATCTTGCAGGCAAGCAGTTAATCGACATCCGTCCGGCTGATCAGTTTGCACAAGGTCATGCAGAACTGGCCATCAATATTCCGGCTCGCAACTTATTGGATGACGAATCGCTCGAATTATTAGACCGTTTGCAGAAAAGCGGAGAAGAAGCCGTTTTATACGGATCGGATGAACTGCAAAGCGTCGCTCCCTGCCTGTTGTTGCAGCAAATGGGTTATACCAAAGTAAAATTCCTGAAAGGTGGATTTGGCAGCGACAATAAATTCTTTGAAACGACCGGCGCGGCCACTGAAACTATGCAACCCGATCAGGCTGCTATGAAAGCCAGTCCCAAAGCTGAAAAACGAGAACCCGAAAAGAAAAAGCCACAGACCGTGATTCCAGTGCGAAAAGAAGCATCATCAGGAGGTGGCTGTTAAAAAACCATTTACTATATACCGGTAATTTTCCGGTCAGAAAAGTCGCTCAATCGGGCGACTTTTTTATTTTGCATCACTTTCCCAGACAAAATCGGAACTCCAAAATCACTCTTTTCTTCCTCAGAGAATATTTTTTTCAGGCCATTTCTGACTAAATTTTCAGGATTTTGAGCAAGCCCAAGAAAAATATCAAAAAAAATTTAAAAATATTTAAAATTTAAACACTTGTATTTCAATCAATTAAAATTATTTCAAAAATAATTTGAAAATATTTAGTACTTTGTATTGCATGGTATTAGTTTTTAGATATATATTTGCAGTACAAATAACAATGCAACGAAAGGTATAAGTTTAAAAAAAGTTCTATACATGCTGTAACGAAATTAAAACTTAAGCGTCTATTAGAACAGAAAACAAATACAGAAACAGAAAACAAGAAATTAATAACAGAAAAAACTCAAAGCCATGAAAACAAATTTCAAAAACATCATCGCCGTTAGTGCATTAGCTTTTGCCGGAATATTTAGTGCAAACGCAGTAGAAAACAATTCTGGAGTATTCATTTTAGCTGAAAATTCATCTATTGATTACCGTACCGAAGCTCAGTTAATTAATCATTGGATTGCTGATATGGCCGAGGCCAAAGCAACCCGGATGGTATTGGCAAGGAGCATTTCTGAACCTATCGAAATGTCCGTTTCTTATGAAAACGAGGTTATTAATGAAATAAACGATTTTCAAACAGAAGCCCGGCTGATTACCAGAGAAGTTGCCGACCGCGAAGAAGCCAGGGTCAATCAGAAAGTAATGGATAAAGGTTTTGTTTCTCCTGCTGAAGAAGAAGCAACTTCGGCAACAGAAATTACGATGAACAATCTCCAAGCTGAAGCCCAACTCATTATTAAAGAAATTGCTGACCGCGAAGAAACGAAGGCAACTCAAAAAGTAATGGAGAAAGGATGGATCTCGTGTGATAATGAAAAAGAATCTGAAGAAGTTGGGTTGCTCACAGAAGCACAGTTAGCAATAAGGTTAATCGCTGATAAAGAAGAAGTAAAAACTCTTCAAAAATTAGCATCAGAAGGCAAAATAGCAGAAACCAAATAAGTTATCCCCCGCGATTTTTTTCAGGAGTCGCCAGGAAACTGGCGGCTTTTTTATTTTATTCTGTCCTAAGTTTTTCCCTACATTTAGCACACAAATGACTGTTTTTCTGATCAATATCTTCGACATACGTACTGGATCGCATAACGCATAACGGCTCTTTGCAGTGAATCAAGCCCAGCATATGGCCGAGTTCGTGGTTCGCCTCTTTGATCACACGACCTAAAAGCAGCTTGTTATTGGCCGGTATTCCGTAACGTTTATTGTCAAGTCGATACATCGAAACAATTCCGGCATTTCCACCCAGGTAAGCCTGCCCGAAAATAAAAGTAAGTATAGGAACAAATAAATCGACGCTGAAGAATGCCAACGTTTTATCCGATTCAGGAAATGTAAGCGTACGAACAACATTAATCAACTTATTACCATCATATTGGCGTCTTGACGCATCAAAATACTCACTCAAATCGATGTGTTCATCCCGAATATTTACCGCACAATGATATTCTTCGGCAACAGCCTCTGCCGTTTTTTCGAGCAAATCTTTGTCGAAAGCGCCAAACGAAACAAAAGTGATGGTTTGCAGGCTCATTCCTGAATTTATTGATCGGCCAGTTTCAGATTGTACTTCTTAATTTTGTTGTACAGGGTCACGCGATCAACTTTCAGAGCCCTTGCCGTTTTCGAAATGTTCCACTCGTATTTGTTCAAAATCTGGAGAATGAAGGCTTTCTCAAAATCATCCAGGCTCTCAACCGAAGTACTGCTCCGAACAGCTTTATCTTCAGGCAAGTCCTTTATTGTGATTCGTTTACCGCTTCCAATTACAATAGCCCGTTCAATCATATTCTCCAGTTCGCGTATGTTTCCGGGGAAATTAAATTCCTGAATACGATTTAACGCAGCAACATCAATCCCGATGGGCGGCTTATTCATCGACAAACAATATTTTTGAATAAAATGCTCCACCAAAGCCGGAATGTCTTCTTTTCGTTCGCGAAGTGGTGGTATTTCGATGTTCACAACATTCAACCGGTAGAACAAATCTTCCCTGAAAATTCCTTTTTCGACAAGCTCTTTCAAGTCTTTATTGGTCGCACAAATTACCCTGAAATCCGACGTTATTTCTTTATTTCCGCCAACCCGCATAAAGGTTTTCGTTTCCAAAACCCGAAGCAACTCGATTTGCATTTTTGTAGAAACAGTAGCAATTTCATCCAAAAAGATTGTTCCTGAATCGGCCATTTCAAAGCGCCCTTTCCGATTGTACATAGCGCCCGTAAAAGCGCCTTTCTCGTGACCAAACAGCTCGCTTTCGAGTAAACTTTCGGACAAAGCGCCACAATGTACGCTGACGAAAGGGTAAAACTTGCGGAGCGAATTGGCATGAATTGCCCTGGCTATCAATTCTTTGCCAGTACCACTTTCGCCGGTTATAATTACCGAAGAACTTGTTTGAGCAACACTTTCAACCTGGCGAAGCACATTTTTCATCGCCATGCTTTTGCCAACAATATCGCCAATATTTTCAAGTGAAATAACTTTCTGCTTCAAGGTCTCATTTTCTTCAGAGAGCGAAATTTGTTTGGTCGCATTCCTTATTAAGTGCGTTAAGTCGTCGGGATCAAACGGCTTGGTAACGTAATCGTAAGCGCCGTCTTTCAGCGCTTTTACGGCAGTGTCAACAGTTGCAAAAGCCGTCATTACTATTATAATCGAATCATTTTTAATTTCTTTAATCCGGCGAAGCATTTCCAACCCATCCATTCCGGGCATTTTAATATCAGCCAGAATGATATCGAAGTTTTCCGATTCAAGCATCGATAAAGCTTTTCGCGCATTTTCAGCACAGTCAACCCGGAAACCATCCTCAATAAACCAATTGTATAACGAATCCCTTACCGATTCCTCATCGTCAACGATCAATATTGAAATTTTCTTTGCCATCCGTTGCTCTCCTTAACTTTTAATCAAAGGTAAATTTACTGAAATTGTTGTTCCCCGATTTAACTCTGAATCAACATGAATTCGGCCTTTATGATTCTGTATAATACCATGAACTATAGCTAACCCAAGCCCGATTCCCCGAACGTCTTGCTTAGTCGAGAAAAAAGGTTCGAAAATATGCTGAACATTTTCTTCGGCAATACCAACCCCATTATCAATAATTTCGAAAATAACCGACTCCATATCCGGATTCGTTGTTCGGATAGTAATCTCGCCATTTTCAGTAACTGCCTCAGAAGCATTTACGAGTAATGCAATACATGCCTGTTTTATTTGGTTCGGGTTGCAGTAAATAAGATCGGAATTTGCTGAAAAATCGTGCTGAAAACTGATGTTGGCAATTTTTATCGGGTGAGTCATCAACTCGTAAGTGTCCAGAAGTATTTCGTGCAAATGCTTAGGTTCGAAATCGTTTTGATCTTTACGCGAAAAATCGAGCAAACTTTTAACGATGTCGCCACAGCGTTTGGTTTCCGATTCGATCAACTTTAAATGCTTGATCATCGATTCGCGTTTCTCTAAATATTGTTCAAAATTATTGGCTTGCTTAAGCAAAAGCTTGGTGTAAATCAGTATTCCCGATAGCGGATTATTGATTTCGTGAGCTACCGACGACGATAACCGGCCCAGCGAAGCTAAACGTTCAACGTGCATCAGTTCGTTTTGTGCAGCGCCCAGTTCTTCCGTTTTTTTCTGAACCTTATATTCCAGTTGCTGCGACCAATTTTCGAGCTCAATTGCTGCATTATGCAGGTTGTCAAGCATATCGTTAAATGCTTCGGAAACCATGCGCATATCATCCAGTTGGTCCGACTTTATTTCGAGCCTTGTATTTCTGTCGCCATTAGAAACCGCCACGCTAACCTTAACCAATTCGTTCAGCGGGTCTTTAATTTTTTTCCGGGTAAACATTAAAAGGATTGATGCCAGTAATATCGTCGAGAAAATAGCGAGCAGGAAAAACTCGGTTGACGACTTTTTAATGGCCTGGTCCTGGTATTGCAGCGGTATTTTGATAATTAACGAACCAAGAACTGTATCAGATTCCTGGTGCGCATGACATGAGCTGGTGTAACACGACCGTTCGTTCATTATAGGCGAACGAATCAACAAATGCCTGCTGCCGTTTTCGCTTTTATTCATCAGGCAATCGGTATTTTTGTCGATTATTTTGTACGACTTTTCGTTTACCGGGAACAAATCGCGCATATTAGAGTGGCAATTCAGGCAATTCGGATCGGTATGCTTTTTTGCCGGATCTGACGAAAACGACGAATATACCAGGTTATCACTGCTGTCGTACATATTTACCTCATCAATTCCGGGGAGCGTATTGATGATGTCAAGCGTATTTTGCAAAGCGCCTTTATCATTTTGCAGCATCGAATGGTACATGGCGCCTTCAACAATTGAGCCGATATTATTACCATTCTGGCGGATAACTGTATTGAGGTATTGTTCGTTAACCGACTGAAAAATAACATTGAACGACACAAAAAGAAAAACTGAAAGAATTGCAATAATAAATACAACCCGACCATAAATAGACGACCTAAATTTCACATAATGGCTAATAATCGGGCTGCCTGCAATATTTTCCTTAGAAACTTTTTTGAACCATTTCATAAATCTAAAAGTAAAGTTCTGAAGTAGTTAGTAGTTGCTAATTTACCTAATTTTTTGTAACTGCTATTGGGTTCAATTTAAAGCCTGCTCTATTTTTGAATAAAAAAAGCGATGCTACAAAACATCGCTTCTTATTTATGTTTTTAATAAGGCT
>CAXXOG010000011.1:0-260930 GCA_963666435.2 Prolixibacteraceae bacterium | reverse complement strand
GAGCCTACCAACGACCTCGACATTATGACTCTGGCCGTTCTGGAGGATTACCTGCGTGTTTTCCAGGGCTGTGTGATCATTGTTTCGCACGACCGCTATTTTATGGATAAAATTGTGGACCACCTGTTTGTGTTCGACGGCGATGGCGCAATTAAAGATTTTCCGGGGAGTTACACCATTTGGCGAAACAAGCAACTGGAGGAGGAAGAAAAGCGGAAAAAGGAAAGCAAGCCTGAAGTAAAAGCCGCGCCAAAACCGGTTAAAGAAAGGGAACGGAAGCTGACTTTCAACGAGAAGAAAGAACTGGAGGCATTGGAAAAAGCCATTGAGTCATTAGAAACTGAAAAAGCACAGCTAAGCGAGGAATTATCTTCAGGGGAACTAAATAGCAGCCAATTGCACGAAAAATCGAACCGGTTTGGGCAAATCACCGAACTGCTCGAAGAAAAGGAAATGCGCTGGCTGGAACTGAGCGAACTGGCATAGCAAAAGTGGTCAGTGATCAGTCGCAGTTGGCAGTAAAAGAGATGCGAGTCGCGAACTTGAACCCTGAAACCTGGAACTTTCCTGAGATATGGTTACTGTTGCGAAGATTGGATTTAATTGAGTTAACAACTATGTATTGAGGAAATTGCAGAAGTTTTTAAGAAGAATTGGGAGGACTGATTTTCTTAAGTAACCGGAAAGATTTATTGTCGTAGTTTAAATGTACTCACCCCGACGTCCGCAAGGCGGCCGTTCCCCTCTCTACTCTGGTAAAGAGGGGGGAGCACCGCCAGGTGCAGGGGGTGAGTCAGTAATACAAACACAACTACTACATTATTTCATTCTCGTTATTTAACTCGTAACTTGAAACCCGCAACTCGTAACGATTTGCTACAATTTGAAACTTGAAACCTGGAACTTGAAACTTTCTTAAGATATGAAAACATACGGATTAATTGGGTACAAGCTGGGACACTCGTTTTCGAAGGGCTTCTTTACCGAAAAGTTCGAAAACGAAAAGCTGAACGATTGCGAATACATTAACTTCGAGCTGGATAGCATCGAAGCGTTTCCTGCGATTTTTAACCAGGGCAAAACGATCTGCGGACTGAACTGCACCATTCCGTACAAACAGCAAATTATGCACTACCTCGACGAAATTGACGAGGAAGCGGCCGCTATTGGCGCGGTAAACACGGTGAAGATTATTCGCGCCGACGGACAGCAAAAGCTGAAAGGTTTTAATACCGATTTGTACGGGTTTGAGCATTCGATTCGCCCGCTGCTGAAGGAAAAACACCGTAAAGCGTTGATCCTGGGAACAGGGGGCGCCTCGAAAGCCGTGAAATACCTGTTCGACAAGATGGGAATCAGCTACATTTCGGCAACAACCAAAGAGCAACCCGGAAAGAAGGAAGTAAGCTACACCCAGCTCACCAAAGCCATTATGAGCGAACACCTGATTGTTGTGAATGCCACGCCGCTGGGCATGTACCCCAAGGTTGACACCTATCCTTACCTGCCCTACGACCTCATTACCCCCGACCATATTTTGTACGACCTGGTTTACAATCCGCAGGAAACCCTGTTTTTAGCAAAAGGGAAAGAGCGTGGCGCGAAAACCAAGAACGGACTGGAAATGCTTCACCTGCAAGCCCTGCGTGCCTGGGAGATTTGGAATAGCTAAAAATATAAGAAGTGTGGCGAAAAGGATCCGATCTTTGTTTTGAAAGGTCGGATCTTTTTTTTTGGGTGCGCGGAACCGTCTTAAGACCGTGTAAAGTCGTCTTACAACCACGTAGAACCTCGGAAGTACCCAAACAAAGTAAGTCAGGGCTTCACTTCGGGTGAGACCCTGACTGAATTTTGGGAGAATATCGATTGATGTGTTTATTTTTCGAGTTCGGCTAAGAGCAGCAGAGCGTGGTCGCGTAGGGGTTTTTGTCGTTTGCGCCAAATGAGGTAGCCAATGCCAAACCCAATGCACAAAAGAATCAGGTACGCGCCAAATGCCAGTGCAATCCTGATTTTGGTATCGTCAATATTTGGTATCATGTCCTGGCAGGCAAGCGCGACTCCAATGGCTGCGAGAAATGCCGGGAGCATGGCTTTCGCTGTTTTGGTTTGCCATATTTCGTAGCGCTGCGCCGCTTTTCGCAGCATTTCTGTAACAGGTATTCCGTAATCAACCGATTTGTATTCGTTATTCAGGTTTCGGAAGATGAGGGCGAAAAACAGGAAGCTGGCTGAAAAAAAGAAAAAGCCAAGTTCTTTCAGTATGGATTCGCCTTCGCAAAGCAAGATGAGGAAAAAGATGAAATAGAGTGGAGCAAAAATCCACATCATCCATTTAAAACGGTTGGTTAAATGCAGGTTGCGGTCGTCTTCGCGGCGAAGTCCTTCGATAAGCTGATTGAGATCTAAATTGGGAGTATTTATTGGTGTTGTCATGTCGGCTATGCTTTAATTAACTGTTGTTTCAGTGTTTCTTTAATCCGGTGTATCTTCACCTTTACATTCGGCTCGGTAAGCCCGATGATGTCGGCAATTTCGCGCATCGAAAGACCTTCGAGCACCAGCGAAATCAATGCTTTGTCGATGATCGAGAGTAGATTCAGTTCGGCTTCAAGCGCTTCAAGTTGTTGTTCTCTTTTCTGTTTCAGTTCAAGCTCTTCGTTATCGAGCAAAATATTCAGGCTTTGAGGGGTTTGCTCCAGGTTCAGGTTCATGTTTCGGTAGGCTTTCCCGGCAAAACTCAGCGAAGTATTCACGGCAATGCGGTAAATCCATGTGCTGATAGCCGAATCGCCGCGAAATTTGTCGAGGCTTTTCCAAATGTTGATCAAAATTTCCTGGTACAAATCTTTCCGGTCTTCCGAATTCGACGAGTAATACCGGCAAATACCCTCGATCCGGAGTTTGTTTTCTTCAATAATTTGCTTGAACCGAAGTTCTTTTGAATCGTTCATCAATCGTGTTTTTGTTATTTAGTCAGGGCAACGAATGATTGGTTACATTTTTTCTTTGTGTTTGTAATAATAATCCGAATTGATATACTTCTTAAGATACTAAAGGTTGAAAACCAATCTTCTTTTTAGTTGTTCATTCGCAATATGTTTCACTAAAACCACAATGTATGAGTAAACTATTCAGATTTGGAGAAGATGTACCGGGCTATGAGATTCCGGTTTTGAACGAACGTGAAATACGGGCAGCCGCCGGAATATTGTTTGTCTGGGCTTTTATGGCTATTAATACTGCTATTATGAAAGGAAGTTTTTCTCAATTGAAGTACTTCATTCTGGCATTTCTGGTTGATTTTATTATCCGGGTTTTAATTAATCCAAAGTATGCACCAACCTTAATAATTGGCCGGTTGATTGTGCGTCGGCAAACACCCGAATATGTGGGAGCTGCACAAAAGAAATTTGCCTGGGTTATTGGGTTGACGCTGGTTTTAACCATGCTGGTATTGGTTGTTTTCCTGAATACTTACAGCCCTATATCAGGCATCATTTGCTTGATTTGCCTGATCTTTTTGCTGTTCGAGTCGGCATTTGGAATTTGCCTCGGATGTTTGTTTTACGGTTGGTTCTACGGAAAGAAGGCGAAATACTGTCCGGGCGAAGTTTGCGAAATTAAGGATCGTCATGAGATTCAAAAAACATCATGGGTGCAGTTAATCATTGTGCTCATCTTTATCGGTTTTGTAGTGGCATCGGTCGTGTTGTTTAAAGAAACTTTTGGAGAAGCGCCACATAGTTTGTTTTAGAACAACAAGTTTAAAAAAACAAAAAGTGCATATCGTAACCACCGATATGCACTTTTTTTATATAACAGAAAGTATTGGCTAAATGCCCATTGCCGACATCGCGAGGTAAACAAGCCCGGCGATGAGCATACTGACCGGAATGGTCAATACCCAGGCTATTAACAGGTTGTTTGCAACACCCCATCGCACGGCAGATAATCGTTTGGTCATTCCAACACCCATAATAGAACCAGATATGGTGTGAGTTGTGCTAACCGGTATTCCCAAACCTTGCGAAACGCCAAATAAAGTAACTGCACCGGCGGTTTCAGCGGCTACTCCTTCAACCGGGGTAACTTTGGTTATTTTTGAACCCATCGTTTTTACAATTCGCCAGCCTCCCATCATTGTTCCAAGAGAGATAGCGGAATAACACGATATTGGTATCCATACCGGAACATGTAAATGATGTTTCCCGGCAGCATCGATTGTTTCAGTGACATGAACCCATTCAGGAATTGCCATTCCTTTTGAATTAAGATGCGCGATATAAACCATCATGGCAGCGCTTATAATTCCAACAACTTTTTGCGAATCACTTCCTCCATGTCCCAGGCTAAATGCTCCTGATGATACCAGCTGTAGTCGTTTAAACCATTTGTTGGCATGATGCGGATTGACCTTCCGGCATGTCCAAAGTATAATTAATGTAATAATGTATGAAATTACCATTCCAATGATTGGAGCTAAGAAGATGAAGCCAATAGTCTTCAGGATAACTGCCTGGTTAATTACGGCAAAACTACCGGTGTGTGCTACAGCTGCTCCGGCAAATCCTCCAATTAATGTATGTGAAGATGACGACGGGATGCCAAAATACCAGGTTAACAGGTTCCAAATAATAGCGGCAATGATACCCGCTAAAATTACCTGTAAGCTAATAACGCTGCCGTCAACAGTTTTCGAAACGGTATTGGCCACTTTCAGGTCGAAAATCCAGTATGCCATAAAGTTGAAGAAAGCCGCCCAAAGCACAGCCGGTAAAGGAGCAAGCACTTTGGTCGAAACAACGGTAGCAATGGAGTTGGCAGCATCGTGAAACCCGTTGATTAAATCGAACACAAAAGCCAGAATGATAATGATAATCAGTATAGTAAGCATAGCCTTTATTTAAAATTAAACTTAAGAGCCATTTCAAAAATCAGGCGTATTTTACTAATATTGTTTTTACTACATCCGAAACATCTTCCATCTTATTGGCAATTTTTTCAATATTCAGGAGTATTTCTTTTTGTTTAATCAGTTCAATCGGATCTTTTTCGTTTTCAAAAAGGCTCGAAATA
The DNA here is from genome assembly GCA_963666435.2 of Prolixibacteraceae bacterium. Lineage (GTDB taxonomy): Bacteria > Bacteroidota > Bacteroidia > Bacteroidales > Prolixibacteraceae > Aquipluma. The sequence goes on along the minus strand of CAXXOG010000011.1, from coordinate 255,851 downwards.
GCCATGTGGTAATATTCATCGATACGACTTTCGAGGCGGTTAAGCTCTTTGCAGGCTTTAAGTACTTTTTGCGAGTTTTTGCTGTCTTCAAGTCCGCTAACCGCAACTTTAATTAACTGGCATCCCTGGGCTATTAAGGCGACCATATCTTTCATAAACGAACTGAATACGGTACAGCGGTAGATTTCAATTTTTCCTGAAGCGCTGTAAATCAGGTCAACCACGTCGTCGATAGTTGAAGTTAGTTCGTTAATGTCCTCACGATCAAATGGTGTGATGAATGATTGATTTAAAACATCAAAAATTTGATTGGTAAATTCATCTCCTTTTTTCTCGATAGCTTTAATTGTTAATCCCAGGGCACGGCGGTCTTCCAACTCGGCTGCATTAATTAATTTTTCGAAAGCAACCGATGCTTCGATGGTATTTTCGGCAGCCTGGTTGAACATTGCATAGAACTTTTTTTCCTTTGGTATAAAATACTTAAGTAAACCTGAAAAATTCATATTTTGTGTTTTAATGAGAAATCGTTTTAAAAAAAACAGCACAAAGATGCGAATAAGAACAATTCAAGCTCAGAAAAAAAATAATTTTATTCTAATTTAAATGCAATATAAATTTACACAAATAATTGCTTCTTAATCGATTTGTAACAATTTTGTAATAAAATAGTTTTACGTGGACAGTGAGATTGATACCTGGGTTATCAGTCGTTTTGCTGATAAATATCAATGGTGTAAAGCTATTTGTTTTTGCAAGATATATTACATTTGCTCATCAAAAATTTGCAATCATTCTTTGTTTTCGAGTTTTTGAGGCAAGGATAACTAAACTTACAGAAATGTTTTTTTTAGGACTATTATCGACACCATTACCATACCTGCTGCTGGCCGCGTTCTATTTTTTCGGCTTTGCAATGGGTTTGTTCAATAGTAAAACCGGCGATGAAATCACCGGGTCTGTTGAGGTAGTTACAATTGCTGCTGTTGCAAATGAAGATATTTCTGAAAAATGCGTTTATTTTTTTCAGACAGGTAATTCCGATTCCGATAAAGATTATTCTCAGGTAAAATCAATTGTTGAACGTGTAATAAATCAATTTGAGCCTGATCCAGGGATTTTTGTTTTTTCGTCCTATCGTACAGTTCTGTACAACTTTAAATACTCCAACTCCTTATTTTGCAGGCCTCCGCCAGTTGTATGCTAATGGTTGATCGTGTTGAACGATTAATTGAGTAGTAGCTTTGCCTTGAAATTAAACTCACTGCAAGCTGCAACTTTTATTGTGCATAATTGTTTTTTTTCAGCAATCCTGAATAAGTTAGTTTTATGATTGGGGTAATAGGCATTAGCTATAAAACAGCGCCACTAGAGGTAAGAGAAAAGTTTTCGTTTCCGAAAGATGAAATTGTTCCGTTTTCGGAGATGTTACAGCAGGAAACCGAAATCTCGGATTTAGTTCTTGTTTCAACATGCAATCGCACCGAAATATATTTCACGCAAGACAGGTATGATAGTCAAACGGCTTTTGAGCTTGTTTACGAGGTAATTAAAAAGTTCAAGAAAATCACCGATCATTGCTGGCAGTATTTTTATCATCGGGCTAATTCGGGAGCAGTAAGGCATTTATTTGAGGTTGTTTCCGGTCTGGATTCGCTGATTATTGGTGAGGATCAGATTATAGGGCAGGTGAAAGATGCCTATGTAACCTGTACCGAAATGGCACTTACCGATGCCGTTTTAATGAGGTTATTTCAAAAATCATTCGAAGCCGGTAAGCGGGTAAGAACAGAAACCGGGATCAAGCTCGGTATCACCTCGGTCAGCAGTGCCGCTGTTGAAATGTGCGCCGGAATGCTTAATGGAGTTAGTGATAAATCTGTTTTACTTATAGGTGCCGGTGAAACCGGAAATTTAGCCCTTCAAAATATAAACAAAAAAGGAGTCCGGCAGATCGGTGTTACCAACCGTACTACCGAAAAAGCAGCAAAAACAGCCGAAAAATACAACGGCATGCTTATTCCCTACGATTCTTTTGAAAAATACCTGCATGGATTTGATATTGTGATGGTTGCAACATCATCGGCGACGCCTGTTATAACTTCTGAAATGGTTGAACGAACTAGAAAAATCAGACCCGAGCACAAACAGGTGTTTCTGGATTTATCTGTTCCCAGGAATATTGAAGCCGCAGTGGGGCAGCTGGAAAATATTGAACTACTTGGTGTTGACGATCTTCAGGAAATTGTTGATCAAACCACCGAAAAGAAAAAAGAAAGTGCGCAGAAAGCACACCGCATTTTAGACGAATTGGTTGTCGATTTCCTGGAATGGATGGCCAGCAGATCGTTGCGCCCTGCTATAAACATGATTACTACAAATTTGCAAACCATAAATCAGGAGGAACTTTCAACTTACCGCAAATTAGCTACTCCTGAAATGCAGGAAATTGTTGATGACTATGCGCAGCATTTAACCCAGCGTTATGCGCGCTTACTGATAAAAAACTTAAAAAATTTGACGGATAACGGAAAAAATATCGATTCGTTAAAAATCATCAATGATTTATTTAAATTCGACTGAATTATTTGCACGCAAATTCTGGTTGGATTTGCATTTGACTAACTTTAATGAAAGATATACTTAGAATAGGTACACGTGGAAGTCAACTTGCACTGTATCAGGCTGAAAAAGTTAAATCAACAGTAGCGGCTTTATTTCCTGAACTGAAGGTTGAACTTAAAATTATCAAGACTAAAGGCGACAAAATTTTAGATGTTGCTCTTTCAAAAATCGGCGATAAGGGGTTATTTACCAAGGAAATTGAAAATGAACTTATTGATGGGAGCATTGATATTGCTGTTCATAGCCTCAAAGACCTTCCAACTCGTTTACCCGATGGTTTGAAATTAGGTGCAGTTTTGGAACGAGGCGAATTTCGCGATGCTTTTGTTAGCAAAAATGGCAAAAAACTGGCCGAATTGAAGCCAGGCGATGTTGTGGCAACTTCGAGTTTGCGTCGTATTGCCGGGCTGCTTAAGCTTAATAACCAGGTTGTAATCAGGGACATTCGTGGAAATGTAAATTCGAGGCTTCAGAAAATGGAGGACGGCTACTGCGATGCGATGATTATGGCGGCAGCCGGGCTGCAACGTTTAGGACTTGACCAGTACATTACTGAAATTATCGATCCGAAAACAATTATGCCTGCGGTCAGCCAGGGAGCTATTGCTATTGAAAGCAGAGCGAACGACCATGAAATCGACCAATTGCTGCTGAGGGTTAATCATATTGAGACGTGGAATGCCGTGGTGGCCGAAAGAGCTTTTTTAGCTACACTTGAAGGCGGTTGCCAGGTTCCTTTAGGTTGCTATTCGAAAGTTGAAAATAATCTGTTAGTTTTGTCGGGTTTTGTAGCTTCGGTTGATGGAACGAATTATATTGAAGAGGTCATTTCGGGAGATATTGCGGATGGGGCAAAACTTGGTGTGGCGATGGCCCTAAAAATGATGGAGAGAGGAGCTAATGTAATTTTAAGTGATATAAAATCAATCAATAATACGCATTAGATAAAATGGGTAAATTGCTCGAAAACAAGGTATTTATCTCCACTCGCCCCACCGGGCAATCGGTTGAACTCGAAAACCTGTTAGCCGACGAATCAGCCACGCTACTCTCTATGCCCACTATCGAAGTAAAACCATTACCTTTAAGTGAATATGCTATTCAGCAATTAAAAAATCTCGATTCGTTCAATTGGATTGTTTTTACGAGCCCTAACGGAATAAAGTATTTCTTTGCCTGTTTATTTGATTTGCAAAACAACTACGTTCTTCCTGACCGACTGAAAATTGCTGTAGTTGGCAAGAAGACAGCGGCTTCGCTCGAATGCTACGGAACTTCGGCTTCATTTATTAATCTTGGAAATACAGCAGAAGATTTTGTTGCCGATTTTTTTCATCGCGTAAATCTGGGCGAACGTGTTCTTTTTCCAATCGGAACGCTTGCCCGTTCGGTCATTGAAGACAAGATTTCGAAAAAGGCCGAGTGTGTTCGTATTTTGTTTTACGAAACAGTATTGCCTGAAAAGATCAACGAACACGCACTTAACCTGATTGTTGAGGATAAATATGATATGATTGTGCTTTCAAGCCCTTCGTGCTGTAACAACCTGCTTCAGTTAGTCGAAGGAAAAGCTGATCCGGCCAATCTTCGGTTGGTTTGTATCGGTCAGACCACTGCTGCTGAGGTGATTCACCACGGGCTGGAACCCTTAATTACTGCAGCGACAGCTAATTCACAAGGCATTTTTACGGCCATTGTTAACCATTTTCAGAAAACCAACATTAAAAAATTATAGCCATGTCATTCCCAGTTACACGCCTCAGAAGATTGAGACAAACTCCGGTTTTAAGAAACTTAGTACGTGAAACCATATTAACCCGCGACGATTTGGTTATGCCGTTATTCGTTTGTCCGGGTACCAACGTAAACAACCCCATCAAATCGATGCCCGGAAACTCGCAATTGTCGGTTGATTTGCTGGTTGAGGAGTGTCGCCGCCTCTATGGATTAGGCATTCAATCGGTATTGCTTTTTGGTATTCCAGAACACAAAGACGAACACGGACTGGTTGCCTGTGAACACAACGGAATTGTACAACAAGCTGTTCGCGCACTGAAAGCTGCATTGCCCGATTTGTACATCATTGCTGATATTTGTAACTGCGAATACACTACTCATGGCCACTGCGGAACAATTCTCAACGGCGATGTAAATAACGATCTCACCTTGGTTACTTTGGCCAAACAATCGGTTTCGCTCGTCCAGGAAGGCGTTGACATGGTTGCACCAAGCGACATGATGGATGGTCGGGTTGGGGCTATTCGCACGGCATTGGACGAAAATGGATTCTACAATACTCCAATAATGGCGTATTCGGCCAAATATGCTTCGGGTTTTTACGGACCATTTCGCGAAGCAGCCGAAAGTGCTCCGAAATTCGGGAATCGTGCCACTTACCAGATGGATCCGGCCAATTCGAACGAAGCTCTGCGTGAAGTTGCGCTCGACATTGAGGAAGGCGCAGACATTGTAATGGTAAAGCCAGCATTGAGCTACCTCGATATTATTCAGCGGGTGAAAACCAATTTCAACATTCCGGTGGCTGCCTACAACGTAAGTGGCGAATACTCGATGGTAAAAGCTGCTGCCGCCAATGGCTGGATTGACGAAAAACGCCTGGTTCGCGAAATTTTGACCTCAATAAAGCGTGCCGGTTCAGATATTATCATCACTTACCACGCTCAGGAAATTGTAAAAGAACTGTAAAAAAGCCCCCTTCCCGTTCCCCTTTGGGGAAAGCTTTTGGCAGTGATATGCCAAAAGCTGCAATAGAACCAAAAAGGAAATGATACAACGGTAAAAATAAACACCAAATTTAATCGGGCTTTTTTAAGCCCTCCCTTAAGGGGAGGGTTTGGGAGGAGCTTCGAAATAATTTAAATCATGAAAAACTACACCCAAAGTATAGCCGCTTTTGCGGAAGCACAAAAACATATTCCCGGGGGAGTGAATTCTCCGGTTCGTTCATTTAAAAGCGTTGACGGCGATCCATTGTTTATTGCCAGCGCCAAAGGAGCTAAGGTATTTGATATCGACGGACACGAGTACATTGACTATGTCGGTTCGTGGGGCCCTATGATTTTGGGTCATGCGCACCCCGATGTGGTGATGGCCATTCAGAAAACCGTGGCGAAGGGTGCTAGTTTTGGCGCACCAACTTTGCTTGAAACCGAAATGGCTCAGCAAATCAAGAAAATGGTGCCGTCGGTTGACAGCGTTCGTATGGTCAATTCGGGTACTGAAGCGACTATGAGCGCTTTACGCCTGGCGCGCGGTTACACAGGTCGCGAGTTGGTCGTTAAGTTCGAAGGTTGTTATCACGGACACAACGACAGTTTCCTGATTAAAGCCGGTTCAGGAGCATTGACGCTGGGTACACCAAACTCACCGGGTGTGACTTCGGGAACAGCAAAAGATACTTTGATTGCGGCATACAACGACCTCGATTCGGTAAAAGAGCTGTTTATTCGCTACCCCGAGCAAATTGCTGCTGTAATTCTGGAGCCTGTCGTTGGGAACATGGGCGTAGTAATTCCGCAGCCCGGATTTTTGCAAGGTTTGCGCGATCTGTGCACGAGATACGGTTCTGTATTGATTTTCGACGAGGTAATGACGGGTTTCCGCCTCTCGAAAGGGGGCGCACAGGTGCTCTACGGAATAACACCAGATTTATCAACTTTTGGCAAAATCATTGGTGGTGGCCTCCCGGTTGGTGCTTATGGCGGAAAGCAGGAGATTATGGACATGCTGGCGCCGAAAGGGCCGGTTTACCAGGCCGGAACGCTTTCGGGTAACCCATTGGCCATGTCAGCCGGATTGACTACTTTAAGGATTTTGGACGAAACCGATGGGTTTTACGAAATGCTGGAAGAAAAATCGGTCCGACTGGAAGACGGTATTAAAAAATGTCTGGCCGATCTGAGTTTCCCGGGTGTTGTAAATCGCGTGGGCTCCATGTTTACATTGTTCTTTACCGAAAACGAGCGGGTAACTTCGTATGCTGAAGCTTGTACAAGCAATACGGCTACCTATGCCAAATATTTTAAGATGGCCCTTGAGGCCGGAGTTTATTTGGCTCCTTCGCAATTTGAGGCTGGTTTTATGTCGGTAGCCCACACTACAAAGAAAATTGATAAAACGATAGAAGCAACTTACGATGCGCTAAAGGTTTTGAAAGGATAAAAAGTCAACAGTCTCAGAAAGATTTTTACTGAACACTGCGACGGCTCACTGCTTTCATTTCTGGCAGATTTTTTGAAGTAGTGCTTGTGCTGAAGCAAAATCAGCGAAAACAGGAAACAATTAAAAAGACAAACATGAAAACGAAAATTGTAATCTTAGTTTTGGCCTTGTGTACAAGCTACTTCAACATGCAGGCTCAACAACGGGTTCGGACAACAACCCGCGCAACCAGTTATGATATTAGTGATAATCTTGATTTGGATGCAGTTTCTTCCATTTTTGCAGATTCAAAAAATCTGGAAGAATTTGAAAATAACCTTAATGATCCGGATAATCATATTTCCAATCTTGATTTGAACCAGGATGGATATGTTGATTATTTGAGAGTGGTTGAAACCACCAATGACAGGAATTCGCTTGTCGTGGTGCAAGCCGTTCTGGACAAAGATGTTTATCAGGATGTGGCTACCATCGAAATTGAACGTGAGTCCACCGGTATTCACCGGATCCAGGTAGTTGGCGATCCCTGGATATATGGTTCAAATTATATCATTGAACCGGTTTTTGTCAGAACACCATTGATTTTTTCATTTTTCTGGGGACCACGTTATGTGGTTTGGAATTCGCCTTATTATTGGGGGTATTATCCTCGCTGGTTTTACCATTACAAACCTTATCCAACATACCGCTATTATCGTCATGTAAATGTTTATGTTGACAGGAGAATAACCTTTAATCGTGTTAATGAAAGGCATTTTCATATCAACGACAATAATTTTAACGTGATTCGCCGCCGCGATTTTGCAGATCGTCATCCCGACAGATCTTTTGAGAACAGGCATCGCGAGTCGAGTAATCCCGGGCGGCAAATACAACGTCAACCGTCGCGCAGTTACGAAAGTCAGCCAAACAGGCGAATGGAAAGTGGAAGTAGCAACAGAAGCTATGAAAACATGAGAAGGGATCAGAACCGCAGCCGTATAGAGCAGGAACGGCGTCCGGATAATGTTCAAAAGCAAGTAGAACCGCGGCAACGTCGCGAATACAGCCGTCCAGCTCAATCGGAGCAACGGAACAGGTCGTACCAGGAGCAACGCGCGCCTCAAAGCAGGCCGGAAGGAAGAGAACGAATTAATCAACAAATAGATCGTTCTTCTCGCGAAAAATCGGTTAATATAAACGAACGTAGTAGGCCGCGTAGCGAGGCCAGACAGAATTCGCAGAGCACTAAAAAGGCTGATACTCCCAAAAAAGAAGAAAAGAGGGAAGGACGCGAGCGTAGGCGGGAAGAGTAATTGTAATTTTTTAAACAGAATAATTTGACAACAAATTCAATTTTACTGAAGACTTTGAGGGGAGAGAAAACCGAACGTCCACCGGTTTGGTTTATGCGTCAGGCGGGAAGAGTGTTGCCGTCGTACATGAGAGTTAAGGAAAATTATACGTTCTGGCAAATGATGCAGAACCCGGAAATTGCAGCCAAAGTAACCTTGCTTCCGGTTGATGATCTGGACGTTGATGCCGGAATTTTGTTTTCTGATATTTTGGTGATTCCGCATGCACTGGGCATGGGTCTCGAATTTAACGACAGCGGCCCGCTGTTCGACCAACCGCTGGCTTATCGCGAAAATCCACTGGCCGGATTGAACCCCGATCCTTCAAAATTGAATTACATCTACGAGGTGATCGACGAGATTATACGCACCAAACGCGACGATATTCCACTAATTGGTTTCTGCGGAGCCCCGTTGACAGTTTTGTTGTTCATGTTACAAGGATTGGGTCGGAAAGGCGATTTTCCTGAAGCCATCAAATTCATTTACGAGAACAAGGATACGACCAAAAAACTGATCGAAGTGGTCACTGATTTATCTGTTATTTATGCGCAGGAACAGTGCAACCACGGTATCGAGGTGTTTCAGTTGTTCGATACACATGCCGGATTGATTCCAGCCGATTTGTATCACGAGTTGTTTATGTCGGCCACCAAAAAGATCGCCGCTGCCGTTCGCGAGAAAGGCATTCCGTTTATCTTCTTCCCCAAAGGATTGGGAACCGGAATTGCCCGAATTACGCCGGAAGATTGTGATTACCTGAGCATCGACTGGCAAACACCGCTCAACGTGGCTCGAAAACTCGTCGATCCGAAAATCGGCCTTCAGGGAAATGTCGATCCACGATTGTTATATGCAAGTCAGCCTGAAATTGAAAAGGCGCTTGAACCTTATATCGAATTTGGAAGCAAAAACCAAAACTGGATTTTCAACCTCGGACACGGATTTATGCCAGGCATTTCTTTCGAGAATGCCAAATTTCTGGCCGATTGGGTGAAACGAACAGACTGGAGACGCTAGCTTAGTAATAGTGGTTACCGGAGAAGACATATCACTTTTAGTAAAGGGGGGAGAAGGGTACAATGTAGAATTTAAAGTATCCATTCCTTCCAAAGTAAGGGAACTTACAGAAGAAGTATGTGCCTTTGCCAATGCTGCGGGAGGTGTTTTGCTAATCGGGATTGACGACCAGAATATTTTGCGCGGAGCGAATCTGGATAATTCGAAAAAATCGGCAATTCAGCATTCCATCAGTGAAATTACCCCCACATTACATTGCTCAATTAGTCAGGTTGAAGTTGAAGAAAAAAACATCATCGCCATCGAAGTTCCATCGGGAGCGAATAAACCTTATGTCTATTCAGGAGCCATTTATGTCAGGATCGGTCCTAATACGCAGAAGCTGACTACGGCAGAACAAATGCGCGACTTTTTTCAGCAATCGGATAGAATATATTTTGACGAAGGAGCTTGCAAAGACTTCAATATCGCCAAAGAAATTAATCAGGATCTTTTTCGGGAATTCAAAGCCTTGTCGCGCCTTGGTAGTGATGTTTCGGATGATCAGATATTCAGGAACCTAAAATTATTTGGCGGGAACGATTGTTTCAAGAATGGCGCAGTGCTTTTTTTTGGGAAAGAACCCGAAAAATATTTTGAGAAAGCGATTGTTCGTTGTGTAGCATTCAAAGGATTAGACAAACGATTTATCATCGACGACAAATCTTTTGGTGGTCCGTTATTGCTTCAGTTCAGGAATGCACTTCAGTGGATATTTGGCAAATTAAACGTCAGGTACGACATTGAAGGACAGGGGTCCCAGCCCAGAAAAGAAATTTGGGAAATACCTGAAACTGTACTGAAAGAAGCGATTATCAACAGTCTGTCGCACCGTGATTACTACGACAAAGGCGCAACAACAACCATTGAGTTGTTTGATGACCGCATTGAAATCGCTAATCCGGGCGGGCTGGTCAGCGCTATTCCGCCTTCCGAGTTCGGTAAAAGAAGCCATTCCAGAAATCCGCTTATTTTCGGACTTTTTGCCCGGATGCACCTGGTCGAACAAATTGGTTCAGGAATCATTCGAATAAAAGATATAACCAGAGAGTCGAATCTTCCGGAGCCTCGTTTTAATACTGAAGGTATGTTTTCCATCGTTTTTTATCGGCCAATACAGCTGGCAGAGAGCGATAAAAAAGAAGGAACAATGGGAAATTCAGTGGAAGAAGTTATTGTAGAGCTGGTAAAAGCTAACCCCCGAATTCGGTTGAAAGAACTGATCAGCAAAACTCAATATACAAGACGAAAAGTTGAGTATCATATCTCCAAGCTTAACCAGAGTGGGATTATGGAACGGGTTGGCGTTGGAACAAACGGTTTCTGGAAATTAAATATTCATACATCGGGAGATAATAAGGGGATAGAAAAAGAGATAGAAATAATAGAACAACTGATTCTGGATGGCATCCGTAAAAATCCCAAAGTAACAATTGATCAATTAGCAAAAATTACTGCAACAACGCGAAAAACAATTGAAATACAAATAAATAAAATGAAAAATAAGAAGATGGTCGAGCGAAGCGGCTCTACCAGAAGTGGTTTTTGGAAAATACCGGACGATAAAAAATAGTGCTGTTGTTTGCATTCATTTTGCGTGCATTTTGCGTGCATTTTGCGTGCAAAAGTGTGATAGAACGTATTACAACCTGATTTGAAAAGATAAATTTACAACTCATGACCAACCGCGAATTACTCGAAAAATACAATTATCCGGTGCCGCGCTACACCAGCTATCCACCGGCCAATTTCTTCACCAACTCGTTCGAAACAGCCGATTACCTGAGTGCCATCGACGAATCGAATCAGTGGAATCCTGAAAATATTTCCATTTACATTCATATACCGTTTTGCCTGAAATTGTGCTATTTCTGCGGATGCAATTCGTATGCCTTGCGCAAGGAAGAAGTGGTGAAAGGCTATCACGAGGCATTGTTGAAGGAAATCAAAATGATTACCTCTCGGCTGGATAAAACCCGGAAAGTTTCGCAGATTCACTACGGCGGTGGAACACCCAATGCGGTACCTTTCGAGTATTTGCAGGAAATCAACAGTTTGCTGTTCGACACGTTCGAGTTTATCCCCGATCCTGAAATTGCCATTGAAGTCAATCCGGCCTACCTCACCTATGAGCAAATGACCGGACTTAAAAAAGCTGGTTTTAACCGTTTTAGTTTGGGGATTCAGGATTTCAACAATGAAGTTCTGGATGCCGTGAACCGCGACTCGGCGGCGCTTCCGGTGAAAGAAATCATGGCTTTCCTGAAACAGGATTCGCCCGATATGGCCGTGAACCTCGATTTCATTTACGGTTTGCCCAAACAAACGGCAGCCAATTTTTCAGAAACGATCAAAAAAGCGATTGAACTGAAGCCAGATCGCCTGGTAACGTTCTCGTATGCACATGTTCCGTGGATGAGCAAGATTCAGAAGCAACTCGAAAAAGAAGGGTTGCCTGCTCCCGACGAAAAAATAAAAATGTACGATGCCGCTTTTGCGCTGATGACTCAAAACGGTTACGAAGCCATCGGGATGGATCATTATGCCAATGCCGGCGACGAACTCACGCAGGCCCGCCGCAACAAACAACTGCATCGTAATTTTCAGGGGTACTGCACGCGCCGCACTACCGGACAGGTTTATGCGTTTGGCGTCACCGGAATCAGTCAGTTGGAAGGCGTTTACGCACAAAATACCAAGTCGATTGACGAGTACATTGAAACGATCAATAAAGGCGAATTAACGACCATCAAAGGTTATGCACTCACTCCCGACCAGATTGTGGTACGCGAAGTGATTACCGAACTGATGTGCAACGAACAAATTGTTTGGGCCGATTTGGGCAAAATTTTAGACATGAGCGCCGACGACGTGAAATCGCACACCACCTACAATGCCGAATTGCTCCGGCAATTTGCCAGCGACGGAATCATCACCCTTTCCGACGAAAAAATTCAGATTACGCCGGAAGGGCAGTTGTTCATCCGCAATGTGGCGGCTTCGTTCGATCCGCTCCTGAAATCGGGACAAACCAATTTCTCAAAACCTGTTTAATCATGACTGATTCGGCTAAACCTTACGTGGTAATTATTGGTGCTGGCTTAACTGGCCTCACAATGGCATATTACCTTAAGAAATCAGGTATTAACGTGGTAGTTATCGATAAAGCTGCCCGAACCGGCGGAGTAATCCAGACCATTCGCGAAAAAGGATTTGTATATGAAACCGGTCCTAATACCGGCGTAGTTTCCAATCCGGAGATGGCTGAATTGTTCGAAGATTTAGCCGGAAAGTGTGAATTGGAAACCGCCAATCCGGCAGCTAAACGCCGACTGATCTGGAAAAACAATCAATGGAATGCGTTACCTTCAGGATTGTGGTCGGCAGTTTCTACGCCGCTTTTTTCGTGGGGCGATAAGTTTCGCATTTTAGGTGAGCCCTGGCGAGCCAAAGGAACCAATCCGAATGAAACTCTTGCAGATCTGGTTAAACGCCGCCTGGGGAAATCATTTCTGGATTATGCCATCGACCCGTTTATTTCAGGAATTTATGCCGGTAATCCTGCTGAATTGGTGCCCAAATATGCACTTCCAAAGCTCTGGAACCTGGAACAGGAATACGGAAGCTTTATCCGTGGATCGATCAAAAAAGCAAAATTGCCTAAAACTGATCGGGACAAAAAAGCCACGAAAGAAGTTTTTTCGGCCAGAGGTGGTTTGCAAAATTTAATCGATGCACTTACCGACGCCATTGGGCCGGATAGCTTGTTGCTTTCGGCTGATGCCATGATAAAACCTTCGGAAAACGGTTTTCACCTTCAGATTACCACCCCCGAAAATTTGATTCAGTTTGAAACCAAATACCTTGTAACTACCTGTGGCGGTTATGCCTTAGGTAATTTAATGCCTTTCCTGGATGAAGAAGAAACCGCTCCTTTTCGGAACCTGAAGTATGCCGCAGTAACTCAGGTTTTATTGGGTTTCGAAAAGTGGAAAGGTATTAATCTGAATGCTTTTGGCGGTTTAGTTCCGGGTAAGGAAAACAAAAGTATTCTTGGCGCGTTGTTTACATCGTCGTTCTTTGAAGACCGGGCCCCGCAAGGTGGAGCGTTGCTTTCGGTATTTATGGGCGGAACCAAACGACCCGACATTGCACAAATGGATGACGACCAGATTGAATCGCTGATTCGAAAAGATTTGCCGCGCATGATGAGCAATCGCGGCTTTAATCCCGATTTGATGCGTATTCACCGCTATCCGAAAGCCATTCCGCAATACACCGAAACATCGGCTCAGCGTTTTGAAATGATTGAAAAACTTCAGCAAAAATATCCCGGATTAATTTTAGCCGGAAATATCCGCGACGGAATCGGCATGGCCGACCGCGTAAAACAAGGACGAACCATTGCCGAAGAACTGGTCGGAAAGATATTGAGTCGATAAATTGTCATTTGTAGTCATTGATAGTCATTCAATAGTAAACCAATGACGCGAGACGAATGACAATAAATGACACGAAGTAAATGACTATTTAAAACCAAAAACAACAACTGTGAACGTATCGAAAACTGCCGCGATTTACAAACACATTCAGCAAACCATTTGCACCACATTGGAGGAAGCCGACGGAACCGGAAAATTTTCGCTCGACACCTGGGAAAAAGAAATTGGATCGGGCTTAACGCGCGTGATGCAAAATGGCTCGATCATTGAAAAAGCCGGGGTGAATTTCTCGCACGTTAAAGGCGATTTCAATGAAAATATGGCTCACCTGCTGGGCGAAAAAGCTTCGAAATTTGAGGCAACAGGCATTTCATCCATACTTCATTCCGGTAACCCGTTTGTGCCAACTATCCACATGAATGTGCGCCATTTTGCGCTCGACAATGGCTCGTCGTGGTTTGGCGGTGGCATCGACCTCACGCCCATGTATATCAATCCCGACGAAGCGCGCTGGTTTCACCGAACCCTAAAAAGCATTTGCGACAAATACGATACTTCGCTTTATCCAGCCTGGAAAAACTGGGCCGACGACTATTTTTACATCGAACATCGCCACGAAACCCGCGGCATTGGCGGAATCTTCTTCGACCGCATACCGGTTACCACGGAAGCAGAACTGGAAAAGATGATCCGGTTGACTTCGGATCTGGCCAATGCTTACCCGGTTATTTACGCCGAACTAATAAAAAACAACGGCCATAAATCGTTTACTGAAGCCGAAAAACACTGGCAAAAAATCCGCAGGGGACGTTACGTGGAATTTAACCTGATTTACGACCGAGGAACCAAATTCGGGCTTGAATCGGAGGGCAATATCGAATCAATTCTTGTTAGCCTTCCGGCGGAAGTGGAATGGGCTTACCAACACAAACCCGGAACAGAAAGCGCCGAGGCAAAAACGCTGGAGCTGCTGAAAAAGGGGATTGATTGGGTGAGATCCTGACTACCACTTTTAATTTTCCGATGCAGTAACCGGAACCTTTTTCCTGGCCTGACTTTTACCATCGCTGAGCAGGAACAAGTTGTATCTGGCAGCGTTGTCCTGAAATACCAATTTGGCGCAACGGCACACCAGGGTCATCTTTTCCCATACCGCATTAAAACTGGCGATCCGCAGGTTGGTTGCCAGCAAACGCGCTTTTTTCGCATTCTGCTGAATGTCGTTTTGGGCGATGATTTCTCCAGCCAGCGAGTCGAGCAGGGCGATTTCGGCTTCCTTCATCCCTTTGTCGAACAACGCAGTTTTGTATTCGGGCTGCGAAACCTGCGTAAACGTCGAACGAAGCAACAAGGGTAATTTCAGATGATTGCTGCGAACGCTATGATAATAGCGGAACACCGAACCTTGCCTGGAAGAACGTTTATGCCTGCGACGAAGCGCGCTGGTTTTCACCAAACCCTGAAAGACAAATACGATACGTCGCTTTACCCCACCGGGAACGACTGGTCTGAAGCGAATACTCTTGATTTGCTCCGGAGAGGTGTTGTGTGTGCATAAAATATGTTCTAAAAAACAGGTTCAATAGGATTTTATATTCTATTTCATTAACTTAGTAATTCCCAATCGTCTTTAGTAGCTGATGAGTGGAACGGATCAAAGACGAAGGGGCAGGTCAGATCGTCTTGTTATCGATTCTGCCGAAAATGGATTTTGCTGGATCAATTATGTAACTAAGGAAGATCACTAACGTGGCCTGTGCCCAGGTTTGTAAAGAAACTTGCCAGAATCTATCCTTCCAGCCATTTCGATAAACTTGATTGTTTGTTCCTGTATTTGAAGAATTATAAACGCAATAAAAGTTTATTTGCAATGAAGCAACCAAAATCAGTTGACGGCAAAAATAAAAATCGGTTCATAATCGGGGTAATTGTAGTGTTGTGTTATTACCTGACGGCCAGGTTGGGTTTGGCTTTTGCTTTTGAAGGTACCAATGCCTCGCCCGTTTGGATGCCATCGGGTATTGCTCTTGCGGCGGTATTGATTTGCAAACACAGGGTTTGGCCAGCCGTATTCCTGGGAGCTTTGGCCGCCAATTTTCAGGTATTGTTGGCGACAGAATTATCGTTTAGCTCCGCGTTGGTTCTTTCGGCAATTACGGCATCGGGCAACCTGCTGGAAGCGATGGCCGGAGCCTGGTTTATTTCGCGCTTCTCTAACCATCAGCACCCGTTGGAAACGATGAAAGGAACCACTCTTTTTATTGTTGGCGGGGCGCTGTTCGCAACGCTGATTGCTGCCATTATCGGATCGGTGTCGTTTTGTATTTTTACAAGCCATTGGGCGGTTTTCGATCACATGATGCTGAATTGGTGGTTTGGCGACACCCTGGGTGTCCTGATCGTTGCGCCGGTTATCCTGAATTTCAGGCAAATTAGGTTCATGGAGTGGACCTTGATGAAATTAGGCGAACTGGCGGGATTTATTTTGGTGCTGGCATTAACTTCTTACCTGATATTTTTTACAAAATACAACTTAATTTACCTGTTTATTCCCGTTTTATTGTGGTCAACTTTCCGGTTCGGGAAATTTGAAACCAGTGTTTTTGTGTTTGTTATCAGCGGATTGGCAATGTGGTACAGCATACACCACAATGTAAATAATGCGCTTCAGCAAAACGAGTCGATACTGGTGATTCAAAGTTTTGTCGGGGTTGTGGCTATTACTTTCCTGGTGCTTTCGTCAGTAATTTATGAACGAAAAAAAATGCAGTTAAAACTTGTCGAAAGCCTGGTTAAGTATCGGACATTGCTTGAGAATTTGCCTCAAAAGATATTTGTTAAAGATAATGAACTGAAATTTGTGTCGTGTAACGAAAATTTTGCCCGGGAGTTAAATATCCAATCTTCGGAAATTGCCGGGAAAACAGACTATGACTTTTTTTCGAAAGAACTGGCTGAAAAATACCGGAGAGAGGATTCAGATTTTCTGGCGGCAGGCAAACCTCTGGAAACCGAGATGTGCGAAGTCCGCGATGGGCAAACCTATTGGACCGAAGTGGTGAAGGTTCCGGTTCGTGACGGGAATGGGGCTATTGTCGGAGTTCAGGGCATTTTCTGGGACATTACTGCCAGGAAACAGGCTGAGGAATTGTTACGGGCAAACGAAGAAAAGTATCGGTTTTTGTTTGAGCGAAATCCTGTTCCTCTGTTGATTTACGACACGCAAACATTTCGTTTCCTGGCTGTTAACGAAGCCTTTTTACGGCAATATGGTTTTTCGATGGAAGAAGTGCTTGAGATGCAGTTGCCCGACCTTTATCCTGAAGACGAAAAAGCTGCGATTGTTAGTGTTGCTAAAGGGTTACATGGCCATGCTTATGCGGGCGAGTGGCATCACATCAAAAAAGATGGCACTGCAATTACAATTATTGCAACATCGCACGACATAAATTATGCCGGGAGGGCAGCCCGCATTGCAGTTGTAATTGATATTACCGACAGAAAACTGGCAGAACTGGAACTGGAACGCTACCGCAAGCACCTGGAAAATATGGTCGAAGAAAGAACTGCTGAATTGGCGATAGCCAAGGAGCGGGCCGAATCAGCCGACCAGTTAAAATCAGCATTTTTGGCGACCATGTCGCACGAGTTACGCACTCCGTTGAACTCGATTATTGGGTTTACCGGGATGTTGCTTCAGGAATTGCCAGGCCCGCTGAACGATGAGCAGAAAAAGCAACTGCGGATGACCCAAAAAAGTGGGCGGCATTTACTTTCGCTGATCAACGACATTCTCGACTTGTCGAAAATTGAAGCAGGTCAACTAAAATTGAGTACCGAGAACTTTCGAATTTCAGATGTTATCCAGAATGTTGTCGAACTTTCGCGACCTTTTGCTCAAAGCAAGAATTTACATTTAATATCCGAAGTTAATCCCGACTTGCCTGAAATCACCAGCGACCAGTTCAGGATTCAGCAAATAGTTATTAACTTGGTGAACAATGCCTTGAAATTTACCGAAACAGGCTCTGTAAAAATTGAAGCGTTCAGGAGCGGGAGGCACATCGTTGTTCGTGTAATTGATACCGGAATCGGAATCGGGGCTGACCGTGTGGGCGATTTGTTTAAGCCATTTATCCAGATAGATACCGGGATTGCCAGAAAACATGAGGGGACTGGCTTGGGGCTTTCCATCAGTAAAAAGCTGATAACCATGTTGGGCGGTACAATCGCAGTTGAATCGGAGCCTGAAAGGGGCAGTATTTTTAGTATTGAAATACCTGTAGAGAACATCAATTTGAAATTAACAAACTAACTTGCTATGAAGCTCAAAGTGTTGATCATTGAAGATAACGAGCAAAATATGTATATGCTGAGTTTTTTGCTTGAAAAGAACCAATATGAAGTATTTCAGGCTTTTTCTGGTTTAGAAGGAATCCGGGTGGCTAAGGAAATTAAGCCCGACGTGATATTGCTCGATATTCAGCTGCCCGAAATGGATGGCTACCGGGTGGCCAGGGAGTTGAGAAAGAGTGAAATAATCCAACATGTTCCAATAATTGCCGTGACCTCACATGCGATGGTTGGCGACCGTGAAAAAGCATTGGAATCGGGAGCTACCGGCTATATCGAAAAGCCGATTGACCCGGATAATTTTATCAGAAGAATGGAATCTTATTTCTCGGAAAAACTTTTGAACAGGAGGAATCAGCTATGAAACGTGCATTAATTGTTGACGACATCAAAGAAAATCTGTATTTGCTCGAGTCGCTTCTAAAAGGATATGGCTATACAACGATAACCGCCAGCAATGGGGCTGAGGCACTTGGCCTGGCTTTGAAACAACCACCTGATATTATTGTTGCAGATATACTGATGCCCGTAATGGACGGCTATACGCTGTGCAGGGAGTGGAAAAAGGAAAATTCACTGAAGAAAATTCCCTTTGTTTTTTACACGGCAACCTATACGCATCCCAAAGATGGCGAATTTGCACTTAGCCTGGGTGCCGACCGGTTTATAATTAAACCCCAGGAACCGGAGGTTTTTATCAAGATAATCGAAGAGGTTTTAAACGAATTTAAAAATGGCGGGTTTGAAAAGCGGGAGGTCGTCGAAATTTCGGAAGTGACTCATTTAAAAGAGTACAACGAAACCTTGATTCGAAAAATGGAAGATCGGATGCTGAAGAGTGAAGAAGCCGAGAAAAAAATCAGGATTTATGCCTCGCAGCTCGAAGCAGAAGTAGAACAACGGAAACAGGCCGAGAAAGAATTGACAAAAGCGCTCGAACGTGCGAAAGAAAGTGATAGGCTAAAGTCGGCCTTTCTGGCCAACATGAGCCACGAAATTCGCACACCGATGAACGGGATTTTGGGTTTTGCCGAATTGCTGAAAGAACCAGGTCTCACAGGCGAACAACAGCAAGGATATATTGAGATTATTGAAAAAAGTGGCGCAAGAATGATCAACATCATTAACGACATTGTCGATATTTCAAAAATAGAATCCGGGCTGATGAAAGTCTCGCTGAAAGAAACAAATATCAACGATCAGCTCGATTTCGTTTATCAGATTTTCAAGCGGGAAGCTGAGCAAAAGGGACTGCATTTAATCCTTTCAAAATCGGTAACACTGTCGGATACCATTATAAAAACTGATCGGGAAAAGCTTTATGCTGTCCTGACAAACTTGGTTAAAAATGCAATAAAATACACCTTAAAAGGTTCCATCGAATTCGGGGTCGTAAATAGTCGAACGCATCAAAGTGAGCTTAATGAAGGGGGTAGATCCGATGATCGGTTCTTATGTTTTTTTGTTCGCGATACTGGTATTGGGATTCGGAAAGACAGGCAGGAAGCCATTTTCGACCGTTTCATTCAGGCCGATGTTGTTGACAAAATGGCGCGGCAAGGAGCTGGCCTGGGATTGGCAATATCGAAAGCTTATGTCGAAATGCTGGGCGGAAAAATATGGGTAGAAAGCGAATTTGGCAACGGCTCCGCTTTTTATTTTACGATTCCGCGTGTGCCACGGCCCCAGGAGGGAACGATTGTCGAGCATTGAGATTCGGGAATGGGAACGTGTTCAAAGCAATTTGACTTTCAGAATTCGCTTGGTTGTTGCCGTTATTTTCACCCGGTCATCCAGCCGTTTGCCCACAATCCAGATGGGGCGGTTGCCGCTGGCTAAAATCCAGGCATTCTCTTTTTCGGGGATGGAATATTTCTCGTCGATGAAAAAGTCGCTTAGCTTTTTGAGACCGGTCATTCCCAAAGGTTGAAAATATTCACCTTCCTGCCAGTGACGCAAAATGAGCGGAAATTCCAGTTTATCGAGATCAAAATCGGCCATATTCGGGTTGGTTGAGTATCGGAAATCCGAAGTTCGCTCGATTGTTTCGATGGTGAGATGAATCGGGTAATTCAGCTTTTGGCAGTCTTTTCCAATGTAAACTATCTTCTCCTGACCAACTGGGTTTGGTGCAATCAGCAGGTAATCGCGGTCTTTAATCAGGCGGTAATTTTCAGTATAAAACCTGCGACCCGATTCTTTATTCAGCGAATCAATAATGTCATCGATTTGCTCCGGCTGAAATCCAAATTCGCGGATCAATTCGAACAAAATGGTTTTCAACGGGCTGTAGGCCAGCAATTTTTCGATGTGGATCATGGCGCCCAGTTCGTCGTCGGCGAATACTGCGGCGCGAATCTCGCTCATTCGCTGCAAAAAAAGCTGCCCTGTCTCGTTTAGCGTCCCGATGGTTTTCTGCGCGTTTCTTCGGAACGCCGGGTTCACCTGTTCGAGCAATGGGATGATCTCGTGGCGAATCAGGTTGCGCTTGTAAACCGTTTCTTCGTTACTCGAATCGGTACGGTAGGCAATCGACATGCGCTGGCAATACTCCACAATTTCGGCACGGTTTGTAAACAGCATCGGGCGGATAATTTTCCCTGATTTGGGTTGAATGCCACTCAGTCCGCGAATTCCGCTTCCACGCGAAAGATTAATCAGGAAGGTTTCAATCACATCGTCCTGGTGATGAGCGGTCGCCAGAAAATCGAAATGATGTTGGCGGATCAGTTCGTCGAACCAGCCATAGCGTAGCTCGCGGGCAGCCATTTCTATCGAAATACCTTTTGAATCTGCGTATTCGGTTGTTTCGAAGTGTTTGATGAAAAATGCAATGTTGTGCTGGTCGCAATAGTCGGCAACAAACAGCTCGTCTCCGTCCGATTCCTTGCCACGCAATCCGAAATTACAATGCGCCACCGCTACCGGAAATCCGTTGCTGACAAACAAATGCAGCATCAGCATCGAGTCGGCGCCACCGCTCACTGCCAGTAAAATTCGCTGCGAAAAATGAAACAGCTTTTCAGCATGAATGTATTTCAGGAATTGCTCGACCATTTCACGGAGTTTCAAGTTTCAGGTTCAAAGTTCCAAGTTATTTGTCATTAGTCAATAGTCATTGGAAAAGTGAAGCCTGGCATTCTAATGACTAATGAACTATTTCCAGTTTCCTTTCTCCGGGCTTTTTTCTGCCGACTGCGACTGATCACTGTTTGGCCACTAACTCGGCAATGCGCACAATAACTTCAACAGCTTTCCGCATCGACCGAACCGGAACGAATTCGTAAGGACCGTGGAAGTTGTGGCCACCAGCAAAAATGTTCGGGCAAGGCAAGCCTTTCCACGAAAGTTGAGCACCATCGGTTCCGCCGCGTATGGCTTTTACCTTTGGTTTGACTCCCACATCGCGCATAGCGTGTTCCGCAATATCAACAATGAATTTCACCGGCTCCACCTTTTGCTTCATATTGAAATACTGGTCTTTCAGCTCCAGAGTTACGGTGCCGGTTCCGTAGCGAAGATTAATAAAATCGCATATTTCACGCATCAAATTCTTCTTGCTTTCAAACTTAGCGAGATCGTGGTCGCGAATGATAAACTCTAACTTGGTTTCGGAAATATCGCCGTTGAATGAAGTCAGATGGAAAAAGCCTTCGTAACCAGTGGTGTGCTCGGGACGTTGTTCGGGAGGCAACATTTGCACAATTTGCATAGCCACCAAAGCCGAATTGATCATCGTGTTTTTAGCATACCCGGGATGAACGCTTCGTCCTTTCACTGTAATTTTTGCACCTGCGGCATTGAAGTTTTCGTATTCGAGTTCGCCCATCTCACCGCCATCGAGTGTGTAAGCAAAGTCGGCTCCAAATTTAGCCACATCGAAATGCTCGGTTCCGCGCCCAACTTCTTCATCAGGAGTAATGCAGATGCGGATTTTCCCGTGTTCGATTTCAGGATGCTGAATGAGGTATTCCATTGCTGTAAAAATCTCTGCAATTCCTGCTTTATCGTCGGCTCCAAGTAACGTTGTACCATCTGTCACTACCAAATCCTGCCCAACGTATTTCAGTAATTCAGGAAAATTGACTGGACTTAAAACAATATTCTGCTCGGCATTCAGTACAATGTCTTGTCCATGATAATTGGCCACCAATCTGGGGCTGACATTTTCGCCCGAATAATCGGGACTTGTATCCATGTGTGAAATAAAGCCAATGACAGGCACTTTCTTGTCGGTGTTGGCTGGCAATGTTGCCGTTACATATCCATGCTGGTCGCGTTCCACTTCGGCTAAGCCCATTTGGCGCAGTTCATCGGCCAATTGGTCGGCAAAGGGAAGTTGTCGCGCTGTACTCGGATAACTGGTACTATCGTGATCCGAAGTAGTATAAACTTTGGTATATCTTAAAAATCTGTCTAAAACGGGTTCCATTAATCAATTGTCATTATAATTTGTGATTTTTTACACGTCATCGGAATTGAACTTGTAGCCCAGTCGTTTGCCGGTTTGTATCCTCGAATTATTGATTTCGGTGTGCATTTGTTCTACTGTTACAATTTTTACCTGATCGTAAGGAGGAACCAGCAAATCGAAGTCAATGGCGTATTGAATGGCTGTTTCCAGGATTTCGCGCATAAACTCTTTGGTCATTTCGTCGCTGCCAAAATCTTTCACCAATTCACTCGACTGGCGCTTACCTTCAACAAAAAAATGGGTTTCGCGGTTCACAAAAATTCGTGCGATCAGGTAGCCCAAATCTTCCGTCCGGTTATATTTAAAGCTGTCGGCCAGAAAGTTGTAGATGTTGAACACTCCGCAATACGAGTTCATGGCATTCGATTTGATATAGTCGAGTTTCCAGATGGGGTGATCGCGGTCGAAAACAAACACATTGGAGTGCATACTGAAAATGAGCATGTCACCGCCCAACCTGAATTCCGCTTCAAACGGGCCTTTCTCCTGATAAACGGGCAAGACATTGTCATCGACTTTGTTTTTCAATTTCTCGCGGTATTCGTCGGCAAGTTCTTTCAAAACTTCTTTCAGTAAGGCAAACGTACTTACGGCTTTTCTATAAACTTCCTGTTTGAGGTTGGTTTTCAGGATCATACCCTCAAGTGGATCCTCTTCTTTTTTCTTCCGGCTCATGGCTTAATTTATTTTACCATAAAAATAAGAAAAGCAGCCGTAATTGACTGCTTTTCAATGTATATTTTAAGCTTTTTTAGTAAGCCAGTGCAAATAAAACCCTGCCTTTCGATGGTTTTCCCGAATAAATACACTTTCCTTCTTCAGGAACCTGATCGAATGGAATGCAGCGAATGGTCGCTTTGGTTTCGTCTTTGATGGCCTGTTCTGTTTCAGTCGTTCCGTCCCAATGGGCTGAAATGAAACCGCCTTTGTTCTGAAGCACTTCCTTGAATTCTTCGTAGCTGTCAACAGGAGTTGTCATTTCTCCTCTGAATTTCAGGGCTTTATTGAAAATATTGGCTTGAATTTCGTCGAGCAAATTCTGAACGAAAGTTTCAATGCCGTCCATCGAAACGACTTGTTTTTCCAGGGTGTCGCGGCGGGCAACTTCGGCTGTGCCGTTTTCGAGGTCGCGCGGGCCAATGGCAATACGCACCGGAACGCCCTTTAATTCGTATTCGGCAAATTTCCAGCCTGGCTTCTTGGTGTCGTTGTTGTCGAATTTTACCGAAATACCAAGCGCTTTCAGTTTGGCTGTAATTTCTTTTACTTTTTCTGAAATGGCATCCAATTGATCCGCCTGTTTGTAAATAGGCACAATTACTACCTGGTAGGGAGCAAGTTTTGGAGGAAGTACCAATCCGTTATCATCGGAGTGAGCCATAATTAACGCACCCATCAAACGGGTAGAAACGCCCCACGAAGTAGCCCAAACAAAATCTTCCTTGCCTTCTTTGGTTGCGAAACGCACGTCGAAAGCCTTGGCAAAGTTTTGCCCGAGGAAGTGCGAGGTTCCGGCCTGTAATGCTTTTCCGTCCTGCATCAGCGCTTCGATACAATAAGTTTCGAGCGCACCGGCAAAACGTTCGTTGGCCGATTTTGCCCCTTTTATAACCGGAACTGCCATGAATTGCTCGGCAAATGTGGCGTACACGTTCACCATACGCTCGGTTTCTTCAATAGCTTCCTGACTGGTTGCGTGTGCCGTGTGGCCTTCCTGCCAAAGGAACTCAGCCGTGCGGAGGAACAAGCGTGTGCGCATTTCCCAGCGAACGACGTTAGCCCATTGGTTACACAAAATAGGCAGGTCGCGGTACGACTGGATCCAACCTTTATACGTATTCCATATAATAGTTTCAGATGTTGGGCGAACAATCAATTCTTCTTCCAGTTTAGCCTCCGGGTCAACTACAACGCCTTTCCCATTCGGGTCGTTTTTTAAACGGTAATGGGTTACAACGGCGCATTCTTTGGCGAAACCATCAACGTGGCTGGCTTCCTTACTAAAAAATGATTTGGGAATGAAAAGAGGAAAATAAGCATTCACGTGCCCTGTTTCTTTAAACATCCGGTCAAGCTCGGCCTGAATTTTTTCCCAGATTGCATATCCGTATGGTTTGATAACCATACATCCTCTAACCGCAGAGTTCTCGGCAAGATCGGCCTTAACAACCAGGTCGTTATACCATTGCGAATAATTTTCGCTGCGTGAAGTCAATTCTTTTGCCATTTTATAACTTTTGGTATGGTATTTGAGTTTTTCCTATTAGTTTTAATGCCTACAAAGAAAGTAAAATTATCATTCATTATAAAGGAGGGTTGACTATGAAAACTAAACTTACGATCATCTCAATTTTAGCCATAATGGCCAGTGCCTGTAGCACGGGAACTCACTTGGCGAAGAGCTACGATGATGACATCTATTTCTCTCCCAAAGATGTTCCCCCTGTTGCAGTTGCTACTGAACAATCGTCGGCAAATGTCAGGTCAAACAATAATAATACCAAGGACCGGAAGATTGTAATGAGCCAGATTGAACGGGATGCCGACGGGTCGGCTACGGTAAATAATTACATCTATCAACAAGACAAGGATGCGAGTAATTCTGATGTTCAGTCGTATGATATGAATGGACAGAATCTTGTTGACTCGGATACGACCCGGTATTATAACGACGATGATGTAAAGACAGTGATCAATAATTACTATGACAGTGATGATGTTGATTATTCTTATCGTATCCGTCGTTTTCATAACCCATATTATTTTGGTTCTTTTTATGACGACTGGTATTATGATGGATATTATTCACCCTGGTATTCAGGTTATTATGGATTGAACTGGGGTTGGAATTATGGCTGGGGTTATTACGATCCCTGGTACTCCTGGAGTTGGGGCTATCCGTATCATTACGGATATTATTCTCCGTTTGCCTTTGGTATAGGCTATTATGGCTGGGGCGGCTATTACGGCGGTTACTACGGCGGTGGCTATGGTAACTATGGTTGGGGTGGCGGAAACTATTATAAATATCATGATGTAGCGCGCCGAAGAGATACCAATTTGTCGTTACCTGGCGGTTCTGGCAGAAATTATAACGGATCAATATCTGGAGTAAATAGCGGAAGAAGACCTAATTCGGTTGTTGGAGATAACGACCTGAAAAATGCGACAATTGTTAATGATCGCAGAGCTTCGTCTAGTGTAAACGGAAGAAGACTCAGTAATATTCCGGGGCGTGAAATCAGTGCACCAATCCGGCAGAATTCAGCATCGGGAACTATCCGCAGGATTTATGAACCTTCAACTACCGAAGAACATACGATCAGAATAGTTCGGTTCGTCAGAACAACTATACACCGAGTTATAACCGGCCTCGTGTTGTCAATCAATCGAACTATAACAGTAACAATTATTCGCGCTCACGAAGTTCGGCAACTTACGATAGATCGGCTGCTAGAAGTAGTAGTTCCGGCATTCAATATACCGAACCACGTAGTTCTTCGAGCATGAGACAAACTTACCGGTCTAGTTCATCATATTCAAACGGATCAAGTTCGTCAGGATATAGCCGACCTTCAGGAAGTTATACTAACAGGTCGTCAAACAGTAACCCATCTCCAAGTTATAGCGCGCCTAGCAGGAGTTCTGGTTCATATTCCAGTGGCGGAGGCAGCAGCTATAGCGGTGGCTCCAGCGGTGGTAGCTCCGGTGGAGGCGGTGGCGGTTCAGGTCATAGGAGATAAAAATAAATGTTTTATAGAAGCAGAATAGTAATAATTAACAAATTCAGAAAACATGAGAAAGTTGTCATATATCCTCGGAATCCTGCTTTTAGCATCCAGTGCTTATGCTCAGGATTTGACTGATGCCTTAAGGTATTCGAATTATAAAATCAGAGGTACCGCGCGTGCTGCTGCAATGGGAAATGCTTTTGGAGCTTTGGGTGGCGATTTTACTTCATTGAGTATAAACCCTGCGGGCGTTGCAGTTTACAGATCAGGCGAGTTTGTTTTTACACCTTCGCTTGGAAATACCAGTGTTGACGGAACATATTTGGGAAACAAGGCCAACGATTCGAGGTATAATGTGAGCATAGATAATATTGGCTATGTAACAACAATACCAACAGGAGCCAATAGCGAGTCGGGGGTGGTGAGCTTTAGCCTGGGAGTAGGTTTCAATCGGTTGGGCAGTTTTTCGATGCGCTCGCTTGCCGAAGGGCATAACTCGAATAATACCATTCTTGATTATTTCACAGATAATATGAATGCAGATCATGACTATTATTTTGGACATGAGGCTGACCGCCTGGATCAATATTACGAATTGCTTGCTTGGGATACTTATCTCGTAAACCACGATGATAAGACGAACGAGTATTATAATGATATCAGAGATTATGGGTATAAGCAATCACAGCGTAAGACAGCAGACCGGAAAGGGTATATTAATGAGTATCTGTTGTCCTTTGGTGCCAATTTTAACCATAAAGTATATTTGGGAGTCACGGTAGGAATACACGATGTATATTTTAAAGAAAATACAAATCTGTACGAATGGTATCCAAACAAAGAAAATACCTATTTCGATAATTTGATTTTCGGAACAAACTTTAAAACGGCAGGTAGCGGGTTTAACCTGAAAATTGGTGGCATTATTAAAGCAACTGAAAATTTGAGATTGGGCGTAGCACTTCATACACCTACATTTTATAAGCTTACCGATAATTATTTCAATACAATGAAATCGTATAATGTTGACGATAAGGGCGCTATGGGTAGCCATTCATCTAAATCAGATCAGGAAGGTGTTTACGATTATGAAATTAACACTCCGATGAAAGCCGTTTTTAGTGGAGCTTATTTGTTCGGAAAGAAGGCTTTACTGAGTGTCGATTATGAACTTGTTGATTATTCGACATCCAAATTGAAAAATGGTAGCGACGGATACGATTATTACAATCAGAATCAGGTTATTAAAAATGCGTATAAAACAGTCGGCAATATCCACATCGGAGCCGAGTATCGTGTAAATCCTTCATTAAGCTTACGTGCAGGATATGAGAATTATCCGAGCGCATTTAAGTCCAGCTATCAAAATACCAAGAGTTTAAATAGCGATGCTTCCAGTTCTGCTATTTCTGGAGGATTTGGATTCCGTCAGGGTAATGTATTTTTTGATGCAGCAGTTAAACACGTTATTTCCAAAGAATATCTTAACCTTTATCCTAGTGCACCGGAAATGGCTAAATATGATATGAAACAAACGAATGTGATACTTACGATAGGATACAAATTTTAATATATAATGTATTGTTGTATAGCCGATTGATTACCAATCGGCTTTTTTTTTGAATAATAATTCATTAAATAGTCAGAATTGTTTGCCTGATTTCTTTGTGTTTATTTTTTTTTGAACGTGCTTTGCCTTAAATTAGCTTAATGATATCAATAAAGGTATGATTTCAACTATTGATGATCCAATTGGAAGAGCAGTCTTCGATTATCACTATAACTCCCAAAACCACCCGATAATAGTTCATTCTGAAGATTTTGATGATGATTTGATTGAGACGCCTTATCTGTTCAGGTCATTTAAGCAAATGCCTTATCTTGAGAAAAAAGCAATGAGTCTTTGCCGAGGTTCAATTCTGGATGTTGGGGCTTGTGCCGGTGCTCATTCCGTCTATCTTCAAAACCAGGGATTTGATGTAACTGCACTCGAATCTTCTGACTTGTGTTGCGAGGTGCTGCAAAATCGGAAAGTTGAAAATGTCATTCATCAGGATATTTTTAAGTTTACCGAACGTCAGTTTGATACCATATTGCTTTTAATGAATGGGACGGGGATTGCAGGTACCTTAAATGGACTGGATACCTTGTTTTTTCACCTCAAAACCTTGTTAAGCCCAGGTGGACAAATCCTGATTGACTCTTCAGACCTTATCTTTTTGTTCGAAGAAGATGATGGCTCTGCATTAATCGATATTACTGCTGATAAATATTACGGAGAATTAACTTTTCAAACCGAGTACAAAACATGGAAAAGCCAGCCATTTCCTTGGCTGTATGTTGATGTCAATAACCTTGAAAGTTCTGTTCTTAAGAATAATTTACGCATAAAGCAGATCATAAAAGGCAATCATTATGATTATCTAGCCCAAATAACCCTTTGATATGATAAAAATGGAGCAAACGTACAGACAACTTTCACCATCCGAAATAGAGACTTTGAGAAGTCAGGGATGCTACGCCGCTAATTGGGCGGATGTTTATGTGAGTAATATCTTTATCCCGGAGCATGTACGGAATGTTCAGTTTTCCGGGGTAGTTCGGATCGGCGATAATTCGGGAACGATTGAGTTTGCCGGAGGCGTCAAGCGTAATTGTGGCTTTTACAATGCCAGTATTCATAATTGCACCATTGGTAATCATGTTTATATAAACCAGGTGTCCAATTATCTGGCAAATTATGATATTGGCGATCATGTAGTTATTGAGAATATCGAATTGTGTTTGGTTGAAGGAGAATCGAGCTTTGGAAACGGAATTCGGGTATCGACACTCGACGAAACCGGTGGCCGGAGCGTAATGATTTACGATAAATTGTCGGCTCATTTGGCCTATTTCCTGGCCTGGTATAAGCATCGGCATTGCCTGATTCAGGAACTGGAGTGTAAAATTACAGAATATACCCAATTGGTGAAAAATAGCAGGGGAATCATTGGTGCTTATTCAGTTATTCGGAATTGCAGACAGATTAAAAATGTAAAGTTTGGTCTTTATAGCCAGGTTAATGGCGCTGACAAACTGGAAAACGGATCGGTGAATAGCAACGAATCGGCTCCGGTGAAAATTGGAGTTGGAATAATTGCCGAAGATTTTATAATCTCTTCAGGGTCTGAGATTTCGGAAGGGGCTATCATTTCGCGTTGCTTTATTGGCCAGGGTTGCGTGCTTGGAAAACAATATTCGGCAGAAAACTCTTTGTTTTTCGCAAATTGCCAGGGTTTTCACGGCGAGGCTTGTTCTATTTTTGGTGGCCCTTATACGGTAACTCACCACAAATCGACATTGCTTATTGCCGGCATGTTTTCGTTTTGCAACGCGGGCAGCGGTTCCAATCAAAGTAACCATATGTACAAGTTAGGTCCTATTCATCATGGTGTCGTTGAACGAGGTTCGAAAACTACTTCCGATTCGTATATACTTTGGCCCGCTAAAATTGGAGCTTTTACGCTGGTAATGGGTCGCCACTATAAAAATACGGATACTTCTGATCTTCCTTTCTCTTATTTGATTGAAAATAAGGATGATAGTTGGATTGCCCCGGGAATCAATCTTCGCAGTGTTGGAACGATCCGCGATGTGATGAAATGGCCTCGACGCGACAAACGAAAAGATCCGGATAAATTGGATTGTATCAATTTTAATCTCTTGAGTCCGTTCACAATAAAAAGAATGCTAAAGGGACTGGATATTTTGAATAGCCTGAAAGATATTTCAGGAGAAACTACAGAGGTGTTTGCTTACCGTAATACCATGATAAGCCGGAATTCGCTCGAAAAAGGGATTGGTTTATATGACAAGGCGATCTACAAATTTCTCGGAAACTCTGTAATTTCGCGTCTTGGAAAATGCAATATGCTGACTCGAGAGAAGCTGGTTGCCTGCCTTAAACCCCAACATGCGATTGGACAAGGCGAATGGAGCGATTTGGCCGGGTTAATAGCTCCCAAATCTGAAATAAGTAATTTGATAAAACGAATTGAGAGGAAAGAATTCTCAAACCTTGGAGATATTGAGCAGGAATTCAAGAACATGCACAATAATTATTACGAATATGAGTGGACTTGGGCTGCTGAACTTCTCTCAGAAAAGATTGCTAAACCTATCGAAGATATTTTGCCTGAAGATGTTGTTTCTTTGATCGAAAAATGGAAAGAAAGCGTTATTGGGCTTGATGAATTGTTGTATGAAGACGCCAAAAAGGAGTTTCGACTTGATTCGATGACAGGTTTTGGAATGGATGGTAATAAGACCACTCAGAAACTTGATTTTGAGAAAGTAAGAGGTAATTTTGATGATAACGATTTTGTCAATGAGATTGTTAACCATATTAAGCGAAAAACTGAACTGGGAGACCTGATGATTGAGCAAATGCGAACTATAAAATAAACAACGGGAATTTATAAAATTATGAGACTTATTATTCAGGAGAATTATGAGCTGGCTTCGAAATGGGCAGCTAATTACATTGCCAGGAAAATTGTTTTGGCAAATCCAACCAACGAAAAACCTTTTGTAATGGGGTTGCCAACAGGCTCGTCGCCTTTGGGCATTTACAAAGAACTCATCAGTCTGTATAAATCTGGGATTGTATCATTTCAAAATGTAGTGACATTCAATATGGATGAATATGTAGGTTTACCTAAAGATCATCCGCAGAGTTACTATACATTTATGTGGACAAATTTCTTTGGGCATATCGACATTAAGCCTGAAAATGCCAATATCTTAAATGGTAATGCTCCTGACATTAAAGCTGAATGCCTGGGCTACGAAGAAAAAATTAAAGCTGTTGGCGGAATTGACTTGTTCTTGGGTGGAATTGGCCCCGATGGCCATTTGGCATTCAATGAGCCTGGTTCTTCGCTGGCTTCGCGCACCCGCGATAAGGAATTAAATTACGACACCAAAGTTGCCAACTCCCGCTTCTTTGATAATGACATTAGCAAAGTTCCGTCGTCTTCGTTAACGGTAGGTATTGCCACAGTAATGGATGCCAAAGAGGTTCTGATTATTGTAAATGGATACAACAAAGCCAGGGCATTGCAACATGCTGTTGAAGAGGGTGTAAACCATATGTGGACCATCAGCGCTTTGCAGTTGCATCCGAAAGGAATGATTGTTTGCGATGAACCGGCAACTTACGAGCTCAAAGTTGGAACCTATAAGCACTTCAAATCGATTGAAGAAAATAATCTCGATCCGGGTAAATTGCTGAAATCGGGCTTGATTTGGTAACCTGTAATTCCAGATTGTTTTTTTTTCTGAATGAACATGGAAAAGAAGGTCGTCGGACTAAATATTCTTTTGGTACCTCTTGCCATCGTTGCAGGCTGGTCGTTTTCGAAAGCCACATGGGTTGGAAAGGTAGGTATTCATATTTTGCACCAGGAATTAACGTTCCTGAATTCCTGGTGGAAAGGGGCGATATTTGTTTGGCTAATCTGGATTTTACTTGAGATTGTCCAATTTCAGGTTTGGAAGAGATGCAGCCGGAAAACCAATTTAATCGTTCAGGGTGCTCTAATCTTGTGTGCTTTGGTTGGGTTGATTTACACTTATCTCGATTTTAGAACCTTTACACACAGTCTGTTGGGCGAACGGTTTCACATTGGGGGCTATCTTTTCTGGATTGTTTGGGGTGCAATTTGTGTTGTTTTTGCAAATCAGCAACGGGTGGTTAATACCACAAATTTTCCAGAGGTGTAACCGAAGAGGACAATTGATAAAAACAAAAAATGCCTGAAATTCTTGACGTTTCAGGCATTTTTTTGCAATTAATTCTGATTATTTCAATGTGGACAAAGCTGCTTTAATCCGGTCGAGCGATTTGGTTAAATCAGCTTCTGATGCGGCATACGAAATTCGGACACACTCAGGAGCTCCAAAAGCTTCGCCCGAAACTACACCAGTGTAGGCATTCGACAAAATGAACAAGCCCATATCATCGGCATTATTGATGGTAATTGTGCCATCCGATTTTCCGAAGAATGACGAAATATCGGGGAAAACATAGAATGCGCCGTCGGGTTTACTGGTTTTCACGCCTGGAATCTCAGCAAGTTTACTTAACACAAGGTCCCGGCGTTTTTCAAACTGCTCAACCATTGCATAAACAGTGTCGAGCGGAGCATTAAGCGCGGCAACCGACGCAATTTGCGAAACCGAACATGGTCCTGAAGTATATTGTCCCTGCAATTTATTGGCAGCTTTGGCCAGCCAAAGTGGTGCGGCAATATAGCCAATGCGGTAACCAGTCATGGCAAAAGCTTTCGAAACTCCGTTTACAACCACCACCTGATCTTTTATCTCGGCAAATTGCGCAATGCTTTCGTGCTTTCGGCCATAAGTTATATGCTCATAAATTTCGTCGGAAATGACGATGATATTTGGGTTTTTAGCGAAAATACCGGCAAATGCTTTTAGCTCGTCTCTGGTGTAAACGCTGCCTGTTGGGTTGCTCGGGCTGCTGAACAGAAATGCCCTTGTTTTAGGCGTAATCGCAGCTTCCAACTGGGCCGGGGTTATTTTAAAGTCGCTGTCAACGGTTGTTGGAATGATTACATTTTTTCCTTCGTTCAGCTTAACCAATTCGATGTAAGTAACCCAATAAGGTGCGGGGATGATTACTTCGTCGTCTTTATTAATTAAAGCCTGAAGTAAATTTGCAATCGAATGTTTTGCTCCATTCGAAACTATAATCTGGTTGGTGTTGTATTCCAGTCCATTGTCGCGTTTCAGCTTGTCAACAATGGCTTTTAACAGTTGCGGATAGCCCGGAACCGGAGAGTAGGTTGAAAAATTATCGTCGATGGCTTTTTTTGCAGCTTCTTTAATGAAATCAGGCGTATTAAAATCGGGTTCGCCAACGCCCAGACTAATCACGTCAATGCCTTTTTCTTTTAATTCACGGCTTTTTTGAGCCACAGCCAAAGTGGCCGATTCTGATAAGCACGCTACTCTGTCTGATACTTTTTCCATAGCTTTTGTTTATAAATATTAATGATCATTAATTCGGAGTGCAAGATAGAAAAAAAATAAATCGGATCGTTGACTCTGTTTTAATTCATAAAAATAATGCCACAAAAAATTACGAATTGTTATTTTGAGACGACTGAATTTATGAAATAACTTACATTTTCTTGTAATTGAAAATAATCTTCGATGTTTTGCAGTTCAATCAACTGCGAACCCGCTATCAACTTGTGCATTTCGCGCGCCACTTCAATCGGGTGTCCCGCGTCGTTCGGATCAGCTATAATCAGGGTTGGGATTTCGAGTTTGGTTAATTCTTCCCGTAGCGGAAAATCAGAAATTGCCCCTCCGTGATAAATACTGTAATAATAAGCCGGATCGAAGCTCACTCGCAGCTCGAGGAGCTTTTTGCGCGTTCCCGGGAATTGTTGCTCATAAAATTCGGGCGGATCCTGGTTTCGCTGAATAATGCGTTTCAAAAAATCGGGTAAATGATCGGGCCGTGCCTTTAAAGCAATTTTTTCGTACAAAGCCTGAGTTGCCACCCGCACTTCCCAGGCAGGTGGAGGGGTAACTAAAATCAAAGCCTTTACAAGTTCGGGGTGGCGTATGGCCGTGTATAGCGCAGTTCCCGAGCCCATTGACACACCCCCGAAAATAGCTTTTTCGCAACAGATTGATTCGATGATCGATTTCAATTCAGCAACCAGACCTTTCCACGAATAATCGCCATCGGTAGCTTTATTGCAGGCATCGTACCTGTATAACTTAACCTGGCTGGCTAGCCTGCCAAAGTCAACAAGCGAATAAATCGAATCAGATTCAACCGAATTAAGCATTCCGTGCATCCAGAAAAACGGTTGGCCCGAACCGGTAATGTGTAGTGTAGGAATTTTCAAAATGTGTTGTATTGGTTATCGTTGTTGTAATTGTTGTCGAGGTTGTTGCTGAGAGGTTGCATCTTGCTGCTAACAATGATAACCAGAGAACAATGACAACTTTTTATGATTTATTCGAACAACCCTTCGTCACGAATAAGCATCAGGATAGATGAGTGGGGGAGAATGATGTATTTCTCCTTGTTAAACTCAATGTCCCAACCGCTTTTGTTCAGGAAAACGGCCAAATCGCCAACTTTAGCCTGAAGTGGGACATATTTTACTTCATCTTTCTTTTCCTTCCAGGGTTCGTCTGCGTCGGTCATGGCCGGAATGGGATAGCCCGGACCGACCTTCACGATATAGCCGCTTTGTGTTTTTTCATTTTCCTGAACCGATGGAGGCAGATACAAGCCAGAACTTGTTCGCTCCTGTGGATTTTTGGGACGGATTAAAACCCGGTCGCCAATCAAGATAAATTTTTCAAGGTCTTTTTCTTCGATTACAAGTGACATTGGTCTAATTCTTTGTTCGGCAAATATAAAACAATAGGCTTTATTGACGACAAATCGCTGTAAAATGAGTTCTTTTATTCTTTGGCGTAAATTTGATGTTGTTTTTAATTGTTTGGTTTGTAGTTATTTGTGTGAATTTATAAAAATATTTTAAAAATAACACTACTATGTGATACATGATACCATTTAAAAAATATATATTTGCAGTACAAATAACAATGCAACAAAAGGTAGAATCTTTAAAAAAGTTCTATGCTATTTGTAACTGATAAGAAAAAGAAGCGTCATAGAAACAGAAACCAAAAACAAATAAGGAGGAGAAATCATGAAACTGGAACAAACAAAAGAGCAAATGCGAAAAGGGGTTTTGGAATACTGCATTTTGTCGGTGTTGGGAAACGAACCTTTGTATGTCAGCGATATCCTGAGAAATCTTCAAAAGTCGGAGCTGATTACTGTTGAGGGAACGGTTTACCCAATGCTGGTCAGGCTAAAAAACGAAGGCTACCTTGGATATCGCTGGGAAGAAACGCCACAAGGCCAGCCCCGGAAGTATTACGAACTTACAGAGCCCGGAAAAGCTTTTCGGAATGAATTGGGAAAATTCTGGACCGAACTGAACGAGGCTGTTTTGCACATCAATAGCCACAACTAAACCGAAAAACAAACCATTTAGAAACAATAGAAACAATTATAGCCATGAAAAAGACAGTAACAATAAACATCAGAGGTAACGTTTTTCATATCGAAGAAGAAGCCTTTCAAACCTTGAATGATTACCTGGAAAGCCTTGCACAACATTTTGCAAATCAAAAAGCCGGACAGGAAATCCTCCAGGATATTGAGTCGCGTATTGCTGAATTGCTTCAAAGCAAACTTCAGGAAGGAAACGAAGCCATAACCAGCGAAATGGTTGCAGAAGTAAAGCAACGGATGGGAAATCCGGAAGACTTTATGGATGAAGCTGAAGCTCAAACTGAAAATAACAACTTTGCTCAAGAAGCTGCGAAAGCTAAAAAGCGATTGTACCGCGACGGCGACAGCCGGGTTTTGGGCGGTGTATGTTCGGGTATGAGCGCTTATTTTAACATCGATCCGGTGTTTCTGCGGATACTTTTTGTTGCCCTTGTTTTTCTTGGAGTCGGATTCTCGGGTATTGTTTACCTCATTTTGTGGGTGGTAGTGCCCAAAGCCAAAACAACGGCACAGCGTCTCGAAATGAAGGGCGAGGAGGCTACAATCCAGAATATTAAGAAATCTGTTCAGGACGAAATGAACGAGGTTAAGAAAAGTTTTGCTGAAAATGGAGGTGCCGAAATGATCGCCCAGGGCAGAAATGCCGGGGTGAAAGTTGCCAGCGGATTAGGTCGGTTTTTAACAGTTTTGGTAGGTTCGCTGTTCATCGTGGCCGGATTTTTCGCTCTGGTTTCCTTTATGATTTCAGTTGCTTTGGGAAAAACCGTGCTGCACGCAACTGTTTCGGGCGTAAATCCCGATGTTGATTTGGCCGGAGTACTTGGTTTTATGGTTAGTCCCGGAACTGTAAGTTTAGCTTTACTTCTTATGATATTGGTCGTGGGTATTCCTTTGCTGGCCATACTTTTTATTGGGACTAAAATGGTTTTCAGGTACAAAACGAACAACAAGCTGATTGGACTTGGCGCCTTTGGCATATGGTTACTTGCCGTAATTTCGGTTGCATCAATCGCTGTTGGACAAGCCGATAATTTTAGCCGGAAAAGTTCGACGACCATTGCGAAATCGCTCAACATGCAGAACGTGAAGACGCTTTATATCAATGCAAATGCTCTGCCTGAAACAATTGATGAACAAACCGCAAAGTTCGACGATTTTAACGTCATAAAACTGAATAACAAACTGGTGCTGGCTGGTCGTCCTGAAATTAAAGTTGAGCCTGCAACTGCAACCGATTTCTCAGTTGTAATCAGTAAACAGACCCGGGGAAAGAACAACGCTGATATGCAGGCTAACCTGGCTAACATCAGCTATGGTTTTGCATCCAAAGACTCAACGCTTTCTCTCGACCGTTTTTTTACACTCGACAATCAGGCCAAATGGCGGAAACAAGAGGTAACCGTAACAATTAAAGTTCCGGTTGGGAAATGCGTTTCGCTCGGTAAAAGCCTGGAACCAATGGATTTGGAAATCGACAACCTGAACAATATTTGGAACAAAGAAATGATTGGGAAAAAGTGGGAAATGACCGCTGAAGGTCTTTCGTTGAAATAGTAAAAACTTGAAACAGAAACAATAAACAGAAAAATAACAATTAAAAATTAAAGTCATGAAACGTTTAACTCGCTCAAATGAAAAATTAGTTGCTGGTGTTATCAGCGGAATTTCGAACTACATCAACCCTGAACTCGATCCGGTTTTGCTGCGGATTGCCTTTGCCTGGTTTGCTTTTTATAATCCACTTTTAGTGTTGATTTACTTCGGATTAGCCTTGGCATTGCCTAGGGAAAAAGTAGAATTTGCTCAGTAATAACAGTTTTAGTTTTTTTGAAAAGGCCGGTTTTTACCGGCTTTTTTGATTTTGCCCATATCCCTGAATTTGCTGTCGGACTTTAATTCCCTGAATGACGGTGGACTGTAACATTGATTTACCTCATGATACTAATGTTGAGAAAATAGCCGTTTAAACAATTCGGGAATATTAAATTGTTCTGAATTAGTTGGGCTGTTTAATTAATTTATCTTTGCTAATCAATGAATCCTTGCTGATGCAAAGGCAAGGCAGGTAATATCAATTTTTATGCAAATCAGGAAAATAGCTTTATTGATGATTGTTGCATTTGTGGCTTTGGGCAGCAACAATCGGGTTTTGGCACAGGATGTACAGGAAAGTGCGATGAAATTTGGGCGGTTACTTCGTTTGGTCGATAGCTACTATGTTGATTCGACAAAGGTTGGTGATTTGACCGAAAAAGCGATTGTTGAAGTTCTGCGGAATCTCGATCCTCACTCGGTTTACATTTCGAAAGCTGAAGTTGAAAAAATGAATGAGCCGCTTCAGGGTAATTTTGAAGGAGTTGGCATTTCGTTCAATGTTTTTCGCGATACATTAATGGTTGTAACCACCGTTCCGGGCGGTCCATCAGAGAAGGTTGGGATTCGGGCTGGCGACCGTATTATCCAGGTTGACACCAAAGTGATTACAAATATTGGCCTGAAGAATACCGATGTTTACGATTTGTTGCGCGGCAAAAAAGGAACCCGTGTTGACCTGAAAATCAAACGGAAAGGCGAACAAAATGTGTTGGAATTTACGGTAATCCGTGATAAAATCCCGATTAACAGCCTTGATGCTGCGTACATGCTGAATGATAATACGGGCTACGTCAAACTCAATAAGTTTTCGGCAACAACTACAAGCGAGTTTGTTGAAGCGGTTAAAGCCTTAAAAAGCAAAAAGAAACTCAGCAACCTGGTACTCGATTTGCGTGGGAATGGCGGAGGCTACCTGAATGCAGCGGTCGAACTGGCCGATCAATTCCTTTCGGCTTATAAGCTTGTTGTTTATACCTCGGGCTTACATTCAGAAAAGAAAGAATACAGTTCAACATCGGCTGGCGAATTGGAACAAGATAAATTGGTCGTTTTAATTGACGAGAATTCGGCTTCGGCCAGCGAAATTGTTTCAGGAGCTATTCAGGATTGGGATCGGGGCGTACTTATTGGCCGCCGCTCGTTCGGAAAAGGATTGGTGCAGCAGCCTTTCCCGTTAACCGATGGTTCGATGATCAGGCTTACAACGGCGCATTACTACACCCCAAGCGGACGATGTATTCAAAAGCCTTATACCGATGGCATTGAGGATTACCAGAAAGATTACTTACACCGGATGGAAAAAGGTGAGTTTTTCTCGAAGGACAGCATTGTGCTAAATAAGAAGGATAAATACGAAACCAAGGTGAATAAACGCACCGTTTATGGTGGCGGCGGTATTATGCCTGATCTATTTATTCCTTTGGATACCTCGAAATACTACATTTACTACAATACTTTAAGCCGGAAGAATGTAATTTATCCTGCGGCTTTGGATTTGGTGGATAAGAACCGTGCTGATTTTCAGAAGAAATACGCTGACTTTAAAACCTTTAACGATAAATTTGAGGTGACCGACGAAATGGTCAATAAAATTTTGGACGATGGCGAAAAAGAAGGTGTGAAAAAGGACGAAAAAAGTGTAGCTTTTGCCCGCCCTTTACTGAAAAAGCAAGTTAAAGGACTTATTGCCCGCGATTTATTCTCGGTTAGCGAATACTTTGAAGTGATGAATGCCGATGATGAAGCCATCAAAAAGGCCGCACAGATTTTGAGCAAGCGCGGCGAATACGAGAAAATACTGGAAGGAAAAGAAAAGTAATTTGAATTGTTTCGAGTTGTGGGTTACGATTAAATGAACCGAAACCCACAACGCGAAACCCGCAACAAATATCGCATGGATCAGATCATTAAATGGCTTTCAGGAAACTATATCGAACTCCTGGGGGCCATTTTAGGTATAGCCTACATCTTTTTTTCAATCAAACAGAGCATTTTAACCTGGCCCATTGGGTTGGCTACATCGGCGCTTTATGTGGTTGTCTTTTTTGTTTCGAAACTGTATGCCGACATGGGCCTGCAAATGTACTACGTGGCGATCAGCATTTATGGCTGGTACGAATGGTTGCGGGGAAGTCAAACAACGCACTCCGACCTGGTTGAAGTTTGCCACATTTCCCGAAAGCTTGCGTCAATATTAAGTGTTGTCAGTTTATTGCTGTTTTTGCTGATTTGGTATATCCTGAAGGAATTTACCGACTCGCCAGTGCCAATTGCCGATGCGCTGGCAACTGCATTGAGCATTGTGGCTACCTGGATGCTGGCCCGCAAAGTTCTGGAACATTGGCTGGTGTGGATTTTCGTCGATGCCTTTTCTGCCGGGTTATTTGCATATAAACAGCTTTACCCGACAGTAATTTTATTTGTAGTTTATACCGTTATGGCATACATTGGTTACCGGGAGTGGAAACGTGATTTAAGTTCAAAAGAAACGACTGCAACAATTAAATGAACAACTTCCGACAAATACGCATCGTAATAACCGGCCCCGAATCGACCGGGAAAACTACCCTGGCTACCCAACTTGCCGAGCGGTTTGGTGGTTTGTACGTACCTGAGTATGCCCGCGAATACGTCGGGCAACTCACCGGACACTACACGTTTGCCGATGTTGAAAACATTGCCCGTAAGCAGGTTGATCAATATGCCGAAGCTAATAAACGTCCGGAAAAAATGGTTTTTTTCGATACATGGCTGATTATTACCAAAGTTTGGTTCGAGTGGTCTTTCAGGAGAGTTCCTGAGTGGCTTGATGAGGCCATGCGCGATTGCCCGGTCGATTTGTATTTGCTCTGTTTGCCCGATTTGCCCTGGGAAGCCGATCCGGTGCGCGAAAATGGCGGCGAAAACCGGTTGAAGCTTTTCAATCAATACCGCAACGAGTTGATCCGCCGAAAGCTTCCCTTTGTCGAAATTGGCGGGACAAACCAGGTGCGCCTTTCGAATGCTATTGAAGCCGTTCGTAAATTTTCCGGTGAAAAATGAAACTTTACCTTCGATTAATTTGATTTCGTACCTAAAAGTATGATTTTTGTAAAATTTCGATATGGAATTAACCTCTATATGTTTTAACCCCTAAAAATTAAAAGGTTATGAATGCAGAAAAGAACATAGAGCATAAGATGAGGAATGCCGTTGAGCAGTTATCCGATTCGAGCTTACTGAATATTGTTTGCCACGAACACCACATTGGCGAACCTTTGCCATCCATCGAAAAGCTCACCCGAGTGGTTGGCATTATCCGCGAGATTATTTTCCCGGGTTACTTCGGAAATACCAGCTTGCGCCAGAATACCATCGGGCACTACATTGGCGTCTATGTCGATGAACTTTTTGAGTTGCTGTCAGAACAAATTTTGGCCGGATTGTGCTTTACATGCAAGAATCCGGAAATGGTTGATATGCAGGAACGTTCACGGTTTGCACAAAACCTGGCGTCCGATTTCATCTCGTCGTTGCCCGAGATTCGCCGCTTGCTCATTACCGATGTTGAGGCTGCTTATTTGGGCGATCCGGCTGCCAACAGCAAAAGCGAAGTGATTTATTGCTATCCAACGATTCGCGCCATCATTAATCACCGGGTTGCACACCAGTTGCTAAAATTAGATGTGCCGCTTATTCCGCGCATTATTTCCGAGATGGGTCATTCCGAAACCGGAATCGACATTCATCCGGGAGCGCAAATTGGCGAGGCATTCACCATCGATCATGGAACCGGCGTGGTAATTGGTGCAACCTGTATCATTGGCAACAACGTGAAGCTTTACCAGGGTGTTACCCTCGGCGCCAAAAGCTTCCCGCTCGATAAACAGGGCAACCCCATTAAAGGGATTCCACGCCACCCGATTGTGGAAGATAATGTAATTATTTACGCACAGGCTACTATTTTGGGGCGTATCCGAATTGGCGCTAACTCAGTGATTGGAGGTAATGTTTGGGTAACCAGCAGTTTGCCGCCTTATACCAAGCTTATCCAATCGAAAGCCAAAGAACCCGATTTTGTGGATGGCGGCGGCATTTAATCCGGAAAATCAATTCTGAAATGAAAGAATTGTTGGGTTATATCAATTCGTTCCAGCCGTTGGATGATTGTACCGAAAAGGCAATTCTTCATTTTTTCACGGAAGAGATTTACCTCAAAAATGAGTTTCTGGCTGAGGAAGGAAAAGTTTGCTCAAAAATCAATTTCATTAAATCGGGGCTTGTTCGAAGATATTATGTGAACGACGGCGAGGAAATAACCAGGTGGTTGTATCACGACAATCATTGGATTGCTATCATGTCGGGTTATTTTAACCAGAAACCATCTCAGGAATATTTGCAGGCTTGCGAGGACACCATTGTTTATTCGATGTCGTTCGACGACGAAAAGAAGCTGCTGGAATACCCACTTTTCTTTAAGTTTTATGCCCATTTCTTCAGGCGTTCGCTCGCAAGTTTCGATGAATTCCATTTTGTTTTCGGATCGTTGACCGCTCAGCAGAAATATAAATACCTGATCGACAAGTTTCCGTTAATGATACAGAAAGCGAAACAAAAACACATTGCTTCGCTATTGAATGTTAGTCAGGAGACATTAAGCCGGATCCGAGCCTCAATTTATTGACTTAA
This sequence comes from Prolixibacteraceae bacterium, assembly GCA_963666435.2. Taxonomy (GTDB): domain Bacteria; phylum Bacteroidota; class Bacteroidia; order Bacteroidales; family Prolixibacteraceae; genus Aquipluma. The sequence goes on along the minus strand of CAXXOG010000011.1, from coordinate 213,987 downwards.
CATCAACTTAAATCACATTTATTTGAGCGACATTTGCAGGCTGATTTTAAAGCGAAAAGTATGATTTCGAAAACTGCTATCATTGGGCGAAATGCCAAAATTGGGAAAAATGTTCATATCGGGAATTTCACGACAATCGACGATGATGTTGTAATTGGCGATAATACCCATATCGGAAATTGCGCCGATATACAGGCTGGTGCCAGGATTGGCGAGAATTGTCTAATTTCATCATGTTCGGTAATTGCCGGGATTCCGCAAGACCTGAAATTTAAAGGCGAATATACAACCGTTGAAATAGGCAACAATACCACCATTCGCGAGTATGTTACAGTAAACCGGGGAACCGCTTCGAAAGGAAAAACAGTTATTGGCAATCATACCTTGATTATGGCTAATTCGCATATTGGCCACGATTGCTCAATTGGCGATCATTGTATTATCGGGTTTAATGTTGGGATGGCCGGCGAGGTAATTGTTCACGATTGGGCAAACATTAGCGGGTTGACTGGTATTCACCAGTTTTCGAGAATCGGGGCTCACGTTATGGTTGGAGGATTGAGTAAGGTTGCAAGAGATATTCCGCCTTATATTATTGTTGCGCGTGATCCGCTTTGCTACGAAGGGGTAAATCGGGTCGGTTTGCTTCGGAGAGGATTTGATTCGGATAAAATAGATGAACTAAAAGCAATTTATCGCGTGATATTTCAGGAAAAGAGAAATTTAACCCATGCTTTGGAAATTATAAAAGCTAATTTTGCCCCGACGGTTGAACGCGACGAAATACTGAATTTCATTGAAAATGCCGGACGGGGGATTGTTAAAGGGAACAAAGTGCTGGATGACAATGTTTGACAGCAATTCAGCCATCCCTGGTATATTACTGATATATTGATTCACCTCTTTCGCGTCTGTGAACGTTGAGGGAGAGTAAAGAAAACATCACACAAAAAAGAATAGATAATTGAATACACAATCTTATACTGCCACCACGCTGGCTGGCCTCGAAGAAGTTTTGGCTAAAGAATTAATCGACCTTGGGGTCAACGAGGTGCAGATTGGTCGCCGCTCGGTTTATTTCAAGGGCGACCTGAAAATGATGTACAAAGCCAACTACTGCCTGCGCACGGCTTTGCGCATTCTGGTTCCGATTGATTCGTACAACATACATACGGCCAACGATTTGTACCAGCGTGGCCGCAATTTCAAGTGGGAAGAACTGTTCGATGTAAAGCAAACTTTCGCCATTCAAAGCACGGTTTTTTCCGACTTGTTCAACAACTCGATGTATGCCTCGCTTAAACTGAAGGATGCCATTGCCGACCGGTTTCGCTACAAGTTTGGCGAGCGCCCCAATGTTGATTCGAAAGACCCTGATGTGTTGATCAACCTGCACATCAGCAACGGATATTGTACCATTTCGCTTGATAGCAGTGGCGATTCGTTGCACAAGCGGGGCTATCGCCAGGCGCAAAACGAAGCGCCAATCAACGAGGTGTTGGCTGCTGCTTTGCTTCAACTCAGTAACTGGGATTGCAAAAGCACCCTGACAGACCCCATGTGTGGCTCGGGAACCATTGCCATTGAAGCTGCCATGCTCGCCAATGGAATTTACCCGGGAACAGTGCGCAAAAGCTTCGGCTTTATGAACTGGATTAATTTTGATGCCAGGTTGTTTCAGCGCGTGGAGCAGGAAGCCAATTCAGGAGTGACCAACACCACGAAAATATTGGCTTCTGATATTTTGCGCCGGAACATCGATATTGCTTCGCGCAATGCGGAAGAGGCCGGTGTGGCCGATTTAATCGAGTTTCGTGTTGCCGATTTTATGACCCTGGAACCACCGGTCGAAAATCCGTTTTTGGTATTCAACCCACCGTATGGCGAACGTTTGACGCCCGACGATACCAACTTTTACACGGCAATTGGCGACCGCCTGAAACAGCATTATACCATGCTACGGTTTGGATTGTCAGCACTCCTGAATGCCTCAAATCCATAGGGCTTCGGCCATCGCGTAAAGTTCCGGTGCTCAACGGTTCGCTCGAATGCAGTTTCCGAAAATACGAATTGTATTCGGGTACACGGCGTGCGCAGGGAGCCGACGAAAAGTAACTGTTTTTCTATCCTGAAGGGATAGCATATCAATAGCCCTGGGTGAAGTGAAACGGAACCCAGGGTATAAGAACCGACAAAACAGCCGTCTGCGGAGTACCTAAATCAAGACTCTCTCTCTTTTTCAGACGGAATGGAGCAAGTCTCAGAAATGCAGTTTCATAAAAGAAAATACATATTCCTGCTTCCCCGAACAACGATCAATACCTTCAACTGTACTTGTCGTTCAGCCCTTCGCCATTCAGTATTTTTTCGCGGCACTTTTCAATGCGGTTCATTCTGGTTTTTACTTCTTTCGGTTGCGAAAAATAAAGGATGTAAGCCCGCTGGCGTCCGGGTGTCAACCTCTCAAAGGCTTCTTTTAATCCGTCGTATTCTTCAAAGGCCATCAGCAATTCGTCGGGCATGGGTTCCGCTTCTTTTTTAAACTGAACCTTTTTCCCCGCCTTTTCGATGGCAATAGCTTCGGCGATGTAGGTTTTAATCTGCTCCTGGTGCGCAACAATTCCGGCAAGGTTGGTGAATTTCATGTAACGCATGGCCTGTGAGTTTTCGCCCGGGCTAACCAGCACATGGTCCGCATCCTTCATAAGCGAACCTTTGAAAAAGCTCAGCGAGCAGTACTCCTTAAACGCAGCTACCATCAAAATATTCTTCCCCTTGTAGGTGTAGCAAGGCATTCCCCATTTCAAATCTTCGGTTAGTCCCGACTCCAAAACCAGGTGCCTCAAGGCGCCGAGTTCGTCCCTCCAGTTGTTCACTTTGCAGTCGGGCGTTCCACCAAACTTGCAGCGCATACACCCGTCAACAAGGTATTTATCTACTTTCGGGTTGGTTATTCTTTCCATGTTTCGTTCTTCTTTCCATTCAACGATAAAACAGTTAACAATCTGAATGGTTTTGAACCCTTGTATTTTGAATACTACCAACGACATAACAGACACAGACGAAGACCAAGCTGTCGGCGCGATGCGCCTTTTTCCGTTCTCCTGGACTTATTTTATCTACCAAACTCTCGGTGCGATGCACCTGAATAGCCGCGTAGCGGTGAAAGTTAACCCGAGTATCAAGTTCGGTGTTTGCCTGTAAACAAGGTAATAAGGTTTGATTTTGTACAGTTGTTTTCTACTAAGGTTAGAAAGAGGTTGCGTGGTTTTGAACCCTTGTATTTTGAATACTACTACGACACAACAGATACAGACGAAGACCAGCCTGTCGGCGCGATGCGCCTTTTTCCGTTCTCCTGGACTTATTTTATCTACCAAACTCCCGGTGCGATGCACCTGAATAGCCGCGTTTGCGGCGATAGTTTGGTAGAAGTGATGTTGCCGTGATCTTTTAGTAGCCGCGTAGCGGTGAAAGGTAACGCCACTGCCCCTCGTTTGAAACGAGGGGTAAATGGTTATGAGTTTATAACTCAATTTTCTTTTGACACTTACACCTGAATGAGAACTGCGTCGCAGACGCAGAACAATCAACCCCTCGTTTCCGCGATTGCTCAAACGAGGGGCAGTTGCCGGTTTTGAACCCTTGTATTTTGAATACTACCTACGACATAACAGCTACTGACGAAGACCAGCCTGTCGGCGCGATGCGCCTTTTCCCGTTCTCCTGGTCTTATTTTATCTACCAAACTTTCGGTGCGATGCACCTGAATAGCCGTGTTAGCGGCGATAGTTTGGTAGAAGTGATGTTGCCGTGATCTTTTTGTAGCCGCGTAGCGGTGAAAGTTAACCCGAGTATCAAGTTCGGTGTTTGCCTGTAAACAAGGTAATAAGGTTTGATTTTGTACAGTTGTTTTCTACTAAGGTTAGAAAGAGGTTGCGTGGTTTTGAACCCTTGTATTTTGAATACTACCTACGACATAACAGCTACAGACGAAGACCAGCCTGTCGGCGCGATGCGCCTTTTCCCGTTCTCCTGGTCTTATTTTATCTACCAAACTCCCGGTGCGATGCACCTGAATAGCCGTGTTAGCGGCGATAGTTTGGTAGAAGTGATGTTGCCGTGATCTTTTTGTAGCCGCGTAGCGGTGAAAGTTAACGCTGCTACCCCTTGTTTCCGCTATTGCTCAAACGAGGGGCAGTTGCCGCGATGAGCAAATCAAATCCAGCGGCGAACCGACTTTTTATAGGCGGTGTAGCGTTCGTCAAACACTTCCTGTAGTTTTTGTTCTTCGAAAGGAATTATCGTGGTGTTGAGAATGAGGAAAAAGACAAGCGGAACTGCCAGTGCGGTTAACGAACCCAGATACACGTCGATGCCCGTCAGTACCAGCAGCATTCCCAGGTAAACCGGGTTTCGGCTGTACCGAAAGATTCCGGTTTCTATCAATTCTGAAGGTTTTTCGAAAGGCTTTGTAGTAGTTCGGTGTTTTAGCAACGACACATTAGCAGCGGTGCTTACCACGAATCCGGCAACCGACACGAATACGCCCACCATCGTTGCCGGAAAATGAATTACCTCAGCTACCGGGAAATAAAAATGAAGCGCCAGCGACAAGGCAATCAAAATCACCAAGCAGGCATTGGGTGTTAGGCGGGGTTTCATGAAAGGGAGGTTGTGGTTTTGAGATTTGCGATAAATCTGCTAGCACTAGCGTTCGCTATTCTTTATCATATCCTGATGAATGAAGGGTGTGCTAATCATTTTAAATCTACTTCTTTGTCCAAACATGAGTAATTTCTCCAAATACCAATTTGCGATATTCATTTGCATCTTTGTATGCTTCATCTATATAATCTCGGGATTCCTGTGAGTAAAAATCATCGGGATTAGGTATGGTTATCGCCGTCAATCTACATTCGACTATTAATTTAGCTTCCTGAAAAGTTATATTTCCTGGAGGTGTCTGAATGCTTGTTAATTCAACCTCTTTCATTTTTTTACTATCTCTGCCTGATTCCCTTCCCAGAAATAGCATTTGTTCCTTAAATTCATTTGGAAAGAATGATAGTGTATATGTTTGCTCTTTCTCAATCAATTCGAGTGTATAACGATCTTTTCGGAAAAGACACCAGGTGGTTGGTTTTTTGAAAAAAAGTCCAAATCCACCGCCGCTACCGATCATAGAGTTATAATGTTCTCTCGTTCCTGCTGTAACTGCATAAAAATCTTTCCCAACCAACGTAAAAATGTTGAAATTCTCACATATATCTTCTGCTGGGATTTGTTTAAATAATTCCTCAAAATTCATCGTTACGTCTTTCAATATCTTTATATGTCTTTATAAACTACCTGCTAACGTTTTGGGTATTGCCGAAGTGAGTCATTTAAAAACCATCAGATCAAATATAGCACAAAGACTGATAGAAGTACATCGGTTGATATATTTCCGTCAGCCCCCATATAGGCAATACCATGCCAGAGACATTTTTTTTGTCAATCTCTTGTCAGCCCTTTATTACCAAGGAATTTCACCCGTTTCAGGATTGGTTTCTTCGCAGAAAAACTTTCCCGTTACACCATCGTTGCCTATCAAAGCGTATTTGACAATTCGTTTAGCGGCATCTTCCACGGTGCCTGTTCCTCGATTGTAGTTGAAGTCTGTTTTTGTAAAACCCGGACTTACCGCATTAATTTTGAAATCAGTGTCACGAAGTTCATACGCTAAATTTACTGTGTACATATTGAGTGCCGATTTTGAAGACAAATAAACTACACCTTTGTGGTTGTAATACTTGTAGGTTGGGTCGCTATGCAAAGTGATTGAACCTTGGCTTGAACTTACCATCACAATTCTTGGCTCGTCCGATTTTTTTAGTAAATCTAAAAAAGCCTGTGTTACTCTTATTACTCCGTAAACATTGGTTTCATATACTTCTTTGAAAATATCAATCGTTGTGTCTGTGGCAGTTTGCGGAATGAAATTTCCATGTTCATCAAACCTGGCTCCGTTAACCCCGGCATTGTTGATAAGAACATCTAAAACATCCGTTTTATTGCCGATCTCCATTCTTGCATTTTTTACTGAGTTTTCGTCAGCTACATCAATTTGAATGGCTTCTACATCGGTCAACCCTTCCGATTTTAGTTGTTCTACGGCTTTTATTCCGTTTTCCAAACTTCGGCTTCCGAGATAAACATAAAACCCTTTTTGCAATAATTGTCTTGCTGTTTCAAAGCCAATACTTTTGTTTGCTCCTGTTATGAATACTTTTTTCATTTTTTGTTGATTTAAAATTTAATGCTGCGAAGTTGCTTCAACAAAAAATGAAATCATTTGCCATTTGGCAAAAAGTGATTTTAACGGATGTTTTTTCGAATTCGGCTCAATGAAGATTGCGTAATTCCCAAATAAGAAGCGACATAAGAAAGCGGAACACGATTGGCAAGTGTTGGAAACTTTTGCAAAAATGTCAGGTAACGGGTTGTAGCATCTTCCGAAACTAATGAACTTCTTCGGTCTAATTTTTCTACTAATGCTTTATGAAATATCTTGTTCACAATGCTATCCCACCCAACGATTGTGTTGGAAAGTTCCTCCCAGTCCTGTTGGGAGAATACAATGAGTTTACAATCTGTAATAGCTTGAATGTATTCTGTCATTGGCTCGCCTTTGTTTGGATTTGCAAGCAAGTGCTTTTCATCAACGAAATACTTGGTGATTTCTTCTCCTTTGTTATTGTAATAGCAAATACGCAAAATGCCATCCAAGATAAAAACAACTTGATTAAACATTTTTCCTGCTTCTACAAAGTAATCGTCTTTACAAAGTTCTTTTTCAGTCGCTCTGCTTGTAATTAGGTCAATTTGATGTTTGTTCAGATTGCCAAATTGTAAAATATATTCTATCAGTTCTTTCATAATGCCAAGTTAGCAATTGTTGTCTGTCGGGTATTTGTCATTTGGCAAAAATGTAGGAAAGTTGGTTGTCTAAGATTGCCTACTAACAGACGAGGGTGTGCGCCTGTGCGGGATTTCGTGGACACTTCACTATCCACCGTTACAAAACTTGCCAGCGAGAACCGAGCTTGCAAATTGCACTGAAACCCGCATGGCGTATGACCCTGTGTGGGTAGGTTTCATTTTAAATAGTTTTAGTACTAATTAAATTATCCAATATATTTAAAAATGTGTGTTTGCCATTTTGTTAAAGGGCTTTTTCCTTTCTCAATATAATTTTTAAAGGCAGTTTCTGCATTCATTAATTCCGCATTTTGATTAAAAAAAGTATATTCATATCCACCTTTTTGTTCCTCCTTTATATAAATTTTCAAACACTCAAGCAAGTCTGGCCTGGATAGGTCAAAAGGTACATAATCGGTACTGGCAGCAATTCCTAAATAGCTAAACCCAGTAATATCTTTATAAAGTGATTCCATTCGTTTCATCCCGTACTGGAATGAAATATTTAATAAAATAATACCCCCAATAGACAGATATTTTTTGGCATCATTTACTACTAAACGTCGAAATGCAAATCCGTCATCCCCTTCACTTGATGGTGGATTTGCTAAAATGAAATTTATCTTCCCTTTCATTCCTTCAAGCACTGATTGGTCTTGAAGTGAAAATGGCCGATAAGAATCTGCCAGCATAAAACTAACTTTATTTGTAACTTGATTTTCCTGGGCATTTATCATAGCTGCATCAATATTTGGTTGAGCAATATCCAAACCGTAAATTTTATCAACGGCCTTAATACGTGCAGCAAAAATTGCTAAACAACCAATTCCACATCCCCAATCTATACCAGAACCGCATAAAAGATTTTGGTTGTCTATAATTGCTTTAATAAGAATATTGCTTGCCGGAGTTAAACCAAATGTTCCTTTAGGATGATAAAGCTTTAGTTTACCAAGTCCATTTGTCGTTTCTTCTTTGAAAATACTAAAATCTCCACCTGTCCTAATTTCTCTAATCATGGTGCATTTATTTTGTAATCCACAATAGCCCGGAGCTTTTTTCAATTGGGCATAACGGTCGCGGGTATGAAATGTGCCGGATTGCGGAGCTGCGTCTGTATCCCACGATACTAAACTTGATGCGGGACGAAACGCTAAACACGCTAAAACCGGCATGTTTTATGACTCGTTGTTGAACTAAATCCCTGCGGGATAGCTTTTATCATTGGCTTTCGAGCTTCCCCACTTTTGATGTTTAAACTCTAAATATCCATTGTTTTATCGTGGTTTTGTATTTTCAACTAATTTCTATATTTGTGCTTTAGAGCTTCATCGATATTCTTTTTCCTTTCATTTGAACCATCAACCCGATTAACAATATCCCCAAACGGTCGTTAAGTACATAGCAAAATCCTGCAATTAAGGCCGGGGTGTAGTTCAATACACACTCATCGCTGGGCGTTGCACGCCGCTCAGAGTCCTATTTATTTGGGCTGGTTTTTTTATTTACAATATATCCGAAAGACAACCCAAGAACTCTATTTTTATTTTTAGTGCCTGTATTTTGAGCAATATTTGCTAATCCATAGCTGTAATTAATTCTAAGCACCATTTTTTTTACAATCATTCCTGCGCCAGCCTGAATTCCATAATCCAATCTTTTCCACAATTCATTATTGCCCATTTTCCCTTTATGTTTTATTATTCCGATATAATCGACTCCGCCAGATTGGTTGTCAGTATACTCTTTATTATAAACGTTTCCATTTACACCTATTCCGATATATGGTCCAAGCCCCCCAAATATTTGTATTTTATTTACATTCTTGTGATATCTTATTGATATTGGAATGTCAATGTAGTGGAGAATAGCATTCTCATATAAATCAATATATTCTCCAGTTTGCCATACCGCAAAATCTTTCATATCTATTTTGTATCCTTTTGATGAGAAGAGCAATCCTGATTCAAAAGATACTGATTCACTTATTGAAAATTCTGAAGTTATACCAATAAGAAATCTTGGTGCCAGTTGAAAATCCTCACTGTAAGTTCCACCAACGTTTTTATATAACATATTTGATAAATTCAACCCTGATTTGACTTCAATGGATTGAGCGAATGATATGGCATTGAAAATTATCAAAAATATCATTGTCGATAGTGTGCTATTCTTCTTCATCTGTTTGTTCATTTATCTTTTGCACTCAAACTTGCCCAACCGGGTAGCTTACGCCCCCTAAGAACCGTGCGTGCGACTTTCACCGCACACGGCTCAGGCACTTTTAGGCTTGCCCGGTGAGGGGCAACCCGGCTGTTATTACTTCAAAAACCATAAAACGGTCGCAAGTGCATACTTCGACAAGCTCTGTAACTACTTCGACAAGCTCTGTAACCTTAGCCCCGAATCCGGCGGGTGCGGTGTATCAAGCTTGCCGGGGTGTAGTTCAACACAGACTCATCGCTAGGCGTTGCACGCCACTCAGAGTCCTATTTATTGCCGGTAGTACTTATTTTAGTAATTTCAAGTTGCTGTTTGTCAGATATTCATAAATAGATGTCACTGTTTCTATATCTATTAATTTGTCAAAAGCTAAATCTATTAGTTTTCCCTTTAATAATTGGGACCAAGTTTTCTTTGATAATTTGTGCTGTAAATCTTTAAGTTCTTCAATCTCATTAAATACTATTTCTTGTCCTAAACCCAATTTTGTCAAGTGTTCAATAATATTATCGATCTTATGATCTAACTGAGTGGGTGTCGGATTTCTAGCTTTTTGCTTTTCTTTTCTTTCGATATAGGACGCACCTTTAATTGATATTTTCACATAGTCCAAATCCCCATAGCGCTCATTTAGTATAACATAGCCCCGTCTACTTAGATCTTCTGCGATTTCTCTTCCTTCTCTATCTCTTTGTTTTATATCATTTAACTTTAGTAGAGTTGAAATAGAATATTGACGATCTCCAAATAGCTTATTTAATTTACTCAAAATGAAATCATTCTTGTCACTAATAGTTTCAATTTTGTTTTCATAATTCGGGTCAACAAGAGAATCAATAGTTGACAAGTAATCGATTGTCGACTCTAAACTACTTTGGAAACTATCGACCCTAGTGATTACTTTCTTAAACTCAGGTTTTCTCTCATAAGCATATGAAGAAGAGTAATATCTATCAAGAATTGTAATCTGACTAACAGATAGCATTGATAAAATCTTGTCTGACTCTGGTTTAATGTGTTCCGAAATAAGCGTTACTGTATCATTTATTACATTATCGGTTCGAATTATCAATTCTTGTAACTCTATCGATTCGTCCGTTAACAAAGTCATCGCTTCTCCTTTATATTTCTCAAGTCGCTCAAAAAAATCAAAATGTGATATTTTTTCTAATCTAAATTTCATATTCAACTGGTCTGTATCTCGATGTTCTTTGTATTACCGGCAACGGACGGGGCTATGAGCAGTTGGGGACTTCGTGGACGCTTCACTATCAACCGTGCAGAAAGCTTGCAAGCGAGAGCGAAACACGCACAACCACTTAAACCCCAATTGCTTATGAGCCCTTGTTGGCAACAGTATTTTATTCATCGTAAAATGTATGCAGCCCTTTTAATAAGCCAGAATGCAATATTGCTTTCATCTTTGGTTCATAACTTGATTTCTCATTTCGAATTATTGAAAACAATTCAACACGAGAAGAAAAATTAATATTTGAAATTATACCTAATTCATATAAATACCTTAATAAAGCTTGTGGACTTTTATTTATATTTTTATTTCGACCTGCAAGAAAACTATCAGTAAATTCTTTATTTGTGAAAGGTTGTGTACCTAAAGTTCTAAGAAAAGTAAATAACGTCTTTGTAGATGGTATTACTGGAGCAATTTCATTAGTTAACTCTTCAATCAACCAAGTTGAATAATTTTTCTCAGCAGCTTTAATTGTCTCATAATCTAATTTGTTTGTTTCAAATGCTTCTTGTTTGATTTTGATACAAAATTGAATTATATCTCTAGGCCGATGAAATGTTCTATGGATAATATATTTAAATGGGTCTATCTGCTTTCTATTTTCGTAAAGTTTTAAAAATTTTGGATTAAAAATGTAGGTAAATGAACCTTTTCCGGAAAGTTCATTGATACTATTTTCAATACGAACATTCATTAATTGCAAAAGAGTCGGATTCTCCCAATCATTCTTATTTATTATAGACCAATTTAAACGATAAGTGTGATAATCAAACTTTGCACTATCAGGGTCGTGGCTATCAAATTGGTAAAATATATCAGACCTTAAATAGGTAATTATCTTAGCTTTAGATTGAATCTTTTTTAATTGTGAATTTAATGAATATACAACCTTAAAAAGACTTATAAGAGATTCAAAATATTTTTTATTGTCTATGTAAAATGTATAATTATCATCAAGTTGGTCAAATTGAATCAAATACGCCCTTGTATTATTATTTAATACTCCAAAAATTAGATTTTCTAATCGAGTATTAATTTCAGAAATATTATTCAATCCATCACCCAATCCGACAGAATACTCTGAAATACTTTTGGGGCCAATTCCTTTAAACTGAAGTCCAAATTCAGTTTTTGTAGTATTAGATGTGATTTGAGCATGTAAATCTCTTAAATTCCTACCAAATTTAAATTCTACAAATTGCTTTAATTCCTTATAATCATCAGACGCTAATTGTGATTTCTCATCTAAAATAATTTGTTTTGCAAATTCACTTAGTATAATATTTTTCCATATACTTTGATATTGGTTGGGTCTTGAAAAATCATCATCATTTAATTTCAGAAGCTTTTCAAATGGAAATTCTTTAAATGATAAATTACTAATCAATATACCTTTATCTGCTTGTCTATTATATATCCAATTGTATATAGCAGATTTACCTGTACCCTTTCGTCCGATTACAAAATATGTCTTGCCATCTACTAAATCTCGCCAATAATTTTGGTCATAAAAATAATTTTCAAGATTCTCATCATATAATCCATCGGGATTACCAAAATCCGTATTTAATAAAGCTGTTATTGCATTCATTTGTTGCATGTTATCGTTTTTTTTTAATATTGTTGCCAACATCTGTATATCCACAGAGTTGTGGATATATTGGCCTTATCCACATGAACCATATTTGCCAAACGCTTAAGTACAAACAACTTGATAATACGGTTCGGTCTTGTCATAAATTATCGTTTTTCACTTGTCTATAACACTATGGCGTAACCAATTCCATTACATACAAATATAAAATTATTGTATTAAAAAACAAGATTATCCAGTGGATTTTGTATCTGGTCGAACCCCTTGCTGGTAACAGGAGTGTGAATCTCAGTGGTTTTGCTGTTTTCGTGCCCCATCAGGCTTTGTATGTAACCCAAATCCGTTCCGTTTTCAAGCAAATGTGTGGCAAAACTATGCCGCAAGGTATGCGTCGAAACGTTCTTCTTTATCCCCGCTCTCAACTAAAAGTCTGAACCTTGATTCATCTGATTTTGGGGATTGCCCCGATTTCTTAATCCTATAAATCAACTGTTTACACAATCTGATTTACACGCTCAATCCCGTTACAAACGCAAATGTCAGGAGCTTACTATCGAATGTCGGGAGCCTGTTCTCGTATGCCAGATGCCTGTGCACGTATGTCAGATACCTGTGCACGTATGTCAGATGCTTACTATCGAATGTCAGATGCTTACTTTCGAATGTCAGATGCTTACTATCGAATGTCAGGAGCCTGTTCTCGTATGTCAGATGCTTGTGCGCGTATGTCAGGAGCCTGTTCTCGTATGTCAGATGCCTGTGCGCGTATGTCAGATGCCTGTGTTCGTATGTCAGATGCTTGTGCGCGTATGTCAGGAGCCTGTTCTCGTATGTCAGGAGCCTGTTCTCGTATGTCAGATGCCTGTGCACGTATGTCAGATGCTTGTGCGCGTATGTCAGATGCTTGTGTTCGTATGTCAGGAGCCTGTTCTCGTATGTCTGACTCGTCCTAAAAATAGTTTACACCTTTTGTTTATAAATCCTATTTCAAATTTACGTTTTTACTTTAATCCTAAAATGGCTTTACATTTGTTTTACCGGAAGAAGCGGAAGCGAGCTCTGCTGAGGAGCAACTCGCCAGGAATACTCCGGTCGGATAGCAGGAGCCTGTTCTCGTGACTTTCCCTAAAATAACCTGACAGGATTTTTACTTGTTTGTTGAAGTGGATACAAACATAGGATTTATTCCTGGTTTGTATTTCACTTGATTTTAATATTCCTTTTTTTTCTTCTGGCACCGCGCGATTGTATCGCGTGGAAAAAATGGTTGTTATATTAAGCCACTCGATAAAATCGTGCGGCAGTGCAGGAGTCGCCCTGACTTTTTGTTACCACACGACCAAAGCTCTTCGAATCAGTGGATTGTTTGCTGAAAACTCAAAATAAAAATCGGTCGAATTAAAAGTTGAATTTTGTTAAATCTGGATTTACGAAAAGCCTGTTATCATGAACGAAGATCAAAGCAAAAAGAATATAATCATCTACAATACGATCGATGGCAAAGCCAGTGTTTCGCTTTACGCCAAAGACGGGAAAATTTGGATGAACCAAAGCCAGCTTGCCGAACTTTTTGACACCTCTAAGCAAAATATCGGACAGCACATTTCAAGTATATTAAAAGACAATGAATTGAATGAAAATTCAGTTGTAAAGAATTACTTAACAACTGCCGCCAGAGATGCCCGTCAGCTAAAGCAGACGACAAAGAATAATTTTTTCTCTCTCTTCAGAATAGTAGTCAGGGTTTCACTCAAAGTGAAGCCCTGACTTTTTCTTACCGAACGACTAAGCTTCTTCGAATCAGTTGATTGTTTGTTGAAAACTCTGAACCCAATCAACTTAACTGAATATAGAAATTGGTTATATTTGAAAACCTGAAATCAAAGGGGTTAAGACGTGTGTCTGCGGTTTTACCAACGATATGTTCTAAATCTGGCGAAATAAGGAGAACATAAAAGCCAATGGCGAATGTACAGATGTTAACAACTATTTGAAAACTGAAAAATGAGTATAACACCAAGAGGAATGAGTGTACAAGAAGCCTATCGAAACTATTCGGAGGGGAAATTTCTTGTAAATAGAAAATATCAAAGAAAATTAGTCTGGACAGTTAACGAGAAAGAGTATTTAATCGACAGTATTCTCAATGGGCTTCCAATTCCATTAATCTTACTTGCTCAAACAGAAACTGGTCAACTTGAAATAATTGATGGTTTACAAAGGCTAAATGCAATTGTATCATTCATTGAAAATCGCTATTCAAAAGATGGCTTGTACTTCGATGTTAATCAATCATCAAGAGCTAAACAATCAGCTGAAAGCGGATTTTTTGATATGATTAAAGATAATTCAAAACTACTTGATGCGAAAAGTTGTGCAAATTTTTTAGATTATCAATTAGCAGTTACGATTTATCCATCCTCAGATGAAAAAGAGGTTACTGACATATTTAGCCGAATTAATTCAGGTGGGAAACAATTAAGTCCACAAGAAAAAAGACAGGCTGGGATGTTGGATATTTTCTCTGACACAATCAGAAAAATTTCTTCAGAAATTCGGGGAGATTCGTCAGAGGACATTTTAAACTTAGCTGAAATGCCAGAAATAAGCATAGATTCCAATAGAGAAAAAATTGGTTATGGACTTATTGCTGAAGAAATATTCTGGTGTAAACATGGGATAATTTGGAAAAAACAACTTAGAGATAGTGAAGATGAAGAATTAATACTTGATATTATTGCTTCAATAATCAAAGATGAGCCTTTGGCTAAAAGCAGAGAACTTTTTAATCGAATCTACACGACAGAATCAAAAGAACATCAAGAACTTGTTGCTGAATTAAGTAAATATGGCATTGATAGACTTACACATGAAATAAAAGTTACATTTTCCATTTTAGAAACCGTTTTTGATAGTCAGGGCATAACAATAATCAATATTGTAAATCCAAAATCTAGTAATCCTGTTAAAGAATCATTTTATGCGATTTTTATGTCATTCTTTTATCTGATTGTAAAAGAAGAAAAATCTCCGGCAGAAAATGACAAAATTGTAGAAGCACTTACAGGATTACAGAAACAAATGATTTCTACAGCAAATTATTCCGTTACCTCAGATAGAGAGAAGAATATCAATAAGACAACTGGCCTGATTCAGAAATACTTTGTAAAAAAAGACCCACCAGTTCTACGTCATGGCTCAGGATTAGCGTTAGATTTTGAAAACTCAATAAGAAGGTCAAAAATTGAATCGAATAGGTATGAGTGCAAACAAGGTTTTTTTGATTTATCTGAAAAACGAATATTGAATAAAAGTTTATATACTGAAATAATTGAAACAATTTGTGGAATTGCAAATATAGGACCCGACGCCGATGGCTTCCTATTTGTTGGTGTTGCAGATAAAGACTCTGATGCGGAAAGAATAAAAAAACTCGATGGCATTACTTATAAGACAATAAATGGTAGACATGTAGTCGGAATTGACAGGGAACTTGGTCTACTAAAAGGCACCTATGATGACTATATAAACAAATTGCTTGGTGAAATTAGCAAATCGGAATTGTCCGAACCATTAAAATCACAAGTACTAAGTCAATTTGATGTTATTGATTATAAGACCCTAACTGTGATAAGATTAAGAATACCCAAACAAAAAGAGCTATCATTCTTAGGAAAAGAAAGTTATACAAGAGAAAATTCAAAAACAATAAAACTTGAGGGCCCCAGATTAATCGCTGCGAGCAAAATGTTTGAATAAAAACTGTTGCTACACATTCTGAAATCCCCTCCGCTGACCCTCGGTTGAGCGCCAGCAGTAAGGGGTTGTTGGTTCTCCTTCTGTGACGCACTTTTGCATGAGTCTAAATAATCCCATGCCCGTCAGCTAAAGCAGACGGCAAAGAATACAGCCGCAACTAACGCTTTCCCTATTCAAAGAGCCTATCCTTAGCCGTTGGTTTCAACCAACGGAGAACAGAATCCCTATTCATTCCTCAGTGCCTGCACCAAATTTTGTTTGAAAGCCATGCGGATAGCGACTAGGCTAAAAATAGTTCCGCTTAAAATCACCAAAATAGAAATGGCTGGTAGCCAAACCCAAAGTCCGGCATAAAGCGAAGAAAGTAAGGTTGGCAAACCGCTCATAACGGCTGGAATTATACCCAGAAAAACGGAAAATGTCATTAGGAAAAGCTTTTCACGCATAATCATCCGGGAGATAGCAGTTTTGGAGAAGCCCAGCGAAAGCAGCAAAGCATATTCGGGAATTTGCTCGAAAGTGATCCGGAAAATCAGTATGCCGAGTCCCAAGGTGCCAATGAGCAAACCTAGCGCACCCAGCATCAGGAAAATATTGAGGTAGGTATTTTCGACGGTGTAAAACGACAGCAAACGGTCGGTCGCGCGACTGATTTCGGGGCCGTAATTGCGCATGCCGCTCTGCAAATCGCTTACCACCGAAGCGGTATCTTTAACATCCACCAAAAACACATTCGAACCGCTCACCGACGGAAATGCCCGGTTGAAATGCTCGTCCGAAATCAACACATTCCCTTGAAAAATCGAGTTCGCCAGTCCGCCCACCAGTTTCAGCTTCAAATTCTGGCCGTCCTCGGTTTTGTAGTTCAGCGTGTCACCTACACTTTTCATCAGTCCCCACTGAATTACGGTTTGGTCGGCAATCGCCGGAATCACGTCACCGGCGAGCGTCTTATTCAGCGTTGCCCACGGATGTTGCGCATCCAGTTCGTCGGTTCGGGTGGCAAACGTAAATGCACCCCGCTGGTCGAAAGCCGCAGGATTGAAGGCCATCAGTCGCGGCCGCGAAATCTTGTTCAGGTTCAGGCAACTGGCATCGTCGCCCTGCTGCACCTGGAATTGCACCACTTGCGCGCTGTCGGGCAAATTCAGGTCTTCCCTACCCTTCTGCGTATTCACATCAAACAGCACCGGCATCGTGGTTTCCACAAAATAATCGTATCCGCCCGTCCCCGACGACGGCAAATCGGCATGAGCCGTCAAATCCTTGCGGTACAGTCCGGTGGAAACCACCATAAATACACCCACCGAAAGGAAACTCACGATCATCACGTTGCGGCGGCGTTCCCCGGCAATGCGTTTCATCAGCAGGTTTTTCACCGAAAAATTCATCGCCTTTTCCTGAATCGCCAGTCGCTGCAGCGCATAATCGAACAGCAAAATGAGTCCGGGTAAAAAGCCAAATCCAGCCGTAAAAAACATATCCGGATTAATCTCGCCACTCTGGAAACCCATTCCGAAAATCAGGAAAAAGGAAAACGTCAGTAGGAAAAGACCTAAGCCCAGCGACCACTTTCCAGTTTTAGCTTTTTTAGAAACCAAATTCCGCTGTAAGTCGATTACTTCGCTTTTCAGGAAACGGTTCAGAATTAGCCAAACGGCAATGATTGAAATAAACGCGATGGACAAACTACCAATCACCAGCGAAAGTGGCTGAATAGAAATATTGACAATGGAAGTGCGCACAATGTCCACCCAAATGGTGTTGACTGCCTTCAGTATAAGGTTGTTGTAAAAAATAGCAAACGGCAGACCAAGCACAATTCCGAAAACAATGAGCAGGCTTGCCTCAGCCAGGTAAATTTTCCGAAGTTGTTTGAGCGAAAATCCAAGTGCGGTGAGCGTTCCGATTTCCTGTCGGCGGAAATTCAGCGACAGTTTGAACAGCAGGAACGCCAGCAACACCGCGGCAAACAGCACGAAAAAGCTGAGTCCGATGAACAGTCCGCCAAAGTCGGTTCCACCGGTAGCCGCAGCCATTCCGTCGCTTTTCACGTTGGTCAGTTCGAAACCAACCTGCGAGGGAACCAATCCGGCCAGCAGGGCGGTTTCCATTTCCGCTTTTTCCGATCCTTCCACGCGAATCGCCGTTGATTCGCCAAAGCGGTTTCGCCACAATTTGCGGGCAGTTTCAGCCGAGATATAGGCTTTGGGCGTGCCTTTGTGCTGATTCCAGTACTTCTCGTCATTCGGGCGAATTTTCTTCAGATCGACCGGCACACCGGTTTTCCAGTCGCGGCAGTTTCCGGCATCCGACAAGCCCGGAATCACCGGCGCCAGTTGCGGGTCGGCTTTGGCGCCTTCCATCTTGAAGATGGAACTGATTACAAACGTGGTGTCCTTCTGAACCAAGCGGCGCAAAGGGCCAACTTCAAAATACGAAACCTTCACCGCGTCGCCCACTTTGGCCTTTAAATCATCGGCCAGCCACTCGCTCACCGCCATCTGGTTTCCGGAGAGATTTTCGTCGGTCGAAACAAACGAGTAAGGCGTTTGCTTGTCGCCTACGGTAAAGTCGTTCACGAAGTAACTGAAAATGGATTTTGCACCAGGCAAATCTTTCGTGACAAACTGTTCGACTGTAGGTTCCACAAATACCCGGTCAGAAATGAGTTCTGTGTAATTCAAAGATTGATTTTCGCGAATAGTCAGGTTCAAATCGGCCAACGACCAGCTTTCCTGAAGCACTTTGGGAAGATCGACGTTGGCATCCACTCCGGCAAACAGCAGCACATTGGCTTTTTCCTGAAGGCCCATCTGTCGGTTCAATTCGTCGAGATTCAGGAAAACATTGCGCGGCGCCGATTGTATGTTTTTCAGATTGAAATTACCCAGATCATCTGTTCTCAAAATTTTGGCCACCGAAACCTGGAACGAAACCGTAGCCTCCTTTTCGGAAACAAAAGGCGTATTGGCCGGAAAAGTGTTCAGTTTATTGAGGCGCAGCAACAGTGGATCGCCCACTTTCAATCCCGAAAGCGACGCCATATTTTCGTTGATCGCCACTTCATTTCCCTTCAAGTCAAACCGTTCGGGCTGATCCGAAAATTCACCAAAAGCCTTGTCAATTCCCCAAACCGCCAGTTGATTGATGCACAATTCGCCACCGTTGATCACCCCAAAACCATTGGCGCGCAACACGGGAGCCACCTGTGCATGGGTTTTTGCCGCCAGTTTTTCGGCCAGTTGTTGACCAAACAAACGTTCGCCTGCCGTGATTACCTGCGACGTTTTGCCGAGCCGCTGCACGGTAATTTGCTGCAAACTGTAGCGCACCGAATCGCCAATGATCAACGCACCCACGAGAATAGCAGTACTCAGCGCTATCCCCAAAACGATGTTAAAATTCAGTTTCAGGTAATGGCGAATGGATCGGAGGATGTATTTGGTTAGCGACATAAACAATTAGACTTTAGATGATAGATATTAGATGTTAGACAAAGTCACTTCACGCGATTGTATTAGCTCTTCTTTCGCCGCTATGCGGCTTATTTTCTTGTATTTGATCGTTAACTACCATACTCTCACCGCTACGCGGTTTTCGCAAAACAAGGTGCATTGCACCGCAAGTATGGTAGAAAAGTCAAGTATTAAATATATAAAGCCACATAGCGGCGACATATCTCTTATGAAATCTTCGGTTACAATTTTAAATTATTTTCACCATTTCATTCAATTGCATCACGGTCTTCCAGTTTCGGGTGGTGGCCGACGTTTTCAATTTCGACTCGAAGAAGGAATTGACCAGCTTCGAAGTTCCATATCCAGCAGCACAAAAGATAAACACATCGCGCCCGACGATCTCATACCGATCGGGTAAATACTGATAGATTTTGATTTTCTCCAGCAATTCAGGCGATGGCAATTCTTTCAGACAAGTCAGGTGCAAAAGATCAATGTCCACATTTTCCTCCTTCAGAAACGGATTTTGAGCTATTGAGTTTGCCCATTCTTCGGAAGTTCTGATCAGCACCGGAATCTCAAAACCAAAAGTCTCCGAGAATGCCTTTTGCAAACGCGCTTCCAATTCGGGAATAGGCTCGGGATTGGGCAGCTCAAAAACCAGGTTTCCACTTTGAATGTAGGTCTGCACATTTTTCAAATCCAAGCTTTCGCACAGCTTCCTGAGGTCGGCCATCGGAACTTTCCGACCCGACCCCACATTGACTCCGCGAAGAATGGCGATATAGCGCATGATGTGGAAATTTGAGGATTTGGAAATTTGAAAATTAGTTTCTTTCTATTGTGCTCTATGTGCCTATGTGTTTCAAATTCACGATTCGACCAGACGACCATTATCGAGCCGGTAAATCCGATCCATTTTTTTTGCCACGTCTATTGAGTGAGTCACGACCACCAGTGCGACACCTTCCTCCTTGTTGAGCTCAATCAGCAAATCGGTTAGGTTGCCCGACGACTTTTGGTCGAGCGCCCCGGTGGGCTCGTCGGCCAGCAACAGCGCCGGACGGTTGATCAACGCACGAACTACTGCGGTACGCTGGCATTCGCCACCCGAAAGTTCCGAAGGTTTTTGACCCACCACGCCGCTCAATCCAACCCGCTCAATCAGCCTTTTGGCGCGTTCTTCCGTTTCTTTACCCTGAAGGGCGGGATCGGTTAGCGTTGGCAAAAGCACATTTTCCCAAAGCGAAAGCTGCGGCAACAGGTGGTGCATCTGGAATACAAAACCAATTTTTCGGTTACGAAATTGCGCCAGTTGGTTGTCGTTCATGGCAGAAAGATCCTGCCCGTCGAAAATCATTTTGCCGGAATCGGGGCGATCCAGTGTTCCAATCAGATTCAGCAGAGTCGTTTTTCCTGAGCCCGACGGACCAACAATGGCCACACGCTCACCTGCATTGATTTCCAGATTGAGTTGATCCAAAATCACCCGGTCTTTGGAATAGGATTTCGATATATTTTCGAGGTTTAATAGCATATTTCATTTTTATAATTGTGTCCGTCAGCTAAAGCAGACGGCAAAGAATATTGCTCTTCTATTTAGAATATCTTCAATTCAATACATTTTCATACACAGCCACCATTTTTCGGGCTTGTGCATGAATATCGAAATGTGCTTTCACACCGGCCATTCCGGCGTCGCTCAACTGCTGAAGGCGGACATCATCAAAAATAAGTTCTTTCAGTGCTTCGGCCAACAATTCCGGTTTATTTTCACCATAAATCACGCCGCCACCACTTGCTTCAATCACTTCGGGGAAAGCGCCCAAAGCCGGCTGAATCATCGGAACGCCTGAAGCCATCGCTTCGAGCATATACAAGCCAAAAGCCTCGCCATTCAACACCGGTACCGAAACCAGCCGCACCGAATCGAAGAACTTTTGCCGGTCGTCGCCTTCAAATTCGTCCACCCAAAATACGTCGGCTTCGAGTTTCGCTTTGCTAATTTTGCGCTTTTGTTCCTTGATAAAAGTATGGTCATCACCTGTTTTCCCGCCGGTTATTTTCAGTTGAACCGACGAATATTTGGGGTCTTTCCGGAGTAAAATATAGGCATCGACCAGTACCGCCAGACCATTTTCGTCGCAAGTTCTGGAAAGGTAGCCAATCATCGATCCTTTTTCGGTAACTGGTTTCGAGGTATAATCGGATAAATCAACGCCCAAATGAACGGTGGTCATTTTTTCAGCAGGAATAGTCATCCGTTTGTGAATTTCTTTCGCGAAATAGTCGCTCACCGAAATAAACCTATCCACATCCTGGCCGCGCTCGCTCATCAAATCCCACACTTTTTGCCGGTATTGGTCGTCCATCGCGTCCACCCAAACATCTTCGTCCTGAAGCGAACAAACCACCTTCGCCTTCACCCGCTCTTTGATCCGGTGTGCCAGTCCGAGCAACAAGGCATTCGACAGATGAATCACATCGGGTTTTGCCTCATTGGCCAACCAATCAACCAGCCGTTCCAGTTCTTCCTTTTGGTTACCGTCTTCGCCCAGCAACATCGAAATGGTCATTTCTTCCAAGCCTTTTGCACGGGTGGAACCGGCTTTTCGGGCAGCCATTTCAAGCACACCTTTCGAGTCGAGGGCATGTTCGACAAAGGCAGGCATGTGCCGGAAAATCGGGAATTGCTGTTTCAGGTAAAGATTGACAGCTCCGTAGAAAACCGGCACCTCATCTAAATCGTGGGCATCGTCGAAAATGGGCAGGTACAACGGCACCTTAATAACCTGATGCCCCAAATCTTTCAGCGCGCGGATGTATTTGCTGTCGCGCATGCAATTTCCGCAGTAAAAACTACCGCCCGATCCCGGAATGATGTGTGCGATTTTCATGAAGTTAATTTTTCAATTTATTGAGTGACATATAAATCGGCAAAATGAGCCACAGTACCAGGACCAACCCACAACCCAATAGCACCTTCAGCACTCGGACCCATTTTCAGATCGTTTACAATCAGGCAAGGCTGTGCGCTGTCGTGAACATACAATTTAGCTTTATCACCCTCAACCACAATTTTAACTTTGGTCCAAACCCCGGGTTCCAAATCAACATAGCTTTCATATTTTTCGGGAAATTCCTTGCGTAATCTTTCCCATGGGTAATCGGGATACGAAATGTATTGTAAGGAATGGTTTCTCCTTACCTGATCATCGGCCCTTCCATTGGTTGGCCTCAGATAAAAACATTCGTATTTTGAATTGTCGCTTTTAACGCGGAAAGCAAGACCTACAAAACCTCGGGCAGTTGCCGAAGCCTTTTCCATTGTGCTTCCTGCCAGATAAAGTTCAATAACTCCGTTTTTAAACGAGAGGTTATTAATCTTTAACAACTTTAATTCCGAATCCACTCCTGCATCTAAAACTTCCAGAGAATTCTTACCAAGATATTCCTTTTCAGAATATTTCACATTCAAAGGCACCAACTCAGAACCGGAATTCAACGGGATCACTTTCTTTTGAGCTTGAACGAGGCTCACCAACAATAGAAACAAAACTTGCACCGAGATGAATACCCTTATTTTCATGGCTATAAATCTGTTACTTATGCGATTATTCGATAAAATAATTGAATGATATTTGTTTTTATAGCTGCTGGCTGTCGGCTTCCGACAATCTGCAAAAAGCCAGAAGCAAGCTGCTAATTGCCAAATATATAAATCCGCCCGTCGCCGGCGCCAACCACAATTTTGCCTGAAACAACTGCCGGACTGCCCACAATTGGACTTCCAAGCTCGTATTTCCAGAGCTCGGCGCCGGTTTTCAGGTCGTGAACGTACAGCATTCCATCCATCGTTCCGGTAATCACTTTTCCGGAGGCAATCACCGACGACGACTCTACCCTGTTAGCTGTTTTTACTTTCCAAATCAGTTTGCCCGAGGTTTTGTCGAAGCAATAAATGAATTTATCCTGATTGCCAATCACCACGTAGCTTCCGCTCAAAGCCGGTGATGCAATAAATGGCAAAGTTTTATCCTTTTCGTGGTATTTCCAGGCCACTTTGCCCGATTCCAGATCAATGCAAAAAAACTTGGCTTCGTAATCGCCAACATAAGCAAAATGGCCATCAATCACCGGCGACGAAGCGATGTAGGTTTCCAACTGTATCTTTTTAAACACCTTGCCTGTTTCGATGTTTACCAGGTGTAAAAAACCATCGCAGCCGCCAAAAACCGCATATTTTCCATACAAAGCGGGTGCGCCATTGATGTAATTATCCGATTCGTAGCGCCAAATGCTATCGCCTTTATCAAAACCAAAACAGTGAAGATTGTAGTCGTAACTTCCCACAAGCAGACGGATTTTTCCGGCGACTTTCAGCCAGTTGGCCGAGCCCATAATTTGGTTATCAGTTTTATATTTCCAGATTTGTTTGCCGGTTTTTTCATCCAGTTTGTAAAAATGTCCGTCGAGCTGACCAAACAACACCGAACCGTTCATGACCAATGCCGGAGCTTCAATGGAGTTTCCGGAGGTAAATTTCCATTTCAGTTTTCCGTCGAAACCAATCGCATACATCGTTCCATCGGTCGATCCGCAATAAATCGTTTGCCCGTCAATTACCGGCGAAGCTTTAATGTCGTCACCTGTCTGAAACGAAGTCAGCAACTTAGGTTTATCTGGAATTTGTGCCGACGTTGTACCTGTTAACTGCTGATTACCTCGAAAAATCGACCAAGGTTGGCCCTGCGTGCCTCCGGCCAAAACATCAAGTACAAGTAATATCATGAAAAATTTTAGATTCATTAGCTGTTTTATTAAGTTCTAAAAATAGCAATTCTTACTCAATAAAACAGAAACAAAAAATCGAATTAAATCATAATCGTCTCCGACAATTTTATAAATTTGACGTCAAATATGAACATAAATCTCAGATTGATTTGTATGCCGAATTATTCGCCAATGGCGAAACATAAATGCCAAAGCCATCTAAAAAAACATGAAAACCCACTTTCCCTTCAAAGGCTTTTATCTCCTTTTAAGCCTGAATCTTATGCTTATTATCTCGGCTTGTGAATACGAACCAAAAGGAATCTACGAAAAAGAGGTTACTCCCGTAACCAAAGCGCCTGATTTGGCGGTTGACTTGAATTTTTCGGCTGACACTTTATATTTGCCGGTTGACCGGTATATAACATTTAAATATTCGTCGGACGACAAGCTTGTTAAACTCGCTTATTTCGAAATAGACAACAAGCAATTAGCCACAGTTGAGCAAAATACAGGAAGTTTTACAACCCAGTTTTCGCTGACTAATTATCAAAAGAACAAAGCCTATACGTTTCAGATTTCTTTTTTCAGGAGTTCTGGGTCTAACAGCCTGGCCGACAAACTTGGCCAGGAAGGTTTTGTTTACTCGAAAACGTTCATTGTTTATTTTGAAGATTTCTCCGGTACCGCAAACAAACCGGAAATCGTGAGTGCTGGACCTGAAAACGGGAGTCTTAAAATCACCTGGCAAAAATATACTGGTGTCGGATTCAAAAGGTATATTGTTTGGGCCGGCTATCGACTTCTCGGAACTTTCGAAAATCCGGACATAAATTTTTGTTTTGATCCGGAATTTATTGGATATGAAACAATGTACCAAGTCGTTACCGAAACAGACGCTGAGAGCTATCGAAGTACTCCTTATATATTTCGGGACAACCTACCCCAAATCCGCTTAAAAAAAATAAACGAGGAAACTGTGCAGCTACACTGGAACAAAACCATGTATTACTCAAATATCACAACATATAAACTTTTCGAGACATTTGAAATAAACGACAGAGTACTGAACGAGATTGGCCGTTTTGACGTTAACAACAGCGACACCTCAATGATATATTCTGACGGGAAGTATGGAGTAAAGACCTTCTTCTATCTTTTACCTGTCAAAAAAGAAGAACCTCAACAAATTACTTACAGATCGGATCTCCAAACGTTTGGTACAAGCACTGGAGAATATTATTTCGGAACAAGAATAAATGGTGGCAACGATTTAAAAACCCCTTTGGGCGACTTCGCATATTTCAACAAATATACCGATAATCGGGGCTATATCGTCAAATACAACTGCCTGCTTAATCAGTATGTAGATTCAATACCTTATGATGGAGGAAGGATTATCACCACACCAGACGGGAATGATCTATATCTTTTAATCTCCAATACGCTAAAAACTTACGATACGAAAACGATGGCGGTAAGAAAAGCAATTGACATAAGCAAACTCACCGAACCCGATTTCGGCAGTTATTTTTATGGATTTATCGTCTCAAA
This sequence comes from Prolixibacteraceae bacterium, assembly GCA_963666435.2. Lineage (GTDB taxonomy): Bacteria > Bacteroidota > Bacteroidia > Bacteroidales > Prolixibacteraceae > Aquipluma. Next base: position 188,408 of record CAXXOG010000011.1, on the reverse strand, counting down.
CACAGGTATCGGTATTTATATCGATAATTCAGGGAATTATGTGTATTACGATTTTGGAAATGAAAAAGAGCTGGCCCGCTTCAGAATTGACGGCTACACCAACGATAACGATCAGCGAGCGATTTCTTCCGACGGGCAATTCTTCGGCATTCGGTACGTGAAAGGCATTTGGCCAAATTACCAAACTGATATATTTCAGCTTAAAAACGGAGTAGCAAACAAAATCTGGAGCGACAACTCAGTTGAATATTTTGAATTCGACCAGAAAAGTAACAGCATGGCATTCCTGAAAAACCACAAGCTCTTCCAGATGTCGTTTGCTGATTTGCAAATTATTGCCCAGACAGAAGTACCAGACACGTATTTTTACGACATCGACTGGTCCAAGCGGGAATACCTAACATTGAACTCGGAGCGTACACTACTGTCCATACATGACCTGGATTCCGGAGCAATAAAAGTACAGAAAAAGACACTTTCGTATGATGGATACGAGATTCCTTTTCAAAATTTAAGATTGTTCAACCGCATTTTGTTTTCGCCCGATCTCCAAATGCATTTAACCTACTAACCATGAAGCGCTTTATCTTTATAGTCCTTTTGCTGGTCTTTGTTTCCGAAACAACCAAAGCTCAAAAAATAAAAATCGAATTAGGTTACGGAATCGCAGGATATTCGATGACCGATTTAAAATCGTTTAACGACCTGATACTAAAGAACCTTCCGGTAGAAGGAAAAATAACAGACAATTTCCCGTCACAACCCTATGAAACGGTGACCATTTCGTCGCATATCTCAAAAACATTTATCGTGGGAATAACAGGTTCGTATTACACTACAGGATCACGTGTGAGTTATAAAGATTACTCAGGAGAATACAGGTTCGACAATGTACTAAATTCTTATAATCCGGGCATATTAATCGGGACAAAACTTTATGCCGGAGCGGTCAATATTTCGTTACTGGCCAATGCCAGCTATTCTTTTGTTGACATGAAGTTTAAGGAAACCATGATGGACAATTCGCAAACCGACAAGTTTAAGTCGAACAGCTTTTCTGTCCTTCCTGAATTAAAAATAGCCAGAAAAATCAAAATGTTCGAGGTCAGTTTGAATGCGGGGTACATGTATGATTTTGAAGCCCCGTACACCCTTTCGAATGGCAATGGGAAACTTAAGAATTCAGAAACCAACAAAGAAATACGGAACAATTGGAGCGGATACCGATTCTCACTTAACCTTGGTTATTGCTTCGATTAAGATTCAAATTTTGTGAATTTGATTTAACAAACGATTATTCACCCAGCTCACCCCGAAACCGGAAAATCGATCAAGGGGCAAGTCTGGCGAAAAGGTTAATATTCTACTTTTTTAGGACAAACTTTCTACTGGTTGGTTCCTTTTCGGTTGGAAAATCAGCAGGAACAGGAATCGTAACTTTACCGGTAGCAGCCCATTCAACGCCGCGAAGGAAAGTTGTTATGAAACCAACGCCCTCGAACGAATAATCGTCGTGGCCCAAAGTTGTATGGAAAATCCGGCCTTTGCCATAGGTTAAAACCATCAGGATGGGTTCGTGCCTGTCGGTTGGAGCTTTGCCCGACATGTCTTTGCCTGTTGCCAGTATGATCATATTTTCACCCGGGCCGCGCAATTTGGCGTAGCATTCGTCTTTGGTCGTCATCCAAACGTTGGGCAACCCTTTGGTAATGGGGTGATCGGGAACACGAATAGTAATTGGAATCAGGTGCTGCGGCCCGTGCGAACCGGCTGATCCGGGAGTATTGTCGCGTACCAGCTGGCCTTCATTGGTGTAATATACATACGGACCATCTTTCTCGCTCCGGTCGCCCCATCCGCCCAAACCAATCATTTTATTGTAAGCAGGCCAGGTTGGAAATGAGTTATCGGCAGCATGTACCGAAACAAAACCGCCACCATTTTCAACAAACTTTTCAAAGGCTTTCTGAGTCGCTTCAGGCCAGTCGGCAGCACCCCAGCCAAAATTGGAAACTACCACATCATATTTTTTGAATGAAAGCAGAAAATCAGGATCGGCTTTCGGATCTTTTAAATCCTCGGTTTGACCAACCCTGGCCAGAGGAAGAAAATCCTTTTCTCGCTGACCTTTCCAGGTATATTTCGTCCGCTTGATATCAACTGTAAACAAACCCGTTTCTTCCAGATATTGTTTCATCATGATGGTCGATTTTGGCCAAACTTCGTGATTATTCTGGCCGTCAACAATCAATACTTTTATTTTTGCCTGAACCGACATCGATAAAAGTACCATACTTAAAATACTGAATACAATTGTTCTCATAGTTGGTTATTTAGTTGAATTAGATTTGCTCTTCTGCGTAAAACATCGCCAGTGCCCCCGTTGGGCAAGCTTTTACTACGATGGCCGCTGTTTTTTCCAGCCCTTTCTGAACACTTTCGTTGAACGGAACGCCGATCTTCACATCGAAACCGCGACCAATAAACGTAAAGCCAAATTCTTCCTGATGTTCGCGTGTTAAACGTACACAAATTCCACATTTTATGCACTTATTCGGTTCAAAAACAACTCCTTCTCGATGAATAAATTTTTCAACATTAAAGCGATCATCTCTTTGGAAACGCTTTTGTTCGGCCCGATACTTGTCAGAAAATTCACGTAATCTGCACGACTCAGGAGTACGGCAATCGCAGTGCATACAGCGTTTAGCCTCGATTATGGCAGCTTCTTTGCTGAAGCCAGATAAATTCGATTTTTGGCGCGGTGCGTCTTCTGAATCCTTTTTATATTGAATAAATTCCGACTCAGCCAGTCGTCCGAATTTTGAATTAAACCGCTCCGGGTAACCTTTTACTTCCGAAGTTTTAAAATAATTATCGATCACCGTTGCCACTTCCTTTCCCTGCCCCACCGAACGAACTGCCAATTTGGAGGCTCGTAGTGAATTACCAACAGCAAATACATTGTGAATCGAGGTTTGGTAACTTGCTTTATCAGCTAAATAGCCGGTTTTTGAAGATTTCAGGCTGAAAGCAGAAGTTTCCTCGGAAATAGTTCCGGTTGCCACAACAACAGCATCATATTCGTCAGGAAGCGCTGCAAAACGATCAGCGTCAATCAATTCATTCACCCGAAGTTGAACGCCGGTTGCCAGTATATGTGTAACTTCCTGATCAACAACCGAACCGGGCAAAACATCTTCACCAATTAAACGCAGTTCGCCTCCTGCCTTGTTATTTTTATCGAAGATAATTGCCTGATGTCCTTTTTGCTGAAGATAATAGGCTGCAGCCAGTCCGGCCGGACCAGCGCCAATCACGGCCACTTTTTTTCCTGAAAGCGGCGCTAGTTTTGGTTGATAAGGTTTACCACGGTTCAGTTCTTCGTCGCCCACAAACATTTTCAGGTGACAAATGGAAACCGCTTCATCAACTTGTTTGCGGCGGCAACCAGCCTCGCAAGGAGCAGGGCAAATACGCCCCAAAATTGACGGCAAAGCAATGTCGCGTTTCACCACTTCCAGTGCTTTGGCAAAATCGCCTTTGGCAATCAGACGGTTCATCAGCGGAATGTTCATGTGTGCCGGACAAACCAACTGGCAAGGCGCTACACAGTCGCCCACATGTTCGCTCAACAGCAATTCGAGTGCAGCTTTTCGCGATTCGGTGGTTTCAGCATCGTTGGTGATGATGTTTTGCCCTTCGGAAACCGGAACTGAACAGGAGGCAAACAGCCGTCCGCTGTGGGCATCTTTCACCAGGCAGACCATGCACGAGGTAAAATGCTCCGTCCCTTCCAAATAACACATCGTCGGAATCTCAATTCCAACCGACTTGGCGGCCTGCCAAACTGAAGTCCCTGCCGGAACCTCCACAGTGCGGTAATCTATAGTTAATTTTGTCATTTCTTATTCTCTAATAATCTTTAAATAGCCGTCGGTTGAAACCGACGGCAAAGGATAAAATCCTTCTGTTCGAATATTGAACCGATTATTCTTTGCCGTCTGCTTTAGCTGACGGATACTCAATGGTCCAATTCATCATACAACAGAACTTCTGCGATATTTGCTCTTCCTTTTTGGGGATGAGGTCAAAAATATCCAACACACAATAACCAATTTCCAATATCCAAAACCTTCGCATCCGAACCTGGAACTTTAAACTTGGAACTTTAAACTATTATGACCGCATCAACCGGGCAAACCTGCCGACAGGCGTCGCACTTGATGCAGAGGTCAGTGATCACCTCGTGCTTTTCGTGCGGCTTGAACAGGATGGCTTCGGTTGGGCATTTCTGGGCGCACTTGGTACAACCAATACACAAATCGTTGATCTGGTATTTGATCAGGCTTTGGCATTTACCTGACGGACATTTGCCGTTGATGTGGGCAATGTATTCTTCCCTAAAATATTTTAGGGTTGATAACACCGGACTTGGAGCCGATCGTCCCAGCCCGCACAAGCTTCCTTTTTGCGTCCATTTAGCCAGGTATTCCAATTCTTCCAAATCTTTTAGCACTCCCTTTCCGGCTGTTATTTTGGTCATTATCTCGAGCATTCGTTTGGTTCCCACACGGCAGAACGTACATTTCCCGCACGATTCATTCTGCGTAAACGACAGGAAATAGCGGGCAATATCCACCATGCAATCGTCCTCGTCCAAAACCACCAAACCTCCGGAACCCATCATGGCTCCTACTTTCAGTAGCGATTCGTAGTCGATGGGCGTATCGTACAGCGAGGCCGGAACGCATCCTCCGGAAGGTCCGCCAATCTGCACCGCCTTGAATTTTTTGCCATTCTGAACACCACCGCCAATTTCTTCCACAATCTGGCGAACGGTGATTCCCATCGGCACTTCGATCAGTCCGCCACGATTCACTTTTCCGGCGAGCGCAAAAACCTTGGTGCCTTTGCTCTTTTCGCTTCCGATACCGGCAAATTTGCCCGATCCTTCGCGAATGATGTACGAAACCTGTGCAAAAGTTTCGGTATTGTTGATCAGGGTTGGTTTCTTCCACAAGCCGCTTGCAGCTGGAAATGGAGGGCGACTGCGCGGAAATCCGCGATGGCCTTCGATGGATTCCATCATGGCCGATTCCTCGCCGCACACAAATGCGCCTGCACCTTCGTAAATGCTCATATCGAACGAGAAGCCGCTTCCCAGAATGTTTTCGCCCAACAAATTGTGCTCGCGGCAGTTGATCAGTGCCTGACGAATTCGCTTCACCGCCAACGGATATTCGGCGCGGATATAGAAAAAACCTTCGGTTGCACCGACTGCTTTGGCGGCAACCACGGCACCTTCAATCACCCGATAAGGATACGATTCGAGCAACATGCGGTCCATGAACGCGCCGGGGTCGCCCTCGTCGCCATTCACGATCAGGTATTTTTCATCGGCATGATTGTGAGCCACTAAATCCCATTTCAGTCCGGTTGGGAAACCGGCCCCACCACGTCCACGCAAGCCACTGTCTTTGACTGTTTCGATAATTTTCTCAGGAGAAAGCTCGAACAGACATTTTTTCATGGCCACAAAACCTTCGTACCGCTTGTATTCCTCGATATCGAGTGGATTGATGATGCCACGGTATTGCGTGGCGATCGGAATTTGTCGGTCCAAAAAGTTGGCCACCTGCTTTTCGCGGGCATCAATGGTATATTGTTTCACACCGTCCCAAACGGTGTCGGTTTGTACTTTTTCGAAGAAATTGTAGATCGAATTCTTCAGCTTATCACCCAAACCCAGCGGTTTGAAATGCGACGAGATGATTCCCTTGATTTCTTCCGGCTTCACTTTGGCATACAAGGTTGCCTTCCCGTTTTCAGGAATCACCTCAACCAACGGAACCTGGTGGCACATGCCCACACAACCCACGTTCTTCAGGCTGATGCGAATCCCTGTGTTGGCAACGGTTTCTTCCACCGCCTTCTTCACCTCCTCGCTCCCCGAAGCCACACAGCAAGAGCCTAAACCAATGCGAATCTCTCCCTGAATTTCACTTCCATCGGAATGGCGGAATTTGCCTTTGCCGGCAGTGGCAGCACCCTCGTGCGTTTCGAAATCGGCAATGATGTTGGCCACTTTGTCCGAAGCGACGTGTCCATAAGTAATTTCGTCGATTTGCACCACGGGAGCCAGTGTACAGCAACCGAGGCACGACACTTTTTCGATGGTATAGGTCATCGAAGCGTCTGTTTCTTGATTACCTGTGAGGTTGAAATGGCGGCGCAGCGCATCGTAAACCTGTCCGGCACCTTTCACGTGGCAGGCCGTGCCTACACACACTTTCACAATGTGTTTGCCCACCGGATGCATTCGGAATTGCGAATAAAACGAGGCCACGCCCACGATTTGCTCCGGCGTGATGTCAGTTTTTTCGCATACCTGTTTCAGGGCTTCCTCCGGAAGGTAGTTGAAGGTTGTCTGAATCGCCTGTAAAATGGGAATAACCGACTTAGCCGCCGTTCCCTTTTCAGCAATAATCTGATCAACAGTTTGTTGTATATTTTTTTGTTCGTTCACTTTATATTTTATTCCACCCCTTCGGGGCTATCATTTTTACATTTTTATATTCCGATGGGCTATACCCATCGCTTTAAGATTACGCCTTTTCAGGGCTATTACGTTTTAACCATATTATACCCTTCGTTTTCAGGTTAGAACTCTTACATACCCCTTCAGTGCTAATATTTACTCATTTCATTGGACACTTTAGCCCCGAAGGGGTGGAATCTGTTAACACAGGGTGTAGCCCTGTGAAAAAGCATCCAATGGTGCCCAAAGCCCTGAAGGGGCGAAACGTTACTCCCAAACATAGCGTTCGTCATAATCAACTTTGTACTTCTTCAGAAATGCCCGATATTCTTCCTGAAAGGTCTTTTTACTGTGATGTTCCTTTTGCCTGAAAATGTAGTCAATTACAACATCCACCTCACTCGGATTCACAGAAAATGCGCCATATCCATCCTGCCAGTAGAAATGAGAATATGCTGCACCTTTGGTTTTTATCCATTTCGATGAATGAGATTTAAGCTCCTCCATTAACTTGACTAATGTTATCTTCTTTGACAACATGCATAAAATGTGAATGTGGTCCTCATAACCACCAACTTTCAAAGGTTGGCATTCCAGATTTTTACAAATTCCGCCTAAATAGTTATGGAGTTCGTTCTCAATTACATCATCAATCAACGCTTCGCGATGTTTGGTGCTAAACACGATGTGTAAATAATTGGTAACGAGCGATTGTCCCATTTTTATTTCGTATTTCACCCCTTCGGGGCTATGATTTTATTTTTTTTATTTTATTCGATGGGCTACACCCATCGCTATTCGTTTGAGCCCTTTCAGGGTTATTATTGCATTCCTTTATTCGTTCGATGGGCTACCTATCGCTATCAGATCACGCCAATTCTGGGCTCATATTTTCTAAACGCATTGAACTTTTAGCCCCGAAGGGGTTCGATCTGTTAACAACCGGTGAAGCCCTGTGCAAGAACAGCATTCAATCCTCGAAAGCCCTGAAAGGACGGAATATAATATTAGTTCCTGATGCAATACAAATTATTCATCCCGCGCAGATACACTTTGCCATCCTGAAAAATCGGAGAACAAACTGCTTTTTCTCCAATTTCGGGTGTACCAACTAACTGATAGTCGCGGGTGGCTTTCACGATATAGGTTTTTCCGGTCATGTCGGTAATGTACACTTTTCCATCGGCATAAACCGGTGAGGCATAAAACGAACCTCCATACTCCTGGCTCCAAAGTTTTTCGCCGGATTTGGCATCGTAGCAAGCCAAAACGCCATAGCTGGTGGCCACATAAAGCATTCCGTTAACTGCCAGCGGACTCGAAACTTCAGGCAAAAATTCATCAGCTTCCCAGGCAATTTCGGGAGTGCCACCATTGAATTTTATTCCGACCAGCTTGGCATATTCGTTGGCTGCGAACACCATTCCGTCGGCATAACCGGCTGAAGGTCCCACTTCACCCGAAAGGCAGGCAATGTTCCAAAGTTCTTTTCCGGTCTGCGGATCGTAGCCATTTACATTCGGATTGGTTGTCAAAATCAGCTCGGTGCGGCTTCCGGTATTGACCAGAATAGGCGACGACCACGATATTTTTGAGTTTCTCAAAGTTTCCCAAGCCGTATTTCCGGTCTGGGTATCGAGCGCCAAAAGCTTTCCGGCGCGATTGGTATCTATTTGAATCAGGAGTTTGTCTTTGTATATGATCAACGACGAACCATGTCCGTAATGGTTATCCGGAACACCTATGTTTCGGGCCCACAAACGTTTCCCGCTCATGTCGAGCGCCAACACATCGCCCGTGGCAAAAATGGCAAATACAGCATTGCCGTCAGTAGCCATTGTTGGGGCAGCTATTCCTGTATCTGCAGTAACTTTTGGCATTCCTGAAGGCGAACCCTGAATGTTATCTGCCGCTGCTTCCCAAAGTAATTTTCCTGAATTTTTATCATAGCAATAAACCATTCGGGCCTGTGCATCAGCTCCGGTCACAAACAGTTTGTCGCCCCAAATAATTGGCGAGCTGAAACCAGACTTTGGCACTTTTACTTTCCAGACAATATTTTTTCCGGCAGCGCCATTCCAGTCGGTTGGTGTGTTTTTCTGAAAAGCAACCCCATCGCCAAACGGTCCGCGGAAAAACGGATAATTGGCTTTTAGCTGAGCTGTTGTTGGCAACGCTGCCGGCTTTGCTTCTGCAGGAGCCTCTGCAGCGGCTGGCTGAGCAGTTGTGGTTGTCGCCGATTCAGTAGCTGAGACGGGAGCCTCTTGTGTAGCCTGCTCTGTTGCGGCCGGAGCCTGTTCTGAATTCGCTGTATTCGGACTTTGAGCCGCAGGTTGTTCGTTCGATGCTAAGCCATTTTCATCAACACTGTATTCGTTCAATGAATTTGAAGCGAGAAAACCGGAAACAACAGCTACAACAACCAATCCCGAGCCCACATAAATCACCCATTTTTGTGCAATAAGTTTATCCAGACCTTTTGCTTCGTTGGCAGGATCAATTTCGTTCAATTTCGACTTGGCGGCCAAAATGTAGCGAACTGCCAGTATGGAAATAATCAGTCCCAGGAACATGAGGTAAGCGCCGGTGCGCAATTGCCACTGGCTGGTAAAATAGGCTTTGCGGGCCATCAGGTCGAACGCCCGGATTTCGGCTTTCAACGCTTCGTCTGATGGGTTTTCATTCAGGCGTTTAACCAGGGCCGGAATCGTTTTATTCTCGATGGGATTATTCAGTTTGGTCTGGATGAAATTGGCAATCAGCAAAACGGCCAGCAACAGCGCGAAGCCTCCTGCAATAATCGCCACCTGACGGGCCAGTTTGATTTTAGTATGGGTTGAAACGGTCATTATTTTTTGGTTATCGTTGTTGTAATTGTTGTCGGGTTGTCTTTGTCGCAATGCAAGTTCCTTATTCTTTTTTCACCGGGCAATAGTCCATGCAACGGGCGCAACTCAGGCAATTGGTTTTGTTGGGTTCCCAATCTTCCCTTCTCCTGAATTTAGATAGGTTGATCAGGCTAGTGCCAATAATCAGACCCATGAAACCACCGAGAATCCAGCCTCCCCAGTAGAACTGGCGCTGAATGTCGTGTGCTTCCTGAATCAGTTGCTCGGTTGTTTTTCCTGAACTCAGGAAAGTACGCACATCAATATTTTTCGGATCGTTCTTTACTTCAGGATGTTCAATAATTTGATCGGCCAGGTAAACCGTTTTATTGAATTTCGACAGCGGAACATGCACCATCGAGCCCGCAAATCCTCCAATCCCAATCCATAGCGGAAGGAGAATAAAGTAGGTTATCAGACGGTTTACATTACTGCGGCGTTTCCCGGTTTCGGCCACAGGCTCGTCGATCGCACCAAACGGGCACGAGTTGGAGCACAACTTACACTGAATACAGGCGGCAGGTGTTATCGACATGTGGCGCGAGGAAAAACGCGACATCCAGCCCAGCAACACCCCATACGGACAGAAAAACCGGCAATACGGACGGGCAACAAACACACCAACAGCCAAAAATAGGATGCCAAGAATGAGCATATCAAACGGTGCATCGAAGCGGAAAAACCCGACAAACGGGTCGTACCGGCAAATAATGAATTCCGATTTGGTAGCCACATACAACACAGCCAATCCCAAATACAGGTAGGGAATCAGCCCAAGCACTTTCTGAATCCACTTGGGTAATTCAATCGGTTTTAAAACGATAATGTCCTGAATAGCACCCAGCGGACAAGCCCCTGCACAAAATGTTCGTCCGAAGAAAAGCGCAAAAGCCAGCGGTAACAGGAAAAACAGCAACGCAGTAATCGGAATGGCATAAGTTGGATCGACCAACGCCAAAACCACATTCTGGATTGAACCTATAGAGCAAATACAGCCCTCGCGGTAAAACCCGAAATAGAGCAAAGAGAAAACCGATGTCCAGAATACCCCCCGACGCGAACGCTTTTTCAGCACAAACCAGGTTGTAACCGACAAAACCACTAGCAGCATGAAAACATCGAAATATTCGAGAAATGCAAATCGTGGCGATGGCGCAGTTGTATTTGGCTGTGTGTATCCGTTGGCAAATTCAGGCTTTGGGAACCGTTGTTTGGCTTCGGCTGCACCGAAAGACTGAAGCGCCGTGTAAATCAGGATACATACCAGTAAAAAATATCGTTTTAGTTGAGTCATAGTCTTTTAAAATATAGATTCAAGTATCAAGATTTGGGTATCAAGAATTCTTGAAGCTTGATACTTGCAGCCTGTAGCTCTGTTTATCCTTTCTTTTCTATTATTTTTGCTGCGCTGTCTTTGGTAAATCCGCCCTTGATCATGTACGGTGTATCGTACGGAACACGTTGAAATGCCTCGGCCGGACAAACGCGGGCAATGGCACATTCGTTACAGTTTTTGCACTCGTTGTGCCTGATTTGCAAGTGCAGCGACCCGTTTCCGAACGAAGTACACCCGGCCACACACTTGGCACAGCCGATACACAATTTTTCATCTATCACATATTCGAAATACGGTTCTTCAATGTATTGGCGCTTGATTGCCGCAGTTGGACAAAGCTGGTTTTCGGCAGCCGTTGTGCGGGCATTCGGGTCGGGTTTCAGGTAACCGCCACACAGGTCGCAATAGCCGCACAAGGCGTAGGCATGAACGCATTTCACAGCCGAAGGTGTCATCACGCATTCGGTGGCGCAACGGCCACACTGCACACATTTAAACGGGTCGATCTGCCAAACCATTTTTTTCGAGGTCGATTTCAGGAGCGAATAACCGGCAACGCCACCCAGCGAAACTGCCAAAGCCATCTGCATGCTCGTGCGGATAAACCGACGACGCTCCATTCCTTTGGTGGTGATTTTATCGCTCATTTTTCCTGAAATTTTTAGCCTGATCCAACGAACAGGTGTTTATTTTCTGACAACTCCGGCAAAACTGCGTATCGGAACAGCCCTGAAGGTCAACCCGATCTTTAGCCAGCAAATAAGCCGAGCCGCCAACCATAGCCGATAGAAAGGTCAGTTGGGCAGCCTTCCTGAAAAATTCGCGCCGTGTGTTTTTTGTTTCTTTCATTTTTCGCTCTTTTCAACGTTCACTCTATTCCGTCCGAACTATCAATCTCACTTTATTCATCGTTTCCTCACGGACGGATTTTTTATCTTTTTTTATTCGATGGGCTGCGCCCATCGCTATTAGATTTCGCCCTGTCAGGGCTCATTCCGATCTGCTTGCCCCGAAGGGGTTTAATCTGTAAAAACAGGGTGAAGCCCTGTGCAAAGGTTCGACACAAATCTATAAAGCCCTGAAGGGGCTAAAGATTAGGCAGCCTTTATCATCTGTGCAAATACAACTCTTTCTTCCTTTCAAAAATACGAACCTGGTTACGCTCAAAATCGAGTGCCACCACACGACCTTTTTTATCTACAGCGATATCGGGTGCCAAGGATCCGGTAAACGAATCGGGTGCTGCAACTACACCCACAAATTGGCCATGCTGATCGTACAACTTAATGCGGGGCATTCCTTTTTCGCTGGTCACAAACGAATTATCAGCGCCAATCGCAAAATGAGCAGGGTTGCAACATCCGCTAAAACCTTCAATTCTGAAACTGGTAATGCCCCACGAGGTACGCAACGAACCATCGGGATTGTAATTTTCGAACACGTGTCGTCCAGTATTGGCTGCCCACAAGAACTCGCGGTCGTCGAGTGCAATGTCGAAATACGGGCTCGGGATAATAAATCCGGGAATTCCCTTATGCTCGTCTTTTTCACCAATCTTTTGTTCAAGTTGCCCGTTGGTATTACACTGATATACAATTCGGTTACCGGCATCGGCCACGTAAATAAATTCATTCGACACCGCCAGCGAGGTCAGCACAGCATTTTCGCCGAACGAGTTCCAGCGTTTTACCAAGGTTCCATTCCAGTCGTACATCACCACATAATGGCGCATGCCCACCCAAACCTGGTGATTCTTGTCCACAGCCACGCAGGTAGCTGTGTCAATCATCGTTTTCGACGAGAGCAATTTGCCCTGAAAATCGTACTTCAGCAAATTATTGGCAACAGCCACGACAATGGTTGAATCAACAACTGCAATTCCGCCCCAACTATTCGCTTTCACCGGGAAACTGATTTTTTCGGAATACAAAATCTTTGTCGAATCCACTTTTTTGAACTCATCAATATTGTACTCGTAAGGATTCCCGATGGGTTTACCGGCTTTCTTCCCGATAAAGTCCCTGCCAATAATGATTACAATGGCCACCGCCATCACAATCAGCACTACATTTACCAGTTTCCGGTTCATAGTCGTTTAGTTTACTTTTACACCATACATCTTTTTCGAATCGCGCAACACCAAATAGCCGTCGGCCAAGGCCATGGGGCCCCAGGCATCAACTCCATCGATTATTTTTTTCTGCGCCAACTGAACGTATTTTTTCTTGTCGGGCTTCACCAACGTCAAAACCCCTTCGTCGTCGAGGATATACATTTTTTGGTCGGCAATCAGGTAAGGGCCAAGTCCAAAACGGCCATCTTTTCCTGAAGTCCAGATCACTTTATTAACATCATTTGGATCGACACAAATCAACTGATTGCGCAACGGACCGGCATCTTTCGGTTCGATCGCGTACATCATGCCATCCCAAACAACCGGAGTCTGCTGTTCGCATGCCATTCCGTCCTTGGGCGCATATTGCTTCAGCACATCCACTTTGTAACCATTGCCAGCCTGCGAAACTTTTACAACCATACTTCCGGCGCCGTAACCCGCCGTCAGGAATATCTTTCCATCCGGAAAACAAACCGGTGCCGGAGCAACAACTGCATGGTTCCAGGCCGTTGACTGCCACAATATTTTACCTTCGTCAGATCCTTCAGCTGAAACGGCTAAAATAGCGCCAACTGCGCTATAGACGTACATTTTCTTTCCGTTGAACGTCCACGGCATGATTGACGAATGAGACATTTTTATACCTCCCGGATTGGGCGTTTCCCACAACACTTTTCCGGTCGCCATGTCAACAGCAATCATCACCGAAGTTCCGCCAGGAGCCAAAATGGCCTTGTTTCCATCGATCATCGGGCATTGCCCGGTAAACCACAACGGCACTTCCGTTTTATACTGTGCCACCATGTCCAGACCCCACAGCAAATCTCCGGTTTCGCGTTTTACACACATCACGTGGCAACGCGGGCCAATGGTCAACACATAATCGGCAGTTACAGCCGGAACGGTGCGCGACATCCCGTGGTTACGTTTTAGGGTTACCCCATACGAGCGCCGCCAAAGCTCCTTGCCATCTTCAAGCGAAAAACAGCGAAGTGCATCCGAGCGCGTGGCCTCATCGTAGTCCATCACATATACTTTGCCTTCATAAATAGCGGCACCAGCGTGTCCTTCGCCCAAATCGACCGACCATTTAATTTCAGGCTCGCTACCCGACCACGAGTTTTTCAGCGGAACCGAGTTCTTGACAATATTGTCATAGTCAGCTCCCCTAAAGCGCGTCCAGGTTCCTTTCAGGACTGAGGTAGAAGTAGCAAACGACTCGAACTTTTCGCCAATATTCACCGGCGGACCTGCCATAACAGAATCTTTTCCACGGTTGTCGGCTCCCGGAATACTTTCAGCAAACTTTCCGGTTGGGTCGCGAAACATCCACCAAAACAACAGGATTGCCAGCACGGCAACAACCGACCAAAGAATATATTTCAGGTTCTTTTCCAAGATTTTTTGTTTTCTATTATCACTTCTTCAGAAATCATCTTACTTCCGTCCGAAACAAGATTCACATTTTGATCATGTACCCTCGCGGACGGTTTCTTTTATTTTGTACCCGGGGTGTCGTTCCTTCGTCACTTTACCCCAGGCTATTGATATTATTCCCTTTCAGGGAATCAACCTCAAGCAAAATTTCAACTTTAGGCACTCCGAATTTTAGCTCACTTCGAACTAATTTCTTAAATCGTAAACCATCAGGCATTCGCCATGCCTTACATACAATTTTCCGTCAAAAATTGCCGGATGCGCCCAATAAGGTCCAGCACCTTTTTCAATCTTAAATGAACTTACGATGTCGAATTTTTCAGGAGTGGGCTTCACCAAGGCCAAATTTCCCGATTTCTCTTCCAAACAATAAAGCATTTCATCAGCCGAAATAACCGGGCCTTTGTTGAACCATTTCGTTTCGTACATCGTTCGGCCAGTATTCCAATCAACACACATCCAGTTTCCGGTAGTGTTGGTTTTCCAATTCGAGCCAAATAAGCAATTGCCAACCTTCACAATTCCGCCAATATGATTATCAAAATCAGGATTCGTCCAAATTACAGAGACCGATTTTCCATCATCTGCCAGCTTCAGCAAGATCCCGGGATGATCGTACCCACTGCTCACGAAAATCTTACTGTCATAATACAATGGAGTATTGGTATTTGCACCAACTCCAATTTCGCCCGGATGATAAGGCAATAAATCGAAATTCCATACAATATCCCCATTTTCAATATTTATACCCATCAGGTAACGAGCGGTTTGCGCCAGCAACAGCTTCATCCCGGCTTTTTCAATTATTACCGACGAAGCATAAGCTCTCGTTCCACCCAAACTTTTAGTTTTCCAGAGTAATTTACCATTCAATTTATCAAGAGCAATAACCGAAGTTTCTTCGCCGCCAGTGACGTAAAAAACAGCTTTATCCGAGATGGCTGCTGACTCGGCAATTCCCCATTTATGAGGTTCGCCTTTAAACGTATTTTGGGCATCGACCGACCAAATTAGTTTTCCTGAAACGGCTTCAACACAAACTATTTGTCCCATACCACTGACCAGATAAATCCGGTTGTTTTCAATGGTCGGAGTACAGCGGGTTTCTGGAAAAGTCCGAGCCCAGGCTCTTCCGTAAGGAGTTTCCCATTTCTTTTGCCCGGTCATATCGTAAGCTGAAATAACGTCCATTGTATCCTTCAGTCCTGTCGCAAATATTGTATTCCCGTAAACGATCGCTGAAGAGTATCCATTTCCAATGTTATCAATCTCCAAAACCATCTTTGGTCCCATTTCTGGCCAAACTTTCAGTAGCCCCTTATCGGGATAAACTCCTGAACGATTGGGCCCACGCCATTCAACAATATCCTGAGAAAACAAGCTGATGGAAAGAAAAAATGCCAGTATAAATATTAACAACCTCATTATTGACTATTTAGGTAATTTACGATTGACCATTGAAATCGTAAATATATAAATCGTAAATCGCCTTATGCTTTAATGTTATATACAAACAATACATCGCCGTGGCGCAGATACAGTTTGCCATTGGCAATAAACGGATGCGACCAGAACGGACCACTTCCACCTTGTAATTTAAACGAACTAATTACATCAAATTTTTGTGGATTTGGATTTACAAGGGCAACGTTTCCGCCTTTTTCATCGAGAATATAGAAAAGTCCATCGGCATAAACCAATTCTCCCTTATTTTGCCAGTCCGTTTCATATTTGGTTTCTCCGGTGTTCCAATCCTGGCAAACCCAGTTCCCTTTACCGTTGCTAATCCAGTTCGAGCCATACACATAGCCATCCAATTCAATCAGTCCGTGATGGTGATTATCCAAAACCATATTACTCCACTTTTCTTTTACCGATTTTCCGTCTTCGCTCATGGTAAGCATCACATTACGATAATCGTAACCCATCGAAATAAAGATGTCAGCTCCTTTCACAACCGGGGTATTGGCCCAAATCAAACCTGGTTGTTCCCATTTTGCATCCCAATATTTAAAAGTCCAAACGACCTTTCCTGAAGCAGGTTCGAGAGCAATCAAATCGGTTCCGGTAGCAGCCAGAATGTATCTGAAATCTTTGTATTGATAGATGATTGGCGACAAATAGGTACGCGGACCGCCCACCGATTCGCTTTGCCAAACCAACTTTCCGGTCATTTTATCGAGTGCTACAATCGAAGTCTGCTTTCCGCCAGGAGAGCAAATTACTTTATCGTCAACAATCAATGGCGATTCGGAACATCCCCAAATGTGCCATTCCGATTTGTAGTCTTTGTCAACATCAACTTTCCAGCGAATTGCACCATCCTCCACATTCAGACATGCCAATTGTCCGGTTCCTGAAATAACATAAACACGATCGCCTTCGATAGTGGCCGAACCACGGGTTTCGGGAAAAGATTGCTTCCATGAGCGACCATAAGGAACTTTCCATTTGATTTTACCGTCCATCGTAACGCATGACAGATAATCAAGCGTATCGATCATTCCGGTAACGAACATGTATTTATCAGTAGCAATTACCGACGAATACCCTTTGCCAATGCCTTCAACTTTCAGAACAAGCTGAGGACCGCCATCAGGCCATTTTTTTAATAGTCCGGTGTCGGTAAATTTACCATCGCGATTAGCGCCACGCCACTGAGCGGGCTGGGCAAAGCCAATAGTTACAATAAAAAGAAATACCAGCGTGAATTTTAATCGATTCATATTAAATTAATAAGGTTGAGTTTTTAAATCTTTTTTTTTGATATACATATCAGGCAGAAATTTTATATGCAATTAATGCATTTCCGTGCCGTACATATAAAATACCTTTGTACGCCACCGGGTGAGCCCAGTGCTGCTCGTTACCAAGGCTTACCTTAGTTTTTGAAATCACTTTCAGACCGGAAGGAGTAGCTTCGGCCATAAACAATTCGCCTTTTTCGGAATAACCAACAAGAAAATTATTTAAAGCGATACATACGCCCTTGCCCATCTCTGTTGCCGAATATTTCTGTTCCCCGGTTTTCCAGTCGAGGCATTGCCAGCTGCGGCTATTGTCGCCCGATCCATAAAGGTAGCCATTGAGTAAAACGGCACCACCCATACGGTTGTCAAAACTCTTGATGTCCCATTCTTTGGTTACCGAACTTCCATCAGCACTTAATTTTAATTTTTCGCCACCTTGTCCCCATCCACTGAAAACAAACAAACCGCCGTCGTTATAAATTGGAGTGTTCGGATGAACTGCCCACTGGTTCGAGTGTCCAAAGTTCCACAATAGTTTTCCGGTAAAAGCATCAATTCCCAATACATGGTTAGTCGTGTGCGTTACCAATAATTGTCTGGATGGCAATTTAACTAAAAGTGGAGTGCAATAAGCCGATAATTCGCCTAAACCTGCACAGCTCCAAATCGTTTCTCCGGTCATTCGATTGAGCGCCATCACATTATTTTTCTTTCCTCCCGGGGTACAGAACAATTTATCACCATCCACCAATATCGCTTCGGTATAACCCCAGGTAATGTTGGAGCCACCAAACTCATTAATGAAATCTTTTTGCCAGATTGGCTTCCTGGTTTTTAAATTAAGACACGTCAAAACACCATGACCTGTAAGCAGATAAGCTAAGTCGCCAGCAATTGTAGGGGTTGATCGAACTCCCGGGTAGCTTGCATCGAATTCCTTACCATACTTAAAGCGTTGTATTTCGTTACCATTCATATCGAGAACGTACAAAACAGCTTGTCCATTCTCCATCCCGTTAATGTATATTTTGTTGTTTGCGAATGCCGGCGACGAATAGCCCTGGCCTAGTTTTTCAAACGACCATACTATTTTAGGGCCATCGGAAGGCCATTGAGGCAAGAGGTTTTCGACAGTATAAATTCCTGAAGAATTTGCGCCTCTCCAGGAAGTGGCCTCCTGTGCAAATAAACCGGTTACAAGAACCAAAAGAAAAAATACGAGTGACAATTGTTTCATGGTTAAGTCTAATTTTTTGATTCTTGGTAAAAGTATTAAGTATCGGTCAGTATTACAATAAGATACGAAATTTGATCAGGTTCTAAATAGTAAGATTTATTAACAAATCGAAAACAAAGAACAAACGAATAAAGATTCTAATTAGCAAACACTTACACAAACAAGTAAATGCTAAACACAAAAAAAATACTTAAAAAAAACTATTTAGGTCAAAAATTAGATAGAAGAAATACCGGGAAAAATAAAGAAAATCGTATTCAGAAAATCAGGTGAGAATTAGGGAAAAGTACTTTTTGCATAAAATCGGAAATCATTTTAGCCGTTTTTCAGCCAAAATTAAATAAAAAGAAGAAACAAGCTGGTTCAGGTTGGATCCAATGTATAATTACTCTGTCGATGTTGTTTCACTAATTCGGGAGTTTAGAAGCTGACCAATATACGTTGACAATTGTTCTATCCTCAAAGGTTTTTCGATAAAACCATCCATCCCGGCTTCTAAATACATGCCGCTAAACTCAGTTGGCTCATTTGCAGTAAGGGCAATGACTAAAACAGGTTTTTGGGAACCCGTTGATTTTTCATAATTTCGGATCAGTTTTGTAGCCTCTAAACCATTAAGCACAGGCATTTGAATATCCATAAAAATCAGATCGTATTCGTTCTGGCAAAATTTCTCAAAGGCTTCTTTACCGTTCGATGCTACATCGCATTCAAAATTAAGATGTTTCAAAGTTAATACTACCACTCTCTGATTTATGATATTATCTTCAACAAGTAGTATTTTAGGCTTTTTTGCTGATTCCATGACATTACCGTTATAATACCAGAAATCCCAAAGCATTGCAACACTTAAGGAGGATGTGTAAATATACGTATAAACGCGCTTCTTTAAGTTGATGCCTGAAAAATATTTGAAAAAAATACGATTCTGCCCGATTAAGTAACGAAAACTAAATAATGTCGCATTTTAACTTGCGTTTTTATCTCAACTCCCCCAACGTCCAAATAGCGGACGTTGGAATAAATACACAATAAATTATTATTATCGGTTAAATACCAGCATAAATTATTAGTCCAAGCCCCAAAACAAACAACAGAAACATGGTAAAAAGAAGTCCAAAAGTTCCTTTTACTCCACCAAATTCTTTCCAGATAAAAACGCCCCATAAAGCAGCTACCAATGTGGCACCTTGTCCTAATCCATAAGAAATGGCATAACCTGCTTTTCCTGCTGCAATGATGCTAAACATCATTCCCAGACACCAAATTACGCCGCCCAATACTCCGGTTAAGTGTTCGCGAAACGATCCTTCGAAATACTGTTTATAGCTTACCGGCGTTCCTTCGAAAGGTTTTTTCATAAGAACTGTATTAAAAAGGAAGTTACTTGCTAAAATTCCCAGGGAAAAAACGAATACAGCTGCGTAAGGAGTTAAAAAACCTGGTTCAGGAGCTTCGAAGTTGACAGACATTGATCCTGCAACAAAGCGGTAAAAAAGCGCCATTAATACTCCACCAATTACCGACAAGATTATTCCTTTCGCCGGAACTTTTTGATTTTGAGAAGCTTTACGGCGATATGCAATAGCGTCGAGGATAATTGCCAGGGTAACTAAGCCAACGCCTAAAAAGAGCCAAAAAGCATTTCCCTGTGGATTGGCTACATAATTAATTAATACACCCAATACAAGCGCTATTCCGATACCAACCGGGAAAGCTACCGACATCCCGGCAATAGCAATTGCAGCGACAATTAATATGTTCGCCAAATTAAAAACAATACCTCCCAGAAAAGCTTTACCCACATTTATTAATTCAGCCTGAGCCAAATCGCGAATAAAACTACGGCCAGCAGAACCAAAACTGCCCAGGGTAAACGAAAAAATCAGCGACATCAATAAAATGCCAATCACATAGTCCCAATAAAATAACTCAAAACGCCACGATTTTTGCGCCAGCTTCTGGGTATTTGCCCACGAGCCCCAGCAAATCATAGTTACAAGGCACAGAACTACGGCAAACGAGTAAGAATTAACAATATACATAGTTTTAGATTTAGTTTTTCGAATGATTATTTTTCCCCGGGTTCATAAAGCATCAAATTATCCAGAACATCGGCTATTTTTTGATACGGATATTTGTGCACTAAAAAAGAATGATTCGAGTTTCTCTCTGCATCCCAGCTGTTCGATCCATCCGGATTGCAAACAAATGTTCCGTTTCCAATAACATAAAAATAGTCTTCAGGATTACGAATAGCACATAAAACAGCTGTGTGATCCCATGAATTTCGGGTTTGAGTCGGTTTTTTATCATAGGTTTCAAGACAATACTTATACGCCCAATGTACAGGACTATTTTTGCTACCCTGAGCCACAATTTTAGTCCCTGTCATTATTTTAACGCCAATCTCAAATCCACTAAAAAGTATTGGAGCTGGCCAGTTTTTAAATGTATAAACCGAAGCGTCAGCATCTTCTTTCACATTAAACTCCCATCCTTCGGGAAAAGCACCTGCCATAGCTACCCACTTTTTCACCTTTTGGGCAACCAAATCTTTTCCCGAAAGCGGACTATAATCGTCAGGACCAGATTTAAGCAGATCGGCCAGGTTCGATATAAACCCTACCGTAATAATAACTACACTTTTATTGGGCTGACTGGCCAGCACTTTCCGGTAAACATCTACTGCTAAAGGATAATCAGCATTGGTTTTCTTTTCAGGAAGAAATTTTACCGCCAGAGAATCATTCCAGTGGTTCGGGCATGATAAAGACGGAGCACCTTTCCCGGGTACTCCTATCGGAATGCCGGGTTTACCAAAATAACGGTTAAAAACCTCGATTGCAGGAGCAATATACGGATAGCCATCACTGGCCACAGTTGCCAAAATCTCGCATTCATTTTTTGCGGCAAGAGCATGTAAAACAGCAATAGCACCAACATCATCAAAATCGGGCCCCATATCGGTATCAAAAATTACTTTAACAGGCTGTACCGACCAGCCAGTTACTGAATTGAGACCAAGAATGATAAAAGCAAAGAAAACACCCTGAATAAATTTCATAGGTAAATATTTAATTTATTGAAAGTTAGTAAATTAAACAGAAAATCGATAGCTAAAACAAGAACTGATTCCTCGATATTTATATTTTTACATGGATCGCCACATTTAAAATTAAATACCGCAGCACAATCCTTTCGCTTATTTTTGAAACGAAAACTTAAAGTTTTCATTCGTCTTATCGCTTGTTTTAAAAACGATGGCTCCTGTTACATACACATTTTCGCCCATCGATTCGGGTCGCTTTTCTCCCTTAACAATCAACTTTACGGTATGATTTCCGAACGGAAGATTTGTGATATGATACAAATCCATATAATGGTGTTCCTGCTTCGAAAAGTAAAAATAACAGTCGATGGTACGCTGAAACTGGCCATCCAGATAAACATCGGCTTTGCCGCCGTCTTTAACCCAGTTACCAACCAAAGAAAGGCCCGTTCCTTCAAACGAAAAGCCGATTTCATCTCCTGCAACGCTACTGCATTTGGCTTGTTTCTTCCCAAATTCGCTCCATTTTCCTTTCAATTTCCATGCTTGATTTTCATCAAAGACACTGGCTTTCTTATCGAATACAAGTTTGGGGAACGCTGTTTCCATTGACATTGGACGAGGCTCCTGTTGCTTAATCTTCAACTCGTTTGGCGTTGATTGGCCTCCGCTTTGCACAGCCAGAAGTTGAGCATATTCCAATGTTTTGTTAACGGCTTTATTGAACGAATAGTCGGTATTAATAAAAAGCGAATCGCCAATCGACTTAACTGCATTCTGATACTCAGCCGGTAACCCGCTCAATCCTTTAATAACCCCTAATACAGCCATTGCGTTCGACGGGTTGCAGTCGGAATCCTGTCCGCATCGGGTTGAAACTTCCATTGTTTTTTCAGGATCGCCGTCGCCGTAAAGCAAGCCCATAACGATAAATGCTCCATTAAACTTTGCGTCGATATTAAATGTAGTGCCAGCCCCGCAAATCTGAACATGACCCCATTTCGCTTCCAGCTCGTTCCAGCCGATTTCCAATTGCCGGGATATTGCTTATGTAACAAAATCACATCATTTACAATTTTGGCATAATCACTTTCAGCCGGAATAGAGAGCAACGCTTTGTTTATTATTTTGCTAATATCACTCTCGAAATAAGCTTCAGCATATAACGATGCAACAAATGCTCCCCCATAAACCCCATCACCATAATTCATGATATGGCCAATTTTATCGGCAATCTGGTTGGCCGTTTGCGGCATCCCGGGACACATAAACCCAATATAATCGGCCTCAATCTGGAAGTCAATATCATCGGCATGAATATTATTTTCGGGCAAACCCGATTGCGGAGGAAAAATGCTGTCGAAATAATTTTTCCGGGCCTGAACATTGGCATGCCACAGATGGTAACCAGCTTTCGCAAATAGCTCCTGAAATTTTTTTGCCGGGGCATCAATGCCATATTTATCCATTGTCATCAGGAAGGTTAGCTGAACGTAAATGTCGTCCTGCCCAATAGAGCCTTTCACATCGGCGGGCTTCCATTTAATCGAATCATCATATGTTCGGCCTTGAGCTTTGAATTCAGTTGGAGCGCCGTAAGTGACACCAATCATTTTACCGGCCCAGCCACCGGCAATTTTATCTCGCATTTTGTCAATCTGCAAAGTTCTGTAATCAACCTTTTGCGTTGAAGTGCAAGAAGTTATTTGTAGAAAGACAACAATTAAAAAAGAAATCGATAAGTACCTTTTCATGGTTATGGTTTTAGGTTATTATTTTACTACTTAAAATTTTCACATTACTATTTTGCAATTCAATTGTCATAATGTTGACCTGAATAACACAAGTTTAATTATCAAACAATTAATTCGTTATTTCTTTACGGTACGGAACCGAAGACTGGGCCCCAAATCGAGTTACCGAGATTGATGCAGCCTTGTTGGCAAAAGCAATTGCCTCGGCCACCGATTTTCCTTCTGACAAAGCTACAACAAGAGCTCCATTAAACGTATCGCCGGCAGCGGTTGTGTCAATAGCCTGTACTTTAGGCGCCTTTATCATCTGCGATTTTCCGTCTTTTAGTAAAAAAGCCCCTTCTGGCCCCAAAGTAATCACCACTATTTCAACGCCTTTCTCATGAAGGTATGTAGCCGCTTCCAATGCTGATTTATAATCGGTTACTTTAATTCCTGTTAGTATCTCAGCTTCGGTTTCGTTTGGAGTAATCAGGAATAATGATTTGTATAATTCTCCTGAAAGGTTTGCTGCCGGAGCCGGGTTCAGAATTACCTTTTTGCTTCGTTGAACCGACACTTGCGCAATATATTCGACCGTTGAAATAGGTATTTCGAGTTGCATCAGGATATAGTCAGAAGAATCGAGCTCACAAATAGCATTATCAAAATCATCCGGGCTCAATGTTCCGTTAGAACCTGGCGCAACCACAATCGAATTTTCACCATTCCGGTCAACTGTAATCAGAGCCACACCACTGGGATTTTCCTGATCGACTACCACAAAATCGACATTAATACCTTCATCCTCCATTTGCTGAACGGCCTGTTTCCCAAATATATCGTCGCCTGTTTTTCCTACAAACGTAACCAGACCGCCCAAACGCGCAGCCGCAACCGCCTGGTTGGCGCCTTTTCCGCCAGCATTCATCATAAAACGCCCTCCAAGGATTGTCTCTCCCGGAGCTGGGAAATTACTGGTTTTAATAACCATATCTGTATTAGAACTACCAATAACTAGAATTTTTCCTGGTTTCATAGCATCTTGTATATGTGATTCAAATTTAATCGATTCGAAAACCTTTTTTAAACAGAAATGATTAAAATTATATATTTTTAAACTGCAAATTATTAGCATTATTAAATTATAAAAATCTGATATATAGCTATTTAATTATTATAAAATTGAACAAAACTTATAAATTAGAGATCTACTAAAAAATACACTGTTATACAACACTTTTATGTCGAAACTAGAAAGCCTGATTCTTTTAGTCAACTCAATGACCAGCACCGAAAAGCGATATTTTGGATTACATAGCCAAACATACCAAGGCGTAAAGGATTATCAACAACTATATCAAATTGTACAAAAGCTGGGCTTTGATGCGACCTCCATTAAAGGAGAATTTAAACGAACAAAGCCAAATTCAAGCTTCGAAATTACCTGCAACCACCTTTACCAAACGTTGCTCGAACTTTTATCTGCGAAAGATTCTGAATCTGAAGTTGAATTCCGAATATTAAACGCTTACAGGCAGGCCAATTTTCTCCTAAAAAAGAATCTTTTCAACGAAAGCCTTCTCCTGATTGAAAAATATAAGAAAACGGCACTGGAATACGAATTATTTAGCCATTTCCTACTCTTAGCAAAGCTGGAAATAAGCATCTGTAATAGACTTGATTTTGAACAAATTAACGAAGAAGAGCTTGTTCGGAAACAACTAAAAATAGAAACGGTTTCGAGGCAACAAAGAGCCATTGAAAATCACACCGGCTTGTATAATTTAATATCGTTGCGCCACATCAAATACGGTCCCGTAAGAAACGAATCGGAAAAAGAAAAGCTAAACGATCTTGCGTTTAACGAACTTCAGGCAATCTCAGGGCAAAATAAGAATTCTTTCGAATCTCAGAAACTACATTTACTGTTCCAGTCGGTTTACTTCATGAAAACCGTCAATCTAAAATCCAGTCTGAAAGTTTATTACGAACTAAATGAGTTGTTCGAAAATAATCGAAAGTTGTGGGGAAATCCGCCTTATCTTTACATAAATCATATTCAGGGAATCTTAAATAACCTGCGTTGGTTTGGCAACTACGAAGAAATGCCATACTTCATCAACAAACTTCGAAAGCTACATGAAGAATATCCTACAGCTCAGCACATTATCGACCCGTTAATTTTCATTTTTGACAGCCTGATTTTAACCGATCAGAAAAAGTTCAAAGAAGCGTTGACCCACTTAAATAGTGAAATCGATCGAATAAAAGAATTGGTTGACAATATGGCTTTTATTGCAAAAGCTGAGATTTCGCTGCAAATCGCTTCGGTATATTTCTGGAACCGGAATTACAAAATGGCTCTAAAAATCATTCGGCCTATACTAAATTCGGGCAGACCATTTTTTAATCTGCCTCAAGTTAAACTAATACGATTTATAAATATAATAACAAACTGTGAATTAAATAATTACGAATATATTGAATCAGAAATTAGATCGATGGAACGTGACCTGAAAAAACGCGGAAAGCTGCTAAAAAGTGAAAGTATTATTCTCAAAAGCGTATTACTGGTTCTCTCCAATACCGACAAATCAACCAGGAACAAAAAAATGCTAAATCAAAAGGAAATGCTCGTCCACCTAAAAAATAACCCTTACGAATGTCAGCTACTAAATGCATTCGATTTTATTGCATGGCTGGAAAGCAAATTAAGTAACTAATAATCAGAATATAGCTATCGTTGAAAATGACTAATAAAAAAAACATTGATTCGAATAACAGCGCGTATAACGCAGTTGTATAAAACAAAAGGTTGATCCACGATCTTGCCGCAAACCAACCTTCTAAAATAAATTATCTGACTATCAACTTAAAACAAACAATATTATTTCAATGCTGCTTCACAAGCGGCCTTCAATTGCTTGGCGGTAGCATTGGCATCATCGTAACCTAAAGCCTTTTCAATCAAAGGTAAAGCCTTTTTAAATTCGGCGCTTGCAGTAGCTACGGCAGCTTTGTATCCTGCATCATTCAATTTTTTCGCTGCTAAATCGGCATTAGCCTTATTAATAATTGCTCCACCTTTAGCATAAACCGCCGATGCTTCCTTCACATAATACGTAGCTAATTTACTTTTTACCTTTGCATCTTTAGGTGCAACAGCAAAAGCATCTTCCATAGCTTTTAAACTTTCATCGTCTTTTTTCAAAGCTTTTAGCACGTCTGATTTTGTTAAAAGAGCACTTACCTTATTGCGATTCAATGAAATAGTCTGATCAAAATACTTAATGGCCTTATCAAAATTTTTGGCTTTAACAGCAAATATGCCCATGTTATAAACCATCATTGTGTCGGTTATAGGGCTATCTCCGAGTTTTGCAATAGCTTGTTCATATAAATCCAAAGCTTTCACAAAATCGTTTGCTTTAACTGCGGCATTCCCTTCATTTTTCAACTCGGCAAAAGATTTTTCAGCTACCTGAGCATTAGCAGCCATAACACTAATCAATAACAAACAAACAATAAAAATACGTTTCATACAAATCTTGTTTTAAAGGTTATATTACTATAGTTAATTTCCCGGAAAATTTGGAACTGTCTAAAATTAGAAATAATACCTAAAATTCAAAAAAAATCCCCTTGTCTTCAACGGATTTTTTCTGTTTTTTTCTGTATTCGATTATAACCGCCAACAAATACACGAAAAAAACCGTCGAAAATAAACATAAAGGCAATCAAATCCGGATTGGACATTTCTCCAAATAAACAGCCACTATTCACGCAACAACACCCATTTTCGAGGGTATGATAAGAAATAAGTATAGCTTTTCGACGCTATAAGGTTTCGTATGAGTAAATCACTCGGACTTCAGGCATAATCAGGTTAAGGATTGAACATATCAGGTGTAAAATAACCGAGGATATTTTCTGCCATTTCCAGTCTTAACTTAGCTTCAGTGTGATCAGGCTTAAGTTCCAGCACCGATGAAAAATCGTTTATAGCCTCTCCCCACTTTTGCATCCGATAAAAAGTCAAACCTCGCAAAAGAAGAGCCTCTTCATTATCAGGATTAACTAATAGCATATCGTTCAGCAAATTAATTGAGCTTTCCAAATCTCCATTGTCAAAATTTGATTTTGCCAAAAAATAGTTGTCATTCATTATACAATTTTATGGATTTAATCGGCACGCGAAACAAATACAACACCATTGATAGCCCGAAGTTTATTCATCAGAAAGTCGAGATGATCGATCCCATTTACGAACACGCGCAAAACGCCCTCAAAATTACCATTCCCGGATTCAATATTGATTGACCTCATCTGTACGCCAATATCTTTGGCCAAAACATGAGTAATTTGCTCAACAATACCAACTTCGTCGGTTCCCGAAATACGTATGGTTGCCTGGAACGACGATTTTTTCCGGGTATCTTGCCACTTGGCCCTGATAACCCGGTAAGGATATCGTTCAAACATCTGAGGAGCATTTGGGCAGGATGTACGATGAATTTTTATTCCTTCATTGATGGTTACAAAACCAAAAATATCGTCTCCAAAAATGGGGTTACAGCAAGGGGCAAGCTTGTAAATAACGTTTTTCAAATTGTTGTCGATAACCAGGAAATCGTCGCCGCTCGAAAATTCGAGGTTCTGCACTTTGTCCTTAGTCAATATATCGGTTATAAGCTGGCGAGCTGTCTCCTCTTTTTTCCCAACAAGTATTTCTTTAATCTGGAGCGTATCAATCTTCTCGGTTGCAATATTGTAGTACAAATCCTGAGCGAGTTTCAACTTATACTCTTTCAACAACTTACGAATACTATCATCATTAAATTCGATTTTCCAGTTTTTAACTTTTCTCAGTAATATTTCCTTTCCAATATCGGCCTGCCGTTTAACTTCTTCATTCAGGCTGGCCCTAATCCGGTTCTTTGCCTTGGAAGTAACCACAAAATCGAGCCAATCTAATTTCGGGCGTTGGTTGCCCGATGTATCCACTTCAATCTGGTCTCCATTGTGGAGTTTATGCCTCATAGTCACATTTTTACCATTCACTCTTCCGCCAACGCATTGATCTCCAACACGAGAGTGAACTTCATAGGCAAAATCGAGCAAGGTAGCGCCAGCTGCCAATTTTCTTAAATCACCTTTCGGGGTAAAAACAAAAATTTCGTCGGCATATACGTTGGTTTTAAAATCATCGATGAAATCGACCATGTTCATTTCAGGATTCTCCAAAACTTCGCGAACATTGGCCAGCCATTTTTCCATTTCCGACGAGCCCGAACCTCCTTTGTACTTCCAGTGCGCTGCCAAACCTTTTTCCGCGATCTCGTCCATCCGTTTGGTTCGTATTTGTACCTCAACCCATTTTCCCTGCGGCCCCAGCACAGTTGCATGAAGCGATTCATATCCATTTGATTTCGGAATAGTAATCCAATCGCGCATACGCTTGGGATTCGATTGGTATTCTTCTGTAACCATCGAATAAACCTGCCAACAATCCGACTTTTCATTGACGAGTTCCGAATTCAGGATAACGCGAATAGCAAATAAATCCATAACTTCATCAAAATCAACTTTCTGAGCTTGCATTTTTCTCCAGATCGAATTAATTGATTTTGTCCGGGCTTTCATGTCAAACGAAAACCCGCGCGAATTGAGTTTTTCCTGAATCGGCTTCACAAATTCGGCAACAAAATTAGCCCGCTCCCGGTCGGTTTCCTTTAGGCGCACAGCAACAGCATGATAGGCTTCAGGATGTTGGTATTTCAGGCATAAATCGAGCAATTCTGAATTGATATAATACAATCCGAGCCGGTGAGCCAATGGCGCATATAAAAAGGAAGTTTCAACGGAAACCTTTGTCCGGAATGCGATGTCATCAAAATCGAGTTTACGCATAACTTCCAGACGATCTGCAATTTTTAATAAAATAACACGCACATCGCCGGCAAGCGCAAGCATCAGTCCACGGTAATTCTCCGAATGCAACTCAACAGTATCGGTTCCCATGCTGTTAATCTTGGCCATTCCTTCAAGGATCGAAGTCACCGATTTTCCAAAACGGCCCTCGATATCAAGGGCCGAATGATCGTGATAAAAAATATTGTGCAGAATGGCGGCTATAATGGTATCAACCCCAAGCCCAATTTCCTCTAAAACAATGCGCGCTACCGACACCGAATGGTTAAGTACAAATTCTCCGGATTTCTTTTTACGATCTCCAAATACTTCAAAAAGTAACTCGTAAGCCTCTTTTATTTTGGCCAAATCCTTCTCAGAAAGGCTTTTTTTACATAACTCAAAAAAATCGGAAAATATAGTTTCTGAATCAGTCATAGTAATCGTTTTTATGGCAAAAAAGAACTAAAAGATTATGAGCCGTTACGCCGGTCAAAATTAGAATATAATTAAAGACTGTAATCTCCGGCGGCTTCGGGTTGGTAGCTTATTCCATCAATTTTAATTTTTTTTAATCCTCCCGGAACCACCCACTCAATCAAATCGCCAACCCGAAATCCAATCAATGCGGTTGCTATCGGCGCAAAGATTGAAACTTTTTTCATCCTGAAGTCTGCCTGATCAGGATAAACGATGCGAAACTCCTGGCGATGTTCTTCGCCAACAAACGAGATTTTAACGACAGAATTCATTGTTACCACATCCGAAGGGATATCTTTCGGTTCCATCTGAACGCCTGATTCAAGTTCCCGGGCCAACTTTTCGGCATTGGCCGGATCGATAGTCTTTCTGTTTTGCGCCTCCATAAGGTGCTTTCGGATTCTCAGGTAATCGAGCTTATTTAAAATAACCTGTTTCATGTTGTTTAATTTTTCAATGTGTGTAAAAAAAGAAAAGGCCACCTAATGGCAGCCTTTTCATCGAGATATTGTGTAACTATTTAAGCGGCTGCATTGGGATCAACAAAAACTCGTTGCGACAATTCGCGATCCATCATAAAAATACCGTTACCCTGACCGTTGATAAGCTTTAAAGTAGCCAGAATTTTTTCGACATTGGCTTCTTCTTCAACTTGTTCATCAACAAACCACCGTAAAAAGCTTTGAGTGGCATGGTCGTTGGCCGAAATTGCAACACTCATCAGATTATTGATCGACTCCGTAACATGATTTTCGTGTATAAGCGTTTTCTCAAAAACATCAACAACCCCGGCAAACTCAACCGGAACCTGCTCTATAGCTTTCAATACAACCTTTCCGCCTCGTTCGGTGACATAATTAAAAAATTTGATAGCATGTGCAGCTTCTTCCTGGTATTGAATTTTCATCCAATGTGCAAATCCCGATAAACCAATACTTTCGTAATAGGCAGCCATCGAAAGATACATGTAAGCTGAGTATGATTCAGCATTAATCTGCTCATTTATTGCATCTAAAACTTCTTTCTTAATCATAGCAGTTGGTATTATATTTTGTATAAAAATACAAAAATTTAAACTGTTTTCCCTATTGCAACAAAATTTTGGAATAAAATCCAGCCATAATTCCAGAATCGTTTAGCAATCAGGCATTAAAATCGAGGTTAAATTTCTGCTTAAGTTCAAACAATTGCGGATTCTTTTGCATCAACGCCTGTAATTTTTCCGAATCGCTGTAATGGGTTCGTTCTGATTCAATTCGCTCAATCGAGGTATTCAGTTCAATTCCCGAATTACGCAATTCGCGTTTCAGAAAAGCGAGAAGCTCCGGTTTTACCAGTCGAACTTCCTCTTCCTGAACCGAATTACCGATCTTCAGCATCAGCTTATTTCCATCACTAATTTCAGGAATTGCAGAAAGAGTGGCTATCAGGTTTGGCCGATCAGAAATCATATCCAAAAATTCATGCCACTTCAGTTCAAATTGTTCTTTGCTAAACGGTTCGTAATAATTATCGTATTCGCTGTAAGCCGCTTTACCAATTTCCTCCACGATTGTTTTCTCAACAACCTTACCGGCCAAAGCATCTTTTATTGAAGGAGTCAGAGAACCTCCAAGTTTCCTGACGACACGCACCGTATTCGATTTCTCAACAGGTTCAGGAGTGTTTTGCACTGGAGCTGAAGATGCTTCGCGAACGGCATTGGGTGAAACCGGCGCCGGATTGGCAGATCCCGAACCATCGAAAAATGGCAAAAGAGCCGGGTCTGAGGCCGGGTCAGCTATTTTTTTTTTAAGGTAAGCTGCGCTATTTTTATAAGAGCGAGCTCAACAAGCAACCGTTTATTCTGACTGACTTTGTATTGCAAGTCACATTCGTTGGCAATTTGCAAGGCGTTTATCAGGAAATCGGCATCGCATCGTTGCGCCTGAGATTTGTATTTTTCCCTTATTTCGCCTCCAACTTCGAGTAGCTGAATCGTTACCTGGTCTTTAGAAACCATAACATCACGGAAATGAGAACTCAAACCGGTTATAAAATGGTGACCATCAAATCCATGATCCAAAATCTCGTTGAAGAGGAGCAAACTTCCCGAAATATCATTAACCAAAAACAAATCGACAATACGGAAATAATAATCGTAATCGAGAACATTAAGATTTGCGATAACATCCTTATAACTAATACTTTTACCTGAGAAGCTTACGATCTGGTCGAAAATAGAAAGTGCATCGCGCATGGCTCCATCGGCTTTTTGCGCAATTACGTTCAACGCTTCCGACTCAATGGCAACTGACTCCTTACGGGCCACGTTTCCCAAATGGCCGGATATATCGCTAATTTTAATACGATTAAAGTCAAAAATCTGGCAACGCGACAAAATCGTTGGAAGGATTTTGTGTTTTTCAGTCGTGGCTAAAATGAAAATAGCATGACGCGGCGGTTCCTCCAGTGTTTTCAGGAAAGCATTGAATGCAGCCTGCGACAACATATGAACCTCGTCGATAATATAAACGCTGTATTGTCCAACCTGCGGTGGAATCCGAACCTGGTCGGTAAGGTTGCGAATATCGTCAACCGAGTTATTTGAAGCGGCGTCGAGCTCGTGAATGTTGTACGAACGGCTCCCGTTGAATGCTTTGCACGATTCGCATTCGTTGCAAGGTTCGATTTCCGAAGTTAAATTCTGACAGTTTATGGTTTTGGCAAAAATACGGGCACAAGTTGTTTTACCAACGCCACGGGGTCCGCAAAACAAATAAGCGTGAGCAAGCTGTTTGTTTTTAATGGCATTCTTCAGTGTTGAAGTAATTGAAGCCTGACCAACAACAGTTTGAAAGGTATCTGGCCTATATTTTCGTGCTGAAACAATAAAGTTTTCCATAAACTACTCGAAATTGAACGACCAAATATACAAATTCTGGCCTAATGGCAAATTTAAACTTATTAACACAGGGCTTGCAAAACCTTTGAATATCTTTAATTGTTCAATCAGCAAATTAATCAAACAAGTATATCGCAAATGAAAAGAATAACAATGATTTTAAGCCTGATTTTAATTTCAGCAGTAGTTTTTGGTCAGCAATCGTTCTACGATTTCAAAGTAAAGGACATTGACGGAAAAGATTTTGATTTATCGAGCCTGAAAGGGAAAAAAGTACTGGTGGTAAATACAGCGTCAAAATGCGGTTTGACACCACAATACAAGCAATTAGAGGAACTTTTTAAAACTTATGGCGGAGAAAAGTTTACTATTATCGGCTTCCCAGCCAATAATTTTATGAAACAGGAGCCGGGTTCGAATAAAGAAATTGCTGAATTCTGCGAGAAAAACTACGGGGTTACGTTCAAAATGATGTCGAAAATTTCGGTGAAGGGCGATGACATGGCACCACTATATCAATGGCTTACCGCTAAAAGTAAAAATGGAGTGATGGATTCGGAAGTAAAATGGAACTTTCAGAAATACCTGATCGACGAAAGTGGGCATTTGGTTGATGTTATTGATCCGAAAGTGAAACCCGATGATGAGAAAATAGTTAGTTGGATAAAAAAATAGCGTTTATGTGGTTGTGTAAAAGGCTGTCAATAATAACGACAGCCTTTTTGTTTCCAGACCATGGGGTTGTTCTCCGGGATAAGTAATGTAACCAATTCCCGGGAAAACATGTCCGTAATATATTTGCATGCATAAAAGATTGCTTTATGAATGAAATCAAAAACCAATAAAAATGAGCCTTTCAGCATGAGTATTGGTATCCAACCGGAGAAACACTGAACTTTTTGCTTGAAGATTTTGATTCCATATCGAAGTTTATAAATGAAAGGACACAAAAGAACAACCGACTTTATTTTAGCAATTGTGTTGGCGAATAACCAAATTGCTTTTTAAACGCATAAGAAAAATGCGACAGGTTCTCAAACCCGACTTCGTAGCATACTTCAATCGGATTCCTTTTATTTTCAACAAATTGATAGTGTGCCAATTCCAGTCTTTTTTGAGTGAGCCACCGCTGGGGAGTGGTACTGAACGCTTTGCTAAAATCGCGTTTAAAAGTGGTCAGGCTCCGGCCAGTCAAATAGCTGAATTTCTGCAATGGCAAATTGAACATGAAATTCCGCTCCATATAACTGACCAAATCAACTTTCCCCGGCTCTTCAAAATTAGCCAGCACCTGATCGATGCTTTTGTCAATCGTCCGAAGTATGCTTATGGCTTCTGTAATTTTCAGGTTAGCAATCTCTTCAGGAAGGTCTTTCATTTCAAAATATGGAATTAAGGAAGAAAGACAGCTTTCGAGCAACGGATGGTTGTTGTAACAACGGATTTTCGGTGAAGTAAACAACTGAATTTGAATATCCTGTTTGGCATAAAAATCCCGCAGCCTCGCGGCGGACAAGTGCATGACCACCGTTTTATGAGGCCCGCCGTCTTTGGGATAATTGATGATCGTTGCCAACTGGTTCCTGGGAATCAGAAAAATATCGCCCTTTTTAAAGAGATATGTGGCATCGGCCTGCACAATCTTTGTTTCGCCCGAAATGAACCAGACCAGCATGTGATGTTCAAACACGATGTCTGATTTGAAAAACCTATCCTCATAGCAGGAAAGTTTAATATCATCAGTAATGTATTTTGCTTTGTACTCCATCTGCTTTCTTTTTAATATCAGCAATAAAAGAACCCGGCAACACAAAAATAATTATTTGGCAATCAATCAACATCGAATATTATGCCTGTCATTTCTTCACTTAATTTCCAAAGCTGTTTTGCATGGCTTTCGTCCAGCGAATACGGTTTTACTCCTACGCCAAAGCTATGTTCGTGGTTTATTTCGGCTACCTCCACATCTTCGCAGTAAACACCTCCAAGATTGTGAAGCAATGGACTTGTTGCAGCCCATACGGTTGTTGCGGCACCTTGCGGGATTGTTTTCAACGACGCTACAACTTCCGGCTTAATGTTTCCTTGTTCATCGCAAAATCCCATTTTCTGAAACAATTCCACAGAAGCTTCTCGTCCAAGTTCGGTACCGTGTATAGAACCCGGATGCAACGAATAAGTTCTTACATTGTGAGCTTTGCCCCGGTTATCCAATTCAACGGAAAACAGGTTTACCGCGGTTTTCGATTGCCCGTAAGCTGCCAGTGTTTCGTATTCGCGGTGCAGGAAATTAGCATCATCGAAGTTGAAGGGTGCAAACTGGTGGCCTTGCGAAGAAACATTAATCACTCTTGCTCCATTGGCTTTTTTAAGTGCAGTCCATAATCTTGCCGTAAGCTGAAACTGCGCCAGATAATTGGTTGCTAATTGAGATTCAATACCCCGTTTATCGCGGCGCAGCGGCACCCACATGATTCCGGCATTGTTAATCAGCAGATGAAGTGGTCTGCCGGACATCAGGAATTTTTGAGCAAAAGCATTAATTGAATCGGAGTCCATCAAATCCATGTATTCAATCTCTACATTGGTAATGCCTGCCAAATTTCTTTTCGCTTTTTCAATGTTCCTTGCCGGTACAATAACTGTTGCTCCTGCTGCTGCCAGCGTTTGGGTGGTTTCCATGCCAATACCTGTGTTCCCTCCGGTAACAATAGCGATTTTACCTGTAAGATCAATGCCTTTAATTACTGCGTTTGTTGTCGATTGTGCGTTAAATCCCGAACCTATCGGTTTCTGCAACGCTCCCTGGTTGTTGTTTTGTTTCATCATTTTCAAATTTTAATTGTTTTGATGAAACAAAGATACCAGTAACCGAACGGAGCAACTTTGTTTAAAAGTCCGAAATTGCTTTGTTTAAAGGGTCATTTTTTCAATGTTCAGTTAAAAAGGGTGCGCTAAATTATTTGCATGGAATTTCAAGTGATACAACCTCCATGAATACAAGAAAATTTAAATTAGAATTACATCAACAAACTCCTTATTTTAAGTAAATTACTTATCATTTCTTGCTTATGTCCGTAATCAATCTGTGTTTGGTCAATCATGTTGATGATATAATCAATTTGAGCTGATATTTTGTTGTTTGATGACTTTATCCTTTCCTGTTCAAGGTTATACACAAAGTTGGTGGATTCAGTGTTTATCTTTAATAACTTAGGAAGTAGATTTATTAATTTTAGAGATTTATTTATCTCAATTAATGGGTTGGTTTAACCAACCCATAAAACAATGCTACTATATTATCCTTTTCTTTATATCTGTAGTGAACTGAACATTCTCTTAACTGCTTATTATTGATTCCATTATCAGAGGTTAATCCCTTTAGCTCATGCACCAAAACTAAAAATGATATTTATCGTTAGCCTACCCCGTCTTTGATTTAATGTTTTTTTGACTTCAATATATACCAATCGGTATATTATTTCATTATCTTTGTACACTAATTCAACTCAAATATGTCAAAAGCGGATAAAACTAAAGAATTTATCATTGAGCGTACCGCGTCTATCTTCAATACAAAAGGTTATGCGGGTACGTCTCTTAACGATATGACCGAGGTTACCGGACTAACTAAAGGCAGCATTTATGGAAATTTCAAAAATAAAGATGATGTTGCTTTGGAAGCTTTCAAATACAATTTCAGTAATATGTCTAATCTTTTTTCCTCAGAAATGGAAAAGAGAAAGACATATCGAGAGAAACTTTTTGTATATCCCGATTTAGTTGGAAATTTCGCTGAAACAAGATTCCCTGAAGGAGGATGTCCGGTTTTGAATACTGCTGTTGAATCAGATGATACTCATCCGATTCTTAAACGGCAAACGGCTTTCGCTTTTAATAGATGGAAGGACAAGATCATTAATCTGTTGAATGATGGGATTG
This sequence comes from Prolixibacteraceae bacterium, assembly GCA_963666435.2. Classification (GTDB taxonomy): domain Bacteria; phylum Bacteroidota; class Bacteroidia; order Bacteroidales; family Prolixibacteraceae; genus Aquipluma. Next base: position 152,099 of record CAXXOG010000011.1, on the reverse strand, counting down.
CGTCCAACGAATTTAATGCAGATATTAAACCGGAACAAGTTGCCCTTACTATCCTCGCTTTACTCGAAGGCGGAATAATGATACGTAAACTTACAAATAATCAGAAGTATATCGGAGATATTATGAAATCATTGCACGATTACATCGAAAGCTTGTAAATTTTTTATCTACAAATATACCGATTGGTATATTGGTAAGTCATATATAATATGAAAAGAGTAGTAATAACAGGGTTTGGGGCAATTACCCCTCTGGGAAATACGATCAATGAATTTTGGCAAAACATAGTAGAAGGTAAAAGTGGAGCTGCTCCGCTTACTAAATTTGATAGCACAAAATTTAAAACACAGTTTGGATGTGAAGTGAAAGACTTTCACCCCGAAGAATTTTTGGATCGAAAAGAACTCCGTTCATACGATCTTTTTACACAATATGCTATTGCATCATCCGATCAGGCTATTCTGGATTCAGGGTTGAATCTGAAAACAATGAGTGAAGCCGGGCGGTCTGAAATTGGTGTAATTTGGGCTTCGGGAAATGGAGGTATCGGAACGTTCGAAGTTCTTGAAGATTTGGAACATGCACTGAAGCGCAATGCAACGATATATGCAGAAATAATTGGTGGTGGTATGGCTGCCGATGCTTATCATCTTACCGGAACTCACCCTGACGGTTTAGGCGCAATGTTGTGCATTCAAAAAGCACTTGCCGACGCTGGTATCGAACCTTCTCAAATTGATTATGTAAACGAATATGCCACTTCCACTCCAATGGGTGACATCAGCGAATTGAAAGGTATAAAAAGAGTATTTGGGGAGAAGACAATAAAAGTTACTGGCACAAAATCGATGACGGGTCATCTTCTTGGGGCTGCCGGAGCAATAGAAAGTATCATATCAATATTATCAGTCAGGGACAATATCATACCGGCAACTATCAATACACTTCATCCGGACAAGGAAATTCCGCAGGGTATCGACTTGGTTCTACATCATTCGCGTTATGAGCCGGTGAATTACGTGCTTAATAACACGTTTGGCTTCGGAGGACATACGGCCAGTTCCATTTTTAAGAAATACATATAATAAATATGAAGAAACTTATTATAGATTCTGCAAACCTGTTTACGACTACAAGTAAACTCAATAGCATTATCAATACAGACATATCTTTCTACGATCAACCACTAGTAGGATTTGCAGATGCTCTCGATCCAATATTCGAGGAATACAAGCATGTTATAGGTCCTTTTCATCTTACTCCTCCTGAGGCTTTTGAAATGGAATATGGCAAGGGAAGCTTTCGCTCTGGCACAGTCATAAGCGTAGCCATGCCTATTAGTGAAGCTATTCGAAAAAGCAACAGAGTTCAGAAAGAACATGCGTCAAAGGAGTGGACAATGCTTCGCACTTTTGGTGATGAAGTATTTCTTCCTGCACTTATCAAGCATATTATAACGTTATTACAGCAACAGGGCTATATGGCTTTTGACCCATCTCAATCAGAGAATTTCAAGATTTATGCTCCACCCAACGTCGGCGTAGCTTCCAACTGGTCAGAACGCCATATTGGCTACGCAGCAGGGTTAGGGTCTTTTTCTTTGAACGATGGATTTATCACTGAAAAAGGAATGGCCGTCAGGTTAGGTTCTATTGTAACAAATGCAAAGATTGATGTAGATAAACGAATAGTGAAAAACCATACCGGAAATTGCTTATTCTTGAATGAAGGCAAGTGCGGAGTTTGCATAAAAAGATGTCCTGCGGGTGCCATTAGTAAAAATGGTCACGACAAGCAGAAATGTTCCGCTTTTACTTATAGCGAAGAAGGACGCCTACGCACTATAGAATTGGGTGGCGAACCTAAATACGGTTCTGGCTGCGGTTTATGTCAAACTAAAGTTCCATGTGAATTCAGCAATCCGTATAGAAGATAGTACTTTTCTATACTTTATACAATAATTTAAAATTATACACAAAATGAAGAAGACAATTTTAATTACAGGAGCTTCTCGCGGATTCGGGAAAATTTGGGCAGAAGCATTTTTAAAACGTGGAGACAATGTAGTAGCAACCGCAAGAAATACCGAATCGCTAAACGATTTAGTTGCTAAATATGGCGACTCAATTCTTCCACTTCAATTGGATGTAACTAACCGAACACAATGTTTTGAGGTGGTAAACAAAGCACAGCAACATTTCGGAAAATTAGATGTGCTTATTAACAATGCCGGTTACGGCCTCTTTGGTACTGTAGAAGAAGCAAGCGAGCAAGATGCTCGTGACCAATTTGAAACCAATGTTTTTGGAGCCTTATGGATGACTCAGGCTGTCATTCCTGTAATGAGAAATCAAACGTATGGTCATATTATTCAGGTTTCAAGTGTTTTAGGCATTGCAACTGTACCTCTTTTAGGACTTTACAATGCGTCAAAATGGGCAGTTGAGGGTTTAACCGAATCAATGGCAGCAGAAACTCAGGTATTTGGTATTCAAACAACAATAATAGAACCCATTGCTTATAATACCGATTTTTCAGGGGCTTCGGGTGTGCATAGCAAACCTATTGAAGCATACGACGGGTTTAAAACCGTTGCGTATGAACAAATACAAAACATGCCGTCTGGCAATCCCGAAGCTACAGCTGAAGTTATCTTAAAAGTCGTAGATGCTAAAAAACCGCCACTTCGTATTTTCTTCGGACAAATAGCCTTGCCATGGGTGAAACAGGTGTATGCCGATAGATTGTCTCAATGGGAAGAAGTAGTTGCATTATCAAATGAAGCTCACGGATAACCTTTTAAGTAATATCCTTTGTAAAGAATTTACGTATAATTATGTAGATTCTTTACAGTCAATTACAATTAAAAATCAAACAAAATGAAACAGACAATTTTAGTAACCGGAGCCTCTTCTGGTATTGGCTTATTTATCGCCAACAAGCTCTACGAAAACGGCCACAATGTAATTGGCACAAGCCGCAACCCGCAGAAATATCAATCCAGGGTACAGTTTAAACTATTGAGTTTGGATATTACGGATAACAATTCAATTAAGACCTTTGTTAAGGAACTTTTCAGTCAAACAAACACAATTGATGTAATAATAAACAATGCAGGGTTTATGCTAACCGGGCTTGTTGAAGAAACGTCTATTGAATTAGGGCGACAGCAATTTGAAACAAACTTTTGGGGGACCGTAAACCTTACAAACGAATTATTGCCTTACCTCAGAAAACAAAAACATGGAAAAATAATTACTACGGGGTCGTTTTTAGGTTTAATCGGGCATCCAAGCGTAGCCTATTATTCTGCGTCCAAACATGCATTGGAAGGCTATTTCAAATCTTTGCGGTTCGAACTGAATCAATTCAATATCAAGGTAAGTCTGATTGAACCTATGTACACCAAGTCCAACATTGGAAGTAACGGCATTGTTGGTGAAGGAAAGATAGAGGAGTACGATAAATTCAGGCAAAATATTGATGCCTTTTATAGCAAAGAACTTGCTAAAGCACCGGAACCGATAGGTGTCATAAAAGCTGTGATGAAAATTATCGATGAAGCAAACCCGAAATTCAGTTATCCCGTAGGTAAGGGGACATCCATGATTCTAACCTTACAACGTTTTGCCTACAATGCGTTTGAGGGTGTCGTTTTAAAAGGTATAAATGCTGTAAAATAATTAGCTAATGAAAAACACAAACGAACATCCCACAATAAAACGATACAACGAAAGAAAGCTTTCAGCAGAATCTAACGTGAGAGATTCAAAACTCAATGCCATGCAGTTGCGTGAGATGTGCCTTGAATTAGGGGCTGATGATGTGGGTTTTGTTGATATATCACATCCGGCATTGGCCAATCAAAAAGCGGATATCCTGAAAGTATTCCCCTGGACGAAAACACTCATCAGTTTTGTCGGAAGGATGAATAGGGAAAATTTGAGAAGCCCTGCACGCTCTATTGCCAGCATTGAATTGCAACAGGTAGAAAAACGGGTAAACCACGTTGCCCATACACTGGCTGCATCATTAGATCGGAAGGGGATTCGTGCAGCAGCCCCGGCGGCAGGCTTTCCAATGGAGACCGACCAATGGCCTGGCAAGATGCAGGTTGTATCTCACAAACCCATAGCTGAAGCTGCCGGTCTCGGCAAGATGGGGCTTCACCGAAATATTATTCATCCGGTATTTGGAAGTTTTGTTCTGCTTAATACTGTGCTTATTGATGCCGAGGTGGACGAATACAGCAGTCCTTTGGATTACAACCCATGTATTAATTGCAAGCTATGCTCTGTGGCTTGCCCTACGGGTGCCATTGGTTCAGATGGGGTATTCAATTCTATAAACTGCATGACCCACACCTATCGTGAACTGCTGGGTGGCTTCACTGACTGGGTTGAAAATATCGCCGACAGCAAAGACGCCATCGATTATCGTTCAAAGGTAAGCGATACCGACACTGTATCACGTTGGCAAAGTCTGGCGTATGGATCGTGTTATAAATCGGTCTATTGTATGGCTGTTTGTCCGGCAGGCGACGATGTGATTTCGGAGTATCTTGATGACAAGAAAAATTTTATCGAGACCGTGGTCAAACCGCTTCAGCAAAAGACCGAGAATGTCTATGTCCTTCCGGGATCGGATGCCGAGAGTCATGTTTTAAGCAAGTTTCCCCATAAAAAGTTGGTGCGCGTAGGTAATGGCGTTCGGCCACAATCGGTTTCGGCTTTTATAAGTTCTATGTCACTTGCTTTCCAGCGGAATAAGTCGGAAGGACTCAGTGCTACCTATCATTTTACATTCACAGGAAGTGAGGATGTAAAAGCAACCGTAGTCATCAAAGATAAAACAATTCAGGTAGATCATGGACATGTAGGTGTCCCGGATGTACAAGTTGATGCAGATTCAGCAACCTGGTTGCGGGTACTTCACAAAGAAACTCCCATTGTAAAACAAATAGTTTTAAGAAAGATACGTGTAAAAGGACCATTGAAATTATTCACTGCTTTTGGAGCATGTTTTGCCTAAGTATAATAGAGTTTAAATGTTCTGTTTTATTACTACAACAGATTAAAATCAATAGTTTATGAAAAAAATATTATCATTTGAAGAAATAGCAACAGGCATACCTTATGATGTATTGACTAAGAATTTTGAAAACGAATTAGGAAGATATGATGCTGACGCAGTAGCCTTATTGATTCAGGAAGATGTTTCTTGGAAATCGTTTGAAAAAGAAATGGCTGAGATGGCAGGTGACAATGGGCTGATGTTGTTTTTTAAAGCAGATCAGGGACGAGTAGCATCTATTCATTCCGGAGAAACAAAATGCGCTTTATACTTAGTAGGTAATCCGTTTATTGCAGCACAAATTGTGAGTATTGATGTTCGTGCAAGTTTTCTGGTGCCTTTTAGGGTTACTATCTATGAAAAGGAAAATGGGAAAGGAGCATTTATCGGATTTCGAAAACCTTCTTCATTTCTGGCTGAATTAGAAAATTCAGACTTAAGGCCATTTGGAGAGTTACTTGATGGTAAAATAAACAGCATAATGAAAAAGATCACCTCAAATAGTTGAATTGAATCATTCGAACAAAATTAACAGCAAGATACAATGTACAACCCGATTTTTGAAAAGGTTCGCGAAGCTTCTCGTCATTTGAATAAAATAGATGCCGGCACTATAAACAAAGTGCTTAATGCATTAGCTGATGAAGCGGAAAAACAAACATCATATATTTTAGTTGAAAATCAAAAAGACCTTGCTCTAATGGAGCATACTAATCCTAAATACGATCGGATTAAGCTTACCAAAGATCGGATTAAGGGAATAGCAAATGACATTCGCAACGTTTCCAACCTTCCTTATCCTGTCGGGAAAGTGTTGGAGCAACGCGAACTGGCATCCGGTCTTCAGCTTTCAAAAATCACTGTTCCTTTTGGCGTAATTGGCATCATATACGAAGCCCGCCCAAACGTAACGTTCGATTGTTTTGCACTGTGTTTCAAGTCGGGAAATGCCTGTATTCTAAAAGGAGGTAGTGATGCAATACATTCAAACACAGCAATTGTATCCGTTATCAAAAAGGTTCTTTCCGGCTTTTCGCTGGATACCTCCATCTGCGAATTGCTTCCGGCAGAACGCGAAGCAACACAGGCAATGCTTTCGGCTCGGGGTTTTGTTGACGTTGTAATACCACGAGGCAGTAGGCAACTGATTGATTTTGTCGTCGAAAATTCAAAAGTGCCAATCATTGAAACAGGTGCCGGTGTCGTTCATACTTATATTGATGAAGATGCAAATATTGATATGGCTACCCAAATTGTAAACAACGCCAAAACCCGCAGGGTAAGTGTCTGTAATGCGCTTGACTGCTTAATCATCAACGAGCATCAACTTGGCAATTTAGCTAAAGTGGTTAGTCTGTTGGCAAAGAGCAATGTAGTCCTGTATGCTGACAAAGCTGCCAAGTCAATGCTGGCTGGTTGCTATCCGGAGAAACTTTTGTTTGAGGTAGACGAGGATTTGTATAGTGCCGAATTTGAAGACTATAAAATGTCTATAAAAACGGTTCGCAATCTCGATGAAGCAATGAACCATATATCAAAGTACAGTTCTAAACACAGCGAAGCAATTATTAGCAACAATACTCAAAACATTGAACGGTTTATGAATGAAGTAGATGCTGCCGTAGTATATGCCAATGCTTCAACGGCCTTTACTGATGGAGGTCAATTTGGTTTTGGTGCCGAAATAGGTATCAGCACTCAAAAACTTCATGCCAGAGGTCCAATGGGATTAACGGAACTATGCAGCTACAAATGGCAGGCAAACGGAAGTGGACAGGTTAGAGCCAAATAAATATAGCTATATGGTGGAGTATAAATCCAACTGCTGGATTTGTTGTGGGGCGTGATTTTTTAACTATCTCCCATAGAGCATTAGTCTTATCTTTTCCAAAACCAAATAAATAATTGTATCCTTCAAATGTTATTACGTTCACATACTTTAAATTACAACACTTTTCCGGATTTGAGGAAGACCTAATGTTAGCCCTCAGAAAGGGAGTGTAAATTAAACTCTGTCTGGTAATTTATTCATTCAATTCAAAACTACTGTTTTTTTTGATTCCAACTCTTAAATGCTTTTTTGAACCTGGAATAAAATTGGACAAGGGCGGCGGAGGCACGGAGCCGTTCATATACCCTTGACCGATTTTAGGCCGGGTTCTTTCTTTGCGTTTGAGATTGGGTATCAAAGGTCTATCATCATCCGCTCTCCAAATCGGATATACAGTTGCTGTGCCGTTATCGCCCAATTTTGAAGCGGTTGTGTCCATTTTTTCGAGATATTTTCGGTTGCCAGGTAAATCAGCTTGAGCAGCGCCATATCGTTGGGAAAGACCCCCTTGGTTTTGGTTACTTTCCTTACCTGGCGGTGGAAGCCTTCGACAGCGTTGGTCGTGTAAATCAGGCGACGGATATGCTCGTCATAGTTAAAATAGACCGTTAGCTTCTCCCAGTTGGTATGCCAGGATTTCAGGACAACCGGATATTTCTTGCCCCAAATTTCGTCCAGCTTGAGCAGCTCATCTTCGGCCTGCAACTTGTTTGGAGCCTGATAAACGCATTTAAGGTCTTTCATAAATGCCTTCTGGTCTTTGGAGGCCACGTATTTCAAGGAGTTTCGTATCTGGTGTACTACACACGATTGTATCTCAACTTTGGGGAAAACTGTGGCAATAGCCTCTGCAAACCCGATCAGGTTGTCGATGCAGGCAATCAAAATATCTTTCAACCCCCTGGATTTCAGATCGGTTAAAACGCCAAGCCAGAAGTTTGCCCCTTCGCTTTCTGAGATATACATCCCGATCAGTTCTTTCCGACCGTCCTTGTTAACGGCCAAAACATTGTAAACAGCACGGCTTACCACCCGGCCACCATCTTTGACTTTATAGTGCATGGCATCAAGCCATACAATCGTGTATAGGGATTCCAACGGGCGTGATTGCCATTCTTTTACCTGGGGGATGATCCGGTCGGTGATTTCGCTCAACGTGGTATGCGATATTTCAACATCGTACATTTCTTCTATATGTGAAGAAATGTCCCGGAAACTCATCCCAAGTCCATATAAACCAATGATTTTAGGAGCAAGGTTGTCTGCCAAAACTGTTTCTCGTTTCTTGACGATCTCGGGACTGAAACTGCTGTGACGATCCTGTGGCGTTTCAATAGTAATATCTCCGGCTAGGGTCTTGAGCGTTTTGCGCCCTTTCCCATTGAGCTTATTGCCTTTACTTCGCTCATTTTCATCCAAATGACCTGCCATCTCGGCGGCAAGGGCAGTTTCTATAAACTGTTTTAAAAGTGGAGCAAAAGCTCCGTCTTTTCCTGTTAACGACTGGCCCGAACGTAATTGCTCAAGGGCTTTGGCCTGCATGGCCTTGTATTCTTCATTCATAATTGCTGTTTCCATCCAATACAAGTATAAAGGTTTTTTTGTATTAGACAGAGTTCAGTTTACAGCCTCCTCAGAAATGTACTTATATCAAGATTTGTGACCAGAGAAAATTCATGTAGTTTCAGAAGTAATTTCCAAAGTCTAAGAACTTCGGGATTCTCAGACTCTTCATCATTTAATGGGTCTAAACTTTCAAGGGAGCTATTGCAGTTGCAGAGTTGAGGAATAAATGATGGAAAGTTAATTCCCATATTTTCATACAGCTTTTGTATAGTCTCTTTTGATGCAAGCTTTTGAGTCATTTTTTCTTTTGGTTTGATAAATGTATCAATTGTTCTACATACACCCATCAATCTGTCACCAATTTTCTCAGTCAATCACAACAGTTATTAGCTTTACATGAGATAATTAAGAGCATATTGTTCCACTAAGGCCACCTTTAGCTCTTATCAAAAAAAGAATCGTAGCATTCAATCAGTTTACGAAGTTCATTTTTAATTCGTTCAATCGGAATGTCTTCCAAAGGGTTTATTTCGAGGGTTGAAATCCCGTCTTTTTGCCGCAGCCCATTTCCCGCAGGAATCACCTTTTTATCAACAACAAAGCCCAGCAATATTTTCTTCTTGTTTACCCACAAGAAACTGATACCGAAGTTTTTGTACCTAAAAAACGGTATTTGGTATTTCCTGAAATGCACAATCTGCGGATCGACCGACATGATGATCAATTTCAGCGCGAGCAAACAGGCTTTTGTCTCTACGTTTTGCTTGTCGTAGTAGTGTTCCAGTGGATTTACCAGTCGTTCGTCCATTTACTTTGGCAGCCACATGGGGTTGGTTTTGATAATTTTTTGGTGAATAGGGCAATTTCCGTCGTGTGCTCCTTTCAGGTAACCAATGCTCATCAAAAATTCGTTGACAATTTCACCTCCGGTAAATCTAAAGGTCTTTTTAAACAGTTTCACCCATTCTTCCTTTGTCTTGGGGTGGTGGTGTTCCAGCCATTTTTCGAAACTGCCATATTCTTTTTGTAATTGAAGAATTGTTTTGGCATTTTCGATGGCGGCATTCACTTTCAACCTGTTGCGGATGATTCCGACATCGTTCAGCAGTCGTTCTCGGTCGCTTTCAGTATAGGCGGCAATCTTTTCGATATTAAAATTGTCGTAAGCGCGGCGAAAACCATCTTCCTTTTTCAGGATGGTTTCCCAACTCAATCCGGCCTGGTTAATTTCAAGAATCAAACGCCCGAACAACTCATTGTCGTCGTGAATCGGGAAACCGTAATGGTTGTCGTGATAGTTCGCGTGCAGGCTTCGGCTAGGCTCGGCCATTAAAGGAATGTAGGTACAATAGCTCATAGCTTAGGTATTAATTTTTTTGTTACAATCTGAGTCTTGAATGCAAAAATAAGCAATTCTAACAAGATGCTTTTCTTGCTGGACCTGCTCAAAACAGAAGCATCAACTTTTTGACTTCTACAATTTGTTAGTGTGGTATCGTCTCCATCAGGATTTCATTTCCGGCTTTGTCGTAGTACGTGCAGGTAAATTCGCCGAGACAAACCACCCATTTTTCGATGCCAGTTTCGGCGCAATGGGTGCAAAACGTGAAATAATTGGTTTCACCCAGTTGGTGTTTTTTCAGATAACGAGCAAATTTTTCTTTGTTGCTTTGGTCTGCAATTTCCAGTTTTTCGTACTGTGACTGCGAAGCTGTGATAAAATTGTCGGTGCCGAAATAAACGGTGTGGCTATCGTTCACCCAGGTTTCAAAGGCGGTAACACCCATCTGCTTTATTTCCTGAATATACTTTGGAAAGTCAGCTCCCGACTTTACTGTTTCGTGCGCTTTTTCGATTTGTTCTACTGTAAACATACCTGTAAATTTTAAATGATTACTTAATTGTGTCTGATGCAAAGATGCAGGGTGCAGAGCTTGTGTGATTGTAAAAAATCGTTTTTTATAGGAAATGCTTAAAATTATCAGGAGTATCGCCGGTATATTGCTTAAAATCTTTGATAAAGTGAGCCTGGTCGAAAAAGTTATTTTCGTAGCATATCTCTGTGAGCGATTTATTGTTACCGATACTGTTTAGCACGGTGTTGAACCGAACGATAGAGGCAAACTTCTTGGGCGAAGTTCCGACAATTCTCCGAAATCGCTTTTCAAACGGGCTTTGGCTGATGAAAAGTTTTTCGTTTAGTTCTTTTATTCTGATTACTCCTTTGCTTTGGTAAATGAGTTTCAGGGCTTCTACAATAATCCGGTCTGATTTGATTTCCCGAAGTTGAGTGAGTAAAAAATGCTCGACGATTTTGATTCGTTGCCTGTCGGTATTGGCAAGCGACAGTTTTTCTTCAACATCACGGATACCGTACTTGTCGAAAATTGCTTCGAGCGAAATGCTCAAATTGAATAATTCGTTTGCTGGAAGTGTAGCAAAACTACCGAATCCGATTTCGGTAAAATAAACCAAAACAGTTCCGATATTTGCTGAATGACTGAATATTTTATAACCATCAGTTATTCCGGTAATTCCTGCGGAATGTAGCTTTGTGCTAATTTCACCGGAAATAGCGGCAAGCGAACCTTTGTACTGAAAGCCGACAACGAGTCCGGTGGAAGGAAAAACTTTGTATCGGTTTTCGAACAAACTCTCCGAAATCACAAACTGTTTGATATACGGTTTTAGCCGTTCGGTCGGATAATATGTTTCGAATTTTCCGGCAGCCATTTCGCAAACTTAATTAAACCCAGCCCGAAATTCCAGCGGACTTTGTTTGGTTTTTGCCTTGAATAACTTGCTGAATGATTGCGAATGCTCAAATCCCAACTCGTAAGCAATTTCGCTGACCGACATATGGCTGGTTGAGAGTTTTTCTTTGGCTTTTTCGATAAGCTTGTTGTGAATGTGTTGCTGGGTGCTTTCGCCGGTCAGCATTTTCAGTAAACTACTCAGGTAGTTGGGCGAAATGTTCAGCTCATCGGCGATGTGTTGCACGGTAGGCAACCCGTTACTTGCCAGGTTGGCAGAATTAAAACGGTCTTCCAGAACAGTCTCAAGCCGGTCAAGTATCTGGTGATTCGTTACTTTTCGTGTAATAAACTGGCGTTGGTAAAACCTTTCGGAATAATTCAGCAGGGTTTCGATTTGAGAAATAATAATGCTCTGGCTGAATTTGTCGATGTTTGTTTGATATTCCCGCCTGATATTAAGGATAATATTATTGATTATTTCTTCTTCTTTTTCCGACAAAAACAGGGCCTCGTTTACCGAATAATCGAAAAACTCGTAGTTGTGAATCGTCTTGGCTAAGGGAGTATTCCACAAAAAATCAGGGTGAATCATCATAATCCAGCCCGAACGTTCCAACAAAACGGCATTCGGGTCGTCCAACACTTTCAAAACCTGATTGGGAGCCAAAAAGTACATCACGCCATTGTCGAAATCGCAGGGTTGCTGTCCGTAAAACATTTTGCTGACGCCCCGCTTTATCGAAATGGTGTAGTAGTCGAACACAAAACTTCCGATGGTGTGCGGCATGGCAGCATAATCCACAACGCTGATGAGCGGGTGTTCGGGCTGGGGCAGTCCACGCATCCGGTGCGATTCGCTGATGGTTTTTATTCTGATTGGTTTCGAGTTTGTCATATTTAAATAAGTTGCCGCGAATGCATAAATATAACTTCCTGAAAGACGTATTTGTTCGTGCACCCATGTCTATTAATCTTATAAGTTCTGTCCACCCGACACTTCAATGCGTTGACCATTGATCCATTGCTTCGGCATAATTTCTTGCTATAACCGTCCAATGCGTTTGCAGGTTGGCCTGCGAAGTAAAGAAATTGATTGGCGGCTCCATGCAATAAACCACATCGGCACCAGCGAAAACCGTTGTTAGAAAGTTTGCATCTTCGATAGAACCGATTGCGGCTTTGGCGCCCAATGCTTCAATGTCCGTTTGTTTTTCAGAATTGCTGCTGACAACAGTAACCAAATGCCCCTTTTGTAACAGAATATCAGCAAGTGGTTTGCTGATATGTCCTAATGAACCGGTAATAACTATTTTCATATCTTCTGTTTTTTGATGATACAAACTTAGTTTGAATCCAAAAAAACTGATGTAGCCAAATCTATGGTAATTGTAGCTTAAACTGCTTGGGAGTGCGAAGAAGTTAATTTTTATAGAAATAGTTGTATGAGTATCAGAATTGGCAAAGTTTATTTCTTTTAATCCCATGAGAAACTACCTGATTCTATTACAAATCAAACTTTACCATGTAATTGCTTTGAGTGACTAAAATTTATAATGGGGATTGGATTCTATAAATATCCGAACATAAAAAAGCCTCTTCAGGGAGAGGCTTTCGTATTTTTGATTTAATTTGGTGTGATCCCCACGGGATTCGAACCCATATCGAAAGAACCGGAATCTTTTATTCTATCCATTGAACTAGGGGACCGGCTAATTTTTAGCGAGCACAAAAATAGCAAAACTTGAATTGAATCAATCTGTTTCTGGCAAAAACATAAAAATATAGAGACTTTTTTATCAACAATTGCTCTTAAATAAGTGTTTCCTGTATCGAAGAAACTGCCGATGTTAATAAGTTTCGTTTATTTTCGAATACATTTCAAGGCGAATTCGCTTACATTTGAATGAATAAATTCATGTTATGGTTACTTTAGAACTACTGAAAGAAAGTCAGCTCGAGTTTGAAGAAAGTTTTCAAACTCTAAAAGCGCATTCGCCAGAAAGCCAAACCAGAGTTGATGAAATAAGAGCTCATTCAATTCGTGTTGCAAAAAACATAGCATTACTGGCAAAAAATTTACTGCAAACTGATGACGACAAATATATTGCTGAAATTACAGCTCTTTTTCACGATTATGGCAAGGCCGTATTAATTGTTCAGGGAACTGAATCGCCGATCAACATACAGCATAATCATGCCGCTTTGTCAGCCAAGTTAATTCAGCAAATGGATTTCTTTTCGAAACTATCGTCCGATATACAATTAATCATTCATAAGTCCATCGAGAATCACAATAAACTTAAGGCAGGAAAACTCGATACTGAACAGCAGATTCTGTTTGCCAAACTTTTGCGCGATGCCGATAAATTAGATATTCTCGAGGCTTCTTACTGTTTTTTTAAAGAAAAAAACGGACTTCAACCTCTGGTTACGTTAGATTTGATTAATCAGATTGAAGTTTCCGAGAAAATAATTAAAAGTATTTTGGCCGGAAAAACTGCTGCCGTTGAAGATATGAAATCGATGAACGATTATCGGCTTCTTTTGCTTTCGATGGCATTCGATCTGAACTTTAAATACACCTTTCGGATTTTAAGCGAAAAACAACTCATCCAGAAAATTTACGAAACGCTTCCAAAGCGCGACCAGATTATTGACGCCTACCGAACCATTAAACTGTTTGTAGAAAATAAATTTGTTAATTCGAATTAACCGACTGCCAAATGAAACAACGCTTGGTATGCCTTTGCAACATGGTTACGGAAAAAGAAATTCGAAATGCTTTAGCCAAGGGTGCAAAATCAACTTCCGACATTCAGAAATTAACCAGGGCCGGAACCAGCTGTGGCCGCTGTTTAGCATGGATTGACTCAATTGTGGACGAGTATTTGTCGTCGAGCCCAATCGATCAGCAAAAAACAATCAACTTTGAATAATCACATCGGCGTTTTTTTAACTAGCAAGTTTAATGCCCGAGCAATTCACCCCGGTTGCCCCTCGTAATCGTTTTCTCAGAAAATAGCAACGCTTTCAAAAGCAGTTGAAGCACCGGAAAATGAAACAAGGTTGCCCTTTTAACGAGAACAACCTTGTTTATTATTCATATTGCTTAATCATTCGGTTAACTGTGCATAACAATTAAACCCCGAAGAAAAGGCTACAAAAAGATTAACTGGGTAATAATGTAAACCGGGAGCAATACAACAAGTGAAAATTTATAGATGTATGCAAAGAAACTTGGCATTTCGATACCGTTTTCTTCGGCAATAGCTTTAACCATAAAATTTGGCCCGTTTCCGATATAGCTCATTGCGCCAAACATAACCGAACCAAGACAAATTGCAGTTAATAAAACTTCGGGAATACCAGCCACCAGCGGCGAATCGCCAAACATAGAAACCATTCCTAAGGCCAGGTTATGGAATGAAACTGCTGTTGGTGCATTGTCAAGGAATGAACTTAAAGCGCCTGAAGCGTAATAAAATTGCCAAGGTTGATTAACTCCAATTGACTGAGCGTTTTCTTTCAAATAAATCAAAGCCGGAATCATGGTCACGAATATTCCAAGGAATAAACAGGCAACCTCAACAATGGGGCCCCAGGTAAACTTGTTATCGTCAAAACGCAATTTTTTTGAGGTCAACGATAAGGAAAGAACTGCAAACAGCGCTATCGCAACTTCGCGAACAAATGAAAAATACTGGTTCTCTTTTATTGTTGGAATAAATTGCTCGTTTAAGAAGGCCACCGAAAATATAACTCCTAAAAGAAATAAAAAGTTGATTTTACCTTTAATGCTTATGGGCTGAACATTTGCCTTATCTTTTGCAATACTTTTCTTTGCTTCTTTTTTATAGTAATAACTATCAACAAAGTAATAGATGACGAGTAAGATGGTTAACACAAAAGCCCATTCTTTAATCATGCCCAGGAACCAGGTAAAAGAGGCTCCGCGCAGGTAGATCAAAAACAATGGCGGGTCGCCAAGCGGCGTTAAAAGTCCGCCACAATTTGCTACAATAGCAATAAAGAACAGGACAGTGTGAACGGTTAGTTTGCGTTCTGAATTAGTTCTAAGTATCGGGCGGATTAAAAGCATTGCTGCTCCTGTCGTTCCCATTACCGAAGCCAAAACACCCCCAATGGCCAAAAACACGGTATTTACAGCAGGCTTGGCCTGAATATCACCTTCAAGCAAAATACCGCCTGTAATTATGAACAACGACCCTAAAAGAATAATAAATGGCACATAATCGAAGAGTATTTGATGAAACAATTCGTGTCCCATATTATTCGAGAGCAACATAAGAGCAACCGGTGCTCCAAGTACCAATGATACGATAAGTTTATTCCTGTTTTTATCCCACCAGTGACTAAAAAACAGCGGGCCTAAAGCAATGCTCAACAACATTGCAACAAATGGCAAGGATAACCATAAAGGCATTTTTTCTAACATTCCATGATCCATAATAATTGTAATTTCTTAAATTAGTGTTTATGATTAATAAGTAATGTGCATCAATAATAAAAGGGTCTTCAGATTCGGATTTGATCTAATTTTTCGGTGTGCAAAGATAGTTCCTGAAAGATAAAAAGAAGGAAAAATCAACTGCTAAACAGCACCTTTATAAATAAATTCATTTTAAAGTCAAAAACTTGTAAAATCTGCTGTTTGTGCTAAAAAATATAAACTTAGCAAGTAATTTTGCACCGTAATTAATCGTTGAAATAAACCGGAAATCAACGGAAATCTACATTAAAACTTTAAACAATGTATAAATTCTAAAAAAGCCGATTTTTCTCCGAGGAAGCCTTTTTTAGGTTACAAGTTCTCTAAAAAAAATACTTAGTAGAAACACCAAAATTTAAATAGTTTTTACAACTGTACGAAATAGCAGATGTCTTTAAACAACATAAAATGAATTCAACAACGAAAGTATTACCCGCATTAATTTTCATGTTATCAACATTTTGGGTTAATGCGCAGTTAAATTTTCCTACCAAAGGAATTTACGATGGTGAAATTGGAACCGATAAACTGATATTGATTGCCGAGCAGTCGGACTCCGCGACAACGAAAGGCATTTTTGTAAAAAACAGGGGAAAAGCCTCTGAAGAAACACACGTTTTCTCATTATTATCATCAAGCGCAAAACCCATATTTCAATCCGACTTGTATGTTGGTAAAATGAAAGCCTCCAAATTCACACCCAACAGCTTTGAAGGGAAACTAGTTTTGCTGAATGGGAAAAGGAAATTTCTTTTCTGGCGGACTAAAGTTAACCTGAGCTTTACGCGCAGACCTGAGAACCCAATCACTACGGGGAAAAGGTACCAGGAAGAGGTTTTTCCGGATGTCGTCGTAAAAAGTGATTTGATATACGGAAAAGCCAAGGGATACTGGACAAATTCTCCATACTCAAACGAACCGTACATAACAACATTAAGTAAAGGGCTGATAAAATCGTTCGACGACCCGCAACTACTTGATTTAAAACTTGATGTTTATTATCCGAAAACCGATATTTTTAAAAACCGCCCCTTGGTGATGCTTATTCACGGAGGTGCATTTTACATTGGAGCTAAAGAATCGGCTTGCGAAAAAACATTAGCCACCAACCTGGCTAAACGGGGTTATTTGGTGGCCTCAATCGATTATCGCCTTGGGTTCAAATTAACTCCTGCTGAAATTGAGTTAAGCGCTTACCGCGCCGTACAGGATGCAAATGCAGCGCTGCGTTTCCTCTCGCACAATGCCAAGGGATTGGGTATTGACCCCAACCAGGTTTATATTGGCGGCACAAGCGCAGGCGCTGTAGCATCCTTAAATACAGCCTTTATGAAAAACGACGAACGTCCATCCCGAATTCTCCAGGCTTCCAAAAATGGATTGATCGGAAAAATTGAAGAATCGGGCAATAAATACACCGAAACGTTTTCGATTAAAGCAGTCGTTAACATGTGGGGTGCCGTTTCCGATTTAAATATCATCGATCCCGACGAAAAAACATCTGTTTTATCCATTCATGGTACGGCTGACGATATTGTCCCTTTCGAAAACGATTATCCGTTCAAAAACTCGTTAATGATCAATCGGCTGGTGATGGATAAAATGTATGGGTCGAAACCTATTCATGATCGGTTACAAGCCCTGAATATCCGGAATAAGCTCGTTTCGTTGCCCGGTTTAGGACACGAACCCGAATTGGCCACTTACAACACGCTTAACAATTGGATGGACACCATTACACGTAATGTTTCCCGCTTTCTGTACGAAGAAACTGCGCCACATATAGTTCTGCCACCTGCTCAGCTAAATATTCAGGAACAAACCAATATTAAACCGTTTTATTTTGAGGTAAACAATGGCACTTTAGAACAAATAACTGTGAATGGAGGAGTTAAAATCAATAATGACGTCAATGATTCGGCGGTGATTTGGTTTAAAGATGCTATCAGGAAAGAACTAATATTCATTACCCGAAATAAATTTGAAGCGTGGAATCAGGAAGTCTTCCAGGTAAAAATGGTCAAACAATAATTTGAATACTTTGGGTAAAAAAATAAAAGGTAGAACCTCTGTCCTACCTTTTCTCTCTTAAACTAACTAACCTAACTAAACCTAAACTTATGAAAAAAAATGTATTACAAATATAGCGGCTGAAATCGATTGTAATGGAAAATAATTATTAAATGAATTTGAAATAATTGTATTCTTGTGTTAACACAATGTGAAGTGCGCACAAAAAAATAGGATTTGCTATTATTTGCATTTTCAAGCAGGCTACAGCATAAAATAAAAAAGGTAGAACCTCTGTTCTACCTTTCCTCTCTTAAACTAACTAACCTAACTAAACCTAAACTTATGAAAAAAAATGTACTACAAAGATAACGCTGAGAATCGATTCCAAGGGAAATAAATTATTAAATGAAGTTAAAGGAATTGTTAGCAAGCGTTAATAAATTTTAATAGCCTCTCCTATCTTCATATAATGCTCAAAAAAAATGGGCTTCTTAAAAAAAGAATCCCATTTTTTTGAGCATTATATCCCGTTTATTACTTGATAAGCGGAATAAGTGTTACGAATAAACCAGTGATAATAGCTGTAGTAATTACTCCCATAATGTTTGCGCCCAAAGCCTCAGGTAAAACGATTGCATTAGGGTTTACCTTGCTAACTTCTTTTTGAACCACTTTAGCGGTACTTGGTACGCAACTTACTCCTGCAATTCCAATTGCAGGGTTAAAATTTCCTTTCTTAATAAAGAACATCACGTATCCGCCAATAATGCCTCCAATTCCGGAGAACAGCAGAGCGATGATACCTAATACAAGCAATACCAATATTTTAGGATTCAACAACAGGTGAGCTTCGCATAAAATACCAAGTAAGCTTCCGAGGAAGAAGGTTGAACCATACAAAAGCGGACCTTCAATAAAATTCTGAATGTGAGTCAAGCCCGATTCGCGAATAGCAATACCAATGAACAAAGAAAAGAACAATGGTGAAGCTACCGGGAACAGGAAGCAAAGGATTACACAAAGAATAACAGCCAACCCCAGTTTCATGCCTTGAGAAACTGGTTTTGCAGGTTTTGTGTGCTCCACTTTTATGGCTCTTAACCTTTTGGGCACTAACAGCCTGATCAGATATGGATAACCACCGTATGTAAGCCCTAGATACAAGTACGCCACAACTGTAATCGGTACGAACAAATGTTTTGAAAGCACCAGCGACGTATAAAGTACCATTGGTCCGTCGGCACCGCCAACCATCGAAATTGATGCTGATTCTTTCAAATCAAGTCCCATTGCCATTGCAATTGGTACAGTAGCAAAAGTTCCAAGCTCGGCAAATAAAGCCAGCAACATACTTGAGAACGGGCGTTGCAAAATATAACCGATATCAATCATTGCACCAATACCCATGAATATGAAGCAGGCAATCAAACCGTTGCTAAACATATAAGTATAAATGGGTTGTAAGAAGTTAATCTGCAAAATATCAAGCAATTGATTAATGTCGGTTACCAGAGGATCAACAAACAGGTTTCCCTGCGCGGTACTCCCGGGTAAAAAGATAATACTTGCATTGATTGTTGCCATTCCCAACCCCATAGGAATCATCAGAAGTGGCTCCAGCACTCCTTTACGTCCCAGGTAAACGAGCAATAATCCCAGGAAAATAAGGCCAATACGGGTAAAGGCAATAACTGGTTCAGATAGCGCTAAGGTCGAAAAACCTTGAAAGAGTTTATAAAATATTTCCATTTTAATTTTTTTTCTTCTTTGTTAGTTACTTCGCCGATTTAGCGTTTTTCAATTTTAACCTCTTCATCTCGCTGTACGATTCACGAAGAGTTGTAAGTCGATTGGGTTTCTTGCTTGTCATCGAGTTAAAAAGGATCCAAATAATACCCGAGACAAAAAAGCCAATCAGAAAAGTCAAGCCGTAAATCAAGGCTATATTATATATAATTTGCATAATTTCAGGTGTTTGAGTGTTTATCCAATTTCGATCAAAATATCACCTTCCATTACAGCATCGCCTTTTTTATAATTGATTTTGACAATCTTGCCACTCTTGTCCGAATTGATAATGTTTTCCATTTTCATGGCTTCAAGAGTAAGTAATTTGTCTCCGGCACGCACATTATCGCCAACGCTAATGTGCAGATCAACAATGGTTCCCGGAAGCGGAGATTTAATAAATCCAGAACCTTTCGGTCCTGCCGGAGAACTTGTTTTTTGTTCGGAACGGTGAATGTCGGTCGAAGGAACAGCTTCGGTACGAACTAATTTAGGAGTCTTTGTTGTTTCCAAAACCCTGTCGAATTCTACAGAATAGGAAACACCATTAACTTCAACTTCGGCGATGTTATCCTCTACGCTTTTTATATCGCAATCGTAAGAGTTGCCATTTATAGTGAATGAAAACTTTTTCATGATTATGTTTTATCTGGGATTTTGTCTTAATGTATAAATCTTTGAACTCCAGGGCGAGTATATCCTGGATACTTTCTTTAAGGTGATCGTGAAACTTTCTTTGTCGTGCAAATCGGTTTTGTACATATGAATAGCCAAAGCAATTGCAGCAGCAGTTTCTTCTTCTACGTCGTTCCCATCCATTAAAGTATGCCGCTCTTCCAAATTTGACCCGCCAGGTTGTTGCTTTTCAGCAATCAATTTGTTTGTGCGAATATAAAATATGACGAAAAGAAGAACCAACAGGGAAATGACACCCCAAAACCCCATGACCTGAGCACTCGACAACGGTTCAGTTGTGCTCGCTCCGAATTGTAAAAAGATGAAAAGTATCTTCATAATTATAACGGAAGGTTAGAGTGTTTCTTTGGCGGGTTAAGCACCTTTTTGGTTGCTAAACCTTGTAATGCCCTGATAATGCGGAAACGGGTATTGCGAGGTTCGATAACATCGTCGATATATCCGTAACGAGCTGCATTATATGGGTTTGCAAATTTCTCTTTGTATTCAGCTTCAGCATTATTCAGATATTCGCTACGCTCTGCTTCATTTTCGATAGCAGCAATTTTCTTGCTTTGCAATACTTCGATGGCACCTTTCGGACCCATAACAGCAATTTCGCCGGTTGGCCACGAATAATTAATGTCGCCGCGTAAATGTTTAGAGCTCATTACGCAATATGCACCACCATATGCTTTACGGAGAATAACGGTAACTTTTGGTACAGTGGCTTCGCCATAAGCGTAAAGCAATTTAGCGCCATGCGAAATAATGCCGCCGTATTCCTGAGTCGTACCTGGTAAAAATCCGGGAACATCAACCAATGTTACAAGCGGAATATTGAAAGCATCGCAGAAACGAACAAAACGGGCAGCTTTTCGCGAAGCGTTGATATCTAACACACCGGCAAGGTAATTGGGCTGGTTGGCAACAATACCCACTGATACGCCGTCGAAACGGGCAAATCCGACCACAATATTTTGTGCATAATGACGGTGAACTTCGAAGAATTCACCATTATCAACGATAGCGTTGATTACATTTTTTACATCGTAAGGTTTATTTGGATTATCAGGAATGATTGAGTTAAGCGAATCTTCCAGGCGGTTGATTGGGTCGGTGCAATGAACCAAGGCCGGATCTTCCAGGTTATTTTGCGGCAGATAGCTCAAAAGTTTGCGTATCAGCAAAATACCTTCCTGTTCGTCTTCAGCAACAAAATGAGAAACACCTGATTTTGAACCATGTACTGAAGCTCCACCCAACTGTTCGTCGGTTACAATTTCGCCGGTTACAGTTTTCACCACTTTAGGTCCGGTAACAAACATGTAGCTGGTATTCTTGCTCATCATGATGAAATCGGTCAATGCCGGAGAATAAACAGCACCACCGGCGCAAGGGCCAAAAATTGCCGAAATCTGAGGCACTACTCCCGAAGCCAAAATATTGCGTTGGAAAATTTCAGAATACCCGGCCAAAGCAGTTACGCCTTCCTGAATACGGGCACCACCCGAGTCGTTGATCCCAATAATAGGCGCACCAACTTTCATGGCCATATCCATTACTTTGCAAATTTTCAGTGCATAAGTCTCAGAAAGCGACCCGCCAAAAACTGTAAAATCCTGAGCATATACAAAAACTACGCGGCCATCAATTGTTCCCTGGCCAGTTACAACGCCATCGCCCATAAACTTGGTTTTTTCCATACCAAAATTATCGCAACGGTGTGTTACAAACATATCATATTCTTCAAAACTACCTTCATCGAGTAACGCATCAATACGCTCGCGGGCTGTTAATTTATTCTTGGTGTGCTGAGCTTCAATTCGCTTTGCGCCTCCTCCAAGCTTTGCTTCTACCCGAAGGTCTATCAATTGTTTTATTTTATCTTGATTATTCATAGGTTATAAAATAGATTTTTCGTTTACTTATCAGAACAAAGTTCTGTCAATACGCCAAGAGTTGATTTCGGATGAAGGAAACCAATATTCAATCCTTCAGCTCCCTTACGACTTGTTTTATCGATAAGCTGTACTCCTTTCGATGATACATCAGTCAAAGCTTCGTTTACGTTTTCAACAGCAAAAGCAAGGTGGTGAACTCCTGGTCCTTTCTTTTCTATGAATTTACCAATCGGACCTTCTGGGTCGGTCGATTCGAGCAACTCAATTTTTGTTTGACCAACTTTAAAGAAAGCAGTTTTAACTTTCTGGTCAACAACTTCTTCAACAGCATAGCATTTTAATCCAAGCACATTTTCCCAATAAGGAATTGCTTCTTCAAGATTGGCAACAGCAATACCAATGTGTTCGATATGAGATATTTCCATTTTTGTAAGTGTTTATTGTATGAATTATTAATAAGTGTTTTTTTCCGGCTGCAAAAGTACGTTTACATTCTATCTTTTTAAACCGATTGCTCAATTATTCGAATATTTGAGCGTGTGTTTTTTAACAGTAAATTGTACTTTAATAATTTTAGAGAGGTCGTTTTGATTGCTTAAACCCTTTAGCAGGCAATCGTGGAAAAAAGAAAAGGCAGATTTTGAGCCTGCCTTTCTTTCTTAAATTTATTGAAGTTTACTACTATCTTTAACGAAATGGAAGTGAGGTCCAAAACGTTCAAAAGCGGCCCTGTCCAATGCTTCCCTATGATCGGGATGAGCGATTGAAATAAGAAGTTTAGCGCGTTCCTGAAGTGTTTTTTCCGTATAAATTAACCGTACCATATTCGGTTGCAACCCAGTGCATATTCGAACGAGTACTAACAACCCCGGAACCCTCGATTAGCGTAGGGCAAATTTTTGAAACGCCTTTATTGGTTACCGAAGGAATCGCAATAATTGGCTTACCGCCTTTGGAATGACCAGCGCCCCGAATGAAGTCGATTTGACCACCAACACCCGAGTAATGTTTGATACCAATCGAATCGGCACAAACTTGCCCGGTCAAATCAATAGCCAATGCCGAATTAATGGCCGTTACTTTATCGAGTTTACGAATAACAGCCACATTGTTGGTGTGACCAACATCCATCATAGCAACCAGCGGGTTATCATCAACAAAATCGTACAAAGCCTTGGTTCCCATCAGGAACGAAGCTACCATTTTGCCTCTGTCGATGCTTTTGTGTTTACCGGTAACAATTCCTTTTTCAACCAAAGGAAGAATACCATCCGAGAACATTTCGGTATGAACACCAAGGTCTTTATGATTACCCAGCTGAGCCAGAACCGCATTAGGAATACCGCCGATACCCATTTGCAAGCAAGCGCCATCTTCAACCAATGCGGCTACATTTTTACCAATAGCAATTTCAGTTTCGGTTAGCGGGGCAAAAGCGTGTGCATACAACGGGATGTCGTCTTCGACAAAAATGTCGATATCGTTAATACTGATCATGGCGTCACCCCAACACCGCGGCACGTTAGGATTAACTGCTGCGATAACGATATCAGCTGTTTCAATAGCAGCTAAAGTAGCATCAACAGAAGTTCCGAGAGAAACAAAACCATGCTTATCCGGAGTAGAAACCATCACCATTGCCACATTTACTTTAAGGTAGCCTTCGCGAATCAATTTCTGTGTTTCGCTCAGGAAAACCGGAACATAATCGGCATAACCAGCCTGAGTTTGCTTACGCATATTTCCGGCTACAAAAAATTGCTCGCTCACGAAAATGCCTTCAAATTCAGGATTTGCAAATTCAACCGGTCCTTCAATATGAATGTGCTGAACTTTAACATCGTATAATTCACCGTTACGTCCGCGTTCAACCATTGGCTTAATGAGTGTGTGCGGTGTAACTGCAACAGAACTTAAATGAACTCTGTCGCCCGATTTAATAACCTTAACTGCTTCCTCCGGAGAGACGTATTTTATTTGCTTCATTATAAAGTGATTTTTAATATGTTGAGTTTTTTGATGGCGGCAAATATAGATATTAAATTTTCTTTCAAACTTGACTAATTTCCTATTTAAAATGTATCTAGATAATTTGAACGGAATGTAAAATTTTTGTTAAGAATCACACAACACTTAAAAAATAGTTACATATGAATATGATTACATGTAAGATTTTTATCATGTTTTTCAGCCTTTTTCATCATTTCGATTGATCCGGATTGCTTTACCCAATTGTTAACACTGGCCTGTTATTTACTTTTTTATCGGGTATCAAACTGAAATATTTATCTTTGTGGCATTCAAAAAAACAGGTTGGTTTTGTTAAACTTATCCCAAAATATTCAGAAATGATTCTTTTCTTCAAAACTCCGCAAAACACTTTAATTGCTTTAAATTCAATTGATAACCTTAGTCGGGAAAACATTGAAAAACTGACATGGCTGTTTGGTGAAGCCGAAAAACTCGACGCCGAAGTTTTAAACGGATGGTTTGTTGGCCCTCGCAAAGAGATGCTTACACCCTGGAGTACCAACGCTGTCGAAATTACCCAGAACATGGGCATTTCAGGAATTCTGCGGATTGAAGAATATGTTGAAGTGGCTGGACAAGACGCTGGTTTCGACCCAATGCTGAAAGCGCAGTACCACAACCTCGATCAGCACATTTTTACCATTGATAAAAAGCCGGATCCAATTTTGGAAATTGAAGATATTGTCGCCTATAACGAGAAGGAAGGCTTGGCGCTGAGCGAAGAAGAAATCAATTACCTGAATTCTGTTTCAGAAAAATTAGGCCGTAAATTAACCGACGGCGAAGTTTTCGGATTTTCGCAAGTTAACTCGGAGCATTGCCGCCACAAAATTTTCAACGGAACATTCGTAATCGATGGAGTTGAGCAGGAGTTCTCGCTTTTCCAGCTAATCAAAAAGACCTCGCAACAAAATCCAAATTTCATTATATCTGCATACAAAGACAATTGCTCATTTGTTCAGGGGCCTGTAGTCGAGCAGTTTGCTCCGAAAACGCAGGATAAACCCGACTTTTTCGAGGTTTCTGACTTGGAAACTGTTCTTTCGCTGAAAGCAGAAACTCATAACTTCCCTACAACCGTAGAACCGTTCAATGGCGCGGCAACCGGAACCGGCGGCGAAATTCGCGACCGTATTGCTGGCGGAAAAGGTAGTTTGCCGATTGCCGGTACTGCTGTTTACATGACTTCTTACCCACGAGTTGAAGATACCCGCAGCTGGGAACAGGCTACCGAAGAACGTGACTGGTTATATCAAACTCCGGAGGAAATCCTGATCAAAGCATCGAACGGCGCCAGCGATTTTGGAAATAAGTTTGGTCAGCCGCTGATCACCGGATCAGTATTGACTTTCGAGCATTTCGAAAACGACAAAAAATGGGGATTCGATAAAGTAATTATGTTAGCCGGTGGTATTGGTTTTGGCGCTAAAAAAGACAGCCTGAAAGACGAGCCAACCAAAGGCGACAAAGTGGTGCTTTTAGGTGGCGACAATTACCGCATCGGGATGGGCGGTGGCGCTGTTTCGTCGGTTGCTACCGGCGAATTCGAAAACCACATTGAGTTAAATGCCGTTCAGCGCGCCAATCCTGAAATGCAGAAACGCGTTTACAATGCCATTCGCGCATTGAGCGAATCGACCGACAACCCAATCATCACGGTTCACGACCACGGCGCAGGCGGTCACTTAAACTGCTTGTCGGAATTGGTTGAAGCTACCGGTGGTAAAATTGACACCTCGAAATTGCCTGTTGGCGACCCAACGCTATCGCAGAAGGAAATTATTGGTAACGAGTCGCAGGAGCGCATGGGGCTGGTGATGCACGAAAAAGATGTGCCCCTGTTGCAGCGCATTGCCGACCGCGAACGCGCCCCGATGTACGTGATTGGCGAGGCAACCGGCGATATGCAGTTCACCTTCGAAAACTCGAAAACCGGCGAAAAACCAATCGATTGGCAATTGTCGTACATGTTTGGTAAACCGCCAAAAACTGTATTGACCGATACGACTGTTGCCGAAAAATTTGCGGAACTGGAATACGATCAAACTAAAATAGAAACATACCTGGAAGATGTGCTTTCAACTGGAAAAGTGTGGCTTGCAAGGACTGGCTCACCAACAAAGTTGACCGCTCAGTAACCGGACGCATTGCCAAACAACAGTGTGCCGGCGAATTGCAGCTTCCTTTAAATAATGTTGGAGTCATCACGCTCGATTATCAGGGGCAATATGGTTTTGCAACAACCATAGGTCACGCACCTGTGGCTGCATTGGTTGATGCCGAAGCCGGTTCGGTGCTTTCGATTGTCGAATCGCTGACCAACATTGTTTTTGCTCCGCTCACCGACCGCATGAAAGGTGTTTCGCTAAGCGCCAACTGGATGTGGCCAGCAAAAAATGCCGGTGAAAATGCCCGTATCTACAAAGCTGTAAAAGCTGCCAGCGATTTTGCCATCGCTTTGGGAATCAATATTCCCGACAGGAAAAGACTCCATGTCGATGACCCAGAAATATAAAGACGGTGTAGTTTATGCTCCGGGAACAGTAATCATTTCTGCGTCAGGCGAAGTTTCTGATGTGAAAAAAATAGTGGAACCCATTCTGGGTAATGACGAAAATTCGGCTATTTACCTGATCGATTTCTCCGGAATGGAGCGTCGTTTGGGCGGAAGCGCTTTCTCACAAATCATCAATAAATTAGGAAATTCGGCTCCTTCGGTTGCTGATCCTGCCTATTTCGTAAATGCATTCAACACGCTTCAGGATTGCATCGACGACAAACTGATTCTGGCCGGACACGACATTGCTTCCGGAGGTTTGATTACTACTTTGCTCGAAATGTGCTTCGGCGATAATCATTCAGGATTAAACCTTGATTTGACAGGCTTAGGCGAAACTGATAGCGTGAAAGCATTGTTCAGTGAAAATCCGGGTGTGGTAGTTCAGGTGGCTGATGCTGTTGCTTTCGAAGCCAAAATGAATGCCGCAGGAATAGCCGTAGTCAAAATTGGTACACCTGCTGCCAAACGTGAGTTTACCGTGAAAAACGGAACCGATTCATTCGATTTCGACCTGAATTCGCTGCGCGATTTGTGGTTCAAGACTTCGTATTTGCTTGATCGCAAACAATCGGGGAGAGAAAAAAGCGCTCGAACGCTACAGCAACTATAAAAAGAACGAGCTGAAATACGATTTCAAAGGCTTCACCGGCAAAGCAGCCGATTTGGGTATCGACATGAAACGCCGCACGCCAAGTGGCGTGAAAGCCGCTATCATCCGCGAAAAAGGGGTAAATGGCGACCGCGAAATGGCTTACGCAATGTACCTCGCCGGAATGGACGTGAAAGACGTGCACATGACCGATCTGATTTCGGGCCGGGAAACACTTGAAGATGTGAACATGATTGTGTTCGTGGGCGGTTTCTCCAATTCCGACGTATTGGGTTCGGCCAAAGGATGGGCCGGAGCTTTCAAATACAACGAAAAAGCAAAACAGGCACTCGATAATTTCTACAAACGCGAAGACACCTTGAGTTTGGGCGTTTGCAACGGTTGTCAGTTGATGGTTGAACTGGGCTTGGTTTATCCTGAAAGAGCCGCTCAGCCAAAAATGTTGCACAACGAATCGCACAAGTTTGAGTCGATCTTCCTGAATGTGGACGTTCTGCCAAACAATTCAGTGATGCTGAAATCGCTTTCAGGAATGAAACTGGGCGTTTGGGTGGCTCACGGTGAAGGAAAATTCAGCCTGCCACAGGAAGAATCGGCTTATTGCATCCCGATGAAATACAGCAATACCGGTTATCCTGGCAATCCAAACGGATCGAATTACCACACTGCCGGACTTTGCTCGGAAGATGGCCGCCATTTGGTGATGATGCCGCACCTCGAACGTGCTTTCAAACCATACCACTGGCCGTATTATCCGCAGGAACGTAAATTCGACGAAGTGGCGCCTTGGATTGAGGCTTTTGTGAACGCGAAAAACTGGATCGCAGAGAAAACCAAATAAAGGGCCTCCGATAGAATGGACTTAAAAAAAAATGATAATCAGGGCTGTTGCATCCGAAAGATTCGTATTTCGAAAGTGTGGTTTAATAGTAAATCGTCAATTATTCAATTGTAAATAAGAACTGATGCTTGAATATTTTCAAACCCTCGCCGATTGGTACATGAGCCATATGAACTACCTGACCATCACGTTATTGATGGCCATTGAAAGTTCGTTTGTGCCACTTCCTTCAGAAATTGTTATTCCTCCTGCAATCTGGCAGGCGCTAAAAACCGGGGAATTAAATGTTTACCTGGTGGTTGTTTTTGCTACGATTGGAGCCATCATAGGAGCCATGTTTAACTACCTCATGGCGCGTTGGCTTGGGCGGGTTATTGTTTATGGCTTTGCCGAATCGAAAGTAGGAAAGCTATTTTTGCTGAATCAGGCCAAAGTGCAACACGCCGAAAGCTATTTTAACCGGCATGGCAAAAGTTCAACGTTCATTGGGCGACTAATTCCCGGCATTCGGCATTTAATCTCAATTCCGGCTGGATTGGCAAAAATGGATGTCAAACAATTCGTTCTTTATACCGCTTTGGGTTCGGGTATCTGGCACATTATTCTGGCCACATTGAGCTATTATCTATACTCACAGCAAGATTTGCTGATGAAATACATGCACGAACTTTCGTATATCTTACTTGGCCTCGGAGCTATTTTTGTGGCCTACCTGATATGGAAATATAAAAAGAAGAAAGAATAACGTTCACCGATTAATGGATAAAGAAAACGGGCATCGCTTAAATTTTAGCAATGCCCGTTTTTATATGGAAATGGTTTTTTAGCAGTTCCAGTGGTATAAGCCTTCAACCAATCTGGCTTCTTTTTCTTCGTCAGAGAGCGATAAGTATTTTTGACGTTCTGCTTCAAAAGCATCTATTTTTTTCTGTTCTTCAACTTTTATTTTTTCGCCATAAATACGTTCAACCTTATCGTGAAGGAATTTGTTAGCAACATTCGGGAACAATTCCAAAAGTAACTCCTCTTTTTCGTTCATGGCCAATTTTACACCTTCACCATATTGCGGGAATGAAGGATTGTCCTGCTTTTTGTAGTTGGCTGTGTTATATGGAATTTCTTCGCGGGTACCGGCAATTTTTTCACGGAAATCAGGATCGACTGGCGTTGGAGTTTTTCCATAAGCGCCTCTAACCAGATTTACGAATTGAATAGAGTTGTTGCTATAGAAAGGTTTTCCGTTCTTTTCGTCGATCACACAGTTTACTGCCTGGGCACCCACAATCTGGCTGGTAGGTGTTACCAACGGAGGACAGCCAGCTGCCAAACGTACAGTTGGGATTACTTCCAACACGCGGGGCAAAAGTTCCTCTTGTTTGAGCTGTTTTAACTGAGCCAACATGTTGGTGTACATTCCACCCGGTACTTCTGCAAATTTCACTTTTTCATCCGGATCAGGGAAATTGAAATACTTTTCGATTTTACCGCAAACGTCCATCAGGTTTTCTTCGTCACCAGCTTTTGCATAAGCGATAGCGTCATCGAAATAGTTGTCGATGTGTGGTGGCAGTGTATCTTTTGTGATGTCGAATTCGATCGGATAAATTTTATAACTATCGATGTCAGCCATTTCCAAACGAATTTCTTTCAGAATTTTGTTGATGCGAACGACTGCATCGAGATTGATTCCGGTTTCGATACCCAGCTTGTTACAAACAATTTGAATTAATTCGAACGAAGGCGCAGCAGGTCCACCGGCAAAGTTCATAATGGCTGTATCGAGAATGTCAACACCATTCAGGATAGCGGTAATTCCCGAAGCTAAACCATATCCCGGAGTACAGTGCGTATGGAAATCGATTGGAATTTTGACATTATCCTTATACGCTTTTATAATCTTACCCGCTTTCAACGGAGGAATCAATCCAGCCATGTCCTTCAGGGTAATCATATCGGCGCCCATCGCTTCAAGTTCTTTGGCCATATTCACAAAATAGTCGATGGTGAAAATTTCTTTTGGCAAAGGTTTGCCTTTCAAGCGGGCTCTCAGCCGTTCTTTTTTTGTGAATTTCGGGTCAACAGTATAGCAGGTAACGCAATCGGCCAAACCTCCATTTTCTTTTACATACTTGATCGTTGATTTGATATTGGCAGTGTCGTTCAGCGCGTCAAAAATACGCATGATCGAAATACCCGACTGAACGGCATTACGATTAAATCCTTCTATAACTTCTTCAGGATAAGGATTATATCCAAAAAGATTACGACCGCGTGATAAAGCTGTTAAATGAGAAATATTGCCAATCTCTGCTTTAATTGTCTCAAGTCGTTCCCAAGGGTCTTCGTTCAAATAGCGCATAATCGAATCAGGTACTGCCCCACCCCAAACTTCCAGCGCATAAAATCCGGCTTCTTTATAAATGGGCAGCAACCGATCAATTTGAGCTTGCTTCATTCTGGTCGCGAAAAGTGACTGTTGTCCGTCCCTCATAGTCACATCGCGTATTAATAATTTCCTGGTCATTTTATTAAGATTGATTGTTTTTGATGGTACAAAAGTGGGTAATTAAATTGGTAGCGGGAAAGTTTTTTTTTGAAAATTTACAGCTAATGTTCGAAGTTTTGAAAATCATTCAAAAATAATGGGACAATTTATCAAAAACCAACAACTAAACATCTGATTACAAGAACATTAAACTTAAGTTAAGTCTATTTTATATTTAACAACAGACTTTTTAATCCTTTCATAATAAAAATAAAAAAACGATATTTGTCGGTTTTAAATTTTACCTGGGAAACAGAGCTTGCATTTGGCATTGTTTCAACCCCAAAAAACAAGAACATAAGGGTAGGTAATTTTAAAGACTGTATTTTGCAATGACTGTAAAACCAATTAAAATATATTCATATTCAGCAAATTACCCAAGCAAACAATCGTTTGAAATTTCGAATCAGTTATTGAAATACCGAATTTCGCGATGTCGATTACCTCAATTCTTAAGGTTAAAACTAATTTCTTCGGAAATTCGACAGGTTGGTTATACAATTTTGGTATCTTGCTTTCCGAACAAATATGAAGCGAAGAAAATAGCAAAAACAAGTTGTTGTTTTATACCAAGCTTAGTTTTAATCCGTTATATACAGAAATTAATTTAATAACAACTAAATAATACTCGATGATATTTTTATTAGAGACTGTTTCGGAAGTGTCATTTATCGACCTGATTATGAAAGGCGGATGGATAATGATTCCATTATTCCTTTTATCAATTGTAGCTGTTTTTATTTTCTTTGATCGATTCTTCTACATTAAAAAAGAAAAGAAACTTGATGACAGCTTTTATGACCGATTAAATGAATTAATTAGTTCAGGAAAAGTTGATAATGCCATATCGCTTTGTGAAAAGACAAACACCTCAGAAACGAAGCTGATCTTAAAAGGTTTACAAAACCTTGGGCGTCCAATTCGTGATATACACGATCAAATGGAACTCGAAGGGAAACTTGAGGTTTACAAATACGAAGGCAACTTGTATTTTCTGGGGGTAATTGCCGGGGTAGCCCCCATGCTAGGATTTATTGGTACAATTTCGGGGGTTATTAAAATCTTTTATAACATATCGCTTGCCGACAATATCAGTATTTCATTGATTTCAGGCGGGTTATACGAAAAACTTATCACGTCGGGAGTTGGACTGACAATTGGTATTTTGGCTTACATGGGCTATCACTATTTAAACAGTCGGGTCACGAAACTGACGCAAAACTGGGAATACCGTTGTGTTCGTTTTATTGACTTGATTAACAAATAACAATTATGAACTTTAGAAGTTCCAAAAAAGCTGAATTTGAGGTTTTTACAAGTTCATTCAGCGATATCATGTTTTTTCTGATGTTGTTTTTCCTGATTGTATCGACGATGATTACACCGGGAGCTATCAAACTCATGCTTCCGCAGGCCGATAAATCGCCATCGATGAATAAGCAAAACGAAAAAACATCGATTTCAATTACCAAAGATTTACGATACTACATTAACGATAAGCAGGTTCAGTTTTCTGAAATTGAACCTGAATTGATAAAAATCAAAAAGGGCAACGAAGAAGCATTTGCAATCGTAAGATGCGATAACAGCATCGAAGTTCAAAAAATGGTTGATGTTTTGCAGTTGGGAAATAAAGTAGGCGTTAAGATGGTTTTGGCCACCACGAAGAAAGAAAATTGACGAAATAGCTCAAAACCGTTTTTCATTAGTTGTAAATCACTTATTACGAGTTAAGTGATAAATTAAAGGCGCGACTTTATTAAAATTTGAATTTTTGATTTATTCGTTTAATAATCCGTGTTCGTACACGGAAAAGGTATTTAATAACATCTTTCACCGTTTTTTGGTTCACTTAGTTTGTTGTTTAAATATTAAGTCTATATTTTCGTGTTCGTACACGGAATTTTTGCAAATATGACAAATGTTATTTATTTTGACTGTAATTTGCTGTAATATAGACGCTTGTGTGCTCAACTAACTAACGATAAGTTTGAATGAAAAAAAATGAATTGTCTATGAATATCAGGCAATTTACGGACGTGGATGTTGTGGAATGCTATCAGTGTGGAAAGTGTACTGCGGGATGTCCGGTTGCCGAAAAAATGGATCTACGACCAAGCGTTATTATGCGCATGATTCAAACCGGTGACTCAATACTGGAAGATGAAATACTCCGATCATTAAGCATCTGGCTTTGTTTGACTTGTGAAACGTGTTACTCACGTTGCCCAATGGAAATAGACATTCCGAAAGTAATGGACTATTTGCGTCAGCGCTCGCTGGCCGAAGGAAAGGTTCATAAAGACGCCCGCGACATTGTTGCCTTCCATAAATCATTCCTGAGTTCGATTGAAAGTAACGGACGGCTCCACGAAATTGGGCTGGTGATCGACTATAAATTGCATTCGGGGAATTTACTTCAGGATGTAACTACCGCTCCCGGGATGTTCAGCAGAGGAAAACTTCATATTCTGCCTGAACAAGTCAAAGATAAGAAGGGCCTGAAACGGCTGTTTAAGAATCAGGATAAAAACAAGAAATCATGATGAAGTTAGGTTTTTACCCGGGATGTTCGTTGACGGGCTCATCGCGCGAGTACAACGAATCTATACTTGCCATTTCCAAAGCAGCCGGTATTGAGCTAGTCGAAATACCTGATTGGAATTGCTGTGGAGCTACTGCTGCCCATAATCTGAACCATGAACTTTCGGTTTCACTTCCGGCCCGTAATTTGGCTTTGGCCGAACTTGCCGAAATGGAAGAACTGGTTGTGCCATGCGCCGCCTGTTACAACCGTCTGGTGATGACACAGCATGAATTGAAAGAAAATGAGTCGTTACTGACAACTGTTTCAGAAAAGCTTCAGTTTAAGTTGAAGAATGATGTAAAAATCCTGAATGTCGTTCAGTTTCTCGAAAAATACATTCTGCCCCGGCTCGACGAGCTGGTGAAAAAGCCTTTGTCAGAAGAAGTTGCATGCTACTATGGTTGTTTGCTTGTCCGTCCGAATAAAGTGATGAGAGACGCACGTTTTGAAGATCCGATGAGTATGGATTTGATCATGCAAAAGCTGGGAGCTAAAGCCATCGACTGGCCATTCAAAACGGAATGTTGCGGTGCAGGATTTAGCGTATCGAAAACCGAAATTGTTGGCGAGCTTTCAGGAAAGATTGTGCGCAGCGCGGTTGACCGTGGTGCCAAAGCGATTGTGGTTGCCTGCCCGATGTGCCATTCGAACCTCGACATGCGGCGTCCGGCCATCGAATCGTATTTGAAGCGAAAAGTTGACATTCCTGTCATATATATTACGCAGGCCATTGCTTTGGCGATGGGATTGACGCCCAAACAGGCCGGTTTGCAACGACATTTTGTGCCGGTAAATCTTTCAGTAACTCAAAACTAACGAACGATGTCGAAAATAGGAGTTTTTATTTGTCATTGCGGCGAAAACATCAGTGCGACAGTTGATTGCGGAAAGGTTGCTGAAGTCGCCGGAAAACTGGAAGGTGTTGCTTACAGTACCGATTATAAATACATGTGTTCTGATCCAGGCCAGACCATCATCAAACAAATGATCAAAGAAAAAGGTCTGGATGGCGTGGTCGTGGCGGCCTGTTCGCCACGCATGCACGAACCAACGTTCCGAAAAGCTTGTTCGGAAGCCGGACTGAACCCGTACCTTTGCGAGATGGCCAACCTGCGCGAACATTGCTCGTGGGTGCACGATAAAAGTGAGGCCACTACGCAAAAAGCCATTGATATTGTCCGCACGCTGGTCGAAAAAGTGAAACATAACAAACCGCTTTCGACTATCAAGGTGCCGGTTACTAAAAAAGCGCTTGTTATTGGTGGCGGAATCGCGGGTATTCAGGCGAGTCTGGATATTGCCAATGCTGGTCATCAGGTTGTTCTGGTTGAAAAAGAACCGTCGATTGGCGGTCACATGTCGCAGCTCTCGGAAACGTTCCCAACGCTCGACTGTTCGCAATGTATCCTTACTCCGCGAATGGTAGAAGTTGCCCAGCATCCGAATATCACCCTGATGACCTATGCCGAACTGGAAAAACTGGACGGGTTTATAGGGAACTTCAAGGCAACTATTCACAAAAAAGCGAAAAGTATTGATGAAAAATTGTGTACGGGCTGTGGTCTTTGCACCACCAAATGTCCGACCAAGAAAATACCAAGCGAATTCAACGAAGGACTGGGATACCGCACTGCGATTTATGTGCCGTTTCCGCAGGCCGTTCCTAATAAACCGGTAATCGATAAATTGAATTGCCAATATTACCTGAAAGGCAAATGCAAGGTTTGCGAAAAAGTTTGTCCAACCGGCGCCATTCGCTTCGATCAGGAAGATGAACTGGTTGAACTGGAAGTGGGTGCCGTGGTTGTTGCCACCGGCTTCAATGTGATGACAACCTCCGAATTTTCGGAATATGGCTATGGAAAATATCCCGATGTGATTACCGGATTACAATTCGAGCGTCTGGCATCGGCTTCCGGTCCGACATTGGGCGAAATCCGTCGTCCATCGGATGGTAAAATTCCGGAGAAGATTGTGTTTATTGCCTGTGCCGGGTCGCGCGACCCAGCCAAAGGGAAACCATACTGCTCAAAAATTTGCTGCATGTACACGGCCAAACACGCCATGTTGTACCAGCACAAGGTGCATCACGGCGAATCGTACGTGTTCTACATGGACATCCGTGCAGCCGGAAAAAATTACGATGAATTTACACGTCGCGCCATCGTTGAAGACAAGGTGAACTACCTGCGTGGCCGCGTGTCGAAAGTATATGAAGAAAACGGCAAGCTGATCGTCAAAGGCGTTGACACCCTGCTAAATGCCCGTCCGGTGGAAATTGAGGCCGACATGGTGGTTTTGGCTTCAGCCGGAGTTGCCAATCCTGGTTCGGAAGAACTGGCGCAGAAAATGCACATTTCGTACGATGCTTATAATTTCTTCTCCGAAGCACACCCGAAACTGAAACCGGTTGAAACCAATACCGCCGGAATTTATCTGGCTGGAGCTTGTCAGGCACCAAAAGACATTCCTGAAACCGTTTCGCAGGCATCGGGAGCAGCGGCAAAAGTGGCGATACTCTTCTCTCAAAACGAGTTGAGTCGAGAGCCGGTGGTGGCCGTGGTGAACCGTTCAGCGCCGCCGTTGTATTCAACTTGCGTGGGCTGTTTCATGTGCGCTACAGCTTGTCCGTACAACGCCATTGGCGAAGAAGAAATCAAGGACCGCAAAGGCAATGTGATTAAGAAAGTGGCTAAAGTGAATCCCGGATTGTGTCAGGGCTGCGGAACTTGCGTGGCTTTCTGCCGCTCAAAATCCATCGATTTGGATGGCTATACCAACGAGCAAATGTACTCGGAAGTGATGGCCTTGCTCAATGAATAAAAGCCTCTCCCCAGCCCTCTCCAAAGGAGAGGGAGTTGGATGGTGCTTAAAATGAGATTTATACTGAATTGACATTGACCTGTCTTTTCTCCTCTCTTTCGAGGGAGGTTGGGAGGGGAATAAATATGATAAAAGAATATAAATGGCTGAAATAATCAAATATAGCAACGATTTTTATTCCCGCATTTCAGAAGTTCTGAAGTCGGCTCAAAGTAATGTTTTACAGGCTGTTAATACGGCCATGGTAAATGCTTATTTTGAAATCGGACGTCTGATTGTTGAAGAGGAGCAAAACGGGAGAGAACGTGCTGAATATGGGAAACAGATATTGAAAGAATTGTCGGTTAAGCTGACAAAAGAGTTTGGAGCAGGATTCTCTGTTACTAACTTGCAGCAAATGAAGAACTTTTATATAATCTACAAAAAACAACAGACACTGTCTGTTAAATCTTCGTCAGATAGTATTCTATTAACAGAGTTATCTGAATCAGAAAAAGAGATTTCCGAAACATTGTCTCGGAAATCTGAAAAAACGCAGACGCTGTCTGCGCAATCTACATATCCAACCACATCTTCATCCAACACATTCAAATTAAGTTGGTCGCACTATTTGAAACTCATGCGGATAGAAGATTTTCAGGAAAGAAAATTCTATGAAATTGAGTCAGCAAAAAATAACTGGAGCCTTCGGGAACTGCAACGGCAATATGATAGCGCACTTTATACAAGAATAGCGGCAAGTCTGGACAAAGAAGGTGTTTTGAAACTATCGGAAAATGGATTGATATTAGAAAAACCTCAGGATGCCATTAAAGATCCGTATATACTCGAGTTTATCGGGTTGCCAGAGAAATCGGTTTATTCAGAAAGTGATTTGGAGCAAAAATTAATAGACAAACTTGAGCAGTTTCTATTGGAACTTGGAACTGGATTTACGTTTGTTGCCCGCCAGAAAAGAATAACTATTGATGAAAAACACTTTCGGATTGACCTCGTTTTTTATAACCGGATTTTAAGGTGCTTCGTTCTTATTGACTTGAAAATCGGAGAATTGAGACATCAGGATATTGGCCAAATGCAAATGTACGTGAATTATTACGACCGGGAAGTCCGATTGGGAGATGAAAATAAAACGATCGGTTTGATCTTGTGCCAGGACAAAAGCGAGGCAGTGGTTCGTTATACGCTTCCCGAAAACAACGAGCAGATTTTTGCGAGTAAATACCAAACCGTTCTACCAAGTAGAGAAAGATTGAAGGAATTGATACAAAACTAAATAACCCGTCTTTTCTCCTCCCCTTCGGGGAGGTCGGGAGGGGCCAAAATTAAATATGATGACCGAATTTGAACCTAAAATAGTAGCATTTGTATGCAACTGGTGTACCTACGCAGGCGCCGACCTGACAGGAACCAGCCGAATCAAATACGCACAGAACGTGAAAATCATTCGATTTCCCTGCACGGGCCGTATCGATTTCATGCTGCTCCTGAAAGCGTTTGGCGAAGGTGCCGACGGCATCATAGTTTCAGGTTGCCACCCGAACGATTGCCATTATACGTCAGGAAATTTCCATGCCCGCCGCCGCTGGATCATGTTCCGCGGGTTACTTGATTTGCTGGGTATTGACGTGCGCCGGATTCAATATTCGTGGGTTTCGGCTGCCGAGGGCGCCAAATGGGCCGATGTGGTAAACACAACGGTTACCGCCATTCGCGAACTTGGGCCGTACTCCGATTACGCCAAAGTGGCCAATTATCTGGAAAAGGAGGCTAACGTATGAACGAACTGATACAGAAAGCAAAAAGCCTGCTCGAATCGAACACTGTGCAGGTGGTGATTGGCTATGGGAAAGGATCAGCCGATAAAACCCGTGCTATTTTCCTGACAAAACCTGACGAATGCGATCAACTGCTTTTCGACAGCCGTTGTGTGCAAAATCTGGCCGTTTACCTTACCAAGCACGAGATTAAACATCTGGGAAAACCGGCTATTGTAGCGCCAATTCCGGTGTTGCGCAGTATTTTGCAACTGGCTGCCGAAAACCAATTG
The DNA here is from genome assembly GCA_963666435.2 of Prolixibacteraceae bacterium. Lineage (GTDB taxonomy): Bacteria > Bacteroidota > Bacteroidia > Bacteroidales > Prolixibacteraceae > Aquipluma. Next base: position 113,936 of record CAXXOG010000011.1, on the reverse strand, counting down.
AAAGAAAACGATCTGGTTGTTTTGGGCGTTTCTCCTGAAAGCAAACTGATCGAATTCGAATCGTTTGGAGCGATTGAAGTTTTTCTGGAAACACATAAAATTGAGATCGACGAAAAATACAAGGCAACCATCGACAAGATAAAAGCCATGCCGGTTTCGGAGCGCTTTGCCTTCTGGATGGAAGAACTGGAGCCGTGTTTCAAATGCTATGCTTGTCGCGCGGCTTGTCCGTTGTGCTATTGCCCGAAATGTACGGTGGAGAACAATCAACCGCAGTGGATTCCGGCAGCCTCGCATTTGTTGGGTAACCTCGAATGGCACGTGATGCGCGCCATGCACCTGGCCGGTCGCTGTACTGATTGCGAAGCTTGCTACACGGCTTGTCCGATGGGCATTCCGATCCATTTGCTTACCAAAAGTATGCTTCAGGACGTGGAAGAACATTTTGGCCCGTACGGCCCGTCAGTTGGCAAGCAAAACACACTTTCGAGTTTTAATCCCGACGATAAAGAATCATTTATCCGCTAAGTCATGCAGCTAGAAAATTACCTGATACGAAAAAGTTCGCTCGAGAAATTGTTTAACAATTTGGTCGGGAATGGCAAAACAGTATATGCTCCGAAAGCCGGCGAAAAACGCATTTTGTTTGAAGAAGTGAAGGCTTTCAGCGAAATAACCGACAACTATTTGGTGACGACCAATGCCGCCAAATCGGTGGTTTTTCCGCGCACCGAAAAACTGTTTTCATACAAAAAGACGAAAGAAACAACCGAAATAATTGATGCGTCAACCGATGCCGTTCCTGAAGTGGTACTTTGGGGAACCCGCCCGTGCGATGCAGCGGCTTTCATACCGCTCACTGATACATTCAATGGCGATTACCCGGATGTTTTGTACAACAATCGCCGCGGAAAGGTGTACTTGCTGAGTTTCAGTTGTGCCACCTGCGACGAATATTGTTTTTGTACTTCGGTAAACGGAGGCCCCGGAAATACTGCCGGAAGCGACATTCTTTTCACCAAACTTTCAACCGGCGACTATTTGGCAGAAGCCATTACCGAAAAAGGCAAACAATTGGTAGCTGAGAATCAATCGATTTTTGAAGCTGCGCCTTCGGAAGAAAAAGAGCCAAATCTGGCCATAGTGAAAACCTATTTCAATCAGGATGAAATTCAGGCAAAACTTCAGAATTTGTTTGAAAATCCGGTTTGGGATGAGAAATCGCGCGCTTGTCTGGGTTGCGGATCGTGCGCGTTTGTTTGCCCGGTTTGCAGTTGCTTCGACATTCAGGACGAAAAACATGGAAGCAAAGGTTCGCGCCTCCGTTGCTGGGATTCCTGTGGATTTGGCCTGTTCACTTTGCACACTTCGGGACATAATCCCCGTGAAACGCAGGGAGCTCGTTGGCGTCAGCGCATTTTGCACAAATTCCTGTACATGCCCAACAAATCGAAAGTTGCCGGCTGTGTAGGTTGTGGCCGCTGTTCACGCGTTTGTCCGGCCGACATCAATATTTTGGAAACGGTGACGGCATTGTAAAGTGCGAAGTGACTAGAGTTCGGAGTGCCTAAAGGTATTAAAGCTCCGTAGGAGCGTTAGTTTGGTAGCCCGGGGTTTCAACCCCGGGGGGGAAAACAGAAACGAAAGTACCCGTCCGTGAGCGAATCTAAATCGGAGAGCAAACATTAACCGGACGGAACAGAGAAAAAGTTAATTTGGATTAGTTTAAGTCGAATTGAGTTTTCAAATGACGAATGACTTTTGCTGCCAATCGTAAATGGTAAATAGAAAAATGGTAAATCAAAAAGATATGAGCAACCCAAACATATACATCCCATACCTGATGCGGATCGAAAAGATTACACAGGAAGCTCCTGGTGTTAAGACTTTTCGCTTGAAGTTTGAAAATGAGGAAGATGCCGAAAAGTTCAGCTTCAAGGCCGGGCAATTTGGCGAATATTCCATCGTTGGAGTTGGAGAATCCACCTTTTGTATCGCATCGTCGCCAACCCGAAAAGGATACATCGAATGTACTTTTCGCCAGGTTGGAAGGGTGACTTCCGCACTGGCATCTGCTGAAGAAGGCGATGTGATCGGATTTCGTGGACCGTATGGAAATACCTTTCCGATGGACGAATGGAAAGGCAAAAACCTGGTATTTATTGCCGGTGGGATTGCACTTCCACCAATGCGTTGCGTGATCTGGAATGCGCTCGATTTACGCGAGAATTTCAAAGATATTACCATCGTTTACGGTGCACGAACCGTAGCTGATCTGGTTTACAAGCACGAATTGGAAGAATGGGGCAACCGTCCGGATGTAAAACTGGTAACCACCGTTGATCCGGGAGGCGAAACGCCCGACTGGAAAGGCGAAATTGGTTTTGTTCCGTCGGTATTGGAAAAAGTAGCACCTTCAGCCGAAAACACCATTGCCATTGTTTGCGGCCCTCCGATCATGATTAAATTTACTTTTCCGGTATTGGAAAAACTGGGATTTGCCGATCACAACATCTTTACCACGCTCGAAAACCGCATGAAATGTGGTTTTGGCAAATGCGGTCGCTGCAATGTGGGCGAAAAATACGTTTGTTTGGATGGACCTGTATTTTCAGGGGAAGAATTAAAATTGCTTCCGGCTGAATACTAAGTATTTATTACAGTAAAAAGAACAAAGGCTCCGAAATTCGGAGCCTTTGTTCTTTTTATCTTAGTCGAAAAAAACTTCTGTTTGCTTTTCAGGAAAACGATTGGCAATCCATTTCCTGATTTTCCCTTTATCAGTTTGACCGATGTTTTTGCCTTCGGATTTTATAATCAAAATACCAATGGTTTTCGAATCCGATTTATCATTTCCGAAGAGGAGCGATTCGCTGTAGGCGCATGAACGAATTGCCGGATAAATTGCATTTAGTTCGGCAAATAATTGGTTCCCAAATTGTTTAAGCGTTGCGTCCTGATTCAGCAACTTGTCTTTTTGGCTCAACTCCTCTGTTAACTTACTGATTTCAAGGCGCATATTTTCAATTTCTGAGCCCTTCCGGTTCCCTAAAGATATACTTTGCTTTATTTCAAGTTTAGTACTGTCGATTTTGAAGAAGGCCGCTTTTTCGCGGATAAGTTGAACTTGCTTTTCACTCAGGTCATCGCCAAGAAAGACCAACGTAAGCGATCTGTCTCCCGGATTCACCCGATGATCCAGAAGGTAGTTGCCTTCTATTCCATTTATACTATTGATGAATGCTGAAGCATTGCGCGAAAATTTTTCGTTTTGAACAAGACGGTAACCAAAATAAATACTGGGAATAATAGTCACCATAATTATGGTCGTTATCCATTGGTTGACTCTCTTTTTTTGCTCAGGATTGACCAAGGTTCGAATCGGGAATTTCAGTATTTGAGCAACTGCTACCGACGACAAAGCAATAAAAACAGTGTTGATGGTGAAAAGGTAAAATGCCCCGAAAAAATAGCTGAATTGCGCTGTCGCCAAGCCATATCCTGCCGTGCAGAGTGGTGGCATTAAAGCGGTGGCAATCGCAACTCCGGGGATCACATTTCCTTTGTGTTTACTTGTGATGGCTACAATTCCAGCAGTCCCTCCAAAGAAAGCGATCAGTACATCGTAAATGGTTGGGCTGGTACGGGCAAGCAACTCCGAATAGGCGTCGGAAACCGGGCTTATCGCAAAATAAGCCGTCGATGCCAACAAGCTTGCAATCACCGCAAAGCTGAAATTTTTAATGGCCGTCCTGAATAGTGGAAAGTTGAACGTGGCAATGCTATAGCCCATTCCATTGATGGGGCCCATCAGCGGTGAAATAAGCATCGCTCCGATGATCACGGCGGTAGAATTCATGTTCAGGCCAACCGATGCGATAATAATTGCAAATACCAAAATCCAAAGATTGGTACCTTTAAAAACCACGTCTTTTTCAATAGTGGCATGGATTATTTCGAAATCATCCAGATCCTGGTCAAGATTCAGGTAATGAAGAAGTTTGTTCATAGCTCACATATTTTAATGCCTTAAGATACTGAAAATCCGGTTGAATTTCAAACCCCGCATTTTAATGAATTAAATAAATCGCAGGCGAATTGAACCTCCAATTTCAATTTGGATTTGTTTATCGACTTTTTTTTTGTACATTGAAAATCTAAATTTTGCAAATGACTTCGATTCAGACATTTGCAGTAAAAACAGAAAGCAGATGCGGATTACAAAATATTTTACAGAGTTTTTTGAGAATGAAAAAGCCGGTGGCTTAGTGCTTGTATTTGCAACTATTCTATCCTTATTAATTGCAAATTCTTCATTTCAGTCGGGGTACAATGCTTTTTGGCATATTAATATTGCCGGGCACGGTTTGGCTCACTGGATCAACGATGGGCTGATGGCCATTTTCTTTTTGCTGATCGGTCTGGAGCTTGAACGCGAAATCTACCAGGGCGAGCTTTCCGATATTAAAAATGCTTCGTTGCCCATTGCAGGAGCTCTGGGCGGAATGTTGGTTCCGGCGGCTATTTTTCTTTCGCTGAATTGGGGTACCCCCGGGCAGCCTGGCGCCGGAATACCGATGGCTACTGACATTGCTTTTGCCATTGGAGTTTTGTCGTTGCTTGGAAACAAGATACCCGCTTCGTTGAAAGTTTTCCTCACGGCTTTGGCAGTGATCGACGATTTGGGTGCCATTATTGTGATTGCAATTTTTATACCCAATCGCTGAGTCTTACCAATCTTTTTATTGCATTAGGAATTTGGGTTGTTCTCATTGGACTGAACCGCATGAAAATTAACAACCTTCTCCCGTATTTGATTGGCGGCGGCGCCATGTGGTATTTCATGCTTCACTCCGGCGTTCATGCTACAATTACCGGGGTTTTATTGGCATTTGCTATTCCGTTTGGTGATGGGAAAGTAAAAACGCCATCGCATAAAGTACTTCATTTTTTGCACAAACCGGTGGCATTTTTCATTCTGCCGCTCTTTGCCCTTGCAAATACGAGCATTGCTTTGTCCGATAGTTGGTCGGCAGGTTTGGCACAGGACAGCAGTTTGGGAATCATGCTGGGTTTATTCGTCGGAAAACCTTTGGGAATCACGCTTTTCGCCTTCTTAGGTGTTTGGGTTGGAATTTGCGCGTTACCTTCCGATATAAAATGGAGCAGTATTTTAGGAGCCGGGATGCTGGGTGGAATTGGATTTACGATGTCGATATTTATTACTCTGCTGGCTTTCGCCGATGCCACGATCATCGACAATTCCAAAATCGCGATTTTGATAGCATCAACAATTTCGGGTGCGATTGGGTACACCTGGTTATTTCTCACATTGAAAGGGAAAAATGTGGTCGGCAGTAAAATAAAATCTAATTTGAATCACCATCAAAAACGTGCTTCGGAAAAGTAAGAATGAATTGCGTTCCTTTATTTAGCTGACTGTCAACCTGTATATCAATCGAGTGAAGTTTCATTACTTTTGCCACGATTGAAAGACCAATGCCGAACCCGCCTATGTATTTTACGTTATCCGAACGGTTAAATGCATTGAATATGCTGCCGATCTGGTCGTCGGGGATGCCAATTCCATGATCGGAAATTGACACCCGGATTGAGCCATCGACCAGTGATATTCCGACTTCCACATCGCTTGATGAAAATTTGCAGGCGTTCTCGAATAAATTTTTGAATGCTATTTCAAGAAATCCTTGATTTCCAAGAACATTTAGGTCATTTTCATTGTCAGGATATTCAATTTTCGGCAATATTTTCCGTCCCGGATATTTCGATTTTATTGATTTAATAGCGTTGAAAATTAGTTCATCGATGCGCACCGATGTCATTTGAATGTCTTTATTTCCGTTTAAATGAGCCAGTTCGAGCAAACTATTGATCAGCGAATTCATTTTCCGGAGGTCTTCAACCAATCCGGCTAAATGGTTTTCATATTCTTTTGAATCACGCGACCTACTAAGAATATAGTCCGATTCAGCAATCATAATGGCCAGCGGCGTGCGCAACTCGTGCGAAGCGTGCGATACAAATTCGTCCTGACTCTTGAACGCTTTTTCCAAATCGGAAAGCATATTATTGAACGTAATGGCCAATTGCTCAATCTCATCCTGGCGTTTGCCTTCGTCGAGCCGACTACTCAACCGTGAGGAGTTGATCTCCTTAACCTTAGTTATAATGTTGGATATGGGTTTTATTGCCGAGGTTGAAAAAAAGTAAGCAGCAGTTACACAAAGAATTACACTAATCAAAATACTCCAAACCAGAATATTTTTCAATTCGATCAAATTTTCCTCACGATATCGGTCGTGTGCCAGCACAAAAATATGATAATAATGTTTGTCGTCTAAATGAACATAGCTGACACCGTCTTTTTTGCCAATAGAAAAATAGGCAACCCTCGAATTGTAGGTATGACTAATGATTTTATCGGCGGTAAGCAGGTTTGTTTTATTGCTATAGAGTAGTTTATTCGATTCGCTTGTGATCGCAATCTCCTCAGCCTCGAACGAGCGGGTAGTCTGGTGAATTTTCTTTAAAAGAGTGGAGTCGATTTCCTGAATATTGATGGAAAGAATAGCAGTATTTTGTGCTTTCTCGAGCAGGCTGTCTCTGAACTTTGATCGTTGGCTTGTAAACGAAAAATAATACACCAGCACCGAAAAGAATACGAGTATTCCCAAAACAATACTAGTAAACTGTAGTGATAACCTGGATTTTATATTCATATAGGTGCCTTACTAATAGTGGTCATTCGCAGTTGACAGTCTCAACGAAATGATACCTTTCATTGCTTCATATCAATAACCGGATATTGCGACTGTAAACTGTGACTCCGTTACAGCTCTTTTTCGCTGCAATAGAAGCCGAAGCCAAATTTAGTGTGGATTATCTTGGGTTCAAAGTTTTTGTCAACTTTCTTTCGCAAGTAGTTCACATACACATCGATGATGTTGGTTCCGGTTTCAAAATCGAGATCCCAGACTTTTTCGATGATAAATTCGCGGGAGAGAATCTTGTCTTTGTTCCGCAGGAAAGTCTCCATTAAGGCAAATTCCTTCGAAGTCAGATCAATTTTTTGCCCTGCCCGGGTTGCCGTTTTTCGGTCAATGTCCATTTCAAAATCTGCGATACTCAGTTTCCGTGTTTCCTGTACAACTATATTCTTCCGTTTCAGGAAAACATTGATACGGGCCAGTAATTCGCGATAGTCGAATGGTTTCAAGACATAATCGTCGGCACCGGCTTCAAAACCAATCAGTTTATTTTCAGGAGTGCCAAGAGCAGTGAGCATGATAATTGGAATTTTACTGTTGTTTTTCCTGATTTCTTTGCAAAGTTCGTAACCGTTCATTAATGGCAAGTTAATATCAAGAACAACCAGGTCATATTCCTTATTTTCGACCATTCGCTTGCCAACATATCCGTCGCTGGCAATGTCGGCAACGAACCCCGACTCTTGTAACTGCTTCTGTATGATCTCGGCCAGCCGAAGTTCATCTTCAACAATCAGTATGTGTGTTTCCAAAATTCAGTGATTTAATTCTGGGGCAAAGCTATAACACATTCGTCAATTAATGTTCTTTTTAATAAATTTCTAATAACTTTCTAACTGTCCTCTAACTGTGAATGTTGGTTCCTGGTATTAGCTTTGTCACATAAAATTCGATAAAGGTCATCGCAGATTTTGAAAGTGACTAACCGGGTTTTATAGTTTTGGTATTTGTTTTCTCAAAATAACTCAATTTTTTCGATTATTTGGATTTTCTCAAGATGCATCTGTACGAGAAGTTACAGAAAGGTGATTTTAAAACTTAAGAGTGCTGCGAAATTGTTTCGCGGCACTTTCTTATTTATACAGGTTACTGATTTACTGGCGCTTGCAATAGATTAAATGCAACAAAAAAGAGCCCTAAAGCTGCCAGAACGATTAGAAAAAGTGTAACTCGGTAATATTTGTTTTTTACAATTCCCAGCCCAAGCGATATCAAATTCAGGGCAGCAACCCAAAGGCTTAATTTCAAAAGGCTTAATACTTTTACTTCTTTGGGAATGACCTCGATGTTTGTAGCAGGAATGTGGATGTCATTGGTCGCTAAAAGCCAGGCGGATAACACTCCCAACAAAATAAAAACCGAGTTCCCGACATAAGCCAGTTTCTCTTTTTTTTCAAACAGGCCGAACAATACCAAAACGATTCCTCCAAATAATGAATACTGGAGAATTGTTATTAAGCTGAGCAACGAAAATAGTCCCATATCTAAAAGTTAGTATTTCAACAAAAGTGTTAATTTTTGACAAAACAAAAAACGAAATTTCCACTTCTGTAAGCTCAAATGGCTATTTTTGGCGAAAACAAGAAGACAAAAGTAAATGAGTAGAATAAATTTAGATATCAACCCTAAGGCAAAAGGACTGATTTTCGATCTTGACGGGACACTGGCCGATACGATGCCGATCCATTTCATTGCATGGAAAAACGCAGCCGCCCAATACGGTATTGATTTCACTCCCGCTGTTTTTGAGAAACTTGCAGGTATCCCGCTTTATCCAACAGTCGAGAAACTTAACGAACTATTTGGAACTCATATTGATCCGAAAGAAATGGGAGACATCAAAGAAAAAGAGTTTGAAACCAACATGCACCGCACTCCCGAGATTAAAGTAGTAACAGATTTAGTCAGGAAATACCACGGAAAAATTCCGATGGCCGTTGGCACTGGCGGGGCTCGCAGGCTGGCATTGAAAACGCTTGACATCATTGGACTTAATGGATATTTTGAAGTATTGGTTACCGCCGAAGATGTTACTAATTTCAAGCCCCATCCTGAAACATTTTTAAAGTGTGCCGAAGGTATAGGTATTAAACCCGAAGATTGTGAAGTTTTTGAAGACGGGATACTAGGCATTAAAGCAGCGCAAATAGCTGGTATGATGATTGTTGATGTAACAAAATATTACGAAGTAACGATAGGAAGATGAAAATACGAACAGCTTTTTTGTTGGGTGTAATTGGGTTGATGTCGTGTACATCGGTAAAAAATTCGCTTCGGCACGAATATACCGTAATGTCGTATAATGTCGAGAATTTGTTCGACACGGTAGATGACCCCAAAATTCCAGATGAAGAATTTTTACCAACGAGCGAGAAAAAATGGGATAACGACAAATATCGGAAAAAGCTGAACGATATTAGTAAAGTAATTACCGAAGTAAATACAAAAGAATTGCCCGAAATAGTTGGTTTGGTAGAGGTTGAAAATCAACAAGTGCTGGTTGACCTTATAAATACTGCGAATTTACGGGGAAAATATGCAATCATACACGAAGAAAGCCCTGATTACCGGGGAATTGATTGTGCGTTGATTTACCGGAAAGACGCTTTTCAGGAAATTGGCCATGAGGTTTTGCCTGTCATTTTTCCCGATGACCCCGAATTCAAAACCCGGGATATTTTACATGTTACGGGCAAAATTGATAAGCAAATCATTCATCTGTTTGTAAATCATTGGCCCTCACGCATTGGAGGCGACGAAAAAACTGAACCGAAACGTGTTTTAGCGGCTTCGGTATTAAAGAAAAGAATTGATGCGATTTTTGCCGCAGATGCAAAAGCAAAAATTATAATTATGGGCGATATGAACGACGAACCTGCCAATAAAAGCCTGTTGGAAACTCTTGGAGCCCAATCACCCGATTCGAACTCGCAGTTGGTAAACCTGATGATGCCCGATGATGCCAATGGAAAAGGAACCTACTTTTTTAGTGGCGCCTGGAATATGCTCGACAATTTAGTTGTATCAAATTCTGTTCTCCGCAGCAAAAAAATACACGTTGAAGAGGGTAAAGGCTATATTTACAGCTCTAGTTGGATGATCTTCACGAATAAAAACGGAGTCCAAACACCAAACAGATCATACGTTGGAAATAAGTATGTTGGAGGTGTTAGCGATCATTTCCCGGTTTATTTTAAAATGATAGTGCGTTAAATTCAATTGGAAAGGCTGCCTGATAAAAGCAGCCTTTCCAATATACATGCCGAATTTAATACTATGAATATCAATACTATGTCTTAGTACTTTTCTTCCGGGTTAGCAAATTTCCTTGTCAGCAACCAATAGCATAGTGTCCCGACAATTATTCCTGAAAAATTTGCAAGTTCGTCGTACCACGAAAAAGAACGCCCCATTCGCATCTCCAATTGCAGAAACTCCATAAAAATTCCCCAAAAAACTGCAAGCCCAATTACTGCAACAAATCTGGATGACTTCAATTCCGAGCTAAAAACCCAACACAATAAAGCCGAAAAAGGAAAATACATCAGGAAATGTACGACTTTATCAAAACCATTAAAGAGCTTAACCTTTGGCAAATCGTTTGGCGGTAACAGAGAAAGAGCAATAATACAAATAACATACAGAAATAGGAAAACCACCCGAAAATGCTTGCGTACTGATAATAAGAATGTTATCATACAATAAATATAACCTTATTTGGAATTTAAGTAAATATACTTCAGTTAACAAATATGGGTAAATTTTTATTTTGCATGTCGGGGTTGCGCTAAAAAGCCCGGACTGTATCAAAAACTTAATTATCAGAAGACAACATTCGCCAATGCCTTTGTCAATCCAGAAATGTATTTATCGCTGTTTCAGGCCCAAATATTCAGGATAATTCATTGAATACAAAACGAATAGTCATGAAATTTCATAACCGCATTGATTCGATATTATGCATTCTTCTTTGTGATACTTCATATGTTTGTGATTTGGTGGCTCTTTTTTTGCCTCCTGAACAAAAAAAACGAAGTTTCACCCAATTGCTTTTCTAAAGAAAGCGCTCTCTAAAATTCTCAAACAAATCTGCTAATCAGCATCAAAACAATACCCAATAATTGCTATGTTAGTCATTCGAAAACCAACAACTGTTTTCTATACCACAATAAAAAGTAAAACCATGCAAATCGACCTGTCAAACATTAAAATCAGGAGAATAGAACCCGGCGAAGTTGAATTACTTACCAGCTACAGATTGGCTTACCTAACTGAAATGCAAGGAGAAAGAACCGAAGAGTACCAGAAACGCCTTTCGGAAGAGCTTCATACATATTTTAAGGAAGCATTAGCTGAAAATCGCTTTTTTGCCTTCCTGGCCGAACTTAAAGGCGAAATATTGGGCTTTGGAGCAATGGTGATTAAGAAAATTCCAGGCGATTTTAACCAATCGTCGTATCTCGAAGGCGATATTCTGAATATGTTTACTATTCCGATAGCACGCCGCAATGGCATTTCAGCCATGATTTTACAACAATTAATTAACGAAGCACGAAACCGCGGGATAAGCAAAATATCGTTGCACACATCGAAGGATGGCGAAAAACTTTACCGTAAATTTGGATTCACCGAACCAGTTTATCCTGTTTTGGAATTGTGTTTATAAACCCAAAATTTATGCAAGAACCACGACTAAGGGTTGGCATTATGTATCAACCCGAAATCATATTCCGGCTAAATGGAACTTACCTTTTGGCTCCCAATGGCACTCCATACGAACGAATACAAAAAGTGAATTACCGCGAAGGTAAAATTTGGCTGAACGATGAACCCGTTGATGATGAAATACTTGTATTTGAACCAGTTCGCTACAACGAAGCATCATTCGAATTAAACGATGTAACCATCGGCATTCAGTTTCATTGGGAACGTAAAGAAGACCAAACCTTTAAAGGCTCGCTCGAAATCAGGATTGAAAATGAGCAACTAACAGCTATCAATATTTTGCCTTTGGAAGATTATCTTATCAGTGTAATTTCGTCGGAAATGAGCGCAACCAGCAACATGGAACTACTGAAAGCACACGCCATCATTTCGCGCTCGTGGCTGCTGGCACAAACGGCGAAAAGTAAAGCAATCAGTCAATCAGGCAAACACTATCAAAGCATCACAGAAACGACCGACGAATACATTCGTTGGTACGACCGCGAAGATCATCTCAATTTTGATGTTTGCGCCGACGACCATTGCCAACGCTACCAGGGCATTACACGGCAATCGACACCATTGGTTGAACAAGCTGTTGCCGAAACTCGCGGGATGTTGATTATGCACGACGGGAAAATTTGCGATGCCCGGTTTTCGAAAAGCTGCGGTGGAATATCCGAAACATTTGAGAATGTTTGGGAACCTGAAACTCATCCTTATTTGCAGTCGATTATCGACAATCCGACACTTGCCGAAGGTTTTAGCGCCGATCTCACCAACGAGGAAGCTGCCGAAAAGTGGATCAGGAATGTCCCCGAAGCGTTTTGCAACACGCACGACAAGGAAGTTCTCTCGCAGGTTTTGAACGACTACGACCAGGAAACAACCGATTTTTACCGCTGGAAACTTACTTTTCAACAAGCCAGTTTAGCTGAACTGATTGCCCGTAAATCGGGGCGCGATTTTGGCCGGATTATTGATCTCGTTCCAGTTGAACGCGGATTTTCGGGAAGACTGAAAAAGTTGAAGATTGTTGGTTCGAAGCTCACGCTAACCATTGGCAAGGAACTCGAAATTCGCAAAACCTTGTCAGAGTCGCACCTGTACAGCTCGGCATTTGTGGTTGACAAACTAAATATTGAAGACGGAATTCCGCAGCAGTTTGTGCTTACAGGGGCGGGCTGGGGCCACGGCGTCGGCCTTTGCCAGATTGGCGCTGCCATGATGGGTGCCCAAGGGTACAAATACAACGAAATTCTGCTGCATTATTTCCGGGAAGCCAGCATTTCGAAAGAATATTAACGCAATCATTCTGGAATAGCCGTAAATTTGGCAAAGACAAACGTTAAAGAATAATTTTCCATCATATAAATTCGATGTGGCAGTGTAAAAAACAAATTATTCGCGTATGAAAGACATATTGATATTTCCAGTCATTGCAATCCTGCTTATTGCAACTTCGGTGGGCGACGAATGGGGCTCTGTTCCGTATCTGCTGAAAATTATTCCGGCATTTATATTGCTGGTAATCACCGTTGTATTGCTTATAAAAAATCAGAAGAAGACCAAACAATAACTAAGATTCTATTTTAACCTTACCTTCAATGACTAAAAATCAACCGACCAAACGTAACCCGTGGGCATGGATTCCAACCCTTTATTTTGCTGAAGGTACGCCTTACGTGGTGGTAATGACCGTGGCCGTAATCATGTTTAAACGGTTCGGAATTTCGAACACCGACATTGCCCTATATACCAGCTGGTTGTATCTTCCCTGGGTAATTAAACCACTGTGGAGCCCGATTGTCGATTTATTGAAAACCAAACGTTGGTGGATTGTTGTCATGCAATTAATTATTGGGGCAAGCCTGGGTGCCATTGCCCTATCGATTCCGTTGCCCGGATTTTTCAAGATAAGCCTGATATTCTTTTGGTTACTGGCTTTTAGTTCGGCCACGCACGATATTGCTGCCGACGGATTTTATATGCTCGGCCTCGACGAACACCAGCAAGCGTATTTCGTGGGCATTCGAAGCACATTTTACCGCATTGCCATGATCACCGGTCAGGGCTTGCTTATTATCCTGGCTGGTTTTTTCGAAACGTCCACAGGTCTTCCCCCACTCGCAGTAAACGTGTCGGCCAGTCCCGCTACAGTTCAGGAGTTAAAAATTCCGGATATTTCAGCATTGCCGCTTCAGGATACAAAAACATATTTTGCCACTTTTCCTGAAAAGATCGAGCTATCGACACAAAACATTGCTTCAGAAAAACTCGATTCAATCCGAAAGATAGTTACCAGTTACAATCAGGAAAATCAATTTGTGGCCTCAACAACCCATACACAAGCCACATCCGACTCAAAATCGGGCAATTCATTGTGGAGTAGCGTTATTTCAACCCCGCTAAAGAATTTTCTGCAAAATCATTTCGGGAAACAGAATAACGCTTCAACAAATGAGAGTTTGGTCGGAAATATTTCGGTGGTTGCTGTTAAGCTCAACGGGAAAGTAGAGCCTGGCAAAGAAATCGTGTTAAACCTGAAATTCAGGAGTGGCGACAACAGTATCCGTTTGATCGACGGAGAACGGCTAACGTTTAACTCAGCCAACCAGGATAAACCTGCATTTATTACGTTTCAGTGCGACCCCAAACTAAAAACCGCCACTCAGGCTTCGTTTAACGGAACTTCAGGAAATATACATTTAGCGTGGAGCATAACATTCATCGTTCTTGCCGCATTATTTGCCGTGTTTGCGCTGTACCACAAATTTATACTGCCTCACCCCAAAACCGACAAAGCAGTGGCGGCGCAGGACAAAAACCTGTTTAAAGAATTTTTCAATACCTTTTCTTCGTTCTTTAAACGTAAAGATATTGCGGTAATTATCGCATTCCTGATGTTTTACCGGTTTGGCGAGGCGCAACTCATCAAACTGGCATCGCCTTTCATGCTTGATCCCCGAAATGTGGGCGGCCTCGGGTTAACAACCGGCGAAGTTGGCTTATTATATGGCACTTTCGGAATACTTGCCCTTACAATTGGAGGAATTTTGGGCGGAATTGCCGCTTCGACCAAAGGCTTTCGCTACTGGTTGTGGTGGATGGTTATGGCCATTAATATTCCGCACCTGGCCTACGTTTATATGTCGTTTGCCCAACCCGAAAACCAGCTAATTATCGGGCTATGTGTTGTGATCGAGCAGTTTAGTTACGGATATGGTTTTACGGCCTACATGCTTTATATGATTTATATTTCGGAAGGAAAAAACAAAACGGCCCATTTTGCCATTGCTACCGGTTTTATGGCTCTTGGAATGATGCTCCCCGGAATGTTTTCGGGTTGGCTGCAAGACATTGTCGGGTACCGGCATTTCTTTATTTGGGTGATGTTGTGCATGATTCCGGGGATGATACCTGTGTTCTTTATCAATGTCAAACCCGAATTCGGAATTAAGAAAAAAGAGGAAAATACCAATTAATTAACTGAAAACAAGGCAAATGAATACATTCATTAGCAGTATTTCGAAAAAAGAATTTCCGGTTTCTGAAAAAGTTTCAGGGAAAATGGTCAGGCAATCCATTATGCAGGTTATTCAGAAAGACTATCCTGAATTTAATGCCGACGGATTTTTGGCTGTTGAAGAATTGAATTATTTCAGGCAAAAACACCTCGAAAGCTTTCTGAATTCGCAAACAGGAGAATTGGGTCAGTTGGAAAAAATTGTACTCTCGTCGATAAAAGAAAAATCGACACTTTCGGATAAAATCGACGAAGAAAATACTCAGCCGACTACTATCGGACAGCGGGTTGCCGACAAAGTTGCTGCATTTGGCGGAAGTTGGACATTCATTATTTCGTTCTCATTTTTTCTTTTTTTGTGGATAACAATCAATATTTACTGGCTTTCCAATAAGGGATTCGATCCATATCCATTTATTTTGCTGAACCTAATTTTGTCGTGCATCGCTGCAATGCAAGCTCCGGTAATTATGATGAGTCAAAATCGCCAGGAAGAAAAAGACCGCGAACGGGCGAAAAACGATTACATGGTTAACCTCAAATCGGAGCTTGAAATAAGAATGCTCCACGAGAAAATCGACCACCTGATTTTAAGCCAGCAGCAGGAAGTTTTGGAAGTACACAAAGAACAAATGGAAATACTGATTGATGTAATAAAGCGACTGGATAAGCTAGATGACAAAAAATAATACACTATATTTCAAACAGATGCTCAAAATCTTAGTTTTCATTTTTCTGTTTGATATTTCTTCCACAAAAGTTCAGGCACAGGTTCCGGCAAAATATAGCTATCAGGCATTTCTGAATACCTTGAACGAAAATTCAGATTATCAGAATCGCAAAACCCAAATCGTAAAAAAATACAGTAACTATCGTTCGGGGCGATGGGGCGAGTTTGTGAAAGGTGTTTGCGAGAATTTAAAGACCAGCGAAAAAGTAATTGCCTTAACTTTCGATGCCTGTGGCGGAGAAAAAGGCAGTGGATTTGATATAGAGCTCGTTGAATTTCTGAGAAAAGAGAAAATACCTGCAACAATTTTCGTTACCGGAAGATGGATTGACAGCCATTATTCTGAATTTCTGGAGTTGGCCAAAGATCCCCTGTTCGAAATCGAAAACCACGGGCTGAACCACAAACCTTGCACCATTGCAGGCCGCAGCGTTTATGGAATTGAAGGAACAGCCAATGTTTCAGAAGCTTACGACGAGGTGGAAGGAAATGCCCGAAAAATAGAAGCCATTACAGGGCGCCGACCTCACTATTATCGGTCGGCAACCGCTTTTATTGACGAAGCCGGGGCCAGCCTGGTGCACGACCTGGGAATGACTCCGGTAAGTTACCAAATCCTTTCGGGCGATGCGTCACCAACTGTTTCTAAAGCAAGCATTACAAATAATGTTTTAAGTAAAATTCGGCCGGGAGCAATTGTCATTATGCACATAAATCATCCGCAGTGGAATACGCGCGAAGCGCTTCTGAAAATAGTTCCCGAACTGAAAAAAGAAGGATACCGGTTTGCGCACCTCAATCAATACCAATTGACCGGGCGAAACGGGAACACTTAAACCTCCCTGGCCTTTTGCCATTCCATGCGATTATCAACCCGATATACAATTTTCTCGTTTTCGAGCAACCACCGCACAACTTTTACGGCGCTTTCAGGTTTTCCCTCAATTTGCGCCAGGAGATCTTCGTAAAAACAAGGTTGAAACAATGCGCGCTTAATCTGCTCGCAAAGTGTATCAAATTCGAACTTGCTAATATTTAATTCGTTACGCTCCATGCAAACATCGCATTTTCCGCACCGGGTCGATTCGTTCTCGCCAAAATACTGAAGCAACAACTGGCTACGGCATTTATGTCCCGACGACGCATAATGAATCATGGCATCAATTCTTCGAATATAATCGCGTTTCCGGTCATCGTAATTTTCGCGGGAAATCTTAATCCGATCTAAATCAATACGTTCTCTCGTAAAGATAATGTACGGAACTTTTTTCTTCGGAATAAAATCGATTATTTTCTGCGCCCTCAAACGCACCAGGAAATCGTAAACCAAATCGGGACTCACATTGGCCCTTTTAGCTAAAAGTTCTTCGTCGATAGCTACATAGTTGGTAAACAATGCGGTGTACGAACGCAGCAATAATTTGATAAAACCATCGAAACTGGCGTTGGCAACCTGGAATTTATACAAATCGTCGCGCCCCACCTGGAAATATACTTTCGACGGATTATCGAGTTCTTCAGTCAATTCGAGGTAACCTTCGCGCTGAAGGATTTTCAGGCTGTTATAAACCGACGTGATTTGCATCGAGAAATTCGAGGCAAAAGTTGCCATGCTAAATTCAAACGACTGATCTTTTCCGTAGCCAACTGCCACCTGGAAATAATTGCAAATCGCTTCGTAAACCCGCTTAATAACATCAGGTTCAGGAAATTCCTTGACTACATTTCGTTCGAGCCTAACTTTGTCGCTGTTGTTATAAAGTAATACCGACCAGGCTGGTTTTCCATCGCGCCCTGCCCTACCCGCTTCCTGGAAATACGCTTCAACCGAATCGGGCGCTTCCAGGTGAATGACAAACCGAACATCCGATTTGTCGATCCCCATCCCAAAAGCATTGGTAGAAACGATGACCCGCGTTCGACCATTTTTCCAGGCATCTTGTTTCTCCGTTCGTATTTTATGAGGCAAACCCGCATGGTAATAATCAGCCGAAACCTGGTTACGCACCAGTAATTCACAAATCTCCCTGGTCAATTTCCGGCTTTTCACATACACAATGCCAGTTCCTTTGGCTTTTTGAACTGCCTTAACCAGATAATTCTGTTTATCTTCTTCATTTCTAACTAAATAAACCAGGTTGCTCCGGTAATAGCTGGTTCGAAGTACATTTTTTTTCCTGAATTTCAGTTTCTCCTGAATATCGTCGATAACCTGTGACGTAGCAGTTGCAGTAACCGCCAGAACGGGCACATCGGGAAGGAGATTACGCAATTCGGCGATGCGCAAATAAGAAGGGCGAAAATCGTAGCCCCATTGCGAAATACAGTGCGCTTCGTCAACTGCAATCAGGTTCACATCCAGCTGGGTAATTCGCTCCTTAAACCGTTCGGTTGCAATTCGTTCAGGAGAGAGATACAAAAATTTATAATCGCCCCAGGCCGCATTGTCCATCGCTATTTTTATTTCCTGGGCGCTCATTCCCGAATAAATAGCCAGCGCTTTTATGCCTTTTTGATTCAGATTTTCCACCTGATCTTTCATCAAGGCAATTAAAGGCGTAATTACCAGGCAAATACCAGGCTTCGACAGCGAATAAACCTGGTAGGTAATCGATTTCCCGCCACCTGTAGGCATTAGTCCAAGCGTATCTTTCCCCTGATCGACAGAACGGATGATCTCTTCCTGGAGTGGCCTGAATGCGCCATATCCCCAGTATTTCGTTAATATTTGTACAAATTGGTTCAACGCTGCTGAAAAATTTCCAATTTAAATAATGAGAATGAAATATTGCTGTATCCGCAGTTCTATTTTTATACAAACTCATTCCCCGAGCATCTGCGATGTTGAGTGCCTTTAAAATGCAACAATAAATTGTTCCTATTACCTACAGGACTGCCAACATACACAAAATTTATTTATTTTTTGTTCTTGACCGTCGATTAATTGATCATATTTCCAATGATATTTTATAACTTGCAACAAAACTAAATTAAAATCAAACATCAGGCCGCTATGAAAAACATACTTGTTCTAGTTATTCTTTTAATACTGAACCATAACTCATTAGCTCAGAAGAAAAAAGTGGTTATTGTAAAAGCTGGCACTAAAATTACCGACTATTTTTCGGCGCCAGAACGATATTTATACCCGGAATTTACTGAAGGAACTTGTTCTCTCACCAACGGACAAGTAATATCTCGTCTGTTTAACTACAACTTATTGTCGGGAGAGATGGATTTTATTAGAGCAAAAGACACGCTAGCAATTTCTAACAAAGAACAGATCAAATATATAACTATAGCTAAGGATACATTTTATTACGCAGACCTGTGTATGCAACTTATAAAAAGTAATGGTCTGAAAGTTTTTCATACGCAAAAAATTGAACTTGTAGATCGTCAAAAGAATGGAGCCTTAGGTTCAACAGGTCGCTCTTTTACTATCGATTCGTACGACAATATGCAGATTGGTAAATATTCATATAATTTTAAATCCGACGTTGATGTGATTTTCAGAAAGAAGAATGAATTCTTTTATTTCGCCGGAAATGGGTATGTTCTTTTCAACAAGAAAAATGCTGAAAAAATCGTACCTGAAAAACAAGATTTGGTCAAAAAATACCTGAAAACAAACCGAATTGATTTTGAGTTGAAAAATGACGTTTTAAAATTCGCCGATTTTATAGGTAGTCTCTCCCAGTAAAAGTTATTAGGTCATTCATAATCCAAGATTGCGTCTTTATTATTATATCCTGTATATCAAATGTTTAAAACGAAACAATTGCCCAACCAGATGCAGCTGCACTGGGTAGAAACATTCCGATATTCAGTATAAAAACGGGATACCAGGCAATTAAAATCAGGCTGATTCTTTAGGTTAACAAATTTTAAGATAGATTATAATTTTTAGGCAGGCTACCACTCGAAAATCCGACACCTTTGTTCCTGTTTTTTTAGTAGTTTTGTTTCGTTAACCAAACGTAAATTTCTGATTGATGTCGTTTTTTGCCGAAAAAGTTGTATCCGAAGGTTTAACTTTCGACGATGTATTGCTAATACCCTCGTATTCAGAAGTTTTACCGCGCGAAGTTGAACTTTCAACATGGTTCACTCAAAACATAAGGCTTAATACCCCGATTGTATCAGCGGCAATGGATACGGTAACCGAATCGTTAATGGCGATAGCTATTGCCCGGGGAGGAGGAATTGGGGTAATTCACAAAAACATGAGCATTACCGAACAGGCCAGACAAGTTGCCGCCGTTAAACGGGCTGAAAACGGAATGATTTACGATCCGGTTACCATTTCTAAAGAAAAAACTGTTCGCGATGCAATTGGCTTAATGCGAACCTACAAAATTGGTGGGATTCCGGTAATAAACGACCAGGGCAGCCTGGTGGGTATTGTCACCAACCGCGATTTACGCTTCGAAAACGACATGAACAAAAAGATTTCGGAAGTAATGACCAAAGACAACCTCATTACAACCAATATTTCTATTTCGCTGGAAAAAGCATCGGAAATACTACAGAAACATAAAATTGAAAAACTACCTGTTGTTGACAATGATAACAAACTGGTTGCCTTAATTACCTACAAAGACATTACTAAAGCGAAAGATAAACCACTGGCATCGAAAGACAGTAAAGGGAGATTAAGGGTTGCAGCCGCTGTTGGAGTAGCACGCGACACCATCGAACGTATTGATGAGTTGGTTGCTGCCCAGGTTGACGCCATTGTTGTCGATACTGCACACGGGCATTCAAAATACGTGCTCGAAATGCTTTCGAAAGGCAAAAACAAATATCCTGAAATTGATTTTGTTGCCGGAAATATTGCCACTGCCGAGGCGGCTTCTGATTTGGTTTTAGCCGGAGCCGATGCCGTTAAAGTGGGAATCGGACCTGGTTCAATTTGCACGACCAGAGTTGTTGCTGGCGTTGGTATTCCGCAACTGACTGCAATATATAATGTGAGCAAAGCGATTAAGAAAAGTGGAATCCCGGTAATTGCCGACGGAGGAATCCGTTATTCGGGCGATATAGTGAAAGCTTTGGCTGCCGGAGCCCAATCAATTATGGCCGGATCGCTTTTTGCCGGAGTTGACGAATCGCCCGGCGATACTGTTTTGTTCCAGGGACGAAAGTTTAAAACCTATCGGGGCATGGGTTCGGTTGAAGCCATGCAAACCGGATCGAAAGACCGGTATTTCCAGGATATGGAGGATGACATCAAAAAGCTTGTTCCTGAAGGAATTGTGGGCCGCGTACCGTATAAAGGCTCGCTCGACGAGGTATTACACCAGTTAACAGGTGGAATACGTTCGGGAATGGGCTATTGCGGCGCTAAAAACATAGAAACTCTTCAACACGCCAAATTTATCCGAATCACCAATTCAGGAATCCAGGAAAGTCACCCGCACGACATAACCATAACCAGCGAGTCACCCAATTACAGCTCTCGTCAATAAACAAATAATAATCTTGAAAATCAGAGTCTTGCCATTCATGAAACTTGTTGCCCGAATATGTTTTTTCTCACTGTGCTTTTTTTGCGCATTGCCAACTATGGCCCAGGTTAAAAGTAAAACTCTGGTTACCATAGGAAAAGAAAAAATAAGTCAATCGGAATTCGAAGCCAACTATAAGCGTAACAACGCAAATATTCCGGATAAAAAAGATATTAAATCGCCGGAAGAATACCTCGGTTTATTTATTAAATTCAGGCTTAAAGTTATTGAAGCTCAAAGCCTTGGGTACGATACAGTGCGTTCGTTTCGCGATGAACTCGAAGGTTATCGTAAAGAATTGGCCCGACCATACTTAACCGACGTGAGCTACAACGAAGAAATGGTGAAAATAGCTTACCACAGAACCCGGTTTGAGCGAAAAGCCAGCCATATTCTCATTAAGATAGCGCCGGATGCTGCTCCTGCTGATACACTTACAGCATGGAACAAAATAAACGACCTGCGTAACCAGATACTTGCAGGGAAAGATTTTAACGAAATGGCAGCAAAATATTCGGAAGATCCATCGGCTGTTCAAAACAAAGGACTCTTAGGTTATTTCACTGCTTTTCAAATGGTTTATCCATTTGAAGATATGACTTACCGCACGCCTGTCGGCCAGGTTTCCGAAATAATTCGCTCGCGCTTTGGTTATCATATCATTAAAGTACACGACGAACGACCAGCTGCCGGAGAAATAAAAGTGGCACATATCATGAAAATGTTTCCTCCGCAGGCCAGCGCAGAAACAATTAACCGGCTTAAATTATCGGCTGACAGTATTTGGCAAAAAGCCAATTCAGGAGAAGATTTTGCTGAGCTTGCCCGAAAATATTCTGATGATAAACAATCGTCAGCCGATGGCGGGATTATGAACTGGTTCACGCCAAACAATATGGTGCCATCCTTTGCCGAGGCATCATTCGCATTGAAAAACGATGGCGATATTTCACCGGTTATTCGCACGCCGTATGGCTGGCATATCATCAAACAGCTGGAACGACGCCCGGTTCAGACACTCGAAAAACTTCGCCCTGTTCTTGAATCAAAAATCAAGCAAAATCCTCAAATAAGTAAGCACAGCGACGAGGCTTTTGATCGAAAACTCAGGGCTGAATATCAACTAAAAACTGATGACGCAAACGTTGGCAGGTTTATCCAGTTGTCAACCGATTCGGTTCTGAAGAAAACGATTGAAAACGACACTCAAACCCGAAAACTTTTGCTCTTTTCGTTTGCCGGTCAAAGAATAACATTCGGAGATTTTGCCGACTACATCAAATCAATGAAAATTAACATTGTAAATAATAAGGAGCCTGAACAATTCAAAGAACAATTCAACAAATTCATTCACCACCGGCTGGTTGAATACGAAAATTCGAGGTTGGAACAAAAATATCCTGAATTTGCCAGTTTGTACCAGGAATATCACGACGGAATTCTACTTTTCAACATATCAAAAGATAAAATCTGGGATGTAGCTTCAAATGACACATTAAGACTTCAAAACTATTTTGACCAGGCAACTAAGAAATACTACTGGAATGACCGGTTTAAGGGATGGATAATTCGGGCTAATACAATCAATACCAAAGCCAATGTTGAGTCGTTTATAAATGAAAGTAAAACAAACCGAAAAGAAGATTTGATTGAACTTTTTAATACGCCAACCGACAAAAGAATAGAGATTACTGACGTTGTTTGCGAAAAAGGAACAAACCCCATTGTAGATTATTTTATTTGGAATGGCCCTAAACCTTCAGGTTTTGACGAAACTACTACCTTTGTCCACGGAAAAATAGAAAAGAACGAACTGAAAACACTAAAAGATGCATGGGGATTGTATTCGTCAGATTTCCAGGAATCAATTGAAAAAGAATGGATTAACTCTCTTCAAAAGAAATATCCGGTAAAAATAAACAAGAACGTATTAAACGAAGTACAATCGCTGCAATGATCAAACAAGCTACATATATGATATTAATTGCATTTGCATTAACGTCGTGCAGCTTGTTTACCGACGACGAGCCCGTTGCCAAAGTCGGCGACCATTTGCTCACGTTAAACGAGCTTTCCGGGTACATCCCGAATTACCTCGATGCAAAAGATAGCGCGCTGTGGGCCGAAGATTATATCAAAAAATGGGTACAACACGAACTGCTTTTACTTAAAGCCGAAGAAAAACTAAGCGTCCAGTTAAAAGATGTCAATAAAGAACTTGAAGAATATAAAAATTCGCTATTGATATACAGGTATAAAAATATTCTGGTTAAAGAAAAACTGGACACAATTATATCCGATTCCCGTATCAGTCAATACTATAACGACCATCGGGAAAGCTTCATCCTGAATCGAAATATCGTAAAAGCAATTTTCATAAAAATCCCGGTTCAGGTATCAAATCCCGACAATATCAAGGATTTATGTCTTTCTGAAAACAAAGAAAAACAGGAAAGGCTTACCAGTTACTGTATGAGCTATGCCAAAAACTACGATCGATTTAACGACCAGTGGGTAGCTGCCGATTTGGTTTTGAAAAACCTTCCGGAAGAAATAAAGGATCAAAACCAGTTTCTCGAAAGAAACCGATTTTTCGAGAGCACAGATATGAATTATTACTATATTGTCTGCGTTCGGGATTATCGGCTTTCAGGACAGATTTCGCCGGTTGAATATGTGCAAAACGACATCAGGAGCCTGATTTTGAGCAAACAAAAGATGGAGTTTTTAAAACAGATTGAAAAAGATACCTACAAGGAAGGGATCGACAAGAATAAAGTAAAACTATTTAAAATAAAAAATAACCGTTTATGATCAGAAAACTAATGGGTTTGTTTATCCTGGCCGGATGTATTATTTCGGGCCAAACCCAGGCTCAGGATAAAGTTGTTGACCAGATTACAGCAGTCGTGGGCAAAAATATCATACTAAAATCGGATATCGAAGGAATGTTCCTTCAAAACCAGGCACAGGGAATGACTTCGGAAGGCGATATGAAATGTGAAATTCTGGAGAATCTGCTTGTTGAAAAACTTTTGCTGGCCGAAGCCGAACTCGATACAACAATTACGGTAAGCGATAGCCAGCTCAATCAAAGCCTTGAACAGCGTATTCAATATTTTACGTCGCACCTTGGATCGGAAAAAGAAGTTGAAGCTTACTTCAAGAAGTCGATTGTTGAGTTGAAATCCGACCTTCAGGAAGTAATTAAAAATCAACAGATGACCCAGCAGATGCAGTCTAAAATTGTTGAAAAAGTATCGATTACTCCAGCCGAAGTTCGTCTGAATTTCAAGAATTTAAAACCCAACGAAATTCCTCAGATTGACGAACAGGTTGAATATGCCCAGATTACAGTTCAGCCACAAATACCGCTGGAAGAAGAAGACCAGATTAAATCGACACTGCGCGAATTGAAACGACGTATTGAATCAGGCGAAAGCGGTTTTGCTCCTTTGGCAGTAATGTACTCGGAAGACGGATCGGCCAAAAATGGCGGTGAACTCGACTATATGGGACGAGGCAGTTTAGACCCCGCTTATGCAGCAGCAGCGTTCAACCTGAAAGGCGATAAAATATCGAATGTGGTAAAAAGCGAATATGGTTACCACATCATCCAAGTTATGGATCGCAAAGGGGAACTGATTAAAACCCGCCACATTTTAATTATGCCAAAACCATCAGACAAATCGCTAAAACAATCGTACAATCGCATTGACAGTATTGCCGGTTTTATTCGTGACGGGAAATTTAAGTTCGAAGAAGCCGCGCAGCATTTCTCGTATGACAAAGATTCAAGAAACAATGGCGGCGTTGTTATCAACCCCGAAACCTCGGAATCGAAATGGAAACTTAGCGAACTCGATCCCGATGTAAGTAAAGTTATTGCCACGATGAAGGTTGGAGAAATATCTAAACCATTCAAAACCATCGACACGAAAAATCAGCAAGTGATTTATAAAATTATTAAACTGGTGAACAAACTGGAATCACATCCGGCTAACCTGCGTGACGACTATGTTGAGCTTAGCAACGCATATATGAGTAAGAAAAAAGAACAAGCTCTGGACAAGTGGATTCGCGAAAAACAATCGGGAACCTACGTTCACATCGACGATACTTATCTTAACTGTAACTTTAAATACAAAGGTTGGATTAAGTAAAACCCGAGGTTGTTGGCAAACGACTTACAATGAGGCGGTTGAAAACAATAAAAATTTCATCACCTGATTACACATCAATTATTTGATCTTTAGTTTTTTATGGCATACAAAAATGAAGTTGAAGCAGTAAATGCGCTAAACCTGAAATTTGGCCAATTACGCTCCGAAATAAAAAAACGCATATACGGACAAGATGATATTATCGACCAGGTTCTGGTTGCCATGTTCAGCAGGGGTCACTGCTTGCTGATTGGTGTCCCCGGCCTTGCCAAAACACTGCTTGTCAATACCATTGCCGAAGTTCTTGGGTTGGAATACAAAAGAATACAGTTTACGCCTGACCTTATGCCTTCCGACATTATTGGTACCGAGATCCTGGATAAAGACCGTGAATTTAAGTTTATAAAAGGTCCAATTTTCGCCAACATTGTATTGGCCGACGAAATAAACCGCACTCCGCCCAAAACTCAGGCGGCTTTACTTGAAGCCATGCAGGAACGTTCGGTTACTGCTGCCGGGCAACGATATTTACTTGATAAACCATTCTTTGTCCTGGCCACTCAAAACCCCATTGAACAGGAAGGAACCTACCCGCTTCCCGAAGCCCAGCTCGACCGCTTTATGTTTTCAGTTTGGCTCGATTATCCAAAATTCGAAGACGAATTAACCATTGTTCAAAACACAACTTCGGTATTTTCAGCCGGACTTAACGAAGTTATTTCCAAGGAAGAAATTCGCTATTTCCAGGATTTGGTACTCAAAGTTCCGGTAAACGACCATGTTTTGAAATATGCAGTCGGTCTTTCAGCAAAAACAAGACCCAATACACCAATGGCCGCCCCAATCAGTAATAAATACCTGAAATGGGGAGCAGGTCCCAGGGCGTCGCAATACCTTGTTTTGGGAGCCAAAACACTTGCCGCCTTGCAAGGGAAATATTCGCCCGACATCGACGACATCAAAAAAGTGGCTATCAGTATCCTTCGCCACCGAATTATTAAAAACTATAAAGCTGAAGCAGAAGGACTTTCTGTTGAAGACATCATTACCGAACTGATGAAGTAACTGGAATGGCTGAAAAATGTAAATCGAAAGTTGCATTCAAAATTCTCCCTGGCATTCTGACCATAATCGCGTTGCTTGTCCTGCACAACAATGGTTTTTCGCAAACCCGGAAATTAGTTGAAATTCTGAATGCAGATTCAGGCGGTCAGAACGTGCATATTGTTGCCGATGCCCAGCGCCTAATTGGCAATGTAAATATAAGAGTTGACGGCGCTTTAATGTGGTGCGACAGTCTCTATTCGTATGCCAACAATACTGTTGATGCCTTTGGCCGTGTTCATATCATACGCGGCGATACGCTGAATATGTATGCCGATTTCATTAACTACAACGGAACCACCAAACTTGCGAAAGCTCGTCGAAACGTAAAACTGATTGACAAAAAGGTAACGCTTACTACCGACTCGCTCGACTATTCGATGCCGAACGACCTGGCTTCGTATAACTACAACGGAACGGTTAAAGACTCAACCAACACGCTAAAATCGTTGATTGGTCAATATTACGTGAACCAGAAAAAAGCGTACTTTAAAACCAATGTTGATGGTATTACCAAAGACTACAAAATAAAATCGGACACACTCATTTATTTCACCGATACAAAAAAGGTCTTTATTGAAGGACCAACCCATATTTTCAACGAAAAAGACACGCTTTACGCCGAATATGGCTGGTACGACAGTATGCAGAGTTTTGCCAAACTTACCAAAAGACCAAAAGTTTGGAACGAAAAACAACGGGTGAAAGCCGACTCAATTTATTACAACAAAAAAAGCGGCGAAGGAATGGCAATGGGCCATGCCCGGATTCAGGACATCGAAAACAGTATTGTTGTAGTTGGTAACAAGGTAAAATACAACGACATTACCAAAGTAGCATCGGCCAGCGATTCGGCAGTCTTTATCCAGTATTCGAAAACCGATTCGCTTTACCTTCATGCTGATTTCCTGAAAACTTTGCCCGACACAACTACCGAAAAGAAAAGCCTCCAGATAAAAAAAGGCGGTGCCAAAGGTTCGCCGAAAACGAAAAGTACCGCTATTCAATTGCACCAGGTAAACAAGGTCGAGAAAAATGATTCGGTTTTGACCAAAAGAGCCATTTCAGGTACTCAACTTCAGGATACCACAAAAAATAAAACGAAAAAAGATCCCCGTTTGGTACTTGCTTATCACCGCGTTCGCTTTTTCAGATCAGATTTGCAGGGAAAATGCGATTCGCTGGTTTACTGGTCGAAAGACTCTACGATACAGATGTTTACCGAACCTGTAATTTGGTCGGATAAAAACCAGATTTCAGCCAAATACATCGAAATGATAAACCGCGCCAAGGGGCTGGACGAAATACGGATGAAAGAAGAATCATTTATCATTTCGATGGAAGACGACAGCATCCGTTTCAACCAAATAAAAGGCAAAAACATGACTGGCTTTATCCGCAATAACCAGCTGGAGAAAATTAATGTGAACGGGAACGGCGAATCGAATTATTACGCGCGCGATAAAAATGGGGTTATTGGCCTAAATAAAGCGCAAAGCAGCAATATCACCATTTACATGAACAAAGGTAAGGTCAAGAAGATTTCGTTCATTCAGACTCCGGATGGCGAACTGAAGCCTCTGGCTGATTTAGCTGATGGAGATAAATTATTGCCCGGATTTAACTGGCAGGAAGAGATTCGGCCCAAAAGCAAAGAAGACATTTTTATTTATCCGGTACCGTCGGCCAAAAAATTAAAACCATCAGAAAAGGCCGCCAAGCCTGAAGCTAAAAAAGCGATCGAATAAAACGGACACGACGATTTAAATCGAAAGTTTAATCACCTGGCGTAAAACTAACAACTACAAAAAGATGGCACAAAGTTTTTTTGAATCAATTAAGCGCATTCAGGCATTGGCCGAAATTGGACTTCATTATTCAACAAATACTTATGATACTGAACGTTACGAGGAAATTCAGGAGATAAGCCTAAAAATGCTAAACCAGCTTACCGATGTGCCTGTTGAAAAAATTAAACCTGTAATTGAAGAAAACAATGGGTACAAAACACCTAAAGTCGATATTCGTGCTGTTGTTTTTAACGGCGAAGGGAAAATCCTTCTGATTCAGGAAAAAGTTGATCGTTGCTGGGCATTGCCAGGCGGATGGGCCGATGTAGGTTACTCGCCAAAAATGGTGGCCGAAAAAGAATGTTTTGAAGAAGCTGGCCTGAAAGTTAAAGCGTCACAGCTATTGGCTGTTATGGACAAAACAGCACAAAAAATGCCGCCCCAGTTTGAATACGTTTACAAGCTTTTTATCAGGTGCGAACCTTCCGGCACCAATATATCAACCGGTTCAGAAACCCTGGATGTAGGATGGTTCGGCGAAAATGAAATTCCTGAATTATCACTGCCCCGCAACCTGAAATCTCATATCCATATGATGTTTGAATATGACCGGGGAGAACGAAACTCGGTTTATCTGGATTAAAAGATTTGGAAATTTATAACTGTTTTGTAGTTTTGCAGACCAGACCAGACCAGTATAAAAACCAGAAAAATATGAAGAATTTATTTTCGCTTATTTTGTTTTTCTCGATCCCGTTCCTGGGATTTTCGCAAAACAAGTTCCAGTACCAAAACACCAATTTATCGATCGAAGAACGAGTTGAAAGCCTGCTCTCGGAAATGACCGTTGATGAAAAAATGGCCCAGATGCTTTACACTTCGCCTGCAATTCCACGTCTTGGAATTCCGGAATATAATTGGTGGAACGAATGTTTACACGGAGTTGCCCGCGCCGGATATGCAACTGTTTTTCCGCAATCAATTACAATTGCTGCATCGTGGGACAAAGACCTGTTACACAATGTTGCTTCGGTAATATCCGACGAAGCACGTGCCAAACACCACGAATTTGAACGTCGGGGCTTACGCAAAATATACCAGGGTCTTACATTTTGGTCGCCAAACATCAATATTTTTCGCGATCCCCGCTGGGGCCGCGGACACGAAACTTACGGAGAAGACCCGTATTTAACCGGGCAACTTGGTGCCCAGTTTGTTAAAGGCTTGCAGGGCGACGATCCCAATTACCTGAAAGTTGTTGCAACAGCCAAGCACTTTGCTGTTCATTCGGGCCCCGAACCGTTGCGGCACCAATTCGATGCCCGCGTAAGTGAGCGCGACCTGCGTGAGACCTATCTGCCGGCTTTCCGCACATTAGTAGTTGACGGTGGCGTATTTTCGGTAATGGGTGCATACAACCGCTTTAAAGGAGATGCTTGTTGCGCCAGTCCGGTTTTATCGGGGATTCTTCGCAACGAATGGAAATTCAATGGCTATATCGTTAGCGACTGCTGGGCTATTTCCGACATTTGGCAATACCACAAAATTGCAAAAGACGAAGCCGAAGCTGCTGCAATGGCAGTTAAAGCCGGAACCGACCTTGAATGCGGCGTATCATACAAAGCGTTACCCGAAGCATTGAAACGAGGATTAGTTACTGAAAAAGACATCGACCTGTGTGTTGGCCGCCTAATGACAGCCCGAATGAAATTGGGAATGTTTGATCCGATTGAGAAGGTTGCTTATGCGCAAATTCCATTTTCGGTAAACGACAATCCTGCACACGACGAGTTGGCACGCGTCGCTGCTCAAAAAAGCATTGTTTTGCTGAAAAATGCAAACAACACACTGCCTTTGAATAAAACACTCTCGAAAATAGCTGTTATTGGACCAAATGCCGACGAAATTGAATCGTTGTGGGGAAATTACAACGGGATTCCTTCACACCCCGTTACCGTTCTTCAGGGGATAAAAAATAAGATTTCGCCACAAGCCGAAATACTGTATGCCCAGGGATGTGAACTGGCCGATGGCGTTTCAAAACTTACCGCAATCCCTTCTATTTATCTTGAAACAGAAGATGGTAAGCAGGGTGCGCTTGGCGAATATTTTGCAAACAACAAACTTGAAGGCGAGCCACTATTTACCCGAATTGACGACAACATCGATTTCTACTGGGAATCGGGATCGCCAGACCCACGTCTGCCCGTCGATAATTTCAGCATAAAATGGACAACCTACCTTAAAGTTCCTCAAACCGGCGATTACGAAATTGGCATCTGGAGTATGCCTAACTTCAAAATTACCTGCGACGGGCAAGAGGTAGTGAAAGGAGACAATGAGCACCATGCTTTTCACAATTCAAAAAAAATGACGCTCGAAGCCGGAAAAAGATATAAACTCGAGTTCGATTACCGCAACTATCATGGCGATGGAACAGCTTCATTGCTTTGGGCAACACCCAAACCCAATATGCTTGCTGAAGCTGTTGAGACTGCAAAAAAATCGGATGTTGTTGTGTTGGTACTTGGGTTAAATCAACGTTTGGAAGGTGAGGAAATGCCTATCCAGGTTGATGGATTTAAAGGTGGCGACCGAACCCACCTCAACCTCCCTAAAACCCAGGAGAACCTGATGGAAACTCTAAAAACAACCGGCAAGCCAATTATCCTGGTACTTTTGAATGGCAGCGCCCTTTCCATAAACTATGCTGCTGAAAATATGGATGCCATTCTTTCGGCAGGGTACCCCGGGCAGCAGGGAGGAAACGCCGTTGCCGATGTATTGTTTGGCGATTATAATCCGGCTGGCCGACTACCGGTAACTTACTACAAATCAGTAGATCAACTGCCGCCTTTTGACGATTACAACATGGAAGGGCGTACCTACCGTTATTTCCGCCAAGCGCCGCTTTATCCCTTCGGATTTGGGCTCAGTTATACCAATTTCACTTATTCTGATTTAACCTTACCCAAAGAAATAAAGGCAGGCGAAAACATAGATTTATCGGTAAAAGTAACCAACACAGGCCAATACGATGGCGATGAAGTTGTTGAATTATACCTAACCGATGAAAAAGCAACTACGCCAAGACCTATCCGTCAACTGGAAGGCTTCAAACGTATTTCGCTGAAAAAAGGTGAATCACAGGTTGTTTCATTCAGCTTGGAACCCCGCCAGTTATCCATGATAAATGATAAGGATAAGCAAGTTGTTGAACCCGGATATTTTACCATCGTAGCTGGAGGAAAACAACCCGGTTTTACAGGATTGGCTGACGCCCAAACTACCGGAACAATCTCGGGAAGAATAAAAGTTTCGGGTAAAACTCTGGAAATAAAATAGTTGGTTTAGGAATTATTTACACAAGAGGCTGTTTGATTGTACAATCAACAGCCTCTGTTATTTTGCAGTATCTCATAAAAACATTTCAAGTTGGGCAAAGCTGCGAATCACAGCATCAGCTTCCTTTTGAGTCGAAACATCAACCGATGGTGTTTGGTACGCGATACAAGTCATCCCTGCATTTTGAGCCGCTGCAATTCCATTTTTCGAATCCTCAATTACCAGGCATTTCACAGGCGCAATCCCCAGTTTTTCCGCAGCTTTCAAAAAAACATCAGGTGCCGGTTTACTTTTGCCAACTTCCTGAGTACTAACAATAACCTCAAAATACTTTTTCAACCCGGTTTTGGTAAGAACTAAATCGATCATTTCAGGAGTCGATGAAGAAGCAACTGCAACCGGAATTTTTTGCAGTTGAAGTTTTTCGAGCAGTTCTCTTACGCCTGGCATTACAGGAATTTCACTTAATTCTGAAAAGAATGCAAGACTTTCAGTATGATTCTCTTCCACTAACTGACTAACAGACTTTTGCAATCGATAACGATCGGCTATTTCAGTCCACATAGCATCTGATGCCGTTCCCAAATATTTCTTATGCTCCTCTTCCGAAACATCGATATTGTTTTGGTAGAATTGGCGTTGTTCAATCTCGGTATTAAATGGTTCTGTATCAACCAAGGTGCCATCCATGTCAAAAATAATTGCTTCAATCATAACCTGGGGTGTTATTGAACCGACCAATAAGATGATCCGTTCGCGATAAAAATAATATTTACTTCTTTAATAAATTCGCTCAACCAACTAGCGCAGTATTCCATTCCCGCTTCTTCCGAGGGAATATGTCCCGGAAAGATCGCAGCTTTTTTCATGCCCATTAACGAAGCATCAAGAACATATTCATAAGTTTCCCATTCAACGGCTTCACCGGCGACCAAAACTTCAGTAAACTGGTTGTTCAGTAATCTTAAATGAGTATCGGAACCAGAAGAACCGACCGACAATGCCACGTGAGAAAAGCGCATTCGAGGGTCACCAACTACACGTAACTGACTTCCTTCCAATTCATTCTGAATTTGGCGTGCAAAATCTTCGAGCGTCATTTCGTCAAACTTAAAATACAACATCGATTGATCAGTTTGATATTTTTTCCATCCAAGCTTCTCAACCATTCCCATATAAATCCCGTCGGGTACATTCTTGTGCCAATGATCATGAAACCTGAAAATAATGAGTTTATGCTCATTAATATACTCCAGTTTCTTTTGATAAACTTTGTCGTTCGCTAAACGTGCCGTGTTGTCGTTACCACTGTAAAATGTTGGTTCATGAACAATTAGCAGATTGCATTTGTTTTCAACAGCCTTCATTAAAACGTTCATATCAGGAAACATACATACCGCAATCCCAGTCACTGTATCATCAGGATTTCCGCTTTTAAACGTATCCTGAGTTTCCTCGCTCCAGCTACACGACAAATGCTTTTTTATCTCTTCAGTAACCTGCCTGGCGGTATAGCTCCGATTGTTACCCAACTGCGCATATGCTAGGCATGGATTCAAAAAGAGAAAAACGACTATGGAGACAATGATTAGTTTCATTAATATTTTGTAAAAATATACTGCGATCCGCAAATGTATAAAATTGAGCAACTTCTACCACAGGTATCTAACAAAGATTTTTACCTTTGTTAAAATCAATCTAAACCGAACTAAAATGCAAAAAAATTATTTGTTATTTGTTTTTGTTGCTTGTTTAACAATTCTTTCGTCGTGCTCGCCCAAGGAACCTGAATGGACTGAACTATTCAACGGGAAAGATATGACTGGGTGGACTGCAAATCAAAACCAAGCTTCATTTAAAGTCGAAAATGGCTTGTTAGTCGCCAACGGCCCAATTTCTCACTTGTTTTACACCGGCGATTTTCACAAAGGAATTTTCCACAACTTCGAACTAAAGGCGCTTGTTAAAACCGAGCCGGGAAGCAATTCAGGAATATTTTTTCATATCGGAGAACAGCCCAAAGGATGGTTGTTGAGAGGCTATGAAGTTCAGATTAACAATTCGTTCGAACGCCCCGGCGACTTTCAGGAATTGAAGAAAACCGGTAGTTTATACGGCATCAGGAATGTTTATTACCCAACGGTTAAAGATGGCGAATGGTTCGAACTATCGTTTAAGGTGATTGAAAACCGTTGCGAGATTTTTGTAAATGGAAATAAAGTAGTTGACTATATTCAACCCGACGATCCGTATCGTCCTAAAAATGATAAACTTAAAGTATTTGGAACCGGACGAATTGCACTGCAATGCCACGATGAAGGAAGCAAAGTTTACTTCAGGAGCATCCAGGTAAAACCGTTACCCAAAGCTCAAAAATCGGAAATGCTGGTATCAAAAGAATGGGACGACCAAATTACTAAACTTAACCTGGAAAACTTCCCAACCATCGATTTCCATGTGCACCTGAAAGGCGGATTGACCATTGATCAGGCTTGTGCAAACTCGGTAAAACTTGGCATCAATTACGGAATTGCACCAAACTGCGGACTAAAATTCCCGGTAACCGACGACGCTTCGCTTAATGCGTATCTGGATACCGTTCAGAATAAACCAATTTTCAGGGGAATGCAGGCTGAAGGACGCGAATGGATTACTTTATTCTCGCCTGAAGCTGTGGCCCGGTTCGATTATATTTTTACCGACGGAATGACCTGGACCGACCACAAAGGGCGCCGCATGAGACTTTGGATTCCGGAAGAAACATTTGTTGATGACGAACAAAAATTTATGGACGAACTGGTTGCGAAAATTGAAAGTGTCATGTCTCAGGAACCGGTTGACATCTACGTTAATCCAACATTTCTTCCGGCAGTTATTGCCAACAAATACGACGAATTGTGGACCGACGCCCGCATCGACCGCTTGGTGAATGTGTTGGCAAAAAACGGTGTTGCGCTTGAAATCAACTCCAGGTACAAAATTCCTTCGGAAAAAATACTTCGCAAAGCCAAAGATGCTGGTGTAAAATTTACTTTTGGCACAAACAACACCGGCGCCGATTTAGGTACGCTCGACTACTCGTTCGAGATGCAAAAAAAGCTTGGCCTAACCTATAAAGACATGTTTATGCCCAAGAAACAAAGTGAAAAACGTGTTTTGGTGAAGGGATTACCCAAGAAAATAACCGGCTAA
Source organism: Prolixibacteraceae bacterium (assembly GCA_963666435.2). Classification (GTDB taxonomy): domain Bacteria; phylum Bacteroidota; class Bacteroidia; order Bacteroidales; family Prolixibacteraceae; genus Aquipluma. The sequence goes on along the minus strand of CAXXOG010000011.1, from coordinate 79,084 downwards.
TAACACACTGTAAATTAGATCAAACATAGAAAGATACTTTATCAATGAAACCTGTAATTAGCTGTTTTTTATTCTATACTTCAAAAAAAATTAAACCTTAACTATGAAAAAAATATTTTTCTCATTGCTGATACTGGCCTTTCTGGTAACCGAAGTGCCGGTCTTTGGAACTCAAGCCCCGGGCGATTTTGCAAAATCTGGAATTTCGGTAGGATTGGTAGTCGAGAACCTTGAAAAATCGCTCGATTTTTACAAAAACGTGATCGGAATGGTTCAAACAGGCCAGTTTAGTGTCGAAAGTAACCGGGCTAAGGAACTTGGACTTAGCAACGGCAACCGTTTCGATGTAACCATCCTGAAACTTGAAAACAGTGAGCAAGCTGCCGAATGGAAAATAATGTCGTTTGGCAAAAAAGCCAATCACCCCAAGCAAAATTTCGTTCCAGACGACACTGGTATGCAATACATTACGATCTATGTAAAGTCGATGAAACCGCTTTTGGAGCGGATAAAAAAATCTGGCGTAAAAACATTAGGCATCACCCCTACCCAACTTGATGAGAAGCGCGATTTTGTATTAATACAAGACCCGGATGGGAATTTCATTGAAATAATTGGGCCGAAGTAACCTCAAAACAAAAACGCAAGGCTTTTACCTTGCGTTTTTGTATAATGGTGATCATTAATATTCATCTTCGTTGAAAAAGAAATCATCTTTGCTCGGATAATCCGGCCAGATGTCTTCAATGCTTTCATAAATCTCACCTTCGTCTTCAATTTCCTGAAGGTTTTCAATAACTTCAAGAGGAGCACCGCTACGGATGGCGAAATCGATCAACTCATCCTTACTTGCTGGCCAAGGAGCATCCTCAAGTTTAGAGGCCAATTCGAGTGTCCAGTACATATTTTTAAATTTAGGAAGTTTTTAAACTCGGTTTTTTTTAAACTTTTGCGAATATAACAAAAAATCGTATTCTCCAAATATTAAGAAATATTATTCATCAAGCTCAGGTTCCCATAAAATTTCAGGATTGCTATGCGAAATATTCAAATACCTTGACAAGACAAACAGATAGTCGGACAACCGGTTCACATACTTAATTAAAATTTCATCAACAAATTGGGTTTCAGCCAACTCAACAATTCTTCGCTCGGCCCTGCGACAAACCGTGCGGGCAACATGGCAAACCGACGAAACCTGGCTTCCTCCGGGCAAAATAAAATTTCGCAACTCAGGTAAACTTATATTCATCCGATCCATCTCAAACTCCAGCAAATCGACGTCCTTTTTCTTACACGGAAGTTGCTTCCGGATTATGTCGATAGAATCTTCCGTAGCCAGATTGGCCCCGATGACAAACAATTTATTTTGAATAATTTCCAATATTTTATCGACAGAACTGTCATTCTGCATCGAACGAATCATTCCAATATGGGAATTCAATTCATCGATGGTTCCATAAGATTCAAGCCTGATGTTGTGTTTCTTAACGCGGGTGCCGCCAACCAATCCCGTCGTTCCGTCATCGCCTGTTCGTGTATAAATCTTCATGTTTAATTGTCTCTGTTTTCTGTATTTTAATTACATCAATAAACGGGATCGGGATTGGCCATATCCGATTCGATTTCACCGTCTTTTATCCTGATAATCCGGTGTGCATGACGTGCTATGCTTTCCTCGTGGGTAACAACAACCAGTGTATTTCCTTTGCGGTGAATTTCGGCAAAAAGCTGCATTATTTCTTCTGAAATCCTGGAATCAAGATTCCCTGTGGGCTCATCAGCCAGTAAAATGCTGGGCTTGTTTACCAATGCCCTGGCCACTGCAACACGCTGTCGCTGACCTCCGGACAACTCATTGGGTTTATGCTCCACACGATCCGACAAGCCAACTTCTGCAAGCATTTTCTCGGCACGTTCAAGCCGAACTTGCTTTTTTACGCCTGAATAAACCAACGGAAGCATAACATTTTCGAGAGCCGTATTTCGGGGCAGCAAGTTGAACGTTTGAAAAACAAAGCCAATTTCCTTGTTCCTGATTTCGGCCAATTCATCGTCAGACAAATGACTGACATCTTGCTTGTTCAACTCATAAAATCCGCTGGTGGGTGTATCAAGGCATCCGATGATGTTCATCAGGGTTGATTTGCCAGAGCCGGAAGCTCCCATAATAGCAACATACTCGCCTTTATTGATATTGAGCGACACTGAACGTAATGCCCTGACTATCTGCGTTCCTACCTTGTAATTTTTTACAATATTCTCGAGTTTTATAACACTTTCCATGTTGTGTCGGCTTGTTATTTAGCAGATTAGTTTTAACCGAATCCAGTTTATTACAAAAATCAAAACTATTTTCAGCTAAGATAGGCGAATAATGCAAATCATGAACATGAAATAGTTCCGGATTTGGAAATTTGAAAATATCGAGGCTAAAAAAGAATCAGTTTTTCAAATTCCAGAAGTGTAATTCGGCCACGAACTGCAAGCTTCGCGACTTGCAACTTTTTTTATCTTTGCAGGATGTCGGAATTAATGGATCAGGATATTAAATTTTTGCCGGGAGTTGGCCCCCAACGAGCCGAACTCCTGAAAAAAGAATTGAGCATCTTTACATTCAACGACCTGCTTTACTATTTCCCTTATAAATACATCGACCGCACCAAATTTTACCAAGTTGCAGAGGTAACAGCCAACATGACTTACATTCAGCTTAAAGGCCAGATTGTTCGGTTCGAGACCAATGGCGAAGGTGCGCGCCAACGCCTCATTGCCCATTTCCGCGACGATTCAGGAGTTATGGAACTGCTTTGGTTTCAGGGCATAAAATGGGTGAAAGAAAACATTAAAGCGAATGTAGAATATATCCTCTTCGGGAAACCTACAGTTTTCAACGGAAAGGTAAATATGGTTCATCCAGAATTGGAACCGGCGCAAAACAAGCAGGTTACAACTGGTGTTTTCCAGGCGTTTTACAACACCACCGAAAAAATGAAACAAAAGTTTCTGACCAGCAAAACCCTGAATAAATTTCAGTTTAGTTTGCTTTCGGTAATCGAGGGTAAAATTCACGAAACGCTTCCGCCCAACCTTATCCTGAAACTTAAATTAATGGCGCTTCCGGCGGCGCTCAGGCAAGTTCATTTTCCCGAAAATCCCAACCTGCTCAAAAATGCTCTTTTCCGCCTGAAATTCGAAGAGTTATTTTACATTCAGCTTCGCATCTTAAGCCTGAAACACCACCGCGAAGGCTCGTTCAAGGGCTTTATATTTTCGCAGGTTGGCTATAACCTCAACACTTTTTTCAACAATTATTTGCCGTTCGAATTAACCAGCGCGCAAAAAAGAGTAATTAAGGAAATCAGGAAAGACATGGGCTCGGGCAAACAGATGAACCGGCTTTTGCAAGGCGATGTGGGCAGTGGAAAAACCCTGGTGGCGTTAATGACGGCCTTAATTGCCTTTGACAACGGCTTCCAGGTTAGCCTGATGGCGCCTACCGAAATTCTGGCTATTCAACATTATAATTCGATCAAAAAACTCACGGAAGGACTTGGAATCAACATTGCCCTGCTAACAGGCTCAACGCGAACTGCCAAACGAAGGGTTATTCACGAAGAACTTGAAAGTGGTAGCCTGCAATTGCTGATTGGTACCCACGCGCTTATTGAAGACAAAGTGAACTTTAAAAACCTTGGTCTGGTGGTTATCGATGAGCAGCATCGGTTTGGAGTAGCCCAACGCGCTAAACTTTGGAAAAAGAACGAATTTATTCCGCCACATGTGTTGGTAATGACTGCCACTCCCATACCACGAACTTTGGCCATGACGGTTTATGGCGATTTGGATGTATCGGTGATTGATGAACTGCCTCCAGGTCGGAAACCTATCCAAACCCTGCATTTTTATGAAAACCGACGCAAACAGGTTTACGATTTTATTCGCGAACAGGTAACTCTAGGGCGGCAGGTTTATGTGGTTTACCCGTTGATTAAAGAATCGGAAAAGCTTGATCTGAAGAATGTTGAAAATGGATACGAGTTGCTGAAACAGGTATTTCCGAAGTATTCGATCAGTATGGTGCATGGAAAAATGAAACCAACTGACAAAGATGCTGAAATGCAGCTTTTTAAAGAAGGAAAAACCCAGATTATGGTTGCAACAACGGTTATCGAGGTTGGTGTTGATGTTCCGAATGCGTCGATCATGATTATTGAAAGTTCCGAACGGTTTGGTTTATCTCAGTTGCACCAGTTGCGCGGACGAGTTGGCCGTGGCGCCGAACAATCGTATTGTCTGCTGATGTCATCGTACAAAATAAGCAACGAAAGCCGCAAACGACTCGAAACAATGGTCCGTACCAACGATGGATTCGAAATTGCGGAGGTTGACATGCAACTACGCGGTCCCGGCGATTTGGAAGGAACACAGCAAAGTGGCGTTGGCTTCAGCCTGAAAATATCGAACCTTGGGCGCGATGGCGAAATATTGCAACACGCCCGCAACCAGGCTTCCGATTTGCTCGACGATGACCCGAAGTTGCAAAAGCCTGAAAATTACATCCTTGTTCAAAACCTTCTGAAAATGAAAAACACCGAATTTAACTGGAGTTCGATAAGTTAGAAAGTGTTCAGTCTCAGCAGAAAACACCATTTGTGTTTTTGTAATTCTTTAACCAAAGCATAGACCTATTTGCCTGTTAAACCTGATATATTTCAGGAGGAGTTTAGTTTCAATCACTTAATTTGCGATCTGATAAAAATTAATAAGATGAAAAGGATTTTTTTAGTCGTTGGGTTCGTTCTTTCGATTGTTATTGGAATTCAGGCCCAAAATGTAAGCAAAGGAAAAGTTATTACCGAACAGAAAGGGAAAGGGTTTTATTACGAATCGATCCTGAAAGATGTAAACGCGGTAGAAGAAAAAATGAACGAAAAAGCGCCTTATGTGCGTTTTGTGATGGATCAGTCGGATATTGACTTACCGAATAATCCTTCGCTGTATAAACCAGTTTGGGCAAACCCAACCATTTCGCAGGGCAACACCGGAACATGCTGGTGTTTTTCAACAACTTCGTTATACGAATCGGAAGTTTACCGCCAATTTGGCAAAAAAGTAAAAATCTCGGAAATATATTCGGTTTACTGCGAATACCTCGAAAAAGCAACCCGCTTTGTTGAGAAACGCGGAGAATCGGTGTTTGGCGAAGGCTCGGAAGGAAACGCCCTTGCCCGTGTAATGAAAAAGTACGGGGCTATGCCTGAAGAAGCCTACACCGGTTTGATCAACGGGCGCAAATTCCATAGCCATGCAAAGATGTTCGACGAAATGAACGCTTTCCTGAACTCGCTTAAAACATCAAATGCCTGGAATATCGACTATGTGCTGGAAACCATCAAATCGATTATGAACCACCACATTGGTGTTCCTCCGACCGAATTTGTTGTTGAGGGGAAAACCTATACTCCGCAAACCTATCTGAAAGATTACCTGAAAATCAACCCTGATGATTTTGTTGAAATCCTTTCGTACAAACAGGAACCATACTGGCAACAGGTTGAATATAAAGTGCCCGACAACTGGTGGCATAGCAAAGATTACTACAATATTCCGCTCGACGACTACATGAAAATTGTGAAAAGCGCGATCAAGGCCGGTTATTCGTTGAGTATTGGAGGCGATGTTTCGGAAACCGGGCTCAACCGCGAAAACAACTGCGCCATGATTCCTGATTACGACATTCCTTCGGCCTACATCAACGACGATGCCCGCCAGTTCAGGTTTTCGAACGAAACGACCACCGACGACCACGGTATGCAACTTATTGGAGTGGTTGAAAATTATAAAGGTTCGGGTAAAGACTGGTACCTGATTAAAGATTCGAGTTCGGGCTCGCGCAATGTTGAGCAAAACAGCCCCAATTTTGGCTATTATTTCTTCAGCGAAGATTACATCAAACTGAAAATGATGGGATTCACCGTTCATAAAGATGCGGTAAAAGATATTTTGAAAAAGTTTAAATAAAACTTTGGTTAAGCCTCGTACAAGCGGGGCTTTTTTATGATTTTTGCGCCACAATCCAACGATCTATGAATCAATTTCAGGAAAGAATACTGAAGTGTATCAAATTGGCGCTTCCACAAGGTATGAAAACAGCCACATGGCTGCTGAAAATTACCATTCCGGTTTCGTTTGCCGTTTTTCTTCTCGATATGTTTGGAGCACTCAATATGATTGCCGGATGGGTGGCTCCCTTTTTCAAGCTAATCGGCTTATCAGGGCAAGCATCAATTGTGCTGATCACCAGCTTTTTCACCAACATTTATTCGGTAATTGCGGTGATGACAACCCTGGGAATCGGCCATCGCGAAGGCATCATCCTGGCTACTATGTGTCTTATTTCACACGCCATGATTGTAGAAACAGCCATCCAGAAAAAAACAGGCTCCAACCCGCTACGAATCGTATTACTGAGGTTGATTGCCAGTTTTATTGCTGCAATTTTCCTGAATTATTTACTTCCTGACGAAAAGGATAAAACTTCCGAAAGTCTCATTCAGGCAACATCCGAATTCCTTCCTGCACTAAAAAACTGGACAATCACTATTTTCCTAACCGCTGTAAAAATCGTTGTCCTGGTCAATTTGCTACTTATTCTGCAAAAAATACTTCACGAATTTGGCCTGATAAAATGGATACTCTGGCCATTCAAGCCATTGCTAACAATAATGGGGCTACCGCAAAGTACAGGTTTTCTGTGGATTGTGGCCTACACACTTGGCCTGGGTTACGGTGGCGCTATCATGATAAACGAAAAAGAAGAAGGACGACTCTCTGATGAAGAAGCTGATTTACTGAACCATCACATTGCCATATCACACTCACAACTGGAAGATCCGCTACTTTTTGTAGCAGTTGGTTATCCGTTGTTTATACTCATGTGGCCACGCATGCTGCTGGCTACTGCGGTCGTTTGGTTGCGCCATCTCGAAAAGAATCTATAATTTGTCAAATATTAGAAACAGGAATTATTAAGAAAAAGCATTTTATAAACTGCCATAATCCTACATTACGCTGGAATAGTTATTTTTACGCCAAAATCTAGCTAATGAAACTACAAACGAAAATCTTAATTCTACTCTCTATTGTATTGGGTATTATTTTGGTTTCATTTTTATCCTACCAATTTATTCAGCTACACGAAAAAGAACTTATATTCCGCGACAGCAAAAAAAGCCAGGAGCAAATAATTGATAAGGTACTACAAATCAACCGAGTTAAAACCGAACAATTAATCAACGATAATTCGGGTTGGGATGATATGGTTGAATTCACCACAAAACCTGACCTTGCCTGGGCAAAAGATAATGTGAATTTTTTTGTTAATCAGTTCAAACTCTCATTTGTTTTGATTTATAACAAAGAAAAAAAACTCGTATATCAGTTCGGAGATTCAATCTGCCTCAAAGGATTAACATATCCCGACCAGGCACTAATCAACCTGAAACTAACAAAAGCTCCTTTTTCTCATTATTTTCAAAGTTGCGGCAATCAATTAATTGAAATGTTTGGAGCAATCATTGTTCCTTCGTCCGATGCCGATCCAAGGACTACTCCACCACAAGGCTATTTATTTATAGGTCGTAAATGGGATGATTTATATTTGAACGAACACGCTGAAGCAACAGGATACAGTGTTAACGTAATAAACGATTTTAACCCAAAAACCTTTAAAAAAGATCATTCAAAGATTTATTTCTTCAGAGCACTGAATGATTATTCGGGAGACCAAATTGGTACTGTTGTATTCTCAAAAACAGATGAACTACAAGGAAGTCTGCGGCAGCTATTTAATTTATCGATTTTATCAATCCTGTTTTCATTGATTGGATTAATGATTTTTCTTTATTATTTCAGGAGAATAATTTTAATTCCAATCAATAAACTGAACAAAGCTCTGTACTCAAAAAATACGGAGGGGATTCAATCGTTAAAAAACAATGATGATGAATTTAAAATTCTGGCTAATCTGACATCTGATTTTTTCAACCAGCAGGAAACCTTAAGATGTAATAATGCCAAACTGGAAGAAATCAACGCAACCAAAGACCGTTTATTCTCTATTATTGCCCATGATTTAAAAAACCCCGTTGGAAGCATTGTTTCCATTTCCGATTTGTTATCAGACTATTTACAAAAGAACGACTTTAAAGCAGTGGAGGAATTAGTTGAAATGCTTAAGCATCAATCGAATGAAGCATTAGTACTTTTAACTTCTTTACTCGACTGGGCCCGATCACAATCAGGACAGATGGTTTTTTCTCCGAAAATGCAATTGCTTGCCCCCATTGCCAATGAGGTAGTTGAAAATCTTCGATCATCAGCGCAACTAAAAAATATCACGATTCAAAATCAGATTACAAAAGACGTACAATGCTTTGCCGATTTCAATATGCTAAAGACAGTTCTCAGAAACTTGGTGTCGAATGCAATAAAATACACAAACATGGGTGGATCAATTTGGTTATCAGCAGAAAAGCATAGCGACAAGGTAGAAATATGTATTGCTGACAATGGCGTTGGAATGGATGAGGAAACCCGGAACAAGTTATTCAGAATTGAAGCACATTTATCGGCCAGGGGAACAGCCAATGAAAAAGGGAATGGTCTGGGACTTATAATCTGCAAAGAAATAATAGAAAAACACGGAGGAAAAATTCACATTGAAAGCAAGTTAAATAATGGAAGCCGGTTTATTTTTACTTTGCCATCGAATAAGCCTGAATAATCCAGATACAATCCAAATAAAAAATCCGGTCAAATACATTTAACCAGATTTTTCACTTAATTATATATTGATTTTCACAAAGTTACACCAGTCTTAAAAATCGCAATTTCTTTAAATCCACTTTGTTCGTGCTTCAGTTTTTCGCCACCCGAAACAGCAATGATATACGCAATAAATTCTTCGAGCAACTGATCCATCGTTTTGTTATCAAGTAGCTGTCCGGCATTGAAGTCAATCCAGTTTTTCTTTTTATCGAAAAGCGCCGAATTCGTCGAAATTTTCATCGTCGGAACAAAACTGCCGAATGGAGTTCCGCGCCCGGTGGTAAAAAGCACCAGCTGGCAACCCGAAAAACCAAGAGCCGATGCCGCAACCAGGTCGTTCCCGGGAGCCGACAATAAATTCAAGCCCTTTTCATGAATCGGTTCTGCATACTTCAAAACATCAACAACCGTAGCCGAACCACCTTTTTGAGTACAGCCCAACGATTTATCTTCCAGCGTCGAAATTCCTCCCGCTTTGTTACCCGGCGACGGATTCTCGTAAACAGGCAGATTGTGCTGCATGTAATAATCTTTAAAATCATTGATCAGTAAAACTGTCTTATCGAAAGTTACCCGATCTTTTGCCCGCGCCATCAGCAATGTTTCGGCGCCAAACATTTCTGGAACTTCGGTCAAGACAGTGGTTCCCCCCTGCGCAATCAGGAAATCAGAAAATACGCCAACCAGCGGATTCGCCGTAATGCCTGAAAAACCATCAGAACCGCCACATTTTAATCCAACTTTCAATTCGGAAAGCGGGATTGGTTCCCGGCGATCATTTTTCATTTCCTCGTAAATTTCCATCAGAAGTTCTAATCCGGCTTCCACTTCGTCCTCAACATCCTGTGCCACAAGAAATTTAATACGTTTTTCATCGTATTCGCCAATAAAGGTTTTTAACGACGAAATCTGGTTGTTCTCGCAGCCCAGGCCCAGTACAAGCACACCACCGGCATTCGGATGATTGATCAACTGAGCCAATGCTTTTTGTGTATTTACATGGTCGTCGCCCAACTGGGAGCATCCGTAATTATGCTTGAAAACTTCGACTCCATCAATATTTTCGGGCTGAATTTCCGCTTTAAACAAGTTGACAATTTGTTGTGCCTGGCCATTCACGCAACCCACTGTCGGCACGATCCACAACTCGTTGCGAATGCCTGAATTACCATTGCTGCGGCGGAAACCGTTGAATGTAAGGTCACGCTTTGCATACCGTATTTCATTCAATTTTTGATTGAACGAATAGGTAATTGTTCCCGAAAGATTAGTCTTCAGGTTGTGAATATGAACATGTTCGCCCACTGTTATATCGGCCAGCGCATGACCAATTGGAGCGCCGTATTTAATTACATCGGCATTCGTTGTTATCGGCTGAAGTGCCACTTTATGGCCAACCGGAATATCGTTCTGTAAACGAATCTGTTCGTTGCCAATATCTACAAGTTCGCCTGCAAGTCCAGCTTCCAGACAAACCGCCACATTATCGTCCAAATTTATTTTTATAAATTTTGCCATTTCTCATTTGTTGCAAGTTTCGGGTTACGAGTTTCGAGTTAACTAGCAACCCATGACTCATAACCCGTAACAATTGTTTATCCAATCTTCATCAACGGGTTATTCTTATCCAAAACCGCTTTAACCGCCTTTTTCATTCCTACCTGCTGGATCAGGAATAAATAACAGGTCACCGAAATTGTAAGGTTCGGAATCTCGTTCAAATCGCGTTTCCATACTTTTTCAAGGCCCAAAACCTTTTCAACCAGTTTCTGAATCGAAATCGGCCGGCCATCGCATTCGGCCCAGGCTTCCTTATAAAAGTCAACAATCCACTGGTCGTCTTGCACTTTGTAGGTTTCGCCGTTGGCCTCGCCTTTAAAATAAGCGATCATCGCTGCAAGCGAAAATACAATTTTCTGCGGAAGCATTTGGTGTGTTTCGTAATAGCTTAAAAGCGTAGGTAAATTGCGGGTTTCCCATTTCGACATGGCATTCAGTGCAATGCTTTGCCACAAATGACGAATGTATGGATTTCTAAATCGTTCAAGTATTTTATTGGCGAACGATTTAAGTTCTTTTTCGGTACCATCCAGAATTGGCAACACCTCGTCGTAAACCAATTCATTCATGAAACTACCCACTTCAAGGTTTTCGTAGGCTTCGCGAACAGTTTCGAGCCCGCTCAGGTACGAAACAGCATAGCTTCCTGTATGACATCCGTTCAATACCAAAACCTTCTGCTCGCGAAAACGGGTCATATCTTTCACGAACTTCACTTCCAGTCCAGCTTTTTCTGCCGGAAATTCTTTTTGCACCCATTCAGGCGCTTCTATTACCCACAAATGAAAATATTCGCCCACAACAACCAGGTTATCGTCGAAACCCAGTTCTTTTTGTATATCTTTTATCTCATCCTTCGGGAAACCGGGGACGATGCGGTCAACCAGTGTGCTGCAAAAAGCGCACGAATTATTTACCCAGGCAATGAATTCGTCGCCCAGATTCCAGTTTTGAGCGTGCTGAAGCACATATTTCTTCAGCATATCGCCATTACGGTCGATCAGTTCGCAGGCAAAGAAAATCAATCCTTTATCAGCAGCGCCGTTAAACGCTTTAAACCGGTTGTAAAGCAAGGCTGTAACTTTTCCGGGAAATGAATTCTGCGGCTGCATTCCGAGCGTATCGGTCTCATCCATAGCAATACCGGCTTCGGTTGTATTCGAGAAAACGAAACGAAGATCGGGATTCAGGTACGACTGCTGATACGAAGCAAAATCGGAATACGGGTTGATTCCCTTGTTAATACAATCAACCAGCGTAAATTCTTTCACCGGCTGACCATTTTTGATCCCTTTCAGGTAAACGTGATACAGACAATCCTGTGCATTCAGCAGATCAACCATGCCATTGGCCAAAGGCTGAACAACATCAATACCTGCATTAAACCCGATTTCCTTGTTCATTTTATTCACAATCCAATCGGTAAAAGCTCTCAGAAAATTTCCTTCTCCAAATTGGAGTATGCGTGTTGGATAAACTTGTGTTTGTGTTGCGTTTTTGCGATTCAGTTCCATTTTTCTATGTGTTTTTAGATTTCCGTGTGCGAACACGGATTGTGAGGCAAATGTATATTTTTATTTGATTTGCAAAAATAAAAAGCATCAAACAACACTCTAATCACTTGGTTTACAACGAAACAAATTTCATTATTAATGATTATTTAATAATTACCAAATTACACATCGTTTCAACGAAACAATAATTACTAACTTTAAGCTTTTGAACGAATTAAAATTGATCGGGACTGATTGAATGAAGGAAAAACTGATTTATATAATTACCGGTGGCCCGGGATTTGGAAAAACAGAGTTGACTGAGGCATTGAAAACCGAAGGCTATCCTTGCTCCAATGAATTTGCACGTAACCTTATTCTCGAACAACAGCAAATAAACGGAGAAATACTTCCGTGGAAACAAGCGCGTCTCTTTCAGCAGGAAATATTAAAACGGCGAATCTCTTTTTTCGAATCGGTTCGGGATGGCGAAATTGCCTTTGCCGACCGAGCTATACCCGACCAACTGGCCTTTGCACGATACAAAGGATTTGGAACTCCGGCTGTTTTGGAAGAAGCTGCCCGCCAATACCGATACGCTCCCGTGGTTTTCGTAACCCCGCCCTGGCCCGAAATATTCGTTAACGATTCTATCCGAACCGAAACCTTTGACGAAGCGAAAAAGTTGCACGAAATTATTGTCGAAACCTATAAAAACTTGAATTATCAGATTAATGAATTACCTTTAGTACCAATCTCTGAACGGAAAAAACACATACTAAATAATTTACTTAACTATTGAATAACAATGGAAAACAGCAGACGTAAATTTCTGAAAAATGCTGCGGTTGGCACTGTAGCATTGGCTGCAATACCCGAGATTATTTCGGCTGCAATACCAATAATCAGGAAAAAACAAAAAAATTTACTTCCGAACCTGAAAACAGGCGATGTTATCCTGTTCCAGGGCGATTCGATAACCGATGCAGGCCGCGAACGATTAAAACAAATTTCGAACATGGCCGGTTCCTTTGGTACAGGTTATGCCTTTTTTGCCGCCTGCAAAATACTGAAGGACTATCCTGAGAAAGATTTTTCGATTTTCAACCGGGGAGTTAGCGGAAACAAGGTTTTCCAATTAGCCGAGCGCTGGCAAAAAGACTGTTTCGACCTTAAACCTAATGTATTGAGCATTTTGATTGGCGTAAACGACTTCTGGCATACTCTCGACGGAAAATACAACGGAACAGTTGAAAAATATGAGCAGGACTACAAACAACTGCTTACCCTGACAACCAAAATGCTCCCCGACGTGAAACTGGTAATCGGCGAGCCTTTTGCCATGCAGGGCACCTCGGCTGTTAACGAAAAATGGTTGCCTGCTTTTGATGGTTACCGGGCGGTTGCAAAAAAAATGGCTGATGATTTTAACGCCGCTTTTATTCCTTATCAAGCCATTTTTGATGAAGCCACATTGAAAGCTCCTGCCAAATACTGGACCGTCGATGGGGTTCACCCAACAATGGCTGGTTGCGCGCTTATGGCCGAAGCCTGGATCGCGACTGTAAAGTAAAACTATCTGTATCCTGACAGGGATTCTATGTTTAGGCAAAGTAGAATCCCTTTTATTTTGTTCTACTGCAATTGTTAATTCAGGGCTACACAAATCTCAACCGGATATTACAAAACCTACTAAAAGCAAATGAAACGCAGTACTTTACTCTTTGTAGCTCTTGCTTTATCTATCCTGAACGGGTTTTCGCAACCACAAACTCCTTTTTTATCGCTTTCGGCCAACGGGCATTACATTCAGCAGGGAACAGACAAACCGTTTTTCATCAATGCCTGCACAGCCCTTTCGTTGCCTTCTGCTTATACCGACAAAGAAATCGCCGATTACCTCGCTAACCGGGTTGCAGGAAAATTCAACACCATTATTGTTTGCGCCGTTTATCCTGAAATCCAGTCCCAAATAGCCGATTCGGCTTTTATAAACCACGACTTTCTTCAGCCCAAAGCTAAATTTTGGGATAGGGTTGACTGGGTTGTAAAACAGGCTACCGGTAAGGGTTTAATTGTTACCATCAACCCACTGTGGAAACAGGGCCCTGACGAGTTGATAAAAGCCAACGGAGCCGAAAAGTGCCGTAAATTTGGGCAATGGTTTGCTGCCATGTATAAGAATAATCCGAATGTAATTTATTTCCTCGGCGGAAATGAAGCACCTGAACCTGTTCGGGCAGAACTTGAAGAACTGGGAAAAGGAATACAAGAGGTGTATGCCGGGAAAGCCATTATTGCATACCTTGGCGAACCCGGCCAGTCGGGCAAAGAAGCATTTCCTGATGCACCGTGGCTGACCTTTAATTTTACACACGCTTATTCGTCAACTTACGAAAAACAATACCCTTACAGCGAGAACTACGACAACTGGAAAGCCTTTCGGAAAACGCCGCTGATGCTTGCGAAAGGCTTTTACGAGTTGGGCGACGCCCGAAAATACGACGACAACGGAACTTCTGAACGCTGGGGCAACCGCTATGCTATTCGCCGCCAAGCCTGGTGGAATTTGCTCTCGGGAGGAATAGGAAATGTTTACGGTGCCGAAGGTATCTGCAATAAAAATGCCGAAGGACAGAACTGGAACTATTGTACCGAATACGGTGGCAGCAAAGACATGGGCACGCTTAAACTATTTACAGATAAGGCAAAATGGTGGAAGCTTCAGCCCGACATGGATCACAACGTTTTGGTTGGCGGCTACGGCACATTTATGGCCGACGATTTTGCCGTTTGCGCCGTTACCGAAGATAAAAATACAGCCATTATTTACACGCCGGTTGAACAAGCACTCGAAGTTAAGCTGCCCGATTATGGCGAACACAGCCGCGCCCGCTGGTTCGACCCTGTAAGTGGCCGGTACATCCCGGTTGACATGCGTTTCCCGAAGAAAAAGAAAAAAGCTACCATATTTGAAACTCCCGGGATAAACCACGCTGGCAGCTACGACTGGGTGCTGATTTTAGACGGGATACGACCAAGAAAATAAAATAAAACAACTGATCCGATGACTTCCAGTCATCAGATCAGTTGCTTCAATTAAAACGCGATCTTCAGCACATCATCAAAATACTCGACGAAATGTGCGGTAATGCCTTCCTTCAGGTAATCGGGCAATTCCTCGAAATCTTTGCGGTTATCTGCCGGGAAAATCAATTCGAAAACTTTTACCCGACGGGCGGCTATTGTTTTTTCACGCACTCCGCCAATGGGCAAAACTTTTCCGGTTAAAGTTAATTCACCGGTCATGGCCAGACTTTTTTTAATGGGCTTCCCTTTAGCCAGCGAATACAAAGCCAACGCCATGGTAATCCCAGCCGATGGGCCGTCTTTAGGCGTAGCTCCGGCCGGAACATGCAGGTGTATGAAATGATCGTCGAAATAATTGGCTTCGGGGTTTTCTCCGGCCAGTTTTGATCGGATGTACGAATACGCAATTTCCGATGACTCCTGCATCACGCTGCCCAGTTGCCCGGTTTGCTTAAAGCCGCCGCCCTTTCCTTTTATTCCCGAAGCTTCGATATACAAGGTAGCCCCGCCCATCGCTGTCCAGGCTAAACCCAGCGTCACTCCCGATATCGATTTTTTGTACAGTTCTTCCGTAGTAAAAACAGGCTGACCCAAAAATTCCGAAAGGTTTTTCTGGCTGACATTTATTTTGCCTGAACCCTTCTCGGCCTGCATCAACGTTACTTTCCGCATAATTTTCTTCAACTGGTTTTCGAGGCTTCGGACACCAGCTTCGCGGGCATAACCATCAACCACCGATACCAAAGCTGAATCGGTTACAGAAACTTCCGACGGTTTCAGCCCGTGTTCCTCCCGAAGCTTAGGAACAAGATAACGTTTAGCAATTTCAACTTTTTCTTCCATGATGTAGCCCGAAAGTTTGATGATTTCCATCCGGTCGAGTAATGGGCGCGGAATGGTATCGAGCTGATTGGCTGTGGTAACAAACAGAATGTTCGACAAATCAAAGCGCACATCCATATAATGATCCAGGAAATCGCTGTTTTGTTCGGGGTCAAGCACTTCGAGCAAAGCAGCAGCCGGATCGCCCTGGTAGCTCACGCCAATCTTATCTATTTCGTCGAGCATAATCACCGGATTTGCAACTTCTGTCCGCTTTAAACTCTGGATAAGTTTGCCCGGCATGGCACCAATGTATGTGCGGCGGTGACCTTTAATCTCGGCCTCGTCGCGCATTCCGCCCACCGAAAAACGGTAGAATTTACGTCCGAGAGCATCAGCAATTGATTTGCCAATCGAGGTCTTTCCCACTCCGGGCGGGCCAACCAAACAGATAATGGAGCCTGAAACCTTGCCTCGCTTAATAATAGTGGCAATAAATTCGAGAATGCGCTGTTTCACATCATCGAGCCCATAATGGTCGCGATCAAGTATTTTACGGGCTTTGGCCAGATCGAAATTATCTTCCGAAAAAATTCCCCAAGGCAGATCGGTAAGCCAATTAAGGTATGTTCGCGAAACCTGATATTCAGCCGAACCAGTTTCCAATGTTCGTAGCTTATTCATTTCCTCTTCGACAACCTTAGCTGCCTCGTCGCTTAATTTTAAACGTTCAATCTTCTTTTCAAGCGCTTCCAGTTCGCTGGCTTTATCGTCTTTCTCAAGTCCCAGTTCTTGTTTAATAACTTTCAGTTGTTCGCGCAGGAAAAACTCGCGCTGCTGTTTCGAGATTTTCTCTTCAATTTGTTTCTGAATGTCTTGCTGTAGCAGGTTTAGCTCAATCTCTTCACGCAAAAGGATAAGTAAACGTTCGCTTCTGTCGTGCAAATTAACAGCTTCAAGAATTGATTGCTGCTTTTCGGCATCTGATGTAAGGAACGAAGCGACCAAGTCCATCAACAAGCCTGGTTTTTCCATACCAATTTGCGATAAGGCCAGTTTCATCTGCTCCTGAAACATGGAATTCAGCTTAATCAACTCTTTAACCGAATTGATAATAGCCAGCGTGTATGCCTTTAATTCAGGAGTAAGTACATCTTTAGGTTCATAATCGTATTCTACCTGCCAGAACTTGATATTATCGCGAACAAACTCCTTCCGTGAATGAATACGGGTAAGGGCCTGAGCAAAAAAATGAACCTGGTCGTCGGTTTTCTGAATGACTTTTATGATTTTCAAAAGCGTTCCGGTATGATACAATTCCGAATTCATATAATCAGCCGAATTTTTATTCCGGATAAACGACACGCCTATAAAACCATTGTTTTTTTCCAAAGCATGTTCGACATATTGTACAGCTTTAGGGTTGAAAAATGTTAAAGGCAAGGCTAACCCGGGAAGCACAGGCCTGTTTTCGAGCGGAAATACAGCCAAATTATCGGGGTAAATTTCCGACACAAGCACAATTCCCTGGTTTTCTGTATTATTTTCCATCAGATTATTTTTAATTGTTTGCTACTGTTTTTACTATATCAGTCAATTGTTGTTTCGACATTACTCCTGAATTTTTCCATACAGCTGTTCCATTTTTGAACATGACAAGCGTTGGAACACTTCTAATTTGAAAGCGGTTTGCTATTTCAGGATTTTTATCAACATCAATTTTGATAACCCGAAGTTTTCCTTCCTGTTCGCGGGCAATTTCGTGCAATATGGGCGACTGTACTTTACATGGCTGGCACCATTCTGCGAAAAAGTCGACCAACACCGGTGTGGACGACTGAATAATTGAATTAAAGTTTCCTTGCATAATGTTTCTGTTTTTTGGCCTGACCTCAAACCTGAAACCAAATAAAGACTTGCACATCTTTTGTCAGAAAACCTGACAAACTGAAAGCCGATTAACGGAATAAAACCTTCATTTTGTCATTCAAACCAGAAACTTTTTACATCGTGAACCTTTGTGTTTTGGAGTCTTTGAGGCTATTTTCACCTGCACGACCACCCAATAATTGAAAATTAAAAGAGGCCGGAACCTTTCGGCACGGCCTCTCCAAAGGTACTACCAGAATTGATTGATTTATTTTTGGGTAACCGGTAGTCTTTGATGAATTATTGAAATCCAATCGTAAATAAAACTAAACGAATGACAATTTTAGTATTTAGAGAGTTGTTTTTTTTGAAAATAAGTACCCGATAAAAACACGAAGTGCCCAAAGTACGAAGTTTCCGAAGCTTATTTTACTTCGAACTCCGCACTTTAGGCACTCCAAGCTTTTTTACTTTCTAATACAGCCGGTCGCCAATAGCCAATTTCAGTTTATAAAGGCTTCCGGTATAGTCGATTTTAGCTTTCAGCAATTGCAGGCGGCTTTCCGAAACGGTTGTAGAGCCTTCAATCAATTCGAGGTTTGTAATTACTCCTGCGTCGAATTTTACTTTAGCCAGTGCATAAGCATCGGTTGCCTGCTTCAGTTGCAGCTCCGATTGCGCTACTTTTTTCTCTGACGCCTTTACATTCGCCTCGGCCTCAACCACTTCGTTTACGATTCCACGGCGGGCAATTTCAGTATCCTGGTCGTTCGCCTGAATAGCCGATTGTGCCTGCGCAAGGTTATATTTCTGACGTTTGCCATCGAAAATAGGTACCTTAATGCCAAATCCGGCCGCAAAATTCAGTTTGGGATCGTACAGGTAAGGCGTGTAACCGTCTTTAATACCTCCTGAGGCAAAAACATTTACCACCGGATTGTTTTGAGAGCCCGTCAGGTTATAGCGCAACTGGGCTAATTTGGCTTTCTCCCGGGCCAGTTTCATTTCGTCGCGACTACGTAAAGCGGTATTCATTAATGTATCGGGCATTAAAACCGGAGCTACCACTTTCAAATCGCGTTTCACATGCTGGTCGGTTGATTCTGGTTTTCCCAATAGCATATTCAACTGGGCAACCTGCACCAATCGGGCTGTTTCGATGTCTGTTTTCTGATTCTCGATAGCCGAAATACGCACCTGGGTGGTCAGAATTTCGTACTGAGTTGCCGAACCCGTCTGTTGCTTCTTTTTAACAAAAGCCAGGTGTTCGTTCAGGGTATTCAATTGTTCGTCTTTTATTTTTAATGCTTCCTGAAGATAGACCAGCGTATAATAATTGGCAATCACGGCCTGCGAAAGCTTTTGTTTTACCTGCTCTACAGTTTGGCGCGAAAGTTCTTTCCCCTGTTTTTCCAGCGAGATTGTTTTTTCCTTTTTCCCGAAGTCGAAAACAGTTTGATTAACATTGAACCCAGCCGAATAATTATCGTGAGGCACAAAACTGAAACTACCAAATTCAGGAATAGTTACCGATGAAATGGGGCCAATGCGCGAATACGACGAGGTGAAATCGACATTCGGCTTATAAAACGATTCGGCCACACCAATTTTGGCGTCGGAGACATTCAAATCTTCCTGAGCTTTTTTAACAGCCGGATGATTTTGCACCACCTCGCTGATAATGCTGTTTAAGCTCAGCGAATCGGCGTGCATTGTCTGGCTTCCAGCTGTTCCGGCAATTAATACTCCAACAACAGGAAGTAGCAACCGGAAATATCTGTTTAATTTTACTATCATTGAATTAAGATTTTGCTATTGTTTTTTTACTTTTTGACCGCATGATAATTACCGGAATAACACTCACCAGAGTAATAATAGCGGCAATCCAAAAGTCGTCGTCGATACCGGCAATGTACGCTTGCTTCGAAACATGCTGAACAATCAAATATTTACCTTGCTGAGCCGCTGTTGCCAAATTACTTCCGGCGCTTTGCTGTGCGAAATGGGTTAAATCCGACATCACATTTTTAAACTCCTGCGAACCCGACTGGACAGCGGTTCCAAACGTTTGCATGTGGTAATTCACACGGGTTGTGAGCAATGTGGTAAAGATAGCTACACCAAGGCTACCGCCCACCTGGCGCACCGTATTGGTAATACCCGAAGCCTGAGCCATGTGTTCGCGCGGCATAGTGAGCAGCATGAGGTTACTCAACGGAGTGAAAATAATTCCCATTGCAAACCCACGCAGGTAAAGCGAAAGCATTACAAAATGGTGCTCACTCAAATACGAAAGCTCTGAATTCAACATAAAACTTAAACCCAACACAGTCACACCAATAATCATTGGCAACTTGGGATTGATTTTATCAGAAACTTTTCCGGCGATAGGCGACATCATGCCCTGAATAATACCAACCGGAAGAAAGACAGCTCCAGCCTGCACGGCCGTGTAGCCCATCGAATTCTGCAAATAAAGTGGCAGCAGGAAGGTACTTCCGAACATGCCTATTGCAAATATAAGCATCACCAGATTTCCCATGCCAAAATTATAATCGCCCAATAATCGCAAATTAATTAACGGATGCTGTGTAGTAAGCTCGTGGGTTATAAAAACGGCAAGAGCTATAGCCGAGATTGCAAAACAAAACAAGATATACGGAGCGCTCCATCCGGCAGTATTGGTTGAGGCACTTCCCTCTGACAAGGCGTAAAGCAACACAGGCAGGAAAACCACAACAGAAATAAATCCGATAAGGTCGAACTTACCCACATTCTTATTGATGTATTCTTTCTGAATTACAATTGTAAAAACCAACGCGGCAATTCCAACCGGGATATTTACATCAAAAATAAGCTGCCAGCTAAAATTATCGACGAGGTATCCGCCAATCAGTGGCCCAAAAGATACGGATGCAGCGGCGGCAATCGCCCAAAAACCAAGCGCCATACCGCGTTGATGAACCGGGAACTCGCGGGTGATAATGGCCATACCCAACGGCTGAATAGTACCTGCACCTAAGCCCTGTACAATACGCGACAAAATCAGCGTATTCTCGTCATTCGACATGCCGCAAAGCAACGAGCCGAGCGTAAACATGAATAAACCCATAAAATACATGCGCTTGTAGCCAAACTTGTCGGCCAACCATCCTGAAGTTGGAAGCATCACTGCCATCGACAACATGTAGGCTGTAATTACCCACTCTATTTTGTCGATTCCAACCCCAAATGACGCCATTATTTTAGGAAGCCCCACATTTACGATGGTACTGTCGAGCACTGCCATAAACGTACCGATCATGATATTCCCCAACACAAACCACTTGTACCGGTCGTTTTGCGGATGATAGCCCGATGTGCGGCTACGCAGTTTTTTACGCAGTAAATGTGACGGTGTAATGCGTCTTTTCATTACCTGATAATTTTAACAATAGCCGACATGCCCGATAAAATGCGGTAGTCTTCCGTTTTTTTACCGTCAGTTGTTCCGTCAATCGAGATTTTGAGCTGAACACGCTGGGTTACCTTGGTAAAATTACCAGAAGCATTGCTCGCCGGAATTAAAGAGAACTGAGCCGCAGTATTTGATCCTAATGTTGTAATTTTTCCTTTGAATGTTGTTCCGGGATAAGTATCAAGCGTGAAAATTACCGGCTGCCCCACATGAAGATTTTCAAGCTTTGTTTCTTCCAGGAAAACACTGACCCACAACTTATTGTCGTTAACTACAGTAAAAATTGATTGGCCAGGTTGCGCAACATCGCCAGGCATTAACCAGCGTTTACCAATAACGCCGTCGCTCGGTGCATATAACTTCGTGTTGCTCAATTGTGTATTGATCAGGTTAATCTGCGATTGCGAATTTTCGACCGAAGCTTCAGCGCTTTTGATCTGTGTGGCCGATACTTTTGCCATCGATTTTGCAGCATCGAGTTGAGCCAGAGATGTTTCGAGCGTCTTTTTTGTGTGTTCAAATTGTTCTTTGGTAATTACATCACCCGAAAATTGAGCCTTTGCCCGATCAAAATCATCCTGAGCTTTAGCTGAAGCAATCTCCAGTACTTTGATGTTTTTTAAGTCATACTGGTATTTTGCCTGGGCCTGGCTAACCGAGGTTTCGGCCAGTAATTTAGCGGTTGTAATCTGGTTTTTCTGGGCAAGCATATCGGCGCTATCCAAAACAGCCACCAACTGGCCTTGCTTTACCATTACACCTTCATCAACAAACAATTGGCTTATCCTCCCCAAAATTTTTGGACTTACCGATACAAAATCCGATTCAACTTTAGCGTCATCAGTTTTAATGTATTTGGTATAGTCGATATACCAATAAATGCCACCGCCGAGCACTAAAGCAATGACAACAATCAGCGGAATATAAACTTTCCCGCTCTTTTCTGTTTTTACCTGTTTGTTTTCCATAACTTTTTCTTTTCTGTTTTCTCAAAAATTTATTCTTTCGATAATATTGATAACAAAATATCTTTTACCTGCTGAGAGGCTATCGCTAATGTTTCCTGCTCACTTTCGGTGAGGTTCATCAGCTTGATTTTCATATTTTCAGCCAGCGTCTTTTTTATTTCACGAAATACCTCTATGCCTTTTTCAGTAATCAAGATATTGACGATTCGCCTGTCATTCGGATCGTTTTGACGTTCGACAAACCCCTCTTCAATCAGCTTATCAACGATTACGGTAACGTGCGGTTTTGGCATAGCCAGGCATTTACCTATATCCGACATCGACTGAATTCCATTGCGTTTCAAAGTCCCCAATACAAACATTCCGCCAGGGGTTACTGCCGTTTGATGTTTAATTGGCCTTGAAATCGTTTTATATAGCAGCGGATATACCGAAATAATATTCTCTGCAATAAGATCAATTTTTAGTTTGTCCATCTTAACTGTTCAATTTCTATAATGATTACAAAAGTATAACTATTACAATTTACAAAATAGTTTACCCGCGCCAGAATACTAAAATCGCCAAATACCTAACACATAATTTACATTGCTCGCTAAAATCAGTATTTCGCAACCCTTTTATTTGTTATACTTGTTCTATTAAAAACATCAAATAATGAGACGACTTTCGTTAGCATTTATTTTATCTGCCTTGTTATTTTCGTGCCATACGCCCGCAATTAAAACCACCCAGCCGGTTGTTTCGCAACCCATCCCAATAACTAAATCAATAAACAAAGGAGATGTCGATTATAATCAATGGTTTCAGGATAAAACCATGCGGCTCGATTACTATCATACCGGCTCGGCAAAAGACGAGCTCTTTGCTGTTGACCGGGCATTGTCAGACGGAACATGGAGCGGCAGCCGTAAAATACTGATTGACAAACTGGAACTTGGACCCTATTTTTTTGAAGTAATTGATAAAGAAACTCAAACCGTACTATACTCCAGAGGCTTTGCTTCTATTTTTGGAGAATGGCAATCGACTCCTGAAGCCGACAAGGTGAAAGGCACTTTTCACGAATCACTTCGCTTTCCGTGGCCTTTGAAGCCGGTAACCGTGATTATCAAAAAACGCAATACTGAAAATAAATTTGCTGAAATCTGGAATACCGACATCGATCCGGCAAGTCGTCAGGTCGTTGCTGCCGAAATTGTGCACAACGAAAAAGTGGATATTATTGCCGATAATGGTTCGGCCAGCCAAAAACTTGATATTGTTATTTTAGGCGATGGCTATTCAACTTCGGAAATGGAAAAATTCAGGAACGATGCCAAACGAATGTCGAATGCACTTTTAGCCACCGAACCATTCAAATCGGAAAGCAAAAACATCAATATTCGTGCTGTTGAGACTCCTGGAATGCAGTCGGGCGTCAATAAACCGCACCACGGCGTTTTCAAACGTTCGCCTTTGTCAGTCAGCTATAGCACATTCGATTCGGAGCGCTATGCGCTAACCTTCGACAACAAAACCGTTCGCGATGTTGCCTCTGCGGTACCTTACGATTTTATGGTTATCCTGATCAATGAACGCACTTATGGCGGCGGCGGAATTTATAATTTGTACACCACAGTTGCTGCCGACAATAAATTTTCAGAATACATTATGGTGCACGAAATGGGGCACCACATGGCTGCTCTGGCCGACGAATATTACACCTCGGCGGTGGCCTACGAAGTGCCTAAAATAACCGTTGAACCCTGGGAAACCAACGTAACCGCTTTATTTGATAAGAATAACCTGAAATGGAAAGATTTGGTTGATGCCGATACTCCCATTCCAACGCCCTGGGAAAAGAAAGCGTTCGATACCTTTGGGTACAGCATTCAGAAACAACGCGACAGTATTCGCTCCAATCATTTACCCGAAACTGTGATGGAAGATCTTTTTGTTCGCCAGATGAATAGAGAAAACGAATTCTTTTCCGCAGAAAAATACAAAGATAAAGTGGGCGCTTTTGAAGGCGCGAACTACAATCAAACCGGCTTATATCGCCCTCAGTTGGATTGTATCATGTACACCCGGCACAATACCTTCTGTAAAGTTTGCCAGCGAAGCATTGTTGACGTCATTCTGCAATATTCGGAATAAGCATTAACCGAAATTTTGAATAAGAAAGCGAACGGTGCTAATTTTACTTTTTGTATGGTTCCGGAATTATTGAAAATACAATTCTAATCAAAAATCAGTATCTTTAGTTACAATTAACTTCACATAAAGCCTTATGGATGCCAAAGAACAACCTTTATATTTTCAGCTAACCATTAAGCTTTTGCTTGCCGGTCTGATTATCGCTTTTCTCATTCTAGCTCAAAATATCCTGATACCGCTTACCATTTCGGTGTTTTTTACTTTCTTGTTGATGCCGGTATCCAAAAAGCTTGAGCAATGGAAGATTCCTAAAGCGATGTCGATATTAATTAGTATCATTTTGGCATTTATCATTGTTGCTGTCATGTTTTACTTTTTTATCGATCAGATATTAAGCTTTGCGAATGATTGGCCAACCTTACAAAAAACACTCGATGTCAAGTGGGAAAACCTTCAGGAGTTTGTTAGCGAAACTTTCCATATTAGCCGAATAGAACAAAAAGCGTGGCTTTCCACAAAAATAAAAGAAAATGCAAGCACCGGAGGAGTCTTAATTTTAGGCTTTTTCTCTGCGACCACATCCTTTCTGGCCAGTTTTGCACTTATACCTATTTATATTTTCTTTCTCACCTTGTACCAGGATAAATTTAAAGAGTTTATACGCCTGGTAACTAAAGATGATAAAAATGAACATGTGCTGCTAATCGTAAAAAAAGTATCACAGGTATCACAAAAATATGTCATGGGCATTTTCCTCGATGTTCTTATTCTTTCGGTTTTAAATTCAACCGGCTTCCTTATTCTGGGATTACCTCACGCCATTTTATTCGGTGTTTTAGCATCATTGCTAAATATTATTCCATACATAGGCGTACTTATCGGGAGCACATTGCCCATTTTAATGGCCCTGCTCACCAAAGATTCGATGAGTTACGCCGTTGCTGCCGGAGCTATTTGTGTAGTTGTCCAGTTTCTCGACAATAATTTTATCACGCCTTATGTCGTTGGAAGCAGCGTCAGCATCAATCCGCTTACAGCAACCATTGTATTAATAGCCAGCTCTTTAATCTGGGGCGTTTCGGGCATGGTGCTCTGTTTGCCACTTACCGGAATGGCCAAAGTTGTATGCGACAACATTGAATCGCTGAAGCCATACGGCTATTTACTTGGCGAAGAAGTTAACTATAACCAACAAAAAGAGAAACAAGACAAGCTAATCAGGAAGTTATTACATCACGAAAACAAGACAGGCGATAAAAGCCAATCGGTTAAAAAACATTAATACGCCGGAACAATGCTAAAACAATGACTAATTTGTTAGGTTTTCTTGACGCATTTCAGTAAATTGCTTCATGATTAAGAAAAAGCCGGAAGAGATGAGAAATTCCGGCATAACAATAGTCATAAACAATTAAAATTTAAAGCTATGAGTTCAGGAAAAGTATTATTGGGCGTTCTGGCAGGCGTTGCCGCCGGTGCCCTGATCGGAATTCTGTTTGCACCCGACAAAGGTTCGGAAACCCGCCGTAAAATCGTTGAAAAAGGCGAAGACTATGTTGATGGCCTCAAAGAAAAAGTAGGCGGTTTGATTGATGAACTCGGAAAAAAAGTTGACAGTGTAAAGTCGAAAGTTGAAGAAACACAAGCACCAACAGCTTAACATTTATCCTGATTAAATTTCAGCGAGATGGAAGAACAAACGAGTTCGATTGAATCGTTAATTGAAAAAGGAGAACAATACGGCAAAACAACGATTGAGTTGCTGAAACTGAAGACCCTCGACAAATCGGCCGATGTGGCTTCAAACTTGGTTTCGTGGCTAATCGTCCTGATTTTTGCCATATTGTTCTTCCTTATTTTAAATATTGGGGTTGCCCTGTGGTTAGGCGGACTCATGGGTAAATCGTATTACGGGTTCTTTGCCGTATCGGGCTTCTACGGATTGCTGGCCCTGGTATTTGGTATCTTCCGCAAACAACTGATCAAAGAACCACTCAACAATTCGATCATCGAACAAGTACTCGACGAAAAGCC
This sequence comes from Prolixibacteraceae bacterium, assembly GCA_963666435.2. Classification (GTDB taxonomy): domain Bacteria; phylum Bacteroidota; class Bacteroidia; order Bacteroidales; family Prolixibacteraceae; genus Aquipluma. The sequence continues at coordinate 52,820 of CAXXOG010000011.1, read as the reverse complement.
ATGACACAACCAACCGCCAAAGAAAAATTACTCGATTCGATCAGGCAGCTCGAAATACAGCAGACCCGCGAAGGCGAAGAGCTGAAAGCGCAATTTAAAGCCACTTACGAAAGCCTGAAACTGGTTAATTTGGTTAAGAGTTCGCTAAAGGAAGTCACTGAATCGGTCGAAATCAAAAATTCGTTGTTCGAATCTATTATTTCTGTGGTTTCCGGTTATGTATCCCGAAAACTGATGGTCAGTAAAAAAAGCAATCCATTTGCCAAAATTGTAGCGCTTGTAGTGCAAATGGGGGTAACCAAACTCGTTGCCAATAATGCCGAAATAATTCGCGAATACATTACCCAAATGATCGACAAATACCTGCATCCCAAAGAAGAAGCGACTGAAGCTGAGGTTTAAATCTCACCATGGATTGCATTGACTAATTCTATTTTTCTGCAAATCTCAATTTATAAAGCTAAAAAAATATCGCTTGCGATATAATATTAAATTTTTATATTTGTATCGCTTACGATATATTCAGAAACGATACAATTTTAAAAATGGAAACAATGTTTTATGATTTTAAAGCCAAAAGCCTTCAAGGTAAGGAAATTGAAATGGATACGTTCAAAGGAAAAACAGTTTTAGTGGTCAACACCGCTAGCAAATGTGGATTAACACCTCAGTTTGAAGGATTGGAAAAACTTTATCAGAAGTATAAAGACAACGATTTTGTGATTTTGGGGTTTCCGTGCAACCAGTTTGCCAATCAGGAACCCGGCGACGAAAAATCAATTTCAGAAGGCTGCCTGATTAATTATGGCGTCAGTTTCCCGATGTTTTCAAAAATTGATGTAAACGGCCCCAATGCTCATCCCATCTATAAATATTTGAAAACCGAATTGAAGGGATTTTTTGGAAATAACATCAAGTGGAATTTCACTAAATTCCTGATTGACAAAAACGGAAAGCCTTTAAAGAGATTTGCACCAATAACCAAACCTGAAAAAATTGACAACTATTTATCGAAATTATTACCTTCATAATTCAGTGAATAAATAATAATTTTGACTAGTGTTGAAAATAAAAGAAAATGGAATACGAACAGTTAAAGCTAAAAAACCAACTTTGTTTTCCTGTTTATGCGGCTTCAAGGCTTATTATCAGGGAGTATCAGCCTTTTCTTGATAAATTGGGAATAACCTATCCACAATATCTGGTTTTGATGGTTTTGTGGGAAACTGATGAAATTACGGTTAATGAAATAGCTAAAAAATTGATTTTAAACACCAATACTGTGACTCCATTGCTCAAACGCATGGAGTCGCTTGATATTGTTACCCGCGAACGTTCAAGTTCGGACGAACGAAAAGTAGTGATTCGCTTAACCGAAAAAGGAAAAGAAATGCGCGAAGCAGCTTGCCTCATTCCCCAGCAACTGGTCGAAAAAATAAATGCGAATTCGCTTGATATAAACCGGTTAATCGAGTTAAAAAATTCGCTGACTATTTTGATTGATGCGCTAAACAAAGAATAAAACCTTCGTCGCCCGTATTTACGATTCGTCGCGCTCAAACTACGACTCGGTCTTTTTTATTTTAATAGCCCCATAGACTGATCTTACTTTGGCTTAGAATTAAACTCAAAGCCATGAGATCAATTATTTCAATCATCCTCCTTTTCCTTAGTAGTGCTAGCCTTTTTGCACAGGTTCAGCTAACCGGAAAAGTCACCGACACTAAAAACAATCCACTTCCGGGAGCTAACGTGTTTATCCAAAACAGCTACGATGGCACCACCACCGACAGTCTCGGAAATTTTAGCTTCAAAACAAGTCTGAAAGGCATTCAAGACCTTTCAGCCAGTTTTATTGGTTACAAACCGTTTAACCAAAAGGTAGATCTGGAGGCCGCGAGAACAATTTCAGTAAACATTCAACTTGAAGAATCGGAAGATCAGCTCGACGAAGTGGTGGTTAACGCCGGAACTTTCGAAGCCAGCGACGAAAAGAAAGCGGTTGTGCTTCGTGTATTCGACATTGCCACCACACCCAGCGCACAAGGCGATATTTTTGGCGCGTTTGGTACCTTGCCTGGTGTGCAAAAAGTGGGCGAAGATGGCCGTGTTTTCGTTCGTGGCGGCGAAGGCTACGAGACTAAGACCTTCATGGATGGCATGCTGGTTTCTTCGCCCTACACCTCGAAAATGCCCGACATGCCTACCCGCGGGCGCTTCTCTCCTCTCCTTTTCAGCGGAACATTATTCAGCACCGGCGCCTATTCAGCCGAATACGGACAGGCACTTTCGTCGATTGTTGACATGAAAACCAATTCGATAGAAACTGAAGAAAAATCGAGCATATCGGTGATGACTGTCGGACTAATGGGCTCGACAACCCAATGCGGCAAAAATTCATCCTTGTCGTTGAGCGGCGATTTACTGAGTTCGGCCTTATCAAATAAAATCAATAAGCAGCAAGTCGATTGGATTAAAGCGCCGCTAACGGCCGATGCTACCGTGATGTTCCGCCAGAAAACCGGAAAAACCGGCATGTATAAACTATTCGGAACGTTCAACACCACTTCAAGCGAAATGCTTTATCCGAACATACAGGCCAGCGCCAATCAGGACTTGACCTTAGGTAGCAGCAATATTTACCTGAACAATACTTACAACAGCGCATTGGGCGAAAAATGGATGCTTAAATCAGGATTAGCCTGGAACTACGACCACCAAAACATGAAAATTGATAATGACCGGATTACAACCGACCAGAAAATGGTTCAAGCTAAAGTCGGATTCAGCTATTTCATGAACGAGCAAACCGAGCTGAAACTGGGGAGCGATTGGGTGAACTTTTCGTACGAGCAGAAAATTGACATGAACGGAAACTACCGCCTGCCATTTTCGAACAACGAACTTTCAGGCTTTGCCGAAATGGAATACAAACCGTCAAGGAAACTGGCCGCTCGCATTGGGCTGAGAGCCGAAAATAGTTCGCTTCTGAATGAAACAACACTTGTTCCGCGTTTTTCAGGAGCCTACAAAACCGGAAAACACAGTCAGGTTTCGCTGGCTTGCGGCGAGTTCTATCAGAATCCTGAGAACGATTACCTGAAATTTGCACCTCAGCTTAAACCTGAGAAAGCCAGTCATGCCGTGATGACCTGGCAATACCAAACCGACCAGCAAACTTTCCGCGTGGAAGGCTACCTAAAAAAATACACCAACCTTGTAAAATATACAGCGCCACTGGCAACCAATCCGCTCGATTATTCAAACTCGGGTAGCGGCAAAGCCCGCGGAATTGACATTTTCTGGCGCGACAAGCAATCGCTGAAAAATACCGACTACTGGATTTCATATTCGTGGATTGATGCCCGTCGAAACTATAAAGATTATACCAAAACGGCTGTTCCAACCTTTGTTTCAGAGCATAACCTTTCGCTGGTTTTTAAACGTTTTCTTCCGGCTCTGAATACCTACGCATCGGCAACGTACTCGTATGCCAGCAGCCGCCCATACCACGATCCAAACCTTTCAGGATTTATGAATGCTCAAACCAAAGCCTACAACGATATTAGTCTGAGTTTGACTTACATGCTCAATTTCTTTGGAAAGCAAGCTGCATTGCACCTGATGCTAAACAACCTTGCCGGATTCGACAATATTTACGGATACAACTTTGCCACAGCTCCCAATACTGAAGGAAAATACGAGTCGTCGCCAATCCGGTCACCTTTCGTGAGGCAAGCTATTTTACTTTTGAATATTATGCTATAGCACATGCATAGTGAGGGCTTCACTTTGAGTGAAACCCTCACTAAAACAAACAAATACAATTAATAATCAACATCATGAAAAAATCAGTTTTTATCCTTGCCCTACTTTTATTATCAGGCGTAACTTTTGCCAACGATGCTTATCAAAAAGCAATGAAACTGGCCATCGACGAGCTATTCCAAACACAAACCATTCAGGAATATGTGGATGTTGCCAATCAGTTTGAACGCATCTCGACCATGGAAAAGAAAGAATGGTTGCCCTTGTATTATGCTTCGTTTTCGTACATCATGATCAGTTTTAAGGAAACCGACAATGCGAAAAAAGATCAGTACCTCGATCAGGCACAAAAATACCTCGACCAAGCCATGAGCATTGAACCCAACGAATCGGAATTGTTTATGCTGCAAGGCTTTTTGTACCCTTCGCGTATCAACATCGATCCGATTAACCGGGGAATGGCCTACATGGGCAAAATGAATGCGGCTCTCGACAAAGCATTGGAACTGAATCCTGACAATCCACGTGTTTATTACTTACGCGCCACCATGACAGCCAATATGCCCGAAACTTTTGGCGGAGGAGCTGCCAAAGCACTTCCTCTTTACCAAAAAGCCGCCGAAAAATTCGAGCTATTCAAACCAAAAAGTGAGATTCACCCAAATTGGGGAAAAGAACTCAATGCGAGTGATTTGGAGAAGATACATAAGTAGTTAGGAAGTAGTATTTCAGAATTTTAAATGATTGAATTGTTATATAGTCGTTTATATTCAACCATTTAGCAATTTAACCATTCATTGACATCTTCAAATTTTCACATTCTCTCATTCCCAAATCTTCAAATTAGTTAACTTCGGAAAAACTTTATCTCAATGACCGACGAACCCAGCAAATTACCCAAAGCGTTCTGGCAAATTCCGTTGTGGATGCTTTTGCTTGTAGCTATTGGCAACGGTATCATGCTCGTGACACAAAAAGGGCAGCTTTATTCGTTTGACATGTTTCTTTTGTGTTCGACAAACTCAATCCTGATTGGGGGAGCATTCATGATTGGGCTAAAAGTAATTGTAACCGCGCTCGACAAACGTTTCCCGTGGCTGCGTTATCCGCAAAAAAGGCTTCTGTACCAGTTCCTTGTAACGCTCGTTTTTTCGTGCTTAATCATCATTCTGTCGGTCCTGTTAATCAACTTGCTGGCCGGACAACGACTAACATCGGGCATTTTTTTCGAGCAAAGCTATTTTATGGCCAAAATTGCATTTCTATTTGTTTTTTGGGGAACAGTAATCTCGAACGCTGTCATTTTCTTTAAAAACTGGAAAGAATCAGCCGTTCAGCACGAAATACTGAAACGCGAACAACTGGCGCTGCAATACGAAACACTGAAAAGTCAGGTGAATCCACACTTTTTATTCAATAACTTAAATTCGCTCACGTCGCTAATTAATACCAATCCGGCCAAGGCCACCGATTTTGTAAAAAAACTGTCGGAGGTTTACCGCTATGTGCTCGACCAGAAAAACCACGAATTTGTAGCGCTGGCCGACGAATTGAAATTTGTGGAATCGTACGTTTACCTGCACAAAATACGTTTTGGCGAAAACCTCCGGGTTCAGATTGAAATCAAGCCTCAACAGTATAAAGTCATTCCATTGTCAGTTCAGTTGTTGGTTGAAAACGCCATAAAGCACAACGAAATCTCGGATCAAAAACCGCTCTCTATCAGGATTTATGAAAAAGATGAATATCTGATTGTTGAGAATAAATTGCAGAAAAAATCGGGCTCGGAAGGAACCGGCACCGGCTTGCAAAACATCAGCGCCCGCTATGGTTTTTTTTCAGATCGCAAGGTCATCATTGGCTTCAACACCGAAAACTACCGCGTAAGCATTCCATTATTAACCGATTAGCGCATGTACAAAATATTAATCATTGAAGACGAAAAACCTGCTGCGGAATGGCTGCAACAACTTGTTTCGAAATTGGATGACAGTATTTCAATTCGAGGGGTGATCGATTCGGTGCGCGGTGCGATGGAATGGTTCAGGCAAAACAGTGCTCCTGATTTGGTTTTTATGGATATTCAATTGGCCGATGGGTTGAGTTTCGAAATTTTTGAACAGGTGAAAGTTCCCTGTCCGGTGATTTTTACCACCGCCTACGAAGAATATGCAGTGAAAGCATTCAAGGTAAATAGCGTGGATTATTTGCTGAAACCTATTGCCTTTGACGAACTGGAAACCGCTTTTCAGAAATTCCTTAATCAGGCCAAAAAGGAAGAAACAGTTCAGCCGGTGACACTTGATTTGCTGAACAAAGTACGCGAAATGCTTCGGAAACAATACAAAACGAGGTTCATCATTAAGGTGGGCGAGCACCTGAAATCGATCCCTGTCGAAGATATCCAGTTTTTCTACAGCCTTGACAAAGCTACGTTTTTGTGCACTTCTGACTTTAAAACGTACATCGTCGATTACTCACTCGACCGGATTTCGGAAATGGTTGACGAACACCGTTTTTTCCGTATCAACCGGAAATACATTTTGAGCAACCTCTCGATTGCCGACATTGTTTCTTACTCGAACAGTCGGCTGAAAATCAAGTTGAAAAAGCCCGACGAAGAAAACATTATTGTGAGCCGCGACAAAGTTCCGGCATTTAAGGATTGGCTCGATTTATAAAAGCACACAGGAATTACCGAAGATTGGAAATATAAAAAAATCCCGAATGCCAGTAATACAGGTGACCCGGAATTTCTATCTAAATCAGCTATTTTCGCTTCGGTTATTCTTCGAACAACTCGTTCAAGGCATCAAAATAATCTTCGTCCCAGCCTTCAGCAATGTTCTCGTAAGCTTCGTCAGGAATATTGGTTTGAACGACCTCCATGATCGTTCCTTTTTTATCAGGATGCAATTTGATGGTGACAATCGAGCGTTTATCCTCATCGTCTTCACCGAAATACCATTCCTGAACAATTTTCCGGTCCTTTTCAAATTCGAGGTTCATACCAACAATACTTTCGTCCCAGAGTGAAAATTCGGTATTTGGTGTGTCCGACATCACGGCGTCTTCACCAGTCCAAATCTCGATCATTGCCTTATTAGTCAGGGCATTGTAAACATCAGCCGGATCTGCAGTAATTTTAAAATACTTCTTAAAAGTCTTCATTTAATTATTTTCAGGATTACAGTTAATCAAGTTTTTTTCGTTGGTAATACCGCTTGTTGAGTTTATACGAGAACCCAATGGTTGTCAGCTCTTTGGTTTGCCATTTTGCTTTATAAATCTCTTTTCCATCGGCTCCAATTTTTCCTGTTGGAAATGTCACATTATCGTCGTAAAGCATGTAAAGGTTCACGGTCATGCTAATTCGGTTGGTTAATTGAGCAACCAGCGTATTTTCCCAGTTTATATCCATTTTTTTGAAGGGCGACTGGTAATTCAAGAACATCTTGTATTTGGTTTCGTAACTAATCTGCTTATTAAAGTTTATTTTGTATCTCAAATCCGTATTAAAACCTGGTTCCCAAAAGCTTTGTGCGTTTGCCGGTACGCCAAATTTAGTCTGATCAACTTTGCCTGTATCTCTGACGAAAACATACTTTGCAGTAATTGGAGAAATGAAAATCGAGAAATTATCATTGGGTTTATAATCGAGACCTAATTTAAAAATGGTTTTTGCAGGCGACATGAAAGCCGAAATCGGTTTTGTTTTGTCGGGATAATTGTACCCGTTGAAAAATTGTGTCGTGAAATCGACCTCGGTACTGTAATACCATTTTTTGAATGCGCTAACTCCAAATCGCGAGATTAATTCCAGCTTATCATCGTTTTTCTGCGTTTGTTTTATCGCTCCTCCCTGCCTGATCCATCCATTTCGGAATTCACCTGTATTTTCCCATTTGGTTTTTCCTGAAGAATAATTGGCATACCCTTTCAACACCGTTAAAATGGAAAATGCCGAGTTACCGCCCGCTTTCCAATTGTTGAGGTACGTTTGGGTAAAACCGAATGTGCCGTTTCCACCTATTTCCCAAGGCGCAATGACATCATAGCGTTTTTTTATCTTCGATATTTTACCGTTGTTGGTTTCCAGCGACTGAAACGAAAAATCGCGCCGTTGTTTTTGGGCAATCCGGTTAAACATGACATCATCTTCAATCGCAATACCAATTGTCTTTCTGTCAATATTCATCAACTGAACTCCGATTGAGTCATTCTGAATATTTTTTATATAAAACCGACTAATATTCCTGCGGTTATTTTGAAGCCAGATTTGTGATGGTTTGCCTGACAGCGATTGAACAGCAACCGAAACCGAATCGTTTTGCGCCATCGACTGCAAAACCCTAACAAATTGATTTATTGAATCGTTAACCACCCGAACGACCGAATCATTGTACTGCATTAACACCTGTTGATTCTGAGTTTTCAACGAGTCTCTCAGGTGATTCTGAAGTGAATCGGAATATATTTTAACCGCATATTGCCGGTAGGCCGTAATTGCCGAATCAAGGTTCATTTTCTCCATCTGTCGGTTAAATCGTTGCCGGGCAGTTTCGAGCAACAAATGCCGGGCTTGCTTAAGTCGTTCAATTTGTTGCTGATTAGCCGAGGTTACAGCCATATTTTCGATGTTTTTTAAACTATCGGGAAGTGTAACAAACGTCCGTCGAATAATGGCTTCATCATCACCCTCAGCAATTGGTTTTGCTTTACCGTCGGGGCCTGCTGTAAGGTTTTCATTTAGCGGAATGGTATTCATATCAACTCCATTCCATATGGCGCGATCCAACTGCTTTATTTTTTCCAATATCGAGGAGTGCGACTGGTAACCTTTCAAATTAAGCGAATCGCTCACACTCAACGGAGAACGTGTTATAAACCTAAAATCGCTTTTTTGACGGAACATATCCAACTTATTCAGAATCGTATCAATACGCTCATCTTCAGTATAATGAATTAAACTCTTGATCGAATTAAGTATTTCAGGATGGTCTGTGTACCAAGCATTTGAAGGCTCAATATGCTTTTTTAAGAAATCGATGCTCAACTTTATCGAGTCAGCATTACTTTGATTTTTGTCTTTTTTACGATCTATCGTCGAGGTTTCGGCAAAAAGCGAAACACTAGTCAGGAGAATAGCTCCCGCAATCAATCTTTTGAACTGCATAACTTGTTTATCGGTTAATTGGCATAGATTAAAACGAATTTGCTGTAATCTTGTTGTGATTCATTTTTCAAAAATCAGGCCATCCTTACTATTTCCACTCGGTAAAAGGACATTCAGAAAGGTATGAATTGTAGTAACGACCATCAGCCGAAACTTCATCCAGAATCCAATCAGGCTTATCAAACTGCTCATTTTCAGAATTCAGCTCAATTTCAGCAAGAAATAAGCCTTTATTTTTTCCGTTGAAAACATCAATTTCCCACAACGAATTTTTGTACCTAACCAGGTATCTATTTTTTTCAACAGGCTCCGAAATTGCAAGCTTCATCAACTGTTGGGCATCTTCAACCGGAATTTCGTATTCAAATTCGGGTCGCGAAATGGAGTTTGTTCGGCCTTTAATCGTAATAAACGCTTTTTCGCCTTTTATCCGCACCCGAACTGTTGGATTTGGAGCTAGTCCAAGATATGCCTGAACCATATGTGTTCCTTCATCTTCAGGCTGCCATTTTTCGGCATCAACTAAAAATTTACGTTCAATTTCAACTCCCATTTTGAGATTTTGCTATTTTCATCCGTGAATAATTTGCTTTTTAATTGCCGGGTAGAATTCGCTGACAAATTCTCATCCGTGTTTTTTGATAAGCAAAAAAACTGATTTCAAAACAAAAATAAAACTACTGCCATGATTTCACGAGAAATTGCCGTTAAACTTTTGAATGATAACATTCAGAACACAAACATGATTAAACACTGCCTTGCCAGTGAAGCTGTTATGGCGGCTTTGGCATCGAAAATGGGTTACAATACTGACGAATGGCGACTTGCAGGTTTATTACACGATATTGATGTGGAAATCACCAATGCCGACCCGTACAAACATGGGCCATATGCTGCCGGAATGCTCGATGGATTGCTTTCACATGAAGCTGTTGATGCCATTGTGATGCACAATGAAGTTGCTACCGGTAAAGAGCGGACAACTGTTTTCCAACATGCCCTGGCCGCCGGAGAAACAATCACCGGTTTGATTATGGCTACTGCGCTGGTTTATCCAGATAAAAAACTGGCCTCGGTAAAAGTTAAATCAATAACTAAACGCATGAAAGAGAAGGCTTTTTCCGCCTCGGTGAAGCGCGAAAATATACTGGAATGCGAGCAAATCGGAATTCCAATCAACGATTTTGCAGAGCTGGCCTTAACCGCAATGCAGGAAATAAGCGACGAACTTGGATTGTAGCCCCTACCCTTCTCGCAAATAACGATTATATCTCTATTTGATTACTATTCTTTCAAATTGCAACAATAAGCGCTAAAATCAATTTGGATTGTTATTTTTGCGGCAAATTTACTTGCAATGAAGAATCCAAAGAGTTGCCAAAATATGGAGGAGATCAGAAAGGGAATTGACGAGATTGATTACCAGATATTGCAGCTTTTTAGTCAGCGCTATTCGTTTGTGAAAGAAATTGTTAAATTCAAAACTGATGAAGAATCGGTGATTGCTGAAGCCCGGCAGAAAGAAGTGATCCGCCAGCGACGGGAATGGGCTGAAAAATTAGATTTGAACCCCGATCTTTTTGAAGAAATATACCGGATAGTGATGAAATTTAATGTAAACAGGGAACTCGAAATTTTAAAGAACCAAGCGCTTAAATAACCTCAAAATTTTTGAAAGATGTTTAAACAGGAAATCAAAGTAATGGATTGCACCGTTCGTGATGGCGGTTTAATGAATAAATGGCAGTTTTCTGATGATTTTGTCAGAGGGGTGTATAATGCCTGCGTTGAAGCTGGCATTGACTACATGGAAATTGGTTATTTAAGCAGCGAAAAAGCATTTAGCCGGAAAGAAATGGGTCCGTGGAAGTTTTGCCATCAGAAGGATCTGGAACGGATTGTCGGGAAAAATGAAACAAACCTGAAACTTTCGGCAATGGCTGATATTGGACGTATTGATCTGGATGACATTCCACCGGCATCCGAAAGTTTGCTCGACATGATTCGCGTTGCCTGCTACGTTCATCAAATTGACAAAGCCATTGCCCTCGCGCACCATTGCATGGATAAAGGTTACGAAGTTTGCATTAACCTCATGGCTGTTTCAACGGTAAATGAGCACGAATTGGACGAAGCACTGAAAGATATCGCCCAATCGCGGGTAAAAGTGTTTTATGCGGTCGATAGTTTTGGAAGTATGTATGTTGAATCGATTCAGCATCTGGTGCGCAAGTATATGAATGCTTTGCCCGGAAAAGAAATTGGGATACACGCCCACAACAACATGCAAATGGCCATGTCGAATACATACACCGCTATTATGGAAGGTTGTACCATGCTCGATGCCACGCTGATGGGACTTGGCCGAGGTGCAGGAAACTGCCCGATTGAAATTTTGATTGCTTTCCTGAAAAATCCGAAATATCGTTTATTGCCTTTGCTCCAGGTTATTCAGGATCATGTGCACCCTATGCAAAAACAAATCGACTGGGGCTACCATATTCCATACCTGATTTCAGGAGCTTTGAATGCACATCCGCGCCGCAGTCTCGAATGGATGGACTCCGACCGCAAAAATGATTTTGTGACTTTCATGCGCGAAATGCACGACAACGAGCTGTTAGAATAGCAGTGGTCAGTAATCAGTCTCAGTTTTCAGTAATCACTACTGCGACTGAATACTGTGACTGCTAACTTTTTTACAGCGAATTTCTTCGGATAAACCGGAAAGGGCTCTTGATTCGTTCAAATTTTTGGGAAAGGATCATTTCTGCTGCCAGCTGCCCAATTTCTTCGTGGTTGGTTGATATGGTTGTAATTCCATCGCACAGCAATTCCTTTACCTGATTTTCATTGTAGGAAACCACTCCGCAATCGCGGCCAAGCGTCCAGTTCATGGCCTTTATTTTTCGGATAAAAGCATATAAATCGTCGTCGGAAACAATGATATAAGCTTCGCCTTTTCGTATTTCGGCATCTTCAATTCCGTCAATAATCGATTGCTTAAAGTTATTTAGCTGACAAAAGATACGGAAACCACGAACAATGTACGGAGGATAATATTCCGACTGCGGAAATACCAGGTTAAGCTGATTGTATTTCCTGAGCAAACCGAGCCCGCAGGTTAAAGCGGCCTGTATGTCTCTATCATATTCTTGATAAACAACCGGATAGTCCTTTAATTCGGCCAAAAACCGATCAACAATTAATACTTTTTCCTGCGGAATTTTCTTGATTACTTCGCTAATATTGGCATTTTCGTTGCGAACATGAGGCAAAATCACAAAATAGTCGTAGCTATTCAGGTTTTTATCGATAATAGCCTCAAATTCATCCAGATCGTAGTTGTAAATGAAAACATCGACGCTGGCTTTCGAACCCATTGTTTTTGCAAAAGAATAGTAAATGCTTCGCTTGTAGTTACTCAACTTATTGAATATCATACATATTTTAAGCTTTTTATTCACATCGGTGCGGCTGATGTAGTATCCTTTGCCTTTTACTGAAGAAACAATTCCATGCCTTTTCAGGTAAACATATGCCTTTTCAACCGTATCGCGCGAAAGAAGCAACTCTTCGCTGGTTTCATTTATAGAAGGAATACGCTGGCCCTGCTTTAAGATTCCAGCCTCAATATCTGATAGAAACAGATCGACAACCTGCTTGTATTTAGGTATTTCCGATTCAGAATTTATTTTCAGATAGTTCAGCATTTTTTAGGGATTGAATGCCCGAAATTACGAAAAAAAGCAAACCCAAGGTCTGCCTTTTTATATCGTTACGAGTTTCGAGTTTCATGTTACGGGTTAACTCGAAACCCGAATTCCGCAACCAGTAACATCTCTTGTTGCAAACTGAGACTGAATACTGCCAACTATTTCTGTTCAGCCAGTTTTTTTCGGAGTAATTCCGGGATTTCACCGGGTTCTTTGGCCACCGGAACGCCAGCTGCATTGAATGCAGCTATTTTTTCGGCAGCAGTTCCCGATCCGCTTGATATAATGGCTCCGGCGTGCCCCATGCGTTTCCCGGGAGGAGCTGTTTGCCCGGCAATAAATGCAACTACTGGTTTGGTCATTTTCTCAGCAATGAAGCGGGCTGCTTGTTCCTCGGCATCACCACCGATTTCGCCAATTAAAACCACAGCTTTGGTATCCGGGTCGTTCTCGAAAAGCTCGAGTAAATCAATAAAATATAATCCGGCAACCGGATCGCCGCCAATACCAACGCAGGTTGTCTGACCAAAATCGTTGATTGTAAGCTGGTTCACAACCTCGTAAGTCAAGGTTCCGCTTCTGGAAATAAACCCGATTGGGCCTTCCTTAAAAATCATTGCCGGAAGAATTCCGATAAGAGATTGGCCCGGAGTAATCAGTCCAGGGCAGTTAGGGCCAATCAGTAAAGTGCTGTTTTGCTTCAGGATTGGAGTAATTCGAATCATATCCTGAACCGGAACGCCCTCGCTGATAGCTACAACGAGCTTTATCCCGGCGTATGATGCTTCTAAAATAGCATCGGCAGCAAAAGGAGCAGGCACAAAAATGATGGATGTGTTTGCCCCGGTTGCTTTTACTGCATTTTCAACCGAATTGAAAACAGGTACGCCATCTACCGTTTCACCCTCTTTGCCAGGTGATACACCTGCAACCACTTTTGTACCATATTTATTCATTAATCCCGCATGGAATTTTCCGTCGCGGCCGGTTATTCCCTGAACAACCAGTTTGGTATCGTTATTAACTAATATGCTCATTTTAAATATTATTGAAAAGTTTCAAGTTTCAAGTTCCAGGTTTACTCTTTTGGAAATTGATTATTCAATATTCAGTATTGGATATTTTACAAAGACTATCTTTTACTAAGTTCTATCGCTTTTTTAGCAGCTTCGCTCATCGAACCTACGGTAGGAAGCCCGGTCTGCTTCAAAAGAGCCAGCCCTTCTTCTGCATTGGTTCCTGAAAGACGAACGACAATTGGAATGTCAGTCATAATAACTTCAAGCGCCTTGATTAATCCCCGGGCAACATCGTCGCAACGGGTAATTCCACCGAAGATATTGATCATCACTGCTTTTACATTTTTATCAGACAAAAGAATATTCATAGCGTCGATTACCTTCTGAGGGTTTGAGCTTCCGCCAATATCGAGAAAATTGGCCGGGGAACCGCCATACAATTTAATCATATCCATGGTAGCCATTGCCAGTCCGGCGCCATTTACCATACAACCAATATTTCCGTCAAGCTTAATGTACGATAAGCCTTTTTCGTGAGCGGCAATTTCCTTTTTCTCGTCTTCATCGGGTTCGCGCATGACCAATATTTTGGGCTGGCGATACAGGGCATTGTCGTCGAAATTCATTTTGCCATCAATGGCCAAAACATCTCCTCCAGGAGTTAAAATAAGCGGGTTGATTTCGGCAAGCGTGGCGTCCGTTTCAACATATAACTTGTACAATTTAGTCAAGATTGCTGCTGCTTTTTGCGCCTGTTTAATGTCGCCAAACAGTTTTAAAGCAATGTCTCTAGCCTGAAAATCGAGCAACCCAGTCTGAGCATTGACCGGAAATTTGATGATCTTTTCAGGATTATTTTTGGCCACCTCTTCAATTTCAACGCCACCTTCGGCGCTGGCCATTAAAGTCACCGATTTCGAATTACGGTCGTTTACAAACCCAACATAAAATTCTTTTTCAATGTCGGCAGCTTTGGTTACGAGTACTTTTTCTACAGTCAGTCCTTTAATGTTCATGCCAAGTATTTGCCTGGCAGCATTAATGGCCTCATCAACATTTCGGGCGAGCTTTACGCCACCGGCCTTTCCGCGCCCACCTGCCAATACCTGTGCTTTCACAACAGTCAGGCAATTCAGTTCGCGCGCTGCATTTTCAACTTCGCTGACAGTGTAACACAACACATCATCAGGGACAGGAATGCCATAATTCCTGAAAATTTGTCTGGCTTGATATTCGTGAATCTTCATCTCAAGAAAAGTTATTGGTTAGTATGATTCCAATTTTGAAGTACTAAAACACTTCAGAAGTTGTTTAGTTTTATAAAAACTGATTTAAGTAAATGAAAAGACGAATTAATTAGTCGAAAATTGACAAACATCAATTTTAGTGCCCGAAAAAAAGAGCGTGGCACCAGTGTTTAGCAATATTTAGCCTATTTTTGCGATCTTAAAAAGTTAAACTTATGATTGAAGATATTAAGCAGGTTTTACTCCAGGAAGCTCAGGCGATACAAAATATACCGGTTACCGATTCGTTCGAAAAAGCCATTCAAATCATCGAAGAACGGGTTCACAAACTCAAAGGGAAACTGGTGGCTTCGGGAATGGGAAAAGCTGGCCAGATTGCGCTGAACATTGCCACTACCTTCAGTTCAACCGGCACACCAGCCGTATTTTTGCACCCAAGCGACGCGCAACATGGCGATTTAGGTGTAATTCAGCCCAATGATGTTTTGTTGCTGATTTCCAATTCAGGAAAAACACGTGAAATACTGGAATTGGTTCATTTAGCCGAAAATTTGTATGAAGGTTTGCCTTTGATTGTCATTACAAGCAACAAAGAGTCGGAATTGGCACAGATGGCCGATGTTTGCCTCGAAACCGGCAACCCGAAAGAAGTTTGTATTTTGGGGCTTACTCCAAGCACTTCGACTACGGTTATGACTGTTATTGGCGATGTTTTGGTGGTGATGATGATGAAGCGCATTGGGTTCAGTAATGAAGAATACGCCAAGCGTCATCACGGCGGCTATCTTGGGCATAAATCGCGCGAGCAGGCCGGACAAAATAAGTAAGCAGTCACAATGGGTCAGTTTTCAGAGACTGACCCGGAACTTGAGATTTGGAACTTTAAACTTTATAGAATGCGCATTTTAAGAGAAAATAGTATTGGTTTGGTGATCGATATTCAGGAGCGGTTGGTGCCAGCAATGGAAGAAAGTGAAGTATTTGTTGAAAACAGCAAAAAACTGATTCAGGGTTTGCAAATATTGGGATTATCACTATTGGTTACCCAACAATATACCAAAGGTTTAGGTGAAACCATTGAAGAAGTGAAAGCGTTAATTCCTGATTTTCAGTACATCGAAAAGAAAGATTTTAGCTGCTTTGATGAACCTGCTTTTGCCGGGAAATTAGCTGGGTCAGGAAAGAAAACTGTGATTATCTGCGGAATTGAATCGCATGTTTGTGTGTTACAAACAGCGATAGACCTGAAAGCTGCCGGATATACACCTGTAGTGGTTATGGACTGCGTATCGTCGCGCTCGTTCGATAATGTTGATTTAGCAGCCGAACGTTTCCGTCATGAAGGAATTATGATGACTTCTTATGAGTCGGTTTTGTTTGAACTGACCAGAAGCGCCGGAGCTCCGGGGTTTAAAGAAATTTCGAAATTGGTGAAATAGCGGATTGAAACGATAGAAGGCGGTGGAATAAAATTGTTTCCCATCGCCTTCTATTGTTTTCAATTGTTTTCGTTCATTCCATTCACATAAAAATACCTGATCCTGCACGCCGTTCCTTTGCTCTGGATATTCTTTTCAGGTAAAACCCGGATTTCAAGGCGGTGATCCCCTTCTTTTAGAGCATATTCAAGTGTAATAAACCAGGGCAAATGCAACTGCGAACTCCATTTGGTATATAAGTCCTGCTTTTTCCAATCGCCTTTATCAATGCGGTATTCAATAATTCCGGCATCAGATCCGGCGGCAACTGCAATCCCAATAGCATTTCCTCTAAAATCATATTTCAACGTTTCGCCCGGAGTTTCTGTTACCAGCATTGGCACTTTGGTAAAATCGTCGCGTGTGCCTATTTTGTCGGTTGGCTCCCAGTTTTGCAGAGCTTGCCAGCCTTTTGCCAGTTTAGCATTCACCGCCGGAATCAAAATCCCATTGCAGTAACTGGCGTCGTTTAATTTGGCTGGTAAAGTGTAGGCGGTCAATTTGTTGGCATCGGCAACAAATCCGCTCCAGCAGGTTTCCAGAAAGGTTTTCATCGACTGGTAGTAAATGTGTTGTCCGAATGGCGACGGGTGTAAATCCTTAAAATCATTTTCCCAGGTAAATTCGTCGTTGTCGATCCGCTCCGTAACTTCTTTGGCCAGGTTGATGGTTGAAACGCCATAGTGAGCCGCAACTTTCTCGTGATTCTCAATTTCAGGAGGTGTTATCCCTTTTCGGTATTCAGTCATCTTATCCGGATCAACAAAGTGCATAATCACAATGTCCATCTCCGGGTTCGATTCGCGGGCATGACGAACAATGCCTTCCATTCCCAGGATCTGCGTTTCAGGCCCGAATCCGTTAACCCTGTCGTTTACAGCAGCTTCTTCAAACAGTAAATCAACCTTCCCGTTTTTAAGTACATCGCGTTCGAAACGGAAAGCGCCGGGTGTGCTTCCCAACGATGGAATTCCGGCGGCAATAAAATCGAATTTCGTTTCAGGAAAGCGCTTTTGAAGATAAGCGCAAATGCTGTCGCGCCAGCCACCATTGGCCGTGATTGATCCGCCAAGAAATGCAACCCTTCCTTTTTTTTCGCGCTCGAACACAATTTGAGCATTATGTAGTTTATTGCGGAGTGTGTGGTAATTGCGGCTATCGAGTTTTGGATTAATTTCAGGATAACTGTTGCGAATGAAATCGGCGCTCCCTTTTACATCATCAATCGGGAAGTGATGACCTTGAAGCGATTGTTTCCCGAGAGTGTTCGGATAAATCATGGCCGGACCACCCAAACGGATGTATTTGTTGGCCAGAATATACGTATTTTCATCAGGCGGAACAATACTGTCGTGCAATCCAATTTGAAAGAGCAAGGGAACTTTAGCTGTCGCCAGTTTTTCCAAATTGTCAATAGGGTTGTCCTTGTAATCCAGAGCTTCTTGCTCAGTTTTAAAATTGTATGCCTTTTGAATAAGTTTCCACGATTCGGCATCGCCTTTGCTTGCGCCTTTTGCTCCGGGCCAGCTTTTAAAGTCGCAAACCGGAGCTTCGGCATAAATGCAGGCAATGCGTTCAGGATATTTTTTTGCAAAATTGAAAACATATAATCCGCCACGGCTGACACCTTCGAGCGCTACTTTTTTGTTCAAGCCGTATTGAGTGGTCAGGTAATTGTAAAAATTATTCCAGATTTCGACACATCCGGGCGAACCAAGAAGTTCGTCGGTATTGATGTAAACCACATGAAACCCTTTGCGAACGAGGATACTGTCCATTTGGTAATGCCAATCGGGAAAGCGGGCGCGCCATACCCAGGGTTTTCCGGGAGCAGCTTTGTCGGGCACTACAATGCGGGCATTGCGGCGATCTATCTGAAACTCGTATTTGGTAAACCCGTGCCATGCGATTGGTTTTCCGGGGTATTGTGCCTGAATCAAGGTCCCGTCATTTCCGGTTAATGTTTTATAAATGGTTTTGGACATCAATCCGGCACCTTCGGCATTCGGGTGAATATGATCCGGGAACAGCTCCGTTTTGCCGGATAAAGGAGTGTATAAATCAATTACCTGCAACTTTTCTTCTTTTGCCAGCTTTTCAACTGCTGGAATTACTCCATGCACAATGATTGAGTCGTTAATTCCCCATTGGATAGCGTAAGCCGGAACAGGTTTGCAAACAAATATCTGCGGATGGGACGACAGCGATTTTAACTCTTTTACCATCGCTTTATAATCGGCATAAAACTCGCTGCCAAACTTCCAGTTCATTGGCTTCGTGTCGTTTGTACCCAATTTAATAATCACCACATCGGGTAAAAATTCCTTAGCTTGCATGTAAGCTTCTTCGTTCCAAAAAGGCCGATCGCCTTTTTTAAGCATGGTTCGTCCGCCAACACCAAAATTGCGAACCACCCATTTATCGCCTAACATTCGCTGAAGCTGTGCCGGATATGAATTTAATGGCCGATTATCAATTCCTGAACCATAAGTTATGCTGTTACCGATGCACGCAACTTTTATTGGGGCCGAATATTTGGAAGGATCAATTGTCTGGGTATAACCTGTAAGAACCAGAACTGAAAATGTCAGGAAAAATAAAATTACTTTCATCGCATTTGATTTTTAGAAATTTTATCGGATTATTTGAGTCCGTCTTTTACTTTAAATACCCACGCATATTGACACGGATTAGTTGCCGGACTTAATACGGGCGGAGTAATCGTTATTTTATTTCCTGAAGCTGTATATTTTACTTTCCCGTTGAATCCGATCAACGAAACATTGCTGGCACCATTTAGTCCTGAAACAGTAATAGGTCTGTCTTGCCATTTTGTAACAATAACATATAAATCTTTGCCTTTAGCAGTGAAGAATACCGTAGTTTCCTTTCCGACGGCCGGAGCTTTGTCCCAGGCGTGTGTTTCGTAAATACTTTCGCCATTAACAGCCAGCCAGTCTCCAATATCTTTCAATCGTTGCTGCATAATTACCGGAATGCGGCCATCAGCAGTAGGGCCAATGTTCAGGAGTAAATTACCGCCACGAGCTACCTTGTCAATGAGGATATGCACCAGCGATTCCGAAGTTTCATAGTCTTTCAGGTTTTCGTTACGGTTGTAGCCAAACGAGCCGCCAATACCACGGCATTCTTCCCAGGGATGTTCTATTTTTTTGCCTTGAGCATTTTGATCGTGAACCAAATCGTATTCGGTGGTGTAAATTCCGCCATGCTTGCTGCGGGTTTCTTTGCCCCATCGGTCGTTTACAACCACAGTTTCCTTTACCGGCGATTCGTTGTAAAGCCAAGCCAGAAACTCAGTGCTTTTCCATTTTTCGCTCGGCTGATCCCATTCGCCGTCAGTCCATACTACATCGGGTTTATAGCTGGTAACGAGGTCTTTTAACTGCGGAATCATGTGATCGTCAACATACTTCGTTAAATCGCTTTTATACAGTGGATTGTACCATTCGTAAAGCGAATAATAAAAACCCATGTGCAATCCTTTCGCTTTTACGGCATTTGTGAGGTCGCCCGCCAAATCGCGGTGTGGGCCAACATCAACAGCATTCCAGTTCCACGATTGTTTTGAAGGCCACAGCGTAAATCCTTCGTGGTGTTTTGAGGTTAGAACAATGTACTTTGCGCCAGATTGTTTAAATACTTCAGCCCATTGATCGGGATTAAACATTTCGGCTTTAAAGTCTCTTACGAAGTCCTGGTATTTTGCTTTTTCTCCGTAGGTTTTGTTATGGAAATCAGTAAACGTTTTTGATGGTTTTCCATCGGGATTTTGGCGCCACCAGTACCATTCGGCATACTTGTCACCAACGCTGCCCTCGGTGGGCCCCCAAGCCGGTACCGAAAATAAGCCCCAATGGATAAATATACCGAATTTAGCATCGGTAAACCACTGCGGAATTGGTCGACTATCAATCGATTGCCAGTTGGGCTGGTAGGATTGAGCGTTCGAGAAAAAAGAAACGAAACAAATAGAAATTGCCCAGAATAATTTTGAAATGAAATGACGTTTGGGATTCATCAGAATAGATTTAGTTGTTTTATTACATTAGGTTTTATCCTCCAAAGATAAAAATATTCTGGTGTGCTGATGTGTGCTGATTAAGAAAATGAGATGTCTATGTTTATCATTTGATCAAAAAAAACAAAATAGATGATAGCCTTTAGTCCGAAAGCGAATAAAACAAGATTTTTCAGCATCGCTTATTCATAAAAAGAACGATGCTGAAAAATAATCATAAGCCACTACTAATACGGTGCAGGTATTTTTTTAATTGGTTTTCAGAATATCGGGCGAAATGATTTGTCGGGGGATTCCCGGGCCGCTGATCAGGCAGTTTAAAAAGCACCCGCCACCTGCGTTGAAATATTCTACCTTGATTGAGTGTTTCCCTTTGGTAAGGGTTACCGATCCTTGCCGTTCCTGCACACCGTGGTCACCATCGTTGTCAACAATGAGCTTTCCGTCGATATACAGTTTGCTTCCATCGTCCGACAAGGTCGAAAACGTATATGGGCCGTCGGTTCCGATGTTTATCAGTCCATCGAATACAATAGCTGTATTTTCGGCTATTTGGGCTTCAATGTCGTCGGTGTTTATTTCGAGCGTTTTCCCTTTCGAACTTGGTTTCAGCAGTGCAAAGTCGGGAACCTTGGTCAGGTTACTGCACTTGTATAGCGTGAAATTTACGCCGGTATTTGCTGTTGGCTGCTTAACTATTCTGAAATAACCTTTCGAACAGTCGCTTTTTTTGCCGTCGTTGCCAAAATAAGCAGCCTTTACAACTCCCGACGACTTGATTTCGAATGGATGCTGATAAACTTCGGAATGCGAAGTAGGGATTGTTCCATCGGTTGTATAACGTATTTTCCCGTCGGGGCCTGCGCTGGTAATGGTTACCGTTGCTTTTTGATTGACATACAAACCGCCAACTTCGCCATTGGGTTTGTTGGGCGAAATAACCGGGATGTATGTTGATGGTGCCATAAATGTACCAACCAGGTTTTTAGGTTCGGCTGATCCGGCAAAAGCACATTCAACAGGGCGACCTTCCCAGGCCTGCGGTATTTCGGCCTGAAAGACAAACGCCGATGTTGCTGCCACATCGTAAAGCCTTACCAGGGCAGGAATTTCGTAGCCTTTCTTAACACTCTTTCCATACAGAATGAATGGTACTTCGTTGCCCTGAAGCGTTTCGTGACCGTGGTCTTTCCCTTTTCCGCCATGATCGGCAACAATAATAAAGAGTGTTTCGTCGAATATGCCAGCTTCTTTGGTCGAATTAACAATCTCTCCAGCCAGCTGATCGGCCAGTTCTACTGCTTTTAAATAGTTGGGAGTCATGTGTCCATACACATGCCCGGCATGGTCGCATTGGTCAAAATGGATGAATAAATAGTTCGGCTTGTCTTTTTTGATCACCTCAATTACTTTATCGGCAGTTGCCCGTTCGTCTTTGCAGGTAGCATCAATATCAACAAACTGATGGTCGTAGAGATTGCCAAAACCATCCCACTGATAGATGGCAGCAGTTTTTAACAATTTGTTGCTTCTTTTCAGGATATAGAAAATATCGGGATACCGGGAATTTTCGGTAGTAACAACAGGCGGAAGGTTATAGTTATCAACCCGCCAGTCGTTGCTCGTCACGCCCGTCAGCGCTACGCCAGAGCTTGTCAGCATTGCTTCCCAGTTTGGAGCGCTAATGGTTGGCATCACGTTTCGTGCATGTAACGAATAGGCTCCATTTTTCATGTATTCGTGAAAATGAGGGGTGTTTGCCTGCATAACGCCCCCCACCGACATGGCATCGACTCCGATTACGATAACGTGCTTTATGGTTTCGGCGGCACTAGCTGAGGTAATTGAGAACCATCCGACGCAGAATAGCAAAATAGAAATAATTGTGTTTTTCATTCGTATTTGATTTGTATAATAACTTCAAAAGAAACCGGGACCAGCTAAAATGAGAACCTAAGATTCTAAACTTTTAACCAGTCCCGGCATTTTTATTTCATTCATTTTGCCTGTTGTTTTAGAACAGGTAAATGGATAGGTGTAAACTGAACTACTATTTTACATCCCACCAAACATGAGTGGTAAGGGCATCACCACCGGTTCCAAGCATTTGAACAGCCGTGTTGTAGTTATCGGTATTGATTGTTAACTCATCCGATGGGTAAAGTACCCTCGATGGGATATAACCGCCACTATTAGGACCTGGTGTAATTGTTGGCACGCCAACGCGTCTCCATTCCGACCAGGCTTCGAACCCACACATAAAGAGCGATAACCATTTCTGGGTATAAATCTTATTAAGTTTTTCGGTAGTTGTACCTGCATAGGCAACTGCCGATTGTGCGTAATAGCTATCCAAAGGGGTAAGCTGTGCGGCTGTAGGCCTTACAAAGTTTGAAGGGATACGGCTTGCATAGTAAGCAAACTGGCTTTTAATTCCGTTCATATAATAAGTTGCAGCGTCACCGGTAGTAATAAAACCACGTTCTTTAGCTTCGGCAAGGATAAACTGAACTTCGGAGTAAGAAGCGAAAACCGTTTGTGCTGCAGTCATCGAGGCATAATTTGGGCTATAGGAATAAGGTGCCCATAAAAGGCCGGGAGCCGATTGGTACTGAGGGCCGCCGTTCCATGAATTAGCAGCGGCATCGGTAATACCATTAGGTACCCCAAAATATTGTGGGTCGTTTGTACTTGCCGATGCCGAGGTAGGCATGGCAAACAATGCTATACGAGGATCGTTAATTGCTTTTAACTGAGTTTCCATGTTATATGCCAATTTAAACGAAGATGAATAGTTGCTGACATTACCCCGGTATGAAGGATGGGCATTTTCTTTGGTTGCCAGGTATTGCAAGGCAGCCTGATCGGCATTGGATGTAAATAATGGGTATGTAGTTGGATCACTTACTATTTTCTGCATTTCAGTCGATGGGTTTACCCGGTCGCTCTGGCGGAGTAATACCCTCAAACGAAGTGCATTGGCAAACATTTTCCATTTTTTCACATCGCCGCTGTACAGAATATCCCCATTCACTACTTCGCTTGTCGATCCCAGCATTGAATTCGCGTTATCAAGGTCGGAGAGTATCCCTTTGTAGATGTCTTCCTGAGAATCGTATTTGGCAAAATTTACACCGTTGGCGGCCTTTCCGGCTTCGCTGTAAGGCACAGGGCCGTAGAGATCGGTTAACGACTGGAACATAAAACATTTCAAAACCAGAAATATTCCTTTATAATTAGCATACCCTTGTTTTTCCGAAATGGTAATAGCGTTGGACAGATCCCTGTAAGTTGAATAATAATCCCAGAGGTAATAACCTTTAGCATCAGACCGGGACAAGTTGGTAAAGCAACTTCCAAATTCATCAGAAAGCTGGTCTGCAAAAACTGTTCCCCTCGAAAAAGATGCATTCCATAAGGCATCAGCATTCGACCGGATAATATTAGGAAGCAAAAGGCCTGGGTTAGTTATATTGTCAGTTTCGTTCGGGTTTGTATTGATATCCTCAAAATCTTTCGTACAACTAGCTATAACAAAACTTGTTAATAGACAGATTGTCAAGAGTTTAAATTTATTTTTCATTTTTGTTCAGATTAGAATTTAAAACTTACGTTAAAACCAAAACTTCTGGTAGAAGGAAGGGCCATATTTTCCTGTCCTGGTACTAATCCATTACCGGAAGTCGCAACCGAAACTTCGGGGTCGAAATGCTGGTTACTTTTAGGTGTCCACAATAACAAGTTACGGCCAACAAGGGCTACGGTAACATCTTTTATTAAGTGATTGAATACTTTACTTGGGATTGAATATCCTAACTTCACTTCTCTAAGCTTCATGTAAGTAGCATCGAACAATTGACCTTCAGGAATATGGTCGGTCATCTTTTTAATGAATGCCCGGGCTGAAGTGCCGTAAACCCCTGAGCTGTAGGTACCGTCATTACTGGTGCAGTTTGCTACATAATTACCATTGACCAATGCAGCGCCTTCGATGTAATATACGCCAGTATATTCTTGTCCAACCGGTCTTGCTTCACGTCCTTTTAAACTTTCGACCAACTGACCTGCGCCATTTGCTTTGTTATAGAACCTTGAAACAAATTCTCCGCCATAGTGAATATCAACCAATACGCCTAAACTGAAGTTTTTATACATAAACTCGTTAGAAAGGCTTCCAATCCAGTCGGGGTTGGCATTTCCTAAGTGAATATAACTTGAAGTAGCTAATGGAGCCCCGTTGGTGCCGATTATGATCTGGCCTTTCATTGGCCCTTCACTTACTCGTTGGTAACCAGGTCCGTAGAGTGCACCAGTCCGTTCGCCTACAACAGCCTGGGTGGCAACATCTTCGGCCTCAGCAGCCTGAACAATCTTGTCAACGCCCGATACAAGTTTCAATACCTTTCCACGGTTTGTCGAGAAATTAAATGTAGCGTCCCATTTGAAATCAGTTGTTCTGACCGGAACTACATTTAACATGATTTCAAAACCTTTATTCTGAATTTCGCCAGCATTAATCATCCTCGAACCGTAACCAGATGAAATGGCTAATGGAAGCTGGATAATCTGGTTCTTCGAACGGATGTCATAATAGGTAAGGTCAACGTTCACCCGATTATCAAAAAGTTTAACTTCTGTTCCAAATTCGTAAGTGAAAACTTTTTCAGGTTTTAAATCGGTATTAGGCAGGGTACTTCCCGAGCTTAGTGCATAAGAGTCTCCCCATGAGGGAGTTACAAAATTATAGGTACTTCTTAATGAATAAGGATTCGTATCGTTACCTACACTGGCTAAACCCATCCTAACTTTTGCTTGGTTTACCCATTGCGGAAGTGCAACAATTTTATCGACAAGGGTACTAAATGATACCGATGGATAGAAATAGGAGTTTGTGCTTGAAGGCAATGTACTCGACCAGTCGTTTCGGAAAGTTAAATCGAGGTAATAAGTACTCTTATAATCCATTTGTGTAAAGGCATACAAGCTGTTTATGCGTTTGTGCGAGGTGTTCGAACTGCTTTGTAACGTTGAGGCGCTGTTGGCAATTGAGTACAGTCCGGGGATCAGTAAGGTAGGTGCCACAACCGAACGGTAGCGGTTACGGCGATCCATACTGTTACCACCCAGCGAGGCACGGTAATTAAAATCCTGGCCAACGCGGTCTTTCCAGGTAAGAAGGAAATCATAATTCTGTTCCTGATAGAAAAGATAATCTTCGCGGTAGCTGCCTTTTTCGTAACTTACAGTACTAACGGCCCATTTCATCGGACGGAAATCGTTATACACATCGGTACCAACCCTGCCCATAAGACTTAACTTGCTGGTAATATCGTAGTTTAACGAGATGTTTCCATACAAACGGTCTTTGTTTTGGCCTTTCGTATTTTCGTATTGCAGGAAGAACGGGTTGTTGTGGTTTTCGCCATAGTTGTACTGGAATTGCTTAACTCCATTTAGCCCGGTCTGCCAGTAATCTTTCAAAGCGTTCATATCGCAGTTACGGCCAAACCAGGTCACAAAATACATAAAAGTATTCCGTCCATAACCGTTGTCAGGTCGGTTGGTACTTGATGTTTTTACATAATCAGCTGATACATTCACCCTGATTTTGTCGGTCAATTTGTAATTCGATTTAAATGCAACCGTGTTTCTTGTCAGGTTGTTGTTCGGGATAACGCCTTTTTCGTCAAGGTTGGTGTACGAAATCCTGAAATCGCCTTTTTCATTCGATCCGGTTAAAGCAATATTATTATAATAGGTGTGGCCTGTACCAAAAAAGTCGCGAATATTGTTCGGTCTTGACACCCAAGGTGTTGCAATAATATCACCACGATTGGGGTTGTCAACATCGCCACCGCGCATTCCACCGGTTGTTGGCGAGAAATATTGTTTTGCAGTGGTGCCAACGTCGAGGCGTGGTCCCCAGCTTTCGTCGTAGCTGTCGTTTACACCATCCGGGTAAATCGAACTGCTTTTACCGAAATTCGAACCTACATATATCCCATTGTTCCCTTGTCCAAATTTATTCTGAAATTTGGGTAAGCGCAGAAGAGTTTCGAAGGTTGTACCCGAATTGACCGAAACGCCAATCCCCTTGCCTTGTTTGCCCGACTTGGTTACAATAACAATAGCGCCGTTTGCAGCACGCGAACCATACAGCGCCGAAGCAGCCGGGCCTTTCAATACTGTCATCGATTCAACATCGGCTGGGTTTATTTCACCAGAACTATTTCCATAGTCGGCTGATGTTGAATTTGATACGCCATCATTACCCATTGGTACGCCATCAACCACGAACAATGGTTGGTTCGATTGCAGCGATAGTGATGATTCACCACGCATGGTAATCCTCGATGTAGAACCAACAGCTCCACCCGAGACAATATTAACCCCGGCAACTCTACCAGCCAGCGAATTAACAAAGTTTGTTTCGCGGGCTACATTCAACTGGTCGCCTTTTATTTCCTGAACGGCATAACCAAGTCCTTTCTTTTCGCGCGAGATACCAAGGGCTGTTACTACAACCTCGTTAATTCCAATGGTTTCATCCTTCATCACCACATCTATAACATCTTGTTTGTCAACATTTATCTCTTGCGATTTCATCCCCACAAATGAAAACACAAGGGTCGTATTGGTTGGAATATTCGAAAATGTGAACTTTCCGTCAGGGTCGGTTACTACCCCATTGGACGTTCCTTTAACTACGACCGAAACTCCAGGAAGTGGTTGTCCTGAAGAATCTTTGACCGATCCTTTTACGCTTTTCTTCTGCTGTGTCGAAAAGAACCCTGATTCTCCTGGCATAATCACAATCATACGTCCTTTAATGGTATATGACAGTCCGGAATTACGCAAAACATTGTCAAGTACTTCTGTTACCAGTTTTTCGTGAAAAGTTCCTGAAACTTTTCCTATCGAACTGATTTGATCGTCCTTGTATATAAATGAGAATTCGGTTTGTTCTTCCAGGGTTTGAAGTACTTCTTTCAACGACTTGTTTTCGAACTGCATGGTTAATCTCTTGTCCTGTGCCGTTGATACAAAGGCATTTGCCTGTAGTAGGAACCC
Source organism: Prolixibacteraceae bacterium (assembly GCA_963666435.2). Classification (GTDB taxonomy): domain Bacteria; phylum Bacteroidota; class Bacteroidia; order Bacteroidales; family Prolixibacteraceae; genus Aquipluma. The sequence continues at coordinate 25,303 of CAXXOG010000011.1, read as the reverse complement.
CACAATAAATACAAGTTGTAATTTCATAATTAAAAGAATTTTCCATCGGTGAAAAGGGACTCCTTCGCCATCGATCCAATTGTTTTTTTTCATACTTTTGTTTGTTTCGTGATTAAAATTAGACAACACTTAACACAAAAAAGAATGGGGGATGGTGGGCATCCCTCATTTGTTTTTTATTATTATTCAGCTTTTTCTTTATTTTTAAGATTAATACTAAATTTTCGAAAACTATCCCTTGTATAGCTGACCGGAAGCGTTAATTCAAAAACATCCAACAACTCTTCAATGGTTTCTTCGTTTTTAAATACTCCAGAATAAACAATGTTATTTAGTTCAGGGCTTTTAATGTTGATTTCAACATCATACCATCGTTCAAGCCTTTTAATCAACTCTTTAAATGTGATATGGTCGAAGTCAAAAATGTCGTCTTTCCATTTAGCCGCCTGTATCGTATTGTTATTTTTTATTTTAAACTTGTCATTGATGAAAGTAACCGTTTGGCCAGGAATAATATTCACCGTTTGTGCTTCTCTACTTATTTCAATTTTCCCTTCAATCAAAGAAGTCTCAGTCCTTTCAAAATCTTTATAGGATGTTACATTGAATTTTGTACCCAAAACACAGATATGATAGTCGTTGGTTTCAACGATAAAGTTGGTGTCTTTCAACTTCGTAACTTCGAAATAAGCTTCGCCTTCGAGTTTAATAACCCGGTGCCCATTCATGAAATTATTGGGGTACGATATGCTTGATTCAGAGTTTACCCACACTTTCGACCCATCTGGTAGGAGTAATTGCGATTTTTTACCTCGTGGAACCTTGGTCTCAAACCAAACAACCTCATTGTTTCCCGCAAAATGGCTGATGAACAAGTAGGCTGACGTAAAACCAAGCATGATTGCAAAGATGAAAATGGCGGCAATCTTTGAAAATGATAAATATATTTTTTTATTCTTAGGTGAATTGGTATTCGTGAATTGCTGATTGATAAACAAGCGATTTTGTAGTTCGAGAAACGAACTTTGAAGAAGAGGATGATCAATTGAATCAGGATCAAGGTTTTGTTTCTGCAGGTTGAAATAATCAAGATTTTCCTTACTCTCTTTTGTCCAGCCGATCAGTTCTTCTTCCTGTAGGGGCGTGAGTTTCCCATTAAAATAAGATTGGATATTCGATTTAATTTGTTCGTTCAACATTATTCAGGTTACTTTTCGTATAGTTAACACCTGAACAAGGTTGATACCCTACCTCTATTGAGGTATATTTTCGCAGATTTTGTGTCAATTCGGTTTGAAGGCGTTTTTACCTCCAGCGATTATTTTAGGTTTTGAATGATTAACAGAATAATTGGAAGTGGCAGGTAATCTGAAAAATGGCTGCGATAAACAGCTAATGCTTTCGATATGTGCTTTTCTACAGCTTTCAAACTAATTCCAAGTAAATTGGCAATTTCCTGGTTTTTAAGACCATCGATCCGGCTCAAACGGAAAACTTCACGGCACTTTTCGGGCAGCGAATCCATAATTTCAATTACTTTATTTTGAAGTTCTTCGGCAATTAGGATATAGGGTTCATCGCTAACCATATCAATATAATACAGTTCTTCGCCCAGGTATTTTTCCTTGATTTTTGTGTCCAGGTTTTCAATCACTTTTAAGTGGCGGATATAATTTAGACTTGCATTTCTAACTATTTGAAAAAGAAATGCTTCTGGGTTTCTATAATTGAAAGTCTGACGTGTTTCCCAGAGCTTGATAAAGCTGTTTTGCACAATATCTTTGGCGAGGTAACTGTCTTTTACGAATTTAGAAACAAAGGTATAAAGCCTCGGAAAATAAAGCGTATAAAGTTGCTCAAAAGCTTTTTCATTGTTAGCAGAAATGGCTTTAAAAATTTCAATATGAGCGGATTGTGTATTCAACTATCGATCACTACATTTGATGCAAACATAGTAAAATACAATTAGAACCTGTAAAAGACAATTAGATTTTACAAAATTGTAATAATTTACAATGAGTTAGTTGTAATGATGAATTATTATTACCTGATTTATAAATAATTACAGCAGCTTGGATGGTTTTTGCCGCGATTTAGGCGAGAGTTATGTCTTGAATAAATAAGGCTTCGATCTTTTATTGTTTTTTTTTAAACCTTAGCACACAAAATCTCCGTAACAACTTTATTTTCAGTTTTTTTAATCAATCTCGCATTAATACGTTTACTAATAATCTGATTTTTAATACATGATTCAGAAACAGAGTATTTTGTAACAACCTCAACACCTTATTATTGCGGTTTATTTTATTCGATATTTTGTTGAAATTACAGATAATACTTTTCGTGCTTATCCATAATTCCAACAAAATAAAATTAACTTGCGAAAAAATAAGTTTGAAGTTGTTTTTTCTGCTCTTAATGATATCCTTCTGTCAATTAGAACTAGATTTTCTAATAACCTGGATTTTGCTCGATTAACTGGTTGCTGGCCATTGCCTGCTCAGGAATCGGGAAACGATTTTGGTATGCTTTGGCTTCTCCGTCGGCAGGGTGGTCCCACCACGATTGAGTGGTGTATTTATTCCAGCGCACCAAATCGGTACGACGACGGCCTTCGCCAATAAATTCGATCATCCATTCGTCCAGCATGCGCCACTCGTCGAGGTTGGCTGCGGTAACAGGATCGGGATCGGCGTTTGTAAAGTAGCGTTTGCGCACATCGTTGATAAGTTTGGCAGCACCCGCTTTGTCGTTTGCTCGTAGTTTGCATTCGGCAAGCATGTAGTATGCTTCAGCAATACGGAAGACGGGAATATCGGGGTTGCCCCTTAATGTTTGATTGCTGGCCCATGGAATAGGTGAAAACTTTGCCAAGCGGACTCCGGAGTTTTCTTCGCCCCAGCGTGCGCCTTCCTTGCCATGATCTACTTCCGATCCTTGCATCGGAATAATGCGGGCTATCTGGTCAACAATTAACAAAGTATCGGTTGGCTTAAACTGACGGTTACCTCCGTGGCAAACTTTCCCGGTTACTGGATTGACCATTTTACCGAAATAGAACATACCACGATATTTGCCATTGCCTTCGTACGCATTTAATTGTTTACGCACGTCTTTGTCGTTAAATTTAGCAAAAGGACTTCCCAACCTGTAAGTCTGCCCATTTCTGGCATTAGAACTACCGGTGAGGTATGATTTGCCATCCTTGTCGAGCGAAGGAACAAGGCAGTAGCCATTGTTGCGGCTGCCGATTGTCCCATTATCCCAGTACTCACCCATTCCGTAGTGGTTTGAATTAGGCCCCACACTACGTTCGCTTACAGCATACTGGCTTGGTACCGACCAAATGATTTCAGTAGAACGGTCGTTGTTGAAGCCAAAGATATTTGTCCAGTCGGCGTCGAGTTTATAAGCGCCATATTTCCCGTCGATAATGTCCTGACAGATGGCAGCACATTGGGCATACATATCCTTCTTGATGTAAGACTGTGCGTTAAAATAAAGCCGTGCCTGTAACATGGCGGCAGCTGCCTGGTTTATAGCCCCGGTTTCCTGCGCTCCCAGAGTTGTCTTCTTTGGCAGTTTAGGAATTGCTTCGGTAAGCAGTTTGTCGATAAAGTTGAATGTTTCAACATCGGTGGCTCTTGCCTGAATATCGCCCTGTGTTGTTGTATAAAGCGGCACTCCGCCAAACATATCGAGTCCAAACCAATAAAAGAAGGCAGACAATGTTTGGAGCTGCATCAGAACTGCATCGCGACTGCCTTCAGGGAAACCCAGTTTATTGAAATCAACATATTGGTCAATGTCGTCTTTTGCGCTCCAGGCCTGTGCTACGCCCATCGAAAAGGCACGCCATGCGTCGTACACGCCGGGAGTAGTAGGTGTGAAATCATGGTTGTAGCCGCGCAGATAAGCGCCGCCATCATACCAGTCGTTGTAACGTGAAGGAACCAGCATTTCGTCGGTTGTGAATTCCTGAAGACGAATAAAGTTCGAGTGAGCCTGAGCATCGGCCATACACCAGGCCCAATGGGTAAAGGCGCGGCCTTCACGCTGATATACTTTCTGCTGAGTGTCGAAAAACAATTCGGGTACCGATTGTGAGTAGTACTCAGGTTCAACCGAACACGACTGGAAAGATACGGATAACGTGATAACAGCTACAGTGGCTGTTATAAACTTATATATTTTCATATTCGTACTTTTTAATTGATTTAGGATTAGAAATTAAACTGAGCGCCGAACGTAAAAGTACGGGTCTGAGGGTAGATGTCGCCTTTCTTCTCAACCCCGGCATCCCAACCGGTAATATCGATTTCAGGATTTAGACCAGGATATTTTGTAAAGGTGTAGAGGTTGTTTCCGGTAAAATAAAACCTGATATTTTCCATGAGTTTTGTATATTTCTTCATTGGAAGGGTGTATCCCAGCGAAAGGTTCTGAATTTTGACAAAAGTGGCGTCGTAGAGGAAATAGTCGCTTGGCGACGGGCGTCCGGTGATTTGTCCGTTTTTGTTGATCGCGTCGTAAAGCATGTTGCCCTGAACTACGTTTCTCAAACCATATTCCAGTTCAATGGCATTGTAGATGTCGTAATCGATCCAGCTGGTGAGTGTCATGTTAAAATCCCACTTTTTGTAGCTAACATTATGCGACCAGCCGGCAATAAGTTTAGGGATATAACTTTTCTGATAAACGCGGTCATCTACCGATCCTTCATCCGAGAAAATTACATTGTTGTCTTTGTTATATATCTGGAATCTTCCTTCTTTAATACCGGCATAGCGATACATAAAGTAGCTTCCCACTTCCACATTTTCTTCGATACGATGAGCGTATTCAACCCAATTATTCACAGATGCGCCATTGATATATGTTTGGTCGCCCCACAGCGAACCGATGAAGGTTTTATTGTGGCTGAGGTTTAAGGATGTACTGTAGTGCCAGTTTCCTGAACGTACAACGTCACCGCCAATTTCAAATTCCCATCCCTTGTTTTCCATCGTACCGATGTTTTTGTACATGCTTGATTGAGTGTTTGGCGGTTGCGGAACTTCTACGCTGTAAATCAATCCTTTGATAGCACGGCGGTACAAGTCGAACTTACCGTACACACGGTTTTTGAACAACGAGTAGTCCAAACCAACATTCCATTCGTGTTTTTCTTCCCACCCAAGTTCTTTATTCAGGTTTGTGGTTGCGCCATAACTCATTGCCCATGTTCCATCGGGCAGTAACCAACGAGTATCAGAGCCATATTTTCTGGCGGCATAGTCGGCCGAGAAACCTTCGTTACCAGTTACACCATAAGCAACGCGTAGTTTGAGGTCGTTCACCCAACCGACGTATTTCAGAAAATTCTCGTTTGAGATACGCCATCCGGCAGATGCAGCCCAGAAGTTACCCCAACGGTTGTTTACAGCAAATTTGCTCGAACCTTCGCGGCGTACTGAAGCAGTGGCCATGTAAGTGTCTTTATACGAATAGCTGGCTCGGGCAAAATAGGCCATCAGTTTTTGGGTAATCCCTTTGGTCGAGCTCATGCTTGCAAGTCCTTCTGTTAAACGGGTTCCTTCCCCGAGGTTCCAGAATTTGACCATGTCGTTTGTAAAATTACCGTTGGCAGCCGAAAAGCCATCGCTGTTTTGTTCGAAATAGCTGTATCCGACAACAGCATTAAGCGAATGATTGCCAAACCCGTTGATATATGACAAATATCCATCGGTATTTAGCAGTTCAGTCTTGCTGAAATCCATCTGAGCCCAACCTTTACGGCCAGCCTTAATTTCTTCGCGTGTGAACATCGAACGATAGAAATGACGCTCCCATTGGCGGTTTTCGTATGCACCGGATTGACGATATGATAAGCCTTTGATCGGCTTGATGTTTACTTTAAGTTCAATGTCGGGGCGGAACCATTTGTCCATGCCTTCGTCGGTTGTGAGCGCAGCTTCAGCTATGTTATTCATTTCAGTTCCGTCGCCTTGAGTTATCACGTTCCAACCTGTAACGCTGGTAGGGTCATACACCGGTTGTGTTGGGTTGGCGCGCATAACGCCTTCGATGGATGGTTTGTTCTGGTTACGCAGAGCCTGTCGGTAGCTAAGGTGGCTGCTAATATCCAACCAGCCATCGAGTACTTTAAAGTCGCCGTTGATACGTCCCGAATAGTCTTTTCGGGTGTCGCCACGCAACACACCACGATTGTCGTCATACATCACCGTAGCATAAACTTTTGCAGCTTCCGAACCACCTTGCAGTGTAAATACATGGCGGTTAGATGTAGGATTGTCGCTCATTGCTTCATCCCACCAATCGGTATTGAAGCCGTCGTTGTTTTTTGCTGCGCCATAAGTTGCTACATAATCGGCTGCACTAAGCATATTGGGTTTGCCAAACGATTTTTTAAACAATACTTCACTGGTCAGGCTCATTTTCAATGCTCCTGATTTGGCTTGTTTGGTGGTGATCAGAATTACACCGCCTGTTGCCCGTGTACCATAAATTGCACCGGCAGAGGCATCTTTCAGTACATCGATTGACTGAATATCTTCCTGAACAAGTGTGCGGATATCGCCACCTGGCATACCGTCAATAACGATCAGCGGTGTGCGCGAAGTGTTGATCGAGGCCATCCCCCGAAGCTGAAACGTATTACCCGAGTTGGGGCTTGAGTTTCCAGACATAACGAGGCCACCAATTTTACCTTGCAGCGCTGTAGCAATCGACGAACCTCCAACACCGAGAGGCAAATCTTTGATTGCCAGGGAAGAGATAGAGCTCGTTACCTGTTTCTTTTCCATGCTACCATATCCAATGGCCACAACCTCATCAATACCAATGGCTTCTTCTTCCATTGTTACATTGATTGTGGATTTGTCGGTAACTGCTATTTCCTGAGTTTTCATTCCAACAAAAGAAAAAGTCAATATGCCGTCAGAAGGTACTTTGGGCAGAGTGAATTTCCCATCCATATCGGTAATTACCCCACTTGTTGTACCTTTTATCACCACCGAAACACCGGGAAGTGGAGCACCTGTAGTGTCGGTCACTTTACCTGAAACAGTTTTTTGCTGCTGGGCAGATTCTCCGATATTCTCGACGTCAGTATATAAAACATAGTTGTTGTTGAACGAACGATACTTTACATCGGTACCTTTGAAGAGTATATCTAATATTTCTGTAATACTTTTCGAATCACAATTGATGTCAATTTTCCGCTCAACATTGATGTTGCTTGCGTTATACATAAAGCGGAACTCGGTTTGTTCTTCAATCCTTTTCAGGATGTTGGTGAGCGATTCTTTTTCGGCTTTTAAGCTGAAGCGGCCATTGTTTTGCGAAAACACGCCAGCCGAAACCTGAAAAAACAGAACAAATAAAAGGAAGGTTGTCAGTTTCATAATTCTACACAGTTGTTTCGCGCAGGGTATTCTCCCGCAACGGAAATTCCATCGTTTTTTTTTCATAAATTTGAAGTGTTAATGTTTAAAAATTAATACAATCACCTGGTGATTGTTAGAAGGAAAGCCTGCAACACTTTCCTTCTTTTATTTTAGAAGTTTATTTTTACCTGTTCGCCTTTTATCTCATAGTTAAATTTAGAGGTTAATTGCATCATATTCAGTAGCTCACGAAGGCTCTCTGTTTTAATTGTCATTGTAAACTTGTCGTTGTTTTTTCTGTTATTTTCCAACGATATAGTTACTCCGTACCAGCGCTCGATTCGGGGAATCAAATCAGCAAATGAAATATCGGTGAACCTGAGCTCATTGTTTTTCCAGAGTGAGTAAAGCTCGGTGGAGACATTTCTTACGCTGGCTTTGTTTTCTCCGACTTTATATTGAGCCTGTTGTCCCGGGTTCAACTCGGCTAGTTGATGGTTATCTTCTCCTTCTATTGTTACTTTGCCTTCTTCCAGGGTAGTTTCAACGAAAGGTTCTTCGGCAAAACTGCGCAGATTAAATTTGGTTCCGGTAACAATCACTTTCATTCCCGATGGGGTAGTTACTTCAAACGGGTGATCGTGATCTTTTTTAACATCAAAGAATGCTTCTCCCTCCATAGTTACTTTTCGTGGATTGAGTGCGTCGTATTTTAAAACGGTTTGTGAATTGAGCCAAACGTGGCTTCCGTCGGCCAAAGTTGCCTGCGATTTTTCGCCCTTCGATGCTTTGAGCTCTATAATCGCCGTTTGTTGCTCGTGAGAAAAATAACCACTCATCCATAAGCTACCAATGCCTCCGGCAACAACCAACAAAACAGATGCTGCCACTTTCCATAAAATATCGAGGTTAATGGAGTTTTTCCTTGTTCTTACTTTAGGCAGAATTGTATTTAATTTTTCCCAGGCTTCATCAACGTCAATATCGGCTTTTAAGCTGCGGAGCTTACTTAAATGATGGGCCTGATGTAACCGCTGAAATTCGGTGCGGTTATCTTCAGAATCTGAAACCCATTGTAAAATAACCTCATTTTCTTCTTCTGAAGTCTCTTTGTCCAGAAACCGGAACAACAAGGTTTCGTTAATTAATTTTTCCATTTTTTTGCCTTTCGTTAAGCTAATACAGGGAAACCTGGCGTTACCCTTACAAGCGATTGAAAAAAATAATGTAGTTGGCGAAAATCGATCTTTCGAATTAATGTCAAATATTCAGGAAAAGGCTTATAATGAGTACAGAAAGGTAATCTTTCAACTCGATTTTTAATTTTGACAGGGCGCGGCTCATTTGGGTTTCAACTGTTTTTACCGACAGGTTCAGCTTATCGGCAATTTCGGCATATTTCAACCCATCTTCGCGGCTCATCCTGAAAATTTTACGGCACTCTTCGGGCAACGAACCAATTGCGTCATCAACCCTGGCCTGAAATTCGGTATAAAGTACTGATTCATAACTGTCAAAGTCGTCGCTTTTGTTTTTATACACAACTTCAATTACCGAATAATAACTATCCACAACTTTCTGATGTTCAATGAAATTAACACAAAGGTTTTGTACCGACTTAAAAAGATACGGTTTTATTTCATCGTCGAGTTTCAAGCGGTCTTTTTTAGTCCAGATATTCAGAAAAACTTCCTGGACAATCTCTTCGGCTTCCGCTTTGTTGGCAATAAATTTGCTGGCAAAACCACACAAACGCACATAGTATTTCCGAAAGAGCAATTCAAACTCCAGCTCCTCGTTTATATTTGGTTTGTTAGCAGGTTTCACATTTGCGATTTTGGGACAGCAAATATAAAATTTATAAGCTATAAATGCGGATTTAGCTGGCCGGTTTAATCCAGAGGTTTACTCTTTTTAAATTCAAGTTCTTGATAATATGCTACTTCTGAGTCTGCTTCTTCCCGGTTCCGGCTTATTGGCTGAAATTGGTTTTTACAATCCCCGCGTTGGCAAATCGGTTTTGGGTTCTATCAATTGGGGAATCTGGAGGTTCGTTCCAAACTGCTTGTTCAGCTTTTGGATGAAATAAGCCGAAAGGAAGGGCGATTCGAGCTCGATGTTTTGGTGGACAAAGAAATAAATGTCGCGAATTCCCTGATCGAACCAAATTTTCAGTCGGTTCGCCCAATCGTCTAAACGTTCGCGGTCGCTTTGCGGGTTGTTGGCTCCCACGTAGCGCACAAACACTTTGGGCGTGGTAAGGCGCATGTGCAGCAGGTCGCGTCTTCCGGCTGTGTCAACTACTATATTGGTAACCTGGTGCTTTTCAAACAAGGCATAAACTTCGTCAGAGACCGCCTTGTCGTTAAACCATTCGGTATTTCGCAACTCAACAGCCAAAGGAATGGCTTTCGGGAAATTTTCGATAAAACTGACCAGCCGGTCGTAGTTTTTGTACTTGAAATTGTCGTGCAACTGAAGGAAAACCATTCCCAAGCGGTCTTCGAAATTACTGATATTGTCACAATATTCGGTAGTCAACGCCTGAACGTCGTTTAAGCGGCGCATATGGCTGATGCTTTGGGTGATTTTCGGGAAAAAGCGAAAATGTTCGGGCGTTTTCTCGCGCCAGGTAATTACCTGCTGACGGCTGGGCATATTGTAAAAAGTGGCATTCAGTTCAATCGAATTAAATTGGGTCGAATAGTAAGACAGCTCGTCTTTGGTGCCGCGCGGATAAAAGTTTTTCAGGTCGGTTTTGTTCCACTTGGCGCATCCCACGTAGATTGAGAGCGGTTTCGAGGTATCGTTTTGTCTCAGAATTTCAGCGGTTCGCGGATCGTCGACTGGTAGTTGAAAGTCAATATGTTCTGGGTTCTCGATTTGTCCAAATTTCATATTAGTGGATTAAATTTTGAGTGAATCAAGGTATAATCATTTTCGGAATAAAAACCAGTAATGGCGATACTTGTTCAGAAATAAACCTATGTTTTATTTTCCCCGCTTCCTATAGTCATTGGGCGACATGCCCATCACTTTTCTGAAAACCCGCGAAAAATAAAATTGGTCGTCGAAGCCCATTTCGCGCGAAACATCGGCAATGATCCAGCCCGAATTGTCGATCAGGCGGCAGGCACGCTGAATTTTCAACTGGATGAAATAATCGATAGGTGAATGGCCAGTTCGGTTCACGAAAAGCCGCGAAAAATGGGAGGCAGACAAACTGGTTTCCCCAGCAATATCTTCCAGCTTTAGCTTTTTAGTCAGGTTTTCGAGCATAAAATTGATGCTTTGTGCCACAATATCATTCTCTCCTGATTCTTTAATCAGCCTGAACTGGCTCAAATGCGTAAATGAAGCCAGCAAATGAGGCAGGCACTGGTTCACATATTCGAGTGTCTCGGTGCTGAAACCACGATCGAGGTTGCGGAAAATTTCTGAGAAAAGTTCGATTCGGTCGTTGATGCGCGATGTTTTGTTACGTTCAATGGATACCACTTGTCCGCCAAATCGAGCGTAAGCTACAGATTTGCTTCCGGAGAAGTGAATCCAGTAGATCGACCACGGATTTTGCACGTCCGACCGGTACGAATGTGGCATTCCGGCCGGAATGATAAAAAACTGGTCGGAGCCAATGGCTTGCACAGCTTCTTTTGTACGGATTTCGCCTTGTCCGCCAACGCAATAAATCAGGATGAACTGGTCGCTCCCATTCGGCCTTTCCCTGAAATGGTGGCGGGCCTGGGGGTAATAGCCAATATCGGTAATGTGCAAATCAGCAATCAGAGCATTGGTATTAACAAGGGCCAATATGCGTTCGGGTATTACAAAACTGATTTGCCCCGGGAAACCGTCTTTCTTCTTCATGCTTAAAGCTGAATGATTAATGTTTCTGTCAGAAAACTTTTTCCAAAAATAGTTTCAATTCTTTATATGTAAGGTTTTTAGTTAAAAATATTTCAAGTTCGATATATGATAAGATAATCCATGAATTCACAAAATATTTCATTCTTTATGAGCGAATTTAGCCTTACATTTGGATAAACTAAATTCTAAACTTGTGAGCAAATCAACTTTTAACCGGCAATTTATTTTAGGCATCACTCTGGTTTCGGCCATGGGCGGACTGCTTTTCGGCTACGACTGGGTGGTAATCGGCGGCGCCAAACCATTTTACGAACGATTTTTCGATATCGCCAATTCACCTTACCTACAGGGCTGGGCCATGAGCAGCGCGTTGATTGGATGTTTGATTGGAGCCTTGCTTTCGGGGTATCTCACTGACAGACTGGGGCGCAAAATGCCATTAATTACTGCTGCCGCGCTTTTTACGATTGCCGCTATCGGCACCGGGGCAGTCAATAATTTTACCTTATTTATAGTCTTTCGCCTGATTGGCGGATTGGGCATTGGCCTTGCGTCGGCCATTTCACCCATGTATATTGCCGAAATTTCTCCGGCTGCCATGCGTGGACGACTGGTTTCGGTGAATCAGCTGACCATCGTTTTGGGAATTCTGGCAGCTCAAATAACCAATTACCTTATTGCCGAAGCTGTTCCGGCTGGTGCAACCGACGAGTTTATCCTGAATTCGTGGAATGGTCAGTCGGGCTGGCGCTGGATGTTCTGGGCCGGAACTGTTCCTGCTTTGCTGTTTTTTGTGTTGTCGTTTTTTATTCCTGAAAGTCCGCGTTTTCTGGCGAAGTCTGGAAAATCAGATTTGGCTTTTTTTATCCTGAAGCGAATTGGAGGGGAAGCTTACGCCCTTCAGGAGCAAAAAGAAATTGCAGAAACGCTGAAAGGTTCCGATTCGAAAATAGACTGGAAAGCATTGCGGTCGAAAAAAGTTCGTCCGGTGCTGATTTTGGGTATTGTATTGGCAGTTTTCCAGCAGTGGTGTGGCATCAATGTGATTTTTAATTACGCCGAAGAAATTTTTACCTCAGCCGGCTATTCGGTTAACGATATGCTTTTCAATATTGTAATTACTGGTGCAGTGAACCTAATTTTCACCCTTGTGGCTATGCGTATGGTCGATAGCTTGGGCCGGCGGAAACTGATGTTGCTCGGTTCGTGCGGGCTGGCGGTAATTTACCTGGCGCTCGGAACCAGTTATTTTTTCCAATTGAAAGGTTTGGCCATATTAATTTTGGTAATGGTTGCCATTGCTACCTATGCTATGACTTTGGCCCCGATTACCTGGGTGGTTTTGTCCGAGATTTTCCCGAACAGCGTGCGCGGAGCAGCTATGGCCATTGCCACAACCGCGTTGTGGATTGCCTGTTTTGTGCTCACATATACATTTCCGATATTAAATAAACTGCTGAATGCCAGCGGAACCTTCTGGCTGTATGCATTTATTTGTTTTTCCGGTTTCCTGTTTATCCTGAAAAAACTTCCGGAAACTAAGGGTAAATCGCTCGAAGAAATTGAAAAAATGTGATGAATAAATCATTAACCACATAGGCACATAGAACACATAGTCATATTTTTCTAGTGTGTCCTATGTGTCTATGTGGTTCATAAATAAATAATTATGAAACAAAAATTAATCTATACCATCGTTCTTGTAATCCTACTAGCCGCGTGTCAAAAGCCTGCAGTACAGCAAAAAATCGATCTTACCGGAGAGTGGAAATTTGCCATCGATTCACTCGATAAGGGAATTTCCGAAAAATGGTTTGATCAGGAATTGGCAGAAAAAGTTACTTTGCCCGGATCGATGACAACCAATGGAAAAGGAAATGACATCACGCTGAAAACCCCGTGGACCGGACAAATTGTGGATAGTTCCTATTTCAAAAAGCCCGAATATGCCAAATTTCGGCAGCCCGGGAATATCAAAATTCCATTTTGGCTGCAACCGGTGAAATATTACAAAGGCGCTGCCTGGTATCAAAAAGAAGTCACTATTCCTGAAGATTGGAACGGACAATTTATCGGCTTGTTTATGGAGCGCTGCCACTGGGAAAGCCGCTTGTGGGTTGATGACAAGGAAGTGGGTATGCAAAACTCGCTGGGAACTCCGCATAAATACGACCTGACGAAATATTTAACGCCCGGGAAACACCATTTGAGTCTTTGTGTTGACAACCGGGTGAAAGACATCGATCCGGGCATCAATTCGCACAGCATTTCTGATCACACGCAAAGCAACTGGAATGGAGTTGTGGGGCAAATTTTCCTCGAAGCCCGGCCGCTGGTTCATATTCAGAATATACAGGTATATCCTGACATTCAGGCGAAAAAGATAACTGCTAAAGTCAAAGTTCAGAGCCTTTCAGGAAAAGCTGGTTCTGTAGAATTAGGGTTGAAAGTAATGGAGACCGGAAAAGGGAAAACGGAGAATTTCGAGTTGAAAGACGGTGAAAATATGTTGACTGTTGACCTCGAAATGGGTTCTGACGTGAAACTTTGGAACGAATTTCATCCCAATTTGTATTCGCTCGAAGTTAGTTTGAACGACAAAACTTCAGGGAAAAAGGATGTTGCCACAACTATATTTGGGATGCGCGAGCTTAAAACTTCAGGAAAACATATCCTGATTAACGGGCAGCCGACCTTTTTGCGCGGAACGTTGGAATGTGCTATCTTCCCGAAAACCGGCTATCCCGCAACCGATTTGAAAGAATGGCTGCGCATCTTTAACGTCGCTCGAACACACGGACTAAACCATTTTCGCTTTCACTCGTGGTGCCCGCCTCAGGCTGCCTTCGATGCGGCCGACCAAACCGGGTTTTACCTGCACGTGGAATGCTCGTCGTGGGCCAACCAATCGACTACCATTGGCGATGGCAAACCATTCGATAAATACCTGTATGAAGAAAGCCAGCGTATGATCGACGAGTATGGCAACCATCCATCGTTTTGCATGATGGTTTATGGCAACGAGCCTGCTGGCAAAAATCAGGGTCCGTTCCTCACCGATTTCATCAATTTTTGGAAAGGTAAAGACAACCGCCGCATTTATACATCCGGAGCAGGTTGGCCTAATTTACCTGTGAACGATTACCTGAGCGACTCGGAGCCCCGCATTCAACACTGGGGCGCAGGATTGAACAGCATTATCAATGCGCAGGCACCGTCAACAGATTACGATTGGTCGGCCTACAACAACAAGTCTTCGCAGCCGATGGTTAGCCACGAAATCGGTCAATGGTGTGTTTATCCAAACTTCAAGGAAATTCCGAAATATGATGGAGCGTTGAAAGCCAAAAACTTCGAGTTGTTTCAGGAAACACTGAAAGATCATGGGATGTTGCAACTGGCCGACAGCTTTTTACTGGCGTCGGGCAAATTGCAGGCGCTGTGCTACAAGGCCGACATTGAAGCAGCTTTGAGAACCAAAGATTTTGGAGGCTTCCAGTTGCTCGATTTGCACGACTTCCCCGGACAGGGATCGGCTTTGGTGGGCGTGCTCGATCCGTTTTGGGGCGAAAAAGGATACATCAGTCCGGCCGAATACAACCGATTTTGTAACTCAACCGTTCCGCTGGCTCGCATGAAAAAGCTGATTTACACCAATAATGAAACCTTCGAAGCCGCTGTTGAGGTTGCTCATTATGGCGATAAACCAATTTCAGGTTGCACTCCTGAATGGAAAATCACTGATAAAACCGGAAAAGTGATTCAATCCGGAAAGCTTCAGCAAACCGACATTCCGCTTGGAAATGGCTTTAAACTTGGAAATGTTTCTTTTCCTCTGGCTTCAATTTCAAATCCTGAAAAACTGATTTTGGAAGTTTCCATCAACGGGAAAAGCAATAGCTGGGATTTCTGGGTGTATCCGGCAAAAAAGGAAATCATTTCAGGAGAAGAAAAGATTCGCGTGGTTCAAAAACTGGATGCTGCCACGCAAAAATTTCTTCAGGATGGCGGAACTGTGCTGCTTAACCTGAAGAAAGGAACACTTCCGAAAGAAATGGGTGGCGACATTCCGATTGGTTTTTCCAGCATTTTCTGGAATACAGCGTGGACAAACGGACAGGCCCCGCATACGCTTGGAGTATTAGTCAATCCGAGTCATCCTGCATTGGCTGAATTCCCGACCGAATACCACAGCAATTACCAATGGTGGGATGCCATGAGTCATTCTGGAGCGATTAACCTGACAACTTTCCCTGCTGAATTAAAACCGGTTGTACGGGTAATCGACGACTGGTTTACTAATCGTCCGCTGGCTTTGATCTTGGAAGGCAAGGTGGGCAAAGGCAAAATCCTGATTTCAGGAATCGACCTAACCACCGAACTTAATAAGCGTCCTGAAGCACAGCAATTGCTGTTCAGCCTGAAAAAATACATGGCAGGAGAAAAATTTAATCCGAAAGTGGAGATTCCGTTAGCACAGATTAATAAACTTCAAGAATAAAAATATGAAGAAGATTTATGTACTGGGTTTGTTGTTGCTTCTGGCTATGGCGGGATGCAAACAAAGTGAAGTCACTGTTGTCAATGTCGCCGATTTTGGACTTCGGCCCAATTCAAAAGAAAATGCAGTTCCGGTAGTTATTCAGGCATTGGAACGTTGCAAAAAGCACGAGAAGTCGGTTCTTCGTTTTGACAAAGGACGGTACGATTTTTACATTACCATGGGGCATACCCGCGAATATTTTGAATCGAATACCACGAACGATGCGCCAAAAAATCTGGCCATCCTGATTGAAAAGTGCAGGGAACTGACCTTGGAAGGGAATGGTGCTGAATTCGTTTTTCACGGTCCTATTCAGCCCATTACCATTGATAACAGTGAGAATATCAAGATTCAGAATGTTAACATCGACTGGGATATTCCGCTCACAGCACAGGGCAAAGTTCTGACTACTTCGCCTAAAAGCATCGATCTGGAAATCGACACCAAGCAGTTTCCATACGAAATCACTGACGGGAAAATGATTTTTACTGGCGAAAACTGGAAGGCCGAGTCGCGCTGGTTTATGGAATATGAAGCCGGAACACATCGCATTGCCTATCATACCGGCGACGAAGATTGTGTTCGGGGCGACTGGAAGAAATATTCGGTAAGCGAGTTAAAACCCGGAACAGTTCGCCTGAATGGAGAATTTACACGGGTTCCGGCGGTAGGAAATTACTTGATTTTGAGGCATAGCGAACGCAATCATGCCGGAATTTTCATTCAGGAAAGTCAAAATGTAAAGCTCGAAAATGTAAATGTTTATCACACAGGCGGACTTGGAATATTAGCTC
The DNA here is from genome assembly GCA_963666435.2 of Prolixibacteraceae bacterium. GTDB lineage: Bacteria > Bacteroidota > Bacteroidia > Bacteroidales > Prolixibacteraceae > Aquipluma. The sequence continues at coordinate 8,711 of CAXXOG010000011.1, read as the reverse complement.
AGTTTGCTCGCAACCTCGATTACCAGAATGTGAAATTCATGCCAAATGCCGTCAAAAATCGCTACTTCAGCGGGCATGACGATGGCTTTCATATTTCGAACTGCGCCGGCCATGTAAATATTGATCATTGCGAATTTGGAGGGTTGATGGACGATCCAATCAATGTGCATGGAACCAGCGTTAAGATAACTGAACGGCTCAGTGACCGAAACTCAAGTGCCGTTTTATGCACGAACAAAGCACCGGAATGATCTGGGGACATGCGAACGATACCATCGGCTTTCTGGATAACGAAAGTATGGCGACAATTTCAAGGGGAGTTTTAACCAAATTTGAAAAACTGAACCGCGATGAATTTACTGTGGAATTTAAAGATGTGATACCTGCTGAAATTAAAGCGAATGAAGCGTTGGAAAATTTAAGCTGGTCGCCATCAGCCAATATCACCAACTGTAAATTTCACAGTTGCAGGGCTCGCGGCTTGCTGGTTTCGACGCCGCGAAAAGTGCTGGTTGACAAAAACGAGTTTGAATCGAGCGGTTCGGCGATTTTGATTGCCGGTGACGCCAACGGTTGGTACGAATCGGGTGCGGTAAACGACGTAACCATTACCAACAACATTTTCTGGGATGCCTGTTTGACGTCGATGTACCAGTTCTGCGAAGGGATTATCAGCATTTACCCGATCATTCCGAAGGTTGATCTGCAAAAGCCGTATCACCGCAACATCACCATTGCAAACAATACTTTTCATGCTTTCGATTACCCCGTTTTGTATGCCTTATCGGTTGATGGAATTCGGTTCACCAAAAACCGGATCGTTCGGTCGCACGAATTTGAACCGTTTCATTCGAGGAAACATTGCCTCACTTTCGAAGCTTGCAAAAACGCTGAAGTGAGCGGCAACTTCTTCGAAGGCGATGTATTGTCGAAGGACATCAAAATTGAAAATATGGATGCTAAAGACATTCGTTCGATGGAATAATCCCTAAAAGATTGAGCTAAAAAAAATGAAAACAGCGATGCAGGCTTGTGCCTGGTATGAAAAAGTTGTGATTCCGACTTATGGAATTGGCAAGCCCGAAAAGAACCCGATGTTTCTGGAAAAGCGGGTTTACCAAGGAAGCAGCGGGGTGGTTTATCCGCATCCGGTAATCGAGAAAATTCTGGACGAAAAGATTGATAAAGAATGGAATGCCATTTTTTTGGAAAATCAGTACCTGAAAATTATGATTCTGCCCGAATTGGGCGGGCGGGTGCAGATGGCTTACGATAAGACCAAAGAACGTCACTTCATCTATTATAACCAGGTGATTAAACCTGCTTTGGTTGGACTCATCGGCCCCTGGATTTCGGGTGGATTAGAGTTTAACTGGCCGCAACATCACCGACCATCAACATTCGAGCCAGTTGATCATTGCATCGAGGAAAATGCCGATGGCAGCGTAACCGTATGGTGCAGCGAGGTGGAACGCATGTTCCGAACCCGCGGGATGGCGGGCTTTACGCTCTATCCTGACAAAGCCTATCTCGAAATAAAAGTGAAACTGCTGAACCGCACCGATTTTCCGCAGACATTCCTCTGGTGGGCTAATCCAGCAGTGAAAGTGAACGACCATTACCAGTCGGTTTTTCCGCCGGATGTAAATGCCGTTTTCGATCATGGCAAGCGTGATGTTTCGGAATTTCCGATTGCCAAAGGAACCTACTACAAAGTAGATTATTCGCCCGGAACCGATATTTCGCGGTATAAAAATATTCCGGTTCCCACCTCGTACATGGCTGTAAATTCCAAATACAATTTTGTAGGTGGCTACGAAAACGACACCAAAGGCGGATTGCTGCACGTGGCCAATCACCATGTATCGCCCGGAAAGAAGCAGTGGACCTGGGGACACAGCGATTTTGGACAGGCCTGGGACCGCAATCTGACCGATGAGGACGGTCCGTACATCGAACTGATGTGCGGCGTTTATACCGATAATCAGCCCGATTTTTCGTGGCTCATGCCTGGCGAAGAAAAAACTTTCAGTCAGTATTTTATGCCTTACCGCGATTTGGGCGTGGTAAAAAATGCAACCAAAAAGGCAATGGTTAATCTCGAATTTGAAGACGGTAAGGCCACCATAAAAGCATATACAACAGGAGTTTATCCCAATTCAAAAGTTATCCTGAAATACAGTGATGAGGTGGTTTTCGAAGATATATTCGATTTTCATCCTGCAACTTCTTATGAAAAGGGAGTTGTGATCTCTCCGGGATCCGGACCCACAATGTTTCAGGTTTCAGTCCTTTCTTCTGATGGAAAAATTTTGGTGGATTGGAAACCTGAATCGGATGAGAAAAAACCAATTCCGGAAGCTGCCAAAGCTGCCAAACCTCCAGCAGAAATTGAAAGCAATGAGCAACTGTACCTCACCGGCCTGCATTTGGAGCAGTACCGTCATGCTACCTACGATCCGCGCGATTATTACCTCGAAGCGTTGCGCCGTGATCCGAAAGACAGTCGGTGTAACAACGCGATGGGCTTGTGGTTGCTGCGCCGTGGCAAATTTGCTGATGCTGAAAACTATTTTCGAAAAGCCGTTGAAACACTCACTCAACGCAATCCCAATCCGTTGGATGGAGAACCTTATTTCAACCTTGGACTTTCGCTAATTTGTCAAACCTGCGATGATGAGGCTTTCGATGCCTTCTATAAGTCGATATGGAATGCCGCGTTTATGGATAGCGGCTATTTCCAGCTGGCTCGCCTGGCTACCAAAAAGCAAAATTGGGAGGAAGCGCTGGATTTAATAGATCGCTCGCTGGTGCGAAACTGGCACAATGCCAAAAGCCGCCACCTGAAAGTTTGTATTCTCCGAAAACTAGGGCGGATTGCCGAAGCCAAAAAGCTAATCGAAGAATCGCTTGAACTGGATCGGTTTAATTTCGGCGTTTTGTTTGAAAGATCTTTATTGGCAGGTAATTCAAAGTCCCCTTTAGGGGATTTAGGGGTGTCGATACCCAACATACACACTTTCATTGAATTTGCACTTGATTACGCCTTTGCCGGATTATATGATGAAGCGATAGAACTGATTTCAATAGGTATTGAAGAACAATCCGGTCTGCCGGTTTACCCGTTGGCGTGGTATTACAAAGCTTGGGTCGAAATGCTTTCAGGTAAAAAACAGGCTTCCGAAAAGTCGCTGTTTGAAGCATCAACCGCTTGCCCCGATTATTGTTTTCCTAATCAGGTTGAAGCCGTTGTTGTTCTGGAGTGGGCCAAACAGCAAAACCCGGTTGATTCTAAAGCTCCTTATTATCTGGGCAATTTCTGGTACAATGCCCGCCAATACGACGATGCAGTGGCTAATTGGGAATTGTCGGCAAACTTGGACGAAAGTTTTCCAACAGTTCATCGAAATCTTTCACTGGCCTATTTTAACAAGCAAAACAAGCCTCAAAAAGCACTGGCTGAATTGGAGAAAGCATTCAGTCTGGACGAAACCGATTCGCGTATCCTGATGGAGCTCGACCAGTTGTACAAACGCTTGGGTTATTCTCCAGAGTTCAGGTTGGAAAAGCTAGAGAAATATCCCGCTCAGGTTGATTATCGTGATGATTTGTACCTCGAAAGGGCTACTTTACACAACCAGCTTGGTCAGTATGAAAAAGCGTATCAGTTGATTATGTCGCGCAAATTTCATCCATGGGAAGGCGGCGAAGGCAGGGTAACCGGGCAATACGTTTTCAGTCTGACCGAAATTGCCAAACAAGCCATTCAGGAAAGGGAATTTGAAAAGGCTGTGGAATTGCTTGAAAAAGCGCAGGTTTATCCTGAAAATCTTGGCGAAGGAAAACTCTACGGCGCTCAGGAAAATGCGATCTTCTATTGGCTGGGCAACGCGTGTTCAGGAATGAATGACCGCGAAAAAGCCCGTTATTATTGGGAAAAAGCTTCATCTGGAATCAGTGAACCTGTTCCGGCCATTTTTTACAACGACCAGCAGCCTGATACCATCTTTTATCAGGGATTGGCACTTATTCAGCTTGGACAAACAGACGAAGCCAGAACGCGTTTCAATAAACTGGTTGACTTCGGGAAAAAGCACCTGAACGATGAATTTAAACTCGACTATTTCGCGGTTTCCTTGCCCGATTTGCAGATTTGGGACGATGATTTGACCAAACGAAATTACCAAAACTGTTTGAACCTGATTGCTTTGGGAAAACTGGGGCTGTCGAAAATTCAAGGGCAAAAATAGGTTCGAAAACTAACATTAATGGACGTACAAAACATGAAAAGGCTGTGTAATTACATGAGAATCTCTATATTGTTTATCTTTTTTGTGCTTGGGCTTCAGATAGCATTTGGACAAACACTGAATAAATATGAAATAAATGCTGCGGTTGCTCCAATGAAACTTTATTCGGATCATCTGAAATTGGGTGGTTCGAATCCAAATGGAGAAACAATTTCGGTGAACAATTATTTCATTTCGAAGAACAACAAGCCATTTATCCCGATTACCGGGGAATTTCATTTCAGCCGTTATCCCAGTCAATATTGGGATGAATCGATCAAGAAAATGAAGGCTGGCGGTATAAACATCATTGCTACCTATGTTTTTTGGAATATTCACGAGGAAAATGAAGGGAAATTCAGATGGGATGGTGATCGCGATTTGAAGAGATTCATCGACTTATGTGCTGCAAACAACATGTACGTGATGGTTCGCATTGGTCCGTTTTGTCATGGTGAAATCCGAAACGGCGGGCTTCCCGACTGGCTTTTGGGTCGGCCATTGATGATTCGTTCGAATGATCCGTCTTATCTTTCATACGTCGAACGGTTGTACAACCAGATTGGCGCCCAGTTGAAAGGCAGCTATTTCAAAGATGGCGGGCCGGTGATTGGCATTCAGTTGGAGAACGAATACCAGCATTCGGCAGCACCCTGGGGACTGACTTATTCTGGACAATCACATGATTGGACTGCTGCGGAAAGCGATTTGTCGTTAACCCAAGCTGGTGTTGGTGTTTCTGAAACAAAAAATCCGTATGCTGATTTGGGCAACGATCACATGAAAATACTGAAATCGCTTGCCCTAAAAGCTGGCATGGAGGTGCCAATTTATACCGCTACCGGCTGGGGAAATGCTGCTATTGTGACCAACGAAAGCATTCCGGTAACTGCGGCTTACGCTTATCCGTTCTGGACGGCGCACAAAGATATTTCGCCGTTTTTCCTTTACAAGGATATGCACCGCGATCCGGATTATTCGCCGGTGCGCTATAAGCCTGAAGACTATCCCGCCTTTCCTACAGAGCTGGGTTCGGGCATTATGACGGTTTACTCACGGCGACCCATTGTGGAGCAAAAAAGCTTTGATGCGATGATGAACCGGTGCCTGGGAAGCGGCGCCAATGGATTGGGTTATTACATGTATCACGGCGGATCAACACCACGGGGCGATCGATATTATTTTAGTGATGAGGCCTATGGATTACCGAAGGTTTCGTACGATTTTCAGGCTCCGATTGGCGAATTTGGCCAGGTTCGCGAAGGGTTTCAACGCCTAAAACTTATCAACTGGTTTGCGCAGGAGTTTGGCGATTTACTGGCCCCAATGACGACTGTCCTTCCTGAAAATGCGTCAACGTTAAAACCCGAAAATGTAACTGATCTTCGCTATGCCGTCAGGATAAACGGCAATTCAGGCTTCCTCTTTGTGAACAATTTTCAGGACGACCTTAAAACTACAGATAAGCCGAATATTCAGATTGCGATAAAAACTGCCGGAGATATTGTTACTATTCCTGAATCAAATGGATTCACGGTGAAGGAAGGCGAAAATGTGATTTTCCCGTTTCATCTGGCAATTAATGGCGCTGATTTGATTTATGCAACGGCGCAATTGTTTGCCAAAAGCGACGACGGAAAAGTGCCTTATTATGTGTTTGTTGCACAAGATGGTAGCAATGCAGAGTTTTCGTTTGCCAGAAGCAACAGCCTTTCAATTAAGAAGGAACAGGGAATCGGCGTTGAACAAAACGAACAACGAATACTGGTGAAATGCCCCAAAGGAACATCTGAATTTACGGTGAATGTAAAAGGAAGGCAAACAAAAATCCTGGTGGTCGAAAAATCGCTGGCACTGCAATCGTACATGGTCAGCATAAAAGGACAAAAATCGCTGGTGTTTTCTGACGCTGTTACTCTACAGAAAAATGATTCAATTTCATTGCTGAGTACCGGAAAAAATGAGCTTAATCTTCAGGTTTATCCCAAGATCCAATGTAAGCTGAGTGCCGGAAATGCTTCGGTTTCGGCTTTAAACAAGATAGGTTTAATGTCGGCATTTACTATTTCGGTGCCTGAGGTGAAAATTGAACCAACAGTTAGGCAAATTGGCGGGAGAAAAACTGTCGTGACCTTGCCTCCTTCGTTAAATGGTTTAAACGATCTTTTCCTGAACATTGACTATACCGGCGATACCGGCATGGGCTTTCTGGACGGAGAATTGGTTACAGACGAATTCTGGAAAGGTACGCTTTGGCAAATTGGATTGCGAAAATTTTATCCGGCAGCAGCATCAAAAGAAATGGTCTTTTATTTCCGGCCGGTAAACGAAAGCGCTTCCTATTTAGATGATATTTTACCTGAAAACCGGCCCGATTTTAGCCAATCCAAACAAGTGCTGGATATCCGAAAAATAACTTTTACTCCGGAATATCGGGTGAATGTTGGGTTTGAATAAGTATTTGTCGATTACTAGATACTCTGTAAATCAATAGATAAGTTCAAATTTTGTAAGAAATTGAAATTGAAAATCTGATTTTGACGAAAAATGTAGACTAAAGATTGATTTTTTTAACGGCCTTGAGTTTTGAAACGGAAACACGGGAACTGATTACCCTTAAAACCTCAATTTGATTAGCGCTTATGCGATAAATAATGAAATGGGCATCGAGGATAACCCAACGGTAGATTTTCCCTTTGGTCGATAAATACCTGCATTCAGGATACATCAAATAACAGGAAGATAATTCAGTGGAAATTTTATCAATTATAGATTCGTATTTTTGAGCTTGTGGTGTTCCGAAAGTCAAAACCCCATATCTAAAAATTTCCTCAGTATCAAGAAAGTATTGATTCGAAAAAACGACAGGTTTTATTTCGATTTCCTGCATTCTTCGCGCATTTTTTTTATTTCTTCAATCGTGTAAAATGGCCCTTCTTCTGATTTTCGGATAGCCGCAATAAATTCTTCCTGTGTCACAGTTTGCCCGTGCGTTGCCCAGCTTTTTTGCTTCGTGTCCTTTGTTTTCCCTGTCATTCTCATTCTTCTATTTTTTTCAAAATTAGTTATTTTTTGATAGCTCCGTTTCGGGAGACTTGCAATTCGCTTCAAATTCTGCACCTTGCGACGCTAACCGTTCTATTGCTGGTATATTTATGCGGAAAAGAGGAAAGCTTGGGCTGTGCAGTCCACCATTGATGTTTTATTTCCATCCGGCAAACGAAACTGCTTCCTATTTAGATGATATTTTGCATGAAAACCGACCCGATTTCAGCCAATCGAAACAACTATTGGATATCCGAAAAATATCGTTTACTCCGGAATATCGGATGAATGTTGGGTTTGAATAGCCCGACGCCTGATTGTACTTAATGGAGCGGATCGTTCGTAAAATCTGACGTCTTAACAGTTGTGAGCGACCAATCAAAACATTAAATTTGCTGCTGTTGTAGCAATACAACTCATTTTGACAATGATTAAAGCGGACCGGCGGGAAGACGCAACTTCGCCGGCCGCTTTTATTTCCATAGTTCAGTATTTTTCTGAATTAATTAGCCTTAGTTTGAATGCTTTAATTTCACATCAACAACTTCTGTTCCTGCATCATTCCCGTAAATTTTGGTGACGTCTTCTCCCTTAAGAACATTTAATGATTTAATATACTTTCTGAACTTAGAACTTTGAATTGTTCGGGAGTTGATTTTATTCCGTCAATAAAATAGCTGGTTCTTTTTTTCGCATTTATTTCCTCCCATCTGTGTAATGATGTAATAGCAATAATGCCATTTTTTGCTTCGCTGCCATATTTTTCGGTATAAGCAGAGCCTTTCAAAAGGTCAACAAACTTTATGCTATCCGGGTTGATTGCTAAGAATTTTACCTTGTCGATACATAGTTCATCAAGATAAATAATTGATGTAATTTCCGGTTTAATATCCTCAAACTTAATAGGAGTAATCTGGTTTATTCTACTTAAGCTATCGATATCATGGCTTAATTTAATGGTTCGATTTCCAAATTTAACTTTTTGAGTTTTCAGAATTTCTTGTACTTCACTTATCTGAGTTGGCAGAATATCACCTGCTGCTTGTATCCATACAAAAGTATCGGGATTGTTTTTCTTTTCCTTTTCTACAATTTGACTTAACTCAGTCAACGAGCAAAGCTTCTTATTGACGTAATTTCCGTCTTTCTGGATATTAATAATTAGGGGAAGAATAGTTAGAGATTGTGGTGTCCCAATACTTGAAGCTTTTGTTTTATTTGCTGGTACTGGCGGTGGCGGTATCTGCATTCTGATAGTACTATTTTTAGCTTTTTTCATCCACGATTCATCGTATAAAACACTTACGGTTTGATTTCCTCTTTTCGCCGGAGTCCAATCAGGAATTTGAGCCAAAACTTTTTCCATAGCCATGTTAA
>CAXXOG010000010.1:0-618476 GCA_963666435.2 Prolixibacteraceae bacterium | reverse complement strand
AAAAAGCTGGTTTTAAAACAATTTTTGCTAGTGAAATAAATAATGCTTGTAGAAAGACAATATTAAAAAATAAACCAGGAATTAATTTAATAGGCGATATTCGCGACTATACTCCACAAGAAGTACGAAATATTTCTGGCTTATCAAAACATGATGATATAGATTTAATAATTGGAGGACCGCCTTGCCAAGCTTTTAGTACTGCTGGAAAAAGAAAAGGTTTTGAAGACGAAAGAGGAAATGTTTTCTTGACATATATAGACACAATAATTGCTTTAAGACCAAAATTTGCAGTTATTGAAAACGTTAGAGGTCTGCTATCTGCGCCTTTAAAACATAGACCTCATAATTATCGAGGGGAAGGCTTTAATGAACTAAATGAGGATGAATTACCAGGAGGTGCTTTAAATCACATTATTCACAAATTAAAAGAGAATGGGTATGCAACTTCATTTAATTTGTATAATTCAGCCAATTTTGGAACTCCACAAAAAAGAGAACGTGTTATAATAATATGCTCCAGAGATGGGAAGAAAGCTCCATATTTAGAACCAACACATTCTGAATTTGGAGATTTTAATTTGCCTAAATGGAGAACATTTAGAGAGGCTGTTAGTCACCTAGAGAATTCTAAACATGACTTTATACATTTCCCGGAAAAGAGATTACAATATTATAGACTTATAACGGAAGGTAACAACTGGAGAAGTTTACCGATTGATATTCAAAGGAAAGCCATGGGAGCTTCTTTTCATTCAGGAGGAGGTAAAACTGGTTTTTTGCGAAGGTTAGCTTGGGATGAACCAAGCCCAACACTATTAACTCATCCGGCAATGCCAGCAACAGATCTTTGTCATCCTGTAGAAAACAGACCATTAAGTATTCAAGAATACAAGGCAATTCAGGAATTCCCAACTGATTGGCAAATTGAAGGAAGTTTACTTGAAAAATATAAGCAAATTGGAAATGCAGTTCCTATTGGATTGGGATATGCTGTTGGGAAGTTACTCATGAAACTAATCAATCAACAAAAAGTTGAGAATAAAATTGGTTTTAGATTTTCACGTTATTTAAATACTGATGAATTGAATTGGCAAAGAGAATTTGAAAATCAGAGGAAAGTTGAAATTTCAACTCAACTAGAATTTAAACAATAGATTAAAGAAAAACTGCCGCTAGCAAGCGGTGATAAAACATAGCAGTTTAAGTGTTTATGCAAGTTTAGTTTCTGTAGGCAAGGTTTGTGTCGAGTGATAATTTTTATCGACTCTTTTCTTTTACAGTCTAGTTCTATCAGATACTGAAGCTCTCCAAAATCCTACAAACTGCATACACTGGTAAAAAACAAAACAGGTAAAACCCGATCTCCCGATCACGTTTTACCTGTTTCTATTTGGTACGAATTAATCTCTATTTCTTCAATTCATTCGAGAACGAATAGGGGAAATCACTGTCGTTAACGCCGCGTTTGGTGTTGGGCTGGCTTCCCATCTTGAAATCGATAGTTGCGCCTTTCATCAGTTCGGGGTAACTCAGGTAGTTTTTCGAATAGTCTTTTCCGTTGAATTTGGCAGTCTGAATATACCGGTTATCAGCGCTGTTTTCAGGAGCATTGATCACCACCTGCTTGCCATTTTCGAGTTTCACAGTTATCTTCTGGAACAACGGCGCGCCAATTACATACTGGTCGCTGGCCGGAGTTACCGGGTAGAAGCCCATCGCCGAGAACACGTACCAGGCCGAGGTTTGTCCGTTGTCTTCGTCGCCACAATAGCCATCAGGAGTAGGAGCGTAAAGTTTATTCATTACTTCGCGAACCCATTTCTGAGCTTTCCACGGTTCGCCGGCGTAATTGTACAGGTAAATCATGTGTTGGATGGGCTGGTTGCCATGCGCATAGTTGCCCATGTTCATGATCTGCATTTCGCGAATCTCGTGGATGACGGTACGGTAATACGAGGCATCGAATATTGGTGGAACAATGAAAACGGAGTCGAGCATGTGTACAAACTCTTTTTTGCCGCCCATCAGGTTAACTAATCCCTGCACATCGTGGAAAACCGACCAGGTGTAGTGCCATGCGTTTCCTTCGGTAAAGGCATCGCCCCATTTGTACGGGCTGAATGGTTTTTGGAAAGTTCCGTCTTCATTTCTTCCACGCATCATTTTGGTTTCCGGGTCGAACACATTGCGGTAGTTTTGGCATCGTTTGGCAAACAAGTCAATTTCTTCCTGCGGACGTTTCAATTCTTTGGCAAGTTTCCAGATGGTCCAGTCGGCAAAAGCGTATTCGAGAGTTCGGGCGGCATTTTCGTTGATTTTTACATCATAAGGAACGTAGCCTAAGCGGTTGTAATAGTCGCAGCCCTTGCGGCCAACCGAGGTAAGCGGGCCTTCGGTTTTCGTATTTTTGATTACTGCTTCGTAAAGCGCATTAATGTCGTAACCGCGGCATCCTTTCAGGTAAGCGTCGGCAACAATGGTAGCCGAGTTCGAGCCAATCATACAATCGCGGTGCCCGGGGCTGGCCCATTCAGGCAAAAATCCACTTTCTTTATATGCATTTACCAATCCTTCCTGAATTTGAGCGTTCAGACTTGGGTACATCAGGTTAAAGAATGGGAAAACGGCGCGAAACGTATCCCAGAAACCGTTGTCGGTAAACATCGCTCCGGGCAAAATTTCGCCGTTGTATGGGCTATAGTGCACTTTTTTCCCATCCTTATCAAATTCGAAAAACTTGCGGGGAAACAACATGGCGCGGTATAAGCACGAATAAAAGGTTTTAATCTGGTCAGAAGTGCCACCTTCAACAGCAATGCGCGATAGATTCTGGTTCCAGATTTCTTTTCCTTTTTGGCAAACCTGGTCAAACGAATTGTTGCCCAACTCCTTCAGGTTCAGTTCAGCCTGGTCAAAACTGATGAACGACGAAGCCACCCGCGCATTTACCTGTTCGCCGCGTTTGGTCACAAAGCGAATTGCAGCGCCTACGTCGGTTATCCTGAAGTTCTGACTTTCCGGCAACCACTTCTTTGCCGCTCCAAACCTGGCTTTCGGCAAAAGGTTTATCAAATTTGATTACGAAATAGTTCTTAAAATTTTTCGGGACACCACCGTCGTTTTTAGTGGTATAGCCAATCACTTTGTTTTCTGAAGGAATGATTTTGATGTACGAACCTTTGTCGAAGGCATCAACAACTACCCACGATTTTTCGTTCTGCGGAAAAGTAAACCGAAGGATTGCGGCACGCTCGGTTGGCGTAATTTCGGTGGTAACATCGTAGTCGGCCAGGTAAACGCTGTAATAGTGAGGTTTGGCTACTTCAGCCTTGTGCGAAAACCAGCTCGCGCGTTCGTCGCCATCGAGTTTTAAATCGCCCGTTTCAGGAAAAAGTGAGAACTGGCCATAGTCGTTAATCCACGGACTTGGCTGGTGTGTTTGCTTGAATCCCTGAATTTTATACGCCCGGTAGCCATAAACCCAGCCGTCGCCCATTTTATTGGTTTGCGGTGTCCAGAAATTCATACCCCAGGGCAAGGCAATGGCAGGGTAAGTATTTCCACTCGAGAGTTTATATTCAGAGTCGGTTCCCATCAACGTGTTTACTTGATCGACCGGCGAAAAAGATTGTGCCTGTAGATTTAATGATGTGAAAATCAACAGGAACAGAGATAAAGAATTTAAAATGCGATTCATTGGTTTAATTGAATTACTTTGAGAAAATATATTTGAATTTCTAAATGTCAAAAATAGTATAAAGCAGTAGTAAATAATGGCGAAATTTATACTTTAACCATTCGGGGCTACTATTTTTTGTCTGCCGGGTTCATCATTTTCTTTTTGGTGACGTTGTAATGATACATTTTAGCAATTAAAGATTTGCAGGATTTTTCTCAGGTTTTACCGGCAGTTCAATATTTAAATCATTCCATGATGCCTTTAATTTATCTTTATAGATTTTACAGGATGTTTCTTGTATAATAAGATCATCAGTCTGGTTACCAAATAGTAAGGCAAAAGATAGAACGGCTTGACCAATCTGGTTCAAATCGAAATCCTTTTCATCGCCGGAATACAGAACAAAATCGACCCAATGAGTTGTACCATCTTGTCCTTTTACCCAATAGCCAGGAAGTGAATCAAATTTGTCTTCCAGAAGTTTTAACGCCACTTTGCACCCATCAGCAGTAATAACGAAAATATCGTTCTTTTGGGAGGGGAGGGATGCCTCAACATTTTTGCAGTTTCCTAGTTCGAATCGTAACCGAAGGTCTTTTGCCTTGAACTTTCCATCAGTCAACTTGTCGATACTGATGTGTTTATCACCACCGGTAGTGCCAAAATTTATGCCCGCTAATACCTTATTACTTTTCTGCTGTGCAAATATAGATGCAGCACTAAAGTCGTAATTGTCGTGCAGCAACCTAACTTGTAAGTAATGGGCATCGTTTAGTGTTCCCCAGTATGCAGTTAGCGGACGGCGTTGGTTCCATAAACTCGAACGCGAAACACTTGAGATTACATAATCTGTTGTCATATAGGATGTACCAATAATTTGAGGATCATTTTTCTCGAATACATCTATCTCTGTTCTGGGATATTGTGGTGTCAGAAAATAAGACAACATTTCTTCCGGAATATGATGTTTTATTTTGACATCAGAACGCATGGGTTCATAGCCCAGGTCAATTTTTCCTTCAGAAGCTTCTTTAAGGATACCATAAAAGCTTGTTGAAACCAATGTTTGGTATGACCTGCTGCTTGGGCCAACCCATTGAGCCGATTTCTTGTGGTAATGTCTGGCTATAATTTTCCAACATTTATTATATAGTTCATCGATCATTCTTTTGGCGGTAGGTTCAACGATGTGTTGTTGCATGCGGTTTAGCTCATCAATGGCCACTATCGAATAAGTTGGACTGTTGTATTCGGTGAAACTACCTTTTTCCTGCGTATAATTGTAAAATGTTTTCAAGCGGTTGGTGGCATATTCCTGCATTTCAGTCAGGTTAAATAAATGGGATACAACATAAGTAACGTAGATCCCCATAATGGCAATATTGGTGTATCCAGGTCCGCAATTACGTTTTTGTACTGACTTTGCTGCTAAAATTAGAGCGTTTTCAACCTTATCTAAAAGATATTTAGGTAACTGGTCTTTATGTCCCATGTAAATATCGAGCAACGAAACTGCATTAAAATCAGCCCAATTGTAATCGATAGGGGCTTTTTTAGTTGCAAGTGGCTCTTCAAGGTAATAGGGCCAAACGCCACACGAAGGCGAATTTGGATCGGTATCCTGCAAGCTTATTGTTTTTTCTATAACATCAAAGGCCTTTTGCTCATAGTCTTTAATACCACAATCGAGCAGGGCTACCGCATAATAGAACGATGCTCTGACTTCGTGAAATGTACCGGATTGGGCGTCGGTATGGTAATTCCAACCAGATAATTCCTTGGTTATCATTTTTATGGATGGGTCGTATTTCTCATCCATCAATTTTATGTTGTCGATCAGGATTTGTTTATCGGCATTAGAGAGGTTTACTGATCCGTATTGGATATAACCATCGTTAAAAGCATGATTATTCCCGAATAAGTAATTACTCAGGAAAAACATCGTGGCGCATGTAAAAAATAGTCGCATAAGTTATTGGTTTAGTTAGATTTTTGAAATTAGTCAAAAAAAAGGTAAAGAGTACCTTACAGAAAAAGTGTAGCACTCAGCGGGGCTATTATGTTTTACCACTGAGTGCTACAAAATAAGAAATAGATACTAACAAAGAATAAACTCTTTATTTAAATCTATTAAGAAGTTATTTTTCGTTATACATTAATACCCTGGGTTTTGCCACATGATGGTTTTGTTGTTGTATCTGGTAATTTCTTCAGCAGGAATAGGATATAACGTTTGGTAATCAGCCATTTTGTATATTCCGGCGCCTTCGTCTTTATCTGTGAGGAATTTAGTCATTACATCTTTTGCGATACCCCAGCGCACCAAATCGGGCCAGCGTAAAGGTTCAAAAGCGAACTCAATCCTTCTTTCGTGCTGCAATGCTTTCCGAAAGTCACTCTGATTGGCCACGGCAACCGAGGTTAGTGGTGCAAGACCGGCACGTGCCCTTACTACATTAATAATATTGAATGCTTCGCCATTGGCAACGTAAGCAGCTTCGTTCAAACATTCAGCATACATCATCAACACGTCGGTATAGCGAACAATAGGAAGGTTAACCGCGAAATCTTCGGTGCTTTGCGGGGTATAGGAGTAATGCAGGTATTTTACGAAACAATAATAGTCGGCTTTGGCCCCGTTTACGGTAATTCCGGTCACAACAGTTGCATCTTTTCGCAAATCTCCGGTCTCGTATTCAGCCAGCAGGTTCGATGAAGCATGGAAAGCAGCGCTTGATCCGGTAAATGGGCTGAGGGTTCCTTTATAACCTTCAGGAACACATGATCCTGAAAGGTTTTGTCCTTCGCCTTTAAGCCCACCGCTAAATTGTACTTCCCAAACCCGTTCTTTGGTGTTATCATAAGTGTCAGAAAAGCAATTCACGTAATTTTCTTCCATGCCGTATAACTTCGAATCGATGATGTCTTTTAGATAAGTTTTGGCAGAAGCAAAATTTGACAGGAACATGTATAACCGGGCCAGACCTGCTTCTGCGGCATACTTGGTTATTCGGCCTAGGTTAGTACCTGTCCATGATGCCGGAAGAAGGGCTATTGCGCTTTTATAATCATTTTCGGCGAAAGTAAATGTTTCAGCTTGGGTTGAACGAGCTATCGTTTTGGTTTCGGCTACAGTCATTTCTTTACTAATCAAAGGTACGCCACCAAAAGAACTACCCAATGAGTAATAAGCCCAGGCACGCAGGGCGTATGCTTCACCCTTAATATAGTTTTTCAGGTTTGTATCGGTAAATGTTACGGCATCAATGCGGCCAAGGATTACGTTGCAACGAGAAATCAGTACGTAAAACTGAGTCCAGGCAGTTTGCAGAGGTGCGTTGCCATCTGTTTCGGTAAATGTGTCGGCGCCATACATATAGGTATTGGTCTCGATTACGTTGGTGTCGTCGCTTCGCCCGATGGTGAACCTGAAAAAGTTAGTCCCGTTAAACATTTCCTGTTGGGCGGCATATACCGAGGCAATTGCGTATTTAAAATCGGATTCGGTTTGGTAGAATCCTTCGACACTGTAGTCTGATTCAGGGACTGTGGTCAGAAAGTCGTCACAACTGATTAGCAGGAGGCTAAAAAGCACCAGAATTGAAGTTTTAACTCGAGTGGTAATATTTTTCATGTTGTACTATTTAAAAGTTAAAAGACAATATTTACTCCTAGGGTACACTTGCGGCTCAACGGGTAGGTGCTGTAATCAACCCCCAACCGGGTTGTTCCATTCCCGAAGCTGCTTGTTTCAGGAGTATATCCCGGATAGTCGGTAAATGTTTTTACATTGTCCAACGAAGCATAGAATTTTACACTGCTCAACATTTTGGTATGCAGGAGGTTCTTTGGTAAGGTATAGCTTAATGTGATGTTTTTGATCCTCATGTAAGTTGCATCGTAAATACGTCTGTCGCAATTACTTGGATTATTCCCAAAAGGATTAGGGGTTTTGCCGTCCCACGAGGTGTCAATACCGTGTTCGGTATTGTATGCTGTTGGGATAGGGCCTGTTCCGTAGAGTTTTTCGTAATCAGGTTTATAAGCCCTTAGCCATCGGCTAAAAATCCTTCGTCCGGAGGTGCCGTTGTCGTTATGTCGTTGGCCTAGGTACATTACATCTCCGCCAATCTGTCCCTGGATCAGAACACTCAGTTCAAAATTTTTCCATGAGAAGCGGTTGGTAAGGCCATAGATCACGTCGGGCAGGTTATTTCCGTAAGGGACAAGGTCCAGCGAGTTAAGTGTCCCATTATGATCCTGATCGACATATTTGTAATTTCCTTCTTCCTGTCCAGCAAAAATAGGGACTAATGCTTTGCCGTTCGAGTCGAAATCGGAAGGCATAAGGAACCCATCGGTGCGATAAATATAAAATTGCGAAATAGGGCCTCCTACTTTAGTAATAAACTGGCCATCATACGAAGTTTCTGTAAAATAATCGCTTGAGCCTAATTCGAGAACTTTGTTGACGTTTCGGGAAAGGTTCAGGTTGGTTTCCCATTTAAATGGACCAGAAGCAATATTCCTCGAAGTAACATCTATTTCAATCCCTTTGTTCCGTATTTTCCCGATATTGGTGGTATATGACGAGAATCCTGTGGTAAAAGGAATTGGGGCGCTGAATAACAAATTGTCGGTTGTGTTGACATAGTAGTCAACATTGAGTTGAATACGGTTTTTCAGGGCCGAGAAATCGATACCGAAGTCCAGGGAATTGGTCGATTCCCATTGCAAGTCATTATTAGCAATATTGCTTGCTGCTACCCCCGATACCAGGCTGTTTCCCCATGAAGCATTGTATGCACTAAGGAGAGCAATGTATTTATAATCGCCGATGCGGTCGTTCCCCGATTTACCCCAGGATGCGCGAAGCTTCAAAAGAGATATCCAGTCCACTAGTTTCAGGAAACTTTCTTCGTTCACTTTCCATCCGGCAGAGAAGGAAGGGAAAAGCCCCCATTTCTGGTTTGAACCAAAGCGTGAAGACCCATCGTAGCGGGCACTCGCGGTAAATAAGTATTTTTCTTTGAAGTCGTAACTTAAACGGCCAAAAAATGAAGCATTGCTGTAGGTAGTTCGTTTGGTTGATGCGGATACGGCTGTTGTGGCTTTATTTAATGTTTCAATTGTTTCGTAGGGCCAGCCTGTTGCTTCTGCATAAACTTCATAGTACATTTGTTTTTCAGCGCTTTGTCCAATCAGGGCGTTGAGATGGTGTTTGTTAAATGATTTGTCGTAAGTCAACGTATTTTGCACGACCCAATCACCTGTTGTGGTAGCCTTGCTGTTGCCTTTAGTCACATAGCCATTATTGTAAGTAACATTTCCTGGCTGATAAAACTCGTAGGTATAACCATCGTGGTTGTAACTGTACTGAGTCTTAAAGGTCAATGCTTTCATAATATCATATTCACCCCAAAGGGATACCGTTGCCCGCAAATATTTGGTATTATCAGTGGTATATTTCAACTGTTCGACCGGATTTGGATAGGTAGAACCGACGTCGTTCGACGAAGGGGTTCCCCAATCACGTGTACCTTCTGTAAGTTTCATTAATGGGGTAATCATCAGTGCGTGGTGTATCGGGCTTTCTTTTCCCCCGTCGAGAGTAGTGCCTCGGGTATCCTTGTCGGAATGTGCCATCGACATGTTGATGCCGAGTCGTGTTTTTTCGTTCACGTTCATCGATCCGTTCAAGCGGGCATTCATCCTCTTATAGTAAGTATTTAAAATAATCCCGTCCTGATCCATGTATCCTGCTGAAAAATAGAGGTTTCCCATATCTCCTTTAGAAGAAGCTGATACCTGATAGTTTTGCATGGGGGCTGTTTGCAGAACAGCATTCTGCCAATCCGTAAAGTCAGTTGTGGTTGCCCACCAGGTAGGTATCTGGTTAGCTGCCGTCCTTGCCGACATGGGGTCACTCATGGAGCCGCCTAAGCGCAAATAGCTTAAGTTTCTGTAATACGTATTGTAAGATACCCATTCTGGCCCTGACATCAGGTCAAGGGTTTTTTCTTTGGTTTGCCAGCCGTAGTAGGCATCAAAAGAGATGGAAGGCTTACCTGTTCCTTTTTTTGTATCAATCAAAACAACTCCGTTTGCTCCACGTGAACCATAGATGGCTGTGGCCGAAGCATCTTTAAGTATTTGAATGGAAGCAATATCAGAAGGGTTAATGTCGTTCATGTTATCGCGCGGGGTACCGTCGATAACATATAAGGGGCTGCTATCGCCGTTAATTGTATTTAAACCACGGATACGGATTGTTAGTTCTTCACCGGGCACCCCTCCGTTTGATGCTTGTGAACGCACCCCGGCCAATTGCCCCTGGAATGCTTCGCTCAATAAAGTAATAGGGCGTTCCTTAATGGCTTCATTTGTTACTTTAGAGATTGAACTCGTCAGATTCGATTTTTTTACCACCCCATATCCAATAGCTACAACTTCATCAATGCCAACAGATTCTTCCACAAGTGTGACATTAATTGTTGTTTTTCCGGCTACAGATATTTCCTGAGACTTCATTCCAACAAAAGAAAATTGCAGTGAGGCATTTTCAGGTACCGATGCCAGTTTAAAGTTTCCATCGACATCAGTAATTGTTCCTGTTGCCTTTCCTTTTATAGCAACCGAAACTCCTGGCAAACCGTTTCCTGTAGAGTCACTGACTTTACCTGACACTGTTTTCTGTTGTTGAGACTGTATATTTGATAACCCGTCCAGGAACAACATGATATGCCGGTCACTAATTGAATACTTTACATTGGTGCCGTTAAATAGTACTGATAATGTCTGCTCTATGCTTTTCTCATTCACTTTCATGTCAACCTTTCGGTTCATGTCAATGTATTCAGAACTATAAGCAAACCTAAATTCACTTTGGCTTTCAATGGCTTCCAAAACGTCAACAACGCGGGTGTTGCGTAAATCGAGGTTGAGCTTTGTGTTCTGGCTATAAACACTGGCCGAAACTTGTATCAACCCCAGGATAAAAAATAGCATGGTTAGTCGCATAATTCGATAACATTTTTTGACCCAGATTGGAGGTACCCAACCTCGGAATCCCGATTTTTTTTTCATAATTTTGACTGATTTTGTTATTACTAAAATTAACCGTCGTTTATTGATGGTTTGAGCAGTCGGGAAGCGTTGGCGCGCTTTCTGACTGTATTTTTTAATCTTTCCTGTTTTTTCGATACTTTTTTACTTGTTAATTTTTCTTTTTAATTCAATAATATCTCCTTCTTGCACGGCTTCAACGGGTGTAATACTTTCTATTAACGCGAGAATATTACTCAGCTTTTCCGTCTTAATTGTGAAGGTATAGTGCAGATTCTCTATTTCCTGGCTGACTTTAAATTTCTGGTTGAAACGTTTTTCCAGGCGAATAACCAATTCAGTTAAAGGCATATTATAAATGTTTATGACTCCGTCTTTCCACGATGTATATAAGTTGGTATTTACCGTGTCAATGTTCAATGTTTTATTCGATTTATCGAATGAAGCCATCTCTCCGGGTTTTATCTCATGCCTGAAATTGCTGTTTAAAGCTGAAATAAGTTCAACTTTCCCTTTTTCGAGTACCACATGAATATTCGATTCTTCGGGATATGCCGAAACCAAAAATTCAGTTCCTAAAACTTTTACCCTTAAATCTCCGTTCGATACAATTAATGGCAGTTTTTTATTTTTATGCACTTTAAAAAATGCTTCGCCGGTTAAAGCAAGGTTTCGATTTGTTGTTGAAAACTGGTTGTTATATTGAATCGATGAACCTGAATTGACCCAAACAACAGTGCTATCAGGGAGTGTAATTTTCGAAATTTGTCCGTAATCTGCCGATACTGTAGTGAATGTAAGGGGATTACTATTTTTGCCGGATTTTTGCATGTAAGTAATTGCTGAAATCGAAAATATAACCAGGATTGCTGCGGCATAACGCAAGAAAACAAGCTTCCTCTGTTTTTCCTGAATTTCAATTTGCAGGTTCTCCATCATCAGGGTTTGTATGTTTTGCCAGCTTCCGTTGAACTCTTTAGGAATCGTTTCCTGCGCAACTTCGGCTTTCCATTCTTCTTTTATCTGCTGAAATTCGGATAAATGGTCGTTCTTCCTTATCCATTTCAGCAATTCAGCCTGTTCGTCAGCCGAGCTTTTGCCTCTCAAGTATTTTGTAATTTTTGATTTCACTCGAAAATAACTTTGTTAATATTTTTGAATAGTTCTACGTTCTCGTGTAACTCTCACGCCTGAAAAAGATCGCTTTGATCTAAATTCCCTTCCTGTTTTTGTATCGCCTCCATTAAATTTTTTCAGCGGAATGTTCGTTTCATTATTTGTTGTTTCAAGATGAGTACACCGTTTTTTAGAAAACCCTACCTCGGGGATGAAAAAAGTTTCGGGATTCGGGTTGCGTAATCCGATGACAGGCGGTTTTAGCTATTGAATATTCGATATTTCTTTTTGGATCTGAAGTTCTATTTCAGGAGTATTGTTACCAGGAAAGCCAGAAGTGGGAATTTTTCCAGCATTTCTTTCCGGATTTGCTCTTTGGCATGGTGAAGGTGTTTTTCAACAGCTTTTACCGAAATGCCCAATTCTTCGGCTACATCCTTGTTTTTTTTGCCTTCAATTTTTGCCCGGATAAATACCAGTTTCCGTTTCTCCGGAAGTTCTTCAACTGCCTCCTTAATCGCTTCAATGAGCTGTTCTTCAAGAGACTTTTCTTCACGCCCGGTAAAATCGAGTTGATACAAATGTTGCAGATCGTTTTCTTCCAAGGCGCTTAACTTTGTATCGATCAGGTCGTTTTTCTGATCGCGCAGATGGTTGAGACAGCGATTTCGCAACATCACAAAAAGTAAGCTCTCAACCGATTGGCGGGGATCGATGGTCTGCCGTTTTTCCCAAAGGCGCAAAAAGCAATCCTGAACGAGGTCGCTGGCTTGCGCATGGTCGTTTATAAAAAGCCGGCAATAGCCCAACATTCGCGGAAATGTTTGCTTGAAAAGCTCCTCGTATGCAGAAGGATTGCCTTCTTTTAACCGTATGTTGAGTTGGTTGTTCCCCATTTTAAATAAACAGGAATAGGATCGCTGTTCCTGTCAATTTTGATTGCTGGGCGAAATTAAGTATATAAATTAAAAATGATTAGCCAAAGAAAATAAAAGTGACTTCTACCTGGCTAATCATCTGTTTGAAAAAGGCTTAGTCGATTATTTCACAGCGATGCTAATCGAAGTTGAACCTAAACCAGCCGATTCGGCTGCCAGTTTTATTTCTCCGGCTTTTCCGGTTGAACGAAGAATAATCAGCGCGCGACCATTAAAACTGGTTACTTGTGGAGCACGGAAGCTTTTCATATCGCCCGGATTTCCGTTTTCGACAGCAGCCAGTTCACCGTCGCCTTCAACTTTAAACTGAATGGGCAGGCTGGCGTTTGGCACCACAGCGCCCGCTTCGTCAACCACTTCAACGGTCACGTAGGCGAGATCGTTTCGGCTGGGTTTCAGCTCCGGGCGATCGGCTGTCAGTTTAATTTTCACAGGAGTGCCGGTTGTTTTCAAAATTTTTGTTTTCACATCTTTGCCGTCTTTCATCGCGATGGCTTTCAATTCTCCGGCTTCATACGGTACCTCAAATTTGGCGGTCAGTTTGGTATCCGGAGAAACCGGTTTTTTGCCAACTACCTTGCCATTCAATTCCAATCTGACTTCAGGATAATTGGAATAAACGTTTACCTGAAGTTTCTGGCCTTCGCTTCCTGCCCAGTTCCAGCTTTGTTGTTCGTCGGGCCAGCCCCACATGCTCACTACTTCTTTCATTCCGTCCGGAATGGGCGAGTGCACAGCCATTTCAAGGTTGCTTACTTTCCATACCACATCGCGGTAGTACGATTGTGGTTTTTTGAATCCGCAGATGTCGATGTCGCCACAATAAGCATTGTACCAGGGCCAATCCATCGAAAACGTATCTTTCGTATCTTTTTTTACTGAAGAATGACCAATGCCCGATTCGCCCAGGTAATCCATCGCAGTCCAAACAAAATCGCCGATCACATACGGATGTTTTTCAACCATTTGCCAGTTTTCGAATGCCTGTAACGGGAACGATTCGGTGCCCATCATTAGTCGCTCGGGAGCTACTTTGTGGTCGTTTTCGTATTCATCCAGCTTATAATTGTAGCCGCCCACATCAAGTTGCGCAAAAGCCGGAATGGTTGATTCCCATTTATATCCCGGATGATCCCAGAAGAAGCAAATAGCTTCGGTAATGGGGCGGGTGGTATCAATATTTTTGACAATTGAAATCAGGTTTTTCATGATTTCCAAGCCTGAAGGATCGACGCGCTCGTTAATTTCGTTGCCAATGCTCCAGAAAACCACCGACGGGTGATTACGGTCGCGCAAAACCATCGATTCCAGGTCGCGCTGGTGCCATTTGTCGAAATACAAGTTATAATCTTCCGGATTCTTCGGGCGTTGCCATTGATCGAAAGCCTCGTCGATAACCAGGATTCCCAATCGGTCGCAGGCATCCAGAAACTGTCTCGATGGCGGGTTGTGGCTGGTTCGAATGGCATTGAACCCGAATTTTTTCATCAGTTCAACGCGGCGTTCTTCGGCGCGGTCGATGGTGGCCGAGCCCAGCGGACCATTATCGTGGTGCATACAGCCACCTTTCAGCTCAACCGGTTCACCATTCAGCAAAAAGCCTTTGTCGGCGCTGTAGGCAATTGAGCGAATTCCAAAGGTGGTGGTCTGCTGATCGATAAGCTGGCCGTTGAGCGAAACTTGCGTAACTGCCTGGTACAAAACCGGAGATTCGGGCGACCAAAGAGCTGGATTCTTCAGTTCAAAATTTTGCTCAACATTCGCTTTTTCTTCAGAGAAGGCATCTATTGAGGTTTCAGTTTTTATTTTCTCCGAACCTTCTGATGAAGTAAGATGTGTGCTAATCAGTAGCTTTCCTGAGTTTTTGGCTTCATTCGCCAATTCAATTTTAATTTTGACTTTCGCTTTTTCATTACTCACTTCAGGCGTAGTAACCGAAATTCCCCAAATTGGAATATACATTTTTTCAGTAACAACCAGGTCAACATGGCGATAAATGCCCGATCCACTGTACCAGCGGCTGTTTTTGCCGGTGTTGCTCACTTTTACAGCCAACGTATTTTTTTCGCCCACCGGATTCAGGTAGGGTGTTAATTCGTAATAAAACGGCGTATATCCGTATGGATGAACTCCTAGCGATTGGCCATTGATCCAAACCTCGGAATTCATGTAAACGCCATCGAACAGGATTTGAACTTTCTTGTTTTCCATCGATTGATCGGTGGTGAAAGTTTTTCGGTACCAGCCAACTCCGCCAACGACATGTCCGGTTGCTCCTTTGCCCGGACTATCTTCCGAAAACGGGCCAATTTGTTTTTTGCCCTCTACCGGCGCTAAATCTTCGATGCTCCAATCGTGCGGAAGATCGAGTGTCCGCCATTTCGAGTCGTCGAACGATTCCATTTCGGCTTCAGGAACATTGCCCGGGTGAAATTTCCAGTTGGCATCGAAATTTTGGTTACGGGTACTAAAATCGGGTTTGGATTTAATGCACGACACACATAAAACGATCAGTAAAAACGTAGAGAGTAGAATGTGATTGGTTTTTAGAGGTTTATTATTCATAGGTTTTAAGGTTTGTAACTTTTATTCGGTTTGAAAAGCTCCATTTTTTGCATTTCCTGAATGTTTTGGGGTAGTTTGCCATCGTTTTCGGGTAACCCGATTTTGGGGTTCTCAAGCTTGGCTTGCTTGTCTTCAGGAAAAGGCAGCGATACTTTGGCATTGATTGCCCACGCGAGGTTCCCGGCGAAAGTGGCTCCAGTATATTTCCCGTTGACAAAAGACTCAGGTTTGTTGGTCAAGATAAAAATATTGTTCCTGAAAACAAAATTCGGATAGTTTCCCGGCTCAAAGCTAACGGCGTGCCCATAGCAATTGACGATAGTGTTTTCGTAAATCTGGCAATCAGAAATGGGCTCAGGCTTTCCGTTCGAAATCCACATCAGGAAACCGGCCTGACCATTTTTGCGGCCGTCGTTGTAGCTGATGTTATTTCGCACGATGTTGTTTTTCCAAACCGTGGCGCCGTAATACTGAAACAAACCGTAGCCAGCGCCTTCGTTGTTGGCCGAAAGGTTGTACTGAACTACCGAATTTGTTATTCCGCCGTCGAGGTCGAATCCGCCGCCATCCTTACCTTTGGCCGATGTTTTGTTGTTGTGCGAATAGCAATACTGAATGGTGATGCTGTCGCTTTGATAAGCCCAAATGCCAACCGGCCCGTTGCCTTCACGAGGCATATCCCAGCCGTTATTCATGGCCTCGCAGTATTCGATCAAACCTTTGGTTACGCCGCCAATCAAAATCCCGTTTCCTGAATGATTGTTTTTTACTACCGGACATCCCGGATTATTTTCGGCCACACAATGCGCGATATAAACGTTGCGAAACGACTTTCCCCACGAGCCTTCCAGTCCTCCGGCATCCTGCCCGTCACTTTCCACATTGATGCCTGAAAAGCCGTTGTCGTGCGCGTAAACATGGGTTATCTGCAGGTTTTTGCCACCCACAGCTTTGATTCCCGACCATAAAAAACCGCTGGCGTCAATGCTGTCGATCAAGCAATTTTGTGTTTTTCGAAATTCAACACCGCTTCCCTCATTGCCTTTCAATCGATCACTTCCGACGACAATTAAATTTTTAACCTCAAGCCATGAACAGCTGTCCACTTTAATTCCAGTTCCGTTTTCGGCATCAATAATCGCCCGGCCATTTCCGTAGGAAGAAAGTTGAATCGGGCTTTCTTTCGTTCCTGAAATGCCTTTGAAATAGAGGTTTCCACCGAATGTTTGTCCACCGGCAAAGAAAACCGAGTTCCCGGCCTGAAGGTTCAACTGATTGACTTTCCCGATGGTTTGAAATGGCTTTTCAATGGTGCCCGGGTTGCTGTCGTTACCCGTTTGTGAATTGACATAATACGATGAAACTGGCGCAGAACAATTGGTCAGAATCAGAAAAAATATGGAAAGGATTAGTTGGAGAGTTAGGAATGATTTCATGAGCTTTGATTTTTCAGATTTTAGCTTTAAAAGAGGTTATTCTTTGCCGTCTGCTTTAGCTGACGGATGATTGGGCAAATAAATTATTGGCTTTAGCCATGGAATTTTGGGCTAAAGCCCTGTACCTTTTTCTTTCTACTATCCGTTGGCTTCAGCCAACGGCAAAGAATATTATCTTCATGAATCATGATTATTTACTTGATCATTTTCTGGTCTTTCAGGAAATCGGTCATTCGTTGGATGGTAGGCAGAAAGTTGGGGTTGCTCACTGGCCAGTCGCACGAATGATCGGCATCTTTTACGGGGATGAGTTCGCAGGTATTTCCGGCTTCTTTCATCAGGCGGGTAAATTTTTCAGCCACTTCAAAAGGTGTGGTTCCGTCTTTGGTTCCGTTCGATAAAATGGTTGGCGGCCATCCTTTTTTGACATGCAGAATCGGCGAAAATTCAGGATGAGCGTTGAAGAAATCCTTGCCAAAACCTTCGCCCAGCACTGGGTTGTGCATCACTATGGCATTGGGTTTCGAGCTGATTTCCAGGTTTTCTCCCGGAGTGTCGCCGCCATCAAGAAAGGTTGTTGCCGCCAGATGGCCGCCAGCCGAACCGCCCGCTGCAATGATTTTATTCGGATCAATTCCAAGCACTTTGGCATGTTCGCGAACATACCGGATGGCCGATTTGGCATCCTGAATGCATTCGATGGGCGTGGTTCCATGCCGCGATTTTACGCGGTAATCGGCTTCGATACCAATGATTCCGTGGTCGCGAAACCAGGCCGGAGTGGGTATTTGCCCGTAAACATTGCCATTAACCCAGCCACCACCGGTAAAATATACGATGGCTGGTAGCGCCTTTCCTGATTTTGCCTGTGGACGCAAAATGTAGAGGTACAAATCTTCCTGTTGTGTTTTCTTGTAAAGCACCTTTTCAGCTAAAGCAGCAAGGTGATGTCCGGAGAGTTTGTAGCTTTCTTTAACTTCGGATAATGAGATGGCCGAATCGGGTTTTGCTATGCTGAAAGAATTTCCGGCGAAAATTGTTGTAGCGGAAAAAGAAATCAGGAGGATGAAGAAAAGTTGTTTCATAATTATTCAGGTAAAATGTGAATTGAACCACACAACACATAGATCTTGATTTTTCCACTGTGTTCTATGTGTCTATGTGGTTGCCTTTAAAAGGGAAATTACCATTTATCGGTACGGAAAGGCGCCAAAGGCAAACCTTCGGTGCTGAACACATCGGGCATAATGGCGTCGTCGAAGCAGAAGCGCACGGCAACCGGATTTTTAACCAGCTTCGATGAAAGTACAACTGTCGATCCTTCAATTTTAGCAGTTGCTTGCACAAATTTCTGATCATCACCAGCAATCTGGAACTTCTCAGGAGTTTTTCCGGTACATTTCAACCCGGTTAAAACATTGTTGAAATTCAGCACAACTTTGCCTTTTTCTACCTGCATCGATTTATAAGAAGGTGATTTGTATGCACCAACGTTTTGTTTGTAGGTTTCGGCCAGCGCGTAATTGGCGAGGCGTTTGCCCACATTCAGCTTATCTTTTGGATGAATATCCTTGATGTTATCGACTAAATCGGTGATGACGACCATTCCGGTATTCGGAACTGTTTTCGCCACGATTTCTTCCTGCTCGCGGATGTATTCGGAGGTTCCATTGTCGCCATAGGTATAGGGTGCAATCTGAACCAGGTAGAACGGGAAATCTTTCTTGAAGTCAGTCCGCCAGTTTTCAATCAATGTTTGCATGAGTTTGGCATAGACCTGGTGGTTGCCTACGTTCGATTCGCCCTGGTACCAAAGCGCTCCGGCAATTCCGTAGGGAACAACCGGGTAAATCATCGAATTGTACAGCGTTCCCGGGTTGCCCGGCCACCAGTCGAATTTGTCGCTGTATTTGGCTTTGTTTAGCTCAGGATTGTTTTCGATGCGGCTTTTTTCAATCCAGACTTCGGCAGGTGTCCCTCCCCAGGCCGAAACGATGATACCCACCGGAACATTCAGTTTCTGCTGAATTTCGCGTGCAAAGAAATAGCCTACTGCGCTGGTTGCCCGCATGGTTTCGGGCGTACATAAAGTCCAGGTGGCATTGCAGGATTGCTGCGGATATTCAGCGCCAATCTTTTGTACGTGAAAAATGCGGATGTTTGGATTGTTGGCTTTGGCAGCCTCTTCTTCGCCGTTGATTAGCTTCCAGTTTACCGACATTTCCATGTTCGACTGTCCGCTGCACAGCCACACTTCGCCCAGCATGACATTGCTGAGGGTTACGTCCTGATCGCCAATAATTTTAATTGCGTATGGGCCGCCGGCACCAATGGTTTTGATGGTAGTTTTCCACGCCGAAGTGTTATCAGCCTTCACTTTTATAGTGTCTTTGCTGGCCCAGCTGGCTACAATTTTAACGGTTTCGCCCGGATTCGACCAACCCCAGATGGCAACATCCGAGTTTTGCTGAAGAACCATATTGTCGGCAAATACCGAAGGAAGAGTAATTTTTGCAAAAAGAAGTGGTGAGATTGCGAATAGAATCAGCAATGTCAGAATAAATTTTTTCATGAGTAGAGATTAATTTATTGAATATGATTAGTTTAATAGCTGCCTATGTAATTGTATATCAGAATCGTAATTTATGTAAATGTCTAAAAGTCGTTGGAATTTTTGGACTGTTTCTTTGCTGTTTTATCACTTTTAAGTATTTTAAAACCGAGATAAATAAACCCCAGGCAAGCAGAGAGTCCAACAATAGCTGGTACAATTATTGATTTTCCTGAATCGCCTGCATACCCGACACTCCAAGCCATTTTGCCCAAAGCAATCAGAACAATAACTACAAGCCCTAATGATAGACTATGCTTCCAAAAAGCCAGTCCCAGAGCAAAAAACGAAAGAGGAACTGTGAATGAAAACATAACTTTATTGAAATCCCAATCGGATGATAACCAGTTTTTTTCGAACTCTAAGAACATATTTACACTGGCGGTGCTCATTTCGGGTTTACTGAACCAAAACATGCTGGTG
This sequence comes from Prolixibacteraceae bacterium, assembly GCA_963666435.2. Taxonomy (GTDB): domain Bacteria; phylum Bacteroidota; class Bacteroidia; order Bacteroidales; family Prolixibacteraceae; genus Aquipluma. Next base: position 598,640 of record CAXXOG010000010.1, on the reverse strand, counting down.
AAAAGACAAAATATAGTTATTGAAATTCCTGCCCAGTTATGTTTGTAGGCGAAAAAGCAAAACGGTATTAGAAAAACAGGTCTGATATACCAACTCCACTGGTTATGATGCCGCTCAAATACCCAATCAAAAAAGCTTTGGTTTGTCATGGAAACAGCAATAAAAATGATTGTCAATCCGAAGAAAATTAATGCGGTAACCTTATTGATATTCATAATTTTTGCCATTTTTTGTTAGATTCTATTCCTACTCAGTTTAAATTTTCACAGACTCCAGGATGTTTTCCAATACAATTTTGGCGCATCGTTTTCAAAAGTAACCGGTAGCCAGATGTAACGGCCATCAATAGGGTTTTCGGGAGTCCAGCGGTCGCCCATGAAGATGTAGCTGTCTTTTTTGCCTTCAACTTTCAGTACATAAGTGCTTTGCGAATGAAAGGTTAATTCGGAATCTTTGCCTACAGCCGGATTCCCGAGTTCTTTCCATTCTCCAAAAATCTGGTCGGCAACGGCAGAACGGGCAGCATTGGGGTTCCAACCTGTACAATCGGAGGCGATGATGTAGTATTTTCCGGCGCGTTTAAACAGGGTTGCACCTTCCATGTACCGGCCAACAAATACGCGGAAATATTCGCCGGAATAGGAGAGGTAATCGTCGGTTAGTTTAGAGATATGCAGGGTGCTGTTTTCTTCGGATGAATAAATGTGATAGGCTGTTCCGTCATCATCGACAAACAAATTCATATCGCGCGCCATTTGTCCGCCTTTAAAATCGCGACCCAGCAAATTAACTGAATCAACCGGAGCAGGCAGACAACCTTTTCCTCCGCAATAGGAGTCTTTCACATCAGGCGATACGGGTTTTTTGTGGCAAGGCTGAACATTTACCGGCCAAAACCCGGCATTGGGGCGAAAGCTTTTCAGGAAAGTAAATGGCCCTGCTGGTTTATCGCTTACTGCAACCCCGCTTCGGGCAGCGTAATAGCCTTTGCCTTTTAGTTCGAGGTGGAACCACATTATAAATTTTTTGGTTTTGGCGTTGTAAATCACTTTGGGGCGCTCCAATGTGCAGCCTTTGGTAATGTCGCTGTTGGGGTTTTCGTCCACCTTCAGGGCAATGCTTTCGTTTTTCCAGTTGTACAAATCTTTAGACGAATAGCAGCTAACACCAACCTGCGCCGAGTTGCCAATTTTTCCAGCTATTTTGTGCTCGCCATACCAATAGTAAGCGCCATTATAATAGAGAATTCCACCACCGTGGGCATTAATGTGAACGCCGTTATTGTCGTTCCAGATTTCGCCGGGTGTAAATTGCGTTGCTGGTTGCGCAACGGCCAACGACAGGCATAATGCGAAGATTGATAAAGTAATGGTTTTTAGTAGCATAGATTGGTTTGTTTTGGTTGCAGTGGTAAAGTTATAAGCTTGAAATAAAAAGACAAGCTAAAAAGTGTCAAAATGCTACTTTTAGCTTGTCTTTACTTAAATATTTAGGGCAACTACTTGTTGCTGTTCATTTTATCGTAGTGTTTTAAGAAATCCTCAATTTGTGCAGGATCGATTCTTTTGGCGATAATTTTCTTGTACTTATCGAGCACAAAAATTGCAGGGGTTACTTTAATGTCGTAAATTTTTTTGTAGGTAAAATCGTATGGGTTCCAAACATTCATCCAATCGTATAGCCCATGTTCATTGACGAAATTGATCCATTTCTTTTTACCCTCCACACCGCCCAGCATATGAACAGACATCACTTTAATACCCAGGGCTTTATTCCTTTTCCAGATTTCGTATAACTCCGGAATTTGTTTCTGGCAATGTGAGCAATCGCTTTCCCAGAAAGCAAGAATAGTGTATTTTGAATCGATTTGCGACAATTTAACAAAGCTTCCCACATGCGGATTATTACGCGCCACCGAGTCGTTTACAGCAACCTGAAAATGATCGGAAGGAACCCAAAGCATTTGTATATCGGGCGCTATTTTTCCAATTAAAAGAGGCTTTAGTTTTTCCACAGCTTCCCTGGTTTTACGAATAAAAGCCGTGTCTTCAAAAGTCGCTTTAGGCAGGTACCATTTTTCGGCTACATGGGTGTAAACAGCATCGAAACCCATAATCTGGCTTGAGGCAGAGTAATTAAACAACGTAACGAGCATGAACCGGAAAATTTCACTGTCGCCTTCAGCAATGGTCAGAAGTTTATCAATCTCCTTGTTTACGGTATCCGGGTGTTGAGGAATTACCTTCTCGATATAAGCTTTTATTTTTTCGCTATAAATGGGCGTTCTCAATAACCTTCCGTCTTTCAGATTTATATGATCGAAATAATGAGCCCGGTAATATCTGGCCTGAAAAAGTGAATCCAGTATTTTACCGTGTGCATCTTTAGGTGGATCGGGAACTGTAATTTCCTGCAAAGCCTTGAAAAAAATGCCTACGAGGTTATTTTTTTGATCTTCAATTAGTTTATTGACCGACGATTGTATTTCTTTCGAAAATTGCTCCTCCTCCTGCTTTGTATCTTTCTTTTTTTCTTTCAACAGATTAAGCTCCTGTTGTTTATGAGTAATTTGCCTGCGGTATTCCAAAACAGCAGTATTTTCAGGCGAATTCGAAAATTTCAGGTTGTCAAAAAGTTCAATAGTATCAGTTTCGAGAGAAAAATTCTGGTTATGGGTTAAAAAGAAATCGAACATTTTTTTCGAGGGGGTAAAAACGAAATAAATGCCTTCGGGGTATAGTTTTTTACCCTTAAAAACACCAAATCCTGAATTGTCGAGTCGCAAGGTATCATCAGGGTAAAGTTTATCGGCAAAACGATGCCCCAGGATGATATCTTTATTGGCCAGATTTTTGATTCTGACCTTCAATTCATAGCCTTCTGCCTTTGCGTTTTGCGTTTCGCCAATCAAAAGAATCAAAACAAAAATCAAGATTAAATTCCTGATCATAGTTTGCTAATCTATTTATTGCTATTGAAATAGTTACTCATAAAAAGCATTTGATATTTCACGGCGTTAGTCCAGTAGGGCCAGGTGTGTCCGCCGGGACGGGTAATGTAATCGTGCGGGATGTTGCGGTATAACAATTGTTGATGCAGATTCTCGTTCACTTTAAAGAAGAAATCTTCGGTTCCGCAATCGATAATGATGGCTAACGAATTTGGAGTGAGCAAATTGAGCAGGTTTATAACTGTATTTTTTTCCCAGCGTTCGGGTTGTTCGGCGTAGGTTCCCAGCCGTTTAGCCATATCCCAGTTATTCGGGAACGGGCGAATATCAACACCTCCGCTCATGCTCCCGGCAGCGCCAAATACATCCTGGTGCTTAATGCCTAGATAGAGGCCGCCATGTCCGCCCATGCTTAATCCGGTGATACCGCGTCCTTTGCGGTCTTTAATGGTTTTATATTTCGAGTCGATGGCTTTCACAAGTTCCGACGAAACAAAGGTTTCGTATTGCGATTTGGGGTCAACCGGGCTGTCCCAATACCAGCTGCCAAAACCGCCGTCGGGGCAAACAATAATCAGGTTGTGAATATCAGCAGCTTTTTCAAATCCTTTGGCTTTGTTGATCCAGTCGAGGTGATTGCCACTATAACCGTGCAGCAAATAAACGACCGGCAATGCCTTGGCCGAAGCATACGAATCGGGAGTAACGGTTACCACTTTGATGTTTTTTTGCATGGCGGCACTGTAAACCTGAATGGTATCGACGATGGCCGCCTGGCTTGCGAAAAAGCTTAGTAAAAAACTTATTAAAATGTATTTTCTCATTGGGTGTATGTTAAAAGTGACAATATCTGCTTTTATGTATAATTTTTCAAAAACCTCAAAGCATCTGTTTTCGTTTTGAAAGAAGCTTCTATTTTATCTCCGGTATTATATTTAATTGTGATTTCGTAACGCATTAATGGTGCATTCGTTTTTGATTCCGAATATTCATTCAGAAAGTCAATCGCTTCTGAAATGGAAATGATGTCTTGTTGTTCTCCATGTAAAGGTACTATCTGGATATTCTCAATAAAACGCGAAACGGATTGGAGTAATTGGCCGAAAAACTCATCAACTTGTTTTTTGTTGATTTTCAGTAGTTCTATGGCGATGGCTTCTTTATTTTCCAGTTTTTGCCATTGAAGTATTTTTGACTCAAAGCTTTTCTCTTCTGTTGATTCGTCGAATGACGCATCGATGCCGTATTTCAGAAAGGCTTTTACAACGGTAGAATATGGAAAATATAAAACGACAAATCCCAGGGATTTAAGCTGGTTTAAAGCTCCTTCGGTAAATTCGCCTGCCAATACTACACCAAAAAAGGGAGATAAATTTGTATATTTTTCGACTAAGGGAATGATGGCACTTTGAATTTCCTGAGCTTTATTTCGGGAATGTTTGGTATATCTCCTCCATGCAGATTCAATAAATGCAATGGGTGTACCAATAATTTCTTCAGTACCCCCTCTTTCAATCACAAAATCAAGGTCGTGCTTATTGCCACGATTATCAATCCAGCTTACTTTTTTTCCATTTCTTGCTTTTCGTTCACCTTTTTTGTCAAGAAAAAGTTTGTTCTGCTTCACAAATTTTTCAAGAAGGGGCAGAATTGCTGTTTCCAGCAAGTCACCGATAATTTGTCCAAATTTATGCGAATGAGAGGTTGCCATTTTTATCCATTAATCCACAAACGTCCTTCTTTCAAAGGTACGGAATGCTTCCTGTTTTTCCATTTAATATTCCGGTCTCTTAACTTCTCAAAAGTATAACTTTTAAATCCGGCAGAAACAGCCAGTTCGCCTAACCACCTGTCAACTGGCACATAAATGCCGTAAGGAGCAGAATCGCCTATAACAAAGCACATTAGGCACCCATCGCGAGTTGCCTTCCGAAGAGAATGAAACACATCGGCAAGGTCATTGAAATAGGCTGCAATCATCAGGTGATAGTTTTTCTTTCCACCATGATTAAGGCGTTCTTCTTTTAACGTTTCAAAAATTTCGAATAGTTCATTTTTGATCGGATCCAGTCGTTTATTTGCCAGGATTTCATTTATTTCTCCATTCAGTTTTGAAACATGTTGTGTACAAGCCCTCACAAGATGCTTGCGCACATTGTCCTGTAAATCGCTCCAACCCGAAATATCTCCCCAAAACATCATTTCCAAACGAGTAGCATCAGCATAATCATAATTGTTTGCATACGGAGGGGATGTAATGACCAGGTCGCCCCATTGAGGCGGGATCGACTGAATTTTCCTGGCATCTTCGTTATAAACAATTGATTTAGTTACTTTCTGATGTCGGTTTTGCAGGCGTTTCATGTCCAGGTACATGTCGTTAACCTTCTGTTCAAAAGCTATATAGGGGTCACTAACCTTTGCTTTTGTTTTACTTGGCTGAATGTACTGCCATTGAGCTGTGCCAACAGGCGAACATGCACGTAATATTGAAGTTACAACAAACCAGGTAAAATCCCGAATATCTTCATCCTGATCTTCGTTTAGCCATGCTTGCTTTAAGGATTCCAGTTTTTGTGCTGTGGCCAGCGGATAACAATTGGCTATTAACTTCGGAAAATCGGTTTTGCTAATCGACAGTTTTTTAGCTTTTTGCAATAAATCCAGCGATTGCTTTTTAAATATATCCGCCGGATAGTTCCAGTTTAATTTTGTTTTAGCAATACGATAAATATATGGATGTGCCTCAATACCAATGCCCTCAGTATTTTCATACTCACATTCAAGCAAAACAGTACCCGAGCCAGCAAATGGGTCGATAATTTTTGTCCTGCCGTTTAATTTTTCGCGCTTTATCAATTCATTTACCCAAACTGCCGAAAACCCGGCAGTATATCTGTACCATCGGTGAACCGGAAGCGACATGTTATCAGCGAAGGTCGTTGTATAATTTTGTCCTTCGTTTTCTGTTTCAGGAAATAGCCCCAATTGAATACTTTCTGCATTATACGTCATTCGACAAAGATAAAAAATACGGTTGAGGTTGTTTTCTTGTACAAAAAGTAAAATCAATATACTTTTAGCTATTTACCCAATCACATATTTGCTGCCTGGAATATAAGCCAAAAGCTTAATTACCAGGTATGAGCAAACAAAAGTGATAACACTTATTGCGGGGAACAGATATTCGCGTCCGGTTATCCACGAGAGCAAAAGCCCGTATGTTGTATTCAGTATAATGATGTGAACCAGGTAAATTCCGTAGCTTTTCAGGGCAATGTCTTCGGACAGGCGGGCACACCAGCCTTCCGGGTTCCTGTATTTCAGGTTTTTGAAAATGAGAAAATACCCCAAGGCAAGCATGGCTACATTTATGGCATCGTACCCCCACGAAAGTTCGAGTTCGGGAATTGATTGTGCTGTATTCAAGCGAGAAGCAAAAACATAAGCGGTAACAGCGTAGCCCAAAATCAGTAAAATGGCGCCAACCGGGTAGTCGGCTTTACTTTTTTGCGCATGGAAGCGTTTGAGGTAGTAGCCCAAAACCGCAAAACCAAGCATTCCTGAAAAATAATAAAGCATTGGCGTTTTGTTCCAAAAACATTCGCCCCACACTTCAGGATAAATTTGATGAATGTATGGCAGGCACAACGAAACAGCCCAGATTGTAAGGTAAAACTGAATTTGCGATTTAGGCGCTGTTTGCAGCCAGGGCGAAACAATGGGCGCAAAAAGATAGATGCCAAGCAGCATATAAACGTACCACAAATGGCCAACCTGGGTTCCGTAATTTACAGGAATGTGCAGGATATTGGTAAACGTGGCAGCGATACCGGCATTTCCGCGCAGGTATTGATAAAAGGCATAAATAACGCACCAAATAACAAACGGAATCAAAACCCTGGAAAATCGTTTACGGAAAAACGTTGGTAGGTTGTCCTTAACCGGAAACAGGAAGTATCCTGAAATCATTACAAAAAGGAGTACTGCACATCTGAAAAGCGAATTGTAAATGGCTACCCAGAAACTTCCGGGACCGTTAAGGACACCGCCTTCAGGAGTAATGTAAAAAAACTCGCCGGTGTGGATTTGCACAACCATGTAACAGGCTAAAACACGCAAAATATCGAGTCCGGCATTTCGTGCGGAAGGCTTGGCAACAACAGTTTTCATAGGTTTAAATTCTAATTGGTTAGTTCTTGTTTCAAAGATAATCGAATTAGAATTGGATAGGCGCCGAATAAGTGTTGTTTTTACATTTGAAACAAAAAGAGTGAACTGCTATCGGCAATTCACTCTTTTTAGCTGCTAAATTTCGCCCACCAGGTTCCAGTTGCCCGAAAAGTATGCTTTATCGAGGCTTTCCATAAATTTCTGATTTTGCTTGCGGCAGGCTAAATCCATTAAATCGCGGTAAATATAAAACTGGAGCCAGTACCCGTTGCTGTATTTTTGCTGAAGGCTTTTGGGGCTTTGCAACAGGCTGTACCAACTCAGGTTTAAGCCTGCCTTTCGGGCAACTGCCGATGCTTCGAGTGCGTTGGCCCACATTTTTTCGGAAACAGCTTTGTTTAGTGCAACTAAATCGCTGTATTTCAGTCCCTCTGTTTTTATGATTTCTTCTTTGTCGTCGATTCCCAATTTCAGGAGCGAAACTGTATGTTCAAATAAAGTGTCGCCATCGAGGTCAAAAGAAAGCTCGTCAATGAACCCGTTTTTATTGGTGTCGGTATATTTTATGCTTGAAAAAACTTTAGGCTCAACCTGGGTGCGGCCAGGGCCATAACCATCGTATAATCCGCCAATGGCCTGGTACGAGAACGCATTCTGATCGATTCGCCAAGCACCCCATTCAGCTCCAAATAAGTGAATGCGGCCATCGAATTTTCCTACATACAAATTTCCTTTTCCCGAATTATCCATGTCCCACTCGCCACGGTCGCCCGAAGCATCGGCCTGTGGATTATTGTCTAAGCCGCCTTTTCGGGCCCCGATTTTAAAAACATTGTTAGGCTCGTATAATTCAACGCGTTCCCAGCGGGCGCAATCGTCGTCTTCGTCGAAGGTAAAGTAGCACGATTTCCATTTTCCACGGTTGTGAATGAGGTTCCAGGCCGATTCGTGATCGGGATAAATCAATTCTGAAATTTGTCGCCAGCGCGGATCCATAAACATGGTGTCGGCGGCAGGCAATCCACGCATATTTTTAAATTTATGAACCTGATCCATATAATCGAAACCCCCGCCACGAAAATGAATGGTCATGTCGAGGTCGAATTCGTTTTGGGGCGCGTTGTCATTGTCTAAATCGAACGACATGGAGGCCCAGTCGATTTTTCCTGAAAGCTTTATATTTTCGGGAGTATTGGCCAGCGATTTGTCGTTTATAATGGGCGGAGAGTCGCAAAGTCGGATGGCCATTTCGGTTAGTCCGTCATTATCTGTATCATAAAAAAGGAACGGGTTTTCCCAGTTCAGGCGCACATCGTTCATTTTATCGGTTGTGGTGTGCATTTTCAGGAAGGTGCTTTTGCCGTGGTAATCTTCGAAAAAGTCTGACTGCCCATTGTGAATCCAGCAGCGCAACTCGAAAGTATCCCAGTCGATGTAATTGAAAACATTATCCATATCGGTATCCAAAACCCACATATAGTGCCCCGGCCCCCAGGCTGCTTTGTCTTTGGCAACATAGTCGGCAACAACCTGCATATCGGCTTTCCCGTCGTTGTTGGTGTCGTTCCAGTCAATTACAAGGTCGTTGTAACTTCCGTATTTACCATTTTTATCCCGGTCAATCATCAGGCAATCGCTGTCGGTGTCGCCCTCGGTATCGGTCCATTTCATATCGTCGTCGTCGTCAATCCAGCGAACCGGGATGCTGTTGATGGTAACTGTTTCTAGCATGTCGGGGTCGCCATCTTTGTCTAAATCGGTGAGTTTGGCAACTGTTCCAACAGGTCCCGGAGGTAGTCGGTACGAATTGAGCGGAATATTGATATTCCAATACGACTTGGGTTGAGCGATTGAGCTGACTGACAGCGCAAGCACTGAAAATAAAACTGTACTAAGTTTATGCTTCATTGTTGTTGGGTTTAGTTATTTTGCTTTTGAAATTTCGATTCCGGCCAGGAGTACTGCACCGAGCCCGTGAATATCGTTTAGTTTGGCAGGACGAGTATAATAAAATTTCAGGTCTTCGTTTATACCTGTTCCAACACAAATATCCTGAACCTGTCCGTCAGCTTGGATTTTTGTTAGCAATCCCTGCCACCCGTTCTTTGCAATAGTCATATATCGTTGGTCGATCCATCCTCTATTTACTGCATTGGCAATGGAGTAAACAAACATGGCGGTACACGACGATTCGAGGTACGAATCAGGTTTGTCGAGCAATTGGTGCCACAATCCTGAAATATCCTGATACCGTGATACCCCTACAATTTGGCGTAAAAGTAGCCTGATAACTTCTGGTCGCCGGGGATGATTTTCAGGAAGAATGTTGAGTAGCTCGGTTGTTGCCATCATTACCCAACCGTTGCAACGCCCCCAGTGAGCAACGCCGTTCATGTTAATGTCGCTGTAATAGCAATGAAAATACAGGCCATTTGCAGGGTTGTAGAGGTACCTGGCAAAATTTTCGACTTGTTTAATGGCAAAATCATAGTATTTGGCATCGCCGGTAATTTTTCCCATTCGAGCCAAAAAAGGGATGCTCATATAAAGATCGTCGGCCCAAATGGTGAATTTGTGAGGATCGGGTCGGCAAAGCGTTTGATCGTCTAATTTTTCCTGATTGGTGAGTATGTAGTTTCCCACTTTTTCGAGGTAATCGCGATACTCTTTCTTGTTGGTCAGTTGATATACATCGGCTAAACCGGCGGCCATAGCGCCGCAATCGTCTAATTTTCCGAGTCTGAAAAATTGTTCGAATGATGCGCCTTTTACCTTTTCGTCGTATTGTTTTCTAAAATAATCGAGGTTGCTGAAAATAAAGTCGTAATTGTGCTTGGCATATTCAGTATATTTTGGCTCATTCATTATTTGACCCAGCTGAATCATCCCGATTGAGAGGACACCGTTCCAGTATTCCCAGGAATTGTAAGGGCTTTCTGCTTTTATAGCCGTTGAATAGGGTAAGCCTTTGGTTGTTTCGAAGGTTTCGCCTGTTTGCCTGTTTATAAACTTAAACGAAGTGTTTTTCAGCACGTTGTCGGCTACATTTTTTAAGGCTTCGGTTGTTGTTTGGGCTTGAGCATTTATAACATTTAAAAGCACAAAAGCCAGAATCAGATAATTGATGATTTTCATTTTATTCAGGATTAAGGTTAAATGAGAAAGGAAGACCAAAGTCTTCCTTCCATAATAAGTGTTTAGATTGGGAATTCGGTCAGTTTCAGATTATTTAACAGTAATATCACCGGCGTCAACAACAACCTGTTCGTAGTCAGGGCCACTGTATCCGTGGTTTGTAACAACAACGGTGAGGTTAAAGGTTCCGCTCGATTTATAGGTATAGGTGCAATACCAGCCGCCAGCCATTTGCGTAGTTTTTAAGCCGCGTGCGCCAACCAGTCCGTAATCGATATAGTCGTCGCTGGCAACCAACACCGGATGGTTAAACATGTCAATCGAATCAGGGTAAGTAATTCCGCCATCGAGGCTTTTTTTCTTTTTCATGATTTGCCTTGTTCCACCGGGCCAAACCGAGCAAACATCGGCTTTGGTTACAACAACGAACTTTACAACCTTACCTTTCACAGGCTGGGTTACCAGAGAGTCTTTACCATTTTTTGCAGTCATATACATTTGTACTTCACCTAGGGACGGAGCCGATACGTTATCTTCTTTCAAACAGGAAGATAGTGAAGTTATAATGGCCAATGCGGCAATATAGATTAGCTTTTTCATTTATTTGTTTTTTAGCCGGTTTAATATCCCTTGTTTTGAGTTAAGGTTGGGTCTTTTTGTATCTCGCCAACCGGAATTGGTAGTATGAGTTGATATTCAGGTATTGAGCCTGAAATGTAAATTTTATCATCGTAATCAACCTTGGTCATCAATGCCTTTGTAATTACAGGAATAGCCTTTCCGGTGCGAACAAGGTCGAAATAACGATGTCCTTCAAATGCCAGTTCCATTCTTCGTTCGTGCAAAATCTGATCGATGTCTAGATCCGTTTCAGTAATAAGGTTTGCCGGGCGAACACGTGCCCTAACCTGATTGAAATAGGTAACGGCTTCAGCTTTTTGGCCTGTAAGCATCAATGCTTCGGAGTACATAAGCAGTGCATCGGCATAGCGGGTAACCATGTAGTTGTTGTCCGATCCGGTATTTACATAGTTTTTAACCGCATTGGAAGCCGGAGAGAGCTTGCAGGCCCAGGCTTGTATCGGAGGTGTATCTCCCGGGCATTTTCCTGAATCAATAGTAGCTACGTAACGTGTTAGTTCTTTGCTGTTTACAAAGTCTCGCATAAGGTTGTGTTCTACAAGCAACTGATTGCTTGAAGGGGCAGACAGTCGCTTACCAATGTCAACACCCATCCATTTAAACCAATAACTTGGTTGACCGGCAGCGACATTAAAGTTTACTTCAAAAATCGATTCAGCATTAAACTTATTGTTGGTCGCAAAAATGCTTTTATAGTCGGGAAGTAAAGAGCATGTGCCGCCCACTTTGTCAACAATAAGCTGCTTTAAAGTTTCGGCAGCTTTTGCCGGATTATTTATGGTAAGGTAAACTTTCCCGAGAATAGTAAGCGCGGCTGCTTTCGATGCACGGGCTTCTTCATTCTTCAGTGCAGCATCGCCTTTTTTATAGCAGTTTGCAATAGCATATTCCAGATCGGGAATTATTACTGAATTATAAATATCAGCTACAGGTGTGCGGCCAATCCCAAAAGCTGAGTTAGGATCGGAAAACGGAGCGACTACTTTAGGCACATCGCCATAAATGCGTACCAGATTAAAATATCCCAAAGCTCGTAAAAAGCAGGCTTCGCCTCGGTAAGCTTTTACGAGGGCTTCGTCAGCAGCACTTGTTGTTTTAAATTTGTCGATAATGTCGATGATTGTATTGCAGTTAACAATCATTTTGAAACTGTTGTTCCAAATGTTGCCCTGCGAGTCGTTGTTTGTTTTTTGAAAAATGTGCCAAACACCGCTCCACGTAAAGTCTTTTCCGTCATCCGACATCAATTCGATAATCAATGGTAAATCACCCTGATTATATATGCTCTGAAGGTTTTTATAGCAAGCAACCAATCCCGTTTTTATTTCGCCCGGGTTGTTGTAATATGTTCCTGTTGATAAAGTATCTTCCGGTTGTTTGTTCAGGAACTCGTCGGAACAAGAAAACAGGAACATTACCAGTATAATCAGTGAAAATATTTTTTTCATATCAATTATTTTTTTGTGGTATTACAATGTAATGTTTAAACCAAACGAAACTGTCCGGGCCAACGGGTAAGCTCCCCGGTCAATTCCTTGTGAAGTCGTTTGATCTCCTTTAAAGTTCGTTTCAGGATTAAATCCTGGGAATTTGGTGATAAACAGCGCATTCTGAATGGTTGTATAAAGACGCACATTTCCAAGTCCCGAACGTTTTACCAGCGATTTTGGCAACGTGTAGCCCAACGAAACATTTTGAATATTGACATAGGTACCTTTATAAACCAAAGTTCCAGAAAGGTCAGTTCCTTCGTAGTTCTTTCGGGTTGGAGCCGGATATTTGGCATCGGTACGGTCGGGGCGCCAATAGTTGTTAAAATATTCGTAAGTGGTATTCATTGTACCATTACCACGACCAAAAACGCCTGTATATTCGAGCATATTAATGTCGCCACCTTGTACTCCGTTAACTTGTATCGAAAGGTCGAAACCTTTGTATTCAAAAGTGTTGGTCATCCCCCACACAAAATCGGGTATGGCCGATCCAATAATTGTATTGTCGCTGGCATCTATAATTCCGTCGCCATTTACATCAGCAACTTTAGGCATACCAGGCGAAGTACGGTTTTTCCACAATGGGTTCGATGCGTTTACAATAGGTTGTGTTTTAACTTCTTCCCAGTCTTTGTAAACACCCTGATTGACCATACCCCATAGTCCTGCAAGTGGTTTACCTTCAGTGGTATAGCAATTGTCAATAATCAAAGGTCTTTTGTCTTTTCCAATATCCAATACCCGGTTACGGTAATAAGAGAGGTTAAAATCGGTTGTCCACTTAAACGGACCAGTTAAGTTACGGGAGTTGATGGTATATTCGAACCCCCGGTTGCGCATAGCTCCAATATTGGCCATGTAAGAACCAAATCCGGTGATTGCTGGCAGTGGCATATTGAAAAGCATATCGGTTGTTTTGCGGTAAAAATAATCGATACTCAACGTAACACGGCTTTTGAGCAATTGCATATCAGTACCAATGCTATAGTCGGTTGTGGTTTCCCATCCCAGGTTCGAGTTGGCTACTTTACTATCGAGATAGCCTGCTGATACTGTTGAGTTTGACCCTAGAACATATGACGTTGAGTTTAACGTACTTAAAGCTAAGTAGTTCGATATTCCGGCATTGCCAATAATTCCCCATCCTCCACGAATTTTCAGGTCGTTGATATACTTTTTCAGCGGTTCGAAAAATCCTTCGTCAGAAATACGCCATGCGGTTGACATGGAAGGAAAAATACCCCATTTTTTATCCTGTCCGAATCGAGATGAACCATCGCGGCGCACGCTTCCGGTAAAGTAATATTTCCCGGCATAGTTATACATGATGCGGCCAAAGCTGCCAATCATGGTCTCGCCCGAACGATTGGTACGGGCATCGTTTTGTGCATTCAATACCGTTGTTGCCTGGTTTAGTGTCGTAATCAGATCGGTTGGATAGTCGTATTTATTGATGTACGAACTACGGTATGAAGATTCTTCGCTGGAATAACCAACCATTGTTGTTAAAGCGTGGTTCCCGAAGTTTTTCTGGTAGGTCAGGAAGTTTTGCGAATTCCAGTATAAGCGGGTGCTGGTTTGGTTGGTTCCCTGAGACCTTGAAAATGGTTGAGACGCCGTTGGCGTAGCATTGGGCAGGAAATAGTTTTGCTCCCAGTAACGGAACTCTGTATGAAATTCTGTCCTGAATTTCAAATCTTTCAGAATATTGATTTCACCGTAAAGTGTCGAAATACTTTTGGCTGTGCGGCGCTTGTCCTGTTTCATAAACTGATGCAAAGGGTTTACGAAGGTATTGAGGTTCCAGTCAAACCAACTGTCGAGTATTGTTCCCCAATAAACCGGATTACCTTTGTCGTCGGTAGCATTTAATATGGGTGGCATTGCCAGGGCGTTGTAAAAAGGATTTGAATTACTGCCACCTTCGGTATTCGATAATACGCTTAAGTTTTCGATTGAAGGGGCAAGCAGAAGCCCAACTTTCACTTTATCATTTATTTTCAGGTCAACATTGGCACGGAACGAAAAGCGGTCGTATCCCGAAGTAGGTACGATACCTTCCTGGTCGAAGTATCCGCCCGAAATCATGTACGAAACATTATCAGTACCTCCGGTAGCCGATATTTGTATGTCGTTAACATGTCCGGTTCGGGTAATTTCATCCTGCCAATTGGTATCGTAAGGCATCGCTTTGGTTTCCGGCGAAACTGTAATCCAACGATAGTGTTTCGAGCCAGGCTGAGCCATTGCCGAGGCGTGTTGCGAATATTTGGCCCAGTTGGCAATTCGGGTTGCATCCGGGTCTGTCCACTGCCACAACGGAGCATTCGGATTGTTTGTACCAAAATTCGGATCTTCGATAATGTAGGCATTTGCGCGTGCATCGTCCATGTACTGTAGAAAATCTTCCCGGTTTAATACATCAATCTTATTAATCATTTGCTGAAAACCGGTGCTGGCGTTGATGCTGATCGTAGGTTTTCCGCTTTTCCCTTTTTTGGTAGTAATCAGTATAACCCCATTGGCGGCCTGAGTTCCGTAAATAGCACTCGATGAGGCATCTTTCAAAACTTCAATCGATTCAATATCCGATGGATTTATCGAGTTCAGCGGGTTTTCGTTTTTGTTGAATCCATCTTTCATTGGGAACCCATCGATAACAATCAGCGGACTGTTGTTGGCATTAATCGAGCTGACACCCCTGATAACAATACTTGTTCCACCTCCGGGTGCGGCATTGGTATTCGAAATACGAACCCCTGCCATTTTTCCTGAAATCGATTGCGCAAAGTTTGATACCGGTTTGTCTTTCAGAACTTCCGAAGAAACTGACGAGATGGCTGTTGAAACGTCTTTCTTCTTTTGCGCTCCGTAGCCAATGGCAACAACTTCTTCCAAACCGATAGTGCTTTCTTCCAGTACAATATCGATCACCGATTTATTTCCAACCGATACTTCTTTATTGTTCATTCCAACGAACGAAAATTGCAATACCGAAGTTGAAGAGATTCCTGAAATGGAATAATTTCCTTCAAAATCGGTTAAAGTACCTCTTGTCGTTCCTTTTAAAACAACCGATACTCCCGGAATTGCTGCTCCCGAAACGTCTTTTACAGCTCCCTTAATCGTCCTGTCCTGTTGACCGTTATTTAGCTCTTTATTATGAACCTGGGAGATTACGATTGTTTTGTCAATCACTTTATACTTCAGGCTGGTAGGATCAACAATTTTCTGCAGGACTTCTTCAACCGTTGCATTATTTACTTTTAAATCAATTTTTGCATTGGTGTCAAAATCATCATTACTATAAAAAAATTCAAACTCACTTTGACTCTTAATATCTTCAAGAATCTGTTTGATTGAAGTGTTTTTGTAATTCAATTTAAAACGTGTGTTTTGTGAATAGGAGTTTGCCTGAACTCCCAAAATTGCAAGCAAAAAGCAAAACAAAGTTAATCGCATAAGAAATAGGAATTTAGATACACCAATTCCAAGCCGAATCGGCGGATGAACCATTTTTTTCATAAATTTGCATTATAGGGTTAAACAATTAGTGCTTTTATCCTGAACAGAGCCAAGCACTTTATTAACTTCAACTTACGGGATTTGTGACCAGCAAATCCCGTTTTGTTTTTCTTTATTCTGAAATGTATATTTTATCGCTTTCTTTCCTGAATTTTACTTTATTGGTTAATTGAATGATTCTTAGCGTATAATCCAACGATTTGTCTTTGTTTATCACACCGCTGAATTTGTATTGTTTGATATTGGGTTTTTCAAATTCAAATTCAATATCGTACCACCGTTCTAACCGAAGAACCAAATCTTCAAGTGTTTCATTATCAAAGTTGATTTTGCCTCCAATCCACGATTTATAGTCGGCAGCATTAACCTGATCAATTTTAATCTGGTTCGTATTGCTAATTATTGTGGCCCTGTCGTTGGGTTTCATTTCAACCTTTTTCTCGTGGTTCGAGAAGTCAATTTTGCCTTCCAGGAGCACAACCTCCCTTTCTGCCGGATAGTTCTTTACATTAAAAATAGTACCATGCACTTCAATAGTCGAATAACCATCAAGATTAACGACAAACTTTTTCTCAGCATCTTTTTTAACCTCAAACAAAGCCTCCCCGTCAAGTCTCACTTCGCGTTTGGTGATGCCAAAATGGTTCGAATATTTTAGCGACGACCCTGAATTTAACCAAACCGTAGTCCCGTCGAACAATGTAAGGCTGGTTACTTGTCCCCTGGGCGAAGTAACAGTCGCATAAACCTCCTCATTCTGTATCAAATTTGTTTGATAATAATAATGCATGACTATCGAATTCAGGACAATAGCTCCTACGAAAACTGCCGCATACTTCAACCATTTATTCCAGTCAATTGAGCGTTTAGGTTTTAATCTTTGTTGAACCAGTTCCCATGCTTTTTCTTCAGATTC
Source organism: Prolixibacteraceae bacterium (assembly GCA_963666435.2). Taxonomy (GTDB): domain Bacteria; phylum Bacteroidota; class Bacteroidia; order Bacteroidales; family Prolixibacteraceae; genus Aquipluma. The sequence goes on along the minus strand of CAXXOG010000010.1, from coordinate 581,806 downwards.
CAGGTTACTAAGTTCAACCACTAAATCTTTTACGCCGAATATTTTTTTCGCATCAGCAAACTCCTGGTGTTCACTGGCCAATTTCACCGGATCAAATTCTTGGTCGTTTATCTCACCGTGAAGCGCCGATGCTATCTGTTCAAGTTTATGTATCTCGTCGTTTTTCATTGTCAATATGAATGACACAGTTTTGATATAAAAGGGTGAATTGAAACTGAAAATTTATTTCAGATTTTTAAAGAAAAATATCAATAAGTTGATAGTCAGCGAATTTAATTTATCCCGAAGTTGTTTGTAAGCAATACCCATTTGAGTTTTAACCGTATTTTTCGAGATATTAAGTTCATTGGCAATTTCCTGGTAAGTATAACTTTGTTCGTAGGCAAGTCTGAATATAGCCTGACAGCCTTGAGGTAACTCCCGGATGGCTTTATAAACTTTGGCGGCCATTTCCTCCCGGATAAATACATTTGAATTATCCTCTTCAGGTAAATCGATGAAAAGTTCTGAAAGAGAAATTGTTACGCTTTTGTTTCGCATAACCATGTTTAGCGCATGATTTTTAACCGCAATAAAAAAGTAGTTTTTTAGATTGGCATGAACCTGGAATTGAGCTCTCTTTTCCCAAAGTGTAACACAAACATCTTGTACCAAATCTTCTGCCAAGTGACAATTTTTTACATATCTCAATGCGATCAGGCAGGCGGCATGGTAATTAGTTCTAAAAAATACTCCAAATTCTGATTCAGAGCTTAGGTATTGATTAGTTTCCATGTTAATATTCATTCAATAGGGTTTGTTTAGGCGCTGCAATTTTATCAAAACAAACCATAAAATAAAAATGCCTGAGATATAATATTTTAATATTGTCATTAGCGTCACTCGAACACTTTTTATGATATGCGTTGGGTTGTAATTCTCTTGGTTATCTGTTAAGATTGCATTGAAGTATGTTGCGGAATTTGCTATTTCCAGGTGAGATAGCAGGCAATTTTTTCTAAAAGATTCATGACATTTTTGGAATATAAAATTTAAACATCAAAATATATACATATGTATTTTGATTCGCATTTTATATTATTTTTGTATGTCAAAACTATGAAGTTATGGATGTGAACGAAATCGTAGGAAGATATACGCCGCTGGCCAACGACTCGTGCTGTTTGTCGTGTGGTGGGGCAGTGGATAGAAGCGAGGTGAAACCCGGCGAAATTTGTGTTGACCTGGGAAGTGGTCGTGGCACCGATGTGTTGCGCCTGGCTGAGCAGGTTGGCGAAACAGGCTTTGTTTATGGGATTGATGTCACCGAGGAAATGATTCGCAAAGCAACCTCGACGGCGGCAAAAATGGGTGTCGAAAATGTGAAATTCATTCAGGCCGATCTGGAAGAAATTCCGTTGCCCGACGAGACTGCCAACCTGATTATTTCAAATTGTACGCTGAACCACGTGACCAACAAGCGCAAAGTTTGGGGCGAAATTTACCGTATCCTGAAAAATGGCGGACGTTTCGTCATCAGCGACATTTATTCAAGCGAGCCGGTACCTGAAGAATATGCGAACGATCCGGCGGCAGTCGCCGAATGCTGGGCAGGTTCTGTAACCCGCGACGAATACTTGAAAATCATCAAAGGCGCCGGTTTCCGCTATGTGCAAGTGCTTGAAGAAAGTCAGCCTTACCCGAAAGGGAAAATCAAGGTGTCGAGTTTCACGATAACCGCCGAGCGCGACGATTTTAGTTGCTGCGGATAAAAAAGTTTCAAGTTTCAGGTTCCAAGTTTCAAGTTCCGAAACACGTGCGAACTAACCCCGGAGGGGTGAAATATTTGTAGACAATGTCCAAAGCGGAAAACTCATTTTAAAATTGAAAGTCTGAAAGTATCTGGTTCAAAACCGGTACTTTTATTCCTATAGTTTAATCAATACAAAAATTCACTGAATGAAGAGTTTAGTAAAGAAAACCCGCAAGGGTCAGGTTAAACAAGCGCAATGCTGTGCCAAACAATCACAGATTATTGCCGGATGCCACGACTAAGGCATTTAAAGTTGATTACTGATTAACGATTAACGATTGATGATTGAAGAAGTATTTCGATATCTGAAAATCAATAATCGTTAATCTCTAATCGTTAATCTCTAATCAGTTTTTCCATGCAGCTTTCCAAATACAACATCATCTCAAAAATTAAGGATTCCGACGACTGGTTTGTTGTCAACGCCTTGTCGGGGCAGGCCGATGTGCTTGATCGGGAAACCTACAACAGTCTGATTTCAGGTGCAGAAGATTCTGAATTTTCTGAGAATGGCTACCTCGTTGATCCGGCGCAGGAGAAAAAGCTTTTCAGGGAAAGGTACCTGAAGTTTTTGGACGACCGCGAAAAGGATGAAGTTCAGATCTTCTTTGTGACCAATTATTCGTGCAATTTCGACTGTTCGTATTGCTACCAGGCAGGCTACGAGGAGCAACCCGTGGCTTTGTCGAAAGAGGTGATTGACGCATTTTTCGACTACGTTCAGAAGGAATTCGCTGGTCGTCGCAAATACATCACGCTATTTGGCGGCGAACCTTTCCTGAATGCGCCCAAACACCGCGAAAACATTGAATACGTCATTCGGAAAGCGGCTTCGCTGAACCTGGAAATTGCAGCGGTGACCAACGGCTATCACCTTCAGGAATACATGGAAATCCTGAAATCAGGAAAGATTCGCGAGATACAGGTGACGCTCGACGGAACGCGCGACATGCACAACCAGCGCCGTTTCCTGAAAGGCGGTGACGCCACGTTCGACCGAATTGTGGCGGGGGTCGATGAGTTGCTTGTCCACAACATTCCGGTGAATCTGCGCATGGTAGTCGATCGGCAGAATATTCAGAATTTACCCGATCTGGCGCAGTTTGCCATCGACAAGGGCTGGACAAGTTCGCCAATTTTCAAGACACAGTTGGGTCGCAATTACGAGTTGCACGAATGTCAGGCCAATCAGCAAAAGCTGTATTCGCGCCTCAATTTGTACGAAGATTTGTACGCGTTGCTAAAGGCCCATCCGCACATCGCCGAGTTTCACAAACCGGCTTTTTCAATCTCGAAGTTTTTGTTTGAGCAAGGCGAAATGCCTGAACCATTGTTCGATGCCTGCACCGGGACCAAAACCGAGTGGGCATTCGATTTCACCGGAAATGTGTATGCCTGCACGGCCACGGTGGGCAAGCAGGGCGAAAGTCTGGGCACTTTTTATCCCGAAGTGAAGAAATACACCGAAGCTGTTGAGGAATGGCAGGAGCGCGATATTTTGTCGATTCCGAAGTGCCGCGATTGCAATTTAAGCCTGATTTGCGGCGGAGGTTGCGCGTCTATGGCCAAAAACTACAATGGCTCTCTCAATAGTCACGATTGCAGGCCGGTGACTGAATTATTGGAACTGGGCATTGGGCATTATTTTGGAGAACAATGATATTGTGTCCGTTCACTGAAGTGAACGGCAAAGAATATTGCCGCGATGTTGAATGAAAAGGATATTTTTTTTGCACTATCTCAAAATTAATTTGAGTTTTTAATTGCTGATAACTTGTAAGTAAAGATAACGCGAAAACCCCTAAATCCCCTTAAGGGGACTTTAAAGCCGCCCATTTAGGGGAGGTTTGGAGGGGTAAATTGCTGACAGAGTAGTAATTTGAAGTTCCAAAATTCAACTTTTGAGGCAACCTTATTTCACTATCAATTTAAAAAACCGAAATATCAAACACCATGAAAGAAATTAATGCATCTGAATTCGAACCCGAAGTTTTGAAAGGTGGAAATGTTGTGCTGGACTTTTACAGTACCGAGTGCCCGCCCTGCGAAGCGCTTTTCCCCAAACTCGAATCGCTCGATCCGATGTTTAAAGGTGAAGTCCGATTCATCAAAATTTTCAGGCAGGGAAACCGTGATCTGGCCGATCAACTGGGTGTAAAATCATCGCCAACCTTGCTATTCTATCAGGATGGTGAAGAAGTAACCAGCCGCCTTTCGGGAGGAATCAAGCGCTCGGAAATCATCCGCAACCTGAAAAGCGTGATTGGCAAGGAAAAGGTGAACGAGATTGTCGCCAAACAAAAGCCGATTGTGACCGATGTGGACGTGGCCATTTTGGGTGCAGGACCGGGCGGACTGACGGCCGGTTTGTACCTCTGTCAGGCGAAAATCAACACGGTTTTGGTTGACATTGCTTTGCCCGGCGGAAATGTTTCGACCACGCACGTGGTGTCGAATTACCCCGGATTTATTGACCCGCAGCCCGGATACATGCTTTCGCACAACATGTCGGAGCAAACCAAACGCTGCGGAACGACTTATAAAGTGGCGGTTGATGTCACGCATGTCGATTTGCAAAAGAAAGAGATCATGATCGACGGGCAGGAAACCATTCGCGCCAAACGAATTGTGATTGCCACAGGAACTTCGCCCAACCGCATCGGCATTCCCGGCGAGTTGGAGTTTAAGGGGCAGGGCATTTCGTATTGCGCTACCTGCGATGCCAAGTATTTTGTGGATAAGGAAGTGGTGGTGATTGGCGGTGGAAATTCGGCCATCGAAGAAGCCGATTTTATCTCGAAGTTTGCCTCGAAAATTACGATCGTTCATCAGTTCGATCAGTTGCAGGCCAACAAAACAGCGCAGGAAAAAACGTTTGCCAACCCGAAAATTTCGTTCCTGCTTTCGCACGAGCCACGCGCTTTCCGCAAGACTGGCGACAAAATGGAGGTTGAGGTGGAAGACCTGAAAACCAACGAAAAGAAGACGCTGACGATCGACGGAATCTTCGTTTTTATCGGGCAAAAGCCGAACCTCGAAATCTTTGGAAAAGAGCTGGAACTTGATCAGTGGGGCTACATCAAAACCGACGAAGACAAGCGCACCAACATCGACGGCGTGTTTGCCGTGGGCGACGTAACCAGCAAAAAATACCGCCAGATTACCACCGCCATTGCCGACGGAACCATTGCAGCCATTGCGATTACGAGGGAAATAGGGTAAACGGGTGCGGCGATTGAAAATCGCTGGTTATTTCGCGATTAAAAATCGCGCCACCTGAACTGCAACCCCTGATTCGAAAGATAGTTTTCGGGTCAGGGGTTGTTTGTTTAATGATCTGGTTGCTTGCCAAGTGATCAGATGACTCGAAGTCATCCGATCACTAATTTCCGCCGCCCAAAGTCAAACCCCTTGATTTTGAAAAAAATAATAACTAAACATATTGGATTTGTAGATTGGGTGGTGTAGATTTTGGGAAAACTTATTTGGCGGCAACTAGTTGGAATTCAATAAAAAAAGAAAATGTTTCGGAACTGTAGATGGTATTGTAATAAAAATAAATAGTAATTTGCCGTGCTTTTACAGCGGCGTTCTTGCTTAAAAAGACACTGCGAAGCAAACAAATCTGAGAAAAATGTAACTTTGTCCAATGGAAAATTTAAAGAATAGAATAACGGAATTAGCAGAGGCCTATGCGTCTAATCTCAAAGAAAAAATTGAAGAGCGGAAGGAGGCCATGAAATCGGATGATAATTCTCATTATTTAATCTATAGAGTTTTAGGAATTACCACTAAGGAAGGTGAGTTAATAGATATTTATCAAAATACTGGACGTTTTTTATACAAATATGCTGGTTCATTTTTAGAGGAGGCTGCTACCTTGTGTCTAAATTATAAATTTCCAGAAGGGATTAAAACAAAAGTAGAAAATACATTGGGGCAAAGACCTAATACATTCGAAATCGATTTTCTGAATGAAAATGATGCCATTGAAGTAAAATGGCGAGATGCAACTACCGATGGAGACCACATTACCAAGGAACACACCAGAGTTAAAGTTATAAAAGGACACGGTTACAAGCCTATTCGAGTGATGTTTTATTATCCTCAGAGAGACCAAGCAATTCGAATACAAGAGACATTAAAAACATTATATGCTGGTGTTGAGGGAGAATATTATGGAGGCGATGAAGCTTGGGACTTTTTGAAAACTTATAGTGGAGTTGACCTAAAGGCTATTTTAACGGAAATTGCGAATGAAAGAACCCCTGAATATGGAAACCAATAAAATAATTTGTGGTGATTGTCAGGATAAGTTAAAGGAAGTAAAAACAGAAAGTGTTGACTTGGTTTATTTTGACCCGCCTTTCTTTACTCAAAAAACACATTCTCTTAAAACTAGGGATAATGCAAAAACATACGAGTTTGAAGATAAATACAATTCTTTAAATGAATATTTAGAACTCATTGAAAATGTATTAATTCAATGTAAACGAGTGTTGAAGCATACTGGTAGTGTTTTTCTTCATTGCGACAAAACAGCTTCGCACAACATAAGAATTATCCTTGACAAAGTTTTTGGACGTGATAATTTTCAAAGCGAGATTGTTTGGTCATATAAACGTTGGTCAAATTCAAAAAAAGGATTATTAAATGCACATCAAATAATATTCTTTTACTCTAAAACAAAGGATTTTAAATTTAATACGATATATACCGACTACTCAGCAACAACAAATATTGACCAAATTTTACAAGAAAGAGAGCGAGATGAGAATGGGAAATCTGTATATAAGAAAGATGAAAATGGGAATGTTGTAATTGGCAAAGAAAAGAAAGGGGTTCCTTTATCTGATATTTGGGATATACCATATCTTAATCCTAAAGCAAAAGAAAGAACAGGATACCCTACTCAAAAACCTGTATTGTTGCTCAACCAGATTATTCGCATTGCGACTGATGAAGGAGACCTAATCTTAGACCCATTTTGTGGTAGCGGTACGACTTGTGTTTCTGCAAAGCACTTAAAAAGAAATTTTATTGGCATAGACAAGTCAAAGGATGCTGTAGATTTGACTGTTTCAAGGCTAGATGAAATGGTAATTACAGAATCGGAATTACTAAATAAAGGAACTGAAAGTTATCTCGAAAAAACAGAAAAGGAGCTTGCCATTCTTCAAAACATTAATGCAATTCCGGTTCAGCGGAATTCAGGAATTGACGGGTTTTTAAAAGAGCAAATTAACGGTATTCCTGTTCCTGTTAAAATTCAAGGAGATTATGAAACACTTGAAGATGCCATCGAAAAACTTGAGAAAGCCTCCTTTGGGAAAGGATATGACTATAAAATTGTAATTCAGACTCGAGAATTAGGCGCTAGCCGACTATTTAGTTTTGAGTCTGACGTTGAGATTATTAAATCTTTAGAATTACAAGCTAAAGAGCTTGGGAAAAAGAGGACGAAGGCACAGCGGGTGGTATAGCCCATAAAAGTCTCTGTTGCACAACAAGTATTGTATTTCACTTCAACAACTTTTCGGTTATTCAAATTCAGTCCTTTCGGGACTATTTTTTTCTTCCTCCCTCTTGCAAATTCAATTTTCCAAACTAACTTTGTAATTCAAAGTACTTTTAAAGATATGAATACACCGAATCCCAAAGAAGATATTCAGGCCATCCGTGAGATCATGGAACGGTCGTCGAAGTTTATGTTGCTCAATAGTTGGGCCGGCTTTTTTGCCGGAACCTGTGCTTTGATTGGCGCGGCCATCGCGTGGTTTGTCGTGCTCGACTCCGGAAGGATTCACTACGACGAATTTTTGTGCACTGTTGGTGGCTCGCCTGTAAACAGCGTGACCATCGGTTTGGGAGTGGTTGCGGGTATTGTGCTGCTTTTGGCCGGAGTTGCTGCCATCTGGTTTTCGTACCGGAAAGCGCAAAAAGCTGGTCAAAAATTCTGGACAAACTCCACCAAGCGGGTGTTGACGCATTTGTTGATTCCCATCGTTTCAGGTGGAATATTTGTGCTGATTCTGGTTTCGCGCAACAGCATTGATCTGGCAGCATCGGCCATGCTAATCTTCTACGGGCTGGCGCTGATCAACGCAGGCAAATTCACTTCTGGTGAAATTCATTGGCTGGGTATGGGCCAACTGATTTTGGGTCTTTTAGCCGGAATCTTTGCTTCGTACGGAATCCTGTTCTGGGCACTGGGTTTTGGTGTGTTGCACCTGGTGTATGGGGTGGTGATGTGGAGGAGGTATGAAAGGTAAGATGGAAAAGGGAGACGAACCAATTAGAAAATTTGGAAATTTGAGGATTTGAAAATGAGGATGGTTAAATGGTTGAATGGTTATAACAATTTATCAATTTGACAATTCAACCCATAACCCGAATCGTTTTCAACTCCGAACTCCGAACTTTAGGCACTCCGCACTTAAAATAGTAAAAAGTCAAATCGTAAATAAACTCTGGTGAAAAATCCGATTTCAAATCTGCAGAAAGTGTTCGAAAGCCGTATCAGGCTTGGAATCATGTCGGCGCTCATGGTGAACGACACGCTGGATTTTAATGCCCTGAAGGAGCTGCTCGAACTGACCGACGGCAACCTGGCCAGCCACCTGAAAGCTTTGGAACAGCAGGAAATTATTGTGGTTTCGAAGCAGTTTGTTGGCCGGAAGCCCAGCACAACTTACCGGGCAACCGAGCAGGGAAAGGATTTGTTTCGCCAGCATTTAGCGGCATTGGAACAACTGATTAGCAACCAATAAATTTTTTTAATCACAAACTTTGAAATTCAAAGTACTTTTAATAATCTCAAAGCTATGGAAACAAAACAAATTCAAAATTTTCTGAACAGTTACAGTGTGAAAATGATTGTCGTGATGGGCTTGGCTCTTGTGTTGCTGATTCCGTCGTTTTTTATTCAGGATTTGATTCGCGAACGGATTGCCCTCGGCGAGCAGGTGAAACAGGAGCTTTATGCGCAATGGGGTGGCAAGCAGGTGGTTGCCGGTCCGGTGCTGAATGTGCCGTTTACCGTTCAGGAGCAAAATGAAAACGGGCAGGGAACAATCGACCGGAAAGGCATCGCCCATTTTTTACCTGAAACGCTGAAAACCAGCGGCGAACTTTTGCCTGAAAAGCGGAAGCGCGGCATTTATGAGGTGGTGGTTTACGAGGGAAAACTGAACATGAAAGGCTCGTTTACGCAACCCGACGGCTCACAACTGGAGCTTCAGAATGCGCAGTACAACTGGGATGCCGCTTATTTTACGGTCGGTATTTCGGATATGCGCGGCATCAAAAACCTTCCGGAGTTAATCGTAAACGGTCAACATTGCGCGGTTGAACCCGGCGTGGCCGACACCAATTTGTTCCAATCAGGAATCACCATTAAAGCTGGACAGCTTGACCTAAAACAGTCGCTGAATTTCGAGATGGAACTGGTGCTGAATGGTTCGGAAGATTTGTCGGTGGAGCCACTGGGCAAAACGTCGGAAGTGGCGATGAAATCCACTTGGAGCCAACCCAGTTTTACGGGCGCATTTCTTCCTGAAACTCGCAATGTGACCGCATCGGGCTTTACGGCCGATTGGCGCGTGACGCACCTGAACCGCAATTTTCCGCAGCAATGGGCAGGCAACAAATTCAACACACACGAAGCCACGCTGGGCGTCGAATTGCTGATCCCCGTTGATCATTACCAAAAGTCGATGCGCTCGGTGAAGTACGCCATTCTGTTTATTGCGCTGAATTTCATCATTTTCATTTTCATTGAGATCAAAAGCCGGACGAGGATTCACCCGTTCCAGTATTCGCTGGTGGCCTTTGCCTTGCTCATTTTTTATGCGTTGCTGACTTCCATCGGGGAGCAAATCGGGTTCAATGCCGCTTACCTGATTTCGGCATTGGCCGTTACGGCGCTGATTTCGTGGTATGCCTTGTCGATTCTGAAAGACCTGAAACTGATGGGTTGGGTAACGTTTCTGCAAGTCGGGCTGTACCTGTTCCTGTTCACCATTCTGCAATTGCAGGACTACGCGCTTCTCGCCGGAAGCATCGGATTGTTTGTGATTTTGGCCATTGTGATGCGCGCCTCGCAGCAAATTAAATGGTATTCAGAGAATTAAGCGTCCTTTAATTTTCAGGAAGTGGTTGTTCATACAAATGATTTGTTTGGATGAATGACCACTTCTTATTGATGGCTATTCCTTTGAAATATTATATTTCTGTAACCATTATTTCATATTCCGTTTTTTTACAGGCGTAAAGTTGTAGCTTTGAATTATGTTCGAATAAATAATTTCAGAAGCTATGCATATTACCCAAATAGAGGTTTACAAATTCCCGGTGAAGCTGAAAAAGCCATTCGTGATCTCGCTCGGATCGTTTGACTACGCCGAAAATGTAGTGGTTGTTGTCAGAACCGACGAGGATTTGACGGGTTTTGGCGAATGCAGTCCATTTATGCCTATCAACGGCGAAAGTATGGAAACCTGTTATGTCGTCTCCAACTACCTGGCTCAATCGTTAATCGGGAAAAATCCGCTGGATATTGAGGCTTGCTCCGAAACGATGGACCGCACCATTTTTGGCAATTCGAGCATCAAAAGCGCTTTCGATATCGCTTTGTACGACATTGCGTCTCAGGCCGCCGGACTACCATTATACGCATTTCTGGGTGGAAAAAACAATAAAATCCTGAAAACTGACTATACAGTAAGTATCAATGAACCAGAGCAAATGGTTGCCGATGCACAGGAAATTAAAGATCGTGGTTTTGAGGTGATAAAGGTTAAACTGGGAAACGACCCGGACAAGGATATTTTCAGGATAAAGGCAATCCGGGGGCAAATTGGCAACGAAATTCCGCTGCGGCTCGATGCCAACCAGGGATGGAATGCCGATTCAGCTATTCGTGTTCTCAATGAACTTGCTGATTTGAACATTCAATTTTGCGAAGAACCCATTGCCCGATGGAATTATATGGAATTAGCCCGAATCAGTCGCGAGAGTAAGGTAATGATCATGGCTGATGAATCGTGCTGTGATCACCACGACGCACAGCGTTTGATTGATCTGGGAGCTGCACCTTCGTTCAACATCAAGCTGGGAAAATCGTCGGGAATATTTAAGGCTCAAAAGATTATTAAATTGGCCGAAATCGCTAACTTGCAATTGCAAATTGGTGGTTTCCTCGAATCGCGGATCGGTTTTACAGCTTCGGCGCATTTGGCGTTGACCAGCGATCAGGTTCGTTTTTGCGACTTTGATACTCCGCTGATGTTTTGCGAAGATCCGGTTTCAGGAGGGATAAGCTATGGAAATAATGGGCTGATTACTTTGTCTGAACTTCCCGGATTAGGCGCTTGCCTGGAGCCCGGCTACTTAAAAACGTTAACAAGTTTTACAATTCGATAAACCTTAAACTAAACAGCGATGAAAACTGAAAATGAAATTTCTTTGGTTGAAGTGTTTGACGGCACGCAATGGCAGGCTACTATGGTGAAAAGTCTCCTGGAAAATGCTGATATTGAATCATTCCTGAAGGACTCACAAATGGGCATGTTGGCTCCCTGGAATGTGGATGCAGGTGGCGCTGGCCCGGTAAAGATTTTCGTTTCGAGCCTTGATGTTGATCGGGCGAAAGAAGTAATTGCCCAATACGAAGCGGCTGAAGATACAGAAGAATAAAGGATGGAGAATTTTGATGTTTCAGTTCAGCGGTTTGATGAATTTGCTGAAGAATATGCCAGCCGTTTCGACAATGTAAACGGTTACCTCGGCCAACTTTCCTATTTTGTAAATCAGGTAAAAACAGCCAACCCTGCTATTTTAGAATTGGCTTGTGGTCCGGGCAATGTTACCAAATTCCTGAAAAACCGGTTTCCTGAAAGCCGGATGCTGGCGGTCGATCTCGCACCCAAAATGATTGAAATTGCCCGGAAAGCCTTGCCTGATGTGGAATTCAGGGTGATGGATGTTCGGGATACTTCTGTAATTGCTGAAAAGTTCGATGCGGTGATGTGCTCGTTTTGCCTGCCGTTTTTGTCGAAAGACGATGCAGCCAAACTGATTGCCGATTGTTCGGCGCTTTTAAATTCCGGCGGTGTTATTTACCTGAGCACGATGGAAGGCGATGAAAACCGGGCTGGCTTTGAGAAAACCAGTTTTTCGGGCGATTCGGAGGTTTATTTCAATTACCACCGGCAAACTGATTTGCAGGAAGCGTTTGAAAAAGCCGGGCTCACCGTACTTCGCCTGGATCTGCAAGATTATTTGGAGCCCGACGGCTTGGTAACAATAGACATTATATTTATAGCGATAAAAAGATGAGTGAGTTTTGGGAAGATATGTTTCAGAAAATCGGTTCTGCCTGGTCGTTCGAGCCAACAGGTTCGGCGGTGCAGGTTAGCGAATTATTTGCTTCTGAAAACTTCGGTAAAGTGCTCATTCCCGGAGTTGGTTTTGGCCGGAATGCCAAGGCTTTCGTTGAAAAGGGAATGGACATGACTGGAATTGAAATTTCAGAAACAGCCATCCGGCTTGCCCGCGAAAACGGGTTGAATTTCCCGATTCATCATGGTTCGGTGGCCGAAATGCCATTTGATGATTCGGTTTATGACGGAATTTACTGTTATGCGCTTATCCATGTATTTAATCAAAATGAAAGGCGTCAATTTCTGAAGAATTGCTATAATCAGCTTCGTGATAGCGGACTGATGGTCTTTATTACAGTTTCGAAAGGCTACACCAAACTATATAAAAATGGCACGCCAATTGGCAAAGACCGGTTCCGGATTCAAAATGGTCTGAAAGTATTTTTCTATGATCCTGAATCGATTGAGCGCGAATTTGGCAAGTTTGGATTGATTGAATATCACGAAATTGAAGAACCGGTGAAACACATGCTAACCGAAGAACCGATGAAGTTTTGGATGGTAGTTTGTAGGAAAGCAGTCATTAGTCAATAGAAAACAGGAAAGTGTGATTTACTGAAAACTGAGACTGACCACTGATCACTTTTACCCTATCACATTCACTTCGCGTTCCAGTTCTACGCCAAATTTTGCCTGAACCGATTGGCATATTTCTTCGGAAAGTTCGTAGATTTCTTTGCCGGTTGCATTTCCGTAGTTCACCAAAACCAGTGCCTGTTTTTCGTGTACGCCTGCATCGCCGCGGCGGAAACCTTTCCAGCCACATTGTTCGATGAGCCAGCCTGCCGCCAGCTTGGTTTTGCCTTCCGAAGCAGGGTAGTGGGGCATTTTAGGGTTTTCGGACAGCAATTGCTCCGCCAGCGACGATCCGACAATCGGATTTTTGAAGAAACTTCCGGCGTTGCCAAACAGCTTTGGGTCGGGCAGTTTCGATTCACGAATGCTGATAACGGCCTTGCGAATATTCCGCAAATTGATGTTTCCCAGCTTTTCGGTTTCGGCTTTTAGCTCGCCATAATTCAGGATAAACTCCGGAAATTTATCGAGCTTAAAGGTGACCGAGGTAATGATAAACCGCTCTTTCAACCGATTCTTGAAAATACTGTCGCGGTAGGCATACTGGCAATCTTTGGCTTCCAGAGTGTAATCGCTTAAGGTTTCCAGATCGAAGCCTGTGACCGATTCGATGCGGTTCTGAATTTCCATGCCATACGCACCAATGTTTTGCACAGCGGTGGCACCCACTTTCCCGGGAATGAGCGACAAATTTTCAATTCCTCCCCAGTTGTGAAACACCGCAAAATCAACGAGTTCGTCCCAGTGTACTCCTGCTCCAACTTCCAGCCAAACATTGTTTCTGTCTTCTTGAATTGTGGCAATTCCGGGAATATTCGGATTAATCACCAATCCATCAAAATTGTTCATAAACAACAGGTTACTTCCTTCGCCAATGATCAATCGCTGCCAGTTGGGCCAATCGTTGTTGCGCATCAAAAAATCGGCTAAGTCCTCGGTTTCGGTGTATTCGAAGTAGTACTTGGCTTTGGCGTCGATATTGAAAGTGTTGTACTTTTTTAGCGAGAAATCGGAGTAAACGCGTATCATCGGAATTATTTTCGGGTAAAGATAACAGAAGATTGTCCTTTTTCGTTTACCTTGGCGTAACGAACCATCAGAATTAGCCTTGAAGAAAGTTTCGCTCAGCGTAATCAACGATCTGGTCACCGACAACCGGGTGCACAAAGTAGCCACAAGCCTGCAAAATATGGGATTTGAACCGGTTTTGATTGGCCGTATTTTGCCTGAAAGCCACCCGGTAGAGCGCGCTTATCCAACACGCCGGATGAAACTGTTTTTCAGGAAAGGATTGCTGTTTTACTTCGAATACAACCTGCGGCTTTTTTGCTGTTTACTTCGTTTGAAAATTGATGTCTTTGTAGCTAACGATCTGGATACTCTTCCGGCGAATTATTTGGCATCGAGAATCAGCCGAAAGCCTTTGGTGTACGACAGTCACGAGTATTTTACAGAAGTTCCGGAGCTGGTAAACCGACCATGGGTAAAAGCTATTTGGACGAGGATAGAAAAGATTCTTGTACCAAAAGTTGATGCCGCCTACACGGTTTGCGAGTCGATTGCCGAGGTTTATCGCGACAAGTATGGCGTCGATTTTAAGGTGGTTCGCAATTTACCTGTCCGCACAGCATCGGTGAATACTCATCCGATGACTCAAAGTCATCGGATGAGTAGCAATACTCCAAAGATCATTCTTTACCAGGGTGCTCTGAATCTCGGTCGCGGACTGGAAGATACGATTAAAGCCATGCAGTTTATTGAAGGAGCCGAATTATGGCTGGCTGGTGATGGCGATTTGACACAGAAACTGAAAGAATTGACCATATCGTTGAAACTTGAATCGAAGGTGAAGTTTCTGGGGCGTTTGCCGCTTCAGGAACTGAATGAAGTGACCCGGAAAGCCGATTTGGGCATTTCGCTCGAAGAAGATTTGGGCCTGAATTACCGCTTCGCCTTACCCAACAAACTGTTCGATTACATTCAGGCGGGTGTTCCGGTTTTGGTTTCCAATTTGCCCGAGATGAGGCGCGTGGTTGAAAGTTTCCAAATAGGAACCTATATTGAATTTGATAAGCGAGACCAATTGGCCGAAGTCATTCGGGAAGCGCTTTTTAATGATGAGAAAAGACAAAAATGGTTTGAGAAATTGCCGCAGGCAGCTAACAAATTGATTTGGGAGAAGGAAGAAAATCTTCTTAGGGAAATATATAGATCATTTTTATCATAGATAGAGGATGATTTATTAATATTACAGTATAATTTAATAATATGAGAATATTACACTACATAAAGATTCGTAATTTCAAAATTTTTGGAGATGAAATTGAAGTCAAATTGGATCAGCCATCGGTGTTGATTGGCCCAAATAATTCGGGGAAAACCTCGGTATTGCAGGCATTGGCTTTGTGGTCTTTTGGAGTTAAATCTTGGTTTCAATCTAAAGGAGAAACCAAAGCGACCAAGAATTTGTCGTCGGGTATTAATAGGTTGAATTTGACACAATTGCCGGTTCAGAATGCACGTTTTCTTTGGAATAATACTGAAGTTAGAAAAGGAAGCACGGAATTAATCCCATTAGAGATTACTGTTGGTGTTGAGTATAATGGTAAAGTTCACGATTGTTCGATGAGTTTTACTCAACTATCAGCAGAGATCATATACTGTTTGCCAAATAAATCATTTTACGAGGATAAGCCCTTGATGAATTTTGCATCAACAATAAACGTCAATTTGCTTTATTCAATGTCTGGCGTTGCAATTGAAGAAGTTCTTTTGCCTGAAGGAAGAATTAACTCTTTGATTGGGCAGGGACAAACTTCGGAAGTATTGCGGAACTTGTGTTACATGATTTATGAAAAAGAGAATAAGGAAGACTGGAAAGAGATGGTTCACCTGATCGAACGGTTATTTCAGATACAGCTCCAGCCGCCTAAGTTTATTGTTTCCAGAGGTGTTATTGAACTTAAATATAGGTCAAATGATGTAAAAAATAATCTTGATATTGCGATGGCAGGGCGAGGATTGCAGCAATTTTTACTTCTTTTTTCCTACCTATATTCTCACAAGAGTTCGGTACTTCTTTTAGACGAACCGGATGCACATCTTGAAATATTACGACAGAAAACGATTTATACTGTTCTAAAACGATTGACCGAGAAAAATGGGAACCAACTGATTATAGCCACACATTCTGAAGTTATTCTGAATGAAGCATCTGATACTAATCTAGAATTAATCTTGGTTGGTGAGGCCATTCATTTGGCAGAGAAAGATCACATCAAGAAGACTTTACGCAATTTTGGGATCGAGCATTATTATAAAGCAAAGCAAAAAAAGACAATTCTTTATGTGGAGGGTAGCACGGATATCGATATGTTGAAAGAATTTGCACGATTGGTTAACAATGATGCAGCATTTGAATTATTGGACTCCAACTTAAATTATTACTACACGCAAAATACTGAACCCGATGATACGACTGAAAACGAAATAGATCGAGATCATGGGTATTATTCTGCAAATTTCCGAACGCATTTTAAAGCCTTGAAAAGTGTAGTTCCTGATTTTAAAGGTGTTGCTGTGTTGGATGGTGACGGAAAACAGAGAACATCAGAGAGGGATGATAAATTTACAACCGTCTACTGGAAACGATATGAGTTGGAAAACTATTTTGTGAAACCGTATGTATTAGAAAAATGGGCGACAGATATTCTACAAATAAAAGGAACTTTGTTTGAACAGTTTTTTCAGGAAGCTTTGGATTCCTGTATGCTTGAATTTGTATTTAATAATAATAAACAAGCATTGAAAGAGTTCAAAGCTCTTACTTCGGCACTTAAAGATTCATATTGGATCAACATTACCAAGAATATAAAGCTCAGCTTTTTTTTGGAAAATGTTTTGTTAAAATATAGCCAATTGTCGAGTCAGCCCATACCAATAAATAAAGGACAGTTTTATGAATTGATTAAGTATTTGCCTGTTGATCAGGTAGATGATGAAATTAAAAATGTGTTAGATTTGATCGTTGAGTACTTGACTGTAAAATAAGCTATGAAAGTTAATGTAAATCTGCTGATTATTCTTTGGCGTAGCTAATCGCCTTATTCAAAAACGAATTGAACTCCTTCGTCAGTTTAAAAGCTTCCAACGTATTTTTCAGCAAATCCTGGCTTAAAATAAAATCATCGCCTACATGTTTACAAAGGCATGGGTTTTTCAGTTTCAGGTATTCAGCATATTTAAAATCAGTCGGATAGCCTCGCGGCACTTTTTTTAACGCCTGACTGTCTTCCAAGGCAAAATCTTGAGCATTCAGTATAGTGGCTTCAAAAACCTCGCCGTTGAAATAAATCTCTTCGCGAATACTTTTCAAAACATTCGGTTCGGGGCAATAAACGCCCGTATCAAGTTGGTGACCACCTAAATAACCACTTCCTTCAGGCTCGATGTGAAAATAATAGCCGGAATATCCTGAGTTTTTACCATTGGGGCAAACAAATGCGCCGAAGTGAGTTTTGTATGGCATTTTATTCGGAGAAAAGCGCGTGTCGCGGTTAAAGCGGTACATACAGTCTTTGGGGGTAAGGTCTTTTACCGAATCGTCGAATTCAGCAATGCCAGCAATGAGCTTGTCCACAAATTCAGTAAAAACAAGCTTGGCTTGCTGGTATTCGGCCTTGTGTTCGTCGAACCAGGGTTTGTCGTTGTTATCTCTGATTTGACGTAGAAAAGAAAGGACAGTTTGCATAATTTGGATCGCTAATTTTCTCTTCGGTTAATTACTGTTTCGAAAATTTGTTGTTCGTCAACAGTTATAATCCTGGACGGAAATTTTCGAATGATTGGATAGTCGTGGGTAGCAATGAGTACAGTTTTTCCTTTGTGGTTTAAGTCCTTGAAAATCTGGATGATTTCAATTGAGGTTTGAGGATCGAGGTTCCCGGTAGGTTCGTCTGCCAGTATAATTTCAGGATCATTAAGCAACGCACGGGCAATTGCAACCCGTTGTTGTTCGCCACCCGACAATTGGTGTGGCATCGACAAAGCTTTGCTTTCCATCCCAACAATTTTTAGAACCTCGTTTACCCTGCTATCAATCAGGTTTACATCGGCCCAGTCGGTGGCTTTCAATACAAAAGCAAGGTTTTCATACACGTTCCTGTCGTTCAGCAAACGAAAATCCTGAAAAACAATACCCAGTTTACGCCTTAAGAAAGGTATTTCGTTGTGTTTTATTTCTGCCAGGTTAAAACCAGCAACCTGGCCTTCGCCGTTCACCAAAGGTAATTCGGCATTAAGTGTTTTTATAATGCTGGTTTTCCCGGTTCCAACTTTACCAATGAAGTAAACCAGTTCGCCAGGTTTAATTTCAAGCGAAATGTCTGAAAGTATCAGGTTGTCGCCCTGGAAAATATCAGCGTTTTTTAATTCGATTATAATATGATCCGACATATGAGTCTCTTTTGAGATGAATGCAAAGCTAATTTTTTTTGTTCTCCGAAATACTAATCAGCCCCGAATATCAGTTCTGTTTTTTGAAATAGACTGAATATAAACGCGCTGCCATAATTTCTTAGTTTTGACGAATTTTGTAAGGCTGTTCAATTTTTTACATTGTATCAACATAAAATTTGAGGATACCTTATTGAAACTTTACTTGTTTGGATCATACGGTGTTATTTGTCTTATTAAATTCTGAACAGTTCAAAAGTTTATTTCACGAGGCAACGTTTTACTATTATTTTTGTCTTTTTCCTGAGTGGTACAATTTATGTATCGAAATAAATTAGCAAACGAACAACCATGATTTATATGAAGACAATCCGGTTATTTTTCCTGTTTTTTTTGCTGGCATTGCTCCCAACGTTTCTGAAAGCCCAGAAAACAGTTTATTACCAGTCGGTTAACCAGGAAATACAAAAGGCTAAGGAGTTATACCTCGATCAAAACTACATTTCGGCAATGTCTCAATTTGAGCAAATTGCCTCCAATTCCGGCGAAAACTCCAATCTCAGGGCCGAAGCCATGTTTTACAAAGCGATGTGTAGTTTAAAGCTTGGTAATGAAAATGCTGAAGAACAGGTTGTTGAGTTTTTACGACAATATCCTGAAAGCTCGTTCAGGAACAGAGCCTTGTTTGAAGAGTCAATTTACCAGTTTGATAATAAGAAATATCCTGCTGTGCTGAAAGCATTGGAAGATATTGATAAGGCTGCCCTTTCGGGTGACGACCTTGCACATTTTTATTACATGCGCGGATATTCGAATTTCGAAAAGGAAAAATACGACGCTGCTCTTACCGATTTTGCTGAAATTAAAGAGGGAAATTCGCTTTACGCTGCTCCTGCCAGTTATTATTTTGGCCATATTAATTACCTGAGCAACAACTTCGAAACGGCGTTAAAAGAGTTCCTGAAGTTGCAAAAGAATCCGGTTTTTGAAAAAGTCATCCCATTTTACATCAGCCAGATTTACTACAAGCAGGCTAAATACCGCGAGCTTGTTGATTATACTTCTCAGATTATCAATCATGTATCGGCCGATCAGCAACCCGAATTGGCTCGTTTATTGGGCAATTCATACTTTCATTTGCGCGAGTTTAAAAACGCGATCCAATTCCTCGAATTTTATTTATCAGATAAAAACAACAAGGGGCGTGAAGAAAATTACATGTTAGGTTATTGCTATTATCTCGGTAGTAACGAAAATAAAGCAATTCCTTACCTCGAAATAGCCTCGAAAGGAAAAGACGAGTTGGCGCAAAATGCTTATTATCATCTTGCCAGCTGCTATGTTGTTGCTAACGACAAGAATAAAGCGCGCCAGGCGTTCGAAGCAGCTTCCCAATTCGATTTTGATGCTAAAATAAAGGAAGATGCTTTGTTCAATTATGCAAAAATCACCTACGAACTGTCGTACTCGCCGTTTAACGAAACCATTAATGCTTTCGATAAGTATATTTCACTCTATCCCAATTCGGAACGAAACGATGCAGCTTACGATTACCTGGTTAAGGTTTACATGAGCACGAGCAATTACCGCGAGGCTTTGGCTTCCATCGAAAAAATTAAGGTAAAAAGCCAGTCGGTGAAAAAAGCATATCAGCGCGTTGCGTATTATCGTGCATTGGAAAGTTTTAATAATCTTGATTATAGAGCGGCCATCGAAAATTTCGACAAATCGTTGGATGCAGGCGATTTCAATAAAAACTTCCATGCTCTGTCACTGTTTTGGAAAGCCGAAGCGTTATTCCGCCTGGGCGACTTTAATAAATCAATTTCAGTTTACAATTTATTCCTGAAATCGGCAGGAGTCTATACCCTTCAGGAATATAAAACGGCACATTACAATTTGGCTTATGCTTATTTCCAGGTAAAAGATTATGCCGCAGCTGCCGATTTCTTCAGAAAATACCTGAATCTGGACGATGATCCGCGAGGCGATAAAGTTGCCGATGCCAGCAATCGTCTGGGCGACTGCCATTTTCTGAACCGCGACTATGCCCAGGCCATTACAAATTACGATAAGGCGTTACGTATGAATGTTTACGATGCCGATTATTCATTATTCCAGAAAGCATTTTGCCTGGGATTGCAGCGCGATAGCCAGGGAAAGATTGCCGCACTAAATGCCTTAATTCAGAACTATCCCCAATCATCATACCAGGACGATGCACTTTATGAGCTTGGCCGTACATACGAACGAATAAACCAATCGCAAACGGCTATGAATTATTATAAAAACCTGATTGAAAAATATCCGCAGAGTAATTTGGTTAATAAGTCGTTGGTTCAGTTGGGATTAGTCTCGTACAATTCGAACGATTATAAGGGCTCGGTTAATTATTACAAGCAGGTTGTTGAGCGTTCGCCAAATACTCCTGAAACCCAGGCTGCTTTGGCTGGAATGAAAAACAGCTACATCGAGTTGAACGATGTCGATTCGTATTTTTCGTACACCAACCAGTTGGGTAATGGTACGCAGGTTTCGGTTAGCGAGCAGGATTCGCTCCTGTTCCAGTCGGCCCAAAAGCTTTTTATGTCTGAAGATAAAAAGGCGAGACCTCAGTTCGAGAAATACCTGAGTCAGTTCCCAAACGGAAGTTTTGCCCTGAATTCGCACTATTATCTTGGCCAACTTTTGTACAGCGATGGTGAATTCGATAAAGCTCTGGCTGAATTTGAGCAGGTTATTGCCCAGCCTGATAACGATTTTACTGAACCTGCCTTGCTTAAAGGTGCCGGTTTATATTACAACGATCAGAATTACAAGCAATCGCTGGCTTACTTCGATCGTTTGGCCAGGTTGTCGGCCTCGGGAAAAAACTTGCCCGACGCTCTTACCGGGATTATGCGTTGCCAGTTTAAACTGGCTAATTCGCAGGCTTGTATCGATGCAGCAACCAAAATTCTGGCTCTCGAAAAAGTATCCGATATTTTGAAACGGGAAACCAATTATAAGCTTGGCGTTTCGTATTACAACATTGGTAACCCGGATAAAGCTTTGCCTGTGTTAAGTAAACTTTCGGGCGAAACCAATTCGGCAGAAGGAGCTGAGGCCAAATACCTGGTGGCTCAAATCCTGTTCGATAAGCAAAAACTGAAAGAGTCGGAAAAGGAAATCATGGATTTTATCGATAAAAATTCTCCGCACCAATTCTGGCTGGCCAAGAGCTTTCTTTTGCTATCGGAAATCTACCTGAAAAACGGCGATGAGTTTCAGGCAAAACACACGCTAAAAAGTGTCGAAGAAAATTATCCGGATAAGGAGGATGGAATATTGGAGCTGACCCGGCAAAAACTGCAACAAATTGAGGCGAACGAGGCATCGCAAACAAAAAATCAGAATAAGCCGTTGGAAATCAATATTTCAGGAGGAAAGAAAAAGTAAAAATTACAGAAAATGAGGACACAATATAAAGCAACTGTATTGGTAATTTGGGCGATTTTGGCTGCTTTTACAACAAAAGCACAGCAGGATACCACCAAGTTGAAAAAAGAGGTCGAGGTTGTTAAGGCTTATCAGCCAACGATCCAGGAATTTCAGAAAATAAACGATATTCCGCAGTTAAAACCGGAGCAAACCGAGCCGCCAACTTTCGATTATTCAATTTTCAGCAAGCCGGTTTATACAACGTTCGATCCAACTCCGGTTGCAGCCGCAAAGATGGTTGGCGAACCCAGACCCGAACTCGGGAATGGTTTGCTTAAATTAGGTTTAGGAAATTATCAGACACCCTATGGAGAGCTGTTTTTCAATGCGCGGTCTGATAAAAAATCGAATTTCGGACTGCATTTCAACCATCTTTCTTCATCGGGTAAAATACGGCTTTTGAACGACGATTTGGTTAAAGCTCCTGAATCGCTTAATAGTGGAGAGGTATTTGTTGAACGTTTCATGCGTAAATCAACACTTACTGCCCGTTTGGGATTTGATCGGCAGGCTTTTACTTATTATGGCTACGCAAGCGATTTGCTGACCGACGAGCAAAAAGAACAGATGATTCCCTGGTTTGGGCAAAAACAGTATTTTGCGAAAGGAACAGCTTCGATTCGCCTGAAAAGTGAGATGCCGCTATCGTCGGGGATGAACTACGATTTTAGGGCTCAATACCACTATTTTACCAGTAAAACCGGGCAAACCGAACACGAGTTTATCGTTTCAGGAAGTGTATCGAAGAAATTCGATAAAATGCTGGGAATACTCGACGCTTCGCTAACTGCTAATAAATCGGATAGTATATGGAGCCGATTGACAAACACTTATGGCGAAACCAGTCAGCAGGTGTTAAGAGCAAATCCATCGGTGAAATGGCAGGCCGATGTTGCCAGTTTGCAAATTGGTGTCAATGCGACTGCCGTACTCGAAAGCAAAACCGATGCGAAATTTTACCTTTCGCCCCGGGTAAATGCACAATGGTCGCCTGTGCCGGAGATTTTGACTCTTTTTGCCACAGTGGATGGCTATGTAAAGCAGAATACTTATTCGGCTATTGCAGCCGAAAATCCGTATGTCGATCCGTATCATGACGTTGCCAACACCAATTACCAGTATATTGTTTCGGGCGGTTTTAAAGGCAAGTTTACACCAAAAACCAACTATGTGGCCTCGGCAACTTATTCTGTGGTGAAAGATCATTATTTCTACTTTCAGGAGAGCGAGAATTTCACTCGTTCAGGAATCAATAAGAAGTTTAGCAATACCTTCGGCTATTTGTACGATGATGTAAATGTTTTGAAATTATCGGGCGAAGTTTTGCATTCGGTTTCCGAGGATTTCTCTATCCACTTGTTGGGAAATTACTATTCGTATAAGTTGAAGACAATAGAAAAGCCTTGGCAAATGCCTAATCTGGATATCACGTTGTCAGGCATTTACAAACCCGACGACAAATTCGGATTTACTGCTGATATTTTTGTTGTCGGAAAACGCACTGCTCTGATTCGCGATTTCTCATGGACCTCTTCTTCCAGTTATCCTACAAATATCGAGATTTCAATGGATCCAATCGTCGATGTGAATTTTGGCGCCGAATATTACTTCTTGAAAAACCTGAATTTCTTCTGTAAGCTCAATAACCTTGGTTTTCAGAAATATGAGCAGTGGTTGGGATATACCCATAAAAATTTCAACTGGCTGGCTGGTATCAGCTACAGGTTCTAAAATCGGACAAGAAAATCCTGATTTTGCAACCGATTGTAAATCAAGGATAAAAAAGTTCATAAATTGTTTGAAAGTTTAACATTTTATGAACTTTTTTGGCTTCCTGAGGTTCGAGTTTTTTACTATATTTGCCACTGATTTTGAATTAGGGAATCTATAGTGGAAAATATACTGAAAATCAAATACCTGTTTTTATTACCCAATCAGAAGTCTTACCAAAAACAGAAATATCAAACATTCTGTAACTGATCTTAATCCTGATGTTTAGGGTTGAGAGGGTAGAGTAATGGGATAAATTAATAACTTGATTGATGGAAGAATTAGAAGAAACCCAGAACTGGGGAACACAAGGCGCCAATGGAGATTATGATGCAGATAGTATCCAGGTACTTGAAGGCTTGGAGGCTGTAAGGAAACGCCCGGCTATGTATATTGGCGATGTGAACGAAAAAGGGTTGCACCACCTGGTTTACGAGGTTGTTGACAACTCGATTGACGAGGCATTGGCCGGATACTGCAAAAATATCGATGTTATCATCAACGGTGACGGTTCAATAACCGTCATCGACGATGGACGAGGCATCCCAACCGGGATAAACAGCAAAGAAGGCAAATCGGCGCTCGAAATAGTAATGACAGTTTTACATGCCGGTGGTAAATTCGATAAGGACAGCTATAAGGTTTCGGGCGGTTTGCACGGCGTTGGTGTGTCATGTGTCAACGCTTTGTCAACCATGTGTAACGTAAAGGTTTATCGCGACGGAAGCATTTGGGAACAAGAGTATTCTTGCGGAAAACCATTGTATGACGTTCGTGTGATTGGCGAAACCGAACGCACCGGCACAACAGTTTCGTTCAAACCCGATAGCTCTATTTTTCTTGTAACCAATTATAAATACGAAATTCTTTCAGCTCGTTTGCGCGAGTTGGCATTCCTGAACGCTGGCCTCCAACTGAACATTACCGACAAGAGAGTGCCGCTTGCCGAAGGCGGTTACAAGCACGACGAGTTTTTCTCGAAAGAAGGTTTGAAAGAGTTTGTTGAATACCTTGATAACGTCCGTGAAAAACTGATTGATGAAACGATTCATATTTCGTCGGAGAAAGCCGGAGTACCCGTTGAAATAGCTTTACACTATAACACTTCGTTTACCGAAAATATTCACTCTTATGTGAATAACATCAACACCATTGAGGGGGGAACTCACCTTACAGGTTTCCGTCGCGGTTTGACCCGTACTTTGAAAACATACGCCGAGACTAGCGGAATGCTCAAAAATATGAAGTTCGAAATCAATGGCGATGACTTCCGTGAAGGTTTAACCGCAGTTATTTCGGTGAAGGTGGCCGAACCACAATTCGAGGGGCAAACGAAGACCAAGCTTGGTAACTCCGAAATTAGTTTACCGGTCGATCAGGCCGTTAGCGAGATGCTGGCCAATTACCTCGAAGAAAATCCACGGTCGGCTCGGGCAATTGTCAACAAGGTTATTCTTGCTGCCCAGGCTCGCCATGCTGCACGTAAAGCCCGCGAACTGGTACAGCGTAAAAATGTTCTTTCGGGTGCTGGCTTGCCAGGTAAACTGGCCGATTGTGCCGAGAAAGATGCAACGCAGTGCGAACTTTTCCTGGTCGAGGGAGACTCGGCAGGCGGTACAGCCAAACAAGGCCGTGATCGTCGTTTCCAGGCGATCTTGCCATTGCGCGGTAAAATCCTGAATGTTGAAAAAGCAATGATTCACAAAGTTCTGGAAAGCGAGGAAATTAAGAACATTTACACCGCGCTCGGAATCACTATCGGAACCGATGATGACTCAAAAGCTCTGAATCTTGATAAGCTTCGCTACCACAAGGTTGTAATTATGACCGACGCCGACGTTGACGGTAGCCATATTGCAACGTTGATTATGACTTTCTTTTTCAGGTTTATGCAGGAACTCATTCAGCGAGGACATGTTTACATTGCTACTCCGCCGCTATACCTGGTTAAAAAAGGTAAACGCGAGGAATACTGCTGGACCGAGCAGCAACGGTTGCGACTAATTGAGGAATGGGGCGAAGGAAAAGAATCTGGAATTCATGTTCAGCGCTATAAAGGTCTTGGTGAAATGAACGCAGAGCAACTGTGGTCAACAACCATGAATCCTGAGTCCAGAACGTTGCGCCAGGTAACTATCGAAAATGCGGCTGAAGCCGATCATATTTTCAGTATGTTGATGGGCGACGAAGTGCCGCCCCGCCGTCAATTTATTGAAGATCACGCGGTGTATGCCAAAATCGACGCCTAAAAATATTGATCAATTATCTGTTTACGATTTATGATTCTGAGTGTTTTTGCCGGAATTGTAAATCGTAAATTTATCTTCATCGAATAAAGCTGTTGTGGCGCATAAGCCTTAATATTGAGGCAATTTAAAATGAAAGGTTGATCCTTTCCCTACTGTTGAAATAACTTCCAGTTTACCTCCTAACAGGTCAATCAGGTTTTTCGAGATTGCCAGGCCAAGTCCTGTTCCACCATAGTTAACGTTGTTACGATGTTCGGCTTGCATAAATCGCTCGAAGATCGTATTTTGTTCTTCCAGTGCAATGCCTATCCCGGTATCACTAATTTTGAAATGAACATATTCTTCGGTTTTTATTACTTCAATCGTGATAGAGCCTTCTTGTGTAAATTTAATAGCGTTCCCAATCAGGTTGTCAAAAACCTGGCGAAGTCTTATTTCATCGGTAGAGAATAAAAAGTTCTCATCGATAGTTGTCTGAACATTTAGTTGAAGTGTTTTATCGGTTCGGGTAGCCATTGTTTTACTGTAATAAATTTTTATTTCCTGGATAAACCGATACAATTGAATATTACGTTTGCGTATGACCATTAGGTTGGCTTCAATTTTCGAGATGTCGATAATATCGTTGATCAGGTTCAGAAGTATTTCTCCATTTTTGCGTATTAGGCGCACAAACAATGCTTTATCGTTCGGATCCTGATCCTTGTCTTCGAGTAGTTCCGAAAAACCAATAATTGCATTCATCGGAGTTCGGATTTCGTGCGACATGTTGGCCAGAAAAGCCGATTTTAATCGATCTGATTCGGTAGCCCTGTTTTGCTCTTCAATGAGTTTTTCTTCAATTTCTTTTCGCGACTGAACCATGCGGTTAGCAGCAACAGCCGCCTGCTTAAATTCATCAAAAAATAAATCAGATGGATCTATTTGATTTAGATTTGTTTGTAGCGAAAAGAAAAAATTGAAAAAGCGGTTAAAATCTGACTTATACCTGAAATTAAAATGGTAAATAATAAAACCTTCAATAAAAAGTAAAATTGCAAGTATCACTAAAATGATAGCTATGTTTTTTTGTTGATCGGCTCTGAGGTTTTTTTTCTGGATTGCTACTGACTGTTCGATTTCATCTAAATAAAAACCAGCACCAATAATCCAGTTATACTCCTTGAAAGCTTTGACAAACGAGCATTTTTCAATCGGAATTGTTTCATTGATCTTATTCCAGCGATAGGTAAAGAAATCGCCATCAGGTTTATTTTCAAAAATTTCCAATTCTTTCATGAAAATAGCATGACGCGAATCTTTGGTATCAGTTAGCAGGTTTAAGTCGCCCTGGTAAACCGCTCCGTTCATTACGATGGGCTTCCCATTGACATTGTTCATAAAAACATAACCTCCATGTTTAAATCGGATTGAGCCGATTTTCTTTGCAATTTCATCCCTGAATTTCGGAAAATAGTCGTCGAGGTATTGTTTAGAACCAAAGTACCAGTTGAAATGACCAAACTTTTTGACATAGGTGATTTTTTTATGCGGAGAAAGATCAGCATTCGAGTTGAAAAGTAAATCATAATCTAAAAATCCTTCGTTCCTCTCTTTAAGCAAATTAATTTCTTTTAAAACAACCGGAGTCCCGTTCGAATCTTTAAATTCAGTCATTTTTTTCCCTGAAAAATCGGGTTTCCGGGGATAAAAAACACCAATGCCATCAAGGGTTGAAATAAAAACCTCTTCATATTCAAGATCGAACTTGAGGGATGAGACGGTTGCAATGATCAATTCCTTTATGGCCTCATCAGACTTTTTTCCCCGAAATTTCTCATAAATGGCCTGGGCGGTAAAACAAGCCTGATCAACATTGTGCTTTACCTTTTCTGATATTTCATTCTTAAAGTAATCATTTTGAATTCGGATATATTCAAGTTCGTTGTTTACAATCTCCTGAGTGTATGACTTTTGGTTCTGTAGATATTCATTACTTATCTGATTGCTTAACTTGTCGAAATATAGCTTTTGCTGAAATATCAATATCCCTCCAATTAAGGTTGTGGTAATGACGGTGATAATAATAAGCGTACGGCTTAAATAGGTCGAAATATTCGATGATATGGCTACTTTACGTAAAAACTTCAGAGACTTCATTTCATAATTGTTTACCAGTAAAGATAGCCAGAAAAAGATAAAAAGAATCACTTTACTGAATCGGTAAAGAGTTTCTTTAGCAGGATATGGATTCGGCTTGTTTTATAAAAGAGCTTTGAGACAGGCGCTTTGGTCACTCTTTCCTGTTAATATTGTGTTTAATATTTTGTTAAAATCTGTTAAACAAATTAAACGAAACACAAATGATAAAACACATTAGGACCAGATGCGTTATCTTTAAAATTCAAAATAAAAAAGTCAGAAATTTCTAACAACAAAAGGTAAAAAGAGATGAAAAATTTTAAAAACGGATTATTTACATTGTTGGTGGCACTTGTTGGCGGTTTTATTGCCTTATGGGCTTATACTCGTTATTTCGATACACCAAAAACTGTGACTGTAATGCAGGAACAGGCAATGAGATATGCAAGCTTGCCAACATCAACGGGCGATTTGCCTGATTTAACATTTGCCGCCGAGAACTCAGTTCATGCTGTTGTGCATATCCAGGTAACCCAGAAAGGTGGTTATTACAGTTCGAATAACATTTTCGATTACTTCTTTGGCGACGGAGGTTCGCGATCGCAGCAGGCTCCAGGCAGGCAAGGGGTTGGCTCTGGTGTAATTATTTCTCCGGATGGATTTATTGTAACAAATAACCATGTGGTTGATGGCGCTGATGAAATTTCAGTTGTATTGAATGACAAGCGCGAATTTAAAGCCAAATTGATTGGGACTGACCCGTCAACAGATATTGCTCTGATTAAAATTGATTCCAGTGGTTTGCCAATATTAAAATTCAGTAACTCCGATAATTTAAAATTAGGGGAGTGGGTTTTGGCAGTAGGCAACCCGTTCAATCTTACTTCTACAGTAACCGCAGGTATAGTTAGTGCAAAAAGCCGCGACATCGGTATCAATCCCGATCAAATGCGTATTGAATCGTTTATTCAGACAGATGCCGCAGTTAATCCCGGAAACAGCGGTGGCGCTTTGGTAAATACTCGTGGCGAACTGGTTGGAATCAATACCGCAATAGCCTCGCAAACAGGATCATATTCCGGTTATTCATTTGCAATACCGGCAAATATTGTTCAGAAGGTGGTGGGAGACCTCCGCGAATACGGTGATGTTCAGCGCGCGCTGTTGAATGTAAATATCGGTGATGTGAATGCCGAAGTGGCCAAAAAATTCAACCTGGATAAAATTGAGGGCGTGTTTGTAGGCAGAGTTATCGCCGGAGGAGCAGCTGATGCCGCCGGTATAAAAGAGAATGATGTTATTTTAAGTGTTGATAATGTGACTGTTAATTCAACCGCTGAACTTCAGGAGCAAATTGGTAAACATCGTCCGGGAGACAAAGTGGTTGTTGAGATAAAAAGAGATAACAAAAGGAAACCATACACGGTAACGCTCCGTAACAAGCACGGAGATACAAATATTGTCAAGGGAAGTGATGATTCAGGAGATGTATTTGGCGCAAAATTTGCTGAAATCTCTAATCGCGATAAAGAAGAACTTGGAATACGGTATGGAGTTAAAATAACAGACCTTTCAGGAGGAAAATTTAAAGACGCCGGAATAAAAAAGGGATTTATTATAACACAAGTGAACAAAAACGCCGTTTCAGGTGTAGATGATTTAAAACGAATAATTAAAAACTCAAGGGGTGGAATATTAGTTGAAGGGATTTATCCAAATGGTGAAGTTGCATACTATGTTTTTGGAGTTGACGGACGCTAAAAATAGATAGTTGGTTATTAAATTGTAAACAATACATTTATAAAAAAAACCATTTGATTTATTGACCTCAAAAGCCTATATTTGCACGCTATTTTTTTGAAGGGTATATGAGACAATTAAAGATTACAAAATCGATTACCAACCGTGAAAGCGCTTCGCTGGATAAGTATTTGCAAGAAATTGGCAAAGAGGAACTTATTACCGTAGAAGAGGAAGTTGAATTAGCTCAGCGGATTAAAAAAGGTGATCAGGCTGCATTGGAAAAACTTACTCGTGCCAACTTGCGTTTTGTCGTTTCTGTGGCCAAACAGTACCAAAATCAGGGATTAAGTTTGCCCGACCTTATCAACGAAGGAAATCTTGGACTGATTAAAGCCGCAGAGAAATTTGATGAAACCAGGGGTTTCAAGTTTATTTCGTATGCTGTTTGGTGGATTCGACAATCGATTTTGCAAGCTTTGGCCGAACAGTCGCGTATTGTTCGTTTGCCCTTGAACCAGGTAGGTTCGTTGAATAAGATCAACAAAGCATTCTCGAAATTCGAACAGGAAAATGAGCGTAAGCCTTCTCCTGAAGAACTTGCTGATGCTTTGGAGTTACCCGCAGATAAAGTAGCAGATACCCTTCGCGTTTCAGGTCGTCATATTTCGGTTGATGCCCCTTTTGTTGAAGGCGAAGACAACAGTTTGCTGGATGTGCTCATCAACAATGACTCGCCAAATGCCGACCGTTCGTTGATGATGGAATCACTGGCTCGCGAAATTGAACGTGCATTGGCAACGCTTACCGAGCGCGAAAGCGATATTATCAGGATGTTTTTTGGAATAGGTTGCCAGGAAATGACCCTTGAAGAAATTGGCGAACGTTTTGGTTTAACCCGGGAAAGGGTTCGCCAAATTAAAGAAAAGGCAATTCGCCGGCTAAGGCATACATCCAGAAGTAAATTGCTTAAAACTTATTTAGGATAAGATACAAAAACCGCTGAAAAGCGGTTTTTTTTTCTTTATTGAAAGATTTTGAAGGATATGCAACAAACAAAAAGCCGACCCTCTGGTCGGCTTTTATACCACAAACAAGATCAACCAATCAAACAAAATTGGTTAATAAAAAACCTAGCTATTAAATAGCTAATCACGCATCTTTATAATGAAAATCTCTAAATTTTTATAGAGAATGTCAAAAATCAAAAATCAGAATAAAACTTAATACAAAAGCTTAATTTCCAATGAATTGTAATTGAAATTTAATGAATGCTTCTGTAATTTGAGCTTGTTACAAAGAAAAAGTTTTTTTTGCATTAAATCGAAAATGTTACCAAATTCTTAGAAAAAATTAGAAATAATTAAGATTGCTTAACTTTTCCTTGAAAGATATGCCAGTAATTAGTTTTTTAATTTCAATATTTCACTTCCTGCAAGAAGAAATGCCCCTGTTCCATACACTTCCCAGCTATTGGCGCCAAAGTTCTTTTTAGGATCTGCGCCAATCGGCTGGCACCAACCAACATGTCCATCAGGCTGAATCAAACTGTTCAAACCCTTCCATGCTTTCTGTACTGCCGGGAGGAACTCATCTTTATCAAGTAATCCGTTATTGATTCCCCAAGCCAATGCAAAAGTATAAAACCCTGATCCACTGGCTTCGCCGCCTGGATATGAATTAGGATCGAGTAAGCTAGCTCTCCATAGCCCGTCGGCTTGCTGAAGGCTCACAACTTTTTTAGCCATTTCTGTATATACTTTCTCGTAAAATGGCCTGTCTTTATAATCTTTAGGAAGTTCGCTGAGCACTAAAGCCAAACCACCCATAACCCACCCGTTTCCTCTCGACCAGAATATCTTTTTCCCGTTGGCTTCGCGGCGATCTGTGTCATCTCCCTTAATCACATAACCCAAATCGCGGGCAAAAAGATGCTCTTCTTTGTCGTAAAGCATATCGTAACATTCATGGTAAAGTTTGTCGCTATATTCCATGTATTTATGGTCGCCGGTAGTCATGGACAGTTTTACCAATGCCGGAGGAGCCATGAATAAAGCATCGCACCACCACCATGTTATTTTTTGAATGCCCTTGGGTTGATATGGCGTTGTCGTAAATTTTTCCATTTGTGTAACAAACGGATCAATCATTTTCTGATCTTTTTTTACCCGGTAAACATCGATGTAGGTTTGACAGATTGCATGATCGTCGGCATGTTCTAAACGGGGGCCAGGTTTCCATTGGTTGGCTTCTCCCATTTTTATCATTTCTTCAAGGTAAGTTTTGTTTTTTGTGACCTTGTAAGCGGCAGAAACTCCGGCATAGAATGCCCCATTTGTCCAGTCCCACAATTCGTGTTTGGGATGACTAAATTGCCATTTGGCAGCTGTTAGCATCGTTTTTTTGATTTCTTTCGGCTTGAAGCATTTGTCTTGTTGATTCTTTGTGAATCCCGTCATGGCAATGAGGATAAAGCCAAGCAAAAGGAAGATTGTTTTTGTCATAGTGGTTTATTAAAGTTTAGTTTTGCAATCGATTGTACAAACATATGCAATTGTTTCTGAATCTTAAAATGTTTAATCTTTTCGGAACCTATTTTTTATCTTCAGTATTGGCAGAGAATATTAATTAAATGTAAACTTGAAAAAACTGTAAGTTGTAGTCTTGTTTTAGTTTCAAATTATAATTAATATTGCAGCATATTTAAAGAAAAGATGATTAAAACAAACAACCATTACGGCCACCATCACGGAAATCTATCGAGCAGGTAGGCTGTAATTGTTTTGATGTTTATCAAAGATATTAACCCAACAGAAGGCTTACCAGAAACGGTAAGCCTTTTTTACTTTTAAACCCCCGAAAATGGAAGGAATTTTAAAAATTGCAGTTCAAACAAAAGGTCGGTTAAACGAAGATTCACTCAAACTGATCGAAGAAGCAGGTATCAAACTCCCTTTGAGTTCGCGGAAACTGATTTCTACAGCTTCAAACTTCCCACTCGAAGCGCTTTTTCTGCGCGACGACGATATTCCGCAGGCCGTAGCTATGGGTGTGGCCGATATCGGCGTGGTTGGAGAAAACGAAATGCTTGAAAAAAAGGAGAATGTCGTCATTGCCAAACGTCTTGGCTTCAGCAAATGCCGACTTTCATTGGCCATTCCGAAAGACGATGTTTACGAAGGAGTTGAGTATTTTAATGGTAAAAAGATCGCAACTTCGTATCCTGAAATCCTTCGCGACTTTTTCAAAGAGAAAAATATCACTGCTGAAATCTATGTGATTACCGGCTCGGTGGAAATTGCTCCCGGAATTGGATTGGCCGATGCCATTTTTGACATTGTCAGTTCGGGAAGTACCTTGGTGAGCAATCGACTGAAGGAAGTGGAAGTTGTGATAAAATCGGAAGCGGTTTTGATTGCCAATCCAACGCTTTCAGCAGAAAAGCAAGCCATTCTGGATGAATTGATTTTCCGAATGGAATCGGTTCAGCGTGCGGAAAAAAAGAAATACATTTTACTGAACGCGCCCAACGAAAAACTGGCCGAAATTGAATCGTACTTACCTGGCATGAAAAGTCCAACCGTGATGCCTTTGGCCGAAGAAGGCTGGAGTTCGGTTCACTCGGTGATTGAAGAGAAAGATTTCTGGGAAATTATCGGCAAACTAAAATCTGCCGGTGCTACCGGAATTTTGGTTATTCCAATTGAGAAAATGATTTTCTAAACGCATGAAGCTCAAACAAATCATATTTTTTATCATTCCCTGCTTCATCTGGGGATCAACTTGGTTTGCCATCAAATTTCAGTTGGGACAGGTCGATCCGCTGGTGTCGGTGGCCTACCGGTTTTTTATAGCAGGAGTGTTGCTGCTTGCTTTTTGCGGCATCAGAAAACTGAATATGCGCTACACGTTTACCGAGCATTTGCGTATGGCGCTGCAAGGACTGATTTTGTTTGGGTTCAATTACTGGCTGGTCTATCTGGCCGAAACGAGTATGTCGAGCGGGGTAGTGGCCATGATTTTTTCGCTGTCCATCTTCGCCAACATTTTCTTCAATTATTTTTTGCTGAAAGGAAAACTGCGACCAGAAGTACTTGCCGGAGCAGTGCTTGGAATTTTGGGCACGGTACTCATTTACAGCCACGAAATAAATGGACCGGAAGATCTGAATATTGGTTATGTCGGACTCCTGTTTTGCTTTGGATCCATTATCCTGGCATCGCTTGGAAATATTCTATCGAAATTCAACCAGTCGAAAAAGCTACCGGTGCTGCAAACCAACGCGTTTAGCATGACTTACGGAAGTTTGGCTATGATGCTGATGGTGCCATTTTCAGGAAAAAGCTTCTCGTTTGAGCCAACTTTGCCCTACGTTTTGTCGTTGCTTTATCTGGCTGTTTTTGGGTCGATTGTGGCATTCACCGTTTACCTGAAGCTGGTTGGCGATATTGGTCCCGACCGAGCCGGATACGCTACCTTGCTCACTCCGGTGATTGCACTGGTTATTTCGTCGTTTTTCGAAAATTACGAATGGACAATCGTTGCGCTTTCAGGCATTTTATTGCTGTTTGCCGGCAACGCCATCGCCCTTAAATTGATATCTGTAAAAAGAAAAAATAGTGAAACGGTTTAACAATTTCCCAAAAGCTGAATGGGACGAAATTCTGAAGCGCCCCATGTTTGACGTGAGTCAGCTCACGGCTTCGGTTTCGCAAATACTTGCCGACATCAGGCAAAATGGAATTCAGGCCATTCAGAAATACACCGAAAAGTTCGACGGTGTGTTTATTCAGAATTTCACTGTTTCTGAAGGCGAATTTGCCGAAGCTGCCAGCTCGTTAAATCCTGAATTGAAGAGCGCAATCGAGGTTGCGGCCAACAATATTTTCAGGTTTCATCAGGCACAAATGCCCGAAACAAAACGGTTGGAAACCACACCCGGCGTTGTTTGCTGGCAAAAACCAGTCGCCATTGAAAAAGTTGGTTTGTACATTCCCGGAGGATCGGCGCCGCTCTTTTCGACGGTTTTGATGCTGTCGATTCCGGCAAAAATTGCGGGTTGCAAAGAGATTGTTTTGTGCACGCCGCCTGATAAAGAAGGGAAAATCAATCCGGCAATTTTGTTTGCAGCGCAGCATGTTGGCGTATCCAAAATATACAAATTGGGCGGAATTCAGGCAATTGCCGCGATGGCTTATGGCGTGGATGTGGTGCCTAAAGTGGACAAGATTTTTGGCCCTGGCAACCAATACGTGATGGCTGCCAAACAATTGGTTAGCATCAGCGATGTGGCCATTGATATGCCTGCTGGCCCTTCGGAAGTGGCGGTAATGGCCGACCAATCGGCAAATCCAGCGTTTATTGCGTCTGATTTGTTGTCGCAGGCGGAGCATGGTCCAGATAGCCAGGTAATTTTGGTGACCAACAATGCGGACTTGGTTGATCGAGTTGAAAAAGAACTGATCGCTCAATTGAATGAACTTCCACGTCAGGCAATTGCTGAGAAGGCTTTGCTGACTAGTCGTGCCGTTGTTGTGAATTCGGTGGACGAAATGATCGAAATTATCAATGTTTATGCGCCTGAGCACCTGATTATTTCAATGGAGAATTATCTGCAAATTGCTGAAAAGATTGTCAACGCCGGATCGGTTTTCCTCGGAAATTACACACCCGAAAGCGCTGGTGATTATGCGTCTGGAACCAATCACACCTTGCCGACCAACGGCTGGGCAAGGTCGTTCAGCGGCGTGAATCTGGAAAGCTACATGAAGAAAATAACCTTTCAGGAAATATCTCCGGAAGGCATAAAAACTTTGGGGCCGGTTATCGAAAAGATGGCTACAGCCGAATTGCTCGAAGCCCATAAAAACGCGGTGACGCTGCGATTGAAAGGTTTAAAAAAATAACAAACCACAATAGACACATAGAACACAATAGAAAACTAATTTAAAAACTATGTGACCTATGTGTCTATGTGGTTCAATAAGAATAATATGAACTTAGATAAACTACTCAGAAACAACATAAAAGCGCTGAAACCTTATTCATCGGCGCGCGATGAGTTTTCGGGCGAGGCCGAGGTTTTTCTTGATGCCAACGAAAACCCGTTCAACAAACCGTACAACCGCTATCCCGATCCGCTGCAATGGACTTTAAAGCAGAAAATTGCAGATATCAAGCAAGTTGAGCCCGAGAAAATTTTCCTTGGGAACGGCAGCGACGAACCCATCGACATCATTTTCCGTGCTTTTTGCGAGCCGGGCGTTGACAATGTGGTGTCGATCGATCCAACCTACGGAATGTACCAGGTGGCGGCCGACATCAACAATGTAGAGGTTCACAAAGTGAAGCTGAATGCTGAATATCAGTTTAATGCCGACGATTTGCTGAATGCAGCAAACCTCTACACGAAAGCGATTTTCATTTGCTCGCCCAATAACCCAACAGCCAATCTTCTGGATAAATCGGAAATTGTCAAACTTCTGACTGAATTTGAAGGTTTGGTAGTTGTTGATGAAGCTTACATCGATTTTGCTCCTGGAAATAGTTTACTGCCAGAGTTGGATAATTACCCTAATCTGATTGTGCTGCAAACGTTCTCGAAAGCATGGGGAATGGCCGGAATCCGTCTGGGAATGGCTTTTGCGCAGCCCGAAATCATCAAGGTTTTTAACAAGGTAAAATACCCGTACAACATCAATATCCTGACCCAAAAGAAAGCGCTCGAATTGCTCGCCAAAGCTCCGGAAAAGGAAGAATGGGTAAAAGTAATCGTGGAAGAGCGCGGTAAAATGGTTCGTAAGCTGTTTAAATTTCCGTTTGTTCAGGTAGTTTACCCATCGGATGCTAATTTTGTTCTGGTGAAAATGAACGATGCACGAGGAATTTACGAGTATTTGACTGAGCAAAAAATCATCGTTCGCGACCGCTCGAAAGTTACGTTGTGCGACGACTGTTTGCGAATCACAATTGGTTCGCCGAAAGAGAATAAAAAGCTTAGAAAAGCGCTGAAGAAGCTGATATAAAAATAAGAAACACCGAATAAGAAACGAGAAACATCGAAGTTGGAGTCGTTCTATATTTTTTATTTCTTGTTCTTTATTCGATATTTAAAATTTAAAACAAATAAGAAACATTGAATAAAAAACAAGGAACGTCGAAGTGCTGGCCGTTCGACATTTAAATTTGATGACATGGGAGAAAGACGATTTGATTTAGAAGATCGCTTAATTGATTTTGCGTTACGGATTGATGAAATTGTCGAAGCTTTGCCAAATAATAAACTTGGTAATCATATTGGTAATCAGTTGATTCGTTGTGGAACAGCGCCTGCTTTAAACTATGGTGAAGCTCAATCAGCAGAATCAACGAATGATTTTGTTCACAAACTAAAGATTATCTTAAAAGAGTTGCGTGAAAGCCGAATTTGTCTGAAAATTATATTGAAAAAGCCACTTCTAAAACCTGAAAGAATGACTGATATTATTCAAGAGAACAATGAACTCATTGCAATATTCTTGAAAAGTATCGACACAGCAAAAAAGAAAAAATAAGAAACACAGAATAAGAAATATCGAAGTGACGCCCGTTCGACATTTCTTATTTCTTGTTCGATGTTCTACATTTAATTGACTATGAAACGAGCATTATTTATCGACCGCGATGGCACTTTGATTTTTGAAACTGCTGATGAGCAGATCGATTCTTACGAGAAACTTGAGTTTTTACCCAAAGTGTTTCGCAATATGCACTTTATCGCCAAAAACCTCAGCTATGAGTTGGCGATGGTAACTAATCAGGATGGAATGGGTACTCCTATTTTCCCGGAAGATACGTTTTGGCCGGTTCATAACAAAGTATTGAGGGCTTTTGAGCGCGAAGGGGTGGTTTTCGATGAAATCTTTATAGATCGTCATTTTCCGCACGATAACTCGCCCAACCGGAAACCGGGAATTGGCATGTTGGGTAAATACCTCGACGGAAGTTATGATCTGGCTAATAGTTTTGTAATTGGAGATCGGGTTACTGACGTCCAACTGGCTAAGAACCTTGGCGCAAAAGGAATTCTGATCAACGATGGGTCGTTGGCGAATGAACTTCAGGAAAAAGGATTAGCTGAATTTTGCGTGCTGATTACCAACGACTGGGACGAAATTTACGCTAAAGTTGCTGCTCCTGAACGTACAGCCACGGCGGTTCGCAATACGAAGGAAACAAAAATCAGCATTGAACTGAACCTTGACGGAACAGGTAAAGGCAATATTCACACCGGGTTGGGCTTTTTTGATCACATGCTCGATCAGATTGCCCGGCATTCAGGCGTAAACCTGAGTATTCAGGTGGACGGTGATTTGAAAGTGGATGAGCACCATACAATCGAAGATACCGGTTTGGCTTTAGGCGAAGCTTTCAGGCTGGCTTTGGGCGACAAACGCGGTGTTGAACGTTACGGCTATTGTCTGCCAATGGACGATTGTCTGGCTCAGGTAGCCATCGACTTTGGTGGTCGTCCGTGGATTGTCTGGAATGCCGAATTCAAGCGCGAGAAAGTGGGCGATATGCCGACTGAAATGTTCTTTCATTTCTTCAAATCGTTTTCCGACACAGCTTTGGCAAATCTCAATGTTCAGGCGGAAGGAATCAACGAACACCACAAGATTGAAGGCATTTTCAAAGCGTTGGCACGAGCCATCAAAATGGCCATTCGGAAAGATGTTTTCAATTTCGAATTGCCATCGACAAAAGGAACGCTATAAACACTAAGGGAACGAAGGGTTTTCACGAAGGACGCAAAGCTAAATTTGAAAATAATCAAAAAACATTAAATATGGATCGCGAAGAAATTTTCAGGAAAGTACTTGATTGTGCATTTGAGGTTCATACAAACCTGGGACCAGGTTTACTTGAAAGTGTTTATGAAGAATGTCTTTTCATCGAATTGCAAATGACAGGTTTGAATGTTGAAAAACAAAAGCATCTTCCACTGATCTATAAAGGGTTGAAGTTGGAAAGCCATTTGCGATTAGATATTTTGGTGGAAAATAAGATTATAATTGAATTGAAAGCAGTTGAAGAATTAACAGACGTTCATTTGGCTCAAACCTTGACTTACCTAAAATTATCAGGATGCAAACTTGGACTTTTGGTAAACTTCAATGTAGCACATTTAAAAAACGGAATTAAACGAGTTATTTTATAAAAATGAAAGAAGCAAGGATATCTGAGAGGCAAAAAAGATAAAACTTTGTGTCCTTCGTGAAAAACCTTAGTGTTCTTCGTGTTTAAATCAACCAATATGACTGTAGATAAAAGTAAATCAACGGCTATTCTTTTGATTCACTGCCCGGATAAACAGGGACTTCTGGCATTGGTAACCGAGTTTATCAATTCCAACAACGGGAATATTTTGTACCTCGATCAGCATGTCGATCGTGAAGAGGGTCTGTTCTATATGCGTGTGGAATGGGATTTGGCGAATTTTAATATCCCGAAAGCCAAAATCAAGGACTATTTTTCGACGCTGATTGCGGTGACACACCAAATGACGTTCGAACTTCATTTTTCGGAAGAAAAGCCGCGGATGGCTATTTTTGTTTCAAAGATGTCGCATTGCTTGTTTGATTTGTTGGCGCGCTATACCGCTGGAGAGTGGAATGTCGAAATTCCGGTCATCATCAGCAATCACCCGGATATGGCCGATGTTGCACGCCGCTTTGACATCGAATACCACATGTTTCCCGTTACGAAAGATAACAAAGCGGAACTGGAGGCCCAGGAAATCGCGTTGATGGAGAAATACAAAATCGATTTTATTGTGTTGGCTCGTTACATGCAAATAATTAGCGACGAGTTTATTACGCATTATCCGAACCGTATCATCAACATTCATCACTCGTTTTTGCCAGCTTTTATTGGGGCCAAACCGTATCATGCTGCTTATAAGCGAGGAGTGAAAATCATTGGTGCCACCAGCCACTATGTGACCACAGAGCTTGATGCTGGCCCAATTATCAAACAGGATGTTGTTCGAATCAGTCACAAAGACACAGTGAACAACCTGATTGCTAAAGGCCGCGATTTGGAAAAAATTGTTTTATCCAAAGCTGTTAGCAAACACATTGACCATAAAATATTGGTTTACAACAATCGTACTGTCGTTTTTAGTTAAAACATACAACATGAAGAAATTTATCTTATTAATGATGATAGGAATTAATATCTCTGGCATAGCTCAAACTGTAAAAAAAGAAATTCCGGCAGACTATGGCTATATCGTTAAAATTGGACAGCAAGTCCCAGAATTCACGGCAACCACTATAGATGGCAAAACTGTTAAAATCTCAGATTTGAAAGGCAAAGTTGTAATGCTGCAATTTACAGCCAGTTGGTGTGGCGTTTGCCGCAAAGAAATGCCTCACATTGAAGCCGACATTTGGGAAAAATACAAAGACAACAAAAACTTTGCTTTGTACGGGATTGATCTCGATGAACCTGTTGAGAAAGTAAATGAATTTGCCAAACAGATTCCGGTATCCTACCCAATGGCACTCGACCCTAAAGGAGAAATTTTCTATCAATTCGCCGCTAAAGATGCCGGAGTAACCCGAAATGTCATCATAGACAAAACTGGCAAAATAGTTTACATGACAAGGCTTTACAAAGAAGAAGAATTTGCCGAAATGAAGTCTGTGATTGCTGAGTTGTTAAAATAGAAGTAGCGCGTAGCAGAATCGAACTGCCATCTCCGGATTGAGAAACCGGTTTCCTAACCGTTAGAAGAACGCGCCATTTGTGGCAGCAAATTTATAAAGAGATGGGTTTCGTTATTCTCTAACTAACAAGAAAAAACATGAACATTGTCATTATAAAATACAACGCCGGAAACATCGAGTCAGTCAACAATGCTTTGCTGCGATTGGGCGTTTCTGCCGAAATTACCGGTGATCACGACAAAATCCGCAAGGCTGACAAAGTCATTTTCCCAGGAGTGGGCGAGGCCAGCACCACGATGGCATTCCTGAAAAAACAAGGGCTGGATAAGCTGATTCCTGAGTTGAAGCAGCCGGTTTTTGGCATCTGCCTTGGTTTGCAATTGATGTGCAGTCATTCCGAAGAAGGCGACACGCCTTGTTTGGGTATTTTCGAAGAAAGAGTGAAGCGCTTTATTCCAGAACCGGGAATGGAATTCATCACCAAAGTGCCGCACATGGGCTGGAACAGCATCAGTCAGTTGAAGAGCGGTATTTTCGATCCGTCAATCGATAACCAGTATGTCTATTTTGTACATTCGTATTACGCTGCAGTTGGAGAACATACGGACGCTGTTTGCAATTACATTAATCCGTTTAGCGCAGCGCTTCACAAAGGCAATTTCTACGCTACACAGTTTCACCCCGAAAAGAGCGGAACTGTTGGGGCGAGGATTTTAGAAAACTTCCTGAAGTTGTAATCCCGATTAACGATTGAAGATTAACGATCATGGATTTAAGATTGATCATATGACACTACGTGAATTAGAAGATCGACTTATTGTCTTTGCTGTGAATATTATTCGATTGTCGGATGGGATAAAACCTTCTGTTGGAGGACGAAATTTATCAGAGCAAATCGTCCGATCCAGTTTCTCTACAGCGTTAAACTATGGTGAGGCACAAAGTGCTGAGTCGCCCAAGGACTTTGTTCATAAGCTAGGGATTTGCCTCAAAGAGATGCGCGAGACCTTTATAAATCTTCGGATCATTGATGGAGCAAAACTTCATGGCGAACAGCAACTTTTAGATCAGTTGAAAACTGAATGTAATGAGCTTATCTCAATCTTTGTAAAGAGCATTGAAACGAGTAAGCGGAAACAAGGCACTCTGCCTCCCAAATAAATCGTTAATCATCAATCCACAATCTCTAATCGTTAATCAAATATGATCACTATAATCCCCGCCATAGACCTTATCGACGCAAAATGTGTGCGGTTGTCGCAAGGCGATTATAACCAGAAAACGGTTTACAACGAAAACCCGCTGGAAGTAGCAAAAATGTTCGAAGATGCAGGAATTACACGTCTGCATCTGGTCGATCTGGATGGTGCAAAAGCAAAGCACATCGTTAATTACAAAGTGCTGGAAACAATTGCCTTGAAAACCAGCTTGGTTATCGATTTTGGTGGTGGACTAAAATCGGACGACGATTTGCGTATTGCTTTTGAAAGTGGAGCACAAATGGTTACCGGCGGAAGTATTGCCGTAAAAGACCGTGAGACTTTTCTGCATTGGATTGAAACTTATGGTGCCGAAAAAATCATTTTGGGAGCCGATGCCAAAGACAAAAAGATTGCGGTGAGCGGCTGGCAGGAAGTTTCGGAACTCCCAATTCTTGATTTTATTGAAAGTTATACCGTCAAAGGGATTCAAAAAGTTATTTCAACCGATATTGCCCGCGATGGTATGTTAACCGGCCCAAGCATCGATTTGTATAAAGAAATTATGGAACGCTTCCCCAACCTGGAATTGATTGCCAGTGGTGGAATCGCTTCGATGAAAGATATTTATGAACTCAACGAATTGGGTATTCCTGGAGTAATTACCGGAAAGGCGATTTATGAAGGCCGAATTAAGTTGGAGGAAATCAGGCAATATATAATGAAAGGATATTAGAGAACTTAATATACTAACTTAAAGAAACAAGTTATGAAAAAGGACGAAAGCACAGACAGAAATGATAGATATCGGTGTACCATATTTTATTTTGTTTCGGGTTTTTCTTTTTTGATTAGCATTATTGCTTTATGCAGTGCCTGTATATCAAAAAGTGTTGTCATTGAAAAAGAATCAATTGTTTTGGTATTTATTGGTTTACTCTCAACATTTATTGTTGTTGGTAATTTTGCACAAGTAAAAAGTATCGAACAGGATTTTGCAAAAAAAGTAGATGAACTTAAAAAAGATTTCTCAGAACAAGCAAACGACCTAAAGCTTGAGTTTGATAAAAAGGTTTTTATAAATCAGAATTTTCAAGAAATAAAAGAAATCTATAAAGAAATGGCTGAATCAATTGGCTTAGTAGAGAAACTACTTTCCACTCCTAACAATAAACGTTCAGTTTTGTATGAAGAAGGGAAAAAGCATCTAAATGGCTATTCCATTTTATTGAAGATAAACAAATTTGTGCTACCGACAGACTTGTTTATTATGT
Source organism: Prolixibacteraceae bacterium (assembly GCA_963666435.2). Classification (GTDB taxonomy): domain Bacteria; phylum Bacteroidota; class Bacteroidia; order Bacteroidales; family Prolixibacteraceae; genus Aquipluma. Next base: position 538,997 of record CAXXOG010000010.1, on the reverse strand, counting down.
TTGAAGAAGTCGAGGGCTTATTATCAGATTGTTTCAATAATAACATATTCATCACTTCAACCAATGAAAATAATATGGAAGCAGAACAAAGAATTATTGATAAAATTAATTCTGCCTCCATTAAAATTAATGAGTTGAAAAGCAGAATTGATGAATTGCTAAAACTTAAATATGCAATCAATTAGATCAACTTCTGCCTGTTAACTGTTAAACTTGAAGCTATGTTAGCAAAACGAATCATACCATGCCTGGATATTAAAGACGGTCAGACCGTCAAAGGCATCAACTTTGTGAATATTAAAAGCGTTGGCGATCCAGTTGAATTGGGTGCGCTTTATGCCGAGCAGGGAGCCGACGAACTGGTTTTCCTCGACATCACGGCCACGCACGAAGGCCGTAAAACCTTTGTGGAACTGGTAAAACGCATTGCCCGCGAGATCAACATCCCGTTTACTGTTGGTGGCGGAATCAGTGAACTGAAAGATGCCGATGCGTTGCTGAGTGCAGGTGCCGATAAAATCAGCATCAACTCGTCAGCAGTGCGCAACCCAAAGCTGATTGACGATCTGGCACTGAATTTTGGCAGTCAGTTCGTTGTTTTGGCCATTGATGCGCGTGGTGAAAATGATCATTGGACGGTTACCGTGAATGGTGGCCGTATTCCAACTGAAAAAGAACTTTTCTCGTGGGCCAAGGAAGGTGAAAGTCGCGGTGCAGGCGAAATCCTGTTTACGTCGATGAATCACGACGGAACCAAAGCGGGTTTTGCCAACAAGGAACTGGCGAAAATGTCGGAGATGTTGAGCATTCCGATTATTGCTTCCGGAGGTGCCGGGAACATGGATCATTTCGTGGATGTGTTTACCGAAGGAAAAGCCGACGCAGGATTGGCTGCCAGCATTTTTCACTACAAGGAGATCGCCATTCCGGATTTGAAAAGCTATTTAAAAAGCAAAGGAATTGTCATACGATAAAACATTGTGCATCTTTGTGTTTTAACCACAAAGACAACGAAGAATAATAAAAATAAGATGGAAAATACAGAATTGGATTTCAGCAAACTGAACGGATTAATTCCGGCAATTATTCAGGATAATACTACCAACGTAGTGCTGATGTTGGGTTTTATGAACGAAGAAGCTTTGGCGAAGACTGAAGAAACTGGTCAAGTGACGTTTTTCAGCCGAAGCAAAAAACGCCTTTGGACTAAAGGTGAAGAATCAGGAAATTTCCTCAATGTCGTTTCAATTGCTTCGGATTGCGACAATGATACGCTGCTGATCAAGGTGAATCCGGTTGGTCCGGTTTGCCACACGGGTGATGACACGTGCTGGGGCGAAACCAACGAAGAAAGTGATCTTCAGTTCCTGGAATATCTTCAGGATTTTATCGATCAGCGGAAAGTGGAAATGCCTGAAGGTTCGTACACTACCTCTTTATTTCAGAAAGGCACACGCAAAATTACCCAGAAAGTGGGAGAGGAGGCGGTTGAAACCATCATTGGGGCGATGGCCAACGACGACGAAAATTTCCTGTACGAAGGAGCCGATTTGTTGTATCACCTCATCGTTTTGCTTACGCACAAAGGCTACCGGATTGAAGATTTGGCACGCGAATTGAAGAAAAGGCATAAATAAGCTGCCTTTCCTGAAGATCATATTTGGTAAGAAATATTTGGGTTGGTAGTTAAATCATTAACCTTTAATCATAACTTGAATATGCGAACATTAATACCATTTTCAGGATTTTTTCTTCTGCTTTTTTTGTTGAACTCGTGTTGGATTAATCGGCCAATTTCAACGCAAAGGCCATCAAATAATGGAACTTATGCGGTTGATTATCTTTTCGAACACGACGGATGCAAAGTTTACCGGTTTCAGGATGAAGGGCGCTGGGTTTATTTCACAAATTGCCCAGGCGATATAACCAGTTTCCAGAGCGATTCAACGAAAACCAGGGTAACCAACACTGTTAGAAAGAATCCAGTCATTTATAGGTCTGGTACAGAATCTAATAAAAAGTAGCGATTCAACACCCCCAGGTATTGAGAAAAAGCGAAGAGTTTCATTCCGAAGTTCTCCGCTTTTTTTGATTCCAATGTACCTTAATTGTTAAAAGCATAAGATTTACACAAACTTAACCTGACGTGGCTCGTAAATAAACATTCAAACGGATTATTCGGCTATCTTTGCGCCTTCATTTTTGAAACCTATGCAGAAGATTAGAAACATTGCAATTATTGCACACGTTGACCACGGAAAAACAACTCTGGTTGACAAGATGATTTACCACTGTAACATCATCAAGGAACACGAGAAGAAACAAGAGTTGATCCTGGACAACAACGATCTGGAACGTGAGCGCGGAATTACCATTCTGGCCAAAAATGTTTCGGTTAATTATAAAGACTACAAAATCAACATTATAGACACACCGGGGCACGCCGATTTTGGTGGTGAGGTTGAACGTGTTTTGAATATGGCCGACGGCGTTTTGCTGTTGGTTGACGCTTTTGAAGGCACCATGCCTCAAACCCGGTTTGTATTGTCAAAAGCATTGGCTTTGGGGTTGAAGCCAATTGTGGTGGTGAATAAAGTTGATAAACCCAATTGTCGTCCTGAAGAAGTTCACGAGCAGGTTTTCGACTTAATGTTCAGCCTGAATGCTACGGAAGAGCAGTTGAATTTCCCGACGGTTTATGGCTCGGCCAAACAGGGCTGGATGTCGGACGACTGGAAGAAACCAGCGGAAAATATTGAACCACTGTTGGATGCCATTGTGAAATACATTCCGGGGCCGGTTGCCAATCCCGGAACGCCACAGGTTTTGATTACTTCGCTCGATTATTCGTCGTATGTTGGTCGTATTGCAATTGGCCGCATTCACCGGGGCGATTTGCGCGAAGGAATGAACGTTTCGCTGGTAAAGCGTGATGGATCAGTAAAGCGCACCAAAATTAAAGAGCTTCACACCTTCACGGGCCTTGGACGCCAGAAGGTTGACCAAATGACTTCAGGAGATATTTGTGCCATGGTGGGAATTGAAGGTTTCGATATTGGTGATACCGTATGCGACTGGGAAAACCCGGAACCGCTTGATCCAATTGCTGTTGACGAACCAACCATGAGCATGATGTTCATGATTAACAATTCGCCATTTTACGGAAAAGAAGGGAAATTCGTGACTTCGCGCCATTTGAAAGATCGCCTGGAAAAAGAGTTGGAAAAGAACCTGGCTTTGCGCGTGATGCCAACCGATTCGGCTGATTCGTATCTGGTTTATGGCCGTGGCGTGTTACACTTGTCGGTTTTGATCGAAACCATGCGCCGCGAAGGTTACGAATTGCAGGTTGGTCAGCCACAGGTACTTTTCAAAGATATTGCCGGAGAACGTTGCGAGCCGATTGAAGAAATGCACGTGGATGTGCCTGAAGAATATTCAGGAAAAGTGGTCGAAATGGTTTCATCCAGAAAAGGAGAGATGCGTAATATGGAACGTAAAGGTGATCGCATTCATCTTGAATTTATGGTGCCTTCACGTGGAATTATCGGTCTCCGTACCAATATGCTTACGGCAACTGCCGGTGAAGCGGTAATGAATCATCGTTTTATTGAATATCAGCCTTACAAGGGGCCGATTGAAATTCGTAACAACGGCTCGCTGGTGGCTTTGGAAACCGGCGCTGCATTTGCCTACTCCATCTGGAAATTACAGGATCGTGGTTCGTTCTTTATCGATCCGGGGCAGGAAGTGTATGAAGGACAGGTTATTGGCGAAAATTCGCGCGCCGACGATTTGACCATCAACGTTTGCAAATCGAAAAAACTGACCAACGTTCGCGCTTCAGGTTCCGACGAAAAGGCCAGAATCATTACGCCAATCAAATTCAGTTTGGAAGAAGCGCTGGAATACATCAATGCCGATGAACTGGTTGAAGTTACGCCTCTTTCGATAAGGATGCGCAAAATATACCTGAAAGAACACGAACGTAAGCGAACCGCAAAGAATAACTAATTCTTTATATATAAAATCAACCCCTGGTCAATCAGATCAGGGGTTTTTATTTGCCCCGAACGCATTGGAAGCCTTGGTTTTATTGGTTTTGTTTTCTTTAGCATATTCCTGAAAATAAGGATATTAAATATATCCGAAAAGCTGAAAAATTCGTATCTTTTACTGTGAAAACCAATTAGTCAAAAACCTGCGATTATGAATGTCATTTCAACTTGCTTAACAGGAACTGCAACGATTCTGACGTGCAGAAAAATCGCTCAATCATTCAGCGAGAACATCTACGAACTCTCTTCCATCAGACGGAATTGGTCGCCTGATTATGCTGCCAACCTCAAAGAACGAATTGACAGGATTATGAACCAGTATTTTACACATGAGTCTCTGGCCGGGCATCTCGAAATGCACAGTCAGTTTTATGAATTGATGGTGGCTGCATTAAAAGATGTCAGTGTTTTCAGGGCCGAATTAAAGGTTGATTTCAAACACGATCAGGAATTCCTGAATAAAACATTCGATAACCTTGGATATGTCGATTTTTTCAGCGAAGCCAAAAATGGAGATTTATTCAGTCTGTATAAAATGATGGCTACCTTCAAACGGAATATGACGCCCGAGCTGTACCAGATTATTCGTGCCCGTGGAATTAATGGAAGCCTGATGACAAGGCTATTGGAGTATAAGGAACAACTCAAGGAACTAAAAAATTGCTTTGATATTTCACATGGAAAAGATCAGCTGGAAGGTGAGCTAAAAAAGGAAATTAATTCGATTTATTCTGAAATTAAAGACATTTGCCGTATAGCCAATGCTTATTATGAATTTGATCCGATTCTGCGCGACCGGTTTAATTTTTACAAGGTAATGATTAAACTGAAAAAAATGTCGGTGGAAACGGTTTAAAGAGAGGGTTAAGGGGTTAATTTTAGTGGAAACAGAGTGCCGGGAGGTTTGTATTTTCCCGGCCTCTTTATTTCTATAGGGCTAATAAAATTTATTCCTGATCATCGTTTTCATTCGGCAAATCGTCTTCGTCCTCCTCTTCGTCAGCATTATATACTACATCGAGATCTTCATCTTCAAAAACCTGGGGCTTGGTGACCTCTTTCAGCGGTTTCAGGTTCGATGGAATTGGCTTATTGGTATCGTCGCCAAAATAAGGGAAAACATCAACAATGTTGCACACTGCCAGCGATGTTGTCTGGTACGGCACCAGAATGTACGAAAGACCTTCTTCAAGACGTTGCAGCGCTTCTTTAATATCGTCGGCAGCCACCAGGAAATAGTTGTTAATTTTCTTCTCTTTGCCCCCTTTTTCGTCAATGGTAACAATGCCAATACGGGCTTTGAACCACCATTCGCCATTTTCGTGCGGGAATATTTCAACAATGTTCGATTTTTTGATGTTGTCAACAACAAATTCGCCGTGAACCATTGTTTGCAATTGCTGAATGATGCGGGTTTCGGCATCGGTAAATGTAACTGCATCAACCAGATACACTTCACTTACTTTTCGTTCGCGACCGTCATCATCAATTTTTACATATTTTACTTTACATTCGAACCAAGTTTGCATACTTTAAATTTTTTATTGAACTGCAAAGATATTTTCTCCTTTCATATTTCAAGTCTGAAACAGAATTTGTTTTGTAAATTTCAATACAAAAAGAAAAGCCAAAGGTTGGTACCAATGGCTTTCTTTTGATCTGGAAATATTGTTTTATGCCAACAGCTTATCGGCCATCGCATTGGCTAAATTAATGCACTGCTGATATTTATCGGTTTTTAGCGTTCCTTTCTCCTCAACTGGCTGGAAAACCAGTTCCCATTTAATATTCTCGGCGAATTTCTGAAGGTTTTTTACGCCTCCGCCGTTCCATCCAAACGATCCGAAAATGCCCAGTAAATGGTCTTTTATCCCATAATGCTCAATCTTTGTAACTAAATTTTCGACAGACGGGAAAAGCTCGTTGTTGTATGCAGCACTTCCAACGATAAATCCTTTGTATTTAAAAATATCGCTAATGATGTAAGAGGCATGTGTTTTGGAAGCATCGTAAACGCGGATGTTTTTTACGCCACGGACAGCAAGCTGTCGGGCTATAACATCGGCCATTTTTGCGGTATTGCCATACATTGACCCATAAACAATTACAGCACCCGGATCGGTGGTGTAGGTGCTCCATTTTTCGTATCGGTTTAAAATGTAGCTCAGGTCACTTCTCCAGATAGGCCCATGTGTTGCAGCCAGCATTTTAACATCCAGTGTTTGAACTTTTTTCAGCGCACGCTGTGTATGCGGGCAGTATTTGCCAACAATATTGGTAAAATAGCGCATTAACTCTTCTTCGTATAACGAGAGGTTGATTTCGTCATCAAAAATACCTCCGTCCAGCGTTCCAAACGATCCAAAAGCATCGCCGGTAAACAGTATTTTATTGGTATTTTCAAAAGTCACCATCGTTTCGGGCCAGTGAACCATTGGAATGGTAGCAAACGACAGCCGGTGTTTCCCCAGCGGGAGTTCGGAGTCGTCGTAAACTTCGAGCATGTTTTCGGTGATTTTGTAGTAGTTGGCCACCATGTCGAAGGTCTTCTTGTTGCCAACCAATGTTATTTCAGGATATTTGGCAACTACGGCTTTCAATGCTCCCGAATGATCGGGTTCCATATGGTTAATGATTAGATAATCAACCTTTTTACCGTTGGTGAGCAACTCGATTTGGTCGAGATAATCATCGATAAATGTACGTTCGACGGTGTCAATTAATGCAATTTTTTCGTCAACAATTAAATAGGAATTATACGAAACTCCGTTTGGGATAGGCCACAGATTCTCAAAAAGATGAGTTCTGCGATCATTCACCCCGAGGTAAAAAATGTTTTCAGCTAATTTAACCTGGTGCATATCTGTTTGTTTTTGAATACGTTTTAAATCAGTAGCGAAATTAAGCAAATTCGGACAAACAAAAAGTAGTCTGTTTTTTACCCGATTGGAAATTAAGAAAATGTTGACAAACATTTTAAGTAGGTACTTTAAATGAAATGACTATTTTTATCGGAAAAACCAGAGTGAAATGGATTTGATCCAAAATAATGAGCTTATGTTGTTTCCACGTCTTAATAAATGGTTTGCCCTTATTTTTATTATAGCTGTTAGCTATGGTGTATTCCGAAGTTACCAATTATACAAGTATATTTTTCGTCCGAATATTCAAACACCAGGTAGCATAATTATTCCGCTTCATGCCACTTACGATCAGGTTATCGACAGTTTAAAGAAGCACCAGATTATTGAGAATTATAAAGCTTTTGATTGGGTGGCCAGGCGTAAAAAATATCCAAGCTTAATAAAACCTGGGAAGTACTTGCTCGATAAAGGTTTAAATACCAATGAAATAGTGAACATGCTGAGATCTGGTAATCAGCAGCCGGTAGAGGTTACTTTTAACAACCTTCGGTTTATTCCTGAATTGGCAGGAGCTGTTGCTAAGTACATTCAACCCGACTCGGTTACCTTACTTAAGAAGTTTAGCGATCCGGCAGTATTCGAAAAGTATGGATTTAACGAGCATACATTTCACTGCATGTTTATTCCCAATACCTATGAATTTTACTGGACAACCACTCCTGAACAGTTCCTGGAACGAATGTTTATGGAATATAAACGCTTTTGGAACGACGATCGCCGGGCTAAAGCCGTGGAGATTGGGTTAACTCCTGAACAAGTCATGACGGTTGCATCAATCGTTCAGGAAGAGAGCAATAAAAAGGACGAAAGACCGATTATTGCAGGTTTATATCTTAACCGGGTTAAAAGAGGAATGCCGTTGCAGGCCGATCCTACGATAAAATTCGCGTTGGGAAATTTCAAAATTAAGCGGGTATTGAATAGTCATCTGGAGGTTGAGTCGCCATTTAATACTTACAAATATGCAGGATTACCTCCAGGACCAATCAATTTCCCGGAGATTACAGCGATTGACGCTGTTCTACATGCAGCCAAAACTCAGTATTTATACATGTGCGCGCGTCCCGACTTTTCGGGCTATCATAACTTTGCAAAAAGTCTTGCCGCACACAACGCAAATGCCCGGAAATACCGCGAGGCTCTAAATGCGCAGCACATTATGGAATAATTTGAGAGCCAAAAACTCGTTAAAATAAAAATGCCGAAAACTCTATTCCCAGATTTCGGCATTTCTTATCGTTATAATTTTCAGTAGCTAGTCAAAAATATCTCTCATTTTATCAAATATATTTTTGTCGGCCTGATCTGGCGCTCCGGTAAAACCAGGCATTGTCTGAAGTTTTTCGAGCATCTTTTTCTCATCCAGAGTCAGCTTTTTGGGAATCCAAACGTGCACCCGAACAAGTAAATCGCCTTTCCCATAGCCGTTTACATCAGGTAATCCTTTTCCTCTCAGCCTGAGAATTTTTTCTGGTTGAGTTCCAGCGTCGATTTTTACTTTTACTTTACTGTCAACAGTCGGGATTTCCTTGGTTGTGCCCAACGTAATTTCAGGAAAGGTAATGAAAAGGTCGTAAACAAGGTTATTGCCATCGCGAATCAGTTCTTTGTGTTCTTCTTCCTGGATAACAACAAACAAGTCGCCATTAATACCGTTTCTTCGCCCGGCGTTTCCTTTTCCCGACACGTTTAGCTGCATTCCTTCGCCAACTCCGGCCGGAATTTTGATGCTGATAACTTCTTCGTCGCGAACAACGCCTTCGCCCTGGCAATGGCTGCATTTATTGGTGATCATTTGTCCTTCGCCGTTACAGGTAGGGCAGGTGGTTGTTGTTTGCATTTGCCCGAGCAATGTGTTCTGGATGCGGGTAACATGGCCGCTTCCACGACAGGTTTGGCAGGTTGAATAAGAAGAACCTCTTTCAGCGCCTGTTCCGTTGCAATGTGTACAGGGGACGTATTTTTTTACCTTGATTTTCTTTTCAACGCCATTCAGAACTTCGTTGAGGTTGAGCGTAACTTTTACACGAAGGTCGGAACCACGGTACTGGCGCGGCCCATGACTGCGTGATCCGCCGCCAAATCCACCAAATCCGCCAAATCCGCCGCCTCCAAAAATATCTCCAAACATCGAGAAAATGTCGTCCATCGACATATCGTGGCCGCCAAATCCTGCGTTTCCGTTACCCATTCCGGCGTGGCCGAACTGATCGTATCGCTGGCGTTTTTCAGGGTTGCTCAAAATTTCGTAAGCTTCGGCAGCTTCCTTAAATTTTTCCTCAGCTTCTTTGTTCCCCGGGTTTTTATCGGGATGAAACTGAATGGCTTTTTGTCGGTAGGCTTTTTTTATTTCTTCGGCAGTCGCATTTTTGCTGACACCCAGAATTTCGTAAAAATCGCGTTTTGTCATCTTTATGTTCTAACAGGCTATTCGCCAATAACTACTTTCGAATGTCTTATTACTTTGTCGTTCAGGTAATAACCTTTCTGAACCACATCTATAATTTTGCCTTTCAGGTCTTCGGCTGGCGCCGGAAAAGTTGTGATTGCTTCGTGCAAATCGGTGTCGAAATCTTTGCCCTTCGCTTCAATTTCTTTCACTCCATTTTGCTTCAGAAATTCCTGAAACTTATTGTAAATCAAACTCACTCCCTCTTTAACGGGGGCATCACTTTCAATACCGTCCAAGGTTTGAATAGCCCGGTCGAAATCGTCGATTACCGGCAGAATATTAACCAAAACACTTTCGCTGGCTGTTTTTAGCAATTCCATACGTTCTTTCATGGTACGTTTACGGTAATTGTCAAATTCGGCCTGAAGCCTGATGTGCTTGTCTTTGAGGTCGATAAGCTCATTTTCTGCTTTTTCAAGTTGCTCCTCAGCTTTATTTTTTTTGTGCGATTTGTCTTTTTTCGAGTCTTTTTTTGTTTCCGAAGACTCTTCGTGTTGCACCTGCTCCGTTGTTTCGTTTTCGTGCTGTTCGTTGACTTTGGCTTTATCTTCTGTCATTGTATCGTATTTTTAAATTTGCTTTTTTCGAGATTGCAAATATACTGCCAATGAGATACAATTGCCAATTTGGCATTTTAAAAAGTTGATAACTGTCAGTTTCACTAATTGATATGGCAGATGCAGAAAGATGTGCAATAAAAAAGCAGCCCGGATTGAGCTGCTTTCAATATAAACTGTTCCTGAGAGTTACTTCAAAAGCTGGGTCAAAACCTCTTCGAGCGCTGGGCCGCGAAGGTCTTTTGCCAAAATAATGCCATTCCCATCAATCAGAAAATTCGATGGAATCCGGCCAACTCCATAAATACCAGCATATTTTGAATTCCAGAATTGCAAATCGCTGACATGGTATTCCCACGTTAGTTTATCGGCCGCAATTGCATTTATCCATGCGTTCTTATCACGGTCCAGCGAAACACTAAAAATGGTAAACCCTTGTCCTGATTTAAATTTCGAGTCTTTATATTTTTGATAGGCTGCAACCACGTTTGGATTTTCGGCACGACAAGGACCACACCACGAGGCCCAAAAGTCAATCAGAACAATTTTACCTTCGAGAGCAGAAAGCTTAAGTTCTTTTCCTTCAGGGTTTTTCTCCATAATTTCAGGAGCTTTGTTGCCGACATTTAACCCAATAACAGGCTTGTCGTTGCCCGAATTATTTGATTGGTTGGATGATGCAGTTGCTGAAATCGCAAAAGTTAGTACAAAAAGAATGGATATATACAGCTTCATTAGTTTTATAATTGATTAATAACCTTTAGCAAAAATAGAAATTCACCTGAGAAAAAGAATGGTCATGATTACTTGTTATGAAAAATTAACAGGATTCGGCAAGCAGAACCAGAAAGTGAAGCTTTTGTTTGTATTTTAAATTCGGACGATGTTGGCGCCAATGGCATTAAGCCTTTGGTCGATATTCTCGTATCCACGGTCGATTTGCTCAATGTTCGATATTTTGCTTGTTCCCTCTGCCGAAAGAGCCGCTATCAACAGGGCAACTCCGGCACGAATATCGGGCGAACTCATGTTGGTTCCTCTCATCGGGTATTTATGGTCGAGCCCGATAACTGTTGCGCGGTGCGGATCACATAAAATAATTTGTGCTCCCATGTCAATGAGCTTGTCAACAAAAAACAAACGGCTTTCGAACATTTTTTGGTGAATCAGTACGCTTCCTTTGGCTTGGGTGGCCACAACAAGGAAAATACTGAGCAAGTCGGGCGTTAAACCGGGCCAGGGAGCATCGGCAATGGTCATTATCGAACCATCCATAAAAGTTTCGATTTCATAATGTTCCCGGGCTGGAATAAACAAATCGTCGTTACGTTCTTCCATTGCGATTCCCAATCGTTTAAACTGATCGGGAATAATGCCCAGGTGCTTTATTCCGGCATTTTTTATAGTGATTTCGGAGTTGGTCATGGCTGCAAGGCCAATAAAACTGCCAACTTCAATCATATCGGGCAGAATTTCATGAGAGCAACCTTTCAGGGAACTTACACCTTTTACAGTCAACAGGTTTGATCCTATTCCCTCAATCCGGGCGCCCATCGCGACCAGCATTTTACTTAACTGCTGTAAATATGGTTCGCAGGCTGCATTGTAAATGGTTGTTGTTCCTTCGGCCATTGTAGCAGCCATCAAAATATTGGCTGTTCCGGTTACCGAAGCTTCGTCGAGCAGCATGTAAGTTCCGGTTAACCTGGGGGCTTTAACGCTGTAGAAATGCTCGGCGGAGTTGTAATTAAACTCTGCGCCAAGTTTCTGAAGTCCAATAAAATGAGTGTCAAGTCTTCGGCGCCCGATTTTGTCGCCGCCGGGCTGTGGAATGTACCCTATACCAAAGCGGGCCAAAAGCGGGCCAATGATCATAATAGAGCCGCGCAAGCTCGATGCTTGTTTGGCGAAGTTTTCCGTTTTCAGGTAATTAAGTTGAACCGAATCGGCCTGAAAAGCATAGGTTCCTTTTTTCAACCGTTCGGTTTTTACTCCCAGATTGGTAACAATCTCTATTAATTTAACGACATCGCTAATTTCAGGAATATTACTAATCGTTATCTTTTCGGGCGTTAGTAATGTAGCACAAATTACTTGTAATGCTTCATTTTTAGCTCCTTGCGGGTGTAAATCGCCGCGAAGACAGTTTCCTCCTTTAATTTTAAATGTAGTCATCGGAATAAAGTTGCTTTTATTCGTAACGAAAATAGTTCGTGTTGAATTTCTTTCAATCAGAGTTTTATCTCGTTCAGGACAATGCCCGAAAACCTACTGCTGATCGGGTTTCAGAAAAAATTACACGGTTGAATAGTGCTTATTCTTCAAAATTAGGGCAGAAATTCAACTTTTGACCAAATTCTTTTTATTGCTTTTGTTTGTTCCGGTCGTTTTGTTTTTGAAATTTCCTGTTCTGATTGTTGTTTTGATTATTCTGCTTTTTCGGGTTGTTGCGGTTCAGAATATCTTTTGTTTCCGTTAAAGTTAAATCAGAGCACTTAATTTTTCCTTTCGACATTTCTTCAATGTCATCAAAAATCTTTTCGTCGGTAACCGAGTCTTTATTCCATACCACATAACTCTTTTTCATGTGGTTGGCTATTAGTTTAATCAGAAGATCCCTTTCTTTTTCGTCAGGATAATCTGAAGCCTTATCAATCAGGTTTTCAATCGTTTTACCGTAATGACGGTATTTGATGTTGTTATTGTCGTAAGGTACTTTTTTGGGCGGTGCGACAAAAAATTCGGGAGATGGGGGAGCATAGGGATAATCTATATCAAGTTCGAAATTTGACATAATAGCCAAATGATCCCAAAGCTTGTGTTTAAAATCATTAATATCGCGGAGATAGGGATACATCGTCCCCATAATGTCGATAATGGTGCGCGCAGCCCTGTTTCTCTCATTGCGATCTTCAATGGTCATAATGTGGTTGACCATGTTTTGTAAGTTTCTTCCATACTCAGGCAGGGCTAACTTACTGCGATTAGAATTATAATCCATGCAAATTAATAGTATTTATAAAATAATCAGGCTGTTATCTTTAAAGGAAATTAATGTAGATAATCAGTATGAAGTGAATTTTCGTTGCAAATTAAACGAAAATTGTATTGACAGCAAAAAAATATCAAAAAATATTATTCTTCAGCCGATTATCGGTAGAAAATATTGTATATGACAAACATCCGTTGATATTATTCGATAATTCGGAGTTTGGCAAATTTCAGAAGCAACTGTTTTTTTCCGGCATTTTGGAAAAAAACAGTTGCCTGAATGTCGGGAGCTTTACCTTCTACCTGTAAAACCTTCCCTCGCCCAAAGCGTTGATGTTCGACCATCATTCCTGACATAATATCTTCGGGATTGCTGAATTCGAACGCATCGGTTTCTTTTTTTGCTTCTCTGAGTTTCGAAAGCTTTTTGTACATATCGGCTTGTCCAACTCCTGAAATTCGGGAAGTGCTGATAACCACGCTTTGTGGCTTTGGCGCCGAGAATGGCAAATCCTGGCTTGTGCCTGAAAATACCGAATCCTTTTCAATCGGCATATCGAGGTATTGCGGGTTAATCTCGTCGATAAAGCGACTTTTGTTGCAAAACTCGAGTTTACCCCATTTGTAGCGCTGACGGGCATAGCTCAGGTAGGCATGTTTTTCGGCCCGTGTGAGTGCGACATAAAACAGTCGCCGTTCTTCTTCGAGCTCTTCCAGCGATTTTTGCCCGGTTTGGTTCGATGGAAACAGATTTTCTTCAACACCTACGATAAATACGGTTTTAAATTCGAGCCCTTTTGCCGAATGGATGGTCATTAGCGTAACATGGTCTTTGTCTTCAGGCTTGTCGCTATCCTGGTCGGTAAGCAAGGCTACGTCTTCCATGTAATTGTTTAGTTGTCCGGGCGTTCCTTCTTCTCGTGCCGAAATTGAGAATTCCTGGATACCATTCAATAATTCCTGGATGTTTTCGAAGCGGCTCACGCCTTCAGGAGTTTGATCTTTGTATAAATCTTTCATTATTCCCGAAGTGGTGGCAATTTCGCTGGCAAGTTCAAACGCATTGTGGGTAACCAATTTTTCGCGGAGCGACTCAATTAAGCTGGTAAATTCGTTGATTTTTGCAGCGGTTCCTTTGTTAAACTCGCTGACCAGCAGTGGAATATTTGTAGCAAACTCCCAGATACAAATGTTATTCTGAGCCGAGAATTGTTCCAGTTTTGTCAGGCTTGTTTGCCCAATGCCCCGGGCCGGGTAATTGATTATTCGTTTAAAAGCTTCATTATCTCTCGGATTAATTACCAGTCGGAAATAGGACAGGATGTCTTTGATTTCCTTACGCTGGTAAAACGAAAGTCCTCCATATATTTTGTAAGGAATGTTTCTTTTCCGAAGCGACTCTTCAAAAATACGCGATTGGGCGTTGGTCCGGTACAAAATAGCATAGTCCGAAAAAAGAAAATGATCGCGAAGGCGGGTGTCCGCAATTTCGTTGGCAACCAGGTAACCTTCTTCGTTATCGGTGATGGCGCTCATTACTTTAATGAGTGTCCCTTTTTCTTTTTCAGAAAATACATTTTTCGGAATTTGCTTTTTATTGCGGGCGATGACACTGTTTGCTGCATCAACAATATTTTGTGTCGAGCGGTAATTTTGCTCGAGTTTGAAAACTTTATGCTCGGGGTAATCTTTTTGAAAATTAAGGATGTTTTCGATACGGGCGCCTCGAAACGAGTAGATGCTTTGGGCATCGTCGCCCACAACGCAAATGTTGCTGTGTTTGGCGGCCAGTTTCTTAATAATCATATACTGCGAGTGGTTGGTATCCTGGTACTCGTCAACCAAAATATATTCAAAAATGCGCTGGTATTTATCCAGGATGTCGGGGTGATTCCGAAGCAAGGCATTGGTTTTCAATAGTAAGTCGTCGAAATCCATTGCCCCGGCCAGGAAACAGCGTTTGGCGTATTCCTTGTAAATTTGCCCGATTAAGGGCATTTTTATACTTTGGTCGTACTCGGCAATCTCGGGTAAGGTTGAGTAAACCTCGGACGAAACAAGGTTGTTTTTTGCAGCTGAAATTCGCGACGAAACAACTGCGGGCTTATAGGTTTTATCATCAAGTTTCATGTCTTTGATGATGCTTTTGATCAAATTCTTTGAGTCGGACGAATCATAAATAGTAAAGTCCGACGGGTATCCAATGGCTTCGTGTTCTGTTCGCAGAATTCGCGAAAAAATAGAGTGAAAGGTGCCCATCCACAGGTATCGGGCTGTATTTTGGCCAACGATTGCCGAAATACGTTCTTTCATTTCGCGGGCAGCTTTGTTGGTAAATGTCAACGCCAAAATCGAACCTGGCCGTACATTGTTCTTCAATAAATGAGCAATCCGGTAGGTTAAAACCCTCGTTTTTCCTGAACCTGCACCGGCGATAATGAGCGATGCACCTTGAATATTTTCAACGGCTTGCCTCTGATTTTCGTTTAATTCATCTAAATAATTGTGCACGACTTTTTCCTTCTGATTTGGCTCCAAAAGTAAGACTGTTTTTTCTGTTATCAGGCAGGTTGTTGTATGAGTTTTCAACAATGTTGTAATATGGCCATAATGGCTAGTCAAACATCAGGAAAATTTCAAGAGTTACAAAAGATTATACAATTTTTAGCGTTAATATTGTGCACTGTTAATAAATCCTGATAATGAATACCTATCGATTTGTTTTTATTTTGTTGTTTTTTAGCTGCTTGGTCGTTTTTCACAATAAATCACTGGCGCAAATTTCGTCTCAGGCTGATGCTGTTGTGCCCACCGAATATTCATCCGGATCGCAGGATAATATACACGTTTTTTGCGGAGAAAAAGGTTTTAATAATGCTTCGCTTGTTGCCAGCTATCCGCAAGGCGAATCTGGTAATTTCGAATGGCTGAAATACAATACTTCAACCGGTAACTTTGATTCTTTTTCGTCCGATCAGTCGGGAAATCAAACCTCTTCAATTTCGGGTCTGGCCGATGGTTGCTACCGGGTAAAGATCAATCCTGCTTCAGGAGCAAAGATATACACCGCCTGGGTTTTCAATAACTACATAGAGGCAAAAGCTGAAATAACCGATTCGAATTGCAGTTCTTTTACGTTGAAAGGAACTTTCGACTCGCCTGAATTCTCGTATGTCGATTTGAATACGAAGCAAGCCATTTCGCTGAAAAAGGACGTGAAGGTTAGCTGGAAAGAAGGGCAGATGCTTTTGAGTAATTACGCCACTCAGATTAAAAGCGACCCGCCAACCAAAAACACAACCTATACTTTTCTCGTAACCGACAAGTTGGGATGTACGACCCAGGCAACTGTCGAATACATTTCGCTGGTAACAAAGGCAGCGTTCACTTATAAGATTCTTCAGCAGGGGCCTAATAAGGACAAAAGAAGCGATCCTTCGCGAAACGAAGCTCCGTTAACTGTTGAATTCACCAATACTTCGGAAAATGGAGGCTCGTTTGAATGGTATTTTTATAAGTCGCTTGATGTAATAAAGAGAGAAAAGGAAGCCGGAACATTTAAAGATAGTATTCAGGAGGTTCTTTATAATCGAGACCCGGTATATACCTATGAGGCTAGCGGTGAATATCTTGTGAAATTAATTTCGAAAAAGACCACCGGAACAACGACATGTTCTGACTACCGTTATATCGATGATTATATCAAAGTTGACACGTCGTTTATTGACGCGCCCAATGTTTTTACGCCCAATGGCGATGGTAAAAACGACAAATTTGCCATTAAATTTTTCTCGATGAAATCGGTGAAATTCACAATTCTGAATCGTTGGGGAAAGGTTTTACATACCTGGGAGAGTGGTGATGTTCAGGGCTTCTATAATTCGGCAACGGGTATTTCGCGAGCTGTCTGGGATGGTAAAGTTGGTGGCCGTATGGCTACTCCAGGCGTTTATTTTTGGGTAGCCGAAGGAGTTGGCCGCGATGGTGTGCGACGAAAGGAGAATGGGTTCTTCCATTTGTTCAGGGATAAGTAATTTTTTCCATGTGCTGATACATCCATTTTGAAAGAAAGAGGTTTAAATCGGTCGGTTTTATTATTTTTCATCGTTGCTTTTTTCGTACACCATATTGTTGGCTACCTGGGTCACTATGGGTACGATGATATGGAATATGCCAGGCTGGCAACTAACCTGGCTCATGGAGGTTTTGATGCGTTAAATCACTATTCGTTTCGCCTGACTCTTATTTGCACAACCGCATTGTGCTATAAAATATTAGGCATTAACGACTGGACCTCAGCTCTTCCGGCGTTATTATTTTCCATCGGGACCTTGCTGTTGATCTACCACTTATTAAAACATGAAAGCTGGCAAGTACTTACAATTGGGCTGGCGCTGTTTGCATTCAACAACTGGAATTTTTTTTATTCGGATAAGCTGATGCCCGATGTGGCCGTAACTTTTTTCGTTTTTTTATTTGGATTCGTTGTTTATTTATTCAAGTATTTACCTCAGGAAAGACCTGTGTTTGTTTATTCGTTTTTGGCTGCAATGGCTTTGTTCCTGGGCCTTAATTCCAAAGAAACAGTCGTTTTGATTGTTCCGTGGGTTATTTGGTTAATAGGTACTGATGTATTTCTAAAGCGTTCGCTGAAATTTTGGTTCCAGTTTGTAGCCTTCGGTGTAGTGTTTTTACTGGGGTATTTAATCGTTTGCCAGCTTGCTTTTGGTAATGCATTTGAGCGTTTCCATGCCATTGTTTCCAACAGCTATTTAAATGCGTGCAGCTACGATCAGCAACCGTTTGCCGAAACATTGAAACGAATTACCTATGGTTTATTTCAGCTTTTTTTGACCAATGATTTGCTGCTAGGATTTCTATTTGTCATACCCGGATTACTTTTTATTCCGGTTCGATCACTCCTGAGAGCGGATAGTCCCCAATCGTTTTTCTGTGTAGCATCGGTTATTTTGTTGGTTTCTTCCAATTTTACGAGTATTTCGGCAAAATCTTATGTGCCGATGTGTCTTGATCCGAGGCATTACCTGTTTATTGTTCCTATAGTAACGCTGGGAACAACGTTTGTACTAAAAGATTATTTTGTACAGCTAAAGTTTCGGCTGACCCTGTTTTTTCTTTTGTGCATCGCATTTGCCGTAGCATTTTGTCAACACAGCAACATCGCATACTTGTTATATCTGCCCTTAGTGATTGTAACCGGAGTCACTTTGTTTTTCGAAATAAATGAAACCCGAAAAGGATTATTCGTGTCAGTAATGCTGCTGGTATTGCTTATACAACCGGTCGATATGATGCTTTATGCCCGGAAAGTTGATTACCAACGCCAGAAATCAAACGTTATGACCGAGTTGATCGGCAAAAACGAATCGTGCGTTGTGGTTACCGATGTTGTTCAGAAACGGCTGGGCCAATATTATTCGGGATTCTCGCCAAGCGCTCCCTGCCAGTTTATTAGTTATGCCGAAGCCGATACTTTTCATTTCAGGAATAATGAGCGAAAATATTTGCTAAACAATTGGTACACCCGTTATCTGAGCGGAATGGATGATCAGGATTTACCAGATTATGCTGTTTCGGCGTCAAATCCGGTTTTCAGTGATAAAAAGTTAAATTTTTATTTATACGATTTGGGAAGTAACAAGCATAGCCGGCAACTTTTGTTTAAAGCGGAGAACGATTTTGAAACACCCGCAAAACATTGGAATGATGCAACTGATTTAATTGGAGATCGGGTATTTTCAGGAAAATATTCTGAAAAATTGGGAGAGTTCTCCGTTTGTTGCACTATTCCTGTCGATTCATTACTAACTGATTCTGTAAAACAGATTGTCGTTTCTCCCAAACTCAGGATTTTGGCCGTTAACAGTGCCGATTGCAATTTAGTGATCACCATAGAGAACAATGGAAAACAATATTTTTGGAAGGGATTTGAGCTAGGTAAGTACATCAAATCGAAAGGAGGCTGGTGGCTGGCCTCGGTGAACGAAATGATTAAACGAGCAGACATTCATGCGAATTCGGTGATGAAAATCTACGTTTGGAACAACAAAAAGAACGAGATTTATATCGATGATTGGAAAATAGGGATATATTCTGTTGAATAATGTTTATCGATATGTAGGCTTGTTGTTCGCACCTGAATGAGAATGATAACGAATCGAGATCTTTTTCCAAAATAGTTCAAAGATTTATAATAGGTTGAACTTAGTACATGACAAAAAAAATAAATAGCTGATTATCAGCAAAATAAGTGTTGAAATATTTGCATAGAACTCTGAATATCAGTATCTTACAAAGGACTACCAAGTCACTTTGTGAGCAATATGACACCCAGAGTAGAGTCTAAAAGTAGTGAATTAGTTTCCATTTTCCATGAGCAATCAGGTTGGAATCTGGCACGAGTGAAGTTCTTTGTTTTAATTATTAGTGCGCTTTGTAAAGTGCAAACTGTTGGTTTTGAGAAGTTAGCTACGGCCTTTGACAGCCATGCCAGTACTAATTCCTCACTGCGGAGAATACAACGGTTTATGGCGATTTATCTTTTGGACACTGATGTGATTTCCATAATGATATTTAGACTGTTACCACATAAACCGCCTTTTCGCTTGGCAATGGACAGAACGAACTGGAAGTTTGGACAGCAGAATATCAATGTTTTGGTGCTTGCTGTTGTTTATCATGGAGTCGCTTTCCCGTTGCTGTTTAAGATGTTGCCCAAATTTGGCAATTCAAACACCAATGAACGCATTGAATTGATTGAACGGTTTATCCGTCTTTTTGGTTTGGAAGCATTGGATTGTTTGACTGCAGATCGTGAGTTTGTTGGAGAACGATGGATCAAATACCTGAATGAGAACCGGATTCGGTATTATATCCGCATCCGCGAAAACTTTTGGGTTTTGCAACCTCACAATGGTAAACGGGTTAAAGCCAGTTGGTTATTTGCCAATTTACCCTTAAATGGCTGTCGTGTGAATCAACGAATTGTGTCCCTGAACGGGCAACTCTGTTATCTTTCAGCCTCGAAAGGAAAAGACAAAGATGGAAAGCCTGAATTGCAGATTGTTATCTCGTTCAACAAACCGGAAGATGCACTCGAAATTTATAAAGAACGATGGCAGATTGAAACTGCTTTTAGAGCATTAAAAACAAGTGGTTTTAATATTGAAGATACACACTTGACTGAAATTGAAAGAATTGAAAAACTGTTTGCATTGGTGATCGTAGCTTTTACCTGGTCATATCTGGTCGGGGATTATTTACACAAATACATTAAACCGATCTCAATCAAAAAGCACGGAAATAAAGCTAAAAGTCTATTCAAATATGGGCTAACTTATATTGCAACTGTTCTATTAAATGCTTTCTTTCAAGATGATATCAATATTTTTAAATTTTTGTCATGTACTTAGTAGGTTGAATATCTGTATAACTTTCATTAAGATATAAACTAAATTCGGAGTATAAAATGACTGGAAAATGAGAACATGGATTAGAACTTTTTTAAAGAATTACTTCCAAATATTTAAAATTCGCAACCGTTTTTCCCCTTCAACTCAAATCACTCAGCGACAGCTTTTTCATTATTATCATGATTGTAAATTGAATGGTAATCTTCCGAAGTTAAAAGATACTGGATTTCGGGTTTTTTCTCAATTTGAAGAAGATGGAAAACTGCTTTTTGTCTTTGCTGTTCTAGGGATGGAGAATAAGACTTTTATTGAAATTGGTTCAGATGACGGAATAAACAGTAACAGTGCAAACCTCTGTTTTAATTTTGGCTGGAATGGATTGTTTATCGACGGTAATAAAACAAGTATAAAACGAGGAAAGCGTTTTTTTGCCAAATATCCTCACCCGTGGCACTATTCGCCCAAATTTGTTTGTGGAATGGTAAAACGTGAGAATATCAATCAATTAATTGAAGATGCAGGGTTTAAGGGAGAGATAGGACTGCTGTCTATTGATATTGATGGAAATGACTATTGGGTTTGGGAGGCATTGGAGATTGTTCAACCTCAGGTCGTAATCATCGAAACACACAACGAATTTGGGTTTGAAGACATTGTTGTACCATACGATCCAAACTATTTTTATCCGGGAAAGCACCCGGTTTATCATGGCGCTTCTCCGGTTGCCATGACCAAAATGGCCAAACAAAAAGGTTATCGGTTAGTTGGGGCTAACGAATTGGGCTTTAACTTTATTTTTATGAGGAATGGCCTTGCTGAAGATTTAATTCCTGAAGTTTCTGTTGAATCAGTATTGCAGCATCCTTCTGTCGCCTAAGGAGTTGAAAAATTTCAGGAAATTAAAGAATTGGAAATACGAAAAAAATAGAATACAATAGAAAAAGCGGGATCATTTCCGGGGTCTTCCGACTTTTCTACTAATCTTTACAGCATAATTTTTTCTGTCTTTGATGGAGGAGTTTTTTTTGGTTTAAGAATATTTTTGCTTCCAATAGCAAACATATAACCAACTTTACTGATAATAATATTTTTTGAAGTTGCAGAACCGTTGGATTCGAAATATTCAATATATAACTGGTTTCCATATTGATATCCGTGAATGTTTGGGAGGCTTGCTGCATCTTTTTTATAAAAAAATCTGGGCCATTTCATATCCAGTTTTGACCGTTTGGGAAACAGGCAGATGTATGCACCTTCTGGCATTACGAATTTTTCTATTTCAGCATAAAGCATTTCTGCCGTTTTACTCTCTATTTTGTACAGCCATATCGTACCTTCTTTTAATCTATATCTCGTTGCTTTTGCTTTAAGATTTATCAAAGTGTCAATAGCGGGCATTCCTATGTCAACATTTTCTATATCAGTCTTGTCTTTATTATACTCAATATACAGCGAATCATTGTTGTAGCTTTTCAATACGCATGTTTTGACTTTTGATAAGTCAATAAGCTTATTGTATTTTTTTGACAGGGCAAAAGGAATAGGTTCTCCGTTTTCGTCGGGCAAAGGTTGTGCGGTTACTGAGAAGACCAACAAAAGACAAGCTAAGCTGAAAACTAATCGCTTCATTTGGATAGTGAATTTGAATTCAAATTCATGTCAATTACTGTGCCATTGCGGTAATTTAGATTCAATACCAATGGTGTCCGGTTAAAAATCCGAGATTCTTCGCTTCGCTCAGAATGACAGCTATTTATAAGTGTATAGAGGAAGATAGGGTAGGTTTGCGGCGAAGCCCAAACCTACCCTATCTTCCTCACACAATTCGTTGATTGTCATTTCGAACGAAGTGAGAAATCTCAGCTTTGCGAGCCTTGAGAAGATTTTGCCGGACAATAGTGATTCAATCCAATAAAACATGAAAAAACCCGGGTGGCATTCCCGGGTTTTTCGTTTTTGATAGTTTTAGTAGATATTTAAGATAGAATTGGTCGCTATTCTTCTTTTTCCTCAGCTGCATAAGCTGCCAGCAGTTCGTCTTGTACTTCCTGAGGCACTTTTTCGTAAGCGGCAAATTTCATGTTGAAAACGCCACGGCCTCCGGTTAACGAGCTTAATGAAGTAGAGTATTTGTTCATTTCTTTCAATGGTACGCGGGCTGTAATTTTCTCGTAGCCTTTTTCGCTTCCCATGCCCATAATCAGGGCGCGGCGTCCTTGCAGGTCGCTCATCACATCGCCCATGCGCTCGCTTTGTACCCAAACATCCAGGTCGTAAATAGGTTCCAAAATTTTTGGCCCGGCATTGCGGAAAGCAGCGCTGAAAGCATTACGGCCAGCCAAACGGAACGAAATTTCGTTGGAGTCAACCGGGTGCATTTTACCGTCGTAAATGTAAACGCGGATGTCGCGGGCATACGAACCGGTAAGTGGGCCTTCTTCCATTTTTTCCATAATACCTTTCAGGATAGCAGGCATGAAACGGGCATCAATCGATCCGCCAACGACACAGTTGTGATAAACAAGTTTTCCGCCCCAGGGCAATGGCATTTCCTGCGTGTCGCGAACCGAAATTTTCATTTCTTTTCCGCCATATACAAACATATTTTTAGGAGCAGTTCCTTCTTCGTAAGGTTCAATAATCATATGAACTTCACCAAATTGGCCGGCGCCGCCCGATTGTTTTTTGTGGCGATAGTCGGCCTGGGCAAATTTGGTAATGGTTTCGCGGTACGGAATTTTGGGTGATTTGTATTCGATGTCGATTTTATGTACATGGTCGAAATACCATTTCAGCGTATTGAGGTGGTATTCACCCTGGCCTTCAACAATCAACTGTTTCAACTCTTTCGAGTAATTTACAATATAGGTTGGGTCTTCATCTTTTACTTTGTGAAGGATTTCGCCCACTTTTTCGTCGTCGCTTTCGGCAACGGCCTTAACAGCAATCCTGAATTTAGGATCAGGAAAGGTGATAGGGGCAAACTTCAGATCGAGTTCTTTATCACAAAGCGTATGGTTGAATTTGGTATCTTTCAGTTTTACGGTGCAGCCAATATCTCCGGCAACCAGTTCAGGAACAGCAACCCTGGTTTTTCCGGCAGAAACAAACAGCTGCGAAATTCTTTCTTTGCCATTGTTGGCGGTGTTGTAAAGGTCTTTCCCTTCGGTTACTTTACCCGACATTACTTTGAAGTAGGTAACTTCTCCAACGTGTGGTTCAAGGGCTGTTTTAAATACAAACAGCGATGTTGGGTTTGTTTCGCTCATTACAACAGGTTTCCCTTGTACAATGGCGCGCATAGGCACGTCGCTTGGTGCGGGGGCAATGTTGCAAACAAATTCGAGCAAACGGCCAACGCCCATATTCTTTTTGGCCGAAACACAGAAAACAGGGAATAAATCGCGTTTTACCATCCCGATGCGCATTCCTTTACGCATATCGTCTTCTGATAACGAACCTTGCTCGAAATAAAGCTCCATCAACGATTCTTCGTTTTCGGCAGCCATTTCAATCAGTTCGTTGTGCAGTTCGTCGGCACGTTCTTTTTCCGAAGCAGGAATGTCAGATACTTCAGGTTTTCCGCCTTCAGGTTTGTATTTATACATTTTCATCTTCAATACGTCGATAATGGTATTGAAGCCAAGTCCTGTTTCAACAGGGTACTGAACAATGGTTACTTTGTTCCCGAATTTGCCTTTCAGGTTTTCGATGGCTTGATCGAAATTGGCGTTCTCGTTATCCAGGTGGTTCAAAACAAAAACCATTTTAGCATTAGCTGCTTCTGCGTGACGGTTGGCCGATTCAGTTCCGGCACCCAATCCTGCCGAGGCATCTATAACCATCAATCCAAGCCCGGCGACCTGAAGCGACGATACCAATCCGCCGCAAAAATCATCCATCCCGGGAGTATCCAGAATGTTGATTTTTTTGCCGTTTACTTCGGTATATAAGAGCGAAGACATGACGGAGTTGCCGTATTCCTGCTCAATCAAATGGTAGTCGGATACTGTGTTTTTTGCACCAACCTCACCTCTGCGGTTTATTACTCCACCCTCGAAAAGCATAGCTTCTGCAAGGGTGGTTTTCCCACTGCCAGCATTACCCATTAAAGTAATGTTGCGAATCTCATCCGTTTTATAGACTTTCATATTTAGATAGTATTGGTTTAATTATCGTTCATTATCAGCTTTCTGGCGCTGTAATTAACAGAGAGGATCAAAAATAGTAATAATTACTTAACAACCAAGATGCTTTCTGATTACTTAATTTTGCTAATAAAGGTCTTATTTTGGGGTGTTTTTGAAATGTAAGATAATCAGTTGATTGGATTTTTTAAGGATTATTAACCATTGGTGTAACTGTCAGATATCGAATATTCTGAGTAGTTTTTATGTTTTTTAATATTTTTTTGAGCGAAAGAAAGGTTTATAAATTGTGGATACTTGCTCTTTCCTGGATTTTGTGATAGTAACATCGCTTGTTACCAGATGAATACAGAATATTTAAAATTTTATATTTTTATGATTTCTAAAATGAATAAAAAATGGTTAAATTTTGTAGGTCACTTTGTAGAAATGATGGAGCTGATAAAAATAAGCGGATGTTCGCTATAAAATTCTCCTTAAGTGTTTGAGGTTTGCATTATAGTTTCATATAATTCTTCTATTTTTGAGCATCATTGAACCAATATGCCCAAGTTCCCTTATTTTAAACAGTACGATGCGATGGATTGCGGACCAACCTGTATTCGCATGATTGCCGCATTTTATGGGAAAAACTATTCACTCCAACGGCTTCGACAGCTTGCACACATCACCCGCGAAGGCGTGTCGTTGCTTGGGCTTAGCGAGGCAGCCGAAGCCATCGGATTTCGGACAATCGGGGCACGAATAACATTCGAGCAGCTTTTACAGGCTCCAAAGCCTTGTGTGGTTCATTGGGATCAGGAGCATTTTGTGGTGGTTTACAAACTGCGTAAAGGCAAAGTGTATGTGGCCGATCCCGCTTTCGGACTGGTTGAGTATTCCGAAGCGGAATTTAAAAAGCATTGGCTGGCCACGGTGAGGCACGGCGAAGAAAAAGGCATTTGTTTGTTGTTCGATCCCACGCCGAAATTTTTCGAGCTCGACGGCGAAGAATCCAACCGGGGGCAATTTCGCTTTTTGCTGAAATACCTGAAACCGCATCGCAAGCTCGTAACTCAGCTCATTCTGGGCTTTATCGCCGGAAGTTTAATTCAGTTAATATTCCCGTTTCTGACGCAGAGTATTGTCGATGTCGGCATCAATACGCAAGACCTTAATTTTATATACCTGGTGCTGGCAGCGCAAATGATGCTGTTCTTTAGCCGCATGACGGTCGATTTCATCCGCTCGTGGATTTTATTACACATCAGTACGCGTATCAACATCAGTATTATTTCCGATTTTTTGATCAAGCTAATGAAGCTGCCCATTGGCTTTTTCGATACCAAAATGATCGGCGACTTGTTGCAGCGCATTGGCGACCACCGTCGCATCGAACGCTTCCTGACTTCGCAGTCGCTTAACGTGGTATTCTCGGTTTTCAACATAGCTATTTTCAGTATTGTACTCATTATGTATAAGTGGAGCATTTTTCTGGTTTTCCTATTTGGATCCGGCTTGTATATTTTGTGGGTTTTCATGTTCCTGAAAAAACGCCGTGAACTCGATTTTAAACAGTTTGTGCAGTTGGCCGACAACCAAAGCAAGTTGATTCAACTGATTAACGGAATGCAGGAAATAAAACTGAACAACTACGAACGCCAGAAACGGTGGGAGTGGGAGCGTATTCAGGCAAAGTTGTTCAAGGTAAATATTAAGAGCCTTTCGTTGCAGCAGTATCAGCAAGCGGGTTCGGTTTTCATTAACGAAACCAAAAACATTGTAATTACAATATTGGCGGCAACGGCGGTTGTGAATGGCAGCATGACTTTGGGTATGATGTTGGCCGTTCAATATATAATAGGACAAATGAATAGTCCGCTCGACCAAATGGTTGAATTTATGCAAGTGTCGCAGGACGCCAAAATAAGCCTGGAACGATTGAGCGAAATTCATACAATGAAAGACGAAGAGCAGGATCAATCGGGTAAATTAACTTCGCTTACGTCAAATTCCGACCTTATTATTTCCGATCTCGTATTTCAGTACGAAGGCTCCAGTTCTCCAAAGGTTTTAAACAACATTAACCTGCAAATACCCAAAGGAAAAGTTACAGCTATTGTTGGCACCAGCGGAAGCGGAAAAACAACCCTGGTCAAATTGCTGCTCGGGTTTTATCCTCCGGCATCAGGATCGATAAAAGTGGGCAGCGCCGATCTTGCTCAATTTAAGCAGCAATGGTGGCGCGATAAGTGTGGCGCAGTTATGCAGGATGGGTTCATATTCTCCGATACTATTGCCAACAATATTGCACTTCCCGAAGATGAAGTTGACAAGGAATGCCTGGCATACGCGGTTCGTTTGGCCAACATTCAGGAATTTATAGAATCGCTGCCTTTAAATTATAACACGAAAATTGGGACGGAAGGAGTAGGCTTGAGCCAGGGACAAAAGCAGCGTATTTTAATAGCACGCGCCATTTATAAAAATCCGGAATTTATTTTCTTTGACGAGGCAACCAACGCGTTGGATGCTAACAACGAAAAAGTAATACTCGAAAATTTGAATGAGTTCTTCGCCGGAAAAACAGTTGTTGTGGTAGCTCACCGCTTAAGTACAGTTAAGAATGCACACCAGATTGCAGTGCTGGAAAAAGGGCAATTGGTTGAATTGGGAAACCACGAAGAACTGACAGCGTTAAAAGGAGCTTACTATAACTTGGTAAAGAACCAGTTGGAGTTAGGAAATTGAAAAAAGTCATTCGTCAATAGAAATAGCATTTTTCTAATGACTAATGATCAATGACTTAATAGCATGGAAAAGAAACCGATTGAAATTGAACTAAGAAGCGACGAGTTTCAGGAGATTGTGCAGCAATCGCCACGTTGGCTCATTCGCTCCGGAATCACATTGGTTCTCGGATTCATTCTTTTGCTGCTTGCCGGAAGCTATTTCTTCAAATATCCCGATGTAATTAATGCCAATGTTATTGTTCTTTCTGAAAACCCGCCAGCGTATCTGGCTGCGCGCACGACAGGCAGAATTGATTCCATTTTGGTAGCCGATCAGCAGATGGTTTCCGAAGGTCAGATTATTGCAACCTTAGAAAATCCGGCACGATTTGCCGATGCGCTCAAGCTAAAGAATATGCTGGAGCAAATTGATCCGTTCATACAGTCGTTTGATACCTTGCAAGCCGTGCATCCCGAAATCGACTTGCAACTGGGCGACATTCAATCAGACTACTCCAGCTTCGTGCGGCTCTACAACGACTATTTCACTCTGCTTCGACTGAAGTTGCATCCCAAGAAGATAAAAGCTCTCCGCCAACAAATATCTCATGAGCAAAATATATTACGATCGGCTATTGGTCGCAAAAACAGAGACATGGATGCCGATTATAAGATTGCAAGTAGCCAGTTGAGGCGCGATTCGGTGCTTCAAACTAAAGGAGTGTTGTCCGATCTTGATATGGAGAAAACAAGAAGTGTTTTAATTCAGAAGAAATACAATTTAAATGGCTCGCGTACCAAGTTGGCCGAAACACAAAGTGGCATTATTAAGCTGGAACAGGAAGTGGTTGATGCCGAAATGGAATTTGCCGACCAGAAGAAGAAGGCGCAGAATACATTGATTGAGGTATTGAATGTGCTCAAAAGCCGGTGGGTCTATTGGGAACAGACTTTTGTTATAAAGAGCCCGACTTCGGGGAAAGTTAGTTTTGCGGCGTTTTGGACTAAAAACCAGCAGGTAAAGAAAGATGAAATTGTATTTTCGGTAATTCCTGAAAAACAGGCACAAATCATTGGTAGAATCAATTTACCTGTAAAAGGTGCTGGTAAAGTTGTTGCCGGACAAAAGGTGAATATCCGGTTCGAGAACTTTCCTTACATGGAATACGGGTATGTGAGAGGGTCTGTACGCAGTATTTCGTTAATGCCCAATAACGAAACTTATGTGGTTGAAGTGGACATGCCGCAGGATTTGAAAACAAACTATGGCATACAACTCAAATTTAGCCAGGAAATGAAAGGCTCGGCTGAAATAATAACTTCCGACCGCCGGTTAATCCAACGGATATTCAATCCGGTAAAATCACTGCTGAAACACCGTGTTTCGGTGGCAGAATAAAACAATCAGAGATTCAATTTTTTAAGTGTGTTAAGAATAATTCAAAAAACAACAACTTTTTGAATGTTTTTATTGGGTTTTAAATTGGTAATTCGTACTTTTGCGAGCCGTTTTAGTGGGTAAATCCATTGAAACGATGCGTAAGACGTTGTGATTCTGTGAATTTACAATGACTTCGCAGGTCAAAAATTTGGGATAATTTTTTAATAATTTGAATTTAATATGCCAACGATTCAACAGTTAGTTAGAAAAGGGAGACAGAGCATTGCAGACAAAAGCAAGTCTCCTGCATTAGATTCTTGCCCACAGCGCAGGGGTGTATGTGTTCGCGTTTACACTACAACTCCAAAAAAACCAAACTCGGCTATGCGTAAAGTAGCTCGTGTACGCTTGACAAACGGCAAGGAAGTGAACGCTTACATTCCGGGAGAAGGGCACAACCTTCAGGAACACTCTATTGTATTGGTACGTGGTGGCAGGGTTAAAGACCTTCCAGGTGTTCGTTACCATTTAATCCGTGGTGCTCTCGATACAGCAGGTGTTGAAGGACGTACACAAAGACGTTCGAAATACGGTGCTAAAAGACCTAAAGCGAAAAAATAAGATTCGCACTTTATTAATTAATTGACGTTCTAGCTTTGTGGTTTGAGTTGAGTAAAGAGGCCCAGGAGGCCGATTGAAGCCAGAATTTAAACGACAGCTAATTTAAATTAACACAAAAGCATTACATAATGAGAAAATCGAAACCAAAGAAGAGGATTCTTCTGCCCGATCCAAAATTCAACGACGTATTGGTTACCCGTTTCGTTAACGACTTAATGTACGACGGTAAAAAATCAATCGCATACCAGATCTTCTACGACGCCATGGACATCGTTGGCAACAAAATGAAAGATTCAGAACTTAGTCCATTGGATGTTTTCAAAAAAGCTCTTGAGAAAATCACTCCTCACGTAGAAGTAAAAAGCCGCCGCGTAGGTGGTGCTACTTTCCAGGTTCCTATGGAAATCCGCCCGGAAAGAAAAACAGCAATCTCAGTTAAAAATTTGATCTTATTCTCGCGCAAGCGTTCTGGCCGTTCGATGGCTGAAAAACTTGCTGCCGAGGTAGTAGCTGCATACAACGAAGAAGGTGGTGCATACAAGAAAAAAGAAGACACACACCGTATGGCTGAAGCTAACCGTGCGTTCGCACATTTCCGTTTTTAGTAGATAGATAGTTTTAGATAGTTATTGGTTATAAAATGGCAAAAGATTTAAAATACACTAGAAATATCGGCATCATGGCTCACATTGATGCCGGCAAGACGACCACTTCGGAGCGAATCCTGTTTTATACAGGGGTAACTCACCGAATTGGCGAAGTGCACGACGGAGCCGCTACCATGGACTGGATGGAGCAGGAGCAGGAACGTGGTATCACCATTACCTCGGCTGCTACTACAACCTTCTGGAAATACCTGGGCGAAGAACACAAAATCAACATCATCGATACTCCCGGACACGTTGACTTCACCGTTGAAGTTGAACGTTCACTTCGCGTATTGGATGGCGCTGTTGCTTTGTTTTGCGCTGTAGGTGGTGTCGAAGCTCAGTCGGAAACAGTATGGCGCCAGGCTGAAAAATACGGCGTTCCACGTATCGGTTTCGTTAACAAAATGGATCGTCAGGGAGCCGATTTCTACAATGTTGTATCAGAAGTAAAAGAAAAACTGGGTGCAAATCCGGTTCCAATCACTATTCCAATTGGTTCGGAAGAAACTTTTGAAGGCGTGGTTGATTTGATCGAAATGAAAGCGATTCGCTGGAAAGACGATGCAACGTTGGGAACAACTTTCTATATGGAAGAAATTCCTGCAGATTATGTAGATCAGGCTGATGAATACCGCGCAAAACTGGTTGAAGCAGTTGCAGAGCACGATGACGAGTTACTCGAAAAATTCTTCGAAGACCCGGATTCAATCACTGTTGATCAGATGTTGAATGTAATTCGTAAAGCTACTATTGCTGGTTCAATCGTTCCAATGATGTGTGGTTCAGCATTCAAAAATAAAGGTGTTCAACGTTTGTTGGATGCAATTTGTGCTTTCTTGCCAAGCCCGCTTGATAAAGGCGAAATTATTGGTACCGAATACAACGGCGATGATCAGATTGTTCGTCATGCCGATGTTACTGAACCTGTAACCGCTTTGGCATTTAAAATTGCTACCGACCCATATGTAGGCCGTCTTTGTTTCATCCGCGTTTATTCAGGCCGGATCAATGCTGGTGATACCGTATTCAATTCACGTACTGGTAAAAAAGAACGTATTTCTCGTTTGTACCAGATGCACTCAAATAAACAGAATCCGATCGAATACATCGAGGCTGGTGACATTTGTGCTGCTGTAGGTTTTAAAGATATTCGCACCGGCGACACGTTGTCTGATATTGATAATCCTGTTGTTTTGGAAAGTATGGACTTCCCCGAACCAGTTATTGGTATCGCTATTGAGCCTAAAACCCAAAAAGACCTCGATAAATTGAGCGTTGGTTTATCAAAGCTTGCTGAAGAAGACCCAACTTTCAAGGTAAATACCGATCCTGATTCAGGACAAACCGTAATTCGCGGGATGGGTGAGCTTCACCTCGAAATTATCGTTGACCGTTTGCGTCGCGAGTTCAAGGTTGAATGTAACCAAGGCGCTCCTCAGGTTGCTTACAAAGAAGCAATCAGCAAATCGGTTGAACTTCGCGAAGTATTCAAGAAACAGTCTGGTGGTCGCGGTAAATTTGCCGACATCATTGTTCGCGTTGAACCTGCCGAAGAAGGGAAACTTGGTCTTACATTCGTTGACGCTGTAAAAGGCGGTAACGTTCCACGCGAATACATCCCATCGGTACAGAAAGGTTTCGAATCAGCCATGTCAAACGGTCCATTAGCCGGGTTCAACATGGATAGCCTGAAAGTTACCCTTTTGGATGGTAGCTACCACGCCGTTGACTCTGACTCGCTTTCGTTCGAGATTTGTGCCCGTCAGGCATTCAAGAGTGCTGCAGGTAAAGCCGGTCCAAAGTTACTGGAACCAATCATGAAGTGCGAAATCGTTACTCCTGAAGAATATATGGGTGACATTATCGGTGACTTGAACCGTCGTCGTGGTCAGGTTGAAGGTATGGAAGAAAAATCGGGTGCCCGTGTAATCAAAGCATTGGTTCCACTTTCTGAATTATTCGGATACGTGACAGTGCTTCGTACTTTGTCGTCAGGTCGTGCAACTTCATCGATGGAATTCGCCAAGTATGTTGAGTTGCCAAAACAGCTTGCCCTCAAAGTATTGGAAGAGCTTAAAGGAAAAACAGAATTATTGTAATTATAAACTGTATTAATTTTTCTCATCATGAGTCAAAAGATCAGAATTAAGCTGAAATCGTACGACCACAACTTAGTGGACAAGTCGGCTGAAAAGATCGTTAAAACAGTTAAAACAACAGGTGCAGTAGTAAGTGGACCCATTCCACTTCCTACTCACAAACGTATTTTTACTGTATTACGCTCTACCTTTGTGAATAAAAAATCAAGGGAACAGTTCGAACTTTCGTCCTACAAACGTTTGATCGACATTTACAGCTCAACGGCTAAAACAATCGACGCCTTAATGAAGCTTGAATTGCCAAGCGGCGTTGAAGTAGAAATTAAAGTTTGATAACCTGTAAAAATTTTAAAAATGGCAGGATTAATCGGAAAAAAAATCGGAATGACTTCCGTGTTCAGTGTTGAGGGGAAAAACATCCCATGCACTGTGATTGAAGCCGGTCCTTGTGTGGTAACACAGGTGAAATCGGTAGCTACTGACGGTTATGATGCAATTCAGCTGGGGTATGACGACAAAAAAGAAAAACATGCCAACAAAGCAGAATTGGGTCATTTCAAAAAAGCCGCAACAGAAGCAAAAAGAAAAGTGGTAGAGTTCAAAGAACTTACCGGCGAGTACAAACTTGGTGATAAACTTACTGTTGAAACAATCGATGAAGAAGGTTGGGTTGACATTCAGGGTGTAACCAAAGGTAAAGGATTCCAGGGCGTTGTTAAACGTCACGGATTTCAGGGTGTTGGCGGCCAGACACACGGTCAGCACAATCGCTTGAGAGCTCCCGGTTCGTTAGGTGCATCTTCTTATCCGTCACGCGTATTTAAAGGTATTCGCATGGCTGGTCGCGATGGTAATGACAATGTTACTGTTCAGAACCTGAAAGTTTTGAAAGTAATTCCGGAGTCAAATTTATTGGTAGTTAAAGGATCAATTCCTGGTGCTAAAGGTTCATACGTAATTATTTATCAGTAATGGAAATAAAAGTTTTAAATAAAGCAGGACAGGAAACCGGACGTACTGTTACGTTGGACGAACAGATTTTCGGTATTGAGCCAAATGATCACGCCATTTACCTGGATGTGAAACAAATCATGGCCAATAAAAGACAAGGAACCCACGCTTCGAAAGAGCGTGCTGAAGTTGCCGGTAGTACCAAGAAACTGAAAAAGCAAAAAGGTACCGGCGGTGCTCGTGCTGGTAGTTTGAAATCACCAGTGTTTGTTGGCGGGGGACGCGTTTTTGGTCCACGTCCACGCAACTACGATTTCAAATTGAACAAAAAAGTAAAAGAGCTTGCCCGTAAATCAGCTTTATCTTACAAAGCGAAGGAAGATGCAATTCTGGTAGTAGAAGATTTCACATTGGAAACTCCTAAAACACGCGAATTTGTGCAAATCAGTAATAATCTGAAAATTACTGATAAAAAGTCACTTTTCGTTTTACCGGAAGAAAATAAAAATATATATTTGTCCTCCAGAAATTTACAGGGCGTTTCTGTTGTAACTGCTTCAGAATTAAATACTTATCAGATATTGAATGCGAAACAAGTAGTAGTTCTGGAGAGCTCAGTAAGTAAAATTGAAGAATTGTTTAAGATTTAAAAGGCTTGAAAATGGAAATTTTAATTAAACCGATTGTTACCGAAAAGATGACAAAGCAGGCCGAAGGTCTTAACCGTTATGGTTTTATTGTTAATCAGGACGCCACTAAGATAGAAATTAAAAAAGCTATTGAAGGCTTATATAATGTTTCTGTTGAATCTGTAAATACATTGATTCACGGTGGAAAAAGAAAAACACGCTTCACCAAAGCCGGAATCATTAGCGGAACAACCGGAAAAAGCAAAAAAGCTATTGTAACAGTAGCCAAAGGACAGTCTATTGATTTTTATAGTAATATTTAATAAAAAATGGCAGTAAGAAAATTAAATCCAGTTACTCCGGGTCAAAGGCACAAAATTGTTGGTGGCTTTGATACCATTACTGCATCAACACCTGAAAAATCATTGTTACAGCCCATACGCTCTACTGGCGGTAGAAACAGCCAGGGACGTATGACAATGAGGTATATAGGTGGTGGCCACAAACGCAAATATCGTTTTATCGACTTCAAACGCGATAAAGACGGTATTGTTGCTGTTGTAGAATCTATTCAGTACGATCCAAATCGTACCGCTCGTATCGCCCTTTTGGTTTATCCTGATGGCGAAAAACGATACATGCTGGCACCCAACGGTTTAAAAGTTGGCCAGAAGATCGAGAGCGGAAGCGGTGTGGCTCCTGAAATAGGTAATACATTGCCACTGGCGGAAATACCTCTTGGAACATTGATTCATAACATTGAACTTCATCCAAGTCAAGGCGGTGTGATGGCTCGTAGTGCCGGAGCGTATGCTCAGTTAACTTCAAGAGAAGGAAAGTATGCTATCGTGAAATTGCCCTCGGGCGAGTCTAGAATGGTGCTCGTAACTTGTCGTGCTACAGTAGGTATTGTTGGAAATACCGAACACAACCTGGAAAAATCAGGTAAAGCTGGTCGCACCAGGTGGTTAGGCAGAAGACCACGCGTTCGTGGTGTTGCTATGAACCCTGTTGATCACCCAATGGGTGGTGGTGAAGGTCGTTCTTCAGGAGGACATCCACGTTCTCGCAAAGGTAAATTGGCTAAAGGCTTCAAAACCCGCGCATTGAAGAAAGCTTCCAACAAGTATATTGTAGAAAGACGCAAGAAATAATTAAAAGGAGAAGAATATGAGTCGTTCATTAAAGAAAGGGCCGTTTATCGATTTCAAACTGGAACGTAAAGTTTTGGTAATGAATGAAACAAACAAGAAATCGGTTGTAAAAACCTGGGCCAGAGCATCAGTAATTTCTCCTGACTTTGTAGGACATACCATCGCAGTTCACAACGGGAACAAATTCATCCCGGTTTATGTAACTGAAAACATGGTAGGCCATAAATTTGGTGAATTTGCACCTACAAGAACTTTCAGGGGACATGCCAAAGGTAAAAAGTAAGGCATGAGTTTCTCATTAACTATTAAAAGAATTCACGATGGGTGCTAGAAAAAGAAATAGTGCAAACGAACGTAAGGAAGCTAAAAAACAGCAGTATTTCGCTGTTTTGAAAGATTGTCCGACTTCACCACGCAAAATGAGGCTTGTTGCCGATATGGTTCGTGGAATGGAAGTGAACAGAGCTCTTGATGTACTTAAGTTTTCAGGTAAAGAAGCTTCACGTCGCCTCGAGAAATTGGTTATGTCAGCGATTGCGAACTGGCAGGCTAAAAACGAAGGTAGCCGTTTAGAAGAAAGCAATTTAGTTGTGAAAACTATTTCTGTTGATTCAGGAA
Organism: Prolixibacteraceae bacterium; assembly: GCA_963666435.2. Taxonomy (GTDB): domain Bacteria; phylum Bacteroidota; class Bacteroidia; order Bacteroidales; family Prolixibacteraceae; genus Aquipluma. Next base: position 503,620 of record CAXXOG010000010.1, on the reverse strand, counting down.
GAATATTGAAAAGACTGCAGCCTGCTCCGCAGGGACGTGCTCACAGGATCAAGAAAAGATCGAATCACGTTACAGTTAGTCTTGGTAGTTTAGTAAAAGAAACAGAATAAATAATAATACATGGGACAAAAAGTTAATCCAATCGCTAATCGTTTAGGAATCATCAAAGGATGGGATTCCAATTGGTTCGGTGGAAGCAACTATGGTGATAAGCTCGTGGAAGATTTTAAAATCAGGGAATATTTGAACGCCCGTTTGGCCAAAGCAAGTGTTTCTAAGATTATCATTGAACGTACCCTGAAGCTCATTACTATCACTGTTCACACCTCAAGGCCCGGTATTATTATTGGCAAAGGTGGTCAGGAAGTTGACAAACTGAAAGAAGAATTAAAGAAGATCACCAACAAGGAAGTTCAGATCAATATTTTCGAGATCAAACGTCCGGAATTAGATGCTAAAATTGTAGCTGTAAACATTGCCCGCCAGATTGAAGGTAAAATTGCTTACCGTCGTGCAGTAAAAATGGCTATTGCTTCAACCATGAGAATGGGAGCGCAAGGTATCAAAATTCAGGTTTCAGGCCGTTTAAATGGCGCTGAAATGGCACGTTCAGAAATGTATAAAGATGGTCGTACTCCGTTGCACACTCTGAGAGCTGATATAGATTATGCTTTAGGCGAAGCCTTAACTAAAACCGGCTTACTCGGTGTAAAAGTTTGGATTTGCAAGGGCGAGATTTATGGGAAACGCGACCTTTCGCCAAACGTAGGACAAAAATCAGAAGGAAGACGTCCGAACGAAGGTGCACCAAGAGGTGGCGGATTTAAGAAAAAAAGAAAATAATTTGTAAACCTTTCAGAAATAGACAAGGATGTTACAACCGAAAAAGACAAAATTCAGAAGAGTCCAGAAAGGAAAAATGAAAGGACTGGCGCAACGCGGCAACCAGTTGGCATTTGGATCTTTTGGTATTAAATCGTTGGAAGAAACGTGGCTTACCGGTAGGCAGATCGAAGCTGCCAGGGTTGCGGTAACTCGTTATATGCAACGTCAGGGTCAGATATGGATCCGTGTATTCCCCGATAAACCGATTACTAAAAAACCTGCTGAGGTACGTATGGGTAAAGGTAAAGGTGCTCCGGAAGCATTTGTTGCTCCGATTACACCAGGTAGAATTTTGATTGAAGCCGAAGGAGTTTCTTATGAGATTGCAAAAGAAGCACTCCGTTTGGCTGCACAAAAACTACCGGTAACTACTAAGTTCGTCGTAAGACGTGATTTTGTTGAAACTGAAACAGCTGAATAATGAAGACATCTGAAATTATCGAATTATCAACAGCCGAAATTCTGGAAAGAATTGATGCTAACAAAGATTCCTTAACCAGGATGAAACTGAATCATGCTATTTCTCAACTCGAAAATCCACAGGTTATCGTGAATTTGAGAAAAGATATTGCACGTCTGAAAACCATTCTACGTCAAAGGGAAATTAACGCAAAACAGAGTTAGTAATGGAAAGAAATCTAAGGAAGGAGCGTATTGGAGTTGTCGTTAGTAACAAGATGCAAAATACAATCGTTGTTGCCGAACACCGCAAAGAAAAACATCCGATCTACGGAAAGTTTGTGAACAAAACTTCGAAATTTTACGCCCACGATGAAAAGAACGACTGCAACATTGGCGATACCGTTCGGATTATGGAAACTCGTCCGATCAGCAAGCAGAAATGTTGGAGATTAGTGGAAATCATAGAAAGAGCTAAGTAACATGATACAACAGGAATCAAGATGTACCGTTGCCGATAATAGTGGGGCCAAAGAAGTGCTCGTTATCCGCGTATTAGGCGGAACCCGCAAGCGCTATGCCACACTTGGCGATACCATTGTAGTTACAGTAAAAAGTGCTATAGCGGGAAGTGACATGAAAAAGGGTGCCGTGTCAAAAGCTATCGTTGTTCGGACCACCAAAGAAGCTCGTCGTCCAGATGGATCATACATCCGTTTTGATGACAACGCTGTAGTTTTACTGAATAATGCTGGTGAAATGCGCGGAACTCGTATATTCGGACCCGTAGCAAGAGAACTTCGTGACCAAAACATGAAGATTATTTCACTTGCTCCTGAAGTACTTTAATGCATAAAATAAAAGAAATGCAGAGAAAATTTCACTTAAAAAAAGGCGACTCAGTTATTGTAATTGCCGGCAATTACAAAGGACGTGAGGGAAAAGTGCTCGAAGTAATAAGAGCAACCGAAAAGGCTATTGTGGAAGGTGTTAATATGGTTAAAAAACATACAAAACCCAATGCAAAACATCCGCAAGGGGGTATTGTTGAAAAGGAAGCACCTATTCACATTTCCAACCTTATGAACAAGGATCCAAAAACCGGAAAACCTACTCGTATTGGAAGGAAGCTGAATTCAGAAGGTAAATTAGTTCGTTATTCAAAAAAATCAGGAGAGGAGATTAAGTAATGGCTTACGTACCAACACTTAAGAAAAAATACTTAGACGAGGTTGTTCCTGCATTGATGAAGGAAATGTCCTACAAAAATGTAATGCAGGCGCCGAAGTTGGAGAAGATTGTTATCAATCAAGGAGTTGGAGCTGCTATTTCAGACAAGAAATTGATTGAAGTTGCCACCGAAGAAATCACAAACATCGCTGGACAGAAAGCAGTTACTACCAAATCGAAAAAAGACATCTCGAACTTCAAGTTAAGGAAGAAAATGCCAATTGGCGTTCGCGTTACATTACGCAAAGAACGTATGTACGAATTCCTTGATCGTCTGATCAGTGTATCTCTTCCCCGTATTCGCGATTTCAAAGGTATTGAAGGTAAAATGGATGGCCGTGGTAATTATACTTTAGGTATTCCAGAACAAATTATCTTCCCAGAAATCGTACTGGATAAAGTAACTCGCATCAACGGGATGAATATAACTTTCGTAACCACAGCCAATACCGACGAGGAAGGCTATGCATTGCTGAAAGAATTAGGTTTACCATTTAAAAATGCTAAAAAGAATTAAGATATGGCTAAAGAATCAATGAAAGCTCGGGAAGTAAAAAGAGCTGCGCTTATTGAAAAATATGCCGAAAAAAGAGCCATGCTTAAAGCTGAAGGCGATTATATCGGACTTCAAAAGTTACCTAAGAATTCTTCCCGCATTCGCCTGCACAACAGGTGTAAGTTAACCGGTCGTCCGAAAGGTTATATGCGTCAATTCGGAATCAGCAGGATCAATTTCCGCGAAATGGCTTCTACTGGTTTAATTCCGGGTGTTAAAAAAGCAAGTTGGTAATTTTATAATTATAAAGTAATGAGCAAAATTACAGATCCAATAGCAGACTATCTGACACGAATCAGAAATGCACAGAAAGCAAAGCATCGTGTGGTTGATATCCCTGCATCCAATATCAAAAAAGAAATTACCAAAATTTTAAAAGATAAAGGATACATCCTCAACTATAAGTTTGAAGATGATGTGAACTATCAGGGCAACATCAAAATTGCTTTGAAATACCATCCCGAAACCCGAATTCCTGCTATTAAAGCAATTAAGAGGGTAAGTAAGCCAGGTTTGCGTCAGTATTGCCATACCGACGATATTCCACGCGTACTTAACGGATTGGGTATTGCAGTAATTTCTACATCAAAAGGCGTAATCACTGACAAGGAAGCCCGCGAGCTGGGAGTTGGTGGTGAAGTTTTATGTTACGTTTATTAATCTTAGGAGGAAAAAGTAATGTCAAGGATAGGTAAACTACCCATTGAAATACCCGCAGGCGTAAAATTTACAGTAAACGATACCAATTTGGTAACTGTGAAAGGCCCAAAAGGAGAATTATCACAACAGGTTGACCCTGAAATCCAACTTAGTGTTGAAGGTAATACTTTAACAGTAAGCCGTCCTTCTGACGAGAAAAAACACCGTGCCATGCATGGTCTTTATCGTTCACTTCTCAACAACATGGTTGTAGGTGTATCTAAAGGCTACGAAATCAAGCTTGAGCTTGTAGGTGTTGGTTACCGTGCTGAAAATGATGGACAAGTGCTCGATTTGGTTTTAGGTTATTCACACCACACTTACCTTCAGCTTCCTGAAGAAGTAAAGGTAGAAGCTAAAAGTGATAAACGTAGCAACCCAATTGTAACTCTGTCAAGTTGCGACAAACAATTACTTGGACATATCGCAGCTAAAATCAGATCCTTCAGGAAACCAGAACCCTATAAAGGTAAAGGTGTTAAATTTGTTGGTGAAAATATTAGACGTAAAGCTGGTAAATCGGCTGGCGCTAAATAGTAAAATTTAGATACCATGGCTTTAACAAAGCAAGAAAGAAGATATAGAATTAAGAAGAGAATCCGGAAAATTGTTTCCGGAACTGCTGAAAGACCACGCTTGAACGTATTCAGAAGCAACAAGCAAATTTATGCGCAGTTGATTGATGACCTTTCAGGAACAACCGTTTTGGCAGTATCTTCTTTGAGTAAAGATTTCACAGGTGCCGAGGGTACCAAAGTTGAAATTGCTGCTAAAGTAGGTAAAGCAGTTGCTGAAAAGGCACTTGCTGCCGGTATTACCACAGTTGTATTCGATCGTAACGGTTATTTATATCACGGAAGAGTTAAAACATTAGCTGAAGCTGCCCGTGAAGGTGGCCTTAAATTTTAATAGTTATGGCAGGAGATATCAGAAAAGTAAAAACCAGTGATTTGGAACTGAAAGACCGGTTGGTAGCTATTAACCGTGTGACCAAAGTAACCAAAGGGGGTCGGACATTTAGTTTTTCGGCTATCGTTGTAGTAGGTAACGAAGATGGTATCGTAGGCTGGGGCCTCGGTAAAGCCAGCGAAGTAACTACGGCAATTTCGAAAGGTGTTGATGCTGCTAAAAAGAACCTGGTAAAAGTACCGGTTTACAAAGGCACCATCCCTCACGAACAGGAAGCTAAATTTGGAGGCGCCCGAGTATTTCTGAAACCAGCAACTACCGGTACCGGTGTTAAGGCTGGTGGTGCAATGCGTGCAGTATTGGAAAGTGTTGGTGTACACAATATCCTTTGTAAATCAAAAGGTTCGTCAAACCCACACAACCTCGTTAAAGCAACTATGAATGCATTACTCGAACTGCGTGATGCCCACACAGTTGCCGATCATCGTGCGGTAACATTGGATAAAGTATTTAATGGATAAGGAGTTATGGCTAAGATAAAAATTACACAAGTAAAAAGTAAAATTGGTTCGGATAAAACGCAAAAAGCTACGCTTATTGCTCTTGGAATCAAAAAGCTTAACCACTCTGTGGTTCATGAAGTAACTCCGCAGATTATGGGAATGGTTGCGAAAGTAAAACATCTCATAATCGTTGAAGAAGTTTAAACCTATTAAGATCAAGAAATATGGATTTAAGTAATCTTAAACCTGCAGAAGGTTCAACTAAAAGCGTAAAACGCATTGGCCGCGGTCAGGGCTCTGGTCATGGTGGCACTTCTACAAGAGGTCATAAAGGAGCTAAGTCAAGATCAGGATATAAAAGTCGTCGTGGTTTTGAAGGAGGTCAGATGCCTTTGCAACGTGTTGTTCCTAAATTTGGCTTTAAAAACATAAACAGAAATGAATTTAAAGCGATCAACCTTGATGTTCTTCAGGAATTGGCTGAGTCTTTGAAATTAACTACAATAGATGTTAATACTTTAGTAGAAGCAGGTTTGGCTTCCAAGAGGGATAAAGTGAAAGTTTTAGGAGATGGAGTATTAAACCTTAAATTGGAAGTTAAAGCTCATGCCTTTTCAAAAAGAGCTAAAGAGACCATAGAAAAATTACAAGGTTCAACCGAAATACTCTAAACCTGATGAAAAAGTTTATTGAAACCCTAAAGAATATTTTTAAGATTGAAGACCTGAGATCTCGGTTGGGGATCACATTGTTCTTACTTTTAATATATCGTTTAGGATCTTATGTTTCATTACCTGGAGTTGACCCAGCTCAGCTAGCTCAACTTAAAAATCAAACATCTGAGGGGTTGCTCGGGTTGTTGGATATGTTCTCAGGTGGAGCATTCTCGAAAGCATCTATTTTTGCTTTGGGGATTATGCCATACATTTCGGCCTCTATTGTTATCCAGTTGTTGGGTATTGCTGTACCTTACTTCCAACGGATGCAAAAGGAAGGAGAATCAGGACGTCGAAAAATCAATCAGATAACCCGTTATCTGACTGTTGTTATTTTGATTTTCCAGGGTTCTGCATACCTTGTTAATCTCCATAACCAATTACCCGAAGCCGCTTTTGCAGTTACCGGGTCACTTTTTACAATTCCTTCGATTATTATCCTAACGGCTGGTTCGATGTTTGTAATGTGGCTTGGCGAGCGTATTACTGATAAAGGTATTGGTAATGGTATATCATTGATCATCATGGTAGGTATCATGGCCAGATTACCACATTCTGTTGTTGCAGAATTTGTTTCGCGCATCGAACAGCAAGGTGGTGGTATGGTGATGTTCCTCGTAGAATTTGTTGCATTGGCAGTTGTATTTATGGGGGCAATTTTGTTGGTTCAGGGAACCCGTAAAATACCTGTACAATACGCTAAACGTATCGTTGGCAACAAACAATATGGTGGCGTTCGTCAGTACATTCCGCTGAAAGTGAATGCAGCTGGCGTTATGCCTATCATTTTTGCGCAGGCAATTATGTTTATTCCTATTAGTTTGGCGGGTTTTGCCAAGTCCGACAGTATGAGTGGTTTTGCAGCTGCATTTTCCAATCATATGGGGGTTTGGTATAACCTTACTCAATTTTTGCTAGTTATTCTTTTTACATATTTCTACACCGCGATTACTGTAAATCCGTTGCAGATGGCTGAAGACATGAAAAAGAACGGCGGTTTTATTCCGGGAGTTAAACCTGGGAAGAAAACAGTAGAGTTCTTAGATACAATCATGTCGAGAATTACTTTACCGGGTTCTATATTCCTTGGTATTATCACCATTCTGCCGGCATTCGCAATGATGGCTGGAATCAATCAACAGTTTGCCTATTTCTATGGTGGAACTTCGTTGCTGATTTTAGTTGGTGTAGTTTTGGATACTTTGCAACAAATTGAAAGTCACTTGCTGATGCGCCATTATGATGGTTTGATGAAGTCAGGCCGCATTAAAGGTCGCTCAGGTGGTGCATACTAATGGTTTTAGTGCAATTGTCTTGGATTAATGAAAGTTCTAAACTTGTTAATTTAAATTCATAAATAGCTAAATAAATCCGGTAATTCTTGTAGTTTTGCCGGATTTATCAGCGGAAAATTTAATTTTTTTTCTCTGATCGATTAAATAAAAGAATACTAGAGAATTAATAAATATTTATGGCAAAACAATCGTCAATAGAACAAGACGGAACAATCATTGAGTCATTATCGAATGCAATGTTCAGGGTTGAGTTGGAAAATGGACATATCATTACTGCACATATTTCAGGTAAAATGCGAATGCATTACATCAAAATTTTACCCGGAGATAAGGTAAAGGTTGAAATGTCGCCCTACGACCTGACAAAAGGAAGAATTTCTTTTAGATATAAAAACTAAAGCACAAAATAATGAAAGTAAGAGCATCCATAAAAAAACGTAGTGCCGACTGCAAAATAGTTCGCAGGAAAGGCCGTTTGTACGTGATTAACAAAAAGAATCCAAAGTACAAACAACGTCAGGGATAATTAATTAACTTTGTAAAAATTTTATTTTATGGCTCGTATAAGTGGAGTTGACATCCCTAATAATAAAAGAGGAGAGATAGCATTAACCTATATTTACGGTATAGGTCGTAATCTTTCAAAAACCCTCCTGGAAAAAGCCGGCGTTGATAAAAATATTAAAGTTCAGGAATGGACTGATGATCAGTTAGCAGCTATTCGTGGGGCTATTAGTGGAAGCATCAAAGTTGAAGGCGAATTACGCTCGGAAACACAGATGAATATTAAACGATTGATGGATATCGGCTGTTACCGTGGAATTCGTCATCGTGTTGGCTTACCATTGCGTGGACAGAGTACAAAAAATAACGCCCGTACCCGCAAAGGAAAGAGAAAAACTGTTGCTAATAAGAAAAAAGCCACTAAATAATTGATATTTGAATTATGGCAAAAAAGACTGGTACTACAAAAAAACGCGTTGTCGTTGTTGAAGCTATCGGACAGGCACATATCCACTCTTCTTTTAATAACATCATAGTTTCGTTAACTAATGGTAATGGAGAAGTTATTTCGTGGTCGTCTGCCGGTAAAAAAGGATTTAGAGGTTCTAAAAAGAATACTCCATATGCTGCCCAGGTAGCTTCTGAAGAATGTGCTAAGACTGCTTATGATCTTGGCTTAAGGAAAGTTAAAGTTTACGTCAAAGGTCCGGGTAACGGACGTGAATCAGCAATTCGCGCAATCAGTAGCGTTGGCATTCAGGTTAGCGAAATTGTTGATGTAACACCATTACCACATAACGGTTGTCGTCCTGCAAAAAGGAGACGTGTTTAATCTAATTAATTAAGACAGAAATGGCAAGATATAGAGGACCACAATCAAAAATTGCCCGAAAATTTGGTGAACCAATTTTTGGACCGGATAAAGTACTTGAAAAGAAAAATTATCCACCTGGATTTCACGGTTTAGCTAGTCGCCGACGTAAAAAGTCAGAATACGGCTTGCAGTTGAAAGAAAAGCAGAAAGCAAAATACATGTACGGAGTGTTGGAAAGACAATTTTCGAACCTGTTCCAAAAAGCTTCTGCCTCGAAAGGTGTAACCGGTGAGGTATTGCTACAATTATTGGAAGCTCGCCTGGATAATGTTGTTTATCGTTTAGGAATTGCACCAACGCGTGCAGCAGCTCGTCAGTTAGTAACTCACAAACACATTAACGTAAACGGCGAAGTTGTGAATGTTCCTTCTTATCACTTACGTCCGGGTGATATCGTAAGCGTACGCGAAAAATCAAAATCACTGGAAGTAATAACTACTTCGTTGAATTCGCGTCGCGCCAGTAAATATGCATGGTTGGAATGGGATAACTCTCAATTGGCCGGTAAATTCCTTAACCGTCCGGAAAGAGCAGAAATTCCAGAAAACATTAAAGAACAGCTTATCGTAGAGTTGTATTCTAAATAATCAAATACTCAGTATTATTATGGCAATATTAGCGTTCCAAAAACCCGACAAAGTTATAATGGTTGAAACCGATGATAAGTACGGAAAATTTGAATTTCGTCCATTGGAACCAGGTTATGGTATTACTATTGGTAATGCTTTACGCAGAATTCTGTTATCCTCTTTGGAAGGTTATGCAATCACTACCGTTAAAATCGACAAGGTTGACCATGAGTTTGCTACTATAAAAGGAGTGATGGAGGATGTTACTGAAATCATCCTTAATCTTAAGCAAATTAGGTTTAAACGTGAAGTTGAAGATTTTGATAGTGAAAAGGTTTCAATCTCTATCACCGGGCAGGAAATTTTTACTGCCGGCGACATTAACAAATTTATGACCGGCTTCCGCGTTTTGAATCCAGAGTTAATAATCTGCCGGATGGAACCTGAAGTTAAATTGCAGATGGATATAACCATCAACAAGGGTCGTGGATATGTTCCAAGCGCTGAAAATAAGCCTATCGATGCTGAGTTTGGAGTAATTCCGATCGATTCAATTTACACGCCCATCAAGAATGTGAAATATGCAATCGAAAATTACCGTGTTGAGCAGAAGACCGACTACGAAAAGTTGGTTTTCGAAATCACTACCGATGGTTCAATTCATCCCAAAGATGCGTTAAAAGAAGCTGCAAAAATTCTGATCTATCACTTCATGTTGTTCTCTGACGAAAAGATAACGATCGATTCTGACGAAAAATTTGCAAATGAAGAGTTTGACGAAGAAGTTTTGCATATGCGCCAGCTTTTGAAAACAAAACTGGTTGACATGGATCTTTCTGTTCGCGCGTTAAACTGTCTTAAGGCAGCTGATGTTGAAACATTAGGTGAACTGGTTACCTATAACCGGAACGATTTGCTCAAATTCCGTAATTTTGGTAAGAAATCGCTCACTGAACTTGATGATTTATTGGTGAGTTTGAATCTGACCTTCGGAATGGATATCAGTAAGTATAAACTTGATAAGGAATAGGTAAAAATGAGACATAGTAAAAAAATTAACCATTTAGGCAGAACAAGTGCTCACAGAAAGGCAATGCTGTCCAATATGGCCAGTTCATTGATTTTCCACAAGAGAATTTCTACTACGTTGGCTAAGGCTAAAGCTTTGAGAGTATTTGTTGAACCACTTATTACGAAAGCTAAAGACGATTCTACGCATTCGCGCAGGGTTGTTTTCGAAAATCTTAAGAGTAAAACAGCGGTTGCTATTTTATTTCGCGAGGTTGCCGAAAAGGTTGGAGATCGTCCAGGTGGTTATACCCGTATTCTTAAAACCGGAAATCGTATAGGCGACAATGCCGAGATGTGTATCATTGAGTTGGTTGACTTTAATGAAAACATGCTGGCTGCTAAAGGCGCTAAGGCTAAAACCGGACGTTCGCGTCGTAGCACAAAAAAGAAAGCCGAAGGAACTGTTGAAGCAAAAGTTTCAACTACCGAAGAAAAAGCTGAAGAGTAAACATACTCATAAAAAAGTAAAGAGGCTGTCTCGTTTGAGATCAGCCTCTTTTTTTATATGAAAAATGTACTTTGGGGTGAATATCTTTATGTTATTTTATTTAACGGCAAGGTGCTCTTCGATGGTTTTCATCAAAAAGTCAATATCAATTGGCTTCACGAGATAGTCGTTTGCTCCGTTATTCATGCAACGCTCTCTCTCACGGTCATAATCGTTTGTTGTTAGAAAGATGATTGGAATATTTCTGTTCCTGTTATTCGTAGATTTTCGGATGCGAAGTGTGGCCTCCGCTCCATCCATAACAGGCATTGATAAATCCATTAAAACAATATCAAAAGTTTCGTTATCTAATAAGAGAACAGCTTCCAATCCATTTTCAGCTGTAGAAACGTCGAAATACTTTCTCAGTGAATAGAAAAGTAGTTTTTGGTTTACCGGGTTATCATCAACAATTAGCAACTTCACAAATCGATATTATTATTTTATGCAAACAAATCTACCCATTAAAAATCTAAAAAAGATTTACTTTTGGTAATCCAAACTAGTCATTGGATAGGTCATTTACTATATTTGATTTTTTAACTGTAAATTTTACAAAAATGAGCGACGATAATAAAATAATTTTTTCGATGTATAAGGTAAGCAAGACTTACCCTCCTCAGAAACAGGTGCTGAAAGACATATCTCTTTCGTTCTTTCTGGGAGCTAAAATTGGAATCATTGGATTAAATGGCTCAGGTAAATCAACTTTATTGAAAATTATTGCCGGGCTTGAAAGTTCTTTTCAGGGTGAGGTTGTGTTTTCTCCCGGATATACCGTTGGATACCTGGAGCAAGACCCAAAGCTGGATGAAACAAAAAACGTGAAGGAAATTGTTCAGGAAGGCGTTCAGGAAATCGTTGACGTACTAAAGGCATATGAAGATATTAACCTGAAATTTGGCGATCCTGCGGTTTACGAAGACCCCGATGCAATGGATAAATTGTACGCTGAACAGGCTGCACTTCAGGATAAAATTGACCAGCACGATGCCTGGAACCTTGATGCTAAGCTCGAACGGGCTATGGATGCACTGCAATGCCCGCCTGATGATCAGCCGGTTCGTGAACTTTCGGGTGGAGAACGTCGTCGGGTTGCTCTTTGTCGTTTGCTCCTGAAAGAACCGGATGTGCTTTTGCTTGATGAACCTACCAACCACCTTGATGCCGAGTCGATTCAATGGCTGGAAATGCACCTTCAACAATATAAAGGAACTGTAATTTGTATTACTCACGACCGTTATTTCCTCGATAATGTAGCTGGCTGGATTTTGGAACTCGACCGTGGCGAAGGTATTCCGTGGAAAGGAAATTATTCGTCGTGGCTCGACCAGAAGTCGAAGCGGATGGAACAAGAGGAAAAAGTGGCTTCAAAACGCCGGAAGTCGTTGGAGCGAGAGCTGGAATGGATCAGGATGGCGCCAAAAGCTCGTCAGGCTAAGTCGAAAGCACGTATTGGCGCTTACGACCGCATGGTAAACGAAGATGTGAAACAGAAAGAGGAAAAATTGGAAATCTTCATCCCGAATGGTCCGCGTTTAGGAGAGAAAGTAATTATTGCCAATGAAGTTGCTAAAGGTTACGGTGACCGGTTATTGTTCGAGAACTTGAATTTTGTGCTACCGCCCAATGGCATTGTTGGTGTAATTGGGCCGAATGGCGCCGGAAAAACTACTTTATTCAAGCTGATCATGGAGCTTGAAAAGGCTGACAAAGGAACTTTTGAAGTAGGCGATACGGTGAAAATATCATATGTCGATCAAACTCATAAGTCCATCGATCCGGAGAAAACCGTATTTCAGGTTATTTCCGGTGGAAATGATTTGATGAACGTTGGAGGACGTCAAATTAACGCCCGGGCCTACGTTTCGCGGTTCAACTTTGGCGGTGCTGATCAGGAAAAGAAGTGTGGTTATTTGTCGGGAGGGGAGCGCAACCGACTGCATCTGGCAATGGCTTTGAAAGAGGAAGGCAACGTGCTTTTGCTCGACGAGCCTACCAACGATATTGACATTAATACGCTTCGTGCGCTTGAAGAAGGTTTGGATAGCTTTGCCGGATGCGCTGTGGTTATTTCGCACGACCGTTGGTTTCTCGACCGCATTGCGACGCATATTCTGGCGTTTGAAGGCGACTCGAAAGTAGTATTCTTCGAAGGAAGCTTCTCTGATTACGAAGAGAACCGCAAAAAACGCCTTGGCGATGTAGGACCTCAGCGGGTTAAATACAAAAAGCTGCTGAAAGATTAATTAGATTATAAAAAAGTCCGAGGTAATTTCTGCTTCGGACTTTTTGTTTCTAGTTCTGTTTATTTGGCCGAGGCTAAAAGCTCATAAATTACCTGTTCGGTGTAGTGGAACGTAAAAATCGTTGGTTGTTAATTTGCAGTCCAGTGCCGCTTGTTTGCAATAAGCCAGCCTGCCTACATTGGTATTGCGCGAGTCAGACCCGAACGTAAACTTTAATCCTTGTTCCTTGGCCTTTAAAATAAATTCGGTATGAGGAGTGTGCGACATATCGTTTATTTCAATGGCAATGTTTCGCTTTTTTGCTGCCGAAATTATCAGTCGCATGCGTTCTTCGGTCCACAGCGAATAATAATCGCGGGCAATGCACACAGGCAGAAACAAGGGCCATCCGAAGATATTGATGGGTTCGTTTTCGAGTATTTGCATCGCGTAATCCATATACCGCTTCATAAAGTCTTCGGTGTTGTCGATATAGGTGTCGAATTCCCAGATTTGCCAGGTTTTACCGTTACCCTGGGGCACCATTTGCGGATCCATCAGGATGTAATCAACCTGGGCAAGCAATTCGGCCGAATAGTTTTTGTACCATCCGGGGTAGGTGGGTTGTAGCCCAATATAAACCGGATATTTTCTTAAATTCTGAATGTAGTTTTTCAGATCATTGTCATTTTTCAATGCCCAGCTTATGGGGTGATCGACAATACCGAACCTAACGTCCTGAGCTTTCCCAATAGCCATGATATTGTCGATGGTGAATTGCGGTGTAGTATGAACATGCAGGTCGAGTAACGGAAAATCATATCTCTCGGCATTGTTTCCAAACGAAAGTGTTGGGGCTGTAGCGATCAGTCCGGCAGCCAGACTTGCATTTTTTATAAATGAGCGTCGTTCCATGTTGTATTTTTTAATAGTTAAACTGTTTGTTTTCGGGTGCTAAATATTGTGACTATCTTGCGCTTGTACAATGGATATTACTAACCAACATCAATGGACATTATTAACCAAATTGTAGCTCAGGAGAAAAGCGTTTTCATAATGCTGGCTGAATTTGCCGTTTTTACAGTTCTCATCTCGCTCATCGTTTACCACCTGATGATTTTCATCGGGCGGAAATCGTTTCCGGAGGGAAGGCTCTATTTATACTTCAGCGGTCTGTTTTTCGGCTTACTTTTTTATATTTTTCTGGATACTTGCCAATTTGGTATTTTATTGGGCGGCGTAATTAATGTACCTGCCTGGAATGCCTTTTTAATATCGTTGAGCTGGTTATTTATCCTGAAAAGCCTGATGCTTATTTTGCAGTTTTCGCTTAAGCCTGATGAAAGGTCGGTTCGTTGGCAGCGGAATGTGTTTATGTGCTTTGTTGCTGGCTCAGCACTTAGCACAATCCCTGTTTTTGGAGCGCTGAATTCGCATATTTATGCGGTTTTCCTGGGGCTTTGGTTTCTATTGGGACTTGTTATCGTGTTCCTGCTTTTTTCATATGTTCCGCTATTGCTAAAGCAAAAACCGATTGATGCCAGCAGCAAAATTATAGGGTGGACTTCGCTATCGTACATTAGCTATATCTGGATTTACAGGCTTATAATTAGCAGCACACTGATTACCGATCAGCTCCCGTTCTGGGCAATAAATAACTTCCTGAAAATAGCAGTGGCCTTTACCTTTGCGTATGCCTTGGCAATCCGTTTCAATAAAGAGTTTAACGATTTGGCCGAACTAAAGGATAACCTGGAAAAGAAAGTTGATGAAAGTACACGCGAGTTGCGGTTGGCCAAGGAAAAGATAGAAGAGGCAAGTCGCCTGAAAACGCAATATTTTATCAATGTGGCCCACGAAACAAAAACGCCGCTTACACTTATTGGCAATTACCTCGACAGGTATTCGAAAAGGGTGGGAGTGTCGCCTGAGTTGAAAATTGTTCAGGAAAATTTCGAGTTGCTGCGGGATGCCATGATCCTTTCCCTGGATGTCGAGAAATTTGAAAAAGGAGAAGTGTTGTATGACGAAACGGCCGTGTGCGATTTAACGCGAACCCTCGAATTGAAAATTCCTTTGTTTACAACCGAAGTGCAGCAAAAAGCGCGAACGCTGAAGTATGAAATAGAACATGGGATTGCCGTAAAAGCCGATCCGCTGGCTGTTGAACGAATTGTGCACAACCTTTTTGACAATGCTTTAAAATTTACCAACGAATTCGACGAGATTTCCGTCAGGCTGACTTCGGATGGCGAAATGGCTTGTTTCGAAATCGGCGACAGCGGAGTTGGGATTAAAGCGTCAGACTTACCGAAAATATTCGATTTGTATTACCAGGTTGCTGCATCGAAAAGCAATAATCCGGGTTTTGGAATGGGCTTGTACATCGTTAAACAAACCGTTGATGCCTTGCACGGAACCATTTCAGTTGAATCGGAACCGGGCGAAGGAACTCGTTTTACGGTGAAAATCCCGGTTTATAAATACGGGCAATCCTCAACACGCTATTCGGGCGCAGAGGTGCCTGCACCTGAGAGAAAATCAAAAGTCAGGTTTGTTTCCAATGACTATTTCCCGGAGCGAAAAACACTTTTGCTTGTCGAAGATAATTTAGACATGTTGCGGTATGTTAAAGATGAACTTTCGGTAGAATACAATGTGTTTACGGCTATTCGGGGCGACGAAGCCCTGGCGGTTCTCAGCACTTCGCCCAAACCCGACCTGATATTATCCGATGTGATGATGGAAGGTATGGACGGGTTTGAGTTGTACCGCAGGCTTTCGGCAGATGCCACTTTTTCTTCCATCCCGTTTATTTTTATTACTGCCCGCTCCAACAATGCCGAAAAAATAGAAATGCTCATGCAAGGCGCTTCCGATTATATTTTCAAGCCTTTCCAGATCGATGAATTAAAAGCCAAGGTGGTGTCGGTTATAAAAAATACAAGTGTCCACCGGAAAGCTGGTTTGCAGGACGCCATTAATGCAATTCATTCAAAATTTGATGAGAAAAAAAGTCTGGAACCAGGGAAATGGGAGCTTTTTGCAAAGCGTGCCCGCGAATACGAACTGACTGATCGGCAGATTGAAGTGGTTAAGCTGATCGATCAGGGACTTGAGTACAAGCAAATTGCCGAAACGCTTAATATTTCGCAGAAAACTGTACACCGACATGTGCAGATTCTTTTTGAAAAATTTGATGTCCACAACAAACTTGAGCTACTTCGAATTTTCTTTGGATAAGCTAATTTAAATTAGGAAAGGCTGTTATCGTATTTATTTATTGAAGAACAACGGATATGTTTAAAATTATTTCGAGCCAGGTACTTGATGAATTAAGCTGGAAGGCGGTAAACTCGCCGCGCAAGCGTTTGAATTTGAATTACCACAACGATTTGTCCGACCCGATTAACCGGATGCTCAATGCTTTTGAACCCGATACTTATGTGCAGCCACATAAACACGAAAGCCCGGATAAACGGGAGATTTTCGTTGTTTTGCGCGGAAGTTTGGCGGTGGTTTTCTTCGACAATGACGGAACGCCAACTGAATTTGTACTGCTCAATCGTGAAAATGGAAACTACGCGGTTGAAATTGAATCGGGAACATGGCATACGGTTATTTCTCTTGAAACGGGTAGTGTTGTTTATGAAATTAAGGATGGGCCATATTTTCCTGAAAATGATAAAAACTTTGCCGGTTGGGCGCCCAAAGAAGGAACGGGCGAATGTAAAGCGTATCTAAAAAAACTCACCGAATTATTTTATTCGATCTGATTTTCAGGAAACGATCCTGTTTATTTGGCTGGGATTCGGATTCTAAAAAGTCGTAATCCAAATGGTGGGCGATACTTTTGAATCAAAAAAGCACTATTCCAATTGTCGGGAACGTTTTTAGAATCCAAAAACTCCTCAAACAATTGTCGTGAGCATTTTTAATATTCCCGAAATACAGAAATCATACGCGCGCCTACGCCTCAAAACTGCCTTAATTGATTGTTTTGCGCGATTGATTGACTGAAAGAATAGACAGCCCGTTCGATATGACAGCTTTTTACCTAAATTTGCGCGCGTTAAGAAATAAACTATCATGGCACAAAAACCTTCAATTCCGAAAGGAACACGCGATTTTTCTCCGGCTGAAATGACCAACCGGAACTACATTTTCGATACCATTAAGAGTATTTTCCGGCTGTACGGATTTCAGCCCATTGAAACTCCGGCGATGGAAAACCTTTCGACTCTGATGGGAAAATACGGCGAAGAAGGCGATAAGCTGCTGTTTAAAATCCTGAATTCCGGCGATTTTGCTGCCGGGCTTTCTGACGAAGAGTTGCTCGACCGGAATAGCATAAAATTGACCAACCGCATTTCAGAAAAAGGACTTCGCTACGATTTGACGGTGCCGTTTGCCCGCTTCGTGGTGCAATACCGAAACGATATTTCTTTCCCATTTAAACGTTACCAGATTCAGCCGGTTTGGCGCGCCGACCGCCCGCAAAAAGGCCGCTATCGTGAGTTTTACCAGTGCGATGTCGATATTGTAGGCAGCGATTCGTTGCTGAACGAAATGGAGCTGGTGCAGATCGTTGATCAGGTTTTCACGAAGTTGGGAATTAACACCATTGTGAAAATCAATAACCGAAAGATTTTGGCCGGAATTGCCGAAGTAATTGGCGAAAAAGACCGTATCGTGGACATTACCGTTGCTATTGATAAACTCGATAAAATTGGTCTGGAGAAAGTAAACGAAGAATTGCTCGAAAAAGGAATTCCGCAGGAGGCAGTGGATAAACTTCAGCCAATTTTGCATTTATCAGGAACCGTTTCCGAAAAACTGGAGCAATTGGAAAAGGTCATTGGTCATTCGGAAACTGGCGCAAAAGGAATTGCCGAAGTGCGCACCTTGTTTGCTTATTTGGCAACCTTGGAACTGAATACTGAGGTTGAACTTGACCTTACTTTAGCTCGCGGATTGAACTATTATACCGGTGCCATTTTCGAGGTAAAAGCCAAAGATGTTGCTATGGGCAGCATTTGCGGCGGTGGCCGTTACGATGACCTGACAGGTATTTTTGGGATGCCCAATGTGTCGGGCGTGGGTATTTCGTTTGGTGCCGATCGTATTTACGATGTGCTCACCCAATTGAATTTGTTCCCGGCAGCCACAGCCGATTCAACACGCCTGATGTTCGTGAATTTTGGTGCCGCTGAAGAAGCGTTCTGTTTACCGGTTTTGGCCGCTGTGCGAAAAGCCGGAATTAATGCCGAAATTTTCCCCGATAAAAGCAAAATGGCCAAACAAATGACCTGGGCCAACAATAAAAAGATACCGTATGTGGCCATTGTGGGCGAAAATGAAATGGCACAAGGCAAAATCAACCTGAAAAACATGGTCACCGGCGAACAGCAATTGGTTGATCAGCAGGAACTGATAAATATCCTTTCGGCATAAATCCAGAATGCGTTACTTCCCTGTAAATTTCAGGGAAAAATGATCCGTTTACTCAAAGAATATCGTTTTTCAAAATCCATAGGGGGCGACATCCGTTGTCCCTGAACTGAAGCCCCCTTCCCGTTCCCCCGAAGGAGGAAAGCTTTATTGGTTATTGGATATTGGTTATTGAATATTTGGACTTTTTTTAAGCTCAAATTTCCAATAACCAATATTGAAATCCAATATCCAGATAAATTCTAATCTACATCGTTTTATTTGGTGAAACTTCGTGCTTTCGTGTCTTAGTGGCTATTATTCCTGCCACCATACCTCCCAAACACAAAGGGTCACGAAGTGGCTTTTAAATTCAAAAATAAAATCACTTTTATGGAAAGAACAATTCATTACATATCACCCGGAAAATTAACCTATCCTATTATTGAAAACATTCTGGAGAGCCGGAAAATGCTGGTTCTGTCGGACGAATCGAAACAACTGATTGAACGAAGCAAGGCTTATCTTGACCAGAAAATAGCCGAAACTGAAGGCCCGCTTTATGGCATCAATACCGGTTTTGGAGCTCTTTGCAATATTGAGGTATCGAAAGACGACCTGAGCAAATTACAGGAAAACCTGGTGATTTCGCATTCGTGCAACCTGGGATCCGAAGTTCCGGCCGATGTGGTTCGGCTTATGCTTTTGCTGAAAGCCCATGCGTTGGCCAAAGGAAATTCAGCCGTTCAATTGGCAACTGTTCAGCGCATTTTGGACTTGTTTAACCACGACATTTTGCCCATTGTTTGCGAGCAAGGTTCGCTGGGCGCGAGCGGCGATTTGGCGCCTTTGGCCAAGTTGTTTTTGCCGTTGATTGGCATGGGCGAAGTTTATCAGAATGGCACCAAAAAAGAAGCATCCGCTGTGCTGAACGAAATGGGGTGGGAGCCGATCCGGCTTCAGGCCAAGGAAGGTTTAGCCTTGCTGAACGGTACGCAGTTTATGAGTGCCCACGCGGTTTATACGCTCCTGAAAGCTTTCCGACTGGTTGATTACGCCGACATCATTGGCGCTTTGTCGCTCGATGGTTTCGACGGGCTGATTGAGCCGTTTATGGCGCAAATTCAGGACATAAGGCCTCATGCAGGGCAGATAAAAACGGCTGCTAACTTTCGAAAGTTACTTGAAGGAAGCCAACTGATCAGTCGGGCAAAGAAGCACGTTCAGGATCCGTACTCGTTTCGGTGCATTCCGCAGGTGCATGGTGCGGTGCGTGATGCCGTGCGTTATGTGGCGGGCGTGGTAGAGGTTGAAATCAACTCTGTTACTGACAACCCAACTGTTTTTGTTGACGACGACCGGATTGTTTCCGGTGGAAATTTTCATGGCGAACCACTGGCTTTATCTCTCGATTTTTTGGCTATTGCTCTGTCAGAAATTGGCAGTATTTCGGAGCGCCGCACGTATCGGTTAATTTCAGGAGACCGGAATTTGCCCGAGTTTTTGGTCGCCAATCCTGGCTTAAATTCAGGATTTATGATTCCGCAATATGCTGCGGCTTCCATTGTAAGCCAAAATAAGCAGCTGAGTACACCGGCTTCGGTCGATTCCATTCCGTCGTCGAACGAGCAGGAAGACCACGTGAGCATGGGCGGAAATGCAGCTACCAAAGCGTTGAAAGTGGCGAGAAATATTTACTCGATTCTGGCCATCGAATTGTATAATGCAGCACAGGCGCTGGATTTCAGGAGACCATTAAAAACTTCGGAATACCTGGAAAATTTTATGCACGATTATCGGCAGCAGGTGAAATTTGTTTCGGAAGATACGCTGATGTCGCGGGAAATAAACAAAACCATTCGATTTTTGGAAGAAGGAGACTATCGACTTAGCTGGAAATAGCTCTCGTTTTCATGAAATTAAAAAGGCAGTCTGGATAAAACCACACTGCCTTTTTTGCTCTGTCGGTTCGGAGGGACTCGAACCCTCGGCCCGCTGATTAAGAGTCAGCTGCTCTACCAACTGAGCTACGAACCGAATGCGGCGACAAAAGTAACAGATTGTTTCTCATTTTCAAAAAAACAATCTACTAAATCTGCAAAAACTTTCGATGCCTGAAATACCCGCAATATTTTAGGGGCGGCAAGCGTTAAAGCAGATAATAATTGAATTTTGTTCATCCTTTTTTCTTTCATGAATTTTGTTGATTTATAGAGGCAAAGCCATATCTTTGATAGGTAACAATAATAAGCATGGAGATATTAAATCATATACCTGATGGTTTTATAAAATTTGCGTTGGTTTTAACCTTTTCGTTACTGATTGGGCTGGAACAAAGGCGCCATCATATAAATGAGAATGAAGATTTGCTTTTTGGAACCGACCGTACATTTACGTTCATCGGGCTGTTGGCTTATGTGCTTTTTATTGCCGATCCGGTTAATTACATTCCATTTTTGATCGGGTTTGCCCTTATCGGGTTGTTGCTCGGCATTCATTATTTCCATAAAATTGCGCAGAGCAGTAACTACGGGCTGACCAGTACCATTTTGGCATTGCTTACGTATTGCATTCCGATCATGGTTTTCACGCAGCCGGTATGGCTTGTATTGTCGTTTATAGTAGCGTTACTCATCATTACTGAATTAAAGAGTCATTTTATAAACATCTCGAAAAAAGCCTCCGAAGAAGAATTTATCACGCTGGCCAAGTTTATCGCGCTGGCCGGAGTGATATTGCCTTTGGTTCCTAAGGAAAATATTTCGGAGCAAATACCCATTTCGCCTTATCATTTGTGGTTGGCTATTGTGGTTGTTTCGGGCATCTCGTATTGCAGCTATTTGCTCAAAAAGTTTATTTTTCCTGATTCAGGAATAATGCTCACCGGGTTATTGGGCGGAATATACAGCAGCACGGCAACAACCGTGATTTTGGCCCGAAAGCAAAAGCAAGGATTGGCCGGAAGCGAAACAGTTTCAGCAATAATGATTGCCAATGGGATGATGTACATCCGCATCTTGTTTTTGGCGTTCTTGTTTAATATGATGGTGGCCAAACTTCTGGCAATTCCATTTTTGCTGATGTTCCTGATTTGCTACCTGGTTTCGGTGATTTGGAAGCCTAAAAAGAAAGAACCGAACACCGAGTATTCGCTGGAAGAAACCAATACTTCGGGTAAAAATCCTCTTGAATTTAAAACTGCTGCGGTTTTTGGGCTGTTGTTTGTGGTTTTTGCCGTTATTACCGATTTTGTGCAGAAAAGCTACGGAAGTTCCGGGGTAACCAGCCTGGCTTATATTGTGGGGATTACCGATATCGATCCGTTCCTTCTGAATATTCTTCAGCAAAAATCGGGGATTGGAGAAATGACAATTGCCTTGGCGATTATAAATGCGACCAATAGCAACAACCTGTTGAAAATGATTTATGCAATTATTTTGAGCAATAAAAATATTAAGAAAAGCTTAATTCAGAGCTTTTTCATGCTGATTTCGGCAGGTCTAATCGTTTCTCTAGTCTTTTATTTATTATAATTAACCTCTTTATTTATCTACTCTAGTTCCCAATGCTATGAAAAAATCGACATTTAAAATTACTGTTTTGTTAATTCTGTCAGGAGTTATGTTGATAACTTGCAAAAAGGATGAAGAAACCATTCCTGAAGCAAATGTTATTAATTCGTTTATTTGGAATGGGCTTCACGATTATTATTTGTGGGAGGCCGATGTCCCTAATTTATCGGAAACAACTTATCCTGAAGGAGATAAAAGAAATAAGTTATTAAATCAATATACTGATCCGCAGGAGCTCTTTAAAAGTTTACTGTACCAGCCTGATGTCGTTGATAAATGGTCGTTCCTGGTGGATGACTCAAAGATAATTGATGATTGGACCAATGCAGTCTCAACAACGATGGGCTTCGATTTTGTCTTGTATCGGGTGAGCTCGGGCTCAAGTAATCTGGTCGGAATTGTTCGTTATGTGCTAAAAGGAACTCCTGCTGATAAAGCTGGTATTAAACGTGGAGATTTGTTTCTGAAAATAAATGATACGCAACTGACCATATCGAACTATAATACGCTTTTGAGTAATTCGAGCTATAAACTCACTTTTGCCATTGATACAAACAAGGTTCTGACTGACAGTAATAAATCGGTTTCGATGACAGCAGTTGAGATGCAGGAGAATCCTGTTTTCAAGGATACGATTTTTACCTATAAAAATCAGAAAGTAGGCTATTTATGTTATAATGGCTTCACCTCCGATTTTGATATTCAATTGAATAATGTTTTCAAAGAGTTTAAAGACGGAGGCGTTAATCAATTGGTGGTCGATCTTCGGTATAATGGCGGAGGTTCGGTACAATCAGCTATTTACCTGGCAAGTATGATTTACAGTACAGAAAGCTCGAAAATCTTTTCAAAAAAAGTATATAATTCTCAACTTCAGCAATATATTGTTCGTGAGTATGGATCTTCGGCGCTTGAAGACCATTTTACGGGAACGATTGCTAAAACTGAAACAGCATCTGCTGCAAGCATCAACTGCTTGAATTTAAATAAAGTATATATCATTGGGACCGATAATACGGCTTCGGCAAGTGAACTTGTGATTAACAGCCTTCGACCTTATATAACCGTGAAACTGGTGGGTACCAAAACTTACGGAAAATATGCCGCTTCAATCACGGTAAAAGATTGGGATCAGAACGGGAATGTAAGTACAAAGCATTCGTATGCCATGCAGCCAATTGTTATGAAAATAGCCAATTCTGCCGGAGTAACCGATTTTGTAAACGGGCTTACTCCTGATATTAATGTACAGGAAGATGTAACTAATTTACTGCCACTTGGCGAACCCGCTGAAACTATGCTACAGGCTGCCCTAAATGATATGGAAGGGAGTGTCATCGCTTCTTATCCGTTGAAATCGGCACAAATGGGAATGAGTAAATTCATGAATGGAAATATGCTAAAACCGTTTGCCGGTCAAATGTATATTTCAAGTTTTAAATAAATTCACTGATTTTTGCGCTATTGGGCAAGAATTTTTTTTCAGGAATTTGAATCTGATTGCAAGTGCAAAAAATAGCTCGAAAACTTAAGCTCCAAGAAGCAGTTCAATTGAAAGAACAAGAAAACTGCTTCTTGCCGGCATCTCCTGAGAAACAATCTGTATCGTCAGGAAAATGCGCTCATATCCAGTGTTTACAAAAAGAAAATAGCTACGCCGCCCACAGTTATCATTGCTCCCAGAATTTCTTTCCAATTTACCTTTTCGTGAAAAAACAAAATAGCCGGAGGAATGATTAGAACGGGAACGATAGCCATGAGTGTAGCTGCAATTCCAGCTTGTGTATGTTTTATGGCAATTAACGAGAACGAGACTCCGAGGAATGGGCCAAAAAACGATCCGAGAGCAATGCGTTTCATGGCGGGCTTGTGATGTAGCGCACTCCAAACTTTTGGATATTGTCGTGTTATTGTAATTATAAGTGCAAAGCCAATCAGTCCGGCAATTACGCGAATGTGTGAAGCGGCAAATGCGTCGTATTCGCCCATGCCTTTTTTGCTCAGAACTAATCCAATACCCTGTCCGATTGCGCCTCCAAAAGCCAGCGAAATACCTTTAATGCTATAATTTGTCGTGAACTTGATTTTCTTTGATTCAGGGTCTTCAGGAGTTTCTCGCTTTAAAATAACAATTGAGATGCCTCCAAGAGTCACAATCATTCCAATCCAGTTCATAAAACTGAGAACCTCGCCCAGTAACAGCCAACTGAAGAATGCTGTGACTGGCGGCGCCAAAGCCATAATAAGCATGGCTATTCGGGCTCCGATAATAACATAAGACTGAAACAGCAACAAATCGCCAAAAACAAATCCTACCAATCCTGAAAGAGCTAGCCAAGCCCAGCGTTCGGTCCCTGCATCAATGGGCAGAAATAATCCTCTTCTGAAATAGTTGAGGAAGCAGTATATAACAAACGCGAAAGCAAGCCTGATCAGGTTTACGGCCAAAGAACCGACTTTTTTACCTGCCGACTCAAACGACAGACTTGTTACTGTCCAAAATAAAGCAGTAAGCAATGCGGCAATTTCGCCATAATAATGTGCCATGAAAAAATAGGTGTAAAAGAGCCGCTAAGGTAAAAAGAAGTTGGTAAAGTGATTTGAAAATGCAGAGATTTACGGATTCGAGAACGAAAAAAACAACTGCTATTGCCTGGTTAAATTGCCCAATGACTAAACGCAATATGCCCTGTAACTTGCATCTGGCAACCGTGAATCTCATCTGCGCTGAACTCTGGTTTACTGCACTTCGTTTATTCCATATCGTTTAAATGCAGGTCGAGCGCTTTCACCGAAATTTGTATTTCACGGATCGAAATGGCCAGCGAAAGAATTAACAAAACAAGTGCAATGCCAAACACGATTTCAGCAAAAATATGGAAGTGTACATAAATAAGGAACATACAAAATACGCAAAGCAAAAGGCTGGTAATTCCTAAAACCTGCATAAGTTGGGTAAGCCGTAAGCGACGGCGAAGATTCCGAATTTGCCCGAGTAATACTGAGTTTTGATTTTCTTTGAAGTCAGCATGTAAGTTTCTGACAACCTGGGCGTAAGCCAGGAACCGATTGGTGTAGGCCAATAAAATTAACGATACGGCTGAAAATAAGAGGGCGGGGGTTGTAAGAGTAAGTTCTTCCATCGTTTTTTATAACTAAACAGCGCTAAAGCGCCTAAAGTTTTACGATTCGTCAATCTTTAGGCGCTTTAGTTTTTATTTCAGCAAACCGGCAATGGTTTCTTTCAATTTTTCTTCGCGCAAGTTGCGGGCAATAATTTTGCCGGTTTTATCAACCAGTAAATTTGCCGGAATCGAGTTAACTGCATACAAGGCAGCTGCTTCATTTTGCCAGAATTTTAAATCAGAAACATGTGTCCATGTTAGTTTATCGTCGGAGATAGCTTTTAGCCATTTTTCTTTGTCTTTATCGAGCGAAACGCCCAAAACTCCAAATCCTTTGGTATTATAGCTGTTAAAAACCGCTACAACATTCGGATTTTCTCTGCGGCAAGGACCACACCACGAGGCCCAAAAGTCGATAAGTGTATATTGATTTTTCGAGTAAATATCACTTAGTTTAACTGGTGTTCCGTCGGTTGAAGCCATTGTAAAATCAGGAGCGATCTGGCCTATGGCAACTTTTTGAAGCTTAGCAACCCGGTCGGTTAATGTTTTTACGATTTGTACCGATTCCAGTTTTTTATCAAAATTCTTCAAATAGCTTTCGAGTGTATCAGCCTCCATTTCGTAATAAACCTGGCTCAATAAAAACGGTGAGATGAACGAAGCCGGATTCGTTTTAATGTAATTCTTTTGAACCTTCTCAACTTCCATAAACGATTTTTCAGCTATAGCCATTAAACTGTCAGCTTTAGCTTTGTTTCCGCCATCGTTGGCTTCTTTGGCCTGTTTATAATATTTGCCGCCTTCTTTTTCAATGGTTTCAAGTTTGTCTTTTAAAACCTGGTATTCATCCTGAATTTTTGATCCGCTAATTTTTGCTTTCCATAGCGAATCGGCTAATCCTTCAATTGTTATAACTGAGTTTTCGATAAATACAGGTAAGTTGTTGCCTTTTTTGCCAACTTCGATGTAATAAACTTCAGGCGTAAGTACAGCTCCTTTTAACGAGCCTTCGCCATTAACCAAATCAACCGAGTCGAGTTTAATCCATTTTCCACTCTGTCGCTGATTCAGGTAGGCTTTACCCGATGCTCCGGTAATCTTAAGCTTTACTTCATACGAAGGTTTTGATGTGCAGGCAACTATTCCAAACAATGCAGCAAAAAGCCAGTAAAAAATTCTCTTCATAATGTAATAATTGTAAGTGAAACAAGCATTTGCAAGTTAATGTAATTTACCAATAATCGAGCTTGCCGGAAATAAAAAAACCGGGAGCGGGCCCGGTTTTTTTATTTATAGCTTTTAATCGAATTTTCAGCTGTTATTTTTTGTAAGCATCCAGGTGAACGCTTCCTACTGAACGACCTGATGGGTCGGCATTGTTTTTGAAACTGGCATCCCATTCGAGGGCAATTGGCGTACTGCACGCAATTGACGGAACCGATGGCACACAACTGGCGGCAGAGTCTGACGGGAAATGTTCGGAGAAAATAGTTCGATAGTAGTATTCTTCTTTTGACATCGGCGGATTAATCGGGAAACGATATTTCGAAGCTTCCATCATGTCGTCGGTAATTTTCTCAGCAACAAGCGCTTTCAGCGAGTCGATCCAGTTGTACCCAACACCATCAGAGAATTGTTCTTTTTGTCTCCAAGCAACGCTTTCGGGTAGATAATCTTCGAAGGCTTTACGAACCACCCATTTTTCCATGCGCCCGTTTTTGGCCATTTTTTCTTCAGGATTTAAACGCATAGCCACATCAAGGAATTCTTTGTCGAGGAATGGCACACGGCCTTCAACGCCCCATGCTGCCAGCGATTTGTTGGCTCGTAAACAGTCGTATAAATGCAATTTGCTCAGTTTTCGAACAGTTTCTTCGTGGAATTCTTTGGCATTTGGCGCTTTGTGGAAATAAAGGTAACCACCAAAAACCTCGTCGGCGCCTTCGCCCGAAAGAACCATTTTTACACCCATCGATTTGATTACACGGGCTAAAAGGTACATTGGTGTTGAAGCACGTATTGTTGTAACGTCATAAGTCTCAATGTGATAAATTACATCACGAACGGCATCCAATCCTTCCTGAACAGTGAAATGAATTTCGTGGTGAATCGTGCCGATATGGTCGGCAACTTTACGGGCAGCAGCTAAATCAGGCGAACCAATCAAACCCACTGCAAACGAATGCAATTGCGGCCAATAGGCTTGTTCGTGTGTTTTAGATTCAACCCGGTATGCCGAATATTTTTTTGCGATGGCCGAAATCACCGAAGAATCGAGTCCGCCCGAAAGTAGCACGCCGTATGGAACGTCTGACATTAATTGGCGTTGCACGGCATCTTCAAGCGCTTGTTTCAGTTCAGAAATATCGCAGCCATTATCTTTTACTGCATCATACGACATCCAGTCGCGAGTGTACCAGGTTTTAACTTCTTTATCAGGACTATATAAGTATTTACCCGGCAGAAATTCTTCAATTTTATTGCAGAAGCCTTCGAGAGCTTTCAGTTCGGAAGCAACAAAATAATTGCCCGATTTATCCCAGCCCTGGTACATGGGAATAATTCCGATATGGTCGCGGGCTGCCATGTAAACGTCTTTTTCCTTATCGTAAAGGCAAAAAGCAAAAATACCATTCAGGTCTTCAAGAAAATCAGGTCCTTTCTCGCGGTAGAGTGCAAGAATAACTTCGCAGTCGGAATGGGTCAGAAATTCGTATTTGTCTCCAATTCTTTCGCGAATTTCGAGATGATTATATATTTCGCCGTTAACGGCCAGTACGAGGTTGCCATCTTTGCTGTACAAGGGTTGCTGTCCCGATTCAGGGTCAACTATCGATAAACGTTCATGAGCTAATATTGCTTTTTCGCATGAAAAAATGCCAGACCAGTCTGGCCCGCGATGACGTATTCTTTTTGACATCGTTAAAACCTGGGGGCGTAATTCCTGCGCCTTTCCTTTTAGTTCAAATGCTCCTACAAATCCACACATAATATACTTTGTTTATTAATATTCAATAACTATTGAGGTTCCAAAAATATACAATTTGATTTTATTTCGAAATAATGATTGACATTTTTCTTGTTATTTTAATGTTTTTAAGAAATAAAGATATTTTTTGAAATAAATGCGTTGGTTTGTGATTTTAAAATTGAGTTTAAGCTCCCCTTTTTTTTAGATACATGACCGAAAAAGCTATCGATATTTAAGATAGCCCCTGTTTAAATTTCGTTGAAGCGAAAAAAAAGAGATAATTTCGAAGAAGAATGTCGATGTTTGAAAAATGAAAAAAATGGGTTCGAAAAATAAAAAAGGCAGCCCAACCGACTGCCTTATATCATTTTGTTACTAATTTTTGGGTCACACATTAAATCGGAAGTGCATAATGTCACCATCTTGCACCACGTATTCTTTCCCTTCGATGGATATTTTACCGGCTTCGCGACATGCAGCTTCTGATCGTAAGCGAATATATTCGGTATATTTAATGACTTCGGCGCGAATAAACCCTTTTTCAAAATCGGTGTGAATAATTCCGGCTGCCTGGGGCGCTTTTGTTCCCCGAACATAAGTCCATGCCCGGCTTTCGTCGGCACCCGTAGTGAAATATGTTTCCAGGTTTAGTAAGCGGTAAGCTGCGTGAATCAGCTTGTTCACGCCAGGTTCGGTTAATCCCAATTCTTCCAAAAACATTTGCTTTTCGTCATACGATTCGAGTTCGGCAATGTCGGCTTCAGTAGCGGCTGCTATAATTAAAATTTCAGCGTTTTCGTCTTTTATGGCTTCTTTCACCATTTCGACGTAATTATTGCCGGTTTTAGCCGAGCCTTCATCGACGTTGCAAGCGTATAAAACGGGCTTATTGGTCAGCAAAAAGAAATCTTTGGTCAGGTTTTTTTCTTCCGCAGTCAGTTCAATGGTTCGTGCCGATTTGCCCTGGAGCAAAGCTTCCCGGTAACGGGTGCAAACGTCAACAATTTTTTTTGCGTTTTTGTCGGCTCCAACTTTGGCAACTTTTTCCCACTTGGCAATTCGGGCTTCAACTGTTTCAAGGTCTTTAAGTTGCAATTCAATATCAATAACTTCCTTGTCGCGAACCGGGTTAATTGAGCCATCGACATGAGTGATGTTGGGGTTGTCGAAACATCTGAGTACGTGAATAATCGCATCGGTTTCGCGAATGTTTGCCAAAAACTGGTTCCCTAAGCCTTCTCCTTTGCTGGCTCCTTTTACCAATCCGGCTATATCAACTATTTCAACGGTTGTTGGAACAACTCGTTTCGGATTATCAATTTTTTGAAGTTCGATCAATCGGTCATCGGGCACCGTAATTACTCCAACATTGGGTTCGATTGTACAAAACGGGAAATTCGCTGATTGCGCTTTTGCACTCGATAAGCAGTTGAACAATGTTGACTTTCCAACATTGGGTAATCCTACAATTCCACATTTTAAGGCCATGCGTTTTCTCTTATTTTATATTTGGTTGCAAAGATAATCGATTCGGCAAACAATGACGCAAATAATGTTGTGAGTTAATATTTTCGGTACATGATGACATTTTTGTTCCCGTTTATTATTTTTGCAAATCAATCAAACCATCATGATTTTAAATTCTATTTCAGTTGACTGCGTGATATTTGGATTCGATAAATCCGGTCTTCGGGTTCTTTTAAACCAGATCGACAAGGTAGCTCTTCAGCAGGCGTTGCCCAAGCAGGCAAGTACAGAACAAATTAAACAGATTTACGAGAAACACCCGGTTTTGACAGGCGATAATTATTGGAGCCTTTTCGGAGAGCATGTGCCTGAAGACAAGGATTTAGATGAATTTGCCAGGGAACTTTTAGTACAGGCAACCGGGCTCGACGATGTTTATCTTCAGCAAATCAGCGCATTTGGTTCACTCGACAGAGTTCCATATACACGGGTTATTACCATAGGTTATTATGCCCTTATTAACCCCGACTATTATAGTCTGAAGCAATCATCGCTGGCCAAATCGTTGCAATGGTTTAATTTAAATGAGCTCCCAACGCTTTGCTTCGATCATGAAGTTATTATTCAGCGAGCTCTTGATAAGTTGCGGCAGGAAGTTATGTACCACCCTGTTGGATTTCACCTGCTGCCCGATAAATTTACACTTTCCGAGATTCAGTCGCTTTACGAAGTAATCCTGAATAAGAAAATGGATACCCGCAATTTCAGGAAAAAGCTGGCGAAAATGGAATTGCTTGTCAATTCGGGCGAAAAACAGCAAAACGTAGCCCACCGCGCTGCCCAGTTGTACCAGTTTGATATTCAGGTTTATGAAAAGCTGAAGCAGGAAGGTTTGAATTTCAGGATTGAGTAGCGGGTACCCTTGTATTTTGTGGAAATTGATTTTTTTTGGTCATTCTGTTAATGATCAATTAAACCTTTTTTGCTTTTTGCTGTCAGAAAAACACCATCAATCCAACTATGGCCAATGATCAGCAGATTCTTGATGCCTTAAAAGTGCCTTCAACCCGCGAAGGAGCCTTTAAGCAAGTGGTTTCTTTATACAAGGAACGGCTGTATTGGCACATCCGAAAGATTGTATTGAATCATGACGATACGGATGATGTTTTACAGAATACATTTATCAAAATATGGAATGGAATTGATTCATTTCGGGGCGATTCGTCGTTGTTTACCTGGCTTTACCGCATAGCAACCAACGAATCAATAACTTTTCTGAATCAAAAGAAGCGAAAACCAACTTCGAGCTTAACCGGCGAAACCGAATTTTTGGTGAATAACCTTGAAAGTGATCCTTATTTCGATGGAAATCATTGGCAAATGCTTTTACAAAAAGCAATTGCTCAGTTGCCCGAAAAACAACGGATTGTTTTTAACATGAAATATTACGACGATATAAAATACGACGATATGTCGGAAATTCTGGAAACTTCGGTTGGTGCGCTAAAGGCTTCGTATCACCACGCAGTTAAAAAAGTTGAGGATTTTATTAAAAATCATGAAACGAGGGTTGAATCGTGAAAAAAGCAGGTTTTCAGGTAGAAACAACGACAGCGAATCAAAAAAATCAAAAATAATTGCTTTGAATTAAACTATTTCTGAAAGAGGATGTCAAAGCATCAGAATTTCAAAAAAGCATGTATAACGAAAAAGAACATATTGAATCAGGCTTTATGAAACATCAAGGCGCGAATCCATTCAGGACACCTGATGGTTATTTCGAATCGTTTGATGATCGTATCATGAAGAAAATACAGGAAAATGGAACGCATAAAAACCGGTCTATGAAAGCGGTTCGCATGTTAAAACCTGTATTGGCTGTGGCTGCAAGTATTCTTTTGGTTTATCTTGTTGCAAACGTGCAATTTACAAAACATGGCTCCAGCGGATTGGTTTTAAGCGGAATGAGCACGGCAAAAGACGATTCGACTTTGAATTTTTCACTTATTGATGAAAGTACGCTGGTTAATGCCATTTTTTCTGAAGATAACAATAACTCAAACGAAGTGAATTCGGACGAAATGCTTGCTTATTTGTCTTCGGGACTGAATGAAGTTCAAATTTATTCTGAAACACAAAATAATTAGGAATGAAGAATTTAGTACTCACAAGCTTCCTGTTGATTTTTACCCTGGCGATGGTAACCGCGCAGGATAAGGAAAAACCTGCCTTCGAGGCGTTTGAAAAGATAAAAGCGCAAAAAATATCTTTCTTCACCGAAAAGCTGAGTTTAAATCCTGCTGAAGCCCAGGCATTTTGGCCGGTATATAACGAATTTGAAAAGAAACGGTTTGATATTCAGCGTCAAAAGCACGATTTTGAACGTATGCCTGATGATAAATACGATCAGCTTTCGGATAGCGAGATCGAAAAACTCACTGAGAATTACATCGATTCGTTTGAAAAAGAGGCTGTATTACTTAAAGAATATAATAAGCAATTCCTGAAAGTTTTACCCAAGAAAAAAGTGCTGTTGTTATATCGTACTGAAAATGAATTTAGAGGGCATTTAATAAGAGAGTACAGAGGTCAAAAACAAAAGAGGGATTAGTTAAATGTTCGAGATTTCTGTTAAAAGAGAAAAGGCTGGGTAAACCAGTCTTTTCTGCTTTTATATCGTATGTTGGCACTTACAGTCGAAAAAAATCAAGCCAATTCGTGCCTGGTTTTCCAGTAGAGGGGTAACATAAAAACCAGGCTGAGCATAAAGAAAATGGTAATTGCCAATACCGAAAAACGCATGCTCCCGGTAAGCGCTTCAATGGCTCCAAAGCTAAATGTTCCGGCCACTGTTGCCAGTTTTTCCATCACATCGTAAAAGCTGAAAAAGGACGTGTGGTCGGTAGTGTCGGCAGGTAACATTTTTGAATAGGTGCTGCGTGCCAGCGATTGAGACCCACCCATGACAATGCCGATAAAAAATGCAGCGATTAAGAATCCAAGTGCATTGGTTATGAAGTATGCGCCTACACAAATAAATGTCCATGCAACTGTCGAAATCATCAATGCTCTGAGGTTTCCAAGTTTTTCAGAAATTCGGGCGAACATCCAGGCCCCAAGCATTCCAACCAATTGAATAGCCAAAACTGTCGGGATCAAAACATCTTCTTTCAGTCCAACTTGTTTTTCGCCATAAGTAGCAGCCATAAACATGGTTGTAAGTACACCCATCATCAGAAAGAAAAATCCGGCGAGGTACATGCTAAGTTTATACGACTTTTTTATTTGTCTGAAAACCAGTCGCAATTCTTTGTAGCCGTTCGTCCAAACCGATTCTCGTTTTACTCGTTGCCTGAACGTATATTTGGGTAACCGGCTGAATGTTATTTGCGAAAATCCCACCCACCAGATACAAACGCTTAGAAATGAAATTCGGGCTGGCAACGAACTATCCGTTCCAATTCCGAAAAGTCCCGGTTTCATAATCATGAGCAAATTAAAAAGTAACAGCACTACGCCGCCCAGGTATCCCATTGAATAGCCCCTGGCGCTAATTTGGTCCTGGTCTTCAGGTTCGGCAATTACGGGCAAAAACGAATTGTAGAAAACAATACTTCCGCCATAGCCAACTGTTCCCAGGGTAAAAGCAATTACGCCCAGTTCGATATGGTTCTTGTCGAAAAAATATAAAGCTCCGCAGGCAACGGCGCCAATCAACGTGAAGGCACGCATAAAGCCTTTTCGTCGTCCGGTATAGTCGGCCATCGACGAAAACAGCGGTGACATTAGTGCTACCAAAAGATAGGCTGCCGCTATAGCCCACGAATACAAAACTGTATTGATAATTTTTGCTCCAAAAAATGAGACTGTAAAATCGGTGCCGGTGCGGGTTACCGTGTTGTAGTAAATGGGAAAAATTGCCGAAGCAATGGTCAATTGGTAAACCGAATTGGCCCAGTCGTACATCACCCAACCGTTTACAATTCGTTTATCGCCTTTTACGATAGTTTGGACGTCATTCCGTTTGATCATAACTGTTTTGCCAGGTTAACAGTTTTTATTGATAGGTAATTAAGAGCGCAAACCTAGCTAATTTTAAGTCCTGTTTAGCATGGTATCCTGAATTTTATTGGTTTAAACCATCTAATATTCCTGTTTCAGTTTTCAATTCTGGTCTGAAAAAGAATCGAACACTACAATTCCAGTTTCTTTTGTTTGGCGGTAACCCCAATTTTCAGAACTCCGGTGGCATGACGGTAAAAATGTCCACGTAAGTCCTTCGAATAATCATTCAGGATTTGGTTGCCCAAGCCGTTATAGTCGCCGCAACGATATAACGCCCGCCCCAGGATAATTTCGCGCAGTGCATTGTTCCGGGTACTGGTATCGGTTCCGCTGGCAGGAGTGTCTTTTATAGCTTTTTGAATGGATGTCATGGCATGACCGGTTACGCCTTTCATCTGGAGCAACTCGAACAAGGTTTTGGCCGGAAGCTCGCTTGCCAATGTTTCAAACGCAACGGCTACAGCCCTGAAATGAGAGAATTCGCTTTCAGGAGTAAGCATTTTGGCCAAGCGGATGATGGATGGAACGGCTTCCTGTTTGCGCGATTTTCCCAATGCAATCACCAGGCAATCGAGCGGACTCATACTCATACCAAATTGCCCCATCCCGGTGTAGTTCCATCCTTTGTCCCATTGATCATACGAGTCAACAGCCTTACGGAGAATTTCCCAGCCTGCGCTGTTATCAAGCATTCCCAAAATACGGGCAAAAACAAGCTTCTCGTCAAAAGTAGCAGCCATATTCAACTGGTCAGTAAGTGCAGGAATACCTTTTTCGGTATCCCACATTACAATTTCGAGTCCGTCGAGTTCGTGGGTAAGTGTTCCGGCGGCTTTCTGTACATCTTCAAATCTGGGTGGATAGTTATCCTGATCAGTCAAAACTCGCGGTTCGAGGCTTTCGATTTTTACCAGTTCTTTCTGAAGCTTTTTAATGTCGATGTAGCGGATGCGCTGGTTATTGGCCGAAGCCATTGCCGCTGCCATTCCAACGGCATATCCCTGGTTTTGAAGGCAAGGCTGCATCCGGATAACAGGCATGGCGTCGCGGTGGGCCGAAGCGCCCAGCCCGGTCACCGCAATTCCTTCCAAACCTTTAGGCAGCAAAGCCCTGAACGGAACATTGGCAATTACTTCCACTCCACTGTGTGCCGGTGGTTTCAGTGCAAAAAACGGGTCGATGGTGAATCCATGTGTATCGAACGAACTTTTGTGTATCGAAATAGTGTCGGGATAGGTCCGACCGTTGTAAACATCGAGCACCGAAACGGTAAAGTCGCCATTCATGCGGCGGCGTTCGCGGGTTTGAGGCAATTTGCCAAGGTCGAACTGATCTTTAAATTTCTCTTTTCCAACGATAAAGGTTGCCCAAACATCAATCATATCCGAGTCGTCGGTAAAGGTCCAGTCGGTATTGTTGTAAAAATCATCTGGATTTTTCGGTGGCATTCCGGCTCCCTGAACAGCCACATTGTAGCCATCGGTGTACGAATATCCGGCTCCGGCGGCAATGGCAATGTCGGCGCTTCCGGTTGAGTCGATAACGGTATTGGCTAAAACCACGCCACGTCCGTAAGGCGTCGAAACAACCACGCCCTTCACCTGTTTATCGTCAACATAGGCGCCAATGCCAATTACGCCAAACCAAATGTCGCCACCCGCTTTGCGTATTTCGCGCCTGAACCATTCCGTTTTCCAGTCGAACACCCATTCGTCCAGCCGCTTTTTCTGCCGTGGATTGTTGCCGCCCAGGGCTTTTACACCTTCGTCAACTTCGTTGGTGAAACCATGACGGTAGCCATAATAATACCGGCCAATCATGCCCAGGGTTCCAACGCCTCCCATACCGTGCAGGTATTCAATCACCAACGTTTTTGCTCCTGATCGCGAAGCGCCAAGACTCGCAGGGGCACCGGCAGTTCCTCCGCCCATGACAACCACATCGTAAGAGCCTAAAACCGGAAGGTGTGTGGCATGTGATTTTACCACGCCAATATTTAAGGTCGGGCGCAAACCGTCAAGCAACTCGCCAATATCGCCGCTTTTGGCTTCAGCTAAAACCTGACCATGAACAGTGACTGAGCTGGAATCTTGAATATTGCCGATCATGGAGGCGGCTTCTTCACCAATTCGTTCTCCTATCCTGATTAATTCGGCAGGTTGCATAAATTGTTCGGCCAATTTGCGCGATACATCAGCGCAACTGCTTAGTACAAATAAGCGGTCAACTTTCTTTGGCTGGAAGGCTTTCAGGTTGATTTCTTCGGCATTGAAATGAGTTTCATTCTCGCTTTTTCGTCCAATCATAGGGTCGGGGGCAACTTGAAATAACAGGTCGGAAGCTTCAACCTGGTTGGGATCCCAGGTAAGGTCGCGTGCAACTTGTTCGGCACGGGCAAACGAGGCCATTGAAGCATCGGGCATTTCAACCTGAATCTTGTACTGGTAAACGGGATAAGTTGTGTCTTTGATCTGTATGCGCTGGATATCGTCGAGCAACGTGAGGCTGGGCGATTGTTTGGGATCGTTTC
Source organism: Prolixibacteraceae bacterium (assembly GCA_963666435.2). Taxonomy (GTDB): domain Bacteria; phylum Bacteroidota; class Bacteroidia; order Bacteroidales; family Prolixibacteraceae; genus Aquipluma. The sequence goes on along the minus strand of CAXXOG010000010.1, from coordinate 467,532 downwards.
CCACAACAACATACCCAAATTCGTGTTTTCCAGCCGGGTAGTCTTTAAATTTAGCCGACGACATGCGGGCTACCATTGCCCGGGGAGTAGCATCGATCACCACTTTAGCCTGAATTACCTGGCGCCCCGAACGGTTTGAGATTACAAGCCCGGCAATTTCCTTGTTTTGATCATAGACCAGATCGGTCACATAGGTCGAATACAGAAAGCCGATTTGGTTATTGATCAGTTCTTCATCTAATGTCCGTTTGATGGTCATGGGAGTGGGCTGTCCATTGCCGAATAACTTTTTGCCGAGTGACGAATGAGTCGATCCGTTGAAAAAACGGTAAGTTCCGCACAAGTCTTCGCCTAAATAAGGTTCCTGGGCAGCCAGAAATACACTTGCCCCTTTTTGTGATGCAGCTACAGCAGCAGCCACTCCGGCTGTTGATCCGCCAATTACAACAACATCAACTTTGTATGCAACAGGTATTTCGCGTTCGGATTGGAAGCAGTATTTCAGGTTAGGGAGGCTGGCGGCCTGCACTTTATTGACTGCCAGCCAGCCTGAAGTGGCTACAAAAGCAGTTCCGGCGGCAGTGGTTCGGATAAAATCACGACGTTTCATAGGTTTTGGTTGGTTATATAGGAATTTGAAAAACCTTATCGGTCTATTTCTTTTTTATCCACTTCGGAATGGCTTCAACGATAATAAGTACTACGCAAACCAAAATAATTCCGGTTAAAACGGTATTAATAGTTCCTTGTACCCGTGTTTTTTCGGCCAGTATTTGCGGAATATAAATGTTCATCATATTCATTATTCCCCCGGTAATGGTTGTAATGCCCACAAAAGTCATCGGTGCAACGGTTATCCAGATGTACTTTCGTTTCCCGATGTTAATCAGGAACGAAGTACCAATGGCTAAGGCCAAAGTAGCCAGTAACTGGTTGGCTACACCAAACATGGGCCAGATGGTTGCAACACTGCCGGTATAAATAAAATATCCCCAGGCAAATACCACCAAAAAGCTGGTGATTAAACTACCCGGGAGCCAATTGGCTTGTGCAAACGGAGCATATATTTTTCCGAAGGCTTCCTGCATAATAAACCGGGCGATGCGCGTTCCGGCATCAACGGTTGTCAGGATAAATAAAGCCTCGAACATGATGGCAAAATGGTACCAGTACGACATTAAGCTGGCTAAGCCGGGAATGGCCGAAAAAATCTGTGCCATACCAACAGCCAGCGAAACGGCTCCTCCTGGTCGGCCGGCAATGTTTTCGCCCACCTCGCGGGCCAGTTCGGCCAGATTGGTATTGGTAAAACCTAAAGCCTGAAGTTGTGGCAGAATTTGCTGAAATTTTTCAGGAGAAACATTAATCTGGAAATAATCGAGCGGGAACAGGCTGGTTGCGGCCACCAAAGCCAAAATACTAACCATCGATTCGGCCAACATCGAGCCTACGGCAATCGGCTTGATATGCGATTCTTTCATAATCATTTTGGGCGTTGTGCCCGAACTTACCAGCGCATGAAACCCGGAGATTGCCCCGCAGGCAATGGTAATAAACAAGTATGGGAAAAGGGTTCCGGGAATGATTGGGCCTCCTCCGTGAATATAAGGCGTAAACGATGGCATGTGAATGGTTGGAGCCACAGCAATTACGCCAAGGGCCAACATGCCGATTACAGTTAATTTCATAATGGAACTGAGGTAATCGCGTGGCGAAAGCAGTAACCAAACGGGTAAAACCGAAGCAAAGAACCCGTAGCCAGCCAGCAAGAGGGTTAAGGTTTTTCTGTCGAACGTAAAATACGGTTCGAGTATCGACCCCGGAACGTGTTTCCCGTAAATAACAGCCAGCGAAAGCAGGATAACACCAATAATGGTGGCTTCAACAGTTTTTCCTTTGCGGAACTTAAACATCCACAATCCCATAAAAATAGCAATCGGGATGGTAGCCGCTATGGTAAAAGTTCCCCACGAACTTTCGGCCAGCGCGTTAACAACCACAACCCCTAGTCCGGCCAGCGCAATAATCAGGATAATTAAAACGGCAATCGAGGTGATTGAGCCGCTGAACGAGCTGATTTCGGCTTTGGCAATTTCGGCCAGCGACTTTCCGTCGTGCCGGACCGATGCTGTCAGGATAACCACATCGTGTACAGCTCCGGCCATTACGGCTCCAACAAGCATCCAGATGAAACCTGGCATAAACCCGAATTGTGCGGCCAAAACGGGTCCTACCAGCGGACCAGCACCGGCAATGGCCGCAAAATGGTGACCAAAAACAACCCATTTGGTCATGGGGTAATAATTGTGTTTATCGAACAAACGGATTGAAGGAGCCTCAATTCCATCGTTTAGGGTTAAAACTTTTGCGGTGATAAAACTGTAATAGAAGCGGTATGCAAGGGCTAAAACTGCAAGAGCTCCTAATACAAAAGGCATTGCATTCATTGTACAGATTGGTTTAGTTTACAAAATAGTGTATTAGTTGAGGCTTGTAAAATACTCTTTTATTTGCTGATTTAATTCAGGCAATCCCAGTTTTTGAACCTCCCGGATGAATTTTTCCTGTTGTTTTTCGTCAAATGCGCTTATTTGAGATAGTATCAGGTTTCCGACTTCCTGAGCCAGTTCTTTTGAAACAATTACCCGATCTATAAAAACGCTTTTGCTGTAATTATCGAGGGTTACAATGGTTTGAACCAATTGTTTATTCAGGGTTTTATCCTGAAACGGAATTGGAAACTTATTAATGAGGTAAGCTCGCACAATTGGAGAACTTTGTTGTAAAACATTCAGCAATTTATTGAGATGTTGTATGTATTGCTGATTTGTTAATTGCTTTATAGCAACCAGCTGTGTTTCAAAATTGGAAGAAGCCAAGAGCTTAAATGCAATTTGTTCGGAATAATTTTTCAAAGCAAAAGCCCTTAAACTATCGGCTAACGAGCCATTAACAAAATGCCAAAGTGTATAGCACGAATATACAGCACCTTCAATTACCGAATTTTTAATAGTTGCCGGTGTAGCCCCGGAAACTGCATCAACGGTAGTCGCCTTAAGTTGAACCGATTTGTCAACCAGATCGTTTTTACCTAATACCCTTAAAATGCTGTTTTTGTCTTTCAGTATTTGCTGAAGTCTGACATAATCAGCTTTCGAAAAGCGTTTGTGATCGAATTTTGTGAGCGGATGGCCTGGTATAGTGTCAAATTCGAGGTAGTTGCCTGCCAGGTCCCATTTGACATTCAGGAAAACAGGTGCGCATAATTTATCGTCGCATACCGGAATGTTGAGGTTCGCTTCAAAATTTTCAGGAATATTATCCTGAAGACGCATATTTACCAATTGAGCAACAGCATAGTCGTCGGTTTTGAAACTAATTGCTTTCCTGAATACTGATTTCTTGTCGGGTTGGAACGCAAACAGCACAAAACAAAAAAAGACGGCCAAATTGTTACTCAATAGGTGCATAATCTATTATTTCTGTGATTCAATCAGTTCAAGATATTCTTTCAGGTGCGACTGGTAAACCTCGCGCGGACTGATGTTGTATTTTTTGCATACCGAAGCGGCAATTCCAACGGCGGCGCCCATTTGGCCGGTAGTACGCATTACACGGGGCCCGCCCAAACCTGCATGTGAGCAGCTAAAATTTCGCCCGGCCATAAACAGGTTCGATATGTTTTTTGAGTACAGGCTTCTGTATGGAATGGTATATTTCCCGGTTTTATAAAACATGGCTTCCGACAAGAAATCAGGTTTTGTCTGGTCGAGCAGGTTTACCTGGTAATGCACATCCACTTCGCGGGTTTCGAATACAACTGAATCAGAGAACTGGGTTAAGTTACGCTCATCGTTAAAAGTATAAAGGTAATCGCCTACCAAACGGCGCGATTCACGTTTTCCCAATAGGTACGAAACCCATTTTAATTGGAGGCTATCGGCCTTTTGTTGTTGTTTCGAGTTGTCGAATGTTTTTATTTTAGCCTGATCTGAATTTGGGCTCTGTTTATTCGGGTTTTTATAGTTGTAAAACGATCCGTAAATGGCGCAAAACATGTGGTCGCGGATGTATTCGGCATCGTCGATCTGGCTGAGGTCGTTTCTCGAAAATTCCCATTGCCATTCGCCGTTTTTCTCGGCATAGCTTTTGGCTACCTCCATTGCCCAGGGCACTTCAGGAAAAGTAACCGGTTTTCCGGCATTTTCCGATCCCCACAAAACCGAAGAACCCATGACAAAGTTATCAGCAGTTTCAGGGCTCCAGAGTAAACCTTTGGCATCCCAGTTTTCGTTGTGCTTTGAAGAAGCTTCGCGGCCATAATTGTATTCGGCGCCTGCCCAGTAGCCAATCCAGCCATCGCCGGTGCAATCGACAAACAAGGGCGCTTCGAACCGGACGAACTCGCCGCTCGATGTTTGCCTGGCATCTACCGAGGTAACTTTATTCTTTTCCGTATTGGTACCAAATGCCCTGAAATTGAGGAATAAATCGATGTTTTTGTATTTTGAAATGTTGGCCATCCGCCTCTCATCTTCTTTTACTGACAAGGCCGAGCCATTAGGGTAATGTTCGGTATCAATCATTTTCAGTATTCGTTCGAATTTGCCATAAATTCCCAGGGTGTGAACGCGAATTTCGCTGCTGGCATTTCCTCCAAGTATAGGCCGGTCGTGTACCAATGCCACGTTCAGGCCCTGTTCGGCTGCCGAAATAGCAGCGGCACATCCGGCAATTCCACCGCCAACCACCACCAGATCGTATTGCACTGTCTTGGATGGTTTGTCGTTCGAAAAGTAAGCCAATCGCCATTTTTTCAGTGCTTCTTTTTCTGTTGGCGGCACATCGCTTTTCGAGTCGGTAAGGTAAATGGCGTCGCATCGTCCTTCGAATCCGGTTATATCCTGAAGTGACAGTTTTCGGTCGCCTTTAGCCAGATTGATTTTCCCGGCCAGCTCCCAGTTCCAGCCAGTTTTGGTTCCTAATTGATTCGCTATTTTTTTCCCATCGAAAGCAACGTAAAAACGCCCTGGAGCCTCCCAATTGCCCGGAGCCCAGTTTTTAGTGCGAACCCAAACATAGTAAGTGCCTGATTTAATTATTGCAACCGAGGTTTCGGCATCCTTTACCGGTTTTCCCATGCCGTGAGCCAGTAAATAAGGCGATCCCATTTGTTCGACAAATTGTGGATCGACCACCCAGCCACCTTTGCTGGCAAAGCTCTCGGCTTCAATCAGGATCGAAGTGTTTTGGGCATTCAGGAAGTTGCCAAACACAATAAAAAAAACAATCGTTAAAAATCGGTTCATATTCGTTGGTTTATTCGGTTTTCTACTCGTAACCAAGCCAGGCAGTTGCGTCGCAATCATTATCGGCTATAAAGCGAATCCAGCGCGACTGAAATCCTTTCGGAAAGATAAAGTTAAAGGTTTCTCCGGTTTTACAGTTACTGTTTGGTAGTTCATCCAGGAACCGTGACCAATGGGTTCAACCTGAATTTGGAACGTTACTGCCTGTTTCGAATCGTGCGAAAGCGATAGGCTGCGTTGGTCGTAGAATCCAATCAGGTAAGGATCGGAAGCGATCCCGGCCTTTACAGCCGAATTCTTCCAGGGGCCGCCCTCGCCAACGGGTTTTCCCATTTGCCATAAATCGTCGATCGCACCAGCCCACACAACAGCCTTGCCATCAGCAGAACGAACGATGTGCCGATTTCCTTTTGCGGCCTTGGAGTCAATACCAGTCATGATGAGCATTCCGCGGTACGAAGCATAGTCGTGTATTCTGAAACTGTGCGACGCCACCGGACGAATCTTGGCAAAGCCATCGGCATTTTCGGCAGGAAGTTCATAGAAGGTTCCAGCGCAGTTCAATAAGTCGCGTTCGGTCGCTACTTCACGACAAAGCCTCAGCAAAGCTTTCCCGGTCAAGTCGGCATATTTGGCATTCCCCTTCGGAAGTCTCCAACGTCGGCCCAGTTCATCGACTACCAAAACAGAGGCGTCGTCGAAAGTTACTACCTGTTGCGGAATGGCAAATTTATCGCGGATAAATGAAGCAGTTTTGGCATCGTCCTTTTTTACCAGGTTCATCAGCGAATCCAATTCGTAGTATCCTGATTCAATGAATTCTTTGTCGTTTTCAACACCAGCTAAAATTCCCAGTTTGCGGCGGTTTTCACCCAATCCCCATAGTAGTCCGGCAGTGGTTTCGCTTGAATTAACCGTTGCCAAGCCAGCAAACATAGGGTTGGCAGTTGTTTTTCGCAGATCGTTTTGCGTATATGAAAAATGAACCGTTGCTTTGGTGTTTTTATCCGTTTTTACCCGAATCCATTCGCCAGTCTCTTTTTCTGAAAAAATGAGATTAGTTGCCCCGCCTGCATTAATCGGAATGGTTTTCAGTATTTCCCACGAATTGTTTCCTTTAGTGTCAACTTCGAGCGTGAAAAGAACGGGTTGATCGCCTTCGTTTTTAATCCATGCCGAACGGTAATCCCAACCTGCAAAAAGAAATGGTTCTGAATATTCACCAGCTTTCACATCTTCCGAAATCCAAACAGCTCCTTCGGCTGTATTTGGACCTAGCTGGTCAGGTTTTTCCAACGATGTGAACCATAAATTTGAGTTCGACTGGCCAGGTCCCTCAATTGAGCCTTTTACTTTTCGTTTGTTCAGGAATTCTTTTTGAGCAGAATCGTCGCACCCAAAAATCAATTGATTGTTCCAACGGGCAAAGTCGCCAATTACTTTCAGGTAAGCCGAGCGCGGCCTGATTCCGGCCGAATTGGCAGCTGTAAATGTTTCGGGGAAATGCCAGAACATACCGTGCATGGTCATCAAATAATCAGGAGTGCCGGGAGTGCCAATGTCGCGGATACGTGGCCATTCGGTATTCCAGCCGTGGGCTCCGTCGTAACTATGGCTGGCTTTGGGCAATCGGTAAAAATCCCAGCCGGTTTTTGGGTTGCGAACGCCCACCAAAACCGATTTAAAGTCCCAGCCAGTAGCCCAAATTGGATCGGTAGCCGGGTTTGTATTGCCATAAATACCGCCTGGACCTGTAACTTCAACAAACTGGTTGCGGCGAACTATTTTCCAGTCTTTTCCATTCCATTCGGCCAAAGCGCCCGATTTTATGGCAAAGTTAGTTAGTGCTTCCTGCCCGGTTTCACCGTTATTTGAATAAACCATAACGCCTTGTCCGGAATACAGACCTTTCCCATGAGCCCCGGGTAACAAGTTAGCTTCCTGAGCCATTTCACCCGGTTTCCGGTGAACATTTCCATCTTCGTACAACATTTTAGGCTGAAGTGTTTTTACATCAACTTCGTAAAAGCCTTCTTCCATTGTTCCGTAGTATATTTTTCCTGACGGATCGGTCAAATGGCGTGCATTTCCGGTCATTCGGCCAGGCATCGACTGATATGAAATAGCCATTACTTTTCCCGAACCATCTATAGCATAAGGTCCAATGAAAAGCTGGTTGCTTTCGCGGTGAATCATACGGTTGGCTGGCGTTCCGCCAATGCTTTCCGAATGGACTGTTTTCTTCAGTTCAGGAGTAAAAGAATACAGTTTATCGGATGAACCAAAGGGCAGGTGAGGGCCGTAGGTAATAACCCACAATTGCCCTGCCCAGGGAACTACGGCACCGGTTCCGCATTCGCCTTCGTTATTGTAATAGGCCAGCGACGGATAAATTCCACTGAAAGATAGCGTTTTTTGATTTTGTCCGTGACTTTGAAATGTATATGAAAATGCGAGCAGTGCAGCTATTAGCGTTTTTTTAAAAAGTTTGGTGTTACTCATAATTATCAGTTTTTTGAAAAAAGAGGGTGACGAAATGCCACCCTCCGGTTTTCTAATTATAGCAAATTTAGTTGGTTTATTTTTCGGTTTGCAATGAATCGGGTTAATATCCAGGATTTTGAGTGAGGTTTTGATTGATCAGGATTTCTTTTGACGGAATTGGAAATAAGTATTGTTTTGATGCGTCAAAAATTCGTTGTCCTACCAACTTAATCAGGCCTGCATTGTACATTTCGGTGAAATCGGCAACACCGTCGTTGTCGATTGTTGGAGTTCCGGGGAAAAACCATAATCCGGGTTTTACAACCTTCGTTCGCAAATCGGCAACATCAAGCATCCCATAGTTTGGTTTATTCAAAACCTTCTCGGCTAACTTCCAGCGAATAATATCCATGTAGCGAGTGCCTTCCAACGCAAATTCCATCCGGCGTTCCATCCTAAGCACTTTTCGAAGTTCGGTTTGATTGGTAGTAGTTACAACAGGATATGCCGACGTTTGCGCTACTTTTACACCATAAGCTCGCGCCCTTACCTGGTTAATGGCATCGGTCACTGTCTGATCGATTTCGTTGAGTTCGATTTTAGCTTCGGCATAAATTAAAAGGACATCAGCATAACGAATAATAATTTTGTCGGGGTCAGCTTTATTATCGTCAACCCAATCGTTATCAATGCCTTTTTTCCACAATAACCCGTTGAACGAAGCATATTGGGCATTTGCACGGTTATCGTTGTTGGTAACATATTTACCGGTTTTATAACTATAGCATTTTAACGTGTCGGGATGTGGCTGATACATAAATCCGAGGTGATTGGTCTGGAACTCAACGATCGTTTTTGTACAACGCGGGTCGCGGTTCTCGAAAGGTTTTCTTGGATTATATAAGGGCGATTTATCGATTGGAAGTCCATCTTTGCACAAGTAAGCACAAAACAAATCCCAGGAAGGGTCTTTGGCAGCCCATCCGCCGGCATTACGCGAGGTGTAATTCTGGCAATCGTTAAAGTAAAGAATGAGTGACGAAGTACTTAAAGCTACCGAACGCGGAATTGCAAAAATTGTTTCAACCGAATTTTTTGTTGACGAGAGGAATAACGTAGCAAAATCGGGATATAACTGATATGCATTCAGGTTCATGCAAGCTTTTGCAGCATCGCGGGCTACAGCGTAATCGCCCATGTATAATGCGATTCGGGCTTTCATTGCATAAGCTGCGCCTTTGGTAGCTCTTTTGTTTTCGGAGCTTCCGTAACTTGTTGGCAAGTTGGCCGCAGCAAAATCGAAATCGTCGTAAATGGCTTTTAGAATAGTTTTTTTGTCGGTTCTTGCCATGGTGAACGCTTCGTCGATGCTCATTGAGCTGGTATAATAAACCACATCGCCCCAATGCGAAATTAAATAAGAATACTGGCAGGCGCGGTTAAATCGGGCGTCTCCGGCGTATTTATTCAATGTTGCATCAGCAATTTTTCCTTTCGACCGATCCAAATTTTCAAGGATTGTATTAGCTCTTGTTATTGCTTTATATGTTTTTGCCCAAATATCCGAACTTGTACTCCAGTCGGCAGCTAAAGTACCTCCGGTTATTGCGGTTACAGTACCACGGTACATCCAGTCATCGGTCCATTCGTCCGGATCGAGCGGCCAGAATACATCACGGTACAAATCGTTTATCGACATTATAATTTCCGTTTCATCCGAATACCAGCTTTCGCTCGATCCTTGCGAAAGTGGATTTAAATCCAAATCAGTACAGGCAACAAAGCCGCAAAGTGTCAACAGAATTGTTAATATTTTTATTTTCATGATAGCTAAGTTTAGAATTTAACAGATACACCAAAAATGAAAGAGGCTGTTATCGGATAGCCCGAACTGGCAACTTCAGGATCCCAACCTTTCGGATATTTGTTGAAGGTAAGAATGTCGGAAACGCTACCATAAACGCGAACATTCTGTAGCAAAATTTTATCAGTTACACGTTTAGGCAAATTGTAACCCAGTGTAATATTTTTGAGCCTGAAATAAGCTCCGTTGAACATCCAAAAATCAGACATGGCATAGTTATTTCCGGTATTGTTGTAGGTCAGTCGCGGATATTTGGCCGCAAGGTTTTGTTCGGGAGTATTGTAAGTACTCCAGTATTTTCCGTCAATCAGTTTCTGGAAATTTCCCCAGTTTTCGTAAAGTGGCATAACCATCATAGTACTTGTGCGCACGTTTTGTTTGCCCACCCCCTGGAACGACATTGAGAAATCGAAGTTCTTGTAGCCAAGCTGAATGTTACCACCATACATGTATCGTGGAAGCGAACCACCTAATAATACACGGTCGTAGGTCGATGAAATAATTCCATCAGGAACTCCATTTGGCCCGCTAATGTCGGCATATTGAATATCGCCGGGGCGAACATTGGCACTTGTTTTAGCCGATGCATCCACATCTGCCTGAGTTTGATATATTCCAATTGCTTTGTATCCATACCATTCGTTGAATTCACTTCCCTTGAATTTAACCTGATCGCCCAGGAACTGAATACCTCCTAAATCGCCCATTTTCGATTTAAAATCCGAAAGGTTGGCAGAAACCGAATAACTCAGGTCACCAATATTATCATTCCATCCCAATTCTATTTCCCAACCATTGGTATTCATTTTTCCTGTATTTTGGTTGGGGTTGTCGTAACCCATATAATCCGGAATTTCCAGTTCAAGAAGCATATCTTTGGTAGTCTTCTTGTAGTAATCGCCGGTAAAACGAAGCTTGTTTTTGAAGAAGTTGGCATCAACTCCTATGTCATACGATTCGGTTGTTTCCCACGAAATATCTTTAATGGCATATTGCGTTTGGGCAGCCGTTTGCGACGATACCACGGTATTTCCATTGTAGAATAAAGCACTTCCAAATGATACTGTTGATTGATACGGATAGTTGCCAATACGTTCATTTCCAAGCGATCCCCATGATGCGCGCAATTTCAGGAACGAGAGGTTCGGAATCTCTTTCATGAAATCTTCTTCTGAAAGAACCCATCCGGCTGAGAATGATGGGAAGGATCCCCAACGATAATCTTTAGCAAAGCGAGATGAACCATCGTACCTGATATTTCCCTGTAAAAAATACCTGTTCTTATAGTTGTACATAACCCGGCCAAAGTACGAACGGTAAGCATTCTCGTAAGCGCTTCCACTGTTTGATTTGTAGTTAACATTTCCCAAATCGAGATATGGATAGCTCGACAAAGCCAGTTGGTCGCTAGCTGCTCCCAACGATTCAGAAAACAAATAATAGTTTTCGTAACCGGCCATTGCATTGATGTTGTGTGAACCAATCGATTTGGTGTAATTAGCCAGGAATTGGGTAGTTACATGGTAGTCATCATTTCTTGATTCGCTCAAGCTGGTCGATTTACCCCACTGCAAGGTACTGATATAAGTACCTGGGTCGGATGAATCAGTATATTGAACTTTTTTCAGGAACTCTTTTCCTTTATTGTAATTTAATTCAGGAGAAATTACCGCCGACAATTTTAAACCATCAATTGGATTAATGTCAATTTGGGCTTTTCCACCAACCTGGTTGTACCAATAGTTTTTATAGCCTCCTTCTTTCAATTGCCCATAAACATTGGCTCCAGATTTTCCTTCGGCTATCAAACCATTCGACCATACCGCAGCATAAACCGGCGCTGATATTTGAGAGAAATAAATGGGATCTATACTTGGGCTATTCGAAATTGAGCGTTTGGCATAAAAATCGAGAGAAGCCGAAATGTATTTATTTACAGTTATATCGTTATTGAAGCGGGCTGTTAAACGTTTATAATCCTTACCCATATATAGTCCGCCGGTTTCGTCATAAGCCAGCGATGCTTTTGTGCGGATTGATTTCGAACCAGCTGTAATGGTAACAATATGACTTTGACGTGGAGCTTTATCTTTTATAACCAGCCCAATCCAGTCGGTAGAAGGATATTTGTCCGGATTTTGTGCATTCAACGATGCGTAATTATCGATAACATCTTTTGCATAGGTAGGATATTCGCCACCAGCAATATTCTTGTTGTCGTTCCAGCGTAATTCATTGACCATTTGCATATAGCGCTCGGCGCCAACATATCCGGCCATCTCAGTTGGTTTTTCAAAGCCAAATTCAGCATTGTAATTAATTCCAAGGTCGCCGTTTTTGGCGCGTTTGGTTGTAACCAAAATTACACCTGCCGCAGCTCTCGAACCGTAAATTGAAGCTGAGGCCGCATCTTTAAGTACCGAAATACCTTCTACATCATTAGGGTTTATGCTGTTAAGGTCGCCAGGAACACCATCGATAATTACCAACGGACTGGTATCGCCAATGGAAGTTACACCACGCACCCGTATTGTAGCGGTAGCTCCCGGCGCATTGTTGTCGCGCGTTACCATTAACCCGGAGACCGATCCCTGAAGTGCAGTTGATAATTGCGTGGTTTTGCGACTTGCAATGGTTGTTCCCTGTACTGAGGCAACTGCGCCGCTCAAATCACTCTTTTTTGCAGTGCCATACCCAATGGCCACAACTTCTTCTATACCAATGGTTTCGTCAGCAAGTACTGCATCGATGGTACTTTTGCCGCCAACGGCTATTTCGCTGGTTTTCATTCCAACAAACGAAAAAACAAGGGTTGCATTGGCCGGAACATTGGGCAGACTGTAATTTCCGTCAACATCGGTTATGGTGCCATTGGTTGTTCCTTTTACCAAAACGGTAACACCTGGTAATGATTCTCCATTGGCATTTTTTACTATCCCTTTGATTTTTGTATTTGACTGCTGAAAACCATTATCTGACGGATAAATGGCTTTAATAATGATGTTTTTACCAGCGACTTCATAGGTTAGGTTTAGCTCTGAAACGATGGATTTGAGAACTTCGTCGATTGACTTATTGTGGTAGTCAACACTAATAATCTTGTTCTCGTCAATTTGAGTTTTATTATAAAAAAAGTAAACACCTGATTGACGCTCAATTTCATCAAATACCTGAGAAATAGTTGCATTCTTCATTTTAAGATCCAAACGGGTATTTTGCGCCGAAACACTGGCTGAAACCTGCAATACCGCAAAGAGGATCAACACAAAATTCAATTTCATAATTAGCCAGATTTTTTTGAACGATGGCAATAGCCTATCATCCGATTGCCGAATAATTTTCATAAATTTGGTTGGTTTTAAATAAAAAAAATGATTTTCGTTTTTTCGCATTCTGCGTTTTTTTAACAGGGATAGTTCGCAGCTATTCCTGTTTTTTTATGGTGCAGAATCAATAATTCCAGAACTTTAATGCTTCATATTTATAGTTTATAGATTAATAATTAGGTAATTAGATGGTTTTAATGTAGCCATATATTACGGCCATCAATTTTATACTTCATATTCGTTGTTGTTTCAAGCCGTTCCAATGCACTGAAAATATTCAGGTCGTATTCGAACATTCCACGAAAGTGTTGCTGTAATAGCGAATCGTTCTGTATATGAAATTTCACATCATACAACCGTTCCAGTTCGGTAATAATATCCTTTAATTCAGCATCTTTAAATACATATTTCCCATCTTTCCAGGCTGTAAGCGGATAGGTATCAACCTGGTTAACGCTCAACTTTTGACTGTCGTGATTGAAAATAACCTGTTCCCCTGGCTTCAGCTCAATTGGGTTTGCCTGACTGTTGGTAACCTTAAATTCAACACGCCCTTCTTCGAGCGTTGTTTCAACTCTTGATTCATTGGAGTATGCCTTCAGGTTAAAAACGGTACCCAGCACCTTAACTTTGGCCAATTTGGTGCTTACAATAAATGGTTTATGCGCATTTTTCGTGACTTTGAAATAGGCTTCTCCATCCAAGGTTACTTCGCGTTGGTCGCCATTCATGGCGGAAGGATATTTGAGTATTGATCCTGCATTCAGCCAAACTTCAGTACCATCGGCCAGCGTGCATCTCGAAATATGTCCTTTAGGCGTACTTACTTCGCAAATAACATCTTCTTTATTCCCGGAATTCCCGATATACCATCCAATTCCGAGCATAACTGGTATTGCCAGAATGGCGGCCACCCGATTTAACCAGAATAGGCTGTTTCTTTCGGGTTTTTCGTTCACCAATTGGCTGATAATACGATCTTTGATTCGTAGCTGGTCTGATAGCGCTTCAGGTTTTGAGATGTAAGTCTGGCTATTATCCCAAATTCGCTTATATTCTTCGAAATGTTTTTTATTTGCTGAGGATTCCTCCAGCCACCGGCTCAATTCTTTTTTTTCAATTTCAGAAGCTTCACCACTCAGGCAATTGGCAATAAGGAGATCGATATGATTGATTTCGCTTTCCATTCGTTAGGCCACGTATTGTTTTTTGTAGCCGATGACGACCAAACTTTAAAACACCCTGTAACGAAAATCATTTTTTTTTGAGATAAATAGCGAAAGCAAATTGAGCGATTGATAATCAGATAATTCGGCCTTTAGCTTTTTTAGGGCTATACTTACCTGCATTTCAACTGTTTTTACTGAAATGTTGAGCCGTTCGGCAATTTCGGCATACTTTAATTCCTCAAAGCGACAAAGGATAAATATTTGCCGACATTTTTCAGGAAGCTTATCAATGGCTTTATTTATTTGGTCGGCAAGTTCGGCATTTTCAATCCAGTCGGTCATTTGTCCTTTTTCCGATTGGTCGAGCATCGAAAGGTATTTCGATTCAGCTTTTTTGTGCTTTAAAACGTCGAATGCCGCATTCCTGGCCGATTGAAAAAGATAAGCTTTTAACGAAATAACCTGGAGCTTTTCGCGCTTAACCCACATATCAACAAATACCTGCTGAACAACCGAACGCGATAAATCGAAGTCGTGCAGGATATGGTCGGCAAAATAGCACAAACTGGTATAGTGCAGTTCAAACGCTTTGTTGAAAGCCTTTTCGCTGCCATTTCTTATATCAGAAAAAGAAACCAATTCGTTTGTATGTGCCATGCGGTAAAAATAAAAACAATTTTAGAAGGAAATCTAACCCAAACCAATTCTGTTGCATTCGACAAGTTCAACATGGTAAGGTTTAAGTTTTTTCCCGTAAAGTTTTGGTAAAAGCAAAATGGATTCAAAGCGAACCCTGAACCCATTTGCAATTGTTTATTAAACTTATGAATAGAAGAACTTGGTTTATTTGATTTGTATGGTGTAACTGAACGAAGCTGGCTCAGCAAAAACCTGGTATTGCGGCAGTGGGCGAGGGCCACATCCTGCCGATCCAACTCCCAGTGTTTTATGACTAATGCACAATACTGTTGCCGAACTTTGCGGCAAATCGATGCGATATTCTACTTTTTCCATTTCCTCGTCGGTGTATGGAATAGCTGTGAACTGCATCAAATCTTTGTCGCTGATAACTTTAAGTGCAGCGCCACCTTTTTGCGAAATCTCGGCCCAGCGAACATCTTCGTGATTGCCATTGTCCATTGGTTTTTCGTAAGGTGTCATTTGCTGAGCAATGGTGCTGCTGTATAAACCCACATCGAAGCCACCTTTGCGGTCGCTGTAGTTTTCCATTGGGCCACGTCCGAAGTACGAAATCTGATCCATCTGCTTGTTCAGCATCAGGCGAACACCCAAACGGCCTACAACCAGTTTCGGATTGCTCGAATCGATTTTGTTACTGGCAACTATTTCGCCATTCCCGGTAACTTTATAAATAGCTTCAAACGAAACGGTGAACCCTTCTTTGCCTTCGCCCTTCATTTTTACTGAAATCTGCGCATTGTTGGCATCCAATTGGCTGGCGGTCACGCCGTCAACTGTCCATTTCAATTCTTTCACACCGTATTTGACCCAATCGCGGTCGGCCCACATATCGTCGTTGCGGTGTGGTGCACGCCACAAATGCAGTTTCGGTCCGCCTTGAGCCGTAAGTAATTCCTGAGTACCTTTTTTCAGGCTGCTGAAAGTTCCTGAAGTTTTATCGAATACCACAGCGAAGCCGTTTCCTTTCACGGTCACTTCTTTCTCGTTCTGAGTTAAAGTAACCGGAGTTTTAGCTTCTACCACAGGCAATTCGGCTACCTTAACAGGCAACTGGAACTGATGTGTGGCTACCTCAAAACCTTTCTTTGCCCACAATTCGTTGTTGTTTTGAACGAATGAAACGCGAACAAAATATTCGGCTCCGGCTTTTGGGCTGGTCACTTTTACCGGCAAGCTGACCACTTTTTCTGAACCTGGTTTGAGTTCAGGCAGGTTGATTTTTCCGCTTGAAATTTCTTTGCCATTTTCGGTCAAACTCCACGAACCGGTAAAGCCATTCAGGTTGATAAACTGGTATAGGTTTTTCACCTTGATGGTAGCTGTGGCAGCATCTTCAACCGAAATGTGAATCCATTGGAAGGCTTTTTTCATTTCGGGATAATGCGGTTTGGGCGAACGATCGGAGAACACAGTTCCTTTATGAATAAAATAATGGTCGTTCGGAAATTCGCCAAACCCTCCGCCATAAGCAATAATCGGATGTTTCGGGTCGCGGTTGTTGTACAGTCCCTGATCCTGATATTCCCAAATAGCGCCACCCAGGATTTCAGGATATTTATCGAACATCTCGGAATATTCGACCAGTGATCCCATTGAGTTGAACATGGCATGAGCAAACTCGCAAATATAGAATGGCTTAGTCAATTCCTTGTTTTCGGCAATTTTGGCGAAATCTTCAGGTCTTCCGTACATTTTTCCATCGAAATCGGATGGATTTTTAGCGCCAACGCCAAAACGTTCGTAATGCACAGGGCGTGCCGGATCAATAGTTTTAATGGTATTCATCGCTTCAACGAAATTGGTACCAACGCCGCCGTTTTCGTTGCCCAATGACCAGATAATTACCGAAGGATGGTTCTTGAAATTTTCGACATTGGCCACGTTACGATCAATGATTTGTGCTTTCATGCGGGGCTCTTCGTCAAATTTATGGTCGTAGCCGTGGCATTCCACATTGGCTTCAGCCACCAGCCAAATTCCCCATTCGTCGCACAACTCATACCAGCGCGGGTCGTCGGAATAATGGCAAGTTCGCACATGGTTACAGTTACCCTGTTTAATCACTTCCAGGTCGCGAATCATTTGCGCTTCGGTAATGGCATGACCAACTTCAGGCCAGTGTTCGTGGCGGTTCACCCCTTTCAGCTTGATTGGCGTTCCGTTTACCATCATCACCCGGCCTTTGATTTCCACTTTGCGGAAGCCGGTTTTCGACGAAAGGATTTCGCTGGTTTTCGAGCCTTCGTTCAAGGTTAAAACAGTGGTGTATAATTTCGGTGTTTCAGCTGTCCATTTGGCCGGATTGGTAACAGAGAATTTCAGGAATACAATTTGTTCTTCGCCCGGGTTTAATGCCGGAACAGTTACCTCGGCTTTGGCGTCTTTTACTTGTTGTGTTCCGTAGAAAAGGGTTGCAGCCAGTTTTTGTGCAGCGGTTTTCGAAGCGCCGTAGTTTTTCACTTTGGCGGTTACTTCAACGGTGGCGTTTTTGTATTCCGAATCGAGATCGGTTTTGATGAAATAGTCGCGAACGTGTGTTTCAGGGGCACTCCAAACCGTTACGTTGCGGAAGATTCCGCTCAAACGCCACATGTCCTGGTCTTCGAGGAAACTACCGGCGGTAAAACGGTAAACCTCGGCAGCCACCATGTTTTTGCCCGGTTTTACGTATTTGGTAATATCAAATTCGGCAGCGTTGCGGCTGTTGATGCTGTAACCCACTTTTTCGCCGTTCACCCATAGGAAAAAACCGGCATCAACGCCATCGAAGGTGAGGAAAATTCGGCGACCGTTC
This sequence comes from Prolixibacteraceae bacterium, assembly GCA_963666435.2. Classification (GTDB taxonomy): domain Bacteria; phylum Bacteroidota; class Bacteroidia; order Bacteroidales; family Prolixibacteraceae; genus Aquipluma. The sequence continues at coordinate 449,884 of CAXXOG010000010.1, read as the reverse complement.
CAGTTCTGCGGAATTTCGAAATCGCGGCGGTAGCTTCCAACCGGGTTACGTTCTTTGTATGCCGTATATTTGCGGGGCGGTTCGCTCATTACATGCGGAAAATCTTTCTGGAAAATGTAGCCCATGTTTTTGTAGTAGGGTGTTCCGTAGCCCAAAACCTGCCAGTTCGACGGAACTGCAATTTCTTTCCAGCCCGACACATCATACGAAGGTTTGTAAAAATCAACCGGTCGTTCCTGCGGCCAGGCTACCCAATTGAATTTCCAAGAGCCGTTCAAACTTTTACAATACGATGAGGCGTGGCGGATTGCTTTCAAGGCTTCGGCCTGGTTGCCGTAAACCATTAATGTGGCGTGCCAGGGTTCTTTGTTAATGCCCAGCAATTCGGGATTTTCAATTTCAGGAGGAATAGGAGCGCCCGTAACGACGGTATCGGTGCTAGCTACAGAAGCTATAATTTCAGAATTCATTGGTCCATTTTTAGAAGTCGAACCAGTTTCGTTGCGAAAACTCTGCGTGACGAAAAAGGCAGCAATGGCCAGGCTCAGGCAAATAATTTTCTTCATTATTCAGATGTTTAGTTATATTGACGGCGTGAAGTTATCTTCAATGCCGGAAACAAACATTCATTTATATTCAATTATTTGTCCATGTTGCCGGGATAGAAATTGATTTCGGTGTGTATGTGTTTGAAAATCAGTTTGCCGTTTTCCGTAGGTTTATATCGATAGGTTTGCTGGCCTCTCCGGCGTAAATACTAACGTGCGGAAACGGAATTTCGATGCCTTCGCGGTCGAATGCTTCCTTAATTTCGATGAACACTGAGTTTTTCACGGCGGTATAATTGGTTTTTTCGAACCAAACGCCAAAGGTAATGTTGATGGCGCTGTCGCCAAAAGTCTGAAACAGGATGTAAGGCTCGGGTTCTTCCAGGCAAAGCGGATTGTTTCGGGCAACATTTTCCAATACGGTTTTCACTTTCCGCAGATCTTCTTTATAAGCCACGCCAATCTGGAAATCGAGGCGGCGAATCGGAAATCGCGTGACATTGGTTAGTTCCGAAGAAATAACCGACTGGTTGGGAATTCGAATCAGCAAATTATCAAAGGTTTTGATTTTTATCGAGAGCAAATCGATGGAATAAACCGTACCCGATTTATCGCCAATGCGCACCACGTCGCCAATTTCGAACGATTTCTCGCCCACCAGGAATAATCCGCTGATGATATTGCCGATACTGGTTTGCGAGGCAACCCCAATAACGATACCCACAACGCCCGCAGCTCCAAACAAGGCCGTTAAGTCGTAGTTAAATTCTTTGATTACAATTAAAACCAGACCGGTGTAACCTGTATAAACAATGGTTCGCGAAATGAGCATCATGCGCTGGCGCGAGAGTTGTTTCCGAAGCGAACGCCTTAACATGAAGGTTATCAGGTGTATCGAGCTAATCCCGATAACGAGGATGAAAACGATCCGGATAAATTTTTCGATGGTCGCAGGATTGATGTATTTTTCCAGTTCGGGCCACATAATTTAATTCTGATAAATGTTTTTAATGAAGAAGAAACTACGGCGCAACAGCCTTTTCGATTCGGTAATTCGGCATTTGGCAAGCACTTCAGGTTGTAGTCCGTGTATTTCGTCTTTGGTCGTAATGCTAACACTTTCAGCCTGATCCTGCCCCTTAAATTCGATATTGACAAAACTGGTTAAAATATGTTTGGGTGTTTGGTACAGGTTGAAATCTTCCACCCTGAGAATAAGTCGCTGTAATTCAAGTGTTCCTGCGGTATTGTTGCTTATTTCTACCGGAATGACGGCTTCCCACGGCATCGACTCCAATTCGTTGAACGAGTTGTAATAAGCGCTGCCAATCGAATAAGCCGGTTCGCCGCTGTCAATTTCGCCAAACCACGTGTCGGAAAGTCGTTGCAGCGGAAGTTCAGTCATTCGGTTCGCGTCTTTAATTTCCTGGAAATAAAGCTGTATGGTCAGCGGAATCCTGAAAAACAACCGGGCCTTTTCCTCGGCACTTACTTTCAGGTTTTTATTGTTCCTGAAAACAACCGGTTTGTTCGGAAGCGCCGGAATAACCAGTAAATCATTCGACTCTCCTGTGTAAAAATGGAAGACATCCGGCCCGTCAGTCAAATTCATTGTTTCAGCAACCAATAAATTATCAGTGGGTTGCGCGTTTGATTGACTTTTAACCAGCCACCCGTTCGGAACCCGTTTTACTCCTATTTCGGTAAAACCTGCCCTGAAAGTTAAGGTTTGATTGACTGCAAAAGTGTATTTATTCCAGAAACTTCGCGAATTCATTTTTTCATTTTGTTTTGCTGATTAAAAGTAAAACAAATTTTGCACGCAATGGCATTCTACTTTTCATTAATAGGTTAAACTTTTAGTATCGGGTATGTTAAATTTGATATTTTAGTCTTTGAGGCAAAAGCCACTAAGTCGCAAAAACACTAAGTTTCACAAAATAAACAAGCTGCAAAAATTAAACCTGATGCCGGAATCTTTGTTTATCCACTGACAACATAGAAAACAGGAAACAATGAGTTCGACAAAAAACAAACTGAAAGTAGAAATCTGGAGCGACGTGGTTTGCCCGTTTTGTTACATTGGCAAACGTAAATTCGAAGCGGCTCTTGCCGATTTTAAACACGCCCCCGAACTTGAAATCATCTGGAAAAGTTACCAGCTTTCGCCGGAAATGAAGACGATTCCGGGGAGAAGTATCCACCAATATTTATCAGAGCATAAGCGAATTAGCCTTGCAGAAGCCACTGCAATGAACAATCAGGTTGCCGGGCGGGCAAAAAATGTTGGACTGCAATACAATTTCGACAAAGCCATTCCGGCAAACACTTTTATGGCACATCGGTTTTCGCACCTGGCAAGAGTTCAGGGAGTTCAGAATGAAGGTGAGGAAAAACTTTTTAGCGCTTATTTTACTGAAGGAAAAAATATCGATGATGTGGATACACTTGTCCAAATTGGTGCAGAAATCGGTATCAATGCCGGTCTGGTAAAAAATACGCTGGAAGGCGAAGAGTTTGCTGATGCGGTAACGAACGACATTCAGGAAGCATTTAGTTTGGGACTGCGAGGCGTTCCATTCTTTGTGTTCGACCGAAAATTTACAGTTTCAGGAGCGCAAGACAGTCAAGTTTTCCTGAATACACTGGAGAAAGCATACGATTCATGGAGAAAGGAAAACCCGATTTTCAGGATTGATATTTAAAGTAGAACGTCATTGCAAGCGAAACGAAGCAATGACGTTCTAACGAATAGCTTATTTTTTGTGGAATTTGGCTTTCACGATAAAAGTAAGAGCGATAAAGGCAACGATCAGGATAACCGGAAGTACCGACATATTCCTCAGGGTAGTTTGTGCTCCCGATGTTTCGATCGATTTTCCCATAATAGGCAAAACCATCGACGTAGCCACAAATCCGGCTCCTCCCAGAATTGACATGCCCAGCGCGCCACTTTTCGGAACATATTCCGAAGCTACGCCAATCATGGTTGGCCAAAAATAGCAAACGCCCACTGCAAATACTGCTGCCGATAAAACAGTCATCACCGGGCCTGACGCAATGCTCAGCAGCATTAATCCGGCGAAAGCAAATATGGAAGAACCCAATAACACGCCGGTAGGATTCAGTCGATGAATTAAACCACCTGCAAAGAAACGGCCAACAGCCATAATTCCGGTAACGACAGCTAAAATCAACATCGGGCCAATGCCGTTTTGCGCCAAAAGGGCATTAATCCATTGTGTGGTACCCAATTCGGTTGATGCGGTTAACAGCATACAGAAGAAAATAAACGGGAAAAGCAGCGAGATCTTGTTCATCAAACGTCCTTCCAAAACAATGAACAGCGCAATTAAAGCAACAATTACAAAAGGAACAGCGCTGTCGAAACGAACGGCGAACGACGGGATGGTAGCCACCATAATCATCAGGATAACAGCTATGGTAATGGTAATGGGCGCTCCGACATTACGCATCATTTCCTTGTAAGTAACGCCTGTTGAAACGCGCTCGGTTTCAGGAATTTTTTGCCCAAAGAACAGGAATCCGTAGATGGCCAGCGGAATAAAAAGAATACTTACCAGTACTTGCCAGGGCAGGTTGAGTTTGTCTATGATGAGGGCAGCGAGCAAACTACCAATCACAATTCCGCCCGGGAACCAAACATGAAAGCGGTTGAGCATTTTTGTTTTCTTGTCGGGGAAAAGTGTTGTTACGAGTGGGTTACAAGCGGCTTCAACGCTTCCGTTGCCCAGGCCGATAAATACGTTGGCAACAAACAGCGAAGCCATGTCTTTGGCCAGGAGCAGCAAAACAATGCCCACCAGGTGCAAGACAAAAGCCATCCAAATGATGCTCCTGGTTTTGACAATGTCGATGAAATAGCCACCGGCAAACATGGCCACGGCAAAGCCCCAGAATGCTGGCCCGAAAGCGCGTCCAACCTGCTCTTTGCTCAATCCGTAGTCGTCGGTAAAAACGCCCTCAATTTTTGCCCTGATGGCAAACGTGATGGCTGTAACCAACAGGGCCAGACAGGCGCCGATAAATAACCTTTTTTGATTCACATGTTCCATAGACTTAGTTTTTAGTTGTTATTAGAATAAAGGAAGTTTTCTAAATGAAGCTATAAATGGAAAGCGGAATAGGCTTAAAGAACAGAAAAACAAAAGTTTGGCAACTTGGATGTCGGTTCATAAGCTGAGTGTTTTTGTTAGGTTTCGGTAAATATAACTAATCAGAACAGAATATACCACTTGACACAGTAATTTTATGCGGCGAGTGGATTAAATCGTTTATGATTAGCTGTTTAAAGTGAAGACTGGTGTTGCCGGATTCAGGAGAATGATTGGGAATAACGAATAAGATAAACTCAAAAATAAACACTGATCGCTATACTGTTTGAATATAATTTGCTATTATTAAAACCAATAAACAAGGAGATACATTCCTGACGGAGTTTTGAAAAATACTGTAAGCTGATGTATATTTATTAGTTAAGCATAACTCTAAAAGAGACAGCAATATTATGAAATTAAGAGCTAAGAATATTTTTATCTACCTTGCAATATTGCTTGTATTGACATCAATTGTTCTGTGGTTGAACCCCAATCATTTTTTTCTATGTTTAGATAATTCTGATTTTAATAATCTAATTACACCAGTAATTGCCTTGTTCTCAGTGGTTTTGCTAATTCTTACTTTATCTGATAGTCAAACTTTCAATTCAAGACAATTGGCAATAAATGAATACAATATATTATTGCAGGATTTTGAATTAGTGAAAAATAATATAGAGAATTTAACCTTTGCAATTGACACAAATGGATTCTCTGACAATTTTAAAAAGCAGTTAGCTGAATCTAATGGGATAAATTATATTTCATTATTCACTCTATTTTTAGGATTTGAGCTATCGAAAACCCAAGATGAAAATGATAAGCTGATTCGTAGGATTCGTTTAGGAGTCATCTTCCCATTAACTCGTAATTATAGGAACCTTATAATATTCCTTAATGAAGTGATTCATAATGATATTCTGAGTGAAAGATATAAGAAGAAATTTTATTTAAAAGCAGAGCAATTATTACTTCAACATTATTTTAGAATTTGTAATAACGTTGACATAATGGGAGACCCAGAGTATAACTTGGAGCTTTTTGATTCAGAGGCTTATAAATCAGAAGAATTTACGGAGTTAAATGACCTGTTTGTTAAGCATGACTTATTTCAGATTCATGATTTAGACTTTTATAGGAAGACACTATGAAAAAGTTCTCCTTGTACTTCTTTTTCGCGTTAATCCCATATTCCATTCTTCTCCGTCAAAATGACAGGTTCTTTGTCTGTTATCACAATTGTATGTTCGTGTTGAACCATAAAACCTCCTTTATTTCCAACCATTGTCCATCCATCGTTCAATGTGTCAGCATAGATTGAAGTCGTTGAGATAAATGTTTCAATAGCAACTACTGAGTTTTTCTTAAATCTTCTTTGGTCAAATCTGTTTCTGTAGTTAAGCAATTCATCCGGGTGTTCGTGCAGGCTATTACCAATTCCGTGTCCACCAAGATTCTTAATAACTTTGAATCCTCTTTTTTTTGCTTCGTTTTCGATTAAGTGTCCAATATCAGAAATTCGTACTCCACCTTTTATGTTGTCAATCGCTTTCTTTAGGATGAATTTTGAAGCATTTACTAAGTCATGATGTTGATTAATATCTTCGCCAAGGATAAATGAACCGCCATTATCAGACCAAAATCCATCTAATTCTGCGGAGACATCAATATTAACCAAATCACCTTCTTTTAAAATCCGCTTGTCAGAAGGAATCCCGTGGCAAAATTCATTCCTGACACTAATACAAGTCCAACCTGGGAAACCATAGGTAAGCTTAGGCGCAGATTTTGCCCCAAAGTCAGAAAGTATTTTTGCCCCGTACTCATCGAGTTCTTTCGTTGTCATACCTGGTTGAGCATATTTTGTCATTTCTTTTAATGTGTAAGCAACAGCTTCGCTTGCTTTTTGCATTCCGATCAATTCCGATTCTTTTGTTATTATCATGTTTTTCTTTTCTTTTACTTAATTCCCGATTTATCGTGCGGTTTATTTCTTAGTCTTGCCGCATAACGTAGGAAGCTCCCGGCAGGGGGAGGATTGCGGGCGATTTGGCTTCGCCGATTTTCAATTACGGTCAAGCCAAAAGATACACCCCGAAAACCACCGTTGCCGTGCTTGACGAGTTGCTGAAGTTGGTTTTTTTTTATTCAGTTTTTAATTTCATCAGCTTATTATCATTGAATGTAAAGAGGATATATAGATTATCAAACCATTCAATCTTGTTCCAGGAATTATCGACATATTCATTTTCTGAGAATCCGGTCAATTGCTTTAATGATTTATTTTCCAATGAATATAGCCAAATTTGGTTGCTACCTGACCGGTCTGAAATAAATGCAATTTTTTTATTGTCAGGAGAAATTGAAGGGCTGTAATCATTCCAATCAGAAACAAATAATTGGCTCACCAGCTTGTCGTTAACAGAGTACTCATAAATTTGATATTTATAATCTCGCCCTATACCATGAAACAAAAATTTTTCATTATCAATCCAGTTTGGGCGGCCTGCACCAATCAAGTTCGTATTGGCAATATCAGTAATCTGAGTTGTTTCTGACGTTTTTAAATTAATCATCCAGATATCTGTCAAATTTTTATTTTGACTCGTTTTATTTGATTGATACAGAATTAAATCTCCATTTTCAGAAAAGACAGGAGCATAATTGGATGCTGTACCACTGGTCAATTTTGTTATTTCATTGGTTTCATAATCGAATAGTGCAATCTGCGACGGCATTCCATTTTCACCGTTTGTTTCTCCGTTTTCTGACCTAAATACTATTTTGTCACTATTTGGCGACCAGCAAGGTTCAGAGCTGTTTATATCCAATAATTTAGAATCTGTACCATCCAGATTGGAAATAAGTACCGAGACCGCCATGCAACAGTTACTTCCACCATTCCATGCATAAAACTTATCAACGTATGCAATCTTATTTATTTTGGAAGCCAATGCTACGCTTGTCACGGAATGCGAATTGCTAAACGAAATTAGATTTTCAGAATCGGTTTTCTGATTAGGAACTGCCATAATCGTATCAGAAATTAAAGAATTGTACCTTTTCTTTTTGGAAACAACATAAAAGTAATAAGCCTGCCCGTTTGAAAGATTCTCAACATTATATGAGTATCTCCCATCATTTTTTAGTTCAACCAATTTAGTGAAATTGTCTGCTGCTTTTGTCGAAATGTAAATCTCAAAGTTATCGGGGTCAACACAGGTGTATGGCAGTAATACCAAATCAGAGAATGAATAATTTAACCAATTTAACTGTATTTGACTATTACCTATCAAAGCAACTGGATTAGTTCTCCAAATGACTGTGCCGTCATTTATTAAGGTTTCATCTTTCTCACAACCCAAAATGAGTAAAAACAGACTTAAGATGATTTTTTTTTTCATTTCAGTTTTTATTCTCTAAGATGTATTTTTATTGCAAATGGTTGCGCGCCTTTAAATTGCACCTAAGGGCACACTACATGTAGAAGCGGATTGCGGGTGATTTAGCTTCGCCGATTTTCCGGTCAAGCCAAAACGCAGACTCAAAATATAATGCGTGCAATTACTGTTGGCAATACACAAATATATACACTCCATTAAATATTGTTGATGGCAATAGCTTTTATTTTTCTCTTTTTCAGGCAATAAAAATCCTGAACCCACCGAAGCGAGACCAGGATTTATGGAAAAATACCCCCTTCTGATTATCCAACCAACAATGCCTGTTCCAACTCAATGGCTTTTGGGAACAGAATATTGTTTTCGAGGTGAATGTGTACATGTAAATCGGCCTCAAATTCTTTCAACTTGCCATACAGAACGCGGAAGGTGTTGCAGGCATCTTCAGGAGCGGTATAGCCGTCGCTCAGGCCGTACATTTGCTTCAGGATAACTCCGGCATTTTCGTGCTCGGCTTCCATCACCGAAATGGGCGATGCAATGGTGCCAAAACAAGCGCCATCGTCGCAACCACCCGCCGCCTCGGTAGCCACCAGTTTCTTGATATACGGGAACAAAATCATTTCCTCCTTGTGCAGGTGCGAAGTCAACTCTTCAGCTAAATCCTGGAAAAGATCGTTAATTTTAACCGTTTCCGGGTGATTGTCTCCATGCACTTCGGCAACCTTTTGCGCCAACGGTAAAATCTGCGGAATAGCCCGTTTCACGTATTGGTGGTGCGTATTGATGATGTAGTCGGTCAAAAAGTCGAGCTTCCAACTGTCGAAGTCGTGTGTTGCCGCTCCGGCCTGGTATTTCAGGGTCTCGATTTCGGCCAATACTTTCGCTTCATCGCAACCGCTTTCGGCACAGGCATCAGCCACCGAAATTTTACCTCCGCAGCAAAAATCAATTCCATAGCTGGTAAATATATCTGCTGCCCTGAAATCGTCTTTCACAATTTCACCTACTGTTTTGTTTCTTAAATTTTCCATTTTTCTGAATTTATTGTTGTTATTGTTACATCGTTCCGTTGGCTGAAGCCAACGGCAAAGGATATTTGGCACAACATTCGGCAGTGTGGTTTTTATCCTTTGCCGTCTGCTTTAGCTGACGGACATTTATACATTTTCTTTTTTCACCGACCAGCCAAATATCAGTCCGGCAACAAAATACACCAGCGCCACTACGCCGACTGCAAAAATGGTATCGCCAATTACGCGCAACCAGCGCAGGGTTTGCATAAACGGCTGTTGCAGGAATTCAGCAGAACGGGCGTACCACATGCCGTGCTGCACGCTGGCTACAGTCTGCAACAATCCAACCGGGAGCACGCTAATGAGTACCATCAAAAGCAAGCCAATATTAATCGACCAGAAAGCAATGCTCAGCGGTTTGTCGTTCCATGCACTTTTCACCCACATGTTGCGGAGAACGAAAAGCATCAGCGAAATTCCCAGCATTCCGTACACGCCGAACAGCGCGGTGTGTCCGTGAACCGGCGTGGTATTCAATCCCTGCATGTAATACAGCGCAGTTGGAGGGTTAATCAGGAATCCGAAGATGCCAGCGCCCACAAGGTTCCAGAATGCGACGGAAATCAGTCCGTAGATCGGCCATTTGTAATTAGCCAGCCAGTTGGTGTGGCGGCTGAGGCTGTAATTGTGCCAAACCTCGAAGCCCATCAGCACGAGCGGAACAACTTCCAGCGCGCTGAATGTGGCACCCAGAGCCAAAACTGCGGTTGGCGTTCCGGTGAAATACAAGTGATGGAAAGTACCGATTATACCACCGCCGAGGAAGATAATGGTCGAGAACAGCACGGCTGTTGTGGCCGATTTGATGCGCAGCAAGCCGAGTTTCACGAAAATAAAGGCTGAAACCACCGCTGCAAACACTTCGAAGAAACCTTCGACCCAAAGGTGAACCACCCACCAGCGCCAGTATTCGGCCACGGCGAGGTTGGTATGTTGTCCCCACATCAGTCCGGCGCCATAGAACGAGCCGATAGCAGCCGATGCCACCACAAACAGGATGATCAGGTTACGGCTTTCGGAAGGAGCTTTCAGGATAGGAATTAACGGACGAACCATCAGTGCCAACCAGATAAACAAACCAGCAAATAGGAACAACTGCCAGAAGCGGCCCAGATCGACATATTCATAACCCTGGTGACCAAACCAGAAGTTTTCGGCCAGACCCAATTTTTGCATCACGCCCATCCACTGGCCAGCCAGCGAACCAACTACAATCACCAACAACGCGCCAAACAGCACATTCACGCCCAATCGCTGATACTTGGGTTCGTAACCCGAAACGGCTGGAGCAATGTACAAACCAGTTGCCAACCATGACGTTGCAATCCAGAAAATAGCCAGTTGCACGTGCCATGTACGCGAAATCGAATACGGCAAAATGGAGCCTAAATCGATGCCATACAGCGCGTTGCCTTCAACTCCAAAGTGCGCAGTAACGATTCCCATGATGATTTGTACCAGAATCAGTGCCGTTACAATCACAAAATATTTCAGCGTCGCCTTCATCGACGGTGTCGAAGTCAGGTTGATCAGCGGATTTTCCGAAGGCATTGGCACATGTTCCTCCTTGTCGCGGGTGCGGGCATATTGGTAAGCCAGCAAAGCCACGCCCAGCAGGAGAATGATCACACTGAAACCGGTCCAGATGTGCAAATCGCCGGTAGCCACGTTGCCAACCAACTCTTCATGCGGCCAGTTGTGCGTGTAAGTGAGGTCGCTGCCGGGGCGTTCGGTTACACAGGCCCACGATGCCCAAAAGAAGAACGCCGTCATTTTATCCATCCGCTCCTGCGTTTTGATCGAATTTTCAGGAATCGAATAATCCCGACGCAGTTTAGCCATTGCCGGGTCGTTGGTAAACAATCCGGAGTAAAATGCAGCTGTACTCTTAATCGCACTGGCTCGCAAACCGCTCACCGTAATGGATTTCGAAGCGTCGTTGAACGTGTTTTTCCTGATTTCTTCCTGAAGTTTGATTTTCAGGAAAGCCTGATCTGCCGGGTTAATTTCGTTGAATTTCTTTTGGAATTTTTCCATCGACAAGCCATCGAGCATGGCAATGGCTTCTTTGTGCAGCCAGTCGGCAGTCCAGTCGGGTGCCTGATATGCCCCGTGCCCCCAAACACTGCCCAACTCCTGTCCGCCAATCGACTGCCAGATGTTTTGCCCGTCCTTGATGTCGTCACTCGTAAAAAGCACCGTCCCGTCGGCGGTTACAACTTTTTCAGGAATTGGCGGCGCCTGGTTGTAAATTTCGATTCCGAAGTAGCCCAGTACTCCAAAACTAACGGCCATTACCGCGATAAATCCAAACCATAGTTTCCGAATGTTCATACTTTACTTTTTAAGATTTATAAATTGTTTTGCTTACTCTCAATCTGGTATGAGCAAAAATAGATTCGGACTTTCAGGTATTTTTATGAGCCAAATCATAAGGCTAATAAAAATTAAACTACTGTTTTTGAGTAGATTGTATTGCAATTCGGAATTTTTAACAACGATGAACTTCAGAAATAGGAGATAAAAAACTCTTATTTTATTCTTTTGAGTAAATTTGTTTTGAAAATGAACTGCCACAAAGGCTCTAAGACACTAAGCTACACTAGAATATTACTTTGTTAAACTTTGAGACTTGTGGCAATCCCGAATCCCCCAAACAATTCAAAATGATCTCAGAGCAATTATTGCTGCAATACGGCGCCACCGAAATAAAAATAGAGAAAGGGCAGCACCTTTTTCACGAGAAAGAAAGGGCAACCAACTATTTCCAGGTGAAGAGCGGGAAGATTAAGATGTTCAACCTCAATTCCGAAGGAAAAATGTTCACCCAGGGCATATTCGAGGTAGGTGAGAGCTTTGGCGAGCCGCCTCTGTTCGACGATTCTCCTTATCCGGCCTGCACGGTTGCCGAGGAAAACAGTTGTTTGTACAAGCTACCCAAGGCCAAATTCATCAAGCTCCTGAAGGAAAATCCGGATATTCACTTTGCCTTCACTCAAATGTTCGCTTACCGGTTGTTGTACAAATCGATGATTCTGAAGGAAATATCAGGCTATAATCCGGAGCACCGCATTTTGAGCCTGATAGACTATATGAAGAAAGAGAATGGTGTTCAGGCCAATGAAAAATACGAAGTGACCCTCACCCGCCAGCAAATTGCCGACTTCACCGGATTACGTGTCGAAACGGTCATACGCTCCGTGAAAAACCTGGAAAAAGAGGGGAGTTTGAAATTGATCGGGCACAAGGTTTACAGGTAAATCGCTGGTCAGTTGATCCGCGATTGCTCCAGCTCGATGGCTTTTTTGTGCAGAACATTGTTTTCGACGTGAATGTGCATGATCAAATCGGCTTCAAATTCGCTGAGCTTGGCAAACAGCGAACGAAAATTCGGACTGGCGTTTTCAGGAATTGAATAGTTATTACACAGTTGGCTAATTTGGTTGATGATAATACCCGAAGTATCATGTTCAAATTCAACAACAGTAATCAGCGATTTGACCGAAGAGCCGGTTGGCAGATCGTTGCCCTGTTCCAGTTTCAGGATGTAGGGGAATAAACCCATTTCTTCTTTTTGCATGTGTTGTTTCATGTCGTTTCCCAATTGCCTGAACAGGTCGCTTATTCGTTTAAAGTTGAAGTTATAAATCTCGCTACTTTCCCAAACGGCTTTTAACAGAGCCAAAATTTCGGGCACATGAATATTAACATACTGATGATGAGAATCTATGATGTGCGAAATCAACTGTTCGAGCGACATGGAATTGAAATCCGTGGTTTGATCAACTTCAGCGGAAAAGGAAGCCTGAAGTTCTTTCAGCACAATGCTTTGGTCGCATAAAGTCACGGCACAAGCTTCATTAAGTAACCGTTTCCCTTTACAATAAAAATCAATTTTATATTTATTGAATACCGAAATTGTATTTGAATTTTGGCGAGCTATTTCGCCAATTGTGCTTGTTTGCAAATTCACTGTTTTTTTCATGCTTCCAATCTACTAAACTTTTCGGCTGAAGTTATCAAATTCAAAACAGGAAACAAAATGTTGACAAGGCGATTTCACAATGCAATTTTTTCGTAATACCAGTAATTTTTGTTGTACCCGGTGGCTGTTTTGATGATGTAAAGTTCTTTTCCCGTTTTGTTGACATACATGTACCGAATATCAGGCGATACACTCATCATGTACCCATTTTCTACAAAGGTAAGGTTATTCAATCCCAGTGTTTTTTTAACAAAGTAGCCCGAATCGTCGATGCGCAGAATTTGGGTTCCTGCTTCATACGAATAACTTTTGGCTGCAACAAAAATCTCGTTCAGCGCCTGGCTATGTTCCATCGCGTTTATTGTTCCTGAAACAGGTTCGAGTTGTCCGAGTAATTTGGGTGTTTCCATAATACTTCCTTTCCCCTGGAATGCCGGCGACTGGTATATCTTCAGGCTCCCGGTAAAAATGCGCTGCCCGTCTTCCGAAGGCCAAAACTTCGAGAGCGTTACCCACCAATCATCAATGATCGGGTTAACAGCTCCGTTTGAAATATCAAAAACGAGCAGGAAATCGGGCGACCATCCAATTTTTGAACCATACAACAGATTTTTCCCCGGAACTTTTTTCAGCCAAGTAAGTCCGTTTAGGTATTCGTTGTTTTTTATCACATCTCCCGAGTTCAAATCAACACTCATTAAGTAATTGGTATCATACGCTTTGGGCGCTAAATAGGCCCATCCATTGCTTCCAAGTGCAATGTCGGAAGTAATAATTCCGGATTGAATATTTTTCTGAATGGTTAAGGTCTCCGGGTTAATCAGCGATAAATCGGTATTCGTGAAACTGGCAACAATTAAATCGCCATTTTCGGTGATGGCCACGTTAATCGGTATTTTCTGAAAATCGATGGTCTTTTTCACCTGGGCCGAATTGAATACATACATCCTGTTTGGATTTTTGGTTGCAACGACCAGTGAACCGGTTGCTTTGCAGAAATCAGCATCAACAACTTCTCCTTCGATCAGTTCGGCATTGCCAGAAACGGTCGGATCAAAAACTTTGATGGATATTTTTAGCCTCAAATCTGGTTGACTCATCGAGTTGGTTGCTATCAGAATTTCTCCGGAATAATCTCCTTTTGCAAGTTTGTCGCGCGAAATCATAATGTTCAATGTGAGCGACGAATTGGCATTTAAAAGACCTTCGTTTTCGGACACCGTAGCCCACGCCGGTTTGTTTTTGACTTCCCACAACAGTATTCCGCCGCCGGTATTGTGCAATGTAAAACTGCCTGTTGACTGGTAATTTAATGCAAGTTCGTTTGTTGATAAACCGGCTTGCGGATTTCCCAAATTGAACAATTGAAACGGGTATTGCACATAGCCTATTCCTTCAACATCAAAAGCAAGCGGCAGGTTAAGAATACCCCACTGAGAAATCGCGGTTTTATCTGCAATTTCAATCTGAAAAGTAGATTTCCCATCGCTGAAATTGCCTTCCATCGGGGTTATTTTTGCCCATGAAGGAAGTTGAAAAACACGCCAGTGTGCATTTCCGGCTTTAGGCAGGTTGAAATTTACCTCTTTTGAGGTTTCGAGGCTGGTCATTCGAATCGTATCGCGAACAGGATTGGCTACTGTAGCTTCCTGGTTCAGAAAATCGTTGCTGCACGAGATGACTGCAAAAAGTAAAATAGCCGCCGCTAGGAAGTTTTTGATGATTTTATAGGTTGTTCTCATGACTTCAGTTTAAAAATTGAATGTTACTCCGGTTAAGAGATTTAGCCGCGATAGGTTTTCCCGCGAATCTTTGTCAAGCTTGGTTTCGGCAACAGTTTTTCCGTTGTCGCTCGTTATTTTACCGAGGCTCGAAATAAAATAAGAAAAACCTGCATTTAACGAAATGTGTTTGCTGAGCGAATAATTCAGGCCAAACTCGCCATATGTGGCAAACGATTTACCTGTTACAAGCATTGGTGCGTTGATAATTTTCATTTCGTCGCGGTAGAAAGCCATTCCTAATGACAGCTTACTGTAATAACCCCAGTTATTACTGATGTTTTCGCGTATTAAACAGGATGCGCCTGCGAAATTTGTATAGATCTTATCGCTGAAAATACCATAATACTTGCTCCAGCCATCGCCGGGGTCGAGGTAGCCTTTTACTTGCCCGTCCGTTGTAAATACATGGTATTCGATGCCAAATCCAAGTGTTCTGTTAATCATATAGTGAACAGAAGCTTCGCCGATCCAGCCAAGTTTAAAATCGCGGAAATAATTGTCGATATCAGCATCTGTGGCGCCAATACTTCTCATTTGAGCCTTTGCATCTTTCGTACTTCCAATTAAATAAGCTGCACCGCCATTTATCGAAATCACGAATCGAGAGAAAGAAGTTTTACCGGGCACTGGCATCGATTGGTTTATATCAGGCTGTGCTTTAGATGTATGCGTTAAGAGTAATGAAAAGATAAGTAAGACAGGAAGGACTAATCTGAAATTCATGTTCATTGGTTTGGTTGATTTAATGAAAGCAGGCAAAAATTATACCGTTTAGTAAGCGAATAAAGCTGCCGGACAATTGTGGCATAAAAAAAGAGGTTGGAACTTTCGATCCAACCTCTCTGATAAAGAAAATATTTTCTCAGACACGTTTTTCTTTGATACGGGCTTTTTTCCCGGTAAGAGAACGTAAATAGTACAATTTAGCTCTGCGAACAATACCTTTCTTGTTCACTTCAATTAGGTCGATGAAAGGAGAATACAATGGGAAAATTCTTTCAACACCAATGTTTCCCGACATTTTGCGTACAGTAAAAGTTTTTGTAACGCCTTCGCCTTTCAACTGGATAACCACTCCACGGAAATTCTGGATACGCTCTTTGTTACCTTCCTTAATTTTGTAATGAACGGTAATCGTATCACCAGCCTTAAATTGCGGTTGTTCTTTTGTTTCAACTGCAAATGCTTGTTGTGCAACTTTAATTAAATCCATTTCTTTTATGTTTTAGTGGCAATATTACTTCAAATCAAACGAGTAAGAGATTGCGAAAATGTGGCGCAAAAATAATAAAATTTTCCATCCCGCCAACAGCACCTTAAAAAAGTGTCGATCTTTATATCAGATGGTAAGAAGGAAAAAGTCATTCGTCATTTGGAAAGTTGCCTTTTTTATTTTTCCTAATGACCAATGACTTTTCCCTTCAACATCTGTTAGTGACTTGGGGCTCCTACCATTTTCAAGTGATCGCCGGTTTGATCAACAATGACTTTCTTCCACCAGGCGGGATAACCGGGTTGACTTGGTCCGGGAGGTATTCCGGTTTCGGTGCGTTCAAAAGCGCCGTCTTTTTCTTTCTTGATGTTTCCATCAATAAATTTAACGATCAGGTATTGCGACAGTTTCTTCCATTCGCTGGTCATTCCATTGGCCTGATTGACTGAATAATCGGTCAGGAATTGCAATGTTTCGGCCTTTTTACCCGAATTCCAAAGACTTTGAGCAGCCTGATCGACGCTTGGCGTATAGGCTACAAATTTGTCTTCCAGTCTTTTCTGAACTTTCAAAATATCGGGTATCATGGCGTCGTAGCGTAGGTAAGCAAAATTCGATACCAGGTTGAACACCCAAAATGCTGAAGTTTCAGAATAGGTTAGCATGTCGCCGTTTCCAACTTTAAAACAGTCAGGAGTTTCGGTAATTCCGCAATACATGGGGGCGTAACAGGTGCTGTATGTATCGTCAACACCAAACCAGAGAATTCCGCCAATTGGGGCAGGTAACCACGAGCGCGATTGTGCCACAAATGAAAAACCGGTTTGCTGGGTTGAAATGGCGCGTTCGTTCACATAATTGGCCGAATCGACTTTGAAAGTCAGCGGACGCCAGCGGTATGGCAGTTTAAACGGACCGGCGCCAATATCTTTAGTCATATCCAGGGCTGTTCCTTCGTAATGGTCGCGCATCATGCCCATTACATCCTGAACGCTAAGTTTTTTGTCAGGTTTGATCCACAATGGCATCCGGTTGGTTGGGAATTTATTTTCGCCGCCATGTTTTACATTGCCAAGCGCATATTCTTCGTATGGTTTCATTCCCGAATACACTTTGTTGAAGCCTGCAAAAACGCGGGCATCGCTAAAACGTGCGCCACTGAAATCAACCGGCGCATAAACGTCGGAGAAGCTGAAATCGGCATTTTTGCCTTCATACCAGCCTTTTTCGCGGGCAAACGAAATTACGTCTTTGGCAAACATACAATTGACCTGGTCGTTCATCGGGAAAGTGGTGATTCGTGCCTGGTTGGCGTGTCCGCTAATGTATCCGTCAGGAATACGTTGAGCCACCCAAACTGCGCCTTTTTCGCCTTCGCCTTTGCCAATCATTTCCAAAATCCAAACCTCGTTGGCGTCCGAAATCGAAAACGATTCGCCCGAACTGGCATACCCGTATTTTTCAACAAGGCTGGTCATTACGTCAATGGCTTCGCGGGCAGTTTTGGCACGCTGAAGGGCAACATAAATCAGGCTGCCGTAGTCCATAATGGCACCCGACTGTTTCCCAAGTTCTTCGCGTCCGCCAAAAGTGGTTTCGCCAATAGCTACCTGGAATTCGTTCATGTTTCCAACCACGCTGTA
Organism: Prolixibacteraceae bacterium; assembly: GCA_963666435.2. Classification (GTDB taxonomy): domain Bacteria; phylum Bacteroidota; class Bacteroidia; order Bacteroidales; family Prolixibacteraceae; genus Aquipluma. The sequence goes on along the minus strand of CAXXOG010000010.1, from coordinate 432,116 downwards.
AGTGTGGGCAACCTGCGGAATACGACCCAGAAATTTACCGGTATCCCATTCGTAAATATCACGAAACGCACCGGCAGCATAATCTTTTGCAGGCTGAAAATACAGCTCGCCATAAAGCGTGTGCGAATCGGCGGCGTAAGTAATCATTGTCGATCCGTCAACTGATGCTCCTTTGCTAATTAAAAAATTGGTGCAGGCATTCGACACGTGAGCCGCACCGGTCAGCATTAAAACCGACAGAATAGCAATTCGTTGAATTCTTTTTATCATGATTTATTCATTTTTATTTCAATTTTCCTGACAAATATAATAATCCAAATTCATCAATCCCGAATTTGAAAAATAAAGGATAAAGAAGCCTGAAATCCACTAACAGAACCATGAGAAAGGTCAGGAACAGAAGGTAAACGTGTAAAGCCAAGATTGGGATGTTTTTAGGATTTTGCCTTCGCTATCGCCACTGCCAAACAAATCCATCCGGCAATAAACGATAAACCGCCAAGTGGAGTAATGGCTCCCAACGATTTTATTCCCGATAAGGCAAGTACATATAAACTTCCTGAGAATAGAATGATGCCCACAATCAACAGAAAACCAGCCCATCCAATATATTTTGATTTAATGTGAAACCCGATCAAGCCAACAAGTAATAACCCCAGCGCATGGTAAAACTGGTATTCGACTCCGGTGTGGTAAATGGTAAGCATTTCGGGCGTCAACACTTTTTTCAAGGCATGAGCGCCAAAAGCGCCAAGCGCAACAGCCAGAGCCATAAAAATGGCGCCGGCAATTAATATGTTCTGATTTTTCATGTTTTAATACATATTTCATGAATTCATGAAACCACAAACAATTGTTACCTGCCAAAGTTTGCTTTTACTGTGCCAAATCACCATATAATGTCGTTCATTCAACATCATCATTTTGGTGGGTGACAATAACAGCAACGAAGTCGCCAAAATAAAATTAAAAAACAGTTTTTACGGTTTCGAGTCCCAAACCGGGTTTATCCTGGAGCATAATTTTCCCATCAACAACCTGAACTCCGGAATACGGATCATTCGAAATCAACAGGTTCCCATCCAAATCGGCCCAATCGCATTTAGATGATAGTTGCGCTGCTGCCGAGATTGCACACGATGTTTCGGTCATACAGCCAATCATTACTTTCATACCTAATGATTTGGCCAGTGTAAGCATTTGATGGGCCTCGCGCATTCCGGTACATTTCATCAGCTTGATGTTGATGCCATTGTAAACGCCTTTGGCTTTGATCACATCGGGTAACCGTTGTACCGATTCGTCGCCAATAATGGGCAGCGGGCTATGTTCGGTGAGCCAGGCAATATCGTCAATCGCTGTTTTGGGCATGGGCTGTTCAACAAAAACAACCCCTTTTTCTTTGAGCCAGTGAATGGTTTCCAGCGCCTTTTGTTTGTCAGTCCAACCTTGGTTTACGTCCACGCAAAGCGGTTTATCGGTTGACGAACGAATTGTTTCGACCATTTCGCGGTCGGTAGCCTGCCCCAATTTTACTTTCAAAATTTTGTAGGGTGCAGCTTCAGCAACTTTTTGGCGCACAACTTCAGGCGTATCAATACCGATAGTGAATGATGTGTTGGGTGTTGTTTCAGGTTTAAATCCCCAGATTTTGTACCAGGGTTGCCCCATTATTTTGCCCAGCAAATCATGTAACGCAATGTCAACCGAAGCTTTCGCCGCACAGTTTCCCGGGATTACTGAATCGACATAAGCCAGTATTTCTTCAACCCGAAACGGGTCTTTAAATTGCGCCAGGTTGAGCGACGACAGGAATTTTGAAACCGAATCAATGCTTTCGCCCAAATACGGAGGCATCGACGCTTCGCCATAGCCAACTACTCCGTCAAATTCGATGCGGGTAAGCACATCGGGCGTTGTTTTTCGGGAGCTGTTGGCCAATGTAAATGTATGCCTCAACATCAGTTCGTGAGGTACAAAACTAAGTTTTAATCCGCTTCCTGAAGGTTTTGTGTTTTTGTCTTTTGTTGTTGCAAACACGGTTTCAAACCCGGAAATGCCTGCCAATGTTGTTAATCCGGCTGTGCGTATAAAGTTGCGACGAGAGCTCTGAAGCCACTCCCCGGCCCTTTCCGAGGAAGAAGGGGTAAAAAGGTTGCGATGATTTTTTTTTTGATTTGAGTTCATATGGGTATCATTCGTTGTTGTCAAAATATTGCTCAATACACTTCTTAAAGTCTCCTTTTTCGGAGTGGATTTAGGGGAGGCTATTATACCAGGGATGATCTTTGACCAGGGTGATTCCATTAGTATTCAATGAATTGGAAATACGGCTCGATCCGACAACAATTTTCAGTAACCCGGCATCAAAGAGCGGGTCGTTAGGATTCAGGCTGTTGAGCCTGACCATTGCCGAAGAACCGGAAGCGTGAATAAACAACCCGTTACCCAGGCATAACGCAACATGGCTTACCCGTTGCGGATTACTTCCGAAGAAAATAAGATCGCCAGGCTGAAGATTACGGTAATCCGAGAAATCGGGGTGCATTCCGTATTTTACTTGCTGTGAGGCATCGCGCGCCAAAATTACACCTTGCGAATAATACGATGTTTTGGTAAGTCCCGAACAATCAGTGGATTTACTTGATGTTCCACCCCAAAAATAAGGAACACCCATCATCTGCTTTGCAACCGACATTACCGACGAAATTTGCAGCGGATGCTTGATCCATTCCTCGAACGACAAACATTCATTTTTCTTCACGTAAGCCATTCTTCCATCGGGTAAAATGGCGTGCAGAAATCCCTTACTCTCGCCTGTAACCACAAATAAATCGCAGATAACCAAGTCAGTAACCGGTAATGCTTTTTTATTGGGTTCGGCTAAAGCAAAGCCATTTAACTGATTGTAAATGTATCGTTTGCTTTGTTTCCATACGGTCATTTCTTCAGCAGTTTGGGGGATAATTGCCCCATGATTGGTCCAGCCAATGTATAAATCGGGAGTTTGAATGAGCCACCATTCACCTTTTTCTTCCAGAATTTTTACCGGCGTACCCATTAAAACCTGGGTAGCCATTTCACCGGCGTGGGCCGGAATTGTGCGAACGTTGGCAACCGAAAGTTTTACAATTCCCCAGGTTTTGTTTCCAAGTTGTTCGTCGGGAAGAACTTTTACGGAATCAATAAACGCTATCTTATTGTCATTCAGTAATTCAATTATTTTCTTTTTGTTGTCAGGCGAATCCGTTTTTCCGGCTAATATGCACTGCCTGCTCGATGTATCTTTTAGTGTTACTGATAATATAGCCACACGTTTATCGGGAACCAGCTGTTTTTGCAGGGCTTGAATTTTGCTTGTCAGCTGTTTGAAATTCGTATTTTGAGTCATTGCATTAATCGTAATTAGCAAAAAAAATGCAGTGATTAACAGGTGTAATTTTCTTATTATTAGTGACATATGTTTATGTTTTTATGGTTCGGGTAAAATGCCAATAACAAAGCTAAAAACTGTTGGCAAATATTAGTTGGCATTCCGGTGGTTTTTATCAATTCGCGGGTTAAAATTCACATCAGAATTCGATACAGGCAATCTTTCCATCCAGCGAACTAACCAATATTTCATTAGTATTCAGTGGAGTAACCCCGTTTATAAGGCAGTTTGATAGTTTAAATTTCCAGGCAACCTGGTGGTTTGCTTTACTTATTGCCACAACAGTACCCGAGCAGGTTGGAACAAAAATGAGTTTATCATTCTCTGTAATTGGCGAAGGTCCAATTTCATACCCCAGATTTGCATCGCAATCCCAGGCAATTGTCTGTTTATCAGGTTCTGATTCAAAAGCCATGACATGCCCTTCGTTCATGTTTTTAATATAAACAAGCTTTCCGTCAGTCGAAATTCCTAACGATTCTCTGCAAGAATATTTTCCCGAGTCCCAAATTTCGCGTCCGGTTTGCGCATCAAGTGCCGTGAGATGGCGGTCGGGTGCAACGATAAATATTTTTCCATTAGCGGCTACCGGCCATACAGCCGCCGGCGAAAGCATGCGGTTTGTGTATTTTTCTCTTTTCCAGATTAGGTCGCCTGAGGTTTTACTAAGCGCATAAAAACTATTTCCCCACGAACCAAAGTAAACGGCATTCTGATAAATAATTGGCTTTGTTTCAACAAAGTTCTGTATTCCGTCGAACTGCCATTTTAAAGCGCCATTTTGTAAATCAAGAGCTCTAAAAATCCCTTCGGATGATCCGATATAAATTGTATTGTTATCGATTGACGGTGAGGCAACAATCGGCTTTTTTGTTTCAAATTTCCAATGGAGTTTTCCCGAATCCAGGTTCAGGCAATAAATAAATCCGTTGGTAGAAGCGCAAACAACCAAATTGTTACTAATTGCCGGAGTTGAATAGATTTTCCCTGGCGATTGGAAACACCATTTTAATGCGCCGGACTTTACACTTCGAGCCTGGATATCTCCATTGGTATTTGCAAAAACAACAACTTTCCCATTGCTCGAAATGCTTGTGCCAACATCACTTTTATCCTGAAAAATCCATTTGACTTTTACCTGGTTATGTGTATTGTTGATTGAGAAATCAGGCCGGGCCCATTTCATTTTTTCGTCACTAAAATTTTTTGTGCCAAGTGGAATTTTGCACCAGACTGGTAAGGTTTTTTTATGGGTAATACGTTCGGCATAATACATCGTATCTTGGGTAACGGTGACCAAATTATACCCCCCGGTTTCGTCGGTTGCCCGAAGGTTTGACCGCCCCATCACTCCGGGAATTCCTTCAAAGTTAAAGCATTTGTTTTGATGTCCGTGTCCAAGTAAACTTACCTGTGTATTTCTGGTTTTTAGCAGATCAATCACTTCATACCAGTTGGAAAGCGATTCGTCGAGCGGATAATGGTTGATAAATATTATGGGTTGCGCTGTATCTTTCATTCCCTTAAGTTTTGCCTGAAGAAAAACCAGTTGTTCGCGTGGTACGAGTCCTGGAGCCATTCGCATGTTGGGCCCGCTCGCTGTTCCAATAAATAAGAACCCATTTTTCTCGAATGAGAAATATTCGTAACCGAAGATTTTAACAAAATCGTTGTTGCCGCTTTCCGACCACTTCGAATCGTGGTTTCCGGGTAAAACATATACCGGAATACTTAGCTTATCAAGAATAGATTTTGCTTGGTTAAGCTCGGCCTCAGAGCCAAATTCGGTTACGTCCCCCGAAAGAATGACAAAATCAATATTTGTTTGCTTGCTAATATCGTCAATAGCTTGTTGCAGATCGGAAGCTCCTGTAATTCCACCAACATGGGTATCAGTAATGTGGGCAAACGTGAATGTTTGAGCCTCACAAAACAGCGTTGCAAAACTAAGCACCAGGGTAAGAATGATTCTCATCGGATTTTATCTGAATAGGTTTGAAAAAAAAATCACCAGGTGACTTTAATCACCTGGTGAAAAATAAAATGAAGCAATCGAAATCACCAGCCAGGTGTTTGAGTTAGCTTATATCCTTTATCGAGATACTCGCTTATTTGTGTATTCCCAACAGGTGCTGTGTAAACCCTGTCGGTAAAATCGTCTCGGTTCGAAATATTTTCAGGAACGTAATAGCCAACCATATCGGCTCCGTTTGTTCCATCATAGGTAACAATGGTTCCGTCTTGTTTTTTAACTTTAAGTTTCCCTTTCTTCGAAGCTACAAGGAATTCCGGAAATTCAGTCTGGAAGTTTACCCACAGTCCCAACATGTTGTCGGGGTCAGTATTTTTCATGTAGTTGATTTTTTTCCAGCGTTTTATATCCATAAGCCGGGTATGTTCGAATACGAATTCCATGCGGCGTTCCCGGCGGATTTCCCACAATAAAGGCGAAACATCAGAATCGCGGTCGGGGTCGTCGGGGAGGCTGGCCAACGAAAGGGCGGCTGTTTTCTTAATGCCTTTTGCAATGGCAGTGGCATCGAGCGGACGGGTTCGAATAGCATTGATTGAGGCGTCGATATCAGCCTGGGTAACGGCGGTTCCACCCATCGTTGCTAATTCAGCTTTAGCCTCTATCCAGTTCAGCACAATTTCAGCAAGGCGCAAAACAGGAGCATCGTTTGTGTTGGTACTCGAACCATAAATAGCCGGATAAGGCCCGGGGTACAACTTTACACCTTCCCGATCAATGAATTTGCAGGCGTATAATAATGTTCCCGATTCTTTTTTGGGTGCATCCCAGAACGTGGCTTCAAACCTTGGGTCGCGTGTGGCAACCATACTTTTGATGTCGAGCTTGTCGGCATTGGCTACGGTCGATAATTTGTAGGGTTTGCCATCGGTACAAACAAAAGCCTTGGCAAGCTTTAAGTTTGGAGCAGTGGTTTGGCTTTCGTAAAGGTTTGAATACGAGGCAATAGAATGTGTTACAGCCGGAGAAACAGCTGCGTCGTATGTGCGGTACAATATCACTTCTTTGTTGGCCGATAAATCCTGAGATCCGAAAAGCGAGCGGAAATCGCTGGCGAACGAATATTTCCCTGATTTCATAACCAGGTCGGCTGCTTTTACTGCCAGATCAAGGTATTTCTTTGCTTTTTCGGTATTGTTTAGATGATATTTTTGCCAGGTTCCTTCAAACAACATTAAGCGTGAAATAAAGCCTGCGGCAATGTATTTATTCAGGTATTGCACATTCCCGTCGGTTAAACGCATGTTATCAAGAACATATACAAAGTCGTCATATACTTTATCCATAACAACAGTTCTGTTGTCACGGTCTTTATACAACAAATCAAGTTCCGAATCTTTTACAACGCGGTCGTAATAAGGTACGTCGCCAAAAACGCTAACCAAGCGGCTATATTCAAAAGCTCTGAAAAAGCGGGCAACAGCGCTCCAATGCTGATAAACGCTGGTTGTAATTTGTTTATCTTTCATGGCTTCAATTCGTTCGAGAAACAAATTTGCTTTTCTTATCCAGGCAAAATCCCAGGTTGGACCGGCATACTGAAGTAACCATTCTGCCGTTTCGAGTGAAGAACCCCTTGAAGCTGGCGCCTGTGTTTCGAAACTGCTTTGCTTACCCGATGATGTGAAATCGTCGGAAAAATAATACCCTCGCAAAGGAGCATAATCAACTGTAAAGCTGGTGTTGTACCCAACGAAATAGTTTGGGTAAAAGCCGTTTGCGAATAAGCGTAAGTTGTTTTCGCTTGTCCAGTAGTTTCCATCGTTCATTGTTGTTAATGAAGGCTTGTCGAGGTAATCTTCGCAACTGCTAAAAACAAGAGCAACAACAGCTAATAAAATGAATATATATTTTTTCATAATTCGTTATTTTTTAGAAGTTTAACTGAAGACCAATTGACGCCGTTTTAAAGGTAGGAACACCTACACCAGTTCGGTCAAGGTTGTAGCCTGTCCGGTTACCGGTAGCATCAGCGTCTCTCCACATCGAATAGCCATTAATTACTTCAGGATCAATGGGTAAATTTCTCAAATGATCAAAAGTGAAGAAGTTTTCAAGCGAAGTATAGATACGACATTTAGATACATATATTTTTTTCGCAATGGCTGCTGGTAATGTGTAGCCCACGGTTATGTTTTTTATGCGCATATAGGCCATGTTTAGCAGATACCTCGATTGAACCTGCATATTTAAAGTTGTGCTGCTACCAGCCTGATTGTAAGGAGCCGGATAAAAAGCATCTGTTCGGTCTTCTTTCCAGAAATCGCCGGCTATGGCTTGTGGCATGGCGCCATCTGACGAGTTATAACCCGGTATGGCAAGGAATCCATCACCCCAGACTTCACGTTTCCCAACGCCCTGAATGAAGATTGAAGCATCGAAACCTTTGTAATCGATACCTGCCCTGAAACTATATTCGTAACGAGGAGTGCTGTTCCCGATTATTTTCAGATCGCCGTAATCCGGGTTTCCATTAGCGTCTTTTATCAGTCTGTTACCGTCGTTAATTACGCCATCGCCATTCAAATCTTTAAACTTGACATCACCTGGGCCAAAAACAAAGTTGCCTGCCTGAAGCTTTCCCTGGGTTGAGGCGTTGGCATCGGACAATTGGTTAACCGAAAAACCATCTTTCGAAGTTACCTTGATTAACTTACCGCTATTGTCGTAAGCAAAATCATTTTTCTGATACAACCTGTCGGTTTCATATCCCCAAATCTCGCCATAGGTTCGTCCGACATACCACGATGGCGATGCCAGTGTCCCAATACTGTTGGTCGTTCCGTATTTGGTGATTTTTGTTTTGGAGTCGGCTAAGGTTGCAACGAAATTAACTCCAATGCCGTTTTTAAACCGGTGATTATAATCAATTTGCAACTCGATACCGTTTGTTCTTAACGAGCCATAGTTACTTTGCGGAGCACCGGTACCGTATGTTAACGGGATACCTTCCAACGGCACAATCATGTTCTCTGTATCGCGACGATACCAGTCAAAGGTCAATCCGAGTTCACTGTTGAAGAAACGTCCGTCAAGACCTAAGTCGAGGGTTGTTATGTCCTGCCAGGTTACTGAAGAAGAAACTGCTCCGGGAGTACCAAACTGATAAACGCGTGCTCCTGAAACCAGCCACGTGTTTGTTGATCCGCTCATTGTTGGAACATATAACGAACCCGGAACTGTTTGGTCGCCGATGATACCCCACGAGCCGCGAACCTTTAAAGCGTTAAGCCATGTTTTACTCCATTCCATCCATGTTTCTTCGTTAACACGCCAGCCTAGCGAGAACGAAGGGAAGTAACGCCATTGCATATTAGTTGGGAATTTTGATGTTCCGTCGTAACGTAAGTTTCCTTCCAATAAATACTTCTCTTTAAAGGAGTAGTTAACACGCCCAAAGAAACCTACTTGCGATTCCCAGTATTCTCCGCCACCTGCCGTTTGTGTTCCGTATGCAAGGTCGAATTGAGGGTTTGCATAATCAACCAGCTGAGTAATTTGCGACCAGTTGTAGCCGTAATCCCAGCGAACGCTGTTCAGACCAGCCATAAATTTGAATTTATGGAAATCGTTTATGGTCATGTCGTAGGTGGTATTCAGGTTTATGGTATTCCATTGGTCGTTTTTGGAATAACGATAAACGTGGTCAGGATTTGATCCGACTCCGGTATAGGTGTTCATTGCCAATTGGTAAGCAGGCATAGCGCCTGTAGCAGTTGAGGCAACAACTTCGCCCGAATCGTTTACATAAACCCGGTTCCCGCTGGCATCTGTTTTGGCAATGGCCGACGACCAGGTATCTCTGGCTGTAAAGCGAGTTCCCGGGCGTTTATTGATATATTCCTGGTTGGAATAGGTGTAATCAAAATTGATTTTCCAGTTTTTTAGCGGAGTAATAACCAGGCCGCCATTCAGGCTTGTATAATTTGTTTCCTGGAATGCAGTATTGGCCGTGGCCATTTCAAAAGCCGGGCTGCGTAGCGGATCACCGTCTTCGGTTGTCATTGGGTAAAGCGTTGACCAGCGGTATAAATACAGCCAGGGGTCGGCAGTCGTAGAGTTGGTTGCATAAGCATATTCCTTTTTCCGCTTCGAGAATAAAGCTCCTCCCGTAATTCGGAGCCAGTTATTAACATCGGTTCCAACTTTCACCGATCCGTTATAGCGCTTAAAGTCGTCTTTTTTCGAAGGTTTAATAATGCCAGTCTGGTCAAGGTATCCAAAGCTGATGTTATAATCGGTTTTGCCACTTTTCCCGTTAACCGACAAATTGTGAGTATGTGTTGGCGCCCATTCCTTAATCATGTAGTCGTAAGGATCGTAAGTTCGTAATCCAATCTTCCGGCCATTGGCGTCAACATACCAGTCGCGGCCATAAAGCATTGGGTCGTTTGGTTTTACAACATTTCCCCACTTTTGTTCCCAGGCTTTGGCCTTCTCGAAACCTTCGCGGGTTACTTGCCAGAAGGCGCCTGCAACAACGCCACCAACACGTTCGGCAGCCAAAATTGAGTATTCCAGTGCGTCAACGCCTCCCATTTCCATTTTTTTTGAGATATTCTGGAACGATAAATTCCCGGAATACGAAACATTAACACTTTCGGTTTTAGCTCCTTTTTTTGTTGTTATTAATACAACTCCAAAAGCTGCTTTTGATCCGTAAATTGACGATGAAGCTGCATCTTTTAGTACTGAAATCGATTCAATATCGTCAGGATTAACCATTTGGATGGATGGGATTTCGACATTGTCGAGTAAAATTAAAGGAGCGGTACCTCCACGGAATGAGGCAATCTGGCCACGGATTTTTAAAATTGGGTCCGATCCGATTTCTCCACTTGGTACAACAACACTAAGTCCGGGCGTAATTCCCTGGAGCCCGCGCCCAACGTCGGCAATAGGCCGTGCTTCCAGTACCTTGGTATCAACCGAAGAAAACAGCGCCCGTTAGGTTTGCCTTTTTCTGTTGCCCGTAGCCCACCACAACAACTTCATCAACTTGCTCTACAGCTGATTCCAAAACAACATTAATAATTGATGAACTTCCTGGTTTTACTTCCTGGGTTTTTAGTCCGATGTAACTAATAACCAAAGTGGCATCTGCATTTACAGTCAATTCGAACTGTCCGTTAACATTGGTAATTTGTTCCGTTTTTGGTTCCTTTTTCCATAACAGATGCGCCAGGAAGCGTTTCGTTGGTCGCCTTGTCTCTAACAATGCCCGAGACTGTGCGTTTTTGTGCTATCGCCATTTGAACAATGACGCACAAAATGAAGATTAATACTACCGTTTTTTTCATGGTAAACAGTTTTACGTTAACACTAAGAAATAGAATATTTAAGGTCGATAGATTTTTGTACTGTTGGTTGCATTAATTATTGATAATTAGAATTTTCAGGAATCATTAAATAATTCCATTACTCAATTCAAAAAATAATTGTGATTAACTGTTTATGACTTTAAACGATTTCCGAAATCAAAGCAGTAACATTCGACTTTGATAGGTTCAGGATACAGATTGCTCTTTTTAACGGAAAATTAAATCCTAAAATCCGGAATGAATAGATTCAAACAGTCACTAAATATTTTTTGTTACCTAACTATCAATAGCAGAGGTAAAATACTAATTTTTTCGCAATTTAATGTTGATATTATTCCATTTTAGTTAAAAATTAACAAAAAGAATTTAACACTTTTTAACTATTTGAAATGCAATTGTTTGGAAAGAAGCTTTATTCGTCTTTTAACGGGTAGAATGGGGGGGTACTTAACGAAAATGTCTTTTTTTTAGGGATAAAGCAGATATTTTGAACGCTGTTTTTTAAAAGTATCCAGACTTTTTTCCCAAGTCTGCCGAATTTCGGATTCCGATTTTCCTGCAATAATTTGTTCTCTCAGCTGGCTGGTTCCCGCTAGTTTATCGAAGTTTCCAATTTGTTTGCTTTGTTTCGAATCGAAGAATTTACTTTTATCCGGATAAGCCCTGTACATCTCGATGAGCCAGGAAAGATTGATTTTTCCACTTCGGCGTAATTCGGTGGTGTCAAATTTTCTCAAATCAATTCCAAAGCACTCCTGGTTCTGAAATAGTGGTGTTTCGGCCATTCCTTTTATACTAACCGGGGTGAACGAAAAGCTGTACTTTCCTTTCAATTCCGGATTTCCAAGTACACTAAACGGGAACCGGGTTCCGCGTCCCTGGCTAATAATGGTTCCTTCGAATAAGCAAAGTGATGGGTAAAGCCAGATGGCTTGCTGGGTGTTGAGGTTGGGCGAAGGGGAAACCGGTAAAATATAGTCCATTGCATGTTTGTAATTGGCAACCTGGATGATGGTTATTCTACATTTTTGTTTATTGGGTAGCCAATCTTCGCCGTTGTACATCAGCGCTAATTCACCCATGGTCATTCCGTGTGTAATCGGGATGGGAAACATACCTATTCCTGATTTCAGCTTCATGTCGAGAATTGGGCCGTCAATACAATTCCCGTTAGGATTGGGGCGGTCGAGCAGCAAAAGTTCTTTATTGTTTTCGGCACAAGCTTCCATGATGTAAGCCAGCAAATTTATGTAGGTGTAAAATCTTGCGCCAACATCCTGAATATCAAAAATAACCAGATCGACATTATTCAGGTCAGCTTTTGACGGTTTGCTTTTTTTCCCGTAAAGCGAAATTTCAGGAATCCCGGTTTTTGAGTCTATACTATCGCGAACGATGGCCCCGGCGCTGGCTGTTCCTCTGAAACCATGTTCCGGTCCAAATATTTTTACTACTTTAATCTTCAATGACAACAGCGAATCGACTAACGAAGTTTTACCTATAACTGAAGTTTGATTGGCAACTATTGCAACACGTTTCCCTCGCAATAAGGATAAGTATTTCTCGGTTTGTTCGGCTCCGGTTTTTATTCCTTCGGCGCCAAATAAGCGACAACTTACAAAAATCATCAGGAAAATTACTTGCAGTTTCATGGGTTTATACATCTAAGATTCAATAAATCGCTCAGGCTAAACAACTCTTCGTTTGCTTGTTCTATACTTTCTTTCTTGTTCAATGTCAGTAATTTGCCCCCGTTTGATTTAAATAGAACAATCAGGAAACTGTTTTCGGCGACTGATACTTTTCGGTGGCTCCAACTGGATATTTGGCTTACCTTATTCCATTTCATAACTCCTAAAGTCATGTCAGGTTTGATATTTATCCATCTTCCGGTTTTGAAAATTCCGAATAGAACATCACCCGTGCGAACCCTGCGTTTTTCAGTGTCTATGGTAGTACAGAAGTAGGTAAACCCGAAGAATGCACCGCCCATGACCAGAAACGACGAGTAAGCCGAGATAAATGAGGAGATAACCCCAAATATAAAAATGAGCTTTCCGGCAAAGCTCTCAAACGGCCCAAACGAATTATAGATACGGTTTCGAATAAGCATCTTTATCTTTTTAACAAAGTTAAGCTATTCTGAATTTTTTCAGTCAGTTCCCGAAAAATATCTTGATCTAAACAAACTTGTTGCAATATATCGGAAATGTTTTCTTTTGTGATTTTCTCGAAATCTTCTCGTCGCGGCAGGATAAAAACCCCGCCAAAATCAACCGATCCGGGGCTTATCAGGATTTGTTTTTCGCCCGGTTCGTAAAAATGGCTTGGGCGGTGCGCTTTTCGCGGAAACAGGTGGACGATCCACTTTCCCTGGCTCCGGGAGCATAAAACATTCATCATTGGCTCGGCTTTTTCGGGCTGGATGGCCGAAAAGTGCCGATAATATATTTCAATAATCTCTAGTCCTTCACTCAACGAGCTGGTTTCAACCGTGATTATTTTCCGCAGGTAGTTATCAAAAGCCCATACCTTACTGTTTGGGCCCGAAAATAATAATCGTTCCTGGTGTTTGAGCCGATAAAAATCATCGGTTACCGGCATAAAATTGCTGTTACCGGCCTGAAAATGTAGATGATCGGGCGCCGAAGCCCCGCACTCGGGCCCATTATAGAATACAGTGAATCCTTCCATTGCTGAAGCAAGTTTCAGAAGTGTGACGGCATTTTTGATGAAACGTTGATCGGTATGCCGGTTGCACGAAATGGTAAAGTGATTCCGAAAAATAGGGAAGGGGTTTACCAGTATCAGGAAATCGTCGTCAAACGCAATGCTATCTTGCTCTTTCGGACGATTTTCGTTGCATAGGAAGCACTGGCGTGCTGCAATCGTCTTTTTATCAACTTCGGCAACCGACGAACGCATCCGCTCGGGGTTAAATTGTGTTCTGATCAGGAAATTGGAGAACAGGTAAGTTTTTTCCTGAACTTTTTCCAGCCCTTTGAAATTAGTAGCGGCCAGCGGCCACGATTTTAGTTGTGAATTGGTAAATTCAGTTAGAATTTGTGCTGCCGTTTTGCCCGTATTTGAAATAATTTCAGTCAGTTGTGCCATAAATTCGCGGTCTGTTTATGTATAAATATCTCGTTGCCTGGAAACTGAAGGATAGCAATTGGCGACAAGTTACTTCAATTTCCAGAATTGCAGGATTTCGCTCAACAAGTTATTTCGTTGCTCTTCAGTAGTAACCGACTCGAATGGAAATCCCAAAATTACCGATTGATAGTTGCCGTTGTAACAAACTCCGGCGGTTTTATTATTGTCATTGTAACGGAAAAGTACATCGGCTTTATCCCCTTTAGGTTCAATGGCATCAGGCGATTCAACTTTGTAAATCGTTGGATTATAGTCTTGTTCAAACCTGTATGTATGCTTAAAGCTGGGTTTCATTGAGTTTACCGGGTAAATTGCCCCACTTTTGCTGGCGTGGTTGGTCATAAACTTATAGTGCAAAACTTCGGAAGCAAAATGCCGCGCCAAAGTATCAGCACACAAATTCAGGTCGGTGCCAATGTAGGCGCCCGATAACAATAATTTTGCATTTTCGCCTGAAAGAAATTGTTCGATAGCTTTTCTCATTTCAGGAGTATAAAGCGTGAAATCTTTTCTTTTGAACCCGTAAAAGTGACTCGTGGTTTTTTCTTCTCCAAAAATAATATCGAGCGCCGAAAAATCGCTTTTATTCCAGTTGCCCTGAGTAAACGATTCATCGCTCATGGAGATGAATCCCAGACCGTTGCTACGAAACGCCTGTCCGTGTATATAAGGATAATCGAATGTATTGCCGGGAATTACCTTGGTTTCGAAGTTGGCATGAGAAGAGCCAAAGCCGCAGGCATCGTCATCAATCCAGGGCGATTGGCGGTTGAAATCGTACTGTTCGCCCACAAAGCCTAAATCAAATTTGTCAGCAACACCTTCATCTTCAGCCGTCAAAAAACCTGCAAATTTTCCATTATCGAAAGCAGCTGGGCCGCAAATCCGGTCAAATCCGTTTACTATTAGTACCGGCTTCTGATCGTTGGCAGGTAAACAACATGCCAGGGTTTCCGAAGCAAAACTTTCGCCGCCTTCGTTTAACGCAGTTACTTTAAAACTATAAATTGTGCCCGGGGCCAGGTTTTTGCAGAGGTAGCCCGATTCCGAAACTTCGGTTCCATTATCGAAACCACCATTTTCAACCCGACGATAAACTTTGTATGTTTTGGCTACTGCTGTTGGTTCAAGTGGATCGATAACCGGGCTCCAGGAGAGCCGAATAGAATTACCTTCAGGTTTCATTTGAAAATGATCGACAGGCAAAGGCTGGACGGTATATTTTTGCTGTTTCTGGAAAGCCAGAAATTTGAGAATCCCTTTGTAAAATGCACGGCTGACATCAAATTTAAACCGGGGATCGTAGGCTATAACCATGTCAGCAAAATTCTGATGCGAAAGTAGTTCGGACAAAATAGCAGGTACTTTAGGCCGGGCGGCTTCCGAATATGGTTTGTTCCACATGGCCCGGCGTGTCCATTGTGGAAAATACAGGTGTTTTAAATCGTCGGTAATTTGAGTTTGTACAATATCGGCCAAATCGCGGCTTGCCCACCGC
Source organism: Prolixibacteraceae bacterium (assembly GCA_963666435.2). Taxonomy (GTDB): domain Bacteria; phylum Bacteroidota; class Bacteroidia; order Bacteroidales; family Prolixibacteraceae; genus Aquipluma. Next base: position 416,676 of record CAXXOG010000010.1, on the reverse strand, counting down.
GATTGTCCGCTTGCAAAATCAGGAGAGCCCGAAGTAGTGTCGTATATCATCAGCGAACCAACTACCGTGCTGTCGGGCGTTGTTCCGGCGTCGGTGTGGGAAGGCCAAAGCCATGTCAATCGGAATTCCAAGTCCTTTTACCTGTGGATTTGCTTTGGGGCCGTTGGGTGCGCCCATCAGGTAGTTCACCCATTCCCCCCGACTTTGGTAATCATCCTTATAATCGTCTTTCCCTTCTTCTCGTTTTGCAAAAACAGCGGCATCATTCCCCGGTTCGAATAGTCAATCTTCGTTTTATTGAGCAGGTAAACAAGAGTATCGGGCATGCCTGCGCTTTGCAAATAATATCGCGCGCCTTCCTGGTATTTCGGGCGTTGGCTTACATAAGCGCGCCACTGGGCTGAATCCATGTCAAAAACCTTTCAAGTCGCGCATTTGCTTCAATTTCTCCAGGTTCGAAGTTTTTCCGCGCGCCACATTTCCCATTCCGCCGCCCAGTTTTACAGCATCTGCCGAAATCCATTTGCCAACCTGGTCGGAGCGGTTACTGAGTTCGATACGTGCATCTTTCCTTTTTTCGAAATGAAATGTTCCGAGGTAAATCCATGTTCCTCCGCCAATTGTTTGATTAACCAGGAATTCGGTTTGTCCTCCTGAATGAAAAACAGTGTAATGAGCATCTGTTACATTTCCGTCACCGGCGACATACGAGATATAAACGGCATAATCTCCGGGGTTCAGGAATTTCAGGCTTATAAACTACTGACGAACTTGATGTTTTACTTGCCTGAATTCTTCGGGATTGCCCCATCTGAAAAGGATTTTCACCTTCAAGCAAAAAAGGAACTTTCAATCCGTATCCTTTTTCTTTTCCGTCCTGAAACCCTTCTCCAACTTCCGTGTAGGTCGATTTTGAAGTTGAACCGTCAGCATCAATAATAATTTCGTGTTTTTGAATATCGCGTTCGCGGGGTAAAAATACCCGGGCTCCTGAATTTTCAAGCATGGGCGCGAGGTACGGAATCACGAAACTCATGGTCCAGATGTCTTCAACCGTGAGGAAAACTCTGGCGCGTTGCCATTCCCAACGGTCGAGTGTATTTTCGTAATACCAGCCGTGGCTGTGCCATAGCGCTATGTTGCGGTTGTCCAGACCCTCGGCAAAGTGATTGTTGGCTGAAATATTCCGAACCACAGGAATACTCACAACTTTGTTTAACTGTTGTCGTTTGGCATCAATCGTAACCGATTGGTCACGATATAAATTCGGTATTAATTGCTGGATTTTTTGTCCCATTGTTTCGATGGAGACCTCGTACCTACGAAACTTTCGGCCAAGCAATTGCTTTAACTCTTTTTGGTAGCGCTGCGTGTTCTCCACCCGGAAAGGAATGTACGAAAATTCATCATTCATCTTCAAGATTACCTGTCGCGTATCCGGACGGACAATTATGGTATCTGGTTTAAACGCATAATTAGTTCCGGCAGACGCTTTCCCGGCGAATTGCAAGGAAGCTTTGCTGGCTTTTTTTATAAGATATTTCGATTGAGCATGGTTATTACCGGCAAGTAACATTAGGAATAAAAACAGAACCAGGTGCCGGGTTATATTTATACTTCTCACTTTATATTTCTATTTTGAATCGTGTCGTTCCAGGCGTTTAGCTTCATCCCAAATTGTATCCATTTCGGCCAAAGTCATTTGTTTTAAATCTTTACCTTTCTGTATCGTTTTGCTTTCCAGGTAATTAAATCTTTTGATGAACTTAAGGTTCGTTCGTTCCAATGCAGTTTCGGGGTCAATACCGTATAAGCGTGCTGCATTGACCATTGCAAAAAATATGTCGCCAAATTCGGCTTCAATTTTATCGTGGTCCAACTTGTCAATTTCATGGTTAAGCTCTCTTATTTCTTCCTGAACTTTATCCCAAACCTGTTCCCGAACATCCCAATCGAAACCAACCCCGCTGGCTTTCTCCTGAATTCGGTTTGCCTTAATTAAGGCTGGCATAGCTGTTGGGACACCTTCCAGAACCCGTTTGTTTCCGTCTTTTTCTTTTAACTTTAACGATTCCCAGTTTTGTTCAACTTCCCGGGCGTTCGTCACATCAACGTTGCCAAAAACATGAGGATGGCGATAAATAAGCTTTTCGTTGATTGATCTAAGTACGTCGCCAATATCGAAAGCTCCCTTCTCCGATCCAATTTTAGCATAAAATACGATGTGAAGCATTAAATCTCCAAGTTCTTTTTTTATGCCATTCGCGTTATTATTCAGAATTGCGTCTGCTAGTTCGTAAGTCTCTTCAATAGTTAATTTTCGCAACGATTCGAACGTTTGCTCTTTATCCCATGGACATTTCTCACGCAATTCATCCATGATTTCAAGTAATCGAGCGAAGGCTTCTGTTTTTTCATTCATTTTGATAATATTTTGTAAAGTAAATTTAGAAATCAATTCAAGATATTTACAAAACTATTGTTTTTTTCGGGGAGTTAATGATTTTTATTTTTAGTAATTATTTTCTAGTTATTAATTAAATATATTTTATGAACTAAAATGTTTTCTTTTTCCGCTTAGTGTGTATATATTAATATAATTTATGATTTTTATTATTTTGAATTAGAACATGTATATATAGCTATATAGATTATTGACTGAATTTCTTTTCTAAATTTCAATATGAACGAATCATTACATGAATTTCTATTTGATAATTGAAAAGGGTATTTTGATAAATCAAAGCGAGTAATCTACCTTTTATATAGAATTTACAAGTATATTTCATGCAAATTTGGTGTTATTATAGACAATATATCCTGAATTATGCCATGTAAATATGGATAAGACTTGTAATTCTGTTTTCGGATTTATTGTTTATTGTTAGATATAAAATGAAATTATACCATAAACGCATATTCGTTACGAGATATTAGCAGGTTTATTACAGTTAGGAAATAAAGTACTGTGTAAACCATTAAGTTGTTTTCTAGAATAGGTAATATGTTTTATGGGTTTTTCCAGATGGAAATAATACAGGGAAACTAAAGAAGAAATTGGATGATGAAAGGATTTTTACATACTGTTGCAACGTTGGTGATGCTCACTTTATTACCGTCGTTACAATTATTTTCTCAATCAGTTACGATAACACAGCCAGATCAGTTAACAGCACCAATAAGCGGTTCTACAACAATTTGTAGTGGTGGTTCTGCTACAATTACCGTTGTGTTGTCTGGGGGTACACAACCGTGGAGAGTTACTTATCCGGGGGGAAGTGCAACCAACATTACTGGTGCTGAACCGTTTTCGTTTCAGTTCAGTACAGGAACCTTGTCAGCCAATACGACCTATAATTCTACAAATGTTATAGTTAGTGATATAAATAGTTGTAGTCCAACTACAACAGGTAGTGCGGTGGTTAATGTTAACCCGTTGCCAAACGGAGCGATAGCCGGTACAACAGCAGTCTGCCAGAATGGAAGCAATCAGTTAGTTACGTTTACAGGAAGTAACGGAACAGCTCCTTATACATTTACTTATACTATAAATGGTGGTTCTGCTCAAACTGTAACTACTTCTGGCGTAAATAATAGTGTAACGGTTTCGCAATCAGTGACTACGGTAGGAACTTATGACTATACTTTAATAAGTGTAAAAGATGCTAGTAGCACCACTTGTAGTAATGCTGTAAGCGGCCAGAGTATAACCGTTACAGTTTACGGGTTACCATCCGCCCCAGCGGCCGGCGATGTGACGACCTGTTACGACGGAGCCGAGCATACAGGCAGTGCAACGGGCGGCGTTGGCGAGACGATCGTGTGGTACACCGCCCCGACAGGCGGCAGTTTGACCAGTGCCCCTTCAGGAACCGTTTCGGGAACCTATACGGCGTATGCGGCATCCAGGAATACATTAAGTAACTGGAACCTATACGGCGTATGCGGCATCCAGGAATACATTAAGTAACTGTGAGAGTTCTCTTCGGACCCCGGTAACCGTTACAGTTTACGGGTTACCATCCGCCCCAGCGGCCGGCGATGTGACGACCTGTTACGACGGAGCCGAGCATACAGGCAGTGCAACGGGCGGCGTTGGCGAGACGATCGTGTGGTACACCGCCCCGACAGGCGGCAGTTTGACCAGTGCCCCTTCAGGAACCGTTTCGGGAACCTATACGGCGTATGCGGCATCCAGGAATACATTAAGTAACTGTGAGAGTTCTCTTCGGACCCCGGTAACCGTTACAGTTTACGGGTTACCATCCGCCCCAGCGGGCGGCGATGTGACGACCTGTTACGACGGAGCCGAGCATACAGGCAGTGCAACGGGCGGCGTTGGCGAGACGATCGTGTGGTACACCGCCCCGACAGGCGGCAGTTTGACCAGTGCCCCTTCAGGAACCGTTTCGGGAACCTATACGGCGTATGCGGCATCCAGGAATACATTAAGTAACTGTGAGAGTTCTCTTCGGACCCCGGTAACCGTTACCGTTTACGGGTTACCATCCGCCCCAGCGGCCGGCGATGTGACGACCTGTTACGACGGAGCCGAGCATACAGGCAGTGCAACGGGCGGCGTTGGCGAGACGATCGTGTGGTACACCGCCCCGACAGGCGGCAGTTTGACCAGTGCCCCTTCAGGAACCGTTTCGGGAACCTATACGGCGTATGCTGCATCCAGGAATACATTAAGTAACTGTGAGAGTTCGCTTCGGACCCCAGTAACCGTTACCGTTTACGGGTTACCATCCGCCCCAGCGGGCGGCGATGTGACGACCTGTTACGACGGAGCCGAGCATACAGGCAGTGCAACGGGCGGCGTTGGCGAGACGATCGTGTGGTACACCGCCCCGACAGGCGGCAGTTTGACCAGTGCCCCTTCAGGAACCGTTTCGGGAACCTATACGGCGTATGCGGCATCCAGGAATACATTAAGTAACTGTGAGAGTTCTCTTCGGACCCCGGTAACCGTTACCGTTTACGGGTTACCATCCGCCCGGGTTACCATCCGCCCCAGCGGCCGGCGATGTGACGACCTGTTACGACGGAGCCGAGCATACAGGCAGTGCAACGGGCGGCGTTGGCGAGACGATCGTGTGGTACACCGCCCCGACAGGCGGCAGTTTGACCAGTGCCCCTTCAGGAACCGTTTCGGGAACCTATACGGCGTATGCGGCATCCAGGAATACATTCAAGTAACTGTGAGAGTTCGCTTCGGACCCCAGTCTCGGGAACCGTTACCGTTTACGGGTTACCATCCGCCCCAGCGGGCGGCGATGCTGCATCCAGGACCTACATTACGTAACTGTGAGCCGAGTTCATACAGGCAGTCGGACAACGGTAACGGCGTTGGCCGTTTACGATCGTGTGGTACCATCCGCCCCGACAGCGGCCGGCAGATGTGACGAAGGGGCAGTGCCCCTTCAGGAACCGTTTCGGGAACCTACGCCGCCCGTTACGGCGTATGCTGACATCCAGCCGAGCATACAGGCAAGTGCAACTGTGAGGCGTTCTCTTCGAACCCCGGTAACCGTTACCGTTTACGGGTTACCATCCGCCCCAACAGGCCGGCAGATGTGACGACCTGTTACGACGGAGCCGAGCATACAGGCAGTGCAACGGGCGGCGTTGGCGAGACGGATCGTGTGGTACACCGCCCCGACAGGCGGCAGTCCTGACCTGTAGTGCCCCTTCAGGAACCGTTTCGGGAACCTATACGGCGTATGCTGCATCCAGGAATACATTAAGTAACTGTGAGAGTTCTCTTCGGACCCCAGTAACCGTTACCGTTTACGGGTTACCATCCGCCCCAACGGCCGGCGATGTGACGACCTGTTACGACGGAGCCGAGCATACAGGCAGTGCAACGGGCGGCGTTGGCGAGACGATGCTCGGCTCGTGTGGTACACCGCCCCGACAGGCGGCAGTTTGACCAGTGCCCCTTCAGGAACCGTTTCGGGAACCTATACGGCGTATGCGGCATCCAGGAATACATTAAGTAACTGTGAGAGTTCTCTTCGGATCCCGGTAACCGTTACCGTTTACGGGTTACCATCCGCCCCAGCGGCCGGCGATCGTGACGACCTGTTACGACGGAGCCGAGCATACAGGCAGTGCAACGGGCGGCGTTGGCGAGACGATCGTGTGGTACACCGCCCAGACAGGCGGCAGATGTTGACCACCTGCCCCTTACAGGAACCGTTTCGAGAACCTATACGGCGTATGCGGCATACAGGAATACAGTTAAGCAACTGTGAGCGTTCTCTTCGGACCCCAGTAACCGTTACCGATCGTTACGTGGTTACCATCCGCCCCGACAGGCGGCACATCGCCGGCCGGCGATGTGACGACCTGTTACGACGGAGCCGAGCATACAGGCACCGTTTCAACGGGCGGCGTTGGCGAGACGATCGCGTGGTACACCGCTGCGACAGGCGGCAGGAATACATTGACCAGTGCCCCTGTCAGGAACCGTTTCGGGAACCTATACGGCGTATGCGGCATCCAGGAATACATTAAGTAACTGTGAGAGTTCTCTTCGGACCCCAGTAACCGTTACCGTTTACGGGTTACCATCCGCCCCAGCGGCCGGCGATGTGACGACCTGTTACGACGGAGCCGAGCATACAGGCAGTGCAACGGGCGGCGTTGGCGAGACGATCGTGTGGTACACCGCCCCGACAGGCGGCAGTTTGACCAGTGCCCCTTCAGGAACCGTTTCGGGAACCTATACGGCGTATGCGGCATCCAGGAATACATTAAGTAACTGTGAGAGTTCTCTTCGGACCCCGGTAACCGTTACAGTTTACGGGTTACCATCCGCCCCAACGGGCGGCGATGTGACGACCTGTTACGACGGAGCCGAGCATACAGGCAGTGCAACGGGCGGCGTTGGCGAGACGATCGTGTGGTACACCGCCCCGACAGGCGGCAGTTTGACCAGTGCCCCTTCAGGAACCGTTTCGGGAACCTATACGGCGTATGCGGCATCCAGGAATACATTAAGTAACTGTGAGAGTTCTCTTCGGACCCCGGTAACCGTTACCGTTTACGGGTTACCATCCGCCCCAGCGGCCGGCGATGTGACAACCTGTTACGACGGAGCCGAGCATACAGGCAGTGCAACGGGCGGCGTTGGCGAGACGATCGTGTGGTACACCGCCCCGACAGGCGGCAGTTTGACCAGTGCCCCTTCAGGAACCGTTTCGGGAACCTATACGGCGTATGCTGCATCCAGGAATACATTAAGTAACTGTGAGAGTTCTCTTCGGATCCCGGTAACCGTTACCGTTTACGGGTTACCATCCGCCCCAGCGGCCGGCGATGTGACGACCTGTTACGACGGAGCCGAGCATACAGGCAGTGCAACGGGCGGCGTTGGCGAGACGATCGTGTGGTACACCGCCCCGACAGGCGGCAGTTTGACCAGTGCCCCTTCAGGAACCGTTTCGGGAACCTATACGGCGTATGCGGCATCCAGGAATACATTAAGTAACTGTGAGAGTTCTCTTCGGACCCCAGTAACCGTTACCGTTTACGGGTTACCATCCGCCCCAGCGGCCGGCGATGTGACGACCTGTTACGACGGAGCCGAGCATACAGGCAGTGCAACGGGCGGCGTTGGCGAGACGATCGTGTGGTACACCGCCCCGACAGGCGGCAGTTTGACCAGTGCCCCTTCAGGAACCGTTTCGGGAACCTATACGGCGTATGCTGCATCCAGGAATACATTAAGTAACTGTGAGAGTTCTCTTCGGATCCCGGTAACCGTTACCGTTTACGGGTTACCATCCGCCCCAGCGGCCGGCGATGTGACGACCTGTTACGACGGAGCCGAGCATACAGGCAGTGCAACGGGCGGCGTTGGCGAGACGATCGTGTGGTACACCGCCCCGACAGGCGGCAGTTTGACCAGTGCCCCTTCAGGAACCGTTTCGGGAACCTATACGGCGTATGCGGCATCCAGGAATACATTAAGTAACTGTGAGAGTTCGCTTCGGACCCCAGTAACCGTTACCGTTTACGGGTTACCATCCGCCCCAGCGGGCGGCGATGTGACGACCTGTTACGACGGAGCCGAGCATACAGGCAGTGCAACGGGCGGCGTTGGCGAGACGATCGTGTGGTACACCGCCCCGACAGGCGGCAGTTTGACCAGTGCCCCTTCAGGAACCGTTTCGGGAACCTATACGGCGTATGCTGCATCCAGGAATACATTAAGTAACTGTGAGAGTTCTCTTCGAACCCCGGTAACCGTTACCGTTTACGGGTTACCATCCGCCCCAACGGCCGGCGATGTGACGACCTGTTACGACGGAGCCGAGCATACAGGCAGTGCAACGGGCGGCGTTGGCGAGACGATCGTGTGGTACACCGCCCCGACAGGCGGCAGTTTGACCAGTGCCCCTTCAGGAACCGTTTCGGGAACCTATACGGCGTATGCGGCATCCAGGAATACATTAAGTAACTGTGAGAGTTCTCTTCGGACCCCGGTAACCGTTACCGTTTACGGGTTACCATCCGCCCCAACGGCCGGCGATGTGACGACCTGTTACGACGGAGCCGAGCATACAGGCAGTGCAACGGGCGGCGTTGGCGAGACGATCGTGTGGTACACCGCCCCGACAGGCGGCAGTTTGACCAGTGCCCCTTCAGGAACCGTTTCGGGAACCTATACGGCGTATGCGGCATCCAGGAATACATTAAGTAACTGTGAGAGTTCTCTTCGGACCCCGGTAACCGTTACCGTTTACGGGTTACCATCCGCCCCAGCGGCCGGCGATGTGACGACCTGTTACGACGGAGCCGAGCATACAGGCAGTGCAACGGGCGGCGTTGGCGAGACGATCGTGTGGTACACCGCCCCGACAGGCGGCAGTTTGACCAGTGCCCCTTCAGGAACCGTTTCGGGAACCTATACGGCGTATGCGGCATCCAGGAATACATTAAGTAACTGTGAGAGTTCTCTTCGGACCCCGGTAACCGTTACCGTTTACGGGTTACCATCCGCCCCAACGGCCGGCGATGTGACGACCTGTTACGACGGAGCCGAGCATACAGGCAGTGCAACGGGCGGCGTTGGCGAGACGATCGTGTGGTACACCGCCCCGACAGGCGGCAGTTTGACCAGTGCCCCTTCAGGAACCGTTTCGGGGACCTATACGGCGTATGCGGCATCCAGGAATACATTAAGTAACTGTGAGAGTTCTCTTCGGACCCCGGTAACCGTTACCGTTTACGGGTTACCATCCGCCCCAACGGCCGGCGATGTGACGACCTGTTACGACGGAGCCGAGCATACAGGCAGTGCAACGGGCGGCGTTGGCGAGACGATCGTGTGGTACACCGCCCCGACAGGCGGCAGTTTGACCAGTGCCCCTTCAGGAACCGTTTCGGGAACCTATACGGCGTATGCTGCATCCAGGAATACATTAAGTAACTGTGAGAGTTCTCTTCGGATCCCAGTAACCGTTACCGTTTACGGGTTACCATCCGCCCCAACGGCCGGCGATGTGACGACCTGTTACGACGGAGCCGAGCATACAGGCAGTGCAACGGGCGGCGTTGGCGAGACGATCGTGTGGTACACCGCCCCGACAGGCGGCAGTTTGACCAGTGCCCCTTCAGGAACCGTTTCGGGAACCTATACGGCGTATGCGGCATCCAGGAATACATTAAGTAACTGTGAGAGTTCGCTTCGGACCCCGGTAACCGTTACCGTTTACGGGTTACCATCCGCCCCAGCGGCCGGCGATGTGACGACCTGTTACGACGGAGCCGAGCATACAGGCAGTGCAACGGGCGGCGTTGGCGAGACGATCGTGTGGTACACCGCCCCGACAGGCGGCAGTTTGACCAGTGCCCCTTCAGGAACCGTTTCGGGAACCTATACGGCGTATGCTGCATCCAGGAATACATTAAGTAACTGTGAGAGTTCTCTTCGAACCCCGGTAACCGTTACCGTTTACGGGTTACCATCCGCCCCAGCGGCCGGCGATGTGACGACCTGTTACGACGGAGCCGAGCATACAGGCAGTGCAACGGGCGGCGTTGGCGAGACGATCGTGTGGTACACCGCCCCGACAGGCGGCAGTTTGACCAGTGCCCCTTCAGGAACCGTTTCGGGAACCTATACGGCGTATGCGGCATCCAGGAATACATTAAGTAACTGTGAGAGTTCTCTTCGGATCCCAGTAACCGTTACCGTTTACGGGTTACCATCCGCCCCAACGGCCGGCGATGTGACGACCTGTTACGACGGAGCCGAGCATACAGGCAGTGCAACGGGCGGCGTTGGCGAGACGATCGTGTGGTACACCGCCCCGACAGGCGGCAGTTTGACCAGTGCCCCTTCAGGAACCGTTTCGGGAACCTATACGGCGTATGCGGCATCCAGGAATACATTAAGTAACTGTGAGAGTTCTCTTCGAACCCCGGTAACCGTTACCGTTTACGGGTTACCATCCGCCCCAGCGGCCGGCGATGTGACGACCTGTTACGACGGAGCCGAGCATACAGGCAGTGCAACGGGCGGCGTTGGCGAGACGATCGTGTGGTACACCGCCCCGACAGGCGGCAGTTTGACCAGTGCCCCTTCAGGAACCGTTTCGGGAACCTATACGGCGTATGCGGCATCCAGGAATACATTAAGTAACTGTGAGAGTTCTCTTCGGACCCCAGTAACCGTTACCGTTTACGGGTTACCATCCGCCCCAGCGGGCGGCGATGTGACGACCTGTTACGACGGAGCCGAGCATACAGGCAGTGCAACGGGCGGCGTTGGCGAGACGATCGTGTGGTACACCGCCCCGACAGGCGGCAGTTTGACCAGTGCCCCTTCAGGAACCGTTTCGGGAACCTATACGGCGTATGCTGCATCCAGGAATACATTAAGTAACTGTGAGAGTTCTCTTCGGATCCCAGTAACCGTTACCGTTTACGGGTTACCATCCGCCCCAGCGGCCGGCGATGTGACGACCTGTTACGACGGAGCCGAGCATACAGGCAGTGCAACGGGCGGCGTTGGCGAGACGATCGTGTGGTACACCGCCCCGACAGGCGGCAGTTTGACCAGTGCCCCTTCAGGAACCGTTTCGGGAACCTATACGGCGTATGCTGCATCCAGGAATACATTAAGTAACTGTGAGAGTTCTCTTCGGATCCCGGTAACCGTTACCGTTTACGGGTTACCATCCGCCCCAACGGCCGGCGATGTGACGACCTGTTACGACGGAGCCGAGCATACAGGCAGTGCAACGGGCGGCGTTGGCGAGACGATCGTGTGGTACACCGCCCCGACAGGCGGCAGTTTGACCAGTGCCCCTTCAGGAACCGTTTCGGGAACCTATACGGCGTATGCGGCATCCAGGAATACATTAAGTAACTGTGAGAGTTCTCTTCGGACCCCGGTAACCGTTACCGTTTACGGGTTACCATCCGCCCCAGCGGCCGGCGATGTGACGACCTGTTACGACGGAGCCGAGCATACAGGCAGTGCAACGGGCGGCGTTGGCGAGACGATCGTGTGGTACACCGCCCCGACAGGCGGCAGTTTGACCAGTGCCCCTTCAGGAACCGTTTCGGGAACCTATACGGCGTATGCTGCATCCAGGAATACATTAAGTAACTGTGAGAGTTCTCTTCGGACCCCGGTAACCGTTACCGTTTACGGGTTACCATCCGCCCCAGCGGCCGGCGATGTGACGACCTGTTACGACGGAGCCGAGCATACAGGCAGTGCAACGGGCGGCGTTGGCGAGACGATCGTGTGGTACACCGCCCCGACAGGCGGCAGTTTGACCAGTGCCCCTTCAGGAACCGTTTCGGGAACCTATACGGCGTATGCGGCATCCAGGAATACATTAAGTAACTGTGAGAGTTCTCTTCGGACCCCAGTAACCGTTACCGTTTACGGGTTACCATCCGCCCCAGCGGCCGGCGATGTGACGACCTGTTACGACGGAGCCGAGCATACAGGCAGTGCAACGGGCGGCGTTGGCGAGACGATCGTGTGGTACACCGCCCCGACAGGCGGCAGTTTGACCAGTGCCCCTTCAGGAACCGTTTCGGGAACCTATACGGCGTATGCTGCATCCAGGAATACATTAAGTAACTGTGAGAGTTCTCTTCGGACCCCAGTAACCGTTACCGTTTACGGGTTACCATCCGCCCCAACGGCCGGCGATGTGACGACCTGTTACGACGGAGCCGAGCATACAGGCAGTGCAACGGGCGGCGTTGGCGAGACGATCGTGTGGTACACCGCCCCGACAGGCGGCAGTTTGACCAGTGCCCCTTCAGGAACCGTTTCGGGAACCTATACGGCGTATGCGGCATCCAGGAATACATTAAGTAACTGTGAGAGTTCTCTTCGAACCCCGGTAACCGTTACCGTTTACGGGTTACCATCCGCCCCAGCGGCCGGCGATGTGACGACCTGTTACGACGGAGCCGAGCATACAGGCAGTGCAACGGGCGGCGTTGGCGAGACGATCGTGTGGTACACCGCCCCGACAGGCGGCAGTTTGACCAGTGCCCCTTCAGGAACCGTTTCGGGAACCTAACGGCGTATGCTGCATCCAGGAATACATTAAGTAACTTTCGGACCCCGGAACCGTTTACGGGTTACCATCCCCAGCGGCCGGCGATGTGATCGACGGAGCCGAGCATACAGGCAGTGCAACGGGCGGCGTTGGCGAGACGATCGTGTGGTACACCGCCCCGACAGGCGGCAGTTTGACCAGTGCCCCTTCAGGAACCGTTTCGGGAACCTATACGGCGTATGCGGCATCCAGGAATACATTAAGTAACTGTGAGAGTTCTCTTCGGACCCCAGTAACCGTTACCGTTTACGGGTTACCATCCGCCCCAGCGGCCGGCGATGTGACGACCTGTTACGACGGAGCCGAGCATACAGGCAGTGCAACGGGCGGCGTTGGCGAGACGATCGTGTGGTACACCGCCCCGACAGGCGGCAGTTTGACCAGTGCCCCTTCAGGACCGTTTCGGGAACCTATACGGCGTATGCTGCATCCAGGAATACATTAAGTAACTGTGAGAGTTCTCTTCGGATCCCAGTAACCGTTACCGTTTACGGGTTACCATCCGCCCCAGCGGCCGGCGATGTGACGACCTGTTACGACGGAGCCGAGCATACAGTGCAGTGCAACGGGCGGCGTTGGCGAGACGATCGTGTGGTACACCGCCCCGACAGGCGGCAGTTTGACCAGTGCCCCTTCAGGAACCGTTTCGGGAACCTATACGGCGTATGCTGCATCCAGGAATACATTAAGTAACTGTGAGAGTTCTCTTCGCCCCCGTTACCGTTTACGGGTTACCATCCGCCCCAACGCGATGTGACGACCTGTTACGACGGAGCCGAGCATACAGGCAGTGCAACGGGCGGCGTTGGCGAGACGATCGTGTGGTACACCGCCCCGACAGGCGGCAGTTTGACCAGTGCCCCTTCAGGAACCGTTTCGGGAACCTATACGGCGTATGCGGCATCCAGGAATACATTAAGTAACTGTGAGAGTTCTCTTCGAACCCCGGTAACCGTTACCGTTTACGGGTTACCATCCGCCCCAGCGGCCGGCGATGTGACGACCTGTTACGACGGAGCCGAGCATACGGCAGTGCAACGTTGGCGAGACGATCGTGTGGTACACCGCCCCGACAGGCGGCAGTTTGACCAGTGCCCCTTCAGGAACCGTTTCGGGAACCTATACGGCGTATGCTGCATCCAGGAATACATTAAGTAACTGTGAGAGTTCTCTTCGGACCCCGGTAACCGTTACCGTTTACGGGTTACCATCCGCCCCAGCGGCCGGCGATGTGACGACCTGTTACGACGGAGCCGAGCATACAGGCAGTGCAACGGGCGGCGTTGGCGAGACGATCGTGTGGTACACCGCCCCGACAGGCGGCAGTTTGACCAGTGCCCCTTCAGGAACCGTTTCGGGAACCTATACGGCGTATGCTGCATCCAGGAATACATTAAGTAACTGTGAGAGTTCTCTTCGGATCCCGGTAACCGTTACCGTTTACGGGTTACCATCCGCCCCAGCGGCCGGCGATGTGACGACCTGTTACGACGGAGCCGAGCATACAGGCAGTGCAACGGGCGGCGTTGGCGAGACGATCGTGTGGTACACCGCCCCGACAGGCGGCAGTTTGACCAGTGCCCCTTCAGGAACCGTTTCGGGAACCTATACGGCGTATGCTGCATCCAGGAATACATTAAGTAACTGTGAGAGTTCGCTTCGGACCCCAGTAACCGTTACCGTTTACGGGTTACCATCCGCCCCAGCGGGCGGCGATGTGACGACCTGTTACGACGGAGCCGAGCATACAGGCAGTGCAACGGGCGGCGTTGGCGAGACGATCGTGTGGTACACCGCCCCGACAGGCGGCAGTTTGACCAGTGCCCCTTCAGGAACCGTTTCGGGAACCTATACGGCGTATGCTGCATCCAGGAATACATTAAGTAACTGTGAGAGTTCTCTTCGAACCCCGGTAACCGTTACCGTTTACGGGTTACCATCCGCCCCAGCGGGCGGCGATGTGACGACCTGTTACGACGGAGCCGAGCATACAGGCAGTGCAACGGGCGGCGTTGGCGAGACGATCGTGTGGTACACCGCCCCGACAGGCGGCAGTTTGACCAGTGCCCCTTCAGGAACCGTTTCGGGAACCTATACGGCGTATGCTGCATCCAGGAATACATTAAGTAACTGTGAGAGTTCTCTTCGAACCCCGGTAACCGTTACCGTTTACGGGTTACCATCCGCCCCAACGGCCGGCGATGTGACGACCTGTTACGACGGAGCCGAGCATACAGGCAGTGCAACGGGCGGCGTTGGCGAGACGATCGTGTGGTACACCGCCCCGACAGGCGGCAGTTTGACCAGTGCCCCTTCAGGAACCGTTTCGGGAACCTATACGGCGTATGCGGCATCCAGGAATACATTAAGTAACTGTGAGAGTTCGCTTCGGATCCCGGTAACCGTTACCGTTTACGGGTTACCATCCGCCCCAACGGCCGGCGATGTGACGACCTGTTACGACGGAGCCGAGCATACAGGCAGTGCAACGGGCGGCGTTGGCGAGACGATCGTGTGGTACACCGCCCCGACAGGCGACAGTTTGACCAGTGCCCCTTCAGGAACCGTTTCGGGAACCTATACGGCGTATGCGGCATCCAGGAATACATTAAGTAACTGTGAGAGTTCTCTTCGAACCCCGGTAACCGTTACGATCAATTCCACTCCTAAGGGATTTAATGATACTTTATCATTAACATGTGCCGGAACATTGTCTTACGATCTTCAGGCTAATGTAAATAATACCTCTGAAGGAGGGAATTCGATTTCTTCTTCATTTATCTGGACAATATCATCTAATTCGAATATAACCGGAGCTTCTGATGGATCAGGAACAACAATAAACCAAACACTTTATAACGTCAGTAATGTTAGTCAGAACATAGTTTATACTGTAATACCTAAAGCTACTGGAGCAGGAACGTGTGAAGGAAATCCTTTTACAGTTACTGTAACTGTTCCCGTTTGTTCGTCAATTGTAATTTCAAAGATTGCTGATAAAACTTCGGTTAGTGCTGCTGGCGATGTAATAAACTATTTGATTACTGTTGAAAATGTAGGTAATACATCTCAAAATAATGTGGTTGTTAGCGATCCTTATCTTGGTGGTGTTTTATTAAATCCTACCAAAACCGGCGATGCAGATAATGTTTTGGAAAAAGGTGAATCGTGGATATACGCTGGAACTTATACTGTTTTGCAAAGCGATATTGATAATAATGGAAAACCTACAGCTAATAGCGCGATTATTAGGAATACAGCCAGTGTAATTACCACTGAATTGACAACACCTCAAACAGCGACGAGTGATGTAGGACTAACGTATAGTCCTTCAATGAGTCTTACTAAAAGTGTTACAGAGACTACTTATAGTCACTTAGGAGATGTTTTACATTATAGCATAGTTTTAAAAAACACTGGAAATGTCACATTAAGTAATGTTGTTGTTACTGACGTTAATGCGACATTGACTTCTGGAGGAACTATAGCTTCAATCATTCCAGGTGTTTCAGAAACGATATCTGCACAGCATATAATTGTTCAAAGCGATTTAGATGGAAAGAGTGTTACTAATACCGCGACAGCTTCAGGTAAAGATTCAAAGAATTTAAATGTTTCATCAACTAGTAACGATGTAGTATCTACTTTATTTATTGTACCGATTGATGCAGTTGATGATAGCAATATTGGTTCTCCGGCACATGGAAAGTTAGGTGGCATAGCGATAAATAATGTTTTAAGCAATGACAAACTGAATAATGTTAGTCCTGTTTCATTGTCGGATGTTAATTTAACTCAGAACAACACGACGAATTCTAATATTACATTAAACCCTTTAACTGGAGCTATATATGTAGCTCCTAATACACCTTCTGGTACTTACACGGTTACTTACCAGATATGCGAGAAATCGAATCCGGGCAACTGCGATACAGCGACAGCCACGGTACAGGTTGTGAACACGATAGATGCGGTGAACGACACCCCGGCAGCGGTAAGCTCAGGGGAGAGCACCCCGAGTGTGATCGGCAACGACACGCTGGGCGGTCATTCGGCTGTAATTGGCACGAACAATGGCGAAGTCACATTAACAGGACTATTGGTACCATCAGGACTGACATTAAATGCAGACGGAACGATCACGGTAGTATCCAGCACTCCCGGCGGAATTTACACGGTGACCTACCAGATCTGTGAGAATGGCGCTTCACCGGGCAACTGCGATACAGCGACAGCCACGGTACAGGTTGTGAACACGATAGATGCGGTGAACGACACCCCGGCAGCGGTAAGCTCAGGGGAGAGCACCCCGAGTGTGATCGGCAACGACACCCTGGGCGGTCATGCGGCAGTGATAGGCACGAACAACGGGCAGGTCACATTAACAGGACTATTGGTACCATTAGGACTGACATTAAATGCAGACGGAACGATCACGGTAGGATCCAGCACCCCTGGCGGAGTTTACACGGTGACCTACCAGATCTGTGAGAACGGCGCTTCACCGGGCAACTGCGATACAGCGACAGCCACGGTACAGGTTGTGAACACGATAGATGCAGTGAACGACACCCCGGCAGCGGTAAGCTCAGGGGAGAGCACCCCGAGTGTGATCGGCAACGACACGCTGGACGGTCATGCGGCAGTGATAGGCACGAACAACGGGCAGGTCACATTAAGCGCAGTCAGCGTACCATCAGGACTGACATTAAATGCAGACGGAACGATCACGGTAGGATCCAGCACCCCTGGCGGAGTTTACACGGTGACCTACCAGATCTGTGAGAACGGCGCTTCACCGGGCAACTGCGATACAGCGACAGCCACGGTATCTATTTTAAATAATACTCCGGTAGCGAGCGACGACAGTAAGATCACCCCCGAAGACACGCCGGTGAGCGGAACTGTAACCGCGACGGATGAGGATGGTGATCCGCTGACCTATACTAAGGGTAGCGACCCGTCACATGGCACAGTAAGCGTGGACATCAATGGCAACTACACGTACAGTCCTAATTTGAACTACAACGGCACTGACAGCTTCACGATCACTGTAAGCGACGGACATGGTGGTACTGCCACTGCCACAGTCACAATAATAGTGACACCAGTTAACGACAACCCGGTAGCGAGCGACGACAGTATGACCACGCCGGAAGACACGTCGGTGAGCGGAACTGTAACCGCGACAGATGTGGATGGAGATTTGCTGACCTACAGCAAGGGCAGTGACCCGTCACACGGCACGGTAAGCGTGGACAGCAATGGCAACTATACGTATACCCCGAATGCGGACTACAACGGCACAGACAGCTTCACGGTAACCGTAAGCGACGGTCATGGTGGTACCGACACGGCAACGGTTACTATCACGGTGACCCCTGTAAGCGATACCCCTGTGGCTGTTGACGATGTTATCATCACTCAGGAAGATAACCCAATTTCCGGAAATGTATCGATTAATGATATTCCAAGTGCTGATGGCGGTAATGTATGGAGTGTGTTAACCGCTCCATCACATGGAACGATTAGTATGGGAACAGATGGTCACTACACTTATACTCCAAATGCAAACTGGTATGGTACCGAGACAATGACTTACCAGTTGTGCGACATCGATGCGGACTGTTCGGTAGCAAGTCTTGTAATTACAGTAAGTGCTGTCAATGATCCGCCAATAGCTAATAATGATACCAAAACTACGCCTGAAGATACGCCGGTAAGTGGTACTGTTAGCGCAACCGATGTTGACGGCGATGCATTGACTTACAGTAAAGGAAGCGATCCTGCTCACGGCACTGTAACGATAAACGGTAATGGTACTTATACTTATGTTCCTAATTTTACATATAATGGAACCGATAATTTTACTGTTGTAGTAAGTGACGGACATGGAGGTACTGCCACAGCCATAATAACAATAATTGTTACTTCTGTTAATAATATACCAACGATATCTGATGATATGAAGATTACGAAGGAGGATATTCCTGTAAGTGGATATCTAACTGCTTCTGATTTAGATGGAGATGTATTAAGCTTTAGCAAAACCAGTAACCCATTTCATGGTACTGTAGTTTTGGAACCCGATGGTTTTTATGCTTATTTCCCGAATAAAGACTACAATGGAACAGATAGTTTTAATGTGATGGTTAGTGACGGTCATGGTGGCTACGATGAAGCAACTGTAACTATAATAATTACCCCGGTGAATGATGCTCCGGTAACGAACGATGATTCGAAAATTACGAACGAGGATACACCGGTTTCTGGAAAAATAACTGCGACTGATCCTGATGGAGACGTACTTACATATACTAAAGGTGGCGGACCTCAGCATGGAAAAGTAACGATAGACAATAATGGGAATTATACATATACCCCGGATTTGGATTATAACGGGAATGATAGTTTTATTATCGTTATTACTGATGGCAATGGAGGAACTGCAACATCTACGGTTTCGATTGTAGTTTTGCCGGTAAATGATCTTCCGTTTGCTGTTGATGACGCCATTGTAACATTAAAGGGTATTCCGGCTAGCGGAGCAGTGAGTGTAAATGACAAACCAAGTGGTGATGGCGGCAATGTATATAGCCTAGTTACCAATCCAACCAATGGTACTGTAACACTCGACAGCAATGGCTCATTTACATACAAGCCGAATATGGACTACTTAGGTACTGATAAGTTCATATATAGGTTGTGTGATGCTAATGGAGACTGTTCAACAGCAACAGTTACAGTTACAGTTATCGACGTAAGCATAGCTCTTATAAAAACGTCAACCATTTCAGATAGTAATATGGATGGAGTTAAAGGTAATGTTGGAGACCAGATAAAGTATTCGTTTATAGTTACAAATACCGGTACAGTATCGTTAACCAACATATTAGTCACCGATCCTAAGGCTACTGTTTTGGGCGGACCAATTACGTTGGCTGCCGGAGCAGTGGATCGAACCTCATTCACGGCAACTTACACCATTACAACGGTCGATATTCAAAAGGGTAGTGTTACCAATCAGGCTAAGGTTGAGGGAGATGATTTCTATGGACACAAAGCCACTGACCTGTCAGACGATAAGAGCAATAAGGAAAATAACCCAACTGTTACTACGGTTGCCGGCGGCGCATTGGCTATTATTAAAGAAGCTGTTCTGGTTGACTCCAATAACGATGGCGTTAAAGGAAATGCAGGAGATGTGATAAATTATAAATTTATCGTAAGTAACGTTGGTTCAGTTACTTTGACTAATGTTACTGTTACCGATCCAATGGTCAAAGTATCTGGAGGCCCGATTACTCTGGCTTCAGGCGCTGTTGATCGAAATTCATTCTCTGCAACTTATACAATTACAGCTGCCGATATTAAGAATGGTAGTGTTATAAATCAGGCTAAAGTTGAAGGTTCTGACCCTATTGGAAATATTGTTTCCGATTTATCAGATCCGTCAGATAATAAGGGTAATAAACCTACGGTAACACCTGTTGCAGGAGGTGCTATTGCAATCATTAAAACGTATTCGGTAATTAACGCCAATAACGATGGTTCTAAGGGAAATGCAGGCGACCAGATTAAGTATTCGTTTATCGTAACAAATACAGGTTCTGTGACATTGACCAATGTAACGGTTACTGATGCGAATGTTGCAGTTTCCGGTGCACCAATTACCTTATTGCCCGGGCAAGTTGATGATAAAACATTCAGCGCTGTTTATACAATTACTGAAGCCGACGTAAAGGTAGGAACCATATCTAATCAGGCTAAAGTGGAAGGAACAGATCTGATTGGAAATAAAGTAAGCGATTTGTCTGATGGTTCAAGCAATACAGCGAATGACCCAACAATTACTCCATTAGCCAGCGGTGCAATTGCTTTGATAAAAACAGCTAAAATTATTGATGTAAACGGCGATGGTATAAAAGGTAACATTGGCGATAAGATTAGCTATCTATTTACAGTAACTAATACCGGGAAAGTTCGCTTGACAAACGTTATGGTAACCGATCCAAATGTTACAATAACTGGTGGCCCGGTTAGTTTGGAAGTTGGAGCAGTTGACAAAACCTCGTTTACTGCCGTATATACCATTACTTACAACGATTTGCTTACGGGTACTGTGACCAACCAGGCTAGTGTTGAAGGAACGGATGCACTGGGTAATAAAGTCTCGGATTTATCAGATGATAATAGCAATACGGAGAATGATCCGACGGTAACGGATGTAAACGACATTCCAATTGCCATTAACGACGAAGCAGAATTGCCACTCGATCAAATATTAACGGGTAGTGTTGGTGATAATGATAAACTTAGCCAGGATGGCGATAATACCTGGACATTGGTAACCCAACCTACTAAGGGAACAATAATGTTTAATCCTGATGGTAGCTACATTTACACACCGTTGCCTGATTTTAGCGGAACAGATTCATTCACGTATAAAATTTGTGACAGCGATGGCGACTGCTCCGAAGCGATGGTTATAATTATTATTGAGGATATTGTTCCAGATCAGGTATTTACCCCGAATGGCGATGGCCAGAATGATACATATTTCATAAAAGGTATAGATCGTTATCCAAGTAATAAAGTAACAATACTTAACCGCTGGGGAAATACTGTTTACGAGAAAGTAGGGTATTTAAATGAGTGGGATGGATATGCAAATGTTAAAAAAATAGGTAACGTACCATTGCCTGTAGGTACTTATTATTTCTTGATTCAATATGGTAACAACAGGCATAAAACGGGTTTTGTATATCTTGAAAGGTAATAAAATGGTTAAAAATAAATTCTGGAAATTAATGTCAATAAATAAGTATGTAAAAGGAATGAGATTTAGTTTCATTATTTTCTTCCTTATGGGCATTTGTGTTACTGTTTCGGCACAACAAGACCCTATGTTTACCCAGTATATGCATAATCCGGTTTCGATAAACCCGGCTTATGCAGGGAGCAGGGGAACGCTAAACATTGTTGGCATGCATCGTCAGCAATGGGTAGGCATTGATGGGGCCCCAAAAACATTGGCATTGTCAGTTAATAGTCCGTTTATTAAGTACAACGTTGGTATTGGCTTAACACTGTTGTACGACCAAATAGGGCCTACCAAGCAAACCAGTTTATTTGGCGATTATTCATATCATTTGAAAATTAAGAATAAAACAAAACTTGCTCTGGGACTGAAAGGTGGCGTAAATGTTCTGGAAAAAGATTTAGCTAATCTTTTGCATCATGAAGACGATGAATATCTTTCGATGAATGGTTACCAGAAATTATACCTTCCCAATTTTGGAGTTGGAACTTACCTTTATTCCGACAGATATTACCTGGGACTTTCTATTCCTAAATTGCTTCAAAATAGTCTTTCCGACGATTCGAATCAGTTTAACAAGGAAAAAACACATTATTTCATTTCAGGAGGTGTTGTTGTTGGCATTGTCGATGGAATAAAATTTAAGCCGTCGAGTACCCTTAGAATAGTTAAAGGCTCGCCGGTTTCAACAGAGTTATCTCTCGCCGTTTTGTTGCAGGATAAATTATGGTTTGGCGCGATGTATCGTATCGAGGATGCTCTTGGCGGTATGGTAAAAATAGATATCAGCAAAGAACTTAGCATCGGGTACTCGTATGATTATACCTTATCTAAACTTGGAGTATATAGCCAGGGGACACACGAGATATTTATCAGCTTTGATTTTATACAAAAAGGCCGTAAAATTCTTTCGCCCAGGTATTTTTAAGTCTGTAGTTAAACTGTTAGTTATGAATTATTTGTATTCCATTAAAAAAAGTATATTGCAGATGGCCTTCAGAAACATTTGGAGCAAAACTTTAATCTCTGCCATATTTCTTTCAGGATTGTTCTTCATTTCTGATTATACATATGGTCAAACATCGGTAATCCGCCGGGCAAACGATTATTACAATAACATGGCATATAGTCGGGCTGCCGAAATCTTCGAGAAACTACATGCTGAAAGCAATACAACTTCGGTGTACATCCAGAAATTGGCATATTGCTACGATAAGATGTTGAACTATAAAAAAGCGCTCTACTATTACGAGTTGCTTGTCAAAACCGATATCTGCCAGCCATCTGATTATTACAACTATGCACAGTTGTTACTCAATGTTGGAAGGCCGTCTGAGTCGAAAGAATGGCTTGTCAGGTATTTAGCGAAGGAACCTAAAGATGACAGGGCAAAACAGCAGTTGGAAGGCATTGAAAACGGCGATTATTCGAAAATTTTAGGCGCTGATATTACTGTAAAAAACCTGGACGGAAATAGCAGGTTTATAGATATGTGCGCTACTTTTTATAAAGATCAGGTTGTATATTCATCGGCGCGTGATAGCTTTGCCGTTGTAAAAACGGTTTATGGATGGAATAATCAACCGTTTCTTGATTTATACATTTCCAAACCGGGGGCTGAACCTGCCAATGACGATGAAAGGACTGTGTTTAAACAGATAAATACCAAATTTCATGAAGGGCCGGTTTGCTTCGCCTCCGATTTTAATACCATGTATTTTACTCGTAACAATTACATTAACATTAGCATTTTTTCGAAGCGGGAGGGGGTTAACAACCTAAAAATTTATGTTGCTGATTGGGACGGAAAAGAATGGGGCAAAACCAGGGAATTTCCTTACAACAGCGATAAATATTCCGTGGCACATCCAACCCTGTCGCCCGATAATAAGACTTTGTATTTTGTTTCGGATATGCCTGGAGGACTTGGTGAAACTGATATTTACAAATCAGAATGGGTAAATGGTAATTGGGGAAAACCGGTTAATTTGGGACCAACGATAAATACTGCCGGAAAAGAGATGTTTCCGTATGTCGATAAAAATGGAATATTATATTTCTCTTCAAACGGACATTCGGGCATAGGCGGACTTGACATTTATGCGGCATCGCCGGTGAATAATTCGGGCGAATATAAAATAATAAACGTTGGCGAGCCCTTAAATTCGTCGTATGATGACTTTGGGCTTGTTTTTGACCCCGAAAAGCTATCTGGATATTTTACCTCTAACCGACCGGGAGGAAAAGGTGATGACGATAATTATTCATTCAAAATCAATAAGATAGAATTAAGGGTAAATACATTGGAGAAAGCAACAAGCCAAATCCTTCCGGAGACTCAGGTTCAGTTGGTTAATTCAACAGGAAGTGTATTGGATACCCAGGTTTCTGACAAAAAGGGTGTTGTAAATTTTTCTGTTAAGATGGGTGAAAATTACAAGATACAGGCCGATAAAAATAGCTTTAATCCTGAGCAAAAGGCGATTGCAATAAATGGATCGTTATTTGGTTATGTGCAAAATGAAGAAATATACCTGAAACAAAATGCTTCACATTTGACTATAGAGGTGATTGATAAAGAAACCGGGTTGATTATACCAAATGCCTTAATCGATGTCACTCAAGGAAAATTTAGTAATGAAGATTTTGAGGATAATAATGGTATTGTGAGGATGAAAGTTAACCAAGAAACAGATTATTCATTCTTTATCTCAGCCGAAGGATATTTTGATGCCACTGATAAATTCTCGTCTAAAGGAAAAGATTTTGACGATTTTACGCAAACCATTGAACTTGAAAAGATTACTGCCGGAAAGCAATTTGTGCTCGAAGATTTGTATTATGATTTAAATAAATATAATATTAGACCCGATGCCGCAATTGTTCTTGATAAATTGGTGAAGATATTGATTGATAACCCTTCTGTTCGGATTGAAATTGGATCGCACACCGACAGCAGATCTCCGGCAGAGTATAATCTGTGGCTTTCGCAAAAACGATCAGAATCGGTGGTTGATTATTTGGTTAGTAAAGGGATCGATAGAAGTCGTTTGGTTCCGAAAGGGTATGGCGAATCGAAGCTGGTTAATAAATGTGCTGATGGTGTTCCGTGTTCCGAAATGGAGCACCAGGCTAATCGCCGGACTGTAGTTGAGATACTTAACGACGACGTTCGCAAAGGTAAACGCGGATCTAAAAATATCTACTATTTCTAATCTGCGGTGGCAGTCTCGAAATAGCATTGCTTTGTTCCATTTGCTTTTACGTCAGCGTGAAGCGGGCGGCAAACAAAAAATCCTGAAAGTTCATCTTTCAGGATTTTTGTCTTTATGTTTTTAGCTCGACTAGTCCAACTTATGAATAACCAATCCCGAGCGGAGTTTTGGTTCGAACCAGGTCGTTTTTGGAGGCATAATATTACCCGAATCAGCAATATTGATTAGTTGTTGCATCGAAACCGGGAAAAGTGCAAAGGCCACTTTCATCTCGCCACTATCCACACGTTTCTGTAATTCTCCAAGGCCACGAATTCCGCCAACAAAATCGATACGGGTTGAAGTACGTAAGTCGGCAATTCCCAGTACCTGGTCCAAAACAAGGCTCGAAAGAATCGTTACGTCCAGCACGCCAATGGGGTCATTATCATTGTATGTTCCGGGTTTGGCATTCAGTTTATACCATTTCCCGGAAAGATACATGCTGAACTCATGGAGCTTAGATGGTTTATAAATGTCGGTTCCGGTTTCTTCAACAACAAAATTAACAGCCAGCTTATCGAGTAATTCAACTTCGGTATAGCCATTCAGGTCTTTTACAACCCGGTTGTAGTCAATAATTTGCAGCTGATTATCCGGGAAATGAACGGCCATGAAAAAATTGTATTCTTCGTTGCCGGTATGGTTCGGATTTTGGCTTTTCTTTTCGAGTCCAATGCGTGCAGCGGCGGCCGTGCGGTGGTGTCCGTCGGCCACGTAGGTATATGGAACTTTAGTTGCAAACAGTTCTTCAATTTTATTATTGGTTGCGGCATCGTTAATCGTCCAGAAATGATGGCCGAAACCGTCTTCAGCAACAAAATCATAATCGGCGGCCTGGTTTTTGACAATCGCCTCAACAATGGCGTCAATTTCAGGAACAGCGCAGTACGAAAAGAACACCGGCTCGATGTTGGCATTCAGGTAGCGGGTCAGAATCATGCGGTCTTCCTCTTTATCAGGTCGCGTCAGTTCGTGTTTTTTGATGATGCCCTGATGGTAATCTTCACATGCCGCAGCTCCAACAATGCCATATTGTGTTCGGCCATTCATGGTTTGTGCATAAATGTAAAACTTGGTTGCCTCATCCTGATTGAGCCAGCCTTGTTTCTGAAATTTCCCGAAGTTTTCAACCGATTTCAGGTAAACAGTTTCCGAATGAATATCGGTTCCTGCCGGACAATCAATTTCTGCACGGGTAATGTGCAGCAGCGAGCAGTCTTTGCCTTCGGCCATTTGAGCCGCTTCAGTGCTGTTCATAACGTCGTAAGGCAAACAAGCCAGGGTGCTGGCAATTTCTTGTGGAGGACGAAGTCCTTTAAATGGTTTTACTACAGCCATAATACTACTTGTTATTCGTTTTCTTCAAATTCTTCTTCATTTGGTTTCAATCTCGGTTTATGGTACTTTTTGTAAAGTACATAAGCCCAGCTTCGTATAGCTACTTTTCGTCCTGACGACATATTTGTGGGGCGGGCCCAAGGCATAATCAAGGCTGCAACCGCAGCAACAAGTAAGCCTTTTATCGGATTCATACGTATAGCCAGTGTCCAGACAAACAAATAAATGATGTCGAAAATGATCAGGAAAATCATTACATTATAAAATACAATTTTGAATTTTAAAGACATGGTCAAACTATTTGATTTTACAACTATTCGATTATTAAATTGTATTTGCCTAACAAACCAGTCAATCCCGAAATCGAAAACCTGGCTTTTTTCATCCGGTTTTCATTCGGGTCGAGCGTGTAATTTTCAGCAGCCCTGAAGTCGGTATTTTCAAGATTGGTTTGTTTAAAAACAGCCATTGATAAATCGCTTTTGTCGAATATTGCTCCTGATAAATCGGTTGTCGCGAAATCTACCTCAATCAGCGAGCAACCAATGAATCGCGTCTTTTTCATTTTTTTTCCGAAGAAAGACGAATAATCGAGTACACAATTTTCAAAGTTTACAGCAAAAAGAAAATTAGAACACGGCTCAAAATCAATTCCTACCAGTTTACAGCCGGTAAACGAAACATCCTTCAAGCCGGTACCAGTTAATTTTGCTACAGCAAAGTTACAATTTTCAAATCGGCAGTTGATAAAATCGTTGTCTGAAAAGTCGGAGTTCGAGAAATTACAGCTACGAAAGGTACACTGGTCGAACTCGGTTTTCGATACCTTTTGTCCTGAGTAGTTGATATTTACAAACTCTTCGTTCTCAAAAAAAATCTCCATTATTTTTAAGTTAATTTAGAGAATAGCCCCTCCCTGACCCTCCCCAAGTGGGAGGGAATTTTCAGTCACGAAAGTCATTCTCGTTTATTTCTTTTTTTACTATTCAGCAATTTGTTTGATCGAACAATATCTTTTCATCTCTCAATCCGAAATTCAGGGTTCATGGTTTTTCCCTCCCTTTCGGGGAGGGTCAGGGAAGGGCTTCTCCTACCTGTTCACCCGGTAAGTCTGATCGTTACGTTCGAAGAATGCAACAATTTGTTCAGCTGCTGCAACACCGGCATTGACATTGGCTTCAGAAGTTTCGGCTCCCTGTTTTTTGGGCGTTGCGAAATAGCGAAGGCCAAATTTAGCGGCCAGTTCTTCGTGGCACGATGGTAAAATATCGCTAACGTATTTAAAATCAGGGCGAATTTCGAACATTTGCATCAACCCTTTTTCATCAATTACGTCTTTGCGGGCCGTATTAATCAGCATTCCGCCTTTAGGCATCTTATTCAGAAGTGCAAAATTGATGGAATTTTTTGTTTTCTCGTTTGAAGGGATATGCAACGAAAGGAAATCGCTGGCGCTAAAAAGTTCTTCAACCGACTGAACGACTTTTACATCGTATGGTTCCATGCTTACTTTGGTAATGCACGGATCGAGCGCTACAACGTGCATCCCCAGTCCCTGCGTAATGCGGGCTACGCGACGGCCAATATTTCCACAGCCATAAATTCCCACCGTTTTGCCTTTTAACTCGGTTCCGGCAACGCCGTTAAATTGTCCTCGCGACATGAAGATCATCATCCCGATTGTTAATTCGGCAACAGCATTCGAGTTTTGCCCCGGCGTATTCATAGCCACGATGTTTTTTTCGGTGCACGAACTCAAATCAAGGTTGTCGAAACCAGCTCCGGCACGAACAACTACTTTTAAATTAAGTGCTGCCTCCAAAACCTCGCGGTCGATAATATCGCTGCGAACAATCATTGCATCAACCTCTTTAACCGAATTAAGCAATTCCGGTTTCGATGAATATTTTTCGAGCTTTTGAACCTCGTAACCTGCTTGGGTTAAAATACCGGTAATTTGATCAACTGCAACCGGGGCAAATGGTTTTT
The DNA here is from genome assembly GCA_963666435.2 of Prolixibacteraceae bacterium. Lineage (GTDB taxonomy): Bacteria > Bacteroidota > Bacteroidia > Bacteroidales > Prolixibacteraceae > Aquipluma. Next base: position 388,666 of record CAXXOG010000010.1, on the reverse strand, counting down.
CGGTTGCTATTAACACTCGTTTCATGTGTAGGTCGTTTTAGTTAGTGATGAAAAAAGAAAAGCAGAATCTTCATTCTGCTTTTCCCGTTATGGTGATTAAGCTTTCTTTTGCTGTTCAAACTCCTGCATCGTATCAACCAGCGCCTGAACACTTTCAATGGGCAACGCATTGTATAGCGATGCGCGGAAGCCGCCAACAGAGCGGTGCCCTTCCAATCCAAGTAATCCTTTCGATTTGGCATAAGCGCCAAATTCTTTCTCCAGTTCCTGGTTGCCTTCAGTCATAACGAAGGTAACATTCATACGCGAACGATCTTCAGGATTTGGAACCGTTGCTTTAAACAACGAATTTCGGTCGATCTCGGCATAAAGCAAATTGGCTTTTGCCATATTTACTTTTTCAATTCCCTCAACGCCGCCTTGTTCCTTCAGCCATATCAAGGTTTGAAGACATCCGAATACTGCCAATGTTGATGGGGTATTGAACATCGATCCGTCTTTAATGTGGATGCGGTAATCGAGCATTGTTGGGATTGGGCGCTCAACTTTTCCAAGGGCCGAATCTTTTACGATGACCAGGGTTGCTCCAGAGGGTCCCAGGTTTTTCTGGGCGCCGGCATAAATCAGGTCGTATTTCGAAATATCAATCGGGCGGCTGAAAATATCAGACGACATGTCGCAAACCAACGGAACGTTTACTTCCGGGTCAACCAATATTTCGGTTCCGAAAATGGTATTGTTCGAGGTATAGTGAAAATAGTCAACATCATCCGGAACAGCATATCCTTTAGGAATATAATTGAAATTGGCATCTTTCGAGGAAGCAACTTCAACCACTTCGCCCAGGAATTTAGCTTCTTTAATCGCTTTTGAAGCCCAGGTTCCGGTATTGATGTAGGCAGCTTTTTTGTTGAGAAGATTATAGGGTGCCATCAAAAATTGAAGACTTGCACCACCTTGCAAAAACAGAACGGAATACCCTTCAGGAACTTTAAGCAATTCTTTTACTAAAGCAATCGCCTGATCCATAACAGCAACAAACTCTTTACTGCGGTGCGAGACTTCCATAACTGAAAGACCTGTTCCTGCAAAATTAAGAGTTGCTTCTGCTACTTTTTCCTTGGTAAATTCGGGTAAAATCGATGGGCCCGCATAAAAATTATGCTTCTTCATTGGATTGAAATTTATGGGTTAATAATTTATTCTCACTTATTTTGAGTTCAAATGTAATGGCTTGCCAGCTTTTCTTTTCTGAAATAAATCAGAAATAATTGTCATGAAATCTGTCGTACTAAATTGTTTCAAAAATCGAATAAAAAATCGACCTAACAATCCTTTATCCGATTATTTTATCAACTTTCAGTGTTAGAAACTGTTTAAAATTCATTTATATCTGTTTTGGAAACCAATTTTTGAGTAAAAGTTAGGGATACGAAGTAAACGTAAAGTTTGATTTTGAGAATAACCAGTATGATTTTTTTTCGACTATCTTCACCTCGCCAAAATAAACAGGGAATAGAAAATCGTTAATGTTTTGCGGGCAAAGACGGAATAAAAAGGAATTTTAAGATGAAGAGCATTTGTGTATTTTGTGGATCAAGTCCGGGTTCGACAACCGATTACATTGAGGCCGCCAGGCTACTGGGAACAACTCTCGCCAATAGGAATATTACGCTGGTTTACGGTGGGGCCAAAGTTGGACTAATGGGTCAGCTGGCCAAATCGTGCATCGAATCGGGCGGAAAAGTTATCGGTATCATTCCGAAACATTTAGCTGACAAGGAGGTTGCTTTTGAAGGAATCAGCGAACTGATGGTGGTAAACTCGATGCACGAGCGAAAAAGCAAAATGGCCGAACTGTCTGACGGATTTATTGCCTTGCCCGGAGGTATGGGAACACTTGAAGAACTGTGCGAAATACTAACCTGGGCACAACTCGATCTGCATCAAAAACCTTGTGGCATTCTCAATATCAATGGTTATTACGATCGGCTAATGCAGTTTATCGATCACTCGGTTGAACAGAAATTTATGGAGCAGGAACATCGCGATATGATTCAGATTGACCAAAACCCTGGTTCGTTGCTCGATAAATTTGAGGTTTACCAGCCGCCTGTTGTCAACAAAGCAAAATGGGCTTTGAAGCTAACTGAAGATGTAATTTAACTTTCATGGCGTTTTCATTGTTTGGATAAGTGTCTGAGATAGGGCAAGATTGTTCGATTAAGCCTTGTATTCAGTCGGTTCGCTGGGTTCCTGTTCGTTTTGTTCCATGACTGATGTCTATTTCTGATGTAAAGTTAGCTAATTGGAGCGCGCGGAAAGGTGTTTGCCCAAAAATCATCCGAGTACTTGGGCCGAACTTGCCGTGCAGATGACTTTATTGCCAGCGGTTATTCCAATTTAAAGTCAGCTAATTCATAGTTTGCATTTCGTCCTCTTTCGTCAGTTTGTTTCAGGATGCCTTTTTCTACCAGGTCTTTTATATCCCGTAAGGCAGTGTCGGTAGAGGTTTTCGCAATTATAGCCCATTTTGAGGTTTGTAATTTTCCTTCAAAATTGTCAAAGAGTTTGTTCAATATTAAGCGTTGCCGTTCGTTGACGGGCGTGTGCTCGTGTAATTTCCAAAACTCAGCTTTACGCAGTATTTTCTTTGTGGTGCTTTCGGTGGAGAGCATCGCATTTTTGAGACAATGCAAAAACCAATCGATCCATTCCGTAATATCGCCTGAACTATGTTGCACTTTTTGCAATACTTCATAATAGATTCTGCGTTCGGCTAAAATTTGGCCAGACATACTGTAAAAGCGTTCACCACTGCCTTCGGCACGGGCAAGCAACATGTCGGCTAAGGCTCTTCCAATTCTGCCGTTCCCGTTGTCAAAGGGATGAATGATGATAAACCAAAAGTGTGCGATGGCAGCTTTCAAAACAGGGTCGAGATTGTTTTCGTTGTTGAACCAATCCAAAAACTTGTCCATTTCCGTTTTCACCAATTCGGGCTTTATAGCTTCGTAATGAACTTTTTCTTTTCCCATGGCGCCCGATACAACTTGCATTTCACCAGTTCGGTATTGTCCCACTTCTATTAAGTAAGGTCCGCTGTACCCTGTTGGGAAGAGTGATGCATGCCAACCAAACAAACGCTTTTCGGTTAAAGGCAAGTTGTATCGTTGGGTGGCATCAAGCATCATTTCTACAACTCCTTCAATGTGGCGGTTGCTCGGTACGAGTCCTGCGGTGTTTATGCCCAAACGCCTTGCAATCGACGAACGTACCTGCTCATAATTAAGTAGTTCACCTTCAATTTCTGATGATTTTACTACGTCTAAGGTTAAGGCGGTTAGCGTGACTTCTTCTTTAGCCGAAAAGCCCAAAGCGTTCATTTGCCCTATTATTTTACCCTGCATAAGCCGCACTTCACCAAATACAGCATTCACGACTTTATCCTGCCACGAAAAATCTGTCCAGTTATTGTACTCGTATATATAGTTTGCCATGAACGAATAGTATGGTGCAGTAAATATACAAAAGAGGCTGTCCCAAAAGGATGGCCTCTATTTTTATGCGGCGATTTTAGGTATTGGTATTTTTAATGTTTTCAGAATCGAGATCGCCCTGTTTTTTGTTTTTGGATACTCAAAAATGGCAAAAACCCAATAAAACACAGCTTTTCCTTCCCGAATAGACATACTCATGGCTATTTTGCGCAGGTTGTGGGATATGGCAATCAGCCCAAACTCGATCATTACCTTTTCAATTCCCCTGAGTGAGAACCGGTTGAAGCGGTTGTTCGATTTTGTCTGCCCAAATACGGCTTCCGGTTCTATCGGCCTTCGACTTCGGTGGTATAATCCTTCTTCACTTAAAAGTTTCTCCTTGGCAATAGTTCTGAGGCGGTTTAGATTGTGGTTCACTTCAATGCTCCGGTTTGCTTTGGCCTGATGGCACATCCCCCTAAGCGGGCACCCATTACAGTTCTGTGCCTGGTAAATGCTCACCTGGTAGTCAAATCCTAGTTCTGTCTTTCGGTTACTGGTATAGTGTTTATCCATGTGTTGCCCCATCGGGCATACATAAAAATCGTTCTCCCGGTTGTAGTATAGGTTGGCTACCAGGAAGGGGTCTTTCCGGTAGTTCCTTTTTTGTTCTTTATGGAAGTAATTGTATTTGACAAATGCTTCAATCCCTTTATTTTCCAGTTGCTGGTAGTTTTGTTCGCTCCCATAGCCTGAATCGGCTACTACTTTGGATGATTGTTTTCCGTAGTGTAACTCAAACTGCTCCAGGTGAGGGATCAGTGTTGCCGTGTCGCCCGGGCGTTGGTGGACCGAGTAATGGGTGATAACCTGGTTTTCTGTGCTGATCTGCACATTGTAAGCGGGCTTTAGCTGCCCGTTTTTCATGTGGTCTTCTTTCATGCGCATGAACGTGGCATCAGTATCGGTTTTCGAGTAGCTGTTTCTCTCACCCAGAACATCGAGTTGCTCTTCATACTTCTGAAGACGTGGCAAGGCATCTTCCTGTAGCTCCTTTACCTGCTTTTGCTGGTTCTTGTTCAGCCCGGATAAACGATCGTTCAGCTTTTCAATCTTTTCCTGAAGCAAAACAGAATCAATTTTTTCGGGCAAATGGTCTTCTGCCTGATCTGATTGGTCTGATTGGATGGTTGATTCAATTTCTTTCAAAACACTGTCGATCTTGTTTTCAAGTTTTTCCTTGTTCTTTTCCACCGATTTGCGCCATACAAAAGTGTAACGGTTCGGGGCTGCCTCTATTTTGGTCCCGTCAATGTATTGAACATCCAAACTGACATAACCCATTTCAGCCATCAGCCTGACCAACTGGGCAAACAGATCCTGAAGCTTGCCTTTGAGTTTTTGGCTCCGAAAATGGTTGATCGTGCGAAAGTTGGGCAAGGCTTCACCCGAAAGCCACATGTAATGGATGTTTTCTTCCAATTGTCGGGCAATCCGCCGACAAGAGTAAATGTTGTTCAGATAGCTGTAGAACAGAATCTTAATCATCACACGGGGATGGAACGAACTGGTTCCTCCTCCTTTATAGGTCGATAAAATATCGTCGATATTTAACTGGTCAACAATCTGGTTGACAAGCCGAACAGGATGGTTCAACGCAATTTTATCACTTAAATTTACAGGAAAAAGTACTGACTGCTGCGAAGTAATACTTTTAAATCGTATGTTTGATCTTGTTGTCATAGAGACCTTTAAGATACTAAATCTTTCAGGGACAACAAAACAAAGGCTGTCCAATTTTTACTTTTTGGACAGCCTCATTCATTTTTTCACCGCAATTAAATAGCTTGTCTAAACTTATGATTTTGTATAGTCGCCCTATCGTTGGTTATAAGGTGGAAAGCTACACGCAGATGTGGTATTGATAGCTATCGGTTCCGAGCGGTTTGGCTTCGCCGATTTTTAATTCCTGTTAAGCCGAAAAGCAGCCTGAGCGGAAAGATGCCCACCGAAAGCCACTGCTGCCGCACTTGCCGGAAGCTAAAGTCATGTACAGAGCATTCGTGGTCTTACTTTTCTTTTAAATAACTAATAAACTTATTGAAATCAAATCCCATTCCCATAAAGTTAGGACCAAGTATCAGACTGTCAACAATGGCTCGCCCATTCCCTTTCTTTAATTCTTTTTGAACTTTAAAATCTGCCAAGTTTTTTTTGTCTTTTATATCTCTAAAAAGTCCGTGTATCAAGTTTACAACATCACTTTCTGTTTTACAAATTTTTCTGAGTGGTATGAGAACATATTTAAATTGTTCATCGATTTTCCTATTCTGTGCATCTGAATATTGTCTGAACACGTGTGGGTTTGTCCTCGTTATCAGAATTGCTGGAAGTATTTCCTCCGCATTCTCCCCGTTAATACTATGGTAGGATAAGACTTGATTATCGAAATGTCCAATTTCACCAACTCCAATAATTATTGCCGAGTCTGAGTTTGACGCTTGATTTGAAAGTTTGTCAAAATTTCGTCGTATTACATTTGATAATGGCTCGTCCCACCCATAATCTAATATGTATACAAAGTAGTCTCTGGTTGCGTTCTCAGACAACAACTCAAGGTTATGAATCATTAGTCCCATAGGTATCTTTTATTAATCGTTAATGTTATATAGCGAGCCAAATGGCTTTGTACATGTCTCCTAAATGTAAGCAAATATACACCACCTTCTGAAAAATTATGAATAGTAAGCTTCTTTATTTTCCTGTTTTTCAACAAATAAAAACCTGAACGCGTGTCGGGTTCAGGTTTCTTCGAGTTATGATGGCTTGGCGAATTATGTCTTCTTCAAGGCTCGGTAGCGGCGTCCCCAAAACTTGTATTTGGTGAGCGAGGTGTACACCACCAGCCGTTCGACGAATTTAAACCGCATGGCGTAGTGTAGCAATCGGTACCAAATGGCCAGGATGCCCAGGAACAGGGCCGATTCGAGGACAAAACCGAGAAACGTATGCTCTATGTCGAAAAACAATTCCCGAAAGTAACTGTAAAACAAGCCCGAAACGACAAGCGACGACAGCACAGTGATCAGCACGACTGAGCCGTGGGCCGTTTCGATGGCGCGTTTGGGACAGTAGCTCATGCAGTGCATGCAGCTTTCGCAGTTGAAGGTCCAGAATGGGCGGTTATCAACGGTTTTGATGGCTTTTACGGGGCAGCTTTTGATACATAAACCGCAGTTGTCGCAATCGGCAGAAGCGTAGTAGGTTTTGGCAAAGAAAAAGCGGCCTATAAAGTAGTAGCCCAGCGAAATCGGCGAAATGAGTACATCCTGAATAATTTCGCGAACTGCGCGGAAATCGGTTCCTCCCGTCAGTACTTTTTCGGCAAAGCGATTTACTTTTTCGCGGTTTCGCTCGTGCAGAAATTTCACGGTTCGGTCGTTTAGCCCTGGATGCACCGAAATCCAGTTCGAGGGCAAATCAACCGGAAACATCGCGCGGATGGAATAGCCTTTCAGCTTCAGGATTAGTGCGGAGAAATAGAACGCAATGCCAGTCAGACCGGGCACATTCCATTTGCCGATGAGCATTCCGGCGCGTGTATTCAGCAGTAGTACGTGATTTTTTGCTTTGGGAAACCGCAGGATGAAATTGAGCATCACCGGCGGATAGTTGAAGCCGTGAATGGGCGAGCAAAAAGCTATTAGCGTATTGGGTTCGGGTGTCAGAATGGCCAACCTGTCTGCTTTGGCAATGTTTGTCAGGTTTGCTTCCATGCCTTTTTCGCGGGCAGCATCGGCCAGCCAGCGGGCAACATTCTCCGAATTTCCGGTTCCGGAGAAATAGTAAACGACCAGTCGTGTATAGCATGTCTCATTCATAACAGCAGGAAAAACGTTTGTCAGAATAAAAACTCAAATCCAACGAGGAAGCGGTTTGTGTACACGTGAAGCGCTTCGGGACGCTTGGAGCTGACGTAGTTGAATAAATAGTTCAATGTTAGATTGGTGCGCGAACCCAATTGGTGCGCGAAGCCTAAGTTACAACTAAATACCGGGTTTTTCCAGAAAAATTCGGGGCACCCCTGAAACATGGCATTGATGAAGTTATTTATTACCTGTTGGTTCTTTTGGCTGAACAAGTGCCCGCTTTCGGGACGGGATACGAACAGAAACACGGGTAGCGTGAGTTGTGCCGAAACGGTTGATTTTTGGCTTAGCCTGTATTTACCCTCGGCACAAAAGTCGAGCGAGTTGGAACAATACCACGACTGTTCTAACCACTGGTAGTCGTGTTGGCTGTCGGTGGCTGTAAAATCGGTGTTGGCCAGAAAGCTTGAAAGCCCTGCACCGGCCGACATCCTGAGTATTTTTCCGGCGATTGGTTTTTCTGCAACCAACCGCAGCAAGCGGTACGACACGGATAACATGTTTTCAGTGACATTTCGGGCTTGCACGGCCGAGTTGGGATGTCCGGTACTAAAACCGGCTTCTACCGAATGCTGAACCAACTTTCCCTGGCAGTTGTAGGCCAGCAGCGTGCTGAACATGTTTCTGGAGAATGTATGAGGCGACAAATATTCGTCGAGTGAGTGAAATTTGTTGACACCTATGCTGACGGACAACGATTTATATGGTCTGTTATCGAACGCAATGGGGTTCCGGTCCTGACCAAACGTTTGAACAGTCAGGAAAACACAGATAAGGCTAATGGCAATTCGCATGGTTACTTTTTGGTGGTATATAATTGAATCAATCGCCAGGCCACGGGATCGATGGGGTTGACCAAATCGCCAGGTCCCATGTTGGTTGCTGCAATTACGGCGAAATGTTTTAACGGGGCGAGGGCCGCCACCGAGTAGTTGTAGCCGTTGCTGCCATTGTGAGCAATGGTTTTTCCGCCCGCCCAATCCGATTCGTAAATTCCCCAGCCGCAGGCATAAAAACCGTTATTTCCGTCGGAAACAATCGAAGAGGTTAGCACTGCGGCTGTTTCGGCTTTCAGCAAGGTTTGGTGCCCGGCCTCGGCAGCCAATACCCAGCGGATGAATTTTGCCCAGTCGCCAATCGACATGTGGAGCCGCCCCGAAGGATTGTAATCCGATGGCAAATCGTTGCTGGCCAATGGTTCTATTGGAGCTCTTCCGTTGGTGTGTTGCAACGGTTGATCGAGCGCGCCGGGTGTGCCCATAGGGCCAAAACCTGCCGAAGTTATGCCCAGCGGTTGCAGCATTTTTTCAATCAGAAGATCTTCGTAAGTGCGGTTGGCCAGCTTTTCTGCTATGGCGCCCAATAAGTTGTAGCCCAGGTTGCTGTACAAATACGTGCCGTGAGTTGCTCCCGGTGGTTGCTGTAAGACCCAACGAACCATTTCGGCCCGCAGTTCGCGCGTAGTTGGCGCATCGAGGAAAAGCGCAGGGTCGCGCTGCATGCCCGAGCTGTGCGAGAGCAATTCGAGGATGGTTACATTGGTATAGGCCGAATTCATGGAATTGGCGTATTCCGGAAAAATTTCGGGCAGCGTGGTTTTCCAGTTCAGCAAACCCTCGTCAACCAGTTTTCCGATCAATGCGCCGGTAATGGCTTTGGTATTCGAGCCCAGGTGGAATTGATCCTGGGTGGTTACGTTTGCTTTTCCGCCGTACTTCCGGCACCCAACGGCCTGTGCGTCTACAATTTCGTAGTCGGTTACAATGGCACCAGCCAGCGCGGGCAAATCCAATGCGTACCGAAGCGAATCGAGTACTGTGGCTAGTTTCGATTCGTGGTCGGTTGGCAGGGGCGGGGTGTCGTTTTCGGTTGGAATCAACAGGCTTTCGCAGGATACAAGCGCGAAAAGCACTGTTAAAAGAGCGCTGGTAGTTTTCTTAACATCTGTTTCTGCATGACTGTATTTCTGAACTTTTACTTGTTTTCCTGAACTGGCTAATTGCTTCGAAGCGGTATGCTACAATCGGATGGAATAAATGCACTCATCCAAATATTCACCATTTTTGAAAACTGTTTTTTCGAGCACAGCTTCAAGCCTGAAACCTGCTTTTTCGAGCACGCGGTGCGAGGCTTTGTTGGTGTGAAACGGGCGGGCAAATATGCGGGTGATGTCAAGTCGTTCGAATGCTTCAGAAACAAGCATTTCGATGGCTTTGGTTGTGATGCCTTTGCCCCAAAACGGCTCGGCCAGCCAATAGCCCAGCTCGGCATTTTTGCGGTGGATGTCGGTTTGAATCATTATGCCGATGCCGCCGACGACTTCTCCGTCCACCTCGATGGCACGGTAAATTTTGTCGGAACCGCTACTGGCAAACGCGATGAATTTTTCCGCTCCTTCAGGAGTAGAAACACCGGCAAATCCGTCGGACATAAACTGCGTGATTTTGGGGTTTCCGGCGTATTTCAACAAAGCTTCCGCATCGCGTGTTTCCCAGGTTTTCAGGACTATATTCATGGTTTAAAGTTTTCGTTTCCAATGGAGCAACCCGTCCGAATCGCCAACTTGCACAAACTGGTTCTTTTGCAGTACGGTATAAGATGCCACATTGGTTTTGTCGGTCGATGCGACGATTGCTTTCACTTCCGGCTGCTGTTTGGCCCATTCAATCAGCGCGCCAACAGCTTCGGTCATGTAGCCGTTCCCTCTGAATTGTTCGTAAGTTCCATAGCCAATTTCTATTTCGCCATCGTCAGTAGGTAAACCCATAAAACACAAGTCGCCAACCATGCGGTTTTCGGGTTTCGAGATAATGGTCCACAAGGTAAAGTAGTGGTAATTGGATTCATTTTCTGCAACCGAAGGCAGAATTGCCTGTTCGAGCGCTTCTTTCAACTCAGGAGAAATCGTCCGCCGGGTTTCTTGTAATCCGAGTTCTTTTTCGAGCGAGTGGTCATTCGCCACATACTTCAGTAACTGGTTGTATGTTAGTGGTTTTACTGTTATTCGTTTTGTATCTGTCATTTAACCTTTTATTTGGCTATTCTCCCCAGCCATTTTTTGAATGTTGTAACTTTATCGATACTCACAAAAGTATCGTCGAGCGGTTTCGGTGCCAGTTCGAGTTTTAAGTGGCTTTTCGGGAAAATGTGTACTTGTTTTATCGAACTGTGTTTGATGAGGTATTGCCGGTTGATTCGGAAAAAGTCTTTTGGGTTCAGATCATTCGTCAGATTATCAAGCGAATAGTCAACCGGGTAATGCTTGGTATCGGTTAGCACGGCGTAAGTCATCCCTTCTTTCGAATAAAAATAAGCAATCTCTGATACGCCAAAAGACTTGATTTTTTGTCCGTACGACACCGAAAAGCGGTCGCGGTAACTCACCTCTTTTTTGCTGATCAGGTCGAACAAAGCCGACATATCGATGCCGTTTTTCTGCCCATTCCATTCCTTGTACTTCGAAATTGCATTGTTCAAATCTTCCTGAACAATGGGCTTTAGCAGGTAGTCGATGCTTTTCAGCTTGAAGGCGCGGATGGCGTACTCGTCGAATGCCGTGGTAAAAATAATCGGCGATTCAACTTTTACTTTCTCGAAAATGGCAAAGCTCAGGTCGTCTTCGAGGTGAATATCCAGGAAAATCAGGTCGGGATGGGGGTGGCTTTTAAACCATTTCACCGAATCTTCAACCGATTCGAGTTTGGCCAGAACCTTTATTTCCGGGTCGTACGATAAAATCATGCTTTCGAGGCGTCGTGCAGCCAGTTGTTCATCTTCAATAATCAGTACGTTCATAGTCGCTATATTTTAGTTTTATTTTTTGCGATGAATGATTCTTTTCCGTTCTGTTTTCCTGATACTTTTCGTTCTTTTCAAAAGATTTTGCCGATCAGCTGCTTGTTGTTTTCCTACAAATTGCCGTTTCGCGATTTGATTTCAAGAACTACGTCGGTTTCTCCGCATTTCAGGTGTTTGCGCATTTTGCCAAACCGTCGGTTGCAATCACTTTCGATTCCAAGGCGCAGGTTTTGCAAAAATTTTGGATGTCGATGGCCAATCCTCGGGTGGTTCCGGTTGGGCTGTGGTAGATGGTTAATGCGCGTTTCATATTGTTGTTTTCTAGGCTCTCAGCATTTCTCCGGTTTCCAGGAAATAGTTGATCATTAATTCCAACCCTTTAATTTTTAGTCCAAACTCCAGATTCGAAAGGCTTTCAACATAGCTGTTGCCGTCTTCGGTTAGCGCTGTTACTTTTTGCTCCCATAGCGCTGTTGTTTGTCCGTTTGCCTGGTCGGTAAGTGTAATTCGGTAGCGAATCACCCGGTTGGCCGATACCCTGATAAACTGAATGACTTGATTGGGCAGGTATTGATCGACTACCCAAACGTCTTCTTCGTCGCCCGGGAAATTGGTTATGAAGATGCAGTCGAGCTCGGCAAAACCCGATTTCGAACATATTAAATCGCATTTCCAGTTTTCAATCCAATCGTACTCGCGGGTAGGGCAGAGTAGCGGGAAAACCTTTTCAGGAGTGGCAAGCAGCGTTTGACTTGCCGATAATGAGCATTGTTTCGCTTTAAAATTCATGGTTCTAGTGTTTCGTTTTTTTTTGATGAATTGTTTCCTTTTCTGAATATGTTTGTTTTCTATTTTATTGCCGATACGATGTCGAACGTATGGCTCAGCAGTTCGGGGCCGCCCCACTGGCCGTGTCCCGGAATCACGATTTGGGCGTCGGGGTATTTTGCAATCACTTTTTTGATGGTCGCTGGCCAGCTTTTTTCATCGGCATCCGAAAGGTTTCCCGGTCCTGTTGATTTCATTTCCTTGCACATACAGCCTGCAAATAACACTTTTTCGGTGGGTAGCCAAACCACAATGTTGTCTTTGGTGTGCCCGCCGCCCGGATACCAGCATTCAACTTTCTTTCCTGAAAGTTGAAGACTGAGCGACTCGTTAAAACTGTTTTCAGGAATAGGCAATCCCCATTTTTTTGCCTCATTGATGGTGAGTTGATTGGCATACGTTTTTACACCGATACTTTGCAGGTATTTCAGGCCGCCCATGCAGTCTTCGTGCCAGTGATTAGGAACAAAGCCCACGATGCTGGCTTTTAGCGAATCCTGGATGATGCGAACCAGAACTTCGGTCAGCGAATCGGTAACCGGGGTGTCGAATAGTAAAGCTTTGTCTTTTTCGACATAGATTACGCCGTTTGACGACACATTGCCAAAGCCTGCAATTTTTTCTACTGAAACATGCACCCAAGTACGGTTGGTGAGTTGAACCAGCTTTAGTTGGTCGGAAACTAGAATCGTCTTCGGTTCATTTTGGGCCGAAACCTTTAGCTGACAGGCGGAAATAACAAGAAATATATAAAGTAATTGTTTCATGCTTGTTTCTCAATTCTTCATTGAAAACTACTTAGCCCAAAATGGCTTTTGAATTTTATTTTGTTTTTTGCATAACACAAAAAACACAGTTGTTGCAATCAGGCAAAACAATGTAGCCTGAACCGATCCTTCGGAACCAAACGAGCCTCCGGTAATCAGTTCATTTCCTTGAAACGTTGATGTGATTAAGGTCTTTTCCAATGAAACACCTGACACTGGTGCGCCCCAAATTCCACCAAGGGTAAAGTTCCATGCGAAATGCACAGCAATGGGTAGCCATAGATTTCGGGAATACATATACAAAACACCCAAAAGTAATCCGGCCTGAATAGCTAATCCTATTCCAATCAACAAGGAACTGTTGGGATTCATTAAATGCAAAAGTCCGAAAATCAGTGCCGAGATCAACAGGGAAATGTAACTACCCAGCTTTTCTTCGACTATTCGGAATAAAATTCCGCGAAACAGGATTTCTTCGAGAATTGCCGAGCTAATTGCCATCGCAAATGCCGGGAGCAGGTGCGTAATCGCATTCAAAGCCACAATCTTGTAGTCCCCGCTGAGGTAAATCACAAGTATCGTTAACGACATCAATGTGAAACCCAGTGCAATGCCGGTGAGCAGATTCCTGCCAATGCCCTGAGTCCCTATTTCAGTAATTTTCCTTTTCTCATATAGCTTGAAAATCGCCCAATAACAAGCGATACCAACCGCCGATGAAATAACGGCTGAAATTAAACCGGATAAATCTTTATTGCTGAGCGCGTTTTCGAGCAATTTTCCCAGACCTGCTCCGGTGGCTCCCGCAAAGCCAGCGACAATAAAAAAGCCGATGATTATTTTGGTAAGCGGGAAATGCAATATCCTATGTCCTATTCTTTTCATTTTCAATTATATCTGGTTCTTTTTGTCACTTTTGTTCTTCTACCAACGGAATGAGCGCCCTGAAATGGGTGTCGGTTTTTTCGAATACCGGAACTGTATTATTCAGCAGGCGGTATCGGTTCTGGATATTTTTCAGGCCGACGCCGGTTGAAATCATGTGCGCTTCCCGCTCCTGAAGGTTGTTCACCACATTCAGAAATTTGTTGTTGTCGATGAAAATGTTGATTACCAGCGGCGATTTCTTTGACATGGCATTGTGCTTGATGGCGTTTTCGATGAGCAACTGCATGGCCAGCGGTATTATCTTGAAGTTTTTCATCTCGTCGGATATGTTGATTTTCACCTGAACCTTGTCCATAAACCGGATATTGATCAGGAAGATGTAAGCATCCAGAAAACTCATTTCGGTTGATAATGTAACCAACTCATTATCTTTATTTTCGAGCACGTAGCGGTAAACCTTGGCCAGGTGTTCGGTGAATTTCTCGGCCAGTTCGGGTTCAAGCCTGATCAGCGAGGTCAATACATTCAAGCTGTTGAACAGGAAATGCGGGTTTACCTGCTGTTTGAGCACATCAAACTGCGATTGCAGGTTTTCTTTCTGTAATTTAAGCAATTGGGTATTTGCTTTGGTGAGTTCGCGGGTGCGTTCGCGGATGGTCTGCTCCAAATCTTGGTTTATTTCTTCGAGGCGACGGTGTGCGGCTCTGATTTCTTCTTCGGCTTTAATGCGGTCGGTAATGTCTTTGGCTGTTCCAACAACGGCTGTTTTGCCATCGAGTTCGGTGAGGTTGGTCGATAATATAACCGGAATGCGGGTTTGCCCATCTTTGTGCAACAGTTTAAACTCGTAGCTCCACGAGCCTGTTTCCCCTTTTTTCCGCCCCAGGTTTTTATCGGCAGCCAACTTAGCATACTCAGGCGGAACAACCGTGTTAAAGTGCTTTCCTTTCATTTCGTTGACGGTGTAACCCAGAATATCGACAATGGCGTCGTTTACAAACAGGAATTTTTCGTCCTGCAACACAAACAAGCCTTCCTGAAGACTTTGAATCACTTGGCGATAATGTTCTTCCGAACTTCGAAGCGCCTCTTCCATAGCCTTGCGTTCCGAAATGTCGATGATTAACCCACGAATACCAAATGGTTTATTGTTCTCGGCCATTGGACTACTGTATATCACAATAGGAAAGGTCGTTCCATCGCGGCGTAATGCAGTATATTCCATGCCGCCGTCTCTTCCTTTTTCGAAAAAAGCCAATTTTATATTGTGAAGTAGTCGCTCGCGGTCTTCGGCTACAATACCCGAAGTTGCCGGAAAACCTATCTCTTTTTCAGTATAACCAAAAGCCAGGCGGCCTGCTTTGTTGAGGTAGGTCACGTGTCCGTTCAAATCGAGTTCAAAAATAGTTTGGGGCAATAAATCAGCGAGTTCCCTGAATTTCCGTTCACTCTTTTTCAGAGCTTCTTCCATTGCTTTGCGTTCCGAAATATCCACAACCAAGCCGCGCATTCCGATATACTGACCGTTTTCGTACATCAGGTTACCGTAAAACATAACAGGGAAAGTGCTGTCGTCTGTTCGTTTGGCTGTATATTCCGAAGTCAGGTTTGTTTCTCCTTTACCAACTGCATCGAGTATAAAATTAAACATTCGTTCGCGGTCGTATGCAGCAATTCCGCTTAACGCATTTATGTTCGTATCGTTTTCGCCGAATCCATAAACGGTGCGGCCAGCTTTATTGAAAAAAGTCACATTTCCTTGGGTATCAAATTCGAATACCGTTTGAGGCAGTAAATCGGCCAGTTCCCGAAATTTGCGTTCGCTATTTTCGAGAGCGTGTTGCATCCTGATTTGCCTGGAAATGTCGCGGGTTGTTATAAACGAAGCTATTCGGCCATTAAATTCGATGTTGGTCGAATTAAATTCAGCTGTTACTTTCTCTCCGTTTTTGCAAATCATAGAAGCGATGTAGCGCATATCGGCCAATTTTCCGCTCATTCTGCGGAAATGGATATCCATAACCCGTTCCCGATCTTCAGGTGCAATTGATTCGGGACCAAAGTTTTGCAAACATTCTTCAATGCTATAACCAAGCATATCGGCAAAAGCTTTGTTTGTCATAATCATCTTTCCATCTTGCGAAATCACGATTCCGTCGAGCGATTTTTCGATTAAAGTGCGGTATTTTTTCTCGCTTTCGCTCAGTTCATTTTGCATTCGAAGGCGCTCGGTAATGTCTCTGGCTGTAATAATGTGTACCTGTCGGCAATCGAGTTCGGTAACTCCGGCTGATATTTCTACGGCAAATATGTCTCCGTTTTTCTTTTTGTGGTACCTGATTGGTACAAAGTCGTGGTCTTCGGCCGTAGCTTTCCTGGTTTTATCGGGCTCAGCCGAAATATCAATGTTCCGGAGACCAAGAAATTCTTCGTGGCTGTATCCGTATATTTGAGTTGCCGCCGGATTGGCATCTAATATTTTACCGGTTTCCTTGTCGATCAGGAAAATGGCGTCCGATTCGGCTTCGAAAAGGCGGCGATATTTCTTTTCGCTGGCTTTCAGAATGTCTTCCATCATGCGATGGTCGGTGTGGTCGCGTAAAATAATGAAGGTTGCCGGATGACCATTGTATTCGATATACGAAGTATTTATTTCGAAATATTTTACTTTCCCCGATTTTGTAATGCCTTTGGCTTCGTAAATCATCTGGTGTTTGTCTCCGGCCATGCGTAGTTTATGGTATTCAATCATTTTCTGATGATCTTCCTCGGCAACTACGCTTAAAAACGGGCTTTCAAGCAATTCTTCTTCCGAATATTCAATGGCATTGCAAAAGGCGCAGTTTATGTATTTAAAATTTCCGAATTGAGTAATAATAATTCCATCGTGGGCATTTTCAACCAGGTTGCGGTATTTCTGTTCGCTTTGTTCAAGCCTGGCCTGCATTTGCTTGCGTTCGGTAATATCGCGTATCGAAACGAGCGAAGCCAGCTGCCCTTCGTAAGTAATTGCCGAAGCATTGAATTCAATGTCAATGGGTGTTCCGTTTTTATGAATCAAGGTGGTAGTGTCGAGACCAAATTTTCCAAAGCCTGGCAGTTGGTTGTTATGTTGTTCAATCATTCGCTCTTTGTTCCATTCGGGTAGCAGGTCGGAGGCCATTTTGCAGCACAATTCTTCGCGGGTGTAGCCTATCATGTCGCAAAAGGCTTTATTTACGTACTTGAAAACTCCGTTTTGCGTAATGTTTATTCCATCACGGGCATTTTCGACCATTTCGAAAAAAAGCTCAAGGTTTTCCGGGAAAAATTTATTTTCTGAGCAATTTTTTGTCATTAAACCAGAAATTTAGTTGCGTCTCAATTGGTGTGAAAATAGCATTGGCTGGCACTTAAACCACTAATAAAAAAGATGAATGACGGGTTTCGTTCAGTGAGTAGCCTGATAGCCGGGAAAAGCCAGTAGAACGACAAAACCCATAAGCTCACACGAAGCGAGCTTATGGGTTTTAGTATATCATAATTCCTGAAATATTACATGTTTTTCATGTCTCCCTGAAGCTCTTTTTCGGCTTGGGCAATCTCTTCCATAAATTCGTTCACGTATTCGGGATACGATTCAATTTCTTCCAGTTTCTGAGTTTTTAACTGAAGTTCTTTTAATCTGTAACCCAGCTCATTCATGCCAAAGGTCATTACCGACGATTTCGCTTTGTGTGCCAGTTCTCCAAGTTCTTTATACTTTTTGTTTAACAGGTGATTGGTTAATCCTTCTCTGAATTCGGGTAACTGATCAAAGAACATCTGGATGAATTCCTTCATTATTTCTGCCTCTCCTCCAGTTATTTCTTTAAGGTACGACAGGTTTGTTATGCGTCCTTGCGACATATTCGGGTTGTTTAAGTTTTGGAACATTCAAATATAAAAAAACTTATTCTTTCAACCGCAGAAAAACAACGAATACATTGCAATGCCGTTTGGTTTAGAGAAATTATTGGGTGAAACTTCGCGCTTTAGAGACTTGGTGGCAAAAAAAAGGAGCCACCAAGTCACGGAAACGCTAAAAATCGCCAAGAAAAAAATGAAACGAGCATGTTCGCTAAACGCAAATACGGATGAATATATTCGGATAAAACGAACATACCACGGTAACAGTATTCAAGGTGGTGGCACAAAAGGACATGTAAATCTTGTGGAGAAAACTATTTTTATGGCTTGGAATTCCACATGTACATTTCAACAAATTAGCAACCATATTTACGTGTGAAATATCAGATTTTCAATAGCTCCGGGTGAAGTGAAAATAGTTACACTGAACTTTCCTTAACGAACTGACATCGTATCGTAAGTCATGAAAAGACCTGCTGAAAAAGAAAATAGCCTTTTGCTGCACTTCTTGTTTGTTGTAAATATTAGCGGGAATAGCCCGTAAAAACTAATATCTTTGCCAGATGATATTTTTCATGCTTTAAGCATATTCAATAGTCTAATTTTGTCGCGTTAAAATTGAAAAAACTGTATGCAAATCACAGCCTTTAATCATATTCATAAGAAGTTGGGTGCAAAAATGGTCGAATTTGCCGGATTTGAAATGCCCATCGAGTATTCAGGAATAAAAGACGAACATATGACGGTTCGTGAGTCGGTTGGTGTTTTCGACGTTTCTCACATGGGCGAATTTTGGGTAAAAGGGCCCAATGCGCTCGAACTGGTGCAGCGAATTACCACCAACGATGTAGCCAAACTGACTGTAGGACAGGCTCAATACTCGTGTTTCCCCAACGGGAAAGGTGGAATTGTTGACGATTTGTTGGTTTATTATTTCGAGCCCAATAAATACTTACTGGTTGTAAATGCCGCCAATATCGATAAAGACTGGAACTGGATTGTTTCGCAAAACACGAATGGCGCTATTCTCGAAAATGCTTCGCCTGCCATCAGCCAGCTGGCTATTCAGGGGCCCAAAGCTACTGAAGCCTTACAGAAACTTACAGGAATCAATCTTTCGGAAATTAAATATTACACCTTCGTAACCGGGGCTATTGGCGGGGTTAATGATGTTATTATCTCGGCAACTGGTTATACCGGTTCGGGTGGTTTTGAACTCTATTTCTATAACGAATTTGCTGAACAGATGTGGAATGCCATTTTTGAGGCAGGAGCCGAATTTGGCATCAAACCAATCGGGTTAGCCGCCCGCGACACATTGCGCCTCGAAATGGGCTATTGCCTTTATGGAAATGACATCGACGATACCACTTCGCCTATAGAGGCCGGGTTGGGCTGGATCACCAAATTCAACGGTCATTATTTTATTGATAAGGACTTGTTGCTGATGCAAAGCCGCGAGGGCGTTCAGCGTAAACTGCGCGGGTTTGAAATGATCGACCGCGGAATTCCGCGTCACGATTACGAATTGACCGACAAAGATGGCAATGTTATTGGCCGCGTCACTTCAGGAACCATGTCGCCGGTACTGAACAAAGGAATCGGAATGGGCTATGTGAACAAAGCCTATTCGGCTATTGGTACCGAAGTTTTTGTAAAAATCCGCGAAAAATTGCTGAAAGCCAAAGTTGTAAAATTGCCGTTTATCAATCCGCAATAAAAAGAATCAGATAAAAGAAAATTGAAAAGGGAAGCCAGGTGGTTTCCCTTTTTTGTTTTGTCAAGATTCAAAACGCTTTATATTAGCGGATTAAATAAAGTATTCTTTTATTTTGTCACGTTCGCCGGCAATCCAAATAATGTCGTCTGGCTCAAAAACAGTTGACGACGTTGGATTGAAGATGCGTTTGTCGTTTCGTTCAATTCCTAAAATCAGCCCGCTGGTTTTCTCTCTAATGCCCGACTCTTTGATTGACAGGCCAATAAGCTTGTTTTTTTCGTTTGCCCGTATGCTCGAAACAACGATGTTCTCAATTGATTTTTCGGCAGAGTTAGTCTCCGGGTTTTCGTCGAACACGGGTTTAAAAACATCCATTTGTTCTTCGGAAGCAATAATCCCGACTTTATCGTGAGGAAATAGTTTCGTAGTTCCTTTAGGTGCGCAGTTTATTTCGTCGCCTCGTTTTATGTAAGCTATATTTATGCCGAACTTTTCGCGCCAGGCCAGGTTTTCAATTTTTTCACCGGCAAATAGGGCATGAGGTCTTACTTTCAATTCAATAATATGGGCATCCCAGGGCGACACATCTAACGAGTCGTTCAACCGTTGCCTGATTCTTCCCGAACCTCGGTTGGTGTCTTTGTCGTCGCTATTCAGGTTCGAGAAAAACCTGTTTTCAATCCGATTGTAATATTTATTAAGCTGTTTGGAGAAAACAATTAAGGCAATCACAATTAAAACGATTAAAACAAGAGCTGTTATTCCTGCCGGAAAAATCTCTTTTACCAGGAACCCAATAATTAATAAGCCAATGATTACCCTGGCAATCTCAATTAACAGCAGAGGCCCCCGACTGTATTTCTTATTGGTCCAAAGCCCTTTGTATGCAATATTCCTGGGTTTACGGGCTACTACTCCCCACAAAAACGGAAAAATAAGGCTCAATGGAACAACGAGCGATAGGATTTTGACTACAATAGCATTATCGAAGGTGCTTTTCAGGAAAGGAATCAGGAGATTCAAGGATAACAATATTAAAGCAACAGCAATAACACCATTAATTAAAACAATTGAACCATAGCTTTTTAGTACTTTCTCCCAATTCCGTTCAGTTTGTATGGTTTGGGTGGTATGCGAATATTTATTGATGGCCAGCAACCATTTCTGCGGTAAAAGTTTTTCGATAATAAAGTATGTTTTTTCTGAATATTTAATGAGATAAGGCGTTGTAAATGTTGTGATTGCCGAGGCACCTACGGCTACCGGGAACAAAAAATCGCTGATTACGCCCAGTGAAAGTCCAAGTGTTGCAACAATAAAGGCGAACTCACCGATTTGAGCCATGCTCATTCCTACTTGTACCGCTTGCTTTAAGGGTTGACCTGAAATAATTGCTCCTCCTGTTGTGCTCAGTAACTTACCAAAAACGGTGAGTGACGTTACGGCTACAACGGCCCATTTGTGCTCTATAATTAGCGCCGGGTCAATCATCATTCCTATCGAGACAAAAAATACGGCGGCAAACAGGTTTTTTACAGGCTTTATAAGCTGCTCAACTTTTTCAGCCGAAGTTGATTCGGCCAGGATAAACCCCATCAAGAAGGCGCCAAGTTCGGCCGAAACCTCTGCTTTTGTGGCCAAAACAACCATTCCAAGGCACAAGCCAACATACAAAATCAGGAGCAGTTCGTCGTTTAAAAATCTACGGACGCGCCTTAAAAAGGTAGGCAATATGTATATTCCGGCAACAAACATAACTACCAGGAAGAATGGAAGTTTGGCAATGGTTAACAGCAACTGGCTTCCGGCGAAATTTTGGGTCAGGGCAATTGTAGGGAGTAAAACCAGTAATAAAATCACGACAATATCTTCAACCACCAAAATGCCAAAAACTACTTTGGTGTAATGCAAAGTTTTTATGCCCAGATCGTCGAATGCCTTGATAATAATCGTAGTAGAAGAGCTGGCCAGCATACCGCCAAGAAAAATGCTGTCCATTGTTGACCAACCCAGAATTTTTCCCAGCGCATATCCCGAAAACGTAATAAAAACAATTTCGAATACGGCAGTAATTGAAGAAGAACCTCCAATATGAAGTATCTTCTTGAGGTTAAATTCGAGGCCGAGGCTAAATAAAAGGAATATAACTCCAATTTCGGCAAGGGTATGAACATTTTCGGGATCGGCAACCGTTGGAATTAGTGAAATGTGCGGGCCAACGCAAAACCCGGCAATAATGTAGCCAAGCACAACCGGTTGTTTAATACTCTTAAAAAGCAGCGTAACCGCCGCACCAACAATCAAAATCAGCGCTAAATCTTCAATCAGTTTGGGTAAATGTTCCATGTATTTTTGTTTCCTGTTTTCAATAAATCAAAGGTTTTCTTTTCCTGAAAAGTATGCCTTTGTGCCTAAAGATAGTTTTTTTATGCGTTTAAAAGGGTTTTCTGGTAATAAATAAGAGCTAAAAGAACCGAAATTTTATTGTCGAAAGTATTTTGTTAATCGCTATTTTTCGGCTGTTTTCTATCTTTGCGGCTTTAAACAACTATGGAAAATACTAAAAATCGTCTGGAAGTCTGCTTTTCGCCAGCCATTTATCCAAAACACGCCGACGACCAGAACATTGTTGTAATCATCGATGTTTTGAGGGCGACATCAACCATTTGTGCCGCTATATTTAACGGGGTAAAAAATCTTATCCCGGTTGCAACTGTCGATGAAGCGCGCGTGATGAAACAACAGGGTTACATGGTGGCCTCCGAACGCGATGGTTACGTGTTGGATTTTGCCGATTTTGGAAACTCTCCATTCAATTTCACTCCTGAAGTTGTGAATGGCAAAGATATTGTCTATTCAACCACGAATGGAACTCGTTGCATCCATATGGCCAGTCACTCAAAAGCTGTGGTTATTGGTTCATTTCTAAATATTTCTGTTTTAACCGATTGGCTTATCAGGCAAAATGCACCGGTTTTGCTGTTTTGCGCGTCGTGGAAAGATCGCTTCAGTCTCGAAGATACTGTTTGTGCAGGAGCTTTGGCCGAGCGGTTGCTTGCCTCTGGGAAGTTCGAAACCATTTGCGATGGCGTTACTGCATCCATCGATTTATGGAACCTGGCCCAACCCAATCTGCCGGGTTATATTCAAAAAGCTGCACAAAAAAGCAGGCTTGCCTCTAAAGGACTCGACGATTGTATCGAATATTGTCTCACCGCCGATCTTTGTCCCGTGGTTCCTCTATTTAAGGATGATAAATTGGTTAATGTACTGAAATAGAGTTTATTATATTCGCTGTCTTTTCCTGCTTAACTCTCAGAATTTACCGGTTCAGAATTGATTCTAATGCCCGGTAATTGGGCATCTCCATTCCAAATTCGTCGGCTGTTTTCAGTATGTCGTAGTAGTTGCAGGCAATGTCGTCAATGGGCATTTCTTCGCCGTGCGCTGTATAGCGTTTCATGCTTTCGTTGTGCCTGAAATTGAACTTAAACATGGGGATGAGCAGCCACATCGGCCATTTGAATGCCGCAATTTCAGGGTATTTTCCTGAAGCGGCACCACGTTTTTCGCACAGTTCGAGGCACTCGCGGGTAGCCAGAAACGACTGTTTCAGCAAGGTTTTGTCGGTGAGGTACTTTTCGGTATTTTTGTGTTTCTGAAAGGCCAGCGAAATAGCATTCGATCCGGCGTTGTGCGCCCAAAGCCAGTGCAACATGTTTTCCTGCACATCGAGCTTGATGTTGGCTTTCAGAAATGCTTGCCTGATTTGTTCAAAGCCTTCGCGATTTTCGTTGTTTGCGGCAGAAATATGGATTTCAGGGCCAATATTCGTCCGGTAAATGCCGTTGCGCACAGTTCCACCTCCATCAGGATAGCCAAGTATATAGCGGCTTTTGGGCAAAATAGCATCGTACATATCAGTACCCGTCCAGTTGGAAGTAAGTATGTAGAAAAAGGAATTTGGGCTTTGCGGAATAATAGATTTTAGCGCTTCTTCGGTTTGAATCCAGTTGGTTGGCACAATGACCAGGTCGTAGTCAGAAGCCACATCAATTTGGTCAATAATCCGGGCCAGATAAGTGGTTTGGTTGTATTTTTCGTAGCCTTTCCGCTCGTCCAAAATGTCAATTTTCAAACCATCGGCTTGCTGTTCAGGCTTTATTTTCCTGACCAAATGAGTGACATCGATTCCCGCTTCGTGCAAGGCCCAGCCATAAATGGTTCCAATAATTCCGGTTCCGACAACAAGTATGTTCATGCTTCCTGGTTTTGGAGCCAAATTTATGGCTATGCCCAATTTAACCTGAATCTTTTCCGGTGAATAGCCCAAGTTTGCCCGTGAAACCAATAAAATGCTGAATGAATATTTTATTCCGGATAAAGGCATTTCTACAGCGGCTAACGGCATTCATTTTTGCATCTTAGGCAACTGTGTGCGAAAATCCGTCATTCATTTTTTTAACTTTCGGAAGAAGACAAAATGCAAGCATTTTTGCACATGATTAAACACGGATGGACATAATGAAAAAGATGGATTTCTTCGGTGTAGGCCCTAAAATTGGTAAAGTACTGCTCCCCTGGCTGGCAGCGACCATTGTGCTAAGCTGTATTTCCGACTGGTTCAATTTTTATCCTGAACGAAATTTGGCTTTGACTATCTCAGGAGCAATTTTGCTGGCTTTTGGATTGGTTTTCTACTTTTCGTCGGTTCGACTGTTGCTCAATGGGTTGGAAAAGGGTAAGCTGGTCTCTGGCGGAGCGTTTTCCCCTTTGCCAGAACCCACTTTACATGTCGTTTGTATTGTTTTTCATTCCCGCAACAGCATTGCTGCTTAACTCGTGGCTGGTGCTTACTTCAGGCGTTGTCGGGTTTGTTCTGCTGAAAATATTTGTAGGGCAGGAGTACAAAGTTCTGGAAGAAGCTTTTGGCGACGAATACCGGAAGTATCGGGCTGAAACGCCTGAGTTTTTTCCGCTGCCTTTGAAAAAGTGGTTCAGGAAGAATTAATTTTGGCATGGCAACCGCAGCAAAACCCATATCGGCAAGGTTTTTAATCATTTGGTTCGGACAACTTATTTCGGGCATTGGTAGCGGACTTACTGCTTTTGCACTGGGCGTTTACGCATTCAACCGTACTCATTCGGCTACCATTTATTCGCTGATCATTTTATTCGCTTTTTTGCCTTCGTACCTGCTTAAACCCATTGGCGGAACGCTGGCCGACCGCTTCGACCGGCGCCTGATGATGATGCTCGGCGATTTGGGCTCGGCCCTGGGATTGCTTTTTATACTGCTGATGTTTCTTTCGGGCATGAATGACCTGTGGGTTATTTACACCGGCACGGCGCTTAGTTCGGTTTTTGTGGCTCTGCAAAACCCGGCATACAAGGCGTCGGTTACCGATTTGCTTGATGAAGAAGACTACGCCAAAGCCAGCGGTCTGGTGCAACTGACTGAATCGGTGAAGTACCTTATTTCTCCCATCGTAGCCGGTTTTTTGATGTATTATTTTCGCATCGAAGTTGTTTTGGTAGTCGATATTGCCACTTTTGCCTTGGCTATTTGTACCGTTCTGGCGGTAAAAAAAACAATGGTTCAGGCAAAAGCAAAAGAGGCGGATGATAGTTTCTGGAGCGAGTTCAAAAAAGGGTTCCGCTATACGTTTGCGCAAAAAGAACTGGTTATTTTATTGTCAGTGGTGTCGTTGGTAACGTTCTTCATCGGTTTTATCCAGTCGCTTTTCGGGCCATTGATTTTGCCTTTTGCCGATGCCAAAACACTTGGTGTTTCGCAAACCATTGCTGCTACCGGAATGCTTTTCAGTAGCTTTTTCATTGGTATGTTCCACAACTCGAAAAATCAGGCAAAAATACTGGCTGTTTCGCTGGCTGTTGCCGGGATTTTTTATGCCTTGTTTGGCACTTCAACCAATATTATTCTGGTAACTGCATACGGATTTCTATTCTTTGCAGCACTGCCGTTTGTCAATACGTCCATCGAAGTATTGATTCGAAAAAGGGTGGACAACGAAGTTCAGGGTCGGGTTTGGTCCATTGTCTCGCTCATTTCGCAACTGGGAATGATTGTGGCTTTTGCCATCGCGGGAACGTTGGCCGACAAGGTCTTCAATCCGCTGCTGCAACCCAATGGCGCATTGGCTTCCACGGTTGGTCGGTTTATTGGGACGGGCAATGGCCGCGGCATCGGGTTCATGTTTATAATTTCAGGAATCCTGGTTTTGCATACAGCAGTAGTATTGGGCAGGCTAAAATCAATCGAAAACCAAAAATAAAGTCTCCCAGGCGGCCTGTTTCATTTCTTGTTTTTCGGTATTCATGCCAATAAATAGTTGATCCATTAGGTTTTATTGCAAAATGAAATTCATCGCACCTATTTTTGAACCATTAAAAACTCAAAGCCATGAGAACATTCATTTACGTCGTCCTTTTGCTTGGATTGTTCGAAATTGTTTCGAACCTGTTTCATTTGCTCCGTGGAAGCAAGGAAAAAATTGGCTTGTCGGCCAAACGGCAGCACCAGGAACTTCCGCTCGGCTTGGGCTACGAACACTTTTTCATCAAGGCATGGATCATGTTTGGGTTCGGACTGCTGTTTACGGCTTCAGGATTACTTGCTTTAACCACTACAAAATACGTTTACCTTTTCCCAGCGGTGGTTTTGTTTGCTGTTTACGGACTGGCTCAGGCTTTCTATTACCGGCAAACATACAAGGTTTGGACCTCGGCCATCGTTTATCTTCTGCCATTGCTTTTTCTGTTGTATCTCTCCTGAGATTTTAGCTTGCGAGTTCAAAATTAAACCTCTTCAACAGTCCATTTATCGGTAAAAACCCGCCATTCACTTATTTTCATTGAAACAGGCGTTTGACCCGGTTTATTTTCGTTTCAGAAAATCAAATACCTGTAACGATTGAGGTTGGTTAAGCGTCACAGAAAACAAAAAACAATATTCAGAAAACAGAAATATGGAAAATCAACAAAAAGCAGTCATTATTGGAGCCGGTGTTGGCGGGTTAGCCACTGCCAATTATCTGGCTCAAAATGGCTACAAGGTTGAAGTTTATGAGAAAAATTGTAATCCGGGAGGCCGGTGTGGCCAAAAGATTCAGGATGGGCACCGCTTTGATCTGGGTGCCACCATTTTACTGATGCCTTCGCTATACAAACAGGTGTTGTCTGAGTTGGGTATTGATCTCGAAAAAGACCTCGAAACCACTTCGCTGGCTCCCATTTATAAACTGTTCTTTGGCGATGGTTCGCACTTCTCGTTTACCCGCGACGAAGAACAAATGCGCCGTCAACTGGAGGCTTTCGAACCCGGAAGTTTCCCTAAATATAAGGCTTACGTGGCGGAAGGCTACGAGTATTTCAACCTGGCCATGAACGATTTGCTGGGCAAAAACTTCGATCGTCTGTTTGAATTTGTAAACCTGAAAAGCATCCGTTTACTGCTGAAGCTGAAAACCTATCGCAACCATTCGGGCTATGTGAAGGAATACTTCGACGATCCGCGCCTGCAAAAAGCATTTACTTTTCAGAATATATACGTTGGCCAAAATCCGTACGAAGCACCTGCTTTTTTCTCGATGCTTCCCGGTGCCGAAATCGCCGAAGGAGCTTTGTTCCCAAAAGGTGGAATGAACAGGATCATTCAGACACTGGTTGATTTAGCCGACAAAAACGGCGTGCAGATTTTCTGCAAAAAGCCGGTCGAAAAAATTATCCTGAACGGTAAAAAAGCAGAGGGAATTTTGCTCGAAGATGGCACCATCGTTCATGCCGATCTGGTGATTGCCAGCGCCGACTTGCCTTATGTCTATGACAAATTGTTGCGCGACAAACGGAAAACGCGTCAACTGAAACGAAAGGAATATTCGTGCTCGGCTATTGTTTTTCACTGGGCGGTTGATAAGGTGTACGAGCAACTCGACCACCACAGCGTTTTCCTGAACGACCCGTTCCGCGAGGGACTGGACGCCATTTTCAAGGAAAAATCGTTATCCGACAACCCCAGTTTTTACATTCACGCACCTGTGCGGAGCGACAAAACTGCTGCGCCCGAAAACCAGGATTCGCTTTCGGTGATTGTGCCGGTGGCTCATCTGGATGCCCGCGCCGATCAGGACTGGAAAGCGCTGAAGGAAAATGCCCGCGCTGCCGTAATTCGCCGACTGAATGAAGCCGGAATGGACGACATCGAGGAGCACATCAAATTCGAGATTTGCTACCTGCCCAAAACCTGGGAAAACAGTTGCAACGTAACCAACGGTTCTGTGTTCGGAAGTTTAAGCCATAGCATCTTCCAGATGGGTTATTTCAGACCTCATAATCAGCATAAGAAGTACAAAAATTTGTATTTTGCAGGCGGAAGCACGCATCCCGGGAACGGTGTTCCGCTGGTATTGCTGGGAGCAAAACTCACGAGCGAACGCATACTGAAAGACAAAGAGAAAATGATGAATTATTAATTATAAATGATGAATGGGAAAGCGAATCAAAAAATCTGCCTGTTTTACCCTGCACCCTAAAGGGAACAGCCAGATTTTTCTCCTGACTCCCTTTAGGGACGGGGTAAATCAGGAGAAAAATCGTTCGCTTATGCTAATCAATTAATGAGATTAAAATCGTAAATAGTCAATTGTCCAATCGTAAATATCAACATGGAGACCACACTTAAAACCCAAACCGATAGCTATTACCAAATCTTCGAGTCCATCGATTTCGAGAAAGTGGTCGATCACCCGAATATCCTGATTGCTGCGCATTTTTGGGATGCCGAACGTTACCAGGCCGCCCGTAACTGTTACAAATTTATGCGCGCCATCGACGACCTGATCGACAACTACAAAACCGAGCACATTACCATCGCTCCTGAAAATCAGGCGAGGTTCGAAGCTGATGTGTATCGGTGGATCAGCACCGTGGTTGAAGCCAGCAGCGAAATGCCCTCGCACCGCGAACTGATCGACACTGTGCAGCGCTTTTGCATCCCGTTCTGGCCGCTCGAAGCCTTTGCCAAATCGATGATTTACGACATTTACCACGATGGTTTCCCCACGTTGCAAGGCTTTATTGATTATGCAGGTGGCGCGTCGGTGGCTCCGGCTTCTATTTTCGTGCATTTGGCCGGACTATGTCAAAGCGGTGACAAATACCTTCCGCCGCTGTTCAATGTGAAAGAAGTGGCCACGCCCTGCGCCATTTTCAGCTATTTGGTGCACATCATACGCGATTTCCAGAAAGACCACCTTAATAACCTGAATTATTTCCCCGACGACCTGATTGCCAAATACGGAATGAACCGCCAGCAACTAATGTTTATGGCCAAAGGCGGACAAATAACCGACGGTTTCCGCAGCCTGATTCGTGAGCTATACGAGGTTGCCGACATTTACCGCGAACGCACGCTGGAAATGATCCGGCAAATCAAGCCGTTGGTGGAACCACGCAGCCAACTTAGCCTCGAAATCATTTTCGATTTGTACCTGATGGTTTTCGAGCGCATCGACATCGAACACGGCACTTTTACTGGCGCCGAACTCAACCCCACCTGGCAGGAAATCCGCGAACGGGTAGGACAGGTGATCGAGCGCTTCGAAGCAGCTTAAAAATAGTTTGATGATGCAGCATTTTAGTCAGGGTTTCACTCGAAGTGAAGCCCTGACTAAAATTATTAGCCGGAATCAGCTACCAACTAAAAGCGCTTAACTTCTTCTGCAACAATTTATAGCACTTGTTTGCCATACCTCAAACTTAAAGCTTATGAATCCACAAACCACTGAGTTGACGGCGGAAATTTACCATCGGGGAAAGTCAGAAAACGAAAACGCTTTTGCCGAACTCGAAAAAAGTGTGTATGCCGCGCTCGAAACGTATTCAAACGTGCATCGTGGAAGCGGCCATTTTTCGGTGGTAACCACCCGTTTGTATGAGCAGGCGCGAAAAATAGTGCTCAGCTATCTTGGACTGAATGATGGTTATGTGGTCATTTTCACCACGCCCCGGAGCGCTGAGCATTTGGTGGCACAGCTTCAGCCCGGCAGTTTTCAGGTGGTTTCGTCGCTCGATTTTGGTCTTTCGCTGGGAGTGCGGGCCGTGGCGGTAAAAAAAAGTGCGCTACCCAAAGGAGTGCCGTTTCATGTAGGCGGCGGAAATGCCCGCCTCGTGTCGCCCGACTGGATTGTGTGGACAGCCGCTCCTGATAAGTTTGAAGCCGGAACGCCCGCCATCATCAATGTCATCGCGCTGGCCCGCGCTCTGCAACTAATTCAGCAATCCGGCAAAGATATTTTCAAAAACTGTCAGACTGAAAAACTCACAGCTTCAGAAATTTTATATCACGACCAATTCGGTAACCTTTCTGGCATAAAACTCTTGGAAGAATTCCGAAAAAACCAGATTGGGCATGACATTCAGGTGCCGACAGCCAAAGGGACGCAGCCTTTCCTGAACTTCGACAACAGCGCCAGCACGCCCACTTTTAAGCCGGTGTGGACAGCTTTCCGGCAAACCTGGCGGCAAACCGATGAGGTGAAACACGAAATCGTCCGCGAAGTGAAAGCGGTTTGTGCCGAATTCCTCGGTGCGCCGGCTGATGAGTACGAGGTGATTTTTACCTCGAATACCACAGAAGCTATTAATCTCGTTGCGGAAAGCTTCAGGCTGGAAACACCGATGGGTGGTGAATCGGTAGTGTTAAGTACGCTGGCCGAACATTCGTCGAACGATTTGCCGTGGCGGATGCTGCCGAACAGTTCGATGATCCGCTTAACGCCCGACCAGGAAGGCTTTATCGACCTGTCGGAACTGGAAACACTGCTGGCCGACTACAACCAAAAGAAGCTTCACGGAGCCAAACGAATTCAACTGGTGGCCATTAACGGCGCATCGAACGTGCTGGGCGTTTACAACAAACTGGACGAGATCAGCCGCATGGTTCACCGCTTTGGCGCACGTTTGCTGGTAGATGCCGCTCAACTGGTGGCTCACCGCCCCATCTGTATGCAGCGAGACGGCATCGACTACCTGGCTTTCTCGGCGCACAAAGTTTATGCACCTTTTGGCAGTGGGGCGCTGGTGGTTCGCCAAGGATTGCTTCGGTTCGATGCCGATGAATTGGTTCGGATAAAAGCGTCGAGCGAGGAAAACGCCGGCGGAATAGCCGCGCTGGGCAAGGCACTGTTGTTGTTGCAACGCATAGACATGGAGGTGATTGCCCTCGAAGAACTCGCCCTCACCGCCCGGCTGATGTACGGCATGGCAAAAATTGATGCCGTGCAAATCTATGGAATGGCATCGGCCGACTCGCCCCGATTTACCCAAAAAGTGGGCGTGGTGGTTTTTGAGGTAGGTAAGAAAATCGCTACCAATGTTGGCAAGGAACTGGCCCTGCAAAGCGGCGTTGGCGTGCGCACCGGCTGCCATTGCGCCCACAACATTGTAAAGCACTTACTGGGCGTTGGTCCAGGGTTGCAGCGTTTTCAACGGGTGATTGTGACGCTTTTCCCAAAGTTGTCACTTCCCGGCATGGTGCGGGTAAGTATAGGACTTGAAAACACAGAAGCCGAGGTGGATGCGCTGTTGCAGGCACTGGCTGAAAATGCGGCCACGAAAGGCGGTCAAGTCGCAGAAGGACAGTTATCCAAAGCCAAACGCCAAATAGAAGCGTTTGTGCGGCAAAGAACGAAGTTGGTTTACAGATAAAAGTATTCGCATTTGTGCAATTAGTCAGGGTTTCACTCGAGTGAAGTCTTGACTGGTTTAAGCACATAAAGAATATGTTTGCAATTTTGCAAGAACTCTTTCCTGAAAATTGATACAAATTAGAGAAGAGTTTTCTTATTTTTATTGAAGATTATAATAAGCGCTAAATTTAGAATCTTCATAAGCCTTTATCTGGAAACAATGAGCAGCGACGAACTCCAACCAACCCGAAATTTTATACTCTACACTACGCCCAACGGTGATGTAAAACTGGAAGTATTCATCCGGGACGAAACGCTTTGGCTAACCCAGAAGGCTATTGCAACTTTGCTGGGAGTTGAAGTCCCTGCTATTAGTAAACATTTGAATAACATATATGAATCAGGTGAATTGCTAAAAGAGGCAACTATTTCCATTTTGGAAACAGTTCAGAAAGAAGGGCCACGGCAAGTAAAACGAAAAGTCGAATTTTACAACCTCGATGCCATTATTTCTGTGGGTTATAGGGTCAATTCGAGCAAAGCTACCCAGTTCCGAATTTGGGCAACACAGGTTCTGAAAGAGTATATTATCAAAGGCTTTGCAATGAACGATGCACGTTTGAAGCAGGGCGACAAAGCTTTTGGAAAGGACTATTTCCGCGAATTGCTCGAACGGGTCCGCTCTATAAGAACCAGCGAACGGAGAATTTATCAGCAGATTACCGATATTTTTGCTGAATGCAGCATTGACTATGATCCGAATTCTGAAATCACACACAACTTTTACGCGACAGTTCAGAACAAATTTCACTATGCGATAACCAAACAAACGGCTGCTGAAATCATTTTCGATAAAGCTGAACATTCTCAACCATATATGGGACTAACCAGCTGGAAAAATGCCCCGGCTGGACGCATTCTTCCGTCTGACGTAACAATTGCCAAGAATTATCTTTCTGAAAGCGAAATCAAACGACTCGAACGGACGATTTCAGGTTTCTTCGATTACATCGAGAATGTCATTGAGAATGAAAACTCGCTGATCATGAGCGACATGATTGACAATGTCGATCGGTTTCTAAATTTCAATAAGTTTGAAGTGTTGCAAGGAAAAGGCAAAGTGTCGAAAAAGGAAGCTGACGAAAAAGCGTTGAAAGAATACACCGAATACAACAAAGCCCAACCGATTGAATCTGATTTTGATAGAATGATCAAAAGCCTTGGAAAAGGAAAGTAATAAAACTGTTGAAAGAGATATCGTTACTGGATGTTGAACGGTCATTAGTCAGGGTTTCACTCGAAGTGAAACCCTGACTGGTTTTAAGGCCAGCCAGAAGCACTTTTTCGGTACTTAGAAGCAATCCTCCACCACTTCGAAGCAATTTCCGACCCCCGGAAACTGCTTCTAACCGACGGAACAAATCGTCTAAGTTCCCTGCAAAATCTGCTGTTTGGTGAAGTTTTTAGTCTGAGGAGCGGGAAATACTGTCTGAACGGTGGAGAATGTATTCGGGCTTGCGGGATATTGATGCGAAAAAGAGTTGAAAACTCCGAACCAATAACCCCTCGTTACAAACGAGGGGCAGTGGAATATGGGGAACTTTTGATTAGGTTTAGCAATTTATTAGACAAATGTTTTCAAGATGGGTAGTTCTAAGAAAACTTTTCTAATATCAAAGTATCTTTCTAGAAGAGTTTTTTTATTTTTACATAAGACTAATTGAAAAAAATTGTCATGGACAGTTTTCAATTTTACAAAAGTTTATATGATAGAGAGCTTAATCGACGAAAAGATTTAGATTCGTCAATAAACTTACCGATAACAATCCTGACTATTCTCGTTGGAGCCAATTCATATTTATTAGAAAAAACGAAATGTATCCAATGCAGTTTTTTCAAATTATCAGATAACGTCCTTAATGTGGTAATTTTCATTCTTTTCACCATTGCTGTATTTTTTTTAGTCAGATCATATAATAATTTGTTTAAAGGTTTTGGATATAGAAATATTGGCTATAGCAAAGAAATAAGAGACTTCGAAATATTCGGTATCCCAAAATATAATAGTCAAGTAGATGAATCATCTAAAATCAATTTCGAAATAGAATTAATTAAAAAATTAACTGAGATAATCGATGATCACATACAGTTCAATGACAGAAGGAGTCTTGATATTTATCGTGCAAAAACATTTATAATAATATTGTTGGTTGCTACAGTTTTACGATTTTTATTATTAACCATTTATACTTTAAGCAAATGAGTAACGAGATAAAAAGTAATCAGAGTTCGCAGGAAAATAATCCTGAACCTATGCCAGAACGTCCCACTATTCCTGAGTTTCCTAAAGACAGAATAGAAAAGGGAGAAAAACCTGATAATTTCGAAACGAAATGAGATTTCAGTAACAAATTGAACTTTGTTTTAGTCAGGGTTTCACTTGAAGTGAAGCCTTGACTTTTTCTCAGTCCTTTTCTTCTCATTTACATTCCTTAACACCCTCCCTTTAAACAATCTACCGCCTTTCGTCGTTTCAGGATAAAAAGTTAACAGATTTGACCTCAAAATGAAGATAGTATGGAAAAGCTTTTTATCCTTATCATTGGTATGGCAATGCTACAAACTGTTACCGCACAGGAACTAAAGGCTGTGAAATATGCCGACGGGGCACAGGAATTGAACGGGTTGGTCACTTCCAATGCCGGAAAAAACCTGCCGGGCGTATTGATTCTTCCGGCGTGGATGGGCATCGACGATGAAGCCAAAACCGCCGCTCTCGATCTCGAAAAACAAGGCTACATTGCTTTCGTGGCCGACATTTACGGCAAGGGAAACATCCCCACCGACTTCGCCAGCGCAGGCAAGGCAGCCGGTCAGTTTAAAAGCGATTACGCTCTTTACCAAAAGCGCATTTCGCTGGCGCTGGAGCAACTGAAAAAAGCAGGTGCACAAAGCAAAGTAGCTGTAATTGGCTACTGTTTTGGCGGCACCGGAGCCTTGGAGACTGCCCGTGCAGGTTTCGATGTAACCGGGGTGGTGTCGATTCATGGCGGATTGGGTAAAGCTGCCGACCGCCCTAACGCACCAATTAAAACAAAGGTCTTGATTGAAAATCCGGCTGAAGACCGGGGAGTTACCAAAGAGATTTACGACCAGCAGGTTCAGGAATTGAAAGAAGGAAAAGCCGACTGGCAAATCATTACTTACGCCAATTGCGGACATACATTTACCAATCCAACATCGAAAGAATACAACGAAGTAATGGCCAAACGCGCCTGGAACCACACGCTGCTGTTTCTGGCCGAGGTGCTGAAATAATAAAGTAGATCATTATTTTTGACTCACCCCCGCACGTCGCGAGCTCCGTGTTTCCTCTCTCTTTCGAAAAGAGAGGGGAGAGGCAAGCAAAGCGCCCCCGGGGGCGATTCAGAAAAACTTAATAAGCTTCTTATGCAAAAACAAAAAATAGCAAACACCGATCTTGAAGTTGCGCCAATTAACTTTGGCGGTAACGTTTTTGGCTGGACGATCGACGAGCGCCAGTCGTTCGAAATTCTGGATGCCTTTACTGGAGCCGGGTTTAACTTCATCGACACCGCAAACACCTACTCGTGGTGGGTAAATGGCGTGGGTGGTCAGTCGGAAACCATTATCGGCAACTGGATGAAAGCCCGCAAAAACCGCAACAACGTGGTTATTGCCACCAAAGTAGGTTCGCAAACCAAAGGCCATCCGGTTGACATCAGCAAAAAGCAAATCCTGAAATGTGTTAACGAGTCTCTGAAAAGGCTTCAGGCGGAATATATCGACTTATATTACACCCATTTCGACGACGGCGTGACGCCCGTTGAAGAAACCATGTCGGCCTATAACGAAATTGTGCAGGCTGGAAAAGTGAGGTATATCGCGGCTTCCAACGTGTTGCCTGCACGATTGACCGAGTCGTTTGATGTGTCTGAAAAGAATGGCTGGGCGAAATATGTGGCGCTGCAACCTCACTACAATTTATTGGAACGGGCGAAATTCGAAACCGATTATTTGCCGTTGGTTGAGAAATACGGACTTAGTGTTTTTCCGTATTATGCGCTGGCTTCCGGATTTCTTACCGGGAAATACCGCACGAAAGAAGATTTGTCGAAAAGCGTTCGAGGGGCAGGTGCGGAGAAATATTTGAACGAAAAAGGGCTGGCCGTTTTGTCGGCACTCGATCGGGTTGCCGAAAAACACCATACCCAACCGGCAACCGTTTCGCTGGCGTGGTTGCTGCATGAGCCGCATGTGGTTGCCCCCATTGTAAGCGCTACCAGCCTAAGCCAACTGAAACCTATGATTGATGCACCCTCCCTGAAACTGGATGCCGATGATTTGGTATTGCTTGATTCAGTAGGCTAATAAAGAAACACCGCAGAGTACATTTACAGGGGTTCACTCAAAAAAGTGGAGCCCTGTTTTATGAATTGGATTTCGGCAGATGGGTTAATAGCCTGGGATAAAGATTTATAAAATTAAGATAAGCACTTTCTGCTTCCATTTTTTTCTATTTGCCTGTTTGTAACTGAGTATTTAAATCTCACAGATGCGTTTAAGTTTTTCAAGCGCATGCGGGTAAGTTATTTCGAAATAATTCTGGTATTCGTGGCTAGTTCCCAGATCGACTGTTAATAATGTTTTCCCATTTACTGAATTAAATCTGTAGTTTTCATAAGTATCGGCCCATCCTTCCATTTTAGATCCCGATGTTATTTCCTTACCTTCGTCAATAATTCCGTAGTAATTGATGCTTACGAATTGATTCGGAATGTTTTCTTCGACTACGCCAAGCATTCCGCCTTGTTTTCCCTGTGCGTCAACTCCCAGGAACTTAATTTTCGAGCCTTTTTCCCACGAACCCTCGTAGCGCGAACTTGGATTGAAAACAGATGTCCATTCAGCATAAGTCTCCTGATCAAGCATCTTCGAGTAAACAGTTGAAATAGGTGCATTGATTAATGCTTCAAAATGCAGTGGGATAATGGCTTTCAGTCTTTCAACGTAAATCCTGAAATTGTTGAGGATTGCCTGCCAGCCAGCTTGCTGCAACTCAACCGGATTTTGATTTTCGGCCTCGAATTCTTCAACAATATGGGTCTCGTTTCCTTCTTGCTGAAATTCAATGCGAACTTTTCGTCCGTCATCAATTGTATATTCAATTTGACGAAATGGCTCAATTAAAGTGTAGGTTCCTCCGAAATCAAAGCCCAAACTTCCGTCTTTGGCTTCCATCCGGTAAACGAAGCGGCCTCCCACTAACAGGTTGTTTTCAGCTTTGGGCGTGTGCCAATCGGTTGTTGCTGCATTCCATTGGGTGATGTGTTGAGGATCGATCCAGCAATGCCATACTTTCCCGATGGAAGCCTGAATATTCGTTTTTACAGCTATCGTTGTTTTCGAAGTAGTTCCCATGCGCTGACGTTTAATTGGTTTCTGTTTAAGCTAATAATCTAACTTGAAGGTATAACAACCATTATCAACAGATTGTTTTAACATTCTTATTTACACAGAAAATCGAGTAGAGGGCCGATAAAGCGGTCGAAAGCTTCAATATGCGGTAAATGCCCAACATTATCGAGTTCAACAAGTTGAGAACCTGCGATTTTTTGCTGTGTTTTCTTTCCCAATTCGTTATAAAGCCCCATCTTTTTCTGAACCTCGTCGCTGGCAAGGGCTTTCCCCAAAGCGGTTCGATCCCGGGTTCCAATTATTAGAAGGGTTGGACTTTTGATCATTGAAAATTCATGCACTACTGGCTGAGTAATAATCATATCGTAGGTCAAAGCGGCATTCCAGGCAATCAAAGGGTAATCTTTGTTTATCGTCCATCCGGCAAGCATATCGACCCATTTATCATAGCCTGATTTCCACTGGTTATTGTAGTAGAAGATTAGCTGGTATTGCCTGATTTTCTCGTAATTCTGAGCTAATTCGTTTTTATACCAGAAATCAACAGGTTTGTAAGGAGTTAGCTGACTGTAATCTTCCAGCCCAATGGGATTTTCGAGAATGAGTTTTTCGGTTATTTCGGGAAACATTAGGGCAAATCGAGTTGCCAGCATTCCGCCCATCGAATGGCCCAATATTGATGCTTTGCTGATGTGCAGGCTGTCGAGCAAAATCTTGGTATTCAAGGCTAGTTGCTGAAAGCTATATTGAAAATGCTGCGGTTTTGTCGATTTTCCAAATCCAATCTGGTCGGGCACAATGATTCGAAATCCCTTTTCAGCCAGCGACTTGATTGTAGTTTCCCAATATGCTCCGTTGAAGTTTTTGCCGTGTAGTAATACAATATTTTTATGATTTGGATTTTGGGGTGAAATATCCATATAAGCCATTTCCAATTCCTGGTTTTGAACGTGTAATTTCAGAAAATGAACGTCAAATGGATAGCTTATTGTACTGAGAGTAATGTCAAGGTTTTGAAGCTGCTTCTGAGCGAAATTTATGAGCGGTAAAATCAGAAGTAAAAGAATTAGTATTTTTGCGCGCATAATTTTTTTGATTTTTAAACGCTCGGGAAGGAGAATTGTTGACCTTTCATGTTTCTTTTGTAAAAAGCAACTGAAATCGTTGGAAAAGCGTCTGTTGTTAAAGGACGTTTTAAGCAATGAAACGAACATGTTGTTGCAACAAAACACGCATGTAGTTAATCCTTCAGTAGCATGTGAGTTCCATCAGATTTTAAATTTTAAATTATTTACTGATGAAACGATCATGCCATGATAACAATTTTCAACGTGGTTGCAAAAAAGGCCATGTAAATCTTGTGGAGAATGCCATTTTTTATGGCATGGAGTTCCATACGTACGCATTTAGTATTCAAAAAATTAATAACAATATTTACGTGTGAAATCGAAATATTCAGTTTGGATTATATGGGTTGTGCTTTTTTTGATGTCGTGCCAAAAAGAAAACGAATCCGTTGTTTCTACCGAATCAAGTCTTTCTGCACAAAAAAATAGCGATAGCTGGGTTTCAACCGATAGCTGGGGAAGTTATTCTGAAGCAGAGAAAAAATTTTACCTCAATGCGGTGAAACAACATCCGAAAAGAGATCAGGAAGAAGAATTGTCGATAAGTTTCGTGATGAAGGATCTGAATTCACCTTTGGTTACCGGCGATTTTAGTTCGGAATGGGTGCGCGTTGTTGGTGGAAGTTCGGTGGCTGACGGATACCACATCGATTCAAGTGTTGAGAATAAAATTGAGATACTTTCGGTTGATATCCGGGAAAAGGTGATAACCGGAAGGTTTTCCATTCAGTTGATTCGTGATCCAGAATTTTCGGATAAAGGGGAGACCCTGAATTTTAATTCGGGCTATTTTTCAGTCAGTTATGCCGAAGTTGATGCTCCTAAACGCAAATTGGAGCGACCGCCTCACCCATAAATTTTAATTTTCCAAATTGCAGGGATGCCTTTATTAATTCTGATTCTGATGAACTTTGCTTTGCCAATTTTATTGACGACATGAGGTGAGCGAATTGCCCTTGATTTCTCCTCGGTAACTGTTTGCCAAATTTTTCCATCTATCGATTTTTCGAGAATAAAGGCATGTCCAAGGGTTGGATGTGCGAAAAACACTTCGCCGCGGTCTATTTTTTTGCTTTGCCGAAATCGACTTGCCACCATTTTTCGGCATCATTCGGTGTTGCCCAACATTCCGTGAAATTGGAGTTGCCTGCTGCATTCTCCGGAATAAAAGTATGAATCCGGGTTGGTAGAGGCTCAGGCAAATTATAGCAAAGCTCTTTCGAATTTCCCTATTTGCGTGCTTGCACTTTTTATCGGAAAAGGCTTTTCTGACAGGCTTGATTGTTCCAGAATTAAATTAAAGCAAAAAAGGAGAAGAAGCGATTAATCTTCCTCTCCTTGGTAAAAAATATTGTTGTTGTAATTTATTAGTTGTTATAGTGTTGAGTAGGGTAGCGTTGTCCAGTCGGATGTCGCTTCTTCCCAGCCAGCATTTTGTTCCAAAACGCCTTCGGATAATGTTATTTGCGAATCGGGTATTTTCCAAAATCCTTTTGTCGCGTTATAGCGGCTCATGAAATCATAGGCGCCGTCGAACTTATATTTGTCGGCTTTTCCCCGGTTTAATATCGGGTCGCCGGTTTGGTTGGTCACGATCTGTTGTACATCGCCCCAACGGCGGAGATCGTTCCAGCGCAGAGCTTCAAAACACAATTCATAACGGCGCTCTTTCTTCAATGCACTTAATGAATACGCAATTTCATTGAGCTTGGCGCGCTTGCGAACTTTGTTCAAACCAGTATTTGTGCCAGTTAATTCTGAATGCATAAGTAAAACATCGGCAAAGCGGATTAAAATCAGGTTTTGCGTTAGCCCCAATTGTTTGTCATTTTGGCCACCATAAAAGTACGCATACGATTGGTAAAGCGTTTTACCGTCGTCGTAAGCTCCGCATCCCAAATATTTTTTGCTGACCAAACCGGTGTTTTCCACTTCTTTTGTTTTGTCGCCTGCATAACCTGGCATTTCTGCGGCTTTATCGCAAATGGAGCCTTCGCGGCGATAATCGCCTTTATAGTCGGGATCGGCGGCCCAATCAGTCCAAAGTTTATAACTTGCCGGGCCGTTTGAGTATCCTGTTGGTACAAATGGATAGGAAGCCGCATTTCCTGCTTTCCTAAGGTTGAAAAATTCAACAATCCGGTTGGAGTAACCCGATGAATATGGATGATCACCTCCAGAAGCAACTGTTGTATTGGAGAAACACAATGAGAAAATGCACTCGATATTGTTTTCGCCCGCCCATGACAGATTTTTATCTTTGGTATATGAATAATAAGGAGCGGTGTGTGGATTGGTATATGGCCACAAGTTACGTTGATCGGAAATTAGTGCATGTCCGCTGTTATTCAT
Source organism: Prolixibacteraceae bacterium (assembly GCA_963666435.2). Lineage (GTDB taxonomy): Bacteria > Bacteroidota > Bacteroidia > Bacteroidales > Prolixibacteraceae > Aquipluma. The sequence goes on along the minus strand of CAXXOG010000010.1, from coordinate 348,743 downwards.
ACAGTCTTCAATATAGTTTACAATGTCCGATTTTCCAATAGTTTTACTTAAGTTGGCAACTGGTAAATCTGTTTTTCCATAAAATCCGGAGTAAAACAGGTAAACACGTGCCAAAAGAGCTTCAGCAGCCCATTTGGTTGCATGTCCCAATTCAAAATCAGGATATTTTGTTGATGGAAAATATTCAATCGCCTTCAGCAGATCATAAGTAATCTGAGCATAAATCTTTTCATCCGGACTTTTGGGCAGATTTTGTGGAGTAATTTCCAGCACCAGAGGCACCGATCCAAATAACTGTACCATATCAAAATAAAAGAAAGCACGCAAAAAATGAGCCTCTCCCAGTAGTTGTTCCCGTTTGCCATTTGTTGTCCATGATTTTACATTGTCAATGGTTGCAATCGCATTATTGGCACGGAAAATCCCGCTGTAACGAACTGTCCAGATATTTTCAAACATACTCACTTTATTATTCAGCAAACGATCTGCACTTTGAGCACCACGATTACTGGTACTTCCTCCGCCCAAACGGTCGTCTCCAGCCAATTCATAAACATAGAAGGGATTATCTTCGGGATTTTGGATTGCATTGTTCATGGTGCTATAAATACCGGTAACCATTTGCACGGCATCACTCTGAGTGCTTGGAAAGTTCGAAGTATCCTTTTTCGTTAGGTTTTCGGTATCGAGAAAAGAATTACAACTTGATACTAAAAGGAAACTTGCTGCTATTAGATATATTATATATTTCATGATCATACAATTTTAAAATTCGATATTAATTCCCCCTAAGATAGTTTTCGGACTTGGGTAGTACCCAATGTCGATACCAGAGGCCCAGCTCTCACCGTCACCATATCCAACTTCGGGGTCAAATCCTGAATATTTTGTGAACGTGATCAGGTTTTGCCCAGTTACATAAGCTCTGAATTTGTGGAAAGGAAGACCCTTCCATATTTTCTTAATGTCGTACCCAAGAGATATATTCGATATTTTTATATAGTCACCATCTTCAATGTACATATCCGAAAGCTCTTTAAAGTTGGTGTTTTTCCCATGGGTAAAAGCCGGGTAACGGTTGGTCGAGCCTTCGCCTGTCCAATATTTGGTATATACATCGGTGGTGTAGTTGTTGTTGGGCGAATTCGAAAATTCGCGATAACTTTTTGCAATTTGTTGTCCGAATGAGCCATATGCGTTTACCGATAGATCGAAGCCTTTATATGAGCAATTGAAATTGAAGCCCAAGGTATATTTTGGATTTGGGTTACCAATCATTGTTTTGTCTTTGTCGTCGATCACCTTGTCGCCATTGGTATTTACGAAGATTAGGTCTCCCGGAACAGGCTTGGTTTGGAGGGTAACACCACCTTTGCTTAAATACTCGTCAATCTGTGCCTGGTTTTGGAATACTCCGCTGGTTTTATAACCCCAGAAATACCCCATTGGAAATCCTTCCTGAACGCGGTACAATTCAGCAGTATTTTGTGCCAATACATTTTCATTACCATGAATAATGCCTTCCTCGTTGGCAATACGGGTTACTTTGTTGATGTTTTTTGCCAAACTTACGGTTGCACTATATTGAAAACCTTTAAGTTGGTCTTTCCAGCTTAGTGCAAGTTCAAACCCTTTGTTTTCAACATCGCCGCCATTAATATATGGAGCGCCGGTGCCATACGATGCCAACATAGGAGCAACAACCAACCAGTCTTTGGTCGATTTTTTATACCAGTCGAAGATTAATCCAAGGCGGGAGTTGAAAAGACGTGAGTCGAAGCCGAAGTCTAACTGTTCTGATGTTTCCCATGTGACATCTTCGTTTGGAAGAATATCGGGATAAGCGCCGATGGCTGGGTTGCTTTTATCGTTGAAATAATAGTAGCTATCGCTATTGAATGCAATTGTTGCCAGGTATTGGAAGTTGTCGATGTTGGCATTTCCGTTTTGCCCCCAGCTGGCACGAAGTTTTAGGAAGTCGAGAACTTTTTCCGCAGGTTTCATAAATTTTTCGTTGGTAATTACCCAACCTGCCGAAAGTGATGGAAAGTAACCCCACCGATGTCCTTTGGCGAAGTTCGACGAACCATCAGCACGCATGACAACAGAGGCCATATAAGTCTGGCGGAAATTGTAGTTTGCACGTCCGAAAAACGAAGTCAGAGCACCAGGTGTGTTTGGCGATCCGGAAATCTCGGTATCCGTTGTATTCAATCCTTGCGTATTACTGATGTAGGCATTGTTAAATGAACCGGGGAACAATGAATTTGAATTTTTAACTGAAACACTGTTTCCATAGCCCCACTTTTCCAAAGACTGGCCAACCAGAAAATCGATGTTGTGTTCGTTGAACTTGGTTATATAGTTGATCGTGTTTTCCCAGGTCCATTTGGTGCTGTACGATTGGGTTTGAGTGACATCATCTGTCAAATTTGATTTGTCGGACGACAGTTCATATACCGGTATATAATGGCGGAAATCGCTTTGAAAAAACTGATATCCACCATTGCTCTTAATTTTCATGCTTTTTATAGGTGATAATTCGATAAAACCGTTTGCCTGTAATCGGCGGGTAGTCGTGTTTTTTTTGCTATGGTTTACACTAATTTTGGCCAGAGGATTGGCAATGGTTTGATCGAAATCCCATTTGTCGGCCACCATATCTTTATAAACATAGAAATCGCCACTGCTGTTGTATGCCGGCAATAATGGTGTGGCTGTCAATAGGTCGCGTATGTTATTGCTGTATATTCCTTCAATACTGAGACCTGATTTTTTGTTTGTTGTGTAGGTCACATTTTCGCCAATTGTAATGATGTCGCGGCCATTTTTCTTCAAAAACGAATGGTCGGAGTTTAAGCGGACCGTATAACGTTCGAAATTTGGAGTAGCCGATTTTCCAATAGTTCCTTCCTGTCCTAAATACGAGAATCCCAAAGCTACTCTCGACATGTCGGAACCTCCGGTGAGGTTAATCGCATGGCTAACAATTGGAGCATTCTTATTTTTCGATTCCTCGATCCAGTTTGTTCCTGTCCAGGAGCCATCCATTATCGCCTGATATTGCTTTGGTATAAGTGTTTTAAAATCATATGCTGATGCTCCTGATGAAACAAGTGTTGAGTTCACAATCTCCATGTATTGCTTGGCATTTAGTGTCTCAATGCCGTTCAGGTTTGCATTTTGTACACCTTTATATCCGTCGTAGCTTATGCTGAAAGCACCCGCTTTCCCTTTCTTTGTTGTTACAAGGATAACCCCATTGGCAGCTCTGGCACCGTAGATTGCTGCCGAAGCTGCATCTTTCAATATATCGATCGATTCAATGTCTTTCGGATCAAGTGCATCAATAGAACCACCAGCTACCCCGTCGATAACATAAAGTGGCTCGGACGAGCCGGTTGTACCCAAACCACGAATGTTGATTTTATAACCTTCGCCAGGCTGTCCTGAGTTCTGTACAATGTTTACTCCGGGAGCCATGCTCTGCAATACGCCAAAGGCATCGGTTGAGTTTCTTGTAGCAAGGCTTTCCCCACTTACCTGGATGGTTGATCCGGTAACGAGTTTTTTGGCCTGAACGCCATAACCTATGGCAATCACTTCTTCAATACCAATGGTTTCGTCGACTAAAACTACATTTAAGGTTGTTTGGGTTCCAATTTTTATTTCCTGAGACTTCATCCCAACAAAAGAGAATTGCAGGATCGCATTTGCTGGGATATTGGAGAGCGAATAATTCCCGTCACCATCGGTAATAATCCCGCTGGTTGTGCCTTTTACTGCAACAGAAACGCCTGGGAGCGAGGCTCCTGTAGTATCGGTTACTTTGCCCGATACCGTTTTCTGTTGCTCTGATGTATGGTTTATTCCTGATTGATTTTCGGAGCTGGTGAGAACAATCTGGCGCTCACTAATGGTGTATTTTATGTTTGTACCGACAAACAAGGTGTTCAACACATCTTCTATCTTTTCTTCTTTGACATCAAGATCGACTACCTTTTTTGTGTTGACAATGTCTTGATTGTAAAGGAAATAGAATTCACTTTTGTTTTCAATTTCGTCCAGAACACGCTCCAGACTTGCTTTGTTAAATTTCAGCGACAATCGGGTTTGTTGTGAATAGCTGTTGATTGCCAATGCCTGAATGATGCTTAGAAAAAACAGAAACACACTTAATTTCATAATGGTTAAGCATTTTTTTAAGGTGTAGTTGTTCCACACCCAGGGTTCTCGATTTTTTTTCATAGTTTTACATTTGTAGTGTTATTAAAATTTACCGTTTTATTCGCTACCTCTTTTGTCAGGAAAGTACTCGCAATACTTTCCTGATTTTTTATTGGTTCGGGGAATAGCCGACAAGAGAAGATCGGTTCCCGGATTGTATTTTAGGTCTTCCGTTTAACAGTTATGATTCTTTTCTTGAAAACACCATTGTCATCTGTTTGCCGGCTGCTAAAAGAATATTCGATGGGAACAGTCAGTGAAATCAAGCGGATTACTTCTTCCACCTGCTCTTCCCGGAATGTTGCACGATATTTGAAATTTTCGAGTTCAGTGTCGTTCAATTTGATTTCAACATTATACCAGCGGCCGACACGTTTTAACACTTCCGAAAGTGGTTCGTTTCTGAAAACCAGCAGACCATCTTTCCATGCACTAAACTGGCTGGCTTTAACTTCCTGAATTGCTCCTGTTTGCGAACTATTGTTGTAGGTGAATTTTTGATCAGGTTCAATATTAACACTCTCAGATCCTTTAAATCCGTTCACGTTTACTTTACCTTCCTGCAAAACGACAGATGTTTCATTCTCATCGGGATAAGCTGTTACATTAAACTTTGTACCCAGAACGTTAACGTCGAGCTTTGGGGTGTGTACCACAAACGGCCTTCTGGTGTCGTGTGCTACCTCAAACCAGGCTTCACCAACCAAATCAATCTTTCGGTTGGCCTGAAATGTATTGGTATATTTCAAACTAGAGCCTCCATTAAGCCACCCCATGGTTCCATCGGGTAGTTGAAATTTGGTTCGTGCACCATTAGGCGAAACTATTTCGGCTGCTGCTGAAAGATCAGCCTGCTGGCTTTTAAAAAAAGAGGAATAAACAGAGTACAGGATAAGCGGTAGAAGCAGTATTGCTGCCGCTTTCATATAGAATTGCTGTATTTTGATGCGGAAATTTACGACAGATTTCTGTTCGGCGATTCTTTGTTTGAGTTGGTTCAATACCAGACCCAGGTCTTTCTCGCCGGCGGGTTTTTCCGAAAACTCATCCCAGTGATGCTGGATGGCACTTTTTAGTTCGGCTTCCTTATTCTCATCTTCGAACCAGTTTGCTACTTGCCTGAAGTCTTTTAAAGAGTATTTTCCTGCTGAGAAATTCTTCAGGATTTTATAGTCAATTTTATCATTCATTTTATCAATCGCACGTTGTTGAATTTGTCGTGCAACTGTTATATCCCGAATCTCGGAAAACCCCTATCCGAAAACGATTTTTTATTCCAGAAAAATGTAAAAAAACAACATTCCTGAAATTTGATCCTTCCCAAATTCTTTTTTCAGATAATTCATTGCTTCGGTAATCTGATTTTCAACTGTTTTTAAGGATATATTCATCTTCTCAGCAATATCACGTACAGGTACTCCATCTTTTTTACGCAGCAAGAATATCTCTTTTCGGCGCTCAGGCATTTGTTCAATGGCTGCATCTAGTTTCGACAAAAGCATTTCGTAACCGGGATGATTTTCCAACGAGGAGTTTTCAGTTGAAAGGGAATCAAACAAATCAGTGCGGAATTTATCCTGTCTGTTTTTTTTGTTGAAGCTTTTCTTTATTGAGTTGAAGGCGATGGTAAATAGGTACGATTGAAAGGAAGTTCCTGTTTTAATCTTATTACGATTCTCCCAGATTTTAAGAAAAACCTCCTGAACAATATCTTCCGATTCTAATTCTGATTTCAGGTAAGAAAGCGAGAAATGGTATAGTTTCTGGCTGTACTGCTCAAACAACTCTTCAAAAGCAGTCATTGATCCTTTTTGCAATAAGGCTACCAGCTCTTGTTCTGGTTGAAGATTGTTTGTTCTCAAAGAGGCCACAGATAAATTTAGGTAGCTCAAAAATAAATAAAGTTCTGCTTTATTCCTATTTGAAAATTAGAACTTTCTTTTCGCCGTTCGATTTGATGTACCCACGAAACATTCCTGAAGTGTTAAATTCCATAGCGACATTTCCTTTACAGTCGAGGCCAATTACGCCGCCTGTTCCGCCCAGCTGTGTTAGTTTTTCAATTTCAGTACGACAAGCTTCCTGAACCGATAATTTCTTGTATTCCATCAGGGCTGCAATATCTCTGGTAAATCCCAGCCGGATGTAATATTCGCCATGCCCGGTTCCTGAAAAACCGCCGGTTTGATTGTTGGCGTATGTTCCGGCGCCTATAATGGGCGAATCGCCAATGCGGCCCCAGCGTTTATTTGTCATGCCACCGGTTGAGGTTCCGGCAGCAATGTTGCCATATTTATCAAGGGCCACGCAGCCCACAGTCCCGTGTTTGTCGTTTACACCGGCCTCCCGTTCTTTTTTGAGAAGTTCTTCAAGCTGTTTCTTTCTCTTTTCAGTATAAAAATAGCTGTTGTCAACAAGTTGAAATCCCTGATCTTTGGCAAACTGCGAGGCTCCGGCACCATTCAGGAAAACATGTTCCGATTTTTCCATCACAGCGCGGGCCACTTTTATCGGGTTTTTTATGTCGCGGACAGCAGCAATTGCACCAGCTTTCAGGTTTTGCCCGTCCATTACCGAGGCATCGAGCTCAACCAATCCGTCGTGCGTAAAAACAGCTCCTTTTCCGGCATTGAACAAAGGCGAATCTTCCATAATGATAATAGCTTGTTCAACCGCGTCCATGCTGGTTCCGCCTTGAGCCAAAACCGAATCTCCAGCAGCGAGAACACGGTTTAAAACCTGAATGTATTGCTGTTGCAGTTCAGGAGTCATACTTTTCTGATTCATGACGCCTGCACCGCCATGAATGACCAATGCATATTGATTATTTTGCGCTGAAAGTGCAAGCCCGAATGTAACAACCAGTAGTGTAAACAGGAATTGCTTCATCATTGAGAGATTGTTTTTCAAAACTAATGAAATTTGATTATTGGCGAACGCAAATTAAATATAGCTTTTTGTTTATCATTTTTGATGATATTTGGAACAAATGGCAAATTTGCTTGTTTAAGCTCCTAATTGAAAACCATTTTGAGACTAGTCTATGGCGAAATATTCGATAAAGGATTTGGAACATTTTTCAGGAATTAAGGCCCATACTATTCGAATTTGGGAAAAACGATACTTGCTGCTTGATCCAAACCGAACCAATACCAACATTCGTTTTTATACCGACGAGCATGTGCGGAAAATTTTGAATGTAGCCATGCTCGTGAAAAATGGGTATAAAATATCGAATGTCGCCTCATTTAGCGATTCGAAAATTCAGGCTGAAGTAGTTCGCATCAACCACCATTTAAGTGATGCTGATAAGAATATAGATCGACTTCTGTTTCGGGCTGTTAACCTTGATTCGGTGGGCTTCGAAAGTCTTTTGGATGAAATGATTGAAAAGAACGGATTTAGAAAGACCATTGAGCAGGTTGTATATCCGTTTTTCGAGCGGATAGGGGTTTTGTGGCAGGCTGGTTCTATATTTGTGGCACACGAACATTTTGTTTCGAATCTTATTCGCAATAAGTTAATTCACGAAACCTGCCTGGCTAAAGTTGAAGCGCCTGCGAAAACAATGTTGTTCTTTTTGAGAGAAGGTGAGTGGCACGAATTGGGCCTCTTGTATTACAATTACCTGGCTGTTCAGGCCGGAATACGGTGTGTTTATTTGGGACAAAGCCTTCCGTTCGATGATTTGAGTAATTTATTGTCATCCGGGAACTTCGATTTTGTTTGCACTTCATTTATTTATTCAATAGATAAAACTGAGCTCGAAAATTACCTGGTTAAGCTTTCGAAAATTTTTGGAGACGGAAAGATTTTGGTTACAGGTCGCCAAATTTCGGTTAGCAAACCCAGGCTTCCTGAAAACGTATCCGTAGTAAAAAACGGAAATGACTTTTTGCGAAAAGTAGGTACTGGCCAATAAATTTTGCCGTCATTTCAGGTTCATACTGAAATAGATGGCGAAGAAATGAAGTGTACTTCCGGCCAAAACAAACAAATGCCAAATGCCATGACTATACGGGAGCTTTCGCCACGTGTAAAAAATTACACCCAACGAATAAGCCAACCCGCCTAAAACAAGAAAAGTAATGCTCGTGGCAGGCAGCTTTTCATAGATTTGTTTACCTGCAACCACGGCCATCCAACCCATTACCAGGTAAATAGCAACCATTAATTTACGGAAACGATACACGTAAATCGAGCGGATTATAGCTCCAGCCAAAGCCATTGCCCAGATGATTATAAATAACGTCCAACCCCAGACCCCGCGCAACGAAGTAAGCAAAATAGGCGTGTAGGTTCCGGCAATGAGCAGAAAAATTGAAATGTGATCGAAACGGGCAAACAGGTTCTTAATTTTTGGTTTGGTGAAACTGTGATATAGCGTTGACGAGAGGTAAAGCAGAATCAACGTACCGCCGTAAATCGAAAAACTTACCAAATGCCAAATGTCGCCATATTGACCGGCAGCCATAATAAGTACGACCAAAGCCGCTATACTGAGTAAGGCGCCAATTCCGTGCGTTATGCTGTTTACAATTTCTTCGGATGTGCTTAATTGCCTCCTGTTTTTCTCGTCTGACTGTGTTGCCATTTTTTCAAATTTTGCAGATAAACGACAGATCAGTTGAATATGTTCTGAGAAGTCTGTTATCAAATGTTTAATTGATCAGATATTCGTCTTTTTATCAATTAGGTACGAGTTTCGTTCCGAAGAATTCCGACTGATTAGTTCGGCCAGGAATCCTGCCAGAAACAGTTGCGTGCCTATAATCATTGCAGTAAGCGACAAATAAAAATACGGGCTTTGCGTGATGCGCGGGGCCAGCTCGTTGTTGAGCGTGTGTATCACCTTTTGTGCGCCAACCCAAATAGCCGCTGCAAATCCGAGCAAGAAAGTTATAACGCCCAACACTCCAAAAAAGTGCATTGGTCGTTTGCTGAACCGCGATATGAAAATAACCGAGAGCAAATCGAGCGGTCCGCGGATAAAGCGCTCCATGCCAAATTTGGTTGTTCCAAATTTGCGTTCCTGGTGCTGAACAACTTTTTCTCCAATTCGCTTGAACCCGGCCCATTTCGCCAATACCGGAATGTAGCGGTGCATATCGCCATAAACTTCTATGCTTTTAACGACTTGCTTCCTGTAAGCCTTCAAGCCACAGTTGAAATCGTGGATTTTAATGCCGGTCATTCGGCGGGCTGTCCAATTATAAAACTTACTTGGTATATTTTTAGAAAGTATAGGGTCGTATCTCTTTTTCTTCCAGCCCGAAACCATGTCGTATTTTTCCTGGGTAATCATGCGGTACAGTTCCGGAATTTCATCTGGGCTGTCCTGCAAATCGGCATCCATTGTTATTACCACATTACCTTCGGCTTGGGCAAAACCACAGTACAAACCGGCCGATTTTCCATAATTTCTCCTGAATTTTATGCCTTTTATGGCAGTATCGCTTTTGCTTAATTGCTCTATTAATTCCCAGGATTCGTCGGTACTGCCATCGTCGATTAAAATGACTTCATACGAAAAATTATTGGCCGCCATTACGCGACCAATCCATGAAGTTAACTCGGGTAACGATTCAACTTCGTTATATAGAGGTACAACTACGGAAATATCCATTATTCGTTAATCTTCGTTTTTTACTTCTTCCATCGCTTCGTCGAAAGCATCTTCGTTTTTCTGCTTCTTGACAAAAATTGAAGTGATCAAAGATATAATTGTTCCAATAAATACCGAACCAATTAAAGTTGATATTGCCATTACACCGGGAGTCATCATTTTTTCGGTGATTTTCATGGCCGCTTCTACTTGATCATCACTCATTCCTTTGGCCAACATAGCTTGCTCCTGAACTGCTTTTATTTGCTCGATTAAACTCGGGTCTAAATTGTGAATAATAATAGTGTAAAGCATTGAGATAACACCACTAAACAACATTGCGGCAACACCAAATCCCACAGCTTGGCCATACGAAATCTCGCCATTTAGATTTTTATCACGGTATTGAAACTGTACCCAAAGCACACATCCGAAATAAATTGGGAATGATATGTACCCTAAAACTTTATTGGTTGTTTGCCCGGTGACATAAAGAATTACACCAAAAAGGGTCATTACAATTCCAATATAAAGGCCATAAATCATGGCTGATTTCCAGAAGTTTGATTTTTGTTCCATAGTGTTTGATTGAATTGTGTTAAACAAAGATATTTGAAATTATTGATCAAATTATAAAAACATCCAAATTTAAACGGAAGCACAAAAGTTAAAAAAAAATTTAAGAATACTCGGTTGAACGTGAAAGCATTAGTATTTGCGGGCTGAAAAAAATTACAAGGGGGCTGAGTTTTCGTTTGGAGCGAAGTCTTTTTTTTCTACTTTTGCGCCGGGTAAGTCCAATACGACCAGCTCCTGTTGAATTCCCCCAGGGTCGGAAGGCAGCAAGGGTATATGGTTGAGCGGTGCGATGTTGGTAGCTTACCCACCTGCCGAATTAGCTCAGTTGGCCAGAGCACGTGATTTGTAATCTCGGGGTCCACAGTTCGAATCTGTGATTCGGCTCTTTGAAATGTTGGAATAATAGAATCTTGAATATTGGAATGAAATGTGGTTTTTAATATGCCGGTTGTTATTCTAAATATTCTGACATTCAGGATTAAAATATTGTTTGGGGAGATACCAAAGTGGCCAACTGGGGCTGACTGTAACTCAGCTGACGTACGTCTTCGTAGGTTCGAATCCTGCTCTCCCCACAAACAGAATATTGGAATGGTTAAATCACGAATCTCAGAATAATTCTGGCCTTCAAGATTTGAAATTCTAATCTTCGAAATTGCGGGAGTAGCTCAGTCGATAGAGCATTAGCCTTCCAAGCTAAGGGTCGCGAGTTTGAATCTCGTCTCCCGCTCAACAAAAAAAGCGATCAGAAATGGTCGCTTTTTTTGTTGATGCAGGTTTCTCAATATCCCAGTGTTTTGCCTTTTTCGATTGCCGGAATGCCATATTTCATCCAAATGGGCATGGGTTCGTCTTTTAAGTAATGATCAAAAAACTGTTTCATTCGGATGGTGAGATCCATCCGGTTGGCCCAGCTTTCGGCTTTCAGGTTATGTTCTTCGTTATTGTAAGTGAGCATCCACACCGGTTTGTTAAGGCGGCGCATGGCCGAAAACAACTCAATTCCCTGGTACCAGGGCACAGCTCCGTCGCCATCGTTGTGCATAATCAGCAGTGGCGTATTTATCTTTGGCACATAAAAAAGCGGCGAATTTTCGATGTAATTTAAAGGTTTCTCCCACAATGTTCCTCCAATACGGCTTTGAGAAACTTCGTACTGAAACTCGCGCGATAAACCTGTTTCCCAACGGATTCCGCCATAAGCGCTGGTCATGTTGCTAACAGGCGCTCCCGCTCCGGCGGCTGCAAACATATCGGTTTGGGTGATCAGGTAAGCTGTTTGATAGCCACCCCAGCTTTGTCCCTGTACCCCAATTTTTTTACGGTCGATAAACGGAAACATGCTGCTTACAAACTGTGTTCCGCTAATAATGGCGTCGAAAGCCGAGCGGCCAGGTGAACCATCTTCATAGGTAATATCCGGAATAAAAACAATAAATCCGTTGCTGGTATAATAAGTGCGGTTAACCGTTGAGCGGGTAGGAGAGGGGGCTGTATAAGTATTCAGGTTATCGGCGTTTCGTTCATAGAAATATACAATCAGCGGATATTTTTTTTCAGGATCAATATTGTCGGGGTAATAAAGCAATCCTTCGAGTTTTTTTCCTGAAAAGGAATTCCAGTGCACTAACCGAACTCCAGGCCATATAAACTGGCTCTGTTGTGGGTTAATTTCTGATAATTTGTGCTTGTGGTCGAAGTTTGCAGAGCTAATCCATAAATTTGGCGATTCGCTGACATCCTCGCTGGTCCATATCAATACGTCTGCCTTTTTGGCTTTCGACAAATTCGAGAAGTTTGCGTCTTCTGACTGAAGTAATTTAGGTTCCGAGAAATTTTTCAGATCGGCCAGGAAATAGCCTTCGGCTTTATTGCGTTCGTCGAAAGCACTTACAATAACCGGTTTGCCGGTATCTATTGTCTCTTCTTCAGGATCGAGTTTCAGGTAGCGGAATGTCACGGTATTTTTGCGGCCATAGCCATGAGTGGCACTAACAGGTACCTTATTTCCTTCCAAATCGAACCGCCAAATATCGTATCGGTCGTAAATGAAAATATATTTATCGTTTTCCGACCAGCCAGCAATTCCGTATAACGAAGGTTCTCCGGGCATATCCCAGCGTTCGTCGGTGAACGAAACGCTCAATTGCCTGGTTAATTTTACCGGTTCGGCTTTTTCATCTTCGGTTGCTACTGCATAATACGCCGAATCGGGGCGGTTGAACCAGACGATAAAATTTCCCCCGGGCGAAAGCGTGGCAAACGATTTATTTTTGAGCATTAGCCGTTTTGCCCCGGTTTCCAGGTCAATCAGGTAATAATCGGCACTCGCCCTGCCAGTCCACGATGCGGCCAGTTTATAAGGAGTCTGATCAATTCCGAGGGCCACATGCCCGTTACCTTTCTGGATTGTTCTGATGTCTCTTATTTCCGGGTCGGCTAGCTGGTTAAATTTTTCTTTATCGGTTAAGTAAACAGCGCGATAAGTTCGCTTCTTCTCTTTATCAAGATTTACTTTTTGCTCAGGCTGTAATTCGCGGTCTTTGTAAGTCCAGATGTCCAGTACAGGTTTTTCGTCATCCAGGAGCGTATCTTTGGGTTCGGGTTGTGGTATTTTGCTTGTGCCGCAATACAGGTGCATTCCGTTGTCGGAAAATGAAAGGTCGCCGTTTTCGCTGACCGACCAGCCAACCGGAAGCCCGGCCATAGCCGGTAAAACCACGGCATGAGCTTCTCCCGAGGTTAATGTTCCGTAGAATAAGCCGTAGGTTTTTACTTTGGCGGTGTCCGGCGAAAATACGAATCCCAAACGACCGCCTTGCTGATCCGACGTAATTCTCTTTGCAGTGCCCAAACGGTCGAAAATAACCTTGGTTTGATTTGTTTTTGTATCAAACGACAGTATTTCGGCTCTGTCGAGCGAGTCTTTTGTTTGCCTGATAAATGTTACCGTTTGTCCTTTGGGTGCGTAATAAAATTCGGTAATGTTCTGATAACAAATGGTATCACCTGTTTCTGAATTTAAAAGTACCAGCTGGTTCCTGTCATTTTCAGGTTTTTCCGTAGTCTTTTTTTGCTTTTTTTCAGCAGGTTTATCTTCTTCCTTTTTTTCAGTTTTTGGATTTGGCTTCTTCATGTCGGTTAAAAAGGCAACCCATTTGGCATTTTCTTTTGGAAGCGAATATTGCTTCACATTGGGATATTTAAACGTTTTGTGTTGCCTGAAAACGAAAATGCCAATGCTGTCTTTAGGCATCTGTTCTTTTTTTAGCTTTTTCTTTTTGGCATTTCGAACCGAATCGGCGGGTTGTTTGATTTTATAGACGATGAAATCAGATTCCGACGAAAAACTGGCGCCATAACCGCGCGCGAGGATGTCTTCTTTTTTGCTTTCTACGGGTTTTACCACCAGCGTACCGTCTCCCTTTAAAGGATTGACTTCGTAAGCAACGTATTTACCATCGGGCGATACAATAGGGTTGTTTAAGGTTTTCCAGCTGGCAAAGTCGTTGACCGACAGCGGTCTTTTTTTTATTACTTGAGCATTTTGTGCTGAATTAGCTCCGAAAAAGAACAGTAGTATAACAGTAAAAATTGTTTTCATATACAGCTTATGGTTATTTCTTTTTAACATTTGGTTTTGGCGCTACCAAAATTAGCGGTTGTAATACATTAAACAAATGAAATCGCTTTTACCATTAAGCATTTTGAAGGTTTTTTACAAAAAGTTTGTTAAAACAAAAGGCGACCATTGCTGATCGCCTTTAGGTTATCCACCGGATTTTTTACTTCTTTCGGGGCAGCTGAAAGTCAATCGGAATGGTATAACTAACTTCCACAGCTTCTCCGTGTTGTTTCCCCGGAGTCCAGTTAGGCATCCACGCCACAATTCTTGCAGCTTCTTTATCCAACAATGGATCAACGCCTTTGGCGACTTTTACATCCGAAACAGCTCCGGTTTTCAACACGGTAAAGTTAACGTACACTTTCCCTTCAATGCTATTTTTAACTGCATCCTTGGGATATTGCAGATTCGATCTTACGAATTCTTTCAGAGCAGCAAGTCCGCCTGGAAATTCTGGCATTTGCTCAACAGCCGTAAAAACTTCATTCTCGTGTTTAAGAGTAACTTCCAAAACACCCCGATCTCCCGTTATGCCATACTTTTTTAATGCCATATCACCTTTCAAAACATTGATCGATTGAATGGTTTCAGGCTTAATATCATCCATTTTTTTATCAGAAATAACTCCGTCGATAACGATTAGCGGATTTTTGTCATTGCCGTTGCTGCGAATGGTTACAGCCGAATTTTTGTTTTCGTTAGACTTTTGGTCATTTGCATAACCAACAACCTTTAATTCAGAGCTCTTGTCAGCCTCCGGATTTTTTTTCAGAATAAATTCAACTACTCCATCTCTGCCTTTTTCTCCGTATTTTTCAATAGCTCTTTCATTTTTCCAAACGCTCACTGATTGAATGGTATTGGGATCAATGTCTTCCACCTTTTTATCTTTTGAAATGACTCCGTCAATGACCAGTAATGGTTGTTTGCCATCTTTACTCTTGATATTCAATGTTTGAGGTTCTTTAATTATCACATTTTCCTTATTTTTAGCCACAACTTCTTTGGCCGAGAATTCAACTACAGGTGATTTTTTCAACTTAATCAAAACCACACCGTTTTTACCTTTTTCTCCGTATTCTGTAGTGGATTTCTTATTCTTGATTACGTCAATCTGTTCAATCAGATCTGGATTGATGTCCTTTATTTCACTTTCAGTCATTTCTTTTCCATCAACAACATACAACGGTGGATTGATGAAATCGTCGGGACTACCAGCTATTGAGGTTGTACCATCCGGGTTAATTCCAACAACAATTTTGTTGGTTTCTATGACCATTTCTTTATTGAAATCGGGTTTTACCACTCTTGTTGCGTACCCCACATAAGTAACCACCAGCGACGATTCATTCGTCGTTTTAAGTTCAAAATTTCCGGAGGCATCGCTCACCGTTCCAATGGTTGTTCCTGAAACAACGATAGTCGCATTTTTCAGCGGATTACCTTGGTCGTCAGTAATTTTTCCTTTTACAATTTTTTCCTGATTACTATTGGCCGGAATGGAGTTGTCTGCAGATTGGCTTTGAGGCTGATTTATTTCTTGTTCCGGATTAGCCTGAACGAACTTATATTCAGGCGTGGCAAAAGCATAGAAAACTCCCGCAATTAAAGGCAGAACCAGTAAAAGTTTAAGTTTCCTGAAAGGCGAATATGTTATCTGTTTCATCATGTTAAATCTTTTTTTATTAATGGAATAGTTGAACGAATTGGCCAGCGAAATCACCGGTCCTCCGAACATTTGGTTAAGTAATGCTGCACGGTAAATGGCCGGGTTGGACGATCGTTTTATGGCGTACTCATCAGCCAGGAATTCGTGGTTTTGACGAATGAACCGCCCGTAAATCCAGACTATTGGGTTGAACCATTGAATCGTGCATAGGATTTCAAACAACAGTAAATCAATCCAATGCCGCTGACGAATATGCTCCTGCTCGTGGTTCACAATCTCGTTAATTTCGTGCTCATGCGTTGAAGGATTGACAAACACAAACGAGAAGAATGAAAACGAAGCGGGGTATCGGTCGCTGCGGATCAGTTTTACCGAGTTGAAATGAAGAGTTTCTGATTTTCGGATGAGTTGCCAAACCGATATGGTTTGCTTAATCAGTCTGTAAATCAGGTATAGTGCTCCAAGAATATAAATATACAACAGCAAATCTTTGGTCTGAAAGGACTCTTTCACCATGCCAATTGCCCGAACCTGTGGCTCATCAACATTCACGGTTGGCATAATTGGAAATATAACCGTATAGCGCCAGGTGAAAAAGGGGAAAACAACGGATGCCAAGATTCCTGAAATCAGGAAAATGCGGTTGAGAACAAAAAAACGTTCGTTTCGAAGAAACAGGAAGTAAACAGCAGCAAATCCGGTTAGCCAGACCGACGATTTAAACAGGTAAAGTGCAAATGCTTCCATAATGTTGTTTTTATTCTTTCGAAAGTTCGCGTTTGGTTTCTTCCATCAGTTGTTCCAAATCCTGAATGCTCAGGTCCTTTTCGCGGGCAAAAAACGATGCCATTGCGGGGAATGAATTGTTAAAGTAACTCTTCATCAAGCCGAAAAGCTGGGTTTTCGAGTATTCTTCCTTTGAAATTAAAGGATAATACACATGCACATTGCCGTAGGTTCGGTGCGATACGAATTCTTTTTTCTCCAGGATCCGCAGAACGGTGGAAACCGTGTTACGCACAGGTTTAGGGTCGTCGAACCGGTCGCGAATGTCTTTCACCAGTCCTTCGCCTAAGTCCCAAAGGTGTTGCATGACTTGTTCTTCAGCTTTTGTCAGTTGCATATCTATCAGTTTTTAATTTGTCAATCCTTCGAAACAAACATACGACTATAAATTTAGTCAAACAAGTATTTTTAGTTAAAATTGACTAAAAACATAGTCATTTAAAGAAATGCCACGGATTACACAGATTAGCACAGATTGATTTTTGTATTCAAATGGTTATATTGTATGTATTTATGAAAGGTTTATGTGTTTTGGAGCTCCGTAGGAGCGAAAATATGTTAGCCCCGGGTGAGTGACGCAGGAACGTAACCCGGGGTGTGATTAGCCACAAGATAAACCGTCCGAGTACAAATGTTGGTCAAATCAACAACCATTTTTGGACGGAAGGGAACAGATTTTCGAAAAGGAATACAACTTAGAAACCGCCATGGTTATCGGATATTTGAAATATGAATAAACAAAAAAGATCGGATAAACCCCCGTCATCCGATCTTTTTAATATGTATTGAATCTTTTGGCTAAAATTCTGAAGTGAAATGAAATTTAATTTCCTTGAATTCGCTTTGGGCCATGTCGAGAATAAACTGAGAATCGGCCATAAACACATCGCGGCCACGTTTATCGGTTGCCATTTTCTGATGTTTGCGGTTCTTAAATTCAACCAATGCTTTAGGGTTGTCGCTTTCAATCCAACAGGCTTTGAACATGGATAACGGTTCGAAACGGCACTTGGCATTGTATTCGTGTTCCAGACGGTATTGAATCACTTCGAACTGAAGCTGACCGACGGTACCGATGATTTTTCGTCCGTTGAAAACACTGGTAAACAACTGTGCCACACCCTCGTCGGTCAACTGATCGACGCCCTTGTTCAACTGCTTGGTTTTCATTGGATCGGCATTTTCCACATAACGGAACAATTCAGGTGAGAAACTTGGAATGCCCTTGTAATGAATGAGTTCACCTTCTGTTAGCGTATCGCCAATAATGAAAGTCCCATTATCAGGAACACCAATAATATCGCCCGGGTAAGCTTCTTCAATCACTTCCTTTTGGGCCGCCATAAAGGCTGTTGGGCTCGAAATGCGGAATGATTTTCCGGAGCGAACATGGGTGTAAATATTGTTACGCTCGAATCGTCCGGCGCAAACTTTTACGAAAGCAATGCGGCTGCGGTGGTTCGGGTCGATGTTGGCGTGGATTTTAAACACGAAACCCGAGAATTTTTCGTCTTCAGGGTAAATGGTGCGTTCTTCGGTTTGGCTTGGGCGCGGGTAAGGCGCAATTTCAACAAAGGTGTCGAGCAATTCCTGGACACCGAAGTTGTAAAGCGCGCTTCCGAAGAATACGGGCGCCAGGTTCCCGGCTAAATATTCTTCGATATTCAGTTCGGGATACACACCGTAAACCAATTCCAGTTCTTCGCGCAGTTTGTCGGCATCTTTGCCAATGTGATTTTCCAGTTCGGGGCTCTCGATGTCGGAGAACGAAATTCCGGCCTCAATTTCCTGAACGTTGGCTTTAAACAAATTCAGGCTTTTATTATAAATGTTATAAACGCCTTTAAAATCGGGGCCATTGTTGATTGGCCAGCTTAACGGGTTTACGCTGATTTGCAGTTGTTTCTCGATTTCGTCGAGCAACTCGAAGGTGTCGCCGGTTGGGCGGTCGAGTTTGTTGATGAACACGATTACCGGCGTTTTGCGCATACGGCAAACGTTCATCAGCTTTTCGGTTTGTGGCTCAACCCCTTTGGCAGCGTCAATCACAATAATTACACTATCAACGGCAGTCAGCGTGCGGAAGGTGTCTTCCTGGAAATCCTGGTGACCGGGCGTATCAAGAATATTCACTTTGTAGTCGCGGTACTC
Source organism: Prolixibacteraceae bacterium (assembly GCA_963666435.2). Taxonomy (GTDB): domain Bacteria; phylum Bacteroidota; class Bacteroidia; order Bacteroidales; family Prolixibacteraceae; genus Aquipluma. The sequence goes on along the minus strand of CAXXOG010000010.1, from coordinate 330,101 downwards.
GAAACCCATGACCGAGGTGGCCACCGAAATACCACGCTGGCGCTCAATTTCCATGAAGTCGGACGTAGCGGCTTTCTTGATTTTGTTGCTTTTAACGGCTCCGGCAACGCGAATGGCGCCCCCGAAAAGCAAGAGTTTCTCGGTTAAAGTGGTTTTCCCGGCATCGGGATGACTAACAATGGCAAATGTCCTTCTGCGCTGAATTTCTGCTTGATTACTCATTCTGTTTGTTCAATTTTTTCGAGTTGCAAAAATAGAACTTTATCTGATACGAATTGAAGATCTTAAGGATTGAATGACAGAATGAAAATCAAATTTTAATCATTAGAAATTTACTATTGGCGATTTCACAACTGCCTTATTTACTATTGACTTTTTTCATGGATGTTATTTCGCTTTGTGCTTTAATCGAAGCTTTGATTGAGCGGGTGATCAAATCCCAGTATTTTTGGTGAAACTCGCGGTCGTCGGGCGAAAGAATTTCGTAATACGACTTTGGCGTGTCGGTTGGGGCAAATTTCTTTTTCGCTCCTTCTTTGTATAAATCAGGCACTTCGGGATGAAATTGAACAGCGAAAACATTTTCGTACAAGCGGTGCTGAATGGCTTCAATCACATTTCCATCCATCGAGGTTGCCGTTACGATAATGTTTTTACCGAGCTCGTCGATGGCCTGGTGGTGACTGCTTAAAACAGTTGGTTTAAGCTTACTGCCGGCTTTTACCTTTTCAAGGAAGAACGAATGGGCCGTAAATTCGATTTGATGAAAACTAATGCCCATCAAATCGGTATCTTTCGAAATCTCGGGCCAGTAATTGCGGTGAAGCTGGTCTTTTTTCAGCTTCAGAATTTCTTCGGGAGTTTTCTTTTTATATGTTTGAGCCGGAATGTCCTGCGTTAACGACCCACCGGTTGCAACATTAATCGATTGCAGTCCAAGGCAAAATCCGGTAACAAAGTAAGCAGGTTTTTCACTCATAAATGGCTTAAACTGGTCGTTTTGATAGCCTCCCAAAATCTGGAACAAGAAACTGAGTTCGAATAAATGGCGGTTGGGATCGGTTACAACCGAATATTTATTTTCCTGTTTGTACACTTCGGGCTGAATATCGGGTCCGCCAAAAAAGAAAGCGCCAACCGAGCAGTCGAACAATTTTTTGAAAACCGGAGTCCACTCGTTTTGATGATAAATTTGCGACGAACTCATGACATCGCCCACTTCCTGCAAATGAAAAATCTTCATTTCAGGCTTTTTCAGAAGGGCGATTGTTTGTTTGTAATCGTAAGCTTCAGCAATTGAATAAACGCCAACAAACTCAACATCATGAAGTTGAAGCAGTTTGTTGTTCAGCAAAAAAGAAATGGTTTCGATATTCTGAACCGTTGGATGGGCAAGTAGCACATAGTTTTTGCCCGATTTATATTCTTTTTCAAGAAAATTTTGCCCAAACGAAGCATTTAAGATGAAGAAAGTCAGGATGAATAGTCCAAGAAGTTTTACGATGTTTCTCATTGTTATATTGTTTTGGGTTTTGCAAAATACAGACAGTTTACAGAACTACAAACACCTAATGCTGTTCGCATAATTTTTGATTGAATTTAACGTTTTTTATCCGAACTTATTCAAAGAATAGAGTTGTTTGTTTAATTTGTTATTTTTAAAGCTTCAAAATTCAGTCATAAAAAAGCCGCTTATGTCGTTAAAACTGTTTTTGGCACAAACCTTTGGATTGATTAAATCGACCGCAAAAATCGAAGCAGCACATGATGCTTTACTCGCTGATTATAAGATGTATTGTGAGTTTGAGAAATCGGCAGAAATAAAAGAATTCAACGAACTAGATTTACTTCTGAAATCGCCAACTTTTTTGCAGCACAAAAATGAAGTTCAGCACCTTGTTTTTAAAAGAAGCAAGGAAGAAGCTCAGCTTATAGAATATGGTAAGTTGAATAAAAACAGCCGGTTACAACAGTGTTACCAACTCATGAATTCGGAAGAACTGAAGCGATTTGAAAAAATAGCATCTTCTGAAGAACTTTCGGCTTACAAAAAGCTGAGGGAAATGGTGCATAGTTCGTCTTTCGATTCGAAAAAGAAGAAAGACGAGAAAAGCGACGAATTTGCAAAGAATGCACAATACCATAAATTAAAAGACTCGGATAATATTCAGTTTTACGAGAGGTTTTCCAAATCGAAAGACTACCATAATTATCAGAAATATAAGGATTCAGCAGAGCGAAAACGCTTTGACGAATTGAAAAAGGTGATTGAGTCGAAGGAGTTTAAGGATAGGGTTGCCTACCTTGAGGATAAGCGTAAATGGGAAAAAACAGAAGGTCATACTAAAGAACTGCGGTTTGCAGAATTAAAGAAGTCGTCGCAGCTCATCAATTATTTAAGGTATAATAAATCGGATGCTTTCAGCTTTTTCAAAAAGTGGAACCTTGTTTTTGAGGATAATTTTAAAGCAGTAAGCCTCGACCACCAAAAATGGATGACGCAGTCGCACTGGGGGCATCAGGCTTTAGGTCGGAACTTCTCTCAATTGGGTGATATGCACGCCTTTACAGAGGGACGTAATGTTTCGATTGAATTCAATACCTTGAAAATACAGGTGAGAAAAGAGCCTACTCACGGAATGCAGTGGCAAATTCCGTTTGGGTTTGTCGAGCAAAAGTTCGATTATTCTTCAGGAATTGTGTCAACTGCCGGTATCGACTGGTGGAAACATGGAATTCTGGAGGTTAAAATAAAATATGCCCCATCGCCTTATTTTGCTGATGCCATTTATTTATTGGGCGAAGAGAGCTCGCCCCAAATTAACCTCGTGGAAATAGGCGCAAAAAACCGGGTTGGATTACTTTCGAGAACTTCTTCAGGAATTAGTGCCCAATGCGAAGATATTAATGGCTTGAAATCGGGTGAATACTACATATTTACTTTGGAATGGACTTCACACGCATTAACCTGGAAGGTGAACGGACGCGAGCTATATACTGTAAACCAGGATGTTCCGAATGCAAAAATGCACTTAAACATTGCATCTATTGTGGTCTCGCAACCTGCCGGGGATTTACCTCATACGTTCGAAATTGATTGGGTGCGTTTTTATCAACATCATAAAGCTTAGTGAGGGGCTAATATATTTTATCAATGAACTGGACAGACGAATTTTTGGGAGCTATAACCGTTTGCGACCGTAATGGGATTATAGTGTATATGAACGACCGCTCGAAGGCGCAGTTTGCAAAATCGGGCGGGGGAGATATGATTGGCGAGAGCTTAATTGAATGCCACCCGGAACCATCGCGTAGTTTGTTGCTGAAAATGCTGGCCGAACCGTTTGCTAATTCATATACCATCGAAAAAAACGGCATCCGGAAGATGATACACCAGACTCCCTGGATGGAAAATGGTGAATTTAAGGGCGTTGTAGAACTGTCGTTCGAAATTCCGATGGATTTGCCACATCACGTTCGAAAGTAATTTTGCTGCAAGATTTGCTGAGGTTCAGATTTGCTTAACCTTATTTAACCTTTTTATTCATTTGTTTATAATCTATTTGTTTATCTTTGAATATTCAGGAAATCAGACTTATAACTTATGAAATTCAAGCTTTTATTTTCCACCTTTTTTGTTGTTATTTCATTTCATTTAACCTTGGCGCAAGGAATTCGTGGCCGCATTACGACAACACGGGGCGAGGCAATCCCATTTGCAACCATCTATGTTCCAAAATCGACCACCGGAACTACCAGCAACATCGACGGAAAATACGAACTAAAACTTCAGCAAGGGAAATATATCGTACTGTTTCAATGCCTCGGTTATGAAACACAATCGGTTGAGCTAACTGTTGGTGCCGGTTTTCAGGAGAAAAACATACAACTTTCGGTGCAGGAATACCAAATACCCGAAGTAAAGGTGATGGCTTCGGGCGAAGATCCGGCTTATTATGTGGTGAGACGCGCCATTGCGATGGGACCTTATTACTCGAAGCAGGTGTCGAAATACTCGTGCAAAGTGTATATGAAAGGCACCGGGATTATTGAGCAACTGAAAGGAATTGGAAGCTTGTTCAAAAGCCAGGTAAAAGAGGCCGGGCTCGAACTGAACAAGCCCATTGTTGTTGAAACGCTCAACCAGGTTGACTTTGAGCTGCCCGACCAAATGAAGCAAAAGGTATTGGCAACCCGGTCAACCATGAAAAATTTTACCATTCCCGGACTTCAAATTGGATCGGCCCTGGATAACGCGCTATACCAGGACAGCAAAGATAGCCCCATTGCTCCTCTTGGAAAAGTGGCCATGAAAAGCTATAAGTATAAGCTCGAAGGCATTTATACCGAACAGGGCCGTACTATTAATAAAATAAAAGTTACACCGGTTGGAAATGGAAACAACCTGTACTCAGGATACATCTATATTGCCGATTTATATTGGTACGTGCAATCGGCCGATCTGTCGTTTAAACAGGAAATGGCAAATCTGCACTTCCATTTGCTGAATGCCGAAGTTAACCGCAATACATTTATGCCGGTTAATTACAATGTTGACGTTGATGTCAGTGGGCTGGGCGTGAAAGCAAAATTCAAGGGGGTTGTTTCAGTAAGCGATTACCACACCACGCTAAACCCGGCGCTCGATCACCGTTTTCTCGACCGGATCACCGATCAGCAATTGAAGGAACAACAAGCCGTTCAGGAATTCCTGGCCAACGAAAAAAAGGAACAGGAAAAAGCTGAAAAAAGTACAAACCAGTCGCGTATTGATGCGTTGATGCAAAAGCCGCAACTAAGCAACCGCGAAACGATGAAACTGAATCGACTGATTGAAACCGAAGCTAAACGAAACAGCCCGCCTGAACCGCTTGAAATAAAGTCGGCATTTAATCTTAGTCCGAAGCAGGAAAAGAACGACTCGGCTTACTGGAGCTCGCTCCGGCCGGTTCCGCTCACCGATATTGAAAAGAAAAGCTTTGCCTCGAAAGATTCGTTTTTACAGAAAGCTGCCAAACCGGCGTTTAAAGATTCGGTGGAAAATGAAAAGCGAAAATTCAAGGTAAAGCATATCCTGACCGGAAAAACATACAATTATTCGGTTGATTCGACCAGGAGGCAGGAATTTTTCACTATCCCCGGAATTATAAACCCGGGCGCACTCTCGTTTAATTCAGTCGATGGTTTGCGGGCCGAGTTGCCATTTAGATATTCAGTAGCGGATAGTTTGGGGCATCATTTTTTGCTTCAATCGGAATTGGGTTACGCATTTAAGCGTGAAAAACTTGATGCTTCGGTTAGTTTTGCGCGAAAATGGGACGGAGTGACCAATAGCTGGTTCCGGATTGGCTTGGGTACAACTACTTCGGACTACAACAGGGTGAGCGGAATGTCGGTTGTTGATAATGATTTTTACACCCTTTGGTTCGAGAAAAACTATAAACGCTATTACCGGCGCGATTTTTTGCAGCTCAATGCCAGCCGCGATCTGGCCAACGGGCTAAACCTGTCGTTTACGCTTAATTACAGCGATAATCAGCAGCTAAGCAACCATTCGGATTACTCTCTGATTAAGTACAACGACCGTGAAATTCAACCAAATATTCCGGCGAACAATTTAATGCAAAGATGGCAACTCGATAATCACCAGACATTTGGTGCTCTCGTGGCGCTCGAATACACGCCGCACTACCGGTATCGGGTACGCAATCATTCGAAGATTTATGCCAGCAGCAAATACCCGACTTTCTCAATGAGCTATGTCAAAGCTTTTTCCGGCGTTTTGGGCAGCGACTCGAAATACGATTTACTAAAAGCTGGCATCCGGCAAACATTCGATTTTGGTGTGGCCAACCAGTTCTCGTACCAGGTTGGCATAGGCGGTTTTACGAATAAGGATAAACTGTATTTCGAAGATTTTAAGCATTTTAATGCCTTGCCTGTCAATTTTCTTTTCTCGTCGTATGCCAATAGCTTTCGTTTGTTACCCATGTATAAATACTCGACTGACAAACGATTTTTGGATACTCACTTTAATTTAACCACTCGTAAATTAATCCTGAAGCAGTTGCCATTGATTAGCAACGCAATTTTTTCTGAACGGCTTTTTGTGAATTACCTGAACACTCCCGGTATGAAGAATTATATGGAGACCGGCTATGGCTTAAGTAACCTGTTTTTAGCGTTTAACCTTGAAGTGGTTGCGGGCTTCGAAAATGGCAAATACCAGTCGGTGGGTTTCAAGGTAAGTATGAATTTGAAATAGAAAATTCGGTTGTATTATCATGGGGAACGTGTGCCGATGCCGAACCCTTGTGGTTAATTTACTTCTGTTTTCCAGATATTTAGCTCATTCCTGTCAGCACCATTTCCCGTATTACAGGTTTTAGTAGTGTTATATCAATGTCGTTTAGTTAAGAAAAACTATTTGGCAAAACTTCGTGTTTTAGGGTCTTGGTGGCAAAATTAAGAAGAGGTCATCAAGTTGCTAGTAACCCGATTATAAAAGAGAAGAAACGAAAATGTCAGTTTTTTTAAGCTGAAGTAAAATGAAAGAAATGCTTGCCTAAACGACATCGTATGGTGTTTTGTTCTTTTTGTTAGTCAAGTATGCTTAATGTGACTCTTTTGTTAATTAATCAGGGGTTAATGTAGAAAAAAGCAATTTTTATTGAGCAAATAATCCTTTTCGAATTATCTTTCATTCCACATTTTAACCTTGCTTTGAAAATTGGGAACCCAAAATTACATGATACCAAAAATTAATGCTATGAAGAAAAGCCTTTACTTTTTAATTGTTATGCTCCTTGCTTCGTTGAGCCTTTTTGCTCAAAAGAAGACTGTCACGGGTGTAGTACGCGACAAAGGGAGCAATGAGCCTATTCCCGGGGCCAGTGTTCTCGAAAAGGGAACCGCCAACGGAACGATTACCGGAAACACCGGTGAATTCTCACTTACAGTTGGCTCAAATGCTGTATTGAAAATCACTTTTGTAGGGATGAATTCGCAGGAAATTGCTGTTGGAAACCAATCGAAAATTGAAATTTTGCTCGATGAATCGACCGAAGTTTTGAACGATGTTGTGGTGACGGCCTTGGGCATCAAGCGCGACAAAAAAGCGATGGGCTATGCCGTTCAGGATATGAAAGGTGACGAGATCCGCGAATCGAACAACAGCAATGTAGTTACAGCCCTGACAGGGAAAGTTGCAGGTGCACAAATTATTACATCTTCAGGTCAGGTGGGCGCTTCTGCAACCATTAAAATCAGGGGAAACAAGTCGTTGGATGGCATGAGTTCTCCGTTGTTTGTGGTTGATGGAATTCCGATTATGAATAATACCAGCGATGCGCGCAATACGATTCGCACCGACTTTGGTAACAGTGCGATGGATATTGACCCAGCCACCATCGAAAGCATTAGCATTTTGAAAGGCCCGAGCGCCAGCGCCCTTTACGGGAGCCGTGCTGCCGACGGTGTAATTTTAATTACCACAAAAAAGGGTACCAAAGCCAAAAAGGGATTCTCTGTCGATGTCTCGTCATCGGTTTCGGTTGACCGGGTTGGCGAATTGCCAAACTACCAGAATATGTACGGACAGGGATACAACGGCGACGAATACAATTGGAAAACAAACTACTCGCAATATGCCACTTACCAGGCATTTCACGATGCCCGCGAATTTGAATGGGCAACCGATGGTACAGGTCGTCGGATGGATTATGACGAAAGTTGGGGAACTCGCCTCGATGTGGGTTTGCTGGTTGACCAGATGCACGGCAAAAAGCAACCCTGGGTTTCGAACCCCGATAATGTTCACAACTTCTACGAAACTGGTATTACCAATAACAATAATATCGACCTGAATATGAACAATGATCGGGTTACAGCCCGCTTTTCAATTGGCTACAATACCCAGACCGGAACAATGCCGAATACCGATCAGACCAAGTATAGCATTGGCTTAAATTCAGGATACAAGGTTAGCGACAAATTTAAAGTTGATGTTAGCTTGAATTATATCGATTTGAACAACGACAACCTGCCACAAACCGGGAACAGTATGCGTAACCCGCTGGTTGAATTTAACAGCTGGTTTGGCCGCCAGGTGGATATGAAATACCTGAAAGCTCATTATAAAGATATTGTTGACTACGAAGGAACTCCAATGGCTTTCAACTGGATGATGGACTATCCAACCCAGCACCAGAACCCTTACTGGATTGCCTATAACAACACCATGTCGCGTAGTCGTTTGCGCACACTCGGAAGCATTAGCGCAACTTATACCATTGCCAAAGGAATTGATTTGATGGGCCGTGTTGGTACCGATTATTATACCGAAAAGCGGTTCTTCAAATTTCCGCAATACTCGCGCGACTGGGACACCGATTTGACCAAATCGGCTGTAAACGGTACTTTCTGGAAACAATATCAAATGCTGAATGAAACCAATGCCGACCTTATTCTGACGATAAAAAGAGATATTACGCCCGACATTAGTTCGTTTATTACTGTCGGAAGCAATTACCGCTATTCTTACGACCAGTATTCAACCGTTTCGGGCGTCAACCTGGTAATTCCTAATTTCTATTCAACGTCAAACATTGAGGGGACTCCAAGTGTATCGTTTACCGAGTACAAAAAGAAAACGAACAGCGTATTTGCTTCGGCAAACTTTGGATATAAAAGCTATTTATTTCTCGACTTAACTTACCGCACCGACTGGAGTTCGAGTTTGCCAAGCTCGAACTGGATGTACAATTACCCATCGGCTAACCTTGGCTTTGTATTTACTGAAGCCTTGAAAGATTTGTTCGATATTAATTCAGGCGTAATTTCGTATGGTAAACTGAGAGCTGGCTACGCCATTGTTGGTAGCGATACCAGTCCATACCAGTTGAACCCAACTTTCAGCACGGGTGGAACTCCGTTTAACGGGGTAACTCTTTATACGCAATCGGCCAGTTTGCCAACTTTTAGTTTGAAACCACAGAAAACCAACAGTTTTGAAACCGGTTTGGAAATGAAAATGCTCGACAACCGCATCAGTTTCGATGTGGCTTATTATCAGTCGCGCACATTCAACCAGATTTTAGGCGTTGGCGTTTCGGCAACAACAGGTTATTCAACCTGGTACAAAAATGCCGGAGAAATTGAAAATAAAGGTGTTGAACTTCAACTGTCACTTGTTCCGGTTAAATTCCGTGATTTTGAATGGAATGTTGATATGACCTGGTCGAAAAATAAGAACAAGGTAGTAAAACTCGAAGATGGAATCAATCAGTTGCAAATCAATAGTTTGTACTACAATTCGAACCTGATGGCTTTCCCGGGTAAATCGTGGGGAACAATTTATGGAACCGATTACCAGAAAAACGACAAAGGCCAGATTCTGATCGGTGCAAACGGTCTGCCGCTTACAACAACCTCGTCGGTTGAAATCGGGAATGTTAACCCGGATTGGGTAGGCGGTTTACGCAACACCTTTAAGTATAAAAATTTAAGCCTGAGTGTACTTATCGATGGCCGCAAAGGTGGTGATGTTGTGAGTATGACCAAAGCTGTAGGTCAATATGGTGGTGTTTTGCAAAACACAGTTGAAGGTGGCATCCGCGAAAACGGGATGATTGTTGACGGTGTGTATAATGCCGGTGTAAAAATTAACAATACTGATGTTAGCGGCCAGCCCAACGCAACACGTATTTCAGCCCGTACATATTTTAAGGCAACCCGTCCGTGGGGTTCGCTTGCCGTTGTTGACGGAAGTTTCATCAAACTTCGCGAAGTGAATCTGAGCTACACTTTTAGCCAGAATCCTGTGTTTGAGAAAGTTGGAATCAGCAGGCTTTCTATTGGCCTTTTCGGGAACAACCTTGCCTTGTTGTACAAAGACAAGTCGAACGATGTGAATATTGATCCTGAAGTTTCAACCGGAGGATCAATTTCAGGAGTCGGTCTCGAAGCATACCAGTTGCCTGTTTCCAGGTCGCTGGGGTTAAAAGTTAACGTTAGTTTCTAACTATTAATTCATGTCGAATATGAAAAAGAACATCATAATACTCCTCAGCCTGGTAACTCTTGTGTTTTATTCGTGTACCAACGATTTTGAGGAAATAAATACCAGTCCAAACAGTCCTACTGTTGCCCCGGCAACCAACGTTTTCGGGTATGCCATTCAAAGTATTGCCCAGCGTTTTGGGTCAACCGAAATATTTTATCCCGGAGCTTTTGTTGGTTACACGGCCAAAGGAACCTACAACCTGGTTAACCGTTATGCCGAAGTAGCCCCAACCTCGCATTGGAACAATTTATTTACTTACGGAATCAGTAACCTTAATTCAGTAATTGTACAGGCTGAGGCTGAGGGTAACAACAACCTGAAAGCTGCGGCAATGGTGATGCGCGCTTACGCTTTCCAGATGCTGGTAGATACATACGGACCTGTTCCATACAACGAATCGGGCCAGTTAACCAGCGGTATCGTCTATCCGAAATACAATACCGAGAAAGAAATCTACACCGCTTTGTTGGCCAGTTTAAAAGAAGCCAATAGTTTGTTTAATTCTTCGACAACCCAAAAAATTGGGGCAGGCGATTTAATTTATGCTGGAAATGTGACCAAATGGAAAAAATTCGGTAACTCGTTGCGCTTGCGTTTGGCCATTCGAATCTCGAAGGTTGATGCAACAACCGCAACAACGCACATTGCTGAGATTTTCAACGATGCCGCTGCTTACCCGGTATTTACGAGTAATGCCGATAATGCCAACCTGAAATTTCCGGGTGGCGATTGGCTTGAACCCTGGTCGAGCGCTTACAAAGGGGTACCCGATGTTAAAATTGCCAAGCCTATTGTTTCAACACTGCTTTCGCTTGCCGATCCGCGCTTACCGTTTTATGCACAAACCAACGCTGCCGGTAAATATGTAGGCTTGGAAGTGGGCGCCGACGCCAACGGTTCCAACGAGTCGAAAGTTGCTGTTGCCTTCATGGAAACCGCTACCGGAACAGTTTTCTTCCAGCATTATTCCGAAGTTGAGTTTATCAGGGCCGAAGCTGCCAAACGAGGTTTCATTTCAACATCAGCACAAACAGCTTACAACAATGCCATTAAAGCTTCGTTTGATGAATATGCTATTTCGGCAGCCGATTATAAAACGTACATCGAGTCGGCGGGAGTTGCGTGGAACAATGATTTGAGCCAGGTTTACACTCAAAAATGGATTGCCTTGTTCCGTCAGTGCTGGGAAGCCTGGGCCGAGATGCGCCGTACCGATGTGCCTCAGTTTGGGCCTGCGGTAAATGCCTCCTACTCGGGCCATAACCGAACTCCATTCCGTTTTTCATATCCAATTGAAGAGCGTAACCTTAATCCGAATGTGCCGACTACAGTAACCGAAAAAGACATGTTCTGGGGTTACCAAATTTGGTGGGATACCCGAACCGGAGTTCAATAGTCCAACCTCCGGTTTACCGAAAAAAGAGGATAGTTGGCCGAAATGTGGCCGATTATCCTCTTTCTCATTTTATTAATCAGGACGAAAACTATAAATTCAAGCCCGGAAAACAACAATACCTGGAAACTTATGAAACTGAAAAACCTTGTTTTGTCCGGATTTATCCTGCTGAAATTTGTGCTTCAATATGTGCTGATCAACCCGGTTTACGAATTGCACCGCGACGAATACCTGCACCTCGATCAGGCCCACCATCTGGCCTGGGGCTACACGTCGGTTCCGCCGTTAACCTCATGGATTTCATGGATCATTTTTCATTTGGGCAACGGCGAATTCTGGGTTAAATTTTTCCCGGCGCTGTTTGGCGCTTTAACCCTGATTATTGTCTGGAAAACCATTGAAAAACTGGGCGGAAACTGGTTCGCACTTATTTTGGGAGCCACAGGCGCTTTGCTTTCAGTACTGATCCGGATTAACATGCTTTATCAGCCCAACTCGTTCGATATTCTGGCCTGGACGATGCTCTTTTACACTTTTGTACGGTTTATACAAACAGCCAAGCCGCAATGGCTTTTGTTGGCCGGAATAACTTTCGGTTTGGGTTTTCTCAACAAATACAACATTGCTTTCCTGATCATCGGGTTGCTTCCTTCGATATTGTTAACCGAGCATCGCAACATGTTCAGGAACAAACACTTTTATTATACTATTGGCCTGGTTTTGCTGATTATTCTACCGAACCTGGTTTGGCAATATGCCAACGATTTCCCGGTATTTAAACACATCAGCGAACTATCTCGAACTCAACTGGTCAATGTTTCGCGTACCGGTTTTCTTGCCGAGCAGCTGATGTTTTTCCTGGGTTCGTTGTTTGTAATATTGTCAGCTTTATTTGCGTTCGTTGTGTATAAGCCTTTCCATAAGTTTCGCGCGATTGGCTTCGCGTTTGTATTTACCTTGGCTTTGTTTGTTTACTTTAAGGCCAAAGGCTATTATGCCATCGGGCTTTACCCCATTTTACTCGCATTTGGTTCGGTTTACCTCGAAAAAATTACGGAGCGAAAGTTGATCAGATATTTCCGGCCATTTGTCATTGGAATCCAGCTTCTTATGTTTTTTCCTATGCTGAAAATAGCTTTCCCCAATCGTACTCCTGAACAGATAAGGAGCGATCCGGCGATGTATCAAAAATATGGGCTGTTGCGCTGGGAAGATGGTAAAGACCACGATCTGCCTCAGGATTTTGCCGACATGCAAGGCTGGAAAGAATTGGCGCAAAAAGTTGACGATGCCATGTTGGGTATTGCCGACAAGGAACACACCATTGTGCTTTGCGACAATTATGGCGAAGCTGGTGCAATTAATTATTATTCAGGAAATAAATCGATTGGCGCCGTTTCGATGAATGCCGATTACATCAACTGGTTTAAACTCGACCAGCCTATAAAGCATGTTATTTTAATTCAGGAAGCGAGCGACGACGATCCTGAACGAAAAAAGGAGCAACCTTATTTTGATTCGATTGAGCGGGTGGGGCAAATAACCAATCCGTATGCCCGAGAAAAAGGAACCAGCATTTATGTGCTTAAAAATGCAAAAGTTGATGTTAATGAAATACTTCGGAAAGAGATTGCCGAAAAGAGAAACCGGAAATACGAATAGAAATTATAACTTTCAGCGATAAAACAACAATTGATGATGGAAACAAAGCAATACCCCGAAATTGATGCTTACCTGGCTGCCCAACCCGAAAAAAACAGGCAGCCGCTGGAAGAAATAAGGCGAATTATCCGAAAAGCTCTTCCCGATGCTGAAGAAGCCATCAGTTATCAAATGCCATCGTTTAAGTTGAATGGTGTGGTTGCATGGTATGCGCCTTCCAAAAATCATTACGCCATTTACATGTTTCCCAAATATTTGCAGCAATTTAAGGAGCAGCTTGCGCCTTTTTCGCAAACCAAGTCGGCAATTCATTTCGATTACAATAAACCCGTTCCTGAAGCGCTGATTACCGAAATGGTGCTGACTGCGGCGCGCGAAAACCTGAATGACAAAATGGCCAGAGAGGCTGCCAAAAATACAAAACGAACAAAGAAATGAAAATACTTGCCATTGAAAAAGAACTGCCTGGCTTGGTTGATCCTGATTATAAGCCCTGGCTCGAAGCCGAAGCCCGAAAAGCCTGGGAATTGCACCAGGAAGGCTTGATTCGCGAATTGTATTTCACCGACGACCATTGTGCAGTGTTGGTTCTCGAAGCACGCGACAAAGCTCATGCCCGCGAAATTGTTGACCAACTGCCGCTCGTTCAGCAAAAACTTATCGATTTCGATTTGCTGGCTTTAACTGCTTATCCCGGATTTGCCCGGTTGTTTAAATCCTGAAAACTGCCATGAAGAAAATTATATCAATTATTGTTTTTGTATTTGCCGCCTTTTCCTGTATTCAAAAATCGCAGACCGAAAAACAAGTCGTCAGCGATAAAATAAACTTTGGCGACAATCCTGCTGCGGCTCATGTTGCCGATGTGAACGGTATCAAATTATATTACGAAACCTACGGAAACGGTGAGCCGCTGATCATGCTCCACGGAAACGGCGGGTCAATCAATGCCTTTCGAAACCAAATACCGTTTTTCTCGAAGTATTACCAGGTGATTGCCATCGACAGTCGGCTTCAGGGAAAATCAGGCGGTTCGCCCTACAAGATTTCATACGATCTGATGGCCTCCGATTTTTGTGCCTTACTCGATCAGTTGAACATCAAATCGGCTTACGTACTGGGATGGAGCGATGGCGGAATTGACGGTATTCTGATGGCCCTGAATTGTCCGGATCGCGTAAAGAAACTGGCTGCTTCGGGCGCCAACACCGTACCCGACACCACAGCATTGTCGCGGGCCGATATCGATGGAATGAAACAAACAGTTGCCAATCCCCGGTCGTCGGCTAAAGAAAAAGCGTTGAACCAGATGATGGTTGATCAGCCGAACATTCCGTACACTGAATTGGGCAAAATTAAATGCCCGGTGCTGATTATGGCTGGCGATCACGACATGATAAAACCTGAACATACCCTGAAAATCTTTCAATCGATTCCGGGAGCATCGCTTTGTATCTTTCCCGATTCGCACCACGGTGTATGTCAGCAGCATCCCGAGTTGTTCAACGAAACAGTATTGAGGTTTTTCAGGAAGTAATTCTATTTGTTAATCTCCCGGAACAATGCCTTAAAGCAAGCGGTTTCACTCTCCGCTTTTGCTTCTGTCCGTCCATAATACTCATCCAGAAATGCACCGGCTCCCATCCAAACAGTTTGCATCATTCCTCGGAAACGGTCTTTCATTTCGGGAACCGATTTTTTTCTGAAGCGAAACATATTCTGCGTTTGGGCAACGGCGCAGTCGGCTTTTTTCCATGAGCAACTAATTACCGATAAGCCTTTTTTGGCAAACAATACCGGCGTTAAATCGGCCCGCTCATAATGCCAGTCGCAAACTGTTATGTTTTTAGAAATCAGATCGATTGCCCGGTACGTATTGTTCATGCTGGCTTCCCATTCGCCTATCCCGGTTGATTTGCCATCGATTAATCGGTCGCCCCAAATCCAAAGCTGGATGTGGCCTGGTTCTAAATGATTTTGAAGCAGGTTTACTTCGTTTGCAAACAACTCGGCTTTATTGCGTCCACCGCAACGCGGGCATTTGTCGTTGCCAATATAAAAGACTTCGTCCATTCCGGCGTGAAAAGCGTCCGCTTCAAAAACGTCGCAGATCTCGTCGATCAAATCAAAAACCACTTTATGAACATCGGGATGAAGCGGACAATAACTTTAGCAATATAACCCGTCGGCATTGGGCCATACATACTCTTCAGGCATTTTTATGTTGGGCGTTTCGTCGAATTCGGGATAGACTTCGAGCAATTTGCCAACTTTTCCGGCCCACGATTGACGTCCAAGCAAATTGATTTGCGGAATTAGCCGAATAAAATGTTTTTGGCAAACGGCCACCAGTTTTTTTACTTCAATTTTGCTCAATGCATCCGTGTCAATTAGCTCAGGATGGCGCTCGAACTGGTAATTATAATCGATGCGCAAGACCAGTGTATTCACGTTTTGAGGAACCAGTTCTTCTTCGATAAACTTGATAAATTCATCGAGCCTGTTGGAAGAAGGCGCGGCTATGCAAAACCCGCGAACTGGCAGGGGATCATCCTGGGCTTTCCCAAAGGGACCTGTAGGTAAAATGAAGAGAAGCAATACTAGAAGTTGTTTCATAGGTACAGGTTTATGGCGTGAATATATATTAAATAGCCCGGAATCGTTGCTGAAACCGGGCTAGATTTTAGCTTTTCACCTGCTTAATATTTCCAGACTAAAACATCACCAGTTTTTATTGATTTATTGCCGATTAATACTTTTGAGCCTGCCGGAAGACTCATTTCATAAACTTTATCCGAATAGTTCATTGCGATACCAAAGCCATCACGGTATTCAACTATAATTCCCTGTGGATAATTCTCAACCGAAATGTTTCGTAATTTACATAGTTTGGTTAAAACTTGTTTTTCGAGCTCGCCATCGGCAGAGTCAACGCCAATATAGGTTACAGTTCCTTTCCCTAGTTTGTGATAAACGATTGCCGGCGTTCCCGCATAGAAATCGCCTTCGAAAGTGCCCCAGGTTTCGGTGCCCGAAAGCGGTTTTAACAAATCGCCCCAGCTTGTCCATGCAAATTCCTGGTTATTAAATTTGATTTTGTCGGGCGAATGTGGCATTAACAGGTCGTATGATAATACTTCGGCGCCAAACAGTTTCCACATGGGTTGATAAAATTTGGCTTCCCACAAATGTCCGTCGCGATCCATAATCCCGGTGCGACAGCTCATTACCAGGTTGCCTCCTTTTTCGGCATATTGGGTCAGCTTATCAATCATTGCCTGGTCAATCATTTCGTAAGCCGGAACGATCAGAACCGGGTAGTTGGCAAAATTGGTAGTATCGCGTACAAAATCAACCGGAGCGCCAAACGATTTTGCTGCTTTGTAATACTTCAGGAAATGCCTTTCGGTATTCCACTCAGTTGTCTGGCGGTTCAGGTTTATTCCCTGAACATTGTCGGTATTGATCAGGATTCCGGTTTTGCGTTGCTCGTAGGCTTTAGGCAATTTTTCTTTCGGCTCGTATTTTTTACGAAGCAACTTAATTTCGTCGATAAACTGGCTGAACTCTTTTCCGCCAACTGTGGGTGTAACACCATCGGTACCAACCATTCCGTAGTGATATTGCTCGTAGCCGTACAAAGGAGCACGGAAACGGTAAGAGCATGTTAATTTACTTCCCCCGGCAAAAACATGCCATAGCCACATTCTGATTGCTCCGGGAAGTGGTTGCGGGTTGATGCTGCCCCAGTTAACCTGCCCGGGCTGAAGTTCCATTACACCATACATGCCTTTTAACGGGCGGAAAAAATCGTTGGCCATAGCAATGCGCGAATATTCGCCCACGCGGAAGCCTTTGGGCCCAATGCCCTTATCGCCGCCATAAACCATGTAGCGGGTATAGGTTACAAAATCCAGTTCCTGACTTTGGCCCACATAACCTACATCGTACATAGGGATATAGTTCGAAGTAACCCATTGGTCTTTGGTGGCATACTTTTTAATCATCCGGGCCTGGTCGTCGAGGAACGAAGCGGTTTCCCAATCGGCAAACCGGTAATGATCGAGTTGTGCGTGAAGGTTCATTCCCCATTGATGATGCAATGGAATATTAATTTCGTCGAATGTTGCGTATGTTCCACTCCAGAAATTTGTTCCCCAGGCTTTGTTGAGGGCGTCGATGGTTTTGTATTTTGCTTTCAGCCAGTTGCGGAAACGCTGTGGTGCATCAATGCCATAATCGAGGAAGCGACGCGGCTCGTTGTCAACCTGCCAGCCAATAACCCGCTTGTCGGTTCCGTAACGTTTGGCTAGTTCTTCAATCATTTTCAACGAATACTGGCGGTAATAATTGCTCGAGAAAGTGGCATGTTGACGTCCGCCGTGGTCCATTTGTTGGCCATTCTCGTCGGTTGCCAGCACTTCGGGATGCTTGCGCACCAGCCATACTGGCGGTGTTGCTGTTGAGGTACACATAACAACCTTCAGTTTATATTTTTCGGCAAGTTGCAACGAGTGGTCGAGCCAGCGGAAATCGTATTTGCCCTCCTCGGGTTCGAGCTGCGCCCAGGCAAACTCGGCGAAATGGGTAAACTCGAAGCCCATTTTGGCCATGTTTTGAAAGTCGCGCTCCCATTGGGTCGAATCCCAGTGCTCGGGATAATAATATACCCCAACCGTGGTTAAATCTTTGGCCGGAAAGTATTTCTCGAAGTTTTGCGCTTTTGAAGTAAGGCTGAAAAGCAACGCTGCCAAACACAAAAACATGAGTGGGGAATAAAGTTTGGGTTTAATTGTCATAGTGATTCAATTTAGATTTGACGAATAAATTTGGCTCTACAAGTATAAGTTATTTTGGGTCAACTAGAAAAAAGTATTTCAGGAAGTAATAGACAAAGGGTGACGAAGGTGGCGATTCGTTGCAATCCTTATTCCCCTGCGCAAATCCGTGTGCTCGGTGGTTTCAACTTCCGATAAAATCAACCAAATTTGTGCAATCGGTGATCAATTTGTTCAAACTTTTGTTTTATTGGATAAACAAATTAAATTGAAACGCAAAAACTGACGATGGAAAATAAAAAAACTGCTGTAATCCTGATCAACGTAGGTACACCCGACGAGCCTAAAGTTGGGGCTGTTCGCCGCTATTTGTCCGAGTTTTTGAACGACCGCCGGGTAATTGATCTACCGCTCGTTGCACAAAAAATACTGGTCAATTTAATCATTGTCCCGTTTCGCGCGCCCAAATCTACCAAGCTATACCAGCGATTGTGGACCGAAAAAGGATCGCCATTGTTGTATTATTCCCAGGCTGTACAAGCAGGTTTGCAACAAAAGTTAAGCAAAAAGGCTGATGTTTTTATGGCTATGCGGTATGGCAATCCGTCGATTTCGAAAGCGCTGGCAGCTATCCAGGCAGGCAATTACGGCCGTTTGATTGTGTTTCCGCAGTTTCCGCAATACGCCTCGTCAACCAATGGAACAGCCATTCAGGCGGTAATCGACGGTGTGCGAAAATGGAATACGATTCCCGAGATACAGGTAATTAACCAGTTTTATGATCATCCTGCGTTTTTGAGTGCATTCGCCGAACGAATTAAGTCGTACCATCCCGAAACATTTGATCATGTTGTGTTTACCTACCACGGTTTGCCCAATCGTCATTTGGAAAAGAATCATCCGCACGAATCGATAACCACATGCAATTGCGAAAACCAATTGCCGGAGTTTGGAAAGTTTTGTTATAAAGCCACCTGCTATCAAACCACGCGCGAGTTGGCTAAAATTTTGGGCTTGAAGAAAGAGAACTATTCGGTTTCGTTCCAGTCGCGGTTATCAAACAACTGGATGACGCCGTTTACCGATAAAAACCTCATGGAACGCGCCAGGTCGGGATGCAAAAATATTTTGGTTGTGGCTCCTTCGTTTGTGGCCGATTGCCTGGAAACCACCGTCGAAATTGGCTACGAATACAAGGAAATGTACGAACGAGAAGGAGGAGAGAAGTTGCAAATGGTTGAGAGCCTGAATGATTCGCCCGGGTGGATTGAAACCATGAACGAAATACTTAAGCCATACCTCGAATAAAAAGAGGCTTTACCTTTCGGTAAAACCTCTGTAAAAATGTACTGAATTGATTGATTTATGTATTTCAACCGAAGTTGAATTTATTCTTTATTCCAGCAAAAAGTGAATGCTTTATTATTTAGTCGCTGTTTGTCAGTTTCATTACAGAAAGTACTGTAAATAAAAAGAACCGACTTGGCTTTTATGTTTTATAAATACAAACAGTAATAGGCTACCTGCCCGGTGGCTTTTACATTAAATTTCACACCTTTATCAACAACAAAGGTTTCGCCTTTCCGGTAGGGGGTCCAAATCGTTTCGTCTGGAAGCATAACTTCAAGAACGCCGCTGGTAATGGTCATGTGTTCAACGGTGCTTGTTCCAAATTGGTATTCACCGGCTTCCATAACCCCAATGGTAGCAATTCCGTCGCCATTTTCAAGCGCTATCGATTTTACTGCGCCTTCAAAATATTCATTTACTTTCAGCATGATTGTATGTTTTTTTGATGATTTATGCGACAAAAATAAGGCATTGTACCGTTGTTTAGGTCTTTTTACAATGGGGTACGGGTAATTTTCATATAAAATTCAGAAAAGTTAAGGAAAAATCATATCAAATAAGGATTGATATATGGTTAATCAGTCGAATGATTAAAACAATTATGCGGTTTAACCCGGTACCGTAGTCTTTGCCATGCTTCAATTTCGAATTTTGATTCGTAATCGGCACTTCAATATTCAACTTTTTAATATCCGCGTTTATTGAAAATGATGTAGCCAACATTCAGCATAGCAAAAAAGCGGGTTTGGCTTTTATCGTAATAATTTACCGATAAGCTGATTGGGCCAATAGCCGATTGAAAAACCAATGCACCTGTTCCCATAAATTTAACCGTCGAGAATTTCTGGGTGCTGTATTCAGCTATATGATTCGTATTTTCCATGATTTCGCGCCCGGGAACAAATGCGTACCCTTCGACTCGAAGATGCAGGTTTTCAGAAAATTTCACAATTCCTTTCAACCCGGAAGCAACGTATTTATTGGCATGGAATCCGCTCAAATAAAGGGTCTTGCTGTGCGGAAGCGGATTGAATGTTGGCGCGGATAAAACAGTAGCTACATAGTTGCTGAAAGGTTTTTTGTTGCTGTACACTCCTTCGGCCAAAATTCCCATTGTAAAATGCGAATTTAGCTTAATGTACCTGTCGTAGGTTCCTTTCAGGAGCAGAAAATTATGGTCGAAGTTCTGTTTGATAGTGCTGTTTGAAGTGGTTCCGGGTATGTTTTGCTCGTTTCCAGAAATGTAATTGACCGAAAGGAGCGACGAAATACCTTCGGTTGGATACTGTTTGTCGTTGAACGAATTGGCGATAATATTTGCCGAGGCTGTCAGCGCATCAAAGTTGGTTTTGTCGGCTGTGTCAGTCACTTTTATCGATTCGTTGAGGTAATATTTATCAACAGAATTGGAAAGCGAGCCACCGACGGTGATTTTTCCCCAGGTATTTAGTGGAAATCCGATTTCGCCCCTGAAATTATTCTCGTTCTGGATAATGTAAGGTGGACGTACATCCTCGAAAACAAATTCGGTTGTCGAAGAGTAGTAATCCCACCGGTTTAATGTAAAATACCCTGCCAGGTAAAAAGGTAGTGTTGTTGGGTAATCAATGCGCGCGCCAGCTTTTACCGAACTGTAAAACCGTCCGAAATACATGTTTGCGCTTGCGGTATATGATCGCTTGTGGAATAACCTGTAGTCGCCGCTAATAAATCCCTGGTTGATAGGACGGTTTGAAAGGTTAGCGCCGAATTTTATATTGATGGGATTATTTTGTTTGGCAATCAGGTTCAGGTCGAAATACCCGGTTTCAGGATTATACAAGGCTACCGGCCGCAACGATTTTATCTGGGGATCGGAAACCAGTTTAAAATAGGCTGATTTTAGAGTCTTCAAATCGAAAATATTCGAATTGTGCTTCAGGCTTTGAATGATGTACTGGCGCTGCATGTTGTCGTCAACGCCTTCAACCTGAACATTCTGAAAATTCAGCGCCGGTTTTTTCATGTTGAACTGGTTGCGTTTTTGCTCGATTTCGGAAGGCCGGACACGCCGGGAAATTCGCTTTTTAATTTCTTCCATATGTTGGTAGGCGGTTTGATAACCTGCGCTTTCAATCTGTTCAATTTTTTTGAAATCGAGAAGTCCAACATCGTTAAACGTTGTTTGCATAAAGATACCGTCCTGAGGATTGATGTTGTAATCGGTTTTCTGCATAATCATGTTCTCAATCTGCGCCATCACATTGTCCGGGTCGGGTTTTTCGGGGTTATTGGCTACGCTATGCCCAATAATAACGTCGGGGTCGAACATTTCTTTCATATTCTGAACCGGGAAATTGTTGACAATACCACCGTCGAACGCCAGCGAACCGTTAATTTCAATCGGTTTAAAATAGAGCGGAAATGTCATTGATGCACGTATAGCTTCGCCCAAATCGCCTTTTTGAAGAATCAGTTCTTTATTATTGTAAACATCGGTGGCAATGCAAAAAAAGGGAACAAACAGTTTATTGAAATCGCCTTTGCAAACCCCGGTGACCGACGAAAACATTTCCATAAAAGCGAAATCCATTTGCTCTTCAGGAATAAGGTTTGTCGGGACCATTATTTTCAGTTTGTCGGCTTTCTTTCGCATGTCAAGTTCGAGCCACGAAGGATCTTCTTCTCCCTTCGAAAAGAAATATCGGTATTCTTCCTGAATTGTTCCGGTTGACCAAAACTTAAATTGTTCCGATTTAAACAGCTTTTCCATTTCGTCGGTCGAGTATCCTGCGGCATACAAGCCCGCAACAATCGCGCCCATCGAGGTTCCGGCAACAAAATCAATCGGGATACCATTTTCTTCCAAAGCCCTGATTAAAGCAACATGAGCCAACCCTTTTGCTCCGCCGCCACTTAAAACCAGTCCTACCTTTTGTGCCTGTACTGTCCTGAAACAAAGGAGCACAATAATACTGAAGAGAAGAATGCGCCTCATGGATAAAAATGGATAATGGTTAGGTTCAAATTTATAAAATTACCGGCCATAATGCCGATGGTAATCTATATTTTTCGTTAGCCGACGGTTTAATACCGAAAGTTTATTGCTGATTATGTGTTTATTCCTGAACTTTATGCTTTAGCGAATGAAAGCCTTCTCCCAGGATTTCGTGTGTGTCCATCACGGTAATAAATGCACGCGGATCGATGCTATTGATGTATTCTTCCAGAATAGCGACTTCGCGACGGCTAACAACCGTGAAAATAATGTGTTTATCATTCCCGGTGTACATGCCGGTGCCTTTCAGGAAGGTTCCGCCACGTTCCAAATCGACCAGTATTTTGTTTTTAATTTCCTCGTCTTTTTCTGAAATGATAATTAGCGCTTTGTTGTAATCGCTACCTTCGAGCACCAGGTCGATGGCTTTTCCGGTGATATAAATGACCACCCACGAATACAGCGGAATCTGCCAGTCTTTAAAAGCAACCAAACTGAGTAAAACGATGGTCGAGTCCACATAAATCATCAGTTGTCCCAGTTGGATGCGGGTATATTTGGCAATGATCATGGCGATAATATCCGATCCGCCCGAAGTAGCGCGAGCCTTGAAAATTAAACCAAGTCCGAAGCCCACTAAAACTCCGCCAAATACGCACGAGAGCAAAACATCGGCAACCAGCGGGGCATCGCCATCAGCGCGCATATAGGTAATCATATCCATAAAACGGAAGAAAGCACAAAGCCAACAATCGTTTTGACGCCAAAACGCGGCCCCAGAATTTTGATTCCGGCAATGGTTAGCGGAACGTTCAGGATTAATCCGAATAACCCGATCGGGAAACCATCGGGCCAGAACGAAAACATGCCAACCGTCATGTAGTGAACCACAATGGCAATACCATACACGCCGCCCGGAACAATGCGGTGAGGCGAAATAAAGAATACAAAACCAACAGCCAGAATGAATGCGCCAATTACAATCAAACTGTAATCGCGAAACCATTTAGCGCTGAAAACCTTATCATTTGGAAGGAATGTCATGACCTTATGTTTTTAAATACTCTGCAAAGAAACACAGGATTACGGTTTTATCGGTGATTTTTGTCAGAAAGATTGTATAAAATAGCCATTTCGCCAATAACGACACCAACCTGAAATGGAAATAATTTTCTGCCACGATAATTACGCTTGGCGATTAACAGGAAGTTGTTTATACATAGAAATTTACAAGATCAGGCACTCGTAATCTAAAACCAAAGCGTTGCCTGAAATGTTGGTTTAAAACCAGCGGAAAAACAATTCTTAATACCTTCTCAAACTTCGTTCAAATTAATGGCTACCGAAATCAGGTTGCTTGATCCGGCAAGGTGGTAACGAGCTGAACCATAGTTTATTTGGAAGCGTTTGATGCGGAACCCGAATCCCCATGAAAAGCCAACCGTTGACATTTTTTCGTCGAGCTTCATTTCCTGGCGCAACTGGTAATTGTATCCGGCGCGAATGGTAAAGTTGGGCGAGGGGAGTAGCTCAACGCCTAAAACCATGTGGCGCATGAATTTTTTGGTAAAACTGTCTTCGGTATAAGTGGTCGTAGTTCCGGAGTTGTCTTCGGCAGGTTTAGCCAAATTCCATTTTTGCAGGTGTTGCAAAGTTGCGGCCAGCCTTATGGGTGCGTGCTGTAGCTTTTGCGACAAACCAACCTGGAGATCGAACGGAATTGATTCGTTTTCAGCGCCATCGTAATACGTTTTCAACTGGGTTCCCACATTTCGGGCAACCACGGCAAGTGTTGTTCCGTGATTTTTACTGAAATATGTAATTCCCAGGTCAGCAGCAATACCATACGATTGGTAGTTTTCCATTGTCGAGAGGATTGGTTTCAGGTTTATACCGTAGGCAAACTGATTGTAACTGTTCGACCATATCAGGTTCAGGGCATATTCGGCAGCGCCAAAAGTTGAACCTGTTTTTTCTCCCGCTTCTGATGCTTCCGCAAATTTTCCGTAATTGATGTAATGAATGCCAACTGCAAAGTTTCCGGGAAGTGGTGCGCCAAAAGAATACGAGGCATAACCATAATTAATGCCCGCGAAATAGCCGACATAGTTCAACGAAAGCTGGTTCCTCATGTCTGGTTTCAGAAGTGATGGATTGTTGTACGAAACGTTTAAGTCAGCCGAGTCGTTAATGGCAATCTGGTTTCCTCCCAACGCTGCCATACGGGCGGAGTTGGTCAGGTTCAAAAAGTCGTATGTATATTCTCCGCCAATCTGTCCGTGGGCAGTGGTGAATAGAATTATTTGCAGTATAAATAACAGGCTTAGTTTACGCATATTTTTGAAAGTCGGGTTTTAATCCGAACGGTAAAAAGTAGTTTTTATTATTGTTACTTTTGAATTTGATCAACAAGTTTTTCTGAACCCGGAATGTCATTGAAATGATATTTTTCTAAAATAGTTCCTTTTTTTATCAACATTAATCCCGGGTTTGAGCGAACCATCGTTTTAAGCGTAACTTCATCGGTATTGAAAAAGTCAAAATTAGCGCCAATCTCATTTTTAAAAGCCTCGTATTCGTCTTTTGGCGAGGCTGTTAGAGCAATGAAGTTGTATCCTTTATGTTTAGCCTCAGCTCCAAGTTTCACAATTTCGACCCACGATTTTTTGTTTGTTTTTTTCAGGTTCGACGCAATTACCAGGTAAGTTTCTTTTTCGTCGTACAAAAAGAAATCTTTAATGTCTTCGCCTTCAGGAGTTTCTATTCTCAGGTCGTGTATCGGGGGAGTATATCCTTCCTGGATAACAACCGGGTCTTTGGCTTTAACAAATTTCCAATTCAAGGTATCTTGCCACGGAATGTTGCTTTCTCCAAAAACCTTTTCTTTGCCGCTTTTCAGGTTTTTATAAACAAATTCATTTTTATAGATGGCTTTGGGTGCATTCTCCGGAATTTTCATGGCATCAGGAATATTAACCCCAACTTTGTACGTGCTGAAATCGATAATTGGCAAATGGTTGTACGAGTAGAAAACAATCGAAAAGTAAACCAGCATGGTTAACCCTGTAAAAGCTACCGAAAGCACAGGCTTTTTTTTGCTTTTGAATTTGTTGCGTCTAACAAAAACGATGATTGCCAACGTAATTAGCACCAAATTTTTATAGAATGTTTGCCAGTTGGTAATTTTAAGGGCGTCGCCAAAACAGCCGCAATCGGATACCGGGTTTGTAAGTGCAATAACTAAGGTTAAACCCGTGAAAAACAGCATAAATGCCAGCATAAACCAACTGGTGATGCGCATAAAGAAATTGAATACAAAGGCTACCCCAACAAAAAATTCGGCAGCCGCAAGTAAAACCCCTAAGGCAAAGGCCAGCGAGGTAATCCAGGGCATGTGAAAGGCCGTAAAATAGTCGGTAAATTTATAAGCCGATCCCCACGGGTCAATCCCTTTCACAAAACCCGAAAAGCAAAAAGTTAATCCGAGCAATAGGCGCGAGATGTGTTTCAGCATAAACCAGAATTTTAGAATTCGATCTTTATCAACGCAAAAACAGCGTAATTGATCATATCGAGATAATTGGCTTCAATACCTTCCGAGATGAGTGTTTGGCCCTGGTTATCTTCTATTTGCTTGGTTCTTTTCAGTTTCATCAAAATCAAATCGGTGTAAGAACTCATTCGCATGTGCCGCCAGGCTTCGTCGTAATCATGGTTTTTGGCCAGCATCAGGTCTTTGGCTTCAGTAAAATAGTTCACATATAAGTTTAGTGTTTCTTCCTGGCTCAAGTCGTCGGTTTCGGATATCCCCTTTTCGAGCTGGATAAGCGCCATAATGCAATAGTTTACAATTCCAATGTATTCCGAACGTACACCCTCGTCAATTTTGGTAACTCCTTTCTGTTCAATACTCCTGATTCTCTGTGCCTTGATGTAAATTTGGTCGGTCATCGAACTGGGCCGAAGAATCCGCCAGGCAATTCCGTAATCCTTCATTTTTTTTGTGAAAATTTCCTGGCAGATGCCAATGACGTGGTTGTATTGCTGGGTTGTTTGATCCATAATTATCGTAATTTATTAATGAGGTAAAAGTATTAATTTTATTCCAGTTGACTACTTGCCGTTATTTAAGCTTTTTCTTAATAAATCTTAATCGATTTGCGTTAAAATGTCCCTAAAATCAACCTTTTAAAGCCAGATTTAACGTATTTTTACCATTTTATTCTATTTTTGTAAGACTCTTCAAACGAAGATTACTAAACTTACTTGTATGCTAGTTACAACAACAGCCAATAAATTTCTCAAGCGAAAAAATACAATAACACTAAACGGGCGGATTTTAGATTTATCCAGCCCCATTGTAATGGGTATTTTAAATGTCACACCCGATTCTTTTTTTGACGGAGGCAAATACAAAACCGAGAAAAAAGTGCTAAAACGGGCCGAGGATATTCTTGAACAGGGTGGCTCTGTTATTGATATTGGAGCATTATCAACTCAACCCGGATCGCAGGCAATTTCGACTAAAGAAGAAATCGACCGTTTACTTCCGGCAGTTAAAGCCGTAAAAAAGAGTTTTCCTGAAGCTTTTGTTTCGATTGATACATATCGGTCGTGGGTGGCATTAAAGGTGATTGAAGATTGTGGCCCGTGCATGGTTAACGATGTTTCGGGCGGTAATTTTGATGCCCACATGTTCGATACGATTGGCAAACTTGACGTCCCCTATATTTTGATGCACATGCAGGGAACACCGTTAAAAATGCAGGAAGACCCGGAATATGAGGATATTATAAAAGATATTTCGTTGTTTTTTACTGAACGGGTGAAACGGTTGACTAAAGCCGGGGTGAAAGACGTGATTATAGATCCGGGATTTGGATTTGGAAAAACACTGGAGCACAATTACGAATTACTGAACAGGCTCGATTCGTTCAAAGTTTTTCAATTGCCCTTGTTGGTAGGCGTTTCGCGCAAATCTATGATTTATAAATTATTGGGAAATAATCCGGAAGAGGCGTTAAACGGAACTTCGGTTGTAAATACGCTTGCATTGATGGGCGGCACCGATATTTTGCGTGTTCACGACGTCAAAGAAGCCATTGAAGCGGTGCGCGTTTTCGAAAAGGTGCGGTCAACATCGAAGTGAGCCCGGCAGAGAATAAACGAGGTTGAAGTTGGAGAAGTTGCTGGTTGCGAGTTTCGGGTTGAAGATGGCGACTAAGCACTTCTATTTTTTTCATTTTCAAATTCCTGAATTTCCACGTTTTCAAATTCCCCAATGCTGTTGTCTTTTGCTTTATTACTTTCTACATTTGCTTAATGACTTTATTCATCACCATACGGGTTTTAGATGTTGTTGATATTCTCCTGGTAGCGATGTTACTTTATCAAATGTACCGCATTATCAGGGGAACCATCGCATTTAGTATCTTCATCGGTTTTTTCCTGGTTTATTTGGGCTGGCTGGTCATAAAGGCAATGAATCTCGAATTACTCAGCACCCTTATGGGGCAGTTTCTGAGTGTCGGGGTTTTATTATTTGTGGTGGTATTCCATCCTGAAATCAGGCGATTCTTTTTGCTTATTGGAACCAATTACCAAAGCAAAGGACGTTTTGGACTGGATAAACTTTTTGCATCAGAAAAGATAAAACCAGCAAAAAATCAGCACGTTAAAGAGATTGTGAGAGCCTGCGACAATATGGCCAGATCGAAAACCGGGGCATTAATCGTTATCCCGCAAAAAACTGAACTTAAGGAAATTATTCAATCGGGCGAAAAAATTAATGCCCGGATATCGTCGGCGCTAATCGAAACCATTTTTTTTAAAAATACGCCTTTGCACGACGGAGCTATGGTTATTGTTGGAAACCGGATTGCAGCTGCCCGTTGTATTTTACCAATTACCGAACGGCACGACCTTGATCCAAATTTAGGGTTACGCCATCGGGCAGCCATAGGGGTTACTGAAGTTACCGATTCGCTGGCTATTGTCGTTTCTGAAGAAACCGGGTCGATATCGTTAGCTTTTCAGGGCGAATTGATGCATAAAATTTCAGTCGTTCAGCTTACCACCGAACTTGAGAAAGTGATTGTTGACGAATCTTAGATCGGTTATTTAAATCTGCACTTAACAGCGCTTTTCTTCTACCTTTGCACCAACTTTTTTTAATGATTGATCATGGAAAATCGTATTTGTAAGCTCTTCGGAATAAAATATCCGATCATTTCAGGAGGAATGGTTTGGTGCAGCGGCTGGCGATTGGCTGCCGCAGTTAGCAACAATGGCGGACTAGGCTTGATTGGCGCCGGATCGATGCACCCTGATACACTTCGCGAACACATTCAAAAAACCAGGCAGGCAACCGCCAGTCCATTTGGAGTAAATGTTCCGATGTTTTATCCTGAATTGGATACAATTATGAACATTATCGTGGAAGAAAATGTTCCCGTTGTTTTTACTTCAGCCGGAAGCCCTAAAAAATATACTTCGTGGTTGAAAGAACGAGGAATAGTGGTTGCCCATGTTATTGCCAGCGCAGCTTTTGCCGTTAAATGCGAAGAAGCTGGTGTTGACGCCATTGTGGCTGAAGGTTTTGAGGCTGGCGGGCACAACGGAAAGGAAGAAACAACCACACTGACGCTGATTCCGGCTGTTCGCAAAGTAAGCTCGCTGCCGCTGTTGGCTGCCGGGGGAATTGCAACCGGCGACGCGATGTTTGCAGCAATGGCTTTGGGTGCCGACGGGGTGCAGGTTGGTTCACGTTTTGCTATTTCCGAAGAATCGTCGGCACATCCTGAGTTTAAGAAACTGGTTGTTGGTCTGAACGAAGGCGATACCAAATTGGCATTGAAAAAGATTGGCGCTGTTCGGTTGATAAAAAATGAGTTTTTTGACGAGGTAGATCGACTCGAAAATGAAGGCGCTTCCGCCGATCAGCTGAAAGCATGGCTTGGAAAAGGACGAGCCAAAAAGGGAATGTTTGAGGGCGATTTGATTGAAGGTGAGCTCGAAATAGGTCAGGTAGCATCAATTATTGCCGATGTCCCTTCAGTTGAAACGATCATGAAAAATATGGTTAATGAATACCGGCAGACCAAGGACCGGATGAATAATTTAGAAGTGTGACGATTTGGCCTTCGATAAGTTCAGTCCGAGGACTTTGAACTTGAAACTTTGAACTTGAAACTCATTTATGATACATTTTGAACGTACCAAATTAGCAAACGGGCTTACAGTAATTGTTCATCAGGACAAAACCACACCAATGGTCGCCGTTGATGTTTGCTACAACGTTGGTTCGCGCGACGAACATCCCGATAGAACAGGATTTGCTCATCTGTTTGAGCATTTAATGTTTGGCGGCTCGAAGCACATTCCTTCGTATGACGAACCCTTGCAAAAGGCTGGCGGCGATAATAATGCTTTCACATCAAACGATTTGACGAATTACTACCTCACATTGCCCAAAAACAACATCGAAACGGGTTTCTGGCTCGAATCTGATCGCATGTTAGAGCTCGCTTTTTCGAAACAAAGTCTTGAAGTTCAGCGAAACGTAGTGATCGAGGAGTTTAAGCAGCGCCAGCTTAACCAGCCGTATGGCGATGCCTGGCCTTTGCTGCGCCAGTTGGCCTATAAGGTTCACCCGTATCAATGGCCAACCATCGGGCGCGAAATAAGCCATATCGAAAAAGCAACCATGCCGCAGGTGAAAGATTTTTTCTTCACCCATTATGCTCCGGATAACGCAGTTTTGGTAGTTACAGGCGATGTCGATCCTGATCAAATCTTTAGTTTGGCCGATAAATGGTTTGGACCGATACCCAATCGCGCTGTTAAGCCGAGAAATATTCCGCAGGAACCGATGCAGACGGAGCTTCGTGCGCAAACCGTTGAACGCGATGTGCCCAGCAATACAATTTACATGGCTTACCACATGACCGACCGGCTTGATCCGATGTATTATGCAACCGACTTGGTTTCCGATGTGTTGTCGAATGGAAATTCGTCACGCATGTATCAAAAACTGGTGCAAAAAGAAAAAATATTCACTGAACTGGATGCTTATCTTTCAGGAGATTATGAGCCAGGCTTGTTTGTTGTTTCAGGAAAGCCCAGCAACGGTATTTCGCTCGAAACGGCCCGTAAAGCTATAGAACAGGAGCTCGATTACATGAAGCAGGAACCCGTGTTGGAGTACGAACTCGAAAAAGTGAAAAATAAACTGGAAGCCAACATTGTTTATGGCGAAATGAATTACCTGACGAAGGCAATGAACCTGGCTACCAACGAAATACTTCAGGATGCAGGTTTAATAAATTCGCAGATAGATAGTTATCGCTCAGTGACTCCAGAGCACATATTACAGGTTTCGCAACAAATTTTCAGGCCCGAAAACTGTTCGGTTTTATATTATTATGCAAAAAAATAAACGATGCTGAATCGCAAAATACAACCATCAATTTGTCCTATTGAGCAAATAGATATGGTGAAAGCAGAAAAATACCTGCTTTCGAATGGAATCCCGGTTTATTACATCAACGCCGGTACACAGGATGTTGTAAAGCTGGATATTGTTTTTGAAGCAGGCACCTGGTTTCAACCAGCTAACCTTGTTGCGAGTTTTTGTAACTCCATGCTCGAGGAAGGAAGTGCAAATTTTACAGCTGCCGAAATAGCTGAAAAGTTCGATTATTATGGCGCTTATTTGCAATTGGCTGTTGACCAAAACCAGGGTTTTGTGAATATTATAAGCCTCGGTAGATATTTGCCTGAAATTCTGGGAGTTGTTGAAGATATTGTGAAAAGATCGGTTTTCCCCGAGCACGAGATGGAGGTGATGATTGCCAAGAATAAGCAGAAATGGCTGCTCGAAAACGAGAAAGTACGGACGCTTTGCCAGAAAAAGTTTACACAGGTTTTGTTTGGTAACGAACATCCGTATGCCATTAATAATCAGTTGAATGATTTCGATAAGATTAACCGGGATGATTTGACCGGTTTTTACAGGAAATATTATCATTCGGCCAACTGTCACATTTTGCTCGCCGGGAAAATTGATGAAAATGTTCTTCATTTAATCGATAAACATTTGGGAGGAAACGACTGGCAACAACCATTAACCCGGATACCGGAATACGACATTTGTCCGTCACCCGAAAAAGTACATTATGTAGAGAAGGCTGGAGGCATACAATCGGCAATTCGGATCGGAAAGCTGTGGGTTCCGAAAACACATCCCGATTTTTCTCCGTTGTCGGTGTTGCTTACCATTTTAGGCGGTTATTTTGGTTCGAGGTTAATGACCAACATCCGCGAAGAAAAAGGTTATACTTATGGTATTGGAAGCTATGTTCTTACGTTTAAAAAAGCAAGCTACCTGGTAATATCGTCGGAGGTTGGCAATGAATATGTAGAACCAACATTGACCGAAGTTGCCCTGGAAATGAAGCGATTGCAAACCGAACTCGTGTCGGAGAACGAGCTTGAAACAGTAAGAAGCTATTTGCTTGGCGAGTTTCTGCGCGATTTTGACGGACCGTTTGCCCTTTCGGCCAGCTTCAAAGCCATCAACGATTTTGGGCTCGATTATTCGTTTTACGACGAGTACCTGGATGTACTGCACCATATTTCTCCGGAAGAAATCAGGCGATTGGCACAGCAATACCTGCAATACGACGATTTATACACTGTTATAGCGGGAGTAAAATAATTTTAGTTGTTACGCAACTTAAAAACTTGTTTTAGCATCTATATCTCAGCGC
Organism: Prolixibacteraceae bacterium; assembly: GCA_963666435.2. Taxonomy (GTDB): domain Bacteria; phylum Bacteroidota; class Bacteroidia; order Bacteroidales; family Prolixibacteraceae; genus Aquipluma. The sequence continues at coordinate 298,105 of CAXXOG010000010.1, read as the reverse complement.
TTCATTTTATAGAAACTATTAAAATTTTGAAATGTGCCCAAAATCAAAGAAATAACTCTGGTTTAATGAGTGTTTTTTTTGATTTTTGGGCTCTTTTCGAATTTGGGAAGTTGCGAAAGAAATAAGCAAGATTTTAGTGATTTCTTATATTTTGCCATTGTCGGAAAAATGAATTGTCGTATTTTTAAAACATATCAAATCGGTTCAATTATGAAAAATTTCAAAAATTTGCTGACCGGATTTACATTCGTGTTGGTTGCTTCAACTGGTCTCGTTTCGTGTATGAGTGACAACGGTACTGAAAAATTGCAGGCTGTTGGCGATATTATGATTCAGGATACAAAAACTGATGCAGGCATTAAGTATGGCCTGGTTATTTATATTAATACCAACTTCGAAATTGCATCAGGGAAAGTAACTGCCCCCGGTACCGGAGGAAAAGTATATCAGCTAACCGTTCCTTCAGCCAATAAATATCAATGTTCTTATTATCCACAAGCCTCTGATTACACGACTGATATGCCGGTAAAAGGCGATTATGCCATGGAAATTATTTCAACAAGTGGCGAAGTCATGTACGGAAAAGATGCGGTTGGGGAAGAAAAACTTCAGCCCATTGTGATTAAAAACACCGAAATATCGGCTGGCCTCACAAAAATTACCTGGGATAAGGTTACCAATGCTGATGCATATGTCATAAGACTTTATAACGCTGATAGATCGAATATCTTGTTTTCAACAGATTACCTGAGTGCCGATTTAACTGGGTATAACCTTAGTGCGTCTTCGGTGGGATGGGCAACGGGTATCAGTCCTGTTGTAGGAACAAATTATATTCTTGAATTGCTGGGAGTTAGGGTTGAAACTGATGCAGTCACAGATAAAGGAAGCAATTTACAGTTTATTACAATAGATTCGAAAACCATTAAATGGCAATAGCCAAAAAAATCCCGATTACTTAATAATAATCGGGATTTTTCATCTTAGATTGTTGTGGTATTAAATCCCAAATTCTTTGAGTTTTCGTAGCAGAATTTCTCTTCGGATGGGTTTAGTCAGAAAATCGTCGCAGCCCGATTTGAAAGCCATTTCTTTATCTTCGCTGTTTGAGTAGGCTGTTAAGGCTATGATAGGCAAGTCGGGCCTAAAACACTTAATTTGGCTTGTTGCTTCAAATCCGTCCACTTCCGGCATTTTTATATCCATCAATATGAGTTCAATTTCGGGATGGAACAAGGCCAAGTCAATGGTTTGCAATCCGTTTTCAGCATGAAGTATGTTTAAGAACGGCATGTTCAGGATAGCTTTCAGAAGCATAAAATTAGCTTCGTCGTCTTCGGCAACTAAAATTGTTCTGATTTTATTTCCCGTTTCCTCTTCCTGTTTCTTAGCCTCAACATCTTCTTCTTCCTTTTTATATGGAAGTGAGAAATAAAATTCAGAGCCTTTACCTTTTTCGGATGTGAACCATATTTTTCCATTCAAGAGTTTTATAAATCCCCGGGCAATCGTTAATCCCAGTCCGTTGCCTTCGTATTTACGGGTTATGGCATCATCTTCCTGAATGAAACTATCGAAAACAAGTGGTTTTTTTTCATCAGAAATACCTATGCCTGTATCTTTTACATAGAAAATAAGGTTGCTTCCCTGTATCTCGAAACCGAGAGTTATGGAGCCTTTGTGGGTAAATTTTACAGCATTATCGATGATTTGAAACAGGACTTTATTAAACATTTCGTAGTCAGTTGTCAGCTTGATTCTCGATCGCACCGGAGAGGGCGAAAGAATGAGATCGAGACCTTTTTCTTTACACGGCAAAATAAATTTTGAGCTTATTTCGAATATCGTTTGTTCCAGATCGAATTGATTTTCAAATATTTTTTGGTTACCCGAATTCAATAGTGCAATATCCATAATGTTGGTAACCGTGTTAACCAACCTTAAACTGCTTTGATGGAGCATTTGAGAATATGTCTCTCGTTCTTCGTGAGTTAGGTTTTCGTCAGCTAATATTTGTCCAAATCCCAATATACCGTTTAATGGAGTTCTGATTTCGTGAGAAATGTTGTTAATAAATGCACTTTTAAGCTTGTCGCTTGCCTCGGCTTTATTTTTTGCAACAATTAATTCAATATTTTGCTGCTCAAGTTCAAGGGTTCTTTCCTTGACCTTATTTTCGAGCACTTGATTTTGGTTACGTAGTTGTTTGTGCAGATAAGAGGTGTAGATTAAGTTCTTGATTCTTAGGCTGACTTCAACTAAATCGAATGGTTTTGTCAGGAAATCGCTTGCGCCGCCCGATAGCGCTTTTTGTTTCGATTGAGGTGTTACATCGGCGGTTAGCACCAGGATTGGTAAATACGAGTTAGGCGGGATCTGGCTCTTTAGTTGATCCATCACTTCAAATCCTGAAAGAAATGGCATGGAAAGATCCAGCAGGATCAAATCCGGATCAAAACTCGAATATAATTCGGTGACTAAACGAGGGTCTTGTGTAGTTTTTATGTTTTTGTACCCCTGTATTTCGAGTAAACTTACCAAAACATCGATATTGGCTTCCTGATCGTCAACAATTAAGATTCTGGAATCTTCAAGTAATGGATTAATCATGAGCTTAGTATTTAATTTGATACTGTTTGGTTTAGAAACTGATCAACTACATTCAAAAATTCGACAATATTTAGTGGTTTTGTGAGGTATTTTTTTGCGCCAAGTCTCAGTAATTTATCCAGTTGCTGCGGCATAGCATCGGCGCTGATAATAACTATCGGAATGCTTCGGACAAAGTCGTCTTCCATCATCAATTTTAGGATTTCGCTACCGTGTTGGTCTGGTAAATTCAAGTCCAGAAGTACCAGGTTCGGTTTATTTTCCTTGCACCATTGAACCGCTTGATTACCGGTTTTGCTATAGAATAGTTTAATATTGGGCCGGTGCGCGGTTATGATCTGTTCAACTAGCTCAATGTTCGAAGCATTATCTTCAATATAAAATATGGTTCCCGAATATTTTGCTTCATTGGCGCTTCCTGTGTTGTCAAATGTTTGATTGCCGATTAGTTTCTGATTGTTGTCGCAATAAGGCAACTCAATCCAAAAGGTGCTTCCTTTTCCGGGTTCACTTTCTACTCCAACTTTGCCATACATGGCATCGAGCAGTTTTTTTACCACAGCAAGACCCAACCCCGAACCTTCGGTTTCTGTTTGCTCGGCGCCAATTCTTTCGAAAGGATTAAAGAGTTTTTGAAGATTGTCCTTGTTTATTCCGTGACCTGTATCAGTTATCGAAATTTTGGCGGTCTTTGGTTTTTCCTGATCGAATATTAGTTGAGTCGATATTTCTACCTTTCCCTGAGGTTTGTTGTATTTTATAGCGTTATTGATCAAATTTAAAAGAATTTGTTTTAGCCGTTGTTTGTCTGATTTTACGAAACCATAATTGCTGGGTGATTCGATAAGGTTAATGCTAATCTGGCGGTTTTTAGCCATAAGTGATACGGTGTCGATCATTTCGTGCAGCACATCGACCAGCTTGACCGGCTCGAGCGACAGCGATAATCTGCCCGATTCAATTCGGGTGATGTCGAGCACTTCATTAATTAAATCAAGTAAATGTTTTCCGCCTCTGATGATATGATCGACACCTTTTCGTTGCGATTCGCTAAGTGTTCCCATTTCGAGCAGTTGAGCAAATCCGAGAATGGCATTCATTGGAGTTCGCAATTCATGGCTCATACGCGAGAGAAATTCACTTTTTGCCATATTGGCTTTCTCGGCTTCTTCCCTCGCTGATAATAGTTCTTCCTCGGCTTTTTTGCGATCAGTAATGTCCACTGTAACGGTTAGTAAACAACGGTCTTTTCCCACATAAATAATGTCGGCCGAGAGTAATCCGGTTTTTATAGTTCCGCTTTTAGAGCGAAATCCAACCTCCATTTTTCGAACAGCCAGCCCGTTGTTTAATTGATTCAGGATCGTATTACGCAGATCCTGGTCGATAAAAAGCCCAAGTTCCGAATTGGTTTTGTGAATTAGCTCATCTCTTGAATATTCGAGCGCTTCAACAAATTGCTGGTTAATATCTAAAAATTTGCCATCTTCAATTCTCGATATAGCCATCATTACAGTGCTCGACTGAAAAGCTGATGCAAATTTCTTTTCAGAAAGTTCGAGTTCCGACAAGTCTTTATAGATGCTAAAAAATACAGGTTGGCCATTCCATGTGCCCGGCGATAGTTTGGCTTGCACCGGAAACTGTTCTCCGTGCTTTGTGATCAATGGAATGGTGCATTCGTTTAGCCTATTGGCTAAAATTTCATGAAGAACATTTTCGATATCCTCTTTCCTGTCGGCAGGATGAATAAAGTGCACGGTTTGCCCGGTCAGTTCGCTTTCGTTGTAGTCTAATCTCTGGCAGGCAGCTATATTGCAATGCAGAATTATCCCGCTAAAATCATATACAAAAATGGGATCGGAGATGCTATTAAAAAAGGTCTCGTAATTATCTTTCGTTTGTTCGAGCAACTTTTCGAATTTGATGCGTTCTTCAATTTCTTTGGTTAGGTTTTGGTTGATTTGCTTTAATTCCAGGTTTCGGTCATTTATTCGATGTTCCAGTGTTACATTCAGATTTTGTAAACTTGCTTCAGCTTTTTTCCTCTTATTCATTTCAACCTTCAGTTTTTCAGACGAATAGTAAAAGAACCAGGCAATTATTGAGATAACCAGTATAATGATCGAGAGAATTCCTACCAGTTTCCAACTGATTTTTTCGGCATGTGAGTCGTGATACAACAGTCCGTCAATCGTTTGGTTTTTAGGAATAAGGTTGAGCTGTTGGTAGGTTTTTAGTATGTTTTCCCACCGGTCAGGGTTTGAATATCCAATTTCAATAACATCCGGCATAATTAAATTCCGGGTTTGCGCCATCTCAAACATTAAATAATTAATGGAATGACGCTTGCTGTATTTATTGTAAATTAAATCAACGGTTTCGTTCGGGTGTTTTATTGCATATTTCCAACCCAGTCTCGATGCTTCATTGAAGTGGCTAACTAATTCCGGTTCCGAATTTATTCGTTGTTCAGTAGTGAACAGTACATCTCCGTAAAAGTCGATTCCACCACTTCTGGGGCTTATAATATTGTATTGAAAACCAATTGAATCGAGGTAAAAAGGCTCGTCGGTCAGGTAAGCCGAAATTACATCAACCTTGCTGTTTATGAGCTGTTTAGCGTTGTATTCCAACAACCTTACCTGGTCTTTAGTTAAGGTTATGCCTTCGTTTTTCAAATACGCAATAATTTCGGCGGAGTCGGGTTCCAAAGCTATTTTTTTGCCTGCAATGTCTTTACCGGTTACAATTCCCGAATTTTTGGCCGACAGGAGTATGCTTGCCGAATGCTGAAAAATTGACGATAAAATAACTACTTTCTTATTTTTTGCCCGGTCAAGTATAATATCTGAAGCCGAAATGCCAAATTCTGCTTTCCCTTCTGTAACAATTTCAACAGGACTTTTGTCTCCCTGTGGTTCAACAAGTTCAACTTCAATTCCGACTTCTTTGTAAAAACCTTTTTCAATGGCCATATAGTAGCCGGCAAACTCGAACTGGTGAAGCCACTTTAATTGTAACCGTACTTTTTTCAGCGGCTTATCGGAGGTGTGAGCTATAGCAGCGAAAATTGTTCCGCAAATCAGGAAAACGCCTAATAATTGGGTAGCAAATAGCTTTCTCATGAGATAAAACAATGAATTTGAAATGCAACATTTATTCTTAAAACTTACCCTTTTTTCAGATACAGAGAACGCTCGTTTAAAAAGTTCAGGAACCTGTTTTTTTTGAAAGTAAAGAGTAATCTAAAAAGTATAAGTTATTAAAATTTAATTAGTTATTGTGTGCTTTTAATAAAGCAAGCTATTCAACTTTGATTTTCGAAAAACCTGCCTATTTTTTCTGGTTTCTAAAGAGAACAGCCTTATTCTTTTTTCGACGCTCTTTGTATAGGGTGAAAAGTAGAAAAATCAAGTGCGATTTTCGATTTCCAAATAGCTAAACAAGTTAATCAAAATATTTTGAAAAACTGATACATTTCTGAAAATGTAGTAGTTGATAACTTTAATCGCTTCCTTTTTCATATTGTTAATTTTTTGTCAATGTTTATATCTTTTCTCCCGGTAAATAATCCTGAATCAAACTTAAAAACTCAGGTATATTTAGTGGTTTTGTCAAATATTTTTTTGCTCCGGAAGCAAGCAGTTTTTTGTGTTGATGAGGCATGGCATCGGCGGTAATAATGATTACAGGTATATTCCTGGTTTCTTCAATCGATTGAAGTTCCTGGAGCACAATACTTCCATGTGTATCGGGCAAATTCAGGTCGAGCAAAATGATATCCGGACGATGTTTTAGGGCCAGTGGTATAGCCTGTTTTCCAAAGCTATTGGTAATCAATTCAATGTCGGTTCTTTGGCTGATTAATATTTGCTCAACTAACTCTACATTCGATTGATTGTCTTCGATATACAGTATTGTGCCTGTTTTTCCGCCAATTTTACTGTTGTTGGTGTCGAGGTCGCCCAGTTTGCCTGCCATTTTCAACTGGCTTTCAACCATAGGTAGTTCAATCCAGAACGTACTTCCTTCGTGTTGGATGCTATCTATGCCATATCGCCCACCCATAGCTTCCATCAGTTTTTTTACGACGGATAATCCCAAACCGGTACCCTCGATATTGGTTTTATCAGCGCCTATTCGTTCGAATGGGGTAAATAGTTTTGGAACGAATTCGGGCGCAATGCCATAACCGGAGTCAGTTATCGAAATACGCACCATTTGTTCGGGGCGCGAATCAACTTTTATAGAAATTGATCCACCTTCGCGGTTATATTTTATGGCATTATTCAGCAGATTTAAAATAACCTGCTTGATGCGCTGGCGGTCTGATTTTACAAATAGCTGGTTGTTGGGCGAATCGACTATTTGAACTGTTATCTGGCGTTCGGCGGCTTGTAATTTGATAAAGTCAGTCATTTCCGGAATTATACTGCTTAACTGAACAGGTTCCAGCGAAAGAGATAGCCTGCCTGATTCGATTCTTGAAATGTCGAGAACTTCATTGATCAGATCAAGTAAATGCTTGCCGCTTTTCATGATGTGGTTAACCCCTTTTAGCTGTCCGGGGTTGAGCTCACCCATTTCCAGCAGTTGAGCGAACCCAAGAATTGAGTTCATGGGGGTTCGAAGCTCATGGCTCATGCGCGATAAAAACTCGCTTTTGGCAATGTTGGCTCTTTCGGCTTCGTTCCTTGCATTTCGGAGTTCTTCTTCAGCCCTTTTTTCTTCGGTAATATCTTCAAAAATGTAGAACCTGCCGTAGTATTTATCGTCGAATCCACGAATTTGGGTTGAATATTGATGAATGGTCCGGTGGTCGGTAAATTGAATTTCAGTTGAACTGATGTCGCGGTTATTGTCGTCCTGTATTGATTCCCATAATTCTGAAAATCCTTCAGCATCAACCAGCGCTGGTAAACAATAGGAAATTAATTCGCTGTTTTTTATTTTACCTTGAGTTATTTGCATTTCCAGGTGTTCTATGCCCCAAATTTGGCAGAATCGTTTATTGAAGTATAAAATCTCATTTGTTTGATTATTAGCAACCAGGAAACCCATTGGCGACGAGTTCGACATCATTTCGAGCAACGATTTATTCCATTGCAGTTGTTCTTCTGTTCGTTTCCGGGTTGTAATATCAATAGCAACCGATAAAACACACCGCTCGAGCCCTACATAAATTTCTTCAGCCGATAACAGGAAGATATATTGCTCGTTTGATTTGGAGAAAACCTTAATTTCCAGGTCGCGTATCGGGTTACCCTGGTTGATGGTCGATTTGATTGAATCTTCAATATCGATATCTCTTATTACGCCAATTTGCCTGAGTGTTTTCCCGACGATTTCTTTTTTTGAATAGCCCAGAGTATTCGTAAACGCCTTATTTACATCAATAAACAGGCCGTCATCGAAACTAGTAATGGTCATAACGGCAGAACTGGAATGGAATGCTGAAGAGAATTTTTGCTCTGAAAGTTTTATCTGGGAAATATCTTTGCTTATGCCAAAAATAACTGGTTTCCCATTCCAGAAGCCTCTTTTGAGTTTCGTTTCCACTGGTATTTGCACTTTTGAACGTGTTAACAGCGGAATGGTGCAGGTTGATTGTTGTCCCAACAAAATCTTTTGCATAACTTCCATTGCTTCAATACGTCTTTCTTCAGGTCTGAATTTCGTAACCTGCTGATTTAATATGTCCTGGATGTTGTACCCGAGCCGTTTAACAACGGTTTGATTGATGTCCACGATAATGCCGTCCTCGTTAAAAACAAAAAGAAAATCGTCGATTGTATTGAAAAATGTCTCGTAGTTTTGGCGGGTTTGTTCGAGTAGTTTTTCAGCTCTTTGATTATTTATTAAGCTTGAGAGCATACTACTCCAGATTTTCAGGATATTAATTTCGGTTAAGGTATATAGTCTTTTTTCTTTTACCGAGTCGAGTCCAACAAATCCTATCAGGTTATTGTCAACTACCATCGGAATCATTACCAACGACATTATTTCCTGTGGTTCAAATATTTCCCTTTCGCTTTTCCATGTTTCGGGCAAGTCTGTAACCGACTCTATTACAACATATTCAAGCTTTTTAAGTTTATCCATTATGTCGGGAAACAGCTTTGTTTGAATATTTTGTAAGTCATTGATTTGTTGTGGAATGCCATCATTGCACCACTCGTATGTATTGCTGGCATAATATAAGTTTTCGCTAAATTCGAAGATGTAGGAGCGGTCGGCATCTAAAACTTTTCCAATGCGCGAAAGTGCCAGGTTTATTGCCGAGTCGATTTCGGTTAACGGAATACCGGTCAGCTTGGGCGATAGTTGAAGTATTTCATTCTCAAATATTTCTGCTTTTTTTCGTTCGGTAATATCGTGGTGCGAACCGAACATCCGCAACGGTTTGCCATCGTCGGTCCACGAAATTACCTTGCCTGAATCGAGCACCCAAACCCAATTTCCATCTTTATGCTTCATCCGAACTTCGCACACGTAGAAATCCGTTTCTCTGCTAAAATGCTGTTCCAGTAGTTTTTCGCTACGAACCTGATCGTCAGGATGAACATATTTTACCCAGGTTTCAATATTAAGCGGTTGTAATTCATCCAGAGTATATCCGATTAATTCGGCCCACTTGTGGTTAAAAATGGTTTCCCCGGTTTGTACATTCCATTCCCAGGTGCACAGGCTCGACCCTTCAATAATCGATTCAAGCCGTTCTTTTTGCAAGTGTACCATTTCTTCAGCTAATTTTCTGTCGGTAATATCCTGAAGGGTGCCATAGGTGCCTATTACAGTATTGTTTTCGTCGAATCCAAGTTTTGCATACACCTCAATCCATCTGAATCCTCCATCTTTGGTTAAATACCTTATCTCGTGTTGGTAGAAGTCTTTTTTATGCGTAATCATAGAATCGAATTCGTTCCAGTTTTCCAGCCTGTCGTCGGGGTGTACATAGTCGTTAAATAATTGACCAATAGATTCTTTAACGCTAAACCCGGTTATGGTTTCCCACGAATTGTTTAGAAATACCCACAACCCATTGGTGTCGGTTTGAAAAATAACCTCAGCGACATTCTCAACCACCATCCTGTAGCTTTTTTCGCTTTGGGCCAGAGCAAGTTCCGCAATTTTTCTAACCTCAATTTGCTTCATTAGCGAAGCATTCGCTTCAGCCAGCTCCGATGTTCGTTTTTCAATCCGTTCTTCAAGGCTTAGGTTTAATTCCTTGATTTCCTGTTCTGCTTTTTTTCGTTCTGTTATGTCCTGTTTTACGGCTAGGTAATTGATCAATTTTCCTAAATCGTCGTAAATTGGTGTTATAGAGATACTTTCCCAGTATAAATCTCCGTTTTTCTTCCTATTGATCCATTCGTTTTTCCAGGTCAGTCCTTTGGTTATTGTGTCCCATAAATTAGTATATATTTCTATGCCGGTAAGTCCCGATTTCAGGATTTTGGCATTCTGACCTACAATTTCAGCGTATGAATAGCCTGATGTTGTTGTGAATGATGGGTTTACGTATTGTATGTTTGCATTCAAATCGGTTATTACTATAGAAACAGGGCTTTGTTCAATGGCGTGCGAAAGTTTTCGTAGTTCGTTGTCTTTTAGTCGTTTATCGGTAAAGTCGCGGATGAACCTTAGTACATTCTTGTTGGCCATAGGTACCAGCCTTGCTTCGTAGTAGGTTCGGTTTCCTTCTTGCTCCAGGGCATATTCGTAGGTAACCAGTTGTTGTGTATTTAAGCATTCATTTGTCTTTTCAATGTGCAGGTTGGCTGTTTCTTTATCAAAAATGTCTCTGAAATTTGTTCCAATAAGTTGATTTTCAGGAAATATTAGCTTTTCGGATTGATGAGATTTAAAATATTCGAGGTAGGTGCCTTCCTGATCGGTTATAAATATGAGGTCGGGAATGGCATTAATAATGGCCGATAATTGCTCGTTTTGAAGTTTTACTTTTTCTTCAGCAATTTTTTTCTCGGTAATATCAATGTTTACCCCTTTTAGCATGGTTAGGCTGTTTCCTTCAAAAACCGGAACAATATTGTTTTGCATCCACTTTATTTTTCCGTCAGAGGTTTTTATCCGCATGTCGTAACTTACCTGTTTCCTGATATTAAGCATTTCTTCGAGCATGGTGTCCATAAGGTGGTTGTCTTCCGGGTGAAGCATTTGGAAGAAATAATCACTTGGAATATCGCCCTGGAAAATATCCAAACCCAGCATTCGGTAGTAATTTTCGGACCAGTTCATTTTGTTGGTTTTTAAATTCAGGGTCCAACTTCCCATGTTGGCAATTTTCTGCGCAAAGTTTAGCTCTGCCTCTCTTTCAGCCAATTCTTCCTCAATTCTTTTTTGTTCAGAAATGTCTTCTTTTACGGCCAGATAGTTGATTATTTGTCCATTTTTATCAACGATTGGCGAAATTTGTGACGATTCCCAGTAAAGTTCACCATTTTTTCGTTTGTTGTGGAATATTCCTTTCCATTGATTTCCGTTCGAAATAGTGTTCCATAGATTTTTATATTCAACAGGTGTAGTTTCTCCTGATTTTAATACTCTTGGATTTTCTCCGGTTAGCTCGTCAAGGGTATATCCTGTTGTTTTACAGGCTTGAGGATTGACATATTCAATTTTCCCGTCGAGGTTCGTAATTACAATGCTAACAGGGCTTTGCTCAACGGCCTGAGATAACCTTCTGAGTTGGTTTTCCTTTTGTTTCGCTTCGGTAATATCGCGATCAATACCTATAGAATATGATTTTCCCTGGAACTTAATGGGCTTGGCTATGTATTCAATTGTATTATCCTTTCCATCGGGGCGAAGCCATTTGAATGATCCGTGGTAAGCTGTCTGTTCTTCCAAGCCTTTGATCCGTAATTCATTGGCATTTTCTTCGATTGTCTTTGTCAACGAATAGGTGTATTCTATTTTCAGCAGTTCCTCACGGCTTCTTCCAGCCATTACCGCATATTGTTCGTTACAGTCAACCAGCCTTCGTTTTTGCGGTTCTTCGTTTTCTTCAAAAATGCTGATTCCATCAAATACGTTCTCGAAAATCATTCTGAATCGGGCTTCCGATTCTATCAGTTTTTCTTCGACTTGTTTTCGCTCTGTAATATCGTGAATAACAGCGTGAACCAATGTCGATTCGCCAAATTTAGCCGGACCGGAATAGACCTCGACATCGCGAATTCTGCCATTGCTCAAACGATGTTTAAATTCGAAGTATTGACGTTTCGATTCTTTTGAGAGTTGAAGGGCTGCGCTTATTTCTTTTGGCGAAAGTGTATTAATATCAGACACTTTCATGGTACAAAGCTGCTCGCGCGACCAGCCATAAAACTTGCTGGCTGCCGGGTTTGCGTCAACAATAGTATTTGTTTCAGGATCGATAAGCAGCATAATCGAGTTTATGCTCTCGAAGAAGGTTTTGTATCGGGTCTCGCTTTCGTATAACTTTTCTTCGGTTTGTTTACGCTCCGAAATATCCCTGACAATGAAAACAATGCTGGTAGGGTTGCCTTCGTTATCGCGTATAAATTCGCCGTTTACTTCCATCTCGAAAGTGGTGCCATCAGATTTAACTCCCAAATATTCTGTTGCTCCGCTAAAATTTCCGGTTTTCATCAGCTTAATTGTCTCTTGTGCTTTGCTGTGATCACGAGGGGCAATAAGCCGAAACAATGATTGACCTGGCAGCAAGCCCCCTTTTTCGAGACCAAACATTTTATCAGCCATCGGTGAGGTGAAAAGTATATTTCCGTTCAGGTCTGAAATAAAGATTGAATCGGGCGATGCCTGGAGAATCGATTTGTGGAGAGCTTCACTTTTTTGCAGCTCAATATCAAGTTGTTTTTTTTCTGTAATGTCGTAAAGTGTGCCAAAAGCACCGGTCATTTCATTGTTGCAATAGATGGCTTTGGTGGATAGGCGAATCCACCTGTACTCTCCTGACTGGGTCGGAATTTTATATTCGTTGTATATTTCCGGTTGTTCTTTCAGTAGCGAAAATCGTGTTGCAAGAAATTCGGCGTTTGCGCCTACAAAATCAAGAAAGTTCTTTCCAATTATTTCTTCGGGTTTGTAGCCAATTATTCGTTCAATTGGTGAACTTATGAACCTGATATTTCCCTCAAGATCAATTTCATAAATTACATCATTAATATTCTCGATCAGGTTTCGGTAGTTCTGCTCGCTTTGTCGTAACGAAAGTTCTGCTTGTTTTCGCTGGGTAATGTCACGAATAAAACCCACTGCATTCCAGCAATTATCAATTTTTATCTTCGAGATCGATAGTTCAATAAACAGCTCTTGTCCGTCTTTTTTAATAGCCTCAAGCTCAAGTATTTTATTTATAACAGGTCCTTCGCCCGTTTGTCTGAAAGTTTCGAAGGCTTTTTCGAAGGCTTCATGGTAATTTGCCGGGGCTAATAGTTTGTGCATATTGCAGCCCAGCACTTCTTCTTTCGAATATCCCAGCAGTCTTTCGGCAGCCGGATTCCAAAACGAAATGTTTCCATGATTATCAATTAAAATGATGGCATCCAGCGATGCTTCTGTAATAATGTTTATCCGTTCGTCGGTTTCGCGTTTGTTTTGATAAAATGAGCTGGTTTCGAAAAAGATACCCAGCCTTAATGCGATAGTTCTAAGTAAGTCAAGCTCTTCTGAACGAAATACTTCTACTCCTTTCTGAACTTCTTCACCTGTAAAATATACATCAATACAACCAATATCTGAAGTGCCTGCTTTTATTTGTTCTGAAATGTGGTGGCTACTTTTCCTGAAGCCCGGCGAATAAAAAGCTTGATCGTTTACGGTTATGGAGGCCGAAGTATGCTCGGGAAATTGCCAGGCCGGCGGAATAATGTTGACAATGTTTTGGCAAACGTCGGTGATTGACCGTTTATACTCGGTCATTATCGCGGAAATCAGGTTCTGACATTTGATTTCTTTTGAGCGTTCTTCCAATAAAAATAAAATATCATTCTTTTCAGATAATGACTGGTTCAACAATGCTTTTATAGATTCGATTTCCTGCCTTTGTTCCTCAACCACTTTTACTAGTTCTTCCTTCGTTTTTGTCAGGTCGTTCATACGGCATTGATTTTTTTTGATTCGTTTTTCAAAGAAGACATCTTTTTTCAGTGCTGAATTTAACTTATTACTTCTTTTTTTGCAATCTATTGGAAATGTTACAGAAAAGGTTTTTGCAATTATTCTGTATAATTCTATTTATTTCGGGTTTTTTAGAAGGTTTTTCACCCATTGGATTTCCAATTTCTTAACGAATGTTCGTTTTTCTTGAATAAAATCATGGGTTGAAACGGATTTCATACTTTTGCTCACTGAAAATAATTTGGACAACTGGACAAGGAAATAGAATGGCAGAAGAGATTTTAACTGGCGATGGCGCTCGGAAACAACCTGGTAAAAGGCGTATTCGAATTGCAGTTGCTTTGGTTTATTTCAGTATGGGTTTGTGTTTTTCGTCGTGGGCAAGTCGCATTCCCGACATAAAAACAAGCCTGAATTTGAGTGATGCCCTTTTCGGGAGCATCTTATTTGCTTTACCAGTTGGCCAATTCCTGATGATGCCTTTTTCAGGAAAACTGGTAACCCGGTTTGGTAGCCATAAAACACTGTTGGTTGCATTGCCCCTGTATTCAATATTGTTATGCACCCTTGGCCTGGCAAGCGCCAGTTGGCAGTTGGCCATCGGGCTGTTTGTTTTTGGATTGGCCGGAAATTTGAGCAATATATCAATTAATACACAGGGAGTTGCAGCCGAACGAATTTACCAGCGACCAATCATGGCGTCGTTTCACGGCGGTTGGAGCCTGGCGGGTTTTACCGGCGCATTAATCGGGCTTGTCATGATTAACCTGAAAATGCCCGTGTTCTGGCATTTTGTAATCATCATCGGAATCGTGTGGACCATTGTGTGGATCAATTACCCGTTTCTGGTGCAAACCAAACCAACGCGGGTCGAAGATGAGCCTCGGCGCCGATTTTTTAATAAACCCGATTCCATCTTATTTCACCTCGGAATCATCGGTTTTTGTAGCATGGCCAGCGAGGGGGCCATGTTCGACTGGAGCGGGATTTATTTTAAAGACGTGGTAAAAGCCCCCGCTTCGCTGGTTGTTCTGGGTTATACTTCGTTTATGATTATGATGGCAACCGGAAGGTTTGTGGCCGACTATATGATTTCGAGAATTGGTCGGAAACGATTGCTTCAAATTTGCGGGGTAATGATTTCGGCTGGCTTATTTACCTCGGTTCTTTTCCCATATCTGATTACTTGTACATTAGCATTTATGCTCGTTGGGCTGGGAGTTTCAAGCATTGTTCCAACGGTTTACAGCGCAGCCGGTCGGCATAGTAAAATCCCGGCAGGAATTGCCCTGGCTACCGTTTCGAGTGTTAGTTTTCTTGGCTTTTTAATGGGGCCGCCGCTCATTGGCTACATTTCAGAAGCGGCAGGATTGCGTTACTCCTTTGCCGTTATTGGTGTATTCGGAATGGGAATTTCGTTGATGGTATCGCGCGTCAAAGCATTAAATCAGGAGTAAGTTTTACCGCAAATTCGGTTTGTTTTTCTGAACTGTATTTTGTTTAATTTGCTAGATTTGGAAACGAATCAGCATAACCAACTAAATCCAGATAAATGAAATCATTCGTGTTTCTATTCCTGTTGCTTTGGGGTGCCTTTCTCTCAGAGGGTGCCAATAAAAGTAAGCCAGTTTCCTTAATGGGCAACCGTTTCCTCACATTTAACGCCATTATCAGGGTAAACCAGATTGAAGTTGCCCGAGATAAAAATGTTGGAGAGGACGAGCGTAGCCTGCATACTCCCGAAGTGGTTACCAAATTCAGAGAAGCCATTGTTAAAGGCTTTCCGGGAGCCCGCATCACCTGGGCGTTCAGTTGGCTTGCACTGCACGACACTACGGCCAATTACCGGAAAATTCGCGAAATTGTTGTGGGCTATCAAAAGAAGTATGGCGATGAAATTACATTTATTCCGGGAGCTTACTTTGCCAATGCTTATAACCCAATTGACCAGGTTAATCGCGATTTGCACGATGGTTTGGCTCGTGTTTCGGAACTTGTAGGCAACGGATACCGACCCAAAAGCGTTGTAGCCGGTTTTTTGTCATCTAAAAATCAGGAGTATCTGGCTACGAATGAAGGAATTCATGTTTGCCAGGGAAATATTTGGAGCCAGTATGCCATTGATAATCAGGATGGAGATGGGGCTGTTAGCTACCCGTTTTATCCCTCCAAAGAGCATTTCTGTAAACCGGCCCAAGGGAAAGGTGACTTTGTAGATTGTGTGAACCTGGATGGATGGACGATGGACTTTTTGTCGGCCAGGCGTGAAGGTTTTGCTGGTGGGTTCAATAGCCGGATGGGAGTGGGGCCTATTGAAACTTTGGGAAAATACGGCCTCGAAACTGGTTTGAAAGAAATGATGCACACAACTGCGCTCCATTTTGATAAAGGATTTGAACTGAACGGATTTGCATGGGTAACCAATTGCTGGGAAGTTTCTCTGCCCATAGATGTGAAGGGGTTAACTGAATGGGTAGGCGCCATTAAGAAGCGTTGGCCCGATGTGAAATTTATTACGCAGGGCGAGTTTGGCCTCATTTGGCGAAGTCATTACAAATCGAACGACTTTAATTACAGGTTTCAGGAAACAGGTTCAGGAATTGGTGGTTCGGATGCCGATAAAGAGATTCGCTGGTTCATGAATAAAGATTTTCGGCTGGCCACGCTCCGTTCGCTAAGTTCAGATTCAGAAATAGTTATTGATTTTACGCGCTATGATTTACCGGCACACGAGCCCGCAGAAATGACGCGGCGATGGAGTTTATTGGGCGACATAAACCAAAAGCAAACACGCCCCCAGGATAAACCGGTTTCGCTGGAACAGCTTTCTCCTGAAACAAAAAACATTATCGAAAAGTGTTATCCTGAGTTGTTTATGAACAAATAGATACGAAAAAACCGGCTCAATGGCCGGTTTTCTTATTTTTGTCGGAGTCGATCTTAGCTTAAAATATTTTTGGCGAATTCAACGCATTTGGCAACTTCTTTCGCGGCATCGGAGTCAGCCGGAACTTCGTATTCCAACTCAATGTCAACATAAATTGGCCATTTTTCCTTTTTCAGCAGCAATAAAATGTCTGAAATCGGCGTGTCTCCTTGTCCCCAGGGTTTATTGGTGTTGGCCGGGGTTGATTTCGGACTGGTTTTATCTTTCATGTGCACACTGAAAATCCGTTTGTGCAAACGTTTGATTACTTCGTTCGGATGATTTCCGGTATAGCCAAAATAATGGCCAGCATCGAAATTCAGCATGTTGGCAGGCGAGTAGGCCAGGAACTTGTCGAAAGAAAATCCCGGTTCTGCCGGTTGTCCATGATTGTGGAATATCGCATACATTTTGTGCTTTTCGGCGAACGGGCCTAAGCGTTTGCAGGCATCGTCGCCAATCTCGTTGGTAACACCTTTGGCGCCCATTGCTTTGGCGGCTTTGAATGCATAGTCGATTTCGTCGTCGCTCCAGTTCGATGGCGAGAACTTTACAATATGAATATCAATTCCTGCATTGTTAAACATTTTCCGGAGTTCGGCATATTTTTCCATCGAAACCGAAAGCCTCCATTTCTTCTGTAATTCGGCAGCTTCGGCAGCGGCTTTTGTGTAAGCGTCTTTTTGCGCCTGGGTAGCATCTTTGGCCGGGCGAGGCGGCGATGGCGGAAGCCCAAGATAGTCTTCGGCCACATTACCCATCAATTCCAAACTGCTGATTCCAGCCTGAATGCAATAGTTGATTACATCCTGCGGAGTTCCGGGTAAGCTTCTCCAGCTATAGCTTATCGCTCCAATTTGTACTCCTCCAAATTTCGAATTTGGTTTGGCAGCAGCAAAACTACCGGCAACCGAACCCAAACTTTTGCCAAAAGGCATAGCGGCCAGCGCTGTTGCAGCAGCGGCAGCGCCTAAAAATCTACGACGTGAAAATTTGTTTTCCATCACTTGTATGTTTATTAGTTATTTTAGGTTATTCTCTTTGTATTATGGGTTTCAGGATGCGGGTTTCGATTTATCCGATCCGCATCCCTGAAACATTTTTCTTATTCCCAGTCGTCAGTCCTGAATGACGAAACGGGCAAACCGTCGATGCTGAATAAATCGCCAACGATGAAATCTTTAAATGCGTAGCGAACTGCAACAGGCTTAGCAACCTGTGAACAGAACAAGGTAACTCCATCGCCTGCAATCGAAGCTTTTGCCGGGTAAAAGCGTTTATTCTCGCCTGCAACCTCGAAGCACGAGAGCTCTTTCCCGAATGAGGTTAATCCCATTGGAGCATTATCAAAAGTTAGTTTCACAACACTTTCAGTTATTTTCATTTCTTTCAAAACCGGGCTTTGGCAATTGATTCCTTTAATTCCGTAGGTTTGAGCAAGTGCCAGCAATGCCAGTCGTTTCGATCCGGTTTCCTTGGCTGCCGGGTGAATACAGTCTTTTTCGCCAATGTCCATAATGCTTGCCATGCCGATATTTGGAATAGCTGTTGAAGCCTTCAACTGAGCCTCGCGTAGGAATGCCGAGTTAAGTCCGGATGAGCCGTAATCGAACGGAGCTATTTGCACATAGTAAAATGGGAAATCGCCAATGCCCCACAATGTGCGCCAATTAGTTACCAGTCCAGGCAAAAGTTTCTGGTATTCTTTGGGTTCATTTCGGTTCGATTCGCCCTGGTACCAGATGGCTCCGCGAATTCCGTAGCCAACCATCGGGTTAATCATGGCATTGAATAAAACGGTGGGTATTTGTGGCGACAGGTTTTCAACCGGCTTTTTCTCCGGAAGTTTCACCCAATCGAAATTTTTACAACCCATTTCGCTAATCCAGGGCTCAATACGTGTTCCGCCCCAGCTGGTGTTAATCAGCCCGATTGGAACATTCAGGGCTTTATTCAGCATTAAACCGAAATAATAAGCAGTAGCGCTAAACTCGTAAACATTCTCAGGAATGCAGGTTTTCCAATCGCCTGTAAAATCTTCCTGAGGTTCAAGATGGGTCACTTTTTTAACGGTAAACAACCTGATGTTGGGGTTTGTCGATAAGGCAATGGCATCCGATCCACCTAAGATCGGCTGGTTTTTATAGCCTTTCATGGGCATCTCCATGTTCGATTGTCCCGAACAAACCCATACTTCACCAATCAGTACGTTCTTCAATTTTATTGATTTACCGTCGCTTACGGTAATTTCGTATGGCCCGCCAGCTTTTGGGGTGGCAACTTTTAGTTTCCAGCTTCCGTCAGCTGATACTTTGACACTATAGCTCTTTCCGTTCCACGAGGTTGAAACATTTACTGTTGAGCTTTTGCTGGCTTTTCCCCAGATGGCAACCTGGGTTTGCTGTTGCAATACCATATTATCGCAAAAAACAGCAGGTAATTTAACATCGGCAAATGCCTGACTAATTGATAGCACAACAGCAAATAAATAAGCTATTGCACTTAAGGCAATTCTTTTCATTTTAGTTTATTAGCGTTTATAACTAGAGGTTTGGATTACGGGCACAAGGTAGGGTAAAATCGTTTTAGCGCCAACAAAATGAACCGAAAATCGAAACTAAACGAACGAATTGATTTTTATGCCAATGCTGTTTTATTCTCCAATGTTCTTTGTCTGGATAAAGTAATGAACCGAAGGGGCTGGCCTTAAAACAGGCATGTTCGATTCAATCCCAAGCCGGGCAACAGGCATATTATCCTGCGTATGCCGACTGCTAACGCCGTAGCTTCCGGTTAAATCCCGTTTTTGCATCGGAAGTTCGTAGTTGAACTTTCTGGATTGAAGTTTATTCTCTTCAACAGAATTTTCGAGCTTTAACGTGTCGTTTAATAGTTTTCGACTGAAATAATGTTCCGAATTAATTGGGCCTGTGCCTATTCTGGTTATGATTTGAGCTGATAATGAATAAGATGCTAATAAGAAAAATGTCAGGATAAAGAGCGTTGTTTTCATGGTTAGTCATTTAAAAACGCTTGAAATTAATCAAAAAACTCGTTGCGAAGTGTTAAATAATCATTTTTAACATTTCGTAACGAGCTGGTGTTAACGGGATTTAAGGTTATTTGGCAGCCAGCAAACCTTTGTATTTTTCGCGGTGGTAATAAGCCAGAAATAAGTTACCTATAAGCAACAATACTGCCATCAAAAGTCCCGAAGGATCAAGGAAGGCATGAACCAGTAAGATATTCAATACAATTGGAAAAATCACAACGGTTGCCAGTGGAACAAATCGCCCGGAAAGAAATGCAATAGCACAAAGCAATTCAAAGGCTTTCACTGTAGGCATCAGGTAAACCGATGCTGCCAGGCCATCGTTAAAAATCTTCATGCTTCCGGTTGTCTCCGGCGTATCAAAAAGTTTCAGGAAGAATGCAATTGATGCAAAGGCAAACATGAGGCCCATTAGGATGCGAACAATGATTGATGCGATTTTCATACGATTGAGATTTTTAATCAAGTGACGGATCAATAACTGTTTTGTCCTGCAAAATGTTTATAACCAGGCTTCTTTTTCTTCTTTTTTTAGTGGCAGATAGGCTAAGAAGCTTATTTTCCTCAAAAAAACAATAGAGAATGGCGATGCTTTGTTTTTTCTGTTATTTTTGCATTGAATATTTATTCAATTAAAAATGCCCAGAAATAAAGAAGCTAACCAGAAAGTAAGAGATGAGCGCCGGGAAAAAATACTTGCATCGGCATTGCAACTATTTGCCACGAAAGGTCTCGCTGCCACCCGGATAAGCGATATTGCCGAAAAAACCGGTATGTCGCAGGGCTTGGTTTATCACTACTATAAATCGAAGGAGGAGATTTTCGTGGAGCTTATTGCCGGAGCCATGACTAAAATGAACGAAGCCGCGCTGAACCTCGAAAAACTACCGGTTTCGGCTCGCGAAAAGGTTGTTTTGGCTGTAGAGGGTTTGCTGAAAGGCTTTGAAACCAACGTCAACACATCTGCTTATTACTTCCTGATTACGCAAACGGCTTTGACCGAAGCCTATCCCGACGAAGCCAGAGAGATTATACGCACACAAAACGATGTGAAATACGAGGTCATGGTTCGCATTTTCGGGCAAGGACAGGCCGATGGCACCATCAAAAACTATGACCCGCAACAGATGGCTACTCAGTTTTTTTCGTCGATTAATGGGTTGGCGCTGAACAAAGCTATTTATGGTGACAGGTTTACCATGCCTGATAAGCAAATTTTACTGGGAATGCTCTTGAAATGAAACTAGAAACAATTGATATGCAAAGTCTTAAAAGTAAAATTATTCTTGGATTGATGGTTAACCGCCATCTGTTCCGGGGAAAATTGCGGAAGCAGCCTTTTGACCCGTCACCCGAAGGCGTGCGGAAACTGAGAGATCTAACAGAAAAAGGAGGACGGATGTTTGGAAAGCTTCCTCCCGAGGCTGAGATGGAGCCGGTTACCATTGGTGAAATGGTTGCTGAATGGATGAAACTTCCAAAAAACAATGTTCAGAAAGCAATGCTTTATTTTCATGGGGGAATGTATGTGACCGGCTCGGCCGAATCGCATCGCCCCCATGTGATAAAATTTGTGAAAGGGAGCGGCATTAATGCGCTGGTATTCAATTATCGGCTGGCTCCTGAAAACCCGTTTCCGGCAGCATTGAACGATGCCATAGCTGCGTACCGATACCTTCTGGAAAATGGCTTCGAAGCGCGAAATATAGTATTCGCAGGCGACTCGGCGGGTGCCGGGTTGTGTTTGGCGACCTTGCTGGCCATTAAAGATGAAGGGATTGCTTTGCCTGCCGCTGCGGCGGTTTTATCGCCGTGGACCGATTTAGCCCGAACAGGCGAATCGTACACGACGAATGTGGAAAAGTGCCTTTCGCCCAAAGGGAGCTCGGAAAATGCCAGTGCGTTTTATGCGGGAGGAAACGACAAGCGAAACCCGTATATTTCTCCACTGTACGGCGATCTGAAAGGATTGCCGCCACTTCACATCAGTGCGGGGAGCAACGAAATTTTACGCGACGATTCGATTCGATTTGCTGAGAAAGCACGAAAAGCAGGAGTTGAAGTTACTCTATTGGTAGGCGAGGGGATGTGTCATTGTTATCCGGCGTTTGGCAGTTTTTTTCGCGAGTCGAAGCTCGCGTTGGCCGAAATTTGTGATTTTCTGAAGTTTCATGCGAGCCGCGTAATGATAAAAGAGGCTCTATAATGTTTTGTGTGGGTTTTGTTTTAGGTTGAAACTCTCCAATGGGTGCAAGGTAAAACCTTATCTTATTTAGGGCAACCTTAGTAGAAAATGTGGAAAAAAAATCCAACCTTATTAATCTGTCTGGTAAACAATGAGGTAATGAGGTTGAAGTCCACGATAACATTCTATTCTACTAAGGTTATTCTTAAAAGATAAGGTTTAAAAAACTCCCTTTTAAGGAGTTACTCATTGGTGTTACCCACAGTATCCGTTATAGAACTATAAAAAATTAGGGGAGACTTGAAATCACCCCTAATTTTTAAATCAAAATTCCTATTTATTTCTTTCCGGCTTCTTTAATAATCAGGCAGGCACCACCACCGGCGGCCAGCTTAACCCGCACGGTTTCCGATGGTTTCATCGTTTTTGTTTCCGATTTTAGCACTTCGCGGTTGGTGAGGTAATGGGCATCGTCGCCATCCTGCACGATGGTCACTTCATATCTCCCGCTTTTCAGGAAACTGAGCGGAATATCGAGTTCGCGCGGTGATTCGTTGGTAGCTGCGCCAACGAGCCATACGCCATCAGCCGCCTGTCGCGCTTCCACAATGTATTCGCCAATTTCTCCTGAAAGGGTTTTGCTCTCCTGCCACGGCATTTTTTGTGAAGCAATGAATTTCAGCAAATCGGGATATTTTCGGTAAAATTCGGGAATGTCGGGAATGATGGTCGCTCCTGAAAAGACAATCAGCGTGCGGGCAGCTTCGGAAACCAGGGTGGAAGGAACCGGCTGGCTTTCGTCAACGCGAGTGGTGTGTCCCTGACGAAGATCGAACATCCCGTTGTTCATGTCGATTGGGCCTGAGAGCATGTTCACAAAAACGGTGGTTACAAAAGTGGTTGGAACAAAAACATGGTGACCGTCTAGCTGTGCGTGGCAATATTCGCGGGTAATGGCATTCGGGAAAGTGCGCATTTGTCCGTAAGGATGCACCGGCCCGTCGTGGAAATCGCAAAGCAGGTGGTTTTGAGCACAAAGCTCGGTGATCTTGCGCGTCCAGGCATTTTTCTCGGCCGGATTGCCGCGCATAAATCCATATTTGATGCCAGCTGCCCCCCAGTCGCCATATTGTTTCAGGGTTTGTTCAATCGGGAACTGGCGGCCACCCACATCGTTGAGATAGAGCCAAATACCAACACCTTTTTCTTTTCCATATTTGAGCAATTTTTTCACATCATTTACTTTATCGCCTTTCAGCGGGTCCGATTTTGCGTCGTGCTCCGGCCCGTACCAGTTGGCATCCAAAACCAGGTGGCGGATGTTGTTTTCGGCAGCAAAGTCAACCATCCTAACCCACGACGGGTAATTCATTCCGTAGGTAAAACCGTCGATTTTTGCGCCGTCGATACGCCAGTCCCAAACAGCCACGCCGGGTTTCACCCACGAGAAGTCGCCAGTCGGGTCGGGGTTCAGGAGTTCAATCAAATGCGAATCGACCATTGTCCCGGGAGTTTTTCCGCAGAGAATAACCCGCCAGGCCGACTGAAAACCTGCAGCCAGAGTGCCAGGTTTCGAAATAACCGACATGGTGGTGCTGCCTTTGGTCGATTTTAGCACCAGTGGATCGCCGGTTGCCAGGTTGGCTTCGTGCAGCGCCATATATAAGTTGTCGCTGGCTTTGATGGTCATCACCGGCAATCGTTTGCCGTCGCTTTCGGTAAGTTTCACCGGGCCAATATTGGCGTTTTCGCCGTTGTAGAACCAGGCTGTGTAGTCGCCTGCGAATTGGTAAGCGGTTGATTCGGTAGTTGCCGCAAAGCTATTTTTTTCTTCAGCAGGAACGCTGTAGCGAAAAGCTACGCCATCGTTATAGGCCCGCACTTCGAGGCGCAAATGCTTAAGTTTAGAAGCGTCCGGACCGGTGAAGTTGAAAATGAGTTCGTTGTATTTGTCGGGAACAGTAGCGCGTTTGCCCCAAAGCGGTTTCCAGACCGAATCAACCGAGCTGGGATTCTGGCTTTTCATCGCCCAGCCTGCTGAAGGAACTGAACCAGAGTCATCCGAATACCCCATCGGAGAATTTAGAATAGCGGGTTGCTTAAAAGCATTGAATGAATAAGTCAATGCACCGTCTTTGGTTAATTGAATGGTGACGGACAAGTTTCCATCGGGCGATTTTAAGGTTTTGCTTTCCTGAGCTATAAGGTTTTGTATTGAAAAACAGGAAATTGAAAGTAGTAGCGAAAGAAGTTTTGTTCTCATATTAGGTTTAAGATAGGTTATAAGTGTTTTATTTTTGATGTAGCACGAAACTAATGAATTCTTTTAAATGTTAGCCTTTATTTGACGGCCTGTAATTTTTTCGTTACGATTTATTGGCTGATCACGCTTAAAATTAGCCGAAACAAGCTTTGTGGTTAATTTCGCTTGAACATACTAATCAGGTTTGAAAATGACAATTAGGTACGGAATTATTGGCACGGGAGCTTTAGGCGGATTTTATGGCGGAATGCTGGCTAAAGCCGGACAGGAAGTTCATTTTCTGCTCAGGAGCGATTTCGAATACGTTCAGAAACATGGTCTCCGGGTCGATTCGATCCTGGGCGGTTTTCATTTGCCACAAGTGAAAGCTTACAGAAATCCGGCAGACATGCCCACATGCGATGTGATTTTGGTGTGCCTGAAAACTATCGGAAATCACCATTTACCCGATATGCTTCGCCCAATCGTTCATGAAAAATCTGTCGTGATTTTGTTGCAAAATGGGCTTGGGTTGGAAGAAGACCTTTCGGAACAGTTGCCCCAAACAATGTTTTCAGGTGGATTAGCATTTATTTGCTCCAACAAAATCGGGCCCGGGCACATCAATCACCTCGACTACGGTAAATTAAATATCGCTTCGTTCAATGTAGCAGATCAGGCTGTTCTTTCTCAGGTTGTGGCTGATTTTCAACAGGCGGGAATTAATGCCGATTTGTTGCCGGACCTGAAATTTGCCCGCTGGCAAAAGCTGGTTTGGAATATTCCTTTCAACGGAATGACGGTTGTTCTGAACACCACAACCGACCGAATAATGGCCAACGAAAGCACTCGCGAACTTTCGAAAGAGCTGATGCTCGAAGTTATTCGTGGCGCCAATGCCTGCGGCGTACCGCTGAAGGAATCGCTGGCTCAGCAAATGATAGATATGACCCTGAAGATGAAGCCGTATGCGCCGAGCATGAAACTCGATTTTGATAATCGACGGCCAATGGAAATTGAGTATATTTACTCCAAACCGATTGAAGCAGCGCGAAAAGCTGGTTTCGAAATGCACAAAATCTCGATGCTCGAAAAGCAGTTGAGGTTTATTCAAAGTCAAATGTGACAATGAACCCAGTTTTCGAAGATTTTATAAGCGTAACTTTTGGTTAAGGGTTTAATTATTTACGAAGTTAGTTGGTTTTTACCTTGATAAGTTTCACGGTTTCTGTGTTGTATTCGGAAGTGAACCTGACCCAGTAAATTCCGTTTGCAAGATCGCTGATATTCATTTCAACTTGCTGATTTGCTGAGTCGAATAACTCATTAGCAATGGTTCTCAGCAGTTGTCCGTTCGAGTCAAAAAGCTCAATGTTCATTGCACTTCTTTCAGGAAGTGTAAAATTAAAATAAACCAGATCGTTGGCCGGATTTGGATGTACTTTCGCTTTAAATTCACTTTTTTTAGTTTCAGGAGAAGTTCCCATAACCAGCGATTTCATCACGATAGAGTTTACCGAAAGTGGCGCTAATTCAGCGGTTATTGTGCTAGCCGTTGCCTGAACCTGCGATTTTTTCAAAGCATTGTTGTAGTGAGACGAGAAAGTTTCGGTTGTGCCTAATCCTGAAATGGAATACATGCCGTAGGAATCAGGATTTACTTTAATGCCGTTAAAATTCAGATTCACGGTTTGCTTGTCGGTAAGCGAGCGGTTGACCAAAACAACTGTAATAGAATCGGCGTTGATGTTAACCGTTGGATAAGCTGAAACCAGCAGGTCGTTCTGTGAAGTGGCCTGAACGTAGTATTTTCGGTTGTAGCGGCTAAGCAGGTGGAGCGTTTCCCACATGCCTACATTCCAGCTCCAGGGCGTGTAAATTTCCACACCGTTTTTCATGAATTCGCCCAAAGTTGAAGCATAAAAAACGGCCTGAACGTTGGCATTGGTCGAGGCAAGACCTGATTCAGTTACGGCCAGGCCAACACCATGATCGGTTCCCAGGTATTGATTTAGCCAGTCGGAACATCTGCCCAAAATGTATTCTTTGTTGATGGTGGTATCCCAGCCTCCGTTAACGGTGTGAATGCCATTGGCTTCGGGGTAATCGTAATCGCGGTCGAAAAATACGCGATGAAACTGCACACATTTAGCTGCATCTGCCGAACTTGGGTAATAGTGAATGTCAAGTACATCCAATAGCCTTATTCCGGTAGCCTTTTCTTCTTCAGCAATGCGTTTGATGAAGAACTCGAGCCAGCAATACTTTTTTCCGTCTGAAAGGATTCCGTCAGACCCCCAGCGATACCATTGCCATTCGTTGGCTGGTGTTGGGCCGAGTAGCTTGATATTCGGGTATTTGGCTCGGGCAGCTTTAGCCACTTTAAAATAGCGCTGCATGTATTCTTCGGCCGAACATTGGGTTTTCATCACGTCATCGTGCGTTCCCGACCAAATTTCGGGCTCGTTGTCCATAGCCCAATACACAAATTTGCTTTTGTCGTAACCCAGTCCTTTGGAGCCGAACCATTTGTCCAGAATTCCAACGGTTGAATCAGCAGTCCACGTCATCAGGTAAAGATTAGGATTACCTTCAGTGGCAGCTTTCGATCCGCCGGAAGCATTTGGTTTGCCGCCCCCAGCAAGGTTCTGGCTGGTGCCGCTCCACCATTGTGATTGGTTGTATCCCCAGTCGTTAAAATTGTTGTTGGTATTCGATGCGGCTTTTCCCAACAACTGAAACGACCACATTCCCTGCACGCCTGGAAGTTGTTGAAGCATATTTTTAGCTGCTGCATCCCAGTCGTTTGCATAAACGTTGTTGTACCAGTCGGGGTGGCTCGAAAGTTTTAGGCGCCAGTTGTATTTGGTGCTGTTGTTTCCGCCTCCCTGCCTAACCAGTCGCACTCCGGCTTCTTTGGCTTTGGTTATTTCGTCGTTGCCCGAGCTCAGGTAGGTATTGGGTAAGACATTGTTCTTCCCGTAAATGTATGGCGAAACCGGAATTTTACCTTTGGTGAGATCAATGTCAATGCGGATTGCAGTTTGTGCAAAACCTAAATTCAAAGATAAAAGTCACAAAAAACACGACGATTGAAAAGGAGAGTCGTTTCATTTTCAGGAGCGTTAGGTGTTAAGTTTGCAGTTCGTATTTTTTTTCAAAATGTAAAAAATACAATTACAAATAAAGTAATTTTTTTGACGCAATAATAGATGCCCATTTTTTCTGAACAGTTACCGATAATGGAATATGAAAATTAAATAGCAACTTCTTTTCATTTCGGGTCAAATAGTTTTACTTTGTTGGTGATAAATCAATAAAAGACTTATCAACAGTTGCGGCAACAAATGGGTTTTTAATTCCAAATTCAGAGTATAACCAATGAAGCTAAGTATTGTCGTCCCGTTATTTAACGAAGAGAGAAGTATCTTGATTTTATTGGATCAGTTGATAAGGACAGAATATCCTTCATCATTGGAAAGCGTTGAATTTGTAATTGTTGACGACTGTTCTTCTGATAATTCCTACCATGTTGTAAAAGAGTATATTTCTAATAAAAAAGCTTTCCGGTTATTTAAGAATGAGGTTAATAAAGGTAAAGGAGCTACAGTCAAGACTGGAATCAAAAATGCGACAGGGGATGTTTTTTTGATTCAGGATGCTGATCTTGAATTGAGCCCGACGGACATTCCATCCATGATAAAAGCTATGGAGGAATTGAACGTGCAGTTTATTAACGGGTCGCGCTATTTGCCGGGAGTTGCACGTCCGTTGGCCTCTTACAAGCGATATTGGGGGAACCGGCTTTTCACCAACTTAACTTCGATAGTAATTAATGTGAAGCTAACCGACATGGCATGTGGTTATAAATTGTTTCACAAAGATTTATATGACCAGATTGAATTGAAAGAAAATCGCTTTGGTTTTGAGGCTGAATTGATTATAAAAGCCCTTCGGATCAAAAGGAATAATGTGGCAGAAGTTCCGGTAAAATATTTTCCGCGTAATGCCGGCGAAGGGAAGAAACTGAACACTCGGGATGCCTTCAAAATACTTTGGACAATTTTTAAGTATGGAATACTTCGTTTAAAATAAACTGAAATGCAGCACCTTCGACACAACCTTTCCAAATACGGTATCGGCGTTATCATGATAATTGTCTGTTCGCTTATTTTTAGCGCCAAACAATGGCGAAAACAGGATAAAGTTATAGCGATGGATATTGTTAGCTATTACGCATATCTGCCTGCAACCTTTATTTTCCACGATATTAAACTTGAAAAAAGGGAAACTTTCGACAAGGGTTTGTTTTGGCCTGAACCTCTGCCCGATGGAAATAAGGTAATAAAAACGACAATGGGTTTGTCGATTCTCTATTCACCTTTTTTTTTCATTTCGCACGGGCTGGCGCTGATTTCAGGCGATAGCGCTTTGGGCTTTTCTCCGATTTATAAAGTTGGTCTATTGTGTAGCGCCGTATTTTATTTGCTTATTGGCTTAGTCTTTTTGCGCAAGATACTTCGGAATTATTTTTCCGATGAAATTATAGCCTTGACCATTTTAACGACTGTGCTGGGAACCAATTTGCTGAACTATTCGACTTACGATGCTTGCATGTCGCATTGCTATAATTTTGCTTTGATCACAACTTTCGTTTGGTACACAATAAGTTGGTATAAATCTCCCCGTTTACTAAGTTTATTTTTGATGGGGCTTTTGGCCGGATTAATTGCGCTGATCCGTCCAAGTAATATTGTTGTCCTACTTTTCTTTATCACCTATGGCGTTTATTCAAAAGAAACTTTGAAGCAACGGATAAATTTGGTTTTTAATAAGTTCCATTGGTTTATTGTGATGGCTATTGCTTTTGTTTTGGTTTGGCTTCCGCAGTTTATTTATTGGTGGTCGATAACCGGACATTTCATGGTAAATTCCTATCCTGATGAACAATTCTTCTGGTCGAACCCGCATTTCATTGGTGGTCTTTTTAGCTATCGGAAAGGATGGCTGGTTTACACGCCTGTAATGCTGTTTGCCCTCGCAGGAATAGGATTGTTGTTCAAAAAAATGAAGGAGTTTTCGTGGGCAACTGCTTTATTTATGGTAGTTTCAACTTATGTCATTGTTTCGTGGTGGTGCTGGTGGTATGGTGGTTCGTTTGGAATGCGTTCGTTTATAGATTATTATGGACTCTTGGCAATTCCGATGGCACTTTTCTTTACTACGGTTTGGGAATACAGGAAATACAGCAAAACAGTAGTCTTAGGTATCGCTATCTTATCTTTAGTTCAAAACTATTTTTTCCAGGAAAAATACCGACGGAGCTCCATACACTACGATTCTACAACAAAGGCTTCGTTCTGGCATTCGTTTTGGCATTTAAACCCTCAAAATGGGTATTGGGAATTGCTTGAAAAACCTGATTACAAGAAAGCTCTTGATGGGATTGATGCAATTGATCGCGAAAACAAATGACCTTTTTACAGTTCGTCGATTTTAATCACAACGTAAGCCGTTTCTTTAGGTAGATCAAAATACTTAGGGTTTAAATTGCCTATTTCCCATTCAAGCCAAAATTCGGCACCCAGGAAAATTGAATTGGGATTTTCGGTGTATTTTGTGAGTTGAGCAACGTCGTTTGCCGGGTAAATGGTTTGTGTGGGGATGTTTTCAGTAATTGCGCTGAGTAGTAAGGTTTCGAACGAATACGACCAAAATGTATTGTAGTGTTTTTGCAAATCCTTGTTATCAGCAATAAATTTTCGATTAGGCAATTTCGCTGTTTTTGCCATGAGTTCCTGGTTAAAGCGTATTCGCTCGCGAAAGACAACTCCTTGCTTGCCTATCCGGTTGAAGCAGGTAAATACAATCAGGAGCAGAAAAAAGAATTTAGGAAGCTGATAATTGCGATTATTTTCGAGCATCTCTTTCATTAACGGGATCGATGTAAGCAAGGCTAAAGGCATAAATGCCCGTTCCATTAAGATGTTGGAGTCTCCTTTGTTATAGGCCAGAAGTGTGACTATCAGGAAAATAAAGCAGAATCCAGATTGCCAAAAGAGTTTCAGGTACTCCTTTTTATACAGAAGATACAATACAAGAATGAACTCGAACACTACAACTCCAAGAAACAATCCGTTGATTCGGTCGAAAAAGAAATGTTTGCTGTAAGTACCCGATAGGTTAAGAATAATGGCGGGTGATTTTAACAACTCGGCAAAGAATCTCCCTTCATACGAATGTTCGCTGGTGAGGACTACCTTTGCGAAAGCAAGTGCAGCAACCGCTAAAATAAGTATATACGGTTGGATTGTGCCTAACTGCTTTTTGTCTATTGCGTTATATCCGATTAGAAAAGTAAGAGAATATAAAGCTACCGGATGTGTAAAAAAAGCAAGTAAAATAATTAAAAGGGAGAGAGAGAGCTGGGTGACCGAGCTCTTAAATGACGAATATTGAAGAATAGCAAAAAGCAAAATAGAAAAAACAAGACATTGCTGTGTTTCAGTTACCGGGTAATAGAACGATTCATTGATGCACAGTAACAAAACGAAAATTATTGACAGAGCTACTGGCGTATTTTTTAACAGTCGGGAGCAGATAAGGAAAATCAGGTAATAAAGCGCAACAAAAGCCGCTGAGTAGGTAATCAGCAACATCTTTAAGCTAAATCCAAGTTTCATGGCCAGTAGCACCGGAAGCTCGGGTAATATTGCTCCATACCTGTACGCTTCAACATTGATTGTTCCGAAATTAACGATCTTGAAAAACTGGAAAGCCGAATCGGAGAAAATAATTCGCTCTTTATAAAAATAAACCGAAGCAACTAACAGCACAAAAAAGCACAAATGCCCTAATGCACCGAACAGCCCGTCATTGTTTCTGATTTTCCAATAGATTAGTTTCATTTCCTGATGTTTATTGCAAAGCGCAAATTCAGTATTTTCTCATTATTATTCTCAAATCGTCAAAATAAACCGGTTTATCGCCAGAATTCCAGAGGTAAACAATGGTTGACGGTAGTTTCTGATTTTCCTTCAGAACGCATTTTAAACTAATTTTTTTCCAGTCGTGTTCGTCAGTTGCTTCAATCCCACCGCTTTTCTGGTAAAGATTTTCTTTGTTGTCAATTACAATGGCACAATTGTCAGGGCCTGTGTACCAAACGCTTATTTCAATCTGATCGATGTTTTGTACATTCCTCAATGAAATGCCGTGACTATAAGGCTCAGACGGGATTAAGCAGAGTGACGAATTTTTACTCCTGAAATGATCTTTATTCAGGTGGCTTATCGTATCGGCTTTGGTATGATTTGAGAAAAGTACCTGTTTCTTTAGCTCGTCAACGATTTCAAAATCGCAGGTCAGCGTGTCGGTTCCTGCTTTTTGTAAGGGAACCTCCTTATCCCCAATTGATTTCTTTTTCAGCAAAAATACCGGGTATTCCTTTGCTATCACCTGCCATTGGGGGCTATTGAGGTAGTTGTTGCGGTGCTTGTCGTTCTCGGTCTCCGACATCAGGTAGTTATTATCGAACATCGAAAAAACAATATATTCTGCATCGTTCACCGTTGGAAAAAAATAGATAAACCTTCGCTGTGCCAAATGCGGCGTAATTACATTCGATGCGCTTACTTTAGCCTCTTCCGGGATTTGTTTAAGCAAGTGATTCACCTTACTTACATCGAAAGGAGCCTCATAAAAGTTCTTGTCGAAAAATTTAATTTTTGCTTTGTAAAAAGTCCATGGAACCACCTGGTTACTGCTGTCCATTTTGTGGATTGTCATGCCCAGGGTGCACGCACAAACAAGTGCAACCAGAGAATTTTGCAGCTTTACATTTTTAAAAGAGCTCAAAACAAGAAAAACGGAAAGAGGCAGAAGTGTCACAATTTCAACTGAATAATAGGTTGCTAAGCCCCAACGGAAGAAATCGTCGTTCAGCACCTTTTGGGCCACAATTGGAATAAACCAAATGAGATATTTAGGCCGGTACAACAAGACAAAACCTCCTGAAACCAGGTAAGTGATGTAAAACTCCATTTTGACATTGTCGCATTCCGGTTTGTTCAGGTGGTTGACGAAGAAAAGTTTTACAGTTTCGAAAGGGTGAAGCAGCGCAAAATTAAAAGCTTCCCCCGGAGTTTTTCCTAATGCCGAATATTTGAAAAGGGCATATTTAACGCCCGGAGTTTCGATGCCCGGAATAAATACTTTAAAGAGTAGAATGAAATAGACAATTGAAATTGCAATTCCGGCAATAGAATAAACAACAGCTTTTTTATCTTTCCAGTGCAGCAGTATTAGTACAACAAAAATAAGGATGAACCATATCGGCATATTTTCTCTCGAAAACAGCGAAAGAACAAGTATGACGAAAGCAATGACGTATTTCCGTATCTCAAAATAATATAGAAACGCAGGAACAAAGCATGCAGACATAATGGCAAGGTTGACATCGGTGCCAAACGCTGAATAGCGTCCAAACAACAGGAAAAAATACAGTACAACTCCTGAAGTAAGCCAAAGATTATCGGTTTTCAGTTTTATCAGTTTATACGAATACCATGCTGTAGCTACAATCAGTGAATTCTGGATAATAATTAGCGTATAGGTTCCGGTGAGCCAGTTGAGCAGCCAGTAAACAGGAACAAAATACATGAGCATAAAAGAAAAGTGATCCTGAAGGAAATTTCCGCGGAAGGTTGGGAGCGGGCTTATCCTGAAATGAGAGTAGTCCCAAAACGCGAAATTGTAGTTGGCGTAATCGTAGGTAACAGTTTTGAAAGCGTAATGATTGAATGCCCCAATGAAAAAAAATAATAACCCGAAAAAGATCAGGAGTAAAAAAGGAAGACTTTTCTTTTCTATTTTCATTTTTCAAAAAAAAAATTCGTTTCGAGTACAATTATTTCCTTTTATAAAGTAAAGCATATCCTTCCTTCGATTCATGTATAAGTTCAAAATCATTAGCCAAAATAGGATTTAATTTACTCCATTTTTCTTCCTTCAATTTAGATAAGTTGCCATAGATAAAAATATAATCGATAGGAACTTTATGTAGTGAATTTTTATTTGTGGTCCAGTTAAACTCTCCTATTGATGATTCTCCACAGACTTGAAAATCTGGCATTTGATCAAGTCTCCATTTTATTGGAAACCATCCAACACCAGCTTCATAGTTTTCCAGAATTAATACCGGTTTTTTTAACCCAATATAATTTGAAAAGTGTGGCTCAATCCAGTGGTCGGATAAACTAATTGGGAGAATAACTTTGTTTGAATCTACATAATCTCCGATATTATATACGATCTCAGCGTGATGATTAAGATCTTTTATTGCACCATTGAGGTGTTTAAATAGTAACCCTATATGTAAAGCAATTGCTACCATTAAAACATAGAGGTTCAGACTGTTGTGCGCCGTAATAGAAGTAATCCAGAGCAAAACAAAGAAATAAAATATAATCAGGTAACGGTATGACATCATGCCTGAGCCTGAACCGTCAGGAACCATAAACAGCAAAATTGCTGAAAGAAATATTTGTAACAATAATGTTAAGGAAAAAAAATTCTTCTTGATGTATGTGTTTTTAAAGGAGATACTTAATGTGAAGAGAGCTACTATAACTAATAGCATTGGTTGGGTTAATATCTCATCATCATACGTGTAAATAATTAGAGACCGAACATCAAGAATCCATTTTATTAACTCTTTAGTAGGATAAGTATCTTTGGTTGGGAAAAAAGTCACATCAGATAGAAAAGCAAACTGGAGGATTAGCGAAGGAATTGACACGATAAATAGTTCAACCAACTTTCTGAAAATAGAGGCAAGAATATTCTTAATTGATGTTGATTCAGGAGTTTCCGAGAAAGAGTGCTGAATAGCTAACGATCCAAGAGTGAGACCTAAAAATCCATAGGTTAATATATTTGAAAGGTAACATAAAGCAATAAGAGTCGATAAAACAAGATACTTAAGATAAGATTTAGACTCAATCTTCTTAATATAATAGCCAATAGTGAGAAACAAGAAAATAAATGAAATACTGAAGTTGTAAAAACCAAGATAAAACAAAAAGGTGTAACAGAATGGAAATATTAACAGACTAAGATACAGAGCTTCTGGATTGGCTTGTTTTAAGAAATACCTAAATGAAAAAGCCATCCCTGCTATATATCCAATTATCAATATTTTCTCAGCCACCCAAATCGGAAATACAATATTAGTAGCCGCAATTATAGAATGGCTTAACCAGTTTGGAGTTGAGATGGAATTTATAGAATAGAACTGGTTTAAAAAATTATTGCCACTCAGTAAATATGTAAGCAGTTTGGAATTATACAAATGAGCTGCACCATCCATCGTAGGATAAAATCTGGTTATACTTACCAGAATAATATTGATACACAGAACCAAGTAAAAAAAGTATTTACTTTCAATAAAGCTCAAACATGTGAGCCATTTGTTTTTTAAATAGGGTATCATGATCTTAGGGTCGTAAAGATTTTATTCTTCTTTATGCCCCATTTTTGCAGCCGGTACTGTATCGACGTTTTCAGCACACCTAATCCGTATATCGAGCTGTTTTTGATGTTTATACTTGAAGCTTCTTCGAAATATTTGGTCGGACAAGTGATTTCGGCAATTTCGTAACCGGCATACCAGATTTGGGCAAGCATCTGGTTGTCGAATACAAAATTGTCAGAATTGGCATTATAATTCACTTTCTCCAGAGCCTCGCGCGAGAAAGCCCGGTAGCCAGTATGGTATTCCGAAAGCTTGGCGTTCATCAGTATATTCTGAAACAGGGTAAGCAAACGGTTGGCAATGTATTTATACCAGGGCATACCGCCTTTCAGTGCACCCTTCCCCAAAATGCGCGAGCCTAAAACTACATGATACAATCCGTTGGCAATCAAATGGCTCATCGAAGGGATCAGTTTGGGAGTATATTGATAATCCGGGTGAAGCATGATGACAATGTCGGCGCCAATCTCCAACGCTTTATTGTAACAGGTCTTTTGGTTTCCGCCATATCCCTTATTTATTTCATGGCTAATGATGTGTTTTATTCCAAGGCGTTGAGCTTCTTTAACCGTTTCGTCTTTACTTTTATCGTCAACCAGAATTACGTCATCAACAATCTCGAAATCAATTTCCTTATAAGTTATCTCCAAGGTTTTTGCAGCGTTGTATGCAGGAAGAACCACTACTACTTTTTTGCCGTTAATCATTATCCGTTTTTTTTGTAAAGATAAGTTGTTTTGCATAAAACGAAAAAGCAGGTCAGAAAGTATTGCAATATTAAATTAACCGAAATATAGCTTACCTTTGGTCGAAATAACTGGCAATTCATGCTAAAAAAGCACATTCAATCCGAAATAATCAGGTACCTCGGGAAGGAACCAACTCCGGGTCAAAGCGAGTTGTCGGCGAAGTTTGCCAGTTTCATTTCCGAATCGGGTTTCGATGCTGTTTTTCTCCTGAAAGGTTACGCCGGAACCGGAAAAACGACTATGCTCAGCGCTCTGGTCGAGACTTTCAACACTTTCAAATTTAAGTCGGTTTTGCTCGCTCCAACCGGACGGGCGGCCAAAGTGCTTTCGGGTTATTCGCATCAAAATGCTTACACCATTCACAAACACATTTACAGGCAGCAATCGTCGAGCGACGGTATGGGGCGTTTTGTGCTGAATAAAAACCTGTACAAGGACACCTTTTTTATTGTCGATGAGGCATCGATGGTTTCCAATTCGAGTGCCGAATCATCTATTTTTGGGTCGGGCCGCCTGCTCGAAGATTTGATCGAATATGTGTATTCGGGCCAAAATTGTCACCTTATTTTGGTGGGAGACACAGCCCAGCTTCCGCCGGTTGGTCTCGATCTGAGTCCGGCGTTAACAAGGCAGGAACTTGAATTTTACGACCGCGAAGTGTTCGAGCATGAACTAACCGATGTCGTGCGCCAGGATCAGGATTCAGGCATTTTATTCAATGCCACCATGATTCGAAACCTGATTACCGAAAGTGAGTTTCACGAAGGGTATTTCCCGCTGGAGTTAGAAGGTTTTGGTGACATTCGCAAACTTGGCGGTGCCGATTTAATTGAAGAGATTTCGACTTGCTACGATAAGTTTGGATTGTTTGAGACGATCGTTGTAACCCGTTCCAACAAACGTGCAAATAAGTTCAACGAAGGCATTCGCAGTACCATTTTGTACAAGGAAGCCGAAATATCGGTGGGCGATTTGATTATGGTGGTCAAAAACAATTATTTCTGGCTCGAAGCAAACGAGAAAATTGATTTTATCGCCAATGGCGACATCGCCGAAATCATCTCTATTCGGAAACATGAGGATTTGTATGGTTTCCGCTTTGCCAATATTTCACTTCGGCTGATTGATTATCCTGAAATCGAGATCGACTGCAAAATCATTCTGGATACCTTGTCTATCGAATCGGCATCGCTTACCAGCGAGCAAAACCGCAAGCTTTTCGAATCGGTTTCCGAAGATTACATGGACATCCGGAACAAGAAAAAACGCTGGGAAAAGGTGCGCGAAAATCCCTACTTCAATGCCCTTCAGGTGAAATTTGCCTACGCTGTAACCTGCCATAAAGCGCAGGGCGGACAGTGGAAAGCTGTTTTTGTTGATCAGGGCTACCTCACCGAAGAAATGATTAACCTCGAATTTTTGCGTTGGCTCTACACCGCTTTTACCCGCCCAACTGAACGATTGTACCTGGTGAATTTTAATAAGGAGTTTTTTGAGTAACGTTATTTTGGAAATAGTCATTAGTCATTTGGAAATAGTCATTTCCTTTCCTAATGACTAATGAACTAATGACCAGATGACACATGATGCAATCGTGCAGAATCGGTGTATAATTTTTCGGTTTGAGGGGAAAAACGAGTCTCATCATAATTTTTTTTGCTTTTTATAATGACTATGTTACTGAAAAGATGTAACTTGTGGGTGATATTAAATTTTTCTGACCTCAAAACTTTCACTTATGTCTTCAATCGACGATTACAATTATCTTCTTTCAGAGATTCAGGCAATCAAACCGGAAAAAGTTACCACACCGACTATGCCTGTAGATGTGTTTGTTCAGGAAGCCGAAAATCTTTTCCAT
This sequence comes from Prolixibacteraceae bacterium, assembly GCA_963666435.2. Taxonomy (GTDB): domain Bacteria; phylum Bacteroidota; class Bacteroidia; order Bacteroidales; family Prolixibacteraceae; genus Aquipluma. Next base: position 260,816 of record CAXXOG010000010.1, on the reverse strand, counting down.
TGGTGTGCCGACGACCGGAATGCCTTGGTAAATGCTGGGCTTAACTGGTTTTTTGTCGACAGCTTACCAACCAGGGCTGGCGCTTGCCGCGAAGCTCAGTCGCTTTGGATCAAAGAGCGCAATACCCGTCAGAAAGCCGAACAGGATTGGAAAGACCAGTCGCCCGAAGCGTTCGACCTGCGCGACGAGTTGGTGCATACGTTTCGCTATGCTTATAGAACCGACGAAGGTTTGGTTGGCCGTGTGGATGAAATTGCACAGGGCGATACCAACTCCGATATGGTTCAGGATTTAAACGATTTGTCGGAATTGGGCAAAGCCAATTTAGACTTGCTTGCCCGAATCAATTTTGATGCTTCATTGCTACAAAAAGCCGCCGATTTGGCCGACCGAATGGGCGATTTATTGGGTGCTGCCAATGGCGAACGCAAAAAAGACAGCGAAACGATGCTGACGCGCGATAAAGCCTTCACTTTTTTGAAGGAAGCTGTTGACGAAATACGCGAATGTGGCAAGTATGTGTTCTGGCGTAACCCCGACCGGCTTAAAGGATATAACAGCGATTACTGGAAAGCCCGGAATGCTGTGACGCCAAAGGCCGCACCAACGACACCGGCTTAAAAAATCAGAACACGATTACAGGATTAAAGGATGGTAGGATTTGTTCCTCAAGGTTCGGGTTTGGCTGTATTTGAGCTAACTCCGGATCTTGGGGCGAATCCTGAAATTTAGCATCATGGATGTAAACGATATTACCCACAAAATAATTGGTTGTGCCATGCAGGTTCACAATACGCTTGGCAACGGTTTCCAGGAAGTAATTTATCAGCGGGCGCTGGCCATTGAACTGAATTTGGCCAATCTCGCGTTTGAACGCGAAATGGAGATGCCTATTTTTTATCGCAACGAGCAGATTGGTACCCGTAGGGTCGATTTCTTTGTCGAAGGTTGCGTGATGGTTGAGCTAAAAGCAATCGAGAAAATTCTGGACGTTAATAAGGCCCAGGCCATCAATTACCTCGAAGCTTATAACATTGCTGATGGCTTGTTGATTAATTTCGGCGGATTAAGCCTCGACTTCAAACGCCTTTACAACAAGAAGATGGTAAAAGTTAGAACACGATTAAAGGATTAAGGGATGACAGGATTTTATATATGGGGTTGGAGGGGTTGGAGGTGATTTTTAATCTTGTTAAATTTAAATGTTAGAACACGATTAAACGATTACGTGATGACAGGATTTTTTAACTCGGTTTGATTTAGGGATGTTCGGGTAAAATGAAAAGTGTTTGAGCAGGATAAAAGTTAGAACACGATTAAGGGATGACAGGATTTTTATCTATAGGGTTTGGATGGGTTGGACGTGATTTTTAATCTTGTTAACCTAATCAATCATTCTAATTGAAAAGTATCAGAACACGATTAAGGGATTAATGGATGACAGGATTTTTATCTATAGGGTTTGGATGAGTTGTACGTGATTTTTAATCTTGTTAATCTAATCAATCATTCTAATTGAAAAGTATCAGAACACGATTAAGGGATGACAGGATTTTTATCTACAGGGTTTGGATGAGTTGTACGTGATTTTTAATCTTGTTAATCTAATCAATCATTCTAATTGAAAAGTATCAGAACACGATTAAGGGATGACAGGATTTTTATCTACAGGGTTTGGATGAGTTGTACGTGATTTTTAATCTTGTTAATCTAATCAATCATTCTAATTGAAAAGTATCAGAACACGATTAAGGGATTAAGGGATGACAGGATTTTTATCTATAGGGTTTGGATGAGTTGTACGTGATTTTTAATCTTGTTAACCTAATCAATCATTCTAATTGAAAAGTATCAGAACACGATTAAGGGATTAAGGGATGACAGGATTTTTATCTATAGGGTTTGGATGGGTTGGACGTGATTTTTAATCTTGTTAACCTAATCAATCATTCTAATTGAAAAGTATCAGAACACGATTAAGGGATTAATGGATGACAGGATTTTTATCTATAGGGTTTGGATGAGTTGTACGTGATTTTTAATCTTGTTAATCTAATCAATCATTCTAATTGAAAAGTATCAGAACACGATTAAGGGATGACAGGATTTTTATCTACAGGGTTTGGATGAGTTGTACGTGATTTTTAATCTTGTTAATCTAATCAATCATTCTAATTGAAAAGTATCAGAACACGATTAAGGGATTAAGGGATGACAGGATTTTTATCTATAGGGTTTGGATGAGTTGTACGTGATTTTTAATCTTGTTAACCTAATCAATCATTCTAATTGAAAAGTATCAGAACACGATTAAGGGATTAAGGGATGACAGGATTTTTATCTACAGGGTTTGGATGAGTTGGACGTGATTTTTAATCTTGTTAACCTAACCAATCATTCTAATTGAAAAGTATCAGAACACGATTAAGGGATTAAGGGATGACAGGATTTTTATCTACAGGGTTTGGATGAGTTGTACGTGATTTTTAATCTTGTTAATCTAATCAATCATTCTAATTGAAAAGTATCAGAACACGATTAAGGGATTAAGGGATGACAGGATTTTTATCTACAGGGTTTGGATGAGTTGGACGTGATTTTTAATCTTGTTAACCTAACCAATCATTCTAATTGAAAAGTATCAGAACACGATTAAGGGATTAAGGGATGACAGGATTTTTATCTATAGGGTTTGGATGAGTTGGACGTGAGTTTTAATCTTGTTAATCTAATCAATCATTCTAATCGTGTTCAGACAATCTTCTGAAACCCGCGAAAGGACAGTGCTCCTTTTAACAGGACGGCCAGAAAACCTACTCGGACGCCCAAAAACTTAACAGGACGATGAAAAACTTAACTCGGACGCCGATATTTTTAACAGGACGGCGAAAAAATGTACTCGGGCGGCTATATTTTTAACAGGATGCTCATACCTCTTTATTCGAATTTACAGATAAGGTGAAGAGTGTGGAGTCCAAAAGATGACCAAAAGTGAAATATAAAAATTGGCGGCGCTACTACTTCCACCCCTGTCAGGTTTTTAAAACATGGCAGGGGTAAAAAGGGACAAAACGTACAGATCAGTTGCTTTCAAGTCATCGAATCAGTAGGATGAATAATGAAAGTTCAGAAAAAATACTATAAACTTGATGGGATTTAAGTAATAAGAACTATTTATTGTCGTATTCATAATTGTTAGAACCCTTGTCCTTAAAGGAAGTACGAAAAACAAAATACGACATTATTTCCTTCTTCGTACTTATAATGTATCAGAAAAAACTCGACTTTGAATGATAATTCAAAACTGAAAAATGAGAAAAAAAGACGATAACGATTTAAAAGAATCATGTAATTCTGAGAATAAAAAGCCAAATTCTCTATTTGATTATATTGAGAAGAATAGCAAACTCATCTCTGTTCTAGGAGTCTTTACTGCCCTAACAGTTTTTACTTCTAATTTAACAATTAAGTCAATAGGATATATTTTGTCATTTGTCTTTCTAGCAATTACAATTATAATCTGGTTAGAATTATGGACAAAATTTCCTCCCGAACCATCTTCTTGGAGATTACTATTGTTTAAGAATATTTTAAGTTTCTCAATTTTTTGCATAATTCTATACTGGTTTTTGGCGTATAGAGGAATTTGGAGAAATATATTAATATTTCCGATTTGGAGCTTAATGATAATTCTAGCAACTTTTCTAGTAACCAGATTCAATTTATTAAAAAAGATTGCCGAATTAAAAATTGTCAAACATGCTTTTGCTCGGATTTTGTTTGAATTAACTCTTATGATATTGGTTTGGTTCTTCTCATTTTTTGCTGCTGCAATTATTTCTAAACAAATAAATGACGCATTTGATAGCATAGGCATTGATATTGAAAATATTATAGACTTAAAATGATAAAAATGAACGTTAGATTTCAAATACATAAAAATTCATTTGGAGAAGAAGGGATTGCTTTTATTGGCGAAAATAACGAGGACTTGTATTTTATTCCCCAAAGACTTTTATATCGAGTTGACCACAATTTTAGAATCTTGGATAAATACTTTATTGGGGATGTTCTGCACTATATCGTTGAATTGTATAAAATGGATTGGATTTCAATGAAAATACTAGATGAATTGACAAAATACATTCAAGATTCATTTCCATCTATTGAACCTGATTTAATAGCTGACACTTATAGGGCTATTAACGAATTCAAAAAAATCGAAATTATCGATAATAATTTTTTGAAAGACAACCCAAAACCAGACTTTTCAATTGATAATCCAGAAAAATACCATATTTGGAAGAAACAGTTAAAAGCATATCGTAATGACAACTACATATTCCCATCGGACAACAACCACTGAACATATAGACTTACGTGCCAATAAGTTGTTTAATTGTTGTTATTATAAAAATCAAGGATGGTGTGGTTAACTTCCTTGTGTTCGTGAAAAATGGCACTATGAACAATTAAAAGAAAAGTTTATGACAACAATTCTTTTAGCCTACCTCCTCTTAAAAGTGATTAAGAAAGTGAATATTAAGGTAGTTTTCAAAATTGCAATTAATTAACTTTCGAGACCTACTTAGAGGAGTAGGTCTTTTTATTTTAACCACAAAACAAAAAAGATAAATAGAATCAGTTATTCAAAACAACTCAATCAAACCTATATGAGAAACCTATTTTTATTTGCAGGAACTCCGCTACTGCGCGATTGTATCGCGTGTCAAGAAAGGAATAGTTGAAATGATGCTACACTACTATATTGAAAACACCAGCCCTTCGCTCACTGCCTCCGTATTCTTAAAAATAGCAGTTGTTTCTTTTAAAATTTGAGAGTGGTCTTTGTATCGTGCTGAGAAGTGCCCGATGAGCAACTTGCCAGCGTTTGCATCTCGTGCAACCCGGGCCGCGTCTTCGCCGGTTGAGTGATAGGTGGTTTGTGCCAATGCCTGGTTATCGTTCGCAAAAGTAGCTTCGTGGTACAAAAGATCGACATTCCGAACCGATTCGATGTACGACGGGTTGTAGCGTGTATCGCTGCAAAAAGCAAACGTTCGGGCTTTATGCTTGTTGACGGTGAGTTCCGAATTCGGAATAACACGGCCGTCATTGGTGACAAAATCAGCTCCTTCTTTTATGGCTTGCCTGTTACGAATTGGGATGGTGTATTCTTTCAGCTTTTCAGGAATAAGATTCGGCAAAACCGGTTTTTCTTCAAATCGGAATCCACAGGTTGCAATGCGGTGATCAAGCGGAAATGAAAAAACAGTCAACGCTTTATCTTCATAAATCAATTGCTCTTTCCTGAAATTGAGCGGGTGATACACGATTTTGAATGGGATTTCTTCAGGATAAAGGAACTTGATTTGCGGAGCTAAAAATGCTTGTATTTCAGAATGTGCATACAAGTGAAGGTCTTTTGTGCGGCCTAGTAGCGCGAAGGTCGAAATCAGGCCAATTAGTCCGAAAATATGGTCGCCGTGCAGGTGAGAGATGAAAATGTGATTGATTTTGGCGAACCCGATCTTGTACTTGCGCATTTGGGTTTGGGTGCCTTCGCCACAGTCGATCAAAAAAAAACGCCCGCGTACATGGAGTACCTGGGCTGTTGGATATCTGTTCGATGTAGGTAATGCGGAACTGGTTCCGAGAATGGTGAGCTGAAAAGGCATTGTATGATCAGACATTGCCTAATTATAGATTTTCCTTTTCTTTCAGGAGATTCTCTGCTTCTTCAACTGTTCGGGTAATCAAGAGCACTGTATGAAGCATTGAAATTTTTATGATTTGTTCAAAATCAGGCTGGAGACCTGTAAGTATAAAAGTACCTATTGCGTCTTCACAAAGCCGGTTTGCAACTAAAATCGCACTTAAGCCCGACGAATCACAATATTCACAATTCCTTACATCCAGTATGATGTTTTTCTCACCAACTGAACTTATGGCAACAAGTTCTGATTTTAAGTCGGGAGCATTATTGGTGTCCAACTTTTCACTCAAAACTTTAATCAGGGTATAATCTTGTATTTTTTGTATTTCGAAATCCATAGATGCAATTTAAGAAATTCTGATGGATTTGTAGCAAACTTTTTCTATAAAATTACGAATCCTTTGTCCTGCGAATTCCTATTTGCCAGATATGAAACAATTAAAAGCGGTTGAAAAAGTAGGTAAACATTTGTTTACCAATTCTTTTCAACCGCTTTTCGTATCTAATTAAACTTTAACAATCAATCGTTTTTATCCAATTAACCGGTTAAAGTATAACCTTGTATGCTTAACTATTGGTTGTCTTTTTGCTCGTCGGCTTCCATTTGCGATCTTAAAGCAGCAAGCTCAGTAATGTCTCCAAGTGTTGTTTTTTCAGCACTGTTGGTTTCTTTCACTTGTTTTACAGCTTTTGCAGTTGCTTTAGCCTGAGTTTTACGTTTGGCTGTTTCTTCCGCTTTTTTCTCATCTTCAAATACTCTTGAGTGAGAAAGAATGATGCGTTTAGCAGCTTTTGAGAATTCGATAACTTTGAATTCTAGTTTTTCATCCAACTGGGCCTGGCTTCCGTCTTCTTTCACGAGGTGACGTGGAGTTGCAAAACCTTCAACACCGTATGGAAGAGCGATGGTTGCACCTTTGTCGAATAATTCGATAACTGTTCCTTCGTGAATTGAGTCAACCGAGAAAATAGTTTCGAACACATCCCATGGGTTTTCTTCCAACTGTTTGTGGCCTAAGCTCAAACGACGGTTTTCTTTATCAATGTCGAGAACGACTACATCAATGTCGGCACCAATCGAAGTGAATTCTGACGGGTGTTTAATTTTCTTAGTCCAGCTTAAATCAGAGATGTGGATCAAGCCGTCAACACCTTCCTGAATTTCAACAAATACGCCAAAGTTGGTGAAGTTACGAACTGATGCTTTATGTTTTGATCCAACTCCATAAACAGCTTCAATATTCTGCCAGGGATCGTTCTTCAACTGTTTGATACCTAACGACATTTTGCGTTCGTCGCGATCCAAAGTTAAAATCTGAGCTTCGATTTCGTCGCCAACTTTCAGGAAGTCCTGAGCGCTGCGTAAGTGCTGCGACCAGCTCATTTCCGAAACGTGGATTAAACCTTCAACACCAGGAGCAATTTCAACAAATGCACCGTAATCGGCAATAACTACAACTTTACCTTTCACGGTGTCGCCAACTTTCAATTCTGAACCAAGGCTATCCCATGGATGAGGAGTTAATTGTTTTAAGCCGAGAGCGATACGTTTTTTGTCGTCATCAAAGTCAAGGATAACAACATTCAGTTTTTGATCCAGCTCAACAATTTCGTTTGGATGAGTAATACGGCCCCATGAAAGATCAGTGATGTGAATCAAGCCGTCAACTCCGCCAAGATCCATGAATACACCGTATGAAGTGATGTTTTTAACAGTACCTTCAAGTACCTGACCTTTTTCGAGTTTAGAAATAATTTCTTTTTTCTGTAATTCAAGCTCTGCTTCAATGAGAGCTTTGTGAGAAACAACGACGTTACGGAATTCGTGATTGATTTTAACAACTTTGAATTCCATTGTTTTATTAACGTACATGTCGTAATCGCGGATTGGTTTCACATCAATTTGCGAACCAGGAAGGAATGCTTCGATTCCGAATACGTCAACGATCATACCACCTTTCGTGCGGCATTTGATAAATCCTTTGATGACTTCGTCTCTTTCCAGCGCTTCGTTTACACGATCCCATGAGCGCATTGCGCGTGCTTTTTTGTGCGACAGGATCATCTGGCCTTTCAGGTCTTCCAGGCTTTCGATGTAAACTTCAACTTTGTCTTTGGGTTTCAGTTCAGGATTGTAGCGGAATTCGTTCAAGCTAACAATACCGTCTGATTTGTAACCGATGTCAACAACAACTTCGCGTTTGTTCATCGAGATTACAGTTCCTTCAACTACTTCTTTTTCCTGAACGGTAGTTAAAGTTTTCTCATAAAGAGATTCAAGATCTTTTTTGTTTTTTCCGGCGAAACCTTTGTCTTCTTCTTCCAAAGCATCCCAGTCAAAATCGGCTGTTTCTACAACAGCTTTTGCTTTTTTTTCTTCTTTTGCAACAGTTTCTTCAACTGCGGCAGGTGTTTCAACAGTTGCCTGTTGTTCGAGCTCAACTTGCGGGTCGAGGTTCTCGGTGTTGTTTTCTACCATTTAAAAATCAATTAATTAATAAATTAGACATTATTGTGATAAATGCGCGGCAAAATTAAGACTATTCGGCTATAAAACAAAGATTTTCAATTTTTTTTATGGCGGATAATTGCCTAATCTGCATGGCTCTGGAAATAAAAGTATAAGAAGTTTGAAGGTGTTTATTCGGACAACTTAAGGTATTTTACTCGCATTTGTTGTTATTGCTAAGTTGAATATTCTTACATTTGGTACAAGATAAAATGCAAAATGGAATTGAAGTTAGGTAAGACAAATAGAAATCACACATTAAAATAAAAATACATGAAGGGAATTATTCTTGCAGGGGGATCGGGAACGCGACTGTACCCGATAACAAAAAGTATTTCGAAACAGATTATCCCGATTTACGACAAACCGATGATTTATTATCCGTTATCGGTGTTGATGCTGGCCGGAATCAGGGAGATATTGATCATTTCTACTCCAAAAGATATTCATCTTTATGAAGATTTGCTTGGCGATGGCAATCAGTTGGGGCTTCGGATAGAGTATGCCATTCAGCCTTCACCCGATGGGTTGGCCCAGGCATTTATTATTGGCGAACAGTTTATCGGCGACGATTCGGTATGCCTGGTTTTGGGCGATAACATTTTCTACGGATATAATTTTACGCCCATACTCGAAGAGGCTGCTTGCTTGAAAGATGGCGCCGTAGTATTCGGATACTACGTGAACGATCCTGAACGATATGGGGTTGCCGAATTTGATGAGTCAGGAAAAGTATTGTCGATTGAGGAAAAACCGGAGATCCCGAAGTCGAATTATGCGGTAACTGGCCTGTATTTTTATAGCAACGATGTGGTGAAAAAAGCATTGGGTTTGAAACCTTCGAAACGCGGTGAACTTGAAATTACCGATTTAAATAGACTCTATCTGGAAGAGGGCCGTTTGAAAATGAAACTATTGGGCCGTGGGTTTGCCTGGCTCGACACCGGAACCCACGAAAGTCTGATGCAGGCTTCGAACTTTATTCACACCATCGAAGAACGGCAGGGTTTGAAAGTTTCGTGTGTCGAAGAAATTGCATTCCTCAGAGGCTATATCACAAAAGAGCAATTGCTGAAGTTGGCGGAACCTTTAAAGAAAAACCAGTATGGCGAATATTTGATTAAACTTGCCAACCGAAAAGTATATTCCTTTTAAAGAACGAAAATGAAGATTATTGAGACACCAATTCCAGGCTTGTACATTATAGAACCCAAAGTTTTTGCCGATGAAAGAGGCTACTTTTTCGAAAGTTTCAGTACAAAAAAATTTGAAGAAAACGGACTGGTATCCAACTTTGTGCAGGATAACGAATCGAAATCGCATTATGGCGTTATTCGTGGCTTGCACTATCAAAAAGCGCCTTATGCACAAACCAAACTGATCCGTGTTGTCCGCGGAACGGTTTACGATGTGGCCGTCGATTTGCGTGAGGGTTCACCAACTTTTGGCCAATGGCATGGCGTTATCGTGAGCGCCAGCAACAAAAGGCAGTTCTACATTCCGAAGGGATTTGCCCACGGATTTTCGGTACTCAGCGAGTATGCTATTTTTTCCTATAAATGTGACGAGTTTTATAATCCACAGGCCGAAGCAGGTATTCGGTTTGACGATCCCGCGCTAAATATCGACTGGATGTTGCCTGCTGAAATGCAGGTGATCTCGGGAAAAGATAAGCTGTTGCCGTTTCTGGCAGATGCCGACATCAACTTTAAATACGGAGAATAATGGCGAAAATACTTGTAACCGGAGCCAACGGCCAGCTTGGGTCTGAAATCAGGAAAATTGTGGATCAGTACCTCGGATTGTCGTTTTGCTTTACCGATGTAGCTGAGCTGAATATTACCAGCGAAGCCGACGTTGCTGCCTTTATTTCAGAATATAAACCGTCCTTTCTGGTTAATTGTGCCGCCTACACCGCCGTTGATAAAGCAGAAACCGACCGCGAAATGGCCTATTTGCTGAACGCCCGCGCCGTTGAAATTTTGGCGGAAGAATCGGCAAAAGTGAATTGCAAAATGATTCATATTTCAACCGATTACGTGTTTAACGGCAATGGCCCACGGCCTTATACAGAAGATCAGGCTGTAGATCCGCAGTCGGTTTATGGAAGCACAAAATTGGATGGCGAGTTGCTTTGCCAGAAGAAGAACCGGGAAAGCATAGTCATTCGCACATCGTGGCTGTATTCGGCTTTCGGAAATAATTTCGTGAAAACGATGGTGCGACTCGGAAACGAGAAATCTGAAATCGGTGTGATTGCCGACCAGATTGGGAGCCCGACCAATGCCTCCGATTTGGCCGAAGCAATTTTAACGATTATTTCATCTGTTTCAAGCGGCGAAAAAGCATTCGTTCCGGGGATATACCATTATTCCAACGAGGGTGTGGCCAGCTGGTACGACTTCACCAAAGCAATTTTCGACATTACAAACATCAAATGTTTGGTGAAACCGATTGCTTCGGAAGACTATCCTTCACCCGTGAAGCGACCAGCCTACAGCGTACTAAATAAATCGAAAATTAAAGCTACATTTGGTTTGAAGATACCGCATTGGAGAGACAGTCTGGTCGGTTATTTTCAGGATAATAAATAGAAAAATTGTAAATAGTTTGATATGGCAACAAATCAGGAAGTTTTAGAGAGCGTGAAAGCCAGAGCTGCCGAATGGATGAGTGATGTTTACGACGAAGCAACCAAGGCCGAAGTAAGGCGGATGCTGAACAATGAAGATACGACCGAATTGGTGGACTCGTTTTACCGCGACCTCGAATTCGGAACCGGCGGCCTGCGCGGAATAATGGGAGCGGGAACAAACCGCATGAATATTTACACCGTTGGTGCAGCAACCCAGGGACTAAGCAATTACCTGAAAAAGTGTTTTGCAGGCAAGGAGGTAAAAGTAGCCATTGGCCACGATTGCCGGAACAACAGCCGCTTGTTTGCCGAAACCAGCGCCGGAATTTTTGCCGCAAACGGAATCAAAGTATATCTGTTCGAAGATTTGCGCCCAACACCCGAATTGTCGTTCGCCATTCGCCAACTGGGCTGCCAAAGCGGGATTATCCTCACTGCATCGCATAATCCGAAGGAATACAACGGCTACAAAGCCTACTGGGACGATGGTTCGCAAATTGTGGAGCCGCACGACGTGAACATCATCAACGAAGTGCTTCAGGTGAAAGCCGCCGACATCAAATTCAACGGCGATCCTTCGCTCATCACAATCATGGGTGCGGATATGGACGAGCTTTTCCTCGAAAAAGTGAAAAGTGTATCGATTTCGCCTGAAGTGGTCGAGCACCAGAAAAACCTCAAAATAGTTTATACCCCGATTCACGGAACTGGCGTAAAACTCATTCCAGCCGCCTTGCGCAAGTTTGGCTTTACCAATATTATTAACGTTCCTGAACAGGATGTGGTAAGTGGAAATTTTCCAACTGTTGTTTCACCCAACCCTGAAGAACCCGCAGCTATGAAAATGGCTGTCGAAAAAGCGATTGAAACCGATGCCGACGTGGTATTGGCTTCAGATCCCGATGCCGACCGAATAGGTGTGGCGGTTAAAAACGACAAAGGTGAATTTGTTATCCTGAATGGCAACCAAACAGCCTTGGTGTTTATTTACTACATCATCAGCAAACGAAAAGAAAGCGGGAAGCTCGCCGGAAACGAATTCATTGTAAAAACAATTGTAACCACCGAACTCATCGCCAAAATTGCTGAGCTGAACAAGGTTGAGTATTTCGACGTATTCACCGGCTTCAAATACATTGCCGAAGTGATTCGCGATTTTGAAGGACAAAAGGTTTACATAGGCGGTGGCGAAGAAAGCTTCGGTTTTATGCCAGCCGATTTTGTCCGCGATAAAGATGCCGTTTCGTCGTGCGCACTGATGGCCGAAATTGTGGCCTGGGCAAAAGATCAGGGCAAATCGCTCTACGAAATGCTTATGGACATTTACCTCGAATACGGCTACTCGCGCGAGAAAATGAAATACGTGGTACGCAAAGGGAAATCGGGCGCCGAAGAAATTCAGCAAATGATGGTCAACTTCCGCAGCAACCCGCCAAAAGTATTGGGTGGTTCCAAACTGGCCGTTGTAAAAGATTACGAAACGCTGGTGGCTAAAAACCTCATTTCAGGAGAAGAAACTCCAATCAATCAAAAGACAACTTCGAACGTGTTGCAGTTCTTTACCGAAGACGGAACCAAAATTTCGGTGCGCCCTTCAGGAACCGAACCCAAAATTAAGTTTTACTTCGAAGTGGCAGGTAATTTAACAAACCGTACTGATTTTGATCGGGTCGAAAAGCAATCAGACGAAAAGATTGACGCCATAATGAAGGAACTGGATTTGTAAAAACAGAGAATCAGTAGTTCACATCGAGTGCTGATTGTCCTAAATAAAATCAATTAAAACTAATTAAAATGAAAAGTGTATTTGTTACTGTAGTTGCTGTTTTGGCCGTTTCTGCAACGTTTGCCCAAGGTCGGACTGATTTCCCGATGAAACCGGAAATGACCGAAATCTGGGATCCCGAAATCCAGGTTGTTACCCCTGGACAAACTCCTTCCGATGCTCCTTCCGATGCTATTATTTTATTTGATGGCAAAAACCTGAGTGGAGAATGGACTAACGATGCGGGCGCTGAACCTGGCTGGAAAGTTGCCGATGGATGTGTCACTGTTGTTAAAGGCACTGGCGTAATTAAAACAAAAAGACAATTCAACGATTTCCAATTGCACATCGAATGGCGCTCGCCTGCCGAAGTCGTTGGCGAAAGCCAGGGGCGTGGAAATAGCGGAATTTTCCTTCAGGGACTTTACGAAGTGCAGGTTTTGGACAATTTCAACAATCGAACCTATCGTAATGGCCAGGCCGGAAGCTTGTACAAGCAACATCCGCCTCTGGTAAATGTATGCAAAGGTCCGGGAGTATGGCAAGTTTACGATATTATTTATACTGCGCCACGTTTCAACGCCGATGGAACATATTTTACACCTCCATATGTAACAGTTTTACACAATGGAGTATTGGTACAAAACCATGTTGCATTGCGTGGCCCAACCGAATATATTGGTATTCCCGAATATTTTGTGAAACCGCACGGAGCAGGTCCGATCATCCTTCAGGATCACGGAAATCCGGTAAGTTTCAAAAACATCTGGATAAGAGAATTGTAAAAAAACTTATACCTTTGAAGCAAAGCTTTCTTTTTTGGGAGGCTTTGCTTTTTTATTTTAAACCGAACCACAAACACGATGCCTTCAATCTTCAGGTATGCTTTTATACTGCCTTATTTCATTCTGAACTTGTTTTTTGCTTCAGCGCAGGTTACGTTTACTTCGTCAAACCTTCCTATTGTGCTTATTAATACCGGAGGAAAAACCATTGTTGATGAACCCAAAATTGTTGCTGATATGGGAATTATCTGGAATGGTTCGGGGAAACGCAACCAAATGAGTGATCCGACGAATAATTTTAACGGCAAAATTGGTATTGAAATACGCGGGTCGTCGTCGCAACAATTTCCGAAGAAAAGTTATGGCTTTGAAACAAAAAATAATAGCCTTGCCACGACTGACTATCCGTTGCTCGACATGCCTGCGGAGAATGACTGGATCTTATACGCCCCCTATACCGATAAAACATTGATTCGGGATGTGTTAACTTATACCCTCGATTCAAAGCTGGGGCATTGGTCGCCGCGTTGCCGGTTTGTCGAGCTTTTCCTGAATGGAAACTACCAGGGTGTTTATGTTTTGATGGAGAAAATAAAGCGCAACAAAAAGCGGGTTAATATCTCCAAGCTAAAAAATACCGATAATGCAGGCGAGGACTTAACCGGAGGCTACATCATAAAAATTGATAAAACTACCGGAAGTGGCGGCGATGGATGGTATTCAATTTACACGAATGCTATTGGAAGGACGTATTACCAATACGATTATCCAAAATATGACGATATAACCAGCCTTCAGAAAAGTTACATACAAACGTATGTTAAAATGATGGAAAATGCGCTTTATACCGAAAATTTCAAATCTCCCGGAAATTATCACGAGTTTTTAAACGATTCTTCTTTTGTTGATTTCATGATTATCAATGAAATGTCGAAGAATGTTGATGGCTACCGGTTAAGTTCGTATTTGTATAAAGATAAAAATGGCTTATTGAATTGCGGCCCCATCTGGGATTTTAACCTGGGCTATGGAAATGCAGATTACTACGATGGCTGGATTACTTCTGGTTTTCAATATAAGGCGTATTTGGGTACCGATGGTTGGCAAAATCCATTCTGGTGGGGTAAACTGATGAAGGATCAGGCTTTTGTTACCAAACTGAAAAACCGATGGACTACCCTTCGAAAAAAGGAATTATCAGATCAGCGGATAAATTATGTTATTGATAGTCTTACCAATCTGCTATCTGAATCAAAAGATCGCAATTACCTATGCTGGAAAGGTGTTATGGGTTTTTATGTTTGGCCTAATTATTATGTTGGTCAAACCTACAACGACGAAGTTATATGGATGAAGAGTTGGATAACCCAGCGATTGGCTTTTCTCGATCAGCAATGGCAAGGAGAAGTAACAGGCATCGAAAATCCATTGGCGCTACAGCGGTTTTCAGTGTACCCCAATCCGTTTACCAAGGAGTTAACGATTCAGCTTCCACCGGATAGTTCAGGAAAATTAGTGGTAGAACTATACAATTCGGGTGGAATTTTAGTTCGAAAACAAACGTTTGCAAATCACGAAAATATAATCAGGCTTAACTTCGAAGGCCCTAACCGCCTGGGTTCAGGATTATATCTGTATAAGCTACTAAATAACAATCAAATAGTTGGAAGCGGCAAGATTGTAAAATCGAATTGATTAATGGTTGAGTGTATTCGCCAGGCTTCCTTACTTTAACTTTACTAATTTTTGCCAAAACCGAAATCCTGGTTTGTAAATTTCATTTTTCCTTATCTTTGGCGCATCTTAAAAATATCTTCAATGCAGGAAAAAATTCTGATTCTCGATTTTGGATCGCAATACACACAATTAATTGGCCGCCGTGTCAGGGAGTTGAATGTATATTGCGAGATTTATCCCTACAATCATTATCCGGCAATAGATGAAACCGTAAAAGGGG
Organism: Prolixibacteraceae bacterium; assembly: GCA_963666435.2. Taxonomy (GTDB): domain Bacteria; phylum Bacteroidota; class Bacteroidia; order Bacteroidales; family Prolixibacteraceae; genus Aquipluma. The sequence continues at coordinate 245,449 of CAXXOG010000010.1, read as the reverse complement.
TAATTCTCTCGGGAAGCCCGTTTTCTGTTCGCGATGCCAGTGCTCCAAAACCCGACTTGTCGCTGATAAAAGGCGAGATGCCCTTACTGGGTGTTTGCTATGGAGCTCAGTATTTATCGCATTATTTTGGAGGTGAAGTTGCCCCGTCCAACTCGCGCGAATACGGCCGTGCCAACCTGGGCTTTGTCGATAATTCGAACAAACTGCTGGATGGTATAAGTCAACATACACAAGTTTGGATGTCGCATGGCGATACAATAGTTAGTATTCCTGAAAATTACAAAGTTATTGCCAGTACTGCCGATGTTGAATATGCAGCTTACCAGGTTGAAGGCGAGGAAACTTATGCTATTCAATTCCATCCCGAAGTTTACCACACCACCGAAGGAACAAAATTACTGCAAAATTTTGTGGTCAACATTTGTGGTTGTAAACAAGACTGGACTCCCGATTCGTTCATCGAAACTACTGTGAAAGAATTGAAAGCCAAATTGGGCGACGATAAAGTGGTTCTTGGCCTCTCGGGAGGAGTTGATTCGTCGGTTGCAGGAGTGCTGTTAAACCGCGCTATCGGTAAAAACCTGACTTGTATATTTGTTGATAACGGCCTTCTCCGGAAAAATGAATTCGAGCGCGTGCTCGATTCGTATAAAGATATGGGTCTGAACGTGATTGGTGTTGATGCCAGCGAAAAATTCTGGGGCGATTTAGCCGGAGTTACCGATCCTGAAAAGAAACGCAAAATTATTGGCCGCGATTTCATCGAAGTCTTCGATGTTGAAGCGCACAAAATACAGGATGTGAAATGGCTGGCCCAGGGTACAATTTATCCTGATGTGATTGAGTCGGTTTCGGTAAACGGACCATCGGCCACCATTAAATCGCATCACAACGTAGGCGGATTGCCCGAAAAAATGAACCTGAAAGTGGTTGAACCATTGCGCCTTTTATTTAAAGACGAGGTACGCAGGGTAGGGAAGGCGCTGAACATGAAACCTGAGTTGCTGGGTCGCCACCCATTCCCGGGGCCAGGCTTAGGCATTCGCATTTTGAGCGATATTACGCCCGAAAAAGTTCGCATTCTTCAGGAAGCCGATTATATTTTTGTTGAGGGACTGAAAGAATGGGGCTTGTACGATAAAGTTTGGCAGGCCGGGGTAATGTTGCTTCCGGTTCAATCGGTGGGTGTAATGGGCGATGAGCGTACCTACGAAAATGTAGTGGCTTTACGCGCCGTAGCTTCAACCGATGGAATGACTGCCGACTGGGTGCATTTACCTTACGAGTTCCTGGCCAAAATGTCGAACGAAATCATCAATAAAGTTCGTGGTATCAACCGCGTAGTTTACGACATCAGCTCGAAACCACCGGCAACCATCGAGTGGGAATAAAATCAAGGAAAGAATAAATGAAGAAGGAGGTTCGGTTGAGCCTCCTTTTGATTGTTAATCAGGGTTTCACTCAAGTGAAGCCCTGATTATTTGCAAGCATTCTTCATAGCTAATATTTCCTTAAAAATCAGAATAATCGGTTGGGTGAAGCAACAATTTTACTGACTTCGAAACCGTATTCTGGTATTCAGGCAAGGCGGATAAGGCTTTCCATTCGTGATGAGCCCTGAAAGTTGCCCAGCGTTCGTCGTGAGTAGGCATGTCGGCAAAAGTGGTGAGGTACATCAGGTTGGGCATGGTGCTTCCCGAAACAACTTCGGCATAGAAAACAGCATTGAAACCGAGTTTTTCGAACAGCTTGATTTCGCCGCCTTCGTTAAACATTTTTACTTTCCGGCGGAATAAATTTTCGGTAGGACCTTCATAACTGCGAAGCTCGTAAACACGTTCTTCCGGCGATGTTTTAAACGTCGGGATAAAGTAATTGGGCGCGTCAGCAAAAGCTTTCAGCAATATAGATTCTTTGCGTAAAAACGGTGGATTATCGAAAGCAGCTTCCAGGAAACCGATGCCCCAGGTTTGGTATTCTTTATCAACGAGTAACGCTTCCTGTATTTGGGTAAAATGGTCGAGCGAAGTAAACGGTACCCAAACGTAAAGTCTTTTGGCGCTGGTTGTGTCATTTTCAAGAGGCTTAAATACGCCAATTTTCTTGATTCCGGCACGGTGTAAAGCTGGCAGATAGGCATTCTTCAGGAAGTCTTCCACTTTTTCCTGCTGCGTTTTTCCCGATAATTTGAAAACCTGAATCTGGTAATAGTCGCGCGAGGCCGAAATTGCCGACAGGGAAATGGTTGCTGCAATAAGCAAGCTCAGTATAAATTTTGACTTGGAATGGTTCATGGTTTGTCGTTTAGATTTTGAGAGGCTAAATGTATAAAAATAATGATTTTATGGAGGGTAAGGAGGAACGTAAAAATCAGGGAAATTGCTTGCGCGCTTTGTTCGGGATGGAATTGACTTTTGAAAAGTTTATTCATTTTTAGTTCAGTCAAAAAATGACTGAATTAAGCTTACTTTGTAACCTTTACCGAAAATTGAGACCAATTTTCAGTAATGGTAAAATTGGCTGAAAAACAACAATTAATATTTAATCATGAGAAAATTTAACGACTTGTTTTTAACACTTTTAATGCTTGGAACTATGGCTTGTCAACAACCTAAGCCCAAATCGCTGGCAATTGATCCGGCTGACCTGGATACTTCGGTGAACCCGGGGGCTGATTTTGATAATTATGCCAATGGAGGCTGGAAAAAACGTTTCCCAATACCGAATGAAAAGAGCCGCTTTGGTTCGTTCGACTTGCTGGCCGATACCGGTGAAGTTCAGGTTCAGAAACTGATTACCGAAATTGCAACGAAACAACAACAGTCGGGTTCGATAGGACAGAAAATCGCAGATTTTTACAATACCGGTATGGATACTGCCAAAATTGAGACTGAAGGTCTTTCGCAGCTTAAGCCGATTTTTGACGAGATTAACGCTATCCAGGATAAAGACCGGTTGATGAAGGTGGTAGCTGATTTGCATACCAAAGGAGTAGGGGCTATGTATATCATTTATTCGGAGGCTGATCAGAAAAATTCGCAGATGGAAGTCGCGTATTTGCGCCAGGGTGGCCTGGGGATGCCTGACCGCGATTATTACATGAAAGATGACGAGCAAAGCAAAAAAATTCAGGAAGCATACAAAGAACACCTCAAAAATATGTTTGTGCTGTCGGGTGCCGACGATGCTACTGCCAAAACCAACGTCGATTTAGTATATAATCTTGAAAAACGGCTGGCTTCCAAATCGATGACGCGGCTCGAAATGCGCGACCCGAACAGCACCTATCACAAAATGAATGCTGACGGCTTGCAAAAGGTTTCTCCTGAGATCAACTGGACTGCCCATTTCCAGGATTTAGGACTGAATAATCCCGGCGATTTCATCGTTTGCCAGCCCGGTTTTTTTACTGAACTTGGGAAGATGACAAACGAAGTTCCTGTTGATGCCTGGAAGGTTTATTTGCAATGGCAGGTTTTGAGAAGCACAAGTTCATATTTACCGGCAGCATTTGTAAACGAGAGCTTCAATTTCTTCGGAAAAACACTGACGGGCCAGGTTGCACAGCGTCCTCGTTGGAAAAGAGTTCAAGGTGCAACGAGCGGGGCTTTAAGCGAAGCGCTTGGACAAATGTATGTACAGAAATATTTTCCGGCAGAATCGAAAAAGCGTATGCTGGATTTAGTGGGTAACCTTCGTATATCGTTGGGCGAGCGCATTAAACAGCTTAGTTGGATGAGCGATGAAACCAAAGCAAAAGCGCTCGAAAAGCTCAATGCAATTAATGTGAAGGTTGGTTACCCGGATAAATGGAGAGATTACTCGGCGCTTGAGGTTTCGGACAAATCATACCTTGCCAATGTTTTTGCTGCCCGGAAATTTGATTTCAACTTCATGGTGAGCAAAATAAATAAGCCGGTTGATAAATCGCAGTGGTTGATGTCGCCACAAACGGTAAATGCTTATTACGAGCCAACTGCCAACGAAATTGTTTTCCCGGCTGCTATCCTCCAGCCTCCTTTCTTTTATGTTGATGGCGACGATGCTGTGAATTACGGCGCGATTGGCGTGGTTATTGGTCACGAAATGACGCATGGGTTCGACGACCAGGGCCGCTTGTACGATAAAGTTGGTAATTTGTCGGAATGGTGGACTGCCGAAGATTCGAAGAAATTCAAGGAAAGGACGCAGATTCTGGTCGCCCAGTTCAACAATTTTACGGTACTCGATACACTTAAAGCCGATGGCGAGTTGTCGCTTGGCGAAAATATTGCCGATTTGGGTGGTCTGAATATTTCGTATAATGCCTTGCAGAAAGTACTTACCGGTAAAGAAGAGCCGATTGATGGTTTTACGCCGAATCAACGGTTTTTCCTGGCTTATGCACACTTATGGGCGCAAAATATTCGAGATAAAGAGATCATTCGTCGCACAAAAGAAGATGTTCACTCGCTTGGCCGGTTCCGTGTTCTGGGGCCGTTGCGAAACTTACCCGAATTCTACCAGGCATTCAATGTAAAAGAAGGCGATTACATGTTCCTGAAAGAAAATGAGCGGGCTGTAATCTGGTAAATTTATAGTAACAAGAAAGGGTAGTCTTTTGGGCTGCCCTTTGTTGTTACTAAAGTTTGGTGGAACTGGAGCTTTTGTGGCAGAAAATGAACCTCAAAGTCACAAAGAAGCGAATATGCCCCCGCTTTTTTAGTCTGTTAGAAGATATAATTAAGCCCCATATAGAAACCTGATTTTCCATCCTGGGCGTCGGCTGCCAGCCCATAATCGGCAGCAATCACAAAATTTTCATTCATCACGATCCGAAGTCCGGCGCCATACGATACGTGCATTTTCTCGCCATCCCAATTAAAATACTGTGGTTGTGGAATGGAGCTTCGGGCTATAACTTTATTTTTTACATCAACCATTTGGGTAACACGGCCAAAATCGGCAAAAGTATTCAGTCCCAGATAGAAATTATTTTTAATCCAGTTGAAACGGGCAAATTTCCAGCGCAATTCGGCATTTCCAAGAAAAACACCATCACCAACGACTCGGTTTCTCAGGATACCGCGAACAGTTTTAGCTCCTCCAAGCCCTTCGGCTGTTGCACCGGTAAGTATCGATGTAATCATCTGGGATTTATAATAAAAAGGTACATTCCCCGATAGTGTTGTTTGGTACGCTAACCGGTAAACCAACGACAATTTTTCAGGAACCAAAGTAAAATACTGCCTGTGGATTAAGCATAGACGCGAGAACGAACTCTCGGCGCCCATTATTTTGGGCGAAACTTCAATAACTGCCTCTTCCCACAATCCTTTCATCGGGTTAGGCTTATTGTCGCGGGAGTCTAACACCAATCCACCTTTAAATGCCGGCACAAATCCGCCGTTCGACTCGTCAGCGCTCAAAATCCCCCAGGTTTTGTAGTTTTCGTATAAGCCAGGTTGTTCGGTTGGCGACGGCAACTTGTCTTCTTCGTCTTTTCCTTTGTTTAGCTTGTTGGTGTTAACCGAACCTACCTTAAAATTCTGAAGATTCATTCCGGCAATCCACCTGAATTTGTTGCCTGAAATACTTCCCTGCAAGTCAATTTTTGCCCTGAAAAGCTTCCGGTCGTACTTATAAAACATTCTTGTCCGGTACGCTGAACTTTTATCGTTGGTCCAACTTTCGTTGTATTTGGCTTCATAACCATTAAAACCATAGAAATCGTAAGCCTGATCGGGCAAGTATGAAAGGTCGAACGATGTAAATAGCCCTTTTATCAGCTGATCGGAGTTATAGTAAAAGCGATAAATTCCGCTTCCTTTGGTATATCGCGAAACCTCGAAATAAAGCGAGTGATTATAGTTTGGATAACGACTTCCATCGCCGTAATCGTAAAGATTAACCAATGCCCCATATTGAAAACCAAGATCGGTATCGAAAGTAACGGCAGGTAAAGCTCCAAAATTCCAGTTCTTTTTAATCAGAACCGTTTTTTCTTGATTTTGGGCCCAAACTGATACCGAAATACATAAGCAAATCAGGAAAGCAGAAAGTTTTCTCATAGACAATCGTTTTGTGAAACACGAATTTAATCAAAAAAAGATAGCATCGTTTAAATCCATCCCCGAAGCCAATAATAGCCTAAAGCCGTGATTTCGCGAGCCACCAGAATCTCGTATTTCAAATGGTTCCAAAATTGGTAGCGAACGGCTATATTTCCACCTATTTCGGGAGTCAGAATGTTTCGGCCTCCCAGTTCACTGTCGTCAAAAAACAGACTTGCTTCGAGCTGCTTCTCAAAAGCAGGCAAGGCATTAAGTTTGGTAAAACCAACTTTCCTGAAAACCTTAACTGAGCGCCGCATGTGTTCAGGAGAAGTAACAATAAGAAATGATTTGCTGTTTTTTTCGTCGCCAACCATTTTCCCGATGCAAAGACCTTCCATTCTTGTATTTGTTCCAACAGCCTCAAACAGAATACGTTTTTTATCAATTCCTTTAAGAACCAGTTCCCGGGCAACTAAACTTGCGGCGCTTTTTGTATCGGCAGTATCTCCGGGAATCGATACAATAATTTTACTGTCAGGAACTTGTTGGGCTACCTGAAATGTGTAATATGCCCTGATTAAATTCGATTCGCTGGGCATTCCTCCGCCTCCCAATAAGATAATATAATCAGGTTTATCGGTAATTTTTGATTCGCTTGTGCCTAACCAGTAATAGGCCCAGAATGGTAATGAAGTAAAACTAAATAGAACCGCTAAAAACAATACTACACCCAAACAATCGAGAAACAGACGAGCTACGCCGAACAAAAATTTCAGTTTGAGTTTTGCCATATCATTCTTCTTAAAAATCCGAAGTTATAGAAATTTCTGAGAAAAACTCAGTCAGGATTTGTTCTCGCAGGATATTGGTCGGATAGCAATGAGAAAAAGAAAATCCCGGCTGAGATCATTACAACCGGGATTTTCTCTTCTTATCGTTTTATTTTCGATTATTTCACCGAAAACTTATAAATGGTCGTCGATTTTAATGTTTCTCCGGGTTTTAATAATGTATTGGGGAAATTTGGGTGATGTGGAGAATCAGGGTAGTGTTGTGTCTCCAAACAAATACCATTGCGATAATTGTAGGCATTACCGCGTTTGCCAATAATATCGCCTTTCAGGAAATTGCCCGAATAAAGCTGAACAGCTGGTTCGGTGGTAAAGCATTCCATAAAACGACCCGATTTTGGCTCAAAAAGGCTGGCACAGAAGGTCATTTCGTGACCGTTTTGGTCTTTATTCAGGATATAATTGTGGTCGTATCCGCCACCCATTTTCAACTGAGGCATAGGGTCGTTGATGCGTTCTCCTACCAGGTGTGGTGAAGTAAAATCCATAGCAGTACCACGAATATCGGCAATTTCGCCAGTTGGAATTAACTCGGAATCGCCAACAACTGTCGAACTATTGGCATCAACGACCAAAATATGATCAAGAATGTCGCCAATTCCCTCACCTTTCAGGTTAAAATAAACATGATTGGTTAGGTTGAAAAAGCAAGCTTTGTCGGTAGTTGCTTCGTAATCAATTTTCAACCCGTTATCTTTAGTTAAAGTATAGGTTACCTTTACATTTTTATTTCCCGGGAAACCCCACTGTCCATCAGCGCTTTGCAGGGTCATTTCAACGGCAGGCCCGTCGGCGGTCTGTAGTTCTTTGGCGTCGTACACCTGGCGATAGAAACTGTCGGGTCCCGAGTGTAAACAAGCTTTATGGTTATTCACAGGTAACTGGTAAACCTGACCATCGATTTCGAATTGCCCATTGGCAATGCGGTTGGCATACGGACCAACAACTGCGCCCTGTCCGGCATCGCCGGTAACATAGCCGTCGATTGATTTATAGCCTAAAACAACATCTTCGATATTGCCATTTTTATCAGGAGCAAATATCGATACTATTTTAGCCCCGTAATTGGTTAGCGTAACTGTTATTCCGCCCTCATTTTTTAAGGTAAACAAAGTTGTTTTTTTCCCATTTACTTCCTTTTCGAAATCAGCTTTCGAATAAACAGGCTTAAATTCTTTTTTTGGTGCCGAGCACGCGAAAATCATTGCAGCAAGAGCAAATGACCCGATTAGTTTCTTCATAAAATTGTGATTTGAGAGTTTAAAGTTTTAGATGGATAAAGATAAGTGTTTAAACTACACATCAAAAGAAATTGTTTCATCAATAATCCATGTTCAGGGCGCAAATTAGGTATTTAATTTCATCCGAAATTTAAATCTTCACCACAAAATCATTTCTTTTTTGGTGCTTTTTTGAATAGCTGCTGAAATACAATATATTTGAAAAAGTGAAACTACTCTGAACCAATTGTATGACACGATTTACACGATATGCTCTATTTTTCTTTGGCTTTTGGCTGGGCATGAATGCGGCTGCTTTCGGAAAAAAAACGGATAGACAAATTAAAAAGGCGCAAAGCATTGTCAAACAGAATGCAACGCTGGCAGATTCGGTTGGTCAGCTTCTGGTCGTTTTTAATAATGAAGCCGATAACAGCAATGCGTCAATTGTTGCTTTTGAGAAAAAGGGCGAAAACTGGATTCCGGCATTCGAAATTATTGGTGCCGGTATTGGGCGAAAAGGTTTTGCTGCACCAGGCGAAAAACGCGAAGGAGATCAAAAATCGCCGTCAGGTTTTTTCCGGTTGGGCCAGTTGTTTGGCTACGATGCCATTGCCGAAACACACATGCCTTACCAGCAAGTAACTGCGGATGATAAATGGATTGACGATCAGGAATCGCCCGATTACAACAAGCACGTAAAAGGCGCTACTACCGCAAAATCGTTTGAGAACCTGAAAATATCGAGTGATGAGTATAAACTTTGCATGGTTATTGAATACAACACAAGCCCGGTTGTAAAAGGAATGGGGAGCGCCATTTTCATGCACTTAAGCTATGGCGATGTTCCAAACTCAAGTTCAGGATGTGTTGTTGTTACTCCTGAAAATATGGCGAAACTTTTAAAATGGATGAGGCCGGAAGCAAAACCTTCAATCTTAATGGGAACTGAAAAGGTTCTGTGCAATGGACTGAAATAGAAATCATACAATATAAAAACCTAAATCAACAAATATGAGCGAAGAGATAAAACAAAATCCGCTAATTGGGTTAATCGGCAAATGGGAAGGTGATAAAGGAACCGACCTTGCTCCAAAACCCGACGAAGACGAAGATAATCCGTATTACGAAACACTTGTTGTTGAGGCTGTTGATATGGACATAAGCAACGCCGAAGAACAGGAACTAACTGCGGTAAGGTACCGCCAAACAGTTCACGAAAAAGAAACCGATGAAATGTCGCACAGCGAAACCGGTTTCTGGATATGGGACAACAACACCAATGCCATTATGTGCGCTTTTTCGATACCCCGGGGTGTAAGCCTGCTTTGCGGCGGAACCTGCGAAGAAACAAACGGTGAACTTTCGTTCAACGTTTCGGCTCGGGCCGACGACCCCAACTGGGGCATTGTTCAATCGCCTTTCATGAAAGAAAAGGCACGAACCCTCGCTTTTAAACGCGAACTAAAACTCTCGGGAAATACATTATTCTACGAACAGGAAACAACCGTTGAAATCTACGGAAAGACATTTGCGCACCGCGACAACAATACGTTGACCAGAGTCGAATAATACGAATTTCATGTTCGGTTTAATGCCTGATTTGCCTTTCAGAATTATCAAATTCCGAAGGCAAATCAGGCATCTCGACTTTTGCTTAAAATTGCAAACAAAAAAAGCCCCCAAATAATTTTCCAATTATTCCACATAAATTATTGTTTTATAATGATTTAAAGCATCCATGAACGATGCCTTTTTCCACTTGTTTTACCCGGTTTTTTCATTAGAAAAACACATCAAAAAATAGGTGCAATTTTTATTAAAAACTGGTAAAAATTTGGGCCAAAAATTCGCTCGAATAAATATCTTTGGTTTCGATTTTAGAAATAAATCCTTTTTATGTTTCAACACTATTAAAGCACATTTAATCAGTACATGCAGCAAACGACCGACATTATTACTGTAGAACAGTTATCGCATTCATTTGGCGACAAAACAGTTCTCCAGGACATCAATCTCTCGATAAAAAAAGGTGAATTTGTTACCATTTTAGGTCCGTCGGGTTGCGGAAAAACCACATTGATGCGTTTAATTGGCGGTTTCCTCAAGGCGAAAGAAGGAAAAATTACCATCGCCGGTCAGGAAATGACCCAGGTTCCGCCACACCTTCGTCCTGTAAACACTGTTTTCCAGCGATATGCTCTGTTTCCGCACCTGAATGTTTTCGAAAACATTGCTTTTGGCCTGAAATTGAAGAAATTACCCAAAGAAGTTATTCAGAAAAAAGTAAAAAAGGTTTTAAAAATAGTGACCATGATGGACTATGAAAAGCGCGATGTTGATTCCCTTTCAGGAGGACAACAACAGCGTGTAGCCATAGCCCGTGCCATTGTTAACGAGCCTGAAGTGCTGTTGCTCGACGAACCACTGGCAGCCCTAGACCTGAAAATGCGCAAGGACATGCAAATGGAAATCAAGGCGATGCACAAAAAATTGGGCATCAGTTTTTTGTATGTTACTCACGATCAGGAAGAAGCGCTGACTTTAAGCGACCGCATTGTGGTAATGAGCGAAGGAAAAATTCAGCAGATTGGTACGCCAACCGAAATATACAATGAACCGGCCAACTCGTTTGTGGCCGATTTTATTGGCGAAAGCAATATTTTGGATGCAGTTATGCTTGAAGATGAGCTGGTTGAATTTGCAGGCCACCAGTTCGAATGCGTTGACAAAGGTTTTGCGCCTAACGAACAAGTTGATGTAGTGATCCGGCCCGAGGATATTTACATTTTCGAAATGTCGGATGCCGCGCAATTTAGCGGTGTTGTAACTTCGAGCATTTTCAAAGGTGTGCATTACGAAATGATGGTTGCTTCGCCGGAAGGCTACGAATTTATGATCCAGGATTACCACTGTTTCGAAGTTGGGAAAACTGTTGGAATGCTGGTTAAACCTTTCGACATTCAGGTAATGAAAAAGGAGCGATTGAGCAACACATTCGAAGGAGTTATCGTGGATAAATCGCACGTAAAGTTCCTGGATAATGTTTTTGAATGTCCCGAAGCCGCAAGCTTTACTGCCAATACCGAAGTAAAAGTTTCGGTCGCTTTTGGCGATGTTACTTTGTTCGACAGCGAAGACGAAGGCGACCTGAAAGGTGTAATACGCATGATTCTTTATAAAGGCAATCATTATCACCTCACCATTTTGGCTGAAGGTACCGACCATATTTTTGTGAATACCAACGATATATGGGACGATGGCGACCGAATTGGAATTAGCATTTCGCCGGAATGTATTCATATTGAACCAGCTTAATCCAGACGGGAATGCAAAATAAAATGCTATCATTTTTAGGCCGAAGAAGAAACTGGGCAATTCCTTACGCCTTGTTTCTCGCCTTTTTTGTGCTGATTCCCATGACTTTAATTGTATATTATGCCTTCACCAATCCTGAAGGACAATTTACAATTGCCAACATCCAGAAGTTTTGGGTACATCCCGAGGCCATGAATACCTTTATCTATTCGGTCGTTGTTGCATTGATTACCACTGTTTTGTGTATCCTGATCGGTTACCCGGCTGCTTATATCCTGAGTAAAATGGAGGCTCGAAGAGCAAAACTGCTGGTCATCCTTTTTATTCTGCCCATGTGGGTTAATTTCCTGATCCGCACTTTGGCAACTGTAGCTCTTTTCGATTTTTTCAGGATCCCGCTGGGCGAGGGCGCCCTCATTTTCGGGATGGTTTACAATTTTTTGCCATTCATGATTTACCCCATTTACAATATTTTGCAAAAGACCGATAAAAACCTGATTGAAGCGGCACAGGATTTGGGCGCTAATCCGGTTCAGGTATTCATGAAAACTGAACTACCTTTATCTGTTCCCGGAATCATTAGCGGAATCTTGATGGTTTTTATGCCGGTGATTTCAACTTTTGCCATCGCCGAATTGCTTACCATAAACAACATCAAGCTTTTCGGAACAACACTTCAGGAAAACATTTACAACGGGACATGGAACTACGGAGCTGCATTGTCATTAATCATGCTTTTGCTGATTGGACTTACAGCCTTAATGAACCGCGATGGAAACTCGAAAGCTGCCGAGGAGGGCAACCTGATATGATGAAACGAATTTTATCCTCATCGTACCTTGGACTGCTGCTGGTTTTGTTGTATGCGCCCATCCTTATCATTGTCATTTTTTCGTTTACCGAAGCAAAAGTTTTGGGCAACTGGACGGGTTTCTCGCTCAAATTGTATGCGTCTATCTTCCAGGGTGGAATCCATCATTCGCTTAGCAGTGCCTTGTGGAATACATTGATTATAGGACTTATAGCTGCCTTTGCCGCAACTATCCTCGGAACAATGGCTGCCATTGGCATTCACAACCTCCAGCCCCGTTCGGCGCAGGCAATAAAAATGTTTAACACTGTTCCAATCCTCAATCCCGATATAATCACAGCCATTTCGTTGTTCCTGCTTTTTGTTAGTTTAGGTATTTCGCAGGGCTACACCACTGTAATTCTGGCACATATCACTTTTTGTACGCCTTACGTGGTTTTAAGCGTTTTGCCCCGTTTACGCCGGATGAACACCAATTTGTATGAAGCTGCGTTGGATTTGGGCGCTACGCCACTTTTAGCGGTGAGAAAAGTGATTATTCCTGAATTAAAACCCGGAATGATCAGTGGTTTTATCCTGGCATTTACCTTGTCAATCGACGATTTTGTCGTGACCCTTTTCAATATTGGAAACGAAGGGCTCGAAACACTCTCGACATACATTTATGCTGATGCCCGCCGTGGCGGGTTGACTCCAGAATTACGACCACTTTCGACCATCATTTTTATCACCGTACTGATTTTGCTCCTGATCATAAACCAACGGGCTGCCAAGAAAAAACTATAAAATCAATAACTCCTAAAACTGTATCAATGAGAACATTCACAACAACAAAAGTATTGGGCAAACTGGCTCTTGTACTACTCCTTGGTCTGGTTGTTTACTCGTTCAATGCCTGTAAACAAAGTGACGAATCACGCAAAAAAGTCCTGAAAATCTACAATTGGTCCGACTATATCGACGAAGATCTGTTGAAGGAATTTCCGGTATGGTACAAAGAACAAACCGGCGAGGATGTGAAAATTGTTTACCAGGTTTTTGATATGCCTGAAGTAATGTACACCAAAATTGCGATGGGCAAAGAAGATTTCGACCTGGCTTGTCCTACTCAATACCTCATTGAAAAAATGCTGAAAAACGATTTATTGCTGCCTATCGACCGTAATTTCGGGAAAACCGGCAGCTTTCTCGAAAACATATCGCCTTTCCTGCGCAATCGCATGGATGCCTTCAGCGTTCCCGGCAAAAAAGCTGTTGATTACATGGTTCCATACATGTGGGGTACTTCAGGAATTCTTTACAATACCGACAAAGTTTCAAAGGACGAAGTGAAATCGTGGAAATGTCTTTGGGATCCGAAAAACAAAGGTAAAATCCTGATGAAAGACCACTACTGGGATGTGTATAACATGGCCGCTACTGTAGGTTTTTACGATGATATTAAATCGGGCAAGCGTACCCGTTACGATGTTTCGAACGACCACACCGATGCCGACATTGAAATGGTTGAAAAACAACTGAAAGAATTGCGCCCAAACCTGGCTGGCTGGGAAGCTGATTTTGGCAAGGAAATGATGACCAAAGGACAAGCCTGGATGAACTACGCCTGGAGTGGCGATGCCGTTTGGGCCATCGACGAGGCTAAAAAAGTAGGCGTAAACCTCGATTATGTTGTTCCTGAAGAAGGAAGTAACATTTGGTTCGATGGCTGGATTATTCCGAAATATGCCCGCAACGTAAAGGCAGCCAGCTATTTTCTGAATTACCTTTGCCAGGCAAAAATTGCTTTGCGCAATATGGAAATCAGCGGCTATTGCAGCGCCGTTGCAACTCCCGAAATCATTGAGGCACAATCGGATTCAACGATTACTGAAACGGCAAACCTGAATTACTTCTTCGGGCCCGGAAACGGCAAATTGCACATCAATCCGGTTCAATACCCCGACAGTGCCGTGGTTGAACGTTGCGTTCTGCTGCACGACTTTCTGGATAAAAACGACAAAGTGCTCGAAATGTGGAGCCGCGTGAAAGGAAACAACTAAGAAATTTCAGAATTAGATACCGAAGGGCTTTGCGAAAGTGAAGCCCTTTTTCGTTTTTGAAGGATCAGATAAATATTAAAATCCATAAAAAATGAAATAAGACATAAAATGCAGTATATTTAGTCGAAATTAAAAGGGCAACAATGGAAAAAACTACCTGTACTCATTGTGGAAAGGAAAATCCAGCTTACTACAAATATTGTTTCGAATGTGGGTACGAATTACCAAAGGTTGAAATACCGATTGAGGAAGATGTGGCTCTTGTAAAAAGAGATAAAAAGGCAACTTCAAGCAAAGGAATACTTTATTGGATTGTTTACGCAGTTGTTTTTGGCTTGAGCTTTTTTGCCGTTCAGCATTTCTTTTTTGGTTCAGCCGCTGTTGATAAAAATATGATGAAAGTAGCCAGCAGTCTGAACGAGTCGTGCCCCATGATGGTTGATTCTGAAACAAGATTGGATAACGCAGTTGCGTCTCCAAACAAGACTTTCCAGTATTACTACACCTTGATAAATGTTGAAATAAATGATGTAAATCCGGCGGAGGGTAAAAAGATACTCGAACCTCAGATTACCAATATGGTTAAAACAAATCCGGACATGAAAGCCATGCGCGATTTAGGGGTAACCTTTAAATACAATTATCGGGATAAAAACGGAATATTTATCTTCGATATAGTCATTGGACCAGATAAATATCGTGATTGAACCGTATAAAAAAGAGCCAACCGGAAAACTCCTGGTTGGCTCTTTTACTATTTTTTTTGAGGATAGTCCTATTTCAATCCAAACTCTATCAATTCGCCTAATTTCAAATATTTAGCGTACAATGCCTGGTATTTGGCAGCATTGGCAGCAATTGGGAAATAGGTGGTTTCGAAACCACCACCCATTTTTTTCTGAGCTTCTGCTGTGCTTGCATAAACTCCTGCTACAACAGCAGCAGCCATTGCTGATCCCAACGCACAAGCCTGTTCCGAACGGGCAACTTTAATTGGCATATTCAGCACATCGGCCACAATCTGCATCACAAATGGCGATTTTTTAGCCACACCACCTAATGCAATTACGCCGTCGATACGAACGCCTTCGCGCACAAAACGATCAACAATAGCTTTTGAACCGAACGCAGTGGCTTCAACCAATGCACGGAAAATACGCGGTGCATCAGAACCTAAGTTCAGTCCGGAAATTACTCCTTTCAGGTTCTGGTTGGCATCCGGTGTACGACGGCCATTCATCCAGTCGAGCGCCACAATGCTGCTATCTTCAATCGGAATCAATTCAGCAGCCTTTGTCAATTCTGGAATCAGTTTAGACGAAATTTCCGCAATCATTTTCTCCTTGGTCGCTTCATCAATCAGTGTACTCGAAGTAATAATTTGTTCCGATGGCCACATCAGCACACGCTTAAACCAGGCATAAATGTCGCCAAAAGCCGACTGACCGGCTTCCATTCCCAACATTCCGGGAACAATTGAACCATCAACCTGTCCGCAGATACCGCTGATCAGCTTGTCGCCCACTTCTTCCATTGGAGCAATCAGCATGTCGCAGGTTGAAGTACCCATTACTTTGCTTAGGTAATAGGGTTCGATTTCGGCACCAACTGCGCCCAAGTGAGCGTCGAACGCACCAACTCCTACTTTTACATTGGCTGGCAAACCTAGTTTTTTAGCCCATTCAGGAGTGATTGTTCCCGCAGCTACATCGCAGGTATATGTTTCTTTGAATAAACGGTCTTTCAGTCCACTCAAAAGTGGATCAAGTTTTACAAGGAATTCTTCGGTTGGAAGTCCGCCAAAAGCTTCGTGCCACATGGCTTTATGACCAGCTGCACAGCGCGAGCGTTTCAGCGTTTTTGGGTTGGTATTTCCGGTTAAAATTGCCGGAATCCAGTCGCAATGTTCAACCCACGAATAAGCGGCACGGTAAACGCTGGCATCTTCGCGAATCACGTGCAACAATTTAGCCCAAAACCATTCCGAAGAATAAATTCCACCTTCGAACTTGGTAAAGTCGATGTTCCATTTTTTGGCCAGCTCGTTAATTTCGTCGGCTTCTTTCACTCCCGTGTGGTCTTTCCAAAGCACAAACATGGCATTCGGATTTTCCTCAAATCCTGAAGTCAGCGACAGTGGTGTGCCTTTTTCGTCAACAGCAATCGGTGTTGAACCAGTGGTGTCGATCGAAATACCAACTACATTTTCAGCTACTCCTGCCGGAGCTTTTTTCAGGGCTTCAACAATCGTGTATTCCATTCCTTCCAGGTAATCTTTCGGGTGCTGACGAAACTGGTTGTTTGGCGCATCGCAATACATTTGCTTTTTCCAGCGCGGATATTCAAAAACTACGCTTGCTACTTCTTCGCCATTTTCGACGTTCACGATGAGCGAACGAACAGAATCGGTACCATAATCGAGCCCGATCGTGTATTTTGCCTGTGTCATAAAATATTGTTTGATGTTTATTGATTTATAATTTAAGTTTCAAATTCCAAATTTCAAGTTCCAGGAAGACTTCATTCTTCAGTGTTACCTGGAATTTGGAACCTGAAATATGGAACTATTTTTGTCCGTAGTAGGCATTTTTTCCATGCTTGCGCAGGAAATGCTTGTCGAGCAACACTTGATCCATAGTTGTTGCCGGATTAAGCTGAAAACTCCGGAAAGTCATTTTAGCTACTTCTTCCAAAACCACCGCATTGTGAACGGCATCATCCGCATTTTTGCCCCAACTGAAAGGCGCGTGGTTGTTTACCAATACGCCCGGAATCATATCAGGATCAAGCCCTTTAAAAGTTTCTACGATTACTTTACCGGTTTCGAGTTCGTACTCACCTTTGATTTCTGCTTCAGTCATTTTGCGGGTACATGGAACTTCTCCGTAAAAATAATCAGCATGGGTAGTTCCAACCGCCGGAATGCCTTTTCCTGCCTGTGCCCAGCTGGTTGCCCACTCAGAATGTGTGTGTACAATTCCACCGATATTCAGAAAATTGCGGTACAATTCGAGGTGGGTTGGCGCGTCGCTCGATGGTTTTAAAGTACCTTCCACCACTTCGCCATTGAGGTTTAGTACCACCATATCCGACGGCTTCATCACATCATACGAAACGCCGCTGGGTTTAATTACCACCAAACCACTTTGGCGGTCGATTCCACTCACATTTCCCCAGGTGAAAATCACCAATCCGTGCTTAACCAAGTCCAAATTGGCTTTCCAAACTTCTTCTTTTAATTGTTCGAGCATATCATTTTTAGTTTCAAGTTCAAAGTTTCAGGGTTCAAGTTGTGAAAACACTAACCCCAAACGCTCAAAAGTTTTATTTAACAGGTTCCAGATAAGCGGCAAAGCCACCTCCCGGAGCCATTTCAAATTTCACAACGTCGCCTTTTGCCACCACTGTTGATGTGCGCATAATTTTCTCCGCATCTATTCCCGATTCAGGATCATCCTGAAATCCAATCATCCTGTATTTCCCATTTCCAAGGAAATCGAGCTTTATTTCCAGAGTTCGCGATTCACTATTGTTTAAAGAGCCAATAAACCAGTCATTTCCTGAACGACGGGCTGAAGTAATGTATTCTCCGATTTGTCCGTTCAAGATGCGGGTTTCGTCCCACATCGTTTTCACTTTCTTCAGGAATTCTTCGCCCAATTTGCCTTTGTAATTATCCGGATGATCGCAGGCTACCATAAACGGACTGTCGAACACCACAAACTCGGCCAGCTGCATCGCCCGTGTTCCCAATACCTGGGCCGGAGTTCCATTCTGAAACTTCTCCGGAGTACGATTCAGGAAACCTCCAGGTGTAAAATCCATCGGGCCAGCAAGCATTCGGGTAAATGGCAATGTGGTTACATGTTCAGGAGTTACCCGCAACGACCATTTGTTGTACTCGTTGCCCATAACGCCTTCGCGGGTTACCAGGTTTGGGTAAGTTCTCCGGAAACCATCGGGTTTATAAGCTCCATGAAAATCAACCATCAAATGATGCGCGGCAGCAGTTTTTACAATGCGGTGATACCAGTTGACCATTTGCTGATCGTCGCTGTCCATAAAATCGATTTTTACACCGGCAATTCCCCAGCTTTCGTAGGTTGCGCAAGCTTTATCCCAATTCGAACGATCGACATCGGTATTGTACAGCCAAACCCAGCATTTCACGTTCTTGTTTTTTGCATAAGCCAGAATGCCGGGCATATCGAGCTGTGGTGCCACTTTGGTGATGTTGGCTTCAGGTGTATTGAACGGTCCGTACCATTGCCAATCTATTAGCTGGTAAGGCCAGCCCATTTCCGAGGCTAGATCGATGTATTTTTTGATGGTTTCGTTGTCCATTTTCACTTCGCCGCTCCACCAGTGATCCCAGGCACACATGCCGGGCTTTATCCACGACGGATCGGCAATGGCGCAAGGTGGATTCAGGTTCATCACGATTTCCGACTCAACCAACTTGCCCGGAGAATTGCCCAGCATAATTACCCGCCACGGTGTCTTGTGCGGAAATTTAAACTTCACTCTGTCTCCATTATCAGACTGTTTGGGCAAAGGCGACAGGCTCGAACGAACCGAAAAACCACTGGCCGAATGCCCGGCTTTCAGGTACATCCCGGCGTAATCATCAATTTCAGCTTCGGTAATTGCAGCATAACAATCGTCGGCCACTTTCACAGTCATTGGTAATCCAATCACCATTTGATCGTTAATTTCAGAAAGTTTCCGCTTAAAGTATTCGTTTTCCTGCGACGACCGATATGATACATGGTTGGCCGCCCAGCAATCGTGATCAGCCGTAAAATTGAACGTGACCAGCTCGTCGGTAATTACATATTCGTGATTGTTATCGGGCCCGGTAAATTCGGTGCGAAAAGCCACGCCGTCGTCATACGCGCGAAATACGAGGTTAAGAGTTCGTCTGGGAAATTTCTTTTCCTGAAGCTGAATCATCAATTCGTTGCAGTTATTTAGTACTGAAGATTGCCGTTTCAAAACCGGGCTCCATGTTTCGTTGATTTCCCTGGTCGAAGTTTTCAGCACCGTAAAATCTTCGGTAAATGGAGCTGCCTGCCTGAATTCAAACTTTATGGTTGAATTTGAAATGACCGGCTTTCCTTTAAAAAATATGCTGTAAATAATTTGTTTGCCGGCCTCAATTTTGGCTTCGGTAACCGCATGAGGCGAAACTACTGAAATTTGCGCCTTCAAGACAACCGAAATGGCCATCAAACAAAAAACAACTGTAATAAATTCTTTCTTCATTTTGATCGATTTAGTTAGTCGTTTCTACAGGAACACGTTCTAAAAATGTAAAAATAACACTTATCTTTTTATCTCAAACTTTTTTAACAAGTCGCTAAATATTCACTAAAATTAAACTTTAAAACCAGACTTCGATCAAGGGAAGCTTTTAAAGTTAAAAACCACTGGTAAATAGGAGATTTAATACTGGTGAAAGGATTAATTAACGTAAGAAAAACAACCTCTTCAGCCTAAAAAACGTTTAATTCATGTCGTAAAACACAAATCAAAATACAAACAGATGTCAGTCAATATACCTGAAACCGCAAAAAAGAGAATTGTTATCATTGGAGCAGGATTCGCCGGACTAAAATTGGCCAAGAAACTGGTTAATTCCGGATACCAAATCGTGCTAATCGACAAAAATAATTACCATCAGTTTCAACCGCTTTTTTACCAGGTTGCCAGCTCCGGGCTGGAGCCAAGTTCCATCCTTTTCCCTCTCCGAAAAATATTCCAGAGCCGAAAAGACGTTTATATTCGTGTTGCCGAAGTTTATGCCGTTGACACCGAAAATAAAGAGATTAAAACCAGCCTGGATACCGTTTGGTACGATTACCTGGTAATTGCCACGGGAGTAAATTCAAATTTCTTCGGAATGAAAAAGCTGGCTGAACATGCTATCCCGATGAAATCGGTGGCGGAAGCCATGTCGCTTCGAAACCGGATTTTGACGAATCTGGAAAAAGCAGTTACGTTATTCGACGAGTTCGAGAATGAAAAGAAAGCGCTTTTAAATGTTGTTGTTGTAGGCGGCGGACCAACAGGCGTTGAAATTGCAGGCGCCATTGCCGAAATGAAAAAATTTGTACTGCCCAAAGATTACCCCGATTTAAATATGGATTTAATGCAGGTGAGTATTATTGAAGGTTCGCCATCAGTGCTGGCCAATATGTCGAAACATGCTTCCGAAAAATCGCTTTTCTACCTGAAACGCCTTGGGGTAAAAATACGAACAAACACCCGCGTAGTTGATTACGACGGAGAAATACTCAAACTTGGCAATGATGAGGAAATAAAAACCAAACTTGTTATTTGGGCTGCCGGAATCAGCGGAGTTGTGCCACCCGGGATACCGGACGAATCGGTTGGTCGCGCCCGCCGCATCCAGGTTGACGAATTTAACCGGGTAAAAGGATTAAATGATGTTTTTGCTATTGGTGATGCTTCTGTTATGACCACCAGCGATTTCCCCAACGGACACCCCCAGGTAGCCCAGGTGGCTATTCAGCAAGGCACTAACCTGGCCCGAAATTTTAAATCTATTCGGAATAATGCCAATTTTAAACCGTTCAAATACACAGACAAAGGCTCGATGGCCACCATTGGGCGAAACCGTGCTGTTGCCGATTTACCTTTCCTGAAATTCTCCGGGTTCATCGCCTGGCTCACGTGGATGTTTGTTCACCTGATGGCCATTGTTGGCGTAAAAAACCGTTTGCTGATTTTTGTAAACTGGCTCTGGAACTACATGACTTACGACCAGTCGCTTCGTTTAATTTTGTGGGCTGCACGAAAAGAAAAAGCGCCAGGAAATTCGGAGGATTAAAAAGGAATAACTTCAACTGAACTTCTTTAATAGCCCGGGTTTTGCGTCATTTTGGGGTTAACATCCATTTCTTCCTGCGGAATAGGGAAAATTTCATTGATATTTTTTCTGAACTGGCTTCCTTTTCCTGTATTCCATTTAGTGGCAAAATTATGGAAGTGAGTTTCAGCATTGCCCCACCTGATGATGTCGTAAAATCGTTTATTTTCCATCGCAAGTTCAACTCTTCGTTCATGCCTTATTGCATTACGCAATATTTGCTGATCGGAAGTTTTTACATCAGGTAAAAGGTTCTGCTTGTCACTATTCGCTTTCTGATAATCGTAGGTTATAAATTTATAATTTTCGTATTGACCCGATGAACTCTGGTATTTATTAATATTTTTAAATGTGAATTTTGAGTCGAAAGCATTACTTTCCCGAGCTCGTTTCCTGATCTGGTTCAACGAGTTAAGTGATTCCTGGATGTGCCCGTTTTCACATGCGGCTTCGGCGTGAATTAACAGCACTTCAGCATACCTTATTTCTTTGATATTGAAAGGAGCGTCAGACGAATCGAATCCAACACGCTCCGAAGGCGTCAGGAATACTTTCCTGGAACATAAATGAGACGGGCTATATTGATTAAATTGAATTTCGCTTTCGGTTATGTCGCCATCGAACAAAAAGGTATGAACCAGCCTCGGGTCGCCGGGTTCAAACTCGGCAAGCAAATCGAATGTCGGGCAATTAAAGCCCCATCCTCCCGAATTTCTGCTTCTGCAAAAAACGGGAACTACACTACCTTCATTGTCGTCACCCCAGCCTGTGTTGGTAGTTTTATGCGGAATTTCAAGAACCGACTCGGATCCGAAATCAGACTTTTTGACTTGAAAAAGGTCGCCAAACTGAGGCTCGAGGCGATATTCGCCCGATTGTATCACTTCGTAAGCTTCTTTTTCGGCAAGCGCCCACTTTTTCTGAAAAAGATAAGCATTTGCAAGTAGCGCCTGGGCTGCGCCTTTTGTTATTCTTCCGAGGTTGGTTTCATCGTATTTTGATTTCAGGGGCAAATGGTCACGGGCAAAAATTAAATCAGTTTCTATTTGTTCCCAAATAGCAGTATTGGTAGCTTTCGCCAGATGATATTCGTTGGACGAAAGGACTCGCGTAACTAATGGCACTTCACCATAAATATTGATCAGGAAAAAATAAGAGTGCGCTCTAATAAAGCTTATTTCAGCAATTAATCTTTCTTTCAGGGCATCATCCATTTCAATAGGATTTATGTTTTCGATGGCATAGTTTGCCTGGTAGATGGCCATGAAACAAATTTTCCACATGACTAAACACGAATAATTATCTGATCGGGTTCTGAAATACTCCATATCTTTTACAAATGGGCGGTCGTTATCCGATTCACCGCCTTTTTCTGCATCATCCGAAGCAATGTCGCCAAACTCAAACTTGGAAACCTCGAAATCGTATTTCTGGAGATAATTATATACTGCGGTTGTCGCTGATACAGCGTCATCTGAGGTTTTATAAAAGCTATCAGATGTTTGAACCGCCAGCTGGGGGCGATCAATAAATCCAAAGTCACATCCAGAGAATGTCATCAGCAAAAAAATAAGGTATATCAATTTCTTTCTCATTTTACTGATTTTTAAAATTTAACATTAAGTCCACCAACAATAGTTCTAGCCTGGGGATATTTGGCAAAGTCGATTCCTGAATTTAATGGGTTCCCGCTCAAATCCGCCAATTCGGGGTCGAGCCCGCTATAACGGGTAAATGTGTATAAATTTTGCCCACCCAGGTAAATCCGGCATTCCGAAATTCCCAATTTATTACAGAGGCGTTTGGAGATGCTATATCCCACCTGTAGATTTTTGATTCGTAGAAATGTTCCATCTTCGATATACCAGCTCGAGGTCCGGGTATTATTATTGGCCGTGCTTGCCGAAACCTGGAATTGAGTATCAGAAGTTCCTTCGCCGTGCCATGCCTTTTCAATCATATCAGAAGGAGCATTAAAGTATCCTGTATTTTGATGGGTGTAATACTTGAAAACATTAAAAATATCGCCGCCCTGGCATCCCTGTAGGAATATCATAAAGTCAAAATGGTGATATTCAGCATTCAGATTTATTCCATAAGTAAAATCGGGGTGCGGTGATCCGATAAATGTTCGGTCTTCGGCGTTGATATGCCCATCGCCGTTCAAGTCTTTGAACTTAAAATCGCCTGGCCGGGTCATGACATCCTGGTAATATCCGTGTCCCGAAGTTAAGTCATTTGCAGCCTTCACTTCTTGCTGATTTTGAAAAACTCCTTCAACAACATACCCGAAAAATGCCCCGATAGGATGGCCAACCATAGTTTTTGTTGTATATCCCAGGCGTTGTTCTCCTCCCATGATCGGCTCACCTCCGCCTAGCGACAAGATTTTGTTTTTATATGTCGAAAGATTAAATGACACATTAAAATTAAGTTCTTTCCACTTGTTATGGTAGTTTGCATAAATTTCAACACCTTTATTCTGAACATCTCCGGCATTGGTCCACGGCGAATCAGGTAGTCCGATTGATATTGGAACCGGCAACCTTAAAAGCATACTTTTTGTTTGCTTGCTAAAAAAATCGATATTCCCGGTCAGTTTATTTTTAAACATGATGAAATCAATTCCCAGGTTGGTCGATTCTGTTGTTTCCCATGTAATGTGTTTATTTCCAACATTCAACGGAGAATAGCCCTGGTAAATAGTCTGATCGAAAATGTATCGGTTCTGATATCCTCCTGCAATGATTGTTCTGAATGAGTTATCTGAAATGTTTTGGTTGCCAACTTGTCCCCAGCCCAACCTTATTTTAAGATCATCAAAAATATCACTGGTGTTGAAAGCGTTGAAGAATTTTTCGCTGCTAATTCTCCAGCCTGCCGAAACCGATGGAAAATAGCCCCATTGTTCTCCTTTCGCAAATTTCGACGATCCATCGGCCCTCATCGAAGCGGTTAGTATGTATCTCGATCTGTAAGAATAATTGAATCTGCTTATGTAAGATATTAGGGCATAGTCAGATACCGAACTTTGTATGTTGGCGTCGGTGGTTGCCGCACTTAGGTACCGGAGATAATTACTGTTGTTCGGAACATTTCGTTTCGAAGCCAATACCGTTTCATATTTGCCGTACTCCATCGTCATGCCGGTCATAGCCGTAAAGCTGTGGTTGGTATTTGCCGGGGTTTTAAAGGTGAGCGTATTTTCAAAAACCCAGTCTTTATTTTTCCCTGTTTCTTTTTTTACTGAATTAATATCGTTTTTCGAATCAGCGTCCATCCAATAAGTAGGGTAGAAGTTATTCGTTTCGGTTTGCCTGATATCGATACCAAACGACGTATGGTAATCGAGGTGTTTGGTAACTTTATAATCGAATAGCAGGTTGCCAAAAAAGCGTAGCTGATCCCAGCGGTTAAAATTGCGGCCAATTTGTGCTACCGGATTATATTTATTGCTGTATTTCGATTCGTACCAACGCGAGAATTCGCCATATTTTGTGCGTATAGAGTCGTAAGCTGGCCGTTCGTCGCCACTGGTGATGGGGTCTAATACAATAGCCGTAAAAACGATTCCTCCATCCAGGTCGTCTTCGGTGATCAATTCTCTGATGGCTTGGCTCAAATTGGTATTGAAAGCTAAAGATATTTTGTCAGAAAGTGAATAAGTGTTATTTACCCTGAAAGTCACCCGATTAAATTCCGATCCTTTTATGGTACCATCTTGCGAAAGATACGAAAGGCTCATCATGTATTTATTCATTTCGTTACCACCTGAAATAGACAGATTTTGATTATGAACAGGCGCTTTCCTGGTTATTAATTTCCACCAGTTGGTTCCACCCGTAAACGAATCCGGATTTTTAAAATCTTCAATGTATTGGTAAGCTCCAGTTCCCTCGCTTTCAATTCCGTTTTTAACAGCAAGATTACTCAGTGTTGCAAATTGTTTGCTGTTTCCCATGCTTGGGTTTTTCCATACTTCATTGATCCCGAAATACGAATCGTACTGAATTTGAGGTCTTCCAGGTTTTCCTTTCTTGGTGTTAATCAGAATTACACCGTTGGCCCCGCGGTTACCGTAAATTGCAGTTGCCGAAGCGTCTTTTAGTATTTCAATGTTATCGACGTCTCCTGTATTAAGAAAGCGAATATCATCGGTAGGTACTCCATCAACTACATAAAGCGGATTGTTATTATTAACTGTTCCTATACCTCTAATTCTCACCGAGGTTCCTCCTCCGGGCGAACCCGATGTTGATGTAACAAAAACACCTGGAGCACGTCCCTGCAATGCCTGGTCAATTCCGGCAACGGGCATCCTTTTGGTTCCTTCTACTTCAATCGACGAAATTGCCCCGGTCAGATCCGACTTTTTCTGGTCGCCGTATCCAACAACAATAACTTCATCTACTCCAAAGATTTCGGGTTCCAACATAACATCTAACCGGGATGTTTTACCTAAAGCAATGTCTTCTTTTTTCATCCCGACATACGAAAAAGTAAGAGAATCATATTCTACCGGGACTTCGAGCTTGTAGTAACCATTTCGGTCAGTTATGGTTCCTGTATAGGCATTTTTAATCATAACCGTCACGCCGGGGATTGGTTCTTTGTTTTTATTGGTTACTATGCCTTTTATTATGCGGAACGAGTCAGAATTCAGATTCTGAATAACAACTTTCTTATTTTGCGACAGAATAATGTGATGGTCAACAATCTGGTACAGATAAGGCGTATTCCTGAATAATTTTTCGAGGACCTCTTTTATTGTGGCATCACTAATTTGAATCGAAACTTTGGGGTGAAGGTCAACACTCGACTCTTCGAAAAAAAAGCGGTACTCCGTTTGCTTTTCTATTTCGAGTAAAGTTTGTTCAATTGAAACATTATTCAGATTAAGCGAAATTAAGTTTTTCTGAGAAAATGATTTCCCTGAAAGAACAATTAGCAAGGTCAGAAAGAATAACTTATATCTCACACCCGAATATTGTTATTAATTTATTGGATATAAAATAATTAACATCGAATCGTTCAGATATTAAGCAAATCGGATGTTGCTCAAATATACAATCAATGATACCAAAAAAACCGGTATTCCATGTCATCTTGACCTTCAGGATTGAGTATAATAACAGGCTGCAAGCTTTCAGTACAAAACGGATTATTATGTGTTGCTTAAACAAAACCCACTGACCAGATAACAACTTTTTGATTCTACAATCAAAAACGAATTCTTAATTAATTCCCGTAAATATCAGGTTTTTTTTTAAAAGATGGAATGATTACCAGGAATGAAACTATGTTTTTTATGAAACAAGATGGTTGCGCTATTTTTTTAGCCTGATAGTTATTTTGTTGCGATCTGTAATGTATTCGATCGGATCGGAAGTCGATTTTTTAAATATTTCCAAAATGGTATAAATATTATCATCAACCTTGAAATTACCCGTATATGTCTTTTCTTTTATTTTCGGGTTATCAAAGGTAATTTCTACATTGTAGATTCTTTCAATTCTTTTGGCCAGGTTTTCAAATTTTTCATCCTTGAACGAAAACTCGCCTTTCATCCAATAAGTGTAAAACCTGGTATCGACCCGCGATATCGTAGATTTATTGCTGATTTTGTCGAACGAAATACTTTCGCCCGGATTCAATGTATGTTCTATTTCAGGATTTTCGTTGGAGTTAACGGTTACTTTTCCCGAAATTAGCGTTGTCTCAATTACTTTCTCGTTAGGGTAAGCACTAACATTAAATTTGGTTCCCAATACTTTAATGCTGATGTCGGAGGTTTTTACAATAAATGGTACTTTATAGTTTTTTTTGATTTCAAAATATGCCTCGCCAATCAATTCAACTTTGCGCTCTTTCCCATTAAATTTTTTTGGATAAATAAGCTTGCTGTTATTATTGAGCCAGATTTTACTTCCATCGGGCAACATAATCTCCGATTTACTTGCCTTAGGAACCGAAATCGTACAAAATTCATTTTTGCTGCTTTCTTCGGTGAAGTAGTAATACGAAAGATAGCTAAACGAGAGCATGAAAATAATAATTGCGGCGTATCTGATAAATTGATTAACCTGCGAGGAAATTCGTTGAACCCTGGACTTTGTTTGAACTCCCTCTGCAAATTTTATCCGGTTAATCAATTTATCATACGCCGCAATTGACTGCGAATTGTTTGTTTGATCTTGTTTGTGGTACCAGAGTTCTTCTAACTGTAAATATACTTCTTTGTTTGTGGTCGATGTATTAATCCATTCAGCCAGATATTCGTTGTCTTCATCAGAAATATCTCCTGCAAATTTTCTTCCAATTATATTCCAAATTGTTTCCATGGTTAGCTGAATGTTACTCAAAGGACAAATTTTTTGCAATTTTCTACTAGTTGTATTCTTATTTTTTCCTGATTTTTTTTGCCAGGTTTATAATGAATTGAAAAAGAATAAGATTTGAACTGTCGCTCGAAAAATTTTTAAGGGTTACGCTTAGTTTCTTGATCGCCGTAGCAACATGGTTGTCGATTGTATTTACCGAAATATTCAGAATATCAGAGATTTCTTTGTATTTCATCCCTTCTACTTTTGCCATTTGAAATACCAGTTTAGTCTTGGGTGGCAGTTGGTTAATGGCTTGTTCAATTTCATGCCTCACTTCAGTCGTAAAAAAAGCGGTTTCAGGAGTGAGCTCATCAATCTCAAATCGAACTAACACCTCGTCGAGTGTTGCGTTGCGTTCTTTTTTGAATTTGCTTAAATAGTTGAAGGCTGTATTTTTTGTTGATACAAACAGGTAGTTCCTTAAATTATCAATCGATTTTAACTGCGACCTTTTCTGCCATATATTCAGGAAAACATCATTAACAGCTTCTTCGGCAAATTCGGCTGAATGTAGTATGGAAAAGGCGAACTTATATAACCGGTCGAAAAAAAACAGGTATAATTCTTTGAATGCTTGCTGATCCGAGTCCTGGCTTATTTTTTTTGCAAGTAAATCAATATATTCGTTATTATCCAAAAGTTGTAGTTTAAGCTGTTCCGCAGGTTACTGTTGCGAATATATTAATAAATGTAGTTGGATGTTTTTAAATTTTTTAAAAATGAGGACAAGAGGTTGATAGAATCTTAAGTTTAAATTTCGTGCAGGCATATCCCATTCAAGTCTTGATGTGGGTTCGGTCGAATTGAATTTGATGCAAGTTGTTGATTGTGTTGTGTTTAATGTGAATGTATATATTTAGCTTCTCTGATAGTTCGTCTATCGGTGGTCTGTATTTCGGGTCTTTCAAAAGTTACTTACAACCATTGTAATTGACGATATGATTCGGGAACGTAATTCCCATTTCTTATTATTTTAGTTTCTTTCTGAATATTTTTTTGAATTTCTCCATTTTAGGAACAATTACAAACTGGCAATAGCCCTGTGTGCGGTTATTGGAGAAATAATTCTGGTGGTAAGCTTCGGCCTTGAAAAAGTGATGGAATGGCTCAACTTCGGTGACTAGCTTTTTCCCGAATACATTTTCTTTGTTGAGTTGTGAGATATAACTTTCGGCCAGATCCCTTTGCTGCGGCGAATGGTAAAAAATAACCGAACGGTATTGAGTTCCAACGTCGGCTCCTTGTCGATTGAGCGATGTAGGATCGTGTATCTGAAAAAAAACTTCGAGAATTTCGCTGTAACTTATTACCTGTGGGTTAAATTTTAACTGTATAACCTCGGCATGACCTGTTTCGCCGGTACAAACATCCTGGTACGATGGGTTGTTTTCATGGCCACCGGAATAACCTGATTCAACGGATTCTACACCTTTCAGGCTACGAAAAATAGCCTCGGTACACCAGAAACAACCTCCTCCAAGGGTTGCCGTTTCTGTTTGTGCAGCGCTGTTTATTATAACCATAAATATTATTGTTAGGGTGAATGTAAATCTCTTCATAATTGACGTTCAATTTATTTAAAAAAACAGTTCGAACCAAAAAATGTTGAGAAATAGGTAAGAAAGGTACGTGTTGTCATTCAGCCGATAGCTCATAGCCCATCATTCATAACTATCAAACGCTGTTCGCTCAAACTGCAAAACTTCCAAATCGCGGATATTCCGGCTATCTATAACAAAACGGACGGCCGTACAAACCTGATGAAAACCCTTGTTTCCGGCAGCACCGGGATTGATGTGCAGACAATGGAATTTGGGATCAAAAATTACTTTCAGAATGTGCGAGTGGCCGCAAATAAATAGCTGGGGCGGCTTGATTTTGAATTGATTCCTTACCTTGGTTTCGTACCGCCCCGGATACCCGCCGATGTGGGTCATCAGCACGTCCACTTCCTCGCAAAAGAAGCGTTGCGTTTCTGGAAACATCCGGCGAACGACATGGTCGTCGATGTTGCCGTAAACGGCTTTCAAGGGTTTGAAGGCCGCCAAGCGGTCGGCAGTTTCAGCGTTGCCAATATCGCCGGCATGCCATATTTCGTCAACTGTCCCGAAAAAGCGGAATACACGCGGGCTGATCGCTCCATGCGTGTCAGAAAGCAAACCAATTCGTTTCATGCGAGCAAAAGTAAGAAGGATGTGGAAATTTGGGGATTTGAAAATGAAAAAAGTCGCAGTTTTCAGTCGCAGTTTTCAACCCGAAACTCGTATCTCGCAACCCGCAACATTTTTCAACTTCGAACTTTAGCTCACTTTAGTCACCTCGAACTCAAAAAAAATATTCGCTCAAAAATGCTTTTTGTTCACTCGGAACGTTTATTTTTATATAAAATAAAATTTATTCTTATGCGCTCAATTTTCATCCCACTTTTCAGCATTTGGCTGGTCGTTTTTAGTGTCTTTACTTCTTGCAAACCAAAGCAGGATAAAGGGCAAGTTGTTCATTTGATAGAAGTTGATCCGGATTTCAGTGCCTACGTCGATGAATATTCGTCCGGTGTCATTTCGGGGAAAGGAATATTTCAGGTTAAACTCAGTCCCGGTGCGGCAACGGCTTTTGAGCAGCGCATGGGCTCAATTGAAAAAGCCAAGCTGTTTGACATCACACCATCGGTAAAAGGCGAATGCTCGTATGCCGACGGAACCTTGTCGTTTACCCCTTCTGAAGAGTTGAAAGAGGCGACTGAATACGTGGTTTCGTTTCAACTGAAAAACATTCTGCCAGTGCCAGCAAAACTGGAAATTCTGAAATTCAACGTCTTTACCCTGAAGCGAAATTTCTCGGTAGCGATTTTGGGACTGAAAACCGGTTCTGCAGAGAAGGCCAACGGATATTTGCTTGAAGGTGAGCTGAAAACTTCGGTAGCTATCAATGCTGAAGCTATTGAAAAAGTGGTGGAAGCGCACCAAAGTGGCAGCAACCTGAAAATTGAGTGGGAGCACCGACCCGAAGAAAACAGGCATTTATTCATGGTAAAAAATATTGAGCGCAAACAAAGCGCTTCGTCAGTGAAAGTATCGTGGGATGGCGATGCCATTGAGGTGGACAACGAAGGCAAACAAGAGGTTGAGATTCCTGCGATTGGCGATTTCCGTTTGCTCGAAACGCGCATCATTCAACAACCCGAGCAGCAGGTAAAACTCTTTTTCTCGGATGCGCTCGACAGCAGACAGGATTTGGAAGGTTTGGTGGAATTAAAGGCCAGCACCAGCAATAAACTGGCGGTTGATGGCAATCAGGTTACCGTTTATTTGGGAGAGCGGCTTTCTGGCGTGTGTTCGTTGGATGTCAACCGAAACATCAGAAATAAAGAAGGCCAATCGTTGCCTCAGGAGTACGTTTCGGCGCTCGAATTTCAGTTGCAAAAGCCGCAACTGCGCTTGCCTGGTAAAGGCGTGATTATGCCCGACAATGGCGCCGTAATTTTCCCGTTCGAAGCGGTTAATGTAAAAGCGGTTGATCTGCGCATTGTGAAAGTGTATTCGTCGAACATGAACAGCTTTTTGCAGAACTCGCAGATTGACGACACCTACGATTTGAAACGTGTTGGCCGACTGATTTTCAGCAAACGGGTGGATTTGGTGACCGATCAGGTGGTGGATTTGAACAAGTGGAATGCCTTTTCGTTGGATTTGTCGAAGTATGTGACCATTGAAAAAGGGGCCATTTACGAGGTCGAAATTGGGATGCAAAAAGAGTATTCGGTTTACCCCTGTCAGGATGGTGAACCGCAAGTGAAAAAGGAAGATCAGGACGACTATTATCCACGCAAAGAACCCGAAAAAGGCTACGACAGCAGCAAGGCATTGACTGCCGAAAAGGATTACTGGGATGATCCGGATAACTGGCAAAACGGCTATTACGACCGATATTACAACTGGCGTTTGCACGACAATCCGTGTTCGCGCGCTTATTACACTTCCGATCGAAACATTAGGCGAAATATTTTGGTCAGCAACATTGGCCTGACCGTTAAAAAAGGTTTGGGTAACGATGTGCTGGTGGCCTGTTCCGACCTGAAAACCGCGCTACCGCTGCAAGGTGTGAAACTCGAAATACTGAATTACCAGCTGCAGAACATTGGCACCGGAAGTTCTGATGGCGATGGGTTTGCCAACATTCAGGTTACCGGGAAACCGTTCCTGCTGGTGGCATCGCAAAACGATCAGAAATCGTATTTAAAACTGAATGAATCGAATGCACTGTCGTTAAGCCAGTTTGATGTTTCAGGAGAAAAAAGCCAGCAAGGATTGAAAGCTTTCCTGTATGGCGAGCGTGGCGCGTGGCGCCCGGGCGATTCGATTTATGTGTCAGTTTTTGTTGACGACCGCAACGCGCCGCTTCCCGAGAACCATCCGGTGAACTTTATGCTGATCAACACCAAGGGGCAAATCATTCAGGAGCAACTGAAACCGCTGGATAAGAAGAAACTGCTCACCTTCCGCACTGCCACTTCGCCCGATGCCGAAACCGGCATCTGGAAAGCGTTGGTTTCGATTGGCGGCGCCGAGTTTACCAAACACCTGCGCATTGAAACCATCAAACCGAACCGCCTGAAAATTAATGCCACCTTCTCGCGCGAAGTGATCGGGAGCGACGATCCGTCGGCCACCGCACGAATTGAGTCGGCCTGGCTGACGGGCGTAAACGCGCCTTCGCTGCGCACCATTGTGGAACTGGGTTTGCGGGCTGAAAAGACACGCTTCGAGAATTTCCCTCTGTTTAATTTCGACGATCCTTCGAAGGTTTTCAAATACGAAACCAAGACCATCCTCGATGGCCGTACCGACGAAAATGGCAACCTCTCGTTTCCGGTTTATCCCGGAAAAATTGCCGATGCGCCGGGCATCTTGAATGCCGACTACACGGTGCGCATTTTCGAGCCGGGTGGCGATGCCAGCATACGACAATTTAGCCGGAAGTTTTCCCCTTACACCAAATACGCAGGGCTGCAAATTCCAAGTTCGGGACAAAACAAAGATTTTATCAAGGTTGACGATGGTACGCCGATTAAATTGGTGTCGGTTAGCGCAACCGGGCAGGCTGTGAGCGACCGAATCCAACTAATGATTTACAAAATGGAATGGCGCTGGTGGTGGGAATCGTCGGACCAAAACATGGGCAGCTACATCAACCGCAACAATGCCCGCCTGATTTTGTCGAAAGACATCAGCGTTAACGGCTCGGCGGTTACCTTGAGCGAGGTATTTAAACCGCTGGAATGGGGCCGGTACATGGTGGTGGCACAATCGGCATCGGGGCACACTTCGGCGGTAACGGTTTTCAACAAACCTGACTACTATTATGGCGAAGGCGCGGCCAACCAGGCTACCATGCTCACGTTTACTTCGGACAAAAAAAGTTATACCACCGGCGACAAAATTCATGTCAGCTTTCCGGCTCCTGATAAAGGCCGCGCGTTGGTGACCATTGAAGACGGAACCAAAATTCTGGATAAATTTTGGGTGAACACTACCGCCGGAAACAATGATTTGGCGATTAAGGCAACAGACGCCATGGCACCTTGCTCGTACATCCACATCAGTCTCATTCAGTCGTATGGACAGCGCAACAACGACAACCCGATCCGCATGTACGGCGTGATTCCGGTGCCGGTGGAAGATCCGGGTTCGCGTTTATCGCCTATGCTGAAAATCGCTGAAGAATTCCGTCCGGAGAAAGAAATAAGCATGACCGTGAGCGAAAAAAGCGGCAAAGCCATGAATTACACCGTCGCCATGGTTGACGAAGGCTTGCTCGATATTACCGGTTTCGTAACACCCGACCCGTGGAGCGGCATTTACCAGCGCGAAGCATTGGGCGTGAAAACCTGGGATTTGTTCGACGATGTGCTGGGCGCATTTGGTGGCCGCCTCGAAAAACTGTTTGCCATTGGCGGCGACATGAGCCCGGTTGACCCGGCGAAAAACAAAGCCAACCGTTTCAAGCCAGTGGTTCATTTCGAAGGGCCGTTCCGGTTAGAAAAAGGCCAATCGCGTACACATAGCTTCAAGTTACCGCCTTACAACGGCTCGGTGCGCACCATGGTGATTGCCGGAAACGACGGTGCTTTTGGCGCTACTGAAAAGACCAGCAAGGTGAAAAGTCCGCTGATGTTGTTGCCGGTAGCTCCGCGCTCCATCGGTTTCGACGAGGACATTACCATCCCGGTTTCGGTGTTTGCACAAAGCGTCAACCTGAAAAATGTGCAGGTGAAGATCAGTTGTTCCGAACATTTCAAAATTGCTTCGGAAGCGGTGCAAACCGTCAATTTTACGCAGGAAGGTGAAAAAACGGTTGAGTTCCGCATCAAATCCGAAGAGCTTTCAGGTATTGGAACCATTATCCTGACGGCAACTTCGGGTAACGAAAGCACCAAATATGAACTGAATATTCCGGTGAAATCGCGTGATTTGCCAGTTTCGAAAACAGTGACCAAAGTGGTTTCTGCCGGACAAACCGACCAATTTACGCTCGTGCCATTTGGCATGAAAGGCAGCAACAAAGCGGTGGTAACCGTCAGCGGATTGCCATCGGCTAATTTGTCGTCGCGCCTCCAATACCTCATCCAGTACCCGCACGGATGCACCGAGCAAACCGTTTCGTCGGTATTTCCGCAACTTTTCCTCTCCGGAATTCAGGATTTGAGCGCCGAGCAAAAAACGCAAATCAGTAACCACATTCAGGCCGGAATAAGCAAGCTAAAAAAGCACCAAAACACCGATGGTTCGTTCGGTTTCTGGCCTGGTAGCGCTTCGAACGATGAATGGCTGACCAGCTATGTCGGGCATTTCTTTAGCGAGGCCGAAGCCAAAGGGTTCAGCATTCCGGCGGATATGAAAAAGCGCTGGCTGGCTTACCAGTCGCGCATGGCATCGGAATGGAAAGGCACTTATCCGTACCAGAAAGTGGTGCAGGCGTATCGTTTATACACGCTGGCTTTGGCCGGAAAACCCGTTTTCAGCGCGATGAACCGTTTGCGCGAGGACAAGGATTTGCCCACCTCGGGCTGTTGGTTTTTGGCCGGTGCGTATGCCGAAGGTGCCCGCCCCGAAGCGGCTTACGAGCTGATCAACATGATGGATATTTCGCCGAAAGACGACTTTAATGCCTACACCTACGGCGATCAGACCCGCGACCGCGCCATGTTGCTGCTGTGCATGGTGAGGCTGAAAGACCAAAACAACATGCTGACCCTGTACAAACGCATTGCCGAAGAACTGAACAGCGACGCGTGGATGAGCACCCAAACCACTTCGTTTGCGCTGAGCGGAATCTGCAAAACCATGGAATTCTTCAAGGCTTCGGGAAAAGGAATGAGTTTCACCTTTACCAACGGAAAGGCTGGCGAAGCTATCAAGACCACGGCTTCGTTCAAAACCGTTTTCTCCGGCGACTTGTCGGCTGATTTGCCGGTGTCGGTAAAAAATACCTCGGAAGGGCCGTTGTTCGTGGATTACTACACCGAAGGAATCCCGAAAGCCGGGCAGTCGGTAAAGATTGACCGCAAGCTAGAAACATCGGTGAAGTTTATGAACAGCAATCGCATGCCGGTTGACATTGCCAACCTGAAGCAGGGAACCGACCTGATGGCTGTGGTGACCGTTTCGAACAAGTCGATTGAAGGTGTGGGCAGCCTGGCGCTGACGTTCCAGGTGCCGTCGGGCTGGGAAATTCGCAACACGCGTCTATACAATCAGGTAGCAGCCGCTGGTGAAGATCAGTACGAGTACCGCGATTTCCGCGACGATAAAGTGTGCACCTATTTCAGCCTGAGCAAAGGACAGACGAAGACTTTTACGCTGCTGCTCAATGCTTCGTACCTCGGTAAATTCTATTTCCCGAATATTCAGGCCGAAGCCATGTACGACAAGAGCTATTTGTCGGTCATTCCGGGAATGTGGGTTGAGGTGGTGAAATAGATGAAAATATAAGGCTGTCCCCAAGGCGAATTTATCCTCTGGAGAGTTCAATATTGGGAAACAGTCTCTGATTAGGAAAATCAAAGAGGATGTCTCTGACTTTTGAGACACCCTCTTTGATATTTTTCGCCCTGAAAGATTCAGAAGCCGTTTTTAAACCGGCGTGAAGCGTCCTGAAAATTCCAGGTTATAAACTGCTTATATTCTTGTTATCCACAATACTTCAAAGCCAACAGAATTTGATTACTTTCTTTAATCTACGGTAAAAGTCGTACACGATTACGAGCATTACCGTATTTCAGACCGCCATGTCTTATTCTACTTTTGGTGGTGTAATTGCTTGCATGACAAGCCTAAGCACCATTCAGACGATTGAAGAAATTAGTACAGGGTCTCCGTTCAGGCAAAAATCACTGAGGGTGTTTTGAGTTAAAAGCAATTACACTGAGCGGAGCTCTGTGCTTTTTAACCTTTAACTCGTTCGATTATGAGAGGCTTTAAGAACAAGACCGGAATTTTATATGTTGCAGTTTTTGCTTCGCTTTTCTTCGTTGGACCAACGCTTTGGGGGCAAACTTCCAATTCCGATTTCGAGCGTATAAAACTAATCAGCTCCGAGTCTGAAATCTCGGGACTGGCTATTTCTCCCGATCAAAAAACGCTGGCAATTAGCTTCTGCAAATCAGAACTGATCAAACTGGTCGATTGGCAAAACCGAAAAATCACGAAGGAAATTAACGCCGGAATCTGGAACTCGGGCTCGCGGCTGAGCTTTTCTGCCAAAGGAATGTACCTGATTGCGCAGGAAATAGGCTTTTCGGATTTTAGCCAGAATAAAGACCGCACCATCGATTACGAGATTATCGACACCACTTCGGGAAAAATAATAAAGAAGTTTGCCCGCGTTCAGGACGTGGTTGTTTCAACCGACGAACAACTGGCTGCTTCGCTCAACGACGATGAGATTACCTTCTGGCAGCTTCCTTCAGGCGAAAAAATAAGGTCGGTTACTATCCCGGGAGCAACAAATGCTTTGGCTATTTCGCCCGACGGGAAAACAATGGCAGTTTCTCAAACTGTTGATGCCAGCGACTTCAAAAGTCAGTTTAAAAAAGATAAAAAAGGTCTGAAAAACGCTGTAAAGTATAAGCAGGTAGTAGGATTGTTCGATGCCGCAACGGGCAAAAAAATGCAGACAATCGCCGAGTTTTACGACCTCGTTTACAACCTCTCATTTCTTCCCGGAGAAGACATTTTAGCGGTTTTTCAAACTCCTGACATTCGGATACAGGTAAATAACCGGCGGTTGAGTTACGTGAATTTAATAGATGTGGCGGCTATGCAACCTTTGCGAAAAGGGTTCACCTCGATGTCGATCAATCAACCCGACATGAAAACCAGCACCGACCGACACTATTTCGCCATCAACTCGAAAGGAAACCGCTTTCAGGAAATGCACCTGTAC
Source organism: Prolixibacteraceae bacterium (assembly GCA_963666435.2). GTDB lineage: Bacteria > Bacteroidota > Bacteroidia > Bacteroidales > Prolixibacteraceae > Aquipluma. The sequence goes on along the minus strand of CAXXOG010000010.1, from coordinate 208,453 downwards.
GATTACCAAACAGCTTCGCTCGAAAAACGGTTTGAGCTGGCTCATCGCCTCTTTGAGAAAGCCGATGGCGAACGAATCATCAACAGCTCGCGCCCGTCCTTTGTATTCCTGCCCGACAATCAGTCGATTTTGATTGGCATGGGAAATCAGCTCATTAAATGGAATATTGAACCAAATACTGCATCAAAATGAAACCTCTATTAACCGCAGCATTTTTTCTGGTTTGTATTGCCTTGCAGGCACAGAAACCCGAAATGCTTGAAGCCACCGAAGATGTGACCAAACAGGCCATTGCCGAACTCCAACAAGCAATGAGCCTGCCCGAAGGACTGCTGTACAAATTCGGGCAGAAATATCACATCAGCGGCGAATACACCCTACTGCTTACACTTCGGAACAAAGGACAGGTGGTTTCGGTATTTGTTCAGGATAAAAAAGACGGAAATATTCCTTCTCAGAATATGTTGAAAGACAGGCTACTCGATTTTCAGTTCAGCTTTAAAATGCCCAAAAATAAAGATTACAAACTCAGTTATACGTTTAAATTTTAATGACTATGAAAAAGCTTTTAACTTTTGCAACATTCCTGCTTTTTGCAGTCTGTGCGATGGCACAGGAAGACATGTCGGTGATTTGGGAAACGAAACTCGGACACCAGATTTTGCACTCGGGCACATCGCTCGAAGGCGAACACAGCTACGCCGCTTCCGACAAGGAAATCTCTTTGTTTGACAACAAAACCGGTAAAGTGATTTGGGAAAAACGGTTCAGCGAAGTTGCTCCCAAGCTCAACAAAATCGATGAATTGATTCCGTTCTGGAATTCGAATACCATTTTTCTGTTCGACCGCAAAATGGGGAAAGACCAAATTGCCTGCATGGACCTGGAAACCGGTAAAGTTCTCTGGTCCACTGATAAATACCAGGATGTAACCGATGAATCGATCACTTATATTGGCGAGGAAGATTGTTTTGCTATTGCGTTGAAAAAAGAGCTGGTTTACATTCGGGCACGCACCGGCGAGGAGCTTTGGAGCACCGAAAAATTCAGGGGAGTCGTTGGACAGTACTATTTCGACGGAACAAACCACACGCTTACGATGGTGAATTTTGTACCATCGCTTTTGGGTGCTTTATTTTCAGGCTTGAAAAACCAGATTGCCAAAATTGACCTGAAAACCGGCGAAATTCTTTGGGAAAACACCTATGTGGGCCGTGCGGAGCGCAAAGTAATCTCTAAGCAATTTATTTATAGCATGGATGTTAAAAATGATAAAGTATTTCTCCGCCTGAACGGTATGCAGGTGTACGACTACAAAACCGGGGCAAAAGTTTGGTCGGCTGCCTTCGATTTCACTCCCGAGCACATCGTCGGAAAACCTTCAGGAGCAAAAACATTTGGCGTTTACGGTGCAGTTGCCGATCCGGTGGTAATTGGGCAGGATGTATATGTTTTGGACATGCAAAGTAAAAGCAGTCAGTATGTAAAAAAATATGACCTGAATACCGGCAAACTTCTTTGGACTTCGCCCGAAATAAAAGGGGCAAAAGCTATTCCCGGAATGAGCATTGTAGGCGACAAAGTTCTGTTGCAAATTGGCGGTATTGTCGAAAAACAATACATGAAAGTTACCCGGACAGCCGATCAGGTTATTACAGAATGGATCATCGATTTTGACAACATTAATCCGTGCGGTGTGCAGGCACTGAATACTTCTGACGGGAAGCTGGTTTGGGAATCGGAGCGTTTCAGGAAAGGGATTACCAACATGATCAACTTTGGCGACAACGTGATTGTTTGCAGCGGCAAAGCGCTTTATTCGCTCGATTTGGCAACAGGCAAAGAAAAATACGAATCGCCGGTAACCAAAGGCGGCGTTGGATTGGCTACCCAGATTCAGCCGTTTAAAGATGATGTGATTGTGGTTGTGGGCGAAAAAGGCGTTTCAACATTTAACGCAACGTCGGGCGAAGTAATCAACTCGGGCAAATACCGCACCTCGCGGTTCGAAGACCGTGTTGACAACATCCTGGTGATGAAAACAGAAGGCGCCGATATTGGCACTTTCGACCTGAATACCTGCAAATACAAAGATTTTAAAGCACGCAAAGGCGCCATGACAACCCTATCGCGCGATGGTAATTTTGTGTATGTATATGAAAAGAAGGTAGTTACCAAATTAAGTACACATTAATCAATTCTTTTTCGGAAAGGAAGAGTCTCTGTTACGGGAGACTTCTTCCTCTATTTTTTCAAAAAAAAACAAAAAAATAAAACCATGAAATAGCCATCTCGCCTAAGGCGAGACAAACCGAAAATGAATAAATGGCTATTCCATCCGTCGTTTTGTTCGACTAAAAGAAAATGCTAATACGCTGCTTATAAGACGATAAACAAAAATTTACACAGATGAAAAACATTTTATTCGCTATCCTTATTCTCGCTTCTGCAATATCGATTCAAGCTCAGGATAAAAATCTTTCGTTGAAATTCAATTTCGGCTCCACGTTTTCGAAACCGACCGGCGATTTGGGTAATGTTGCCACCAAAGGTAAAGACCTGCAACCATCGGTTAGCGCCGAAGCTGGCTATTTTCTTGGGTTTTCAAAGAAAAAACAGTGGGGAGTAAAAGTGGCTGGTGTGGCCGGTTATGATTTGGCCAATTTCCTTTCGAACGACCGGATTACCGAATTAAAAGTATCGGTTCCCAGCCTGAAAGCCCGGATTTATCCATTTTCGGCTTCAGGCAGTTTCGACGAAGCACTCGAAAAAGTATTGCCAAACGGCTTACCTTTTCTGATTGAAATACCGGTTTGGATTGGTATTTACGCCAGCCTAAACAGCCTTCATTTTGACTACGGAACTGGGTTTGGCAAAATTCTGGAAACCGACTATGCCGAAACCGGATTTCAGGATGTAACCGTAAATCGCACCATGAAATACGTTGGCTGGGGCGTTCAACCCCAAATCTATCACTCCGAATCGGGCAGGTGGACGATGAATGCCGTTTTCGACTTCGGAAAATACTCGTGGACCAACGCCAGCGGTGGAACCTCGTCATTCAAAAGCAACCAGCTTGGTTTTGGATTTCAGTATAACTTTTAAAATGAACGTTATGAACAGAATACTTTTTATTCTTTTCCTTTCAGGCGCATTTTTACTCAGTTGCTCAAAAGGCGCCGAAGATTCGATTGATGAGGCTCCTGTTGCCACCGGATCGTCATCATCAGAAACAGCGCAGTCCAAAGAATACTACAACTCTAAGGGCACAACCTTTAAATTCAGGCTTTATAACCGCGAAAACGACAACAATAACAATCATACGGCTGAAATTTACAAGATTATTGAGTCGAACAACGAAATATCAGTAATTGCCCAATATTCAGTTCCTGCCATTTTCCAGCAATTCTCAGGCGGATTTATTGGATGTCAAGGCGATTATGTGGTTGCGCAGAGCGGAGGAGTTGGGTTTAACTCAATTTACCTGGGTAATGATTTTGAAATTATTAATAAACAGTTGGTTTCGTATAGTTACGGGAGTTCGATGTTTGGTGGAGTTTATGGCTTTGTCGATGGAACCTTTCACAACCATTCACTCAATACGCATAACGGACCATACGCCGACAAAGCAAATCAGGGTTTTATGTTTTTGCTGAATGGGCAATACCTCATGCTGAGTATGGGACTGAATTCGAATTATGGTCACCCGATGCTTTATAAATATAATTCGACAAATGCGACCTGGAGCGGTAGTGTGGTACCGGCAATGGATTACGTTCAGGGAGTTTTGAAAAACCTGCCCACCACCAACCATGCCTCGAAAGCTGGAAATTCCGATAAAATATTCTGGGCATATTTAAGTTTCGATACAACCCCAGATAATGGTAAAATAAATATTATCAGTTACGATGGTGCGGCTTTTAGTGCACTGACCACCAAAACCGGAATCGGCAGTGTTGGCAAAACACTATCGAACGAGTACAAACATTCCATATCGCTGCATAAAAACCCGAATAACCTGAATAACCCGTATATGGTTGTAAGGCATTATGATTCGGACATTATGGATATTTACAAATTTACCGGATCGGCCATCGAAGTCGTGAAAACCGGCGTGACATTACCTGCTTCCATTCCGATTATTTCGGGCGCTTTGCGCACATATAAAGAAATCAAATTCACCGGCAACAATGTTTACCTCATTACCGGCAACGACAAAAATCTGTACAAACTCTCCGGTTCAACCTTTGTCGCAGATCGACCGGGCTTAACTGTTGACGGAGAAAAAATTTCGGCTATCGAATCCACCTCAAATGGTCTCCTTGTCTCGGTTGTAAAAGCTCTTTCAACCAAGCCTCAGCCCAAGACGGTTTCCGACGTTGTATTAATTTCAAACTAAAAAATTATGAAAACACGAATTATAATATTGGCCATTCTGTTTTTTTCATTGATTAACAACACAGGGTACGCTCAAAATCAACCCAAGACCACTGAAATAACGGATAGCTTATTAAAAAAAGCCGCAGAATTCATCGATAGTTTATCGGATTACTATGTGATGAAAGTGGAAAATACGAAACACAAGGTTGAAACGCTGGAAGGCGACGACATTACCGCCGAAGTAAATGCACTAAAATCGCCCAATGGTCTCGATTTGGTGATTTATGACCCGGAAGCGAACTGGACGTCGGTCTGCATCGATTTTTATCGCGAGGGAACACCTAACGGCGAATGGTTGCCAACCGATGCCTTACCTGATTCGCCAACCGGAATCTACTGGGTTTTGAGCAACGATTATAGGAGCTACAACCTCATTCAAAATGGCAGATACCTCGATATGGCCAATTATTCGATGAAAAAGTCGGAGAAAAATGCCAGCGAATTTATCATTTCGGAAGATGGTGTTCCTAAATACGTCATGCGCAATCTTCAAGGCAAATCGCTGAATTCATTTTATCCGCTCGAACTCCTGAATCAGTAGCCGAATATCGAATTATGCGATGGCATCGCTCCCGGGTGGGGTGGTGCTATTATCTTTTACGAGCAGGCTATTCCACGTACAGAACCAATCCTTTCAGGTATTCGCCTTCGGGATGGTACATATCCACCGGATGATCGGCTGGCTGAACCAGTTGGTTCAAAATACGAACTTTCCTTCCTGAAATGGCTGCTGCCGAGAATACCGCTTCGCGAAATTTATCTTTTCCAACCACCTGAGAGCAACTGAAGGTGAACAGGATTCCACCCGGGGCAATCTGTTGAAAAGCTTTCAGGTTAAGGCGTTTGTAGCCTTTTAGCGCCTGAGGCAATGCTCCGATGTGTTTGGCAAATGCCGGAGGATCGAGAATAATCAGATCGTATTTATCCTTGTTCTTGTCCATAAAATCGAAGGCATCGTCAGCAAAAGCCTCGTGGCGCGGATCGTCGGGGAAATTGAGCTGCACGTTTATGTTGGTCAGTTCAATGGCTTTGGCCGAAGCATCAACCGAATGCACCAGTTTGGCGCCGCCACGCATGGCATAAAACGAAAATCCTCCCGAATAACAGAACATATTGAGCACATTGCGGTTGTGCGAGTAGTCCTGCACCAGTCGGCGGTTTTCGCGCTGATCGACAAAAAAGCCGGTTTTCTGCCCTTCCACCCAGTCAACTTTAAAGCGATTGCCGTATTCCTGAACCTCGAAAATCTCCGATTTTTCAAGCAGGTAGCCATCTTTGGCATCCAATCCGGCTTTGAATGGAACCGTTTTTTCGCTCTTGTCATAAACTGCGGTAAGTTTTTCACCCATTACTTCTTTCAACGCTTTGGCAATGGTTTCGCGAATGAGGAACATTCCGGCCGAGTGCGCCTGCATCACAGCCGTTCCGTTGTAAAAATCGATAATCAGTCCGGGTAAACCGTCGCCTTCGCCATGAACCAGGCGGAAGACATTGGTTTCAGGGTTATCTACCAGTCCAAGTTTTACGCGAACATCAACCGCTTTTTCGAGCTTGCCTTTCCAGAAAGCATAATTGGGTTCAACCTGCTCAAACGAAAACACACGCACCGCAATCGATCCGGGCTGAACGTGGCCGTAGGCAAGAAATTGGTTTTGATTGGAAACTACTTCCACCACATCGCCTTCTTCAACTCTTCCTTTAATTTCTTTGATTGCTCCTGAAAATATCCACGGATGGAAACGCTGAAGTGATTGTTCTTTCCCGGATTTCAGGATAACCCGGCTGTATTGTTGCGGCATAAAATTTTATTGACGGCTAAGTGATTCGAAAATACGATGCGAAATCCAGGCATCGGTGGCGGCGTAAATTTGCTGAGCGTCGGTCAAATCGGGCGCTTCCCAGTTGGTGATGCGTTGTGCTTTCGAAATACGGTAACCCAGCACGATAGCCGATAGTTTTTTCAGGCTAAAATCCTGAATGCCATATTCTTTAACACGCTCCTGTAAATCGACAAAACCTCCGGGCTTAAAGTTGCTGAGCTTTTGTAGTCCTTTTATATCGTCGCGTATGGCCACTCCAATTTTCAAAATTTCAGGATTCTCAAGAATTCCTTTCAATCCGCCCGGTAAGCCCAATTTATTCAGGCGGAACAAAAAAGCACGTTCTGCTGTAGCCAGCTGAAGTAAAGCCACTTCGTTCACCACGCCTTTTTTAAATGCAGGTTTGGTTTCGGTATCAAATCCCAAAATATCCTGTTTGGCCAAGTATTCCAGTGATGCCAAATATTCTTCTTTCGATTCAACTAAAGTAATCCTACCTTCAAACTGAATCAATGGTAATTCAGCTAATTCGTCTTTATCAATGCTTTCCCTGTACATTATTTATTCTCCCTGATACGAAAACCGATCGTTCAGCCAATCGGGGGTTTTGTCATTTTTCGCTGGTTCGTTCTTCTGTTTTTTATCCTGAACCGAATGATCCTCATCCTGATCGTCAGCATAAATGAGGCTATGCAACGCCCGAAGGCAGTTTACGAGTTTTTGGCCCCAGATCGTGGCAAAATTTTGCTGACATTCCCACAATGCCTGTTCCATTACGTCCTCGTTAAGTGTTCTGAACGACATCACCAAGTCCCTGACATCCTGGTAAATATCGGCAATATTTTCAGAAATACTTGCTGTTAGCGCCGTTTCGCTGAATTGTATGCCCGGAAGAAAAACCTCGTGATAGTCGTCGCCAGCACCGGTATGTTCGGCAACCTTCTGAAGTATAACATTATATTCCACTTCGGTAACATATTTCTCCAGATCGTCTTCCGGCTCAAATTCAAACTTGGGGATTAAACTGGCTTTCAGGTACAAGAGCGGAAGTAATTTTTGCAGTCGTCCCAGGAAATCTTTCGATTCCAATTCGTCAGCCCGTTCCAGGAAACTGCAAAATTCGTTGGCAACGGTTATAAACTCGATCACATTTTTGGAATAAACCAGGCTATTAAATCCTCCTTCGCTCATGAAACTTGTTCTAAAAAACGCGCCAAAAGTACAAACAATTTTGATTAAGCTGACGGCTCGTTGTTCATTTACTGCTAATGATTATCAAACAGTAACATTTCCAGAATAATTTCCCCGATTATCAATCGTTATCATCTTTTCCGGCGAAGCGCTTTGGATATCGCGACTTTTCCTTCATCGAGTACCAGACAATGCGGTTGAAAAGCTGATCGTCTCCCGAATCGATACCATCGAATTGCGGTTCCATGCTTTTCTTTGCCCAATGCAATGCTTCGCCTTTCAATGCTGAGAGCGGCGGGTTCATTTCATCAAGCGGAATTTGATTTTTCAGCGCCAGGTAAGGTGTGAAATCGGGTGTTGAAACAAAACAATCGAACATGGGTTTGGCGGTGGCATCCATGATATTCATGGGTTGCATACCCAGTATTTGCTCGATGGTGCGGATCATCGACGGCTGATTGTAATTGGTACGCATGACAGTGCCCGTGCGCGAATACGGACTGATTACCATTCCAACAGTTCGATAGGCCGAAACGTGATCCCAACCCGACTGCGAGTCGTCTTCGGTAACAAAAACCACCGTATTTTTCCAGAAGCGGCTTTTGCTCAACGCTTCGATGATTTGCCCCAGCGCCAAATCGTTGTCGGCCACCATGGCACGCGGTGTTGGCAGGCCCGGCCGTGTTCCGCCGGTATGGTCGCAAGGCAAAGCCATAACCATTAACTCTGGAAGCTGATCGCCTTCCATAGTTTCATATTTTTTAAGCTCATCTATAAATGCCTTTGCACGCAAGGCATCAGGTATGCGATGATCGTCATACGATGGGTAGGTTTGACTGAGAATGGCTTCAACCGGTTTGATTGTAGTATGATTGGTAAATTCAAATTTTTCATTTTTCAGGAAAGTCTGGTAAATGCTCGTCCAGGTGTGTTTCTCGTCGTACTTTGGCGTAGAAGCTTCGCCATAAATGCGCACATTTTTGCCGTGTTTCACCGCGTTATCCCAAATAAAACCGGTTGGCGTGTAAACCAAAGCGTCTTCCTGAACGTGCGGATAGCTGCGAATCCAGGCCCGGACATCCTTTTCAACATAATCGGTCACAATCGAAGCGTCGGTCCATTGGTGGCCTTCAGCAGAGCATTTCCCGGAGACATAGAAATTATCGAGCAGCATAAACTGATCAACCAGCGCATGGGTATTGGGAGTAACCTGCTTCCCGAAAACGGTCAGCGTTGAGTCGCCATCACCTTTTTGCACATCGCCCAAAATCTGGTCGTAAGTTCGGTTTTCCTTGATAATGTATAGCACATGTTTAAACACTGATGGTTCGCCAATACGTTCAGGCACACAAACCGGGACAACGTTTTTTTCGTGGCATTTTTTCGAGCAGAGCCAGGCGGAAAAGCTGGTTCGATTGCTCAACAGTTTGGGTGTATTCTTTCAGTTGTTTTTCGTTCGGAACCGGAATTACAGATACCGATGCTGTTTGCTTGTGCGAGTTGTACGAAACTTTCAGCGAACCTTGCGCCTGAGTTGGAATCTTGGCGCTTTCGGCTTCGATATTGGCGACGAAAAGCTGTTTTTTCGCTGTTTCAACAACCGCTCCGGGATAAGCTTCAGTAGGGATAAAACCTTTCACTTCGCTGTTTTCTTCCATGTAATCGGCACCCGCTTTTTTACCCAGTTCAACAACGGCCAGCGCATTGTCCATGCCATTGGCTACGTACAAAGTTTTGCCATCTTTCGACAGGCCCAATCCGTTTGGCGAATCGCCCCAGAACGAATTTTTGTCAGGACTCAAACGTACTGAGATGGTCTCAACAACCGCGTCTTTTTCAGTGGAAATTACGCTTACATTGTCGCTATTGGCATTGGACACGAACACGATTTTACCGTCAGCACTGGCAATAATATCGTTCGGGTGAAGGCCGACTGCAATTTCTTTCAACACTTTGCCGGTTGACGGATCAAGCACTGAAACGGTTCCTTCCCGGGTTGCGCCGGTTCGCGGGTCAACTTTGGCGCTTCCCCACGGAACTCCCGCCACATTTACATCTGTTTTGTCGGGCACAGCACCGGCCCAGTTGGTCACGTAAATTTTCCCGTTGGCTTTGGTTATGCCAAACGGAGCCACACCAACAGCGCCTTCCCAAACCGCAGTTTTGCCAGTCAAATCGTATTTCACCATTTTGTTGGCGCCATTCAAAACCACATACAAGTAATTCTTTCCTGATTCCTTTTGAACCAGAACTTCATTTACCAGAGCGGTTTCGGCAGGAGCCTCCTTTTCAAAAAGGATAGACTCTGAGCCGTTAAGCTTTTTACCGTCCCAGTTGGCCGAGAGCACAAATGAAGCGCCTTTGCTTCCAACCGCTCCCCAAAAGATTTTGTACTGATTATTTTCCTGAAGCCAGCAAATTCCAGAGAAGGTATTCATCAGGTTTTGCTTTTCGACTAAACCAGTTAGAGGAAGGTTGGCCTCGAGTTTGCCTGTTTCAGCAGAAAGAACAACGACTTCGTACCGTCCCTCAACAGCAACCCATTGGCCATCGGGCGAAAGAGCCACATCCATAGCGTGGTTTTCCTGCGATGGATTGCCAAAATAAACCTGGGTTCCAGCCGGAGAAATCCAGCGGTTGTAGGGCAAAAGATTAGGGTCGTCGGTTGGCGACATCGTCTTGAAATCGTATGCCGATTCGTATTTGGTTTGTTCCTTCGTTTTTTTAACGGGCTGCGATGACACAAAAAAAGGAACCCCGATCGTGCAAAAGAAAAGAATCAGTTTAGAACTATTCATAGTAACTATGATTGATATAAATTTGAAAGTAAAGATAAAAACATTGCTTAAACCAAAAACGTTAAATAATTTGACCCAAACGGGTGTTTGCAACAAGCTTTAAAAGATTTAACTTTGAATAAAAAAAATGAAACAGTTGAATATTAAGGAAAGGAAACTCAATATTATTGAACAGCTTATCATCCTAAATGATGAAGAAATCTTTGATCAGGTTGAAGAATTGATTAATTCATCATTAAAACGACCGCAACTAAAGAAATTTTCAGAACAGGAATTAGAAGAACGAGCAAAAATCTCAAATGAAAACATTGAAAACGGCGACGTATTTTCTCAGGAAGATGTAGCAAAACTTTCTCAAAAATGGTAAAATGAAAATATTCTGGACAAGATTCGCTTTAGATTCGCTGGCTGATATATATATATAAATACTATAAAAATAATGTGAGCGAGACAATTGCAAAAAAAATCAGGGAAAGTGTTCTTTTGAGTACAAATTAACTAAAGAAATTTCCTCTGTCCGGACCTTTAGAAAAAAGCTTGTTAAATTTAAATGAAGGTCACCGAAGCATTATCCGTGGCAATTACAAGATAATATACAAAATACAAAACAGAGAGATTTATATAACCGATGTTTTTGATTCCCGGCAGGATCCTGATGAAATAAGAAAAAGAAACGAATAAGCTTCGGAAATCCAACGTTTTCACTCAACTATCACTGATTGAACACGAACGAAATAATGTTCGCCCCCATCTGGAGCGCTTGTTGGCGAACATCTTCAGGGTCGTTATGTACTGAGCGGTCTTCCCAGCCATCTCCTAAATCGCATTCGTAGTTGTAAAAGCACACCAGGCGCCCTTTATAGATTAATCCAAATCCTTGCGCCGGTTTGTTGTCGTGCTCGTGAATTTTAGGCAAACCGTTCGGGAACGGGTATTTCTGGTGATAAATGGGGTGACTAAAAGGAAGTTCAACAAAATCCAGTTCAGGAAAAACCTTTTTCATTTCGCGGCGGATAAACTGATCGATGCCATAGTTATCTGAGATTTGCAGAAAACCGCCTCCTTCGAGGTATTTACGCAAATTAGCTGCTTCGCTTTCCGAGAAAAACACATTGCCGTGCCCGGTTAAATCGACATACGCATAGCTGAACAATTCAGGACTGCCGGGTTCAACTGTGCCTGGCTCAGGGTCGATGCTGGTTTTCAGGTTATCGTTGCAAAAAGCAATCAGGTTGGGCACCGAGGTTGGGTTGGAGTACCAGTCGCCGCCGCCGTTGTATTTCATTACGGCAATTTTCACTGATTTGGTTTGCGCAAAAATCATTATCGGAAAACAAAACAATAATAAGAAAGCAGCTCTTTTCATCTACGATAAAGTAAAAAACATGCAGTTAAACAAGAAATCGGTACCCGCAAGCAGGATACCGATTTCGATTCTAACTTTTGTCCAAAGATAAAAATAAAGAATAGTTTAACTCAGCTTTTTTGAAAAACCTAAAGATTTTCCTGATTCAAGAGTAAAACTAAAAAAACATGCATATAATTATCATCGCGTTACTGTAGTTGTTATTCCTGAAACAGATATGGTGGTGTACTTTGTTCCGCCAGAATAAGTACCGTTGGAATACATTCCGTCATTAACCGTTCCTGTTGACGAACCTCCAAAATAAACATCAATGGATGTCCCGTTTGACAGTGAAGAGGATGAATAAGCTACTGACTGGTATTTCTTGGCCGGAGCAAAAGTGAAAAGTTCAGTGCCATCGCTGGTTTGAAAATGCACCAGTGTTCCGGCCGTTTTAGCTGAACTCAGGTTCAGGAGTACGGAGTATTGACTTGATGTTGACCCGGGAGCCTGCGCCATTCCCGAACTTCCAACTGCCAATATGGTTCCACCTGTAATTTTGAATGTACCATCGTAATCGAGCGGACCATTGCCATTATCGGTTGGGCCATTCACAATTAACGTTCCTCCAGTCATTTCAACCGAACCGTTAATATCTACACCATCGCCACCGGCATTTACAAAAACATAACCACCATTCATGTAGAAATATGCATTTCCCGACGACATTCCGCCACCCTGACCTTGAAATCCTCCCATTCCACCACCGGTAGTCGAGCTGGTTCCATCCGAACCATTAATGCCATCGTCGCTTGCGGTAAGACGAACCTCTCCTTTGTTTATGGTGATCGTTTTACTTTCCAGCCCTTCGTAGCATTTGGTTATCAGGATATTTCCTCCACTGATTCCGAGGGCAGTATCAGCATGTAAACCATCATCGCCCGTAGCAATGGTAAAGGTTCCGCCATTTACAGCTACACTTCCGTTTGAATGTAACGCATCGTCGGCCGAGTTAATGACAAAAGTTCCGTCGTCGATTACCAGGCTGGCCTTGGCTTTTATTGCTTTTGCCGATAATGTGCTGGCAATGGTTTGGCTGCTTCCGCCACCTGTTGTTAAGGTAAACTTCCCGGCATCGATAAGGACATCGGTTTCTGCATTAAAGCCATCGCCTCCGGCAGTTATTGCAAAAGTTCCTTTTTCAATATGAATGTAACCTTTGGCTGTATCTTCGTCGTTGTCCGATTTTATTCCGTCGCCTTTACTGTTGATGGTTATATTCCCGTCGCGGACAACTACGTAATCTTTTCCGCGAATTCCGTCGTCAGCCGAGCTAATATTCAGGGTACCGCTTTTTATCACTAATCCATCCTTGGTATTGATAGCATCGTTAAAATTGCTTTCGATAGTAAGCGAACCGCTTCCGAAAATGCTAAGGTTCGATTTACTGAAGATGGTGGCATTAGGTTCTTCATCGGCAACTACATCATAGGTATAAGTTGTTCCGTCGGATAAGGTATTGGTTGTGTTATCAGCCAGAACAATAACGGTTTTGGTTGAGCTCTTGATATAAACTGGCGCACTTGTCGAACTGTGTATCGTTGCACCATTCAAGATTAAACGCACTGTTGCAGCATCGGTTGTGTTTACAACAATCTGCCCGTCGGTAAGCGAACCGCTAAAACTGTAATTTCCGGCCGAAGTAATGGTTAGTTTACTTCCGCTGGCTGTTGCGCCACTCGAATTTACAGTTATCGAGCTTCCGTTAAGAACAACAGGAATGACGCTTGAACTTTCCCAAACGTAATCGGCTGATGTTTCATGGTCGCTGGCGTTTCCCGACAGCGTCTCGGATACGGTTGATTCACTGTTATCAACCTGCTCTTCTTCAGTTTCGATATCTGAATCTTTCTGGCAGGCCCAAAGTATGGTCAGCATCAGGCACGACAATACGGCTACATGTATTTGAGACTTCATCACAAATTATTTTTTATTAACGTATCCGAAAAAACACAAGTCCACCCTACTTCCGGCGAAATATAAAGTTTACCGTTTCTTCATCAAACCTTAATTCTCGGCTATTCGTTCCAATAAGCAGTTTAGCAAATGCTTTTTTTCTGAATTATTTACCAATTTTGCCATCCTGAAAATAAATCTACAAAGTAGATGCCTGGTCTCTACATAAAATATTCAAAACGATGAAGAATTTTACTACCCGTTCGCTCAACATATCCTTCCCGAAGAAAGACCCACACAACGCGCTGGCTTTTCCCGTTTACGAATCGGTAGCGTTTGATTTTGAAAATTCAGAACAAATTGCAGCCAATTTCAGGGGCGAATACCCGGCGCACGTTTATTCACGTACAAGCAACCCTACGGTTGAATACTTCGAGACCAAAATGCGCGTATTAACCGGCTCGCACCATGTTTTAGCGGTAACTTCGGGTATGGCGGCTATTTCTTCGACCATGATGGCCGTATGCAAACAGGGCGACAACATCATTTCGGGTCGTCATTTGTTTGGGCACACACTTTCGCTGTTCGAACAAAGTCTTTCGGCTTATGGCGTTGAAACACGGTTTGTTGACACGACCCAAACCGGATTGGTTGAATCGCTGATTGACGAAAATACACGGGCTATTTACCTTGAAACAGTAACCAACCCGCAGCTCGAGATTGCCGATTTAAGCATTTTGGCCGAAATTGCCAACAAACACGGTATTTTGCTGATTTGCGACTCAACCATAACGCCGCCCGTAGTGTTTAATTCGAAATCGCTGGGCGTGCATGTGGAAGTGATGTCGGCTACCAAGTTTATCTCGGGCGGTGCAACAGCTTTTGGTGGAGTGGTGGTTGACAATGGCTTGTACGATTGGTCGAAAAATCCCAACTGTGCCGGGTTTGCAAAAAAATTCGGGAAAGATGCCTTTGTAGCCCGCCTCCGGAAAAATTATTACCGCAATCTTGGTATGCCGATGACTGCGCACACTGCCAATTACATGATTGCCGGGCTCGATATTCTTGAACTTCGGGTTGAACGGTGTTACCAGAATTGCCTGAAACTGGGCGAAGCGCTCGAAAAACTTCCGCAGGTTAAACGGGTAGATTACCCTGGATTGAAGAATTCGCCTTTTTATGAGCTGGCGCTAAAGCAATTTGCCGGTGTACCCGGATCGGTAATGACTTTTGACCTGGAAAACCAGGCTGCTTGTTTCGCATTTATGGACAGGCTGAAGATTATTCGCCGCGCAACCAACCTGAACGACAATAAGTCGCTGATTATTCACCCGTATTCAACCATTTATTGCGATATTCCGGCAGAAGAACGGCTGAAAATGAACATTCGCCCGGGAATGATGCGCCTTTCAGTAGGAATTGAGGGAGCCGAAGATTTGATTGCCGATATTGAACAGGCATTGGCGTAAGCGTTTCTGCGAATAATGGCTTGGCTTTGGCCGAAAACACAGTTTTGATTTGTAAAACACAAAAAAGCATTAATCAGCCGACTTTATAATTTCAGGATTCGGGTAATCCCAAAAATCGGACTATTTTTATACCAAACTTGCTTTAATGTAGCTGTGTATGCGAAAAGTGTTGGAAAAAATAGGACTGATCGGGTTATTAAGTCTTCTGATTCATGTTTTACCTGTATCAGGACAAACTTATTGCAACCCTTTAATTTTAGGCCAGCAGTTTACAGCCCAGTATTCGAATAACGAGTCGTTAAGCGATCCGACTGTAGTTTTGTACAAAAACAGCTATTATTTATTTGCTTCCAATGCGCACGGGTACTGGAGCTCGGGTGATTTGCGTTCATGGACGTTTATCCCGTGTTCAAATCTTCCTCTGGATAAAAAAGAAATAACGGCGACTGTTATTGGCGAATGGCTGTATTTTTTTGCTTCAAATTCGGGAACTATTTACCGGACCAGCAATCCCGAAAGCGGCAGGTGGGACGAGTATGCCAACTCGGCGTTGCTGGCTCTTATTGCCGACTTTGCCGTATTTGCCGATCCCGATGGCCGGGTTTATTGTTATTACGGATGCTCCAATCACAACGGGGTGATGTTTCGCGAGCTTGATCCCAAAAACCAGTTAAATCCTGTTGGGTCGCCCATTGTTTGCCAGCTTGTTAAATCAGTCGGCACTTCGCTGAAAAAGGCTCAGAATGCGACTTCCACGACAATAAACGCATTGGGTTCGTGGATGTGTAAATATAACGGCAAATATTATTACCAGCGCGCCGAGCTCAATAAGGGATTCAATAATTACAGCGACATGGTTTATGTTTCCGATAATCCGGCGGGGCCGTTTACTTTTGCTGGCATTAACCCCATTGCCTATATTCCTGAAGGCTATATCTCGGGCGCTCACAAAGGATCGACCTTTGCCGATAAGTATGGTAACTGGTGGTACATTTCGACTGTTTCGGTCAAGTCGGGAAACAGCCAACTCACTAAACTGGCCTTGTTTCCGGCGGGGTTCGACGAAGATGGTAACCTGTTCACCAAATCAGATTTTGGCGATTATCCCATTGCTATACCTAAAACCAAAAATGACGATTTCGAACGGCTCGATCCCGAATGGGCCCTGATTTCCGATGAGTCAACCGTGAAGGCATCGACATCAGCATACCCCGAAGTATCGGCAACCGACGATGATGTGAGTACATTCTGGAGCGCCAAATCAGGGAAAAAAGGCGAATGGCTGAGCCTCGATCTGGGTTCGGAGTGCACGGTTAATGCTTTGCAGATTAATTTCTACCGGAATAAAATAACTCCAAATGTCAGCGATAGCGTAAAAGCATACCAGTATTTAATCGAATATTCCGAAAACGGACGAATTTGGAAAAAGCTGGTCGATGAAACCCGCAATACATGGTTTCAAACAGCTGTTTACCACGAGTTGCAGGCACCGGTACAGGCCCGGTACCTGACAATTACCAGCTACAATGTTCCTGAAGGCACATTCGCCGTGTCCGATTTTCGTGTGTTTGGATTAGGTTCGCATCGTAAACCCCGGAAAATAACCGAATTTAAGGTCATACGCGATTACCGCGATGTGCAGTCGGTGAAGCTTTTCTGGAAAAAACAGGCCAATACAACCGGATTCAACATTCGTTACGGAACCGAAAAGGATAAACTTGTTCACAGCTACCCGGTAAGCAATTCAACCAATAAAATCACCATCCATTGCCCCGATAAGAGTAAGGCATATTGGTTCAGGATTGATGCTTTTAATACCAATGGCGTGGCTGAAGGAAAACCGCTGATGTGTCGTTAGTCCGCCATATCACTATCGTCCTTGGCAAGTCATTCATTCAGTAAATTGAACGTATGGCAGGCCACTACACCAGCAGTTTCGGTGCGCAGGCGGCTTTCGCCCAAACTAACCGGAACAAACCCGGCATCGAGTGCCAGTTTAATTTCTTCGGGCGAGAAATCGCCTTCGGGACCAATTAAAATGAGATAACTATTCGCAGGCTTTAACACATTTTTTAGCAAATCGCGGTGCTGCTTATCGCAATGGGCAATAAACTTTTGTCCCTCGAAAGGTTGCTGGATAAATTTGCTGAATTTGGTTAGTTCGTCCAATTGCGGCAGGTAGGCTTTAAGCGATTGCTTCATGGCCGATACCATTACTTTTTCAAGGCGCTCGCTCTTAATTTCTTTGCGCTCCGAATGGTGGCAAAGCAGCGGTGTTATGCGGTTGACGCCAATTTCGGTAGCTTTTTCGAGAAACCACTCGATACGCTCTATGTTTTTGGTAGGGGCAATAGCTATGTGAATCCCGAAGTTACGCTGCCCGTAATTTAACTCCGAATGAACCACTTTTACCGCACAACGCTTGGGATTGGGGTCGTCGATCCGGGCGAGGAAAAAACCTCCGCGGCCATTAACCAGCGTGATCTCGTCGCCTTTCTCGAGCCTCAGCACCCGCACACAGTGTTTCGATTCGGTTTCGTCGAGTGTATGTGTGTTTCCTGAGAGTTCAGGAGTGTAGAATATATGCATAATTTTTATTTAATGCCAGCTTTTACAACAGCATGATTTACATTCTTCCATCGTTTTAAAAGGAGCAGGCACTCCTCCCGATGAGTAGGAAATGCGTTTGCATTTCTTCTCTTTGGAATCGTAGTAATACCCGCGTCTTAAATCTCTCATCATTCCTGATTGAGGAATTATTTTACATTCTTCGCAAGAAGTAGCCTTTTCTTCACAGTTGCAATTTTCTTCTTCAACTACATTATTGTAATCTGTTATATTACTATAATCTGCTACATCATTATAATTATAAGCTGTTGAAGTTGGAGGGCCTTCATGTGGCCGTAATGATAGCTTAACTATACCACAACTGCTAACCATAAAGGGAATTAGTATAATCAGATACTTCAATGGGAACTTTATTTTCATGATATGGCAAATCAGGATTAGTCTATCAGTTAATTTCTAAATGGATTTTGGTGTAATCTGAAAAGCTACCTGAGCCCCTCTTGCCGAAACGTTTGCCCATTTTTCAACGGCAAAATCGAGTACAACCGTAGAACAGGTTGGCATATCGGAGTTGAAGTACTTAACCAGGTTGTATGCCAGATAATAAACCGTTGGGTTGTGCCCGAAAATGAATACAGTTTCAATGGTTTCGGGTATTTCCTGTAGCATATCAACAAATCCCTGGGTCGTAATTCCTGAATACAAAACATCTTCTTTCCTGATTTTGGCTGGCTCGTAACCCAGCTTTTTGCAAAAGATAGTTGCTGTGTGCATGGCCCTGGTTGCCGTACTGGCAATAACCAAATCGGGTTTTATATTCAAATCTTTGAGTTTTTCACTTATTTTTTCAGCATCGTTTTCGCCTTTGTCGGTCAGGTCGCGGTAAAAATCGTTGTCATAACCAAACGGTACCGACTTAGCATGTCGAACTATTACTACCCTTTTCATGGCTTATTGTTTTCTGAATGAAACAAAAATACAAATAAAACGGATTGTTTTAAACTACATGTTTTGAGGCATAAAGAGACAACAGTCAATCTTTATCTGCCTGATTGTTCAGAATGGTAAATTGTCTTTTCAGCGTGTTGCCGTGCTCGTCGGTCAGGGTAATTAAATGCTGTCCGGGCGATGGATTCAGCGCTTTTTGATGAATGTAGCTGGTGGTACCAATAAACTCCTGATCGAGGTGCCAGTAGATTTTTGCACCCGGTTCGCGGTGAGCTACCTCAAAAACAACCACGCCTGGTTTGCCATCCAATGTCTTCGGAATGTATATTTTATCGTTCGCTCCCGGGTAAATGAATTCCATGATCTGGCGGGCCGATTCGTCGCCATACCCGGCCCCAACCGGCGCAGGCAAATACGACGGATTGTATCGGCGGTAGTAAAATTCCATGGCCGGTGGCAAAATAAACCACTGTTCTACCCGCACATTGTTCAAATCAGCAGCATTGCCTTTGTTTTCCTGAATCCGCACCGACTGGCAATACGGACAAGGATCGGTGCGCAGACCCGCAGCCGGAATGGCTTCGGTCTTCACGTCTTTGCAGTTTTTCCCGGCACGGTAGCCGCTGTGCGCACAAACTTCGGCATAAGTCATTTCCTCGTCGGGGTGCGGATGCGGCGGAGAATCAGGCAATAAATTCAGGATATTAAACATCAGCGGAGCAGCCGCCGAAACGCCCACCAAACCCGGACGGCCTTCGCCGTTGGAGTTTCCGGCCCAAACGGCTACCACATAATCGGGCGTAGTGGCTACCGCCCAGGCATCGCGAAACCCAAAGCTGGTGCCGGTTTTCCAGGCCACTCGCCGCGACGACTGGAAAAATTCCCATCCTGAAAGTTCACCGGGGCGGTTCACTTCGAGCAAAGCCTGAAAGGTGAACCAAAGGGCGTCGGCATCCAAAACAGCATCGCATTGCCCATGATTGGTCTTTTCTTTGCGGTTCAGGAGCGATGGTTTTTGGTAGTTATCCTGAAAGTATTGGTGCGAGTGCTGGTAGTTATTTAGCGTGCGCGACATGCCAGCATAGGCCGAAGCCAGCTCCCAAAGCGAGGTTTCGCCGCCTCCCAAAATGAGCGACAAACCGTAATGATCGGAGCTTTGGTTGAACGAGGTAAAACCCAGCTTTTTCAGCTTGTCCATGAAACGATCAACGCCATATTTGCGCAACATGGCGATGGACGGAATGTTGAGCGACCACGACAGCGCCTGCGAAGCCGGAACAGCGCCATGATAGGTCAGGTCGAAATTTTGGGGCGCGTAGCCCGACAGGTAAACCGGAATATCGGGCAAAAGCGTGTGCGGCAACATTTCGCCACCCGAGAGCATAGAAGCGTATAAGAAGGGTTTCAGGATGCTGCCGGTGCTTCGCTGGGCAGTAATCATGTCCACCTGCGTATTGGCCTCGTCGAAGCCGTTAGCTGGCGAATTGCCGATGTAGGCTTTTACCCGATTGTTGCGCACATCGACCACGATGGCTGCCGCATTGTAAATGTGTTGTGCCGCCAACTGACTGCTGTGTTCGCCCACCAAAGCCCGCACCTGCTGCTGCAACGGATAGTCGATGCTGGTGGTGACCCGTTCGCCCGGATTCGACTTTTTCAGCCGTTCGGTGAGGTGAAACGAGTGGTCGGGCAAGGGGTATGGTTTCGCTGGAAGCGCTTCGTCGATGGCCAGTTCGTAGTCGAGCGGTTCAATGATTTGCTTATCCAGCATCTTTTTCAGGAGTTTGTCGCGTTTGATTTTTAGTTTCGGATCGTTGTTCCCGGGAAAAATCAGTGATGGCGCATTGGGCAAAACTGCCAGCGTGGCGGCTTCTGCCCACGACAATTGGTGCGCACTGTGCCCAAAATAGCGCCAGCAGGCCGCTTCAATACCTACCAGGTTTCCGCCAAATGGTGCGTTGCTGGCATAAATGGCCAGTATCTTTCGCTTGCTGTAGCGCAATTCGAGTTTCAGCGCCGACAACATCTCAACCAATTTGTTTCCGATAGTGCGGTCTTTTCCGTTTCCGGACATACGTGCCACCTGCATGGTGATGGTGCTTCCGCCGCTTACTATTCGATGTGCTTTGGCATTCTGCATAATTGCCCTGCCAATAGCAAAAAAATTTATCCCCGGATGAAAACGGAAATATTGATCTTCGAACTGAATCAGGCATTGCCTGAACTTATCGGGCACCGTATCGTTTTGCGGAAAACGCCATTGTCCGTCAGCCGAAATGCGCGCCCCCAGCAGTTGCCCGTCGTTGGCTATCACTACTGTTGAACACGGCTTGGCGAACCGCGGCAGTGGTGCCAGCAAAACAGCAGCTAACAAAGTCAAAAGCAGTGTAATCCCGAATTTTATAAGCTTTTTCTTCACATTGTTCTGTTTATCAACCCACGAATTTCAGGTAAAATCCGAATTAATCACATCCAAATTTCGGATAAAAATAAACAATAATGAGTAGGGAGCATTTGATTTAAAACGGATTACATTTACATGACCATGAAAAATAGGGTGTGTAAAAACGAGTGCTGGAAACTAATTGTATGATTTTAAGCACACTAACTAAGAACCAATCCTGATGAAGAAACTAACAGCCGCTGTGAGTGTTGTTCTGATTTGTTTCTGTTCTGTTGCCGGATTTTCAACTGATGCGATTGATATGTGCCATTATTCGACCGAAGGAACCGAATTTTGGTTTGGTTTTATGCAGAACAGGAATACCGGAGCAACGCATTATACTCAAATAACAGTAACATCACAACTTGGTGCTAACTTTAGGCTTACCTATGGTACAACCGAAACATTAATTGGAGACTACGCCCTTGCACCCAATGTGCCGCAAACCATATCCATCGATTATACTGTACTTGAAGCAACGTATTCTGAAAGTATTGAAGACAAGGGAATTCACCTGGTTTCTGATAATCCGGTAAATGTTTATGCATTTAATTACAGAACACAGTCTTCAGATGTAGCCGTAATTTATCCGGTCAAATCAATTGGTTCTGAGTATTTTGCAATGTGCTATTCGCCCAAAAGCAGCAATAGCGAAACCAAAAGTGAATTTTTGGTTGTGGCAACTGCTGATAATACGGTCGTAAAAATTATTCCTTCCGCTGACACTGAATCCGGCAAAGCAAATTCAACAATTTCGGTCACGTTAAATAAAGGACAGGTTTACCAGGTACGATCGATGAATGACTTAACCGGAAGCTACGTATCGTCCAGTCAACCTATTGCTTTTTTCTCTGGTACCATGTCGTCATATATTCCGAATACAGGTTCTTCCGCCGATCACCTGTACGAACAACTCCCTCAAACAAATACGTGGGGGCGAGAATATTATGCCGTTCCGTTAAATTTAAGAAACAAAGATATCTATCGAATATTGGCAGCAGAAGACGGAACTGTTGTTACCATTAGTGCAACCAACACGAAACAAACTCTTGGAAAGGGAAAATTTTATGAATTTGAGCTTAGCAGCGCTCAGGCTTGCAAAATAAGCTCAACAAAGAAAGTACTGGTTGCTCAGTATTGCAGGTCGCAGAATGCCGACAGTAGTTCGGGAGTTGGCGATCCGTTCATGACTATTATAAGTCCGATAACGCAAAAAATAGCCGATGTAACATTTACAGCTTACGAGTCGAACCTGATAAAAAATATCTTTTATGTAAACATTGTCACCTTGGCCTCAGAAACATCATTTCTTACACTGGATGGTAATTCAATTGGAGGCCAGTTTGTTCCTTTCACCGGAACAAAATATTCTTATATTCAACTAGCTGTTTCGAAAGGAAATCACAGACTAAAAACTTCCAGTACAAACAAAGATCGTGGTTTTCTGGCTTCGGTCTATGGTTTTGGAGATTCGGGAAATACTGAATCATATGGCTATGGAGTTGGATTTAGCCTGAATTTGCAGTTAGATATCAGTAATGGATCCAATTCGGATACATTACTGATATGCGAAGGAAGTAACCATGAAATTGATGCTGGTTCGTTTTTTAACAAGTATAAATGGAATACCGGCGACACGCTCTCGTCTATTAATGTTTCAAAAAAAGGTTGGTATAAAGTAACTGCGCAAACTAATTTGGGCTGCGTGGAAAAAGATAGCGTTTACCTCAAACCCGAAAAACCCTTGGTTTATTTGGGAAAAGACACAACTGTTTGCCTTCCGGGCGAAGTGATTATTAAAGCAAAAGACGGTTACTACAGCTATCTATGGCAAGATAAATCCACCGGACAGCAATATACCGTGGAAAAAACAGGAGATTATTCAGTGACGGTAACCAACGCCAATGGCTGTGCCAATTCGGATACTATTCATGTTGGTGTTTTGATGCCAATCTTAAACTTTTTGCCTGATTATTCTGTGGCAACACTTGACCATCCTGACATTACTTTCAATAATCAAACTGAAGGCGCACTTACCTTTGAATGGGATTTTGGAGACGGATCGGGCAGTCAGGAAACGAGTCCAACTCACCATTACGCCGATGTTGGCTTATACCAGGTAATCCTGAAAGCTACAAACTCTTTAGGATGCGCAGATACTCTGGGTATGAAAATTAAAATTGTTCCTCTGGCCTTTTCAATTCCTAATGCTTTTCGGCCTGCTAGCGAAATACAGGTAAATCGTGCATTTCAACCAACAATTGTTGCACTAGACAAGCGGAACTATAAATTTCGGGTTTTTAACCGAATGGGTGCAGTAATTTTCAATACTTCGGATTATGAAACCGGATGGAATGGTGTTCTGACCAATAACCAGCCAGCCGACCAGGGAGTCTATGTTTGGATTATAGAATATGATGATATTCAGGGGTATCATCATTTACAAAAAGGAAATGTAATGCTGGTAAGATAAACAGAATTTGCGATGGAACTCCATATGATCATTTTTAAACCGAGAAGCATCATTTTAAAGACTATATTTGTGTTAAGTGTTATTGTGTGCTTAAATTGGGAAAGTGTGGCCCAAGATGTCTATTTCTCTCAATTTTACATGAACCCAACTTACCTTAATCCATCTTATACCGGAACGATGAAAGTCCCGCGATTTAGTTTGCAGTACCGCAACCAGTGGCCAGCTATGGGGAATGCCTATATCAATTATTTTGCTGCCTTCGACACTTATCTTCATTCAATAAAGAGTGGAATTGGCTTACTGGTATTTAACGACGTTCAGGGTAATGGCATGTACTCCGAAACCAGCTTTAAAGCAATATTCTCCAAAGAAATAAAACTGAATACCGACTGGACCATGTATGGCAGTATTACAGCCGGAGGCAAACTGAATTCATTAAACTACAATCGATTAATTTTTGCAGATCAGTTGTATTCGAATTACTCCGGGATAACTTCAGAGACTCTGCCGGAAAGTAGCCATCGGATCATACCCGATTTTGGCACCGGAATATTGATTTTTAATAGCAAATATTTCTTTGGAGTTGCTACAGATCATTTAGCCGAACCAGATCAGTCTGTTTATCCCGGAACTTCTTATTCTCTAAGAAGAAAATATACGGTTCATTTCGAGTACAGTTTCCCGTGGTTCCGTCCAGGCCATTTGCGGAAATTGATCAAATTCACGCCCAACCTTGTCGTCCAGTCGCAGGGAGATTATCAATGGTTGACTTACGGATTTTACGCCAACCATAGAGGAATAACGGCGGGCGTTTGGAACAGGCTCACTTCTGAAAAAAATACCGACATGATTTTTATGGCAGGCTATGTAGGCAAACAACTGAAAACAGCCATTTCGTATGATGTCAACATCAACGGAGTTGGGCTGAAATCTCACGGCTCGGTAGAGCTAACCGTTTCGTTCCTGTTAAAAGCCCCGGGTAAACGAAGTATTTTCCCATTTTATGAAATTCCCGGAGAATGGGATGTGCATTAACGTTGCTTGCAATTTTCTACACGATCCCGTTCTTTATCGCATAGCTAATCAGCCCGGCAATGTTGTTCACATCGAGCTTTTTCATGAGGTTGGTGCGGTGGGTGTCCACGGTGCGGTGACTGATAAACAACTGGTCGCCAATTTCCTTGTTCGAAAAGCCCGATGCAATTAAGCGAAGTATTTCGGTTTCACGCTCGGTAAGGATTTCGTTTTGTGGCCCTTGGTTGGCGGCAGGTTTAAGCAAAGCCAACGTAACATCCGACGAAAAATACGAATGCCCGGCGGCTACTTTTTTGATGGCTTCAACCAATTCGTCCTGCGAGCAACTTTTCAGCAAATAACCGTTGGCTCCCAAATCAATCAGGCTTTTAATCATTCCCGCTTCGTTGTGCATCGATAAGATGATCACTTTTACCTTACTATTTTGCCGCCTGATTTCTTTCAGTGCATCAATCCCATTCATCACTGGCATATCAATGTCCATGAGCAGAACATCAACCGGAATGAGGCTGAGAACACGTAACGCTTCTCGTCCATTACTGGCTTCGGCAACTACATTGATTTCGTCCTGATTTTTCAGGAGCGATTTTAACCCGTCGGTAATAATTTGGTGGTCGTCGGTTAAAAGTACATTGATCGTGCTCATGCTATGGGTGTTCTGATGGTTACTGTTGTTCCGCTTCCGGGCGTTGATTCAAAGCGCAAATGTCCTTTTACGGCGTCGATGCGGCTGGCCATGTTGAGCAGTCCTATGCCGCTTTTTTCCTTGCTTTCCACATCAAATCCCACGCCGTCGTCGGTTACATTTAAAACCACATGCGACTGAAGTTTAAGCAACTGAACCGACACCTGTTTGGCTTGGGAGTGTTTAATGATGTTGCTGATTAATTCCTGCAAAACCCGGAAAAGCACCAGCTCGATGTGTTGCCCGATTCGTTCGGTAAAACCCGAATGCTCGAACTGAACGTTCAGTGGTGAACTTTCAAAATGAAGGTTTAACATTCCTTCCACAGCAGCAACCAGGCCAAATTGTTCCAGCTCTTTGGGTATCATTTGATGCGAAATACTGCGTACTTCGGCTCCGGCATTATTCAGCATTTTTTCTACTTTCTGAAATTCAGGAAGCAGCTCGGGTTGGTCAATTTTTTGAGCCAGCCCATTGTAATTTAGCTTGATGGCACCAATGGTTTGCCCAATTCCGTCATGCAATTCTTTGGCAATGCGGCGGCGTTCTTCTTCCTGTGCCTGAAATACAGCATTGATGCGTGCTTCCTGCTCATGAATGCGATCGGCATTGGCGGCGGCTTTTTGTCGTTGCTGGTGCCGGTAAAACAGGAATATTCCGGCTCCCGAAATCGAAATGAATACAAAAATCAACAGCCAGATTTCGGTTTTGCGCTGACGGAGCTTGATTTCGGTAACCTCTTTGTCCTTTTTTACGAGTTTCAAATCCTGCTCCAGTTTGTCGGTTTCGTATTGTGTCTGAACATCCAGTATTTGCTGTTTCAGGCGGTTGTCGTACACCGAATCTTTCAGTGCGATGTATTGCCGCATCAGGGTAAACGAGCTGTCGGTTTGATGTGTCAGTGCTTTCAGTTTAGCCAGTTCGAGCAATGCACTCAGTTCTTCTTCCACCACGTCGAGCGATTGCGCCAGTTTTAACGAGCGGTTAAGCGCAGTTGCTGCTTCTTTATAGCGGCGGGTTTCGGTATATACTGTTCCGATGCGCGAAAGGGTAGAGGAGATGCCTTTCGAGTCGCCCAGGTTTTCTTTTAGGTGAAGCGATTCAGTAAATAAGTTGAGCGCTTTCCTGAAATCTTTGCGAGCCATGTAAATGTTGCCCATGTTACTCAGGTTGGCGCTAATCAGTTCGTCTTTTTTCAGTTCGCGCGATAAAGCAACTGCTTTTTCGTAATAGTTAATCGCCTGAATGGTGTCGTGCATACGCGCATACATGTTGGCCATGTTTCCGTAGCTGGTAGTTTCTCCTTCCCGGTCGTTCAACCGGATACGGTAATCCAGCGCTTTTTGATGGTATTCGAGCGCTTTTTCGTGGTTTCCCAGGTTTTGATGAATGATGGCGATGTTATTCAGACTATAGCCAATGTATTTGTCGAGTTTCAGATCCTGATAAATTTTCAGCGCATCAATTTGGTTTTGAAGGGCATCTTTCAACCGGCCTTGTTTTTGGGCAATGATGCCCATTTTATTATAAAGGGCGGCAATTCCGAGCGAGTCTTTCAATTGCAGCCTTATTTTCATGGCTTCGTTCAGGTAGTTCGTGGCGCTGCGGAAATTAGCCTTGTCGATGTAAATAATGGCCAGGTCGTTGTAAGCCTGGGCAATACCTTTCGAAAAATTTAGTTGGTGCGCCAATTGCAGGGCTTGCTGGCCAAAAATCAATGCCGAATCAGCCGATTTAAACCGGTAATTCCAGCACAAATCGCTCAACTGTTTCACTTTATTGGTGTCGGATTTGACATTCAGGATTTCCTGAATTTGCGCTTTTGTTTCTCCCCGGCTGTTTTTTGAAAGGGAGAGCATGAAACAAAGTATGACACCTAATGCGGTTAGCCCCTTCATTTTTCGATTTTTCTTTCATAAACATAGATTTCAGAAAAAAGGTTTATGAAAAGCAAAAAATGTTAAAACTTTAATTTTGATGGCTATGGGCAAGCCGGAAGGGTTTTGATCAACTTTTTATTGGTAAGAAAATCCTGCATACCGCCATTTGTCCGGCTTGGTCTATTCCCATTTGTATCATAGATTTGGCAATAAATGCAATTCCATAAGCCGCAACTAATGTTGTAATAGAGTTCACCATTGTATTCAATGATTTCAACATTTGTGCATTCTCAAAGATTGAATTTGGAAGTTAGTTCGGTAATTTTTGTCTGAAGCCAGGCCGGGAACTGATCAGGATCTGTAATTTCATCTTTTTTATCACACGAAAACGTCGATAAAACCAGACAAAGACAAGCGAAAAGGAAAAACCGTTTCATGTTTTTTTGTTTTAGCTAATTTAATCAAATAGAGTCACTTTGCATATTTCTGTTCAACAAAGATTAATATTTGTTGGAAATCGTTGCGTCAGTTTGTTACTTGTTCCGTCTATAATTTGTAATCGATTTTTTATTCATGGTTTTTCTTAAAAACGCAACTGTTATTCCAGAACCATCTTCAGCGTCGGTTGATATGCTGAAACGGATCATTTTACTGGCTTTCCCGGTTATCGGGTCGTCGTTTATGACGATGGCCTACAATTTTGTCAACATGATTTTCGTGGGGCGTTTGGGAAGCGATGCCGTTGCGGCCGTGGGTTCGGCCAGTTTTTTTATGCACCTGGCCTGGGGACTATCAGCCTTGCTGACGGTTGGTACAGGCATAAAAGTATCGCACGCTATTGGCGCCGGAAATTCCGGTTTGTCGAAAGATTATGTGCGTAGCGGTATTTTGACCCTCATATTGCTTTCGGTGATTTATTATACCGTGCTTTTCGTTGGCAAATCGGAATTAATTGGGCTGATTAAACTGAACAACCCTGCAATTGAGAAAGCGGCCTCTGGGTTCCTGATTGTGGTTGGACTGGCAATGCCTTTTACCTTTCAGAACCTGTTTTTTACCAGCGTTTTTATTGGCGCAGGCGACAGCAAATCGCCTTTCCGGATAAATGCCACGGCTTTGGCAACCAATATCCTGCTCGATTACCTGTTGATTTTTCAGACCGGATTGGGAATTAAAGGCGCTGCTATCGGAACCATCATTTCGCAGGCTTTGGGAACTTTCCTGTTTTATCGCCGGTTACGAATGTCGGAGAACCTGAATCCGGTGGGAGGCAACTTCCATCGTTCGTTGTTGCGCGAGATTATTGGTTTGGGCGTAAGCCCTACCGTGCAGCGGGTTTCGTTTACCATTATTGCCATTGGTATGGCGCGTATCATCAGCGGCTGGGGCCCAACAGCAATTGCCGTACAAAAAATTGGCATTCAAATCGAAGCCATTTCGTACATGACTGCCGGCGGATTTTTATCGGCGCTTTCAACCATTTCAGGAATCGCATACGGTGCGGGCGACTACCGGAAACAAGGGCAGGCTTTTCGCTCGGGAATGCTTATTGCTTTTGTGTTGGGCACAGCAACTTCGGTACTGATTATTGTTTTTGCCGGGCCACTGTTTTCCATATTCTTGAACGATCAGGAAAGTTTGACGATGGGACGCGAATACCTCGTTATTCTGGGATACTCGCAGTTATTTATGGTATTGGAACTGGTGTCAACCGGTGCATTTTTTGGCTGGGGAAAAACCAATATTCCGGCCATAATCGGCATCGTTTTTACGGTGTTGCGCATCCCGATGGCACTATTGTTTATTCAGTTTTGGCAGAACGAACTGTCATCGGTGTGGTGGAGCATCAGCATCAGCAGTATGCTGAAAGGAATAATTCTTTCAGCGCTGTTTGTCGTTCTTTTTAAAGCATTTATCAGGAAACAAAAAGGTGAGAACCACATAGACACATAGAACACAATTGAAAAATTTAATTAGACATTTGTTGAATATTGTCAGATGCCAGAGGCATCGAATGTGTATAGAAAGAGGGATGTGAGGAGGGGTTCGACTGATAAATTTCTATAAGCATACAAACCCGCTGGGTTTATGAATAGTGTAACGAATCAATGTCCAATTCAATAGAAAAAATAACTATGAGACCTATGTGTCTATGTGGTTCAATAAAGAATATTAACATGAAACAATTGGCATTCAACTCAATTAAAGGCAACATTTGGCTCGAAGGTTTGTTTGGCCTTGAGAAGGAAAACTTACGCGTTGACAAGGCTGGAAAGCTGGCATTGACGCCCCATCCGGCAGTTTTTGGCAACAAGCTGAAACATCCGTTTGTGACCACCGATTTTTCTGAAAGTCAGGTAGAAATGATTACGCCGCCGTTGCCTGAAATCTCACAAGCGGTTGGATTCCTGGAAACCATTCACGATATCGTCAGCCTTGAATTGGGCGACGAATTGCTCTGGCCGCAGAGTATTCCGCCCATCTTGCCGGCCGATCAGCAGATCCCGATTGCCAGTTACGACGAAGATGGAGCTGAAGCCCGCGAATACCGCGAGTTCCTGGCGCAAAAATATGGTCCGAAAAACCAGTTATTCTCCGGGATTCACTTTAATTTTTCGTTCAGCGATAAACTACTCGAAATGCTTTATCGGAAAGCAAATCCTGCCATTTCGTTCGCCGACTTTAAAGACGAGCTTTACCTGAAAACAGCCCGACAATTGTTACGCCTGCGCTGGTTGTATGTTTTGTTGTATGGCTGTAGTCCGGTGGTCGATCCTTCGTTCGAATTGCGCTGCAAAATGGCTCCTTATCCGGTTGACAAGAATGTGATTGGTTTGTCAATCCGCAACAGTTGTTACGGGTATCGCAATTTCGACGATTTATATCCCGATTACAGCTCTGTTCAGGCTTATCAATCGAGCATCGACGAAATGGTTAAAGACGGCAAAATTGCGGATCCCAAAGAATTATATTCGGCCATCCGCCCCAAATTCATCAAAAGTCCCGATCATATTTCGTACCTCGAATTCCGTTGCATCGACATTGATCCAACAGCCAAAGCCGGGATTTCGACCGAAGCGCTTCACGTTTTACATGCCTTGGCTTTGTATGGTTTGCTCACCGATGAGCCCGATGATTTTGGCCCGAAAGCACAGCAGCAAGCCAACCGTTACCATACCGGAGTGGCGCTTTACGGATTAAACAGCATGCCTTTCCTGATTGATGAAGAACAGCAGAATGTCTGGCACAAAGCACAATCGCTGATTCAGGAAATTATTCGGTTATTCGAGCAGCGGGGCATTGTTCATTCGCAATACAACCAGGCTTTGAATCAGGCTATAGTATTGTCCCGAAAGCCTGAAAACCGCAAGGTATATGAGGTTTTGAGCGGGGTGGTGAAGGACGGCTATGTGCTGTACCACATTCAAAAAGCCGGTGAATACCTGAATGACAGCAGAAATAAAAGCTACCAGTTTCATGGGCTGGAAGATATGGAATTATCGACCCAGCTTTTGTTACGCGAAGCTGTAAAACGGGGTGTTTCGTTCGAAATACTCGACCGGAAAGAGAATTTTATCCGCCTGAAAAAGGGCGACAACATGCAGTATGTGAAGCAGGCCACCAAAACTTCGCTCGACAATTATGCCAGCATTCTGGCGATGGAAAACAAGCTGGTGACCAAGAAAATCCTGGAAGAACACGGCATTCGGGTGCCGCGAGGGTTGGAATATACCAGCGCCGACGCGGCTAAAGCCGATTTCTTGTTTCATCGGGGCAAAGCTATTGTGGTAAAACCGAACCAAACCAATTTTGGGTTGGGAATCACTATACTGAAAGAAAATACCGGCGAGAACACTTACCAAAGGGCTGTGGACATTGCTTTTGAACACGATACAACCATCCTGATCGAGGAATTTATTGCGGGAAAAGAATTCCGAATTTTTGTGATTGGGGATGAGGTGGCGGGCATTTTGCACCGCGTTCCGGCCAATGTCACGGGCGATGGTACAAGAACAATACGCGAGCTTGTCGAACTCAAAAACCAGGACCCGTTGAGGGGCAAAGGCTACCGAACTCCGCTCGAAAAAATCAGGTTGGAAGAAGCCGAAGCGATATTCCTGAAGCAACAAGGGAGAGATTTTGATACTGTTCCGGCGAAAGGAGAGGTGGTTTACCTGCGCGAAAACTCGAACATTAGTACCGGTGGCGACAGCATCGATTTCACTGACGACGTTCCCGATTCGTACAAGCAAATTGCCGTTCGGGCGGCCCGGGCGCTCAATGTAAAAATTACCGGTCTGGATATGATTATTCAGGATATAAAAATAACTCATCCGATGACTTCAAGTCATCGGATGAGTTGGGAGATACAGGAAGCTACCGCCGACAATTATGCCATCATCGAGCTGAATTTTAACCCGGCTATTCATATTCATTGCCACCCGTTTAAAGGTAAAAATCGCAAATTGAATGAGAAATTGATGGATGCGCTGGGGTATTAAACTGCATTAAAAAGCGGATATGTTTTTATACTAATCCGCTTTTTATTAAGTTATTCTCAGCTTATTGCTTGGCTGTAACAGTTCCTTTGATAATTAATACCACCGGGTTGTTAATGGCATTGGAGTTTACGGTGATTGATTTGGTGAATGCTCCCACATTATTGGTGTTGTAGGTAACTTTAATCGATCCTTTTTCGCCTGGTGCAACCGGAGTTCTGGTCCATTCAGGAACAGTGCAACCACAGGAAGCACGAACATCATTTAAAATAATCGGAGCTTTGCCTTTGTTTTTAAAAACAAACTGGCACGAACCATCGCTGGCCTGAACTACAGTGCCATAATCGTGCGTGGTACTCTCAAAAATAATGGAATCCTGTGGAGTCGCGGGTTTGTCCTGTGCTTTCATTGTTAACACAGCAAAGAACATCATCGAAAATAAGACGATAAATTTTTTCATTTTGGGTGATTTTAAAAAATTATACTTAAATACTTTTTATTCTTGAAGAACTGGTTTTTGGCTGGTTTGGGGTTAGAAATAAATTTCTTTTTTCGAAATTTTTCTCAAACATATCAATTAAAAACAAAATGTCAGTCGAAACGCCAAAAAATAATCGCGGTAAAGATATATCAATATTATTTCGACTTTGTCGAAGTTTTCTTAATGTTAGTTAACAGTGATTATAATTCAAGTATAATACTTATATTTGAGTGACGTATAACTATTTAACTTATGAAGACCAATCAACTTTCACTTTTGTTTCTTTTGCTTTTTACGGTTGTTTTTAACGCGCAAAGTCAGGATTTGGCTCAGTGGCGCGGAATAAACCGCGACGGAATATACCAGGATAAAGATTTACTGAAAATGTGGGCTCCCAATGGTCCGGCTTTAATTTGGTCAACCGATCAGATTGGATCGGGCTTTAGTTCTCCGGTTGTTTCAGGCAATATGCTTTACATCAATGGTGAAATCAATCGGGTTGCCCATTTATTCGCATTCGGTTTGGATGGGAAATTGAAATGGAAATATGCCAATGGCCCCGAATTCTTTGGCGAAGGCTATTCGGCCAATTTTCCGGGAGCACGTTCTGCTCCAACTATTTATAGCGGACTTGTTTATATCTGCTCGGGAATGGGGCGGATTGCTTGTCTGGATGCCTTATCTGGAGAAGAAAAATGGACGGTGAATATGGTTTCCGACCTGGGCGGCATAATCAACATGTTTGGTTACTCCGAATCGTTGCTGGTTGACGAGAATAAAGTGTATTGTTATCCGGGCGGAAAGGAAACCAATGTTGTAGCCCTGGACCGCCTCACCGGAAAAGTGATCTGGAAATCGCAGGCCAAGGGAGATGGCGTTTCGTTTTGCTCGCCAATGATGATTAAACTTCCCGGGCGAACAGGAACCAAACAAATTAAGAATATCGAAACTGGCGAACTTTTGAGTAAGACGGTGAAATATACCCCTTTAAATATACTGGTAACCACATCAAAAGAATATTTACTTGGAATAAATGCCGAAACCGGCGAGTTATTGTGGTCGCACAAGGAAGATTCGGTAAAGCTGGAAGGCGAGCATTGCAATACCCCCATTTATGCCGACGGGGCGATTTATGGCATATCGGGCGACGACAAGGGGAATGGAGCGTACAAATTGCAACTTTCGGATGATGGGAAAAGCATTGAAGAAGTGTGGCGAAACGGGAAGGTATTAAATGCCTTGGGTGGATTTGTGAAGCTCGGAAACCGCATTTACACTTCGTCGAAAGACAATAAGTTAAAGGTTTTGGATACCGAAACAGGCAATATTACTGAAGCACTTGGTGGTATGAAAGGAAACATCATTTTTGCTGATAACCTGCTGTTTTTTTACACCGATAACGGTTACATCAACCTGATCAAAGGAATCGGAACAAAGCTTGAAGTGGTCTCGAAATTCAAAATTACCAAAGGAGAAAAGGAACATTTCTCGCACCCGGTAATTGCCAATGGCGTTTTATATGTGCGGCATGGGAGTGCGTTGATAGCGTATGGAGTGAAGTAATCTAGTCCGAATTTCACCTCTAATAAAAGGTGAAATTCGGATACCTTTTGTTACGACTTAATTTTCTGGAATAACCCATTAAGTTTTTCTCTGTAAATCTCTTTTATTTCTTCTTCATGTTCTCCAATCGGTTTTACCGAGATCAAATCCATAACATCATTGGGGCACATTCCCGAGCGGTACATGGTGTTTAGCGAGGCATTCATGGTTTCGAAAATGGCTTCACGGCATTCGGCCAGGCTCAATCCGAACCGGGTGCCGATATTTTCCAGTTCGTGCCACTGAAACCAAAAGTAAGTGGGTAACATCGACGAAATTAGAGCGTAACCGTCCAGCTTTTCTTCGGCAGTTTCAAATGCGTGTCCCAGTAAATTTAGCATTTCGAGCAAATACCATTTCTGAATTTCGGACATGCCGGGCTCAAAGGTAACCGGATTGTAAGCGTGATTGATGATGGATGTTGCATTGGGCAAAACGCGCACAATTTGCCGGCAATTTACAAGAGCTGTCATTTCTTCGATTGTAATTTTAGGCGCCAGCGAAATAAGAATGGTTTGTTCACTCAGAACATTGCCAATTTGTTGCAGAACATCTTGGATTACAGTTGGATGAAGTGCCAAAAAAACAATGTCTTTCTGAGCGCATTCTTCTGCCGATTTTGCTTCCCGGATAAACGGAAATTTTTGTTCCAGGCTGTTAAGAGTTTCAGGATGAATATCGAAAACTGATATGGAGTCGAATATAGCTTTCTTATTTACAAAGGCTTGCAGAAAAATCCTCGTAATTCTGCCTCCGCCAATAAATCCCAGTGATTTTGTTTTCATGATCCGTTGTTTTTACTTCTTCCTAAATGTAAGAAATACAGCAGGATATCAATGTTACAAAATGTTAAAAATTCAAACTAAAAGAAAAAGATCATCACGTAATACATACCGACGCCAATAAATACAACCGCGATAATTCGCCGGAACCAAATTTCGAACGTCTTCAGTTTGTTATAAAATTTGCCCAGCGAACCCAGCGAAAAGGCAATCAGCCACGAGAAGAAAATGACGGGCAAACAGGTGGCAACAGCAAAAATGATGGGAAGGTAAAGTCCCGATAAACTACTTATTGTCATCGGGATAAGCATACCGAAATAGAGGACTCCGCTGTATGGGCAAAAGGCCAGTGAAAATGCTATTCCCAAAAGTAAGGCGCCAAGATAGCCGCTGTTATCACGCTTTTCCATCAGTCGTTTTATCCATCCTGAACCGGGAATGTTTAATCTCAAAACGTCGAGCATAACTAGACCAATCAAAAGCAACATGGGGCCCATTAGCCGTTCGCCCCAGTCCTGGAAAAAGCCCGAAAGGCGAAATTGACCGGCACCCCAATAAAACAATAATCCAATGGTGGTGTAACTAATTGCATGTCCTGCCGTGTAAACCAGCCCGTTATAAAAAACCAGGCGTTTATTCTCCAAATCACGGCTGATGTAGCCGATTGCAGTAATGTTCATGGCCAGCGGGCACGGACTAATGGCCATCATCAGTCCTAAAATAAAGGCTGAATATAGCGGTGCCTGTGTGTTTTCGAGTAATGCTTGGAGAAAGTCCACGGAATTTGGAATATTAGAATCTTGAATATCGAAATTAAATAATCAATTGTAATTTATCAGAGTTTATCAATCGTTTCCTTTATTTTGCCTTTAAGCCTGAATGGGCTCCGTTCTGCATTCATAAAAGCGATGACGGTGAGATCGAATTTTTTATCGCCTTTTACAATAATGAGAGTCTGACCGGCAACCTTGTATTTCTTAACCAGGGCGCTGTTTTTTGTTTCGTCGCGGTTAATCGATTTCAGAACAATCTGATCGCCGAAGTACTGTTTCAAAGCTTCCTGCGCCACTTTTTCAACGGCATTGCAGGTAGCGCAACGTCGCATTCCGTGGAAATAATAAACTTCAACATCAGCATACCGGTTCGCCGCATTTTGAGAGAAAACCGCAGTGATTCCCGAAAAAGCAAAAAACAAGACTATTAAGATGCGTGTCATAAAAATTAAAGCGAATAACAAAACCACTTAAGTACACCAACCCTGGGTGATATTACGAACAAATAAACGCTATTAATCTGAATAACTTATACTTGTTCCTGTTTTTTGTTGATCGGCTATTGTTAAAAAGATTAAACAAAAAAGCCTGAAGATTTTCTCTACAGGCTTTTTCATTTCCAGAAATGCGACAATTTTAAATAATTCCGCGCTGTTTTTTTATTGTTTCCCAGGCTTCGTTCACCTTCTGAAACTTTTCGTGTGCGGCTTTCTGCACATCTTCGCCCAAATAGGTCACTTTATCAGGGTGATATTTAACTGCCATTCGGCGGTACGCTTTTTTCAGTTCATCGTCGGTGGCCGTTGCGTCAACTTCCAGAATTTTGTAGGCCGCGTCGGTATTGGCGACAAACATCGATTCAATCGATTCGTAATCCTTTTGGCTGATTCCCATCTGTTCGGCAATGTGTTTGATGAGCTTATGCTCGTCGGGATGAACAAGGCCATCGGCAGCAGCAATTCCGAATAAAAAATGCAACAATTGCAGGCGCGACGGGTGATCCATATTCTGGCGAATCTGCCTGCACACGTCAGTCACAGGTATATTTTGGTTCAGCAAATCGCGCAAAATTCGAATGGCTTCCTGCGCTGCCGAAACCCCAAACGCATTTACGAAAAATTGCTTGGTATATTCAAGCTCCGATTTCAGTATTTTGCCGTCAGCTTTCATAACTGCGGCCACAAGTACCAAAAGGCTCATGATATAACCACCTTGAGTAGTTTGTAAGTTTGTTTGGTTTTCCTGATTTCCATATACAACCTGGGTATGATCGAACAACGATCCCACCACAAATCCAATTATTCCGCCAATCGGTCCCATGACAGCCCAACCCAGGCCGCCGGCAATCCATTTTCCTACTTTAGCCATTTTTTCTTAATTGTTTGTCAATTTCTATTATTTGCGGAACGATGAGATCATCGTCGTTATTGCCAATCACAAAATCGGCCAGTTCCATGCGTTGCTTATCATTCCATTGATTTCTAATTCTCTCCTGGACCATTTCAATTGTTACACCATCGCGTTTCATCACCCGTTCAATTCGTTCGCTTTCGCTGGTAACAACGGCTATGGTTTTATCCATGAATTTGTAAAACCCGCTTTCGAACAGAATTGCAGCTTCGTGAATAATGTATGGGGCATGTTGTTTGTCGCACCAATCGAAAAAAGTACTTCTAACAACCGGGTGCACAATTCCGTTCAATTTTTCGAGCAAAGATTTGTCGTTAAAAACAATTGCAGCCAGGTATTTTCGGTTGATGCTATGATCGGGTAGGTAAACTTCGGCTCCAAACAAGCGAGTGAGCTGATCGAAGATTTCCTCACTGTTATTCATCAATTCTTTGGCCGCTTTGTCGGCCTCAAAAACAGGTATCCCGAGGTTCGAAAAAACTCTGCAAACAGTGCTTTTTCCGCTTCCAATTCCTCCGGTTATACCTACTTTCAACATGGCTGTTACCTCTCAATTAAGTATTCAATTTCTTCCGGGCTAATCTTAATGTCGTACAAAAAAGGTGGTATCGACAACTTTTTGATGCGAAGCTGCTGGTTTCCTTTCTCAATATCGTGGTACGACACGACGAGCTTAAAATTATCAGGACGAATCTCCGAAAACTGGCTCAAACCCACCAGGAACGATATTTTCACTTTCGCCGGGAAAAGCTTTACATTGATATTTGAAGGTGCATCCTGCAAACTAACGGCAACCGATTGTTGTCCTTCGGTATATTCCTCTACCGGAATCGTCAGTTCAACTGATTGTCGGTTGTAATACATTTCCTTTATCGGTTCAATGTCGGCTTTGGCCTGGATTGGTTTGTCCACATTATCAAAACTCTGTTTCCGGGTATAAACAAACTGGAGTGTGTCTAGTATTTTTTCGGGTCCGCTTACCAAAACCTCTGTCGGAGTGCTTTTTATATCTCCTGAAACTTGATACTGTTTTTTCAGATTTACCTGAACGACAGGTTTCACCCGAACTGTTTTTTGTGTCATTTGCCCAAATCCGAAGAAAAGCGTATCCGGGTTCATGTTCAGGATTTCCATATCGCTCGACATTTGATACGATAATTCGGTTAAAAACTGTCGGGTTGGAAAGGCAAACCTGGTACGTTTGTTTTCGGTCATTCGGTCATTGGTCATTTCGTTTACGTTGAATTTAAGCGGACCAAACAAAAAACCGACTTTTTGCCGCAGCAGCGTAAACCCATGAGCTCGTACTGTAAGTTCAAACCGCTCGGGTAAATGCCCGGCAAATGTTTTGTTGTTGGGGAAGTTATAATATTGTACCGGTACGGCCAGTTCAATGGTATAAGTTTTACTAAGTGCATTCAGAAACCAAAAACCGGTGGCAATTATAACACATACAAGGTAGGCAGCTACCCGTTTATCGTTCTTGAAGTATATTTTTTTCAGGAACTTTATAAATCGATATATACCGGTTGTCTTCACGGCCTCAAATATAAAAAAATGGGCCGACAATTGCCGACCCGATTCTTATAATAAATTGAATAACAATAGCCGTTTGGAAGCTACTGTTTTTTGTTCCTGTCTTATTTGTCAGCCTGAACGTCAGAGCTGTCTTTTACAATTGCATTTTTATCAACGCGGATTTTCACGTTGTCGTCAATCTGCAACAAAATGTAGTTGTCTTTCAGTTCTACAATTTTACCGTAAATTCCACCGGTAGTAACTACTTTGTCGCCTTTCTGCAAGCTGTTGCGGAAAGCTGCAACTTCTTTCTGTCGTTTCATTTGCGGTCGGATCATGAAGAAATAGAATACCACAATGATCAGGATAAAAGGTAAAAACGAAAGAAAAGGATTTGGCTGGGCGCCTCCAGCGGCGGGTTGAGCCATTAATAAATAATTGATCATGATTTATAAGTTTTAACTGTTTATTTCTATGATGTCGTTTGTTACGTTTGCTTTTATGAATAACTGTTTCTCTGGTTTTTCGGCATTCGACAGTATGGTAATTGTTTTTAGCTGCCGGCCAACTTCGCCTGCCGAATTGTAAATAACTTCAATTTGCCCTTCTGCGCCGGGAGCTATGCTTTTGTCTGCAATTTTAACTTCAGTACACCCGCAACCCGAATCAATTCCTGAAATCGTTAATATTTTTGTTCCTTCGTTTTTGAAAATAAAGGTGTATGTAACAATTTCGCCAGCATTGAGCGAACCAAAATTATGGATTTCTTCGGAAAAGACAAATTTGGCAACTCCCGATTTGTCTGATTTTTCAGCGGTTTTCGGTTTTGTTGTTCCAGGGTTACAAGCAGTAAGAAATGTCAGGAAAAAGAACAATCCCAACAAAGTTAACCTGAAACTCGAAACTTGCTCCCCGAAACTCATTATTCCTCCTCTTCTCCAATTAATCCGCGTCCGGCTTTGCGAATCTTATCGGTCTTCTTTAAGTCTTTCAAGGCTTTATCGAGAATTCCATTGATAAAATTACGACTTTTTTCGGTACTGTAATATTTCGAAAGCTCGATGTATTCGTTCATGGTGACTTTGGTCGGAATCGACGGGAAATACAGAAACTCGGTAAGCGCCAGTTCAAGAATAAGATTGTCGATAAAGGCAATGCGTTCGATGTCCCAGTTTACTGTATGAAGTTTGATAAGCGCTTCATTATCTTTGTGATTTAATACCACTTTCCGGTATAAATCTTTGGCAAACTGGAGGTCTTCCTCGTCTTTATACATCGGGAGTAATGCCTGGCGTTCGTCGCTAAATTCCTTAAATTTCTTGAAGGTTTTAAGTACCATGCTCACCACAAAGTCGATGTCATCATTCCAGTAAATGCTTTGTTCTTCAAGCAGGTATTCAATATCTTCGTTGTTTAAAATCACGTATTTCAGGATATTTTCAATGACTTCGCGGTCGTCGGCATGCGAGTTTTGTTTGGCCTCCATGTAAGTCCTGAAAAAATCCTGTTCGGCAACCTGGAAAAATAATTTACGTACCAGATCGTTTTCTGTACTCCAGCTCAGTTTGGCCGATTGCAGGTATTTGTTTAGCGATATGTTTGATTTTAACTGCTGAATTAAGCGATTATCGACAAAACGGGTATTGGGAAAAAGATCGGCATGGGTTGGGCGCAACTTTTTCTTTCCTATTTCGATTCTTTCCTCTGCAAATTTCTCAATCTCAATAATGAGCGCCATAAGGTAATGGTAGAGATCGTAAGTTTTCTGCAAACTAAAAAAGAGTTCTTTTTCAGTAGCATTGATCGAGGATTCAGGTGTTGTAAAGAACGCGTACAAAATTTGAAGTACTTTGCTTCTAATTATTCTTCTGCTAATCATTGTTTTAGAACCGAATTAAACTTGGGATGGCAAAGTTAGAATTTTTTTCAATTCGCCTGCTGATTGCTGAAAATATAATGACCGAGAGTCTTTTACCTGAACCAAATAAAAATAGATTATTTCACTAAAATGTTAATAATTAACACCTTAAAAATCGCATCAGATTCGTCTATACCTCTGCTCGAAGGTTAAATAATTGACAAGCTAAGTGTTGAGGTCGTTGTTGTTTTGTTCTTCAGCACCGGCTTCTTCCTCGTCGCCCTCTTCGGGTTCGTTTTCCCAACTCGAAACCGGGCGAACCGGTCCCTGGTGGCGGTAATACCAGGCTAAGGTCAGACCGCTCACCCAGCCCCAAAAATGACTTTCCCACGAAATACCGGGCTTTATCGGGAAAATTCCCCAAAACATACTGCCATATAGGAAAACTACAATGATACTGATGGTTAGTAAATTGGCATCTTTCCTGAAAACTCCGCTAAAAAAAAGGAACGAAGCCAGCCCGTATATAATACCGCTGGCGCCAACATGGTAGGCATCGCGCCCGCCCAGCCACACACAAAGTCCTGAAAGTAAATAGATCAGGAACAAAATGCGGTAAGCCAGGTTGCGGTAAAAATAGAACAGTGCAAACGACAGAACCAGGAAAGGAACCGAGTTCGAAATCAAATGATCGTAGCTGCTATGTATAAATGGCGAGAAAATAATCCCCTTCAGTCCATCTAATTGCAGTGGCAAAATACCATATTCGGTTAAATCTTTGCCGAGGTAATTTTCAATTACTTTCACCACCCAGAAAGCGCCAACAATCAGCACCGAAAACAGCAAGCTGTACTTGAATATTTTCCGCTCGGTATCCTTGTCGTGCGGCTCGTGGTTGCGCGGATAGTAATTGAATAAAGGCATCTATACCAGCGATTTAATTAATGCTATAAAGTTGTGAACGTCATCTTCCTCTGTGTCGAACGAAGTCATCCAGCGAACTTCGG
The DNA here is from genome assembly GCA_963666435.2 of Prolixibacteraceae bacterium. Lineage (GTDB taxonomy): Bacteria > Bacteroidota > Bacteroidia > Bacteroidales > Prolixibacteraceae > Aquipluma. Next base: position 167,472 of record CAXXOG010000010.1, on the reverse strand, counting down.
AGCGATGCTCGTCCCACATATAAAAGAAGTATTTTCCCTGAAGTTGCGGTATAATTTCGGCAGGAACAATGGCAAAAACTCCGTTGGCTTCCACTTCCTGAGTAAGCTGAATAGCCGGAATTTTCTTCACCTCGGTTTCCAATAGTTTGGCCATCGCATTTGAATGACTTGCGTTCTTTTTCCACAATTCGTTTTCGAAATAGGCCAGAAATTGTGCGCTCACAAACCGCATTTTCGAATACAGTTGCATACTTTGTTTGCGTATGTATTTGGTGTTTTTAGTCAGTTCAGGATTGAAAAACAGAACGGCTTCGCCCATCATCATGCCGTTTTTGGTGCCACCGAACGAAAGAACATCAACACCGGCATCAACAGTAAAGGCGCGGAAAGGCAAGCCAAGCGCCACAGCTGCATTGGCAAGCCGGGCGCCATCCATGTGAACGAAAAGCCCGTACTCGTGCGCCAAACTCGTGATGTCTTTTATTTCTTCAAGCGAATAAACAGTACCCAATTCGGTAACCTGCGAAATGGAAATCACTTTGGGTTGCGAATGATGTTCAAAATCAAACCCATGCAAATATTTTCGAATTCCCTCGGGCGTAATTTTTCCTTTCTGAGTTTCTACAGGCAATAACTTGCAGCCCGTCAACTTTTCAGGAGCGCCACATTCATCGACCTGAATGTGAGCAGTTTCAGCGCAAATGATTGAATTAAACGAATGAGTCAGCGTTGAAAGCCCGAGTACATTGGCTCCCGTTCCGTTGAAAACAAAAAATACTTCGGTTTGGTCGCCAAACTCCTGTTTAAACCGTTGGCGTGCTTTTTCGGTGAGCTCATCGCCGCCATAACCTACTGCATGACCCTGATTGGCAGCAGCAATCGCGTCCAAAATTTCAGGATGAATGCCCGAATTATTGTCGCTTGCAAAACCTCGTTTCATATTTAAATCGTAAATTTAGCTGTGTTTTATGTCGATATAAAAGAACTCAAATTTTCAACTTTAACAAAATGGATAGGTCATTAAAACTTAGCGAAAAATTGTTTTGCCTGGCCGTCAATCCTAAAAATGGAGGTATCTTCCTTGGTGCTTCCACAACTCTTTCCATGACTCTTACTGGATTGGTTTTCATGGAATTAGCGAACAGAAAAGTTATTTCAATTGAAAATGGGACGGTACATTTGCTCGATCCGACTATGTTGGAAGATGAAATCTATGATTTCTTTTTGCGCCAAATAAAAGAACGGGCGAAAGACCGAAAACTCCGAAACTGGATTTCGCGGTTCAACCTCCGCGGAAGGAAAATCAGGAAGCATTTTATTCGTGTGCTTATCCGAAAAAATGTGCTTCGAACCGAAGAACGGCGCATTCTGTTTATTCCCTACGAAAAAGTATTTATCATGGACAGGGAACTGGTAGAAAAAATCCGGGCAGAAGTGGAAGATACATTTTTGAAACGTACCGAGCCATCAGACGAATCATTGATACTGGCTTCGATGGTTATTGAAACAAACATTCTTTCGCGAATTTTTCCGGAAAGAGCCCGAAGAAAAGAAGCTCGTCGTTTACTGAAGTCGCTGCCACCAAATCCAATATCAAAAGCCGTTCACGAGGCAATACAAATGGCTCAGGCAGCAGTTTTTGCAGCGACCAGTTAGTATCTAAATCATTCAATACACCGCTTCCAATGGAAAAAGTCAATATATTTTGGTTTCGGCGCGATTTGCGAACCGACGATAATCACGGGTTTTATCAGGCACTGAATGCGGGTTTGCCCGTTGTGCCCCTGTTTATTTTCGATCCTGAAATTCTGAAGAATTTTCCAAATCCGGACGACGCGAGGTTAACATTTATTCATCGTTGTCTTACAGAACTTGATCACGAATTCCGAAAGTTCAATAGTGCTTTGCAGGTTTATTTCTCGTCTCCCGAAGTGGTTTTTGGTCGCTTAACCGCCAAGTACGACATTCAGGCTGTTTACACCAATGCCGACTACGAACCTTCTGCTATTCAGCGCGATGAAAAAATAAAACAACAGCTTTCTGCGAAAGGAATTGAATTTCAGTTGTTTAAAGATCAGGTGATTTTTCATCAGGATGAGGTTGTAAAAGCCAACGGATCGCCGTATACCGTTTTCACGCCTTACAGCAAAAAATGGAAGGAAAAATTGGCGCAAATTACCCTACCTGAATACCCAAGCGAAAAGTTGCTGGCCAACCTGAAACACCTCACATCTGATTATTTCCCTGAACTCGAAGAAATTGGTTACCAGCCTCAAAGCGCCGTATTTCCTGAAAAGTCGGTGGATTCGAGCCTGATTGAAAACTATGGAAAAACCCGCGATTTCCCGGCCACAAAAGGAACTTCGAGACTGAGCGTTCATTTGCGTTTTGGCACAATTTCTATTCGAAAGTTAACCCTTCAAGCTTTAAAGTCTTCCGAAGTTTTCCTGAATGAGCTTATCTGGAGGAACTTCTACATGGACATTTTGTGGCATTTCCCGCATGCTGCCGAAAAAGCATTTAAGCCTGCTTACGATAATATTGAATGGCGAAACGATGAAGCCGAATTTGAGCGTTGGTGCGCCGGACAAACCGGTTATCCGCTGGTTGATGCAGGTATGTGCGAGTTGAACGAAACCGGTTACATGCACAATAGGGTTCGCATGGTGGTCGCCAGTTTCCTCACCAAGCATTTGCTCATAGACTGGCGCTGGGGTGAAGCTTATTTTGCACAGAAACTGCTTGACTTCGATTTGGCCGCAAACAATGGCGGCTGGCAGTGGGCAAGCGGTTCGGGTTGCGATGCGGCTCCTTATTTCCGTATTTTTAGTCCCGATGCCCAAACCAAGAAATTCGATCCAAAACTGGATTACATCCGCAAATGGGTGCCGGAATTCGGAACAGCGAGCTATCCAAAACCAATTGTTGACCATGCTTTTGCCAGAGAAAGAGCACTGGAGGCGTATAAAAAGGGGCTGAAATAAGGTTACGCATCAATTAAAGCCGGTTAATGCAAAAATTTTTCACTTGTTTGTGTTTAAATTACATGCAAAACGTTTGTAAAGGAGAGATTTCTCACTTCGTTCGAAATGACAAGCAACAAGCTGTTAGGGGATTGGGGAGGTTTAGCGGCGAAGCCGCTAAACCTCCCCAATCCCCTAAATATCCTCGTAAATAGTTGTCATTCTGAGCGTAGCGAAGAATCTCATTTTGTCATAAAGAATTTATCCAGCAAAAAATGAAGCTTCATATCTACTACATCTATATTCTGACAAACAAAACCAATTCAGTTGTTTACATAGGTGTTACTAATGATTTGGTAAGAAGGTGCCATGAGCACAAAATGAAACTTATAAAGGGTTTTACTGAAAAATATAATGTCGATAAATTGGTTTATTATGAGGTGTTTGACGACATTAATCTAGCAATCGCCCGCGAAAAACAGTTAAAAGGATATTCCAGAGCAAAGAAGGATTTGCTAATTGATAAAGCAAATCCTGAAAGGGTTGAATTATATAATCATGGCGTGATAAAGGAGATTTCCCGTCTGCCTTCGTAGTCTGCTCATTCTGCTTTTCATTCGGAAAAAGCTGTTTCCTGAGAGAAAAGTGGGATTCCTCATTCTGCTGCGTTCCATTCGGAATGACAGACCCGAGCAACCCACGCATTAACAAAAGCAACTGTCATTCCGAAACGTAGTGAGGAATCTCAAATTGGTATTCTATCATTCCGAACAAATTAAGGAATCTTAAAGAAACAGTGTCATGGTGGTAAAACAAAACAAATCCACTACCTGTTAGAATTTGGCTGTTAAAAATGCTAATTTGCAAGCCCTGTAGTTGATTACAGGCTAATCAAGCCGAAAACAATTTGCCATGGATTTTAAGATCATTTCAGAATACAAACCTACCGGAGACCAGCCCGAAGCCATTAAACAGTTGGCCGAAGGATTGCGCAATGGCACTCCTTTTCAAACCTTGCTGGGTGTTACCGGTTCAGGAAAAACCTTTACAATGGCCAACGTAATTGAGGCAGTTCAGCGCCCCACGTTGATTTTGAGCCACAACAAAACGCTGGCAGCCCAGTTGTACAGCGAGATGAAGCAGTTTTTTCCGAAGAATGCTGTTGAATATTTTGTGTCGTACTACGATTACTACCAGCCCGAAGCCTATTTGCCTGTAACCAATACGTACATCGAAAAAGACCTTTCTATTAATGAAGATATCGAAAAGCTCAGGCTGAGCGCAACCTCGTCGCTACTCTCCGGAAGGCGCGATGTGATTGTGGTTTCGTCGGTTTCATGTTTGTATGGTATTGGCAATCCTGAAGATTTTCACGCCAATGTCACCCATGTAAAGTTGGGCGAGGTAGTCAGCCGGAATGTGTTTCTGCGGAAACTGGTCGATGCCTTGTATTCGCGCAACGAAGTGGAGTTTAAGCAGGGAAATTTCAGGGTAAAAGGCGAATCGGTTGACGTGTTTCCGGCTTATGCTGATATTGCCTACCGCATTGTGTTTTGGGGCGACGAAATTGAAGAAATCAGCTCGTTCGATCCGGTGAGCGGAGGCACCATTGAGCAGCTTGATTTGGTGGCCATTTATCCGGCCAATATGTTTGTAACCACCAAAGAGCGCATGCAACTGGCTATCCGGCAAATTCAGGACGACTTGGTGAAACAGGTCGATTTTTTCAACGAAAATGGCAAACCGATTGAAGCCAAACGCATTCTGGAGCGTGTGGAATACGATTTGGAAATGATGCGCGAACTGGGCTATTGCCCCGGTATTGAGAACTATTCCCGTTATTTCGACGGACGTGTTGCCGGATCGCGCCCGTTCTGTTTGCTCGACTATTTCCCCGATGATTTTATCACCATCATCGACGAAAGCCACGTAACCTTGCCTCAAATCAGGGCGATGTATGGCGGCGATCGTTCGCGCAAAATAAACCTGGTTGAATATGGCTGGCGACTTCCTGCGGCAGTTGATAATCGTCCGCTGACATTCGATGAGTTTGAAATGGTTGTCGATCAGATAGTTTTTGTAAGTGCAACACCTGCCAACTATGAGCTTGAAAAATCGGAAGGAGTTGTGGTAGAGCAGGTTATTCGGCCAACTGGTTTGCTCGACCCGATTATTGATGTTCGTCCAAGCCTGAATCAGATTGACAATTTGCTGCACGAAGTTCATTTACGGATTGAGCGCAACGAACGTGTGCTGGTAACCACTTTAACCAAGCGAATGGCCGAGGAATTGAGTAGTTACCTTTCCAATATGGGTGTAAAAACCCGGTATATTCACTCGGATGTGGATACGCTGGAACGCATTCAGATTTTGGAAGATTTGCGCAAAGGCGAATTTGATGTATTGGTGGGAATCAACTTGTTGCGCGAGGGCTTGGATTTGCCTGAAGTTTCACTGGTCGCTATTCTGGATGCCGACAAAGAAGGCTTCCTGCGCTCGGAACGCTCGCTCACACAGACAGCAGGACGTGCTGCCCGAAACCTGAACGGCATGGTGATTATGTATGCCGATAAAATTACCGATTCGATGCAGCGTACCATTGACTCGACCAACTACCGCCGCGAAAAGCAGTTGAAATACAACGAAGAAAACAACATTACCCCAACGGCTATTGTGAAAGCCACCCGCGAAATTGTGGGTTACGGCTCCTCAGGCTCAAAAGGGAAAGCATACAGCGAAGCTGAAACGACCAATCTGGCCGCCGATCCTGTTGTGCAGTACATGAGTGTTCCGGCTCTGGAGAAAGCCATTGCCAAGCTGAAAAAGGAAATGGAAGCCGCGGCCAAGGAACTCGATTTCTACGAAGCAGCACGCCTGCGCGACGAAATGTTCAAGTTTCAGGAGATATTGAAGGAAAAGAAAAAATGAGCACTAAGTTGTCAAAATTATCTCAATCAGAATGTTTTGATTTTTTTCAAAGAGTTCAGAATAAATCTGATAGCCATTTTTTAGTCGCTGAAGAAATTGCCAATCGCTCTGAATATGGAATGGCTATTTCTCATTTGATTTTAGGATCAGAGGAATTAATAAAAGCTTTGATCCTATTCTTTCAGGGAGAGAAATTGAATCTTGCTAGCATAAATGAAATAGACAAATTTTTCTTTCAGCATAAAGTTCGTCATTCCTTTTCTCAATTATATACCATAATGGGAATCTTTCTGCGACCAATCACAGTCTTTTCCAAAAGAATTCATGATCTTATTAACGACAAAATTTCAAGAGAAAAAATTAAAAATCTAGAAAAAGCAATAATAGAGGGTGATGTATTAACATTTAAGACTATCACAGAACGTTGGCAGAGAATGAATTTACCCAAGGTGGTAAGAAAAATGAACGATTACAATGATTTTTGGGAAAGTGCAGAGAAGTATAAACAATTGGGATTTTATGCTGACTTTGAAAACTCTATTACTTTAGATAAGGTTGATTACCAAAAAGCAAAAGTCGTTGCTAATTCCTTAAGAAAAGACTGTAAAGATTTAATCGACTTTATAACAAAACTTGATATAAAAGATAGAGAGATGATAATAATGAGATGGGAGTGTAAATTAAACTCTGTCTGGTAATTTATTCATTCAATTCAAAACTACTGTTTTTTTTGATTCCAACTCTTAAATGCTTTTTTGAACCTGGAATAAAATTGGACAAGGGCGGCGGAGGCACGGAGCCGTTCATATACCCTTGACCGATTTTAGGCCGGGTTCTTTCTTTGCGTTTGAGATTGGGTATCAAAGGTCTATCATCATCCGCTCTCCAAATCGGATATACAGTTGCTGTGCCGTTATCGCCCAATTTTGAAGCGGTTGTGTCCATTTTTTCGAGATATTTTCGGTTGCCAGGTAAATCAGCTTGAGCAGCGCCATATCGTTGGGAAAGACCCCCTTGGTTTTGGTTACTTTCCTTACCTGGCGGTGGAAGCCTTCGACAGCGTTGGTCGTGTAAATCAGGCGACGGATATGCTCGTCATAGTTAAAATAGACCGTTAGCTTCTCCCAGTTGGTATGCCAGGATTTCAGGACAACCGGATATTTCTTGCCCCAAATTTCGTCCAGCTTGAGCAGCTCATCTTCGGCCTGCAACTTGTTTGGAGCCTGATAAACGCATTTAAGGTCTTTCATAAATGCCTTCTGGTCTTTGGAGGCCACGTATTTCAAGGAGTTTCGTATCTGGTGTACTACACACGATTGTATCTCAACTTTGGGGAAAACTGTGGCAATAGCCTCTGCAAACCCGATCAGGTTGTCGATGCAGGCAATCAAAATATCTTTCAACCCCCTGGATTTCAGATCGGTTAAAACGCCAAGCCAGAAGTTTGCCCCTTCGCTTTCTGAGATATACATCCCGATCAGTTCTTTCCGACCGTCCTTGTTAACGGCCAAAACATTGTAAACAGCACGGCTTACCACCCGGCCACCATCTTTGACTTTATAGTGCATGGCATCAAGCCATACAATCGTGTATAGGGATTCCAACGGGCGTGATTGCCATTCTTTTACCTGGGGGATGATCCGGTCGGTGATTTCGCTCAACGTGGTATGCGATATTTCAACATCGTACATTTCTTCTATATGTGAAGAAATGTCCCGGAAACTCATCCCAAGTCCATATAAACCAATGATTTTAGGAGCAAGGTTGTCTGCCAAAACTGTTTCTCGTTTCTTGACGATCTCGGGACTGAAACTGCTGTGACGATCCTGTGGCGTTTCAATAGTAATATCTCCGGCTAGGGTCTTGAGCGTTTTGCGCCCTTTCCCATTGAGCTTATTGCCTTTACTTCGCTCATTTTCATCCAAATGACCTGCCATCTCGGCGGCAAGGGCAGTTTCTATAAACTGTTTTAAAAGTGGAGCAAAAGCTCCGTCTTTTCCTGTTAACGACTGGCCCGAACGTAATTGCTCAAGGGCTTTGGCCTGCATGGCCTTGTATTCTTCATTCATAATTGCTGTTTCCATCCAATACAAGTATAAAGGTTTTTTTGTATTAGACAGAGTTCAGTTTACAGCCTCAATGAGATTGAATGAACCTAAATTTTTTAACTCTATTGAAGCTTTCTTTCAAATAAAAAACTGATCCATATTTGAAAATTGAGGGCTTCACTCAAAGTGAAACCCTCAATAAATCTCTACAATTATTACTTATTCGCCATTTTTGCCATGGCTTCAGGGTAGCGGGGGCCTGTATTCGGGTATTTGGCAAGGAGGTTTTCGATATCCTGAATATCGGAACTTGTCAGATTTACATCTACTGCACCAGCATTGTCAATCAAATATTTACGTTGCTTGGTTCCGGGAATCGGAACAATGTCTTCGCCCTGAGCCAAAACCCAGGCCAATGCTAGCTGCGCCGGAGTACACTGTTTTGCAGTCGCCAATTCGGCAAAAGCCGCCGCCAGCTTCGTGTTGTTTTCCCAATATTTATCGTCGAAACGGGGCAATGTTTTGCGAAAATCTGTATTGCCCAACGATTTTTGGTCAACCGTGTTGGTAACCAGTCCACGCGAAAGCGGGCTGAATGGCACAAATGTTATTTCCAGTTCCCGGCACAACGGAATAATTTCGGTTTCAACGTCGCGGGTGAGCAACGAATATTCGCTTTGCAAAGCAGAAATTGGATGCACGGCATGAGCCTTCCTGATCGATTCAGCCGATGCTTCCGATAGTCCCAAATAGCGAACCTTGCCTTCTTTCACCAGTTCACTCATGGCGCCAACCATTTCTTCAACCGGAACATTTGGGTCGATACGGTGCGCGTAATACAAGTCGATGGTTTCAATTTTCAGGCGGCGCAAACTGGCTTCAATTGCTTTGCGCATGTAAGCAGGCGATCCGTCGAAAACCATTTTAAAATCCGGCGTTGATTGGAAGCCAAATTTGGAGGCAATGAATATTTTGTCGCGGTTGGGCACCAACACTTGAGAAATTAATTCTTCGTTGGTGCCGTTTCCGTACACATCGGCGGTATCCCAAAAGTTGATGCCCAAATCAAGTGCTTTGTGCAGTGTTTCAATCGATTCCTTGTCGTTTTTCTCGCCATACGCATGACTCATTCCCATACAGCCCAGCCCAATGGCCGAAAGCTGAATGTCAGTATTTCCTAATTTTCGGTATTTCATAATTCTTCGTTTGTTTCTACACCTGACAGGTTTTTGAAACCTGTCAGGTGTAAAGTTGAAAATCATTTTTTTCTGTCACCGCCCTGGCGATCAATCATCCAGCCCGGATATTCAGGGGCTAATTTGCTTACGGCATCCAATTGCGCCAATTCATCGGCTGTTAATTTTACCTCAGTAGCTTTCAGGTTGTCAAGCAGCTGTTCCTGCTTTTTCGCTCCGATAATCACTGTGGTAACCGCTGGTTGGTGCAATAGCCAAGCCAGTGCAATTTGTGCCACCGTCGATTCTTTTGCTACAGCAATTTCCTGCATCACGTCAATAATGTCAAAAGCTTTCTCTTTATTGATAGGCGGAAAGTCGAAATTCACGCGGCGGCCTTCTTCGGTTGCTGCATTCCGGCTGTATTTTCCACTCAGGAAACCGCCAGCCAATGGACTCCACACCATCAGCCCGATTTTTTGGTCGAGTAACATTGGAACCAGTTCGCGTTCCAAATCGCGGCCGGCAATGGTGTAATAAGCCTGAAGTGAAACGAATCTGGAAAGGTGTTGCTGTGCCGAAATTCCGAGTGCCTTCATAATATGCCAGGCTGCTAAGTTAGAGCAGCCAATGTAGCGCACTTTGCCGCTTTTTACGAGTGAATCGAGTGCTTCGAGCGTTTCCTCCAGAGGTGTTAGCGGATCAAACCCGTGAATTTGGTAGAGGTCGATGTAGTCCATGTTCAGGCGTTTCAGGCTTTCGTCGGCTTGCTGCAAAATGTGTTTACGGCTTAATCCCGAATTGTTTGGGCCTTCGCTCATCGCACCGCGCACTTTGGTTGCAATTACCAAATCGTCGCGTTTCAAACCCAGGTCGCGAATCGCCTGTCCGGTCATTTGTTCGCTGATGCCATAGCTGTAAATGTTGGCCGTGTCGATGAAATTAATTCCGGCGTCAACCGAAGTTTTAATCAACTCATTTACCTCATTCTGAGGCATAGTTCCAATGGCTGTCCACATGCCACTTCCGCCAAACGTCATTGTTCCCAGGCAAAGTTCTGAGACCTTCAATCCTGTGTTTCCTAATAAATTGTACTTCATGTTTTTTGTTTTTAGAAGCCCCTCCCTAACCCTCCCCGAGAGGGAGGGAATCAGCAGGCGCAATGATTTTACTTTAATTTTTCCTGATAACCATTTAACAATTAAACCATGTAGCCACTAACCGATTTTCATCTTTAAATTCTCAAATTTTCAAATTTGGTTTTTATCTTATAAAATTAGTCATCACTTTCTGAACCGGCTTTGGCGCTGGCAACGATTTTTTGGTTTGTTCGCGCATTTGCATTAACCAGGCCATGTTGTGGCCCAAAACCTGCATAATTTGAACACCCTCAGCGTCCTGTTCTACTTCTCCTGAAGCCCGGCCATGAATGACGTTCCAGTAATTTGATGTTGCCAAAAGCATTTCGGTATATGCCAGGTAATGGTATAGTCCATCCAGCGTTGACGAGCCGCCGGTTCGCCGCACTGCAACAACAGCAGCGCCCACCTTATGGCGGAAAAGCCCGCCATTGTTCCCGGCTACAACAAACGCCCGGTCGAGAAAGCTTTTCATAGTTCCGGGAATTCCGGAGTAATGCACCGGAGCGCCCAGCAAAATTCCGTCGGCATTTTTCATTTGCGGAATGACTTCGTTGACCACATCTGTTGTTATACTGCATTTTTCGTCCTGATTTTTGCGGCACAATCCACAGGCGGTGCAGCCACGAATAGCTTTGTTGCCGATGTGTACAATCTCAAAATCAATCCCGTTTTCTTTTAGCGCCGAGCCAACCATTTCGAGCGCCAGATGCGTGTTCCCCTTTTTATTGGGACTTCCGTTTATTGCAATTACCTTCATGCGTTTATTTTTTTGTTTTTTAATTGCCGCATGGAATTCGCATGATGACAAATAATCATTCAAAATGGTTTTTCTGTGATCATGCTCATTTCATGTTGATATTTTTAGTTTTTTGGTGAATTTCGTTTTTCTTTCAGCAGTAACAGCAAGATGACGACTGCAAACAGCAGCATTTGCAGGTTTACGCCAAGCCATCCGCCGTATTTCCAGCAGAAAATGCCGATCAGCGTACCGAGCGCGCCGCCCGTGAAAAAGGATGTCATGTAAATGGTATTGATGCGGCTGTGCGACGATTCGTCGAGCGTGTAAATCATGGCTACATTGGTTACCTGAATGGCCTGAGCGCCCACATCGAGCAGGAAAACGGCCAGCACCAGCGCCGGAATTGATGCAGGCAGAAAAATCATCAGCAAAATACTCACAACAATTAGTCCGAGTGCGATGAACCGAACTTTTTTGCTTCCACCTTTGTCGGCCCGTTTGCCAATAACCGGGGCCAGCAAAGCGCCCGCTATAGCCACCAAACCGAACAAACCAATGATGTCGCTTGAAAAGTTGAAAGGCTTGCCGCTTAAATAAAAAGTCAGGGTTGTCCAAAATGCGCAGAACAGTCCAAACTGAAGCATTCCGACTACGGAAACTTCGCGAAGCAGCGGAAATCGTTTGATTTGCTGCAATGCTGAGCCGAGCAGTTTCAAATAACTGCCTTCGAACCGTGTTTGAACGTTGGGCAATTTTATTTGCAACAGAACGGTTGCAAGCGCCACCGCTCCGGCTGAAATCAGGTAAACAAAACGCCAGCCGAACCAATCAGCAATGCTACCGCTGAAAACACGGGCCGCCAGAATGCCGATTAAAACGCCGGTGAAAATGGTACCCACGTTCTTGCCACGGTTAGCGGCATCGAGCCCGGCAGCCATAGGCATAATTACCTGAACCGAAACCGAAAACATGCTGATCAGCAAACTCAATGACCAAAGCTGAAAAATATTGTGTGTAAACGTAACCAGCAAAAGTGCCGCAATCAGCAAAAGTTGGAGACTGATAATCAGTTTTTTCTTATTGATTTTGTCGCCAAGAGGAGTGAGAAAAAACAACCCAAGCCCGTAACCAATCTGCGAAAGCATCGAGACCATGCCGGCCTGCGAGTCGGTCGAACCCAAATCGGCAGCTATTTCTTTCAGGATAGGCTGGTTGTAATATATGTTTGCAACCGTTATTCCTGCTGAAACGGCCATCAAGCCGATCAGGAATCGCGAAACGGGTTGTTTTGTTATGGTATGGTCTGAATTTGTCATGTCCGAATAGATTCATTTGTTTCCTGAAGTTTAACTGGCCCCCGAAGTCCATTTATCTTTCAATAAACTTACATGACAAAAATAGTCAGACCGATGTTTGTGTCAGATATAAAAATCAAACCAAAAACTGCATAAATCAAACATTAAGCTTGCTCCGAAATAATTTGGGTGTTTGGTTGGCGTTTTTCTTGAAGAAGTTGATAAAGTGAGGCAATTCTTCAAACCCGAGCGCGTAAGCAATTTCCGAAATGTTCCAGTTGGTTTGTTTCAGCAGCGCTCGGGCCTCCTGCGACACCCGTTCGGCAATAAGCTGGCTGGTTGTTTTGCCTGTTACTTCTTTTAAACTGCGGTTCAGGTGATTAACGTGAATCGACAATTGCGCAGCAAAATCGTTTGGTGTGCGCAGCTTCATGCGTTGTACCGGCGATTCGATTGGAAACTGACGTTCGAGCAACTCGGCAAACAGTGAGGCAATGCGGGCGGTTCCGTTCGATGGCGACAAACGCGTAGCTTCGGTCAATTGCATTTTTAGCGCAGTGTGAATGAGGCTAAAGACCAGTCCGCGAAGCACATCATATTTAAAAAGGTAGTCCGACGCAATTTCGTCGAACATTTTCTGGAACACCGCTTCTATTTCGTGCAACTGATTGTCGTCGAGCAAATAAACTAAATTACTGCCGGGTTGATAAATCGGATAATCTTTGATGGCACCGTACTGGCTAAAAAACTCTTCGGTAAAAATGCAGAAAACGCCCGACTGGTTATCTTCCAATGGTTCCCAATTGTATGGAATCATTGGGTTCGAAAACATGAGTGCATTGTGTTCGCTCAGAACCGTTTTGTCGGCATAATGTATTTTGTTGGCACCCTTCAGCAGCGTAATTTTATAAAAGTCCTTCCGGCTGTATGGCACGGGTTTATTGGCACAACAAAACTCTTCGCGGTGGAAAACATTGAAATGGCCAATCTCTTTTTTCAGGCTTTCCGGAATGCAATTAAACTGATTCTGGTAAAAATCTTCGATGGTTTGCGCTTTTGTCATGCGGCAAAGTTGCAAAAATCAAACGATAGATCAAAAAGCAAATAGAAATATTAGCTGTAACCTCCGGAAACAAAAATCCCCGAAACTCATTCCTGGCTTTCGGGGATTTTTTACTTCCGTCTTCGGTCTTCCGACTTCTGTCTTTTTCTACATTCGTTCAGGAACGTCAATTCCCAACAGCTTCATCCCGGTTTTAATGGTTTTTCCAACGGTTTCAGAGATAACCAGCCTTGTATTGCGTTTGGCTTCGTTTTCTTCGGCCAAAATCGAAAATTCGTGATAAAACTGGTTAAATTCTTTTACCAACTCGTAAACGTAATTGGCAATTACAGCAGGACTGTACATTTCGCCCGTTTCTTTCACAATAACCGGAAATTGTGATAACGATTTGATCAACTGAAGCTCTTTTAATTCCAGTTCGGTTGAGGCCGGAAGTGCGCGCTTAATTTCAATTCCGCGATCTTCGGCTTTGCGCAGCACCGAACGGATGCGTGCATAAGTATATTGAATGAATGGCCCTGTGTTTCCATTGAAATCAATCGATTCCTGCGGATTGAAGAGCATGTTTTTCTTCGGATCAACTTTCAGGATGAAATATTTGAGGGCGCCCAAAGCAATCATTTTGTAGGTTTCGGCAGCTTGTTCAGGAGTGTAGCCATCGAGTTTGCCCAATTCTTCCGAAGTTCGGCGGGCCACATCAACCATTTCGGCAACCAGGTCGTCGGCATCAACCACGGTCCCCTCGCGCGATTTCATTTTTCCCTGCGGAAGTTCAACCATTCCATACGAGAAGTGGTGCAATCCTTTGCCGAATTCGAAGCCTAGTTTATCGAGCAGGATGGAAAGCACCTGGAAATGGTAGTTTTGCTCATTTCCTACAACATAAATCATTTTATCGATGGGGTAGTCCTGGAAACGTTCTTTAGCCGTGCCAATGTCCTGGGTCATGTAAACCGAAGTGCCGTCGGAGCGAAGCAAAAGTTTGTGGTCCAATCCCTCAGCCGTTAAATCAGCCCAAACCGACGAGTCTTCTTTCCGGTAGAAAACGCCTTCGGACAAACCACGCAAAACTTCGCCTTTTCCGTAGAGATAGGTTTCCGATTCGTAGTAAATTTTATCAAAATCAACGCCCAGCTCCTTGTAAGTCACATCGAATCCACTGTAAACCCATTGGTTCATCATCTTCCAGAGTTCGATGGTTCCCGGGTCTTTGGCTTCCCATTTCAGGAGCAATTCGCGTGCGCCAAGTATTGAAGGTGCATTTTGTTCAGCCTCTTCTTTGGTTTGGCCTTGGGCAACCAGTTCGGCAATTTCTTTTTTGTATTCCTGATCGAACTTGACGTAGAAATCGCCCACCAAATGGTCGCCTTTGATGCCCGTGCTTTCGGGAGTTTGGCCGTTGCCCCACATTTTCCAGGCATACATCGATTTGCAGATGTGAATGCCGCGGTCGTTCACAATGTTGGTTTTTACCACTTTATTGCCATTGGCTTTCACAATTTCGGCAAGCGAAAAACCCAGCAGGTTGTTGCGGATGTGCCCCAAATGCAGCGGTTTATTGGTGTTTGGCGACGAATATTCGATCATCACCAGTTTCGACGATTCTGTTACCGGGGTTATTCCAAAATCGGGAGCGGCATTGGCCGAGTTAAGTACCGAAACCCAGTATGATTGCGAAATAACCAGGTTAAGGAATCCTTTAACCACATTGTATTTTTCAACTTCGGCAACGTTATGCTGAAGGTAATCACCAATTTCGGCAGCCGTTTGTTCCGGCGATTTTTTCGATATTTTCAGGAATGGAAACACTACCAAAGTAATGTCACCTTCAAATTCTTTCCGGGTATTCTGTAATTGAACGAGTTTGCTGTCGATTTGCTGTTGGTAGCAATGATTGATGGCTTCAACTATCTTTTCGCTGATTATCTGTTCGATAGACATTTTTCTAAGCTTTGTAAATTTTGAGCGACAAAGATATTTATTTTCTCTGTTTCCGGGAGAATAAAAAGCCCTTCCTGAGTAAACAAGAAGGGCTTTTCTGCTAAAAGCGGTATAAACAATCGGTTTATTTCATTTTGAAAATTTCAAATTCAACTCTCCTGTTTTTCAGTCGTCCTTCTTCGGTATCGTTCGAAGCAACAGGGTTGGCTTTTCCAAAAGCTTTTTGATGAATGATTCTGTTCGCAGCAATTCCTTTTTGTTCAAGGTATTGAATTACTGTTTCAACCCTTGTTTGCGAAAGTTTTAAATTATACTCATCGGTTCCCTGAGAATCGGCATACCCAAAAATGTTCACTTTGTATGCTTTGTCCGATTTTAAGGTAACGATCAGTTTATCCAGGTTCCCTTTTGAATAATCGGTTAAGTAGCTGTGGTTCGAAACAAAATGTACGGGTATAACTTTGATGTTTTGAACGATAACCTGGTCGGGAGTAATTTCCTTTTGAACTTCTTCGTTTTCAGTTGTTTCTTTGGGCGCTTTAACTTCTTTGATGACGGCTTCCTTTACCGGGCAGCCGTTATTGTCTTTCGATCCGGCAACATTCGGGCATTTATCTTCCGAGTCAGGAACTCCATCACCGTCGCTGTCAAGGGGGCAACCTTTTGCATCAACTTTTACGCCTTTGGCTGTGCCCGGACAGTTGTCGTTTTTATCGGCAACACCATCACCGTCGGAGTCGGGGCAGCCTTTTAATGAGGTTAGCCCGGCAATAGTCGGACAGTCGTCCAAATAGTCGGCAATTCCGTCATTATCCGAATCAAGGGGGCATCCGTTCTGGTCAACTGCAACGCCTGTTGGTGTATTGGGGCATTTATCTTTTTTGTCGGGTACGCCATCTTTATCGGTATCACGGGTTTTACCAATATTAATTTCCAATCCGATTGTAGCTTTCCATAGATTATCGTGCACGGATTTATTTGCAATGGTTGTTTCTATTCCATGAATGTAGCCTGCTTCCAGGTAAACTGCTGCCGAAGGACTAAAGTAGAATTTACTTCCTAACCCGGCATTAAAATTCACTCCGGCGTCGGCATTGTCGGCAAGAAAGCCTGGTCCGGCATATAAATAGGGACGAAATTTCTGGGTTTCGTTGAATAACTTTAACCTGAGGTTTAAAGCTCCGTTAACCATATCCAGATTGCTGGTGAGTTTGGAATTGTATAGTCCCAGATTACCTTTCAACAACACATCGAACCGATTACTTAAGAACCTGCTAAAATAAAGTTCAGGCATAATTCCTGTATTTGAGTCGCTGGTAGTTCCGTAAACTCCGGCTCCAAGTCCCACACCCCATTTTTTATCAGAGGTTTGCGCATGTACAGCTACTGTGCAAACAAAAAACAATGAGAGTAAAAGTAGTTTTTTCATGTTCGTTTGTTTTGGTGTATTAGCTTAAATAGATTTTGTGATTTATGAACCCTTAAACAATTAAATGGTTACCTCACAAATATACATAAAAAAAATCCTTATCGGTTAGCGATAAGGATTTTTTATTAAAATAGGTCTTTATTTTTTTGTTACCTCAAATTCAACTCTTCGGTTAAGGGCGCGACCTTCAGGAGTGTCGTTTGTTGCGGCGGGGTTAGCTTCGCCAAAACCTTTCTTTTGAGTCATTCGTTTGGTTTTGACTTTTTGGTGTAGTATGGAATTTACTACCGAATTAACCCTGCGTTTCGAAAGCCCCAGATTATATGCTTCGGCTCCAACAGAATCGGCATATCCCGAAATTTTTACGCTGTAGTTGCTGTTTTCTTTCAGCAAGTTAACCAGTTTGTCAATTTTCGCTTTTTCGGAGTCTTTAATATTTGTTTTATTGGTATCGAAATAAACGGGTTCAATTTTCATTCTTTCAGCTTCAAGTTCCTCAGCTGTTTTTTCTCTTGGGCAACCGTTATTTTCTTTAACGCCCGGAACTGTTGGGCATTTATCGAGATAATCCGGTACGCCATCACCGTCAGAATCAATCGGGCAACCTTTGGCGTCAACTTTAACGTCCTTCGGTGTATCCGGACATTTGTCGTCTTTGTCAGCTACACCATCGCCATCGGTATCGGGGCAACCCTTAAATGCTGCAATACCGGGTACATCGGGGCAGGCGTCATCTTTATCGGCAATGCCATCTTTGTCTCTGTCGGGGCATCCTTTTAACGAAGTAAGCCCTGGAACGGTCGGGCAATCATCCATATAATCGGCAACGCCGTCACCATCGGTATCAACAGGGCATCCGTTTGCATCAACAGTTACACCGGCGGGGGTATTCGGGCATTTGTCTTTTTTGTCGGATACCCCATCCATATCCGAATCTTTGGCTTTACCAAAGTCAAATTCGATACCCAGTGTCGCTTTCCAGAAATTGTCACGACTTTTTTCGTTTGCAACAGTCGTTTCAATTCCATTGATGTAACCAGCTTCCAGGTATAAAGCGGTAGCCTGACTAAAATAATATTTACTGCCGAGTCCAAGGTTTAAATTTACACCAGTTGAACGAGTTATCTGCAAGTATTCCAGGTCCGGCAAATAGGTAAGGACGGAATTTTTTGCTCTCGTCAGTTAGTTTTAACCGCAGATTAAGCACTGCATTGGCCATATCTAGGTCGTTTGTTACTTTCGAATTGAATAAGCCTAAATTACCTTTTAACATCAAATCGACACGTGAGCTAAGGTAAGTGCTTAAATACAATTCGGGACTGAAACCAATGCTCGACTTATTAAGTCCCCCGTAAGGGCCAACACCGGCACCAAAGCCCCACTTTTTTTCCTGTGTTTGAGCATTCAGTGAAATAACCAATGCTGCAAATAATGAAATGAGTAGAATTTTCTTCATTGTTCGATATTTTAGGTTTAAAATTTAATTTTATTGTTATTAACAAACAACACTTAACTTGGAGAACTTGTTGCCTGAAGGCTGATTTTTAAATAAATATTTTTAACCTTTGCATAGTACAGATGCTTATGTAATAGGAATAATTTATGGTCGTATCAAAATGCAAATTCGGGTACGACATTATTCTATTCTTATAAGTTGCTTTGCAAATGTATCTCATTATTAAAGAATGTACAGCAAATAAGAAAAAATGCAAAAGTAATTTCATTTTAAAATTAACATTTAAAAATGAAATAAACACAGATTAAGTTGATTTTGTACGCAATAATTGACATAGAAACTACGGGGCAATCGGCTGCCAGGGGAAAAATCACCGAGATAGCAATCTTTATTCATAATGGAATTGAGGTTGTCGATTCTTTTTCGAGTTTGATCAATCCCGAATGTTTTATTCCCGGATTTATTACCGAGTTGACCGGAATTAGTAATGATATGGTAAAACATGCCCCCAAATTTTATGAAGTGGCGCGGCTGGTTGTTGAAATGACGCAGGATTGCATTTTTGTTGCGCACAATGTTCAGTTCGATTATAAGTTTATACAGGAGGAATATAAACGATTGGGATACGATTTTCAGCGGCAGACCATGTGCACGGTAAAAATGGGCCGGAAATTTTTACCAGGCCATAAGTCGTATTCGCTTGGTAATGTTTGCGCTGAACTCGGGATACAGATAAACGGGCGCCATAGGGCTGCCGGTGATGCTTTTGCAACGACTAAACTCTTTGAAATAATACTTGAGAAAAAAAGGCAAAAAGAAACCCGGATTCCTCCGGGTCAATTAAAGCTCTTTTAGGCAAAATCCATGAATGGATTCCTGATTATTCTTCTGATTTAATCTCTTCTTTTGTTTCTTCTTCAGTATCAGTAATGAGGTTTAGTTCGTCAAGCATTTGGTACCACTGAATCACTTTTTTCATATCCGATACATAAACCCTTTCTTTGTCGTAATCAGGTAATATTTCAGCAAAAAACGATTTGATTTCGTTGGCCGACGATTTTGCTGATATAACCTTTCCGGTTCCCTTTATTTTTCTCAATAAATCAGTGAGTAAAATTTCGCCAGTTTCAGTAAAGATTGAAATGTCTGTTAATGAACTGATTTTGGATGTTGAATAGGCTGGCATTCGTTTGCCGTTGATCAGCGATTCAACAATAATACTGTTTTTTGTTTCGGCAACTAATTTAAATAGTCCAGGTTGCCCACTAATCGATAAAATTCCTTTTAACATACCTTCTTTTTTTTTCAGGGCACGAAGATAATATTTTCCTTCGAGTAAAAAACAATTTACTGCTTAAGCATTGGCGCCAACTTCAATTAAAAATCAATCTGCTTTTCAAGATGGTATAGCTAAAATTACAATCAAAAAGAAACGATTTCTACCACACAAACGCAATTCGTGAGTATGGTAGAAAAAGTGAAAATAATCAGACGTATTATAACGCTAAGCTTTTTTAATCGAAGTTGATTTGGTAATTGAAACCAATACTTATCCATCTTCCGGGTTGTTCAACGGGACCTAAATCGAAATATTTCTTATCGAAAAGATTAGATACAGTTGTATAAACCTCGATATTTCCCGATTTCCAGTCTAGTTTTGAATTTACCATCCAAAATGGTTTGTACTCATCCAACTGGGTTCTCATCCCATTTCGGTCCTGGTAACTTATTGTCCACGAAGCTCTCAGCTTTTGCCATATTCTGTGCTCAATCTGAAAATCGAGTTTGTGCTTCAGGTTGTCTAAAACGTAATAGGAAAGTAAGGTGTTTATTCCTTTATCCAGTTGAGTGTATGCATAATTTACGCCGAACTTAGTCACGAAGAACTTTGTTTTCCAGATTTTCTCAGGCGAGATGGTTTCGCTTAATTCAAAACCGGTAGTATTTATTTGCGTAAGGTTTTGGGGCTGCCATTTTTCGGAGTCGTTCAACCGCACCCAATCAATCAGGTCTTTGCCTTTCCGGTAGAATATCCCGGCATGGCCCGAAAAGCCTGGATAAGTAACTTTAATTCCGCCTTCGTATGTTTTCGATTTCTCTGGTTTAAGGTTCGGATTACCTATGTTGGTTGGACCATTGTAGAATAAGTCGGTAAATGTTGGCATCCGAAGCGTTGAGTTAATCGAACTGTATAACTTGTAATGTTTTGCGAATTCGTAGGAAATATCGGCTCCTGGATAAATATTCCATCCAAAGCCAAGGTCCGATATCCAGTTGCTTAAAGCGCCGACCGAAATAGCCAGGTTTTTCAGGTATATCGAATGTTCGGCAAAATACGAAATTGTTGTTCGGGAGTACGATTTTGTAAACAGCTGTCCACTTTCGCCCGGAACATCAACAGGTTTTGAAATGATATTTCCTAAAACATTGCTCCAGATATTTTCGGTTCTTATTTCGGCGCCGAATGCAGTTTTTCCGTGTTTTGACGAAAACCAGGCATCAAGTTTACTCCCGAAAACATCAGTTAAATGGTAATTGTGCCCTTTATACCAACTTGGCGGATTTTCCCTGAATAATTCGAACCGATCCTGATGCCGCCGCCAGTATAGCGATGGATTGATGTGAATTTTTTCTCCGGTTTCGAATTTTACTGAAGCAAATGTGGTTTTTGTTTCTTCGTATTGATTCGGATAATCAGCTGTGTAGAAACTATTTGCTCCAAAATTTTTGTTTGTGCGCCCAACCTGGAAATTTAATATTCCAGGTTTCAGAATCACCTTCCCCTGGTAAAAAGCATTCAGGTTTTTAAAATCGGTATTGTCCATATAACCGTCAGTCGAAATGCGGTTAATGGCTGCAAAATGATTCCAGTTCCCGTTTGATAAGTTTCCTGAGATATTCAGGTCGGTTAGCTTGTGTTGCCCGGCAGCCCAGTCAATTTTCAGGTTCGATTGCTCATTGGCGCCGGTAATAATATTAATAACCCCGGAAAACGCATTGGGTCCGAAAACACGGGCGGCAGGGCCTTCGAGAATTTCGATACGCTGGATGTTTTTTAAACTTACGGGAAGATCAAGCGAGTGGTGACCTGTTTGAGGATCGGAGATGTTGATGCCATTGAGGAGGATAAGTGTCTGGTCGAACGACCCGCCGCGAACCGAGACATCGGCTTGGGCTCCCAAGGGGCCACGCTGGCGGACATCTACACTCAGCGCGTACTCTAAAAGTTCCTGGATACTTTGAACCGGAGCCGCTTCAATATCTTCTCTGCTAATTACGGATACAATCCGTGCCACCTGCGAGAAAGCAACAGGTGCTCTTTGGGCGCTAACCTCAATTTCGTCGAGGTTGTATTCCATGCTTACTTTCGAGGTGTCGGTCTGGGCCGAAACATATTCGTTTTCGAATGTAGTGGTGTAAACAGCCAGTAAAACGCCAATGCGAACTGGTTTTTTCAACACACTGAACAACGAATACGATTTTCGTCCCCATCTCCTGAAAGTAAACATGTCAGCCCTTTTTGAGGATCTGGTTGTTTGATTCATTGAAATTAGAATAAAATTTGAGGCGGCTAAAGTACAAAAATAACCAGGAGGAAAGCCTTAACCTTTAATTTCAGAAAGGGCAATCGCTTTTCATCGGGAAAAAGGGCAATCGCCGACATTGCCAGGCAGTAGTTGAATCCCGGCGGTGCAACAACTGCATAAACGCAATTCGCCGGGAACAGCCGTTTATAATATACAACAATCAAATGGAAATTCCAAGCTGCAATAAGGTGGGAATTATTTGTTCTATAACATGTTATGAAATTCAAACAAAGTTATGTTTGCTTCCGTATAGTCCGAACCCGTAGCACAAGTCCGGCACTATAAATATTCTTTATAAGCAATAAAAAATATCGAAGAATAAAAGACATTAAAATCTTTTATTGCAAATTTTGTTTAAATATATTTGCCCTAACATTAACAATTTAAAAAACGAACGCCATGACACAGCTTCAATTTAACGCCGCACTTTTAGGATTACAGGACAGGTTGTTGTACTACGCATTAAGTCTGACTTCAGATCAGGAAAAAGCACAAGATCTGCTTCAGGAAACGTTTCTTAAAGCATTAACTTACAGGGATAAATTTGCCCAGAATACAAATTTCAAAGCATGGATTTACACAATCATGAAAAATACATTTATCAATAACTATCGCAGAAATGTGAAAGCGAAAAATACGTTCGACGGATCGAACAACGATTTGCATTTGAAGATGCAAAAAGATAAAAGTTATCCATCGCCCGAATCGATATACAGCTCGAAAGAAATTGTAAAGTGTATCAATGCTCTTGAAGACGAATATCGTATCCCGTTCAACATGTTTCTGGACGGATACAAGTATAAAGAAATTGCCGAGGATTTAGATTTACCTTTGGGAACCGTAAAGAGCCGGATTTTCTTCACCCGCAAGAAGCTCGAAAAATCATTAAAAGATTATGCTGCTTAAGAAGTTTTATTATTCGTAAAATAGGTTGATTTTATTGGTAGAAATGGCTCACATCTGTGGGCCATTTTTTTTGATAGTTAACATGTGTAATGATCTACTATTTTGCCAATTTCGAATTACTTCAACCTCGGTTCTTAAAATTATAGTTGTCCCTGGTTTGTGAAAAGACAGCAAAAAAGGCAAAAAATTGGTAGTTTAGGCACTTTAAAATTTGAAACTATTTCGAATGATGAAGCTTTTGCTTTTAATAGCTGTTTGTATTAGCTTGCTTGCAGGAGTTTCCGGGTGTGGTCATCAGGATAAATCAAAAATTCTGGAACAATACAAATACAATGAAGATATTGATATCCTGAATATTCACAAAGAGAAACTCGAAGACTGGATTAAGGACGGAGTAAGCTGTTATGGAATTGTGATGATCCGCGATCAAAATAAACTTCCTGTCAGGCTAATGGAAGTTCATGCGAAAGTTGTTCGTATTGATTCGGAAGGTATAAAAATGGAAGCGCTTGAGGATGTTGCAGCCAATAAAATAGCTGAATGCAATAAGTTGAGCCTAAAAAAAGGAGAATGCTGGGAGGAGGTTGACAGTGAGCTGTTTAAAACCAAGGAAGAGGCTGTAAATTTTATAGACAAACACTATCCCGGGTTAAGGATAAAACGCCAGCTTTTGGCGAAATAAAATGTAAATGGTGAGTTTTTTTTGATTTTATTATTAAATGAGAAATGAGCGGCAAAAAACTTCGTAATAATCGGGCGAGAATAATCTTTTTTTTAGGCTTTGTATTGCTTTTACCTGCGATTTCAGTATCGCAAACTCCATCGCCTACTTTTAATTGGAAAACGCAGGAAATAAGTAAAGACAATAACCTTCAGGGAATGAGTGTTATTGATGAAAACACTGCTGTTATTGCCGGATTTGGAAGAACATTTAGAAAAACCACCGACAAAGGGATTTCGTGGGTTGATGTTGGCTTATTGAATCCAAAATATAATTTCAACGACATTAGCATAGTTAATAAAGTTGGCTATATGGTTGCCAGAAAAACCTTATTGGTTGATAATCAGAATGGAGCTGAGGACGATGTTTTTGTCAATGGGCTGTTACTAAAAACAATTGACGGTGGAAAAAGCTGGATTGTGATTGATCTGTCGAAAATTGGAGATGGAACAAGCCTGTCGTTAAACCCTTCATTAACAGGATGTATAACCCCTTACTCCATACTCTGTTTTATGTATCGACGAGAATACGGCATTGGTTTATTTGCAATGGTACGAAATAGTTTCAGGAGTAAAGAAAACACATTCAGCAATATTTAAAACGAAAAATGGAGGCGAAAAATGGATCGCCATTACGCCTGATTTGGGCTCGTCGTATGTTACTTCAATGAAATTATCAGGAACAGATATTTTTATGGGAGGAAACAAAATTCTGTTGAAAGGTTCGACTTCAACAGATACAACGACAGATGTTTTTCCTGAATTTTCGGCTGTTGCCGGGACAAATGCGTTCATTAACGAAATCCGCCCGTTCAATTCGGATGAGATTGATATAATAACTTCGACGTCAGGTTTGTTGAGTACTAAAGATGGCGGGAAAACATTTAGTAAAATTAATGGAATAACCGGCGGGTTCGACTTTTTTAAGTACGACGACAAGGTAATGGTTGTAATGGGTACTACTTCGAATTCGAAAGCCACTATTGATGGCGGAAATACCTGGTTTAGTTGTAGTACTGGAAAAACCGGCGTAGAAATACCGGGTATTTTTAACGATTCGCTTTATGTTTTAACATCATCGCCGTTACTTTATAAAGTTGCTGTAAATGATATTAAATCAGGAAAATATAATTGGATTGGCAAAAAACTTGGCGAGGGGACTTCTGGCTTGCAAAAAATGTATCGGTTTGATAGTAACAGCGCTTTAATTATTGGCGACGACCAAATTGCACAAACCACGACAGACAAAGGTTTGAGTTGGAGCGATGCTGTTTTACCTGAACTTTTTGTTTCGGGAGGTAAATACGATTTTAGAAGTGTTACCTCGTTGGGAAATACCGGATTTGCATCAACCCGGTTATTTAAACTTATAGACTATCCCGCAGGAGAAGATTACTATACAAGCGGGGCTTATTTTCAAAACTGATGATGCATGGAAGAGCTGGAAAGTACTTAATAACAAGAATATAGGAAAAGACACTCCCAACGACGCTTCCCAATACCCGTTGATGGCGGGTTTGCTACGGATTAGATAATTATACAATTGAGTGTGTTGATGGTAAAACGGCCTACCTGAATGTGAATTGGTTCGATACGGTTACAGTGGCTGCCACAGTCACCAAGCATTCGCGGGTGTTTAAAACTATTGATGGCGGAGGATTCCTGGAAACCCGTGACTAAAGATTTTGGGGGCACAGTAATAACTTCCATTAAGTTTTCGGGAGCAACCGGCTATATTTCGGGAAATAAAATCTTACAGAAGACCAGCGATGGAGGTAATTCGTTTATCGATTTGTACCCCCAAATAGCTCTAGGAACTGATAGTAGTTTGAGTATCAATTCGGTTGTTTTGCGAACTAAAGATGAATTGTATTTCCAGACGTCGAATAACAAAGGGGTGTTTTTTACGCGCGATGGCGGAAACACTTTCTCTAAGTTAAGCGGGGTAACCGGCGGTCTTGACTTTGTTATTCTGGATAACAACTCGTTTATGGCCCTGGGATCTTCAACCTCGAATAAATTCACGAACGATGGAGGTATTACCTGGAAAGACTCTAAACTAACTTCAGTTATTTATGCGGCAGGTAAAGTTTTTAATGATTCATTGTATGTTTTGGGAAAATCGAATGTTTATAAAATTGCGGTAACCGATCTCGACATTTCAACCTCAATTCCTGAAATACTAACCTCAACTGCACTGAAAGTTTTTTATGGCCCGTCAGCAATAAGACTTGAATGTAGCGCAGGAGATATTCAAAAGTGCTTCATTTATAATATTTCGGGGCAGTTAATTGCAGTTTCAAATCCCGAATCCTCCAATTATTCGATTGATTACAATTTGTTTACACCAGGTATTTATATAATTTCGGCAACAGTCAATGGTAAAAAATACACCAATAAAGTAGTTTTTAAATAGACTTCAAGCCGTAGAAATATTGTAAATGCGTTATTCCGTTATGATGAAGTATATCGTAATAGGTTGGTTCCTTGTTTTTTGTACAACAATTGCTTCGGGTCAATCAGCGCAACTAATAAAAGGTAAAGTTATTAATAAACGTACCGGTGAACCAGTTGGCTTTGCCGGGATACATCTTCTGGA
Source organism: Prolixibacteraceae bacterium (assembly GCA_963666435.2). Lineage (GTDB taxonomy): Bacteria > Bacteroidota > Bacteroidia > Bacteroidales > Prolixibacteraceae > Aquipluma. The sequence continues at coordinate 141,481 of CAXXOG010000010.1, read as the reverse complement.
AGCCGATTCGTGGACAACTGCGGATAAAGGTGGTTTTTTCGTTATCCAATCGTTTTATTTTCAAATTATTACATTCGAAGTTCATTGCCTGGGGTTTGAAGCAAATTTGGGGAAATACCTGGTTTCTGAGCTCGAACCCGGGTTAGAAATTAAATTGGTGCCCATTTCTTACGATATGGAAGAGATAACAGTACTGGCAAAAAATAATAACGGAATTGCAACTTCGTCGGTTTTGGAAAGCGCTGCTATTGAGCATATTCAGCCATCGAGTATTGCCGATGTTTTGCAACTGCTACCTGGAAATGTTTCAACAAACCCCGATTTTACAAATGCTAAGAAAATGTTGGTTCGCGAGATTGCAACCGACGACAATAGTGCGATGGGAGCGGCTTTGATGCTGGATGGCGCACCGGTTTCGAATAATGCAAATCTTCAAACATTCTCGACATCTAAAACCGACAATAGCTTTAGTACAACAGCCGGATCGGGCGTTGATCTGAGACAATTTCCGATGGATAATATTGAGTCAATTGAATTTGTAACCGGAATACCTTCAGTAATTTATGGCGATTTAACTTCCGGGCTGGTGCTTGTAAAAACCAAAGCCGGATATTCGCCGTGGGATCTTAAGCTTAAATCGGATGCCCGGACTAAGCAGCTCAATCTGGGTAAAGGTTTTAAATTGAAATCGAACAGAAATCTCAATTTGAATGTTGATTACCTGCAATATTACGACGATTTGCGAAGTAAATATTCCGGATATAAACGGGTTACAGCTGATGTTGGTCTCTCCGGAAATTTCAACTTACATGGAGCTCCGTTTTCGTATAATATTAAGCTGGGGTTGTTTGGCACTGTTGATAACCAAAAAACTGATCCTGATGCAATGGTGCCCCGCGAGAAAATTGAGTCGGCAGATAAAGGAATGCGCCTAAATACGTATGGAAAATGGATTCCGAAACTTAAACTTTTGACAAACCTGGATTATTCGTTTTCATTTTCGTGGATGCACCAACGAAGTAACGAAGAAAGGTACCGATCGTTAAGCGGCATACAAATGGTTTCAACATCGATGAGTGAAGGAGAGAATTATGGCATTTTTCTTCCGTCGGAAGAGTTTACAACCTATACCGTTGATGGAAAGCCAGTTAGTTTATTCTTTCAACTTACAGGAAGTAAGCTCTTTAATTTCCATAAGGGGATTAGTAATAAACTACTTTATGGTTTCGATTACCGGTTGGATGCCAATTACGGAGATGGACAAAAATTTGATTTGGCGAATCCTCCATTTGTTTCAGTTGCCAGGTACCGGCCACGCAGTTTCAGGGAAATTCCAGCGCTTCAAAACCTGAGCTATTATGTTGAAAATAAGTTTTCTGCAATGATCGGCCAAACGATTTTTGATATGCAGGCTGGCCTCCGTTTTAATAATTTCCAGTCGGCTGGTTTATTTAAAACGGGCCTTGGTTTTTATCCCGAACCAAGATTTAATATCCAATACAGTTTTCTTTCGCGCAGGAATAATTATGTATTCGATAAAATGGCAATCCGGTTTGGAATCGGAAAAACGTTTAAGTCGCCTCCGCTAATCTTTCTGTTTCCAGACAAGGCTTATTTCGACTTAAGTGCGTTGAACTATTATGTTGGCGATCCGGCAAAGAACATTTCGATTATCAATACCCAGATTTTTGATACTGCAAATCCTGATTTAAAGCCCTCTCGGAATTTAAAACTCGAAGCAGGCATCATTTTTAAGATTAAAGATGTAAAGGCTTGTATTACTGTATTTAATGAAAAATTGGAAAATGGATTTGGCTTGAACACGAATTACCTGTTTCTGAAATACGATCAATACCTAGTTGAGAATATACCGGTAAATACGAAGTCCGACATAAACGTATTGGATAAAGTAAATGTGACAATACCAGCGACTTACCAGAATCCGGTAAATAATCAGGAAACGCAAAAGAAAGGCGTGGAATTTACTTTTGATCTGGGGAAAATACAATCGTTATATACATCTTTCACAATCGACGGAGCCTGGCTGCAAACGAAGCATGTTTACAGTACTATTCCAACGCATTTTCAGCCTACCGGCGCTGCTGTAACCCCAATTCTTTACTATGGTGTTTATCCTGCGGGCGAAAGCAAGGTAAGCGAAAGGTTAAATACCAACCTAAGAATGGTAACTCGTGTTCCAAAACTCAGGCTAATTTTATCGTCAACGCTACAAACCATATGGTTTGATAAGTATTATTTCACTGAATATGAAGATGTTCCGATGTGTCTGGTTTTTGCTGATGGAAGTAAAAAGGCATTTACACCCGATATGCGAAATAATCCGGAATACGCTCGTTTTGTAAATGTTAAGTCCGACAGTTATTATTTGCAGGAGGTAATGCCGCCTTTGTTGCAAGCGAATCTTCGGTTGTCAAAAGAAATCCGCAATAACATGAAAATTAGTTTCTTTGTAAATAATTTCATTAATTATCGTCCTGAATATGAATTAAAGAGAACCGGCTCATTCGTCAGAAGAAATCCAACCATGTATTTTGGCGCCGAATTAAAAGTAATGTTGTAAACATGAAATGAAAGATTGGCCAGTTTTAATGATGTTTTATTTGTATTTTATTTAAAATGAGTAGGTTAATGCTGAGGCTACAGCGTGATAATCAAACGAAGATACCGATGATAAGAATAGCTTTATTGATAGTTTTTGTCGTTTCGCTGGGCTCGTGCCTTAAGGAACCGAATCTTCGTAGCTACCAGGTAAAGCTGATTGTTGATTTTGGTTCGGGTATTTCTCCTGAAAAAAAAGCCGGGGCGGAGGTTACTTTAGTTAATCAGCAGCGAAACATTAAAATGACGGCCAGGACAAATGATGAAGGTGCTATTCAGTTTTCGTCGGTTGAACCAGGTTTTTACAGCGTTTCGGTAGCTCATTCATTTGCTTCAGGAATCATAAATTACCGGTATAACGGGCAGAAAGAAATAGATGTATTTGATAATAAGATTGATACGATTGTTGTTCGGAGTGGTATCTGGAGCAATTTTGTGATCAAAGAGTTTTATTATAGCGGAAGTAAAACGCCTGCTGGAAAAGCATATTATGCCGACCAGTACATCGAATTGTTCAATAACACAAACGAGGTGCAGTTTGCCGATGGTATTTCGGTGCTTGAACATGAGTCGAGTGGTACGGGAGTTAACCTGTGGGCGAGTATTCCTGATACCATAGTTGCACAAATGATATGGTCAATTCCCGGAAACGGAACGCAATACCCGGTTTTGCCAGGACAAAGCATTGTTATTGCTCAGGATGGAATTAACCATAAGGATGATCCAAATGGTAACCCGTTAAGTCCTGTTAATTTGGGCGATGCAGATTTTGAGTATTATGTATTTTCTTCGGCAAATAAAGATGTGGATTCGCCCCGGGTTCCCAATATGGTTGCCGATTACTTAAGTAATAACATGAGTGAAGTTACTTTTAGAGTGCAGGGCGGGAGTGCAATTGCTATTGCAAAACTTCCGGGAGAAACAGCTGTCGAAAGGATTAATTATATCCAAAAGCACCTGGTTGCCAAGAAATCTGCTTCGGGTTCGTCGGTAACTTATTATCCCAAAGTTGCAAATAAGTATATTCTCGATGCTGTTGAAACTGTTGAAGATGAGGCTCATGCTGTTTATAAGCGTTTTTCTTCGGAAATAGACGCCGGATACACTTATATTACAACTGGCTCATATTCTGGAAAATGCGTGCGCCGGAAAATTAAAGAAGTCCAAAATGGGAGAGTCATATATCAGGATACCAATAACTCGGCCAACGACTTTATAAAAGATGCTGTGCCTAACCCAAAGGTATATGAGTAAGTTAATCATCGTTTTCATCTGTTTGAGTTTCGCGTTGTTTACCTATGCGGGTAATTCTGAGGTAGAAAAAAATTACAATTTTCTCACTTTTAAGCAAATTGATGTTCAAAACATATGGCTACAGTCGGGCAATGCGGCTGGGTTATCTCAAATGCCCTCATTGTTTCCGTCCGAAATTAAAGCAGGTTTCGATTATACTTCGGGCAATTTTCACTCCGTTTTTAGCGGTAACAAAAATCAGTCGTATAACTTTAGTTCCCAGAGTTTCAGGAAAATTAATCAAACTTTCCTTTATGGGGCGATGAGCTATAACCGGGATTTTGAAAAGGGTTTAAATTACAGCAATACAAATACTCCCGGATTGAATTATCCATATTTATTGGCCGATACGATTGGTAAAGATACTTACGACCGCGAGTTTTTTAGCCTCAAAGGAGCTCTCTCGTTTGCTCCTGACCGTAAAATAAATAGTGGATTAAGTTTTGACTATCAGGTTGGTACAGCCTCACAGGACCGAGATCCCCGGCCCGAAAACAAAATTGTGCAAGCTAATGTTTCTGCCGGACTTATTGCCAAAACCAGTTGGTTTAGATTTGGTGCTAACCTTATGTATGGCTATTATAATGAGGATATTGACGTTTCTGTCGTTCAGGATGGAATTCAGATAACCATGTTTCAGTTACATGGGCCGGGTGCTTTTACCTACCATTCGTCGAATTCGTTTTTCAGGCTTTATACACAAAACAAGCTTGGTGGAGGATTGCAATTCGAGCTAAATAAAGGTTTGGTATCCAATATTTTAAATTCAAGCTATCACTACTTTTATCAAACCATTGACGATGGCCGAAAAGGAAGTATGGCCACTTGGGCCGCTGTAAAAAATGATGCCGAATTGGATGGCATCGACTGGGATTTGTGTGACATATTATCAATAACGCGGGGAACGAGCCTTCATATACTAAAAGCAAAATTTCGCCTGACCAATAAATTGGGCACTGAATTTATTCAACGACTTGAGAAAACCGGTGACGCCGATCAGGAGCAATGGGTAACCTATGGAAAGGATCAACGGTATTATTCGCTTCGAACATTAACCGATCTGAATTACCAGGTTTTGACCAAAGATGAAAATAGCCTGATGAAATCGTTGTTTCAGGTGGGTATTAGCTACAATACATTTGGCGAAGACTATTATTCACCAAATCAGGAAGTAAAGTATTCCGATTTTCAGGCCAAATCTTCTTTCCTGAAGTTAGCTAAATTGAATCAAGCGATGGTTTCGGCTGAAATAGAATTGAGTTGCAAATACAGCATTAGCTCGCGGCAGAGCTTTGCGGTAACAAATTTTGTGACCAACAAAATAAATACTCCTGAATATAATTACCAGACAAAAGATTATATTTCAACCGGAATTCATCTGGGCTTTCAAATTCCGGTGAAAAACGTACAAAGCAAGTATTTTTCCCAGGCCCGAGTTAAATGGTTTGGTACTTCGGGTAAACAAAACCAGCTTTTTTTCGGCTTAAGTACAGGTTTAATTTTTTAACAATTTAAGTATGTCCAACGTCATTGAGTGCAAAAATCTCACCCATTACTACGGAAATAAAAAAGTACTCGAAAACCTTAATTTCCAGGTGAAAAAGGGAAAAATAATGGGTTTGCTGGGCAAAAATGGCACTGGAAAAACAACGACATTTAATATATTAAGCGGATTTCTTCAACCTGCCCGAGGCCAGTGCTTTATTTTAAGTGAAGATTCGCAGTACCTGAGCCCGGCAACAAAATCAAAAATTGGTTTTTTAATCGAGGGGCATATTCAATACTCGTTCATGAATGTCAAGCAAATTGAGAAATTTTACAGTGGTTTTTATAGCCGGTGGAGGCCCGACGCTTTTTGGGAATTAATATCGAAACTGAACATTTCGGCACACCAAAAAATATCGGCAATGTCGTGTGGGCAGCGTTCGCAGGTGGCCCTGGGGCTTATCCTGGCGCAAGATCCGGAAGTTTTGATCCTCGACGATTTTTCGATGGGGCTCGATCCGGGTTATCGCCGTTTATTTGTCGATTATTTGCGCGAATATGCCAAGTCGGAAAACAAAACCGTATTTGCAACTTCGCACATTGTCCAGGATATGGAACGGTTGATTGACGATATTTTGATAATTGATTTTAACAAAGTGCTTGTGCAATCAACATTAGATGAGTTTTGTACCCGATTCGGGCGGTTCGATTTTGAATTGGAACAAATTAACGCTGAACTGGAAAAAGACTCAGTGATTGTAAATGTTGAACGAATTCGAAATAAAGTAGAGCTGTACACGTATTCGACTGAAAATGAGATTCGGGAATACCTCTGGAAGAAAGGTGTTTTGGTACAGAATTTCAAACAGGTTAACTTGGGCCTGGAAGATGCTTTTATTGGTTTAACCGGAAAATATTGAAAAATGTGGAAATCGGTTTTTTATAAAGAATGGTTGAAAATAAGGTGGTTCCTGCTTTTGTTTGTGCTTGGCGAAATGGCTGTACTTGCGTATAGCTTTCTTGAATTAAACCATAATATCGTTTTTTCAGGAGCCCAAAGTGTTTGGAGTTCAATCATCTTCCAAGGGTACCTGTACTTTAAAATTTTCAGGTTTGTTCCGTTGGTTGGCGGCGTACTTGTTGCCCTGGCCCAGTATTTGCCCGAAGTGGTGAATAAGCGAATTAAACTTACTTTTCACATTCCGGTAAACGAGAATAAAGCTCTGTTGTTGATGCAGGCTTCGGGAACGATCAGTATTTTACTTTCATACCTACTGTTTATGATTCCTTTTGTAATTGCCTCGCTATTTTTTTTGCCCGGGCAAATTGTTTTTGAAGGAGTTATAACAATACTGCCTTGGTTATTGGCCGGATTGTCGTCGTATTTTATCCTGTCATTTGTTCTGTTGGAGCCAGCTTGGATATTCAGGCTAATTTATTTTCTGGCCGGAGCTTATTTTATATCCATTCATTTTATTCCGGCAGGCATGGAAAGTTACCAGCCTATTGTTCTGATCTTGATGCTTTTGTGTGGTTTGTACGCCTTTGCGATATTGTTTTCGGGGTATAGGTTTAGAAAAGGAGAGTGTTGATATGGAAAAAATTAGCCGGTATAGCCTTGTTTTTATGACGGTGATTATTTTGGCGATCGCTATTCCCAAATTATATTGGATTATTTTTGAGCAACCGGTGCAAAAGCCATTCATTCAATACAGTTGTATCAATAATGATTTCCTGATATACAGATCTGAAGAAAAAATTTGGGAAGATACCAAAGGAAACAGATATACCAGGGACGAGTACGAGCAAAGGCTTCCCTTGTTCTTTTTTAAGCAACTTTATACTTCGGGAACTCTTCCGGATTCGGTAAACCATTTGCCGCTTGATATGAAAGCTCTTGCACGTGAAAAATCGTTTTTCCGGCTGCGGCCAACTGAAATTGATGCTCCTCAACCATCATTATTCCCGCTTTTCGAGTCGCGTTCGGGGAGGGCACTGCTCGAATGGCCCAACGATTTTTTCAGGATAACCTGGAGAATCGAGTTTATTGATGCAGCAACCAATAGTATTGAGGAGGAAAAGAGCCAGATGTTTTCGGCGGCGCTTTATCATAAAGGGTTTGTTTTTCCGGCAAAAATAATCTCAGGAATAGCGACATTCAAAAAATCGTGCGATGAAGGTTATTTCCTGGTCGATTCAAAAAATCAGCTTTTCCATTTGAAAATGGTTATTGGCAAGCCATACGTAAAAAAGATTGAGTTGTCTGATGGATTGATCGTTAGGCATATATCCTGCATCGATTTCAAAAGCAAGGTTTTTTATGCTTATATGTTTTCGGACAAAGGCGAAATTTATACGATAAATCAGGATGATTATAAATTAGTAAAATGGCCCGTTGAAGGGTATGATTTGTTGGGCAGCGATCTGAAAATTTATGGCGATTTGTTTAATTACACCCTGGTTATTGAGGCTTATGATCGTGTTAAGGTAATTGCTTTGGACAAAAAGTATCAACTTGTTAATTCGTACACCGAAAAATGGAAAACAAAAGAAGATTGGACTTCAGGAAAAGTTTTTGCCTCGGTTTTTCCTGCCGAGGTTTCATTAACCAGCGAAAAAAGTAAGTTTATTCGCTTCTATTTTACGCTTTCGAAAGGAGTTAACTGGCTTATTGTCAATTTTATATTGGCTTCGATACATTTGGTCTGGCTTTTCCGGAGAAAAAAGCAATTTAAGAACCATTTTATTGATTTAGTTACTGTTTTGGTTTGTGGTATTTATGGTTTTTTGGCAGTTCACTTTTACCGAAATAAATTCTACGAGTAATTGTTTTTGGATTTGATGAATTATCTTTGAAGAACGTAGCGACCCATTTTTAATGGGATAAAAGCAAAAAGTTATGAATAAGAGAATTGCAGTTCATTTAGCCGATGGCTTCGAAGAAATTGAAGCAATAAGTATAATTGATGTATTACGAAGAGCCGGGCTTGAAGTTGTAACCGTTTCAATATCAGATAAAACTGAAGTAAATGGGGCGCACCAAATAAAAGTACTGGCCGACGTTGTGTTTGATAACGTGAATTACAACGATATTGATATGATTGTACTACCTGGTGGTATGCCGGGAGCATCAAATTTAAATGCCCATCAAGGCTTGAAGTCGCAAATTTTAAAGTTTAATGAGGCGAATAAGCCACTGGCTGCAATTTGTGCAGCTCCGCTGGTTTTCGGAAATCTTGGAATACTTGAGGATAAGGTGGCTGTGTGTTATCCGGGTTTTGAAGAATACCTTAAGGGCGCCAACGTTCTGTTTCAACCGGTTATTGAATCGGGAAATATTACAACCGGACGAGGCCCGGGTGTGGCTATTCAGTTTGCTCTAAAATTGGTTTCGAAACTGGTTTCGCCGGAGAAGGCCGAATCGCTTGCCAAACAAATGCTGGTTGAATGATGTTTGATTTTTCTTCCCGGTGCTCCTTCCCGTTTTTGTGACTTGGTGGCTTCTTTTACTACCTCTGTAATGTGCTGCCAGTGAGATAATTTCATTGGTATTGAGAACTAATTCCTAATATATATATATATATATATCGGCTAAAACTCTTAGTTATCGGTAGCTCTGGCTGGAATTGATAACGTAAATTCGCTCCCTTTTCCCAAGCCGCTTTCAACCCAGATTTTTCCGTTGTGCTTAGTTATAAATTCGTGGCATAGTACCAATCCCAGGCCCGACCCATCTTCGCCGTTTGTTCCTTTTCGCTTGACTTTCGAGTCGATTTTAAACAGGTTTTTACAATCTTCTTTCGGGATGCCTACGCCATTGTCTTTAACCGAGATCAAAATATCATCGTTAACTTTTCGGGCAAGTATTTCAATTTGTCCTCCCTCCGAGGTGAACTTTATGGCATTGCTAATCAGGTTTCTCAAAACAGTTTCAATCATGGCCTGGTCAGCAAATAATTTTAGCTCAAGATCGCTTTCTTTCTTTATTTCGATGTTTTTCTGATCGGCAAGTAATTTTAATACTGAGGTTGAATTATTTATTACTGTCTGATAATCAATAGTTTTTGGTGTAAAGCTTAGTGTCCCGGTTTGAGAGCGCGACCACTCCAGAAGGTTTTGAAGCAGCCTGTAAATGCCGTTGGTTGATTGATAAATATCGGTTGCGAACTGCCGTCTTTCGGTTTCAGTAAACCGGTCATAGTCTTTATAAAGAATGGAAGAATACCCCAGAACATTATGCAATGGGTTTTTCAAATCGTGAGCGATAATTGAGAATAACTTATTTTTCGAGGCGTTTAACGTGCGTAGTTCTTTTTCGCTTTTTTCGATTACCCTATTTTTTAGTGCCAGTAATTTGTTCGATTTTGTTTTGTCAAGGTATTTTAACCAAATAAAAAACAGCAAGAGCAAAAGAAGGAACGCTGTTGTTAAACCCAATTGCTTAAGCTGTTTGTTTTTTCGCAGTTGTACCAGGGTTAACTCCTGCTGAGCTTCCAACCGGGCAATTTGGTTTTCCTTTCGTTCTGATTCATAGCGCTTCTCAAGAAAGGTAATTCGGTCGTATTTTTCTTTTTGAGTCATGCTGTCAGAGAATTGTATGTACAATTTTAAATGCTTGAGCGAAGCTTCGTAATCGCCCATCCTTTCATAAACTCTTGATAACAAGTTGTTTGATGTGGCTTTCATTTTGTATCCACGCTTAAACTTGTCATTCAGCACAATACTCTCTTTTAAAGCGCTTATCGCTGGTTTATATTTTCCTTGCTTGAATAGAATAATGCCTATTCCTTGTTTAAATTCGGCTTCGTGTTGGTTTAAGCCTAACTTTCTGAATATAGCCCATGATTCTTTTAAGCATTCAGCGGCTCTTTGAATACTGTCGGGATAATTGAGGTAGATACCAGCGATGTTGGATAGCGTGATTCCCTGGAATTCAGTGTTTTTATTTAGGTTTTTAGCTTTGATGTAATTTTGTAAAGCCGAATCGGGTTGATTGATAATTTTATAAACTTCGCCTAATCCATTGTAATTCACTGCCATCCCGTCGTAATTGTTTATTGAGTTATTTAACGACAGCGCTCTGCGATAATAATAAATGGCATCATTCATATTTCGTAGCCGGGTGTGGGTCATTGCTACGTTCGAAAGAAATTTTGCTGTATTTCGCGGGTCGTTTTCGCAAAACCTCATTCCATCCAGAAATTTCTCAATTGCCTTATCGCCCTGATCCATATTGTAATAGCAGAGCCCGGTCATTTTTTCGCAATTTATGATGTTGGCCGTGTCGTTTGTTTGGCGATAAATAGAAAGGGCTTTCCCGAAAAAAGGAATGGCCAGGTAATAATCCGAAGAATTGTACAAAATTTCTGCCTGTAAATCCAAAGCCCTGGCTTGTATTTTAGGCCGTTTGTTTTTCACCGAAAGCTGGTAAGCTATTCTGCAATACTTCAGGCTTTGGGTGGTGTCATCTTTAACTTGATATGAAAGTTGCAGGTACAATTCCGCTTTTTTACTTTCAGGAGCTTTTTGTATCGCGGCTGTTAAACTGTCGGCATTGGGTTGAGCCAATGCCGCGAATTGACTAATCATTACAATCAGCAAAAAAAAGAAGCGATTCATAACAAGTTGTGATTAAACTACTAACATGTTTTCGTGCAGAACTATATTTTCGCCTTTATACTTCAGGAAAAGGTTGGCCAGTGCAAGTGTATCTTTTTCGCAATAACGGATAATCCGGTCAAGGTCGCCTTCTTTATAATAAACATGGGCAACCATGCTTCCGTCGATGTCATCTTTGGGCGTTGGAATGTTGAAAACGGCACAAAGCAAATCGAGCGAAGTGTAATTTTTATAGTCGCCAAATTTCCAGAACTGTAAAGTATCCAAAAGCCGGTCTTTTATCTCCCAGGGTTTTGCTCCGGCAATATCCAGTATTTTTGGGAGCTTAAGGTTGTTAATCAGCGTTCGGCGGGCAATGTACGGATAATCGAACTCAAGGCCATTGTGGGCACATACTCGTTTGGCGGGGTTCGAAGTAAATTTTTCCAGCATGTCGTTAAACTCAGCCAGTAGCTTTTTTTCGTCCTCGTCATGAAATGATTTTACGCGATAATACCGGTCGCCGTTTTTCTGGATAAACACACCGGCTGAAATGCAAATTATTCGGCCAAATTCGGCGTAAATACCAGCACGCTCGTAAACATCTGATGCACTTTGGGTTTCATTTCTGAAAAACGACGACTTTTTGTCCCAAAGCTTCTGTAACTGTTCCGGAAGTTCTTTGAAATCTTCTTTTTGTGGAACTGTTTCAATGTCAATGAAAAGAATGTCTTCAGATGAAATTTGCCCGAACATGTCATTTAAGATTTTGACGTATGTAATTTGTTAAAATATTGATTGCCACAATATTATCCCCTCCTTCAGGAACTATAATGTCGGCAAACTGTTTGGTTGGCTCTATAAATTGCAGATGACTTGGTCTGACTGTTTTTTCGTAACGATTCAGAACCATCTGTACGTTGCGGCCTCTTTCAATAATATCGCGCTGAATGACGCGGGAGAGGCGAACGTCCGAATCGCAATCAACAAAAACCTTGATGTCCATTTGTTCCCTTAAAATCGCCGGGAAAAGAACCAGGATGCCTTCGACGATTACAACTGATTTGGGTTGTATTTCCCGAGTTTCATCAGAACGGGTACAGGTTAGGTACGAATATATCGGTTCCTGAACCGAATTTCCTGTTTTTAAATGCTTTATATGCTCAACCAGTAGTTCAAACTCAATGGAAGCCGGGTGATCGAAGTTTATTTTCTGGCGCTCTTCCAGAGGCAAATGACTATTATCTTTATAATAAGAGTCCTGTGAAATTACAGCAACTTCTCCGGCAGGCAGATTTTCAATAATTTTTCTGACAACAGTTGTTTTCCCGGAACCAGTCCCCCCCGCAATACCAATAACTAGCATAGATTTTTAATTTTTTTTCAAAGATAATGTTGTCGCCGGTTTTTAAGCAACAAAAAAATACGTTGTGGAACAGAGGATGGAAAATGTTAACTTAGCAAGTAGAAAATTAAAATAGCCAATTATGATTAGCCATGTAGTAATGTTTAAATTGAAGAAGTATGATTCGGACAGCGAAAAGCAAAATATAATTTGTTCAATAGAAGATGCTTTGCTTGGTTTGTCGGGTAAGATTAAGGAATTGAAACACATTGAGGTAGGAGTTAATTATGAACTCGCAGCCAAATCGTTTGATATTTGTCTTATCACTCATTTTGATTCGATAGAAGGACTTGATGTTTACCGGGTACATCCGGAACATCTGAAAGTTGTTGAATTAATAGGGCAACATGCCGTTGAGAGGGCCGCTGTTGACTTTGAATTCTGATCAGTTTTGACTGAATTAAGCGTTTATTTATAAAATTTAATTATTCCTTAAAGCATGGAAGGATTATATCCGCTAAAATTTGCTCCTATTTATAAAGATAAAATTTGGGGCGGCAATAAAATCAAATCAGTACTGAACAAAGATTACGGGAATTTACCGAATTGCGGCGAAAGCTGGGAACTCTCGGGAGTTGAAGGAAATATTTCGGTTGCAACCAATGGCTACCTGGCTGGTAATGATTTAAATGAACTCATCGAGGTTTATATGGGCGATTTGGTGGGCGAGAAAATATACGAGCAATTTGGCAACGAATTTCCGCTTCTCATCAAGTTCATTGATGCCAACGACGATCTTTCCATACAAGTTCACCCGGATGATGAAATGGCAGCAGAAAGACACAATTCGTATGGAAAAACCGAAATGTGGTACGTCGTCCAGGCCGATAAAGGTGCAAAGCTTCAATCGGGTTTCAATCAGCAGGTTGATCAGGAGTTGTATCTCGAAAAACTCGAAAAAATTGAGCTGACTGATATTTTGAATTTCGAAGAAGTTACCCCGGGCGATGTATTTTTTATTCCAGCCGGTCGTGTTCATGCAATAGGGAAGGGGATTCTGCTCGCCGAAATACAACAAACTTCGGATATCACTTACCGGATTTACGATTACGATCGCCGCGACGATAAAGGCAATACCCGCGAATTGCACACCGATTTGGCTCTCGACGCTATTGATTATACAGTTTTCCCTGAATACAAAAGCAAATACGAACAAAAAATCAACGAGTCGGTTGAACTAGCAAGTTGTAAATACTTTACAACGAATGTATTGGAACTTGATACGGTTGTAGAAAAGGATTACAGTCAACTAGATTCGTTTGTTATTTACATATGCCTGGAAGGAAAAGTTTGTATTGAAAATATTGCCGGGCCCGAATGGATCGAAAAAGGCGAAACGATACTGATTCCGGCTTCAATGGAAGGAGCCGTGTTAAATCCGGTTGCCGGACAAGCAAAACTGCTCGAAGTTTATATTGTCGATTAATTAAAAGATGATCAAACAAGCCCAATTTATAGCCAGCAATACCGACGTTCAGAAATGTCCGGCGCCGGATAAACCGGAGTATGCCTTTATCGGGAGGTCGAATGTTGGTAAATCGTCGTTAATTAATATGCTTGTTGGCCAAAATGGACTGGCAAAAGTTTCGGTAAGGCCAGGTAAAACTCAATTAATCAATCATTTCTTAATCGACGAAAAATGGTATCTCGTCGATTTGCCTGGGTATGGCTATGCCAAGGTTTCGCAAACGATGAAAGAGAAATTTCAGAAGATAATAACTAATTATATCCGTCATCGCGAAAATCTGTATTGCCTTTTTGTATTGGTTGATATTAGGCACGAACCACAGAAAATTGATGTTGAGTTTATAACCTGGTTAGGCGAAAACCAAATTCCGTTTGCCATTGTTTTTACGAAAGCCGATAAATTGGGTAAAGTTTCAGCAGTCAAAAATGTTGAGTTATATAAACATGAACTTAAAAATCACTGGGCCGAATTACCTCCAATATTTATAAGTTCAGCAGAAAACGGGATTGGGAAGGACGAAATTATCTCATTCATTAACGATGTAAATAATTCATAGCTAAGTTGTTTGTTGATAGCTTTTTAGGCTTGATTATCAACACCTGTTACCAACTTCTTAAGTAATTAAAAGATACATCTACAAGTTTTTTTTACCTTTGCCGACAATTCCAATAACACAAAACAAATATTCGGAACTAATGTCAAAAAAAGCTCCTCTTAAAATTTTTTCATGCACAAGCAGCATGGACCTTACCAAACGAATTTGTACAAGTTTGGGTGTTGAGTTGGGTAGGTCGTCCTGCCCGGTTTTTTCTGATGGGGAATTTGAGCCTTGTTATGAAGAAACTATTCGTGGTTCACATGTTTTTATTGTTCAGTCAACTCCCCCGCCAGCTGATAATCTGATGGAATTATTACTGATGATTGATGCTGCAAAGAGAGCTTCTGCGTACAAGATTATTGCTGTAGTCCCTTATTTTGGTTATGCACGCCAGGATAGAAAAGATAAGCCTCGCGTTTCAATTGGTGCCAAATTAATCGCCGATCTGCTTTCAGCCGCTGGTGCCGACCGGGTAATTACGATGGATCTTCATGCCGATCAGATTCAGGGATTTTTTAATGTTCCGGTTGATCATCTTTATGCTTCATCGCAGTTTATTCCCTTTATAGGCAGAATGGGCTTAAGCAACCTGGTTGTTGCTTCGCCAGATGTTGGTGGGACAAAACGTGCAAATACCTATGCAAAAATGTTGGCTACTGATATGGTTATTTGCCATAAATCGCGGGCAAAAGCTAATGTTGTTGATAGCATGACCCTGATAGGTGATGTAAAGAATAAAGACGTGGTTTTGGTCGATGACTTAATTGATACTGCCGGAACTATTGCTAAAGCAGCCAATTTGATGATGGAAAAAGGAGCTAACAGCGTTCGTGCTTTTGCTGCACACGGAGTTTTGTCGGGAAAAGCTTACGACAACATTGAGAATTCGGCTTTAACAGAAGTATTTTTTACCGATTCGATCCCTCCAAAGAAGGAATCACCAAAAATAAAATACATCCCGATTGCCGGAGCAATTGCCGAAGCGATTGAACGAGTTTATAAAAATCAATCAATTAGTTCGTTGTATTACGGTTAATTTATATATTTGCACCGCTTTTTCCTAAAAGCACATGTTATGCATGCTGTTTGCCCTTTCATTGAAAAGGGAGGACTGAGTACCATAATTTAAATATCTAAAATAGAAAAATGAAATCAATTTCAATTAAAGCCTCTAAAAGAGAGGTAGTTGGCAAAAAGGACGCCAAAAAACTTCGTGCAGAAGAATTAGTACCAGGAGTACTTTATGGTGGAGAAGAACCCATCCATTTTTATGCTCCCGAAAAAGAATTCAAACCGCTGATTTATACTCCAAACGTTTATCTTGTGAATCTGGATATCGATGGTGTCGTTTATCCGGCCATTATTCAAGATTCTCAGTTCCACCCGGTTGAAGAAAAATTGTTGCACGTTGACTTCCTTCGTACAGCCGAAGATAAACCTGTAAAGATCGAAGTTCCGATTAAAATAGAAGGTTTTGCTCAGGGTATTCGTAAAGGGGGTAAAATGAAACAAAATCTTCGTACCCTTAAAATTAAAGCTTTGGTAAAAGATCTTCCTGATTCAATTTCAATTAATGTTGATGATCTGGATCTTGGACAAAGCATTAAAGTTGGCTCGTTACAACGCGAAAATCTAGAGTTCTTAAACGCCAAAGCAGTGCCAATTGTAGCTATCATCGCAACAAGGGCTGCCAAAGCTACGAAAAAGTAGTTGAGTATTCATTTAAGCTTTTTGTCTTGAAATATCTTATTGCAGGACTTGGTAACCCGGGGAGTGAATATGAACATACCCGGCATAATATAGGATTTAAAATATTGGACGCTCTTGCAGATGCGTCCAATATTGTTTTTAGCGATGCCCGTCACGGATGGGTTACCGAGTATAAATTTAAAAGCAGGTCGTTTTTATTGCTGAAGCCAACTACCTTTATGAATCTTAGCGGCAAAGCAGTTAATTATTGGATGCAAAAAGAAAGTATTCCGCTTGAGAATCTTCTGGTTTTAGTTGACGATCTGGCCTTGCCACTTGGTTCGCTCCGCCTGCGGGCAAAAGGAAGTGATGCCGGTCACAACGGGCTCAAAAACATCAATCAAGTGCTCGGAACGCAGGATTATGCCCGTTTACGTTTCGGAATAGGAAATGATTTTGGCAGAGGCCAGCAAGTTGATTATGTTCTTGGTGAATGGACCAAAGAAGAAAAACTGGAACTTCCGGCCCTGATCGACACATCTATTGAAGCTATTAAAAGCTTCGGAACAATTGGCATAGCTCAAACCATGACATTCTTTAATAAGAAAAAGTAGAATGGCCGAAAATGTTCGAGTTGATAAATGGCTTTTTGCAGTCAGGCTGTATAAAACCCGGAGCCTGGCGTCAGAAGAATGTAGAAAGGGGAAAGTTATGATTGGTGGAATGCCGGTGAAACCTTCGCGCGAAATTAAAGCTGGCGAAACTATTCAAATCAAGCGCCCTCCGATAACCCGGAGTTATAAGGTGTTGGCAGTAACCGAAAATCGGATGTCAGCCAAGCTAGTTCCCGAATTTATGGTTGAAACCACTCCTTCGTCGGAGCTGGAGATACTTGAAATGCAGAAGAATATGAGTTTTTTCAATCGCGAAAAGGGAACAGGAAGACCTACGAAAAAAGAACGTCGCGATCTGGATGATTTCTTTAATTGTTAACTGGTTTCAATATGCTTATTGCCAATAATTTGCGTAAAACAAATATGGCCGAATATATTTTGTATATGTGGCAGGTTGAGGATTTGTTGCGCGCCTGTTCTTTTAAACACGAACTTATCCAAAAGCATTTGGTCGATAGGTTTAACGTTGACGGGGAGTATTCAGCCGAACTATTGGCTTGGTACAACAATCTGGCTCTAATGATGGAAAAAGAGCGTGTCTTAGAAAGAGGGCATCTCCAGGTTTTCGTAAATCTTGTTAACGATCTATACGAGTTTCATCTTAAAATGCTTGAAGTTCAGAATGATGAGGCATATGTAAATTTATATGCCGAAAATAGGCAGTTAATCAGCGAGTTGGTTCAAAAAAGCAATGCGTCAAACGAAATTGAGGCTTGTTTTCAGGCTTTATATGGTTTGATGATGTTGAAAATGAAGAATTCTGAAATTTCAGATCAGACAAAAATTGATATAGCAAAGTTAGCTCATCTGGTTGGGCATTTGTCAGCCCGGTATATCCAGTTCGAGAATGATGATTTCGAGTTTTAAATAAACCGATCTTTCTCTTCAGGAGAAGGCAAAAAGCACGACTTGCGACTGCCAAACCATTTGTACCGGTTACGGGCAATCCATAAATAAATTCTTGTTCTCTGTTCGGGTGGCAAAATCCAGAAAACATCGATAAGCCGGTATATTCCGCCTAATTCTTTTCCAATGATTAAAAGCGCATCAAGGTGTTGATATTCAATGCCATCTTTTGTTACAATTACTGAATCTGATCCTGGGTTTTCATTTAAATCCTGAATTGCTTGAAATACAAATCTTTTCTTTTGGTCAGCTTTCAATAGCCTTTTCACAGTTTTACTGCATAGAACACACATTCCATCAAACCGTATAAGAACTTTATATTCAGGAGTTTTTGTCGTCATTTTATGCTTTTCTTATAATCTTCAATTAACCCGTCGCGTAACCAATTGGCAATAGCCTGCCGGTTGTCTCCAATAATTAATCGCTGTTGATCGCGTGTGTGGTTAATATTACCCAGTTCAATAAAAACAGCTGGCGGAATGGAGTTTTTGATTACATAAAGGTTTCTTTCCGAAACGCTTCCGGCGTAACCACGATTGGGTTGGTGCAGGGCATATTTTTTTTCGAAGGTTTGCATCAGTGTATTTGCTACACGTTTGCCGGTATTACTGCGTTTATCGTAATAAAAGAAAACATCGATATTCTTTTTTTCGTCTCTCGAATCGACATGAATAACTATCAGTCTTTGAAATTTTTTCTTATTCAGGGCGTGCAAATCATTTACAGCGTCAGTGCATTGTTTCAGGCGGGCAAGCTGGTTTAAAGGTATTTCATTGTTCGGATAATAAACCTCGTCTTTGTCGGGAGTTAGGTACTGTTCGTCGCGAATTCCGTCATCCGGATCACGTAAAATAAGGAAAACCGTTGCTCCACATTCAATTAGGTTTCGGGCAAGGCGCAAGGTAACATCGTAAGCATATTCGTCTTCGCAAAGTGTATAGCCATTAAGGCTTCCCATTGCGCCCGGATCCGGTCCTCCATGACCGCTTTCCAGGTAATAAATTGCGCCCGAGAGTTCTCTGCTTTTGATTGTTACTTCGCGGTATTTTTCGCCAAAAACCTCGTAATTTATTTTAGTTGGAGAAGCTTCTGTTTTGGGCTGAATTTTAGCTTTCGGTGCTGCTTTTGAAACCGAATCAGTTTTTAAAGGCAGTTTGTAAGTTACACCAATAATCAGGTTATTGTCTTTTCCCAGCTTCGTTTTATTCAGTTTGATAAATTGCTCCGAGTACTTCGTATATGAATATCCATTTTGTTTCAGAATTGAATATATACCATCACCTTTTTGGGCTTTGAATGTTTTGAAATTTTGTGCAAACAAGCACCCTGTGACGAAAAGAAATGATAATGTGATGATTGGCTTTAGTGAAGCGTATTTTGAGAGTACATTCCTGAGCATTGTAACGTTTTTTTGTTTCAAACGAAATTGAAAAAGAATTGTTTTTATCTTTAAACTTGCTTTTTTGTTAAAATATTATTCTAAAAATACTTCAATGCGTCGGTTTTTATTCAGTTTTCTCGCAGTCTTAACATTATTTTCTTGTTCAAGGTATCTTGTAGTAAATCAAATAAATACAACACAAAATAAACTAATCGACAGCTCCATAGGTATTGATTCAACCATTAATTTGATGGTAAAGCCATTTCGCGACAGTATTAGTGTAGATATGAGAAAGGTAGTTGGCGTTTCTTCAACCGCGCTCATTAAAGCTAAACCCGAAAGTAAACTTACCAATTTGGTTGCTGATCTTATCCTGAAAAATGGACTGGAGTATTGTAGCAAAAACAAACTAAATATTGCGCCGGTTGCTTCGTATGTTAATTATGGCGGTCTTAGGGCTTCGCTTCCCCAGGGCGAAATAACTGTTGGCAATATATTTGAATTAATGCCATTTGAAAATGAAATAGTTCTGGTTAAATTATCGGGCGAAGCTGTACAAAAAATGGCTGAGAAGATTGCAGCAAGGGGCGGCGAAGGTGTTTCAGGAATGAGAATTGGAATATGTAAAGGAGGAGTAAAAACCTTGACAATTAATGGAAAAGATATTACTAAAGCCGACTTTTACTGGCTGGTAACCAACGATTATATTGCAAATGGCGGCGATCAGATGAGCATGTTCCTAGATCCGGCAGAAAAGATTGAGACGAAGGAAAAAATAAGGGATTTACTGATTCAGTCGCTGAGCGAGATGTACAAAAAAGATGGCAAGATTGATGTGAAACTGGATGGGAGGATTTACAATGAGCAATAGACGTACTTTTCTGAAAAATTCGATACTCGGAGCGGGAGCTCTTTCTTTAAGTATGTTGCCTGAAGAACTTTTTGCTTCGGGCGAATTAATCCGTTTAACAGTAATGCATACGAATGATATGCACTGCCACATCGATCCATTCCCGGCCGATCATGCCGAATATCCGGGCCAGGGAGGATTAATACGGGTGGCCTCGATAATAAATAAGGCTCGGATAGAAAATCCTAATTTGCTTGTTCTCGATGGTGGAGACATGTTTCAGGGGACGCCCTACTTTAATTATTTTAAGGGCGAAATCATGACCGAAATCATGAGCAAAATAGGATACGATGCCGGAACGATAGGGAATCATGAATTTGATAATGGCCTCGGAGATATTTTGTCGGCAATAAAAAAAGCAAAATTTCCTTTGGTGTCAAGTAATTACGATTTTTCAGGCACTATTCTGGCCGAATTTGTAAAAGATCATTATATTCTTGAAAAGGGAGGAATTAAGATTGGAATATACGGGCTGGGAATCGAGCTTGAAGGTTTAGTCGGAAAGCTCAATTATGGTAAAACAATCTATAATGATCCGTTGAAAACCGCTTTAAGAATGGAGACTATCTTAAAAGAGGATTTTCACTGCGACTTAGTAATTGCATTGTCGCACCTCGGACTTTCGTATGAACACAATAAAATAAGCGACAAACTGCTGGCGCCTCAAACTAAATACACCGATTTGATTGTAGGAGGCCATACACACTCATTTATCGACAAGCCGATTGTATTGACAAATACTTTAGGAAAGCCGGTAATTGTCAACCAGGCCGGTTGGGCGGCGCTCGAGGTCGGGAAAATCGAATTTGTATTTGATCGATCCGGTAAGAGAAAAGAAGTCATTGCTACTGTCAGAAATTCCTGACGTGCCTTGATTATTAAAAATTAATAGGACATATTCCTGATGAGGAAAACTCAATTATTTTTTCTTGCACTTGTATCAGGAGTACTGTTAAGTTTTGCCTGGATATTTCCCTGGGGTAGCTTGTTTTTGTTCTTTACTTTCGTTCCATTAATTCTGGCCGAAGAAGTTTGGGTGCATAAAAACCGTACCTGCCTGTCATTCAGATGGCTGTATTTGACATTCTTCACCTTTAATTTATTGTCAATCTGGTGGATTGCTTATGTCTCACTATGGGGAATGTTGTTTATTGTTGCTGCAAATGCGTTACTTATGGCGTTGGTGTGGTTTGCGGCGGGCAATATTAAACGAGTTGCAGGTACAACAGCCGGATATTTTTCATTGATTGTCTTTTGGATTTCCTTCGAATATGTAAGCCATATCGGGGTACTTCCCTGGCCTTGGCTAACTTTAGGCAATGGTCTGTCGAATTCAATTCAAATAATTCAGTGGTACGAGTTTACAGGTGTTTTGGGCGGTTCACTCTGGATTTTACTCGTCAATATTTTAATTGCTGAGGTTGTAAGAAAAGCGAAGCAAAAAAACTCAAAAAAGCAGATCGCTTCTTCTGTTTTGCTTATCACTGCGGTTGTTTTGCCTATATTGATCTCGGCATACAGGTATCTAAATTATAAGGAAAATGAGAGAGAACTTACTGTTGTTGCTTTACAACCCAATATTGATCCTTATACTGAAAAATTTAATTCGAAGAATGCGAAAAATAATACCCGGAAATTGTTGAATTTGCTTCAACAATCAACTTCCGATTCAACCTGTTTGGTTGTTGCCCCTGAAACCTCGTTGCCTACTCTTTGGGAAGATTCACTTCTGACAACGAATAGTGAATTGAGCGATTTCCATTCCTTCGCAAAATCTTATCCTGATTTGAATGTAATTGTTGGAGCAATAACTCAAAGAACGATTAAACCTAAATATATTAATAATGGAGAATCGCAGTTTAACAACTACTATAAAAGTTACAATTCAGCCTTATTGGTGAATGCGTTACCCGAGGTTCAAATTAGTCACAAAACTATTTTGGTTGCTGGTGTCGAAAAGGCTCCATTTCGGGAATATTTTGACTTTTTCCAGGGATTTCTAGTCGATCCGGGAGGAGCAGTTGGCGAGCTAAGCAAAGGAGAAGGGCCTGAAGTGATGAAAATGAAATCGGGAGAATTGATTGGCCCGGTGATATGTTTTGAGTCAGCTTTTGGAAATTTTGTAAGAGGTATTGTAAAAGAAGGTGCCGAGTTTTTGGTTGTATTAACAAACGATGGGTGGTGGAAGCATTCGACAGGAGTTTGGCAACATTTTGTTTATTCAAAAGTTAGGGCTGTCGAAACGCGAAGGAGTATCGTCAGGAGTGCAAATACTGGTATTTCAGGTATTATTAATCAGAGGGGCGAACTAATATCCGGAAGCACAATTGCTGAAACATGCTTCGTCAAAGGTAAAATCAAGGTGAATAATCAGCTGACGTTTTATGTAGTTTATGGCGACTATCTGGGAAAATGTTCAGTATTTCTGTCGCTTGCAGCTGTTTTATACCTCTTATATATTCGAAAGAGACCTTTTTAGCAAAGATGTGTTTTACTAAATTCGATTAGAGAAATAAAAAATCCGCATTAATTCGATTGTAAAAATCCCAAATAAATAGGATTTGAGTGCCTGTCTGATCAAACTTCCAACGGTAACCTGCGTTACTCCCACTTTCGTGGTACTAGGCCTGTTTTAGCAGCCAAAAGCATACTCGTGTTAAATTTATAGTGTTGAATTTTCCAAACGTAGAATTAATGCGGACAATATCTTTACTCAGTATGTGGTAGAACGATTTTCTGATTCAAATATAAACCTAGTCTTTTGAATTTCCAATAAAATCAAAGGTTTTAATAACATGTTGCCAATATCGTATTGATTCTCAGAATGCTTTACATCCATACTTTTTGCGCCGCAAACCTTATTTATTCGATGTCGTAATATGAAACCGTTTAATTGTATTTTGCCTGAATTCTTCTTTTTAGATTGCCATATAAAACCGCAAAAATTGCCATATTTTTTATCTGAATTGTTTTGCTAAAGAAAAAAGTAGTTCTATATTTGCACGCACATTTGCAAAGGCGAATGAGGCTTACAAAATTTAATATTTTGAAGCAAAAAAGTTGAAAGTTTGGAATAATAATTTATTCTGCAACAAGCTCTGGAGAGATGGGTGAGTGGCTGAAACCAACGGTTTGCTAAACCGTCGTACGGGTCATTCTGTACCGGGGGTTCGAATCCCCCTCTCTCCGCGCTTACAATAAATTATTAGTTATATATCGGGGTGTAGTACAGTTGGTAGTATGCCTGGTTTGGGACCAGGAGGTCGTCAGTTCGAGTCTGGCCACCCCGACTAAAAGGGTTATACTGAACAATCAGGTATTCCCTTTTTTTATTTTCAGGTATTTTTATCTGGAGCTTTTTTATTAAAAATCAATCGGGGTGTAGTACAGTTGGTAGTATGCCTGGTTTGGGACCAGGAGGTCGTCAGTTCGAGTCTGGCCACCCCGACTAAGAGATCGCAGAAGTAGCGGTCTTTTTTGTTTTCTGGATAAAGCGATAAGTATAAAAAATCATTGCGGGATAACAATATCCTAGCCAGAAATATTATATAAAAATAAAAGGTAACCATCTTAATGTTTGATGATTACCTTTTTTTCGGGGTGGTAGATGGGGCTCGAACCCACGACCTCTGGAACCACAATCCAGCGCTCTAACCTACTGAGCTACAACCACCGTATTTTGCGGTGCAAATATAGTATTAAAAAATCAAATTCTGCAATAGTCAATACTCAATTTCTGACTTTTTTTATTAAAGTTTCCCTTTGTTTATCAATCCTCCTTTTTCGTTCAAAAGCAACGAAAATCTGATTAAGGCTTCATCTCTGACAATTAGTTCATAACCAACAATTTCGCTTTCACTAATCTCAATGCAATTCATTAGCTCGCCGTGTAAAGCAGCTTTATTCTTGATATGATCGGGTACCGACTGGATAGAAAGGTTCTTTTTTAAATTTAATAGTTGGCCAGACATATCAAAATAGGCAATGTGCTCAACATCGTTTAAATAAAAAATTGCCTCATAAAAATCATCAGAATGGAGCCATTCAACATTAATAGAATTTCCAAATTTCTCAAAAAACGATTTTTTTATTACGTCAGGTAGTGCAACACTCGAGAAATTCAAAATTTTGCCTAAAATATTCTTCATAAGAATGATCAGAATTGTTAATTTTATGCATAATATCAATCAAATACATGATAATCAGCATCGATATTTTATACTATAGACGAAAACTTTCTTTTAAGTAACGTTGACTGAACTTTAGCTATTTTGTTTAAATTTCTGGTTATACATATATATAACTCTTGATCGTGCTCGCTTAAGTCTCATTTTAACAGCATCCTCGCTTATTCGCAGTGTTTTAGCTATTTGTTTTATTGGCAGATTATCCTGATATTTCATTAATAGCAGGACTTTTTCCTCTGGATGGATCATTTCAAAAATAGCCAGCAGATTTTCGTAACTTGCCGTTTCTATTTCGGCTTCCGATTCGTCAATTATCTCTGGAATATCGTTATTACTGTTCCATTCCGGGTAGTGGAGCTTCTTTTTTAGCCTTAAATAGTCAATACAATAATTGTATGTAATGGAATAAAGCCAGGAGGAAAAAGTGCTGTTTCCTTTAAATCCATGAATTTTTTCGTAAGCTTTAGTCAAAATATCGCTGGCAAATTCTTCCGATAATTTACCATCCTTCAAGAAACTAAAGCATTTATCCTTAACTTTGCCAAAATATCTAAAATAAAGTAATTCAAAAAGTTCATGATGACCGGAGTTAATTAAAAATACAATCTCCTCGTCCGATTTCTGTTTATATTTTCCGTTATGTGCCATCAAAAAGTAATTGAAAATGAACCGTGATGCAAAAAAAACAAAAAAAATATACTAATCCCTGTTACTTCTTCAGAAACCTCCGTCAAAATGGTAAATTTATCAAAAAACACTCTTGGTAAATTCGATATAAAAGTTGATATTTGCAAAAGTTTTAAATAGAGTTAATTTTTTAATTGAGAAAACCAAAATTAATTGAGTTATGAAAAGTAAATTAGTTCTTGCTATTGTAGCATTAGGTGGTGTTGTTTTATTCAGTTCATGTCAGAAAGTTCCACAAGCTGAAATCGATGCAGCAACTGCAGCTATTCAGGAAGTAAAAGATGCTGGTGCTGATCAGTATGTTCCAGAAGTTTATCAGGCATTAGTGGATTCTATGAAATCAGCTAACGAAAAAGTTGAAGCTGCTAAACAAAAATGGTTCCCAAGCTATACAAAAGCTAAAGCTACTTTAGCTTACGTTAGCCAGGCTGCTGTTGATGCAAAAGCTAAAACTGAAGCTCGTAAAGTTGAATTGAAAAACGAAACTACTCAGTTGATTGGCGAAGTTAAAGCTCTTGTTGAAGAAAACAAAGGCTTACTTGCTAAAGCTCCAAGAGGTAAAGAAGGAAGAGAAGCTTTGGAAGCTATTAAAAGTGATTTAGCTGTTGCTGAAACTACTGTAACCGAAGTTGAAACTGCTTTAGCTAATGGCGACCTTTTAGGTTCTAACAGCAAGATTAAAGCTGCTAAAGAAAAAGCTACTTCAATCAAAACTGAATTGGAAGAAGCTATTGCAAAAAAAGGTAAAAAATAATAACTCATTGAGTTAGAGTATTCAAATACCCGGGGCTTTACCCCGGGTATTTTTTTAATGCAAATGTAATGGGCTTGAATAAGAAGAAATTTAAGTGGATTTCAATCATTTTTTTCTCGATAGTGTTTCTGATAATAACTGTTTGTGTTATTATCGTTTCGCAGAAGAAATTACCTAACGACGATTTAAAAAACGCAAGAGAATCATTATCTGAAGCAAAAGAAGCTGAAGCTGATATTTATTCGGATACCAAGTATAAACAGGCGCTGAGAATTTATGAGTCGGCAATGACAGCCTGGTCAAGGGAAAATGAACGGTTTATTCTTTTTAGAGATTATTCTGGAATTGTTGGATCGGCCCTGAAAGCAAAGAAAATTGCCGATGATGCAAAAGAAGAGTCTATAGAAAAAGCGTCAGCATTGAGTAAAAATGTTGAATCAGCCTTTGTTAGTCTGGAGAAGAAAATTGATTTGTACAATAAGCTTTTCAAGAATTTGCCAATACCTAAATCAGTTTTTGATGCGCATAACAAGTCGAAAATGCTTTTTAGCGAATCAAAAATTGCTCAGCAGAATGGTAAATTGAAAGAAGCTGATGTTCTGTTCAAAAAAGCAGAAATTTATACAAATCATGCCAATAATGCGGCAGCCAAGATGTTGCGCGATTATTTTAATGATTATCCGAGATGGAAGGCTTTGGCAAATGACGCTATTGCAGCATCGCGTGGCGGTGGAAAAGTTGTTCTTGTTGATAAGGTAGCTCATATTTTATACGTTTATCAATCGGGTAAGATTTTGAGGAGCTACGATGTGGAATTTGGACCCAACTGGATGGCGCATAAAGAACGCGCCGGAGATAAAGCTACGCCCGAAGGGAATTATCACATTATGAATAAAAAGGCAGGTGGTGGCACTACATATTATAAAGCTATGTTGCTGGACTATCCAAATGCTTCAGACAGGGCCGAATTTGCCAGAAAAAAGCAACAAGGTCTCATATCGCGCAGAACAGGAATCGGTAATCTGATTGAAATTCATGGAAATGGCGGCCGTGGTTTCGACTGGACAAGCGGATGTATCGGGATGAGAGATCGTGATATTGATGATTTATACCGACAAGTAGGGGCCGGAACCAGGGTTACGATTGTTGGTTCTATTGAACCATTATCGGCGGTGACTCAGGGATTAGATTTTTGATTTAATTTGAAACTTTTCTTGTAAATTTGATTTGTGTTTGTGAAATTAGATTTTTATCGAGGGTTTAAAAAAATAATATAACGCCTATGATTCGTAATTTCTTTATTTATCTGACTGTCATAATTCTGGGGGTTGCTTTTTTTGCATCAATGGTTCTTTTTGCAATTCCAGCAATGCAAGATTCGACGGTTGCCTTGGTTGGTTTATCTGCTAAATCTACCAGTTCTGATAGCGAGGAAGCTGATAAGTCGGCCATTATTAAGGAAATTAATAAACTGCAAAAAAAGTTGGACGACTGTACGCCTTCCAACGGATATATGGTTGTAAATACAACAGAAAACCATTTTTATCTGTATAAAGGGAAACAGCTAATTCGGGATGGAATTTGCTCGACAGGAAAGAATGAAAAGTTGATTTCTGCTGAGCGAAACTATTCTCATGAATTTTATACTCCATTTGGTGTTAGGAAAGTTTTAAGGAAATCGCCAAATCCGGTGTGGAAAAAGCCTGATTGGGCTTATATTGAAGACGGATTGCCAATCCCGGGACCCAATGACCCTTCCCGGTGGGAAACCGGAACATTGGGCGCTTACAAATTGGAGATTGGTGATGGTTATATGATTCACGGTACAATTTATAAACGCCGGATGGGTATGAGTGTAACTCATGGCTGTATCAGGTTGCTCGATGAAGATTTGGAAGCAGTTTACAAAACGATGGAGGTAGGTTCAAAAGTTTATATTTACTAGTATGAAAGAAAATTCGGCAGAAGATTTTGATAGTCTCTTTGAAAAAGAAGAAAGCAACAGCGGACGTAAATATTTTGTACTTATTTTGATATTATTCTTTTTGGGGATAACGGCCATTTATGCTTATTTGTCAGTGAGTGCGGTACGCGATCAAATGCAGGTTGTAATTGACAAGGCTGCTGATAGTCCGGCAGTTAACTCAGCATTGTTCCCGGAACTCAAACAAAAGGCATGGCTGGAGTCGCGCTTAAAAATGGCATCACTCGATTCGGTAGGCATGTCTATTGACCTGGAACAGCATGTCATTCAGCTTGAGTTAAAGGGAGTTGTTGTTATGTCATCCAAAATTCGTGACTGCTCAATCTCTGGTTTTTTCAGAAAAATAGATGGCAACGTGTATTTCGAAACTTTTGGAACGCCATTAACAATAAAGGAATTTAAGTCTTCGATAGCAAAAAATAAGTTTAAGGTAGTTGAGGCTCCCAAAGATACGATTGAAGCTCAAAAAGCTGCTGATGCTGCGGCATTAAAGGAGAAAGAGGCTAAAAAGAATGAAACTGTTTACTGGACTGTTAAACTTGATAGAGGCTTTGATCTTGATATTCAGGGAATTGATTCGATTGCCGAAGCCCAAAAGAAATACGAATTTGGCAAAGGTTTTGAATTTGAGCGCGATTTGAAAAACATAACTAATTCTTTCCAGCATATCCTGAAATTCTCGAAGCCGACTTATACTCCTGAAATTTTGATTAGTATTCCGGAGAACGAGGCTAAAGCTATTTTGATGGCATTACCAAAAACAAACGCTTTGATCACGATTAAGATATAGTTTAAACAAAAGAAATACTGAAGAACCGGGAATAAATGCTAAAAATTTTATTCCCGGTTTCTTTTTTTTATTTCGGTATGTTTACATGTAAATAGCATTTATGAAAAAAAGAAATATTACCGGATATGTTTTAGCAGGTGGCAAAAGTTCCAGGATGGGGACAGATAAAGCAATGCTCGAATTTCGGGGACAACCCTTACTTTTACATATGCTTGAATTGATCAAACCACGTTGTAACAATGTTTTTATCAGCGGCGGTAATGTGGATTATAAATCTTTTGGAGTCGGTTTGGTGCCGGATATTTATCAGGATAAAGGTCCACTCGGAGGACTTTATTCCGTTTTGCTTCATTCAAAATCTGAAGCCAACCTCATCGTATGTGTTGATACTCCGATGATTACTTCGGAGTTTATCGCTGTACTTACTTCGGAATATAAGGATGGTGATTGTATTATACCCGTCCATAAATTAGGAGTAGAGCCGCTGATTGCTGTTTATAATAAGCGAATTGTTCCGGTTATTGAGACGATGCTGCAAGCCGAAAACTACCAATTATTGAACTTGCTATCCCGGATTGATACCAGATATATCGATTGTAACTTTTTGCTTGAATCAGATCCAAAGCTATTTATAAACATGAACTGTATGGAAGATTACCAGTCGGTTTAGCATTGTGCATAAATCGAAAACGCTATTTTAACAGAGCCCTTTTTGTTATTTTTGATGTAAAATTTTAGCGGATGTCAGATATTTTATTCTTAGTGATTCTTGGCCTGTGGGTGGCCGATTTTGTGCTTGAACGTGTACTTGAGTATTTGAATATAGCCCAGCTTGGCGACGAGTTGCCTGCTGATATTGCCGATATTTACGACGAAAAAGAGTATCAAAAGCAACAAGCTTACCAGAAGGCAAACTACCGTTTCTCTGCAATTAGTTCGTCGTTTAGTTTTTTGCTGATGTTGGCCATGTTACTGGTTTCCGGTTTTGCATGGATCAACAGTTGGGCATTTTCAATGACACAGAGCCCTATTGGGTGTGCATTAATTTTCTTCGGAATATTGATGCTGGCTTTTGATATACTAACCACTCCATTTTCGGTTTACGATACATTTGTGCTCGAAGAGAAATTTGGCTTCAACAAAACTACTCCCCGAACTTTTGTTCTTGATAAATTGAAAGGCTACTTGCTTGGAGCAATCATTGGTGGCGGATTACTGGCGCTGATTATATACATCTACCAGCTTACAACCGATAATTTCTGGATTTATGCCTGGATTGTAATCAGCGGATTTTCAGTATTTATGGTGCTCTTTTATTCGAGCTTAATCGTGCCTTTGTTTAACAAACAAACGCCACTTCCGGAGGGCGAACTTAAATCGGCCATTGAAGTTTTTGCTTCGAAAGTTGGATTTAAACTCGACAATATCTTTGTAATCGACGGCTCAAAACGCTCCACCAAAGCGAACGCCTATTTTACAGGTTTCGGAAAGAAGAAACGAATTGTTTTGTACGACACGCTTATAAATGATATGACAACCAATGAATTGGTTGCTGTTTTGGCGCACGAGATTGGACATTACAAGAAACGCCATGTTATTTGGGGCCTGGTTTTAGGAATTGTTCAAACGGGCGTTACTTTATTCCTTTTTTCCTTATTTGTGGGAAGTCCCGACCTTTCAAAGGCATTGGGAGTTGGGCAGCCAAGCTTTCATATTGGATTAATTGCTTTCGGTATTTTGTATTCGCCAATATCCATGATTGTTGGTTTGGTAATGAATATCTTTTCGCGTAGAAATGAGTACCAGGCCGATGCTTTTGCTGCTGAGCATTTTAGTGGGGAGGAACTGGCTTTGGCCTTGAAAAAGCTTTCTGTTAAAAACCTGAGCAATTTGAAACCGCATCCGCTTTATGTGTTTTTTCACTATTCGCACCCAACATTATTGCAGCGTTTAAGTGCATTGAAGAGAAGTAAATAATTACTTACAGCTGATTAAAAGCAGAACCAAAATTTGAAACATATACCGTGAAAGCAGAAATAATTACAATAGGAGATGAAATTTTAATTGGCCAGATCGTTGATACGAATTCGGCTTGGATGGGACAGCAACTCAATTTGCTTGGAATTGAAATTTACCAGGTAACTTCGGTGCACGATGATCGAGAACACATTCTGAAAGCGATTGATATTGCTGGTAAAAATTCTGATTTAGTGTTAATTACCGGAGGCTTAGGGCCTACAAAAGACGATATAACCAAAAAATGTTTGTGCGAGTATTTTCAAACGGAACTTGTTTTTCACCTTGAAGTTCTGGAGCATGTTCAATCGTTGCTCTCTTCCCGAAATGTAGTAATCAATCAATTGAACCGCGATCAGGCATTGATACCGGCCAATTGCACTGTTTTGCATAATTCTGCCGGAACAGCCTCCGGAATGTGGTTCGAGAAAAATGGAACAATTTTTATCTCCATGCCGGGAGTTCCGTTCGAGATGGAAGCAATAATGACAGAGGAAGTTTTCCCGAGGTTGAAACAACTGGGAAGAACCCAGACAATTGTGCATAAAACTGTTTTGACGATTGGAATACCCGAGTCGATGCTTGCTGAGCGAATCGAAAAATGGGAAAATGAACTTCCGAAATACATCAAACTGGCCTATTTACCTAGCCCAATGATGGTAAGGCTGCGACTGAGCGGCTATGGGAACGATGAAAATGCGTTGAGAACTGAAATCAGCGCTCGGGTTGACGCCCTGCTTAAAATCATTCCTGACGGCGTTTTTGGTTACGACAATGATAATTTGGGTATTGCCATTGGCCGTTTGCTAACTCATTCAGGAAAAACAATGGCTACAGCCGAAAGTTGCACCGGAGGAAGTATTGCCCAGCTTATTACTTCGAACGCTGGCAGTTCGGCCTATTTTAAAGGCGGAGTGGTAGCTTATTCCAACGAAATAAAGCATCAACTTCTTGCGGTTCCGATGGGTATTATTGAACGTCATGGTGCAGTTAGTAAAGAGGTGGCCGAACGAATGGCTGTCGGGGCGCGGGCTGCATTGAATTCGGATTTTGCCGTTGCAACCACCGGAATTGCCGGTCCTGATGGTGGCTCGGATGAAAAGCCTGTAGGAACGGTTTGGATTGCAGTTGCAGGTTCATCTGGAATTTTGAGTAAAAAATATGTATTTAAGCACAATCGCGAACGAAATATAATACGATCAACCCATACCGCGTTGAATATGTTGCGAGGTTATATTCTCAATCCAAATCAAGCCTGATATGAAACGAAAAATTAGCATTTTAGCCGGTGTTTTTATTTTGGTTATTGCAATTTTAGCTGCTTTACCGTTAGTTTTTAAGGACAAGCTGCTCATGAAAGTGAAAACTACACTCAACAACCAGCTTAATGCTAAGATCGATTTCCGGGAATTCAGTTTGTCGGTATTTTCGCATTTCCCGAAAGTAGAAATGGAGATTCGCGGACTGAGTTTGGTTGGAGCAGGCGAATTTGCTTCCGATACATTATTTTGTACTGAATCGATTTCTACTGATATCTCGATTACCCAAATGATAAGCAGCAAAGGGATCGAATTGAATAGCTTGATAATCAAGGCTCCAAAGATTAACCTGATTTCGGATAAAACCGGAAAGGTGAACTGGGACGTTACTAAAGCTACAACCGGAAAAGCTGTTGATAATGGTTCTTCTGCGGCTTCTTCAAACGATTTTACGATGAAGTTGAATAATATTCAGGTTGAAAATATGAGCCTGAAATACACTGATTTAGCTATGCCAATGAATTTATGGCTGAAAAACGCCAGCATTCGTTCGTCGGGTAGGGTAGAAGGGGCAACAACCAGCTTTGATTTGAAAGGAGAAGCCAATGAGTTTATTTTCGAGTACGATTCGGTAAAATACATCTCGAAAACCAGGCTAAAGGCCGAGAGTTTGCTGAAAGCGGATTTCGATAAAATGAATTTTGCTTTCGAAAAGGGTATGCTTTGGATAAACAACCTGCCTTTGGTGCTGAGTGGAACTTTTGCGATGCCCAACGATAGCATGTTTTTCGACCTGGGTTTCAAGAGTGAAAAAAGCGATTTTGCAACCATTCTTTCGTTGATTCCTGAATCGTATCAGAAATACATTGAAAAGGCTGAAGTAAAAGGGAATGCCGAATTTAATGGAAAGGTAAAGGGTTTATATTACAACGAGATTTATCCGGCAATCGATATTGTTCTTTCGGCTGAAAACGGGAGTTTTAAGTACCAGGGTTTGCCCGAAAGTGTCCAGGATATTCAGGTTTCGGCACAAATTTCGAAACCCGAAGGCGATCTGAATTTGCTGAAGGTGAATGTTGAAAAGGCACATGCTTCTGTACGGAATAATCCGGTTGATATGCGCTTACAGGTTACTGAACCAATGACTGATCCGAACATTGATGCTTCGTTTGCCGGAACTATTGATTTTGCTTCGCTTAAACAGGCATTACCGATTGATAGTCTTGATATTACTGGTATGTTGAAGGCGTCGATGCAAATGACTGGCCGCATGTCGTCGATTGAAAAGCAGGAATACGAGAAATTTAAGTCGAATGGCGAGGCCAGCATTCAGAATTTCAGGATACAGGGAAAGCAGCTAACACAAGCGGTTGAGATTTCGAGCGGAAAGATAAAGGCAAGCACCAAACAAATTATTATCGATCAGCTTAATCTGAAGATTGGACAAAGCGATATGTCGTTGATGGGTAATGTGGCTGATTACTTGGCTTATATGTTCAAAAACGGAATGCTGAAAGGTAGCTTTAGCCTGAAATCGGATTTTATGAATTTTACGGAACTGATGAATATTCAAAAGCGGGAAAAAGCGGGCTCTGATTCAAAAGTTCAGGTTAAATCACCCAATAGCCCCAGTTTGCCTGATTCTATTACCGCATTCCAGGTTCCCAAAAACCTCGATTTGGTTTTCCAATCGGCTATTCAAAAGGCTGTTTACGATAAAATGCCGGTTAATCATATCGTTGGACAGGTAAAGGTAAAAGATCAGCGGATTGATCTGACCAATTTGTCGATGGAAATGTTGCAGGGAAAACTGGCTGTAAATGGCTCATATATTGGCAATAAAGAAAATAAGCCAGCGTTCGATTTTAAAATTGATATCCAAAATATGGATATTCCTACGGCTTATCAATCGCTAAGCACGTTCAGACACTATTTACCTGTTGCAGCAAGGAGCCAGGGAAAATTCTCGACACAATTTGGGCTTTCAGGAATTTTGAATGAGAAAATGAATATTGTACCAACCAGCTTAAATGGCAATGGTTTGTTTAACGGTCAAAACCTGATGATTGTTGATTCGCCTTTGTTTGATCAGATTCGTGGAATTATTAAGAAGGAAAAGCTGAAGAATGTAAAAATTGACGATTTTACGGCCAAATTTCAGTTTGAGGATGGGCAATTGAACCTGAATCCATTTAAAACCACAGTTGCCGATCAGCAAGCAACAATTTATGGTTCGCTTTCGGCTTCGCGAGAGATTAATTTAAATCTTGATTTTTTAGTCAATCGCGAAGATTTAGGAGCTGATATTAATAAAGGATTGGATATTTTGCCTGGTTCTCAGAATATTAAAATGATTGACGCATCGGTTATTTTGAAAGGTCCGGTTACAAAACCTGTAGTTTCGCTTGATTTGAGTAAAGCCAGGGCGCAAATAGAACAGCAGGTAAAAAAAGCTTCGGTTGACGATATAAAAGAATCGGTTAAAAAATTGGGCAATGAGCTTAAAAAGTTGTTCAGGTAAAATGGTAATTATTTCTTCAGGAATGGTAAAATGCTAAACGAAGCAGCTACAAAATAGGTAATTCCACAAACAATCAAGGCGGTGCTCAGACTAAATTTGTCAGTCAAAAAGCCTAGAACGGGGCCAATAGCGGCAAAAATAATCCGAATTTCGAGGTTGCGAACCGAAAGAATAGTTGCACGAACATTCGAATCGGTATATTGATTAATATAATCTTTCAGAACCGGAGTTGCCAGACCACGAACGATGTAAAACCCAAATATAATAGCTATTCCGGCGTAACTAATTTCGAAAGCCGACAAGATGAAGCCAAGCGAAAGCAGAACGACAATTGAAATAAGGCTGAATTTTTGCCCTAACCGCCGCTCAATACGGTACGAAAACATGGCAACAATGCCTGCCGAAAGATTCAATAATGTCCATAGGATTCCGAAGACCGAAACGGGAACTTTAGCTTCCTGGAAGTATGGCTGAACAAACCATGCATAAGTGAGTGTTGCCGCGCCTGTAAACGACGAAATCATAATGGCAGCGCGCATTTCTGCCTGCAAATAGGTTTGTTTGACAATTGAGATGATCTGGCGCATGTTTAAGCGAACCCGTTCAAGAATATGTTCAGGTTCCTTCAGCATGATCGCCGCCGGAATACCAATGCAGGCTACAAAAAATTGGAAATAATAAGGTGTTCTCAGGCTAAAGGTTGCCAATAAGCCACCTGCAACTCCCGCCAGAGCTTCAGCAAAGTTTCCGGCTGACGTTATGCTCCCTTCATATTTGATATATTCGTTTTCGCGGTTTTCACCCTTAAGCGAATCGTATAAAATGGCCGAATCGGCGCCCGACACAAAACTAAACCCAATACCAAGGACAATCTCGGCAAAAACAAAACTGTAAAAACTCGCGGATAAGCTATAAATCAGCATTCCCAAGGCTCCCAATAACGAACCCCAGATAATGGTTTTCCGGCAACCCCAAACATCGGCCAAATATCCTGAAGGTAACTCGGTTGCAACCATTGCCACCGAATAAATAGACTTCAGAATAAAAATCTGCGACATGGTCATCCCGTTTTCCTGGTAAAAAAGTACCACGATAGGCATCACCAAATTGAACCACTTGGCAATTTTCACCAGGTATAACTGAATGGTATTCCGAGGGAGGTTTTTCAATACGTAAGTTTTGCGTAAAAGTAGTTATTCCTGATTTTGGGTTAGTAAACTCAAATGCAATTTTATCGGTCGATATATTGTTTAGTTTGATGTTCACGATGAAAAATTAGCAAAAGCGACTAAAAGCGAATAAATATTCAGTAAAAGTTTGAAATTTTCTTCTAAAATATAGGAATGATGCTATTTTTGTGATAAATATTAACCCAGAGACTGAAATCTGGTATTTAAAATTAAATTAAAGTACGAATCTGATGAAACTATTTATCCCCCAAAATTATCAGCCTTTACTTGATGTAAATCAGACAGAAAAGGCGATCAAACTGGTTAAAGACAGTTTTCAGCAAAACCTTGCGGCCGAGTTGCGTTTACGTCGGGTAACAGCTCCGTTATTTGTAATGAAAGGAACCGGCATAAACGACGACCTAAATGGAATAGAGCGCCCGGTGACTTTCCCGGTGAAAGAACTTGGCGATAAGAAAGCTGAAGTAGTTCATTCGTTGGCCAAATGGAAGCGAATGACTCTGGCCGATTTGAAAATTAGTCATGGCTATGGTTTATATACCGATATGAATGCGATTCGCCCCGATGAGGAGCTGTCGAATATTCATTCGCTTTATGTTGACCAATGGGATTGGGAACGTGTAATTTCGGAAGAAGAACGTAATCTCGATTTCCTGAAAAAGATTGTCCGGAAAATATATTCGGTACTTCTTCGCACTGAATTTATTGTTACTGAGAATTTTCCACAGATACAGCCTTTGTTGCCCGAAGAAATAACCTTCATCCATTCCGAAGAACTGGAAGAGCTTTACCCTGATTTATCGCCCAAAGAACGTGAGCACGAGGCCGCCAAAATGTATGGAGCTGTGTTTATAATTGGCATTGGCGGGGAATTGCCCGGAGGAGAAAAGCATGATGGCCGCGCGCCCGATTACGACGACTGGACTAGTTCAACCGTGGGTAACCGCAAAGGCATCAATGGCGATATCTTGGTGTGGAATCCTGTCATGGAAACTTCTCTCGAATTGTCGTCGATGGGTATTCGGGTTGACAAAGATGCGCTTTTGAGACAGCTTGTCATTACCGGAAACGAAGAACGGAAAAACATGTACTGGCACAAACGATTACTGAACGGCGAATTGCCACTTTCAATCGGAGGAGGAATTGGCCAGTCGCGTTTGTGTATGTATTTTCTTCGCAAAGCGCATATTGGTGAAATTCAGTCGAGTATATGGCCCGACGAAATGAAAGATTTGTGCCGGGAAAGTAATATTGAGCTGATTTAATTTTGCACGGTTAACTAGCGGAATACTTTTTGCAAGTGCAAATGCCTTTTTTAGCGGAAGGCCGTTTCGCTTTGCTGAAATTTTATATCTTTGCAACCGCAAAAAAGGATGTCTCGGTAGCTCAGTTGGATAGAGCAACGGCCTTCTAAGCCGTAGGTCCTGGGTTCGAATCCCCGCCGGGATACCAAAGTGGGGATTTTATCAATTTTGATAAAATCCCTTTTCTTTTATTCTCTAAAGTGCTTGATATTTCGGGGATTGGAGAGAGAAAAGTATTAATTCTTGAGGTTGGAACTAAACTCTCCGGTTTGATTTAACTCTATTTCAATTTCAAAACACTCTTTCTCATATTTTGACTTGAATTTTTCATAGAGGCTTCTTCTATTTCTCCAACAACAAATTGTTCTTCGACGGTTTCCAGTTTTTTTGTTTCAGTCAGTCCATTTTTTAATGAAGTTGCACCACTGGTGGTATTCAAAATAGAAACTGATAGTCATTCTTTAGGATTGAAGCTGTTCTAAGTCAATTATGAAGGGATTTGTTTTACCTCTTTGAGACGCCAACAATATATTTACATCAACACTTCTGACAAGACAAGAAACGAATGGTATAATTCCAGACAGAAAATATACCGCAATGTGGGTATGCAAAATACCACATCAATGTTATTTTGTAAAACATCTGCAATTTCAATTTTTGCTTAATGAAATTAAAACAGTAAAATGCTAGATCAGAAACTTAGTTATATCATTTTCTAGCTATACCCAAAATTCTATTTATTGCATTTAATCGACTGAAATATCTGCCGAACAGGGATTCTTTTATTCAAATTTTATTAACCATAAAAGCAAAAAAAATGAAACGATGTTGCTGCTGACTTTTGATAATCATCGATATAAAAAGTACACACGATAAAATTCAGTATAAAAACATAAACACAATTTCTATGAACAAGAACATTTTACGAAAGGTATTCAAGCTCTTTTTGGTGTTGACCTTGTTTCTGTTGCAAACAGGAACAACATGGGCTCAGCAAGACGTTAAGATTACCGGCAGCATCGTCGATTCGCAAACAAAAGAACCGATTGTTGGTGCTGTAATTGCCGTTAAAGGAACTTCCCAGGGAACCGTAACCAACGAAAAAGGTAATTTTACGATTCAGGTCAAGAAAATTCCAGCTTTACTGGTTGTTAGTAGCATTGGTTACGAAAACCAGCGTATTAATGCCTATGGGTCGGAGCCTGTGAAAATTTTACTGAAAGAGAGCATCAAGCGACTCGATGAGGTGGTGATAACTGGTTATAGTACTCAGGAGCGAAAATCAATCAGTGGCTCGATTACCACGCTGAACGCTTCTGAAACAATAAAAAGCCTCCCAACCGCCGGTATAAACCAGTTGCTACAAGGAAAAGCTACCGGTGTTCAGGTTTTATCAAACTCCGGAACTCCGGGTGGAGGTATTACCTTTAGGGTGCGTGGAAGCAACTCGATTAATGCAGCCAACGAACCACTTTATATTGTTGACGGTGTTTTCATCAGTAGCAACGATCCGATTAAAACTGGTCTTGGAAACCAGGCAGCTTCCAATCCGCTTTCAGACTTAAATCCTTCGGATATCGAAAATCTGGTTATTCTGAAAGACGCCAATGCTACAGCCATTTACGGTTCTTTAGGGGCCAATGGGGTAATCATCATTACCACCAAGCGTGGAAAACTGAATACCAAAGCAAAAATTGACCTGAATATTTCGCACGGCTGGTCAACAGCACTCAACAAATTTAAAGTAACCACAGGCCCAGAAACAGCCACACTGGTTAACGAATCAACGCTCAATACTGCTAAAGACAAAGGCGTCGATCCATCAACGGTAACCTTACCTTTTGCCGATCCATCTTCATTGCAAACTTATGATCGTATCAGTGGTTTATTCCGCACAGCAGCAACTTCAAATTACGAAATTTCTGCCCAGGGAGGAACAGCCAAAAGCACTTATTACGTTGGGTTTGGTTACCTCAAACAGGAATCGGTTGTTAAACCATCGGATTTTGAACGCTACAGCGGTCGAATTAACTACGACAATTACCTCACCGACAAGCTTAAAGTAGGAACCAGCATCAACTTCTCACGCACATGGCGTAATGTAAGTAGTAACGACAATAACCCGAAAGGGGTAATTAACTCAGCCATTTTTGTACGTTCATACCTT
Source organism: Prolixibacteraceae bacterium (assembly GCA_963666435.2). Lineage (GTDB taxonomy): Bacteria > Bacteroidota > Bacteroidia > Bacteroidales > Prolixibacteraceae > Aquipluma. The sequence goes on along the minus strand of CAXXOG010000010.1, from coordinate 102,596 downwards.
CCAATCTTTAATACCGATGGAAGTTATGCACGCTACGGAAGCTTTGATAACCACCTGGCATTGATCGATCACCTCGACAATAATGCGGTTGGCTGGAGAACAATCGCCAATGCTTATGCCGAATATTCTATTTTACCCGATTTGAAACTGAAAAGCAACTGGAGCATCGACAATAACGATGTTAGCGAAAACAACTATACCAGCACGTTGCTTGCTTCCGGAATTTCGACCAATGGAGCTGCAAATGCTTACGATACAAAAAACATTGTTTACACCAACGAGCAAGTTTTAACGTATATCAAATCCTTCGGAACCAACAACCGCCACTATATCAATGCCTTAATTGGTAATACCCTTAATGTGGTTCAGGAACAGGCAATCAGTGCTTCGGGAACGGGCTTTGCAACCAACGATCTGAAAGATATTTCGGTCGCTGCAACTCGCTCCGGATCGTCGTCGCGCGTTCAAAGCAAATTGATCTCGTTCTTCGGAAAGGGCAGTTATACGTTCGACAAAAAATATACGATCGATGGAAGTATTCGCGCCGATGCTTCTTCAAAATTTGGTAAAAACAGTAGATGGGGATATTTTCCGTCAGGCGGTGTAACATGGCACGCCACTCAGGAAGACTTCATCAAAAACCTGGGCATTTTCAACGATCTTAAATTCAGAGGAAGCATCGGGTTATCAGGAAATCAAAACGGAATTGGTTCTTACGCAGCATTGGGTTTATGGTCAGCCGGGTATAACTACCTCGAAACTGCCGGAACAGCCCCTTCGCGTTTGGCAAACCCCGACCTGACCTGGGAAACGACACGCCAAACCGATATCGGCGTCGAGTTTGCCGTATTGAATAACCGCCTTAATGTTGACATCGATTATTACAACAAATACACCTACGATTTGCTGTTAAATGTACCAGTTCCCTATCGCTCGGGGTTCAGCACCTATTTGCAGAACTACGGTTCGGTAAGCAACAAAGGATTTGAATTTGCCATTCAATCAGAGAATGTGAAAAGCGACAACTTCAACTGGACCACCGATTTCAACATCTCATTCAACAAAAACCGGATTGAAAAATTAGCATCCGACATAGCACTGGGAGCTTCAGGCCGTAACATTTCTATTCTCAGGGAAGGTTACGCGGTAAACTCCTTCCAATTGTACAAGCAACTTTATGTCGATCCGCAAACCGGTAATGCCGTTTACGAAGATGTAAATAAAGATGGCAAAATCACCTCGGCCGACCGGCAAATCGTTGGGAATGCGCTTCCGAATTTCACCGGAGGATTCACCAATGAAATCAGCTACAAAAACTTCAGCCTGAATGTTTTCTTTTATTTCCAGCAGGGTAATAAAATCGTGAATATGAACGATTTTTTTCTGGTTCATGGTGGCACACAAAACAACATCGGATTTGTCCCTCGCCAATTGGAAAGATGGCAAAAAGCGGGTGACATCACCGACATACCACGCTTAACCACTTATAGCGGCGATCCAACTGTTAATGGTGGTTCGGCCAACAACTACGGCGGAAACGTAGCTAACCTGAGCAGCCGTTATTTGGAAGATGCTTCATTTATTCGCCTGAAAAACATCTCATTGGGATACACTATTCCTGAAAAAATCACTTCAAAATGGCACATCAGCAAACTGAAAGCCAACATTTCTGCCTCCAATCTGCTCACATTCACCAAATATAACGGACTCGATCCTGAGGTGAGTTCGCAGGGCGGAAACCAAAATACCGCCGGTTACGATTGGGCAACCGTGCCACAGCCACGCACCATTCAGGTTGGTGTAAATGTGACATTCTAACTTTTAAAAACGCAAAAAAAAATGAAACATTCATATAAATATTTAGCTGGTATCTATCTTCTTTCGTTCGGATTACTGTTCACTTCGTGCGAAAAATTCCTCGAAGAATCACCTTTGGATGCCATCCCTTCCGATAAAGCAATTACAGACGCCGGAACAGCAAAAGCTGCAATTATTGGAGCCTACGATGCAGTGCAGGGTTATTATGCCATCCAACTACCCCAACTCTGGGAACAATGCCAGCCGACAATGTAATTTTCAATGGAACACTGAACCAGTTATTTGCAATTGGATCAGAATGCAGTTCCTACCGACAATGTGATTACGGTTGCGGCCTACTCTGGAATTTATAGCGCCATTAACTCAGCCAACTCAGTTATTGACGGGATTGGCAGTGTAACCGACCCCTCTTCTTACTGAAGCAGAAAAAAAACAAAATTCTGGGTGAAGCCTATTTCATCCGTGCCCTGGGTTATTTCGATCTGGGTCGGGGTTGGGGCGGTGTTCAGTTGCAACTGAAACCAACAACCGATTTAAGTACCTTGAAAGGAGTTAAAACGTAGTACGCTGAGTGAAACGTATGATCAGGTTTTGGCTGATTTGACAAAAGCAGAAACACTACTTCCTGAAGATGCAACCACCCGCAACCGCGCACAAAAAAGTACTGCAAGAGCTTTGCGGGCAAGGTTACACTTGTACCGAGAACAATGGGCCGATGCCGAAAATTATGCAAGTCAGGTAATTAGCAATACAAAATATACACTTGTAAAACCATACAAAACGTTCTTCACATCACCGTTTTTATCATCCGAAGCAGTTTTTGAACTCACATTTTCGTCGAATGATAAAAACAGTTTCTGGAACCTGTGGTATCCCAGCTCGTTTGGAGGCCAGTACACGCTGAAACCGTCAAATTCGGTAATTGCCAAATTAAACGATGCAACAATTGGAGGAACTCGCAAAGCACTTATCGCCGGAACCGGAAGTTCAGTTTATGGCGTACTTTTACAACACAACCGCTCGAGTACCGATCCATCTTATGTCATTCGTATTGCCGAGCTTTACTTGATTCGTGCCGAAGCACGCGCAAAGAAAAGTACCCCGGATCTGGCAGGTGCCATTGCCGACCTGAACGTAGTTCGGGCCCGTGCAGAAGTTCCGGCCTTTACCGGAACTACCCAGGCCGAAGTTATTCAGGCCATTGAAGACGAAAACAGCGTGGAATTTGCCTTTGAATCGCACCGTTGGTTCGATTTGGTCGCACCAAAAAGGCAGGTACTGTTTTGGGATTAACCAATACAATTTCTGGCTTTTCCCAATCCCGTATTCCGATATTTTATCAGACCCTGATTGTGACACAAAATCCAGGTTATTAGAAAAAAATAAAACTCAAAATAATCACAAGATGAAGAATATTAAATGCCTTAGTTTCCTGCTGGTGTTCTTTCTGGCCATATTCGGCACAGGCACAGCAAAAGTATTATTTTCCGAATACAGGGAATTTCGACCCGGCCATTCCTACACCTGAACAATTTTAGGATATCCGATTGGCACGCATTATACCCGTCACGACCAGATTGTGGCCTATTTTAATGAACTTGCCCGCCTGTCGAATAAAATTCATGTTCAGGTTATTGGCAAAACTTACGAGCAACGACCTCAGATTATTGCCACCATTACTGCTCCTGAAATTACAAGAATCTGGAGCAAATTCGTCAGGATCACCTTACGCTGATTGATCCGGCCAACCGGTTTTGGGAAGCAGTTCTCCGGTTGTTGTGTTGTTGGGCTACAGCGTTCATGGTGCCGAAACATCGAGCGGGCGAAGCGGGTTTGCTTACGGCTTATTACCTGGTGGCCAACCAAGCGACGAAACCTCCAAATGGCTGAAAGAATCCGTGGTTTTGATCGATCCATCGCTGAATCCTGATGGTCGCGACCGGGCTGCCAACTGGCACAACGGATACAAATCGTTTCCACCAGTGCCGACCCGGCTGATAAAGAACACAACCAGGAATGGCCCGGCGGACGTGTGAACCACTTCCTGACCGACTTAAACCGCGACTGGCTAAGCATTGCACAGGTTGAAACCCAAAATCGCGTGGCTTTCCTACCACCAGTGGTATCCAAATGTGCAATCGATTTTCACGAAATGGGTACCAACAGCACCTATTATTTCGAGCCATCGCCCGAAAGAAACCAAAGCCCCATTATTCCTAAAGCATCGTACGATTTTAATGCTACGTTGGCCAAATACCATGCCGATGCGCTTGATAAAATTGGTTCGCTGTACTTTACCAAGGAAGCGTTCGATAACTTATCGCCAATTTACGGTTCAACCTACCCGATTTCTTTGGTGCCGTGGGCGCTACTTTTGAACAGGGAAGTTCGCGTGGAATCGTTCAGGAAAAGCGAAACTGGGGCTCGTGAAATTTTCTTTTACCATCCGCAACCACCTCACTACCGGACTGGCTACTGTCAGGGGTGCAGTTGCCGAAAAAGAAAATCTTTTTAATGCAGAAAGGCTTTTTCAGTCAGCGCTGATCAGGCCAAAACCAATGCTGCAAAAGCTTATGTTTTTGGCGATAGCCGCGATGTTTCGCTGACACAGAACTGCTCGCATTATCGCTCGAACACCACATTAAAGTATATCAGTTACCAGCCGACCTGACCGTTGACGGCAAACGTTTTGAAAAAGGAAAGGCATAATAGTCGTTCCGTCATCGCAACCCAATTCCGCATTGTACATTCGGTATTCGACGAAACAGCCCCGCTGAAAGACAGCACGTATTACGACAACACTTCATGGTCGATTGCTCATGCTTATGGCGTTCAGTATGCAAAAATTACTACTCCAACGGTAGCTTTAGGGGAGCAGGTAACCGCGCTTCCTGAAATCAAAGGCGAGCTGGAAGGAGGCCAGTCGAATTATGCTTATTTGCTCAACTGGTCAGACTACACGCGTCAAAGGCACTGTATTTTCTGCTCGATAAAGGTGTAGTTGTAAAAGCTGCGCACAAACCGTTCACGTCAAAAACTGCAACTGGCAATCAGGAGTTTGGTTTATGGGTCGCTGGTTATTCCGGTAGCCGTACAAACCATCAGCAGCGATAGTTTGTACCGCGCCGTCAAAGCAGCAGCAGCTTTAGCCAAAGTAAAATTCGCCTCCACCAATTCCGGATTCAGCGTTCAGGGAATCGACCTTGGAAGCAACAATATTCAGGCGGTAAAAAACCTGAAGTGGCCCTGTTTACCGGTAATGGGGTTAGTGCCAGTGAGGCTGGTCAGGTTTGGTTTTTACTGAACGATCAATTGAATTTGCCGGTACCAAACTCGACATCAATGGGATTGCCAGAACCTCACTCGACCGCTACAACACGCTGATTTTAACCAGCGGAAGTTATTCGTCGCTGCAAAAAGAAGAGGTAGCCAAGCTGAAAAGCTGGGTGAGCGAAGGTGGAGTTTTAATCACATTTAAAGGTGGCGCTGAATGGGCGATCAAGCTGAACTTTTCGAAAGAAAAACTGTTTGTCGATAGCGCAGCTATTAAAAAAGCGAAAACTGAACGTGTAGATTATGTACTTCAGGAAGTAACCGAGCCGGCAAAACGCATCAATGGCGGCATTTTTCTGGCCGATGTTGATATTACCAATCCAATTGGATATGGGTCTGAATAACCGGAAGTTTATTTCACAAAGAACAGCACAACGATTTTGCAGCCAAGCAAAGACAAGTAATCAACCGTTGCCCCGGTACCTACCGAATCCATATGTCGGTGGTTTTGTTTCGAAAAGCAATACGGCCAAATCAGCAATTCAGCCTCCATTTTAGCCTCATCATTGGGTCGGGGAAAAGTAATTCTGTTTGCAGAAGATCCAACGTACCGACATTACTGGCACGGAACCGACCGACTTTTAATAAATTCCATTTTCTTTGGCAATCAGATTTCAGGAGGTGGACGACCTGATTACGAACAATAAAAAACATTTTTGAATAAGTCTCCGGAATGAGACTGTATTGCCAGCCAGTTTCATCCGGAGCTTTTTGCGTTTTTAAACACTGATAAAAAAGAATAGAAACATGCTAAAAAAATCATTAAGCCTGTTGCAGAAAGAGGCTTACGAAACCGGGGACAACACACTCAAACGCAAACTTAATGCGTTCAACCTGATAGCCATTGGCATCGGGGTGATTATTGGTGCCGGTTTGTTCTCGCTAACCGGAATTGCTGCTGCCAGCCATACCGGCCCGGCAGTTACGCTGTCGTTTTTACTGGCAGCGGTGGGTTGTGCCTTCAGCGCCTTGTGTTATGCCGAATTTGCTTCACTGGTGCCGGTTTCCGGAAGCGCATACACCTACTCGTATGCCACTTTTGGCGAATTGTTTGCCTGGATTATCGGCTGGGATTTAATTCTGGAATATTCGGTCGGAGCTGCAACTGTGGCCATCAGCTGGTCGCAATACCTCATCCGGTTTCTGGCTAATTTCGGGCTACAATTGCCCCCGCAACTGGTTGCTTCGCCTTTCGAAACAGTAACACTGGCCAACGGAGCGGTGGTAAACGGCATACTTAACCTGCCAGCCATCCTGATCGTGGTGGGAATCACACTGGTTATTATCCGGGGTGTTCAAACATCGGCGCTTTTTAATGCCATTATTGTGGCACTGAAGGTGAGCATTGTCATCCTTTTTATCGCGCTGGGCTGGAAATACATCAATCCAACCAATTACGTTCCTTACATCCCGAAAAATACCGGAGTCTTTGGCGAATTTGGAATCAGCGGAATTTTCAGGGGGGCAGGTGTTATCTTTTTTGTTTTTATCGGTTTTGATATTGTGGCCACCATGGCGCAGGAAACAAAAAATCCGAAACGAAATATGCCTATTGGGATTATCGGTTCGCTGGTTGTCTGCACCATCCTGTTTGTTTTGTTTGGTCATGTTTTGACTGGTCTGGCCAATTACACCGAGTTTAAAGACAGCGCGGCGCCGGTTGCCATCGCCATTGAAAAAACGCCTTATGCCTGGCTGAGTCCTGCAATCATTCTGGCCATTCTGGTGGGCTATGTGTCGGTCATCCTGGTCGATCTGATGGGTCAGTCGCGGGTATTTTTTTCGATGAGCCGCGACGGATTGTTGCCCCGGGTTTTTGCTGATGTGCATTCCAGGTTCCGTACCCCCTACAAATCGAATATTCTGCTTTGTGTGTTTATCAGCATATTTGCGGGTTTTGTGCCCATTCGGGTTGTTGGCGAATTGGTCAGTATTGGAACCTTGCTGGCATTTGTGATGGTTTGCCTGGGTGTTTGGGTGTTGCGAAAAAAACAGCCCGATATTCCACGCGCCTTTCGGACGCCGTGGGTGCCACTGATTCCGATTTTAGGTATTGTAACCTGTTTGGTATTGATGGTTTCGTTACCGCTCGACACCTGGATTCGCCTGTTTGTTTGGTTGGCAATCGGTCTGGTTATTTACTTTACCTACGGAAAAAAGAATAGCAAACTGGGGAAGGATAAAGAAGTCAACTAAAAAAGCAACATCCGAAACAAATAGAAAATCCCGGTAATGAGAATGAATCGCTATCGGGATTTTCTATTGATATTGTGGCTGTTTAAATCTTAGCCAGCGCTTTTTCAAATTCCTGAATGATATCGTCCACATTCTCAAGCCCTGAAGAAATCCGGATCAAACCCTTCGAGATATTGGCTTTCCGCAGCTCTTCTTCGTTTAAAGAACGGTGAGAGGTTTTTGCCGGATAGGAGGTTGATGTTGAAACTCCTGCCAGACTTGGCACAAACTTAATGGTTTCCAGGTTCCGGAGCAATTCATATGCTCCACGTTCACCGTCAGCCAGATCAATGCTGAGCATTCCTCCAAACAAATTGTTGTTAAAAATACGGTTGGCTACATCAAAAGTAGGCGACGAAGGGAGTCCCGGGTAATAAACCTTACTGATTTTCGGATGGGTTTCGAGGTATTGCGCCAGTTTGAGCGCATTGTTCGAATGTTGAATCAGCCGCAATTCCAGGGTTCGCAGGCTCCGTACAACCAGCCAGGCATCAAACGGGCTTAGCGTTGGGCCATAGAGCAATCCGCTCGAATATATTTTTTTGATCGTTTCCTTATCCGAGACCACGATTCCGGCAGTTACATCGCTGTGTCCGCACAGATATTTGGTGGCACTGTAAACCACAATATCGGCACCAAGAAGCAGTGGCTGGCAAATAACCGGCGTGGCGAATGTATTGTCAACGATCAACTTAGCGCCATGCCGATGAGTTACCTGGGCTATCTTTTCAAGGTCAATCACTTCCATCAGCGGATTTGAAATGGTTTCCACGTAAACCACCCGCGTATTTGGCCTGAAATAAGGGGCGATATCTTCCTTGATCGGATCAACAAACGTGACACCAATGTTAAATCGTGCCAATTCGGTTTTTATGAACTGAAAACTTCCGCCATAAAGAACATTGGCTGCAATGATGTGATCGCCTGCTTTGACCTGTGAAATAATGCTAAGTGAAATGGCTGCCATTCCGGAAGAATAAACCAGGGCTCCGCCTCCCTCTTCAATATTGAACATGATTTCGGCCAGGGCATCGTGAACCGGATTTCCGTTGCGGGTATAAATGTATCCGTTGGCTTCGCCTTCATATACCTGATCGAGGGTTTCAACATCGTCAAAAACAAAAACCGAAGTCATGGCAATGGGCAGCGACTTGGTTCGTGAAACCGATTCAGGATTTTTTTCGCCCAAATGAATGAGCCGGGATGCAAAACTTTTATCCATAGTGATTATTCTTATTTTTTATTTCGACCCAAAGTTCCGGAGATGCTGCCAGCCGGAATATTCCGCGGCATCCGGGTTTTGAGTCAGTGTTTCTTTTTCGTTGAGGTATTTTTTCTTATTCATTCCATATAGTTTCCGGTCGTGGCCAACAGGACAAACCTTAATGCAAACCCCACACGGATAATGGTAATCTTTTTTGAGTTGCTCGTGATACACGGCGCATTTGTACTTGTCCATTTCGGCAATCAAACCGTCGGTAGTTGTAAAGGCCGAGGTGGGACAGCACTCTTTGCAAAGTTCACATTTAATGCACAAATCCTTCTCAATCAAATCATCAGGAGCAATTTCGACATCGGTAAGCACTGAAACAAACCTTACGCGCGGACCAAATTCTTTGGTAAGCAGCGTATGGTTATAGCCAACAGTCCCCAATCCGGCATATTGAGCGGCAAGGACATGCGAGAAGGCCGCTTCGGGCCTTTTTACCAATACTGAAATATCGCCATAGGCATCGCGTGGGAAAAATACGGTCCGATGTCTTTTCTTCTGAATATATACAGCCAGTTGGTAGGCTAAATCGTCGAGCAACCGGTTGGTGGTATTGTATAATTCGGAATACACAATTGAAGGCGTGGTTTCGAGCATCGGGAGAAATATAGGAACGCCCAGCACAATGACCGTTTGGGTAAACGGGAAAATATGCTGCGGAAAATATTCCGGTTTCGTATGTTTATGTTCTTCCCAGCGGTCAACCGATGCAAAGCCTACAATTTCAGCTCCCAACAATTTGGCCTTTCGGCTGATGTTTCGCTTTAAATTACTGGGTTCAAATCTTTTGGTCATTATCTGTCTAAAATGTGAAACAAAAATTCAGAATTGGAAATTAACTTTTCTCACTGGTTGCAAGATTAGTTACAAATACTCTATAATGCCATGCCCTGTTTATGGTATTCTTGAATTAAAACCTATACCACGTTCACGGTATTCAAAATACCAAATCGTAGCTATTTACCAAAACATTGGTTATTAGGAAATTTGCAATCGAGTCCTAATCTATTGCATTTTATAACTTTAATTTATCACTATGAAGAAAACTTTGGTCTTATTTGTATTTCTAATAGCCATAGGAATACAGACTGTTTTATCCCAAACAAGAAATGTTACGGGGATTGTTACTTCAGCAGAGGATGGGAAAGCAATCCCGGGTGCTTCGGTTGTTGTGAAAGGAACTACATTGGGTACAATAACTGATTCTGATGGAAAGTTTCAGCTAAAAGTTCCGCAGAATGCCAAATCAATCGTAGTTTCGTTTGTCGGGTTGGCTACTGCCGAGTATGCACTGTCTGGCTCAGCAAATTATCAAATTGAATTAAAACCAGAATCAGTTTCGGTTGATGAAGTAGTAGTTACCGGTTATGGAACGCAGAAAAAGCGCGAATTTACGGGTGCTGCTGCTGCCATTAAAGGCGATTTGGTCGAAAACAAACCGCTGCAAAGTTTTGGTCAGGGCTTAATAGGTCAGGCTGCCGGTGTGAGTATCATTACGCCAAACGGACTTTTAAATAATCCGCCGGTTATTCGGGTTCGTGGTTTGAGTTCGTTGTCGTTAAGCTCTTTCCCCTTAGTGGTCATTGATGGTATTCCGGTAGCCACCGACGATGTATCGGTAAACTCTTCAACAAACAACCCTTTAGCCGATATTAACCCAAGCGACATTGAGTCAATCGATGTGCTTAAAGATGCTGCGTCGTCGGCTATTTATGGGTCGCGGGCCGCCGCCGGGGTTTTGGTAATTACAACCAAACGTGGTAAGGAAAGTAAAACCAAAGTTACTTATGATGGCTGGTTTGGAATTAGCAATGCAGTGAGGCTTCCAGATGTACTCAATGCACAGGAATATATTGATTATAAGAACGGGGCCATTGCCAATGCCCGTTTGTTAAATACGTCGGTGGCACCGGCTAATGCGTTCGTTGCTTCTAATAATGCCGATGGTTCGTTGGTCGATACGCGCTGGTACGATTATATTTACCGAACTGCATATTCGCAAAACCACAACGTAACGGTTTCAGGTGGTTCAGCAAAAACTTCCTATTATTTTTCGGCCGGATATACCGATCAGGATGGATTTTTGAAAGCCAATAATTTCAACCGCAAAACCGCCCGCTTTAATGTTGATCATCAGGCTACAAGTTGGCTAAAACTATCGGCGAACATTAATTATACAAACGGATTGAATAATTCACCCAACAGTGGTTCGGCTCCGGGTGCAGCATTTAATACCACCGGTTTGGGCCGTATTGCTATTAACCAGATTCCCAACGTTGCTCCTTACAATACCGATGGAAGTTATAATGTTTTAAATAGCGCTATTGGTAAAGGCAACAACCTGGTTACTGCCCAGTTTGCCAATCCGGTAGTATTGATCGATTTGGATAAAAACTCTTCTGAAACCGCTCGTTTAATCGCGAACTTATGTTTGGAACTAAAGCTTACCAATGATTTGACTTTTAAAACATCGTATTCGTGGGACAAAAGAAATACCGAGAATCTTCAATTCTGGAATCCGATCAATGGCGATGGTGTAAGCTACAACGGATATGCGTATAATAATTCAGCTCGTGCTGAAAACTGGAACTGGGTGAATACTTTTCAGTTTAAGAAAACATTTAGCGACGTTCATAACTTAAGTATCATTGTTGGTTCTGATGCTCAAAAAAGAAGAACAACCAAATGGGGAAGTATTCGCCAAAACCTGGTGGATGGTTTTTTTGATGTCTTTCAAGGTGTTTTCCTGACGAATATTGCAGACAGTAAAGATGGAAACAACATTAGCGACATTGCTTACGAAGCTTACCTTGGTAATATTAGCTACAACTATGCTGGTAAATATTTCATTAGCGGTAATTTCCGCCGCGATGGTAACTCTGCTCTTTCTTCGGAAAACCGCTGGGGTAATTTTGGCGGAGCATCGGTAGGTTGGACGGTTTCTGAAGAAGAATTTTTTAAGGATAAACTAGCCGATAAAATTTCGACTTTGCGGCTCAAGGCCAGTTGGGGTAAAGTGGGTAACGGAAACCTAACCAATTACTATGGCGCTTACAATACATACGATGCCGTGATTTATGGTAATTCATCGGCTATTTATTACAGCCAGGCCGGTAACAGCGAATTAAAATGGGAAACCAGCAGCCAATCGAACATTGGGATCGATTTAGGTATTCTTAAAAACCGAATTACGTTTGAGGCCAATTACTACAATAAGGATGTTGATAATTTGATTCTTAATGTGCCTCAGTCGCCATCAAAGGGTATTCCCGGAAACTCCATTTTGTTGAATGTAGGGTCGATGTATAACCGTGGATGGGAATTTACCATCAATGCCGTTCCGGTAAAAACAAAAGATTTTAGCTGGAATGCAAACCTGAATTTCTCAACCAATAAAAACAGGGTAACGGCACTGGTAAACGACGACACTCCAATTTTAGGTTACACTTCTTCGCTCGAATTGGCAAGTATTACCAAAGTAGGTTCTCCGGCTTCGAGTATTTATGCCGTAAAAACTGCTGGCGTAAATCCTGAAAACGGCCGAAGAATATTCATTAATGCGGCTGGAGATAAAGTTCAATATCAACACTTTGGAGGTACAAGCGCATGGACCTATTTAGATGGAACAAAAGCAAGTGCTGTTTCGGGTGCTGATGCGCAGGTGCTTGGAGGTACGTTGCCAACATGGTTTGGCGGTTTCAACAATACCTTGCGTTATAAAAACTTTGATCTGGGACTGAATTTCACTTTTTCCGGAGGAAATTACATTTACAATGGAACAAAAGCCGGGTTGCGCGATCAGCGTATCTGGAACAATTCAACCGATGTGCTTCATGCCTGGACAACTGCTGGTCAGGTAACCGATGTGCCACGCGCAGTGTATGGCGATAATGTATCCAATGGTTCATCATTCCCGATTGACGCCAACGTTGAAAAAGGAGATTTCCTTCGTTTGCAAACGGTTACTTTAGGCTATTCTCTTCCATCGTTCATTTTCGGAAACAGCGGAATAAACTCAACCAGGCTTTATGGTCAGGTTAATAATGCCTTCATCATTACTAAATATACGGGTGTCGATCCTGAAATTTCAACCAACGGAAACTCTAACCTGGCCGGTGGTATCGAGCGAAATTCTATTCCTCAAAGCAGAACAATTACATTCGGGATTAATGTAGTTTTTTAACCTCTTAAATGTATATACACATGAGACTTATAAATAAAATTAGAATAAATGTGGTAAAAATTATCATCATGGCCTTACCACTTTCGGTACTTGTTACTTCGTGCGGAAAAGATTTTTTGAATATTGCACCTGAACTTACCATTCCTGATGAAAATACATTCGATACTCCGGCACGTATTCTGGCCCAGGTTAACGGACTCTATACATCGGCCAAAGCTGGTCGGTTATTTGGCGGTCGTTACCAGATTTACAACGATATTCGTGCCGAAGAATTCCGTAACCGAACCAGTAATACTGTAACAGGATATAGCGCTTACCAGTTTAATAATAATGCCAGCGATACTTATGTGGCCGATTTCTGGAACAATGGCTATCTGACAATCAATTGCGTAAATAAATTTTTATCTGACTTTGACAGCCATAAGGGAGTTGTTGACGATGCAACCGAAACCAATTACAGGGCCGAAGCCAAGTTCGTCAGGGCATTAAGTTATTATGCTCTCGTACAATTGTTTGCCAAACCCTATGCTTTGGACAAAGGAGCTTCGAAAGGAATTCCGTTACGGCTGAAAGCCGAAACCAGCTCAGATAACAACGAGTTGGCCAGTAGCACTGTTGCCGAAATTTATACGCAAATTTTGAAAGATTTGGATGATGCGGAAGCCGGTTTGCCGGATACTTACAGCACTGCATTGCTTCGCACAACCAGGGCTCATAAAAATACGGCCATTGCACTGAAAACAAGGATTTACCTGGCCCAGGGAAATTTTGCCAAAGTAATTACCGAAGCCAATAAAATTGTTTCAACTGCGGCTCCGTTTAAGTCCACGACCAGAGCCGTTTTCGAGTTACAGGCCGATGTTACTTCTGTGTTTAAGTCGCCATACACAACAAACGAGAATATATTTTCATTTCCGTATTCCGACACTAATCCTCCCGGAACGCAGAACCAATTGGGGTATTATTACACAGCAAACGGGAATATTGAATATTACCTAAATACTTCTAATCCAGGTATTTATACCAATGTCAAATGGAGAGCTGCTGATGTTCGTAAAGCACAACTTACAGCACTTTCAAGCACTTACCGTACATTAATTAAATGGAATGGCATATCGCCTTATGTTGATTATGTCCCGATTATTCGTTATGCCGAAGTTTTACTGAATTTGGCTGAAGCTGAAGCAGAAGTTGGAGATCAGGCCCGTTCAAAAGCCTTACTTGAAGCCGTTCGCTTGCGTTCAGATGCTACGTATGATTTCGGAACCCTTTCAAAATCAGAGTTAATTGATGCTATTTTGCTTGAACGAAGAATCGAATTACTGGGTGAAGGATTCAGAGCGCCTGATATTCAGCGAAGAGGATTACCATTTAATTCGGTAGGAGCCGGTGCCAGTATTCCTTCAACCGATAGCCGATACGTATATCCAATTCCTGTAACTGAACTCCAAACGAATCCAAGTGTAAACTAAAAAGACTGTCGGTTTTGATACCAATAATTTGTAATTCAGGCTCATAGAAACACTAAGTTACTTCGTTTATTTTCATAGAGTTACGAAGTTAAACAGTTGGTAGGTTTCATAGTAATTAGGGTTGGTATTTACACGAATACCAGCCCTATCTTTTTTATACCACATAATAGGTATTAAAAATGACCAATCTGTGGGATTTTAAAAACGTTTATCGCCAGCAATCTTTGTAATGTTAAATCAACACAACGTATTATGAAGACAATTAGTAGAAAATTCGTTTATGAAGGTGAAAGCCGCAAATTGAAGATCAGAAGCACAGTTGGCAAGGGGATGTTGGTCATAATGGCGATCATGTGTTGCATCAATACCAATGCACAAGTATCAAAAACTGTTATAACAATTAGCAGCACACATTTAACCACTCCGCTTATCGAACGTTGGATTTCTGAATATTCGAAATTAAATCCAAGTCAGTCATTTAAAATTTTACAAAATGGTGAAAACAGCGACAAAGCCGATTTAAATGCAGCTGTTTATTCGAATGTAACGGAAGTTGCTGGTAAATCGCAAGTTAAGGTTGGTCGATTTGCTATTTTGCCAATTGTTAATGAAAAAAATTCATCATTTGCAAAAGAGTTCAGGAAGGGCGTAAAGTCTGATGATTTAAAACAGATATTTCTGAAAAGCGACAGCGAAACCAGTGATTCGGAAAAAGACAAAAAGAAAGAGCCCGAATATACTGTTTACACGAAAACACCTCAATCGGGGCTGGCACTTGCCATTTCGAGCTTTCTGGGACGTTCAGCTGACGATTTAAATGGTGTTTATGTTACCGGCGACGATAAGTACCTGATTACTTCGGTACTTGAAGATTCAACCGGTGTAACGTATAACAACCTTGGATTGATTTACGATTTATCTAAACGTACAGTAATCAGCGGAATTAAAGTATTGCCAATTGATTTGAACGGGAATGGTAAGCTGGACAAAGAGGAACTCATTTATGATAATCTTGATCAGGTACTTACCTACATCGAAAGCTCAAAAAAGGCTTCAATACCAACGGAATATGTGAGCTTTACATCTGACAGAAAATCAAATAATCCTGAAATTCAGAACTTTATCAACTGGGTGACGGAATATGGACAGGAGTTCAATCACCAGTATGGTTTTCTGAATACTGGTTCCGCACAAAATTTATCTTTTAAACAAGAATAATTGGGGGTTAATTTAATAAACATTTTAATTTACTTCTTTTTCACTTCAATTTTTGTATAAACCTCCTCTTTACCTGCATTCAGGGGAGGTTTTTTTTGGAAATCCTGTAATTTCCCATAATAACTCCGGAGACTATTTCAAAAATGAGTTTCCGGAGCTTTTTCTTGAATTTCAAACTACAATTTAGCCAATACCAGTTCAAGATCGTGCATCAAATCTTCAGCATCTTCCAATCCAACCGAAAAACGGAAAATGCCTTCTCCGGCAAACAAATTCCATGATTCGAGTTGCTTTTCAGTGGAGAATTTAAATGAAGTTTGCAGTAAATCTTCAGAAGGTAAATAGAAGATCAGCGAGCGATGATGCCCCAGAGACACGGCATAATGAATAATTTGCAAATGTTCGGCAAAGAGCTGAGCAGCCCGTTTACCATCTTTTACCTGGAAGGTAATCATTCCCGAGAAATTCTTCATTTGGCGTTGAGCGAGTTCAGCTTGAGGATGGTCGGGCAAACCGGGATAAATAACCCGATTAACTTTAGGATGAACCGAGAGAAATTTAGCTACAGCCAGCGCATTTTCCGCATGGGCTTTCATTCGGATTGGGAAAGTAGCTAACCCGCGCAAAATAAGCCAGGCATTAAACGGACTGATTACTCCGCCAAAGCGAATGGCCGTTGTTTTTCGCAACGGCACCAAATCCTGTTTATATCCAATAATGGCTCCACCAAGCGCATCGCCATGACCGCCAAGGTATTTAGTTAGCGAATGAACGACAAAATCGGCACCTAGCTCTAACGGTCGGGTAGCTATTGGCGTTGCAAATGTAGAATCAACGGCCAGTTTGGCTCCGGTAGCATGTGCAATTTGCGCAACGGCTTCAATATCAGTCAGACGGAGAAGTGGGTTGCAGGGTGTTTCAATATAAATCAGTCGGGTTTCAGGTCTAACCGCATTTCGGATAGCTTCTAAATCAGAAGTGTCAACTTTAGTGATCGAAATATTAAGCGCCGGAATTATATCATTGGTCATTTCGGCCATTGCTGCGTAAGCAACATCACTAATAATCGCGTGGTCGCCAGCCTTCAGAGTATGAAACAACAAAGCCGAAATAGCTGCCATTCCACTGGCAAAAGCAATGGCTGTTTCCCCATGTTCGAGCGCTGCCAGTTTTTCTTCCAGTTGATGAATGGTCGGATTTCCCCAGCGAGTGTATATCCAGGCAGTATCTTCCTCGAAACCTTCAACCGAAAAGCCAGCATTGGCATCGGCTATAAATGTTGTTGACATTACAATATTGGGTGCTGATGCCCCTGTGACAGGATCAGGCGTTTCACCGGCGTGAACGGCCAGCGTATTTATCCCGACCGGAAATTTAAATTTTGACATGTTTATGAATTAAAGTTTTGATTTTCTTTGAATTAACCTGATGGTATTTTAGGTATTGCTCAAGGATTAAGTTTATCGAAATCTTTCGGAAAGCGACATACCTGTTTTTAGGTATATTTCATCGGATCGCTTACTGGCTCAGGTTTACAAATCTTTTTCGGTATTCCGATGGCGTAACGCCGGTGGTTTTCCTGAATTGCTTGTTGAAATGGCTTAGGTTATTAAACCCACTGTCGAGGCAAACTTCCATGATATTTAAGTCCATATTCATTAGTAGTTTACAGGCAAACTCAACTTTTATTTTATTCAGGTATTCAAAAATTGTCGTTCCCATGTTTTGCTTGAAGAACCTGCAAAGCGAACCCTCGGCCATATTTACTGTTTCGGCTATCTTTTCCAGGTTTATTTCTTCGCGGTAATTTTTCATCAGGTAATTGTGAATGGCGGCAATTCGTTTGTTGTTGCTGGTGAACCGGGCTTTCATATAATCTTTGCTGGCCAAATGAACCAATGAATTACTTTGCCCGATAATATCCATGATTTTTAAAAAGTGAATCATTCGTTCAAAGCCTTTCAAGTAAGGCATTTGCAGCATCAATTCGCTTACTTCATTTAGTGTTTGACCAACAATATGTACGCCTCTTTCCGAAAGACTAATCGCTTTAGCTACATTCCTGAATTCGGGCAATTTAAGTAGTTCCGAATTCAATACTTCTGAAGTAAACTGAAGAAAAACCATTTCCAGAGTTCGGTTCGACAGTACTTTGTTGTCTTTATCGGCAATCCAAACGTGAGGCAGATTTTTCCCCAAAAATACCAGATCACCGGGATGAAATTCCTCTATTGAATCGGCAACAATCCGCTTCCCACTACCTTCGGTAATAAAGCTGATTTCGAAATTGTTGTGGTAATGCCAAACACTTTTGTCAAGGTTATCCTGAAAGATTCCAATGAAAAATGATTCCTCAGTATTTAACTTTAGTTGTTCGAGCTGAGCCGACATATTGGTAATTTTTGCACAAAAATGAGTATATATGTGAATATCGCATCGAAAATAGTAAATATTGGTGTTGAAATAGCTTCATCCCGACACTATTTTTGTTTGTATAAAAACCAATAAACTAGTGAATTTATGAATGAAATACTTGAAAAGCTCCTTGAAGCTGTTGAGTTAGGTAAGGTAGATTTGAAATCGCCTTTTCCACCACAGTTACGTGGACAAGATGGCGCATCAGAACTTACAACAAAAGCGCTGGAGGCTGGTGTCGGTCCGCAGCAAATTTTGGAAAATGCATTAGTTCCGGCTATGGATCGTGTAGGAAAGAAATTCTCTGAAAACAAGATTTTTGTTCCTCAAATGCTAATGTCGGCCAAAGCGATGGGAGCTTCTATGGTTCAGCTCAAGCCGTTTTTTACCTCCGGCGAAATTAAAACCAAAGGAACTTTTATTATTGGCACTGTAAAGGGCGATTTGCACGATATTGGTAAAAACCTTGTTTCCATGATGGTTGAAGGTGCCGGATGGACGGTTATCGATCTTGGTGTTGACGTGCCATCAGCCAGGTATATCGAAGCGCTTCAAAAGCATCCGGGCGCTGTCGTGGCATTATCGGCATTGTTAACTACCACGATGGTGAATATGGCCGAAATCGTGAGCGACATTAAAGCTCTGGTTCCTGAAGTGAAAATTTGCATTGGTGGAGCTCCGGTAAACCACGATTTCTGTTCCAAAATTGGTGCAGATATATATGCGCCTGATCCACAGGGATTGGTAGAACATTTAAGTAAACTGGCTTCTTAAAATTATCTGCATGAAATACAAAAGTTTGGTTATATCCAATCCTGAAGATTTGATATTTGGGATTGCACCTAATCCGGTTAAATCCCGGCGTGGACTTGAAATTGGGGGTGGGCAGGTTTATGCCGAGTTAAATTTCACCTTACCTGTAATGAGTATTAACAACAGCACTCTGCCACAAGTGTATGGTCATTATAAAGAAATTGCTCAGGGGGCGCTCGAACGTGCCGTGGATTTGAATTCGAAAGGTGTTGTTCTGGAGTTGGAAACCTTGCTCGAAATGACCAAGACACCACAAATTGGCATTGAAATCGTGAAAATCATGAATGAGATTTGCGAAGACTATTACCAGAAATACGGCTTAGCTTCTGAAATTAGGTTAACGCCTAATGATTTACGCGAATTCGAGCGTCCGGCCAAACAACGGACATCTTTGTTGCTGGAACCAATGCTGGAGCTTTTCGAGAAAGGTATGATTGAAGGTGGCGATTTACTTTCGATTGAAAGCACTGGTGGCAAAGAAGTTTCGGACGAAGCTTTGATGATGTGCGACGTAAAAGCCATTGTATTTGCTTTGGCTGTTTTAGGTGTGCGTGATATGCAGTTTTTGTGGAAAAAAATTGTAGGCCTGGCCAGTCAGTATGGGAAAATTGCCGCCGGTGATTCGGCTTGTGGCTTTGCCAACACGGCGATGGTCTTGGCCGAAAAGAAATATATTCCAAGAGTTTTCGCGGCCTTGGTTCGGGTAATCTCGGTGGTTCGGTCGATTGTTGCAGTGGAAGAAGGAGCCGTTGGACCTGATAAAGATTGCGGGTACGAAGGCCCTTTTCTGAAGGCAATTACCGGAATTCCAATTTCGATGGAAGGAAAAACTGCAGCATGTGCACACCTTAGTCCAATAGGTAACATAGCGTCGGCTTGTGCCGATCTTTGGAGTAATGAGTCGGTTCAAAACATCAAACTTCTTTCAGGAATGGCTCCAACAGCTTACCTGGAACAACTGGAATACGACGCCAGGCTGATGAACGAGGCTTTGCGTGCCGGAAAAATGCATACCCAGGTTTTGCAGCAATTGCTTGTTGCTTCCGATGTATATACCGATCCGCAGGCATTGATTCTTTCGCCTGAAAATGTTATCCGAATCTCAAAAGAACTGGTAAAAGGTAATTCGTATGTGGCAAATGCGCGCGACGGAGCTTTGGCTGCAATTGACATTATTGAAGAAGCTCTTGCTTCGGGAAAGTTGAAACTCTCAGAAATGGAAACTTCTTATTTGCCAATTTTACGGGATGATTTGAATAGTATTCCCGACGATGAAAGCAAATTTGTTGAAATGATGCTTCCTTTGCTTGACCAAAGCAAATTTACTTTGGCCGAATATGGCTTGTAAAAAGTGATAGCAGGAAAAATACCCGTAAATATTATTTCAGGATTTCTTGGTTCTGGAAAAACTACAGCAATCATCCGTCTTTTGGAGCAAAAGAGCGCGGATGATTGCTGGGCTATCGTTATCAACGAATACGGTAAAATTTCAATCGATGGTCAAACTTTGCGATCAAGATCAACCAGCGGCACGGTTTACGATATAACCGGTGGATGTATTTGTTGTTCGGCAAAGGTCTATTTGCACGAAAATCTCAGTAAGATTATTGATTCAGGTGTATTTCAGCGCATAATTATTGAGCCAACCGGCCTTGGCGGTGTTGAAATGATAACCGAAATTGTTGGCCAATTTCATCAATTACAACTGATGCAGATCATTTGTATGGTAGATATTACTGCACTGAATAACCTTCGAATTCAGCGAAATATGATCTATCGGGCACAAATTGTAAGATCAGAAATCATTGTTTTCAGTAAATGCGATTTGATCGATGATCCCGATCAACTGCAACAGATACGAACCGGATTTCAGCAACAATTTCCTGACAAATTAATTTACTTGAACGGCACGCAATTGCATTCAGGTATTTTGTCAGATATTTCAATTCTTTCATCGCAAGAAACATTCTCAGGAAATTCAATTTTCGGTATCCGGTTAAAAGATCAACCGGAATATTTTGAGTTTCACTATAAAACTTCAGGAATTAATGTCTATGACATTCAATCTATTGAAAGTCAGTTGTTTGTTAATAAATCTATTGTCAGAGCTAAGGGATATTTGAATACACCTGAAGGATGGCAGCTATTTAATTTTACGCTTACAGGTAAAAGTATAGAGTTGTGCGCTGGCAAAGCCTCAAACGAATTAATTGTTATTGCTGATTCCCCTGAAATAGCGTTTACTCTAATCTAAGTAATAGGAAAGATAAATGTCGTATTTAGGTTATTGTTTTAACTCGACTCACCCCGCGCATCTGCGATGCTTTGCCCCTCTCTCGCGAGAGAGGGGCGGAACAGCCGCGTTACGGCTGTCGGGGTGAGTACTAAAAAAAAACGACAATAAATTATTCTTATTACTTAAGTCTGCCCATATACCTAATTTGTGGTATATAAATTACCCCCATTGTGGTATTTCGTGAGTTATTTTTCTGTTCCATTTTTGTGACATAACAAATCGTTGTCAAAATGACCGCAACACAATTTAACTCAAATGTTTTTTTAGTAGCCGGACTTCGTTCGATGGATGCTAAAATGTGTTGTTGTACTCCGATGCGAATGCGAATGTGTTGCTAATTCGCGCCCTTCAATTTAAATCATTCTGTTTTCTTGAACTATGATCGTGCAGAAGAACTGTACACTTTGCGACTGAGATAAAAAAAACTAATCATAAAACATTTAAATTAATTCATTATGTCAACATCAAAATTAAAATTCGAAACACTGCAACTTCATGCAGGCCAGGAAACCGATCCAACAACCAATTCGCGCGCAGTTCCAATTTACCAGACAACATCGTATGTATTCAACAATGCCGATCACGCAGCCAATTTATTTGGACTGAAAGAATTTGGCAACATCTATACGCGCATTATGAACCCAACCACCGATGTGTTCGAAAAACGCATTGCTGCGTTGGAGGGTGGGGTAGCGGCTGTTGCAACTGCGTCGGGGCAGGCAGCACAGTTTATTGCATTAACCAATATTTTGCAGGCAGGCGATAACTTTGTTTCCACTTCATTCTTATATGGCGGAACCTACAACCAGTTTAAAGTTCAGTTTAAGCGGCTGGGCATTCAGGCTAAATTTGTTGACGGAGATAAGCCCGAAGATTTTGAGAAACAAATCGACAGTAAAACTAAAGCTATTTATCTTGAAACGATTGGAAATCCTGAATTCAACATCCCCGATTTTGATGCCATTGCAGCCATTGCAAAGAAACACGATATTCCGTTGGTTGTTGACAACACATTTGGTGCCGGAGGTTATCTTTTCCGTCCAATCGAACATGGAGCAAATGTTGTGGTTGAATCGGCTACCAAATGGATCGGCGGTCATGGAACAAGCATTGGCGGAGTGATTGTTGATGCCGGAAACTTTAATTGGGGCAATGGAAAATATCCTCAATTTACCGAACCTTCGGAAGGTTACCACGGATTGGTGTTTTGGGATGTGTTTGGAAGCAATGGCCCATTCGGGAATATTGCATTTGCGATACGCGCCCGGGTTGAAGGCTTGCGCGATTATGGCTCATCATTAAGCCCGTTCAATGCTTTCCTGCTTTTGCAGGGTTTGGAAACACTATCGTTGCGTGTAGAGCGCCATGTGCAGAATGCACAGATTATTGCCGACTGGCTTGACGGTCATGCACAGGTTAAAAAAGTAAATTACCCGGGATTGGCTTCGAGCCCCTATCACGAACTGGCAAAGAAATACCTGAAAATTGGCTATGGCGGTGTTCTTTCGTTCCAGATCGACGGAGGCAAAGAAGCTGCTGATGAGTTCATCAATAACCTGAAACTGATAAGCCACCTGGCCAATGTTGGCGATGCGAAAACTTTGATTATTCACCCATCATCGACTACTCACCAACAACTTTCGGAGGAAGAGCAAATATCGGCAGGTGTAATTCCGGGGCTAGTTCGACTATCGGTTGGTATAGAGCATGTTGAAGATATAATTGGTGATTTGGCTCAGGCTTTCGGATCGGTAAAGCATCTTGCGGAGATTAATAAAAAGCCTCTGGAAGAACCCAAAGGAGAGAACGGTTTGATTGGTAAGATATTGAACTTCTTTTAAATTCTGAACGCGAATCCCGGCACGATAACCGGGATTTTATTTTTAAAGCAAATTTTTCAAAGACTTGAAAAATTTTTACTTCTTGGTTGCCTAGTTTATTTTAAAGTACACTAAATCGGTAGATTTAACGATGTCTGAGCGATAATTTAATCGCTTTATTAATCACTTTTTGAGATGAGTAGTCCGTCAAATAAGATAATAATTGCAGATAACCAGTTTCTTATCGTCGAAACTTTAAATACAATCCTTAATCAGGATGAACGATTTTCTGTAGGTGGAATCGTTGGTTCTAAACAAGAGCTTATTAAAACACTGGAACAGGAGATTTGTGGCTTGCTTATAACAGATCCTGCTTTAATCGAATGTGATGGTATTGAGTATTTAAAGCTTGTTTGCCAGAAATTTCCAAATTTATCGGTATTAGTTTTAACAAGTTCAATTTCCAAATCTGACTTTACAGAACTATCAAAACTTGGCATTAAGAATATAATATATAAAACAGCTGATCGTAACGAAGTTTTATCGGCTGTAGATTTAGCACTAAAGGGGAAGAAGTATTTTTCTGAAGAGATTCTGGATATTATTCTGGAATTAAACGAGGCCAAGCTTGTTCCTGAGGAGTCAACCCATTTGACCTCCTCTGAAATTGAGATTGTCCGGTTAATCTCGGGAGGACTTACGACTAAAGAAATAGCTAAACAAAAGAATATTAGCTTTCATACTGTAAATACACACAGAAAAAACATCTTCAGGAAAATGGGTGTAACAAATGCATCTGAATTAATTATCCAGGCCATAAAGGCAGGCTGGATCGACAATATCGAGTATTTTATTTGAAACATACCACAAAATAGGTATGCCAAATACAGAATTTATGGGATTGATAAAGGCAAGCCATTATTTCAACTTTGACAAAAAAACTAATTACTATGAGACGGTTTGTTAAAATTCTGAAGAACACTTCCTTTTATAAGTTATTGTTATTCATCAGTAATTTGTATGTAAATGAAACATCAAAATATCCAAATAAAACATCTTGCTTAAAAGATGAAGGAGATCGCTCTTCTCATCTATTGCCTGAAATCGGCGAATGCCACTTGGCTATAGCACTAATCCAATTTGAACAGGAAAGGGCGCAGTCGGGTATTGTTACGTAGTTTATACATTCAAAATCTTAGTCATGTTTGCTGTTTTACCTGATGTTTGATTTTTCTCTTTGTGTACTTTTTAAATGTATCAGACTTATTTCCAGTTTAGTTCGCGTTTCAACAAATCATTTTTAATAGGCACGAGAAAGTCAGCATCAGGTTTTTAACACTTCAAAACCATTGAAAAATAATGGGTGAAAACATGAAATAATTAATGAGCATCCATTAATTTTTAGATTTATATACACTAAATCAGTAGATATTATTGATTTAAATTCGGGTGCAAAATAAAACAATTGAAGGATGAAAGTTAAAGAGAAGAGAAACAAAGAATTAAGAAAGTTTATATCCCTGATTGATTTCCGGAAACCGCTGGTTATTTTACTCGCACTTGCTTTAAGTTTCGGACTGAAAGCGCAAAATTCGGAGAAAACGATAACGATTTCGGGTTCAAGGGTTTGCCAACTCGTTAGTCGAAAAATGGGCAGATGAGTATGTAAAAGTAAATGCAGGTATTTCTATTCAGTTTGTAAAAGGCGATATTCCGGGCGACCTGTCGTTAACTGTAAGCAGCGACGAAAAGAGCGATAGAAAGCTTGTGAATGTTGCACTCATTGCCGTTTTACCCGTTGTAAGCGAGAAGAATACAATTTTTGGGAAACAGTTAAGAAATGGCGTAACCCGTGAAGAACTGAAAAAATATTTTTATTGAAGGTGCCTTAAATCATATGGATGAAGAAACCAATGCCCCCAATGCTTTTACCGTTTATACACAACCTTCGCATTCGGCAACAACTAAAGTCGTACTCAGTTATTTGGGTGGGTCTGTTTCTGAAATTCCAGGCATTATTGTAACCGGAGATGATAAGTATTTGATTGAATCGGTTTTTAAGTGATTCGACAGGAGTGAGTTACGGAAATCTTGGGTTTATTTATGACCTTGCCAGTCGTTGCACCGGTAAAAAGGAATTCGTATTTTTGCCAATCGATCCTGATAATAATGGTAAACTGAAAAAGGAGGAACAGATCTATGATAATCTCGACCAGTTAATGACTTTCCTCGAAAATACAAAACCCAAAACAATTCCAACCAGCTATGTTGGTTTCAGCTTTAATAAAAAAGAGTCGAATGCATGGGTTGCTGATTTTGTGAATTGGGTGAAAATATCGGGTCAGCAGTTTAACCACCAATACGGATTTTTAAAAGCCAGCGACGAAAAAGATCCGGCTTGACTCTAGAACTCAAATAAGGTTTTCTGAAGGGGGGGAAAAACTTCAATCAAAAATTAATACCTGTTTATTTCATCGGCAGCTATAAAGTTGCTGAAACGAGAATACTATTAACTAAAAAATAAGGATATGAAGCGATGTTGTTGACAATCGGAAATTGAGATTAAACACGATTGAGAGAGGTAAAATTTTAGTAATTAATAGATTAAAACAATGAGAAAACTTTTACAACGAGCAATAGAAACACTTTTCGTTCTCGTTTTTGCATTGCAGTTAAATCCGGTTCAGGCTCAAACCAAAAGCACAATAACAGGATTGGTTGTGGACGCAAAAAACCAGGGAAGCTATTGTTGGAGCCGCAGTTAGTATTAAAGGGAAAGCCAGTGGCGGCATAACTGATGTTGATGGTAAATTTTCGGTAACTGTAAACCAGCCGTTACCTGTAACTTTAAATATAACTTTCCTGGGTTACGAACGCCGTCAAATTGTGGTTCATGAAAATGAGCCATTAACGGTTTCGTTAAAAGAGATCATCAATAACCTGGATGAGGTTGTAATTACAGGTTATACTCAAACCAAGCGAAATGCCATTACCAGTGCGGTTTCGAAGGTGTCAGCTGAAGAACTTTCAAAAGTTAGTTCAACAAACATAACTGAAAAATTGCAGGGGCAGGTGCCCGGACTTTTAGTATCGAACAGCTCGGGAGTTCCCGGATCGCAGGTGTTGGTTCGCCTTCGCGGTGCAACCTCAATTAACGCCGGAAACGATCCGTTATATGTGGTTGATGGCGTGTTTGTTAACAGCGAAAGCTTACAGTCGCGCGGTTTAGGAGGCCAGGTTTCCAGTGCATTGTCTGACTTGAACGCGGAAGATATTGAATCGGTCTCGGTACTGAAAGATGCCAATGCCACCGCTATTTATGGATCGCGAGGTGCCAACGGTGTTATTTTTAATCACCACCAAACGTGGCGCTAAAAATGCAAAAACCAAGGTTCAGTTTCAAACTGAAAATGGCATTGCAAAAGCCCGTGATTTGTGGGTTTTGACAACTGGTCCTGAACATGCACAAATTGTAAACGATGCCTGGATTAACGATGGAAAATCGAATGCAACGCGCCCATTCCGACCAACATCAGAGGCTATTACAGGGTATGCTGCTTATGGAAGTCCTGAAGAACAAAAAACGTACGACCGTTTAAGCGATATTTTCAGAACCGGACAATTGCAAAAATACAACGTGGGAATTTCAGGTGGCGATGCTAAAACAAAACTTTTACCTGAGTTTAGGCTATCAAAACCAGGAGTCGGTTCTGAAGCTGGAAGACTTTGAACGCTATTCATTTCAGGTAAACCTCGACCACTCTATTTCGAGCAAAGTTAAGATCGGCACCAGCAACAGCCTCTCGAAAGTAAACCGCCAGGTGGTTCAGGTGGGCGATGGCCCTGCCGGCTTTTTTCAGGCTGCCTTACACACGCCAACTTTTTACCCGGTTTACAATGCCGATGGCACGTACAACAAAACCAGTTGCTTTTGATAAACCATAAAGCTATTCTCGAAAATTCTGACGACCATGCCTACAGCATTCGCAGTGTAAATAATATTTATCTGAAATGGGATATTCTGAAAGGTTTGTCATTCAAATCGTCGTGGAGCAGCGACTACAACAATTACCACGAAAAAACTTATTACAATACTTTCCTGAAAAACGGACAACCTTCTGGTAGTGCCATCGACAATACCACGACCAAGCAAACCCTGATTGCCGAGCAGTTGCTGAATTACATTACATCAATAAAACAATGTACACGACATATCGTTTTTTGTCGGAAACTCGGTTCAATACACCAAACGCGAATTCGAAGGTTTAACAGGCACTGTTTTCCCCAGCAACCAATTCAAGCGGATTACTTCGGCGGCGGTTCAAACGGCAAGCAGCAGCGGTTCTTCTTCCGGATTGATTTCTTACTTCACTGGCGGAAACTACTCGTACAAAAACCGTTACAGCATTGACGTAAATGCCCGTGCTGATGCTTCTTCGCGTTTCGGTAAAAACAATCGCTGGGGTTATTTCCCATCGGTTGGAGCAGGCTGGAACATTGCCCAGGAATCGTTTTTCCCGAAGACCAATGCCATTACCGACCTTAAATTGAAAGCCAGTTTAGGTTATGCAGGTAACCAAAATATCGACGATTTTGCGTCGTACGGTTTTGTGGAAAGGTGGAAGCAATTACGACGGATTAGCCGGTGTTTCTCCGAGTCAGTTAAGCAACAAGGATTTGAAATGGGAAACAACCCGCCAGTGGAACGTTGGACTGACAGGCGATTTACTTAGCAAACGCCTCAATTTTGAACTGAATTACTACGATAAATATACTTACAACCTGTTGCTCGACGATCCGGTGCCATCTAAAACCGGTTATTCTTCGGTAACTAAAAACATTG
This sequence comes from Prolixibacteraceae bacterium, assembly GCA_963666435.2. Taxonomy (GTDB): domain Bacteria; phylum Bacteroidota; class Bacteroidia; order Bacteroidales; family Prolixibacteraceae; genus Aquipluma. Next base: position 74,880 of record CAXXOG010000010.1, on the reverse strand, counting down.
GCGAAATCAGCAACCGTGGGGTAGAGCTGGCTCTGAATTCGGTAAATATTAAGGCTGAAAAATTTGAGTGGACAACCAATTTTGCCATTTCGCACAACAAAAATGAAGTTTTAAAACTGAATACGCCAATCACCAGCAGTTACCAGACTTATCAGGTGCAGCAAGGCTTTCCGTTATATTCGATGTGGGTGTACAATTACCTGGGTGTGAACCCGCAAACCGGCGATGCTATTTACGAAGACCTGAATAAGGACGGAAAAATTACCGTTGCTGATAAAAAAATTGTAGGCAATGCCTGGCCAAAATTCGAAGGCACTTTAAAGAACACATTTACGTACAACGGATTCGATTTCAGTTTCAATTTCTTCTTCAAATCGGGCAACAAGGTTTATAACTACACCAGCTCTTTCCTCGAATCGGGAGGTACAAGAGGCGTTACCCGCTCCATCCTAAAAAGTTCGATGAATTACTGGAAAAAGGCAGGTGACACGAATGTATTGCCACGCCCTAAATCAACAGCCAATGCCGATGGAAGTTTCAACTACGATCAGCAGTCGAGCCGTTTTGTTGAAGATGGATCCTACCTTCGCCTGAAAGATCTTACGCTGGGATATACGTTCCAGAAAAAAACGCTAACTGCTATTCATTTGAGCGCTGCTCGTGTATATGCAAGCGCATCTAATTTATTCACCATCTCCAACTACTCCGGGCCCGATCCTGAAGTAAACGTAGGCGCAGGCGATTCCCGCGCTTTGGTGCAGGGAATGGACTTTGGAACTCCTCCTCAACCTGTTACTTTTTCGTTGGGCGTAAATATCACTTTGTAAAATTGAATGATCATGAAGAGAAAATATCTATACATAGCAGTCCTTCTTTTTGCAGCATTTTCGTGCAAAGATGTGTTGGACACAACTCCCGAAACATCTATTTCTGATGCCTCGGTAATCAGCGATGAAAAATCGGCAACCGCAGCACTCATCGGTGTTTACGACGGAGTTCAGGGTTATTTCGGTGTGAATCAACTTGCACACAACGTTATCGCCGACAATTTGGTGAATAGTACCGCTCCCGGAAACATTATTCCAACCTTGGTCGCATCAGGCACCAGCGCTTTCGATCCTACAAGTAGTGCCGGTTATCCGCTGGTTTACGTGGCTATTAATCGGGCTAATTTTGTGATTAAAAATACCAAAGCTCTTCCTGATGGGGTAATTTCTACAACGGTCCGTAATCAGGTCGTTGGTGAAGCTTACTTTTTGAGAGCGTTGGCCTATTTTGATTTGGTAAGAACTTACGGTGGCGTTCCACTTATTTTGGACCCCACAGTTACAGCTTCCCAATATAATGGAGTTAAGCGAAGCACAGTTGCAGAAACCTATGCGCAGGTTTTGGCCGATCTGGATAATGCCGAAAAGTTACTTACAACGACTATTGTTCGAAACAGAGCCAACTTGTATTCGGTATATGCGCTTAAAGCGCGCTATTACCTGTATAATTCGAACTGGGACAAAGCTGAAGAATTTTCAACCAAAGTCATCTCGAATACAACTGGGTTCAAACTGGTGAAACCTTTCTCTACGTTTTACACCACAGCAAAATCTACCGAGTCTATTTTTGAACTGACATTCAGTACTTCGGATAAAAATCCGATTTATACCTACCTGCTTTCATCGGCAGAAGGTGGTCGTTTGGATTATATCGCCGAACCGGGATTTGTTGCTCAGCTTTTGGATGCGAATAAAGGCGGAGCCCGCAAGAGTTTGGTTAAACTTCTGTCGAGTGGCTCGTATGCTGTTACTGAATATGGCAACCTGGATGGCTCCAGCTCGCTGTTTGTGTTGCGTTTAGCCGAACAATACCTGATTCGTGCCGAAGCAAGGGCTAAAAAGAGCACTCCCGATTTGACCAATGCCATTAACGATTTGAACGTGATCCGCACTCGTTCTGATGTGCCTGCATTTGCAGCTACCGCTTCAACAACTGTCGATGATGTTTTATCGGCCATAGAAAATGAGCGTCGTTATGAACTGGCTTACGAAGGTCATCGTTTCAGCGATATCGTGCGCACAGGCCGTGCCGCTGCCGTTTTCGGTGCATTGAATCCACTGTTCACCGATCCCGGACGTTGGGTCTTCCCAATTCCATACACTCAAATTGTAGCCGACCCCGATTTGGAACAAAATCCGGCTTATAAATAAAATTAGTTTATGCGGCGGGTATGGAAAAAACAGGCTCGCCGTATTTTTTTAACTTACAATCATGAAGAAATATATTACACTTATTTTGGTCGCTTTTCTGGCTTTCAATTCGCTGGCGCAAAAAAAGCCAGGCAAAACCGATGATGGGAAAGTTGCTATTGATTATCTGAATGCTTCATTTGGCGTTTATAACAAGTTGCAGAAACAAATCTGGAGCACTCCTGAATTGGGTTTTCTGGAAGAAAAGAGCAGTGCTGCCTTGCAAAAACATTTATCTGAAAATGGTTTTGCTATTGAAAAGGGCGTCGCCGGTATTCCAACGGCCTTTGTGGCCACTTACGGAAGCGGTTCTCCTGTTATTGGTATTCTGGCCGAATTTGATGCTTTAAGCGGTTTATCGCAGGATACTGTTCCCTATGAAAAGCCCATTATTGCCGGAGGAAATGGCCACGGATGCGGACACCAGTTGTTGGGAACCGCATCAACTGCCGGTGCTGTTGCCATCAAAAAATGGATAGAAGCCAAAGGTATTAAAGGAACGCTAAAAGTATTTGGTACGCCAGCTGAAGAGGGTGGTGGTGGCAAAGTTTTTTTCGCTCAGGGTGGTTATTTTACAGGTGTTGACGCCGTACTCGACTGGCATCCGGCATCGGAAAATGCAGTAAATACAGCTACCAGCCTGGCTCGTATCAGCATTATTTATTCGTTTCACGGCAAAGCAGCCCATGCTGCCGGAAATCCTGAAAAAGGCCGTTCGGCTTTGGATGGAGTAGAAGCTTTCGATAACATGGTCAATTTACTCCGTGAGCACATTCCTTCGGATGCGCGTATTCATTATGTGATTACCGACGGTGGAGGACTTTCGCCCAATGTGGTTCCGGCTCATGCCGAAGTTTCGTATTACGTCCGGGCCAAAAGCATCAAAGAGCTTTTTGAAATTACGGAAAGGGTTGACAATGCTGCCGATGGCGCTGCATTAGGTACCGGAACTACTGTTGTAAAACGGCGTCTGGCCGGAGCCATTTACCCGGTTTTGCCCAACAAAGCGCTTGGAAAAATTCTTCAGAAAAACCTTGAAAAAGTGGGTGGTGTTGAGTGGACCGAAAAAGAACTAACTTATGCTACAGAAATTGCCAAATCAACCAACACTTCAGCTAAAGAACTCGAAAAAGTAAAGTTGGTAAAACCATACGATGAAAGTAAATTTGGTCAGCTTAAACCAGGTTCGAGCGATGTGGGCGATGTGAGTTGGAATGTTCCGGTAGCTTCGTTTACGGCTGCAACTTTTGTTCCCGGATCGCCCGGACATTCGTGGCAAAATGTGGCTGCCGGCGGAACAACCATCGGTACAAAAGGTGTTTTGGTTGCGGCTAAAACCTTTGCCCTGACTGCTATTGATTTGTTCACAAATCCGGCATTGCTGGTTCCGATTAAACAGGAGTTTGACGCCGCCCGTGGCGAAGGTTTTAAATATGCTCCCATTGTCCCGGGAAAACCAGAGCTCGATTATCGTGCTGAAAAATAAGCTATAAAAATATGAATAAGAGCATTTTAACTTTCATTTTAGTCGTAAGCTTTTTAGGTTTGGCGGCACAAACGCCGATCAAAATCAACAAATCCACTACACGACACGGACCAGAAAATGGCTCTCTGCTGATCATTGGTGGCGGTGTAATTCCTCCTGATATCTGGAATAAATTTACTGAACTGGCAGGCGGAGCCGAGAAAGCCAACATCGTAGTTATCACTGCTGCGGCTGGCGATTCGGCCGGTATTGAAACCCGAACGGTTGATCTGGTAAAAGCTCAGACCAAAATAAAGAATGTGGTTCGCTTGCATACCACCGATTTGAAAGAGGCCAACAGCGAAAAGTTTGTAGAAGCGCTGAAAACAGCAACCGGTGTGTTTTTCGAAGGTGGTCGCCAGTGGCGCATCGCCGATTCGTACCTGAACACGCTAACCCATCAGGCATTCTTCGATGTGCTGAACAGGGGTGGTGTAATTGCCGGAACCTCTGCCGGTGCCAGCATTCAAGGATCGTTTCTTTGGAGAGGCGATACCAGCGGCGCTCATATTCTGGTTGGCGACCATACGCAGGGCCTGGGCTTTCTCCGCAATTCTGCAATCGACCAGCATTTTCTGAAACGCAATCGCCCCTTCGATTTGGTTGAATTAATCAAAGTCGCTCCACAGCTCATTGGAATAGCCATTGATGAATCAACTGCCGTTCTGGTACAAAAAGACAATCTCCAGGTACTTGGCAAATCGTATGTTGCCATTTACGATTACAATACCATCGTTGGAAACGGCGCTAAACACGTAGTTGACAACAAAGAGGATTTTACTGCGTCGAGTGGCCCTTTCTTCTTTTTGCATGATGGTCAAAAATATGACCTGGCCGCCCGTGTTGAGATTAAAGAAAAACCTGTAAAAAAATAAAGTGAGTATCCGATCATTTATTGATCTTATCTTTTGCCGTCAGCTTTAGCTGACGGATAGATTTGGCAAGTCCGCAGAATGGCTTTAGCCACAGGTTTTAGGGCTAAAGCCCAGGCTTATCTCTTTTTTTATCCGTTGACTGAAGTCAACGGCAAAGAATAAAAACTTCAATATCAAACACGCATAAAAAATAGAGTATATGAAACTTCGACATAAATTAGCTGGCATACTGGTCTTCTCTTTATTGGCCGGTAGCAGTTTTGCACAACAGGATTTATCGTACTACCTGCCCAAAGGAGTAACTTACAGCGAAATAGTTCCAAAACCTCAGGATGTACTGGGTTTCCAGGTAGGCGAATTTCACGCCAGCCACGATAACCTGGTGTATTATTTCAGGCAACTGGCGCAGGCTTCTCCCCGCGTGAAATACGAAGTATATGGAAAAACACACGAAGGCCGTCCGCTGACCGTGGCCATTATCAGTTCCGAAGCAAATATCAAACGTATCGAAGAACTTCGCCAGCAACACATTCAATTGAGCGACCCGTCAGCTTCGTCAAAACTGAATATTGCTGACTTGCCGGTGGTGGTTTGGTTGAGTCACAGTATTCATGGCAACGAAGCCAGCGGCGCAAACAGCTCGTTGCTCACCGCCTACTATCTGGCCGCAGCGCAGGGAAAAGAGATCGACGAATTGCTCGATAAAACCATTGTTTTGATTGATCCGGCGACTAATCCTGACGGAGTACAGCGCTTCTCGAACTGGGTAAACAGCAACAAAAGCTACGAAGGAAACACTGATCCGGCCAGCCGCGAGCACAACGAAGGATGGCCCGGTGGACGTTCCAACCACTATTGGTTCGACCTGAACCGCGACTGGTTGCCCATTGAGCAACCTGAATCAGAAGCGCGAATCAAGCAGCTTCAGACATGGAAACCGAATATTTTGGTTGACGAACACGAGCAGGGAACCAGCGCGACCTTCCATTTTTCGCCAGGCGAACCCAATCGGGTTAATCCGCTGATTTCGCCAGCCAATCAGGCTTTAACCCAGAAGCTGGCTGACGACTATGCCAAAGCATTTGATGCCATTGGTTCGTTTTACACTTCAGGAGAACGTTACGACGATTATTACATTGGTCGTGGCCCAACCTTTCTGGATTTAAATGGTGGCGTTTCGTTGTTGTTCGAACAGGCTAGTGTGAGGGGTTTTGCCCAGGAATCTGACAATGGCGTAATTACTTTTCCGTTTGCCATTCGAAACCAGTTTACCGGATCGCTATCAACGATTAAAACTGCGTACAAACTGAAAAACGATTTTCTGAATTACCAGAAAGATTATTATACCTCGGCCATCGATGATGCGAAAAAGGAAGCTCAAAAGGCTTATGTGTTTGGGGCAGATTACGATCCGCTGACGACCTTTAAATTCGCCCAATTCCTGAATAAACATGGGATTAAATCGTATCAGTTGAAAAGCAGTGTAAATGCAGGGAAGCAGTCGTTTAAACCGGCTGCGGCCTATGTAGTTCCACTCGATCAACCGCAATACCGTTTGATTAAATCGATCTTCAGCTTCCATACCAACCCCAAAGACAGTATTTTCTATGACATTTCGGCCTGGAATATTCCGCAGGCGTATAATTTGCCGTTCGAAGCTGTTGCCACTTCAACCGGAATAAGCGGTGACGCATTTAGTCCAGAACAGGAACCGAAAGGTAAAATTATTGGAGCGGAACCAACCAATTCATACATTTTCAAATGGGAAACTTATCTGGCTCCGCGAGCACTGGAACGCTTGCTGAAAGAAGACATCCTAGTAAAAGTAGCTTCGAAAGCCTTCGAAACGCTCGATGGACAGAAGTTCGACCGTGGATCTATACTCATTCCGTTGGGATCGATTAATACCGATAAGGCCAAGGTTGATCGGATTATTAATGAAATTACCCAAAACGACGGCGTTGATGTGTATCGCGTAAGTACCGGCGACAACAAAGCTACTGATTTAGGAAGCTCCTATTTTTCGGTAGTTACAAAACCACGCATTGCAATTTTGACTGAAGACGGTGTAAACAGCATCAGTGCCGGTCAGGTTTGGCATTTGCTTGATACAAAATACCAGGTTCCGGCAACGTTGCTACCCGTTAGAACCTTGAAACAGGTAAGTCTGGAAAAATACAACGTGTTGGTTATTCCGGCCGGAAGCTATCAGGAATTAGACGAAAAAGTGGCTGAAAAAATTCAGAACTGGGTTGGGGCAGGGAATACCTTAATTGCACTCGAAAATGCAAGCAACTGGCTGGTAAAGAATAAATTGATTCAGGCCGAATATAACAAGGACGATGCAAAAGCTGTTGGTTTTAATTACGAAAATGCGCAGCTATTCAGTGCTTCGCGCGAAGTTCCCGGAAGTGTATTCGAAACCAAACTCGATTTGACACACCCTATCAATTATGGCTACAAAACAGATCGTTTGCCAGTATTCAAAGACAATGAAATTATTCAGTTGAAGGCTGAAAACATTGCAGCCAATTACCCGGCGGTTTACACCAAATCGCCGTTGCTTGACGGCTATGCGCCAAAAGCTTTCGTGAAAACCCTTGGAGAAACACCATCACTCGGAATCTTTGGTGTGCGCCGCGGACGGATTATTGCATTTTATAATTCAACCAATTTCAGGGGATATTGGCTGGGAACTAACCGCCAGTTGGCCAACGGAATTTTCTTTGGCGATAAGATCCGTTTAGGCGGTGGTTTTGGCCGCGAATAACAAGGCTATTTTCCCATTTTTATATCGATTTTCCTTGCTTTCATTGAAACCGAAAGCAGGGGAAATCTTTTTGTATTACAACAACTTTTACTGAATGAATCAATTCCAAAATAAATCGACTAATTTTTTAAATCTTGCCTGTATTGCAGTATCAGCATTATCTGCTTTGTTGATTGTGCTGACTGGCTACAAAATTATAGCTGTTGATCCCGATCTTTTTACCGCGATTAGGTGCTTCAATTTGGGTGTATTTCTGTTGTTTGCCTTGGAGCGCAAATCGCTTACTGTTTGGATATTGATTGCCATAGTGGCGGGAGCCGAATTTGGACACGACCTTCCGGAAGTCTCGAAAAACATGCAGTTTTTGAGCGATATTTTCATCCGGCTCATCAAAACCATCATTGCCCCACTGATTTTCGCTACTCTGGTTAACGGCATTGCCGGGCACAACGATCTGAAACTGGTTGGCCGTCTGGGCTGGAAATCTATTCTGTATTTCGAGATTGTATCAACCATCGCTTTGTTTATCGGACTTGTTGCGATCAACCTCAGCAAAGCAGGTGTGGGCTTAACACTTCCCGCCGATGCCAGCGTTCCGGAAACTGCCGCCAAAGCGCATACCTGGTCAGGCTTTTTGCTAAATATGTTTCCCGAAAACATTGCCAAATCGGTGTTCGACGGTAATATTTTGCAGGTAGTGGTTTTCAGTATTATTTTCGGGGTGGCGGTTGCCCGTGTTCCCGAATCGTACCGAAAAACGATGCTTCGCTTTACTGAAAGTCTGGCCGAAACGATGTTCAAATTTACCAACATCATCATGTATTACGCGCCGGTAGCCGTTTTTGGAGCTATTGCATTTACCATTGGGCATTTGGGTCTCGATATTCTCGGAAGCCTGGTGAAACTTTTGGCTACGCTTTATGTGGCACTAATCATTTTCATGCTGGTTGTAATATTGCCGTTGCTTCTGTTCCTGAAAATTCCGATTAAAAAGTTTATTGCAGCCGTTAGCGAACCTGCGTCAATAGCCTTTGCCACGGCCAATTCGGAGTCGGCATTGCCTGCCGCGCTCGAAAACATGGAGCGGTTTGGCGTACCCCGCAAAATTGTAGCCTTTGTTATTCCAACCGGCTATAGCTTTAACCTCGATGGAACCACCCTTTATTTGTCGCTGGCCTGCGTGTTTGTGGCCCAGGTCGCAGGAGTCGATTTGTCTGTTGCCGACCAATTGGTTTTGTGCCTTATGCTCATGCTTACCAGCAAAGGAACTGCGGGCGTTTCGCGTGCGGCTTTGGTTGTTCTGTTGGGCACACTTTCGAACTTTGGATTACCAACTACACCGGTTTTCCTGATTCTTGGTATTGACGTTTTGATGGACATGGCCCGCACAGCCATTAATGTAATTGGCAATTGCACTGCAACCGTGGTAATGGCCAAATGGGAAAACGCGTTTGACGAAGAAAAGGCAAAGGGGTTTGAGAATAAGATTTAGGGAAATTTTATGAAATAGAGCGAGAAAATTGCTGTAAATCATGTACTCATGAAACCGCAGTATAAGGAATCCTACGGATATTGGGGTGAAAGACGCACTCCCCTCCGCCGGTTAACTACTGGCGGAGCCGACTACGATTAGGCAATGTTGTTTATTCTTCAAGTTCTATTCTAATATGAGATAATAAACCTTTAAGCCACATAGAAACTTGTTTTGCACTGTGTATTGAATGAATATGCGTTTGGTTTTCTTGCCAATTTCCGTTCATCGCAAAATGAATTCTTTTAACATCAACTATTTTTGCTTTTTCTTTCTCTAACAAAGAAATAAAATCACCATTATCTAAGTGAACAGAGTATTCTTCAAATGTCTTTTCTATCGCTTGGCTAGAAGTAATATGCCAATGAGGTTGTGAATGTTTTTCATTAGGGTCATTCATATCGTCCCATTCTGCTCTAAACAACTGAATTTTTATATCATCATCATCATTCCCTTCGTAGACAGAAATAGATATATTTGTGTGAGTCGTTTCTACTTGCTTGTTTCCTTGTTTTGATTTCTCAACTATAAATTTGACTTCTACATATAACCAGAAATTATTAAACCATTTTAGAACCTTCACAGGTTCACTGTCTTGGCGATTTAATGCGAATGAATTTCCTTCAATTTTGAAAACAGATATGTTAAAATGACCTTTTGCTGGTATAAGTTTGAAATTTTCAACAAACAGTACTTTACATTCTTTATTTATATCACTCACAATACCTAAAAAATCACTCATAAATTAACAATTGGGATAGAAATAAGATTTTAAAATGTCATCTATAACGGGTTTTATAAATGAGTTACCATTTTCTAATTCTTTACCAAGTTCTGAAAGTTTAAAATATGCTCCATTATTTTTTAAATTATTTTTGTGAATATTTGGAATAAGAATAGACTTGATACTTTTTTGACCTAAATCATACCATTTTCCTCCTGCTAATTGTTTTGAAAAAATTGAAAGCATACTGTCAAACAAATTACTACTAAAGCATGCTAAATAAAAATAATAATCAGTAGTTTCGAAATCTCTTTTTGGCATAAAAGCATTTCCTTCTTCTATTACACAATCGCCTTTCTTATCAAAACCAAAGGAATTTGAATTTCCAAATCGGCTAGAGAAAAGCCTTGGTTCATGAATAAACTGCCAATTCCTAGGTCTTGTTAATGTCCACCAATAGGTTATACCAGACCTTTTACCCAATATTTCCTTATTGGGTAAAAGTCTATTTTTATAAAAATTTAAACTCGACAAACTATCTTCCTCTTTAAAAATCAGACCGTTCTTGTCATATGGAAACCAAACATATTCATTAATTAATATTTGACCTGTACGAATTGAATCATTAGTCAAAACTGGTCTAAAAAATTTCTTTTCTTCAGTCAAAATAGATTTATATTCTTCTAAGGATATTTTAAAAATATTCTTAACGCCCAATAAAGCACCTTGATTAATATTAAACACATCAGTTATTAAGGACAACTTACCTGCTTTTTGATAAATATCTAATTCTTTAATAAACTTATTTTCATTCAAAGAAATGACCTTCCAACTATCCTTTAAAATTGGAAAATAGTGAGGAGTATAAATACTAAAATTCTTATTATTTAGAGATTGTTCATTATTTGCATTCATTTTTCTGAACTCTCTTAATGTATCTTGCACGATGCCCTTTTCGTTTTTTGTCCAAATAAGCTTTGGTAATAATACTGATTTGGAGGATGAAGCAATAAACAAACTTACATCGGTTAATGCATCTTCAAAAACATAATTACCTAATTTTGCTAAAACTTTAAAAGATAGCTGATCGTTTAATTTGGTTCTAAGTTCTGAATATATTTCTGAATAGAAAATAGTTGTAGGCAAAACACAACCAATAATTCCATTGTTTTTTAAAGATTGAGATGCTTTATAAAAAAATGCTGTAGCTTGGTTTGGTCTAGACTTTTTAATAACATTTTCAAGTATAGCGAGAACGTTATCTCGATTTTCTTTATCTTTTAGTAATTCCCAAGATATAAATGGGGGATTCATTAAAATAATATCATTTCTCCCCCAGTCTTCAACAAGAGAATCGCTAACTTTCCTTATGTCTAAGTCGATAATATTATTCCATTGTTTGCGATTTTCATATGATAATAAGAATTTTGATGTTCTTATAGCACTATCAGATGAATCAAATCCCTTCACACATATCTTACCATTAAAACCTTTATTTTTAAGTTGCTTTAGAACTTCAATTAAAAATTCAGAAGAACCACATGATGGATCTAAAATACTAATTTCACTACTGTTAAAATCAAATGATTTAAGAACATTTTCAACTATACTTCTAGCTATGTATTGTGGGGTATAATGTATACTAGAGTATGCATCTATTTTAGTTTCTAATTTACTGGAAACGCCACCAAATAAATCTCTCTGTGGATTAAAATATATTACTTCACGATGTGCTTCCTGAAATAAAGCACCTGCTGTATGTCTTAAAATTAAATCTAAATTTGGTTTGATATTTCTAATTCCTTGATTGATAAGTTCAACAAAATACTCAAACCTATCTGGAAATTTCGGCTCAGAAATATTCCATTTATTGACATCAACTTTTGTATAATCCTCTTCTAAACTTATTAAAAGATAAAACAATAGATTTATGGCTTCTGATGAATCTTGTTTCTCAAATGTAATATTTCTTAATTGCCTGAAAATTTCAATAACAAATGGAACAACGTCATTTTGAGTTTTAAATGATTTAGAGGATAGATATTTGTAAAATTGATTTAAATTGAATTCAATCTTATTTTTTGGAATTTGCTCAGACTTATTTTCGTACCAATTTGTTATTTGAATGTTTTCATTGTCAATGAATAAGAAATTCTTGGTGTTTGTTGACCAAGATTCTTGAAAAATATTATTTATATTTTCGTCACCAAAAGCAGATGTCTTAAGGCAAAAATCCCCAAATCCTCCATTAAGCATAAGAAATTTATCTGCTTCACAAAGAGGATTAAGTTTAATTGGAAGCAAACCAAAATTTGATTTCCAAGATTCTATGTTTTTAAAATCATACATATTACAAATGTAATCTTTTTTCTGACTGTGCTATTTTTCGGGAATCCGATTTTGCTACAATGATTTCCAACATTTGAATCCCCCAACATGCGGGTATTTCTTCAATTCACGCATGTTCTGATCTGCCATAGGAGTCAAATTATTCCATTCCCTTACACCTCCCAAACTTATGATTTTCAGCCCTCTTCTCAAAATTATTTTACAAAATAAAAAGCCACAAACTACACCGATTTCAGTAGCCGAATAAATCGAATCTGCGTAAACCAACGGAACCTTTGGTAAAAATTTCTATTTGAAATGATCCAGAATTCGTTGTCGGTCTTCGTTTTCCTTGTCACTCTTGTGGTAAAGCTCAATGAAGGTAATTTTTTGTTCGTCGCGAAACCAGGCATACACCAGCCGCAAACCCGAGTTTACACCCCGGCCTTTTAATGCTTTGCAGGCTATTTTTTTACTTTGATGATACAGTTTCCCAATCCCAAACCATCAATGCGGTAGCTGAAAGGTGGCCGTTCGTCAGGAAGGACTTCAAGTACTTTGCGTACTACATTCAAATCGTCGTTCAGTGTTCGGTATTTCTTTAGTAGTACCTTTAAATCACGCTGATATTCAGTCAGTTCATCAAAGGTCATTACGCTTCAATTTCGTTTCCGTAGTTTCTTACCGAGAATGGGGCTTCACGGTAAAAGGCCAGTTCATAATCAATTACGTCACCTTCTTTGGACGCTTGCCAGGGCATATCTTTGTGCGAATAGGTGCTGATTGCAGTTGCCGACCAATCGCTCATTTGTTCGATAACACGATCGATTACATCTTTTTCACTGGCTTTTAATGCGGTTAGATTTGCTTTTTCAAGAGGCAGGTAGCGGGTTTGCTGCAAACCAAAATATTCGGTCTTAACGCGTTGTAGCTGACCACTATCAATCATCTGGTTGATAATAACATCCAGTTTCTGTGGTACCGGACCAAAAGGAAGTTTTCGGTAGGTAGCTCCGGTTAGTTGTTCTTCGTACAACTCGTAATAATTGAAATCGGAAAAATATAACAGTTTGTACAAAACGGTTTCACCAACATTGGGTTTGCCTGCACAGCGTTCCAGGATATAAAGCAGCACATTTTTAAATTTTTTAACTTGAAGACTTGGAACTGACATCCGCTCAATTGATTCCATCTGATCTTCTTCATTGGCATTCTCAATTTGCTGATTGACATCAAAATTTTCAGACATAAATTGATCCAGTGAAAAGCCTAAAACTATTGATAACCGCCTCAATTCAAGAATGTCAATACACCGGTTGCCTAATTCGATTTGGACGAGCGATGATCGGGATATCCCAATGTTTTTAGCCAATTCTGCCTGCGACAATTTTTTTAATTTTCGGAGTTCAGAAATCCTTTTCCCAATTTGTTCCTGCGTTAGATTTGAGTCCATTTCTCTATTTCTTTGAGCTTTAAATCAGAACAAAAGTAAGTAAAAGTTCTAAAATCAAACTAGATCATGTAGTATTTTAAAACACATTCTTTATTTTAAAGGATAACGGAATTATTGGGTTATTGGTTCCTGAAGTTCATATTAACCCCAGACGATTTGAGATTAAAAGCCCGAAGGGTTTGAATTTGAATAACAGTCGGTAGCAATCGACGGCAATGAGTCCGAAGAAAAGAAAGCCCTGAAGGGGATCAACAGATTCATATTGAACCCTTTCAGGGTTCCACTTTATTGGGTTCAATAACCCCGCACTTCGTACGGGGTTATTCAGGTTTAGCCACTTTGTGGCTGTAAGACTTTTGTAAGTAATGAGAAGTATTTATTGTCGCATTTTGAAATGACTCACCCCAAGCCACCGTTCGACTGAGCTCTCGCCGAAGCCTTGCGGTGACTTTGCCCCTCTCTCGCGAGCTCGGGGTGAGTCAATAAACAGAAATACGACATTTTATCTTTCCTATTACTTAACATACTCATTTTAGAAATAGTAATTAAGCGATATGACCAATAGTTCTGAAAAATAAAAAGCCACAAACTACACCGGTTTCAGCAGCCGAATAAATCGAATCTGCGTAAATCAATGCAATTTGTGGCGAGCAAATTATTTTGGAAAAAATCAGCCTAAATATTCTCTCCGGCAAAAATGTTTTCGAGGTATTTGTAGCCGCTGCCAGTATTAATCAGCACTACTTTCTCTTCTTTTTTAATCCAGTTGCTGTACTTCAGTTGTTTCAGCGCAGCCCAAAGCGCAGCGCCTTCAGGAGCAATAAACATTCCTTCCAGTCGGGCCACTTCATTCAAAGCTTCGTTTATTTCCAGGTCCGAAACGCGAACCGCCGTGCCGTTGTACTGGCGAAGTATTTTCAGGATCAGTTTGTCGGCAAACGATTTGGGAACCCGCAACCCGTTGGCAATGGTAAAACCGCGGTCAACCGGTTCCGATTTATTCAGGTTGCCGTGAAATGCGCTCACAATGCCATCACAATTGGTCGATTGCACTGCAACAATGCGCGGGCGTTTCTGGCCTATCCAGCCTACTTTTTCCAGTTCTTCAAAGGCCTTCCAGAAACCAATCAAGCCGGTACCACCGCCTGTTGGGTACAAAATTACGTCGGGCAACTCCCAGTTGAATTGTTCGGCCAGTTCGTAGCCCATCGTTTTTTTGCCTTCCAACCGGTATGGTTCTTTCAATGTTGAAACATTAAAAAATTCACCTTTTGCGCAAAGTTCGGCCACCAGCTTACCGCAATCACCAATATTCCCATCAATTTCAGTGAGTTGAGCGCCGTAGTAGCGTACTTCCTGTTTGTGCTGAAGCGGCGTTTCACGGGGCATAAATACATGCACATGCATCCCGGCGCGGGTGCCGTAAGCTGCCAAAGCGACTCCTGCATTTCCGGCGGTAGGAATGGCAAGTTTCTTAATTCTCAACTCTTTGGCTTTCGAAATAGCGGCACTCATCCCACGGGCTTTAAAAGATCCGGTTGGATTTCCGCCTTCGTCTTTCCAGTAAAGCTGTTCAATATCAATGGCTTTACTTAGTTTGTTGGCCTTAAATAAAGGCGTTCCTCCTTCGCCCAGAGAAACAATATTTTTCTCGTCGGTAATGGGCAAGAATTCCCGGTACCGCCACATATTGGACTGTCTGTTCTTCAAATCATCCTTAGTAACTCGGATTGTTTTCAGATCATATTCGGCTAGCAAAGTTTCCTGGCAATGCGGGTTCGTGCAAAAATTTTGTACCGAATCATGGGCATATATTTCGCCACAGCCTGAGCATTTCAGGTGTGTGATACTGCTTTGGCGTATTTTGGGACTAAATGTTACGTATTCCTGATCAAACATAGGTTGGTTATTAATGATGAAAAATTACTTCTCCTGATGATAGAATCCTTCAGGATTTACCTGCAAACATCAGCATTAATAAGTTTTGAGAAAATCCCTTTTAGTAGGTATAAATACTACCACAAATACGGTATGCAATATACCCACATCGGGGTATTTATCCTGAATTTTTCTACCTGCAACTTTGCTTCGTATTAGTACTTATAAAAAACCAAGCATGTACGCTATCCCAAAATCATTAAAAACTGATATCGAGGCATTCTCAAAGCATGTCAGCGATTTTCGAAACGGCGAGATTGAAGCCGTAAAATTTAAAGCCATCAGGGTGCCGATGGGCATTTACGAACAACGCCAAAACGGCACATTTATGGTGCGCATTCGATGTGCTGCCGGTGCGATAAGCCCAGGCCAGCTGAAAAAAGTTGCGCTTCTGGCCCGGCAAGAAGGAGCGGAGCCCATCCATATTACTACACGCCAGGAGTTACAGCTGCACAATGTGACGCTTGAGCAGGCTCCGGGCATTCTCGAACAACTTTACCAACTCGGTTTGTCAACCCGTGGCGGTGGCGGAAATACGGTCCGAAATATCATGGCTTCGGAAGATGCCGGTGTTGCCAAAGACGAGGTTTTTGACGTAACGCCGTATGCTTTGGCGCTCACCAATGCGCTGATTGCCGAACCCGATTCGTGGTCGTTGCCACGTAAATATAAAATTGCTTTTGCCGGAAACAATGCCGATAATGCCAACGCAACCTTTAACGATCTCGGTTTTATAGCCACCATTCGGAATGGGGTAAAAGGCTTTAAAGTGTTTATTGGCGGCGGGCTGGGCTCAAAACCAACTGCCGGGTTTAAGCTTTCTGACTTTATTCCGGACACCGATTTACTTTATGTGGGCGAAGCGGTAAAAGTTCTGTTTTCGGAACATGGAAACCGCCGCAACAGGCACAAAGCCCGCATTCGGTACATTTTTTATAAGCTGGGCGAAGAGCAGGTTTTCGAGATTTTTCATGAAATATTTAATCGTTTGAAGGCGGAAGGAAAGTATGAACTGGCTTTGCCCGAAAGTTCAGAAAACCATGAACCCCTAAATCCCCTGAAGGGGACTTTAAAAAGTGCTTCGAATTTCAACGAGGAAAATAAGCTGTTCGGAAAGTGGCTGAACCGCTACGTGAAAGAGCAAAGTCAGCCCGGTTTATACACCGTTGAAGTGCCGTTTGAGCATGGAATGGTGAGCTCCGAGGCTTTGGTTAATCTGGCAGAGTTCCTCGAACCACTGGGCAACGATGTTTTGCGTTTCACGATGCGACAAAATGCGTTGTTGCGGAATATTCCGGGCGATAAACTTCAGGATGTTTACCATTTATTGAAAGCATTGGATGTTGAAGTTGATCGTCCACGAATTTTAAATTCGCTGGTCGCTTGTACCGGGGCCGACACCTGTCGGTTGGGCTTGTGCCTGGCCAAAGGTGCTTCTTCGGCATTGAAACGGGCATTGGCAAAAATCCCGGAAGAACAATTGGACGATTTTGCCGCCATCAACATCAATTTCTCGGGTTGCCCCAATTCATGCGGGCAGCACAATTTATCGCAGCTTGGATTTTATGGCAAGGTTTCGCGCAACGACAGGGTGTATCCGGCCTATTACATTGTTGCAGGCGGCCGCACCGGCGACAAGAAAGCACGGTTGGCGAATAAGTACGGCGAAATAAGCGCCCGCGATTTGCCCCGGTTCACAGCGGATTTTCTGCTGAAATGGAGCGAAAAGAAAAACAGCTATAAAGATTTTAACGAATACCTCGACAACGAAGGACAGGCTGACATTGAATCGGTACTTATCCGCTATGAAACCATCCCTTCGTTTGACGACGACAAGAATTACTACTACGACTGGGGCGCAATAGAGCCATTTTCGCTGGCAGCACGCGGCCAGGCCGAATGCTCGGCTGGTATGTTCGATATGATTGATTTCGACCGCGATGCCATTGTGGATATCCGGAAAGATATTGAGCATACTTCCGATCAGGAATTGATTAATAAATCGCTTTACGGCATTGTGTTCCATGCGTCGCGGATGTTGCTGGTAACACGTGGTATTGAACCTAAAAACAGAGAAGAAGTATTCACTTCATTTATACAGGCATTTATTCAGGAAGGGCACGTTAGCAAGGATTTTGAGCCGGTTGTGAAACTGGCGCTCGAAAATCAGAATGCTTCGTTCCTGAAATACCGCCAGCAAATTGATGCCCTGGCCGATAAGGTTATTGATTTGTACAACCACATGGACGATTCGCTTCAGTTTAAAACTCAGGCTGAGCCGCAAAAACCACTTGAAATACCGGCCGGAATTGTTGTGGGTAAACGTACCCGTGATTTGCGCGGTGTAGCCTGCCCAATGAATTTTGTGAAAACCAAAATTGAACTTTCAGGAATGAAAAGTGGCGAATTACTCGAAATTTTGCTCGACGACGGTGCCCCAATCCGTAATGTACCCGGGTCGGTACGCAACGAAGGCCACCATATTTTGGAACAGAAAAAGAACGAAAATTTTTGGTCGGTACTCATTCGTAAGCAATAAATAACAGTTATCTACCAAATATACCATAAACGTGGTATGAAATATACTACCATTTAGGTATTTCACAGATTATTAAACAGATCGATATTTGTTTAAACAAAAAAGGAAAACATCATGACAAAAATTGCACAAAAATTAACCGACCTGATTGGTAACACTCCATTGCTGGAGCTGACCAATTTTAACAATCACCACAACCTGGAAGCACAAATTATAGCCAAACTCGAATATTTTAATCCGGGCGGAAGCGTAAAAGACCGCATTGGTAAAGCAATGATTGAAGACGCAGAGCAACGGGGGATTTTGAAACCCGATTCAGTAATTATTGAACCAACAAGTGGAAATACAGGTATTGCGCTTGCCTTGGTTGCTGCTGCAAAAGGCTACCGCTTAATCATTACTTTGCCCGAAACATTTAGTGTTGAACGCCGCAATTTACTGAAAGCTTTGGGTGCCGAACTGGTTTTAACTCCAGGCTCGCAAGGAATGAAAGGCGCTATTGCCAAGGCTGTTGAAATAGCCGAAGTAACTCCAAATTCGTTTATTCCGCAGCAGTTTAAAAACCCGGCAAACCCAGCTATTCACCGCACAACTACGGCCGAAGAAATTTGGCGTGATACCGATGGTGAAGTCGATATTTTTATTGCAGGTGCTGGTACCGGTGGCACAATTTCGGGAGTAGGCGAAGTTTTGAAACAACGCAAACCATCGGCCCAGATTATTGTAGTTGAGCCAACCGATTCGCCGGTCATTTCAGGCGGAAATCCTGGCCCACATAAAATCCAGGGAATCGGACCAGGCTTTGTGCCGGATGTTTTGAATCGCGACGTAATCGACGAAATATTCACTGTCAGCAATGACGATGCTTTTGCAATCAGCCGTCAGTTGGCCCGCACCGAAGGTTTGTTGGTTGGCATTTCTTCAGGAGCTGCTGCTTTTGCTGCATTACAGGTAGCCAAACGCCCTGAAAATAAAGGAAAGAAAATTGTAGTTATTCTTCCTGATACCGGTGAGCGTTATCTTTCAACAATCCTTTACCAGTTTGAAGAACCAGCCGCAGCTCAGGCGAGTTAAAAAATAAAAGTTCTTGAGTTTCACATATCTTCAACGGGGATAGGCAATGTAATTTTTTTAGGTGTAAAACTTTAATAATTTATCCATAACTGGGCTTTTTGCCATAATTCTACGGTTTTTGTTGTAAATGAGAAACTATCCCTGTTGAGGTGTGTGAGCTAAATATTTGTTGACCTGGTAATTGTAAAACTTTTGTTCTACAATTTTTTATCAGGCTTTTGTGTCAAAAATTAAAAATCCAAATAACAAAAAAAATACAGGCAATCGCATTTGCATATCTTCACTGGAAAATGGCAATTTATTGATTGGTGTAAAATTTAGTTTTTAAGTCCATAAAGGATCAATTTGCTATACTTCCACTGGTTTTGTTGTAAATGTGAATCGTATCTTCTGTTGGAGATATGTGATTGTATTTGCCTTAATCCTAATTTTTTAAACCGGAATCGATGGCTAAGATTGCTAAAAGTATTACTGATCTGATTGGACAAACCCCGCTTTTAAAACTCAACCGCATTGAGCAAAAATATAAGCTTGAGGCTAACATTATTGCCAAACTCGAATCGTTTAATCCAGCCCGA
This sequence comes from Prolixibacteraceae bacterium, assembly GCA_963666435.2. GTDB lineage: Bacteria > Bacteroidota > Bacteroidia > Bacteroidales > Prolixibacteraceae > Aquipluma. Next base: position 55,308 of record CAXXOG010000010.1, on the reverse strand, counting down.
AGTGTAAAAGATCGTCTGGGTTTTGCCTTGATTGACCTGGCAGAGAAACTTGACTGGATTGATAAAAATACTGTTATTATTGAGCCAACAAGCGGAAATACTGGTATTGCTTTAGCTTTTGTAGCTGCATCGAAAGGTTATCGGCTGATATTGGTTATGCCAGAATCAATGAGTATCGAACGCCGGAATATTTTAAAAGCGCTGGGCGCCGAAATTGTGTTGAGCCCGGGTTACGAAGGGATGGGAGGCGCAATTCGAAAAGCCACCGAGCTTAAAAATACATTTCCAAAAGCTTTTATTCCCCAGCAATTCGATAATCATGCCAATCCTGCAATTCACCGGAAAACTACAGCGCTTGAAATTTGGGATGATACCGATGGAGGCGTCGATATTTTTATTGCAGGCGTAGGCACCGGAGGTACAATAACCGGAGTAGGCGAAGTTTTGAAAGAGAAAAATCCGAAAGTTAAAGTTGTTGCCGTTGAACCGGCAGAGTCGCCCGTCCTTTCAGGCGGAAGACCTGGCCCACATAAAATTCAGGGTTTGGGAGCTGGTTTTGTTCCAGGCATTTTAAATGTAAAAATATACGATGAAATCTTCAGGGTAAAGAACGAAGAAGCATACGAAATCAGCCGCCAACTGGCACGCACCGAAGGTTTAATTGTAGGTGTTTCGTCGGGAGCAACGGTTTATGCAGCTATTCAGATAGCCAAACGCCCTGAAAATAAGGGAAAAAATATTGTAGCTATTTTGCCTGACACGGGCGAAAGATATTTATCAACACCACTCTTCCAGGTGGACAAAAGTAATGGTACCAATGGTATCATTTCTGACGACGACAGCGTGATTTAAAAAAGAATAAACAGCAAATAGTTAAGAAATGGGAAAAATTCAGGTAAATGGGAAAGAGCAGGAGATTGATAGCCCTGTTTCCGTAATCGATTTAATTAAAAAAAATGATGTGGAGCAACCCGAAATGGTTTCGGTTCAGATAAACGGAGAGTTTGTCGATCGCGCACATTTCAGCATTGTAAACGTGAATGATGGCGATGAGGTTGATTTTTTGTACTTCATGGGTGGCGGTAGCTATCCTCACGTTGTGAAATACAGATAGTTATGGATTTTACAGAAGATCAGATACAACGGTATAGCCGTCACATTATACTTCAGGATGTTGGAGTTGAAGGGCAGGAAAAAATTAACAACGGGAAAGTGCTGATTGTAGGTGCAGGAGGTTTGGGAGCCCCGGTTGCTCTCTACCTGGCCGCTGCCGGGGTTGGCACAATTGGCATTATTGACGGAGATGTAGTGGATTTATCGAATCTGCAACGACAGGTTATCCATTTTACCCCCGATGTCAATAAAGCAAAAGTAATTTCGGCTAAAGAAAAAATCAATCAGCTTAATCCCGATGTGAAAGTAAATACCTACTATGATCTGCTTCGGGCCGATAATGCGCTGGATATCATCAAAGACTACGATTTTGTAGTGGATGGAACAGATAATTTCCCGGTTAAATTCCTGATCAACGATGCGTGTGTTCAGGCGAAAAAACCATTCTCGCACGGTGGTATTTTGAGATTCGAGGGACAGACCATCACGGTTTTGCCCGGAACGGCTTGTTACCGTTGCATCTTTCATTCACCACCTCCACCCAACGCAGTGCCTACCTGCTCGCAGGCTGGTGTTTTGGGCGCGATTGCCGGGATTTTGGGAACCATTCAGGCAACAGAAACATTGAAATATTTGACAGGGGTGGGGAACTTGCTGACAAATCGTTTGCTGACGTTCAATGCCAAGACAATGGATTTCAGGACGATAAATGTAAAACACAACCACAAATGCGGTGTGTGCGGCGATCATCCAACCATAACCGAACTCGTTGATTACGAACAGGCAACTTGCGAATTGAAAAATGGTCATTCGTAAATCGTCATCAGTCATTAGCAAAGGAACTTTTTTAAACATTTTCCCAATGACAAATGACTTTTTCCAACTTTTTAAATAGTAAGTCGTCAATCGATAAATAATAAATAGTAAAATATGGGAGCTACAGATGTTGCATTAGGAAAATTAGGCGAGACAAAAAAGCTTTCGCTCATCTCGTTTAGCGGCGATTTCGATAAACTGGTAGCCACATTCACATTGGCTACCGGTGCGGCAGCGGTTGGTTATGAAGTCAATATTTTCTTTACCTTTTGGGGACTTGATGCTATCAAGAAAAAACAGGGTAGGGCATTTGTCGGTAAAGGATTCCTCGGAAAATTGTTTGGCTTTTTTATGGGCGGATTACATTCGGCACCGGTTTCCAGGCTTAATTTTTTGGGAGCGAGCCCTAAAATTTTTCGCTACCTGATGCGCAAAAAAAATGTAGCAACGCTCGAAGAATTAGTCGAAGCAGCTAAGGTGCTTGGAATTAATCTGTATGCCTGCGAAATGGCAATGCATATTCTGGGCCTTCAGAAAAGCGATTTTATACACGAAGTGAAAGATGTTTTGGGCGTTGCCACCTTTCTCGAACTTTCTGAAGGAGGAAGAACGATATTTATTTAAAAGTCCTGAAAGGACTGAATTTTAATAACCGTGGGCTTCGACGTGAGCTCAGTCGAACGGTGAAACCCACGGAAGAATGAAGGAAGATCCAACAACCCTGAAAGGGTTGAATATTAGACACTAAAAGTTCAACCCTTTCAGGGTTGGGTTATCGATCTCTATTTTCCGCCGGTGAAACCGGCGGTTATTCAAATTTTATCCCTTCGGGATATTAAAACAGATAGAATAAAATAAAACTTCAAACATGCCGACATTCAAATTAGATATAACCCGCGAACATTGCCCGATGACGTTTGTAAAAACCAAAATACAACTGGCAAAACTTAGCGCCGGCGATATACTGGAAGTACTGCTTACCGAAGGCGAACCGTTGGAAAACGTTCCGAAAAGTGCCAAGGAGCAGGGATACAATGTACTTGGAGTTGCTCATGTAGATGGAAATGTGCACAAAGTCACTATTCAGAAATAGGCTGCAACATGTTATACATCCCGCAACAAATTGTTGATCAGATTTTTGATCAGGCTAAAAAAGGACTGCCGGAAGAAGTTTGTGGCTATTTGGCCGGAACTGACAGGACGGTGAACCAACATTTTGAACTGACAAATATCGATCATAGCCCTGAGCACTTCTCGTTCGACCCGGCTGAACAGTTTCGAACGGTACGCGAGGCCCGGAAAGCAGGTTTAGAAATTTTGGCAAACTACCACAGTCACCCGGCAACACCGGCACGTCCTTCAGAAGAAGATATTCGACTGGCATTCGATCCGAATATCAGTTACGTAATTGTTTCGCTGGCCGGGGCGTTACCCGATATCAAATCGTTCAAAATTAAGGATGGAGTGGTTGAAAAAGAAGAAGTTATTATTATCTGAAACCAACAAAAAGTAGCTTATGGAATCAGTTTTAAAAAGCGAAGAAATTCAGCAACAGGTGGCCGATTCGTTGATCAGTGCTGTTTTTGAAAATGAGTTTATTCCCTGGCACAACAAGGCTATTCCTTCAGTAAGGCAAATTGCCGAAATTGTTGAAAACATCCGTAACCTTATTCTTCCCGGTTATTTTGGAAAAATAATTCCCAATGCCAATTCATTGAAACATTTCATTGGCGGAAGTTTAGATAAACTCGAACATCAGCTTATCGATCAGATACATAAAGGTTTGTGTTTCAACAACGAATATGAATGTAGCCAATCGTATGATAAGGCGCAAAAACTGGCACTCACTTTTATAAGCCGCTTGCCCGAAATTAAAAGGTTGATTGGAACCGATGTAAAGGCAACTTTTGATGCCGACCCGGCGGCCCGGTATTATGGCGAAGTTATTTTTTGTTACCCGGTTATCCGGGCGTTGCTCAATCATCGCGTAGCCCACGAATTGCTTGCTCTTGGGGTTCCAATTCTTCCGCGCATTATTTCAGAACTTGCCCATTCCGAAACCGGAATTGATATTCATCCGGGAGCGAAAATCGGCGAATATTTTAGTATCGATCACGGCACGGGCGTTGTGATTGGCGAAACATGTATGATAGGAAATCATGTGCTTCTTTATCAGGGTGTTACATTGGGCGCAAAACGCTTTACTTTTGACGAGAACGGGATTCCTCTAAATGTTCCTCGTCACCCGATCATAGAAGATAATGTTGTGATCTATGCCAATGCAAATGTATTGGGACGAATCACCATTGGTCGCGATTCTGTGATTGGCGGGAATGTCTGGGTAACTACCAATGTACCACCTAATTCCCGAATCGTTCAGCAGAAAGCGGTGGAAAAAACGTTTGATAACGGTTCTGGTATCTAGGAAATTTAATAAAAATCGACAACTACTTTAAAAACAAAACAATGGCAAAAAATGATTTACAACGCAGCGTAACAACTGCAACCGCCCGGCAGTTGGCTACAACGACCAAAACGCCGCCACAAATGGGTTCGATAACCCCGCGTTTACTGTTGAAATTATTACCCTGGGTTCAGGTAGAATCGGGCACTTACCGCGTTAACCGCACCAAAGTCGAGCTGAAAAAAGCTGAACGCATCGCAATTGAATACCTGGAAGGAATTCCCTCTTTCAGGGCCGATTCACTGCGGCGGATTCCACTTTTCTCGAACATCGACGAAGAAATTGTGAATCGTTTGGCGAAACGTTTTGTGATCGAAGAAGTTGATTTGGGGGGCGCGTTGATTCGGGAAAGCGAAGACCGGCAGAAATTTTTCATCATTGCTTCTGGTCAGGTTGAAGTGTTGAGTAAAGGCCCTCATGGTGAGGAACTCCGTGTTGGACTATTGTCTCAGGGCGAGTATTTTGGAGAAGCCGACCTGATTTCGGATAAAGCTTCGTCGGTAACAGTTCGCTCCATTACTCCGGGTGTTTTCTTTACTTTAAGCAGCACCGAGTTGGAGACGATAACCAAAGAAGTTCCCGATTTCAGGGAGCAATTCCAGAAAGCAGTTGATGAACATCTTCGGTTAAAAGCCACCGTCAATACGCACGGCGAAAAGCATATCGACCTGGTTTCGGGTCACGAAGAAGACAATATCATTCCGGAGACTTACATTGATTACGAAGAAAATCCGCGCGAATATTCGCTGAATACATTACAAACCATTGTTCGCGTCCACACCCGCGTTTCCGATTTGTACAACAACCCGTACAACCAACTGGAACAACAGATGCGCCTGAGCATCGAAAGTATTAAAGAACGACAGGAATGGGAGTTGATTAATAATAAGACATTTGGACTACTCAACAGTGTTGAACCGGGTTATCGTATTAGCACTCGTTACGGCGCGCCAACTCCTGACGATTTGGACGAGCTTTTGTCGCTGGTTTGGAAAAATCCAGCGTTTTTCATTGCACATCCCCGTGCGATCGCTGCTTTCGAGCGCGAATGTACCTGGCGTGGGGTGCCACCGGTAACGAGCAACCTGTTCGGCATTTCGGTGATTTTGTGGCGCGGGGTTCCCATCATTCCAAGCGATAAACTTGAAATAAAAGGCCAGTATTTAACGAACCGCGGAGTAGGGACAACCAGTATTATTTTGGTTCGCATTGGCGAAAATGAACAAGGGGTCGTGGGCTTACATCAGGCGGGTATCCCCGGAGAAATTGCACCAAGCTTATCCGCACGATTGATGGGACTCGACAAATTTGGGGTGGCTTCCTACCTGCTTACCAAGTACTTCTCGCTGGCGGCTTTAACCGATGATGCTATTGCAGTTTTGGAGAATGTTGAAGTTGGCTACTACCACGATTATCAGAACCGTAACAGCATTGAAAAATAGCGAAGCAAATGGGATACGAGAATCAATTTTTCGATCATGCAAGTGCTCCGGGAATTCTTCCGGGTTTTGACAAACTCAGGGAAATTGCCTCAAAACTTTACGAAGAAGACAAATGCCTGCTGACTGAATCGGCACCAAGTTCCGACCTCAATCTTGACTCGGTTTTCGATTCTTTTGCCAAATTGGTAGCTCCCGGGAACGAATCATTCCAAATACCTGCATCATTGCCCGATGCCTTTCCGTTTGGCGCGGCTCATTTTCCTGAAAATATTTTCAGCGGGAGCAAAAAAAACTCAGTGGAAGTTCAATCGGGCAATGCCTTGAAATCTGGAGCGGAACAAGAGTTTGCTGCCCCAACTTTTTCGGAATATTCATTTGGGCGAGACCAGCAAATTCGATACAATGGTCGCGAAACGTTTGATGTTCCGGCGATTCGCAAAGATTTCCCGATCCTCAATCAGCAGGTGAACGGACACGATCTGATTTGGTTCGACAATGCTGCAACCACCCAAAAGCCGCGTTCGGTCATCGAAGCTATTTCCCGCTTCTACGAAAGTGACAATTCGAACATACACCGTGCTGCCCACACGCTTGCAGCACGCTCAACCGACGCCTACGAAAAGGCCCGCGAAAAGGTGAAAAACTTCATTGGCGCATCGTCGCCTGAAGAAATCATATTTGTTCGGGGAACAACCGAGGGAATCAATTTGGTAACGCAAACTTTTGGGAAGAAATTTATTGGGCCGGGCGACGAAATCATTGTTTCAACACTCGATCATCATGCCAACATCGTTCCCTGGCAACAATTAGCTAAGGAAAAAGGCGCTATCCTGAAAGTAATACCCATCAACAACGATGGTGATATTATTCTCGAAGATTTTGAAAAGTTACTTGGCCCGAAAACCCGAATCGTTTCAATCGGGCACGTGAACAATACCTTCGGGACGATTCTTCCGGTGAAAGCCATCATCGATTCGGCTAAACGCTGGGGCGCAAGGGTCTTGATTGACGGAGCTCAATCGATAGCCCATACACCAATCAATGTTCAGGAACTAGGCGCCGATTTTTTTGTGTTTTCGGGTCACAAGATCTATTCACCAAACGGAATTGGTGTGGTGTATGGCCGCAAAGAATTGCTCGAAATTATTCCGACATGGCAAGGTGGCGGAAATATGATTCAGGACGTAACGTTCGAAGAAACGATTTTCAATGCACCGCCGGCAAAATTTGAGGCCGGGACTCCCAACGTGGCCGATGCCGTTGGGCTGGGGGCAGCACTCGATTACGTTAGCCGTATAGGAATTCACAACATCTCAGAATACGAACACAAGCTTACCGAATATGCCCGCGCGGAACTTTCGAAAATTGAAGGTTTGCATATTATTGGCAATCCGAAAGAGCGGGTAAGCGTGGTTTCGTTTGTTCTGGATGACATTCCGACTCCGGAAGTGGGTCGTTTACTCGATTTGGAAGGAATCGCCCTTCGTGCCGGACACCACTGCGCACAGCCTGCATTGAGGCGTTTGGGAGTTGAAGCAACAGTTCGCCCTTCGTTCGCCTTCTACAATACGCAGGAAGAAATTGATCGTTTGATAGACGCAATCAGGAAAATTCAGTTTAGCAGATAAAAGATAAGCATATCAGTAAGCTAAATACTTATGATGAAATGCCTATAACTTAAGTTTTTTCTTTTCTGTTTCAGCTTTTATGAACAACAACATTGCATGATAATCTTCAAGCAAAAGACTCGACACTTCTCCGCTTGGGGATACCAAAGTGGGGATTAAAATCAAACAAAAGCACTTAAAATCAATGGTTTAGGTGTTTTTTTTTATTTTGCTGAAAGACAAAAAAAGCATCAAAAACTAAATTAAAAGGGACTAAATCGAGACCTATGCGGAAAATCATCCCATAGGTCTCGCGAGATGACGTTAACTCTCACTATTTCAATTTATTTTTTGTCGTTTTGATTCGTTTTTACGCTTGTAAATTAGCTCTTAAAAGAGTATTTTTTCAAGTTGAATCGGAACCTTTTTCGTAACTTTTAAAAAGAAAAGAGATGAGAGTTATTGTTTGTTTTCAGTTAAAAAAGGCCAAATACCGCGAAACAGACGGTAGAAGCCCGCTTTAAGTACAATGCACTTTGAATAATCAGCGGTTCGAGGTTTCGTCCGGCATTTTTATTGTTAATGACTTATGGAATGATTCGCTTCAGCAGATTAAAGGTAAAACCGAAGAAATTAAAGCGCTAAATATTCGGTTGGAAAAAATTAGAACCAAGATTCAGGATATTCATAATCAATTGGAATCGATGGGAGAACCGTATGATAATTATTTCGATCAAAGATAAATTTATGGGTAAATCTCTCACTAAGGGTTTTATGGAAGTTTTTGACGAAGTGCTGGTCAACATTGAGCCAGATTACACAATGGCTATGAATTCGCGACCTTAAAGCAATACAGCCCAACGAGAAACAGAGTCAAAGAGTTTATTAATATTTACAAAGGAACCAAGGATATTCTTTTGTCCAGAATTGAATATCATTTTTTGAATTCGTTTGACATCTATTTGAAAAAGACCTATAGTTCGATGTCTAATACGGCTTGGATCTATCATAAACATATAAGGAAAGGTATTGAACGACTCCAAAGCAATGGGATATATACGTAAAAGTCCTTATAAAACAGGCTATTGGAGCCATAGAAACAATAGAGAACACATAAACTAGAAAACAGAAAACAATTCTTGCGTCCAAAGCTATCCGATACTGATAAAAGAACTGAGAAGTTGATAATCCGGCTAACCAGGGAAGAGAAGCTTTGGTGGCAAAACCTGACCAAACAGGGGAAGTACTACTGTATGAGTGACTACATGCGAAATAAAATATTCGATCAGTCAAAAAGGAAAACCATTTCGCTCGACAATGAAGCTAAAGACCAGTTCAAAAGCCTGGACTATGAACTGAATAAAATCGGGGTTAACCTGAACCAGCTTTCAAAACGGATGAATTCATTTTCGGGTTACAATGTTGGCGATAATGACGGGCAATTGTTGAAACAAGCTTTTGATATGATGCGATACTGCCTGATTACTCTTCAGAATTTACTGCACTAATTTTCTTTCACAGAACCCTTAAAGCCTAAATATCATGATCATCAAAATCCACCAGGCTTGCAGCACAAAAAATGCTTTGTTTTACAACGAAAGAAAGGTCGAAAGGCATTATGCAACCTTTTACTAAAGCAAAAACGCGCCTGAGATCAATCCGTTTTTGAGAGATAAGAATGCGCGTTATCAGATTTTCAAGGAAATCGAGGATCGGAATACCCGAGCGAAGAAGCCAGGCCTTCATACATCAGTTAATCCGACAGTTTCTGATTTGGTCCGGCTAGGGGAGTCCGGTATTAGAACTGAGATCAGTAACCTGATGAAACAACTGGGTTATGGGAACCAACCTTACCTGGTTTATAAACATGCTGATCTGGAGCGGGTACATTTTCATATTATATCCACCCGTATTGATTGTGATACTGGAAAGAAGATTACTGACAGTTACGAAAAACAAAAGACACAACGGTTCATTAAAGACCTAGAGCAGAAATACCTGCTTACCAAAGACAAAACAGAGGAAAAATTAGACTATCGGTTTTCAGCATACAGCAAAACTTAAAGCAAAACATGGAAAGCTTGTTTGGCATATTAACAGAGTTTTTCAAGTTTTTGGTCTTTATAAAAGGTATTTGTGTTGTTATGTAATATTTCTTTGTTCCTGTTGAAAAAGGTTATTTGAATATTAATTTTTTTTTGATTTCAGTGAAATGAAACAACAGTACCTTTGTTTTGAAGGTACAAACTACACATCAAAAGTTTGTCTGTAATTTACAATTCTTTTTAGCTTCATTATAATGGGTTGTAACCATTCGGCCAACTCCGTGTTGTTTTTATGAGCAGAGAGTTTCTCTTTCAGAGCTTCTCTAAAATGTTCTGAGAACTTTGAGAGGCTTCGAAGATCGGATAGGTTCAGTTATAGGTTTTGGGTTTACCGGTTGAAGTTGTGCGGGAGCAGTTCGGCCAGGTCTTTGGAGTAATCGTTGTCGTAACTGTGGACGTTTTCCAGGAAGTAAACCAGCCATTGGCGGAAATTTACCTGGTGAGCCTTACAACAGCCCATCATGGAATAGATGATGGCTGCGTTTTCTGCCGCATCGTCATTTCCGCAGAATAACCAGTTTTTCCGGCCTAAAGCAATGGGGCGGATGGCATTTTCGCCCAGGTTATTGTCTATTTTCAACCGGCCATCCAAATGATAGCGGGTCAGCTTGTGGTAAATGTTGTAGGTGTAGCGGATGGCTTTCCCGATGCGTCCCTTGGGTAAAACCTTTGGGAACTCATTTAACAGCCATTTTTCGAAAGCTACCATAATGGGGTAAGCCAGGCGCGAACGAAGTTCTGCCCGCTGGTCGAACGAGAGGTTTTCCTGATCGGCCTGTCGTTCCACATCATAAAGCAGGCTGATTTGTTCCAGGGCATACGAAGCCCGTGCCTTATCTTCGCTCAAAGCTTCTTCAAATTTACGGCGTGCATGGGCCCAGCACCCGATGGGCAGGACTCCTTTCTTGTTTTCGTACATATCGTAAACGGCATAACCATCGCTCTGGATCACTCCCTGGTAATCTTTAAACAAATGCAGGGCTACTTTTTGGGCCCGGGAACCGTGGTCGTAATAAAAAAAGACCAACTGGTCCATCACTGCCCGCACCATCCAGATGTACCCTTTAACTGCCTGGTGCTTTTCGTTGTTGATGATCGGGATTGTGGTTTCGTCGCTCTGGATATAATCCGACCCCAGCACCAGTTCCTGTAACCGGTAATAGCTTGGGCGCATCAGCCCGGCCACCTCGGCAAACCAACCGTTGATCGTTGCCGGGGCAAGGGAGATGCCTTGCTGTTTGAACATCCCGATCTGGCGGTAGAAAGGAAGGTGGTTCACGTATTTATCGATGACCATATCGGCCAGTACGCTTGCCCCGGCATAGCTTTTGGCTATGGGCAATGCAGGCATGGGCGCTGTAACAACCTGTTTCTCGATGTCCGGCCCCTGGCTTTTATTTTTCAGCACATATTTGTGGCGGATAATCCGGCGAACGTACCACCTTGCAGGGTCACGTTCGAGTACTTCGGTAACTTCGGGGGCCAGTTCAGCCCAATGTTCAGGGTTAATTTCCTGTTCAGGAAAAATATGGGTTTCTTCCCGTGGAAGGCTTTCGGGCAGAGGTTTGCGTACCGGATGTTTTTTTTCTTTTACCTGAACAACCCGGATAGCCTTGTACTTCTCGATTTCTTCTTTGGCGTTGGTGGCCAGTTCTTTTTCGTCCTCAAGCAGGTCAAGCCCCTCAAAATCGAGTTTCCGTTGCCGGGGGTCTTCCGGAATGTATTTTTCGCTGGATTTGCCCCATATTTTTCGTTGAAGCGTCTCTATTTGTTGTTTGAGCTTGAGGATGGCCTGATCCAGCGTGCTGATGGTCTGTCCCAGGTGGTCAATTTCCTTGTCTTTTTCGGTGATTTGTTGCTGGTAAGAGGTGCGTTCTGACTGGAAGTTTTGGAAGCCGGCAAGTTGGCTTTTCAACCTGGCTGTTTCCCGGTAAAGCTCATCGCGATGTTCCAAAATTTGTTGTACAAACAGCTCTTCTTCAGTAGTCATCCATCCTTGTTTTTGATGGCTCGAAGATACAAAATATTAACCTGTAAATCAAGTATAAACCCATATATTACAGGCTATTCAGAGTTTTTTTTGTCCTCTTTTTTTATTCTCTTTTTCTCCGGTAGAAACACCTTGGACGATACTCATCAGTTCCTGCCAGCTGGTTTGAAACGTGTGGGTGTCTGGATCAAAAACAGGAAGTTTGAAACCGCCTGATTCCAGTTTCAGGTGGTAGATCACCAATCCGCCGCATTCCATGTGCAGGATCTTCATACTGGTACACGGGCGGTTGATGAAGATAAACACTTCACCGTCCTGCACGTTACGGCCCATCTGGTTGGTCACCATTCCGCTCAGGGTGTAAAAGCTCCGGCGCATATCGGTGGGGTACGAATACAGGTAATACCGCATCGAGGGGGTTAGACTGAACATCTTACCGGTGTGCTAAGAGCAACAACGACTGTAAAACCTGTACATCGGGCAAACTGCCCAGTTTTACACTCACCCCGTTGGGATAACTTATTTCGCATGAAAAGGCGGAGTGCTGAACATCCTGGTTGTTTCGAACCGGAACATGGCTGGACCGAAGGTGTTGTCCGTTTTCAAAAACAACCGGAACGAAACCACCTTTGGGCGGTAGTTGCCCTTTGAGTTTGTTTTGCCAGTAATAGAATTTGGCTTCGTTGATCTGATGGTTGGCGCAATAATCTCGGATAGTCAGCCCCGATACCACAAACTCGTCATAAACGGCCCGGAATTTTTTCTCGTTGTACATGTCGTTTGCTTTGATGTAAACGGCAAACTTATAGACCGCCATGCAATATTAGTAGACGCAATTTAGCGAATGCTTACAATGGGTTTTATCGCGGAAATATCCGACATGCTATTCTTATTTTAGGATTTTATAATATTGTTTAAAAGATGTTGCATCCTAAAGCAAATTTCGTTATTTTGCCTTGTCTCTTCTTTCTAAATTCAAAAAGTATTCGTCTATATGAAACACTTATTAGGAGGAATTTATAAGCATAATCTCGAAAATGAGGATGGCGAAATCTTAACGTTACTTTATAGTCGCCACATTCAGGAGTTGTTTTCATATGGCATGAGGGTTTGTGGTGATGACCAGTTGGTCAAAGATTCCATACAGGAAGTATTTATTCATTTAATTGACAAAAAGAAAAAACTTATCCTGTCAGAAATTTCCTCCGCTTATTTATTTAAGTCGCTGCGCAATAAATTATTTGAAGAACTTCGGACAAAGAATCATCGGCTGGAGAATATCAAACAAATTTCATCCGATGAAATAATGTTTGATGAGAGTATAGAGCAGCGGACTATTAATTCTGAGGAAGATATGTTGCGTAGAAAGATACTTGAAGCAGCGCTAGGTTCACTTTCCAACTACCAGAGAGAAGCTGTTTTTCTCAAATATTCGCTTGGTTTTAGTTACGATAAAATTGCAGAAGTATTAGAGATTGATGTCGCATCTGCTCGCACTTTAATTTACCGGTCACTAAAAAAAGTAAAAGACGTTGTTTTTTCATATACAAGTAAAACATTAACAACAAGGTCTCTAGTTCTTTTTCTTTCCCTTTTGAAATAATCCGATCTCTAAACCCTGTTGGATAAAAATGCAAATCATTCATTATGAGAGTTGTATGTCGTTTAAATAACGACACGAAAGAAAAACATATTTTATTTTGTCTATAAAATATGTCTTCAATCATTTATTAGTGTATGAAAAAAGAAAATGAAATAGACTTTATATTCCTTCTTCAGGATAAGACCTTTCTGGACTTGGTAAAGAGTTCTTTAAAACTCGAAGATCAACTGGATTTTCTGGTGAAGAAATATCCCGGGAAAAGAGAAGATATTGCTTATGCTCTCGAATTTATAAAAGCCAATCTTGACGAACAGAAGCGGATACAGGAAGATGAAGCTGCGCAAATGTTGAAAAGTATAAAGGAATTCGCTATTCAAAAAAGGCGCACAATTTCACACCGTTCCTTTTTACAGAGCGCTTGGAAAGTTGCAGCTGTTCTTGTTCTTGTTTTCGCCAGCTCAATAGTTTTATATCAGCAGATAAATAAAGACACGTTAAGCAATTTTGTTGCAAAAGAAGCTGTTACCGGGAATGAAGCGGTGCTCATCTTGTCTGATGGCTCAAAATATAAATTGGATGAAGATGATTCAAAAATTGAGTACAGTGCCGATGGAGGAAATGTTGTGGTGAGGAATAAAAGAGAACAAGACGAAAAATTGAAAAATAGCCATACCAACGGTGCCTTAATAAACCAAATTAATGTTCCGGCAGGACATAGGCATGTTATTTCATTGAGTGATGGAACAATGGTGGTGCTGAATTCAGGTAGTAAATTGGTGTTTCCCGCGGATTTTACGGAAAAGACTAGAGAAGTATATTTGGTTGGAGAAGGTTATTTTGAAGTTTCAAAAAATCCACAAAAGCCTTTTATAGTTAAGACAGATAAAATGGACATTCGGGTTTTGGGAACCAAATTCAACGTTTCGGCCTATGGCGATGAAAAAGTGACATCTGCAGTATTGGTCGAAGGAAGTGTTTCGATTGTTGTTCAAGATGGGAGATTTTTGGGCAATACAACGAAGAAATTAACTCCGAATCAAGGCTATTTTTATTCTTCAGAAATTTCAGCATCAGAAATAAAGCAAGTTGATGTTGCTGACTATGTTTCGTGGAAGGATGGTCTGTTTAGGTTTAAAGACCAACCGTTACACAATGTTGTTCAGCGTGTCAGTAAATACTACAATAAAAGTATTCTCATTGAAGGAAATAAATTACCGGAAACCCTGATTTCGGGGAAACTTGTGTTGACTGATGACATTTCGGTATTGATGAACTATTTAACGAAGACTTTGGAAGTGCGATATGAAGTGAAAGAAGATGGAACTTATTTAATAAAAGAACAATAAGTAATTCGACCATTATTTAACCTCAAATACCAAAACCTATGTAAAAAATCTGAATCCTAAAAAAAAAACCGATGAATGCTGTAACATTCACCGGTTAAGAATTTTGCGATCAAATTAACATGTAGAATTAATTTTAACCAGTACAAAAGTATGAAAAAAAAATGTATTGAAGCATGTGGCTATTATGGCTGCATAAGGAAATTGTTTTTTGTCATGAAACTAACTGTATTACTTTTCTTTATGGGGTTGATGACTCTTTCTGCTTCAACTTACTCCCAGACCAAGAAAATCACATTGGACATGGCGAATGCTTCATTGTTGGAAGTTTTCAACCAAATTGAATCTCAAAGCGAGTTCGTGTTTATTTACAAAAATGAAGCTATCGATCTAAATCAAAAGATCAATCTCAAAGTTGAGAATTCAACAATTGATAAAATTTTGAAGAATGTTCTTCATCAAAGTGGAGCTGTTTTTCAGATTGTTGATAAGCAGATAATTATTACTCCGGATCATGCGATTCCTTCTTCTAATTCTAACATCAAAACGATTGAGGAAAGTGTTCCTCAGCCACAGAAAATTGATGTTTCTGGCAAAGTAAAAGATGCCAAAAATCTTCCGCTTCCCGGAGTAAGTATCATCGTGAAAGGAACTACTATCGGGACAATTACTGACTCTGAAGGACAGTTCAAACTGTCTGTTCCGGTTGGATCCAAAACATTGGTATTTTCTTTTGTTGGAATGAAACCCCAGGAAAAGGCAATAGGAACATCTTCAATCTTTAATGTTGTAATGGAAGAAGAAACCTTCGGCGTGGAAGAAGTTGTAGTTACCGCTTTGGGCATTGAAAAAAGTGTAAAAAGCTTGACTTATTCGACACAACAGGTAAATATGGACGGGCTGATGGCCAACAAGGATATTAACCTTGGAAATGCATTGACCAGCAAGGTAGCCGGCGTTTCTATTACCTCATCAAGTGGTGCAAGCGGAGTTTCTGGAGATGCCCTTATTGTAATTCGAGGCAATCGTTCAATTACAAACGGCAACCAACCTTTGATCGTTGTTGATGGTGTCCCTTTAAGTTCCGGAGGTGGTGGTTTATCTGGGATTAATACGGATGACGTGCAGAGCATGAATGTACTGAAGGGGCCTGCTGCATCAGCATTATATGGGTCCGCTGCCAATAATGGAGTAATCGTAGTGACAACAAAAAAAGGGAAAAAAGGAGAGGCTAAAGTTGAATTTAGTTCCTCTACGATGTTCGATCTTCCCTATTTGTACCCTGAATTTCAGAATGAATATGGGCAAGGTGCCGAAGGAAATTATAATTCGACTACTGAGTATTTAAGTTGGGGGCCTAAAATGACCGGTCAAACAGTTACCAGCTGGACCGGCGATGAAATAAAACTTACTCCACAGCCTAATAACGTAAAAGATTTCTTTAAAACCGGATATGACTTGGTGAACAGTTTCTCCTATAGTGTTGGTAACGAAAATATGAATGCATATTTCTCTTATACCAATATAACAGCGCAGGGCGTACTTGCAGATAACAAGATGCAACGCCAGAATATCAATTTAAGGATAAACGGAGATGTGCTGAAAAAGGTAAAAATGGATTTTAAAATTACTTACAACAACAAGGAAGTGAAAGATCAGCCGGTAACAGGAGATGACCTTTTTAGCCCCATGTTTAACCTGATTAAGATGCCGCGCAGCATTCGTACTGCTGATATTGAGAGATATTCATACATCGATGCAACAGGATCGATGCAACAGAATTCATGGTTCCCGGCATCAACAAATAATGTTAATCCATATTGGTCGATGTACGGATATGAAAATCCGAGTTCTGGAAATAATGTGAATTCGCTTATATCATTGCGTTACGACTTTACGGATTGGTTGTATTTGCAGGTTAGGGGAAGTTTAAGCTCAGGAAGTTCTGATTATGAACAAAAAACGTATTGGGATACCCCATATATTTATGCAGGGCATGGCAATTATGTAACGCAATTTGCTAAAGGCAGGACTTATGATAGTGATGTATTGTTGGCCTTCAACAAAAAGATCGGAAAAGATTTTAACCTGGGATTAAATGCTGGCGCTGAAATTAACGACAGTAAAAGCCGAAGCATGAGATCTGAGGCACAAGGATTGAATACTGAAAACAAATTCTCGTTGGCTTATGCCGAAAAGCCCGTAACAACTGACGCTGAAAGTCGCATCCAGAAACAATCGATCTATGGAATGGGTCAATTAAGTTTTCGTAATTACTTATTTTTAGACGTAACGGCCCGAAATGACTGGAGTTCAACGCTTCCATCTCCATATGACTATTTTTATCCATCTGTTGGTTTGACTGGAGTAGTCTCCGATATGGTCAAATTGCCAGAATTTGTGACATTTGCAAAACTTCGCGGATCATATGCTGAAGTTGGTAACGATGCTGGCTGGGCACAGACTTTACAAACATATACAGCAGAAGCCAAAGGTCCGGCTGGCATTATTTATCCCAAATCAACCCGAATGCCGGTTAACCTGATTCCGGAAAAGAGCAAATCATGGGAAGCCGGGGCCGACCTGAGGTTCTTGAAGAATCGCCTGTCGTTCGATATTACCTGGTATAAATCGAACACATACAATCAGTTGGTAAAAATAACATCGGTTGCTACTTCAGGATATAAGGAGGCCTGGAAAAATTGTGGAAATGTTCAAAATACGGGTGTCGAGCTGATGATAAGCGCAACTCCAATTGAAAAAACAGATTTTTCGTGGGATTTAAACCTGAATTTCACCAGAAACAAGAACAAAGTAATAGAGCTGGATAAGAATATTGAAGCTTATCAAATTGATTCGCCGAATTTGTCGGTTGGTGAAACATGGATACTAAAAGGCAGACCTTATGGTGAAGTTTATACAAAGGGATTCGTTCGGAATGAGAATGATGATGTGATTTTAGATGCAAATGGAATGCCCAAAATTGATGCGACGAAAAATCCAACCCCGAGCAAATATCTCGGCAACTTTAACTACGACTGGACTTCCAGTATTACCAACTCGCTTCGATATAAAAACTGGAACATGTCGTTCCTGATTGATTTAAATTATGGCGGAGTAAGAGGTTCTTCCACCGAAGCTATGATGTTGCTGTGCGGAACCAGCAAAGCATCGCTGGTAGGACGGGAAAATGGGATACTGATTGACGGTGTGTTTGCCGATGGTACAAAAAATAACGTAAGAGTAAGTGCCGAGGCTTATTACCGGAGCGTAGGCGGACGTATCAGCAATGGTTGCGGTGAATTGTTTAGTCATGATGCTACAAATTCCAGGCTGCGTGAACTTTCCATTGGATATACTATTCCATTAAAAAGCAACGTGGTAAAATCGCTAAAGGTTTCAGCTTCAGGACGTAACTTGTTCTACATTTACAATGGATGTAAGTGGTTTGACCCTGATGTCACTTATGACATAACCAAAAACGGACAAGGCTCAGAAAGTGCTTTTTTGCCTGGTTCCAGAACTTTGGGGTTCAATATCAAGCTTACATTGTAATAACTGATTAAAAATCCAGAAACTATGAAAAACCAGATAGTTAAAAGCTACGCAGTAAAATTTCTAGGTGTAGTTGCCGTAATTTTTACTTTGCAATCATGTACAGATAAATTTGAAGAATATAATACGGATAAATCTGTATTGATGTCAGTTGGAACCAGAGAGTTGGCCGGTTTGATGTCCAATTCGCAAATGAGTGGAAGCAACTGGATGTCGACTGATAATTACAACCGGATATCAAGGACGATAACAAATCACCTTTGTGGTTACATGAATATTGTTGATATATTTTACGAACAAAACCAGTTACAGGCATCATATCACAATAGCGGTTTCACGGGGATTTATTCGGGGGCGATTCCTTCTCTTCAGTGTATTATTGATATAACTAAGGATAACAGTTCGTATCAGAACGAATATGCCATGGCATTGGTGTGGAAAGTTTACCTGTTGCATCAGGTTACTGACTTGTGGGGCCCGATACCCTATTCAAAGGCAGGAAGCGGAGAAGAGACAATTCCATATGAAAGCCAAAAGGATGTTTATTACCTGATGTTTGATGACTTAAAAAAAGCGATTGATATTATGTCACCTTCAGTGGCTGCTAATGCATCAGTAAATGCCTTCGGAGTGGGCGACATGATTTACAACGGAAGCGTTAAACAATGGTTGAAATTTGCTACTTCGCTTCGATTGAGATTAGCCATGCGCATATCCAATATCGATCCGACAAAAGCGAAAACTGAGGCTGAAGCCGCAGCAGCAGGAACTACAATGGAGGCTTCAACTGATGATGCTTTTGTAGCAGTAGTGAACTGGAATACCATGGGAAATGGTTTGGCAAGGGTTAATCCCTGGTACAGCAGTATCATGAGTGCCAGTATGGAAAGTTATCTGAAAGGATTTCAGGATCCCCGTATGTCGAAATATTTCTCACCGGTAGATGAAGTCAGTGCGTACAGCGCGGCCAACCTGGCATTGTTACCGCCCGAATTACGTGCAAATGATGGTGGATATCATGGGATGGCTAACGGATTTAAAACATCGACGGAAGCCAGCACGAATTATTGTTATTCATGTTTGAACAAAACTCGCTGGAGTGCGGCAAATATTATGAAAGAGCCAATACCGGTCATGTATGCGGCCGAAACCTATTTCCTGAAAGCAGAAGGAGCCTGGAGAGGTTGGAATATGGGTGGTGGAACTGCCCAGTCGTATTACGAAAAAGGCATTACGGTTTCAATGGGCCAATGGGGAGTCGCATCAAGTGATATACAGTCGTATATCAATAGCAACAATACCCCTGTTGCACCGAACGATTATGGATATTACCATGCAGCGGCATCCGATATTCCGGTAAAGTTTGCAAGTAGCTCAAGTGCTCAGTATGAGCAAATCATAACCCAGAAATGGTTGGCTAATTTCCCAATAAGCGTTGAAGCTTTTGCTGAATATCGCAGAACTCGTTTCCCAAAAATTTATGCAAAAGCGAATTCGGCTAATGCGAATATTGATGTTACAAAAGGGATGATTATTACTCGTTTGCCTTTTGTAACGAGCGAGTATTCCACTCAACCTAAAGAAGTTGCCAAAGCTGTTTTACTTCTGGGGAATGGCGCTACTGATTTGGAAAATGTTCCACTGTGGTGGGATACAAATAAAAATGGGAACTAGTTTGAATTGAATTTTGCTGATAAGTACTACTATAGTTAAAACCTGACAGGCCACCAGAACCTGTCAGGTTTAGTTAAAAGGACAAGTTTACCAAATTATTCTGGGCCAACAGATCCCGGAGGTCGGGAATTAACCTAAATCAACATGAATGTAAAACATATCGTATCAGGGCTATTCATTGCACTGAACTTATTTTCATATGGTCAGACCAAAGATGTTTCATCCTTGAGTTTTGTCGTTGAACCTTATCTGCAACAGGTTGAGAATAATTCTTTTCATCTTTTGTGGGAAACCTCATTGCCCGGAAAAGGAATGGTGAAACTTGGGGTTGCCGAGTTCAATGTATTGAAGCCAACGTTAAACCGCATATTTCAGGAAGAAGCTCCAGGCATCTTTCATAGGGTAGTTGTTGATGGCTTGAAAGTGGATGAAAATTATTTCTATCAAGTTGAAACAATTGGTACAAAAGGGGATACGCTTATAGGACCTATAACACCTTTGCATATACCGGATTACAGTCGTATGCCAGTTTCGTTTGCCGTGGTGGGCGATACCCAGAATTCTCCTGTTATTTGGGGTCGTTTGTCTGAGCTTATTTATCAGGAACGACCATCATTCATCGTTCATGTTGGCGACCTTGTACAAAACGGATACAACAAATCCGACTGGGTTGATGAATTTTTTAAACCAGCACGTAATTTATTCCGCTTCTGCCCATTTTATTCCGCTATTGGGAATCATGAGCAGAACCATGCAAATTATTATCAGTATGTCGATTTTCCCGGAAACGAATGGTTTTATACCCTTAAAAAGGGCGATATCCTGTTTATTTTTGTCGATACAAACAAAGACATTTTACCGGGATCAGAACAGTATTCAAAACTACAGCAAGTGCTGGCTTCATCAACTGAATCCTGGAAAATTATGGTACACCATCACCCGGTTTATGTTTCGGAAGAAGGGTTTTACGGAAATACCTGGTTTCAGCGAAACCTGCATGGTGACCCGAATGAAATGCACCTGAAAAAGCTTTATGAAACATACGGTGTTGATTTAGTATTAAATGGGCATGCCCATTTTTATGAACGGACCTGGCCTCTCCGGGACGATCGGGTTGATGCAGAAAACGGAGTCACTTATGTTACAACCGGCGGTGGAAACGATGAATATTCGAAGCATGCCGCCAATAAAGCCTGGTACGATGCACGAACCCGGGTAACCAATCATTTTCTGTATCTGAGCATTGTTGGAGAAAAACTCTATGGTCGTGCTATCGATTCGCTCGGAAATACATTCGACAATTGGTCAATGGAGAAGAAAGCGGGTTACAAGCGCCTGAATGCGCCGCAACTAACGGAGGAAAAGCAGTATTTTATTGATACAACTTCCGTTAAAATTGAAAACCTGAATAAACGTGGAAATATAGTTTACCGGTTGGCGGGTGATCAGATTCAAACAACCAGTAAAGAAACTGTTCGGGTTCCTTTAAAAGTAACAACAACTGTATCAGCACAGATTCAGGATGGGGAACAAAAAAGCTTTTTGGCTGAAAAGACCTATGTGAAAATGCCGGTTCTTCCGGCAGTAAAGAAAGCGTCCAAAGGGGTCAAAGCCATTTATGTTGAAGGAAACTGGATTGCTTTGCCCGATTTTGAAAAGATAAAGCCAATGAAAATATTTGATCTGGATTCGGTCAGCCTGCAACGAATCCAACCCCGGGCAAAAGATCATTTTGCAGTGCGTTTTACCGGAAGTTTATCAATTCCTGAAACCAACGTGTATCGCTTCATGCTTGAATCTTTTGATGGAAGCAAACTACTTATTGACGGGCAGGAAATTATCAGTAATGACGGCATCCATTATGAAATTAAAAAGGAAAATTTTGTAGCGCTCGGGAAGGGACCTCACAACGTTGAAATTCAATACTTTGATTATGTGAGGCGGGAAACTTTAAATATCTTGATAGGCATTAAAAGGGAACAGATGGTGAGTATAAATAAATTCATAACCAATGGAAAATAAAATTGTCATCTTTTATATGAAGATAATACCAGTCGTAATGAGTTTGGTTCTCTGTCTGAATATTGATTTGCAGGCAGGTAATCTTTCGAAAAAATATCCTCATATACTGGTTATCGGACTCGATGGACTGGGAGCCCATGGTATTGGAATGGCTAAGACGCCCAATATGCGCGAACTGATGGATAATGGATCCTATTCGCTGGCAGTACGTACCGTTGTTCCAAGCAGCAGTGGCCCTGCCTGGAGTTCGATGATTACCGGTGCAACAGTTGATCGCCATGGGATTGGAAACAACTCGTGGACGGCTGATAATAAAATTGTGGAACCCGTATTTAAAGGTAAATACAACATGTTTCCAACTATTTTTGGTGAAATTCGGGTTCATCGTCCAAAGGCTGTCATTGCGGCTGTTTACCATTGGAGTAGTTTCGGAAATTTTATCGAAAAAGGGGTCTGTGACCTAAGTATTTCTGCTGAATCCGAAGATTTGACGATACAAAAAACATGCGATTTTTTATCTGCCAATCATCCTGATTTTATGTTCGTCCATCTCGATCTGGTTGATCATGCAGGACATGGTTATGGATACCGTTCGGCTGAATATTCAAAATCGGTGGAAAAAGCTGATAGTCTGGTCGGAGTGCTTATTGCTAAACTCAAAGCAGCAGAAATGCTTGATCAAACGGTCGTTTTCATCATTGCTGATCATGGTGGCCTCGATAAGAAACATGGTGGTATTAGTCCTGATGAGATGATTGTACCTTTCATAATTTCAGGGAAAGGTGTAAAAAAAAGATATGAGATTAAACATCCGGTTTTCACCTACGATCTGGCCCCGACTATTGCCTGGCTGTTTGGATTTCAGCTTAACGAGTGGGTTACCGGAAAGCCGCTGAAGGATGCATTTACCAATTAATTGGAGTGGCTTATGTCATCCGGGTTATTTAAAATAGGTGCTAATGCTTTTATCGATGAAAAACAAATTCCGATACTCCTCAGAATTACTAAAATACAGGCAACAGTCCAGATAATCATTACATGCTTTTGCATATTTAAAATTAAATTCGTTTGAAGAAATACCAACTAAACTAACTTAAAATGAGAACGAATAAAATACTTTGTATCGCATTGTTTTTCTGTTTTTCGTGTTCAAGATATGAAAAGCGTCCGGTCGATTATGTCGATCCGTTTATATGCAGCGAAGGTGATCATGGGCAGTGGGACCCATCGGCTACAGTTCCTTTCGGCATGATCAAACTGGGGGCCGATACCTATCCAAGTAGTTTAACCGGCGATGGTGATTTTGCCCATTCGGGGTACAATTATTCCGACAGTATTGCCCGCGGATTTAGTCATTTTCACAAAGGCAGTTCCGGAGGTGGCCGTATTTGCGACCGGGCTGGCCGCTTATCGTTTATGCCATTTACACACGAGCCGGTTGATACGTTTTACCGTTATCCGCTGGCTATAATGGATAAAAAATCAGAAAAAGCCCGGGCCGGTTATTATGCCGTCCGGTTAAAACAGGATAATATTCTGGTAGAACTTACTGCTCAGCCTCATTCAGGCATTCACCGCTATACTTTTCCGAAAGGAAAGTCTGCAAAATTGTATATCAACGAAGGAAGCCTTGAACGTTCAGCTGGTATTTCAGCAAAAGAAATTGATGAGTTTCATTTGGAAGGATTGTTGCAAACATTTGCCGGTGTTCGCTTTACGGTTGAGTTTAATTGTCCGCTTAAACGAACTCAAATCTGGAATGATAAAATTATACTGAACCAGCAGGAACTTGAGATGACGAATAACGGCGGTTTTATCTGTGATTTCGGAGATCTGGACGGAAAACCGTTGCAGGTAAAAATTAGTCTTTCATTAATTAGTCAGGAGGCTGCGAAACAGAATTTTAAAACAGAGTGCGCTGCAATTGATTTTGACCAGATGAAGCAACTTGCTTCAGATCAGTGGAACGAACGGTTGGCTAAGCTGGAAGTTAAAGGAAATCAAGAATACAAAACAATTTTCTATACGGCTCTGTTTCATGCCTGTTTTTTGCCTACGGTCATCGGCGATGTTGACGGAAATTATCCCGGATTGGATCAAAAGACACATCACGCTGACGGATATAAGCATTATTTCGATTATGCTTTCTGGGATTCATTCCGAACCAAATACCCTTTGTATAGCCTCTTTGCACCAGATGCTTATCGTGATATTGTGAAGTCGCTGCGTGACATTTACGAACAAGCCGATAATTGTGATCCATTCCCGAATTCAGACCACAAACCACATGGCTCCGGATTTGATTACAGGGGTAAAAATGGCTATGAGCCTTATGGTAATTGCCGTAACGAACATCAGTTGATGGTTATGACAGATGCGTATTTTAAAGGCCTGTTTGATCTCGATATGAAAACTGTTTATCCTTTCCTGAAGAAGGAAGCCTTACTCCAAATGCCTGAAAAATATGATTCCATTGGCTATATTCCAGCTCGTCCAGACCAAACTGGCGAATATTGTTGGGATAATTGGTGTTTAGCCCAGATTGCCAAATCACTGGGTTACCAGCAAGACTATGATTATCTGATGAAACGGGCAGAATACTGGAGAAATACATGGGACCCATCGATTAAATATTTCAGGGCCAGAGCAGCTAATGGTACCTGGCTCGATTTTCCGGAAGATCCATCGGTTAACCGCGAAAAATACACTTACGAAGGATCAAAATGGCAATATCGTTGGAATATTTTGCATGATCTGCCTTCGCTAATCGAGCAATTCGGAGGAAAGGGAAGTTTTGTAAAAGAGCTGGAGTATTTCTTCGATCATGATTTATATACAGCCGGAAACCAGATTGATCTTCATGCCCCGTTCTTGTTTAATCAGGCTGGTGCGCCCTGGTTGTCCCAAAAATGGGCACACAAAATTTTAACGGAGCCAATCGTTCAGAAATACGGTACACATAATTTCTTTCCCAAACCAATTTTCGACCGGGTTTATAAAACGACTCCGGATGGTTATCTGGAAGAAATGGACGATGATTATGGTTGCATGTCTTCGTGGTATGCACTTGGGGCAATGGGTTTGTTTCAGGTTTGTCCGGGAAATCCGGTTTATCAGCTAACCTCTCCAATTTTTGATGAAATTATCTTGCATTTAGATTCTAAAATTTATCCTGGAAAATCGTTTATCATTCAAGCAAATAAGCTCACCAAAACAAATTATTACATCCAGTCGGCAACATTGAATGGGAAACCACTAAACCGTTCATGGATTTCGCACGAAGAAATTGTGAAAGGCGGAAAACTGGTCTTCGAAATGGGGTCAGAACCTAACAAAAAATGGGGAGTGGAATAATAGGGCGTACAAGCGTAGTAATTATGAAAATAAGAGCCATTGTTTCAACATTTACATTAAGCAGGAAATTTTTTCTTCTGGCCATAGTCTTGCTCACATTTATTCCTGAGCTTTTTGCATACAAGCACCCGGGAGGTATGCATTCTAAAGCTCAAATCCTTTTTGTCATACAGCAAATCAAACAGCAAAAAGCACCTTATGTTTCTGCGTTTAAACAATTGCTACACATTTCTGATAGTGCATTAGTGCAGGAGCATCACGCACTGGCCGATTTTAGTGTCCCTGGTTATTATAAAAAGCCTGAGGAGCATGTTCGTAACTCCAAAAGCCTCGCTACGGACGCTTTTAACGCCTATGCCTGTGCATTGGCCTGGCAACTTAGCGGGGAAAAGAAATATGCCAAACGTGCATTGTATTTCATTAATGCGTGGAGTTCGATTAATAAATGCTATTCGGAGAGTGATGGTCAGTTGGTGATGAGCTACACAGGATCTGCCATGGTAATGGCCGCCGAATTGATGAGTAACTATCGGGGATGGAAAGATACTGACAAACATTATTTTGCAGAATGGATGAAAATTGTTTATCGCAAAGCAACCAATGAAATCCGCACTAAGAAAAATAATTGGGCTGATTGGGGACGATTTGGTTCATCGCTGGCTGATTATTATTTGAATGATTCGGTAGATATGAATGAAAACATCCGGCTTTTCAAGTCAGATATCTTTAATAAAATCGCCGCTGACGGACATATGCCCGAAGAAACCCGCCGTGGAGCCAATGGAATATGGTACACTTATTTTTCATTGGCGCCGATGACAGCAATGGCCTGGGTTGCCTATAATGCAACGGGTGAAAACCTTTTTGCATTGCAACAGAATGGTTGTTCCTTAAAAACAGCAATCGATTATCTTTTTTATTACAATCAACATCCCAATGAATGGAAATGGTCTGAAAATCCGGTTCATGGCAGTCCTGAAAGCAAGTTTTCGGATCTGGATCTAAAAACACGTTATGCTTTCTGGCCTGCTAATTTAATCGATGCTATGGTTGGCGTTTATCATGATACTGATTACGCTGAATATGTGGCTCCTTATAGGCCAATGTGTTACGAAGCGAACCATTTTGCCTGGGTTTTTACAACATTGATGCCTGCAATGATAGATAGTTATGAACAACGATAAATTAATTTAAAAACTTGATGATTAGCAAAAACAACTCAATAAAAGTTACATTCCTGTTCATTTTAGCCGGAATTTTCTTGTCATGTGAATCTGGTTACGCACAAAACGAAACCACTAAAAATTTTTACCTCGGAATCGACAATTCCGGCGATAAGTGTAAAGCAAATGAGTTTTTTAATCCGGATGCAATGAAAGCCTTGGGAGTCGATTTTGTTGTTTACCATTATCGTGGCCCCAAAGGAACCATCGAAGATGAAGCAAAACGAATGGAGATTCTTGGAAATAGCTTTAATGATAAAGGTTTAAAGGTCATTGTTAATGTCGAATCCGGAAACTGGAGCCTGGATATGGCCAGTACTGATGGGCATAACTGGGTCATGCAACCCAACAAACTTCACCTGTTTAAATTTCCTCCTGAAGTATTAAAAAGCCTGAACAAGTCGCCTGCCGTTTGGGGCGTTTTATATGATGAGTTGGAACATTCCCAGATAACCCGCAATCTGACCATTAGTATGCGTAATCCGGGTGTTGAACTGGTTAGTCTGGCCGAAACTACGGGGATGGACTTTAAATCAGCCGACCATGCGGTATTTGAAGGGGCGAAGTCATTAGCTGACGAATGTAAAAGTTTGGGTACGCAGAACGTATTTACCGAACATGTCTGGCCTGTTCTCTTTCATAATTTTGCCCGTGCCGGAATAACGCCGGTTTATAAACAGATGAAAGAAAACTGGTCGAATGTATGGGCTGCCTGTGCAATGGGAGCCAGTTTGCAATATCACAAAGAACTATGGGCCTGTATCGATTTTTGGAATGGTAATGTATTTCCCGGACATTCGGCAAAAGAGTTGTGGGGTAATCT
The DNA here is from genome assembly GCA_963666435.2 of Prolixibacteraceae bacterium. Taxonomy (GTDB): domain Bacteria; phylum Bacteroidota; class Bacteroidia; order Bacteroidales; family Prolixibacteraceae; genus Aquipluma. The sequence goes on along the minus strand of CAXXOG010000010.1, from coordinate 28,174 downwards.
CTTGTTTGCCTATTGGGCCGGACTCGACAAGGCTTATGTCGAAAGCATTGGTAACCATACCTATGAAATTACCGATCAAGGTCAGATTAAGTTAAAAGAAAGAGGCGAAGCATTAAGTCGGTTTGCAAAAGAATATTTGCCTAATAACCCCAGACCTTACAGTTTCAGAGATTATGAACCTGAAATTGCCATTATCCGGTTTGACGATACCGAATGGGGGCAGGGCAAAAACGTATTTTGCAGTGTTAACGAAATGGTTAACGGCAAGAACATGAAGATTGATCTTTACTGGAAAGACTTACTTTTTGGAGCTTATAACCTTCATACAAGTCCTGCTTCAGAAGAGTGGATAAAAGCCTGGCACACGATTACACATGGAATGGTAAAAAAAGAAAGTCTTTCATGGAATGCTGGCAACTACTACCAAGATATACCACATCGATCATTCGCCCCTGCAAATTCACCAATTGTATTTGATGACAATGTAACTATGGAACATTTAAAAACAGTAAAACTTGCTTTTTTATGTGGTTTATTTATAAGTGATCAGACACTTACCGATGTGGGCACCCTTGTTCGAAGAGAAGGTCTTGTTGTTGTAACATCCCCGCGTTTTGCACCAAAGAAATTTGCGGAAAAATATGGTGGCGGAACAAAAGAATTTAAAGACGGAAAAGGGAAATGGATCGTAACCGACGATATGGCAAGTGAAATTGTAAAAAAACAAGTTGAACCACTAATTGGTAAAAATGATGAAATTGTTTATAAATTTCGAGGGAATAGAAAAATCACAATGAAAATATCTCCGGATGGCAATGAACTGGATATTGTAAAAACGAACTTTTAACCAAATAACCGAACAAATTTTAAACTACCTAACCAATGAAAAGTATTGATCTAAAGCTATTTATGTATGTCATTCAAAAAACAATTGTTCTGATTTTCCTGGCTCTTTTTCTGTGCCATGGTAAAGCCAATAGCCAAACACTACAAACTCTTCCAGCGAATGATACTGAAATACAGCAATGGATTAATCAACACTTTGCGAAAGGAAAGATCCCGCCATTCTCGTTTATCTATGGCGGCAAAAGCTCCAACCATTTCATCAAAGACTGGCAGTTTCGAGCTGAAGAAGGTAAAGCCACAGAACCCAATTCCGAAGTAACTGTTTATACCTATTCCGATAAATCAAGCGGTTTGGCTGTAAAATGCACCCTTACCAGGTTTTCCGACTTCCCGGCAGTGGAATGGGTTCTGAATTTCATCAACACTTCGGATAAAAACTCATTGGTAATTGAAAAGGCCGCCGCGATTGATCAGTCATTTAACTCAAACACAAACGGCGCATTTATTCTTCACCATTCCAAAGGAAGCAACGCTGAACGAAGTGATTTCCTTCCTGTTGACGACCGGATGCAGCCAGGTAAAAACATTTACATGACTCCTGTCGGCGGCCGTTCGTCTGACAATACGGCGTTCCCGTTTTTCAATATTGAGATGCCCGGGCAGCAAGGAATCGTAGTAGCCGTGGGCTGGACTGGAAAATGGTATGCCGATATGGTGCAGTCGGGCGAAAAAACGGTTTTGTTAAAATCGGGTATGGAAAGGATGCAGTTGTATCTGCTTCCCAAAGAACAAATTCGCACGCCAAAGATCTGTTTGCTTTTCTGGAAAGGGGAAGACCGGATGGTTGGGCATAACCAGTTCCGTCGTTTCATTCTGGCACATCATTCGCGCAAAGTAAACGGGCGATTTGCTGAATATCCCTTATCTGGCAGTTTCGATTACGGCGATCCGGCTCCATGTGGCGAATATGAATGTCTGACCGAGGAATTTGCAGTTGTCCTGGTGAAACGTTACCAGCAATTCGATATTTTACCTGAAGTTTTTTGGCTCGACGCCGGATGGTACACCGGTTGCAACGGACTCAAAAAAGATGGAAGTTGGTGGCAAAATGTGGGAAACTGGTCGGTTGAGAAAGAACGTTTCCCTCGTGGACTGAGACCCGTTGCTGATGCTGTACACCAAGCGGGCTCAAAATTTATGGTATGGTTCGAGCCTGAACGTGTTCGCCCCGAGACCCAGATCGCAAAAGAGCATCCGGAGTGGCTGATCAAGCTTCCGAAAGAGAACAATATGCTGTTCGATCTCGGAAATAAGGATGCCTTGGCCTGGATGACCGATCACATTTGCAATCTGCTCAAAAATGAAGGAATCGACTACTACCGGCAGGATTTCAACTTCGATCCCATGCCCTACTGGATTGCCAACGATAAACCTGGCCGGATTGGAATTTCTGAAATCAGGCATATTGAAGGACTTTATGCTTTCTGGGACAGTATATTGAGTATTTCGCCCAATTTGTTGATTGACAATTGTGCCAGTGGCGGTCGAAGAATTGATCTGGAAACAACATCGCGGAGCGCTCCACTCTGGCGGACCGACTACCAGTATGGCGAACTCAACGGATACCAATGTCATACTTACGGATTGAATTTCTACCTTCCGATTCACGGAACCGCAATCTATCGGACAGATAGTTACACCTTTCGTTCCGGGCTTGGAGCTACGGCTGTTTCCAACTGGGAAGTTACCGGCAAAGCATCGGAAGCCATCCCGGCCATTCAAAAACGAATTCAGGACTACAAAAAACTGCGTCCGTACTTTTATGGCGATTATTACCCGCTGACCCCTGCCAACACCCGCGATAATGCCCTGCTGGCCTTTCAGTTTAACCGGCCAGAACAAAAAGACGGGATTGTCATTGCTTTCCGCCGCGAAGGAGCCTCCGATGAGTCAATTTCTACACGTTTCTATGGCTTGGACACAAACGCCACTTATGAATTATTCTTTGAAGATTATGGTCTGCGTGTTCAGAAAACGGGAAGAGAACTGATGGAAAATGTTGAATTGACAATTCCGCAAAAGCCTTCATCACTAATGATTAGCTATAAAAAGATAGGAGAATGAAAACAACAAGGATTAAATGATAGCACTAATTTAAATTGTTTTAATTTTCAGAATCTTATGTGTTAAACTGATAAATAGATAACATGGATGCAAATAGATACTTAAGAAAACTGGCAATATTCGGTGTTTGCCTGGTTTTGCTTGGTTCGTGTGAAAATAGGTCTGCCTATTATACTGTTGCTGACTTCGAAAAAGTGTTGAAAATCGATTCACATTTTCATTACAATACCCGGGATGTCCGATATCTTAAATTTGCTGATTCATTGAATTTCAGACTAGTTTCACCTAATGTTGACACTGAAATGCCAATCGACAGTCAATTGCAGATTGCCGGTTGGATCAAGCGGCAATTTCCTGATAAATTTGCTTTTTTGGGCACATTTTCGGTTGACAGTTTTGGAAAAGCCGGTTTTGCTGAAAAAATCATTGCTCGGATTGACAAGTGCGTAAAAGCTGGCGCTAGTGGAATTAAAATCTGGAAAAATATTGGAATGGAGCTAAAAGATTCTGCCGGCCATTATGTAATGGTGGATAATCCGGTTTTTGATCCGGTTTTCAATTACATGGAAACCAAGCGGATTCATTTACTTGCACATTTAGGCGAACCCCGTAATTGCTGGCTTCCAGAAAAGGAGATGACAGTTGATAACGATCGGCGCTATTACACCAAACATCCCCAATATTATATGTACAAGCACCCTGAAGCGCCTTCGTATGATGACCAGATTGCTGCCCGTGATAACCTGCTGAAAAAGCATCCGAAACTTCTGTTTACCGGAGCTCATCTGGCCAGCCTCGAATGGAGTGTTGATGAGCTGGCTAAACGATTCGATCAGTTTCCTGATATGATGGCTGATTTGGCGGCCCGGATCGGAAACATGCAATACCAGTCGATGGCAGACTGGGCTAAAGTCCGTAATTTTCTGATCAAATACCAGGACCGGATTTTGTATGCCACCGATATAACAATCAGTAAGAAAGACACTAATTATTTAAGTGAAACTGCCGGGATTCGGGCTCGATGGAAGGATCACTGGACGTATCTGGCGACTGATTCTTCGGTAGCGGTGCGAGATCTGGGTAACCAAAAAGTACGTGGGCTGCAACTCCCGCGCGATGTGATCGACAAAATATATTATAAGAATGCAGAATGCTTTTTCAATACCAAACAACCTTGAAAGATAAGATACAATGAACTTTAGTGGATTTTTACGGCACTTGTTATTTATTGTTTTCTGCTACCTTTGAACCCAAACATTCATAAAAAACCTTAGTATTGTGAAAACATCTGAATTTAATATCGAAGAAGAAACGGTACGAAAATTCATCTCAGGTAGCGAGAAAGCATGTGAATTGATCTTTCGCTGAATGAATTACATGCAATAATATAAGCAGTCCGTCCTTTAGATTACATGGTTTTATTAACAGGAGTACTGAATTTTAATTTGGAGCTGTTGGATGTTGACTTTCTTTTTTTTGAAAAGTACGGAATAGTTATTTTAACAACAGAAAAAGTTTAATAAAATTTGTGTATTTTTGAGTTATAATGAATTGAAAAAGAGTGCGAGACCATTTCGGGACCGATCCTTTTAAGTGTTTAGTAAAATATTGATATTTAATCATTTAAAATATTGAATATGTCCCCCGCCGGGATACCAAAAAAAGCCGCTTAAACAGCGGCTTTTATCGTTTTAATTTCCTCGTTTTGCGCGCTCCCAGTTCACCGTTTGTGAACCCTTTAAGTATCTCTTTAATCCAAGAAATACTGATAAATTCATTATAAAGAAATAATAGGGAACAAAGAGTAATTTTATCTTTATTGATCGGTTTTCGAGATACCAGCCAAGCAAGGCCGCAATATAAAATAATATCTGAAGGCAGAAAAGTATGGTAAATAAATCCGACGAAGCAAAGTCGCGATTTAGCGCTATCGAAAAATTAACCGGAATCATTATCAACAAGGCAAGTGGAGCTAGTGTCCAGCGCAAGACCCGGTGCGAAATATATTGAAATGAAAGCGTGCCATATCTGAAAAAATTCAACAGCGATCTTAACCGCACGACCGACTGAATGCCACCGGCTGAGATACGAATTTTTCGTTTTAGCTCTTCTTTTACGTTGGCCGAAGCCGATTCGATGGCATACGCTTCCGGATCGTATTGAATGGTGTAGCCTTTCATCGCAACCCGCAGCGAAATGATAAAATCGTCGAGCAAAGTATCTCTTTCAACTTCCTGAAACAATTCAGTTCTGATTGCAAATAATTCACCGGCAGCACCTACAACCGAATACAATTCGGCATCCCACTTTTTTAATGTTGATTCATATTTCCAATAGAGTCCTTCACCCGCTCCGGCAGCTCCGTCTTTTTCTTTATTGAAAATACGCTTTTCGCCTGAAACACAGCCTACTTTGGGGTCGGCAAAGAGATTTACAATTCGTCTGATCGATTCATGGCCGAGCATGGTATTGCCGTCAGAAAAAATGACAATTGGAGTTTTAACAAATTTCATCCCCCGGTTCATAGCCCCAATCTTTCCGCCGCGTTCATCCAGGTGATAAACCTCAACACCTTCATACTTTCGAAGGAGATCAGGTGTACCGTCATTCGACCCATCAGTTACCCATACGTGTTTAACTTTCTCAAGCGGGTATTCGAGGCTAAAAGAGTTCTGTATTTTAGAATCTACATAATCCTTTTCATTATACGCCGCAACAAAAAGTGTTACATCGGGCTCGTAATTCTGTTCGACAGTCTTTTCCGTTTTTCCAAACATTCGTTTGATCCTTACCAGAGTGAACAGCAAAATGCCATATCCGATATAGGCATAGAATAGCAGGAAGAGACAAAGCCAGAAAGTGATTTCGAGAATTTTCATGTGTTTGGGTTTATTGAGATAAAAATACGAAAATCATTTCACGCTGAGATATCTTTTTTGCGTCAGGAAGGCTGCTTTTTCAAAGATTCTGTATAAATTGCTAAACATTTAAACTAAAAGTATGCCTATCAATGCTAATTCAATTGCTGTTATTGTTGCCTGCGACAATCATTATGTGGTGTTACTGGCAGCACTCTTGAAATCAATTGAAAATAATCATAAAACCACTGAGAAAATTGAGATTTTTGTCGTTGAAGACGGCATAACAAAAAAGAACCAAAAGAAGCTGGCTGCTTCGGTTGACTCTTCGATGATGAATTTTAATTGGATTTCGATGGATGAAGCGATTCCTGATGACATGCAAATTCCGTTTGATCGAAGTTCGTATCCCAAAAACATTCATACCCGTATTTTTATTCCCCATTTTATTCCTGAATCGTTTGACAAAATAATCTATTTCGACGTGGATATGATTGTGATGCACGATGTTTCGGAGCTTTGGAATATCGACTTGGGCGAAAATATGTTGGGGGCGGTTGTCGACCCTCGGCTAAAAGTTTTTAGTAACTCGTGGGGCGGTATTCTGAATTACAAAGAGCTAGGCTTCGACCCTGATACAAAATACTTTAATACCGGAATTTTATCGATTAATGTGAAAAAATGGAGGGAAGAAAATAGTGCAGCAACCGTTGTTAAATGTATCGCCGACAATGAAAAATACGCCAATTATCCCGATCAATATGGGATTAACATTGTGATGGCTAACCGTTGGGTTGAACTGGACCCGCGTTGGAACTGGTTTGCCGATACGCCTTGCGACGATCCGTTCAATATTCATTTCGTCGGACGAAAACCGATGTATCAAACGTATGATAATCTTCCCGGGTTCAGGGAATTGTTTTTCAAGTATTTAAATCAGACCAAATGGAAAGGGTTTAAACCGGTTGGGGAAACCAAACGCTACGTGAAAAAGATAATGAACATCATTAAAAAACTGCCCGAGTTTATTCGTCGATAAGTCCGGTAAGGATGGCTAATTTGCTCAAAATGTTGCTTTTATATACATTGTTATAAATAAGCATACCCGATAGGTTGGGACAATTTTCAGCCAACCTAAAAGCAAATTTTGAACGCTTTTTTATACCTGATGTTTTATTAATAACACCGCAAACTCTTTTATAGCGTACCTTCAGGCTAGCTGATATTTGGGGCATTTCTTTTAATTGCTGGCGGTTAATATACGAGAATAGTAGCAGCCATTGGGCATAGTTTTTCAACGAAAGAGTATAGAAATCAGGCATTTGCTTTTCCTCAAAGAACTTGATCCGTTCTTCCATGGCTTCGGCATAATGTAATTTCTTCTCGTTTATAGTACTGCGCATAATACTATTGGGCGACTGATAGTAATAGTAGTACTTTTTCTCAATGGCTACAATTTTCTTAGCTTCGTAAAATAGTTTGTATGAGGTGAATTCGTCTTCATGAATTTTTGATTTCGGATACCTTATCGATTTAAAAAGGTCTTTTCGGTAGAGTTTGTCCCAGGCCACTACAAAATCAACCCTATATGGCGTGAAGAGGAGGTTTAATGTTTCGATGTTGGTCAGTATTTTTTCGTTTGTGGCATCACCAGGACTTTTATATTCATCGTCGGTTACCCTTTGGAAGCTGCATTGTGCAATGTCGGCCTGGTTTTTTTCCAAACGTTCGCAAAGGTCTATGAACATATCAGGGTGAATAAAATCATCGCTATCAACAAAACCAATATAGTCACCGGTTGCTATGTTTATCCCGGCATTTCGGGCATCCGATAAGCCTCCGTTCGGTTTGTGGATCACGATAATCCTTGAATCCTTTAACGCTAATTCGTCGCAAATTTTACCACAATTGTCAGGAGAACCATCATCTACCAATATGATTTCCAAATTCTTGTGCGTTTGGTTCGTAATTGAATCAACGCAACGCAGAAGGTACTTTTCGACATTATAAATTGGAACAACGACGGAAATTTTTGCTTCCATTTTGTATGCTTATTTTTCGTTCAGTTTAGATTTGAGTACGTTCCAATAGTTTTGCAAAAAATAGTCGGGAAGCTGGTATTTCAACTGTTTCTTTAAGGTTTGGTTTGCAAGCTGGTATGCTTCGTCAAGACTTTTGGCATAGGTTACATAGTCGCTAAACTCTGGTGGAAACCACTTAACTCCTGAGCTCAATTTATGGTCGGATGAAGACAAAACAATGACAGGTGTACCTGAAATGAGCGAAAAAATTGTCCCGTGATACCGGTCTGTGATGACTAGCTTATATCCTGAATACTCATCAAAAATGCTGTTGAGAAACTTTTCCCTGTTGTCAATTATTTCCGAAGCCGGTGTTTTAATAGTGGTGTCAGTCATAGAAACCTTCGCGAACGGTTCCAGTCTCTTTATTAATGAATTAATTTCTTCCTTCTTATAAAAAGCCTCCTTATCATTTCTGATACAGAATAAAATTCCATCTCGTTGTTTATTAAACTGGTTGGTTCCAATTAGTGAGGTTACAACATCAGGATAAAGAAACAATTGGCACTTATCAAAAAGTGATTTTGCTGTATCAAAAGAAACTTCATCACGGCATAAAATGGTAAGCCTGGGGTGACCATTAAAAAGCGTAGCTGTTTCCTGGGCTGCCTCGGTTGTGGTGTAGTTAATTGTCTGTGGAAAGATTACAATTGGAACATCAGGAAATAATTTTACAAGTTGCTTGTATACAACCTGCTCGTTGTATAAGTTGGTTAAGTGATAACCACTGTGGCAGACAATTTTATCGTCGGGGCCAATTGTTTTCCTGATGTAGGATAAAATTCTATTGGTAGAATTTCGCAGGAAGAAGGTAACCACTTTGTGTTCAGGGTAGTTTTGGTTCAACCATCTGATAATACAATACGTTTGAGCCTGGTCGCCCATATTGCTGTGAAAAGGCGCACCAAACAGGAAAATGGTTGGTTTTGATTGTTTTATGCTTTTTTTCTGGGAAAGATATTCCTTGTACATGCCGGAATATTTTCCAATATTTTGCAGGATAGAGAGTACTTTTGCCATTTTATTTGGTTTTAATTAAATGAACTTTTACGAGTATTTTATTGATCATCTCTCTGACGATATTTAATTCATTCTTATTCAAGGCAATAATGATGTTTGTTGTTAAAGCCAGTACTCCGGTAATAATGGCTATACCGAGAAACGTTACCCAGGTTTTGGGAACATAGAAATATTTGACGGCTAAAGATATTCCGACAACTGCCAGGCAACATATCATTCCCCGTAAAATAGCTTTATAAAATACGTTCCATTTTACCGATAGGGCCCGGGCAGCATATATTGGCGTAAAAATCAGGTTTCTTGCCAATCCAATAATCATGCTGACCAAAGGAATTACAACGACTCCTAATTGGGTAATATTTAGTAACAGAAGTATGATTAGCGTATTGAGTATGCCGGTCACCAGAAGTACCAGCGCCGGAATTTTTAATTTGTTAGTCACCGTGTACACATTGTAAACGGTATTGATACTGGTGGTAACAATTAGCGGGATGATGGTTAGGTTTGACAAAAAGAAGAGAGAACGAGTGTCTTGGTTGGGAACCCAAAGCGAGAAAAATGTGTCCCCAAAAATCAATAAAAAGCCCAAAGGGATAGTCATTATGATTGACATGAATTTGATTGATCTTTTGATACTTACCAGTAAATCATCTTTTTTGTTTTGGGCATACAATATCATAAATTCAGGAACAAAGACACCGACAAGCATCCCAACTAACGATTGAATAAACAAGGGTATGGTTTTTACCAGAGCGTATTCACCGGTGATAGAAGCACCAAGCAGCACATTGCATATCAGCAAATCAAGATTTGTTAGCAAGATTAAACTAAGTTGGTTGATTGAATTCCACACCCCGGAAGACAATAATTCTTTAATTGCTCCCCAATTAAAATAATTGCTATTTATCTGAATATCAGGAAGAAGAAGTTTGGTGTATTTTACATTTACTATCAGCATGAATAAGACTACCGCAACGTTGGCAATGCCAATATATGATATCGAGGGTCTGAAAAAATAGAACAAGACGATCAGGAGAACCACTCTCAATACATTTGATTCGGCATTTCGCATCGACTCAAGTTCCAGTCGATTGCGCGCAAAAGTTGAAACGGCAAACACTGAAGTAACAATACTAACTAATGTTCCACCTAAAACTAATGCAAAAAGTATCTGAACATCGGCAACTAAAGCCGGTGGAATATTTAGCAAATAATCAATAAAAACAACCGTAAGAATGGAAGGAATTGAAAGAAAAACTGCAATGAGCGTATTTCCCATTAAAACCGAATTGAAGTACACATTGGCTCCTTCGGTATCGTTGTGTTGTATTTTAATGGTTATAAAACGGCTGGCCATTGAATTTAACGCAATCGTTAAAATACTTGCATAACTGATGAAACTATTGGCCAATGGGAAAAAACTGTAAGCTTCTTTGCCTACAGTTCGAATTAAGTAAGGTGTAAAAAAGAAATTGATCCCAAACTGAATAGCAAATGCTATCACGTTTGCTATCATGTTGATTGCTAATTGCTTTTTCGCCATTTAAAGTCGTTGTTATATTCGTTCCCAATTTCCTGTTGCCCGATTGTACTGTTTGATGATCCGGGCTGGGTTTCCTCCAACAACCGAATAATCGGGTACATCTTTCGTAACTACCGACCCGGCTGCAACAACACAGTGTTTCCCGATAGTTACTCCCGAAACAATCGTCGAGTTGGCACCAATCCAGGCTTCATCCTCAATGTTTATCCTGGCCATCGTTACTGGCTGGTCTTTTATTGGAATTTTAACATCCTGATATCCATGATTTAAGCCAGAAATGACTATGTTCTGAGCTAAAATTACATCGTTCCCAATTTTCACCGGTCCGATTATGGTATTGCCTATTCCTACTCTCGAATTGTTTCCAATTTGTACTTCTCCAACTCCGTTGTTAACGGTGGTAAAACTTTCAATTGTACAATTTTGTCCAAGTGTAAAATTATTCCAGGGAAAAACGTCAATTCTGGTTTGCCGCCGAATAACTGTTCCTTTTCCCTTTTTGTGAACAAGTGGGTTAACAAAAAGCCGTATCCACAGCCTCGGGCGCGGATTTCTGCTGGAAGTTATCGACCACAGAACCAGTTTCTTGATCGTTGGATTTGATTTCAACTTTTCTTTTAACGACATACTATTTCGGTGTTTTTCTGAAATAAATGCTAATACGCTTCAGTTCTTTGACAATGCGGCTGGTAATGGCCTTGAAAAACGAACCGCTTTTATCAACCGACCGGGTAACAGTCCAGGCCATTGCCTTTAATTTTGTCACTCGTTTGAGATTTCCAATTTTGCTCAATGCGTAAGCCATTTGGCCGTCCTCCATGCGCGAATCGCTCTTGATAAATCCAATTTTTAATGCTTCTTCTCTCAGGAAACAGAAATTTACTCCTCCAACAGCCAGCTCGGGCCTTTTTCTCGAACGTGCTTCGTGAATCACATCCCGAAACAATTCATAAAACGCAAATTTTAGTCTCGATTTGCCTTTATTGGGTATAAATGAATACGTTCCATAGGTGGCGAAACCTTTCCCTTCCAGAATTGGTGTCAGCATGGTATCGATCCAAGTAGGCGGGTAAATAGTATCGGCATCGCCGGTAATAATGTATTTGCCATGCGAATTCTCCAAAGCAGCCTGGCGCGCAAAGCCGTATCCCTGCTTAAGTTCGAATACCGGGGTTATTCCGCAGCGACGTATTATTTCCGAAGTTTTGTCTTTCGAATTGTTGTCAACGTACACAAATTCAATCGGATACTTGCTTTTCATAGCACTAAGCGACGACAAGTTCCGAAGTATATTTTGCTCTTCGTTCCAGGCGATGATATTCACCGAAATGAGCGGAGCATCGGTTTTTAAGGCAGCAAAACCTGCCCTGATTCGTTCAAAAATTTCATCCGGAATCTCTTCCATCGTCTGAAACTCAAAACGATGCTTTTTCACATTGGCCGGTACAAAGGGTCGAAACATAGGGTAAGGTTTTGTAGTTATTTGATTGTTGCGTTTTTAATCCTGATAAAATTCTCTATTTCTTCTGAAAACAGGTTTGCTCTCGATTTCCAGGAGTTTGAGCAGGCGAAATTAATTCGCTGGTTTATTTTCTCCAGGCTATCCGTTTCGGTTTCGGTAAGCAGCGCGTTTTTGAATTGTTCTTTCGACGATGCAAACGAAACGTAATCAGCAAATTCGGGCAGGTTGGCAAAATTTGTAATTACAACCGGCACGCCCACAGCGAGATACTCGTTAATCTTAAGCGGATACACATTTTTATTGATTTCGGTGCATAAATATGGAATAATGCCAACGTCGCAATGCCGCAGTATTTCGGGCACTTCGTATGGTTTTACAGGAGGAAGGAAACTAACGTTCGAGAACTTTTCCAGCACATCTTTTACTTCCTGATTGCGGACATCGCCAATAAATTCGAAGTCGAATTCGGGCAGGTTGCGTACCGAAAACTCAACCGTTTCGAGATCGAATCGCTGATCGATGCTACCAATGTAGCCGATTTTTTTCCGCTGCTCCGAGGTTGTATTGGTTTTGGCAGCCTGGTTAAAAAGCTCGAAATCGACTCCGTTTTTTACCGTTGCAACCTTCGAATTGTAAGGCAACTTTTGTTCTTTCAGGTAGTCAGAAGTCACTATAATTCCGTCGGTTAAACGCGAGTAGCGCAAGTCGGCTTCCCAGGCCCGAAGTCCGCGCCTGTCTTTGATGTATCCGTCGTAGCAATAGTAAATGTTGGCTTTTTCGGGAAGCTTTCCCACGAGCGATTCACCAAAAATAGGGTTGTAGGCAACCACGTTAACCGGATTTTCCCATTTCAGTCGTTTCAGTGCTTTTTTAATCGACCGCTTGTAAATGCAGGTATTTATTTTCAGGAAAAGCTTATAAAGTGCCTCACTTTGAATCATGTTCATGGGCAAAAGCGGCGGCAAAACCCAATGACTAACCATTGCTTTTTCTGGGGTTTGCTTGACAGTCAACCGATTCTTAAAGCCGAGCATTTGCGCAACCGGTGCATTTTGCCTGCCTTTCAGCGTGGTATAAATGTCTTTCCACGTAAACGGATACTCGATAAAGAGAACCCCGTTGTTCAACGCCAGCAACGACATTAGCTGCACAACCGATTTGGTGTACGGCCCTTCCCAGGTTGAATACGAGATGCAAACGATATGTTCGTTTTTGAGCATGCTGTTTATTTTGCTGAAAATTCGTTGTACAATTTCAATACACTTTTGGCCATATTTTCCCACGAAAACAAGGCCGCCCGTTGAATTCCCTTTTCGCTTAGTTGTTTGTATAAATCGCTGTTGTCGAGTATTTTATTCATGGCAGCGGTAATTTCTTCAGGCTTAAACGGGTCGATAATAAACGCTGAATCTCCGGCAATTTCGGGCATCGACGAGGTATTTGACGTGATGACCGGAATACCACAGGCCATGCCTTCGAGAATCGGAATTCCAAAACTCTCGCGAAGCGATGGATACAGGAACAAGGTACTCAGGTTGATGATTCCGGGTAAATCGGTGTTGATGATGTATCCGGTTAAATGAATGTGTTCGCGTATTTCGGGGCAATCGAGTTCTTTCAGCAGGGCAGCCAATGCCGTTTCTTCGTAATCGGGCATAACCAACTTGTAATCGGTTGCCGATGTTTTCCTGAATTCGGCATAAGCTTTCAAAACGCCCCGCGTATTTTTCTTCGGATCGGTGTTACCGAGGAAGAACATAAATTTTTCGGGTAATCGGTATTTCGCAGCAATTCGTTCGAGTTCAATTTTGTCGCTAATGGGCCTGAAATGCCTGCCAACTCCGTTGTACACGGTGTGCAATTTAGAGCTGTTGAGTCCAAAAAAGCGGCTGATGCGTTCGCGTTCGAAGTCGGAAACGGTAATTACCGTTTTACTTTTGCGAACAACAACCGGCACATTCCAGCGGCGGTAAACATTGCCCAGTTTTTGGTACCAGGTGCCGTCTTTCTTCAGTAAACTCAGGCTTTCCATGTAGATGATGTCGTGCAGAGTTATCATCAGCGGAATGGAGGTATTTACCGGACCGGTGTTGCTGGTGCAATGCAGCAAATCGCATTGGTATTTCTTCGCAGCTTTTGGTAAAGCTATTTGTTCCCAGGTTGGATAAGGTCCGCCGCCAAGTTCAACAATGTGAAAATTTGGCGTTTCCCGAATTACCTGGTTATCGACATCGGGCTTCACGAATATGAAATATTCGTTCTCTTTGTCAATTTCCTGCAAGTTCCGGATCAATTCCAGAACCACCATATCCATCCCATGTTTTTTCTTCCGAAACAAACGCTGCGCCTCAATACCTATCCTCATAGCCTCAATTTTATCGGGTTACATTAAATCGGTTAACGATGTTACATTCTTTTTGCCGCCAATAAAAATATCCCACCAAACAACCAGTGTTGTGAGGTTAATGATTTGATTGGCTTGCACTTGTTTGTACCAGAACCAGTATCCGGGCGATTCGGCAACCTGATCGTATTGTTGTAAAAAGTTGTGAATCATATCTTTCCTGAACAGTGCTTTCACAGCTTCCGATTGCTCAATCATCTTGAAAATGTTGGTTCGTTGTTCCTTATTTCTCAGGAAAATAGGCAGAGGTGCAAAACCGCCCTGCTTCTTCCGATCGGTAATTTCGGTAGGGAGTTTTGGTTTGAGGTATTGTTTGTGCAGGTATTTCGATTTTCCTTTTCCTTTCGATAAATCTTCGAGCGAGCCGTAAAATTTGTAGTTAACCGGCATGGTTTTCAGGAATTCGTAGAGCTCGGTACTCATGTAGGGGAACGAAATGTTGTTGCCAAACATATCGGCCATTTTCGACGCTTTAAACAGGATTACTTCATTGATTACCTGCTTGATATCGACGAAATAATTTCGGCAACGGAAAAACTCGTCGAAATCGGCGTATTTCGTTGGACTAGTTTTCAGGTATTGATATTCGGGAACTTTGTAGCCAATGCTATTCAGCTTATTGAGGCGATTTTTGGTGAATCCGAATGTATCGCTTTGCTGAATATGCAGGATTTTGCGGTTGTGAAACTGCGACCTGAAGAAGATATTGTCTTTCTCGAACAAGCTTGTATTTCCGGCAGCATCAAAGAATTTCTGGAAAGCCTGAACGCCATTTTTCCTAAATTTCCAGTGAATTGCCAGTTCTTTGCCCGAGGTTCCGAAATGCTGGTCGTTGCCATCGCCTCCCAAAATGATTTGTGGTTGCTCGCCGCTTTCTTTCACCAGGCGCATGGCCGAGTAATTGAGCATTAAGCCACCTTCCTGAAACGGATCGCCCAGCGCTGTGATAATTTGCGGCAAATCCATGATTTCGGAACCATCAATTTCGTACTCAAAATGTTTGCTTTGGTATTTTTCCGATAGGATTTTGGCAAGGGGTAATTCGGTCCAGGGATTGTCTTTAAAACCAATGGAATAGGAAACAACATCGCCACCATACAAGTCGCGCAGGGCCGAAATGTTACCACCCGAGTCGTATCCACCGCTTAAAAGCAAACCAACTTTTTCAGCTCCTTCTATTCGGGTGGCAATAGATTGCTTGTGCAGTCGTTCGTATTCGTTGGTAGCTTCGTCAAGGGTTAGTTTGGTTTCCGGCGAAGCGGTAAAATCCTGATAATCGAACAGATCAGTAGTTTTTATGGAGTTGTTTTCATACACCATCAAATGTCCTCCCGGCAGTTTTTTCACGCCCAGCAACGATGTTTGTGGCGAAGGAATATAGCCAATGCTCAGGAAGGTAAAAAGCGCTTCCAAATCGGGCTTGCACTCAAAACCGGTCAACGAAGTGAAATCAATTAATTGCGAAGTGAAAAACTCGTTGGTATAAAATAACTGCTTGCCTGCGCCGTGACGGTCTTTAAAGAAATAAACAGTTTTGCCCACCACAATAATCAGCAGGAAATCGCCATCGAGTGTTCGCAATGCATCCTTCCCGTTCTTCAGGAACTGGGGGAGTAAACCCTCGGTTTTCCGGTTGAAAATTCGTCCGATAATAAACAAGTGAGCTTCTTCACTGGTGTGGTGTTCAAACTGACTTAATGCACCAAAATCGCCGGCTAAAAGCGGTTGAAATCGAGATTGGAATTGAATGGGCGCTGTCATGCTTATTTCTTTAAAGTTGTTGATGTATGTTGAGTGTGAATAAATTTCTTGTTAGCGCCTTTAATTTTGAGCAGCGAGCCAAGCATCAAAAACATCCCTTTGGGCAGACTCAGAATGGCCACCGCTGTTCTTCGGTCGTAAAACGAACTCGGGATCGAAAACAGGAACGAAAGCGTGCATAGAATAATCAATGTCATCCATAAAAAAGAATAGATTGCTATATTGCTAATCAGTATATTGGCTAAAATAAATACGATTCCGAACGATGCGACAGCACCCAGGAGCAAAATGCGCGGCGGCTGTATAAACTGAATGGCTTTATCGAAATAGTCAATGTTGCTTTTCAGGAATAAATCGCGTAAAGCTTTCAAAAAATCTTGCCTGAAATAATGCAGTTGCGCCGAGAGCCAACGTCTGCGCTGATTACTGAAAACCTCAGCTTTCTGAACTTTTTCATCGAACACGTAGGCATCGTCGAGGTACTCAATTTTTTGCTTCTGGCTAAGCATTTTCAATTCAATTTCCTTATCGAAACCTCCAATTGCTTTTACTGAAGCCATCATTTCCTTAAAGAAATTGTACTTAAAAGCCATTCCCGAGCCAATAATGGCCGACGATAAACCTAAAACCCGGTGTCCTTTGCGAAAGATGTGGTTGTTTATTTCTTCGCTGACAGCGTCGAGCACCGCTAGCGATGTGTTCATATTTTTAGCGGCCCGGTGTCCTTGAACCGCAAGAATGCCATTTTCGAACGAAGCATTGATTTTTGAAAGGAAATCTTTCGCCATCACATTGTCGGCATCGAGCACCACGGCAATGTCGTAATTGCTGTCGAGCTGTTTCATGGCTTTGTTCAGGGCTTTCGACTTGGTGCTTTTCTCGAAACTAACTTCAATCAGTTTAATGGGTAGTTCGCGCAGTTTTTGCAAAGTTTCAGGCTGAAACGAGTCGGCGATTATAACAACATCAAAAAATTCGGCGGGATAATCCTGAATCAACGCTTCCTGAGCCACTTCTACAATTACCCCGTCTTCTTTATATCCTGGAATCAACACGGCAATTTTCCTTTGCCCGACCTGCTTTGCGTATGCCGGTTGCCGATAAAACAATCCGGCAAATGCAAAAATGAAAATGTAGAGGGTTGCCAGGCCCAGCAAGATTAACAATACCGTTTGAATGAAATTGAAAATATCCATTTGTTCTTTTTTTCGGTTAAACGAATTAGTCGAGTGCCGGGTTGATGTGAATATCCCGTTTAAACATGGTTTTGAAATTCCACAACACTGCATTTAAATACGCTTTGAAATGATCGGTTTTCCCAGTCGCCAAAAACACCGTCATGTTTTTGGGAATGGCCACAAAGGTTTGATACAAAGCAGCCACGAAGAAACTCAGTCCATGTACGTTCCTTCTCAAATACAGCAACCGCGCCCGGTTCATGTAATAAGTTTTGAACGGCGTAAGTTTGCCAATCGACATCGATTCTTTGTGGAGTACCGTTGAGTTGTGTACATACCAAAGTTTGTATCCGGCTCTTTTTATGCTTGAGCACCAATCGAGCTCTTCATAATAAAGAAAATAGCATTCGGGCATCAATCCCACTTTTCTGACGACGGCCATTGGCACCATCATAGCGGCTCCGTGCACAAAATTGGTCAGTGAATCTTGCTCAAACTGGCCACTGTCAACCATTCCGTAACCATAACCCCGGCTTCGCATGGTAAAGTTGTTGATGGGTGCTTGTCCTGAAAACTGAATGGTATTGGGTTTGGAGTAAAACTTGATCTTTGGGCTAACTGCTCCAATTTGCGGATCTGATTCGCATTTTTCTACCAATGGTTCCAGAAAATTGGGAGCAACTTCGGTGTCGTTATTCAGGAACAACAGGTATTTTCCTGAAGCTTTGCGAACACACAAATTATTTCCACCTGCAAATCCCAGATTTTCATTGCTTTGAACGAGGTTGATTTCAGGAAATGCTTCTTTAATTGCTTGAGGCTTATCGTTGGGAGAAGCATTGTCGATGACAAATATTTCGATATTCGGGTAACTAATTTTACGCAACGATTCGAGCAACTGGCAGGTAACCGCCGATTGATTGTAATTGATTGTAATTATTGAAACTAACGGGAATTGGCTGCTTTGAATACTCATACTGAAAGGGCTTTTAAGGTTTTAGTTTCAATTTCTTTCGCATTCATCGCTTCTTCGTCGTGTTTTGGCGCTAAAAACATAAACGCCATGCCCGAATAAAGAATAATTCCTGTGGGCATTTGGCCAAGCACACCGTTTCCGTACGATGCAACCATAATCCCAAACATCCCGGAAGCCAAAGCCAATGTCCGGGTTTTTACCAGATCGTCTCTAATTCGGAAAACTATTAAATAGCAAGATTTCCCTAAGATAAAAAATAAAATTGCCAGGTGTGTCCATAATCCCACAATTCCTTGTTCCATCCAAATCATTACATACCAGGAGTCTGTTGGAACTGATGCTAAAAATGTTCCCGGGTTATAGCGTTGTCCAAGGCTTCCGGTTGAGCCTAAACCTCCGCCAAAGGGTCGGCTCGCTAAGTAGGCTTTTAACCTGCGTTGGTTCTCAAGGCGCGTTTGCAATGACGGGTCGTTAGGATCAAATGCAGTTCTCATTCTTCTTATCGTATCATTCCCTTGCCCGATCGTTGTGTATTTAAAAAAAACAAACACACCAACCATTATTGCTGCACCAACAATCATTGCTTTAACATTCTTCTTCAGAATGATATACAACATGAAACCCATAATTGGAACTGCCATTGCACCTCTAGTCCCCGAAATCATCATTCCGTATATACCAAGAATTGAGACGGTGAAATAGAAAAGCCTCTTTCTGAATTTTTTCTCATCAAACCCCAAAATGGCAAAGACAACACCAGCTTGGCCTTGTGCTGCGCCGAACTGACCGGCATCGGAATAAAAAGAGAAAATGCGAAGTTTTCCAAACAAAATATGCTGAGCAGCTCCGCCTTCATCGAGCCACCTTTGTTCAAAGGGATCAACTCCCAGGAATTTTTGCTGCATACCTTTTAACGAGCCCATAATCGAGAAAATTCCCCACAGGAGAAAAAACAAGTTTAAATCTTTGGCTTTATTGAATGTTACAAAAATTAATGGAATTGTCAGGAACATATAAAGCGATACGCCCCTCATGGCGTAGAACCATGCTGTTCGGTTGCCGGCTTCAGGGTTAACGAGTTGCATGAAAGAAAGGCCCAACCAAACAAAAGCAATCAAAGTCAACTCGTTTTTGGCATTCTCCCAGGGGACTGAGTGGTGAAACGTTTTGAAAAAAAGAGCCAGATAGGTGATAATCAACATCGAATCGACCATAAGCCCCCAGGGGATGGTTCCAATGTAGCGGTAAATTCCCAAAACGAAAAAATTGAGGGTATATGTTGTAATTATTCCAATTCTGGGGTTGTAAAATAGTGAGGCTAAGAAGAAAAGCAATATTGGTAATAACATGACATTCAAACCTGACATTAATCCCCATTCGGCAATAATGTAAGCTGTAAATAAGGTGGAAATCAATATAATACCTATTATTTCTGGCTTCTTTAGTATATCGGCGCCAATCTTTTTTTCAAATTCGTTCACTTTTAATAGGTGTATTTATATATTAAATCGAAGACTGATGCTTCAAGAAATCATTTTGACATCAATGAACAACGGATTTGCTTCTTGATTGACGCGTGACCAATCCCTTTATAAATCTTCTGATCCACGATCTTTTTTTTGGAAGTTCTCCTAAAAGCGATTCCATTTCATACAACGAAACACCGTTCAGGATTAAAGTTAATGCCGATTTGGTTTTTAGCTTGAGCGCTTCATCGATAATCGCAGTGTCGTAAACAGCCCAGGATCGGTTCGATCTACAGATCAAGTAGCAAATATCTATGCTTTTAAACAACTCTACTGGGTATGAATTTTGAATAAACCCGGGTAATTCGATAAACACAAATTTAGCTTCATTATATTTTGTGCTGTTGGATGGCTCAATTAATTGCCCAACTTCTTTCGAAGTAATATAATGCCCGTCTATTTTGTATTCAATCATTGAAATACCTAATTGTTCGTTGGTTAGCGATCCTTCAGGAACTAACGAAAGCGACGATATTCCCATTTTATCAAATTCTTCCTGAATTTTCCTTATTAAAAAGGTTTTTCCTTCCCTGGGTCGGGTACTAAACAGGGCTATTATCCGTTTTTGGGTTTCGGGTATTTTGTCTGCGTCAAGAAAAATCTTTCTGATCAATATATTCAAGCTCTGTTGTTCTATTTCTTGACTAATCTTCGACTTTTTGCTCGGAAGTAGAACAGGAAAAAGCGTCGCCACGTCTATTCCGGTCTTGTTTTTTGCCCTAAAGGCGTTTCGAAGTGACGGATCGGCCAAATCAACGATAAGAATTATAAACAACAGAAGAATCAGACTTACGATCGCCACAGCAAGGATGATTACTTTGCGTTTGCTTGGTTGAGGCGAGGCTGGGAAAAAAGGTTCGTCTATAACC
Organism: Prolixibacteraceae bacterium; assembly: GCA_963666435.2. Taxonomy (GTDB): domain Bacteria; phylum Bacteroidota; class Bacteroidia; order Bacteroidales; family Prolixibacteraceae; genus Aquipluma. The sequence continues at coordinate 7,526 of CAXXOG010000010.1, read as the reverse complement.
GAGAACCCCGAAGCTGCGATCAATCCTTGTTGTTTCAACTTAGCTAGCCCCAAATTCTTTAACAGAGTGATATATTCATCTTCATTAACATTAATTTTTCGCTCAAGTTTACGCATTGTAGCTCCCATTGGGGCATATCTTGCGTATATTTTATCGAAATCAGATCTCAATTGATCTAATGTAGTAATTTGAGCTTTAGTCCCTTCATATTCGATAACATTTGTTAACCAATCTCCGAGTATATTGTTGGTAGGAATTCCTTCTTTACTATTTGTCAAACTGTAAAGAGAGTCCACCGCAGTTTTCATTTGTTGCTTTAGTTCATAAGCTTGTTGAGTCAGTGTCTGATATTGTTGGTCGCCCGAAGGGTTTGATCCTTCATCAACATTGTTAAAAAATTTCACCATCGCGAGCTCTTGATTAACGGAAGCAAGTCTTTCCCGTATCTTCAATAGCTCCATTCCTGAAAGCTTCTGTTTATCGTAAGGCGACATTTTTACTTCCAGTAAATCGATAATCGCTTTCGAAGCCGAATTTTTTTTCAGAACTTCCTGATATCCAGATTCGAAAGCTTCCTTCCTTGCTGCAATGAACTTACTTTGCTCACTATAGTTGATGATTTGATTGTCTTGATTAAACTTTAAAAGCTCTTCTTCAGATAAACGAAGTTTTTCTGAGGCTTTTGCAACCTCAGCTTCGTAATAAGCAACTGCGTTATCCGATTCTCCTGCTTTTAAAAGAAGATAATAATCTTTAAATGTTTCTGTCAGGAAAATTAAAGTATGCTGGCAAATACCCGGATCATCAGATTCAAACGAAAGCTCAATGTTATCACTACTTTGAAGGCGCCGAACTCTTAATTTTCCAAGAATACTGCTACTCCCGTAATAAGGGTGTCCTTTTTTTATTAGGTTGTCGATAAAATTACCGGCTTTTCTCGACCGATAAACTTTAACATTTTGAAAGGTTTGCTTAAAATTACCACTGACCTTTAACCTTTTCACTTCTTCGGGGAGCGAATGGACGAACTCCTGGTAATGATCGGGGAGAATAATAAGCGGGTCATCTTTATCCAAGGCCAAGTGCTCTGAAAAGAGCTTTAAACCAACATCTTCTATCGTTTCCCTTGATTTTATGGTGCCGATTAAATTATCGAAAGCCGTATTTATAGAATTAATCTTCATGGTTGACAAATCAAGTGAGCTACCCGATGCAAAGCTGGTGTAAATGGTTGTTTGCGACGAATATGTACGCGGTTCTTTTTTGGTCAAAAAGAACACGGTAGTTGCCATTAAAATAGGTACACTTATTATCAGCAACAGGTGTTTGGTGAAAAGCCTTAAGAAATAAATTAGATTAAACTGCATAAACTTGTTCTCAAAAATTAAAGCTTAATTTCAATTCCACATAATTCCTGAATTTCCCAAACTGCTTTTTGGAAATTATTCTTGGCATCAAGCAAGTCTATTTGAGCTTTAGACCTGTTCATTTTCAAATTTAGCACTTCCGATAGTGATTTTTGACCTCTGTAAAAATCTTTTTCGGCTTGTTGAATAAAGGCATCGTAACTATCAAAGTCGCTAAGCAAAATCATATATTTCTGGTAACTACTGACTAAATCGTTGTATTTTAAATAAACGTCGTCACGGATTTTTTTTATCAACGATTCCTTTGAATAATCGAGCTTTTCGAGGTCTATTTTAGCTCGCTTCACATCGCTTTTGTCAAAAAGAGTTGCGATAGGGATTTTCATCGAAAGTCCAACCGAATACCTGGTTTGCTCTCCTGCCGAAGTGTTCAACTGATCAAGCCCGAGATCCTTACTAATTACTAAATTGTCAAATTTACCATAATTTATTCCCGCACTACCCCCGATAATATCTTTAGTCCAATTTTTTCTTGCCAACGACAATTCCAACGTTTGTCTTTTAATGTCAGCTTTCATTTCTCCAACACGGGGGTCGCGGTGTAGGGCTGAATCTATAAACGTTTGAATGGGTGGAAGTTTGCTGAAAAAACTATCAAAATTAGCCTGATGGTCGTTTTTGTGACCATCTGTTTTTTTTTCCTGAGCAAAAGCAAAAGCCACAAATAGTAGTCCATAAAAGACTAATATTATTTGCCTAACTAGCACTGATTTACGCATATAGATTAACTAAATGATCAATTTTTTTCGTTGCCTCCTGTATTGAATTGGCATACTAATATCAAAAATACTGTAATTTCTTTGATATTAGTAAAGCTCCTATTTTTTCTTCACCGGGGATCGTTTGGTTGTTTTTCTCAGTTTTGACTACTTCGTAATATTTTATGTTTTTAATTTTCATTCCCTTTCAGGTTCTGGGCTTGAAATTGCGCTGTTTATTATTGCCTATTTATCCGTATATCTGCCTCCAAAGAACGATATGGCTCTATAATTAATTAGTAAATAATGGATTGAACAGTTTTTTATAAGTTATGCTTTATTTCACTGGTATTTCCATACTATGTTATATCAAATTACTCTCTGGGAGAAAATTTTTATAAAAAACATGATTTAAACAATGTGTTGTATAACATGCTTGATAGTTTTTAAATTGCAAAAGTGGTATTTTGGTTACCAAATAGATGATTTGAATTATCAAACGCATAGTTTTTATATGCGATAACGAAAGGAGGAAGGATATGAAAGGGTTGGTTTTTTATGTTAAAACTTTGATGATCATATTCTTATTGATAAATAATTTTGATTTATTTGCTTCGAAAGCCTTTTTCATTAATAATGATGCTCCAAAAATTATCTCACCCAATTATTTTTCGGTTAATCCGGTTGGAGGCGATACTATTTACATTTTAAATACCCGAACAAAAGGAATCAAGTTTCAAAATTTTAATGGCAGTAACGGTAGCCCAATCGTATTTATAAATTCGGGAGGGCAGGTGAACATTAAGGACTCGCTGAACTGGGGCGCATTGACTTTCGAAAATTGTAAATTTATTAAAGTTACCGGAACCGGTAGAAGCAACTCGAAATTTGGATTCAAGTTATCGGCTCAAACTTGTGGGTTGGCATTTTCGGAATATAGCTCCGATTGCGAAGCCGAATTTATCGAAATTGACCATCATGGCTTTTTTGGAGTATATGCAAAGAAGGACTTCGGCGGTAATCCACCGGTACCATATCCTGTTTTCAATAATTTGATTCTTCATGATTTGAGTATTTGTAATGTGGTGGAAGGAATGTACCTGGGAGAAACCAAATCGCCGGGAATGGAATTTCGCCATGTAAGGGTATTTAATAATCTGATTCGGAACACAGGTCGCGAGGCAATACAGGTTGCCAATATGGTTGAAGATGTTGAAGTTTATAACAATACAATCATTAATTCAGGATTGAATAATGAGTCGTACCAAAAAAACAATTTCCAGATTGGTGATAATACGGTTGGCAAATACTATAACAACATCATTATCAATTCTCCTGGTTATGGTATGATTGTGATGGGATCGGGTAATATTGAGATAACCAATAACTATTTCGAAAGAAATATGGGTGTTTTTATTGATAATAGATTGTTCACCACACCGTATGCCCCAATTTTGGTCAACAGTAACTATTTCCTGAATATTTCAAATTCTTATATGTTTCAGAATCAGAATGAAATAAATCAGGTTGTTATAAATGATAATAAGTTCGATAAAAGTTGTCCGTTTATTTCAACAGCAACGCTAAACGCTCCAAATTTAACTGCTCAAAATAATCAATCGACTACTCTTGAGGTAGTTGAGTTCTCGGATGCTCTCATATATACTACATCGCCGTCGTCGAGGTATTTTGGTATGGGAATAATGAATTCCATCTCAATGTCTTCGCTTAATTGTTGGCCGGTTTTAGATTCGTTGAAAACGAATTATTTTGTTGCTGTTGACGATACGCTTACAATACCACTCGGCGCTTCGGTTAGCGATGGCGATAGGTTGACGTTTTCAGTTGATTCTGCTTTCGCGTTTGTATCTCTGGTAAACATCGTAAATGGCAAGGCAAAACTTGTTTGTGTTCCTAAAGCCAATAATATCGGTACGCATAAACTATTGATAACCGTTTCTGATGCTTCACACCAGGCTAGTGACAGGCAGATGGTTCAATTGACGGTGAAGCTAAAAGAAAACAACCCACCAGTGCTGAGACCGGTCAACGAAATAATGGTGAATAGCCTTGAAGAAACAACCGTACCGTTATATGTTTACGACAACGATCAAAATGCACTAAGCCTCAAGCTTACAAGTAGTCAGGATTTTTTGAGCATAAAAAGTGTAAACGATACGACCTATAATTTAATAATTAAGCCAAGATACCTCCAAACTGGTGATTTTTTAGTTTCGCTTTCATTAACCGATTCGTTTAGCGATCCGGTGCTGTACAACGTTCCATTAAAAGTAGTCGCCAAAAAACTATCGGCTCAAACAGCCGTGTACCGGTTGAATTGCGGTGGACCTGAAATTACTGACAAAAATCTGAATTGGGAATCAGTTTATAATCAGGGCTCTGGAAAACAATATGTGGTTACGCATAGCTATGAAACAGGTAGTCATTCTTACAAAGGCATCAACAATACTTCAGCTCCGGGCAATATTTTTGGTCCCTATAGTTTCGATTACCCGGGAGGAACAGAACTACAGTGGAAGTTCCCGGTTGAGGCGGGTAAATATCAGGTAAATCTATTCTTCAGGGAACAAAATACCGATATAGCTTACGATGGCACGAAAGGTTATTTCAATGTAATGCTTGAAGATTCTTTGGTTTTAAATAACTTTTGCATTTATGATGCCGCAGGGGGGGAATTGCCATTGCAAAAAACGTTTACGACATGCGTTGCCGACGGCAATCTAAATATCGATTTTAAGCAGATTATTGGAAAGCCTCGGGTAAGTGGAATCGAAATTATTTATTTAGGCAAATGTAACTTGAAACCTGAAATTGCGAATTTGCCGGACGTTACCGTTAATGAAGGAGATTCGGCCAAAATATCGTTGACGGTTGTTGACGATTTTTACAATTCAGAAAGTAAATTGACCTATTCAACACGAAATTTTCCTTCGTTTGCGAAATTAAATACATCTATCGGTACAGAACCTTATTTGCAAATAACGCCGGATTATTCTAATTCAGGAACCTACGCAAATCTGGTCATTAAAGTCAATGATGGTTATCTTTCTGATTCAATAGTATTTAAAATAACAGTTGTCGATAGGGTTAAGCCAAAGTATCCTTTTTTCAATATGCCCAGGGCAATCAGCTTGTTTGAAGGTAAAAATGATACAATAAAAAATTTTGTTTTCGATCCGGAGAATGATCCTATGACAATTAGTTTGAATGCAGATGGCTTTGTTAATTGCCACTATGATCAGGATAATCAACAAATTATCTTAAATCCAGATTATTATTCAGCTGGGACCTACACATTGACTGTAACTGCAACTGACAACAAGGGTTATACATCGGTTCAGGATGTTTTGATCAATGTGGTTAATGTTGAGCCAAGAATTATCTTAAATTCTTCGATGATAATTGACGAAGTAACCGGAGGGAGTACTGATTCGCCAAAGTACCTGGTTGATGAGCAAAACCTAAGCGTAGAGCTTAATGAACACCCGGTAAGCAAAAGCTGGAAGCCGTATTACAATTCGACCAAGGCACCATACAGCACTACGATTGATTTGGGTCAGGAATATTCAATATCGAGCATCTGTTTGCATGATATGAATAATGTGGAGCCCATTGTAATATCCTATGGAGTGCCGGGCAATTGGACGAATTTGTACACCGACAACCTAAATTCGTATAAGAGCTGGAAAAAGAAAGATGTAGCAATTACTACCCGTTACATAAGGTTGACGATGGTTGCAGGCTCGTCGGCTTATGTCAACGAAATAGCATTGTATGGCGTGCCCGTAAAGAAAAACCTGAAGAGTGCGTCATTGTTGGGAAATTCGTTGAACGAAAAAACAGAAGAAGTGATACCTGATATGAAAATTAAAGCTTATCCAACTAATTTTAGCGATAGGGTCAACATCGAGATTTCAGATGGGCAAAGTAGTTTATACCATGTTGTCCTCCTAAATGTAAGTGGACAGACAGTATTACAGGACGTAATTACATCATTTGAGTTTTCTGGAAAATTATTGACATTCTCGAACCTGAACTTGCCTAAAGGTATCTACTTCTTAAAAGTATTTCAGAAAAACGGACAAAGCAAAACTTTCAAATTAATCCACTCAAACGCTTAGAGTTATAGGTAATGTGGTCAAAAATGGTTGGTGATTTTTAGGAAAATAATTAGTAAACTGTACGCTGTTAATCGGAAGAGGAAGCAGGCTCTGGTGGAGATCAACCTGCCAGCAATACGATTAACGCATAAACAGTAATACAAGGGTAGTCTTACAGGCTGCCCTTTTTCTGTTATTACTGGTATGCCCGATGGCTAAAGAAAACTCATTTTGCGTTAGCAAAATAAATGTACCATTTGATGAAGTTTATTCGGTGTTTTACCGTCAACCCACGATGGACATCCAGGTGGTTTTTCAGGTGACTGAAGTATCCTTCTATCCCGTTTGTAGTTCTGGGAATATCGGGGTTTGACAGGTAATGGAACATGTTGGGCAAAGCCCGTTTGATGGTTATATATGAGCGGCGAAGCAGTTTATGGGTGTACCAATACCTTCCGGTTTCGGTGTTGTATGTTTTTTCATTCAAATATTCTTTGTGTGATTCATACCATTGGAAAAACTCTCTTGTCCAGTAAATCCGGTCATTTTCTGTTGGCATATTAGTCAAAAATGGTTGGTAAAAAGCTTTGAAAGGCTTGTCAATATTGATAATATCAGAAAGTTTGATGAACTTGGTTCCATCAAACTTTTTATGTTTATGAAAAAATCAAAAAAAACGTTGCTGGGCTTGCGGTTTTACCGATGTTATTCGATGGGGAAAACGAAACGGGAAACAGCGGTTCAAGTGCAACAGAATGCGGTATTTTTTTGACAGAGAACCGACCAGGGCAGCGTATTCAGAATAGGTTTGTATGGTTCCGGAAGTGGATAATTGAACGTCAGACGTATCAAATTTTGAGCAGGGAAAGTGGGCTATCTAAGGCCACACTTCAACGAACCTTTTTACCATTTTTTTGAATCAAGACCCCTTTGGTGAAAATAATCAAAAGAGAGCGTGTCCCATTTACGGATCGATGCCACCTATTTTGCCCATTTTTGTTTGGTTTGTTACCAGGATGACTTTGATGGTTATACCCAGCTTCTTCGCTTCACTGATGGGGAACATTACGAGGAGATCAAAGAAGATCTGGCCAACTTACTCAAGCTTGGTATCCAGATCGAGAGTATTACCACCGACGGTCATAAAAGTATTTTAAAAGCCATAAAGAAATCGGTTCCAGATGCTATTGTGCAACGCTGCCTGGTTCATATCCAGCGCATGTGCCTTTTGTGGCTAACTCAGTATCCCAAACATCAGGCAGGACAGGAACTACGTAAAC
>CAXXOG010000009.1:0-44253 GCA_963666435.2 Prolixibacteraceae bacterium | reverse complement strand
ATGAGCAAGTTCCTGTATGCGTTTATCGGCATTGGTGTACATCGACCGCAACTTATAGAAATCGAAAACCCGATAGCCCGACCCAACACGTTTTGATATATAGTAAACTTTACCTTTCGATTCAAGCCGGATGGCAATAACGAATAAAATTAAAAGCGGCGAAATAAGTAATAAGCCAATTGATGCTGAGATAATATCGAAACTTCGCTTAAAGAATGGCGTTTTATATGGTTTTATTGGCCGAGCCGACTGTATTGACGACGTATTAAGCTTAGGTTTTATCTCCCTGAGAATTAGTATCCTGCTAAGTAAAGTCCCGATATCGATTGGCTTAATATAAACGTCGTCGATCTTTTGTTTGAGGGCTTTCTGAAAAGTTATCGGGTTGGATTCGTCGTCCAAAAGAATGAATGGAGTTTTTTTGTCAGTATCAAACAGTTCAATCCACAAATCATGAAAGCCAAACCCATTGCTTCCCTGAATTTTTTTATCGCAGATAACAGCGTCGGGTAAACCTTTTTTTTCAATCCATTGGCTTGCTGCAAAAGGGTTTTCGACGTTAAAGACCGAAACCTGGTATTCGTTGTAATTTAACGAAGTATCGAACTCCGCATTATTTCCAACATGAAGCACTGTGAGATTAGGCATAGCAATAGGTTTGAACAGTGTAAATAAAGGTTTTATCTCTGGATTACTTTTTCGATCCGTAAAAGCAGTTCTTCGGGATTAAAGGGCTTAACAATATAGTCTTCAGCTCCTGCTTTTAAACATTGAATACGGTCGGCACTGCTATCTTTGCTACTCAGTACAATAATCGGGATACTCTTAAAATAGCCGCTTTCCTTAATTCTTTTAATGAGTTCAAATCCATCCATATTAGGCATTTGTAAATCAGTCAAAATTAAGTCAGGAATATTTCCTTGTTGTAACCAAACAAGGGCTTCGAGCCCATCGCTTTTTGTTTCAACTTCATATTGTTTTTCAAGAAACTGAACTAACAACATGCTAATGGATGACTTATCATCTACAACGAGAACTTTCTTCATATCGGGCAAATTAAAATAGTTCAAATGTTATTGTTTTTCAATGCTTTCCGGTTTTCCAGCCGGAATTTCAACGGTAAATGTACTCCCTTTTCCCAAAGTACTTTCAACCCTTATTTTACCATTGTTGGACTGTACAAAATTTTTGCATAGAATGAGCCCAAGTCCGCTTCCGGCCTCATTGTTAGTGCCTAGTGAGGACATTTGTTGCTTTTCATCAAAAAGTTTGGATAAATTGTCGTCTGAAATACCGACTCCTGTATCGGAAACTCTAATTTCTACAAATTCACCTTCTTCGGTTGCCGATACCGAAACAGTACCTCCTTCCGGTGTAAATTTTATGGCATTTGAGATAAGATTTCGGAGCACTGTTTTAAGCATATTCATGTCAGCATGAACCAGACACTCTTTTTCGACAGAATTACTAAACTGGATGTTTTTCAGCGAAAAGCTTCCTTTGTTTAGGTAATATAATCCCGAGACTAAAGAAGTCAGTTCGATATTCTCAGGGAAAATGGCCAAAGTCCCATTTTGAGACCTTGCCCACCATAGCAGGTTTTCGAGCAGGTTAAAAACCTCTTCCGTTGTTTTTGACAATGAATTAAGTGTTTCCTTTATCTTTTTAGGCTCGTAATTGTCGAAATCTCCAAGAATTAGTTCGAGCATCATTTTAATGCTTCCAACTGGTGATCGAAGGTCATGTCCGATAACCGAAAACATTTTATCTTTTATTGCATTCGATTCGGCCAGATTGTTGGTTACACATTGTAATTCATCCCGGGCAAATTTGAGATCCAGGTGTGTTTTTATTCTACTAATCAGTTCTTCTTTATTAAAGGGTTTGGTGATGTAATCAACAGCGCCCAATTCAAAACCTTTAACGAGATTAGCTTTTTCGCTTAACGCAGTTAAAAAAATAATCGGGACTCCGGCATATTTCGAATTTGATTTTATTATCCGGCAAACCTCAAACCCATCGATACCTGGCATCATTACATCCAAAAGTATTAAATCAACCTGGTACCGGTCTGATAATTCAATAGCTTTTTGTCCTCCGTCTGCAATTATCAGTTTATAATTTAATTCCCGAAGGGTTAATGCTATAATTTGCAGGTTTTTAGGGTTGTCGTCAACTACCAGAATTATCGGATTCCTCGTTATATTACTCATTTAAATGTTTTAGCAAATTTGGGTTATTCTGACAAAAGTTGGTCGAAATACTCAATTGTTTTAATCAACCCTTCACGAAGAGGAACTTTGGGTTCCCATCCGTTCAACTTTTCTTTTGCAAGAGAGATGTCAGGCTGTCTTTGGGTTGGATCGTCAGCTGGCAGAGGCAAATGAACAATTTTCGATTTTGAATTAGTTAGTTCAATAATATTTTGAGCTAATTCCAACATCGTAAATTCGCCCGGGTTACCAATATTAACCGGCCCGATGAAGTCGTCTCCGGTATTCATCATCCGGATCATTCCTTCGACCAAATCAGACACGTATTGGAAGCTTCTGGTTTGAGTTCCGTCTCCAAAGATAGTTATATCCTTATTTTGTAATGCCTGAACAATAAAATTTGAGACCACACGTCCATCATCCGGCTCCATTTTGGGACCATAAGTATTGAATATTCGGATTATTTTTATTCGAACACCGTTTTGAGTATGGTAGTTTACAAAAAGCGATTCGGCGCATCGTTTTCCTTCGTCGTAACACGATCTGATTCCAATTGGGTTTACGTGCCCCCAGTAGCCCTCGGGCTGAGGGTGTATATTCGGATCACCATAAACCTCACTGGTAGAAGCCTGAAGTATTTTTGCTCTTACCCTTTTGGCTAGTCCTAACATGTTTATCGCGCCCATCACCGAGGTTTTTATCGTTTTAATGGGGTTATACTGGTAATGTACAGGCGACGCCGGGCAAGCCAGGTTATAAATCTGATCTACCTCAATAAAATAGGGCATTGTAACATCGTGCCGAATTAACTCGAAGTACGGATTGTCGAGCAGATGGACAATTTTTTGCTTTTTGCCCGTAAAATAATTATCCATGCAAACTACTTCATTTCCTTCGTTTAGAAGGCGTTCGCAAAGGTGAGAACCTACAAATCCGGCTCCTCCGGTAACTAAAATTCTTTTCATTTGGTTGAAATAACAGGTTTACGGCCAATACTGTAATAATTGAAATTTATGTCCGCCATTTCTTCAGGTTCGTAGATATTACGTCCGTCGAAAATTGTTTTTGTTTTCAAAAGTTTTTCAATTACTTTGAAATTTGGCATCCTGAATTCGGGCCACTCAGTTACAACAATTAAGGCGTCAGAATCAATACAGGTTTCGTACTCATCTTTTGCAAAGGTTATTTTATCGCCCACAATACGATGAGCTTCTTCCATAGCAACCGGGTCGTAAGCCGAAACAGTTGCGCCTTCTCTAAGTAATGAATCGATGATAACCAACGAAGGAGCCTCGCGCATGTCGTCGGTTTTAGGCTTGAACGAAAGTCCCCACATCGCAAATTTCTTGCCTTGCAACTGGTTGTTAAAGTGGCTTTTTATTTTTGAAACCAATACTGATTTTTGCCGGTAATTCACAGCCTCAACTGCTTTAAGTATTTCGAGCGAATGGCCATATTCGTCGGCTGTGCGAACCAAAGCCTGAACATCTTTCGGGAAACATGACCCCCCGTACCCGGTGCCGGGATAAATGAATTTATTGCCAATGCGGGTGTCAGACCCTATTCCTTTTCGCACCATACTTATATCGGCCCCGACAAGTTCACACAAATTGGCAATGTCGTTCATGAAGCTGATTTTGGTGGCGAGCATCGAGTTGGCTGCGTATTTGGTCATTTCTGATGAGGCAATGTCCATAAATAAAATTGGGTGGCCGTTCAAAAGAAATGGTTTATATAAGCGCTTCATGGTTTTTTCGGCTTCGGCCGTTTCAATGCCTACCACAATTCTGTCGGGTTTAAGAAAATCGTCAACGGCGCTTCCTTCTTTCAGAAATTCAGGATTTGATGCTACATCAAAAGGAACATCGGCATTCCTCAGTTTAAGTTCTTCCTGAATGGCAGCCTTAACTTTGAGCGAAGTACCAACCGGAACCGTACTTTTGGTTACAATTACCATATAATGGTCGATATTTTTCCCAATTTCGCGGGCAACTCCCAGAACATATTTTAAATCAGCACTTCCATCTTCATCGGGAGGAGTTCCAACGGCTATAAATACGGCTTCCGAATCAATCAGGCTTTCTTTCAGGTTGGTGGTAAATGTAAGTCTTCCTTTTTCAACATTGCGTTTATAAATGTCTTCCAATCCTGGTTCGTAAATTGGTATTTGTCCATTGTTAAGTTTGTCAATTTTTCGCTGATCGACATCCACACAAACTACGTCAACTCCGGTTTCCGAAAAACATGTACCGGAAACTAGCCCTACATAGCCGGTTCCTATAACTGAGATTTTCATTGTTGATTAATTTATTTCTGTTTAGATAAATGAATTCAAATTTAAAAAAACTTAGCGCTTTTAATGCTTTTGCGCCGTAAAAAAGTTAGCATCGAATCCACATCTTTTGTCGTTTTTTTGTGCTATTTTTCTGCAATTTTGATTAAAGGAACAATTCGCTGTTCCGGAATTCTGTTTTTGAGTTTTTATCCGGTTATTTTACATTCAAGCTTTTTGATTTGGTTGTTTGTTTTACCGGGTCGGTGTAATGTTTATTTTTTTTGCGTCAAATCTATATGGATCAGCACATAACGTATTATTCGGTTTTATTTATTTGCAATACTTTAATCTCTTTTTTTGTTTCGGTTTTGGCCTGGCAACGGAAGCACATTAAAGGAGCGCGGGAACTTGTAAATTTAATGTTGTCGGTGGGAATATGGTCGTTGTTTATTTTCATTGAGACTTCGGCTCCAGGCTCCAATGAAAAGATTTTTTGGGCTAAGCTCGGTTATATTGGAGCTGTTTCAACTCCTGTTTTCTATTTTTTCTTCGTGCTTAAATATATCGGGAAGGAGATAAGTATTAAAGGTGCCCGTAAATTCCTGTTTTTTATTGTCCCAGTTATAACACTAATTTTAGCCTGGACCAACGAATACCATAAGCTGATTTGGTCGGGCTTTTCCCAGGTTTCTGAAACCAATAATATGATGGAATTCTATCATGGATTGGGGTTTTGGATTGGTTATATGGGGTATAACAACTTGATTATGATTGTCTCCACTATTCTTTTGTTCAGGTTTATTTTTGATGAATGGCCACGAATAAGCAGCAGAGGGATCATCATTTTTATGGGTGGCTTAATCCCTTGGGTGGCCAGTGTGGTTTATTTGAGTAAGCTTAATCCTTATCCCGGTTTAGATTTGGTTCCAGCGAGTATTATGCTTAGTGGAGTCTTGTTCGCATACAGTATTTTAAATGTATGGTTCTTCGATATTACTCCGATGGCCCGCGAAACGTTGGTTGAAAACCTGACTGACGGGATTCTGGCTATCGACTCACAAAACTGTATTCAGGATATTAATGCAACTGCGCTATTTTACCTCAATCCAAAAATTAAAGATGTTTTAGGTCTGGATTTAACTAAAATTGACTCTGGTTCTCCGGAGTTAGTTCAGGCAATTATTAAAGGTTCCCGAACGATTGTTGAAACACATATCGATAATGAGCTTAAGTATTTTGCCATATTCAGGCTGAAAATACGCAATCATCCGCGAAGTAAACTGATTATTATCAGGGATGTAACCGAAGATAAAATAGTAAAAGACAAACTGGAAAGCAGCGAACGAAGGTACAGGGAACTTACCGAGCTTTTGCCGGAAATGATTTGTGAAGTGGAACCTAATGGCACTGTATTGTACGCCAACCAGTACGCCTTGTCGGTTTTTGGTTATTCTACGGCTGACATCGAAGCCGGTTTAATTAATATATTTGAGATTTTTACTCCTGATGATTTGCCACGTGTTCGCGACAATTTCAAAAAAGCGTTGGAAAACAAAGGAAATTTGTCGAACGAATATACTGCTGTTAAGGCAAATGGAGATAAATTCCCCGTAATTGTTTATTCTTCTTCAATTTATAGTAACAACTCAATTGCGGGTATCAGAGGTGTAATGATCGATATTACCGACCGAAAGAACCAGGAGCTACAAATTGCCAGGAATCTTAGGCAAGAAGAGTTAATCTCTCAGATTTCCTTAAATTATAATTCGATTGATAATTTTGAAAAAAAGACTAATGAAGTTTTAGCTATCATTGGAGAGCATACTCAGGTTAGCCGGGTTTATATTTTTGAAGACTCTCCTGACGGATTATTAACAAGCAATACTTATGAATGGTGCAATAAAGACATCAGCTCTCAGATAAACCGCTTGCAAAATATACCTTATTCGTTAATTCCGTCGTGGAAAGAATTTCTGGCTAATAAAGGCATGATTTATTCGGAGAATATCGCTAACCTGCCCGCCGACTTAAAAAAGGCCCTGGAACCTCAAAATATATTGTCGGTTATCGTTCTTCCGTTGTTTTTAAACGGGCGTTCTTTCGGTTTTATTGGTTTTGACGAATGCTCGAAGTACAGGAAATGGACAAAATCGGAGACCGAACTTTTGAAAACGATTTCGAACCTGGTTTCAAATGCTTACTTGCGTAATAAAATCAATAACGACCTGATTAATAGTGTTAACGAGATTTCAGGAATCATAAATTCGATACCCGATATAATTCTGCGCATTTCTAAAAACGGGCACATCAAATCATACGATTCTCAAAGCCATCATGGGCTATTACGCAACGTTAAAACTCGTGAAATACAGTACCTGAATGGTATTTTCAATGAAGAACTGGCTAATTCGTTTACAATAGCGGTGAACGATTGCCTGGTTGACGGGAGGTTTAAATTTGATTTTACCTATCGCTCTTTCGAAGATATGGAGTATTTTGAAGCCAGGTTTGTGAAACTCAAGCACGACGAGGTTTTGGCAATTATCAGAAACGTTACCGAAAGTAAGGAACAGGAAAAACAGCTGCAAATTGCAAAAATTAAGGCTGAAGAGGCTTCTCGGGCGAAATCGGAGTTTTTGGCTAATGTTTCTCACGAAATCAGGACTCCAATGAATGCAATTCTTGGGTTCAGCGAATGGCTTTACGATAATTCAAAAGATGAATTGCATAAAAGCTATCTGCACACAATTTTATCCAGCGGTAAAAATCTGCTTGCGCTAATTAACGATATTCTTGATTTATCGAAGATTGAATCGGGCAAAATGACCATTCACCTCGAACCGATGCAATGCAAGGTGGTTATCAACGAAATAAAACAAGTACTCAAGCAAAAGATTGAGGCTAAGAACCTGGCCTTTGATATAAGTATTGACAAATCGGTACCCGGTTATATTTTTATGGATGAGGTTCGGTTTTACCAGATTTTGTTCAACCTGATAGGCAACGCGGTTAAATTTACCGAGAAAGGTTTTATTCATGTTTCGGCTTATGCTACCGATTCGCTGATTGAAAATTCGGTCGATTTACATATCAGCATCGAAGATACAGGCATTGGTATCAGCGAAGATCAGCAGGAAAACATCTTTAGCGCATTTACACAACAAAGTGGCCAAAGTAACCGGTTTTATGAAGGAACCGGTTTGGGATTATCGATTGTCAGCGGCTTGCTAAAGAAGCTCAACGGAGAAATTAAGCTCAAAAGTAAGCCAGGCAAAGGTTCAACTTTCACGCTCAAGTTTGAAGCTGTGAGTATTGCCGAAGTTTCGGAGCAAAGCTTAAATGTAGCCGGAGCCAGTCAAAATTTCAAGCTTACTTCGGGTAAATTTCTAATCGTTGACGACGTAAATTTTAATATTCAGGTACTTAAGCGAATTATCAGTTCCGACGATGTTACTTACCTGGAAGCCAATAATGGACAGGAAGCGCTGGATATTTTGCTGTCGGAAACTCCTGATATTATATTTATGGACATACGAATGCCCGGTATGAGCGGCTATGCAGTAACTCAAATTATTAAAAGTAACGAACGGTTTTCCAGAATCCCTGTTGTTGCTTTTACGGCATCAACAATGAGTGACGATGCTGATGCAATCGATAATATATTCGATGCTTTTTTACAGAAACCGGTATTTAAGAAAGATATTATGGCTATTTTATCGAGGTTTTTACCCGATAAAATAGAAATTGCCGAAAAGCCTGAAATACAGGAAGAAACAGTAGGTCTGTCCATCGAATGCAAGGAAATGCTGCCTGAAGTTTTGAATCAACTTGAAACTTCGTTTATGAGCGATTGGAAGCGCATAAAGGACGATCTGATAATTTTCGATATTGAGGATTTTCATAAGAGTTTAACTGAATTTGGCGAAGACAATAACTGCCCAATAATTGTCCATTACTGCAAAGAATTAGGTATTTGTTTGCAATCATTTGATGTAGAGGCTATACGGCTGAAATTGTATGAATTTCCTAAACTTTTGGAACGACTAAAAGCTAAATCATGATCGTTTAGGTTTGCTCACTTCGTCAACCAGATAAACGATGGACTGATGCGAAATACCAGAATGCAGGCTGAGGCCGATCTCGCAGGTACGGCTGGTTGAATAACCTTTGGTTACGCTTGAAGGCAGTTGTGCTTTCAGGTTTCTTAAACCATGCTGGTTAAGCTCGGGGAACGAAAATCCCCGGTCGCCTGCAAAACCGCAACAATTGGTTTGCGGAACAATTACCTGATTTGCACATTTTTGTGCCAATTCAACGAGCTTACCTTCCAATCCCATTTTTTTCATGCTACAAACAGCAAATACGGTTATTGCTTCGTTTTTTGGCGTAATCTCCAGATAAGGAAGCAAATAGTCCAGGATAAACTCAACCGGTTCATAAAGCTTTAAGCCGGAATTTATGTTTTCTTTCATTGTGAACAAACACGGACTCATGTCGCATAAAACAGGGTATTTCCCGTTTTCGCTGGCTTTAACCAGTGCAGCCTCCAATTCATTCGATTTTTTCGTTCCGGCGTCAGCATAACCTTTGCTCGAAAAGGCCATTCCACAGCATAAGTTGTTCAGGTTTTCAGGATAAATAACCTCGAAACCACCTTTATTTAACAGCTCAACCATTTTTTCTGAAAGCTGTTTTTCTCTGCGGTTTTCTTTTAAGACACCCATACTTCGGTTGATACACGAGGGAAAATAAACAACTCTTCTCCCTGCATTTGCTTGCTGAAGTGGCTGTTTAATTTTTTTTGCGCCAAGGGGCATATAACGGTTCCACTGCGGAATAAGGTTTCCCGAAATTGCCCGCATTCCGCCTGCAATACCGTTCATTACAGGCGTTCCTAAAACAGAGTGAAAAAATCCGACGGTTGATAACATTGCCCGCGCCGTTGCAGTGGTTGTCCCCATGTGCGATGCAATTGCATTGGCCAGATTTGTTTTAGTCCCGATTTGCTCTTTCCTCAGGTTTTTTACCAATTTACCGGTATCTATCTTTACCGGGCAGGCTGCGGCGCATAATCCGTCGGTTGCGCAGGTTTCGTTTCCTTCATATTTAAAAGCTTTTGCCAATGCGGCTGCAAGGTGCGGTTCGTGTCCACTCCCCGAAAGCCTTGCCATTTCGCGGTAACTAACAATTCGTTGCCGGGGCGTTAATGTTAATTCGGCCGAGACACAATTTGGTTCGCAAAAACCACATTCAATACATTTATCTATTTTTTCGCTTGCAGCCGGAATGGGTTTCAGGTTTTTCAGGTGAGCCTGCGAATCAGCGTTCAGAATTACTCCCGGGTTCAGCAAATTATTCGGATCAAATATTTCTTTGATTTGCTTCATTAGCTGATAAGCCTGGCTGCCCCATTCTTGTTCGACAAATGGAGCCATATTGCGGCCGGTACCGTGTTCGGCTTTTAGCGCGCCGTCGTATTTCGAAACTACCAGATCGGCTACATCGGCCATAAAACCGGCATAACGGTCAATCTCGCTTTGACTGCCAAAATCCTGGGTAAAAACAAAGTGCAGGTTTCCTTCCAGCGCATGGCCAAAAATTACGGCCTCGTGGTATTCCCATTTTTCGAACAGTTTCTGTAAATCGAGTGTCGCTTCGGCTAATTTTGGAACCGGAAAAGCAACATCTTCAATAATTACTGTTGTCCCGGTTTTGCGAATAGAACCTACGGATGGGAATAAACCTTTCCTGATTTTCCACAGCAAAGCATATTCCGACGGAATATCGGTAAAATGAACCGGTATCTCGGTAGAAATATCATGTATTGAATCGAGAATTGTTTGAATTTGCCGATCCAGTTCTGTTTTTTTCAATGCCCTGGTCTCAACCAGAATAGCGCTGGCAGTTGGGCTTAGCGATTTCAGGTACGGCGGCATTCCTGCCTGATCTTCGACCGAACGCAAACCAGCGCGATCCATTAGTTCAACAGCCGATACCGGGGCCGATTTCAGGAGGAATACAGCCATACAAGCTTTCTCGATGTCGGGAAAAATCATTAGTGAGCTTGCCCTAAAAGGGTGTTCAACAACTGTTTGGTACGTAATTTCAGAAATAAAGCCCAGGGTTCCTTCCGATCCGATCATCAGGTGGACAATGATATCGAACGGATCGGAAAAATCGATTAACGCATTCAAACTGTAACCCGTAGTGTTTTTCATTTTATACTTTCGGGCTATGCGTTCGGCCAGCGCACAATCGGCCTTAGCCAGTTTTGCCAATTCGGTAATTTGCTGAATTAGCTGGGCATGTGTTTGCCCGAATTTTTCTTTGCTCTCGTTACTGGCGGTGTCTAAAACCGAGCCATCAGCAAAAACAATGCGCATACTGGCAACTGTGTTGTACGAGTTTTGGGCGGTTCCGCAACACATTCCGCTGGCATTGTTGGCTGCAATGCCTCCAATCATAGCTGCATCAATCGAGGCAGGGTCGGGGCCAATTTTTCGTCCGAATGATGCCAGTAAGGAATTTACTTTTCCGCCTGTGAGCCCAGGCTGAACACTGATGCGCAGTCCATCGGTATCAATGCGGAATTTGTTCCAATGATTACCGGCAATAATCAGAACCGAATCGGAGATGGCTTGTCCAGACAAGCTTGTGCCAGCTGCCCGGAAAGTAACCGGAATGTCGAGTTTCGAGCATTCTTTCAGGACGAACGAAATTTCATTTTCGTCCAGGGTTTTGATAACCAGTTGGGGTATAAGCCTGTAAAAGCTGGCATCGGTGCCAAAGGCCAGAGTGTGTAATGGATCGTGAAAGATTCGTTTGGCGTTTATTTCCGAAGTTAGCTTATCGTAAAGTTGCCGGTATCTGGAGGTCAGCATGTTCAGGTTATTTTCGGTTTGAAGGCACAATATTATCGAAAATAACCGGAGTATGGCGACAGTTAATTCCAAAATATGCACGAACCCTGGTTCAAAAAAATCAGGATTTAGTTGAGACTATTTCCCGCTAAATTGATCGTTTTTCTTTTGAATTGCCGATATTCGCACTATTCTTCTCTTATTTTCTAATCAGATATGAAACAGTTATTCGTTTTACTGGCTTTTATTGGTTTTGGGGTTCAACTCAATTGTCAGTCGCAGGCGTTGCCCGGAAAGTTTGTTGCACCGGTTTATCGGGAGTTGCCGTTGGGAGCTATTCAGCCTGAAGGATGGTTGAAACATCAGCTGCAAATTATGCGCAACGGAACATCCGGCCATCTGGATGAAGTTTATGCCAAAATTGAAAAAGATAATGGCTGGCTTGGCGGTGCTGGCGATGCCTGGGAAGAAACACCGTATTGGCTCGATGGCGCGGTTCCGTTGGCCTGGTTGCTTAAAGATGCAGCTCTTCAGAAAAAAGTAAAAAAATACATCGATTGGACCATTGAACACCAACGCCCATCGGGCTATTTTGGCGGAATTACCAAGTTTGAGCGGGAAAATGATACGCTTGTTACGGTTCAGAATTTGAAAGAAGCTGGCGATGACTGGTGGCCTAAAATGGTGATGCTGAAAGTTATGCGTCAATATTACATGGCTACCGGCGATCAACGTGTAATTTCGTTCATGACCAATTATTTTCAGTTCCAGCTAAAAACTTTAAAAACTACACCTTTAAGCCGGTGGACCGAATGGGCCGTATCGCGCGGGGCCGATAATGTAATGATTGTGCAATGGCTTTACCAGCAAACGCGTGACGAATCGCTGCTCGAACTGGCTTCGCTTATCGAGTCGCAATCGTTTAACTGGAGCGAATGGCTGGGCAACCGCGATTGGGTGATTTGGGCAGCTTTTTATCAGGGACACGATAACTGGATGCACCGGCATGGCGTAAATGTGGCTATGGGAATTAAGTCGCCTGCAATAAATTACCAGCGAACCGGCGATGAAAAATACCTTAAAAGTTTAAAAACGGGTTTTACCGACCTGATGACTTTACACGGTTTGCCTAACGGCATTTTCTCGGCTGATGAGGATTTGCATGGAAATAACCCGGTTCAGGGAACAGAACTTTGTGCGATTGTTGAAGCGATGTATTCGCTGGAAGAGGCTGCTGCCGTAACAGGTGATGCTGCATATCTCGACGCTTTGGAACGCATGGCTTTTAATGCCTTGCCATCTCAAACTACCGACGACTACAACGCCAAGCAATATTTCCAGGTGGCTAACCAGGTGCAAATTTCCAAAGGAGTTTTCAATTTTACATTGCCTTTCGAGCGCGAAATGACCAATGTTTTGGGCATGCGCAGCGGATATACCTGTTGCCTGGCCAATATGCACCAGGGATGGCCCAAATTCGCGCAGCATTTGTGGTTGAAAAATGCAAAAGACGGTCTGGCGGCGTTGGTATTTAGTCCTTGTTCGGTAAAATCGACAGTTGGAAGTACCAATACCGAAGTTGAAATTATCGAAAATACAAGCTATCCGTTTGACGACAGGATACAACTTGATCTCAAAATGAAAACTCCGGTCGAATTTCCGCTGGAAATCAGGATTCCAGGATGGTGTAAAGAACCATCAGTAAAAATAAATGGTAAGAAGATTTCGGTTGAGAATGGGGCGCAAATTGTTTCGCTTAACCGAAAATGGTCAAATGGCGACCAGGTTGTTCTCAATTTTCCGATGGAAGTTATTGCTTCAACCTGGGGAAGTAACTCAACAGCCATTGAGCGTGGCCCCCTGGTGTATGCACTAAAGGTGAAAGAGCGCTGGGAGAAAGGCAAAGACGAAAAAGAAGGCGACTATTTTTCAGTTTATCCCGAATCGGACTGGAACTTTGGTTTGGTGCAGGAAGCTGTAAAGAATCCGAAGGAAAAAATAAAAGTTGCTGAAGTCTTGGCGCCCGGAAGTAACTTTGTTTGGAACCTGGCACATGCCCCGATAGAGATTTATGTTCCCGGAAAGCAAATTCCGGCATGGAAAGCTGTCGATGGAGTTGCTTTCCAGCCGCAGACGGCCCGCGATGGCGTTTACAAAGGAAAAGTTGCTGATAAAACGACACAATTAACACTTGTGCCTATTGGATGTACTAAAGTAAGAATCGTGGCTTTCCCGGTTGTGAAGTAAAAAGTTATAAAGGGCCAATGAGTTTATCCGTTTTACTCGATTTTCCTGAAGACATTTCGCTTTCGGCTCTGAAGCTGATTAAGCTGAAAAAGAGTGTCATTAAGCGACTTACGCTTAATGGAGAGGCTACCATTGCTGAGCTTTGCAAGGAGACCGATTTTAGCATTCCTACGGTTACCAAAATTATTGCCGAATTGATTGAAGATGAGATTGTCTCGGAAACTGGAAAAGTTGAAACTGCTGGCGGACGAAAACCATCGCAATACGGGATTAATCCGAATGCCTGCTATTATTTGGGAGTCGAAGTTCGCAGAAACTCGGTAAGTATTGGTATTCAGGATTTTAACAATAGGTTTATTAAACTTTCGGAGAACATTTCATATACGCTCGAAAATACCAGGGAATCGCTTTTTGCATTGTGCTCAATCATCAATCAGTTTGTTGCCGATTCAGGAGTGGTGCGCGAAAAAATTGTGGGAGCGTGCATCAACCTGAGCGGGCGCATCAATTCACACAAAGGATTCAGCTACAGCTACTTTTTCTTCGAAGAAAAGCCATTGAGCGAAATCATTGAATCGCAGATCAATATCAAAACTTTCCTTGAAAACGATACACGGGCAATGGCTTATGGCGAATACAATTGCGGCGTAGTTCAGGGCGAAAAGAACGTCATTTTCGTGAATATGGGAGTGGGAGTGGGCATTGGTATTATTTCCGATGGAAAACTTTACTACGGAAAATCGGGTTATTCCGGAGAATTTGGCCATAGCCCGGTTTTCGACAACGAGATTATTTGTCATTGCGGAAAAAAAGGCTGCCTCGAAACCGAAATTTCTGGTGTTGCGCTCGAACGAAAGTTTAAACAGGCGCTCGCCAATGGCTCCAATTCAATATTATCAGGTAAGAAGTCGATTGACGAAATAACAGTTGATGATATTTTGGGTGCCATTAAAGAGAATGAAGATTCGCTGGCCATCGAAATTATCGACGAAATCGGCAGTAAAATGGGAAGGTATCTGTCGATGCTCATCAATATTTTTAATCCCGAACTGGTGGTACTCGGTGGCGCGCTTGCCGAAACCGGCATGTATCTGCGGCTTCCGGCAAAAACCGGTATTCACAAGTACTCACTAAGCCTGGTAAGCCTTGATATGGAGTTAAAAACCTCCACTCTTGGTTCAAAAGCAGGTATTATCGGGGCTTGTTATATACTTCGCGACAAGCTTTTTTACAGCATTTAGATTTCTTTTATTCAATGAATTACCCCAAGAGGTTTAGTGTATTTACATTAGTTTTTAAAAATATTTAATAAATATTGACCTTAAATGAAAATAAATTAATTTAGTGGCCTGAATTATCATTTAAAACTCATTCGTTAAGATGAAGATTAGCCTAAAGCAGCTGATTACCTTTTTTATAGCACTATTGGTATTTTATTCTATTCCCTGTTTTTCTGAAACACAGAAAACCGATGTGCTTATAATCGGCGGAACGACCAGTGGTATTTCGGCCGGAATACAATCGGCAAGATTAAGCGTGCCCACACTGATTGTGGAGGAAACACCTTGGCTGGGTGGAATGCTGACTTCGGCCGGAGTAAGCGCCACCGACGGAAATCATTTGCTACATTCGGGAATATGGAACGAGTTTCGCGAAAAACTCAGGAAACATTATGGCGGCGAAGCTACGCTGGCAACTGGCTGGGTGAGTAACACGCAGTTCGAACCGCATGTGGGCGACAGTATCTTTAAAGCGATGGCCAAAGCCGAGAAGCAGCTCTCGGTCGTTTACGGCTATCATCTGGTTAAAATCCTGAAATCGAAGAATAAAGTTACCGGTGCCGTCTTTGAAAACGAAGCCAAAAAGCAGTTCACCGTTTTAGCAAAAGTGGTAATCGACGCCACCGATTTGGGCGACGGACTGGCAATGGCTGGTGCCGCTTACGATTTAGGCATGGAAGCGCATTCGGTAACCGGAGAAGGCAATGCTCCTGAAACGGCTAATAAGATTGTTCAGGATTTAACCTGGGCGGCTATACTCAAAGACTATGGTGCCGGTGCTAATAAAACCATTGAAAAACCTGCCGGATACAATTCATCGCTGTTTGCCGGATCATGCGCCATGACAGTAGATTCCATTTTGATTGACTGCGCAAAAATGCTCACCTATGGCAAATTGCCCAACAACAAGTACATGATCAACTGGCCGAGGCATGGCAACGATATTTACCTGAATGTGGTGGAAATGAACCGCGAACAGCGCAATCTGGAATTGCAGAAAGCCCGCCAGCGTACGCTCGAATTTGTCTATTACATTCAGCACGAATTGGGCTACAAAAACCTGGGCTTGTCTGATGATGAATTTCCTACCACTGATAAATTGCCTTTTGTTCCTTATCACCGGGAAGGACGACGCCTGAAAGGAATTACCAGAATGACCATCAACGACGTGTTGAATCGCGACGATACGCATACATTGTATCGCACCGGTATTTCGGTTGGCGACTATCCGGTCGATCATCACCATGCTTGTAATCCCAATGCTCCTGATATTAAATTTCCGCCGGTGCCTTCATTCAATATTCCTTTGGGAGCGTTAATTCCTGAAAAAATTGACGGGCTGATTGTTTCCGATAAAGCTATTTCGGTTTCCAATATCATCAACGGTTCAACGAGGCTACAGCCATGTGTTTTGATTACCGGACAGGCTGCTGGGGTGTTGGCTGCCGTTTCAGTAAAGAATAACACGCAAGTTCGAAATGCAAATGTTCGTAAAGTGCAGCAAACCCTTCTGGATGCCGGAGCCTATTTGATGCCTTTGGTTGACGTTGCTCCAACCGATCCTGATTTTCAGGCTATTCAGCGGGTAACATCTTCAGGAGTACTAAAAGTAAAAGGCGAACCTCATGCCTGGGCCAACCGAACCTGGTTTTACCCCGATTCCACCCTTTCAATTCATGAATTTTCAGAAGGGCTTCATTCGTTTAATCCGAAAACGGTGGTGAGCACTGAATCAGCAGGATTGACTGTCGGTCAAGCTATTCAAATGATTTCAGAATGTATGGATAAGGACATTTCAGAGGTTGTATTGAAGGTTTGGGCCACGAAAATAAAACGAGCTTATAGTCCAAAACTGCTCATTACCAAAAGGGAATTGAGTATTCTGGTTGACCAGCTTATTCGTCCGTTTGAGACGAAAACAATAAGTTTTGATGGAAAATATAAAAACTAATAAATAATTTAAAATGAATGAATTAGCAAAATATGCCGGACAATACAAAGCCGAATTGTTGGATTCGGTTGTGCCGTTTTGGATGAATCACTCGAAAGATTCGGAGTTTGGCGGGTACTTCACTTGCCTGGATCGATACGGAAAGGTATTCGACACCGACAAATTTATGTGGCTACAGGGCCGCGAAGTTTGGCTGTTTTCGATGCTTTACAATAAAGTAGAGAAACGTCAGGAATGGCTGGATATGGCTTTACATGGTGCCGAATTCATGCAAAAGCACGGTATGGATGCGCAGGGAAACTGGTACTTTTCACTTACTCGTGAGGGAAAACCACTGATTCAGCCCTACAACATTTTCTCCGATTGTTTTGCTGCCATGGCGTTCAGCGAGTTGTACAAAGCAACCGGCGACGAAAAACATAAAAAACTGGCTCTGGATACATTCAGTAATATTTTGAATCGTCAGCACAACACAAAAGGCATTTACACTAAAGCTTATCCGGGAACACGTCCGCTGAAAAGCTTTTCGTTGCCCATGATTTTGTGTAATCTTTCGCTAATTATGGAAGATTTGTTAGGGACCGAACAGGTAAACAAAACCATTCAGCCACTGATTCACGAAGTGATGGACGTTTTCTACGACAAAAACTCAGGGCTGATTCTCGAAAATGTGACTCCGGAAGGAAATTTCAGCGATTCGTTCGAAGGCCGTTTACTGAATCCGGGACATTCCAACGAGTCGATGTGGTTTATGATGGACCTGGCCGTTCGTAACAACGATAAGGCTTTGATTGATAAATGTATTGAGATTTTGCTTCGTACCACTGAAAAAGGCTGGGACCAAAAATACGGCGGCATTTTCTATTTCCTTGATTTAAAAGGGCATCCTGTTCAGCAATTGGAATGGGATCAAAAGCTATGGTGGGTGCACATCGAAACGCTGATTTCGATGGCTAAAGCATATCGCTTAACTGGCAACGAAGCCTGTAAAAACTGGTTCGAGACTATTCACGAATATTCATGGAAGCACTTTAAAGATCCGGAATATGCCGAGTGGTTTGGCTATCTGAATCGTCAGGGCGAGCCGCTGCTTCAACTGAAAGGCGGTAAATGGAAAGGCTGTTTCCACGTGCCACGCGGAATGTACGAAATATGGAAAATTCTGGAATAAGATATAAACCACATAGGCACATAGAACACATAGGAGAAAAATTATTAACTATGTGTTCTATGTGGTTAATACCTGAAAAAACTAACGATATGGAAAAAGATAATTCACGCAGAAGTTTTTTAGCCAAGTCATCACTGGTTGGACTTTCGGCATTGGGAATGTCGGTCTCAACCTTTGCTGATGATGTGGCAAAACCTGAAATTTCAGGAGAGATAGAATCGAAATTGATTGTTCCGAAAGCCAAAGGACTGAAAATTACCGGAACTTTTCTGGATGAAATTTCGCACGATATTCCGCACCAAAACTGGGGCGAAAAAGAATGGGATGCTGATTTTGCCCATATGAAGGCCATCGGGATCGACACGGTGATCATGATTCGTTCGGGCTACCGGAAGTTCATCACATATCCTTCAGAATATTTGTTGAAAAAGCACAACTGCTACATGCCGTCGATCGATTTGGTGGATATGTATTGCCGCCTGGCTCAGAAATACGGCATGAAATTTTACTTCGGACTTTACGATTCAGGAAAATACTGGGATACCGGTGACCTAACCTGGGAAATTGAAGACAACAAATATGTGATTGACGAAGTATGGAACAAATATGGAAGCAAATACAAAAGTTTTCAGGGTTGGTACATCAGCGGTGAAATAAGTCGCAAAACCAAGGGTGCAATTGGTGCTTTTCATGCCATGGGCAAGCAATGCAAGGATGTTTCGGGTGGTTTGCCAACCTTTATTTCGCCTTGGATCGATGGTAAAAAAGCCGTTGAGGCGGCTGGTGGCGATCTCACTAAAGCCAACTCGGTCTCGGTTCAGGAGCACGAAAAAGAATGGAGCGAAATTTTCGATGGAATCCATGATGTGGTTGATGCCGTTGCATTTCAGGATGGACACATCGATTACGACGAATTGGACGCCTTCTTTACAGTTAACAAACGCATGGCCGATAAATTTGGCATGAAATGCTGGACCAATGCCGAGACGTTCGACCGCGATATGCCGATTAAATTCCTGCCCATCAAATTCGACAAACTTCGCATGAAGCTGGAAGCCGCTGCCCGCGCAGGTTACGATAAGGGAATTACTTTCGAGTTCTCGCATTTTATGAGTCCGCAATCGTCGTATTTGCAGGCCGGACATCTGTACAATCGTTACAAAGAATACTTTAATATCAAATAGCATGGGAAAAGACTCCGGACAATTGGGTTATGTCATTTGGCTTTCGTTTGTGGCGGCGTTGGGCGGTTTCTTGTTTGGGTATGACACTGCAGTGATCTCGGGAACCGTCGATCAGGTTGCCTCACAGTTTCGTCTCGACGATTTTGGTAAAGGCTGGTATGTAGGTTGTGCGCTGGTTGGATCGATTGGCGGCGTGGTGATTGCCGGTCCGCTAAGCGATAAATTCGGGCGCAAAATTGTGCTTTTGCTCTCAGCCATCCTCTTCTCTGCTTCCGGCGTGGGTTGTATGGTTGCTTCCGATCAAACGATGCTCGTTATTTCACGGATTGTTGGCGGCGTGGGTATTGGTGTGGCATCGGTCATTTCACCTTTGTACATTGCCGAAATTTCGGTGCCGAAGTATCGCGGGCAGTTGGTCGCGCTTTATCAGTTGGCCATTACCATTGGATTTCTGGGCGCTTATCTGGCCAATTATGGCTTACAAAATTATTCCGAATCGTTGGTTCAGGCGGGAGCAACACAGGGTTTATACAACAAAATTTTTGCTACCGAAGCCTGGCGTGGAATGCTGGGCATGGAAGCTGTTCCTGCTTTTTTGTTTCTGGCCGTTTTGTTTTTAATTCCTGAAAGTCCGCGCTGGCTGATCGTTTCAGGAAAAGAAGAGCGTGCAACGGGTATCATGAACCGCATTTACGGTGCGTCGGAAGTTCCGGCTCAGATTAAAAACATTAAAGAGTTGATTTCAGGAGAAGTAAAATCCGACTGGCGTTTGTTGTTTCAGCCCGGATTTCGTCTGGCACTTTTTATAGGTGTTGCGCTGGCCATTTTAGGTCAGTTTATGGGTGTAAATGCCGTATTGTACTATGGCCCAACCATTTTTAAGGAAAGCGGACTTTCGAGCGGCGATTCGCTGTTTTACCAGGTAATGGTGGGTTTGGTGAACATGCTCACTACCGTATTGGCGGTAATTATCATCGATAAAGCAGGTCGCAAACAACTGGTTTACTGGGGTGTTTCGGGAATGATCGTTACCCTGGTTTTAATCGGGTTGTATTTCACTTTTGGCGCGGCCTGGGGATTATCGTCGGTTTACCTGTTAATTTTCTTTTTGCTGTATATTTTCAGTTGTGCTATATCTATATGCGCCGTTATTTTTGTGCTGCTTTCCGAAATGTACCCGGTAAAAGTGCGCGGTGCTGCCATGTCAATTTCCGGTCTTTCACTCTGGATTGGTACTTATCTCATTGGCCAGTTGACACCGTGGATGCTGACCAACCTCACACCGGCCGGAACGTTCTGGTTATTTGCCGTGATGTGTGTTCCTTACATGCTGATCGTCTGGAAGCTTTTGCCTGAGACAACCGGGAAATCATTGGAAGAGATTGAGCGAATGTGGCAGAAGAAATAGATATTCGGATTGCAAATTGCCAAGAAACTTCGTGTTTTAGTGCCTTGTCGGCAGAAAATAATAAAGCTGCCAAATCACAAAAACACGAAGTATCACAAAATGTACAGCAAATACCACATTATAGGTCATAACCCTATTTTATTACTGTGGGTTTAAGGGATTACGTGAAAATGTTCTATTTTTAAGCCGTAATAAACAAATTCATGGATTCCGATTCGACCCAACTCCTGATGCAAAGCATACGGCTTGGGGATAGTAAAGCTCTAAAGAATTTTTTTGAAAGCTTTTATCCTTCGGTTTGTATATTTGCCCGTAAGTATGTGAGGGACATGGATGTAGCCGAAGATATTGCACAGGAGTCCTTTATTGAATTTTGGAAAAAAAGAGAGCAATTTGCTGATTTAAAGGCGTTAAAAGGATTTATCTACACGGTCACCCGAAACAAATGCCTGAATCAAATAAAGCTTAGTTCCATTCGAGAAGATATTCTCAGGAAGCAGCTATTTTCGGATGATTTTTTTTATGAAATGGTTCAGGAGGAAGAAACTTACCGGGCTCTGCACCAGGCCATTCATGTTCTGGCTGATCAAAGCAGAAGAATCATTGTATTAAGTTTGAACGGATATAAAGTTTCTGAAATTGCCGAAGAACTCAATATCTCTGTCAATACAGTTAAAACGCTGAAAAAGAACGCATACAAGGAATTGAGAAGCAAACTTCAGAATCACGTTTTTATGCTGTTTTTACTCAACCTGTTGGCGCGTTAGGCGATCCATTCAAAAACCACTTTTTTGCAAAAAAAAAGCAAGTGCCATTCACCCCAATTTTACTTTCGTTTGTTTTGGTAAAAAGTCAAAAGCTAACAACTCCTGCTATAAGTATGAATAGGATAGATTCCATATTTGAAAACTCCAGGCTGATCGCAAAGAAAATTACCGGACGATTAACAGAGCAGGAGAAGGAAATCTTCGATCAATGGATCAATAACTCCCCACAAAATCAGAAGTTTTATAAAAAGATTCAGGATAACGAAAATTTTCAGGCTCGAAATGAGCAGTTCGAAAGTATCAATACAAAGCGAGCCTGGGATGAATTTTCGATGAAAATAAAAATCAGGAAAAGGAACAATTCGGTAAGTATGTTCTTAAAATATGCGGCTATTGTTTTCTTCCCCATTTTAATCGGAACTGCAACTTATTACTTTATAGGAAGGTATAGCCAGCAAAAAGATAATACAAGTGTAATATCGATGATAAAGCCTGGTTTTCGGAATGCCATATTGGTGTTAAATAACGGACAGAATATCGATTTATGCAAGCAGGAAATTGCCACAATTAAAGAAGCTGACGGGTCTGTTATTAATAAGTTAAACAATGAGTTGAATTACCGAAACAATCAGTCTGCAAAATCGAAGAAAGAACTTCGGAATACATTACTTATTGCGAAAGGGGGAGAATATAGTATTGTACTGTCAGACAGCACCAAAGTGTTTTTAAATTCGATGAGCCGACTTGTTTATCCGGTAAAATTTTCGGGAGATAAGCGGGAAGTTACGTTGGAAGGAGAGGCTTATTTCGAAGTCAAGAAAGACCGGCAACATCCATTTATTGTGACAGTTAACGG
Source organism: Prolixibacteraceae bacterium (assembly GCA_963666435.2). GTDB lineage: Bacteria > Bacteroidota > Bacteroidia > Bacteroidales > Prolixibacteraceae > Aquipluma. The sequence goes on along the minus strand of CAXXOG010000009.1, from coordinate 22,041 downwards.
AATGCAGATTAACGTTTTGGGAACGTCCTTTAATGTCAATGCTTACCCCGATGAATTAAAAGTATATACCACGTTGGTTGAAGGAAAAGTAATGATTAATCCGGCTAACCAGGAAGACAAAAAATGGATTTTGGAACCCAACCAGCAAGCCACATTTGGCAGGTCAGATTCCGAAGTAAAGATAAGCGATGTAGATGCCAAGCTGTATATGCAATGGATAAAAGGTACTTATACGTTTACGGATCAGCCGCTTGATGAAATTATGAAAAGTTTATCGAGATGGTACGACTTCACTTATAGTTTTAGCGACGAATCGCTCAAAACGATCAGGTTTGAGGGTGGACTAAACAAGTATGAAAGCATTGAACCTATATTGGATATAATAACCCGGACAGGAAAAGTAACCTATAAAATAGAAGGGAGAGAAATAATTTTTACAAAATAAAAAACAGGAAATGCAGCGAACATTTCCTGTCGAATTAGCTCTGCGTTAAACAGAAACATTTAGTAATTAAACTAAAAAAGCAAATCTATGAAAAAAGAACGAGAGGCTGCAATTCCCCGATGGAAAAGTGTGCCTAAAATTGTCCGTATTATGAAACTAGTAAGCTTATTACTGTTCGTTGGATTCATTCAGGTCTCGGCAAGTATTTACTCTCAAACAGCCAAAATCAGCCTTGACATGAAAAGTACTTCTTTAAAAGAGGTCATCGAAGAGATTCAGTCTCAGACAGAATTTACTTTTTTTTACAGCCCGGAAGATATTGAGCATGTAAAAATATCTTCGCTTGATGTTGATAAGGCATCTTTGGAAAAAACGCTTGATTTGTGTTTAAAAGGAACCGGTCTTAAGTATGAGATTGTCCACAAGGCAGTTATTCTTAAAAGGGAAGAAAAACCTGCATCGGTTCAACCTAAAGAACTTAATACAACAACACAACAACAAAAAAAGATAACCGGAACAGTTTCCGATGCGGCTACAGGTGAGCTTCTTGTTGGAGCTAATGTTATTGTAACCGGTACCCGAATTGGAACAATTACTGATGTGAATGGAAAATATACGATTGATGTTCCGGACCAGAGTACTTCTATTACTTTTTCATTTATTGGGTACGATACTCAACAACTTCCGATTGGTGGCAAGACCGCTATTGATGTAAAACTGACAGCCAGCAGTGAGCAAATAGAGGGCGTTGTTGTTACTGCCCTGGGTATTAAGCACGAAGAAAAATCGTTAGGATATGCTGTTCAAAAGGTTGATCAGGAAACATTTACTAAAGTTAAGGGAGATAACATTATCACCAGTCTTACCGGTAAAGTAACCGGGTTGCAGGTAAAAAATACAACCGAGTTTTTTGAATCTTCGAGTATTAAATTAAGGGGTTCGGATGCATTGATTGTAGTTAATGGAGTGCCTGCCAATAATACTTCGCTGGATGATATTTCAGCCGACGACATCGAAGATATAAGCGTACTGAAAGGGGCTACTGCCTCGGCATTGTACGGAAACAGAGGTAGTAACGGCGCCATTATGGTTACGACCAAGAGAAAAGAGAAAGATTCGAGCTTTTCAGTTGATATTAATTCAAGTACCATGATGAGGGCTGGTTACCTGAGAATTCCGGAAACCCAAAAGAGCTATGGTACAGGTGTTGGTAATCAGGCCATTTACGACGGCGAATTTGTCTGGGGGCCTCATCTTGATATGGGAACAACAGCCAAACAGGTTGATCCTAAAACCGGGACAATGGTTGATATGCCTCTGGTATCGAAAGGGAAAGACAACCTGAAAAATTTCCTGGAAGAAAGTTATGTAACAAATAATAATATCAGTGTTTCTCAATCCACGAAATTTGGTACAGTAAGGGGTTCGTTATCTCATGTTTACAACAAAGGCGAAGCTCCAAATACCAGGTCGAATAAGTATATTTTCAACTTAAGCGGAAACATCAACCTTTCGGATAAATTCACCCTTGATGCTTCGTGGAACTACTCAAAACGCGAAACCCCCAACCAGCCGAGTTATGGGTATGGACGGAATGGTTCGTATATTTACCTCCTTACCATCTGGAACGGCCCCGACTTTGACATCAGGGAATGGAAAGACTACTGGCAGGTAAAAGACAAAACACAAAAGTATTACCAAACCGGATGGTACGACAACCCATATTTTCTTTGTTACGAGGTACTTAATCCGCACTCGATCGACGTAAATACCGGCCAATTCACGGCAAACTACACCATTCAACCGGGAATGAAACTCTTGCTGCGGAGTGGTATCGACACCTATTCCGACAGGTATTCACAGCGTCAGGCCATGAGCTATAACCGAAATGGTAAAGGTTACTTCCTGACCGGACAAGAATATTCCATGGATTTGAATAATGATGCAATGATCACGTACAACAAAAATTTTGGAAAATTTGGCATCGACTTATTGGGCGGAGGTTCTATAAACTACTACGAGAAAAGAAAGGTAGAGGCCAATACAAATAATGGATTATCTATTCCTGGTTTTTATTCGTTAAGCGCCTCTGTCGATCCGGTTTCGGCAAACAGCCAGTTTCAGAAAAAACAAGTAAACAGCTTGTATGGAAAAGCCTCGCTGGCCTATAAAAATGCCTATTACCTGGATATTACCGGGCGAAACGACTGGTCGTCAACTTTGCCCTCATCAACACGGTCATATTTCTACCCTTCGGTAGCATTCAGTTCCATTGTTTCAGAGATTGCCAGTTTGCCTAAATTTATCAGTTTCTGGAAATTACGGGCATCGTGGACGGTTTCGAAGAAAGATCTGGGTATTTTCGATTTGAACCAGGCTTATAGTATAAATACCAATGCCTGGAATAGCATGAATACAGAATATTACCCAACGACCATCCGTGATGAAAATGTAAAACCGCAAACCAGCCGGGTGTATGAACTGGGAACCAATGTTCGTTTTCTCAACAACCGCATTAATCTGGATTATGCATATTTCAATCGGTTACAATATAACCTTCTGGTTAGTACTAAATTGTCGGGAGCAACAGGTTTTAGCTTCAAACAAACCAATACCGACGAACAATGGGTTCAACGAGGCATGGAAATCTCGCTGAAAGGAACTCCTATAAAACGTGCCAATCTCGAGTGGGAAGTAATGCTTAACTGGTCGTATAACCATTGGTATTACGATCAACTCGACCCGGTATATACCGATCAGAAAACCTATATTAAAAAAGGAGCCCGCTGGGATGTTGCCAGAACAAGGGACTGGGAACGCGATCCGAATGGAAACATAGTAATTGGTTCGGATGGATATCCAAAGAAGAGCAGTTTCTTCTCCGATAAGATTGGATATAGTGATCCTGATTGGATTTGGGGTTTAACCAACTCATTAAAATATAAAAACTGGTCGTGTTACATCACGTTTGACGGCCGGGTTGGTGGATTAGCTTATTCCGATACAGAATATGGGTTATGGGCTGCCGGATCGCATCCGGATAGCGATAATCAATGGCGCTACGATGAGGTAGTTAATGGTAAAACTAATTATATTGGCGAAGGCGTAAAAGTGGTGTCGGGCGAATTGGTTCGCGACGGATCGGGTAAAATTGTATCAGATAGCCGTGTGTTTGCTAAAAACGACATCAAAGTACCATACACCAATTATACGGAAGCCTGGAGTGGCTATGGCAGCGACGATGGTGGTAACCCGCGTGTTAATCCCCGCGAATTGTATTTTAGTCAAACATTCCTGAAATTAAGGGAGTTAGCGATTAATTACAATGTTCCTTCAAAATTTTGTAAGAAAGTGGGAATGAAGAATATCAGCCTTGGCTTAATTGGTCAGAACCTGCTTATTTGGACTAAGGATTTCCGCTTCGACGACCCAGATTCGGGTTCCGGTAACTTACCTTCGCCATCACAACGATATGTAGGGTTCAATTTCAAACTTGGGTTATAATATTTTAATACTGACAATTATGAAAAATAATATTATCACATTATTCTGTTGTTTACTTCTTATCATTGGAACTTCCTGCTCCAGATTTGATGAAATAAACACCAATCCTGATGTTTCAACAAGCGGGAATGCCTCAATGTTGCTTACGGGCGTTGAGCTTTCATTCAGACCAGGTAACGGAAAAGGTTTTATGTATCCCTTCCTCTTTCAAAAAGAATTTGTTTGGACAGAAGGGGCTATTTCCGATATTCAATACAACAAACTTCCTCGTTTAGATTTTGTAGTGTACCCCACTAACCCCACCAATACGGTAGTTGATAATTCGGTGTATGCCACCCTGAAAAATGTCAAGAAAATGGAAGATGCAGCCATTGATACCAAAAACAGCGTAAATGCTTATCGGGCAGCAGGTCAGTTTATCCGGTGTTTTAAACTGTTTAATTTAACCATGCAGGTTGGCGACATTCCTTATTCCGATGCGCTACAGGGCGAATCGGGCGTGTATAAACCCAAATACGACAGCCAGAAAACCATTTTGAAGTCTATTCTCAGTCAGCTCGATACCGCTTCAGTACTTTTCAATCGTGCAATAAAAAACAAAGAAAGCTTGTCGGGAGACTTCTTTTACTCTGGAAGTCCTTCCAAATGGTTAAAAGTGGTCAACAGCTTTAAGCTGCAAGTGCTTATGAGCCTTTCAGCAAAAGTAAACGATACCGACCTGGATGTGGTAAACAGGTTTAAAAACATCGTGAATAACCCCGATCAGAATCCAATTTTCACCTCTAATTCCGATAACTTCCAGATCGTTTACCGCGATAAAGAAGGTGAGAAAAAGCCATTTTATACTTCCGGGTTTGAGGTTTATGCAGTAACAACCTCGTTTGTAATCGATAAGCTAAAACAGCTTCAGGATTACAGGTTGTTTTATTATGCCGATCCACTGGCCGGAAAGCCCGAAGGTGATTTCGCTTCGTATGCCGGGTTAGACCCTTCGGCGCCTAACGGATCAAACCTGGAGCTCTATGCTTTGGGAAAAGCTTCAGGGATCAACAAATTGTATTACAACAAAGAGTATCCACAGGGATTCCCTTATGTTATACTGGGTTATGCCGACGTGCAGTTTATCTTAGCCGAAGCTGCTGTGCGTGGCTGGATTACAAATGCCGATCAATATTATAAGAATGGGATAACCGCCTCGATGGAATTCAGAATGAATAATATTGATTCGAAATGGGTACATGGTATGCCTATTACAAGCGCTTATATCGCTTCGTACTTAAACAAGCCGGAGATTCAGCTACCTTCCGCCAAAGATGGTATGATTAAGCAAATTATGTGGCAGAAATACCTGGGATCGTTCCTGCAAAACGACTATAATGTATATTTCGACTACCGTCGTAACGGCTATCCCGAATTTCCAATCAATCCGGCCACCAATAAAAATGAAATAGTCGATAAGATGCCGCTTCGCTGGTTATATCCCGATGCCGAATATAATTACAACCAGGAAAATATTCAGCAGGCTTTAACCAGCCAGTTTGGTGGAAAAGACGACGAAAACCAAACCATCTGGATACTTAAAAACTAATTGCTGTTCAATTAACCAAACATTTTTTTTCATATTGATACCACCCTCGAAGTCTCCTGTTTCAGGAGGCTTTGGGGGCTAGTATATATTTTATTCATCATCTTCTATAAATATTAGACCTCTCCGAGGTCGTTATCCCATTTTCTGCGTTTTTCAGCAGCCCTTGTTTGCTTAATGGGCAGCTTCTTCTAAATCCTTTAATCACTAAACCATGAGACAACAACTTTTTTTCTTATTTACATTTATACTTTTCTTCTTATCCTGCTCATCTTCAACCGTATCGTCGGAAAACAAGACCGATCTGAAATTTTTGCAGCTAAATGTTTGGATGGCTGGCACCAGAATTGAAAATGGGATCGACGCTATTGCCAACGTAATAATAAACACCGATGCCGATTTGGTAACACTTAGCGAGGTGAATCCCCGTTTTATGGAATCGTTAACCTCATCACTTCAACAGAAAGGTGCTGTATTTCATTGTGTACCAAGTAACGACTGTGGAATACTAACGAAATACCCGATTCTTGAACAACAGTTTATTTATTCGCCCGAGAAAGGGTTTAATGGTGTACTTAAAACAAGCATAGCCCTTCCTAAAAAGAAAGTTTGCCTTTATTCGGCCCATCTGGATTATCAGCACTATGGTGCATTTCTTCCAAGAGGATATGACGGACAGAGCTGGAAAAAAATGCCGGATCCAATTGTTAACCCAACAGATGTATTAGCGTTTAACAACGAATCGAAGCGCGATGAACAAATCAAAGACCTTATAAGCGATGCCGCCAGCGAATCGTCGAAAGGAAGCATTATCCTTATCGGAGGCGATTTTAACGAGCCATCACATCTCGATTGGGGAGAATCGACAAAGGATTTATTTGATCACCGGGGAGCAGTTATTCAGTGGCCGTGTACTTTAATGCTTCAAAATGCTGGTTTTGCTGATACGTACCGCGAGCTTTACCCAAATCCGGTTACTCATCCCGGGTTTACCTGGCCTGGCGACAACCCTTTGGTCGATGTAAAATCGCTATCGTGGGCTAAAGAAAGCGACGAGAGAGACCGCATCGATTTTATTTTTTATTTGAAAAAGCAAAAGCTTAAACTGGAAAGCGTTAGCATTGTAGGCCCAACTGGAACTATTTTAAGGGGAGAACGAAATTCTGATCCGACCAAAGATTCGGTATATACACCGCAAATACCCTGGCCATCGGATCATAAAGGGCTTCTGGCAATTTTTTCGTTGAAAAAATAGGTTATTCCTGGCCGCATATAATAATTACCAGAAAGAATTTAATTTATTCTTTCTGGTAATTTTGTTTTAAAACGTCAGGGGTGTTTCGGTTTTGTTCAATATTCTGTGTAATTTGGTTAAAAATTTGGGCTGAAATCTTTTTGTTTTGGAACTAAATATGATTGTTAGCATAGAAATCTCGATTTGACTTTGCCTATTTTGAAACAGTAATTCAGTTTCTCAATCCGTCAGTTATTGCTTATGAAATGAGCATGATTTCTGGAATCACCAATCGGAATGAATATTTCCAAATCATGCGAATTCCATCTGACAATTAAAAAACAAATTATATCCAGATGAAACTCATTCTCGAAAATATCAAAGAGCTGGTTCAGGTCGATCCCATGCAGCGGTTATGGGTGGCCGGAAAATCGATGGCTCAACTGCAAACCATTGCCAATGCTTATTTGATCATTCAGGATGAGTTGATTGAGGATTTTGGCCCGATGGAAAACTTGCACGAGTCGGAATTTGAATCGGACGACCTGGTGATGGAAATTGACTGCACCGGTAAGATGGTCTTTCCGAGCTATTGTGACTCGCACACCCATCTGGTTTTTGCTGCTACCCGCGAGGCTGAGTTTGTTGACCGGATAAAAGGGCTGACTTATGAAGAAATTGCCGAACGTGGTGGTGGAATTTTGAACTCGGTCAAACGGCTGCATGAAATGCCTGAAGACGATTTGTACGAACAGGCGATGATTCGGCTTGAGGAAATTACCTCCCTTGGAACTGGTGCCGTTGAAATAAAAAGTGGTTATGGTCTGACAACAGATTCCGAATTGAAAATGCTGCGGGTGATTCGCCGCCTGAAACAAAATTCACCACTCCTGATCAAATCTACTTTTCTGGCTCATGCTTTTCCGCTGGATTTTAAAGCAAAGCGAAAGGAATACGTGAATTTGTTGGTTAAAGAAATGATTCCGTTAATTGCCTCGGAAGAATTAGCTGATTTTGTGGATGTTTTTTGTGACCGGGGCTTTTTTACGATGGAAGAAACTGCCCGAATACTCGAAGCTGGCCTGGAATATGGGATGAAAGGCAAAGTACATGCAAACGAACTGGCTAATTCGGGCGGTGTACAGGTTGGAGTGAAATACAATGCGCTGTCAGCTGACCATTTGGAGTTTTTGGGCGACGAAGAAATCGCGGCTTTAATGGGCAGCGAAACCATGCCAACCGTATTGCCTGGCGCTGCTTTTTTCCTGAATATGCAACTGGCACCTGTGCGGAAAATGATTGAAGCAGGACTGCCAGTGGCAATGGCTTCCGATTTTAATCCGGGTTCGTCGCCATCAGGAAACATGAATTTTGTGCAGTCGCTGGGTTGCCTGAAATATGGAATGACACCCGAAGAAACCATTCATGCTACTACCATTAACTCGGCTTATGCCATGGGAATCAGCCGGAATTACGGCAGTATTGCCAAAGGGAAAGTGGCCAATTTGTTTATCACGAAAGAGATTTCGTCGTATGCTGTCGTTCCGTATTCGTTCGGCTCCAACCTGATTGAAACGGTGATTCTAAACGGAGAAGTACAATAAAGTTCCAGGTTCCAGGTTCCAAGTTTCAAGTTGAACCACCTGGAACTTGGAATTTGAAACTTTGAACCAGTCTTTTATCTAAAATCTGACATCTAACGTCTTAAATATGAAACAACTAATCGAATGTGTTCCGAATTTTTCGGAAGGGAGAGATGAAAAAATAATCAAACAGATAACCCATGCCATTGAAAGTGTGGATGGCATTAAATTGCTGAACGTTGATCCGGGAAAGGCAACTAACCGCACGGTAGTGACTTTTGTGGGCGAGCCCGAACAGGTGATTGAAGCCGCTTTTCAGGGCGCAAAAATGGCTGCCCAGCTGATCGACATGAGCAAGCACAAAGGCGAGCACCCGCGTTTTGGAGCTACCGATGTTTGTCCGTTGGTGCCTATTGCCAATATTTCGATGGAAGAAACCGTGATTTATGCCCGCCGCTTGGCCAAACGAATGGGCAAGGAGCTGGGCATTTCGGTATATTGCTACGAATTTGCTGCCTCGAGCGAAGAACGGCGCAGTCTGGCCAATTGCCGTGCAGGTGAATACGAAGGACTGAAAGAAAAATTACAGCAACCCGAATGGAAACCTGATTTTGGTCCTGATACATTGAACGAACGAGCAGGAGCCACTGCCGTTGGCGCCCGTAATTTCCTGATTGCTTACAATGTGAATTTGAATACAACCTCGGTGCGACGTGCCAATGCTATTGCGTTTGATGTGCGCGAAGCTGGTCGTGTGGTTCGCGAGGGCGATCCGCTGACCGGAAAGATTGTGACCGACGAAAACGGTGAATCGGTGCGCATTCCCGGAACACTAAAAAAAGTGCGCGCTATTGGATGGTTCATCAAAGAATATGGCATCGCTCAGATTTCGATGAATTTGACCGACATAACCGTGACTTCAATGCATCAGGCATTCGACGAAGTTTCGGAACGTGCACGCGAGCGCGGAATGCGTGTGACCGGCTCCGAACTGATTGGTTTGGTTCCGTTACAGGCCATGCTCGATGCCGGAAAGTATTTTCTCCGGAAGCAGCAGCGTTCGGTAGGTATTCCCGATGAGGAAATCATCAAAATTGCCATCAAATCGCTTGGACTTGACGAACTGGCGCCTTTTGATCCGAAAAAGCGAATCATAGAATACCTGATCGACGACCGGAACGACAAGCTGGTTGATTTGACTGTTGCTGGTTTTTCAAACGAAACGCTTTCTGAATCTGCGGCTCCGGGCGGAGGTTCGGTTTCGGCCTATGTGGGCGCGTTGGGTGCGGCTTTGGGAACAATGGTGGCCAACCTTTCGGCACACAAGCGCGGCTGGGACGAACGTTGGGACGAGTTTTCCGATTGGGCCGAAAAAGGAAAGGCCATTCACGATAAATTGCTAAAATTAGTAGATGAAGACACGGCCGCTTTCAACGCGATTATGGATGCTTTCGGCTTGCCTAAAAATACCGATCAGGAGAAAAAACTTCGCTCGGCAGCTATTCAGGCGGCAACTAAACATGCCATCGAAGTGCCTTTCGAGGTAATGAAAATTGCCTATCAGGCGATGGAAGTTATTCAGGCTATGGCTACCATTGGTAACCCGAATTCGTTGTCCGACGCAGGAGTTGGCGCTTTGTGTGTGCGCACTGCCGTTTATGGCGCGTACCTGAATGTGCGCATCAATGCCAGTGGATTGAGCGATAAAGAGTTTTCAGGAGAAATATTGGCTGAAGCCGCTGAAATACTGGAGAAAACAAAAGCAAAAGAAACTGACATTTTAGCGTTGGTTGAAGGAAGAATTTAGTGTTAAAAAGTACATCGCTTAACATCTTGTTAAAGATTATTGGTGACCTTTGCAGCATAAAAAATTGATGAGGGCATGGAGAGACGTATTTTTTATTCATTGATTGTTTTTCTGCTTTTTCATGTAGCGCTGGCGTGCAAAAGCGATAAACCCAAGGTTGGCCGGGCTTTTTATTTCTGGAAAAGCAATGCGTACAGTTTGAGTGAAAAAGAACTCGATTGTATTCGTCAGCAGCAAATTCAGAAGCTCTACGTGAAGTTTTTTGAAGTGGAACATGATGCGACTTTTGGGGCCATTCCGGGTGCAAAAACGAGATTGAACATCTGGAGTTTTCAGCAGAATGACGACAGCATCAGGCAGCAGCCTCAAATCGTTCCAACGGTTTATATCAGGAATGAAGTATTGGCGAAGTTATCGGCTTCGGGGCTCGATTCGCTGGCTGCAAATACTTTTTTTCTGATCAATAAGTACTACGCTAACCAGATGAATGGCGACCGTCTGGGTGATTTCAAGGAAATTCAGCTCGATTGCGACTGGACCGCAAAAACCAAAGACAATTATTTCTATTTGCTTCGGAAAATCAAGACGGTTTCGAAAAAGTCCATTTCGTGTACGTTGAGGCTTTACCCCTATAAATATCGCGAGCAGATGGGTATTCCGCCCGTCGATAAAGCTGTGCTGATGTGTTATAACCTGATTAGTCCGCTGGCCAGCGAAGATGCCAATTCCATTCTTTCGCCGGAAGAACTCAAAAAATACCTGGCCGGAACTTCAAAATATCCGCTTCACCTCGACATCGCATTACCGGTTTTCTCGTGGATGCAGGTGTATCAGAATAAGCGGTTCGCTGGTTTGATAACCCCGAAACCGCACGAACTCGACTCCATCCTGAAACCAGTAAAACCTTTGTGGTTTGAAGTGACTGGTGATCGCGAATGTGATAATTTATTTCTTCGGAAAGGCGATAAGGTTAAGTACGAAGAGATTACCTCGCAAACATTGGACGAAACCATTGGCTTGCTCAGGAAATATGTTCCCGCAACCGATGAACAAACCGTTATCCTTTTTCACCTCGACAACAATAATTTAGACCAGTTTGACCATGAAACGCTCACTCGTTTTTTTACTGATTTTAATCAGTAGCTTTTCGTTCCGCAGTTTGGCCTGTGGCCCTTATTATCCGATGGGCGACGACATTCGGTTTACGCTGCTGAATCCGGGAACATTTAATTATTCAGATTTCTCCGAGTTTTATTATTCGTCAGGATTTTATTATTCGTCGAATTACGAGCAGGAAGCTGCATTGTTGAGGAGTCCAATGGATCGGGGCGTTAGTCAAAATATAGCTCTTTGGCGGAAACGCTGCGAGAATCAGGTGGATGAGCAGTCCGTTCATCAGGCGGTTTACGAGCTGGGTGACGAAATTAATGATCCCGAATCGCCCAACGCATTTGTGCGCTATCTGCATAAGCATCGTAATACAGAAGCTTTATCTTACCTGAACTTCGCTAAAAAGTGTAACCCGTTTAATTCTCTCATCCAGGATCCGTGGGAGCGAGAGGAATACGCCAATGTTCCGCAGCGAAAAAAGCTGATCGATGAAGCTGTAAATCATGCAAGGTTGACAAAAGATGAAGATATACAGCAGCGATACGCTTTTTTGGCTGTTAGACTGGCTTTTTACAACAACGATAAAGAAACGATGCAGTCGGTTTATTCAGCGTATTCTGAGAAACACAGCTCCAAAAATATTATCGACTACTGGAGTCTTTATTTTAGAACATTCACCGAGTCCGATAGTGTAAAATTTAATTTTAATGCCGCGCAGGTTTTTGCTTTTGCTCCGGATAAGCGTAGGGCAATTTTTTACCACTACAACAAGCGCATTCCGGTTGAAAAAACTTTGCAGTTTGCACGAACAACGGAAGAGAAGTATGCCGTATGGTTGTTGGATGGATTCAGAAAAACCGGAAAAACACTGGAAATCCTGAAAAAGCTGTATGCCTTGAAACCCAACGATTCAGGATTAAGCTTTTTGTTATTACGGGAAATCAACAAACTTGAAGATTGGATTTACACGCCGTATTACACCAATTTCAGCCCGTCGCTCGAACCCTGGGAATACGAACAAAAGGATTACCCGGCCAGTCGGATTGAAGAGGACCGCAAGTATGCCAGCGATTTGCTGCGTTTTGTGGGGGTTGCCGATTTCAGGAAAATTGAAAACCCAAATTTGTGGCGATTGGCCAAAGCTTATTTGAGCTATATGACCGGTAATTATGCTTCGTCGCTCAAAGAGATAAAGGTGTTGCAAAAACAGGCTGGAATCGATTTGAAATTCAGGCGACAACTTGATGTGCTTAAAGCGGTTTGCCTAACCTCGTTGCAAAAAGAGAACCCTGTTATTCCTGAAGAAGTAAAGCCAGTATTGATGAGCGAGTTTGCTCTCGGAAATTTCAAGCTGATTTTTGCGGTGGCCCGCGAGCTGGAATATAAAGGAAATACAACCGATGCGGCTGCGCTATTGTCGAAATTCAGATTGAGGAAGGTCGATTATAGCGATCAGGCTTATTGGCGAAATGGCATTTACTGGAAAACAAAGCCCCAAAAGCAAACCTTATTTGTTGAATATTACGACGATTATTTCTTTTACCTCGATGCCCAGTATTCTGCCGATCAGGTTAAGCGGTTGATTGCTGATCTGGAGAATTCAGGGAAATCGGATAAGTTCTCGGCATGGGAATTCGATGTGTTGCGCAAAGACAGAGACCGTTTGTACGATTTGCTGGGAACCAAGTATATGCGCAAGAATGATTTGACCCAGGCATTGAAAAGTTTTGAGCAGGTTGCCGATACGTTGTGGACTTCGAAATATTACCCCTACAGCACTTATCTCGATGCCAACCCGTTTTATGCCACCATGTACAGCGAGCATCAGAAAACAACTGGAGACACAATCAGTTACACCAAGCCTGGCATTGTCAAAACGCTGCTCGACTATCTGTCTAAGGCTGAAAATGTGCAGACTCCAAATCGTGCCTATTACTATTTCCAGGTGGCCAATTGTTACCTGAATATGAGCCAGTACGGCAATTCGTGGATGATGAAACGGTATTACTGGACGGTGAACCGGCAAAGCTCCGATTTTGAAGACAACGATGACTATTACAATTGCACCCTGGCTCGCCAGTATTACCTGAAGGCAAAAGAACTGAGTGCAAATAAACCCTTTGCCGCTTTGTGCCTGCGTATGGCTGGCCGGTGCGAAAATCACCGCCTTCGGTCTCAAATGGATCCGTATGACTCCAATCCGCCTAAGGTTGAAAATGTATATTACAACGACCTGAAGAAAACGTACCCAGCGTATTACAACGATTTAATGAGCAATTGCGAATCGTTTGGCCGTTACTATAAATTGCGAAACCAGAAAAACAATTGATTTATGATTGCACAAACTCCACAACCACCGTATTATGCGGTGATTTTCACTTCGGTCAGAACTGAAGGGGACAATGGTTATGCCGAAATGGCCGACCGTATGGTTGAATTGGCTCAACATCAGGATGGTTTTCTGGGTGTCGAATCGGCCCGGAACGAAATTGGAATAAGTGTTTCGTATTGGCGCGATTTGGATTCCATCCGCAAATGGAAGGAAAATGTTGATCATTCCTTAGCGCGTGAAAAAGGAAGGGCTGAGTGGTATAAAAGCTTCAAAACCCGAATCGCATTGGTTGAGCGCGATTCGGGTTCTGAAAAATGAAGTTGCTTTAAATTCTTTCCTTGATTGTCGCCCAACTGTGCGTCGTGAAGAAGCTTTCTGGAATATAAGCAGCCATCTTTTCCAGGAATGGATAAGGCAATGCAAACGACAGCAAATCGGCAGGCATTCGGGTGCGGGCGGCTATATCGAAGTTGCCAATAATGGCGCGTTCTTCGTTGTTCCTTGCCATTTTTAGCGGATAAGTGATCGTGGCCATGCACGACGAAGCAAACGGAGCAATAATACGGTCGAACCGCTCAGGAGCATCATAGTGCATCAGGAAACACAGGGCGCTCAACTGGTCGGCATTCACAAAGAAGATCACCGATTCCGGATTTTCATCTTCTGAAAAGTCTTCCAGCGGCTTAATTACCAAGTATTTTTTATCGGGTTTTACCGGATTTACATTGTTTACAAACGATTTTGCAAGCGCCGGACTTTGAATGAATTTTTCGCACGGACGGAAAAAATCGTCTTTGTTCGAAAGAAAATATTCAATTCCCTCAAAAATAGTATCCTGAAAACCCAGGTAGAAAGCCGAGCAAGGCCAGCCGGTCGATTCTTCAGAGACCACGAAAGGAATTCCGGTTGATGCTTTTAGTATAAGCGGAACCACGCATCCGTTTCCTTTTTTCTTAATCTCCAGCGCGTTTCCCGGTTTCTTATCGCTGAAGTAAACGCCGCACGGCTTGTATTTTTCGAGTTTTAGGTTTTCAATCAGTGTTTTTGCTATTTCAGAAGGTGTCATTGCCGTTTAAAATTAGTAGGTTTGATTCGGTTAAAGTAATACAATTCGGATTTATTTTTCAACAGAAATTAGTCATAGTTCCGTAATTCCGAATACTAACAAAAATTCAGCATAATCATGAAAGCCCTGTTGATTATCGACATGCAAAAAGTATCGTTCACGCCCAAAACTCCGCGTTTTGATGCTGAAAATGTGATTGTACGCATCAACCGGCTTTCGGAGCTTTTCAGGGCAAACGGGTTGTCGGTCATTTTTATTCAACACAACGGACGCAAGCAAAATTACTGTGCTCCCGGAAGCAAGGAATGGGAAATTCTGGATGAGCTGATCAGAAAGCCTGGCGATCAGGTTATTTCGAAGGAAGCCAACGATGCTTTTTACCAAACCCGTCTGCATTCGTTTCTGCAAATGAACCGAATCAACGAGCTCATAATTACCGGATGCGCCACCGATTTTTGTGTCGATGCCACCGTGAAATCGGCATTGACGCATGATTACAACCTTACCATCATTTCTGATGCACATACTACGGCTGACCGGCCTTTTCTGGAGGCGTCAAAAGTTATCGATTACTATAACTGGATTTGGGCCGACTTAATTCCGACCGAGGGAAAAATAAATCTCGTTAAATGCGATGAATTCAAGCTGTAAAAACAAAGCAGGAAATATCCAGGCACTTCCTGCGTTTGTTTCTGTTTCCTGAAAAGCTTATTTTTTACTCATCCCGAAAAGGAATCGGGAAAAATTGAACGGCTTAATCACAAGCATATAAACAACTGAAATGGTGAATAGCGCGCTGACGGCAATAAATCCGAATTTGCCCCAATTGCTCCAGTTCCACTGTACAACCACGTAGCCAATAAGCAGCAAAACGGTTTGGTGCAGAATGTAGAACGGTAAAACTGCTTCATTTAAAGGTTGACGGTATTTCGAGTCACGGTTCAGGCATTTCATGCCGGTTGCCACAATAAAAATCAGCCAGCACCAGGTTACCAAAGCACCAGCTACTTCCTGAAAGGCATAAAATCCGTACACCTGATTATTCTGGAAGAGTTGTCCGAAAGTGCTTTCTTTAACGGCAAACGAAGCAAAATACATCACGGTCAGTACCAGTCCAATACCAAGGGCTACGAATCTCGATTTCTGGAACGATTGTTTTAAGCCCTCGTTGTTGGTACACAAAAAGCCGAGGAAAAAGAACAGTGCATATTTGGCAAAATCGGCCCAGCTGGTGTAATCCGGAAAGTGTTTTTTTAGCAGAATTCCGGCAATTGCAACCGGTACGAACAGCAAAATCGGTCCGCCTGTAAACGAGGTCATTCGGTTAATTGCGCTCATTATTCGTTCGCCTTTGGTATCAAGGTATTTCATCAGGTGGTAAAACAGGATGGAGATCAGGAAAAGATGCCCCAGGAACCACAGGTGATAGCCGATCATTCCAATCCATCCCGGCGTAAAACCGATGTGGTAATTAAACATTCCTCCTGAAAAGTAAGTCTGTAGAAAATCGAAATATCCTCCTGAAAATTTGTTATTTCCCAGAACTTCAACATATTTCTGCGGCGGAATCAGTAATAAAATGCCCATCACGTAAGGCACCAGCAAACGCAGCGTTTTGCTTTTCAGGAATGATAAAAATGGCTTGCGTGCGCCGAACACACCCGATGCGCCAGAAAGGAAGAAGAAAAGCGGCATGATCCAAAGGTTTACGAAACCGAGAAACATCAGCACCGATTCGGATTGTTGCGGATTTTTCACGTGCCAGTACATGGGATCAAAAAAGTGCGAAGTGTGGAAAAAGAAAACGGTTAGAATCGCGAGGATGCGTAACCAGTCGATGTAATAAATTCGTTGCATGGCTTTGAGTGTTTAAATGTTTCGGGCAAAGTTGAGCTCAGCAACTCAAATGCAACGAATGCGTAAGCCAACGGCGTGTTCGCGCTGGCAAAAATGGTGTGCGCATTTGCAAATAAGTACTCGTTAATTTGCTGAAATGTTGTTTGTTCTGAATTCAGAAGGTGTTTGTCCGGCGAACTTTTTAAACGCTTTGTTGAAGGCCGATTTGGAGTTGTAGCCCACTTCTTCGGCAATTTGCTCCACAGTATATTGGCTGGTTTTCGGGTCAGTCATCAGTCGTTTGGCTTCTTCAACGCGGTACCGGGCAATCCAGTCGTAAAACGAAGCCTCCATTTTTTCGTTGATTACCTGCGAAACCACATAGGCCGGTTCGCCCACCAGTTTGGCCAGTTTTCCTACCGAAATCAGGCTGTCGGCAAACAGTTTTTTATCGTCCATCAAAGCCTGGAGCTTTAGCTGAATCTCGTTCTTTTTCTCCTCTTTAATGCCTGAAACCGTGTTTTTTGCTGATTCTTCGGTAGTTTCTTCCGGTTCGGCAATGGGCTGGTGCATCACCGATGGGCGAAGCAATTCGGCGAGCGAACTGCAATAAATAATGCCGGTGAGAAAACTGGCAATAATGTGGTCGCCAAAGTCGCGCACATAAGTGGTCTTCACCACCAAAGTCATCACAATTAAAACCGAAATAATGACATTAAACACGAACCACCCCTTAATTTCTAATTTCGATAGACTGCCCTTCAGGTTCCGGTAAAAATACCCCAGCTTTTGAAACGACAGAACCAGGTAAATCACCATCTGGAAATACCAGAAAAACATCTGGAAACGCCTGATACTTCCAAGCACATGAAGCATTTCGTAATGCCCGGTGGTTTTCCATTCCACCAGGTGATGCACGTAGTAATAACTCTCAGCCTTATACTCGGTAGGTGCCAGGTAAAAAGGCATGAAAAACAGCGTGTAAGCCACAAACGGGATAAAATGCCAGCCCCAGTTTTTCAGTTCAACCTGTGGGTCTATGCTTAAAATGAGCAGGTAAATCAATGGCGGAATGGCAAACTGAAACGGCTCGGAGAAATCGACCAACTGGATCACAAAATACATGTATCCCGTGCGATTTAGGAAGATTTCGAGAATGATACAGGTGAGCAAAAAGAAAAGTGCTGCCTTGAATTTCTCTTTCCGGCCCTTTCTGAAAAGACTGGTAATACAAAGCATGATGCCCTGAACAACGCCAAGCAAAATCACAAAATCGACGAAATTCAGATCGGTATTTCCTGGTTCAGGAATCATAGGACGGTCGGCTGTGTAAAGTTTTTTTCAAATATAATCAATACCTGAAAATTCCTGATTTTATTGTGCAATTAGTTTATCAGCGAAAGCACATCCAACGGAGATTTAAGCTTAAAATCAGCCTGAATTGTATCGGGAGTTTTGGTTCCCCAAAGTGCCAGCCCGAAAGCGATGCCAGCGGCTTGCGCGGCCTGCTGGTCGTAAATGGTATCGCCAATGTAAATGACCTGTTGCGCGGGGTATCCCGATATTTCGATGAATTTGAGCAGCGGGTCGGGATATGGTTTGTGCCGGGCGGTGTCGCTGGCGCTCACATAATGATCGAAATAAGGCATCAACCCAAAGGGAACAAAGTCGTCGTTTAGCTCAATCTGGTTTTTCGATGTGACCAGTCCCGTGCCAGCTTTCGAAGCTTTCAGAAGTTTCAGCGTTTCCTCAATATGGGCATAAACTTTCACGCTTTGTTTGTACTCAATCATGTTGGCATTCCATTTCCGGCTGGCCAGATAGGTATCTGAAATCCCAAATTTCCGGAGGGTTACTTCGCCCGGAATTCCCAGTATGAAATCGAGTTCTGTCCACGATGGTTCCCGATTTATTTCTTCCTGAAGTAGTTTTTGAAGAGCTTTTTTTACCATGAATTCGGTGTCGATTAGCGTGCCATCGACGTCGAAAATAATACAGTCGAACATAGTGATCGGTTTTATCTGATTTGCAATGTTATGAACAATAAACGAATATGCAAAGGATAAATTGCCGCCCGAAATGAAATTCAGTAAAGAAAGTAACTCCCTATGGAGCTAGTGAGGGTTTCACTTTAAATGAAACCCTCACTAAACTGCCGCGAAGGAGAATATTAAGGAGCTTACCCTTTAGTAACCAGGAGAAGAGCGTGACTCATCCAATGAACTCCAGTTATCGGGTGAGCAGCGAAGAGTTTGCAACGTTTATTTTGGTCAGTTTATCCGGATTCCGGCTGAAAACCCGATCCATCCGCGCAATGTTGAATGGCTTCCCCGATGAATGGCCAGCTCGTAAGGGGCCAGGTGACTTTCAAATGAATTTCCGTGTTTATCGCGATTATCCGAAATCAGGAGGTTGACAGTTGGCCCGCCAAAAACTTCCAGCGAATGGCTTAGCTTTCTGCCAAACACTACTTTGGCCTGCGAAAAATTATTCTCCGGGTCTGTCCGGAAGTTATTTTCGTTGATTTGGTAGCTTATCAGTTCAAGCTGAGTACTGGAAAGTTCGGTTTTCTTAAGGTGTGTTCCAATCCCGAAGCCCAGTCCCCAGGCATAATCCGGGCCAAATACTTTTGCACCGAGTGCCCAGATGGTATAGAAACGGTCGATTCCTATCTTGAAAGCCGCCTGGGCGTTCAAAGCTTCGCCAACGGATATTTCTATTTCCTGGAATCCTCCTTTTTTAACGATGCTCACCAAACCAATCGGGATTCCCGACTCAATGGTATCAGCCACATTGATGATTCCCACTTGCAGTCCGTTCACTTTTCTTGCCGTGTTCACCAAGCCCGAAATCTGAACTCCATCGAGATTGCCTTTCGTTGTATTAACTAAACCGGCAACTTGCACCCCATCAACATCATTCTGTGCAATGTTGATGGCGCCTGCTGCCTGAACATACTGCATCTTTTCCTTCGAGAAATTCAAGAATCCAGCTATTTGCAAACCATTTACATTTCCACGGGTTATGTTGGCAAAACCTCCCAGTTGGGTAGCTTTTCCGTCACCTTTGGCAATGTTGACAAAACCGGCGGCCTGGGTTCCTTCAATGTCGCGGCAGTAGTTGGCTACTCCGGCAAATTGCAGTGCAAGTGATTTCCCGTTGATATAATTCATAAAACCAGATGCCAGCACCCCGTCTGCCTGATCATAATTCATATTGGCAAAACCGGCAAACTGGAATCCGCTCGATGAGCCTCGGTTGACATTTGCAAAACCAGAGAATTGAAATCCGGTAGCTTCTCCTCTCACAAAGTTAGCAACCCCGGCAATTTGCGCTCCGTGCATAAAATCGCGTTCGGTGTTGGTTAAGCCGCCAAATTCTACGCCAGCCAATCCGGCCGAGTATCCCGAAATGAGGTTCAGGGAAGATTGATTGACACAGTTACCTGCGTTTGCACCGTTGGTACTGATGGGAGGGAAAAGGCTTAATGCGAAAGGAACCTTTGTGAAATTCCCGTATTTCTGGGCAAGTGAGTTTGCGGTAAAGGCAAATGTTACGATGATCAGAAGAAGTATATTTTTCATGATATTTGGTTTTTCGTATATACAGGGATAAGGACAAGGGAATATCGGGCGGGTTGCAATTTCCTGATTATTTTCTGCAAGATTTTTGAAACTTAGTTTTTTTTTCCATGATTTGGGTTGCAAGGTTATGAACAATGAACGAATATGCAAGGATAAATTTCAGCGAAAAAGCTTAACTTAATGCAAAAATTGCTATGGATTTTGCTGAAGGCCACATTTACCACGTGTATAATCGGGGAAACAACTCGCAAACTGTTTTCTTTAACCAAGAGAACTACCTGTTTTTTCTCGATAAACTGCGGAAATACATTCTACCGCACACCGATATTTTGGCCTGGTGCCTGATGCCAAATCATTTTCATTTAATGATAGTAGTGAAGCAGATCAAGGTGCCAATTAGGGATGATTTTGATCCGATGACTAGAGTTCATCGGATCAATAATCAGGAGGAGAGCAATACTCATCCGATGAACTTTAGTTATGATGGAGTTAGTGAGCAGGTGACTCGAAGTCACCTGCTCACTAAAACATGGTCGCTGAATGATTCGATTTCAATTTTACTTCGGTTGTACACAAGGGCAATTCAAAAGCAGGAACGTATGACCGGAAGCCTTTTCCAAAATCGAACCAAAGCCCTTTGCCTTACCGAACTGTAGGGCGTTTCCCCGGCGTATTTCAATTCGCATTTTGGCACGATGGGAAATCTCGATTTGCCCGAAACCAATTACCTGAACGTGTGCTTCGATTACATCCACCTGAACCCGGTTGGCGCCAAACTGGTTGCTGAACCCGAAGATTGGGAATTCTCGTCGTATCGCGACTATTTTGGCGGACGAAAGGGCAAGCTCGTCAACCGGGAATTGGCGAAGGAACTGGGACTTGCCAATGTATAGTCAGCGTTTCAAGTCAGGGAGTGAGCAGGTGACTTCGAGTCACCTGCTCACTAAAACATGGTCGCTGAATGATTCGATTTCAATTTTACTTCGGTTGTACACAAGGGCAATTCAAAAGCAGGAACGTATGACCGGAAGCCTTTTCCAAAATCGAACCAAAGCCCTTTGCCTTACCGAACTGTAGGGCGTTTCCCCGGCGTATTTCAGTTCACATTTGTTTTAATCAGGGCTTCACTTCGAGTGAAACCTTGACTAGCCGCAGTGGTTTTGATGCCTGATTCAATTGATTTTTAATCATCGGCTCGTTCAAACCTAGCTCTTTTAACTTGTTCCTGAATTTTTTTCCCCACTCTGAAATTTACCTTCAGGTCGTGTATTTTTCGCCAGTTAGCTTCTTCTTTGCTTGTAACAGGTTCGCTCTTCAGGCTCACCGAGAAGATACCCAGGTCGCCAATCTCAACGCTACAGTTGTTCAGCAGTAAATCGGGAATTATGGATGAGAGGCCCCAAAGCACAGACTTCACACTAACCTCGTTTAACGACGATTCTTTGGCCAGTTTCTGCGATAGTTCATCGATGGTGATGAGCTTTCGCCCGGTAGCCCGCAGGTGGTAGCGGTAGTTGCCGCCACCCTTTACGCCGGGCTCGGCTTGCTGCACGATTTTATATTTTAGTGTCATAACCGGTGGATGTTAGGTTAATAATTAATGATGTTCGGATTTATGATAATTTCTGCTTTTAAAATTTTAATTTAATAGCTATCAAAGTTATTTATAATACTCATTAAAATAAATTTTTATACCTATTAAAATAATGAATAATAGCTATAAAAATAAAAAACTCCAGCTTTGTTTCTCCTGAAATCTACGGATGAAACGATCATTTGAACCGATGCCCGCAGAAACAGGACAGGCGTATAGTCCGGGTTTCACTTTCGAGTGAAACTGTTTATCAAGGGCAACAAAGAGTTAGCCGCTCAACGTATAGTCAGGGCTTCACTTCGAGTGAAACCCTGACTCGCACATCTGCTCACTAATTAGCTCACTTATCAAAATTTTCGCT
>CAXXOG010000008.1:105000-2311527 GCA_963666435.2 Prolixibacteraceae bacterium | reverse complement strand
CTCTAAAAAATGTTCTCCGGCAAACTATATCGTTTCAATATAGATTCTTCGCTCCACATTGTTACGCTCCTGATGACAGGGTTGTACTCTACTTCCCCAAAAACAAGACTGACTGTCATCCTGAACAAAGTGAGGAATCCCTCATTAATATTCTGTAATTCTAGCGAAGCGAAGAATCTGAAATTTTTAGCCTGACACCAATAAAAAATCTATCTTTAAACCAAACAATTTAACTAAACTGCTATGCCTCTCGTCGTTGTCGGAATCGGAATTGTCATTCTGCTGATTCTCATCAGCAAATTTAAAATCAATGCGTTTCTTTCGTTGCTCATTACCCTCGTTTGCGGTAGGCTTGCTTAGCAGCATGAACCCGCTCGATATTCTTGATTCGGTGCTGAAAGGCGTTGGCGATACGATGGGCAAAATCGTGCTGATCCTGGCTTTTGGCGCCATGTTGGGCAAAATCCTGGAGGAAAGTGGCGCAGCGCATACCATTACCTTCCGCATGATCGATTTCATGGGTTTAAAAATGTGCAGTACGCCTTGCTGATTACCGGGTTCCTGGTTGGTTTACCCATGATGTACAATGCCAGTTTCCTGGTGCTCATTCCGCTTATTTTCACCTTTGCCTCAGCCACCAAGCTGCCAACAATATGGCTGGCACTTCCGCTATGCTCGGCGCTTTCGGTGGCTCATTGCTTTCTGCCGCCTCACCCCGGCCCCTACCTATGTGTCGTTTATCTACGAAGCCGATGTGAATAAAGTATTGATGTACGGACTGATACCGATGATTCCGGCCTGCCTGATTGGCGGAGTGTGGGTTGTCGCGTTTCACTAAAAAATATTGCAGTCAACCCGCCAGCCGATCTTTTTCAGGAGCGAAAATTTGAAAAAAGCGAGCTTCCTGGTTTGGCTATCAGCGTTCTTTTGTGCCATAACACCAATTATCCTGATGCTTCTGGGCGCACTCACCGACCTTATTTTTAGTCCTCCGCCAGCCAAAGCCGAATTGACTAAAATGGGAATCGAAAGCATAACCGGATTTTACAATCATCTCTTTACCACTAAAGGTTTTAGCGAACAGGCGACAATTATAATTTCAGGAATACTTACGTTTTTTCAAATTTATGAGCGACGCCAACATTGCCCTGTTTATGGCCGTAGTTGTGGCCATTTTTGCGCTCGGGTTGCGCAAAGGCCGCAGTATGGACGAGGTGATGAACAGCTCGGCCAAATCGATTGGAGCTATTTCGATGATTATACTGATTATTGCCGGTGGCGGTGCTTTTTCTCAGGTTTTGAAAGATAGTCACGTTATCGAATATATCCGTTCCATTTCGGATAATATCCATATGAACCCGCTGCTGATGGCCTTCCTGATTGCCTCTATTTTCAGACTGGCAACCGGATCGGCAACTGTTTCAACACTTACTACAGCGCCAATCATGTTGCCTTTGGCCCAACAGGCAGGCACGTCCGCCGAACTCATGGTTTTGGCTACCGGCGCCGGAAGTGTAATGTGGTCGCATTTCAACGATTCCGGTTTCTGGATGTTTAAAGAATATTTCGGATTAAGCATCAAACAAACATTTCAGTCGTGGACGCTTATGGAATCAACAGTTGGTGTGGTTGGTATAGTTACAGTGCTGATAATGAGCATATTCATTTAGTTTCTGTAATTTGAAAAGACTATTGCCAATTTCATCACTCTTCAGAATATATATTAATGTAGTCTCATCAAGGCTTCGCTCTAAGATATCGCCTGACAAATAGCATTGCAAAACATCTAAAATCAAAATCGGCCTGATAAATTTTGATGTAAATTGGCTGTTTTAAAACAGTCCGTTTTACGTCTATTTTTGGGTATGATTTTGATTAACATTGATAAGACAAGCAAGCAACCATTGTTTCAGCAAGTATTTGAGCAACTGAAACAAATGATTGAAACGGGAATACTCCAACCAAATGAGAAATTACCGTCAACGCGCAAACTGGCCGAAATGCTCGATGTTCACCGAACCACCATTTATCGGGCCTACGAAGAACTTTGGGCTGCCGGTTTGGTCGAAGCAACAGCCGGATCGTATTCACGAGTTCGGCAACGAAACCTACCCGCCAATTATTCGGGTTACACCAACAAGTCTCTGATTGATTGGCCCAACCGGGTATCGGAATCAACCAGGAATTTGCCCAGTATTCATACATTGCGACAGTATTCCAAATCAAAGATCATTGACTTTGCTCCATTAAGCCCAGATTCTGAATTGTTGCCTGTTGAGGATTTTCGTCATTGTGCCAATCAGGTGTTAATCACCGAAAAAGCCGATTTACTTCAGTACGGAAGCCCATTGGGATACAATCCCTTGCGCGAATACCTGGCAAACCAAATGCGTCAACACGGCATCTCCACCCAAACCAACGAAATCATGCTGACCAACGGTATGCAAAACGGGATCGAACTGGTTTTCAAAGCACTAACAAATACAGGCGATTGTATCATTACTGAAATACCGACTTATAAATCAGCGCTTTACCTAGCTAATTATTTAGGTTTGAAAGTTACCGGAATTCCAATGACCGCTGAAGGTCTGAACCTTGATATTTTGGAATCGGAGCTCAAAAAGTGTCGGCCAAAACTTATTTATACGATGCCCACTTTTCAAAATCCAACCGGCTTAAGCACCCCGCAAGCGCACCGCGAGAAATTACTTAACCTGTGCGAAAAGCATTGCATTCCGCTTGTTGAAGATGGTTTTGAAGAAGAAATGAAATACTTTGGGAAAGCCGTACTTCCCATAAAATCGATGGATAAAAACCAGGTTGTAATTTACCTTGGTACTTTCTCGAAGGTACTTTTCCCAGGTGTTCGTGTGGGCTGGATTGTAGCACCATCCGTGTTAATCGAAAAAATGGGAAGTATGAAATACGTTTCGGAATTATCCGGCAGTCCACTATTACAGGCAGCAGTAAACCAATTTTGTCGGCAGGGATTTTACGAATTACATAAAAAGCGTCTTCACCGGGTTTACCGCAAGCGTATGCAGACGACCCTGCAAGCCTGTCGCGAGTTTTTATCTCCCGAACATGTGCAGTGGTCGAAACCTGATGGTGGTTACCTGCTTTGGTTCTCAGTAAAAAATGCAAAGGAAACTGAGACCGAATTTTTGTCCCGACTCACTGCTGCCGGAGTAAATGTGACTCCAGGAAACCAGTTTTTTCCTGAAGCGAATGACGGAATTCATTTCCGGCTGTCGATTGCCCACCGCAAAGAAGATGAAATCAGGGAAGGAATACTAAGGATTGCAAAAGTGATTGAAGATGAGAGAATTTGAAGATTTGGAGATTTGAAAATGTAAGTATTGTTGTGAGTTTAAGGTTTCGAGTTACGAGGCAACTGAAACCCGAAACACGTATCCCGCAACCCGAAACAATTAATAAAACAAGAAAACAATGATTCAACTGAAAACAGAAAACTATTACAAGGTTTTAGAGCCTCTTTCAGAAGTGGGAATCAACCATTTATTTGCCCAAACGGTGCTGGAACAAAAAATGGATGGCGAAGTGTTTGTTGACCATGAGAAACAACCAAGCTCTTTTTACATTAAACACGCTTATGGCATGTCGCTGCTATTTGGAAGTACCAACAATGAAGAATTTAACAGCCAATTAACCAGCTATTTCCTGAACAAAGACAACACCCGCAAAGCAGCTGAATGGCTCCAGGTTTTTCCGGCATCCTGGAATGAAAAATTAGACCTGTTTCTGAACGGGAAGATGGTGGAACCATCTGCTGCTGCACCTCCTGAAATGCAGATTATCAAATGGTCGCGCGTCAATTTCAAATTTCAACCGCATAAATATTCAGGTCAAAAAGAAATTCCGGCAGGTTTCCAGTTGGAAAAGACTGATACTGAGCTTTTCAGTTGCATCTCCGGCTCAGTGGTTCCATCTTGTTTTTGGCGCAACAAAAGAGAGTTTGCCCAAAATGCAATTGGTTTCAGCCTGATATACAACAACAAGCCCGTTTCCACAGCATTTGCCTCATTCGTTCACGGTCAACAACTGGAAATTGGCATTGAAACTTCTTCTGAATTTCGAGGAAAAGGACTTGCACAAATAACCTGCTCTGCATTAATCGATTATTGCCTGGTAAACAATTTCGAACCGATTTGGTCGTGCCGACTCGAAAATACAGGTTCGTTCATGCTGGCGCAAAAACTTGGATTTGAGCCAACACTCATCCATCCTTATTACCAGCTGCCGCACTCAAGCGCAAAAACGTCAATCGATCATAAAATCACCAAAACACCTGACATCGGATATTTCGCTAATTTTCAACACAAAATATAATTTACACATATGGAAGACTTCATAATTTCAACCGATAAAAGCTGCATGGATTTGCCAATGATCCATTCTTTTTTAAGCGAACGATCATACTGGGCCAAAGGTCGAAGTACGGATGCCGTCAAAAAATCTATCGAAAACTCGCTTTGCTTTGGTATTTACAATCAGCAAGGCCAGCAACTCGGATTTGCCCGTGTTGCAACCGATTACGCTATATTTGGATACCTGATGGATGTTTTTGTGCTGGAAGAATTCCGTGGTCATGGACTTGGCAAAAAACTGATTGAATATGTCGTAAATCATCCCGACATCAAAAATCTGCAAAGAATTGGACTGGCCACTTCCGATGCGCATAAGTTGTACCGTCAATTTGGTTTCTCTCCGGTTTCCTTTCCTGAAAAGATGATGGAACTCGTTCGCACCTAATTTGAATTTCTTAATTTTATCCTGAACATTAAATCGGATGTCATGATCAAAGATCTCATAGCTAAAAACCGCACCTACCGCCGGTTTTACCAGTCTGAAAAAATTACTGCTGAACAACTTCGCGAATGGGTTGACCTGGCGCGAAACTCGGCTTCGGCCCGCAATGCACAATCGCTGAAATACATCCTCAGCACTGATGAATCGTTCAACGCGCAGATTTTTGAACTCCTCGGATGGGCGGGTTACCTCACCACATGGCCGGGTCCTGTGGAAAGCGAACGACCATCGGCTTATATCATTTTACTGAACGACACGCTAATTTCGGGCAACTACTTTTGCGACGATGGAATTGCCATGCAAAGCATTCTGCTTGGCGCTGCTGAGGCAGGTTTTGGTGGTTGCATCATTCATTCGGTGAACCGGAATAAACTTCGGCAATTGCTGAATTTATCGGAACAATACGATATTTTGTACGTGGTAGCCTTGGGTAAACCCAAAGAAACCGTTGTTCTGGAAGAGATGCAAAACGGTGAAATCAAATACTGGCGCGACGAAAGCCAGGTGCATCATGTTCCCAAACGGGCATTGAATGAAATCATTTTGGAAGTAAAATAAGCTCAAGTAATCACAAACAAAAAATCCTGACAAATTTCGAGTTTTGTCAGGATTTTTTGCTTTTCACTATTCTATTTAGCCTCGAAAATCGGGCCGCTGGTTTTCACATCCTGCTTATAAAACTGGATGGCGCTGTCGTTCAGTTTCGGGAAATGTTTCTTCAGCATTTCGACGATTTCGGCTCCGGCCAGTATCACCGAACCGTAGCCATGAGCCGCATAAACATTCACCGGGCGATAATAATAAAATGCCGGGTCGAAGCCCATCCCAGTACCCACGCAGGTACCTTCAACCTGTCCTTTTTCAGTAACTTTTGAAGCCACCGCATCCCAGGCCAGAATAACAGTTGGCCCATAAACCTGATCGTCGATATAGCCCCGATTGATCGCTCTGGCCATAGCATAAGCATAAATAGCGGTGGCTGAAGTTTCGAGGTACGAATCGTTTTTGTCGATCAGTTGGTGCCAAAAACCTTTTTGCGACTGGTAATTAACCAACCCGCGAATGTGGCGTTTCAGCAAATCAAGCACCTGGTCGCGACCAGGATAGTCGGCAGGCAAAACTTCGAGCAGTTCAACCATCGTCATCACCGCCCATCCGTTGGCACGTGCCCAGTGAAACTGCGGATGCTCGGGCATTTCCTGAATCCAGCCGTGCATAAACAGCCCTTTGTCGTAGTTAAACATACGTTGGGCAAACTGGAGAACCTGTTTCACGGCATCGTCGTAATACTTGGTTTGTCCGGTGTATTTTCCCATTTGCGCCAAAGCCGGAACACTCATAAACAAATCGTCGAGCCACAAAGAATTTGGAAGTGGCCGGTTACGGGCTAAAGTTCCATCGTCCAATCGTTGCTGCTTAGTGCTGATGTAATCGACGAAATTATTGATAATCGGATTCAAATCTGTCTTAATTCCAGCTCTTTCGGCTTTAATCATGGCCGCACAAATAGCGCCGCAATCGTCGAGCGCATGAGGATGCAGCACTGAAGTCATGAGATGGCGGGCATCAGGCGATTGTTGTTCAACCCTCTGGAAAGCCGGACGAATATCAGCCAAAAACTTCATGCGGCTAAACGAATATTCCGCGTATTTTTTATCGCCGGTAGTTTCAGTAGCCAACAACATTCCGGCGTAAGTAACACCCCATTCGTAGCTGGTCAGGCGGAAATCAGCCGGTTTAAATTTGGATAGCGCAGTAACTTTTGAAAGATCGGTTATTTCGGCTCCAGAAGCATCAACCAATTGAATCGGCGTGGTTGCTTCCAAATAATTGTAAACACGGTCGAGCACTTTGGTAATATCGGCAGCTGTTGGAACAACATACGGAGTTTCGTAGTCGGGCTGCATTAAATGCAATGGTGCAGTTACATCATTTTGAGGCTTGGCCGGTTGCTGGGCAAACGTCACAAATGGCAATAAAGCCAAAAGGAAAAGCATTTTTTTCATTTCTATTTGGGTTTAGTTAAAACAAATAAGCAATGCAATGAAAGAACAAAAAAACGAACCTTCCAAATATTTCACAAGTAAACATTCTTATTCATTTATTGAATATTACCCGCGCACTTCGAAAATACAAACCTCTGCCTCCGGCTTCATGCTGTTATTGTCAGCCAATCAATCAGAATCAATTAATAAGTTTATATCTGAACAAAGCAAAGCTGTTTGCCCGATCCAACGCAATTCGAAGTGTTCCATCTTGATTTACACTAGGATTAAACGATTTCCCTTCACCCAAAATCAATTCAAACCGATATTTCCCGGGCTGAAGCATAGGTAACGAAAACTCATAACTTCTTTGCTGATTCATTT
The DNA here is from genome assembly GCA_963666435.2 of Prolixibacteraceae bacterium. Taxonomy (GTDB): domain Bacteria; phylum Bacteroidota; class Bacteroidia; order Bacteroidales; family Prolixibacteraceae; genus Aquipluma. The sequence continues at coordinate 2,304,328 of CAXXOG010000008.1, read as the reverse complement.
CTCTGAAAACCAACAAATAGCCTTCATTTGCCTGCTCTTTCTGCGATTGAAATCCGGTCCAGCCAGTTCCTGATGGTTCCTGTCCTATTGGCAAAATCACTCCTGAATGGAAATCGGACATCACTTTTTTGTATTTACCAATGAGTTCAGAAACGGTAAACGCATCTGCGGGCAAGCCAGTTCCTTCGAACCAGGCCAGCGGTTGAGCAGCCATTGTAATAGCAAACAAATAGTCAAATGAATAATTGGCCGGTGCAAACGGATCGTCGGCATATTTAGCCTGATTCCGCCACTTATTCAGGAATTCGATTTGTAAATTTTGTGCAGGAACATAGCGCGACAACATCCAAAGGTTTCTCAATGTCCAGTACGGATAGTAGTTTTGCCAATCGGTGTATCGATTTTCGAGGAAGATATTGCCATACTCGTTAAACGAATGGTAGCCTCCACGACGGCCAGCAGTTACATCAAGGTTAAAAACCACTTCGCCATTGGTAGCTTCCACTACTTTATTCAGCAATTTTCTGAAATTTATTTCCGACTTTTTATCCGGCATTTTCACACCATCGATTTTAAATGTCCGGATGCCATATTGCTTGTTCAAAGCAATCAATGCATCGGCATCTTTTTCCCAGTTGCTGTTGCCTTCGTCAGGGCTTGGGTTAAACCAAAGGCAAATTTCAATGCCAAGTTTCTTTCCCTTTTCAACAATCGGAGCCAACCCGTTGGGAAACTTCGCCGGATTTGGCTTCCAGTAATCAGGGTTTCTCCAAATATTATCAAACGATCCGCCAGCGTAGGCCGAATTAGCGCTACGCCCGCTCTGCCAGCCATCGTCGAGCTGAAAATGTGTTATGCCAAGCTTTGCTCCGGCATCGAGCTCAGCCAGGCAAAAAGCTTCGTTCACCCTGGTGTCTTGTCCGCGATCACCCCAGGTATTCATCATGATCATTTCATCGCGTTGGGGTTTATGGATTCGCACATTTTCCTGGTATTTTCTTAACGCCTGCAAATTACTTTCTTCGTCACCTGCAAAGACACCTGTCACAAACCCATACGCTTTTTTCCATTCCTGAAGATCCAAATCAGTCTGATTCACTCCGACCCCGATCATTCGCAGGTTTCCGAAATTACATACAAAATCGCTTCCAGGATAGGCCAGTTGTACATTTGAGGTGGGCGATTCCTTCAAAATAAAAATACCATTTTTTGTAGCCAGGTCGGTTACAAACAATAGGTTTCCCCTAAAAATATTTTCGCGATAGGATAAAGCATCTGTTTCGCGAACCAAGGTATTGTTACGGTCGGTAACATCGAAAAATTCTACTGTTTTCAGTTGCCAGTGCTTGCCTGGCAATTCCAGTTTTTCGAGAACTGGTACTTTTTCAGGACTTGCAGCTTCGGTTAATTTTTCGAGATTTTGCAAATCTTCCTGACTTGTAGCCAGTTGCACCCAAGGTATTTCGACCTGTCCGCGCAAATAAACATCGCAGGCAATGGCCGGACAATCCGGATAAATCCGAAAAACCCGCATAATCTCCAGTTGCCCCGAACGACAACTCACCGTTGCTTCAAGGTGTTCGGGCTTAACATTACTTTCGGGAATTAAGGCAACCGAAAACTTCGCATCAGTCGTATTGGCCTGCTGCCCCGGGAAACTCATATCAGGCTTCGAGGCTGTTGTTTTCCACAGCTTTCCATTCTCTTTGTTTCGAATGGCTGAAGTTACAAGGGCTCCATTGTTCCACCGATAAACTCTTTTAATTCGAGAGTTTTCAATAACCAGAGAATCACCTTCCAGTTTTGCAGAACAAAAATTGACATTTGGGGATTGATCTGAAATTTTGGGATATTCATTTTGTGCCGAACCAATTTCAGTCACACAAAAAGCGATGATCAGGGTGATTATTAAATGCCTCATTGGTTTAAGTTGGTTAAGTTTCGGGTTGAAAGTACAAAAAAAAGAAAGACAGCATTCCTGATGAAGCTGCCTTTCCGAATAATTGAATAACAAATTAATAACCAGTATTTTGGGTTATTTTTGTTTTATTAATATCAATCTGGCTTTGTGGAATTGGAAAAACCAAATTATTGGCTGTTAATGGAGGTGTTAGCAATCCGATAGATGTTGCTTTTGCATTTAAAACAGGTATTGCCCGGTCGGTTCTTACCAAATCGAACCAACGAAGCCCTTCAAATGCAAATTCAATGCGGCGTTCGTGTTCCATAGCCAAACGGAAAGCGGCCTGCGTTGGCACATCGGGTTCGGTTTTTGCAACAAGTCCGGCACGACTGCGAACCATATTCAGGTACTTAAATGCGTCGCCGCCTGCCTGGTAACCGGCTTCATTCAAACATTCAGCATACATTAAAAGCACATCGGCATAACGCATTAGCGGGTAGTTATTGTTACTATCGCCATTGGTTGCCGGAGCGTCCCAATATTTTGAACAATATAAATATTCGATCTTAACACCCGAAGCATTCACGTAAGACGATTTGAGCGATGCATCTTTGCGCAAATCACCGGTTTCATACTCGTTTACCAAATCAGGTGTTGGCCGGTTATTTCCACCGCCGCCAAAATTGATAACAGCATTTCCTGAATTTTCAGGAGCATACGAGTTTGGTATGCCGTTTCCTTCGCCTAAACCGCCCGATTTGTACTGTACATCGAAAACCGACTCTTTATGGTTTTTCCCGGAAGCTTTGAAACAATCGGCATAATTAGGCAAAAGACCGTAAATACCTGAATCAATTACCGATTTAAGCTTAGGAGCAGCAGCCGAATATTTTTTCTGTGCAAGGTAAATACGGCCTAAGAAAGCCTGTGCAGCTCCCTTTGTTGCACGACCAACATCGGTTGTTACCGAATACGAAAGTGGAAGAACAGATTCTGCATCTGTCAGGTCTTTCTCAATCTGTGCATAAACTTCAGCTTTAGGGTTACGGCCAAATTCATATCCCTGATCTGGATTCAATATTTCTTTTACAACCAGCGGAACATCACCAAAAACCTGGACCAACTTGAAATACAGAATTGCCCTCAGAAACTTAGCTTCGCCAATATACCTGTTTTTGAGTGTTTCGTCCATTGTTATAGCACCAATACGATCGATAATGGCGTTGCAACGCGAAATGCCCTTGTAGCAATCGTTCCAGCAACCAGAAATATACGGATTGGTAGTACGGATGTAAAAGCGGTCAAATTCATCCTGATCGGTAACCGAGCCTGAGACAACAGCTTTTGTATCATCAGAAGGAACTTCGCTCAAAACATAATGATTACCACCATAAGCGCCTCCCAGCTGAAGCCCGCTATAGGCTCCATTTAATGCAACTTTAAAGTCGTCGGCAGTTTTATAGAAATTGGAGGTTGCAATGTCCGAAATTGGAGATAAATCAGTAAAATCTTTACTGCACGCCCCAAACATGACAAGAAAAACAATAAGCAGGCTATATATTTTTGTCTTCATAAATATCTGATTTTCAATTTAGGTTAAAAAGCTACGTTAATACCAATTGTAAAGGTTCTGGACAATGGATACGAGCCGTAATCAACACCTCCGGTCAACGCATTTTCGTAACCACTAACTTCGGGGTTGTAACCCAGGTATTTCGACCATGTAATCAGGTTCTGACCTGAGAAGTAAACCCTGGCAGTTTGCATTTTGAACTTATCCAGCAACTGTTTCGGAATTTGGTATCCGAGGGTAACATTTTGCAAGCGGAGGAATGAACCATCTTCAACCCAACGGGTTGAAACAGCATTATTTGTTCCAGTGGTGCGGGCATTTGCGCGAGGCGTTTTCCCGTCGCCCGGGTTTTCAGCCGAACGCCAGCGATTCAACACGGTTGTAATCTGATTGGAGTTTCCTTCAAGATTTTCGTAGAAACGACGGCTAAGATTTAGGATTTCGCCTCCCTGAACTCCTGTAAATACTACATTCAGGTCGAATCCTTTGTAACTGAATGTATTGGTCATACCATAAATAAAATCGGGTTGATTGTTTCCGATAATTGTGCGGTCGTTGGCATCAATTTTCTTATCGCCGTTAATATCTTCGTATTTCACATCTCCAGGTTTTGAATCGGCCCAGTGCGGATATGAATTCAAATCGGCCTGGCTTTGGAAAATTCCTAACTGACGATAGCCAAAGAAGCTACCGATAGGCTCGCCAATCATGGTTTTATTGGTTTCGCCAACGCCGGAAGAACTTAAAATTGGGTCGCCGGTTGGTCCCAGTGCCAAAACTTTATTACGGTTGAACGAGAGATTAAGGTTGGTACTCCAGGTAAACTTGCCGGTCAGATTTTTGGTTGTCAAAGCAAACTCACAACCCTTATTTTCCATTTCTCCAATATTTTTAACTGAGGTACTGAAACCTGTAATGGTCGGAACATTTACTGACAGTAGCAAATCGGTTGTAACCCGTCGATAATAATCGGCTATGAAATAGATTCGGCTGTTAAACATTCCAAGGTCGATACCCACATCGAACTGTCGGCTCTTTTCCCAGCCCAGGTCGGTGTTTCCTAAAGTTGAAGCAGCCAAACCGTTTACAAGGCCATTCCCAAAAACATAGTTATTGGTCGAGAGTAAGGCAACATACGGGTAATTGTTGCTGAAAGCATTATTTCCGGCTAAACCGTAGCTAACCCTTACTTTGGCTTCAGAAATACTTTGAATATTGCTCATGAACGACTCCTTGCTTACCCGCCATCCAAGTGATCCGGCCGGGAAAGTCCCCCAGCGGTTGTTACTTCCAAAAAGCGACGAACCATCACGACGAACCGATAAATTAAATAAATACCGATCCTTGTAATCGTAATTTAACCTTCCAAAATAAGACGCTACCGAGTTTTCGGTTTCGTTTGAAGAACCTGCATTTACAGTTCCATAGTTTAAAGTACGAACATTGTCGTTGGCAAAATTAATAGCCGTAACAGTGCTGTATTCGTAATGATACTTGGTAGCCTCCATACCCAGCAATACGCTGAAATTGTGTTCGCCAATGGTTTTATTATAGCTCAGGGTTTGATTGAATAACCATGAAAGATCCATAAATGAAATAGCGCTTCCGGTTGCCTGATTCGGAGGAAGCAACTGGTTTAAAGGCATTTTAGATGTACGATATGTACTTCTCCGGGTGCTGTTTGCAGAAACATTCGCAGAAATACGATATTTAAGGTTCTTTAAAATATCATATTCGCCATAAGCATTCCCCAGAAATCCGATTACCTTGCTATAATCGTCGTTTTCAGTAATATTGGCAAGTGGGTTTGTTATACCTGTTCCACCATAAACTGTCCCTAATTTCGCCTGTGAAGTATAAGTTATCCCATCGTTTTCGTAAATTGGTATAAAAGGCATTATTGATAAGGCTGAGTTTATAACCCCATTATTTGCCCAGTGACCATCAGAATTAACATCATTTCTCAAGATATAACTTGGATTAAAGTCAAGACCCAATCTAAATTTTGAAGTCACATTTAAGTCAACATTAGTTCTGAATGTATATTTTTTCAGATCAGATCGTTTAATTATACCATCTTGATCCTGGTAACCGCCTGTAATCATATACCTCACCTTGTCATTTCCTCCTGAAGCACTCAACTGATAATTCTTTACAGGAGCAGTTCTGAAAATCACATCCTGATAATCATAGTCAGGCAATTGCGCAACTTTTGCAGCGTCATCCAAATCAAGCCAGCTCCAGAGTTCTCCCTGCGGATAAACATAGCGGTCGGCAACAGCATTTGCTCCCCTTGCACTATTTTTATCAGTTGCTTTTGCTCCCGGAACCCGTTCAAGATAAGCTGTATTTATGGCATCTTTAAAAAATTCAGCAAATTCCTGAGAATTTAAGATGTCCATCTTTTTTGATATTTGCTGAAAACCAGCGTAAGCATCAAGAGTAATTGTTGTTTTCCCAGTTTTACCACGTTTAGTTGTAATCAGGATAACACCATTCGATCCGCGTGAACCATAAATTGCTGTTGACGAAGCATCTTTTAATACATCAACCGACTCAATCTCGTTAGCCGACAAGGTACTAAATACCGAAGAACCAACGATATTGCCATCAACAACAATCAGTGGGTTATTTCCGGCACTGATTGAACCAAACCCACGAACCTTCATGGCAGGTGTGCTGCCCAACTTTCCCGAAGTTTGCTGAACGACAACTCCCGGAACTTTTCCCTGCAACGCAACAGCTGTATTTGTTACCGGAATATCTTTCATTTCCTTGGAGGCCACCGACGAAATAGATGCTGTAACCGTGCTTCTCTTTTGAGTAGCATAACCTACTGCGACAACTTCCTCGATACCAACAGTTTCCTCTAACAACGTTACATTTATCGACAACGAAGTTCCAACTTTTACTTCCTCTGTTTTCATACCAACAAACGAAAACTGCAAAACAGCATCTGCCGGAACATTCTGCAATACGTATTCACCATCAGCATTGGTAATTGTACCCGTGGTAGTGCCTTTAATTGCAACCGATACTCCCGGAAGCGAAGCTCCCGTTGAATCAATTACTTTTCCGGTAATTTTTCTTGATTGAGAACTCCCGTTCGAATTTAATCCTTGAGAATTTTCGTCAGTGATAATGATATATCGGTCAACAATCTGGTATTTGAAATTCGATGAGCCTAAAATCTTTTGAAGAATAGTTTCAATAGATTGATTTTCAACCTTCAGCGATATTTTTTTGTCAACATCGAGTTTTGTGCTGTTGTAAGCAAATTTAAACTCCGATAAGGCTTCAATTTGCTTGAAAACACTCTCGATACTGGCATTTTTGGTTTCGAAAGTTAGCTTTGTCGATTGCGAATAAGTAACTGAGGCATAAGAAATTAATACCAGGAAAATAAAAATAAAAGTTAGTTTCATAATGCGTAAATACTTTCGTATAGGGATAAATGACTCCCTACACAGACTTGTTCTGTTTTTTTTCATAAATTTGAAGTGTTACATGTTAAACGATGTTTGACATTTGAAAGAGCGGTAATTCTTCGACCAATTATCGCTCTTTGTTTTTTACATATTCTTTGATTTTGGTGTTAATATTATTTTTCCTTTATCGTATTGGTAATTCACTGACAAGGTCATTCCAACAATCTCCAGTAAACGTTCGAGCCTTTCGCCTTCATAAAGTTCAACTGTAAGATGGCGATCATCAAACAGTTTCTCATCATAAAGTATTTTCACATCATACCAGCGCTCAACTTTTCTGACCAGGTTATTAAAAGTATCGTCCTTGAAAATTAACCGGTTATTCTTCCAACCATCAATCTCTTCCTTCTGAAAACTCTTCGATGCCAGCTTATGACTTTCTTTCGAATATACAAATGCTTCGCCGGGATTCACTTCTTTCAAAATTCGGTCAGAACTCTTCGAATCATCTGCAGTCAAATTGATCTTTCCTTCAAAAAGTGACGTTTCAATCTGGTTCTCATTCGGATACGCCTTTACATTAAACTTAGTACCAAGAACTTTCACATTTATTCCGGATGTATGTACAACAAACGGACGACCGGTTTCTTTAGCCACATCAAAAAAAGCTTCACCTTCCAGGTAAATATCACGCTGCTTTTTCTCAAAATTTCCGGGATATTTAACTTTTGTGTCCGAATTGATCCAAATCCTGGTCCCATCGGGTAAAATAATTTGTGATTTTTGCCCGCGCGGAACAATGTTCTCAACCATCTGCCGGGAGCCATTGCCTTGTGTCATCCAGAAAAGGACGCCAAGGGCAATAAGCGGAATAAGCAAAAAAGCGGCAATCCGCTGATAAACTTTCATGATTTGAGAAAGCGAGAATGCAGGCTTTGAGCTAATATTCTGGTATTCATCAATTTGCCTAAAAACAACTTCAATCATTGCATTCGAATCATCTTCTCGAGACATGGCCCAATGTTCCCACAACCAAGCTTCAACTTCTACCGAGCTCGCCGGATTGGAAAGCCACATCTTCAACTCAACTAAATCTTGTCTCGAACAAGCTTCGTCAGCAATAAACCGATCTGCTATTTCAATGATTTGCTTCGTCATTTAAAATGATTTGTTAGTAATACGACATCGCTCACAATTTCCGTGAAGCAGCTATGAGAATTTTTTGAAAAATAAGTTTTACTGGAAGAAATACAGGAAAGCCAGAGCCAAAAATTTCCTGAATTCTTTCCGAAGAAAGGCAAGCGCGTTGCGGATTTGGCTATCAACTGTATTTTCGGTAATGTGAAGTCGTTCGGCTATTTGCTTATAGCTCATACCGTTAAAACGGCTCAGTTTAAAAATTTCCCTACGGCGTTCGGGCATCTGATCAATCAGCTCCATCAATTTATCTTCAGCCTCCTGTGTGATTGTGATTTCCGAACCTTCTTCAATGAGCATATCCTGCTGAAAATTTTCCTCGACAAAATATAATCTCCGGTTTACTGCCGACTTCAGATAATCGAGTATGAGGTTTTTTGCAATCGAAAAGAGATAAGCCTGGAAATCTTTATCGGGCTTAATCATTTCACGTTTCATCCAAACTTTTACAAAAACTTCCTGAACAACCTCTTCCGAATCGATTTGAGCAGGAACCATATTGCGGGCAAACCCTTTAACCTTGTTTCGGTATTTATAAAAAAGTATCTCGAAGGCGAAAGAGTCTCCATTTTTCAGCTTTTCAATCAGCTCTTTCTCGGTATGTAGAAGTTTTTCCAAAAATCCTGAAAATTTATAGCAATAAGGAATCGGCTAAAGTACTCAAATTTCAATTGGACATTTTGAAATTTCCCCGATAGCTATATAAAAAAGGCTACCGGATGTCCGGTAGCCCCACTATACGAGTTAAAACAGTTTAAATCGTATAGTCTTTCGTTATTGCTGCTTAATTTAAATATAGTTACCCTTAAAAGGTATTTCTATTCAAGTGTTGGGTTAAATGTGCCGCCCCAGTTGCTGTTTTGTTCAATATTCTTGTTTAAGTCGATAACCGATTGCTGAATGGGGAAAAAGTAATATTTTTCGGGAAGTGAAGTTACTTTTACTCCGGTAATCGGAATTTGCAATATGCTGTATTTAAAGTCCTTTTCGGTAAGTTCATTGTTGTCAGCTTTGGTTTTTGCTTCCGACATGGCCATTTCCGATCCATCTTTATTGATGGCTATTGCTTCAACACCATGTTTGGTTTTTCCATCCAGGCGGTCGAGCATCCTTAATCGGCGCAAATCCCAGAAGTAATTACCTTCAAAACAAAATTCGATATTTCGTTCAGCCAGGATTGCTTCCCTGATTTCGTCCTTCGTTGTAGCTTTTATACCGTAGTTGCCATTGTCGCCAGCTTCAATTCCTGCCCGTTTCCTTATTTCTTTCAATACAGATAAAGCAATATCTGATTTGCCTACTTCGTTTGCTGTTTCAGCATAATTTAACATCACTTCGGCAAAACGCATGACGATGTAGTCGATGTCGTACCTTTCTACTTCCGACTGCAAAAGCGAGAGGTCGCTTGCTTTACGGATAAAGAAACCGCTATACGAATCGAGGTTGGTCGAGTTGGTCATGGCTTTTGGGTTAACCCCAAAATCGTCTAACACATCGGCTATTCCCAACGAGGTATATTGGCGGTTTCCTTTTTTATTCGAGACTTCATAAATTGAAGCATTCCAAGCAATTGACTTATCGAAACGAGGATCCCTGTTTTCCCAGTAATCCTGAAGAAAAGCGGCATCTGACTTGTAATATTTACCGGTTGGGTCGTTGTACAATTTTCCATCCTTCATTGGAAACTCTTTAACAAATTCCCAGGTAGGACAAGCCCAGGCATTACCACGGCTTTCGGAGCCAGGGCGAACACCATTGTCCCAGTTCGCTGTTTTGTTCGGGTATTTATTAATGACCGAGAAAACCACTTCCGGGCCGCGTTCAACCAGGAAGATGTCTTCGTATTTTTCAGTTAGGGCATAGCCTAAACCTTTCAGTTTCGTGTAAGCTGCCTCATTTGCCGTAAAAGCCTCGGCCCAATACGAATTACTCCACGGATTTTTAGGGTTAAACTGAGGTGAAGCTTTATAAAGCAACACTTTTGCCTTAAAAGCAGCCGCAAAACAACCATCTATTTTACCAAAATTGCTTGCTGTAGAAGAGATATGCCCGGGCAATAATTTAATGGCATCATCCAAATCTTTGATAATGAAATCAAAGCATTCTTTTGTCGTATTCCTCTTAACATACAAATCATCTTTATCCTTATCCTGAGGAACTGTGATATATGGTACACCTCCGTGGTAAACCACCATGTTAAAATACTCGTAAGCCCTCATGAACTTCGATTGCGCAACAACCTCATCCTTAAAGCTTTGTGGTAAGCTTCCACTATTTACATTCGCTATAGCTTCGTTTATTAACCTGATGGTGGTGTAATTCCATAATTTGTACTCGCCATTGCTTATATTAATCCGATCAGCATAAAAATGAATCCCTGTCAATTGCTGGGTTTTCTGGTCTTCGGTTGGCGACCAGTTACCAAATACATTGGCATAAAGATTAGCTAAATAAGCATTGACAAGCGACTCGTCGTTCCAAACCAATTCAGCATTGTAGTCATAAATATCCTCAATATCCAATGTATTACAGCTGTATGTTAAAAGTGAAACAGCTACTATAATCGCATATATAAACTTTTTCATATATCTCATTTTCTTGTACTTGTGGTTAAAATTTAATGTCAATACCGAATGTAAACGATTTCATCAGCGGATACGAATCATAGGTATCCTGTTCCGGATCCTGGAATTCGGTCATATCGGAAATAACAAACAAGTTTGTTCCATTAAAGAAGATTTGGGCTGAAGAAATTTTGAGGCCGCTGATCCATTTTGCTGGAAGATCGTATCCAACGTTAAGATTTTTAAGACGTAAATATGCCCCGTTCCTGATCCAAAACGACTGGTTTCCTGTTCCAGATTCGTACCAGCTTTTACCAATTACGCGCGGATATTTAGCGTTAGGGTTTTCGGGTGTCCAAACGTCGGTTGTCCAAATTGGGTAATACGGTCTAACAGTACCTCCGTACTGGCGGATGCCGCCCATGCCTTCGTCGTAACCACCCAGGTTACTGATCATCCGGTCGTACATTCCAACTCCCTGGAAGTGCAGGTTCAGGCTAATGCCTTTCCATTTCAGGTTTGTACCAAACCCATAGTTAATGCGGGGAGAACCATTTTTCGACAATAACTGGATGTCGTTATCATCAATTTTTCCATCAGGCCCGGGTGCATAACCGTCACCACGAACGTCCTCGAAATACAAACCGCCCAGGTATGGGGCGCGACCAAACTGCTTGAAGCCTTTTTGGTTTAGCTCATTAAGTTGTTCCTGTGTGCGAACCATTCCCACAGTTTTCAGACCTTTAAGCATTTTTAACGGATTGCCAATTTTTGTAAATTCTTCGAGGTTTCCTCCGGGTGAATACAGTGAACTTTGGTCGATCACATCCCATTGGTCTTTTGAGTACCCTATATTTCCATATATTGTATAGTCTAATGCGCCACCCAGCGCTTTATTCCTCCAGCTTGCGTTAATTTCAAAACCTCTCCACGACCTTTCGGCATAATTTTCAGGAGCCAGTTGCTGTCCGTAAGTGTCAGGAATAGTGACTAAGCGCGAACCAAGAATATCTTTTTCCGATTTATAGAAGGCATCGAACGATCCTGTTAGCTTATTATTGAGAACGCCAAAATCGAAACCTCCGTTATACGTTGTTGAAGTTGCCCATGTTAAATATGGATTTGGAGTAGCGCCAGGCTGGATTCCCAAATTCAGGTTATCGCCCCAAATATATGAGCCACCCGACTGATAAACGTTCATGTACGAGAATGGGGTTATTTTTTCGTTATTGGCTTTGTTTAAATCAAGGTCGCTACCGGTAGTACCATACGAAGCCCTGATTTTAAAGTCGTTAAGCCACGGAGCAGAGCTCTTCATAAAATCCTCTTCACTCAAACGCCATGCTCCGGAGAACGATGGGAAAAAGCCCCAGCGTTTTTCTTTTGGGAAAAGTGAATTGCCATCATAACGGAACGAAAACTCGCCGATGTATTTCTTCGCATAGCTATAATTAAAACGGCCAATCCAGGATAAACGGCCCCCGGTTGCCTCCCAGGCAGTACCATATCGACGACCAGCATCGGTTGAGTAAACAAACATCTGATCGTAATTGGTTAGCGGTGCCTCGCCTTGTGCAAATACGTTTTCGCCGCCATTCGATGCCTGCTCCCATACAACTGTTGCCGAAACATCGTGCTTGTTAAACGTTCTGTTATAATTTAAGAACCAGTTTAATTGTTCGCTCCAAAGCGTATGAACCTCGTAGTTCAACGATTCCTGGTTTTGAGAGAATGTAAAGGTATTCATGTTGTTAGGGTCGGGTACCGCTGGAATAAACCGGTTAACATCAGGATTTGCTGCTTTCCATACATAGTTGTGCTGGTAAGTCAGGAATTTTTTGCGCATGTAATCATTACTGATGTAGTTTCCAACGACTTTGGTGGTTAATCCCGGAATATATTTGCCCAAATCGATGTCGAACGAAAGAATGGCATTTACTTCGCGTTTCCGTGTTTTAATGTACCTGTTACCAATAACCTGGTCAACCACATTCCAGGCTTGCCAGCTTCCCATAGGCGTTTGCACCGGATAATTGGTCACCGAATTGGCCGGGCTCCCATCAGCATTAAGGAAGAACGGATATGTTTTTGGCCAGTTAAACGTACAACGGTATAAATCGCCAATGGTTTGCTCGTCGTCGCCTGAAAACGGCCAGTAAAAACGCTTCTGAAATTGTTGATTAGCTGCAATATTCAGGTTCATTTTTATTTTGTCCGAGATTTTTGCCGTAACATTCGAGCGCAAATTAAACTTGTCGTTCTCCAGGTTTTTGTACGATCCTTGCTCCCCTATGTAGCTTCCAAGCGCGTAGTACTGTACTTTATCGTTACCTCCCGACACACTCATTGAGTGTTTTTGGTTCCAGGGAGTTTCCCAGATATAATCGTTAACGTTGTAATTTTTATCCTTAAAATAATCGAACTCGGTTGTTCCATTAGGTTTTGCAAGTTTCTGGTATTCAGCAACACGGTTCTGATAAGTAAGCTCATCAGTGGCAGTAAACCGGTCGGAGAATAACTGTTGGGTAGTTTGCATAAATGAATAAGATGCCTGGTAATTGAATACTGGTTTATGTTCTTCACCCGAGCGTGTTGTTACCAGTACAACGCCGTTACCTGCCTGCGAACCATAAATTGAAGCCGTAGCAGCATCTTTCAAAAAGCTCAACTGGTCAATTTCGTTGGCTTCGAGTGCGTCGAAAGCTGTTTTATCGCGCACAATTCCGTCGATCACAAACAGAGGCTCGCCAAAACCACCGCGGATTCTGATGTCCGACGTTGCTCCAATCAAGCCCGAATTTCCGGTTATGTTAACGCCTGGCGAACGTCCTGCAAGTGTATTCGATAAGTTTGGAGTAGTTATGGCGCTTAATTCCTTTACTTTTACTGCTGTAATAGCCCCGGTTAGGTTAACTTTTTTCTGCGTTCCGTAACCTACTGCAACCACTTCGTCGAGCCCAATGGTCTCGTCTTCAAGTGTTAAATTAATTGTGGTTTGCCCGTTAACACTAACTTCCTTATTCTTCATACCAACAAACGAAAATTGAAGTATAGCATTTGTTGGCAGGTTATTCACTTCAAATTTGCCGTCACTATCGGTAATTACACCCTGGGTTGTACCTTTCACAACAACCGAAACTCCGGGCAAAGGAGCCCCTGAAACATCGGTTACTTTACCCGAAACAGCTTTCTTCTGCTGATTAAAATGATCTAGACCGGGAGTCATCTCACCTGGTGTAATAATAATCAGGTTATCCTGCATTACCTTATAGGCAACACCCTGATCTTTAAATAATTCATCAAGAATCGCATTTATATTTTTTTCGGCGACTCTTAAGTCCATTTTGCGGGTTACATCAACCTGCTCTCGCTGATAAAAGAAACGAAAATCACTTTTATCTTCAATTTCTTTTAAAATCTCAAGTACCTGTTTGTTTTTAAAGCTGAATGAAAATTTGGTTGCCTGCGAATATACCGAGGCCGACACCTGCATCAGACAGCCCAACATGATAATAAATGTAAGCTTCATCTTTAATAATAGCTTTTGCCCCAAGCCTTTACAAGGGGCGGACACAATCAGTTTTTTTTTCATACATTTGAACGTGTTTGATTAATAAATAATTTGGTGTGACAGCACCATTTTCTATTACTCGCATTGGCCGGTGAGATGTGACAGCATCCCCGGCTATTTTTATAATAGGCTACGTTTTAAAATGACCCAATCATTTTTTCTGAATCACAATCTTCTGGTCCACAATATGATAATCAATTGGCAATGTACATTTAAGTATCTCCAGCACCTGAAGTATTGTTTCGTCTTTTATTGTTCCATCGTAGTGATAATCAAGTATTCCCTTATCACTAATTTCAATTTCAACGCCGTACCTGCGTTCGAGCAGAGCTGTCAGGTCGTTCAAACTCATATTAATAAACACTAACTTATTCTCTTTCCATGAAGTGGCCCATTTTGTATTCACTTCCTGAACATGAATATCTTTTAACTCTTTATTATAAATTAACTGTTCGCCAGGTTTCAGCTGTATTTCATCAGCCTCTTTCGAATCTTCGATTGGTTTTACACAAACTTTCCCTTCTTCGAGGGTAGTAATAATATCCCTGTCGTCGGGATAAGCCTTTACGTTAAACGACGTTCCGGTTACCCGAACATCGTAATTTGAGGTATGGACTACGAATGGGCTACCGTTCATTTGGGCCACATGAAACCAAGCTTCGCCCGACAAAAAAACTTCCCGGTTATTGTCGGATCCGTTTACCGAGTATTTCATTTGTGTTCCTGCATTCATAAAAACCTGGGTACCGTCTGGCAGAATCATCTGCGAAACAGATCCCTTTGGAGTAATGGAGGTGTAATATTTCGTAGCCACAGTTTTCTTAAACACATCGAAATAGCTGCCCAATAACAATCCAACAATTAAAATGGCAGCCCACTGTGTTGTTAACACCAACCATCTTCTTTGTGTCGAATCGCTTTTGCTTTCATACGTTCTCCTGATCCAGAATTTTTCAAACAAGTCGTTAAAATATGGGTTCCGGCTTTCCGAAACAGTCGTATTTACTAAGTCGTCAAACAGAAATTCTTTTAAAGCAAATTCTTTATCAGCCTGCCAAAACAACGACAAAAATTCGTCCTGTTGTTCCACGCTTGCGCCAGACTCCTTCGCTTTTTGAATAATATCGTTAATGGAATTATCCATTTTGAAATTTTAATGTAATACGAATTACACAATTCATTTACTCATCACAAAATCCAGTTTTTTTTCAGAAACCTCATTTCTCAGCTTGATTAAGACCAAAGAGCAATAAAAAATGAAATATCCCCCTTTATTAAAGCATCTGGAAGATATGAAAAAATAACAAAAACCGACAAGCTGGATATTGAGACTATTAAAGGCGAAGCGGTTTACTCACAAAAAAGGAAGAAAAATAACAGGGCTGGAAAACTGCCCATATTCATGCGGTCTTTTAGAAAAGCAACCGCGCGATAGAGTTGATTCTCAACCGTTCGCTTCGATAAATTAAGCTTTGAGGCTATTTCGTCGTTCGAAAGACCTTCTTCTTTACTTAACCTGAAAATGCGCTGACGTTGTTCGGGCATCATAGCTATCAGTTGCTGTAGCTTGCCAAACATATCGTTATAAATAATCTCATGCCAGGTATCATTTTCAGAAGAATGGATTTGGCGGCTCGAATGAGCCAAATACACCTGCTCAATATTTTTCCGGCGAATAAGGTCGTAAATGAGGTTAATACATATTTTATACAAGAACGATTTCAGGTTTTTCGAGCAATCGAGCGTTGCCCGAACTTCCCATAGTTTTAGAAAAACCTCCTGAAGTAATTCTTCAGCATCTGATTCATTTTTAAGGTAAGATAATGCAAAAGCATAGATTTTGGGCCCAAATTGCTCGAACAACAAATGAAAAGTATCCTTCGATCCCTCTCTTAATTGTTCAACAATCTCCCTATCTCTGTCATCTATTACATTTTCCATTAGGTAGAGGCCATAATCATTGCTTCAAAGTTAAATTTATCTGACAAATGGCTACCAAATATTACTTTTTTCTTTTGTGGTTTTGACTTTTATTAATATTTTAAAAAGCAAATATTCAGATCTAGTGATAAAAATCATACAAACTATCACTTTTCACAGAAATTATCTTACAATAAGACAAAAAAAATTGTCTCAAAAGTAGATTTCTAATTCTTCAAACCTGAAAAAGCCGGTTGTATCGCTGTTTTCTTCAAAACTATTTCACCTTAGGTAGAGGAAGCTTTGATACGCCTTTCTGTTCATTAGAAGGGCTTTAGCAATACCTGACTTAATACAAGCTACTAAAAAATTGAGACTGCTTTTGAGACAACCGTTTTTAACCTCGTCACTCAATACATGTCGTTTCTTATTCCAAATCATGTTTCAAGCGGCCACGCATTTCACGAAGATCGCGCATACCGTTTTCAGCCTTGAAGTTTTCTTTCATCGCATCAAATTTCAGGCGTTGTTCCTCAGTCAGCTGGGCGCGGATATCCAAGCGGCTTTTCGTCCTGATTTTCGCCATTTCAACCCGCAGGCTACCTATTTTTTCAATGTTTTTATTAATTGCTGCCAAATCAGGCTTTTCAGCGGTAATCAATGTTTTCTGATGGGCTTCGGCTTCGCCAAGCTGGTTTTTAATAGGCTGAAGTTGTTTTTGCATTTCCAACCGGCTTTGCTTAAATGCTTCTTTTTGAGCATCAGTTAATTCGAGTTCAGCTCCTGGTCCGCCATTACGATGTTCCATACGCATTTCGTGTTTCGGCCCCTGAAATGTTTTGCCTTGTCCGTTTTCTTTTGGCTGAGCCACTGCCACAGTTGTTAAACCTAGTAACACTGCAATCATTAAAACTTTTGTTTTCATAACCTTTTCTTTTTAAATTCTGTATTCTGATTAATTGAAATCTACATCTTAGAATGTTTCTAGCAAAAAAGGTTAAATCAGAAACCGGACTTTAAGATAACTTTAACACATTGCCCAACAAATCCTAAAACGATTTAACACCTAAAGTAATAATATCAGCATGGAAACAACTATGCCAATGGCAGTTAGAACCATTCCACGCTTAAATGTCTTGGTTTTGGGTTTGAACATCCAAAGCGATGAAACGGCCAGAAAAAGAAAGATAAAACCGATGATCAGGTTAAACCAGTGCATTTTATTGCTACTGATGGATTTGTGAAAGTTGATAAATTTATTGAACGGAAAGATGACATCCTTTTGCTTGTACTGTGCCATTCCCGATGCCTTGTTGTAGGTACCATTCTGAAAATAAACCACATCGCCTTCAGTTTTAGTAACTTTAAATTCGCGCACGCGCATTTCGCGGCCAAGTTCCTCATCAGATAATCCGGGTTTTAACTGACGCTCCACCACCGTTTCTTTTTTCATGAAATCGGTATTGCGATACAATAAAATCGTACCACTCAGCGCGTAAATAACCATCAATCCAAATACAAGGTAACCCAAATCGCGGTGAAGACTACGCATGTAATAATGCAACGATTTACTCTTTTTCTCTTCCATATATCAATGTTTTAAGTGGTTATACTTTCGCATTTTGATTATCGGCAACAATAAAGGTTTAATCCCGAAACAAAAAATCCCCGGCGAGTCACCGGAGATTCGAAAAATTAACCTATAAAAAACACGATTATCGGCAAAATGTTCTTAATCAAATCTTTATTATCAGATTTTGTAAAGATTTACTTTCTTGTGCTTCGACGGGCTTTCCTTAAACTCCGAGAAATAGTGGCTCAACAATTCGTACAAATCCGGATCATATTTTTTCAGTTCCTCACGGGTATTCAGCGCGTTGTGCTTGCCGTCAGGTTTGGGAACCTCGGCATTTACATTAAACCAATCCTGAACGCCTTCGGCCCAATATTCCTCGATATTTGTTTTCGCGTAAGTATTTTCATATTTACCCTTGGCAACAGCTTGGTTCAACAGTTTTTCCAATTTCTGATTGAACGTCGCATCCACCTGCACAATGCCAATCAGATGGATAGAATGGGCAAATTCGTGAATCAGAATATCCTCGGCATGGTATTTATCGATCTGGTAAGCCAGCAGGTTTTCTTCGGCACACGAGGTCAGCGGAAGTTCCAGATCGCCACCCAATCCACGGGCGCGCAAATCCCAGTTCAGCGTTGTATCAGCTTTCAAATGGGCATGTTCAGGCACGTCTGTGGTTCCTTCGTAGCGTGCCATCACGGTAACCCGAGTATGCTTTTTGACCATTGCATCAAGTACCGGTTTGGGCAGGTCGCGCGTCATAAAATCGAGGATGCGCCATGCCTGAACCATTGCGGTATCCGGCACACGCCACGACGCGGTAATGGCAATACCATTGGCATTCATGTACTTTTTATAGAATTTGTCCAGTTTCAACGAATCAGGAACGCGGGTAATTGGCGGCACAAGCCGGGTGTTTTGTGCCTGAATGGCAAAAGCTGCCAAAACCAAGACCAATAAAGCAAGTATCTTTCTCATTTTTCTATTTTTTGCACCACATAGACACATAGTTCACATAGATTTTCCTATTGTGTTCTATGTGCCTGTGTGGTTCTATTATTAATTACTTTTTGCCACTTTATTCCAATCAGGAGTTGCCTGATTATAAAAAGTTTTCACGAAAAAGTCGCGGCGTTTCTGCTCGCCATAATCGCCTCCAAGGGTGTGATTAGTGCCTGGAAGAACCACCAGCTCAAAATCTTTTTTGGCCGAAATCAGCGCATTCACCACCTGCATCGTCGAAGCCGGATCAACGTTGTCATCCATCTCACCCACAATCAGCAATAATTTACCCTGAAGTTTAGCCGCATTTACCACATTCGAATTTTCGGCATATTCGGGGCCAATCGGGTAGCCCATCCATTGCTCGTTCCACCAGATTTTGTCCATGCGGTTGTCGTGGCATCCGCACGACGACGAACCGGCCTTGTAAAATTCAGGATGAAACAGCAAACCGGCCAATGTGCTTTGTCCTCCGGCGGACCCGCCAAACAAGCCAACCCGCGTGGTATCCATGTAGCTGTATTTTTCGGCGGCGGCTTTCATCCACAAAATACGATCGGGAAATCCTGCATCTTTCAGGTTTTTATAGCAAATATCCTGAAATGCTTTTCCTCTATTCGAAGTTCCCATTCCATCCATCTGAACGACGATAAAACCAAGTTCAGCCAGACCCGACCAGGCATAACTGCATGGACGGAAACTCTTCTGTGTGAATGAGCTGTGTGGCCCGGCGTAGATGTATTCGATGATCGGGTATTTCTTTTTCGGATCGAAATTCGTTGGACGGTAAATGTTGCCCCAAATGTCGGTTTTTCCGTCGCGCGCCTTGGCCACAAACGGTTCCGGAGCAATCCAGCCTTTGGCCTGCAAATCGGTAATATCGGTTTTTTCGAGCGGCATCACTACCGAACCATCGGCCGTGCGCCGCAGAACAGTAACAGGCGGCGTTTGCACGGTTGAATAGGTATCAGCGAAATAAGCGTAGTCAGCAGAGAAAGTGGCCTGATGTTCCATCTTTTCAGGAGTAAGATCGACCAGACTACTGCCGTCGAAATTCACTTTACAGTAATGAATGTAGTACGGATCTTCGTCGGCATTTCTTCCTGAAGCCTTGAACAGGATCGCATTCGCTTTCTCGTCAACCTTCACCACTTCGCGAACTACCCAGTTTCCAGAGGTAATCTGCTTTTTCACCTGCCCCGTTTTGGCATCGTATAGGTACAAATGGTTCCAGCCGTCGCGTTCCGATGCCCAAATAATTTCATCGCGTTTTTCCATGTCGTGACGGAAATATTTGCCGCTGTAATCAATAAAGGTCTTGCTGCGTTCGTCAATAATCACCTTTACGGCTCCTGAAGTTCCGTTTACCTCAACCACCTGAAAAACCTGGTGCCCGCGCTGATTGAAATCGAAGGTAAAAGCCGTACTGTTTTGCTTCCATTTCGGGTTCGATAATTCGTACTGGTTTTCGAAAGCCTGAGCATCAACCGAAATCTGTTTCAGGGTTTCGATATTGAAAAGCGACGGACGCTTGATGGGCAACGCATCGCCCGGTTTCAGGTAATTGCGCTTTTGGAGGACAGGCTGCAATTGCGACTTTGGCGACGACTCGACGAAATAAATGAAATGATCTTCGTTTTTGCGCACTTTGTTCACCGCCAGCTTTTTCGAGTCGGGCGACCAACTGAAATACGACGAATAAAAATCGCCTGCCGACCCGTCGAAACTCAACTGTATTTCTTTGTTGTCTTTCTTACTGCGGACATATACATTGTAATTTTTAATGAAAGCAACCCACGTGCTGTCAGGCGAAGTAACCGGCTTGTTGCTCAATTCATCAGAACCTTCATCCCAATACGGGCGAGGTCCATCTGGTTTTGCTACCGAATCTTTCACCAGCGCATAATTTTTCAGGTTGCAGGTGAAATACTTCTTATCAAACAGAAACTGGAACTTGTTCGCTTTCAGGTCAAACTTCAACTTTTGCAACTGAAGCGATTTTGCCGTTGCTTTCACTCCCGGCTGTTTGTTAAGCTGCTCAACCAGTTTGGCCACATCAAATGCCGGTTTGCGGGTAGCTTTGGCTGCATCAACCATCGTGTAGGCCATTCCCTCGCGGGTTTTCACCGCGTACCAGAACACCGAAGTGGAATCGATCCAATTAACCGAATTCACCTGGTTATAAATCCGGTCATTCAGTTTCATGATGGAATCGGCCCGCTGGTAATCGGCCAGTGTAACCTGAGCAGGAGCCGTAAATGTTGCGCACAGGGCAAAAACCAGCGCAAGCAGAAAAAATGGATTTCGTTTAAACATGGTTTATTATTTGGTTTCTAAAATTCTGTTGCTTGTTGTCCCGTAAAATCCTTCTGATGCGCAGAAAATTGAGATTTCTCACTTCGTTCGAAATGACATGGTAATGGGGAAAATGGAGAAGTTCGGGCGGCTTCGCCGCCCGAACTTCTCCGCCCATAATTACATCGAATTGTCATCCTGAACGAAGTAAAGGATCTCTTGTAAGCAAGCTGTCATTCTGAGCGAAGCGAAGAATCTCATTTTTTACCAGACAACATTGATTCTAATTTTTCAAAGTAACATCGAGGTAAACCGAATAGCGTCCGTATGATTCGTAGAATGGTTTGTAAACCACACCGTCGATGTTAAATTCTAACTTCTCCGGATCACCGGTTATCGATTTACTGATGTCTTTTGCATTGAATGTTACCTTCCGCCATTCTTTCAAAGGCTCCGACTCCTGCGCGGCCAATACAATTGGTCCGTAAAACAAACTGGCCACATTCTGCTGATCCATAACCGGTTCCAGGTAAAAATGGAATGGCATGCGCAATTCTACCTTATCGCCGTCTTTCCATTTACGGCTTATCGTCAGGTAATTTCCGGGCACAGCCTTAACTGCTTCCTCCTTGCCATTGATTTTCACAAAAAAGCCTTTGGTTGCCCAATGAGGTACGCGAATATGGAGGTCAAACTCACCCTTTCCTTTAATTATAAGGAGCGTATGATCTTCTTTGGGGAAAGCCGTAGTTTGGGTCACTGTTATATTCTTTTCAGTCCATTTTAAAGTTGACGGTACAAACAAGTTCACATACAACGCTTTATTGTCGGAGCTTTTGAAATAAATGGAATTCTGAAGTTTGGTGCTGCTTTCGAGCGCCGTACCGTTACAACAGGTAAAACCACTCATATCGTCGTTGCTGAACTGCTTTTCGGAACCGGCATTCAGCGGAACATGATAGGTATTTGCCGGACTATCTTCGGCCACCGAAGCCAGAATGTGGTTGTAAAGACCGCGTTCGTAATAGTCCATCAATTCGCCGCGTTGTTCGAAAAGGAAAAGGTCGCGGGTTAACTTGAGCATGTTGTACGTTCCGCAGGTTTCGTTCTGACCACCCACAGAAAAACCATTCTCGTAAATGGTTGAAGGCTGTGCGATAAAACATTCGGCGTTATTGGGGTTGCGCGCTCCGGCCACCCCACCAATGCTGTACATGTAATCGTTGGTAGTCATGTTCCAGAAATTATCGGCGATGTGGAAATATTCAGGCGATTCCGAGTCGCGGTAGATTTCGAGCGCCCCCACAATCTGTGGAATGTGCTGGTTGGCGTGTAAACCGCGAAACAAATCGACATTTTTTGCCAGTCCGTGCGAATGTTCGGCATCGCCGTAAAACACTTTGATGTTATCGAATAAGCGGGCTACTTCCATGTAGCGCGGCTCGTTGGTCAGGCGCGACAAACGGGCCATCGCTTCGTTCATTCCGCCAAACTCCCCGGCGATGTATTTATTCCACATGCTGATGAGTGTTGCTTGTGGCACCTTGCTCAACCGGGCATACACCCAGTCGCCCATGCCTTTCACAATTTCAAGCGCTTTTTTATTGCCGCTCACCTCGTAAATATCCATCAATCCAGTGAGGATTTTATGCAAAGTGTAGTACGGTGCCCATATTCTGGTTTTGTCGCCACCATAACTTGCACCTTTTTCGAGCATGATAAACTGATCGGGCGGATAAGCGCTGATAAAGCCTTTCCCCCAGTTCCAGTAATCGGTACGGATACCGCCTTCGCTCAAATCCGAATCGTAGCTGGTTTTTCCTGAACCCATTGGCACCGCTGTTGGATCGGCCACGGCTTCACCGCCGTCAGTTTTTGGTTGTCCTGATAGTTGCGCCAACTGATACAAAGTGTTCACCATGTAATCCATTTTGGCTGCAAAATTGGCCT
The DNA here is from genome assembly GCA_963666435.2 of Prolixibacteraceae bacterium. Classification (GTDB taxonomy): domain Bacteria; phylum Bacteroidota; class Bacteroidia; order Bacteroidales; family Prolixibacteraceae; genus Aquipluma. The sequence continues at coordinate 2,281,346 of CAXXOG010000008.1, read as the reverse complement.
GAAGTGCGGCATCATATCCGGTACTGGCGTACGCCTGAGCGATAGCGCTTAAATAGTGTCCGGTGGCATGACCACGCAATTTGGTTTCCTGGCTATCCCAAACGCCCAGTGGTTTGGCTCCCTTCGGTTGTTCCTGACCAAAGGCATTGCGGAACATATACAGGAAATCATCAGGGTTTGACTTGGCTAAACCGGTGATGAATTTATCGCGGTTTTCGATGAACTTCGTTTCATGATGATGAATATCGGCATCCAAACTTACCTCATTGAGTTTGAAAAATTCGAGCGTGCGATTGGGAGTTGCCGCTTTTGCAGCTTTAACCACCACTGTTGCTTTAGGCTGAAGATTTGTTCCTGGAACTTTTCCGGTTAAGGTGTATGTTCCGGCACTAAGCACCTGACTGTTATCCTTCGGTGCAGGCCAGATTACCCGAACTTCAGGACCTTCGATATCGTTGCTGTAAACACCGTTTACAAATCGTGGCAGGCGCGGTAACACTCCCACTTCGGTTTCAACCTGAATATCGGGAACGCTTTTCAGGTAAGCATTGTACAACTGTGGCCTAGTTGCCGGAAACTTCTGAAGCTCTCCTTCCGATTCCTCGTTGGTTCTAACCGTTGATTCACCTTCGCTCAGTGCATTACGATAAATTCGGGCAACCTGTTTGTCGTTCAGTGCAACCCGATAGATGCGGAAATCGTGTAACTTGGCGTTTAAACCGGTATATTCTGCATTCAACGATCTTCCGATGTAAAGTTTATTGGTTTCTCCTGAATTGCTTTTGAAGAGCTGTCGCAATTCAACTTCAGCATTTTTAGTTTCAGCAACAAGCACCCCATTTACAAAGGTACTGAGCGCTTTATACGGAACGTTGATCACCACAGCCACATGCACCCATTTGTAAACAGGTAAGGCTGGTGAACTTGCCGTGTAACTTTTTGAATTCGTCAGGATTTGAGCCTGAAATTCTTCCTTGTCCGAAGTTCCAACAGGAGCGGCAAAGAAATGTGATTTGCTGTCTTTCCCGAAATCGAAAAACAACTGGCCACTTTTTGCCGAGCGCAGGTAAATCCATCCGGTGATGCTGATGGTTTGTTCGCCTGTTACCGATTCAGCCGGAAGCGAAATGTATGTATCGTTACTTCCGTTTAATGAAAGTACGGTACCAAACAGCTCGTCTTTCACAAACTTGAAATCAGTACCCTGAATACTGCCATGCAGGTTGTTGCGCGACCAGTCTTTTACATCTTCCTTAAACGTGTAGCGCGAAATTAATCCGGTTTCGCCAATTCCATCCAGAATCTGATCGCCGCTTTGTGCAGCTACATTGCTCGTTCCCAAAGCAAAAAAGCTTAATAACAATCCTATGAAAAGCTTGTATATCTTCATAATTGCAATTTTATAGTTTGTATCTCCTAAGTTGGTTTGATTACTATTTTTCAATTAAGATTTTCATTATTTAACTACCGACAAACGTACAACTAAAACTCCGTGTGCCGAAATATCTTTCACCAGTCGGTCGCTGGTTTTACCAATATTTTTATGTTCCCACAAATCGAAAACATTGTACACTTTTTTGTGCACACTCACATCGGTGGCAAAATACATGGTTTGTTTTTTCCAATCGTAATCGAGCTTCCAGGATTGATTGGTACGGTTCATAAAACACACAGCCACTTCGCCGTTCGATAAAGGCTTTGCCCAAATTTCGTATTCACCCATGTCCATAAATTTAGTGGCTTGTTGCCCCAATTTATCCTGATTGACGGCAATCACATCGGCATTGGTCAGTATTTCTTTGGTTTGAGCGTCCATATTACGAAGGTCGTTCCCGGCCATCAGCGGAGCAGCCAGCATGGACCACATAGTGAAATGCGTTTTGTATTCGTCGTAACTCATTCCGCCATTACCAACTTCAAGCATATCGGGGTCGTTCCAGTGGCCTGATCCGGCGTACTGCTGCAAGGCTGCCTGTTTGTCGATAATGTCAAGTACACCTAGCCCACCCCAATCGAAAGTACATTGGTAGCAATCGCGAATGTCGGCTGTAGTGCGCCACAAATGGCCAATTCCTTTTCCCCACTCCCAGGGTTTACTTTCGCCCCATTCGCAAATCGAAAAGACAATCGGGCGACCGCATTCTTTCAACGCATCGCTCATTGTTTTATAGGCCGCTTTAGCATTCTGACCTTCCTCGTTGCACCAGTCGTATTTCAGGTAATCGACACCCCATTTGGCATAGGTGCGGGCATCCTGAAACTGGTAACCGCGGCTTCCCGGGCGACCCTGGCAAGTGGCAGAACCGGCGCAGGAATAGATGCCGAATTTCAGTCCTTTCTTATGCACATAGTCGGCAACAGTTTTCATGCCATTGGGAAAACGTTCGGGATCGACAACAATATTGCCCAACGAATCGCGGCTCACCTGCCAGCAATCGTCGATAACCAGATAGGTGTAGCCCGCTTCGAGCATCCCGTTATTCACCATGGCATCGGCCATTTCGCAAATCAGCTTCTCGCTCACGTTACAGCCAAATTTGTTCCAACTGTTCCAACCCATAGGAGGTGTTTGCGCCAGATCTTCGAACTTTTGAGCTTTGCTGCTCAAGACCAATGTCATAACAAAGAGCAGTATTCCTATATATTTTAGCATTATTTCGGTCTTTAACGGGTGATTATAAATCACTTTTATTTTGAATTTTTAACCATATTTATTTTGAATTAACAGGGATTCCTATTCCAGAATCCCTGTTTGATCATCAATCTATTGTTTCCTTGAAAAAAATCGGCAAAAGAAAAATAAGTCCACAATTTGATTAGCTGATCGTAATCCGGGGAGATTATCTCTTAAACTCTTATTTCATAAATACATCTGTCATTTCCGCGATGAATTGATGAAACAATCCGTGCTTTCACCGGATGCCCAACCACGGTTGAGAACATTTTTTCGGCAAAACCTTCGGAGCAGAAACACAGAATGGACGAACGAACTCCTTTCTCCTTGTTCACCATCGGGCACACGCAATACGACTTGTTTTCGTCGGCAGTAATTATCCCCTTTGCCTTGTTGTAATCCACTTTCCAGCCCCATTCTCCGGAAATGAACGCGTTGAATTTCTCAATATCGCCTTTGTATGGAGCCAAAACATTGTCCATTTCAAGGTAATTGTAGTGCGCCGTGGCGCAAGGTTTCACGATTTTGCGGCACTCGTCGTCGTCAGCGTTTTGGTCAACATTCAGCAGCAAGGTCGAAATCCAATCCTGCATGAATTTCAGCTTTTTATCGTCGGGCTGAGCTTCAGTAACAACGGCTTCTGAAGCAGAAGCCTTTAACCCCAGCGAAGTAAAACCACAAAAACACGCGCCTGCCAGGCAAGCCTGCTTGAAAAAATATTTTCGGGTAATAGCCATGATATTTACAATTTAACGATTGACAATTTACTATTTAAAAACAACCAACTCCGTAAAAACACTTACCGGCAATTTCAATCTGAAAACTGCTTTTCTTTACTCCCCTGTTTATTCTCAAATAATCACTTAGTTCCTCTGGTTAAGCCGAAGTTTAACCGGGGAGGGGACTTTTGCCAGTTGAATCTCGAAAGCTCCACGGTCGCTTTTGCTTAAACCTTCTGCGGTATATTTATTTCCGGCGGAAGATTCGATCCGCAGATATGCTTTTGGTGTAAATTCGTTCGATTTATCGAGTTCAATCCAAACTTCTTTTGATTTTGGGTCGAACGAAACTGACTTGAACATTCCTGCATCCAGAGTCAGCCACAGACCAACAGGGGCAATGAAAACACGCGATTTGGCGGCCGTGGTCAGATCAACATTTACAAGTTTTCCTTTCGTGGTGAGGTTTCCGCCAAAAGCCAGCCAGCCCAGCTCTTTATCCTGAACGACATAAGTTGCCGTATTGACGGCATAGCCAAAAAATCCACAGCCGTAATCGCCTGAAATTCCGTCATTCCGAAGGTCAGTTGGAAACGAGTGGGAAGCGCATGGTGCAAATCCTTCCTGGGTAATGTTCGAAAGCGTTCCCAATACGCCGCCATAGCCAACACGCAGCAGGTATAAATGATCAGGTGTTTGGCGAAACTGGCTTAAAACCGGGATGGCATTCAGGCCTGAACCATAATGATGAATCATGCGCTCGTAACGCGATAACTTTCCACCATAAAGAAAATCCCAATAACGGCGGGCATTTCCGTTGTAAGCCCAATGCGGAACTGTTGGCATGTAAGCAAGAATGGCATTAAGGGTCACCAATGCTTTATCATCGAACCCGAAATATCTCGACCACATGTAAACTTCTTCCTGACCAGTTGAATCCCAAGACATTTCGCTTCCAAACGGATAGTTTAATTTACTCCATTCAACGGCACGCACTTTCATAATTTTTTCCAGCCCGGCAGCCATATCAGCAAAGCCTTCCCTCTTTAAATCTTCCAGAATCAGGATAAAAACGGTGCCTTCCATTTGGCCGTGTTTGGCATAATATGGAGCCTGCTCTATCATAGCCATAGCTGTGTGGTAAGCGTTTTCGAGGTACCACTGCCACGTTTGTTTAGTTACCAACCCGTTGTAGTTACGGGCAAGGCGATACATTACCCAATGGGCTGCCGCCACGTGCGGATAATTGTATGAGCGGTCGGTAATTTCGGCCCCCTTTCTATCCCAGGCCGACCACACCTTAAAGTTAATGTCTTTGCTGTAAGTTCCGGCAGGCATGCTGTCGGGCGAGTAAAAGAACATACTTTTACGAACACCATATTTCAGTTTTCCAGAATTGTACTGAATGCCGCCCCAGATCGTCTGATTTACAAAGGTCTCTAATCTCTGAATTTCTTCTTTGTCGGGCTGAACCAGTTGTTTCATGATGGCATTCAGCCAGGCTCCAGCCCCACCCTCATCGCTGAGGCCACAAATCCAGGCGCGGCGGTCTTGGGTAACCTGTTCTTTTTTCTCGTTGTCGTAGGTAATTACCGACGGGCTTCTGCGGAACAAATCGGTTGGATTTTCATACCATTGTTTGCTGGTCAGGAATTTACCGTTATCAGCCACCACCTGAGATTCAGGCTTAATGACTTTATAATTAATTGTTTGCTGAAGCCCATCCTCGTAGGTAATTGTCACCCGCGAACGGCCCCAGGCATTTCCTTTCAAGCTATATTCAACCCAGCCACTTTCCGTTTTTCCGGTTGACACCGGTTGTAAGAATCCTTCACCTTCGGTTTTAAATGATTTTATCTTTTGGTTGTATTTCAGAAATAAGCGGGCATTTACATCCTGCGGAATTACATATCCGGGAATGCCGACAGCCACCGGACGATTATTCTCGATCAATGTTTTTTCAATGTTTTCGACTTTGTCAGTCAATATAAATTTTACGCCAATGCTATGCGTTTCGCCCGGCTGTAATGTTAGTGAAGTTGGTTTGTTCCATTGCTCCGAGCCTTTCCACTCATTTTCAGCATAAGCTTCACTACAAACCATCCACTCGTGGAACCCTTCGAAAGTTGTTCCTACTGGCGTCGGGTCATCGGTTAATGGACGGTAAGCTTCGAAAGGAGTTTTTCCGTAGGGCAAAACCAACAGTATGGGTGCACGACCGTTTAAACGAGCAACTTGTAAATATCCGGCATCCATACCAATGTAAGGATCGAAAAATACGGTTTCTTCGTGAGCCTGATCGAGTTCTTTCCCATCGAAATTATTATTGAAAATCATTGGGATACCCAGCGCACCGATTTCAACAGGTTGTCCTGATTTATTCTTTAGTTCGAACCGCAAAACAACCCCATTGCCCTCTTTCTCCCAATAACGAATAACCTGTAAAGGCAAGTTCCCGGGCAAGGTATTGGCCAGATCGGCCACAGCTAATACAGTCTCTTTGTCAGAGGCGAGCGATTTTACTGAAGTTCGTTTTGAAGCGGTTGAATAAGACTCCCATGCTCCAGATCCGGTTCTTATTCTGAAATTGATGTCGCCCAAATGGTAATACCCGTCTTTATCTCGCTTTTGAAGCAACCAATGCGGTGTAAAATCGAATTTTTCGGTGTCGGTTGTCCGAAGAGACGAAACGGTTTGAGAAGATTTCAGCAACTCAAGGTCAAAATTGAGTGTATTAAATGAAACAACACCCTGATTGATGCCAAGTGTTGCCGGACGATTATCTGCTGATGGTTGCTGCGAACATGCAATTGAAGCAGAAATAATCAGAAAAAAAACGAGAACAGAAAATTTTCTGAGTTTCAAGAATTTAATAGACTTGTACATGTACACACTGCTTAAAATGTTAATATCTGTTTTTCAGCAACTCAATCAAGTTCAATAATTTTCACTCGAGTTCAGGTAAAATGCCCTCCGAAATTTCTTCCGGAGGAGCATTTATTCTGGCTTATGAAAAAAAAGATTTATAGTGCTCTGATACAATGAGCCTAAATTAATAACCTGGATTTTGTTTCAGGTTGGTATTGGTATTTAACTCTTCCAATCCTATTGGGAAGAGAATCGTGTGATTTCCCTGTGGCGTGTGGTTGTACCAGCTTTTGGTCTGGTAAACACCAAAGCGAATCATGTCGGTGCGGCGACGGAACTCAGCAGCAAATTCCCAAGCAAGCTCATCGAGGAAACGGCCATATTTCACCGGAGTTTGATCGCCGGGCTTGTCGATGTTGCCGTTTTTGTCGAGCGTACCGTATTTAATGGTTGTATTTCCCTCCAACTGGGCGCCTGTTACTTTTGCTTTGGCGGCATCATCGAAATCGCGTGCACGAACCTGAGAAACAATTGCTGCGGCCTCATCGCTTTTTCCGGTACGGAGTAAGCATTCAGCTTTCATCATCAGCACATCAGCATAACGGAAATAAGGCAAATCGTTGCTCATGTTAGAATCGCAACCACTTGCTATTTCGTATTTGCAAACGCGGTAACCTTCTTCAAAAGCACAGTTATAAATACTTGGCATTTTGTTTACCAACGTAACAACAATACTTCCATCAATAGCACTTTTTTCGGGTCCATGCAACCATGTGGCATCAAAACGTTTATCGGCAGGATCGTAGCTGTTGATGAACTGCGGATTGGCGCTCGAACCACCCCAGGGCTGAGACTTCATATTAAACACATAACGGTGGACAGGCAAAAGCTGTTTCATGTGAGCATTCCATCCCAAACCGTTGATATTATCGTAAGGAACCGCAAACACAATTTCTTTGGAACCCTCGTTATTTACCTTGAAAGGATTACGATAATCAGGTTCAAGACTGTATTTTCCACTGGCAATAACTTTATCGCAGGCTTCAATACATTTTGCCCATTCGGCCGATCCTTTATAAACTTCAGCATTCAGGTACATACGCGCAAGCAATTGCCATGCAGCCCATTGCGTAATACGTCCGTAAGTTGTTTTATCAACTGCAACCGGAAGATTTGGCAATGCTTCGGTTAATTCGGTAATGATGAAATTATAGATTTCAACCCTTGTTTTCTGAACGGGAACTTCATCGGTATATTTGGTAACCAAAGGTATATTTCCGTGAGAATCACATAGAATTGAATACCAAAGAGCACGCAAAGCTCTCAATTCGGCTTTGTATGGTAAAGCTTGCTGCTCGGTTAACGGAAGTTCTCCTTCTTCAATTTGTTTCATTACTCGGTTGATGTTACCAATTGCCTCGTAAGAAGTTAACCAGGTATTTCGGGGTTGCCACTGCTGATTATCCCAGGTATGGAAGTGCATACGTTTGTAGGTGCCACCATCGTCCCATCCATTCGGGCGTGTTGGCGTAACGATTACATCTCCCGGTTCCTCCTGAATATCAAACAGACCTTGCCAATCCATGATGTAGCGAAGTGGCGTATAGCCCGATGCAACAAGGGCAATCACATCCTTTTGAGTAGCAGTGAATGTTGATTGGGTAACTTCGTTATATACTTTTTCATCCAGATTAAAACAACCTCCGGAAATCAAAACCAAGCCCAGGCTCAAAACTGAGATACTTGATTTTACGAATGATTTTGTATTGATATATATCTTTTTCATGTGACAACAGTATTTAGAAGGTTACATTAACTCCAAGTGTAAATGTTCTGGTAGTTGGGTATTTATCTCTATCGTCATTACCTGGATACAATCCGGTTTGCTGCACTTCCGGATCAATTCCCTTGTATTTCGTGATCGTCAACAAATTGATTCCTGAAGCATACACCCGTAAATTCTTAATGGTATTCTTATTGTTCAGTTTTACAGTATAACCAAGTGTAGCATTGTCAATCTTCCAATAGTCGCCATCTTCAACGTAGTAACTTACAAAACGCTGAACATCATTCAATACAACTTTACCGTAAACTTTGTTATAAGCAGAATTCAGGGTGTTATATGTAATTGTTGGATTTTCGTAGAACATACGGGAGAAGTTTAAAATCTGATAACCAAAAGCTCCTCGCATATTGATGCTCAGGTCGAAATTTTTATACTTGAAACTGTTGTTCCAACTGGCATAATATTTCGGGATACCGTTGCCCAGCACCTGGCGGTCGTCGGATGACGAATCAGTTGCCTTGATGCGAGTTCCGTCTGGTTTCTCAATGATCCAGATACCTTCTTTGTCGTCTTGCGTTTTTCCGGTAGTGCCAAATTCATCTCCGATGTGGGTTATATCAACACTCTTCAAGCCATAGAAATTACCGATGGGGCCGCCAATCTGAATTCGGTGAGTATCAATCTGGATAGGTTCGCCCGTGTAACCGGCATAGAAGAAGTCGTTGGTCGTCTGGAATTTATCGTTCGACAACGAAACCAGTTTGTTCTTGTTGGTCGAGAAAGTAAAGCCTGCATTCCATGTAAACTTGCTTGTTTTTACCGGAACTACATTGATTAAGGCTTCGAACCCTTGATTTTTGATTACGCCAACATTAGCTGTCATTGTGCCTGTAAGATATGGCGGTGTTGGAACGCTATAATCCCAAAGCGCGTCTTTGGTTTTACGGTTGTAAAAATCAAATGCTCCACTCACTCTTCCAGCGAATAAATCGAAATCAAGACCTAAGTTTATTTCTTCTTTCTTCTCCCATCTTAGGTCGGGATTAGCATTACGTGTAGGAACAAGCTTACGTACCCACTCACCATTATAATAGAATTTATCTGTGTAAATCAAACTACTCAGTGATTGATAAGGATTTGCAACGTTCGTACCGGTTACTCCAAAGCCTGCACGTAGTTTCAGGTTGCTTATCCATGTTAAGCTTCTCATAAATGATTCTTGCGTAATTCTCCATCCTGCTGAAACACCGGGAAAATTACCCCATTTATTGTCTCCACCAAATTTAGAAGAACCTTCATGGCGCAGACTTGCCATTAATAAGTATTTATCTGCAAAGCTGTAAGTAACCCGTGAAAATACGGCAATCAGCTTATCCATATTTTTATAAGAATCCATATCCGCTTTACCTAAAGCCAATCCGTTACCGATTTGAAGATGGTTGTACGAATATGAATCGGTTGGGAAATAGCGGTTATTTGCCCAAAAGCCTTCATTTACATTATCTTCGTAGCTATAACCACCCAATACTGTAAAATTGTGCGATCCGATAGTCTTTTTATAATTGGCCGACAATTCGGAGTAATTACCTACATAGTCATCAGTTCCACGCGAAGCAAAGCCACCCATCGAGTATTTAACATTCGATACATGGTTTTGTGTCTGGTAGTATCCGCGTATGTTCGAATTTCCTTTACGGGTAACCATACCCTTAATATCCAGACCTTCGAAAGGCTTGTATGACAAACTTGCTGTAAAACGTACATTACGGTAACGATTTTCTCCATCAGATTCTTTAAGGTAACCTACCGGATTGTCGTAGAAGTAAACATCGCGTTCGTACCACGAGCCATCTGCATTTTTCACCGGTTCTGTGGGGTTACGAATTAGAGCCTGGCGGTAAACGTAGTTGTTAAAACTATATCCATCGCCACCAGTCCAGTATGTTTGTTCACTAACTATTGTTCCAATGTCAGCCACCAGTTTACCATTAAACATGCTATGCGAAACGTCGATACGTCCAGTGTATTTTTTATTATCGGAGAGAATAAAGATACCCTGGTTGTTTTTGTAGTTCAGCGATGCTGTCAGGTTGGTATTTTTACTTCCACCCCTGAAAATGATGTTATGAACATGGCTGATACCAGTGCGTGTAATTTCGCCAAGCCAATCGGTATCCGATCCAAAATCCTTAAGATTGGCTCCGGTATAGGTATAACCCTGGGCCCATTTTTCGCGCAACTGGCTGGCATTCATAAAATCTAATTTTCGGCTTACAGTTGCACTTGATATGTAACCCGAATACTCAATGGTTGGAGCCATTTCATTGCCACTCGACTTTGTGGTGATGATGATTACTCCGTTTGTTCCGCGTGTTCCGTAGATCGCAGATGCTGATCCGTCTTTCAATACATCGACTGACTCAATATCTTCAGGAGCAACCGATTCGAGACTTCCGGGAACCCCGTCAACCAGTACCAACGGATCGGATGTACCTTTTAGCGAAGCATTACCACGAAGCATAATAACGGCGCCTTTTGTAGGGTCGCCCGATGGCAGCGAAATGGTTAAACCGGCCACCTTGCCCTGAATAAGCTGCGCGGCGTCTTTTACGGCGCCTTTCACAAAATTGTCAGATTTTACCGAAGCGATTGAGCTGGTTACACTTCCCTTTTTTACACTTCCATAACCAATGGCTACCACTTCGTCCAGCCCGATAGTTTCTTCCTCCAGAACAACAGTCAGGTTTTGCTGTCCTTTATACACCAATTCGCTGGTTTTCATACCAACAAACGAGAACATCAAGGTGTTTCCTGAAGCAACGTTCGACAAACTGAATTTTCCATCGGCGTCAGTAATCGTTCCGTTCGTTGTTCCTTTCACCTGAACGGTTACGCCGGGCAGCGGATCATTGGCCTGCCCCAAAACTTTTCCGGATACTTTACCTGCCTGATCGGCTTTCGATTGGCTTACCGATGATCCTTCCGACAAGGCAATCAACCGATTGTTGATTTCGTAATTGATTCCGGTCGATTTGAATATTCCGTCAAGTATATCAGTGATCAGCTTATTTTCAAAATCACCGCTAACTTTTTGATTGACGTTAATTTTGGTGGCATCGTACATGAAATAATACTCCGATTTTTCTTCAATCTGGAGTAGAGCTTCCTTAATGCCCACATTATTTAGTTTTAAACTCAACCGAACATTCTGGGAATATGAATTCCCTGCCAGGAGTTGCGTTACTGCGACTAAAAAAATTAAAATTGTTATTCTCATTGTCATACAGATTTTTGACTTCCATATCCTATTCAGACTGGAAACCCAGAGAAAATGATTTTTTTTCATAAATTTGTGTTGATTATTAATTCACTTTTCAAATTGTTTATGCTCAAGACGATGTGAAAAGAAAACTTAAGGGGATGTTACCAGCATTCCCTTTTTTTCTTTATTGGTTTTTAGTTTCTCATAGGCATTTCTTTTTTTAGGGTTTTTACTTAGACTTTGATAATATCACTTTCAGTCTCTGTATTCCGCTTGAATCGCGAACCAGAGTGGCTTTCATTGAACACGAAAACTCCATCGCTTTCAGTATTTTATCCAGAGGTTCGTTGTTAATTGTAGCTGTAAATACCGACTTGTATATTTCCCGATCTTTAACCACAACATCAATATTGAATCGACGTTCCAACTGACTGATTACTACAGCCATTGGGTCGTCGCGAAAAATCATCAGGCCATCTTTCCATGCGGTATATAAGCGTGTTTCAACTTTACTAATTGTTATTTTATTGCTTGCCACGTTGCAGGTAGCCATTTCGCCGGGCGCAAGTTCACAATGTTCAGCGTTACCATTCAGTTGTTCAAGTTCAACCTTCCCCGATTCTAAAACGATCTTTACATTTTTATCTTCAGGATAAGCGCTCACATCAAATTTCGTTCCCAGAACTCGAACTTCCAGTCCATTAGCTTTTACAACAAGCGGAAGACTTTTATTTTTTGCAGCCTGAAAATATGCCTGCCCCTCCAACTTAATGTCGCGGTTATCCAGGCCAAATTTGTTGTTATACACAATTTTGCTTCGGGAATTAACCCATACTACGGAACTGTCGGGCAGGAGAATTTTCGAAATCTGATCTTTCTCGCCAATAACAGTTGTATTCAATACGTTTAAATGATCAGCAGTATTTTTAAGCGATAGAAAATAATTCGCAGCATATGCAATTAAAATACCAAAAGCAAAAACTGCCGCGTACTTCAGCAAATCAATGGCACGAAACCTGGTTGAAGAAGATATGAGCTTATTTTGTTTCCTAAAGCGCTTATACATGTCGTTAACCTCAACCTCCGACATTTGCCTGGTTGAAGACAACAGGGCCCAGGTGTTTTTAAGTTCATTATACGCTTTACGGGCTTCCTGGTCGCTCTCTATTTCAGCCAAAACCTGCTGCTTTTCAGCCTCGCGGCTTTCGCCGGTAACTAAATCCCAAATTTTATTAATGTCCATTATACACTTATTTCGTATATATAAAGCAAAAGCGTGCTTCTACCCTAGCTTTAAAATTTATTTTTTTGAAATAATTTGAGGTACCCCTAAAAATTGCTGATTAGCCCGCAAAAAGAAAGGCTACAAATGGCAAATAGTCCTTCAATGCCACCCTAAAAACTTTCAGCGCCTTGGTAATATGACCCTCCACTGCCTTCACCGAAATATTTAGCTCTTCTGCAATTTCCCGGTTTCTCTTCTCCTCGAAACGGCTCATTTTGAAAACTGTCCGGCATTGCGGAGACAGTTGTTCCATGGTCCGGTCAACAATCGATTCGATTTCGTCCATAATCAAGTGCGAAGTATCCAGTAATTCGAGGGCCGAATAATTGGCTTCTAATTCAAGGTTTTCGGATGTTGCTGCGCTGTAAAATCTTTCCTGATAGCGAATATCGCGCAACTTGTAAAGGCAATTGTTTTTGGCAACAGTAAAAAGGTAAGCCGCTAAATTGGTATTGCTAACCAAATTCTGTCGTTTATTCCATAAAACCATTAAGGTTTCCTGAACGATATTTTCAGCAATATCTTTGCGTGGAATATATTCAGAAATGAAGTAATACAGCCGGGGAACAAACTTTTTATAGATGATTTCGAAAGCCGATTCATCATCGTTTTGCAAACGTTCGATTAAATGTTTGTTACTCTCAATCATCCGGCTTTTTTATTATTAACAGCAAAACTATCAAAATTGAACTAATAGTCAAATGACAAATAACTGAACTTCTATCAATCTCACATTTTCACACCATTATTCCCGTCTATTTGACGCTATTCAATCAGGAAATATACCGTTTTATCAAATTAGTCCCCAAAAAGAAAGGATTGGCTTTTCAAATAACAAAACATTGAAAAACCAATCCTGAAACATTATGACTTAATTCCAAATTCTAATTTACTCTACCTGCCATTCATAAATTCCTGAGGCATTTTTCTCCGGAAGTTTTACTTCGAGCTTCAGGGCTTTGGTTGTAACCGGTTTAAACTGAACTTCGTTGCCAAAACCTTTTTCAGTTCCATAAGGAGTGGCATTCTCAACAGCAACCCATTGTCCGTCTTTATCCTGATAAAATATTTTCCACGATTGTGGCACCCGGCATCCACCCCAAGGCGCATCGTCGAACCAGTAAACGGTTGAACGGCTTATTGTTTTTTCAGCGTCAAAACTATACGAAATCCATTCAGTTGTACCTTCTTTTGGCCACCAATGGAAATATGGAATGGTGCGGTCATTGGCATCTTTCGGAACCAAACCGTCTTTAATCGACGACAGCGATTTTACCTTGACCGAAGCATCAATCTTACTTTCGGAAGCTATAGTTGGCTGTGCTACCGGGCGGATCGAACTCAAATCGTTCGACAACCAAACTGACATTTCGCCACTGCCGCGGTGAGCCCAGGCGTAATACGGAATCATGTTCAGTTTTACATCTTTAGCCACTACCCTACCCTTTGCATCATAACTTAAAAGTTGTGCATCGGTGTGAATCATGTTTATTCCGTAGAGCAACTCAGGTTTGCTTTCAACAGTAAATTCGGGCTTTTTATTCAGGATGACACTTAAAACGCTGAAATCATTATCGGGCCATTCGGCACAATATACCACCGGGCCACGTTCAATAGCCACTTTGCCACGATCGGCCTCAACGGCGGCATACGCTTTTACAGTGCGTGGTTCCATGTCGAAATGCACTTCAACTTTGTCGCCTTTTACCCAGGTGCGGTTGATGGTGAAATAGCCTTTTTCAAGCGTACTTTCAACCGGCTGATCGTTCACTTTTATGGTGTATTTCAACGATTTATTGTCGGTATAAGTATATAAATTGCTTGGCACAACCGATCCCAGAACCCATCCCGGGATACGGATTTTCAAGCTAATCTGCTGTTTGCCCTTTGGAGTAATTTCCAGGGTTACATCGCCATCCCACGGGTAACGGGTGGTTTGCTTCAGACATACAACTTTGTCGTTAACCTTTATTTCCGAATTGTTCGACATGAATAGGTTCACATACAAATCGCTGTTGTGAACAGCATACACATATCCGGGAACCGACGGAATGAAGCGGGCGATATTTGATGGACAACAGGCACATCCAAACCAGGGCTGACGTTGGTGTTGCCCCATCGATTCGAGTGGATTAGGATAAAAGAAAGCGCCTCCATCGAGCGAAACACCGCTGATTAAACCGTTATAAAGCGTGCGTTCGAGCACATCGTAATATTTCGATTCGCCGTGCAACAGGAACAAACGGTAGTTGAGATAGACGTTTCCGATAGCCGCGCAGGTTTCACAATAAGCCGACATGTTGGGCAGTTCGTAGTTTTCGCCAAAAGCCTCGCCGTTTCCGGTGGCACCAATTCCGCCAGTGATGTAAAGTTTTTTACCCACAATGTTTCCCCAGATACGGTCGATGGCATCGATGTAACCTTTGTCGCCAGTTAATGCAGCCACGTCGGCCATTCCGGTGTACATGTAGGCAGCACGAACGGCATGTCCAACAGCTTCGTCCTGTTCCAAAACCGGTTTGTGACTCTGGCTGTATTCCTGAACGAACTTGGTCTTTCCGCGTTGATCGAGCAAAAACTTGGCAAAATCGAGGTATTTCTTGTCGCCGGTTACCACATACAATTTCGACAAAGCCATTTCGGCAATCTGGTGACCCGGCACCACGATTACCTGTCCCGGATTTGGACCAATCTCGCGAATGGCACAGTCGGCATATTTTTTAGCAATATTCAGAAAGTTTGTTTTTCCGGTGGCCTGGTAATGCGCAATGGCGCCTTCAACCATATGGCCAAGGTTGTACAGTTCATGGCTCAAATCTTCCTCTTTTTCCCAGCGTTTGGCGCCCGACCATTCGTGCGGATGCTTGGGATTCATGGTACGTGCCGTATAAAGGTAACCATCAGGTTCCTGCGCCGCAGCAACAATAGTCAGCACACTGTCGATATATCTATCCAATTTCTTGTTGGGGAAAGTCTGCATAGAATAACTGGCGCCTTCGATGGTTTTATACACATCGGTGTCGTCGAACGAATAGCCTTTCACTTTAATCGTATCACTTGGATGCGCCGCATGGATAAAATTCAGGTAACGCCCGGTTTCCTCGCATTTACTGAAAGCCAGCGGGATAGTCACTTCGCGGCTGGCATTGAGACGTTGCCCCCAAAATACATCAGTTACTTTTACCGATGTAAACGGAACAGGAGAAATTGGATAGCCCACCCTTACAACTGGCTGAGCACTTATGGTACAACTAAGAATAAAGGAAATCATTAGCAATAACCACTTCGCTGGGTAAGTTAGATCCTCTTTTTTAAAAGGTGTTGGTAAAAGGTATGTTTGAGCCATAAAGATAAATAATTGTGTTTTTCAAGTTGATAAAATTAAGTGTATTCTCTACGCTTTTTATATTTTAGTTTGATATTTTTTCGAATAATGTTAAAAAAAACGAAACATGAGAGGAATCTTATTTTCAGGAAACAGACAAAACCTGGTATTTATTTTATGAACAGGCAAAGAAACAAACAGTAATCGCAGATAGAAATATGAAAATATTTATTTATAAATAGCAGAATTTTATCACAAAATACCAACTAATAGAATCATTTTTCCAACTAAATAGCAAATACACTATCCTTTTGTATATTAATTTATTCTTAACTTGATTAAAAATCACAAGCAAATTGAGAATATGGTTTGGTTTAATAAGTAGTTTTATCCATCATTATTGCACGTCAAAAAAAGAATCAGGTAAAAGCTATCTTTTTTTGATAATCCCCCGCAAGAATAAAGGTTGAATCAATTTCAACCTGGTAAACTAAGGTTCAAAAAATATTTGTGACAGGAAATTGCCTGCAAGCCCGAAGACAAAAACAAAATTGTTTCGACAACGATTGTGAATAGTTACTTGCAAGCTGTTTTTCTTATGTAATTGCATCGAGCTAAAGCATTGCTTAATAAATTGGTATTCAATTACAACAAAATAAACATAGAAAGTTACCAGAAATTAACAACCATATTTATTGTGAAAAGGAAGATTACCTATATGATCATTTTTGCACTCTTAAGCATCTCCTGCTTAAGAACTTTGCTCTCCAGCCAAAGCTATTGCTATTGGGGATCGGATCATATGACAAATACCTTCTGGGGGAAAATCGATCTTTCGGAAATTTTACATTTGAATTCCACATTCTCGAAGCAAACCGCAGGTTCGTTCTGCGAAAAAGAAGAAGATGAAAATAAACTAAGACATGCCAGGATCAAGGCATCGAAAGAAGAACATCCGTTTATTGCAGAAACCGATTCGAAAAAATACAGACTGGACAACTATCCACTGATTATTAACAGATTATACGGAAACTTACCCTGGCCCTTCACCTGATTACCTGAAGTCATTTCCCGGCGCTCTTCATTTAAAGCTCATATGATGTTGAGCTAAACTGAACTTTTCTCACGCAACGATTGGCGAAGAGCAAAGATTGTATTGCCTGGATTCTCATCATATATTTTATGATCACTTATAATATATTACCCATACTCACCTGAAATAAAGAGGCATTTTAATAATAAACAAAAATTTCAAACATCATGAAAAAGATTGAAGCCATTATTCGGACTTCTAAATTCGAGGAAGTGAAAGAAGCCCTGCACAAAATTGACATCGATTTCTTCACCTATACCGATGTAATCGGTGTTGGAAATGAAATTAAACGATCAGACAAAACCTACAGAGGTACAGTTTACGACACCTCTTATATCTCACGACAGGAATTGAAGATTGTTGTTCGCGATGTAAACTTAAGAAAGACAGTTGATTGTATTTTGGAAGCCGCTTTTACCGGAGAAGTAGGTGATGGGCGAATTTTTGTAACCGACATTAATGAAGCCTGGAAAATCAGAACTAAAGTTAACGGCGACGATTCTCTTAAAGGAGAAGATGGCAAATAATTTATTTACAGTAATCTATAAAATTATATCATATGAAAAAATCAATTATACTACTGATTTGCTTGTTATTAACCATAACCAGTACACTTATTTTTAATAACACAGCCTTCGCCAAAGAGACAGATCCATCGGGTGCAAACACCGGAAATAAAACAGAAATTGCCGCCGCCAAACCCGATGAAGGGCCAACTGCCGGAGAAGTAGCCGACTTGGCAGGGCACAATAAAGTAGCCATAAACATGATGTGGGTTTTAATTACCGGATTCCTTGTTATGTTTATGCAGGCTGGTTTTGCAATGGTTGAAGCCGGGTTGACCCGCGCAAAAAACGTTGCCCATACCATGGCCATGAACTTTTTGATCTATCCGCTCGGAATGCTGGGATTTTTTATCTGCGGATTTGCATTCATGTTTGGAGGAGTTGGAGCACTGGGAACCTTGGGCGGTTACGACGGACTTAGTAATGAGATAACCATTAATTTATTTGGGCACTCATTTGGTATCCTCGGTGGAAAAGGCTTTTTCCTTTCAGGAACTTATGACGTTGCCGTATTTGCCTTATTCCTCTTCCAGATGGTATTTATGGACACAACTGCCACAATACCAACAGGTTCAATGGCCGAAAGATGGAAATATTCGTCCTTCTTCATTTATGGATTAGCTGTTGGAACCATCATTTATCCAATTTATGGCAACTGGGTTTGGGGTGGCGGATGGCTGGCCCAATTAGGTTCGCAATTTGGATTAGGCCACGGGCATGTCGATTTTGCCGGATCATCAGTAGTACACTTAACCGGCGGGGTACTCGCTTTTGTTGGCGCAAAACTGCTTGGCCCACGTATTGGAAAATACAACCGCGACGGATCGGCAAATGCTATCCCGGGCCACAATATTCCAATGGCAATTGTAGGTACTTTCATCTTAGCATTCGGCTGGTTTGGATTCAACCCCGGATCGACACTGGCAGGCGGAGACCTTCGTATTTCGGTTGTTGCTGTTAACACCATGATTGCTTCGGCTACCGGGGCTATCGCATCTACATTATATATGTGGTTTTTCAAAACCAAGAAACCCGACCCAACCATGATGGTAAACGGAATGCTGGCCGGTCTTGTTGCAATTACTGCACCTTGTGCATTTGTTACGGTTGGCAGTGCTGCCATCATCGGATTAATCTCGGGAGTTCTGGTAATTGAAGCCGCATTCTTTATTGAAAAAACATTAAAAGTTGACGACCCAGTTGGTGCAGTTGCCGTTCATGGCGTGAACGGAGCCTGGGGATGTCTTGCTTTAGGTTTGTTTGCCGACGGTACTTATGGCGACGGCTGGAACGGTGTCGCCGGAAAAGTAACCGGTTTATTCTATGGAAATGCAGGTCAATTCTTTGCCGAAGTAATTGGTGTTGCAACAAACATTATTTACGTCGGAATAATTGGATTCCTGGTATTTAAATTAACCGATAAGCTCGTTGGAAACCGTGTGAGCGCCAAAGATGAGTTGTACGGACTTGATATTCCTGAAATGGGAGTTGAAGGTTATGCCGGTGTTAAACTCGATAAAAACTCTGAAACGCCACTTTCACGTTAAGAAATCTTCTTCAACAATTAATATTGTTGTTTTTTTGGGGGACTGTTGGGGAACAGTCCCTTTTTTGTTTCTATGCTAAATCAAAGAACTGGTTAAGAAACACAACATTCCTGAAGCGAGATCGGCTTAACCTGGTCTAAGTCGAATAACGACAGCCGGGAAGTATTCTTTTTTTGGAACACTATGCCTGAAATAAAGGCCGACTACTCAATATATACATATTCTTCGGGCGACACCACCTTTTAATAGCCGTGTAGTATCCGCATTTCATTCTAAAACTTATCGATTGCTAAAATCGAACATTTATTTTGTTTGAAATACAGTTTCACCGTAAATCTTTTTGTATGTTTGCATACCAGAACAGACCACTTTGATACTAAGCTCATGGAAAGCAAATTTCATTTCACGGTAAATCCGCAGTCGAACCTGCTCAAATTTCAGCAACTAATTGATTCGATAAACGAAGCCATCAGTAAAAACCTGTTACAAGTTGGCGACATGTTGCCCTCGGTGAATCAAATTTGCAAAGAAAGCTCACTCTCGCGCGATACGGTTTTTAAAGCTTATGCCGAATTAAAAAATCGCGGTGTGATTGAATCGGTGCCCAATCGGGGATACTTCGTGGCCAAGGCTGTAACCAAAGTGTTCCTTTTCCTGGACACTTTTAAGGCTTATAAAGAAGTGCTTTACGGCTCATTTCTCGAAAGTCTTCCCGAGAATATAGCGGTTGATCTTCACTTTCATCATTATAACATCGACGATTTCGAGAAAATCATCAATGAAAGTTTGGGCAAATACACCAAATACATCATCATGAATTTCGATCATGAGCGGGTGTCTCAAATTACCAACCAAATTCCGCCCAACAAATTGTTGATTATCGATTGGGACGTCAATGCACAATACGGAACATCAACCATTCACCAGGATTTCGGGCAGTCGTTGTACGATGCCTTGGAAAGTGGGACTGATTTAATCAGGAAATACGAGAAATTTATTTACCTATATCCTTCGTTCACCTATCATCCTAAAATTTCAATCGACTTTTTCGAGAAATTTTGTTCCGATAACAAGCTGAACCACAAAACGCTCTATGATTTCAAAAGATTTGATGTTCAGAAAGGAGAATTATACCTGCTGGTGAGCGACCGAACGCTGGCTAAATTTTTGGATCAATGCCACCAGAAAAACCTGGTTCTAGGACGGGACGTGGGCGTAATTTCTTACAACGAAACACCTATGAAAAAGTATGTAAAAGATGGAATTACAGTGATTTCAACCGATTTTGAACTGATGGGCAAAAAAATTGCAGAATTTGTAACCACCGGCGAGAAAGTGAACATGGTCATTCCAACAAAATTGACGATCAGAAATTCTCTATAATAGATGTTTTAAAACACTAAAGCTAATTTTGAGATCGATTGCAGATGCTCTAGTTTTGTTTGGCATACCAGAACAGAACGGATGAACTATTTTAGAAATATGCCATTAGTCAAGAGAAAAGATTTTTTGCTATGACTAATGACTCTTTCCCAATAACTTTGACTTTAAACTTTAAACTTGATAAAATGTATTTACTCGGTTTCGACATAGGAAGTTCTTCGGTAAAAGCTTCGCTAATTAATGGTGAAACAGGCGATTGCCTGGGATCAGCTTTTTATCCTAAACAAGAAATGAAAATTACAGCGGCTAAACCCGGCTGGGCTGAACAGGAACCCGATTTGTGGTGGGAAAACCTGAAACTGGCTCTGGCCGATGTAATGGCTCAATCGAAAATAAATCCGAAAGACATCGATTCGATCGGTATTTCGTACCAGATGCATGGATTGGTTGCCGTTGACAAAAACAAACAGGTTTTGCGCCCTTCAATTATATGGTGCGACAGCCGTGCTGCTGAAATTGGCAACAAGGCTTTTGCCGAAATTGGCGAAGAAAAGTGTTTGTCGAACCTGCTGAACTCGCCGGGAAACTTCACCGCTTCGAAACTGAAATGGGTGAAAGACAACGAGCCGGAATTGTACGCCAAAATCGATAAAATCATGCTTCCGGGCGACTACATTGCCATGAAGCTTTCAGGAGAAATAAAGACTACCGCCGGAAACCTTTCGGAAGGTATTCTTTGGAATTTCAAAGAAAATAAGGTAGCCGATATGCTACTCGATTATTATGGATTCGAAAAATCGTTCATTCCTGAAATCGTACCAACTTTCTCGGTGCAAAGTGTGGTGAGCGCCGAAGCCGCCGCTGAACTTGGCTTGGCTCCCGGCGTCAAAATCAGCTACCGCGCCGGCGACCAGCCGAACAATGCACTTTCGCTGAACGTACTCAATCCTGGCGAAATTGCTACCACTGCCGGAACTTCAGGTGTAGTTTACGGCGTGAGCGGCGAAGTAAAATACGATCCATATTCGCGGGTAAACACCTTTGCACACGTTAATCACTCTGCCGAGGCCAATCGTCTGGGCGTACTGCTTTGCATCAACGGAACCGGAATTTTGAATTCGTGGCTGAATAAATATGTGGGCAACAAAGCATTCTCGTACGAAGAAATGAACCAGAAAGCTGCCTCAGTTGCCATCGGTTCTGAAGGTTTGAGCATTCTGCCTTTCGGAAATGGCGCCGAGCGTGTTCTTCGCAACAAAAATATTGGTGCACAAATTTCAGGATTAGGTTTTAACACACATACCGAAGCTCACCTGTTCCGTGCAGCACAGGAAGGCATCGTTTTCTCGTTCAAATACGGAATGGAAATCATGGAAGAAATTGGCATCAAAGCGCAGGTCATCCGCGCCGGAAAAGCCAACATGTTCCTTTCTCCAATTTTCCGCGAAACACTGGCCGGAATTTCAGGAGCAACGATTGAACTCTACAATACCGATGGATCAATCGGTGCTGCACGTGGCGCCGGAATTGGTTCAGGTTATTACGCATCTGCGAAAGAAGCTTTTGCCAACCTGAAAAAACTGGATACAGTTACACCGGATTTGAGCAAAAAAGCCGAATACGAAGCTGCTTACCAAAACTGGAAGCAAAAC
Source organism: Prolixibacteraceae bacterium (assembly GCA_963666435.2). Taxonomy (GTDB): domain Bacteria; phylum Bacteroidota; class Bacteroidia; order Bacteroidales; family Prolixibacteraceae; genus Aquipluma. Next base: position 2,259,186 of record CAXXOG010000008.1, on the reverse strand, counting down.
CTCGAAAAAGTCATTGGTCAATAGGAAAATAGCTTTTCTAATGACTATTGACTAATGTCCAAAATATTAAATAGTAAATCATAAATAACAAATTACAACATGAGCACAAAAGTGTATTTCCCATCAGTGGAAAAAATTAAATTCGAAGGAAAAGAAAGTAAAAACCCATTGGCATTCCGTTACTACGATGCTGAAAAAGTGGTTTATGGTAAACCCATGAAAGACTGGTTTAAATTCTGTATGGCTTGGTGGCACTCTTTGTGTGCTGAAGGTGGCGATCCATTTGGCCCGGGAACACAAATTCACCCATGGGTAGGTGCTGCTGATGCTTTGCAAGCTGCAAAAGACAAAATGGATGCAGGTTTCGAATTCATGCAGAAAATTGGTATTGAATACTACTGTTTCCACGATATCGACCTGATTAGCGAAGGTTCATCAATCGAAGAATACGAAGCGAACCTGAAAGCTATTGTTGCTTATGCCAAAGAAAAACAAGCTGCTACAGGCATCAAACTGATGTGGGGTACTGCTAACGTATTCTCTCCACCACGTTATATGAACGGTGCCAGCACCAATCCTGATTTTGATGCTGCTGCACGCGCTATGCTTCAAATCAAGAATTCAATCGACGCTACAATCGAATTAGGTGGTAAAGGCTATGTATTCTGGGGAGGTCGCGAAGGTTACATGTCGTTGTTGAACACCAACATGAAACGTGAAAAACAACACATGGGTACCATGTTAAAAATGGCTCGCGACTACGGTCGTGCAAAAGGTTTCAAAGGTGTATTCCTGATTGAACCAAAACCAATGGAACCAATGAAACATCAATATGATGTTGATACAGAAACTGTTATCGGCTTCTTAAAACAATTTGGTTTGGAAAATGACTTCAAAATCAACATTGAAGTTAACCACGCTACTTTGGCAGGTCACACATTCGAACACGAACTGCAATGCGCTGTTGACGCTGGCATGTTGGGAGCTATCGACGCAAACCGCGGCGACGTTCAGAATGGTTGGGATACTGACCAATTCCCGGCAGACATCTTTGAATTGACCCAAGCCATGTTGGTTATTCTTCAGGGCGGTGGCATGCAAGGTGGTGGTACGAACTTCGATGCTAAAATCCGTCGTAACTCAACTGACAACGAAGATTTATTCATCGCCCACGTTGGAGCAATGGACGTAATGGCCCGCGCATTGGAAGCAGCTGCTGCTATTTTGGAACAATCTCCATACAAGAAAATGGTTGCTGACCGTTATGCTTCTTACGATTCAGGTATGGGTAAACAATTTGAAGAAGGCAAACTTACTTTCGAAGATGTTTATGCTTATGCAAAAGCTAATGGCGAACCAAAACAGATTAGCGGTAAACAAGAGCTTTACGAAGCAATTGTTAACATGTACATTTAATTTTAGACTTTAATTAGGATAAAATACAACCGGAATTGAGGAGAATTTCCTCGTTCCGGTTTATTTTGTTTTCACAATAACTAACAACCACACTTATGGCATATATCGATACTTCCTCAAAATCAGACTCCAGTGCCTATCAAAAAGGCAACCCCATGTACATTGTCCTCCTCACGCTGGTTGCAACGCTCGGAGGACTTTTATTTGGTTACGACACTGCGGTGGTAAACGGCGCCGAAAAATCGCTGGTTGAATTCTACATCGCCAAAATTACCGATCCGGCCAACTACAGCTATGCTGTGCAAATGATCTCGCAATACAAGATACTGATGGCATTGGTGCTTTACCTGGTTTTCGGTATCATTACCGGCCAGATTGTAAAACTGGTTGGCAAGAAAAAGGGACTTATTTCGGGTGGAATCATTTTGGCTTTATTAACCATCTGGGTGATCAGCTTTGTATCGGGCACTGTTTCAAACGATCCGGCTGCATTGAAAGACACTTCTGACACCATTAAAGGGTTTGTTATTGCCAGCGCCCTGATTGGCTGCGTCATCGGCGGTTCAATAGCCGGGTTTGTTTCCCGCGCTTTAGGTCGCAAAAATGGCTTGTTCATTTCGGCCATTGCCTTCTTCATATCAGCCATTGGCGCCTGGAAACCCGAGGCTTTTAATTTCTTCGGAACACTTGATGCGTATTCATTTGTAGTTTACCGCATTATTGGGGGAATCGGCGTAGGTTTGGCCTCCATGATTTCGCCCATGTACATTGCCGAAATCGCTCCGGCAAACACCCGGGGCAAGCTGGTTTCGTTCAACCAGTTTGCCATCATTTTTGGTATGTTGGTTATCTATTTTGTCAACTATTTCATTGCCAAACAAGGCGACGAACAATGGTTAGTTACCGATGGCTGGCGTTTGATGTTCCTTTCAGGAGCAATACCTGCTGGCATCTTTATCCTTTTGCTCTTTTTTGTTCCTGAAACGCCACGCTACCTGGTGTTGAACGGACAGGAAAATAAGGCGCTAAAGGTGTTAAATAAAATCGCCGGAGAAAAACAAGCCAAAGTCATTCTCGAAGAAATTAAAGGAACGCTGCACGAGGCCAATGCACCGTGGATGTCATACGGATTCCTGGTTATTTTTGTAGGAATCATGCTTTCGGTATTTCAACAGTTTGTTGGAATTAATGTGGTGCTGTATTACGCCGGAAACATTTTCCGCAACATGGGCGCCTCAACCGATAGTTCGCTGCTTCAAACCATCATTGTTGGCGCAGTGAACCTGGCTTTTACCGTGGTTGCCATTCTTACTGTTGACAAATATGGCCGTAAGCCATTGATGATTATTGGATCGCTGGGTATGGCTGTGAGTATGATATTGCTCGGGTTTACCTTCTTTCTGGGGCAGGCAGGCGGAGCGCTTACCTCCGGTCAGGGTTATGCCGCTTTGGCATTTATGTTGCTCTACACTGCTGCTTTTGCCATGAGCTGGGGACCAGTTTGCTGGGTATTGCTGGCCGAAATCTTCCCGAATTCAATCCGCGCAGCATTGTCGATTGCGGTGGCAGCCCAATGGATTGCCAACTGGGTAGTTTCGCTGACTTTCCCAATGATGAACGACAACGTTTGGCTGACCGAACAATTTAATCATGGATTTTCGTATTGGATTTACGGAATTATGGGTATCTTATCGGCGGTTTTTATGTGGAAGTTTGTTCCTGAAACTAAGGGAAAAACTCTGGAAGAAATGGAAAAACTCTGGAAGAAATAGCCCTCTCACGTTGGTCGATACTAATTGTAGGTGACAAAAGGCTATTTCATGAGGTTGATTTGATATTCAGAAAATGACATTGATACCAAATTGCAAAATATTCCAAAAGAATTTATACCAATGAAATAGACCTTTCGCATAGGTTTTAATTTAGCCGTTTCTCTTTCGGGAGGGCGGCTTTTTTATTCCCGTATTTTCTGAAACTAAACTTAATTGCGCTATTTTAGATGCGTGAAACCTTTTTGATAAAGAATAGAGAAAATTCGCACTCACTATGAAACTCCTCCATACTTCCGACTGGCACCTGGGCAAACGGCTCGAAGATTTTTCGCGCATGGAAGAGCAACAGACCGTGATGAACGAAATCTGCGAAATTGCAGATCTCGAAAATGTGGATGCCGTGCTGGTTGCCGGAGATCTATTTGACACATTCAACCCACCGACAGAAGCGGTCGATTTATTCTACAAAACGCTGAAACGCTTGTCTAAAAATGGCAACCGACCAGTTGTTGCCATTGCCGGAAACCACGATTCGCCCGACCGCATTGAAGCGCCCGACCCGCTGGCCCGAGAGTGCGGAATCATTTTTGCCGGTTACCCCAATTCCGTGGTACAACCTTTCAAGTTGGAATCGGGACTAAAAGTCACCCAAAGCGCCGAAGGTTTCTTGGAGATTTTATTGCCTCAAAAACCAATTCTCTTGCGGATTCTGGCAACACCTTATGCCAACGAACTTCGCCTAAAATCTTGCCTGGGGCACGACAATCCCGAAGAAGAATTGCGTGCTGTACTTCAGCAAAAATGGCAGGAGCTGACCGAAAAATACTGCGACGACAAAGGCATCAATGTGCTGATTTCGCATTTGTTCGTGGTAAAAAATGGCAATGAAATGCCCGAAGAACCCGACGACGAAAAGCCAATTCTGCATGTAGGCGGAGCACAAGCTATTTTTACTGAAAACATTCCAGCGCAAATTCAATACACGGCGTTAGGCCATTTGCACCGAATGCACTGTGTCGATTCGGAGCCTTGCCCGGTTTATTATAGCGGCAGTCCTTTGTCGTATAGTTTTGCCGAGGCTAACCAGGAAAAGTATGTTTTGCTGGTTGAGCTTGAGCCGGGAAAAAAAGCTGAAATAAAGGAAATTGGTTTGAAAAGCGGGAAGCGGCTGTTGCGTAAAAGAGCTATTGGGATGGAAGAAGCAATTGCCTGGCTGACTGCCAATCAGGATAGTTTAGTTGAGCTTACTCTGGTAACCGACAATTTTCTTACCGCCCAGGAACGCAAACAATTAGGCGTTGTTCACAACGGTATTGCAGCAGTTATTCCTGAGGTGCAAAACGAATTGCTGACTAAATCTGGCAGTCAGAAAAACATTGATCTCACAAAAAGTATAACCGAGCTTTTTACCGATTATTTCAGGCACAAAAAAGGACAAGCCCCAAACGACGAGATTTTAAAACTGTTTACAGAGCTATTGGCTGAGGAGGACAGACAATGATACCGTTAAGGCTTACAATACAAGGGTTGTTCTCCTATCAGGAGAAACAGGTGATCGACTTTACGAAATTAACTTCGGCACATTTGTTTGGCATTTTTGGGGCGGTTGGCAGTGGAAAATCGAGCATTCTGGAGGCTATTACGTTTGCTCTTTATGGAGAAACTGATCGGCTGAATGCCCGCGGAGACAGCCGGAACTACAACATGATGAACCTGAAATCGTCGGATTTGCTGATTGAATTCGATTTTGAGGCTGGAAAAGAGCAAACCGGATACAAAGCAGTTGTAAAAGGGCGGCGCAATCGAAAAAAATTCGAAGACGTTGATAAATTCGAACGGTTGGCTTACCGGAAAGAGAATGGGAGTTTGATCCCCATTGAGCCGGAATCTCTTAAAGATATTATCGGGCTTACCTATGCAAATTTCAAGCGCACAATCATTATTCCTCAGGGACAATTTCAGGAATTTCTTCAACTTACAAGTACCGACAGAACACGAATGATGCGGGAGCTTTTCAATCTCGAAAAGTTTGAAATGGATGGAAAAGTCTCTTCGCTTGAACGTAAAAATGAAGCTCAAAAGCAAAATCTTGACGGAAAATTGCAACAATTGGGTGCAGTTGATCAGGCCCAGGTGCTTGTTTTTCAGGAGAAAGCGGAAGTACTTAAAAAGGGAATCGCCCTGCTGACTCAAAGTATAAATGAAGGTCAGAAGCAGGAAAACGAACTAAAACTATTAAGCGATCTGGTTTCCAAAAAGGAAGAAGCTGCTGGTAAATTACTGCAACTAAACATACAATTACCTGAAATAGAGAAGCTTGAAAAGCAGATTTCTGACTTTGAATATTGCCTTATTCATTTTAAACCGGTTTTGGATAGCATCGTTGCATCGTCGCAAAAGATGCTGGTGCTCGAAAAACAAATTGCTGACGAAAGCCTGAAACTTAAGCAAGCGGAAGGACAAATTACACTCGCCGAAAATTTGTTTGGGAAAATAAAACCGGAATACGAAGCAAGGGAAAAACTTCGCCAAAAAGCTGAAGAACTGGAAAAAGTACTACGATTGTCAGAGCTTCGAAATCTGACTGAACTCTCCAAAATCAGGCAGAAAAATGGGGAAGAGTTTGTGCAGAAAACGGTTACTGCTATTGAAATGCTAAGGCAGGAAAAAGAAACACTGGAAGCTAAACTGCTGACTGAAAAAGAAAAACAGCCCGATATGCTCTCGTTGTCGAATGCCAGAAGCTGGCACGAAGCACAAGCCAATCTGGTTCAGCAAATTGCAGCCAATTCAGCCGAAGAAGAAAAAGTAAAGGGAGAGTTGGCTGAGTTGCAAAAGCAACTTTCCGAATTGTTTAAAAACGCCTGTTTTGAAGGATTTGCTGGAGAAGCTGATTATTCCGGAGGAATGCAATTCCTGAAAGATAAAAATGCCCGGTTGAAAGCTCATTTAGCCGAAGCGGAAACACATATCCAGCATTACAAAGTTCAACTAAAGCTCGAAGAATTTGCGGTGAAGTTGCAGGATGGTGAGGCTTGCCCGGTTTGCGGTTCGTTGCATCACCCTGATGTATTGGTTGCGGCAGATGTTGCTGAAAAACTGAAATCTGCTGAAAACGAAGAGCAAAAGCTGGAAAAAGAAATTCAGGCTTGCGAACAGTTGGGTTTGCGCTTGGCCGAGTTTAGCAACCTGTATCTCCTGAATAAAAAGCAAATGGATGCGATTCGGGAGAAACGCAAGGAAATTGATGCGAATAAAGCTGCACACGAACAAGCTTTTCAGTGGGAAAAATACCGTGCAATTGATGCAATAACCGAGGCTTTTCGTTTGGCTGAATTGCTGAAGAAATCCATCGAATTGCTGGAAAAACGGCGGGGCGAAACAAATAAAAAATACGATCAGGAACTTCAGAATAAAGAAAAGTACCAGCGGGAAATCGACAAGATAAACGCAGAACTGGTGGCTTTTAAAGCAGAAACTGAGACCTTGACCGGGCAGATTAAATTGATAGACTTGGCTGAATATCAGGATAAGTTGAAGTCGGAAATTGAGACGGAGAAGAGAGAGTTGCTTCAGAAATATGCCGATTTGGAGAAACAGTTCAGCCATTTGAGCAATCAGCTCCAGGAATTGCGAAAAAGCAAAGATGTTTTGAATGGAAGCCTTTCGGCGAACGGGGTTCAGGCCGATCAGGAAAAAGCGGTTCTGGAGCAGTTGAATCAGAAACTGGAGAAAGAATTGGTCTCGTCGGATTTTGACACGGTTGACGCCGTCAGACAAGTGATTGGCTTGAATATGAATGTCGCCGAAAAGAAGCAAAAAGTAAGCAACTTTAAGCAAGAAATTTCGGTAACAAAGAGTCGTCAAGAGCAGTTAGCCAAAGAGATTGGCGACCGGATTTATGATCGGGAAACACATCGTCAACTTCAGGAACAACTGGAAAGAGAGAGGCTCGCTTTGGATCAAAAAAACCGTGAATTGGGCATTACCGAAAAATCGCTGGCCGATTTGCAAAAATCGCTCGAAACCCAGGCGCAGCTTAGGAAAGAACTGGAGCAAATTGAATTGCGTGGTGAAAACATCAAAACCCTGAAAAAGCTGTTTGCAGCCAGTGGTTTCGTGAACTATATTTCGTCGGTTTATCTGCAAAACCTGTGCAATGCTGCCAACGACCGCTTCTTCCAGTTGACCCGGCAAAAGCTGAGCTTGGAAATTACCGATGACAATAATTTCCAGGTGCGCGATTACCTGAATGGCGGCAAAGTACGAAGCGTAAAAACCTTGTCGGGCGGGCAAACTTTCCAGGCGGCATTATGCCTGGCGTTGGCGCTGGCCGATAACATTCAGAAAATCACCGAATCGAACCAAAATTTCTTCTTTCTCGACGAAGGCTTTGGCTCGCTCGACAAAGATTCACTGGCGGTAGTTTTCGAAACCTTGAAATCGCTTCGGAAAGAAAATCGCATTGTGGGCGTTATTTCGCATGTCGAGGAAATGCAGCAAGAAATTGACACCCACTTGAAAGTTGTTAACCACGAAGAAACCGGTAGCCGGATTTTGGCAAGCTGGATGTTGTAACTTCAGTTGTTTACAGGTTTGCTTTTCAGCCGAACAGTAAAAGTCGTTCCGCGGTTCACCTCGCTAAAAGCCTGAATTGATCCATCGTTTCTGCAAACAAAATCGTGGCAAAGATTCAGACCCAAGCCTGTACTTGGCTCACCATCAGTACCATACCGGCCAGTCCCATTACTGAGGTTAAAAAGATTAGCCATCAAATTTTCAGGAATCCCAATTCCGTTATCCGATACTGTCAATTCAGTCTCAAAATCGCTTATTGCCTGCGCTTTTACCATTACTGTCCCTCCCCTGGGCGTAAACTTAATTGCATTTGTTAAGAGATTTCGGATCGTTGATGCCATCATATACTCATCGGCAAAAATCGTAATATCGGCTGACAATGAATAATTTATGCTAATATTCTTATTCTCTGCAATATTAATAACAACAGCAACACATTTATCAACCAATTCGTTTAGCTGAATTACACGCGGGTTATACTGCATTGTTCCGCGTTGCATCCGCGACCATTCCAATAAGTTCGTCAGCAAATCGTATAAACTTTTCGCCGAGGTATTCATGCTTTTGGCCAAAGGAATCAGGTCTTGCCTGGTCATTGTATCAATTTCATCGGCCAGCAGTTCGGTTAGAGGAATAAAGGTTCCCAATGGCCCCCTTATATCGTGTGCAATAATCGAAAATAACCTGTCTTTCTCGGCATTCGAAATTTGCAATTCCTTATTTTTCAGTCGAATATCTTCGTTTTTTTGTGTCAGTTCAATGGTTTGTTCATCAACTTTTTCCTGAAGCATAATTTTATCATTCCTAATCTTACGAACACGGTACTGAATAAATAAATAGAAACTTCCTGAAAAAAAGCCAATTAAAAACAGATAAAACCACCACGATTTCCACCAGGGATTCCTGATAACAAACGGGTAGGAAATTTCTTTACTCCAAACGCCCTGGCTATTTACAGCCTTGATTTTAAGCGTATATTTTCCGGCCGGTAAATTCCCATACGATGCTTCATTTCGCTTCGACGGCGAGCCCCAATCTTTATCAAGACCTTCAAGCTTAACCTGGAACCGAAGCCTTTTATTCTGAGACTGAGATATGCCAATAAAATTAAATGTGAGGTAGTTGTTTGAATATGAGAAGCTGGGATTTTCAGGAATATTGTACCAGGGCATTATCCTGTCGAACCTTAAATCATTGATTTTAATGCCATTATTTAGCACAAATGTCGTATCATCTTTCCCAAATAACTCGTCCCAGGAAATATCTTCATTAAAAAGGTTAACCTTCGTAATGGCAACCACCGGACGTATCGTATCTTTTTGCAAGAGCTTACCTCTGAAAACAGATAGACGATCATTGGCTCCAATCCAAATTTCGCCATCCGGGTTCTCGTTTAATGCCTCAGAATTGCAACCAATACCAAGAAACCCATCTTCATAGTCGTAATTCTGAAATAAAATCTGGCGCGCCGGACTTTTGGATTTGGTTTCCAAAGCACTCATATCTAAGACACTTGGACCGGAACGAGTTCCAAACCACATGTTATGAGCTGAGTCCTCCATAATACTTAAAACAAAATCGCTATTTAACCCATCTACAGTTGTGTAGTGCGTAAATGTTTTCCCATTGTAACAAATAGCACCATCTCCTCCTGTTCCAAACCAAATGTTTCCTCTGCTGTCGTTTTTAATCGAATAAATCGGGTAGTCGCTTAAGCCATTTGCTTTTTTGTAGTGGGTAAACCTTTTCCCGTCGAAACAACAAGCGCCAACATCAGTACCGATCCAAATTTTACCATCATTATCTTCGAGTAACGACTGTATATTGTCATTGATCAAACCTTCGGCAATTGTATATTTTACAAACGAGCTGCCATCAAAATAGCTAAGTCCGCTTCCATAGGTTCCAATCCAGTAATTTCCTTTCTTATCTTGAATGATGCGCCTTACCGAACTGCTTTGCAAACCTGTTGTCCGATTATATACCTTAACATTTTTCCCGTTATAGCAAGCTACGCCTCCGCCTTCAGAACCAAACCAGATGTTTCCATCACGATCTTCCATAATTTCATAAACTCTCGAACTAAGAATTCCCTGATTAGTGCCCCAATTGGTTGTAAATAAACGCAAGTTTCCATCAACCTTCTTTTTAATTACCTGGGTGACATATCCGCCATTGGTTCCCAGCCAAATGTTTCGATCTTTGTCCACAGTAATTTTTGTTACCCTGCTACTGCTAAGGCCCTGTTCTTCAGTTAAGTGATTAAAGGTTTCTCCTTCAAACCGAACAACTCCCCCTCCTCGGGTCCCGAACCAAAGTTTCCCGCTTTTATCAGCTAAGGCACATCGCACAACATTACTGCTCACACCTTCATCCTCAGTATAATAAGTAAAATTATTCCCATCAAACTTCATAATACCTTTGTTCATGGTTCCAATCCACAGATTACCATCGGAACCAGCTATAACGCAGCTCAATTCGTTAGCCGAAAGACCTTCGTTTTTAGAATATGAATAAAACGATTTACCATCATATTTTATCAACCCGTTATTGGGTGAAGCAAGCCAATAATTATTGTTTTTATCAACTGCGATACAATTGATTACATTAGTTCCAAGGCCCCTCTCCTGCGAATAATTTGTAAATGCAGTACCGTCAAAAACAGAAAAACCGCCCTTGTTTGTTGATATCCACAATTTATTATCCTTATCTACAAAAATATGACGCACATCGTTATTGCAAAGTCCCTGTTTTTCAGTATAATTCGTAAACTCAGTACCATCAAATTTTACAATACCTCCTCCGGTTCCAAACCAGATATTTCCTTTCAAATCTTCGGTAATACAATTAACAACATCATTCGGAAATCCATTTCCCTGGGTAAAATTAGCAAGATAGCAACCATCATAAAGGGTAACCCCTCCTCTGAATGTACCGATCCACATATTACTTTTACTGTCCTGAAAAACCGAAAGAATAAGACTGTTGGTTAAACCCTGGTTCGTTGAATAATGCGAAAAAAACTTGCCATCGAAACGGGTTAGTCCTTCGTCGGTAGCAAACCACATGTTCCCAAAGCTATCCTGCGTCATTCCTCTCACCTGATCGTGCTTCAGCCCTTGTAATTTACTGTAACTCACAAAATTCTCCGGATTTCTTTCTTTGCTGAGCGGATCGCGGGCCATGACAATCTCAGGTTCTTTGCACAACTTCTTCTGGATAACTGCCCTGCTTACCGTTGGCTTCGAAAAGAGTTCGGATCCCGGGATGCATATTTGCGAGCCAACAACCGGTAAAAGTACAGGATTACCAGCCTTGTAGATATTTGTTTCTGAAACCTTTACAGGCAATTTCCCAATTGAAAAAATGCTTGGCTTTAAAGCAGGAGTAATTGTTGGAGCTTTCACACGGTTATCGGGCTCAACGGTTCCTTTATCTTCAAACGCTTGCGGATGCGCAACCGGTTTTTCATTCACCGGGCTGGGCAACTGGCATGCAGCCAGAATAAATAGGATAAGGACAGGTATCAGCCTCGCAATTGTTGCCCTCAAAACATTGATATTTATTGGTTTGGTAATTATTTCAGTACAGCCTGAATCGACAGCCAGTTTCTGATCATCCAACTCGTCGAAAGCTGTTTGCGCAACAACATGTATTTCAGGTCTTTCAAGCTTTATCAGTTTAGTAGCTTCAAACCCATCCAAAACCGGCATCTTTAAATCCATAAGCACCAGGTTTACCTGTGGGTTTAACCGAACAATTTCAACAACTTCGCGCCCGTTTTTAGCAACTACTACCGAAGCAACATGGTTTTTTAACGATTTTTCCAGAAAGATACGGCTTGTGGCATCGTCGTCAGCAATTAACAGATGAATATTCTGCTCTTTTGATGAAATATCTTTTTTGATTGGCAACGCTTCAATTTTCTCATTTCTAACAAACGGAAGTTCAACCGTAATCAAAGTGCCACGGCCAACCTCCGAATCAAGTACTATTTTCCCTCCAAGCCACTCAGCATAGGTTTTGGCTATTGTTAGTCCAAGACCTGCACCTTCATACTGCCTGGTCAGGTCGTTGCTCCCCTGCCTGAATATTTCAAATACTTCTGATTTCTTTTCTTCAGGAATGCCAATTCCCGTATCTTTTACAAAAAATTGCAGAACAGCATTATCAACAATATATCCAAATTCAACAATACCCTTGTTGGTAAACTTACAGGCATTATCAAGCAAACAAATAAACGTCTTTTCAAGCTTTTCCCGATCTGAAATAAAACTGGGACTATCTTTTTTATCCTGAATATTCAACTTCAATTGTAAGTTCTTTTCTTTTGCTTTCGACGAAAACCCAATAAAAAGATTATGCATCAGCACGTTAAGATTGACGTCGGAATGGCGAATTGTCTTTTCACCCGCCTGTATTTTCGAAATGTCAATCAGGTTATTTAACATCTCCAACAACCTCTTGCTGCTTTGGAAAATTAGCCCCAGATAATCAAGACCTTCTTCCGACGACATATCGCTTCCGTTTCTCAACAACTCGGCAAACCCCAGGATTCCATTCATGGGTGTCCGGATCTCATGACTAATATTCGCCAGAAATGCAGACTTTAGCCTTGCGCTTTCCTCGGCCTTTTCTTTGGCAAGTATTAATTCCTGTTCAATCTTCTTTTTTTCCGAAATATCTTCTTCAATAGCTACAAAATGAGTTATTTGATTATTCTGATCGGTTATCGGTGATATTGACTGGGAAACCCAGAACATCTCTCCCTTTTTATTTTTATTAATAACTTCACCTTTCCAGATTTTCCCGGAATAAATCGTACCCAACAATTCGGCATAAAACTCATCTCCCATCTTCCCCGATTTTAACACCCTGGGACTTTGACCAATGATTTCTGAAGCCTTGTAACCAGTCATTTCCGAAAAGCGGGGGTTCACATATTCTATAATTCCGCTCGAATTTGAAATGATCACCGAAGCCGGATTTTGCTCAATAGCCAATGATAACTTGCGCAATTCGTCTTCGGCCTTTTTCCGGAGGCTAATATCTTCGATGTAACCTTCCAGGTAGCGAAGCTTATTTTGGTCGTCAAAAATACATTTCCCTCTTTCCCACAGCCATTTTATTTCTCCTGAGGCGGTTTTAATCTGGTATTCTTCTTCAAACACAGAGCCTTCGCGTAAAACCCTTTGCCACTTTTCCCAGATATAATCGCGGTATTGAGGCAAAATGAGTTCGTTAAAACTGATCTTTTTATTCGTTGTAAAATCGTCAGCCGAATAGCCTGTCAACCGCAAACAAGTATCGCTGATAAACTCCATGGTATAATCCCTATCCAAAGAGCATTTATAAATAAAGCCCGGCAAATTCGAAACCAGGTTGGCCAAAGCAGTCTGATTTTCGCAAAGAATGCTCTCTATTTTTCCGCGTCGCCTGATCTCGTCTTCCAACTGCGCATTTTTTCTCCCGCCAAGCCGGATAAACAAAATCAACACAAAGACAATAACAACAAATACAACCGACTGAAATACACGGAACAAGACATTTGCACGCCACGATTTTGCATTGTAATCCATTCCCAAAACCGCGATTACGTTTCCCGTTTGCGAATCAAAAATTGGCACTTCGGCACTTACCCACCTTCCCCAACGATCAGAAACAGGATCAGTCACCTGGGCTTTTTTTGTCGAAAATGACAGCTTGTCAACCGGATCAGCTTCTGTAAATTCCTGTCCTGAAGGAGAATAATCGGGCGAAGATTCAGGTTCTGAGTCAGCTATAAAATATAAGTTTCCTGAACGTTCAATATACACGTAAGCGAACCTAACATTGGGCGTAGCTTTTATTGCTCGTTGGAGCGCTCGTCGTAACAATGGAAAGCTTTTCCCGGCGAAATTCAACGGTTCAGTCTGAAGCGCCTCTATTTCTGAAACCGGTAAATTAGACTCAACGGACAGTGCAAGTTGCAATACTGAATCTGATTTCTGTTTGAGCTCTGATTCATAGCCATATATGATATAAACAACACCAACAAAGAAAAGAATTGAAAAAACAATTAATTCTTTAACAGACAATCTGTTATAATAGGTTTTGATCGGTTTGGTCATTTATTAAGGTTCTTTTGTCGTGATAGACGATTTCAGGAATTTATTCTTTAAATCAATTCACCTGTGTTTTTATATTAAAAGAAAATAAATAAATCCAGATTTCAAAGTCTTGAAATAGATAAAATCTAAAAGATTCAGAATGCTTTCCTCCTGCGAATACTGGTCTTTCTCAGAAAAACTGTTTCTTTCCCGGCGAATAAATGTATAAATAAAAAAGGCTGTCTGGTTTATTTTTCACCAAACAGCCTCTCGAAAAAACAGCATTTCAGTACTATTTTTTCACTTCCCACGCGCAACGAACCGGCGACACAATTTTGCCTTCTTTTTTCAGTACGTTCATGGCTTTTTCAACTTCTTTTTTATCTATACCGGCCAATTCTGCAATCTTACCGGCTGTTAATGGCTTGTCAGACGCTGACATCACTGCCAATACTTTTTCAACGCTCATAGTTGTAAAATTTAAAAATTAGAGAACTAAATTAACGATTAAAGATTAACGATTAACGATTGGGAGTTTTTACTTCATAAGTGGTTTATCGTCAATAGATATTCGTTAATCAAAATCTTCTTTCAACAACTTTCCAGTCAACCACTTTCCAGAAATCAGCGATGTAAGCCGGTCGAAGGTTTTGTTTATCAAGATAGTACGCATGTTCCCAAACGTCGCAGGTCAAAAGCGGAGTCAATCCGTCGCGAACCGGGCAACCGGCGTTACCAGTTTGTACAATGCTCAATTTTCCGGCGCTATCTTTTACCAGCCATGCCCATCCCGAGCCAAACTGGGTAGCAGCCGCTTTGTTAAATGCTTCCTTAAAAGCATCCAATGTGCCAAAAGTAGCCTCAATAGCGGCTTTCAGTTCTCCTGAAGGTTCGGTTGCCGGACTTGCCGAAAATTGTTCGAAATAAAAAGTGTGGTTAAAAACCTGGGCGCCATTGTTGAAAATTCCGCCTTCCGACTTCTTAATAATAGTCTCGAGATCGGCATTTTCAAATTCAGTTCCAACAATCAGGTTATTCAAATTGGTAACGTAAGCCTGATGATGTTTCCCGTGGTGAAATTCGAGGGTTTTTGCACTGATGTAGGGTTCGAGTGCATCGATTGCATAAGGTAATGCAGGTAATGTAAAGCTCATTTTAGTATCTTTTTGGTTAAACAATGATTTTTTGATTTTCCTGAAAGATAACGCCTGCCTTGCTAAAAGGTTTGTAAAATCTACGATTCCGAGGTAATTTAGAATTATTCTGAATTGCAGTTTCTGAAAAATCTGATGTTTTGCTTTCCTCTTTGTGTCTTTTTGAACCTTCAAACCTTGACGGCTAATTTCCGTTGCCACGAAATCACGAAAACACAAAGTTTCCCGAAGAAAACCAAACGCAAATATAACTAATTGAAATTGTACCGTTTAAGAAGTTTTGGGCGGAGCTATAAACAAAACCGCCCGGGACCTCTGCCCCGGGCGGAAAAAAACCAAAAATCAACTAACCTTTAAACCGTCGGGCAACTTCGTCCCAATTGACAACGTTTAGGAAGGCATCAACATAATCGGGTCTCCGGTTTTGATACTTAAGGTAGTAAGCGTGTTCCCACACATCCACCCCAAGAATTGGAGTACCTTTCACTTCTGCCAGATCCATCAACGGGTTGTCCTGATTTGGAGTTGACGAAATCACCAAACTATCACCCTGCTTTACAAGCCATGCCCAACCGGACCCAAACCGGGTAAGGGCGGCTTTGGTAAATGCTTCTTTAAAATTTTGATACGACCCAAACGCATGATCGATAGCTTTTTGCAGATCGCCTTCAGGAAGTTTTGCACCGCCCGGAGCCATCACATCCCAGTACAAATTGTGGTTAAAAAAGCCACCGCCGTTATTTCTAACGGCTACCGGAAGAGTCGATATATTGGTCAAAATCTCTTCAATTGTTTTACCATCCGACACACTTCCCTGCAATGCAGCATTCAGGTTTGTTGTATAAGCTGCATGATGCTTATCGTGGTGTATTTCCATCGTTTTAGCATCAATGTAAGGTTCAAGGGCATCGTAGGCGTATGGTAAATTTTGCAATACAAATGACATAATATTATATTTTAAAAAGATTAAAAGATTATTTTATCTTTTATACAAACATAGCACTTATTTAAATTGTTTCCAAATAAGCAAGTATTTTTTTCAGGATTTTTTCCAGACAGGAATAAACCAATAAAGGCTGAGTTTCCCGGATGCCTTTATAACCGGGAAGCTCAGCCTTTTCCAATTAAAATGAGCTCCTAGTAGCTAAAACTGCTTCCCCCGAGGAATTCACGGATCAAAGATGTTGGCGGAATCTCTGTATCGTCAATGGTTTTGAAATACGAGAAGAACTTCAGCAAACGGTTGCTCTCGCTGAATTCGGGCTGACTTTCGGTTACGGCTTTCAAAACTGGCTCGACATACTTTTTAAGCACGGCCAACTCGTAAATCAAAGCCGAATTAAACATCACATCGGCATTTTCCTGGTACGGAAAAATATTTTTCTCTTCGCCAGCACGAACACTTGGCCAGCGCTTAATGGTTTCCTGCGCCGAATAATTGCGGTATTTACAATCGCGGATCATTCTGCGGATCAACCTATTATCGGTAGTCGAAATATGGTTTTGGTCGTCGAGCGAGATTTGGGTTAGCGCCGACAAGAAGATCTTAAACGTGTTTTCAGGAGCAATATGCGGCACCAAATTGGGGTTCATCCCATGAATGCCTTCTACTACCAGGATACTTCCAGCGCCCAACTGCAATTTTTTTCCTGAAGGAAACTTCTTTCCGACGGTGAAATTAAACTTCGGCAATTCAACTTCCTCACCATCAAAAAGTTGAATCAATTGTTGATTAAAATACTCAATATCAATGGCTTCAATAGCTTCAAAATCATATTCTCCTTTCTCATCTCTCGGGGTTTTTTCCCGATCAACAAAATAGTCGTCGAGCGAAATCATGGTTGGGCGCAAACCGTTTACAGCCAACTGCACCATCAACCGCTTGCAGAAAGTGGTTTTGCCCGATGCAGATGGACCGGCAATCAGCACAATTTTCACCTTATCGCGCTTCGCATAAATCATGTTCGCAATTTCGGCAATCTTCTTTTCGTGCAGGGCTTCCGATATTTTAATGATGTCGCCGCTTTGCCCGTTCAGGTTATATTCGTTTAAGTTGGCCACATTTTGTACATTCAAAATCTCAGCCCAGTCTTTGTGTTCCTGAAAGACACCGAACAACTTATCATTTTTAGAATAAGGCTGTAGTTCTTTGAAATTCTGAGGATTAGGAATGCGAAGTAACAATCCGTCATAATAAGGAACCAAATCAAAAACAGAGAGATAGCCTGTTGACGGAACCATGTGTCCGTAGAAATAGTTGGCCAGTTCGCCCATAAAATAAATGTACGAGAACATCGTTCCCTGCTGCTCGAACAATTTTGCTTTGTAGCGCAGGTTTTCCTTTTTGCATATCTCAACCGCTTCTTCGGTAGGCAAGCCCACCTTTTCGAAAGGCAAATCTTTCTGTATAATCTGCTTCATTTCAGATTTGATTGCAAAAACATCCGAATCGGTGATCGGACGATCCAAGCCCGCCAGCTCGCAATAATAACCGCGCGAAATTCCGTGCATCATTTTTAGTTTAACTTCAGGAATAACCTCACGCACAGCAGCATACAAAACAAAAAATAGCGACCGGATATAAAGTCGTTGTCCATCGGGATGGGTGTAGTCGATAAACTCAACTTTTTTGTTCTTCACAAATACAAATGAAAGCTCTTTCACTTTGTTGTTGACCAGCGCGCCCAAAACCGGATTCTCCAGTTCAACATTAAAATCATCTTTTACCTCCTGAAGGCTCACCCCCAGTGGATATTTCCGTTTTTCGCCTGTATTTGTGCAGTAAATATCAATTGTGCTCATTCTATGTTCGTTTTCTGGTTTTTATTCTGTTTATCTGCGAACGTTTTCCTGTTTCATTTCTGTGGAAAGTACTTGTTAATCATCGTTTCTACTTCATTGAGCCAGGCTTGCCTTATCTCGGGTGTGCTGGTTATTACAATGCGGAACATCCTTCGATCGAACTGCGGGACACCACAAAAATCGAAAATACAATTCTTCCACAGGGTTTGAAGCGGATCGTTAAATACTTCGATTTCCCGCTTTTCATCGGTGTTTGAGGTGTTAAAAACCAAGGCTGTATGAGCCTTTAACAAGCCGATTGGCACGCCTTCGCCATTGTCGTTTACTCCAAATTTGTAGGCAACTCCCTGCCGGACAACACGATCAACCCATCCTTTCAGGATTGCCGGTGGCTGTCCCCACCAATTCGGATGGACAACAATAATCCCATCAACGCTGGCAAGTTCGTCGCACTGTTTTTGAATAGCTTCATCCACATAACCGTTTTTAACGATTTCGCTGGTTGGAAGAATGGGGTCGAAATTTTCTTTATGTAAATCGTGAAAAATTACTGAATGACCATTTTCTGCTAATTTCTGCCTGCAAGTCTCAGCAATGGCATGATTAAAGCTGTTTTCGTCGGGATGACCAAGGACAATTAAAACATTCATATAAGTCGATTTTCGGTTTATGAGTTTCTTAACTCTTCTTTCAGGTACTTTGCGGTAAACGATTCTTTGTTCTTAATTATTTCCTCCGGTGTTCCAAAACATACTACTCTTCCACCCTCTTTTCCACCTTCGGGGCCAATATCAATAATGTGATCGGCCACTTTGATCACGTCCATGTTGTGCTCAATAATTACTACCGTGTTGCCGCGTTCAACCAGCTTGTTCAGCACTTCGAGCAAAACACGAATATCCTCGAAATGCAGCCCGGTTGTAGGTTCATCCAGAATGTACATGGTTTTACCGGTGTCTTTTTTGGCTAATTCGGTAGCCAGTTTTACGCGCTGTGATTCGCCTCCTGAAAGTGTGGTTGAGGATTGTCCAAGCGTAATGTAACCCAAGCCAACATCCTGAATGGTTTTCAGTTTGTGTGCAATCGACGGAATATTCTCGAAGAATTCAACTCCCTGATTAATGGTCATATCCAGCACATCGCTTATTGATTTGCCTTTGTAACGAACCTCCAGTGTTTCGCGGTTGTAGCGCCGCCCGTTGCAGGTATCGCAATGCACATACACATCGGGTAAGAAATTCATCTCAATTTGCTTCAGACCGCCACCCTGACAATCTTCGCAGCGGCCTCCTTTCACGTTGAACGAGAACCGGCCAGGCCCATAAGCACGGAGCTTGGCTTCGGGTAATTGGGCAAACAAATTCCGGATGTCGGAAAATACACCCGTGTAAGTAACCGGGTTGCTGCGCGGTGTGCGGCCCAGCGGCGACTGATCGACCTGCACCACTTTATCGATGTGTTCGAGCCCCACAATTTTTTTATAAGGAAGCGGATCTTGAAGCGACCCGTAAAAATGCTGGCTTAAAATGGGCTGCAAAGTAGAATTAATCAGGCTCGATTTACCGCTGCCAGAAACGCCGGTCACACAAATCATTTTGCCCAACGGAAAGTCAACCGACACATTTTTCAAATTATTTCCGGTGCAACCTTTCAGCGAAAGCACTTTGCCGTTTCCTTCCCGTCTTTTTTCAGGAACTGCAATTTTAGCTTCTCCTGAAAGGTATTTCGAGGTTAAAGTTCCGGCATTCAAAACTTCTTCGGGTGTACCTGCGGCAACAATGTGGCCACCGTGGATACCTGCATAGGGCCCAATATCAATCACATAATCGGCATTGAGCATCATATCACGGTCGTGTTCCACCACGATTACAGAGTTACCTGTGTCGCGCAACTGTGCCAATGAATTAATGAGCCGGATGTTGTCGCGATGATGGAGACCGATGCTGGGTTCATCAAGAATGTAGAGTACGTTTACCAACTGCGAGCCAATTTGCGTTGCCAGCCTGATGCGCTGCGATTCGCCTCCCGACAAGGTGCGCGAAGTGCGATCGAGCGAAAGGTATTTCAAACCCACATCGAGCAAAAACCGAAGTCGGTCGCGAATTTCCTTCACGATTTCAACAGCAATTTTTCGCTGACGATCAGAAAGCCTTTCTTCCAGATTTTCAAACCATTTATTCAGTTCTGAAATGTCCATGCGAGCCAGTTCCGAGATGTTTTTACCATCAATCCTGAACCAGAGCGACTCTTTTTTCAAGCGCTGGCCGTTGCACTCGGGACAAGCAGTTTCGCGAACAAACTGGTTGGCCCATTTTTGCGCTTTTTGCGATGGGTTGTCATCTTTCTGTGCATCAATGTATTTGATGATTCCCTCGTAGGTCATCATGTAATTCATTGAAACGCCCAGCGGCGAATTTTTGAGGTGAATGCGCTCGTTTGTCCCAAAAAGAATGGCATTCATTGCATCTTCGGGAATATCTTTGATCGGGGTTTTCAGGGTAAAACCGTACATTTCGCCCAATGCTTCTATCTGCCAGAAAACCAGCGTATTTTTATGCGCTCCAAGTGGTGCAATGCCGCCATTCTGAATGTTTTTCGTATTATCCGGAACAATTTTTTCGAGGTCGATTTCGGAGATGGTTCCCAGTCCGTTGCATTTGGGGCAAGCTCCCTGCGGCGAGTTGAACGAGAAATTGTGCGGCGCCGGTTCGTTGTACGAAATGCCCGATGTTGGACACATCAACTGGCGGCTGTAATATTTGGCTTCCTGCGTGTCGTGGTCGAGAATCATCACGATTCCCTGGCCGTTGCGCATGGCAATTTGCAGCGAGTCGCGCAGGCGTTTGTCGCTGGCTTCGTCAACAACCAGGCGGTCGATCACAATTTCGATGAAGTGGTTTTTGTACCGATCTACGCGCATGGCGGCTTTCAGTTCGGTAACCACGCCATCGATTCGCGCATTGAGGAACCCTTTTTTCAGGATTTGCTCAAATAGCTCGCGGTAGTGTCCTTTTCGGCCTTTTACTACCGGTGCCAAAATCAGGATTTTCTTTCCTGAAAAAGAGCCTTTTATCAAGCCTAGAATCTGGTCATCGGTATATTTCACCATCTTCTCGCCGGTATTGTACGAGAACGCTTCGCCGGCACGGGCGTACAACAAACGAAGGAAGTCGTAAATCTCGGTAACCGTTCCAACCGTTGAACGCGGATTTTTGTTCGTCGTTTTTTGCTCAATGGCAATTACCGGGCTCAGACCTGTAATTAAATCAACATCGGGGCGTTCCATATTGCCAAGGAATGAGCGGGCATAAGCCGAGAACGTTTCAATGTAGCGGCGTTGTCCTTCTGCATAAATGGTATCGAATGCCAGCGACGATTTGCCTGAACCGCTCAAACCCGTAATTACGGTGAGCTTATTGCGCGGAATTGCGACATTTACATTCTGTAAATTGTGCACACGGGCACCGTGCACTACAATTTTCCCCTCGTCCTCAACGATGCTTTCTATTGTTTTCTCTGTTTCCTGCATTCCAATCGAATTTCTATTGTTTGGTTCGGTAACCTTGTTCCGGAACCTTTAAAATGTATGTTTTCTTTGCCGGATTTTTTAAGGATAAATCGCGCAACCACGGATTAAACATTTTCAGGATCTTAAAGTTGATTCCTTTATTAATTGCCCAGGCCGGAAGATCGGCGATTGAGCTTTTTACCTCCACATTCCTCGTTTCAATAATGGGATAACGGTCTTTTTCATCAACCTTAAATCCGTATCTTTCAGGATCTTCCATCACAAGTTTAAGCGCAAGTATTCGAAAAACATAGCGCGAAGTCTCCTCGACAAACTGCATATCGTAATAGTTTTTTACTTTTTGCTGTGCTATTTTCTGATCGAGCCCGGCCCTTCCGCCGTTATAAGCAGCAGCAACCAACGCCCAACTTCCGTATTTTTGGTAAGCTGCCTTAAAAACGCGGCAGGCAACTGCGGTAGCTTTCTCAATATGATAACGCTCGTCAACCTCACTGCTTATCTCAAGACCATTCTCTTTGGCTACCGATTCGAGTAACTGCCAAAAACCAGCTGCTTTTGCCGGCGACAAAGCACGAATATCGAAGCCACTTTCGGCAACACACAAATATTTAAAATCTTCGGGCACACCATTGGCTTTCAGAATTGGTTCTATCATCGAAAAGTAGCGGGGCATACTTTTTAAGTACCTGATGGTTTGCGAATGAAAATAAACCGTTGACAACAATTCGCGATCCAAACTTTCGCGAACATCAAAATATTCCATCGGAACCTTTTCTCCTGCAAATTCAAGTTTATCCGGAATCTCAACAGGCGTAAACAAATGTGTACCAAGTGAATCTGGCAGTTGATGTTTGGTTTGCGAACAAGCCGATAAGGGTAAAATGAGAAGAACAGGAAGCGCTTTGATAAGCCGGGGCAACCGGAGCGATATATTAAAAATCATGACTTTATTTTCTGAATTTGAGAATTCGCAAAGGTAGCAGTTTTAATTTCCTTCGTCAATAAAGCTTAAGTCCTTAATGAAAAATTAAAAGCCGGGAATTCTATTTTCCCGGCTTTTTATGAGAGGCTACCACAGAGTTCACAGTGTCCATTTAAAAGGTAATGCGGACTATAATTTTTTTACTACAGTAATCGTGCCAATTTGCCCATTATTCCGAATGTTTTTTCTATCAGTCAGCATAAAATTTTCTGACAGGAATCATTCCAATCTGCTTTATATTCTGAATATTCGAATAATCATACAAGTAAAAACCAGTTTCTCCCACCATAAACAGGTATTTGTTCATTGGAATGACATCGTAAGCATTAATGGATGGGAATGTTGCAATAGAAGTTATCGCCAGCGGATCTGTAATATTAAATACCTTCAATCCCGCATCGCCATCGCACAAAAACAAAACATCATCATCAATTCCAAGTCCTTGCGGAGCTTTCATGGCATACGTTTTTAATAACGTAAATTTTGAGTAGTTATTACTCATCTGAACCACATCAAGCTCATTCAATGTTCCGCCACGACATGTTGTGCCGCCTTTCAGGGTAACAAAAGCCAGATCGCCTTTAATTACCACAGGATCGCACGAAGTCATATGTGCGAAACTACCGACCTGTACCGGATTTTCAGGTGAATCGAGTGCCATCACGATCAAGCCATTCTGCGTTCCCAGAAAAATATGATCGTCAGCAATAAAAATGGTTTCCACATTCCAGCCAACCGATCTGGTATTGAGTTGAGTCACTTTTGATGTCGAGTTCAGCTTAAACGAAACAAGATTGTATTGATTTACAACGTACAGGTAATCTTTGTACAAGCCAAACCGCGACATACTTCCGCCTACACCGTATGTTGTTCCGCCTGATCCGCTTATTCCTCCCGAATTGGTTAGGTATGCACCGGTCTTATCGTAGGCGTAATAAATGGGGTAATACCGTTCTTCAAGCTCTTGCCGCACACTCTTTACATTCCAATTGATTACAACGCCCTTTGTTTCATCAATTTTAGCCAACGGATATTTAGTGTCGTAAACTGGCAAAGTGTATGGAAAAACCTTTTCGACGCGGCCAACTTCCTTGATTGCCGAAAAGCTTGAAACGTCAATGGCCACCAGGTCAACGTAACTGTCGGCGTACAAAATATTGTCTTTTATGGCAATGTCAACATTCCCCGGAATTTGAATAAACCCTTTGTTTTGAGGATTTTTAGGGTCACTCACATCATAAATATGAACGCCAGCCATCTTCTCGTTGATGAAAATGTAGTTGTCTTTAAAGTAAATCTTCCCAGGATTATTCAGTTCGCGCGCCGAAGTAATCTTGACGGCTGAACGCAAATCTGAATAACTCATGTAAACGGGTGCATTGGCAGTAAATGTTTCAAAAACCTTATCGGTGCAGCTTGTGATAAAAGCCGATGCAAAAAAAATAGCTACAAGTATATATTGAGTGTATTTCATGGCGTAACTAATTAAAAATAAACCCTATCTTTAGCGATAACCGCGAATAGTTTGTTTCGAGTTTATACTCGTTTTTCCCGGAGTAATTTAGCTTATGGTAACGGTAGCCAAAAGCAAAGAACCAACCAAAATTCTCGGACGTCATGTTCATAAAACCTAACGAAGGATGAATAAGGAAGCCACCTTCATTATCAAGCTCTTCGTTGCGCTGATACCCCGGATTATAGTAATTGTAATCCGAAGTGACGTAGTAATTATTGAAATTCTTTCGGCTTTTCTTTTCCAAAGGGATTTCGTATCCGGCCTGAAGATTAACGAACGGCGTAAACTTCGTGTTCCTGAATTTGTATTGAATTTGTGCAAAAGCCGGCATGTAAGTTTCGTCAAGAAAATCGACTCCAAGGCCAATTCCGGTGTAAAGCTTATCCATTAACCTGTAATTGAACGAGTTGGAATACGAAAACGGAGCTTTCTGGCTGTTCCCTGAATTACCAACCAAAACTCCACCGACAGCATCGAAGTAATAAGCTGGCGAAAAAACGGGTTCTTCCATTCGTTTATACTTTCGCGAAACGCTGTCGATATCAGCCGTTTTAAAAACCCATTCGTTTCCGGCTGAGTTTATTTTTACAGCATCCAGATCGTAAGTAACAACCTGTCCCCGGATAATTGCTCCAGATTTTAGATAGACAATATCTTTTTTACCTTTTTGCGCATATACCGAAACAACAGATAAAACAGCCAATAGGCAAACAACAGTTTTTTTCATCAGTAAATAATTTGTTTTTTAATTGTCTGATGGAACTCACATGTTGCTGAAAATTATTTTCATGGATGTTTGCGTTGCCGCACAACATGTTCGTTTCATGGTAACAGGTTTTGAAATCATCTTCAGGTAAAAGATGAATTGAACCTAAAAATAGTTGCGCGTTCAAAACAAATAATTCAGAAATAATTCGGAGAAGCTAAAACTCGTAAGTCAGACCTGTAAAAACGCCCAATTTATATGGCTTATAAACCACCGACGCATTGCTGCTCAACGAATTGATAAAGTACTTTAAACGTGGCTCAACACTCAGCGAAAGCTTATCAGTCAACCCATATTTAAACCCTAACCCAATGGTTCCGCTGTAATTAAATGTTTCCAAATCTTTGGTATGGCCAACCAGCGATCTTCCCGAATTGCTATCTGCATATAATCTGTTGCCTACCAATATATTAGAGCTTAAACCTCCTATCATCGAAATCCCAAACCGGCTATCAACCAGGTTGTAACGCAAATAAAGCGGAATCTCGAGGTAATCGAAATCCTGAATAAATGTATTTTGAGAAGAAACCACCGCATTTGTCAAATAACTTTTATCATCAAGCGATGCTCCAATGGTCATTCCTGCCGGAATTTGAGTTAATTCAACAACACCTGCATTGCTGTTCATTGTATATTTATTGGCAATGGCATCAACTTTAATTGTTGTGTTTCCAAAATAGCTAACTCCATCATTTACAGCATAATTATACTCTTTAGAGCCTTTGCTTCCAGAGGTTTGTCCCATTCCAGAATAGTAAATTCCACTCTGCACACTCCAGCGTTTCCCTTTTTTATATTCAACAGAGATCCCGCCACTTAAATCGACTTTACTCGACTGAGTTTTAAGCATATTGCTGGCATACGACTGCGAATGCGAACTATAAGCGCCGTTGTATTCGGGCGAAACCTGGGCGCCCACCAACCACCGGGCTTTTGTATTGTTCCTGGAACTGGCCGCTAACATCTGCTGGTTCATTTCCATAATTTGTTGATCGATAGATTTCTCACCAGCATTCGGGCCAATTTGGGGCTGTTTTTTCTCCTGAAGCGACTCGCTCCCTTCTGCTTTGGTCAAAACCCGAATTATGGGTTTCAGCACCAAAAAGTTGCCACCAGGGTGCTTCGCAGAAGCGCTTTCCGGCAACCCGGGAACGAAGTTATCATCGATGGCTATTGATTTTGCCTGAATTTTGACTCCAGCTTCATTTTGTACCTTACCCGAAATCCCTGCGACCAGGTTTCCGGTATTATTTTGTTCTACCTTTTCGTTTATTTTAATTTCAGAACTACTATTTTCACTTTTTTGATTATCAATGCTCTTTATTTTGTTATTTGTTTTTGCTTCTGCAATTCGATTTTCAGAAATATTGAATTGCCAACCAGCAACAAATGCAAGCAAGAGGGCTGCGGCAACTCCTGAAATCCGAATCCACATCAGGCGTTTTTTCCGACGATTTTGCGCCATCCCATCAAGAATGTTCTCTAACAAATAGGTCGGCGGCTCCTGTTCATAATTCAGAAGTTTTTCGCGAAACAATTCATCCAAATTTTTCTCTTTCATCATGCTGTAAAATTGTTTCTGGCTTTTAAATCGCCAAATTTCTCGTGCACTTTCCTTTTCAATATTTCCCTGGCGCGGGCCAGGTTCGATTTAGAAGTTCCTTCGTTAATTGTCATTTCTTTAGCTATTTCCTGGTGCGATAGCCCTTCGAACACATATAGATTAAATACCAGTTGATAACGAGGGGGCAACTCTCTGATTATCTGCAATAATTCCTCCGCTGTCATTTTTGCAATAACATCATCCGATACATTCACTGTATCAAAAACTGTAACATCTTCCACCGGATACAGAAGGTATTGCTTTCTTATTTTTTCAAGCGATACATTAACCATAATCCTTCTAATCCAGCCTTCCAAAGAGCCGTCGTGCCTGAACGATTTTAAATTGGTAAAAACCCTGATAAAGCCTTCCTGCAAATTATCCTCAGCTTCGGTTGAGTCTTTGGCATACCTCAAACACACGCCAAACATTTTTGGAGCAAACTGATGGTATAATTTTGCCTGAGCCTTTCTGCTTCCGGCAATACATTCGGATATTATTGCTTTAAAATCTTCCAAATACCAATTTTAATCTGGTTGTACAATTGTAAACCAAATTTATGAAGTAATGATGATTCTTTCGATATAAAGGTTGCGTCGATTCTTTCCTGTTTCGCAACTTTTTCAGTTTTACCCTGGATTCTCGGGTTTCAAAAGTTCGTTACTCTTGCCCATTACCAAGTGCCTAGCCCAGGAAAGTTGGCTTTAATAAGCAAATCATCGGCTGTTAGCAGTAATAGAACAGTCCCTGAAACAAATATGCTATTCGTTTCTTTTGCCAAAAGTACTATGAACACACTATATTTCAAAAAATTAGCTCCTCGCCTAAAAGGTATATAGAAAAAACGCAAAGTATAGCGATTCTTTCAGACAGCTCCATCTTATTTCTATATTATACAACATGAGCACCACGGTTTCCCGATTTCAATTACAGCCCTTTTTTAAAAAACACTTATAATCAGTAATTTTCACGTCATATAGCAAGAAATTCTATTACATCTACGTCAAAATGTTTATATATAAATTGATTTTATGACAGAATAAATCAGCATCACAGCTTTTTCTGGTAAGAAAAGAAACTGACTGCCTCATTTTTTCTTTATCCAAGTTCCGAATTGTTTTAACATTTCATTTTTCATTTATATTTGCAGTCCATCTTCTTTAACTTATCTGGAAAAGCCGATTGTTTTTACCCGTTTACATTGGAATTAACTAGTGTAAAGGGGCAAAAGAATTATTATATTTTTGGTTTGTTAATGCAGATAAATAGCCACTCAAAACAGAAAACACTTACCGTTTAGATTTTTAAATTTTATGAAAACAAAATACCCCGTTTATCAACCTTCTTTGAAAGGGAATGAGCTAAAATATGTCACAGAATGTATAGAATCGAGCTGGATTTCTTCAAAAGGTAAATATATATCGGCCTTCGAAGACAATTTCGCTGCTTATATCAACGCCGGTTATGCAACAAGTATTTGTAATGGAACTGCCGCTCTCCATATTGTGCTGGCAGCAGTAAATATTGGTCCGGGCGATCAGGTAATCGTTCCGACATTTACCTATATCGCTTCGGTTAACGCTATTTCTTATGTTGGAGCAATTCCTGTCTTTGTTGATTCGATGCCTGATACCTGGCAGATCGATTACCGTGATGTTGAACGAAAGATTACTCCCAAGACCAAAGCGATACTCGCCCCTCACCTTTATGGCCATCCGTGCGAGATGGATGAACTGACAGTTATTTGCAGGAAATATGGGCTTTTGCTGATTGAAGATTGTGCCGAAGCTATTGGAAGTAAATACAACAACAAGCACCTTGGAACATTTGGCGACATTGCTGCCTATAGCTTTTTTGGCAACAAAACAATAACAACAGGTGAAGGCGGAATGGTGGTATCAAATTCGAAGGAATTGATTGACCGCGCTAAAAAGCTTAAAAACCAAGGTCTTTCGGACAGGCAATATTGGCACGACGAAATAGGGTACAACTTCAGGATGACAAACATTTGCGCTGCATTGGGACTGGCGCAATTAGAACACATTGATCAAGTTATAAAAGAAAAGACCAGGATAGCGAACCTGTACCGAAAAGCATTCGAGAACTCGGTTATCGAATTTCACGGGCAAGCGCCTAATTCATTCAATTCGTACTGGATGTGCTCGATATTAATTCCTGATTCTTCCAAGCGAGACGATCTTCGGAACCACTTGGCATCAGCCGGAATTGAAACCCGACCATTATTTTACCCGGTTCACAAAATGGCTATGTATTCCAAATTTACTACCGAAAGATTTCCGGTGGCAACCGACATCAGTTACCGGGGAATCAACCTACCAAGCTATCCCGACCTCACCAACGATGATGTCAATTTTATTTCAGCAAAAACAAAAGAGTTCTTTCACTTAAAGTAACCTGATAATGAAGCCTATATCGGTATTAATTGATTTGGACAGGCTGAAAGACCTCAATACGGGTCTCGGACAAGTAGCCGAATTCTTTGGGAACGAAATTGGGAAAGTCAAAGACGAACGATTTCGGTTTACCTTGCTTGTTCCACCCAAATTTGAAGGTTATTTTGGAGATTCTGTTGATTATGAAGCAGTTTCATTTAAGCGAAGATTCTTCCCTTCGCTTTGCCCAAAATACGATCTTTGGTACACGATTCATCAGGATTCGGCCTATTTCCCATCGGATAAAAATACTCCTTACATTCTGACAATAAATGATTTGAATTTCCTGGGGGAAAAATCACAACGTAAAGCTGCGCGAAGACTAAGAATCCTTCAGAAAAAGGTTGACCGGGCTACTGCAATAACCGTTATATCGAAATATACCGAAAGCGAAGTGAGAAAGCACCTTTCGATTGGAGATAAACCTGTTCAGGTGATCTACTGCGGCGTAAAAGTAAAAACCTTCGAGAATGTCGAAAAACCCGGTTTTGCGCCGGAAGGTGATCTCCTTTTTAGCGTTGGAGTTGTAAGAATGAAGAAAAACTATCATGTACTTTTGGGATTTATGAAACAACTTCCTGAAAACTACAAACTTATAATTGCCGGAAACAAGTCGGGTCCATACGCCGATGAACTTCAAAAGAAAATTGATGACGAAGGGTTGCATAACCGTATTTTTTTGCCGGGACTTATTTCCGAAGAAGACAAATACTGGATGTACAATAACTGTAAGGCAGTTTTGTTTCCTTCGAAGTTTGAAGGAATGGGATTTCCCCCGGTGGAAGCGATGCGGTTTGGAAAACCCGTTTTCGCCTCAACCTATTCGAGCATACCAGAAGTAAGTGAAGATAAAGCGTACTATTGGAACGACTTTGATCCGGCCAACATGAGCCGGTTTTTCCTTGAAAAAATCGAGGCATTTTACAACGATCCCGCCAGGCCCGAATTATTGAAACAACATTCGATGAAATTTACCTGGGAAATCAACGTGCAAATGTACCTCAACCTGTTCAGCAGAATTATATAGCGGTCACACCGATTTCAGCAAACTAATCCCTCTTATATATTTAAAATGAAAACCGCATTAATCACCGGAATCACGGGCCAGGATGGTTCTTTTCTGGCCGAATTGCTCATCGAAAAAGGTTATGAAGTGCATGGAATTGTACGTCGCTCCTCTCAGTTCAACCGACAAAGGATTGAACACCTGTACATCGAGGAAATGATTCAAGACATGCAACTTAAGAACAAACTCTCTCTTCATTACGGCGACATGACTGACTCAAGTTCGCTGGTTCGAATTATTCAAAAGGTAAAACCAGATGAAATTTATAACCTTGCGGCACAATCGCATGTAAAGGTATCATTTGATGTTCCGGAATATACTGCTGAAACTGATGCCATTGGAACACTGCGCATTCTGGAAGCGGTAAGAATACTGGAAATGGAGAAAAGAATCAGGATTTACCAGGCTTCAACCTCCGAACTCTTCGGAAAAGTACAGGAATTCCCGCAGAAAGAAACGACCCCGTTTCATCCTCGCTCACCGTACGGCATTTCCAAGCAATTTGCCTTCTGGACAACAATAAATTACAGAGAAGCATACGGCATGTTTGCCGTGAATGGAATTTTGTTCAATCACGAAAGTGAACGAAGAGGAGAAAATTTTGTAACCAGAAAAATTACTCTTGCTGCCGTAAGAATAGCAGAAGGGTTGCAGAAAAAACTGTACCTCGGAAATTTAAATGCACTGCGCGATTGGGGCTATGCCAAAGATTACACCGAATGTATGTGGCTTATGCTACAACACGAAGTTCCTGAAGATTTTGTTATCGCAACAGGCGAGATGCACTCGGTAAGAGAGTT
This sequence comes from Prolixibacteraceae bacterium, assembly GCA_963666435.2. Lineage (GTDB taxonomy): Bacteria > Bacteroidota > Bacteroidia > Bacteroidales > Prolixibacteraceae > Aquipluma. The sequence goes on along the minus strand of CAXXOG010000008.1, from coordinate 2,228,660 downwards.
TTGCACCCTGGCATTTCAGGAGACCGGAATTGAACTTGAATGGAATGGCGAAGGTGTCGAAGAAAAAGGATTCTGTAAAAAGACAGGCGATCTGCTCATCGAAGTTGATCCGGCATATTACAGACCTACCGAAGTTGATGTTTTGTGCGGTGACCCATCTAAAGCCAAAAATCTTTTAGGTTGGAATCCTCAAAAGACATCATTCCATGAACTTGTCAGAAAAATGGTTAATGCCGACAAGGAATATATCCAAAAGTATATTTCCTGCCTAAGCTTATAATGCTATTAACCAACAAAATAGGGTGATTAAAATATTTGATCACCCTGTTTTTAGCGTAACTGGACATCAAAAAATTTGCATTTCAGCTAATGATTATTCAGAACGTAAGTCTAATTCAGGTTACCCTGAAAGACATCGCCCCGTTCTACTGAGCAACCCTCCGAAAATAACCTGTCTTTTGATCAATTCGGTTCAATCAAAAGGAATTAAATCTCACTAAATAAGATTTTATATCGAAATTATTTTGTTAATTTGTTAAGCAGTTACGATAACACTATTGTAATTTTACCAGTATCATTGATACTTATACGTTGATTTTAAGAATTTAAATAAATTAATTATTAGACTTCACCCAATGATCAAGTTTCGAATTATTTCCCTGATGATTTTCATTCAGTTATCAATGGCAGCTTTTTGCCAGACTGATCTAAGCAAACCTGCTCCTACTTCTCCAAACGTTAAAACAGGCAAACTGGCCAACGGAATGACCTATTACATTCAGCACAACGAAGAACCCAAAGAAAGAGCAAGTTTCTACATTATCCAGAATGTTGGCGCGTTGCTCGAAAACGACGATCAAAACGGACTGGCACACTTTCTGGAACACATGGCATTTAACGGAACCCAGCATTTCCCCGGCAAAGGAATAATAAACACGCTCGAAAAGCATGGTGTGCAATTTGGCCGTAACATCAATGCTTACACCAGCTTTGGCGAGACTGTTTATAACCTTAGCGATATTCCGGTAAAACATTCGGGGTTGATTGATACCTGCTTACTTGTTCTGAACGACTGGTCGCACTATCTTTTACTAACCGAACAGGAAATAGATGCCGAACGTGGCGTAATTTCTGAAGAATGGCGTACCCGCCGAACAGCGGCTTTCCGTTTGCAGCGCCAAATGTTTCCGGTTCTGTTTAAAGACTCAAAATATGCTGTACGCGACGTAATTGGCGATTTGGACGTAATCAAAAACTTTAAGTACGAAACGTTACGCGACTTTTACCATCAGTGGTACCGTACCGATTTGCAGGCAATTGCTATTATTGGCGATATTGATGCCGATGCTGTTGAGCAAAAAGTAAAAGAAATGTTCTCTAGAATCGAGCCGGTTCAAAACCCGGCTAAACGAGAGTTCTACGAAGTTCCTGAGAATAAAGAGCCTCTTTATGTACTTACAACCGACAAAGAAGCCGACAATTATTCGGTATCACTTTACATCAAACATAAAGCAACCCCTAATTCAGAAAAAAACCTGAATTATTTACGCGAACAAACCATTCAGCAATTATTTGGAATGATGACCCGCGACCGGATCAACGAATTGCTGCAAAAGGGAAACCCTCCATTTGTAACAGGCGGAATTAGTTATGGCGGATTTGTTCAGGGATATAATGTATTTGTGGTTAGTGCAACAGCTAAGCCCGACCAGGATGATGTGGCTTTCAGAGCAATTTACACCGAAGCTCAACGAATATACCAGAACGGCTTTACCCCGGGAGAGCTGGAACGAGCAAAATCGAACTACCTCACTTCTATTGAGAACAGGTATAAACAACGCGATAAAATATCGAATGATGAGTACGCTACAGATTTCAAGAACAATTACATTGATGGCGAACCGCTGACTTCGATTGACTTTGACTGGGAATTTGTACAAAAAATACTGCCAACTATTTCGGTTGAAGAAATTTCGGCAAAAGCAAAAACATGGTTTACCCAGGAAAACCGGGTGATTGTAGTCAAAGGTCCTGAAAAACCTGAAGCAAAGCACCTATCGGAAGAACAAGCATTGTCCATTATTTCTGAAATCGAAAGCAGCAAGATAGAACCATATGTCGATCAGGCTGTTTCTTCGAACCTGATTAAGCAAGAGCTAAAAGGAACGAAAGTAAAATCGACCAAACAACTTCCTGATTTTGGAGCTATTGAATGGACTTTAGGCAATGACGCAAAGGTTGTTTTCCGTAAAGCCGATTATGAAAAAGATCAGGTTTCGCTTCAGGCCATCAGCAATGGCGGTAGTTCTAAACTTGAAACCGACAAAATGGCTTCGGCTATGATGCTGGGACAATTCATCGGTTCGTTTGGCGTTGGCGATTACGATGCAACGGCGCTGAAAAAAGCGCTTACAGGTAAAAAAGCAAGCGTAAATATTGCTTTATCCGATCTAACCGAGTCGTTTATCGGATCGAGCACGCCCAAAGATTTCGAAACCATGATGCAGCTACTTTATCTGCAATTCGAAAATCCGCGCTTCGACAAAGATGCATATCAGGCTTTGGAAGGCCGTTACAAAGCATTTATTGCCAATTTATCCAACAATCCGCAAAAAGTGATGAGCGATTCGCTGCAATTAATAATGACATGCAAAAATCCTCGTACAAAGCTACTTACACCCAACTTACTCAAGGAAATGTCGCTCGAACAGATGCAGCAAATTTTCAAGGATCGCTTTGCCGACGCCGGTGATTTTACATTCATTATTGTAGGTAACATTGATGAAGAAACTGCCAAGGCAATGGCTGAAAAATACATCGGTTCGTTAACCAACTTACCGCGAAAAGAAAGCTGGATCGACCGCAAAGTTGAAGGGCCAAAAGGCAAACTTGTTCGGGAAATTGAAATTCCGCTCGAAGTGAAAAAAGCAACCGTTACGGTAAATTTCAATTCGAAAATGGAATATACTCCGCAGCAAAACCTTTTGTTGTCAGTATTCAGGGATATACTTAACCTGCGCTACACCGAAGAAATCAGGGAAAAAGAAGGCGGAACCTACGGAGTAAGGGTAGTTACCGAATCTCAGAAATTTCCAAAACAGGAAAAAGGCTTAAGCCTCATGTTCGATACCGACCCGGATAAAGCTCAAAAGCTAAAAGCAATTTTGTACCAGGAAATTGAAAAGATTGAAAAGAACGGTCCAACTGCCGAAGATTTGGACAAAGCAATCAAAAACCTTCAGAAAAACCGTGAGCAGGCCAAACTCCACAATAATTACTGGATGCAGACTTTGAACAACTGGTATTTGTACTCGCTGAATACTGCTTCAGCCGACAATTACGAAAATATCCTGAATAAAATGACTGCTGCCGACGTTCAGAAATTCGTTAAAACATTCGTTTCGAAAGCCGACGTCGTTGATATTATCTTCAAGCCAAAAGCAAACTAATTTCTGTAATATTAACCAAAAAGCCCTTTCTGTAGCGCACAGAAAGGGCTTTTTACTTTTCGAAAACGAAAAAGCGCATCCCCTTTTCAGAAGACACGCTTTTTTCAATGTCAGTATATTTTCTGTTACAGAAATTCTACTCTGCGGGTTCAATCTCAACCATCAAAAAGTTTTTCGGTATTTTTTGCCCCTTTTCGACGTTGATTTTAACAATTTTTCCATCAAACGGCATTTGGATGCTGTTGTTCATCTTCATTGCTTCCAATACCAGGATGATTTCGCCAGCTACTACGGTTTGCCCTTCGCTAATCAATAAATCGACAATTGTACCGGGAATGTACGAAATGATGTGATTCAGATTAGGTTCGCTCCAAACCTGCCGGTTTACGAATTTTTTGTTATATGTGGTCGTATATTCGCTTCCGCCAATAATTAAGACCTGTTCTTTTTCTAATTCAGACATGGTTTTGAACAATTAAAATGGTGGAATTCCGTGTTTTTTCACTGGGCTCTGGATGTCTTTGTTAGCCGATACCTGGAGCGCATGTAACAAAATATTACGGGTTTCCTGTGGCTCGATAACTTCGTCGATGTAACCTCTTGAAGCGGCAACAAACGGATTTGCAAATTTGTCTTTGTACTCCTGAATTTTTTGCTGGCGCATAGCTTCAGGATCGGCAGCTTCGGCAATTTCTTTACGGAATACGATGTTGGCTGCTCCTTCAGGACCCATTACAGCAATTTCGGCAGTTGGCCATGCAAACACAAAGTCGGCACGCAGGTGGCGCGAGTTCATAGCAATGTAACCACCGCCGTAAGCTTTACGGATAATAACTGTAATCTTCGGAACTGTTGCTTCAGAATAAGCATACAGGATTTTTGCGCCGTGGCGGATTACACCGGCATGTTCCTGGTCAACTCCGGGCAAATAACCCGGCATATCTTCCAGGGTAATGATTGGGATGTTGAAAGCATCGCAATAGCGGATGAAACGAGCAGCTTTATCCGAGCTGTCGCAATCGAGAACACCGGCCAGAACTTTAGGCTGGTTGGCAACAAAACCAACAGTTTCGCCATTCATACGGCCAAAACCAATAACAATATTGGCAGCGAACAATTCCATAATTTCGAAGAACTCCGATCCGTCGGTAATCGACTTAATAATGTCACGAATGTCGTAAGGCATACGTGCATCAACCGGAACAATATTTTCGATTTTAGTTTTTAACTTGGGTTCTTTAGGCTCAATCTTCGGAGCTTTCTGACTGTTGTTACGCGGAATGTACGAGATTAAGGTTTTAATCTGATCGAAACATTCTTTCTCGCTCAAAGCATAGAAGTGTGCATTACCTGTAATTTCGGCGTGAACACGGGCGCCGCCTAAAGCTTCCATCGAAATATCTTCGCCCAAAACACTTTTAATAACAGCGGGGCCGGTAATAAACATTTTCGAGATGTTTTCAACCACGAAAACAAAGTCGGTCAACGCCGGAGAATACACTGCGCCACCGGCACATGGGCCAAGAATAACCGAGATTTGTGGAATAACGCCTGAAGAAAGCGTATTGCGGAAGAAAATTTCGCCATAACCAGCCAGCGAATTAACACCTTCCTGAATGCGGGCGCCACCCGAATCATTAATACCAATTAATGGCATACGCATTTTCAATGCGTGATCCATAATTTTGGTAATCTTGCGGGCGTGCATTAATCCCAGCGAACCACCTTCTACGGTAAAGTCCTGGGCATAAATACAAACCGGTGAGCCGTAAATGGTTCCTGTTCCAATTACAACACCATCTCCGGCCAAAACTTTGTTGCCCATATTGAAGTCGGTTCCAACATGCTCAACAAACATATCATATTCATGAAATGAGCCTTCATCAACAATAGAGATGATACGCTGGCGAGCAGTCATTTTGCCTTGAGCAACTTGCTTCTCAATAGCCTTGTCTCCTCCGCCAAGACGAACCTCGTCTTTACGTTTACGAAGATCTAAAATGCTTCTTTTCAGTGACATAGAATTTGTTTTTGATTAATTAACTTGTTGTGAAAAGCAATTGCCTTTCGAGCGGTCAAAATTATCATTTTTTTATTGTCCAACGAGTTTTTAACGCTTATTTGAACCTAAAACCACTTAAAAAGAAGTAAGCTTATCGAAAAATCGAACTTATTAACTTGTTATTCTTAAGTGGCTGCTCTCCGGTATAAATAGAATGCCAAGCCTCCGTAAACAATATTCGGAATCCACATGGCCAGCCAGGGCGAGAGTAAACTGCTTGTTGCAAAAACAGTAGTAACCTGCATAAACAAGATATACGAAAAACTAAGCAGCAAGCCTAATCCCAAATGAAACCCGATGCCACCTTTTATTTTTCGGGAAGCAAGAGAAACACCAATGATAGTTAAAATAAACGCCGAAAAAGGTCCCGACACCCGCCTATGCTTTTCGATTTCGTATTCGATGGTATTCACACCCCTAAGCTTCAGGCTTTCAATCGATTTATTCAGTACCGGCAAAGTCATGGTTTCAACAACGAAAGCAACAACCTTGTAATCCTCGGGGCCCATGTTCAATGTCGTATCTTTATCGCTTCCCCGGGTAATTGTTTCTTTGTATCCATCAATCGAGCGAATGTAATAATCGTGTACCACCCATTTCTTTTTTTCGCGATCCCACTTAACATATTCAGCCGAAAGCTTTGATACCAGCTTGCGATCTTCAAATTTCTCGATTGTGAATTTATAACCCACATCGTTCGATGTATTGTAAGCTGTCATGTAAACAAAAACACCAGGTTCAATTTGCCGGTGGATATTTTTCTCGCTCTCGGCACTCCGCGCCCTAATGTAGGTTTGCTTAAAATCGTTCTTTTTCTTCGTAGCTGGCGGAATCACATAATTACCAAGCAAATACGAAAAGACAGCTATCACAGTAGCTCCTACCAGGTAAGGCCGCATCAAGCGTTTATACGAAACCCCACTACTTAAAATGGCGATGATTTCGGTGTCGTAAGCTAATTTTGAGGTAAAATAAATAACCGCAATAAACGTAAAAAGGCCACTAAATAGATTGGCAAAATAGGGTACAAAATTCAGGTAATAATCAAAAACAATAGCCTTAACAGGAACATCTTTCGACAAAAAATCATCAATATTCTCCGAAATATCAAACACTATGGAAATGCTGATAATCAGGGCTATGGCATAGAAAAAAGTTCCGAGAAACTTTTTAATGATATAAAAATCAATTTTATGCAGCATACATGTTCGGGTCTAAAGTTTAATGTCTAAAGTTTAACGTCAGGCGGACTAAAGTCGAACTGAAAGTTGCCTGACCATTTCTTCTTTCCAGGGCTTAAAGGTATCATCCAGAATGTGTTTTCGCGCTTCTTTCACCAGCCAAAGGTAAAAAGCCAGGTTGTGCTGACTGGCAATTTGAGCGCCCAACATTTCTCCTGAAATAATGAGATGGCGCAAAAAGGCCCGACTATATTGATGATCGACAAATGAAGAGCCATCTGGATCGACTGGCGAAAAATCGTCGGCCCATTTTTTATTGCGCATGTTCATTATCCCTTTACTCGTAAACAACATGCCATTACGGCCATTGCGGGTGGGCATCACGCAATCGAACATATCAATTCCGCGGTCAATTCCTTCCAGAATGTTGATTGGCGTACCAACACCCATCAAATATCGTGGACGGTCGAGCGGGAGAATTTCGTTAACCACTTCAATCATGGCATACATATCCTTTTCGGGCTCGCCAACCGACAAGCCACCAATAGCGTATCCATCAGCATTATACTGAAGCACGCTCCTGGCCGAACGTTCCCTCAAATTGGGATAAACAGCGCCCTGCACTATCGGGAAAAGCGACTGCGAATAACCATATTTCGACGAAGTTTTCGCAAACCGGTTCCAGCAACGGTCGAGCCAGCGCTGAGTCATCTCCATCGATTTCCGGGCATATTCGTATTCGGCATCTCCGGGCGTACATTCATCAAACGCCATCATAATATCGGCTCCAATTGTGCGCTGCGTATCCATCACATTTTCAGGAGTAAATAAATGTGACGATCCGTCGATATGCGATTGAAATTTAGCTCCTTCTTCGGTAAGTTTCCGTATATCGCCCAGCGAAAAAACCTGGTAACCACCGCTATCGGTCAAAATCGGGCCATCCCAGCTGTTGAATTTATGCAATCCACCAGCCTGCTCAATAACCGGTAACCCGGGCCGCAAATACAAATGATAGGTATTTCCCAGGATAATTTGCGCTCCAATGTCTTCTTTCAGGTCGCGTTTGTGAATTCCTTTTACCGAGCCTGCCGTACCAACCGGCATGAAAATAGGAGTTTCAATATTTCCATGATCCGTAGTGATAAAACCTGCCCTGGCCTTACTTTCAGAAGAGGTATGTTTCAGTTCAAAGTGCATGAAGCTAAATTTTTGAGTGCCCAAAGATAGATATAAATGTGTAACGAGGCGAACGGAGGTTGTATGATAACTGTTAAATCTACCTAAAAAGGGGAACAATTTAATCGGCAGGTTTATTAATTTTGTCACATCAAACGTCGTAACAGAACCGTAGTATTAACCAAGTACTTTCATCGTGGAAATTATCAAATTCGAATTACTCAGAATCAGCGACATAATACTAATTTCAGCGCTCATTGCTGTCTTCCTTGTCCAGGTCTTTTATTTAGTCCGCTATTTCAAATTGGCCAATCATAAAGACAATGCAATTAACGAAAAATCGAACCAGGTAACTATTATTGTAAGTGTTCGAAACGAAGAAGAACACATTCGTGAAATCGTTGAGAAATTTAACGGGCAACAATTTGAAGATTATCAGGTACTGGTGATCAACTACTGTTCGGAAGACAATACCGGCGGAATTTTGAGTTACATGGCCGAAAGCAATCCCCGCCTGAAAGTAACCAGCTTAAGCCAGGAAACCCGTTTTTCAGAAAAACAGGCCATCAATATTGGTTTAAAAGGCTCGTCGTCGCCCTGGATTATTTTGCTGCCATCGGCAACCGGCGAACTAAACCCCGAGTGGCTGGCAAACATGTGTAAGCTGCTTACTCCTGAAACCGATATTTTGGTGGCTTACACAAACGTTGAGCGAAACATAGGCTTCAGGAACCTGATTTGCAGACTAGAACGCTTTCAGCAATTTATGATTAGCGGAGCATGGACACTTGCAGGTTCACCGTTTGTATTTAACGAAAGCAATGTGCTTTTTAAGAAAACAATGTATTTCAACACATTGGGGTTCCGCCACAAACTCAATCGTAATTTTGCAAACCTTGAACTGATCTTTAACGAAAATATTAAACCCAATGCCGTTATGCTCACGACAAACCCCGATTTGGCTGTGCGCGAACGAATTGAAGACGACCGTGGCGACCATACCCGTTTGCTCAAAAAAGGAGTACAAATCAGGCAAAGTTTGTCGCTTTCAAAAAAAACCGGACTTTTTATCGACGATTTTACCCGAATCATTTTTCCGGCGTTAGTGGCAACAATTATTATTTTACATCCCGAATACTGGATTACATTCTCTGCATTTTTGCTTGTTTACCTGATTTTATTGGCAATAATGATTAAAATGCTAATAAACCAGCTTAACGAACGAAAAATATTCTTATCTTCGTTAGTGTACATATTAGTCAAACCATTAGTCAACTGGTGGTTTTTCTGGTCGATGTATATTATTCACCGAAGAAACCGATGGAACTAAATCCTGAATTATCGAATAAAGCCCGATTTGACATCACTCTGGTTGAGGCGGCCCTCGCCGGAGAAGAGAAAGCTTTTGCCAGGTTAATGAGCCGTTATAAGGATGCCATTTATTTTATGCTCCTGAAGATGGTTAGCAACAAGGACGATGCCGAAGATTTGACCCTGGAAGCCTTTGGTAAAGCTTTTAAAAACCTGCATCAATATTCGCCAAATTACGCATTTAGCACCTGGCTGTTTAAAATTGCCACCAACAATTGCATCGATTTTCTGCGCCGCCGCCGAGGTGTTTTTGTCTCTATCGAAAACAACCAGGAAAGCAGCGACAATGAATCAATCCCGATAAAACTTCGTTCCGATGATCCTGACCCGGAAGAAAAAATGATTCGCATCCAAAAAGCTTTCCTGATGCGAAAAATTGTCCACCGCCTTAAACCTCGCTACCGGATACTTGTTGAGTTAAGGTATTTTCGCGAATTTTCATACGAAGAAATTGCGAAAGAACTAAATTTGCCCCTCGGAACAGTAAAAGCACAGCTTTTCAGAGCTCGGGAAATGCTCTTCAAAATGATCGAATCAACAGAGATAGACGAGCACAAAGCAAGTTAAACCCACACAGAATGGACATCATTTCGAAATATTTTCCTGGCTTAACCAGTCAGCAATTGGAGCAGTTTGGCCGCCTGGAAACTTTGTACACCGAATGGAACGCCAGAATCAATGTTATTTCAAGAAAGGACATTGAGCAACTTTATGAACGCCATGTACTTCATTCATTGGCCATTGCCAAAATCATACAATTCGCACCAGGCACTTCAGTTCTCGATGTTGGTACCGGCGGAGGCTTTCCTGCAATCCCGCTGGCCATCATGTTTCCTGAGACATCATTTATGCCCATCGATTCCATCGGAAAAAAAATAAAGGTAGTTACTGAAGTTGCTACGGCGCTTACTCTTCAAAACGTAAATGCACAACACATCAGGGTTGAAGATGTAAAACAGAGATTTGATTTCGTTGTAAGCCGCGCTGTTACAGCATTCCCCCGTTTTGTGGCAATGGTTCGGAGCCGCATTTCGGATCAAAATAAAAATACACTGGCAAACGGTATTTTATACCTCAAAGGCGGTGATTTTGAGGAAGAAACGGCCCAATTCGAAAAACAAATCAAAATTTACGACCTGCAAAGCTTTTTCCAGGAAGAATTTTTTGAGACAAAAAAGCTGATTCACATGGCTTTAAAAAATAAATGAAATAAAAAGAAGTTCGATTTGCAGGATATTAAAAAAGAACTATTTTTGCAGTCCGATTCAAAAACGAAAAATAAACTAATAAGATATGAAAAGGACATTTCAGCCATCAGTAAGAAAAAGAAAAAACAAACACGGCTTCCGCGAAAGAATGTCAACTGCCAACGGCCGTAAAGTATTGAAAGCCCGTCGTGCAAAAGGAAGAAAAAAACTGACAGTTTCTGACGAACCACAACACAAAAGATAGTCGGTAATCGTTTCAGTTTATAAAAAATATACAGAAGGTAAAGAATTAATTTTCTTTACCTTTTTGTGTTTATACCCCGATTACCTAAATTCCGAGCCATAAATTAGATGGCACACCAAGCTATTTGCACTTTTTAAATTACTTTTGTGTCCATTCTTCGAAAAACGAATTTTACGCATGACATTCAAAGAGTTTATAAAAACCAAAACATTTAAATACAATGCACTTGCAGCAGTGGGAATAACTATTTTTCTTGTTCTCCTGAATATGTTTGCACTTCGCATTTATACCGATCATGGCGAAGCTATTAATGTACCTAATTTAAGAGGAGAACGACTTGAAGATGTCGCCCGGATATTGAAGCGGCTCGACTTGAAATACCAGGTTCAGGACTCAATTTTCTCGCACGAGACAAAACCGGGAACCGTTTTCGATCATTTCCCCAAAGCCGGTATGAAAGTGAAAGCGAACCGAACCATCTATATCACGATGAGTGCCGTGAACCAGGAAAAAATACCGATGCCGCAGCTGACTGACATCTCATACCGGCAAGCGCTTAACATGATTGAAAGTTCGGGACTTGTTGCCGGAAACGTTGAATACAAACCATCAGAATTTCCGAACCTTGTTCTCGACCAAAAATCAGAAGGACGGTCAATTCCTGTTGGCGAGTTAATTCCGAAGGGCAGTGTAATTGATTTGGTGTTGGGAACCGACGCCAATGGAGAAACAAGCCAGGTTCCAACACTGTTTGGCCGCAACCTCGACGAAGCAAAACTTATGCTCGACGGAGCTTTCCTGATCGTAGGAAATATAACATACGACGAATCAGTACTTTACGAGTCACAAAAAGCCAAAGCGGTGATTTTTAAACAAAGCCCCGACCCTACCGAGGTTTTTGAAGTTACCAAAGGCACAACCATCGATCTATGGTTAACCACCGACAAAACCAAACTGGAAGCCAAACCGGATAAAGAAGGCCCTGATAATTCATTCTTCTAAAAAATGATTGACGACAACGATTTGATCGACGATTTTGACGAACAGGACGAACCAGAAGAAGGCGCCCTGTTTGAGCACTATAACCTGGTTGTCGATCCGGGGCAAACCTTTATGCGGATCGACAAGTTTTTGGCTAACCGGTATGAACAACGCATCAAGAAGCCGACTTCAGGCCGCTGCCGACAACGGAAATGTCCTGGTGAATAAAGTTTCGGTGAAATCGAGCTATAAAGTGAAGCCCGGCGACGAGATCTCGATTGTAATGGATTTTCCGCGCCGCGAGCTCAAGATTATTCCTGAAAACATTCCGCTCAACATTATCTACGAAGACGATTCGCTCCTGGTGATTAATAAACCGGCGGGACTGGTTGTTCATCCCGGGCATGGAAATTACTCCGGAACGCTGGTTAACGCCTTGGCTTACCATTTTAAAGAATTGCCGCTGTTTAAATCGAACGATCCGCGACCGGGACTGATACACCGGATTGATAAAAATACATCGGGTTTACTGGTCATTGCTAAAACAATAGAGGCCAAAGTAAACCTCTCGCTCCAGTTTTTTGAAAAAACCACCAAGCGAAAATACGTAGCGCTGGTTTGGGGAAACCTGGAAAAAGACGAAGGTACCATCACCGGCAACATTGGCCGAAGCCCCAAAAACAGGCAGGTTTTCACCGTTTTTCCTGATGGAGAGAGCGGTAAACATGCCGTTACGCATTACAAAGTGATCGAACGGCTGGGCTATGTCAACCTGGTTGAATGCCGCCTCGAAACCGGGCGAACCCACCAGATCAGGGTTCACATGAGGTACATTGGTCACCCGCTTTTTAACGACGACAACTACGGCGGCGACCAAATTTTACGGGGTACAACATTTACCAAATACAAGCAATTTGTTGCCAATTGTTTCTCGTTGCTACCGTCGCAGGCCCTGCACGCCAAAACGCTCGGCTTTGTGCACCCGGTTACCGGCGAAGAAATGCTGTTCGACTCGGAATTGCCCGAAAATTTTTCGACCCTGATTGAAAAATGGCGAAACTATTTGAACAACCGGCTAAACGAAGAGTAAAAAAGCCCCTGACAATTCCCCGAAAAGGGAAACAGCGAAAGCGAAAGAGGCTTTATAGGATTTATAAAAACATCTTTTGCCGTTCGGCTTCAGCCAGCGGCAACTAATATAAATTGACATGAAAAAAAATATAGCAGTTGTATATGGAGGCGACTCATCGGAGTTTGTAGTTTCGGTAAAAAGTAGCGAAAATGTATATAATGCAATTACAGCAGCGGGTTACACTGCCTGGAAGGTTCAAATTCAAGGACTGAACTGGGAAGTTTACCAGGACGGGCAAGTAATTGCTCAAATCGATAAAAGCGATTTTTCATTCGTTAAAGACGGCGAGAAAATTCGGTTCGATTTTGCATACATCACCATACACGGAACGCCGGGCGAAGACGGAAAACTTCAGGGTTACTTTGAACTGGTTAAAGTTCCCTACTCTACCTGTGGCGTTTATTCTTCGGCTTTAACGTTCAACAAATATTTTTGTAGTAACTACCTGCGCACATTTGGAATCACGATGGCCAAATCGGTTCGCCTGTTTAAAGGCGATAAAATTGATACCGACCAGATCATTGAAAAACTGGGGCTTACCAGTTTTTGTGAAACCAAACGCAGGAGGATCGAGTTTTGGAGTAACGAAAGTGAAAGAAAAAGCGCAACTTCAGGAGGCACTCGAACTGGCCATGACCGAAAGCGACGACATACTGGTTGAAGAATTTATCGACGGCAAGGAATTCACCTGCGGACTGGTAAAAATCGCCGGAGAGAAAATCGTATTTCCCGTTACCGAAGTGATTCCGCTCAACGAGTTCTTCGACTACGAAGCCAAATATGTTGCCGGGAAAACCGACGAAATTACCCCGGCCCGCATTTCGCCCGAACTGACTCAAAAAATCCAGCAAATTTCATCTAAAATCTATGATTTGTGCGACTGTTCAGGAATTGTTCGTGTAGATTATATCCTGAAAGAGGGTGAATTTTACTTTTTGGAGGGTAAACACCACCCCCGGAATGACCGCAACCAGCTTTGTTCCGCAGCAGATTGCCGCATTGGGCCGCACACTTAGCGAAGTGTTGGGAATGATTATTGAAGATAAGCTGAAATAAGATGCACCGAAAAAAATAAGAAGGGAGACCAAACGGTCTCCTTTTTTACTTTTGCTTTATACTTGAAATGTGAATGCCTGTGAAGCAATCGTCCTGGCAACCATCTTCGACATACCCGCACGACGACAACAAACCATTGTTTTTAGCCTCGAAATAGGTCGTTGCATTTTTACGCTTTACCAGCCAATCGGTCTTCGCTTTCTCGTACACCTGATCGATAGTCAACGGTTCGGCCCCTGTTGAATGCGAATTGATTTGGGCCTCATTTTCGATCCACTCCTGCTCTGCTAAAGGGATATTATCCAGCCCCTGAGCTGAAATCATCTTAAAACTACGTTGGGTAACTTTCCCGTTATCGACAGTTAGCTCGGTTTGCCACGAAGTTCCAACCCAGCTCGAATTTGATACGACATAGCTGTACGTATTTCCGGTTTTTTCTTTAAAGCTAACCCATTGGGCAAAACTGCGGTCAAAGTCGTTTTCATACCTGAAGTCTTCTTTTTGACATCCTGAAATTGTTAGGAGCAAAGCAAGGAACATAAAACAGATTTTCTTTCTCATAGTGTCATGGTTTCTGGTAAGACTATCTGACTTGCAAAATAGTTGCGCAAAAAAATTAAATTTTAGGATTTTTCTAATATCCAATAAGACGACATTGTTTGTAACTTCTTCGGCGTAAAAAACGTCTGGTGTTTGCTTTTTCTTACCTTTGAAACCCTGCCTATTTTTCAGGCATTCACACCAATAATCTGACTATCAACAATTAACATGGCCGGAGAACGAAGAAACACACAACAGAATAAGAAAACAATTGAGCAAATAAATGCCCAATATGGGAAAATTCCACCACAAGCAATTGAAGTTGAGGAGGCTGTTTTGGGTGCTTTGATGCTTGAGCGTGATGCCTATATTTCGGTTGCCGATATTATTGACACACGCAGTTTTTACAAGGAAGAACACCAGAAAATATTTGAGGTTATTAAATATTTATCGACGCACGAAAAACCAGTCGATTTGCTGATGGTGACCCAGGAATTGAAGAACCGAAATATACTCGAGGAAGTGGGTGGCCCCATGATGATTACCCAGCTTACTTCGCGAGTTGCATCGGCAGCACACATCGAGTTTCACTCGCGTATTATCGCGCAAAAATTTATGCAACGCGAAATGATCCGCGTTTCAACCGAAATACAAACCAAAGCTTACGACGACACCATCGACGTTGATGATTTGATCGATTTCTCGGAAACCGCGTTGTTCCAGGTAGCCGAAGGAAACATCAAGAAAGAATCGATGCCCATTAAGCCCTTGCTACGCGAAGCTGCTATGTTAATCGAAGAAGCATCGAAGCGCGAAGACGGGCTAAGCGGTGTGCCCAGCGGATTCGTGGCCATGGATCGCATCACTTCAGGATGGCAACGTACCGACTTGGTTATTGTTGCTGCCCGTCCCTCGATGGGTAAAACGGCGTTCGTATTATCAATGGCACGTAACATGGCTGTAGAGCACAAAGTGCCGGTTGCCGTATTTTCGCTTGAAATGTCATCCATCCAGTTAGTTAACCGTTTAATTGCGTCGGAAACCGAGTTGGGTTCAGAAAAAATAAAAAATGGCCGCCTCCAGGGTTGGGAATGGGATCATTTTCACCGGAAACTGGCTGTTCTGGACGATGCCCCGCTTTTTATCGACGACACACCTGCCCTGTCGGTTTTCGAGTTCCGGGCCAAATGCCGCCGCCTGAAAATGCAGCACAACATTGGCGCCGTAATTGTCGACTACCTTCAGCTTATGACAGCCGGATCGGACAATAAAGGAAGCCGCGAGCAGGAAGTAAGTATGATTTCGCGCTCGTTGAAAGCCATTGCCAAGGAACTGGACATCCCGGTTTTGGCGTTGTCGCAGCTGAATCGTTCGGTTGAATCGCGCGAAGGCAAACGCCCGCAGCTTTCCGACCTTCGCGAATCGGGTGCCATTGAGCAAGACGCCGACATTGTACTGTTTATTCACCGACCTGAATATTACGGGATTACCGAGGATGAAGATGGAAACTCACTGATTGGTGTTGCCGAAATCATCATTGCCAAACACCGTAACGGGGCTGTTGGCGACGTGCATTTGTCATTCAAGAAAAATTTGGCCAAGTTTGCTGACATGGAAAATATTATTCCTGAAGAAATTGGCGGTGGCCAGTATGGCCAAAAATTTGGTTCGAAAATGAACAGCGATTCCAACGATCCCTTCAGTAAAGGGCCCTCAATTCCTTCATCATTCAACAACGATAAATTCAGTCAGTATGAAAGTTCCGGGGGCGAACATATTCCATTCTAAATCAACAATTAAGCTGTATGTAATTTTTTTGCTCGTTCTGTTTGCCGAGGTTGCCAAAGCCAGTTTTATTTTAATCCCGATGGACGAAAAACAGACCAATCACCTGAAAGCATACGGGATAGCATACTGGACGCTCGAAAAAGGGATGGAAGTGAAATGGCTGCTCAATTACCGGGGAGGTAGTTTCCTCATTCAAAATCAGCAGGCCATCTCTACCGAATGTACCATTCGCGGGGTAAGTTTTGAAACCCTTGCCGACGGACAGGCAAATAATATTTTGGCCGATATTGCCCGCGAAGATGTGAATGAAGATGCCATAAGCATGCAAAAAGCCCCGCACATTGCCGTTTACTCGCCGCCCAACAAACAACCCTGGGACGATGCCGTTACTATGGTTCTGAAATATGCCGAAATTAAATTTGATGTGATTTACGACGAAGAGATCATCAACGGCAAATTAAAAGATTACGATTGGCTCCACCTTCATCACGAAGACTTTACCGGGCAATTCGGTAAATTTCTCCAGGCTTACCAGCATGTTCCGTGGTACCAGGAAGAAGTAAGAATAAACAAGGAGATGGCAAAAAAACTCGGGTTCCTTAAAGTTTCGGAAATGAAAAAAGTAGTGACCCGCGAAATACACAAATACATTGAAAACGGTGGCTTCTTGTTTGCGATGTGTGCCGCCACCGACACTTACGACATTACCGAATCGGCGTTGAATGTTGACATTTGCGAGTCGATGTTTGATGGAGACCCGGCTGACCCTGAGATGAATAGCAAGCTGGATTACAACAACTGCCTGGCCTTTCAGAATTTTACAGTTAGCCGAAATCCTTACGAATATAAATTCTCTGACATCGACGTTTCGACGACCCGCAAAGTGCCCCGCGAGCAGGATTATTTCACACTTTTCCAGTTTTCGGCTAAATGGGACCCGGTTCCAACCATGCTTTGCCAAAACCACACCAATATGGTTAAAGGATTCATGGGACAAACCACCGCTTTTGCCCGAAATCTGGTAAAGCCAAATGTGCTGATCATGGGCGAAAATAAAGCGGCTAACGAAGCACGCTATATTCATGGTGAACTTGGTAAAGGATTCTGGACGTTTTACGGAGGCCACGATCCTGAAGATTTTCAGCATTTTGTGGGCGATCCGCCAACCGATCTGAATTTATACCCCAATTCGCCCGGATACCGTCTCATTCTAAATAATGTGTTATTTCCGGCAGCCAAGAAAAAGAAACAAAAGACATAAATACAAACTTTTGTATAGTTTTATCCCAAACTTTAGTACTACGGTTCGGGATGATTGAGAAACAAGAAGATAAACAGTTGATAAAATTACTTCAAAAAGGGAATATAGCCTCGTTTGATCTGCTTTTTGAAAAATATAGTCCCAAGTTATTTGGATTTGCCTTGAGATATTTCAAAAACGAAACTGATGCAGAGGAACTTGTACAGGAAGTATTTGTTAAAGTTTGGGAAAACCATAGATCGCTCAATACTGAATTGTCGTTTAAATCTTACCTGTTTACAATTGCATTAAACCAGATTCGGAAGCATTTTAATAAAAAAAATGTTTCATTTCGGTACATCAAAAATCTGCATGACAATCCAGAATTCAGCCACCAAACCATCTCTGACGATTACGAGAGCAACCTTCAGCAAATCTACCAGATCATCGATCAAATGCCTGAACGTCGCAGGGAAATATTTCTGAAAAGTAAAATCGAAGGAAAGAGCGCTAAAGATATTGCCTCGGAATTAAACATCTCACCGGGAACTGTGGATAATCAGGTTTCTGAAGCTCTACGATTTATTCGGAATCACTTAAAAGCCGACAATCTTGGTCTTTCTCTTTTTGCCATTTTATTTATTCTCTGATCCGCAACTTATAGACAAAAAACTTTACACACCCCCTTTCTCAATTCAAATTCAACAAAAAAATCAAAAAAAAAGTCTGATATACCCATGAGAAAATAACCAATATCTGATATAAGGTATATTCTAAATGCAATCATGTAATGTAGAATATCTGATAATAGGCATGGAAGAAAAAATTCGACATCTTATAAAAAAATACATCGAAGGCAGTTCGAGCCTAACAGAACAGATTGAGCTTTCGGAGTTGCTGGCCGACCCCGGGAATAAAACTGTAGAACAGATTCTTAGCCACGAATGGAACGAATTTCTGGCAATGGAACCGCAGCAAAAATACGACTGCAAGTTATTACTAGACCGTGTCCATCACCAAATCAGGCTAAAAGAAAACATCAAAAATCCACAGAACAGGTTAGTCCATATTTTTCAACGTGTAGCCGCTATTTTAATCTTTCCTTTGCTGTTCTCATTTGTGGCCTATTATTTTACCCACAGCAAAACAACTTCCTCAGAGCTTTCTTCTTTTGCAGAAATACAATGTCCAATGGGGGCACGTATTAAATTTCAGCTCCCTGACGGGACAAGTGGGTACTTGAATAGTGGGGCACGGCTAAAATACCCGGCAAAATTCGGCCATGAACGAAAAGTTGAACTCGTTGGGGAGGCATTTTTTGATGTAGCCCATAACAAAGAAAATCCATTTCATGTAAATACCCGCCACCTCGACATTAAAGTTTTGGGAACAACATTTAACGTTGTTGCCAACGATGGAGAACAAACTGAAGAAGTTGTTTTACAAACAGGCAAAGTCGATGTATTATCAAAATCAGGAGACAAACTAACCACGATGATACCAAACGAACAGCTAATCTTAGACATCGAAAAGCAAACATTCTGCAAAAAAGAAGTAGAAGCCTCTCAATATTCGACATGGAAAGATGGCCGGCTGGCTTTCAGAAACGAGAACATGCAACAACTGGCCAAACGATTAAGCCGTTGGTATAATGCCGAAGTTGTGGTTGAAGACCATCAGCTTAACGATTATACCTTCCACGCAACATTTATCGACGAACCATTGGACGAAGTATTGAAACTTATTTCGTTGACAAGTCCAATAAGCTATAAAGAAGAAAAAAGAACAAGTAACCAGGAGGGAGTATATCAACGGCGAAAAATAATCCTTCGTATCGATCAAACGAAAATTAAAGATTTCAAATAAAAAAAACAGGGAAGTGTCGGAAGCACCTCCCTGCAAAGTAAAGCAGTACAACGTTCTATTAATTGTTAAACCACTTAATGATACAAATCTATGAAAAAACACTGGATTCGAGTGCCGGTTCATAACCGCGCACTTTTAAAATTATGGAAAATTATGAGGCTAAGTGTATTCATTATTACGCTATTTGCAGTACAAACCTATGCGATAAGCACTTATTCGCAGCAAACACGTCTGACATTAAAAATGAATAATGCCAAAGTGCTTGACGTTTTGAACAAGATTGAATCAGAAAGTGAGTTTTTCTTTCTGTTCAACCAAAAACTGGTTAACGTCGAACGGCAGGTTGATGTGGATGTAAAGAATGAAAGTATTGAAAAAATCTTATCCCGGGTTTTTGAAAAAACAAATGTTACCTACCAGGTAAAAGACCGCCAGATTATTCTAACAACTACTGTTACCAACATAGGAACCGAACAAAAACAAGTGAAACCGGTTTCGGGAAAAGTAAACGATTCATCGGGAATGCCCCTTCCCGGAGTATCCGTATCGGTTAAAGGTACAACGATTGGAACCATTACCGATGCCAATGGCCAATTCAAGATCAATATCCCTGTTGAATCAAAAATTCTTCAGTTTTCATTTGTTGGAATGAGAACCCAGGAAATCGAAGTTTTAAAGCTTTCTACCGTTAATGTTGTAATG
The DNA here is from genome assembly GCA_963666435.2 of Prolixibacteraceae bacterium. GTDB lineage: Bacteria > Bacteroidota > Bacteroidia > Bacteroidales > Prolixibacteraceae > Aquipluma. The sequence continues at coordinate 2,208,661 of CAXXOG010000008.1, read as the reverse complement.
GAAGAAGAAACCAAGGGGATAGACGAGGTAATGGTTGTTGCTTACGGAACAACAAAAAAATCGACCTTCACCGGTTCTGCTACTGTAATAAATTCGAAGCAATTGGATAAAATTTCCGGATCGGGCTTTACTGAAGCATTACAAGGAATGTCAACCGGAGTGAACGTTGTTAATTACGAAGGGAATCCGGGAGGCGATACCCGTATCCAAATTCGTGGCATCAGTTCTATGTCGGGTCAAACGACACCTTTATATATTGTGGATGGTATGCCTTACGACGGGAAATTAACTTCAATTTCTCCATCAGACATTGAATCTACCACTGTATTGAAAGATGCAGCCGCTTCTTCGCTTTATGGTTCACGTGCGGCAAACGGGGTTGTAGTTATTACAACAAAAAAAGGGAAAGGCGGTAAAATAGCAGTTAATTTTCATAGTGCGTGGGGAACTTCTGATAATGCAGTTAGCAACCCAACAAAAGCTAGTCCTTATGAGCAATTGACCAATACATGGAGGGCTATTTACAACGACCAATACTATATAAATAAATTGAGCTCGCAGGCTGCAGGAGATTACGCATCTTCAACGCTTTTGCCCCACATGGTGAATGCACGTGTAAACTCCGCAGGAGAAACTGTTTATGTAACACCATTCGCATGGACAGGAGACGCATCTAACTATGTATTACATGATGGAGCAGGAAATTGCTATACAAATCCCCAATTGAATATGGTTTGGGATAAAAGCGATTACGACTGGTATGGTGCTGTTTTCTCCCGTAAACTTCGTCAGGATTATGGAATGGATGTAAGCGGTTCGAGTGCTAACGGAAAAACCAATTATTTTACATCACTTTCGTATTTAAACGATAAAGGGTACGCAAATAACCAATATTATAATCGCTACTCATTTCGCACAAGTGTTAATTCTGAGATTGCGGATTGGTTTACATTGGGCGGAAGTTTAGCTTATAGCTATTCACGTCAAAATGTGTCCGGGGCAAATCGTGCACTGGTATTCTCCAATACATTAAATTCTCCATGGTTGCGTAACGCAGATAACACCGATTGGATTTATTCTCAAAAAACAGGCGACCGGATGTATGATTTTGGCGAGAATTCATCTAATTTTTTCGGAATTCATGTTTTGAATAACGGGGGCGATTATTGGCATAACCCGAATGACGAAAGCTTCGAAAGCAATGAAGCAGGTATGATAACATCCCACTATTATGCTGATTTTAAATTACCTTATAATATCAAATTTAAAACTGCAGCTAATATTGACGATATTACTACAAACTATTACACGTATGGCTCAGCAGTTCATGGCGAGGGACAACTAGAACCCTATGGGGTAACCGTTATGACAAACGGAGGATCGGCTTCAAGGTCGAATTACAAAACGCTATCTCTTACCTGGAACAACATTTTGTCGTGGGATAAATCTTTTGGCAATCATAATTTAAATGCAATGTTGGGACACGAATTCTATTCGAATAACAAACAATACAATTATGGATACGGAGAAGGCATCATGCAAATAGGCCAATACGAATTAGCCTCAACTACAACTAACTGGGCCGTCAGTTCATCTCGTGATCGATATTCATTGCTTTCATTTTTTGGAAAAGCAGAATACAACTTTATGAATAAATATTATCTGTCTGGATCTATTCGCCGAGATGGTTCTTCTCGTTTCAGCAAAGAAAGCCGTTGGGGTAATTTCTTCTCAGTCGGGACATCCTGGCGTATTTCACAAGAAAAATTTATGAAAGAGATGGGATGGTTGAACAACCTTGCGCTACGCGGAAGTTTCGGAACATCGGGAAATGACAAACTAATTCCCCGAAATACAAGCGATGGAACATCAAGTGACAGTGATGAAATTCTATATGCTTATCAAGGTTATTATGACTCAGATAATTTGTATGGTTCGGCCGGATATAAACCTACAACAGTTGCAACTCCAAACTTAAAATGGGAGAAAAACCAACAGTATAATATTGCACTCGATTTCGGCATTTTTGATCGTCTGAGTGGTACTTTGGAATTCTTTAACAAGAGCGCTAAAGATCTGTTGTACTACAGGACACTTCCGCTATCAGCCCAGGTTGGAAATGCAGAAGGTATTAATACCAACATTGGAAATGTTCGCAACCAGGGTTTTGAATTTACATTGAGTGCGATAGCAATGCATAACCAAAATTTCGAATGGAATATCGATGTAAATTTCTCCACGTTGAAAAATGAAGTCACCTATTTACCTGGAGGATCTTACATTTATACATTGCGTACAGCAGGTTATAAATTAGAAGAAGGGCATTCGTTATATGAATTTTACATGGCTAAAAATGCCGGGGTTAATCCTGAAAACGGGAATATGCGTTACTGGATTAAAGATGGCAATGGCGGATGGACAACAACCGAGAATTATTCGAAGGTAACAACAAACGATTATCAATATTGCGGTTCTGCAATTCCAAAAGCGTTTGGTTCAATCACAAATAGTTTCAAACTTCATGGGTTCGATATGTCTTTCATGTGGTATGCTTCCTTCGGATCTAAAATGTATGACTATGTTTACAAGGAACGCACAACCGTTCGTGATGGTGTGAGCATTATCCAAAGTTTAGTTGACGGTGATGCCTGGATGAAACCTGGAGATAATGCAAAATTTCCACGATGGTCAGCTTCTAGTTTCTCAAACACAAGTAAAGCAAGTGATTTTTACTTATTTAAAAATGATTTCTATCGTCTGAGAAATGTAACATTGGGATATACTTTACCCAGTAGTTTAATAAAGAAAGCCGGTCTTTCAAATGTACGTGTTTATTTATCAGGAGATAACCTGCTAACTTTTGGCCCTGCAGCTAAGCGCTATACTGAGCCGGAAACTGGTGTTCAGGGGAACAACTACAACGGAAATGCAAATTCCGATAGCGGTATCCAAGGTTCCAGAAGAGTATATATGGGAGGTATTCAGGTTTCATTTTAAAACGTAATTTCTCATGAAAAAAATATATAAAACAATTAAGAGTTTGCTACTTGCAGGATTGATTTTATCAGTAAGTAGTTGTAGCGATGAATTAACAACCAATTCTTCTACCGCGATTGATTCGGAGATACTTTCAACCACAGCCGGATTAAATATGGTACTAACTTCTGCTTATCATTATTTCTTAATGAACGGTGATCAGGGTGGTACCAGTCAAAATGAGGCTTGTTATGCCGGGATACCGGGTTATTGTATGTATTATGACCTGGGAGGGGCCGATATTGTTAGTATAATCAACTATGGCGGTTCTGTTGTAAACAGTTATCGTTTCGACCCGGAGCGTACACAAGTTGGTGGAAGTTATGCAGGTAAGATTTGGACTACCATGTATAAAACCATCAACCAGGTAAACATTATTATGGATGCCCTTCCTGATGCTTCCGGCGACGACGCCCTAAAGACCAAAATTAAAGGACAATGTTTGGCTATGCGTGGTATTTGCTATTTTCATTTGATTATGAATTATCAACAAACCTATGCCATAGCAAAAAACAAACGTGGTGTTATCCTCCGACTAACATCTGCCGAAAATGAGAACAAGGGTTTCTCTACAGTTCAGGAATGTTATAATCAGATAGTTAATGATTTAACAAGTGCAAAAACATTATTGGCAAACTATGACCGCGATGAAATGTGGAGGATCAATGCAGATGTTGTTTCCGGCGAATTAGCCCGCGTTTATCAGGTTATGGGCGATTGGATCAATGCATTAACCGAAGCTCAGACTGTTTATCAAAAACATCAGGCATTAATGACAAAGACCGAATGGAAGAGTGGTTTCAGCAACCTGATTAGCGATGGATGTTCAGAGCTTGTTTGGGGTATAAAATACACAAACCTTTCCAATATTTCATCGAATACTGAGTTTAACTATTGGTATAATCAAGATCCAAGTTACGGTGAAGGTATGACCGATGGTCCGACTTACAGTTTTATTAATCTTTTTGTTGATGAAAAATATGTTTCTTTATTTGATGATTCAGACTATCGTGGAAGCAAAGTAACAAAAACGAGCAATATAACTGATAATGACGAAAAGGGATCGATGTTTTGGCATCGGACAAATAACGGGAGCACCGAAATTACTACCAAGTGGGCCTATAATAAATTTAAATATTATGGAGATGCTAACGGGGCTAAACAAGGCCATACCTATCCGGAATTCCCATTAATGCGTAGTTCCGAAATGTTACTGATCATGGCTGAAGCAAAGGCTAATTTAAACAAAACAGCTGAAGCTTTAACTGATTTGAAAACATTGCAAACAGCGCGTGAAGTCGGAATAAAAACGGCAACAGCGTCAAAAGATGAATTATTGGATGCGATTTATACGGAACGTCGCAAAGAGCTACTCGGAGAAGGTGTTACCGGAATGTATGATTTACTACGTTTACAAAAACCATTGTATCGTTACGGCACCACTGCAGGGCACTATTCATGGGGACTGTCGTATTTAGACGATTACAATGCTTCGGACGCAGTACCTCACGGTTCGCTTCCTTCAAACGACTACCGGTTTATTTGTCAAATTCCCCAAATGGAATTAGCAAATAACAGTGCCATAAGCGAGAAAGATCAAAACCCGTTTAGCGGACAATAATACCTGAAATTTAAATTACAGCAATTTATATTTAAATTTTACCCCAAGGCTGTCCATAAAATAGTGGGCAGCCTCTTTTTGTTTTTCAAACAACTATCTGAATTTATCCTATAATCCAGATAGTGCTAATTTGCAATCAGCACTTTTTAAAAAGGGATTTGTAATCACTAAAAGTGTCTAAACATTCCCCGAAACTACGTTCTTTAACTGTGGATGTGAATCGACCAAACTGAAACGGAAGAAGATAATAAAAGGAATTTGTCCGAACAACATAGAAACTTATCCGAACAAGTGGGGACTTCATTCTAAGAATATAGAAGGAAATCTGAAATACTGGGGACTCGGTCAAAAAAGATGGTTGCTCATCTCAATGACTGGGAAAATGGTTAGAATAAGTGGGGTACACATCTGAACAAGACAGAAGAACATTCGAATGAGTGGGGAGGAGAGCCTTGTTTTTGCATCGGGAGAGACTATTCAGTAGTTGATGCAACCAGGCATTTTGTAATTAAAAGATTTCCATAAATTCTATTTTTTAGTGTATTTTCGACGCTTGTAACTGATTAAACCAATCTTTATGGCTAAATTTTTCAGCGGGTTAATGTTGATTTTAGGACTTATCGTTGGATCAAACACTACCCTTTCACCACAAAATGCGCACAACTTTGCAGTTGGAACAAACACCTTTTTACTCGATGAAAAGCCTTTTGTAATCCGTGCCGGTGAGCTGCATTACCCACGCATACCGCGCCCTTATTGGGAACAACGCATCCAGATGTGCAAAGCAATGGGCATGAATACCATTTGTATTTATATTTTCTGGAATTACCACGAACAGGTTCAGGGAAAATACGACTTCACCGGGCAAGCCGACATTGCCGAATTTGTTCGGCTGATTCAGAAAAACGGCATGTATTGCATCGTTCGTCCTGGTCCGTATGTGTGTGCCGAATGGGACATGGGCGGACTTCCCTGGTGGTTGCTCAAAAAGAAAGACATTTCGGTACGCGACCTGAATGACCCGCTATATATGGAAAGCGCCACCAAATTTATCCACGAAGTGGGCAAACAACTGGCTCCCTACCAGCTTCAAAATGGCGGAAACATCATCATGGTTCAGGTGGAGAATGAATATGCAGTTTGGGGAAAAGATGTGAAATACATGAGTGCCATACGCGACGAAATACGCAAAGCCGGATTCGACAAAGTGCAACTTCTGCGTTGCGACTGGAGCTCAAACTTCAACAACTACCAGATTGATGGTGTATTCAGCTCGCTGAATTTTGGCGCCGGATCGAACATCGAAGAGCAATTCAAACTATACAGTCAACTCTATCCGGATAGACAAAAAATGTGCGGCGAATACTGGTCGGGCTGGTTCGACTACTGGGGACGCCCGCACGAAACGCGTTCGGTAAACAGCTTCATCGGCAGCATGAAAGACATGATGGACCAGAAGATTTCCTTCAGTTTATACATGGCTCACGGCGGCACAACTTTTGGCCAATGGGGAGGTGCCAATTCGCCGCCATACCGCACCAATGTGGCATCATACGATTACGATGCACCTATCAGTGAAGCCGGTTTACCCACCGAAAAATTCTATGCAGTTCGCGATCTGCTGAAAAATTACATGAATGAAGGCGAATCGTTGAGCGAAATACCTGCTCCAAAAGCAACCGCAATTATTCCTGAATTTGCGCTGACACAAACGGCTAACCTGTTCGAAAACCTTCCAAAGGCTAATATTTCCGAAGAAATTCAACCGATGGAGTTTTTTGATCAAGGCTGGGGAAGCATTTTATATCGCACCAAACTAAAACCAACTTCAGCAAAAAGCAAGCTGGTATTGACTGATGTGCACGACTGGGCTCTGGTTTATATCGACGGAAAACTAATTGGCAAAGTGGAACGCCGCCTGAACGAAAACTCGATTGATTTACCGGTTATCGAAAAGAACTCGCAACTCGATATACTGGTCGAAGGAATGGGGCGCGTAAACTACGACAAAACCATTATCGACCGAAAAGGGATTACCGAAAAAGTTGAATGGATAACCGGAGACGAGACTATTGTATTGAAAAACTGGCAGGTATATAATCTACCCGTTGATTATAATTTTCAAAAATCGGTGAATTTCAAACCAACGAAAACCGAAGGGCCAGCGTGGTATCGCACCGAGTTTAACCTCAACAAAGTAGGCGACACCTACCTCGATATGAGTAAATGGGGAAAAGGCATGGTTTGGGTAAACGGCTACAACCTGGGGCGTTTCTGGAAAATTGGGCCGCAGCAAACCCTTTATATGCCGGGCTGCTGGTTGAAAAAAGGCATCAACGAAATTATTGTGTTCGACCTGGAAGAACCATCGACACCAAGAGTTGCCGGAATTTCCAGACCCATTCTGGATAAGATAAACAATTACGACGTTTTGGTACACCGCAAAAGCGGACAAACACTTGATCTGTCCGCCGAAATTCCGGTAAAAGAAGGTTCGTTTTCGGCAGGACAAGGCTGGAAAACAGTCTCTTTCGATAAAGCAATTGTTGGCCGATATGTTTGCCTCGAAGCGTTGAATTCGCAAAAAGGTGATCCGTTTACAACACTCGCCGAAATTGAAATAACCAGTGAAAATGGGGCGATGGTTCCACGTTCGCAAATGAAACTGATTTATGCCGACAGCGAGGAAGTAACTGCCGAAAATAACTCAGCCGACCGTGTTTTCGACAACCAGGAATCTACATTCTGGCACACAGCCTACAAAACGCAAAAGCCAGCCCATCCGCACCTGATTGTGTTTGATTTGGGCGAAGAGGTGAAAATTTCGGGATTCCGTTGCTTACCACGAACCGATAACTCGGAGAACGGAGTTATTAAGGATTATAAATTTTACGCCAAATCTACTCCGTTTAAGTTCTGATTCAGACAGTAACAAAATAGCTGTAAAACCCCTTTGTCTGTTTTGGCGAAGGGGTTTTCTGTTTGTTTGAGCTTATTTTTGTAGTTTTGAAACCACAAACAAATCACCATGAATAAGATTAAAACCACCATTGTATTATCGGTTATGGCATGGGTGTCGTGCACTCAACCACAAGCGCCAAAAATGGCAGAACAATCGCAAACAGTTGCTGAACCGACTAAAGCTGAGATTTTTGCCACAGCAAAAGACACAACTCTCCGACTCACTAAAACCGCAGATGTTACTTTTGAAGAGTTTGGGCAACCGCTCGAAACACAGGTTTGTGTTTTTGTTGATCCCACACGCACATTTCAAACATTTATCGGAATTGGAGGTGCTTTAACCGATGCTTCAGCCGAAGTTTTTGCAAAACTCCCCGAAGCAACTCAAACCGAATTTCTGACGGCTTATTACGATCGCACCAAAGGAATTGGCTACAATTTTTCGCGCACAAACATTGCCAGTTGCGACTTTTCGAGTAACACCTACGCTTATGTGGCTGAAAACGATACCACGCTCAATTCGTTCAATGTTTCGCACGACGAAAAATTCCGTATCCCGTTTATCAAAAAAGCAATTGCTGCCGCTGGTGGCACTTTACCCATGTTCGTGAGCCCCTGGAGCCCGCCAGCCTGGATGAAAGATAACAACGATGTGCTTCACGGCGGAAAACTTCTGCCAAAATATGTACAGGTTTGGGCCAATCACTACGTGAAGTTCATCAAAACTTACGAATCGATGGGAATGCCCGTCTGGGGTTTGTCGGTGCAAAACGAACCAATGGCACGCCAAAACTGGGAATCGTGCATTTATACGGCAGAGGACGAACGCGATTTCGTGAAAAATTACCTCGGTCCAACCTTGCAGAAAAATGGATTGGGCGATAAGAAACTGATTTGCTGGGACCATAACCGCGATTTGATTTACCAACGTGCAAGCACACTTTTAAACGATCAGGAAGCGGCTAGATACATTTGGGGAATTGGTTTCCATTGGTACGAAACCTGGACGGGAAGCGCCATGCAGTTCGAAAACCTGAAACGTGTAAAAGAAGCTTTCCCGGATAAAAACCTGATTTTTACGGAAGGTTGTGTCGAAAAATTCAGCATGAACCGTGTAAACGACTGGGCATTGGGCGAACGCTACGGAAACTCGATGGTTAACGATTTCAACTGCGGAACTGTGGCCTGGACCGACTGGAACGTATTGCTCGACGAAAACGGCGGACCAAACCACGTAGGTAATTTCTGCTTCGCGCCAGTACATGCCGACACCAAAACCGGAAAGTTGATTTATACCAACAGCTATTATTATATCGGGCATTTTTCGAAATTCATTCAGCCTGGAGCCAAACGAATCAGTTGCTCAACCAACCGCGATAAACTCCAGGCAACCGCATTTCTGAATCCTAACGGCAAAATTGTTGTTGTTGTTTTAAATGCGTCCGACGAAAAAATACCTTTCAGAATTTGCATCAGCAACAAGGCCGCCCAGGTTAACAGTCTTAAACATTCGATCCTTACTTTGATACTCTAAACCGAAGCTAAAAAAGTGACACGAATGTGAAATATAACGCACCAATCAAGATAACACAATAAGGTTTGACTGACAGCGGTTTCAAGGTAAAAGTAACGATAGGGTTTCAAAACCTTGTCGTTGCTTTTTAGCGTCAGTAGAAATCCTTTTCCAAATCGAATTTCAATGTCATTTAGTTAAGAAAACGCATAGTGGAACTTGGTGGTTCGGAGTGTTATTGGCAACGAAATGAGACACCAGGTTGCAAAATGAAAGCTTAACTTCAGTTTTTAGAAGCTAAAGGACTTACTCAGCACGTCCCTCACTCGCAAGAGATGGGCTTGGAGTGAATCGATAAATGAACCCGGTCTCAAGGAACGAACTTCTGCCTCTTCACTGTTGACTCAACTACCGGAATTTAGAATATAAAAAGTAGATTTTTCAAATTTGTTAAAGTAGGATTAATTATTCTTGTTTTTTTAAATCAAATCATCTAAAATAGTCGGCTTTTCGAAAGCACTGCTACTTTTATGTTTTTCCCTTTAGCGCATGTTGCAAAATCAGTATTTTTTAAACGGGTTGACTAGCGGAAATGAAAAGATTTTCCGATTGATTATGGAGGAATGGTACTCAAGGCTTTTCAATTTTGCAAACAACTACCTTAACAACGAAGAAAATACCAAAGAGGTACTACAAGATGTTTTTCTGAAGCTTTGGGATAACCGGCAAAAACTTTCGGCTGATACCAATTTAAACGCGTACCTTTTCACACTGACACGAAACAGGTGTATCGACCTGATCAGGCGAGAGAAATTAATGCTGCAATTCAGGACAGATAAACAGGAAGAATACCGCCGCCTGTCGGAAAACTTCGAGGCGCTATCCGATCCCATACTCGACAATTTATTTGCAATGGAAATTCAGGCTGAAATAAACCGCACAATAAGCGAACTGCCCGAGCAATGCCAAAAAGTTTTTGTATTGAGCCGAATGAAGGGCATGAATAACCGCGAAATAAGCAGAACAATGGTTCTTTCTGAAAAAACAATCGAAAGTCATTTAACCAAAGCTCTAAAAACCATACGATTAGCCCTTGAACGAAAATTTCCTGAATCGATAAATCTATTTCTGGTTTTTGGGACTTTGTTGAAAAAACTTTCGCGTAAAGAAACACATCGCCAATAAAATTCGGTTTTTTAAAACTTTTTTAACTTTTTTTTCAGTTTTCACTCAGGGTATTTGGGGGGTACTTCGTTTCAATGGAGTAGAAAGCAGATGAAATGACCGAAGAATTACTTATAAAATATATTTCAGGCCAAACCGACCCGACAGAAACCGAAGCAGTTTTAAACTGGGTCGAAGTATCTGACGAGAGAGAGAAAGAAATCACACGACTTAAAAATATCTGGATCATATCAGGAATTGATCAGGATATCAATTCGTTTCTGAAGAGCAGAGAGATCGACCGGATTATGGCGATCATTCGCGAGGAAAATTTGAGGAAGCAACGAAAAAAACACTTAAATAAAATTCTCGCATATGCTGCCGGATTTCTGGTTGTCGTCGGGCTTTCGACATATTCCGGCTTTTACCTGTCTCAAAAAGTTACCAACTCAAACCAGGCATACACCGAAATCTACGTACCCAAAGGCGAACGAACTTCAGTTTTACTGCCCGATGGCTCAAAAGTTCAGCTAAACAGCGATTCGCGGCTACGGTTCGAATCAACCTTATCCGTATCAAAAAAGAGAAAGGTTAGCTTATCGGGCGAGGGATATTTTGATGTTAAGCCCGACTCGGCTCACCCATTTATTGTTGAAACACCAAGCTATGACATTGAAGTTCTGGGTACGAGTTTCGATGTAAGCTGTTACCCGAACGACTCATTAATTACAACTTTTCTTAAGCATGGGAAAGTAAAAATCAGCAAAGACAACTCGAAGCCGGTTTACCTGACCCCGAGCGAGCTGTATTGCTACAATACATCCACATTCGAATCGAGCAAAAAAAAGGTTGATGATTCGAGGTATGCCGATTGGACCAAAGGAAGATTTACCATAGCTGGAGAAACCATAGGCGACTTGGCAAAGAAACTGGAGAGGAGATTCAATATAAGTATCGTTTTTGGCGATGCCGAGGCAAAAAACCACATGTATTCAGGATCGATTAAGGATGAAGACCTGAATACGATGCTGGAAGCTTTAACTTATGCCTCAACCATAAAATATGAGCATAAAGGAGATACAATTGTCCTTTATTCAAAAAAATGAAAAAAAATAGCCGGAAAATGTTAGCAGCATTAACCGGCTTTCAGGATAATCAATTATCGTGCCCGTTGATTAGCAGTCGGTTGGCACAATTTTTAACCACCAAATGTTTTCAAAGTTATGAAAAAAAAACGAACTAAGGATCATCCTTGTTGGTCAGGGACGGTCAGGAAAAGTTTATTAGTCATGAAGCTAGCTCTTTTTTTAATGGTTGTGGGGATCATGCAAAGTGTGGCATCGGTCTATTCCCAGAATAAGCACTTCAACATGAACGAAAAGGAAATTTCGATCAAAGACGCGCTTAGACAAATCGAAAACAAAAGCGAATTTCGGTTCTTCTACGAAGAAAAAAAACTCGATGTTGAATCAAAAGTAGGAGTAAACGCGAATAATGCTACCATCTCGGAAATTCTCGACCTTATATTCGATAATAAAAACATCGAATATAAAGTGCTGGACAACAACTTTATTGTGTTAAAACCCAAAACCGAGGGAAACACCGTTCCGATGGGGACCAGCCAGGAAAAGAAAACATTAACCGGGAAAGTATCCGAATCAAGTGGCTTTCCGCTCCCCGGAGCATCGGTATCGGTAAAAGGAACAACAACCGGAACCATAACTGATGTTGAAGGGAATTACACTTTAAATAATGTTCCTGAAAATGCAACGATTGTTTTTTCATTTGTTGGAATGAGAACAATGGAGTTTAAAGCAAACGGCAAAGCAACCCTAAATGTTAAAATGGAAGAAGAAACCGTTGGCATTGAAGAAGTTGTTGCAGTTGCTTATGGCGCCGCCAAGAAAAAAGACTTAACGGGCTCCATCTCGAAAATAGATTCGAAACTTATTTCTTTGCAATCGAACTCAACCGTTTCGCAAGCGTTGGAAGGCGCCGTCGCCGGTTTGCAGGTGTCATCGGTTGACGGGCAGCCCGGTATTGATATGGGTATCCGCGTTCGTGGTGTTGGCTCGGCCAACCTAAATAGCTCTGGTGCACTGGTAGTTATCGACGGTGTTCCGGCCCAAATCGACAACCCTCTTTCAACAATCAATAACGACGACATTGCAAGCGTAACAGTACTGAAAGATGCTGCATCAACTGCATTATACGGTTCGCGTGGGGCCAATGGTGTTGTGTTGATTACAACAAAAAAAGGAAAGACCGGTAAAACAAATATCTCCTTTAGTTCGCGAGTTGGGGTAACTTCGGTTGGTCCTTTCGACATTAATAAAATCGACAACTCTAAAGATTATTACGAGTTTGCCTGGAAATCAATCTATAACTCGTACCGTTACGGCGTGAATGGAACTGGGGCACCCCAGAATTGGACAAGTAACGTAGCCAATCCAAATCATACTGAAGCAGAGGCTGCTGCATTTGCAAGCCAGCACTTATTCAACTACACCAACTCTGAAACCAAGTTTGGAGCAAACAATTTAGGAAACTATATGGCTTATTCTGTTCCGGGAGCGACTTATACACCTGATGGAACCGGATCAAACGCCAGTTCAACCATGTCGGGCGCTTATCTTATTGGACCCGATGGCAGATTAAATCCTGATGCTAAATTGTTGTACAGCGATAACTACAGTAACGTTTTGCTTGAAAACAACATTCGTCAGGAATACAACATCTCGGCAAATGGTGGAACCGACAAGATCGATTATTTCGTGTCAATGGGATATTTATCAGATCCTTCTTATATCAGCAACTCGAAGTTCGACCGGTACAGTGGTCGTTCCAATATCAATGCTAAGCTATACGATTGGTTAAAAGTTGGGGCAAATGTATCGTTTGCCAGAACCTCAACACAGGCAATGGGAACTTCTTATGGCCGTAATGCCGGATCGAATCAGGGTAACGTCTTCCGTTTCATTAATGGAACCGCGCCAATCGTTCCGGTTTACGCATATAACCAGGATGGCAGCTACAGAACAAACACCGATGGTACTATTTATAACTCGGTTGCCGGAAGTACATATTCTCCACTCGGACAAACAGGAGCTAACTATGGAAGTACAAACATCGTTTACTCGATGAAACACGATTTGCGCCAGGAAGTAGCAGATGTGTTGGGCACCAGAACTTATGCAGAAATCAGTTTCCTGAAGGACTTTAAGTTCACAGTTAACTTCTCGCTCGACAAAGACAACTGGACCCAAACCCGTTACATGAACAGTGTAACCGGTCTTGCCAAAAACATCGGAGGTTTATATAAATCAGAATACAATCTGTCGATTATCAATACCCAGGAAATGTTGTCGTACAACAAAGACTTCAAAAAACATCATGTTGATGCAATGGCTGTTCACGAATACAACGATTGGGAAAAAGAACAAATATCGTGGGGATCAGCATACGAACTTATTCCAGGCTTCCTTTCAAGTTCCAATTTTGTAAGTAGATATGTATCGGCACATGGCAGTATGGGTGGCCCGTCTTACGGACACGACATTGTACGCATGGAAAGCTACCTGAGCCGACTTAATTATATCTACAGTGAAAAGTACTATTTCTCTGCTTCTGTTCGTGCCGACGGCTCTTCAAAATTTAAAAAAGATCGCTGGGGAACATTCTGGTCAGTAGGTGGCGGATGGAGAATTTCTTCTGAAGATTTCATGGCCTCAACCGCCCACTGGCTCGACAACCTAAAAATTCGCACCAGTTATGGGGTTATTGGTAACTCAAATGCCATTGGTAACTATAGCGGATACCGCACCTGGGGCTATGGAACCCAATATACCACCACTGCCGCAGGTACCGGTACTCCAAACGGAACTTATACAATGAGCGTTGGCGGCTTGGTAAACGACGCCCTCACCTGGGAAAACACCAAAACGCTTGATGCCGGTGCCGACTTTTCCATTTTTAAACGAATTAACGGTAGTATCGACTTTTATAACCGGTTAACCGACAACACATTCTATAACCAACCCGTTAACCTGATGGCTGTTGGACAAGAATCGCTCCAATCGAACAGCGCCGTGATCCGCAATAGAGGTATTGAGTTGGAATTGAGTGCTGATATTATTAAAACCAAAGACCTTACCTGGAATGTAACTTTGAATGGCAGCCATTATAAAACAATTTTAGTTGATGTTCCTGATGGCTCAATACCAAAAACTACGCCTGGTTTGCCTGAATATACTTATGAAGCAAACGGCGAAGGTTGGTCGGCAAGTGGTGCCGGAAACGCTGCCAGCGGACAATATTATTTGCGTGGTGAAGGCCGCGATTGGTACAACCTTTGGATCTACAAATATGCAGGCGTTGACCAGGAAACCGGACTTCCTTTGTATTTCCACAAAGTAACAGCTACCGAAGCAAGCGCCAAAACCTACGGTGATGTTAAAGAAGGCGACGACGTGAAAGTTAAGAACTACAACCAGGCATCGAAATACGAAGTGGGCGACGCTACTCCAAAATGGATTGGTGGTTTTACAACATCGGTGAGATACAAAGACTTCGATTTTACAGCTGTTATGGCTTATCAGCTTGGTGGTAAATACTTTAGTGTTGAATATGGAAACGGCTTATACCTAAGCAGCTCCAACTTAGCTTACAACCCCGGTACACTTTCCAAAGATTTAATTGGGAACACCTGGACTCCTGAAAATAAGGGCGCTAAATACCCAATGCAATGGTATGGAGCAAGTTATTATGATGGAGCAACTTTCGGATCGTGGAAATACACCGATATGGCATTATTCTCAGCCTCTTATCTGAGGGTTAAGAACATCACCATTGGATATACCGTTCCACAACAAATCTTGTCGAAATACAAAATCAGCAAGCTGCGTGTATTTGCTTCGGGCGATAATATGTTCTTCTTTTCGGCTGCAAAAGGAGTTGACCCAAGTATGTCTTTAACAGGAGGTATGGAAGTTGGTGCATATACTTATCCAACACGACGTACCATCTCATTTGGGATTAACCTCGATTTTTAATAAATGAACATCAAAATTTAGAAAGATGAAATGAGCATGATTTGCGGAAATACGGGTCGTAAAGATTAGTTCTTCGTCATGCGAATTCCATGTGGCAATTAAAAAATTAAAAATAATAAACACATGAAAAAATATATAATGGGAATATGTGCTGCTTTGGCCAGTCTTATTTTATCGTCATGCAACGATAAATTAGATGTAGCACCACCTAACCAAATAACCGACGAACAAATTCAGGAAATACTTGCTTCGGGAAATGAAGCTAAAATTCAGTTAATAATGAGCGGTTTGGTATCGAACTTATATACCAATTTCCAGTTAGCCGGTAGCTATTCGGGATTTGGAAGCAATCCGTTGAATCCACTAACTAACCAGGATTTATTTGGAAACCTTCGGGCCAACGACATTGTCCTGGGCGAACGTACTTTGGGAACCAGCGGAACTTACCAAATCTTTTACAATATTGACTCCAGTTTCGAGCCCTGGCTGGCTTCCGACCGCACCAACAATTACACCTGGTGGTGGCTATCGGTTACCCCGGCAACAAATGCTAACAAAGTACTTGTTTATCTTGGCGACGACGTAATTGCCCAAAGCAACAGCAAATCGCTGAAAGATTACCGTGCCCGCTGCTTAACTGTGCGCGCTTATGGTTACAATATGCTGATGGAAAGATTCCAAAAAGCTTATTTGCAGGGTGGCAAGGATGGAAAAGGCATGCCAATCTACACAACTTACGGCGTAAATACGCCTGTCGCTCCGTCTTCGGCAACTGCTACCTACGAATTCATTAAAAAGGATTTGAAAGAGGCCGTTACTCTCTTTGGAGAAGCTGCCCTTGGCGAAAAAGCCGATGGCTATACCGTTTCGGCAACCAACGATATTGATCGCGGCGTTGCTCAGTTTCTACTGGCTCGCGTTTCATTATGGACTGGCGATTATGCGACCTGTATTTCATCGTGCCAGGAAATTATGACGCATTACCCAACTTTAATTTCTCAGGCAGCCTATGGTATCCAAAATACCAGGACAGCGGCTTTGGGCCTCGGAATCGATGATGTAAAAGCTGATGATAATGCATTCTCTTGCTTAAAGAAAAATCCTGAATGTATTTTGGGCTGGGTTGATGGTAACGGCGCTCAAACCTATCAATATAGTAATTTCAACTGTTTTGCTGAAGGAACCGGCGGACTGAGTGGCTACTATATGCGTATTGATAACCGCTTGTATGATAAAATTGCCGATGACGATTTCCGTAAAGGCATTTTTACAACCGAACCTGTAGTTTACATCTATCCAACTGACAAAAAGGCTTACACGATACCGGCCTATACAAATCTGAAATGGGGCGCTACAATTTCTTTGCAACAGACAAAACGCAACAATAACATTAACTGCGATTATTCTTATTACCGTGCTTCTGAAGTATTGTTAATGCTGGCCGAGGCACAAGCTTCTTCTGGTCAGGATGCCGCTGCAAAAGCCACACTGAATAAATTGTTGGCCGCCCGCACAAAAACCGGCGCAACTACATTAACCTGCGATAACTACCCGTCGATGCAAGGTTTATCGGCCCTCGACATGGTTAAACTTCAATGGCGTATTGAAATGTGGGGAGAAAACGGAGACGAATTCTACAACAACAAACGGTGGAATGTTCCTACCGACCGAAACGGGTCTGCTATACATTGGTCAACAGGTAAAACTTATACGGTTGAACACATGACCTACGAAATTCCAATCCAGGAAACTTCAACCAACGGACACTGGAGCGAATAATGTAAATTGAGGAAGGAAGACCGGATGATTCTTAAAGTCTTCCTTCCTTTTTATTCTGGTAAAACATGAAAATCATTCGATTAGCTTTCGCAATGATGGTCGTTTTATGCCTGTTCCGTTGCAGTAAAAGCGATCCTGATCCAGGCACGAACCCCGTACAAACCAGCTTTACCGTTGACAAAAAATCGGTTTCAATTCCCGATGGAACATCTGCAACCGTTAAAATAACCGCGTCGTCAGGCACAACCTGGAAAGTAAAAGATCCGGGGGTTAGCTGGCTGGCTGTTTCATCAACAGGTGCAACCGGAAGCGGTGAGCTGACATTAACTGTAAAAAAAGCAACATATCGCGAAAAACGCGAAGCCGTTGTTACAATTACAACTGATGATACAAGCATTGAATATTCGTCGCGGACAATAAACATCAGTGTTACCGGAGCTGTTCCGAATACTGCGCCATCGTCGCCAGCAAACGCAGTTTACCCGGTAGCCGATGCGAAAGATGTGCCGGAGGTTTACATGAGGTTACAGTGGGCAGATGCAGTTGATCCTGAAGGAGATAAAATAACTTATTCTGTTGAATACTCGACTGACCAGAAAACATGGATAAAAAGTACTACGCAGGCCGAATCTACTTCCTTCACCTTTTATTCTAAGTTGGCTACAAATACAACTTATTACTGGCGTGTAACCGCCAAAGATTATTTTGGTGCCGAATCGGCCCCGAGTAAGGTGTTTTCGTTCAGCACACCAGCACAGCTTAATGCCTGGAAAAACGGAGAAGTTCGCTTATTCCAAAACAACGGAAATGGCAGCAAAGATGCTTTCACGCTGATTGTCACCGGCGATGGTTTTACTTCTGACGATATGGCAAATGGCGGAAATTGGGAGAATACTTCATTATCAGCTATAAACGGACTTTTTGAAAATGCTGAGCCCTACAAAACCTACCGTTCGTACCTGAAAGTGTATCGAATTTCAGCCATCTCATCTCAGTCAGGAATATCTGAACATATAAATGGAGACCAAACCGGTTTATGCTCAAAAATAGTGAAAACCCGCTTTGGTACAATGTTCGATAACGTCACTTCGAGTGCATGGACTGGCTTATTCGACAATCCGAGTCCGTCAACCGGAGGTTCGTTCGACAAGGTATTTAACTGGATTGATTCGTGCCTAATTGCTCAAAACATTAAAGTTGAGAAGAATTATGCCGTTCTGGTCTTACAAAACGTCGCACATTACAACGGATCGGTCAACTATTTCTGGGATAACGGGAAAAACCGTACAATGGGTTTTGTTTGCCTGAGCCCCGGAGCAAGGGGTACACAAACCGGATTCGAAAATGTAATAGTTCACGAAATTGGCGGGCACGCGATTGGCCACCTTGCCGATTTATATCAAACAGCTCCAACAGCCACGCTTTCCGATGATAAAAAAAGTGGCACAATTCAGTACCAATCTTATGGATGGTACCAAAATGTCGATGTTTCAGGAGACAAAACAAAATGCCCGTGGGCCAATATTCTTTCTTCAGCCGAATATCCGGCGTATTACTCTTTAGTTGGATATTTTGAAGGCGCCCGCTCGGTCGGCAAAGGAATCTGGCGAGCCGAATCAGATGCAACCTGCATGAATGACAATCGGTTCTATTACGATGCAGCCAGCAGATATGCTATTGTTAAACAGCTAAAACAAGCTGCCGGAGAAACGTTAAGCTGGGTCGAATTTATAAATAAAGACTACGATCATGGCAATGCCATTGTAACAAAAAATGCTAACATCAACTCAAATATTCCACCTCTGCCAGAGCCAGTTATCTGGAGATAAGTAACTTTAAAGCAAAGTAATCAACTGAAAATGATCTTAAATAAAATTCAATTATCCGGGAGAATATTACGCATTCTGAGCATTTTTGTAATTTTCATTTGCTTTTCGCAACAGGGTACGGCTCAAAAAAAATACCGCATCATCCACAACAACGATGGTACCGATGCGCTTGGAAACTATTGGTTTCATAAACGCCCTCTCTGTGTTGCAGACTTAAATGCCTATGTTGATATGGTGTCCAATTCGCAGGTTACCACATTTATGATGTGCAGCGGCAGCGACTTTCCGTATTATCGCTCTAAGTACAACCGCCTGTTCTGCGACGACAAAAACGGGACTTTAATCTGCGGAAACGATACCGCATCCTACCGAAATTTCAAAAAATTTTATACCAATTTCCTGAACCTCGAAAAAGAGGGAACTGACTTGATTGCAGCCTCGCTTAACCGGGCTAAAAAGAACGGGATGGAGGCTTTCATCACCTACCGGATGAACGACCTGCATTTTAACGACACCACATCGCACTGCCCTCTTCTTTATACCGATTTCTGGTATAATCATCCTCAATACTGGATAAACGACGGCACTCCGGGGTTTAACGCTTCGTGGGCGCTCGATTTTGCGCACAAGGAAGTGCGTGCCCACAAACTGGCCATGATTACCGAGCAGCTTCAAAAATATGACATGATCGATGGCTTCGATCTCGATTTCATGCGCTTTATCGTGTATTTTAAACAAGGTCAAGGGCGCAAAAACGCTCCGTTGATGACGCAACTCGTAAAAGATATTCGCGCAAAAGTTGACTCAGTTTCGGCCCGACGCGGCAAAAAAATACTGCTTTCTGTTCGGGTTCCTCCTACCATTGAAATTTGCATCGACAAAGGGCTCGATATTCAGGAATGGATTCGATTGAAACTCGTCGATTTTGTAAGCATTGGCGTACACTGGCGCGGCGATCCATCGTTACCAGTCGCCAAATTCAGGAAAGAACTAGGTGCGCCAAATATTCCAATCTATGCGTCAATTGACGACGGAGGCTACCGCCAACGCGAAACTTATTCGCATGGAATGCTCCGCGGAATGGCCTCCCACATTCTGACGCAGGGAGCCGATGGGCTTTACCTGTTCAACCAGTATTATGGCGAATATAACTCAAAATACAACGGGAATATACATCCGGAAGAAGGAGGACAAATTTGCAGGGTAAATGCACCATCGCTCCTGAAAGAAATGGGCTCGCTGAAAACGCTGGAATACCGAAATAAAATCTACTGCTTAAACGACAGTTCGGGCGAATACGGAATGGTTCCGGTATCTCCGCTCCCACTCCAGGTTTCGGCAAATGCCACCGCCAAAGCCGACATTTTTGTGGGCGACAATCCGGCAAAAACAATCCCTAAAGAAGCAATCTTGTTTTTGCGCACCAATCACCTGGCAAATTTCGATTTACAGGTAAACGGAATCGCAATAGCAAATCAGAAATCCGAATACGTTCAGCTTTACGACCGCACCCGTGGCCTACAAAAGGGAGAACAGGAATATGCGTTTATTGTTCCGGCCAAATGTCTGAAACAGGGCTATAATACGATCACTTTCAAAGAGAAAGGCTCGAATGCCTTCAGGATAAAGCGACTTGAAATTGCACTAAAATACGGCGAAGTAGAAACCAACGGCTATTTTTAAAATACGCCAAAGAACCAATATAAACCACGTTGAACATCTGACTGTCACCTGAATACTGAGGTTTTCGAACCACTTTTTTGCTCGTGTTTCAGCAAAATTGAATCACAGTCAAATAGGGGTTTGGCGGGTAATACGGGTATATCTAGGTAAACCAACTCAGATTTCAATTAAACCATTATCAATGAAGAGAAGAACTTTCCTTTTCAACACCGCAATTGTTTCGGCCGGGTGCCTGGCTGCCGGTCCATTGTCCACATTTGGATCATCAGGAACAGGTGCAGAAAAAACCAAATTGTCGGTGTCCGATCTGTATAAATTATTCAAAAATCCGGACTCAAAATACCATCCGTTTGTACGTTGGTGGTGGAATGGCGATAAAGTTGAAGCTAAAGAGCTTATCCGCGAATTACACTTGCTGAAAGAGGCCGGAATTGGCGGTGTGGAAATCAACCCGATATCTTTCCCGTCAACTGGCGACGATTTAGGCAAAAAATCGCTGAAATGGCTGAGCGACGAATGGATTGATATGTTGCAAGTGACTTTTGCCGAAGCGAAAAAACTGGACATGACCTGCGATCTGATTGTTGGTTCGGGCTGGCCATTTGGTTCTGAATCACTCGAAGTGGCTGAACGGGCCCAGGTTGTAATTATTGATGCCGAGAAACTGGAAGGTCCGACGACTTACGAAACGTCGCAATTCAATATTTTCAAAAACATCGATCCGGGAGTTACTGATGTAAACCCGCGCCGCACCTGCGAAATTCTCTCGCTCAAGCTTGTTCCCGACCCCATGAGCAACCTCAGCCAGGTCATCGAATTATCCGATCAGCGAAAAAATGAAACTATTAAATTTGAGGTTCCTGAAGGAAAATACGTGTTCTACGCACTGGTGAAATTCAACTCCTTTGCCAATGTTATCAATGGTGCTCCAGGCGCTGCCGGTTCAATCCTGAACCACATGGATAAGGCCGCTGTGCGCAAATATCTCGACCACATGTCAGACACCATTCAGAAAAAAACGGGGCCCCTATCCAATCACCTCCGCTCATTTTTTACCGACTCGATGGAACTCGAGGCTTGCAACTGGACAGGCGATTTGGCCGAAGAATTTAAAAAGCGCCGCGGCTACGACATGATGCCTTATTTGCCTTTTACCATGTTTAAAGTTGGACGACTCGGCTCGGTGGTTGACGAGAATTACGGGGTGACAAAATCTCCCGAATTTGCCGAAGAAATTAAACGGGTTCGCTTCGATTTTGAGCTGACTAAAGCTGAACTGCTGCGCGAGCGCTTCACCGAAACCTACCTGCAATGGTGCAAAGACCAAAACGTCAAATCGCGTGCACAAGCCTACGGACGTGGATTCTTTCCGCTCGAAAGCAGTCTCGGATACGATATTCCCGAAGGCGAGTCGTGGACAACCAATTGGCTCAAGCACAAGCTGGGCGAAGAAATGTCGGACGAAGATTATCGTCGCGGGCGCGGTTACACCATGATTGACAAATACGTTTCGTCGGCAGCTCACCTAACAGGCAAACGCATTGTGAGTTGCGAAGAAATGACCAATACGTATCTGGTTTTCAATACCACGCTCGAATTGCTGAAAATCGGTTCCGACCAAAGCCTGATGTCGGGAATCACACATTCCGTTTGGCACGGGTTCAACTATTCGCCACCCGAAGCTCCATTTCCAGGCTGGGTTCAGTATGGTTCGTACTACAACGAAAACAACAATTGGTGGCCATATTTTAAGTACCTGAACAACTACAAAGCGCGCTTGTCAACGGTTTTTCAACATGCCGACATGTACACCGACATAGCTATTTTGCCCGCCAATTACGATATGTGGAGCGAAATGGGCGTTCAAACCGATCCGTTCCCCGAAAAACTGAATATTCCATACACTTCCATTATCTGGGAGTCGATTAATAAAACCGGAGGTGCAGCCGATTACACCACCGAAATTATCATCAACGATTCAACCGTGAAAAACGGCAAACTGTATTACGGTCCTAAAAAATACGGCACCCTGTTTCTTCCTGAAGTAACCAGCATTAATCCCGAAACTGCCGCCAAACTGTACGATTTTGTCGCTTCGGGCGGACGGATTTTCTGCATCGAAAAATATCCTGAAAAATCGCTGGGATTGACCAATTACAAAGAAAAAGACCAACAAGTACAGCAGTGGGTTGAAAAACTCAAAAAATTCCCGGATCGATTCATTTTGGTGAAGAAGCCAGCCGACAATAAATTTCTGGAATGGTACAACGATCTTTTAACGAAATATTCACTTCCGCATTACCTCACCATCGAAAAACCCGACCGTTTTGTGATGCAAATGCGCTATCAAAGCGACGACCAAAGCGAAATTATTTTCTTCGGAAACGCACACAAATTCGATGCGCACACCAGTAAAATTTCGTTTGCTCCTGAAATTGTTAAAGGCCGGCGTGCTGAAATCTGGAATCCTGAAACCGGTGAGCGATCAGGCATTGAACTGAATGGCAATAGTTTGACACTTGAACTTGGCCAAGCCGAAACCCGGTTAATTGTGTTCAGCAAGGAAAAAGCCAGCCAGAAATGGGCAAACTTGCCCGTAAGCAGTGCAAATGCCCTGACTCTGAACAGCGACTGGAATGTTGAATTCCGCCACAGCCGCGAAAACTGGGTTAAAAATCTGAAAATGGATACCCTGAAAGACATCAAGGATACCGAGTTTGTGAATTTCACCGGAACAGCTGCTTACCGCAAAACCATCAACTTCGATGGCTCCGGGAAAACGATCCTCAATTTGGGGCAGGTTTTCGGTGTTTCGGAAGTGCTGGTGAACGGGCAATCGTGCGGCATAAAATGGTATGGACGACGAATTTACAACCTCGCGCCATTCCTGAAAAAGGGACAAAACGAGCTGGAAGTTCGCGTAGTTACCGTAATGGGTAATTATATGAAAACGCTCACCGACAATAAAACAGCACAAAAATTCACCAATCAAAAAACAAAAGACCAGCCGATTCAGTCGATGGGTTTAATTGGGCCAGTGGTAATATATTGAAATAGACCCCTAAATCCCCCGTCCGTCACATAAATGTGACGGCAAAGGATATCGGTTCTAACATACAGTTTCTATAATCAGGGCATTCTGAAAAGTTCAACGAGCAAAAAAGTCCTGAAAGGACTTAATCTCAATAACCGTGGGTGAAGCCCACGGCATTGAACCCGAACAAAAGTCCAGCCCTGAAAGGGCTGAATATAAGAATAACAACAAATGGAGATTATAATCTAAAAACTATAAATATCTGTATATGATCAAACTGAAAATCACTATTTTATCTCTTGCATTGCTTTGCGTTCTCCGGCTTTCGGCCGAAGAGTACAAAGCCTCGCTGTTTGGCATCAAGTCGAACGGCACAACCCTGAATACGACGGCTATTCAGAAAGCTATCGACTACATTCACGAAAAAGGCGGCGGAACGCTTGTGTTTTATGTAGGCCGCTATCTCACAGGCCACATCGAATTAAAATCGAACGTAAAAATCAAGCTGGAAGAAGGTGCCATCCTTGTTGGTTCCACCAACATTTACGATTACAACATCAATGGTCCATACAGTTCGCTGGTGTTTGCCTATCAAGCTGAAAATATTGCCATTACAGGTAAAGGGGTGATCGATGGTCAAGGCCGTGATGTTGCCTATAATTTGGTTGACCAGATCCATAAGGGAATCATTCAGGATGAAATGAAAAACGACCGTCCCGGATCGCGTCGCCCACGAGCCATTTACCTTCGCGAATGTAAAAACGTGGAAATATCAGGCATCAACATCCGCAATTCGGCCGACTGGGTTCAGGTTTACGACCAATGTCAAAACCTGAAAATTGACGGCATAACCGTTGACAGCAAAGCATTCTGGAACAACGACGGACTCGACATCGTGGACTGCAAAGACGTAAAAGTGCTCAACTCGTTTATCGATGCTACTGACGATGCCATTTGCTTCAAATCGCACGATGCAACAAAAATGTGCGAAAATGTCGAAGTTCGTAACTGTGTGGCCCGATCGAGCGCCAACGGCATCAAATTCGGAACGGTAACTTCAGGCGGATACAAAAATTTTAAAATCATCAACAACAAGGTTTATGATACCTTCCGTTCGGCCATCACCATTGCAACTCCCGACGGCGGCGTAATCGACAACATTTTGGTTGATAGCCTGAATGCCTACAACACCGGCAACCCGATTTACCTGCGCATTGGCGCCCGCTGGAACAAAGGCCGCACCGGTTCGATGAGTAACATTACCATTCAGAATATGTATTGCGAAGTTCCGGCAGGGAAGCCCGATGTTGGTTACGAATACGAAGGCCCAATTGAAGACCTTCCGCGAAATATTTCGCCATCAAGCATTGTTGGGCTTAAAGGTCAGGATATTACCAATGTCACCCTGAAAAACATCCACATCGTTTATCCGGGAAACAGCAATGCGGCCTACGCCTACCGTGGAACCAAACCCGCTGATTTAGACAGTATTCCTGAAATGGCTGCATCCTACCCCGAGTTTTCTCAATTTAAGGAACTTCCGGCCTGGGGATTTTATGTACGCCACGCTAAAAACGTGAAATTCGAAAACATCACTCTCACAGCCAAAGGCAAGGAATATCGACCTGCTATTGTACTCGACGACGTGAAAGGTGCTACGTTCACTAAAATGAAATACGAAGAGCCTGGCGGCGGCAAAAAGCAAGTGGTTCAGTACAAATCGAGCAATGTTGTTACCAAATAAATATCCTGACTATGAATAAAGTAAAAATATTATCACTAGGCTTTTTGCTGCTCGTAGCAACAACCCTTTTTGCAAAAGATTACCGCATTGCCGACTTTGGAGCGAAAGCCGATGGCGTAACCGTCAATACGTGCACCATCCAGAAAGCCATCGATTACATCAACGAAAATGGTGGTGGACGACTTATTTTCGATGCCGGGAACTGGGTAACCGGTTCGATTTACCTGAAATCGAATGTAACCTTGCACCTCGAATATGGCGCAACCATTTTGGGATCGACCAACCCGTTTGATTACGTGAAGGACAAGAAAATTGGCTGGATGTCGATGATTTTTGCTGTGAATCAGGAAAACATTGGAATTACCGGCAAAGGAACCATCAACGGGCGTGGCTTTACAACTGCCAATAACATGGTTAACTACATCGAACGTGGCATTTATCCTGATGTTTTGAAACTCGACCGCCCCAACGAAACCAACCGCCCGCAAAACATTTATTTCCGCGAATGTAAAAACGTAAAAATAACTGACCTTACTCTACGCGACCCGGCCAGCTGGAACCAAACTTACGACCAATGTATAAACCTGTATGTTGACGGTATAACCGTTGATAGCAAATCGTACTGGAATAACGACGGCATCGACGTAGTTGACTGCGATGGCGTGGTGATCAAAAACTCGTATTTCGATGCTGCTGACGATGTTATCTGTTTCAAATCGCACTCTCCCGAGCACATTTGCCAGAATGTAGTTGTTGATAATTGCGTAGGCCGATCGAGCGCCAACGGACTGAAATTTGGCACGGTATCGCGCGGTGGCTTCCGCAACTTCAAGGTAACCAACCTAACCATTTTCGACACGTTCCGCTCAGCCATTACCTTTGCAGCGGTTGACGGCGGCGAAATTGAGAATATCGTGGTTGACGGAGTTCGTTCCATCAACACCGGAAATGTGATTTTTTTACGCATTGGCGACCGCTGGAGCAAAGGCAAAAAACCGTATATGAAAGACATTACCATATCGAACGTTTATGCCGAAGTTCCGTTCGGAAAACCTGATGCAGGCTACAATTATGAAGGGCCTGTTGAAGACCTGCCAAGAAATATTTCGCCAGCCAGCATTGTTGGCTTGCCCGATTACAAAATACAGAATGTGAAACTGAAGAATATAGAAATAGTTTACCCCGGGGCCGGAAACCCTCTTTACGCAAAACGCGAACTTTCCCCCTCCCAATTAGACAGCATCCCGGAAATGCGTACTGCATATCCAGAATTTTCGCAATTTAAAGAACTTCCGGCCTGGGGTTTCTATATTCGTCATGCACAAGGCATTACATTTGAAAATGTAAAGCTTGTCGCTCAAAAGAAAGACTATCGCCCTGCTATTGTAATGGACGATGTTCAGGGCGCCAGTTTTAAAGGAATGCAATATGTTGAGCCTGAAAGCAATGGCAAAAAGCAACTTTTCTACCAGAAATCAGAAAATGTAGCAATTGAATAACAAGTGCGAAGTGAGCTAGAGTTCGGAGTGCCTAGAGTTAACTCCAAACTCCAAGCTTAGTAGTCCTTCAGCATCTCGATGCAGCTCCTAAGCGAATAACTGGAAAAAGGGAAACATCGAATACGATTGAAAGCAGTTGTTTTTTGCCCTGGAAGGGCAGAATATCAATACCCCCCGGTTTTAACCGGGGGAAAAGGGAAAACGGAAAATCCGTCCGCGAGAACACGTTGTTTAAGGCAACAGGCTAATCTCGGACGGAATGGCGTGGCCCTTGAAAGATTAGTTCAAAAGAATAAACGAATAACAAGTGCGAAGTGAGCTAGAGTTCGGAGTGCCTAGAGTCAACTCCGAACTTTAGACACTCCAAAATCCAAACTTAAAATAAAGATTATGAGCAAAATAAAAATATTCGCATTAATTGCAGCATTGGTTTTATCGTTGAGCCTATCCGCCAAAGATTACAAAGCTTCGCTGTTTGGCGTAAAGTCTGAAGGCATTACCCTCAACACCAAATCGATACAAAAAGCCATCGATTACATCAGCGAAAATGGAGGCGGTAAGCTTGTTTTTTACGTAGGCCGCTACCTCACCGGAACAATCCAGCTAAAATCGAACGTCACCATCGAACTGAAAGAGGGCGCTATACTGGTAGCCACTTCATCTATTTATGATTACTATGGCGCTGGAGGACCTAAAGCCCTGATTGTGGCCGATGGACAGGAAAACATTGGTATCGTAGGAAAAGGCGTTATCGAAGGACATGGAACTGCCATTCTTGACCAGGTAAATGCCCAAATCCAGAAAGGGTACCTCAAAGAATTGGTTGCCCAGGCCAGCCCGGCGCTTATCGCCCTGAACAATTGCTCCAACATCACCATCAACGAATTTAATCTGACCGATGCCTGCGGAAACGTACAGTATTATTCAGGATGTAAAAACCTTACCGTGAGCGATATAACCGTAAAAAGCACGATTGTGGCTGGTAGCAAGGGATTGGTGTCTTCGGGTTGCGACGGGGTAAAACTGAGCAACATCTTTTTCGAAACTTCAGGAAAAGCAATTGAATCAAACGGGACATCCAAAAACACAACTGTTGCCGATTGTAGAAATGCAAAAGGAGAAAAACTTCAGCTAAAAAATTAAGACCGATTACGAACAACATTCATCTGTATGAAAAGATTAATCCTGATTTTGGGATTTATACTACCTCTTCATGCCATTTCATCGCAGCCTGGAGGTATTCAAAAGATGAATGGGAGTAAAATGCCTGTTGATCAAGGGAAAGCCATCACCTCTAAACTGACCTGGCCAACCATTATTTCCAGTGAAACTAAGCCCTGGACATGGTGGTGGTGGCATGGTTGTGCGGTTACCAAAGCCGATATTACCCAAAACCTCGAAGCCCTGCACCGCAGTGGTTTTGGGGGAGTCAACATTGTTTGTCTTTTGGATGTGCGCGATGAAGGTATTGTAAAACTCAGCTATCTTTCAAAAGAATGGGTGGAAATGATTGCCTACGCTGTTCGTGAAGCTCACCGTTTAGGTATGGGCGCCGACATTTCGCCCGTAGCAGGCTGGGCATTGGGCGGTCCACAGGTATCTATCAACGACGCCTGTTCCGTGGTGGATGTTCAACGTATGTCTCTGGCCGATTGTCGGGTGAAAGGGATGAGAATAGCTACCTTCAACCCAAATGCTCCTGATTCTCCAAAACGTTCCGATCTTTCGGGTGTAATGGCGAAATCTGATGGTGGAAGCGTAATTGAATTAACGGATAAAGTTGATGAAAACGGCGTCCTAAACTGGACTGCCCCACAAGGCAACTGGACTCTTTTCGTTGCCATGAACCATCCGGGAAGTTCACAAGTTCGCATGCCAACGCCCGATGGCAAAGGATGGGTGGTCGATCACCTGTCAGCGAAGGCTGTAAACAACTACCTTCAAACATTCAGCAATACTTTTGCGCTAGTCTCTCCCAGTGATTTGCCTCGTGCCTTTAACAACGATTCATGGGAAATAAGGCTTAACTGGACCCGCGATTTTCCTGCTCAGTTTACAAAACGGCGTGGCTATAATTTACTTCAAAATTTACCAGCTTTCATTGGCGAAGGTTCAAATGACTCCATTTCCCGAGTTACTTACGATTATCGATTGACGCTCGCTGAATTAATGCTCGACGGGTTTACCCGGACATTTGAATCATGGGCGGCAAGCCTTAACCGTAAAACCATTGGCGAGGCCTGTAACGAACCAGCCAACGAACTCGATGTAAATGCCCTGTACGATATTCCCCAGGCCGATGTTGGTGGCCCGCTTAAGTGGTATTTAAACAACGGGAACATCGACCTTTTTCGAGCTAAGGCGGCTTCTTCGCCCGCTCACATCCTGGGCAAACCGTATGTTTCTTCAGAAACCCTGACCTGCTACGGCCCTATACTTAACACTCCGTTGTCCGAAGCTAAAGATAAGCTCGACATCGATATGCTTTCAGGCATAAACCATACGATGCTGCATGGAATAACTTATTCGCCCGCTAACGTTCCCTGGCCCGGATGGCTATTTTACGCCGGGTTTCATTTGGGCCCATTTAATCCTATGTGGCGGCAAGGCCCTAAAATGTGCAGTTACATAACACATTGCCAATCGTTTTTGCAGGCTGGAAAACCTTACGAAGATTTGCTGGTTTACTTCCCAATTCACGACCAATGGTCAATGCGGGCCAAAGATCAGAATGGAAACATTAGCCACAACGCACCTATGGGTGTTTATATGCAGAAAGCCATAGCTCCAACAGGCCCGAAGCTCTGGCACCTGGGCTTCGATTTTGCCTGGGTGAGCGACCTCCTGTTAAAATCGATCCACGTTGAAAATGGCTACTTCGTTGCTCCCGGTGCAACGTATCGGGCACTGGTTGTGGCCGACTGTCATTTGTTACCAGATACCACGCTGGAGCATATATTTAAGTATGCTGAAGCTGGTGGCACCATTATTTTCCCAGGTTTGGCACCTTCCGACGTTCCCGGTCTTGCCCGCCTGGAAGAACGCCGATCGCATTTCAGGGCCATTATGAAGCGCATCGAAAATGCAGCAAGACCTGTATCTAACGAAATCAGGGAAGCCCATATCGGGAAAGGCCGTATTTTTATTGGTGGAACGGCCGAGCAGGCCCTGGTTGCTGCCGGTATAAAACGCGAAAAACTCTTCGATTCAGGACTGCGATGTATTCGCCGTATCGACAACGAAGGTTCTACCTATTTCGTCGTTAACCCATCCGGCAATAACTCGTTTGACGGATGGGTCCCGCTCAACGCCAAAGGGCTTGATGTCGTTCTATTCGATCCGATGGATAGCATTTCGGGTATGGCCCGGCAACGCAAATCTAAAAATGGGGATATGGAGGTTTATCTACAGCTTCAGCCTCGCGAATCGCGGATATTGCGTGTGTTGAATAAGCAGGTTAAAGCCCCGGACTGGAAATATTTCGACACCATCGGCCAACCATTGTCCATACAAGGCCCCTGGCAGGTAAAGTTTATAGATGGCGGCGAAAAGATACCTCACCCCGAAACAATAAACAGGCTTGATTCGTGGACGAATTGGAACAGCGACCAAAAATCCACGTTGGATGGTTTTTCAGGCACTGCGTGCTACACAGCCCACTTTTTTAAGCCTTCGGTAAAAGCAGACGATTGGATGATTGATCCCGGAACAGTATTACATACCGCCCGAATACGTCTTAACGGCATTTTGCTGGCCGACCGTTTTACGCCTCCCATGCAGGTGTACGCCGGTACTGCACTTAAAGAAGGCGATAACCTGCTCGAAATAGAGGTGTCAAACACTCCGATAAACCGTGCCGCCGACCTTGAAATAAAAGGAATACAATGGCAGAAATGCCTGAGCGAGGGCAATAACAAATATGCAATTGGCGATTTTTTATTTCCCTGGAAAAAGAAAGAAGCAACCACCTGGACTCCCAGCCCTTCAGGATTGATAGGACCAGTGAAACTAATACCGGTAAAACTGAAATTGACAGGCGATAGCTTGTAGCCGAAAAACAAAATATAAACCTGACTAACCATGAATTTACGTTTATCGAAATACCGTTTAAGTCTCAGATGGTTCATGGGCATCCTGTCCAAAACGATGGCTCTGATTTTCCTTTCGGTTTTGCTTTGCACCTGGAGTTTGTTTGTTCAGGCCTCCGGTAAAAGTAAAGTCTGCCACTACGGAAAAACCAACATCGCCGACATGGTGTTGATCTATTATGGCGGCGTTCACCGTTCGATGGAATGGAGCAAAGATCAGTTTTTGCCTTATGTAGTTTATCAAAATCAGAAAGGCAAAAAAAACTGGCTATTTGATGGCTTTTTGTTTACTGAATTTCTCGACGGGAAAGGGCATCATTTCGCCCACGGGAATGCATCGACTACGCTGGCCTGTAAGCCCGAATGGGAATGGCTGATGAACCGGCAGTTCGAAAAAGACAGGGCATTTTCGGCGCTTGACCAATGCATCGAAGAACAGAAAAAAGAACTGGGCAAACCATCGTTCCGCCATAAAATGGTGGCAGTAATGCCTGTACCCATGAAAGGCCAAACCGACTGGGGTAGCCTGAATGGTCGTCAGTTGGATTTTGGAAATGACCAGGACCGCATTGAAGCCTGCAAATGGTATGTTGATCGTTTCCTTGAACAA
Organism: Prolixibacteraceae bacterium; assembly: GCA_963666435.2. Taxonomy (GTDB): domain Bacteria; phylum Bacteroidota; class Bacteroidia; order Bacteroidales; family Prolixibacteraceae; genus Aquipluma. The sequence goes on along the minus strand of CAXXOG010000008.1, from coordinate 2,177,049 downwards.
TACCGGAAGGAAGGCTATAAAAATTTCGATTTCGAAGGGTTTTACTGGGTTTCGGAAAAAGACGAAAATTTTCGCGAAATTCTCGTCCAGGTGGGCGATTACATCCGCTCGAAAAACCTGCGTTTGTTCTGGATTCCTTACTGGACGGCCATTGGATTCGATAACTGGCGTACAGACAAATTCGACTTTGCCTATATTCAGCCAAACTATTTCTTTAAAAACGAAGTACCTTTAGAACGGCTCGACGCCACCTGTGCGTATGCCAAAGGGCGAGGAATGGGACTTGAAATAGAATTCGACGACCGAGCCCTGGCCGACGCCAGCGACCCAAAACGTGAGCGACTGATTGGCTATATCGAAGCTTTCAGGAACAACGATGTTTTCAAAGAAGCATCCATCGCTTATTACGAAGGCGGCGGAACGATTTACAAAATGTCGCAGTCGAAAAACCCGCTCGACCGGGAAATGCTCGACCGTTTGGCCCAATTGATCATTCAGCGAAAAAAAATGAGATGGCCCGCAAAAAGATGAGCATCAAACTACGAACCGTAAACATTAGTAATATGAAGAAATTTATAATCACTCTGCTATTACTTGCCAGCCTGGCAACCGGGGCTAAAGCCCCCCAAAAACTTACCTTTTACGATGGTGTTTATTGCTCCGGAAAGGGCGATGTTGATTTCCTTCGGCTGATCGACGAATCGTATGCTTCTTTTTATCCCAACCCAACGGTTCCAAACATAAGTATGATCTATAATCCTGAATGGGACACATTTACCGAAGGGGCTGGTTGGGGCGCCTGGTGGATACAAAACAGCTATGGTTTTTCCTATTCGGCAATCCCGACGCTTGAAGAGCCCTGGTTTTCGACACTTCAGCGTTCGTGGGATCTTTTCTGGACCAATCAGGGTGATGGAATACGAAAAGGCGGATTTACCACTGATGGAAAACCCAGCAAACATTCAGAATTAATTGCCCCCGATGGAAGCCTGGGCGACTGCGCCGCTCCGGGCAAAATCATTTATAAACAGGGCGATGGAAACCTGAAAGTTCACGACTGGTTTTACGAAGCAACGGTTGCCGGAGTGGTGGTTCAGGCTGAAATTTTGCTTGCAAGCCACGACATGCAAAAAGCCTTACTTTACCTGCCAAAAATGGAACGGGCCTGCGACTGTATCGAACGTACACGCGACCCCAAAAACAACCTTTTTCTGGTAGGAGCTGCCAGTAACCTGCTTGCACCCAGTTATGCCGGAGTAAAATTACCCGACGGAACCTGGGGAAAAGCTTATTTATCGGGACTTTCGGTAACATATTTGGCTGCGCTCGACCGTATGATTGAGCTGCTCAAATTTACAGGCAACCAGAAAAAACTTAAAGAATACAAGCATCGCCGGAAAATTACACGCGAATCGCTTTCACAACTCATTACTCCTGAAGGTTATTTTGTAAAGTATGTTGAGCCAGACGGCACCAGGCATGGTGTTCCGGGCGAGAAAAAATATGGTTACCTCGAAGGAGTTGTTAATGCCGACGCCGTGGCTCTCCGGGTTTCCGATTCAAAATTGTCGGAAAGCATTTACAACAAAATTGCTTCGTTCAAGGAAATTCGCCCGTTCGATTTTTTGCTGACCAATGCTCCGGGCCTCGACGATACTTATTACAGCTGGGGCGATGCCAATGGAAGTGGCTTAAAGGGCATCTGGAAGTTTGGAGAGTGGGTAAATGGAGGTGTTTGGGCAACAGTTGAAGCAAGGGCTATCCTGATGTATTACCGATTGGGCAAATTCGAAGATGTTCGTCGCTCTGCTATTCGTAACATGAAGTGGTCGAAGGATTTCAGGATGGATGCCCCTTGGTCGCAACGTGGCGAAAACACCAATAACATTTGGTCTGATACGGGTCGTAACCAGGAAAATGGCGTAGCTGTTATGGTCGATAATTTTGCAATCCCGGCGGCAACCATTCGCGGGATTTTCGACTACGAGTATCGCTCCGACCAACTCATTATTCGGCCACGAGTGCCGCAGTCGATTAAGGAATATGTCCAAAAACGCCCTGTTCGCTTCGGGACAAAAAAGATTTACCTCTCGTGCCTGAACAACGGTCCTAAAATTGAGTCAGTAAAAATCAACAACAAGGCGATAAAAGTGAAATCTTCCAGCGAAGTAAACCTTGTTTATGACGATCTTCCGGCAGAAGCGCAGGTTGAAATTGTAACTTCAGGAGAATGGCCTGTTGAACCCGCTACTGCTGATTATCCACAAATTCCTGTCCTCGAATTGGCCGGAACAGTTGCCGACGTAAACAGTCTGCCCGAAACACTGAAAAAACCATACAAACTGCTAACTGCAATGATGACTTACCTTGAAAAAGATCAGGAGGCATCGTTCGATAAAGCATTCGTTGCTGCCACGTTGGAATCAATTAATGATTGTATAAAGCGACAATCGATGGATACAGGAGCCGGCTATTACCGGCCAATTACGGCCAATCGCAAAGAAGGCATCCAGAAATTTTATGAAAAAACAGCGCTATCGATGTACGCCGGATTCGAACACCGGATGCTGATTTATGCCCAGAGCCTCGATGACCACGAAAAACATTTGGCTGAAACCTTTAACCAGTTGAAAAAGAAGAATGAAAATTGAAAGTCGTTCTGATAAGATTGGATATTCGGTATTGATTATAGAAAATAAGAAACGCTAAATAAGAAATAAGGAACATCGAAGTATTGATTCTACATTCCTTGTTTCTTGTTCCTTGTTCGATATTTCAATGCAAGACAGCCAATAACAAAAGGAAAACCGAAATACGAAGAAATATAAGATATTGACTGAATGATTGGAGTTTATCCGATCATTCATAAAATAACGAATAACATGATGTATAAATATGCACTTATTTCCCTTGTTGTATTGCTAGCACAATTTTCAGAGGTAAAAGCACAGCAAAGACCATCCTCCGATGAACGCCTTGCCTGGTGGCACGAAGCTAAATTTGGCATGTTCATTCATTGGGGTGTTTATTCGATGTATGGTGGGGTTTACCGAGGTTATAATCAAGCCCGCGGCGATGCAGCCTGGATCGAAAATCGCTGCAAAATTCCGGTTGCCGAATATCGCGAAAATGCCCGGCAGTTCAACCCTGTAAATTACAATCCTGAAGAGTGGGTAAAAATGGCCAAAGATGCGGGCATGAAATACCTGATCATCACTGCCAAGCACCACGATGGCTTTTCCTTGTTCGATAGTAATGCCAGTGACTGGAACGTGGTAAATTCAACCGTTTACGGAAAAGATTTGCTGAAACCGCTTGCCGATGCCTGTCATAAATACGGAATCAAACTGGGTTTTTACTATTCTCAGGCTGTTGACTGGACCAACCCCGGCGCTTCGGCTGCCCGCCGCCTGATGAAAGAAGGCTGGCCAAATCCCGATTCGGCCCGGATTGACCAATATACCAAAGAACACGACGGACACTGGGACCCGATCCAGTTGACCTCGACTTTTGACAAATATATTGACGATGTGGCTGTTCCGCAGGTAAAAGAGTTGCTGACCAACTACGGAAAAGTGTCGATTCTTTGGTGGGATTATGCCACCCAGATGAAAACCGTTTCAGGAGCCGAAAAGCTGCAAAATATTTTGGCGCTTCAGCCCGGAATAATTACCAACGACCGGTTGCACCCCGATTTTCATGGCGACACTAAAACGCCCGAACAGGCTATTCCCGACCGCGATGCCGTGGATGGGCAAAATTGGGAAACCTGTATGACCATGAACGGATCGTGGGGCTACAAAAGCTACGACCAAAACTGGAAATCGTCGGAAACACTGATTCGGAACCTGATTCGGATTGCTGCCCGCGGCGGCAATTACCTGCTCAACATCGGTCCAAAGCCCGATGGTACATTTCCGCCTGAATGTGTTGACCGCCTGAAAGACATTGGCCAATGGATGAAAGTGAACGGCGAGGCCATTTACGGAACTCAGGCCGGAAGTTTGCCACAACTAAAGTGGGGCGAATACACGCAGAAAGAAGAAAAGGGCCGGACAGTAATTTACCTTTCGATATTCGACTGGCCCAAAAACGGTAAGTTGGATATCCCGGGCCTGAATAATTCCGTGATTTCGGCCAGACTTTTGGCTACCGGAAACAAGCTGAAAACGACAAAAACTGATGATCGGTTAATCATTGACATACCAGCAGAAGCGCCCGACCATATTGCCAGTGTTATTCGGATTGAAGTGAAAGGGAAACTGGCCAACGCCAAAGCTGAACCTAAAAAGAAAATGCAATCCGGAGCTTTGGATTAAACCGCTTTGAGGGTCGAATTGCCGCCATAAAGGTGACATTCGGCAAGTAAAAGTTACAAAGAAGTATTCATATTTACAGCCTGAATTTAATCAGGATTATAGATAAGTTAAACAACTGAAAATGAAGAGATTTTTGATTTTAGCGGCGATTTTCCTTTTTCAGCAGGGATTATTTGCCCAAAGTATAGACTACACGCAGTTTGTAAACCCGTATATCGGGACAGGTTCGGTAGATAGCCTGAGCTTGTCGGGAAGTAATTTTCCGGGGGCATGTGTCTCTTTTGGGTTGGTGCAGTTAAGTCCGGATACCCGCGAGTACCCCGATGACCCTTGCAGCGGTTACGACTACAACGACCCGTCAATCCTGGGGTTCAGCCACACGCATTTGAGCGGAACAGGTTGCCCCGATTTGTACGACGTGCTTTTTATGCCATACAGCGGCGACATCAAATGGAAAGCCGGAAGCGACGATGGCAAAGTAAAAGGCTGGCGTTCGACATTCAAACATGAAAACGAGAAAGCGGTACCTGGTTATTACAGTGTAGTGCTTGAAGATTATAAAATTAAGGCTGAGCTTACAGCTACCGAGCACTGCGGAATGCACCGTTATTCATTCCCCGATCAGAAAGAGTACCACCTGGTGGTTGACCTCGATCACTCGCTTGTTCGCACAAGTCCTTACCGCTATGTGAAAATCCTGACTTCGCAAATTCGTGTGATCGACAACAAGACCATTGAAGGTTACCGCATTATCACCGGATGGGCCAAACACCGCAAGGTATTTTTTCGCGCCGAGTTTTCACGGCCATTCGATACGCATATCTTTAAATCAGGAACTTACGAAATACCCAATGCACCGGTTGCCAACGGCGATAATTTGAAGTTTGTGATGAACTTCAGTAAAAATAACAATCAGCCTTTGCTGGTGCGGGTAGGTATTTCGTCGGTATCGCAGGAAGGCGCCCGCCAAAACCTTCAGGCTGAAATCAAAGACTTCAACTTCGAAAACATAGTTTCCAAGGCTCACGAAGCCTGGAACCGCGAACTGTCGTGCATCGATGTGGATGGAACGCAGCACCAGAAAACCATTTTTTATACCGGCTTGTACCACCTGTTTATTCAGCCAAATAATGTTGCCGACGTTTCGGGCGATTACATGGCAACTGACGGCAGCATTAAAAATGCACCGGATAAAACGCACTATAGCACGTTCTCGTTGTGGGATACATTCCGCGCGGCACATCCGCTTTACACCATTCTGCAAACCAGGCGTACCGCTGGTTTTATCAATTCGATGTTGCGCCAATACCAAACTTATGGCTATCTGCCTATCTGGCAATTGTGGGGAACCGAAACCTATTGCATGATCGGTAACCACTCCATTCCGGTTATTGTGGATGCCTTTTTTAAAGGAATTCCCGGAGTTGACTACAATTTAGCGTACGAGGCCGTGAAGGCTTCGTCAATCGTTGCGCACAAAAAGTCACCGTTTAATTTGCTGGATCAATACGGATATTTTCCTGAAGACAAACAAACCGAGTCGGCTTCGATTACGCTTGAAGTGGCTTTCAACGACTGGTGCGTGGCGCAAATGGCAAAGAAACTGGGCAAAACCGACGATTACAATTTCTTCCTGAAACGCTCGGAAAGCTATAAGAACCTGTGGGACTCAACGGTTGGCTTCTTCCGGCCGAAAAACAGCGATGGTAAATGGGCTGAAAACTTCAACCCGCTCGCTTATGGCGGTAACGGCGCATTTCCGTTCACCGAAGGCAATGGCTGGCAATATTTGTGGTACGTTCCGCAGGATGTTCCTTCGTTTGCCGGATTGATGGGCGGTTTCGAGAATTTTGCAAAAAAACTGGATACCTTCTTTACGCTTGAAGTTCGTCCGACCGACGTAAACGGCAATGCTTCAGGATTTATCGGCCAGTATGCGCATGGCAACGAGCCCAGCCACCACATTGTGTATATGTACGATTTTACCGGCGAACCCTGGAAAGCCCAGCAATACAGCAACAAAATCATGAACGAGCTTTACAACGAAGGAAATTCGGGTTATTCGGGCAATGAGGATTGCGGGCAGATGTCGGCCTGGTATATTTTCAGTTCAATGGGTTTTTACCCGATGAACCCAGCCAATGGTGTGTATTGCTTTGGCTCACCACTTCTGAAACATGCCACCATCAAGCTCGAAAACGGGAAATCATTTACAGTTGAAGCGAAGAATGTAAGCCCGGATAATATTTATATTCAGAAGATTACATTGAACGGCAAACCATACGCAAAGAATTTTATTACCCATCAGGATATAGTTTCAGGAGGGACACTGGAATTTACAATGGGAAAAGCGCCGAACAAAAAGATGGCAGCCTACGAAAAGCCACCAATGATGGCGCAATAAGATTTGAGGATGAACAGACAGCCTTCGAAGCAACAACAGAAACTTAATAATCCATAAAATAACCAAATAAACTAAACGAATATGAATTCAAGAGAACGAGTTTTAAGAGCATTCAAACGTTTACCCGGCCTTCCCGACAGGGTTCCGGTGCAGTTTGATTTATGCCGCCAGCTATCCGACCATTTTGGGAAAGAACTGGGCATTCCGGTAAATTATACCGAGAACCTGTACGAAGATGTGACCTACCGAATCAGTGCCAACGAGTTACGTGTTGCAATGGGGAGCGATGTGGTGGTTACCGGGGCTTCAGTTTCCGACGATTACAGGGTGGTGAAAGATGCCGATGGCTGCTGGCTAAACGAATACGGGATGAAAATGCGTCAGGGCGATATTTATGTGGAAGTGGTTGATTACCCGCTTTCTCATGCCGAAACCAAAGCAGACATCGATGCATTCAGCTTTCCGGATCCACTGGCGCCGGGACGTTACCGCGATGCTGAAGCGCTAATTAAAAAATATAAAGACGACTACCTGATTTTTGGCGATATTGAGGTAACCGTGTTTTCGCTGGGACATCAGTTGGTAGGAATGGAAAAACTGCTGATTGACATGATGATGGAGACCGAATATGTCATTCCGTTATTCGAGGCTTGCGCCGAGTTTCAGACACAGATTGGCCTTCAACTGATTGAGCGCGGTGTTGATGCCATTTGGTTTGGCGACGATTTTGGAACACAAACCAGCCTGATCATTCCTCCCGAAACGTTCCAGACCCAGCTTAAACCAATTTACAAACGCATGATTGACCAGTTTAAAGAAGCAAAACCCGACATTATTGCTATTTTGCATTGCGACGGAGCTGTGGCCGATTTGCTCGACGACATCCGCGAGATTGGTTTTGAAGTGTTCAACCCCGTACAGCCAGGCGTCCCCGGACACCTTCCTCAGGATATGAAATCAGGATTCGGCGATAAATTTGCGTTCTGGGGAGCCATCGATCAGCAGGATTTACTGCCCAATGGTACCGACGATGAACTTGAGAAAGACATCATCGAAAAGATTTCCGTTCTCGGAAAAGATGGTGGTTACATGATTGCTCCGGCTCATATCCTTCAGAACGACGTAAAACCCGGGCGTGTGCAAAAATTCATCGAACTTTGCAAAAAACACGGATCGTATATTTAGTTCATTTTCAGAATAATTGGATAAAAACGAACCCGTTTGGATTTATAAAACTTGGTAATCAATGTCGATTCCTATTTTTCTTTATTTTTACGGAATCCGATAATTTAAGGGCTAAATGTCAAAAACTTAATCTTTATTTCTGAAAACGTATGCAAATGACTATTAAACACATAACCTTCCTGTTGGTATTTCTTGCAGCGGGACTTACCCACAGCATTGCCTGTACCAACTTAATTATTTCCAAAGGAGCCAGCGCCGATCATTCGGTAATGATCACCTATGCAGCCGACTCACATACCAGGTACGGCGCCATCGCTTTTTACCCGGCAGCCGATCATAAACCCGGCGACTTGTGCGAAGTGTATCATTACGAAAACGGCAAGCTATTGGGCTCCATCCCTGAAGTGGCACACACCTATTCGGTAGTTCAGTTTATGAACGAATTCCAGGTAGCCATTGGCGAAACAACCTGGGGCGGACTTTCTTCGCTATATGGCCCGGCCGATGCTATTCTCGATTACGGATCGCTGATGCGGATCGCCCTGCAACGTTCGAAAACAGCCCGGGAAATGATAAAGGTTATGACCGAACTAGTGGCAGAATATGGCTATGCTTCGGGCGGAGAATCGTTCTCGATTTCGGATGCCAACGAAGCGTGGATCATGGAATTGATAGGCAAAGGCAAATTCGAGAAAGGCGCCGTTTGGGTAGCCCGCCAAATCCCCGATGGTTATGTGAGCGGACACGCCAACCAGGCTCGTATAACTACTTTTCCATTCCAGAAAACAAACAATTGGAACGATCCCAAGCAAACAACATTTCACTCGCCCGATGTCATCAGTTTTGCCAAAGCTCACGATTTTTACAAAGGATCCGACGAATCGTTCAGCTTCTCCGACGTTTATAACCCGGTTTCTTTTGGTGGCGCGCGTGCCTGCGATGCCCGTGTCTGGTCGTTTTTCAGGAAAATAAATAAGGAACTTCGCGAGAATCCAAACTATACCAATTACGTGCTTGGCAAATTTTCGCACGAAGCTAAGTTTGCCGACAACAGTTTAAATCCCAACGGATTTGTTTCGAACCGTTTGCCTCTTTGGGTGAAGCCTGATTCGCCGGTTGCACTTCAGGATGTAATGGCCGGAATGCGAGACCATTACGAAGACACACCAATGGATATGCGTAACGACCCCGGTGCCGGACCCTACAAATCGCCTTACCGCTGGCGCCCGATGGAATTTAAAGTTGACAGCACTACCTTCCTTTGCGAACGAGCGATTGCCACTCAACAAACCGGCTACAGCTTTGTGGCCCAGTCGCGCAACTGGCTCCCCGCTCCTATCGGCGGCATTTTCTGGTTTGGTGTTGACGATACCGATGGTTGCGTGTATGCACCAATGTACTGCGGAATGAACCGTATTCCTGAAAGTTATGCGCTGGGGAACGGATCGATGATCAGCTGGTCGGAAACTTCAGCATTCTGGACCTTCAACCAGGTGAACAACTGGGCATATTCGCGCTACAATGTCATTCATCCTGAAATTGAGGAATACCAGGCACAACTCGAAAAACGGTTCTCGGGTGAAGTGGCCGTTGTTGATCAACAGGCAGCCGAATTGTACAAAAAGAATCCGTCGGCAGCTGTTGATTACCTGACCAATTACTCGGCTTACACCGGCAATAAACTGGTTGCCGACTGGAAAGATTTTTACCATTACCTGTTTATGAAATTCATGGATGGCAATATAAAAATTACAGAAGGGCATAAATTGCTCGACAACGGAAACGGTAAAAATGTACCGAAAAAACCGCTTCAGCCAGGCTATGGCAAAGAATGGGAACGCATTATGATTCAGGGAACCGGCGACCGGCTGGTTGTACCTAAAGAAGAAAAAAGTCACTAAAAAACGATGCCGATAACCTCAAATCCTGATGAAAAAACTAATCCTGATAACTCTGTTTTTTAGCCTGACAAGCTTGGCTAAAAATCTGTCGGGGCAGGATGCCCAACACTCTGTTTCAGTAAATATCAATTTTGAAAAAAAACAGCAAGCTATTGAAGGCTGGGGAAGTTCGCTATGCTGGTGGGCTGGCCAGGTTGGCGCCTGGGACGACGCGAAAATCGACAGTATTGTCGAGCTGATTACCTCGTCCGAAAAACTGAATATGAACATTTTTCGCTACAACATTGGCGGTGGCGACGATCCGGCACATGCCGACGGACACATGGTGAAAGGCAAAGGCAAACGTGCCGAAATGGAAGGTTTCAAAGCTTCGGCCAATGCTCCGTACAATTGGAACGCCGATGCCGCCCAGCGCAAAATACTCCTGAAAATAAAGGCAAAGCGACCGGATGCTATTTTTGAGGCATTCTCGAATTCGCCGCCTTATTGGATGACTTATTCCGGTTGTGCGGCTGGAAATGCTGATCCGCTGAAAGACAACCTGAAACCTGAATTTTACGAAGCCTTTTGCGATTACCTGATCGACGTTTGCAAATACTACAAAGAACATTTTGGCATTGAATTCCGAACTCTGGAACCCTTTAATGAACCCACCACCAATTACTGGTACAACCTCGGAAGCCAGGAAGGATGCCACTTTGAGCCTGAAACGCAACTAAAAATCATCCGGATTTTAGCGCTCAAACTTAAAGCTTCAGGACTAAAAACGGTTATTTCAGCTTCCGACGAAACCAATATCGCCTCCTGCATCAACGTGTTGAAAGCCTATCAATCGGATGGCGATATCCTAAGCAAAATCGAACAAATCAATACGCACACCTATTCGGGCACCAATGCCGAACGGATGGAAGTTTCCGGCCTGGTAAAAGCTACAGGCAAGCCTTTCTGGCAATCGGAGACCGGGCCAAGTGGAAACTCAAAAACAAGTCTTGGATCGAACCTTTCGCTGGCTCAAAAGCTTTTCGACGATATGCACTACATGAAGCCAATTGCCTGGCTCGACTGGCAGTTGATGGAAGAAAAGAACGAAACCTGGTGCCTGATGCGTTGCAATTTCAAATCGCAGGAATACAAAATCGTGAAGAACTTTTATGTACGCATGCAAATTACCCGTTTTTTCGGGCTAGGTTATAGAATTATTGAAACTGATAACGATGAAGTACTGGCTGCACTAAATCCGGCTAAAACAGAATTAGTTGTGGCACTGCTCAATACAGCAGACAAACCTAAATCTTTTCATCTGAAAATCGAAACAGTTGCCCAAATGAAAACGCTAGTTTCTGCTTTCAGAACCAGCGCCACCGAAAATTGCACAAAAATTGGCGAAGTCAAATTAAAAAACGGATCCATTGCATACAATACTCCGGCCCAGTCGCTAACAACCTTTTCAATAGTGCTTAACAATTGATATTCATACCTAAAAAACTCAGCCCGAACCTTCAATTCAGAAAATTTGGGCTGAGTTTTTTATTGTTTATTTCACTTGGTCAAACCTGAAGCAATCCAGTTTAAAAAGCTGACTTCCTTCGCCGGTAAATTTCAGGTAAATGTCTTTTCGACCGGTAACGGCTTTCAGTCTGCACGAAACCGTTGCACTTTTCTGATCCGGATTCACGCGGGCAACTCCCAGTAATTCACCCGTCAAACTGCCCAACCGGATCTCAATGGTTCCGACCGATGAAATTTCGTTGAGACTGGCGCTAAACACTCGTTTTTTCGTTGAGGCACCAAAATCGACATTCGCAAATTTTACCCAGCTGTTGCTGCCGATGTTCCCAAGATAAAAACCTGTCTGGCGCGAACCCTGTTTGGTAATTTTATCCGATTTTTCAGAATACCATTCCGCCTGAATCCGAGGCCACGAGGCATCATATTGCCCTACTCCCGTTTCAAAATGCTGATCTAAAAAGTCGGTATCCGTAACAATCTGACCATCATCGGCCATGTGGCAATACGAAATGATACATTCGCGGAATTTGAAGCCCTGTTTCAGGTAATACGTCCAGATGTGGTAAAACTGTCCTTTCCATTCAAAGAAACTCCCATGCGCATACTCGTCAAGATGATGGCCGTTACCCACAGCGCCCACACATTGATACGGGCCATAAACATTTTTCGAAATGGCATAATCGCGCCCCCAGCTCAGGTAATAGGTATCTTTGTATTTAAAAATGTAGTTTTTGTCCATCCACTCAGGTGTCTTCTCCCATTCGGCGCCGTTAATGGTAATCGGTTCGGGCTTTTCAGCCAGCGAAATCATGTCGTTGTTCAGACGGGCAATGTGGTAGCCGCCACCCTCCTTATCGCCGTAAACAAGATAAGCTGTTTTAGCTACATCATTGTCAACCAGAATAGTTGGATCGTGCATGGGCGAAACCAACGGTTTTCCCAACGCATCGCGATACAAACCTCCCGGACGGTTTGCGCTCATCACGCCAATGCTTCGTTTGCGGTCGGAGAAGTAAAAATAATAGTTTCCGTTTCGGGCAACGGCATCGCCGGCCCAGCAATCGGTGCTGGCCGCCCCCATGTAATTGTCTTTGGGCGAGATGGTGGTTTCCAGCTTCCAGTTAATCAAATCGGTAGTCGAAAATACCCGCCAGTCGCGCATAACCCAGGTTGGGTCGTTGGGGCCGGAGTCGTGCCCGCTAAAAAGATAAACCTTATCATTAAACACGCGGATGTGCGGATCGGACATCCCAATACTCTTAATGAGTGGATTGCTTGCTTCACCCTGGGAAACTGCCATGAATAGCCATACGAACACGCTCAAATACCATTTTTTCATCTGTCAGTTATTTGTTTCTTTTGATTCAGTTTTAGTTTAACGAATAATCAGGCTTTTTCCCTATATTCAATGCAACATACTTGAAAGAATAAGAAGCCTAAAAAATTAAAAACAATGACAAAAACAGAACTTATCCGGGAAATACGAAGCTATTGCCAGGCAAACGCCAGCGAAGAACAATTACAAAAATCGCAGCGCTTTTTTAAGGAAGAATTTGTAGGCTACGGGCTTACTGCGCCGCAGGTTCACAACAAAGTAAAAGATTTGCTGAACGACGGAGAAATTACCTTGCCAACGGTTCTGGAATCCATGCCAATCCTGATGGAAAGCCTGAAATACGAGGAAATTTCGTTTGGACTTCTATTGCTCAACGGGCTTTGGAAACAATATACACCCGAAACATTTCAGTCCATTGCCCAATGGTTTTCATTCAGCATAACCAACTGGGCTCATGCCGATACGCTGGGAATGTTCATCCTGCCCAAATTTCTGGAGAAGAAAATTGTTCGGCCTGAAGACTTTGCGCCGTGGCTAAACTCGCCCTATAAATTTCAGCGCCGATGCGTGCCGGTTACGCTGATCAAACACATCAAAAAGACCAAAGAAGTGATGCCATCCATTCGGTTTGTTGAAAAATTGATGAGCGATCCTGAACGTGAGGTGCATCAGGGAATGGGCTGGTTTTTGCGCGAAGCCTGGAAAATAAGCCCTTCGGAAGTTGAACCATTCCTGCTGAAGTACAAGGAAACTGCGCCGAGACTGATGATTCAGTACGCCTGCGAGAAAATGACCGCCGAAAACAAGCTACGGTTCAGGAAAAGCAAATAGCCTAAAAAAGAATGATCGGATGAATTTTAGCCATCCGATCACTTTAATTCCTACCCATCAATCAATTAATCTGCAAAAACCTAACTAGAATATTTTATAGGCAATACCAAAACCAAGAGTAAAGGTATTTTTACCATAAGTTTCAGTATATGTTCCAACAGGAACTGCTTCAACAAAAGTTTTGGTATAATCTTTATAGGTTGTAACCATCATACCTGCATCAAGAGTCAATCGTTCATTCAAATCCCATTGAAAACCTGCGCCAACTGTGTATGAATCGTTACTATGGCCAAAGTCGCTCTGATACGACTCCCCAACGCCCGTATTTGAGTTCAAATAGCCAGCACTAAGTTTAAATTTGTCGGTTAATTTATATTCAGCACCAAATGCTAATTCTACATAATTCTTATCAATAGTACGATGAATCCCGTAAATGTTATTTCCCCATTCTACATTTTTATCAAGATACAGATTGAATGAGCCTGATAACTTGAGTTTGTTTGTTAATTCGTAATCAGCACCACCAGCTATAATCGCCGGAATATCGCTTGGCGATTTTTGTCCGTCGGGAAACATGTTGATGTCGTCAACCGTTGTCGAATTCTTTAATTCAAGATACGTCTTGTGTTCATACTTTAATCCAATATTCAATTTATTGAGGTGAATATCTAACCCAATAATGGGCGTAATTCCCGAACCAGTTTGTTTGGTATCGACATGTTTATCAGCAAGAGCCGGAATTTTAGAGTTTAACGAACCGGCAACCGCACCCAATGACGCAGATGTCGATGAATATGTTGTTTGAGCCGCAGAAACCGACATAGCGCTGATTTGAGCCGACGTAAGACCTAACTGCTGTAATCCGGCTTCTATCTGAGTTTTTTGTGCAGCCGAAATATATCCGGCAGCTTGAACCTGTGCTAAAGTATAATTACCGGCACCACCAGCGACCAATGGTTGCAAACTTGCAGCGGCGGCAGCAGTAGCCTGCGATTTTGCAGTTGCCACAGCAGCAGCAGCACCGAGGTATGTTTGTGCATTTTGTAATGCGCCTGTCGGCCCAATCTGTATATTGGTAATACTGCCTTTGTATGTATTTACTGCCGGGACATAACGCGCCCCAAGGTAAACCGAAATTGCTTTATTTAATTTATAGGTAGCGCCTGCCTGAATTCCCCAAAAAACTGAAGTTCCTTCAAATGAAATATCGACATCATAAGCTGTAACCGGGTATCCAAGCGAACTTAAACCAGACATCGCCGGAACCAAACGAGCTATTTGCTTTTCAAATGATGGTAAGCCATGATCGTATTTTGCACTCCCACCTCCGGCATTAGGTCCAAATCCGGCTGAAAACGCCCAATTATCAGTTTTATAAACTGCAAATGCGGTAGGAAATACCGGTGCTTTAACATCTCCCTCATACTTATCATATAAAAGAGGAAGTTTTGGACTCATATTCTGTCCAAACTCGCTGGTAATTGTTTTCGTTTGAAGAATAGTTTGATTATGTAGCGAGAAGTAAAACCCATTTTTCATCTGTGTCAAACCAGCCGGATTGAAATAAACGGCATCAAGATCTGTTGAGGCATTTCGGGATAACATGCGCACAAATTGTGCACTTTGATTTGTATTGGTCAGAATTCCACCGGCAAAGGCAGTATTCGCTAAAAGCAAGGCTCCAAAAACAAAAGCAGCAAGTTTGTTCATATCGTAATACGTAAATTTTTAATTCGAGGCAAAAGTATAAATATTTATCAAATCACATCATAAAGAAGCTGAAAATCAATTAATTACGAATATTCAAACGATGAACTTTATTTTTCGAATAAAACAAAACCCGGTGATAAGCCGGGTTTCACTGATCAAAATTTATAGAGACAAATTCATAACAACAATCTACTTTATCAAAATCAGGCAATTATTCCTTTCGAAGAAAGCTACTCTGCCAATTCAGCAAACATCAGCTTGCTTCTAAAGTGCCTACAAGTGTATAACTTCGTTGTAAGCGGCGGCGGCAGCTTCCATTATAGCTTCGCTCATTGTTGGATGCGGATGAATTGATTTAATCAACTCGTGACCAGTGATTTCAAGCTTTTTGGCCACAACCAATTCGGCAATCATTTCAGTTACATTACCACCAATCATGTGAGCACCAAGCAATTCACCATATTTAGCATCAAAAATCAGCTTCACAAATCCATCTTTCTGACCGGCAGCGCTAGCTTTTCCGCTTGCAGTATATGGGAATTTGCCCACTTTAACATCAAGGCCAAGTTCTTTGGCTTTCTGCTCGGTTATTCCAACCGACGAAACTTCGGGATTGGTATAAGTACAGCCAGGTATTGTTGAATAATCGATTGGATGCGGGTTAAGACCCGCAATTTTTTCAACGGCCAGTATTCCTTCAGCCGAAGCCACATGCGCCAATGCAGGTCCCGGAATGATGTCGCCAATAGCATACACGGTATCAACATTGGTTTGACAAAATTCGTTTACTTTAATTTTACCTTTTTCCAGAACGATACCTAAATCTTCAAGCCCAATGTTTTCGATGTTGGGAGCTATGCCAACTGCCGACAAAACAATCTCGGCTTCAATAACTTCTTCCCCTTTTTTGGTTTTCACGGTAACTTTGCACAGTTCTCCTGAAGTATCAACCGATTCAATCGATGCATTCGTCAGAACCTTCATTTTCAACTTCTTGAACGAACGTTCGAGGGTTTTCGAAACCTCTTCGTCTTCGTTCGGAACCACATTAGGCATATATTCAACCAAGGTAACATCGGTTCCGATGGATTGATAGAAATATGCAAATTCGCTGCCTATGGCTCCCGAACCAACAACAACCATCGATTTGGGCTGACGGGGTAAAGTCATCGCTTCGCGGTAACCAATAATCTTTTCGCCGTCCTGCTCCAGGTTGGGCAATTCGCGCGAGCGGGCTCCGGTGGCCAGAATAATGTTCTTTGCCGAATACAGGGCTCGGTTTCCGGTCGGGTCGGTCACCTCAACAGTGTTTTTGTCAATCAAACGGCCATTCCCGGTTAAAACGTCAATCTTATTTTTAGTGAACAGAAACTGGATTCCTTTGCTCATTCCTTCGGCTACTCCCCGGCTTCGCGTCACCATCGCCGGAAAATCGGCCTTAACTTCTCCCGAAATTGAAACGCCGTAATCAGCAGCATGTTGGGCATATTCAAAAGCCTGTGCGCTTTTTAACAACGATTTGGTAGGAATACATCCCCAGTTCAAACAAATTCCACCGAGGTTTTCCCGTTCAACAACTCCCACATTTAAACCCAATTGGGAAGCCCGTATCGCGGCAACATATCCGCCGGGGCCGCTTCCTATCACTATTAAGTCGTAACTCATTATTTTTTGTTTTAAAAATCGAAACAGCATTATAACACGCCTGAATACAAAATGTTTTGAACATTCTGTAAATAGAAAAAGCCGCTAAAAAGCGGCTTTCCCTGAAATATGATATTAAGAAAAATGTCTTAGTTCGGGAATAATTCAGCCAATTTCTTAGCTAACTGTTCTCCTCTCAATCCTTTGCCAATAATTTTTCCATCTTTATCCAACAAATACGATTGTGGAATTGAATTTACGCCATACAAGCGAGCGGCAGCATTTTGCCAGAATTGCAAGTCGGAAACATGTGTCCAGGTCAGATTATCGTCTTTAATTGCTTTCAACCATTCGTCTTTTCCACGGTCGAGCGAAACACCCAAAATTTCAAACCCTTTACCATGATATTGTTTATACAGGTTCACCACATTCGGATTTTCCTGGCGACACGGGCCACACCACGATGCCCAAAAATCAACCAATACCACTTTGCCTTTGAATGATGACAATGCTACCGGTTTTCCCTCGGTATCGTTCATCGTAAAATCGGGAGCTACGGCCCCAATGGCTGTTTTCTTCTGCTCCTGAATATATTCTTTCAGTTTCACAACATATTCCGATTTATCGATTTCAGGGGCAAATTTGCTCACCATTTCTTCCACATCGTTACTTTCGAGCTGAGAAACAAGTTGCATCAAAATGAATGGAGCAACTACCGAGTTTGAGTGTTCTTTAATAAAGTTCTTCGTAAAAACTTTATTGTTATCAATCATCGCCTGGTAATCAATTTTCGCTTTATCACCAGCTTCGGTATTTCCGGTTGACATCGCTTCCTGGTACTTCTGCTGAAGCCCCGAAATTTCTTTGCTTAGCTTATCCATTTCAGTTACATACACTCTAAAAACGTCGTTTGTTGGTGAACCTGTAATTTTTGTCGCCCTTAAACTGTCTTTTTTAGCGGCTATAGTTACGCTGGCATTATCGAGAAAAAATTGGGCAAAATATTCACGATCGTTTAAGCGAAGCACCCTAAAATCAGGAATTTCCATTTTACCTTTAAACGAAAACTTACCTCCGGCAATATCTGTCGAATCTACTGTTTTAGGCTGTCCGTCAACAAGTTTCTGAAGATAGACTTTCCCTTTTTCGACTCCGTCAATTGAACCTTTAATCGAATACTCGTCTTTTGCCGACTGGCACGAAATTGCTGCCATTGCAAAAACCAAAATTGCTAATACATTTCTCATTGATTTGATTTATAAGTAATTAATTGTTTTTCCTGATTTGGTCGTACAAATCGAGCAATTTCCTCGCTGCAACAAACGATGAAAGTTCTTCTTTTAAAACCCTACTTTCAGCTTCAGCCAGCTTTTCGCTAATCATCTCATTTTGGTAGAAATTATTCCGAAGTTGTTCGTTAATGGTTTCGTACATCCAAAACTTCGACTGTTCATTTCGCCGGTGCTGAAAATAGTTACTGGCCTTAGTCATACTCAGGTAATTACCAATCGTTTCCCATATTTCGGCTATTCCGGTTTTCAGGTAAGCTGAACAGGTTAAAACTTTTGGAACCCAACCCGATTCGGTTGCCGGAAACAAATGTAACGCATTTTGATATTGAATCCGGGCCAAGCCTGCTTTTTCAATATTATTTCCATCGGCTTTGTTAATCGTAATTGCATCAGCCATTTCCATAATACCCCGCTTAATTCCCTGCAACTCGTCGCCCGCACCGGCCAGCATGAGCAAAAGAAAAAAATCGACCATGGAATGAACGGCAGTCTCGCTTTGCCCTACGCCAACCGTTTCAATAAAAATATGGCTGAAACCGGCAGCTTCGCACAAAATAATTGTCTCGCGGGTTTTACGGGCAACTCCACCCAACGATCCGGCTGACGGGGAAGGCCGGATATAAGCCAGCGGATCGGCTGATAATTCTTCCATGCGGGTTTTGTCGCCCAAAATACTTCCCTTGGTTCGCTCGCTGCTCGGATCAATGGCCAGGACAGCCAGCTTTTCGCCCCGCGAGGTTATAAACTTTCCCATAGCCTCGATGAACGTGCTTTTGCCAACACCCGGAACTCCGGTTATCCCAATTCTCACCGAATTTCCTGAAAATGGCAAACATTTCACAATAATTTCCTGTGCAAGCTCCTGGTGCTCGGGCTTAGAACTCTCGACCAGCGTAACAGCCTGGCTTAAAATAGTAATGTCGCTGCTTAAAATGCCCTCGACATATTGCGAAACCGACAGCGTTTTCTTCTTCTTGTTCTTCAAAAAGCGCTTAACCGAATCTTCATTTACCGCCGGTAGCGGTTCAATGCCCTCGTTTACAGTCAAACCGGTATATTCAGGGTCATTTTCTATATGCGAATGATGTTGATCTCCAATCATGTTTTATCAGTAAATATTTTTTTTAGCCTGAAGGAACTTTAAGCCTGCCGGAGGATTATTCTCGTTTCGCTGATTTTCACTCTGTTCCAATTCATTGGACGTTTGTGTTTCAGGCAACAGGTTCGCTTCGTATTTTACGCGAATGTAACGGTTCGGGACTGAAATTTGCCCATAACAAACTCTTTTTCTTCGCGAAGAGATAAAAAAAGCCGGTTCTTAACGACAGAACCGGCTGATATATTATTACATATCCTTTTACTGACTTACGATATTGCTTGAAATACGCAAAACAGTTGTCGGATTTTTAGGATCGTTGGTAATTACGGTGATCGTCTTATTCTGGCGGCCGCTTTTCCCGGTTGAATCGAAAGTAACCTTTAATGGCACGCTTTCGCCAGCCGGAACAACATTTTTCGACGGAGTTACAGCTGTACAACCACACGAGCTTTTCACATCGCGAATGATCAAATCTCGTTTTCCCGTATTTTTTAGGTTGAACGTATGGTCGTTCTTTGCATTGGGCTTAATGTCCCCGAAATCAAACGAATCTGAATCGTATGTTACAACCGGGGCATTTTTTAAATCTTCGGCTGATAAACCGGAGAAGTCTTCCTCCAGTGTTGTACTTACGGCTATCGAATTGCGATAGTCATCCTGCCCGTCGATATTTAGGTACAAACGATTGGAAATGAATCCAAAAGCTTTAATTTTAGTGGCATCGAAAGTAACTACGATATAACCTTTTTGCTTCGGGCCAACTTTAGCCGGACGTATCGTGGCCGAAATATGCGGAGGCGGAGTCTTGAAACTCAACTGAACCGGCTGATCGGAAGTATTAATAAACTCGGTACTGTCTTTTTTTATTTGATTTTCCTTGATCGTTGGAAATGCAATGTAATTTGTTTTTGTGCGAACCGGGCCCAATTGTGTCGGGTAATCTTCTTCAAGTGTTCTGGCACGCGGAGTAACCTCGCCTTGTATGGTGAGTATAACGTCAGAATTTTCGGCATTCGAACTTACCCTGATGGTTTTTGAAAACACGCCAGGCCGGTTCCTTGGATCGTAGCTTACCTTAATCATTCCCTTTGCCCCCGGCGATACGGGCTCGCGCGTCCACTCAGGAGTAGTACAGCCACACGATGCCTGCACATTGTTTAAAATCAACGGCACTTTCCCATCATTCTTAAAATTGAATGAAACAGTTTGTAACCCAAGCTCTTCCTTGAATGTGCCAAAATTGTGCTGTAGCTTCTCAAATGCTATCCTCGCTTTAATCGTTGTCTGAGCTTTGTTTGCCAAAGGAAAACACAGAATAAAAGCCAACAAAATCGAAAATGAAACCTTCATATCACTATTAAATTTAATATAAGATTTTAAGCAATACTTTATTTTTACCGAAAACAAAACTAGAAAATCTTTTATTTACACCAAGTTAATGACAACCAAAGTTTTGTTAATGAGATGTTAACGGTAAAATCGGTTCCTTTTTTTAGTTATTTTTGCGGTTCAAACTCAAATACAACACGTTAAGACATAATTCAAACAGTAGGTTGAATCCACGGTTATAGAATGACAAACGAAAATTTATACGCATGAAACGGAATTCCATTGGCTTCCTGATTATCCTTGCAACGTTTGCTGTTGTTGGAATTCTGATCACTCAGTTCTTTTTCCTGAAAAATTCCTACGATTTAAACGAACGGCAATTTCACACGCAGGTAACCAGCGCCTTGCGAAATGTTGCCCGCCAAATAAACGAATACAACGCGAAAATACTACAGCATAGCGACAAAAACGCCGAACTGTGCCAGGTTGAACAAATTTCGAATAACTACTATGTTGTAAACGTAAACGACATTATCGACCCAAACCTTTTGGAACATTTTCTGGATGTTGAATTCAGGAAACGTAACCTGAATATGACTTACGAATATGCCATTTACGACTGCAACTCCCGGAAAATGATTCACGGAAACACCATTAAGCGCGACTCTATCCCGTCGGCTGAAAAGCAGGTGAAAAGCGCTGATTCGTCAGATTGCAGCATGGAAGAAATTATGTTCGAAAAACATTATACAAAGCCGGTTTCGAAAATCGAGAAAAAGCACAAAGTATGCACCTTGCCAACCTGCGAAAAATATACTTATTACTTTGGCGTGCACTTCCCCGACAGGTCGGAGTTTTACAGCACACGGCTTTTAACCTGGTATTTCTTAAACGGACTGCTATTTATCGTCGTAATATTCTTTGGTTATGCACTTTATGTAATTATTAAACAAAAACAACTGAGCGAAATTCAGAAGAATTTCATCAATAACCTCACTCACGAGTTTAAAACGCCAATAGCGTCAATTGACCTGGCAGCCAAGGTTTTATCCAATCCAAAAATTTGCGAGCAACCCGAACGACTGGCCGAATACGTAAAAATTGTAGGGCAGCAAAACAAAAGGCTTTCGGCGCATGTCGAAAAACTTTTGCAAATGGCTACAATCGAAAAAACTAAGCTGAGATTGCATCTGGAAAGCATTGAACTCAATAAATTTATAGGCGAAGCCATCCAGGAGTTCAGAATTAGCCAAAACGGCCGCCAGTACCTGGTTAAAGTCGAATCCGACTGCGAAAATGCTCACATCAGCGCCGATAAACTTCACTTCTGTAACCTGATTTTCAATATTCTCGACAATGCCATAAAATACTGCCATACCAATCCCGAAATTATTATCAGGATCAAAGAAACCCGCCGCCATTACTTAATTTCGTTCGAAGACAACGGCATCGGAATTCCAACGTCGGAACGAAAACGAATATTTAATCGCTTTTACCGCATTCCTACCGGGAACATCCACGATGTGAAAGGGTTTGGTTTAGGATTGGATTATGTGAAAAAAATCGTTCGGAGGCATGGTTGGAAGATCAGTGTGATTGAAAATTCGAAGAAAGGAACTACTTTTATACTCGAAACTAAGAAACTACGAAAATGAACTTTCAAGGAGAGAAAATTCTTTTGGTTGAAGACGACCAAACATTGAATTTTATTATTAAAGATAACCTCGAACAGGCAGGTTATGTGGTAACTTCTGCCGAAGATGGCGAGGCTGGTTTACAACAATTTAATTCAGAAAGATTTAGCCTTTGCCTGCTCGACGTTATGCTCCCTAAAAAAGACGGTTTCACCCTGGCGAAAGAAATCAGGGCAATAAACGATCATGTTCCAATTATTTTCCTGACTGCCAGATCGATGACCGAAGATAAAATCCTGGGACTTACCATTGGCGCCGACGATTATATCACCAAACCATTCAGTATGGAAGAGCTTTTACTGAAAATTGGTATTTTTCTGAAACGAAGCCTGGTGAATTTGACAGAAAATGAATCGGTTCCTGAGCAAAATTACTACAAGGTTGGCAAGTTCAGCTTTTATTTTGATAGCCTGATACTTGATTGTGCCGGAGATCGTAAAACGCTGACTTACAAAGAGGCCGAACTTCTCCGTTACTTCTGCGATAACCCGAATAAAGTACTCAGCCGATCCGATATCCTGATACAGGTTTGGGGATCAGACGACTATTACCTGGGCCGCAGCCTCGATGTATTTATCTCACGGCTTCGGAAATACCTGGGCGCCGACGAAAACATCAAAATCCTGAACCTGCACGGAATTGGATTTCGATTTAATGCACAGATAACCAAATATTAAAGTCTATTTTTTAAACTGAATATTCTCGATTGGCTCACCCTTCTCGTTCAGTATTTTTAAAATCAGTTGTGTTGAAGTCGCTTCTGCTTTTAAAACCGTATTGTTCGAGTTAACAATCACCGGGAAATTGACTCCATTAGCTGGCTTCTGGTTGACATACTTGTGCAAATGGCCACACAGCATTACGTCCACCTTGGCTTCATTCAGCAACGGAACAAATTTCGAAGCTATCTCAGATTCGCCGTGCCAGCCGCCAAATGGAGGCATGTGAATAACGCATACTTTAAATGGCGCTTCTTTAAATTCGGGCGTTTGCAATGCCTCCCGAAGCCAGTCGCGTTCAGCATCACGATACTGGTCAAAAGCCACAATGTTGCTGTATTCAATGTCCGAATCGGGTTTGTCTTCGCCGCAATCGAGCACCACAAAACAAACCGGCCCGCGACGCAACAGGTAATACAATTTCCCGGAAGGAGAAGCAAAATACTTCTGAAAAGTGTTCGCAAAATTGCCACGGGTCTCGTGGTTTCCACGGGCATAGTACATCGTTTTTTCTTTCGCGAAAAGACGAACGGCTGTATCCATGAAACCGCCAAACAGTTGGTCTTCGCTTCGCATATCGCTCACCATATCGCCATTGAAAAAAATAAACCCGGCGCTTTTGTAATCGGCCACAGTCAGCAACCGTTCGAGCAGTTCATTTTGCCCGTGAATATCGTTGACCATCACAAACGAAATGTTGGTATTGTTGACCGGACCGGTAGTTGTAAAAGTCAAGGGTTTGGCGCTGTAAACATTGGTGGCGGCCATAGTTCCATACAATACTTTGGTTCCTTCGTGGCTCAATACCTCCTGCGAATAAATGCGGTAACGATAGGTTGTTGCAGGTTTCAGATTCGTAAGCCGAATAATATGCAGCGTTGAAACATCTTTGAAACCGTATTCGGCAGAGTAATATTTAGGGCGTTCTTTGAGGTAAAAATGAGTGCTGTCGTTTGGCGCCAGTTCAACCCACGAAACGGCTTCCTTATTGGTTGTCCAGATAATTGTTACACTATTGTCGGTTAAGTGCTGAAGATACGGTCCATGCGTAATGCTTAGTTTCTCCTGACCAAATACAGAAAATGCCGCCAAAAAGCAGGCTAACAGTAGAAAATGCTTCATCGGATTAGGTTTTGTTGAGCAAATGTAAAAAATACTTTTTACCTGAAACATGGTAACAAGCATTGGTTTTTGAATACAACAGCCGGATGAGCTTCTCTCTATCCGGCTGTTTTTTATGCAGCAACTGATACTGTGCATTCGAATTGACTCATTTATCTATTCATTGTTCAGCGAATTACATACTCTCTGGTTGATTTCGCGAATGCGTTGCTCGTCCATTTTAATTACTTTCCGGTCGTAGGTCATCAATCCGTTTATTTCGCCTTCCACATCAGTGGTTTGAGTGTAAACGCCTGCCGAAAATCCTGATTTGATGAATTTCAGCAATGACCCGGCATATTTCACATACTCATCGGTTACTTCCTTCGAATTTTTAAACTGAACGTAACCCCAGTTTTTATCGGCATTCCAAAGATGCCCCTCCAGCGCCAGTCCGATTCCGCCATATTCGCCCAAAACCGTTGCCCGCTGTCCATCAAACAAATACATATCCGGCCCCGGATAATTGTGTAAATCGAGCATATCGCCAACCGGATAGTGGTTTCCACCACTGGCAGGGTTTACCAACCGGCCCGGATCGTATGCTTTTGTCCATTCAACAATTTCCTGCGTTTTAAACTGTCCCCACGATTCGTTGAATGGCACCCAGGTGACAACACACGGATTGGAATACAGGTAATCCATAATTTCTTTCCACTCTTTGCGATAATTGGCTTCCGATTCGGCACTCCTGATCAACTCATTTCCATTGAAATAATTGTGATTTTGCCACTGAGGCGAACGGTCGCCGCTAGGCATGTCCTGCCACACCAGAATACCCAGTTGGTCGCAATGCGTGTACCAGCGGGCCGGCTCTACTTTTACGTGCTTCCGAATCATATTAAAGCCAAAATCTTTCGTTTTCTGAAGATCGTACTTCAAGGCTTCGTCGGTTGGAGCAGTGTATAATCCGTCGGGCCACCAACCCTGATCAAGCGGACCAAATTGAAAGCATGGTTTGTTGTTTAGCTCTAACCGAACAATACCATTTTTATCGCGCCTGGTCGATACTTTTCTCATGGCAAAATAACTGTTTACCTGATCGGTAACCACGCCATTACTGGAAAGGCTTATTTTCAGGGTATAAAGAAAAGGCGAATCGGGACTCCAAAGTTTTGCATCAGGAAGAGCGACTTCAAGTTTCTCCGCAGCATTTGCTTTGGCCAATCCAATTTCCGTTGCCCCGTCGAAAACTTTTACCTCAACCACATCGCCATACGAAACTCCCTTTGCAGCAACCGAAACCGACACTTTTCCCTTGTCAATGTCGGCTACAGTACGAATATTTTCGATGTATTTTGCATTTACGGGTTCCAGCCAAACGGTTTGCCATATCCCGGTAACCGGCGTGTACCATATTCCGCGAGGTTCGCTTGTTTGTTTCCCGCGCGGCTGAAATCCTTTGTCGGTTCCGTCCCAAACGCGAACAACCAATTTCTGGGCTCCGGTTTTATTCAGGAATGGAGTTAAATCGAAACTAAACGGAGTATAGCCACCCGTGTGCGAACCAATCTTAATGTCATTAACCCACACATCAGTTTTCCAGTCAACGGCTCCAAAATGAAGCAACACATTTTTTCCTTTCCATTTGGCCGGAACTTCAAAAGTGCGTTTGTACCAAACTTCATTTTCGGCGCCAACAGGCTTCATTACTCCAGAAAGGCTCGATTCAACCGGGAAAGGCACCAGAATCTGGCCACTGAATGCAGCTGGCTCTGCTGCCCCGGCCTTCAGGATAGAATAATCCCACAGACCGTTGAGGTTAAGCCAGTCGGTTCGTTCCAAAATCGGACGAGGATATTCGGGCAATACATTTTTAACATCAATTTTTTCGGCCCATTGGGTTTTGATCTTTTCTCCGGCAGGCTTCCATTGACTGTAACCCTGGCAAATACTTAAGCAAAAGATTATCAGCAAGAAAAGGTTTTTCATTTAGAATAGTTGTTTTAATGTTAGTGAAAGCTAAAAGTAGAAATATTTTAGCCGACAAACCTTGAAAACACCAATGAAATTTACATGAATCGCCGGATTTTACTTGCAAGACTTAAATAAATGGATCAATTTTAACCGCGAAAAAATAATTCAATCACACCTTAACCACTGAATTCATGAAGAACGTTCGTTTAACGACTGTTTTAGCGTTGTTGTCTATAATTCCTATTCTTGGATTGCTGCTTTTTGCTTCGTGTACCGAGTCGCAACCGGCAACTCCCATATCCACAACCCAGAACCTGCGGGCTCCGGCCTATCCCCTGGTAACCATCGACCCATATACCAGCGCGTGGTCGAATGCCGATAAATTATTCGACGACCCGATTCGCCATTGGACAGGTAAACGCCACGGACTGATTGGCGCAATTCGTGTTGACGGCCAGGTCTATCGCTTCCTCGGGAAAGAAGAATTGCCTCGCAAAGCCATCGTCCCAATGGCCAATTTTGGTGCCTGGGATTGCCTTTATACCAATGCCAGGCCCTCGTCAGGTTGGGAGAAACCCGAATTTAATGCCTCGAAATGGTTGGCAGGCAAAGGCGCATTCGGTACAGAGGGCATGCCCGATTTGGCTACACCCTGGCTAACTCCTGATATTTGGGTACGGAGGGAATTTACTCTCGATTCTGATGTCGCCGATTTACCGCTATACCTGATATATTCTCATGACGATAATTTTGAACTTTACCTGAATGGAACAAAACTGGTTGATACCGGCTATGCCTGGAAAAACAACGTGGTTTTACCACTAACCAACGAAATGCGGAGTTTGCTGGTTAAAGGAGGTAAAAATGTGATTGCGGCACATTGCTTCAACAAAACAGGTGGCGCGCTAGTCGATTTTGGATTGTACCAGGATAACGAAAAACAGGAAGTTTTTGACCAACCCGCTCAGCAAAAATCGGTCGCATTATCGGCAACTTCAACTTTTTATACTTTTGCCTGCGGCCCTGTCGATTTAAAGCTAAAATTCACATCGCCTTTATTGCCTCAAAATTTAGACATCTTGTCGCGCCCGGTAAGCTACATCAGCTACGAAGTGGCTTCAACCGACGGACAAAAACACGATGTTGAGGTTTATTTCGAAGCAACTCCTGAATGGGCTGTTGACCAGCTTTCGCAGGAAATTTCGATTGAAAAAGGTGAAACCGACGGGTTAACTTATTTCAAAGCGGGGACAACCGAACAACCTGTTTTAGCCAAAAAAGGTGACGACCGCCGTATCGACTGGGGCTATTTCTACCTCTGCGGCTTAAAGTCTCCTGAAATGAGCTATGCAACAGGCAAATATCAATCGGTAAAACAAAATTTTGCAGCCTCTGGTGTACTCTCAGCGGCTCCTGAAAGCAAAAGGATAACCACGATGGTTCCCGATATGCCGGTAATGGCCTGCGCCCAACAATTGGGAAAGGTTTCTGAAAAAGGAAGTTCGGGTAAGATTATGATTGGCTACGACGATTTGTTTGCGATTCAGTATTTCAACGAAAACCGCATGGCCTGGTGGAAAAAAGACGGACAAGTAACAATGGACACAGCTTTGAAAGCCGCCAATACCGATTACAATCAGTTAATGGAAACCTGCGCCCGGTTCGACAACCAGCTTTGGGACGACGCCTTAAAAGCAGGTGGACAAAACTATGCCGAATTATGTGTTCTGGCATTCCGCCAGGCGATTGCCGCTCACAAGCTGATTAAAGACAAAGAAGGAAATACCATCTTTTTGTCGAAAGAAAACTTTAGCAATGGATCAATCGGAACTGTCGATGTAACTTACCCTTCTGCCCCGCTCTTCCTGATTTATAACCCGGATTTGCTTAAAGGTATGCTTACTCCTATTTTTTATTTCTCGGAAAGTGGCAAATGGAACAAACCTTTTGCTGCACACGATGTAGGTACTTACCCGCTGGCCAACGGGCAAACTTATGGTGGCGACATGCCGGTTGAAGAGTGCGGAAATATGCTGATTTTAACAGCTGCTATTGCCCAGGCCGAAGGAAATGCCGCGTATGCCGAAAAGCACTGGGATGTTTTGACTGTTTGGGCCGATTACCTGCTCCAAAACGGACTGAATCCCGACAATCAGCTTTGTACCGACGACTTTGCCGGACATTTTGCTCACAATACCAATCTTTCGGTTAAAGCAATTATGGGTATTGCCAGCTTCGGGAAAATGGCCGGTATGCTTGGAAAAAAAGATGTGGCTGAAAAATACCTGGGCCAGGCCAAAGAAATGGCTGGCAAATGGGTTGAAATGGCCAACGACGGCGATCATTTCCGATTGACATTTGACCAGCCGGGAACCTGGAGCCAGAAATACAACCTGGTTTGGGATAAAATCCTCGGGTTGAATATTTTCGATGAGGCTGTGCCCCAAAAAGAAATTGCGTATTACCTCACCAAACAAAACACTTACGGTTTACCATTGGATAATAGAAAAACCTATACCAAATCCGACTGGATTATCTGGACTGCCACACTGGCCAACGATCAGGAAACATTCCAGAAATTCATCGATCCGCTGCACAAAACATTCAACGAATCGCCTACCCGCGTTCCGATGACCGATTGGTACGAAACTACCGACGCCAAACAAGTCGGTTTCCAGGCCCGTTCGGTTGTTGGCGGTTATTTCATCAAGATGCTTGCCGAAAAATCGGCTAAAAAATAAGGTAAGCTATAAAGTTAAAAGGGTCAGCCTGATTGATTGCAGACTGACCCTTTTCCTGTTTCGTCATTCCTTTTTCAAGGTTTATTCGTCGCCAAAGCAAACGCCCATCTTGCGGCCTTTCTGAATCAGGTTATTGTCGGGTTCAACCAAACGAAGTTTACCGCCCACTTCTTCGAGCGGAACAGGAACCAAATCGTTGTTCCGCAAAGCAACCATGGTGCCGAAATTGCCTTCGGCAATAAGTTGGGCTGCATACGAGCCATATCGCGTAGCCAAAATACGATCCATTGGCGACGGACTTCCTCCTCGCTGAGTATATCCCAAAACTGTTTCGCGCGCTTCAACGTCAACCCTCGACTGAATTATTTCAGAAATATAACGAGCCGCTGATATATCCTTGGGATGCTTTATTCCTTCGGCAACAATAATAATCGAATACGGTTTTTTATGGTGATAACGCTCTTCAACCCGCCGAACAATTATATCCATATCGTATTCTATTTCAGGAATAAGTATAATATCGCCGCCACCGGCCATCCCGGCGTATAAGGCAATCCAGCCGGCATTATGGCCCATTACTTCAACAAGCATTACCCGGCTGTGCGAGTTGGCGGTACTGTGCAGGCGGTCAACGGCTTCAGTGGCAATATTCACCGCCGAATCGAAACCAAAAGTCATGTCAGTTCCCCAAACATCGTTATCAATGGTTTTAGGAATACCAATAATGTTCAATCCTATTTTCGAAAGGTGGTGAGCTGTTTTCATTGTTCCGTTTCCGCCAATGCAAACCAGGCCATCGAGCCCAAGTTCGTCGTAATTTTGCTTGATTAAGGCTGGTTTATCGTTGTCTTCTTCAGTAACAATTTTAAAAGGTTTTTCGCGCGAAGTTCCCAGGATTGTTCCTCCCAAAGTAAGAATCCCGGAAAGGTCTTTTTCTTTTAGCTCAACAAATTGCTTGTGAATCAACCCAGTATAACCCGACGAGAAGCCAATAACCTGCATACCATACTCCACAATTGCCGTCTTTCCAATACCTCGGATGGCTGCATTTAAACCCGGGCAATCGCCTCCGGCTGTTAAAATGCCAATTCGCTTAGCTCTAGTTTTATTCATATTTTATAAAGTTTTACAGTTACAGAATTTACACCGAAATTAAGAAAACAAATTCATTCTGAGCTCAACGCATCAAAGTTTAACGATAGAAAAACAAGCAAAAAATAAATCTGGCACGATGGGTATAGGCAATCACCGAAACGGTGTTTTTTACTTCAAACCCGCACTCCCGAACCTCTATCATTCAGTACAACAAATTGATAACAAGCACATTAAAAAGACAGCAGCAGGTTCAGGAATGATTAACATTCCCGTTGTTCATCGCTCTTTTAACCAAACGGTTCGTCACAGAGCCATAAAAATCTGGTTCAAAATACTTAAAAATTGTTCTGCCGATGCACATGCTTCAACTAATCAAATCTTCAAATTTTATTACCTTTGCCTGCAAAGGAACTTTAAACCACATTAAATTATTAATAAACAAATTAAATCCTTATGAGACAGATTTATTCATTTTTGCTCGCAGGAACTATTGTATTTATGGTATCGTGCCAGGGTGGTCAGCAAAAAGCTGCACAAACTGCCGAAAAAGAAAAAAGTGCTGCTGTGCCCGAAACTCCTGAATTGAACAAACTTACTGCTGATGAAGCCAAAGCAGGATGGGTTTTATTATTTGACGGAACAACCTCGACCGGATGGAGAGGATACAACAAAACCGAATTCCCCAAAGGATGGGAAGTTGTTGACGGAACTCTTCACTGCATTGGAACAGGTAAAGGTGAAGCTGGTGCCGAAAATGGTGGCGACATTATTTTTGACAAGAAATTTAAAAATTTCAATTTAAAACTGGAATGGAAAATCCAGGAAGGCGGGAATTCGGGTATTTTCTACTTAGGACAAGAAGTTAAAGATTGGCCAATTTATAAAACTGCTCCTGAAATGCAGATTTTGGACAACGAGCGTCACCCCGATGCCATGTTAGGAAAAGATGGTAACCGTCAGGCAGGATCGCTGTACGATTTGATTCCGGCTAAACCGCAGAACGCAAAACCTGCCGGCGAATGGAACTCGATTGAAATTATTTGTTACAAAGGCACTGTTGTTCACAAACAGAATGGTGCAACTGTTGTTGAATACCATTTATGGACCGACGACTGGAAAAAACTGGTTGCCGACAGTAAATTCCCGAACCTGAACGAAAAATGGGCCGATGTTGCTCCTGAAGGATATATTGCTTTCCAGGATCATGGCGACAATGTTTGGTTCCGTAACGTAAAAATCAAAGAATTGCAATAGCCAATAAAAAATGAGCTAGTCCGAAATAGAAGTTATTGACTTGTAGGACTAATTTCACGGGCCGAATCAAAACTCGCTTTGATTCGGCTCGTTTTTTTTAGAATAATGATGATAATCAATAATTTTCTTCACCGTTTCCAGCTACAAAGAACTTACTTTCAGGAGTAAAACCATGCCTGGCCGGGCAAGTATCGCTACTGATGACTAAGGCTACCGGCACCAGGTCGTGGCATCTGCTCCCGAATTTTTTGCACCAGAGCCAGATACTCCGGTTTCTTCCGGTGAAAATGCCGTTTAAGTTAACCTTTCCAAAAATTCGAGAACCCGCAACAAGCAAATCACAGACTATATTCAGGCTAATTGTACCTTTGCAAACACGATTTAATTTGATAATCAGTATAAATTTGAGCTATGATCAGACAGTGTGTGATTATTTTCGGATGCCTGGCTATTGGCGAACTTCTCGCTTCAGTAACCGGCATTAAGCTTCCGGGAAGCATTATTGGCATGTTGCTGCTTACTTTGCTGCTGAAACTGGGTTGGGTAAAAGTGGCGTGGGTAAAAGGTATTTCCGACTTCCTGGTGAAAAACCTGCCCCTGTTTTTTGTGCCTCCGGGCGTGGCGGTTATGCTCTACCTCGATGTCATCGAAGCCAACTTCTGGTCGATTGTCGTGTCGTCAATCGTTAGCACCATACTCGTTCTTTCACTTACCGGCTGGACGCACCAGTGGCTGAGAAAAAGCAACTATTTTTCAGGAAAACCTACCGATCAACCTGCCGCCTAAGCCCGCAAGTATGAAGAATTTTCTCCAAAGCGAAGTTTTTATTGTTGCCTTTGTTTTTCTGGCTTATTTCGCCGGAAAGCAAATACAAAAGCGGACCAGGCTGATTTTGCTTAATCCAATCCTGGTTGCAGTGATCATCATTATCGCTTTTTTATCGGCATTTAAAATCGATTACAAGTCGTTTCACGAGGGTAGCAAACTGATCGAATTTTTCCTGAAACCTGCCGTTGTTGCACTTGGGGTTCCGCTATACCTTCAGATTGAAAAGATTAAAAAACAGGCCATTAGCATTCTTGTTTCGCAGCTGGTTGGTTGTGTGGTTGGCATCGTTTCGGTAGTTGTAATTGCCAAGCTGATGGGCGCACCCAAAGAAATTATTTATTCGCTGGCGCCCAAATCGGTAACCACGCCAATTGCTATCGAAGTTTCGAAAACCATTGGCGGAATTCCGCCGCTGACGGCTTCTGTTGTAATTTTGGTGGGCATTTTCGGCGCTATTTTCGGCTACACCATTATGAAATGGACACACGTAAAAAACCCGGTTGCGCAAGGCTTGTCGATGGGAACGGCGGCTCATGCGGTGGGCACTTCGCGCTCGATGGAAATCAGCCCGAAATTCGGCGCCATGTCGAGCATTGGGCTCATTGTCAACGGCATATTCACCGCCATTCTCACGCCTTATATCCTGGAACTGATCAATATTTGGTTTCCGCTGTAAATGGTTGGCAGAACACCGAATGTTCATTAACTTGTCGTCGTTAACCTGAAAACACCTGCCATGCCCGAAATAGTTTATCTCAACGGGAAATTCGTCCCGAAAAATGAAGCACTGATTTCGCCCGAAGACCGCGGTTTTAACTTTGCCGACGGTATTTACGAAGTGATTAAATACTACAATGGAAAAGCATTTCGTTATGCTGATCACCTCGAACGGCTAAAACGCAGTCTGCGCGAGGTGAGTATATGTTTCGATGAGTGCGAGCAGTTGGAAGCGATGCTTCAGGAATTACTCGTTCGCAACGGATTGGCCGATAAGGAAGCCGGAGTTTATTTACAGATTACCCGCGGAAGTCAAACGCGCATTCACCGTTTTCCCGATCAAATTGAGCCTACCGTTTACGCCACAGCTTTCCCTTTTGCCTCGAAGTGGGATCAGTTGAAAAACGGTGTCAAAGTAATTACTACGGAAGATATTCGCTGGTTGCGCTGCGACATTAAATCGGTGTCGTTGCTGCCCAATGTGATGGCTGCCCAAAAAGCTTACGAACAGGGCGCTATAGAGGCTATTTTTATCCGGAATGGCGTGGTAACCGAAGGCTCGCACTCCAGTTTTCTGGCCGTGAAAGATGGAACAATTTACACGCATCCCGATTCGAACCTGGTTTTACCCGGCATTACCAAGATCGTTATCCGTGAAATTTGCAGGAAAATGAATATTCCTTTGGTTGAGGAAGGTTTTGCGGCTTCGGAACTGGCCTCGATGGACGAAATGATGATTGTGGGCACCGGTAGCGAAGTAACTCCGGTGGTGCAAATCGACGAAATGACCGTGGGCAATGGGAACCCGGGATCTGTGACTTTGTTGCTTCAGGAGAAATTTTTTGAATTGACCAACTCAAAATAATAATCAGGAAATCAATTATTTAAATGAGCAATCAGGAAAAATTAAGATATAGCATTGATTCTATTGTTGCTCTTGAAGATGAGGAATGGAAAAAATTTCGCGGCTTTTTCCAATGTGTTCAGCTTAAAAAGAATGATTATCTACTGAAAGAAGGTCAGGTTTGCGATTTTGTGGGTTTTATAAATTCAGGAGCTTTGGTTTATTTTAAGGTGCTTGAAAATGGCACGGAAGTCACTACCGATTTTGCCTTCGAAAACGATTGGGTTACCAATAACCAAAGCCGTTTGAGTAATTCGCCTTCGCTAATCAACATCAAGGCCATTGAAGCAATCGAATTGATGGTGGTTAAAACCAGCGATCTGCCAGACATATACATTCTGTTGCCCAAAATTGAACGGTTGGGCCGAATACTTATCGAGCAGGCTTTTGTCCGAATTACCGCACAAAGCATTGATCTTCAAATATTATCAGCAAAAGAACGTTACGAGCAACTGCTTCAGAAATCGCCCGATATTATCCAACGGGCGCCACTCTACCACATTGCCAATTATTTGGGCATCGCGCCAAAATCGTTAAGCCGCATTCGAAAAGAAATCCTCC
Organism: Prolixibacteraceae bacterium; assembly: GCA_963666435.2. Taxonomy (GTDB): domain Bacteria; phylum Bacteroidota; class Bacteroidia; order Bacteroidales; family Prolixibacteraceae; genus Aquipluma. The sequence continues at coordinate 2,142,899 of CAXXOG010000008.1, read as the reverse complement.
GATAGCTGATTTTGGTAACAAATGTGGAGCAATCTGCATTTGAAATATGCTGAGTTTTGCACCATTAATTATTTAAAATTCAGCAGAAAATGAAAAAGTTAGTTATTTTATTCGTTGTTGGTTGCATTTCGTCGGTTCAGCTTTTGGGGCAAACCGAAAAATCAATCAATTCGGAACGCCGCAACTACGAAGTTAAACAAGCCTTTGAGGTAGAAAGCCTGGTTCCAATGTTTCTCACCGGTGGTTACCATTTTGCCGTTTGTTACCGGTACGACAAATTCAGGCTTCGCGCCAGTGTAATTAACGGAGGCGACTACGATGCCGAACCCGCTGGCTTGTCCAACTCGAAGTCCGATTTTAAACGCTATTACCAACCTTCACCCGGGTTCTTTTTGGGATACAACATCTGGAGAAACCTTGAACTCTATACGTTTCTGGAACTTCACACGTTTGAAATCGAACAAAAAAGTTCGGGATTGAAAAAAGACATTCACAGCACTGATTTTGGGGGCGGCATAAGTTACCAGTTTTTTATTGGCAAACGGTTTTACCTTCAGCCCGGACTTCACCTTTATTTGCGCAGCGACAAAAGCGCTCAGTTCGGGAAAGCCACTTATCATATTCCCAATGCCGATTTTGCCCCGGTGTTTCGCGTAGGCTACCGCTTGTGGAGCAAATACTAAGTAATAAGAATGAAACAAACATGTTGCTGCAAACACCAATGAAGATAATCTTTAGCAACACTGAGTTCCATCAGGCTATTAAAAACAAATTATCTCCTAATGAAATAATATCACACTCAAATTTATATTTTATACAGACTCACCCCCGCGCATTGTTCGACTGAGCTCACACCAATGTCTGCGACGCTTCTCCCCTTCCGGTTAGTTTACGCAGACCGGTAGAAAGCTTTGCCATTTTCAGGTAGTTTAAGCATTGAGCGCTTAATCAGCCAAACCCAATATTCAATGTATATTTTCTGGAATTCGCGAATAATAAATTGAAGCAGATTGTTACCAATAGTAGCTTTACCGGAAATTAAAAGATCAGTAAAAACATGAATTTAAATAATCTCACCGACCGGTTGAGCATGGTTGCCCCCTGTGGTATTGACTGCGGAATATGCGAATTGCATACCCTTACCAAAAACGACGAATGGTATGAACGAATGGTTCAGCGCGGAATTTCGCCCGACCGGCTTCCGTGCCCCGGTTGTCGCGCCATAGAAGGCAATTGCCCGGTGAAACCAACCACTTGTGCTACCTGGAAATGCGTGAAGGAAAATGAACTGGAGTTTTGCTCGGCCTGTACCGATTTCCCATGCAACCGGCTTCAGCCATGCGCTGATCGGGCTGATATTTTACCCCACAATTTGAAGGTATTCAACCTTTGCCTGATTAATCAAATTGGACTGAAAGCCTTTGTCGAAAAATCGGCTGAAGTGAAACTGAAATACTACTGCGGAAAAATCGACGTTGGTAATGGACCGCAATTGCTGTGAATAGTCACAGTTCTCCGATTTAGAATATTTGACAGTCATTTGCCTTGCAGAATATTCAGGGCCGAACAAATGACAACAAATGACAACAAATCAAAAATATGAACTCAAACATCCCTTTTCAGACCATCGACTGGTCGAAAATTGAAAAGACCATCCACCCGGGCGAAACCGGAACAGCTTTTTGGCAAACCGCTCAGTTTCCCGGGCTCAGAATCAGAATTGTGGAATACTCCGCAGGTTACCTGGCCGATCACTGGTGCCGCAAAGGCCATATTGTGCATTGTTTGGAAGGCGAATTCACCAGCGAATCAATCGACGGGAATCACTCGCACCTCACCACTGGCATGACTTATGTAGTGACCAACGAACTGAGTTCGCACCGCTCGGTTACAAAAAACGGTGTGAAATTGTTAATTATCGACGGCGATTTCCTGAAATTTCAGGAAGAAATTTGATTTTTATGCAGCAAACTGAAGCTTTATTGAACGAACTTCTGGAAGCTTATTCCGAAGCCAACCTGAACAAAATTACGCGAAACCTGATTCGACTGTACAAGGAAAAGGAGTTTGAAAAACTAAACATCATGGCCGGAATGCTCTCCGAATGGGTCGAAATATCGATTGATTCCGAAGGAAAAGGTTTTTCGAAAATCATATCATTGTATCACCCCGACCGTGGCGAATTTTACCGGACACAAATTGGTGAACTGGCAAACTCGGGGCAATTGCAATTGCTTGATAAATTCAGGCATATCTTTGTCATTCAGGATATCGAAGAAATTACAATTACAATGGATAGCCTCGAAGATATTGATTATCAACCTGAATATGAATGGGACTTTAAAGCATCGGAGTTTCATTTTCGCGAACGAAAAACCAGGACGCAACCTCCAAAAAAATTCAAGGGCTACACGTTTTACGAGGCCATGCAAATCAGGCAATACGGCAATACCCGAAAGAAATTTCCGACCTACTATTTTGAAGACATGGATGAAATTGAATTGTCGGAATCGGAAATTTCAGACCTGGATGGAGCTGAATATTGCATTCATACACTGTTGATGGATTTATCAGGAAACCGCATCACCGATTTATCTCCATTAGCCGGGCTGCAACAGCTTCAGGAATTAAATTTAGCTGATAATGAATTGAGTTACATCGATGCACTGAGTAATTTGCATCACCTGAAAAGCATTGATTTATCGAACAATGCCATCGACGACATTTCGCCCTTATTCGAAATTGAAAGCCTTGAATATGCCGATTTAACAAACAATAAAGTACCTCTTTCGCAGGTTGAAGAATTGCGAGGTTTGGATGTTGATGTTGATGTTTAATGTAGTTATACGCTATTCACCGCGCTTTTTCGGTGGTTTATCGATATGTTTTATGTATTGAGGTCGGTGAAAGTACTTTTGCTCTGAAAACTAATAACATAACCTAATTCAAACGAAAATGAAACGCGCCTGTTATATCGACAATCTTCGTATTTTTCTTACCGCCCTGGTTATTATCCACCACACAGCTATTGCCTTTGGAGCGTCGGGTGGCTGGTGTTACATTTCGCATAACACTGTAAAGGGAGCACAAATGATTGGCCTCTCATCATTTTTGGCTGTTGATCAGGCTTTTTTTATGAGCCTTTTCTTTTTTATCTCGGCTCTCTTCACTCCAAAATCAATTGACAAAAAGGGTGTTGGCAGGTTTATCAGGGACAGGTTTGTTCGTCTTGGCATTCCTTTACTGTTAACCATGTTCCTGATTAATCCCAGCCTGCTGTATTTTATTTCTGTTTACACCAATCAAACAACAAAAAGCTGGAGCGAATACGTGGGGAATTTTATCCAGGGAATTCCGACGGCTTCGCACATGTGGTTTGTACTTGCGTTGCTTCTTTTCGAAATCATTTACATCGTATTCCGAAGTATTGTCAGGAAGCCGGTTCCGGAGAAAATGATGAATTACCTGCCCTCAAATAAAGGCATTTTGCTGTTTATTGTTGCCTGTAGTGTGCTGGCTTTTTCAATCCGGCTGGTTTATCCCATTGGCGGTAAAAATTTTATTGGCCTGCAATTCGGTTATTTCGGGCTTTACACCATCTTCTATTTCCTCGGAATATGGGCTAGCCGCAAAAACTGGGAAGAACGCCTTTCATACCAGCAAGCCAAACTGTGGGGAATTGTTGCTTTGGTAGCAATGCCACTGATTATACTGGCCTGGATTTCGTTGATAAATAATCCTTCACTTTTTAATGAATTTATCGGAGGTCTTCACTGGCGATCTCTTGCATTATCAACATGGGAAGCAGTGGTTTGTACCGGGCTGTGTTATTTCCTGTTTCTCTACTTCCGAAAACACCTGAATCATTCCAGCCAATTTATTGCCAACATGGCTGCCAACAGCTATGCGGTGTATTTTTTGCATCCAATATTTGTCGTCGGAATGACGATGCTCTTTGAGAAACTGGCTTTATCTGCATTCCTGACATTTCTTATCGTTGCGCCTGTTAGTATAATCAGTTGTTTTGCAGTAAGTCATCTTATCAGAAAAATTCCGGGAGTGAATAAAGTTTTATAGCGTTACCTGTTCTACGGTCATGCCAACATAAAAACTGCTCTCTTGATTTTGAATTCAAATGTTTACATTTGCACAAACAACAATGAAGACGATGACCAGCGAGCATTCACCATTAAACGAACACCGAAATATTTTAAAAGGGCTTGAATCAGCCGATTCGTTACGAGTTATTGAAACGATAGAAGAACTGCGTAATTCGGGAAAAGCTACCGATATTCCGTTGTTGGTGGAACTCTTGCACCTGACTCAAAATCCGGAGATAAAGTCGAAAATCACAGGTTTGTTTGCCAATCTGAAGGAAAGCAACACCATCCCACAGATTATTGAAGCGATTCAGAATCAGAAATATGCCCCGGAAATGAAGGAACTCGTTGCCTGTTGTTGGGAAAACGGACTGGATTACAGCAACTATCTCAGTTTGTTTGTTGGGTTGTTGATAGATAACGAATTCGAGATTGCCTTTGAAGCCTACACGGTGATTATGAATTTGGAAACCCGGATTGATCAGCAAATCATTGACCAGGAAATAGACTTGCTGGAACAGGCTTTATCATCGGCTCCTGAACAAAAACGTCAGCTAATGCTCGATGTGATTGATTTTCTGCCGTCAATAGGATTTTAAGATTTGGGAATTTGAGGATGTGAAAATGGAAATCGTTGAAATCAGGTTTGCAGGTCAATAATTTAACCCGTATCCCGGAACCCGCAACATTAAATCAATCCCTCAAATGTACTGCCGCTCTCCAAAAATGGTACTGCCAATTCGAACCATCGTGCTTCCTTCTTCAACGGCAATCTGATAGTCGCCCGACATACCCATCGAAATGTCTTTGAAAGCTCCATTTTCTGAAAAGTAGATTGTTTTAAGGCGATCAAAATGGTGTTTCAACGAAGCAAATTCTTTTCGGATTTGAGTTTCGTCGTCGGTAAACGTGGCCATGCCCATTACACCGCAAACTTTCACGTTTTCGAGCTGCGCAAATTCGTCGGATTGGAGCATTTCTTTGGCTTCTTCCCACGACAGGCCAAACTTGGTTTCTTCCTCGGCAATGTGAAATTGCAGCAGGCACGAAATTACTCTTGATGCTTTCCGGGCTTCGGTATTGATGGCTTTCAGCAGTTTAAACGAATCGACACCGTGAATCAGGTGTACAAACGACGCCATGTATTTGATTTTGTTGGTCTGTAAATGACCGATAAAATGCCACTCTATATCTTTGGGCATTGCCTCGTATTTTGCAGTCATTTCCTGCACTTTATTCTCGCCAAATGCCCGTTGTCCGTGGTTGTATGCTTCCATAAGCATTTCAACAGGTTTGGTTTTCGAAACCGCAATCAACTGAACATGAGCCGACAGATGCGATTTTACAAGGTCGATATTTTCAGCAATACTCATGTCTCAAAAATAGCATTTAAAGCCAATCCAAAGCAAGTTCGGAGTGCCTAAAGTGAGCTAAAGTTCGAAGTTTGGAGAATGTTGCGGGTTGCGGGTTGAAAACTGCGACTGCACACTGAGACTCTTTTTTCTATCTTTGGCACAGCTATGAACAACGCACAGAAACATACGATAGAACAAATGAATCGGTGGGGTGCAGCGGGCAAACCCTTTGTTTTTCTAATTGATTTCGACTTCGAAAAGCCTCGCCTTTTTGCTATCGAAGATGCTTCAGAATTACTTTGGAAAACTGCTGAAATGCAAAATTTCAAACCTTTGGAAGTTGCAAAAAAGCAAGTAGAATGGGAAGTTTTGCCAGTTTCGTATGAGCGCTATCAAAAAGCTTTTCAGCAGGTGCAGTCGCATATTCACGGCGGTGACACCTATTTGCTCAACCTGACCATGCCCAGCCGAATCGCGACCAACTCTTCGCTGGAAGAAATTTTCCGGCAGAGTGAAGCACCCTATAAAATCTGGCTGAAAGATCGGTTTGTGTGTTTTTCTCCTGAAATTTTTGTGCGGATAAACGATGGAATTATTTCGTCCTTTCCCATGAAAGGTACAATTGACGCCGGTTTGGAGAATGCCGAAGCACTTTTGCTCACCGACGAAAAGGAAGTGGCCGAACACCACACCATTGTCGATTTAATCCGGAATGATTTGAGCATAGTGGCTACAGATGTGGAAGTTGATCGCCTGATGTACCTCGACCGCATTTCGACCAACCGCGGTGATTTGCTGCAAATGAGTTCACAGATTTCAGGAAAATTACCCGAAAACTACCGCCAAAACATTGGGAGTATTTTGGCAAAATTGCTACCGGCTGGCTCTATTTGCGGTGCGCCAAAACCCAAAACTGTGGAAATCATTAAAAGCGCAGAACAATACGATCGCGGATATTATACCGGCGTTTTTGGTATTTTTGATGGAACAAATCTCGACAGTTGCGTGCTGATTCGCTACCTCGAACAGCAGGACGAGGAGCTGATATTTAAAAGTGGAGGCGGAATCACGTTTTTGAGCGACTGCGAAACCGAATACAACGAACTGATACAGAAAGCATATGTCCCCATTGGTTGAATCGATCAAGCTGAAAGACGGGAAGCTGTTTAATCTCGGCTACCATCAGAATCGCATGAACGACGCGTTGGCGGAGCTTTTCCCAGAAGCCAGGGGTATTGAGCTGGCTAAGGTCATTTCAATTCCGGAAAATTGCTCGTCGGGAATATTTAAAGTTCGTGTTTTGTATGGTCCGCAGTTGGAGAAGGTAGAGATTGAGCCGTATCATTTTCGCACCATCCAATCAATAAAAGTAGTTCACCACGAAAGCATTGACTATCACCTTAAATACACCGACCGCCAGATTCTTCAGCAATTGTATGCACAACGTGGTAATGCCGACGACATCATCATTATCAAAAATGGCTTGGTAACCGACGCTTTTGCCGCCAACCTCATTTTTTTCGACGGACAAAAATGGATCACGCCCAACGCTCCTTTACTGAAAGGCACACAACGGCAAGCACTGTTGGAGCAAGGGATAATTTCGGAATTAGAAATAAAGGAAAGCGATATTTCTTCTTTTCAGAAAGTTGGTCTGATCAATGCCATGGTGAGTTTTGAAGACATGCCGGTGATTCCGGTTGAGAAGATTTATTACTGAGGTAATGTGGTCAAAAATGGTTGGTGATTTTTAGGAAAATAATTAGTAAACTGTACGCTGTTAATCGGAAGAGGAAGCAGGCTCTGGTGGAGATCAACCTGCCAGCAATACGATTAACGCATAAACAGTAATACAAGGGTAGTCTTACAGGCTGCCCTTTTTCTGTTATTACTGGTATGCCCGATGGCTAAAGAAAACTCATTTTGCGTTAGCAAAATAAATGTACCATTTGATGAAGTTTATTCGGTGTTTTACCGTCAACCCACGATGGACATCCAGGTGGTTTTTCAGGTGACTGAAGTATCCTTCTATCCCGTTTGTAGTTCTGGGAATATCGGGGTTTGACAGGTAATGGAACATGTTGGGCAAAGCCCGTTTGATGGTTATATATGAGCGGCGAAGCAGTTTATGGGTGTACCAATACCTTCCGGTTTCGGTGTTGTATGTTTTTTCATTCAAATATTCTTTGTGTGATTCATACCATTGGAAAAACTCTCTTGTCCAGTAAATCCGGTCATTTTCTGTTTTAATTCGAAGGATTAGCAGCACCAGTTTACGTAGTTCCTGTCCTGCCTGATGTTTGGGATACTGAGTTAGCCACAAAAGGCACATGCGCTGGATATGAACCAGGCAGCGTTGCACAATAGCATCTGGAACCGATTTCTTTATGGCTTTTAAAATACTTTTATGACCGTCGGTGGTAATACTCTCGATCTGGATACCAAGCTTGAGTAAGTTGGCCAGATCTTCTTTGATCTCCTCGTAATGTTCCCCATCAGTGAAGCGAAGAAGCTGGGTATAACCATCAAAGTCATCCTGGTAACAAACCAAACAAAAATGGGCAAAATAGGTGGCATCGATCCGTAAATGGACACGCTCTCTTTTGATTATTTTCACCAAAGGGTCTTGATTCAAAAAATGGTAAAAGGTTCGTTGAAGTGTGGCCTTAGATAGCCCACTTTCCCTGCTCAAAATTTGATACGTCTGACGTTCAATTATCCACTTCCGGAACCATACAAACCTATTCTGAATACGCTGCCCTGGTCGGTTCTCTGTCAAAAAAATACCGCATCTGTTGCACTTGAACCGCTGTTTCCCGTTTCGTTTTCCCCATCGAATAACATCGGTAAAACCGCAAGCCCAGCAACGTTTTTTTTGATTTTTTCATAAACATAAAAAGTTTGATGGAACCAAGTTCATCAAACTTTCTGTATTATCAATATTGACAAGCCTTTCAAAGCTTTTTACCAACCATTTTTGACTAATATGCCATTACTGATGGTATCAAGTATCAAGCTGTGAGTATCAAGAAAAAATCATGATACTTGTGTCTTGAAACTCTGAGTATCAAGAATAAAATCCTGATACTTGATACTTGTCTCCTGAAGCCCTTCTAAACTTCTACTTCCAGCCCGTCATACGACAGAAAAACATTCTCCGGAAGTTCTTTTTGCACTTCATCGTAAAAGCCCATTTGGTGCGAAAGGTGAGTCAGGTAAGCTTTTCCCGGCTTTACTTCGGCAATAACTTCGAGCGCTTGCGGCAGACTGTAATGCGAAATATGGTCTTCTTTCCGGAGCGCATTCAATACCAAAACATCGAGACCGCGCAGTTTGTCGAGTTCCTGTGGTTCAAGCCGGTTAATGTCGGTTACATAGGCCATTTTCCCGAACCGAAACCCAAAAACCGGAAGCTTGTAATGAAATCCGCGAATGGGTAAAACCTCCAAATTTCCGATTTGAAACGGCTTGTTTTCAATCAGGTGCAGATGCATTTGTGGAATTCCAGGGTATTTCCAGGCTGCAAAAACGTAATCGAAAATACGTCGGATGGCAACCTGAACTCGCTCTTCGGCATAAATATCGGTTGGTTGTTTTTGTACCCAGTTGAAGGCACGTATGTCGTCGAGCCCAAAAATATGATCGACATGCTCGTGGGTCAGGATGATGCCATTCAAATGTTTGACTTTGTGGGTTAGCATTTGCTGGCGGAAATCAGGTCCGGCATCAATCACAAAGCATTGCGATTCGGTTTCGATCATCACCGACGAGCGCAACCGCTTGTCCTTTGGGTTTTCCGACTGGCAAACGGGGCATTGGCAAGCGACAACCGGCACGCCCTGCGATGTTCCTGTACCTAGAAAAGTAAGTTTCAATTTCAAAAGATTTGATTCACAAAAATAAGGATTGCCCTCCGCCCGCCGAAGGTTTTTAACTATTTTTGAAAAAAATTTACGGATGGCCAAATTGTATCTGATTCCTACCACCCTGGGCGACACCAGCATCGAGCGGGTTCTGCCGCCCGATTTAACGCAGTTGATTTCGTCGGTCAAGGTGTTTATTGTCGAGAATGTGCGCACGGCACGCCGGTTCCTGAAAAAGGTAAATCAGGCCATTGTGATCGACGATCTAACTTTTTTCGAGTTAAATCAGCACACCGACAAAAAGGAAATCAGCCGCTTTCTGGAGCCAATTGAGCAAGGATTCGACATTGGTATTATTTCCGAAGCCGGGTGTCCGGCAGTCGCCGATCCGGGTGCCGACGTGGTGAAAATCGCCCATACCAAAAACATTCAGGTGGTTCCGTTGGTGGGCCCATCGTCCATTCTGATGGCGCTAATGGCTTCAGGAATGAGCGGACAGAATTTCGCATTCAACGGATATTTGCCCATTAAAAATCCGGAGAAAGCACAACAAATTAAGTTTCTGGAAAAGCGGATGCAAACCGAAGGACAAACCCAGATTTTCATTGAAGCGCCTTATCGGAATGCCCAGCTACTCGATGATTTACTGAAAAACTGCGACCCGCAAACCATGTTGTGCATCGCTGCCGACATTACGCTCGATACTGAATTTATTCAGGCAAAACCGGTGGCATATTGGAAAACGCACATTCCCGACATTCAGAAACGGCCTGCGATATTTTTAATTGGAAGAGTGTAAAAATCGTTTATAACTGAATATTTTGAATATTGATTCAAAACTTTTGGTTATGGACGAAAATCTAGCTGAGATTTTATAATTCGCAGCGAACGTCCGCCGATTTGCTTGTTTATACATTTCTGAATAAAGCAAATGCCTTTTTTATTAATCAATGCTATTCCGTCTGTTTTCTTATAATTTCGTTTATTGAAGCAATAAATACTTTCATTTTCATTTTGGAAGTTCAAATTAATTGATACATTTGCCAGCACTAAAGCAGTAGTATAAATGAAAAATATCAGCATTATAGCTCTAGTCATCGTCAGCGTGGTAGTCCTACTTCGTCCTGAATGAGATTGGTATAATGTTAACTATAAGATTTTAAAGCCTTTCTCATTCAGTTGAGGAAGGTTTTTTTTTAGTAAAAAAATAATTTCAGACAAAAAGGTATGCAAAACAAATTGAGATCAGCCACTACAACCGAAGGACGGCGAATGGCAGGAGCAAGAAGCCTCTGGCGGGCTAACGGGATGAAGGAAGAACAATTCGGGAAACCGGTGATTGCCATCGTCAATTCATTCACACAATTTGTCCCCGGGCATGTGCACCTTCACGAAATTGGACAATACATAAAAGGTATCATCGAGCAAAAAGGTTGCTTTGCAGCCGAGTTTAACACCATTGCCATCGACGATGGAATTGCCATGGGGCACGACGGTATGTTGTACTCGCTGCCATCGCGCGATGTGATTGCTGACAGCGTAGAGTATATGTGTAACGCGCATCGCGCCGATGCTATGGTTTGCATTTCGAATTGCGACAAAATTACCCCCGGAATGATGATGGCCGCCATGCGCCTCAACATCCCTGCGATTTTTGTTTCAGGCGGCCCAATGGAAGCCGGTGTGGTTGATGGTAAAAAATACGACTTGATTGACGCTATGGTAATGGCTGCCGACCAAAATGTATCCGACGAAACCGTTTCGAAAGTTGAACGCGATGCTTGTCCGACTTGCGGTTCGTGCTCCGGAATGTTCACAGCCAACTCGATGAACTGTCTGGCTGAAGCATTGGGTCTGGCTCTTCCGGGCAACGGAACAATTGTAGCTACACATACCAACCGCAAGCGCTTGTTCGAAGAAGCGGCTTCGCGTATTGTTGAAATGACAACCGAATATTACCAGAACGGAAACGAAAAAGTATTGCCGCGAAATATTGCTACACGCGCCGCTTTCCAGAATGCGATGAAACTCGACATTGCCATGGGCGGATCGACCAACACGGTACTTCATATTTTGGCTATTGCTGCTGAAGGCGAAGTTGATTTCACGATGAAAGACATCGACGAATTGTCGAAAGTAACGCCAAACCTTTGCAAAGTAGCGCCAAACGGCTATTACCACATCGAGGATGTAAATCGTGCCGGTGGTATTCTGGGAATTCTGGCTGAGCTTTCGCGCCAGAATATGCTCGAACTTTCGGTGAACCGCGCCGATAGAACAACCCTTGCTGAGGCCATTGATCAATATGATGTAATGTCGGCCAATGTGACTGAAAAAGCGTTGACGAAATACAAATCGGCTCCCGGTGGAGGACGCAATTTGGTAATGGGTTCACAGGAAGCTTACTACAAAGAATTGGATACCGATCGTGAAAACGGTTGCATCCGCGACTACGATCATGCCTACAATAAAGACGGTGGTTTGGCAGTACTTTACGGAAACATTGCCCGTAATGGTTGCATCGTAAAAACCGCCGGAGTTGACCCGAGTGTTTACCATTTTAAAGGAACCGCCAAGGTTTTCCACTCGCAGGAAGATGCCTGTAACGGAATCCTTGGCAGCAAGGTCCAGGCGGGCGATGTAGTGGTGATCCGCTACGAAGGTCCGAAGGGAGGTCCGGGTATGCAGGAAATGCTTTATCCAACATCGTATATCAAATCGATGAACCTTGGAAAGGCTTGTGCGTTAATTACCGACGGACGTTTTTCGGGTGGAACTTCAGGATTGTCAATCGGTCACGTTTCGCCTGAAGCTGCTGCCGGTGGCGAGATTGCCCTGGTTCAGGATGGCGATTTGATCGAAATCGATATTCCATCGCGGAAAATTGATGTTTTGATTTCGCCTGAAGAAATGGAGGCTCGCCGTGCTGCCGAATCGGCAAAAGGCAAAGATGCCTTCACCCCAGGCGCCCGCGAACGCTATGTAAGCAAAGCCCTGAAAGCCTATGCCAGCATGGTTTCGTCGGCCGACAGAGGAGCGATAAGGATTATTGAATAAAAGAGTTTGGAGTGCCTAAAGTGAGCTAAAGTGCCTAAAGTTTTTAACTCCGAACTTTAGACACTCCGAACTTCGAACTTGTATAAATATAAGGAAACACAAAAAAGAACAAAATATGGCTACACAACGTGTTAGCGGCTCAGAAGCTGTAATTTTATCACTTTTAGAGGAAGGAGTTGATACCATCTTCGGGTATCCGGGCGGCGCTATCATGCCCATTTATGATGCGCTGTATGATTTCGACAAACAAGTAACCCATTATTTAACTCGCCACGAGCAGGGCGCTATTCATGCTGCCGAAGGTTATGCCAAAGTAACCGGAAAAGTCGGCGTTTGCTTCGCCACTTCAGGTCCGGGAGCAACCAACCTGATCACTGGTTTGGCCGATGCACAAATCGATTCTATCCCGATTGTATGTATCACAGGTCAGGTGGCTTCGCCGCTGCTTGGAACCGATGCTTTTCAGGAATCTGACGTGGTGGGCATCACCATGCCGGTAACCAAATGGAATTTTCAGGTAACACATGCCGAGGAGATTCCGGAAGCAATTGCCAAAGCATTCCACATTGCACTTTCAGGCCGTCCGGGCCCGGTATTGCTCGACATTGCCAAAGATGCACAGTTTGCCGAGTGTGATTTTGAATACAAAAAATGCACGAAGATCAGAAGTTACGTTCCTGAATATCCGGTTGATCCGTTCCAGGTGAAAGCCGCTGCCGATATCATCAACGAAGCCCAAAAACCGCTGATTCTGTTTGGTCATGGAGTGATGATTGCCCATGCCGAAGCTGAATTGAAAGAGTTTGTGGAAAAAACCGGTATTCCGGCAGCATGGACATTGCTTGGTTTGTCGGCATTGCCAACCGATCACCCGCTGAATGTGGGAATGTTAGGAATGCACGGAAATTATGGCCCTAACATCAAAACCAACGAGGCGGATGTGATTATTGCTATCGGAATGCGTTTCGACGACCGTGTAACCGGCAAAGTTGCTGCGTATGCCCGTGGAGCGAAAATCGTTCATTTGGAAATCGATCCGGCGGAAGTTAATAAAATCGTAAAAGCCGACGCTCCGGTTTTGGGTAATGCCAAGAAATCGTTGCGCATGTTGATTGATAATGTGAACCCGAACTCGCACGAAGCCTGGGTAAATGAATTTAAAGCCTGCGATAAAATTGAATACGAAAAAGTGATTTCGAAAGACATTTATCCGTCGAAACAAGGTTTAACGATGGGCGAAGTTATTCGGATTGCTTCTGAAAAAACCAACCACGACGCTGTTTTGGTTACCGATGTGGGTCAGCAGCAAATGATTGCCTCACGTTACTTCAAGTTCAACCAAACCCGAAGCAATGTAACTTCAGGCGGATTGGGAACCATGGGTTATGCACTTCCGGCGGCAATGGGAGCCAAAATCGGTCAGCCTAACCGCGTGGTATTTGCGGTTGCGGGTGATGGCGGATTCCAGATGACGATTCAGGAACTGGGAACTATTTCTCAATATGAACTTGATCTGAAGATCATCGTATTAAATAACAATTTCCTGGGAATGGTGCGCCAGTGGCAGCAATTGTTCTTCGAGAAACGCTACTCGTTCACCGAACTGAAAAACCCTGATTTTGTGGGCATCGCAAAAGCTTATGGATTGGCTTCGCAAAAGGTAACATCGCGCGATCAACTTGAAAATGCCATTCAGGAAATGCTTGACCATAAAGGTCCGTATGTACTTGAAGTAGTTGTAGAAAAAGAAGATAACGTGTTCCCAATGGTTCCGACCGGGGCTTCAGTTTCCGATATTTTGTTAGAGCCATAATCAGAGTCCCAAATTCCAAGTTAAAAACGAATCTTATGAAGCAAGAATATATTATTACCGTTTTCTCCGAAAATCATATCGGATTGTTGAGCCGGATCACCATTATTTTTACGCGCCGAAAAATCAATATTGATAGTTTAACTGTTTCTGAATCAGCTATTCCCGGCGTATTTAAATTCACCATTGTGATTAACGAAACTTCCGACCGCGTTCAAAAAGTGGTTGGACAGCTCGAAAAAGTGGTTGATGTACTGAAAGTTTTTGCCAACACCAACGACGAAATGATCTATCAGGAAATAGCACTGTATAAAGTTTCGACCGAATTTTTGTTCGAATCGAACGATGTTGAAAAGATCATCCGCAATTCAGGAGCACGCATCCTGGAGATTACACGCGAATATGTGGTGATCGAAAAAACCGGGCATACCAGCGAAACACAGCAACTGTTCGAGGAATTGAATACCACCTATGGAGTTACACAATTTATCCGCTCAGGAAGAGTGGCAATTACAAAAGACACCATCGAGCGGCTTTCGGTTTTCCTCCAGGAGCGGGACGCCATGCTCGAACAAATAGATTGAGCCGTTCAAATACCTGCATGTAAGCACAAATGCCTAAAGTTGTTTATCCCGATCAACTTTAGGCATTTCCTTTTAACAATCGATTGATTGTCAATGGTTAAAAATTGCTAAAAAACACAATTAAGTCTCCATTTCGTAAAACTTCGGAACAGAAATTGTATTTCTCCAATCAAAAAACAGAACAATAAAAAAGAAAGGAGAAACCCATGAAACGACTAGTTTTATTATTCGTACTTTTCATTTCTGCAAGTTTCTTGTTTGCCAAGGAGAATGGTGAGAATTCGACGCAAACAAAAAAAGAAAGGCGAAAAGCCGAACTTGAGAAGAATTTCCAACTAACCAAGCAAATGCTTGATGATAAAAATTTTGTCCTGGAAACGAATTTCCTTCAAGATCGCTATGGGTTTCGGGTTCCGGTTGCTTCGATGATCAATTTTGTTTCGGTAGATTCAACAAAAGCTACGATACAAATTGGATCAAATTGGAGGGTTGGCCCCAATGGCGTTGGTGGCGTTACCGCCAAAGGCGAAATTACCAAATGGGAGCTGACGGAGAATCCGAGAAACAAAACCTTTACGCTTCGAATGAATGTTATGACCTCAATTGGCACCTATGATTTATTCTTCGACATCAGGGCATCAGGGCAAAGCACCGCGCTGTTAACTGGCCTCAGCAGTGGACGACTCACCTTTGACGGCAATCTGGTACCACATGCAAAATCATCTGTTTTTGTTGGTCGATCATTGTAAAATTCGTATTCCACAGAGTTTATATTTTATCAATTGTTAGTACTTTCGTATTGCTACGAAAGTACTTTTTTATGAAGCAGCCTGGCGAACAACTTCCTGTGTACAGCTTGCACAACTTCAGCAAGCCCGAGCGAAAAAGTCAACAATTCCAGGTTGAAGTTTTCGACGCCAACCGGCATTTTGCTGTAAAATATCCCCACCGTCACGATTTTTTTGAAGTTCTCTACCTCAACAAAGGAACCGGATTTCATGTCATCGACGGGAATAAATACGAAATTAAGCCACCCTGTGTATTTTTCATGTCGCCCGGACAGGCACACAAACTAGAGCTTTCGCACGACATTGAAGGCTATATTTTTCTGTTTAATGCTGAATTTTACCTGCTTAACCGCCGTAACCAAAATTCGCTGATCGAGTTTCCATTTTTTTACACCATTCACCAGGATAATCCCCCTTTGCTGCTTAACAATTCCAACGATATTCTCTTCCTCGAAACATTGTTCAGGCAAAGTATTTCTGAAGCCGATCTTTCGGGCGAATACAAATTTGAAATGCTGTGTTCGCTACTCGATCTGATTCTGACCTTTTGTGCAGCAAGATACCATGAAAATGAACCACTTACACAACAAGGTAAAGGACAAATCCTGGTTAAACAGTTCTTCCATCTGCTCGAAGAAAACTATACTCAAAACTTATCGATAACCCGATATGCCGAAATGCTCGGAATTACACCCAACCACCTGACTCAAACCGTAAAGGTACTGACTGGCAAAACCACTTCGCAGATGATTAAAGCCAAACAGTTGCTTGAAATAAAGCGCCTGCTGGTTCATACCAACCTTACGGTGTCCGAAATTGCCAACCAGCTTCATTTCGACGATCAATCGTATTTCACCAAATTTTTTAAGCGGGAAACCGGGATTACACCACTTCAATTTCGGTCTGGGTCATTAATCTGACCGTAAAAATTACCAAAAACAAACATTTTGTAACTATCTGAAATAAAGTATATACAAAACTAATTGGACGTAATAATATTATCAAATCCATGAAAAATACCTAAAATACATCATTTATTCCACTCCTTTTCCGTAAATATTGCGTTGCTTTGTATCACTTAAGAAAAGTGAAAAATTTACATCACTATAAATAAAAGAAAATGGCAAATTATTTTAACACACTTCCGCTTCGTTTGCAGTTGGAACAACTGGGAACCTGCGAATTTATGGACCGTTCGGAATTTGCTGACGGTGTTAAAAAGCTGATTGGTAAAAAAGTAGTCATTATTGGCTGTGGAGCCCAGGGACTAAACCAGGGGCTGAATATGCGCGATTCGGGCTTAGACGTGTCTTACACCCTACGTGCCGAAGCAATCAAAGAACAGCGTCAATCGTATAAAAACGCTACTTCCAATGGATTCAAAGTTGGAACTTACGAAGAAATGATCCCTACTGCTGACCTTGTGATCAATTTAACTCCTGACAAACAACACACTGGCGTAATTACCAAAGTTATGCCTTTGATCAAAAAAGGGGCAACCCTCTCCTATTCACATGGATTCAACATTGTGGAAGAAGGGATGCAAATTCGTAAAGACATTACCGTTATCATGGTCGCTCCAAAATCGCCGGGTTCTGAGGTACGCGAAGAATATAAACGCGGTTTCGGTGTTCCAACACTAATTGCAGTACACCCTGAAAATAATCCGAATGGCGATGGACTGGAAATTGCAAAAGCATATGCTGTTGCAACCGGCGCCGACAAAGCAGGTGTACTGCTTTCGTCGTTTGTTGCCGAAGTAAAATCGGATTTAATGGGCGAACAGACCATTTTGTGCGGCTTATTGCAAACCGGTTCAATCCTTTCGTTCGACAAAATGGTTGAAAAAGGCATTGATCCCGGGTATGCCTCAAAATTGGTTCAGTATGGTTGGGAAGTGATTACCGAAGCGTTGAAAACATGGCGGAATCACCAACATGATGGATCGTTTGTCGAACCCTGCAAAAATTAAAGCTTTCGAACTTTCCGAAGAGTTGAAACGCATCATGCGCCCGTTGTTCTGGAAACACATGGACGACATTATGTCGGGCGAATTCTCGAAAACCATGATGGAAGACTGGGCCAACGATGATGTAAAATTACTGACATGGCGCGCGGCTACTGGCGAAACAGCTTTCGAAAAAACTCCTGCCGGTACAATGGATATTTCGGAACAGGAATATTTCGACAACGGCGTTTTGATGATTGCGTTCGTTAAAGCTGGTGTTGAACTGGCTTTCGAAACCATGACCGAATCAGGCATCAAAGAAGAATCGGCTTATTACGAATCGCTTC
The DNA here is from genome assembly GCA_963666435.2 of Prolixibacteraceae bacterium. GTDB lineage: Bacteria > Bacteroidota > Bacteroidia > Bacteroidales > Prolixibacteraceae > Aquipluma. The sequence continues at coordinate 2,125,047 of CAXXOG010000008.1, read as the reverse complement.
ACGAAGTGCCACTGATTGCCAACACCATTGCCCGCAAAAAACTGTTCGAAATGAACCGGACAATTTCGGATACCGCCGAATACGGTTGCTACCTGTTCGACCACGCCTGCAAACCACTCCTGTCCGATTTTATGAAGAAAATCGACACCGATGTGATTGGCAAACCTTATGGCGCAGGTAAAGGAAACGGCGTTGACAACAAACAACTGATCAGCGTAAACGAAATTATTCGTTACCACGATATTGAAGTAATCGGTGAAGAATTGCGTGCCGAAATGACCGCGATGAAGACTATTCTTTAATTAAACAGCTCCCCATTTAAAAGAAGCCTCGTTGTGAAACGGGGCTTTTTGTTTGAGTGAACCTGATTCAAAAAAGTAGCGAGAGAGCTAAAATTGAAGATCAATACCTATATTTGCATACCGACAGCAAATCAGTAAATTACAACAATGGCAACTGAAAATCAGATATGGAATGAAATACAATCACTGATTCAGGAATTTAACGAATTAAAATTAAGCGATCTTATTGATTATCAGAAATTTTATCTTTATTCGGTTATTTCTCACTCTACAGCCATTGAAGGTTCAACCCTCACTGAAGCCGAAACTCAGATTTTATTGGATGAAGGGTTGACAGCGAAAGGGAAACCATTGCTCTATCACCTGATGAACGAAGATTTGAGGAATGCCTATGTATTTGCATCACAGAAAGCCCTTCAACAAGCTTTAATAACACCTGATTTTTTGAAAGAATTAAGCGCATTGGTTATGAAATCAACAGGCAGCTTATACAACGGGATCGAAGGTCAATGGGATAGCTCGAAAGGCGAATTTCGGTTACATGGAGTTATAGCCGGGTTTGGAGGAAAATCGTATGTAAACTTCAGAAAAATACCCGGATTGATTACACAATTATGCGAAGAACTCAATTCCAGGCTTGTTTTAGCTGACAATATTGAAAAAATTTATACCCTCAGCTTTGACGCCCATTTAAATCTGGCAACCATTCACCCATGGGGCGACGGGAATGGACGTATGGCGCGATTATTAATGAATTACATTCAGGTTCACCATAGAATGATACCCTCAAAAATTTACAGGGAAGATAAAGCTGAATACATCATGGCACTGCGAACATCCCAGGATTCGGATAACCCGGAAATTTTTCGAACATTTATGCAAACTCAGACACTGAAAATGCTGAAAGAAGAGATTACCAATTTCAGGCAATCGCAAAAAAAAGGGTTTTCATTTATGTTTTGAGACACTCACAATTTCCTGAATTCAACCAATAAATCCTGAATGTTTTGCGTTGCTTCCTTCATCGTGCACGAGAAATTGTTAAGCATGACAGCAAACGACAGATTTTTGCCGCTATCGGTTTTCAAATAACCAGCATAGCAGCGCACGCGGGTCATCGAGCCACTTTTGGCACGAAGACAATTATTCGGAAATTTTTCAGGATCAAAAGCAGTCAAAGTTCCCCAGCCAGCCGCCGGTAACGACTTGATAAACAATTCTGTATTTGAACTCTTCGCATTCATATAATTGAGTATCCAACACATCTGCCCGGTGGTTATGGCATCAAATCTCGATAAACCACTCCCATCAGTCATAAAAAAGCCGTTCATTGGCATTCCTTTCTCTTTCCAGAAATCGGTAACAAACTGACAACCATCTTTAGTTGTCCCAATTCCGTTTTTTTGCCAGGCCAGATGTTTCAGCAAATGCTCGGCAAACAGGTTCACACTTTCAAAATTAGTAATCCGGATTATCTCACTTAGCGGAGGCGAGAATGTCTCCTTTACGACCGAATAACCTATTGTCGCTCTTTCGTAAGCCGTAGTTCCCAAAATTTCGATTCCCGATTTCCGGATTTTTTGCCTGAATATGAATGACAAAACAACCGCCGGATCAGGCATTGATGCTTTAACCGTGAAATTGCTCTCGCCTTTAGGTATTGTTCCGCGAATAACCCGCCTGTTGTCTTCAGGATTTCCAAAAATATAAGATTGGTCGCTGTTTATATCCGATGAAAGAACTTCAGACCTGATTTCCAAACCGGGAATTTCTGGTTTCACGCTCCGTATTTTTGCGGGTTGATCGGCTACTGACGGCGAACTCATGTGGATTTCAAACAAATTATCGTACACCGAAACTCCCGATGGAGCGGCTCCATAGTAGCTTCCCAAATCCTCCCATGCCCAGGTTCCGGGAGCCTGTATTTTTTCATAAACCGACGAATCGACAATCAGTTTTCCGGTTACTACCCTGATTTTAGCCATTTTCAGCGATTTCGCCCAGTCGTCAGTAAAACTCTTTGTTCCGGGGAAATAGTCCGAGCCTAAAGTGGGGTCGCCTCCACCAATAATCAGGAGATTGCCCCAAAGCGTATCGTTTTTTATTGATCCCGAATAGGCAAGCACTGTTTTAAAACGATAATCTGGCCCGAAAACCTCGAGAGCCGTAGCCGTAGTAACGACTTTAAATATCGACGCCGGAACCAGGCTCAACTGAGGTTCTGATTTTATGAGTATTTCACCTGTCCGGGCGTCGCAAACTGCCAAAGAAATGGCCGTATTGGCAAATAATTCCGAATTTTTCCATGTTTCAACCTTTTGCCCGGCAACATTTGAAGTCTGCCCTTTAACGTCGCAAAAAATCAGAAACAGCACACTGATATATAAAAGAAACTTTGTCATGCCTAACATTTACAAAGGCAAGATAAACGGTTTAAGGTGAACCTCAAAACTATTTTTAACTGAATTTTTCGGCAATAGAACTAACAATACGCGATAAAGTTTGTTGTTTTGTGCGAATGAGTACAAGTTCGATGGGAAAAATCTCCATTGATTTTATTACCTTTGTGTAGTTCCCTGATCAGATTGATATCTGAAAATCAGGTTTATGAATATGAAAAAACTAAGTTTAATTTAAACAAAAACACAATGCTTATTGATAAAGTAGTTGGCAGAGAAATTTTGGATTCACGCGGAAATCCAACTGTTGAAGTAGAAATTACATTAGAATGTGGTGCTATTGGGCGCGCTGCTGTTCCTTCAGGGGCTTCAACCGGCGAAAATGAAGCACTTGAGTTACGTGATGGTGATAAAGGCCGCTACCTTGGGAAAGGTGTTCTTAAAGCTGTTGCCAACGTTAATACCGTTATTGCAAAAGAAATTATTGGTTTAGATGCTTCAAACCAGGTAGCCATTGATAAAAAATTGTTGGCGCTTGATGGCACAAAAACCAAATCGAAACTGGGTGCCAATGCGATGCTTGGCGTTTCACTTGCTGTGGCCCGTGCTGCTGCCAATGCGCTTGACATTCCGCTATACCGATACATTGGAGGAACAAATGCCAAAACATTGCCTGTTCCGATGATGAATATTATCAACGGTGGTTCGCATTCTGATGCCCCGATTGCATTTCAGGAATTTATGATTCGTCCGATTGGCGCTAAATCGTTTCGTGAAGGTTTACGTATGGGTGCCGAAGTTTTTCATCACCTGAAGAAAGTGCTTCACGACCGCGGATTGAGTACTGCTGTTGGCGACGAAGGTGGTTTTGCTCCTGCGCTGGATGGAACTGAAGACGCATTAAACAGTATCATTAAAGCCATTAAAAACGCAGGTTACAAGCCAGGCCGTGCCGAAGATGGCGGCGATGTTTCAATTGCGTTGGACTGTGCAGCTTCCGAATTCTACAAGGATGGAATTTACGATTATTCTAAATTTGAAGGCTCCAACGGAGCAAAAAGAAACTCGGACGAACAAGTTGAATTTTTGGCTGGTCTGGTTGCGAACTTCCCAATCGACTCGATTGAAGACGGAATGTGCGAAAACGACTGGAATGGTTGGGTTGCTTTAACTCAGAAATTGGGCGACAAATGCCAGTTGGTTGGTGACGATTTGTTTGTGACCAACGTTGAGTACCTGAAAAAAGGGATTGAACTGGGGGCCGGCAATTCGATCCTGGTAAAAGTTAACCAGATTGGTACGTTAACCGAAACACTGGATGCCATTGAAATGGCACATCGTGCAGGTTACACTTCGGTAACATCACACCGTTCAGGCGAAACCGAAGATTCGACCATTGCCGACATTGCAGTTGCAACCAACGCAGGCCAGATCAAAACCGGGTCATTAAGTCGTTCCGACCGTATGGCAAAATACAACCAGTTACTCCGCATCGAGGAAGAGCTAGGCGCTTCAGCCATCTACGGGTACAAAAAAGTCATAAAAAAATAAAATACTGATATTTTTTGTTGCAAGCCGGATATGTAAAATTCCGGCTTTTTTTTTCTTAAAATGTTTAAACAAAGTTAGATTCCAATATTTTATATTTGTACTTAACCTATTTTTCGATTTTATTACTAAGAACAGATAGTTGTTTTTGTTAACTTTAATCTATACTGAATGAAGCCGTATGTGAAATTAACCCTAAGTATGTTTTTACTTTTCTTTGCCTCATTGAATTGCCTGGCCCAGGACAATGAGTTGTCGGGTAAAGGAATTGGATTAGCCTTAAAGGCATCCACAAATGGATTTGGAGGCGATGTTGTATATAACTTTCATAAGCGAATGGATATTCGTTTAGGTTATGAACAATTGCGCTATAAAACGACAATTAGTTTTTCTGAAGAATCTGTTGACTACGACGCTGCCCTTGACTATAAAACAGGAGCGTTGTCTCTCTTATTCGATTTTTATCCGGTAAAAAGTATATTTTTTACTGCGGGGGTCGGGTATAACATGTTTCATGGAGTTCTTGACGGAAAGGCCGCAAATGCTCTTGAATTTGGAGATATTTTAATCTCAAAAGAAAAAATCGGAACATTTAATTTTCAAATCGATCCTTCGCTTCAAATTTCTCCGTACCTGGGAATCGGATTTGGCAGAACCTTAGGTATAGATAAACGAGTTGCGTTTGCCTTCGAAATCGGCGGTTATTATCAAGGTTCTCCTGATATTACAGTTAACTCAACCGGATTATTATCTCCAACTTCAGACCCCGATCAACAACACGAAGCGAGACTGGAAAAACAAATAAACCAATATTCTATCTATCCCGTTTTGAAATTCTCACTTTCTTATAAATTGGCCAAATTTTAACCATAAAAAAACTGAAAACATGCTAGTTAAAATTAAATATAGATTATTTGTCATTTTGACAATCTTTTTCTTTGGAGCAGGAATTATGGCGTGTAAAGATCTTTTTAAAGACCCCTCAAAAAGTAAAGACACCGGAGACAAAGTTACACTTTTGCTACTCGACAGGAACTTTATTAACACCAAGATCAACATTCGCCTGGTTAATATAAGCGGACAACAACTTAGTACAACAGAACCAGTTCAAGTACAATTCTTTGGGAACGACGCCAGTAATTTAATTACCTTCGGAGGGAAAAAACGAACAACTTATTCAACAAGCTCGGGTTATGTTGAAGTTGGATATGATCCGAATATTGGAGTTTCGTCTCAAGACCCAATAGAATTAACCGTTTTGGCCAGTAATGACAACTATGTTTCAGTTCCTCAGTCGCTAAAATATACAAGCGAAGGAACCCGAGACGTTATCATAACCATGTATGCCAAACCCACACTTAAATCGGCAAAATTAAGCGGATTTAACGAACCCTTCGATCTTACATTTAATTCTCAGCCCCAATCATCAAACCTCGTGTTTATTGCTGATGTAAGCAGCTCTCCAACAGGAACATCCTATGTATATAAGAATTTATACATTCCGTCAGTGAATGGAAATATCGTTTGTAGCAATTTAAAAGATGCGGTAAAATATTCTGACTACGGAGTTTACCATCAAAAAAACGGAAGCGGTGTTATGCCGGTTGCAAATCCTGTAAAAAATGCAAATCTGCAATCCGGAGCATTTGTATATACGGCAGTTCAACCTTCAGGAGTAGCCCAATGCGATAAAGGTTTAAAAATACATGTCTCAGCCTCAAATGGAAGTTCGGGATCCGGGGTTTTTGATTATAAGCTTACTTTTTCGGATAACACAACCAAATCAGGTAAGATTTCCTGTGATTTTCCATCCGACATTCAAATCGAACAAATTTTTTACCCATCGGCCAACCCGTCAGTAAAGGTTGAATTACTTGGAGATGGCCAGTATGATGTATCGCCTGCCGTTACGCTGTCTTCAGCCTGCGATGGAACAGCTAACTTTACCCTAACCTCAAAAAGTGGCCTAAAAACGTATAAACTGGTAACCCGTTACAGCTGTCCTGATTCAAATGTAGGTTTGGGTTTGACTACTCCCTGTGATTTTAGATTAAAAGGTTCAACTGATGCATGGACTACATTCCAATTTCAGGGCGGTGTTTGTACAATACTTTTAACTGCCGGGAAAGAATATGAATTCAGGTTCAATATTGATGGCAAATATTACACCTATATTTTGCCAACCGACCCGAACGAGGTAAGATCATTTCTGCAAAATACACAAAGCCCGGATTTCAGTTTTAGAAATCTGGAAATTACCAATACCGAAACACTTGTTACCATTTCATGCGATGTCCAATTCAGTCAAATGGTTTGCGACCAAATGGATACCGGTCTAAATTAATCGATTTATAAAAAAGCCGTTTGAACCTCTAAGTCAAACGGCTTTTTTTAGATCATTCGGAAACACGCTTCAAAAGCATTTCGCCGAAACCTCCAGGACCTGCACCGCCATCGGGACCACCTGGTCCGCCAACAATTTTCATTTTTATAGTATCACCGTCCAAAGTGCCTTTGTGTGGCATAGGATTACCACCCATATCAACATCAAACGAAAATTCGTTTCCATTGATTTTGCCATTGGTAATCGGCAAATCGCCCATTGGAGAGCCAACTGATCCAGTCAGAATATTACCATCGACTTTAAACGTAAACGTGATTTCCATTTTTCCATCAGGACCTTCAATCGAGGTTTTCCATTTGCCTTCTATTCCTCCAGCTTTGCAAACAAAAGCTCCAAGAATGATGACAGCAAAAACAAACAGCCATTTTTTCATAATTTTATAGATTTAAAGTTTGTAATTCGCCTCCGAAAAAATCTCCGAAAGCAGTTAGTAACAAAACGGTTAAGATAAGACTGTTCCTCCTTTTTCTGAAATCAAATGGAAGAAATGTTTGTTTTTATCTCCGTTAAGGCAAAATGTACCGCATTTTAACTTTCATGTTTTTCTGCTTTTCTTTGCAATTTCAATTTTCCAGGAATGTATAGTAAAGAAGAAGCAAAACAACTGCATCGCGAATTCTGGATTGTATTTGCCCGCCGGTGTGAGATAGTACCTCAACTACGCTGTAAAAAGAAGAAATGGGTGCTGTACGATACCGGTTTGAATGGCATTGACCTGAAGTTCGATGTTTCGCGCACCGAAGCCACGGTAATGATTGAAATCAACAGTCGAAAGGAAGAACGACGGTTGGAAATATTTGAAACTCTTCTGAAATACCGCAAATTTCTGGAAGAAGGATTCGAAAATCCGCTGGAATGGGATTTTTGCTATACCCGGGAAAGCGGGCAGGAAGTTTGCCGCATTTACTGCCTGTTGCCCAATGTCGATTTTCACCGGCAGAACCAATGGCCCGAAATCTTTAACTTCTTCATCCACAACATGCTCATCCTCGAACACAACCTGATGGAACTGAAGGATTTGCTGGAATCCGAATTGTATTAGTCGCAGTAGTCAGTCTCAGTTTTCAGTTTTTCTGATTACTGCGACTGACTACTGCTCACTTTTAATTCATTGCTTCTAAAATTTTTCTTTTCTCCGTGTAATGAAATCTCCGCAGGTTCGTCTTAACTTTGAAAATAAGCAAAAAAAGAAGAATGTTTGCCAGAGATTTTAAAACCGAAGTACTCCCGATCAGTAACAAACTGATGCGATTTGCGCTTCAGATTCTTCAGGATGAGGAAGAAGCGAAAGATGTACTTCAGGATGTGTTTCTGAAACTTTGGCAAAAACGCGAAGAATTAGGCAATATTGATAACCTGGAAGCTTTTGCTTTTCGGATGACACGAAACCGGTGTCTGGATACAATTCGGGCGCGGCGAACCGTGTCGATTGATTTACTGACCAAGGCCAGACTGCCCGAAGAAGAAAGCACCAATATTGACCATCTCGACATATCGAACTCGGTCGATTTGGTGAAGCGTATCATTACTGAGCTGCCTGATTTACAGCGAACCATCATTCATCTGCGCGACATCGAGCAATTGGAATATGAAGAAATTGCCGAAGCTACCCAGTTGAATGTAAATGCAATCAGGGTAAATTTGTCGCGCGCCCGAAAAAAAGTTCGGGATGAAATTTTAAAAATTCAAAACTATGGAATTACAGAAAATACATATTCTGCTTCAAAAGTACTTTGACGCCGAAACCACCATCGACGAAGAAAATGAACTGATCACTTATTTTTCGTCGGACGATGTGGATGAAAGCCTGAAAATGTATGTTCCTATGTTTTCAGGACTAAAGGAACTTTCGGCTAACGAGAACAATGACCTGAGCGACGATTTGATGAACCACATCCTGGAATCGGAGCATAAGGAAAAACTGCGCTATCGCTGGATGTGGCAGGTTGTTACAGGCATTGCCGCCGCTGTGATTGTAGCTCTGCTGGCTGTTAACTTCTACGGCAGCCGGAACGACTACAAAGACACGTTTTCCGACCCTCAACAGGCTTACTCTGAAGCTGTAAAAACCCTGCAATTTGTTTCGGGCAAATACAACAAAGGGTTGGCCCAGCTTAAGCCGATGACAAAAATTGACAATGCTGTTAGTCCCTTAAAATCGGGTATTTCGAAGGTTAACAAGGGATTTAAACAGATGGATGAAGTGACTAATTTGAATAAAAAACTAAAAAAAGAATAGCCTTATGAAACGCTTATTAACCACACTGATTTTATTGATCCCGTTATGGACAATTGCACAGGATACCAGTCCTATTGACAAACTTTTTAATAAATATGCCAATAAAGACGGTTTTACTACCGTGAATATCAGCGGAAAACTGCTGAGCTTTGCCAGCAAATTTGATGACTCGAAAAGCAAGGAAACCGCTATGCTCGAAAAACTGAGCGGAATACGCATCCTTTCGGTCGAAGACAAGGATTTGAATAAGGGCCTGAACTTCTACAAAGAACTGGAAGCCGACGGCTTTTTCAAAAACAACAAGTACGAAGCGCTGATGGAAATTACCGATAAAAATGAAGTTGTACGGTTTTACGGACGCTCGGGTGGCGCTGGTAAACTATCTGAATTACTCCTGGTTATTGGGGGCGACGATAATACGCTCATCAGTATTCGCGGTGTGATTGACCCCGACGACATCGGCAAAATCACCAACTCGCTCGATTTGGACATCAAAACCAAATAAACCGGCTGAATAATGTATGCAAATAAGGTTGAATTCTGAAGAACCTGGTTTGCTACTAAATCTCGATTAGGGCTGGTATCCCGATTGGTTCAAAATCTCCTGAAAATTCTGGTTGTTCATTAATTCAGGCAACTTCTTTTCAGGATGAGCTTTCATATACGCCCGCACAATTTGCCAGCCCAGCCATGCACCTGTTCGCCCGGGCGACATTTCTGTAAACGAACCAGTATAAGGTGCATCATCAATAAACCGTTTAATGCTCATCCGGTCAGTAGTAAACAAAATTTTGTGTTCCGCTAGGAATGTCCACATTTTTGCCTCATTTTTTGCACAAAACTCCAGCTGATTTTTAGTGTATCCAACTTTTAGCGAGTCATTCATCTCCGGAAACATCGCGTCCAAAAAATACAGCACTTTTCCTTGTTGGATCATGTAACTAAACAGGGTATTTTCCTGATCTGATTTAGGCCATTCGGCATCGGCCCAGGCTTGCATCATATCAGGAACTATCTTTTGAGGATGCATATTTCTACGTTTATAAGCTGGTAAGCCTAGTTTTTCGTAAAAAGGGCAGCCTGCACCGAGATATTTTTCAAGACTTACGCCAATTAAATGATCGGCTATTACAATCGACTGGTTAAAACCGGAAATACAAGTATAAATATCCGGGATTCTTTTCTCAGGGAAATAATATTTAAAGTGTTTAAAAGCCATTCCCAGGTCTTTTCTAAACCTAACAGTATCAATGTCATGTGCTACATCTTTCTGTGCCTGCCTGATTATCGTATCGGTAATAAACGAATTTAATTCCTGCACAAACCCGGGCTTTTCTACTCCTCCAATCCGAATCATTTGATAGGTGAAAATATCAAAGAAATCGCCATACACTTTCTTTAATTCAGAAACAGCTACCTGTATTTCGTCAGTTTTAAGGTTTAATAAATCGGCATCCAGGTGCTTAATACTGAGCTTAACCTCAACATTCGAAACATCAACTTTCAAATGGTTTGTCGAGCATGAAGCAAAAACAAATACGAACAAAAAAATGAATACAATCGTTCTCATTTCAATTTAATTTTAAGCTATTTACGTATAACTTATTTTTTTATTGTTGCTTTGAATATAAAATTCGAATTTTATGCACGCAAAACTAAGTGATTCTTACGTTATTTCATTACACTGCAATGACGGGTTTTCACCAGTGAATAGTTGAATATATTAATTTTACACCACAAAATAATAAGGAAAATGAAACAAATTGCACTATCTTTCTTCATAGCCCTATTATCTGTTTCTACGTTTGGGCAACAGCATTTCAAATTGTCGTTTGTTGCCAACCCTTCAGTAAACTGGCTACGAACCAGCAACTCTACGGTAGAAAATGGCAAACCTCACCTGGGATACGATTTCGGATTAAATGCCGACTATTATTTTTCGGAAGACGAACGTTATGCCCTGGCAACCGGTATCCAGGTTACCAACGTTGGAGGAGAGCTTAATTACCATTCAACCTCCGATTTTGATTTTGCGGGAGTTAGTTTATCGGGCTCGCCCAAAATAAAGTATCAGCTTCGGTACATCGAAATACCGGTTTCGATCAAACTAAAAACCGATGAGTTTAACCGCACATATTACTGGGGCTTGCTTGGTTTTTCAGGAATGGTAAATATCGGATCGAAAGGAACCAGCAACGATGGCGTGATGCATAAAGTTTCGCTTGCCGATGAAATGAATTTGTTTAACCTGGCGATGAATGTTGGGATTGGATTCGATTACGACCTGGGGAAAACCAATGCTATATCAATGGGATTAGTTTTCCAGAATGGCTTACTTGATGTAACTACCGACAACTCGTTCAAAGATAAGACAGTCATTAATTCGCTAAAGTTAAAAGTTGGCCTGATTTTTTAAGCACAGATCATTATGAAGATTGCAATAGCACAATTAAATTACCACATTGGAAATTTTTCACTGAATACATCGAAAATAATCGATCACATTAGCAAAGCAAAGGAGAACGGAGCTGATTTGGTTGTTTTTACAGAGCTTTCGGTAACCGGATATTACCCGCACGACTTGCTCGAACGGAAAGAGTTTATCGAACAAGCCGAAATAGCGCTCAATCAAATCGCATTGCATTGTAACGACATTGCCGCAGTTGTTGGCGGACCGCGCGTTAACCCCGAACCTCGCGGTAAAAAGCTGTTTAATTCGGCATTCTTCATGTACGATGGCGCCATTCAGCATGTCGTAAACAAATCGCTGTTACCCACTTACGATATTTTTGACGAATACCGGCATTTCGAACCCAACAAAACATTCTCGGTTTTCGATTTTAAAGGCAAAAAACTGGCGATCACAATTTGTGAAGATTTGTGGGATGAACAGGAAACCCAAAACGAATTTGGCCGCGAGAAGCTCTACCAACTTTCCCCGCTCAAGGAACTTTCGGCTTTAGAACCCGATTTGGTGATTAACCTTTCGGCTTCGCCATTTTCGTACAACCAAGAGAATTTCAGGAAAAATATACTGGTAAAAAACGCAATAAAGTACAATTTACCAATTATTTATGCCAACCAGGTTGGCGCTCACACCGAGCTTGTTTTTGATGGCGGATCGGTATTCCTGAACGGTAATGGACAGATTGTTGAAGAGTTAAAGTATTTTGAAGAGGATTTCAGGATAATTGATACTGAATCATCAATTCAAAACCTTCAGCCCAATACCGATTATATCGAAAAGATTTACCATGCGTTAGTTCTCGGTATTCGCGATTATTTCGGGAAAATGGGCTTCAAAAAAGCTACACTGGGCTTATCCGGCGGAATTGATTCGGCATTGGTTTTGGTGCTTGCCGCAACAGCACTGGGGAAAGAGAATGTAAGAGTATTGCTGATGCCTTCGCAATATTCGTCAGATCACAGCATTACCGATGCCGTTCAACTGGCTCAGAACCTGGATATTCAATACGAAATTATTCCTATTCAGCCAATGGTTGACAGTTTTGGCAAAAGCCTTTCAGAAGTATTTGCAAACCTGAAAAGCGACATCACCGAAGAAAATATCCAGGCCCGTACACGCGGAATTTTGCTTATGGCTATTTCAAATAAATTTGGGCATATTTTGCTCAATACAACCAACAAAAGCGAATGTGCAGTGGGCTACGGCACCTTGTACGGAGATATGAACGGCGGCCTCTCGGTGCTGGGCGACGTATATAAAACCGACATATTTAAAATGGCCAATTGGATCAATCGCGAGCACGAGATTATTCCGATCAACACTATTCAAAAGCCACCATCAGCCGAGCTTCGTCCCGATCAGAAAGACACGGATTCGTTGCCTGATTATAGTATCCTCGACCAAATTCTATTCGATTACATTGAGTTGAATCACTCTCCGGCCGAGATTGTTGCTAAGGGATTTGATGAAGCTACCGTTTTACGCACTGTAAAAATGGTCAATGCCAATGAATATAAACGCTTTCAGGCTCCTCCCATTCTCAGGGTAAGTTCAAAAGCATTTGGTTTTGGGCGACGAATGCCTTTAGTAGCACGTTATTCCTGACAAAAGATTAGCCATCACATTATTATGTGCTTTTTCCGAAAGGCAAAATAAAGAGGCTAAATTTTCTTGTTTGACAAATTTATTTAACTTTGATGCTGCAAAACATGTAAATTTTATTTCTATGTTGAGTCAGGAATTGGGGATGAAGGAAGTTTTTGAAAATCCGAAATCTGTTTTCAGTACATTGTCGCTTGAAGAAAAAGAAGATTTGCAAAAGCACATTACATTATCGCATTTTAAGAAAAACGAATTCATTTTCAGGGAAGAGGAAAAACCCGGAGCTTTTTTGGTTCTCATTGAAGGAAAAATCATAATTTATAAAGAAGGAGTTGGTGGTCGGGAACAAATTATCCGCATGGCAAAACCTCTTGGATTAATTGGCTACCGGGCTTTACTGGCCGACGAACTACATATTGGATCTGCTGTAACTCTCGAAGAATCAACAATTGGTGTAATTCCTACTGATTACTTTTTTAATAAGCTATTAAAAAATCCCGACTTTTCGCTTAAGCTTTTACAGAAAGTGGCCCGCGAATTAGGTTTCTCGAACATGCGAACCGTTACTTTAACTCAAAAGCATATCCGCGGACGCCTGGCCGAATCGCTGCTCCTCCTGAAAGAAAAGTATGGCTGGGAAAATGACGGCGCCACACTAAAAGTTTACCTGTCACGCGAAGATATTGCAAACCTCTCGAATATGACCACATCGAATGCCATTCGAACACTATCCACTTTTGCAGGCGAAAAAATAATTGCCATTGACGGTCGAAAAATTCGAATCCTGGACATTCATAAACTCGAAAAAATCAGCAAGCTCGGATAAAAAAGTTTCACGTTACTGGTTTCGGGTATAAAATCCGCGTGACTCGCAACAATTTCAGGAGGACTTTCTTATTCCTGAAGATAAATGCGCTTTACCCGCTGTGAAATCCCGGTAAGTATCTCGTAAGGAATCGTTCCAATATTTTTAGCAATGTCGTTAACCGGGATGTGTTCGCCCATCAACTCAACTTCATCGCCAACATTAGCGTCGATCCCGGAAACATCAATCATGCACATATCCATGCAAATGTTACCAATAACAGGCGCAATTTTACCATTCACATACACCTTTCCCACGCCATTGCTCAAACGTCGGTCGTAGCCATCGGCATACCCAATAGGAAGAACAGCAATTTCGGCATCGCCTGTTACTTTCCCTTTACGCCCATAACCGACGGTTTGCCCTGCCTTTATTTTTCGAATTTGAGAAATACTTGTTTTTAAACGACTTATACTTTTCACTTGTCTATTTTCAACTGCACTAATCCCATATAAACCGATTCCTAAGCGAACCATTTCGAACTGGTATTCAGGGAAACGTTCAATTCCAGCTGAATTCAGGATATGCCTGAAAATCTTATACGGGAGTTTCGCCAAAATAACAGACGAAAGCTGTTCGAAACATGCGATCTGGCTCAGTGTAAAATCGTCGTGAATGCCTTCGTCGGCTCCGGCCAGGTGCGAAAAGACTGAGCGAACAACCATTTCTTCCTGGCTGAGAAGCTTCGAAGCAATTTGGTCAACCTTTTCCGCCGAATCAAAACCCAAACGATGCATTCCGGTATCTAGCTTTAAATGAACCGGATAACCAACAACAGCATGTTGCTGAAGAACATGGTGGAACGATTCAAAAACTGCTTCGGAGTAAATATTAGGTTCGAGCCTAAACTCAATCATGCTCTCAAAACTATGCGCTTCAGGATTCATCACAATGATCGGGACATCAATCCCCGACTGCCGTAACTCAATTCCCTCATCGGCCACCGCCACAGCTAAGTAATCGACCTTGTGAAACTGAAGAATTCGGGCAATTTCAGCAAAACCACTTCCATACGAAAATGCTTTAACCATAATCATTATTTTCGTTTCCGGCCTGATTAGTGAACGGAAAAAATTCAGGTTACCAACCATTGCATTCAAATCGATCTCCAACACCGTTTGATGGTATTTCTTTTGCAAAACAGCCGAAATTCGTTCAAAATGAAAATTACGCGCGCCTTTCAACAAAATACATTCCTGCGAAAATCCGATCGTTGGAAACGACTCCAAAAACTGGTTGGTCGATTCAAAAAATAGTGCCTGATAATCAAACAATTCAGCAAATTTCTGAATTCGTTTGCCTATACCAATTATCCGGGTTACTTTATTCAACTTCAGCAACCGGGCTACTTCGGTATATAATTGATCATCCGGGAATCCGGCTTGCTGAATATCCGAAAGAATCACCGTTTTCCCTTTAAATGGCTGAACAGCATGATTATTCAGGAAACCCAAGGCTATTTGCAACGACGTTATATCGGAATTATAATAGTCGTTAATCAACAGGCAATTGCTAACACCTTCTTTAATTTCAAGGCGCATAGCTACGGGTTGAAGCTGGCTAAACCGACGAATTACCGAATCGCTTACCCACCCCTGCGATAAGGTTAATGCCAGACAATGCCCGGCATTTTCAACACTGGCAAAATCCTGGAATGGCAATCTAATTGAAAGCTGCTTTCCTCCAAATTCGGCTGTTATCTCAGTCAAGGATTCAAGTTCCACCTTTCGGAAGTAGAAATCAGCGTTCCTATCCTCAAACGACCAGGCAATCGTTTTATCTTTCGGAATTATCCGGTGAATTGCTTCGCGAACCAATTCCTGGTCATAACAATAAATAACCGTTCTGCACAAGTCAAAAAGCTTAAGTTTCTCAATCAGCTTATCCTCTTTTGTTTGAAAGTTCTCCTGGTGAGCATCGCCAATATTCGTAATGATTCCAATCGTGGGCTTTATAATTTCGGCAAGGCTGATCATTTCATCCGGTTTCGAAATACCCGCTTCAAAAATGGCAAGTTCGTGCCCCTGTTTCAAATTCCAAACCGATAAAGGCACTCCTACCTGCGAATTATAACTTTTCGGGCTGCGAAGAACCGATTTCCCCTGAAGTAATTCGAACAACCATTCTTTAACAATGGTTTTTCCGTTGCTGCCAGTTATTCCAATTACCGGAATTTGAAACTGCGAGCGGTGCCAGGCAGCTAATTTCTGAAGGGCTTGAAGGGTATTATCAACTTTGATAAACCAGCAATCAGGGTAAATCGCCAACTCATCGGTAAATTCCGAGATCACAAATGCCCGGACTCCTTTCTTGACTAAGTCGGGGACATATTTATGTCCGTCGTTTCGATCCGTTTTCAGGGCAAAAAACAAAGTTGAATCCGGGTCAAAAACAGTCCGGCTATCAATACTTATCAAAGAAACCAGGCCATCACCGTTATTTTCACCAACTACTTTGCCACAAATAATAGTTGATATTTTCGACATTAAGTAATTCGACATCAATGAGTTGATTTAATAAAACAAGAGCGGCACAGTGGTTCATACTCGTTTTTCTCGCCAAGTAATACCAATTTATCTGCATTCGATAAACGGTGTGAGAATTGAGCAACATCACCACATTGCATACAAATTGCATGAACCTTAGTAACATAATCAGCAACGGCCATAAGTCCAGGAATTGGGCCAAAAGGCTTTCCTTTAAAGTCCATATCCAACCCGGCAATTATAACCCTGATTCCCATATCGGCCAGCGCTACACAAACCTCAATCAAACCATTATCAAAGAACTGCGCTTCGTCAATTCCCACCACATCAACATTACCCGCCAAAAGCATAATATTACCCGAATTTTCGACCGGTGTGCTCAAAATAGAGTTTTCGTCATGCGAAACGACTTCTCCAACCGAATAGCGGATATCAATTGCCGGTTTAAAAATTTCGACATTCAGCTTCGCTATTTTAGCACGTTTCAATCGCCTGATAAGTTCTTCAGTTTTACCTGAAAACATTGATCCGGCAATAACCTCGATTGAGCCCCGTTTTTTATGCCTGTCTATCCCTCTTTCAATAAACATTATATGATTTGCTAAAATTTTGTACTTTTACATTTCCTAAAATTCGGTATCAATATATAAATCAGTGTTTACTGAATACATGTACCTGAATTTGAATCGAAAGTAAAAATAATTGTTTGAAGAAATAAAACAGCTTGAATTACCGATTAAAATCAGAAATAAAAATGGATAAACGTAAATTGATCCAGATCATAGAAAAAGAACTGGAAGAATTGAAAGTTATAACAGGAGAGATTGCAGATAACGAAAACGATTCGGGGTTAATTCTTGAAATTGCACTAGGAAAAGCGCGAGTTTTATGCAACGAAATCGAATTGCTTCGTACTCTTTCGGCAGAAAAACAAGCCAGTTCGGAAACGGATATCGAAGAAGAAATAATTATAACTGAAGAATCGGAAGTAAATATGGCCGAGCCGGAACTCGAAATTGCCAGCCCGGAAGATAAAATTGACAGCATACCGTTCTCTTCCGACGAATTTGACGAAACCGATGCCCTAGTTGATGAAACCGACGAAAACCTTGATCTACAGGATGATTTGACAGATGAAGATGACGATTTTGCCGATGACGACGACTGGAATGAAGAAGAAGATGACGACGAATCGCAGGATGAAGAACTTATTGAATTTGAACAGGATAGCAACCAAGCTACTGAAATTAAAATCGCACCGGAGCCACCAGTTAAGAAAACAGAATTAAAAACCGACATGAAACCAGGTTTTAAAGAAATAACTCTTGATGAACCTGATGAAGAACCTATCGTTTTACAGACTCAATCTGCTCCGAAAACTACGGAACGTCCGGTTTTCAGGGAAATTCCCAAACCCGAAGAACCTGTTGCACCACAAATGGAATCAAATGAAACATCTCATAAGAATTCAACATTCAACGATTCAATCGGCGAAACAAAAAACAAAGAAACAAAACTGAACAGTGGCCCGATATCCAGCCTGAAAGCAGCCATCGGTCTAAACGACAGGTACCAGTTTGTGCGCGAGATTTTTGGAAACAATACCGAAAAATATAATAAGGTAATTGACCATCTGGATAAACTGGAAACCATTCAGCAAGCCGTTGAATACTTAAAATCGCAGCTTACTTTACAGAAAACCGAAACAAGTATGAAGTTTGTTGACTTACTAAAACGTCGGTTCACAAAATAAAATAAGCACAACAATACTGGAAGCAATGGTAAATTCGGTTTGCCATTGCTTCTTTTTTTAACCCAATCAATACACGCAAACAATGGGAAAGCTGTTTTTGGTACCAACTCCAATTGGCAACCTCGAAGACATGACGATAAGAGCAATACGCATACTGAAAGAAGTTGACGTAATTTTGGCTGAAGATACCCGTACTTCTGCAAAATTGCTTGAACATTTCGAAATAAAAAACAAGCTGTTTTCGCATCATAAGTTCAACGAACATAAAACAGTTGAAATGATTGCCCGAACCATTGAAGACGGAAAAAACGTTGCACTTATTTCGGATGCCGGTACCCCGGGAATAAGTGATCCTGGATTTCTTTTAGTAAGAACCTGCATCGAAAAAGACATTGAAGTAGAATGTTTACCCGGAGCTACGGCGTTAATTCCCGCTTTGGTCAATTCAGGTTTTCCAACCGACCGGTTTACATTCGAAGGATTTCTTCCACAAAAAAAAGGACGCCAAAAGAAAATCAAGGAATTAATTACCGAACCCAGGACAATGGTATTTTATGAATCACCGTTCAGGCTGGTGAAGTGCCTTGAACAATTTGCAGAATTTTTTGGACCCAACCGCAGAGCTTCTGTTTCCAGGGAATTATCAAAATACTTCGAAGAAAATAAAAGAGGTACAATTGCCGAATTGATCGAATACTTTAAAAGTAAAGCGGTAAAAGGCGAGATTGTGATTGTTGTTGAAGGATTTTCTGGCAATAACCTGAATGACAACGAAGACGAAGAATGAGAGCATACGACCATTTATTTTTTGACCTTGATAATACGTTATGGGACTTTACGACGAACTCCCGGCTGGCAATGTTCGAAATGCTACAACACACAAATTTACTGAATCGACTTCCTGATTTCGAAACCTTTTTTTCCTCATACGAATCCATCAACTCAAAACTTTGGGACGACTACCACTTCAAACGCACCACCAAGCAAAAACTCATCGTTGAAAGATTTTACGAATCATTTAAGTTATTCAATATAAACAATCAAAATTGGGAGGATTTAAACAGAGTATATCTTGAACGCATGGCCGTACAAAATCATTTGGTTCCTGATACAATCGAAACTTTGGAGGCATTGAGGTTGCAACAATACCAGATGTACATTATTACCAACGGATTCAGAGAAGTTCAATACAAAAAACTATCAAACTGCGGATTGAGCAAATATTTCATAAGAGTATTTATTTCGGAAGAAATTCAGAGCACCAAACCTCACCGCGAAATCTTTGAATACGCCATCAAATCGTCGAATGCCAAAAAGAACCGGAGTTTAATGATCGGAGACTCCTGGGAAACGGATATTTTGGGCGCTTTAAATTTCGGCATGGATCAGGTAATGTTTTTAAACAACCACCAAAATAAGGTACCAGATGAAATAAATACACTAAAAAATCGATCAAACACCCATTTTTTACAACTAAAAAACGCAAAAAAGACCTATTTCATACAGAATATTACAGAATTGATAAAAATTTTACAATTTAGAAATATTCTAAAAAGCACCAATCAAACGACATAACACGCCTCTAAACGTCATTTGTACAAATAGTTACAATTAGCCAGCATTTCTCGAAAGACTATTGTATTTACTGAGAGTGTTAAAATATGTCAATTTATATATATATAAGTTAATCATTCTATCTTCATTTTTATAAATTTGTAATTGTCATTAAGAATAACGTATTCTGGTATGTTGTTCTTAATTCTATTTCAGGATTATATTGCTTTGTAATACTGTCGATGATAATGATTTGGGGGAGTCAATTTATCAGAATAACAAAAGCTAAGTATTACAAAAACTATAGTCCGTTTATGTGTTTTTAAAATTGATGCTGTTTAATTTAAATTTACTTTACATGAAAAAAATCGCGTTATTGCTTGCATTTTTTGCAATTGGTTTGCAGGTTTTGATGGCCCAAACCAAGGAAATCTCGGGTAGGGTTACCTCTGCCGAGGATGGAGGAGTAATTCCGGGGGTTTCCGTTTCAGTTAAAGGAACTACTCTGGGTACAATTACCGACATGGACGGTGTATTCAGGTTAAAAGTTCCTCAGGATGCCAAAACACTGGTTTTCTCATTTGTTGGAATGGCTACCCAAGAAGTAGCCGTAAGCTCACAAACAACTTTTAATGTTAAGTTGGTCCCAGAGAACATTGCTGTTGATGAAGTAGTTGTAACAGCTTTAGGAGTTTCAAGAGAAAAAAAATCTCTTGGATATTCAGTTCAGGAAGTTAAAGGAGACGAAGTCAATGTTTCAAAAGGGAACGATTTTACATCAACCCTGTCTGGAAAAATTGCAGGACTTCAGATTAAAGCCAACACAAATTTCGGCGGTTCCACCAACGTTGTTGTTCGTGGCTCTTCCTCTTTAACTGGCAATAATCAAGCTCTTTTTGTCATTGACGGTGTACCAATTGATAATACTATTTTAAATACGAAAGACCAGCAGGCCGGGCTTAAAGGTTATGATTATGGCAATACTGCTTCGGATATTAATCCAAACGACATAGAGTCGGTTTCTGTATTGAAAGGTGCTGCGGCAACAGCCCTCTATGGGTCGAGAGCTGCTAATGGAGTTATTCTCATTACAACAAAAAAAGGTAGTAAAAGTAAAGCTTTTGGGGTTTCTTATTCAGGCAATATTACCATTGGGGTACTTGACAAAAGTACATTTCCAAAATACCAAAAAGAATACGGTGCAGGGTATGGTTTAGATTGGTATGGTGGTGACTTATCCGAACATAATGGATTGGAATCATATGATTGGAATGGAGATGGCACATCTGAGTATATTGTACCAACTTACGAAGATGCTTCAATGGGAGAACGCTTTGATCCGAACTTAAATGTTTATCAATGGAATTCATTTATACCAGGATTAGATACTTATGGGAAAGCACTTCCTTGGGTTGCTGCAAAACACGACCCATCCCACTTCTTTAATACTGCTACCACGGTTTCACATTCTCTTCAAGTTGCCGGAGGTGGTGAAAATAGCACCTACAGATTCTCCTACCAAAACTTATCGCAAGATGGTATTATGCCGAATAGTACTTTGGATAAAAATAATTTCAGTTTTACAGGCACTTACGATATAACTGATAAAATTAAGGTTACATCATTCGCAAACTATATCAAGACTGAAACAAAAGGCAGGAATAATACAGGTTATAGTGGTAATATTTTATCATCATTCCGTCAGTGGTATCAAACGAATGTTGATATTTTGGATCAAAAGGCGGCTTTTGAAAAATTGGGAACAAATGCCACCTGGAATATGAATGCTCCAAGTGATCTAGCTCCAGCTTATTGGGATAACCCTTATTGGGAAAGATATAAAAACTACGAAACCGATGGAAGAAATCGGTTCATTGGTTATACAAAAGTAGATTGGAAAGCTACTGATTTTATGACCATTACCGCAAGAGCAGCTATTGATTACTATTCATACATTCAGGAAGAAAGAAGAGCTGTGGGTTCAATTACTGAAACAATTGGATTAGGAGAAGCTTCGTCAGGATACTCAGTTAAACGAGGAGATTTCTCTGAAGTAAACTTTGATTTAATGGCAACCTTCAAAAAAGACTTCTCTGATAAGATTAATCTAACCGGACTCCTTGGTTCAAATATAAGGAAACGTAACTTCTCAAGTATTCTGGCATCTACAAATGGAGGTCTTGCTGTTCCAGGCATATATTCATTGGCAAATACAAAATCTCCACTCGATTTACCTGTTGAAAATGAAGGCAAAGTTCAGGTGAATGGTTATTTTGCAAATGCTTCTTTAGGCATTGCAAATATGCTGTTCCTTGAAGGCTCTTTACGCATGGATCAGTCTTCTACTTTACCTACTAATAATCAGAATTATTTCTATCCATCAGCATCTGCAAGTTTTGTTTTTACCAGATTTATAAATCCTAACATATTGAGTTTAGGCAAATTTAGACTAAATTATGCTGAGGTTGGTAACGATGCGCCATTCGCAAGTCTGTATAATGTGTACTACCAGGCTTTTCCTTTCAAAGGCAATGGTGTTGCCTATAGTAGTTCAACTGTTAATAACCCAGATTTAAAATCAGAAAGAACGAAAAGCTTTGAAACTGGCATTACTTTAAATTTTCTTGAAAATAGAATTGGATTAGATGTTGCATACTATGACAACAGAACTGTTGATCAAATTATGCCTGTTGCCATTTCGTATGCAACGGGATCTAGTTTCAAATATGTTAATTCAGGTGAAGTTAGTAATAAAGGTATTGAGCTTATGCTGAATTTAACTCCAGTTAAAAACAAGAATTTTAGATGGGATGTTGATCTGAACTGGGCAAAAAATAAAAGTAAAGTTATTTCGCTTGCAGAAGGTGTTAAAAACCTGCAACTTGCTAGTTTACAAGGTGGAGTAACCATCAATGCCAGAGTTGGCGAAGCGCTGGGTACAATTCAAGGAACCGACTATGTTTACTACAACGACGTAAAAACACCTGAAAATAGAATTATTGAAGATGGTATTTACCATACTTCGCCAACCTCAGATCAAATTATTGGAAATGTGAATCCTGATTGGACTGCTGGTTTCAGGAATAATTTCACCTATAAGAACTTTAACTTAAGCTTCTTAATAGACTGGAAACACGGGGGAGATCTTTTTTCTCTTGATATGTGGTATGGATCAAGTACCGGACTGTATGCTGAATCTGCGGGATTGAACGACCTAGGTAATCCAATTAGAAATTATGTAACCGGAGATCCTAAATCCGATGGGGGCTTAATCTTACAAGGTGTATTACCTGATGGAACGAAAAATACAGTACGATCTGATCAAATGGGAACTTATTATACTCCAATAGGCTCGTCTTATGCACCCAATGCTATGTTTATTTATGATGCAAGCTATATTAAACTAAGAGAACTTTCTTTGACCTATACACTACCAAACTCGATCTTTAAGAACACTTATATTAATGGTATGTCATTGGGAATTGTTGGTTCCAATTTATGGATTATCCATAAAAACCTTCCTTACGCCGACCCAGAAACTACTCAGGGAGCAGGTAATGTCCAGGGATGGCAAAGTGGTGTAATGCCATCGACCAGGAATTTTGGGTTCACTTTAAATGTTAACTTTTAATACTTAGTACAATGAGAAAATTATTATCAATTATATTTCTCCTTGGAATTATATCTGCTTGTACAAGCAATTTCGAGGATTTAAATACTGACAAAAAACACCCACTTGAAGTTACCGGTGCAGTATTGTTCACAAATGCAGAGATTGCCTTGGCTGATCAAATTTCGAGTACGAATGTTAATGACAACATCTTTAAATTGATGGCACAATATTGGACAGAAAGATCATATCGAGATGAGGCTAACTACAACTTGATCAATAGACGAATCCCTGACCGGATGTTCAAAACATATTATTCAATTTTGAAAAATTTAAAAGATTCAAAAGAAATCATTAATGCAGAAGTAATTGTTGAACCTAACTTAGCTTCAAAGAAAGCCAATCAGGCAAACAGACTCGCAATTATCGACTTAATGAACGCATATGTTTATCAGCAGTTAGTCGATGTTTTTGGTAATGTCCCGTACTCTGAAGCTCTTAATTCGGCCAACTATACTCCAGTTTATGATGATGCTCAAACTATTTATAAGGATTTGATTGCAAAAGCAAAATTGGCAGTTTCAACTCTTGATGATTCTGCAGGTAGCTTCGGTACAGCTGATTTAATCTATAGTGGCGATGTTGCTTCCTGGATAAAATTTGGTAATTCATTATTATTAAAATTAGGCATTGGTATTGCTGATGGTCCCTTGTCTGCATTAGGAAAATCAACCGTTGAAGCTGCATTTTCTAATACATTCAAAGCATTAAAAGAAGGTGCATATTTTCCATACCAAGAATCATTACCATATGTAAACCCACTTTATACAGACTTGGTTGAGAGTGGCAGGCACGACTTTGTTATGGTAAAAGGAATGGTTGATTTAATGACAGCTCAAGCCGACCCAAGACTTGATAACTATTTTGAGAATTTATCGGGAGTGTTGACCGCCTACGGTGCATCAGGAGGATCTTATGGTAATAAAGTTCATTATAATGAAGCCATAGCCGCTCCTGATTTTCATGGAATTTTACTCACCTATGACGAGATTCAATTCTATTTGGCAGAGGCTGCTGCAAGAGGTTGGAATGTTGGTTCTTCAGCAGAAGAATACTTTAAGAACGGTGTTACGGCTTCAATTATAGAGTGGGGCGGAACAATTGCTGAAGCAAATACTTTCCTCACTGCTCATTCTTTCTCATCCTATAGTAACTGGAAAGAAGCTATTGGAACTCAAGCATGGGTTTCGATGTATACGAGAGGTTTGGAAGGATATACATTCTATCGAAGACTAGACTATCCTACGACCTTAATAATGCCACCAAACCCACCTACTGGAGTCACTAAGATTCCTACTCGTTTTACTTATCCAGTGAATGAACAGACCCTAAATGCTGCCAATTATGCTGCTGCCGCGACAGCGATGGGTGGAGATTTATTAACAACTAAACTTTTCTGGGATAAGTATTGATATATTTATTGCTTGAGAAAGAAACTTCCAAAGATTGAGTTTATCTGAGAATAAATTCAGTCTTTGGAAATAGTTACAAATACAAAAGGTGTCTTAAAAGTTTGAGACACCTTCTTTTTTGTATAAACTGTCTTGTCAGGCTGAGAAAAATTATAGAATCGAGAAGAGTATGTATAGGAACTCTTGTTTATTTTTTAACATTTTTTTACATTAGCATCGGATGTTATAGGGATAAGGGGATAGTCGTTTTTCTGGTTTACTTGGGGGTGTAAATTAAGATCTCCTCTATTAAAATAATCATCCGATCTTTTTTTGATGCTGTTTAATTTAAAATAATTCTCTATGAAAAAAATCGCGTTATTGCTTGCATTTTTTGCAATTGGTTTGCAGATCTTAATGGCGCAAACCAAGGAAATCTCGGGCATAGTCGTTTCGTCAGATGACGGAGATGCTATTCCGGGAGTATCCGTTTCGGTAAAAGGCACTTCGCTGGGTACCATTACCGATCTAGATGGTAAGTTCAGACTAAAAGTTCCCAATGAAGCTAAAACACTGACATTCAGCTTTGTTGGAATGAAGACTCAGGAAGTTGTAATTGGAAATCAGACCAATCTCTATGTAAAACTAGCGTCTGAGAATGTTGCGGTAGATGAGGTAGTTGTCACAGCAATGGGTATCAAACGTTCGGAAAAAAGTTTGGGCTATGCGGCTTCTACCGTAAAATCGGAAGAATTAACCAGAGCGACTCCTCTATCAGTAACCAATGGGTTGACTGGTAAAGTTGCCGGTTTGAATATTTCAAACTCCGGGGGTACCGGTACTTCAGAAAAAGTAATTATCCGTGGCTTTACATCTTTCAATAATAACCAACCTTTATATATTATTGATGGAGTTCCAATTTTGAACAACTTTATGGGAAGTGCAACTCAAAATCAAGCAGTTGACTTTGGGAACCAAGCCGGAGACATTAACCCTGATGACGTGGCATCAGTAACCGTGTTAAAAGGTGCATCTGCAACTGCTCTTTACGGTTCACGCGCTGCTAACGGGGTTATTTTGATCACTACCAAACGCGGTGCTACCGATTCAAAATTGCAGGTTTCCTACACTGGTACTGCAACTGTTTCAAATGTACTTCGTGTTCCTCAGTATCAAAACAAGTTTGGACAAGGATGGCCTCTGCTCAACCAGGCAGGAACAAACGAACCCGGACTTCAGGAAAACGGATCGTGGGGGCCTGAATTGGATGGATTGAACCGCACATGGGGAGCTCCCATAAATTCTCAGGGCATTTATACTCCAGTTAATTTGGGAGGAGTACAACGGACTAAACCCTTCGCATACGTAAAAAATAACCTTCGTGACTTTTATGAAAATGGCCTCGAGTTAAATAATAATATCAGCGTTTCTGCGGGTAATCAAACAACTTCATTTATTATGACTTACAACAATGTAAGCTCAAATGGGATTCTTCCTTCAAATGTTGATAAATACAACAGAAATACATTCTCAGTTCGTGGAGATGCAAATTTCAAGAAGTTTCATGCAAAAACAGATATTAATTATGTAAGAAAGGACATCCGCAATGTCAGAGGCGGGCAAGGTGGTGCAACAGGTGCTACAACATTCCAGGATCTTATCCAAACTCCGGTTGATGTTCCTTATTCATCTATGAAAAATTATAGTGATCCTTACAATAACACGGATAACTTTTATACGGCTTATGCATCAAATCCGTACTGGATCATAGCGAATAACCAAAGTGTTTATCAGGATGACCGTGTTTATGGTAGTATTGAATTAGGATACGATCTTACCTCATGGCTGAAGGCTACCGGCCGCTTTGGTGGAGACTTCACCAACTCAAGACAAAGGGCATGGGCTGCTCAGTATATACCATCTGCAACTTCGTGGGTATTGTTAAATGGCAGATCTTCTGTTCCTGGAAACTATGAAGAATACAACGTCAACCAAAATCAATTGGACGCTACGTTTATGCTTAATGCAAATTACGATCTTTCGAAAGATTTTAGAGTAACTGGTACTGCTGGATGGAACCTTAACCAACGTGGTACTTATTACATTGATGCCATTCAGGGATCGTTAGATGTTCCTGGTTGGTATAATCTTTCAAACGGAACTGCATTACCAACAACTACATCATCAAGAAATCGACGTCGACTGATCGGTGCATTTGCACAGGGTGATATTTCATACAAAGACTGGGCTTTCGTTGGCGTTTCTGCACGAAATGACTGGTCATCAACGCTTCCGAAAGGGAAAAATAGTTTCTTCTATGGAGGGGTAAATGCTTCTGTAATCCTGACAGATGCCATTAAATCGCTTCAAAACAGTCCGATTAGTTATTTGAAACTTCGCGCTGGTCTTGGACAAACCGGGAATGATGCGGATGTTTATTTAACCAATGGCAAATATGTCCCTACCCAAATTACGCTTGGCTTTGGGAACTTGTACACACCATTGAATGGAGTTTCAGGTCTCTCACTGTCTAATACAATTTACAACCAGGGATTGAAACCTGAAATTTCTACTGAATTAGAATTCGGCATGGATTTAAAGATGCTTCGCAATAGACTTGGACTTGACTTGGCTTGGTATGATAAAAACACTAAAGACCAAATTATCTCGGCAGACGTTGCTCCTGAATCAGGATTCACAAAAAAAGTTAGAAATGTTGGTAAGATTAATAACCGTGGTATTGAAGCACGACTTTACGGTATTCCATTAAAAAGCCATGATTTTGAATGGGAAGTAGGAGTTACTTTTGCTAAAAACTGGAGTGAAATAAAGGAACTCTGGGATAATGTAGAACGTTATATCTGGACTTCTGCATATGATGTTTATTACGTTATGCTGAAGGGTCAGGCTTTCGGGCAGTTCCAGGTACCAAAAATGCTTACTGTAACGGACAAAGCATCTCCATATTTTGGGAAAGTAATCGTAAACTCCAGTGGCATTCCTCAAATATCATCAACAGAGTTTAATACAATTGGTTCTTCTACGCCTGACTTTACAATGGGATTTACCTCGACCTGGAAGTATAAAGGATTTTCATTGGGAGTTGTAGTCGATTATCGTCAAGGTGGATATTTCTATAGCAATACAGCCCGTATGCTTGACTGGAACGGGAATGGTACAAATACAATGTTCAATAACAGACAACCATTCTTGGTACCAAATTCTGTAAAAGAGGTAACATCAGGCGTGTATGCTGAAAATGACATTCCTCTTATGACAACAAGCGGTATCCTCAATTATTATAACTACTCTTCAAACAACAAGGGTATGGAATATAATTGTGTGCTTCCGAAAACTTACGTGAAACTGAGAGAGGTTACATTTAATTATAATGTGCCTAAAAGCTGGCTTTCCAAAACCTTCATTAAGGATGCTCAAATCAGTTTAATTGGCCGAAACCTTTTAATGTGGACTCCTGCCAAAAACAATTTTGTTGATCCAGACCAGTCGAACTACGGCAACGACGTAACATCGAACTTTGGTGAATTCTCGTCAGCTCCTACAGTTCGCAATGTTGGTGCATCATTAAAGCTTAATTTCTAAACAGGAAAAGAATGGTAATCATTACGATCAACCTTTCTATAATATAAAAAAGATTAATATGAAAAAAATAATAAATTACTGCCTAGGGCTATTTTTACTGGCTACTGTACTTTCAGCATGCACAAGCTATCTGGATATAAACAGTGATCCAAACTATCCTGACTCAGCAAGCACGCCGCTTTTGTTCTCGTCCGGTACAACTTGGTCGGCTGCAATTTTAGGTGGCGACATTCAACTGGTAGGAGCATATTGGGCACAACACTATGCTCAGAATAATACATCGCAACAGTACACCACAATAGACCAATACAATCTGGCCAATAGTAACACTTACTTTTCGCGTTATTGGTCTTCCATCTACACTGGAGCTTTACCTGACCTCAAACTGGTTATTTCTCAGTCTGAAACTGACGGAACATGGAATTACTGGCTGGCCGCAAAAGTAATGACCGCCTTTGACTTCAATATGCTTGTAAGTCTGTTTGAAAAAGTTCCATTTAAAGATGCCCTTAAAGGGAGTGACAATATAAGTCCGGCATACGATGAAAGCAAAACCGTGGATGCAGGAATCATTGCTATGTTGGATGAAGCAATTGCGAAAAAAGGCGATGCCTCTTCTTTAGTTAGCATGGGATCAAAAGATATGGTTTTCGCAGGTAATATCACCAAATGGGTTCAGTTTGCAAAAACGCTCAAACTAAAAGTTCTCATGAGAGATTTTACAGCAAATCAGACTGCCATTCAGGCATTGCTGACTGAAGGCGATTTGTTAACTACTGATGCTAAATTGACCAACTTTACAGATCAGGAAAATAAATCAAATCCTTTGTTTGAAAATGACCGGAGAAAACTGAATACAACAACAAATATTCGTGCAAGTGCAACCTTAATTACTTATCTGAAAGCAAATAAAGATCCACGTGTTGCTGCCTTTGCTGAACCTACAACACAAATGTTTGTTAATGGCGCAATTGTTAATGTTCCAGCTAATTTAGCTCCCAATTACAGAGGAATGGATCAGGGAACTTATGGGAAAGACCCATTTAATGTTACTGCGAATTTCCCAACTACAGTTCATTCGAGAGCCGTTTTGGCTGCAACCGATCCAGTCTATCTCATGTCGGCAGTTGAGAGCTACTTCCTACAGGCCGAAGCGTGGGCAAGAATAGGGAATACTGCAAATGCAAAAACAGCCTATGACACTGCTGTAAAAGCGGCATTCTCTCGTTGGAGTTTTGATGGAAGTTCATTCGTAGCAACAGGCGGAGCTTATGAATTTAATGCCACATCTACTGCTACTATGTTGAATAGTATCTTAATGCAGAAATGGGCTTCATCGGCACGAACCGATTCATGGAATGCTTTCTTTGATATTTGTAGAACCGGGATTCCAGCGTTAGGAACTCAAACAGTATCGGATTTAACTAGTCTTGGAAATCAAAATCCAAATTATGTGATTGGTACTTTGGCTCCATCTCTAGGATCCGTACTTCTTACCGGACAGTTCCCCCACCGCTTCTTGTTCCCGAAAACTTCTTCGGATTACAATCCTAATGCCCCAACAATTGTACCTATTTACCAAAAAATGTGGTGGCACAAGTAAGATATGAATAAACAATCTGTAAAATTTAGACACATGAAATCAATATTAAGATCATTAATTTTATTTTGTGTTTTTGCTGCTTCATTTATAAGTTGCGAAACATACTCTGACCCGGAAGTGGAATATTCTCCCATTTATCCGCTATCTGGAGAATGGAGAGTCAGAATAACAAATCTGACTACGAACGCTTTAATATCTTCCTCAATGTACACTTTTGGTACATATAACACTGAAGATAATTCTTCCACCCAGATGTGGATTAGAACAACGTCTTCTTTACCAAGCAGTTTGGGTACATTGAAAGCCAAAATTTCCTGTGATGTTCCATCACTCTCATTTTCAGCTACTAGCAGTAATAACTTACATGTCACTACGAATGCAGTGCTTGGAACTGTAACTATTACGGAGGGAAAAGTCACTTTAAGTTCGGTAGCTATGCCTTCTGGGGTAAGCAGTGATAGAATTTCGTTCAAATTATCATCAACCAAATCTCCAGGCATTACTTATTTGGTTGAAGGTTATAGGAGAACGCGCTGGAACGAAGACGAAACATTCATAACATTTAAGTAAAAGCAATATCTTACATAAAAGGCTGTCTACAAGGGCGGCCTTTTTTGTTTTTGAATATTCGTTTCAGTGCCCAAAGGTGAGTGAAGCGAAAGTATCCTGAACCGACAAACAAGTGAAGACGGCATTAAAAAAGATTTCCGTTTGAACCAAAGGCAAGTTTAAAAGATTTAGTCGCTTAGCGCAATTTTCCCTGCTAAGCGGGCTAAGTCTTGGCTTTTTTTGATTATCTTTTTAAGCTAAGACAAAAATCTTGGAGCAAAATACCAACTAGCCAATTGATATTCTATGGGACATTCAATTTTTATATCACTTAATTGTCGTTGTTTTTAGATATCTTAGTAATCTTGTCTCGAATTTGAATAACAGTCTTGCCGTGAGATTTTTCAGAACCGAAATACAGGTTATCATCCTTTCAATCTGCATAGGAACAGTGGTTATCGTATCTGGAGATATGGCCTATAAAAGCCTGTCGCAAATTGTTGATACCATTCACAAAGAAGCCCGGCCTGATTTGAAACTACTGATAATCAAGGATATTACTACAGACTTAAATCAGGTCGAAAATTCGATACGGCTTTATAGCCTGACTGGAAATGGCTCTTTCTTACGCTCTTATCGATTGCTTGGCGATTCGATTCAAAAAAAACTTAAGCTACTCTCAGAGTTGGCAATTCCAGGTTCTGAAGAAATAACGCATATTGATTCGATTTCGAAACTGACCAAACGGAAACTGATTGTTTGGGACCAAATCAGGTCGCTTCACCGAACAAAAACAGATACCCACAAGAGTTTTACCGAACTTTATTCAAAAATCGACACGGTTTACATTCAACCCGATACCATTCGGTTTAAACCTGAACCCAAGAAAAGCTTCTTTAAACGACTGTTCGGGAAACGCGATACTACCACCAAACGCCCGATTATTATCGACAAGAAAAAAGATAAGGAAATCATTAAAAAGGAGATCGCCGGAATTGAGGAACAAATAAACACCGAGGCCAAAAACTTGCAATCCAGGGAAACCGACCTGTTTAAACAAAACATCAGGATTACGAAAATGCTTAACCGGAATATCCTGGCATTGGAAATTATTGAACAGAAACACCTGGAAATGAAGACTCAGGAAGCCGATTCGCTGGCGGCACAAACCTACGGAAGAATGAAATTTTTTACGACTGCTGCCGTAATTCTTTTAATTCTTACCCTGATCCTGATCTTCAGAAATCTACAGAAAAACAGAGCTTACCAACGAGCTTTAAAAAAAGCAAAAACCGAAGCCGAAAATCTGGCAAAAGCCAAAGAAATGTTTGTTGCAACAGTCAGTCACGAAATGCGCACTCCTATAAATGCTATTTATGGACTTACCGGTCAGATGCTTCGAAAAACTGAAGACAAAAGGGAAGTTAATGATTTGCAGGTAGTTCATCGTTCTGCGGAACATTTAATCGCTTTAGTTAATGATACACTGGATTTTTCGAAAATTGAATCGCAGAAAATGAAAATTGAACAGATAGAATTCTCTCCGGTAGAAATACTGTCTGAAATTTATATTTTACACAAAGATCAAGCTCAAAACAAAGGAGTTGATTTACTAATAAAAAAGCAAATTTCTGAAGATGTTATATTGATTGGCGACCCGATCCGGTTAAAACAAATACTTATAAACCTGATAACTAATGCGATAAAATTTACAAGTTACGGGCAAGTTTCGCTATTCATTTCAGGCAACGAAAATAAAGGAATATTCGATCTACATATCGAAGTTAGCGATTCGGGCGTTGGAATATCCAAGGAAGACCTTCCCCTGATTTTTGAAGAATTTGTACAACTTGGGACCGATCTTAAGCAAAAACAACGTGGCGCTGGCCTAGGACTTTCGATTGTAAAAAAACTAGTACTTCTACACAACGGCAAGATCGATGTACAAAGTACGCTCGGAAAAGGTACTGCTTTCATTATTGATATTCCATACAAGACAGGGCATTCCAATAACCTGAAATCACCGCTAAATCCGCAACTGGAAATACCGCAATGGTTTTGCAAACTCCATTTCCTTGTTGTTGATGACGAAGAATTTAACCGATACTTAATCAGGAACATTTTAACCAGCTGGGGAATATCTTTTACTGAAGCTGTAAACGGACAGGAAGCAGTTGCCCTGGCCCGCCAAAATAAATACGACCTCATCCTGATGGACATTCGAATGCCGGTGATGGATGGCTACGAAGCAGCTGCATTTATTCTGAAATCGA
The DNA here is from genome assembly GCA_963666435.2 of Prolixibacteraceae bacterium. Taxonomy (GTDB): domain Bacteria; phylum Bacteroidota; class Bacteroidia; order Bacteroidales; family Prolixibacteraceae; genus Aquipluma. The sequence continues at coordinate 2,092,339 of CAXXOG010000008.1, read as the reverse complement.
ACCCGGAGGCTAAAATAATTGCACTCACTGCATCTTCCAAATCTTCTGAAATACAGAAAATTAAAAATGCCGGGATGAGTGCGCTTTTACAAAAACCGTTTAAAGAAGATGATTTAGTAAGCATAATAAAACAACAAATTCCAGAAAAAACGGTAGCGCTGAAAGTGCAAACAAGCGTTCCAGCGAAATTCAGCCTTAATGAACTGGAACGAATATCAGCCGGAGATGAGGCATTTTTTAAGGAAATGATCCAAATCTTCATAAAATCGAGCGAAGATGCTCTTTCGAAATTTCAAAGCAATATGCAGACTAATAACCTGCCTTTTGTTGCAGAAACAGCTCACAAACTTGCCGCCCCGGCCAAGCACATGAAGGCCGAAACACTATATAAAAACCTGAAACAACTCGAAACACAAATCGGGAGTATGTCGGAAAATGAAATTGAATTACTTGTTAATGAGATTAGTACTGAAATCAAGCAAATAAATATTACTCTGAAAGAACGGTTAAATAACGAATCGCTGCTTTAGCAACACTGCACCTGGTGTCTTTGTCATAAATTCAGAAACGGTTTCCGAAAAACTTTGTACCTTGCAGAAAATTCGATGAATTTATAGTACCTCGATCAAAAAATGTCGGAAAAAGCATTTAAAATATTTGTAGTTGAAGACGATGAATGGTACGGCCGCTTGTTGGTTCATACGTTGTCGCTGAATCCGGATTACGAAATACAACTATTTTCAACCGGCAAAGATTGCCTGGAGAATATACACCAGGCGCCAGATGTTGTAACTCTCGACTACCGGCTTCCTGACATGAAAGGGCTTGACGTGCTCAAACAGATTAAGGAAATTAACGATGAAATTCAAATCATACTTATTTCAGAACAGGATGATATTGAGGTAGTTGTTAAGATTTTACAAAACGGCGCATACGATTATATTGTAAAATCGAGAGATATTCGCGAAAGGCTTCTTAATACTGTTAATAACATCAGGCAGGGAAATAATCTGAAAAAAGAGATTGTTAGTTTAAAACAAGAGGTTAAGCAAAAATATACACATCAAAATACCATAATTGGTAACAGCACCGCAACCCGAAGAATTTTCGAACTTATTGAGAAAGCTACCCGAACGAACATCACAGTAACGATAACCGGCGAAACAGGAACGGGTAAAGAATTGGTAGCCAAAGCTATACATTACAATTCGAATAGAGCAAAAAATTCATTTGTCGCAGTTAATGTAGCCGCAATTCCAAAAGACTTAATTGAAAGCGAACTATTTGGACACGAGAAAGGAGCTTTTACAGGAGCCACATTTCGCCGCATTGGTAAATTCGAAGAAGCTAACGGAGGCACTCTTTTCCTCGACGAAATGGCAGAAATGGAAATCTCGCTTCAGGCCAAGCTCCTTCGCGCCCTACAGGAAAAAGAAGTCATCCGTATCGGGAGCAATGCTCCTGTAAAATTTGACTGTCGCATAATTATTGCCACAAATAAAGACCTTCAGGAAGAAATCAGGAAAGGAACTTTCAGGCAAGACTTATATTATCGGCTTTACGGATTGCCAATAGAACTTCCTCCCCTTCGCGAACGCGAAAACGACGTAATAATATTGGCCAAACATTTTATAAGTCAATTTTGCAAGGAAAACAGAATGAGTATTAAAACCCTGACCACCGAAGCCTCTTCCCGCTTATTGGCTTATCCATTTCCGGGTAACATACGCGAATTAAAATCGGTTATTGAGCTTGCAGTTACATTGGCCGATCAAAACGAAATTCTCGCCGAGCACATTGTACTAAGTAAAGGAACCGATCTTATCAACGATTTATTTAAGCAGGAAATGACTTTGCGCGAATACGAGATACAAATCCTGAAAAAATCGCTCGAAAAGTACGACAATAACATTAAGCTGGTAGCCGAAAAACTAGATATTGGCGTTGCCACAATTTACCGAATGCTTAAAGAAATAGGTAAAGAATAAATTTGCCTTTATCAAAAGCAACAAAAGCTATAGACTTTTCTCATTTTGAGAATGCTCCTACACTTAGTAAATCAATTAACGCTATAAGAATCAATAAATTATAACTACAAGTTTTGATTGGCACAACTCTTGAAACGAAGGTACTTTGTAAAATCAGGCAGTTGGTGTTATTAACTAGGTTTTTAAGCATAAATTTGAGGTTACTGCCTGATTTTGATTTCAAAAACAAATCATAATTACAAATAATTAGACTATTATGGAAACTCAAAAATCACAGTTAACAACAATCATTGTTGCAGCACTAATTTTCATCGGAATTGCAGGTGGCGCATTTTATGTGATCAATCAAAAAAATGATCAAATTAAAACGCTGACATTTGAAAAAGATAACCTGGCTGTAAACCTCCAGAAAAAAGACTCAACAGTAAATGATCTTGAAAATACTTTTGCCGAGATAGAAAGCAACATGAGCTTTATCAAAGAAAAAAGAGCTCAAATTGCCACTATTCAGAGTGAAGGAGGTAAAAACAAGAAACAGATGATTGTTGAAAATGTGAAGCTAATGAACACGATGCTCGAAGAAAGCAGTAAAAAAATTGCTGAACTTGAATCGAAACTGAGAGCATCAGGAATGAGCGTAAAAGCATTCGAAAAACGGATACAAGCTCTGAATGAGACAATTGAAGCTCAAAATAATGAAATTGCACAACTAAAGAAGACTATTGATGATAAAAATGCCAGTCTGGCCCAATTTGATGTGCAGGTTAAAAAATTAAACTCCGACATTAAGGAAAAAGTTGATACAATTACCTATAAACAATCGGTTATTGTTGACAAAACCAACAAATTAAATACAGCTTACTATACAATTGGCACATTCAAAAAGCTTAAAGAAGAAGGTATTGTAAGCCGCGAAGGCGCTTTCCTTGGAATTGGCGGTGGTAAAGCGATTCAGGGCAATTTCGATCCTAAAAAGTTCACTGAAATCGATATCCGGAATATTCAAAAAATTGACTTGAAGACCAAAAAAGCAGTTGTTATTTCGGAACACCCTAGCAATTCGTACAAATTGGTTGAAGAAAATGGTCAAATTGCTTATTTGCAGATCGAAAATCCTGCCGAATTCTGGAGAATATCAAAATATCTGGTTATTCAGGTTAAATAAATTAGCACGCCATGACATCGCGAAGCAAATAATCGAAAGCTTGAGAAAACAAAATCTTCGCGAAATGTGTGGAAATCACCGGCAACTTGCAGGTTATTGGTTCTTTCCTGCATAATTGCCATATACTAAAAAGGCTTCTGTAATTTCTACAGAAGCCTTACTTATTTTAATCAGCAGTCGTTTTATTTAATGATTTCCAATTGTTTAGCTACTTTTATAAATGCTGCAACAGCAAAGTCAATTTGATCGGTCGTGTGGGCTGCCGAAAGCTGAACACGAATTCGGGCTTTACCTTTGGGTACAACCGGATAAACAAAACCAATGACATATATTCCCTCTTTCAGCAACTCGTCAGCAAACTTCACGGCCAAAGGAGCATCATAAATCATTACCGGAACAATAGCCGTTTCTCCTTTTACCAAATCAAAACCAGCCGCTTCCATTTTACTCCTGAAATAAACAGCATTAGCCATTGTTTTCGCCGGTAATTCGGCCGATTGGGTAAGTAAATCCAGTACTTTTGAAGTTGCTCCAACCGTTGCCGGGGCCAATGTGTTTGAAAATAAATAAGGACGTGAACGCTGGCGCAACATTTCAATTATTTCCTTTCTTCCCGAAGTGCAACCACCATTTCCACCTCCCAGAGCTTTTCCAAAAGTTGTTGTAATTAGATCAATTTTGCCCAATAAGCCAAAATGTTCGGCTGTCCCTCGCCCGGTTTTGCCAATATAACCCGAAGCATGTGAGTCGTCAACCATTACCAGGGCATCATACTTTTCGCACAAAGCAACTATTTCGGGTAATTTAGCCAAATCGCCATCCATCGAGAAAACACCATCAGTTACAACCATGCGATACTTGCAATTCTGCGACTCTCTCAGGCTATTTTCCAAATCATGCATATCAGCATGTTTGTAGCGGGCGCGTTGCGCTTTACACAACCGAACGCCATCAATAATCGACGCGTGGTTTAATTCGTCGGAAATAATAATACTGTCTTCTCCCAGCAATGGCTCAAATACGCCACCATTAGCGTCAAAGGCAGCACAATAAAGGATGGTATCTTCTGTTCCCAGGAATTCCGACACTTTTCGTTCCAACTCTTTATGAATATGTTGCGTCCCGCAAATAAACCGAACCGACGACAATCCAAACCCCCAGTGATCCATCGTATCCTGCGCTGCTTTAATAACTTCAGGGTGATTAGCCAATCCTAGATAATTGTTGGCGCAAAAATTTAAAACAGGTTTATCTCCTGAAACGGTTATCTCCGAGCTTTGCGACGAGGTAATAATACGTTCAGTTTTATACAATCCCTGCTCCTTTAACTCCTGAAGTGTTTGCTCCAGGTCATGTTTAATCTTTCCGTACATGGTTTATAAGTTTATGTATGAGGTAAAATAAAATATTCAAATACTTAAAAACAGTGACAATTGGCACATCACGACAAAAATTGTCAGCTCGAAATAAAGCGCCTTCAACGCACAAAAATAATCCGTTGAGCGCCTCATTATCACAAATATTTTTCATTATTTGGCAAAACGTTTAACAACTTAACCTGAATGTATGAAAACCTTGGTATTAACAGGCATCAGGCAAATGGAAATGACCGACAAGCCTTGCCCCGTAATCTCGAACGAAAATGATGTTTTAATACAGGTAAAAACGGTTGGCGTTTGCGGGTCTGACATTCATTATTTTACCGCCGGAAAAATCGGGTCGCAGGTTGTAGAATTCCCATTTGCCGTTGGGCACGAATGTTCAGGAATTGTTATCGAAACCGGGGCCTTGGTAACCCGGGTAAAACCGGGCGACTTAATTGCAATCGATCCGAGCATTCATTGCGGAGAATGCGACCAATGTAAAGCCGGACGCCCGCATACCTGCCGCAAAAACAGGTTCCTTGGTTGTCCGGGGCAATTGGATGGGTGCCTTTGCGAATACATTGTTATGCCCGACTTTTGTTGCTATCCGTTAAACAACTCTTTCACACCCACACAAGCTGCTTTAGTTGAGCCACTTACAATTGGAACCTATAGTGTTGAATTGGCACAAAGTGATTTCAAGCAAAAAAGTGTTGGCATATTTGGAACCGGCCCCATCGGTTTAAGTGTGTTAATGGTCATAAAATCGTTAACCCAGAATACAAAAATTTATTGTTTCGAACCACTGGAATACCGCCGGAATAAAGCCTCGGAACTGGGAGCCGATTATGTTTTTAATCCCACAAATACTGATCCCGTTGAACAAACAAGCCTGGTTGAACCATTGTTACTTGACCTTGTTTTCGATTGCAGCGGCGAACAAAAAGCTATAAATGATGCGACAAAGGTTCTGAAGCCAGGAGGAAAACTAATACTTACAGGAATCCCTCCCGAAGGAAAATACACCTTCGACATGGACATGATGCGACGTAAAGAAATTACGATAATCAACGTCAGAAGGCAGAATCATTGCGTTGAGAAATCGATTGAACTCATAAAAAATGGTTTGCCGGTTGAACGAATGGTAACCCATCACTTTCAGCCAGATGAGGCGCAAACGGCATTTGACATTGTTGCCGATTACAAAGACGGAGCAATTAAGGCAATGATTGACTTTGCCTAAAACCGGTCAGATTTTTATTCAGGCTTGCGTCTTCGGGTTTCCGATCTCCTGCAAAAAATAGAAAAAACTTTAAGCTCAACCAAGGTTCGTTGGTTGTTGGCTGGCTAAGGAAAATCAATTGATATTTTAAACGGTTTGATTAAAATATGTTAGAGAAAAATTTGAGAATATTGCTAAAAAATGTTGCACGAACAATAGATTTTCATTTATATTCGTCCCATTAGATTTATTTATCTTTTCCATATAAAAACATTAATCGATGAATTCAAACAAACCCAGAGTAATTAAGGATTACGACAAACTTGATCCGGAAATTCAGGAAAGAATTAAGCTTGAATACCCCACTGGATATAGTGACAACCTAATCTATTTTACCAACAGAGATGGAAAGCGGGTTAGTGCATTGCCTTTCGAAACTGACGACAAATATTATTTAGTTCGAATGACCGTTTTTGAAGCCGAAAGAATCATCGAGGACGACGACGACTTCGATAGCTCTGGTTCTCTCAAAGACAACATTAAAGAAGAGTACGAAGCCAAATATGGCGATGATGACATTCTTGCCGGAACTGATGATGTTGAAGAAGTTGACGACGTTGCCGATAATGATGATTTTGACGACGAAGATGATGATTTTGACGACGAAGATGAAGCCGCCGGTGACGAAGATTAAAATTGATTGGATTTAAGAAATCTATTTTATAGACCGTTGCTCTCAACGTGCATCCATGTTGGTACTTTCGTTTTACCGGCATGGATGTTTTTTATTTTGAAGCAAACATGGCAACGCCTCAAAATTCAAGAGTTAGCTGGTCGCCCTGGTTTGCGAAAGATATTCGGTGATAAGGCGATATGCCTATTTCGCGCACTTTCTTACGGTGAAACAAGGTTGGATAGCCTTTGTTTTTTGCCCAATCGTATTGAGGATATTCCTGGTGAATTTTCTCCATGTAATCATCACGATAAGTTTTAGCAAGCACTGAAGCTGCTGCAATCGGCAAAAATTTGCCATCGCCTTTTATGATGCAGGAATGTGCAATTCCAGGATAAGCTTTAAACCGGTTTCCATCGATCAGCAAATGATCGGCTTTGATCTTTAACTGGGCAATTGCCCTATGCATTGCAAGAAATGAAGCATTAAGTATATTAATTTTATCAATCTCATGATTATCAACTACTCCTATGGCAAACGCCAGCGACTGTTCTTCGATGATCGGGCGAAGCGTATAACGTTGCTTCTCGGTGAGTTTTTTGGAGTCGTTTAACAACCCGTTTTCGAAAGTCGGGGGAAGAATAACTGCCGCCGCAAAGACCGGACCAGCCAAACATCCCCTGCCAGCCTCATCACAGCCAGCCTCTATCCTACCCTCCTGCAAAAATAATTGCAATTTATCTTTTCCCATCGACTTATAAACCGCTATGTATTAACACAAATCTGGATACTTCCCCAAAGTAGTTCCGCCGTTTTGTTCCAGCTAAATTTTTCTTTTTGCTTAAATCCTTTTTCAATCAGCAAATCGCGTAATTCTTTATCCTGGTATATCCGAATCATGGCATCCTTAATTTGAGGTGTCGAAAAAGGATCGACATAAAGAACAGCATCTCCTCCCACTTCGGGCAAAGAAGTAGTATTTGAACAAATAACCGGAACACCGGCATTCATCGCTTCAATAACCGGAATGCCAAACCCTTCGAAATAAGGTACAAAAGTTAAAGCCACTGCTGCTCCCAGTACACGATGTAATTCTTCGTTATTAAGCCGACCGGTAAAAACCACATCATCTTTATAACGCATACCTTCGTATGTCATTTCAATATCGCTCGTTTTAAACATGCTTTCGCCAACAATAAGCAACTTCATATCGGTATCAACCGAGGTTTTAAACCCATCGAAAGCACGCAATAAACCGCAGATATTTTTTCGCGGATGTAAAGACCCAATAAATAAAAAATAACTTTTACCCAACGAATATAGCTCTCTTGTCCGCATATTTTCTTCAACGGTAGTAGGTGTATATGAAGTATTTACACCGTTATACACAACATCAACTTTATCTTCGTCAATGTCGTAGGTTCGGTTAATATCTTCTTTCGAGAAATAGGATACTGTAACAATTCGTTTAGCTTTCCGCGCGAACTTCGGGAAAAAACGGTTATAGTACTTTGCTTTCAGCCAGGGTAAATCCTTAGGTCTGTGAGCAAAGTTAATGTCGTGAATTGCGGCCAGTTGCCGCACCTTTGTATTTAACGACAAATAACCATCGGGCGAAAAAAACAGATCGGCCTTGTATTTCTTCAAAATCCTCGGAATCTGAAACTCAAACCAGATGTACCACAAAATCGGGTGTCGGGCCGGAGGCGAAACAACTACCGGTACTATATTATCAGCAAAAATAAACTCACTGGCATACGGCCGGTCAAAAATAAAAATGAATTTATGCTCAGGATGTTCGGTTGTAATACGCGATAAAGTTTCGCGCGTAAACCACCCAATTCCTTCGAGTTTTCCTTGCAATAATAAACGTGTATTAACAGCAATTATCATGTTTTTACAGTATCGGTTGAATTATATTCAAATGTACAAAGTATGCTTAAAATTTGCTACTTTTGACGCACTTTAATAAAAACCGGAAAAGATTACCGCTTGAAACGGAAGTTTATTACAAATCTTTTGCTGCTTCTTTTTCTGAATGTTTTAATCAAACCGTTTTGGATATTCGGAATTGATGTCACCGTTCAAAATATGGTTGGCGACGAGAGCTATGGCTTGTACTTCTCGCTATTAAATTTCTCGATGATTCTTAACATCATTCTTGATTTAGGAATTACCAATTTTAACAATAAAAATATCGCTCAACACCGTCAGTTACTTCGGAAACATATCAGTAATATTATTGGACTAAAATTTATTCTCGCAGGAGTTTACGCCGTAGTTTGTGTTGTTACTGCTTTAATAATAGGATACCGCGAAATTCAACTTCACCTGCTGGCCTTTCTGATTTTAAACCAATTCCTCATATCGTTTACGCTTTATCTCCGGTCAAATATCAGCGGATTACATTTGTTTCGAACGGATAGCATCTTGTCGATACTTGACCGAACGATAATGATTGTCATATGCTCGGTTTTACTTTTTACCAACATAACCAATCATACTTTTAAAATAGAGTGGTTTGTATATGCACAAACAACAGCCTATATTTCAGCAAGTTTAATAACTCTGGCGGTAGTTTTGGCGCGAACAGGAAAGCTAAAATTATATTTCGACATCCCGTTCTTTATTGTATTTCTGCGGAAAACGTATCCTTACGCTTTGCTGGCGCTTTTAATGTCGTTTTATAATCGGATTGATTCGGTTATGCTCGAACGCCTGTTACCCGACGGAAAGGAACAGGCTGGAATCTATGCGCACGCATTCAGGCTTTTAGATGCGGTGTCGATGTTCGGGGTTCTTTTTGCCGGACTTTTACTGCCAATATTTGCCCGAATGATTAAGCAAAAAGAAGCTATCGGCCCAATGGTGCAGTTTGCTTTTTTGCTACTTTTTGTTCCAGCCATAATAATCAGCTTGTCTTCAGGATTTTACGATCAGGAAATAATGCGATTACTGAATTATAGTCATACCGAATTATCTGCTTCAATCTTCCAGATTCTGATGGTGAGTTTCCTTGGAATAGCCACTACTTATATTTTTGGCACCCTACTTACAGCCAATGGGAGCATCAGGCAGCTAAATTTAATGGCAATTATTGGCATGGGCGTTAATATCGGGCTCAATCTTCTTCTTATTCCGCATGTTAAAGCGCTTGGTTCGGCCTGGGCAAGTTTGGGAACTCAGCTTATTACAGCTTTGGCGCAAACCATTCTGGCCGTTATTATCCTAAAACTTACGGTAAATTACAAGCTAATTGGCAAACTTGCAATCTTCATCGGCTTTGTGACACTCGCCGGTTTTGTCAGCCGCCATTTCGACACCTGGTATGTTGGTTACCTTACCATGATTGTGGCAAGCGTACTGTTTGCTCTTTTTACCAGGCTTATTAACTTGACAGCTCTGGCTCAAATCATTCGAAACGACCAGAATGAAAAAGAAATTAACTCCTGAATATCTTCAAAACAATACTGAATTTGAACTATTAGCTGAAGTTTCGCACCAGGAACTCAAAGAATTTGTTGTAGCACAAGTAGCTCATGGAAAACACATTATCAAATTATATTCGTTTTACCAACTGGCGATGTTCCTGCTATTTCTGTTTGTTTTAGCACGAAGTATTGTCTTTGGTTTTAAAAGTCACCCCGAGATGCTCGTTTCAATCGGTCTCGCCTCTGTTTTTTCGGTTACCGTTCTGATAATTATCCACGAGTTACTTCATGCCTTAGCTTATTTAGTAACAGGCGCCAGAAAAATTTCATTCGGTGCAATACCCCAAAAGTTTATTTTTTATGCATTAGCCGATAGACAGGTCGTTTCGCCTAATGCTTTTCGCGTGGTTGCATTAGCGCCTTTTGTAATCGTGAAAATCTTGTGCCTTGCCGGAATTGTAATTTATTTTAATGAACAATTAATGTATTTTTTCATAACCATAATGTGTTTACATTCATTGTTTTGCGCCGGAGATATTGCCATGCTTTCGTTTTACAGGATTCATAAAGGAAAAGAAATTTATAATTTCGACGATAAAACCAAGGGGAAAACCTATTTTTATTACCGAAAATCCAGATCATAAATTATGACAATTTTTGAAACAATCGTTATCGGTGTAGTTGAAGGTCTCACCGAATTCCTGCCTATTTCGTCAACCGGTCATATGGCTCTTACCTCGGCCATACTTGGCATTGAAAAAGATGCTTTCACCAAGCTCTTTATTGAAAACATTCAGTTTGGAACCATCATTTCGGTCATTATTCTTTACTGGCGAAAATTTTTCGATCTGAAGAGAATCAGCTTCTATATCAAACTGTTAGTTGCATTTATTCCGGCAGCTATCGTTGGCATACTCCTGAAAAAACACATCGATAAAGTTTTGGAAACACCGCTTTTCATTGCAGTAGTCTTGTTCCTGGGCGGGATAATCCTGCTTTTTGTTGATAATTGGTTTAAAAAACCTACCATAGATAAAGAAGAAGACATTAGCATGAAAAGTTCGCTGTGGATCGGGGTTTTCCAGGTAATTGCAATTGTGTTGCCGGGTTTCAGCCGAAGCGCCGCCACAATTATTGGCGGTATGCAGCAAAAACTTACCCGCAAAGTTGCGGCCGAATTTTCGTTCTTCATGGCAGTACCGGCATTGGCAGGCGCTTTTGCCAAAAGCTTGTGGGATGCCTGGAAAGATACGCCCGAATTGCTTACCGGAAGCAATATACAAATGTTGGCTTTAGGAAACCTGGTCGGGTTTCTCGTGGCAATGGTGGCAATAAAAACGTTTATCGGATTTTTACAGAAGCACGGATTCAAAGCTTTTGGGTGGTACCGGATAATAGTTGGACTGATCCTGATTGCCCTGCTACTGGCTGGTTTTGATCTGAAAGTAGTATAAAACAAAGTACAACGCACAAAAAAGTGAAGGCTCCGAATCAAAGAAACGGAGCCTTCACTTTTTTTATGTGGCTTATCTATTTCAGAAGCTCAACTGCTTTTTCAATTCGCCTGATGCATTCTTGCTGGCCAACCAGTTCCAGGATTTCGAATAAATCGGGGCCTGTACTTGTACCAACCAAAGCCAGCCGAATTGGAACCATTACAGCGCCAAATCCCCATTCTTTTTCAGTCATAAATGCCGAGAATGATTCTTTAATCGATTCAGCCTTCCAATTCTCAACTGTTGCCAGGAACTCAGTAATTGCCAAAAGCTTCTCACCGGTGTCGGCCTTCCATTTCGATTTTACCGTTTTTTCGTCATAACTTTCAGGAGCAACAAAGAAGTAGTGACTTTGCAACCAAAGATCTTTAACAAAATCGCAGCGGTCTTTAACCTTAGCTACAATGCGTTCAAGCTTAATATCTTCAACCTCAATCCCTTTGGCTATCAATTCGGGTTTAAATTGTTGTGCAAGTTCGGCTGAAGGTTTCTGGTGCAAATAATGGCGGTTGAACCATTTGGCTTTTTCAGGATCAAACCGCGCTCCCGATTTTACTACGCGCGATAAATCGAATGCATCAATTAATTCTTCGACTGTAAAAAACTCTTGTTCGGTGCCCGAATTCCATCCCAAAAGCGCCAGCATATTCATAAATGCTTCGGGAAAATATCCGTCCTCGCGATATCCTCGCGAATATTCGCCCGATTCAGGGTCTTTCCATAGCAACGGAAATACCGGGAACCCCATTTTATCGCCATCTCGCTTACTTAATTTGCCTTTACCTTCGGGCTTTAAAATAAGCGGCAGGTGCGAAAAACACGGACGCGTATCAATCCATCCCAGTGATTCATAAAGCAAAATATGCAATGGCATCGACGAAAGCCATTCTTCGCCGCGAATAACATGGGTTATTTTCATCAGGTGATCGTCAACCACGTTGGCCAAATGGTATGTAGGCATACCATCCGATTTAAACAAGACTTTATCATCGAGCTGAGCTGTATTAAACGACACTCGCCCGCGAATCAAATCTTCTTCTACAACATCGCGGTTTTCGGGCATTTTAAACCGAACAACATAATGCTGCCCGCTTTGTAGCCTTTCGGTCACTTCTTCCTTCGATAAGGTAAGCGAATTTTTCAGGCTGTTGCGAGTATGCAGATCATATGAGAAAACCTGTTTATCAGCTTCGGCTTTTTTGCGCAGCTCGTCAAGTTCTTCAGCCGTGTCAAAAGCATAATAAGCAAAACCATTTTCAATCAACGAATCAGCGTACTGTTTATATATGGCCTTGCGCTCACTCTGCCGGTATGGGCCATATTCTCCGCCAAAACCTACACCTTCATCGGGTACAAGGCCGCACCATTTCAGCGATTCGATAATATAGGCTTCGGCACCTGCAACATATCTGTTTTGGTCGGTGTCTTCAATTCTCAATAGAAAATCTCCACCATTTTTTTTTGCAAACAAATAATTAAACAGTGCGGTACGCACACCTCCCATGTGCAAAGGCCCGGTTGGACTAGGAGCAAAACGCACCCTTACTCTTCTTTCCATGATTTTTTGCTGATTAAATTTTCGGAGCAAAGATAGATGAAAAGTTTGAAGTCGGGAGCCGACAATTTGAAGTAAAAATCTAAACTTACTTTAAACATGAAGCAAATGGATTATGATGGTACGGTGCCCGAATTTACCTGGTTTTATAGCTCGCGCTAAAATATACGAATATAACGGAGACCATTGAAAAGCGCCATTAATAGTTCAGATTACATCGCCAAAAATTGAATTTCGCTCGACAAAAACAGTTGTTTACACGCTGTTTCATGGCATTTGATGATATTAACATGTTTTTTTTTCGGCGACTAAAAAAAAAAATTGCTATAAACTTTATATACATATCTTTGCCCTCTTAATTTTTCCAATTTATTATATCGTAGAATGAAACGTTTACTTGCAATTGTCGCATTCATTCAGGTAGTTATACCTGGAATGGTTATGGCTGACGAGGGGATGTGGTTACCAGCTTTGGTTGAAAAGCTGAACATTAACCAAATGAAACAGGAGGGATGTAAAATCAGCGCTGAAGATATTTACAGCATTAACCATTCTAGCTTAAAAGATGCGGTTGTTGCACTCGATCACGGTTCGTGTACAGCAGAATTAGTTTCGGATGAAGGACTGCTTTTGACGAATCACCACTGTGGTTTTGATGAAATACAGGAACACAGCACTGTTGAGCACGACTATCTTCAAAATGGCTTCTGGGCAAAAACAAAAGAAGAAGAACTTCCAAACGAAGGCAAAACGGCCTCTTTTTTAATTAGTTTCGAAGATGTGACCGACAAAATTATACCTCAGCTTAACGACCAGATGAGCGTTGAAGAGCGAAACAAAAAGGTCAGGGAAATTTCAGTAGAAATTGAAAAAGCTGCTGCGGGCGATACCCATTACGAAGCACGGGTGCAGGGATTGTACAACGACAATCGTTACTATCTTTTCGTTTACGAAACATTCCGCGACATCCGCCTCGTTGGAGCGCCGCCACAGTCGATGGGTAAATTTGGCGGCGATACCGATAACTGGATGTGGCCGCGCCATACCTGCGATTTCAGCATGTTCCGTATTTATTGCGGAAAAGATGGAAAACCGGCCTCGTACTCGAAAGACAATGTTCCATACAAACCAAAACACCATTTGCCGATCTCGCTTAAGGGGTATAAAATGAATGATTTTGCTATGATTTTGGGCTATCCGGGAAGTACGAACCGTTATAAAACTTCGTATGGGATAGAATATACCATGAATGTCACCAACCCAATCCGAATCCAATTGCGGGCTGAAAAGCAACGAATTATGCAGGATTTTATGAATACGTCGCGAAAAGCCCGCATTATGTATTCGGCTAAATACGCCCGTAGCTCCAATTACTATAAATACAGCATTGGCCAAAATCAGGGGCTCAAAAACCTGAATGTACTTGAGAAAAAAAGAGAGCTTGAAACAAGGTTTACGCAATGGGTTGATGCCGATCCTGCGCGAAAAGCAAAATACGGCGAAGCGCTTCCGACAATTGCCAAATCGTATAAAAACCTCGACGATGAAAAAGCCTTTGAATACATGGTTGAGTCGATGGTACGCGGGCCTGAGATATTTTATTTTGCATACCGCACACGGCCTTTGTACGATGCTTTAAAATCGGACAAAAATTCGGAACGGATTAATTTAGCCAGCGAACGGGTAAAAAGCGGGTTGGACGAGTTTTTCAGAGATTACGATTCGGAAACCGATCAGAAAATTGCCGGTGCGCTATTTAAATTATACGCCAACAACGTAGCGCCGCAATATCATCCGCCATTTTTTAAAGTCGTAAAATCGAAATACGACAACGACTTTGATAAATATACCAGGGAAATGTACGCCAAATCGGTTTTTGGAAGCCGCGACCGGTTAGAGAAATTCTTTAATTCGCCCAAAGCCAAAGTCCTCGAAAACGATCCGATTTTCCAGTCGTCACTCGAGATTTTCAGGATGATGGGCTTAATCGGAGAAGAAACCAATCAAACTACTGACGACCTTGAAAAAGGGAACCGGTTGTTTCTAGGCGGACTAATGGAAATGCAGGCGGATAAGAACTTTTATCCCGATGCCAATTCAACAATGCGTTTAACTTATGGAACCATTGGCGATTACATTCCGCGCGACGCCGTAAAATACGGTTATTTTACCACATTAAAAGGATATATTGAAAAAGAAGTTCACGGAGACGATGAGTTTGATGTCCCGGAAAAACTAAAAGAACTCTATTTCAGAAAAGATTTTGGG
This sequence comes from Prolixibacteraceae bacterium, assembly GCA_963666435.2. Taxonomy (GTDB): domain Bacteria; phylum Bacteroidota; class Bacteroidia; order Bacteroidales; family Prolixibacteraceae; genus Aquipluma. Next base: position 2,077,177 of record CAXXOG010000008.1, on the reverse strand, counting down.
CGTTATGCCGATTCTGACGGGACATTACATACCTGCTTTTTAACCAACAATGACATAACCGGCGGCAACTCGGGAAGCCCGGTTATCAATGCAAACGGTGAACTTATAGGTATTGCATTCGACGGAAACTGGGAAGCTATGAGTGGCGACATTGCTTTTGAAAATTCATTGCAAAAATGTATTAACGTTGACATCAGGTTTGTTCTCTGGACAATTGACAAAATGGGTGATGCAAAAAATCTGCTCGATGAAATGACTATCGTTGATTAATAATTAATTTTTATAATACCCAGAAGACCCGTATTTTTACGGGTCTTTTGTTTTTTTTTCAATATCAGGAACATACAATAGTCTTTTTTTTCAGCAACCTACTGAATTACAAAATATTAAACATTGAATATTACAATTTATACTGACGGCGCAGCACGAGGGAATCCAGGTCCAGGCGGATATGGTGTGGTTTTAATTTCAGGCCAATACCGGAAAGAGCTTTCCGACGGCTTTGAATTAACCACCAATAACCGAATGGAATTACTGGCAGTTATTGTTGGCCTGGAGATCCTGAAAATTGAAAATTCGCAGGTTATTATTTACAGCGACTCGAAATATGTTGTTGATGCCGTAGAGAAAGGATGGATTTGGAACTGGGTAAAAATCAGATTTAAAGGCAAAAAAAAACCAGGATCTTTGGATGCGCTTTTTGAAAATATACCCGAAACATCAGGTAAAATTTGTTTGGGTAAAGGGTCATGCCAACATTCCTGAAAACGAACGATGCGACCAATTGGCCGTGGCTGCTTCGATGAGACCAAATTTGCAAAAAGACACCGGATATTTAGCAAACATTTGAATTTCAAAGAAATAAAACAACAGAGATGAACCTACTATATTCGTTATCAATTGGATTGTATTCGTTACTGATAAAGCTTGTAGCGCCATTTAATACCAAAGCCAGGCAAATTCGCAAAGGCAGAAGCCAAACGTTCCAACTATTAAAGCAACGAATAAAAGAAGACGACCGCATTGTTTGGGTACATTGCGCTTCGCTGGGCGAGTTTGAACAGGGTCGCCCGATTATTGAAGCAATAAAAAAGCAAACATATTGAATACAAAATACTTCTGACATTCTTTTCGCCGTCGGGCTACGAGATTCGCAAAAATTACGAATTGGCCGATTGCATCTGCTATTTACCTGCCGATACCCCATCGAACGCTCAAAAAATGATTGATATCGTAAATCCAGAACTTGTATTCTTTGTAAAATACGAATTCTGGAACAATTACCTGCGCGAATTCAAGAAACGAAACATTCCATTGTACCTTGTTTCGGCCATTTTCAGAAGTAACCAGCAGTTTTTCAGAAATTCGCCGGGAGGTAAATGGTATCGCCAAATGCTTTTCAGCTTCAGTCATTTTTTTGTACAAGACGAAAACTCCGTTCAATTACTCCATAAAATAGGCTTAACTAATGTAACCCGCGCTGGCGATACCCGCTTCGACCGCGTTGCCGAAATTGCAAAAAATGGCAAAAGCCTTTCGTTAATCGAGAAATTTAAAGGAGATAACACACTTGTTGTCGTTGGCAGCTCCTGGCAACCCGACGAAGAGCTAATTGCCGGCTATATCCTGAAACATCCTGAAATAAAGTTTGTAATTGCACCCCACGAAACCAAGCGCGCAAATGTAGAAAGGTTAATAAACCTGTTTAAAACCTCTGTTATTTGTTATACTGAAGCCTGTGAAGAAACTGTTATCAACAGGCAAGTACTAATTGTTGATACCATAGGTATTCTTTCGTCGATTTACCGTTATGCTGATTTAGCTTATATTGGAGGAGGTTTTGGCGTTGGCATTCATAACACGCTTGAAGCTGCCATTTTCGGTATGCCTATTCTCTTCGGCCCCAATTACCTGAAATTTAACGAGGCCACCTCTATGGTAAAACTTGGCATTGCCTTCCCGGTAAATAACAGCGAAGATTTAAACTCAATTCTCGGCCAATTGTTATTCAATGCCAGTGAAAGAGAAAAAATTGCACAAAAATGTACGGTTTTTACTCAACAAAACCTTGGGGCAACACAAACAATTTTGGATAAAGTTTTCAACAATAGATGCAAATAAAATATTATTGCTAAAAATTCTTATAATTATACAATAATCAATTACAATTCAGCCAGTTTTCGCCGAAATTTAATCCTCATTTTTGTCAACCTGATTTTAGTTTTTGCAAACTTTTCAGCAATGTCAGATTTATAAAATATTGATATTCATTATACTAACACATTAAAGTTGATAACTTTTATAAACTTTAATATTTCAGGTATTCATTTTTCTAAACATACACTCTATATTGCAGGTAGCAAAAAAATAAAAAACAATAGTTGAAATTTTTCACGTTTTCAACGTTTTAAAGAATATTAAGCTCTAAAATTTCAAAGTTATGACATTTAAAAACGTGGCTGTACCACCTCAAATCGAAAAGAAAACCTATTCGCAGGATGAAGCATATAAAGCTTCATTGAATTATTTTAAGGGAGACGATCTGGCAGCCAGAGTTTGGGTAAACAAGTACGCACTGAAAGATTCTTTCGGTAATTTGTATGAAGCATCGCCTGATGATATGCACAGACGCCTGGCTTCGGAAATAGCCAGAATTGAAAAAAACTATGCAAATCCGATGACAGAAGACGAAATCTTCGAGCTTCTGAAAGACTTTAGGTACATTGTTCCCCAGGGTGGTCCAATGACTGGAATTGGCAACGATTTCCAAATTGCATCACTATCCAATTGCTTCGTTATTGGGAACGAGGGCAATTCTGATTCTTATGGCGGCATTATGAAGATTGACCAGGAACAGGTTCAACTCATGAAAAGACGCGGAGGCGTTGGTCACGATCTCTCTCACATTCGGCCCAAAGGTTCGCCGGTGAAAAACTCGGCGCTAACCTCAACCGGAATTGTCCCATTCATGGAACGCTACTCAAACTCTACCAGAGAAGTTGCCCAGGATGGCCGTCGCGGAGCATTAATGCTTTCAGTTTCAATAAAACATCCTGATGCGGAGTCGTTTATTGACGCAAAACTCGAACAGGGAAAAGTAACCGGAGCAAATGTGTCGGTAAAAATCCACGACGATTTTATGAACGCCATCGAATCGGGGAAACCATACCGCACTCAATATCCGATTGACGCCAATAAGCCTAAATACACCAAAGATATTGATGCTGCCGGTTTATGGCGAAAGATTGTTCATAACGCATGGAAATCAGCAGAGCCGGGTATCTTGTTTTGGGATACCATTATCCGCGAATCGGTTCCGGATTGTTATGCCGACTTAGGCTATAAAACTGTTTCGACCAACCCATGCGGCGAAATCCCGCTCTGCCCTTACGACAGTTGCCGCCTGATCGCCGTTAACCTCTATTCATACGTCGAACATCCATTTACACCACAGGCACGTTTCAATTTCGACCTGTTTAAAAAGCATGTTCAGGTTGCCCAGCGCATGATGGATGATATTATCGATCTTGAACTGGAGAAAATTGACGGGATTCTGAAAAAGATTGACGAAGACCCTGAAAATGAAGAAATAAAGCACATTGAAAAATCGATGTGGCTGAAAATTCAAACCAAAGCCAAGGAAGGCCGCCGCACAGGTGTTGGTATTACTGCTGAAGGAGATATGCTTGCTGCCCTCGGGCTTTGCTACGGCAGTGAAGACGCAACCGATTTTAGTGAAGAAATACACAAAACCGTGGCTATTGAAGCTTACCGCTCGTCGATAAATATGGCCAAAGAGCGTGGTGCTTTCAAGATATACAGCTCCGAGCGCGAAAAAAACAACCCGATGATTAAGCGTTTGCGCTCTGCCGACGAACAATTATACCAGGACATGGCAAAATACGGACGCCGTAATATTGCCCTTTTAACAATAGCTCCAACGGGTACAACAAGTTTAATGACTCAAACGACCTCTGGAATTGAACCTGTTTTTATGCCTGTTTATAAACGTCGGCGCAAAGTAAATCCAGGTGATAAAGATGTTCGCGTTGATTTTGTTGATGAAGTTGGCGATTCGTGGGAAGAATATGTAGTCATTCATCATAAATTTAAAGACTGGATGGACATTAACGGCTACACCCTGGCGGAAAACCCATCGCAGGAAGAACTTGACGAAATGGTTGCCAAATCGCCATACTTTAAAGCAACATCAAACGACATCGATTGGATTGCTAAAGTGCAAATGCAGGGCAGAATTCAGAAATGGGTTGACCATTCAATTAGTGTAACCATTAACCTTCCGGCCGAAACTGAAGAAGATTTAGTTGGCAAGCTTTATTTCGAAGCATGGAAAAGCGGATGTAAAGGTGTTACAGTATATCGCGATGGTTCCCGTTCGGGCGTATTGGTTTCAACTAAAAAAGAGGAAAAAGAAAAGGAAAAGGAAGAGAAGAAAACTACTGACTTTCCGACAAAACGCCCTGTAGAACTGGAAGCCGACGTTGTTCGCTTTCAGAATGCCAAAGACAAATGGGTTGCTTTTATCGGAAAAATTGACGACCGCCCATACGAAATTTTTACCGGTCTTTCGGATGACGAAGATGGTATTTTGTTGCCTCGTTCGGTAGTAAGCGGTAAAATCATAAAAAGCGTTGCTCCGGATGGAAGCAAACGTTACGATTTCCAATACACCAACAAGCACGGGTACCGCACAACAATCGAAGGTCTGTCGTACAAATTTAATCCGGTGTTCTGGAACTATGCCAAGCTGATTTCAGGAGTATTGCGCCACGGAATGCCGATTCACAAAGTAGTTGATACGGTTACCAGTCTTCAGTTTGATAACGACACGATTAACAGCTGGAAAGCCGGTGTTGCCCGCGCATTGAAGAAATACGTCCCGGATGGAACAGTAGCCGAAGGTGCCGTTTGCGGCGAATGTGGTTCGAAAAACGTAATTTACCGCGAAGGCTGCTTGATTTGCCCCGATTGCGGCACTTCAAAATGCGGATAAGCTAAATTTCGTTCAATTTTACCTTATACACGAAAAACCAATTTCAAGGAAGGCTACCTTAAAGGTGGCCTTCTTTACTTTACAACTAAATCAATTTGTAATATTTTAAATAACAACACTTTAAACCAACTTAAATGAAAATCTTCAAATTAATGCTGAGTATTATCTTACTGATTTCTGCCAATACCTTGTTTGCCCAGGATTGGGCCAACACATCACGCTTCAAAGATGAAAATGCCAAATTGGCTCCACTGGCCAACGGAGAAAAGCGTGTTGTTTTCATGGGCAACTCAATTACTGAAGGATGGATCAGGACATCGCCGGAATTTTTTGCGGGCAAACCATACGTCAATCGCGGAATCAGCGGGCAAACTACGCCACAAATGCTCGTTCGCTTTCGCCCCGATGTGATCAACTTAAAACCTGCATTAGTCGTAATTTTGGCTGGCACCAACGACATTGCAGGCAACACAGGCCCATCAACGCTGGAAATGATTATGGATAACCTGATTTCGATGTGCGAGCTGGCCAAAGCAAACAACATCAAGGTTGTCCTAAGTTCAGTGCTTCCGGCTTTTGATTATCCCTGGAAACCGGGTATGCAGCCCGTCGAAAAAATTGCGGCATTGAATGTGATGATAAAAAAATATGCCGATCAAAACGGCATTGTATATCTGGATTATTATTCGGCTATGGCTGACGAACGTAAAGGGCTACCCAAAGAACTGTCGGGCGATGGAGTTCACCCCAACAAAAAAGGCTACGACGTAATGGCGCCATTGGCCGAAGCCGCAATAAAAAAAGCGTTGGAGTAATAAAATCAGCACCTGTCGTGTGAAATTGATTTTTAATTTCGTCCGGCTGTAAAACGACAATTAATCCATTTTACGCGAAAAAAGTCGCCTTTGTAGGAAAAGAAGTCGATTTCATGCGAAGGCTAGTCAATTTCATACGACAACTCATCCATTTCATGTGACAACTTGCCTGGTTAAGGCGGCGATTAACGGACTTCAGGTAACGTTTAATGGATTTTAGGTGTCGGCTAACGAAGATGAACCGGCCACTCGTTCGTTTCATGCCTCGCTTCGATGAGTTTACGTGTCGTTTAAACGATTTCAGGCGACGAGTTAAAGGTTTTGTCAATGGATTGAACTTTCTCTCGGAAAAATTGCTTTTGTCGGACAGCCTTCTTTTTATGCAAAAATCCTTGATTTTCTATTTGAATTTCCCTCCTTTCTGCTATCTTGTTTAGGCGACATTGATTAGATGATAGTCAAGAAAACAACTAAACAATGATTTCAGAAAACAGCCTTGAAAAACTCAAAATCCTAGCCGGAGCAGCCAAGTACGATGTATCGTGCGCTTCGAGCGGAACCAAGCGCGGCAATACCCAGGGAGGAATTGGCAATGCCAGCGCATGGGGAATTTGCCACAGCTTTGCCGAAGATGGCCGCTGCATTTCGCTCCTGAAAATTATGCTCAGCAATTACTGCATTTACGATTGCGCCTACTGCTACAACCGCAAAAGCAACGACATTCCGCGCACCTCGTTCACGCCCGACGAGGTAGCCAATTTAACCATCGAGTTCTATCGCCGGAATTACATCGAAGGGCTTTTTCTCAGTTCAGGAGTATTGGTTAACCCCGATCACACCATGGAGCGATTGGTTTCGGTAGTGAAAAAACTGAGAACAGAGCATCGGTACAATGGCTACATCCACATGAAAACCATCCCCGGTGCGAGCCAGCAACTGGTGACTGAGGCAGGGCACTGGGCCGACCGACTGAGCGTAAATATCGAAATTCCGAGCGAAGGAAACCTGAAAGTACTGGCGCCTGATAAGGATTTCAGAAGCGTTCTGGAACCGATGAAAATGATTTCGACCGGGATTGCTGAAGCGAAAGAAGAGCGAAAAAAATACCGAAATGCACCACAGTTTAGCCCATCGGGACAAAGTACGCAATTGATTATTGGCGCCACCAACGACACCGACCACACTATTCTGAAACTTTCGTCGGCGCTATATACCAGGCGCGATTTGAAGCGGGTTTACTACTCGGGCTACATACCCGTAAACACCTACGACAACCGGCTCCCGGCACTGAACACTCCCCCACTCCGCCGCGAACACCGGCTCTACCAGGCCGATTGGTTGCTGCGCTTCTACGGATTCAGAAGCAATGAAATTGTGAATGATGAAAACCCTAACCTTGATCTGGAGCTCGATCCGAAGGTGACCTGGGCGTTGCGAAATCCGCATTTATTCCCGGTTGATGTGAACACTGCCGATCCGCTGATGCTGCTTCGCATTCCCGGTGTTGGAACCAAGTCGGTACAGCTAATCCTGATGGCCCGGAAACACAACCGGCTAAACGCCCTACACCTGAAAAAAATGGGCGTGATAATGAAACGAGCTCAGTTTTTTATTACCTGCAACGAACTGCAAATGCGCAACGTCCAGGATTTAAAGCCTGAGATTGTGCGCCAACTGCTGATTGACAAAAAGCCTTTATCAGGCGATTCGGCTATACAGCTGAAAATGTTTTACCCAACGATGCCCGCTTTGAGATAGGTGTTGGTGATTCGATATTGAATATTGGTTATTGGAACTTCAGGAAAATATCCAATATCGAATTTCCAATAATCAACTAAAATTTCGCACGATAAATGAACGTTTTTTCATACGACAATACTTTCGAAGGCTTTCTGACGCTGGTTTTTGAGTGCTATTTCCGAAAACAGTTTCCTGATGAAATCCTTTCAGGAGAAGGAAGTCAGGGCGTTTTGTTTGCCTCGGGCGTGAAAGTGATGACCGACGAAAGCAAGGCCGAGCGGGTGTGGAACGGGATTGTCAGAAAAACGTCGGAAGATAACGGGCACCGCATTTACCGGGTATTCTTATCGGAACAACCTGAAACGCCCATGCTGCTGATGAAATACGTGAGGTTGATCATTGATTCGGATAAAAACGAAGAGACCAATTTTTCGATGCCAGTGGTGGTTGAATTCAATAAACTGCACCAGAAAGTTTGCCGCGAAGCGCAGCGCATACACATGTTTACGCGTTTCCAAAAAACGATTGAGGGCAGTTACTACGCTTCGTATGCACCGATGTACAATGTGCTTCCGCTATGTATTCCGCATTTTCGCGACCGCTTTGCCGACCAAAACTGGATTATTTACGACCTGAAGCGCAACTATGGCTTCCTTTACGACCTGAAAACCGTAACCCGTATTGTGTTCGACGACCTAAAAGTAAACCCGCAAAACGGGCAGTTGCACCATTCTCTGCAAGCAGAAGACGAGCGGCTTTTTCAGAAGCTTTGGCAGCAATATTTTAAAAGTATTTGTATTGAAGAACGGCGGAATGAGAAGGTGCACAGGCAATTCCTTCCTCAGCGTTTCTGGAAATACCTTCCCGAAAAATGGTAGTGCGGATTTCAGGCAAACGAAAGCTGAACTTTGCTGGAATGTTTGCTGATAATGTTTTCCAGTATTTGGGTAGTTATGTCGGGATATTTTACCTGAAGCGCTTCGCCGTTTTTAACCCAGTCGGACAAGATTTCGCCGGAAGTTGAAAACCGGTCAAGTACCAGAATTCCCATCGACTTCAGGAAAGCTGCATTGCAGTATTGTTCGTATTGCTTTTTCATGGGGATTACGCACAGCTTTTTGCCCAGGTAAATTGCCTCGGCGGGACCTTCGAAACCAGCGGTACACAACAACCCGGTGCAACTCAGAAAGCTTTCGGTAAACTTTTCGAGCGAAACGGGTTGAAAATGAATATTTCCAACGGCATATGTAGTTTTTGAATGTTTGGAAAAAACCTGCCATTCGATATCCGGTATGCTGGATAAAACATCCAAGATCTGCTGATCGCTGTATGCGGGTAAGTAAACCGTGTAATGAGGATTCCGGGTTGATTCAGCATTGCGGATGTCGCCACGAATGACAGGGGGAAAAATATTCGGGAAGGAGGGTTTAAAATTAAAACCGTATTTGTAATTAACTGGAGCATAATGCCTCAGAATAGTTTTGCCAACAATGTCGTTGAAACTAGGTTTAGGCGCCGAGGGATGCAATACGGCATTTTGGTGGCTTAACCCGATGCACTCTTTTCCGCGCAGCCAGCAGGCCCAGGCCGAAACCGGTTCAAAATCGTTGATGACCAAGTCGTAACTGTCAACAGGCAAATTCCGGATATCACTGATGAGTTGCTTCAACGGCAATCGTTTAGCTGTTTCAAGTAAATCAACGCCACCTTTTCCAACAATGAAACTCATTCCTTTCAGCTTGTAGTCGATTTGAAACGGTACATTCAAATCGGCTTGCGTACCACTGACCAGCACGTCGGTGTCGGCCATCGATTTCAGGAGCGGAACAATTTCGGTAGCCCTTGCCAGGTGCCCGTTTCCGGTGCCTTGTATCGCGTAAAGTATTTTCATTTTGACTGACAATTTAAATATTTACCATTTCGGCTAAAAGAAAGAGGCAACGGCCAATTCTTCGACAATCGATTTGTAAACCTGCCTTTTATTCGGGATAAACAACTCATCTTCGGGCGATTCAGCAACTTCAACCACTTCGTCGGGCGTGTAAACAATGCTCCAATTGCCATCGGTGCACTCGGCTGCCGAAAAATGTTCGACCCAATCGCCGCAATTGATGTACCTCACCTCACCTTTATCTGTAGTAATTTGCTTATCAACAGGTATATGTGTGTGGCCACAAATCACTACTTCCATATTTTTGCTGGCGGCAGCATTGGCAATTGCCTTTTCGAAATTGGTGAGCACTTTGCCGTGTCGGGCAATGCGGTCGCTCATCGACTTATACAAAATCATTTCTTTGCCGCCCAGTAATTTCAGGAGGAGATTGATTATTTTATTGAAAACGGTGAGAAAACCATACGCGGCAGCGCCCAGTTTGGCCAGCCAGGGCGAATGGTGGATGATGTGGTCGAATACGTCGCCGTGGAAAATCCAGGTTTTCTTACCTTCCACCGTTAACTCCAATTGGTTCACAATACTGAAATTTCCAAGCTTTATGTTATTAAATTTTCGAAACACATCGTCGTGATTACCGGTTATGTAAACCACCTGAATACCTCGTTCCATCATCTTCAGCAACTGCCTGATCACTTTTAAGTGCGATTTCGGGAAATAGCTTTTACTGAAACGCCACGAATCGATGATGTCGCCATTCAGGACAAGCAAATCGGGTTGAATTGACTTTAGGTAAACAAGCAGGGTTTTGGCTTTGCTGGCGTGGGTTGCCAGGTGTACGTCGGAAATTACAGAGATATTAATTTTACGAACTTCGTCGTGCATACTTGCATCTATTTTCTCAGCTACAAATTAGCATCAATTCAATTACAACAATATTAACATGCGGTAAAAAAAAAATTAAACCAAAAATCCCGCCCCAATCGGGGTACATCAATAGGTTTATTCAATTATATTGCAGAAAATTTGTAGAGAGACGAGAAAATAATCAGGATAGGAATGGCAAATAGCTTTTTTGAACATATTGCTCACGAATTTAACCGCCCGTTTCAAAGTCCCGTTCTGGTTTTTTCTGTCATTCTTTTTATCATTCTGCTTTCGCCTATTATTCTTCGGAAGCTTAGAATTCCGGGCATTATTGGGTTAATTATTTCCGGGGTAATCGTTGGGCCTCACGGCATTAACCTTCTCGAACAAAATTCAGCAGTCAAGCTCTTTTCAACCATTGGGCTGCTTTACATCATGTTTATCGCCGGGCTTGAACTCGATTTAAAAGAATTTCAGCGAAACCGAAATAAAAGTTTGGTTTTCGGATTCCTTACATTCACGATACCTCTTCTTTTTGGTTTCCCGGTATGTTATTTTTTGCTGAAATACGACATCACAGCCAGCCTGCTCATTTCCAGCATGTTCTCCACTCACACAATGGTGGCCTATCCCATTGTGAGCAAGTATGGGATTGCAAAAAACGAAGCGGTTGCAATAACTGTAGGCGGAACCATTTTAACTGATACAGCGGTACTCGTACTTTTGGCCGTAATCTTGAGTTCGAACAGCGGCGGCTTAAGCCTGGCGTTTTGGACCAGGTTGACCGGATCGCTGGCCGTTTTTTTAGGAATCATGTTCTATGTTGTTCCTAAAGTTACGGCCTGGTTTTTCCAGAAACTGGAAAGCGAGAAAACCTCACATTATGTTTTCGTACTTTCGGTGGTATTTTTTGCGGCATTCCTTGCCGAAATATCAGGAGTAGAGCCCATTATCGGCGCGTTTGTTGCCGGATTAGCGCTTAATAAGCTGATACCCTATTCTTCCACGCTGATGAATCGCATTGAGTTCGTCGGGCAATCCATTTTTATACCCTTTTTCCTGATTAGTGTCGGAATGCTCGTTGATGTTAAGGTTTTGCTGAATGGCCCTACAGCGGTGATTATTGCAGTTACGTTATCAGTTGTGGCACTCATCGGCAAATGGCTTGCAGCAGCAAGTACAAGCAAAATATTTAGATATTCGACCAACCAGCGCCGCCTGATTTTTGGATTAAGCAGCTCACATGCGGCTGCTACTCTGGCAGTTATTCTTGTTGGATTTCAAACACATATTATCGACGAAAATGCCCTGAATGGAACAATTTTGCTGATACTGGTAACCTGCCTCGCCGCTACGTTGGTCACCGAAAATGCGTCCAGGAAAATACTTACCGCCGAGGAAGAAGACCCCGAAATTGAATACCCGGTGCATTACAGCGAGCACATCATGATTCCGATAGCAAACCTCAGTAACACAGAAACATTGCTCGAATTTGCCGTTTTGATCAAAAACAAGAAATCAGTCAACCCAATCACCATTTTGTCGGTAGTTCCCAACGACGAAGAGGCTGAGAAGAACCTGCTTCGGGCTAAAAAAGACCTTCAGCCTTTGGTGAAAATGGCAGCCGCCAACGAAACTAAAGTGAAAATCATTGCAACCATCGACCACAACATTGCAGGAGGAATTATTCGTGCTTCGCGCGAAGAAATGACTGACACCATTATGATTGGGTGGCCGCGAAAATCGGGATTGATCGAGCGGTTTATCGAGACAAAAGCCGCGCTTATCATTTCGCGCACCAGTAAGGCAGTTTACATCTGCCAGATTCTCAAGCCGCTGGTTGGACATGGTAAAATTGTGCTTTCGTGCCCGCCACTTGCCGAGCTCGAACCTGGTTTTGAGGTGTGGTTACCCAAAATGCACTCTCTGGCCAAAGAATTGAGCTTAAATGTATTTTGTTATTGTAACGCTGAAACGCAAAAAGCTATCGGCGATTACTTTAAACATCACCGCCAAAAATCAGGGTTCGAATTTACCACTCAATTTGATTTGGAAGACCTGCAATTGCTGCAAAACAAGGTTACCGACAGCGATTTACTTATCTATATTGCAGCGCGCCGCACCTCGGTATCATATGATAACTGTATGGAAAACATTCAGGAAAAACTCGACCGGAATTTTCACCCAAACAGTAAAATCATCATTTATCCACGTACCCACCACATCGACAGCAAGTTCAGTGAATATGGAGACATCAATGCAGAAACGCTTAATCAGGGTCTGGAACGGTTCCAAAAAATTGGTAAGGATATTGGAAACTTACTCAAACGAGACAAGAACTAAAACTTCCGGCTATTTTTTTATTGCCAGGTTTAAAACCGAATCCATCGCCAAAATATTTTCTGCGGAATAGCCTTGCCTGAAATAAATCAAATTGCCCTTTTCGATGATGATATTTGTTGGCAAATATTCAGGAACACGCCCGTTTTTGATGTTTTTATCCGGATTAAGGGAAAACAAATAATTCATTAATCGTTGATTATCAAACACCTGAAAATATTCCGGTTCACTTTTCTGAAGGTCGATCCATGCATGAACATCTTTTTCCTTCTCGGCAGTAACCGCCAAAAAGAGAGTCTGTTCCGATTCATACTTCCTGACCAGCTTATTCAACTCAGGAATCTCTTTCTGACAAGGGCCGCACCATGTTGCCCATAAATTGATAACCAGAATCTTTGCATCAGCCTCGTCGCCCAGAAGCTTGTCCCTTCTAAGTTCTTCGCGAATTGGATCGTCAATCCTGACGACATCCTGATAATATTTAAACTTTTTGCTCTTTGCTATTTCATTGTTTAATATCATAATTGCAATGAAAATCAGGCCAATCAGTAACGGATATTTCAGTTTCATACAAACATCTTTCTTTGGATAGCTAAATGCAGTGAGATTAGTATGGTAAAGCTGTAAAACGATATCGTCGTAAGTTGGACATATCCGAGCAAATGATCAGCAACCAACAGGCTCATCGCCTTTAATGGGAAAAAATCACCAATTGAAGATTCCATTTGATGCTTCAGATAACTTCCAAACCATCCTTCGAGCAGCCAGTAAATAAAAACCGGAAGTACCATCACATACGATGTACGAATCGAACCTATTAACATAGCAAAAGCACCAACCATCAATAAATAGATGAATTGAGAAAGTAGAGCATTAATATCCGTTTGAAAAATCAGATTCCAGGGATAGACAGTATAAAAGAGTCCCCAAACGACATAACACAAAAAATTAAGCGCCATAAAAGCTGCGGCATACAAACAATCCTGAAACAATTGGTACAGAAACAATTTCTCGCGCGACCAGCCAAACACCAGCAGCATTTTGTAAAACCCATTTAGCGTATGCTGAATGTGCATTTGCAACATCCAGAAGGTAAAAAACAAAGCTACCGAAGCCGATTGAAATGCTTTTCCACTTAAATAAGCGGCTAATTCATTGCCTGTTAGTTGTTTCTGACCTGCACCATACCAAAAGTCGATGTAAGCCATGAAAAACATGGCCAACGACAAAACAACAAATGGTAGAATAAGCTTCTTTTTCTTTACCAAACTAAGTTCTATTGCAAACATCTGGATCTATTTTAACAAATTGATAATTTGACCTTTACTATTCAAACATCCATCCATGACCTGACCAACAAGCTCACCATTTTTCATAACCAGAAAATGTATTTTAGAGAAACTGATTTCGCCGAGTAAATGAGTGGAAAGGAAAATAGTTTTGCCCTGATCAATCAAATCAATTGCTAATTGGTTCAGCAACTCGATTCCAAACGGATCGAGGCCATTAAAAGGCTCGTCCCAAAGCAGATACGTTGGATTGCCAACCAGCGACAAGGCTAAACTCAACCGTTTCTTCATGCCTGTCGACAAAGCTCTGAATGATTTGCCCAACGCATCGTTCAACTCCCAGAAATCTATCCATCTCGAAATTTCAAAAATGGGTGTTTTTTTTATCTGGCAACAGATACTAACTATTTCGGTAACTGTTAATGCAGGATCGGTAACAAATGGCTCCGTCGAGATCCCAAATTTTGAGCGAATAAGATCCACATCGGTAAGTCCATTAAGGCTAATCTGCCCCTTGTCGGGCAACATCAAACCTGAAATCAGGTTAAAAAGTGTAGTTTTGCCTGAGCCATTAGCTCCAACAAAAACATATAGACCTGAGGTTTCAGTTTCGAAACTGAAATTGTTCACCACGGTTTGCCTTCCAAACCGCTTATGCAGGTTAGTTATGCTTATCATGATTCGACGAGTTTTCTTCAAATTGCCGTTCCAGCTTCTCTTCGGCCTCCAGGTCACTCATGTATTTCGAGCGTAGTGGCTTTTCGTTCAGGATATTGTAATTCATCCAAAAGACAGGATCGTATGGATATTTCTTTTCGTACGAATTTTCGTGGCGGTTCAATACTTCACGGTATTTTATCTTATCAAAATCGCGTCGTTCCGTAATTACATTGGTTACCAACAGAAAAACATCGGCCCATTGTATTTCCTTGATTTTTTGTTGATCATACGCGGCATCAGGATTATCGACGGTTAAAGAAACTCCGTCGCCCAGATCTCTAAAGTGTTTATACTTCAAATAATACTTACCATCAATTTTTTGGTATACGGTTTCTCGTTTCGACATGTGTTCTACCATTTCACGCCATCTCTTGTCATTGGCAGGATAGCTTAATGGGTTTTCTGCCAAGTACTTTGTATATCCTTCAATCCGAAGTATAGCCCAATCTTCTGAATTGATATAAAAATACCCAGCACTTTCACATAAACCACGTTCTGAATCCCTTTTGCCGTCAGGACCGACAGCATCATAAATGTATTTTACTTTGTAAACCTTTACATCACCCAACCATTCTGTCCCTTCATACTCGTATTTGAACCTATCGTACTGGGTCAACGGTTGATACCACCAGTCGTCCTGATAGTTTCTCACCATATTATTATAATTATAAGCACGATAATATATGTTTTGATGGCCGCCAAACATTTTTTCCAAGGCTTTAAACACGAGTCCATCATCTTTTATCAAATAGTTTTTGCTTTTTCGCACCTGCTGCAATTTAAGTTCGGTGGTCGTGCCTGGTGTATTGATGCCATGATCTTCGATGAGCAAAGCGGCCTCAATCAGTTGGCAAGCAAGCGAATCGCGAAAACTGGTATTGCGGTAAAAAGCATCGTATTGAGCCTTGGTACGGTGGTAGTTTCGCTTGATGTTTTTAACCGCTCTTTTCACCATATCAATAGCTTGCATACCTATTGGAAGCACATTTACATCGGCTAACGTGTAAGGTTTTGGCTCCAGTATAACTTTCATATTTTCAGCGCTATTTCGGGGTATTTTCAGAACAATAGAACCGTAACCCAGATAAGTAATCTCGATTTCGTAACCAATATATTTTGCCATTACCTTAAAATCGAACTTGCCTTCTGAATTGGTAGTAGTACCTGCGCTCGTATTTTTGATTTGCATTGAAGCATAAGGCAATGGTTCTTTAGATATCGAATCCAAAACCAGACCCTGTACACGAATCATTTTTGTTGGTGATGGAGCAACGACTAAATGGCCCTCCTGTTTACTGATTTGTAATTCAGCCTGTTTTTCGATTTGAAGGATACAACTGTCAGGTTTATCATTACATTTAACATCAACCATTTGATCAACATTAATCAAATCAGAGCTGTAGCTTAATTCCAGATTCAGTTTTTCGGAAATTCGGGTTAGCAAGGACAAAAGCGTTGCTTTTTGCCCGAAAACAAGGCATGGAAAAACTATGAAGGCGATTAAGAAGACTAAATTTTTTTTCATTGATGTATAAAATAGGTGCTGTCTTTCTTAGAAACAGTCAGGTTAAGCGATTTGGCCAAAATATCAACGGCCTTTTCGGCCTGTGTATCCGAAAATATACCCGAGTATTTTAGGTCTTCAAGCTTCTTGTCTTCCAACACAACCTGTATCTTGAAATAGGTTTCAAAATCCTGAATAACTTCGCGCACTGGCTTATCATTAAAAACTAGGCGGTGAGAAAGGCTGGCGTTCTGATTTGGAGTTGATTTGGGTTGCTCAGTCAGGCTATTATCAACTGCACTCCAAATTCCAACCTTATTGGCAACAAGTTCGAGTGGTCGGCCATTTATATTCTTTATTGAACTAAAGGCCACCTTCCCTTCGTCGACAACAACAATTTCTTTACCCGGATCCTTCGCATCGACTAAAAATTTGGTTCCTAAAACCTTAATTTCTGTATTCGATGTGCTGATTACAAATGGTTTCTGTTTGTTGGGTCTCACCTCGAAATAGGCTTTCCCGCGCAAAACCACATCGCGTTCTTTTCCTTCGAATTGTTTCTGATATTTCAAAAATGTATGGGCTGCCAAAGTAACTTTAGAACTATCGGGCAAATAAATAACTTGCTGGGTTACACTATTGATTTCCAAATAATCGTTACCAGGAATAAAATAAAATATTACTCGGGAAATCAGAAAACAGAAAGCCAATGAAGCGGCAATTCGTTGGCTCCAGATAATAATTCTTCGGGTTTGTAGTTTCCGGTTAACGGTTTGTAAAGCTTTTTGCTCGTCAGGCCGAAATTCAATTCTCAATTGTCTGGTGGCTTCATAAACCCGTTTCAATTCATCAAACTGGAGCCGATGATCGGGCGACTCGTCCAGCCAATTTTGCAAGCACGCCTTTTCATCTTCGGTGAGTTTTCCTTCAAACGAGGAAATAATTTGCTCGACAGGGAATGAGGTCATTGTTTTTTATTGTACGATCCCTCACTGGTACAAATCCCCTAAAGATTTTCAGAAAAATCTCAGAAAAATTAAACTGGCAGGTAACAAATGAATAACTGGCTGAAGTTCAGCTCTTAGTTTCGACACGGCAATAGCCACCTGATTTTCAACAGTTTTAGTTGAGATGTTTAGCAACTCGGCAATGTCCCTTTGCTTCATACCTTCTATCTTATTCAGAATAAAGATTTGTCGGCAACGTTCAGGAAGCGCTGCAATTGCTGCATTCAGGTATGGAATTATTGCTTCAGAATCAGTTGTTGGTGCATCAGAAGAATCTTTTAGAAAATGAATATAGTAATTTTCGTAGCACCTTTTTTGTGCCGATTGACTTCTCAGACTCTTCAAACATTCATTATAAACCGATCGGAAAAGATACGATTTGGTATTTTCGGGTTGTGCCAACCGTTTGCGTTGTTCCCAAATACGAACAAACACACGCTGAACCACTTCTTCTGAATTATCCTTGTCGCCAAGAAAAATGAGGGCAAACCGACATAAATCCTGATAAAAAGAGAAAAACAGCTCATCAAAAGCCTTTTTATCATCTCTTTCAATTCGTGCGAATAGATTGATGCCAGTTAAGTTATTCATGGAACAAATATGCAAAAATGATTTTACAATAAATAAGGGAACAAAAATAAAGGCCCCCGTTTCCGGAGGCCTGTAGGTTTTACACTGATTCTCCCAAAGGAGAAATAATCTGATAATTTTAGTTAATCCCTCATTCAGGCAGCCTTCATGGTAAATGCACTGTCAAGAATGTCAGAATAAACATCCCGGAAATTTTCATAACACCAATCTTTTAAGTTGGAAATTTCCGAATCGTTAACCCAGTTAATACACTTGGTTAATTCTTTCCGAAACAGCTCACGGCTAAAGCTTACCTTCGGTAAAATAACTTTTGCGTACTCAATCATAGTTCCTCTGTTTTAATTGTTCGTTTTCGTTGCTCTAATATACTAAAACTCGTTGGTGGAAAATATGCCGCAAAACAGGATTAACACTACTTAACAAATTGTAACAATCAACAAGAATCAAATAGCTCTGAATTTCAGATTTTTATATCCTGATTTCTAAATCCTGTTTCAAAACATGTGTTCTGGCATACTAAAACCGGAACAAAAGAACTACTTGCAAATTACGATTGGGTTGCAATCGAATTAATAAAGCCTGAAATCTTTTGTGCCAGCGTTCCGTCTCCTTCGAGGCATTTTACAAAAGCCGAACCAATGATGGCGCCGCTGGCAAACTGACAGGCTTCGGCAAATGTTTCAGCATTCGATATGCCAAAACCGATAAGCCGCGGATTTTTCAGGTTTTTCGAACGGATTCGCTCGAAGTATTCTTTCTGAAACTGATTCACACTCGTTTTAGCGCCGGTGGTAGCGTTGCTCGACACCATGTAAATAAAGCCGGTCGATTTCTGGTCGATGTCGCGCAAACGCTCGTCATCAGTCTGAGGCGTGATCAGGAAAATGTTGTGCAGGTTGCTGGCTTCGAAAATGGCTTTGTAATCTTCTTCGTAAACCGATGGCGGAAGATCGGGAATGATCAGCCCGTCGATGCCAATTTCGTTGCACTTCAGGCAAAAAGCCTCCACGCCATACTGAATCACCGGATTCAGGTAGCCCATCAAAATCAGCGGAATGTCCACCGATTGGCGAATGTCCTGAAGTTGTTCAAAGAGCTTCTTCACGCTCATGCCGTTGTTCAGCGCCACCAGACTGCTTTGCTGAATTACCGGCCCGTCGGCCACCGGATCAGAAAATGGCATCCCGATTTCAATCAGGTCAACGCCATTTTTTACCAATTCCTGAATGATCGTTTTTGTATCGTTTAACTCGGGATATCCAGCGGTGAAATACACCGACAAAATCCCTTCTTTTTTCTCCTGAAAGAGCTTATTTATTCTGTTGTTCATGATTCTTATTTTATTAGGCAACTGGCGTTTAGCAACTATTAACTGGCAAAAAAGCCAGTCGCCAGAAGCTAGCCGCTAGCCGCATTTTTCTAATACCCAAAATAATTCAAATACGTTTCCATGTCTTTGTCGCCACGGCCCGAGATGTTCACCACCGTGATATCTTCAGGTTTCAGGCTGATTTTTTCCAGTCCGGCCAGGGCGTGAGCCGATTCGAGCGCCGGAATGATTCCTTCTTTCTGGGTCAGCAACATGACGGCTTTCAACACTTCTTCGTCGGTTGCCCAGATGTATTTGGCGCGTCCTGTTTTGTGCAGATTGGCGTGCATCGGGCCGATTCCAGGGTAATCCAGTCCGGCTGAAATGGAATAAGCTTCGTTGATTTGCCCGTCTTCGTCCTGCAAAACATACGAACGGAAACTGTGCAAAACGCCAATGGTTCCTTTGGTAATAGTCGCCGCTGTCTCGTGTGTATCCACGCCTTTCCCTGCCGCTTCCACGCCAATCAGTTCCACGTCTTCGTCGTCGAGGAAATGGTAAAAAGCACCGGCTGCATTGCTACCGCCACCCACACAAGCCATCACGCGGGTAGGTTTCTCGCGACCGGCTTGCTCGTCGAGCTGCCAGCGAATTTCTTCGGAAATAACCGACTGAAACCTTGCAACCATATCGGGATAAGGGTGCGGCCCCATGGTCGATCCAATGATGTAAAATGTATCGACAGGGTTGTTGATCCAGTCGCGCATGGCGCCGTTGGTCGCGTCTTTCAGTGTTTTGCTGCCCGATTCCACCGGAACAACTTCAGCTCCGAGCATCCGCATTTTTTTCACGTTCGGAGCCTGTCTTTCCACGTCGATGGCTCCCATGTAAACGATGCATTTCATGCCCATCAACGCACAAACCGTAGCCGTTGCCAGCCCGTGCTGACCAGCGCCAGTCTCGGCAATGATGCGGGTTTTGCCCAACTCTTTGGCCAGCAAAATCTGCCCGATGGTGTTGTTTATTTTGTGCGAACCGGTGTGGTTGCAGTCTTCGCGCTTCAGGTAAATGTGCGACTGGTAGTGTTCCGACATCCGCTTGGCGTAATACAATGGCGACGGACGCCCCACATAGTTCTTCAGTAAACTGATATAATCTTGCCTGAAATTGTACGAATTAATGATTCGCATATAGTTCGTACGAAGCTCTTCAATGTTGGGGCGCATCATTTCGGGAATGTATGCCCCGCCAAACTCGCCGTAGAACCCTTTTTCGTTAACGTGATAACTCATTTTATATAGACTTTTAGATATTAGACATTAGATATCAGACTTTTCCCGTCTGATGGTTTCAATAAAACCTCTGACTTTTCCCACATCTTTCAATGCTGGGGCGATTTCAAAGCCGCTGTTCACATCCAGGCCGCGCCATCGCGGATGTTCGAAGTTTCGAATGGCATCCAGATCGTCGGGACCAATGCCGCCACTCAGGAAAAATGGCACCGAACCAGTATAATTTTTCAGCAAAGCCCAGTTGAATTTTTGCCCGGTTCCACCCGGCACACGGCCCTTGGTGTCGAACAGAAAATAGTCGCAAACCTCTGCATACCCCGAAAGCTGCGCAAAATCGAACGAATCATCCACCGAAAATGCTTTGAAAACGGTTAAGCCTGAAGCTTTGATCTGCCTGCAATATTCCGGCGACTCGCTGCCATGCAATTGTGCCACCTGAAAATCCAGTCTTTTGCAGATTTCAATCACTTTCTCCGGAAGCTCATTCACGAAAACACCCACTTTTTGGATGGTTTTTGGGATAGCTTTTAGTTGATCTGCCGAAAATTCCTCCCCAACAAAACGGGCACTTTTCTGGTAGAAAATGAATCCCAGGAAGTCGGGCAAAGCCGCAGCCACTCCCGAAATATTTTCAGGATCGCGCATTCCGCAGACTTTTATTTTCAGTTCATTCATCGTTGTTTACTTTAGTGAGCGGGTGACTTGGAGTCACCCGCTCACTATCCGTTTCTTATTTCAATTGCTGGATAAATTCTTTACAAGCACCCGCCGGATCATCTGTTTTCATAAAGGTTTCGCCAATCAAGAATCCGCGAAAACCGGCATTGCGCAATTTGCCGATGGCTGCCGGGTCAGAAATCCCGCTCTCCGAAATTTTCACAAACTGATCGGGGATCAACTTACTCAGGCGAACCGAAGTTTCGACGTCCACCTTGAAGGTGCGCAAATCGCGGTTATTCACGCCCACAATGTCCACCTGCGGATTCAGTTTTTCCAGTTCCTCTTCGTTGTGCACTTCCACCAAAACCTCCAGTCCCAGTTCTTTGGTTTTCAGGGTTAATTCCAGCAGCAACTCTTTCGAAAGGCTCTCGGCGATGAGCAAAATCACATCAGCTCCATGTGCTTTTGCCTCGTAAATTTGGTAAGGATCGAGCATGAAGTCTTTCCTCAGAATGGGCGTTTCAGGATTGGCAAACCGCGCTTTGGCCAGGTTTTCGATAGAGCCGCCAAAATATTCCTCGTCGGTGAGCACCGAAAGTCCGCTTGCCCCGGCTGAAACGTAGCCGCGCGTAACTTCAGTCACCTCTGCTTTGTCGTTAATCACCCCTTTCGACGGCGATTTAGGTTTAAATTCGGCAATCACGCCACTTGCATTTTCCTGTAGCAGAGCAGCTTTTAGCGAATTGCATTTTCGGCCAAAATACGGCGATGCCATTAAATGTTCCTGCGGAAAAAGCTTTTTTGAGGTTTCGATTTCCTGCCGTTTGGTTTCGTTTATCTGATCGAGTATGGTCATAATCATGTTCAAAGTTTCAAGTTCCAGGTTTCAAGTTCTTTTTTGAATTTGGAAATTGGTTATTCGTTATTGGATATTTATCAATTTCGTTAATGCACTAAACGCTTTGCCCGATGCCAGCGACTCACTTGCTTCTGCCACGCAGTCGGCGAGCGATTTTTCCGGCGAAATACATTGAATTCCCAGTGCAGCGTTGGCAATCACCACATTTTGCTGGGCCTCGGTCCCTTTTCCTTCCAGCACATTTTTAAAAATCTTTGCCGCATCTTCTACCGAATTTCCGCCGGAAAGTTCCTCTTGCTTCAATACTTTGAGCCCAAAATGAGCAGGCGAAATGCTGTCTTCGGTTTGGTTCGAAACATAGCGGGCATCGCCGGTTAGCGAAATTTCATCGTAGCCATCAAGGCTGTGCACAATCAGGTAATTCTGGCCGCTGTCGGCAAAAACGTGATGGTAAAGATCCATAATTTCGAGATCGGAAACGCCCACCAACTGGTTCTTCGGACGCGACGGATTGATGATGGGACCCATCATGTTGAACAGCGTTTTCACTTTCAGCGCCTTACGAACCGGACCAACATGCTTCATCGCCGGGTGAAACAGCGGCGCATGCAGGAAGCAAATTCCGGCCTGCTCCACTTCTTTCCGAAGTTTATCGGCGTTGTTGCTGAATTTGTACCCAAAATACTCGAACATGTTCGAAGCGCCGCTCACCGACGACAATCCGTAATTACCATGTTTGGTGACTTTGTAGCCAGCGCCAGCCAAAACGAAGCAACTCAGTGTTGAGATGTTGAAGGTGTTTTTGCCGTCGCCGCCGGTTCCAACAACGTCGATGGCATTAAATTCCGACAAATCGGCGGCAATACTCAAATCGAGCATCGCCTGACGGAATCCGGATAATTCCTCGGCTTTAATTTTCCGCATCCTGAAAACCGTCAGGAGCGCAGCAATCTCAGCTTCCGAAAACTGGCCTTCACCAACGCGCGTCAGTATCGTCCGCGCCTCTTCTTTGGTCAGTGTATTTCCTGCAAACAGGTAGTTTAGTGTATCTTTCATTGAAGTTCCAAATTTCAAGTTTCAAATTCCAAATTGCGACTGTAAACTGTGACTAATCACTTTTTCAACCAGTTGGCAATTATTTGTTCGCCGAGCGGAGTCAGCACCGATTCGGGGTGAAACTGCACACCTTCCACATCGTACTCCGTATGTTTCATCGACATAATCATGCCTTTGTCGTCGTAGCTGGTCACTTTCAGGCACGAAGGTAATCCTTCCTGATTAACTATCCACGAATGGTAGCGCCCAACCCTGAATGTTTCGGGCAAACCATCGAAAAGAACCGTTTCAACTTCGGTTTTGGTGACTGGTGTGGCAATGCCGTGCAACACGTTGTTCATGTTGGTCAGGGTTCCGCCAAAAGCCTCGCCAATGGCCTGATGACCCAGGCAAACGCCCAGCATACTTTTTTTCGGCGCATACTCGCGAATAATCGGGAGCAAAAGTCCGGCTTCTTCAGGAATCCCGGGACCCGGTGAAAGCACGATTTTGTCGTATTTTTCCAGATCGGAAAGCTCTAGTTCGTCGTTGCGAACCACGTCAACCGGCTCGCCCGAAATCTTTTTGATGGCGTGAACCAGGTTGTAGGTAAACGAATCGTAATTATCGATGACTACTATTTTCATCTGTATATCTCTTTGAATAAAAATTCTGCATTTTTCGTATTATCAATTTCACTTCTTTTCAGCTTTTCCAACGGATGTAACTCGCCTGAGACTCCTCACTTTGTTTGAAAACTTCTCTCGGCTCGTTTCATGATTGAAGGATTGAATTACTGAATGACTGAATTAGCCAGTAACTGGCAGCTAGCCGCTAGCAGCTTGCTTAAAAACAATTTTTACTGAATTTCTTTTGCTATCTCGATGGCTTTTTTCAAAGCGGCCAGCTTGTTGTTCACCTCCTGAAGTTCGCTTTCTTCGTTCGACGAAGCCACAATTCCGGCGCCTGCCTGATAAAACAAACGGTTGTTTTTGCTCAGGAACGAGCGAATCATGATGGCGTGATTCAGGGTTTTGTCGAAACCGATGTACCCGATTGCCCCGCCATAATAGCTGCGGCGCTGGTTTTCGTATCGGTCGATGAGTTGCATGGCCATGTGTTTGGGCGCTCCCGAAAGCGTTCCAGCGGGAAACGAATTTCCCATCACTGTCACCAAATTGGCGTCTTCGGGTAATTTCCCTGAAACTTCGGAAACCAGGTGAATCACATGCGAGAAGTATTGCACCTCGCGGAAACTGTCCACCACTACATCGCTGGCATTGCGACTCAGGTCGTTGCGGGCCAAGTCCACAAGCATGACGTGTTCGGCATTTTCCTTCGGATCGGCACACAGCTTTTCGGCCAGTTTGCGGTCGTCATCGTCGTTTCCGGTGCGGCGGAAAGTTCCGGCAATCGGGTTAATGATGGCACGGCCTTTCTTCACGCGCAACGAAGCCTCCGGGCTCGAACCAAAAATGCGGTAATCGCCGTAGTCGAAGAAAAACAGGTACGGCGAAGGATTCACCGTACGCAATGCCCGATACAAGTGAAAATCGTCGCCAGAAAAGCCCTGCGAGAACTGACGCGACAACACGATTTGGAACACATCGCCACGAAAGCAATGCTCTTTTCCTTTAGCAACCATGTATTTGTATTGCTCGTCGGTAATGTTCGACACTTCGTCGCCCAGCGGTGTAAAAGTAGTTGACGGGAAAGTGAGATTCCGCAGCAGTGACTCAATTTGTCCCATTTCGGCCTGTTCGCCTTCGATCAGGTTTTCAACCAAATAGATCAGGTTTTTGTGGTGGTCGATGGCGACAATGTACTTGTAGAAACAGTAGCGGACTTCAGGAATGGCATAAGCATCCTTCTTTTCAGCTTTGATTTTGATTTTCTCGAAATAGCGGATTCCGTCGTAGCTGAGGTAGCCAAACAAACCGTTGGCAGGGGCTTCCTTCACATCGCCACTCAACTCAAAAGCCTTAAAAAATTGGTCGAGTTGCTGATCAACCGAATTGGTTTTGCTCACCTGTAGCTGTTCCTTCGGGCGGCCAATGCAATCAATGGTAATTTCACCTTCGTTGGCCATGAAACAGGCCAGTGGCTTTATGCACACAAACGAATAAGCATTCTCGTTGCCATGATAATCGGAGCTTTCGAGCAAAATAGTTTTGGGAAAGAGCTCGCGGAATTTCATGTAAACGCTTACCGGGGTGAGGATGTCGCCCAGGATTTTCTTTACGCTGACGTTGACTTTAATTTTTTCCATATCGTGTTTTCAAATATTTTAAGTTGTGCTGAAATAAAAAAGCGGCTTACCGTGTTCCGATAAGCCGCTTTTTTGTTGTTGTCTCAAGTTGAGTCATAGCGCTACATCCCTCCACGGTTCTGTGAAAAGTTTCTGCGCCACCACCAATTTGTTAACATTACCTGATTCATCTTTATTTCAATCTAAAAAATAAAAAAGCCTGCATCTTTTGAGGAGCAGGCCAGTATCTTAAAAAAATACAAATATGGCTTTTAACTCCTCGATTTATCAAGAAGACCCCACCACAGGTGCCATACTGTATTTAAATTTTTAGTCATCGTTTAAAATTTCCGTCAACAAAAAAATGAAAAGATTGTCAAAATAACAAGGGTTAACTAAAAAAAATCAAAAAAATTAGCTGTTTCCTCCCGTCAAATATTCTATTGAGCCAAAGTAAACCTGAAACTCACTCCAAAATTGGTTGTCGATGTAACATATGAACCCACGTAAGGAGTATTTAAAACCCTGTCGTAGAACAACCTTAACTGGAAACGGTCGCTCAAACGATAATCAGCACTTGTTTTCAAAGTAACTGCACCCTGCCCGGCTGTTAACTGTTCGTCGCCTTCAATTACTTTTCGCAATATCGTTTTATTCTTTCGGAACGACAAGTCAGCTCTGATATTCAAGTCGTTCGAATAAGCTTTCTGCGATTTTTTAGTTTTCAGGATCAAATCCATCTTGCTAAACCTATATCCAATGCCAAAGGTCATTTCGTTGCTTAATACCTCCGTAAGCTGGCTGTTGGAGAAACTTAATGCCAGATTTCTCTGGGTTTTCATCTCTATTCTGGTCTCAAAATCGTTAATCCAGGTCATGTCTAAACCGATAAGCGGGCTAAACTGCTCTGTGATACTTACCGAACTAATGTCGTTTCGGGGAATAAAATCGCCTAATGTTCCATCGTCCAATTTTTTGCGGGTATAGCTAAATCCATCGCCATAAACATTCTCATCGTAATCCAAATTTGAAGTAAATGAGCCAACGTTGTAGCTCGACCGATAAGAATGAGTAAAGCTCAAGGACTTGAAATATTTTTTTAACCAGGGCGACTGTGACACAACTCCTTCATAAACGATGCGCCAGTTTGGGCGCAAATATTTCAACGATGGAAATGGATTAAGCGAGACTTTATCAGGCGATTGACCGGTGTAGGCAGCAATAAATGCTGGAATTAAAACTTCAGAAGAAGTTGGTCCGTAACCAAACGGGAAGTTGGTAGCCGGGTTTTCGGCATTCGGGTAATAGCCCTCTGCGGCATTTATAACCCTTCGCTGTGCCAGTCGCATGGCAATCACATGCCGGTAATCTTTCAGGTTTTGGAATGCCTTGGATGCCGGAGTATTCTCTTTATTTCCCATTTTACTGAAAGCCGTTTTCATGGTGTTGATCGACATTGTGAAGTTACCTTTCAGCGACTTGTTTTGAGGATCGAAATGATTAGTAGCTACATTATAGTTGTAAAACTCGCTTGCTTTTTCAGAATAAGTTCTAACCGCATTAACATCAATCCGCAAATCGGGGAAAGGCTCAACATTGGCTCTAAAGCTATAAGTCTCGGTGTGAGTCATGATATACGGCGAGTTCAGTGTTGTATCCCGGGTAATCCATCCCTTGGCTGCTGCTTTCATGGCAAAATCCTTATCCTGCCACCCCAAAAGGAATGGTATCCCCGGAGCAGTAGTCTGCTCAGTCAAATCGCTATACATATTTCTATCCGGCGTATATTTACCAATACCGAACAAGCGGGGTTTTGGCATGAAGCCCGGAAGCACCGAGCCATCGGTAGTCGAATAGTTTATCGAAAGGCTCCTTACAGCCATTAAAGCGCGTGCTGAATACTGGATCAGTTTTTCGCCCAGATCGTTGTTTACTTCAATCTTACCTTTTACGAGTAACTTAACCCCCGAAGCATTTTTTTCAGAAGTAAACGTCACCCTGTTTTCGTTCACGACATCAACTTTACCTTCGATTTTCGAACCATCTTTTGCTAATGCAATAACTTCAACCTTTTCTGTTTTTAATTTATGGAATATCGACTTGGGCGTATTTGCTTTCAGCCTCACATTTTCTGATTGAAATGTTACTTCCTTAATCTTAGGAGCAGCTTTTTCTTTTTCCTTTGGAGCTTGCTGATTGGTTGGCCGCTGTTGTTGCTGGCGGTTTTGTCCTCCCTGGGTTTGGCGATTCTGCCCCATTCGCTGCATCCTGGAACTGGTTCCATACTTCTGATTTATAGCTCGTAAAAATGGCACTTTATTATACAGGCTAACAAAATTCAACTGTCCATTCAACTGCAATTGCCTGGAATTCTCGATTGTATTTCCAAGAACCACCGACGAGTTGGTTATTGCCCCTGCTTCCCAATCGTACATGGCCTGGTAGCGGGCGCTTAACGATGTCCAGTCGAGTAAGGGAAGTTTATTTATGGGCACCATGTAATTTGCATTAATTATATGATGGTACAAAACCGGACGTCCTAAACGAAGCAAATTGGTAATTATTGAGTCGCGTTTCCAGGTATAATCGTCATCGTGCCTGTTAATTCGGCCCGCTGGTTCATCAATCCTCGATGTTGTTTGAGATGAAAAATCGAAATCAAGTGTTCGGGTCAAATTATATCGAAGATCAAAATACCTGTTCAGTTTAAAATCCTTATCAAAAGTCCGTGGAATAATCATATTCGGATTTGATATGTTTCTGGTTTGAATTTCGTTGTAATGCCTGTAGAAATCAATCCGGTATGATATCTGTGAAGGTAACGGATAAAAATTAAAGTCTTTTATCAGCCTAAATGCTTTCCCTTTGATAATCTTTGAATTACGGAATGGCTCAACTATCTCCGGGCGGTTACTAAAATTATAGCTAAATAAACCCCGGTAAATTTTATCGACATTTGATTCCACATTTATACTTCTCTTGAAAACTTCAGAATATGAATATGTTAGCGCAAAATTGGCCGGATCGTAAAGTTTGGGTTTGCCCGATTTGCTGGTCTTGTCAATTTTAACATTTGTAAAATTGATACTTTTCCTGATTACTACATCCTGGGCGACACTTTTTATCGAATCTCTTTCGGCTTTGGTTTTTGCTTCTGCCAGCGACTGCTTCATTGTAATATCCGGGTCGGTTGGATTATATTGCGGATTACTTACACTCTTCGAATATCCTACATACATCGGTATTTTAACCTGTGCTTTTTCGGGGAAGAATTTACCCAACTCAAAATTTGCAGATATGTCAATTTGGGTCAGATCATCTTTTGCCCTTTCGTTTACTTTTTTATCAATACTCCCAAAACCTGCACTGCGAGCCATTCCGGCAACAGTAATCGAGCCCAGATCGGCCAACCGGGCCGAGACACGCCCTTGGGCAGCCCAGCCTCCGCTTTCATCGAAGTCAGTCAGGCGTAACTCGTTCACCCAGGCTTCTACCGACCGTGGAGCATGAACATTGGCATCCTTTTTATTATACCTGATTCCAATCATCATTACTTCTACATTTCCAAGATTTGGATTACCCATAACCGAAACCAGCCGGGTACCATCAGCCACAGAGTAAAGTTCAGTTAAACTTGCCGCAGGTACAGCCTTTCGCATTTCCTCGTTTCGCTTCAGCTTTAAATTTGTAAACGTTTCAAGTGTCAGATCCATTCGGTTATCGTCGGGCCAAACGGCATACCTGTCGCTTTCATTTTCGCTGCTGTAACTTCCGTTAGGATCAGTAAGTTTAAGTGGTATTTCGTATTCGTAATAGTTATAGTTGTAGTCGGAACCAATACGAACAAACAATGACAAATCATTATCATTCAATGGATAACCTTCCATTTCTTCGGCATGAACATCCATTTTTATGCTTTTGTAGTTCCGGAAATCCATGCTCATGTTTTTATATGCAGCCCTTGCATCTCCTTCGCCCAGATCAATTACACGCAAAACCATCGATTGTTCGTTGAGCTGTCTCAATTGGGTATTATTCGGGTCAATCTCGCGATCAACTCCGGGAGGCAAAACGTAGTGAATAGGGCTGCGGCTCGAATTTTCTTCAATATTTACCGCCGAAATATCAAATTGAGTATTCGCAACATTGGTCGTGGCTTTGCCGTCAACATCCTTGGTATAAGTACGCCAATCGGCGCGTACCAGGTTAAGGGTTGCCAAACGCAAAATAGTAGGATCTTTAAACCCTTTCATAAATAGCCTCATGAAACGAATG
This sequence comes from Prolixibacteraceae bacterium, assembly GCA_963666435.2. Taxonomy (GTDB): domain Bacteria; phylum Bacteroidota; class Bacteroidia; order Bacteroidales; family Prolixibacteraceae; genus Aquipluma. The sequence goes on along the minus strand of CAXXOG010000008.1, from coordinate 2,047,721 downwards.
GATTTAAAATCTGAAATCGATCCAAAAACGCCATCAGGATTTTTTACCGGAATTTTAAACTGGTACCAGGTAACTTTAGTAACCGAATCATTTTTGAGTTTTACTTCACGCTCTTTGATATCGGCAATACCGTTTTTGCCAATGACCATGTCTTCGTGCCTCAAACTAATCTTATACTGATAATACCTTTCATTTTCGTTAAGGGTATTATCTCCGTTAATGTCTTCCACATCGGGTGAGGTAGAAGCAGTTGTAGGATACGACTCGGGCGACATATCAGAAGTTGGGGAGTTACCTTCAGACCCGTTATAATTCTTATAGCGTTCCAAAATTCCCAGTTTCTGATCATCATAATCTGAACCTCTGAAATAGTGGTAATCATCTGAAGACGGATCGTTTATGGCTTTGGCCAATGCATCCTGATTCAATATACTTTTTAACGATTCGAGATAACTTTTATGAAATGACCTTTCATCGTCGTTGTTTAAACCGTCAAAACCCAAATCCTGGTACTTGCGACTTTGAGTACTGTTATCAAATTCATTTACAGTTGATTGAAGAGTAGAAACACGCCCCCAGGCAGTTGAATCAACATTTGCAACTTCTGATGTGGTAGGTAATCCGTTTTCAAAACCCTTTCTCGAATCTTTCAAAATATCTTCAGAAATATCGCCAAGATTGAAATACAAATCTCCACCTTTTGCTTTCTTATCCGGGTCATTAATAAAAGGATCCATCATCCAGAATTCGATGTATTCGATGTTGGCCGCTTCAAAATCACTTGTTTCAACCTTTCGCATGATACCGCCCCAGCGCGATTCCGGATCGCGAAGAGAACCATCGGAGTTTATCCCTTTGGAATATGCCGACGGATTGGTGTCGAAGTTGTAAGGTCCTCTTTCTGAAGGATAAAATGCCAAATCTAACATTGGGATATTTGTTGCCTGCCCAACAACTGTTTCTTTATCGGGGAATAACTCTGACTCATAAACTTCGCGGAGCAGGTTATTTGACTGCAAAATCGGATTGTTTTTTATGTAAGCCGGTGTTGTTGATGTATTCCTGAGAAATAACGGGTCAATGATATACCAGGCAAATTTTGCCCGATTGAATCCATAAGCCAAATCGTCGTTAAGTTCGCCCTCTGGAAACATAGCCTGCTTTTGTGGCGTACTGGCCAAGGCCCAGGCCGAACGTGTTTTCAGGTCGATTGAAACTTTTGTTGCCTCAAAATCATCGATATAAACGGTTCCGCTTTTCTTAATAATTTTGGAATGGCCCGGAATGAGTTTGGCCATTTCGCCTTCGAATGCTATTGACGACGATTCTTTGGTTGAATAAAATGGTAGTTTATCGAGTAATTTGGTCAACAATCTCGACTCGTTATTATACGAAGCGTCAAAACCCAGCATGGTATTCGAAATAGGGTCGTCGCCATAACTAACTTTTTGGGTTAAAGGGCGTTCCTGCATGTGCAAAACAGTGGCGCCAAGCGCAAACCGGTTATTGAAAGCATAATTGGCATGTGCACCAAGCATTGTTTTGCGCTGCATACTGAATAAATCCTGGCTTTCGGTTGAAACAGAAATTGGAGAGCCCGATTCCAATAAGCCTGAATTAATAATTTTTACGATACCCGACGCATAATCAACGGTATAATCAATATTCTCTGTTAAAGTACGGCCTCCGCAGGTCACTTTTACCGATCCTTGTGCCAGATTTTGCGACCCAACCATGATTTCAGAACTTGATGCTCCCTTGTATGAGCCTTTCAGTATAAACTTGTTGTGCTCTGCGTCTTGCGTAGCTATAGTTTTCGTAGAATCGTACAGGGTGTAATAAACATATTTCTTAATCAATGCCGGATCAACAATCGAATCGGCAAGGTCGCGCCCGAATGGTTCCAGAACCGGAAAAATAACCTTTCCCGACGACGAATTGACTGTAATCCCTTCAACGTAATCAAAAACGCCATCCTTTCCGAGGTCGTTTTGCGAATTGAGTTTATCCAGGTTCAGCACACTAAGCAAAATATGATCGGCTAATCTCCCTTCAGGCAAATAATTAATATTGGTTCCTTTCTGATCGTTATGGTACAATACATCGAACACAAAATTATCTTTGGTAAGCTGGTAAGCGTCCAGGTTATAAACGTTTTTCATCATCAGCTTCCACGTTGGTACCTTTGGCGATAAATTTGTACCCTTTAATAATTTCAATATCAGGGTTTGCGGAGGAGTTATTCCATCGGTCGAAAATTCGCCCACCTGGTAAGTTTTACCATCGGCGGTATAATTGTAGGCTACGGCAAGTATCTCATCAGAATTCAGCGCCGACCGCAACGAAATATACCCTAAATTAACATTAATGGAGTATTCTGATTCGCTCAGTAAACGAGCCTGTTCAATCTTCTCATAATCCTGTCCGCCAATAAAGTTCGACGCGCTTAATGGCGCCAGAGTTTTAGTAATCTTTGCGACTTCTCTTATATCCGAATAATTAGTCTTAATACCTTGGTATAATTTATTGGCGTCGTTAAACGGGAAAATGGATTCAGGATATTTTTGCCCCGAATTCTCCTGGAATGCGCCAATTTTATTGTAAATATTCGGATCATGTTCTCCAAGATCCATTAATGCAAGTATGTTCCTGGATGACGTAAAGTTGTTCGATTTGTTGGTAACCCAAACTTCGATCTTATTGATTGTTATGGATGAACTTACAATAGGAAGATTTTTTAAGGATTCGTTGTAATGGTTCCGAAAATAATGCGAAAGGAAAAAGTGACGGTTGGCATCGTAATCCGAAGCTTTTATTTCAAAGGTTTTCTTCTGCGCGCCACCTTCCGAATCAATTACTTTCGTTTCACCTTTATTTTGCGAGAATATGGTAGTCAGGTTAAGCTTACCAAACTGGAACTCGGTTTTTACCCCAAAAAGGTTCGATCCGCCGGTGATTAACGAACCATTTAATGGCAACGACACATTACCAGCCTCAATCTTTTTTACAATCTGATCCTCGTCGCCCGTATAGGCGAGGTTCATCTTATTCTCATAGTCGAAAGTAGCTTCGGTGTTATAGTTAACGCGCATATCCATTTTATCGCCAATTTTACCAATCACATTCATCTGGATTTTCTGGTCGAAATCGAACGTCGGAACTCTTTGCAAACGCTCTGATACTGATGGATTTTGCGTGTAATTAACCTGGTAGCCAAAACTAACTTCAACATAACCTTGCGGGCGTATATCAATGGTGTTGCCGCCAAAAATTTTATTGAATGCTTCGCTTTTTACAGTTAGCTTCGGAATAAAACCGCCTCTTTCTTCAATCGATTTGACCCGGCTTTGACTGCGCCAATAATTCTGAACAGCCTGATCAAAATCGTATTTTTGGTATTCTTTTCGCGTCATCGTTTTAGGCAAACGATAATCCTGATTTCCAACCCGTTCAGTAAAAACATACTCGCCCGAAACGGGGTCGTATTCAATTTTCGATTTGATATTCGACGGATTTTTGAGGTACAATCTAAGGCTATCTTTTTTGTTCGGATATGCAAACGCAGGTTCGTCGCGAAACGGGTATGGCAACACTCCTGTTGTATCAATTTTATCGTTTAGCAATGACTTAACCGAACCAATGGGCGCTTCCGGTTTCTCTTTTTGGCCTCCGTTGACTTTAAATAAAACAGTAGTATCGGTTTTTACGGTAATTCCGGTTTGCTTAACTTTATCAAACCCTTTCGTAATGGCATCGCGAACCTTTCGTTTTAAATTTTTAGTGGTATCTTCTTTTGCAGGAGTTTCGGGCAAATTTATTCCCGATTTCAGGTCTGATAATTTCCTTTGGGTGTTTTCAGGGGTGGCGGCATTAGGTGTATCAACTGGTACCGAAAGCTGGTCGGACAAAATGTAATTGTTCTTCCCCGTTTTTGGAATAGATGGATTACTAGCTAACGAACAAAAGACAATTACACTAAAAAGTAAAAGGATATATCTGCCAAAATTTTTCAAATCAAATTCTTTTTCTGTTAAAGGCTCTTAAGCGCAAGTTTGATTAAATTTTCTACTGAAAGACTTGGTTGTACTGCCAAAATTTTGTCCAATTCCTTTTCGGCCTGTTTCTTTACAAATCCCAGCATGACTAAAGCAGATAACGCTTCATTTCGTATTGTATTGTCTGTTGGAGCTACAATTTGTTCATCAGTTGCCCACTTCCCTAATTTATCTTTTAAATCGATAATTACACGTTGTGCTGTTTTGATCCCTATACCTTTAATGCTTTTCAGAAGGTTGACATTTTCACTCAAAATGGCATTGCTAACCTCGGCGGGAGAAAGGGACGAAAACATCATAATTGCAGTGTTGGAGCCAATACCATTTACTGAAATTAACAGGCGGAACAATTCTCGTTCAGTTTCGCCCGCAAAACCATAAAGCAAATGGGCATCTTCCCGAATCACCTCATGAACATATATTTTTGTCGATTCTTTCCCGTTTAACTGGGTATAAGTATTCAGCGAAATGTTAATAAAATATCCCACCGAATTAGTTTCCAGCACAATATACGATGGTTTCAGGCTAACGATGTTCCCTTTAATGTATTCGAACATACTTGAATATCAATTTAAATTCCTTCGTCGATTGCTTCAAAATCAATCGATTCATCAACCTGGTTCTGGTTGATTTCATACTTTTTTAACGGATTCCTGGTTATTTCCTTGTAACGCGCCCTGTTCTTATATATATCGATGGCCAGGTAAAGTGATTCGCGGAATGAATCGGGTGAGGCTTTATCTTCACCGGCAATATCGTAAGCCGTGCCGTGTGCAGGCGAAGTCCGAATAATTGGCAGTCCGGCAGTATAATTAACTCCGCGATCAAACGAAGCCATCTTAAACGGGATTAAACCCTGGTCGTGGTACATGGCCAAAATGGCATCGAATTTCGAGAAGTCGCCTGAGCCAAAAAAACCATCGGCAGGATATGGCCCAACAGCTATAATACCTTCGTCTTTAGCTCGTTGTATAGCTGGTATAATAATCTCGTTCTCTTCGCGGCCAAGCAATCCGTTGTCGCCTGCATGAGGATTAAGTCCCAGCACAGCAATACGCGGGCGTTTGATGAAAAAGTCTTTTTCGAGCGACTGGTTGATGATCCGAAGTTTATTTATAATTGCGCCTTTGGTAATTTTCGCCGACACTTCCGATAGGGGTGTATGACCAACTACCACTCCAACTTTCATCGATTCGCTAACCATAAGCATAACATAGTCGCGCACTTTGAACTGTTCTGCCAAATACTCGGTATGCCCGGGAAAATTAAATTTTTCGGATTGAATATTGTCTTTGTTGATTGGTGCTGTAATCAGGGCATCAATTTCGCCCTTCTTTAGGTCTTCGATGGCTTTTTCCAAAGCCATATAGGATGCTTCGCCAGCCATTTCACTCGAACGCCCCAATTCTACCCGAATATTTTCGTCGATACAGTTAATAATGTTCGCTTTTCGGGGATCGGCTTCGCCGACTGTACGAATATGGTTGAAATTAAAACTTTCGATATTGAGCGCTTTTTTGTGGTAAGCCGCCACCTTAGGCGAACCGTAAACAATTGGCACACACATTTCCAGAATCCGGGGCTCCATAAGGGTTTTGATGATTACTTCGTATCCAATACCGTTGATATCGCCTTGCGAAATTCCTATAATAATTTTGTCGTTTTTCATTTTTGATGCTCTTAATGAGGTATTTTCATTTTTTCGATGCGCAAATTTAATCGATTATTTCAGACTATTTTAAACAACATCGACTTACTGCCTCAAGAATTCATTTTTAATTGCCGAAATTTAGTGTTCAGCACTAAATTATCAGAAAATAATCAGCACCAGCAAAATGAGAAGCATCAGCATAAACAGGATAAACTGGTTGCGAACAAACAACCCGAGCAGGAGCAGAATTTCAATCTCTTCGGTATTCCCGGTAAAAACCTCGATGGTTCCGCGATCTTTCGACAAAAATTCGTGGCTTTGATACGTAATCAGCTCATCGCCATTAAATTTCCACGACCAGCGCGACTGCCAAAAGTTCTTCACTTCCAGCTCGAAACGCTTTCCATTAATAACAATTTCGCTTCGGGGATTAAATAAATTCACCATTATTGTACCTAACAGCGCTTCAGTATTGGCGTCGTAAATTTCCAGTTTCGAGAGAAAAAACTCGCGGCTAAGAATGAAACGTCGATTATAAATCATTCCATGTGCTTTTGCCCCGATTAGGCTTTCCCATACGATGGAACCAATTCGCTCTGTTCCGTAAATAATCTCCAGATTTTTCTTCAGAATCCCTTTCGACCAATAATACCGCTCCATATCGCTTTCCTTAAAATCTCTGAAAGTTACGAAAAATTAAGCAATACTATGCCCTGCGCGAAATTCTGAACCTTTACTTAACAGGAGTGTCAGGGCAATCGTCGCCAAGATTAAGCAGTTCAATCTTCCTGAAATCAGTTGGTCCACTTTCTCCCTGGAATGAAATGTATCCTTTCTTCAATAATTTGTTGCCATCAGGAGGGAGTAGCTTCTGGAAATTCGGATCGCGTTCATCCAATTGGGGTTGAGTATATTGCATAACAACCTGCCCGTCGATGATGTGCTTAATGATTGAATCGCCCTGTACTTCAACTTCCGCCGTCACCCACTGGTCGCCATGATAGGTTTTCGAAGTAGAATTGGTACAATGGTCTGTCCACAATTTCCCGTTCAAAACGATGTTTGTTCCCGGAGTACATACATTTAAATTAGTACGTTCATCTTTGCCATTACCACCGAGTAACTGAACTTCAATTGAAACCGGGAAATCCTGATTAATATCCATACTTTCAGGACTTTGGCAATGAATCATGATGCCATTGTTACGGTAAGCCCAGTCAGGCCCTCCGGGACATTGTTCCCCAACAAAACGATATTCAACCCGTATTTTGTAATGAGAATAAGGTGTTTTGTAGAAAATGTGGGCATAATGACCGTCAAAATTATCATATTGGTCGTACCGAACCTTTAATAATCCATCCTCAACGCGGAACGTATTTTTAAAATTTTCGCCAAGTGGAAATCCGGCAACCTTAATTTTCCAATCATTTAAATCTTTACCATTAAAAAGCTGGATCCAACCTTCATTTTTGGACTTGGTTTTACACGAAAGTAAACCTATTGAAATACAAATCAATACAACGAATAACATCCTGATTTTCATAACATCTCAGTTTTTAAGCTTATTTGGTTTATTGGGATTTATTTTGGTTTTGAAAGTACTACTATTTCCTCAGCTTTACTACTTGCTTAAATTAAAAAAGGCAAAGAGTCGATTTGTCTCTTTGCCCTTCTCACCAACATTCAGCAAATTATGCAGATTTACCTTTTTCTTTTTTAGCTTTTTTCTCTGCCCGCTTTTCTTTCAACGATTTCGTTGGCTCCTTTTTTGCTTCCTTTTTGGAATCTAACCCTTTTGACATGGCTCTAAATTTTAATTATTAGTAAATTTCAAAATTCTCATTTCAGGTGGTTTGTTGTACTAAAATCCACCAACGAACAAATCAAAAATAATACTTTCTAAGTAATCTTTTTCAATAAAATGATACGGTTTTACATTTTTTTTGAATAACCAACAACCGAACAGAGAAGACTAGCCCAAAAACAATCCAACAGTTCAAAAACTAAATCAGCAATCTTTATTTTCCCTTAGATACCCGGAAACGACTACACAAAGAATAGATACAAACAGTTATACGCACATAAAACATACAAAATCAGCTACATGAAAAATATTAACCAAATAGTTAAATTTTTTATTTAAAATATTTGGTTAATTCAAACAAGCCCTCTATTTTTACCCACGCAATTTAACCATTCAGTTAAACCTTACAATTAAGTCATGGAACCCAAAAAAGATAGTACCGAAGAAAAGATTTTGGAAGCTGCAAAAACGGTTTTTGTAACCAAAGGCATGGAAGGTGCCCGTATGCAGGAAATTGCCGATGAAGCCGGAATAAACAAAGCGTTGCTACACTATTATTTTCGTTCGAAAGAACGCTTGTTCGAGGCCATTTTTTCAAGCGTAATCCAGTTTGCTTTCCCAAAGCTTACTGAAATTTTAAAAAACGATACTCCTTTTGTCGAAAAACTGGAACAAGTTATCGATGCCTACATCGACTTGCTCCGTAAACATCCTTATATACCTGGTTTTGTGCTAAAAGAGCTTAACCGCGATCCTTCAGGTTTGTTTAAACTCGCTTTGAAATATGGACTTAATCCACAAGTAGTTATCGATCAAATACAAATAGCTATGGATAAAGGCGAAATTGTCCGTACAGACCCACGGCATATCGGTTTAAATATAGTTTCGATGTGTGTCTTTCCATTTGCTGTCAGACCCATAATCAACGTGCTCCTTTTTAAAGGCGACGAGAAAGCTCTTGAAACATTTTATGCCGAGCGGGCAGATGTGATTAAAAAATTTGTGATCGATGCAATCATAATCAAGAAATAGAAAACACATGAAAACAATTAAACTACTGTTTATCAGTCTTTTTGTGCCGCTTCAATTTGTATTGGCGCAGGAAGCGGTAACCCTGGACCAATGCCAGAAATGGGCGCGCGAAAACCACCCGGCGTTGAAGCAACTCGAAATTTACCAGCAAATGCTGAACCTGAAAAACGAAAACAATTCGACCAGCTACCTGCCGCAGGTAACCCTAAACGGGCAAGCTACCTACCAGTCGGATGTGACCAAAATCGGGATTTCGCTCCCGAACATCAAGATTCCGACGGTTGATAAAGACCAGTACAAAGTTTACCTCGATTTGAAACAAACCATTTGGGATGGCGGCCTGACCAAAGCCAAAGAGAAATTAAATCAGGCAGAAACAGCAGGAAACCAGAAGCAAACCGAAGTTGAGCTTTACCAGGCAAAAGAGCGTGTTAACCAATTCTTTTTCACAACATTCCTGATTCAGGAGAACCAAAAAATTCTGGATAAAAAAGCTGAAACGCTGGCTGAACGAAAGAAAATACTGGAGTCGGCAGTGAAAAACGGAGTGGTACTTTCGTCGGAGCTCGACCAGATTTTGGCTGAACTGCTGAAGACCAAACAGCAATTGCTCGAACTCAACACCAACCTCGAAACCGTTCGCTACGCGCTGGCTATCGTGACCGGGAAAACCGCCGACCAATTCCAAAAACTGGTAATGAACGACGAAATTTTAGCAACTGACAAACCGCTGATGCGTCCCGAGCTTGACTTGTTTGCCAAACAAGCTGAACTGCTTGATGCCAATTCGGCTCTGCTGAAAAAACAACGCAACCCTAAATTATTTGGTTTTGGGCAAGCAGGATACGGGCGCCCGGGACTAAACATGATGAGCACCGAATTTGACACCTACTACACGATTGGCGTGGGTTTTAGCTGGAACGTTTTCGATTGGAAAACCACCAGCCGACAGCAACAGGTATTGAAACTTCAGCAGGAAGTGATTCAAACCAAACAAAAATCGTTTGAGCAGAACATCGATATTGCTACCGATCAGCAACAGAAACAAATAAAACAGATTACAGAACTCCTGAAAACCGATCAGGAATTAATAGAAGTGCGCGAGCGCATTACCAAAACATCGGCCTCGAAGCTTGAAAACGGAACCATTACATCAGCCGACTATGTTCAGGATTTGAACGCAGAAACAACTGCCCGCCTGAGCATGGAAACGCACAAAATTCAATTGAACGAAGCTCGCGTAAACCTGGCGAATATTCGTGGAATTCAGTAAAAAACAGAAATAAAACAGAAATACCATGATCAAAAAAGTACAAATCATCGCACTGGCGCTACTGGCAACAGCCGCCTGCAAAAACGGAGAGCAAAAATCGGATGCTTTCGGAAACTTTGAAACCACTGAAACCATTGTTTCGTCGGAATCGGCCGGGAAGATACTGGAACTGAAAGTAAAAGAAGGCTCAGAATTAACTCAGGGTCAAACCATTGCCCTGATTGACACCACCGAACTTTATCTGAAAAAGAAACAAACCGAAGCGCAACTGGCAGCCACCGAAACCAAACGGCAAAATGTGGCTTCGCAGATTAGTGTGCTGAAAGAGCAAAAGAAAAACATTCAGACCAACGTTGACCGCATCACCAAAATGTTTGCTGAAAAATCGGCAACGCAACAGCAGTTCGACGACATTACCGGGCAAGCCAACGTAATCGACCGCCAGATTGCCAGCACCAACACACAGTTTCAGCTCATTGGCAGCGAATCTGAAGTGGTAAAGCGCCAACTTGATTTACTGAACGAGCAGCTTTCGAAGTGCAAAGTCGCCAGTCCGGGCAAAGGCACCGTGCTTGAAACTTACCTCGAAACCGGCGAACTGGCCTCTCCCGGGAAAGCCATCCTGAAAATGGCGGATTTGAGCAGTTTGGAGCTAAAAGTGTACATTTCGGGCGCACAACTTGCCAACGTAAAACTTGGCAATGAAGTGAAGGTACTGATTGATGCAGGCGTGAAAGAAATGCAAACACGTACCGGAAAAGTAACCTGGATTTCGTCGGAATCGGAGTTCACCCCGAAAATTATTCAGACTAAAGAAGAACGGGTAAAACTGATGTACGCCGTGAAAGTTCTGGTACCAAACGACGGCACGCTGAAGATTGGAATGCCGGGGGAAGTGGTATTTTAATTTATGAATGATGAGTTAATAGTTATGAGTGTCCATCGCGAAACTTGCAACACGTAACACGCAACAAAATGCAGCCATGATTACAATACAAAATATCAACAAATCGTACGGTTCGGTTCAGGCGCTCCAGGACATTTCGCTGGAAATAAACAATGGCGAACTGTTTGGCCTGATTGGACCCGACGGCGCAGGGAAATCGACCCTGATGCGCATCCTGATGACTTTGCTTTTTCAGGACAACGGCACAGCCACTATGAGCGGTCTCGATGTGGTGAAAGACTACAAGAAAATCAGGAAAATTGTGGGCTATATGCCTGGTCGTTTTTCGCTCTACCAGGACTTAACGGTTGAAGAAAACCTGAAGTTTTTCGCCACCGTTTTCAATACCACCATTGCCGAAAACTATGATCTGATCAAAGACATCTACATTCAGATTGAGCCGTTTAAAAACCGTTTGGCCGGAAAACTTTCGGGCGGGATGAAGCAAAAACTGGCGCTTTCGTGCGCTCTGATTCACAAACCTGAAATTTTGGTTCTGGACGAACCAACAACCGGAGTTGATGCCGTCTCACGCAAGGAATTCTGGGAAATGCTGAAAAAGCTTCAAACAAAAGGAATTACCATTTTGGTTTCGACACCCTATATGGACGAAGCAATGCTTTGCAACCGTGTCGCTCTGATGCAAAAAGGAAAAGTACTCAATGTGGATACGCCTCAAAAACTGGTCGAAAATTACGACCGGAAATTGTACGCAATTCGCTCCGACAATATGCACCGTTTGATCGAGGATTTGCGCTCGTGGGAAAAAACCGATTCGGCTTACGCTTTCGGACAGTATCTGCACGTAACCGGGAAGCACGACGAGATTGAGGCTACTGAATTCGAAAATTACCTGCTGAAAAAAGAACATCAGGAGTTACAGGTTTTCGACATTCCGCCAACCATTGAAGATGTTTTTATGAATATGATGAACGAGTAAAAAAGTTCACAGTTTACAGTCGCAGTTTACAGTAAAAAACACAAAAAGTAATACGATGGACTTTAAAGAATTGATAGTTTACAAGAAGTCCTTTTCGCTTGCAATGGAGGTTTACGAAATCTCCAAAAGCTTTCCAAAAGAAGAAAAGTACTCGCTAACCGATCAAATCAGGAGAAGCTCCCGGTCGGTTTGCGCCAACATAGCAGAAGCATACAGAAAGCGAATATATGTGAAGCACTTTGTGAGCAAATTAACCGACTCAGACGCCGAAAACAGCGAAACTCTGGTTTGGCTTGATTTCTCGTTTGCTTGCGGATACTTACCCAAAGACAAACACGAAAAGATGACTCTTGATGCCATTGAAATAGGCAAACTATTGAATTACATGATACTTCATCCAGAAAAATATGGATGTAAAACTGATCAGGAATGATAATTTAAGCACTCTCGATACCTTGAAAAAGCTTTACTGAGACTGAACACTGAGACTGAATACTAATTTTAAGATGGAAAAAGTAATTACGGTAAAAAACCTGGTGAAGAAATTCGGATCGTTCGTGGCCAACGATCACCTGAATTTTGACGTTTACCAGGGCGAAATATTCGGATTTCTGGGTGCCAACGGTGCCGGGAAAACCACGGCCATGAAGATTTTGTGCGGATTGTCGTCGCCTACTTCAGGAGATATAAATGTTGCAGGCTTTGACATTTACACCCAAACCGAAAAGGTGAAGCGCAACATTGGCTATATGAGCCAAAAGTTCTCGCTTTACGAAGATTTGACGGTTGCCGAGAACATTAGGTTTTTCTCGGGTGTGTATGGAATTTCGCCAGCCGACCGCAAGGAAAAACAAGATAAACTGCTTAAAGATTTGGGATTGGAAAGCTCGAAAGATGCGCTTATTGGCTCATTGCCGCTGGGATGGAAACAAAAACTGGCTTTCTCGGTCGCCATTTTTCACGACCCGAAGATTGTGTTTCTGGACGAGCCAACCGGTGGTGTTGACCCAATTACCCGGCGGAAATTCTGGGATCTGATTTACGAAGCAGCCGATCGTGGCATCACTGTTTTTGTGACCACACATTACATGGACGAGGCCGAATATTGCAACCGGGTTTCGATTATGAATGCCGGAAAAATTGAAGCGCTGGATACACCCGAAAATCTAAAAAAACAATACAGCGCGAAAAATATGGACGAAGTGTTCCTGAAAATTGCCCGAAACGTGGAATAAAGTGGTCAGTCACAGTTTACAGTGGTCACAGAAAAACTTTAAACCTGGAACTTTGAACTTGAAACATTAAGTATGAAACAATTTATAGGATTTTTACACAAGGAGTTTTTGCACATTTTTCGCGACCCGCGAACAATGATCATCATTTTCGGACTACCAATAGTTCAGCTTTTGCTCTTTGGAAAGGTGATTAACAACGACTTGCAGAACTCGAAAATTGCCATTCTCGATCAATCGCACGACAATACTACCCGCGAAATAACCACCAAACTCCTTTCATCGGGCTATTTTGTTCTGGAAGAAGAATTGATGCCCGGCGCCGATGTCGAAGATGTTTTCCGTAAGGGTAAAGTGAAAATGGTGATCGATTTCGAGCAAAACTTCGAGCAAAGCCTCGAACGGCTGGGTAAAGCGCACGTTCAGCTTCTGGCCGACGCATCCGATCCCAACACAGCGCGCATTTTGACCAACTATGCTTCAGGAATTATAAATGACTATGTGAACAAGGAAAAGCTGCAAAACCTGACCTTGCCACACCAGATAAACACCGAAGTAAGAATGTTGTACAACGAAGGGTTGAAAAGCGTTTACATGTTTGTTCCCGGAATTATGGCCATGATTTTGATGCTCATTTCGGCCATGATGACTTCGATCTCAATCAGTCGCGAAAAGGAAATGGGAACCATGGAAGTATTGCTCGCATCGCCACTAAAGCCTATCCAAATTGTGTTGGGTAAAGTTACACCATACTTGTTGCTATCGTTCGTCAACGCGGTAACAATTATCCTGATTGGCACCCTGATTTTTGGTGTGCCCGTAAAGGGCAGCCTGCTGCTACTCGTTGCCGAAAGCTTCCTGTTTATCCTGATGGCGCTCAGCCTGGGAATCCTGATTTCGACAATAGCGCCCAATCAAATGGTAGCCATGTTCGTTTCGGTGCTGGCCCTGATGCTGCCTACCATCATTCTTTCAGGATTTATGTTCCCGATTGAAAATATGCCGTTGCCATTGCAAATTCTCAGCAACATCATGCCGCCGCGCTGGTTTATTGTAATTATTAAAAACATCATGCTGAAAGGCACCGGGATACTCTACGTGTGGAAAGAAACCCTGATTTTGATTGCTATGACATGCGCGTTTATCGGACTGAGCGTTAAGAATTTTAAGATAAGGTTGGAATAAGTTCGGAGTGCCTAAAGTTGAAAAACAAAATCAGTTAAATCAGCATACATATGGAAAACAAAGAATTTGCAAAGCAACTGGAAAAGAGAACAAAAACTTTTGCAATCGATATCACCAAACTTTCGGCGTCTTTACGTTCAACTCATGAAGGGCGAGTTATCAAAAATCAAATTACCAAGTCAGGAACAAGTATTGGAGCCAATTATAGGGAAGCAAATCGGGCCAGAAGCAAGGCAGATTTCTCAAATAAAATCAGTATTGCTGAAAGTGAGGCCAGCGAAACTGTTTATTGGCTCGAAATTATTGAAGAATTAGAATGGACAGATATTCAGAAAATTCAAAACACAATGAAAGAAGCGAATGAATTACTGTCAATTTTTACATCAATCGGGAAAAACTTGAAATAAATAAGAATACGAAGTGGGCTAAAGTTCGGAGTGCCTTGAGTGGTAGACCCGAAAAACTTTAGGCACTCCGAACTCCAAACTTTAAGCACTTTTTATGAAAACAATTTTCTACGTTATACAAAAAGAGTTTATCCAGGTAAAGCGGAACAAAACCATGTTGCGCATGATCATCATGATTCCGCTGCTGCAAATGTTGGTACTGGTTTTTGCCGCCACCTACGACCTGAAGAACGTAAACATTTACCTGGTTGATAAAGACATGTCGTCAACCTCGCGCCAACTGGCCGCCAAGCTCGATGCTTCGCCGTTTTTCACGATCAACAATACGTCATTCAATCCTGAAGACGGGGAAAAAGAATTGCTGAAGAACAAAGACCACCTGGTGTTAGTCATTCCGCAGGGATTTGAGCGGGATTTGATCCGCGAAGACAAAGCCAGTTTGCAGATGCTGGTGAACGCCATCGACGGGCAGGCTGCGCAACTGGCTTATTCGTATGCCAATTCGGTGATCCGCGATTTCAACAAAAACATTATTGCCGACTGGAAAGGTTTGCCCGAATTTAATCCGCCCTACAAGATTGAAACGAGTTCGCGTTTTTGGTACAACTCCGAATTGGAATACAAGTGGTACATGGCACCGGGTATTCTGGCTATTTTGGTAACTCTTATCGGACTATTCCTTTCAGGAATGAGTTTGGTGAAAGAAAAAGAACTGGGAACCATTGAACAATTGAATGTTACACCCATTCGAAAAATACAGTTCTTAACCGGAAAGCTGATCCCGTTTATTATCATCGCGTTGTTCGACCTTTCATTCGGACTTTTAATTGCGCGCGTGGTTTTCAATTTGCCAATTGTCGGCAGCCTGTGGCTTGTTTTTGGGTTTGGTGCGCTCTATCTTTTGGGTATTCTTGGACTCGGACTTCTGATTTCGACGGTTGCCGACACGCAACAGCAGGTAATGTTCGTAACCTATTTCTTTATGATGATTTTCATTTTGATGGGCGGCATTTTCACCCCGGTTGACAGTATGCCGCACTGGGCGCAGCTTTTCGACGAATGCAACCCGGTTTACCATTTCATGAAAATCATGCGGATGGTGGTGCTCAAAGGTTCAGGCTTTGGCGATTTAATTCACGAATTTGTAGCCCTCTGCATCATTGGAGCAACTTTCCTCGCTCTTGCGTTGTGGCGGTATAAAAAGACGGCTTAAAAAGTCATTCGTCAATAGTCATTAGAAAAAAGATTGATTTCTAATGACTGTTGACCATCGACTGATGACCATTTCTCTTACAATTGCCCCGAATTCAGGATAGCATATAAAATGGCCAGCCGGAAACGGTAATCGGAATAGCTGGCACCTGAAACAGCATCAATTTGGTTGAAATCCTGTTTTTCGAGCATTTGCTTTTCGTATGACGGATAGGCAATCGCCGGAGTTGTACCACTTTGTTTCATAGCATCGCCATATTCCTGATTGCTTTGTTTGGCGTGGCCTTCGGCGTTAAGCTCGTCATAATCAATCGAAATCATTTTACCACCTTTCATCTCAAATGTTACGATATGACGGTAGCCGAAATCGTCAGCCGGGCTTGCGCCTTTGTAAATGCCATCTTTCAGGCCAGCCACCAGCGACGAAAAGTGATTCTCGTCGCAAATTTGCTTGAATGCTTGCCGCACTTTGTTCATATCCGAACGTTCTATCGTCCAGTGAATTTTCTCCAGAATGGCCAGTTTTGCCGGATCCGGATTGACTGCTTTGGTCGAAGCGAAAAGCAGCACAAGCAATAAGGTCAGGTAATTTTTCATATTCAGTTTACGTTTTCTGTTGGTAGTACCCGTTTCACCTTTGGGTGAAACGGGTAAAAACGACTTTGTTTTGTAATTGGGTTTGAACCGTTGTTTTTCTATTTTTGTCACACTAATTTAAGCCAACGAGGATGAGACAAAACATATTTTTCTTAATCATTGTATTGACATTTATTTGCAAAAATTCCCTTAACGGGCAGAACCTGAAATTTGCAAACACTCCTGCTCCACGCCTGATTGTTGTTCTTTCTGTTGATCAAATGCGGACAGATTACCTCACCCGTTACTGGAATAAATTTCAGGAAGGCGGATTTAAGCGACTGGTAAGCGAAGGCGCCGTTTGCAACAATGCCCATCTCAATTTGCATATTCAGAAATTATCGACCGGAACCGCCACTCTTTTTACCGGTGTTTACCCGGCAACACACGGAATTGTGGGCGACAACTGGTACGACCGGCTCAAAAAAAAGGAAACAAACTGCATTAGCGACGACTATTTTATAACTGTTGGCAGCGACTCGAAAGAAGGTGAACGTTCGGCCAGCAAATTGCTCTCTCCCACCCTTGGCGACCTCATCCGGATGAATAACCGCAACAAATCGAAGGTTTTCAGTGTGGCCATGAACGATGTCAGCGCCGTGCTTTCGGGCGGACACTCGGCCAACGGCGCTTATTGGTTCGATGCCCAAACCGGGAATATGATTTCAAGTTCGTATTATGTCGATATTTTTCCCGATTGGGTGCGCCAGTTCAACGAAAAAGGATACGCCAAAACTTACACGCAGCGCGACTGGACAACCTTACTCCCGATTTCGAGCTACGAAGAAAGCCTGATCGATGATTATGTACTTGAAAAAGGCTACTACGACAAATGGAATACCTTTCCGTACAGCATGAAAAAGCTGAAAGATAAGGCAATCAGCTACAAATTCCTGAAGACCACGCCGTTTGCCAACAACATGATCCGCGACTTTGCAACCAGCTTAATCCTGGCTGAAAAGTTGGGTAAAGATGAGTTTCCCGATCTTTTGAACCTTACTTTCACCTCGATGGATTACGAAAACAGTTCGTTTGGCCCGGCTTCGGTTGAAATGGAAGACACTTACCTGCGTCTGGACCAGGATATTGCCCTGCTCCTCGATTTCCTGGATAAAACAGTTGGAAAAGGCAATTCTCTGGTTGTGTTAACTTCAACATGTTCGTCAACCTACCCGGTTGACTACCTGAAAGAAGAGTTTCGAATGCCGGTTGGTACATTTTCTCCTGAAAGCGCTATTGCATTGTTAAAATCGTTCCTGAATATTACCTACGGACAAGGCGAATGGATTGAATTTGTGGGTGATCATCAAATCTACTTCAACCGCGAACTGATTGAGAAAAAGAACGTTTCGCTTCAGGAACTGCAAACGAAAACAGCCAATTTCATTAATCAATTTGAAGGGGTGAAAATTGCGTTGCCATCAACCTCTTTCGAGCAAGGCGATTATACCAAGGGACAACTGGCCGTTATTGCCAACTCGTATAATTTCAAGCGTTCGGGCGATGTACTTTACCAGCTCGAAGATGGCTGGCAACCCGTTTACAAATACGAGAAAATCAACTACAACGACAATTCAAATATCCCGCTTATTTTCTACGGAAATTCGGTTAAACATAAGCAAATCAGAAAAAAGGTAAAAGGCGAAGATTTAGTTCCAACAATTTTGGAAATGTTGCAAATGTCGGTTCCCGATCATTGCATTGGGAATGTTATTGACGAAGTTTTTGAATAACCTTCTGGTTTTAAGCAAATTCACACTCAATCGCCATTTATTCCAGCCTTAAGTCCCAGATTTTGATAAAATTGCAACAAATTTGAGATTTCACTGAAAATAATCAGTGGTAAAATCTTTTATCTTTGAACCCAAATTTCAGAAAAAATGGCCAACGACTGGAAAGATCGGTTGGGTATGGTTTACTCGACCAACCCGGATTTTCAATACGAAACAGGTAACGATAATGAGCAGGAAACTCTTCCGGCGAACAGGCAAGAGTTGCGTGTTCAGCTCGACAAAAAGCAGCGGAATGGGAAAAAAGCAACCCTGATTACAGGTTTCGTGGGAACAAACGACGATTTAAAGGAACTGGCCAAAACACTGAAAACCAAGTGTGGAGTTGGAGGCTCGGCAAAAGACGGAGAAATCCTCATTCAGGGCGATTTCTGCAATAAAGTAATTGAAATTCTGAAAAGCGAAAACTACAAGGTAAAACGCATCGGAGGATAAGTTTACTCGTTCTGCTCCTATCCCGGCTCCTGAAATTTGGTAAGCATATGGCATTGATTTGTTGCTCTAAATAAACCTTTCTGGCATGATCAAAAACTACAAAACCATCGGAATAATCGGAGGAATTGCTCCTGCATCAACCATCGACTATTACCAACGCCTCATTTCGCGTTTCCAGGAACGCACCGGGCAACGCGAATACCCGTCGATCCTGATTAACTCCATCAATATGAATTACATGATGAACCTGGTTGCCCGGGATCACCTCGATGAGTTGATCGATTACCTTTCAGAAGAAATTTATGTGCTCGAAAAGGCCGGGGCCAAAGTTATTTTTATGGCTTCAAATACGCCACACCTGGTTTATGAGCCTCTGGCGCAGCGGGTAAGAGCAAAGATGGTAAGCATTGTCGAATCCACAATATCGTATGCCAAAACCAAAGGATATAAGCGACTGGGACTATTTGGTACCCTTTCGACGATGGAAGGCGATTTTTACCAGGATGGATTCGATGCCATTGGCATGGAAATAATAACGCCAATGCCCGACGAACGAAAATACATTCATAAAGTGTATATGGAAGAATTGGTTCGTGGCCGGTTTTTGCCTGAAACCAGGAATCACCTGGTAACCATTGCCAACCGCATGTATAACGAAGGGCAAATTGAATGCTTAATCCTGGGCGGAACCGAATTACCACTTATACTGAGAACAAGCGATTTGGAAGACATTGAGCTTTTGAATACCACCAAAATTCATGTCGAACATATTCTTGATGCAGCCTTGGGATAGAAAAAGTCTCAGTATTCAGTCTCAGCAGGCAGTAAAACACTTTTGCGACTGAATACTGCGACTGATCAGTTTTATAACTCTTTCTGAATATGCCTCAACAGCCCGTCGCAGGCATCTTCCAGAATATCCAAAACCAGCTCAAATCCCGAGGCGCCGCCGTAATACGGATCGGGAACCGAATCGTATTTCGAATGAGTGCAATACCCGGTCATTAGCGAAACCTTCTTTTTATCGCTCTCGTTTCGCGCCATCGACTTCAGGTCGCGCACATTCATGCGGTCCATACCAACAATGTAGTCGAATCGATCAAAATCGAGCTGTGGATTGAAAGGCCGCGAAATACTGGTGAGTTCGTAACCACGCTTGCGGGCAAATTGCTTCATCCTGTAATCGGCAGGTTCGCCTTCATGGTAAGCCGCAGTTCCAGCCGAATCACAACTTATTTCGTTTTCCAAACCATACTTCTTTACTACGGCATTAAAAACAGCTTCGGCGCTGGGGCTCCGGCAAATATTTCCAAGGCAAACAAAAAGTACCTGCTTCATGTGCGAATTGATTTGAAAGCAAAAATAGAGGAATTCGGGAAATAGCAATGATTCGGGCTGATTCAAGCTCAAAAAATACATAAAACAAGCAATTTAAAAAATCTATTGATAATAGAATCTATTCTAAAAAGAATATATCTTATCCAATTTATTATTCATTCAATCGTCGTAAATTTAATTGGTCGAAAATACCGGCACTTTGCTTATTCGCAACTCGTGGGGAACTAATTGGGGACAGACTGGATACGGGTAGCTGCCCTACGAATATGTATTACAGGGACTTGCCAATGATTGGTGGTCGCTTCTGAAAAATGAATGGATTGATGCCGCGAACGTCAAAGTTTGAATGTGCTTTTTTTCAACAAAAATGGATGATGATCAACGCTGGCGTTTTAGACGTTGTGATCGGATTGGTATTTATTTATCTTCTGTACAGTCTGCTGACCACCCTTGTTCAGGAGATTGTAGCCACGCGCAACAGTTTCCGGTCGAAAATACTGGAGCGATCCATTTTCAGAATGTTCGAAGATGATCATATTTTTCAAAGCCGGTTCAAAAGCTTAATTAAAAGAAGTACCAAAATTTTTGATTATGATTGAACATCTGCTTGAATTTACTATATTCCTTTTTTCTCATGAAGAGGACGTAATCGATTAAAAAAAAAACGACACGTTTGTATCATTGAAATTAAAAAAAAATGGTTTAATTTCATATAAGATTTTCAAAGCCAAACACTAACCGCGACAAAAAAGTGTTTTCAACTACAATAATAACAACAACTTAACCAATACCAATGAGAGCATCAAGCATTCCCAATCACGAAAACACCTTTCAAACATCCGGACAAGACAGCTTTGGAAAAAGATTCGTTTTAACCCTAGGAACTTATCCGATAAAAGGTACTACAGAAAATATTCAGATAATGGATTGTGCCCGCGACAATGGCGACAAATCTTTTTATTATCCCGAAGAAACGGTTAAAAAGAAAATCGTTCTCCATTATACAATGGGCTACCTGAAAGGCGACATTGGTACATTAACCCAACAACATGTTTCGGTTCCATTTGTAATTGGACAAAACGGTATTATTTACAACCTGTTTGCCTCTAAATACTGGAGCTACCACTTAGGTCCGGGAGCTGTCGGTGGAAATACACCCATGAGCAAAGAATGTATCGGAATTGAAATTTCGAACATCGGCCCATTAAAGCTAATCGGGAACAATCTGGTTACCACCTATTCCAATTCGGATATTTATTGCACGTTGGACGAAAAGCAATTTTATACCAAATTGCCAGCAAAATACCGGGACTGGGAATACTATGCTTCCTACACCACTGCCCAATACGAAGCCATTATCAAGCTGATTAAATTCCTGTGCGCCAAATACAACATCCCGAAAAATTTTCTCAATGAACCTGAACGATATGAAATCATGACCGATGCCGGATTTAAGAACTTTACCGGAATTGTAAGCCATGTGAATTGTCGGATTGACAAAACCGACATCGGCCCTGCGTTTGATTGGGCGAAGGTAATTAGCGGGGTGAATTCATGAAGATCTGGTATTAATTGCATTATTATAACCGATATTAACCTATTGAAATTATGAGTTTTAACGCGATTCTATTTGGTGTATATATTTGATTATAAACTTAATTCATAAAAAAATGGCTGACGAACCAAAAAAAACAATTGAGGGCGGACTTAACTCTCTTAAAGAAAAGATCGCTGCGGTGATTGATGATCTTGCTTCGCTTGAAGTAACTACTTATGCTGGTGAATTTACATTAACTGTATCACAAATAATCGAAAAAGAGAATGATAAATTCAAAATAAAATCATTAATGGATAGAGCGCCAACCGAACTATTTTCAAAACTTCAACTAATTGCCTACTCCAGGTTTGAAATAGATGCTGACGCTTCCAATATTGTTAAGAGTGGGATGACTGATGAAGATAAAATCTTACTGGAAGCACATACTGAAATGGTAAAAGCTGCTCAGGAATCGAGAAAAGCGGTGTTTGAATTTGCAAAAGATTTGTTAAAAATTAAATCTTGACGGTGGATGAAGTTAGCGAAATGTTGAGCAAAGCCGAAGAACTTTATGTTGCTGACCAATCAATTATGCCTTCGTCTGAAATCCAAATGCTCTGTGATTTGGGTTATGTAAATGTTTTGCTTTTAATAGATCCTTTGGTAGAAACAAAAGTAACGGAAGCACTTCAAACTTTTTGGAATGATTATGTGATATCAGAGTTTGCTGATTCGGCAAAAATTAACCGGCTGAAGGCAATTTACGGGGAAAATTTCAAAATCAAAATATTGGAAGAAGTAACTGACATAGATGAAGGTCTTAAAATTAAAAAAGTTCCGCAACTAGGCGAACGCAACTTGGTTACACGTATTATTCATTTCAGGTTAGCTTTACTTGGGCTATACGATGCTCCTGTTGAACTCTCATTTAATGCTTTGTCATATGCTGCATTAGAAAAAGCGGCAAATTATATTGACAAACCAAAATTAGATACAATAAATTTACTTTCTGATTTTCAGGCTTATACAAAGGCTTTTTTGATAGCAGAAGGGCATAAAAACAGCATTGTGGTTTTTAAAGCAGAACCAGATATTGACAGAAAAAGTTTTCCTGAATACAGCGGCAAGTTTAAACGGCAACTAAAGAGCGATTTAAGTGAATATCCTGAAGAATTTGATATATTGAATAAAAAGATTTTCTTTTTAAACGACAACAAGGTTGATGAAGAATTCTTAATCTCACGCGAATCTGACGAAATCAATACATTCATATTAAGACTTATTCAGGTTCATCAATGGATGTCGGGTCATTACACTGGAGCTCTTGATTCGAGTTTTGGGAAAAAAACAATTTCGAGTTTGGTGGAAGTTATAAAACATTATAACGAAACTTCCCCAAGGGAGATCGACAAGGATGCAATTTTAGTATGTATAAAAGAGAACCATTACATTTTCAATTGCATGTTTTTTCTGAATATATATAAAGAAGAATCTCATTTACAGGATAAGACCTACGACACACTGAATACAATATCTGATGCTTATCAAAAAGCAAACGTTTACGAAAAAGAAAAATTTGAAACTAATTTTCAGGCAGCCATTAATGAAGAAAAAAACCAGTTAACAAAAATACCCGAAAAAATTAATGGGACTATCAGACGCGTTTTTATGGGCATAAAAAATTTTTTCAGAAAAGCGTTCCGGTTTGCCAAAAAGATTTTCAAATGGATTATCGAGGGTGTTTCATCTATTGTAAAAAACACGGTAAGAATGATTTACTCTTTTCTCAAAGACGCAGTTCAACACTTTATTGCTGGCGTAAAATTTTTGCTGGGGAAGCAACCTACAATTACGCAAGGGAAAGATTTAAAAACCAATTATTCCAACTTTGATATTGATAAAGACGGGATTAACTTATTTGGCTCAAAAAACCCTTTGGAGATTAAAGCACACACTGAGGCTGTATGGACCAGCATAAATAGCATGAAATTTAGCCTGAGTGTTATCAGGTTGCTAATTAATTCAATTAAAAGTGCTTTGTCAGTAGTTGGTTGGCCTGTCTTTGCGCTTAAGCTTGCTTTATCATTTAAACAGGTTATTGAATCATATAAAACAATTTAAAAAAGCAAATTATGGGATCAGTTAAAAATTTTCTTGAAAAAACGGCAGATTCTCTTAAAGAACTTAGTGTGCTTGAAATAACAACTTTGGTTGGCAACTTCGAGTTTGTTTATCGGCTTGATGGTGAAATAGTAGCTAAAGGTACAGAAAAAGCACTTCCCCGGGAGATTGATAAAGACTCCAAAGATTGTTCAAAAATGTGCTCCCGAATCAGCCTTGTTTCCGGGGATATTACAACTGCAATGAGTGAAAAGTTTGTAACCGATTACAAAGAGTTGCGTGAATACCATTTAATACGTGAGCACCAGGGACAGGAAATAATAAAAAGGAATCTCGAAGTTGTTGAAAAAATTGCTACAACTTTGATTGCTCTTATTGGCCATCAGAAAAATGTTGGAGATGATATTGAATCACCAAAAACGTCAACTGAACAAAAAGAACCTGAGAAAGAATAAGACTTTTTAATTATTAAATACAAATCTTCAAATTTTGATTATGATTTGGGGCAATAAAGAAAAAGATAAAGAGGGAAAAGTAGCAGATCTCATTAAATCCACTTTTTATGACTTAACTCACCTTGAGATTAATACAATCATAAAGGAAGACATGAACTGCTCCAAGTTGCCCGATAGTCCCCGTGAGATTCTTCACCTGATTGCAACACAATACGATAAAGAAATAAATAGATTGGGCAAGATTTATGAAAAAGTCTTGCCCACAGGTACTTCCAACCCCGACTATTACAAAAGAACGACTAAAGGCTCTGGTGAGAAATCTTTTTTCGAGTTACGTGAGAATGCAAGAAAGTGGAAAGAAAAACTTGCATCAAATACTGATAAATCTGAAGACTTTGAGATTAATCAGGAAGAAATGAAAAAAGATATCAAAATGCTTGAAAGGATTGAGGTAGTATCGAATGATGTCTATCAGTTGCTAAAAAGTCCGGATGTTACGAAAGGTAACGAGATAGATTTTGATGAGGAATCGGGCATTGATGCGTTTCGAGAGCAAGTGAAAGTGGAAAAGGAAAAGTCTGAATTAAAACTTGATTTAAGACAGTATGCCCTTATTAAGAAAGCTTTGGATATTGGAACAGAAACTGTTGTTCTCCAGACAATAATAGGAATCGATGGAGATGTTACCAGTAGAATATCCAGGTCCTTTGCTGATAATCCAATATCTTTTATCAACGAAATTCATCACGATGCAATCAATACTTCGGTAAAATTTTGGAATAGCTTGGTTGATATTGTCTTCGGAATTGGCAAAGCAATATTCGGGGGAAAATAGTATGTTACTAAAAAACACAATTAGGGTCTATTCTGAACTTGTTCATTCAAAGGAACTTTGTTCTCATATAAGTGGAAAAAAAACCAATGTTTGTATTAAGACAAACCTTACAGGTGATGTTTTGGTATTTTTAAATCCTAAAATAAATTGTTCGTTACGGGAGCAGCTCAACTATTTAGGTAGCGATGAGAATTTGGTTTCTCAAATGGCAATTGCACAACACGATTTGCAAGATAAAATTAATATTGTGCTTTCTATACCAAAAGCAATTTCAATGATCCTGGTATTAGTTGTTCTATTGTCTGTTTTTTATTCTACCGGCACCGAAATTTATTATATTATAAGTACAGAAGAAATTTCAATAGTTTGTCTTGTAATTAAACTATTTCCTTCGCTTACGGCTTTACTTTATCCTTACAGAAAGAAAGTAAGTTTTACAATAACATCCTTTTTTTTGAAATTATTTTTTCGGAGAGTGTAAATTAGATTGTGTAAACAGGTAATGCTATTAATGCGTTTAATACGGCTATACCTAAACCAAGATTAGGGATTACAGAGAAAAAACAATCGACCGCGCAACTTGCCGCGCTCTTTAAAACGGCAGATTCGGCTTTGGAAAACATTGATACGGCTGTTGAAATTGTTCGTTTGACCCAAGTTGTTTTTTATGACAGTTACAAGGCTGCACGTAAACTTATAATGACCGGTGGCGGCAGTGTTTCGGTAAAAGGTATTGTAACCGATGCTTCGACCGGGGAACCCTTAAAATCGGTGACATTAAAATTCTCAACAAACGGAACATCGGCAAAACTTAAAGCAACGAATGGCAACGGCGGTTTGACCAAGAAAACAGCCGACAAAGGTGGTTTTATGATAAAAACTCTTGCGGAGGGTACATACCAGGTTACGATTACCAAGCCGGGTTATAAAGAGCAAACTGTAACTATGAATGTGAGCAATGGCGAAATGAGCCAACTGGAAATAAAGCTCGAGAAGATTTAAATAATGAGAAAGAAATAATGTTGTACTTATGTTCGTACTTTTATACTGACTCACCCCCGCGCATCGTTCGACTGAGCTCACGCCGAAGTCTGCGATGCTTCCCCCTCTCTTTTCTGAAAGAGAGGGAAGAACGGCCGCCTTGCGGACGTTGGGGTGAGTACAAAAAAACGACCATAAATTGTTCCGGTTACTTAAATCTAAAAAAAGAGGCTGTCCGAAAAGTAAAAATCGGACAGCCTCTTTTATCTGAAGCTATTTCATTATTGCTCAGTTCTGCCCGGCGTAATGGTACTCGTACTTTTTGAGGATATTTCCAGCCAGGTCTTTCATTAGTTTTAGCCGTCCGAAGTCGTCGTACTCGTAATAGGTAGTTCTTCCGGCAGGGTCGGTTTGCGAGGTCATACCCACCAAGGGCTTGTAGGTGAAAATGGTTACCTGGTAATCTTTGTTGGTAAGGTACGAATTAAACAATCCCTTCAGGTAAGCAACATCGGCCTGAATGTCGGCATAAACTGTTGTCTTTTTGAGTTGAGTGTCGTCAACGGTAATGTTGATGGTGGTATTGACAGAGCTCTCGATTTTGGCAACCGGGTAAGTTTTGTTGTATGCCCAGATGTAATAGGTGTAAATTCCGTTTTTGCCGAGCACCTTTAGAGGGTTACCATTGCTGGTGTCGTAACTGTCGAAACTGTATTCGGGAGTCTGCCCATAGTGCGTATCTTTGGTTGTGCCATTAAATATTGTAAAGCTGGTGCTGGCCAGTGGGGTAGCTGTTTCGAGCGAATAAACCTTGTCGGGCACATAGCCGCTGCCATTGATTTTGTATGTGGTTAACTTGCTGCTTATAACGTTATTATTTTTCAAACTAATAACTTCTACCGGAAAATGAAACATGTTCTTGTTTTTCATTGCGAGGTAAATATCTGAACTAATATTAGAAGGATATTTGTATTTAGTCTCTATGCTGTCATTCCCAATTGTGTACAAAGTTTCTTTATCAAGTAAACGGTACGAATCATTTTTATAAAAGTATCTGGTAGTTTTCGTAATTGATCCATTGCTGGAATAATCTGTTTCAATTTTCTTTTTAAGAGAAACCCAATTTGATGAAATTAAGTATTTCCCATGAATAAACTGGGAGCTGTAGCTGTCATCAACGCTATATACTCGATAACCAGGAACAACTTCTAAAATTGAAAAATTATAATCACTATCTTCTGTTTTCTTTAAGTTATTGTCTTTATCGTAGTATGCGATTCTGGATATTAATCCTCTTTTCCAATCAAACTCATAAGGGGGAAGGTATGGCCATTCGTTGCATCTTACTTTTTCGCGATGCATTAAACTGCCCCAGTAATAACCACCACCAAACATTGATGTACTATATTGGGTTTGAAACATAAAATTATTATTTAGTGTATTTTCAAAGCAATCTTCATCTACGATATTCGGATATTCACGTCCGGTAAAATAGGATACTATAAACCCGTTTCCTGTTTCTTTTTCTATGACAGTATTGTACCCAATCGGTTCGTTAAATGCACTACCGAGGCTAACTAATGGGAGAGCAGATATTTTATAAACAAAATTATAAGTATAACTGCCCCCATTGTAAAAACAGGATCCGAAGGAAGGATTTCCTAAAGCAGTTCTTAAGTCACCTTTTGGTGAATTTTCTACACCACACATGACTTTCCCTGGCGTTATGTAATAATTTTTAGGATTGTCAGCTAGAAATCCACTGGATATGATTGATATTTGCTTCGTTTCAGCATCAAAATTCTTATATGTGTATTGTTTTTCTCGAACCAATGAGCCAGAACTTGAATAATCTTTTAAAGATTTCAGACGTAATCCTCCACCAAGATAATTGTTCCCAGCTATTGAATAGTCATTTAATTCAAATTCAAATTCAGTGTAACCTCTGGTTGGGTAATACAATTTATTTAGAACACATGCTTTTGCGTTTTCGGTACTTGGTTCTCTGTTTGCTCCCCCGGAGAATCCTGAATGATGAAAATAACTATCATTATTTATATTTCCGAAAACATCAAACCAATAACATGCATCAACGGTCCAGTTAATTTGGGGAGTCATAAAACTATTTCCAGCGTTGTTATAATAACCCCAATGATCTTGGTTGGGAGATAATCGATAAGGTAAATTATAAAGATTTGGATTCAATTCGTCGTAATATTTGAATCTATACGCTGGTAAAGTGTGCAAATTATCGCCAGTTGACTCTTTTAATGAATCAAGCCTTAGCCGATATCTCAAATGCTGGATGCTTGTCCATGGACTGGATATTGCTGAAAATTGCCCACTGCTATAGTTTGATGCTGTAAAATAACTTGAATAGAACTTATATCGTTTAAGTGGCACATTATTGGTATCGTAAACTATAATTTCATCTAACGGATAACATTGTTTGCTATAATAATCTTTCCTGATATTTGTAGATATTTTATTCTGCTTCAGTTCAATCCAACCGGCATTTGTAGTTTTAATTTTTGTGAGAAAAATTTCTCTCTCCATTAAATTTGACTGGGGAGTTGGGTCATCTTTATCAGGAACAATGTTCATTGCACTGGAATAAACTAAAGAATATGTTTTTGAATGTGTATATTGCTGTGCATCAGAAAAACTGTATTCGAATGTAATTTCATTTCCAGAAGGAGAAGAAATTTTTGTTAAGTACCATGCCCCCGCAGTCCAACTGCCTAATCCATCATAAGGGACACAATCCCTCTCTGCAAATTCATATTTTGTTCCGTCTTCAACAGTAATTACGAATTTTGATTCTAAAGTCTTTGTTTGATCTCCAGGAAAACAAGGCAAGAATTTTATGTCCCATGCTTTATACTTTATTAATTTTGGTGTCCCGTTTTCATCAAGAACGAACTTTCCTGAATTACCAGCAAAATTAAAATAATAAATATCAGGTTCCAGGTCAGAACTCGAGAGCTTTGCATTTTGAAAAGCAATTAGGTTGGAAAAACGTCCGTCTGCATTATCCGGTTCAGGAAAACCTAGATTATTCCTGGAAGGTTTTATTTGACCAGTCAGTGGGTCTGGATATTCGGGTTGCCCATTTATAGCCCTGGTTATACAACCTCCCGCATTTAAATTCCACCCTAAGCCTACCCATGAAGCAATTTCGTCGACCTTAATTCCTGATCCATGATAAGATATTGAAACCTGCGTTTCGACATCGTTAGCTTTTAAGCTTGCAAGAGGTATTGAAATGTCCGGGACTCCAGTATATAACGAAACAGGTATTTCACCATATTTGGCAAATGAATAGGAGTTTGGGGTAGGTTGAATCCATTTTGTTGCATCCTGGGAATAAGTTGTGCTTAGTATTCCAGAGCTAAAAGTTAACATCCATCCAATAATTAATAAATATCGTTTCATTTTTGTATAAGCTTTAATTGTGTTGTGTGTTGAAAGCCCCGCCAAACCCTATCCCGCCTCAGGCGAGAGAGGGCTTAAAACCCTGGTGAGTTGAGGCTTTTGTAAGTATTGCCGGCTTTTGTGGCCCGGCATAGTATAGGTTTCACCCCGCGGGTGAAACCTATACGGACATCATTTCAGTAGAACCATCCTTCGCGCTGTGGTGGCCTGTCTCCCCTCCCTTGGAGGGGTTGGGGGAGGCTTCTGCGCCATTGGGTTATTCGATATTGGAAATTCTACATTGGACATTAATTTCCAATAATCAATAACCAATTTCCAATATCCCCAACCCGCTTCAAAGAACCATCCTCCGCACCGCTCCTTTTTAAGTCCTCTCTTGCAGAGGGGATTTAGGGAAGGCCCTTGCTTCTTATCGTGCCCATCGTTTAATCCCCCGCCTGCTGTGGGCAGGTGAAAATCATAGTTCAGACATTTTACAGGATTAAAAATCCCGGGCTAATAAGTGCCAATTACAAATTGGCAGTAGCGTCTGCCAGCTTTTGGGCATATTCCGAAGAGCAGGGTTTAGTGAAGTCCCTTGCTTCTTATCCTGCCCATCCTTTAATCCTGGAAATCATAGTTCAGACATTTTTACTCGCCGTTACAAACGCTTGGACCATTTACCCCTCGTTACCGCTAGCACTCAAACGAGGGGCAATGCGGGGCGATGGTACTTATTTTTCGATCGATCGTCTCTTGTCTTTAATAATAAAAATAAATATAATAATCACTAAAATTGAAATCAAAAAGTAGATATCTGTTTTGATAGGAATAGTGTGACCACTACCATGATACAAGAACCAAAATAAGCAAATCGAAATTAGTGCTAACACAGATAATAGGTTAAATATTTTCAAAAGCATTTTCATAATTTAGTTGAAATTAGTTTTTACCTGTTCTTTCAATTATCATTTAACTTCGTTATAGTATAGAACCCATTATTTCCTGAGGCATTCATTTTAAAACCAGCATTTTTAAATAAACCACTGACTGTTTCTAACTGTTCTTTTGACATACAAGAAAAATCTAATTTCATACCATCAGTCAATCCTCTGGAATTATTTGTTAATAAACCAAATACAACTACTGCAGAATTGGTTATTAACTCTGCTTCTTTTGTATCGCCATACATATCATTTAACATCATTTTAGCTGAGGAAATATTATAGCCTAAATGTTCACTTGTACTTGCCCCTCTATGCCCATAAGCATCTTGTAAAGCATGCAAACCCTGCCCTAGCTTACCGAAATCCAATTCCGTTTGTTGAGAAAAAATGTTTGACCATCCAAATTCTAGACCACGTTGCATTGCTTGTTGATGTGTCATGCCTCCTGCTGCTTCTGCATCAGTCATCATTCCATGCCAAACACTATTATTTTCATCTTGAGAATATTTTGTCGGGTTATAATTAATACCATCTCTATACCCATATCCAGTACCATGTCCAAGATTATCAATGTTAATAGCACTTTTGGGAGGGTGATCTGCGTATATACCTGAGTAATGTGCTATTTTATCGTTTGTTGCCCTATCATATCCACGAGAAAAGAAAGCATTGTATGTAAGTCTATAATGAACGGAAGCAGCGTACCTTCCGTCTGGATCAAGATATTTTAAGGGATTATTCAAACAATAGTTATATGGCGAGATTGGAAAATACTTTTCTGCTTTTCCATCTACCATAAACCACCTTCCCAGTTGCGCATCATACATCCTGGCGCCGTAATCGAACCAGTCGATTTTGGTACCAGCCAACACGTCGTCCTGTATTTCTTTGCCGTTGTAGAGCAGCTTGTTTTTGGAGGCCCCGGTAGGGTAGTAACTGGTTTGCGAGGTCACCAGCCCGTAAGGGTCGTAGCTGGTAAGCTGGTTCACCTCGGGGCGGCCATTGGCATGCCCTGTAAAGGTAACGCGCGTGTTTCCCAAATGGTCTTTCAGGTTATACTCGTAGCTGTAGCTCATTGCAGTACCGTTGTTTTGTGGCACAATGCGGCCCTCGGGAGTAAATATACATTTTAAAACCGAGTTTTCGTACATAAAGGACCCCGAGTAATCGGTGCGTACTGTGCTGGCCGAACCATTGGTCACGGTTTTTGCCAGCTTGGTTCCTGCGGCATCGTAGGTATAACGGGCATAATCGCTGGCCATGCTCACCAGTTGTGGCAGGTTCAGGGAGTTGTAGGTCAGGGTAAAACCTTTGGAGATGTCGTAAGTCATGTTTCCGTTGTTGTCGTACAGGTAATTTCCGGAGGCGGCCTTGTATCCCAGGGCTTTGTAGGTAGCATTGGAGACATTATCAGCCACAGCTTGTAAGCGGTTGCCCCCCGAATAGTAGGTGTACCCGAGGTTATCTACCTGGTTACCGTCGAGGTTACGTGTGAGAGTCGCCATATTGCCGTTTGCATCGTAGGAGTAGGTGGTACTAAATTTTCCTGCGCCGGAAGTGTAGCTTGTCCCTTCGGCATAAGCAGCCGAGCGCAGGCGGTTTATGCCGTCGTAAGTAAAACCGTACCCGGCGGGAGTTCCGGCCTGTCCTTGTGCGGAGGATGTGGCCCACATCATCTGGCTGATGTTTCCGTTGAACAGGGTCGAAGCGCCCAGCGAAGTGCCCGTTTGGGGACTGTTGTAGCGCAAGTCGAGGGCCATCAAATCGGGTGCTATACATCTGGCCTCTTTAAGACCCTCCTGAAAAGGGCCTTAAAGAGGCTTTGGACTTTTTACTGCCCTGCATAATGGTACTCGTACTTTTTGAGGATATTGCCTGCCAAATCCCTTGCCAGTTTTAACCTTCCGAAGTCGTCGTACTCGTAATAGGTAGTTCTTTCGGCAGGGTCGGTTTGCGAAGTCATACCCACCAATGGTTTGTAGGTGAAAATGGTTACCTGGTAATCTTTGTTGGTAAGGTACGAATTAAACAATCCCTTCAGGTAAGCAACATCGGCCTGAATGTCGGCATAAACTGTTGTCTTTTTGAGTTGAGTGTCGTCAACGGTAATGTTGATGGTGGTATTGACAGAGCTCTCGATTTTGGCAACCGGGTAGGTTTTGTTGTAAGCCCAGATGTAATAGGTGTAAATTCCGTTTTTGCCCAGCACTTTTAAAGGGTTACCATTGCCGGAGTCGTAACTGTCGAAACTGTATTCGGGAGTTTTTCCATAATGTGTATCCGCAGTAGTGCCATTAAAGGCGGTAAAGCTGGTGCTGACCAGTGGTGTAGCTGTTTCAAGCGAATAAACCTTGTCGGGCACATAGCCGCTGCCATTAGCTTTGTAGGTGGTTAACTTGCTGGTAGTAATATTGCCGTTTACCGAAGTGGTTTCTTCAATGGGGTAGTTGAGCATGTTAAGGGTGGTCATAGCAGGGTAAATGCCAAAGGAAAAGTCGGAAGGGTATTTTGTTTTTATTACCGTAGCGGAACTATTACTGTTTGTTATTGTTTTGCTAGATAACTGACCTATTGTATTGTAGGTATAGTTTTCTGTTTTGCTTACAGGGAGAGTGGAATTGTCAGAATTGGTGTAATGGTTTATATAAGAAGGTCTTATTATTGTACTTTTCTTATTGTACACCTTCGAAAGTACGCCGAAAGTACAAGAAAAATCAAATGTTCCAGCCATATTAGATATCCAGGAATTAATTGATTTAAAATATCTTAACCCCTTGATTGTTGTCTGTTGCAAATTATAATAATCGTATTCCTTCCTTTGGATTATTTTATTGCTTCCTGAATAATTGATTTCAGACATCAACGAACCGTTCATCGGATCGGTAATATTTGGGAATCCTTCAATATACTCTCCAGTCTCCAAACGTTCTTCAACGTTGTGATAGTTATATTCGGTCCATCCATTAGCGCCTGAATCATCTGAATAAACAATAACTTTGTCATATCCTACAGTTCCTCCCTGTGCCGAATTTCCCAACGGAGAGTTACTCCACGAGGTACCCTTCAAAAAGGAATAACTGACATTGCAACTTCCATTTGGATTGCTATTATCGCTAATTGCTAAATTCCAAACAGTGTGATTTGATGGGAACATCATAAGCCGTCCGGTTGACTTGTATGAATTAAGTGAGTTATCAAAAACTTTATACACGTATTTTGACATCGTTGGAAGTGAACCTGTTGATGTATGAATCATTTTCGATATTCTTAAACCTCCCGCTTGTTTTTCATAAATTGCATCTGCATCTTTTTTTACTGAAGGAATGCCTGGGTTACTGTAGGTTGCCGTCAGCTTTGTAAACCAATAAGGGAAATATCCGGTATAAATTTTATACTTTCCTGCCGGAAGTATCTTGGTTGTATTGAAATTTCTTTCACAATCTGTTAATGGTGTTCTGTTTAACCAATCCCCCAGACTCATACTCCAAATAACATTCATTGTTGCCGGGTTTAATGTAGCCAAAGTAGGGTCGATGGCGTTATCGGCCTGAACGATAAAAGCATACATTTGATTTTCCTTGTAACCATAAGTGGAGTTGAACGGATTAGAATTTTGCGAAAGACGACAATACTCTTCGAATCTAAGTAAAAACGAAAAAGTTACTGAAGTTGACTTGGTGAGCGTAAAATAAGCATATTGATCGCTGGAACTGACTGAATTTACTGAAACATTTATGTCATCATATTTTTCAAAATCCGTGAGTCCAAATGCTCCGGTTCCAAATATGTAAAAATCATGAGGTTCATAACTAAATGTCGAGTTTCCACCTGTCGGATAGGTAATACCGGTTAATATTCCAGCTTTCATGTTTGTGGCATCAGGAAACCTATCGGCTGTTCCGACCGCTATTTTTTCGCCGTTCTGTTTAAAATATGAGCCATAAGGGACTAACGAGCTATTGGTGATTTTACCATTGTAATAACCCCAAAAATCTCTTGCAAACGACTGTTTCGATGGCAAATCAATCGTTTCATTGTAAGCCATTGAGTATGTTGCGGGACTGGCAGAAGTGTTGCTCCCATACTCGTTGACAGATAATAATTTCAACCTTTTAAAATATTCGGGATTTGACCCGGAATAGTTGTTATTAAAATAGCTGTAATTAAAAATCAAATGTTTGAAAATATTACCTGAGTTATCTTTAACGAAGATTTCATCTAATTTCTGTGGCGGGTATTTTAACCAATTAAGTACAAATGGTGGAGTAAAGTTTTGGGTGGAAGCAGGAAACATATCACTACGGGCACTCTTAACAAACGACAATTCGCCATTATCCCAGTAAATACGTTTAAGAAACATGAGTTCGGTATAGTTTACCGTTACATTGTAAATGCTGTTTAAACTTTTAGGATAACACGCGGTAGAACCTCCTGATGTACTGTAAACATCAATGATCCGCTCATATTGGTCAGTTTTATCAGGAACAGTCATACATCCATAGTCAGAATAGGTATAGTTCTGTTGTACCCGCACGTCGTATTCCAGGTTTATTATCGCCCCCGTAGGCGATTCCACTTTGTCGAGGTACCAGGCTGTGGCACACATACTGTTATAGTTTGCAAATAGTACAACATTCGGGAAAATGTTATCGCTGCTATTCGACTGTCTTTCATTCACTTCCCTGGTTTTAAAGTAATACTTTACACCGTTGGGAGTTGTTATCGTCCATTGTTTTAACGATTTAGTGAAAATGATCTTTATGTTTTCCTCTTTTTCACAAGTCCCCACCAGAAAATCGGAGTTGATGTTCTGTCCTTGCTTAAAGATAAAACTACCCGAATAATTATCAAAATTGAAATAAAACTGGTCGGGCTCAGGGTCGACATATCCCTGGCAAACTTTTGTTTTATATGTTTCAGTTGGATTATCGGTAACTGTTTCTTCGTAAGGAAATCCCAAATATTCGAATGGGCTGGGGGCAGGCCAATCGTCTCTTCCGTAAGTCGGATTTTCCGTTTTGTGTAAATCGTCAAGCCCGTTAACTATACGCGTAATACACCCTCCCGCGTTTAACGACCAACCCAAACCAACCCAACTTGCCTCATCCTGCACGCGAATGCCCGAGGCATGATAATTTAGTGAAATGGGGAGAGATAAATCTCTGTGATTAATAGTGTAAATGGGAATCTGGATATTTGGAACTCCGGTATATAACGACACTGGGATGTCGCCATACTTGCCCAGACTACCTGCATTAGGAGAGGGTATAAAAAGATTGCCCTTATTTACCTGAGCATAACCATTATTAGTATGATAGAAAAGAAATGCTATTCCTATCGTTAATCGAATTAGGTGGCATCTCCCGTTATTCCTCACACTTGTTAAAAATGGCTTGTTAAAGTTTATCCATTTTGCTAATAAATATCGTTTCATTTTTGTATAAGCTTTAATTGTGTTGTGTGTTGAAAGCCCCATTCAAGCCCTCTCTCGCCCGAGGCGAGAAGGGCTTAAAACCTTGGTGGGTTGAGGCTTTTGTAAGTATTGCCGGCTTTTGTAGCCCGGCATAGTATAGGTTTCACCCCGCGGGTGAAACCTATACTGGAATTATTTCAGTAGTATCATCCTTCGCACTGCACTTTTGGGTTATTCGATATTGGAAATTCTACATTGGTCATTAATTCCCAATAACCAATATCCAAAACCCGCTTCAAAAGAACCACCCTCCGCGTTGCGCCTCTTTAAGTCCCCTCTTGCGCCTGCCTGGATGAATCAGTCAGACAGGGAGGGGATCCCGATAGCTATCGGGAAGGGGAGGCTCTTGCTTCTTATCCTGCCCATCCTTTAATCCTGAAAATCATAGTTCAGACATTTTACAGGATTGTTAATCCCGGGCTAATAAGTGCCAATTGCAAATTGACACTAGCGTCTGCCAGCTTTTGGGCATATTCCGAAGAGCGAGGTGAGGGGTTACCTTATGGCAGACTCAATTATTCTTTTAAGTTGCCATTTGCCATCTTCTTTTTCGACATAAGCGGCATAATTGCATCCAGCGTTTAGAGAACAACTAAATGACAGTGTAAAAACTCCTTTATCAAATGTTCTATTGAAATGTAAACTAGAAAATGTTAATAAAACCCTATTAACAAAATCATGGCTTACAAGATCAGAGTATTCGTTCGCTGAAGTTATAGTTTCCAGTTCCTTACCCCCCCCTAATCTTTTGTTTGACAAAATTAACTTAGATTTATTCTTTTTATCAAAATTTAAAGAATCTAAAATAATACCGGGTTCATTTGAAAGGACAGAATATTCACCATAATCTCGAATGGAATCGCCTATTAAGATGATCTTATATTTAAAGTAATCTTCTCCTAAATTTATCTTTATTCGTTTATCTAAAGAATCGACAATAGATTGGATCGTCTGGTTTATAACCTCATTGTCCAATTTAGATTCATTTTCAAGATCACGCTTCTTTTCTGCAACGGGTTTTTCCTTTTCAACCTGAACAGTCTTAGTTGGTTTATTCAAACAACTGAAAAACAAGCTTATTAGAAAAAGAAGCATTAGACTGTTAAATGTGTAATTTGTTTTCATATTCGTTAGTTTGATACAATTTCTCCATCGACAACTTTATAATGACCAGGCGAAAGGGTTTTGACTTTATCAAGAAATTTATCCCTTTCTTGTTTTGCATTTTTATCATTATTTTCTTTCGTATTTACAAATGGAATTTTCCCAAGAAATCTTTGGGCATCAAATTTGGTAATTGTTTTCATTCCAAAAGTTGCCTGTTCAAATTGATACCCAAGACAATTAATAAATAGTTGATTTTCATCAGATGCCATTCCATCTTTTTGCAAATCACCCGAATGGTTATACTCGTGTAGAATGGTTAATACAACTAAAAACAAGTAATCGTTATATTCAGTCATATTCCAGGACTTAAGTGCATTATCTAAATGTCTTACGGTTGCTTCATCAAGAGTTATATTGCCATTTTTTGATGTTTCACCTAACCTTTGATAATATAGTTGCAAATCACCAACTTTTATTTCTGGTCCGTTCCCATACGAAAACTGTTGTCGAATGATTTCAGAGCTCATGCCACTAAATTTTTGTAGATTGTTCATTATGTTTGAATTATCCAAAACACTGCCAATATTCTGGAGAATTCTATTAAGTTCCGGGTATTTTGAAGCATCTTTAAAAACAAAGTGTCCTCCAACATCTATATTGCTGATCGGTTTGTCTAATCCATAGGAATATGGAGACCAAGCGTAGTACTTTTCCGCCATTGGATCGACTGAGTGCCACCGTCCGATTTCCGGGTCATACATCCTGGCCCCGTAGTCGAACCAGTCGATTTTGGTACCAGCCAACACGTCGTCCTGTATTTCCTTGCCGTTGTAGAGCAGCTTGTTTTTGGAGGCCCCGGTAGGGTAGTAACTGGTTTGCGAGGTCACCAGCCCGTAAGGGTCGTAGCTGGTCAGCTGGTTTACCTCGGGGCGGCCATTGGCATGCCCTGTAAAGGTAACGCGCGTGTTTCCCAAATGGTCTTTCAGGTTATACTCGTAGCTGTAGCTCATTGCAGTACCGTTGTTTTGTGGCACAATGCGGCCCTCGGGAGTAAATATACTGGTTAAAGTCAGATTTTCTTTGCCTTCGTACAAAAATATGCCTGAATAACGGTAGTTTAAGATGTTTTCTGCCGTGCCATTGGTCACGACGGTCTTGGCCAGTTTGGTGCCCGCGGCATCGTAGGTGTAACGGGCATAATCGGTAACCGACGAACTCACCAGTTGAGGCAGGTTCAGGGAGTTGTAGGTAATGATAAAGCCTTTGGAGATGTCTTTGGTCATGTTGCCGTTGTTGTCGTATTCGTAGTTTCCGCTGGCCGCTTTGTAGCCCCGCGGGTTGAGGGTAACGTTGGGTATGTTGTCGGTTACGCTGCCGAGCCGGTTACCGCCATCCGGATTGTTGTAAATACCCTTAAGGTAGGTGTAGGTAAGGTTGTCCACCTGTGCGCCGTCGAGGTTACGTGTAAGGGTGCTCATATTGCCGTTAGCGTCGTAGGAGTATGTTGTGCTATACCGCCCTGCATTGGCCGTATATCCGATCCCGTCAGCATAAGCAGCTGAGCGCAGGCGGTTTAGTCCGTCGTAAGTAAAACCGTACCCGGCGGGAGTTCCGGCCTGTCCTTGTGCGGAGGATGTGGCCCACATCATCTGGCTGATGTTTCCGTTGAACAGGGTCGCACCGCCCAGCGAAGTGCCCGTTTGGGGACTGTTGTAACGCAGATCGAGGGCCATCAAATCGTTGCCCAGGTTTCCCGGGGTGTTCAGGGTACGCAGCCATCCTTTGGGGTTGTAGGTATAGTCAACCTGCTGGTTGAAGTTGTTTCCCGAAGCGTCGCCGTGCAGGTAA
Source organism: Prolixibacteraceae bacterium (assembly GCA_963666435.2). GTDB lineage: Bacteria > Bacteroidota > Bacteroidia > Bacteroidales > Prolixibacteraceae > Aquipluma. The sequence goes on along the minus strand of CAXXOG010000008.1, from coordinate 2,009,067 downwards.
CGGGCAATAACTTCGCCCAGTTCGTTGTATTTGAGCGAAGCGAGCGTAAACTCGTTGTCGGAGTTTATTTTCATTTTGGTAGTGAGCAAACGTCCCTGGTGGTCGTAAGCCAGTGAGGTTACCAGGGTTTGCTGGTAAGAGGCATTTCCCTTGCGGTGCTCGGTAACTGTTTTTACAGGCTGCCCGGCAAAGTTGCAGGCCGTATGTGTAACCTCTTTGCTGGTATCTTCAAAATGGTTGTCGGCCACGGTCTGCACCAGCCGTCCGTAATCGTCGTAGTAGTTTACGGTAAGGGCCATTGGTTTGGCCATTGTTTCGCCTCCCGCCAGTACTTTAGTACGGCTGCCGGTAACCAGCCCTTTGGTTTTGACTGAACGGGAAGCTGGTTCTCCAGCCATGTTCGACTGATAAGCATAATCGGTTCCCGAAAGAAAGTCATAGTTGTCGTAATACGTTGCAGTCAGAACATTGTCTGTTGTAATTGAGCTGTTGTATGCAGCAGGAAAGCTTTGGCTGGTATAGCCATAAAGTGTAGTGCCGGTAGTTTCGTACAAGGTGCCGGAAAAACTGGCAAAATTATCAGCTATGATTTTACGGCTGGCTTCGCCAGTAGTTCCGGTATTTATTACTACCTCACCTGTTAGCACCGGACGGTTGAACTGATCGTACCGGGTGAACGACCATTTGTTGGCCGGGCGTTGCACCCCGTCCTGCGAGAGCGCCAGCCGGTCGCGGTTGTCATAGACCATGTAAACCGGTTCGGCGCCGGGCAGGTCTTTCATTGTCATACGGTGGCGCTGGTCGTAGGCGTAATAGTAGCACAGTTCGGCATCGGATGCCGAGGCAGCCTTGGGCGGTACGACAATTACGAGTTGCCCGAAATCGTCATAGACGTAGGCTGTACGTAACCAGGCCGTTCCGTCGTAACTTTCCTTTCGCACCACCTGGCCCAGCTTGTCTTTAAACTCGCGGGTACGGTTGCCGTCCTCGTCGGTTGTTTCGGTTACGTACAGCGAATTGGCCGCGAAGGAAATGGCGTTTTTAGCTGCATCCCAGTGGGCGATGGCTGCGGTGTTTGTTTGGTAACTTACCGAGGTGGGTTTGGCTTCCCATACCCCCGGTCCCGAAGTTCCGGTGACGCGGTTCAGGGGCGATGCTTCATACAAAGTTTTGTTCCAGGGCGAAGAGGTTGATTCGTGCCCGGCAGTGGGTGTTGAAACATTATAGTAGCTCTGCACCGCTGTTTGGGCGTTGGCAAGGTACGCCCCGTTGTTACCGGCTTTTGCAAAGGGCAGGTAATGACAGAAGTCGCGCCCGAAAGCGTCGTATTCAATTCCTTCGATCATGTCGGCTTTGGCCGGAGTGCCCTGCACGGTAATGGTCTGTACCGGGCGTCCCAGGCCGTCGAAATAGGCAATGGTCTCCACCCGCGCTGAACCGGTTATGCTGGCTTCGGAAGTTACCGGGTCGCGCAGTGTTTGGGTGCGTATGTAGTTGTACGAGGAGCCGGGCGTACCGGCAGTTACTGTTCCCCCGATAGTTGGGTTATAGGCCAGCGGTTTGTAAGTAGCAGCCACTAGGTTTGAATACGCAGTTGTTTCACCACTGCTAATGGCCAATCGGTACCAGGTGGTGGTGGCTGTAACCAGTGTTAACATGAAGGATTTGCTTGTCTTCCCGGTGATGTCTGCCCAGTTCGTGAGATCGGTTGATTGTTGCCACTGGTAACTATAATTACCTTCACCGCCTGTAACCACTAAATCGGGATCGCCAATAGTAATAGAAGTTGTACAAGCGGTCACTTCAATAGCATTGTTCAGGATAGTTCCTACTGTTAGAGGTGGAACTGTAACCGTTACGAGTACTGAATTTGAATAGGCTGTTACGCCATCGCTGATAGCAGCTCGCCGGAAGCTGGTACTGACAGTTAGGTTCGGTACAGTATAAGACATCAATGTTGCGCCCGAAATGTCCGTCCAATTTACGCTGTTTGCCGATTGCTGCCATAGATAGCTAAAATTTCCTTTACCGCCTGATGCAGCGGAAGCTGTAAAACTTCCGGGAGTACTGTTGTAGAACACTGATGTTTTTTGAATTGAAATTGTTCCGGCATTTATACCCGCCATAATAACAGTTATCGAGATAGGAGCTGTATATGCTATTGCATTGCCACTGGTTACCTTTCTTCTAAAACTAGTACTATTATCAAGCTTTGGTACGGTATAAGTTGTGGCAGTTTGTCCGGTAATATCGATCCAGTTCAAATTATCGGTTGATTGTTGCCACTGGTAAGCGTAGCTGCCAATTCCACCCGAGGCTACTATTGTGCTGGTAAAATTCCATGGTGTGTTGGGATAGTCAACCGTAGTTTTATCGGTGCCAATTGTTCCTGCAATCAATGGTGGAATAGTCACGGTTATTGTAATGGCATTTGAGGGCATATCGTTTCCGGCACAAGTTACTACACGGCGGAAAGTCGTGGTTGCGGTTAAGGACGGAACAGTATAGGAAAGAGCTGTCTGGTCGGGAATATTAGTCCAGGTCACATTATCCGATGATTGCTGCCATCGGTAAGTAAAATTACCTGTTCCACCCGTAGCTGTGGATATGCTTGAAATTACACCAGGGCTGGTTCCATACGAAACAGAGGGTGAACCGACGGTAATGCTGCCTGCTAAAAAGTCAGGAACGATAACCACCACATGTACAATATTTGAATATGCAGTTTTATAGCCGCTGGTAACCATCCGGCGTAAGTATTTGCTGCTAGCCATAACCGGAAGATTGTATGCCTGATTATTTGCTCCGGGAATAGCAGTCCAGATTTGGTTATCAACCGATTCCTGCCACTGATAGGTATATATACCCGTGCCACCTGTTGCCGGGGAACTGTTTGGGGAAATGCCCCCCCAGCCTGGGCTTTCACCGTACTGTACCGAGACCTCATCAAAATGGTCTCGAATGCTTATTAGCCCAGCACTTAAGTCTCCCTTGAATACAGAGATGAGAATTTCATTCGAGTAGGCTTTTTGATATGAAGAGCTATAAACCTCCCGTCGAAACCATGTGTTCTTTTGCAAAACAGGTGCCGTTAAATTCGGATCGGTGCCGGATATGCAGTACTGTACCCAGTTAATACCATCTTCAGAGGTTTGCCATGAATACTGATAGTATCCAAATCCGCCAGAAGCCAGTTCTCCAACAAAAGTACCCGGGCTTTCGCTCAACGCAACTGTGTTTTTCGAAATACTGATGCTGCCAGGGCTTAGGATGACCGGAACAAACAGGACATTCGATGATGAAGGTGACCCCAACCCCACATAACTAGCAATTCGGCGGAAAAAAGTGGAAGCATACAAGGCTGGCACGCAGTAATCAAGTCCTGTTTGTCCGGTAATGTTAGCCCAGGTCTGATTGTCGGCCGACTGCTGCCACTGATAGCTGTATGTCGTTCCGTTCGGTCCTCCGGAGGCTGGATTAAAGCTATTGATGACTCCGGGGCTCTTGCCAATCGCCACAAGATCCGTAGATAGGTCGATTATCCCGGCCTTAAAAGGCTTTTCATAGACTACAATGTCAATAATATTCGAATATGCCGTGGAACAACCACTGGAGACTTTACGTCGGAAACTGGTAGATTGGGTTAAATTATTCACTGTGTAGGCAGGTTCAGTTGCCATGATTAGTGTTTCCCAACCCTCTGGTACACTTTGTTCCCATTGATAAGTATAAACACCTTCTCCACCCGTTGGTAATGCAGTGCTGGTAATTGTTCCCGGACTGTTTCCATACTCAACGCGTGTAGTAACAGCACTCACTGTTCCTCCGGTTAATGTTGATGGTAAAACAGTTATGCATACCGTGTTCGATTCTGCTACAAGGTCGTGGCTAGTGACATATCTCTTAAACCAAGTTGTCGAATTCAATTCCGGAACAATATAATCGGAACTTGTTGCATCTGGTATCTCATGCCAGCTACTATTATTAGTCGATTGAAACCACCTGTAAGTATAAATTCCATTCCCTCCTTTTGGTAGGTTGGTGGCTGTAATTACACCCGGACTAGTACATTTTTCAATAGTTGTTTTGCTGATGCCTATGGTTCCGGACTCAGGTTTTACCCGAATGATAAACGCCTTGGAATAAAGGGTTGTTTCGCTCGTTATCGCTCTTCGGTAATAAATACTATTGTACAAAGGAGGTGCCTGAATGGTGGGGTTCGTCTCTCCAGCGATATTGTTCCAGTTCAAGCCGTCAGTCGATTGCTGCCACTGGTAGGTATAAGTACCTGTACCTCCGGTAGGTGTATCCAAACACGATGATCGAGATGGCGCTGTACCATAGTTGACAGATGTCTCGTAAAATCCAATGGAATTATCAACTAAGGGTGTTCTGATGCAAATTATATTTGAATAGGCCACATCGCCATCGTTGGAAGCAACTCTTCTGATCCAGGTTGTGTTAAATAAATTGGGAACATCTAACGTTACTAAACCAGAAGAACTGATATTAGTCCAGTTCACATTATCAGTCGTTTTTTGCCATTGGTAATACACCTTATTGATAAGTCCCCCGGTTGCCGATTCAACATTGGTCGTGGTTCCTGGTGATGATCCATACGATACGCTGGTTGTTGCAATACCAATTGTTCCGCCGGCTAATTGGACTTTTACAAAAACAACATTCGAGTAAGCCATTATAGAACTACCAGTAAGAGAAGCAACCCTCCTGAAATAAGTAGAATACGTTAATGGATAAACATTCCATGTTAGTCCAACTGCTGTAAATGCATTAATATCCTTCCAATTCACATTATCAAAAGATCGTTGCCAATAATAACTAAGATAGCCCAAGCCTCCGGTTGCCGGGGTCGCACTATTAATGGTTCCAGGGCTGATGTTGTAAGGAATAATGGTTTTGTCGATACTAATGGCTCCTCCAAGAAAAGGCAATACGAACTGGACTACATTGGAGTAAGCAGTTTGATTATCGCTGGTAACCATGCGACGCAGCAAAGTCGTTTCTGTCAATGGTGGAATGTTGTATGTCAATCCAGTTTGTCCGTTAATGTTGGTCCAATTAACGGCATCGCGTGATTGCTGCCATTGGTATTGATAGATTCCGCTACCACCGCGGGCGCTTGTATCGTTCTTAACTATTCCGGGGTTTATCCCGTAATCTGCTGTTGTTGAGCTGCACGAAATGGCTCCACCATCGAGTGCCACTTTTATACCAACAACATTGGAATAAGTAGGCGGATTATCATCGATTACAGCGTAATTTGTCGCTGCTAAGGTGGTAAGTTTCCATCGGTAATACGTCGTGACATTTAGGGCTGGGGCATTGTAAAACATATCTGTTGCCCCACTAATGTCGATCCAGTTTACATTGTCAGTCGATTGCTGCCACTGGCAAACGTAACTCAAATTGGGCGGCAATGCTCTTTTCTCTTGAATATTTTCTATTTTCCCGGGACTTGTTCCGTATGAAACTGTATTTGTTGCTACAGTTAAGTAACCTGGGATTAAGGGTTGAAGATATACCTTGACCCAAACAGTGTTCGTGTAACCCGATGAATTGGAATTATAATCTACTCTGCGAAAATAGGCAGAGGAAGTCAAATCAGTAATGTTAGGTTCAGATCCATAAACGCTACACCCGAACCAGTTCACCCCATCTAAAGATTTTTGCCATGCACATGAATTTACACCCGACCCACCTTTGGGTGATTCCACATTTAAAATCCTGACCGGATTGCCAAAATATATTTTGTCAGGACCTAATCCTATTTTCCCTGCTGAAAATGGGACATCAATCAGGATAACATTCGAAAAAGCTATTTGGGTCCCATTTATAGCAACCCTGCGGTAAAGGACAGAATTAGTTAACTTGGGTGCTGTATAGCTGCTGTTGGTTTCGCCAGGAATATCTGTCCATGATGTCACATCGCCCTTTTGCCATTGGTAGGTAATATTACCTGTTCCACCCAACGCCGGGACTAAACTACTAATTGTCCCTGGACTTTCGTTGTAAGTAACCGAAGTAAAGCTACAGCTTATGGTTCCTCCATCCAGCAAAGCTGTAACGTTAATCGTATTAGAATAAGCTTCAGAGCTTCCACTTGTGACCTTCCGACGGTAATAAATATTGGTAGTAATAACCGGTACCGTAAATGTGGAAGAGTTTGCATTGGCAATATCTGCCCAGTTGTCATTGTCAGTTGATTGCTGCCATTGGTAAGAATAGATACCATTACCATTGGTTGCTGCCACTGTTTCAAGCAAGGTACCTGGAGTTGTTCCACAGGCGAATACAGATTTGTTTCCAGGAAGTTCAATAGCTCCTCCGGTAACCGGAAGCTCAAAGCAAACAGCATTTGAATAGGCATACTCCCCAACATTATTTATGGCCCTTCGGCGATACCAAGTACTATTGGTAAAGAATGATTCTAATTGAACGAAATTAGCATTTCCGGCGGCATAATTTAAGTCCTGCCAAAGAACTTTGTCTGTCGATTTTTCCCAGGTATAGAAATAATAGCCGGGATTGTTAGTTGGTAATCCTCCTTTAGCCAGATTTGTACTGTTTATCGAGTAAGGATAAGTGTTTGAGCCAATAGTAATTATTCCACCATTGAGAGGAACGGTTATCTTCACTTCGTTTGAATAGGCTTCCAGAAGACCACTGGTAACTTTTCGGCGAAATGAACTGGTGTAGTTTAAAGAAAGAACAGTTAGGGTTGGGCTGGTTTGCCCGTTAATATCTAACCAATTTGAGTTGTCGGACGATTGCTGCCACTGGTAGGAGTAAGAACCTGTACCTCCCGAAGCAGCAACAGAGCTGAACGTGCCCGGATTGCTGCCCGGTGAAACGGTGGTAGTTCCAATGCTGATGCTTCCCCCGCTTAATGTTGTTGTTCCGCTCGAGGCAACCAGGGTAAGGGTATATGCTCCCGAATTACTTGAAGAATACCCATCCACAACAATATAATAATACCCGGCAGAAGGGATGGACAAACCGGAAATCCTGGAAGAAGCCGATCCACAGGCATCATCATCATAAGCCAACCTTGTATCCGAGGCATCTAAAACATGAAGGTAAGAGTCCCATCCGCATCCGCAGGTATTTACCTCCAGGCTACATGCCCCCGAAATATAAACCATATACACATAATCTGGTGATCCGTTGCCGTACATATTTGACATGCCGACAGTGCTCCCAGTCCTGGTTACTGTATTACCAGGGGTTAGGGTGCCAATATTTTCATTGTAACTAATGGCAAAACCATTAAAGGTGAGAGACAAGAAAAAAAGGACAAAACCAATCCCGGAGAGGAGGTTTTTTTTCATACTTTTAAACGTTTTTTGGGGCAAGGCTCCGGTTAATAATTATTTTTTAGCCCTGCCTGGTCTGGTACACCGGGCAGGGCGTTTTGTTTTCGTAATATCCAGGTTCCTGCGCTATAGTAATCGGCCAGGATTACCTGTGGAATGGATCGATTCTCTTTTCGACCAGCTTTGTGACCTTGTCAACATTCGCGGTGAAGGCGTTGGTTAAAGCGGTCAGGTTATCTGCCAGCATTATTCATAGATCCATTGGGTATGGTTGCCGTTCTTTCGGGTTGGCGGTTCAATCCAATTATTGGGGCGAAGCAACCAGCCTGGAGGATAACCATTCTATCGTGTTGGTAGTGGCATCCATCTGCCAGGTCAACGTTTCCAACAGGCAGGTCAGTGTTTCTATCGCGTAGGTCAGCTTAACCAGATATGCTTAAATCATTTTTAGCTGGTTGGTATGTCTATCTACGTGTTAGGGATAAATATCCAACTGATATAGAATATATCCAACTCTGGCAGGCATCTCTGCTTTAATCTGAACTCGGGTGTTTATGTTGGCAAGGCCGACTTGTCGGCTTCGGTAGTTGTTTCACCGCTTCTCTTTCCGGCTACACCTTGCCTCTTCACCAGCTTCCCAAAAACAAACATCTCTTTTCTCAGGGTATCGCGTTTAAACAATTGCTGCCCGATAGCACATATGTCGATGGCTTTGTCGTAAATATCATTTAGTGCAGTAACAGCGGCACCTGTATCGAGTTTCGAGCTGCTCTTCAGGCTTTCCCGTATAATACCGGCATCAATAAGCTGTCGGCCCAGAATCATAATGCTTGATAGACGGTTGCTGTTGACCCCGTTTTGCTCCAGCAGAACACGTAGTTCGCTGGTAAGGTTGTTGCTAAATGCCACCTCAAGGCCCAAAAGCGATGCGTGACTGTTGTGAGCCGATTTTAAACCGTAAGTCGAGTAACCAAGTTTGGCTAATATTTCGTTGCACATTAACGGGGTTGAACGAAAACCTCTTTCGATTTGCACTTTAATCATTTGAAGGTCGTCCAAGACCTGCTTACTCAGGTTTTGCACCAAGGCTGTTTGTTTCAGTAATTCCTCCCTGGTATTAATTCCGTAATACTCTGTTAATACCTGTCTGATTTCCTGTTTGTAATTGTCGATGAATGGATCAACCCATAATGGTTTCTCAGCAAGAAATGTTGCCTTCTCGGATGAAAAATTGTCGGCTACAGTTAAAGCAGCTAACAACATCGGAAGGGACGGAAAATTAAATCTTTGTTTCATAATGTTTTTCCTTTGTTGTTAAGAATTTCAATAAATCAATGATTTTAGTTGAGTTTTTTCAACTTTTATTAATCCCAAACTAAAGACATTTACGTAATTAACAAATTGAACGACATCGATATATTGATACAAATTTACAAAACTGGGAAGCAGAAATTTATATTCATAACACATGTTAAACAACATGGATATTTTTATTAACACAACAGCTATAAAATGTAAAAAGTGAAAAAAGAGTAATTCGTCTAAGAGCAAATACTTTTTTTTGCCCAAAAACTTGTCATTTTTACCAGTTTTTCAATAAATTTTTCCATGCAATTGTTAATAACTTTTTGGTGTTTTTTTCTGTTTCAGGCAACACTGCTGGTGCGTTAATTTTTAATATTTCGATCTAATTATTTAATTCTACTTTAACACATTTAAATTCTTAGGTAGGAGTCGTTTATATCTCGTTGTCTTATTTTGTGTCGTTCATACATTTGGTCAAAGAACTGTTCTTCGGTCGTCTCCTTACAGAGTTTAAACACGAACCATTTCTTGATGTCATTTGCCGAGAGTAGCGGTAAATCGTCAAAGTTCCAAAGTTTTTCTTTCAGCAAAAAAAAGGAAATAATAAAGTTCAGAGCAACCTGGTGTTGCCATACCAGCCATTTTCGTGTCTGAAACTGGTCAATGCCAAGTATTTGTTTGGATTCCCATTTGGTCTATTGCCCGGGCTAGATTGACATCGTTGCCTTAATAACCGTCTGCGCCAATGTAATCAAAAGAATTACACATCGAAAACACTAATGATCAGCAAATAAAATAAACATAAATACAAGAATATCAAGCATCTAATGACTCCTTTTTAATCTGTTAAAGTAGAATTAATCCGGATCTAGTTCTTTCACATCTTGAATTCATTGATTTTAATGATTGCTACATGGTTGAAATGGCCGCAATAAGTGGTTGGAAGATAGTGACAGATGACGGAGATTTTGTAAAATATAATAAACATACTATAACAGTTATCACTCTAAGGTAAATTAATCAAAGACTAGATTCCAAAAATATGTTTTGCCTGCTCCTTTTTTTCGTTGAGTAATTTAAAAGCAGATTATAGTCTATTTCCCCAGCAACTCTTTTGTGCTCAGCAACCCACAAGCCGCGTAAATATCCTGCCCGCGACTGGCGCGAACGGTGGTGAGAATACCTTTGTCGTTGAGTTTGTCCTTGAAAAGCTGCAAAGTTTGTTCGTCGGTTCCTTCCAGCGGTGTTCCGGGAATCGGGTGAAAACGTATGAGATTGATGCGGCATTTGACTCCGTTGAGCAAACGGGCCAGTTCAGTGACATGTTTGGGCGAGTCGTTCAAGCCTTTAAACACAATGTATTCGAACGAAACGCGGCGCTGGCGGCCAAAATCCCAGCTTTTGATTTCTTTTACTACATCGGCAATCGGGTAAGCCACCTGCACCGGCATGAGTCGTTTGCGCTCGTCGTCAAATGGCGTGTGCAAACTCACCGCCAAATGCGCATCCGATTTTTCGAGGAAGGTGAGCATTCCGGGAATAATACCAATGGTTGAAACCGTGATCCGGCGCGGACTCATGGCAAAACCCCATTCCGAAGTAAGTATTTCGAGGCTTTTCAGCACTTGCTCCAGGTTGTCGAATGGTTCGCCCATGCCCATATATACAATGTTGGTCACCTCGTGCCATTCAGGAATGCTGCGAATTTGGTTGACAATTTCGCCGGCGGAAAGCTGTCCCTGGAAACCTTGTTTGGCGGTCATACAAAACAGGCAGCCCATTTTGCAACCTACCTGCGACGATACGCAAACCGTCTTCCGATCTTCGTCGGGAATCATCGCCGTTTCGATGAATTTTCCCTGTCCTGTTGGGAAAAGGTACTTTTTAGTTCCGTCGATGCTTTCCTGAACGCGCGTTGGCGTAACCAACCCAAATTCGTAGTGCTGGCTGATCAGATCACGATTCTTCTTCGAGAGGTTGGTCATTTCTTCAATCGAACGAATGTCTTTCTGGTAAAGCCATTCGGCCATTTGCTTACCGGTAAATTTGGGTAAGCCAAGTGCAATGGCCACCAGGGTCAGTTCATCGAGTGTTTTTCCGAAGAGTGCTTCCATAATTCAAGGCAAAAGTAAAAAGGCAAAGGACATCTATTGGAGACAGTTGAAACCGATTGAATGCTGTTGAACGCAATTGCTTCGAATGTCTTCTATGACTTTCAATTGCTTTCCATCGCCTTCTGTCATTTAAAAATAAATTTCGGCCAGGATGTTTTCGTACGGAACGCCTTTCGAAATCAGCAGGTCGCGTACCTCAACCACCATCAAAGCCTTGCCGCAAAGATAATAGTTAATATCGGTTGGTAAGCTTTCAATGTCATTCAGGTAATCGGTTACTCTTCCGGGAAAAACGTTGCACGATTGTTCCTGCGAACAACAACGGACGTAGTTTTTGCCCAGCGACCATTCCAGTTCGTCTTCAAAATAAAACTGATTGAGTTGCCGGGCTCCATGAATCAAGGTTCGGTTTTCGGATATTCCGGAGCGAAACATGCTGTAAAAAGGGGCAATGCCAGTGCCTGTGGCAATCCACCAGGCCGGTCTCCCGTTGTCTTTAAAACTTCCGTAGGGATTTGTCGCCCAGATTTTCATTCCGGGAATAACTCCTGAAAGCCGGGGCGTAAGTATGCCATCTTCTTTTACGTTGAACAAAACCCGGATTTCGGATTCGCCGTTTCCGCTGCAAACGCTGTAAATACGCGGGGCTACTGATGGATCAAGCGTAATCTTTACTACCTGTCCGGGGACAAACCCGGATACTCGTTTCCACGAAATCAGATGAACGCCCGGCGACACCTCATCGTTTCCGGTAATTACCACTTCTTTTAACGTTATAGGAGAATTTTTGTATTCTTCGGCCTTCGCCATATTTTTAATTTTTGCTACTCCAGAACAAGTTCGCTGACAATTGGTTTATAGTATTTTAAACAAAATGCCAACTTTTTGAATAATTAAGAGTAAGATAAGATTGTACTAAGAATCGGGAACAATGAAAATTATATTTTTGCTGCCCCCGAAAAACACAAAATCGTAAAACTCAAAAATGAAGACTTTAAAAGAAGATGCTCAATCGGTGGGAAATATTCTGCTCGAAATTGGGGCATTGTTAATGAGCTCAGGTGCAAACTCAAACCGGATTCGGGTAACTATGGAACGGATTGCCAACGGGTTGGGTTACAAAACTGAATTGCTGATTACTCACCGTGCACTCATGCTAACTGTATTAGACAAAAATCAGGAATACTTTTTCAGTAGGCTGAAACGAACTTCGCCTCATGGAGTTAATTTCAGGATGGTTAGCGGAATAAGTCACTTAAGCTGGAATGTTTTGGAACAAAAATGGACAGTGGCTCAAATTACCGAGGAAATCAACCGGTTAAAAGCGCTTCCGCATTATCCGCGATTGGTAGTTTTAGGGCTCGTTGGCCTGGCAGGCTCTGCTTTTTGCCGCATTGCCGGCGGAAGTTATGTTGAAATGCTGGTAACGTTTGTTGCAACAGTTATCGGGCTTTTTGTGAGACAGGAAGCCATGCGCGTAAAATTTAACCCATACATCTGTGTTTACTTTGCATCGGTTACCGCTTCGTTTTTTGCCGGACTTGCCGAAATTTACCACATTGGGGCACAACCCGATAAAGCCTTTGCAACATCTGTTTTATTTCTTGTTCCTGGCGTACCGCTCATTAATTCGGTAACCGATTTACTGGAAGGAAACCTCCAGAACGGTATCATCCGGGCTATAAACGGGTTAATTATAGCCTTTTCGATTGCAATGGGATTATTTACAGTACGAATGATTTTACACATTTAGCCAATGATGCTTACTGAAATATTAATCAAAGGATTTTGGGCAGGATTTGCTGCCATCGGGTTTGCAGTTCTGTTTAACGTTCCGCGCCGAACCATTTTCCCAATCTGGTGTATTGGCGCTATGGGCGGACTTATTAAATTCACAACCATGAGTTTTGAGATAAACGTTGTGTTTGCTTCGTTTTTTGGAGCTGTTCTGGTTGGATTTATTGCCATTCAAATGGCACACTTAAAAGACAGCCCGCCACTGGTATTTTCAATCCCTTCAGTTATTCCAATGATTCCGGGAGTCTTCGCTTACAAGTTTATGCTTGGCATGATTGCCCTTACCAACATCGAAAATGCCGATACTTATTTGCAAACCCTGGTTGATACCGTAAATAATGGGGCCAAGATGATGTTTGTCCTGATAGCCCTCGGAACCGGAGTTGCCATTCCAATGCTTTTAACCCGAAAAGAATCCGTCAAAAAATCTAAATTCAATAAGAAAAAGAAAGCTTTAGCCTGAAAATAAAAAGAGCTGCCCCAAACGGAGCAGCTCTTTTTTTAACCACTTAAACTATTTATCTACTTTCCGAGTATTTACCTTCATCAACCAATTTCTGAATCGCATTAGCTTCTTCCCTGTCAGCAATTGCTTTAACAATTAACCCGGCTTCTTTACCGAAATCGGTTACATCATCACTATTTTCAATAAACACTTCATTTACCTGATCAGGATCTTCAACATAAGCCATTGCACCCTCTTCAATAATTTGCTGTGTAACTTTAGCCTCTGTTGCATCAGCAATCCATTTATTAATCATCTGGGCTTCTTTCTGATAATCGATTGCAACATTTGAATCGGTATCGTCCACTAAGAAAACATTCAAATTGGTACTTCCCGAGACTAATACTTTTTCGTCGAAATTTACTGAAGCATTAGCACTTACAGCACCAACCAATACAAGTGCACCACCAACAACAAAGTTTCTAATTTTCGTTTTCATAACTCCTAATTTTAATTGTTTTCGTTCTGTTTTTTGTTTCTTCTTGTTTTCACTATTAAGACTCCTGAAATGCCCAAAAGTTACATGATCAAGCGTTAAATAAAAGATAAAAATATCTTAATAAAAGCTTAAAAACCATTAAATACCTATTAACCAATAATTCACACAGAAAAAAAAAGAGTTGCCCTCTGTTGAACAACTCCATAATAACTAATGAGGAACTAAACTTATTTTATTATAACCGTCCGGCTTCAACTAATTTCTGGACGGCTTTTGCTTCTTCCTGGTCGGCAATCATTTTATTGACTAGCTGAGCCTCTGCTCGTTCGGCATCTGCTTCTTCAACTCCGAAATCTTCTTTTGATTTATTGCTCAACATACTGATAGCTTTTGCTTCTTCCAAATCAGCAATGTTCTTCATAATCAGCTCAGCCTCGTTTTGGTAATCCAGGTTGATACCAGCCTCGTTCGCAATTGTTTCTGTTTTTCCGTTCAACATTGTATTGTTTTCATCGGCTTTAAGGCTTTTTACGTTCTTCTCATTTTCAAAAACTACACTATTTCGCTGGTTCATGTAGTTTTCTGTTGTATTAGCATTGACATTAAGTCCGGCAAATGCTAAAATACAAATTGTGCTAAATGTTCTAATTTTCGTTTTCATAACTCGTAATCTAAATTGTTTTCTTTCTGTTTTTGTTTCTTCTTGTTTTCACTATTAAGACTGGAAAGTACCTCAAAAGTTACTCCTGAAAGAGTTAAATAAAGGATAAAAGTGTCTTAATTAAAACTTAAGTTAAAAGTTAAAGGTTATCTTAATGTGATTTAGACAAAAAGAAGTGTACCTTACCTGGTAACCCTTTGAATTGCCCAAACAATAAACAACTACCTGTTTATAATCACCTTACCTTCTGAAACTAATTTACTGATTGCATTTACTTCAGCCTTATCAGCCGCCATTTTTATCAAGCGTTGGGCTTCTGCCCGTAAATCGGTAGGTTCGTTCATAAATTCAATTGCGTTACCTTCAGCAAATGCATGGAAGCTTTTGTCCATTATTTTCCGAACTGCCCGGGCTTCTTCCCTGTCAGCAATTCGTTGATTGATACGTTGGGCTTCCTGCTGAAAATCAAATTCCGAATTCAGGCTTCCGGTTGCAAAAAACTCCAAAGAAGCTAAACTTGCATCCAAAGTCATCAAGCTCTTTCCTGCCTGAACAACATCGAACCTTTTTTCTGCTTCAACAGTGCTGCTGCTTTCTCTTTCGTTAATTACTGAAGCGCTGGCTCCAAAAGTACCGCCAAAGGCCAAAACACTAATTGCAATGAAATTTTTAATTGTCGTTTTCATAACTGTTTGTTTTAATTGTTTATAATTTTTTCTGATTTGTTTAATTGTTTTCGCAACTTAATGCGTTTTCGATATGAAGATATGCCAGTATAATGCCAAAATGATAAACATTTGAAAAACAACAATTTGAATAAACCAAAAGGAATTGATTGTGTAAATTTTTTTTACAATTTATGTCCGCTTTGTTTACAATTTTTGCAAAACAAAAGACGAAACTCAAGCAAAATTTTAAAGGGATATTCGAGCTAAACTATTCGGTTATTAAATTTAACCCGATTCAAATTTGCTGGCTGAAAACCTGGTAAGTTGGCGGAAAAAACTGCCTTATTTTTTCAGGAAGTTCAACAAATAAACCAAAAACGCATGAACCACTTCCCGACATTGATGCGTAAATGGCTCCCAGCCTATAAAACTGATTTTTAATTGCTTCTATTTCGGGATACTGCAAAAAAACCGATGTTTCGAACTGGTTAAAAATATTTCTCCTCCATTCGGTTACTGGTAATTGAATCAAGTCCCGAAGTGAAATATCGGCCTGCTGCGGAACTACATGCCGAAAAGCATTGGCTGTAGATACCTCAATCACAGGCTTTACCATAAACAGTGAAAGCCCCTTCAACGAAACATCTATTGCACTCATAATTTCCCCTCGGCCTGTCGCAAAAACGGGGCGATTGACCAGGAAAAAAGGGCAATCTGAACCTAATCGGGCGGCATATTCAATCATTTTTTCCTGAGAAATGTCCAGGTTGAACGTTTTATTCAGCATTCGAAGCATAAAAGCGCCATCAGCCGAACCGCCGCCCAAGCCTGCTCCAAACGGAATTTGCTTGTGTAAATGAATGCGTAACGGAGGAAGGTCAAAATCGTTAGAGAGTAAGCGATATGCTTTCATTACCAGATTCGATTCTGAAGAGCCGTCAATTTCCAGTCCGCTTGAAGAAAATCTAAGTTCCTCGGAAGAAGCAATTTCCAGCGCATCACTCCATCCTACCGGAAAGAATACGGTTTCAAGGTCGTGATAACCATCGGGGCGCTTCCCCGTTATCCTCAAACCGATATTTATTTTAGCATTCGGGAACGATATCATGCAACAAAAATAGGAAAAACGTAAAATAGATAACATCAAAAAAATTCGGTTATCGAAATATATCTGCTTAACACCAATATCAACAACCGGAACTTTTTATAACCGGCATACCGACAGAAAGGTATGGCTCAAAAGAAATTTAAACCGCTCATGAACCAATCCAAAACAAAAGAAACAATTCTATTCGCTTATCCCCTATCCGAAGAATGGTTATTCAGAAAAACCACTTTAAATACCGGAAATACCCCTATCAAAACAGCAAGTACAAACTCCTAAAAACACAAATTTTCACGAGACTCCCCCTTTATTACCATCCTCACCGCAACAGAACTGACTGATTTTCAATGTCAAATTTTTATTAAGTCTGCATTCTACTGATTTTTCACATAAAATTAGCCAAAGAACAGCGGTTCTTTTGCGCCTCAAATTAAAAATCAGTAATTTGCATGACAAATAAATTGCAAGAAATGGTTAAAGCTAGACAAGTTAAAGTGAAATCGACTGTTAAAGATTATACGATAATGCTTGCCGGGTTAGTGTTGTATGTTCTCTCCTGGACGCTTTTTTTAATTCCGGCCCAAATTACAGGAGGAGGTATCAGTGGTTTGGCTGCTGTAATTTATTACAGCACAAAAATTCCGATGGGATTAACTTATTTTGCAATTAATGTAGTTCTTATATCGTTTGCGCTCAAGATTTTGGGGCCAAATTTCGGCGTAAAAACGGTATTCAACATGGTTACACTTACCCTGCTGTTTGCCATTCCGCAGGAATATTTCCCTGGCGCTTTAATCGAAGATAACTTTCTTTCGGCAGTATTAGGCGGTATGATGGGTGGCGTTGGTATCGGATTGGTTTTTTCGCGCGGTGGAAGTACCGGCGGCACCGACATCATTGCCATGATTATTAATAAATATAAAAACATCAGTCCGGGACGTATTATTTTGTACTGCGACGTGATTATCATCAGCTCGTCATACTTCCTGGTGCATTCGGTCGAGAAAATGGTTTACGGTTTTGTTACCATGGCTGTAGTGTCATATACACTCGATGCCTTTCTGAGTGGATCGAACGCCTCGGCACAAATTTTTATATTTTCGCCCAAATACGAAGAAATTGCCGATTTTATAAACACCGAATCGGTTCGGGGAGTTACCGTGCTTGACGGAACCGGATGGTACACCCAGCAAGATGTGAAAATATTAATGACGATTGTTCGCAAAAAAGAAGCCAGTATTATTTTCAGGAAAGTAAAGGAAATTGATCCAGAAGCTTTTATATCAATGGGAAGCGTAATGGGTGTTTATGGAAAAGGGTTTGATAAACTTAAAGGCTAAAAATCCGTTTACAGTTGTTAACATTTTTTAGGACACTTGCAACCCATATATTACTAAGCATTTATACGTATAGTCAACTGAGATAGCTTGATAATCCACTTCAACCAAACAATTCTGATTTCCATTCTTTTTTTATTTTATTACTTTTGAAAAGACAGAATAAATATGCAGAAAACCAGCTATTGCTGTGTTAGTTTATGCATTCATTTAGAAACCTTTAGACCATGAAAATTAAGATTCCGAAGATCAGAATTCCTGAAAAATACCAAAAACTAAAAAAAATCCTGATCTGGGCATTTGCGTTCATTATCCTTCTGCAAATTGCTTATTTTATTGTCGATTATTACCAGACACAGAAACTAATGAAAGAACTCGCCAAGGAGAAAGAAGTTGAACCTCCAAAGCCGGTACTGCTTTTCAACTTACCAATCGACTCGTTTACAGTAGTTCCGGGCAAAGTGCGTTCGGGCCAAAACTTGTCAGATATTCTTGTGAATAAGGGCATTACAATGGCAAAAGTTGACGAGATCTCGAAGAAATCGCTATTGACTTTTGATCTCAGGAAGATGAAAATCAACAACGATTACTATTTTTTCATGAATAAGAAAAATGCCGCTAAGGTTGATTATTTTATCTACGAAATCAATCCTGTTGATTATGTAGTTTATCAATTGAAAGACAGTTTGCGTATTTATCGTGAGAAAAAGCCTATTGTGACTCAGGTAAAAACGGCCAGTGGAGTAATAACGTCGTCGCTTTGGAACACCCTGGAAGAACAAGCGCTCGATCCAAATATTGCAATGTCGCTGTCCGACATTTACCAATGGACCATCGACTTTTACGGACTACAAAAAGGCGATAAATTCAGGGTAATTTTTGAAGAGAATTACGTTTACGGTAAATCGATTGGAATAGGCCGCATTTTTGCTTCTGAATTTTACCATAACAAAGAAACCTATTATGCATTCCGGTTTACGCAGGACAACGAAGATGCGTATTTCGACGACAAAGGTCAAAGCCTGAAAAAAGCCTTCCTGAAATCGCCTTTAAAGTTTAGTCGGATTAGTTCATTTTTTTCAGCAAGCAGATTTCACCCGGTGCTAAAAATCTATCGTCCGCATTTTGGAGTCGATTATGCAGCGCCAACAGGAACGCCTGTTATGTCGATTGGCGACGGAACTGTTATTGCAAAAGCGTACCAGGCTGCCGGAGGCGGTAATTACCTGAAGATTAAGCACAACTCGGTTTACACAACAAGCTACATGCACCTGAGTAAATATGCCGCTGGAATTTCATTGGGTTCTCATGTAAAACAAGGCCAGCTTATTGGATATGTTGGGGCAACCGGGTTAGCATCTGGTCCTCACCTCGACTTCCGCGTGTTTTTTAACGGATCACCAATTGATCCACTGAAAGTTAAATCGGAACCGGGGTTGCCTGTTGATAAAAAATATATGCCAAATTATACCGTTCACCGCGATTCACTCTTGACTAAACTATCAACGATCAAAGAGTTTTAAAAAATAGCCGGGAAGAAACAAGCCGAAGGCAGAAGTAAGATTATTATTTTCAACTTCTGCCTTCGGCCTGTTAAACTACTGCCTGAGCTTATAAACCAAATCCCAAAGCACGATTCCGGCGCTTACCGAAATATTAAATGAATGTTTGGTGCCATATTGCGGAATTTCAATGGCTCCATCACACAAATCAACTACCGACTGCTGTACGCCTTTTACTTCGTTTCCAAAAACCAGGGCATACTTCTGTCCTTTTTCAGGCTTAAAATCTGGCAGCATAATGCTGTTTTCAACCTGCTCAACAGCAAACACATCGTAGCCATTTACCTTCAGTTTCGCCACAGCGGATTCTGCTTTATCAACATACTCCCAGGGAACCGACTTTTCGGCGTCAAGCGCTGTTTTATGAATTTCGGCATTGGGAGGCGTGGCTGTTATTCCGCACAAAACAATCTTTTCAATCAGCAAGGCATCCGAGGTTCTAAAAACCGAACCGATGTTGTTGCAACTCCTGATATTATCCAGAACAACAGTTATTGGCGACTTTTCAATCTCTTTATATTCTTCAACCGACAAGCGGTCAAGCTCTGAGTTTTTTAATTTACGCATCTTGAAATATTGACTATTTAACGATTTACAATTTGCTAAGCCCAATGCGAAACCGCAAATAACTAAATTATAGATAATTAAATGCTTTTTCTTCGGATTGGCATGGTCATACATCGGGCACCGCCACCACCACGGGCCAGCTCCGATCCGGGAATAGTTATTACACATTTACCGGAAGGAATGGAAACATGGCCATTTAATATTTCTTTGGCCGGAATCACCTCAAAACCATTCTGGTTTAATTGTTCCAGCGTGTGAACATTGCGTTCGTAACCGATAACCTGACCAGGGGCAAATGCGAAGAAGTTGGCTCCGCTGTGCCATTGCTCGCGTTCCTGTGTCCAATCGCCCGTTTTTCCGCCACAATGTACCGGTTGCATGTCAATTCCCAGGTTTTTCAAAGCCTTCACCAAATTTTCCTTTTCACTGATATCGATAACTTTTCCATTTTCAACCTGAATGTGTATGGTATGATAGCGATTGGTTCCAAGAATTAATGGTTCGTAAACCATGCAAGCATCAACATCCAGAAAAGTAAAAACCATATCCAGATGGATGAAAGATTCAGGAGTATCGGGTAATTCCTGAACCAAAATATGTTGCACACTGTCTTTCTTCTGCTTCAATTGTTCCAGGATGAAGTCGATTCCCTGTGTGCTTGTCCGAATCCCTGTCCCAATAACCAGCACATCGCTTCGTCCAACCTGGAAATCGCCACCTTCGATAGAAACGCCCGAATAGTTTTGTAGGTTTTCAGAAGTATTTGGGTTAATGGTTGTTGCTTCAATTTGCGGATGATGGTTAAAGATTGCATTCATAATTAAAGCCTCGCGATCGCGAACTTTACTGGCCATTTTGCCAATTAAAACTTCGTTGCGAAACGACATGGAAGCATCGCGGGTAAAAAGAAAATTGTGCAACGGACGAAGGCTAAAACGCTCCTGGCTCAGGTAGCGTGTCAGATTATTTCTTTCGAGCGCCACTCCTTGAATAAGCTGACGAGCAAGTTCATCAGCCTGCTGATCCATCAGTTTTGGGTAAACATCCATTGCCCCTTCGTTGTAACAGATTCTTTTCAGGAGCGAAGTTTTCACCTCGTCTATTTTGAGTATATCAGCCAGCAAGTCTTTAACTTCAAAGGTTTTAGTTACCTTATTCAAAATACCTTTGAAGAACGAATATTCATTTGCAGCAACCGACAGATTTAAAATATCGCTGTACAAGGCTCTTTCAGCATTTTCGGGGGTCATTTCCTCTACCTCAAAACCGGGAGTATGAACAATCACGCCTTCGAGCTGGCCAAATTCAGAACAAACATCAACCTTGATCTTACCTGATAAAACCATAACAATAGATTTAGGGATCAAAGATACAAACATTGCCCAGTCGGGAAACCTTCGCCCAAAAACTATCGTTTCAGTTTTATAACATATCGTATTCCCGGGAAAAATTCGGATACGACGAGAATAACACTGAAAGTTACAATACATTATCTTCGCAACAGGAAACAGGACAATTGAAACAACTATTCGTTACCATATTATTTTGTTTGTGTCTAACTGGCGCTACCAAAGCTCAGTGGCCTAAAAACCTTATTCTCCTTCCCGGCAATATTGAGGGAAAAGATACCATTGCGCACATCGAACTTCCTGAAGTTGGAGTCTTCCCTAAGCGTGTTTTTAAAAGCCGATCAGAAGAACAGCAATACTGGCGACTGGTAATGCGTGTTAAAAAAGTATGGCCTTATGCCAAAGAAGCCGCCATTCTACTCAGGAAATATGAACTTGAGGTGCCACAGGAAGCAAAAAACCGGGATCGACGCCAATATATTAGAAGAGCTGAAGACGAGTTGATGAAAAAATATGGTCCAGCATTCAAAAAAATGTCGATAAACGATGGGAAAGTGCTGATCAAACTTATCGACAGGGAAACTCATCGGGCATCATACGAAATCATCCAGGAAGTAAAAGGTTCGGTTCCGGCGGTATTTTGGCAAGGAGTTGCACGCATTTTTGGAAATAACCTGAAATCGAGATACGATCCTTACGGCGAAGACCGGCAGATTGAGCTAATTATTCAATACATAGAATTGGGGATTATCTAAAATCTGGCGTCGTACAATTCTACTTCCCTTTACCCTTAAAGCACTCCATAATGGTGTATATCAATATCTTAAAATCGAGGTATAATGAGATATTTTTCAGGTAAACCATATCGTATTGCAACCGTTCAACCATTTGACTGACGTTGGAAGCATATCCATATTTTACTTGCCCCCAGGAGGTAATACCTGGCCTCAATTTCTGTAAATGAGTGACATATGGCGCCAATTGAACAATTTGGTCGATGTAATATTTTCGTTCGGGGCGAGGTCCTACGAGCGACATTTCGCCCAAAATTACATTGAAGAATTGCGGAATTTCGTCCAGGTGTGTCCGGCGCATAAATTGTCCGATCCGGGTTATTCGACTGTCTTCAGTGCTTGAAAGCAGCGGCGTTCCATTTTCGGCATTACTAACCATCGTCCTAAGTTTATAAATCATAAAAGGTTTCCCAAATTTTCCAATGCGTTCCTGTTTGTACAAAACGGGACCTTTCGACCCCATCTTAATACCTATGGCTAAAATCAGGAAGGCCGGAAAGAAAACCACAATAGCAATTATTGAAACCGCAACATCGAGCAAGCGTTTTACATTTTCTTGCCAAACGGGCATTAACCCATTCGATATTTTCAAAAGCGGGCTACCATAAATGGTGTTTGTTTTGGCCGTATTGGAAAGAAGGTCGAACAAATCGGGAATACCCCAAACGGTATGTGTTCGGTTTTCGAGGAGCGTAAGAATTTCGCTCAGAAGTTTATGTTCCGACGATTCTATTGCAATGATTATTTCTTCAACTTCGTATTTATTAATTACCTGCTGAAGATTCCGATAAGTTCCCAAATTAGATACATATTTTTCCAACGGATACGAATCTCGCTCATTAACTGTAAGGAAACCAATGATTTTGTTCCCAGCCGGTCTCTTTTGCGAGATTAAATCTTCGTACAGGCGAACCGCCTTTTTATTTCCCCCAACCACCAGCGTGTTAAACCCTATAATTCTCTTGTGAATGCGGTGTATGGTGCGCGTAGTCAGAATTAACCGAAACAAATAGGTTAAACTAAAATGCAGCGCAAAAAGTGTAAAATAGAGATTATAGTATTTGCGATAATCCGGAATCCAGTCGTTAAGCAAAAAGAGGAAGAATATAACAGTGACACCAATAATGGAAACTAAAATTGTTTTCCACAACTCAAGCAAACGCGATTTTCGGTAGATATTGGTGTATTGTCCTGTTATATAATATATTGTAATCCAGAATGAAGGAATAAAAGCAAGGGCAAAGTAGAAATTACGGTCGAATTGAACTGGGATTTCGTAGCCAAATTTTATGGGTTCAATGTAAACCTTCCTGTAAACAAAAAATAAAGTCCAGCTAACAAGGGCCGCAATTATATCAAAAACCAGATACCTGGCAACCTGTAAATTTTTATGCATAAAACCGAGTTTAGTCAGGAATTTCCTTGTCCCCGAAATACCCAACGCACCTGTGTAAAAAATATTGCGGCAAAAGTAGATTATTAATATTAAAAAATGATTTCATTGAACCTCAAATGTTCGTTGATTTGGTGGACGATTTGAACACTAATCATTAAACCATCAAAAGAGTTCGTTTTTCTGTCGCGTCCCATAACCATCTGAGCAAAATTACTGATGGCATCAATTTCCTGTCCAACTTTTTGAGATTGCCGGAAGAGCGAACCCTCAAATTCGTTGGTGGTTCTTCCCGACTTTTGGAACACCTCACAAGATCCTTTGCTATTCTCCTGTGTAAGTGTAAAATTAACCAGGCAACCGTTATCGTACTCAAGCCTGATGTTGACAACAAGCTGTTCAACGCCGTTTATTCCGAAAACATCAAGCTTTTTAAAATTGCTTTGAGCCAGCCGGTTGGCTGCTGCCACCAATAGCAGTAATTCAAGCGAAGGTTTAACAATCGCGTTATCAAAGCAAGTTGTCAAATTTAAAAGAAATGGCTTCCTGTAACTATTGATATATGGGTTTAAAAACGGATTATAGAAAAAAGGGTTATAAATTGAAGTAACAACGCCAGCTTCTTTTTCCAAATCGGCTAGTTCTTTTATCTCTTTGATATGTAAATTCGGAACCGACTGTAGATATACCGGCTTTGTTCTTCGTAGAATTAATTTAACCAAATCATTGCTTATATTCTTATCGGTTAAAATCAAAATGGCGTCAGATACGTCCATTAATCCTGCGGGACTGAAAAACACGTTAAGATCAGTCGCTTGCACTACATTTCCGGTAAAATACAAACCGACAATTTCAACTTCGGGAAGCCTGTTTATTTGCTCCAAAAGTTGATGATTTGTTGACTGGTCACCAAAAATTCCGAGTTTAATCATACATGCAAAATAGGAATAAAATAAAAGTTGTAATCCGGGCTCTGAAAATACTTTTCAACGGCTTTTGTTGATAATGTTTATTGATCAGGTTCGTTTAAAATCTTTATTTGGTTAATTTTGAAAAAAAGGAATTTTTATGGAGTTGCAGGATACATTACGACATCAGGGTCTGAGAAAAAGATTGGTTGATGGAATACGTATCAAAGGAATGAGGGACGAAAAAGTATTGGAAGCCATTGGCAGGGTTCCTCGCCATCTTTTTATGGACGACAGCTTTTTGCAATATGCGTACAAAGATCAGGCATTCCCGATTGGTGCCGGGCAAACGATTAGTCAACCATATACTGTTGCAATTCAAACTCAATTACTTCAGGTTGAACGCTTTGATAAAATTTTAGAAGTAGGAACTGGCTCCGGATACCAGGCCGCTGTTTTGCTCGAAATGGGCGCAACAGTTTATACGATTGAACGGCAACGGGAATTGTACGTAAAAACCCAAGCCAACCTGCCTAAAATTGGATACAATGCCAAATTTTTTTATGGCGATGGATACAAAGGACTACCAACCTACGGGCCTTTTGATAAAATAATAGTTACGGCAGGAGCGCCTGAAATCCCCATTGAACTTATTGCACAGCTCAAAATTGGCGGAAGAATGGTGATTCCGATGGGCCCGCGCGATAAACAAACCATGTATGTAGTTGTTAAAACCAGCGAAACCGAATATTACAAAGAATCGCACGGAACTTTTGTGTTTGTGCCCATGTTAAAAGGATTAGATAAATGAGTTCGGAGTGCCTAAAGTAAAGAAACAAAGCAATTTGGTTTTTCAACTTTAGGCACTCCGAACTCTAGACACTCTAGGCACTTGTTTTTAACTTTAGACACTTGTTTATGCAAATCAAAAAATTCACGTTCAATCCCGTTCAGGAAAATACGCTCGTTGTTTACGACGAAACCGGCGAATGCGCTATTATTGATGCCGGTTGTTATTACGAACGGGAAATGCTCCAACTCGACCAGTTTATTACCGACAACCAATTAAAGCCAGTCAGGCTGATCAATACGCATTGTCATTTCGATCACATCATGGGCATTACGCATTGCCGCATCAAATACAATCTTCAGTTCGAAGCTCATGCGGGTGAAGCCATTTTGGTTGAACACGCCGTTGATTCAGGCGACCGCTTTGGCATCCCGATGGAGCCGGTTGACGCGCCTGATTCGTTTTTCAAGGAAGGAGACCGGCTTACTTTTGGCAATTCTTACCTCGAAGTGATAGAAGCTCCCGGCCATTCTCCGGGCGGAGTTGTTTTTTACAATCCTGAAGCCAAAATACTGATTGCAGGCGATGTTCTTTTCTACGGAAGCATTGGCCGCACTGATTTGCCGGGTGGAAGCTTTGAGCAACTGGTCGGAAACATTCAAACCAAGCTTTTGACTTTGCCCAAAGAAACAGTGGTTTATTGCGGACACGGCCCCGAAACAACCATCGGCTTCGAGAAAAAGAATAATCCGTTTTTGAGCTAAATGAGAAAATTTTCATAGCAAATATTTATATTTAGCTTTATAAATGAACGAATTTTATTCTGCGTAAGCTTATGAAATTAGTAAGAGAATATAAAAAAGGTTGTTACGAGAAAATCTATAAGGGTGATCTTTTAATTTATGAATACTATTCGAAAACAGATCCCGAAAGAGAAGATGTTCATAAAAAAATAACCAGAAAAATAGAATATGATAAAAATTCTCGCATATCAAAGGAATATATTTCTGAATATATAGATGGGATACAAGACCATGAGGATCACCGTTATGAGATAAATTATGAATACGATGGAGAATCTTATACAAAATTAGTTCGAAAGAAATATCTGGGATACTCAGATATTAACCAAGAGGATTATGGGTTTGAAATGAAATATCGAGAAGTTGATCAGATTGATTCAATTTTAGAAGTTAAAATTTCCAATGGGAAAAGATTATTTGAACAATTTGTATCCTTTGCGAATGGTGAAACCCGACAAACAAAATACTATTACAAATACCAATTGCTAGTTGAGATAGATGGATTTCACGAGATTGACAACAAAATTTTCTACAACAGCAAATACGAATATTCTGGGTCTACTTTGGAGCTGCTTAAAGAAACTCATTTAAATAAAGTAAGCATTCGCTAAATTGCGTCAACTAATATTGCATGGCGGTCTATAAGTTTGCCGTTTACATCAAAGCAAACGACATGTACAACGAGAAAAAATTCCGAGCCGTTTATGACGAGTTTGTGGTATCGGGGCTGACTATCCGAGATTATTGCGCCAACCATCAGATCAACGAATCCAAATTCTATTACTGGCAAAACAAACTCAAAGGTCAACTACCACCCAAAGGTGGGTTCGTCCCGGTTGTTTTTGAAAACGGACAACATCTCCGGTCCAGCCAGGTTCCGGTTCGGAAGGGAGTGTAAATTAAACTCTGTCTGGTAATTTATTCATTCAATTCAAAACTACTGTTTTTTTTGATTCCAACTCTTAAATGCTTTTTTGAACCTGGAATAAAATTGGACAAGGGCGGCGGAGGCACGGAGCCGTTCATATACCCTTGACCGATTTTAGGCCGGGTTCTTTCTTTGCGTTTGAGATTGGGTATCAAAGGTCTATCATCATCCGCTCTCCAAATCGGATATACAGTTGCTGTGCCGTTATCGCCCAATTTTGAAGCGGTTGTGTCCATTTTTTCGAGATATTTTCGGTTGCCAGGTAAATCAGCTTGAGCAGCGCCATATCGTTGGGAAAGACCCCCTTGGTTTTGGTTACTTTCCTTACCTGGCGGTGGAAGCCTTCGACAGCGTTGGTCGTGTAAATCAGGCGACGGATATGCTCGTCATAGTTAAAATAGACCGTTAGCTTCTCCCAGTTGGTATGCCAGGATTTCAGGACAACCGGATATTTCTTGCCCCAAATTTCGTCCAGCTTGAGCAGCTCATCTTCGGCCTGCAACTTGTTTGGAGCCTGATAAACGCATTTAAGGTCTTTCATAAATGCCTTCTGGTCTTTGGAGGCCACGTATTTCAAGGAGTTTCGTATCTGGTGTACTACACACGATTGTATCTCAACTTTGGGGAAAACTGTGGCAATAGCCTCTGCAAACCCGATCAGGTTGTCGATGCAGGCAATCAAAATATCTTTCAACCCCCTGGATTTCAGATCGGTTAAAACGCCAAGCCAGAAGTTTGCCCCTTCGCTTTCTGAGATATACATCCCGATCAGTTCTTTCCGACCGTCCTTGTTAACGGCCAAAACATTGTAAACAGCACGGCTTACCACCCGGCCACCATCTTTGACTTTATAGTGCATGGCATCAAGCCATACAATCGTGTATAGGGATTCCAACGGGCGTGATTGCCATTCTTTTACCTGGGGGATGATCCGGTCGGTGATTTCGCTCAACGTGGTATGCGATATTTCAACATCGTACATTTCTTCTATATGTGAAGAAATGTCCCGGAAACTCATCCCAAGTCCATATAAACCAATGATTTTAGGAGCAAGGTTGTCTGCCAAAACTGTTTCTCGTTTCTTGACGATCTCGGGACTGAAACTGCTGTGACGATCCTGTGGCGTTTCAATAGTAATATCTCCGGCTAGGGTCTTGAGCGTTTTGCGCCCTTTCCCATTGAGCTTATTGCCTTTACTTCGCTCATTTTCATCCAAATGACCTGCCATCTCGGCGGCAAGGGCAGTTTCTATAAACTGTTTTAAAAGTGGAGCAAAAGCTCCGTCTTTTCCTGTTAACGACTGGCCCGAACGTAATTGCTCAAGGGCTTTGGCCTGCATGGCCTTGTATTCTTCATTCATAATTGCTGTTTCCATCCAATACAAGTATAAAGGTTTTTTTGTATTAGACAGAGTTCAGTTTACAGCCTCGTTCGGAACAACCAGGATGTTCAGCACTCCGTCTTTTCATGCGAAATAAGTTATCCCAACGGGGTGAGCGTAAAACTGGGCAGTTTGCCCGATGTACAGGTTTTACAGTCGTTGTTGCTCTTAGCACACCGGTAAGATGTTCAGTCTAACCCCCTCGATGCGGTATTACCTGTATTCGTACCCCACCGATATGCGCCGGAGCTTTTACACCCTGAGCGGAATGGTGACCAACCAGATGGGCCGTAACGTGCAGGACGGTGAAGTGTTTATCTTCATCAACCGCCCGTGTACCAGTATGAAGATCCTGCACATGGAATGCGGCGGATTGGTGATCTACCACCTGAAACTGGAATCAGGCGGTTTCAAACTTCCTGTTTTCGATCCAGACACCCACACGTTTCAAACCAGCTGGCAGGAACTGATGAGTATCGTCCAAGGTGTTTCTACCGGAGAAAAAGAGAATAAAAAAAGAGGACAAAAAAACCTCTGAACAGCCTGTAATATATGGGTTTCTGATTGATTTTCAAGTTAATATTCAGTATCTTCGAGCCATCAAAAACAAGGATGGATGACTACTGAAGAAGAGCTGTTTGTACAACAAATTTTGGAACATCGCGATGAGCTTTACCGGGAAACAGCCAGGTTGAAAAGCCAACTTGCCGGCTTCCAAAACTTCCAGTCAGAACGCACCTCTTACCAGCAACAAATCACCGAAAAAGACAAGGAAATTGACCACCTGGGACAGACCATCAGCACGCAGGATCAGGCCATCCTCAAGCTCAAACAACAAATAGAGACGCTTCAACGAAAAATATGGGGCAAATCCAGCGAAAAATACATTTCTGAAGACCCCCGGCAACGGAAACTCGATTTTGAGGGGCTTGACCTGCTTGAGGACGAAAAAGAACTGGCCACCAACGCCAAAGAAGAAATCGAGAAGTACAAGGCTATCCGGGTTGTTCAGGTAAAAGAAAAAAAACATCCGGTACGCAAACCTCTGCCCGAAAGCCTTCCACGGGAAGAAACCCATATTTTTCCTGAACAGGAAATTAACCCTGAACATTGGGCTGAACTGGCCCCCGAAGTTACCGAAGTACTCGAACGTGACCCTGCAAGGTGGTACGTTCGCCGGATTATCCGCCACAAATATGTGCTGAAAAATAAAAACCAGGGGCCGGACATCGAGAAACAGGTTGTTACAGCGCCCATGCCTGCATTGCCCATAGCCAAAAGCTATGCCGGGGCAAGCGTACTGGCCGATATGGTCATCGATAAATACGTGAACCACCTTCCTTTCTACCGCCAGATCGGGATGTTCAAACAGCAAGGCATCTCCCTTGCCCCGGCAACGATCAACGGTTGGTTTGCCGAGGTGGCCGGGCTGATGCGCCCAAGCTATTACCGGTTACAGGAACTGGTGCTGGGGTCGGATTATATCCAGAGCGACGAAACCACAATCCCGATCATCAACAACGAAAAGCACCAGGCAGTTAAAGGGTACATCTGGATGGTGCGGGCAGTGATGGACCAGTTGGTCTTTTTTTATTACGACCACGGTTCCCGGGCCCAAAAAGTAGCCCTGCATTTGTTTAAAGATTACCAGGGAGTGATCCAGAGCGATGGTTATGCCGTTTACGATATGTACGAAAACAAGAAAGGAGTCCTGCCCATCGGGTGCTGGGCCCATGCACGCCGTAAATTTGAAGAAGCTTTGAGCGAAGATAAGGCACGGGCTTCGTATGCCCTGGAACAAATCAGCCTGCTTTATGATGTGGAACGACAGGCCGATCAGGAAAACCTCTCGTTCGACCAGCGGGCAGAACTTCGTTCGCGCCTGGCTTACCCCATTATGGTAGCTTTCGAAAAATGGCTGTTAAATGAGTTCCCAAAGGTTTTACCCAAGGGACGCATCGGGAAAGCCATCCGCTACACCTACAACATTTACCACAAGCTGACCCGCTATCATTTGGATGGCCGGTTGAAAATAGACAATAACCTGGGCGAAAATGCCATCCGCCCCATTGCTTTAGGCCGGAAAAACTGGTTATTCTGCGGAAATGACGATGCGGCAGAAAACGCAGCCATCATCTATTCCATGATGGGCTGTTGTAAGGCTCACCAGGTAAATTTCCGCCAATGGCTGGTTTACTTCCTGGAAAACGTCCACAGTTACGACAACGATTACTCCAAAGACCTGGCCGAATTGCTCCCGCACAACTTCAACCGGTAAACCCAAAACCTATAACTGAACCTATCCGATCTTCGAAGCCTCTCAAAGTTCTCAGAACATTTTAGAGAAACTCTCAAAGAGAAACTCTCTGCTCATAAAAACAACACGGAGTTGGCCGAATGGTTACTAAATAAATTAGGAGAAATAGCTTCTCAAAAAAAATACAACAATGGTATTCTGATTGAGGAAATTGAACCTTATCCATGTACAGGTGAAAACCTTCCTATCTATATAAAAACAGAATATGAAGATGGGTTGAAGAAGAAGATAGATTATATTTTTCCAGAAGGTTACGTGAATTCAGATCATACGAGATGGCTCATCTCGAAAGTTCTTTTTGATTATGATAAGGATAAGAGATTAAAAAAAAGGGAATCATATATGTCTTTAAATTCTGAAGATTTTCTTTGGCAAAAAGAATTATACTTCTACGAATCTGATGAAATTGACAAAAAAGAATCAAAGAATATCTCTGAAACTATTATAGAAGAAAATTCGACTATGTTTAAACTTTTCAGTAATTCTTCTACTAAAGGACAAAATGAAATAGTTACAAAAAGAATTAACTATTCTTATGATTTTAAAGGTCAGTTGTACCAAGAAATTGAATTTGAGAGTGAAAAACCAAAGAAAAGGACGACTTATAATTATTTATTGAATGAAGAAAAAATAATAGAGTTTGAATATTACCATGAGAATGAAGATTATAGTGAAGATGAAAATTGGGTAATAGTTAAGTCTATATACTTTAATAATCAGTTTGATACCGAGGGCAATATAACAATGAAATCAGAAATTGAAATTGAAAATAACAGAATAGTAGGGGAGTCCATAACTCATTATGATTATAATTATAACGATAGATTGCATATCTCTTATTTTCCTATAAAAAATAAGTATTTCAACTTTATTCAAGGATATGTACCAATAAAACCTTTCTAAATATTACTCAATAATTTGATAATCAATCAAACATCCTTCCCTATTCGCTAAAGCTGAAAAACAACAAAAATCATTTCCGGAGAATGTTATTCTTCCTAAACTTGCAGCCTTAAAATAAACATACTTCAAACGATATGGCAAGCGATAAATTTGTAATGCGCCACATTGGACCGCGCGACCTCGAAATTCAGGAAATGCTCGGCAAATTGGGCGTTTCAACGCTCGACGAACTCATCGACCAAACAGTTCCAAAAAACATCCGGCTCGAAAAACCGCTCAATCTTGAAGACGGTTTGACCGAACGCCAGTATTTCCGCAAGATTCTGGCCCTGGCCGCCAAAAACAAAGTGTTCAACACCTACATCGGGATGGGTTTTTACGATACCATCACCCCGGCAGTAATTCTCCGGAATGTGTTAGAAAACCCGGTTTGGTACACCAGTTACACACCGTATCAGGCTGAAATTTCGCAGGGCCGTTTGGAAGCTTTGCTGAATTACCAGACGATGGTTTGCGAACTAACTGGCATGGAATTATCAAACGCCGCTTTGCTTGATGAAGCGACTGCCGCCGCCGAAGCCATGATCATGATGCACAATTCGCGCTCACGTGCCAAAGCAAAAGCCGACGCCAACGTGGTTTGGGTGGACGAAAAGATATGGCCGCAAACGCTGGATGTGCTTATGACACGCGCCAATCCGCTCGGCATCGAGTTGAAAGTGACCAACTGGCAAAACTTTGCGTTCGACGAGAAATCGTTCGGAGCCATCGTTCAATATCCAAATTCTGATGGCGAGATCATCGATTATTCATCGCTGGTGAAAGCAGCCCATGAAAAAGAAGTAATGGTATCGGTTGCTGCCGATTTGCTAAGCTTGGCCATCCTGACCCCTCCCGGGGAATGGGATGCCGACATTGTTTTCGGTAGTGCTCAGCGTTTTGGTGTTCCAATGGGCTACGGGGGCCCGCACGCCGGATATTTTGCCGCCAAAGACGCTTTCAAACGAACCATGCCGGGCCGCATCATCGGTATCACGAAAGATGCAAACGGACACCGCGCTTTGCGCATGGCACTGCAAACCCGCGAACAGCACATCAAACGCGAAAAAGCAACATCAAATATTTGTACTTCACAGGCATTGCTGGCAAACATGGCTGGTTTCTATGGTGTTTATCACGGACCGGAAGGTATCAAAGAGATTGCCACCCGCATTCATTGCATCGCCTCGTTGCTCGAAAAAGAAATTACTGCGTTGGGCTACACGCAACTCAATAAAAACTACTTCGACACCATCCGTTTTGCATTGCCTCGCCACGTGAAACGCGAAGACATCGAATGGTTATCGCTCGAACTGGAAATGAATTTCCGCTACTTCGAAAATGGCGAAGTGGGCTTGAGTATCGACGAAACCACCAACCTCGACGACATCAACTGGATTGTGGAAGTGTTTGCCAAAGCAGCCAACAAACCATTCGATTTAACTACTGAATACCCGACCAATTGCACCATTCAGGCCGAATATCTACGGAAATCGGCTTACATGCAGCAGGAAGTTTTCAATAAGTACCGCTCCGAGACCGAGATGGTACGCTACATCAAAAAGCTGGAGCACAAAGACATTTCGCTCACACATTCCATGATTCCACTTGGTTCGTGTACCATGAAGCTGAATGCAGCTACCGAAATGCTGCCGTTGAGCTGGATCGAGTTTGGTGGTATTCACCCGTTTGTGCCTAAAAACCAGGCGCGTGGCTACCACGAGATGATGGAAGAGCTTCGTCGCGATTTGGCCGAAATTACCGGTTTTGCCGATGTGAGCTTGCAACCTAATTCAGGAGCAGCAGGCGAATATGCCGGTTTAATGGTCATCCGTCAGTACCACATCAGCCGGGGCGAAGGTCACCGCAATGTGGCGCTGATTCCTTCGTCAGCTCACGGAACCAACCCAGCCAGCGCCGTAATGGCAGGCATGAAAGTGGTAGTTACCCCTTGTGACGAACGTGGCAACATCGACGTGGATGCACTGCGCCAAAAAGCAGAGGAATATAAAGATACGCTGTCGTGTTTCATGGTGACTTACCCATCAACTCACGGGGTTTACGAATCGTCGATCACCCAGTTGTGCGAGATCATTCATGCCCGTGGCGGACAAGTTTATATGGATGGCGCCAACATGAATGCTCAGGTAGGATTGACTAATCCAAGCCGCATTGGTGCTGATGTTTGTCACCTCAACTTGCACAAGACATTCGCCATTCCGCACGGAGGTGGTGGCCCGGGTGTTGGACCGATTTGCGTGGCTAAACATTTGGTGGAGTTCCTGCCATCGCATCCAGTGATGAACAACGGACACGTAGGAATCACGGCCGTTTCGGCTGGTCCGTGGGGAAGCGCTTCGGTGCTGCCAATTACCTACGGTTACATCAAAATGTTGGGTGCCGACGGACTGAAACGTGCGTCGGAAATGGCTATTTTGAATGCCAACTACATTGCCGATGCGTTGAAAGATACCTACGGAATTTTATATACCGGCGAAAATGGTCGCTGCGCGCACGAAATGATTCTGGAATGCCGTCACCTGAAAGCTTCTTCAGGAATTACCGAAGGCGACATTGCCAAACGGTTGATGGACTATGGTTTTCATGCGCCAACCCTGTCGTTCCCGGTTCACGGAACGCTGATGGTGGAACCGACTGAAAGCGAATCGAAGCAGGAACTGGACCGTTTCATTGAAGCGCTAAGCACCATTTACAATGAAATTCAGGCCGTAGCTTCAGGAGCAATGGACAAGGAAGATAATCCGCTGAAAAATGCGCCGCACACGTCGAGCGTGGTGACTGCCGACGAATGGAACCACGCGTACAGCCGCCAGACAGCCGTATTCCCGCTGGCCTGGCTGAAGGAAAACAAATACTGGCCGCCGGTAGCCCGCGTTGACGATGCCTACGGCGACCGCAATCTGGTTTGCACCTGCGAACCAATTGAAAGCTATAAATAAGAAGAGAATTAGTTTTCGCGATATGTTAGTGAGGGTTTCACTTGGAGTGAAGCCCTCACTTTTTTATTCAACCCGTGCCGGGTTGTTATTTTGCGGCCGTTTCCTCTTCCCCCAGTTTCGCTGGGGGTGATCAACAGTAAACTCCTTCGGAGTTTTGGAAAGCCTACCGAGTTTCGAGGGATGGAATCTATCTCTTTTTTGAAAGATGGAATCCCTATGCTTTTGGGCATCCGTTGAAAATAGCTAACCCGAAGGGTTAAATGTTAGTCACCCCCGATAGAATTGGGGGCTATCGCATACCGCCGAAGTTTCCGCAACCCCGAAGCGGGTTGAACATTAGTTCTGTAAAGGTCTGATCGGTTTATTTAAAGAAAATCCGTAACTTATTCAGGAAAAACTTTTAATTAGCTTCTTATGGCCAGTTACCGACAAATCCTTTACTACATCACATTTCATACTAAAAACAACGAGAAAGTACTCCATAACTCCGGGAACGATGAGCTTTTCAAATACATCTGGGGCATCCTGAAAAGCAAGAACTGCAAGCTTTTCAGGATAAATGGAATTGAAGACCATATCCATATTGTTTGTGATCTGCATCCTTCGGTGGCTTTGGCAAACCTGGTGAAAGACATCAAAGTAGCCAGTTCTAAATGGATTAAAGAACAAGGTATCTATCCGGATTTTTCAAATTGGGCTGAAAGTTATGGCGCTTTTACACTTTCGGTTAAAGAAAAAGACTCGGTAATTAAGTACGTGATGAACCAACAGGAGCATCATCGAAAAGAGAGTTTTCGCGATGAATTTATTCGGTTTTTGAAAGAAAATGATGTTGAGTTTGATGAAAAATACTTGCAGTAGTTATTCAACCCGTTTCGGGTTGTTGTTTCGCGGGGGGTATCTTTTTACCTCCAGCGACGCTGGAGGTCATCAATAGTAAACTCCGAAGGAGTTTTAAAGCCCCAAATATATTTTATCGACTTTCGAATACCACTAACCCGAAGGGTTAACTATTATTCACCCCAGTAAAACTTGGGGCTATCGAGCACACCGCCGAACCTCGCAGCCCCGAAGCGGGTTGAATAATATCTATTTTCGTAACACCTTCAGCAACGTGGCATTTTCAATTTCAAGTTCGCGGAGGCGTTCTTTGGTTTCGGCTTCGAGGGTGTATTTGGGCGGGTCGGCAACATCGACCATGTCGGCCAATGCCCGCAGAAAATTATAGCCCAGTACTTCAGAAATAAGTTTTAACCGGTCGAGCTTTACCTGGTCGGAAGCCAGCATTTTAGCCACCGAGCTGGGGTGCATCCCTATTTTCAGGGCTAAATCTGAACTGTTCCAGCCTTTTTCTTTCAGTTTTACTTTGATTAATCGGATGGCTTCAGTTTCAAGAGTTCCCATAACTGACGAATTTGAAGTGAATAACTTTGGGTGACCTATTACAAGTATGTAAACGCCCCTCAAGTTAACCAATTATTCGTAAAAAATTGCATTTATTGCTTAACTTACTTCTGATTTAAACTGTCAGCGTGTAATAATTTCTTAAACAAAAGTATAGGCTACCTATCAACAAGAATATATTTCCCAAATAAAAGTATATGCTGCAAATAATACTCCGAAAAATACGTAAAATAAAGTAAAGGCAGAATGTCTGATGAGTTTCTTACGTAAAGCAAAGTACAGGCTGCATAACTACAGGAATAAAAACCATCAATTATGATTTCTTCTCACGAATAGGCGTTGTTCTATGTTTCAATGTCTTGGGATTTCGGCTGAAATGGAAGACCGCAAATACATTAATTACTTCGCCGGTCACAAAGAAATACACACCATAAGGGAATCGTTTGACAATTGACATTCTGATTTGCTTTCTGACACTGGCAAACTGTCGGGGATTTTGTTGAATTCGTTGAATTGTATTTTCGATCTCCTGAATGAATTCGATATCTAGTCCATCTCTCTGAGAAGCATACCAGCCTGCGGCAAGTTTAAGATCTTCTTCGGCAAAAGCAGTGATTATTATGCGATACGGCATCAGTACTGGCGAATTATTGGTTAAGAAGATCGCTCTTTACTTCTTCCCAGCTCCTTCCTTCCTCCGGATTCTTGATTGCTTGCTGATAACGATTTTCCAATTCCTGCACCATAGCGTCTGTTAGTTCATTTTCTTCCTGATAAATACTAACGAAAGGACTATCGCCAACCAGCTCTTTGATCTGTTTAAGCAACTTTTCGCTTTCCTGATTATTTTCTGATATTTTTATCGTGTAGCTCATGATACAGGTATTTGAAAAAGTAGTCTGGTTAACTTCTTTTCAAAGATAATGAATCGAATCCAAAATTTATTCCAAAAGGATTTACTTCTTCTTTCGTTTTGGCTGTTGCTCTTCTTCGCGCATCAGGGTCTTCCAGTCGCTCTGGCTATCTTCCGACATATCTTTGGTGGCGGTGTATTCTTCGCGGTCGATGATCAATACGCTGATTTTTTGTCCGAGAAAGGTTTCAATTTCATCCAGAATAGGTTTTTCTTCGTCGCTGCAAAACGAAACGGCCAACCCTTTGCGCACGCCACGGCCAGTTCGCCCCACACGGTGCACATAGTTTTCGGCCACATCGGGCAAGTCGTAATTCACCACATAATCCACATCCGGAATGTCGATACCGCGGGCACTCACATCAGTAGCAATCAACACTTTTACCTCGCCCGATTTAAAAACATTCATTACGATTAGGCGGTCTTTCTGTTCTTTGTCGCCGTGAATGGTTACCGTTTTAATGCCCCACGCGCTCCATGGCCTTGAACACCCGTTCGGCGCGCACTTTGGTACGAACAAACACCAGTATTTTCGATTCCGGATGTTCCTTTACCATTCGCTCCAGAAAGAAACGCTTGTCGTCCATGCCAATCATGGCTACCGAATGCTCCACGTTTTTGGCTACCGGGTTTTTGGGCGATATTTCAATGCGCACCGGCTTATTCACCAGTGAGTAGGGCCAGTTCCTTAATTTCAGGATTGATGGTTGCAGAGAAAAAGAGCGTTTGCCGGTTTTTGGGCAACTTGTGCACCAGTTGGCGAATATCTTTAATGAAGCCGAGCGCCAGCATGTGGTCGGCCTCGTCGAGAATCAGAATTTGAATTTTATCCAGCTGAATATAGCCCTGGCTGGCCAGGTCGAACATGCGGCCAGGGGTGGCTACCAAAATGTCGATGCCATTTTGCAAGCACAAAATCTGCGGATCCTGTTCCACACCACCAAAAACACAAGCCGTTTTCACACGGGTATGTTGCGCCAGTGATTGAAATACTTCAGTAATCTGCAAAGCCAGTTCGCGTGTTGGAACCATCACCAGGCAGGCGATTGACTCGCTGCGGCTGCTGTTTTTTTGGCGGTGAATAATATCGATTACCGGAATGGCGAATGCGGCCGTTTTGCCTGTACCGGTTTGCGCAATGGCCAGCACATCATCGCCTTTTAGGATGGGGGTAATGGCTTTGTACTGAATATCGGTCGGCCGACGGAACCCCAGCGCTGCAAGGTTTTTCTTAATATCTGGCGAAATGCGGTAATCTTCAAACTTCATAGTTAATCAATTATTCAGGATACAAAGAAAGGCAATTTTAGCCGATTCGCTGTTGTTCCAGAAAATACAGTCTGCAAAAATTCCGGCTCGTTAAACTAATCCTTTTAGCGTCATACAGGTCGAATATGCGGGGAAACAGCGTCATTTTAGTTCTGTCGATACAAAAAAAGTTTAATCTTATAAATTTAACAGCCCAATATGGAAAAGATGGAGCATTACCGAGTTATTTGCTATACTTGCAGCGTATTTTTGCTTTTATGAATGTACTCTCGAACGATATTATAAATCTCCTTAATCAAAATAATGAAGCTGCATTTGATGTTGCCTTTTCAATTTATTTTCCGCGTTTGGTTGCGTTTGCCAAACAATATGTATTTGAGGAGGATGCGTTGAATCTTGTTCAGGATACCTTTATTACGATGCTGAACAAAGGTCCGGTGTTTTCAAGCGAGAGTCAACTTCAGGGATATTTGTACACGAATGTGAAAAATAACTGCCTCATGTTTCTTCGCCATGAGAAAGTACGAAAAAAATACCTCGATTATAAAATTTCTTCTGAAACACAATTTAATATTAACGTTGAAGCCCTCGATAGCCTGGATACATCGCCTCTTGCTTTCGACGAAATCGAACAAATCATAAAACAAACACTTGACACACTTCCCAACCGCTGCCGCGAAATATTCATCCAAAGCCGAATGGAAGGAAAAAAGAATGCTGAGGTTGCTGCACTTTTTGATATCAGCGAAAAAGCTGTGGAAGCTCAAATCACCAAAGCGCTCAAAGTCTTTAAAGTTGCCCTGAAAGACTATCTTTCGTTGCTCATCTATTTTTTCTGATAATCATTATCTGTTGGTTCTCAACCACATCTTCTGCCTGAGGCAAAAAAATTGCTTTTTTCTCAAAACCTGACATAGGGTTAATGCTTCTTTAAACATTCTATATTCAGAAATTAAAAAATGGAAAAAGAAAAGCTCATAGAATCTATTATTTCGGCACCAACGAAAAAAAATGATCCAGAAGTTGACGCCTGGGTAAACGAATCTGCGGAGAACAGAGAAGAATATATCCAGTATAAAAATCTGTGGGCTATCATGCAAACCGGATCTGAGATGTCTGACCTTCAAATCAGAAACTCGCTCTCGGAGGTTAGAAAAAGTATAGCGCCAGAGAAACAGCCAATAAGCATCTGGAATTTAATGAAATATGCAGCGCTAATTGCGGTAGCGCTTGTGGGCGGATATCTTATCGGGAAAATTGAAGTTAAGCACGATGTAGCAATGAACGAGGTTTTTGTACCAAAAGGTAACCGTTCGTCGGTAACTCTACCCGATGGAACAAAAGCCTGGATAAATAACGGCACGAAGATTACTTATCCGGATAAATTTAGAGAAAAGGAACGTGTTATAGAACTGGAAGGAGAAGGCTTTTTTGACGTTGTTCACGATAAAGCACATCCATTCATCGTAAAAGTTGGAGAGAACAGGGTAAAAGTACTCGGAACCAAATTTGCGCTGATAGCCTATCCTGAAGATAAATTCATCAAGGCAGAACTTATTTCAGGTAAGATTGAGCTCGACGTAAAGGGGAACGATCAATCCAATGAGTTTAAGTCGTATTTTATTGAGCCTTCGCAAGGGCTGGTGCTCGAGAAATCGTCAGGGAAAGTCTCCAAATCAAAAATATCTGATGGCTTTTACGACTATTGGCAAAATGGAGTTTATCAGTTCAAAGACGAATCATTTGAAGAGCTGGCGAAAAAAATTGAGCGGATATATAATGTTGAAGTCACATTTAACGACCAATCATTAAAAAAAACGCTTGTTCAGCGGAACACTCAGTGTCAGCGATAACATATTCTCTCTTATGGAGGTCTTTAAAAGTGCTACGGGAAAACCATTCGCATACACACATCAGGGAAATCATATTTATATTAATAAGCAGGAACAATAGAACCTAAACCAATTAAACAAATGCCTATGCCATAACAGAAGCTTTTAAAATCTAAGCGGGGTGCCTGCACGCAACCCCGCTCGTTTTCGGAAACATCCTCATGTTTCCAATAAAAATCAATACCGGCCGAAAGGCCTATTTATAAATCTTTACATTGTAAATTTATGAAAAAAACTAACGTGCCCGACGTGAAGTTAAAGCTTTGCCATGCGGGAAAAATTATTAGGGTTATGAAGATTATGTCATTCCTTATCTTGATCGCGTTTGTTCAGGTTTATGCAGTAGGTTATTCACAATCAACTAAATTGAACCTAAACTACCAAAATGTCAAGATATCGGATTTATTGGATAAAATTGAAAAATCGTCAGGGTACAGATTTTTTTACGACAGTCAGCTGGTAAATCTATCTAAAACTGTAAGTGTCAATTCTCAGAATTCCGATCTGAAAGAAGTACTGGATAAGGTCTTTGGCTCAGAGTTCACCTACGAAATGGTTAACGACAACATCGTGGTTATTAAAAATGCCCGCATGAGCATGAGCGATGCAATTTTAATACAACAACAAACCATTAAAGTAACCGGGCATGTAAACGACAACTCAGGGCAACCAATTCCCGGAGTTAGTTTAATTGTTAAAGGAACTACCAACGGAACAATAACCGACGCTTCCGGAGGCTATTCATTGTCTAATGTGCCACCGAGCGGCACATTGGTATTCTCGTTTGTAGGTATGAAAACGCAGGAAGTACCTGTAGCCGGAAAAAATACAATCAACGTAACATTGACTGAAGAAAACATCGGAATTGAAGAGGTTATAGCTATTGGTTATGGTACAATGAGAAAACAGGATGTTACCGGATCAATTTCACAAGCCAAAGGCACCGATCTGGTTAAAAGTCAAAATTTCAGTGCACTAGACAACCTGCGAGGAAAAGTTTCGGGCGTTAACATCTATTCAAACTCAAGCCAGCCCGGCGCATACCAAAGCCGCGTTGTCATCAGGGGATTGTCAACCATCAACGCTTCGTCGAACCCATTGTATGTTGTTGACGGTGTTGTTATGGAAAACTTCGGATTAATGAATCCTAATGATATTGAAAGCATTGAAGTTTTAAAAGATGCTTCGGCCGCAGCTATTTACGGAGCTCGCGGTGCGAACGGTGTTATCCTGGTTACTACAAAACGCGGTAAGAAAGATGGAGAAGGAACCACAGTTAGCTATCAGGCATCAACAAGCGTGAGTACAGTTGCCCGTTACATGGATGTTTTGAACGCCCAGGAATGGACCGATGCCTTCATGAAAGGACTTGAAAACGAAAACAAGTACATGGGCTACAATTGGTCGCTCGACCGTACTCACTGGTTTACCGACCGCAACTATTTCGACGCTTCAGGAAATCCGATTTACGATACCAATTGGCAAAAAGAAGCGACCCGCACGGCATTCTCGCAAAATCACCAGCTGAACATTCAGCAGGCGGGAAAAACCTCGTCAACAGGTGCCTTCCTGAATTACACCGATCAGGAAGGGGTTGTTAATAACACATTTAGCAAACGTTTGAATGCTAAAATTTCATTCGACGCCAATCCAACCAAATGGCTGTCAACTGCTGTAAACCTGATGGCCAACCACACCTGGGGACGCTATACCCCGGAAACCGGTGGTGGACAGGACGCCCGCCGTACCATGATTGAAATGTTGCCTTGGTTGCCGGTACGTGATGCAAACGGAAAATATACAACCTCATCCAGCTCAACAATGGCTGATACGTTTGGGTTTGAAGGTATGTCGAACCCTGCGATGATCTTGGATTTGCAGAAAAGGATGAATTACGACACACAAATTTTCGGAAATGCTGCTTTAACATTCCATCTTTATGACGGACTTGACCTTAAAACTCAATTCGGGGTTGACAACCACAATAAAACCTACAGAGGTTATTCTTCTATTTCGTTGAACAACATCTCGATGCCGAATGGCTGGGCTTCAATTTCTCACACCAACACACTTTACTGGCAGGAAGAAACTTACCTTACTTATAACAAAGTATTTGGTGTTCACCGTTTAAACACAATGGCAGGTCTTTCGTGGGGAGAAAGAACTTATAACTACGATAGCTCTTATACAGAAGGCTTCAGCGACGATTTCTTTGAATGGAACAACATGGGTGCAGGCACAACTCCATCATCGCCTTCTTCTGACTTCAATAAGTGGTCAATGAATTCTTATTTCCTCCGACTTGCTTATACATACAAAGACAAATATTCGGCAACAATGACTGGCCGTTATGACGGTTCGTCAAAATTTGGTGAAAACAATAAATATGCATTCTTTCCATCAGCCGGTTTAGCATGGAATGTGTCTCAGGAAGACTTCCTGAAAGACAACATGACAATCAGCACTCTTAAATTGCATACCAGTTATGGTTTGACCGGTAACTCAGAA
Organism: Prolixibacteraceae bacterium; assembly: GCA_963666435.2. Lineage (GTDB taxonomy): Bacteria > Bacteroidota > Bacteroidia > Bacteroidales > Prolixibacteraceae > Aquipluma. The sequence continues at coordinate 1,967,122 of CAXXOG010000008.1, read as the reverse complement.
ATCGATCCTTACCAATCGCTGGCTTCAGTTAGTTCAGGTACTTTACTTCTAGACGGTTCACGCGCTCCGTATTCGTACTTAAGCTCAATGCCAAATCCTGATTTGAAATGGGAAAAAACAGCCCAGTTCGATTTCGGGTTCAACCTAGGGGTACTTAAAAACCGCCTGAATTTTGACGTTTCTTATTACCACAAGAAAACTACCGACTTGTTGCTCGACTGCCCACTCCCATCTTCTTCTGGCTATAGTTCGATCTACAAAAACATCGGATCGGTTCAAAACGAGGGATTCGACATTATGATTAACGCAACTCCGGTGCGAAAGAAGAGCTTTACATGGAATTCGACATTGAACCTGAACTACAACAAAAATAAAATTCTTCATCTAGGCGAAAACGACGAAGACATCGAACTGAATGGCTGGGTTGGCGGTTCTGAAAGTATTTTGCGTGTAGGTCACAATTTAAGCAGCTTCTACGGCTATAAAAGACTGGGTGTTTACACAGAACAAGATTACGAAGCCGGTACCTGCGAAAAAAGCCAAATTGGTCGTGCAAAACGTACAACTGAAAAGGAAATCATTGGCAAGGGAATGCCAGACTGGACAGGTAGTTTTGTAAACAACTTCACGTATAAAAACTTTGAATTGACTGTTGATTTACAGTTTGTTTGGGGTGTTGAAACCATGCAGCAGTTCTACCATTCAACATACGACCGCTTTGGTATTACCAATGGGTTGAAGAATATTTTGTACGACGCATACAACGGAAGCAATCCAAATACAATGGAACAAGCCATTTATTTGTGTAACTCTGGTCATGCCGGACAGAATACAACAGTTGATTCGGGCTGGATTGCAGATGGTTCATACCTGAGAGCAAATCTTATTCAACTTAGCTACAATATTCCGGGAGTAAAATGCAAATCGCTCGGAATCTCGAACTTACGCCTTTACACCAACGTGAATAATGCATTCATGATTTGCTCAAGCAAATACAATGGTTACGATCCGGAATCAACTTCACAGGGTGACTCTAATAAGTTCGGTCAAAACATGACCTTCTTCGCTTATCCTCGTGCCAGAACATGGACACTTGGCGTAAACGTAACATTTTAACTAACTTAAATATGAAAAACAACATGAAAAAGATATTCATATTTCTATCATTGGGACTACTCTTACTAACTTCATGTAACGATTTTCTGGAAGAAAGTCCAAAGTCATCTTTAACGGATGTAGATTATTACAAAACCGAAGCTCAGGCTGAAGCAAACATAAACTACTTATATCGTAACGGAGCTCCTGGCCGTATTTCGAATGCAGGAAGCGCTTACATTGGGCCCAAAGCCTCTATAACAGGAATGTTAACCGGATATTTTAGCAATAGTTACGAAGGACAGGAAGTGGTATGTAAGTATTCAAGATTATTAACCCGTCAGGATCACACCAACGAAATATCTGATACTTCCGACGATATTTGGGACAACTGCTATTCGGCTATTAATGTTGCCAACAACGCAATTGCCAGTATTCCAAACATCACGATGGACTCAAATACGGCTAAACAGCTCACCGGCGAAGCCAAGTTCTTCAGGGCATTCAACTATTTTTACCTGGTAAAAACGTTCGGCGATGTACCTTTGCTGCTCGAGCCTTCAACTCTTGATAATCTTTATCCGGAAAGAACAGCTACTGCAAGTGTTTATGCTCAAATTGAAGCTGACCTGAAAGATGCTGTTGATGCTTTGCCTGCTGCTACTTTTGCTGCCAACGGACACCGCATCACCAAATATGTTGCTGCAATGGCACTTGCTGATGTTTATTTTCACCAGGGCGACTATGCCAATGCAAAAACTTATGCAAAAGTTGTTGTAGAATCTTCACATGCTTTGGCAACCAACACCGATTTAGCAAGCAACAGTGCATACAATAAATTGCGCTCAACCGATGATCTGGACGAAGTTATCTATTGTCAGGAATACAACGCAAGCATTGCAAACAGCAGCTGGTGGCCAACTTATGCCTTTTCGTCATCGGCAACTGCAGTATTTGGAACCTACTCTATTTTTGAAAGAGTGTACGGACCAACCAATCTGTTCCTGAACGTATATAAAAGCACCGACCTGCGTATTCAGCCAAACCAGTTCTTCCACTGGAATTATACCAATCCGAACAATGGAAAAACATGGACTGCTCCTGAAGGACAAGCTGGATGCTGGTATTATTTCGACGAAAATGCGGTGTTAAGCACAGGAAAAGGAACCAAAGACTGGAATTTCTATCGGTTGGCTGAAGCCTATTTGGATTACGCTGAAGCTATTGCCCAAACAGAAGGTGTTACCAGCGAAGCTGCTGGCTACCTTGCAAAAATTCAGTTCCGTGCCAACACAGAAGGAAAAACGGAAGCAGAAATCAAATCGAGCTTGTTAGCCTTATCGAAGCAAAATTTTATTGAGGCATGCTGGACGGAACGAATTCGCGAATTCCCTCTCGAGTTTAAATTGTGGGACGACTGTGTCCGCACTAAGAAATTCCCGGTTATTTCGGATACCGAAAAAGGAAAAGTTACGTATGTTGACCTCATTGGATCAAAAAATGCTGCTGGTGCAACATTCAAAGAAACCGACCTGGTTTTCCCGATTTCGTTAAGCGAATTGCAACGTAACCCTAAATTGGTTCAAAATACAGGATACGCAATCAAATAAGAAAATGGACGATTTAGAGCGTTACTCAATGTAATTTCTTATTTTTCAAACATAAAAGAATCCCATAGCTTCGATTGTTGTGGGATTCTTTCGTTTTATTTTGGATCAAATTATTTATTGACACCTCCGATGAGTTTATTTTTATTCAATCAAATACAGAAAGAATATTTACTGAAAAACAAAGCTTTTCAATAATAGGTACTTCTAAAAACTCGATATTTTTCCGAACTCGTTTTTAAAGTTCATTTTTTGAAAACAAGCAAATCATCTTGTCCTTTCTTTATATTGACTCATATCAATGAATTGATATGAGTTTCCCTGAAATTTCACAAGTCAATGCCGGCATTAAGCATTAATCGTACTTACCAAACTCCTTGCTAAAAATAGAGGCTACTCCTCAACATTTAAAAACCGGCTCTTTACCAACTATAAACAACTACCTCGGCACACGAAATCAAAAAATATTTAACCTTTGCACCATTTAAAATGTTATAATTGTAAGTTTTGAAGAAACAGCAGTATTGGTCTGTATATGTTTAAATTGTTTATTTTTACCTGTATTTTAATCAAAAGATTATGAAAATGCCGAACTCAAAGAGCTTATTTACTTTTCTTTTTTTATTCATTTCGATGGTTGGATTTACCCAGGAATCTAGTTGGGTTGATTTCCCGGTGACATCTTCATCCAGGCAGGTGCAGGAATTATATGCTTCGGGCCTCAAAGCATTTGGGGATGTTAATTTGGACAAGGCAATTCTTTGTTTTCAGCAAGCAGCCGAGAATGAACCAAATTTTATAATGCCTAATGTTTCGTTGGCGCTATATTATTTTAGTCTGGGCGATATGGACCGATTTAAAACCTGCGTAAACAAAGTTTTGAAGAGTACCTATGAGCTTACCGAATCGGAAAAATTAATTAGAGAAGCCCTTACAAAATTAGCCGAGAATAAAAACGCAAATGTTGCCGAATATGGAACCAAGTTAGTTGAGCTGAATCCTGACTCATACCTGGCTTATGATATTTTGGCCACCTTTCAGGGTTTTGACGGCGACTTGAAAGGGCAGAACATTAGCTATCAACATATGCTGGAAATTGCGAGTTCCCCGGTTCAGCTATATAATAAGCTAGGTTACAACTACCTTGCGCAAAATAATTTGGGGAATGCCCTCTCTAATTTTTTAAAATACATAAATCTTGCGCCCAAAAATCCCAATGCTTATGATTCGATGGGTGATTATTATTTTAAGGCAAATGATCTCAAAAAGGCTCATATTTTTTACCTCAAAGCTTACAAACTGGACAGTATTCATTTTAAAATCTCGCAGATAAAAGCTAAAAAGCTTGAATTATCTCTTGGCAATTAGTGTTTTCGTTGGAATCCGAAAAACAAAAATGAGAAGGAATTGCCTAATTGCAGCTTACCCAGGCAATTATTCAAATGTACCTTTTGTTTTTGCTCGTGTGATTATTTCATTCATTTTTTCAATAATTTTTCGTGAGGCATCTGACTCAATCTTTGCCTTTTTTTGTATTAGCTCGTGAGCTACATCCAGTGCTTTTTCTATTTGACCACTTTCTTCATATAAAATTGCTAAAAGGTATTTCGGATAAAACCTGCCTGGATTCATATACCACGCATGTAAATAAGCTTTTTCGGCCAACGCAATCTTTCCGATTCCCTTGTAACTGTCGCCCAATGCTGTATATGAAACCGTATTGGGATAAGAATTCACGCCACGTTTCAAAATAAAAATTGCTTTTTCAAATTTCTCACTTCGGGCAAGCGCCTTCCCGTAATTACTTAAAAAAATGCCATTATTTTTTAAGTATGGATATGCTTCTTCATATGCCTGAAGGCTTTTGCCCAATAATCCGTAATTATAAAGATCAACTGCACTTTTCCAATAAATATAGGCTGTCCGGGTTTTCGAAATATGTATTGAACCAACCGGAAGAAGAAATAAGACGGTAACTAATGGTACATATTTGGCGAGTTTCCCCGGAATATGAAACCGAAACGACAAGTTACCGGCAAATTCTTTTGTCGATGCCACATAAGCGGTAAAAGCGATAACAAAGCATATCTTGACAGGCAAAATCTCTGATGGATAGGAAAACAACCCGAATACAACAAAAGACAACATCATTGCTATTGACATGTGCCTTACAAAAAATGGAAGCTTATTCGCATCATTTAAATTCATGAAACTACGATCCATCAGGCCGTTGTTATTGGCCCTACAATGTGTATGGACAGGAATTCTTCGAAATAAATAGTAAAAAATAAAGAAAATAATCCCGATTCCTACGAGGCCATATTCTGTAGCTAACTCCAGAGGCTCATTAAATGCATAGTTTACATCACCGGCAACAAGACTTTCGTCAGCGGCAACCTTTTGTCGAAAATATTCGGCCTGATAATCCATGTATTTTTTTCGGAATCCGTCAAATCCTGCACCGAGCAAAGGTCGGTTCATCACCATTCCTGTGCTGATCTTCCAAATTAAAAGACGCCCGTTAGCTGATTCTTTTTTTACCAGATATAAGCCAATACCCAGCGATATGACGATAATAATGCCAGCTAAGGCAATTAATAATTTTTTTTTAGACTGGGAAAATAAAGCTTTAAGCGAGTTGAGAGCTGAAACCTTACTTCAAGAAGATATAATGCAGCGCTAACAATAGCCAAAATAGAAGCCCGGGAGCCGGAGGCAGGCAAAATCAGAATCATTAAAATAAGTGAGATCAATAGAAATGATCTCCAAACCAACAATTTAATGTACTCTGAGTCTTGAACCTGTTGCTCCGTGGTGATTCCTCCCTGCTTATTGTTATAGAATAAATGGGTGCTGAAAATAGCCCGAACAAAAGAGTCTTTTTTGTGCTGTTCGTTAGCCTTTACCTTAAACGAATCAGTTAAGTTGAAAAGAACTTTTCCGGGAAACGAACCGAACAATAAAAACCCGAATAGAGCAGGAAATACAATGGCCAGATAACCGGCATAAGGTCCGGGATTAAAAAAGCTCCCGGTTATGCCAAACATCTTGTGTTGAGATGGCAACCAATCGAATAACTGAAAAATACCGTGAACCGATTGAACTAAACCTCCTGCAATGCAGGCCAGAAATAGCCAAACAAATGTTGTTTTTGACTGTACCCTCAGAATTGCATACCATAAGTATAGCGCAATTAATTCAAAGAACGGGAAATAATAACTCATTCTTGTTGAATTGTTTAATAGTAGTATGTATAGTAAAAACAAAGCAACAAAAACATCAACCTTACTTATTTTGACAGACAAATATTCTGACGAATTCAACCATTGTGCAAATACGATCAGCAGAAGTATGGCAAAAATTGAAAATACGAAATACAATGATTTTCCACTTTGCGAGCCAAACATCATCGCACTACTTTGAGCCGATGCCACACTTATGCACAACACGCCCATTAAAACGACAATAAAAGACTGAATACTTCTGCTCTTCATATCTAATCATCAACTTCTACAGTTTCCATCACAATTCTCTGTCCAAAACCACCCACACCCCAAAGACGATTGACAACCATCCATAACACAAACTCCCAACGAACAAAAATCGGTAGATGACGAACAATGGCAAGAAAACTCTGGATCGGTGGTGGCTTGTTCTGCAAGCGAATTAATAGCATCAACCTCGATATCAAACTGCGATTGTTTGGAATACAGCCGATATACAACAAATGCAACGTCTTTTGCCGACCAGCCTAACGTATTTTTAGCGTAAGATATCCAGCTGGCAGCAAATTCGCGCCGTTGTCTAATTTGTTGTTCGTCTTTATTCGGAGCAAAATAATCTTTTGTGAGGTGTTCTTTTAGTTTAACAAGATGATTGGTCTCAACATCAGAATACAATTTTGAGTCGATCAATGTTTGAATTTTTTGAAGCCAAACTTCCCTTTTTTTCTCTATACTGAAGCTCCTAAAAGCTGCCTGCTGGAAAACCAGGTCGGACGAAGTTAACTCCTGAAACGGAATTTGACTGACTTCCTCGAGATGTGTTGCGATGTATGTGTTCAATTCCGGATTACACGAAAATTCAAATTCATTATGTGTACATGACGTAAAAAGCAAAGCACATAATAAAATCGAATAAAACAGCTTCTTCATACCAGTTTAATTTATCGAACGCAAGTTATAAATTTTTAAATTATATATCGAAGTACGATATATAATTTAAAGAATAATTTCAAAATATAAAAGCTATTTGTTTAGAAGTATTTGCGTCATAAATAACGATTTTAGTACCCGCAAAACCTTTATTCTGCTACTAATGCTGAAGCACGCAAAATAATAAGGGGCAAGAAGAAAGAAAGCATTAACCTGAGGAAGCACAAATCGGCTTTTTCAATAACCACCCCAAATGATACTGAACGTTATTTTTAAAATTGAAGTATTGGACTGTACTGTCGTTTCAAAAACCCGTCATCATATATTTTCGGTAATATTTATTGAACAGGATAATAAAAGAAGTGCAAATTATTAGCGGGAAGGTATAATTTGTTACAATAAAAACTTTTATCAGTTCGAGCTTATACTCAATATTTTGCCCAATTACATTTTTTGTAATTGGAATGAAACACCGATCCACAATAGCGAAGAAGATTGTTGTAATAAAGATTTTAGAGGTAAATCCTGGCGTTATTTTAATCTTGCTGATTCTGTTTGTTACAATTCTATCGAGAAAATAAATGCTCATGGCGAATAAAACGACAATAAACTGGAAAAACATTACAAACGACCAGGTTCGCTTAATATTTAACAAAGAATCATTATTTAACAGCTGCATGATAACAAAAAATATTCTGGCCGACGCAAAAAGAAAGAAATAGACCACAAAATACCCAAGTATTCCCGACAAAATACTTAGTATAATACTCGATTGTGATTCATAACCGCCGCTCGGCTCATTGTCAGCCGAAAGAGCGCCATCTCCGTCATTTAAGTACTTTTCTAATTTCGAAATCTCATTTTCATCCAGCCCAATAGCTTCAAAATCATAATCCTCATTTTTGTGGCTATTAATATTCGTCGAGAATTCACTATCAATCGCAGATTCCACAACCTTTATCGATGGAGAATTCATCTCATCCCAGCCACGATCATAGTATTTATAGTATTTTTTAAATAGAAATAAAAAGCAAATAATCAGGGTCAATGATAACGAGTAACTTAAATAATCAACCAAGGTGGTAATACTGTTGTATAAATAGCTCCCAAAAGGGAACCGGCTAAAAATCATCGATTTAAACCAAATATACAATACTGCGAGAATAACTACATTGATAAATAAATAAGTGGTGTGAATTGGCTTTATCCTAAGCTTAAATCCTGTCTGCAAATATTTGCTTTTAAAGAAATAAAGAATAATTGTGGCTACAATAAAACATAAGTGGAAAATAACAACGAATGAGATAATAAAAGTGAATTGTGTTTCAGGCTTAATGTTCATTCGATAAGTACTCAAGACAAGTGTACAAGTCGTAAAAAGCATCAAAAAATAAAAAGAAAAAAATGTAAGGATCCCGGCGAGAACAAAAATCGTCCGTCTCATTTGAATTACCGGAAGATTCACTTCTTCGAACTCTTCTTTTAACGACGATTGGTCTCCTAATCTCAATGAAGCAATAAAAAGAGCGGCTTTAAGATTCAGTCCTCTGTCATGAAGCTCTAAAACAAGATCAATAAAATGACACTTGAGTTCTTCAATATCCGATTCAGTAAATGCTAAATCAGGCTTAAACTGTTCTGCCCATCTCGAAGCATGTTGGTCAATATTTGCGTACATCTCAACATTCATATCCGAAACACAATAATATAATAAAACACAACCAGTTACTAAAAAAACAAATTCGACCTCTGATTCACAGATGAATAATTAAAATGAATTCCAGAGCTTTACTAAAACAGAATTAACCATGTTCCATTCATCCTTCTCGTTTTGCAATTCGATTACGCCTTGCTCCAACAGGTTATAATATTTCCGGGGTCTCTCGTTGTCTTCCATTTTCCAATACGATTTGATCATCCCTTGCATTTCCATTTTTTTCAGAACAGGATAAATGCTACCTTCATTCCATTTAATGCGGCCTCCGGATAACTCTTTCACCTTTTGAAGGATGTCATATCCATAGCTATCACCTTGTGCAAGAACCGACAAAATAATTTTTACGGCTGAAGCTCCAACTAATTCTTTAGATACTTTTCCCATAGTTATTATATTTTATACAAATATAACCCGAATCTCGATATATAGTTTGGTTATTATAAGTATTTTCAGTGAGTTAGAGATATGAGTCGGCCCAACAATCTATGGCATAACAAATGCTTATCGGGCGTTGAGTCCAATCAACAGGAATAGCAACGCTGGAGTAAAAATTGTTGCCGAAAAGAAACAGCATCAAATAACTGATGCTGTGCAACCATGCGGAGAGAGCGGGATTCGAACCCGCGGTGCCCTTTAGGGGCACACACGCTTTCCAGGCGTGCCAATTCAGCCACTCTTGCATCTCTCCCTAATTAAGATAAAGCTTAATTTTGAGCCGTCGAAAGTACAAAAAATCCGATAGAAAAGCTATTCGCTTATTTCTCCAATTAAACTTTTATTGAGGTGAAGTTTTATCTCCTCGTCATCAAGACCTTGCCCCAGCAAAAACATCAATTTAGTTACTGCTGCCTCGGTCGTCATATCCTTTCCGCTCACAACACCGGCATGTTCAAGTTCAATACCGGTTTCATATCGTCCCATGTTAACTGCACCGCCCTGGCACTGAGTAATATTTAAAATAATGACTTTCCGTTTAATCGCATTTTTGATCTGGCTGATCATCCACCGCGACATGGGTATATTTCCCGATCCGAACGACTCCAGAACAACTCCTTTCAAACCCGGAATATTCAGGATACTCTCAAATACAAACTTTCCAATTCCCGGGAAAATTTTCAAAACAACGACATGCTCGTCGAAATGGGTGCGAACCTTCAGGATACCTTTATTAACATATCGGTGAATATTTTCCTGAAAATACCTGATCTCCACGCCAGCTGTAGCCAAAGGCGGGTAATTTACCGAAGAAAACGCGCTAAAATCGTCGGCATGACGCTTTGAAATGCGGTTTCCCCTGAAAAGTTTCGAGTTGAAATAAACGCACACTTCCGGAACAATAGCTTGCCCATGACGCTTTGCTGCAGCAATCTGGATCGAGGTAATCAAATTTTCCTTGCCGTCGGTGCGAAGTATCCCAATGGGAAGTTGCGAGCCTGTTAAAACAATCGGTTTATCCAGGTTTTCGAACATATAACTTAGTGCCGACGCCGTGTAAGCCATCGTATCAGTACCATGCAAAATCACAAAACCATCAAATTTGCTGTAATTCCGTTCGATGGTATTGGCAATTTTTACCCAAATCGCCGGGGTCATATTTGATGAATCAATTGGCGGAGAAAAAGTTACAACCTGGAGGTTAACATCTAACCGATCTAATTCAGGAACTTCTTCCTGAATTTCATCAAATTTCATGGGGACTAAAGCTCCGTTTGATGATTTTTGAACCATCCCGATTGTCCCACCGGTATAAATAATTAGGATTGAGGGTTTTGTTTCCACGTATTTGCTTTAAAAATCAACTGAACAGCCTTTCTAAGCCCCGTTTCCCCGGAGCAAGCGAAAATCAAAATTATAGAATTTAATCTACTTTAACTATTTATTTCAAGAGATTGAGTTTTCGCCTTTTAATCGGGCAATAAAGAGAGAAATCTTAAAAACTAACCAGATCCTGGCGATTCAAAGCGAAAAAAGACGATTTCCCCAATGTGTTCGTTGAGTTAAATTCCGAATATCTTCCGGGCATTTTCAGTAGTGATTTTTGCAATATCGCCAACTGGCATATGGTGCAGGTCGGCAATTTTCTGGGCTATATAAATCAGGTAAGAACTTTCGTTTCTCTTTCCTCTGAAAGGAGTTGGCGTCAAATAGGGCGAATCGGTCTCCAAAACCAGGTGCGAGGGCGAAATTTCTTTTATCACGTCGTCAATGCCGTTCTTTTTGAAGGTAATAATTCCGTTCACGCCTATTTTAAATCCAAGTTCAGTTATTTTGTTGGCCTGCTCCAATGTTCCTGAAAAACTGTGGAAAATACCTTTCAAATTGTAGTCTTTTACGTCGGAAAGCACTTGGTAAACTTCGTCAAACGAGTCGCGAACATGAATTACGACCGGCAAATCGTACTGCTTTGCCAAATTGAGCTGGAAACGAAAAGCATGAATTTGCTCCTGCAAAAATGTTGTTTCCCAATAAAGATCAATGCCAATTTCGCCAATCCCATAAAATTTCCGTTTCTTCAACCAATACTCTACAACCTGTAATTCTTCCTGATAATCCTGGTTTACCGATGTTGGATGCAATCCCATCAGTGGGAAGCAAATATGCGGATAAGTATCAACCAAATTCAGCAGGTTTTTGACTGAAGAACTATCGATATTGGGAAGAACAATCTTCCTTACATCATTCGAATAAGCACGCTGGACTACTTCATCCATATCGTGAATAAAGTCGGTAGAATAAATATGAGAATGAGAATCAATCAGCATTTTTTTCCAAAATTTCACCAAAATAAGGAAAAATAAAGCACCTGAATATGAAGCGAATATTATCTTATTGTATAAAAAAGCGAAAATTGAGTACGTTTATGAAAAACATCCCCGTTTTTTGAAACTAAAACCTGACGAAAAAAAAATCCCGTAAACCTGCTCCAAAGAACAAATTTACGGGATCGATTAATTATATGTTCAAATACAACTATACAATTCCCTGGGCAAGCATGGCATCGGCTACTTTTACAAAACCGCCAACATTGGCTCCAACAACATAGTTAACTTTATCATCTTTTTTTCCATATTTCACACATGTTTCATGAATATCTTTCATTATCCGGTGCAAATACATGTCAACTTCTTCCCTTGGCCAATTCATTCGAATCGAATTTTGCGACATTTCCAATCCTGAAACAGCTACTCCGCCTGCATTTACAGCTTTCCCGGGAGCATAACTGATGGCTTCAGTCAGGTATTCCATTGCTTCGGCAGTACATCCCATGTTCGAAGTTTCGGCAACCAGCTTGCATCCGTTCTGAACCAGCAATTTAGCATCGTCAAGGTTCAATTCATTTTCGCAGGCGCAAGGCATTGCAATATCAACTTTACATTCCCACGGTTTTTTGCCAGCAATAAACTGTGCTCCAAACTCTTCGGCATAGGGAGCAACAACATCGTTGTTCGATGCCCGAAGTTCGAGTAAATAATCAACCTTTTCGCCCGAAATTCCTTCAGCATCGTAGATATATCCGTCGGGACCCGAGATTGTAACTACTTTCCCGCCCAATTCGTTGATTTTCACAATGGCCCCCCAGGCAACGTTTCCAAAACCTGAAACAGCAAACGTTTTTCCTTCGATTTCCTGCCCCAAGTTAGCCAACATGTGCTGCACAAAATAAACGGCGCCAAAACCAGTTGCTTCCGGGCGAATTAAACTACCACCCCAACCTAGTCCTTTGCCGGTTAATACACCTGTAAATTCGTTTCTCAACCGTTTATACTGGCCAAAGAGGAAACCTATTTCGCGGCCTCCAACGCCAATATCTCCAGCCGGCACATCGGTATTCGGACCAATATGACGAGCCAATTCGGTCATAAACGATTGGCAGAAATGCATAATTTCGTTGTCCGATTTTCCTTTCGGGCTAAAGTCCGAACCACCTTTTCCGCCTCCCATTGGCAAGGTAGTCAAGCTATTTTTAAATGTTTGTTCGAAACCCAAAAATTTCAGCACACTTAATGTTACTGTCGGGTGAAAACGTAATCCGCCTTTGTATGGGCCTATTGCCGAATTGAACTCGACGCGATATCCGCGATTTACCTGAACTTCGCCGCGATCGTCAACCCACGGAACGCGAAACATGACCACTCTTTCGGGTTCAACGATGCGCTCCAATATTTTTGCTTTTTGATATCTGGGATTCTTCTGATAAACGTCCCAAATCGATTCTACTACTTCCTGAACTGCCTGATGAAACTCACGTTCGCCCGGAGTGCGGGCTTTCAGGGCTTCCAAAAATTCGTTCATGTCTGCTTTCATCTTCTTTTGAATTTTAATTCCTGTTCAAAGGTAGAATATTCGGGTATTGATTATTCTATTCTGCAAAAAACAATCTCGGCTGCATATATCTAAATATAAGCTATTTGAATACACAAATCTGAATGTTTAATAACACGAATGACTTTAATCAGTATTTTCGACGTCGAAAAAATGATCAAACGGCACATCATGGCTTAAACTCTGAAAATCAGTGCATAAAATAACAAATCGAAGGATAAACCCGTACTTTTGAAGTAAAAAATCAGAAGAGGTTCCAATCGAAATTTTAGTTTCAAATTAAACCGACCTTTATTGTTTTATTTTGTCAGTTCAACATCAATTTTCTGATTACCCGATTTGGTAATTTTTTCAAGTGGTTTTTCAAATTCAAGTTTGGCTACCAAAACGGTATTCAGGGCATCATTAACCGGCAAATTCCTTATCCGAAGGTAAGACTGTTGCGTGGCATGATCGCTCGGGCTAAGGTTTACCACACAATCAATCGGCTGACCTGTATTGAGCAAAATTGCCTTTGCCGGCATAACATTAATGGGCTTAAGCTTCACTCCCGAGCCAACCGGAAGTTTGTTCAGGTGGATATAAATCGTGCGTTCACGTTTGGTTACCAGCAAATCGGTTGACGCAAGAAGTTCAGCATCGAATTCAACATCATGAAAAGCCTCATCAACCTGCTTTTCCCATTTTCCAATGCGTCTCAGTATCGCCGCTGGCTCTGCCGGAATAATCCCTTCGCCTGTTGGACCAACATTCAGTAAATAATTGGCGTCGCGCGCAAGGTATTTATCGATACTGCTAATCAAATGACGATCAGCATAATAATCCTCATCCTTTTTGTACCCCCAACTCTCCATGCCAACCGATTGACATGCCTCTACAGGACGGATAAAGCTTTTGGCTTCGGCGGCAGCACTGTCAAAATCACGTTCCGGCGTGCCAAAATCGCCTTCATCAAACCCACGGTTATTAATTACTGCCTTGGGTTGAAGTTGCCTGATCATCGCATTTACCGATTCATCTTTATACTGAAGAACATTCATATCCCACCAAAACCCATGTATTTTGCCGTAATTGGTGCAAAGCTCGCGGACCTGCGCTTTCAGAAATTCCATGTATTTTCCCCAATCGGGCGAATCCTGGGACTGTGGAGGTAACTCGTGATGCCGTCCCTCGTTCGGATAATTCGGATGGTTCCAGTCGGCAATGGAATAATACAAGCACAGCGGAATATTTCTTTTGTGGCAAGCTTCAGCAAGCATTCCCAGAACATCTTTTCTATAAGGTGTGTTCATCGTATTGAACTTGGTTTGCTGCGTATCCCACAGGCAAAACCCGTCGTGATGTTTCGTTGTAATTGTCAGGTACTTCATTCCGGCTTCTTCCATCAAATCGAGCCACTGTTCAGGATTAAATTTTACCGGATTCCACTGCTGTGCAAGTTTTACATATTCAGCCCTCGGAACTCTCGCCCTCCATTGGTGCTGCTCGTGCCAACCCGGAATAGAATATAAGCCCCAATGTACAAACATTCCTAAACGCTTTTCGAAGAACCAATCGCGCCCATCGCCAAAGCGTTTTATCTTTCCTGAAACATCTTTTGGTTCGTTGCCTGCTGAAGGATATTCGATGGCTTTAGCAAAAGGCGAGATAATTGAAATTGCAGAAAAAGCTGCGGCTGTTTTTAAGGCATCTCTTCGTTTCATCGGGTTTTGTTTAGTTAAGGTTAAAAATCCCGGGCAAAATCATTCGACCGGGATTTTCAGGAGTATTTTTATGATGCTAAAAAAGTTATTAATCGAGCTTGTAAATGCGTTCCATCAGTTGCCACTTTTCGTCGGCGGTTGCCTCTGACGAAGTTTGCTGAAAACGAGCCACATAAGCTTCCCATTCGCTCTGGCGAGGTTTGGTTGCCAGTTCCGTCATCGCTTTATCGTGATCAAACCCGGCAACAGTATCCATAATCATGAACAAACGTGTCCCGAAAATATAGATTTCCATATCGATAATTCCCACGTCCTTCATTCCTTGGGTAATTTCGGGCCATGCAGCGCCTGGAGCATGTACTTTTTTGTAATCCTCAATCAACTGCGGATCATCTTTCAGCGACAATGTTTTGCAAAACCGCTTAAATACCGGGGCTTTTGAATTTTCGATATATTCCATTTCGATATAAATTTAAAAAGATACTGTTATTAATGTCCAGAACCTACTTTCACATTACTTAATCCTTCAGAACCGCTAAGTTTTGTCCAGAAAAATCCGTACAAAGCAATAGCAGCAAAGCAAACAGCAGGCACGATATAACCAGCCGACATGCCATCTTTATCGGCAATAGCACCCATAACCTTTGGCAAAACAGCGCCACCCATAATGGCCATAACAATGAATGACGAGGCCAGCTTCGATTTTTCGCCTAATCCCCAGATTCCAAGAGAAAAAATTGTTGGGAACATAATCGACATAAAGAAGAAGCTTAGGAATACTGCAATTACCGAAAGCCAGCCCAGTTTAGCCACAACAACCAACATAAGCAGAACATTAATAAGTGAATAAAGCCCAAGCATGTTGTGCGCTTTGGTTACCCTCAGAATAAACGAACCGGTGAAACGCCCCAGCAGAAACAATGGGAAAGCCATCCACGACATAAGCGAAGTTGCACCTTTTTCGGTCAGGAAATAAGCGCCATCGCGCAGTATGGAACCGCTTGCTCCTCCTATAATGAAACTTGATTTAAAGCTTTCACCTATCGAAGGAACATCCTCGACCATGTAATTGATGAAAAAGCTAAATATTCCGGCCTGGGCAGCTACATATAGAAACTGAGCAATTGTGGCACCTGAAAAATGCGGAGCCGACCACAGGCTGTTTTTGTGAATCAATTTTTCCTTCTTCAGGATGATAAACGCCACCGAAACAATTCCGCTAATGCCGGTTACGATATAGAACACCCAGGTGAGCATATGATTTAATGTCGCCATAGCTTCAGGATTAGCAAGTGTTTCGCGATCCATGTAAAACAACTGAACAAAGAATCGAATAATCATCCCTAAAGCAAAGCTGAATAAAACTGCACATACATATAAAAGGATAGTTGACATCCGGCTTTGTTGCCCAAAAACATCGACCTTGGCTTTATCTCCTTCCAACTCTTTGCTATTATCACTTTCAGTAACATCAGGCATGTCGCTTTTCAGGAAAGCCAGGATAAGAACACCTATAATTATGGCAATACCAACATACGGTATCCACATGGTTTGATGGGCAACCTCGGCATTCTGTTGTGCAGTCAAAGCATCGTCGGTATGATAAAAGTACAATCCGCCAATAAATGGTGCAATTGGCCAGCCAACAGCGTTGAACGATTGAGCAAGATTAATACGCGAAGCCGAATATTTTGGATTACCCAGCACTGTTGTATAAGGATTTGCCACTGTTTCGAGAAACGAAAAACCCATTGCAACCAGGCAAACACCCAAAAGAACAGCCCAAAAACCATCGATTTTTGTAGCCGGGTAAAACCACAAACATCCGACAGCAGCCAGGCTCAACCCTAAAATAATACCCCATTTATATCCTAATTTATGAATAAACCACCCGGCAGGTAAAGCCATGAAAAAGTACCCCAGATAGTGTGAAAACTGCACATTAGCCGAATCGGCTTTGGTCAGGTGATAATAATCCTGAAAATGCTTATCCATTGTGTCTATCAAGCTGTTACCGACAGCCCATAGCGTAAACAGAAGCGCAACCAGAAAGAAAATAAACGTATGATTTCTCCCGTCTTCCGTAGTAAAAAGACCTTTTTTTGCTTGTTTCATTTCGTTTTAGTAATGTTTGGGTTATTAGTTTAGAAATTCTTTTATTTTTCCACCTTTAAATTCAAAATTTATAATGTCAAAAATCAATAATCTAATTTGATCTGCCAAACACAGCACACATTTCTTTGTGATGCAAAGCTTTGCAAAAGCAAAAAAATGTTGTTGAACATTTTCTGTTTTCAAATCAAATTCAGCATAGCACAAGTATCTGTCCTGTGCTATGCTGTGCCAAATAAACAAAAAAATTCAATTTGAATCGCGGTTGTATTTCCTATTATAAAACAGGTTTTGGATGAAAGAACCAGACCTGAATAAACAAAACGGTGCGATTCGCAGTTTACTGGCAAAAGTTGTATTTTTGCACCAATCTTTAATATCCAGAAAAATGAGCAAAGCAGAGATTCACACCGCTAAAGGTGTAATGAAAGTTGAATTCTACGATAATGATGCTCCGGGAACGGTAGCTAATTTCCACAAACTGGCTAAAAGTGGCTTTTACGATGGACTGACTTTCCACCGCGTAATTCCTGATTTTGTTATCCAGGGCGGGTGCCCCAACTCGCGCGAAGGTGCAACAGGAATGCCTGGAACCGGTGGCCCGGGGTACAAAATTCCATGCGAAACCGACGGTGGCAACCAATACCATGACCGTGGCGTTTTGTCGATGGCTCATGCAGGCCGCAACACGGGTGGTTCTCAGTTTTTTGTTTGCCACAGCCGCCGTCAAACCTCGCACCTCGACCGCAAGCATACCTGTTTCGGCAAGGTTTACGAAGGGCTGGAAGTGATCGACGCCATTCGCCAGGGAGACCGAATCGAAAAGATTGTTATTACTGAAGAATAATTAAAGAACCCTCGTCAAAAACGAGGGTTTTTTATTACAATAACCGGGTTAGTTCCTCGGTTTTGTTAACATTTAATTGAGTAATTTTGCATTAAATATATTGAAACCAGCCACATGACATCAAACTCAAAAGGGGTATTATTAACGTTAGGCTCGGTCATTTTTTTTGCATTGATGGCAGTACTTGTAAAAGCTATTCCCAATGTTTCGAGTTATCAAACGACCTTCTTCAGGTTTGCAATCGGCGTTGGAATCATTGGAATCCTGGCCCTTTTCGGAGTTATAAAACTTACATTTAACGACCGGAAAGGGTTGTTTTACCGGGGATTCGTCGGAGGTATTGCTGTTTACCTGTTTTACCTCGCCATTCTGAAACTTGGCGTAGGCAAAGGCTCGGTTTATATATACTCTTACCCTATTTTTGCAACCCTTTTCAGTATGATTATGCTGAAAGAAAAAGTTGAACCTATCAAATTTGTGATTATTGCTGTTTCTTTTGCCGGACTAATATTACTCTCGGTGGGCGGAGGAAAAGGTTCTCTCGCCGGAATCGGAATTTGGGAATTATTTGCCATTGCAGGCTCTGTTACGACAGGGCTCGCCGTTGTTTTTGTAAAGAAATTACACGACAGCGACAATTCAATGGCTATTTTCTTTTCGCAGTGCATTGTCGGCTTCTGGCTATTTCTCCTTCCTTCCGGGGTAACCCAGGCCATCGGGAATCTTACAGAAATACTTCTGCTGGTGCTGGTTGGAATTATTGCAACCATTGGCCAGCTGTTTATGACCGAGGGTTACAAACACGTAAATGTAGCCACCGGATCAATGTTACAATCGCTGGTGCCCGTGTTTAACCTGCTTTCAGGATGGTTGATTTTTAAAGAAAAATTTAGTACTATTGAAATCATTGGCGCATTCATCATTGTCGGATCATGCTTTCTGCTTGTGTTTCTGAATTTCAGGATTGGTATTAAAAGCAGGATTTTAAAGCTGGTTGAATGATATAAGTCAATCAGAAACAGAAGGGTATTCCATGTTTTTTGGGTAATTTTCATCATTCAAAACCTAAATACTTCAAGTTATGGTTAGATGCAAAATTACCGTTTTGAAAAAGATGATTAACAGGGAGCTGATTGACGAATACAGTAATCTCGACCTCACAAAAGTATGTTTGGGCTGTCATTTATTCACAGTTGGAGACGAATTTATTGTTGAAGAAGATAACAAAGTGCCCGAAGGGTTTTGTTCGTATGCCTGGAGCGACATTCTGAAAGATGTTAACACCATTTTATACGATGGGAACTATCCCTGGATGAAGAAGCCCGGAATTGCGATTTCGTGTTGTTCAGATGGGCTCATGCCTGTAATTTTTAAAATTGAAAGAATACATTTATAATTAAAATTGCACTAATCCATGAATTTTAAAAACCTAAGAAGAACTGCGCTTGGCGGCATATTCCTTGCCGTTGTTTTTGGCCAAATGGCCTGTCAGCCAACCGATCTCACCAAAGAAAACATTATTCCGCAACCGGTATCGGTTGTTCCCGATGGAAAATCGTTTAATATTACCGACCAGACTGATATTTACGTTCAGGAAGAATCTTCGGAATTAAAACAAATCGGGCAATTCCTTGCCGATAAGTTAAATCCTTCAACAGGATTGGATATTCAAGTTAAGGCTACCACCACAGAACCTGCTTCAGGAAACATTTATCTGGCGCTTACTTCCGATAAGGAATTAGGCGACGAAGGTTACCAGCTTAAAATCACCGACAAACGGGTTAGCCTTACTGCCAATAAACCTGCAGGTTTATTCTATGGCGTTCAAACCATTCGCCAGATACTGCCTGCTCAAATTGAATCGTCATCTCGGCAAAAAGCCTCGTGGAAACTGCCAACCGGAATCATTCGCGACTACCCGGTTTATGGCTACCGAGGCTCGATGCTTGATGTAGCGCGCCATTTTTTCAGTGTTGAAGAAGTAAAAAAACTAATCGATCAACTGGCTTATTACAAATTTAATACCTTGCACCTGCACCTTTCCGACGACCAGGGTTGGCGCATCGAAATCAAATCGTGGCCAAACTTGACTGCACATGGCGGAAAAACCGAAGTTGGCGCCGGCGAAGGCGGATTTTATACGCAGGAACAATATGCCGACCTTGTAAAATATGCACAGGAACGGTTCATCACCATTATTCCTGAAATTGATATGCCAGGGCATACCAATGCCGCATCGGCTTCGTACCCCGAGTTGAACGGAAATGGAAAAGCCGCAGAGTTATATACAGGAACCGAAGTGGGATTCAGCACATTGGCTACAAAAAAAGAAGTGACTTATAAATTTATCGACGATGTTATCCGAGAACTTGCAGCCATAACTCCCGGAGAATATCTGCACATTGGCGGCGACGAATCTCATGCCACGAAACTTGAAGATTATATTCCATTCATGAACCGAGTTCAGGATATGGTAATTGCGCACGGGAAAAAAGTTTTGGCCTGGGACGAAATTGCACTGGCGACGCTAAAACCTAACACCGTGGTTCAGTATTGGGCAAAAGCCGAAAACGCAGTGAAGGGTGTTGCCCAGGGCGCAAAAGTATTGATGTCGCCGGCAGCAAACGCCTACCTCGATATGCAATACGATTCAACAAGTACCTACGGCTTGCATTGGGCTGCATACATCGAAGTTGATAAAGGCTACAACTGGGATCCGGCAACCTTAGTTCCTGAAATCAAAAAGGAAAACATAATTGGTATTGAAGCACCACTTTGGAGCGAAACTGTTTCAAACATCAGCGAAGCCGAATACCTGATTTTTCCACGTCTTTTAGGTTATGCCGAAATTGGCTGGACTCCCGCAAATCTCCGAAAATGGGACACTTACAAGGTTCGCCTGGCCAGTCATGCCGACCGTATGAAAGCGCATGATATTAACTTCTATCCATCGAAATTAGTACCGTGGAATGCAGCTGAAAAGAAATAGCCTTTAGGATATATAAACGAACAAACGCTCCTCGCAGGGGCGTTTGTTGTTTTATGAAATGAACAGCACGAAATCTTCTTTTTACTTGTAAGTTTCTTTCTATCTTTGCGGCTCATTATCAAGAACCTTTATTACCAAGCAAAATGGAATACAAATTCTGGGAAATTGAGCCGAAATGGCAGCAATTCTGGGAGGAACACAAAACCTTCAAAACCGAAAACGACTTCTCGAAACCAAAATATTACGTGCTCGACATGTTCCCTTATCCTTCAGGAGCAGGTTTGCATGTGGGCCACCCCGAAGGCTATACCGCCACCGATATTATGTGCCGCTACAAACGCATGAAAGGCTTCAACGTGTTGCACCCGATGGGTTGGGACGCTTTCGGTTTGCCAGCTGAGCAGTATGCCATTCAAACCGGTACGCACCCGGCCATTACCACGAACAAAAACTGTGACAATTTCCGCCGTCAGATCAAATCGCTGGGTTTGAGCTACGATTGGGATCGCGAAATCAATACTACCGACCCGAAATATTTCCGCTGGACGCAGTGGATTTTCACAAAATTATACAACACCTGGTTCGATGCTGAAGCCGGAAAAGGACGCCCTATCAGCGAACTTCCAATCCCTGCCGACATTCAGGCGCAGGGACAGGCTGCCATCAACCAGTTCATCAGCGAAAAGCGCCTGGCTTATTACGATAATGCCCAGGTTTGGTGGTGCCAGTCGTGTAAAACAGTGTGTGCCAACGAAGAAGTGCTGACCGACGGTTCGCACGAAAAGTGTGGCAACCAGGTGATCCGCAAAAACCTAAAACAATGGTTGCTGCGTATTCCGCATTATGCCGAACGTTTGCTTCAGGGTTTGGACGGTCTGGATTGGCCGGAAGGTGTGAAAGACATGCAGAAAAACTGGATTGGCAAATCTTCAGGCGCAGAAGTTGATTTTGCTGTTGAAGGTTTGAACGAAAAACTGCGTGTTTACACAACTCGTCCTGACACGTTGTTCGGTGCAACTTATATGGTTGTTTCTCCTGAACACCCCATGCTGAACAGTTTGGTAACTCCTGAATTTGCCGAAGCCGTGAAAACTTACATTCAGGCTGCCTCTTTGAAATCGGATTTGGATCGTACCGAACTGGCCAAAGATAAAACCGGTGTATTCACTGGCTGCAATGCCATCAACCCGATTACAGGTCAGCCAATCCCGGTTTGGGTGGCCGACTATGTGTTGATGGGGTACGGAACCGGCGCCATCATGGCTGTTCCGGCGCACGACACCCGCGACTTCGAATTCGCTCAAAAATTCAATATTCCGGTTATCTGCATCCTCGATCCGAAGAGTGCCGACGACGAAACACGCGCCAAGGTGCTGGCTGGCGAAGCTTGCTGGACAGAAGACGGCGCATACATCAACTCTGCCAATCCCGAGATTGGACTTGACCTGAATGGTCTGAATAAAAAGCAGGGCATCGCCAAAGTGGTGGAATGGCTGGGCGAAAAAGGAATCGGACAGGCAACCACCAATTTCAAGCTGCGCGACTGGTTATTCAGCCGTCAGCGCTACTGGGGCGAGCCTTTCCCCGTGATTCACTGGGAAGATGGCGAAATCTCATTGGTTGAGGAAAACCTCCCGGTTGAACTTCCTGCGATGGAAAAATACGAACCGGGCGAAGGCGGCGAATCGCCGTTGGCCAACGCCACCGACTGGTTGTATGTAACCGATGCCAATGGCCGCAAAGGCCGCCGCGAAACCAACACCATGCCGCAATGGGCCGGCTCGTGCTGGTATTACCTGCGTTACATCGATCCGAAGAACGATGAATCGATCTTCGACAAAAAGCTGGAAAATTACTGGATGCCGGTTGACCTGTATGTGGGTGGCGCAGAGCATGCGGTCTTACATTTATTATATAGCCGCTTCTGGCACAAAGTGTTGTTCGATTTGGGCATTGTTTCCACTTCGGAGCCATTCCAGAAATTGTTTAACCAGGGAATGATCCTTGCTTTTGCCTACCAAACCGCAACCGGCGCTAAAGTAACCAGCGATTTGGTGGAAGAAAAAGACGGCAAATATTTCCACACCGAAACCGGCGAAGAGCTGACCCAGATTGTGGCCAAAATGTCGAAATCGCTGAAAAACGTGGTGAACCCCGACGACGTGGTGAAAAACTTCGGTGCCGACTCGTTGCGTTTGTACGAGATGTTCATGGGTCCGCTGGAAGACACCAAACCCTGGGCTGAAAACGGAGTGAAAGGGGTTTTCAACTTCCTGAACCGTGTTTCGCGTTTCTTCGGAAATCCTGAAAATATTGTGGATGCCGCCGATGATAAAGAAACACTGAAGCTTCTACACCAAACCATCAGCAAAGTGGCTTCGGATATCGAGAGCATGAAATTCAATACCGGTATCTCGGCCTTGATGATTTTCAACAACCTGGCGCTGAAAAAGGGAAAAGTGAGTAAACAGACTGCCGAAACATTCGTGAAGCTGCTGGCTCCGTATGCGCCGCACCTTGCCGAAGAATTGTGGCAATTGTACGGCAACACCGACACCCTGGCTTATGCACCATGGCCAGTTGTTGATCCGGCGATGTTGACCGAAGACGAATTTGAGTACCCGATTTCATTCAACGGAAAAGTTCGTTTCAAACTCGCGTTTGCAGTTGGCACTCCCAACGCCGAAATTGAAGCAGTAGTTTTATCTAATGAAACTTCTCAAAAATGGTTGGAAGGCAAAACGCCAAAGAAAATCATCGTGGTGCCAAATAAAATTGTGAACATTGTGATTTAATTCAAGGCAAAAGGACAAAGTAAAAAGTCAAAAATAGAAGCGTGGGGCGAAAGCTCTGCGCTTTTTTGTTCAATCACTATTCAGGGTTTGTGTGAATAGTTTCACTGCCTTTAGCTGAACATAATTACGGTGAAATGAAAACAAAAAATTATTCATTCTTATAGCTTCGTTTGCTATCATCCTGGCATTTACAAGCGCCTGTAAAGTTGGAAGTGTTGGCCATAGATCGGATACCAAAATTATTCAAGTAAATCCAAATGAAAAATACCTCCGGGGCAAATAAAAAAAGTTCCTGGAGCAAAAAGTGCAAGAAATTACGCCCCTGATCAGAATAAAAAGCACAAAAAAGACAAATAACCTCAAAATCCGAAGCCAACAACTTCGGATTTTTATTTTTCACTTTAGAGCAGCTAAATCGAATACTCATTTATTCTGAAAATTTACATTTATTCACACTTTTCGACAATTATTTGCTTTTTTCAATAATTAGCCTATATATTTTGTATGCTTTTTCTGAAATAATTGTAAATTATTCAACCGACCACTAAATTTCTACACCCAAATTTCATTTTTTGTCTATTTTTGTTATGTGTTTATTGTAAAAATGAAACGGATAAAAGAAATAATAACTCTTAAAAATTTTAATTATGGCACAGTTTAGATTTAGGGCCCTGGAAGAAGTTTTAACCAGAAAACCGATCGAAGTTAAACGAGAAGAAAACCTGGTTTCTGATTTTTATGGTATGAACGTTTTCGATCGTCCGAAAATGAAAAAATACCTGTCAAAAGAAGCATACAAGGCAGTTATTGATGCAATTGATAACGGAACACCGGTTGAGCGCAAAATGGCTGATCAGGTTGCTCAGGGTATGAAATCATGGGCATTGGAAAACGGTGCTACCCATATTACACACTGGTTCCATCCATTGACCGACGGTACTGCAGAAAAACATGATGCTTTTATCGTTCATGGCGAAAACGGCAGTGTTGTTGAATCATTAACCGGATCGATGCTTTCACAACAGGAACCTGATGCTTCTTCATTCCCTAGTGGCGGTATTCGTGCAACCTTCGAAGCTCGTGGTTATACTGCATGGGATCCATCTTCACCTGCATTTATCGTTGACAATACATTGACTATTCCTACCATCTTTATTTCATATACAGGTGAGTCGCTCGACTACAAAACTCCTTTGCTGAAGGCAATTGCCGCTGTTGATAAGGCTGCAACCGAAGTTTGCCAGTATTTTGATAAAAATGTAACTAAAGTTAATGCAAACCTCGGATGGGAACAGGAATATTTCCTTGTTGACGAAGCTTTATTTATGGCTCGTCCCGACCTGATGTTGACTGGCCGTACCCTGATGGGACACTCTGCCTCAAAGGATCAGCAACTGGAAGACCACTATTTCAGTTCAATTCCAACTCGCGTATTCCGCTTCATGGAAGATGTTGAGAACGAAGCTTTCAAATTAGGTATCCCTGTAAAAACCCGTCATAATGAGGTAGCTCCGAACCAGTTTGAAGTTGCTCCAATTTTCGAAGAGTTGAACCTGGCCAACGATCACAACCAGATGATCATGGACTTGATGAAAAAGATCGCTCGTCGTCACAACTTCATGATTCTTTTCCACGAAAAACCATTCGCCGGAATCAACGGTTCAGGAAAACACAACAACTGGTCACTTTCAACTGACACA
Organism: Prolixibacteraceae bacterium; assembly: GCA_963666435.2. Classification (GTDB taxonomy): domain Bacteria; phylum Bacteroidota; class Bacteroidia; order Bacteroidales; family Prolixibacteraceae; genus Aquipluma. The sequence goes on along the minus strand of CAXXOG010000008.1, from coordinate 1,942,080 downwards.
GGTGTTAACCTGTATTCTCCAGGTAAAAACCCAAAGTCAAACCTGCAATTCCTAACTTTCGTTATCAATACATTGAAAGCATTGCATGTAAATCAGGATATGTTGCGTGCCAGCATCCTTACTGCTCCTAACACTCACCGTTTGGGTGCAAATGAAGCTCCGCCAGCAATTATCTCGGCTTTCCTTGGCGCAGAAGTAACAAAAATGTTGGATCTGATGGAAGAAGCTGTGGTTGACCGCAAAATGACTCCGGACGAAAAAACAGCCTTAAAACTTGACATCGGTCGTATTCCTGAAATCATCCTCGATACTACCGACCGTAACCGTACATCGCCATTCGCTTTCACAGGTAACCGTTTCGAGTTCCGCGCTGTAGGTTCTTCTGCAAACTGTGCTTCTGCAATGATCGCCCTGAACACGGCTGTTGCCGATCAGCTCACCAAATTCAAAGTTGAAGTTGATGCTTTGATTGAAGCTGGTGTAAAGAAAGATGAAGCGATCTTCCAGGTATTGAAAAAACTGATCATCGAATCGAAAGCTATCCGTTTTGACGGTAATGGTTATAGCGATGAATGGAAAGCTGAAGCTGCAAAACGCGGTTTGACCAACATCACCAGTGTTCCAACTGCATTGGAAGCTCTGGAAGATCCCCGCGTAATTGAACTCTACGAAAAAGCTGGCGTTTTAACTCACCGTGAAATAGAAAGCCGTATCGAAGTTGAATTGGAAAAATACACCAAGAAAATTCAGATCGAAGCTCGCGTATTGGGCGACTTAGCCATGAACCACATCATCCCAACTGCGATTAAATATCAGACTACATTACTCGAAAACATAAAAAATGTAAAAGACGTATTTGGTGCTGAATATCTTGAAACAGTTGCTGAGGGTCGTTTAGAACTGATCAAGGAAATCGGAGGTCACGTTTCGGCTATCAAAGCTAAAGTAAGCGATATGGTTGAAGCCCGTAAAGTGGCCAACGTAATCGAATCAGCAAAAGAAAAAGCTGTGGCTTACGAAGGACAGGTTAGACCATATCTGGATGACATTCGTTACCACATCGACAAACTCGAACTAATTGTTGATAATGAACTGTGGCCATTGCCAAAATACAGAGAATTGCTCTTCGTAAGATAGTTAGTTTATATGATAACTGTTTTTAAAGGCTTCAGGAAATTCCTGAAGCCTTTTTTGCTTCATGCGAATTAAGAAAATCACTATCCAACAAGGATTTCGAACATTTATTCGGGCATCGAATACTTTAAATAAACCTTTTCCGTTTTCCATAATGGATTTAAAATGGTTACTTTTACCGCCAAACGTTAAAAATCAAATGAAGAAAACGGTACTCCTGAAAATATTGTTCCTCTTTGCCGTGGTGTTACTCTCCTCGTGCTCTCCACGCCTCTACATGAAAACAGCCACCGTTTCATACAATATTGGAGAATATTATAACTCAATAGAAAAAAACAAAAAAGCGTATCGTAGCCAGAATCTTAGAAACGAGAAGAATAAAATTGCGTTCTCTATTGGTGAAGCCTATTACCACATCAGCGATTTTGCAAAAGCCGCAGTTTGGTATAAAAATGCAATAAAACAAAAAAACGACGATCCGCTGTGTATGTTGCATTACGCTGATTGCCTGAAAGCTACCCAAAAGTATGAAGAAGCTTTGGTTTGGTACCAAACCTACCTTGCCATAAATGCCAACGATCAATATGCTTTAAATGGCATTGAAGCCTGTAAAATTGCAACAGGCTGGCTAGATAAACCTTCGCGATACGTTGTTAACACGGTAAAAGAGCTTAACTCGCGGGATAACGATTACTGCCCGGCATTTGTTGGTGGCCGCGATAACGAACTTATTATCTCATCAACCCGCGAACTCTCGACCGGGAAACGCAAAAGTAAAATAACCGGAACCAAATATTCCGACTTATTCACCAGTAACTTCGAAATACAGAAGCAACGATGGAGCAAACCCAAACCGCTCGACGAAAACAACATCATCAACACATTGAACGATGAGGGCGCCGCAACAGTCTCAAATAAAGGCGACATCATGATTTTTACACGTTGCCGGTACGACAAGCAAAAAGACCTGGGTTCGGATCTGCTGGTGTCTAACCAATCGCACGGAGAATGGGGAGAACCTACATTGTTGAAAATCATTGGCGACAGCCTCATTTCGGCTCATCCATCGCTTAGTTTAGACGGAACAACGCTTTATTTTGTCTCCGACCGCCCCGGAGGCTATGGTGGAAAAGATATATGGATGGCCACAGGAAAAGGCACCGCTTTTGAAAAACCCGAAAACCTTGGTCCTGAAATTAATACCCCGGGCGACGAAATGTTCCCTTTTATTCGCGAAAACGGCGAGTTATATTTCTCATCAAATTACCATACCGGGCTTGGCGGACTTGATATTTTTAAGGCTGTGAAAAACGAGAAAGGTAAATGGAAGGTCGAAAACATGAAAGCGCCAATTAACTCTCCGGGCGACGATTTTGGAATCATTTTCGCGAAAGGCGAGGTTGAAAAGGGTTATTTTTCTTCGAACCGGAAAGGCTCAAAAAGCGACGACATTTATTCGTTCTACCTGCCACCCAAGGTCTTCAACGCTTCAGGAGAGATTTTTAACAAAGAAACAAACCAAAAAATCGACGGCGCTCAAGTGCGAATTATTGGTACCGACGGTACAAACCTGAAAATACGCGCCAACGGCGGTCGCTTCCAATACAAATTAAAACCCGAAACAGAATATGTTTTTGCTGCATTTAAAGACGGTTATCTTAACGACAAGGCTCGCTTAACAACTGTAGGATTGGAAGATAGCAAAGACTTCCGTTTCGAATTTAAGCTAGCGCCAACCGACGAGCCAATCAAGATTAACAATATTAACTACGAATTTGGCAGCTACCAATTAACAGAAGGTTCGAAAGCTTCGCTCGACTCGCTGGTTCAGCTTTTGGTTTTAAACCCAACGATTAAAATCGAGTTAATGGCTCATACCGACTACGTTGGCAGCGACCAATTCAACTCCGAACTTTCGCAAAAACGAGCACAGGCTGCCGTCGATTATATCATTTCAAAAGGAATTACAGCCGGACGACTCGTTGCAAAAGGGTATGGCGAAACCTGGCCTAAAAAAGTAACGAAAGAAATTGCCAGGCAATATTCGTGGTTAAAACGTGGCGACGAGCTCACTGAAGAATTCATCCTGAAATTGACACCCGAACAGCAGGAAATTGCCAAAGCCATCAACCGGCGAACGGAATTCAGGGTGCTGAGCAATGACTTCCACGAATAGCAAAATCTGAAAAACCGATATTTTCACCAAAACAGACAAGAATATCGCGATAATTTTATCAATATTGACAAAAATATCGGTTTTTTATTATTTTTGTGGTCGAATATCAACTTAAGCCCATGATTACCCGAAATAAATATCTGGCAAAAATAGAGGCTGGGTTCAGAACTGTGCCGATAGTGCTTTTGATTGGTGCCCGCCAGGTTGGCAAAACAAGCCTGATGAATTCGTGCGATTTCCCGGGAAAAAAAATCTTTCTGAACGGGCAGGATCCTGCAATTGCCGAAATTTTTCAGAAACTGTCGGACATCGAACAATACCTGAAAATATACCTTGACCAGGATTTTAATGGCTACTTGCTACTCGATGAATTTCAGTATATTCAAGGTATTTCCACCACGCTAAAACTATTATCCGACAAAAATCCTGCACTAAAAATTTTGTGTTCCGGAAGTTCAAGCCTCGACATTCTGCAAAAAGTAGAGGAATCGCTGGCGGGGCGTATTCGTACCATTGAGGTACTTTCGCTCTCGTTCGAAGAGTATTTATTATTCAAGAATAGCCAGCTTCATCAGTTATTTCAATCGTTTGACACCGAAACTCAAGGTTCGGCACTAACAGCACCAATCGAAGAAATGCTGACCGAATATTTGCTTTATGGCGGTCTTCCCCGTGCAGCGCTCACAACAAATCCGGAAGAAAAAGCCGATATTTTGAACGACATCTATCAAACTTACCTGTTGCGGGACGTTCGAAACTATGTAGCCAATCAGGATTTTATTGGATTTAACAAATTGCTCAGGATACTGGCATCACAGATTGGTAATTTGCTAAATATTAATGAGCTAAGCCGACAAGCAAATCTGCCTTATAAAAGATGCGAGGAGTATTTATCTCTTCTGGAACAAATGTACATTATCAGGCTCATTGAACCTTATTACACCAATAAGCGAAAGGTCATCGGTAAAATGGAAAAGCTATATTTTTACGACCTTGGCCTGCGAAACCGAATTGAAGGGAACTTCAACGATCTCACGTTCAGGGCTGATAACGGCGCTTTGTTCGAAAACTATGTGATGCTCGAACTTTGGCGCAACAAAAATAGTTCCGGTTCTTTACAGTTTTACCGAACCAGCGACGGCACCGAGGTTGACTTTATTCTCAACCAACTGAATGATATAATTGCCATCGAATGCAAATACAAGGAACTGGCGAAACCGATCAGCCTTGCGGGCATGAACAACTTTTGTGAAGCAGAATCAATCCAGAGAAAATACATTGTGAATAAGAACCTGAATTCATATTTCAACCACACGAAACTGATTCAGGGATTTTTAGTTGATCGGATCAAATAAATGGGAATATTAGTCCAAATATTTTACCTTTGCCCCCGAAAATTGAAAAGGTAAACCAGATTGTATGTCAGCAGATAACCGGTATATGGCTCGTGGAGTGTCGGCTTCGAAGGAAGACGTGCACAACGCCATTCAAAATATCGACAAAGGCTTGTATCCAAAGGCTTTTTGTAAGATTATTCCCGATATTTTGGGCGGCGATCCGGAGTGGTGCAACATCATGCACGCCGATGGTGCCGGAACCAAATCGTCGCTGGCCTACCTATACTGGAAAGAAACCGGCGATTTATCGATTTGGAAAGGCATCGCACAGGATGCGCTGATTATGAACATCGACGACCTGCTTTGCGTGGGTGCTACCGACAACATTTTGCTATCGTCAACCATTGGCCGGAACAAAAACAAAATCCCGGGCGAAGTGATTGCGGCCATCATCAACGGAACCGACGAACTTTGCGCCGAACTGCGCAGCATGGGTGTGAATGTTTATCCAACGGGCGGAGAAACAGCCGATGTGGGCGACGTGGTGCGCACCATCATTGTCGATTCAACCGTTACCTGCCGCATGAAACGCGCTGATGTGATTTCGGCTGACAACATTCAGGCTGGCGATGTCATTGTGGGTCTTGCATCATTCGGACAAGCGACTTACGAAAAAGAATACAACGGCGGCATGGGCAGCAACGGACTGACTTCGGCCCGCCACGATGTGTTTGCCAACTATCTCGCACAAAAATATCCTGAAAGTTTTGATCCGGAAGTTCCTTCCGATTTGGTGTATTCAGGAACAAAAAAACTGACCGAAGCTATTGAAGGTGTTGGTTTGGATGCCGGAAAACTGGTGCTCTCTCCTACCCGTACCTATGCACCTTTTGTGAAGGAATTGCTGACACAGTTGCGCCCCGAAATTCATGGAATGATTCACTGTTCGGGCGGTGCACAAACCAAAGTGATGCACTTTGTCGATCAGGTTCATATTATTAAAGACAATCTGTTTCTGGTTCCGCCGCTGTTTAAAATGATTCAGGAAGAATCGGGCACCGACTGGAAGGAAATGTACAAGGTTTTCAACATGGGTCACCGTTACGAAGTTTACCTGACTCCTGAATTTGCAGAACAGGTTATCGCGATTGCCAAAAGTTTCAACATCGACGCCCAAATTGTAGGCTGCGTTGAAGCCTTCGAAGGCAAAAAACTGACCATCGAGTCGCCTTTCGGCACTTTCGAATATTAGCTACGCTACATTGCTCTCAGGAGTTTTCGCCTCCATTCATCATTCAAGATTCATCATTTATCATTCCCATATGGCAGATTATTCATTACTCGAAAAATACGAAGCGATACGCTACCGCTTCGAAGAAGTAGGCTCACAAATTACCGACCCCGGTGTAATGAGCGACATGAAACGCTACGTAAAACTGAACCAGGAATACAAACGACTGGAGTCGTTGGTTGGGGCATTTAAAGAATACAAAGCCCTGATTGAAAACATTGAAACCGGCAAAGAAATGCTGGATTCTGAAACCGATCCCGACTTACGCGAAATGGCCAAGGAAGAAATTGACAACAGCGAAGCAATGATTCCGAAAAAGGAACAGGAAATCCGCTTGTTGCTGGTTCCTGCCGACCCTGAAGACGGTAAAAACGCCATCCTCGAAATCCGCGCTGGGACCGGTGGCGACGAGGCCAGTTTGTTTGCCGGCGACTTGTTCCGCATGTACTCAAAATTCTGTGAACGCAAAGGCTGGAGATTGGAAGTAACCAACACCAGCGAAGGAACATCGGGCGGATACAAGGAAATTGTGGCCAAAGTTTCGGGCGAAGGTGTTTATGGTATCCTGAAATACGAATCGGGCGTTCACCGCGTACAGCGCGTTCCCCAAACCGAAACACAGGGCCGCGTGCACACGTCGGCAGCTACGGTTGCTGTTTTACCCGAAGCCGAAGAATTTGACGTTGACCTGAGAGATGCCGACATCCGCAAAGACACTTACTGTTCGTCGGGACCTGGCGGACAGTCGGTAAACACAACCTACTCGGCCATTCGTTTGACACACATCCCAACCGGAATTGTAGTAACTTGTCAGGACGAAAAATCGCAGTTGAAAAACTTAGCCAAAGCGATGGTTGAGTTGCGTACCCGTATCTATAACATGGAATACCAGAAATACATCGATGCCATTGCTTCGAAACGGAAAACCATGGTTTCAACCGGCGACCGTTCGGCTAAAATCCGCACCTACAACTGGCCGCAGGGACGCATTACCGATCACCGCATTAACCTGACGATTTATAACTTACAGGCGGTAATCAATGGCGACCTCGACGAAATCATCGAAAAACTGATGGTGGAAGAAAACTCTGAAAGACTGAAAGAAGCAGAAATTTAACACCTAGTGAGGGTGTGACTTAAAGTCACGCCCTCACTAAAACAAAATATTATGAACCGCGAACAACTTTTTGAACAGATTAAGCAGAAACGCAGCTTTTTATGCGTTGGACTCGATACCGACATCCTAAAAATTCCGGCACACCTGAAAGATACCAGCGACCCGATTTTTGCCTTCAATAAGGAAATCATAGATGCTACCCAGGATTTGTGCGTTGCTTACAAACCGAACCTTGCATTCTACGAAAGTCAAGGTGTTGCCGGCTGGATCAGCCTGGAGAAAACGGTGAATTACATCCGAGAAAAATATCCGGAGCAATTCATTATTGCCGATGCTAAACGTGGTGATATTGGCAATACCTCGAATTTGTATGCCCGCGCCTTCTTCGATCACATGGATTTTGATGCTGTGACCGTTGCGCCATATATGGGCGAAGATTCGGTGAAACCATTTATGACTTACCTCGATCGGTGGGTGATTTTGTTGGCCTTGACATCAAACAAAGGCGCTGCCGATTTCCAATGCCTGAAAAACGAAGCAACCGGCGATCAACTGTTCGAATCGGTGCTGAAAACATCGCAAACCTGGGGAACTACCGACAACATGATGTATGTGGTGGGCGCTACCAAAGCCGAAAAACTCGAAGAAATCCGCGAGATTGTTCCTGACCATTTCCTTTTGGTTCCGGGAGTTGGCGCACAAGGCGGAAGTCTGGAAGAAGTGGCCAAATACGGCATGAACGACCAATGTGGGTTACTGGTTAACTCGTCGCGCCAGATTATTTATGCCTCTGATGGTGAGGATTTTGCCGAGAAAGCCCGCGCCGAAGCTATGAACGTTCAGGTGGATATGGAAGAATTATTGCTCGAAGCTGATTTGCTGTGAAACAACATTATTGAGCGGGTGACTTTGAGTCACCCGCTCAATATACATGATATACAAACTTCGGAAAGCCTTCTGAAATGAAGATTTTCCGAAGTTTTTTATTTACTTTAATTGTCAGATTTATTTAAGAGAAAATGCTAAAACTTCGACCTCACCACATCCTGGACATTGTTCGAAACATCGGGCACAATCGCCCCACTGAACCGCATCCGCTGGGACATAACGTTCATGGGATCACCCTTGAAATTATAGACAATCCGGATCAACCATTAAAGCTGGTTATTGGAGCCGATGATATTTGCACTCCCTGCACAAAGCTCAATGCTGATTTAATCTGTATGGATGTTCTACCGCAATGCGATGACAAACCATCGAAACAGACCTACAATGATGCACTCGACCTCAAAGTACTTCAATATCTTGGTATAAATGTTGAGCAACCACTTACTGTCAGAGAATATCTGCAAATTGTAAATGCGAAACTTGAAGGAATCGAAAAAGTTTGCACTCATCCAAAGGAAGACGAGAATTATCGGTTGGAAGGCTTAAAAGGTGGCCTTCAAAAATTGGGAATCCGATAAAAGCTACCCATGAAACAATAGCGTCAGTAATAAATACCTGAAAATCATCCCTGCAAGAGAATACAGGAATGCGTCCTTCTTGCGGTATTTCAGCATTCCGGCGGCCAGCGAAATAATTGGCGACGAAAGTGGCAACAAGTTGGAGAAAAACAAAGTCCAGTTTCCGTATTTCCTGATTTCTTCTTCGGCTTTTTCGTGCCTTTTTCGCCCGATAAGCTTATCGATAATTCGGGCGCTGAAAGAATACCCAATCAGGTAATCGACTATCTGCGAAGCCATTGCTGTTGAAACAGCTACCAAATTGAGCATCAAAGGATCATAACCCATTCGAAGGTAAAAAATGAAGGCCAGCTCCATCGGCATCAGAAAAAATACAAATAAATAGCCGAACAGATTTACAATTGCAAACGAATACAAACTCTTTTCGCCTACCTCGTAAAGGTCGCGACCAATAGTCAGCGACCCGATAACAGCCATTGTTACAATCAGCAACAAAAGCACCGAAAGTCGTTTATAATCGATATGTGGATGAAGGTCTCTCATTGCAATCAGCGATATTATCCAAAATTAGCAATCATTTTTGAGTAAGTCAGAAAATAAAGCCAAATTGCAGAAAGAACCAAACACAACCAGCATAGAAATAAGACAATGAAAACCATAGCATTACTACTCACAATTCTTGTATTAGTCAGTTCGTGCCACCGGAAAAAAAGCGAATACCTGAAAATTGCAGGCTATGCGCAGGGAACGTCGTTCCATATTACCTACGAGAATTCGAATAATGAAGATTACAGCGAGGCCATTGATTCTATACTGAAAGCTTTTGATAAATCGTGCTCCATGTACGATTCGACCTCCATTATTTCGAGAATCAATAACAACGATCCTACCGTTGAAGCCGACGATTGGTTCATCGATGTATTCAAAAAATCGGCAGAAGTGAGCGCCCTTTCAGAAGGAGCTTTGGATATTACTGTCGGGCCGGTTGTACGCACCTGGGGCTTTGGAGCGCAACCCATGGCAAAACACGATTCAGCATACATCGACAGCCTTTTGCAATACGTTGGCATGGATAAAGTGAAGCTTGTTGGCCGGAAAATAGTTAAGCAACTTCCCGGAGTTTCGCTTGATGTAAATGGCGTTGCCCAGGGATATTCGGTTGATGTATTGGCTAAATTTTTCGACGAAAAGGGCATTCGTAATTACCTTGTTGAAATTGGTGGCGAAGTGCGCACCAAAGGGACTAATGCAAAAAATACGCTTTGGCACGTTGGAATTGATCGCCCGGCTGACAACAACCTTGTTCCGGGGCAACAAATTCAGGCCATAATTGAACTCAACAACAGATCGATGACTACAGCAGGAAATTACCGCAAATTTTTTGTTGAGAATGGCGTGAAATATGGCCATACAATTAACCCGAAAACCGGATATCCGGCAAAAAATACCATGCTAAGCGCCACTGTTGTTGCCAACGATGCCGTAACTGCCGATGCCTGGGATACCGCTTTTATGGTTTTAGGTATTGAAAAAAGTAAGGAAATTCTCAGCCAACTCAAAGGAATTGACGTTTATTTCATTTACAGCAATGATAAAGGCGAATATGAAATTTTCTGTTCCGAAGGACTGAAAAAAATGATCGTTGAGCAACAAAAATAACCTGTTATCACAGGCTTTCCCTAATCAAATCGGGTTTGTTGGTTGTTATTGCCGAAACGCCCAACTGAGCCAACCGTTTGGCTTCTGCCGGATCGTCAATTGTCCACGAAAGAACCTGGATTCCAGATTGCTGAGCTTTCTGCATTAGTTCCTCATTAACAATTTTCGCATTCAGATTAATCCCGTCCAGCTTATTTTTCCTGACTTCAGGCAGTTTTTGTTCAACCGCAGCAGCCGAACTACTCAACCAGTAACAGGCATTCTTCGGGAATAATTTTTTTGCCTTTACAATTGTTTCCCAGTCAAATGCGATAAAAACCAGCTGCTGCTTCTTCCCCGATTCTTTTACAATCTTTTTCAGGAATGGGAAAACCTCTTGCCCACATTTTATTTCAATGACAAACTTTTTTCCTTGCGGAACAGTAGCGATAAGTTCTTCCAAAAACGGAATTTTCTCGCCTTTGTATTTGGCACCTTTCAAAGCTCCGGCGTCCAGAGCCCGCAATACATCCGAGTTTGTTTCGGCCATTTTGTAGCTTTCGCCGGTCGTATTTTTGGTGTTAGCATCGTGCATAACCATTACCCGATTATCTTTTGTCAGGTAAATATCGCATTCAACAGCATCGGCATTTTGCTCCCAAGCCAGCTTAGCCGCAGAGACAGTATTTTCAGGAGCAATAAACGACGAACCGCGATGGGCAATGATAAGAGGCTGAGCATTTACAACAAAACTAAATTGCAGAATCACAAGAAGTAATAAAAAAATACGCATGGCAAGTATTTAATTGATTTAGGGTGATGAAGATACAATTTGCATCAAAATCATTCGCATTTCAGTAAATAAACTTCAATTAAATCAACTATCATATTATTTATGAAGAAGTTGCAACGCTAAAAGCATACCCGAAGAAATGCAAAGCAAATAAATTTCGGTAAAACTCAAATCCAGGCAATCTATCCGGCTTAAGAATCAGGATAATCTTCGGGACACCACACTTCCTGAAAATTTGGTAAGGCACTGAAATAAAGACTAATGCCAATCTTCTGACTTAGTTTATGTTTTGGGTTATTCGAAGCAATTAATTATTCGCAGCACATCAGCAATTCAATTTAATAACTATTTTTGCGACATTTAAACAAGCGTTCACTTAGCTCATTTCGAAAATCAACAATGTTTACTCATATCTCCCGCTTTATACTTAAGCACCGCGTATTAATTGTTATAGTTCTTTCCGTTTTGACTGCTTTCATGGCATATCATGCGAAAGACGCTAAGTTATCTTACGAAAACTCATCCCTACTTCCTGAAAAAGACAGTACCCGAATTGAATATCAGGAGTTTAAGAAGTTATTTGGAGAAGATGGCAATGTTATCGTTATTGGCACCATCAATCCGGATTTATTCAAACTCGACCAGTTTAACGGTTGGGCCGATCTGGGCAACGAAATTCGAAGAATCGATGGTGTCCAAGAGGTTTTAAACATCTCAAGAGCCATAAACCTGGTCAAAAACGAAGAAACTCACCAGTTTAAAATTGTTCAGATAGTTGCACAAAAGCCTACGACCCAAGCGGAAGTTGATAGTTTAAAAAAACAGATTTTTGGACTGAAATTCTACGAGGGTTTGCTTTATAACCCGAAAACGAAAGCAACGTTGATGACTGTGACGCTCGATAAAAAGAAGCTAAACGACATTAGCCGAATTGCGTTAACCAACAGTATTACAGAGGCCGTTGAAGCTTATAAAGCAAAATACAAAACGGAGGTTCATTGTTCGGGGATGCCTTATATTCGGACAATAACCATGCAAAAAGTGAAACACGAGCTATTCCTTTTTGTAATCATAAGCATAGCGGTTGCTACATTTATCATGTTCCTGTTTTTCAAATCGATACGTGTAATTATCAGTTCGCTCCTAATCGTTGGAATCAGTATTGTTTGGGTGATGGGAACACTTGTATTGTTTGGGTACAAAATTACCATTCTTACTGGAGTAATTCCCTCACTTATAGTGATTATCGTAATTGAAAACTGCATATATATCCTCAATAAATACCACTGGGAATACCGTAGTCATGGCAACAAAATGAGAGCATTATCCCAGGTTATTCACCGTATTGGTTTTGCTTCGCTAATGACCAATGCAGCCACTGCCCTTGGCTTTGCTGCCTTTATCCTGGTTCCAAACCAAATGCTGCGCGAGTTTGGTGTAATTACCTCGATTAACATCATGGTTCTTTACATTCTGACAATCACGCTATTACCCATTGTTTTCAGCTGGTTTGCCGCGCCAACCGCCAAACACCTCAAACACCTCGACAGCAACTTTTTTGGTGCCGTTCTCGACAAAATCATTTACCTGATTAGCCACCGCCGGAAACTAATTTACAGCATTGCCGGTGGGCTTGTTGTTGTCGGATTTATAGGGTTAAGTATGATGAAAACTTCGGGAAAGGTGGTTGACGACTTCCGCTCCGACGATCCGACTCTATTAGATCTGAAATTTTTCGAAAGCAATTTTGGAGGAGTAATGCCTTTCGAAATTTCGGTCGATACCAAAAAGAAAAATGGCATTCTGGCATATTCAACCATTCAGAAAATTAACAGGCTCCAGGATGTGGTCTGTGAACATCCCGAATTTTCGAAACCACTATCGCTGATTGAAGTTTTTAAGTTTGCCCGCCAGGCTTATTTTAATGGAGATTCGAGTAAATATTCGTTACCTACATCAATGGAGAAAAACTTCATTTTCGGCTATATCCCGCAAAATGCTTCGGAAGCCGGAAAAGAAAACACGGGTAATAGTTTGCTCAAATCGTTCATCGACAGCACAAAACAAATTACCCGCATCAGTTTCCAAATGCGCGATGTGAGCACCAAACACATGGATTCGCTGATGAGCAACATTTTACCCCAGGTTGACTCCATTTTCGATAAAAGTAAGTTCGATGTTAAAGTGACAGGAAACAGCGTTGTTTACGCCAAGGGCACTAACTTCCTGATTCGCAACCTACTGGAAAGTGTGGTAATTGCCATCATTCTAATTTCGGTACTGATGGCTTTCCTGTTTGTATCGTTCAGGATGATACTTGTTTCGATGGTTCCGAACATCATACCGCTTATTATTACTGCCGCCATCATGGGTTTTGCCGGAATCCCGATAAAACCATCAACCATCATTGTTTTCAGTATCGCGCTGGGAATCTCGGTGGATAATGCCATCCAGTATTTATCGAGGTACCGGCACGAGTTTAAAGCGACTGGCGGCGCCATTAAGCAATCGGCCTTAAACGCCTTGCAGGAAGCTGGCTTCAGTATGATTTACACCAGCATTGTACTCGTACTCGGGTTTAGTGTATTTATTGTTTCTGAATTTGGCGGAACACAAGCGCTCGGAATCCTGATATCCACAACATTGCTTATTGCAATGTTCTTCAATATCATGGTCTTACCCTCACTCCTGCTATCTCTTGATAAATTACTGGTAAGCAAATCGTTCACCGAACCTTATGTCGAGATTTTTGAAGAAAACGAAGAAGAAGACAAACAGCTCGAAGCCGAATTTCCGGAAGAAGAAAAAAAATAGAATTTTCAAACCACTAAAACCCATTGCGATGAAAACATTAATCAAATTAATCCCCGGTTTAGTTTTAATTGCAGGGTTTGCCTTTTCTGTTCAGTCGCAAACTTTAAACCTTGCATTGAACCACGAAAGCGGGATTTATAAACGAGGTGAAAAGATTGTCGTAATAGCAATTCTTCCCAATCATACAAACGACAGCCTGGTTGTAAGCATCTGGAAAAATAACGACCAGCTATTGGCAAAGTCAGCCTTTATTCCAACCAAAGACACCTGCCAAATTTACTCGGAAGTGTTGAACGAATCGTGTTCAATCCGAATTTTGGCAAGCCAGAAAGAACGCAAAAAACTGATTGGATTAATCGTCGATCCGCTCCGGCTAAAACCTGGAACCGAATGCCCCAAAGACCTCAAGAAGTATTGGGATCAGGAAAAAGCGGCATTGAAGGCTCTGCGGATGGACGTCAAATCGGAAAAAGTGGATTCGAAACAACCCGGAATTGCCTGTTTCAACACCGAAATAAACTGCATTGGCCCCAGCCCGGCCAGAGGATATTTTGCCAAACCCGAAAACGCAAAAGCGAAATCGCTGCCAATTGTTTTGGCGGTACATGCCGCCGGAGTAAAAGGGGGGTGGTGCCGATCAGAAATCCAGAATGCCACCGATTATGCCAAAAGAGGAGCCCTTTGCTTCGACCTGAATGCGCACGGAATGCTGAACGGACAACCTGATGAATATTACAACAACCTGGAAGCCGGAGAATTAAAAGAGTATTTTTTCAAAGGACTGGAAAACAAAAATGACCTGTATTTCAGAGGCATGTACCTGCGATTGATTCGAACACTCGATTTCCTGACCCAACAACCGGAATGGGACGGCAAACGAATTATTGTGATTGGTGAAAGCCAGGGCGGAGGACAAGCCTTAGCTGCTGCCGGACTCGATAATCGCGTTTCGGCTGTAGTAGCAACAGTTCCGGCCATGTGCGACTGGGGCGGAACCCTTGTGAATCGCAAAGGCGGTTGGCCACAACCTTTCGAACGTCCCGGAAACAAAGAAAATATGAAACGAGTGCTTCCCTATTTCGATACCGCTCACCTTTTAAACTTTTCGAAAGCAACAATCGTTGTCGAAATCGGGCTGGTTGACAATACCTGCCCTTCAACTTCGATATATGCGGCAATTAATCAGGCAAAAAGCAAAAAAATAATTTATCCGGTAACCTACCGCGAACATACCTGGCCAACCAACGAGCAACGTTCTCTGAATTGGGACAAAATGGTTTTTGAACAGAAAAATCAGTTTGTCGAAAACTACTTAAAATAGAATACTGGCATCCAGCTATTTAATCTTATTTAACTATCTATCGACGATATTTACTTAATTGTTCTGTAATTTTGCAGTCCAAATTTTCATGAAGAAAACTTAACATTTGCCAAAAAATTGCCGAAGATTAATCAATTGATTAATTTTTTCGACAATTTTGATCTATCGTTTAACTGCATACAATCCGAACCAGCCATTCGATTGTTATTAGTTAACTTTTACAGAAACAGAAAACAAACATGGGAAACAAATTTGCGATAGTTCGTCGTCTTCTTTTCAGCAGATTACAACTATTACTAATGCTTCTATTCATATCAAACGTCGCTTTTTCGCAAATAACTACTGTTCGCGGAAAAGTTACCGATCAGGAAACCGGGAAACCAATTCCATTTTGTACCATCGTATTTAAGAAAACTCCGCTCGGAACGGTTACCGACTCGTTAGGAAATTACCTGTTGACGAGCAAGATAAAAGTTGATTCCATTCAATTTACAACGGTAGGGTACTTCAGGCAAACCTTTGGTGTTAAGCCGTTTACAGTAAACGAGATACAGGTAAAGATGAAACCCGAAGTTATCGACCTGAAGGAAGTAACTGTTCAACCCGACGACAGCCCCGTTCGGCGAATACTGAAGGAAATGGTGAAAAATAAGAAAAGAAACAATCCGGCAAAATACGACCGCTACTCCTACCGAAAATATACCAAATGGGAATATCATCTCAATAATGTTGGCCCCAAGATGATAAATTCCAAAGCTTTTAAAAACAATCAGAATGTTTTTAAAATGGCCGAAGACAGCACAAAATTCTTACCCATATATTTCTCAGAACAACTGGTTTACAACGAAGTGCAGCGAAACCCCTCGAAGCAGAAATCAACAGTTCTGGCCGATAAAACCTCGGGTGTTGGCGTGCTCGACGACCTGGAAATATCGGGCTATACCAGTGCTCTCGACATGGAGGTTAACTTTTACGACAATTACATTACCCTCTTCGCCCAGAACTTTGTAAGTCCGCTAGCCGACAACGGCTGGTTTTACTATAAATATTTCCTGACCGACAGCACCATTGTAAACGGGGTGAAAAACTACCGGATCAGGTTTATCCCGCGCCGTGTTGGCGACAAAGTGTTTAAAGGATACATGACAACCGAAACCAAAGATTTTTCGTTGGTTGATATTGATGGCGAATTATCGAACACCAGCTATCTCAATTTTCTGAAAAGCATGAAGTTATCGGGAAATTACCAGATGGTAAAAGATTCAGTCCCATTTTTCAGGCGTAACCAAATTGATGCCGTTTTTAACTACGTGCCACTCAAGAACAATCCTTCGAAGAAGCCAATTAGCCTGTTTTTCACGCAATCATCTGTTATCGACAGCGTTACCGTAAATCAGCAACAAGATGTAAAACTTACAGCCGGGAACGGGCGATTTGAAACAGTTACCCTGCCCGACGCCAAATACCGTAACAACGATTACTGGGAAACCCACCGACTGGAAGAACTCAACCACCGCGAAAAAATGGTTACCGGAACAATTGATTCGGTGAGCAACATCAAAGCCGTGAAATTTGCCGATAACCTCACCCGAATGAGTATGACGGGTTACTACGACCTGGGCAAATTTGAGTTTGGACCTTACGCAAGCACCATAAACACCAACAAAGTAGAGGGATTGCACATTTTCGCCGGAGCCCGGACCAGCAGCGAAATAAGTACCCGTTACATGATTTGGGGTGGACTTGGATATGGGTTCAGGAACAAAAAACTAAATGGCATGGGCGGTTTTGGATATAAATTTCCAACAATTCACCGGCAAATAGCCAAAATATCGTATGACGACAAAATTGTAAGAGCGGGCGAAAACGAGAAAATCCTGTTCTTGTACGAAAATGCGTTATCGCCAACCGAAAATAACCTGATCTCGCAAATTTTCAAGCGTGACGAGCTCGACGAACTGTTTCGCGAGCAAAAGCTTTCGGCAAACTACGAATACGAATGGCACCCGGGACTGATGAACAAGATCGGGGTAAATTACATCCGGCATTTTTCTCCTGAATTTTACCCATTCATGCGGGCCGGATCGCCTGTTAGCGAGGTTTCGGCCATCGATTTTAACATCGACACCCGCTTTTCGTGGCTCGAAAAGGTGATCGACGATAAATTTCTGCGCGTGTATATGAACACCGATTACCCGATTATTCACTTCAATGTTGGCGGAGGCCAGGTTTTTTACTCAGGAAAGACAAATTACTACGGGAAAGTCCTGGGAACCATTGAACAATACTGGCGAATTGGACAAACAGCATTCAATTATGCGATAGAAGGCGGAATGTACTTCGGAAAAATGCCTTATACCATGCTCGATATTCCGCGCGGTAACGAAACCCAGGGCTATTTTTCCTACGACTTCAATATGCTGAATTACATGGAGTATGTACACGACAAGTACCTTCATGCCTACCTCGAATATCATCTCAACGGCTTCTTCTTCAATAGAGTACCCTTGCTGAAAAGGCTCGGTTTGCGCGAAGTTGTTTCAGGAAAAGGAATGATTGGCTCGTTTAACCAAAGTAACCAGCAAGTTATAGAATTACCATCGAGCATTACAAAAATGAGTAACCCGTACATTGAGTTGGGCGCCGGAGTCGAAAATATCTTCCGTTTGTTCCGCGTCGAAGCTGTATGGAGAGTGAAACCGAAGTCAGCTCTTGGCGCTCCTTCGTTTGGTATCAGGGCTAAATTCGAAATTAAACTATAGCAAAATTTATTGCAGGAATACGGTTTTCGACAACCATTTGCCCCGAAAAAACCTACTTTTGCGGGTGAGGGTATCTATTCCGAAAATACTATGATTAAAATTTACTTCGTTTTACTTGCAGTGATGTGTTCGCTGCTGGCCGTTTCACAACCACAAACAGTTGCTGAAAAATCGAATTTCGAATCAACTTCGCGCGAAAATGATGTTTTGAGTTTCATCAACGAAATCAGCAAGAAATCAGCAAACATCAGGATTGAAACAATCGGCATTTCAACCGAAGGGCGTCAAATTCCGATGATGGTTATCGCCAACCCGATGATTAAATCGACTCGCGAACTGGCAAACGACCCGCGTATGGTTTTTTACATACAAGCCAATATTCATGCCGGCGAAGTTGAAGGAAAAGAAGCCTCGCTAATGTTTGCCGGCGAATTGCTTTTCGGTTCAGGAAAAGACCTCCTGAAAAATATCATTTTCCTGATTTGCCCCAATTTTAATCCCGACGGCAACGAAGCCATCAGCACCAAAAACCGGACACACCAAAATGGGCCGAAAAATGGGGTTGGATTACGCAGTAACGGCCAAATGCTTGATATAAACCGGGATGGAATAAAACTGGAAACTCCTGAAATGAATGGATTACTGAAAAATGTATTCCTGAAATGGGATCCGCAGCTAACCGTTGACTGCCACACCACCAACGGCTCGTTCCACGAAGAACCGGTTACGTTTAGCTGGATGATGAACTGCGCAGGCGACCGTTCGCTGATGGATTACATGGAAAAGCAAATGATGCCTGATGTTTCCTCTGTTTTGCTCAATAATTATAAAGTTGACAATTGTTTCTACGGCGAATTCATCGATATGAAAAATCCTGAAAAAGGCTGGATTGAATATGCTTCGGAACCTCGCTACATGACGAATTACATTGGTGTACGCAACAGGCTGGCCATCCTGAACGAAAACTACGTGTATGCCGACTATAAAACAAGGGTTTTAGGTTGCTATGGGTTATTGCAATCTATTTCTGATTATTGCGCAAAACACGCGCCTGAAATCAAGCAACTGATTGCCAATGTTGACAAAAAAACAATAGCCCGGGGCGCTAATCCAGCTATAACCGACTCGTTTCCAATCTCGTATATTGGCAAGCCGCTGGATAAGAAAATAACAATTAAAACCTTTGAAGTAAAACCTGCAAAAGATACAACTGGGTACATGGATTATGTGCCAACTGGCCAAAAAAAGACCGTTGAAGTTCCATACATTGCTACATATGTGGCTACAAAAAGTGTAAAATTCCCGTTTGCTTACCTGGTCAAAATAGCCGATCCAACGGTTATTAACCTGCTTCTGCGTCATGGAATTGTTGTTGGCAAACTCACAAAAGCGCAAACGTTAAGCGTAGAGTCGTTCCAGATGACCAAGCTTGAACCCGAAAAACGGCTGAATCAAGGCCATTATACCCACACGACCCAAGGAGCGTGGAATTCAGTGCAACAGGAGTTTAGTGCCGGAACGTATGTCGTTCGCACGGCACAACCACTTGCAAATTTGGCTGCCTATTTGCTCGAACCTCAAACAAACGACGGATTGCTCACCTGGAACTTCCTGGATCGCTATCTTTTACCGCAATGGGAACGCGGATTTAACCCCTACCCTGTTTTTAAAGTGCTAAACCCGGTGAAAATTGACGATACTGTATTAAATTCGTTGTAGATTAAACAAACTACATGGAACTTATCGTTTTAGGATTTCTGATCTTACTGAACGGATTTTTTGCGCTTTCTGAAGCGGCCCTGATTTCGAGCAAGAAAGCTCGCCTTGAACAATTCAAAGTGAAAGGCAAAAAGGGTGCGCGTGTTGCATTACGATTACTCGAAAATTCAGAAAATTTCCTTTCTGCCATTCAGGTCGGAATTACATTAATCGGCATTATTACAGGCGTTTATGGCGGATTAAGCATTGCCGACGACCTTTCACCTTTCTTCGAAAAATACGAGTCCGTTCGGCCCTACGCGCACGAAATAGCGCTTTCGCTCACAGTTCTAGTCATCACGTTTATTTCCATTGTAATTGGCGAACTGGTTCCCAAAACAATAGCGCTAAGTAATCCTGAAAAGATTTCGGTTTATGTTGCCCCGATTGTTTTCGGATTTAGCAAGGCTTTTTACCCGTTTGTAAAGTTACTGGCCGCCTCAACCAACCTGATCAATAAAATACTGAGGATTCGAACTTCGGAAGGGCAAATGACTGAGGAAGAATTGCGGCACATGATCAAATTTGCGTCGCACGAAGGCGTAATTGAAAAAGAGCAGAACCAAATGCACGAAAAGGTTTTCTACTTTTCTGACAAGAAAGCCAAACACATCATGACTCACCGGAAGGACGTGGAATGGATTGATTGCGAGTTGCCCAAACACGAATTTCACACCGAGATACTTACCTTTAAACACAGTGTGGTAATCGTTGGCCGCAAAAACATTGATGATTTTATTGGGGTGCTAAAAATTAAAGAATACCTGGTTAATTATTACTCTTCGTCGCCCCGAAAGCTGGAACGGTTGCTGCACAAACCAATTGTTGTTCCGGTAAATGCTGATGCACAGAAAGTTCTGAACCTTTTCAGGCAAAAACAGAATTACACGGCGGTGGTAGTTGACGAACACGGCAGTTTCGAAGGAATCATCACCTTGCATGATATTATCGAAAACATCATTGGAAATGTTCCTGAAGAAGGTGAAAAATCTGAACCTGAAGTTTTTGTACGCGAAGATAAAACCGTATTGGTAAGCGGCGATGCCCCAATCGAAACATTGGCCGAGCTAATCGAAGATTTTTACATTGATTTCGAGGAAATCGATTACTCAACTGTTGCCGGCTATGTTTTTAACCAAATCAACAAAATTCCGGAACTAGGCGATAAAGTTTTTGTTTCCGACAGCATTATTGAAGTAGTTGATATTGATGGAAATGCTATAGATAAAGTGCTGATTACAAAGAGGAAATAAGAACATTTCCAAAAAAATTGGCCTCGCGAAACCAAATTCACGAGGCCATTTTATTTTGCACGAATTCCAAATCTCTTTGAAATTCCAATTTTCAGTAATTACTTCTGAAGACGTTTTTGTTCTTCAAACTGCGCATCGATAACCGCAATTGTTACCATGTTTACAATATCGCGAACCGAGCTTTCAACATTCAGGATGTGAATTGGCTTGTTCAATCCCATCTGGATTGGTCCAATGGTTTCGCTCATTCCGAATTCGAGCAACATCTTATAGGCAATATTCGCAGAACTTAAATTTGGGAAAATCAGCGTATTAACATTCATCCCATCGATCTTCGAGAATGGGAACTTTTCGTGGCGAAGATCTTTATTCAAAGCAAAGTTCAACTGCAATTCCCCATCAATTTTCATGTCGGGCTCGTTTTCGTGCAAATAAGCAACCGCATCGTGCACTAATCCGGGGCTCCCAGCAGCACGGGCGCCAAAATTTGAGTACGACAACATGGCCATCACCGGATCAGTATTGAATAATTTAACCGAGTCGTGTGCAAGTTTTGCAATGTCAACCAATGTTTCTTTCGTCGGATGGCTGTTTACCATCGTATCGGCAAAGAACAAAGTCCCGATCTTGGTATTAACAATATTCAAACCGGCAATGTGGTTCAATCCTTCACGCATACCCACAATTTCGATGGCAGGCGTGATTGCATCCTGGTATTTGGTATAAACTCCGGTAATGAATGCATCAGCATCGCCGGTTTCAACCATCATCATGCCAAAATAGTTGCGATCGAACATTTTCTCATAAGCTTCCTCGTAAGTCATCCCCTCACGTTGGCGCTTTGCTGTGAATATTTTGGCATACTTTTCACGTTTCGCAAATTCGCGGTCGTGACGAAGATTGACGATTTCAACTCCTTCGAGGTCAATATTGTTATTCGTAATAAGTTTACCGATGATCTCTTCGTTACCAAGTAAGATCGGGATGCAAATACCTTCAGCCCTTGCTACTGAAGCAGCTTTCAGCATATTGATATGGTTTGCTTCAGCAAAAACCACTCGTTTGGGGTTTTCTTTTGCTTTTTCGGTCAATCCACGGATCAGTTTATTGTCGAGGCCCATACGTTGGCGTAATTCATCTTCATATTTGGCCCAATCGGTGATTGGCTTGCGGGCAATGCCTGATTCGATGGCAGCTTTGGCTACTGCTGGAGCAACTGTAACCAACAAACGTGGATCGAGTGGTTTCGGAATGATATACTGACGGCCAAAACTTAAATGATTGGCATTGTAGGCTGCTGTAACCACTTCAGGAACTGGTTTTTTGGCCAATTCGGCAATTGCAAGAACGGCTGCAACCTTCATTTCTTCATTAATTCCGGTTGAACGTACATCCAATGCTCCACGGAAAATGTACGGGAACCCGAGTACGTTGTTCACCTGGTTCGGATGGTCGCTGCGTCCGGTAGCAAAAATGATGTCGGGACGAGAAGCCATCGCATCGGCATACGAAATTTCAGGATTGGGATTAGCGCAGGCAAACACAATTGGATTTGGAGCCATGCTCCGAACCATTTCTTGTGTCAAACATCCTTCCACCGAAAGACCAAGGAAAACATCAGAACCATCAACGGCTTCGGCCAATGTGTTGCAGGGCAGATTGGTTGCGAATGGTTTTTTACGGCTATTTAAATCGGTACGGCGAGTTGAAATAACTCCCTTACTATCAACCATCACAATATTTTCGAGCTTGGCGCCAAGTGCCATATAAAGAGTGGTGCACGACGAAGCTGCTGCTCCGGCTCCATTCACCACAATTCGAATATCTTCAATTTTTTTGCCAACCAATTCGAGTGCATTAATCAGCGCAGCTGCCGAAATAATTGCAGTTCCGTGCTGATCGTCGTGCATCAACGGAATATCGAGAGCTTCCTTCAGTTGTTCTTCAATTTCAAAACATTCGGGAGCTTTAATGTCCTCAAGGTTAATTCCGCCAAATGTTGGTGAAATGGCTTTAACCACTTCGATAAATTTCGCAGGGTCTTTTTCATTGACTTCAATATCGAAAACATCGATATCGGCAAATATTTTAAACAGAAGACCTTTTCCTTCCATTACCGGTTTCCCGGCAACAGCGCCAATATCGCCTAAGCCAAGTACTGCCGTACCATTCGAAATTACAGCAACCAAATTTCCTTTGGCGGTGTAATCGTAGGCTGTTTGAGGGTCCTTTTCAATTTCCAGACACGGTATAGCAACGCCCGGAGAATAGGCCAATGCTAAATCGCGCTGGGTACTGTATGGTTTGGTTGGCACAACCTGAATTTTTCCAGGTCGGCCTTCCTTGTGATAATTTAAAGCATCTTGGTTTTTTGAGTTATCCATCCCGTTAAAATTTGTTAGTTAATATTATACATCATCTTGTCCTACTACTTCCCTTCCTGTTTTGTACTAGCGGGATTAATAAAAGAACATTCGACTAATCTTTCCAAAAGTATTGTGAATTTCCGATTCTTGATGTTAAGGAGATGTAAACGTCAGAAAAAATTAATATTTGTCATAGTTTATTAAAAGAGAATTCGCCATGATAAATATCAATATTGAAAATCAAAAACATACATACAAAAAAAATCCAATCCCGAAATTGAATTTCAGGATTGGATTCGAACAGGTTATTACTAAAAATTGCTTTTTTTTAATACCCCCAACTGGTTATAATGTCAAGGTCTTGTTTTACACAATCAAGCGGCGCCAAGCCCTGGTACGATTCCTGCTCAATAATATACACTTTTGTCCCGCCGGTTTTTCGGCACAAACCAAGAACTTCTTTTACCGGAATAATACCCTTCCCAAAAATTGCACTTTCATATTTTTCGTTGGTGTTTACTGCAATTTCGTCTTTCACATGTATTAATTCAAATTTCCCGGGATACTGAGTAATGACATCGATGGCTTTTGCTCCGCCGATATACATATTACCAATATCGAGCTGCATAACTACTTTATTTACATCGAGTTTATGCATCATAATATCAAAGAGCTTTACGCCATTCAGTTTCTCAGTAAATTCGGCCCAATGGTTATGGTAGCCAAACTTCATCCCTGATTTTTGACACAAATCGCCGCATTTGTTAAATACCTCTAAGTAGCGAGATAAATCATCGTATGTTTTTCGCATACTTTCGTCCATCCAGGGGCTAATTACATATTTCTGGCCCATATAAGCTGCATCTTCAACCGTATATTTCCACGAGTCGGAAAAATCGTTTTTGGCCTGAACCCAATGATCTTTGCCCATAACCGTGTGACCACTAGGCATTTTTAAACCAAGGTCATCCAGGATTTTCTTAAATTCCTTAGCTGTGTATCCATAGAATTTCCGATTGATGTAATTAGCATGTTCAACATGCGTATAACCCATTTTTGCGAGTTGTTTTAGTGTACCCAACGGGTCTTTTTGCATATCGTCACGAACAGAATAGAGCTGTAAACCAATAACATCCGATGATTTTACAGCAGCAAAAGAAGTTTTCGACAAAAGAGCAGTTCCGGCTAAAAGAGCCACACTGTTCTGAATAAATTTTCGACGTGTTGTTGTCATTGTGGTTGTGGTTTATGAAATGAATATTCAGGTTTTAATTTTGTTTTTTCGCGTATAAAACGGGTAATCCCGGTTCGAAATATTTTAAAGCCATAGAGTTCCGTTTTCAACAGCGATTAAATGCTAATATTGGTGAAATCCCTGGGAAACAAACTCCAGAACTTCAGGCAATGCCTCACGCCAGTATGTCCAATTATGAGCGCCATTGCGAATCCTGAATTCATGAGGAATTTCCTTTTTCCGCATCGCAATGTGTATCAAACTATTTCCTTCATACAAGAAGTCATCGTCGCCACAATCGATATACCATCGTACCTCTTTTTTCTGGTCGTCAGCCATGTTGTTCACAAGTTCCAGGGCGCTGTGCCTGCCGTAGTATTTAATCAAATCGTCTTTCGAAATTCCCGGATACTGCTTTTCCCAACGCAAGGCGGCATCATCCATCGATAATGGTCCAACATAAGCGCTTAACGGACAGGCTGCCGAAAATAATTCGGGATGATGCAGGGCATACATAAATGTGCCACCTCCGCCCATCGACAAACCGGAAATAGCCCTGTAACGTTTCTCAGCCCTTATTCGGTATGACTTTTCGATAGCCGGGACAAATTCCTGAAAAAAGAAATCTTCGTAATTCCAATCGCCTTTGGGGCTATTGAAATAGCCGCGCTGGCCTGTATTTCCATCGGGCATCACAATAATCATTGCGGTACACTTCCCTTCAGCAATAGCTTTATCGGCAATATACTTTACTTCTCCAAATTGCACCCACCCCGTCTGGTCGTCACCCGAACCATGAAGAAGATACAATACCGGGTATGATCGGTCTGAAGTAAAATAGTCCTCGGGCAAATAAATGGCATATTTACGGTCCATTTTCAGTATTTTGCTGGTAACCGACAAATTATCAGATACTTTACCTCCCTGAGCCCATAAAAACGAAGTGGAAATCAATACGAATATTGATGTTAAAAACCTCCTTTTCATACTATTAAGTTTAGTTTAGTTATTAACTCGTTAATCCAATCAAAACCAGGCTCCCAACCGATCTCTTCTCAAAAGCTATTTTTAGTTTTCATCCTCTTCTTTCAGAAGTAATTCTTCTATAACTTTTGGATAATGCTGGTACTCCAGTTCATGAATGCGGGCTGCAAGAGTTTCCGGAGTATCGTTGGGCAAAATTGGGCAAGCAGCCTGAAAAATAATATCTCCCTGATCGTAGTTCTGGTTTACGTGATGAATAGTTATCCCCGATTCCTTATCTTTTGATGCCAAAACAGCTTTATGCACATTCATTCCATACATCCCTTTTCCCCCGTACTTGGGTAACAATGCCGGGTGAATATTAACCACGACAAACAGCTCGGTTAAACTACGAGGAACTAACCAAAGAAAACCAGCCAGGACAATCATGTCAATACGGTGATCGTATAGTCGATCCAAAATTTCGTTACTTCGGTAAAATTCATCCGAATCGAATGTAAAAGTTTCGATACCCAGCTTTTCGGCCCTGATAAGAGCATAAGCATTTTCGTTATTCGACCAAAGCGAATCAACAACTACCTCTTTACTTGTTGAAAAGTACTCAATTATCTTTTGAGCATTGGTTCCGGAACCCGAAGCAAAAATGGCAATTCGTTTCATTTACTATTATATTTTACAATTTATGATCAGTAGAATTTTAGAATGAAAAGTTCAAATATAGGTCAGAATTCCCTGTTGATCAACCTTTATTCATCCATTTAATTCATTTTTTGTTTGAAATATCAGGGGTAAATTTATTACTTTGCATCGAATTTTTTGAAACAATTTTAATATTAACCAAAAATTAGAGTTATGTCTGACGTTGCAGCAAAAGTAAAAGCAATTATTGTTGACAAATTGGGTGTTGATGAAAGCGAAGTAACACCGGAAGCATCATTCACAAATGATCTTGGTGCTGATTCACTTGATACAGTTGAGTTGATCATGGAATTCGAAAAAGAATTCGACCTCGCCATTCCAGATGATCAGGCTGAAAAAATCTCAACCGTAGGTGAAGCTATCGCTCACATCGAAGCTAATTTGAAATAATAATAAAACGACATTATGGAATTTAAACGGGTAGTTGTTACCGGATTAGGAACTGTTAACCCGCTTGGCAATTCTATCGAGGAATACTGGGAAGGCTTAATAAACGGGAAAAGCGGCGCAGGCCCTATCACCCATTTCGACGCCAGCACTCACAAAACAACTTTTGCCTGCGAGCTTAAGAATTTCGACCCTTCAGTTTATGTTGACAAAAAAGAGATCAGGAAGCATGATCCTTATACCTTGTATGCTTTTGCAGCAGCTGAGCAAGCAATGGTAGATTCGTGCCTTGATCTTGAAAAAATTGACAGAAACAGAGCCGGAATTATTTGGGGTGCCGGAATCGGCGGTTTACAAACCTTCTTTGAGGAAACGTTGAATTACAAACACGAGATGCCTCGTTATTCACCGTTCTTCATTCCTAAAATGATTGCCAATATAGCAGGGGGGTTACTCTCTATCCGTTACGGATTCAGGGGACCAAACTTTACTACGGTATCAGCTTGTGCGTCTGCTTCACATGCGCTTATCGAAGCAATGAATTACATCAGGCTTGGAAAAGTTGACGTTGTAATTACCGGTGGCTCTGAAGCAGCTATTAACCCCGCAGGTTTAGCCGGGTTTAATTCCATGCGGGCTCTTTCAACCCGAAACGACGATCCGACGACCGCATCAAGACCATTTGATGTTGACCGCGACGGATTTGTGATGGGTGAAGGTTCTGGTGCTCTTATTCTTGAAGAATACGAACACGCAGTAAAAAGAGGGGCTAAAATTTATGCAGAAATGGCTGGAGGAGGAATGTCGGCTGATGCCTACCACATGACAGCTCCCGATCCGGATGCAGGAGGTGCAACCTTAGTAATGCAATGGGCTATCGAAGACGCCGGAATGAAACCTGAAGACATTGACTACATTAATGTTCACGGTACTTCAACACCGCTTGGAGATATTGCTGAACCAAAAGCAATTCAAAAAGTTTTCGGTGACCATGCCTATAAATTAAGCATCAGCTCTACCAAATCAATGACAGGCCACCTTTTGGGAGCCGCCGGAGCGGTTGAGGCGATTGCATCTATCCTCGCAATAAAACATGGTATCATTCCACCTACAATTAACCACTTTAACGACGATCCCGAAATCGACTCAAAACTCGATTTTACTTTCAATGTCGCTAAAGAACGTAACATCCAAACCGTTTTAAGCAATACGTTTGGTTTTGGTGGACACAACGCTTCTGTTATTTTTAAGAAAATTTAATAAAAGTGATACGAACCATCGTTCAAAGAATAAAACTCTTTTCTTCAACTAGAAAAGAGTTTTATTTATTTTTAAAATCATTATTAGGCTTTTACCCGACAAATCTGAGGGTTTACGACATTGCCGTTATTCACAAGTCGGCTTCAAAAATCGACTCGCAGGGCAATCTTATTAATAACGAGCGGCTCGAATATTTGGGCGATGCTATTCTGGGCGCCGCAATTGCCGATTTCCTGTATAATCGATTTCCAAACCAGGACGAAGGTTACCTTACTCAAATGCGCTCGAAATTGGTTAACCGTAGTTTTTTGACACAACTCACCTACCAAATCGGGCTAAACCACTACATCCAGTCAAACACCACTTCAACCATCGAATCGAGCCATATCTACGGCGACACCCTGGAAGCTCTTATTGGAGCAATTTACCTCGACAAAGGCTATCCTGAAGCTAAAAAATTTATCACACGAAAGCTGCTAAACAACTACGTGAACCTGGTTGAGGTACAAAATACCAATTCAAATTACAAAAGTCAATTGATCGAATGGTCGCAAAAAAATAAAAAAGCGGTTTCGTTTGATACAACTGACGAAAGCAAGAACGACGGTAAGCAACCCTGGTTTACAGCCAGCATCGAAATCGACAATGAGCTTTTGGGCAAAGGCTCCGGAACATCAAAAAAAGAAGCGCAGCAAAACGCTTCGAAAGTCGCGCTAGATCGCATTAAAGTCATTTACCCCGAACAATCGTCTCCGGAATAAAATTCTCAGCATCATGGCATTTCGAAGCCTTACTATCTTTTTAATTTAGAATAGATTAGAGCATATCTAGATGCCCTAAAAGATTCGACACCTTTAAAATTAGAAATAGCGAACTATCACTTTGAGCACTTCCGCTAAGGTGTATAAACTCTAATATCATATTGCCATTTTCCGAGTATCGCAACAATTAATATCATACCATTCCGGTGTGAAAATGCTTTAAAACAGTGAAGATCAAGCTGTGTTAAATATTGTTAAGTATTAATTATCAGCGAGTTTAAAAATTATCTTTGCACCATGAGTAAACGGGTAATACTTATATTGATTGTTATCATAGGATTGGTAATGACTGGATTAATCGTAGTCCAGACCAATTCTATTTTTAAAGCTCTTGAAATTAAAGAAGAGCAATTTAACTCTTCTGTAAAAAATGCACTGTTAAGCGTATCCGACCGTCTCGAAATGGAAGAAACCTCAAGTATGACAGCCTTCGAGAAGAGTATTGCTTCCCAACGCGAGAATTCGGGAAGCTTATCTCCGTTTGGCCTACTTTCAAACCCGAGAGACCTGCAAATATCATGGCGCTACTCTCAGCAAATATCAAACGGCGTTACTACCGAAGAGTATAACGTTGAGTTCGGCGCTAATCCCAACAATGAAAACGAAAGAGGCCAGCCCGGAGATTATCCTAACGCCTTCGACCGAATACACGAATACAATAGCTTTGTAAGCCAGCAATATCACGACAGAATAGAGCAACAAATTCGTTACCTCCGCCTTTCGCAGATAAGAAGCATTTTGTCAGCTCAACCCATTGAAGAACGGTTGCCGCCATCTCTTGGACGAATTATCAGTACTGAACTCAAAAAGCAGGGCATTCCGCTGGATTTTAAATGCGCTGTAAAATCGTTTTACCGGGGGAAAGACCGGCTTGCATACGGTGACAAAGATTATAACCCTAAGGAAAAAAAAGAATATAAAGTTCTGTTGTATCAAAACGATGTTGAAGAACAACTAAAACCGAACTACCTCTATGTGTATTTTCCCAAGCAAGATACTTATCTGCTCAAAGAGACCGGATTATGGGTCATTCCAACATTTGTTCTTACAGCCATGCTAATCGGAATCTTCATCTTTACCATCATGATTATTCTCAAACAAAAGAAATTATCTGAAATAAAGAATGACTTTATTAATAACATGACCCATGAACTGAAAACACCAATTTCAACCATCTCGCTTGCCAGCCAAATGTTGCGGGATAATACTGTTACCAATACTCCGCGAACCATCGAGCATATCTCAGGAATTATTTTCCAGGAAAGTAAACGACTGACAACCCAGGTTGAAAAAGTATTGCAAATGGCTGTTTTCAATGAAGGAAAACTCAAACTAAAGTTTAAAGAGGTAAATATTAATGCTTTAATTAATTCGGTCGTTTTAAACTTTGAGCTCAGGGTAAAGTCGAAGAATGGAGAATTATTTTCAGATCTAAAAGCCGAACCATCGATTATAAAAGGCGATGAGGTGCATATTACAAATGTTTTATTTAACTTGCTCGATAATGCTGTGAAATATAGCAAGGACGAGCCTAAAATTGAGATTTCAACCATTTACGAAGATGGCTACGTGATACTCTCGGTAAAAGATAACGGTATTGGTATTTCAAAAGAACATCTTGGCCAGATTTTTGAGAGGTTTTATCGCGTTCCAACAGGTAACGTTCACGATGTAAAAGGGTTCGGATTGGGTCTTAGTTATGTAAAAATTATTGTGGATGCCCATCGGGGAAAAGTAAAGGTTGACAGCGTTTTAAATAAAGGAACAAAATTCATGATATATTTTCCAATAAATTTTGACGAACATGGAAAAAAAAGTAAGATTGCTTTTGGCCGAAGATGACGAAAATCTCGGTCTGTTGCTGAAAGAATACCTAATTGCCAAAGGATATGATACCGATTTATATCCCGATGGAGATGCTGCATACAAAGGATTCACAAAAAACCAACAATACAACCTTTGTATTCTCGACATTATGATGCCCAAAAAAGATGGCATTTCTTTGGCGAAAGACATCAGGTTATTGAATATGGATATTCCGATTATCTTCCTCACTGCCAAAAATATGAAGGAAGATGTATTGGAAGGGTTCAAAATTGGCGCTGATGACTACATTACCAAGCCATTCAGTATGGAAGAGCTCATTTTCAGGATTGAAGCTATTTTAAGACGAATTAGCCAGGACAATAGTTCGACAGAAAACGCTGTTTACCAGCTTGGTATTTATACATTCGACTCGCGCAAACAAATACTAACGGGCGGAAGTGAAGAAGTGAAGCTTACAACCAAAGAGGCAGAACTGCTTCGTTTACTTTGTAACAATGCCAATAAAGTCCTGGAACGTAATTTTGCATTAAAAACCATCTGGATTGACGATAACTATTTCAATGCCAGAAGTATGGACGTTTACATTACCAAATTAAGGAAACACCTAAAGGATGATCCTAAAATCGAAATTATCAATGTTCATGGAAAGGGATACAAATTGATACTGTAAATAAGATTAGGTAATGAGCTATAACAAAAAATCCTGCCGGGCTGGCAGGATTTTTTGTTATATATATCGAACTCAAATTTAATCGAGTTTTAATACGGCAAGGAAAGCATTTTGCGGAACTTCAACATTTCCAACCTGTTTCATCCGTTTCTTCCCTTTTTTCTGTTTTTCGAGCAACTTGCGTTTACGGGTAATATCACCTCCATAACATTTGGCAGTTACGTCCTTTCGAACAGCTTTTACTGTTTCGCGGGCAATAATTTTAGCTCCAATTGCAGCCTGAATAGCAATATCGAACTGTTGGCGGGGAATCAATTCCTTTAATTTTTCGCACATGCGGCGCCCAAAATTGTACGCATTATCGAAATGGATCAGTGTTGACAAGGCATCAACCATTTCGCCATTCAGCAAAATATCGAGCCTAACCAACCTTGCCGGCCTAAAATCAAGCATGTGATAATCGAACGAAGCATATCCTCTCGAAATGCTCTTCAACTTATCGTAAAAATCGAATACAATTTCGCCAAGCGGAAGATCAAACACCAGTTCCACACGGTCGGTGGTTAAGTAGTCCTGTTTTATTAAGATTCCTCGTTTATCAAGGCACAGAGTCATAATAGCCCCAATGTAATCTGATGCTGTAATAATATTTGCCCGGATAAAAGGTTCGTCGATATCGTCAATTGTTGTACTTGCCGGCAATCCCGAAGGATTATATACATTGATGGTTTCGCCTTTGGTTGTATGCACGTGGTACAAAACGTTGGGAACGGTTGTAATCACATTCATATTAAACTCGCGGTCGAGCCGTTCCTGGATAATTTCCATGTGAAGTAATCCGAGAAAACCGCAACGAAATCCAAATCCTAGCGCTGCCGACGATTCAGGCTCGTAGGTAAGCGAAGCATCATTTAGTTGCAGCTTTTCCATAGATGCACGCAAATCTTCATAATCTTCCGAATCGATGGGATAAACTCCGGCAAATACCATTGGTTTTACTTCCTCGAAACCTTCGATGGGTTTATGGCAAGGATTAGCCGCATGTGTAATTGTATCGCCTACTTTTACTTCACGGGCTGTTTTAATGTTGCAAATTACATAACCCACATCGCCTGTACGCAGTTCCTGCCGTTCATTCATTCCAAGTTTAAGTATCCCAATTTCATCGGCAAGGTAATCTCTTGAAGTGTTCATGAATTTCACCCTGTCGCCCTTGCGCAGCACTCCATTTTCGATTTTGAAATAGGCAATTACCCCACGAAACTGGTTAAAAACCGAGTCGAAAATCAAAGCCTGAAGTGGTGCATCGGCCTCGCCCTGGGGTTCTGGAATTACATTCACAATACGCTCCAGAATTTCTTCGATACCTAACCCTGTTTTTCCACTGGCGCGAATAATGTCGGTACGTTTACATCCAATAAGTCCAATAATCTGGTCTTCAACAATTTCAGGCATGGCATTGGGCAAGTCCATTTTATTCAGGATAGGAATAATTTCCAGGTCATGCTCAATAGCCAGGTAAAGGTTCGAAATGGTTTGCGCCTGAATTCCCTGGGTCGAGTCGATGATTAGCAACGCACCCTCGCAAGCGGCGATAGAACGGGAAACTTCGTACGAGAAATCGACATGCCCGGGAGTATCAATCAAGTTAAGAATATATTCCCGACCGTTATGCGAATATTGCATTTGAATGGCATGGCTTTTTATCGTAATACCGCGTTCCTGCTCGAGATCCATGCTATCAAGTACCTGGGCTTTCATAGCACGGGCATCAAGAGTTTTGGTAAATTCGAGCAGCCTGTCGGCTAAAGTACTTTTCCCGTGATCGATGTGAGCAATGATGCAAAAATTACGTATGTTCTTCATTCCTGATTTCTAAAAAACCTTATTAATCAAATTGTCCGACTGATTTTGCCGCAAAGATATTTAAATTTCGTTAACCCCAACAGCGACAAAATTATCCAAAGATAACGCCGTTCAAAAAAATACAGAGCCGTTCTGTTTCAAATGGAATATACCTACCTTTGAGGTTCAAAATTATTATAACCAGAGCATGAAGAAACTGACCTTATTAATCTCATATCTGATTGTTTTCGCTGCTTGTAAAGAGGTATTTGATATTCCTCCTCAATCACGAATTAAAGCAACTCTCTATAATTCAACCACAAAAAAAACCATTGACCCGGTAATTACTATTAAACCAGTTGGATACGACTCTTTGTTTTATGACAATGATGAAAGCAATGGATCGTTTGTACTACCATTATCTCCTGAACAAACAACCAGCTTCCGGGTCACTTTTGATTCGGTTATCGATACCATAACGTTTTCACATTCAACAAATACTCAATACGAATCGATGGAAACAGGTTTTTATTACGAATATACGCTGAAACAGGTTTATTTTACAAAAAATAGAATTTCCTCGATACAAATCACTGACAGCTTGGTAACCAACATCTTGCATGAAAATATTAAAATTTACATTCGTCCTTTGTCTTCTGGCAATAATTAGCTACGGGCAAAAAGAACCCACGAAGAAATTAAAACCCAAACGAACCGATAATTTTATCCGGATGAAAGGACTTCGGATTTCTACCGATATAACACGTCCGTTTCAGGATTTGTGGATTAAAGGAAACCGTTACGGATCCGAATTCTCGGTTGATATGGAACTTTGGCCAAACCTTTTTCCAACTTTTGAAACGGGTCTCGATTTCATGAAGCTCAATACCAACTTAGTGAATTACAAAGGTTCGGGAAGTTATTCCCGGCTGGGAATGGATTACAATATACTCCAGGCCGAAAACACGAATGATAAAAACATATTTGTAATAGGCTTACGATATGGGTTCGCTTTAGCAAAGCAACAGGTAAACTCCTATACAATCGACTCGTACTGGAAACCCGTAACCGGCAACTTTGGAAGCCAAAACTATGGTGCTCACTGGGCCGAGTTCCTGATAGGAATGAAAGGAGAAGTTATCCGAAATATTTATTTAGGATGGACAATCCGTGGTAAAGTTCTGGTTGACAAAACAAACCTTAAAATGCCTCCTGTATTCTTTATACCTGGTTACGGTAAAGCTAGTCATAGTTTTAATGCCGATTTCACTTACTCTATTTCGTACAATCTGCCCTGGGATTTCCGCAAATCAATCGACCGAAAAAAAGCTGAAATAAATCAGGCCAAAGAAAAAGACAATGAAACTAAAAAGGCAAACGGCAACAAGAAAGCTCCTCCGAAGAAATAGAACCCACAATAAACAAAAAAATGACCGGTTATGCCGGTCATTTTTTTTGTTTATTGTTAATTCGTATCCCGAATTACTTTTTAGCAGGAGTTTCTGCTTTTTTCTCTACTTTTTTGCCTTTACTGTCGCAACATCCTTTTTTTTCTGAACAGCACGATTTCTTCTGAGCTTCAGAGCATTCTTTCTTTGGCTTGTCATCAGTACGTGTTGAAGCTGAAACTGTTGAAGCGGCTAAACCCATTGTGAACGCAATTGCCACAACCATTGCTAATTTTTTCATGATCGGAAATTTTTATCGGTTAATACTAAATTCTGAAGCCAAACTATATTATTTTTTGTAAACATCAAAATGTGTTAACAATTATTTGGAATAATTACAAATAACCAATTCCTGAACGACTAAAATCCGAGTCGGCAAACTGCCTCAGGACTCATTAATTCATTCAACTCTTGCTCATTAATAAGTCCTGAAGCTATGATTTCCAGATAAACTGAAGTATGGTTCCTTTTCGACAATTTTACGATTTCACTAGCTTGTTCATACCCAATTTTAGGGATGATCGCTGTAATAATTGCCGTTGAATTTAAAACACCTTCGCGACACTTTTCTTCATTAGCTTTTATCCCATCGACGCAGCTATGCTTCAGCACATTGACCGCATTCATCAATAAATCAATATTTTCCAGAAGTTTGTCGGCAATTAATGGCATAAACTGGTTTAATTCCAGATTTCCGGCAGCCGAAGCCTGGGTAATTACAGCATCATTTCCGCAAACAACCATTGCCGCCTGGGCAACAGCTTCAGGAATTACCGGATTTATTTTCCCTGGCATAATCGACGAACCGGCCTGCTTTTCCGGCAGAATAATTTCACCAAGCCCACTATCGGGCCCGCTTGCCATCAAGCGCAAATCGTTGCTCACCTTCGTCAGGTTTACAGCGCATGTTTTCAGAAAACCTGAAACTTCCACAAAAACATCGGCATTCTGGGTATTATCAACCAGGTTTTCGGCACGCGCCAATCCAATTCCGGTTATTTCCCGAAGATGATCAACTACCCTGAAAATATACTGCCGTGGCGCGCCCAGCCCCGACCCAATGGCTGTTCCGCCCAAATTTACCACCCGCAGGCGCTCCTCACACTTCGACAACCGCCACCTATCGCGGTTAAAAGCCTCGGCATAAGCGCTCATTTCACGGCCAAGAGTGGTAAGTACAGCATCTTGTAACTGTGTACGACCAATTTTCACCACATGAGTAAACTCCTTTTCTTTTGCCTGAAACGCTTCCTGAAGAGACAATACTGCTTGTTCCAGTTTTCGAATAGCCCGAATTGCCGCAATTTTAAGAGCTGTTGGGTAGGTATCGTTCGTTGATTGGTGCAAGTTCACATCGCCGAGCGGAGAAACGTAAGCATAGTCACCTTTCACTCTCCCGGAAATCTCAAGCGCCCGGTTGGCAATCACCTCATTCACATTCATATTGGTCGAAGTACCGGCACCGCCCTGTAAAGCATCAACCACAATATACTGGGTTAAAGCACCTTCCGACATTTCAAAACAGGCTTGTTCGATGGCTCCCGACTTCTGTTCGTCAGCAAAATATCCTAAATGCCTGTTGGTTCTGCAACAAGCCAGTTTTACAGCACCATATGCTGCAACTAATTCAGGATGAATTTTTCTGCCTGAAATCGGGAAATTCGCCAACGCCCTATCGGTATGAATTCCCCATAGAGCCTCGACTGGAACCAGACGAGTGCCCAAAAGATCGGTTTCAGCGCGAAATTTTTCCATGACAAGCCTTTTTTCGGTAAACAATACTCAAAATTAGTAAATTTCTGCTGGTTACCCAGGCTGCTGGAATTTTGCAAATGATGTGGTAATTTAGTAAAACCGTACTAAGCGTAAAAATGCTCTTCTACTTTCCAATACCTGTTAAAATAAATTTTCTCGGGCTCAAGACTAAACTCATTATCGGTTGAAAAGACCGTAAGGTCGGCTTTTTCGCGCATTTCTATTGAAAAGGCATTTTCGATATGATCGCTGCCTTGAATAAAGATAAAAAATTCAGGAATTAGAATTTGTCTCAATCTGTTCGATTCGACCAAAAATGGCAAATCAGGATCAAATAAAACTGAAGTTAAATTAAATGCATCTTTCAAATGAGCATCGTCCGTTTGAATGTAATACGATTTAGCTGCACCAGCCTTTAAATAACGGGATGTATCTTTATCTGAATGACAGTTTGTTTCTTCATAAATTCTGAATTCCGAAGTTTCCAAAACAGGTACTAAACCGGGAGTTGGCTCGTGAAAATGCGGACTGATTTTTATCACTCCAAATTTACGAAAAGGCTGATGAGCAATTACTCTGCAAATAAAAGTTGTTTTCCCGATATTACGACCCGAACCTGCAATAAGTAATAAATCTTTGATCTTTAAATCCATCCCCCAATTCATAATTCCTAATTTTAAAACTTACCTGAAAAAAAACGACAAATAATTAATACATACAAATATAGAATTATTTAAATATGATTAAGTTTATTCGTAGAATACTTACTATTTTAAACTTTCGTTTCAATTAATAACAAATTAATCCAAGATTTTCCTA
Organism: Prolixibacteraceae bacterium; assembly: GCA_963666435.2. Lineage (GTDB taxonomy): Bacteria > Bacteroidota > Bacteroidia > Bacteroidales > Prolixibacteraceae > Aquipluma. The sequence goes on along the minus strand of CAXXOG010000008.1, from coordinate 1,905,105 downwards.
TAATGACGGCGGATAATCTATTTTTGTGAACGATTCTGAATTTATGCGAAACAAAGCGAGGTCGATATTCGGTTTTATGCTGCTGCTATTGTTCATTAGTTACTATGGCAGTATTACCTTATTTTGGCACTCGCACAAATTGGGTTACACCACCATTTTTCACTCTCACCCATTTGGTAATCCCAATCATACACACACTACAGCACAATACGATTTAATCAAGGTTTTATCTGAAACTGCCGGTTTTGTTACTGTTACAGGACTTAGTGTTTGGGCTGCAATTGAAGGGAGAAGTAATTTATTGGTTGCCAAACCAGTAGCTAGCATTCCGCAGAATCAGGCCATTATTTACTTCAGAAGGGGCCCTCCCATTCGTTTAGCTTCATAGTTTACGAGGGAAACAAGCTACCTGTACAAATTAGCGCAATTCTGATATTGGGAATTCAATGCGTTGAATGCAATTAATCGGAGAAAGTATATCTTCTTCCGAATTGCCTTTCAGGGTTAACTTCAATTTTCTCTCTCCCGAAAATTAAGTATCAATTAAGTCAAAAGGCTTATTTATAGTTCGTTTGAAATAGTTGCATTTGGCACGTTTCATAAAAAATCATTTTTAAACATTATATATGAAGTATTCCGCTACTTTATTGGTCGGACTTTTTGTGCTCGCTTTTGCATCGTGCAACCAGTCGGGGCAAACGTCTCAAGCCGACAAGGAAACCATCGTCCGCCGGGCCGACGAATCGGTTGAAGTTCCTGACCAGTCGCCCGTTCTGCAAAAAATTAAACTACAAGTAGTTGCACCGGCTAACTATCATTCGCACTACGTTACCATCGGTACGGTAAAAGTGATAACCGGTGCAAAAGCCGAATTGTCGGCACCGTTCGAAGGCCGCATTACCAAATCGTTCGTGAAACTAGGGCAAATGGTTTCGGCTGGTTCGCCTGTTTTCGAGATTTACTCGCCCGACTATTTCGAAACGGTGAAAGCCTACGTCCAGGCTCGTCAGGAAAAACAACTGGCAACCAACAATTACAACCGCCAGAAAGACTTGCTTGAACATTCGGTAGGTTCGAAAAAAGAAGCCGAAGAAGCCGAGTCAGCCCTCCAGATTGCCAGCCGCGAATATGAAAAAGCGGAAGCTTCATTGCTCATTTTCAATGTAAAACCCGACGAAATAAGTCTGGGAAAACCCTTGATTGTGCGCTCACCCATTTCAGGAGAAATTGTGAAAAACAACCTGACTGTTGGACAATACCTGAAAAGCGATGCCGAGCCACAGGCCGAAGTGGCTAACCTGAGCAAAGTATGGGTGGTGGCCCAGGTGAAAGAGAAAAACATGGGACTGATTAATTCGATTGACTCGGTTCATGTGGTGGCCGATTGCCATCCAAACAAGCAAATCAATGGGTTTGTGAGTTATGTGGGGAGTATTCTCGACGAGCAAACGCGCTCGGTTGAAGTGTATGTGGAATGCCGCAACGACGAGAAAATGCTGAAGCCCGGCATGTTTGCCAACGTGGCGTTCACGCACCAATTGCTTGGCGTCATGGTGATTCCGGCGAGCGCTGTTTTGCAGGAAGAAGACCATGCCTACGTGTTTGTGCAAACCGGAAAAAACAAGTTCACGAAAAGAACTGTTACGGTTTCGACCGGCAACGACAAAGATTTGATTGTTAACAGCGGCCTGGCACCTAACGAAACTATCGTTAGCGAAGGAGCCATTTATTTACGCTAAGCAACATGGAAAAACTACTCCGACTTTTTATTCATCGCCGTTTGCTTATCGCGACCTGCTTTTTGCTGGTTTCGGCATTTGGCGTTTATTCGTGGTTCCAGTTACCCATTGACGCATATCCCGATATTGCCGACGTAACCGTTCAGGTTGCTACGCAGGTGCCGGGGCTGGCTGCCGAAGAAATTGAACAGCAAATAACCATCCCGCTCGAAAAAGAGCTGAACGGCTTGCCCGGATTGCAAACCATGCGCAGCAAAAACATGTTCGGTATTTCAACCATCATTTTGGTTTTTAAGGATGGAACCGACGACTATTTTGCGCGCCAGCGGGTTCAGGAACGCATTAACGAGGTGGAACTTCCGTTTGGAGCTGCTCCCAGCCTCAACCCGCTCACCTCGCCCACCGGCGAAGTTTGCCGCTACGTGATTGAGAGCGAAAACCACAGTCTGCGCGAAATAACCGACCTTCAGAAATGGGTAATCATTCCCCGTCTGAAACAGGTAACCGGCGTGGCCGACGTATCGAATTTTGGCGGAATAACCACCCAGTTCCAGATAGAAATTGATCCGAAAAAACTGGACAAATACAATATTTCGCTGGCCGATGTGATTGACCGGATTGGCAAAAACAACGCCAACGCCGGTGGCAGCATGATCGACCGCGGAAACCTTTCGTACGTGGTGCGCGGAATTGGTTTGGTGAAAGACCTCGACGACTTGGGCCGCATTGTGGTAAAAACTGCCAACGGATTGCCCATTTACCTGAACGATTTGGGTACCCTGAAGTACGGCAACATTGAGCGTAAGGGCGTGATGGGCTATAGCGATCGCCAGCGCAATTACAACGATGGGATTCAAGGCATTGTACAGTTGTTGCGCTACGAAAACCCATCGCAGGTGCTCGAAAACGTGCATCAGGCCATCGACGAGCTGAACAACGAGACTTTGCCCAAAGGTGTGAAAATTCATGTATTTATGGACCGCACACACCTGGTGCACGCAACGCTGAGCACTGTTTCGCATACTTTGCTGTTCGGTATTTTACTGGTAGTTACCGTGCTCATTATTTTCCTTGGAAGTTGGCGCGGCGCGCTGATTGCAGCAGTTGCGATTCCGCTATCGCTGCTCATCGCGTTTATTTTGATGCACATTACCAATATTCCGGCCAATCTGTTGTCGCTGGGAGCCATCGACTTCGGGATTATTGTTGACGGCTCGATTGTGATGATGGAAACCATTTTGCGCAAGCGCGAGGAAAACCCCGACGAACCGCTACATGCCGAAAACATTGTGAAACGCGCTGCCGAAGTTGGAAAACCCATTTTCTTCTCGCTGCTCATTATCATCATGGCCTATCTGCCTTTGTTTACGTTTGAGCGTATCGAGAAAAAGATGTTCACACCAATGGCGTTCACAGTGGGTTACGCATTGCTGGGCGCTCTGGCCGTTGCGCTTTTGCTCGTGCCTGGGTTGGCCTACTGGGTGTACAGAAAACCACGAAAAGTTGCCAAGAATCCCTGGCTCGAAAAACTGAATCATTTCTACCGAAAACTGATTACCCGACTGGTTGATCGTCCTAAAAAAGTGCTGATGCCACTTTCAGCAATTCTCGGAGCAACCGTTATTTTGTCAGTTATGGTTGGAAAAGATTTCCTCCCCACGCTCGACGAAGGTTCGCTGTGGATGCAGGTGCAACTTCCACCCGGAATTAACCTCGACCAATCGAAAGCCATGGCCGACACGCTTCGGAAACATGTGATGAAATTTGATGAAGTGAGCTACGCCATGACACAGGTTGGCCGCGACGACGAAGGCGTTGACCCGTTTTCGACCGCGCATGTGGAATGTGCGGTTGGGCTTCGTCCATACAACGAATGGCCAAAGCGAAAAAGCAAAGTTCAACTCGTGGAAGAAATGGCTGCCGATCTGGCCAAACTACCGGGCTACGAAATTGGATTTTCTCAACCGATTATTGATATGGTGATGGACCAGATTGCCGGTTCGCACAGCGATCTGGCCATCAAAATTTACGGCGAAGACCAGCAGGAAGCGCGTCGAATTGCCGAAGACATCAAAGCAAAAGTGCAGAAAATACAGGGAGCCGAAGATGTGAGCATTGAGCAGGAACCGCCGCTTCCGCAGTTGCAGATTCACGCCAACCGCGCGAAAATTGCCGAGTATGGTTTAAACGTTTCGGATGTGGCCGAACTGATTGAAGTGGCCATTGGTGGGAAAGCGATTTCGCAGGTTTTCATCGGGAATAAAGTGTACGACATTATTTGCCGCTACAACGAGCAATTCCGCGATACTCCTGAAAAAATTGGCAACCTGATGCTTACTTCGGAAACCGGGGCCAAAATTCCGCTCTCGCAAATTGCCGAAATAAGCACAACCACCGGCCCGGGAATCATTACCCGCGAAGGAAATCACCGCTTTGTAACCGTGCGTGTAAACCTGCGCGACCGCGACATTTCGTCGTTCCTGCACGAGGCCAACCGTACCATCGAAAAAGATGTGATTTACGATCACCACGATTTTCATATTCTTTGGGGCGGACAATTCGATAATCAGCAGCGTGCTTATGCCCGTTTGGCGCTGATTGTACCGTTGTCGCTGGCCCTCATGTTCATTTTGCTGTTTTGGAACTTCGGAAATTTCAGACAAGCCTGGCTACAAATTGGCATGTTGCCGCTGGCCATTTTCGGCGGAATGCTGGCTTTGAATGTGTTTGGAATGACATTCAATGTATCGTCGGCGGTAGGTTTTATCGCGCTGTTTGGCGTGTTTATCCAGAATGGCGTATTGATGATTTCACACATTAACCACCTACGCGAACAAGGCGAAAACCTGAAAACAGCAGTTATTGAAGGCGCATTGCACCGTTTCCGGCCCATCCTGATGACTTCATCGGTTGCCATTTTGGGGCTGATTCCTGCATCGCTTTCAACCAACATTGGCTCGGATGTACAACGACCACTGGCCACCGTAATTGTTTACGGATTGGCATTTGGCACTGTCATTACACTTTACGCGCTGCCAACATTGTACTACATGGTTGAAAAACGCTTCGAAAGCCGACAAAAAACTGAAGAAATCTAAAATATTATGATTATCAAAATCATAACTCACCCCAAGTCCATCTGTGATGGACTTCTCCCCTCTCTCGTGAGAGAGGGGAAGATCGGAGCCTGCGACGATTGGGGTGAGTCAGCAAAAAGCCAGGCGAAAAAATACTTTGATTTAAATGCACAAAAAATGAAACGATATCTATTCCTATTATTCATATTTCTGGCAGAAACATTTATGCTTTCTGCCCAGAACAAACCGGTTCCGCAATCGCTCAGCGAGTTTCTTTCAGGAGTGAGCAAAGGAAACCTGGGCTATGCGGCTGAACAGTTTAACGTGAACATTGCCGATGCTCAGTTAAAAGCTGCCAAGGTTTTTCCTGATCCTGAGCTCTCATTTTCGTATTCGAACAATCAGGACAAAACGCTATTTATGGGGCAGGGAATCGATGCCGGAATCAGCTACCCGATTAGCCTGGGGAACAAGCGTGGAGCCAATATTTCGCTGGCCAAAAGTCAGAAAGAACTGGCACAAACCGCATTGGATGCTTATTTTCAGAATCTTCGGGCCGAAGCAACGCTTGGTTATTTCAATGCCATCAGGCAAAAAAAGCTACTCGACGTGCAGTCGGAAATTTATGACCGCATGAACAAGCTGGCACAAGCCGATAGCCTCCGTCTGAAAAATGGTTCGATTAATGCCACTGATGCGCGGCAAACCAAATTGGAAGCACGATCGCAGCAAAACCTGGTATTTCAGGCCGATGCCGACTTTCAAAATTCTTTGATATACCTGGCTCAACTTCAGGGGAAAAATTCTTCGGAAGTTGCAATTTCGCCTTCCGGAGATTTTCCATTGCAAAAACGCGATTTCGATTTGAATACGCTTATCCAAACGGCTATTGAGCGGCGGTCGGATCTTCAAGTGGCCATTCGAAACAAGGAAATCAGCGAGAAACAGCTTCGGCTGTTACGGGCGAATCGGGCTTTTGAATTTAGTCTGAGCGCGGGTTTATCTCACAGCACCGAGGTGAAAAACGAGATCGCTCCCGCACCTGCTTTCAATTCGTACAGTGGCGGAATCAGTATTCCGTTGAAGCTATCTACCCTGAATAAGGGAGAGGTTTTGGCTGCCCGGGAAGCCATTAAGCAAAGCGAAACTAGTCTGAAAGATATTCAGCTACAAATAACTACGGAAGTTTCGCAGGCGTGGGTGGCTTTTAAGGCTTCGGAAAAACAAATGTTGCATTACAAAAACGGCATGATTGATGAAGCTACACAAATTCTGGATGCCCGCACGTATGCCTATCAGCGCGGCGAAACCGGAATCAGCGACCTGCTGAATGCCCAGCGAACCTTCAACGAAGTGATGACCGAATATTACGACACGCTTTACCAGTATGCCGAATCACTGGTAAATCTGGAAAAGGCAGCAGGAATTTGGGATATTGAATAGGCTTTTACCCAACCCGCACAACTGCGCTCTTCAGTTATTGAAATTTGGTTATTGGTTATTCAATATTGGATATTTAAAGTTCCAATGTAGAATAACCAATATCCAATAATGAAGGTAATGTGGTCAAAAATGGTTGGTGATTTTTAGGAAAATAATTAGTAAACTGTACGCTGTTAATCGGAAGAGGAAGCAGGCTCTGGTGGAGATCAACCTGCCAGCAATACGATTAACGCATAAACAGTAATACAAGGGTAGTCTTACAGGCTGCCCTTTTTCTGTTATTACTGGTATGCCCGATGGCTAAAGAAAACTCATTTTGCGTTAGCAAAATAAATGTACCATTTGATGAAGTTTATTCGGTGTTTTACCGTCAACCCACGATGGACATCCAGGTGGTTTTTCAGGTGACTGAAGTATCCTTCTATCCCGTTTGTAGTTCTGGGAATATCGGGGTTTGACAGGTAATGGAACATGTTGGGCAAAGCCCGTTTGATGGTTATATATGAGCGGCGAAGCAGTTTATGGGTGTACCAATACCTTCCGGTTTCGGTGTTGTATGTTTTTTCATTCAAATATTCTTTGTGTGATTCATACCATTGGAAAAACTCTCTTGTCCAGTAAATCCGGTCATTTTCTGTTTTAATTCGAAGGATTAGCAGCACCAGTTTACGTAGTTCCTGTCCTGCCTGATGTTTGGGATACTGAGTTAGCCACAAAAGGCACATGCGCTGGATATGAACCAGGCAGCGTTGCACAATAGCATCTGGAACCGATTTCTTTATGGCTTTTAAAATACTTTTATGACCGTCGGTGGTAATACTCTCGATCTGGATACCAAGCTTGAGTAAGTTGGCCAGATCTTCTTTGATCTCCTCGTAATGTTCCCCATCAGTGAAGCGAAGAAGCTGGGTATAACCATCAAAGTCATCCTGGTAACAAACCAAACAAAAATGGGCAAAATAGGTGGCATCGATCCGTAAATGGACACGCTCTCTTTTGATTATTTTCACCAAAGGGTCTTGATTCAAAAAATGGTAAAAGGTTCGTTGAAGTGTGGCCTTAGATAGCCCACTTTCCCTGCTCAAAATTTGATACGTCTGACGTTCAATTATCCACTTCCGGAACCATACAAACCTATTCTGAATACGCTGCCCTGGTCGGTTCTCTGTCAAAAAAATACCGCATCTGTTGCACTTGAACCGCTGTTTCCCGTTTCGTTTTCCCCATCGAATAACATCGGTAAAACCGCAAGCCCAGCAACGTTTTTTTTGATTTTTTCATAAACATAAAAAGTTTGATGAAACCAAGTTCATCAAACTTTCTGTATTATCAATATTGACAAGCCTTTCAAAGCTTTTTACCAACCATTTTTGACTAATATGCCATAATGAAAGGAAAAGGTTACTCCAAAATCCGAACTTTAGGCACTTTGAACTTTATTTCTTGTAGAAATTCATTTGATGCAAATAATCCCAGCTTCGGTAAGGCAGAAAATGGCGCATGTCTTTCCCGGCTTTAATTGAATCGCGTATAAAAGTTGACGAGATTTCCATCAACGGGGCATGAGCTACCTGAACACGCGGGTACTTTTTTGCCATTTCTGGATCGAAGCCCGGCCTCGGATATACAATAATATCGTAGTTTGCAAGCAGCACATCAGCATTTTTCCAGCGATGAATGCCTTCGAGATTATCAGAACCCATCAGGATAAAAAACTGGTGGGTGGGGTATTTTTCGCTTAGGTAAGTCAGCGTATCGATGGTGTAGGAAGGCTTGGGCAGATTAAACTCAACTTTTGATGCCCGGAAACGCAAATCGTCGCCAATGGCCCTGATCACAAGTTCAAGCCGCTGGTAATCATCGAGCAATGTTTTCTTGTTTTTTATCGGATTGTGCGGACTCACCACAAACCACAACTGGTCGATCTCGGTATATTCGACCATGTAATTGGCGATGGCCATGTGCCCCACATGTATGGGGTTGAATGAGCCAAAATAGAGTCCGGTTTTGATCATAGTACAAAATTAGGCAGAAGTACTGAGGCAGAAGGCAGAAGTAAAATCGAACTTCTGCCTTCTGCCTGCCAAACTCCTTTATTTTTTAATAAACTCCAGCACAAGTTGCTCTGCTTTCTTGCAGGCTGTTTCCAGTTCGTTGTTCACCAATATTACATCAAATTTTTCGGCAAATGTCAATTCGTATTCAGCTTTTGCTACGCGCTTTTCAATCACTTCAGGCTCATCGGTCGAGCGACAAACCAGACGATTGCGCAACTCGTCAACCGATGGTGGCTGAACAAAAATAGCCAAAGCTTCGTTGCCGTAATACTTTTTAATGTTGCAACCACCCACCACGTCCACATCAAAAATAACATGTTTGCCATTGTTCCTGATTCGCTCCACTTCCGATTTTAAGGTGCCATAAAAAGTTCCGGAGTACACTTCTTCCCATTCCAAAAATTCGTCGTTTTCAATCTTCTTCCTGAATTCGTCGGACGTAAGAAAATAGTAGTCTTTTCCATTGGTTTCGGTGTGGCGCATTCCGCGACTGGTGGCCGAAATCGAGAATTCGAGTCCCAAATTTTGCTGAAGCAAATGCTTCACAATGGTTGTTTTGCCTGCTCCTGATGGCGCCGAAAATATGATGAGTTTTCCTTGCATAAAACGAGTTCCAAGTTTCGGGTTTCAAGTTCCAGGTTTTGGTTCTAGAAACCGTTCCGTTGAGTATTGGTTATTGGATATTCAATATTGGATATTTCTACAACACGTTCAAAACCTGCTCTTTAATTTTCTCCAGGTTGTCTTTCATTTGAACCACAATGCGTTGCAGGTTACTTTCGTTGGCTTTGGAGCCAAGCGTATTGATCTCGCGGCCAATTTCCTGTGCAATAAAGCCCAGCTTGCGACCCGATGGCTCAACTTCATTCATTGTTTCCACAAAATACTTGCAGTGATTGGCCAAACGCACTTTTTCCTCGTTAATATCGAGCTTTTCAATGTAGTAAATCAATTCCTGCTCGAAGCGGTTTTTGTCGACATTCCCATTCAGTTGAAGCGATTCAAGGCTGTCCAAAATCCGGGCTTTCACATTGTCGAGCCGCTGATTCTCGTGGGGATCGACCTGTGCCAGCAAATCAAGAATATTTTGAATGTTTGTCTCAATATCGATCCGAAGCGCCTGTCCTTCCTGGTCGCGGAATCCGTTCAAATGTTCGAGAGTTTTCACCAGGTTTTCGCGAACAACCAGCCATTCGGTTTCGTCCAGCTCCTCGTAAGTGGTTTTTACCGTATCGGGCAACCGCATGATCGACTGCATGATAGCTTCGGTTACCGGCAAGCCAAGCTCCTGCTGAACTTCGGACAACTGACGGTAGTAATCGGAAACAATAGCTTTGTTTATTTTTGCTGAGCTTTCGGTTCCCAGATTGTCGAGGTAAAGTGCAAAATCCACCTTTCCGCGGATCAGCATTTCCGAAATTAACCGGCGAATTTCAAGGTCTTTCTCGCGGTACATCGACGGCACGCGCGTATTGATATCGAGTTGTTTGCTGTTGAGCGACTTAATTTCGAGGGTAATTTTTTTCTTTCCTACTTCGAATTCGGTTTTCCCGAATCCAGTCATTGATCTGATCATGCGTGTAAATTTTAGCCGTTAAAGATAAGGCTTTGGATTACAAAAACAGATTTTTTAAAGAAAACTCAAACAATCCCCTTAAAATCTAGGAAATATTGTAGATCGCTGTTACGAAAAAATAAAATTCAAAGAATGGTTGACTCGCATATGAAATCTCAAAATGTCATACTCTTAGAATGGAGAAAAAGCGTATTTTTGCATATATGGCAACAGCAGAATTAAATCAAGTACTTGATGTTTTAGACTTTAATTCAAAGTCTGTTAGCTCAACCTTGTTCTACACTTCGCAAAATTACACCGCTGATCAAATCCTTTTTGAGGAACGTTTGGTGTTTGATTTTGCAAAAAAAATCAACGTTACGGCAGTTTACTTTCGCAGGTTTGGAGAAAACAGATCATCGTTGCCGCAGCTTTTTGTTTTTGATAACACAACAGGTCGATTTTCTGAAAATGATATTGCCGAAATTCACCGGAAACTTTGGAGTAGCGGTATTGTCCCACTTTATTACGTCTTCGATAAGGTAAACATCAAAATTTATGATGCCCGTAAACAAGTTAATTATGATTCAGGAACACAATCAATACAGATAAGTTGTATTGATTCATTATCCATTGTTGCAAAAACGCAAAAGCACCTGAATTACTCTGCAAAGCTTTTTGCCAATGGAACGTTTTGGGATCAGAAGGAAACTGCCAACTATTTTTTAAGTAAAGAAAGTGCTGAGAACAAACTGATTGAAGGGTTAAAACAAATTCGCACGCGGTTTATCCATGAAACACAACTGGAGAAAAATCTTGCCCATCAGTTAATTGTTCTATCTATTTTAGTGAAATACCTGGAAGAACGAAAAGATGAAGAAGGTAATCATGTTTTTCCTTCCGATTTCTTCAATGCGTACGATGGAGCTAATTCGTTTTGCGATGTGCTTCGGGGAAAAGGGAAAATCGTAGAACTCTTTGGTGAGTTAAGCAAACATTTCAATGGAAAGATTTTTGAACTGAAGCCTACCGATGAGGCAATTCTGAAGAAAACCGATTTGAGCAAATTGGCTCAATACCTCGATGCCAATGTCGATAATGATCAGTTGGTGATTTGGCCGCTATACTCTTTCGAATACCTGCCTGTAGAACTCATTAGCCGCATATACGAAGAGTTTATCCCCGAAAGGAAGGATGCTGTTTATACGCCCATTCATTTGGCTCGCTTTATGGTCGATGAATGCATGCCAATTTCAAACCCCAAAGCTGATTTTAAGGCAATTGACGTTAGTTGTGGGTCAGGTGTCTTCCTCGTCACCGTGTTCAAACGACTGGTACAATGGTGGCAAAAAGAGCGGTTTGACAAAACCGGTAAACTTATCAATCCTGAAATTGACGATTTAAAAGCGATTCTGCTCAATTCGATTTATGGAGTTGATATTGAAGCCGATTCTGTGAGGTTGTCGGTTTTTAGTTTGAGCATCGCCCTTTGCGACATGCTGAAACCAACCGAAATATGGACAAAACTTCGGTTTGAAGATTTACGGCAAAAGAATATTTATGAAGGCGATTTCTTTCAATATTTAAAAGACACAGATAAAAGGCAATTCGATTTGGTCATTGGTAACCCTCCATTTGAAGAACTTACAAAGATTAAATTTGAAAAATTAGTTAAAGCATACAAAATAGATATTGAGAAAAGAATTCCTCAGAACCAAATTTCCTTACTCTTTATGCTTAAGGCAATGGGATTACTAAAGAGTAATGGATTGCTTTGCCTAGTTATGCCATCTGGACCATTGTTATACAATAATACAATTGGATTTCGGCATAATTTCTTTAGCAATTTTAGAATTCTTCAAATAGTTGATTTTAGCAATTTTTATAGGAAAAAAACATTATTTGAAAAGGAGATAGCTACGGCTGTTGTATTTGTCGAAAATACTGTTCCTGATTTAGATGATAGCATTCTGCATATAACAGTAAAGAGGACTAAATCATCAAAAGAAAGAATTCAATTTGAAATAGATACTTATGATTTTCACAATGTTCCATATGACTTAGCTTTAAATGACTCTCTCGTTTGGAAATCAAATTTTATACTGGGAAGTAGTCTTTATTTTTTGAATAAGAGAATTGCCAAAATTAGAAATCTCAAATCATTTATTGATGAATTGAAAGTCACGGATAAGAAATGTGATCTTGGTCAAGGGTATATTTCTGGTATAAAAAATACGAAAAGAGATATAAATGGAATTATTTACGGCAAGCCAACTGTTGTCAGCTTTTCAGAAAGTGGGGAGATAGAAGAAAGAATACAAGAAAATCAGTTTTTTAAAGATTTTGGGAAAGTAAATGTTTATAAAGCGCCTCATTTACTTCTAAAGAAGAATATTGGACAAAATCAATTATACACCTACATATCAGACAAATATTTAACATTTGGGAATGAAATAGTAGGATTGTCTGTAACCGAAAATTCACTTTTGTTCGAAATCGCTAATAAGATTAGTAAGTTTAATAATATCATTAGAGCCTATTTGCTTTCTATCAGCAATCGAGCTGGTATTAGAAAATCTCCTTATGTTATCGAAACTGAAGATATATATTCTATCCCATTTCCTCAAGATGAAAAAGAGTTAAAGCTTTCTTTAAATGAGGAGATGATTATTAATGATGTGTTGAAATACTATATTGAGCAATTATCCAAAGGTGAGAACGCCAAAATCAATACGACCCTAGCTTCGGCGAAGGAATTAGAAGAATTTGGTCAGGTATTTTGCGATAGTTTGAACGCTATTTACCAGCAAAACGGGAAAAGCTTCCAGCCCATGGAGCCCATCAAAACACTTTCATATACTTGTTTCCCGTTTAGTTATGGCAATGCCGATTTCAATCCGGTTCTTGCTTCAAAGATACAGGAAGGTGACCTGACTGATTTGATTGAAAATGAACAGGAATCGGTGCATTACCGAAGGGTGCTTCGCTTGTACCAAAAAGATATGGTTTTCCTGATAAAGCCAAACACGCTCCGTTATTGGCTTAAATCCATCGCACTAAGAGATGCCAGCGATGTGATGGTCGATTTAATCAACAGTGGATATTGATGCTCAGGGAACAATTAAATACCACTGAGCAAGCCAAACTCGAATTTTCAATTCCAGAGAATTCTACAGTTCAGCGCATTTTAGTTTTTCTGAAGAAATCATTGGTTGATTTTGAAAGTGCATTCACCAATTCTGATCTTGACATTCATAAAGAGGATGATATATCAAATATTTTATGTCCGTTCTTTAACGATAGAGCCAAAGAGGAAAGCTTGATTTTCCATTTTAACGCCAAGGTAGGCGTTGACTTTACCATCTTTGTTTCACCGTTTATTTTAGGTGCTCAGTCTGTTTTTATGATTGAAGCTAAGCGATTGTCAAAAGACCATTATGACTACGTAAAAAATCCGAACGGAGGCGTTGAGCGGTTTAAACGAGAACAAGATGGTTTTGGAAAACACCTAGCTCAAAGTGCTATGATTGGCTATATTCAGCAAGAAAACAAAGAGTATTGGGAAACAAGAATCAATGGCTGGATCAAAGAGTTAATCAAAACAGAAACAGACATTGTTTGGAGTAATGAAGATAATCTCATTCAGAATTATCCAGTTTCTGACTTTGTTTCTAGTCATCAACGAGTATCAGAAAAACCAATAAAGCTTTATCATTTTTGGATCAATCTCAATTGATTCAAGAGTCTCACCCAATCACTCCTGAACCGATTAATTCTTCGCCATCGTACCAGGCGGCAAACTGTCCGGCAGTGATTCCGCGCTGCTCATCGTCAAACAACATGTAAATGCCATCTTCGCGTTGGTAGAGTGTGGCTTTTTCCAACGGCTGGCGGTAGCGGATACGGACATCATAGCGGCGTTCTTCGCCGGGTTGCATCACCAAATCAGTGCGAATCCAATGAATTTCGTCGGACTTTATAAACAAACCCGGACGGAACAAACCCGGATGCTCTTGTCCTTCGCCCACATAAATAATGTTGCGGGCAACGTCGGTTGCCAGCACAAACAGTGGTTTTTCGTACCCGCCAATGTTCAGGCCTTTGCGCTGACCAATGGTATAAAAATGTGCCCCGCGATGTTCGCCAATTACTGCGCCATTCCAAGGTTTATAAGGAAAAGCCGAACACAATTTCCAGAAGTTTTCTTCAGTCTTTTCAATATTCTTTTTCTTGGCGATGAATTCCGCCGGAATCTCAATCACATTGCCGGTTTTGGGTTCGAGCTGTTGTTGAAGGAAGGTGGGCAAATCAACTTTTCCGACAAAACAAATTCCCTGCGAGTCTTTGCGCTCGGCCGTCGGGAGATTTTGCTGGCGAGCAATTTCGCGAACCTCGGGCTTATCCAGATGTCCCACCGGAAACAGCGCTTTCGAAAGCTGGTACTGGTTCAATTGGCACAAAAAATAGCTCTGATCCTTGTTGTTGTCCGATCCGGCTAAAAGCTGATAAATGGGTTGGCCATCTTTCACAAATTCCGATTTCCGGCAATAGTGACCGGTTGCCACAAAATCTGCATCGTATTTCAGGCATTCGTTCAGGAAAATATCGAACTTGATTTCGCGGTTGCAAAGCACATCGGGATTAGGCGTGCGGCCTTTTGAGTATTCGGCAAACATGTAATCAACCACGCGCTGCTTGTAGTCCTTGCTCAGATCGACAATATGGAAAGGAATCTCCAGCTTTTTGGCCACCATTTCGGCAATCATGGCATCGTCTTCCCAGGTGCAGCGCGAAGTAATTGTTCCGGTGCGGTCGTGCCAGTTCACCATGAATAATGCAACTACATCGTGACCTTGTTGCTTCAGCAAATATGCCGCAACACTCGAATCAACGCCCCCCGATAATCCAATTACAACTCGACTCATTTTTTATAGTTCCAAGTTTCAAATTCCAAGTTTCAGTTCTAAAAGTTATAGCCTAAGAAAATAAAACTGAGACTGAATACTTTTTCCTGAGCGTGCAAAAGTACGGAAAGAAGTAAGGTTTTGCAAAGCAATTTATTAAAAGCAAGAAACCGAATCTCTTCAAAATAAACAGTATCTATATCAGGTCGGCTGTGTCGATATCGTTTACATCAACTATTTTCTTCAGGATAGCATACATGGTGAGGCCCGATGCTGATTTAATTCCGGTTTTTTCGGAAATATTTTTGCGATGTGAGATCACCGTGTGCGTGCTAACACAAAGTTGATCAGCAATTTCCTTGTTCGAAAAGCCCCGTGTAATTAGCTGCAAAACCTCAATTTCACGACGGGTGAGCTCCGAATCGGTCTCTTCATCTCCTGAAACTATAGAAGTAAAGACCTCATTTATTTTATAACAGATCAGCGAAGGCGCATCATTGAGCGAAATAGCTAATTCTAAATAAGTTGCAGGCTGTTCGGTGTAAAACGGGACTAACTTCAAATTGGCCGAATTCTGAAAAACCTGTTCCAGGAAAGGTAAATTTTTATCCAGTTCCGAAGGAGACACTATGACAACCAAATCGCCTTTTAATTCGGAATAATTGATGATCTCGTCGATGCGATGTAACGCAACAACCTCATCCGCAAGGCTACCTCTCAGTATTTCCGACAGACCTTTCAGTACAATCTCTGAGGCATGGATGATTACTATCGATTTGCTTGCGTAGTTATTCATGAGAACCGAGCGCCTTAACCAGTTGATTTACCTTAGGTAACAATATATGATCTTCAATGCGCGAATGGTTCTTCAGATCCTTCTCGAACAAAAACAAGTTGGCCAGCAGCGAATTACCAATGTTTTGATCGTAGGTTGGCGGAAGATATTTAATGATAATGTTCTCAAGGTCAAACATTTTATCATCAATATTTCCATGATCTTCCTCGAAATCGCGCATGGCAAATTCGCCAAATTGGGCATAAAATTCCGGTTTCCCGGCTTCTCCTTCGACCACTTTATTCAAGGCAAGAATAAACGGGAATTCTTCCACTTCCTCAGTTTTAAAATGGGCGAGGCACTCCTCCTGCAACCGTTCGTAAAAGTTATGAATCATATCCGATTCAGGGCTTCTACCTTGGCAACTTTCCACAAACAAATGAAGTAATCGGTCAATTTCAGGCATCAGGTAATTGCGATAATATTCATGCGTTTTCACCAGGTAATCAACCACATGAACTACCGATAGGCTCATTAATTTTTGTTCGGGGAAATACGATTCGTAATGAAATACATTGATAATTTCGACGAAAAAAGCGGGGTCAATACCATTCTCATCACAAATGTTCCGAATTGTTTTATCACCAAAACCAAGCTTCACTCCTAAGCGGTTGATTACCGGCAATAAAGAATGGTCTTTATGAACTACCGCAGCAAGCTTATTATTTTCGTTGAATAACTCCATATAAAGTCGTTAATTTTCTAAGTATAAAAATGACAATAATTTAGGGAAAATGTTCAAGCTGAAAGTATCAAAAAAACAGTCCCCAATTACCCTAAACCAACCCAAAGCATGTCTGAAAATTAAAGCGATACAAATATCAGGTCGGTATCGCTTTAAATTTCATGATTGAAAATTTCGCTTTATTCTTCAATCGAACTATAGAGAATTGCAGTTAACCGATCCCAAAATTCGCCATGTTTGAACCCATGAATCTGCATCATCCCAACAAAAACAAGGTCTTCTTTCGGATCGATAAAAAATTTAGTGGTGAAATATCCGCTCCACTCGTAAGTTCCGGGCGATTTCGAATTAATTCCTTTTCCCGGTTCGGTTCGCAAGCCAAATCCCAGGCAAAACGTTTCACCAGGACGCTGGCTCATGCCTTTTCCCTGAAGGTTCAGGCTAATCATTTGATCAGCAGTCATCACTTCTATTGTTTTCCTGCTCAAAATCCGGGCGCCTTTGTAAATTCCATTGTTCAGTAAAGCCTGAATAAAAACGGCATAATCCATTGCAGTTGACGAAAGCCCGCCGCCACCGGCATAATGACCCACGTCGTTGTTTTTCGGATAATCGGGATTATACACCAATGGGTCGTTGCTTAACAGCTGGAAATTACCATTGGCATCATACGAATAAATCGGCGATAACCGTGCTTGCTTTTCTTTGGGCAAATAAAAATATGTGTCTTTCATCCCAAGCGGATCAAAAATGTGTTTGCGAAAATAATCCGCCAGTTTTTCTCCTGAAACCACTTCAACAATTCGCCCCAGAACATCCATATTCAGGCCATACATGTATTGATCTCCAGGCTGAAATACCAAAGGAACAGCAGCCAAACGGTTGATAAACTCTTCGGTAGTCCACGATGGATGAGATAAACCCACGCCAAGCATATTATTTTTCTTATAAACGGCCTGTATTTTTCCCGGATAGAAATCGCCGTAAGCAATGCCTGAAGTATGTGTAAGCAAATGCCTGATGGTCAGAGTATTTTTTACGGGAACTGTTGTATAGCTCGAATCCTTGTCATTAAAAGTATCGAGCACCTGAGTTTTTGCAAATGCCGGAATATAATCTTTCACGGCATCGTCGAGTCCAAGCTTTCCGTTTTCATACAACTGCATAATAGCAACCGTAGTAACAGCCTTTGTCATTGAACAAATCCTGAAAATATCGTCTTTTTTATAGAGCGTTTTCTTATCCGGAATCTTATAGCCAAACACTTTGTTGTAAATAATTTGATTATCGCGAGCCGCAAAAAATACTCCGCCCGGGATATAACCTTTGTTCACATACTCCTGGATAAGCTGGTCAATTAGCTGTAACCGCTTCTCAGATACCCCAACAACTGCCGGACTTCCTTCCGAAAAGGCATCAGCCGAACGTTGTGCCCAGGTTGATAACTGAAGAAACACGAACACAACAATTACTGAAAATTTTAGGCGTGTTAACATAGTCTAGTTTTTATGATGGTTCAAATAAATGTCCAAAGCAGCAGGGAAAGGCTGGAGGGCTCGCTCAAAAATACCCAGCGAATAGGCAATTGTCAATCCATAGTTGGTTAACGGCACACCAGCCAAGCGCGCTTTCATCATTCTCGAAAGCATTTCGCGGCGGTTCCACATGCAAGCCCCGCAGTGTATAATCAGCTTAAATTCCGATAAATTCTCCGGGAACTCGTGCCCGCGATGATTGGTAAACTCAAGTTTTCCACCAACATATTGGGTAAGCCAGCGCGGTATTTTCACCGTGCCAATATCCTCGCCTATCGGGTGATGCGAGCAAGCTTCGGCAATCAACACTTTATCTCCGGCTTTTAGTTTGTCGATGGCCATTGCACCAAGCACCATCTCGGGTAAATCGCCCTGAAGTCGGGCAAATAATATGGAGAAACTGGTCAGCGGAATCTCCGGAGGTGTAGCGGCAGCTACTTTTAAAAAAGCCTGGCTATCGGTAACAACCAGTTGGGGTGGTTTATTCAACCGGATGAAAGCTTCGCCCAACTCACGCTCTTTCACCACCATGCAAAAAGAATCGTTGTCGAGCAAATCGCGGATGGTTTGTACCTGCGGCAATATCAGCCTGCCTTTCGGAGCTTCCTTGTCGATGGGCACAACCAGAATAGCTGATTCGCCCGGGGCAACCAAATCGGATACAATTCCGGGGCGATTTATAAATTCATCGGGCATTATTTTCAAAATTGCTTGCCGTAAATCCTGAATACCGGCTCCTGTCAAGGCCGAAGTTTCTACAAATGAGATATTTTCAGCAGTAATTTTTTGCTTTAGCGCCTCGTTCGACGAACCAAGATCCGCCTTATTTAAAACAACAATAACCGGAATTCCCCGGCCTTTCAGCTCTTTCAATATCAGTTCCTCAAAATCGCCCCAATCAGCTAATGTCGTTACAATCAAACCTAAATCCGTTCGGTCAAAAACCTGCATGGTTTTCCTGATTCGCTTTTCGCCAAGCGCTCCCGAATCGTCAATTCCGGCGGTATCGATAAAAAGAACCGGGCCAAGTGGCAGCAATTCCATTGGCTTTTCAACCGGATCGGTAGTTGTACCGGCAATTTCAGAAACAATAGATACTTCCTGGCTGGTCAACACATTGAGTATGGAAGATTTTCCGGCATTTCGACACCCGAAAATACCAATGTGCAACCTAAACGATTTGGAAACCTGCATGATTGAAATGATTTTTCTAATGCAAAATACTGATAACTTTCGTTGAAAACCAAATCAAAAAGTCCAATCAAAAGCAGATTAAGTGTCGAAATAAAAAATGCCCCCAAAATTTGGGAGCATCATCTCTTTAACTTTTCCAGAAAAGCTTATTTCTTTTCTTTCTTTGCATCAGCTTTTTTTACTGGAGCAGCAGCTTCCTTTTTAGCAGTTGCATCTTTCTTTACTTCTTTTTTTGCCGGAGCAGCAGCTTCTTTCTTTGGAGCTTCTTTTTTTGCCGGAGTTTGAGTCATTGCACTACCAGCAACTGCCAACCCTAAAACACAAACCGAAATTAATGCTAACTTTTTCATGATAATAAATTTTAATTGTTAATTTTTTCTCTGTGTCCCAATTTCATTATCTATTGAAATACAGAATGTTAATTTTTATAATCGTAATTCTAAATCTTCTTCTTTATTATTTTTTTGCTTTCTTTCCTGATGTTTTCTTATGAGCTTTATGATGAGCTTTCGTTGCTTTGTTGTTGGTCAACGAAGAACTTTCAGCGGCTTTCGATATTACCGGGTTCTCGGTTTGCATTTTCGCAACTGTCGCTGTGTTTGACGCTGAACTAGTTAGCGAAACGGATAGCGATAATGCCAAAATTATTAAAACTGTTTTCATTGTTTTGTTTTCCTTTCGTTGTTTCGTTTAACTACGATTCAAAAGTAGCGCCCAAAAAATCTAACGAGCGTTACCAACATGTTAATGCCTTGTTAATGTCGTCGCGAAAATGATTTTTATTGAATATCTTTACTTTAGCTAATAAAAACAGACAGCGTAAAAACAACAAAACGACAGAAACAATTATCTACTAATCAGCAGGATGAAACTCACAAAGATTCAGTTTAATAAAAAAAATCAACGTTTAATCTTGTCATTTCTGGCTGTTGCATCAATGCTCGGTTTACTTGTTATTCAAATTGACTGGCTGCTGGAATCGATAAAAATGCAGGAAGCTATTTTCAAAAAAGGTGTTAATATGGCTTTGCAACAAACGGTTCTTAAAATGGCAAAAGATGAAGCGCTAAATACAGCTATGCAAAACAGCATCGAAAAAGACAGCTTAATTAATTCACAGGAAGTTTTCACTCAAAATATCATTTCAAAGCTTGACTCTACAGTTCAGAAAGAGCTTGAATTTTACCACATTAACCTCGACTTTCGTTTTCTGCTTATTAATGGAGAAGATACGTTATCGCTTGAACCAGCGTCCAAAGTCAAAAACGGAGAGCTATTTCACCAGTCGTTTGCGTCACCCGATCCAAATGCAAGCATCGACCTGGCCATTCATTTCCCGGGTCAGGAAAAATTCATCGTCAGGCGCCTTGCCATTATGTTTATCACCTCAGTTGTACTCATTCTTTTCACGATAGCAGCCGTATTCCTTATCCTGGCTTATTACCGCCGCGAACGACTTTTTGCGCAGCAGGTGAAAGAAATGATTGGCAACTTAACCCACGAATTTATGACTCCGATCTCATCCATTTCGCTGGCCGGAAATATGATCATTACCCGAAACCAAAAAACCGGAGACCAAAATACCATAAACCTGGCTACCGCAATTAAAGAGGAAAACAGGAAATTACAGCGACAGGTTGACCGTCTGCTTCAACTGGCAGCAGTAGAAAATAGTGGGTTCGACTATAAGAAAAAAGCTATTGATATTCAACAAATTATCGATGACGCAATTCTGGCGGTTTCCTTTCAGCTCAACCAAAGCGAAGGCATAATCAATTGTAATTATCAGGCATCCAGGTCAATTATATTTGCCGATGCTTCGCACATAAACGATGTATTTGTTAACCTTTTCAACAATAGTATAAAATACTCCACCGAAAAACCTGAAATTACTGTTTCAACATACAACTCGGGAAATAAATTATACATAACTGTTGCCGACAACGGAATTGGAATTCCGGCGAAAGAATACAAGCGGATTTTTGAGAAATACTATCGGATTTCGACAGGAAACCTGCACGCCACCAAGGGATTTGGGATTGGGCTGTATTACGTTAAAACAGTTGTAAATGCTCACGCCGGAATAATTTCAGTTCAAAGCGAACCTCGTAAAGGAAGCACGTTTACCTTGATTTTCCCGATTTATAAAAGTAACGAACATTGAAAAACATAAACTATGAGCCGGATCGTAAACATCTTACTCGTTGAAGATGACTTAAACCTGGGCTTCTTACTCGTTGAATTTCTGGAAGATAAAGGCTTCGCAGTAAAGCTGTACCGCGACGGGCAAACCGCATTTACCGGGTTCCAGAATGGCCATTTCGACTTCTGCATTCTCGATGTAATGCTACCCAAAATGGATGGCTTTACTCTGGCAAAAAAAATGAAAGTTCTTAACCCGCAGACGCCCATCATTTTCCTTACTGCCCGTTCACTAAAAGAAGATAAAATGAAGGGTTACGAGATTGGAGTTGACGATTACATCACCAAACCTTTCGACGAAGACGAATTATATTATAAAATTCAGGCCATTCTAAACCGTAGCCATCCTCCCAAAACCATAAACGAAAATACCTTTCAGATCGGGCAATTTACCTTTGATTATTCGAATCAATTGCTCGAAATTGATGGACAAAAGCGCCGATTGACCGAGCGCGAAAGCTCGATACTCAAATTTCTGTGCCTAAATAAAAATAATGTTATCAGGCGCGAACAGATTTTAGTTGCAATCTGGGGCGAAAACGATTATTTCGCCGGAAGAAGCCTCGATGTCTTTATTTCAAAACTGAGAAAATATTTCAGTTCCGATCCGTCGATTACTATCGAGAATATACCTAAAGTAGGCTTTATTTTGCAGGATTAACTGCGTTTTTTGATCTCAGTTCATAATAAACCCATGAACTTTACAGTTCTATTCATGTTTAAACAAGAAAACTAGCTATAAATTCAATGACCATGAAAAAGTTATTCATTCTTCTGATAGTCGTTTGCCTCTGGAACATGAAAGCCGATGCACAAAATTACACCACAGCCATAGGTTTGCGTGGTGGCTGGGGAACCGGAGTTTCGATAAAGCAATCGTTAAACAGCAGTAATTCGGTAGAGGGAATTGTTGATTCGCGCTGGCATGGATTGAGTGTTACCGGATTATACGAAATTCACAAACAGGCATTCGATACCGACCGGCTAAACTGGTATTACGGCTTTGGCGCCCATATTGGGTTTTGGGACGGTGATTATTATCGTGACTACAACAACAAAAACAACTATACCGTAATTGGGGCCGACGGAATTCTTGGACTGGAATATAATTTCAGAGACATTCCATTCAATATTGGAATCGACTGGAAACCGGTAATTAACCTGACTGGCTCTTCAGGATTTTACGGCGATGGCGGTGCGCTTTCAATACGATACATTTTCTAGATTTATGCTATAATGACAATGCAAATGGTGCAGCATTTTTTTGTTGCGCCATTTTTTATTGAAAAGGCATATTAGTCAAAAATGGTTGGTAAAAAGCTTTGAAAGGCTTGTCAATATTGATAATACAGAAAGTTTGATGAACTTGGTTCCATCAAACTTTTTATGTTTATGAAAAAATCAAAAAAAACGTTGCTGGGCTTGCGGTTTTACCGATGTTATTCGATGGGGAAAACGAAACGGGAAACAGCGGTTCAAGTGCAACAGATGCGGTATTTTTTTGACAGAGAACCGACCAGGGCAGCGTATTCAGAATAGGTTTGTATGGTTCCGGAAGTGGATAATTGAACGTCAGACGTATCAAATTTTGAGCAGGGAAAGTGGGCTATCTAAGGCCACACTTCAACGAACCTTTTACCATTTTTTGAATCAAGACCCTTTGGTGAAAATAATCAAAAGAGAGCGTGTCCATTTACGGATCGATGCCACCTATTTTGCCCATTTTTGTTTGGTTTGTTACCAGGATGACTTTGATGGTTATACCCAGCTTCTTCGCTTCACTGATGGGGAACATTACGAGGAGATCAAAGAAGATCTGGCCAACTTACTCAAGCTTGGTATCCAGATCGAGAGTATTACCACCGACGGTCATAAAAGTATTTTAAAAGCCATAAAGAAATCGGTTCCAGATGCTATTGTGCAACGCTGCCTGGTTCATATCCAGCGCATGTGCCTTTTGTGGCTAACTCAGTATCCCAAACATCAGGCAGGACAGGAACTACGTAAACTGGTGCTGCTAATCCTTCGAATTAAAACAGAAAATGACCGGATTTACTGGACAAGAGAGTTTTTCCAATGGTATGAATCACACAAAGAATATTTGAATGAAAAAACATACAACACCGAAACCGGAAGGTATTGGTACACCCATAAACTGCTTCGCCGCTCATATATAACCATCAAACGGGCTTTGCCCAACATGTTCCATTACCTGTCAAACCCCGATATTCCCAGAACTACAAACGGGATAGAAGGATACTTCAGTCACCTGAAAAACCACCTGGATGTCCATCGTGGGTTGACGGTAAAACACCGAATAAACTTCATCAAATGGTACATTTATTTTGCTAACGCAAAATGAGTTTTCTTTAGCCATCGGGCATACCAGTAATAACAGAAAAAGGGCAGCCTGTAAGACTACCCTTGTATTACTGTTTATGCGTTAATCGTATTGCTGGCAGGTTGATCTCCACCAGAGCCTGCTTCCTCTTCCGATTAACAGCGTACAGTTTACTAATTATTTTCCTAAAAATCACCAACCATTTTTGACCACATTACCATTGAAAAAATTAATTCATGGATTTTCAAAAAGGACTAAAGTTTCAGTCATTCGTCGAGTTCTGGGATTATATTCCCGCCGACGAGCGGATTATTGTTGACGTTCTTCGCCAGATTGTACTGGAAACAATGCCCTGGTGCAAAGAAAAGCTATCGTACAATGTTCCGTATTACTATGGGAATCGACGTATTTGCCTTATCTGGCCCGGTTCAGTTCCCTGGGGTGGTTTCCGTAGCGGCGTATTTTTCGGCTTTTGCTACGGGCATTTGCTACCCGATTCCGAAAACTACCTCCATCGCGGAACCAACAAGCAAGTTTTTTACCGCATCTTTCATTCTCCTGAAGAAATTGACGAACAGGCAATTACCAAATTAGTACTGGAAGCTGTGGAAATTGACAAGAATTTCAGACACGCAGCAAAACGAAAATGATTTGATTACTGAACAGGAAGCGGATTCCCCGGCGGATTCTCTTCTTTCCGAAGTACCTCTGTAACAACATATTTACTCATCCCACGCCAAGGCAACGGAGCCAGGTATTCTTTATACCGAAGTTCAACAATCTTTCCACTGCAACGTTCCAGCACCGCAGCCACACTGTCGTTGGTCACACTAAATTCAAACTCGTTGCTTTGCAGCGCTCCTGGTGTTGTCGATTTAAAACCATCCTGAATGAGGCGGCCTTCATATGTTTTGAAAACAAATCCCTTTTTTACGAAGAAATTCAGATTTCCGGCTTTAACACCTTCGCCAAAAACGAAATAGTAGCGCCACCAAATTGTTGCCGATAAAACCAGCACTACAATTAAAATGAACATTCTTAAAACTCGTCTCATAAATCGGTAATTTACAAACTTATCCGAAAGTTAAGATTTTAATTAACTCACAAACAGCTAATCCGCTTACTTTCTCGGGTCACTTACAAAATCTTTTCGAATGATCTCACCAACAGCATTAAAATCGCTATTGTAATGATGCGTCCCAGGCAATAACTCAACCCTGATTCCTTCATCTTTAAATGACTTTTGTACCGCCCCATCCTCATCTCTTCCAAAAATACAAACCGGGTTCAAACCTTGAATTTGCTTCAGTTCTTTAGTAACATCGTATCTGTCGGTTGTTTTTAAGTGAAGCATATCCGAAAGATGAATTTCGAAATCGCCGGTTACATCGGGCGATAAGCAATAAATGCCCTTCAAAAGTTCTTTCTCCTGGTCGTTAAAGTTAGCGGCAATAAAAGGAACCACGCACGCTCCAAACGAATAACCAACCAGAATAAACGAATTCCGGTTCCAAAGTTTCAGGTAATGAACTATTGCAGGGGCAAGCTCAATAGCTACTGCTTTCGGGATTCTTGTATTCCAGAAATACTTTTGAGCATCGAGCCCCACAACCGACATTCCTTTTTCGGCCAATTTATCGCAAACTGCCTGGTCGAAGCTGGTCCAACCACCATCGCCCGAAATAAAAAACGCCAAAGGTAAATCTGTTTTTTCAGCCGAAGGAATAACAGACAAGGGTAAATCGCTCTTATACAACGAGTCGGCTAGCATGTGTAACAAAATATTTTCTGCCGACTTTTTTTCCTGGTATCCAGGTTCGTCCAGTATCTTTTTATAGGCTGAAGCAAACTGAGGCAGCCAGTTTCGGGTTACCGCAAAGCCATGACCAACATTAGGCAAACCTATAATCTCGGCGTTCGGAATTTTATCAACGTACTTTTTTATTTCGAAAAAGTTGCAAACCTGGTCGTTCGAGCCATTCAACGCAATAAATGGAGCCGTCAGACTGGTGCATGGTTCGAGCATATACGAAAAACCCGTTTTAATAGCCCGGCAACTCAAGCCACTACCTCGACAAAACGGTCGGTCAATATCTATATCCGGACAAAAACCCAATGAAATCACTCCTTTAAATGTACTGGCCGGAGCCTGGGCCAATGCACCATAAACCAAAGTTGCGCCCGACGAATAACCAACCAAAACCGGCTTCATGTATTTACTGAATTTGTATTTCTTTTGGATAGAAAGACTTATCTCCTCCAAATCAGAAGCCGGATAGCAACACTTTGATTTTAAGGACTTAATCCGCTTCAAGTACGAAACGATATTGATCCCGGCAACCATAGCGCCCTGTGCTGTAATTTTTGCAGTTATGTTGGCTGCAATTTTATCCCAACCACCATCGCCCGAGACAAAAATAACAAATGCGTCAGGCTCTTTTTCAGGATGATACAAAACAACTTTACCAACGTTACCCCAAAAAAGTGTATCAACCGTTAGCGCTATAGATTCCGATATTCCCAGGAAAAGAGAAAATATGATCAGGAAACTGAATTTCATCTTTATGGCTTAATAACTTTGGCTAAAGCTGTCGGAACCGAAAGTAAGTCATAATCATGCTGATAGATCAGGTATTTGTTGTACCATTGAGGGTCGAACTTTTGCTTATAATCGCGCAATCCTTTGTAGTGCGAAAACGAACGAATCTTTTCGTACGCAAACTTCATCGACTTTTCAGGGAATGTATGCGGATCATCCAAGCCACTCATCGGGGCAAATCCCAAATTTACATATCTTACACCTTTATCTTTCAGATGTTTAAACAACTCGATTAAAATAAAGTCCATCACACCATTGGGCGCATCGGCAGTTTTCCTGATCAAATCGTATGTCGCCTCATTGGGAGCATAATCAGGAATAATATTCAGGAAAGCGACAATTTTTTCTTCAGCATTTTCGACGGTAATTATTGTTTGCTGTTTCAATTCCACCCAATCGAACATTCCCTGCGAAAAAATAATTTCCGAACGATCCATATCATCCAACCATTCATCGCTAACCGATTTTATTTTCTGGAGAATACCGTCTTTCACCGGAGCCGCGTGAATTGTTGCCTTAAATCCTCTGTCAATCACTTTATTAATAGCATTTCGCATGGGCTTCCGAGCTCCTCCTTCCAGCTTAAATGTTTCCAGATCGACAACCCCTTCCTGACCCAGGAAAAGGCTTTTGCGCTTTAGTTGTCTGTATATCTCCAGGCTTTCTTCAGGCACCCGGTAATAAATGCTTTTCATCCCACTTTCGTAACAGTACTGATCGAATTCGGAGATGCAGGTTTTCATTTCCTGAAGATTTTCGGCCACCGGATTCTCGAGAACAACCGCAAAATTTCCTGATATTCGGTAAGCTACAAACGCCTTTCGGCTCCCGGAAACGTAAATTATTTTGTCGTCAGCAATCTTGAAATGATCAAGAGCTGAACATCCATGCGTTTTAATCAGGATTTCGGCCAATTCCCGCTCTTCGTCCGAAATATTGTCGTTCGGAACATAGGTGCGCACAAACGTGTAAATCAAAAAAGCAATGGAAAAGAAGCCGCTTATATTTATTGAAAGCAAAAATTTTGAGGCAAATTTACTAGCCGGGATAAGCGATTCGCTGCTTACCAGGAAATAATTCTGAATCGTGTAACCAATAGATTGCCAGATATTAAAATCGATATTAAAATGCCTTTTATCCAGAAAATAAAAACCAACAATGCCGTAAATTAATGTCGCAAATGCAGTAAGAATAGACGTTTGAAGCCCCACATTCCGCATTTTCGGATTGGTTTTAATGTAATACTCTTTTCGCGTTCCAATCAGCATAACTACAACCAGGAGTGCGAGCGTAGCTTCCTCAAAATCAATAGCTTTTGTAATGTGGCCAACCAACGAAACTGTACTCAGTATGATAGCAAACCACCAGGCTGTCCGTAAACCCTTCAGCAAAAAAGCAGCAGTAACCAGCGAGAGTAATCCGGCCATAAGTACCAGGTAATTAGACGTGTGTATGGCCTCAGCAGGAAGAAAATCTTTCAATTCGTTCACACGTTCCTTGATGGCCGGAGTTAAAACCGAAATAATATTGATGATTCCAAGGGTCAACAAAAAAAGTGCCGGAAGAATGCGCATCAGTAGCTTATTTACTTTCGACAAGAAAGCAAATATACCGGCAACCAGAGGCAGCCAAAATTCGAAAAACCGATACAAAAACGTAATTGCTATCGCATCAACATTCTGGAAACCAAATCGTAATAAAACGTAAGTCATCGAAACCTCGATAGCACCCAGCCCACGCAGGAATGGCGAAACGATCAGGAAAATAACAGAAATAATATAGCCCATAACGGCTGCCAGTAACGACGGAGCAAAGCCCAAAGCCATCATAGCCACATACAAATGAGCAATACCTATAAACTCGATAATAACCGAAGTCAAAACGGTATAAACAAAAGCCTTTTTATCAATCCGGTTGTTTTGTAAATCGTTCATAAATACTTCAGTAGAAGGTATTGCTTTAAGCAAAACCTGGTATAAAATGCCCTTCCTGATAATGGAACGGTAACAAAAAAACAGCACAATTTTCAGTAAAATAATTGCAGCCAATGCAAACCATTCGCCCGAGCCAACGGTACCTTCGACAATAGCATATAAAAAAGCGGGAATAGCAACGATTACAACCGACAGAATGCCAATAAAACCATAAATTGAAGAGGCAAAATGAATCTGCGAATTCTTAATTCCCTTCTTTTCGATGGCTCCGGTAAAGAATGCAAGCGATGAAACGCCTCCAGCCGGAAGAAAGATGCTGATTAAGTTACGTTTTATAAACAGGATGGTTGAATCGATGAGTGAGACTTTATGGCGCGTTGCAGCAAAGGCAAAAACATACATTAGCCCCTGTAGCACAATGTAACAAACTGTTATAAAGACACCTGCCAGAACCCACTCCCATTTTGCCGACCGCAACACATCTTTAACCTGAACCAATTCCGACTTTTCGTGCAGAATAAACCAAATGCCAATCGCGAAAAAGAAAAGCGTAAAAACAAACTGGATGATTATTTTTTTGTTTTCGCGCAAAAATGGATTGGCGCGCTCTTTAAAAAGCTGTGAAACTTTATTTAAAGAAAGTTTTAATTCCATAAAGGCTATTATTTGCTAAGTTTTCAACTGCTTTGCTGATAAACAAAATTAACAAAAATAAACGGAATAGGTTGTTAAGGCAGCGTTAATATGCGAATGCATCAACAATAGGATATACATTGAATAACAACAAATTACATACTCCATTCAACTAAAAGATCTCAAACTGCGAAGCTATAATTCGGGATTTTTATCAATATGAATTGAGCTATTATTTCTTACCGTTTTTTCAAATAACCTAATGTATATATAAACAGAAAGCGGGCCTCTGCCCGCTTTCCTTTTTTCCACCCCAAATGCACAAAACTTGAGATTTCAAGTCCCGACATTCTATCTTTAGCTTAACAAAGCTTTCACTTTATCTGAGATATCTTTCCCTTCAGCCAAGCCAGCCAGCTTCTTTGAAGCGATTCCCATTACTTTACCCATGTCTTTCATACCGGTAGCGCCAACCTCGCCAATAATTTCTTTTACTTTCTCAGTTAACTCGGTATCCGACATTTTTGCAGGAAGATATGCCTCGAAAACTTTAACCTGAAACATTTCCTGCTCGTACAAGTCATTGCGCCCCTGCTCTTTATATATCTCAGCAGCATCATTTCCTTGCTTTGCTAATTTAGAGATAATTTTTAAATAATCAACATCTGATAGCTCATTTTTTATTCCAATTGCAGATTTTGCTTCGAGAAATGCTTTTTTAATTCCGCGCAAAGCCTCAAGTCTCTCTTTTTCACGAGCTTTCATCGCTTCCTTAATATCCTCGCTAATTTTGTCGAATAGGTTCATCACAAAAATTAATCTACGTTGTCGTGTAAATACGAATTATTGTCCCGCAAAACTACATTATTATTTTCATCTGACGAAACAGAAAAGCGAGAAAATTTCTCATCTACTTTTTTTTTAAAGCTAAAAAGTTTTGAGCTTTTCCGACGATAAGCCGGAATGTTCTCAAGTTCATCCACTGTTTCGTCGGAAGTTTGGGTAAAATCTACCTGTTCAGCAGTTGGGTCAAAAGCGGCCTTTTTCGGATTGGCGCCATACAATTCTTCAAAATCGTCGGTGACTCCCGTATTGATCTCAAATTCAAATGTTTTTTGTTTAGCGCCTTTATTCCCGTAAAGTTCGCTTTCCATGTTTGTTTTCACTTCGGATTTGGTGTTCGATATCAGATCCGAGTCATCATCCTGTAATGTATGGTATGTTTTTTCCTGGTTCTGATTCATTACCATTTCAGGAATGCTGCTTGTACTAAACCCGGTGGCAATAATCGTGACGGATATCTGGTCGCCTAACGATTCATCGATGCCATTTCCCCAAATTAAATCGGCCGAATTCCCTGCTTTATCCTGCACAAAATCAGTTATATCTCCAATTTCGTCCATTGTAATTTCTTCTACTCCTGAAGTAATATTTAACAAGATATTTCGTGCGCCCAGAATATCGTTGTTATTGAGCAACGGCGAATTAAGCGCTTCTTCGACAGCTGTAACTGCCCGGTTTGCTCCTGAGGCAATACCGGTTCCCATTAAAGCAACACCACTGTTTCTCATCACGGTTTCAACATCGGCAAAGTCAACATTTATATATCCGTGGACTGTAATAATTTCGGCTATTCCTTTCGCTGCGGTAGTAAGAATGTTGTCGGCTTTGGCAAAAGCGTCCGAAATTCTCGAATCGCCGTACATCTCGCGAATGCGCTCGTTGTTAATTACCAATAGCGAATCGACATGTTCCTGCATTGCCGAAATACCTTCAACTGCTTGTTTTATACGCCTGCGCCCTTCGTTACGAAATGGAATGGTTACAATACCAACTGTAAGAATCCCCAATTCTTTGGCAGCTTGTGCAATTACCGGGGCTCCGCCTGTACCGGTTCCACCGCCCATTCCGGCAGTAATAAAAACCATCTTCGTGTTTTCCCGAAGTATTTTCTTTACATCCTCAATGTTTTCAATCGCTGCCTGACGACCGGTTTCGGGCTTGTTACCGGCACCTCGCCCTTCGGTTAATGAAGAGCCAAGCTGAACTTTATACGGAACCGGGCTGTTTATCAGCGCCTGCGCATCGGTATTACACACCATAAAATCGACATCGCGGATACCTTGATGGTACATGTGATTTACTGCATTACCACCGCCGCCTCCAACTCCAATTACTTTAATGATTGAACCTGAATTCACAGTTAAATCAAAATTGATGATCTCGTTTGACATAATAGTCTATTTTCTCGTTTATAATTTTTACTCTTTCATATCTTCTTCAGGAATCGACGACTCGCTTCCTTTTTTATCATCAAAAAAACGGTTTAACTTCCGGGCTATCCAGCTTTCGGAGTTTTTACCCTGAGATTTTGTTCGCTTTGACACGGATGGCGAACTATTTTCGTTTTTTGAGGCAGAGCCGGAATCATCTCCCTTATGCTTTGAGCTCAGCGGCTTTTCGATTTCGGAATGAATAGGTTCGTCTGTTCTGCCTGGGATGTCTTCATCAATAGCTATTTCAAAACCGCTATCGTCTTCGGCCTCTAATTCGATCAGTTCAACAGGTTGAAAAATTCGGTTGGGGTTAACATCAAACCCTGTTGCAATAATGGTGACACTTACCTGTTTGTCGAGTTTAGGATCGTTTCCATTTCCCCAAATGATTGTGGCATCCTGGCCAGCTTCCTCCTGCAAATAATCGATAATCTCACCAATTTCGCTCATGGTTACCTCGTCGTTGCCCGATATAATATTCAGCAAAATATTTTGGGTGCCGCGTATGCTGCTGCTATCGAGCAACGGCGATTCGAGGGCAAGCCTGACAGCATTCATTGCCCGGTTGGGGCCATCGGCCAAACCGGTTCCCATCAGAAAGACTCCGCTGCCAGCCATTACCGTATATACGTCGGCAAAATCGATATTAATATTTCCGTGAAGTGTAATAATTTCGGCAACACCTTTTACTGCAGTAGTAATAATATTATCAGCTTTTTTAAAGGCGTGCGAAGCCGGGAGGTTTCCATAGATTTTATGCAGCTTTTCGTTACTTACCACCAACATGCTGTCAACATATTGTTTTAGCTTATCAACTCCTTCAAGAGCCTGACTATAACGACGTTTACCTTCCGATTTTGACGGGATCGTAACTACTGCAATAGTAAGAATATCTAACTCGCGGGCCAGACGGGCAATAACCGGAGCAGCCCCGGTTCCGGTTCCACCGCCCATTCCGGCAGTAATAAATACCATTTTTGTAGTGCCTTCAAGAATTTTGCGAACACTATCCAGGTTTTCAATAGCAGCCTGTTCGCCTTGCGAGGGAAGATTACCTGCCCCGCGGCCTTGAGTAAGTGTAACTCCAAGCTGTATTTTTATTGGCACAGGATTGCTTTCCATAGCCTGGGAATCGGTGTTGCAAATCATGAAATTTACACCTTGAATGCCTTCTTCATACATGTTTTTTACGGCATTACATCCTCCGCCCCCCACACCAATAACTTTGATAATGGAAGATTTCTCGCGCTCAAGTCCGAAAGCAAATATTTCCTCGATCATAAGGCAGACTTCATTATGTTTGTATTTAAGTCATTTCCGTATCTTCGTTCGTCTCCTCAAAAAATTCAATTACACCTTGTTTAATTTTCATTTGCATCCTGGTAAACAAACCCGGCTCATCAAGCCTGACTTTAATTTTCCGCTTCCTTTTCTTTCCTTCCGGTTCGTCTTCCGAAGCAAGTTTTAGCAAGCCTAAGGCTGTCGAATACCTGGGATCGTATATATTTTTATTGGGAACGAATGAATTTAAGTTCGGTTTCCCCACACGGACGTCGTAACCGGTGTGAAATTTAATTAATTGTCCTAAATTAGGCAATAGCGAAGTACCTCCTGTAATGACAATGCCTGAACCTAGTTTCTCGGCATATCCGGATTTCCGGATGGCATAAAAGAAATAAGCAACGATATCTTCCATGCGGGCCTGAATAATGTGAGCCAGGCTTTTAAACGATATTTGTTTGGGTTCCCAGCCATTGCTTGGAATGGTAACTACTTTTTCTTCAGGAGCAAAATCGGCTAACGCCTGCCCAAACTGAATTTTTAGCGACTCGGCCTGGCGCAATGTGATGGCGCATCCCTCTTTAATGTCTGATGTTATGACATTACCACCGAAGGGAACCATCGTTGTATGACACAAAACGCCCTCGTGAAAAATAGAAATCTTAGTGGTACCGCCACCTATGTCAATCAGTGCAACACCAGTTTCCTTTTCTTCGTCGGTCAAAACAACATCCGAAGAAGCGATTGGATCAAGTATGGCTTTATCGACCACGATTGATCCACGATTAAAACACATCCCGATATTGCGGAGGTATGATTCAGGAGCGACATGAACTTTAAATTTTGCTTCTATTTTCTCGCCAATGTAACCAACCGGACTTGATATGCCTGATTCGTCATCAACCGAATAGAATTCAGGATTGACGTGGTAAATGGTCATGCCTTCTTCGAGACCTATCTGTTTAGCCATTTGCAACAATTGGTCAACATCGTTCTCGGTCATACAATGACCCCGGCTAAATGTTTTTCGCTGAATTGATTCGAGCGTGGTTAATTGCTGGCCTGATATATTGACATAAACATTTTCGATATAACATTTGCAGTCTTTTTCGGCAATTCCAATCGCTTCATTAATAGCTGCAAAAGCTTCTTCAACGTTAAGTACAACTCCACGTTTTATGCCACGCGATGCGCTGTGCCCAATGCCAATTACCTGAATTTTACCATCTTCATTTTTCTTCCCAACTAGCACCAATATTTTGGATGAGCCTATATCGACAGTCGCAAAAATTTTTTCGTTCTTGTCCATAACCTATTTTTTTGTACAAACAACCTGGTTCCTATATTTCACACTAATAATACTATACTTGTTCCAGCCCATATTTTTAAACCCTTGCTGGTAAACAGCTCTTAAATTTCTAAATTTGGTCACCCAATCTTCGGGCTTCCCAAATTCGATTATATAATCGCCTACCTGCGGCAACAGTAATAATTCGCCATTTTTCTGAATAAAAACCTGCTCCACCTGGGCTTTCCAAAAATCATCTTTATCCACAAAACTGGCCATTTTGAGCAAGCCATTCTGAGTCTCTAAATCGGGAATAGTACCGGTGGCAATCATTATACGTTCAATATATTTGGCGGATATTGGTATTTTATTCCCTTCCATATCCATGTAATAATCAGTTCCAGAATCTTTTATCCGAATTATTGGAGTGCGTTCGT
This sequence comes from Prolixibacteraceae bacterium, assembly GCA_963666435.2. Classification (GTDB taxonomy): domain Bacteria; phylum Bacteroidota; class Bacteroidia; order Bacteroidales; family Prolixibacteraceae; genus Aquipluma. Next base: position 1,871,090 of record CAXXOG010000008.1, on the reverse strand, counting down.
CGAGGCTTACCACTATTTTTCCCCGGAACGATAAACCTTTAGACTCGGTTTTCTTGATAATCTGAACATTAGCCAAAGTAGATGAAGCGCTCAGTTTTGTTTCGAGCTTATTAATATTGATGGCTGAAAGCCTGTTGCCAATAATCATTTCTCCTGTTTTCCCGAGCATGGCTGTAATTTCGGCCTCATCTAAAAATTTGGGTGAATTGGGATTTATATTAATCACAATCTCCTGGCAACGAACAGATTCGCGCTGCATCCAGGCATAGTACATGGTAAACCCAATGCTTCCAACAAGAATAAGCCAACCTAAAACAATCAATATCTTTTTAACAACCTTCATAGTTCAGCAATTGTTCTTTCACCGGCTCCACCAAAGTATCGATATCTCCCGCGCCCATCATAATCACAACACCCGGTTTAAACGTGGCAACCAAGTCTTTCAAAGCCGATTTTGAGCACATTCGTTTATTCTGATTTTGCATCTGTTTAAATATCAACTCCGATGTCACTCCTTCGATGGGTAATTCCCGGGCCGGGTAAATATCAAGTAAAATAACTTCGTCGAGTAAATCAAGGCTTTCGGCAAAATCGTTGTAAAAGTCGTTGGTCCGGCTGAACAGATGCGGCTGAAATATACCCGTCAGCCTTTTGCCTCGGTAAAAATCCCGAACCGACAGGATTGTAGCCTTCAATTCTGCCGGATGATGCGCATAATCATCAATCAGCACAAAATTTTCGTTTTTCAGATGGATGTCAAACCTACGTTTCACGCCGGCATACGACGCCAGGGCCTTTCGTACATCACCAGGAGTGGCACCTGCAAGTAAGGCGAGAGTAGCTGCTGCAACCGAGTTTTCGACATAAACCAGCCCAGGGTAATTCAAAACCAGTTTTTCAATTACTAAGTCGGGTGTTTTCAGATCAAACTGATAAAAGCCATCTTTCAACTCAATATTCAATGCGCAATAATCGGCATCTTCAGTAATCGAGTACGAAAACTGGTTATAACGATCAGAAGGTTCGTGCCCGAACAATAGCCCTTTTTTATAAAGCAAGGTTCCGCCATTCCTGATATTACCGGCAAACAAGCGGAAGCTTTCAATTACTTTTTCATGCGAGCCGTAAATATCAAGATGATCGGCATCCATTGAAGTAATTACAGCCAGTTCCGGCTTCAGGTGTAAAAAAGAGCGGTCGAACTCGTCGGCTTCAGCAACAATCCATTCGCTGCCAGTATTGTCGAGCAACAGATTGGTCTGATAATTTTTCGAGATTCCTCCCAAAAAAGCGGCACATCCCTTACGCGAATTTTTCAGGATATGGGCGGTAATTGTCGAAACCGATGTTTTACCATGTGTTCCGGCTACTGCGATTGTTTTCCGGCTGTTGCAAATAATGCCCAATACCTCGGCTCGTTTATGAAGCTCGAATCCACGACTAATCAGTGTGCTTAATTCCTGATGAGTGGATGGAACCGCCGGGGTATATACAATCAACGAATCGGCAACATCCAGGTTGGCAGGCAAAAGAGTCGGATCGTCAGTATAATGAATTGCGATTCCTTCGTTTTCGAGGGTTGCCGTTAAATCGGTTGCTGTTCGGTCGTATCCGGAAACAGCAATGCCCTGGCTCGCAAAATACCGTGCCAGAGCGCTCATCCCAATTCCACCTGCACCGAGGAAATATACCTGCTTTATATCGGTAAAATTCAACATTCTATGTATATAAATCTTTAAAAATCAATCTCATTCGTTTATCCATACTCTCAAACAAAAAAGGATAACATCATTTAATTCCAAAGAAACCACCGGTCTCCATTTCGTCATTTAACCGAACCGGGAAGCAGCGTTCTGATCTTCCGGCAACCTCCAGGATTACATCAACAATTTCCTTCGCTGCATTTGGTTTTGCCAGCGTCCTGATGTTTTCCGAAAGGCTGTTTAACTGCTGCTTATCGGCCAGCAATTTAAAGGTCTCTGACCATAATTGTTCTTTTGAATCGGCATCTTTTATCAACAAAGCGGCCTGATTATCAACAAGCGCCATTGCATTTTTCGTTTGATGATCTTCTGCAACATTGGGCGATGGTACCAAAACCGAAGGTTTACCAAGCAAACAGAGTTCTGAAATGGTCCCGGCACCAGCCCTCGAAATGACCCACATCAGCTATGCCATAAGCCAAATCCATCCTCGACACAAACTCCATCGGGTGTAAATTGGGCGGACAATTGTCACCCAACCGCTCCAGCATTTCCTTGAAATAATAACTTCCGGTTTGCCAAATCACCTGCGAATCAGCCTTCCCGATTAAATCGAGATTCGCTAATACACTTTCGTTCAGGGTGCGGGCACCAAGGCTCCCGCCAACCAAAAGCACTACCGGCTTTTCGGGTTCCAGTTTAAAGAAAGTCAATGCCTCCTCTTTATCTACTACGCTATCAATAAGGTTTTTCCGAATTGGATTTCCGGTAAAAACAATTTTTTCAGCCGGAAAATACTTTTCCATATTCGGATACGCCACACAAATCTTTTGAACCTTTGCTGCCAATAATTTATTGGTTACCCCGGCATACGAATTCTGTTCCTGAAGCACCGCAGGGATTCCTTTCCTGACCGCAGCCTTTAAAACCGGGCCACTGGCGAAACCGCCAACGCCAACTGCCACATCGGGCTTAAAATCGGCGATAATTTTATTGGCCTTTCTCATGCTCTTAAATAAGCTCCAGAAAAAAGTAAGCATTTTCAGCGATGGTTTCCGTGGAAATCCGACAACCGGCAAGCCCACAATTGTGTAACCTGCCGCCGGAACGCGCTCCATCTCCATTTTTCCCAGTGCGCCAACAAACAGAATATCAGCACCAGGAATGCGATCCCTGATTTCGTTGGCAATAGAAACTGCCGGAAAAATATGTCCGCCGGTTCCGCCACCACTTACTATTACTTTCAATTTTTTCATATTAAAATGGCTGATCTTCAGGTTGTATTTTTTTATCACTACCATTCGACACTTCCGCATCAGTAGCATCTCCGCCAGTATCCGCCGCCCCTACAGGCACTTCACCGGCCTGTTCCATTTCGGCCATGCGTTTTTGGTTATCGGCGCTTACCGAGAGAATAACCCCAAAGGCAGCAGCTGTAAACAACATCGACGAACCGCCCATGCTTACCCACGGTAATGGTTGTCCGGTTACGGGAACAGCACCAACCGAAACTGCCATATTTACAAATGCCTGAAAGGTCATCAGTAAAATAAGCCCGGCAACCGTAAAGGCAGGGAACGTTCGGTCGCACCGCCTGACGATAATCACTCCTCTGAAAAGCAGAACAATATAAAGCAGTAACAAAAAAAATGCCGCCCACTAAACCATATTCTTCAATATAAATAGCATAAATAAAATCGTTGTAACCGGCCTCCATGTAATTGCTTACCTCGCCATTGCCGGGACCTTTGCCAAACACGCCTCCTTCGAAAATAGCCAGACGAGCGTATTCTTCCTGTTTGGTTCCTGTAACTGTTTTCTTTTCGGAGCCTGAAAGAAAAGTTTCGATACGACTTTTTACCGTGTGCACACGACCAACGCTATCGGGGAAAAGATCAGCTGTAAAAAAAATCAGGACAACAAGTACCACGCCAATACCAACGAGTGAAGCCACATACTTAAAAGCAACACGGGCAATAAGCATCAGGATAATAACTGTGAAGAAAACAAGCGCCGCTGTTGAGAAATTGCTTAAAAAAATCAGGAAACAAATAACGCCGGACACCCCGGTTATCCAATAAAATGCAGTTTTCAACTCTTCTTCGGTGCGCTGGGCCTTCGATAGCAAACGAGAGGCATACATAACCAACGAAATTTTAGCAAGTTCGGCTGGCTGGAAACTAAAAAAATGGCAATGTGAGCGAACGCGACGTTTCTTTATCGCCGCCGGTAATTTTGTATTGAATGAAGGCTAAAATCAAAGTAAAAATAGTAACAGCTATAAGAATTGGCGATATTTTAAAGTAAACCGAAACTGGTATTACATTCACAACAAAAAGCATGATACCAAACCCTGCAAGTATAAAAACTATTTGCCGGAATAGGTAATATAAGGTATTCCCATGCGCTTCGCGATATGCAAGCTTACCTGTTGCGCTGTACACAATTACGAGCGAAATCAGCGAAAGGAAGATCAATATAACCCAAAGCGTTAAATCGCCTTTAAATATTTTAGCCAGTTTGCCTGCCATTTTATAAATCTCTTACTGCCTGTTTAAATTGATTTCCGCGATCTTCGTAATTATCAAACAAATCGAAACTGGCACAAGCCGGAGAAAGCAAAACGGTATCGCCGCTTTTTGCCATGAAATAAGCCGACCGCACAGCATCCGTCATCGAACCGGTTTCAACAATTTCGATTCCAAGAGTTTTAAATGCGTCAATAATTTTGGCATTGTCAACACCTAAGCAAATAATAGCTTTTACTTTTGCTTTTACCAAATCGTACAATGTTGAATAATCGTTGCCCTTATCAACTCCCCCAATAATAAGGACGGTTGGTTGGGTCATGCTTTCGAGCGCATACCAGGTTGAGTTAATGTTCGTTGCCTTCGAATCGTTAATAAACTCGATTCCATGAACTTTTAAAAAACGCTCGAGACGGTGCTCAACGCCACTAAAGTCCGACATACTCTCGCGAATATTCTCATTTCGAATATTCGACGCTTTACCGGCAATTCCTGCTGCCATTGAATTGTAAGTGTTGTGATTACCCTGTAGTGCAATATCCAAAATCGACATAGTAAAAATATTTTGTTCCCAATTAATAATCAGATTGTTGTCAATAATTCCGGCGCCTTCTGCCGGAGGGTTTCCCAATGTAAACGGAATGCAATGCCCGCCCAGTTTCCGAACAGCCATCTCTTGTTTCAGGACAGGATCGTCGGCGCACCACACGAAGTAATCGCTGGCCGTTTGGTTTTGAGCTATTCTAAACTTCGAATCAATGTAGTTTTGCATCTTATACTCGTACCGGTCTAAATGATCGGGAGTTATATTCAGCAAAACAGCAATATCGGCCTTAAACTCGTACATTCCATCCAGCTGAAAACTGCTTAGTTCAATCACATAGTAATCGAAGTTATTTTCGGCAACCTGCCAGGCCATACTCTGCCCAACATTTCCGGCTAGCCCAACATTAAGTCCGGCTTTTTTAAACATGTGATAAGTAAGCAAAGTGGTCGTTGTTTTGCCATTGCTCCCGGTAATACCTATTTTTTTTGCGTTGGTATAGCGCCCGGCAAATTCTATTTCAGAAATAACCGGTGTCCCCTGAGCTTTCAACTGCTTTATAAGAGGAGCTTTATCCGGAATTCCCGGACTTTTTATGACCAAATCAGCATTCAGAATTTTCTCTTCGGAGTGATTTCCTTCTTCAAAATCGAACCCGCGAGAAAGTAGCTCATTTTTATATTTATCCTTTATCGTTCCTTTATCTGAAACAAACACATCAAATCCCTGCTTCCGCGCAAGAATTGCTGCACCAACGCCGCTCTCGGCTGCACCTAATATGACAATACGTTGATTCATTTTATCCATTCAAATTAAAAAACCATTCTCTTCGTTCGATGCACCAGCTTTATTTCTAGCGCATCTTTAACGTCACAATCGTTAATACGGCCAGAATAATTCCTACAATCCAAAAACGGGTTACAATTTTTGCTTCAGGAATACCTTTCTTCTGAAAATGATGATGTATCGGGCTCATCAGGAAAATCCTTTTTCCTTCGCCGTATTTTCGCTTTGTATATTTAAAATAATAAACCTGTATCATAACCGACAGCGTTTCAACCACAAAAATTCCGCACAGGATTGGGATTAGAAATTCTTTACGGATAATAATAGCGAAAACTGCAAGAATTCCGCCCAGCGCCAAACTGCCGGTATCGCCCATAAAAACCTGGGCCGGATAGGAATTATACCACAAAAAACCAACGGTTGCGCCAATAAATGCCGAAATAAATATGGTTAACTCGCCCAGGTTGGGAATGTACATGATATTCAGATAATCAGCATAGATCACGTTACCACTTACATATGCCAGTATTCCCAGGGTTGCCCCGCTGATTGCAGAGGTTCCCGTAGCCAGTCCGTCGATCCCGTCGGTTAGGTTCGCCGCATTTGAGACCGCCGTGATTATGAAAATGATAACCAGTCCGTAAACCATCCATCCCCATTTCCTGGCACCTTCGCCAAGAAACGAAACAAACCACGCATAGCTAAACTCATGATTTTTAATGAATGGAATCGTTGTTCGCGTCGATTTTACTGGCTTTGTCACATGCTGCAAGCGCTTTTGCCCGGTAATGCTGTCGGTAACCATTTCTTTCACGAAAAAACCATTTGAATCGACAACACGTTGCCGAACAACTACATCGTCGGAAAAATACAGCGTACATGCAACAATAACACCCAGTGATACTTGCCCTAAGATTTTAAACTTGCCTGCCAAACCCTCTTTGTCTTTTCGAAACACTTTAATGTAATCGTCGGCAAAACCAATGAGGCCCAGCCAAATCGTTGTAACAAGCATCAAAATAATGTAAATATTGTCGAGCCGGGCAAACAAAAGAGTTGGAATAACAATGGACGAAAGAATGATAATTCCTCCCATTGTCGGAGTTCCCTTTTTTGACAATTGCCCTTCGAGTCCTAAATCGCGAATTTCTTCGCCAATTTGTTTGCGTTGCAAAAAACCGATCAGTTTTTTCCCAAAACCCACGGTAATAAGCAGCGAAACAATGATTGCCGCGCCCGAGCGAAATGAGATGTATTGAAACATCCCGGAGCCCGGAATATCCCAATCTTTAAAAAACTGATACAAATGATAAAACATACTTTACTTTTTAAATCGTTCCAAAAATCTCGTTAATAACCTCTTTGTCATCAAAATGATGTTTAACTCCCTTTATTTCCTGGTAGTTTTCGTGCCCTTTGCCTGCAACCAGAATAATATCGCCTGATCGGGCAAGCATACACGCAGTTTTAATTGCCTCCTTCCGGTTGACGATGGATAATACCTTGTGTTTTTGATGCACTTCAATGCCAGCTTCCATATCGGCGATTATTTGCTCCGGTTCTTCGGAGCGAGGATTATCTGAAGTCAAAATCACTTTATCACTCAATTTCACAGCTTCAGCAGCCATTTTCGGACGTTTGGTTTTATCGCGGTCGCCACCGGCGCCAACTACGGTAATTACCTGTTCGTTCCCGGTACGAATCTCAGCAATCCCCGAAAGCACATTTTGAATGGCGTCGGGAGTATGGGCGTAATCAACTACAGCATATTTTCCTTCGGGCGAACGAATAATTTCAAATCGTCCTGAAACGGGGCGTAACTCGCTTAAAATGCGAAGCAACTCAACCCGGTCGGCTCCAAGAAGAATCGCGGCTCCGGCGACGGCCAAAAGGTTGCTGGCATTAAATACGCCAGTGAAGTGAGTCCACACTTCTTTTCCTTCGAAACTGAGCAGCATTCCGTCGAAATGCTTTTCAAGTATTTTGCAATGAAAATTAGCCAGAGAACGTAACGAGTATGTTTGTTTTAACGCACTGGTATTCTGAAGCATAACCATTCCATTCTTATCGTCGGCATTGGTTAGCGCAAATGCTGTTTCAGGTAAATTATCGAAAAATTTCTTTTTCGCTTTCAAATACTCAGCAAACGTGTGGTGATAATCAAGATGATCGTGTGTAAGGTTTGTGAAAATTCCACCGTCGAACTGAATACCGCTGATACGATCCTGGTCGATGGCGTGAGAACTGGCCTCCATGAAGCAATATTCACAACCGGCATCAACCATCGTTGCCATCAACTGCTGAATCTGCAATGCGTCGGGTGTAGTATGTGTCGCCGGAAACTCTTCATTCCCGACATAATATTTAATGGTTGAAATTAATCCGACTTTATACCCCAGCAAACTAAAAGTTTTATACAGAAGTGTTGCAATGGTAGTTTTACCATTTGTTCCGGTTACGCCCACCACTTTCAGATTTGCTGATGGGAAATTAAACCAGGCCGAGGCAATTTTTCCAAAATTAAGCTGAGTGTGCTCTATTCTTACAACGACAATTTCAGCCGGAATACTGTCGGGCATCGTTTCACAAACAATGGCAACCGCACCTTGCTCTACGGCTTTATCAATAAACTGGTGCCCATCAACATGTGTGCCTTTTACGGCCACAAACAAATCGCCGGGTTTCACCATTCTCGAATCAAACTGTACTCCGCCAACCATTGTCGCCAGGTCACCTGTCGATTCAAAAACCTCAATTCCCGATAATATTTCGCTTAACTGTTTCATCTCCGCTACTTTTTAGTTTGAGCCTTTGCTTTCTTTGCTCCCGCCTTTTTCTTGTTTTCCTGAGCTGCCTTCTGAGCCGCAACTTTAGCCTTCCATTTTTTTACCGCTTCCGGGCTGGGTTTAGCTTTTGTTTTTGCAGCCGAGGTCTGAGTCGCTTTAGGTTTGACATTCGAATTAGCCTTTCCAGCTGATTTTGGGGCTTCAGTCGTTTTTTTTGCTGAAGTAACTTCAGGCTTTACTTTGGCAGGTAAAACATTGGTTAAAGGAGGCCCGTCAGCTTCGGGTTCGGGCTGTGCAGGCATTACTGCGGCCACCATTGCACTGTCATTCCGGGCCAGGCTGTCACGTTTTACGATTTGCAGATCATCAAATCCCAAATCGAGCGAAACAACATCGCCCTTTACGAAAGGCGAGCCAACAATTGGCGATTGACGATATACTCTTCCAAATCCCTTGCTTTCAACCTTCAGCCCTTCTTTTTCAAGCAAATAAACTGCATCGGCAGCGCCCATGCCCACCACATCAGGCACTATTCCCGGCGTGTCGCTAATTCCACTCACAAACACGGTAGCCGAATCGGCTGAAACGGCCACATGATCCGAATTCAGATTCTGCACCTGAGTATTAAAGCCCAATTCGCGCGAGAACATCATTACATCGTCCTTCAAGCCCGATTTCACTTGCGGCACCTCTTTAAATGGAGGAATAGAATCTTTTGCAGGTTCGAGGTAAGCTGCATATACTTTGTCAGCAATACTCCGAAAAACAGGCCCGGCAACCGAACCGCCATACACCGACTGGCCTTTGGGGCCAACAATAACCACAATACATGAGTACAACGGATTATCAGCCGGGAAATAGCCACAAAACGAAGCCTGGTAACGTTTGGCCCCGCCAACGGTATAGCCCTTATCTTCGTTTGCAATTACCGCCGTTCCGGTTTTTCCGGCAATGGTATAATACGGGTTCTTCAAACTTTTACCAGTACCCCTTATACATACGCCCTTAAGCATGTCCTGAGCCTTATGCAGTGTTGATTTTGAACAAATTGACGGATTTAATATCTCGGTAGGAAATTTTCGTACCGGGATACCATCTTCCCGAACTTCTTCTATAAATCGGGGCTTTACCATTACGCCTCCGTTTGCCACAGCATTATAGAATGTCAATGTTTGAATTGGCGAAATTTTAATTTCATAACCATGACAAATCCAGGCCAACGAAGGTCCCCACCAATCGGGGTCGGTCGGATATTTGATTCGTGGTTCTGCTTCGCCAAGAAATCCGAGGCCAAGCGGCTTATTCAATCCAAAGCTATAAATGCGGTCGATAAACTCCTTTTCTTTCCCTTCGTAAAATTTGGTGATAATTTTTGCAGTGCCAATATTCGACGAAAGCTCAAAAATCTTCTTCATACTAATGTACCCGTGACCACCTTTATCGTAATCACTGTCCTTCATCTTCTGCCCACGATATTCCCACAATCCTTTCCCGGTGTCAAACATATCAGCGGTGTCAACGTAACCCTCTTCCATCGCAACAATCATCGACATTAGCTTGAAGGTTGATCCAGGTTCACTACAGCCCGCATGACCAAAAGCAAAGTTGTAAGTTTCGCCATAGGTGCCGTCTTTTTTCAGGCCCATATTGGCAATAGCCTTTATTGCACCGGTTTTTACTTCCATAACAATGGCAGTTCCCCAATCAGCCTGAGTTTCTTCCATCCGTTTGCCCAGCGCTGTTTGGGCGTAATCCTGAAGATTAACGTTGAGTGTAGTAATTATATCTTTACCTTCTTTCGGATTAACAATCGGAATATTAGTCCAGCTTCCCGAAATGTTTGTTTTAAGCGCCAGGCCATTAATACCTGCAAGATAGCTCTCGGCAAGCCCTTCAACACCGGTAAAACCAACATTACCATGAACCCCGCCAAATGCACCTTTATTTAATACACCTATAGTACGGCTGGCCAAATCGCCGTGAGGTAAAATACGTTTGTTTTCAGTTTCAACTTTAATACCCGACCCAAATAAATTATTCGACACCATTTTCAGGAGCTTAAATTCCTGAAATTTATTATGATCCATCTTCTCGGGGTTTACGAGGAAGTAACGATTCTTTTTAGTATAAGCCGACTGAAGGCGGCTTCTGAATTCATCTTTCTGGAAATCAAAGAAATTCGAGAATTCGATCACGAGGTTCTCCGACTCCTTTGCAAAAATTTGCTGAACACGGGGAGCCTGCAAGTCGAGCCTGATTTCGTAGTACGGAACAGAGGTTGATAAAATACTGCCATCGTCGGCACAAATATTTCCACGTTTGGCCCAAATGTCAGTTGTATTATTACGCAAATCTTTCGCCATCTCTTGCCATTTCTGGGTATCCACGTTCTGGATAATGAGAATCCGGGCTACAATGACTAGTCCGAACAATGCAATCGAGAAATAGACGATCCCAAATCTAAAGGTTATGGCTTTCCTGATTTCCATTACTTAACCTCCATTTTTTTTACCTTGATCCGTTTAGGCGGCTCAACCGGCTCAATCAGGTCAATTTTTCGTTCTACAACCCTTCTCGAAACCTCCGAGGGTCTATTGATGTACATTAATTGTGTTTCGTGAATTACCGATTCCGATTTGTATTCTTTCAACGAATCGCGAACCAATTCCATTTGCCTTATTGTTTTTTCGGTAATGTATTTATTAGTAATCAGGCCAATACCTAAAGCCGCCAGGAAAATAACAAACGGAATCTGTTTAGTAACCTGCTTACTTGTCAGTACATTTCCAACGAGGATACTTTTTATCCAGGCAAACGACAACCATTTTCTCTTATCTGCCTTTACTTCTGTCATGCCTTTTTTTCAGCGATTCTTAATTTTGCGCTTCTGGCGCGCGGGTTTCTTTCTATTTCTTCTTCAGAAGGCACAATAACTTTCCGGGTCACTGCATTCAGCGGCGCCTCTACATTTCCATAGAAATCTTTTTCCTGCTTCCCCGAGAAATCGCCCGATTTGATAAAATTCTTCACCATACGGTCTTCAAGCGAATGGTATGTAATGACAACGAGCCTGCCTCCGGGTTTTAGCAACTGAATACTCTGTTCCAGAAAATCGTGAAGCACTTCCATCTCCTTGTTTGTTTCGATGCGTAAAGCCTGAAAAACCTTCGCCAAATACTTGCTTTCCTGAAATTTAGGGACACATGGAGCAATGGCCTCTTTAAACTGTGCGATGGTTTTAACTGAACCGGCACCGCGGGCCTGAACCAATTGTTTAGCCAGCCGTCCGGCATTATCTATTTCGCCAAACTCCCTAAAAATTGCGCGAAGCTGATCTTCTGAAAAAGTATTGACAATATCGGCGGCGCTTTGCCGGGCATTCCGATTCATCCGCATATCCAGGTCGCCATCGAACCTGAACGAAAAACCACGTTCGGCAACATCAAAATCGTGCGACGAAACACCCAGATCGGCTAAAATACCATCAACCTTTTCGACCTGGTAGTAGGTTAAAAAATTACGGATGTACTTAAAATTGTGACGGATAAAGAAAAACCTGTCGCTGTGAATAATATTGGCAGCGGCATCTTCGTCCTGGTCAAAGGCAAAAAGTCGGCCCGATGTTAATCGGCTGAAAATTTCGCGCGAATGACCACCGCCACCAAAGGTAACATCGACGTAATCGCCGCCCGATTTAATATCGAGGCCATCAACGCTTTCTGTCAGCAAAACTGGTATGTGATATTCTCTTTCCACTTTTTACGCTCCTCCTGCTCCAGCTCCGCCCAATAGCCGTGCATACATATTTTCATAACTTTCAGACATTGCCTCAATGTGCTTTTCGTAGGTTTCCTTATCCCAAAGCCTTATTTTGCTGCCCTGTCCTACAAATACGACCTCTTTTTTAATTTTAACTTTCTCCAGGATGTTATTCGGAATATTTATCCTGCAATTTTCAGGAATCGTTATGATTTTGAAATTCCGGTAAAACATATCCAGGAAGTTCGCATGTTCCTTAATGTCAGGATTCAGCTTTGCTTTTATGCCAGCAATTCTTTTCTCCCATTCTTCCATTGGGTAAATATTCAGACACTTTACATACGCATCAACTTCGACAGCCAATTGGCCTCCCGAAATAGCATCTCCCATTCCGTTCTTGAAATCGGAAGGAAAAACTACTCTGCCTTTTTCGTCAAAAGTTGCATATTTTTCGCCTGACAGCTCCATATTGATTTTATGCCTGAATTTATAAGTGTAAAAGTAATAAAAATAGACTTACACAGTCACTTTACGCCACTCTTAGTCACTTCCCGTCACCAGAAATTTAAATAAAAAGGTGTTTAAAACTTGTTGATAACTTGTGAATAACTTCACGCCCGTATCCCGAATAATTAAACACCGCTGACATTCCAGAGTTATTAACATTTTTCGAAAATAGTTAATAAAAATATAGCGTTACAAAATTAGCGTATCCACCTCAACATACACCGAAAAAAAAGCCGAATGTTGAAAAGTTTTTCAAACGCCCTATTTTAAAGCTCTTCCAGAACATTTACCTTAATAAAATACATAAAAACACCATCGTTTCACATATATTTTTTATTTTCGGCAGTCGTTTAAAAACCGAACAAAGGCATGGAAACTGAAAACCAGGAGTCTATTAAGCGAATTGATATTCGGGAAATGTTTGAAAAGAAAAATCCGGGACTTGCACGAAAAATCCCGGGATTTGTGTACCGCTATATCAACCGGATAATGCACATTCCCGAAATAAACGAAATACTCCGGGAGCATGGAGATGAGCGCGGAATTGAATTCGCGAGAAGCATGGTTAGTTACTTTAATGTTAGCGAAACCATTAACGGATTAGAAAACATTCCGCAATCGGGACGATTTATTTTCGCGAGCAATCATCCGCTCGGCGGTTTCGATGCCCTATTGATATTGCGTAACATCGACCACGTGCTGGGAGAAACAAAAACACTGGTAAACGATGTTTTAATGAGTATCCCCCAGCTCAAACCCATTTTTGTTCCGCTGAACAAACATGGAGGCAACAGCAAGGATGTCATTAAACAAATCCACGAGGTTTATTCGTCTTCAAACCAGATATTGATATTTCCTTCAGGATTTGCTTCTCGCAAAATAAAAGGTGTGATTCAGGATTTTGAATGGAAAAAGCACTTCATCGCAAAAGCAATTGAATATCAGCGGGATATTATACCCATACATGTCAGTGGAAGAAATACCAATTTCTTTTATAACCTGGCTAATTTCAGGGTATTTTTCAGGCTGAAATGGAATCTTGAAATGTTCTTTTTGCCCGACGAGTTTTTCAAACAGAAAAATCAAAGCTTCACCATAACTTTTGGAAAACCAATACCTTATACTACTTTCGACAAAAGTAAGACACTCGACCAATGGGCTACTGATGTCAGGAAAAAAGTTTATAATTTACCTAAAGAATACCCGTCCCAACATTAATTGTGTCAGAAAGACAATTCTGATAGATTTTTTTTAGTTTTGTAGCGCTAAAAAACCACATAAAAAAGTATGAAGGATATCATTGCACCGGTGCCTAAAGAGGCTCTTCTGGCCGAATTAACACCGGACAAACTACTGAGGAAAACCAATAAAGCTGAAAACGAAATATACATTGTAACGCATAGAGATTCGCCCAATGTAATGCGCGAAATTGGCAGGGTTCGTGAAATAACCTTTAGAGATGCCGGCGGCGGAACAGGTGAAGATCTTGATATAGACTTTTACGACACCTGCGACGATCCGTACAAACAGCTCATTGTTTGGGATCCGCAAGCCCTCGAAATTATTGGAGGATACCGGTATATCCTGTGCAACAACCTGCCAATAGATCAACACGGAACCGTACAACTGGCTACAACCCATCTCTTTCGGTTTTCTGATAAATTTATAAAAGAATATCTTCCATATACACTGGAATTAGGCCGTTCGTTTGTTCAGCCTCATTACCAATCGAGCAAAGCTGGCGCAAAAGCTCTTTTTGCTCTCGATAACCTTTGGGACGGACTTGGAGCGCTAATAGTTGACCACCCTGAAATGAAGTATTTCTTTGGTAAAGTGACGATGTACACTCATTTTCATACCAAAGCCCGAAACCTGATCATGTATTTCTTCCACAAATACTTTAAAGACAACGAAGATTTGGTTATTCCGATAGAGCCGCTGGATCTGGGTATCGACTATAAAGAAATGGAAAAGATTTTCAACGGCGGTTCGTACAAGGAAGATTATAAAATACTATCCCTGAAAGTTCGTGAGCTGGGCGAAAACATTCCCCCGCTGATTAATTCATACATGAACCTTAGTCCTTCGATGAAGACTTTCGGTACAGTAATTAACCATGAATTTGGAGGAGTGGAAGAAACCGGTATTATTGTTACCATTTCTGATATCTACGAAGTAAAAACCGACAGGCATATCGAAACCTACATACGATCTAAGGCAACTCAGGATTGGCCCTTACCCGAATAATTACTCAAACATGTCATATTATAGCGAACACCAAAAATTCCATGTTGCTGTTGATTCCATTATTTTGGGATATGATGAAGGAGGCCGGGAGCTGAAGATTTTACTGCTCAAAAGAAAATTCCAACCAGCAATGGGAGAATGGTCGCTCATGGGCGGATTCCTGAAAAATGATGAGTCGATTGACGATGCCGCCAAACGTATTCTTCATCAACTCACCGGGCTTTCGAATGTGTATATGGAGCAACTTTATTCGTTTGGTGAAATTGAACGCGATCCGGGCGACCGTATTATTTCAGTAGCTTATTTTGCCCTCATAAAAATTAACGACTCCGACCTTGAACTGGTTAAAAACCACGGGGCAACATGGATACCTATTTCAGACTTGCCTCAGCTTATTTTCGACCACAACCAAATGGTTGAAAGAGCCTTAAAAAAGCTTCAGGTAAGAGCCCGAACACAACCAATCGGGTTTGAACTATTACCCGAAAAATTTACAATTCCGCAATTACAAGGACTTTACGAGGCCATTTACAATAAACCGCTCGACAAACGCAATTTCAGAAGAAAACTCTTAGCAATGGACCTTCTGGAAAAATTAGAGGAGAAAGAAAAAGAATCGTCGCGCAAAGGCGCCTGGTATTACCGGTTCGATGCCGGAAAATACGAAGACTTATTAAAACGGGGGTTTAATTTCGAACTCTAGAAAAAGAAGAACGGATTTTAAACCAGCTAAATTTGAACGCTCTCGAATTGCCTATTTGAAAGGTTCTAATTGGAAGGCGCATCTCCGCCTGCAACCGCACCACCCGCAACAAGTATTCCCACTAACGACACCCCCAACAAGACTTTGCCAGCCCCAGAAGCTTTTCGTATATAAAACTGGTTTTCAGGAGATCCATTTATTATTTTATCAGAAGCCGTTGTTTGAATATACTCTGACACCCAAAAAGAGCTATCCAACTGCACCGGATTACCTGAGCTGCCATCGCTCGAAAAAGATAAAAATATCCTGAATTGTAGTGGTGTATTTTCCCTTGAAAAAGAGAACTTACGGGCATCACAACTCCACTCATCATCGCCATAAAGAATAATGCGTTCACCCGTTTTTGCCGAATTGAGAAAAAACTTCGACTGAAGACTGTAACTATTCACTGAAACCTTTGAATGCGGAGGAACAAATGTCATTTGATCTTTTTTCTCGATTACGCCTTCAAACGTACTGGTTGAGTTTGTGATTTCATTCTTCGGGTAAACTTTGTATTCGGTAGAATTTCCTGTAATTCGCGACTGGTCCTTCCATAAACTGGTACTCTGGCCATTAATGATTAATGCCGATTTTCTCCAATCCACATAAAAAGGCTTATCCGACTTATTGAACAACTCGATACGAATTGGACCATTCTCTCCATGAAACGAAAAAGCAACCGCCATTGAATCATTTTCAATCTGGTATCCAAGATTGTTATTCTGCGGCAGGTTACTGTCAAGTACTACATGCTGGTAAACAGAGCAACCTGTAAGGTAAAGCAATACTGCTATTCCGGCAACAATTTTTAATGTGCTTTGCATATGGTTTCTATTTACTGTTTCAAAAGTATTATTAATTCGGCTTTAACACTTCGGTAAAATCCATCTTTTCTACCCGAAATAGCTAAGTAAATCAGTAATTTTATCTTAATTCGGGTAAACTGACGCGGTTAAAACAGGACATAGCAAAGCTAATAAAATAGAATCTGATTAATAATTATAATAAGCTATAGTTTTAATGGATACAAAAAAAGGATTTACTATCTCATGATAAATAAATCCTTTTTTGCTTTTCTCATTCGGCAATTAGCGAATCGTTCACCATTTCTCAGCAAATATGGTTCAGAGTGATCTAATGCCGTCCGGAATCGAACGCCACAAACTTAATATGCTCTTCCGTCTTTCCCTTCGATGTAATTGATGAACGAAGTGTTTACCACCTTATTCCCGCCGGGTGTTGGATAATTCCCGGTGAAATACCAGTCGCCGGTATCGTTAGGGCAGGCTTCGTGCAAATTTTCGATGGTTTGATAAATAATTTCCACTTCGGCTTTGCATCCTTCAGGCTTCAGCATTTGAGCAATTTTTGCCGAAACTTCCTCCGCTTTAAACTGGCGATAAATCTCTTTAACGTAGTTCACAATCTCTTCTTTCGGAAGGTTTTCCTGCTCTTTGCATTTTTGGTAAACACTGTCGATAATGTTTTGCTGACCTGTTTCTTTCAGTAATTCGATGGTTGCCGTAAAGCCAATGAACTTTTCGAGCACAGCCATATCAATCCCGTAGCAATCGGGGTAACGAATCTGAGGAGCTGATGATACAACAATAATCTTCTTCGGATTTAAACGGTCGAGAATTTTAATGATACTTTTTTTCAATGTCGTTCCCCGAACAATCGAATCGTCGATGATAACCAAGGTATCATTCTCTTTTATAACGCCATAGGTAACATCGTAAACATGGGCCACCATATCGTCGCGACTGGCATCGTCGGCAATAAATGTTCGCAGTTTAACATCCTTTATAGCAAGCTTCTCAACCCGGGGTTCAACCGAAAGAATAGCCTCCATCTCCTCGTTGGTAATGCTGCCATTACGTTCTTTGAGTTGCTTGATTTTCCAATCGACACAGTACTGGCGTACACCCTGAACCAATCCGTAGAAAGCCGTTTCCGAAGTATTGGGGATGTACGAGAACACGGTATTCTCAATGTCGTAATTAATTGATTTTAATACGGCTGGAGAAAGAAGTCGTCCCAGTGTTTTGCGTTCCTGGTAAATATCTTTGTCGCTACCGCGCGAAAAATAAATGCGCTCGAACGAGCACGACCGGCGTGCATGTGGTACGCGAATCATCTTGTTGTAAACCGTGCCATCTTTTTTGATGATCAAAGCCTCGCCCGGCTTAATTTCTGCGACCGAATCAACTTTCACATTCATCACGGTTTGAATCACCGGACGCTCTGATGCTACCACCACAATTTCGTCGTCGTAATAGTAAAATGCAGGGCGAATTCCCCAAGGATCGCGCATTACAAACGCATCGCCATGACCAATCATACCGGCAATGGCATAACCTCCGTCCCAGTCTTTGCTCGAGTTCTCAAGCACTTTCTGAACATCCAAATCCTTTTCAATCAAAGGCGAAATATGGCGGTTCGAGAAGCCTTCGTTTTTATATTGACGGAAGAGTAATTGGTTTTCCTCGTCGAGGAAGTGGCCTACTTTTTCCAGGATAGTTACCGTATCGGTATAAGCTTTGGGGTGCTGCCCCAACGAAATCAGTTTATGGAAAAGTTCGTCGGTATTGGTCAGGTTAAAATTGCCTGCCAAAACCAAGGTGCGCGATTTCCAGTTATTCTGGCGCATCACCGGGTGAACAAACTCAATGCTGTTTCGCCCAAAAGTACCATACCGCAAATGCCCCAGGTAAACTTCGCCCGAGAAAGGAACATTTTCGTAAACCCAGCGAATATCGGCATCGGCAGGCTTATTCTTTTCAGCCTTTTTGATGCTTTTGGCAACTTTATCAAAAATATATTTTATGGGGTTCTCTTCGGTTGTACGATGCCGGTCAATGTATTCCTGCCCCGGGCTGAGTTCCATCTTCACGTTCACCACTCCGGCGCCGTCCTGACCACGGTTGTGCTGCTTTTCCATCAGCAGGTACAACTTATTTAAGCCATATTGCCAGGTACCGTATTTTTCCTTATAATACTCAAGTGGTTTACGTAAACGGATCAATGCAATCCCACACTCATGTTTAATCAGTTCGCTCATTGTTGTTCTTCGCTTTGTTCTACACTTTCAGGATATAACTCAGGAAACCGGATCATGTCTTTCACAATAAAGGCATTGGGGTATTTCGAAGCAATGTAGGCTTTGGTCTTTAAAGCCTCGCTTTTGTTTCTGAAATCGCCAACACGCACTTTAAAGTTTGGTGTTTGAAACAGCATATAGCTGGCAATATCGGGGAAAACCAGGTTAAACTCGTTTCTCACCCGGGCCGCTTTCTCGCGTGCCTTCGTATCCGAGCTGAAAAATATTTCCAGCCGAAAACCTTCTGTCCCGTTCCGTTTTTGATTGATTTGACTGTGACGCATGAGCATGTCGGTTATTCGGGAGTCTTGCTTAATCTGCATTTTTCCCAGGAACTCCTCCAATTTGGCCGACTGTAAATACCCGGAGTTTATTCCAAGTGTATCTGTCTGAGCATGACTCGTTGTACCGAAAAAAACAATCAGAAAGACTACACTAAGCAAATTCCTCATACGATCAGTTTTTTGAGTGAGCAAATATAAGACTTTAATAAAACACATATTCACAAATTTTGGTTTTCAGACCAGGCTCTTTAACTACAAAGCGTATTAAACTCCTGAACAACAAGCCAGACAGGAAGCTTTGCCCGGAAATTTAAACAAAGCCGCCATAACCAGTTTTTCCTGAATGTTAATTTTGTGTTCCCTTCGGCAAGCTCAGGACGCAATATCCCCGGTTATCATTTCCTGTTTCCCGATCTCCATCTTCCTTCTTCCGGTTTCCCATTTCCCTTCTCCGGTCCGTTTGCTTATTCCTGAAAAATAGTGAAATTTGCAGCCTCAAAATCAGCGTACATTGGAAAAGAAAAAGTTATTTATTGAAACGTATGGTTGCCAGATGAATGTGGCCGACAGTGAAGTGGTGGCGGCCATTCTTCAGGATAAAAGTTTTGAACCGGTTGACAGTGCCGAAGGTGCCGATGCCATTTTCCTGAATACCTGTTCGGTGCGCGACAATGCCGAGCAGCGCATCTGGGGAAGGCTCGACCACTTTAAAGGACTGAAGAAAAAGAACAAAAAGCTGGTGGTTGGCGTGCTGGGCTGCATGGCCGAACGTGTTGGCGACGAACTGCTCGCCCACCCTGCCGTTGATTTGGTGGCCGGGCCGGACGCCTACCGTGACCTTCCTTTCCTGATTGACAAGGCACAGGGCGGAACAGGCGCCATAAACGTTGATCTTTCGGAAAACGAAACCTACGATAAAATTACGCCGGTTCGCATTGGCGAGAAAACGCTTTCAGGATTTGTAAGCATCACCCGCGGATGCAACAACTTTTGCACCTACTGCATTGTGCCTTATACCCGTGGCCGCGAACGCAGCCGCGATCCGCAGGACATTGTGAACGAAGTGCGCGACCTGGCCTCCAAAGGCTACCGCGAAGTAACTCTATTGGGACAAAACGTGAATTCGTACAAGTGGCTGCCCGAAGGCGAGCGCAAACCGGTTCGCTTCTGGGACTTATTGGAACTGGTGGCCGCCGTCGATCCGTTGGTGCGCATCCGGTTTACCACCTCGCATCCCAAAGATATGTCGGACAAGGTGCTGAAAGCCATTGCCAAACACCCGAACATTTGCCGGCACATTCATTTGCCACTACAATCGGGCAGTTCGCGCATACTGAAACTGATGAACCGTAAATACGACCGCGAATGGTATCTGGACCGTATCCGCGCCATCCGCGAGATTATTCCCGATTGCGGACTAAGCACCGACGTGTTCTGCGGTTTCTGCACCGAAACACTGGAAGATCACCAGGAGACTCTGGCGCTGATGGAAGAAGTGAAGTTCGATATGGCTTTCATGTTTAAGTACTCGGAACGCCCCGGAACCTATGCACACAAGCATTTGGCCGACGATGTGCCGGAAGAGGAAAAACTGCGCCGACTCGACGAGATCATCCAACTGCACAACCGCGTTTCGCACGAGAGCAACAAACGCGATATTGGCAAAATCTTCGGGGTGCTGGTGGAAGGAACTTCGAAAAAGAGCAAAGACGAACTGTTCGGGCGTACCTCGCAAAACAAGGTGGTGGTTTTTCCGGCGCTGAACTACCAGAAAGGCGACTACGTTCACGTGAAGATTTTGCGCTGCACCCAAACTACGCTGATAGGGGAAGCAGTAACCAGTGGTCAGTGATCAGTCGCAGTGGTCATATCCGGGAATTTATGGTCATTAGTCGTCATTCGCTTCGCGTCATTCGTTGTAACGCGGAGCACAGCAATTAATGGCGACCAATGACAACTGAATGACATTTTAAACCTGAAACTTTGAACTTGAAACTTGAAACTATACGGACATGGGCAAATTAATTGACGATTTCAACGCATACCGCGAGAAGATGAACGAAAAAATTCTGGCGGCTGACAATAAAGTGATGAAGCGCATTTACAGTGTGGACACGCTCACTTACCAGGACGGCGCACTGAGTTCCAAAACCAAGGAAATGCTCGGGCTGGCCACCTCGATGGTGTTGCGCTGCGACGATTGCGTAAAGTATCACCTCGGCAAATGCCACGAACTGGGCGTAACAACGGCCGAAGTGTTCGAGATATTCTCGGTAGCTAACCTGGTGGGCGGAACCATCGTGATTCCTCACACCCGCCGCGCAGTTGAATACTGGGAAGAGCTGATGGAGCAGTAGAATAACCTGCTATGTCAATCGCTGACAGGTCTTTCAAACGCTGCCAGGATTTTTAACCAAAAATATCCAATCTCCATTAATCTGTCAGCAAAACCAACGGCAAAGGATAACTCTATGAACAACAGCCTCACTTGGTCAAAGCATTATCCTTTGCCGTCACATTTATGTGACGGACGGCGAACGCAGTGAAGCAATCTGCTGTGAATATCATTCATTTAAATACAGGCCAAAGCCGTTAAAAAGCCACGCCATCCTTTATTGCTTTGCCGCTAAACTTCATTTCCTGATTAGCAGCACCAAATGCTTTTTGTGCATAATCCATTTCTTTACTTGCACAACCAATTTCCAGTTATTTAAATTTAATTAATCCGATTTTAATCTTCATTTCTTTATATTCAGTATTAATTTCTGAAGGCACAAGCTTTATTGTTCTATTTCCAAATTGCATTTCCCAACGATTAAACTGCATTTCGTAAAAAATATAGTTAATTGCTTGACTTTTAATTTGTTTTTCCGTAATTTTATACATAACAAATGGCGCATAAAACTCCTTTAGGAAAAAACAAAACACCATGCAAAAGCGGCAAGCAAACAGACTAAAGATGTACGAGGCCATTAAAGCCTTGCTCAACAACTATAAAGTGTTGTGGAGCAACTTCGCGCCCGTGGCAAAGGTCTTTGAGGAGCTCGAAGCATTGCTCGAAGAGATTGACCGGTACGACCAGATTGCAACAACCATCTCAAAAGGCGTTGCAACGGGCAAAAATGCGCAGCGAACGAAGCTTATTGACCTGACGATTGAAATGTTGGCCATGTTGTGCGCCCTCGAAGCGCAATCGGCCGGGAAAAAGATTGCGGCAAAGATCGATTATTCGCGAACGGAGCTGGTGAAAATGCGCGATTTTAACCTTCAGATCGTTTGCAAAGGCATTGTAACCGTGGCAACCGACGAAAAGGAGCGACTGGAGGACTTTGGCATTGATACAAGCGAAATTGAAGCGCTGAAACAGGAGGTTGATTTATTTGCAAACTCGGTTCCTTCGGTGCGACAGGCCATAGCAACACGAAAAGTAGCCAACGAACGGCTGAAAGAGTTGTTTGCACAAACCGACGATTTGCTGAAAAACCAACTCGACCGCTTAATGCTGCACTACAAGCAATTGCAACCGGAGTTTTACATCTCCTACAAATCGTCGCGCCACGTAATTAATTATGGAGTGAGGCATAAAAAAGGGAAGAGTGAGGAGAAAACCACGCAAACCGACAGTACTGAGGAAACGACCAGCAATCCAACTTAACAAACTGCCAAACAACATAGAGAATTGTAATTAATATACGCTAATAGACATAAATAAATTGGGAATGTGGGGTATATTTGGGGAAATTAAATGCTCCAATTCCCAATAGATTCATTTGAGAGAATAGTTTTTTAATATGGATTTTAAACCAAGCATAAGTGAAAAATTCTTAGATCTCTTTTATAAAGAGATTGAATGCGATATACCGAATACTAATTCAAAGCTAAATCTACATATTCTTAAAATTGAGAATAACCAGTTTTGTTATGATGAGCTGATTAAGCAATTGGGAAACCACATGATTCCTTTTGCTTTGTCGAAAAAAGAAATCAAAGAATTTGAAGAAGATAAACGTTATTATGAACTGGTACAAAAAGCGGCATCAAAATTCAGGGATGCAAAAGTGAATGATGGGGAAGCTGGGGAATTGCTTTTGTTTTGCTTTCTTGAATCCCACTTGAAAGCACCTAAAATACTGACAAAACTTGAAATAAAACTTTCATCAAACGATTATGCTAAAGGTTCAGATGGTATTCACTTGCTTGAACTAGCTTCTAAAAACTTCCAACTGATTTTTGGGGAATCTAAACTCGAACAAAGTTTAACAAAATCTATTTCTCACGCTTTTGAGTCAATCGACGATTTTTTGACAAGGAAAAAGAATAATATCTATGATGAGATTGGATTAATCAATTCGCAACTGTGTAAAGAGGCTTTCGATGAAGATTTATACCAATTCTTAAAATCGGTAATTATGCCAAAGGCAAGCGATACTGACCCTGTAATTAAGAACAATGCTTTTGCAATATTCGCTGGGTTTGAGATTGACCCAACTAAAGAAGAAAAGCGATTGAGTAATGAAAAATTTCTGGTTTTAATCAAATCACAAATCAAAGCCGAAGTTGAAAGCAAAATGAGTCATATTAAAAAGAAGATTGAGGAATATAAGCTATTCAGTTACACCTTTTATGTTTATGTCTTCCCGTTTATGAAACTGGATGAAACAAGAAAAGAAATTATCAAGAAAATAACACGAGCAGAATAATGATAGAACGGTTAGCCAATGATATTTTGAAAGATGAATACTTTATTAATCTCAATAATAAAGCTGCCAAGCTATTAGCTAATAATTTATTTTCCGAGAATGACAAAAAACATAAGCTAACCCCCAAGGAGTTATATGACACATTGCGATTTGCAGATATTCTTTCAAATTCTAAAAATCCTAAGGCAAGAAATAAAGCCTATCAACTTGTTACTTTGCTGGACGAAGACTATAAAACTGACCCTTACTTTCAAACCTTTTCTCATTCAGTATTAGCGAAATTAGGCAACTTTCCTGGAATTGATTTCTTGAAAAGTGAAAAAAACTCTTCTGAATTGCCATTCGATAGAGAATTAGAAAAGAAAGTAAAAGAATTTATTCAGGCTGTTCCCGATACAGAAGATTTGGTTTTTACCGACTCTCAATTTGAGCTTTACAAGAAGATATGTGGATCAAAGTATTTTAGTTTTTCAGGGCCTACATCAATGGGCAAATCATTTATCATTAAGTCATTCATAAGAAAAGTTGTTGGCAATAAACCACCTGAAAATATTGTAATCATGGTTCCGACTAGGGCATTGATTAACCAGTTTTCTATTGATTTAAAAAAGGAATTGAAAGATGTACTGGAGCATTACAATTACACCGTTATAACTAACTCAAACGTTTCTGAGTTGCCAACTACAGAACAACATTACATTTTTGTGCTAACACCTGAGCGACTTTTGAGCTATTTATCACAAAAGAAAAATCCATTGATTACCTACCTGTTTGTAGATGAAGCTCATAAACTTGCAGCTGAAAAAGACTCTCGGGCGATAACAGCTTATTCCGCCATTTCAAAAGCATTAAGAAGAAATCCTAATTTGAATTTATACTTTTCGTCACCTAATGTTTCAAATCCTGAAGTTTTTCTAAAGTTGTTCAATAAGAACGAGAAGATGTATTTCAGAACAATAGAAACACCCGTTTCTCAAAATCTATTCTTTGTTGATTTAGTTGAGAAAAAGGTCACACATTATTTGGACAACGGAAACTATGACTTTGAGCCCAAAATTGTAACAAAGGCGGATTCTGTATTTGGTATTCTTTCAGCAATTGGAGACAATGAAAGTAATATTGTTTATTGCAGTTCAAGATTTGATGCGGTTGACAAAGCAGCCAAGCTATTTGAACTAAATCGGAACAATCAGGTAGAAGTTTCAAAAAAAGTAAAGAGGGTAATTAAACAAATCAGAGCATATATTCACAAGGATTACTATTTGGGAGAATTTTTGAATAAAGGGATTGGATATCATTTTGGTAATCTTCCGCAGATTGTAAGGAACAAAGTTGAAGGGCTTTTTAAAGAGAGAGAAATCAATTATGTATTTTGCACTTCAACACTTTTGGAAGGAGTGAATTTACCCGCCAAGAACGTCTTCATTCTTAATAACAAAAATGGTAGAAACCCTTTTCAACCCATCGATTTCTGGAATCTTGCTGGACGAGCAGGACGACTTAAACATGAATTGTCAGGAAATATTATTTGTCTGAAAGAAACTGATAAAGAATGGAAAAAACATGAAATCCTATTAGAAGATAACACGGAAATTAAACTTAATCCATCTATTGAAAGCTACATTGATAAAAAGCTTAAGAAGATAGAGGAAATTCTAAATGAAAATCCAAATATAAAAAGTGAAACTGAAATGATGAAAGAGATATTGGAATACATTGCCAATATAATAAGCATTGACTCACTTGAAATTCAGCGAACCAATTACAGCAGTGAGATAATAAAAAAGCTGATTGCAGATAACAAAGAAGCAATTATTGAATTAGCAAAAAAGAAAAATGGGAAAGTTGAAGTTCCTTCAAGTGTATTAAACACAAATAATTCCATCAAACTAAAAATTCAGAATGAAGTGTTTATTGCTTTAACGAAGCAATCGAAAAATCCAGCAGCCATCAAACTGCCCAGTCGGATTACTTTTGATATCTGTCAAGAATGGCTTCACAAATTCTATAAAATGTTTCATTGGGAAACGGAGGAAAAGCAGTTTAAATCTGAAAATCAACTTGACTATTATTCTGTTTTAATGAATCAATGGATAAACGGGGTTCCGTTAAGTCAGATTATTAATGAATCAATTGCCTATTACAACCGCAAAGGAAGCACCTTAATGGTAGGTTATAAGGAAGGGAAACAAACCTATGAGGTGTTTGACAATAGCAAACATCACATTAATATCCTTATAGGCAATATCATTGATAATATTGAAAGTGTTTTAAGATTTGCTTTTGAGAAATACTTCAATAATTATTATGCTATATTAGTGGAGATATTAGGCGAAGACAATGCAGGTGTCAACTGGGCGACATTTTTAGAGTATGGAACACAAAACTCTATCGTAATTGCTTTACAGAACTATGGACTTTCAAGGCATTCGGCTGATTATATGTTTAAGAATTTTAAAGACTGTTTGAAGATTGAAGGAGATAAACTAATCGAAATCAACATTAAGAAACTCAAAATCAGAATTAGTAAAGAAGAAATAGAATATGATGAAATCAGTTCAATATTATTCTAATTTATACTTCATAGAAGCAAATGTGTTATTCACCTTCAAGTCAACCAAAAGCAAATAATATCTATGAAAAAAATTACCAAACGCGATGTGCTTTTCTTTTTTGCCGGAATGCTTTTGATGCTCGTAATCGAGATGATTTACGACTGGAACGACTTTAAACAGGGTTTTACGAGTGGTTATAATGAGGAAAGGGCAAAGCTGGAGCAAACAAAATAGAATAGAACTTGTATTCCAAATGCAAAACCATAAACCCCTCGTTGCAAATGAGAAGGAGCGGAAAATGAAGAGACCAGGACTTTCGTGCAGTTAATTGGTGACAATCTATTTACGAAAATAAAAAGTGGAGTCAGAAACCATATAAAAACGGGCGGAGCCAGAAAAGCCATACGAGTACGGAACTATAATATAACTTATCATGGAACCGAATAGTAAAGAATTAAATGTTACAAAACAAAGACATGGATGCGTTACAGCCTGGTTGATTTTGATGATCGTTCTTAACTCTCTGACAGCAATCGTTTACTTTTTCGCAAGCGATTTGATTACCCAAAATTTACCCGGCGAAGTTTCTAACTCAATGATAATTCTATTGGGAGTGGTTGGTGTAGCAAATGTAGTCTTCTCTATTTTATTATTCCAATGGGAAAAACTTGGATTCTGGGGATTTATTGGGACAAGCCTGGCAGCCTTGATTATCAATTTAAGCATTGGATTGAGTGTAATCCAGTCGATATTTGGATTAACTGGATTAGCTATCTTATATGGTGTCCTTCAGATAAAGAAAGATGATAAAACTGCGTGGGAAAATTTGAATTAGTTCCGCAGCGCTGATACAGATAGAATATTATTAATATCTACGCCATTCTTTCGTTGCAAATGAGGGAGTGAAAAAGAGTAAATAGCAACATTATGGGGCGCAAAAGTTTAGTGATCGGATGAACCCCAAGTCATCCGATCACTTTCGGAAAGCGAATGTTGGCGGACAAAAAGGATCTGATTTTTTCAGAAAGATCGGATCCTTTTAATCGCTTTCTGAAAATGAGTGTTGTAATCAAAATCAGGATAAAAAGCTTAGGGCAAAAAGGTTTTGAAAACCTGTAGCTCTTGCAATATAAAGCACTGAGAAATGAGTAAAACCGAGAAGAATCAACTAATCAAATCGACCTATTTCATTCTTGCAATCATACTTACTGTAATCGGAATAGTAGTAAAATATTTTTTAGTAGATACGGATTTAGGAGCCCGGTTTAAAAACTTTAACCATCGGCTCTTAGCATCCGATCTCATTTTTATTTGCGCTCTAATCTTGTGCCTGGTTGGACTAATCTTTTATGCCATCAGGAAAAACAAAAAATCAAAATTAAAAAAGGTTACAGTTACAATAAGCGCCATTTTTATTTTGCCATTAGCTGCATTACTTTCGATAACACCCATATTGGAAACAATTTATCCAGGCAAAGTTGGCGACAATGCGCTGGTTCCATACATTATGGGTTTAACGTTTCTTGCCATGCTTGGTACACTAGTATGGATCGTTTTTATTTTGGTGGCATTTTTAATACAGGCATTCTATCTTTTGAAAAAAGAAGTCAAAATAAACAAACACCTATGAAAAAAATTACCAAACGCGATGTGCTTTTCTTTTTTGCCGGAATGCTTTTGATGCTCGTAATCGAGATGATTTACGACTGGAACGACTTTAAACAGGGTTTTACGAGTGGTTATAATGAGGGAAGGGCAAAGCTGGAGCAAACAAAATAGTCGGTTAAGGATAAAACATTCAGGAAAAATAAATAGCAACATTATGGTACGCAGAGGTTTAGTGATCGGATGAACCCAAGTCATCCGATCACTTCCCAAAAGCGAATGATACCTATCAAAAACCTTAACCAAACGCGATGTGCTTTTCTTTTTTGCCGGAATGCTTTTGATGCTCGTAATCGAGATGATTTACGACTGGAACGACTTTAAACAGGGTTTTACGAGTGGTTATAATGAGGAAAGGGCAAAGCTGGAGCAAACAAAATAGTCGGTTAAGGATAAAACATTCAGGAAAAATAAATAGCAACATTATGGGGAGCAAAAGTTTAGTGATCGGATGAACCCCGAGTCATCCGATCACCTGCCGATAGCGCGGACTTATAATCCGTGCTAAAATCAGTCATCAGCACAGTGATTAAATATGAAAATTACAGCACTGGTGCTGATTTGCCATCCAAAGGCTGGCAGGCCATCAGCACTTTCTCGCAAAGGATTTGTAATATTGCCGAGCAAAAAATAGTCCGGGATTTAACAAACCTGATCAGCAATTAACCTACTTGAAACCATCGACAAATAACTTTGAACCCAATTATGAAGAACCTAAAAAAAATCATTGCAATCTTTTGTATATCATTTCTATCCATAGCAACATCCGCTCAAACAACAGGAGTAAAACCATTAACCTTTGTTGCCGTTGAAAAACGTGATGTGAATCAGTTAAAAGCTTTAATTGATGCCGGAGCCAATGTCAATGAGGTTTACGAAGGAGTTTCCTTATTAAATGCGGCATGTAGTGGTAGCAATCATAAAGTGGATAACAACATTGTAAAAGTATTACTCGATGCACCAACTATTAATGTAAAGACAATCACGATAACCGAACCGGGTCTTGACAAAACCTGGGCAACCACTCCACTGGTTGCCTTGCTCAGTTCGCCCAGTTCCAACGCGAACCTCGACAACGTAGTTCGGCTCATCAAAATGGGGGTTGACATCAATTATTACAGCGAATTCAATAATCGGTTTACAGCTTTAATAGTAGCGACTTTTGGTGGTAAGGACGAGGAGTCGAGAGCAATTACCATGGCTATATTAAATAACGCTGGCCCCAAATTAAATATTAATTACAGGGGTAAATATGATGCTACTGCGCTAAACTGTGCTGTTAACTCGCAACATGCCGAAGCAGTGGAAGCAATTTTAAAGCGAGGTGCAAACGTAGAAGATGTGAAACATGATGATAGTTTTCCCGGCTTGATTCCTGCAACAATGGATCACGAGACCCATGAAATATTGGATATTCTCATGAAATACAAAGCCAATAAATATGGCCCCACTCCGCAAAGTCCGCTGCCTTTAAATATGGCTATGACCAATGCGAAATTTGCCAGTTGGGCTGATTACTTTATTACAACCTACAAGGTGGACGTAAATCACCTGGGTAAAGCTGGAACGGCTGGCGATGAACCTGCTGTTCATGTAGCTGCGTTTTTCGATAATGTGGAGGGATTAAAAACCTTAGTTAAACATGGTGCAAACCTTAATTTGTCAACTTCGCAGGGAATTACAGCAATACAAAAGGCTGCTCAGCGCAATAGTTTAGATGCGGCAAAGTATTTGATTGAACAGAAGGTTAAGCTGAACGGATATAATTCGGCGTTTTTCAATGCGGTTTGTTATGCTGCCGCTGGATATCATCTCGAAATGTTGGATCTGTTGGTGAAAAGTGGTGCCGATGTAAATGAAGTATCGAAAAACTCGCCATGGGCAGGACCATTGGCCAGATTAGCGATGGAATTTAATCCACTGGATAAAAAATCGAGACTTAAAACCATCAGTAAGTTAATCGAATTGGGCGCAAATCCGAATGTGTTGCATGCGCAGGACATGACTGCGCTTATGTGTGCGGCCAAGCTAGGGTCGAACGTTGGACGAAAAGCAGCATTAGATAATTCTGAACTTTTAATTGAGAGCGGTGCCAATGTGAATTTGGCCAATACTGCGGGCGAAACGGCTCTTATGTTGGCTTCGGAAGCTGGCAATGCAAAATTGGTAAGCTTGCTTCTTTCCAGTGGTGCCGATGTAAATGCCTTAAACAAGGTAGGCGATTCGGCATTGGGTTATGCAAACAGAGCGCAGGAGAACAAAACCGATGTTGTAAAGGTTTTGGAGGGTGCAGGCGCCAAACCTGTAGCAGCTAACGCTAAATCGGTTTCGAAATCGGTTCCAGTTGGTTTAGTGGGTACCTGGAAAGGTTACCAAACCAACGATAAAATGATAATGGCAACTTTTGTGGTCAATAAAAACAATACCTATTCATACTCTGCGGTGGGGAAGGTGGCTGGTAAAGATGTGGCATATAGTCATAAAGGTGAAATTGTTGCCTCTGAAGATACGTACACTTTAAAACCTGTAGGACAAGCCTCGGCTACCTATAGTTATAAGATTGTGAATGGTAAATTGTCGGTTAATAACGGCCGACCGTTAGATAAAGTTAATTGACGGGGTGAATAATATACCTTTATCTGTTACAGGTTTAGAACACGTATCGCGAATCCCGCAACATTTCTTCTCAGGGATACAATTCCGGATTCAGGAACGGAATAAAAGCCATTTGAACGGCGGGAAGATAGAGCGATTTGCGTGTGATGGCATCGTTGGTCAATAAACCAATAGCGCCGTTTTGCTGTTTCGAATTGGTTTTGGCAAACACCACATCGTCGGCATCGCCCAATTCCATTCCACCGCGAACAAGCTCGGCTACTTGTGGGGGCAAGAAAAAGCTGGCCGTTCGGGCTTTGCCAATTCGCTCGCCGTTGCTGATGACCATCCACGCAAAAACCATCAATCCGGAAGTAGTATCCTCCACCCCACCTTCCAAACCCACGTAGTAATCGTAGCCCGGATTCAGGTTAATGGCTTTCATCACGCGGTTCGAAGCGCCTTTCAAGGTTTCGGTTTCACTCATAGGCTGGTCGGAAACACCGCTGGGAACCGAAACGCCGGTTACTTCGAATTCACCGTTCAGGAAAGGTTTCAGGCCATCGGTTACTGCTTCAATTTTAACAGGATTTTTAGAGGCAACAAGTATGCGTATCATAATTGAATAATTTCAGGATTGATGCGTGCAAATTACTACAAAGGAGACAAAGTAAAAGCACAAAGCCAATTTTTAGTTGTCGCAATCCGGCAAATCGTTTAATCAAAGTTGGTGATTTGAAAATCCACAATCCCGAATGGGATTGAATGTTAATCCCCGGCGGCGAAACCGTCGGAATATCAAGCACAAAATATTGAACCCCAAGCAGGGGTTCAACCTTCCTGGGCCCTCCTCAACGGGTTACCACCCGTCGTCATCAACATTTAGCCCTAAACGGGCAGGCAAAAAGCCTTAGTGTTTGGCTTATTCCTGTTTTTGTTATTCAACAAAAGAACCTCGTCTTATTGGTGTTTAAATTTGAACCCTTCCAATATTTTCAGGGTTAAAGGCGTAACAATTTCTTCAAACTTAAGCCAAACTATTTTTATAATTTAGCCAGTCGAAAACCAAACGAACAACAAAATGATTATCAGACAAGCGATAGAAGCTGATGCCCCTGCCATTGTTGAATTCCAGGTGGCGATGGCCTGGGAAACCGAAACCCTGCAACTCGACGAGCCAACTGTGGTAAAAGGTGTTGCTGCTGTTTTTGCCGATTCGTCGAAAGGCGTTTATTACGTGGCCGAAACCGATGGCAAAGTGGTGGGGTCGTTGCTCACTACCTTCGAATGGAGTGACTGGCGCAATGGAACAGTACTATGGATTCAGTCGGTGTATGTTCGGCCCGAGTACCGCAAGCGGAGTATTTTCAGTAAACTTTACAAACATATCCAGCAAATGGTTGTTGATAGCTCCAACTTACGTGGAATTCGACTTTATGCCGACAAAACAAATATCCCGGCTCACGGGGTTTACGAACACCTGGGCATGACAGCCGAGCACTACCAAATGTATGAGTGGATGAAAGAAT
Organism: Prolixibacteraceae bacterium; assembly: GCA_963666435.2. GTDB lineage: Bacteria > Bacteroidota > Bacteroidia > Bacteroidales > Prolixibacteraceae > Aquipluma. Next base: position 1,839,057 of record CAXXOG010000008.1, on the reverse strand, counting down.
AGACACAAGTATCAGGATAAAAGTATCAAGACTTGTTTTTTATCTTGATACTTGCAGCTTGATACCTGATACAAAAAAACAAAAACATGATCAAAAAACCCATTTCGCCGGAAGTTCGTCAACAGTTGATTTTTGCACAACGTGAGGAAATAACGGAATACCATATTTACACCAAGTTGGCCGGGCAAACCAAAGATGCCGAAAACCAGAAAGTACTGACACAGATTGCTGCCGACGAGTTGAAGCACTACAAGCTTTGGAGTGCCTACACCAACAAGGAAGTAGCGCCAAGTCAGTGGGAAGTGCGCAAATACTACTGGATTTCGAAGATTTTTGGGTTGACTTTCGGACTTAAGCTGATGGAAAAAGGCGAAGAGAAAGCACAAATCAATTACGATTTGATTGCTACCGAAGTGCCCGAAGCCAAAGAAGTGTCGGACGACGAGAACAAACATGAAAAGGAATTGCTCGAACTGATTGAAGAAGAACACCTGAAATACATGGGCTCAATTGTGCTGGGACTGAACGATGCGCTGGTCGAAATTTTGGGAACGCTGGCCGGATTAACTTTCGCGCTTCAGAACACCAAACTGGTAGCTTTGGCCGGAATTGTAACCGGAATTGCCGGGGCGCTGTCGATGTCGTCGTCGGAATACCTGTCGAACAAGGCCGAAGGGAAAGAAGACCTGGCCATCAAGTCGTCGATTTTCACCGGGATTGCGTATGTAATCGCAGTCATTTTTCTGGTGGCACCTTACCTGATTTTTACTTCTCCATTTATTGCTTTGCTGGTGGCGCTGTTCGACTCCATCCTCATCGTCTTCCTGTTTACCTATTACATTTCGGTGGCCAACGATCAGCCTTTCCGCAAACGCTTTACCGAGATGGTGGTGCTGAGTACGGTTGTCGGATTGATTTCATTCGGATTGGGGTATTTGGTGAGGATATTGTTTGGCATTGAGGTGTAAACGCTAGCAACAAGCTGCTAGCTGCCAGCGACTGGAAACCTGGAACTTGAAACTTGAAACATGGAACTTGTTAAGCCGTGAGCAATTATATACAGAAACTCATCCTTCAGGGTGAGCATCAGACACAAGATTTTAAATATTGCATCAGCGATTCGAAGAAGATTGCGCGGTCGCTTGTAGCGTTTGCCAATACCGATGGGGGTCGTTTGCTGATTGGCGTGAAGGATAATGGGCGCATTGCAGGCGTGCGCTCCGAAGAAGAATATTACATGGTGGAGTCGGCTGCCAAAATCTACTCCAATCCACCGATTAATTTTAATACCCGACAGCACTCTGTTGATGGAAAAACCATCCTTGAAGTAACTATTGAACCCAGCGCAGAAAAACCGCATTTTGCCAAAGATGACGAAGGCAAATGGTGGGCTTATTTCCGCAAAGATGACGAAAACAAGCTGGCTTCCAAAGTGATGATTGAAGTGTGGAAAGCTCAAAACAGCACAAGAGGCATCCTGATCAATTATTCTGACGACGAGAAAGTTTTGCTCGACTACCTCGAAAAGAATGAAAAAATATCGGTAAGCAAATACGCCCGCATTGCCCATTTGAGCTACAAAAAAGCAGAGCAAATCATTATCAATTTTCGCTCATTAAACATCCTGAAAGATTCGTTTGCCGACAATCGAATTGATTACGCCATCAACGAGGCGTTCGACCGCGAAGAGTGGGACAACCAGGTTCGAAAATCATTTTAACCGGCCAAAATGTTATAAAATATTAACAAGATTGTACAAATACGGCAGTACGAATCGCCTATTTTTGCAAATATTTGTCCATTCAACCTAAATTTATATTTAACAATCTAAATCAATTAAACACATGTTGCTAAAAGCACTTTTTAGTATTGCACTCGTTTCTGGCATGATAGCCGCTTCGGCCCAGGAAAACTACAAGACGGTTTCGAAAATCGATTCGACCAAAATCTATGTTGGCGGGCAGAAATACGAGGTAAAAACTTTTCCACAAACCTTTAAGTCGAAAAAACCAAAGAATGTAATCATGCTCATTGGCGACGGCATGGGCGTTGCACACGTTTTTGCCGGATTAACAGCCAATGGCGGGCACCTGTTTCTCGAAAACTTCAAACAAGTAGGTTTCTCCAAAACACAATCGGCCAGTAGTTACATCACTGACTCGGCTGCCGGAGGAACAGCGCTTTCTTCGGGATATAAAACATACAACGGAGCCATTGGCGTGAATACCGACACCATTCCACAAAAAACAGTATTGGAAATGGCCGAAGCCAAGGGTTTGGCAACCGGTTTGGTTTCTACATCGGCAATAACGCACGCAACGCCAGCATCGTACATTGCCCACCAGGGAAGCCGCGGAAGTTATGAAGATATTGCTGCCGATTTCCTGAAAACCGACATCGATGTTTTTATTGGCGGAGGATACAAACATTTTGCAGTGCGAAAAGATAAACGCGACTTAACCAAAGACCTTCAGGAGAAAGGCTACCAGGTTTTGCGTAACCCCGAAGATATTTACAAGGTAAAATCGGGCAAACTGGCTGGCTTGACCGCCGATGAGCACAACGAAGTGTTTCCGAAACGAAAAATGAACCTTCCGTTATCGACACAAACAGCGCTGAACATTCTGGCGCAGAATAAAAAAGGATTTTTTGTCATGATTGAAGGTTCGCAAATTGACTGGGGAGCACACCAAAACAATACCATTTATGTGGTAAACGAAATGCTCGATTTTGACCGCACCATTGGGCGTGCACTCGAATTTGCAGCAAAAGATGGCGAAACCCTGGTTGTGGTAACTGCCGACCACGAAACCGGCGGCATGGCCCTAACCGGTGGCGATATGAAAACCGGCATGGTAAAAGGAGCTTTCTCAACCGGCGACCATACTGCCGTTATGGTTCCGGTTTTTGCTTACGGACCAGGAGCAGAGAACTTTGCCGGAATTCAGGAAAATACCGACATCCCAAAGAAAATAATGAATTTATTAGGTCTTTAGACCTCAATTGACACTCATTTTTCCGAAAACTCTGGGCGAAAACATTGCTTTCGTCCAGAGTTTTTTATTTTTACGCGGTTATCTGTCAATTTTAAAGCAATTTATGCACAGCACACTCGAAGCTCTCGATCATGTAAGGCTAAATTTTTCGCCTTCCGGATTAGTTTTCCTGAACATTGCCCTTTCGTTTATCATGTTTGGAATTGCACTGGACATAAAAGTCGAGAACTTTGAAAACCTTATTCGTCACCCCAAACCAGCCATTGTTGGCTTTATAAGTCAAACTTTTTTATTACCTGCATTTACCTTTTTACTGGTTCTGTTAATAAACCCTACTCCAACCATTGCCCTGGGAATGATATTGGTAGCTGCCTGCCCGGGAGGAAATATTTCAAATTTCATCAGTTCTATGGCACGTGCAAATGTTGCTCTGGCTGTAAGTTTAACTGCTATATCAACTTCGGTAGCTGTATTTTTTACACCATTCAACTTCGCATTCTGGGGAAGTTTATATGTTAATTTTTACAACTCACACAATGCTGAAAGCCTTTTGCGGCCACTGGTTATCGACAAATATCAAATGTTTCAAACAGTATTTATCTTACTCGGAATACCAGTGATTATCGGGCTTTTTATTTCGCGCAAATTTCCTGCATTCACTCAGAAAATTAAAAAGCCGATTAACCGGGGTTCTCTTATCTTTTTTGTAATCATGGTCGTAGCCATGTTGTCTGCAAATTTTTCACAATTTTTAGCATACGTTCACCTGGTATTCATTTTTGTACTTCTGCAGAACGGAATTGCCATGACAACCGGCTATTTCTTCGGACGAATAAACAACCTTACACAAACAGATCGGCGCACCTTGGCCATTGAAACCGGAATTCACAATTCGGGACTAGCCCTTGCCCTTATTTTCAACCCTAAAATATTCCCTCCTGAAATGGAATTGGGCGGAATGGCTATCATTGCTGCCTGGTGGGGTATCTGGCACATTATCAGCGGAATGGCCGTAGCCTATTATTGGTCGAAAAAACCAGTTATTGCATGACGATGAAACATCATTCGTTTGGATATGAGTTACTCCGGCTTTATGTGCGCTTTGCGTTCTGGCTTTCGCATAAACAGATTACCGTTTCAGGAAAAGAAAATATTCCGAAAGGGAAGCCCATAATTTTTGCCCCTAACCATCAAAATGCACTGATGGACCCGCTGGCTTTGGTTTGCACCAATAATTTGCAAACAGTATGGCTGGCCCGGGCCGACATTTTCAAGTCAAAAACCACCCGGTCAATTTTAAATTTCCTGAAGGTATGGCCTGTTTACCGGATTCGCGACGGGAAAGAAAATTTGGCCAATAACGAAGAGATATTTGCTAAAGTCAATCAACTTCTGGAGGAAAAACAAAGCGTAGCCCTCTTTCCTGAAGCAGCACACTCGGGACGTCGGCAAATGTTACTGCACAAGAAAGCGATTCCCCGGATTACGCTCGAAGCTGAGGCTAAAAATAACTTTAGCCTTGAGTTGCAAATTATACCCGTTGGAATATCATACAGCCATTACTGGAATTTCAACCGGTCGTTGCTTGTTCAGTATGGCGAACCTATTACGATAGAAAATTTCTGGTTCGACTACGAAATGAATCCACAGAAAGCAATGATGGATTTACGCGATTTGATTCGCGAAAAACTAGAGGCTTTGGTTATTGAAATAAACAGCAGCAACTATTACGAAGAATATGAGTTGGTGAGACAATTGGCCGGGAAGTCGTTGGTTAAGCCAAAGTTCTTTAGTAAAAAGAAAGCTTTGCAGCAATTTCGGGTCGAAAAAGAACTGATTGACAAGCTCGAAATCCTTGAGAAGGAATCGCCTAAACATTTTGAAGAACTTATCAATCAGCTGCATCACTATCAACAAAGCCTGAACGACGCGAAATGCACCGACAATAAAGTTGAAAATGCTCAAAAATCAGGGAAGATCGTTATCCCCTTTAAAATTCTGCTGGCCCTATTATCATTGCCCATTTTTGCATACGGATTCCTGACCAATGCACTGCCGTTTTACGTTCCGCGAGCCTGGATCGGGCGAAAAGTAAAGGACAAAATATTTACCAGTTCGTTTAATTATGTACTTGGACTAATCATTTTCCCTTTATATTATCTGACGATCTACTTCGTGTTGTTCCATCCTCGATATGCCACAGCGGTTTCGTTATTGCTGATCGCCTTTATGCCATTCATGGGAAAAGCAGCTTATTTGCTGCTCCAATTCTATCAGAATTTATTTCACCAAAGTCAATATTTGTTTTGTACAAAAACATACCGCAAGAAGATGGATAAATTAATTGAAATGAGATGGATTCTGGTTGAAATGATACGAGACAAAGTAAATTTCTGAAAAAACGACCAAAAATATTGTGGGAGGAGCATAAACACAACCATTAGATTTATTACTTTTGGCTTCGCAAAAATAAGCGGGAGTAGCTCAGTGGTAGAGCATCAGCTTCCCAAGCTGAGGGTCGCGGGTTCGACCCCCGTTTCCCGCTCTGAAAATAAAGAGGCTGTCCAAAAAGTAAAAATTGGACAGCCTTTGTTTTGTTGTCCCTGAAAGATTTAGTATCTTAAAGGTCTCTATGACAACAAGATCAAACATACGATTTAAAAGTATTACTTCGCAGCAGTCAGTACTTTTTCCTGTAAATTTAAGTGATAAAATTGCGTTGAACCATCCTGTTCGGCTTGTCAACCAGATTGTTGACCAGTTAAATATCGACGATATTTTATCGACCTATAAAGGAGGAGGAACCAGTTCGTTCCATCCCCGTGTGATGATTAAGATTCTGTTCTACAGCTATCTGAACAACATTTACTCTTGTCGGCGGATTGCCCGACAATTGGAAGAAAACATCCATTACATGTGGCTTTCGGGTGAAGCCTTGCCCAACTTTCGCACGATCAACCATTTTCGGAGCCAAAAACTCAAAGGCAAGCTTCAGGATCTGTTTGCCCAGTTGGTCAGGCTGATGGCTGAAATGGGTTATGTCAGTTTGGATGTTCAATACATTGACGGGACCAAAATAGAGGCAGCCCCGAACCGTTACACTTTTGTATGGCGCAAATCGGTGGAAAAGAACAAGGAAAAACTTGAAAACAAGATCGACAGTGTTTTGAAAGAAATTGAATCAACCATCCAATCAGACCAATCAGATCAGGCAGAAGACCATTTGCCCGAAAAAATTGATTCTGTTTTGCTTCAGGAAAAGATTGAAAAGCTGAACGATCGTTTATCCGGGCTGAACAAGAACCAGCAAAAGCAGGTAAAGGAGCTACAGGAAGATGCCTTGCCACGTCTTCAGAAGTATGAAGAGCAACTCGATGTTCTGGGTGAGAGAAACAGCTACTCGAAAACCGATACTGATGCCACGTTCATGCGCATGAAAGAAGACCACATGAAAAACGGGCAGCTAAAGCCCGCTTACAATGTGCAGATCAGCACAGAAAACCAGGTTATCACCCATTACTCGGTCCACCAACGCCCGGGCGACACGGCAACACTGATCCCTCACCTGGAGCAGTTTGAGTTACACTACGGAAAACAATCATCCAAAGTAGTAGCCGATTCAGGCTATGGGAGCGAACAAAACTACCAGCAACTGGAAAATAAAGGGATTGAAGCATTTGTCAAATACAATTACTTCCATAAAGAACAAAAAAGGAACTACCGGAAAGACCCCTTCCTGGTAGCCAACCTATACTACAACCGGGAGAACGATTTTTATGTATGCCCGATGGGGCAACACATGGATAAACACTATACCAGTAACCGAAAGACAGAACTAGGATTTGACTACCAGGTGAGCATTTACCAGGCACAGAACTGTAATGGGTGCCCGCTTAGGGGGATGTGCCATCAGGCTAAAGCAAACCGGAGCATTGAAGTGAACCACAATCTAAACCGCCTCAGAACAATTGCCAAAGAGAAACTTTTAAGTGAAGAAGGATTATACCACCGAAGTCGAAGGCCGATAGAACCGGAAGCCGTATTTGGGCAGACAAAATCGAACAACCGCTTCAACCGGTTCTCACTCAGGGGAATTGAAAAGGTAATGATCGAGTTTGGGCTGATTGCCATATCCCACAACCTGAGGAAAATAGCCGCAGGTATGTCCAATTGCAAAAGAAAAACTGCCTTTTATTGCGTTTTTGCCATTTTTGAGTATCCAAAAACAAAAAACAGGGCGATCTCGATTCTGAAAACATTAAAAATACCAATACCTAAAATCGCCGCATAAAAATAGAGGCCATCCTTTTGGGACAGCCTCTTTTTATTTGCACCCAAATTTGCACCTAAAATCAATCCTAAAACCGTCATCGCGTTTATCACTCGTTCTCCATCCACAAAACCGTATTGTAGGTTCCGTATTCGTTTTGCTCGTATAATTTGTTCGCCGGATCGAGAATCCATTTCCCATCGACAATAAATTTATACGTGTATTTTCCTTGCGACAGGTAGATTGGGAAAATCCATTTGCCACCTTGCCTTACCATGCGGTAATCTTTGGTGCTCCAACCATTGAAACTTCCGCTTACGATCACTTGTTTGGCATCAGGATAATCGGCCAGTTCAAAGATATGATCGGATTTCAGCGCAATAAAAGAATTGGTATAATCGCCCGCCCCGGTTGTAAACGGATTGGCCGGATCAATCATCCAGCGGCCGTCAACAATGAATTTATACTCGTAATTTCCGGGCGCAATTACATAAGGCAACTGCCAGCCGCTGGTGCTTCGTTCCATAAGCAGTTCGTTGGGGTTCCAGCCGTTGAAGCTTCCGGCCAAGGCAACTTTACGCGCATTTGTAAACCCGTCGAGTTTAAACAAATAAGGCTCACCAATGCCCAGAAACGAGTTTGCGTTGCCAAAAGCGTCGTTCCTGACAACCGGATTCCCGGGATCGGTTATCCACCGACCGTCAACAATAAACTTATAGGCATAAGTTCCATCGCGCAAGTAAACCGGTGCAACCCATCCATCCGATGTTTTCTGCATAACAACTCCTTTCGGGTTCCAATTAAGAAAGCTACCGGTAACAACAGCTTTATCAACAGTTTTAAATCCTTTTAGCCTGAATTCGTGGTTGTAACAAAAAACAACCGAATTATCGGATCCTGAACCACCATCTTCCCTGAACTTGTTGCTCGGATCAGTCATCCAGCGGCCATCAACAATAAATTTATAGGCATATTTCCCGGGCGGCAGCGTTAAATCAACCATCCAGCCGGTCCCCACAAATTTCATGGAAGTTTGCGTTGTGCTCCACTTGTTGAATGTTCCGGAGATATAAACTTTGGAGGCCGATTTGTACCCCGGAAGATAAAACCGCGCAACGGGATTACTGTAAACAAAAGCATTGGCAACAGTGAGATTATTCACACCAAAAACGGCCGGCGAAACATTTTCCTTTCCGGCAAAATTTGCCCATTTATCAACCATCAGCAAAACATCATTCGACCTGAAACTCTTATCGCTTTTTGATTGCAGTATTTTGGACAGTTCGACCATGCCAGCCTGTATTTTTTTAACCTGCCAGGTTTCTCCTTCAAGCGAAATATTCGTTTTTCCTTTGTAAACCTGGTCAATCAAAACACTGTCCAAATCAAATAAATCCGAAAGCTGTTTTTTTTCCTTTGCTGTCCATTTCAGGTTAAGTGTAAACACAAGCTTTCCCTCTTCGACGCGACAAACATTATCGGGATTGAATTTTTGTGCAATGACAGGCGTTGCACATAACCCAGCAAAAAACAAAACCAACAACAGTACTGACTTCATTTCGGCTCTCCTTTCGTAAAACGCATTCCGAATTGTCCATTTATAAAGTTTACACAGAAAATTCCATGTTCGAGAAAGCACACACCCAACATGCCATCGATGTGCGTGCCATAAGCTTCACTCAACGATTCGAGGTTGGTAATAACCGTTTCCATGCCGGTAATTTTTTGCGAACCAACTGCAAAATCGTTCATCCGGCCATATAAAACATCCGTGCTATTACCAGCCACTCCTTTTAAGGTGGTGCGGCGTGTAATAATAACTGTATTCATCACTTTTTTATTCAATTCGCTGCTCAGCGCGTTTGTTTCGGCGCCGGTATCGATGCAAAAGTTCAAAACCCGGCCACCAACATTCCCTTTCAGAAATAAAATATTACTGCTTCCTTCAATTTTTGCCACGTAATCAGTTTTAAACTTTCCTGAAAATGAATTGATGCGTTGTCCGGTCTTATCAATGCTAAAAAGCTTAAGTTCGGCGTGCAACGGGTCGAAAACAACTTCAAAGCTTCGGAGAAGGCTAAAACCCACCAACCCCAGAATTTTAGCCCCACGACGATTTTCGATATGCCCCAGGTTTGCCAGGTCAGCCACCAGGTTCGAGTATTTCAAATCGGCAAATTGCAAATGCTCAACCGAAACCTGATCGACCACTCCAACCGAACCGGTAACGCTGTTTGAAGCTTTTCCACCCCATTTTACATGGTTGCGAAAATAAGTACTGTTCAGCACCAAGCCGTTGGCTCCCGAATCGAAAACCAGGTTACCCGATTCCCCGTCAATTTGAGCTTCAATCAGGAATAAACGACCTGCCCGTTTCAACGGAATAACAACCGAATCAACTTTCTGCGAAAATTCAGGAGTATCATAACTATTTCCTGAACTTAAATAAACATCCATTCCTGAAACCGTTGGTACCTCTGGAAGAGAACAGACTGGTATAATTGCGATAAACGAAGACAAAAGCAGAGCAACTGTCACTAAAACAGCGGACAATGCGCATACCGAGTTGTTACAGGAAACCTTCATTCTCGAAATTTGAACCAAATTAACAATTTGCATGATGAGCGCCAAACTTTAACGCTGTAATGTTCTGAATGTATTACGTCGCGAATTTCGAAAAAGGTTAATTAATCATCGCCGAATTCCATTTTTGCGATCACCAGCCTCATTTTTCGGCGAAGCTTTTGTTTTTTTGTAACTTTGAAGCCCCTTAAAAAATGAAATTATCACAAAAACACAATAATATGGCATTAATTAACGAGAATTACCTGAAACTTCAGGCGGGATATTTGTTCCCTGAAATTGGTCGCAGAGTACGCGAATTTACTGAAGCCAATCCTGATAAAAAAGTAATCCGCATGGGTATTGGCGATGTAACACAGCCACTTGTTCCGGAAGTGATAAAAGCTTTCCACGAAGGAGTTGACGAAATGGCCCATGTTGCCACCTTTAAAGGCTACGGACCCGAACAAGGCTACGACTTCTTGCGGGAAGCCATCGCTAAAAACGACTATCAAAGCCGTGGCGTTGACATTTCGGCTGACGATATTTTCGTTTCCGACGGATCAAAATGCGACACCGGAAATATTCAGGAAGTATTTGGTGCGGGCAATAAAATTGGAATATGCGACCCCGTTTACCCGGTTTATGCCGATACAACCGTCATGTCGGGCAAAACCGGCCCAATCCAGTCGAATGGCTATTTCGAAGGAATTATCTATCTGCCTTGCAACGAAGCCAATGGTTTTATTCCTGAACTGCCAACCGAACGTCCCGATTTGATTTTCCTGTGTTTCCCGAACAACCCAACCGGAACCGTTGCCACCAAAGAAGAGCTGACCAAATGGGTGAATTATGCCCGCGAAAATAAATGCGTGATTTTATACGATGCTGCTTACGAAGCATTCATCACCGATTCGTCGATTCCTCACTCAATTTTCGAAATTGAAGGCGCCAAAGAAGTAGCGCTCGAGTTCCGTAGTTTCTCGAAAACAGCAGGTTTCACCGGCACACGTTGTGCATTCACTGTGATTCCGAAAGAACTGAAAGCCTACGACAGCGCTGGTGTTGCTCACCCGGTAAAACCCTTGTGGAACCGCCGGCACACCACTAAATTCAACGGTGTTTCGTACCCGGTTCAGAAAGCCGCCGCTGCCATTTATACCGAAGAAGGTAAAAAACAGGTAAAGGAAGTAATTGCTTATTACCTCGAAAATGCACGCATCATGCGCGAAAGCCTGAAAGATGCAGGTTACGAAGTTTTCGGCGGAATCAATGCCCCGTATGTATGGGTAAAAACACAGGGAGTCATGAAATCGTGGGATTTCTTCGACAAGCTGTTGAACGAAGCCAACGTGGTGGGAACGCCAGGATCGGGGTTTGGCCCGTCGGGCGAAGGCTATTTCCGTTTCTCGGCATTTGCCGACCGCGACAACGTGCTCGAAGCCATGGAGCGCATCAAAAATTTGAAATAAGAGATTCAAAAATACCGATAGTACATAGTCAGGGCTTCACTTTCGGGTCTTTAATTAGTCAGGGTTTCACTCCAAAGTGAAGCCCTGACTCTTTTTTAAGACTATTGAATGGTCTTCAAAACATCGCCCAGCAGCTCGTCAAATTTCATAACATGATCGGGTTTGGGCGAATAGCCCACCACAACAACAACCAGCTCTTTCGACGGAATGATGAATATTTGCTGGCCGTCGTGCCCGTTGCACGAATACATATCGGCGGGAGCCGATGGAAATGCTTTGGCCTGATTCAGCCAGAACAAGGCGCCATATTTGCCTTTGCTGTCGGATGCCGAAGTAGTGGTATATTTCACCCAGCCTTCAGGAAGGATTTGTTCGCCGTTTATTTTGCCGTCGTTCAGGTACAGCAAGCCAAAGCGGGCATAGTCGCGCACTGTTGCATACACATACGACGAGCCAACCTGGGTTCCGCTGGCATCGGTCTCAAAAACAGCGTTTATCATCCCGATCTTGTTGAACAGCCGCTCCTGCGAAAATCGGTAATACCCGGCAGCGTTCCCAATGGCTTTGCGCATCAGGTAATTCAACACATTCACTTCACCCGACGAGTAATACCAGTGCGTTCCGGCAGGATATTCCAATGGCTGCGAGTAGGTATAGCGGGCAAAATCCTTTTCGCAATGCAGCATTACGGTTACGTCTGATCGGTTTCCGTAATCCTCGTTCCAGCGCAAACCGCTTTGCATTTGCAGCAAATCGTTGATGGTGATTTTCTTCCGGTCGTCGTTTTGCCATTCGGGAATATCAGCCTGCTGTTCAGGTTTAAGTTTTCCATCTTTAATCAGCATTCCGGCTAACGTATTGGTTACGCTTTTGGCCATCGACCAGCTTAAAAACCGGGTCTTTTCGTTGTACTGCGGCTGATAGGCTTCAACCACCGGAATGCCTTTGTGAACCACCATAAATCCAAACGCATGGCCCGTGTATCCTTCTTCGTCCAACAGTTTTTCGGCAATCCGTTCCAGCTGAATCGTGTCGGTGCTACTGCCTTTCTTCGGCAACACATTCCCGAGTGGCCATTTTGTGGTATCCGGGTTAAAAGTCAGTTTCACTTCAGGAAATTTTACCTTCCGAAGCTCACTTTCTGAAATGTCGCGAAGCAAAGTCGCACCAAAACCTTTCCGGTAAATGGCCTTCGACTTTCCCCACAAAAATGAGCTGGTAACACTCGAATCCTGAAGATCCACCTTGTTCTTCACATACTGAATAAATGAAAAATGAAGGTCGAGCGCTTCCACTTCGGCCTGTTCGCGACCCGAAACAAACACTGCCGAACACAAATATTTGGCCGGATAGCCGGTAATAATAGGCATTAGCGAGTTGATGTAATAAGTTCCGTAAGCCATACCGGCCAGAAACAAAAACAAGATTACCTGAAGAATTCTCCGGAACGCCGATTTTCGGGAAGAACTGTGCATAATAGAAAAGGGATTAGTTTGTTAATAATCTAAAGATAAACAATTTGGTTGAAACAACGAGCAAGGGCAAAAGTCAAACTTAAGCCGCTCTGATTTGTTTACTATCGTTAAATACAGTTAACGAATGTTAGTTCAGTGCAATAGTAGGGCGCAATTGCCTAATTTTGTATCAAAGCCATAAAAGTACTATGCTTCAATTTTATAACCATCCATTCGAAGTTTGTCAGAAATACGCCGCAAAGGTTCGTCCGTCATCATTCCGGATAATTGCAACAATAATCATTACCGCCAGCTTAATTGCAAACGCATCGATGGGGTTGGCGCAAAAAGCCGTTGAGAATTTTGTTCCGCTGATTAAAGGCCAGATTTTTAACATCGAAGATGGATCGCAAGTTGCATTTGCTGTTGTTACCAACCACCGGACGAAAGTCAGCGTCAGCGCTAACGCCTATGGCATATTCGAAATCAATGCCCTGGTAACCGACAGCCTCGAAATCAGCTCGCTTGGGTTCCAGAAAGAAACCGTTGCTATTCCGGCCATTTATAATGTTTCCGATGTACTGACGCTATACGCACGCCCGCTCAGTTTTCTTATTCCCGACATTAATGTGACCGTAAAAAAAGAACAACTGAAGATTGATAAAGAAAACCGGATTGTTTCGCCTTATTTCAGGAATGAAATTATGAAAGAAAAACCTGCCTCAGAAAAAGTTTACGATAACCAAATCAGCTTATTAAGAATCCCGCTGGGCGGAAAAGAACGGTCAAAACGGAAAGTTCTTGAGGCCGAAGAAAGCGACAGGAAATGGAACTCTTTATCCAGAATCTACAACAAAGATTTGGTTATTGCGCTTACGAATTTAAACAATACCGAAGCCGATAACTTTATGATGTACCTAAACGGTAAAGACTTGTCAAAACGAATGACAACCAAACAAAACGCGACTTATACTATTCTTCAACAATTTAAAATTTATAAAGCTGAAGGACATTAATCCCTTCAGTACCATTCGGGTTCTGAACAGGAATTTTGTACTTTTGCGACAAAGCCACGAGAGCATGAAGCAAGTCTCCTTAACGTCTGCCTTAAATAAGAACCACCCAAATCATTTGAGTGTGAATTGGGTTCGGTGCCTGTCAATAAATTTGGAAACATTTCTCCGAACATTCTTTTTAGCATCTTTATTCATTTTCGCTTCATTGATAACCCCGGCGCAAACCGAAGAGGTTGATCCCATGCCTATAAAGTTGAAAGGACAAGTATTGAACCTTGAAGACGAAATGCCGGTTCCGAATGCCATTATCATGAATATGAGGACAAAAGCCACCATTAGCGCCGACCTCCAGGGGCGGTTTACAATGGATGCGCTCAATATCGACAGTCTGCAAATCACCTCGTTGGGATATTCCAAAAGCGTTGCCCACATTCCGGCAAACTACAGCGAAATGAATGTTTTAATCATTTATGCCAAGCCAGTTCGCTTTTCTATTCCTGATGTAAATGTGAAAGGCGCACAGAAAAAAGTAAACATGGATGGCGTTCCGGTTGGGAAAGACACCAAAGTTGCACCCGAATTGCGTGGCGACGCCTACAACAAAAAACCACCCGTAATTGCAGCAATAGTAAACCCGGCAAGCTTTATACAATACCACCTGGGCAAAAGCGAAAAGGAAAAACGAGAAACCCGCAAGGCCATTGTTACCGAACGGCAATGGGAAATGATTTCGCAGTTTTACAACAAAAAATTGGTTCAGGAATTAACCGGGCTTAACAATACCGAAGCCGACTATTTTATGATGTACATCAACGGCAAAGGATTATTGAACGAAATGCGAACCGAATACGACGTGCGAAACATCATTAAAGAGCAATTTAAGTTGTACAAAGCCGACGGACACTAGGTAATTACCTAAAAATTAAGATATTTGCATCTGTTAAAGAATAGGAACAATTTATTGTCGTATTTCAGGTGTACCCACGCCGGAGGATGCGCGGGGGTAAGCTAAAGCAGAAACTGATGAGATTTTTCAACCGGAATAACTAAAAACACATCATATTGAAAGAGTTTTCGAAAAAAAAGATAGTTGTAAAAAAGCAAGGACAGCCAGCAGAGCAACCGGTTTCTGATGGGTTAATCAGGCTAAATAAATACATTGCCAACTCGGGTGTTTGCTCGCGCCGCGATGCCGATAAAATTATTGCCGACGGACTAATTACAGTTAATGGCCAGGTAATTACCGAACTTGGGCACAAAGTTTCGCTTGACGACGATGTTCGGTACCAGGGAAACCAACTGAACCCGGAGCGCAAAGTTTACCTTTTGCTCAATAAACCACGCGGTTTTGTTACCACGCTCGACGACCCGCACGCCGAACGTACCGTAATGCAATTGATAGCAAACGCTTGTTCAGAGCGCATTTACCCGGTTGGCCGCCTCGACATGCAAACCACCGGCTTACTGTTATTTACCAACGACGGCGAACTGGCCAAAAAGCTCACGCACCCCAGCTACGAGAAGAAAAAGGTATATCATGTGCAACTCGACAAAGACCTGGAGCCCGAAGATCTCGAAAAAATAAAAAAAGGCGTTGAGCTGGAAGATGGCTTTATTGCCGCCGACGAAATTGAAATGATTGACTATAACGACAAACGCCAGGTCGGCATTGAAATACATTCAGGGAAAAACCGCATTGTACGACGAATTTTTAACCACCTCGAATACAACGTCGAAAAACTCGACCGGGTAATGTTTGCCGGACTGACCAAAAAAGACCTGCCTCGTGGCCGTTACCGATTTCTGACTCCACAGGAAGTAAGTTTTTTAAAAATGAGTTAATGTAATATTTTTCACTTTTCAAGACTAATTGAGAGCGTTGGAAAAAGAATTCTTACAAATAATAACCGAAAATCAGGGAATAATTCACAAAGTATGTTCCGTTTATTGCGATTTGGAAGAAGATCGGCGTGATTTATTTCAGGAGATTTTG
The DNA here is from genome assembly GCA_963666435.2 of Prolixibacteraceae bacterium. GTDB lineage: Bacteria > Bacteroidota > Bacteroidia > Bacteroidales > Prolixibacteraceae > Aquipluma. The sequence goes on along the minus strand of CAXXOG010000008.1, from coordinate 1,823,294 downwards.
GCTCAACTGTGGAAGTCGTACCCAACATTCAGAAACGAGTCGAAGTTTTCCACCTGGATGTACCGGGTGGCACTAAACACCGCAATAACCAGTTTTAAAAAAGACAAACGACAACCCGACAAATCAGGAATTTCGTACGAGAACCTGCAATTGGCCGAGGAAATGTACGATTCGAGAGAAGAAGAACAAATAAGAATGCTCAACAAGGCCGTCTCTAATTTAAGTGGAATCGAAAAGTCGATCATCCTTTTGTTTCTTGAGGACAAAAAATATGAAGAAATAGCTGAAATTACGGGAATTACGCAAAACTACGTGAGGGTAAAAATGAACAGGATTAAGAAAAAGTTGAAGTTGTTAATGAATACGGAAGAATAGAGATGGATTTAAATGATTTAAAATCGGCGTGGGAAACATATTCTTCTCAGGAGATGAACAAACATCGGCTTGATAAGGACACCATACGCGAATTGCTGAAAACCCGTACCAAATCGCTTGTTGAACGAATTGACCGGAATATACAGATTGGTTTGGGCATTCTGCTCATCTTTATTGGTTACGTTATTGCCGATTCGATGTTTTTATCGGCTTATTTCTCGAAAGTGATTATCAACAATATCGTGGAATATCCGCAATGGCTTGTACCGGTTGATTTCTTTTCGATAACGCTTATTGTGGCAACCTACCTCTTTTTTGTCGTTAAATACATCCGAATAAAGAAAAACTTTTCCATCGACCGGCAACTCAAAGATTTGCTTCAGGGAATACTTGAAACAGTTATAACCTATCGGCGCTTATTTTTCCTGGCCGTTGCTATGTTTCTATTGAACTTGGTGGTCGTTTTCTCTGCCGGACTTTATGATGGACTTAAAATACAGGCCGATTCCGGAAATATTTCAGTTTGGCAGCTTGTCAGTTTCCAAATTTGGAAGTTGATCGGTATTGGCCTCCTAATCCTTGTTCCCTTAATCACATTCCTGTTTTTCTTCCTGCGCTGGGGCTTTAATAAGCTTTACGGCAACTACCTCCAATCCATCAGGGAAACCATAAAAGAGCTCGACGAATCGGAAACTACGGAAGAAAACTAGCTTTTAACTTCTAAATCTGAATTTTATGCAAAAGATTTTGCTCTATAAATTTGGATTTTAACACAGTTCATCGGATCAGTAAAGCACACTAAAACTTAATCTTCGCGGTAGTCCGCAGCACCTTTCTTCTCCAAACGATATAATTGATTATCTTTGCGGCGGTTTTAAAAGATTCATACTTAATTAAATGGCACACAAGTCAGGATTTGTAAACATTATCGGAAACCCCAACGTAGGGAAATCGACTATTATGAACGTGCTGGTAGGCGAACGTTTGTCAATCATCACCTCGAAAATGCAAACTACCCGTCACCGCATCAAGGGTATCGTAAATGGCGATGATTTCCAGATTGTTTACTCCGATACGCCCGGAATTTTGAAACCCAACTACAAGCTCCAGGAAACCATGATGCGGTTTGTAAACACCGCCCTGATTGACGCCGACGTGATTTTGTATGTAACCGACGTGATTGAATCGCCAAGCAAAAACGAAGAATATATTGAGCGCATAAAAAGCTCCGAAGCTGCGGTGATTGTGCTGATCAACAAAATCGATCTTTCGACTCAGGAGAAAGTACTGGAATTGTACAACTATTGGAACGAAAAACTGCCGCTGGCCAATGTGTACGCCATTTCGGCCACCAACAAGTTTGGTGTGGCTCAAATCTTCGACCGTATTTTGGAATTGTTACCGGAAGGGCCGGCCTATTTTCCCAAAGATGAACTGACCGACCGCAACGAACGTTTCTTCGTGAGCGAAATCATCCGCGAGAAGATTTTACTGAACTACGACAAGGAAGTGCCCTACTCGGTTGAAGTGGAAGTGGAACAGTTCAAGGAAGAAGAAAAACTGCTGAACCTGATGTGCGTCATCCACGTGAACCGCGACAGTCAGAAAGGCATCATCATTGGGCACCAGGGCAAAGCGCTGAAAAAAGTAGGAACCGATGCCCGAATTGATCTGGAAGAATTTTTCCAGAAGAAAGTTTTCCTTCAGTTGTATGTGAAAGTAAACAAAGATTGGCGCGAGAAAGACCGTTCGCTGAGCGGCTTTGGGTACGACATGGAATAAAGGAAAAAGAAGCCCCCTTTCCGTTCCCCGAAGGGGGGAAAACTAAGGCGGGCAATTGTACAGAAGTTAAAAATAACAGCATAACAAAAAAGCCCCTCCTTCGGAGGGGTTGGGGAGGCTTTGATGAGCAATATTATAGCAATAGTAGGACGTCCGAATGTTGGGAAATCGACATTGTTTAACCGGATAACAGAAACGCGCAAAGCCATTGTTGACGAAATGGCCGGTGTAACGCGCGACCGTCAGTATGGAAAAGGAACATGGAACGGAGTCGATTTTTCCATCATCGACACGGGCGGTTATGCCGTGAATTCGGAAGACGAATTTGAAGGCGAAATCCGCAAACAGGTGATGTTGGCCATTGAAGAGTCTGACGTAATCGTTTTTGTGGTTGATGTTGAAAGTGGCGTAACCGATATGGACGAAGAAGTGGCTTCGGTGTTGCGCCGCTCGTCGAAAAAGGTATTTGTGGCCGTAAACAAGGTTGACAACAATATGCGCATTATCGATTCGCACGAATTTTACTCGCTGGGTTTGGGCGAATTGTATTGCATTTCGTCGATGACCGGAAGCGGAACCGGCGAATTGCTCGATGCCATTGTAACTGAGTTCCCGGAGAAAGTGGTAGATCCGGAAGAAGAAAAGATTCCGCATTTTGCCATTATTGGCCGCCCCAATGTGGGCAAATCGTCGCTGATTAACGCGCTTACCGGTGAAGAACGCAACATTGTTACTGACATTGCCGGAACTACCCGCGACTCAATTCACACCCGCTATACTAAATTTGGACACGACTTTTACCTGGTTGACACGGCCGGATTGCGCAAACGCACCAAGGTGAAGGAAGATGTGGAATTTTACTCGACCATGCGCTCGATACGAGCCATTGAAGACTCGGATGTGTGTATCCTGATGCTTGATGCCTCACGCGGAATGGAAGCGCAGGACGTTTCGATTTTTCACCTGATTGAGCGAAACAAAAAAGGTGTGGTGATACTGGTAAATAAATGGGATTTGGTGGAGAAAGACAATTCGAGCACCAACACGTTTATCAAAACCATCAAAGAACGTATTGCCCCGTTTGTTGATGTTCCGATTGTATTCACTTCTGCATTAACCAAACAACGTATCCTGAAAGCGCTCGAAACAGCTGTTGAAGTGTACGAAAACCGCAACCGGAAAGTAAAAACTTCGGAATTGAACGAGGTTATGCTTGAGGCCATTGAAGCTTATCCGCCACCATCGCTCAAAGGAAAGTTCGTGAAAATTAAATACGTGACACAGTTGCCCAGCCAAACGCCAAGTTTCGCGTTCTTTGCCAACCTGCCACAATACGTGAAAGAACCGTACCGCCGGTATCTCGAAAATAAGATTCGCGAAAATTTCAACTTTTCAGGAGTACCTGTTCAGGTTTTTATCCGCAAGAAATAAAAGAGAAACCCGTTGCGTGAAAGGCGAAATCCAGAAGGAGTGTCATTGCGAGCAAAGCGAAGCAATCTGTTACAAAGATTGCTTCAGTCGTTCCTTCTTCACGATGACGTTCTAATCGTCTCAGGCTATATTTTCTTCAACTCGTTATTTTGTTTCAACCGGGCAATCTTCTCGGGCTTACCCAAAATATACAAAATATCATCAGCCTCGAAAACAAAGCCCGCCGCCGGGTTTTCGTGTATATCGTCTTCGCGCTTAACAGCAACCACAGTTACCCCAAACTCGGTTCGCAGATGAATATCTTTTAGCGATTTCCCCTGAAAAACCGGATAGTTTCGGGCACGCACAGCCACAATCTCGATACCCGGAATTTCATCGCTCAGCGCAAACGAATTGGCTTCTTCTTTTTCGCGAAATATTCCGTAATTGTCGTCGCGAATGTGTTCAATAGCCTCCTCAATTTTGCCTTTCGGGATGAGCAATTTCTTCAAAATGCGCTCAAACATTTCGATCGCGGTTTCAAACTCTTCAGGAATGACCTGGTCGGCGCCCATCGCATACAAATCTTCAATATCCGAAACATGCCGCGAACGCACCATGATGTATGCTGTTTTGTTCAGGCGGCGCACTTGCTCAATAACACCAAGTGCGGTAATGGCATCGCCAATGCTTACAACCACAATTTCGGCTGTTTCAACATAGGCTTTCTGCAAAATAGGCTCATTCAGCGCATCGCCATAAACCACCATTTCACCCTTTGCCTGCCTGGCCCTGGCCGATGCCGGATCGAAAACAATTGAAACATAAGGCAATTTAAGTTGACATGCCATGCGCGAAAGATTGAGCGACCGCGAATCTTTCCCGACAAAAACAATGTGGTTTTGCAATTTCGGGACTTCAATTTCCTGAAGCGGGAACAATCCTTTGACCAAAAATTCAGGAATTGGCAGCTTCATCAATTGGTTGGCAATGGGTTTGGCACCCATAATCAGGAAAGGAGAAATGGCCATAGTTACAATAGTTACCGCCAGGAAAAGCTGGTAATTGTACTCAGATAAAATGTTGTAATCCTGCCCGGTTTTAGCCAGGATAAACGAAAACTCCCCGATTTGAGCCAGTGCAACGCCCACCATAATTGTTCCGCGAAAAGTATGTCCCAGCAGGAATGAAGTTCCGCCGCCGACAAACGCTTTAATAGCAATAACCAGCATAACGGTGCCAAGCACCAGGAGTAAATTGTGGGCAAAGAAGCTCAGGTCGAGCAACATACCTATCGACACAAAGAAAAAACTGGTGAAGGTATCTTTGAACGGAATGAGGTGACTAAAAGCATCTTCGGAGTATTCCGAACGGGAAATCATTAAACCGCCCAGGAAAGCGCCAAAGGCAAGCGACATTCCCAACTCGGAAGTTAGAAGCGCTACAGCCAAACAAACCAGCAAAATGCTCATCAGGAACAACTCCTGGTTTTTGGTTAAGGCAATCAGGTGCAAAACCTGCGGCATAATCCAGCGGTTGGCCACATAAACCAAGCCGACCATAAACAAAGTTTTGCTGCCCATCGCCAGCAGGCGTTCGCCAATATCTGCCGTTTGCCCGCCCAGCACAGGCGTTAGCAAAATCATCGGGATAAGAATAATATCCTGAAAGATAAGAATACCAACAACGGTGCGCCCGTAATTGGAGGTAACTTCGCCTTTCTCCTGAAGAATCTTCAGAACAAGTGCAGTGCTGCTCAGGGCCGTGAGGAAACCGATAAAAATGGCTGTTCCCCAACTCATATCGTAAGTTCGGGCAAATAATGCAGTAACCCCGGCGGTAAAAACAAGCTGGATGAAGCCTCCAACGAAAACGATCTTCCGGATTTTGATCAGGTGGTTCAGCGAAAACTCCAGGCCAATGGTAAACATGAGCAGAATAATGCCTATTTCGGCCATGAATTCAATTTCGTGCGGCGAATGGATAATACCGAGTAGCGAAGGCCCAACCACAACACCTGTAAGTAAATAGCCAATAATGGTGGGTATCCGTAGCTTTGTAAACAAATAATTTACCGCAGTAGCAAATGCAAAGATGATGACAACATCCGTTAAGATTCCTATTTCCATGTTACAAATTACGGCTAAATCAGATTTATTTCGTCAACCCAAAGCTAATCTACCGTAAAAATTAATACTCCGCCAAATTCAATCTTTACCCAAACACCTTTTTTCATCTCGCCAATGGTAGAATAAAATAGAAAGTCGAACCTTCTCCTGAAATATTTTTACTATACACTCCTACTTCGCCTCCGAGTTTTTCAATAATTCGTTTTACTATCGACAGGCCCAAGCCATTCCCTTCGGCACGTATTGCATCTAACCTTGCAAACTTTTTAAAAAGCATTGCCATCTCCTTGTCCGAAAGTCCATTACCATTGTCAGAAACAGAATATTTAACTTTCCTTTTCCCGGCCAGCTCGGTCGTAATTCGTATTTGCGGCGGATTGCCCCCGTATTTTATAGCGTTACTTATGTAATTTATAAGTACTTCCTCTAGCCACGATTTATTTCCCAGGACATCATACCAAACGTTTGAAAGGCTAATTACAGCTTTTTTCTCATCGATCATATCCTGCAATCGTGTCAAAGCATCGCGGGTAATCATTTCCATGTTTACAGCTACAGGTTCTATTTCCTGCTGGCGCACCGACGCCAATGTCAGTAATTCCTTGGTAATGTGGGTTGTTTTAGTCGCGGTGAGGTTTATAAGGTTTACTATTTCCAGGATTTCCTCCTTCGACAAATCATCAATAGCGCTTTGAATAAGGGTACTGGCAGTAATTACCGAACCGAGCATTCCTTTCAAATCGTGAGCTACCGTATGCGAGAAAGCATCTAAATCCTGAATCAGTTTTTCTTTCTCCTGAATTTCATTCAACAATTTGATATTGATACTCTTCGTCATCTCCTCCGACTGCACGCGGCGACTAACATCTTTGAAAATGACTAAGCGGCCAGTCTGCTGTTTTCTATAGTCAAAAAGAGAATTAACCTGAAGATCAAAGTATTGCATTACTCCATTAATTTCAATTGACATTTCGGTAAAATACACTTCATGACCAAGAGCATCGCGAATTAAGTCCGAACGACTGGGCAAAAGCTCCGACATGGTTTTTCCAACAACCTCATTCATCGAAGCGTTCAGCAACATCAGGAACGTGTTATTACAATCGGCCACACGCAACGATTTATCTACCACTACAATCCCGTCGGGAATAATATCAATTAGCTTATTCCGGGCAAAAGGCACTAAATCAAACATCCTAAATTTAGAAATACTAAACGCGATTAAAATACCGGTAATCAGGAACGAAAAGGGAGTCCAGTCGAATCCGGGCAAAGGATTGAGGTGAAACACATACATCAGGTTACCAATAAACGGGAACAAAGACGAGAGCAAAACCACCAGAACCTGCTTTTTGTAATAACCCGGCAAATTATTGTATAATTTCAAGACAACCCACACCCCTGTAAGTAGTTGTGTATAAGTACAAACCACTAAAACCCAAAAAAAAGGCCCGTACTGATAATCAGTTGCATTGGTTTCAGGATCAATCGAATAGCTTATCCAATGTAAATGATGAAAATGATTGGTAAAAGGAGATAAAATGATTAACGTTGAAAAAACATATGCAGGTATCGTATATTTTCGCTTAATATACTTATAATCAGACGAAAAAGCGAAAGCAAAAAACATGAATGACACCGCTTCATATACTATACCCAAATACGACAATTTGGACCAGAAAATTTTGCTTTCGATATTCCTGGCTGCATACTCAAAAGCGTAGGTAATTGCCCAAATTGAAGCGGCTAACTGTCCGACAAGCCAAAACTTAACCTCAACAGCCTTTCGGTATCTTAGCAAAAAGAAAAATGTGATTAACCCAATAATTCCGCCTAAAATAAGAAGTACAAAAAGAGTGGAGAACGTGTAATTATTGATATTTAGATCAACTTTATCCATGCAATTAATTCACTTCGGAATGCGATCATGCGAAAATAAGAAATATTGGAAACATGTTTAATTAAAAAATTGAAATATAAAGTCAAATTGCAACCAGAATGTATTTTTTTTAAAAAAACTACTAAAAATTCAAACGATAAAACAAATAAAAACGACCTGAGCCATTCGAAAGACACAAAAATGCGGCACTTATTCTGAAATACCCCAAAACAATCAAAAGAAGAGGTGCTCTGCAAGTATCTTTGTGCCAATAAGTAAAAGTATAATCCCTCCGAATATTTCGGCATAGCGGTTCACCGAAGAACCGGTTTTTTTGCCCAGCAATATTCCGAGCATCGAAGCAATAAAGGTTACCAGCCCAATAATTAAAACCGCGATTAATATTTTGCTCAGGAGAGTCGCAAAACTAAAGCCCACGGCCAGGGCGTCAATACTTGTAGCGACTGATAAGGTTAGAATTACCCTGATGTTGAGCGGATTTTTGATCTCCCGGGCCTCCGAATCAATAAAACTTTCAATAATCATTTTTCCACCTATGAGGCTGAGCAGCCCAAACGCAATCCAATGATCAACCGGTTCAATGAGCGATTTTATACTATTCCCGACAAGCCAGCCAACAAGTGGCATAACTGCCTGAAATAAAGCCAGAAAAATCGCTATTTTTACGGCCTGCATAAACCTGATTTGCGGAAGATTCAACCCGCTGCACACCGAAACGGCAAACGAATCGAATGATAAACCAATGGCAAGCAAAAAGACTGTTAGAAATTCCATCAGGGTTAATTTGTGCGACAAAACTAAAAAAAAATAGCTTCCTGAAAAAAGAAAGCCATTTTTGACGTATATCATTCAGATTAAGGTTTCATTCCCTTATGATTTTAACTTCCCCACCCTTTCCAAGTTTGATGATGCTGGAAGGAACTGCTTTTTGCGTGTCGTCCTGTCGGTATTTCACCACATAATCAACGCCTTTAATGATCTGCGGATCAATTTCGTCGAAGCTGGCTGGTGAAGGATTTCCACTGATGTTGGCCGAAGTCGAAACAATAGGTCGTCTAAAACGGCGAATCAACTCACTGCTAAATGCTTCGGAAGTTATGCGAATGCCGATACTGCCATCTTCGGCAACCAGATTTTTAGCCAAGCCTTTAGCGCCATCAAAAATAATGGTGAGTGGCTTCACTGCAACTTCCATTAAATCAAAGGCAATTTCAGGAACTTCATTAACATACCTGTCAATTAACCCTGCATTTTCCATCAGTACAAGCATGCTTTTCGAATCTACCCGGTTCTTGATTTCATAAACACGCTTTACGGCAGCCTCGTTACAGGCATCGCAACCAATTCCCCAAATGGTGTCGGTTGGGTATAGAATTACGCCACCCTTTTGCAGAACTTCCAGAGCGGCTTTTATGTCGTCATTCATTTAAAACAGTTTTATAAAGTTGTTCCATTTGCACCGCGTACGAATAATGAGTAAAACGGTGCGCATTCGCTTTTCCTTTGTCTATCATCGATTTACGCAAACTACTATCTGAAAGCACGGTTTTAAGCGCTTCGCCAATTTCTTCAGGTTTCGCCGGATCGACATACAAAGCAGCATCGCCGCCAGCTTCGGGCAAACTACTTATATTCGAGGTAATTACGGGACATCCCGACGCCTGCGCCTCGGCCACCGGCAAACCAAATCCTTCGAAAAACGATGGATAAACCATTACTTCGGCCATCTGGTACAAAGCAACCAATTCGTCGTCCGAAATTCGTGGCAAAAAATAAACCTGCAAGCGGTTCAAATCGGCTTCAATGAATTTCTGCACTTTTTGCATGTAATCGGTTGACTTACCAACAACAACCAGTGGAACATATACTTTTGAGGCCACCATTCCTTCGAGTAGTCCCAGCAAATTCTTCCGCGATTCAACCGTTCCGACCGAAAGCAGGAATTTCTTGGGTAACTGGTGTTTCTTTCTCAGTTCAAACTTGAAGTCAGGATCAACTTTCTGAAAGAAAATAGGATTGATTGACTGGTATATCACCGTTATCTTTTCCTCCGGAACTCCATAATATTCAATCAAATCGAGCTTAGTTTGATCGGAAATGGAATGAATACGTGTAGCGATGCGACAAGCGTGACGAAATTTCTTGTCATAAATTTCCCTGTCGATTTTTTTGTAGAACTCGGGATAGCGCAAAAAAATCACGTCATGTATCGTCACAATCGACTTCGTTTTTGTTTTTTCGATGCCCATAGGCAACTCGTGACTTAATCCGTGGTAAATATCAAGTTGTAGCTTCTTTGTAATTTTGGAAATATGCATGCTCCGCCATACAAAACTGAATGTCTTCCAAAGAATGTTTTCAGGTTTTAACTCCATTGAGCTCTGAGGCGCAATGAAAAGTGGCTTCCGGTTGCCCGGATTAAATAAATAATATTGATTATCAGGAAACTGCTTTGTCAAGGCAATGATGCTGTTTCGGCTAAAATTACCTAACCCGGCAGTATTACTAAACGCCCGCTTGGCATCGAATCCGATTTTCATGGTTGTGTTGTTTTATTTCGTAAAAAGCACTTCATAAATATAAGAAAAAGGATGCAATGCACAACTTTGTACATACATCCTTTCCCTCAATATTTTAGTTTCGACTAAGCCTGAAAATCGTTCAGTCCATCAAAATCCAACGTTGCAAAATAATCGTTCAAAGTCTCAGCGCGGCGAATAAGTTTCACTTCGCCGTTTTCGCGAAGAAGCAATTCGGCCGAGCGAAGTTTACCGTTGTAGTTGAATCCCATAGCGTGGCCGTGAGCACCGGTATCGTGAATTACCACAATGTCGCCCGCTTCAACTTTCGGCAATTTGCGGTTGATGGCAAATTTATCGTTGTTTTCGCAGAGCGATCCGGTAACGTCGTACACTTCTGTCTGAGGTTCGTATTCCTTGCCCAAAATAGTAATGTGGTGGTACGAGCCATACAGTGCAGGTCGCATCAGGTTAGCCATGCACGAGTCCAATCCGGCGTATTGTTTGTATGTTTTTTTGATGTGAAGTACTTGCGAAACCAAAAATCCATAAGGGCCAGTCATAGCGCGACCCGATTCAAAATAGATCTTCAGCGGTTTCAGTCCGTTGCCTTCAATCTTTTCTTTGTATAATTTCTGAATACCCTGGCTCATAAATTCCAGATCAACCGGCAGATCAGTTGGTTTGTACGGAATTCCGATTCCACCTCCAAGGTTGGCAAACTCGATGTCGATTCCTACGCGCTGTTTGATTTCCACAATCAGGTCGAACAAAATCTGCGCAGTTTCCACAAAATAAGCTGCATCCAACTCGTTCGAAGCCACCATCGTATGCAAACCAAAACGTGTCACGCCTTTCTCAACCAACATTTGGTAACCTTCGAACAACTGCTCGCGGGTAAAACCGTATTTGGCCTCCTCCGGATGACCGATGATGGTGTTTCCTTCTTTCAAGGCACCCGGATTGTAACGGAAGCAAACCAGGTTAGGCAGCCCTACATTCTTTTCGAGGTATTCGATATGCGAAATATCGTCGAGGTTGATGATGGCACCCAAATCAACCGCTTTTTTATATTCGTAAGCTGGTGTATCGTTCGAGGTGAACATGATTTCGTCGCCCTTCATGCCCAGCTTTTCGGCCAGTACCAATTCGGCAATCGAACTGCAATCGATGCCAAAACCTTCCTGACGCATAATTCTCATCAGGTATGGATTTGGGGCCGATTTGATGGCGTAAAATTCTTTGAATCCCGGATTCCATGAAAATGCCTTGATGAATTTGCGAGCATATTCGCGAATTCCTTTTTCATCGTAAATATGAAATGGGGTTGGATATTGCTCTATTATTTTCTCAATCTGCTGTTTCGAGAACGGAAGTTGTTTTGTTGTCATTTTTAATTTTCAAATATATTGGCCTGCAAATTTACGATTTTTAAATAAACTTACAGTTCTAAAATCAATTCATTACTTAAATATCCTGAAGCTATTTCTTTCACCTCGCCTTCCATGCGAATATTCCAGGCTTCATCAATGTCAATTTGGAGCGTTCCTCCGGGCATTTTGATGGTCAAATTGCGGTCAGTCAGTCCTTTTTTTACGGCCACGGCCGCCACAGCACACGACGAACTACCCGAAGCCAGCGTATATCCGGCGCCACGTTCCCAAATCAGGATTTCAACTTCGTTGCGCGACAAAACTTTGGCAAACTGCACATTAATTCGATTCGGGAAAAGCGGATGGTTCTCAATCTCAGCACCATATTTCAAAATTTCGGCTTGACTGAGTTTGTCCCTAAAAATGACACAATGCGGATTTCCAACTGAGACACAATTTATATGATACGCCTGATCGACAATATTCAGAGGAAGATCAAGACATTCTGCCTCATCAGAAACAACTGGAATCTGGTGACTTCCAAAAATCGCTTTGCCCATGTCAACTTTCACCTGGCTCGCTTTGCCGTTCACTTCCTTCGAAACTTCGGCAGTTACTACTCCGCCAAGGGTTTCTATGGTAAATTTCTTTCCTGAAGTATGGCCGTAGTCATACAAGTATTTGGCAAAAATACGAAGTCCGTTACCGCTTTTTTCGGCTTCCGAGCCATCAGGATTATAAATCTTCAGGCCAAAATCGGCTTTTGTAGAGCCTACTTTCAATAAAATGCCGTCGGAACCAATGCCGTAATGCACGTCGCAAAGTTTCTGTATATTTTTTTCGTTCAGGCTAAAGGAAATTTGTGCCTCGTCGAGCACAAAATAGTCGTTGCCCAGTCCGTGTGATTTGACAAAAAAGTTTTGCATAAAATGTGTTTTTGTACCTGGACAAAGGTAGAACAGTTTTTGTGTTGATTGGTTTTCGCCAATGCGATTTTTACCTCTCGCGATCATATGCACCACAATATTTTACCTGACCGTTTTCAAGTTGAACCAGTTGGGTTACGCTTTGTGGAATTTCCTCCTGATAATGCGTTACATAAATAATTGTAGTATCCAAATGACGGCAAATTACATCGAGCATTGCCGTGAAACGCTTTGTTTGATGGGCATCCAATCCCTGGCAGGGTTCATCGAGAATCAGCAAGGCAGGAAGTTTGACCAAAGCACGCGCCAGCAACAACAATCGCTGCTCGCTTAAAGATGCTTCGGTAAATATGCTGTCGGTCAAATGTTCGAGCTGAAGAATAGAGAACCATACTTTTACGGCCTTCTTCTGAAAGTCACTGTGCGAGGCCGAAAATCCAATATGCTCGTTAAATCCTGAAGTAATCACCTCATCGCACCGAAGCGAATTTCCACCCGTTGGCAGCGATTTTTCGAGCCCTGGAATGGTGTTAAAGATGCCCTTACCGCGCAGAAAATACAGATGAAGTTCGGGCGAAACATAGCCTATTCGTTGCTTGATGTCCCAAATGCTCTCGCCACTTCCACGACGGCGGTCGAAAAGCGTCAGATCGTTCGCATAGCCCTGCGGATTATCGGCCGTAATTAAACTGAGTAGCGTAGTCTTTCCGGCGCCGTTTGGCCCCATCAATGCCCAGCGCTCCCCTTTTTGCACCGTCCAATCGATGTTCTTCAGAATTTCTCGTTCGCCATGCACCACGGTTACTTTGTTCATCCTGACCGCAAGCTCAAACCCTGCGTCATCCGCTACCGGCAAGGTCGCAAAGTAGCTTTCCATCACTTCCGGAGAATCCATTTGTTCTTCTTTTGGTGAGTAATCTGAGCGGGGAATCCATCCCGAAACCTGCCCGTGTTCCATTTCAAGCACCCAGTCAATTTCATCGGGAATATGCAACGCATCACAAATCAACACAATCGTTTTTCCTGAACGATGCAAATCACCAATCTGCTGACTCAAATTTTGCCGTGACTGCACATCCAAGCCCACAAACGGCTGATCCAGAACCAACACATCGGGATGATGCAACAAAGCTTCGGCCAGTTGTGTGCGTTTGCGCTCGCCATTGCTCAGCATCATCAGCTTGCTGTTTTGGAGGTGAGCAATATTCAGCAATTCCATCACCCACTCCACGTCATCAGCTGTTTGTTGCAGGTATGCCAGAATGGTTGGTGATTGCTCCATGCCCTGATTTTCGTACCGTTGACCGTAATAACTCGATCCTAGCCGAGAGATGGTCATAAAATTATCCTGCTGCTCCACCATCCGGCAACTAATTCCTTCAGCAAAAAACAGTTCTCCTGAAGTGGGGTCCAGTTTTCGGGCAATAAGGCGGCCAAGCGAAGTTTTTCCACTACCCGACGGGCCAACAATCGCCATGGACTGGCCTACTGAAAGCGCAAATGAAATGTCGTTCAGGATGTTTTTCCCATCCGGTTTATAAAAGACATGTATAAATTCGAGAGAGTGCATTTTTAATTCGTTTTTATAAAAAACTGATCCGATGACTTTGAGTTCATCGGATCAGGATATGTTTTAGTCAGGGCTTCACTTGAAGTGAAACCCTGACTAAATAATGCAATACTAAAACATGGGATCCCACGGTGGAAGCATTTCGGGCTTCTGAGCATAGATTTCCAGCACTTTGGCGGTCAGGTATTTCTTATTTACCACAAAGCGGAACATGTATTCGTTAAACCAGGCATCAGTAAACGTAAGGTAACCTTTCTCGCAGGCGGCGGGGCCCCAACTATTCTCGAACTGCCACTTCACCGGTTTCCCTTGCGCGTCAACATCTACGGCAATCAGCGCCATTCCGTGGCTCGACCCGCTTTCGCCGGTTTGAATGCGCTGTGCTTTGTTCATGCCAAATTTCACTCCATAAACCGATTCGTAGTCGAAATTATCCACATCCAAAATGCCCACATCGCGGCGCAACTGTTTGCCTACATCGCACGAAGCATAGAGCGCTTCGTTGTTTTTGATCGACGCAATGCAAAATTCCTTGATCACATCGTTCGGCAAATTCACGTAATGCCAGTTGTTTCCTTCCGATGTATTGCGGTAATTCTCCACTTCGTAGTGCTTCCAGAACGGACGCGACGGATCGTTCATGATCATCACCAAATCGTCGAGGTTCGTTTCACCCAAGACCTCGTCGCGGAAGCTTTGAGGCGTATAATTTTTCTCAACTATCTTCTTGTCTTTGTCTTTAAATCGCCACACAAATTCGGTTGGTGGTTCGCTTAAGTTGAGTGCCAGCATACGATAGATTTCTGACAGCATTTCCACTTTTCTGGCGGCAATCTTTTTGGGATCGGCTTTCGAATTTTCCAGATCGCGAATTTCCAAGGCATCTTCGCGCAATTTGGTGTTCAGAAATTTGGTCACCAAAGAGGTATTCTCGCTCGAATTGGTTTCGCCCATGGCTTCTTTCGGAACCAAACCGTATTTTTTCACCAGATTCACAAAATTTACCCACTGACCACCATCATCAACCGGCGAACGCAAGTACCAGCGTACCTTTTCATTTTCGATAGGAAGGCTGGCCGAATTTTCCATGTTATTCAGGAAAAGATTGGCTTTTTCGAGCAAATCGTAGAAATACAGGTAGCTTTCCGAAAACTCGAATTCGCTCGTATTGAATTTCTTCATCACGCCCGGACGGAAAAGGTTGAGCGACGAAAACATCCAGCAACGGCCCGAGCTTTTCTGATCGGTAATTCCCGAAACATCAACCCGATAAGTGAACAGGTGGTCGGTTGTGCCTACATTGGCGCGGTTCCAGGCCAGCTTCGAAATGTCGTTCGACGACAGTGCATTTTGCATGGCCTTGGTGTAAGCATCTTTCTTAAATCCAGCCCGAATTTGATCGAGCGCCGGCTTCGAAATATCCTGCGCAGAAAGGCTTCCGGCCACCAATAGCGCAACTGAAAATAAAATACCCCTCATATTTTATACCCTTTAAATTTTAAGAATCCTAAAAATAAACATTAAACGCATCAAACAAGAAATTCAACCAAAAAGTTGACTTAAGCTTAAGCCAACGGTAAAACCAGACCTTTAAATCCTTTGTTAATTCTGTTATCTTTGAAGCGATTTCGCAGCACCTTCTGAGGCGCTGGTAAAAACAAAAATTATGGCTTTAAACATTCAGAAAATACGCGAAGATTTCCCGATTCTCGATCAAAAAATATACAATCGTACGTTGGTTTATTTCGACAATGCAGCGACTACCCAGCGCCCGCAACAGGTAATTGATGCGCTCAACGTTACGTACACCACTTACTACGGAAACATTCACCGGGCTGCGCATTTCCTGGCCGACAAAGCCACTGCCGCCTACGAAGAAACCCGCGACAAAGTGAAAAACCTGATCAATGCCGAAAGTCGCGAACAGATTGTTTTCACGAAAGGAACGACTGAAAGCATTAACCTTGCCGCATTTGCTTTTGGAGAAGCTTTTGTAGAGGAAGGCGACGAAATTATTGTTTCGGAAATGGAACACCATTCGAACATTGTTCCATGGCAACTGATGGCCGCACGAAAAGGTGCCAAAATTGTGATGTTACCTATTGATGACGATGGCCGCCTGATGATCGAAAAACTGGATGAACTGATTACGCCAAAAACGAAGCTGATTTGCGTTGCGCATGTTTCGAACGTACTGGGAACCATCAATCCAATTGCTGAAATTGCTAAAATAGCGCACGCCAAAGGCATCCGAATTTTGGTGGACGGCGCGCAGGCTGCCCCGCACCTTCGGATTGACGTTCAGGCTTTGGATGTTGATTTTTATGCCCTTTCGGCTCACAAAATGTACGGGCCAAACGGCGTTGGCGTACTATACGGAAAGAAAGAATTGCTCGAGCAACTACCACCTTACCAAGGCGGCGGTGAAATGATTTCGGAAGTGAAATTTTCGGGAACAACCTACAACGAATTGCCTTATAAATTTGAAGCGGGTACGCCCAACATCAGCGGGGTAATTGCTTTTGGCGCGGCAATCGACTATATAAACAGTATTGGCCTCGAAAATCTGGCCGCCTGGGAACATGAATTGCTCGAATATGCCACCTCGAAATTACTTGCCATTCCGGGATTAAAAATATACGGCACTCAAGCGCTGAAATCAGGAGTAATCTCTTTCAATGTCGATGGCGTTCACTTCTTCGATTTGGGAACCATGCTCGATAAATTCGGAATTGCTGTTCGCACCGGCCACCATTGCGCCGATCCGTTGATGGATCATTTCAGCATTCAGGGAACTGTGCGCGCATCATTTGCGGTGTACAACACCAAAGAAGAAATCGACCAGTTTATTGAAGCACTGAAAAAAGTGATTGCCATGTTTTAAACTTCTGTTTCAGGAAATATTGAACTGAAAGTTTCCTTTTTAATATCTTTTAACATTTTGAAATAATGTGCTGAATTTCAGCTGCAAAAACAAGAAATTATTTTTCTTGCTGGTTGCTTTATTCCTTTTTGTTCTTCCAGAGGGGTAGGGTTACTTATTTTTTTTTCGGATAAAGCATAAAATCAAAAATATCCGAAGAAAGAACATGGGATCTCAAACGAATGTAAGCGAACAGTCAAACACTACCCCAAACGATTTAAGCGTCAGTAAAAAAGATCACGCTAAAGGAAATTTGTGGCAAATTCTTGCAATTTTTTTATTTATACATCTACTGAACCCTATTGTTTCGCAGGCTTGCGAACTGAAATTTGCCATATCAGGAGAACGAAAAGAGAGCTATAAGCCTGGCGAAGAGCTTATTGTAGAAGTTACCATAGTTTATACTCATCGCACTTGCGAAATACAGCTTTCTGATACCAAGTTCACCTACGAAGGTATGAAAATACTTGGCGCCACTTCATGGAAAGAAAAAGCGCCGAATGCTTTTTCCCGACAAATTAAAATATCGCTTTTAGCCGATTTACTTCCTGAGGCTAAACTGAACATTGTTCGAAAATGCTCGAAAGACGGGGTTATTGGAACATTTAAAGTTTCAAAAACAAGCTAATTTGGACATGGCGATTATAAAACACATAAAAATCAGGCATATTTTCCTGACAGGAATTGCTTTTCTTGTTTCGATTTATACACATGCATATGGTTCGGGGGAAAAACTGAATGCAGTTACCTGTGGCATAAATTGTAGCGAAACAAGTTGCAGTGAACTTGCAAAAGCCGAAAATCCTTCATTAGCGAGAATTTTTGTGCTTGCAGTTATTTTATTTATGCTTGCCTTGCTTTTCTATCGGAAGTACAAAAATAAGTTTTACCTGGCCGGTGGAGGTATCCTGTGTATAGCCTTGGTTTCTCTGGTCTTCATTAATCCGTTTGTCCCGCAGGCATCCAGTCAAAATTGTGCGGTAGTTGTGGTTCCTTCGGTCGGATTAGTAAAAGATACTGCAACGAAAGAAGATTTTAAATCACCCGATGGCGATTTTGAACCCTTAGACAATGCCCGGCAATTGACAAATTCAGCGAATTCGGAAACGGAACCAATTAATACCTCGAAATCAACCGAAAATACAATCAATTCGACAACTGAATTTACCTCTGCCGACGACGAATTCTCAACATCGGCAAGAGAATTCTCTCAAACAGATTCGCTATCAGGGAGTAAGATTGTTCAGAAAACAACTTCAGTAAAAGCTGAAACAAAAGAAACAGATTATAAGCTTTTGTACCAACTAGGCGTGTTATTTGCCCTACTCATTCTGATTAGTTATTTGATTAAATACGAAATCTTCAGAAAGACAAAAGGGTTGTTCCTGATGGCATCCGTGGCTTACCTTGGTTTTTACAAAGGTGCCTGCCCTTGTATGATTCTTAGTTTTCAGAATACCCTCTTAGCCATGTTTGGCCAGTCGGTTGAATGGGTGTCGATGGTTTGGTTTCTCGGACTTTTGCCTTTGACTTACTTCTTCGGAAAAATTTGGTGCGGCTGGTTGTGTCATTTGGGTGGATTGCAAGACTTTATTTACCAATCGCCAAACCTTGACACATTAAAATCGGCGAAGGCACAAAAAATATTAAGAAATATCAGGATCGGGTTTCTGGCAGTTCTAATTATTCAACTGCTGATAACAAAAACAAACATCTTCATTCATTACGACCCGTTCAAGGTAGCCTTTAATCTGTTTTCGGCCAACCACACGGGCTACGTACTTCTTGTCTTTCTGCTGGTTACTTCGGTCCTGATTTATCGCCCCTTTTGTCGTGCAGTATGCCCGGTAGGTTTAATTCTAGGATGGATATCCCTTATTCCGGGGGCCCGACATCTTTCGAAAAACGATTCGTGTACCGATTGTATTTCATGTGCCAAACCTTGTCGCACCAGAGCCATGATATACGAGAAAAAGAAAAGCATTCTGAATATTCAGGATTGCGTACTCTGCAGTGATTGCTTAGAATCGTGCAAAAAGAATTCATTAAAAATGGTAAACTTCAGAAAATGAGTAAACAACTAATTGGGACATCACTTCTTCTAATGCTGGGGCAACTTCTGTTTGCACAATGGGAATGTCCCAGCCAACTGGGAGCATACCTCAAACCGGTTGGTCAAACCAATTTATTCTGGAGTGGCGAATTAACCGGAGGGACTGGCTATATTACCAATAATGCCATTGGGAACACAATGGCACTGATTGGATTAGACTGGTCGGGCAAAAATTCGTCGTTATACGTCGAAGGTGGTTTAAAATACTGGAACCGTTACAATTTCGACACTTCAAAAGATTACCACAACCAGCATCTGGGTCTTCGCGAACTGTATTATCAGTACAAATCGGAACAAGGTAATCTGACCCTTGGAATCCAATCTGCCAGGCTCGATGACGATTTTCTTTTAAATGAACGGGTTGTTGGAGCTAATTTCAGGATTAATTCAGGGAAATGGAGTTTTAACGTTTTGGGTGGCTCGGTAACCAAAGACTTTGCCCGTAACGGAACATTCTGCAACGTTGGCTATTTGTACGACATTCTTCCGGGAAGAGACAGGGTCCTGGTTGGTAATAGCCTGGGACAAACTAACCTGGCTTCATTCAGCATTAAATATCAACCAGGGAAAGCAAGCACTAAAGCAAAAAAAACTCAGGGGGAAAACGAATTTTCGAACGACGAATTTTCAGATGGGTTGAATTCGGGAACAGAAAATAAATCTGGCACCTTTAAACTCGAATCGGTTGGGGCTATTGCTTATCACGAATTTGGAGATTGGGTTACGCAAAAATTTGTAATTACAGGTCTGTTTGCACAAACCGAATGGGGGAAAAATTGGTATTTCAAACCCGAAGTTTTATTCCAGTCAGCAACTGGCAACAATGCACTTATCTACAACCTGCATCTCGAAAAAACATTGGAAAGCGCTAATACAAAAACATCGTTAACACTCCGGTACATTGGAAAATCAAACATCGATAGTAATGCAAAGATTCTGAATTCGTTCAGTAATGTTTTTGCAGGCGATGTGATACGTCTTGATGCCATCGATGGTTCATTCCTTCAGGCTGGAGTTAAGTGCAGTTTCCCGGAATCGAGAGTTCACTTAAAAGCCCAGTTTGCAAGTAAAATTTCAGGCAACACTATGCGTGAGATGGATTTCGAACTGGGAAAGAAATTTGGCAAACGACTTCAGGTTAATGCTCTAAGCGGATTGGTTGATAGCTATTTACTTACCAACAAAGCATTGATGGGGCGAATAGAATTCAGGTATTATTTCTAAAAACCATAAAAATGAGGACAGTTAAACAAAAAACTATTTTCCACATCCGGAATAAATTCCGGTTTGATAAGAAATTCAGATTTATCATGGCCGGACTGATAATTTTTGCAGGAATAATCTGCAACTCATGTGATCCTGACGACGACACTACTGATGGTACCTCAGGCGCAACATCCTTAAATCGCTCAACCTTTAAAAACTATCAAATTAACACAGTCCCAATATTACACAAAACCAATCCTCATTTAAGCTAAAAACTGATTCGTAATAAAAACCAATAAAGTGATCAATCTTTTCTATTAAAACAAATGCCATGAAAAAATCTACATTATCATTCCTTGTATCATCAATTTTCATCATCATTGCCGGAGGATTCCAGGCCTGTGATAAAGAAGATACAGAAAGTACTTCGGCGGGAGCATACCTGCAAAGTAGTGGAACAGTAATAAAAACATCCGAAAGCTTTGAATCGACACTTGAGGATGAATCAACGGTGAAAGTAACCGGAGGTTCATTAACACTGAACGATTGTACTGTAACCAAGTCGGGGAATACTTCCAGTTCAGACAACAGCAGCTTCTACGGACAAAATGCAGCCATTCTTTCGAGTGGAAGTTCGTCAACGATTATTATTTCAGGAGGAACTGTAACAACTGATGCAACCGGTGCCAATGCCGTTGTGGCTTATGGTGGAGTTGTGGGAATTTCGGGAGTTTCCATAAAATGTTCGGGGCAATATTCGCGCGGATTACATGCAACCAATAGTGGAAAAATCGTTGCTTCGGATGTTACCGCAACAACTACCGGCGATAACAGTTCGGTTATTGCTACTGATAAGGGTGGAGGTTCGGTTGATGTTACCGGCGGCACATTTACAGTATCAGGGAACGATGCCGCAGTAATTTATAGCACAGGGACTATCTCAACAAAAGGAATTACCGGTTCTTCAGTCAACGGCGAAGCTGTAGTTATTGAAGGTGATAACTCAGCTTCAGTTTCCAGTTCAACCCTTACATCAGGCTCTGAATCAAGGGGTATACTTATTTTACAAAGTGGCTCGGGAGATGCGTCGGGAGTTACCGGAACTTTGACTATGATCGGGGGAAGCATCACAACTACAAATCCGGACGCTCCTTTAATTGAGGTAGTCACCAACTCCACCGGCAACATCACATTAAATGGTACCAGTACTTCAATAGCCTCAGGCGTATTAATGGAAGTTGATTACAATACACGGTGGACAACTTCAGGAGCAACAGGCAACCTTGCACTGCTAGGCTCAACAACATTCACCGGGAATGTTGTTGGCGACAGTTACAGCACACTAAATCTTTCGATAAACTCGGGAACCATCTGGGTCGGAGCTTTTGACAATGCAAATACAGCCAAATCGGGTAAAATATCTATTGATGGCGGAACATGGACCTTAACTGGTGATTCGAATACTGATACTATTGAATTGACCAATGGAGCAATAATTAATAAAAACGGGCATACGTTAACTTACGTTACTCTTAACAATTCATCAGGAACGATAAACAACTGATGTTTTTGTAATGAATTTTCAACAGGAATAGATTGGGTAAGATTATGGATTTAAAGAAATTTCATCGAAGAGACTTTATTAAAACATCATTAAAAGGAAGCGCTGTACTATTAACAGCACCGTTATTTCATGCCTGCCAGGATAAAAGTTTATATGCTGCTTTTCAGGTTGTGAAATCAGACTGTACAGGCTGCGGTGTCTGTCTGAAATCGTGTAGTTATGATGCCATAATCTTACCAGAGCTGTCAAGCTATTCTATTGCAGTATCAAAATGCACAAGCTGTGGCTTATGTAAATCGGTTTGTGTACCCGAGGCTATTTCAATTGCCTCGACCGATTACTACATAAATGCCACGAACTGTACCCAATGTGGAAAATGCGTTGCAGTTTGCAGCTCGGGGGCAATTGTTTTAGGTTCAAATTCGGTCACTTACAGCATCAGTTCGTCATGTGTAGGCTGTGGAGCTTGTGTAACAGCTTGTACCAGCCAGGGGAAAGCCATTAGTTATACCGTTCAGTATTATTCGGTAAACACATCACGTTGCCGTGGGTGTGTCGAAAAATGTTCTTCAGGTTGTGCTTATGGTGCAATAACAAAAGTTAATGGTAAATCTTCTATCAATACCAGTAAATGTGTCAAATGTGGAAAGTGTTTGAATAAATGTCCCAACAGTGCGATTACAAAAGCCCAGGTTTCGCTTGATCAATCGAAGTGTACCAAATGTGGCAAATGTTACGAAGCCTGTACATATAGCTATATTAAAAAGTCTGGTTCAACAACAAACGAAACGCCACATATTGTACAAACAACTTGTATCAGATGTGAAAAATGTTTGCCAGTTTGTGAGTCGAACGCCATATACACCGAAAAGTCGGCTTATACAGGCGATCCTGAGATTAACCAGGAAATTTGTACCAGTTGTGGAGCCTGTACCCCGGTTTGTCCGTCGAATGCCATTATCCAGGATATAACTACTGCTGAAATTGATCAGCAAAAATGTTATAAATGTGGTCGATGCGAAGAAGACTGTCCACAAAAAGCTATCATCAACACTTAGGTATGAGTCGGTTTCAAACAATAACCATAGCAGTTTTTTTCATGCTGTGTTCTGTCAGTTCGCAGTCGCAGGCTATAAGCAAAGTCCTTTCAGGAGAAAAAACCGAATATGCTATAAACGACGAATTCACCATTCAGTTTAACCTGAAAGTTGATCCGAAAACGTGCAAAGATGGGATGGAGAAAACAGCAATCTTTTCTTCGGGCCTAAAAATTATAAACCAATCGGAATGGATTGAACTTCAAAAAGGACTTTGGCAAATTACCATGAAATGCCTTGTTACCGGGAACAGGAAAAACCTTGGTCAACTTACAGTTATGCGAAAAACTGACAAGCAGGATTTATTTGAACAAGTAAAATTTAACATTAGAAAAGATGTGGATCTCAGTAAGTAATAACACCAGAAAAACGCCAAACCCTTTTTTCAACCAGAAAATAATTGCGCGAACAATTGTTTTTCTGGCTTTGGCTATAACAGTAATCCATACTGTTTATATGACCGTTTTTAATATTCATCCGCAAAACCGCGATTTGTGTGTTTTATATACATCAACACCTCGCTGGATTTTCCTGTTCTACGAATACTTTTTCGAATTTGCTGTTGTGGTACTGTTGGGTGTGTTTGCAGGTGTTTTAGTCGAGCAGCATTTCAAAAAAATCAAGCGTTTTTTCCCAAAGAACCAGCTTTTGGCTTTTGCCTATGGTTCAGTGTTGCCGATTTGCTCATGCGGTGTAATTCCAATGGTTGAAACTATGAAAACGAGGGTAAAACTTCGGGTAATTATCACATTTGTAATTGCAGCGCCATTGCTCAACCCATATATTGTATTTGTTTCATTCTCGGTTCTAGGCATAAAATACGGAATGCTACGCATTATCTCGTCGTTTATTCTGGCCATTAGCTCCGGAATTCTCACCGAGTTAATGGTTGGAAAATCGGAAACAGAGAAACTAAAAAGGTTGAAAATTTGCGCTGAAAACTGTTCGGCCTACGGAAACGATCTGTTCGTAAAAACAGTACAAATGACGCAGAAACTTTTGCCTTACATTCTCATAGGTGGATTACTTTCGCTGTCGTTGGAATATTTCCAGCCCAAAGCTTTTTTGCGAACAATGAGTTTTTCGAACGAATGGCTTTCGATGGGAATTATGGCTTTGGTAGGAATTCCACTTTATGTTTGTAATGGAGCCGATGTTTTATTGCTGAAACCATTGCTCAACTACACTGATTTGACATTAGGCTCGGCCCTAGTTTTTTCGCTTACCTCATCGGCTGTATGTATTTCATCAATTGCCATGCTGTTCAAATTCATGGGGAAAAAACTTACAGTTATCCTGGTGGCTAACGTAGCCATACTCTCATTTATTCTTGGCTTTTTAATTAATTACATGTTATAGAAAAAAGGGCAAAAGCGGAATATGCTTTTGCCCTAATTTTTTTTGATTTTGATTCTGCTAATAGTTTTGTGCTTCAATTTCGAAATAAGCCTGGGCATGGCCACAAACCGGGCATTGTTGCGGCGGAACGGTTGATTCGTGCAGGAATCCGCAAACCCGGCATTTCCAAATCACTTTATCTTCGCGTTTGAAAACTTTTCCCTGTTCCAGATTTTCGTACAATTTGCGGTAACGTTCTTCGTGCGCCTTTTCAACCTTGGCAATCGACTTAAAAAGAACGGCGATTTTCTTAAACCCTTCTTCTTCGGCAATACGGGCAAATTCAGGATATAATTCAGTCCATTCTTCATTTTCGCCATCAGCAGCAGCTTTCAGGTTTTCCAAGGTAGTCCCAATTTTTCCGGCAGGGTAAGTTGCGGTAATTTCAACCATACGTCCTTCCAATTGTTTGAAAAACTGCTTGGCGTGTGAGCGCTCGTTTTCTGCAGTTTCCATAAAGAGTGCGGCAATTTGTTCCAGCCCTTCGCGTTTGGCCTGTTTGGCAAAAAAATCGTAGCGGTTACGTGCCTGCGACTCGCCTGCAAATGCTTTCAGCAGGTTTTGTTCTGTTTTCGATCCGGCTAATTCCATGATTTAAAGATTTTATTGATTTTACGTTTTTCGATCAAAATGACATTTAAAGTTACAAATAAATTAAGGGCAATAAACAAATTTCCCCTAATTTAGATTTGATCAAAAGTATGAATCGGGTTTAAAAAGCTGAACCTGAACAAATCGAGTTCCATTTGTCAAATTGTTAAGCTTTGACATCGAATCGCATTTCTGTTTGAAGAAATTTAAAAATTAACGACATTTGCATCCCTTAAGCTTTTAAATGATGGGAATTAACGAAATACAAAACGAGATTATTGATGAGTTTTCGGCATTCGAAGACTGGATGGACAAGTACAGTTACCTCATCGAACTTGGCAATGAGTTGAAAGATTTGGACCCGAAAGAAAAGATCGATCAATACCTGATAAAAGGATGCCAGTCGAGGGTTTGGCTGGTTTCGGAGTTTGTTGATGGAAAGATTATTTTCAGGGGCGAAAGCGATGCCGTTATCGTGAAAGGGCTGGTTGCCTTGCTACTTCGGGTTGTTTCGAACCAAACACCTCAGGATATTATGAATACTGAATTGCATTTTGTTGATGCCATCGGCTTAAAACAGCATCTTTCGCCAACCCGGTCGAATGGGCTGTTAGCCATGATCAAACAAATTAAACTCTATGCTGTTGCTTATAACAGGATTTCAGAAAAAGGAGAATAGAAGATGGATGCGAGGATTGATTTGATTATAGAGCGACTGAAAGATGTTTACGACCCTGAAATACCGGTAAACATCTACGATTTAGGACTGATTTACAACATTGATGTTGATGAGACCAATAAAGCCAGCATCGTGATGACCTTAACAGCGCCGGGCTGCCCGGTGGCCGATGTGCTGCTTGAAGATGTGCGCCAAGGGGCTTTAGCCGTTGAAGGCATTGAAACCTGCGACGTTGAACTGGTTTTCGATCCGCCGTGGGACAAATCGATGATGAGCGAAGAAGCCCGATTGGAACTTGGATTTTTTTAATCGCTATATTCAGAACCAGCTTCGGCTGTCTTTTTTGTGTAAAAAGGCGACTACGGTTAGTTTCAACGGCAATCGCCTTTTTTTGTATCTCTTTTGAAGCCTATTTCTTCTCTTTCACATCAATTAGCAAGCTAAGTTCTTCCAATTGCGCATCGGCAATGGTCGATGGGCTGTCCATCATCACATCGCGGCCTGAATTGTTTTTCGGGAAGGCGATGGTGTCGCGGATGCTGTCCAATCCGGCAAACATCGACGTCAAGCGGTCGAAGCCAAATGCGATACCTGCGTGAGGCGGTGCGCCAAACTTGAACGCATTCATCAGGAAGCCAAATTGGTATTCGGCTTGTTCATTGGAATAGCCGAGTATGCTAAACATTTTTGACTGAAGGGCTTTGTCGAAAATACGAACCGAACCACCGCCAATTTCAACTCCATTGATAACAAGGTCGTACGCATTGGCACGAACGGCTCCCGGATTGGTTTCCAGCAGCGGAATATCTTCGGGTTTTGGAGATGTAAACATATGGTGCATCGCGTAGAAACGTGCTGTTTCCTCGTCCCACTCCAACAGCGGGAAATCGACCACCCACAAAGGTTGGAATACGTTTTTGTCGCGCAGGCCCAACTGGTTCGCCATTTCCAGACGAAGTTCGCCCAGCGCCTTCTGCATTTTTTCTTTTGGTCCTGAAAGGATCAGAATCAGGTCGCCCGGTTTTGCACCCAATGCGTCGGCCCATTTCTGTAAGTCTTCAGAAGTATAAAATTTGTCAACCGACGATTTGATCGAACCATCGGCAGCAACTTTTACATTTACCATTCCTTTGGCGCCAATTTGCGGACGTTTCACCCATTCGGTCAGGGCATCGAGTTGTTTGCGGGTATATTCAGCACAACCGGTGGCGCAAATTCCGCCAATGTATTCGGCTTCGTTGAACACCGAAAAATCTTTGCCCTTGGCTAGCGCGGTCAGGTCTTTTATTTTCATTTCGAAGCGAATATCCGGCTTGTCCGAACCGTAGAATTCCATCGCTTCGGAATACGGCATACGCGGGAATTCGGTAATATCGATGCCTTTAATTTCTTTGAACATGTATTTGGTCAGATCTTCGAACATATTCAGGATGTCTTCCTGTTCAACGAAAGACATTTCGCAGTCGATCTGTGTAAATTCAGGCTGACGGTCGGCGCGCAAATCCTCGTCGCGGAAACACTTTACAATCTGGTAGTAGCGGTCGAATCCGGCCACCATCAATAACTGTTTCAACTGCTGTGGCGACTGTGGCAAAGCATAAAACTCACCCGGATTCATGCGCGAAGGAACCACAAAGTCTCGGGCTCCTTCCGGAGTTGATTTGATCAGAACCGGAGTTTCGGTTTCGATGAAATTTTGTCCGTTCAAATAAGAACGCACCGCGTGAGCCATTTTGGCGCGCAAAATGAGCGTGTCGCGAACAGGGGCACGGCGCAAATCGAGATAGCGGTACTTCATGCGAAGTTCGTCGCCACCATCGCTTTCGTCTTCAATGGTAAATGGAGGTGTATCTGCGGCATTCAAAATATTCAATGCCGAAACTTCCAGTTCAATTTCGCCGGTTGCAATGTTTTTGTTCTTGCTGCTGCGTTCGCGCACGGTTCCTGTTGCCTGAATCACATACTCGCGGCCTAACTGGGTAGCTTTCTCAGCCACAGTTTTTTCGGTTTTTTCGTCGAAAACCAACTGCGTAATGCCGTAACGGTCGCGAAGATCAACGAAAGTCATTCCACCCAAATTTCTTACTCGCTGTACCCAGCCGGCAAGGGTCACTTCCGAACCCTGATGATTAATGCGCAATTCGCCGCATGTATGTGTTCTGTACATATTTGTATCTGTTTTGTTTGCTTGCAAAAATAAGCAGTTTTTGGAATAATTGACGGAGAAAAATCAGCTTAAAAAGATATACGTTTCAAAATCACATCAAATTACTAAATCACATAATTATTGTTCCCATATTTCTTTGCATCCAAAATATAATCAAGATTTTCTAAAATAGGCGCAAATAATATGCACATAATCATTTTTATTAGTATATTAACAGCGAAGATTACATTTTGAACCATATTATCAAAAATCAACCTTTTATGAAAAGAAAAATAACCCTAATTTTAATCTATTTCTCACTTATTGGTTGCGTTTTCTCGCAAGAGACTCCAAAAATTAAATTTGGAAAGGTTTCTGACGAAGAAATAAACATGAAAATATATGCTCCAGATACGTCGGCTGCTGCTGTAATTCTCAACGACGACGGAAGTTCATCGGTTAGGTTCGATCTTTCAAAAGATCGGTTTACCTTAACTTTCGAGCGGTTTTTACGCATTAAAATACTAAAAGAAAGCGGGAAGGAATGGGGCGATTTTCAGATACCGCTCTATTCGCATAATTCAACGCGTGAAGAAATAAACCGGATTGACGGAATTACTTACAATCTCGAAAATGGTAAAATAGTAGAAACTAATTTGAGAAAAGATGGAGTTTTCAGGGAGCGCGAAAATAAATATTGGGAAAGTGCAAAGATTTCGCTTCCAGTAGTAAAAGTTGGATCGATAATCGACTTAAAGTATCAAATCAGCTCTCCCTTTCTTTGGAACCTGCAACCCTGGAGTTTCCAATACACTATTCCGGTTAAATGGAGCCATTTATATGTAGAATATCCCGAATATTTCGATTATAACCAGTCATTAAGGGGCTATCATTCATTGTTCTCAAGAAAGCAGTCAACAAAAAATGAAAGCATAAATTACACCGAAACCACCCAGAATAATTTTAACATAACAGGAAGCATACATAATAAATCAAACCAAACAATCTCTTATTTGTCACAGACTTACGATTATGCGGCAAAAGAAGTTCCTGCTATTAAAGAAGAGCCTTTTTGTACAACACTTGATAACTTTACAACACGGATTAAATTCGAACTCCGCTCAACAAACTTTCTTAAAGTTGGAGGCGAATTAAAAAACTACACCAATACATGGGAATCGATATGCAAAGAATTGTTTGATGATGACGACTTTGGAGGACAAATTAAAGGTGGAAACTTTCTGGAAGATGATGTAAAAAGGATAACTTCGGGAACCACAGGCGAAATGAATAAAATTACTGCTATATACTCCTATCTTCAGAAAAATGTGAAATGGAATAAATACAAAAATTACTCGACCTCACAATCGCTCAAAAAAACTTTTGCAGACAAAACTGGTAACTCGGCTGATTTAAACTTACTTCTTTTGGTAATGCTTCAAAAAGCCGGAATTGAAGCTAAACCGGTTATCCTAAGTACTCGCGATCATGGAATCCTAATTACACAATATCCGTCGATAAGCGGCTGCAACTACGTTGTGATAAAGGTAATGATTGATGGAAAGCCTTTGTTTTTAGATGTTACCGAGCCAAAACTTCCGGCAGGACAGCTTCCATTACGTTGCATGAACGGCAATGGAATATTGGTTGATAAAAATGTTCCGGAGGAAACACCGTTGATTAGCACTCCATCAAACTCAACAACAGCAGTTATCCTTGAAATGAAAGAGGGGAAACTAAAAGGCTCAGCCGTTTCTTACCTGTCGGGGTACGAAGCTCTAAATTTCAGAAACGAGATCAAAGAGGCTGGAGGAAATAACGAACAGTTTGAAAAACTGAAAAATGGGTCAAAAGACATTGAGTATATCGATTTTATTTACAACAACATCGACAGTCTTTATAAACCAGTTGAAAAAAGATACAATTTTGTTATGAAAGAAAGTCCTGAAGAAAACAGCTCGATTATTTACATAAACCCGAATATTTTCGGTAAATGGCTAACTAATCCGTTTACTTCACCAACGAGAATATATCCGGCCGACTTTGGAGTTCCGTTCGGCGAAAGTTATAAACTAAACCTGGAGATTCCGTCGGGCTATAAAGTTGAAGAATTGCCCAAAAGCAAAAGCTTACTTCTGGGAGAAAAAGATGGTCGATTTATCTATACCGTTGGACAAATGGGAGATAAAATTGTTATCAATTCGCGCATTTCGTTTGAAAAATCTATATTTCTGCCCGACGAATATGCAAACCTGAAAGAATTTTTTGATCGGGTTGTAGCAATCAAAAACACCCAAATTGTATTCAAAAAAAACTAGGCTATATAAATCTATACTTATGAATTGTCGCTTCGTTATAGTTATTCTTACCGTATTTATTATCAATTCTTCATACGGCAAAGAAAAAAACCGTGTTTTGTATCCGGTAGCATCAATACCCGAATCGTTAAAAAAGGACGCAAATGCTGTTTGCCGGCTCTATGAGCACGAATTCGAGTTAATCGACTACGGTAAAGCTATTGAGAAGCTGCACCTTGTGATAACAGTTTTGAACGAAAACGGAGATTCATTCAGCCAGTTAAGGCTGAAATATGATAATTCGGAAAAGATTAAAAACATAAGCGGACGCAGTTACAATGAACTGGGAATACCCGATGATAAATTGAAAAACAATGTTATTCAGGACGTAAATGTTGCCACAGGCGCTATTTTTGACGATCTCCGAATGAAATATGCCGAACACAAAACGAGTACTTACCCGTACACTGTTGAATATGAAATTGAAATTGAACACAACGAATTGCTTGGATACCCCCAATGGGAACCTTTAGACGAATACAGAATGTCGGTTGAAAAATCATCGTTCAAATTGATTTATCCGGATAATCTAAAGATTAGGTTTAAAGAATTCAATTTAACACCCGATTCAAGGTACGAAAAAAAAGAAGGTGGTAAAAATTATATGGAGTGGAAAGTTGATTCGTTGCCTGCCTGGAAAGAAGAACCACTGTCGCCATCGCTAATAGCCCTCACACCGTGTGTAATATTGGCTCCCGTTACATTCAATTACCATGAAACTGTTGGAGATATGAGTACATGGAAATCATTCGGGAAGTGGGTTTTAGGGCTTTCCGATGGATTGAACCGACTTTCGGAAGCGAGACAAACCGAAATCAGGAATATTGCAGGAACAACAAACGATACTATTGCTGCCATACAGGCATTGTACAAATATATGCAACAGAGAACAAGATATGTAGGCATACAGTTAGGATTAGGCGGGTACAAACCGTTTCCGGCAGAAACAGTAGATAAACTTGGATATGGCGACTGTAAAGCCTTGTCGAACTATATGAAAGCACTATTAGCTTGCGCGGGTATAAAATCAATATACACGTTGGCCGGCGCGGGCTCAAACAAAGGAATTATTATGCCAGATTTTCCAACAGTCGGTCAAAATAACCATGCTATACTTTGTGTTCCGTTGAAAAATGATACCATTTGGCTCGAATGTACCGATCAAACTGCGCCATGTGGTTTTGTTGGCAGATTTGTTCAAGACAGGAGAGTACTACTAATTACTGAAAATGGCGGTGTTTTGGCGAAAACACCATCGCTTACAGCCAATCAAAATCTTCAAAGCAGATTTGCCACAGTTACTCTTCAACCTGATGGCTCAATGCAAGCCGATGCAAAAACCTTGTTCAAAGGGTATCAGTATGATGAACTCTCTTCACAGTTAGATAAAGGTCAGGAAGATCAGAAAAAAGAGCTGCTTAAAGACTACCACTTGCCAGGACTGGCAATCAACTCATTGAGCTACACGGTAAAAAAAGATCGAATACCTGAAGTGGTTGAAAACATTAAAATGAATTCGACCAAATATGCTACAAAATCTGGATCGCGCTTATTTGTTCCACTTAACATGCTCAATAAACTCGAAACCGGCCTTGAGAAACTCGAAAACAGGAGAACCCCTATCATTCAAAGCTATGCTTTTCACGATAGCGATTCCATCATCTACCAGCTTCCAATCGGGGTTACTGTCGAATCGTCGCCACGCACCATCACGATGAAAACAGAATTTGGAGAATACAATTCATCAGTAGTAATCGATAAGAACAAAGCGGTTTATGTGAGAAGCCTGAAAATAAACAACGGAACGTGGCCTAAGGAAAAATACCCGGAATTAGTTGGTTTCTACGACCAGGTTGTAACCAGTGACAAAGCAAAGCTGGTATTGAAAGTGCAATAAAAGATAGAAAAGGGAAACAACCGGGACTGAATTCGGTTCGAAAAATACAAACTAAGTTACCAGATTGCTGCGAGGAGAAGACTCCTTGAAAACTACGCTTATTCGGGAGCTTCATTTCTTCTTACCTTTGCCTTACAAATTTGCATTGAAACAATGGAACTTTTTAACGACGAATATTTTATGCGGCGCGCCCTTCAGGAGGCGCAGCAAGCGTTTGCCGAAGGCGAAGTACCGGTTGGTGCCGTGGTGGTGTCGCAAAACCGCATTATTGCCCGTGCTCACAACCTCACCGAAACGCTGAACGACGTAACGGCTCATGCCGAAATGCAGGCCATTACAGCCGCCGCGAACCTTTTGGGTGGCAAATACCTGAACGAGTGTACGCTATATGTAACCGTGGAGCCTTGCGTAATGTGTGCCGGAGCGCTGAGCTGGTCGCAGGTTGGTAAAATTGTGTATGGTACTTCTGACGAAAAGCGTGGGTTCCAGAAGTTTGCTCCCAATGCCCTACATCCCAAAACCGAAGTTGTTTTTGGTGTTTTGGAGAACGAATGTTCGCAATTGATGCGCGATTTCTTTCAGGGCAAAAGGTAAAAGTGAAAAGAGAAACAACAGAATTCCGGATTTAAGTGCTATTTTTACTACATGAGTAAAGACGAACAAATAGTAAAGCGAATAATTAGCGTAGCCAACAAAACTGCGCCTGATTCGGAAGTGTATTTATACGGTTCGCGTGCCACAGGAAAAGCCAGAGCTGTTTCGGATTGGGATTTGCTTATTTTGCTTAGTTCTGCCAACATCTCGTTTGATTTTGAAACAAAATTCATGGATGAGTTTTACGAAATTGAGCTGGAAACCGGCGAAGTAATTTCTCCATTAATTTATCCGAAGAAAAAATGGTTGGAAGATTATTCTGAAACGCCCTTGTTTGAAAATATCCAAAAGGAAGGAATTAGAATCAAATGAAAGCTTCCAGGGAAGATTTAATTCAATATCGCTTACACAGGGCAAAAGACACATTTGAAGATGCCCAAATACTGGCAGAACGGAGAAAATGGAATTCATCAATAAACCGCCTCTATTATTCTGCCTACTATGCTGTAATGGCGTTGCTTTTATTTTCGGAGCTCAACCCCGCAACTCATAACGGAGCAAAATCAAACTTTACAGAGCATTTTATCAAGACCGAACGAATCCCGAAAGAATTTGGGAAAATGTATTCGCAGTTATTTACCTGGCGCCAAAAAGGAGACTACGATGACCTTTTCGATTTTGACCAAGAGAAGGTGATACCTTATTTCCAACCCGTACAAAAACTAATCGACTTAATTGAATCGATTGTAAAGGAAAGATAACCCTTAGAAGAACACCTTTTGACTTTGCCCTTTTTTAGTTTCAACTTGTTACCTCAAACCCTACTCTTTTCAAATCTTCCCAATAGTTTGGATACGACTTGGTGATGACCATCGGATCGAGAATCGCAACAGG
The DNA here is from genome assembly GCA_963666435.2 of Prolixibacteraceae bacterium. GTDB lineage: Bacteria > Bacteroidota > Bacteroidia > Bacteroidales > Prolixibacteraceae > Aquipluma. The sequence continues at coordinate 1,789,851 of CAXXOG010000008.1, read as the reverse complement.
CCCGTACACCTGGCAAGCCGGGGCAAAAGCCAGCGCCATGCGGTGATCGTGGTAGGTTTCAATTTCAGGAACGGCCTGCTTTTCGAGCGGGAATGTGCCGTCCCAGCTAAGTTCGCCTTGAGCCGGTTCGGTAATTCGCACCCCAAATTTGGCCAATTCGTCCTGAAGCGCGGCAATGCGGTTGGTTTCCTTAATCTTCAGGGTTTCCAGACCGGTAAAATGAAACGGAATCTGTTTCATCACGCACAAAACGGCAAAGGTTTGCGCCACATCGGGGTTTTCAACAAAATTCAGGTTTAGCTTTTTGGGCAAAGCCTTCCCGTTTTTCACCAGCCTAGAACCTTTCTCTGTAGCTATGGTGTCGATTCCCAATTCCTGAAACCATTTGGCAATCCGGGCATCGCCCTGCAAACTCTCAGTAGTTAAACCAACCAATTCCAAATCGAGATCGTCGGCCATAACAGCCATTTGGTACCAGTACGAAGCGCCCGACCAGTCGGCCTCCACCGAGAACGGACGTGCCTTGTAGGTTTGCTCTGCAATGCGTATTTCGTTGCCTTTCCACACCGACTGCACGCCAAATTGTTCCATCAGTTTCAAGGTCATGTCGATGTAAGGGCGCGAGGTAATCTTATTTTTCAGGCGGAGAGTTAAACCGCCCTCAATGGTTGGGGCAATCATCAGCAAGGCCGAGATGTACTGGCTGCTCACGCTTCCATCCAACTCCAGGATGCAGCCGGTAAGGTGCGAACCAACTATTTTTAATGGCGGGAAACCTTCGTTTTCAAGGTACTCAACGCGGGCGCCAAGTTTGTTAAGGGCATCGACCAAAATGCCAATCGGGCGCTGTTTCATTCGCTCCGAACCAGTGATGGTCCACTCTCCCACTATCTGCGACAGAAAAGCGGTCAAAAAGCGCATCGCAGTTCCGGCGTGACCAATATCGAAATGATTGGTATTCGAGTTGATCACTTCGTTCATTACCCGAACATCGTCGCTGTCCGACAGGTTTTCAATCGGGTACGGGCTGTAACTTAAGGCGTGAATTATTAAGGCACGGTTGGCCACACTTTTCGATCCGGGAAGAACAATGCTTCCTTTCAGGCCTTTATCGGGTTTGGAAACGAGGTATTTCATTAGAAAAAGTTTAAAGTTCCAAGTTCCAAGTTCCAAGTGGGTTTTCACCTGGAATTTGGAACTTGAAACCTGGAACTAAATATTTTTATAATATTTCAGCGCTTCGATGATCAGCTCTTTCGGGCAATCGACATTGATCTCGACTTTCCCGATTTCAGGAATAAGGGTGAAGTTAATGCGTTTGCCTTCGTTCTTTTTATCGTGGGTCATCAATTGGTAAAGCGGCTCAAAGTCGCTCTCCTGAATTTCAAATTTTCCGTATTTGGCAATCATCCAGGCTGAAATGCTATTCAGTTCGTCAATTCCCAATCCGCACTGCCTGGCCGACAAAAACAATTCGGCAATCATGCCATACACCACCGCATAGCCGTGCAAAATCGGGCGTCCGGTTTTCAGTGCGTAGCTTTCGAAGGCATGACCAACCGTGTGGCCAAAATTCAGCGCTTTGCGAATGTTTTGTTCGGTCAGGTCATTCAGCACATGCCATTCTTTCACGGCCACTGAGTGTGCTATAATTTCCTGCAAGGCGTCGTAATCGATGTTCTCCATGTCGTAAGCCAGCAACTCATCCCAATGTTCGCGACTGCGGATCAGCCCGTGTTTCAGCATTTCGGCATATCCCGAAAGGAAATTCTCGCGGTTGATGGTTTTCAGGAAATCGGTATTGATGATAACCGAATTAGGCTCCATAAAAACACCAATTTCGTTTTTCAGCCCGTTGAAATTGAAGCCCGTTTTTCCGCCCAGCGAAGCATCAACCTGAGCCAGCAAGGTGGTTGGAATATTTACGAAATCCAATCCACGCTTAAACGTTGAAGCAGCAAAACCGCCCAAATCGGTCAGCATTCCGCCGCCAATGTTGATGAGCAGCGATTTGCGGTCGGCGCCGTTGTTACTCAAAAAGTTCCACACTTCAACAATCGACTGAATGTTCTTATATTCTTCGCCATCGCCAATAGCAAAAATTTTGATCGAAAAATCGTCGATTACCTTCTGTATCAATGGAATACAACAGCCTGCTGCCACGCGGTCGGTTAACAAAAAGACTTTTCCTGCCGGATAGGTTTGAACTATTTTTCGGAGCTCAGTATCAATCTCCCGCGAAAAAACGATATTTGAATGTACTTTTGAGTCTGTCATAAGCGTTCTGATTTCACTTGCGGCAAAGGTAAATTATTTTGACTAAACTAATAAACTGCAAGGCCGGAGCGCCGATTATTTACAATTTCATTCTATTTCATGGAGATTTCGAACAAAAAAAGAGCAAGAAATATCAAGCGTTTTTTTATACTTACCGGAATTTTAGTTGTGGCTGCCGGACAATTGCTGTTGTGGTATAAATACGAACTGGCGGCCATTATCCTGGCCATTGTATCCGCCTTTTTCGGAGTAGTTTTCCTGTCGGGCGGCTTTTGTTATATCTTCTTCAGTACCGAAAATAACAAGGTTACTATTCGGTATTACCCGGTTATTGCCATTATGGGGAAGAACTACAACACCGTTGAGTTTCCGCAGCAATCGCTGCTCAATTTCCAGATCGAAAAAGGACTGGGCTTTTCTGATCTCACTATCGCTATTCGCTCGCAGCGGGGCGTTGCCGAGTATCCACCCATCAGTTTAGCAGCACTGAGCAAAGCCGAAATTGAAGAAATACGGCTTACCCTGATTGAAATTCTGAAAAAGAACAAATTGGGGATTTAATTTAATGTCGGGATTTCGTATTTTTATACAACAATTTGCCACCAAGACACAAAACCTCGAAGTGGCACCAAGTATAAAAATCACAAAATACCATGATTGGCCTCAAAAGAAGTTATTCTCCTCTGTCCAGTGAAGAAGAAAAAATTGGCAAAGCCATTGTAAATGCGGCATACGAAGTTCACAAAGAGTTAGGTCCAGGCTTGTTGGAGAAAATATATGAAATTTGTTTTTGCCATGTTTTGACAAAAAGTGGCTATGACGTAAAACGCCAATTAAATATCCCTATCACCTTCGACAATTTGATTTTTGATGAAGGATTACGACTTGATGTTTTGGTGAACGATCTCGTAATTTGTGAACTCAAAGCGGTTGACACTGTAAATCCGGTATGGGAAGCCCAAGTTTTAAGCCATCTGAAACTGACAAAAAAGAGACTTGGCTATCTCATCAATTTTAATGTTGTCAATATTGGACAGGAAATAAAAAGGTTCGTCGTTTAATTTTGGCGAATTTTGGTGTTTTTGAGCTTTGGTGGCAAAAATGTTCAATCCTTCAAAAGCTGGATTTAAATGGAAAGTCATAACGAACTGCTATACAAAATTGCTATTTCTCTCATTCCGGGGGTTGGTTCGGTTACAGCCCGAAACCTGATTGCCTACATTGGAAGCGTGGAAGGAGTTTTTCGGGAAAAAGAAAAAAACCTTCTGAAAATACCAGGCATTGGCGAAATAAACGCCCAGCGTATCGCCAACCAAAATGTGATGGATGATGCCAAACGCGAAGTCGATTTTATCAGCAAAAACAATATTCAAACTTATTTTTACCTCGACGAGAATTACCCTACGCGCCTGAAAAGCTGCACTGATGCACCCATTATTCTTTACTACCGAGGTAATGCAAACCTCAACGAAAGCCGCATCATCTCGGTTGTTGGCACCCGCAATGCAACCAGCTACGGAAAAGATGCCTGCGACGAAATGATCCGCGGTTTCTCGGAGAGTAAGTACCGTGTACTCGTTGTCTCGGGGCTGGCTTATGGCATTGATGTTCAGGCACACAAATCGTGCCTGAAATACAATATTCCAACCGTCGGTGTTCTGGCGCACGGGCTCGACACCGTTTATCCGTCGCTGCACGAACCCGTGGCAAAGAAAATGCTCGCGAATGGCGGACTGTTGAGCGACTTCCCGAGCCAAACCCGCATCGACAGGCAAAATTTCCTTCGCCGCAACCGCATCATCGCCGGGCTGGCCGATGCCACCATTGTAGTTGAGTCAGCCGAAAAAGGAGGTGCGCTGGTTACCGCCGACATTGCCAATTCGTATAACCGCGATGTGTTTGCTTTCCCCGGACGAAGCTCCGATGTTTACTCTCGCGGGTGCAATAAACTCATCAAACTAAACGAGGCTGTTTTAATTGAAAACCATGCCGACATCGAAAAAGCCATGAACTGGGACATTCCGGCTTCTTCGGCGAAAGCGATACAAACTTCGTTGTTTGTGGAGTTAACTTCCGAAGAACAAAAACTGGTTGATTTACTACAGGAAGGCGATCATTTTATTGATGAAATTACGGTGGCGATAAAAATGCCAGTGAGCAAAGTCTCGGCCTTGCTGCTCGGATTGGAATTTAAAGGACTGGTAATGAGCCTACCGGGCAAAATGTATCGACTGAAATAACACAAGCGGTTCTATTTTTTACTGGCCAGCTTCAAGAAGGCAGATCGAAACCATTTCAGTCGCCTGGCCACGTGAAGCACCAGGTAAATAACCAGGATCAGCGCCAACTTATCGTGAATCTCAATAAGACCCAACCGCGCTTTTTTACCGTCGGCCAGCAAATCAACCAGCCAGGGAATTAGACCCGACAAGGCGGTAAAAGCAAAAAGACCCGATAAAACCAGTACTTGCTGATTTTTACGCAAAACTTTTCCTGAAATCACGGCCTTATACCAGCTAAAGTGCAGATAAACATGAACAATAACCGCCAACAACAGCAACACGATAGCATACTTGTGCAAAACCGACCAATCGGAATAGCTCAACGTCCAGATAGCAGGTCTGTTCTGAAACCCTCGCATTTGTTCGTAGTTACCGCCATGACCATGTCCGTGCATTTGCCGGGCGCTCCCCATATGGTACCCCAATTGAAGGATCAAACCGGAAATTATTGTGAGCGCTCCTGAAACCACTAACACATTGTTTACCAAAAATCTCAGGAACAGACTTTTCTGATTGCTGTTCTTTGACAACCCCGTTTTATTGCTTTTTTGAATAGGCTCCATGTGGACATTTTTTTACGCAGGTCAGGCATCCGCTGCATTGGTCATTATTCACGAAAATTGCATGTTTGTGCCAGGGCAAATTAATCCGCCCAATCACCTTTTGGGAGCAAAAATCGAGGCACAACCAACACGCTTTGCATTTACTGGTGTCGAGCATTACACTCGCTGTCATGATATGTTTGCTGGATCTCATCGCTTAATTTTCAGGCAAAGTTGCCCGGAATCGAGGACGCCGACGATAACAATTGTTAATAAATTCAGGAGAAAGGAGAACATTTCTATCTGCGGTTTCTTATCCGGCTTAGCGAAATTGGAGTTATTCCAAGATATGAAGCAATGTAATGCTGGGGCACCCGCTGAATTATTTCGGGATGGTTTTTCAGTAAATCACTATATCTTTCCTGCGGAGTGTCTTTTATCCGCGAGAGAAAAAGCGTTGCATAATTCCTGAAACGTTGAAATGTTTTTTCCTGAAATTTAGATCTCAACTCGGGATAAGTGTCAACCAAAATTTCAAAATCCTGTTTACTAATTGAAATAAAAGTAGTTGACTCAATGCTCTCGATTGAGAACAGGCTGGGTTGTTGGCTTACGAAACTCTCGATTGAGGCGACACACTGATTTTCGAAGAAAAACTGCATCGTTATATCTTTCCCGTCTTTATTGAACCACATTCGCAAACAACCTTTTTTTACGAAAAAAATGGTTGATGCGATTTCGCCCTCGTGAAGTAGAATGTGTCTGGCCCCGATTTCTTTTTCGACAAAGAAACGTTCAAATTTTGCCCGGTTTTTTTCATCACACCTAATTCTATCAATCAAAATTTCAATCATTACAAACATTGAATAATAATTAGTCAAAGCTAAAAAATCCATGCCTATTTTCTCCGGTTTTATCCCATTTCCGAATTCGAAATACTCCGCTATCTTTGCGGCATGGCAACATTCGAAGATTTAAAAATCAGCAAATCAATTTTAAAGGCGATTGAAGAACTTGGATTTACCGAGGCGACTCCCATCCAGGAAAAGGCAATCCCGATGATTCGTTCAGGCGTTGATGTGCTGGGTATTGCTCAAACCGGAACCGGTAAAACTGCCGCTTATCTCATCCCGGTCATCATGAAACTGGTAAAAGCCGAAGGCAACGATCCGCGCGCAATCGTCCTTGCGCCTACCCGGGAGCTTGCCATTCAGGTGGGCGAAGACCTTGAAGATTTAGCCCGCTTTACCAACCTGCGCCATGCAACCGTTTACGGCGGAATTGGCTGGACCAAACATGCCGAACTGATAAAACCCGGCGTTGATATCCTCGTCGCCACGCCCGGACGCCTGTGGGATTTATACCGAGCCGAAGCCGTTTCGCTGAAAAAAGTAAAAACACTAATTATCGACGAAGCCGACCGCATGTTGGACATGGGTTTCATGCCGCAGATACGTAATTTTCTGGAAGTTCTTCCGGTGAAACGCCAAAACCTCCTGTTTTCGGCCACCTTCAATGAGAAAGTGGAAGAAATGAGTCACGAGTTTCTCGATTTTCCTGAACGGCTTGAAGTCGCTCCATCGGCTACCCCTGCCGAATTAATCGATCAGTTCTATTACAAAGTGCCGAATTTTCAGACTAAACTGAACCTGATTAACTACCTGCTGCGCGACGAAGAAACCTATTCGCGAGTAATTGTTTTCGTGGGAACGAAGGAAAATGCGGAGATGGTTTTTAAGATCATCAAGCGGCGGTCGGAAGGCGAAAAGCGTATTTTGCACTCCAATAAAGGGCAAAGTACCCGGCTCAATGCCATCAACGCGTTCAAAAGCGGGATTGTTCGCGTGTTGATTACCACCGACATCTCGTCGCGTGGAATTGATGTGGATTCGGTGAGCCACGTGATCAATTTCGACCTTCCGCAAAACCACGAAGATTATGTACACCGCATTGGCCGCACGGCCCGGGCCAACAATACCGGCACAGCCATTTCGCTCATCAATCCGGCAGAAGAGCTCAATCTCCGAAAAATTGAGGAGTTAATCCGGATGGAAATTAAACAACTGGAGCTTCCGGAAGACCTTGACATTCTGGAAACAAAAAAAGAGGAACTGCAAACGCAATTGCGTGAAATCGACCGACAGAAACGCGCTGCCGACCCGACCTTCAAAGGCGCTTTCCACGAAAAGAAGCGGAAACCCGGACCGAAAACAGAAAAACGTAATCCGCCAAAAGATAAAGCCAAGGAGCGGAGATTCAGGAAAAGATAGCTTTTATCTTACCCGTACTGCTTTTCCATTGCCATTAACCGTAAAGCCGTCGATAGCGCCGGTTGCGTCAAACGTAAACTGGTAATCGGCCTTATATTCGGTAATGTAAAAGTCAAGCTGCGAAGTAAAATACATCTTGCTTCGGATGGAATTATTCAACCACAGTTCGTTCCCTTTTTTCACAATCGACACAGTATCTCCGTTAAGCAGGTAATTCCCAATATATTTGTTTAAGACATCATCCTGTAGCTTTATGATCTTTTTCATCACCGGATTATAAAAATCAGCCCAATGGTAAACAAGTGCAACACTATTCACTATTTCATTTAAAATACCCAGATTATCGGAATTAACCATCACAATTACTCCATTTCCATATTTCAGGCTTCCCCTGTACTGGCAACCAAATCCTTCATTTGAACCACTGTGCTGGAAATATTTTTCATTTCCCTTCCTATTTATAAAAACCCCCAGTGCATTTATACTATCCAAATACGGAGTAAGCCTTAACCGTGTCATTTCTGAAGTAAGTACTTTCTCCGATTTTCCATGATACGAAAGTTGCGTTTCAATAATATACATCGCTAAATCGGATGGAGTAGTCCAAAGCCCGGCTGCTGCTTTTTCAGGATAAATATTGTATTTGCCGCCCTTCATTTCTTTACCAAATCGGTTGTAGCCTGTTGCCAACAAATTCTGTTTACCGTACGGAGGAGGTTGCATAAAGAAACTCTCGGCCATTCCCATGGGTTTTAGCACTTCGTTCCACATAAAATCTTCGTACTTCTGCCGGGTAACATCCGTAACTATCAACTGCGAGATGGTGGTTCCACCACCTGAATATTCTACCTTTTCCCCAGGCTCATACATCGATCTTACGGCTTTGGAATTGGCAGGGTGCCTGCCATCCAATATCTCGCTCAAGGTTGGAAGAGTGTCCCCAATTTCGTAGCCTTTAAAGCCATGTATGGTTAACCCAGCCGTATGACTTAATAAATTTGCGATGGTTATTTTTTTGTTGCGGGACAACGAATCATACGGAAACTTCCAGGTTGTCAAGTAATTATTTATATCGGAATTTAGGTCTAGTTTCTTATCCTGAACCAATTTTAAAACTCCCACTCCATTCAACGATTTGCTTAACGATGCTGCCTGAAACAACGTTTTTGTTGTGACCTCACGACGCTCCGATACATCTGCCCACCCGTAAGCTTTTGCCCATTCAACTTTATAATCTTTAATAACAGCAATACTTAATCCGTTTATTTTGTATTGAGCCATTCGTTCTTCCAGCGAAAATTTCTGACTATCCTGAGCCATTGCCCAAGGTACCAGGTTACTTTCAACCTGCTTAATTCTGGCAAGAACTTCTGCCGGGTATTCATTTGTATTCTGGGCAAACTCCCATTTCCAGAAAATACAGAGGATTAAAACTATTGCTGTTTTTTTCATTGACATACCTTTTGTTATTGATGTATTTTTGATCAAACTACTGACTCTAATCGCCCCTTACACCGAAAACCAATACGAAAACTTAATCAGGAAAACATTGTGCGGCGTAACGCCAAACAAGCCTTTCATGTCGCGGCCATAGTCAAACGAACCATCGGTAACCGAATCGGTGCGTCCTTGCGACCAAACCAGGAACAAGGTCGATCCGGGCGAATATTCCCAACGAACTACCAAATTTGACCGGAATTGACGAAAATTAAAGTCAGGGTTGTCAAACGAGTAATCGGTTGTTCCGTCGCGATTTTCATCAACAAGATAAGAGTTGTTTCCGGCGTCGAAATTCAATTCCTGTGCCGTAAAATTACGATACCGGTCGCGGAATCGCTCGGCCTTGGGCGCAGTTACACGCTTGTATTTGGTGTATTTTCCGGCTGAAACAAAAGGTTGTCCGTAATATTCGAGCGACAACTCAGGAGTAAACGTATAGTTAAGCCTGAAGGTGAAGCTCATTGTTTTCTGATCGAGGTAAGCAAAAACATAACGAGGATCGGTATTCATCGTATTTTCTGAAACATATTGAAGCTCATTTTTCGAGACCCCGAAACTTGGCGAAAACGAAAGCAACAACGAATTCATTGGTTTATAATCGGCACCAGCCCAATACTCCTGGTTCCGAAAGCTTTTTACATCGCCAAATCCCTGGTAACTACCCACATAAAAAGTCATCTTTCGCGAACGGTTTGATTGAATGTTGATGTTCGTATTCAAAGTCCCCGGCAAAATAAAGGTTGGACCGCCGCGTAACAGATTGGTCGATTTGTTTTCGCCGCAACGGGTTATATTTCCATTCAGGCGCCACTTGTTCTTAAATTGGGTATTAAAATTCATGTTGGTAAAAGCCGAAAGCATCTCTCCTGAGAAATTCCAATATGCCCAATAATTTGTGTTCAGGTAAAAATTATTGAAGATCGAGAACGGATCGCGCAGGTAATAGGCCACCCAACTGCCATGATGAATGACATCGGAATAGCGCATATAACCAATGTCGTTGAATTCGAGGCCAGGCGAACGAAGTGTAAGGCTTGTTTCAAACTGAAGCCGTTTTTTACTGCTACGCCCAAATTTGAACGTTCCTCCAAAACCTGAAAGTGAAGTTCGCGACGAATCGAGCGTCACATAACTGGCATCGGGGCGTTGGTAGTAGCGGGCCGACGAGCGTTGCGCCGCAATCATCGCTTCAGGTTTGCCTTTGATGTAGCTAAATTCGGTGTTTGCATTGAAATACCAGGTTCGCTCTTTCCAGTTTCTGCTGAAATCGAGCCCTCCGGTATAAGCCTCGGTAGGCAGATAATCGAGTGCCGGATTGGTAATATCGCGATTTACCGCTGTAACAATTCCACCCAACACAGTTTCGCCTTTGTTAAAATCCTGCTGCAACCTGCCTACAAAGTAATTGGTCAATGGCTCAACCGACTCTTTTCGCCGTTCACCGTTGTTATCAATCACCGCATTTTCGTTTGCTGTTACACTTTCCAGAACTCCTATCGACAGTCCTTTTTTTGTTTTTCCTGATAGTTTCATGGCTCCAAGAATGGTTGTTGCTTCAGGAATATCGGCGTATTCGTTATCTTTCAGGTCGGGCGAATTGTGAGGGTATCGGCCTATTCGCCTGGAATAGAACAAATTGTCGGCGCCCATATTGTGGATAACAATCGAATTGGATGGCTCGAACTGGTAAATGTTTTTGCCCTCGACAAAGAATGGCCTTCGCTCGGAAAAATAAGATTCGAAAGCGCTCAGGTTTACTTCGGATGGGTCGGCTTCAACCTGCCCAAAATCGGGATTGATCGAAAAATCGAGCGTCAGGTCGTTCGTAATGGCAGCTTTACCATCGAGCCCTGCCGAGAGAGCGCTCTTTTTACCATCAAGGAATGGATTGTCGGCGTCTTTTTCAAAGCGCTCAGTCCGCGCAACCATATAGGGCATTAATTCTACTTTTCGCTGGGGTTTTATATTTTTTATACCCTGCAATTCGCCGTAAAGGTGAACCTGCCCGGGCGATCCTTTCGGGATAAATTGCCAGGTTGATCGTTCTTCCAGCCTGTAAATATGGCGCATCACCTGAATTCCCCAAATATGTTCCTCTTTTTTACCAAAGCGCAACTGACTAAACGGTATTTTCATTTCGGCACACCAACCTTTATCATCAATGGATGTTTTCAGGAACCAAATCGGGTTCCAGCTTTCGTCCCAATTATTGCCGTCTTGTGTAACTGCCTCATCGCCTTTTGCGCCGGAAGCCATAGCCGTAAAACAAAAAGCGGTTTGCTTATCGTAATAACTGTCAATTGAAATCGACACCATGTCTCCGTCAAAATTGTCGCGGCGCGAAATCAGGCGACTAATTTTCTGTGGTTCCGAATCGAAAGCCCTGATAAACAAATATAAATTATTGTCATCATACAAAACTTTAAAGGACGTTTTTTGGGTTGGAGGTTTGTTTTCGTAAGGCTGAATTTGAATAAAATCGCCAGTCCACTCTACTTTACTCCAGCACGAATCGTTGGGCAAGCCATCAATTTCGGGGGCTGTTTTAGTAAATGTTGTCGTATAAGAGCGTTTCTCAGAGGTTTGAGAATATACATTCAGGAAAGGTACTGCACTAAAAAATGCAAAAAAGATGCAAATAAGTTTTCTGAAACTCATAAAAATTGGTTTTGTAAATTGTTTTCATTCGTCTTGACACAGCAAAGACCTCTGTTTTCTGAAATTGTTACGTACAACTCTTAAAAAAAATGAAAATAACATGCAACTACCAGTATTCCTGAATATTACTACAAACACCCGACATTTATCCGCATTTTGACGAAACAAAAAAAGGCGATCATAAAAAACGACCACCTTTTCTTGTTATGACTAATGAAATAGCCATATGAGCTAAAACTCATACAAACCGAACATGAATTGACCAACGGGAAATCCGCGAAGCGAATAAATGGCTATTCCATGAGTACGTACCAACGTTCAATAAAAACAAAAACAATTTATACGAATGAAAGCTATTTCAAAATCAACTCGATAACCGGGATTTCAACATTCGGTTTCAATACCGGCAAACTCAGATTTACATCGGTAGGTACCGAACCTTCTTTTGTGCCATGTTCGGTACGTTGCGTCATTTTAATTTCGGAAGCATCGTGCAGGAACTGTGCATATTTTATTTTTCCGGCATATCCGGGCAACGTAAGGTTTTGCAACGGATAATCGAGCAAATGAATGTACAAACGGTTTGTTTTTGGATTGTATGTAAGTAATGTATTGGCAGGTGCAGTAAATTCATCGGGAGCCTGAGTACATCCATAAATCGAACGGTTATTCCATTTCATCCATTCGCCCATTGCAGCAAGCGCTTTGTTGGCGCGGTCGTCGAACATTCCGCGAGCAGTTGGCCCAACATTAAGCAACAGGTTTCCGCCTTTACTAACCGATTCAATCAATAATCCCAGCAGTTGTTTGGTATCTTTCCAACTGGTTTCGTCACGGTAATATCCCCACGATCCGCTGAAGGTTTGACACGTTTCCCAATAAGCCTTTTTGCCATTCACTTCAGGCCATTTCGACACTTTGTATTGTTCAGGAGTGGTAAAATCCCAGCCATCTTCGTATTCTTTCAGGTCTAAACGGTCGTCAACAATAATTCCGGGCTGAAGCTGACGGATCATTTTTAGCAGGTTTTCCGAATCCCAGTCCTTGGCGCCTTTCCCATTTTCGCCCGGATATGAGAAGTCGAGCCAGAGAATGTCGATCTTTCCGTAGTTGGTAAGCAATTCGCGAACCTGGTTGTGCAAATACTCGCGGTATTTGTTCATGTCGCGGCCCTTATTCAACTCGGCCAGTTTGGCCTTGTCGTCGGTTCGTTGCGGATGTACCCGGTCAACCGTAAAATCAGGATGATGCCAGTCAATCAAACTATAATAAAAACCAACCTTAAGTCCTTCTGCCCGAAATGCTTCCACCCATTCTTTCAGCAAATCGCGACCAATTGGAGTATTTGTGGCTTTGTAATCGGTGTATTTAGAGTCGAACAAACAAAAGCCTTCGTGATGTTTGGAGGTAATTACGGCATATTTCATCCCGGCAGCTTTGGCTGTTTTTGCCCATTCGCGCGGGTTGTACAAATCGGGATTAAAGTTTTCGAAGTATTTCTGGTAATCTTCGGTAGTAATTCGTTCCTGGTTTTTTACCCATTCGTGGCGGGCCGGAAGCGCATACAATCCCCAGTGAATAAACATTCCAAAGCGGTCATTCACCCACCAGGCCATGCGTTCTTTCTTTTGAGCATCGGTTTCGTTAGAGAGTTTTTTTTGAGCCTGAATTCCCTGGCAAAGCAAGGCAAGCAGACAAACAATCAAGGTCATTTGTTTCATTTTGTGAAGTTTAGGTTGTAATTAAAGAAGAATTTATTGAAAGTAAAAATACAATAACTCAAACGGATTGCAATGCTGTACTGTGCTGATAAGATATGTTTGGAAACATTAATTCGATTGTTCAGTAAAAGCTCAAAATGACCCAACTGAGACATTGATGAGCTTTTTTGAATTACTTTAGCAAAATATTCAGCAGAAATGAATGGCCACAAAAAGCATATACATTGAAAACATTGGCGACATAACTCTCTCGGTGAATGAGCGTTCAACCCGAATCAGGCTCAGCATAAAATCCGACGGGAAAATTGTGGTTTCGATGCCGCCATCGGCTCCTGCCCGCGACGCCATTCGCTTTGTTGAGTCAAAAGCCGACTGGATTCGCAAGCACAAGCTCAGAATTCAAAAAAAATCAACCGTATTTTCTCCTGAAAGCAATTTCAAAACCCGGTTTCACAAGCTTCTGGTCACCAAGGCAAATACCGACAAGGTTTACAATCGGGTTGGAAATGGTGTTATCCAGATCATTATTCCTGAACGAATTAATCACGAACAGCCACGTATTCAGGATTTTATAAAAAAAACTTTGATTGAGGTTATGCGCTATGAAGCCAAAATATATCTTCCGAAACGGTTGCAAGAACTGGCCGACAAGCATGGTTTCAAATTTCAGAATATAAGCATAAAAAATGCGTCAACCCGCTGGGGAAGTTGTTCGTCAACCAACAACATCAATTTAAACCTCCACTTAATGCGTCTTCCGGAGCATTTAATCGACTATGTTTTGCTGCACGAACTGGCGCACACCGTCGTAAAAAATCACGGCGATAAATTTTGGCTGTTGCTCGAACATTGCTACCCCAATGCCCGAAAGGCCGACAAAGAAATGAACAATTACCGAACTCAAACATTTTAACTGAGCATGAACGGAATGAATTGGAATCAACTATTATCAAATACCCGCCTGGGACAAGAGGCTTACAAAACTACCGAGATACACAACCGCACCCAGTTTCAGCGCGATTACGACCGGATTATCTTCTCATCGCCCTTCAGACGAATGCAAAATAAGACACAGGTTTTCCCGCTTCCAGGCAGCATTTTTGTGCACAACCGCCTTACTCACAGTCTCGAAGTTGCCAGTGTTGGACGCTCACTCGGGAGTATGTTCGTTGAAAAAGCAGAGCAGGAAAAAATAGAGATCGAGAATCCGCTTTTCTACGAAATTGGCTCGGTTGTTTCGGCAGCTTGTCTGGCTCACGATATGGGCAACCCACCGTTTGGCCATTCGGGAGAAGATGCTATTTCGCAATTTTTTAAGAAAAACAACAGCTTGAATTTGGAACAGCAAATGACTGAAGGCCAGTGGAAAGATTTCATCCAATTTGATGGAAATGCGAATGCATTCAGGCTTTTGGGGCATCAGTTTGCCGGGCGTCGCGAGGGCGGATTTGCATTAACTTACACCACGCTGGCTTCCATCGTAAAATATCCTTACGAATCGGTATTTACAGCCAAACCCAAATTTGGTTTCTTCCAGTCGGAAAAATTGTTGTTCGAAAGAATCGGTACTGAACTGGGAATGATTCAATTGTCATCTGATCCATTGAAGTTTGTCAGGCATCCACTGGTTTTCCTGGTCGAAGCTGCCGACGACATTTGTTACCAGCTGATGGACCTCGAAGATGCCCACAAACTCAAAATCCACAATTTCGACCAGACTTATTCGCTTTTGATGCGCTTTTTCGACCCTCAAACCGAAGCAACACAAATTAAACGGATTAAAGAAACATTCGATTTGGTGAGCGACCCCAACGAACAAATTGCATACCTGCGGGCCAGTGTAATAGGCAAGCTTGTTAAACAATGTATCGCGGTGTTTTGGGAAAAGCAGGACGAAATCCTGGCAGGCAAATTTCAAACACCCTTGATTGAGTGTGTGCCCCAAATTTCGCAGGACGCAATGAAAGAAATAAAAACCGTCAGCATTCGCGACATTTACAACGACCGCTCTGTTGTTGAGGTCGAAATATCAGGATACCAGATTATTGGAACCTTGCTTGAAGTATTTATCGAAGCTATTCTGAATCCGAAAGAAGGCGTTTCGCGCAAAATGCTCCAGCTCATTCCGGCGCAATTTGGCAAAGAATTTAAATCGACTTACGAAAAAATACAGTCGGTGGTTGATTTTGTGTCGGGAATGACCGACTTGTATGCCCTCGATTTGTACCGAAAAATTAAAGGCATCAATATTCCGGGGGTATAACGAGGATTCTATATTAACTGATTGACCATCTCCCGTTTTTAGTTTTCAAAAATTAAAGAAAGGCATAACTGTCCGTCATTAGGAGATGTATCTGCTTGAGGAAGGAAAGCCTTCGGGGTCATATTTGCCAGCAAGACTTTTATTATCGTGCTGATTTTGTAGTAAATGAAATTGCATAGTTCGTACATGCGTTCTTTGTTCAGAGTTTTTACCCCACTTTCAAGCAACAGCCTTGTGTGCAGGGATGAAAGCGATGAGTAAATGATGCTCATAGCTATGGTCAGTATAGCCAGCATGCTTTGTAGTCCTTCGAATGTTTTGACCTGGATGTCTTCCAGGTTGTAACATTCTTTAATATGCCGGTGGTACTCTTCAATTTTCCACCTGAAACCGTATGCAGTAAATGCCTCTTTGATTACTTCAACGATGCTTTCTTTTGGGGAACGTGTCAGTAGCCAGCAATAGCCGCCGTTGATCCTTTTGGTGACAACAAGCCAGAGATCATGCACCTTGCCCTTGATCTTATATTGAACCTTTATTGCCCCGCATTGATAGACCAACTGGTACTTCTTGCTCTTCTGTATCCTTGTAGCTGTTAATTTCATGAATAACGGGACTTTTCGGCTGATCTTGTTCACAGCCACTTCTTCGCCTTTGTAAATCAGCTTGGTCGTTTTCTTTAGGCGCAGGTTGAAATTGACTTCATTGGCAATAATGAAATCTCTACAGATGGGGCGGTCCATGCCCCGGTCAAATATTTTGGTGACATCTTTATCAATGATGGAGTCTATTTCCCTCATGGCTTCCAAAACCTCTTTGTTCTCGCTTTTTGCGCCATGGTCAAAACTGTAAAGCTTATTGTACAGTGGGGTCATTTCCCGGTCTTTGCCAAAGTGGACAACGTTCATCAGCCAATATCCAAGGTCTACAGATCCTTTGTCTCCATCTTTTACATAGTCCAGACCTTCCATCATTTTGGCGTATTTCTTCTGGATATCAGAGCCATCAAACAGGATGTAGTCTCCATGACAGATTTTGCTTTTTACACTGTTCATATGTCCCCTGAATAACTTCATGAAAAAATCTTTCTTGTTATAATGGTTCCTAAAGCGCTTTGTTGTTTGGCTCAACGAGATCGTATCGCAAATGCCTGTGGCTATTTTATTGACCAATACGGTACCCGACTTTAGTATTCCTGTGGTCATTTCCCGGACACATCTAGCTTCCGGTTTTGTTAATTGACACTCAAGTTTGAGAAAATAGCGACTAATCTTGTTCTGTACCTGTTTTGTTAATACTTTTGACATGAGCTGGTTTTTAAGGTTGTTTGCTTTGTTTGCACAATAAAAATAACCTTTTCAAACCAGCTTTCCTCATACATAAACATCTTTAAACCCCCGATATGACTGGATTGCAGAACTTCTTCAACCCAATTTTCGGGAGATGGTCAAATTCTATATTAACTGAATATTAACGCATCATTGCGAACAGTACTACTTTTTTTGAAGTTGCTACCCCTGAGTTATGGCCTTGGCAAAGAGGAGTAGCGTACTTTAACAAAAAATAGTGCAGTGTGAAAAATTAAAATATCTTAATAAATCTAAATATCAGCCAAATAAGAATAACATCGGCACAACTTTTTACCGACCTTTGGCGTTCGTATAACGAATTCTAGAGGAAGTTGAGATGGTTGGCGTTTTAAAAATTATTCAGGTTTTCTTATTGGCTACAGTTAAGTACGTATTTACATTCCCCATAGCTTTATTAATCGGGTTAAACTTTGTGCAAACACTTATTGCTGTTACTCTGGGTGGAATTGCCGGTTTTTTCTTTTTCTACTATTTAAGCGGCTACGCTGTTAAACGGCTTCATCACTTAAAAACATTTATACACCGCCATACACCTCGCCCAATACGTTTTAAGTTCAGACAATTACTGGATTGGCGAAAAAAAGTAACAGGCGAGCGCGTGTTCTCCAAAAGAAACCGCCGAATTGTATCGTTTAAGACTAGATTTGGCTTGTTAGGTATTGTTGCCCTTTCGCCAGTAATCCTGAGTATCCCGATTGGCGCATTTTTACTGAACAAATACTACTCGAAACACAAAATGGCTAAACCATACATGGTTCTTTCAATACTAAGCTGGACAGCCATTTTTGTAGCATTTGCGATGATTTTTCCACACCTGGTTCGGTAATTTCATGGGGTTATCTGACTTAGTTTCGGGTAATTTTTCACGATAAGCTCATAATCGGCTTCGGCCCAGTCAAAGCGTTGCCAATCGTCAAAACAAAACCATTCGCTCGCAACATGCTCGGTTAAGGTTAGCTCTCCTGAAACAATTTCGCACACAAAAGGAATAAGCTCGATGTGTTTTTCGGGATATTCAAATTCAACGCTTTTAAGTCTCAACACAATTTCGGTCTGAATCAGTAATTCTTCGTGCAACTCGCGCACAATGCATTGCTCTGCTGATTCACAAGGGTTTATTTTCCCTCCCGGGAATTCCCATTTTAGCGGATGGCTACTTTCAGCACCGCGCTGAACTGCCAATATTTTATGGTCATTCACAATGATAGCGCAACAAACTTGTATCATCGGCAAAATCTATTTTAGAATTGATCGTCTGGATGTCAAAGGAAAAGAAAATTGCCATGCGTCATGCCATTAAGTTGACTTATCTTTGCAAGCATCAAAATCGGGAAATAGAATGAACGAAAGCGACTTACATAGTATGATTCTATCCTGGGAGAACATCTCTCTTTTGGTTCAATTTATTACAGATCATCCTGAAAATATCGAATCGATTATACAAAAGGCGATGGATGATACCGCTCCTGAAAACTGGCGCGCAGCATGGATAATCGACAAAATTCACGAAAAAAGTCCAAACCTGATCCTTACCTACCTTCCTGAAATCACTAAGTTTGTAACCACTACAACCAATCATGGAAAGAGAAGACATTTCCTGAAATTGATAAGTCTGCATCCAATTGCCGAAGAAAACGAAGCCCTGTTACTTAATTACTGCCTCGATGTTTTTACCAATAGCTCCGAAACCATTGCGGTGAGGGTACACGCAATGCAGGTTTTGTACAACATTGCCCTTCAGGAGCCAGGCTTTGCCGGAGAATTGATTGAGCTAATTGAAAATGAACTGGAATTTCGCAATTCTGCCGGGTTAACATCGCGTGCCAGGAAACTATTACCCAAGCTTTACAAAATGAAAAAGCAGGACATTCTGTAAACATCCTGCTTCAAAATCGTTAAATACAGCTTTTATTTCTTCAGGAACGCTTCTTTCAACTCCAGCAATTGCTCGTCATTCAAGCCTTCAGGTTCGTTGCCGGTTTGCATGGCCATAAACCAGATTTGAGCCGATTTTGCTAAAATATCGATCATATCAAACGCATCCGAAACCGTTTCGCCAACTGCAAATGCACCATGTTTCTCCCAAATCACCACATCGTGCCCCTGCTCAAAGCCTTTAATTGTAGCATCCGCAATTTTATGGCTGCCGGGCAAAATATAGGGCACCATATACACACCGCGCGGAACAAACACGAACGCTTCGGGGTGCATTCCCCACAAAGTTTTGTTCAGGGCTTCAGCCGTCTGAAACTTTGGGATTTGAGTCATGGCAACCAATTCGTTCGGATGTGTATGAACAACCGCCCTGCTTTTGGAACCTGAAGCAACCAGCAGATTGTGAACGGCAAGGTGAGTCGGTAATTCGGACGTGGGACGGAAATTGTATAAATTTCTTTTTTTCATCGAAATAATATGATAAGCATTGCCTTTTTTATTCATCTTGATGATACAGGCGTTTTTCATTGGGTTGATGGCAAGGTCGCGCATTCGCTTTCCTGTTCCTGTAACAAAAAAGTAAAGATCGCTCAGCGCTTCATAGCTTCTTTCCAATTGAAACATTGGGTAATGCTCCAGTTCAAACTGATTTTCACCCATTAACTCAGATAAGTTTACCGAAATATTACCGGCATTACGTTCGGCCCATCCTTTTTGCCAAAGGTAATTGGCCAAATCGGCTACTTCGGTAATTGTCTTGGCAATTTTTTTGTTTTCCTGAAAAAATTCTTTCATAACTGATATTTATTAACTTCACCTAACAGATTAATAACAAGAGGAATACGACTAACAAACGCTGTATATTCCTTTTGACACCGTAAAAATAGATCACCTTTTGCGGAGTTGGAAAGTTGAAAAAACAAAACTGGCACTTTTTAACAATCAATTTAAATACAATAAGTTGTTAAGAAATACATCTAAAATTGGCGCAAATTTAGTATTTATGTTGTAGAAACATTTGCTTTAATCCGGATGAAAAATTACGCAAAAATAGGTTGTGGAAAAATATTTTTCTTATTTTTGCAGCCGTCTTTAAAGAAAAGACGAAGTAAGATTGACCTATGGTGTAATTGGCAACACGTCTGATTTTGGTTCAGAAGAGTCTAAGTTCGAGCCTTAGTAGGTCAACAAAATTTTCAGAAAAATTGTCCTGTGGTGTAATTGGCAACACGTCTGATTCTGGATCAGAAGAGTTTAGGTTCGAGACCTAACAGGACAACTGATTATCAACCACTTGCAATGAATTTTGTGAGTGGTTTTTTATTTATACTAACAAAATGACCAACAAAAAACCGCCCTCTGAAAAGAAGCGGTTTTCATTTTCCTACCAAACTAAACTTATCTGTTTTCTGCTAATTTACCTTCGTCAACCAATTTCTGAATGGCATTTGCTTCTTCCCTGTCGGCAAGCGCTTTTGTCACTGACTGTGCTTCGGCTCTAAAATCAACCAGGTCGTCATTATTTCCGGGCAATGCACTTTCAGCCTGAACTAAACTTTTCTCAAAAACATGTTGCGTTACTTTAGCCTCAGCGGCATCAGCTATCAAATGGTTAACAAGCTGTGCTTCTTGCTGATAATCTATACTCTCGCTAATTTTAGCATCTGGCAAAGCAATCTTACTGTTCAACTCGGCAAAAGCTTGATTCATGTTTGCCTGTTTTAAATCTTTGAATTCGAACTTTGCTGTGGCATTTACTCCTGAAACGCTGACCAAACCCAGTGCACAAATAATAATGAATGATTTAATTGTTGTTTTCATGACTTCTTCGTTTAATTGTTTTTCTAT
This sequence comes from Prolixibacteraceae bacterium, assembly GCA_963666435.2. Classification (GTDB taxonomy): domain Bacteria; phylum Bacteroidota; class Bacteroidia; order Bacteroidales; family Prolixibacteraceae; genus Aquipluma. Next base: position 1,769,185 of record CAXXOG010000008.1, on the reverse strand, counting down.
TGTTTTTGTTTCTTAAATACTGTTTTAATTACGATTCAAAAATACAACTCACTGGGTGTGAAATAAAAAAACAATAGATGTCTGGCTGGTTTTTATCGGCAAACGACGATTTTTTGAGTTCGATTAACTTTGCAAGCAACAATTTGGGGTACGACAACCGAATTTACCGGCGAATAAAACCGAACGGCAATACTCTCCGAACAACAATGAGCAAGGCAACTATTCGGCAATCTTCTGAATTAACATGATTCCATCACGCACAGGGAGAATGGCATTCTTTACTCTTATATCATTGTTAACCAGATTATTAAAATCAAGAATGCCACGTGTTTGCTCGTCGTCAAACTCGGCTGGATCAACAACTTTACCGCTCCACAAAATATTGTCGGCCAGGAGAAAGCCGCCAACCGAAATCTTATCAAAAACAAGGCTATAGTATTCGCAGTATTCTCGCTTGTCGGCATCAATAAAAACAAGATCGAACTTATTTTCAAGCGAAGAGATTATTTGTCGGGCATCGCCAATATGCTGAATGATTTTGTCATTCATACCCGACTTTACAAAATACTTTTGGCCAATCGATTCCAGTTCATCATCGATTTCGATCGTATGCAGCCGACCATCTTCAGGCAAACCTTTGGCCAGGCACAATGCCGAGTACCCTGTAAATGTTCCTATTTCAAGAATATACCGCGGCTTTATCATACAGCTGATCATGCTCAATATTTGCCCTTGCAAATGACCTGATAACATTCGCGACCGCAATATTGTTAAGTGGGTTTCACGATCAAGCTCTTTTAAAAAATCATCTTCAGGCGAAGTATGGTCGAGAATATATTGATCTAACAAAACTGAATCCAACATTCTACTGGTAAATTAGTGTACTGTTTGTCGCTTGGTTAAAAACCTGGTTTGCTATTTCCATAATCTCCCTGGCTTCAATGCCTTCAATCTTCCGAAAAATCATTTCGAGCGAATCGACCTGGTTAAAAAACAACATGCTTTTCCCCAACGAAAGCATTAAATCTTCGCGGTTTTCAGTAGAAATGGCCAACTGACCTATCAATTGCTTTTTAGCCCGACTCAACTGCACGATTCCGAGGTGAGACTCCTGTATTTTGCGAAGTTCTTTATAAACCAGAGCCTGCGCCTGTTCCAGGTTTTCTTTATCAGTACCAAAATAAATACTGAACTCGCCTGTATCGGAATAGCCGGTGTAACTCGACTCGACATTATAAGCCATACCATTGCGTTCGCGCAAAGCCATATTTAGCCTCGAATTCATCGATTGTCCGCCCAGTATATTATTGAGTAAAACCATCGCCATTCGTTGCTGACTGAAAATACCGGGTGCAACATTCCCGATAATGCAGTGCGCCTGAAAAGTATCTTTTTGTACGACTCTGGTTTCAGGACGATAATTGTATTCTGCCAATCTCTCTTTTGCCCTTCTTTTTTCAGGAACCTGTCCAAAATATTTTTCAGCAAGTCGTATAATCTTCGACATCGGGATATTACCCACCGAGCTTAAAACCATTTGGTCGGTATGGTAATTCTCGTCCATAAACGTCAGAATACTCTCTTTACCGAAAGTTTTGATCTGGTCAGGAATTCCGAGAATATTGCGGGCAATTGGATGCCCATCAAACAGAATTTCCTCAAACTCATCGAAAATCAGCTCCGAGGGGCTATCTTTATACGAATTTATTTCCTCGTAAATTACCTCCTTCTCCCGTTCCAGTTCTTTCTCCGGGAAAATACTATTAAACAGGATATCGCTAATCAATTCAACCGACCGCTGGTAATATTCACTCAGGAAAGTGGCATAAACAGCGGTTTCTTCCTTGGTTGTGTAAGCATTTAACTCACCGCCAACATCTTCGATCCGGTTCAGGATATGAAAAGCCTTCCTGGTTTTAGTCCCTTTAAAAATTACATGTTCAATAAAATGAGCTATACCTTGTTCGCTTTCTTCTTCGTCTCTCGAACCAGTATTAATTAACACGCCAAAATGCGAAACCGGAGAGTTAACTTCCTGGTGAACAATCCGAATTCCATTCTTTAATACGAAGGTGTGCAACATTTGCTAAATGAGTAAAATTTTGGATTGCAAAAGTATGAAATAGCTTCGATTTCACTAAAAATCAAAAGGATATTTACATTTCTATCGATAGAATTAATGGTTGAAGAACAAAAATACAGGCGTGTTTTATTCCTTCCAACTTTTCTCGAACGCACAAACACCTAACAAACAACACTCTACACAATATATTAAAAAAAAATTCAGGCTGAGCTTCACTTTTGTTTTGTAGTTAAAATATTTGATCTATATTTGCACCCCGTAAGCGAAACGGTACACCAAAAGCCGAGAATATAACTTACAAATGTCCACACCGGACTAAAAATGGTGCCTTAGCTCAGTTGGTAGAGCAATGGACTGAAAATCCATGTGTCCCTAGTTCGATTCTTGGAGGCACCACAAAGGGAAGCAAATTTGCTTCCCTTTGCTTTTTTATTCGTTCAGGAAATCCAGATTTCGCTTCAACCCTTCAAATTTGGTACGTTTCACCGCCGATTTTCGGAACAGTTTATCAAAAGTTTCCTTATCCAGGTTGTACCAATCTTCTTTTTTCATTACCAGAACTGCTTCGTCAGGCTGAAAAGCAGGCTCAGCGTGTGATTCCGATTTCAGGTTCCACGGGCAAACATCCTGGCAAATATCACAACCAAACATTCGGTTTTTAAACTTTCCTTTAAGAGCTGGATCAATCTCTCCCCTGTTTTCAATGGTTTGATAGGAAATACATTTTCGGGCATCGAGCACATAAGGCGCCACAAGCGCTTGGGTCGGACAGGCATCAAGGCATCGCGTGCAGTTTCCGCAGTGATTTCTTATCGTTTTCCCGTCAGCCGGAAGTTCCACATCAATAATCAGTTCGCCAATGAAGAAAAAACTGCCGTGCCCGGGCGATATTAAATTTGTATTTTTCCCAATCCACCCTAAACCGGCACGCGCAGCCCAGGCCCGATCGAGTACCGGAGCCGAATCAACAAAACAGCGGCCATTACACGTACCCACTTTCTCCTGAATAAACTGAAACAGCGCAGCAAGTTTTTCCTTCATTACAAAATGATAATCAACACCATAAGCATATTTCGACAAAACCGGAGCATTATCATCCAATTGCCCTTTATTCGGGAAGTAGTTCAGCAAAACTGAAATTATTGATTTTGCATTATCCACCAACAGTGCGGGGTTTAGTCGCTTTTCCAAATGGTTAGCCATATAACCCATGTCTCCGTTCATTCCTTCCTGAAGCCATGCGATTAAACGTCCTTTTTCTTCCTCAAGAAAGCAAACCGAAGAAATTCCGCAATCAAGAAAGCCTAGTTCTCTGGCTCTTGTTTTAATTAAAGTTGAAGTGTTTTCCAGATTTCTAAACATCAGAGTTCAATCAAAATTCAAAATTAGGCGATTTTATCTATCTATTTTAACGAACTTGATTCAATGAGGTTCGATTACACCATATAATTACACAAAGCAAAAAAAAATTTATGAATCTTGATTAAACCAAATAGAAATCTTTTTGTCAAAAATACATTTAGTTGGTGCAAAATATTTAACTTTAGCCATTAACAGGCCGAAAACCCAATAAGTGAAAAAAAATAACACGTTCATATTGAACAAGCTCGTCGTTATCTTCGGATTCTTTATCCTACTAAATCTCCAGGCCAGAACACAAAATGTTCAGGAAATATTAATCACCGGGAAGTTCCAAAAAACGAAAGTCGATGATTTTTGTAAAATCATTGAAAAAGAATATCATATCAAATTTTACTACAAGCAAGACTGGGTTAAATCGTATGTAATCAACCAGGAATTCAATAACACCCCACTCATTCAGGCGCTCAATCAATTATTTGATCGCCAACCGCTCAGTTTCAAATTCTTTCAGAATAATTCGGTAGTTATCTTCCCCAAAGGAAGCGATGGAAAAACACTCTCGAACTCGGGAGAACCAACTATCCTTGTAATTGGCAACCCGCTAAACCAGGGACGATACAATTCGGCAAAAATTAAGGGAAAAATTACTGACGGAAAAAATAACGAACCACTTGCCGGTGCAGTAATTTTCCATCCGCAAACGGGCATTGGCACAACCAGCAATAGTATGGGAAATTATGAACTTGAACTACCAACCGGCGACCATACCTTGCAAATATCATTTATGGGTTACGAAGCATTAAGCCAGAAAATTAAACTCATAGAAAACGGGAAAGCCGACTTTGAACTATTTGAAGAAACTCACAGGCTTGAAGAAGTAACAATTACAGGCGAAAGTGCAAAAGCTTCGAAAGCTCAAATGAGCATGGTAAAAGTAAATTCAAGAATCATTAAAGAATTGCCTGTAATGATGGGCGAAGCTGATATTATAAAAAGTGTGGTTATGATGCCCGGCGTACAAAGCGTTGGCGAAATGTCGTCAGGATTTAATGTACGCGGAGGAAACGCCGACCAAAACCTTGTTCTCATGGATGGCGCACCGGTGTTCAACACTTCGCATCTCTTTGGCTTCTTTTCGATGATCAATCCCGATGCTGTCCAGGATGTAACACTCTTTAAAGGAGGAATACCTGCGTCATACGGCGAACGTGTTTCGTCAATTATGGAAGTTAAACTAAAAGACGGAAATACGGAGAACCTCAAGTTAAATGGCGGCATAGGATTGATAAACAGCAGAATAACACTGGAAGGGCCATTGGTGAAGAAAAAAAAGAGCACATTCCTGATTGGTGGCCGCACAACATATTCCGATTGGATTATGCGCCAGTCGAGAAATGCCCAGTTTTTAAACAGTGTTGCTCATTTTTACGATGTGAACGGAACTTTAAATCTTGTTTTAGGCGCCAACAACACATTGAAATTGATGGCTTACGCCAGTAATGATGTTTTTAACCTGAATTCAAATTCATTATACAAATACGGTAACCTGATTGGTTCGGTTAACTGGAAAGCAGGAATTTCGAAAAAATTGCTGTCGAACCTGAATTTGTCGTATAGTCAATATGATTTTAAGCTTGAACAAAAAGATGCCGATCAGTCGGAAAACGACTACCACTTGCTTACCGGTTTGCAATATGCCAGCATGAAATACATATTATCGTGGTTGCCCAACGAAAAACACCGCATCAATACCGGATTCCAGGCCATCGGGAATAAAATTTCGCCCGGAGAAATTCGCCCCGCCGGATCGCCAACCAACGTGGTTCCTGAAAAAATTCAGCAAGACCAATCGGTTGAATTAGGCGCTTTTGTTGACGACGACATTGATTTGTCGAAATCGGTAGCCTTAAACATTGGTTTGCGCTACGCCCATTTTTTGAATTTAGGGCCTGCAACCGTAATGAAATACGACCCCAACCAATCGTTTAGCACAACAACAGCAATTGATTCAACAACTTACACTTCAGGAGAAATAGTAAAAGTTTACAAAGGTTTGGAACCACGCATTTCGCTAAAATTAAATAGCAGCAACAATGGTTCGTTCAGGTTGAGCTACCAGCGAATTCACCAGTTTATGAACCAGGTTTCAAACACATCGGTAATGTCACCTGCCGATTTCTGGAAATCGAGCGACACATACATCAAACCACTTATCAGCGACCAGTTTGCCGTTGGTTTATTCAGAAATCCGAAGAACGGTTTGTACGAAACATCGGTGGAAGTTTATTACAAAAACCTGCAAAACCTGCTCGAATATAAAGACGGAGCGGTTTTGGTTATGAATAAACACATTGAAACCGATGTTATTAACGCGAAAGGTTATTCCTACGGGCTGGAGCTTTTCATGAAGAAAAATACTGGTCGGCTCAATGGATGGATTAGTTATACCTATTCGAGAACCATGCGGCAAACCGATAACAATTTTGATAAAGATATTATTAACTCGAAGAAATACTATCCCTCGGTTTACGATAAACCACATGATTTATCGACCGTTTTAAACTACCAGATAAGCCGACGCTGGCGCTTCTCCGGCAATTTTGTTTTGTCGTCGGGCCGCCCGGTTACTCTTCCCGAACAAAAATACACCTTCGACGGAAAACAGGTAGTTTACTATTCGGACAGGAACAAATACCGGATGCCAGCCTACCACCGCATGGATGTAAGCATAACCCTCGACGAAAACCTGCGCAAAAAACGCATGTGGAAAGGAAGCTGGACATTCTCGATCTACAATCTCTACGGAAGAAAAAATGCCTATTCAATTTTCTACCGAAGAGACCCTTCTATCCAGCAAGTTCATAAAACAGCAAATGCTATTTATAAACTTTCGGTAATTGGAGTGCCCGTTCCGTCAATCACTTATAACTTCAAATTCTGATGAAACCAATAGGAAAATACAACAAAAAAAGGGTTACCGGAAACGTGATACAATTTGTGTTAGGCATGTTGCTGTTTGTTTCGTGTGAAGAATATTATACTCCCAATTTGGACAATTCGGAGAGCATGTTGGTTTGTGAGGCTATGCTAACCAACGACATATCAAAAAACTTCGTAAAACTTTCGGTCACCAAAGGCTTTTACAGCACTGATCCGGAAAAGGTTATAACAAATGCAAAAGTTGATTTGCTCGAATCGGAATCGAACACAATAACTGCAAAACAAGAATCGAACGGATATTTCACGTTCCCTAAAGCAGCTATTCCGGGCAAAACATACACGTTACGAATTTATTACGAAAATCAAACGTATGAGTCGGATCCCGTTGTAATGCCCGCCCTTCCGTCTGTCGATTCGCTTTATACCGCACATCGGGTTGATAAATCATACAGTACTGATGCTTATGGTGTACCTTTCGAGGTTGAAAATCCGGTTCGCGATATCCGCGTTGATGTCCCCATTTCGGAACAGGTTAAATATTTCAGGTTTACGTGGAGAACCGTTATTGAATGGGTGTATTTACCACCAATGAATCCGCTGAAGGTAGTTCCTCCGTATTATGGATGGAAATCAAGATATGACAACGGGAATTTTAACATTGCCGGACAAGGAAATTATACCGGAACCTCAAATATAAAAAATCACACAGTACTCTCGCTTGCGTATGACACACAACAATATCTCGACTCGGCCAAACAAGATTATTATGGCTGGATAATTATGCTCGATGAATATGGCATGACCAAAAACTCGTATGATTTTTATGATGCCCTCGACAAACAATTTACGGCAGACGGCAATTTGTTTGACCCTGTTTTGGCCCAAATACCAACTAATTTGTACTGCAAAACCGATAAAACAAAAAAGATTGTGGGATTCTTCAACGTGAACTCCTACCGCCAGTACCGATATTTTATCAGAACCGGTTCGGCCTTTGGCGGAGAAGTTGTTCAGCGCCGGATAAACAGGTACCCAGACATACCGGATAGCGGTTATCTTATCGGAGAAATTCCATCGTTCTGGGAAAATTATTGAAACTAAATACTATAAACTATGACACTTTATTTTCGACGAAACAGCGGGTATTTATTGAAAACGGCTTAGCCATTCGATACAACAAGCTATTTGTCAGGAGAATAAATAACAAATACACTATAAGTTGATTGCATCAATCAGAAAAGATGAGATTTCATTGAGTTTATGAAACGTTAAACCGACCTTTATACAAATGACATACTGAATGAAAGAAAAGACAATAATATGGATATTACTTTCGCTGCTTGTTTTCACACTAAGAGCCCAGCCAAACCTGCCACTTTCAGTTTTTTCCGACCGCGACACCTATGTTAGTGGTGAAACGATGCTCGTGAAAATATTTGCTCCCGCCAACGACCAGTCAAAAATCAATTATCTTGATATACTCAACCAGCGCGGAGAAAGGGTATCAGGTGCGATCCTTGAAATAAATAATCATCAGGCCGATGGTTACCTGCTTTTACCCGATTCGCTCAGTAGCGGAACTTATATTTTAAGGTCGTACACCAAAAGTACCGACCAATTTAAAATGATTAAAGAAATATGGATTACCAACCGATTCAACGGGCTGGAAAAAACAGAGCAAATTCCGCGATTGGCATCACTCCCTGTTACTTACGAAAAGGCCGGTTTTATTAAAATTTCAAATTTTCAACCAACGCTAAACTCCATTTCCGATTACAATTTAACATTCGAACCAGGCCAGACGCTGACTAACGAAATTGACGGCAATATAAGCATCTGCATTTCACAATCCGATAACCATTTTAAATCGACTTCATCCCTGGTATTACCCGATGAGAAAAATCAGGCTGAAATATCGGAATCCAAAGGCTTAATACTTTCGGGTAAAATTACCGACAAAAAAACATTACAACCAGCTTCCGGGATCAATGTATTCTTTACAATTCCCGATTCGATTCCCGAATTTCAGTATTACCAAACCAAAGACGATGGCAAATTTTACTTCCAGCTCAGCAAATATTCAGGCTCCATTAAGCCTTTTATTCAATGCTTTAGCACAACTCCGCTGCAACGGTTGAAGATAACCATCGACGATAGCTTTACCGGCAGCGAGATTATTCCTGCTATGAAGCCAATGTCTGTTACCGATACTTTTGCTGTGAATAATGCAAGAAACATCGACATCGTCACATTCCAGAAAGTATTTGAACAGCAACCGTTTCAAATAACACAAACATCAACCGTCAAAACCGAAACCTATCCTTATTACGGGAAACCCAATAAGGTGATCAATCCGCATTTATTCATCGATTTGCCTAATTTCACCGAAGTTTCGCGGGAATTACTCGCTGGCGTGAAATTCAGAAATTACAACAATGAACCGACACTACAGGTGCTAAACGTTACTGCAAGCGGCTATTTCGACGAAATACCGCTGACATTGATTGACGGTATCCCGATCAGGGATTTAAACCTGATAAAAGATATGGGCACCCAGGACATCAAGCGGGTGGAGATTTGCAACGCTGAGCGATATTATGGTAACCTGAAATTTCCGGGAGTTGTAGCAATTTATACCACCAAAGCCGATTATTCAAACATTAAAGAAACCGACCAGTTTATCCGCCCCACGCTCGACGCCGTTCAGCCCAAAATAACACTAAGCGAATGGGATAAAAAAGACACAAATATTCCTGATTTACGCCAGGTTCTGTACTGGGAACCATCTATAAAACCACAAAACGTATTTCGGGTAAACTTTAAAACCTCGTCGGTTTTGGGCAAATTCAAAGTATCGATTTGGTGCAGATTAAAAAATGGAACCATCGTTTCTGAAGAAAAACAATTTGAAGTTTTATAACATATGATGAACCTGACTGCCGCAAAAATATTTCTACTGGTTCTGCTAAGCGCTTTTATTGCAAATGCATTTGCGCAAAAGATGCCTGCGCCCAAATGGGATGCCCCCAAAATAAAAGGAATCAGGCAGGAAAGTTATAGCATTTATGAAGGAAAACCATATTTCACCGACAAATGGTGTGTTGGCAATATCCTGTTAACCAACGGAGAATCGATTGACAGTTTATACATGCGATACAGTTCATTCAAAGACGAACTGATTTATTTCAACAGCGAAATTAACATACAAATCAAAATCGATAAAACAATTATTTCAGCCTTTTCATTCGCCGACGAAAATGGACAAATTCGCCGGTTTAGAAAACAGCAATTCGACAATTCATCGAAAAGTGAACGTTATTTTGAAGTTCTTTCTGAAGGAAATCCAGCATTACTCTGCTACAGAAAGGTGAATTTGAACGAAGTATCGGCCTATCGCGACACTAAAGGTGCCTTGAAAAATATGGCCTACCAGCAGGAATACCTTTATTACTTCTACTCGCCTCAAAAGGGTTACATCTCGGTTAAGCCAAACAAAAAAGGATTACTGGCCTGCTTTGACAAAGAATCACAAAAACCTGTTAAAAAGCTGCTCCGGAAGAATAGAATCTCGCCACTCGACGAATTCTCGTTTGTTGCCGCCTGGGAAATCATAAAATCACAAGGGTTTTCTGTAATGTTTTAAAAGCTGTGCAAATAATTAGTCCAGTTTTACTAAATTTATCGTCAGTTCGATATAACCTTGGGAGATTGCTTTAATTTTTATGATAATCGCACAGCAATAGAAATGTTGTATGCTCTGGCATGGCAAATTAAGTACAGCTTTTTTTCGTTTATCACCTCAAAAATTCAAACTGTTTCGCCTAAGTTTCGTCGGATGGTAACTCAATGAGGATAATGAAATAGCACAAATGAGAGAGGAGTTTTTACAATTTGTTTGGGAACATCACTTATTCAGCAAAGGCGAATTGCAAACAGTTGACGGTCGGCCAATCAAAATTTTATCAGCCGGACGGGCAAATTACGACTCTGGACCCGATTTTTTCAATGCCCGCGTCCAAATTGCAGATACAATCTGGGCCGGGAACATCGAAGTCCACCACAAATCATCGCAATGGTTTCAGCACAAACACGATACAAACCCCGCATATAATAATGTGATTCTCCACGTGGTTGAGTTATTTGACAAACCAGTTGTTGTAAACGGAGAAGAATTGCCAACCTTTGTAATGAGTTACCCGACAGAGCTGTTCGAAAACTTTGAACAATTGCTAAAATCGAAAAAATGGATTGCCTGTGAAGACAAACTACCTTCAGTCGATCCGTTTATCCTGCGGTTTTGGTACAGTTCGCTAATGACAGAGCGCTTGCAGTCGAAAACACAAAGTATCCTGGAAATCCTCGGACAAAACACAAACAATTGGAACGAAACATTTTACCAGTTAATTGCCCGAAACTTTGGGCTGAAAACCAATGCAATACCCTTCGAGTTACTCTCCCGTTCGCTTTCGCTCCAACTTCTCTCGAAACACAAAAACAGTTTGTTCCAGATTGAAGCTTTGTTATTCGGGCAAGCAGGCTTCCTGAACGAAACCTTGCTGGGCGACGATTATTACTTATCGCTTCGAAACGAATATTCATTTTTGTATAAAAAATATAATTTAGCCGGAATTGATGCCCATTTGTGGAAATTTCTACGGCTTAGACCAGTTAACTTTCCAACTATCCGAATTGCACAATTAGCGGCATTAATCAACCAGTCAACGGCCCTATTTTCAAAGATACTGGAAACAAACAACTTAGACGAAATTCAGAAATTATTCGATGTAACGGCCTCTGAATACTGGAATACGCATTACCGCTTCAATAAAATATCTTCGGAAAATAAACCCAAACACCTGGGAGATACCGTTTTCCAGAACCTGGTAATAAACACGATTGCACCTTTGCTTTTTGTATATGGCGACCAGCATTCGAACCAGTCGCTAAAAGACCGTGCATTGCATTTTTTAGAGCAATTGCCTTCGGAACAAAACCAAATTATTAGGAAATGGAGTGAACTTAAAATTGTCAGCCAAACAGCATTCGAAAGCCAGGCATTAATTCAGCTCAAAAAGCAATATTGCGAAAACAAAAAATGTTTACATTGCCAATTGGGTGCAAAAATCATAACTTCGGTTAAACAAGGTAACGATGAGTCAGCCATTCAATAAATTCCAGGCCGTTTCGAACCAAACGCTTCGCACAGGATCGATTTTGCTGATGCTGCTTGTTTTTTCGGGAACTATCTTTTACCGGTTCCACGAACAATATCCGCTTATCGATGCCTTTTTTATGACCATTATAACAATCTCTACGGTTGGTTTTGCGGTTATACACCCGCTTTCTGAGGTTGGTAAATTATTCACTTCGGGACTTATCATGTTTAGTTTAGGAAGTTTAGCGTGGGTTGGTTCGAGCCTTGCCAAATTTGTTTTTGATGGCGAGTTAAAAGAATACTTAAAAACATACAGGGTGGACAAAAAAATCATGAAACTAAAAGACCATACCATCATTATTGGATATGGCCGAAACGGAGAGCAGGCAGCCACAGAACTTCGCGATTCGGGAATGGATTTCGTGGTTATCGACAAACGCGAAAATGTGATCAATCGGGTGCGCGAAGATGAAAACTTGCTATATATCCGGGGCGATGCAACACATGAAGAAGTTCTTTTTCAAGCGCGTATAGAACATGCCAAAGCATTAATTGCCACTACTCCAAACGATGCCGACAATGTTTTTGTGGTTTTAACTGCACGAAGCATAAACCCGGCATTAAAAATTATCAGCCGGGCTTCGGAAATTGAATCGGTTACCAAATTGCGCCGCGCAGGCGCAACCAACGTAATAATGCCCGAACGCATTGGAGGACAACGAATGGCAAAACTTGTTACTCAGCCCGATGTGGTTGAATTCCTGGAATATATTCTGCTGCAAAAAAGTAACGACGTCAGTCTGGAAGAAGTCTCGTGCACCCATCTGGCCTCTCATTTCGTAAATAAACCGATCAAAGCGCTACAGTCCAAAGACAAATCGGGTATCAATATCATAGGCATCCGAATCAGCGGAGCCAAATACGTATTCAACCCGTCTCCCGAACTGACCCTGAGCCGAAGCGACCAGCTTTTTGTATTGGGCTCGCCGGAACAAATTAAGGAATTCAGAAACCTAATCGAAAACCAAAAATGAAACAATTTATTGCACTTTCAACATTGATAATCTTACTGACTTCGGCTAACGGATTTTGCCAGAACGTTAGTGAAACCACCTTTGGAGTTGGCGTCAATAAACTGCAAAGCAACAATTTCAGGCACCATTATGACGAGGAATGCTCTCCTCCCACCGTATTCAACCTCGAAGTTTCTCATTCCTGGTTTCAGACCGACAAAAAGCTAACCTTCAATAAAGAAATTGGCCTGAACCTTCAATATTCCAAGCCAAGTTTAAGCTCCGGAGGGCTTGGCGGCCATAGTTACAGTCAATGGGAAATAGCTAACCTGTGTGCCGAAGCAACGGTTCAGGCGCGATTTCGGGTTGACAGTGTGTTATCCATAGGTTTTGGCCCGGCTGTTGAATACCTGATACTGGGATACAATGAGTTACAATCGTCATATTACCTAATGATCAATACACCACGTTCCGGAGAATACAACCATTCCGGGTTCAACCGCGACTATTTTAGTGATCCTTTCATCGGAATGAGATTCAGCATTTTCAACTCCAGTATTGGCAAACGGGCTACATTAAAGGTAAATCTCAGCTATTTTTGGACAAAAGAAAGCGAGAAAAGCTTTCATTCTTCAAAATACATCAAAGTTGGCTTGGCCGTCGGGTTCAGGCATAAAAAGCATTCTGAAACCTTAGCTACGGGGCTGTAAAAAAGTGGTTTATAAAAACGGCTCATAGCATTGCTCTCAAAACAGCTAAAATTTTAAAATCCAACTTCTTTGCTTCAACCTAAGAAAATGTGTAATTATGTAGTCTGAGTTTTATACAATATCACATTTGTATTATTACTGATTATCAGCACTATCGACCTATGACCCCAACTAAGTCTATTGGAAAAGACATCCTGAACAGCTTAAAAAACGGCGATGCAAAAGCATTCGAGGAAGTTTTTAAGTGTTGGTATGAACCATTGGTTCATTTCACCAACGAATATATTTCCGACTTTGAATCAGCCCGAAATATTGTTCAAAATATTTTCATGAGATTATGGGAAAAACGCGAATTAATCGATCCTGAATCAAACATCAGGTCGTACATTTACATGGCTGCCAGAAATGCGAGCCTGTCATATTTGAGACACCTCAAACTGGAAACAAACTTTTTCGAGAACTCGAAGAGGAATACCGAAAGCTTACAACTTAATTACGAAGCACTTGACTGCCTCAACTTTGAAAAAATTGACTTCCAAAATCTTGAACGTATAATCAACGAAACAATAGAATCGCTTCCTCCCCGATGCCGCGAAGTTTTTGTATTAAGTCGCAATGAAAATTTAAAGAATAAAGAAATAGCACTTCGCCTCGACATATCAGTAAAAGCAGTTGAAGCTAACATAACCAGGGCATTGATTGAACTTAGGGAAAATACCAAGGATTATTTACCCGAGTTGCTTTTTTTTATGCTGTTCTGCCATAACTGATAAGAAACAGTTTCTTTTTGCTAAAATATTTGATTCCTGATATAGGGTTGTTTCCGAGTTGTGCGTAATAAAGGCACATTACCACAAAAATGGAGCAGGAGAAACTGATAAAGCACATTACAGGAAACTTATGCGAAGAAGATAATCAAGAAGTTATCTCTTGGATTAATGCAAGCAAGGAAAATAAACGCGAGTTTATCAAGCTAAAGAATTTGCATGCATTTGCTTCATCAGGAAAGCACCAAATTGAAGTAGAAGAAGACTTTCTGGAACTATCTCAAAGAATCAGCCTGACAATCAAACCGAACAAATCATTCAATATCAAGTACTACCTGAAATATGCAGCCATACTTGTTGCAGCATTGTTCACTGGCTTTTCCCTGTCAGAGCTTGGGTATTTGAGTCCCTCCTTCGATAAGAATGAACTCGTGAGTGAATTTTATGCTCCTGAAGGTCAGATCTCAGAATTCAAGTTAACCGATGGCACCAGGGTCTGGCTAAACTCGGGTACCCGAATTCGGATCCCGGCAAGGTTCAGCACAAAAAAACGGATTGTTACGATGGAAGGAGAAGCATTCTTCCAGGTTACCAAAGATCAACTTCACCCATTCTATGTCAACACGAAAGAATTATCAATAAAAGTTACAGGAACATCATTCAATGTAAGCGCCTACGAATCGGATCCAAAAACCGAAATTACTTTAATAGAAGGTAAAGTTGGCGTAAAAGAGCTGGATGGAGATCGTATTGCACAACTTGTTCCCGGGCAACAACTGATTTTTGAAAAATCGACAAGCAAAAAAATAAAAAAAGAAGTAGATGTTGCTCCCTATGAAGCATGGAGAGATGGTAAAATGATTTTTAAAGACCGAACGCTGGAATATATAGCAGAAAAGCTTGAACGCTGGTACAATGTTGAGATTGACTTTGACGATAATACGATCAGCCAGATAAAATTCACCGGGACAATTCTCAAAAACAAGCCGTTGAGCCAAATACTCGAAATTATCACGTTGTCAGCACCCATCCGATTCGACATTAAAGTAAAATCAGATAAAAAGAACCAGGTAATTTTATATTCACTAAAAACCAATAAAAAATGATGTAACCAAACAAAAGGCAAGATGCTCCAACATCCTGCCTCGTGTAAGCTTAAAACATGTCTTACTCCAATAAGACAAACAGTAATTAACTTAAACATTTCAAATCTATGAAAAAAAAGTGTAACCCAACCGGTTTGTTTCCAGACCGGCAAAAACTTATTCGCTACATGAAACTAACGATCTTCTTCGTTCTGGTTTGCTTAATGTCGGTGAGTGCTGCAAGTTACTCGCAAAACACCAGGCTAAACTTAAAAGTTGAGAATGCTTCAATTACTGATTTCTTTACTAAAATTGAGGATGTAAGTAAATTCTACTTTTTCTTTAAGAATGATGCTATCGACCTTTCAAAGAAGGTAACCTTAGATGTAAAAGACCAAACCATTGATAGAATATTGGATATGGTTTTAAATGGCACCGACTTAAAGTATAAAATTGTTGATCGATATATTGTTATTTCAAACGACATGGAACGCGATGGCAATATGTTTCTTCAGCAGGATAAAAAATTCACGGTAAAAGGTGTTGTTAAAGCACAATCAGGAGAGCCAATTCCAGGAGTTACCGTTGCTGTTAAGGGAACAACCGTAGGTACTATTACCGATGCAAATGGCGGATATACGCTAAATGTGCCCAATGGCAACTCGACAATTAGCTTTTCGTTTGTTGGTCTGAAATCTCAGGAAGTACCGATTACCAATAGGCCAACAATTAATGTAACCCTCGAAGAGGAGTCTATTGGCCTTGAAGAGGTGGTTGCAGTGGGCTATGGCACGATGAAAAAAAGCGACCTGACAGGCTCTGTTTCTTCGGTAAAATCAACTCAAATGGAAAACGAAAAACCACAGGTACTGCAAGATATGCTACGTGGTAACATCGCAGGTCTTCAGGTAGGTTTCTCTACCGACGCCAAGGGAGGCGGCGATATGGAAATTCGTGGGGATAATACGTTAAAAGCCAGTTCAGCTCCTTTAATTGTTTTGGATGGTGTGATTTACCAGGGGGGTATGGAAGACATTAACCCCAATGATATTGAATCCATCGACGTTTTAAAAGACGCTTCTTCATCAGCCGTTTACGGAGCTCGTTCGGCGAATGGAGTAATTATTGTTACCACCAAAAAAGGGAAGCAAGGCAAACCGGTTATTAATGTTAACTCAAGTATTGGATTGGCTACAATGGCTACTGTTGAAGATGTGTACGGCCCCAACGAATTTATTGACTGGCGTACAAAAGTTATGCAATCACTTAACTATTACAGCACAACAAATGCCAACAAACTCTATAAGTTCGTAAATCCGGCTAAACTTCCTTCTGATGTAACAGAAACGATGTGGAGAGATGGCGCTACCGGCGATTTGACCGACGTTTGGCTTTCGAGACTTGGGTTCCTGGCAATGGAAGTTGCCAACTATAAAGCTGGAAAAACGGTTGACTGGTCAGATATGGTATTTCAAAACGGATTCCGTCAGGATCATAACGTTTCGCTATCCGGTCAGAAAGATGAAATTACCTATTATTTCTCCTTGGGTTATAACAACAACGAAGGTATTGTTGTTGGCGATGGCTTCTCTGCAATCAGGAGCAGAATTAATCTGGATGCGAAAGTTACCGACTGGCTTTCGGTTGGAGTAAATACCCAGTTTGCCAACCGCGACGAAAGCAAACGAAACCGGTATAACAGCGACGGATCGTTAAAAGACCCAACCATTCAGGCTGATTGGGGGACTCGCGTTAATAACTCTCCCTGGGGTTCGCTTTATAAAGACGATGGCGTAACATTGCGTTTAAGCCCTGTTGACGACACCGGGCGTGGAGCCAAACATTCGTTATACGACATGACTTTCCAATCCAGGAGACAATTTTATAATACACTCAACACCACGCTGTATGCTAAAATAAAATTACCATTTAATATTTCATACCAGCTCAATTTTGCTCCTCGCTTCGAATGGTATGAATTTATGAACCATCAATCCTCAAAACACGAAGAATGGGGAAAATTCGGAGGCCAGGCCAAACGCGAACAAAGCAAAACTTACAGCTGGCAAATCGACAACCTGATTAAGTGGAACAAAACGTTGAATCAAATCCATAAATTCGATGTAACATTGCTTATCAACGCCGAAAAATTGCAAAGCTGGCAAAACGATATGTCGGCCCAAGGCTTCCAACCAACCGATGCTCTCGGGTTCCATCGTATGCAATCGGGAACTGGGACAACCTATTCGATTAACAGCAACGACGAATACGAAACTGCAAATGCCTTAATGGCACGTGTATTTTATTCGCTAAAAGACAGATACATGTTAACCCTGACGATGCGCCGCGATGGATTCTCTGCTTTTGGCGAAAACCATCCTTACGGATATTTCCCTTCTGCAGCGCTGGGTTGGGTATTTACCGAAGAAAAATTTGCAAAAAACGACATTCTGACTTATGGAAAATTCCGTTTCTCCTGGGGTAGCAATGGTAACCGCGCCATTGGCCGTTACGATGGTTTATCGAACATGACTACAGGAAAATACCCGTACCAAACACTCACCGGAACAATTTATGAAGGAACACAATTGTATGTTGATCGTATGGCTAACCCTAACTTAAAATGGGAGCAAACCGAATCGTATAACTTTGGTATTGACTACTCGATATTGAACGGTCTTTTCGATGGATCGGTTGATTACTATACTGCCAGCACCAAAGATTTGCTCATCGACCGCAAATTACCAGACTTCCTGGGCTTCAGCTCTGTTGCAACCAACCTTGGAAAGGTAAATAATCATGGATTCGAATTTGTTGTGAACTCAAGAGTAATTAAACGTGAAAATTTTACCTGGAATGTCAACGTTAACTTTACAATGAACCGAAATGAAATCAAACGTTTGTATGGGGACATGGTTGATATAACCGACAAGGATGGAAAAGTGATCGGACAAAAAGAATCAGACGATTCATCGAATGGTTGGTTTATTGGCAAAGCAATCGACATTATCTGGCAACCCAAAATTTTGGGCGTATGGCAAAAGGGTGAAGAAACACAGGCCGCCCGCTACGGACAATACCCCGGCGACTTCAAGCTCCAGGATGTTAACGACGATGGAAAAATTAACGACCTTGATAAACAATTTCTGGGTTATAAACAACCTCGGTTCCGCTGGAACATGCGCCATGATTTCACCATCTTCAAAAATTTCGAAGCATCGTTTATGCTTTATTCCTATTGGGGACATAAAGGAACTATGAATTCGGCCAAAAACCGGGACGGCGGATTCCCCGACAGAACAAACTCCTATAAAATTAAATTCTGGACCCCGGAAACGCCTTACAACGATTATGCCCGCATTTACTCGAACGAAGGAGGCGCCGTATTTGATGTTTGGAGAGATCGTTCGTTTATCCGACTCGATAATATTTCACTCTCATACAATGTGCCCTCAAACCTATTGCACCGGGCTCAAATTAAAAACATGAAAGTGTTTACAACCATACGAAACGTTGGCTGGTGGGCGCCGAAATGGGATTTCTGGGATCCTGAAAACAGCGGTCCAAACCCACGTTATTACACAATTGGAGTTAACCTAACACTTTAACAATTTTTCAAGAATGAATGTTATGAAAACTAATAATAAAAGAATTCGTTACAGATTCCTGCTAATTGCTTCATTTTTGCTTGGAGCCATTGGCTGTAAAGACAGTTACCTCGAGCCACAGCCTCTCTCTTTCTTTGCTCCTGAGAATTCGCTCGTTGATGCTAAAGGCATGTATGCAGCTTTAACTGCCTGCGAACGAAATATGCGTTACGAATGGTATGGCGATGCTGCGCCAATTATCACCGAACTTGTTTTTTCTGAAGTATGCGTTGAAGGGACTACCGACAAGCCCGGACCAGCACAGAACTTAAACATACAAATTACGCCAACATCTCAGTTAAATAGCACCGACTACAATAAAATTGGATGGTTCTGGCTCGAACAATACAAAGGGATAAAATATGCAAATGTAGTCATTTCGCGAATTGACAACGCTACATACACCAATCAGGCTGAACGCAATGCCGTACTGGGATCAGCATATTTCCACAGGGCATTCAGGTATTACCGGCTTTGCAATCAGTTTGGCGACGTTCCGTTTATTGGCAAAGAAGTTCAGGAACCGAGAATCGATTTCTACTCTACCAAACGGGAAATTATTCTCAAGAAAATACAAAAAGATATGGAATTTGCAGCAGCAAATTGCCAGGATAACGTAGATCGTGGTCGGGTAACCAAGGGAGCCGCAGGACATCTTCTTACCAAAATCAATCTTGCTTTAGGCGAATTCGACAAAGCAATTGCTTCGGCAACAGCTGTAATCAATGGCGGCACATATAGCCTGATGACACAACCTTTTGGAGTTGTTCCTTCCGAAGCAGGTGATGTTTTATCAAAAATGGGTGTTGTACGTTCCGACGTTATATCTCGCCTGCACTGGTGGCAAAACAAAGCTTCGGGAGCCAACAAAGAAGTATTGTTTATGGTTCTCTCGAAAGAAGATCTTGTGGACTCAAGACTCGATCTTTCAATCATGCGCCAGGCAGTGCCATTCTGGAGTGTTTCCAATTCAAATATGCTTTATACTCCCGACGGGATCGGCCCCGGAACTTCAGACGCAATGGGAGAAGAAATTAAACAAATGGAAACATTCGGGCGAGGAATTGGGCGCGCCCGTGGTACATCATACCACACCAGGAAAATCTGGGACGATACAAACGACCTTCGCCATAAAAAATACAACTGGATGGATATGACAGACCTGGTTTATAACAATGCGAAGGCAAAAACAGGAAAATACTACGGCAAACCATTGCAGCTTTACAAAGAAAACGGACAGTTATGTACAACCGACACCATACGCAACTGGTTCGGATGGCCTCATTACAAAATATATAACCCCGACCCTCGCGGCGCAAAGCCACAAGGAGGATCATACGACTGGTATGTTTTTCGTTTAGCCGAAACTTATTTATTAAGAGCCGAAGCTTATTGGTGGAAAGGCGATATTGCCAATGCAATGGCCGATGTTAATACCGTCCGAACACGCGCTGGTTGCGCACCTTATACCGACGCTTCAAAATTCGACATCAGTACAATCCTCGACGAACGTGCGCGCGAATTGTACTGGGAAGAGCCGCGAAAAACAGAGTTGACCCGCATTGCCTACCTTTTTGCGAAAACAGGGAAATCATACCGAGGACAATCTTACACCGAAAGCAATTTCGGAACGAAGAACTTCTTCTACGACCGGATTATGCAATATACCGATTTCTACAACAAGAATGTAAAAACAGTTAACGGTACTTATTATACGATGAGCCCATACCACGTATTATGGCCAATTCCTCAATCGTCGATTAATGCAAATACCAAGGGACACATTAACCAGAATTTTGGCTACGACGGATATAATACGAATGTAACTCCATTAACCGAAATACCAAAAGAAGAAGATAACTAAGTCATCTATTCCTCTATTCAATACAAAGCCGCCGGGTATAATATCTGGTGGCTTTTTACTTTTACAACCGATATAAAATATCATCCAACAAAATATTCTCCTAGTAACTTGAATTTCAAAGATATTTATTTACTTTTGCCGGACTTTTTAAAATTAATTTTAAGCTGTTGTTATTGATAGCGATGCTGCGGCTTAAACATTGTACAACAATTAAAAACAAAATTACATGTATTTATCAGCTGAAAAGAAAGTTGAGATTTTCGAAAAACATGGAAAATCAGCAACAAACACAGGTTCTCCTGAAGCCCAAATCGCCTTATTTTCATTCAGGATTAATCACTTAACCGAGCACCTGAAAGAAAACAAGAAAGATTTCAGTACTCAACGTGCATTGACTACTTTGGTAGGTAAACGCAGAAGCTTACTCGATTACCTGAAGAAAAAAGACATTGCCCGCTACCGCGCTATTGTTAAGGAACTTAACTTACGTCGATAATTTTCAAAGAAAAGGCAATAAGTTTATTGCCTTTTCTTATTTTTATAAGCGTTTAAAAATTTGAGGTACACTTTTTTTAAACGCATTTTCGGTAAATTCATTTACCCGAGAAAATTCCCCACCACACCCATTGTAAATTTGTACCAGTTGAAAAACATTATTATTTAAAATTATGAATCAAGCAATTATTAAAACAATTGATCTTGGAGATGGCCGCACTATTACCATCGAAACAGGCCGACTTGCCAAGCAGGCCGATGGTGCGGTAGTTGTCAGAATGGGTGACACCATGTTGCTGGCCACCGTGGTTTCAGCAAGAGAAGCAAATGCCGATGTTGATTTTATGCCCCTATCGGTTGATTATCGCGAAAAATTTTCGGCAGCCGGACGTTTTCCCGGAGGCTTTATGAAACGCGAATCACGTCCATCGGACGAAGAAATCCTGGTTGCGCGTTTAGTTGACCGCGCCCTACGCCCACTATTCCCAGCCGATTATCATGCCGAAACCGTAATGATGATCAGCCTTATTTCGGCCGATACCGAAGTGATGGCCGACTCGCTGGCCGGTTTAGCTGCATCGGCAGCCATCGCAGTGTCGGATGTACCTTTCCTAACCCCTATTTCTGAAGTTCGCGTTGCCCGCGTTGACGGACAGCTGATCGTGAACCCAACCTATTCACAATTAGCAAACGCTGATTTAGACATTATGGTTGGAGCTTCACACGACAACATCATGATGGTGGAAGGTGAAATGGACGAAGTTTCAGAAGAAGAAATGCTCGAAGCCATTCAAGTTGCCCACGACGCCATTAAAGTTCACTGCAAAGTGCAGGAAGAACTTGCTGCCGAAGTAGGCAAAGCAAAACGCGCTTATTGCCACGAAGTGAACGACGCCGACATCAAAGCAAAAGTATTCGAAGAACTTTATCCCAAATGCTACGAACTTTGCACACAACGCATCGACGACAAACACAAACGTATCGAAGGATTCGAAGCAATTGTTGCCGAATACATTGAAAAATACACTGAAGCCAATGCCGGTAACGAAGAAATTGATTTAGCTACCAACATTAAGCTGATTAAAAAATATTACCACGACGTTGAAAAAGAAGCCATGCGCCGCATGATTCTTGACGATGGAATCCGCCTGGATGGCCGTTCAACCACGCAAATTCGTCCAATCTGGGGCGAAGTTGGGTATTTGCCAGGATCACACGGATCGGCAATCTTCACCCGTGGTGAAACTCAGTCGTTGTCATCAATCACACTTGGCACAAAACAAGACGAAAAGAAAATCGACGGAGTTACGTTCCAGGGCAACGAACGCTTCCTGTTACACTATAACTTCCCTCCATTTTCAACCGGCGAAGCAAAAGTTCCACGCGGACTTGGCCGTCGCGAAATTGGTCACGGAAACCTGGCTTTCCGTGCTTTGAAACGAATGATTCCGCAAGATTTTCCGTATGTTGTTCGTGTTGTTTCTGACATTCTGGAATCAAACGGATCGTCGTCGATGGCAACTGTTTGTGCCGGAACAATGTGTATGCTCGACGCCGGTGTAAAAATGCGCCGCCCGGTTTCAGGAATCGCTATGGGTTTGATTACCGACCCAGCGAACAATAAATTTGCCGTTCTTTCTGACATTCTGGGAGACGAAGACCACCTTGGCGACATGGACTTCAAGGTAACCGGAACTGAAAAAGGTATCACTGCCACACAAATGGACATTAAAGTTGGCGGACTTTCATACGAAATTCTTAGCACTGCGCTTTCACAGGCCAAACAAGGCCGCGAGCATATTATGGGCGAAATTATGAAGGTAATTTCCGAACCACGTCCCGATTTCAAACCCAACGTTCCTCGTGTTGAAGTAGTGATTGTTCCGAAAGAATTCATCGGCCCGATTATTGGTCCCGGCGGTAAAAACATCCAGAAACTTCAGGAAGAAACAAAAACAACGATTTCGATTGAAGAAAAAGACGACCAGGGATACGTTGAAATTGCGAGTATCAATAAAGAAGGTCTGGAAGAAGCGAAAAAACGCATTAAACTGATTGTAGCCATTCCTGAAAAAGGCGAAATTTACAAAGGCAAGGTAAAATCAATCACCACATTTGGCGCATTTATCGAAATTATGCCAGGCAAAGAAGGCTTGCTCCATATTTCGGAAATTAGCTGGAACCGATTGAATACCGTGGAAGAAGAATTAAAAGAAGGGCAAGAAGTTGAAGTGAAACTGCTTGATATGGACCGCGATGGGAAAATGAAACTTTCGCGCCGTGTATTGCTCCCAAAACCTGAAGGTTATGTAGAACGACCTGAACGCAGCAACGAAGATCGTCCTCGCCGCGACGACAATCGTGGAGGTGGTGATCGCAGAGGCGGAGATCGTCGCGACTTTAACAGAGGTGGCGACCGACGTGACAACCGGGGTGGCGACCGACGTGATAATCGCGGAGGAGAACGTCGCGAAAACCGAGACTAAAACCAGTTGAATACAACTCCAAATTAGATAGAATGCCCGCTTGCCGGGCATTTTTTGTTTGTCATTTTTGTTAAACCCCGATAAATTTGTAATAAAACAAAAAAACAAATGACCTATGTTTCTGTATTTCCAGGTATCGCTGAAACTTACACAAACACATATTTATCATGAGAAAAACATTTCTTTCTTTTTTAGCACTATCGTTTATGATTTCATGCTCCGAAAAGCCCATCCAGTATCCGCCAACAAAAAAAGGTGATGTAAAAGACACCTATTTCGGCACAGTTGTTGAAGACCCGTACCGCTGGCTCGAAGACGACAACTCTGCCGAAACCGCAGAATGGGTGAAAACTCAAAATCAATTGACATTCAATTACCTCGCAAAATTACCAAACCGGGAACAGATTAAAGCCAGGTTGACCGAATTGTGGGATTACCCTAAATTCGGAACTCCATTTAAAGAGGCAGGCAAATATTTCTTCTTCAAAAACAATGGGTTACAAAACCAAAGCGTGCTTTATATAACTGCTGATCTGGCCGCTGAACCCAAAGTATTGCTCGATCCAAACACGTTATCAACCGATGGAACGATTGCATTAACGGGTACCGAAATTTCAAGCGACGGAAAATTCCTGGTTTACATGATTGCCAAATCAGGATCGGACTGGAATGAAATTTTTGTAAAGAACATCGAAACCGGCGAGATGCTGCCCGACCACATCGAATGGGTTAAATTCTCGGGGATTAGCTGGTACAACGATGGTTTCTTTTACAGCGCTTACGATAAACCTGAAAAAGGTAGCGAACTTTCGAAAGCCAACGAATTTCAGAAAGTGTATTTTCACAAGCTGGGAACAGAACAACCTACCGATCAGCTAATTGTTAGCAATCCAAATAATGCCAAGGAAATGTTTGGCGCCGGATTAACCGAAGACAAACGATTTTTGATCATTGGGAAAAGCATCGGAACCCACGGCAATGCACTCGACATCAAAGATTTGAGCAAGAAAAACAGCAAGTTTGTCACCCTAATGAGCCAATACGAATACGAATTCAATCCGGTTGACAATAACGGCGACGACATATTTGTCCGCACAAACTACAAAGCGCCCAAATATAAACTCATCAAAATCAACATCAATCAGCCTGAAGAAAAGAACTGGGTTGATGTAATTCCTGAGAAAAAAGATGTCTTGGAATCAGTTTCGGCCATAGCCGGGAAATTCGTAATCAACTATATGACCGATGCCCATAGCAAAACCGAAATTTATGGTACCAACGGTACCTTTGAACGGGAAGTACAATTGCCGGGAATTGGGACTGTAAGTTCTTTCTCCGGGAAAAAATCAGATACGTTATCTTTCTTTTCGTACACTTCATTTAACACACCGGGCGAAATTTATAAATACGATTTTACAACAAACCAGGCTTCGCTTTATTTCCGTCCAGAGGTTAAATTTAACCCGGATGATTTCGAAGTGAACCAGGTTTTCTATACCAGCAAAGACGGTACTAAAATTCCGATGTTTATTGTACACAAGAAAGGACTCGAACTGAACGGGAACAACCCAAC
Organism: Prolixibacteraceae bacterium; assembly: GCA_963666435.2. Classification (GTDB taxonomy): domain Bacteria; phylum Bacteroidota; class Bacteroidia; order Bacteroidales; family Prolixibacteraceae; genus Aquipluma. The sequence goes on along the minus strand of CAXXOG010000008.1, from coordinate 1,744,005 downwards.
ATTACTTTATGGTTACGGTGGGTTCAATATTAGCTTAACTCCCTCGTTCTCTGCGGCACGCATCGCATTTATCGAAAAAGGAGGAGTTTTCGCGCTTGCAAATCTCAGGGGCGGAGGCGAATATGGCGAAGAATGGCATTTATCGGGAACAAAGCTGAAAAAGCAAAATGTTTTCGACGATTTCATTGCAGCAGCCGAATACCTCATCAACACCAAATACACCTCAACGAAAAAAATAGCTATCCAGGGCGGCTCAAATGGTGGATTGCTTATTGGTGCAGTTACCAATCAGCGTCCCGAATTATTTAAAGTTGCACTACCACAAGTTGGCGTAATGGACATGCTCCGTTTCCATAAATTTACCATTGGCTGGGCATGGGCAGGCGATTATGGTACTAGTGACGACAACGAAGAGATGTTTAAATACCTATACAACTATTCGCCATACCATACCATCAAAGCAGGAGTAGCCTACCCGGCAGTACTGGCAACGACAGCCGATCACGACGACCGTGTAGTGCCAGCCCATACATTTAAATATATGGCCCGGTTGCAGGAATTGGGAGCGAAAAATAAACTTCCTCTTTTGGTAAGAATTGACTCGAAAGCCGGACATGGCGCTGGAAAGCCAACGGCTAAAGTTATTGATGAATATACCGATGTTTGGTCGTTTGTATTCTATCATTTAGGTGTGAAAATACAATAGCTCGTCAAAGTGACAAAGTGTCACATCAACACTAATTCAGAATAACCGATTAAAATCGCACCGATTCGTGCAAAATATTGTATTTTTAAAATCCCGGAAAATATCATCCGGGATTTTTTTATGGATTTGAATTATCTTGTAATAGAGGGAAATATAGGCGCCGGAAAGACTACACTGGCACAAATGATCAGCAATAAATACCAGGCAAAACTAGTGCTTGAACAATTTGCCGACAATCCGTTCCTGCCCAAATTCTACGAAAATCAACAACAATATTCTTTCCCGCTCGAAATGGCTTTTTTGGCCGAACGATATAACCAGCTAAATAAAGAACTTAGTCATTTCGAACTATTTAGCTCGTTCATCATATCGGATTATTACTTCATGAAATCGCTGATTTTTGCACAGAATACCTTACAAACCGACGAGTATAACTTATACCGACAATTTTTCAATATTATTTATGACAGGCTGCCAAAACCCGATCTTTATGTTTATCTGCACAAAGAGCCAGACTTGTTGTTGAAGAATATTGCCATGCGCGGACGAAGTTATGAAACCCACATTACCAAAGATTACCTCGAAAAAATCACTCAAGGCTATTTCAACTATTTCAGGCAGCAAAGAGATATTCGGATCTTGGTAATAGACACGAATGGTATAGATTTTGTAAAAAAAGCTGAAGATTTTGAAAAAGTTACAGAAACAATATTTAGCCAGAAGTTTAGCAAAGGCGTAACCCGTGTTTTGCTGGATTAAAGTAGTTTTTAAATTTTTTTTTTAACAAACATTGCTAATTTTGTGAACTTTAACAGAAATGAATAACCTCAAATTTAATAATTTCAGTATGAGAAGGATTAACTTAAGACCACTAACCATTATTGCCACGGCAGCTATCTTGCTATCTAGCTGTGCGAGTTTGCAAAAGATGAAGAAAAACGCAAACTTGATCAATTTCAAAACAACTCCGGAAATTTTGGAAACACACGCCGGGAAAGTTGATGTAGCCATCGATGGAAAATTCCCAACCAAGTATTTTGCCAAGAAAGTAACTTTAGTTGCTACTCCTGTTTTGAAATACGAAGGTGGAGAAAAAACATTCGAACCTGTTACTGTTCAGGGCGAAAAAGTAAACGCAAACAACAAAGTTATTTCGTATAAGAACGGTGGAAGCTTTGTTTACAAAGATGCAGTTCCTTATGCCGAAGCCATGCGTTTATCCGACCTTGAATTGAGAATTACTGCCTCCAAAGGAGCAAAAAGTGTTGATTTTGCCCCAATTCAATTAGCTAAAGGTGTTATTGCTACTCCTACACTGGTTGTAAATTACCCAACACCAATTTTAGGCGTTCAGAGAGAAAAAAATACCACTGGCAAATACGATCCAAACATCGATGCTTTTCAGCGTATCGTTCCTGACGAATACACTGCTGACATCAAATACTTGATCAATAAAGCTGAACTTCGCAAAGAAGAATTAACAAAAGCCGAAATTGCCAAACTGAACGAGTACAATAAAGAAGCTGCCAAAGATCCACGTAAAAAACTGAAAAGCATTGAAGTTTCTTCCTATGCTTCTCCTGATGGTACATTGGATTACAACACTAAATTGGCAGAAAAACGCCAGGATGTTTCTTCAAAATTCTTAACCAAAGAATTGAAAAAATCAGAAGTTGAAGCCGAATTCAAAACAAAATTCACTCCTGAAGACTGGGATGGTTTTAGAGAATTGATGGGTAAATCAAACATCCAGGATAAAGAGTTGATTCTTCGCGTTCTTTCGATGTACACCGATCCTGAAGTTCGCGAACGCGAAATCAAAAACCTTTCAGGAGCATTTGTAAGTGTTGCTGAACAAATTTTACCACAGTTACGTCGTTCGAAATTCACTACAAGCATCGATTTAATTGGTAAAACCGACGAAGAAATCGCTGCTTTGGCCGATTCTGATCCATCAAAATTAAATCCTGCTGAATTGCTTTATGCTGCTACTTTAACCAAAGACCTTAACAAACAGTTGGCTATTTACAATTCGTTTATTAAAGTTTATCCAAACGACTGGAGAGGTCCAAACAATGCAGGTTTAGTATTGGTGAAACAGCAAAAATATACTGATGCCAAAGAATATTTCGAAAAAGCTGAAAAACTTAATAACAACGAACCAATCATCAAAAATAACCTTGGCGTTTGCGAATTGAAAGCTGGTAACTTAGCTAAAGCCGAAACTTATTTCGGAGCAGCTTCGGGCGCTGGTGATGCCGTTAACAACAACCTTGGAATCCTGAGTATTATTAAGGGCGAATATGCAAAAGCTGTTAAATATTTAGGCGATTCTGATTCACCAAACACTGGATTGGCTAAAATCCTGGCTGGCGATAACAATGGCGCCTTAAAATCGTTGGAAAACTGCACATGGCAAGGTTGCTACTGGAAAGAATACTTCAAAGCAGTTGTTGGTGCACGTACAGCTAAAGAAAACCTGCTTTACGATAGCCTGAAAAAAGCAATTGAATTGAAACCTGAATTGAAGAAAACTGCTGCTACCGACATGGAGTTTGCAAAATACTTCAACGAAGCTAAATTCAAAGAAATTGTGAAATAAGATATTAACATCACAGCTAAATAAAAAGAGCGATCGTTACCGGTCGCTCTTTTTTGTTTAGTACAATAATGTAGTGACTATAAAAAATTCTTATCTAAAAACTCCTGAAACTTATCTTTATACTGATCGCTGATCGGGATGTAAGTTTTTCCAAATACAATCCGACTACGCTCAATAACCTCAATACGTTCAAGGTTAATAATAAATGAACGATGCACCCGCATAAATTTATCTTCCGGCAACTTCTGTTCCAGAGATTTGATGGAATTCAGCGATAAAATGGGTTTATCTTCGCCAACCGTATAAACTTTAATATAATCCTTCAATCCTTCGATATACAAGATATCGTTGAAATTTATGCGCCGAATCTTATACTCCGACTTCAGAAATAAAAATTGATTATTTGCCTCGATGGATTGGGGGATTGCGGCTTCCAGTTCCGCTTGTTTACGCGCTTTCTGAGCCGCTTTCAGAAACTCTTCGTAACTAAATGGCTTTAGCAGATAGTCGATTGCATTCAGTTTAAAGCCCTCTATCGCATACTTTTCATAAGCTGTTGTGAAAATAATCTTCGGAGCCGTTTCGAGGCTACGCACAAATTCAATTCCGGTTAAGTCGGGCATTTGTATATCAACAAATACCAGGTCAACCGGTTGTTGCGACAAGAATTCAATGGCGTCCAACGGGTTATCGAGAGCAGCAACAAGCTCAAGAAAAGGTGTTTTGCTCACATAATCGCTTACCAACCGCAAAGCAAGCGGTTCGTCGTCGATAGCAATGGTTTTCAGCTTCATACCTATTGTTTTAAATTCGTTGTATCGCTACTTCAACCTGAAATGAAGATTCAGTTTCATCGATCAAAAGCTCGTGCCGATTCGGGAAAAGCAAGTTAAGCCTTTTCTTCACATTCTCGAGCCCGATGCCCGAATATTGTCCATCACCTGGTTGACTGCTTTTTCCCTTGCTGTTTTCACAGACAAATCGAATATTTCGGTCTTCAATCTTCATGGTTATATGAATAAATGAACGTTCCCGAAGACTAATCCCATGTTTAAAGGCATTCTCAACAAAAGAAATAAAAAGCAACGGAGCTATTGAGAAGTCAGTGAATTCTTTCGGGAAATCGACAAGCAGCTCAACCTTTGGACTCAGACGCAACTTCATCAGGGCAATGTAGTTGTTCATAAAATCAATCTCTTTGCTCATCAGCGTTTCGCCGTGTTCCGACTCATAAAGCAAATAGCGCATCAGTTTCGACAGTTTTAGCACCGATTCCTGCGCAGTAGATCCATCAATCCCAATCAGCGAATAAATATTGTTTAAGGTGTTGAAGAAGAAGTGCGGACTAACCTGGTTCTTCAGGAAAGCCAGTTCCGAGTTGAGTTTTTCTTTTTCAAGCTCTTTTTGCTTCTTTTCATTCTCTTTGAGCGTATCGGTTAATCCTAATCCTATTGCGAAACCCGATAACAGAACGCAAGTTATAAAATGGCTCAAGAAGCCAAAAATATATGGATTCCGAGGTCCCATATCCCTGCCGGCAATCATTTTCATTGCTTCATGAAATTTTGCTTCGGCAATCGGATCGGTCAAAAAAGTTTCTTTTACATAGTGATTGAAATAATAGGTGGCCGCGATAAAAACGAAGAGAATAGCAGCATAATGCAGTTGTTTCTTTTTGATAAAATAGCTTGGAACCAGCCAAAGGTACCCAATATAAAAAATAAGCGCTCCTGAAAATGTATTGAGATATAGCTCATAAAGCCGCAATACATTACCACCGCCAAAGGAATAGTGGAGGTAATATTCGAAAAGAATTACTATTACCCAGGTTATGGCGTGAAGTAATACTTTTATCCACTTGTCGCGAATTGATAACAACCTACTCATTTCTTGTTTTTTTCAAAGATAATTCATTAAGTATGCCCGACACCAGTAATGCAGAAAATGATCGCCAAACGCATTCCAGGAAACGTTACCTGGCAAACAACAAACATCTGTCGAACAAAGCTACATTCCTTTTTCCTGACAGAATAGGACTACACCCGTTGCAAACTTCTCTTATTTCTTCGAAGGAAGAGCCATTCTTTCATAACCTTCGTGCGTAAGACAAACCCCAGTGCCAGAATAACAAGATACGGGAACCAATCGCCATGATCAAGCAGGGCGACATGCAATACTGCCAGAACACCCGCCAAATAAGCAAACCGATGAAGTTTTTTCCATGATTTCCTCAGAAATTTCATTGCTTTGGTGCTCGATGTTACAGCCAAAACCAGCATGATAAGTGTTGCAATCAGCCCAAGGATAAAGCTTATACTTCCGAAGGTTTCCATAAAACTCTTGTCGATGCAAAAGAACATAAAATGCAGACCTGCATAGGTAAAAGCTGTAATTCCGGCAGCCTGTCTAACCCACAATGAAGGTTTTTTCCCAGTCAGGATTGCAAACGGCGTCATACTCAAAATAACAACAATCCAGCGAATGGCCCACTCCCCGGTTTCTTTCACAGCAATATGCGCCCCTGGAACCGGATGAGCTGCTTCTCCATGTCTTCTTCCAGGCATGGTTACTGTATCCATCGAAAACCAAGTTTCAGATGCTCCGGAAAAATCAATCCTGATCATTCCCAGCACCTCGATCAAGGGAATCAATCCAAGTACGATCACTGTAAGCCATCCCCAATTAATTTTGATCCAGTTCATAAATTGATTTTTTTAGATTTATCTATTTGCGATCTACCATTTAAATTCTTAACCAAAGAACTTCATGGCAAATCGCAAGCAAATCAATTGTTAACAATGAAGGTATTCTCCATTACTCGTACCGTAAAGCGTCGATAGGATTCAGGTTTGAAGCTTTTCGGGCCGGGTACCATCCGAAGAAAATACCGATTGCCGAACAAACAAGAAACGACATAACAACCGATGCAGGCATAATCACCGTTGGCCAGTTCATCAACGAAGCTGCCACCGAAGTAGCCGCAACACCCAGCGAAATTCCGATAATACCGCCCAGAACACTTAATAAAATAGATTCAATAAGAAATTGCATCATAATATCAGTGGCACGTCCGCCAACCGAAAGTCGTAAGCCAATTTCGCGGGTACGCTCGGTAACCGACACATACATAATATTCATGATACCGATGCCGCCCACCAACAGGGAAATTCCGGCAATTGCACCAAGCAGGATTGTCAAAACATCGCTGATCGACGAAAATGTTTGAACCATCTCGGCCTGCGAACGAACCTGGAAATCGTCGGTTTCGCCATCTTTCAGCTTGTGGGTTTTGCGAAGCGAAGCAGTTACCTGGTCAATGGCTTCATTATTTTTTTCTTCGCTTACGGCCGATGCAAAAATGCTTTGGATATAAGTGATGGCCAAAATACGTTTCTGAACGGTTGTATAAGGCGCAATAATCAGGTCGTCCTGGTCCTGTCCCATACCATTTTCTCCCTTTTCACTTAAAACTCCAATAATCGTAAGCGGAATACCTTTAAAACGAACGGTTTGACCGATAACATCTGTTTTACCTTCAAAAAGTTTCTCGACAATAGTTTGACCAACCAGGCAAACCTTAGCATAGTTTTGTATCTCTGTATCCGTAAAGCTTCGGCCTGTTTTTATGCTGTATTTCCTGATGCTGAAATACTTGTTATTTACACCATAGGTTGAAGTTGGCCAGTTCGAGTTACCAACTACCGCCTGCCCGCTTGAGCGCACTTCGGGCGACACACCTGAAATGGCAGGGCATTCCTTTTCAATGACTGTGATGTCATTTAATGTCATATTTTGGGCACTTGAGTTTCCAAGCATAACACCGCCACGTTGCTGCGAGGCCGGCATAACCATAATCAGGTTGGTACCCATGCTCGACATCTGATCCCGGATACTTTTCTTAGAACCCTGACCGATAGCCAACATTACGATAACAGAAGCAACCCCAATGATAATACCAAGCATGGTTAAAAACGACCTGAATTTATTTCTTTTCAGGGCGTTAACCGAAATTTTTATCGTATTTGAGTAATTCATGACTTCAATTTTTGGGGATTATATCAACTCTTCTTTAGGAAGCGTGCGTAGCAATTCAACTGCATTATACCTGTCGGTTACCATTTCTTCACGAATGATTAGTCCATCGCGAAAAACCACCTGGCGAGTCATAAAGCGTGCAATATCCGGTTCGTGAGTTACAAAAACGATGGTTTTACCTTTCGAATTCAAATCCTGAAGCAAAGCCATAATTTCGTATGAAGTTCGTGTATCGAGGTTACCCGTAGCCTCATCGGCCAGAATAACCACCGGGTCGTTTACCAGCGAACGGGCGATAGCCACACGTTGCTGTTGTCCTCCCGACATTTGATTTGGCATGTGGTACATCCGGTCTGCCAAACCCACTGCTTCGAGAGCTGCAATAGCTCTTTCTTTTCGCTCCCTGGGTTTTACTTTTGAGTTGTAGAACAATGGAAGTTCAACATTCTCGAGTGCCGTGGTTCGTGGCAGCAGATTGTACGATTGAAAAACAAATCCCAGTTTATTGTTGCGCAAGGCTGCCAGCTCGTTGCGGTTGAGTTCGCCCATACTAACGCCATCCAGGAGGTAACTTCCCGATGTAGGTTTATCCAGGCAGCCCAAAACATTTAGCATGGTCGATTTTCCCGAGCCGCTGGTTCCCATAATGGCTACAAACTCACCCTCTTTAATTTCCAGGTTTATTCCCCGCAAGGCATGAACCGTAATTTCCTCCAGGTAAAAATCTTTCTTCAGGTCCTTTACCTCTATAATTGTCTTTCCCATTTTCTTGAATTTAATTAATTCTTACAAAACTTTTCATCCGAAAATAATTTGTTTTTAAGTTGCCGGATGGAACTCGCATGTTATGATTTTCATGATCGTTTGTGTTCTTGGAAAAACATGCTCGTTTCATAATTCAACTCATGAGAATTGATTTCAGATCAGTTTGTTGCTGGTCAGAATAATCTGAACTATCTTGGAGGAGGCCCTTGTTGTGTATTTGTGGTTGAGCTACGTTTAGTTGCTCCCGGACGTTGCGGCATGAAAGGGCTTCGGGCAGCTTTGCTTGTTGAAGTTCCGTTAGAACCTCCCGAGACATTAATTGCAGTAACCACTTCTTCGCCTTCATTCAATCCACTTACAACTTCATAATTAACTTCATCTGTTACGCCAACGGTAATCCGGTGCGGATGAATTCCGTTTGCTCCTTTTATCCAAACGTGTTTTGTCGAGTCGTTTTCGGCTCGTTGCATGTGTCCCGAAGCACCTTCAGCATGACCAAATCCGCCCATTGGTGGTTTTTGTCCGTTGCCATTTGCACCGTCCATTGGCCCTCCATTCATTGGCATTACCTTAGCCAATGTTTCAGGATCGGGATTAAATCGGGTTGCTTTTGCCGGAACCAACAATATGTCTTTCCGTTCGGTTACAAAGAATGTAGCATTTGCAGTCATCCCCGGTTTTAGGATATTATCAGGATTTGGAGCGCCAATAACTACCGTGTAAGTAACGACATTGTTAGTAGTTACAGGTTGCAGACGGATTTCGGTAACCGAACCAGAGAATTTCTTGGCCGGAAAAGCATCAACAGTAAATTCCACACGCTGTCCGTCTTTTAACTGACCGATATCTGCTTCGTCAACCTTGGCTTCAACTTTCATCTGGGTCAGGTCGTTGGCAATGGTAAACAGAGTTGGTGTGTTAAAGCTGGCCGCAACAGTTTGTCCAACCTCAACAGCCCGATCCAAAACAACTCCGTCGATAGGCGAATAAATCCGGGCATACGACAAGTTGATTTTATTCCGGTCGTTCTGCGACTTGGCATTTTTAACCGCCCCCAGCGCATTGTTATAATTGTATTCAGCCTGATCAAAGTCTGCCTGGGCAATCAGTTTTTTTGCCACTAAAGCCTTGTATCTTTCGTAGGTAGCCTTCTGAAATTTCAATTGTGCTTCGGCCTGATCAACGCTAGCCTTGCTTTGCTCGAGCTGTGCCAACAATGGTGTTTCTTCGAGCTGTGCCAGCAATTCACCTTTTTTTACGACCGAATTATAGTCAACAAAAATCTTTTCAATTACTCCTGAAACCTGTGTACCCACAGTAACGGTTTTTACGGCTTCGAGAGTACCTGTTGCAGTAACTGTGTTGCTAATCGATCCACGTTCAATTTTGGCTGTTTCAACCGAAACAGATTCTTTTGGTTTGCTCAGCGATTTGTACACCAGGAAACCAACGGCAAGTATAACAACTGCCGACCCAATGTATATTAATCTCTTTTTCATGGTTTTGTATATTATTGTTTTTATTATTTCTGAAATAAATTTAAAGCGCAAGTGATACGCCTTTATAGAAATCGACCACTTTATAACTGAATATCAGGCTATATTTCGACTGAAGTAGTTTACTTTCCGAAGTTATCAGGTTTGTTTTCTGAATGAGGTAATCGACTGAATTAATCAGATTTTGGTTATACTTTTCGGTTGCAACGTCATAAGCCTCTTTAGCCGATTGGTTTTGCTCGATACTTGCAGCATACTGGCTCTTGGCCGACGTTACATCGGCACAAGCCTGTTCAATGCTTTTGCGAAGATCGTTCCGGGTATTAATCTCAGTCAATTCAGCATCAGCAACCGAAATATTGGCCGAGGCAATGTTTGTTCGGATCTGCTTTTTCTGGAAGATTGGAATCTGAACTGAAAGCCCCAGTTGCGGGCTAACCTTTTCCTTAATCTGGGTGGAGAAGGCAATATCTTTCGATAAACTCGAATATGAAGTTGATAAACCGCCGTTCATCGATACGCTTGGAAGTCCATCGGCTTTAGCAATGTCAACGGCAACCTTGGCGCTTTCTTTGGCCAGTTCGGCGTTCTTAATTTGTGGTTTGATGCCAAGCGCCTGGTTAAATACTTCCTGAGAATTCGGAGTAGGTAAGTCAACCAACAGTTTGTTCAAATCGGGAGAGCTAATCTCGAATGCCGGATCAACCGGAAGCTCCATTAACTGCATCAATGTAACTTTTCCCATTGCCAACTGGCTTTGTGCCGATGCCAGTGTCGATTTTTCAGTAGCCAACTGCGATTTGATCTGCAAATAATCCGAAACCGAGATGACACCTAAATCCATACGCTCCTTGGCCAGATTCAACTGTTCGGTTGTCGATACAATTTGTTTTTCGGCATTGTTCACATTTTCGTAATCGTACAAAACCTGGAGATAAGCATTCAAAATACTCAGAGCAACCGATTCTTTCACAGCATCCGAATTGTACTTTCCACTTTCGAGATCGAGCTGAGCCTGCTTGATTTTATTCGCCAGCTTCTGCCCATTGTAAAGCGAAACACTCGAATTCATCGAGAGGTTTGTGCTGTTCGATCCATTACTGCTACCGTATAAACCAGTGTTGTAATCGAATGCTTTCGACCAGCTGAAATTTTCGCTTGCCGAGGCATTTAATGAAGGTAACCGGTTAGCCTGTGCCTGCACAACAGTGAGCTGATTCCGGTCGTTTACAAGCATTGTTTTTTGCACCTGAACATTTTTACTCAACGCGTAGTTGATACACTCATCCAACGTCCAGACCTTGTTCTGTGCAATCCCTGCGAATCCTGAAATGATGATCAGGAAACCAGTAACCATTAAACTTGTTCGGATTGTTTTCATGTGATTATATATTTGTTTTTTAATTGCCACATGTAATTCGCATGATTAAGTTATTCATCTACTCGCTAAATAAAGCGAATCATGCTCATTTCATAACGTCTTTTGCTTATTACTATTTTGCACCAAAACTACTTTGGCTTTAATAGGATATAAAATGCAATAGACGTTTTGCCCGTTTTTACCGACGGATTGGGAGATTTTGAGCTAGACCGATTTTGCCTGAAAGCGAGTAAGTAGAGATTTATACAACTCGTAGTTTTCCCCGTCGATGCAAACAAGGTAAGTGAGTGTTTGCCTGATGTTCAGGAGGCGACATCGAAGTGGCCCCCTGAACGGGAATGTATTTTATGCTTGTTGCGGTGCGGCAGGTTCGGGTTTTTGCTGCCGGCGCCGCACCTGTTCGTTGTTTTCGGCGATAACCTGGGCGCAGGTAGCCGCTAAAAGGCCAAAAGTGTCGGGGTTTGCCTGTTGCATGGCCTGGAGATAAACGATGATTTTGTTGTTCACCAGTTCCACCACTTGCTTTTTGATTTCCGTGGCATTGGCCACCATTCCGTCCTGGGCTTTTTCGGTTTCGTAAGCGATGCGCGCCTGTTCAAAATCGGCCTGGGCTGAAGTGAGCGATTGCAACAGTTCGCCACAACCCGACAGGTTGGCGATGTGCGTGGGATATTCAGGTTTCTGAAATTCGAGCAGCATCGACGAGATCAGCGCCGATTCGTTGGCATAGCTCTCGGAGATGAGGCTAATCCCGTAGTTATCGAACACATGCAGCAGCAACACGGCCGATTCGCTGATGGTGGCAGCCGGATGATGCGTGAATCCGTTGATCAGGTAATAGAGCGAACGGGTACAACCGTCGCGCACTTCGTCTTTGGTTTCCAGGTTGCTTTCGGCCTTCGAGCGCCGGATAACTTTCGAGAGTTCGAGATTAGCGGCATCGAGCGAGCCGAACGTGGAGGATAAGTAGGGATCGGCAATACTCTGGGCATGGAATGCACCCGATATGCGGGTGCCCACGTCGTTCACCTCGGTGACACGACTGTTTGTCATTAACTTTTCAATCATATCAATTTTTTAAAAGATTAGTAATGCTTACCGTTTGTGTCTGGCAACGATTAAATTTTGATAGTCAGGCGCTACGATAGTTTTTTTTGATTCCTAAAATACGAAAATTAAACCGAATGTTAAATAACTTACCGAATATTTTTTCTGACCATTAAATGATTACGGCTCCACTTTTGCCCGGGCAACCCGATATTAAATAATATCGGCTCCACTTTTGTCTGGCGAAGCCGATATTAAATGATTGCGGCTCCACTTTTTGTCGGGGGAGCCGATATTAAATGATGATGGCCTCACTTTTTGACAGGGAAGCCGATATTAAATGATTACGGCCTCGCTTTTAACCTGGTAAAAACTTTTACGTTCAATTTAAGTATTACTGAATTATTGTAATTTTAAAACCGCGACCCGGACACATCAATTCATAAATCGGATGGGTGATATTTCGTTTGAAAAAGAAGGGAATATATTTACATGATTAATATAGACAGCCGTTAGGGCAATATTAACGAACGACAGTGCAGTTATAATTTTAGTAAAAGAGAGTATCTTTGTTCTAGTAAAGAAACTTAAAACATGGATTTGGAAAAATATAGGGATTTAATTGACAATGCTATCAAATTCTTTTGGCAAACACGGAATAATCAGCTAACAAGCCAGAGTTTCCGCAATATTCAAGACTCGGGAAACAGAGGTGCTGTAACCGGAGGAAAACAATTAAACGGTTTTCTAAAATTATTTCACCAAGTAGCAATTGACACAGGCGTTCCAGAAGAATGTATATATTTAAAAGGTAACAATCTTCCTGGTTTTTTGAGACCGACCAAAGACTGGGATTTACTGATTATCTCGCCAAATAAGAAGCTAATTTCAGTAATTGAACTCAAATCACAAGTAGGTTCTTTCGGTAATAATTTTAATAATCGAGCTGAAGAAGCTCTCGGAAGTGCAGTTGATTTATGGACAGCTTTCCGGGAAAAGGCATTTCCAAATCAATCAGCACCATGGCTTGGTTACTTCTTAATTGTTGAGAAATCGAAAAAGTCAACATCACCAGTAAAGATTAGTGAGCCGCATTTCGGCACTTTCCCCGAATTTAAGAATTCATCATATCTTGACAGGTATAAAATTTTGTGTCAAAAACTTATGCTGGAAAGGCATTACAGTCAATGTGGGCTACTTTGGTCTCAAGACGATTATTCTTTTGGGAATATAGAAGAAAGTATTTCTATTGATTCATTTCTTTCATCATTTATTGGTCACTTAACCGGACAAATTAATGAATTTAGTAAGTGAAAAAATAAAAAGAAAGACAGGTAGAAATCACGGTGTAGTTTTTACAAGTTCAAATGTCGTAAGCTTTATCTTGGATGAAGTTGGCTATAGTCACGACATAAATTTGAGTAATATTAGAATTTTGGAACCGGCTGCTGGGAATGGTTCATTTGCATTAGAAATATTAAAAAGACTATATAATTCATCAATAATATATCAGTTCGATTTTATCACTGCATTAAAAAAAAATGTACGGTTTATTGAAATTGACACACAAAGTTATTCTCATTTAATTGTCAGGATAAATCATTTTTTGACAAAAAACAACATCGATTATCAAATTCATGAAGGTGATGAAATAACAAATACAGATTTCCTTACACACTATTTTTATGAATATTTCGATTGCATTGTTGGAAATCCCCCGTACATACGGCATGAATTAATTCCTGAAAAGTATAAGAAAGAGTACCGAAAAAGATTTAAAACCTTTAAGTTCAGGGCTGATATCTATATCTTATTCTATGAAAAGTCATTGCAGTTGTTAAACCGAAATGGATTGCTTTCATTCATCTGTTCAAATCGTTGGTTGTATAATCAATATGGACAATTATTACGAGACGAGATAGCCCAGAATTATAATCTTAAAAAAATTTTAAACATTGAAAATGCTTCGCCTTTTGACGAAAATGTTATCGCATATCCATGTATTACAACAATTGAGAATTGTGCAAGAAAAAAGGACTTATCTTATTTTGAATCATCATCAGAAGTAATCAATTTTAATTCTCTCGAATTTCAAAATATTAAGAATCCGACAGACTCCTCGTGGGAGAACGTCTTTTTAAAATATAACATTAATCATACTGCTTTAAATGGAATCATTGAGCAGGGTTTTGAAATTGGAATTGGAGTTGCAACAGGAGCCGACAAAGTATTCATTATTAATGAAGCTCAAAAAGATAAAATTGAAAATTCCAGATTTCTGCCAATAATTACCACAAAAGATTTGCTGTCGGATAAAATAAATTGGAGAAAACAATTTGTAATTAACCCGTATGAAAACGGACAGCTTTGTGATTTAGAGAAATATCCCAAACTGAAGCATTATCTTGAACAAAATAAAGAGAAACTAAAACAACGTCATACAGCTAAAACTAATCCTGAAAAGTGGTTTAAAACAATCGATAAAATCAAACCAGAATTAGTTACAAAACCGAAATTATTACTACCAGATATCGCAGGAATAAAAAAATTGCTTATTGACAGTGGTGAGTTTTATCCCCATCATAACCTTTACTACATAACAAGTCAATCAATTGACAAATTAAAAATTCTGGCTTCAATTTTAATGTCCAACTTTATACGAGAGCAGTTGTCTCAAATTGGTATTCGAATGAATGGAGGATTTCCCAGATTTCAAGCTCAAATCTTAAAAAAGTTGAGAATTCCCAATATAGAATATTTGACCTCTGAAGAAAAAGCTGCCTTAATAGAATCGTATGACAAATTAGACTTATTGATTATTAATAAAATAATTAAAAGATACTGCACCCAATATTTTGTATAAGTACTTTTCCGTTGTGCCTAATGCTACGAAACAAGCTGAAAGTCAGTATTTATAAATCGGTTATATTTGGAGGATGATTACGAAGACAGAAATATTATCGAAACTGACTGAATTGAAACCAATTCTTTACAAGGATTATGCAGTAAAAGAGATTGGTTTATTTGGGTCTTATTTCGACAATTCAAACACAGAAGAAAGTGATATTGACATTTTGGTTGAACTGGAAAAACCAATTGGTTGGAAATTTTTCACGTTGGAACTTTTCCTTGAAAATGTTTTCAACAAGAAAATTGACTTAGTAACAAAAAATGCTTTGAAAGAACAGATTAAAGACCAAATTCTCAAACAAGTAAATTTTGTGTAGCGAAAAAAGAGAATCCGTTTATTTACGCGGTTAACAGCCGTTGATAAATCTGTAAATTTTCCTCGTCGAAGCAAACAAAACAAACCTTTTTAAGCTGCTTATTCCCCCGCAAAAATTCAGTAGCTGTCCGGATAGCTATTTCCGCAGCCTTTTCCTTCGGATAGCCATAAACTCCGGTGCTGATGTTCGGAAAAGCAATCGTTTCAATGCCGTTTTCCACAGCCAATTTGAGCGAATTCAAATAGGCATTCCGGAGCAAATTCGCTTCGTTGTTGTTACCTCCATGCCAAACCGGGCCAACCGTGTGAATCACCAGTTTCGCCGGAAGGTTTCCTCCTGAAGTGGTAACTGCTTCGCCCGTAGCACAACGTCCCTGCCGGGCAACAATCTGGCGGCATTCGGCTAAAATTACCGGTCCGCCAGCCCGATGAATAGCGCCGTCCACTCCCCCACCGCCCATGAGCGACGAGTTGGCCGCATTCACAATGGCATCCACTTCGAGTTTGGTGATGTCGCCCTGGATAACAAATATCCGGCTAAGAATTGCATCCATTTCGGTGAATTTTTGTAACCCAAAGTTACGATTTATCAAGATTGGAAAACAAAAAAGTCAGGGCTACACCGGAGTGAAACCCTGACTAATTCTGATCCAGAACGAACCCTTCTATACTTTTTGATCTTACCTACTTCGACATTTTCAATGCTTCCGTAGTAATGTAATATTTCACCAGCATATTGGGCACTTCCCACTCAGGCAATTTGCCGTCTTTCAGGTATTGCAGGTATTTTTCGGTTACCTGTCCGAAATGAGCTTCGTGGCCAACGCTGTATTGAGCAGGGATTTCAACTACCCACTTTTTATCGCCCAGCTTATTCAGTTTCAAACCGGCATATTTGGCCGAAATGGTTTCTTCAACTGCTTTTTTCAGGCTGGCTTCAAAAGCTGCCAAATCGGTTGCTCCGGTTGCTTCAACATAAACCGTTGGCTTGTATTTTTCGTCTTTCGTTTGCTTGATGATGACATTACAAAGCTTTCCGCGCATCAGGCAATAATGCGAATCGCCTGCGCCTTCAGGAGCCTCATAATCCCACAACGATGTAACTTTAAATACCTTATTCTTGAGTTTATAAACCATGTCGCCATTGGCATAAACTTTCAGTTTCCCGTCTGAAACATCTTTTTTCAGGAACTCAGGAAATTCTTTCATCCCGGTTATTTTCTCAAATTGTTCAGGCGTAAAATCGGTAGTCCAGTGTTTGGCCGAAATCATTTGTACATCGGTTTTGTTCAGCACCACTTCGGGAAAAGCGCTGCACTGTGCCAAATCGACCAGGTGAGTTGCCACATCGGCATTTCCTTCACCTTGCTGCGACATATCGAAAAACCAAGCCGGACGCTTCAATGCTACACCCGAGACTATTTTGCAGAAGTTGTGAACGCTTTTAATGTCGATTGCAGGTTCTTCAACAGTTCCGTCAACCAACCCACCAAAAACTTCAGGCGTATTGGCTAATTCTTTCTGAATGATATTCGTGATTTCGAAACGTTCCGTCATAATGTCGTACAATAAAACGCCTTTCTCGGCTGCAGTTTTGAATGATTGCTCAAGAGCAGGATAGGCTTCAGGAGTAATTACCATAGGTTTATCGGCAAACACATTAATTCCGGCTTCAACAGCTTTTTGAATGTATTCGGTTTTCTTGGCGTTGTTTCCGGCTACCATCATCACGTTACCTGGCTTATCGGCCAGCATTTTTTCGAGGTAATCTTTGCCCGTATATACTTTTTCAATCCATGCTGTAGGTTTATCCGCGCGCTTGTTAAACGCGTCGATACGGCCTAGATGCTGGGTCACATCGTCGCCCTCAGGTGCATACACATATACGGTTGGATCGATCTGTTCGTACATCGATTTTTGAATCAGTGCAGCATGAAAGTGCCCGGGATCGAGGGTCATGAGTTTTACCTCGCCTTTGGCGCCGGTAAATTTGGCTGCTGACGGTTGTTTCTCGGCTGGCTTTTGTCCGCCTCCGGCACAAGCCGACACGATTGTTGCAAAAGCTACCACGGGAATGAGTTTTTTATTCATTGGTTAATAGGATTATTTGATTTGCGTTCACAAAAATATAACTTTCTGCGAAAGAAGGGAGTGAATTTAGAGTTGTCGTGGTTGTAATTGTTGTCATGGTTATAATAGTTGTTAAAAAAACAACAACGAAAACAAGGATAACAATGACAACATTTTCACCTGCCTTTCAACTCCCGCTCGATGGCCATTTGCATACCTGAAATTTCGGCTAGCCCTTTCAGTCGCCCAATCAGCGGATAACCCGGATTAGCCGAACGTGTGTAATCGTCGAGCATTTTCACACCATGATCGGGCCGAAATGGGATGCGAAAGTCTTTCCGCCCGGTTTCTTTTCTACGGATTTGCTCTTTCAATAGCGCCTTCACAATGGGGTACATGTCGATATCGCCCTCGATGTGCCCGTACTCGTGAAACTCGCGGTTCCCAAAAAACACATTATTCCTGAGATGCGTGAAATGAATGCGCGGCCCCAGTTTTTCGGCTATTTGCACCAGGTTATTTTGCCTGTTAACCGAAAGCGAGCCGGTGCAAAACGTAATACCATTGGCTATCGAATCAACCTGAGCGCAAATCCATTCCAGGTCATCCTGAGTGCTCACGATACGTGGCAAACCCAGAACCGGGAATGGCGGATCGTCTGGATGAATGCACAAATTTACACCCGCTTTTTCGGCCACAGGAACTACTTCCTGAAGAAAAAGGGAGAGATTCTTCCGCAATTTATCCCGATTGATGGATTTGTAGGTATCCAGAAAATTCAGGAACGCTTTTTTATAATCAGATGCCGAACCATCCACTACGCCATCGATAAACCCCTGCGAAACCACGATAATGTTCCGGGCCAGGTTTTCCTGCTCTGCTGCCGACATGGACTGAACAACTTCCCGGGCTTTTACCAGAACGTCTTCAGGATAATCGGCCTCAGCTCCAGTGCGTTTCAGTATAAATACATCGAATGCCGCAAAAGTGGAATAATCGAAATACATTACCTCGCCACCCGATGGCAATTGGTAATGCAAACTGGTGCGAACCCAGTCGAGCACCGGCATAAAATTGTAGCAAACCGTGTCGATGCCACACTGGCCAAGGTTTTGCAGCGATTGCTTGTAATTGGCAATCAGCCTGTCGCAATCGGCATTTCTGATTTTAATACCTTCGGAAACCGGTAAACTTTCAACCACGGTCCAGCGCATTCCGTGAGCTTCAATCGCCGATTTCACTTTCATAATCTCATCAACCGGCCAAACTTCACCGTTCGGAATATGATGCAAAGCGGTGACTACCCCTTCTATTCCCATCTGCTTCAGGTCGGTTAATTTTACCGAATCGTTGAAGCCAAACCAGCGCCATGATTTTTCCAATGCCATAAAATCGTATTGTGTTTATCTATTTCAATTTCGGCGTTTTCCAGGTAATCCACCGAGAAAGATCGGTGTTGAATGGACTTCGGGCTACATTGGTGTTTGCCGATTGATTTCCAAGCAGAAATTTCTCGACAAAAGCCACAACCTCCGGTTTCTGAATGTCGGGAAGCTTACAATGCATGTGACCGCCCACAATTGAAAATCCAAACCGGTCGGGAACGCCCAGTGCCTTCCAAACCTCAGATGCAGCTTTGCAACCTACGTAACCCGATTCGTCGGCCAGCCATTCGTAATCGGTATTTCCCAAAACAAGCAAGGCCCGTGGAGCAACCATAGCCATTAACTCATGATGATCGTAAGGCAACTTTATCACGGCCTCGTTAAATTGGTTAAAATCTTCGCGGTACCAGAACGAACCCTGTGCATTTCGAAGCGTTTCGCGCTTGCCATCGAGTTTTTCGGTTACGCGCCAGGCTGTATGACCGCCACCACCCGGTTCCTGGGCAATGGTGAGCGCAATACGTTCGTCGAAAGCTCCCGCAAAAAGAGCCATCTTCCCGGCAAAGGAGCAACCCGAAATGGCTAAACGAGTCAAATCAATTTTAGCTTCAGGAACCAATTCCAGACCATCGATCAACCGGCTTACACCCCACGACCATGCAGCATAAGTTCCAATAGAACGGCTACCCGGATAAAGCTTATTGAACGGCTCGGTTCCCCGCTTTTGGGTGTGCGCCATCACCTGGCTAAAATTAAACGTAATGGTAGCAATTCCACGGCTTGTAAAAATGTCGGCGGGAAGACTACCTGTTGGCCAGCCAATGCCAATAATTGCCGGAAACGGGCCGTTGCCTTCAGGCAGGTTTACTTTTGACGACAATACCAACGTATTTCCATTCTCAGTGATTGTTACCGTAAGTGTGCCCTCTTTAAATATGGCAGTCAGAGTATCAGGCCGGGAGGGTTTGAAACCAATTTCGTAGTTCTGAATTTCTTCGGCTATTTCGGCACGCCGCTTCTCCCAATCCTTCTTTTTAGTGATTTGTCGTTGGCTGTCTGCCCACCTAAACGGATCAGGGAGGCTTTCCACAACCGGCAACTGATCAAAAGGTAACAGCTTCGGCTTCTTAGTATCTGCTCCTGAATTTTCAACCCTAAATACCAAGGGCATTGGCTTCATTTTTTGAGCAAACGTACCAACAGAACTTAAAATTAACAGAGATAGTAGAATTCGAGTTTTCATAAAATAGGTTTTGAATTAGCAGTTATTGGTTTTGTTTTTCAAAATTTTAGCAATTACACTCCTGAAAAAGCGCTAAAACCACCGTCAACCGGAATAATGGCGCCTGTAATAAAGCTTGCAGCATCGGAACAAAGAAACTGGACAATGCCATTCAATTCATTAATGTCGCCAAAACGACCCATCGGTGTTTTAGCCAATACTTTGTGGCTTCGCTCGGTATAACTGCCATCAGGATTAATTAAAACAGCCCGGTTTTGATCGCCAATAAAAAATCCGGGAGCAATGGCATTTACGCGCATTCCTTCACCAAATTTATGCGCCAGTTCGGTCGCCAGCCATTGGGTAAAAATGTTCATCCCGCTTTTTGCCACCGAATACCCCGGAACTCTGGAAATTGCCGAATAGGTTGCCATCGACGAGATATTGATGATACTCCCCTTTCCTTTTCGGGCCATCACTTCGCCAAAAACCAAGCATGGGAATACCGTTCCGTTCTGATTTAGCTCAAGCACTTTTCCCCAATCTTCAATATTCATATCAAAGAATGTTTGGTCGGGACTAATGTTTGCACCGGGCATATTTCCCCCTGCACAGTTAATCAGGACATCGATAGTGCCCCACCTTTCCATTATTTCGGTACGGGCACAAATAAGCTCATCCATGTTCACCACATCACAAATAACCGGCAAGGCTTCCCCACCCCGATTGTTAATTTCTTCGGCACGCACCAAAAGACTTTCAGGAGACCTCCCTAAAACAACCACTTTAACACCCACCGAAGCAAGACTTTGAGCAATATTTCCACCGAGTACTCCTCCGCCTCCGGTTACTACAGCAACTTTCCCGGTTAAATCAAAATTTGGCTTGTCCATATTTACAGTTTTAAAAGTTATTCAAAATCTGGTTCTTTATGCAGAAATAACAATCCCGGTTGAACCTTGTTCCATTATAAAAAAGACGCACAATAAACTTTGATTATATTTGTACCCAATTGGTACACAAAAATTAAAAATCATGGTCATCATTAGCAGCAGAGAGTTTAGAGAAAATCAAAAAAAATACTTCGACCTGGTCGATCAAAACGAACAGGTCATTGTACAGCGTGGTAAACGCAAATCATACATTTTATCGCCATTGACTGAAGTTGACCGTATGTCAACGAACCCGGAATTAATTGCAAAAATCCAAAAAGCGGAAGAAGAAATTGCCGCCGGGAATTATTACACACTCAATAGTTCCGAAGAAATAAAAGACTTTCTGGGTATATGAGTTACAAAATTATTTTTTCGGATGTAGCCAACCGGGATATTGAATTATTCAAAAGATCGGGGGACTTAAGCAGCCTCAAAAAGCTTCATCAAATTCTTGAAGAGCTTCGGGAGCATCCCGAAACTGGCATAGGTTCTCCCGAGCAATTAAAATACCGGTTGTCGGGCTACTGGTCGAGGCGAATAAATCTGAAAGACCGCCTGGTTTACCGAATTTTCAAAGACACCGTCAGTGTTGTAGTTGTTTCAGCAAAAGGACATTACCACGACAAATAGCAGGTGCATTTCACAACAGTTGTCGGGGAATGCACCTTTTATTTTTATTTCTTCCTGATGTTACTTATTCCATAAGGGAAGCGTTCGGGGCGAACAAGCATGGTATTAGCTTCATCGTCGTTCTCGAAACGTTCAGTTCCCGGATTCCAGCGCAGTTTTCGGTTCAGTTTCATGGCAACATGGGTGATCAAACAAATGGAACAAGCCCGATGCCCGATTTCAGCAGGTGAGATTGGTTCTTTTTTAGTTTGAATACATTCGAGCCAGTTACCATGCTGCTCATCACTTCTATACAGATGAATTTCGTTTTCTCCGATTACCGAATCCAGAATTTTTGGATCACTGGCATCTAACGCCTTAGAGCTTTTTGCTTTCGATACCGGATCGCTGGCCGAAGCAACATAGTCGCCTCGCGAAACAAAAATCCATCCTTCGGTTCCCTCATAACGAATACCATTTGGATAACCACCGCTGGTGTACATCGTGATTCCGTTGGCATATTCGGCTTTGGCCATGAAATCGCCATGCACATTCCACAATCCTGATTTCGGGAACTCGGCTACAGCCTGAATGGAAATTGGTCCGGAGTATTCAGTATTCATTCCCCAGGCAGCCGAATCGTAGTGATGCTGTCCCCAACCGGTGATCATTCCGGCGCCAAACTGCTCGCGGCGTAACCAACCCGGACGGTCGTATCCTTTTTGCGGATGGACACCAATTTCGGTATAGGGTACAAAAGGCGTTTCGCCCAACCACATATCGTAATTAAATCCTTTTGGAACTGGCATTTCAGCAGCTTCCGGCCCCGATGGATCGCCAGGCAAACCAATCTTCACCGTATGCAAACGACCAATCCGCCCATTGCGAACCAGCTCTGCGGCCACACGGAATTGCGCCGAGGAGCGCTGCTGTGTCCCAACCTGGAGAATGATTCCTTTCTCCCTGACAATATCCGCCATCCGTCTGCCTTCACTAACAGTCAGCGATGTTGGCTTTTGCACGTAAACATGTTTTCCGGCCAAAGCAGCCTCAACAACCGGTTGCGCATGCCAATGGTCGGGCGTGCTGATAACCACCGCATCGATATCCTTATTCAGGAGCATTTCACGAAAATCGTCGTACATGCAGGCATTCACATAGTTGTCCTGACCAGTTTTCTTCTTGTAATAATCGTCAACCAGCTTTTTGCCATCAGCCAGCCTGTTTTTATCCAGATCGCAAACAGCAATCATGCGTGCCACATCGTGCTGAAGTGTTCCGGGCATATCGTGGCTTTGGGCAATGCGTCCACAGCCAATTTGACCAATATTAATTTTATTACTCGGCGCATTTTTGCCTATTACCGAAGCCGGAACAATGGTTGGAGTAACCACCGCTGCGGCAGTTCCAATCATAGTCGTTTGTAAAAATTTTCTTCTTTCCATTGGTTATCTGAGTGTTAGTGTGTTAGAATATTAGGATCCTGAATAATTGAATAGAATACAATTGAATACAATTGAATACAATTGAATACAATTGAATACAATTGAAGGCGTTTTTCCAATTGCTTTCTATGTATTCAACTGCATCTAATGTCTTCTATTACTTTCAATTACCTCCCATCGACTTCGGTGAATCATCGCATTTCAAATCGCCCAAAACGTATTGAGTTCCATCGAGGTAAAATTTCAGCATTCGGCCATCTTCAAAACTCTGCGCATTGTGCGAGGGCGAAACGTAGAAAACACGGCCTTTCCCAAACTTTTTGATCCAGGAAACATACTTGATTTTTTCGTCGATCTCCTTGGTTTTCTTAGTCAGTTTCGAAGTGTCCATGAACAGTAACGGTCTGAAATTCTTCTGGGTATATGCCTTGTTGAATAAATAAGGTTCGTCGGTATGTACGAACGATTTTCCTCCAAAAGCTTTTACCAGCGGGTGATTGGCATCAAATAGCTCCAATGTAATTTCCTGCTGAACCGGATGATAATCGAAACTTCCGCCAACCATTTCGCTAAACGGCATCGAGTTGTTTTGCATTACAATAGCGCCGTGAACAACCATCAATCCGCCGCCTTTTTTCACAAATTCAATCAGGTTTGATTCCAGTTCGTCCGCTTTCTTTTTGCGCTGGTCGTCGGTTAAGCTGGCATCTTTATCCAACACATCGAGCAGCAAATCGCGGCGCGGACCAACCGAGCAATTGTTGTTCAGAACAACGGCATCGTAGTTTTTCAGGCTCTTTTTTTCGAACTTGTAAATGTCTTTGCTGATTTCCACTTCGAAAGCGCCGGTTTTTTCAGCCAAAACTTTCATAACGGCATCGGTATGCGGCACTACCCAATGATCGAAGCCGGTGAACAGATCAAACACCAGCACTTTGTGATGCTTTTTAGGCTGAACTTCGGGCTTTGCCGGAGCCAGTTTCTCAATTTTCTGAACCCACTCATCAGTCAGGGCAAATTCTTTCAGTTGCGCTTTTGTTGTGCAAAACGAAAGAATGATTGAAATCACAAGAACTACTTTTTTACACATGGTTTAGTTTTTAAGTTATTGTTGGTCATCTCTTAGTTATTCCATTATCGACTACAATTTTGGGCGGATTGGCAAATGCCTGCCAGTAGCTTTCTGCCTCTTCGGGTGTCATTTTCCCGTCGAAAACCACCAAACGATATTTCAAGGTGTAGTCGTTTCCCTTTTCAAGTTTCCAGTCCTTATGCCTGATGGGGCAAAACTCAAAATATACGTCACCGCTTCCGTTCTGATCTTCGGGCCAAACACGCATCGGCTCAGGGTACATCCGGTTGGCCGGATAACTCAGGAACAATATGCCTGAATGACCTTCCTTTGCAACCGATTCGCCTTCAATAATCACCCAACGGGCATTGGAGCCGTCGGCTGTTTTGCGGTCGCGACCTTCCGAAGTTAATACCGAGCTGTTATTTTTATTCCATTTATCGGTTGCCCTGTAGCCAATTCCGCCGCCATAACGGTAAGCAGCAAGCAAAATTCCCGAATCGAGCGGTGTATTGAGCGTGCTCATGTAATCGAACAGGTAGCGCTGATTGGCAATGTTCCACACGCGAACGTCGAAAAGTTCGTTCATGGCCACTGCATCGGCGCCTTTGGCTCCAAAATCAATGTGCTCCTGATGCGACTTAAATCCGGTATAAACCGGTCCTTCAACCTGCGAAACCATTCCTGCAAAACGAACAGTTCCTTCACCTTTGTACAAATTCCAGAAATCGACCTCGCGCTTGCCAATAAAGGTCAAGGTCCACGGGTTCCACAACCCATAATGGTGGTAATGATCGGGTGCCTGAATACGGGTCAAGACTTCACCTTCAGGAGAATAGAGCGGATGAATAAATGCCGAACGCTTGAAAAGAGGACTTACTCCTTTGGGTGGATTCATTGTTTCGATTTGGTAGCTCAAAATGGGTTTACCTGCCTTCGACAAATTCAGAGCGCCATCTTTTACACCTTCTTTAATTTCAGTAGAAAATACCTGTGGATTGGCCACTTTTCGCAGCACAAACGTCCGTTTGGTATTTTTAGGCGTGGTTCCGTTCAGGATAAACCAGAGTTTTGCTCCTGAACCGGTTTCCAGCTGACAAGGTACGACAGTTTCAGTTTTTCCTGAAATTTCAAAAAGCGCCAGTTTCAGCGAATCTGTGTTATAGCTAATCTGATCGACCGGTAAACTCATCGAGCAATCCTGCCTGTCAATAGTTCCAGCAACAACATCAAATTTCAGCAAATCCTGGGCGCCAACATGCAATGAAAACAAAATAGCCGTAATGATTGATAATATCTTCATTTTTTAATTTCAAAAGTTACAATATCCAATAACGAATATCCAAGTTCCAAGTTAGAAATCCCCTCCTTCGGAGGGGTTAGGGGAGGCTTCTTTCCAATTCCCTGATGGTTTCGATAAACGCCTGCATGTTTTCGGTAGGAACATTTTGCGGAACTCCGCCGCCACACGACCATATAATGGCTTTTTTATCTTCAACTTCGCTCCACATTTTTATGGTTTCGACTTTTATCACTTCCGGAGTGGCCGACATTAAAACATCGCGCGGAGGCAGATTGCCCAAAAGCGCCACTTCTGGTCCGGCCAGTTCGCGAATTTCGTTAATGGAGTGTTCGAAGCTGAAATTGAACAGGTTTACGCCAATTTCTTTCAGGAAAGGGGTGCTTACCAAACCATGCGCATCGTTGTGGAAGAAGCGAACTTGGGTTTCGAAAGCTGCAAAAATAGGCTTCAGGTAAGGAACTACAAATTCGCGGCATTCATCTTCGCCCACAAAACCCACAATGTCGTCCAGAACCAGGATGCCTTCGATTGATGGAAATTGCTCCTTTTGGTAACGTAACCAATCGATTGTAAATTCGGATATGACTTTCAGAAGTTGATGCGTTTCTTCAGGATTCATCATGATGGCCATCATAAATTCGGTGGTCCCCATCAGGAACGATGCAATATTTAGTGGTCCCCGGGCTATGGCAAACTTAATTTCGTGACCTATTTCGTGAATGGCAGGCTCAAATTCTTTTAGGCGCTGAATGATGAACGGCAGCAACCCGTCGAGTTTTGAGTTGGGTTTGATGATGTTAGCAATATCTTCTATGGAATGGATAGTTTTATCGGCATGAGGCAGGTTGCTTTCGTACCATACCTGCTTGGCGCCAAACGCCGATGGTTCGCTGCACATGCCATATTCCGACCAGAATCCGGGAAGAAAAATATTCCCGGGAAAAGTGTCGATGGCTCTTTTGTTGGTTTCGAACCACTGCTTGCCGCTGGCATAATAATCGAGGGTTGAAATGCCCGCCCAGCCGGGAAGCCAAGGACTATCGATAATAAAACCCACAGGAGCTGGGCCCTGGTGTTTGCGTTCAATTACATCAACCAATATTTTCCATTGTTCGTTAGTCATGCTACTTCGGTTTTGTTCGTGTTAAAAACATCTCAAAATCTGTTCTTTTTCGCCAGTTATTGGATGCTAGCCGCCGGTTACTGGCAAATCATTCAAAAATACCTGTTTCACGGCAGCTTATCCAGTACTATTTTAGCGGACCTTTATACTATTTTTGCAAGACTTTAAATCTGCCGAATCATGAAGATAATGCGCGAACAGGTAACTTTTCCACCACGCACCATGCTGAAGGTCAAGTGGGACGACTTCCCGCATTTTACTTATCCGTGGCATTTTCACAGCGAATTTGAGATTGTATATATTGTAAAAAGTACAGGGAAAAGATATGTTGCCGACAGCATTGAACCTTTCGGCGATGGCGACATCACTTTACTGGGCAGCAATCTGCCACACCTTTGGAAAAGCGAAGGAGCCGATGGCGCCGATAATCGGGTCAACGCCATTGTTATTCAGTTTCATAAAGACTTTTTCAGGGAAGAGATTAATACTTATCCCGAATTTCATAGGATTAACGAATTGCTAAAAAAAGCTTCGCGCGGGATAAATTTTACCAAACCCGAAAGCGACAAAATTGGACGCTTGCTGAAACGGATTCTGAATTTAAGCGGTCTCGAACGAATGCTGCATTTCATCAGGCTGATGGACATGATGGCCCGAACGGAAAACTACAAACTTTTGGCCAGCAAGGGCTATCATCTCGAAGAACACAACGAACTAAACAACAGGCTCGACAAGATTATGCACTTTATAAATACGAATTACCAGCGAAAGATTACGCAGGAAGAGGTTGCCAGTCGGATTGGAATGACGAGTGCCGCATTTTGCCGCTATTTTAAAGAAAAAACAGGCAAAGGATTCATCTATTTCATCAACGAAATGCGTATTGGCTATGCCTGCAAGCTACTGATCGAAAATCATCTTTCAATTTCACAGATTTGTTTTGAATGCGGGTTCAACAACCTTTCCAATTTCAACCGGATGTTCAAACGACAAACCGGATCGACTCCCGGAGAATACCAGCAACAATTCATCAAAGCCTCTGTTTAATTGACGATTGAACGATTTACAATTTTAGCCCTTCAGGAATTCAATTCATCAGTACTTAAGCCTGAAAAAATTCATGTATCAACCAAAAGCGAATGACTATTTTTAACAACGAAAACAAAATGCAACAATGATAACTAATTCTTACACATATGGAACACATTGAAAAATACATCGCAGAAAACAAAGAACGCTTTCTGGAAGAATTGTTCGGATTAATCCGAATCCCGTCAATCAGCTCAATTGCTGAACATAAACCCGATATGTACCGGGCCGCTGAATACTGGAAAGAACTGTTATTAAAATCGGGCGCCGACAAAGCCGAAGTTTTTGAAACCGATGGCAACCCGGTAACCTATGGCGAGAAAATTATCGACCAAGCCAAACCAACCGTTTTGATTTATGCCCACATGGACGTGATGCCGGTTGACCCGATTGAATTGTGGATCACTCCTCCGTTTGAACCGGAGATTCGCGATGGAAAAATCTGGGCCCGCGGCGCCAACGACGATAAAGGTCAGAGCTTTATGCACGCCAAAGCTTTCGAACTGATGGTACGCACCAACACTTTGCCTTGTAACGTAAAATTTATGATTGAAGGTGAAGAAGAAATCGGTTCGCCCAACCTGGGCAAATGGTGCGAACAACACAAGGAAATGCTGAAAGCCGATATTATCCTGGTTTCCGACACCATGATGTTTGCTCCCGATGTACCTTCAATTACCACCGGACTGCGCGGTTTGGCTTACTGGCAAGTTGAAGTTACCGGTCCAAACAAAGATTTGCATTCGGGATTATTCGGTGGCGCTGTTGCCAACCCCATCAATGTACTGGCCAAAATGATTGCCCAAATGACTGATGAAAACGGGCACATCACCATCCCCGGATTTTACGACGATGTACTAGAAGTTTCGGCCGAAGAGCGCGCCATGCTTGCAAAATCGCCATTTAACCCCGAGAAATATAAAAACGAACTTGGCATTGAAGAAGTCTTTGGCGAAGCTGGTTTTTCAACTACCGAGCGAACAGGCATCCGCCCAACATTTGATGTATGCGGAATTTGGGGCGGCTATACCGGCGAAGGCGCTAAAACCGTGCTCCCGTCGAAAGCATTTGCCAAAATCTCGTGCCGACTTATCCCCAACCAGGATCACGAAAAAATTGCAGTTCTGTTTAAAGAACACTTCGAAAGTATTGCGCCAAAAACGGTGAAGGTTGAAGTTACTTCGCTGCATGGCGGACAGGCTTATGGATGCCCGATTGACGTTCCGGCCTACCAGGCTGCCGAAAAAGCTTATGTTGATGTGTATGGCAAACGCCCGATACCGGTGCGCAGCGGTGGCAGTATTCCAATCATCTCCACCTTCGAACAAGTGCTGGGCATTAAATCCATCCTGATGGGTTTTGGGCTCGACTCGGATGCCATTCATTCGCCCAACGAAAATTACGCGCTGGAACAATTCTACAACGGCATTCGCACCATTCCGTTGTTCTATAAGTATTTTGCTGAATAGCCCCCTTCCTGTTCCCCCATAGGGGGAAAGCCACGAGCAGAGCAACTCACAACAAGATTCCATTCTTCGAAAGAAGGATGGAATTTTTTGTTTACAAACAATAAATAAGATACAAAAGTTCTCAATATGGGAACTTTTATTATTTTTGCATGTAGATTCATTCGTATGGAAAGAATTATTGCAAAGAGTACATTGAGAAGTTATTGGGAAAAACATCCTGAAACCGAGCAGTACCTTAAAACGTGGTATGATACGGCAATGTCGTCTGATTGGAAAACGCCCAATGATGTGATTAAAACTTATGCGAGCGCGAGTATATTAAAAGATAACCGGATCGTCTTCAACATCAAGGGAAATGCTCACCGGCTAATTGCAAAATTCAATTTTCAGAAGCAATGGATTTTTATCCGGTTTGTTGGAACTCACGCCGAATACGATAAAGTTGACGCCAATACAATTTAGAAACTGGTAACCATGAATATAAAATTGATCAAAACAGAAGAAGATTACCAATCGGCACTTAACCGGCTCGACACAATTTTTGATGCGCCAATAGGAACGCCGGAAAGCGATGAAGCCGATGTATTAGCTTTGCTTGTTGACGAATACGAAAAGCAAAATTACCCAATTGATGCTCCTGACCCAATTGAAGCAATAAAAATCCGGATGGAAGAAATGCAATTGAAGCAAGCTGATCTGATTCCCGAAATTGGAGGCAAAAGCCGGGTTTCAGAGATTCTGAATAAAAAAAGGAAACTCACTATTGAAATGATACGCAACCTGGCAGTTCGGCTTAACCTATCAGCAAGTCTTCTTATTCGGGATTACCAACTCAATCCATAACCATACAACTAATTAAAAGATAATATTTCATTCTTCGAAAGAGGGATGGAATTTTTTTTGGCAAATACCACTCCGTCCGAAAAATCAACAACACCTTAAACTAAATTTCCTCGCGGACGGTTTTGTTGGTGCATTCCAACCCGGGGTTTCACCCCGGGCTATTGATATTAAGCCCCTTCAGGGCAAAAGAAAGCGAGGGAAAGATATTTGAAAAACTGGAATCAGCCCTTATAAAGCCTATCCACATCTCAAATCGCCAACTTGGAACTTGAAACCTGAAACTTGGAACTTTACTTATCCAACCACATTTTAAACTCCTGAACCCGTTCACGAGCCACAATAATGTCGGGGTCGTCGATGCCGTCAATTTTCAGGCGGAGGCGTGAGTTGGTCCACGCCAAAATATTGGTGCAGGCGCCAATGGCAACAATGTATTTGCGGTTGATACGAAAGTACTTTTCAGGGTCGAGCATAGGCTCCAATTGGTCGAGCGCATAGTCAATGCAATACGTGTGGGCATCGGTTGTGCGAACAAATGTAGCTTTCTCCTGACTGTAAAATGCCAGGATTTCCTCCACCGGAACGCTCTTAATCTTATCGCCCACTTTTACCATAAAACGCGACTTATAGATCTTTTCTTCTGCCGGACGGTTGATAGCCAACAGTTTTTCGAGCACAATTCCGGGCGAAAAAAGCCTCGCTTTCTCAATAGCTTTCAGCAAACGCTCTTCCTCAACAGGTTTCAGCAAATAATCGATTCCGTTCGTCTGAAAAGCTTCGATGGCGTAATGGTCGTAGGCTGTGGTGAAAATGATCGGGCATCGTACCGAGACCTGTTTATATATTTCAAAGCTGAGTCCGTCGGCCAACTGAATATCCGAAAAGATAAGATCGGGTTCGGTATTGGTTTGCAAAAACCGGATTCCATCGCGTACCGATTCAATTCGTGCTATAACTTTAATTTCAGGAGCAACTTTAAGCAATACCCGTTCGAGGTGATTGGCAGCTCGTGTTTCATCTTCAAAAATCAGGATATTCATTTCTTTAGCGCTTTTAATACAGGTACACGAACCACGTAACGACTGTCGGAACTGATGATCGTGATGGGTTTATCCGAAAAAAAAGAAAACTGTTGGGTAATGTTCCTCAAACCCGTTTTCTTCGAATCTTCTCCTGTCTTCTTCAGTTGCAGGTTATTTTCAACTTCAATGAACTCGCCCTTTTTGTATATTTTAACTTTCAACGGAAATGCTTCAGACACTTCGTTGTGCTTAACCGCATTTTCGACTAAAAGTTGCAGAGTCATCGGCACAATATAGTCGTCGGGCGAGGTTTTCACATCAACTTCAATCTGCAATTTGTCTTCGAACCGGGTTTTCAGTAAGAAAATATACGACTGCATAAAATTAAC
Organism: Prolixibacteraceae bacterium; assembly: GCA_963666435.2. Lineage (GTDB taxonomy): Bacteria > Bacteroidota > Bacteroidia > Bacteroidales > Prolixibacteraceae > Aquipluma. Next base: position 1,712,771 of record CAXXOG010000008.1, on the reverse strand, counting down.
TTCTTCCAATAGCGGAACAAGCTCTTTATCGCGACTGTCGAGCACATATCGGAACAAGTCGCTCATTTGCCGGATAAACTTCACGGCCAGCTTTTGGTCGTCGTAAACCAGGTCGCTCAGCACGTTTAACGAATTAAACAGGAAATGCGGGTTAATCTGGTTCCGTAACGATTCGTACTTATAAGCCATCATTTCCACTTTTAGTTGCTCGGCCCGAATAAACGATTTCTTCCAGGCTTTAAAAAAACCGATGGCAGTAAAAATAAGCGAAATAAAAAGCGAGATAATCAATGTTGAAGGCAATGACTGAACCACCCGATCCCATGATTTCTGCGGCAGCATATCCATCCACACGTAATAGTTGGTTAATTGCACAACCACGTAAGCGCTTGCCGAATAAACAATAAATGTAGAAATTTGGACGGCTACTTTTTTCACGGGGGTTTCGATCCACGAAATTTGTTTATCAATAGCCTTGTAAATTAAATCTAATCCCGCCCACTGTGTAAAACTAATGCTGAACGCCCAGGAAAAACTTGATAAAAAATGCTGAATATCGGTAAAAGCGCCTCGAATAAAAAGTACAAGAATCAGAAAACTTAAAACAGCGCTTCCAAACACAAAAGCGGCCAGTTTACGGGCAAACGATTTTGATTTTTCCTGAACCATTAGCTTATAATTATAGATGATGAAACCATGTTGTTTGGTAAAAAAAACAAATTGTTGAAACCGTGACGGAGAAAAGCGAAGCAGGATGATTTCCAGTAATTTACTCCGCCTTACCCCGTGATGATTTAAAAACTTAACGCCATTGAACTACACTTTAGCACATTTGAAAAATCAACTTTTTTATCCCGAATCACCGAAGGGAAAGCGTGCTGCCCGGCATAGAGCGGGAATTTTTTAGTGTTCGCCCTTCGGTGATGGGGTCGAAAAGCCGAAAAACCTTTTCCTTCCATCGGATGTGTAAAGATAAGGAAGAGGAGCGGAAAAACCTCGTTCGGGGTAAATTCAAACGGGTGCGCATCGGTGGCCAATCCGATGCGCATCCGATCACAATTTCCTGCGCAGAAAAATAAATCCGCTGCGCAGAAAATTTATTCCCTTGCCAACCAGACCGAAAAAGGCATAACTTTTTATTCGCATCCTTTCACAATACCAGCTACCTGATCTTTTCCCCAGTTTGGGTGAAGTGGTGATTTTGGTTTGAACTCATCCCACTTGGCCAGCAACTCTTTAGCCTGGGGACAGAATGAATTAGGATCGGTACCGAAAAAACGGGCAGTTCCCATATCCATTTGTATTTTCATCATTTTAGCGCGCGGATTGGTTGGATCCAAGGCCAACGCTTTTCCAATAGCTTGTCCTGAAAGCCCGCTGTATTGCTGGCCCCGCTCCACCGGGTTAACAACTAATCGGCCTGTATAGAGAAAAGCCTGGAGTACAAAAACTTCGGATTCTGTAGGAACCATTTCTACCAGTTTCTTAACCGATTTTTCGGCTACATCCAGGTAACTGTCTTTCTTGGCGGCATCCTGTTCAATAAAACTCATCAGGATATAGCAATGTGCGTGATAATAAAGCGGTAACCATTCCGATTTTTCAACATTCGCGATCTGCTCAAACTTGTTTCCCAAAGCCTGAAAATCGGCTACATTTTTACAATTGGCATACTGAGGAAGTGTTTCGCCCATAGCCTTGTAATACTCGGCTTTTTGAGCCATTGAAACTAAACTGAATAACACGACTGCGATTGATAAGATGATCTTTTTCATGATGTTTTATTTTAATGGTTTAACTTTTTTCAGAATTGTTGCGAGTTACGTGTTAATACAAACTCGAAACATTGCCTACTGTGACTGCTCACTGAACACTTTTAATTTATCTTGTCCAACTGGTTAGCGCTTCCTTTTTTCGTTAAAGTGATGAAAACTCCAACTACAAAAAAGCGCGTAGAACTTGGCTCTATAGCGGCACTCGGGTAATTGCCTGAAACATTGGGAGTGCTGGCGTATGTGCGGCCAAACTCGTTTTTAAAACCTGCAATGTTATTTACGGCAGCATAGCAAATAATGTTGGGCCGATACAGAAAACTCCAGCTAAGGTCGATACTTTTATAGGCCAGCATTTTCTCGCCGTTGAAAACCGATGAATTTGGATTGTTGTAAACACGTGGCGACGAATATTTGAAGTTTAAGCCAGCCAACGATCTCAGCCCGCCAAACCAGTGTTTGTAAACCACTGATATGTTGTGCTTGCTGGCGAACGAAGGAACTGCTTTATGCGGATAATTCCGGTAATCGCGTTTGGTATCAACAAACGAATACGATATCCAGTAATCTCCGCCTTTTATCGATTTCTTGTCGCGCCAGAAAAGGTCGAGTCCACGCGCATAGCCACTTCCGGCATTATTGTAACTGGTTGGTAGATAAAACACATCGCTGGTTTGCTTCACCAAATTGCGGTAGTTTTTGTAGTATAACTCGGCTTTCAGGGTGCGGTCGTTGGCCGACGACTGAATACCAAACGTGTAGTGATCAGCACGCTCAGGCTCAACCTGGTTGGTATATAGCAAATAATCGTCAACCGGATTTTGGAAGAACCAGCCGTAAGCGGCAGAAAGCTGGCTTTTTTCGCTGATTTTGTAGGCCGTTGACAAACGGGGCGCAAATCTGAAACGCTTCAGGTAATCGGAGTATTCGACCCGCCCGCCAATCCGCGACACGAATTTTGACGACGTGTAAACCTGGGCTTCAGTAAACCCGCCAAAATTGTTATTCCGAAAACTATTATTATGATTTTCAGATCCAATTATAGCATTTTGCGTGTATTTTTTTGAGAATAACTCACCTCCAAATTTCAGGATAAATCTTTCGGAGAACGGATATGACAGGTTCGTTTTTAGGTAAGTACCCTGGATCTTTTTTACCACATTGGTCTGATTGTAATAAATCTCGTCGCTGTTACCCGTGAACGATGCCGCTGTGCTGATTGCCCATTTTTCGCCAAGTTTGTCGTTCCACGAAGCGTTTACAAACGTGTTGTCGTTATTCAGTTTATAGTCGGTTAACTGCCCTCCGGCATCCATATTTTTTTGTCCAACGGTAAACCCGCCATTATCAAAACTCGAATAAACTTTCAGCATTCCGGTTTTACTGGTCATTTGCCTGAAGCTGAGCGCCCCGCTGGTCGATTCGGGTTCGTCGGCCCAATGAAAATTTTGAGGAACCAGGCTCATGTACGGCTTCAGGTTGTTGTATCCAAGCGTTCCGGTAACTGCTCCTGAATTCCACTTTTTGGTTCCGGCCACTTCAACGCCAACCATCAGGAACGACAAATCCAACTGATCTTCTTCGGGCATATCGTTGGTATTGAGCAACAAAACCGACGATAATGCCTGACCATATTCAGCCGAATAGCCACCGGTGCTGAACATTGTCCCTTTAAACATGAACGGGTTAAAGCGCCCACGGGTTGACATGTTAGGTGCCGACGAATTGTACGGAACCGGCACCAGCGCCCCATCGATGTAGGTTTGCGACTCATCGCTGTCGCCACCTTTTACGAACAGTCGTCCCGATTCGCCATTGGTGGTTGTTCCCGGAAGCGACTGCAATGCGCCATAAACATCACCGGCAGCCCCGGCAGTTGTCATCATATCAAGCGGGGTAATTGTTACTGCCCGCTTTTTGTCGCCAGCTTCAAATGTTCCGGCAGTAATTGTTACCGCATTTAGCTGGTTGAAGGCTTCTTTCAGGCTCACATTTACCCGGATTGTATCGCCTTTTGCTTCTATACTTCGGGCAAAAGGAACATAACCCATAAATTCGATTGCCAGCACCTGCTGACCGGTTTTGCTGCTCCTGAATTTAAATTCTCCATTTTCGTTACTGGTTGTTCCGTCATAAGTGCCTTTCAGGAAAATGCTGGCGCCCGGAAGTGGCTCTCCCTTTTCTTCGGAGACTTTTCCCATGATGACGGTTTGCGCAAAACCACCCAGGCAAATCATAAAAGCGATAACTGTTGTAATTGTTTTCTTCACGGCTTTGAGTTTCTGTTGTTTCATGCATCAAAGTTGAAACAAAGCACCCGAAGCCGAAAAAATCAGTTGCTGAACTGTCGGAAAAGAAGGATGAAATGTAAAAAGGGAAGCAGGAAAACGGAGACGAGAGTCTGGAACTTGAAACCTGGAACTTGGAACTGCTATTCTGCCACATCGCAGACCTCAGCGTCAACCATTTTTATCAAATCTTCAGGATTGAGTTTAAGCTGTAAGCCACGTTGGCCGGCACTTATATAAATTTGATCAAACAACTGGCAGGTTTCGTGAATATAAATGGGATAAGGTTTTTTCATGCCCAGCGGTGAGCAGCCGCCCCGAATGTAGCCGGTGAGTCCCAGCAGTTCTTTTTGATGAACCATTGCGCAATTCTTGTTTCCTGAAGCTTTGGCGGCCTTCTTTAAATCGACTTCGGCATTTCCGGGAACCACGCAAACAAAAATTCCTGTTTTATCGCCCCGCAGAACCAGAGTTTTAAATATCTGTTCCACATCCTGACCTATTTTCTTGGCTAAAGTAATAGCGCTCAAATCGTTTTCATCCACTTCGTATTCGGTCAAATCATACGAAATTCCTTTGGCATCAAGCAGGCGGGCAGCATTGGTCTTTTTCATGGCGAAGATTTAGTTGCCTCAAAGGCGCAAAGACACAGAGATTTAGTTATTCCTTTGCGTCTTCGTGCCTTTGTGTTTAAATTTTTTCAGAATTAAAATACCGGAGTGTCGTCAATGCCAATAATGGCTGATGTTTCAAACGATTCTCCCGGATTCAGGTTTATCGGGTAATCGAAGGCATTGGTCGCTTCAACGCATACAAACGTTTCGTAACCATCGTCGGGCAAATCGCCAATGTTGGCGCAGGTTTCAGCACCTGGGTTCCAAACGGTGGTAACTTTGCTTCCGGCCTTGTCCACTTTAATCCGGCGGCGGAAAGCGCTGTCGTCAATAATTACCGGACTCTCTGTATTTAGGTAATGGCGCGTTAAAGCATCCGCAATTTCCAGTTTATCTTCTTCCTGAACACCATTTTCGCCGGTCAGCTGGTTGTAATAAGTCAAACCTTTCAGCCCTTCAATCGCGATACTTTCGAGGGCCGACAAATTGTAATAGGTATGCAAGGCGCAGGTGTAGGTAATCGGTTCGCCTGAAGTGTTGGTAACCTTTAGCGTTTCGGTAAGTTTTTTACCCACAACAATGGTAAGTGCGGCCTTAAAATCGTGCGGCCAATAGGCTTTTGTTTCTTCCGAAGACTTCAATCCAAGTTTTACAATGGTTTCAGCAGCGCTATTTGTTCCGGTCGAAATTACATCCCAATACATCAGGCGGGCAAAACCGTGCTGAGGTTTCTCCGAATCGGTTTTGTGTGGCCCAAACCACGGGAAACACACCGGAATACCACCACGGATGGGCTTGCCAACCTCAAAACTACTTTCGGGGCTCATCCAAAGCAAATCCATATTACCGCGCGGCTTGAAACTGGTTACATGCGCACCATACAGGCAAATTTCGGCATCGGCATGTTTATTCGAAACCATTATAAAAACCAAATCTTCTTCCAGCTCGGCAAATCCTACTTCGCCTTCAATGCTAAATTTGTCGTCAAGTTCGTCAATGTCAATCATTGAAAATTATAAATTATGAGTTCAACAAAACGAAGCGCAAGGTAACAAACCTTTTCTGGAGATAAAAGCCGGAAAGGGGAATTAAATGATTAGATTTTAAGAGCGCTGTACCGAAAACTACCTTATTTCGAAGTCTTGCGAAAGATCGAGAGTGCCTAACCAAATACGCCCGTTGCGTTGCACCAAATCGTCTTTCTCGACCTGCTGAAGCCCTGGAAATTGAAAATACAATTTGTAATGGCCAGCAGATAGCGGGTCAAAATTTGTATAATTAATCGAGATAGTCTTTCGTTCGTTGCTATGAATCACTGACATCCAGCTGATGTTCCAGGAGTCCCAACTTTGCGGCTGAATATGCTGAACATGATTGTCGAACGATTTTTTTAGCGTTGGACTCCAAAGCGATAGCCCATTAGTGAAATAATGAAACAATCCAAGTCCCATCTTTTCAGGATCGAGGTAGTAATAATTGAATGAATCATTGTTGGTCAGTTCGAGTATCAGCGAAACCTTTCCGCCAGCATTAATCCCGACCGATTTAATTTCACATTTCAGACCTACATGCAACTGATTCCATGATTTTAATGCACTAATAATGCGTTCATCACTGCGAGGATCAACCGCAGGTACTTTCTTCCCGTTCTGATCAGTATAACTGCCAAAAACAATTGGAATCACATAATCGCCGTGAAATAGTGAGGGTGTATAAATAGCGGGTCCGAATGGCATTGACGACATTGCCCACGAACGAAATTCTCCTTTGTATATCTTCTCTCCGTTAGCGTAAACCTCAAAACTATCGCGAACAAATTTATCATCGGTAAGGAATGAGTTGGCTTTCTTCAAATAAATAAAATGCGATGAAAGATCATAGTAATCTATATCTTTTGATGTTAACACAACTTTATCACCAACAGTCATTGACACCCCGGCGCCAGAAACTACAGGTTCATCGTGCTCGCAGCCACAGAATATAAATAAGCCCATTGCGAAAAATAACAGGTATGATTTCATAGTCTTTTTTCTCTATGACATTAATTTAGGTGAGAAGGTTGCGTTACAAACTTAAAAATCAGGAGAAAGGTAATTAATTTACCGAATTTGAGACTCCTTTTTTATTACTTTGTTTCAACCAAAATACATTTGATATGTCAGAATTTACGCTCCATAAACAGCATCGGGTTAAGAAACTGGTTGATTTATTCCTTCTGGTTATTCGCGAGGAGTTAAACGCCAATCAGGTTGCAGATTATCAGCATGTAATTGATAGCGCCGAGCCCGGCGATGTAATTGCCGTGGTTGACGAGCTTGTGAAGCTGCAAATTGCCATGCCCGGTTTGAAAAAAGGCATCAACAAGGCTCTCAATTTACTAAACAAAACATTGCGCGAATATCCATATCAGGCGCCAGCTTCGGGCAGTTTCTTCGATTGGCTGATCCGAAACAACGAACAGGCCGACGCTCGGCTCAAGGCCATTCGTCCGTTGCTGAAAGAGTTAAATCAAAATGAAGAAAATTTCCAGGTTAGGGTAAAGCTGAAAGAAAGCTTTGAAGATTTGTCGAAAATTGATCAGCATTACCAAATCAAAGAAAACGTGTTTTTTCCACTCGTTGAGAAGTACCTGCCCGATTACCGTTGTTTGCAGGTAATGTGGTCGTTTCACGATGACATTCGCCGAAACCTGAAAGAAATAATCCAGATGCTCGACAATCAGGTTCTCGATTTTGCCCGGTTCAACCGGCTTTCAGGAGATATTTTCTTCAATATTTATGCAATCAAATTTCGCGAAGAACGTATTTTGCTCCCGGTTGTTTCGTCCGTAATTCCAGAAGCCGAATTAAATCAGCTCATTCCTGAAAGCATCGAAATTGGGTTTCCATTCGTTCAGCCCGAATTTTCGGAAGGAAAAACTATGACCGCGCCTGAACAGAATTCGGATGTTGTTGATTTAAAAACAGGAAACCTGTCGCCGGAGCAAATCAGGCTTATCTTCAACCACCTGCCCGTTGACATCACTTATGTTGACGAAAACAATAAAGTGAAGTTCTTCTCCACTCCTGAGAAACGGATTTTCCGCCGAACCAATTCCATTATTGGGCGCGACGTAAAAAATTGTCATCCGCACGAAAGTGTACATGTTGTGGAGCAAATTGTTGAAGCGTTCAGGAAAGGTGAAAAAAGCAAAGCCAGTTTCTGGATACAAATGAAAGGTGAATTCATTCTGATCCAATATTTTGCCGTTCGTGACGAATATGGCGCATATAAAGGAGTTATTGAAGTTACGCAGGATGTGGGCGAAATTATAAAACTCGAAGGAGAACAGCGATTGCTCGACTGGGAAAAAGGAATTGGATAAATGTAAAAAATACTTTTTTTATTTAAGTTTTTGGCAGCCATTAAACCTATGAAATATTTTAAAGTCAATATATATTCAATTGAATTAAATTCATCAATTCATTTACATTTGTAGTACTAAAACCAACTATGCACCCTAATAATATGCGCATGAATTACACCAAACTGATAGCCATACTTTTGGCTATTCCTTTATTATTCTCCTGCAAATCAAAGAATAAGGCTCTTCCGCAAAAGGAACGAACAGCTGTAATGGTTGATGTGCTGGTTGCAAGCATCGGAAATGTAACCAACAGTGTAGAAGTGAACGGCACAGTTCTTTCAAACGAAATGGTAGAATTAAGGCCCGAAACCAGCGGACGGCTTATTTACCTCAATATTCCTGATGGCGCCAAAGTAGCGCAGGGAACCATTTTGGCCCGGGTTAACGATGCCGAACTTCAGGCTCAACTGGAGCAACAAAAATCGCAGCTCGATCTGGCGCAAAAAACCGAGACCCGACTGGCCAACCTGCTTAAGGTAAACGGAGTAAACCAGGCCGATTACGACGCCGCAGTCAATCAGCTCAATACAATCCAGGCAAACATCAAAGTAACGGTAGCGCTTATTGATAAAACTGTAATTAAAGCGCCATTTTCGGGGCAGCTTGGTTTGCGCCAGGTGAGCCAGGGAGCTTATGTTACACCAAGCACTTTAATTGGCACGTTGCAACAAACCGAAAAAGTAAAGATTGACTTTACCATTCCTGAAACTTACGTTGGATTAATCAAAAAAGGGGATAAAGTAAAGGTACAAACAAACGATAGTAAAGAAATGCTCGAAGCAACAATAAGCGCTATCGAACCACAAATTAATTCTTCAACCAGAAACCTGAAAGCAAGAGCATTACTCGATAATGGCCTTGTTTCTCCCGGTGCATTTGTTAAAGTAATGATCGATCAAAACCGCGAAGGCATTCAGGTTCCAAGTAATGCAATTATACCCGACGCTTTGTCGAGCCAGCTTGTTGTGGCACGCAAAGGTAAAGCTGTTTTCACCAATGTTGAAACAGGTAGCCGCGACAGTAAGTTCGTCGAAATCACCAGCGGCATTAATCCCGGCGATAGCGTGATTGTAAGCGGAATGCTTTCGGTGCGCCCCAACGCTGCAATAAAAGTAAAAAAAGCTAAAAAGCTAAACGAATTATAAAAGTTGCTATTCTGTCGAACTCAAATGAATTTTACCCGTGAATATATCTGAACTTTCATTAAAACGACCGGTACTGGCAACAGTAATGAGCTTATTCCTGATCCTTTTCGGGGTTATTGGGTTTAGCTTTCTGGGCGTGCGCGAATACCCGGCCATCGACCCGCCTTTGATCACCGTAAGCACATCGTATGCAGGTGCAAACGCCGATGTTATTGAGAGCCAAATTACCGAGCCTCTCGAAAAATCGATCAATGGCATTCCCGGCATCCGTACAATTACCTCATCGAGCTCGGTAGGAAGCAGCAATATTTCTGTTGAATTTACCCTGGGAAGCAACCTTGAAGCTGCCGCCAACGACGTTCGCGATAAAGTAAGCCAGGCGTCACGAAACCTTCCCCAGGACATTGATGCTCTGCCGGTAGTTACCAAGGCCGATGCCAACAGCGACTTCATTATCATGATGGCTATTCAAAGCCCAAGCAAAGGTTTGCTGGAATTGAGCGATTATGCCGAAAACGTGCTTCAAAATAAATTTCAAACCATACCCGAGGTAAGCTCAGTTAATATTATCGGGCAGAAACGCCCGGCCATGCGCATTTGGATCGACCCCGACAAGCTTAATGCCTACAACATTGCTTTTAACGACATAACAACCGTTTTGAACAAGGAAAATGTCGAAGTTCCTTCAGGAAAAATTTATGGCGACAAAACAGAGCTCACCATCAGGGCGATGGGGCGTTTGGTCACTGAAAAAGATTTTGCCGACCTGATTATCAGGGAAGATGACAATGGAATAATTAGGCTGGGCGACATTGCCAAAGTTGAACTTGGCCCCGAAAATTACGAACGAAGCTGGCTCCTGAATGGCGTAAGCGGAGTTGGTATTTCCATTACACCACAACCGGGAGCCAACTACGTGAATATTTCCGACGAATTTAACCGCCGTTTAGAAGAAATTAAAAAGTCGCAAAAAAGTGATATTCAGTTTACTGTATTAATCGACAATACCCGAAATGTCCGCCGTTCGCTCAGCGAAGTAAAAGAGACTCTTTTGATCGCATTCCTCCTGGTTATCCTGGTTATTTTCTTTTTCTTCCGCAACTGGCTGATTGCCATCCGTCCGTTAATCGACATCCCGATTTCGCTGATTGCCACATTTTTCGTGATGTACCTGGCCGGATTTTCGATCAATATACTTTCGTTGCTGGGTATTATTTTGGCAACAGGCTTGGTGGTTGACGACGGTATTGTGGTTACCGAAAATATTTTCCGAAAGTTTGAAGGAGGAATGCCCATTCGAAAAGCGGCACTGGAAGGAAGTAAGGAAATTTTCTTCGCGGTAATTTCAACTTCGCTCACCCTGGCAATCGTATTTTTACCCGTACTTTTCCTGACGGGTTTCGTGGGCAGTTTGTTCCGCGAATTTGCCGTTGTGGTTGGGAGCGCGGTTTTAATTTCGGCATTTGTTTCTCTAACAATTACTCCGGTACTGAACGTTTATTTGAACAAAACCAATGCCCAGCATGGCCGTTTTTACACAGCAACCGAACCATTCTTTAGCGGAATGGAAAACGGCTATAAAAAATTACTTAGTCAATTTGTTCATGTGCGCTGGATGGCGTGGGTCATTGTAATTGCCTGTTTGTTTATTATTTTCTTTATCGGAACGCGACTGCAAAGCGAACTTGCGCCAATCGAAGATAAAGGCAGTATCCGCTTTCAGATAACGGGACCTGAAGGGGCCAGCTATGGCTATATGACCAGGGCCGGAGCCGATTTTACAAATTTTCTGATCGACTCAATTCCTGAGGCAGGGTTCTCGTTTATGGCATTACCTGGCTTTGGTGGCGGTGGTGGACTCAACTCGGGCACTGCCCGCATCGGACTGATTCCTACCGAAGAACGAAACCGTTCGCAAAGCGATATTGCCCGCGACTTGGCAAAAAAAGTTGTTCGGTACAACAACCTTCGGATTTTCCCGGTTGAGGAGCAAACAATCTCGGTAGGGTTAGGCTCCAGAGGCTCGTTACCGGTTCAGTTTGTAATTCAAAACCAGGATTTTGAAAAAATAAAAGAAGTAATACCCAAATTCCTGGATGAAGCCCGAAACGATAAAACATTTCAGAATGTGGATGTTAACCTGAAATTTAATAAGCCTGAAGTTGACATTATCATCAACCGTATAAAAGCCAGGGAATTAGGGTTAACTGTTTCAGATATTGCCAACGTCATTCAAAGTGCATTCTCCGGTCGAAGGCTCGCTTACTTTATCATGAATGGCCGTCAATACCAGGTTATCAGCCAGGTTGGTTTAAAAGACCGCCAGGAACCTGTTGATATTACGAAGCTTTATGTGCGCAATAGCCAGGGAAATAATGTGGCGCTGTCGGAAGTTTTGGACATTACTGACAATGCTAACCCACCAACAATCTACCACTTCAACCGCTATAAGTCGGCTACCATACAAGCATCGCTGTCTGAGGGACATACCATTGGCGACGGGGTAAAAGTTATGCAAGGTATTGCAGATAAACTTCTGGACGAAAGTTACCAGACTTCGCTGAGCGGCCCTTCGCGCGACTATGCCGAAAGCTCGTCGAACACAGCCTTTGCATTTATGCTGGCCTTGCTGCTCATCTACCTGGTATTGGCAGCCCAGTTCGAAAGCTTCAAAGACCCGTTTATTATCATGATTACCGTGCCATTGGCAATAGCCGGGGCTGTTCTCAGCTTATGGATTTTTGGGCATACACTCAATATTTTCTCCGAAATCGGGATGATCACACTGATTGGTTTGGTAACCAAAAATGGTATCCTGATTGTAGAATTTGCCAATCAGAAACGCGGGCACGGCCTGGATAAATATCAGGCGGTTATTGATGCAGCAACCCAACGTTTGCGCCCTATTTTGATGACCAGCCTGGCAACCTCGCTTGGCGCTTTGCCAATTGCACTTAGCCTTGGAGCAGCAGCAACCAGCCGTATTCCGCTGGGTATTGTTATCGTTGGCGGAATTGTTTTCTCCCTGATTCTCACCTTGTTTGTTATTCCGGCTATTTACACATTCATTTCGGGAAAACATCTAAGCCAGGAAGAAATTGACAATCAGTTTAAATGATTTACCATGAAGAGATTAATTCTATACGCAGCGCTTTTTCTTCCTTTTATTGCAATGGCTCAGCCCGTTGTAACGCTGAAAAGCGCGATTGATACGACACTCAAAAACAACTTCGATATTCAGATTGCATCAAACAACCTGGAAATAAGTAAAACCAATAACAAACTCGGAGTTGCAGGCGGATTGCCTTCCCTGAATGTGAATATGAGCGACAACCAGTCATATGTTAATGTTAACCAGGAACTCTACACGGGTGTCAAAATCAATAAACCGCAGTCAACTGCAAGTTCTCTTAGTTCGAATGCAACTGCGAGTATGACTTTATTTAATGGCTTCAAAGTGTGGGCAACCAAAAGGCGATTGAACAGTTTACAACAACAAAGCGAGTTGCAGCTAAACAATCAGATTCAGAACAGTATTGCTACTGTCATGGCTAAATATTACGACATCGTGAGGCAGCAGGAGTATTTAAAAATCATGCAAAATTCGCTTGATGTTTCTCAGAAAAAACTGGATATTATTACCGAAAAGAAAAACGTTGGAATGGCCAACGATGCCGATTTTCTTCAGGCTCAAATTGATGTAAATACGGCCCAACAAAACCTCCGCACACAACAAGCTGTGGTTGAACAAGTGAAAACTGATCTTTTGCAATTAATGAGTCAGAATACCTACTATCCTTTTACTGTAAAGGATAGTATTGCGGTCGATAATTCGATTCAACTGGGCGATGTTACAGGTTACCTAAACCGTAATCCGCAGTATTTGGCAACCGAAGAACAAGTGAAAATTAACGAACAGGCATTGAAAGAAGTTTCGGCCCTGCGTTATCCTACGCTTCGCTTGACCGGAGGATACAGCCTGAGCCGGACAAAAAACTCGGCGGGAAATATTTTGCTGAACGAAAGTTACGGGCCAAATGTCGGCGTAACGTTGGCAGTTCCTGTTTTCAACGGAGGCGCATACAAAGCGCAACGAGATGCCGCCCGGTTCAACATTGAAAATGCAAACCTGCAAAAAGAAAGCTTGATGAATACACTCACTTCAGGAGCAATAAAGACGCATCAATCATACAGTTCGGCCATCCAACAGCTGGACGCTCAGAAAAACACCATCGAACTATCCGGGAAACTAATCAATGTGGTGTTGCAGCGCTTCCAGGTAAACCAGGCTACCATTCTTGACGTAAAAGCAGCCCAGGCGTCATACGAGAACACCGGATATCAATTTATCAACCTGAGCTATGCCGCAAAAATTGCCGAGATTGAATTAAAACGACTGATGTATAAATTGGGAAATTAGGAGATGAGAAAATTTGAAGATTTGGAGATGTAAAAATGTCATCTTCAAATCCTCAAATCGTTCAATAGAGTTCATTGAATTTCGTCTTCACAATTTCCTTTACTTCCTGCATATCGATTTTGCGATTCAATTCGCGTTCAAGCGAGCTAACTCCGTAGGTAACAAAGCCGCAAGGGTTGATATAATTGAAATAGCGCATATCGGTATTCACATTCAATGCAAAACCGTGCATCGTAACTCCACGGCTCACACGCACTCCAATGGCGCAAATTTTTCTGGCTTTGGCCGGGTCGTCCGAATCGAGCCACACACCCGTCGCACCATCCTTCAACGCCCCTCCAAGTCCATATTCAGCAATCGTTCGAATAATTGCCTGCTCCATGTTAAAAATATAGTCTTTTACCCCAATTTTATAGTACTCCAAATCAACAATGGGGTAGCCAACCAATTGTCCGGGTCCATGATAGGTAATATCGCCGCCACGATTTATTTTGTAATATACGGCGTTAATTTTTTTCAGGAAATCGCCGTTGATTAGCAGGTTGTGTTCGTCGCCGCTTCGCCCCAGGGTATAAACATGTGGGTGTTCAACCAACAGAAAGCGGCTTAGCTGGCTTGGTACTTTATGACTAAGCTTGTCGTCAACAATTTGCTGGTGGATTGTTTCCTGGTAATCCCAGCATTCTTTATAATCTTTTAAACCTAAATCTTCGTAATTGAATTCTGCCATCTTGAAATCGTAAAAGGATTTAAAACAAAGGTTTCCTCAATGAATGGTAAATCGTAAATTCACTATTGGGCTCCTGCGTGTAATTCAGCCCGGTACGACGAGCGCACCAACGGACTGCTTTCGACAAAAGAAAAACCCTTTTCGAGCCCAATTGTTCGGTAACGGTCGAATTGCCCGGGTGTAATATATTCTTTCACCTGAATGTGACTAAGCGTTGGCGCCAGGTATTGACCAATGGTCATAACCTTACAACCAACCGAACGAAGATCATCCATCACGTGTAAAACTTCGGCTTCTGTTTCGCCCAAACCCAGCATAATTCCCGATTTTGAAACAAGTCCTGAATCGGCAATGACTTTCAGTACCGATAAACTGTTTTGGTATTTTGCGGCACTCCTGATTTGCGGTGTCAGTCGCTCCACGGTTTCCATGTTGTGCGAAATTACTTCAGGAGCAGCGTCGATAACCTGCTGTATCAGCTCTGTTTTCCCTTGGAAATCGGGTATCAGCACCTCGATCTTCGTTTCAGGATTAAGCTTTTTGACTTGGCTGATGGTTTCGGCCCACATACCCGCGCCCAAATCGGGCAAATCGTCGCGGTCAACCGAAGTAATTACAGCATGTTTCAGCTGCATAATCTTTACCGATTCGGCAATCCGGCGCGGTTCTTCCAGGTCGGGAGGCAACGGTTTACCGGTTGTTACTCCACAAAACCGGCAGTTACGGGTACAAATATCGCCCAAAATCATAAACGTAGCCGTTCCCCTGTTCCAGCATTCTCCAATATTGGGGCAGTTTCCGCTGGTGCAAATGGTATGCAGTTTATTCGCCATTACCAGGTTCTTCACTTTCGAATAGCTTTCGCCCTTGGGCAATTGCATTTTCATCCAGCGAGGTAGCCGTTCTCTTCCTTTTGTTTCCGAAGTCATTTCTTGAAATTTTGCCTCAAAATTAAACCGAATAACAGTTTTTACCGCCAATTATACCAATAAACACAAATTGAAAACCTGTTAAAATTCTTAATCGGAGTAAATCGGACCAATCTGCGATGGATTTAACCTGCGTGAAACGGATTGCTTTGCTATTTTTGTAACTGAATCAACACAATGAGTTCATGAAGATTTTGCTTGGCATTCTTTTGTTACTGGCGCCCGTTATCTTGTTCGGACAAAATAAAGACCTTCAGAATAAAGCAATATTGGCAAGCCAGTATTATCAAAATAAAGAATTTGGCAAAGCTGCCGAATTATACGAAGAATTGTATGCCGGTACAAAGGCCGAAGGCCATTTCAACATGTATTTCGATTGCTTACTGGGAATTCACGAATACGAGAAGGCCGAAAAAGCGATACGAAAAGGTCTTCGCGGAAACTCGTCGGATGCGTATTGGTATGTTCAGTGGGGATTCCTGAAAAAAACGATGGGACAGGTTGACGAGGCCGATAAACTCTATGCAAAAGCCCTCGAATCGGTCTCGAACCCGGTGGAATTTCCCAGCCTGGCCAACCAGTTTTTAAGCCGCCGGGAATACGATTTCGCCGAAAAAGTATTCCTGAAAGCCCGCGCAGCACAAGGTAATGCTACATACAATTACGAGCTTGCCCGTGTCTATTATTACATGCGCAATTACGATAAAATGCTAAGCGAATACCTGGCCTGGCTAAAAATAAATGAAGCCAATATTGAAATTGTGAAAAGCAATTTGCTTTCGGTTTTGGCAATGGATAACGACGGCGACATCATCAAACAACTGAAAACCGGTGTGTTGAAACACATTCAGCAAGAGCCCAACATGATTGTTTACAACCGCTTGCTGATCTGGCTTTTTATTCAGGAACGAAATTTTGTGGCAGCAACCCGCCAGGCAATTGCGCTCGACAAACGCACCGGAACCGAAGACCCGAGCATCCTTGATTTGGCCAACATCTCAGCATCGAACAAGTATTACGACGAAGCATCGAAAGCTTACGATTACATCATCAGCAAACCAAAAATTACCGATTTTACCAACCAGGCCATCATACAACGTATGCGCATGAACTACGACCGCTATGTGAACGAGGAACTGATGAACATTGCCCGTACCAAAGAAATTCAGGATATGTTTGCGAAAACACTTGCTTCTGTTGGAATAACTCCCGAATCGGCCGACTTAATTATCGATTATGCCCATTTACTGGCTTTTTTCCTGAACCAACCTGCCGATGCCGTTAAAACCCTGAATGATGGGTTGGCCATGAAAGGCATCAATCAACCGGTTATGCTGGCATTGAAGGCTGAACTGGCCGACGTGTATGTTTACTCGGGCGATTTATGGGAAGCGGTTATCACTTATTCGCAAGTCATTGAAGCGAACAAAAGTAACCCGGTGAGCGACGATGTAAAATTCAAAAAGGCAAAACTGGGCTACTACATGGGCAATTTTAAATGGGCAAAAGCACAACTCGACGCTTTGCGGGCCAGTACCTCGAAACTCATTGCCAACGACGCTATGGACTTGTCGCTTTTCATCAACGAAAACATGGAATCCGACAGCCTCACTGCCCCGCTGCAAATGTTTGCCCGCGCCGATTTGCAGATTTTCCGCAATAATTTTGACGGAGCAATCGCAGTGCTCGATTCTGTTACGCAGGCATATCCCGACAACTCGCTGGCCGACGATGTGTTTTTCCGCAAGGCAACGGTCTTTCAGAAACAGGGACGGTACGACGAGGCGGCCAAATTTTACGACCAGGTGGTTAAGAATTACAGCTGGGATATTTTAGCCGACAACGCGCTGTATCAGTTGGCATTGTTGTACGAATATAAACTGAACCGGAAAGAGGAGGCCAAAGAATTATTCAAAAAAATGATGACCGATTACCCCGGAAGTGTTTACGTGGTTGACTCGCGAGCCGAATACCGCAAACTGGAAGGAACCGAAGCTCAAACCGAAAATAAATGAAACGACTTTCGAAAGCCTATATTTATGCACTTTTATCGGTTTTTTTGTGGTCAACAGTTGCCACAGCTTTTAAACTTGGGCTGAAAGTTTTATCGCCGGTTTACCTCATTTTGCTGGCTTCATTTTTCTCGCTGCTTGTTTTCTTCGGCGTAATAGTGGTTCAGAGGCGGATTCGCGAATTATTCACGGTCACCTTGCCGGGACTTGGTAAATCGGCGCTGTTGGGCTTGCTCAACCCGTTTGGCTATTACCTCATTTTGTTTCAAGCCTATAACCTGCTCCCAGCACAGGTTGCTCAACCACTCAACATGATTTGGCCGGTTACACTGGCTTTACTATCAGCCCCACTCCTGAAACAAAAAATTACCTTCAGAAACATTGTTGCTATTCTGGTAAGCTTCGTTGGCGTGATTTTTATCTCGTCGCAAGGTAACTTGTCGGGCATGGGCCATACCAATACCACCGGGGCACTGCTGGCCGTTGGGAGCAGCATTATTTGGGCGCTTTTTTGGGTGCTAAGCGTAGTTGATAAACGCGAAGAAATTTTCAAGCTCTTTTGGAATTTTGCGTTTGGCGTGGTTTACCTGCTCGTGGTTGCCTTTATTTTTACCAACTTCAGTTTCCCTGACATCAAAGCGTTACCAGCCGCCATTTATATCGGGTTCTTCGAGCTTGGGTTCACCTATATTTTGTGGATGAAAGCCATGCAATTGAGCGAAAACAATGCAAAAACAGGAAATCTCATTTTCCTGTCGCCTTTCCTTTCGCTCGTTTTTATTCATTTTATTTTGGGCGAAACGATTTACTACACCACTTTCGTTGGACTGGTATTTATTATTTCAGGAATCTGGTATCAGCAGAAGAAATAGACCGGGAAAAGTTGTCGTTGTTGTCTGGAGTATCATTTACAAATTGTCGATTTACAATTTACGAATTACCGTCACTAAATTGCCAATCGTTCAATCGTCAATACATCCGCACATCTCTAAATTCATTACATCTTCAAATTTCCACATTCTCAAATCTTCAAATCTCTTACCTTTGAGCATCGAATCGAACTATGATGGACAAAAAACCGATTAAGATACTTGGCATCGACCCCGGAACCAACGTAATGGGCTACGGGTTAATTGAGGTTATTGACAACAAGCCACGCATATTGCAGGTTGGCGTAATTAAAACCACCGGGTTTACCGACCATTACCAAAAACTACGGCACATTTTCGACCGCACCAGTGCGCTGATTAAAGAGCTTCAGCCCGACGAGCTGGCCATCGAGTCGCCCTTCTACGGCAAGGATATTCAGGCCATGCTGAAACTGGGACGTGCACAAGGAGTTGTTATGGGCCTGGCGCTAAGCAGTGATATTCCAATCTTCGAATATGCCCCGCTAAAGGTAAAACAAGCCATTACCGGCATGGGCCGGGCAGCCAAAGAACAAGTCGCCTTTTTCCTGAAAAACATGTTCAAAATTACCGATTTGCCCAAAGAATTGGATGCCACCGACGCCATAGCCGTGGCTGTTTGCCATTACCTGCAAATGCGAACTCCGGTTCCGAAGTCGGGTGCAAAAAGCTGGAGCGATTTTGTGAAGAAAAACCCGGACAGGGTGAAGAAGTAATCAGTAGTCAGTCACAGTGGTCAGTCGCAGTATCCCTGATGTTGAGTTGTCTCTGTTTCCTGAAGACTGAACACTGAGACTGAACACTTTTACAATTGAATCTCTTTGGCAATTGCGGCTGTTATTTCAGCCATTTCTTCTTTCGAAAACGAAAGTTTCTTCGAAAAGTTAAGCAAATCGGCTTCCGACTGCATCGGAACCAAATGAATGTGGGCATGTGGCACTTCCAATCCGAGTACCATCACTCCAACTTTTTTACAAGGGATAGCTTTTTGCAGGCCAAGGGCGACTTTTTTGGCAAATAGCTGTAGCCCGGTATAAGTTTCATCGTCGAGGTCGAACAAATAATCAACTTCTTTTTTAGGAATGACTAACGTATGGCCTTTTGCTACCGGGAAAATATCCAGGAAAGCAAAGTAATTCTCATCTTCGGCCACTTTCCATGCCGGAATTTCGCCGTTAACAATTCGTGTAAATAAGCTTGCCATTTTAGTTCGGTTTTAAATTGAAATATCAACAATTTCGAATTGCATTTTACCGGATGGAACCTGTATTTCAACTACGTCGCCCAGCTTTTTACCCATCAAACCTTTGGCAATCGGAGTTTGAATCGAGATTTTACCTTCCTTCAGGTTAGCCTCGTGTTCCGAAACAATGGTGTATTGCATGGTTGCATTGTTGGTTTTGTTCCTGATGGTAACTTTATTCAAAATTTGCACACACGATGTGTCAATTTTCGATTCGTCGATCACACGAGCTGAAGCAATTTTTTCGCCAAGGATTGCAATTTTTGCCTCAAGCATCCCTTGTGCATCTTTGGCAGCGTCGTATTCGGCATTTTCCGAGATATCGCCCTTTTCAATGGCTTCGCCAATCTGTTTCGAAATGGCTGGTCGTTCAATCTTCGTTAGCCGTTCATACTCTTCTTTCATCTTCCGAAGGCCTTCTTCAGTAATGTAAGTAACCTTTCCCATGATTTTTTCCTTTTTATAAAACTATATTAAAACAAAAAAGAATTCCGGCCATCGCGGAACTCTTTCGTTGCACAAACATATACAAATTTTTTCTTCTTTGCGAACCGTATGTTCTTAAAAACAATTAAAATGTTGTATCAGAAACCGTTTTGGACCTGAATTTCAGGATTTGGAGCCTGGCTGTGCGTACTGAATTTCTGGCGATGTGCGCTGAATTGTTGGCTGACACCGGTTGGAGTTTGGCTACCGATGCTTTAGTGCTGGCTGGGGGCGCTAAATACATTGCTATTTGTGCTGTGTTCTCGGCTAAGGGCTCTGTATATCCGGCTACCGGCGCCTGATGCCTGGCTATGTGTGCCGGGCAGGCGGCTGTGTGCACTTTATTGCCAGCTATAAATGCTGAACTTTTGGCTATATCGGCTTTGCTGTTGGCTATGCGGGTACAAGGGTTTTTAACCTCCGTTAAAACAGAAACAACGGGCTGAAACTTACTGCTTAATTTTACTTCGGAAAGGAAAGGATTGGCTGAAATACTAAATTCCGGATCGCAGATCCGCCGCTAAGAGGTGCCGATTACACACTCAGTACCAGCTGCATTGACCAACATTCGCCTATATCTGGATGAACTGGGAAATAAGGCTTTATTCATAATGTTGTACGTTTTTAGAAATTAATATTGAATTTCAATTCACCCAAAAAGCATTTCTTTTGCCAATCATTATGATCGGTTAAATATTTGCGGTAGCCAATTCCGGGGGTGATGCCCAGCGATACCTTGTTAAATCTGAAAAGCCTTTTCGTCACTCCAAAGCTTAAATCGAGGAAGGATCGGTTAATTTTTACGCTAGATGTATTAGGGATTTGTTCCTCGGTAAGCTTATAACTTAATAAACAACCCAAACTGGCGCCAAATGTAAAAGAATCTATAAAGAATCTGTCAAATGATACTGAGAGATATAAAGGCACATTCATGCTAACGAAATCCAGATTCCAGTGATACCTATAACTCCAAGGCCACCACTCCTTTACATCATCTCTCCAAACTAATTTCGCTACATCTTCAATTGCAATGTGTTTGCCTGATTCAATTCCAATTCCGGTTGAAAATTGAACGGTTTTATAAAGCGGTAGATTTAACAAAAATTCAGCCTCAGGAACAAGGGTGAATTCATGCCAGTTGGCGGAAGAATTATAGACCGGAAGGGTTAACCCACAATTAATGGCAAATCGTTCAAACTTTTCCTGCCCCCAATTGTAATTCGAGTAGCTCATTAAAAGCAAAAGGAAAGCAGCAATTTTAATTTGTTTCATAATATATCTTGTTTGTGTTAATAAAAAGAATAAAACAAAAACGAAATATAGTATTGGCAAGGCGGCGGGCGTTCCATATTTTTGGTCTTTAGTATGATCAGTAATTAAATAAACATATACTATTGATTCTGAAAATAGCCAAAAGGTTGCCTCGGGCGAAGTATGCTTGAAAACATAGGCTGCATTATTTTTTAAATATTGCCGTCAAGCGCTTGTGCTAATTGATGGTACTAAACACCGGGTTCTTAATCCCGCTTGTAGCAATTGGTCTTCTGAAATTTAATTGAGAAACAATTTTATAGGGCTTCTCCTTTTTAATTCACCCGATGAATTCCTGATTAGTTCGGAAAGGAAAGGAAAGGATTGGCTGAAATACTAAATTCCGGATCGCAGATCCGCCGCTAAGAGGCGTCGATTACAAATCAGCACCAGCCGCATTGAACAACATTAGGCTATATCCAGATGAGCTGGGTGCCCCATCACGAATCCCACCTGTAGACGGATTCCAAATATTCGGATCTAATGACGACGAATTAAAATCTTCTAAAAAGGTTGTTTTGGCATAATTTGGATTCTCCATTCTATTGTATGATTGAGAAAAAGAACTGTTTACGAGCCACAAATAACATATAATGACAAAAATTACTTTTTTCATAACCTCTAAAATTTAATTGAATAAGTTAATTTAATTCCATACATAAACTTTTTTTCGTGCAGATTCAACCATGTGGTATTTATTCGGTTCTTAATAAAAGGAACTATTGATATTTCGTTTTGTTTAAAAACGATCCGGCTAAAACCTGCATCCAGATAATAGTCGATGAAAAAGGTATCGCCAGAGTTTTTTTCGATAAAGTCAAAATCGTTATAAACGTGCCAGCTTTCATTTTTATCAGGCGATTCTGCCCTTATGTGAATGACATCGCCAACAACAGCTCCAGTAGTAAAAAAGAACCTGTATTTCCTGCAAAAAGTAAAGCCTGTCTGGAAAACTAATGGAACCGCAACTTCATCAAATTTGAATCTTCTTAGTCCACTCAGATACGAAGCGACTCTACCATTTTGCCAGCTTAGTCCCGCACCAACACGAGTATTGGGAGTCAGGCATCTGTAATATATTGCCTCGATACCCGATCCTGTCGGATGCTTATAATATCCTTCATGAGGGCCATACAAAGTATAAAGCTCCACATTACTAAAACGGGTAGCATTGAATCCGATTTCGAATATATTTTTCGTCCCTTGCCCCCAATTGTAATTTGAAAAGCTACTAAAAAGCAGGAAAAAGACTACTATTTTAACTTGTTTCATAACTTATCTTGTTTGTGTTAATAAAAAGAATAAAACAAAAACGAAATATAGTATTGGCAAGGCTGCGGGCGTTCCATATTTTTGGTCTTTAGTGTGATCAGCAATTAAATAAACATATACTATTGATTCTGAAAACAGCCAAAAGGTTGCCTCGGGTGAAGTATGTTTGAAAACATAAGCTGCATTATTTTTTAAATATTGCCGCCAAGCGCTTGTGCTAATTGATGGTAGTAAACACCGGTTTCTTAATCCCGCTTGTAGCAATTGGTCTTCTGAAATTTAATTGGGAAACAGTTTTATAGGGCTTCTCCTTTTTAATTCACCCGATGAATTCCTGATTAGTTCGGAAAAGAAAGGATTGGCTGAAATACTAAATTCCGGATCGCAGATCCGCCGCTAAGAGGTGCCGATTACACACTCAGTACCAGCTGCATTGACCAACATTCGCCTATATCTGGATGAACTGGGAAATAAGGCTTTATTCATAATGTTGTACGTTTTTAGAAATTAATATTGAATTTCAATTCACCCAAAAAGCATTTCTTTTGCCAATCATTATGATCGGTTAAATATTTGCGGTAGCCAATTCCGGGGGTGATGCCCAGCGATACCTTGTTAAATCTGAAAAGCCTTTTCGTCACTCCAAAGCTTAAATCGAGGAAGGATCGGTTAATTTTTACGCTAGATGTATTAGGGATTTGTTCCTCGGTAAGCTTATAACTTAATAAACAACCCAAACTGGCGCCAAATGTAAAAGAATCTATAAAGAATCTGTCAAATGATACTGAGAGATATAAAGGCACATTCATGCTAACGAAATCCAGATTCCAATAATATCTGTATTCCACCGGCCTCCACCCAATTCCATCATTCACCCAAAGTAAATGGGCATCATCTTCAATTGCTATGTGTTTGCCTGATTCAATTCCAATTCCGGTTGAAAATTGAACGGTTTTAAAAAGCGGTAGATTTAACAAAAATTCAGCCTCAGGAACAAGGGTGAATTCATGCCAATTAGCGGAAGAATTATAGACCGGGAGAGTTGTACCAACGTTTATGGTAAATCGTTCAAACTTTTCCTGCCCCCAATTGTAATTCGAGTAGCTCATTAAAAGCAAAAGGAAAGCAGCAATTTTAATTTGTCTCATAATGTATCTTGTTTGTGTTAATAAAAAGAATAAAACAAAAACGAAATATAGTATTGGCAAGGCGGCGAGCGTTCCATATTTTTGGTCTTTAGTATGATCAGTAATTAAATAAACATATACTATTGATTCTGAAAATAGCCAAAAGGTTGCCTCGGGTGAAGTATGTTTGGGAACATAAAAATTACCGGCAGGCAAAACGAGGTGCTGCTCCGCGGGCGTGAATTGCAGATTTGCGCCGCCCAAAGAAATTTCAGTAAAATTCTATGCTCCAGATGTAATAATTTGTTCGTTACTTTGTTTTATAAATAGTTAAAAACAGACACCGATATGAGCAACCCTCGAAAAAAAATAGCCAAACCGGCACTAATCCTTTTCTTTTTCCTTTTGGGAAATTATGCCTGTAAAGACTCTAACAATTCGCTTGTTCCGTATGTAGAGGTTAATTTGAATATCAATCCAGTGAACTACATCGAGCTGAATATTCCCGGAGGAGCAGCATATTTTAAAGATGCCGGCTACGGCGGTGTGCTGATTGTAAACAACTGGGGCGACGAGCTTTATCCTTACCAGGCATTTGATGCCACATGCACAAACGAATTGTCGTCGGATGTGAGGGTTGAAGTTCAGGAAAATGGAAGCGGGTACGTTGTTTGCCCCAAATGCGGATCAAAGTTCATGATATTTGGAAGTTCAGGCTTACCCATTAAAGGCCCGGCAACCCGGCCTCTTAAGCAATACCGCTCAGTTGTTTCGAACGGGCGAATTATTGTAACCAACTAACCGGTAATATTTAACTCGAAAATGCTTCGGTTTTTAAGTTCCAGTAAAAAAATCTTGTGAAACCCGGAATTGAATGTCCAATTCTGTAATTTGTTTCCCAAATTGAAATTCACGGGGCTTTCATCCAAATCAGCAGTAATAAGCAGCCAAAGCTGGTTCAACTTCTTTTCCTGGTAGTATGAAAGCTTTTCGTTTTTGGCATTAATGGTAAATTCGAGGTTTTCGCGGTTAAATTCAGGCGGATTGTAGCCGGTAATTTTTCGGGGAAAATGTGTCTTGAATTTGGCAACTGTTGGCCCATGAAGCTTGGTTAACTCAATTCCAATCGCCTTCTTAACCGTAACTTTCAGAACAAAATCGGGCGATTCCGACTTATCAAGCTTTCCCTTCGGGAATTCCCGGTATTCATTTCTGAATTGCTCCATGATTTGCAATTCTTCCATCATTTGCGAGTACTGATTGAAACTCATTGTGCGCCTTTAAAATCCTGCTTAACATTTAAGATGTCAAAAATAAAAAAAGTCATTAGTCAAAAGTCATTCGGGAAGATTTGCGGCAATTTTTCCAATGACTAATGGCTAATGACCATTTTAAAAACTTCAGTCTTCCGCCTTCCGTTTTTTAGTATCTGTAATGCTCCGGTTTGTAGGGTCCTTCAACCGGTACACCAATATAATCAGCTTGTTCCGAAGTGAGTTTGGTAAGTTTTACGCCCAGTTGTTCGAGGTGCAAACGTGCCACTTCTTCATCCAATGCTTTCGGCAGGCGATAAACATTCACTTCGTAATCTTTTTGCCAAAGTTCGATTTGAGCCAGCGTTTGGTTGGTAAACGAGTTCGACATCACAAACGACGGGTGGCCTGTTGCGCAGCCTAAATTTACCAAACGACCTTCAGCCAAAAGGAAAATAGAATGACCATCGGCATACGTGTATTTATCAACCTGAGGTTTGATATTGGTCTTTTTGATTCCGACCCAGTTTTCGAGTCGGCTCACCTGAATTTCGTTGTCGAAGTGGCCAATGTTGCAAACAATTGCCTGATCTTTCATGGCAGCCATGTGTTCGCCGGTAATAATGTCGCGGTTTCCGGTGGTGGTCACAAAAATATTGCCTTCCGAAACAGCGTCGTCCATCGTTTTTACTTCGAAGCCTTCCATTGCGGCTTGAAGCGCACAAATCGGGTCAATTTCAGTAACAATTACACGGGCGCCATAGCCACGCATCGAACGGGCGCAGCCTTTGCCTACGTCGCCATAACCGGCAACAACCACCACTTTTCCGGCAATCATCACATCGGTAGCACGCTTAATGCCGTCGGCCAGCGATTCGCGGCAACCATACAAGTTGTCGAATTTCGATTTGGTAACCGAATCGTTCACGTTGAAAGCGGGGAACAACAATTTGCCTTCGCTCATCATTTGGTACAAGCGGTGAACTCCGGTGGTCGTTTCTTCCGAAACACCTTTGATAATCGGTACCTGGCGAGTCCAGCGGTGCGGATCGAATGCCAGTATTTCTTTCAAAGCTTTATTCAGTTCGCGTTCGTCGTCGCCTCCAGCCGGAATATCCAAAATCGAAGGATTTTTTTCGGCTTCCACGCCACGGTGAATCATCATGGTTGCATCGCCTCCATCGTCAACAATCAAAGTGGGGCCAAGGCCATTGCCAAAATCGAGCGCCCGTTCGGTACACCACCAGTATTCGGCCAGTGTTTCGCCTTTCCATGCAAAAACCGGGATTCCGGCAGCAGCAATAGCAGCCGCAGCATGATCCTGCGTACTGAAAATATTGCAGCTCGCCCAACGAACTTCGGCGCCCAGTTCGGCCAATGTTTCAATCAACACGGCTGTTTGAATGGTCATGTGGAGCGAACCCATGATACGCGCGCCTTTCAGCGGTTTTGCCCCTGAATATTTTTTACGGATAGCCATTAATCCCGGCATTTCCTTCTCTGCAATCTCAATTTCTTTACGACCGAAGTCGGCAAGCAATATATCGGCTACTTTATAAGCCACTTGCTCCAATGTTTTTGTTGTCATTTCTGAATGTTAAATTTTTCGGGGCAAAGATATACCCGCAACGGTTAAAATAAAAACTAACAGTCAATTATCTTGAAAAGTTTTCGGAGAAGGGTGTTTGGTTTATTTCCCAAAATCTGGACAGGAAAGAACCTTAGCCATCGTTCGTTCCTGAGTTTCTGAACCGGTATAATAGTATAAGTAATGAGAATGAAATAATGTCGTACTTATGTTTGTATTTTATAGGGATTCACCCCCTGCATCGTTCGACTGAGCTCACGTCGAAGTCTAACGGTGCTTCCCCCTCTCTACCAGAGTAGAGAGGGGAACGGCCGTCTTGCGGACGTCGGGGTGAGTACATTTAAAGTACGACAATAAATTTTTCCTATTACTTATATTTTGAAATTTCAAGCCTTCAACTTTGAAATTACGTGATCAATTATGATTATTTAAATCCTTTCCTGAAAATATTCAAGCGTACTGATTTTGTCTTTTGCCAACTGTTCTTTCAGTGCATCGAGCGATGCAAACCGTTGTTCCTCGCGAAGTTTATGGTAAAAAACGACTTTTATTGGTTCGCCGTAAATATCCGCATCAAAATTAAGGATATTCACTTCCACGGTGCGATGATCGGCATTGTGGTTTACCGTCGGACGGCTGCCAATGTTCAGCATACCAATAAATTCCTGCTCTTTTACAGTGACTTTTACGGCATAAACGCCATATCCGGGTATAATCTTGTCGGGATCGGAAGTGTCGATGTTCGCCGTTGGGAAATTAATCGTCCTGCCAATTTTTTGTCCTTCAACAACCAGCCCGCGTAACGAAAAGCGATAGCCCAAATACGAATTTGCAGTTTCAAAGTCGCCCTGCTGAATAGCTTCCCGAATTTTTGTTGAACTAACGTTCGATTCGTTCATTAGCAAAACATCCAGTTTTTCGATCTGGAACCCCAGTCGATCAGCGCATTGTTTCAACAAATCAAAGTCACCTGCCCGACCCTTGCCAAATTTATGATCGTAACCAACCACCAGCGAATGTGTATGTATTTGCCCAACGAGTACCTGTTCAACAAATTCCTCGTAAGTAAGGCGGGCAAACCCGGGAGTGAATGGGTAAACAATCAAATGGTCGATGCCAGATTGCTCAAAAAGAGCAATTTTCTCGTCGAGCGAAGTCAGGAGCCGAAGGTTTGTTTCGCTTGATGCAACGATCTTTCTCGGGTGCGGATCGAATGTAAAGATAACCGACTCACCTTCGATGGTTGCAGCCAGATCGTGCAAGCGCGAAATAATTTTTCGGTGCCCTAAATGAACACCATCAAAAGTTCCGATAGTAACCACCGGATTTTTAGCAGCAAAATATGTCAGATCCCTATGTATTTTCACCTTCGCCCCCCATTATGTATTTGGGTGCAAAATTAGTAAATTCGGAAAGCTCGCATAAAAAAAGAAAATCAAAACTGTTGCAATGCTTCAAAACTTAGCAAACAGCGCACGAAGTGAAACCGAAATTATTACTTTTATGCCCGTTATCGACAAAAGTTAATTAAACAAAGTCAAATGAAAAGGATTTTTTTTGTTTCTGTAGCTTTGGCAATGTTCATTTTTGCCTGTAAAAAACACGATGGGTTCGTTATAAAAGGAAAAATTACCAATGCTGAAGGAAAATATGTTTACCTTGAAGAACTTAAGGTTGCATCGAGTATTCCGGTTGATTCGGTAAAGCTCGGCAAAGACGGAACATTTAAATTTGAAGGAAAAATTGGCTACCCGAATTTTTACCTGTTAAGCCTCAGTAAAAATAACTTCATTACACTTTTGGTTGATACCGTTGAGAAAATATCGGTTTATGGCGATGCCGCCAATCTCTCGCGAGACTATGTTGTTGAAGGATCAAACGGTTCGGTTTTGGTTCAGCAGCTCAATAATATGCTTGCCCGCACCAAGCACCGCATCGATTCTATCCGTAACCACATCAATGCTTACGGTAATCGCGAAGAATACAACATCAACCGGGTAAAATGCAACCAGGAAATTGCCGATATTAAACAAAGTCAAACCCGTTATTCGACTGATTTTATTCAGAAACATCCATTTTCAATGGCCTGCGTTTTGGCTTTGTACCAAAAGTTCGACGATTCAAATTATGTCATTCAGGATTTGCAATCATTAAAAGTTGCAGCCTCTGCGTTAAATTCATTCTTTCCTAAGTCGGAACATGTAAAAGCGTTGTATGCTAATACGATGCACCTGATGTCGAAAGAAAAGAATACTAAAATACAGCAATTTATTGAACAAAACGGAGTCAATTCGCCCGACATAAATTTACCCAATACCAATGGCCGCCAAATTTCGATGTCGTCGATCAACAGCAAAGTAACCCTGATTCAATTTTGGTCGGCACTCGACCGTGCCTCGCGCATTCAAAACCAGGCGTTAGTCGAACTGTACAAAAAATACAAATCGAAAGGACTCGAAATTTACCAGGTAAGCGTCGATACCGACCGCAGTGCATGGTTAGCCGCCATTGCGCAGGACGGATTAACCTGGACGAATGTTGGCGACATGAAAGGCAGTGTGTTGGCTACAAATACATATAACATCCAGTTTATCCCGTCAAACTATATTCTGGACAAGGAAAAACGAATTGTAACCAAGAACTGCCAGGGACCTGAGCTAGACCAGATTGTAGGGAAATTAATAAAACAGTAATTCTATTCATTGGCATTTTTGCTTGAGAATTGGTTTTTCAGTATAAATTTGCCATCCAATCTTCGAACCAAATTCGAAATATTTTGAATAACGCAGGAAAGAAAGCATATTTTGTATCCGACATCCACCTGGGAGCCCCGGCATTAAAGAACAACAAGGAACGCGAACTGGCTTTTGTCGATTGGTTGAACCAGATTAAGACCGACGCTTCTCATTTATTCCTGATGGGAGATATTTTCGATTTCTGGTTCGAATATAAAACGGTTGTCCCCCGTGGGTTTACCCGAACATTAGGCAAAATTGCTGAAATTTCGGATTCGGGAGTCGATGTCCATTTCTTTACCGGGAATCACGATGTTTGGGTTTTCGATTACCTTCCGAATGAGCTGGGATTGACCCTGCACCGCGACGAATTTGTTACCGAGTTGTTCGGAAAGAAATTTTACCTTGCCCACGGCGATGGATGCGACAAAAACGACAAAGGGTACTTATTCCTCCGTAAAATATTTACAAACAAAGTTTTACAGTGGATGTTCGCCCGGATTCATCCCAATTTTTCGCTATCACTGGGGCACAACTGGTCGAAACATTCGCGAATTTCAAAAGGAATAACAGGTGAAAAATTTAAGGGTATAAAAAACGAAGGATTGTTTATTTTTGCAGAGTCGATGCTTCAACAGGAAAAGTTCGATTACTTTGTTTTTGGGCACCGGCATGTACTTATCAATCATCCGATTGGAGAAAACAGTCATTTCATCAACCTGGGCGATTGGATTAGCCATTTTTCGTATGGCGTTTTCGATGGAAACACGTTTGAATTAAAACAATATAATTATCAAGGTCCCAAAGGCCACTGAAAAGTTATGACAAAGCAAGTATATACTAAAATTGTTGGTACAGGAAGTTACCTCCCTACAAAAATTATAC
This sequence comes from Prolixibacteraceae bacterium, assembly GCA_963666435.2. Classification (GTDB taxonomy): domain Bacteria; phylum Bacteroidota; class Bacteroidia; order Bacteroidales; family Prolixibacteraceae; genus Aquipluma. Next base: position 1,682,647 of record CAXXOG010000008.1, on the reverse strand, counting down.
GAAACGAAGATTTCGGTAATTTCACGTTTTTCGATCCGTCAACAAAAGCACCTTTCGAAAAAAGCAACGAGGAAATCATCCAGAAATTTTACGAAATAACCAATATCAGCGAACGCCGCTGGGCGAGCGACGATGTTGTTACTTCGGATATGGCTGCTTTTGCGGTTAAGGACGCCTGCGAATCGTCGGGCATCGACCCCGAAACATTTGATTTTATCATCGTGGGTCACAATTTTGGCGATGTTGCTGCCGGCTCTTCCCGCGTCGATACTTTACCGAGCCTGGCTAACCGCGTAAAAACAAAGCTTCACATCAAAAATCCAAATTGCATTGTGCACGATGTTATTTCGGGTTGCCCCGGCTGGACACAGGCGATGATTATTGCCGACGCCTACATTAAAAGCAGGATGTTTAAACGTGGCGCAGTAATTGGAGCCGACATTTTATCGCGCATTTCCGACCCGCACGACCGCGACTCGATGATTTATGCCGATGGTGCCGCCGCCACCATTGTTGAAGCCATTGAAAGCGAAGAACCAACCGGCATTTTAAGCCATTCGAGCCGTTCCGATGTTGGTGCAACCACAGGTTACCTTACATTTGGGCCTTCGCTAAATTCAGAAATCGACCAGAACGAAATATTTATCAAAATGGCTGGTCATAAAGTATATGTTTATGCTTTATCGCACGTTCCGTCACTGGTAAAAAAGAGTATTGAGGATGCCGGGCTTTATTTAACCGACGTTAAAAAGGTGCTCATTCATCAGGCAAACGAAAAAATGGACGAAGCCATCCTGAAAGGATTATTTAAATTATACGGTGAAACCGAAATTCCTGAAGGAATTATGCCAATGAGCATCCGTTTCCTGGGAAACTCGTCAACAGCAACTGTCCCAACTTTACTCGATTTGGTATTGAAAGGCAAAATGGAAGGACAGCAAATCAACCCCGGAGACAGCGTGGTATTCGCATCGGTTGGCGCCGGAATGAACATCAATTCAATCGTATATAAGTTTTAAAAAGAAATTCTCAGTATAGAGCAAAGGTGTAATGAAGAGATTTGTTACACCTTTTTCATATTACCACACAATCCCTTCTTTTCCCCACTGCTGCAAATACGTATTGGCTGTCGAAAACTGCTTATTCCCGAAGAATCCCCGGCTGGCCGAGAGCGGCGAAGGATGAACCGATTTCAGGATTAAGTGCTTTTGCGGATTGATAAACTCCGACTTGCTGATCGCATAGTTTCCCCAGAGGATAAAAACCACATGCTCCAGCCGATCCGACACCAGTCGGATCACCGAATCGGTAAATTGCTCCCAGCCTTTCTTCTGGTGCGAACCGGCCAAATGTGCGCGAACCGTAAGCGTGGCATTCAGGAGCAAAACGCCCTGCTGAGCCCATCGGGTAAGGTTTCCGCTTGCAGGAACAGGAGCACCGGTATCGCTGTTTATTTCCTTAAAAATGTTGCGCAGACTGGGTGGAAATTCAACGCCGTCGTTCACCGAGAAACATAAACCATGCGCCTGCCCCGGCCCGTGATACGGATCCTGCCCTAAAATAACCACTTTTACCTGATCGAACGGACATTGGTCGAAGGCATTGAAAATCAGTTTTGCTGGTGGGAATATCTTTTGGGTTTGGTATTCCGAGCGAACAAACTCAGTCAGTTGGTTAAAATAAGGCTTATCAAACTCTTCCTGAAGTTGTACCTTCCAGCTCTGCTCAATTTTTACGTCCATAGTGCTCTATTGTTTTGATCAAATATAAAACCGTTATTAGTTCGTCATCTCTAGCTCCACACAAAGATTACAAATCTGTGCTTATCCGGGTAATCTGCGGCGAATTTATTTGGTATTTTTAATCAAAATTACGCACGATGGAAATTCTGTTTGTTCTGGCTGGGCTCTGTTTGGGCTCCTTATTTACTTACCTGGTATTAACCAACAAGTTCGCAAAAGCAAAATTCGAACTTGAAAGGGAAAATTTGTTGTTCGCCGACCGTAATCAATCGTCGCTAAAAGAAAAGGAGGACCTGGCCCGGCAAATTGGTCAGCTTCGTGCTGAGAATTCGATTCAAGGCCAGCAACTGGCCCGGGCTGAAGCCGATTTCGGCAACCTTCAGGAAAAGCTTAGTTACCAACGAAAAGAAATGGAGGCGCTTCAGCAAAAGTTCACTACCGAATTTGAAAATATCGCCACTAAAATACTGAAACAAAACACATTGGATTTCTCGGCCACACATCAGAAAAACATGGCTGAGTTGCTGACTCCGCTCAAAGAAAAGATTCAGACTTTTGAAAAGAAAGTGGAAGATACTTATGAAAAAGGACTGAAAGACCAAACCGACCTGAAAGCTGAACTCAAAAAGCTGCACGACCTGAACCTGAAGATTAGCGATGAAGCCCACAACCTCACAAAAGCGCTGAAAGGCGACGTAAAAAAGCAGGGCAACTGGGGCGAAGTAATCCTGGAACGGATACTGGAGCGTTCGGGGCTGACTGAAGGACGCGAATACCAAAAGCAGGAAAGTTTTATGGATGATAGCGGACAACGTTACCAACCCGACGTAGTGGTGCATTTGCCCGACCAGAAACACATCATCGTCGATTCCAAAGTTTCGCTGGTGGCTTACGAACGGCTGGTAAACGCCGATGATGAAAAAGATCGCGCTCGATTTGCCAAAGAGCACCTCCAAAGCATTCGAACCCATATCAAAGGACTGAGCGAGAAGCACTACCAGCAGTCAACATCATTCAACAGCCCCGATTTTGTATTGTTATTTGTTCCCATCGAGTCGTCGTTTAGCGTTGCGGTTCAGGAAGATCAGGATTTATTTGCGTATGCCTGGGAAAACAAGGTGGTAATTGTGAGCCCGTCAACCTTACTGGCAACATTGAGAACGATTGCCTCCATCTGGCAGCAAGAAAATCAAACCCGGAATGCGCAGGAAATTGCCCGTCAAAGCGGTGCATTGTACGACAAGTTTGTAGCATTTGTAGCCGACATGGAAGCCATAGGCAAAAGCATCGATAACACGCGAAAAACGTATGATTCGGCCTTGAACAAGCTCTATTCGGGCAACGGCAATTTGATACGCCGGGCCGAAAATATTCGTAAACTCGGCGCAAAAACCACGAAAGAACTGCCTTCTGAACTTACAGGTGATTGAAAATGGCCGATTCATGGCAGTCGTTCTTAGTAAAACAATTCTGGCTTTAAGAACAACAAACCCATATAGCTACGCATCGCGATATTCTGGCTCTAATCCATCTTCGCACAAATCGATGGGAATCACCCAAACCAGGGGATTGGCATTACCTTCTCCTCCCTCCGATTCGCGCCTGGCCAATTCCGACCCCAAAAATACAGCGATATGATCGTGCGGAATATGGTCGTCATTTTCGGTGGCAACAACTACGGCATTTATTCCATCAACCCTGACAAAATCGCCTTTTGCAAAAGGAAGCTCATCCATTTCCCTGATTTTTTTGAATAACCGAAATAAAAAATGCAACCCAAAAGATGATTGCATTTTACTATATTTTCAATAAAATTTAACTGGCTTTCAAGCGAACGGCAATGGTACCGTCAATTTTCTCCCGGGCATATTCAAGCGTGATGCTCATCTTGTTAATATTTTCGGATGGGGCATCAAACATGGCGTCGTTCATAATATTTTCGCAAATGGAGCGCAATCCGCGAGCGCCAAGCTTAAATTCAACGGCCTTATCCACAATAAATTCCAGTGCATCTTCGTCAAAACTCAATTCGATGTGATCGAGCTCAAAAAGTTTGATGTACTGCTTGATCAGTGAGTTTTTGGGCTCGGTTAAGATGCTGCGTAACGCCTTACGGTCGAGCGGTTCCAAATAAGTGAGCACCGGCATACGACCAATAATTTCAGGAATCAGGCCAAACGATTTCAAATCCTGCGGCGAAATGTACTGAATCATATTATTCCGGTCAATGGCATCCACTTTCTTTTGCGCGCCGTAACCCACAATCTTGGTATTTAAGCGCTGCGCTATCTTTTTATCAATTCCGTCGAAGGCGCCTCCGCAAACAAAAAGGATATTCTTGGTATTAACGGCGATCATTTTCTGCTCCGGATGTTTTCGTCCGCCTTGCGGCGGCACATTTACAATTGAACCTTCGAGCAGCTTCAGCAATCCCTGCTGAACGCCTTCGCCCGAAACATCGCGGGTAATGGAAGGATTATCGCCTTTTCGGGCAATTTTATCTATTTCGTCAATAAAAACAATTCCTCGTTCGGCCGCTTCAACATTGTAATCAGCCGCCTGGAGCAAACGGGTCAGCAAACTCTCAATATCTTCGCCAACATAACCGGCTTCGGTTAAAACAGTAGCATCAACAATGGTAAACGGGACATGCAACATCCGGGCAATTGTACGGGCCAAAAGTGTTTTCCCGGTGCCGGTTTCGCCAACCATAATAATGTTCGACTTTTCAATCTCAGTTTCATCCGACGAAACAGGCTGGTTTAATCGCTTATAATGATTGTAAACAGCAACCGAAAGAATCCGTTTGGCGTGCTCTTGTCCAATCACGTACTGATCAAGGAAATCTTTAATTTCCTTAGGTTTCATCACGTTAAATTCTTTGGCCGGGAAAGTGCTGTCTTTTTTAAATTCTTCTTCAACAATGGCATAAGCCTTGTTCAACGCAACTATCGCAAATATGTCCCTCCATGCCGGCAATCAGCAAATTAACTTCTCTTTTCTCGCGCCCGCAAAACGAACATTTATCCATTTTCATTTTACCTGTACTTTTCATTCGTAAATTAATAAACCCAATTCATTGACTGTCTCTGCCCACACATCCAACAACACAATTCTTTCAGGATTTTATTACAACAGTTTGCCCTCACCCAAAAACTGTTGCCTCAGTATCGATTGCTTCAGTTATTTATGCCTGATCAACACTTCGTCAATCATACCGTATTCTTTAGCCTCGGTCGAAGTCATCCAATAATCTCTGTCCGAATCTTTTTCGACCTGCTCATAAGTGTTTCCGCTATGATATGCGATGATGTCGTAAAGTTCTTTTTTCAATTTCGAAATCTCGCGGGCTGTAATTTCAATATCAGAAGCCTGGCCTGAAGCGCCGCCCATAGGCTGGTGAATCATCACTCTCGAATGTTTCAGTGCCGAGCGTTTTCCGTGCGTTCCGGCAGTTAACAAAACGGCGCCCATCGATGCAGCCATTCCTGTACAAATCGTGGCAATATCGGGCGAAATAATCTGCATGGTATCGTAGATACCCAAACCTGCATGAACTGAACCGCCGGGAGTATTGAAATAGATTTGTATATCTTTACTTGGATCGGCAGATTCTAAAAACAGCAACTGGGCCTGAACAATGTTGGCAATATAATCGTCGATAGGCGTACCCAGGAAAATGATTCGGTCCATCATCAACCTCGAAAAAACATCCATCGAAGCAACGTTCAGCTGGCGTTCTTCAATGATATAAGGTGTTAAACTATTTGTAAAGATCGAGTCATAGCGATGCATCGTAAGGCTACTGATACCCAAATGCTTCGTAGCATATTTATTAAATTCGTTCCCGTTACTCATAATTTTGTTCTCCTGTAAAAAAAAACTTTGTGAAAATCGTTTTCCCAAGTGGGTTTCCGATTTTCACAAAGTTATAAAAATAAGCCAATGGCTATATCGCTAATAAATTAATTCTCCAGCATTTTGTTAAACTCTTCGAATCCAATTTCTTTTACATCAAGAGTTGCTTTATCTTTAATGGTTGCGACAATTACATCTTCCTGCTTGCGGGCAACCAGTTTACGACGTTCTTCTTCGTTTTTAAGCATATGGTTGGCATAGTTTTCAATGTGCTCTTCGCTCACATTGTTCAGGCCGTACTGACGGAACTGCAAAACTGCCATTTCTTTGGCCAATGAATAAACATCGTCTTCGGTGATTTTCAATTCATTATCTTTAGCAATCTTATCTTTAATCAATTGCCATCTCAAATCAACCATGAAATTATCGAAATCGCTTTCAATTTGCTCGTCTGTCATTTTTTCGTTGGTTGCTTTAATCCAACGTTTCAGGAAAGCCTCCGGAAGTTCGAATGGAATTGCTTTCAACAAAGCATCGCGACTATCCAATGCAAATTTATAATTACTCGAGTAGCCAAAATTTTCTTCAATTTCTGCTTTAACCCGGGCTTCAAACTCCTCAATAGTTGCAATTCCTGAATCTTCACCATAAATTTTTGTGAACAAATCCTGGTTCAGTTCAGCTTTCTCGAAACGCAGCACTTCAATAATTTCAAATGAGAAGCTTCCTGAAAGTGTTTCTGCGTCTTCGTGAGAGATGTTAAGCAAATGACCAACTTCGTGGCGGTTGTCGTAAGCCTTTACAGGGTCGAAAACAACAACATCGCCCGCTTTTTTGCCAATGATTGAAGCTTTAATCTCTTCATCTTTGATCAAATCGATGGCGATTATTACTTTTTCGGCCACAATACCACCTTCGAGCACGCTGCCATCTTCGTTCAATTGAACAAACGTACCACGAACAGTGTCTTTATCTTCAATCGTTTCAACTACTTTATTCTCGCCTAAACGGCTTGCATAAGCGTCGAGTTGTTTTTCAACCATTTCATTATCAGCCACAATGTTGTAATATGGCAAGGCAGCTAAATCTTCAAGTTTAACATCAATAGCCGGAGCCACTGCAACATCGAATACGAAGCTGAAATCGGCTTGATTGTCCCAGTCGATAGGTTGCTGCTTCTCGTCGTTCGGAAGAGGTTCTCCCAAAACATTCAGGTTCTCAGAAACAATATAATCAGTAAGGCTCTTCGAAAGAATTTTGTTTACTTCTTCAGCGAGAGCAGCTTTTCCATACATTTTTTTGATTAATCCGGCCGGAACCATTCCAGGACGGAAGCCAGGCATATTGGCTTTTTTACGATAGTTTTTCAGTACATCGTTTACGTTAGCTTCGTAGTCGTTTTTTTCAACCGTAACTGTGAGAATTGCATTCAATTCATCGATGTTTTCTCTGGTAATATTCATATTCTAAACTTAAAATTACTGAAAATGAGGAAGGAATAAGAACTTTTTCAAAGCTGGGGTTCCAAAACCTAACGCTCAAAATTAACAAAAACCGCTTGCTTATCCTTTTCAGGTAAAGCAAGGCGGTTATTCCTTTTTGTTGTGCGGGCGAAGGGACTCGAACCCCCACGCCGCAAGGCACCAGATCCTAAGTCTGGCACGTCTACCAATTTCGCCACGCCCGCTAAATGCGGTGCAAATGTATGGTAATTTTTTTACTCCCACAATAAGGAGCTACAATCTTTTAAAGGTTTTTTCGAATACATGGAAAGAGTTTAGCGGAGCTCGAAATTTTGGCCAAGGTAAACCCGGCGAACCTCCTCGTCCGAAGCAAGTTCTTCGGCTGTACCTGCTTTCATGATCGATCCTTCGTACAACAGGTACGAGCGATCTGTAATCGTAAGGGTCTCATGAACATTGTGGTCGGTTATCAGTACCCCAATGTTTTTCTCCTTAAGTTTTTTAATGATCGACTGAATATCTTCAACAGCAATGGGGTCAACCCCGGCAAATGGCTCGTCAAGTAAAATAAATTTTGGATCGATGGCTAATGCCCGCGCTATTTCGGTTCGCCGACGCTCGCCACCCGAAAGCTGGAAACCTTTGCTTTTACGAATATGATGGAGCCCAAATTCGGTCAACAGAGTCTCTACCTTTTCCAATTGATAAGCCTTCGGGAATTTAGTCATTTCGAGTACCGCCAAAATATTATCTTCAACGCTCATTTGTCTGAATACTGAAGCTTCCTGCGCAAGATAACCAATTCCTTTCTGCGCCCGTTTGTAAACCGGAATCATTGTGATTTCCTCATCATCAAGAAATATCTTTCCTGCAAACGGTTTTATCAACCCAACAATCATATAAAACGAAGTAGTTTTACCCGCGCCGTTTGGCCCAAGTAAACCCACAATTTCGCCTTGGTTCACTTCAAACGAAACACCCTTAACAACGGTACGTTTTTTATATTTCTTGACTATATTTTCTGCTCTAAGTTTCATCTTCTCCAATGCTTGTTACATTTCGTCCAGCCTTCGTTTGTTCGCCCTGTCAATTCGCGCCGAAATAAATATACTTATTTCATATAGAATTACCAGCGGAACTGTAACAATCATCTGGCTCAAAACATCGGGAGGTGTGATAATGGCGGCAATGATTAACAAAACGATGTAGGCATGTTTGCGGTATTTCCTTAAAAATTTCGGGGTCAATACCCCAATTTTACTTAAAAAGTACACCACTACGGGTAATTCAAATGCAATACCTCCTGAAAGTACAATTGAGGTAACCATGCTGATGTACGAACGAATATTAATCTGGTTAATAACTTCGTTACTAATGCTGTAACTTGCAAGCCAATCGATAGAAAATGGGGTAATCAGATAATACCCGAACAAAACACCTACAAAGAATAAGCCCGACATAACCAGGACGGCTCCTGAAGCATAACGGCGTTCGTTCTCGTAAAGAGCAGGTTTGATAAAACTCCAGAACTGGAAAACCACATATGGAAAAGCAATAATAAAACCAGCTACAATGGCAGTCCACACATCAATATTAAACTGACCGGCCATATCGAAGTTAATCAGCTGAAGAGGTTTGGTATTTAATCCCTGCGATTGAATCCCCAAAAAATTACTTAGCTTGATTATCATTTTGCTGGTCCAAAAATCGGAGCTTTTAGGCGCCAGCAAAATCGAGTTCCAAATAAATTCGCTGTAAATATACGCCAAAGATGCAAACACAATAATGGCGACTATCGACCTTATAATGTGCCATCTCAACGCTTCCAGATGGTCGAGAAACGACATTTCGCCCGTTCCGCCGCTCTTTTTATTTTTTGTTGATTGTTCTTCGGTATATGATTCTTCAGGCATATTTTTAGCAGTATTTATAGTCTGATTGGTTTAAAAAAGTTCGCACAAATATAGCTTATATTCCGAATTGCACCGGAAGGCCATATCTTAATTTTATTTAAATGGGTCTTAAAACTATTCATTTTCATTCAACGACATTAAATTTCAATCGATATTTTATATACCTTCGGGATGCTAAATGAAAAAGCATTTATTTTTTGATCTGGAAAGGTCTTTTTTATGGGAAATGATATCAAATTAGTTGATCTTCTTCAACAGTATTTTGGCTTTGATCGTTTTAAAGGCCAGCAGGAAGAAGTCATAAAAAGTGTATTGGAGGGTTTTGATACTTTTGTATTAATGCCCACAGGAGGGGGAAAATCGCTGTGTTACCAGTTACCGGCTTTAATTATGGAGGGCACTGCCATCGTAATTTCGCCGCTTATCGCCTTAATGAAAAACCAGGTAGATTCAATCAGAAGTTTTGGAACGGATGACGGGATCGCCCACTTTTTAAACTCGTCGCTAACCAAAGCGGCTGCGCAAAAAGTTCGCGACGACGTAATGAGCGGGAAGACCAAGTTACTGTACGTTGCTCCCGAAAGCCTGACTAAGGAAGATAATATTGAATTCCTGAAAAACGTAAAAATATCGTTTTACGCCATCGACGAAGCTCACTGTATCTCGGAATGGGGGCACGATTTTCGTCCGGAATATCGCCGCATACGCCCAATTGTATCTGAAATTGGCATTGCACCTATCATAGCCCTGACTGCAACAGCCACCGCTAAAGTGCAACACGACATTCAAAAAACACTTGGTATGCAAAACGCCAATGTTTTTAAAGCTTCGTTCAACCGGCCCAACTTATATTACGAAGTAAAACCAAAATCGAAACCCGAAAACCAGATTATTAAATTCATCAAGGAAAACTCAGGCAAATCAGGAATTATTTACTGCCTTAGCCGGAAAAAAGTTGAAGAACTTGCTGACATTCTTGTTGTTAATGGCATTAAGGCATTGCCTTATCACGCCGGGATGGACTCGGTGACCAGATCGACCAATCAGGATAAATTTTTGATGGAAGAGGTTGATGTTATCGTAGCAACTATCGCCTTTGGAATGGGAATCGACAAACCCGATGTCCGTTTTGTTATTCACTACGACATACCCAAAAGCCTCGAAGGGTATTACCAGGAAACCGGGCGTGCAGGCCGCGATGGAGGTGAAGGGAAATGTATTACGCTATATTCGCCTAAAGACATACAGAAGCTCGAAAAATTTATGCAGGGTAAACCTGTGGCCGAACAGGAAATTGGCCGACAGCTTTTACTCGACACCGCATCGTATGCCGAAACAGCAATTTGCCGCAGGATACTCCTCCTGAATTACTTTGGCGAAACACTGGAAGAACCGTGCGGAAATTGCGACAATTGTCTGAGTCCAAAAGAACAAATAGAAGCAAAAGACGAGATTTGCAGAGGTCTTCAGGCCATTGTTGAAGTTAAAGAAAAATACAAAGCCGAGCATTTGATCGACATTTTGACCGGAAAAACAACCGCAGCGGTTAAATCGTTCAGGCACGACGAGCTCGAAGCTTTTAACTCGGGCAACGATCATGGCGAAAAATTCTGGGCGGCAGTTTTCAGGCAGAGCATGATTGCCGGGCTTATCAGTAAAGATATTGAAAACTACGGGCTGCTTAAAATGACAAAGAAAGGATACGATTTTCTTGAACAACCGTATGACTTTCTCCTGGTTCGTAACCACGATTACGATGCCATTGCCGAAGAAGAAGCAAATGCAGCTGCCGGACAGGCAAGCGGCGCCGGCGACCCCGAATTGTTTGCAATGCTGAAAGACCTGAGAAAAAACATCTCGAAAAAATTGAACCTTCCGCCATTTGTTATTTTTCAGGATCCATCGCTGGCCGATATGGCGCTCCAATACCCGATTACCATTGACGAACTGAAGAATATACAGGGCGTTGGAGAAGGTAAAGCCAAACGCTACGGAAAGGAGTTTGTCGCCCTCATCAAATCGTATGTCGAAGAAAATGAGATCGAACGACCTCTTGATATGGTTGTAAAAACGGTAGCGAACAAATCGAAGACCAAAATCGCTATTATTCAAAGTATCGACCGAAAACTGTCGCTCGAAGATATTGCTGATGCGAATGGCATTGAAATGAAAGACCTGATTTCGGAGATTGAGACGATTGTTAACTCGGGGACAAAAATAAACATTGATTATTACCTCGACGAAACACTGGACGAAGATCACCAGGAAGAGATATTTGAATATTTCAGGGAAGCCGAAGACGATTCGATTGAAGCAGCTCTTGGCGAACTTGGAGAAAGCGACTACAGCGAAAATGACATCAGGCTAATGCGTATTAAATTTATGTCGGAGCTAGGAAATTAACTGATTGTTAAAAAGCGAATTGACACTAAAAAGCACCGCAACCCGAACAGACAAAAAGGTTGTATCCGTGCGAAAATGGGCATTCGCAAAGCATATCGCCGTCAGAAATAGTTTGGCCGCCCGCTGGTTCTTCGGTAAATATTAAACTCGTAGTTAATATTTACCTCGTATGTTCCGATCTGGAATTTTTTAATATCCTGAAAAACAGAATAGTCGGCTCCAAAACTAATTTTAATATTATTGGGAAAAACGTATTGTGCCGACAAACAGAAAGATCCGTTACTTCGGGCATTAATCCCCAGATTCAGGTTATTGGGCATATACAAAACTGATCCTAAATCGAAGGCCAAAGGCTTATTTAATGTACCAATTAACAAAACGTTAGGCCGCAACTGAAAGCCAAAAGGAAGCTTAATGACATATCCACCCATTAAATATGCCGTTTTAAACTCCTGCAACGAAGAGTATCCGGTACGATTAGCCTGGAACGAATTATTTACAATCTGCGGAATTGAAAAACTCACGTAATAATCATCGTTAAAAACCAGTGCACCAACCCCAAAAGCAGTCATATAATAATTGGTAACATCGGCCATAAACTGAGAATCGGGGATGCCATCGGGGTAAAGATGATAATCGGTTAAATTATTTCCATAATTTGCAACGCCAGCCCTAAAGCCAAAACGCAAATAATTGTATAAATCGAGCCTGATCTGGTACGAATAGTCGAACGTTAAGAACAGTTGTTTTTCGTATCCAACATTTCTTTTGGTAAGGTTGAAGCCAATGCTACTCTTGGTATCGCGAATTGGCGTTTGATACGAAAACTGCTGGAACATATTTGATCCGTTGATCCAAACATAATCGCGCCTCAATGAAACCATTAAGCTCGAAAGATCGTGCATTCCCACAAAAGCCGGATTAACCGTATTCATATTGGTAAGGTATTGCATGGTCCAGGGAAACTCCTGAGCCCTCAACTGTTTTACCGGCGTAGTCAGTAATGAAAATACAATTAGAATTATATATATTAATTTATTAATCATCAATACATTATACAATCAATTAATACGAAACGAAAACAAAACTCTTCTTCACTTCACCATTGCCAAGTCTCAATACGTAATAATATGTTCCCGGCAATACTTTATTACCATAAACGGTAACTGTCCGGTTATTTGTTGTTCCATCCCACCACGATTTTTCGCTGGTTCCCCAATAATCGAGGTTTCCGTAATGATCTTTCTCGAACAATTTATTTCCTTGCTGATCGAAGATATAGATGCTTGCATTCGGATATTTTTCGATACAGAAAATCTGGAAATAGTCGTGAACATTATCACCGTTCGGCGAGAAGGCATCAGGAATAAATAATTCACAATCCCGGCCATACCACAAGTATTCAGGTCTTCCAACATGGCCCAGCTGGTCGTTGCTGAAATCGCCGTCAGCATTCAAATCTTCCAACCGTGTCGGGAACTCGTCATCGTCATCATTATCATCGCGCCAGTCTCTGATTCCATCGTTATCAAAATCCTGTAACGGAGGCTTGTTCCCAATCGAATTGGAGTTATTACATCCTCTCTTGACGGTATCAAAAGCATCGTCTAATCCATCACCATCCGAGTCTCGCCCTAAAATAATGACATCAGCATGGCCATCGCTGTTGTAGTCATACCCTTCGATATAGTCGGCAACCTGGTCGTTATCCGAATCAACATCAATAAAATCGGGCATATTATCGGGCATATAAAGCGCTATGTCGGTATTAACCGGAACAATTCTGGTTCCACCGGCATCCGGATCATACGCATCATCAATTCCGTTGTGGTTTTTATCAATTCCTGATGGTGCAACGTAATCGTATGTTCCCTGGGCCTCAATATTATCAACAATTCCGTCGTTATCCGAGTCGATGTCGAGCCAGTTTGGATGCCCATCGTTGTCATAATCAGCCGTTTTCCAGTCTTCACCGGGCAATGCTTCGTCAACATTCAGGATACCATCGCCATCAGCGTCAAGGTCGTCGAGGTCGCCAATATCATCTCCGTCAAGGTCTGAAATAACATTAATGGTAACCACAGCCTTAGCTGTTTGTCCAAATTTATCGGAAATTTCATAAACAAAAGAATCGTGGCCGACGTAACCAAAAATTACTTCATACTTAAATGTTCCGTCAGGCAATATTTCGAAGTTTTTCGCATGTTCGGGCGCCATTACCGGCTTTGTATTTATTTTGATAAAATCGTTCAATTCTTTTGGATCGGGATCGTAGTCGTTAACAAGTACGTTTTCGGTAATTGGCGTACACACATATACATATTCGTCGGCTGTAGCAATTGGGGGATAGTTTAACGGGACAACAAAGTTGCCGGTAACCACGCAATTGTTTTGATCGAGCACCGAAACCGAATAATTTCCGGCATATAAATTAGTAAAATCAGAAGTTGTTACTGAAACTGTGCCTGCAAAGGTATTGCTGGTCCACAGGAAGGTATATGGCATAACACCGCCGGTAACCGAAAGGTCGATTTCGCCCATCCTGATTTTGGTGTAGGGCTGTTCGATTATGGTAGAACCTGTTATCCGGAGCAATTCAGGCACTACAATATTCACATTTGTATTTGTACCGGTTGACATACAGCCATTGGCTTCGAACCGTAGATTTCCGAGATACTTGCTCTCGGAATAAACTCCGGTGATTGTAGCTACGCCATCCTTTATGGTAACATGGTCGAACGTCTCGTTTTCATTGAAATAGAACGTATAAGTACCATCGAAACTGTAGGTTTTCCCTTGTTTTACAATATCGGGAGCTGTAACTGTAATGGTAAACTTGTCGCCAAAACATTTCGGGCTAACAGCCTGAACATCGATAACCGGTGTTGGCGGGCTCCAGGGCACTTCAACCACAACAGGATCGGATTCGCATTTGTTTTTTGTATTGATAAGCTGTATGTTATACGTATCGGTCAGGATATTTGTAAATGTTGGCGAAACCTGGGTGTAGCCATTGGTAAAGTTCTCTTTCCCCGTTATTCGGTATGCAAACTGGGGGCCAAGCGGAGAGGTAACATCCAGGATTGCAAAATCGTGAGCACAAGTTGGCGTTTGGGTAAGTACAACCACCGGCAACGACGGAATTGGCAAATCTTCGGTTTTTACCGATGCCTGAACAACACATCTGGAATACAAATCCATAACTCTCACCGCATTAACCGTGCTAACCTTAAGCTGCTTCCACTCAGCCGTTGCCGACCAGGTTCCCCCGTTCAGGCTGTACTGGTATCTGGCCGGATCGTATCCCGGACTTGCAACTTTCAGCTCTGCCGTTAAATCGTCGCAAGCCAAAAGTGGCGAAACAACTTCCAGCACCGGAGGTTCTGCCGGGCCAAGTGTTGTTGACACCGAACAACCGTTTTTATCGGCCATCGTAAATTGTTGCTGGCCTAAACTTAAATCAACAGTCACTTTCACCGAGTCACTAAATGCCTTGCCATTCAATAAATACCCGGGAGTACCTCCTTTTGCTTTAACCATTATGTCGGCAACTCCGGTTACGCAAAGCGAAGTTAAAGGTCTTATTTCCATTGCCAACGGTTCCATTGGACCTACTTGAACGGCAACTTCGCTTTTACATCCGTTTCCGTCGGTTACCGTACAGCTATATGTTTCGCCCGACATCAGATCGTCAAACACCAGGTTGTCGGTACTTGTCCGGTTTACCGTTTTACCGGTTACACTATAGGCATATGGAGGCATTCCGTTTTCGGGAGTCGAGAACGTAATTTTGCCCGTTTCGCCATAACATTTGGCATTTGTGGGTGTTGCCTTAAACGTGACAAAAGACACTTTGGGCGACTCAAAATCTTGCCGAGCCATACAGCCCGTCTGCCCGGTAATGTAGTTTTGGTCGTATATCGTATAGGTTGCTTTTTCACCCGCTTTTAAAATATGGGTACCCACATCGCCCACTATCTGGCCTGTTCCGCCTTCTCCCCAAACTGAAATTACTGAATAATCCTGACGACATGACGGATACGAATCGTATGAATAACGCAATTCGAGCCGGTTTGGCTGAGTTACCGACCATGTTCCCGAAGCTGACTGGCTATTGGTTACCAATATCAGGTTCCCGGGATTAATAACATCGCGAATCGCGAAGGAATAATTGCCTTCGTAAACTTCGAAGGTATTGATCTTGCTCCAAACTGTTGAACCATTAACCGAACTGCCTTCAGGCAAACAGGCATACTCAAAATTTTGGGTTCCGCTGGCAACAACGATAAAAATTCCCTTCTGCCCATAGCAGCGCGGCGGTGTATAATTTACTCCGGCAGTAAGCTCATTGCTTCGGTCAACAGCAACATTCAAGCTAATCAAACAATCGGCAAAAGACGATTTGGTATCCCGAATATCGACAACGTAAGTACCTTTCGCCAGTCCGCTAAAGCGAGTGTCGGCCTGCCATGCCGAACCATTGATCCGGTATTCGAAAACTCCTGAACCTCCGGTAACCGATGTAACCTCAACAGCCCCGTTTTTCATTTGCCCAATTTCAGGTTCTTTCATCACAACATTTGCCTGAATGGGTAAAGGTTCGCTTACAACGGCCTTCCCGAGCAGAATATCCGAATTGGCAAGGTTCTTTTCGCGCAGCCAAAGATCGTATGATCCAGCGGTCAGGCTACCAATAACCCACGGATCAGTATCAACCTGCGTCCATTTCGTACCGTTATCGAGGCTGACTTCATATTTACCGCCATACGAGCCGCTAAAATCGTGCAGGGTAATGCTACCATCGTTTCGCCCGTTACAGGTAACCGCCAGCACATCGTATTTCGCATTTACAGTTGCTGTTCCGCGAAGGAAGAACGACATGGCAAAAATACAATCGTTGGCATCGGTAACCGTAATCGTATAAGTTCCGGGATTGAGGTTGGTAAACACCGGGCTGGTTTGCCATGTCGAACCTTCATCCAAACTGTATTTGTACTTATCGGCTCCTGCAAAAGGCGTTCCTCCCGACTGGTTAGTTACCGTAACCGTACCAACATCCTTACCATCAACGTTTACCACCGAGCCCTCATACGAAGCAACCAGTTTGGGCGGCGCTGCCATGTTCACGGTTTCAAGAGTATTTTGGCACGAAGTTTCGTCTTTAATTACCACATCGTAAGTGCCATCGGCGAGCCCCGTAAAATTGCCGCTGGCCAACCACGAATTTCCGCCGTCGATGGAATACGAATAAGTTCCGGTTCCAGAAGTTGTTACAGTTATTTCGCCAGTCTTATCGCCAAAACACCGAATGGGTTTAACCAAAACATCAGCAAGTATTTTTTGTGCTGATTTTATTTCAAACCTACCTATGTTCACCTTACAATCAGCATATTTATCGTCGCCAACCCATAAATCATACAATCCTGAAGATAAGTTCAGGAATGCCCCGGAGTTAACCCAGCCGCTACTGAATTTTGTTCCTGAAGAAGGATCGGGATCGACACCTTCGAGCAAATACACGAAGGAACCATGTCCGCCTGAACTTCCGAGAACTGTAATGGTCCCGTTTTTGGCATTCCAGCAGGTTTCGTCGGTTGCGGTTGCTGTTCCTGCCAGAATTTCAGGATCGGTAAACGTGTAAAGTGTTGGCGAAGAAACAACACACTCCGTGCTGTTCGAATCGCGCATTTGCAGCGTGTAATTCCCCGGTGTGATTGAACCCACCAGTTCGGAAGCTGTAACCCATCCTTTACTCCACGGATTACCCGAATCCTTATCAATGAGCTGGAATTCGAAATTTCCGGAGCCGCCACTGGTATTGGTTATAGTTAAAGTTCCATTATTTGCGCCATGACAGGTAATATCGTGCATTTCAACATTAAAATTCATCGGAACAGCATCGTACAACGTCACAACACCAATGGTTTGAATGCAGCTGGTGTTGGTTCCGTCGGTAATTTTAACCGTATAGGTTCCGGTTGATAAATCGCCTGACGTAAATTGATCCGTAGCTCCCAATAAATCCGACCATTCGCTATACACACCATCTTCTTTTTCAATAAAATATTTGTAGGTTCCCGGAATTCCTGACAACTCTGATACTGCATTGTGCGGATTGGAAACATAGATTTTCCCGTCATTTCCTTTGCAGGTTGGCGAAGCTGTCTGAATATCAGCAATTAGCTTATCAGGTTCCAGGATTGTATATTGGCTCAAATCGCGTTCGCAGCCGTTGGCGTCGCCCACCTTCACCTGGTATGTTCCGGCCCTCAGGCCCGTGTAGCTATCAGAATCGAACCAGCCCGACAATCCTTTCCCGTCGTCGATAAATATGCGGTAAGGCGCCAACCCGTTTTTGATATTTTCAAGCTTAATGATGCCGTCGCCAGCGCCGTTACAACTGGCCGTGCCTGTAACCACATCGGCATAGAGGTATATTACCGAAAGCTGTATTGACGCTGTTGCAGAATTGCATCCGCCGCCAACGCTTGTTGCCGAAATGGTTAAAGTTACAGTTCCCGATTCCTTATCGTTTTGTCCAGGCGTATATATGGGCTGAAGCACAGTTGGATCATCAAAAGAACCATCGCCGGAGCTTACCCATTGCAACGATTGGTAATTCGCAGCATCGGCGCTTACAACTTTATAGTTGGAATTTGAACACAGTATATCGGCTGGAGCCACGGTAACCGTTGGAGGCGAATAGATTGTCACCGTAACCGATCTGGTCGTTGTACAACCTTGGGTGTTCCCGGCTCTAATCGTATAAGTATGAGTTCCGGTTTCCGAAATTGTTGTGTAATTGGACAACGGAATTGTAGTTTCCTGGTCGGCCCAATACGTGTAAGTTACACCGGTTTCAGGAGCAAATGCAGCCGACAAATCAACCGTTTGCGGCACACAAACAGGAGCCGGATCGGTAACAACCAGGTTTGGTTGTGCGAAAATGGTAACTGTAACCGTGCTGGTTACCGAACAACCATTGGCCCGCGTTCCCTTGATGGTTATGGTATGCGTTCCGGGCTCGGAAATGGCAGAATAATTGGCCAAATCAACGGTAGCCGCTTCATCGAGGTAATAACTGAAGGTCAGCCCGCTTTCGCTACCCTGGGTCACCGTTGGAGCGCTGACATCAACAACCGAAGGCTGACATACCGGAGGCGGATTATGAACCTCCATCCGGATTGGCGGCAACACCGAAACATTTACGGTTGCAGTTACCGAACATCCGCCCGAACCGGTTGCTTTAATGTAATATGTTCCGGTTTCCGAAATTGTACCGGCGTTGGTTAACGTGAGCGTTGCGCCCGAATCGAGCCAATAGGTATAAGTTAAATCTGAATCGCTTCCCGCAGTTACCGAAGGCGCTGTTATATCAACAGTTTCAGGAAGACAAACTTCTGTCGGACTAGTAACAACGAGATTGGGCGCCGGGTAAATTGTGACCTCAAAACTAACTTCCACGCCACAGCCAGGTTCTTCCCCGGGATCGTATATCCAAACAGTCTGGCTATGAGTCAGCAAACCCGTAATTTTTGTACCTCCTTCGGTCTGACTTTTATCGTAAAAAGCCTGTTTCCCGCTTAAGTTTTTCCCTTTAATACTCGAGATATCGGGCAATAAATAGCTAAAGCAGGCAACAACCGCCTCTGGTTTTTCTAAAACAGGCGAAGGAATAACCTCAATACGAATGGTTTGCAGCTCGCCGTCGCAACTTGACTGGTGTTCCAGCACTGTAAGCGTATGAGTACCAAGTTCGGTCCATTGAATAGTAACTGATTCAGTTGTTACAGTCTGGGTTTCACCATCCAAAGTCCAGGTAAATACCGAACCCGGAAGGCCCTCGACCCAATAACTGCGCTCTGTTCCGACACATACCCTGTCGGGTA
Organism: Prolixibacteraceae bacterium; assembly: GCA_963666435.2. Lineage (GTDB taxonomy): Bacteria > Bacteroidota > Bacteroidia > Bacteroidales > Prolixibacteraceae > Aquipluma. The sequence goes on along the minus strand of CAXXOG010000008.1, from coordinate 1,663,379 downwards.
CGGAAGTTTGGGCATTTGTAACGAATGCCGCAACTACCATAAATATGATCAGAATAAAATATCGAAACCTTTTTATCATCAGCACAACAATAATAAGTCAAAATTAGATAACCTGTTCTTCTTTATTTTCTCCGCGTTTTTCTTTTTTACGCTCAGCTTCTCTCAACTCACCACAGCCGCCAGCCATCCCCCTCTCTACCCATGCAGAGAAGGGAAAGCACCGCCAGACTTCGACGTGAGCTCAGTCGAACGATGCAGGGGTGAGTTCGTTTATTATTTCTTATTCATTTTCATCTTTCTTATTTCTTGTTCCTCGTTCCTTATTCCTTATTCCTTATTCCTTTGTGATACTTAGTGGCTTTGCGACCTGGTGGCTTATTCTTTTCTGCCACCAAGACTCCAAATCACCAAGTTTCACCAAGCTGGTTTTCTAAAAAAATGGAGTTAATTCATTATTTTTTGTTCTTTATTTCTTATTCCTCGTTTCGGACTCTCCCCGACCTCTGTCACCAGCCGTCCCCCTCTCTACCCATGCAGAGAAGGGAAAGCACCACCAGACTTCGACGTGAGCTCAGTCGAACGATGCCGGGGTGAGTTCGTTTATTATTTCTTATTCATTTTTATCTTTCTTATTTCTCGTTCCTTATTCCTTATTTCTTTGTGATACTTAGTGGCTTTGTGACCTGGTGGCTTATTCTTTTCTGCTACCAAGACTCCAAATCACCAAGCTGGTTTTCTAAAAAAATGGAGTTAATTCATTATTTTTTGTTCCTTATTTCTTATTCCTCGTTTCAGACTCACCCCGACCTCTGTCACCAGCCGTCCCCCCTCTCTACCCGTGTAGAGAGGGGGAAGCACCACCAGACTTCGACGTGAGCTCAGTCGAACGATGCAGGGGGTGAGTTCGTTTATTATTTCTTATTCATTTTCATCTTTCTTATTTCTTGTTCCTCGTTCCTTATTCCTTATTTCTTTGTGATACTTAGTGGCTTTGCGACCTGGTGGCTTATTCTTTTCTGCCACCAAGACTCCAAAGCACCAAGTTTCACCAAGCTGGTTTTCTTAAAAATTGGCGTTAATTCATTATTTCCTGCTACTTATTTTCGGACTCACCCCGACGCCTGCAAGCAGCCGTCCCCCCTCTCTACTCTGGTAGAGAGGGGAAAGCACCGCCAGGTGCAGGGGTGAGTTCGTTTCTTATTTCTCGTTCATTTTCATCTTTCTTGTTTCTTATTTCTCGTTCCTTATTCCTTTGTTATACTTAGTGGCTTTGCGACCTGGTGGCTTATTCTTTTCTGCCACCAAGACTCCAAAGCACCAAGTTTCACCAAGCTGGTTTTCTTAAAAATTGGCGTTAATTCATTATTTCCTGCTACTTATTTTCGGACTCACCCCGACGCCTGCAAGCAGCCGTCCCCCCTCTCTACTCTGGTAGAGAGGGGAAAGCACCGCCAGGTGCAGGGGTGAGTTCGTTTCTTATTTCTCGTTCATTTTCATCTTTCTTATTTCTTATTTCCAACTAATTATTCCCTGTTTCCAACTAATTACTCCCTATTTCCAACTAATTACTCTTGACTCTCCCCGACGCCTGCAAGCAGCCGTCCCCCCTCTCTACTCTGGTAGAGAGGGGGAAGCACCGTCAGGTGCAGGGGGTGAGTTCGCCTTCATAAATTCAGAGCAAACTGTCTTATCTTTTCCAATACTCGATGTACATCTTTAACCTCTTCATTTTTGATCCTTAGAACTTTCAAGCCCAACGACCTTATTATATCTTCGCGATGTTGGTCCTCTTCTTTTTGGAAATTGTGTATTTCTCCATCAACCTCAATTATGAACTTCTTTTCCGCGCAATAGTAATCGGCAATAAAATAGTATGGCCGGTTTTGCGACACCTGGTATATAAGCACGTGTTGCCGCAAAAACTTTAGATTTAATTGCCTGCGATTTCGAAGATTGGCCCATAACAGCTTTTCAGCTTCAGTCATGTTCCGCCGCAGTCTTCTTGCCCTGCTTATTGATGTTGGTATTCCTTCCATAGTTTTGTTCGTTTTTCGGACTCGCCCCGACAGGTGCAGGGAGTGAGTTCGTTTATTGTTTCTTGTTCTTTATTCCTTATTCCTCGTTTCAGACTCACCCCGACCTCTGTCACCAGCCGTCCCCCCTCTCTACCCATGTAGAGAGGGGAAGCACCGCCAGACTTCGACGTGAGCTCAGTCGAACGATGCAGGGGTGAGTCGGGCATACTTATCCCAATTTTCCTATTTGTGGTAAATTGGTGATGTTTTTGGCAATGGAGTAACAACTACATTGTAAACTTTAGCCGCAACTGCACTACAACCATTCTGATCGGTATAATTTACAGTTACCGACTGGTTACCCGGAGTAACCCAGGTTACCGTAACCGTTGTATCCGATGCAGAACCTCCGGAAGTAACCTGGCCGCCTGTGCTTACTGTCCACACATAATTGGTCTTTCCGGCATCAGTCTGGTAAATGTTGCTTATCGAAGATTCGCAAATCGGACTTGGGCCATTCAGAGCAGGATCAGGCAGTGGCGCTATCGTAATGGTTCCGGTGGCCGACGCAGTACCACAACCGCCAATCGCAGCAACTGTATAGGTGAACGTACCCGACTCGGTAGCCGAACCCGAAATGGTCAGCACATCGTTCGCCCAGACGCTGGTTAAACCGGCTGGTAAACCAGTTACATTTGCGCCTGTTGCTCCTGTGGTTGCATAAGTAATTGTTACAACCGGACTATTGGCACAAACAGTCTGACTGTTAGTTCCCGCAGCCGATGACAAGGCAATGGTATTGGCCGGAAGCACTTTAATTGTTCCAGTAGCCGTTGCCGTTCCGCAGCCACCTGTTGTTGTTACCGTGAAGTTGAACGAACCCGCAACAGCAGGCGCTCCCGAAATTGTAAATACGTTATTCAGCCATTCGCCATTCAACCCGGTTGGTAAGCCGGTTACGCTGGCGCCCGTTGCACCTGTGGTTCCGTATGAAATACTTACCAACGGACTATCGATACACACCGTTTGACTGTCGGTACCGGTAGCTGAACTCAACGCTATTGTATTGGCCGGAAGCACATTAATTGTACCGGTAGCTGTTGCCGTTCCGCAACCACCCGATGTTGTAACCGTGTAGTTGAATGTTCCCGGAACGGTTGGCGCTCCCGAAACTGTAAACACATCATTAGCCCATAACCCGTTTACTCCGCCTGGTAATCCGGTCGCCACGGCGCCGGTTGCCCCAAGGGTGTTAAAGGTTACACTTACAATGGCATTATCAACACAAACGGTCTGGCTGTCAGTTCCGGCAATCGACGATAAAGCGATTGTATTAACAGGAGTGACTGTAATCGTTCCGGTTGAAGTTAAAGCGCCGCCGCAACCGCCCGCAGTTGTAACGGTATAGGTAAAGGTACCTGCGGCTATTGGTGTTCCCGAGATAGTTACAGTACCATTCAACCACCCACCGGTTACTCCTGAAGGAAGGTCGGTTACTGTTGCCCCGGTTACCCCGGTTGTTACATAGCTGATGTTCACCAATGGCGTATTTATACACAAGGTCTGATTGTCGGTACCCGAAGCCGACGACAATGCAATGGTGTTGGCCGGTAATACCTCGAATGAGCCCGTTGCAGTAGCTGTTCCGCAACCGCCGGTTGTAGTTACGGTATAACTAAAGGTTCCGGCTTCGGTAGGCATTCCTGAAATGGTAAATACATTATTGGCCCACGAGCCTGACAATCCGGCCGGTAACCCGGTTACACCGGCATTGGTTGCCCCGGTAGTTGCATAAGTAACACTTACCAACGGACTGTTAATACACACCGTCTGGCTATCGGTTCCACCTGCCGAACTTAAAGCGATTGTATTGGCCGGTAATACGCTGATGGTTCCGGTAGCGGTTACTGTTCCGCAGCCACCAACCGTGGATACCTGGTAGTTAAATGTTCCGGCTTCGGTTGGTGTTCCGGTAATCGTAAACACATTATTCGACCACGAACCACTTAACCCGACAGGCAATCCGGTTACAGCGCCACCCGTTGCTCCCGTAGTTGCATAGGTAATTCCGGTCACTGCATTGTTTATACACACCGTCTGACTGGCAGTTTCAGCAGCCGACGACAATGCGATTGTATTCAGCGGATTTACTGTAATGGTTAAGGTTGTAGGTTCGCCTTCGCAACCTGACAAATTTCGTTCAACGACTCTTAACTCGTAGGTCCCCGCTTTGCTCCATGTAACATCTACCAGGTTCGAAGCTCCTGAAATGGTTCCTCCGTCGGAAGGCGTGATTGTCCAACTATAAGTTGAACCGGAGTTTGCCACAACCCCATAAGGTTCGACCGAGCCAATACACACGGTTTGTGCATCGGTTTTGTCGAGCGAGCCAACCTGGGCATTCGTTGTTTTTGACACTATGAACGCCAAAAACAAAACGAACAAAAATTGGTATATGCACTTAAAATGTTTCATTGTGGTTGTTTTTACCGATTTATTGATCTTATTTATTTTTTCTTTTTTCCTGTTGAATAGCAATCCCCCCATATCGGGTCCTCCCTCGCCTTCGTCGGAAAGGTTGATGTGGGTCAGCCAGAGCAAAAAATGATCTGAATGCGTAAATATCTTTCGCTTAATTCCTTGTGTTTGATTCCTGTTGTTCATTTATATCGTTTTTAATTCATATTCAATTGGGTCGTGCAACCTGGCGGCTCTTTTACTTTTGCCACCAAGGCTCCAAAGCACGAAGCTTCACTAAACTGCTTTTCCCGAAAAATGGCGTTAATTCATTATTTCCTGCTACTTATTTTCGGACTCACCCCGACGTTTGTCACCAGCCGTCCCCCCTCTCTACCCGGGTAGAGAGGGAGAAGCACCGCCAGACTTCGACGTGAGCTCAGTCGAACGATGCAGGGGCGAGTTCGTTTATTATTTCTTGTTTCTTGTTTCTTGTTTCTTGTTTCTTGTTTCTTGTTTCTTGTTTCTTGTTTCTTGTTTCGGACTCACCCCGGATGTCGCTAGCTCCATCCCGCCCCTCTCTCAAAAGAGAGGAGCAAAGCTCATCGCAGATGGGCGCGGGATGATTCAGGCTATTTTGTTTCATTTATAAAAACTTTTATTTTCTCCATGACCATATCCATATTTTCTGTCTCATCATTATTGATTCTCAATATTTTAAAATCCATACTTTTTAAAATATCTTCCCGATGTTCATCTTCTTCTTTTTGAAATTCATGAATCAATCCATCAACCTCAATGATTAGTTTCTTTTCATAGCACACGAAATCTGCAATAAAATATCTGGGTTCATTATTTATTACCTGGTAAATAAGTGGATGCTGACGAACGATTTTTAGTCCCAGAAACTTTCGGTTCCTAAGTTCTTTCCACAACAATCGTTCAGCCTTGGTCATATTCCGCCGAAGCTCTCTTGCTCTGCTAACCGGTGTTGGTGTATCGCTCATAATTTCATTTATTTAATTATCATTTCTTCTTTCTTAACTCACCCCGGATGTCGCCAATGCTCCATCCCGCCCCTCTCTTCAAAAAGAGAGGGGCAAAGCTCATCGCAGATGGGCGTGGGATGATTCAGGCTATTTTGTTTCATTCTTTCATCTTTATTATTTCTCGTTCTTTATTTCTTATTCTTTATTCCTGTTTCTTGTTTACAGACTCTCCCCGGATGTCGCCAATGCTCCATCCCGCCCCTCTCTTCAAAAAGAGAGGGGCAAAGCTCATCGCAGATGGGCGCGGGGTGAGTCAGGCTATTTTGTTTCATTCTTTCATCTTTCTTATTTCTCGTTCTTTATTTCTTATTTTTTATTCCTGTTTCTTGTTTACAGACTCACCCCGGATGTCGCTAGCTCCATCCCGCCCCTCTCTTCAAAAAGAGAGGGGCAAAGCTCATCGCAGATGGGCGTGGGGTGAGTCGGGCTATTTTGTTTCATTCTTTCATCTTTCTTATTTCTCGTTCTTTATTTCTTATTTTTTATTCCTGTTTCTTGTTTCGGACTCACCCCGGATGTCGCTAGCTCCATCCCGCCCCTCTCTTCAAAAAGAGAGGGGCAAAGCTCATCGCAGATGGGCGTGGGATGAGTCAGGCTATTTTGTTTCATTCTTTCATCTTTATTATTTCTCGTTCTTTATTTCTTATTTTTTATTCCTGTTTCTTGTTTACAGATTCACCCCGGATGTCGCCAATGCTCCATCCCGCCCCTCTCTCAAAAGAGAGGGGCAAAGCTCATCGCAGATGGGCGCGGGGTGAGTCAGGCTATTTTGTTTCATTCTTTCATCTTTCTTATTTCTCGTTTCTTATTTCTTATTCTTTATTCTTGTTTCTTGTTTCGGACTCACCCCGGATGTCGCTAGCTCCATCCCGCCCCTCTCTTCAAAAAGAGAGGGGCAAAGCTCATCGCAGATGGGCGTGGGATGAGTCGGGCTATTTTGTTTCATTCTTTCATCTTTATTATTTCTCGTTCTTTATTTCTTATTTTTTATTCCTGTTTCTTGTTTACAGATTCACCCCGGATGTCGCTAGCTCCATCCCGCCCCTCTCTTCAAAAAGAGAGGGGCAAAGCTCATCGCAGATGGGCGCGGGGTGAGTCAGGCTATTTTGTTTCATTCTTTCATCTTTCTTATTTCTTATTCCTTATTCCTTATTTTCGGACTCGCCCCGACCTCTGCCAGGCACTGAAGGTGAGTTCGTTTACCTGTGATATATTGTTGTTTTAGCCGGCAACGGGTTAATTTCCTGTTTAGCCTTATCGCTCGGCGTTGTGTTTATGCCATATTTATCCTTTACTGTGCTTATCCAGTATTCGGTGGTAATTACCGGACCTGGTGTAAGTGTAATTACATCGGGGCTGGTAAGTATGTTGGTTCTTGTCCACGAGTTGGTTCCATCGGTATAAGTGTATTCCCAGGGCGGTGTTCCGGTTAAGGTCACGGTTAGCGAAACGGTCTCGCCCGCACACACCACCGGCGAAGCCTCAATGGTTGCTTTCACGCCAAGTAATACCCTAACTCTCCCGATTTTAAAATTCTGGGCGCAACCGGTAATGTCCGTTGCGTTCACTTTAAAGAAATATACACCCGGTTCTTTCCATAAAATATTTACGGTCGAGCTGTTGGTGTCGCCTATAAACTCGGCGTAAGGCTGCGTAACTGTTCCCTGATCGACAGCAAAATTCACCGTCGAATCGTTGTACAAAGTCCACATGTATGTATCGCCCGGTTGAGGCGTAACCTCGTAAGTAGTTGCTTCGCCTGTACGCGCAACATTCTGGGCCATGACTGGTGCCAAAGCCTGAAGCAGATGCAGCACTACTGCAAACGCCAGATAACGTACTATTTGCGAAACTTTATTCTTCATTCTTCATAATAAGCCACTTTCCAAACGTTCTCCTGATTCGACTGGCTCATCAACCTTGATTCGACGAACTCATCAACCTTGATTCGACTGGCTCATCAACCTTGATTCGGCCAACTCGCCGGCGAAAGAACTGGAAAGCCCTGATTTGCATTTCTATTTCATTCGTTATTTTCAATTCGCTACGGATTAGCGGTTAACCCGTATCAATTCAATCACATAGACACACCGGGCACGCACGCCGGAAAACACCGTTGGATTGTGGTGCCCTGTGTGCCTATTGTGGTTGATTTCTCTTTTTTTCACGATTGGCTTTCAGCCGGAGTATTCAATGGATTTGCAAAGGTTGAACCTCCGGCCTCCGGCCTGCTTTCATTCATAGTTCTCCTTTCTTCTGTTTTTGAATTCCATATTCATGAGAATATTGATTATTGTCATTGAGATTACACTAAGGAACTTGACTTATCAAAGGAGTAGTTCCTGGCGTTGTAGCCACAACAGTAGCTCTTTTCTGAATTATCATATCATCATCTTTACCAAATGGCGCTTCTGTTGTACAAGTACCCGCACTAACAATATCGCTAATAGAGAAGGCTGCATCCAAGAATCCATCAACTTTCAGTTTAATTGTCTGATCAGATAAAGTTTCATAATTCTGATTATCAATAACAACTTGAACTATAATCGACGACCCATTTACCGCATCACTAACTGTTGCATCAGCTGTTGTTGTAAATGTTCCTCCTGTCAAATCACTACCAGCTGCTCCTGTCATAGTTGTATAAGTTGTACCACCATCTGCAGTCCACTTAACAGACTCGTATTTTTGGCTATTACCTGCCAAGGCTGGTAAGCTAACAACAGGCTTCCATGCTCCTACTATACCTGATGCTGTAACTTTATAATAAAGAGTATTCTTACCATATGTATAAGTTACAGTTGCTGAATTAGTTCCCACTGGGGTAACTGTTGCTGAGGATATTGGTGCTGCACAAGTATAAGTAGCTGTTGCTCCAGTTAAGTCAGATCCAGTAACAGCAAGTAAGAAAGAATTAACTGGCTGAATTCGGAATACCTTCATATTTTCAAGGTTACAACTACCTTGAGGTGCAGTCTCTGAGTATTTAACAACCAAATAATAAGGTGTCCCTGCAATAATTGCTGAAGACTTCCATTTAAGTTTGATGTTGTTGGTGCCGCCTGTAGTTGAACTATAAGTCGATCCGCCGGTCTCAACAGTAAAATCCGAGCCATCAGCCAATATAGTCGAAGGATTAAGAATATTTGTACCTGTTGTCACATACCATAAATATGTTCCTCCAGTTCCCGCCGCAGTGACAGAAACCCCATAATCATAAGTTATACCAGCTGCTGGTGATTCTGGACCCGGCGTACAAGTCTGTCCATACGACTTACTAATACTGGCAAAAGTTGCCACCACGAACAACACGAATAATAAAATTTGCTTTTTCATTTTGTAAAATTTTGAAACGTTAGTAAAAATTTGAATTGTAATTTTTTTATCAATAACCATATTTATTTCATTGTATAAAATTGTAAATAACTGGAATTTATCCCCGACGGGGTTCTGAACCCTTTCGGGGGTAGTAACTTCCTCGGGCGGATGTCCGCGCGGGCCCTCCAGGTTAACCGAGTAGCCTGGCGGGGCCTTGGCAAGGTTACGTTCCCTCCAGAGTTCAATCCTGGAGTTCTGTTTCGAAATGGTTTTTTCAGTCCTAAAAATTGTCTGTTCATTAGCCATTCTTATGTTTGCCAATGCATTAGGGGCTAACCCTCTTTTTCCAAAATGTTCGTCGTTTTTCATCTTTGTCTTATATTTAGTTGTCAATCTGATCTGTTTCTCTTTTAATTTCCTTATTTCTGGTTTCGGGACTCTCCCCGACGTCGGCCAGGTGCCGGGGGCGAGTCCGTTTCTTATTTCTTATTCATTTTCATCTTTCTTATTTCTTATTCATTTTCCCCTGTTTCGGGACTCACCCAGGATGTCGCTAGCTCCATCCCGCCCCTCTCTTTTTGAAGAGAGGGGCAAAGCTCTCCACCGGAGAGCGCGGGGTGAGTCAAGCTATTTTGCTTTTCAGTTTTTCTCATTTCTTATTTCTCATTTTCGGGACTCTCCCCCCGTCGGCCAGGTGCCGGGGGCGAGTCCGTTTCTTATTTCTTATTCACTTTCATCTTTCTTATTCCTTATTCCTTGTTTCTTTTCCCCTGTTTCGGGACTCACCCAGGATGTCGCTAGCTCCATCCCGCCCCTCTCTTTTTGAAGAGAGGGGCAAAGCTCTCCACCGGAGAGCGCGGGGTGAGTCAAGCTATTTTGCTTTTCAGTTTTTCTCATTTCTTATTTCTCATTTTCGGGACTCTCCCCGACGTCGGCCAGGTGCCGGGGGCGAGTCCGTTTCTTATTTCTTATTCACTTTCATCTTTCTTATTCCTTATTCCTTTTCCCCTGTTTCGGGACTCACCCCGGATGTCGCTAGCTCCATCCCGCCCCTCTCTTTTTGAAGAGAGGGGCAAAGCTCTCCACCGGAGAGCGCGGGGTGAGTCAAGCTATTTTGCTTTTCAGTTTTTCTCATTTCTTATTTCTCATTTTCGGGACTCTCCCCCCGTCGGCCAGGTGCCGGGGCGAGTCCGTTTCTTATTTCTTATTCATTTTCTTGTTCCTTATTTCTTTTCCCCTGTTTCGGGACTCACCCCGGATGTCGCTAGCTCCATCCCGCCCCTCTCTTTTTGAAGAGAGGGGCAAAGCTCTCCACCGGAGAGCGCGGGGTGAGTCAAGCTATTTTGCTTTTCAGTTTTTCTCATTTCTTATTTCTCATTTTCGGGACTCTCCCCGACGCAGGTGCAGGGGGTGAGTTCCTTGTATTTTTTATCTTCTTCATCTTAAAAATTTTTCGTTATCGTTGGTCTGGGTATTACTTTCAGTATAACTGACTTTTCTGTTGTGTTTCCAGAAGCATCTTTCACCGTATAAGTCACTTTATTATCCCCTTTCGGAAATTGAATGGCTCCGCCATAAACTGAAATCTGCCCATTTCCAGATAAATCGACCGATCCATTATTTCCAAAATCAATCGTCCAGGAAATGGCAGGATTGGCTAATGCACAGTTATCGGCTACGTTTGTCAAATCGAGTATTATAAAGCCTGCGCCAAACAGGTAATAATCGGGCCGCAAATAGGTCAGGTCGTATGGATCACCTTCAGGAACATCCTTATATACTGCCTGATAAATATTCTCCACACAATAGCCTGCTGCTAAAGTTGGAGCGGTATAAGTGGGCGATGTTGTATCAGCAACTGTTGTCACCACCGTGCTGGTATTGTTTGTCAGGTTCAGGTCGGTGTAAGGCAACAGCGCTACACTGGCGGTATTGGTGACTGTTCCCAGAGCCGAACAAACGGGAGTACCACGCACCAAAATACTTTGACTGGCGCCATTGGCCAATGCCGTTGGCAACTGGTAACTTCCGGTCCAGCTGGTCCAACTTGACCCTCCATTGGTTGAGAATTGCTGATTGCTGAATGAGGCAGGTAACGCATCACTTATTGTAACTACAGGTGCATCGGTAGGCCCAAGGTTCTCAACCGTCAAGGTATAAGTTACTGTACTTCCAACACTTGCTGTGGCCGGGCCTGTTTTGGTTAGTTTAAGGTCGGAACCTGCCAAAACCACCACATCGAATGTGCATGTGCCCGAATTGGAGCAACCGTCGGTTGCCCTCCAAACCACATGTGTAGTTCCAATATTGAAAGCAACGCCATTTAATGTTGAGACACTGGTATTGGTTGTTGAGCCTGTTAGCGAAGCCGAGTAAGTAATGGTGCCCGAACAAGTATCGGTTGCTGTTGCATCCCACGATGTACCCGAATGAATGTACGTTGAACCTGAAGTAACACTCACCGGCGTTGAAACCGTGGGGCAAGTAATAACCGGGGCCGTAACATCCTGCACGGTAACCGTTTTGGTACAAGTTGACGAACATCCGTTGCTGTCGGTAATGGTTAACGACAATACATACGACGTATTGCAGCCCGAACCCGAGGTAACCGATACCGCTTGCTGATTGGCCGCACCGCCAATTAAGGCGCTTCCCGAACTGATCGACCACGAATAAGTGGCCATTCCTGATGGCCCGCTAAAGGTATTATTCGACGATGGACAAACCGGCCCGCCCGTTCCGGTAATCGAACACGACGGAGGTGAGTTAACGGTAACTGTATATGTACATGAACTTGAGTTGCCCGAATTATCGGTTGCTGTCCACACAACAGTTGTATTCCCAACATTGAAAGAAGCACCATTTAATGATGTTCCATTGCCTGCCGTTGCTCCTGATAATTGATAAGTTAATGAACTAACAGAACCGCAATTGTCGGTTGCAGTTGCATTCCAGCCCGTACCCGAATGGGTGTATTGACTGGCACCATTCACGCATACAGAAGCGGGTATTGAAGAACATGAAACGACAGGAGCTTCGGTATCGGTAATGGTGATTGTTTGTGTACAATAGTCGTTCCCTGCAACATTACTTGCAATCCAACTAATAGTTGTGGCGCCCTTATTAAACGTTTGATTACCGATTGACCCAGTGCCACTACCTGTAGTAGCTCCAGCCATTGTCCATAAATAACTAACCGGCTCATCACCAGAAATAAGTGTCGGATTTCCCGGATTAAATGTTGCAGTGCAAATACCGGCATCAGTGCTCCTTGTTGTTGAAGTACAGGTAATATCAGGTGGAAAGTTTGGATTTACAATAACTGTAAATTGGCATGTTGAGATATTTCCACTTGCATCAACAGCCTGATAAGTAACAACAGTATTTCCAACAGGGAAATGTGCATTACTAATATTTCCGGTTCCGGAAGAAGGAGTGGCTCCTGATGCAGTCCAGGTTAAGGTAGCCGACGAACAATTCTCAGTAGCCGTTGGCGCTGTAAACGAAAGGATTGCATAGTTCAAACCCAAACTACTCATGTATGATGATGAAGGGGAAGGACATGCGCTAAGTGTAGGCGCCTGGTTATCGGTAACTGTTACAGTAAACGAACATGTTGCAGAATTATTCGAGGCATCGGTAACCACATACGTGATTGTAGTAACACCCAGCGAAAATGTTTTTGTCCCAACTTTATTGATTCCTGAAGAAGCTGAACTGGAAACAGTTGCCCCGGTCATACTCCAGGTAAGTTTAGTTACACTGCAATTATCGCTTGTCGTTGGATCGGGAGTAAAAACCGATCTTGTACAACTCCCAACTGCTGTTGTTGCCGAGATATTTGACGGACAACTAATTGTTGGGGCAATATTATCGGTCACATTTACTTCCTGCGTACAAGTGGCACTTAATCCCGTTGCATCGGTAACAGTCCAGGTTACTAAGGTTTTACCTAACGGGTAACTTGCCGGAGCATTATTTGTTATCGTTAAACTTGCCTGGCTTGTACAATTATCGGTAGCTGTTAATGTTCCCAGGTTAACCCCGGTTGCTGTACAACCATTATTGGTTGTAACAGTTACAGTTGACGGGCAATTTACAATAGTCGGTGGAGTATTATCTGTAACCGTAATATTAAACTGGCAACTGGCGCTTTTGCCTGTTGCGTCGGTTACTGTATAGGCAACAACGGTAACACCCGGGTTAAACGAAGTTAAAGGAATATCTCCGGTTCCATTGGTAACAGAAGTGCCTTGGGTGATCTTCCAGGCTAGAGTTGGCGTTCCGCAATTGTCCGAATATGTGGGTAATACTGGATCGTAAGTAGCGGTGCACGAAGTATTGGCATTTAATGTAACATTCGACTGACAAGTTATTGTTGGGTATTGATTATCGACAACCGTAATAATTTGCGTACATGTAGATGTATTCCCTTTTAAGTCAGAAACAGTCCATGTAACCGTCGTATTTCCAATAGGGAACTGTGCCGGGGCATTATTGGTAATATTAAGCTCCGACTGACTGGTACAAGCATCAGTAGCTGCGAGGGTACCCAGCTCAACACCTGTTGCATAGCACAATCCAAAATTGGCGCTTACTGTTTTACTGGAAGGGCACGAGGTAATTACAGGCTTTTGGTTATCAACAAGCGAAACACTCACCGGGGTAGCAGTAGCCGAGCATCCAGAACTATTGGTTACCGTTGCCGAGACTGTCCCGGTAGAACCACTACCCCATTTTACAACTACATAATTCTGATTGGCATCACCGCCGCTAACTAAAGCCCCCCCTGTAATAGTCCAGGCATGGCTTGCAAAACTACTGGTCAAAGTATATGTCTGTGTCGATCCAGGGCAAAGTGTTGCCGTATAGGATGAAAAAGCAGGAGTTGGCAGGGGATTTATGGTGACATTATTGGTCTCTACAGTTTTACATAGATTTCCCAATAAATTAATGGTAGTAACAATTTGCCCTGTAGAGGCAGACGAAGACCATGTCACAGTAATGGTTCTGTCTCCTGAACCACCACCTGAAATTACTGTACCATTGGTTACAGCCCATGAATAAGAAGAACCTGTCGCAATAGTACTGTAGGTTAATGTTTGTCCGGCACATGCCTGCGAACTTATTGTAGTAGTGCCTCCAAGGCTTCCGTCAATAACAAATGTATAAGGTTTTGTAAGACTACATCCCGAAGCATTATCTGTAACTGTTAAATAAATTGTGTATGTTCCATTAGGAAGAAAAATATTTAATGAAGGGTCTGAACTTGTACTTGTATTTGTAGGCCAAAGGAAAAATCCAAACGGCTTTTGTCCAGTACTTCTACCATCCCAGAAATAAGAATAATCGCCAGAACCTCCTGTAACCGTCTGACTAAAAACAAAACCGCATAAATCAAGTGAAATATTCGTTATTTCCAGTGAAGATTTTATGGTTACCTGAGAAGTACACGTAGAACTGTTTCCAGCCACATCAGTGACTTTAAAATAAACGGTTTTAACACCAACATCGCTACATGTATAAGTAAGAGTACTGCCATAAGTAACATTATCTTTCGAAATCTGGTAACTTGCTATAGAACAATTGTCGGTACTTCCCCCATTTAAATTAGGTGCAGATAAAGTCCCTGTTCCGGTTGCAGCATTTACCGTTAAAGTATAATCTTTACAAGTGGCAATCGGAGCAATATTGTCAACAATAGTTACAATTGACGTGCATGTTGCCGAATTTCCAGAAGCATCAGTCACCGTAAGTATTACTGTATTCGTCCCCCGGTTTGTACAGTCGAAAGTGGTTTTACTCAACGACAACATTATACTACCCCCGCAATTATCAGAACTGCCATTATCAACCATCGAAGGCGTAATTACCGACTTCCCGGTATTATCCAGATAAGCTGTAATGTTTTTGCACACTGCCGTTGGTGGGGTTAGGTCTTTTACAATGACTGTTGCCGTGCAACTCGACGAATTACCTCCGGCATCAGTAACTGTAAGTGTTACTGTATTTGTCCCTACGTTTGAACAGTTAAATGTGGTCTTTGAGAGTGTTTTTGTAAGGTTGGAACAGTTATCTGTCGAACCATTATCAATATCGTTTGCCGTAAGCGTTGCTGTTCCTCCTGCCTGTAAGTTCAAAACAAAATCTTTACACCGGGCAACAGGGGCAATATGATCGTAAACTGTAACCACCGCCGTACAGGTTGAAACATTACCTCCGGCATCGGTTACACTAAGGGTCACCGAATTGGGTCCCACGTTAGTACAATCGAAGGTCGATTTACTCACCGATAGAGTAAAAGAACAGTTGTCAGATGAACCATTATCTATATTGGCAGCAGCAATTGTAGCATTGCCAAAAGCATTCAGTTCAACCGAATAAGGTTTACACCGAGCAACCGGTGGTATTGGATCAACAACGGTAACTATCGCACTACACGAACTAACATTGTTGCTGTTATCAGTAACCGTCAGTACTACTGTATTGGCACCAATATTTGTACAGTCGAAACTTGCTTTATTAACCGATAAACTTTTAATACCACAGGCATCATTCGAACCATTATCAACACTCGCAGCAGTAATTGTAGCAGTACCCGAAGAATTCAGACTAACAGTAATGTTTTTGCATATTGCCGTTGGTGGCGTTTGATCGATAACAGTTACTAATTGGGTGCAGGAAGCTTTATTTCCGGCAACATCGGTGGCTGTCCATGTAACCGTGGTAACACCAACAGGGAAGGTTCCCGACACATTATTGGTAACCGATACCGTACTACAATTATCAGTAGCTACCGGTGTTCCCAAAGCTACCGTCGTAGCATAACAATGGGTAGCATCGGCACTTGCAACTACATTGGCCGGACAGTTGATTACCGGTGGAACAACATCCTGCAAAATAACATCAATGGTTTTAGGTAACGAAACACAGCCGTTTGCATTTCTTACTGTAATGATGAATTGATAGGTTCCCGGTGGTACTGCCGCAGGTAAAGGAACTGTCAACGGACTACTGCTCAATGGGGCATTTACGATAGGCGTAAATCCAGCTAACGCCGGTGTTCCTACTGAAATGCTAAAAGTCGTTGGAGCCTGTGACGTAGAAAGATAAGGAATTAAAAAGTTAGTGGCCCCTGCACAAAAAGAAGGCAATGTACCTAAAGTAATTGTTGGCAACGGATTAACAGTTACCGTGATAGTAAAAGGTGAGCCCGTACATCCTTCGGGTGTCGAAGTAGGGACAACAATATATTGAACTGTTCCGGCAACTACATCTGTATTAATTAAGGTTTGACTAATAGTTGCCCCCGATCCTGCTGTGGCGCCAGTTATATTTCCACTTATTGTTCCAATTGTCCATGTAAACGAACTCGGGACACTAGCTGTTAACGCAATATTGGTATTATTGCCATTACAAATAGAAACAGCCGGTGAATTAGTCACCACAGGCAACGGATTTACCGTAACCGTAATGGTGAAAGGCGCACCGGCGCAACCTCCTGAAACCGAAGTTGGTGTTACAATATACTTGACAGTTCCGGCGGTTGCATTACCTGGATTGATTAACGTTTGGTTGATTGTTGAGCCCGAACCACCAGATGCTCCGGTAATTCCTCCGGTTATCGGCCCTACTGTCCAGCTAAAATTACTGGCGATGCTTGCTGTTAACGATATGCCTGTAACCGAACCACTACAAATGGTACCCGTTGACGAACTGGTTACCGCTGGCAAAGGGTTTAAAGTAATTGTGACACTTTCACTGGTTGCTGTTCCGCAATGGTAGGTCTCGCCGTCGGTTGCTACAATACGATAATAAGTTGGCGAAGTCAACGCCGGTGTTTGATAAGTAAGTGCAGTTGCCCCACCAATACTGTTCCAGGTTGAATTGCTGTCACTACTTTGCCATTGATAGGTGTAAGTAGAACCCGAACCTCCAGCTGCCGGATTTGCAATTAATTGGGCAGAAGCGTTGTAACAAATCGTTTGAGTTGCGGAGATTGTTCCAGCTTGCAGTTGCGGTAAAAAAGTAATTTTGCGAGTCCTGTCGTGGCTATCAATATTGCAATCCGCTCCGGGATTGGCATCAAACGTCATATAAACTCTATATTCTGCCGATTCGGAAGGCGACCCATTGGTAATTATCAATTGATTTGAATTTGCACCCGAATAAGCGCCACCATTACTTACGTTGGTAAAAGGTCCGCCTTCTACCGATTTTTTCCATTGATAAGTTTTTGGAATATATGTCGTGGTTACTGTATATGAATAACTTGATCCATAGCATAACGTTACGTCTGTAGCTCCAGTCAGTGTAGTAATTTCATTAACCGACAGCGTTGCTGATGCAGACGTTACACTACATGTTCCATTTGAAACAATAACCCAATATTTACTCCCATGCGGATTATTATTGCCGCCAACGTTATCAACACTAAGTTTACTCCCCCCATTTGAATAACTTATACCTATTTCGCCCAATGGTATATCAATAAAACTTTCAGATGGTTTCATCCGTTGCCAAACATAGGAAGTAACTGTACCGGATACGGTAACTTCAAAATCTACTTTTCTGTCCTCGCAATCCAGAACATTGCTTGGTTGAGTTAAAATGACAGGGACTTGTGTAACAACAATATTCCGCGTCTCAGACACTGAAGTACAAGCTGATCCAGTTGAAGTAAGCGTTAATACTGCTGTACCGGAATAACTCGCCAGAGGTGTCCACGTTGTTGTGCTAGGGGTTGAGCCAGAATTGTTTGCGAAAGTACCACCAATGCCACCATCCGACCAAACTGCTCCAGATGCACCGCCTCCAAAAGTTCCGTCTAAAGCACTAGTTGTTGACCCTTGACAAATATTTAATACTGTTTTATCGCAAGAAACAGTTGGGTTACCTACCACCAGAATTGTTTTCGAAGCAGTAGCAGTGCAAGTTCCCCCGGTTGTTGTCAGCGTTAAAGTAGCAGTGCCGGTAAAACTGGCCGATGGTTTCCATGTTGCATTTAAATCGGTTGCCGATGGAGAGAAAATTCCGCCAGTAACGCTCGCCGTCCATATACCACCAGTAGCCCCATTAACCGAACCACCTAACGTAGCTGAGGTTCCGCCAATACATATTGGCGACATTGCCCCTCCTGCATTGGCTGTAACAGCCGAGCCAACTGACATCGTTATGACGTTAGAATTCGCAGTTGAAGAAGAAACACAACTTGCATTTGAAGTCAGTGTACAAGATATTTGATCGCCATTACTTAATGATGAATTTGAATAATTCGGACTATTAGTTCCCACATTACTGCCATTTCGTTTCCACTGATATGAAGGAGAAGATCCTCCGTTTGTAGGGGTAGCTGTAAAAGAAACCGTTGTTCCAACGCAAATGGAATTACCTGGAGCTACCGTAATGTTTACCGATGGAGTTAAAAGCGGAGAAATTGTTACTGTAGTTGTTGCATTAACACCAGAGCATAACCCATCAACATCCGCTGGAATTTGATAATAAACAGTATATATTCCAACTGCACTGGTAGAAGGAGTAATCGCGCCAGTAGTTGAATTGATTGTTAAACCTGATGGTGTTGAAGAAAACGTTCCCCCTGAAGAACCTGACAGTGTTACATTTTGAAGAGTTGATGTAGAAACACAAAACGGTGTGCCAGAATATAAAATAGAAGCCGACGGACATACCCACGTAATTTTAACCTGACCATTGGCACCAGAGCCACCGTTCCTTGTACCACTAGTCCTTGCGGCACCACTACCTCCACCACCGCTGGAATTTCCAACATTTCCATTAACATTTCCGCTAACACTAGCCCCTCCGTTACCACCACCAACGGTTGTTCCGGTACCGTATGAATTTAATGCTGCTGTTGGAGCATTACCTCCAGCACCTGTTGAACCCGCACCACCTCCACCTCCACCAGAATAAGTTGATCCTCCCGAAGCTCCATTTCCGCCTGCGTATTCAATCGTTCCAGTTGAGGCAGCAATAGTACCTCCGGAACCACCAGTTGTACTATTATTTGTACCTCCGCGTCCTCCAGCTGCAACTACTATACTTGTGTTAAATGAAGAATTTCCTCCAGCAGTATTTGCGCCTCCTCCAGTTCCTACTACAATAGTATATGACGTGCCAGCGGTAACGCTGATATTACTTCTGGCATAGGCACCACCACCACCACCACCACCACATCCATTGTTACTTCTAGAACCACCCCCGCCTCCCGCTCCCCAGCATTCAACGGTTATATTAGTTACACCAGAAGGCACAGTAAAAGTACTCGTTCCTGCAGATGTATATGATTTTGATACCGTTTGTCCAAGTGTTTGAAATGCAAATAAAAAAACACCCCCCAACAGAATCCCAATCTTCTTTACATTTCCGGGCAAAAAAGCTTTAAAATCCCGGGATTTGGATTTGCACGTTAATACTGGACTGGATTGAGATATATGGGAAAGGCTACTGGTTGCTGTTGGAGAATAATGAAACAGCCTTTTTACAATAGCGTTGGTTCGACCGGAAAGAATGCACAGCCACTGCCGGTGGAGCAGGTAATAGTTCGGAGTCCATTTCGAATGTATATTCCTGTTTTTGCAATGACAGACCAATACCCACCAAAGCACAAACAGAAATAACCCTGGCCCTCCAGAAATTATTTGAAGCAAGAATAACATATATAGTGCAAATCCAGTCTAAAAAAACACAGCGCACATAAATGTGCTGATTATCAAGCCCCATGCACTATTGCTTTACACACGAGGTTTTTAATCATAGAAACTCACCTAAAATACATAATTTACCATCAAAGATTTGCAAAAAGAAACAGAAGTTATCAAAAATAGCAGTTGAGTTATCAAACATGTACTCTGAAAGTGAATACCATTATTTTTCCAGCCGCTCCCCGTCAAAAACACCCTTCAATTGCACTTCACTCCCCCCTGAATTACCCCGCTGCAACTGCATTTTCGGGCGAAAACACGAAATAATTGCCGGTAAAAACGTTTTTTTGCCGGTTGCATAAGCCCAGGCAAAAAACATCAAACTTCGGGAAAAAGTACCCGTCAGGCGCCCCGTCAAAACCCTTACTCATTCCATGCCGGCATGGCGGTGTTGGGGCCGTCGCGAAAGGAAATAGCGTCAAACACCTTCATAACAATACCCGAAGTTCATCCTGCGAAAAAACCGGAAGGAAAAAATCGACCCAAAAACCAATTTCAATAACAAAAACCATTAATTTCACGCCTGGTAATTCTATGTTTAACCAACTAAATTCTGAGTTTTATCTAACCTGAACAATACAATTATGACAACAAACAGAAGAAATTTTCTCCGGAATACCATGATGGGTGCCGGACTACTGGCCTCCGGATTTGCCGGGAAGGCTGCATCACTGAATGGCGAAATGCCGCTGGGCTCGCTGGCAGCCAGTCGTTCACAAAAGTTTAACATGTCGGGCTATGCGGCGCCCAAACTGGGTAAAGTACGCATTGGTTTTGTCGGACTGGGAATGCGCGGCCCGGGCGCTGTTGAACGCATGTCGTATATCGATGGCGTTGAAATTGTGGCCTTGTGCGACCAATATCCCGACAGGGTTGAAGCCATGCAAAAATTGCTCGAAAAACAGGGGCTACCCAGGGCCAAAGGATACTCCGGAAGCAAAGACGCCTGGAAAGCCATGTGCGAAAACCCCAACATCGACCTGATTTACATTACAACTCCCTGGAAATGGCACACGCCAATGGCCGTTTACGCGATGGAGCATGGCAAACATGCCGCTACCGAAGTTCCGGCAGCCACCACAATCGACGAGTGCTGGCAACTGGTCGAAACCTCAGAGCGAACTAAAAAGCACTGCATGATGCTCGAAAACTGCTGCTACGATTTTTTCGAACTGTTAACGCTAAACATGGCCCGCCAGGGATTCTTCGGCGAAATTATTCACGGCGAAGGAGCATACATTCATAACCTTATTGACCTGAATTTCAAGAAAGATGGTTATGCCGAAATGTGGAGGCTCAAAGAAAACCAAACCCGCAACGGCAACCTCTACCCTACCCACGGGTTAGGCCCTATTTGCCAGGTGATGAACATCAACCGGGGCGACCAGATGGAATACCTGACCTCAATGTCGTCAGCCGATTTCCAGATGGCTGCACGAGCCAAGGACGAAGCCGCCAAAGACAGCTTCTACAACGAATTTAAAACCGACCACTATCGCGGCAATATGAATACAACAACAGTTCGCACCTATAAAGGCCGAACCATTATGATTCAGCACGATGTGACCAGCACACGCCCCTATTCGCGTATTCACCTGGTAAGCGGCACCCTGGGTGTTGCCAGCAAATGGCCCGAACCTGCACGTATTGCAACCGGCCACGAATGGCTGAATGACGAAGAGTTCAAAAAGCTGGAAGAACAATATACGCCTGAAATTGTGAAGAAAATTGGTGAAATGGCCAAGAAAGTTGGCGGACACGGCGGTATGGACTTTATGATGGACTGGCGCTTAATCGACTGCCTGCGCAACGGGTTGCCACTCGATCAGGATGTTTACGATGCAGCGCTTTGGAGCTCCATTGCTCCTTTAAGCGAAAAATCGGTTGCCAACCGGTCGAATTCGGTCGATATTCCCGACTTTACCAATGGCGCCTGGAAAACCAATGCCCCGGTTGAATTAACCTTAAAAGGTGGCGGAACTACCGGGGTTCGCGAAAAAACAACAGGAGGAACGAAACAACTGAAGGTTCAGTAAGAAATCAATCACCGGTTTATACCCAAGGGGTTGTCTGAAAAGTTGGAAAAACTCGCCCGCAGGGTCGGGGGAGCTCACAAAAATTCGGTTTTGGAAACTTAAATCATCCAAACAATTTATTGTCATACTTTTAAATTACTCACCCCGACGTCCGTAAGGCGGGCGTCGGGGTGAACGATGCGTGGGGTGAGTTATGGGCTCAACCGGTTCATATTGAACCCTTGCAGGATTCCTGTTTATTGCTTGCATTGTCGCCGCACTTCGTACGGGCTTAAGCAAGTTTAGCCACTGGGTGGCTGTACTACTTTTATAAGATGCTCAATCTGATTAGTGATTAAACCGGATAACCGATAGTTCCGTTTTTCAATAAATGGGCCGAAAAAGAATAGGCGTGAGTTACGTTTGAGATATGCGTATATCTCATTTGAGTTATACGTATATCTCTTTTGAGTTATACGTATATCTCTGTTGAGTTATACGTGAGTTATTTTAGAACTTATGATAATTTGATTTTTAGAATAGTTTTTGAAACAGAAAATGATGGGGCAAGAACAAAAAAGAACAGAATTATCGGGTTATTGGATCCTGAAGTTTACAGTAAACGCCAGGCGATTTGAGATTAAAAACCCGAAAGATTTGAATTTGAATAACCGTGGTACAATCTGATTAGTGATTAAACCGGATAACCGATAGTTCAAAAAAATTCACACAACAAGTAAGTAATAACGTGAGTTCGATCTAAATTAATTGTAATAGTTTGTAAACAAGGGAATAAGGTTTTGTATTATAGGGATATGTATTCTCTTATGTAACTACTTTTTCAAGAGCCGCACTATCCCGTCCGAAACACGGTTTCGCCTTGAACAACGTGTTCTCGCGGACGGTTTCCTTTCTTTTCCCTTTTCCCCCGGTTAAAACCGGGGGTTATTCACATCTTGCCCTTCAAGGGCAAAAAACAAATGCATTCAATCGCATTCGATGCTTCCCTTTTTCCAGTTATTCGCTTATGGGCTGCATCGAAATGCTGAGGAACTACTAAGGTTTTGAAACCTTATTTTTGATTACTCACGCCGAAGTCTCAGTCGAACAATGCGTGGAGTGAGTCGGGATAAAAACGGTATCCCGGATACCACATTATTTCATTGCTGATCCTTAGGGTTTCGAACGACCTGAATGCCACTTGTGATGTTCCGGAATAAAAAAAGGCTGGCCTCCTTTTCGGGAAACCAGCCTCGCTTGCAAATCAAAAACTTATGGAATAATAGCTATTAGTCAATCGTCATTAGGAAAAAGGAAATGACAGATGACTTTCTATCAACTATTTTTAGAAGTTTGCTTTATCAGGAGCAAACCACAAACGAGTGGCGATGTTGTCTGGTCCACCCAATTTGGTAGTAGCATCAGCAATACCGGCAACGTTACCAGTACGTTCAGCATTCACGAAAGGCATACGTTTAATCCATTCGCCCTGTGGAATAATACCCCAGTCGGCGCTGCTGCTGTTTTGATAAACAGTTGGAAGTTTTGGGTAACCTGTTCTGCGGAAATCAGCCCAGGGTTCGTTTGGATTAAAGAATCCGGCGATCCATTTCTGGGTGATGATTTTTTCGAGTTTCTGCTCGTTCGAATCGGCTTCGTTCCATTTTACGGTTACAGTTGAACGTGAAGTAAAGCTGTTGATTTTACCATCGTATTTCGGATCAACGTAGTCGATTGGTTTGCTGGTATCGTCAGCCAAATAAGCATCAACGCCACCGGCGCCCCAGTCTTCGAACGAAGCTTTTACACCGTTTTCGTAGTTGGTTTTGGCATTTCCTGCGCCAGTCCATCCTCTTAATGCAGCTTCAGCCAAATCGAAATAAACTTCGGAAGCAGCTAAATAATTACGTTTTGTAATTGTTTTGAAGCTTTCGTTGATTTTCGAGAATGAAGTGTGGTCGTCTTTCGCAACCAGTTTAGCACCGTTGCGGATACCTTTGTAGGGGTAAGCCGTGTGGTCGGCATAAACACTGGCGTCGGTAGCTGGCTGGAAGTATTTGCCAATACGGGCATCTTTCAAACCAACCAGGAACGATTCCATACCGGCTGACATGCGTGTATCATCCCACTCGAAGCAGATAACCGACAAATACAACTTACCACCGTATAGCGAAATAGTCATGTTATCAGAATTTGCAGTAATCAACCCGGCAGGATCGGCAATAGCTTTTTCGCCCTGTGCTTTCGCCAAAGTTGGATTTGCTTTCGAAATACGGATAGCCAAACGCAAACGCAATGAGTTTACAAATTTCTGCCATTTGGCAACTTCACCACCGTAGCTGGCATCGAATTTCTTCATACCGGCGTAGGTTTTGTTAGCTGCAAATGTAGTCTGAATTTCGTCTAACTGGGCAAAGAACTTGGTATATAAATCAGGTTCGCTGTCGTACTTAACGGTTGCATCGGATGAACCGTAGTTTGAATAGATTACCGGGCCATGATAAGTTGTTAAACGGGAAACACCCATAATCTGGATCAGTTTTGCCCAGGCCGAGAATACGGTGTAACCACCGGCATCAGCAATTTTAATAACCTGGTTAGCGGGAGCCATTAACGAACCATAGATACGATCCCAGTATGTATTCCAGCGGATATAATAAGTGGTATTGTTAACACCACCGACGAACGGAGTCGGAGTTGCCATATAATCAGCAAACGATTCAGCAACAAGGTTTTCTTCAATCTGGTGACCGAAAATATTTCCAAGCAAGGAAGAGTAATAGGCTCCTACATGGTTAAAATCCTGAGTAAGCGATTCGTCGCTAATTTCATAAGGATTGATATTAGCCTCATCAAATTGCTTTGTACATGCACTCACAAAGAATGCTGCCAATAGTAAGAATATGATTTTTTTCATGGTATCGATTTATTAGAATGTAAATTTAAGGTTGAAACCATATGTCCTGGTTGCCGGAACATTGAAATTATCCAACGATTGCGAATTGATGTCGGTACTCATTGTCAGTTCTGGATCAAAAGGAGCTTTCTTGTAGAAGAAGAATAAGTTATTCCCAACAATAGAGAACGAAGCATCTTTAATAGGCAGTTTAAGTTTTTTTACATCCAAATCATAAGACAATGCCATTTGCGATAAACGGACACTGGTACGATCATAAACATAAACTTCAGCAATACCGTTACGGTCGCCAACAGTTGTATAATACAATTTTGCATCGATAGATGTAACCGGAGTTGTGCCCTGAATTGCATTAATAGCCACTTTCCCACCATTATCGCGGGCATCGCCGGTACGTTTGCTCACACCATAACCATCGAGCATTGCTTCGGTCTGGCTGAACGCTTTTCCACCAATTTTAGCATTGATCAGGAAGTTCAAAGAGAAACGTTTATAATTGAAACTGTTGTTCCAGCCCAGGCTGAATTTAGGTTCAAGGTTGCCTAAATATCCGGTTTCCCTGATTGTTTCGTCATCGGCAGTCCTGAGAGGAGCGCCTGTTGTTTCGCTCAACATAATCTGTCCGGCAGCGTTTCTCTTGAATTTCAAGCCGTATAAGTCACCAATAGAACCGCCTGAATAAACGCGGGCGCGATATCCTTCCGACGCTCCAAAGTCGATGAATTTGCTGTTATCTTCTTTCAATAACTCAACAACTTTATTCCTGTTTCTCGAGAAATTCAATGAAGTATTCCATTCGAAGTTATTTGTTTTTACCGGAGCTGAAGTTAAAATGATTTCAACACCTTGGTTAACGATTTCACCGGCATTTTTGTAGAATTTGGTATAACTGCCGACATTTTGACCGGCAGTTGGGGTATATTCCAGGAACTGGTTTGTACTTTTCACATGATAATAAGTAAAATCCAAACCTAAACGTCCGTTAAAGAGCCTCCAGTCAGTACCAAATTCCCAGGTCCGCAACATTTCGGGTTTTGCATCGTCAAACGGCGCTTGTGTATTACGTGTAATGCCAAGGCTGCTGTTAATGGTATGGCCAAGAACAATTTTATTAAACGGAACTTCGTTGGCAATTGTCGAATTGGATGCACGTACCTTGGCAAACGAAACGAACGAAGGCATGGAGAACATCTGGCTCAGGATACCGGTTAAACCAAACGAAGGATAGAAATAAGAAGGGCCATGATCGGTTTGTTGCAGTGTCGATGCCCAGTCGTTACGGCCCGACAAATCGAGGAACAGCATTTCTTTGTAACCAATCTGAGCATTGGCAAATACACCTTCTTTAATTATTTCGCCTGAATAAATTGATTGTACCTGAACATTCGTAGGAAGATTCTGGAAATAGAACTCATTAGCATAAAGCAATGAATTGGTACCATTGTCAACGCTGACACCATCGCCAAGAACTGATTTCTGGTAGCTGGCTCCCAAAACACCATTCAGACTGAAATTGCCGAACTTATCGTTGTAGGTGAAAATACCATCGGTGTACATCAGCATATCGTCGTATTTCTTGTAGTTCCAACGACCATTTTCAGAAATATTGGTAGGATTACCACCTGCGTAGAATTTTTGCTCGTATGATTTCTCAGCATAATCATAGCTTCCGCGTGCCTGGAACTTCAGCTTTTTAGAGATTTCGTATTCTAACGATGCACTGGCAATTACACGCTTTGTGTAGTCAGTCTTGGGCTGTTTGTTGATCAGCCAGTACGGGTTTGATTGATGGTGATCGCTAACAAACCAGTTTTGTAAATACATGTTGCGTGCTTGACTGAAAACCTGATAGTTTTCCTTGTATGAAGCAAAATCCTTGTCCCTTGGGAAGAAATACAAACCAGTTAATGGATTAAGGTAATAACCTGCTGTATTACGGTTTTCAGCTTTTTCTGAAGTCAACATGACGTTTGAACGAAGCGTTAACTTGTTGTTCAACAGCTTGGTCGATTGCTGGAAAGTAACGTTATTTTTCTGGTATTTGTTATTAGGGATAACACCTTTTGCTTCGGTATTACCATACGAAAAGTAAGCAGTAGTTTTATCGTTGCCGCCACTAATCGAAATAGTGTTCATCAGATTTGTTCCCGTCTGGAAGAAATCTTTTACGTAGTTGCTTGCATAGTTACCCTTGGTATATGACCAGCTTTCTTTCGAACCGCCTTCGCTGCCATAACTGAACTGCAAATCGGGAGTAGAAATAATGCTTTCCATGATGGTGCTGGAACTGAAGCTTACGCTTGTTTTGCCTTCTTTACCTTTTTTGGTTGTAATGATTACAACACCGTTGGCACCCTGGCTACCATAAAGAACAGCAGCATTCGATCCTTTCAGGATGCTGATGCTTTCAATATCATCGGGGTTTAGCTGAGAAATACCATCACCTTCGTCGGTACCACCCCACATACCCGACTGGCCTCCTTTGCGGTTTATCATAGGAATACCATCGATTACATACAATGGTTCGCTCAACAAGCTCAACGATTTGCTGCCACGCAACACGGTACGGGTAGAACCGCCAACGCCTGAGCTACTTTTCTTAATCTCAAGACCAGCAGTTTTACCGCTCAAGCTGCTCATAAAGTTCATGTCTTTGGCCTTCAGCATTTCTTCGCCCGAAACTTGCTGCGATGAATAAGTCAAAGTCTTTTTGTCGCGCTGGATACCCAAGGCAGTCACCACAACTTCATCAACACCAATTGTTTCGCTTTTCATAACAATGTTTACCTCAGGACGACCATCAAGAACGATTTCCTGAGATGTCATACCCACAAACGAGAAAACAACCGTTTTGCCTCCCGCCGGAACTTCAATGATGTACTGGCCATCAATGTTGGTAATGGTACCAACAGTTGTACCTTTTACAAGTACCGAAACACCGGGGATAGCTTCACCGGCTTCGTCGGTAACTTTACCTTTCAAGGTCTTTTTTTGCTCAGCCTGAGCCTGGTTAAGATTTGAAAAAGAACCTTTTTCAGTTTTAGCCGAAGCGTAGTTGGCCATCAACGATACAGCCAACAAAAGAACACTGACTCTTAAGAACCTTAAGGTTCTGATCCCAAATGGTTTTAATGGGACAAAAGATTCACAATTGTTCATTTTTTTCATAGATTTGAAAAATTTGTAATTAATAATGTTGCTAAGAGCATTGTTATCACACTGATGTCGGAAGGAGTGGCAGCTTCTTTCGGCATTTTTTCTTCTAACAAGTTTCTCATAGGCAAACCTCTTTTTTTAAACTCTGGTTATAAGTATTTGATTATTTGTATTTTCGATCCTGATGTTTATAAACTCGGCAATGATGGCAAGCACTTGTGTTGCAGAGTTTCTCAAATCGAGATTCCCGGTAAAAGTCTCGTTCTCCAGGCTTTTATCGCTAACCTGAATGGAAACATTGTAGTACCTCGAAATCTTTTTCAGAATATCGCCGAGCGACTGCTTATCGCACGAGATGTACCCGTCGCGCCACGAAGTATATTGCTTTGCATCAACTTCCGACTGAGTAATTTCGCTTGCACCTTTGCTATAAACGGCCATCGTTCCGGGAATCATGGTCACCTGGGGAGTGTTGAAGAGCGACCGGCTGTTTTCCTTCATCTCAACCGACCCGGCTACCAGGATAGTGCTGGTTGTTTTATCGTCGTTGTAGGCCGACAAATCGAAAACAGTGCCCAGAACCTTTACTTCAACATCGTGGGTCAAAACATGAAACGGTTGCTGCTTGTTGTGCGACACCTCAAAAATGGCTTCTCCTTCGAGATAAACTTCGCGCTTGTCGCTTGCAAAACGTGCCGGGTACACAAGCTTTGAACCCGAGTTTAACCAAACCAGGCTATGGTCGGAAAGGGTAATCTGAGTGCGTTTGCCATAAGGAACAATCACCGTATTGTAAACCATTTCGTCATCTTCAACAGTTTGATTGACAAAGCCGGTATCAACTTTTATTTCTTTTCCGTTTCCAACATATGCAATTTTCGAATCGTTCGATTTAATCAAAACCTCCTTTTTCCCTGAAAGAATTAATCGGGTATCTCCGTTTACGTCAGCCTGTTGCATCTGGCGAGCATAAACACTTATCGACGAATCGCTGTTTCGGAATACGGTTGCCGAAATTCCGATAGCAACCAATAAAACTGCTGCTGCACTAATTCTGACTATTAAATTCCTGCGCTTGTAATTCGAAATTGAATGGGTAATCCTGCTTTCAAGTACTTCTCGTTCGGCTTGGCTTAAGGTTTCTTTCTCCCCGGCCAATGTTTCTGCAATGGTTTGAGCCAAAACGAAATCGGCGCTGCTTTCGCCAGGCGACTTCAATTCATTCTTCAATTCAGCCCAATTATCATCGGCTAAAAAGTCTTCGGCTCTTTTATTTGAATCTTCGTTTTTCATTCGTTACAAGTTGCATCTGACGAACTGCCGTATCAGCAACTTTCAAATACCCTAAGAATGAAACCACGAAAATATAGACATGAAAAATTAATTCTTTTTCACATTTTTTTAAGAAAATTGCAATAACGCCACCTTAAGCTTTGATTTTCAGGCATTATTCGATTATGCCCGACGTGCCATTTAATGCGGCAGACCAACAGATAAGGCAATAAGCTTAGTGATATTCGTGCTTTAGAGCCTTGGTGGCAAAAACAAAGAAACCATCAGGTAGCAAAAAAAGGACTAAAAATTGATTTTGAAGTTCAGTCCCCAGGTTCGCGTTGACGGAATCGTGAAATTATCGAGCGCCTGGTCGTTAATCATTGTGTTGAGTGTAATTTCAGGATCGAATGGAGCATCTTTGTATATAAAAAACAGGTTTTGAGCAGTTAACGAAACACTGGCCGACTTTACTGCTATCTTTCTGACAGAGAAATCGTAACTCAAAACAACCTGCGCCAGCCGAATGTTGGTTCTCTGGTAGGTGTATGGTTCTTTTATCCCGTCGCGGTTTCCTATGGTTGAATAATAGGTATGGGCATCAATTTGGCGAACTTCGGTACCGTCGGGTTTTACTGCATTTATCTCAACGCCGCCATTCGCCCGCGCTAAAGCAGTACGTTTGCTCACCCCATAGCCATCGAGCATCGCTTCGGTTTGACTAACTACTTTCCCTCCAAATTTTCCATTAACCAGGAATACCAGCGATAGTTTTTTGTATTTCAACGTATTGTTCAAGCCAACACTCAGCTTTGGGTTCGAGTTTCCCATGTATTCTTTCGACTGAGTTTTCAAAATATTTCCATTCTGGTCGAGTCTTATCCGTCCTTTGTTATCGCGAAGAAACTTATGCACATATAAATCGCCAAAAGAACCGCCTTCGCGTATTAACAATTGATACCCTTCGTTATCAGACAAAGTAATCTCCTTTAAATCAGGATGTAGCTTGACAATTTTATTTTTATTGACCGAGAAGTTTAAGGAACTAAACCAGTTAAAATCGGCATTTTTTATTGGCGTTGAATTTATAGAGAGCTCAATTCCCGAATTGACAACCTTCCCGGCATTTACAAAGTAATTGGTATATCCCGAACCCGAAGGTGCAGGCAACGAAATAAACTGATCTTTGCTTTTGATGTTATAAATGGTAAAGTCAACTCCGTAAAGGCCGTTGAAGAAACGCCAATCGCCTCCAAACTCCATGCTGTGAACCATTTCAGGCTTCAGGTTGGTAAACGGTTTCGTTGTATTGTACTCCACTCCTGAAGTAGTAATCACATTGTTTTGCTCAACCTTATTAAAAGGAACTTCATTCCCAACAATCGTATATGAAGCCCTAAGCTTACCAAAACTCACAAAACCAGGCATTTTCAGAATATTACTCAAGATACTCGTCATGCCTACCGAAGGATAGAAGTACGAATCATTTCCGGTTCCGTATAAGCTCGAAGCCCAATCGTTCCGCCCTGAAACATCGAAATAGAATTTCTCTTTGTATCCCAGCTGCAAATTTCCAAAAACGCCCTCTTTAATCAGCCTGCTATCGAGGGTCGATTTCACCTGCACATTGGGAGCTATATTCTGAAAACTAAATTCGTTGGGGTATAATAATCCCTGGGTTTCGGTGCTTACACTTACTCCAAGCCCGTATGTGCTTTTCTGGTAGCTTGTTCCAAAAACAGCATCAACACTAAACCCGCTAAAGTTATTCGAATACGTCAGCAAGGCATCGCCATAAATCAGTTCATCGCTGTATTTCTGATAATCCCACGATCCGTTGGGATGAACATTGGTGGCATTCGACCCGGCTTTGTTTTTCTTTTCGTTCTCTTTTGTGGCATAATCATAGCTTCCGCGCAACTGCAATTGCAGATGATTGGAAATGAGAAGCTCGGCGCTCAGGTTTGAAATTATTCTGCGGGTAAGGTCTTCGCGCCGCTGATTATTGATAATCCACTCTGGGTTAGATTGAAAGTGATCGGTAACATGCCAGTTTTGCAGATACATATTCCGATCAGTATTAAATACCTGGTAATAGGTAGAATAGTAAGAATAATCCTTGTCGCGCGGAAATAAGTACAAGCCCGTCAGTGGATTAAGATAATAACCCGCCGTGTTTTTATTTTTTGTAAGCTCCTGAACAAGCATCACATTGGAGCTTACAATCAGTCGGTCGTCAAACAATTTTGTTGACTGCTTGAGTGTTGCGTTGTATTTGTTGTAACTATTTAATGGAATTACTCCGCCAATTGATGTGTTTGAAAATGAGAAATAAACCGATGTAATATCATTTCCTCCACCCAAAGTTAGGGTATTTACCTTGGTGGCTCCGGTTTTAAAAAAGTCGCGAACATAGTTTTTTGCATAATTACCCCTGGTATATGACCAACTTTCGGCCGAACCATTTATTCCACCGTAATCGAACTGAAGTTTGGGCAAATCCATTACCGATTCAAACAAATACGACGAACTAAAACTTCCCTGGACTTGCCCTTTTTTCACTTTTTTTGTGGTAATCAGGATTACCCCATTGGCGCCCTGGCTACCATACAAAACAGCAGCATTGGCTCCTTTCAGAATGGTCATGCTTTCAATATCGTCGGGGTTAATTTGCGAAAGTCCGTCTCCGCTATCCCATCCACCAAACATGCCAAGCTGTCCTCCCTTTTTGTTAACCATTGGTATTCCGTCGATTACAAACAAAGGTTCACTCGTTTCGCTCAACGATTTGTTTCCACGCAATACGATTTTAGTCGATCCGCCTGCCCCGGCAGCACTTTTGCTTATTTCGAGCCCCGAAACCTTTCCGGAGACGCCATTGATGAAATTCAAATCCCGACTGCGCGAAATATCGTCTTCATGAATCGTTTGCGTAGCATAAGTCAAAGCCTTTTCGGCACGGCGCAGTCCAAGTGCCGACACCACAACTTCTTCAACATCAAGATTATCAGAATTCATCGTAACATTTACAACCGAGCGGTCTTTCAGCGGCTCTTCAATTGGTTTCATCCCGACAAACGAAAAAAGCAGCAACGATGCGTTTACCGGAACATCCAACGTATAATTACCATCTGGATCGGAAATAACCCCAATGTGGGTTCCTTTAACAACAATGGTAACTCCTAATACCGGATTGCCCGTTTCATCGACAATACGACCAGTAACTGTTCGCCTGGGAATTTGATTTTTGGGAAGAATCGAGTTGGTGATGTTCGCAGCGTCCTTACTCCTGACAATAATAATTTGCCGGTCGAATACCTTGTAATTAAGCCCTGTTCCATCCAAAACCTGATTAAAAATCTCCTCTATGGTCAGGTTATCGGCATTAACCGAAACGCTCCGGCTTAAGTCAACCTGATTATCTTTAAAGAAAATAATGTATTCGCTTTGACGCTGAATGACGTCAAAAACCTGACCTAAACTGACCTGGTTCAAGTGTAAAGTCAGCCGATTATCTTGTGCTAAAGATATTCTGAAGAAACAAAATAAGCAGAATAGTAATAAAAATGCCTTGTTCCTCATACAAATTCCCGGAAAGTACTTGCCTAAAAACGCCAAAGATACCAGAATTTCTGATTACGGGAATAAAGCATCCGGGGAAACCGGGAAATCGATTTCAGAATTCTCCTGCCCGAAACCACCTTAAAATTGAGTTTCGCAGGGTAAAAATGCGGGTGAAACGAACATGCCACGGGAACATTATTCAAGGTGGCGGCACAAAAGGTCATGTAAATCTTGTGGAGAAAACTATTTTTATGGCATGGAGTTCCACATGTACGCATTTAAATTTCAACAAATTAACAACAATGTTTACGTGTGAAAAAGAAATGTATAGACCCTCGCGTTACATATATTCCGAAATTATGGCCATCACCGTAGAAAAAATAATGCCGCATTTGGGGTTTATAATCCAGTGGCGAACAACAAATTCTCCAATCAAACTGAAGCTGCTTTTCTTTTGATTATTATAACCTTATCGGTCTGAACAATTTGAATATCTACGATTTCAGCAATCATACCAAGCACCTGGGTAGCCGAACTGCGTAAATCAAGGTATCCCGAGAATGTTTCCCTGGCCAATTCCGGGTCTTCAAACTCTATGGCCACATTATAATACCTGGATAAGCGATGAGCGATACTCTCGAGCGATTTTTTCTCAAGAACAAGATAGCCATCTTTCCACGAAGTAAAATCCCTTGCACCAACCTTGCTTGTTCCGACAAGTCTGGTTTTCACACTATACGATGCCAGTTCTCCCGGAGAAAGCCTGACACTCGATTTGCCGAACATGCTTTTATTGTAAGTTACTTCAACAGAGCCACTTTGCAAAACAGTATTCATTACACTGTCCTCATCATAGGCACATAAATCGAAAACTGTACCCCAAACGGTTACCTCAATTCCTTTGGTCAACACATTAAACGGATGGTTCTCGTTATGCGTAACTTCAAAAACTGCTTCTCCTTCGAGATACACCTCTCGTTTATCTTTTGGAAACTTCGCCGGATATACGAGTTTCGACCCGGAATTAAGCCAAATGCTGCTGCCATCGGATAAAATAAGCTGGCTCCTTTTTCCGTAGGGAACAACAACCGTATTATACGCAATTTCATAATTATCAACCGATTGAATTATTTCATTATTCTCATCAACAACAACCGCATTTCCTTCTTTTGAATAAGCTATCCTGGATTCTATCGATTCGATCTGAATCACATTTCCCTTTGGAAGCAAGAGTTGTGTCTGATCCGAACGCTTATCAACAGAAATTCCGGCGGCATACTGGGCAATTCCCGATTGGTTCGAATAATAAAAATACAACGAAAGACCAGCCAGTACAATAAGCGAAGCCGCGTACGAAGTCCAGGAGTAAATTCTCTTTCGTTTCGATTGTTCAATGCTTTTGGTAATTCGGTCGGCCAGAAAGTCCCGGTCATTGGGTTCAAGCGCCCTTTTGTCTCTATTAATCGCGTTCAAAAAGTCTTTCGAAAACTGCTGGTCGGAATCCGGCAATTCGTTTTCGAGGGAATCGCCATTTAAGAGATCTCCCGAAAGTATATCATCAGACAATACGTTCTCCGGTCGTAGTTTATCATTTGGGTTAGTTCTCATCTAATTTTTGATGGTTTTTAGGCCATCGATGGTTTATGTTGGTTTATATATGCTACTTAGTAACTTGCAAATACAATAAAACTATCGTATTATTTTTTGTTTTCAGTTCCTCTCTCAATGTTTTAATTGTCCTGTAAACCAGAGTTCTGACCGATTCAACCGAAATGTCGAGCATCCGGGCAACCTCGTCATACGGCATCCCAATCTGGAACCGAAGCTTTAAAACCTCTTTCTGATGATCGGAAAGCTTTTCAATTGCGGCCAGCATATTCCTGATGTTCTCTTCCTGAACGTCGTCTCCATCAGGCAAAACCATGCCTCCTCCTTTTTCATTTTCATCCTGAAACGATTCAGAATATATAATTTTTAATTTGCCCGTCTGCGAGGATTGAATTTTACGTTTCAGCGACTTAAACAGGTAATTTCTGATATGATCATTATCCGATAAGTTTTTCCGGTATTTATACAGGTCGAAGAAAAGATCATGAATACAGTCTTTTACATGCTCCTGGTCGCGGGTATAAATCATCCCAAACGAAAAGAGAATATCGCTGAACTTTGTATAAAGCTCGCGAAAAGCCTGGGTTTCCCCGGCCTTAATCCTTTTCCACAGATGATAATCTGAATTAATCTCCTTCTCCATACCGGCTTGTGTCAGCCGCCAAAAATATAAATTTAAACATCACCATTAAAGAAGTAATGTTTTGAATTTAATCAACTTCGTGCTACACCGGCAACGTTAAGGCAGAAGAACAAGTCTGTCAGTTTATTGAATACTGATGGATTGGAAATCGAGCAATGAGAACTACTTATTGTCGCAAACTGATGACTCACCCCAAACCGGCTTTCGGAGCTTCGGGGTAAGTCATAAACTTGCAAATACGGCAACTATCTAATTATTCAATCGTTATATATTTAAGAATCATTGGTGCCCGGTTAAAATTTGTACATCTGCTTAAAACGCCTATTGGGTTTAACCTCCTACGAGGTAAAAGGCACTTAGGGCTTATTTTTACTACAATACTGAATCTCCTACGTAGAATTTTCCGCGTAGCGGATAAAGTATGGTAGTCCAACACAAACGAGATTCGCGTTTCCGCGTAGCGGATAAACTTTTTGATTTACCGGACAACAATGTTGAAGAATATCGTTATCTCGCACTCCTGACTTTCCCGGAACCGGCAACCGACTGATCGATTAATGGCCTTCCTTTGTAAGTTACATTGCCCGAGCCTGCAACCCGAACATATAAGTTCTTAACTGCCTCAATATCAACATTTCCCGAACCTGATACTTTTACCGAAACATCATCAGCCTTGTAATCCAGGGCTTTCAGCGATCCGCTTCCCGAAATAGCAATGCTTAAATCCTGGGCCGATTCTTTACCGGCCAAAACGATGTCGCCCGATCCCGAAATTGTGCTTTTTACACGCTCGGCCATCAGGTCTGACAATTTAATGTTACCGCTGCCGCTTACTGCCAAATCGAGAATTTTGGTTTTAATTCCGCCTTCGGCAATAATATCGCCCGATCCCGATATTCCAAGTCCTTTAATTTCGGGAGTTGTAATGTAAATCGTTATTTCGCCCGGCTGAAAGTTTTTCCAGAAAAAATCCTTATTGGGAAAGCGGATAATTAGTTTACCATCTTTTACTTCAGTAATAATCTGTTCGAGTGTTGACGGTTTGGCAACAATTTCGAGGTTTTGCTTGTCGCCCTGCTCCAGGTGAACCTTGGCCGAAATTCTCAACGAAATTTCAGAAAACGAATCAACTTTCCGACTTTGCTCATCGGCTATGGCATTGATATTAAACAATGTAAAAACGACTAAAATGACTGCAACCAATTTTGTTTTCATGTCTGTATAATTTGCTTATTAATAATCTCAGGTTCTTATAACGTTTGTATTGACGCCAAATTTTTCCTGAAGTTGCAAATCTTTCAAAAAAAATCCATCTCATCATATGCTAAAATCCTTCGGGCTTAGCATCAATTTGATCTTTTTTGAAAAACACATCAACCGCACAGATTAATTTCCGGAAGCATTGCTCTGTCGGTAAAATGGGAAAGTTCGCCGTACAAATTCATTAGCCAGCCGTTTTGTCTTGACCAGAAGATTCCAAATCAGTAATTTCACGCCTAAAATATGTAACAATCAAATATATCCTAACCAAATACAAAAGCTATGAATTCATCTGTTGTTATAATTTTTGTGGTGATTTGCGTTTTTCTTCTGATTATTGTTTCGGTTTACAATAGCCTTGTGAAGCGGCGAAACCAGGTTGACAATGCTTTTGGCTCAGTTGATGTTCAACTGACAAACAGGTACGACCTTATTCCCAATCTCGTTGCCACAGTTGAGCAATACGCTATTCACGAAAGAGAACTTCTTTCAAAAATTACTGAGCTCCGCACAAAAGCTTTAAATCAGAACATTAGCCCTGAAGATAAAGTTGCTATCGACAATCAAATTACATCGTCGCTAACGGGATTAATGGTTGCTGTTGAAAATTACCCCAACCTGAAAGCCAGTGAGAATTTTGTTAATTTGCAAAAATCGCTAAACGAAGTTGAGTCGCAAATAGCTGCGGCACGCCGGGCATACAACGCCGCTGTGACCGACTATAACAATGCCATACAATCGTTTCCGGGCAATTTAATGGCCGGAATGATGCTTCTGAAAATCAAGGAAGTTTTTACGGCCACCGAAACCGAACGCACCAATGTCGATGTTAAAAGTCTGTTCAACAAATAACATCCGAAATGCCAACTCAACCCGATTTTCAACAATTTTACGAATCGAACTTAAAGGAAAAACTCTACAGCCTGGAACGTATCAGGAAAAGAATATTGACACGGTATTTTATTGGTTTTATGCTGATTGCTATTCTCATTGTACTGAATTACATTCTGGCTGAAACAAATCCT
Source organism: Prolixibacteraceae bacterium (assembly GCA_963666435.2). GTDB lineage: Bacteria > Bacteroidota > Bacteroidia > Bacteroidales > Prolixibacteraceae > Aquipluma. The sequence goes on along the minus strand of CAXXOG010000008.1, from coordinate 1,626,356 downwards.
GAACCGTATTTGCTGATTATATCCATTGCGCTTTCTGCAATTGGTGGTCTATGGTATAATATCGTAACATTCAGGCTAAAAGAGAATTACCGAAATGATTTTAAATCGAATGTGGTGACCGAGATCGTCAGGCTGTTCAATCCAGAATGGCAATATCGGTTCGATTCGTGTATTAGTCAACCCGATTACGAGAGGAGCGGTATCTTTCAGCACCACGTTGATCGTTACGATGGCGACGACCTGGTTATGGGAAAAGTTGGGAAAACCGATTTCCAGTATTCCGAACTTCACACGCAATATGAAAAGGTGGTTTACAGCTCCAAAGGGCGAAGAAGTGAGCATTGGGTAACCATCTTCAAAGGCATTTTTATGCACGCCGACTTCAACAAAAATTTCGCCGGAAATACCTATGTTCTGCCCGACACCGCCGAACGTCTCTTCGGTTCGTGGGGACAAAGCATTCAGCGTTTGAGCTCCAGGGGCGAACTGATAAAACTCGAAAATGTAGAATTTGAGAAGTTGTTTGTCGTTTACGGGTCGGATCAGGTTGAAGCCCGATATATTTTAACCCCGGCAATCATGGAATCGATGGTCAATTTGCACCAAAGATTCAAAGGCGATATTTATTTCTCGTTTGTGGGATCGCGTGTGTACTTTGCCAAAAGCTTTTCGCTGCCATTATTCGAGCCCAATGTGTTTACATCAGGACTAAATTTTGAAGATGCAAAAGAAATGTTTGACTTATTGTCAATGATTACGACTCTCATTCAGGATTTGAACCTGAACACACGCATATGGACGAAAGATTAGAGAAATTGCAAATGCCGCTACTCGTCATCCAGGTTAAAAAGCCCTTCAGGCAATTCCATCTCAATTTCCTGCAAATGCTCATCAAACCGGACAAGTAAATCTTCGTTGAATGGCACAAGGCATTCTTTACCTTGGTAATCAACCGATAAGAGTACGTTTCCCGAGTAATTGGTCACCTCGTTAATTTCGCCAACGAACCCAATACTTTGCTCAAAAAGCTTATACCCAACTAAATCGTCAGGCAAAAAGCCATCTTCGGGCTCAATCACATCGGCCTCGCTAACGTAAACCGACAATCCGCAAAGATCTTTGGCTTGTTTATCGGTATCAACCCAGTTTAGCTTTGCAATTGCAGTTTCGCCCGATTTAAAGCGTAACCCTTCGTCGGCCATAAAATATGGAACCAGCAAGTCGTCAATTTCGAGGAACAAAACGGGCATTTCCGCGAGTGTTTCGTCATATTCTTCCTCAAACCGGATGACAAGCTCGCCATGAATTCCATGTGGTTTCTGTACAAAACCTATTTTAACGCAATTGCTTTTGGGTATTGTTTCCATGTGCATAAAAATAAAAAAAGCGGCAGAGTATTCTGTCGCTTTTATAAATTATTTGTTTTAACCAAGGTTAAAAACAGGATTCTGCGAATAATTATCCTTCAGTTTCTTCTGAAGCAACTTCTTCGGCAGGAGCGGCTGGTGCCGCAGCAGCTTCAGCATTGCGTTTAGCAATGGCCTGCTCCCGTTCTGAATTCTTTTTAACTTCCTGAGCAAGCTGAGCTTTGCGGGCCGAAGTTTCTGCCTGATCCAAACCATCTTTCTTAGCCTGAATTTTCTTAGCTTTATCGGCAGTCCATGCTTCAAATTTAGCTTCAGCGTCTTCGGCAGTGAAAGCGCCTTTAGCAACTCCACCTAAAAGATGTTTTTTGTACATTACTCCTTTGTAAGATAAAATAGCTCTTACAGTGTCGGTTGGTTGAGCACCATTGGTAAGCCAGGTTAAAGCTTTGTCAAAATCGAGATCGATAGTAGCAGGATTTGTGTTTGGATTATACGATCCAATCCTCTCAATGTACCTACCATCCCGTGGTGCCCTGCTATCAGCTATCACAATGTGATAGAAAGCAAACCGTTTGCGACCATGTCGCTGCAATCTGATTTTTGCTGGCATTTTGCTTAATTTTTAAATGATAAACAGTTATTGAAAATTTTTGTGGCGCAAAGGTAAAACTTTAATTCTGAATTCAAAACCATTTCACAAATTTCCAGCGACTCAGCGAAATAAATACTTTTTCACGCAACCGTTAAATGTTTTTCATGATCTAAAAATAACCGGAGTTTTTATTTAGGGTAAATAGAGTTTCAAACGGAAATAATAAGCTAAATTATAACGATATGAAAAACATCAAGATTTTTATTTTTGTTTTATTGATAGCACTCTCGTCATCGTGCAACAAAGAAAGCGGCGATTTTTCTGTCACAGGCGATGCTGTTGTCATTGCGAAAACATCGGGGAACAGCACTGTGTATGCAATGGCGTATTATGCTTATGCTTCCAGTCCGTTAAAAACAGTTAGTGTACAAAGCATGCTCGATCCTTCCAATCAGGTTGAATTGGCTTCGAACGGTGGATATAAAACTATTTTCATTAGGGAACCTGATAATGCCGATTTCTCGACGATCAAACCTTCGTCTGACACTTTTACATTCAGCGCTATTTTTGAAAATGGAAATACCTACCAAACCACTGATGTTGTTTCATCCAGTGTTCTGGCACCGCCAACAATCGAAAATTGTACATACAACACAGAAAAAGCATATGCCGAATTTAGCTGGACTGCGCTGGCCAATGCCGACAGCTATGTAATATCCGTATATAATGATGAAGGCTCTGTAGTATTCAGAAGCAGTGAAGTGTCGAGTACTGTTACCAGTGGTTACCTGAGCGCTTCAGCTACCGGATGGTCTTCTGGATTTCCAGTTTCGGGAGAAACTTATAAAGTCAGGATTTTTGCTTTTAAGTACGAGGATTCAACTAATCCAAGTTCATACCATGTTCAATCTACTTCTTACTCAGAAACTAGCTTGCTCTGGGATTAAATCAATTATGACTGATGAATAATGCCCAAAAATCTGCTGCTTTCCCGAATACATTATTACCAAGGAGAAACTGCGGGTCTTACTTTTTATGAAATAATTGGGATTCTAACGAGTCTTCAAAATAAATATATTTGCAAACGCAACCATAGTAATGAGAATGTAGTCATGTAGCAATAAATTGTTCGAATTACTTAAAGAACTAATCAGTCTTTTGGTTTAATCGTTTTTAATAAATTATCATGAAGAATTTTAAAGTGGTTCTATTAGCTCTTTTAGTCTTAGTTACCCTTTCTTGTAACGAAAAGGATGATTCAACTGTTGTTGGTGATGCAATTATTGTTGCAAAGAAATCTGGAAACGATACAGTTTATGCCATGGCATATTATGCTTATGCCTATACCTCGCTAAAATCGGTAACTGTTCATGCTATGGTCAATTCGTTCCCGGCTACTGCGTTGGCTGCCAATGGAATTTATACTACAAATTTCATAAAAGAACCTGAAGATGAAGATTTTACCACTACTAAGCCATCTGCCGATACTTTTGTTTTCAAGGCTGTTTTTGAGAGTGGAAAAACTTATGAAACTGAAGATGATATTTCATCCGATATTTTAGGCTTGCCAGTGATTGAAACATGCGTTTTCAATGCCGATAAAAGTTATGCTGAAATAAGCTGGACTGCTTTAACAAATGCTGATAGTTATGTAATAACTGTATATAATGCATCAAATTCCATTGTCTTTAGGAGCGGCGAATTTGCGAACACCGTTACAAGTACAACTATTTCGGCCAGCACATCTGGGTGGGAAACAGGATTCCCGGTGTCAAAAGGATCTTATAAAGTAAGAATACAGGCATTTAAATACGAAGATTCGACTAATCCAAATTCGTACCATATTCAATCTACTTCTTATTCAGAAGCCAGCCTGGTCTGGGGTTAAATCATCAGGTCTGATCAATAATACTGCAAAACAATTAGAGTTGAGACTTCCTTTTTATGATTCGTTTTTTACTTTTGCCTTTGTATTCACAAAACTCATACAATGATTTTAAAAGAACAGGTCAAAAACCTCAATGATCGCCGGGATGCTTTAAGGAGGCATCTTTGACTACGATCAGAAAATACTCCAACTACAGGAAGAAGAATTAAAGACTCAGGACCCGGATTTTTGGACCAATCCCAAAGAAGCTGAAGCGCAAATGAAAGTGATCCGTTCGATCAAAATTTGGACGGATGGATTTAAGCAAGTTGACCAAAGCATGGAAGACCTCCTTGTTTTGTACGACTTTTTTGAATTGGGCGAAGCTACCGAGGCTGACATCGACCAGCATTACAACCAGACCATTGAACTTATTGAGGTTCTGGAAACAAAAAATATGCTTCGGAAAGAAGAGGATAAACTAGGCGCAATCCTGCGTATTAATGCCGGGGCTGGCGGAACCGAAAGTAACGACTGGGCCGACATGCTGATGCGTATGTATATCCGCTACGGAGAAAAACAAGGTTATCAGGTTAAAGTTATCGAGTTTCACGAAGGCGACGAAGTGGGCGTAAAAAGCTGTACCATCGAGTTTGAAGGCGATTATGCCTATGGTTACCTGAAAAGCGAAAACGGGGTACACCGCCTGGTTCGCTTGTCGCCGTTCAATGCTCAAAACAAGCGGATGACATCGTTTGTCTCGGTATTTGTTTCGCCTGCGGTTGACGACAGCATCGAAATCGAAATTAAAGATTCAGACATCACCTGGGATACATTCAGGTCGAGCGGAGCTGGCGGACAAAACGTAAACAAGGTTGAAACCGGTGTTCGCCTGCGACATGCACCAACCGGCATTATTATTGAAAATACCGAAAGCCGCTCGCAATTAAACAACAAGGAAAATGCACTTCGCTTACTTCGGTCGCAACTGTACGAACTTGAATTGCGCAAACGACGCGAGATTGAAGAACAAATCAACGCTTCGAAAAAGAAAATTGAATGGGGATCGCAAATTCGCTCCTACGTGCTACAGCCCTACAAGCTGGTAAAAGATGTACGCACCGGCTATGAAACAGGAAATGTACAGGCAGTACTGGATGGTAACATCGAAGGTTTCATTAAGGCATTTCTGATGGAATTCAGCGACGACGAGTAATTGAAGGATTGAGGGACTGAATTACTGATCCTAAACATCCAATACTGAATATCGAATAACCAATATAGAACAGATAACGCCTCAGTACCGACTGGACAATTTGGAACCTGGAACTTTGAACTTGAAACTTATTTTATGAATGCAACAATACGATTAGCCGAAAGAAGGGACATTTCTGGAATCCTGGAAATTTATTCGCCGTTTATCCGGGAAACTTCGGTAACCTTCGAAGAAGAAATACCCGACGAGATGTCGTTTTGGGAACGGATGCAGGCAATAATGGCCGAACTCCCATTTCTTGTATGCGAAATAGATGGAAAGATTGCGGGCTATGCCTATGCTTCGGGCTACCGAAGCCGGGCATCATATCGATGGAGCAAAGAAGTGTCGGTTTACATCCATCCCAATTTCCAGCGAAAAAGAGTTGGTTATGCCTTATATACAAGCCTGAATGAAATGGTAAAATTCCAGGGTGTTGCCAACCTCTTGGCCATTATTACCATGCCTAATGAGTCAAGCGTAGCTTTTCACGAACATTTCGGCTATAAAAAATGCGCTGAATTTGCTAAAATTGGCTACAAAATGAGCCAATGGCAAAATGTTGGCTGGTTCGAACTTTTTCTTCAGAATGAAAATGAACCTCCGGTTGAACGGATACTCCCACTAGATGAAATTACCGATTTACCGATATTTAAGGAAGCACTAAAAAACGGACTGGATAAACTTAAATTATAGCCGGGTGTTTATTTGAGACTTTTAAAACCTTACTAACCATGGATAAACCGAGCAGATATAACAACCGCGAAATAAGCTGGCTATCGTTTAATGCACGTGTTTTGCAGGAAGCCGACGACCCAACAGTACCATTATTCGAACGCATCCGTTTCCTTGGTATTTTTTCGAATAACCTCGATGAGTTTTTCAGGGTGCGGGTAGCCACAGTCCGCCGAATGCTCGAATTGGGCAAAGACGACGAAACACTGCTTGGTAACTTCACAGCTGATGAACTTTACGAGAAAATAATGGAAACCGTTGTTCAGCAGCAACAAAAAGCACAGGATATATACCGCGAAATATGGGCAGAGATGGCCAAAGAAAACATCTTTATGCTCGACGAAACCCAACTTACTCACGAACAGGGCGTTTATGTTCGGAAGTATTTCAACACCAAAGTACTTCCGAATATCATCCCGATTATGCTGAGCAAATCGATGAAATTTCCGTACCTGCGCGACAAATCGGTTTACCTGGCCGTAAAACTCTCGAAAACCAAATCGCCCGAAAAATTTGCTTATGCTTTGATTCGCGTTCCCACCCGTTCGGTTTCCAGGTTCCTGGTTTTGCCCGAACAAGGCAATAAAAAATTTGTAATCCTGGTTGACGATATTATCCGATTTTGCCTGAACGATATTTTCCCGATTTTTAATTACGACCATTTTGAGGCTTACACCCTGAAAGTTACCCGCGATGCCGAACTGGATATCGACGACGACATCTCGAAAAGCTTTATGGAGAAAATTGAGCTCAGCCTGAAAAAACGCAAGCTTGGCATTCCGGTTAGGTTAATACACGACCGCGAAATGCCGTCCGATTTGCTCGATTTCATTACAAAAAAAATGAAACTCGAAGGCGAAGAAAAAACAGTTGCAGGCGGACGTTATCATAACCACAAGGATTTCATGAATTTTCCTGAAATCGGGAAATCGCGCCATTATTACCAGAGCCTCCCGGCCATTCCGCACAAAGATTTGCCGCCACGCCAAAGCATACTTAAAAAGCTACGAAAAAAAGACATTCTGCTTCATTATCCCTATCAAAGCTTTTCCCACTTTATCGATCTGCTGCGCGAAGCCGCCATCGATCCCAAAGTTGCCGAGATTGGCATAACCATTTACCGGGTTGCCGAAACATCGAAGGTGGTTAACGCCTTGCTGAATGCTATCCGAAACGGGAAACGAGTAACTGTTGTCATTGAACTACAGGCCCGTTTCGACGAAGAAGCAAATATCTTCTGGTCGAATAAACTTCAGGAAGAAGGCGCTCACGTAATAAACGGAATACCCGGGTTAAAAGTGCATTGCAAGCTGGCCTGGATTAAACGCAGCGAGAAAAACGGGTTCCGAAATTATGCCTACATCGGTACCGGAAACTTCCACGAAGGAACAGCGCGTGTGTATGCCGACAAAGGCTTAATGACTGCCGACCAGCGAATTGCCGATGAAGTTGCCAACATGTTCGAGTTTTTCAAACGAACATACTCGCATTTCAATTATAGCCAGATTGTGATAAGCCCGTTTTCGATGCGCAACTTCTTCATTCATAAAATCGACCAGGAAATTGCTAACGCAAAAAAAGGAAAACCGGCCTACATGATCCTGAAAATGAACAGTCTGATCGATCCAAAAATGATTGATAAGCTGTATGAAGCAAGCCAGGCCGGAGTAAAAATTCAACTGATAGTACGAGGAATATTTGGATTGAAAACCGAAGATCCGGTTCTCAGCAAAAACATTGAAGCCATAAGTATTGTCGATAAGTACCTCGAACATACCCGGGCTTTCCTTTTTGCCAATGGGGGGAAAGAAGATATTTATATTTCGTCAGCCGACTGGATGCCCCGAAATCTTGACCGGCGAATTGAAGTTGCCTGCCCGATTTATTCGCCCGAAATAAGAACCGAAATAAAAGAATTACTGAAAATACAGTTGCGCGACAATACCAAGGCCCGTATTCTCGATAACGAGTTAAGCAACAGCTACAACAACCAAAACAATACCCAACGCTACCGGGCACAGGAAGATTATTACGCATACATAAAAAAACGACATCAGAATATCATGAAAATTTACCACAACCCACGTTGTACCAAAAGTCGCGAATGCCTTAAGTTTATCGAAGAAAAAGGCTTTGAAGTTGAAGTTATCGACTACATAAAAAATGGCATTTCGGCCAAAGAAATCAAGGAATTCCTGGTTAAATCCGGTTTGGCTGTTACCGACATTATTCGCACCAACGAAGATCTGTACAAACAGCAATACAAGGGTAAGGAATATAACGAAGATGAGTGGATTCAAATCCTGGTCGAAAACCCAAAATTAATTCAGCGTCCGCTGGTCATAAAAGGCTCGCACGCTGTTTTGGCCCGCCCGGCCGACGAAATTATGCGATTGATTTAATTGAGCCGCTGTTTCAGCTCTTTAATCTCTTTCTGAAGCTCAGTTTTCCTTTTCAAGGCATTGGAAAGCTGAAACGCTTCTTTTATGGCCTGTTTATCAAAAGCCTCAAGAACAATATAATACATTCGTTTACCCAGGAATACAGCTTTTAAATTTCGGTCGGCATTGTCGGCAATAAACTGAATAACGCCATTGTCCTTCCCGTTTTTATAGCTCACTTTTTCCCAATGCAGGTTCATAAATTCGCTATGGTGATTGCCCGGATCATCAAGTGACACCGAATCAGTTTTTGCCTGAAAAATTCCATCATAAACCCTTATGCCAGTATGGTTTAGCCAATCCTTTCCGTAGTAATTGCTGGAAATAAACAAATCGCCGCGCTCGTCTAAATGTAACTCAATGAACGATTGATCCCAGCGTCGTTCAAACTTCTGCATTTTATGAACATATTGCGTAAACCGGTCGTATTCTGTCTTTTCCTTATCGAAAAAATGTTCGAGTTCGGCAACCCGGCTTGTTATTTTATCAATCTGCTGCTCTTTTCTAAACAACATTTCCGAATTTATTTTACGACCCAGTTCCTGCGCTTTCCCGGTCAATTCAATCGCCTTTGGATATAAAACCCTGATTGAATCCAATAATTGCAGGGCAGTTACCGTATCGCCTTTCTGGCAAAGAGAAGTAGCCAGAGAAAACTTCTCGGCAGCCCTCTCCTTTTCCGACTTTCCGCACGCCAAAAAGATAACGGCAAACAAGATTCCTCCAACTATTTTTAAATTTCTCATTGTTTCGAACCTAAAAAAAACTCTCTTTTGTACCTCAAAGAAAAAGATATTCCGCGAACGATGGAAACAAATTCGATAGTTTTTTTTAACGATATGCAATATCAACCGCTTCCAAACAGCCCGATTGTGGCGGCATGGCAGATTATTAATCCTGAAAATATTGGGAATTTGATGCGCCTGTCCGACAATATTGGTGCATCAGAAGTGTTTATTTTGGGCTCAAACTTCCAACTTCGAATGGCATCGATAAAAAAGACGGCTGGCTTAAGCTTTGCAAATGTAAAACTCACATTCATCTCTCCTGAAGACTTTTTTGCAACATTACCCACCGAATATGTTCTCGCAGCTATCGAAACCTGTACCTGGTCAACCAATATTTATCAAACCCGACTTCCAGGCCAAGTAGCTTTTTTGCTCGGAAACGAACGTAACGGCTTGCCCGATGAGATTTTACGGAGATGTACGTTAAAGCTGCACATCCCGATGACAGGCAAATGCAAATCGATGAATGTCTCGCACGCCTTGTCGGTAGCTTTGTTCGAATGGCAGAGGCAAATGCTTTTTGCACAATAAATACACTCTTAAAACGCTGTTCCTTGCCATGCAACTTACTTTTTGTTTATATTTAGCAATCCAATAATAATCAACCCAATGATAACCTTAACTCAACTCGAATACATTGTTGCTGTTGACACTTTCAGGCATTTTGGGAAAGCTGCCGAAAATTGCTTTATTACCCAGCCAACCTTAAGTATGCAGATTAAAAAGCTTGAGGAAGATTTGGAAGTCATTATTTTCGACCGCAGTAAACAACCCCTGATCCCTACCGATGTTGGCCGCCGCATTATTGAACAGGCCCGGATAACGATCCAGGAAGCACAAAAGATTAACAACATTATCAAAGACCATAAAAACCTGATTTCAGGAGAGTTAAAAATTGGTATTATCCCTACTCTGGCTCCTTATTTATTACCACTTTTCATAGGCAACTACAAGCGAAAATACCCCAATATCGCCATCAAGGTTGAAGAATTAACAACAGCGAATATTATAGATAAGCTAAACCGCGACTTGATTGACGTTGGCATTTTGGTGACTCCGCTACACGAAGATCGGATCATTGAAAAACCGTTGTTTTACGAAGGAATGTTGCTTTATCTGCACGACGATCATCCTTTGGCTACTCAGAAAAACATTCATATTAAAGACATTGCAACGCCCGAAATCTGGTTACTAAGCGACGGACACTGTTTCCGCGACCAGGTAATCAATTTATGCTCATTCAACAGCCCGGCAAACTCAGCCTTGCCATTCCATTTCGAAGCCGGATCGCTTGAAACCATCATGAACATCATTGACAAAGAAGGCGGAATGACCATTATACCTGAACTGGCAACACTGGGAATGAGTGAAATGCGTTTTGACCATGTGCGAACATTTATTGACAGTAACCCTTTGCGGGAAGTCAGCCTGGTTTACTCGCGGCACTTTTCGAAATACAAACTCATTGATTTACTGGGGAAAGAAATAGTAAACTCGATGCCCGAAAAGCTGCTTCAAAAGAACCGGGGAACAATCGTTGAATGGAGGTAAAAAAAATTCAATGATCTATTTGTAGTTTCAAAAAACTTAATTTCCTTTGCAGCGCCAAAATAAAAACGCGGAGACTAAACGAAGTCATCGAAATTTTGGTAAAATTTTCTGAAAATATTTGGAGACTAAAAAAAATGACTTATTTTTGCAGTCCCAAAATTAAGGGAAGATAAAAAGTTGGCCCGTTCGTCTAGGGGTTAGGACGCAAGATTTTCATTCTTGTAGCAGGGGTTCGAATCCCCTACGGGCTACCAATAAATTTAACAATTTAGGAAAAACAAAATGGCACATCATAAGTCAGCAAAAAAGAGAATTAAACAAGACGAAGCTAAAAAACTTCAGAATAAGTATTATGCCAAAACTATGCGTAATGCTGTGAAAAAATTGCGTGCTGAAACCAGCAAAGATGCAGTAGCTGAAGCTTTACCTAAAGTTACTTCGCTGATTGACAAGCTTGCCAAGAAAAATGTTATTCACAAAAACAAAGCTGCAAACTTAAAATCTTCGCTGGCTGTTCATTTGAACAACATCTAAAAAAAACGAAGCAAAACAATATGTCAAAGCCGTCTGAAAACCAGATGGCTTTTTCGTTTTCAGAACTCTCGTAATTTTCAGGAATAGTGGTTCAATTGTGCCTGATTGATTCAATATCAAAGGCGGAGTGGCCGCCAACAAAGCAGGCTCGGTATTTTGTTGCCGCAATTGGTTTGTTTCCTGAAAGCGCCAAAAACAGAGTATAAATATCAGATCTAGCCGGTTTCGGAAAGCTATTAGGTCTAAAACTCAAATAAAAAGCCGCTTTCCTGAGATGACGAGCGGCTTTTGCTTTAATATTCTGATTTGACGTTCAGTATTTTCAGTTGATTTTGGCTAACCGAGAGGAGTTTCCATTGGTATTTGGCTTGTCCGCCCCAATAGCCAACCGAAACCCGGATTACGGAGTCTTTCATTTCCCAGCTTCCTTCGTAATTCTCCCAAGCTATCGGAGGGGTTCCGCACCAACCAGCATTCTTTCGTTCCATTAGCGACCCATCCGATTTAAACTGAATCAGGTACTCGTACTCCTTCTTTTCAGGAGCTTTCGCGAAAGTAAGCGTATCGTTACTGTAAGTCGGTTTTTCCCATTTGCCAACAATCGAAGAACTTTTGGCATCGAGTTCAATCGTTTCTTTACTACATGAAAATAACGCTGCAAGAGTAATCAGGCCGAAAAATATCTTTCTATTCATAAATTTGAGAAATCAGGGTTGATAATCGAATAGATGACAATCGCTTCAATTTGGTTGCTTGCAGATGTTGTCAATTTTCAGGAATGTCCCTTTGAACAGAGGAGTTGCTAATAAATGAGATATTATCCTTTGCTCCCGGCTTAGCCGAAACGGGCTGTCTGCTTTAGCTGATGGGCGAATAGATTTACCGCTTACAGTGTTTAGAACCCTGTAAGCGGTAAAAGCCGCAAATGCCCGCCAGTACTGGCCCTGTTCAGTTTCTGGACGTCCTGTTAAAAATATGGCCGTCCGAGTTAAGTTTCCGGCTATCCTGTTAAGGATATGGTCGTCCGAGTTAAAGATTTATCGTCTGAGTAGAGTTTTTCGCCGTCCGAGTTAAGTTTCTGGCTGTCCTGTTAAAAATATGGCCGTCCGAGTAGCTTTTTTCGCCGTCCAGTAGGAAAGGAACGCCTCCTTTCGCGGGTTTCAGGACATAAGGACTTTTTTAGATTCGAGACTATAAGAATTTATTTCAGCGGATTCCAGCCCTGCGCCTGCAACGGAATCACCGAGCCTCCGGTGGTAATCAGATTGGCACCTTCGCTTTCAGGAGTAATGTGGCCAATCACGGTAAAGTCGAATTCCTTCTTCACCACATCGTATTTGTCAATCGGAACCGTGAACAGTAATTCATAGTCTTCACCACCGTTCAACGCTGCTACCAATGGATTGATGTTCAGTTCTTCGGCCATGCGTTTGGTTTGTTGATCAAGCGGCACTTTTTCTTCGTACAGGTTGCAACCTACTTTCGAGTTTTTGCACAGGTGCAGGATTTCTGAAGAAAGACCATCAGAAATGTCGATCATCGCGGTTGGCTTTATTCCCAGCGTTTTCAGCAAACGGACAATGTCGCCGCGGGCTTCGGGTTTAAGCTGGCGTTCCAAAATATAGTCGTACCCGTCGAATTGCGGCTGTGCCTTCGGATTCACTTTAAACACTTCATTTTCGCGTTCGAGCAACTGCAAACCCATGTAAGCGCCGCCCAAATCGCCCGACACACACAATAAATCGTTTACCTGTGCGCCACTCCGGTAGGTCAAATCTTCTTCGGCAGCTTCGCCAATGGCTGTAATGCTAATGGTGAGTCCGGTGAGCGAAGTGGTGGTGTCGCCGCCAACCAGGTCAACATCGTATTTTTCGCAGGCCAGGTGAATACCGGAATATAATTCTTCGATCGCTTCCAGCGAAAATTTTGCCGAAATGGCAATCGAAACCGTGATTTGCTTCGGCGTGGCATTCATGGCAAAAACGTCGGAAAGATTTACCACCACTGCCTTGTAGCCCAAATGTTTCAACGGAACATACATCAGGTTGAAATGAATGCCTTCTGTCAGCAAATCGGTTGTCACTACAATTTTCTTGTCGGGGTAACTCAATACGGCAGCATCGTCGCCCACACCTTTCAGTGTACTTTCGTTTTTTAACTGAATTTTTTCGGTCAGACGATTAATTAAACCGAACTCGCCCAAGTCGGAAAGCAGTGTATGTTTTTTCGTTTCTTCCATATTAACAATTAAGACTTAAAGGTATTTATTACCTCCAAACATTCGGCAAAAATAGCTTTACTTCCTTATCTTTGCAATTCATTTTAAACCGAGTGGGTGATTGATTGTTATTTTGATCGTTCAGAATGACAGAAAACTGTAAAAGATGGAAAATCAGGATAAATTATTAAACGACATAACATCAAAAGAATACGAATACGGCTTTGTAACCGATATAGACACAGATGTCATCCCGAAAGGGCTGAATGAAGACATCATTCGTTTGATTTCGGCTAAAAAGAATGAACCCGAATTCATGCTCGAGTTCCGCCTGAAAGCCTACCGCGAATGGCTGAAAATGAAATCTCCGGAATGGGCTTACCTTCGCATTCCGCCGATCGATTTTCAGGAGACCATATACTACGCCGCGCCACGCACCAGCCCGAAATACAAGAGTTTAGACGAAGTTGACCCTGAGTTGCTGGAGACCTTCAAGAAACTGGGCATTCCGGTGGAAGAACAAAAGCATTTGGCCGGAGTAGCAGTGGATGTGGTCATGGACAGTGTTTCGGTAACCACCACATTTAAAACTGTTTTGGCTGAAAAGGGCATCATTTTCTGCTCGTTCAGTGAAGCGCTTCAGGAGCATCCTGAATTGGTAAAAAAGTACCTCGGAATGGCGGTTCCAACCACCGATAATTTCTTTGCAGCGCTGAATTCGGCGGTTTTTTCCGACGGATCGTTCTGCTACATCCCCAAAGGCGTTCGCTGCCCGATGGAACTTTCGACCTATTTCCGCATCAATACCGCTGGTACCGGACAGTTTGAGCGAACCTTGATCATTGCCGACGACGACAGCTACGTGAGCTACCTCGAAGGTTGCACCGCCCCGATGCGCGACGAAAACCAGTTGCACGCCGCAGTGGTTGAAATCATTGCGATGGATCGTGCCGAAGTGAAATACTCGACGGTACAAAACTGGTATCCGGGCGACAAGGAAGGCAAAGGCGGAATTTACAACTTCGTGACTAAACGTGGCATCTGCCGCGGCGAATCGTCGAAAATTAGCTGGACACAGGTGGAAACCGGTTCGGCCATTACCTGGAAATACCCGAGCTGCGTGCTGATGGGCGACAACTCGGTGGGCGAGTTCAACTCGGTGGCACTGACCAACAATCACCAGCAGGCTGATACCGGCACCAAGATGATCCACATTGGCAAAAACACGAAAAGCACCATCGTTTCGAAAGGTATTTCGGCTGGATACAGCGACAACGCTTATCGTGGATTGGTGAAAGTGCTTCCAGGAGCGACCAACGCCCGCAATTTCTCACAGTGCGACTCGCTTTTACTCGGATCAACCTGCGGCGCGCACACGTTCCCGTACATCGAAGTAGGAAACAAATCGTCGGTAGTGGAACATGAGGCTACCACCTCGAAAATTGGGGAAGACCAGATTTTCTACTGCAACCAGCGCGGAATTTCCACGGAAGACGCCATTGGAATGATCGTAAACGGATATGCCAAGGAAGTGCTGAACAAGCTCCCGATGGAATTTGCCGTTGAAGCGCAGAAATTATTGCAGATCAGTCTGGAAGGCAGCGTGGGGTAAAAAATATTGGAAGATTAGAATGGCGAATCTTGAATTTGGGAAGAACCTTCGGAACAAAAACACTTCAAGATTCTAATATTCAAGACTCAAGATTGTATATAACCAAAATCAAAATAACGCAAGTTCAGGATCAACTTGAGACCTGGAACTTGAAACTTGAAACGAAAAACATGCTATCAATAAAGAATTTACGCGCCTCGGTTGAGGGCAAAGAAATCCTGAAGGGAATCAACCTCGAAATAAAAGCCGGCGAAGTCCACGCTATCATGGGGCCAAACGGTTCAGGGAAAAGTACATTGGCTAATGTGTTGGCCGGAAAAGAAGACTACGAAGTACTTGGCGGCGAAGTCACTTATATGGGACAGAATCTTTTGGAATTATCTCCTGAAGATCGCTCACGCAGCGGCTTGTTTCTCAGCTTCCAGTATCCGGTTGAAATTCCGGGTGTGCCAATGGTGAATTTCATCAAAACTGCTGTGAACGAACACCGCAAATTTAAAGGTCTGGAACCCTTGACAGCCGGTGAATTCCTGAAACTGATGCGTGCCAAGAAAGACATGCTTCACCTCGACACCGAACTGACCAACCGCTCGGTGAACGAAGGTTTTTCAGGCGGAGAAAAGAAGAAAAACGAAATTTTCCAGATGGCTATGCTCGAACCGAAACTAGCCATTCTGGACGAAACCGACTCTGGTTTGGACATTGATGCGCTTCGGATTGTTGCTGAAGGGGTGAACGCCCTGAAAACTCCTGAAAATGCAACCATCGTGGTGACGCACTACCAACGCCTGCTCGACTACATTGTGCCCGATTTTGTGCACGTGCTGTACAAAGGCCGCATCGTGAAATCGGGTGGCAAAGAGTTGGCCCTCGAACTGGAAGAAAAAGGCTACGACTGGATTAAGAATGGTGAAAACTAACGGCATCGCCGGATGCGGGAACGTTTTTCTCTTTTGACTTTTTCCTTTACACTTTTTACTTGAAAATATGAGTACTATTTCACAAAAAATATCGCCTGCCGAACGTTTGGTTTCGCTGTTTGAACAGAGCAGAGAAGCTTTGAACCAGGGATCGTCGCCACTGCTGAACCGTATGCGCGAGGTGTCGCTGAAACGTTTTGCACAGGCCGGAATCCCTGATTTCAAGACCGAAGATTACAAATATACCAACCTGAAACCGGCTTTCGAGAAAAGCTACAAGCAGGAGCTGGTGCGCGAAAATGGCGTGATCGACCTGAACGTTGTTTTTGAACGGAACATTCCTAAACTCGACACACACCTGGTTTTCCTGGTGAATGGCTGGTTTTACAACGGGAACAATCCGGCGGCCGCACTTCCAAAGGGAGTTGTTTTGGGCAGTCTGGAGCAGATCGCTAACGAAAAGCCTGAACTGGTGCAGGATTACCTGAACCGTCAGGCTGCATTGTCGAACGACCCGTTTGTAGCGCTGAACACCGCCTTTGCCAAAGATGGATTCTTCGTGCATGTGGCAAAAGGTGTAGCATTGGAAAAACCGATCCAGATCATCAACTTGCTGAGCTCTGACGAAAATCTAATGGCTACCCAGCGCAACCTGATTGTGGCCGAAGCGGCTGCACAGGCCAAAGTGCTGGTATGCGATTATACGCTCACCGCGGCCTCATTCCTCTATAACTCGGTTACCGAGGTGTTTGCAGCCGAAGATTCGCTGGTTGATGTTTACACCATCCAAAATCAGAATAATCAATCGACAGCCATTAACTCCACGTTTATCAAACAAGAGCGCAACTCGGTGATTAATACCGGCGCTTTCAGTCTGCATGCCGGATTGGTTCGCAACAACCTGAAAATTGCCATGAACGGCGATCATGCCGAGGCCAATGCGTTGGGCGTTTCGCTGACCGACAAAAAACAGCACGTCGATAATTTTATACTGATTAACCACGACCAGCCGAATTGCAACAGCAATCAGCTTTTCAAAAGTATTCTCGACGACGAATCAACCGGAGCATTTGCCGGACGCATTCACGTGGCCCGCGATGCCCAGCAAACCAACGCTTTCCAGCGCAATAACAATGTATTGCTGTCGGACAAAGCACGGATGCAAACCAAACCGCAGCTGATTATCGACGCCGACGATGTAAAATGTAGCCACGGCGCTACCGTTGGGCAAATCGACGAAGATGCCTTGTTTTTCCTTCGTGCACGCGGAATTGGAGAAAAGGAAGCCCGCACCATGCTAATGAACGCTTTTGCCCATGAAGCCATCCAGAAAGTGAGCATCGAGCCTTTGCGCGAACGCCTTAGCGAACTGATTGAAAAGCGCATGAACGGCGAGATTGCCAAAGGACACGAATAGCTCTGAATATTAGCAATATACAAAAGCGGCGACTTGAAGGTTTTTCAGGTCGCCGCTTTTATTTCTGATACAGAGAAGGGCGGCTAAATTCTGAGTGAGAACCGGCTATAAGAATGTGAGTCCTATTTTTCTATTCAGTCCCTTTTCAAAAATGCGAATCAATGTCGATAATTGAATATTGCCTTTAGCATTTTCAATTTTTGAAATATAGCTTTTCTTGGTTCCTGCTTTTATTGCAAGTTGCTCTTGCGTCATATTCGCATTTTTCCTTGCTTCTTTCAGCATTTCGCTCACGATAAACATTTGAGCACCTTCCTCATATTTGTTACGGCTTTCAGTCCCAATTTCGCCGTGCTCTTTTTCAATAAGTTCATCAAATGTTTTTATGTCGTTATAGTCTGTCATGTTTTTATTTTTTTGATTCAAAATATTCCTTCTTTATTCTCATTGCCTTTTCAATCTCTGTTGTCGGCGTCTTTTGTGTCTTTTTTTGAAAACCATTAAACAAAACAACCAGTTTGCCATCATCAAAACAACAGAATACCCGGTAAATGTTCGATTGGAATTCAATTCGTATTTCATAAAGCCCATCTTGTCCCGTTATTGGAGATAAAAATTTTTCGGGTACCCGATCAACTTGTTTCACTAATTCAAGCACATACTGAACTTTCTGTTTAGCCTTAATATCCAACTCTTTATAAAAGTTGATGAAATAGTCTCCATAAAATATGATTTGTCTGGCCATACATAGAAGTTATCTCCAAAGATAACAAGTCTTTTCGAATTACAAATATCAAACAGCAAATTCAGTTTTGTTCGTGAATTACAAATTTCTCGCTAACGGAGTATCGAGCCTTTGCGCGAACGCCTTAGCGAACTGATTGAAAAGCGCATGAACGGCGAGATTGCCAAAAGACACGAATAGCTTTGAATATTAGCAACATACAAAAGCGGCGACTTGAAGGTTTTTCGGGGCGCTGATTTTTTTGGTTTTAACGGTGCGGTATGAAAAGTTGCCGATTGCGGGCGATTTCCTGTCAAGGTACACAAAAGTTGAAGCGAGCTACAACCCTTGAATAACCTACTGCCCCGGCAATTTTTATACCGTGTGTTATAACCCGTTTTTCATTTATTTCAGCATCCATTTTTCGTGATATTGAGATAAGTCCAACAAATAATTATTCAGAATCTCAGGGAGTGTAAATTAAACTCTGTCTGGTAATTTATTCATTCAATTCAAAACTACTGTTTTTTTTGATTCCAACTCTTAAATGCTTTTTTGAACCTGGAATAAAATTGGACAAGGGCGGCGGAGGCACGGAGCCGTTCATATACCCTTGACCGATTTTAGGCCGGGTTCTTTCTTTGCGTTTGAGATTGGGTATCAAAGGTCTATCATCATCCGCTCTCCAAATCGGATATACAGTTGCTGTGCCGTTATCGCCCAATTTTGAAGCGGTTGTGTCCATTTTTTCGAGATATTTTCGGTTGCCAGGTAAATCAGCTTGAGCAGCGCCATATCGTTGGGAAAGACCCCCTTGGTTTTGGTTACTTTCCTTACCTGGCGGTGGAAGCCTTCGACAGCGTTGGTCGTGTAAATCAGGCGACGGATATGCTCGTCATAGTTAAAATAGACCGTTAGCTTCTCCCAGTTGGTATGCCAGGATTTCAGGACAACCGGATATTTCTTGCCCCAAATTTCGTCCAGCTTGAGCAGCTCATCTTCGGCCTGCAACTTGTTTGGAGCCTGATAAACGCATTTAAGGTCTTTCATAAATGCCTTCTGGTCTTTGGAGGCCACGTATTTCAAGGAGTTTCGTATCTGGTGTACTACACACGATTGTATCTCAACTTTAGGGAAAACTGTGGCAATAGCCTCTGCAAACCCGATCAGGTTGTCGATGCAGGCAATCAAAATATCTTTCAACCCCCTGGATTTCAGATCGGTTAAAACGCCAAGCCAGAAGTTTGCCCCTTCGCTTTCTGAGATATACATCCCGATCAGTTCTTTCCGACCGTCCTTGTTAACGGCCAAAACATTGTAAACAGCACGGCTTACCACCCGGCCACCATCTTTGACTTTATAGTGCATGGCATCAAGCCATACAATCGTGTATAGGGATTCCAACGGGCGTGATTGCCATTCTTTTACCTGGGGGATGATCCGGTCGGTGATTTCGCTCAACGTGGTATGCGATATTTCAACATCGTACATTTCTTCTATATGTGAAGAAATGTCCCGGAAACTCATCCCAAGTCCATATAAACCAATGATTTTAGGAGCAAGGTTGTCTGCCAAAACTGTTTCTCGTTTCTTGACGATCTCGGGACTGAAACTGCTGTGACGATCCTGTGGCGTTTCAATAGTAATATCTCCGGCTAGGGTCTTGAGCGTTTTGCGCCCTTTCCCATTGAGCTTATTGCCTTTACTTCGCTCATTTTCATCCAAATGACCTGCCATCTCGGCGGCAAGGGCAGTTTCTATAAACTGTTTTAAAAGTGGAGCAAAAGCTCCGTCTTTTCCTGTTAACGACTGGCCCGAACGTAATTGCTCAAGGGCTTTGGCCTGCATGGCCTTGTATTCTTCATTCATAATTGCTGTTTCCATCCAATACAAGTATAAAGGTTTTTTTGTATTAGACAGAGTTCAGTTTACAGCCTCGAATCTCACATTTTTCAAGAATTGTTTTAGAAGTTGTGTCACCAGTTAATTCTCGTTCACAAAATATTTTTACAATGTCAAGATTTAGAATAATCGATCCGTCAATGATTTGCGGTCTTGGTCTATTCCATTGAAGATTTAGTTCAAACCCATCTTCTATTTTTTTAAGGTTGTTCAATAAAATGTCTTGCCAGTTACCATGAATTGAATGACTTGAAATTCCGTAAAAAACACTGTAAAACATTTCTCCTGCAACTAAGTTTGCCCTTTCTTTAATTGATTTCCACTTTGAACTTCTTTTCACTTCTTCCAAATCAAAGTCAGATTTGTCAAAACTGTTCTGTATTGATCTCTGCATTCGTTCTTCAATTGGTAAAACATCTCCTTTTCTGTCTTTTACATTCGTCAAGATTGTTTCCCAAAGTTCCTTTTCTGTAATCAATGAGTTTTTGATATAATTCCTTTTAACTCTATCTTCTCCTTCAATTAGAATGAATTTTGTGTTTATAGCTGTTTCGGCTATACACCTGTTTATTATGTAACAAATTTCAAGTTTCCCTTCACATATATTTTGCAAAAAAGAAGTGTTCAGTTTTATTAGTCTTGTCAAATTTCCACCAATAACAGCATCGTCTTTGTTTATCTTTTTTGGCATACCATCAAGATCGCAATATTTTAATCCAACAACTCTATAAATTAATTCAATTGATTGTTTATGAAGTTCAACATATGCGTCCATAAATCTGTCTTCGCTGTCAAATTTTTCAATGTCAGCATTAGTGTATTTCGGTAATATGTTTAATATTTCGTTCATGTCTCTTTAAAATGGGCTATAACTCGCACATAAGTCTGACAAAATCAGACTTAGCCACCCAATTACGGTTGGATAGGTCTGACTAGCGGCAGTCTTAATTTCCCCATAAATATAAACTATTTTAATCATAAGAAATTAAATCTCCGCAGAACTCTTTATGGAATTTTCATGCCCTCATTTTCCACCGTGGCGAAATCAACCTATTTGCTTAAAAATCCGTACATTTGTTAAATGGAATCTTTTGAATGCACTTGCATTCAGGTTCCAACTATTTAAAATATTATTCTCATCCAAAACTCAATGAGATCAAAAATTAGAAATGTCGAAGATAAAATGGACATAGACAACGACCAACTGGAATCAATAAATAGAGGGTTGAAAGATTTTGAGGAGGAGAAAGTTCATTCTAACGAAACCGCCCGAAAACTCTATGAAAAACACCTGAAATACCTGTCAAAAACTAGTTAATCATGCAATACCAATCCAACCCCCAATTAGAGCTTGCCTACAATTTTCTGCAATATACCAATCAGAATATTTTCCTGACAGGCAAAGCAGGCACAGGAAAAACTACCTTTTTGCGTAACCTGAAAAAACAATCGCCCAAGCGAATGGTGGTTGTGGCGCCAACCGGCGTGGCAGCCATCAATGCTGGCGGAGTGACGATTCACTCGTTTTTCCAGATGGCTTTTGGGCCGCAAATACCGGTCGATCCTAACCAGCAACGCCCGGTTGTAGTGCCTGAAGATGGCAATGTTGCCCCGGGAATCAAGCGTTTTAGCCGCGAAAAAATCAACATCATGCGAAGCCTCGATTTGCTGGTGATCGACGAAATTTCGATGGTTCGGGCCGATGTGCTGGATGGAATCGACGAGGTTTTGCGCCGCTATAAAAACCGCTACAAACCATTTGGCGGCGTTCAGTTGCTCATGATTGGCGATTTGCAGCAATTAGCCCCTGTGGTAAAAGAAGACGACTGGGCCATCTTGAAAGATTACTACGATACTTGTTTCTTTTTCAGTAGTTATGCCCTGAAACGCTCGAAATTCATTGGCATTGAGCTTACTCACATTTTCCGCCAGAGCGACCAGCGGTTTATCGATTTGCTGAACAAAGTGCGCGAAAACCGGATGGACGAATCCACCCTTCAGGAGTTAAACAAGCGGTACATTCCAAATTTTAATCCCGAAGAAAAGGAAGGTTATATTACGCTAACCACGCACAATTACCAGTCGCAGCAAATTAACGACTCGAAGCTGGCTGGCCTGAAAACGAAAAGTTACCGCTTTACAGCGGAGGTAGAGGGCGAATTTCCGGAGTACTCCTACCCCACCGAGCTGGAACTTGAATTGAAAGTTGGCGCACAAGTGATGTTTGTAAAAAACGATACCGACAAACGTTTCTACAACGGCAAAATTGGCAAAGTAACCGGAATCAACGACGAAACCATCGAGGTTCAATGCCCGGGCGACTATTTGCCCATTGACGTGGAAAAAGTAGAATGGCAAAATGTAAAATACGCTCTGAATGAAAACACGCAGGAAATTGACGAAAATGTCATTGGCAAATTCACTCAATACCCGCTCAAACTGGCTTGGGCCATCACCATTCACAAAAGCCAGGGCCTGACTTTCGAAAAAGCCGTTATCGACGCCCGCGCCTCGTTTGCGCACGGGCAGGTTTACGTGGCGTTGAGCCGCTGCAAAACATTGGAAGGGCTGGTTTTAAGCACACCCATTGCCGATTTCAGTGTTAAAAACGACACCACTGTTATTCAGTTTACCGACGAGGTGGAGCGAAACCAGCCAGGCGAAGCCGAATTGGAACAGTCGCGCAAAGACTATATACAACAGCTACTTACTGAACTGTTCGACTTTAAGCCCATGTTGCGCCAGATTCAGTTTCTGCTGAAACTTTGGGACGAACACCACGCGCAGTTACTGGGCAATTTGAAAGTTAAGCTCGACGAAATTACCGCACCACTGCAAACCGAAATGATTGATGTCGCCGGAAAATTTGGCAACCAGGTTCGCGCGTTAATGGCCAATGCTTCGGATGCCGAGGAGAACGGACAGCTTCAGGAGCGGGTAAAAAAAGCTTCGGAATATTTTGCCGGAAAGCTTATCAGCATTGTGGAAGAGCCTTTTGGGGCAGCATCAGTTGAAACCGACAACAAAGCCATCAGGAAAAGCTTATCGGATGCGGCGGACAAGCTTCGGAAAGAAATTTACACCAAGAAGAATTGCCTTGAACTGTGCAAAAACGGGTTCAACATCAAAACGTACCTCGAAACACGCTCAAAATCGGCCATTGATGTTCCTGAAAAAGGACATAAAGGAACAGCATCGGGTTCATCGCTCTCCAAAAACCCTGAGTTTTACGCCCAAATTAAAAGCTGGCGCGACGCCAAAGCCGACTTGCTCAATGTTGAAGTTCGTCGGATACTTCCGCAAAAAACGATGCTCGATATTGTTGAAACTTTGCCTGCCACCAAGGCTGAGCTGAAATTCATCAAAGGGATGGGCGGCACACGTATGCAACAGTTTGGCAAAGAAATTCTGGAAATGGTGATTGCTCACCTGCGCTCCAAAGGATTGACACTGCCCGCCGACGCCGAAAAAGAAGCTGCAAAAGCCAGCTTAAGCACACAGGAAACGAGCCTGGAGCTCTTCAGAAGTAGCAAAACGATTCCTGAAATTGCCCAGCAACGCGGAATGGCCGTTTCGACCATTGAAGGACATCTATCGAATTTTATCGGGACAGGAGAACTGTCAATTGATCAGTTTGTTGCGCCGGAAAGAGTAAAGGAGATTACAGAATACCTTGATACGCACAAAGGCGGAAACCTTTCGGATATTCGTGCCGGGCTCGACAACCAGTATTCCTTCGGAGAAATCCGAATGGTAATCAAGCATTTGGAAACGATCCGGTAGGGATTATAAGTTAGATAATTTTCGATACATTCCTTCACAGAAATCTACAAAAGTTTCTATTTCCGGCAATGTGGGTTTTCCCTGCGGAAGTAGTCCCATGTCTCCCGGATAACGGACGTCAATGTAAACTTCGTTGATAATTGCTATCAGATTCATTTCCTGCTCAGAGGACTGAATTTCAGTATATGACAGAAGCCTTAACAAGTCGTGCGACTTAATAGAGGCTTTCCAAGTTCTTCGATTACCGCTTTAAAACACTTTTCCAAACATTGCTGACAATGAAATGCAACCACATTAGATAGCCGCTCATCATCGCGAAGCTTTTGGGCAGCCAAAAGATCGTCCTCCGCCGCGTGAAACCAATCCTTAGTTGTTTGCTTCATAAATAACCGTTCCAGAGTTGAGAATTTCCCTTTTAAAACCGCTATCCAATTTGATAAACTGTTCATACATTGGTTTGGTATGAACAATTAAATCAATATCAGCAAATTTACGCAACGAACTTAGCGCCTTCGAAATCTCCAATTTTGCCTTCATTTTATCGGCAAACGAATCAAAAACAAAATCATCATTGGTTACAACCAACAAATCAATATCGCTATTAACCGACTGATTACCTTTCGCATACGACCCAAAAAGTATAACTTTCATCACATTTAAATGACTTAGCGATTGATTAATCTGATGTATGATTTCATTTTTTGTCATGAAACAAATGTAAGAAAAATAGAAACAAGAACTTTCCAGTAATTTTTGTCCTGACATCAATCATATTTGGTATTCTTTCTTCGTCTTTTTCAAAAAAGATTCTAATATTAACGGTCTTAAACCTAACAACCTATGAACTACACTAAAACCAAACCGTACCCAAAACTTTTCGTTACTATTCTTCGCGTAGCCATTGGCTGGCATTTCATTTACGAAGGACTTTCCAAAATACTTCAGGGCGGGTGGAGCGCCAAAAGTTATTTGCTGAATACCTCCGGGTTCTGCTCCGGATTTTACCATGCGCTGGCAAACTCACCAGTCGTTTTGAGCATCACCGATCTCCTGAATATGTACGGATTGCTTTTCATTGGACTGGCTCTGTTTATTGGCCTTTTCAGCCGGTTAGCCTCAATTGGCGGAGCACTTTTACTTACCCTTTACTATTTTGCCTATCCTCCGTTTGGCAACCCGCTGATCAGCGCTGCCGACGGGCATATTTTCATTGTCGATAAGCTTTTTATTGAAGCCGCAGCACTGCTTTTCCTCTTCTTTTATCCTGAAAAAGGGTTCAGCATCGATTCGCTAATCGTTTTTTTCAGGAAGAAGAAAGCCAAGCCCGAAGAAATAATCGGTAATGAATCGCGCCGCGAAGTGCTGAAAAACCTGGCTACCCTTCCGGTTTTGGGTGCAATGGGCATTGGAGCGGTTAGTAACCTCAAAACTTACGGGGTTGATGTGATGTCGGGTGCAACCATCCAGGTGAAACAAACCGCGCTGAATGAGCTAAAAGGCAAACTGCCCACCGGGAAAATCGGCAAGCACGAAATCAGCCGACTGGTGGCTGGCGGAAACCTGATTGGCGGCTGGTCGCACGCCCGCGATTTGATTTATGCCGACACGCTTTTCAAGGCATACAACACTGAGCAAAAAGTTTACGAAACGCTAATGCTGGCCGAAAAAGCTGGCATTAATACCATTAACATCGGTTTCCCGTCGAACCCACTGCTAGCCAAATACAAAAAAATTACCGGAAGTAAAATCAAGGTAATCTCGCAGGTTCATCCTAACCTCGATAATAAAAAGCTGGCAGATGTTGGCTCAACAACCAACAAAAATCTGTTTTACACCAATATCGATAAAGCCATTGACTTTGGGGTTGATATTATCCAGGTTCAGGGAAACTGGTGCGATTGGCTGGTGCGCGACCATAAAATTGAAGTGATCCACGAAATGATTGAGCACATTCGCCAACAAGGCTACACTGCCGGACTGGCAGCTCATTCGGTCGAATCATTGATTGCCTGTGCCGACCAGGGAATTATTCCTGACTATTACATGAAAACCATGCACCACGATCAATACTGGTCGGCTCACCCGCGCGAATACCGAGTTCCGTTCGAGGTTGACGGCAAGAACTACCTCGATCACAACCGTTTCCACAACAACATGTTCTGCCTGTTTCCAGAGCGAACAATCGAATTTGTGAGCAAAGCAACTGTACCGGTTATGGGCTTCAAAGTATTGGCTGCCGGAGCGATTGAACCCAAAGACGGCTTTAAATGGGCTTACGACAATGGCGCCGATTTTATTTGCGTAGGCATGTTCGATTTTCAGCTGGTAAGCAATGTGAACACAGCCATCGATTGTATCAGGAATGCTGAAAACCGGCCACGTACATGGCATGGCTAAAAAAATGAGGCTGGGTAATCAAACACTCAGCCTCACTCTCAGATAACTTTAAACATTATCATTTCTTTTTCTTGAAATCGTCAAACTCTGGTTTTGCCGCTTCCTGGTTTAATTGATAAGAAGGAACATGCTTACCATGTTTTGCTGATTTGTCTTTTTTGGGCTTTTTGTTTCCTGCAGCTCCCATAATTAGAACCTCCTATTATTAAAATGAAACATTAAAAATAAGTGTGTTCGGTTACGAAAATTCATAGCTGGACAACGGCGTGAAACAAACAAAATACAAGCCAACCTGGAAATGAACCAAAAAGGCACAAATAATGCAATATTGGCACTCAAATCTTGACAAACTGGCGAGTTTAAAAATTAGCACCAACAAATTGGGAGCCATCATTTTTTGCATTGACCGTTTTCAATACGGATTCATAACCAACCTGTTTATCAGCGAATGACCTGTGAAAAAGCACGATACCTTAGGAAACTACATTTCCGAGACTTGCTCCATTTCGTCTGAAAAAAGGGGAAAAGCCTTGATTTAGCTAATCCCGCAGACGGCTGTTGCGTCCGTTCTTATACTCCGGGTTCCATTTCGTTTCGCCCAGTGCTATTGATAGGTACTTCTTCAGAATAGAAAAATCTCATTCTTTCAATCGGTTTCGCTGTTATTCGCTTATGATCGCGTCTTTTTTTATGCAGAGGGGAATACTCCCTTTATTTTCTGATAGCTATTCCACTAAACTTTTACTCAATCTTATACTGCTCAACCAATTCAAGTCTTCTCACTACCGAGTTTTTTCCCAGGATGGTTCCGGGCGAAAGCACCGCGTTGGCCCCAATTCGGGAACCATCGCCCACCAGCGAACCGAATTTATTCACCCCAGTGTCGATTACTTCAGCCCGATACAGCACTGAAATTCGCTTATTTTCGCGCTCGTTGTAATGGTTGGCTGCAATGGAACCAGCTTCGAAATTCACATTCCGGCCAATGATGCTGTTGCCCACATAGTTGAAATGGGCAATGGCCGTTCCGGAGAAGATCATGCTATTTTTAATTTCGCATCCAGGCCCAATCTTTACGGAATGATCCAGAAAAACACCTTCACGAAAATAGGCATGAGCGCCAACCACGCACCCCGGGCCAATAATAGCCGGACTTTTCAGAACCGCACCGGTTTCAACCACAGCGGTTTTGTGAATGGCTACTTCGTCGGTAATTTCGTAATCGTCGTCCAGCGCTTTCAGCTTCAACCGAATAATTTCTTTCAGGCATTCGGTTACTTCCCAGGGCTGCCAGCTTTGCTGTTCAGGGAAAAGCAATGAAAATTCAGCAATGAGTTCGTTTATTATTATCATTCGGGCAAACTTTAAGCGTTCGAATTAAACCTGAAATATAGCATCTTTGTATAAGAAACAGCATAATTCCTTACCATGAGTTTAAGCAATTTAGAACGATTAATAAAACTGGCCGACGAGGTATTTGCCGTAAAAAGCGACCCCAGCCAACTGGATGTTGATGCGGATGTGCGTAATCGCTTGCTCCGAATGCATCCGGCAACCCTTTCAGAATACAACGAAGGGAATGGCCCCTGCGCCTGGGTTCTGCTGATTCCGACCACCATCGATTTGATGAACCGCTTCGTTTCCGGAGAAATCACCGAAAAGGAACTTTACGAACTTACTCCGCTTGACATACCGTACGAGGCCATTTACCTGTGCTCGGCTTTGGTTTTGGACGAATACCGCAGGAAAGGAATCACCAAAAAACTAGCGCTGGATGCTATTGAAAAAATCCGTGAAAAACATCCGCTGAAAGCCGCATGTGTATGGGCATTCAGCCCCGAAGGTGATTTGGCAGCAGAAACGATAGCGCGATTGTCGGGTTTGCCACTTTATAAACGTGAAAAACAAGCCTAAATGAATTCATTGTTTTTAAATATAATTTACTAAATATCAATTCTTAATACAATGTCGGCTTAAAGTCAGGCCAATGTCGTGCTAATTACAGCCATATTTCGTGGATTGTTTTTAAGTTAATCTATAATCTTGCTCAAAATTTCAATGAATCATGAATCAACCAGATTTAGGCAAAAAGATTGCTGAACTCCGTAAAGCAAAGGGTTTTACTCAGGAAGAGCTCGTCGAAAAATGTAACTTAAATGTGAGAACCCTTCAGCGGATCGAATCTGGTGAAGTTGTACCCAGAAGTTACACGTTGAAACTCATCTTAACCGCCCTGGATTACAACATTCATGAAGCATCCGAAAACATTGAAAACGGGTTCGCCCAATCCCGTTTTAATGTCTCCAAATGGCCCGGACAACTTTATAGATATGTACTTGATTTATTTAACTTAAAATCAAATCCAATGAAAAAGATTACCATTTTAGCAGTGACATTCTCTGTTATATTCCTCGCAACATTTGTTATCTGTTCTGAAAGTAAAGCGCAAAAGGCTGAAAAAGCGATTAAGGCTATTGAGGCGCAACAAGCAAAAAGTAATATTTGGGTCAATGAAGGGAAAACTGATTCGTTAATGACTTTGTATAGGAGCGATGCCAAAGTTTTACCATATTGTGAAAGCAAAGCTGAAATTCGGGAAATGACTGCTGATGCTTTTGCCAAAGAGTACAAATTAATTGATTTTCATACCACTTCGATCAGCGTTGCTGACTCCATTGCCGTCCAAAAATACGAGGATACTTTTAGTCTGCAAGGAGCAATCTGCAAACAGAAAGGAATGACCGAATGGCGGCTGACCAAAGGGAAATGGCTGATTGTAAACGATATTTTTATGAATTATTGATTTTTTCTGCTCGGATGACTTGGGTACATCCGGGTAGTTGCTTTCAACTGAAATACAATTTTTATGCGATTTTATTTTACTTTTAAAACGTAAACCTAAATTGCACAAAAAATGAAAAAAATACTTTGCTTTTCATTCCTGATATTTACCGTCTTCCCAATATGTTTAGGACAATCAACTGCGGCTAAAACGGATTGCAATAAGGATGTAAAAGATCACCGTGGAAAAATGACACCCTGGAAAAAAGGCGCCAGTGAAACTGGCAAATACCGCAACGTTTTTCTTGAAGCCGGGTACAAACAAGTCGATATTGATGCCAAGCTGGCCAAGGCATATTACGATGTTTTTGAAGGACCCAACAAGGTATATTTTGAAGTTGGTGATTCAATGGCCTATGTTTCAGATGTAAAAAATCACGATGCGCGCACCGAAGGGCTTTCATACGGAATGATGGTGGCTGTTCAGTTGAATAAAAAAGCAGTTTTCGACAAGCTGTGGCGATGGACAAAGAAATACATGCAGCATCAGGGTGGCGCCCGGGATGCCTATTTTGCCTGGAGTGTTGACAATAAAACCTTCAAGCAAAATTCACCGGGTTCGGCATCCGACGGCGAACTGTATTTTATAACCGACCTGCTTTTTGCCTCGAACCGCTGGGGAAACGACACCGGAACTGATTATTATAAGGAAGCCCGCCGGATTTTGGACGCCATGTGGAGCAAAAACGGAACGCAAGGTGTGACCAATGTCATTAACACCGAACACAAGCAAATCACTTTTGTCCCCGATAAAGGTGGCTACAACTGGACAGATCCGTCGTACCATCTGCCAGCTTTTTTCGAAGTGTGGGCCAAATATGCCAAAGATGGGCACGAGCAATTTTATCGCGATTGTGCCGATACCGCCAGGGTTTTCCTGCACCGCGCTTGCAATCGCACCACTGCATTGAATTCTGATTATGCCGAATTCAACGGTGCACCACGAAATTTCTGGAGAATGCAACCAGCTTTCCGGTACGATTCGTGGCGTGTTCCGATGAACATTGCAATGGATTATTCGTGGTATGCCAAAGACATCCAATGGCAGAAGGATTACGGCAGGCGGATTCAGAACTTCCTGTTCTGCCGTGGCATCGATACCTTCGAAGACCAGTTTATGTTAGATGGATCTTTGCCCGAACAGAAAGAAATTCTTCAGGCTGGTGGCTATCAAAAGCTACGGCATTCATTGGGGTTGGTAGCCACTTCCGGAGCTGCTTCGCTCATGGGAACTCAGGCAAAAAGCTGGAAATTTGTAGATGCTGTGTGGAATGCCAAACTAGAACCATACTCCGATGGTTATTTTGATCCCTACTTCGACGGCCTGCTCTACCTGTTCAGCGTGATGCACCTGAGCGGCAATTACCGCATTATTACTCCGGGGATGAAATAACTGTTCAGTATCTTCCTACTATAAATGAGACACTTAACCAAGCTCAGAATAACTCTATCTATCTGTTTAGCAATCGATTAAAGTACCGTTGGTAACTTGATTCGGCACATTGATAGAAAAAAATCAAAAAGATTTTCACCCTACATGTAACGAATCACCCTTCCCGAAGGTATTGTTCTCAGAAAAGCAATTAAAGCAACCCGATTTCGAAGATTTTATGACAGAGCGGTTAAGCGACGAACAATTGATGAAGCAACTTGCCGGGGGCAACAACCGGGCCGCGGCGGTTCTTTACGACCGGTATTACAAAAACGTGTATGGCTATTTTGTCCGTATGACGCGTGATACCGAAGCCAGCCGCGACCTGACACAGAATGTTTTCATGAAAGTGATTCGCTACGCCCAAAGCTGGAAAGAGGACCGGGTATTTGCACACTGGCTTTTCCGCATTGCACGAAACATTATGGTCGATTATTTTCGTGGCGCCCGAAAGTTTTACGATTTGAACGACGAACCTGAAATTACAATGCGCGATAACGATGATTCGGTAAGAGCAATGGAAGCGACAGAATCGATGGAATTTTTGCTCGAAGCGATGGGGAAATTGCCTCCCGGTTACCGCGAACTGATTGAGCTAAATCGGTTTCAGGGCTTTTCGTACCGGGAAATTGCCGAAACCATCGAATCGAACGAAAATGCCGTGAAAGTGAAGACTTTCAGAGCTATACAAAAACTAAAAGAGATTTATACCCAGATAATAATGGAATGATATGAACTGTGATGAAGTAAAAATAAATCTGCCTGAATATATCGATGGGAAACTGGATGAAGCCACCCGTGAATTGGTGGAAATACACATCGAAAGTTGCTCCGAATGCAAAGCGCAACTCCGGGAAATGAAATCATTCCTCATGTTTATGAGTTCGGTTCCAAATCCTGAAACTCCGGAAGGAATGAAGGATGAATTCGAAAGCATGTTGGCCGGGCTGGATATTCAGGAGAAAAAGAATGTGAGGTTAATACCGATGTGGGCTAAAATTGCCGCGATTGTTGTTTTCGCTTTCGGAACTTATGGGCTGGGCTATAAAGTTGGAACCCACAAAATCGAAATTGTACAGAATGAACTGACATCGGAAATTTCGGCACAAAAACAGCAGGTGCTACTAGCCAGCTTACGCGAATATACTGGTCCGCAGAAAATTGAAGCCGTTTACAACATCAGCAATACCCAAAACATAAACAGTGAACTGATTGATGCATTGGTTTACACCATGAACAGCGATAAAAACACCAACGTTCGGTTGGCAGCCATTACCGCCCTTTCTGAAATGATGAATAAAAACATCAGGATCAAAAAGGAGCTGATTAAATCGTTGGCCATTCAGGAAAACCCATTGCTGCAAATATCACTGATTCAGGTTTTAACCGAGAATGGCGTAAAAGAAGCCAAACCTCAGATTGAATCGATAACCAACAACGAAAAAACTGACGAAAGTGTAAAGACCTTTGCCAAAGATATGATGAAAACAATATAAAAATACTCGGGAGAAACGATAGAATTGCCGGCTCAATTCGCCAACCCGATCAGGAGAACTAAAAATTTCAAATTAAAAATTTAAAAGTCATGAAACGAATAATTACTATAATCGCAGCATTTGCAATTCCCGTTGTAATGATGGGGCAAACCAAAAAGTTTGAATACACCCCGAAGGTGAAAGGCAAAATTGAAATCACGAACCTGTTGGGCGAAGTTTCGCTACAAAACGCTACAGGAAGTGCCATTGTTATTGAATCAGATTTCAATATGGAACGGCCTGAACGTGCAGAAGGGCTGAAATTACTGGGCTCAGCTGAAGATAATACTGATTTGGGCATCAATGTAAGCGAAGAAAATGGGATTGTGAGCATCCAGGGCGCAACCCGCCAGGTACGCGATTACAAATACAAAATTCTGATTCCGGCAGGAATGGCTGTCAACCTCGACTATAACAGCCCGTTTGCGAAGAGCGACATCACAGTTGACTCATTTTCCGGGAGCCTGGAGATCAAAACCCTCAGCGCTAATGTGAAAATTACCAAATCCTCCGGGCCATTCACCATCAACACCATTGGCGGGAACATCGAAGTTGTTTTCGATAAACTCAACCAAAGCGAGCCCACTTCCCTGGCCACCATCAGCGGAATAATTGACGTTACCATGCCTGCCGCAGAAAAAGCCAATGTCGAAATTAGCACCATCAACGGCAATGTGTACAACAACCTCGATCTGAAAACCACGTCCAAACCGGTTGAAAAGAACAAACTTGCCTTTGGGTTGGATGCGATCCGTATGCAAGGAGGAAATTCCTACACCTTGAATGGCGGTGGCCAAAAAGTATTCCTGAAGACCATTTCGGGCAACATCTACCTGCGCAAAAAGTAAAATTCAGCAACCATGAAAAAGTACATTTTAGCTGCCATTTTAATGGTGGCCACAATCGGCACAGCCTTTTCGCAAAAGGTAATAACCAAAAAAGTGGATGTAACAGGCAAGAAAATGGAGATGAAATTCGACTTTGCCGACAGCATCAAAATTGAAGCCTGGAACAAAAGTACAGTTGAACTGGAAGTCTCGGTAAACATCGATAATAACCGCTTTAACGACTACTATAAGTTGAATGAAAACAGCTTTTCAGGAGACATTGATTGGGTTGAAAAAATCGATTTTGAAGCCATTAAAAAGATCAAGGGCTCCGGGAACAACTGCAACTTCGACAAAATGATCCGCTACAAGCTGAAAGTGCCGTCAAGCCTTGAGTTTAGTCTGAAAACTATTTCCGGCCAAATCATTCTGGAAGGCTCGCTGGGCAAAATGACTGTCAATTCAATCAGCGGGTTCATCGATTACGCTGTTCCGGCAAGCATGAAAACCCGAATCAACCTCTCTACCGTTACAGGCGATGTGTATTCGAACCTGAAATTTGACAACAAGCCTGAAAAAGAAGCTCAATGGGTTGGAACGAAACGTAACCTGATTTTCAACGGAGGAACACAATCCATTGATATTAAGACTGTAAGCGGCAATATTTATCTCCGGAAATCGAAACTCGTAAACTGAATATTACTTAGCAGATTAGTTTAAATTTCAAGGATTAAAAGTTAGAAGCCATTTCGGAAACGGAGTGGCTTTTGGCGTGAAAGAGAACGCTTCGAAAAATTTGAGTTTTGACTTTAGGGGAATTTCGGAAAATATTGGTTTATTTAGTCGTAATGTTTGGCGCTCCGTTTTCTCAGCTACCGGAGTGTTCATTCTGGAATTAATTCAAACCTAAACCAATGAAGTTAAAGACCATCATTTTCATTCTTGCCTGTATGGCGTTTCAGCTTGCCCATGCGAAAATAACGCCAACACAACTTACATGCGAATACCTGAAAAACACGCCACTGGTCGATATTCAACATCCTCGTCTGGCATGGATTAACGTTGCCGACGGCGGTGAACGCGGACAGAAACAAACCGCCTGGCAGCTAAGAGTAGCCACATCGGCAACCCATTTGCAAAAACCCGATTTGTGGGACAGTGGCAAAGTGAAATCAGAACAATCAACCCGCGTTGAATACAACGGAAAAACTTTGACTTCCGGACAGGAATGCTGGTGGCAGGTGCGCGTTTGGGATCGCGACGGAAAACCGTCGGAATGGAGTCAGCCCGTGATGTGGCGAATGGGCTTGCTTCAGCCGTCGGACTGGAAAGCTGAATGGATTGGCGCTCCGTGGCAGGGCGAAGAAGCGCTCCCCAAACCCCAAAAATCAGGTGGAAAATTAGACCAGTTGCCACCACCTGCGCCCATGTTCCGAAAACCATTTACAATATCAAAACCAATTAAAAAAGCTGTTGCCTACGTTACAGGGCTTGGCTATTTCGAGCTTTACCTGAATGGCAAAAAGGTGGGCGACGATGTGCTTGTACCGAATCAGACCAACTACGGGAAACGCCCGAATCTCACCAACGCATATATTTCTCTGCCCGATAATTTCCGCGAATACAAAGTCATGTACCTCGCTTACGACATCACCAGCCAGTTACACGCTGGCGAAAATGTGGTTGGAAGTATTCTTGGCAATGGCTTTTACAACCCTGCTAAATCGTGGACCGAAGCCTACGGTTCTCCCAGGTTCCTGGGGCAAATCCTGATCACCTACACCGACGGGACTCAGGAAATAATTGCCAGCGACCAAAGCTGGAAAGCATCGAAAAGTCCGATTTTAATGGACATGGTATATTACGGCGAGCATTACGATGCCCGACTGGAGCAACCCGGATGGTGTTCAGCCGGATTCGACGATTCTGCATGGCAACCCGCCGTAAAACGTAAAGCTCCTGAAGCGAAACTGGCTGCTCACACCTCAAACACCGACAAAGTAATGCTTCGAATTCCGCCTAAATCAATCGAAAAAACTGCCAACGGAACATACAAAGTTGATTTTGGAGTAGAAATCTCGGGATGGCTCAGGCTTAATTCGGTTTCAGGACAAGCCGGACAGAAAATTGAAATCAAATACCTTTGCAACACCTATTCGGGCGACAATTCGTACATCTGCAAAGGCGGAGGCAACGAGTCGTATTCAGCCCGTTTCAATTGGTTTGTTTTTAGCGCCGTTGAAATTTCGAACTGGCCCGGAGAACTGAAACCCGAAGATATTACTGCCGAAGCAGTGAACACGAACGTGGAAGAATCGGCGAAATTCGAGACGTCCAATACGCTGTTCAACGACATCAACAAAGCCTGGAAGCGTAGCCAGTTGGACAACATGCACGGTGGAATTGCCAGCGACTGCCCGCACCGCGAGCGTTCGGCATACACCGGCGACGGGCAGGTATCGTGCGTAACCGTTATGCACAATTTCGACGCAAAGTCGTTCTACTTTAAATGGATAAAAGACATTCTAGGCGCGCAGGATGCGGCAACCGGCTATGTCCCCAACGGGGCTCCCTGGCAACCCGGGTGCGGGGGCGGAGTGGCCTGGGGTGCGGCAATCTGCATTATGCCCTGGGAATTTTACCTTCACTACGGAGCATTTGACGAGCTGAAAGACAATTACGAGGGAATGAAAGGCTACATCCGGTACATGCAAACCTGGGTGGACCAGGATGGAATCATGTTTTCGCAGCGAACGGGAAAAGATGGCAAACCGCTCCAATGGTTTAACCTTGGCGAGTGGGTAGCTCCGGGCAAAACAGTTCCCGACAATATGGTTCACACGTTTTACTTCTGGCGTTGTGCCGATTTTACTGCAAAAGCCGCCAGCGCCCTCAACAAGCCCGACGAAGCGAAGTTCTACACCAGTCTTGCCGAAAAAACAAAGCAGGTTTTCCACAAAAAATTCTTCGATGCCCAAAACGGAACGTATGGAGCCGGCGGCGGCAATATTTTTGCCCTGAAAATGGGCGTTCCGGCCGATCAGTATCCGCGCGTCATTGCTGCGCTTAAAGCCGACATAAAAGCAAACGACGGCCATTTGGATACCGGCATTTTCGGGACACAGTTTTTCTTCGAGGTGCTTTCGGAAAATGGGATGCACGATTTGGCCTACGAAGCGCTAAACAAACGCACCATGCCGAGTTTCGGTTACGGACTTGCACAAGGCGCCACCACCACCTGGGAACAATGGAACGGTGAAAACTCGCAAAACCACCCCATGTTTGGCGGTGGATTGGTTTGGTTTTACCGTAAACTGGCCGGAATGATGGCCGATCCTGCTCAACCTGGCTACAAGCATATCATTTTTCGGCCACAACCGGTTGCCGACCTCAGCTATGTTACATACTCGAACAACACGGCATTGGGCGAAGCCGGAATTAGCTGGGAGAACGAAAACGGCCAATTTAAAGCTGAAATTGAAGTTCCGGTTGGAAGCACGGCCACGATATTCATTCCTTCAGGAAATATAAACAGCCTGAAAGAAAACGGATTGCCCATAAAACAAGCCAAAGGCGTAAAACTGCTTACCGTTGAAAATGATACAATTACCTTGGCCGTTGAATCGGGGAAATATCAGTTTGAAGTTGGGAGGAAATAGCAATCCGTATGATGATTTACATTACAAATTCCCAAAAATTGTCGCGGGTTATGCTCTTGAAATTACTTCCGTAATTCTCGATCCAGGTCTGCGGAGCTTTGGTTTTAGGTTTGGTGTATTTTATCTCGTAGGCAAACAGCTCACCATTTCGTTCCTCCACATAATCCAGCTCGGCCCCGGTGTAGGTTCTCCAGAAATACGAATTCGTATTTATTCCATTGTTATTAAGATACTTAATCCGTTCGGTAATGATCAGATTTTCCCACATTTGGCCAACGTCATTCCGAATAGTCAATGGTAAAAAATTTTGAACAATACAATTCCGAATGCCCAAATCCCAGAAATAGATTTTATCGCGTTTGCCAATTTCTTTTCGCAGGTTTCGGCTAAATCCACTCAACCGAAAGATAATGAACGACTTCTCAAGCAAATCGATATAGCTATTTACTGTTTCCTGACTCAGATTGAGGTTTTGGGCTATCTCGTTCAGCGAAACTTCCTGTCCTATCTGGAATGCCAGAAGCTTCAGTAAACTGCTAATTTTAGACGAATTGCGAATATTCGAAAGTTCCAGAATGTCTTTGTACAGGTACGACGAACTTAATTCTGTCAGGTATCGTTCTTTTTCCTGAGCACTGGAATAGTGCGTAATTTCGGGGTACAAGCCATAAAGCATAAACTCTTCCAATCTTTGCTGAATCTCAAAAACAGGCAGGGTTTGCTTCATTTCCTGAAGTGAAAGCGGCATTAACTGAAAGGTGATTGTTCGCCCCGTCAATGGTTCTTTTACCTGATTGCCAAGCTCGAACGACGACGATCCGGTGACCAGCATTTTTAAGTTGGTAAGGTTGTCGTAAATAATTTTCAGATTAATCCCAATATCGGGAATCCGTTGAGCTTCGTCGATAAAAAGTACCTGGTATCCATCCAACAAAAGGTTCATCCTGGCAAAGTCGCGCGACGAAAACAGCTCGATGTATTTCATCTCGTCGCCGTTTATCCGCAGAATTTTAGCTCCCATTCCGTCCAGAATCTGGTTACAGAGCGTAGTTTTTCCGGTTTGACGAGCTCCAAAAACAAGAGCAATTTTGCGGTATTTGTTGAGTGATTCAATTAATTTATCCCGAATAATTCTTTCTACACTCATAATCAACAAATTAATGTTTGCATAGAGGCAAATGTAGTGAATTTTTCGAATATATCTTAAAAATTAGCGTGAATTTTTCGAATATATCTTAAAAATTAGCGTGAATTTTTCGAACATGAAGATAATAGCTGCTCACTTCGACTACTTTTCCTAAGGGATGGTATTAACTTGGATTTTGATACCCGGCAGCTAAACAGACGGTAAAGGATAAATTTGACTTTGAACAAAGTAGTACATATCCTTTCCGTTGGTTTTAACCAACAGATTTGAAGCAAAATCCTATTTCACCTCCACCCCTTTTCCTCTCACCGATCTCCCGCTTTCGCCCAACGCTTCAATGGCAAAATAATAGGTAGTTCCTTTGTCCATTCCGCGGAAATTGTAGCTGTTTTCGTTGTTTACCGTGATGCAATTGTACAGTTTGCCGGGCGAAACCCCGTACCAGATGTTATAGCCATAAGCGTCGGCTGCCGGGCTCCAGCTAATCATAGAGTTGCGCGGATCGGCTACCGAGCGATTCACCTTAAAATTGTTCACTTGCGCTGGTTTTTCGCCTTTGGCTAACCCAAATACGCGGAAATCGCTGATGGCAAATGAACCAGTGGGCATGTGGATGTTCTCAATTCTCAGGAAACGGGTGTTGACCGGTTTTTGCAGTTCCACATAGTCGTGCGGTACATCGCGGTCGTTATCGCTTTTGTCAACCAGCAGCGTCCAGTTCTGGCCGTCAACCGATTGATAAATGCGGTATTGGTGGTACAAATCCATCGCCTTGTTGTGCTGAAAAGCCTTGTGCTCGTAATAATTGATTTGTAATGCACGAACTTCTTTCACTCCGCCCAAATCCATTTGCAGCCATTCGCCCGGATTACCAGTTTGAGCTGCCCAATAGGTGCGCATATTTTCATCAGAGGCATTTTTGGCCACCAAATCGCCGTCAGTCGAAGAAACCGTAATCTGTTTTTGGTATGAAAGCAGCATCCATCCGGCGAAAGTTCCGCTGCGGTGGTCGGTGGCTTTGGTCGGCGCCAGGCAAGGATAATCGCCATAGCCGGTTGAGGTGTACATGGTGCCGTCCTCATCGAATCCGGCCGGGTAAATGCCGATGCGCCGTTCGAACTTGTATTTCAGCGACAACATGCAGGTTGCCACATGCCAGTAATTCCCGTAGTTATCGGCAAATGTTCCGCCATGCCCCGCGCCCTGCACAAAACCGCCTGGTTTGTACGATACCGGATTGTGTTTTTGGTAAGTGAATGGTCCGAGCGGGCTGTCGGCCACATAAACGCCATCAGCATAGACCTTAAATTCGGTTCCGGGAGCGCCATACTGAAAGTAGTATTTGCCCTTGTGCTTGGTCACGAAACTGCCCTCGGTGAAGGGTGCCAGCGTGGTGCTGTCGTCGTTGTTCATGCCAAAACGTTCCCAACCGTGCAGGCCGGGTTTCAGCATTGTAATATCGGTGATTTTACTTTTCGGGTAAAAATTGTTGCAGCTCAGTTCAACACCTTTCAGGGGCCATTCGTTGCTCGATCCGTAATACATGTACAAACGGTTGTCGTCGTCGAGGAAAAATGCAGGATCCCAAAACGGCAGCGAAACCGATTCGATTTTTCGCTTGAAACGACCGCTTTTAGGGTCGGTGCTGTACCAAACGGGCAATCCGCGATAGGTCGATCCGGTGTAAAAAAGCGTGTCACCGCTCACGTAGGCTGCCGGAGCACACTGGTCGTCGTCGGTTGGGGTGCGCTGGAAACTGGCGTACACAAATTCCCAGTGGCTCAAATCTTTCGAGACATGAAATCCGCCCTGATTGGTCGAAAACAGGAAATATTCGCCTTTGTAATTCACCAGCATCGGGTCGGCTGATGAGCGGAAGGAGCCATTGGTTTTTACATTGTTGTTGTACGGCTCGAAATTGTAGCTGATGTTTACCGGGTTGCAGAAGGTTTTAGGATGATCGTTCTGCGGATCGAACCATTCAGTTGCCCGCGCTTTTTCAGTTTTCACTGAAGTTGATTTTTGAGGAGTCAACCTGAAATTAACCTTACTATCCGACCGCTTCACAGTTACCGGAGTCATTTCCATTCCAGGGTAATATACCACCATGATGGTATCGCCGTAATCGGCAAGGCGGTACATTCCGTTGGCATCGGTATTGTCGTGCGCCGGACTGTACTGATACATTACCGTAGCTCCTTCCAGTGGTTTGCCATCCGATCCGAGCACCTGACCGGTGCGGAATTTCTTCTTTTTTATAGTGATGGTATAATCACTCACCTGACCTTTCACCACAACAACGCTGTCTTCAGGCTCCTGTGCGTTTGTTAAAACTGAAATCGAAAAAAAGAAAAGGGGAAGGAGTAGGTTTTTCATAATGAAGCGTTAAATTTCATTGCATCAGATATTTCCATGCCGGAATAGCCCTTACGGACTTTCCGTTAACCTCAAACGAATCTTCCTGATCATGAGTAATTATTAGTCCGTTTTCAAGCTTTAATTCATTCATTGCTTCTTCCAATCCCTTTAGTTCGCGACTCAGATTGTCGGTTGTCAATTGCCAGCAAACCTGAATAGCCTCAGTTGGTTGGCCTTTTTGGACAACAATAAAGTCGCACTCATTTTTCTCAGAATAATAAAAAACGGTTTTGCAGTTTTTTCGCAGATACAGAAAGATCAGGTTTTCCAACTTCCGGCCATAATCTTTTGACATAGAGAGCGAATTTACACTTGCAAGTCCGGTATCAACGCAATAAACTTTCTTCGGATTGTAAATTTGTTTCTTCAGCGAAAAGCTAAATTTAGGCATACTGAATAGAAGATAACTATCTTCCAGCCAGGCCACATAGTCAGATACCGACCGCACGGACCCAATTTCGAACAGATTTTTTAAATTATTCTGAGAATAGTATTTTCCGCTGTTACTGACTAGATAGATGGCTAGCTGACGCAATGTTTGATGCTGTTTTAAACCATACCTGACAGCAATATCCCGATAGATGATATCATCCATCAAGCGGAAAAGTACTTCCTCATCCCGCGTTTTCAAATATTCAGGGAATCCGCCATCATCCATATATCCGGATAAAGATTCTGCATTGGGCTCTAGACCTGTAAATTGCAAATATTCAGGATAAGAAAATGGAAAAAGCTCACGGGAAATATACCGGCCTGTTAGCCGTGTGCCGAATTCTTTGCTTAACAACGATGCATTCGATCCAGTTACAATTATCTGTTGTCCTTCATCCTGTTTAGTCCGAATGTATTTTTCCCAGTCTGGAACATTCTGAATTTCATCAAAAGCCATGACTTCAGGTTGACTTTCTTTAGTCAGCTCATCAATTTTGGCAAAATCACTTAATTCAAAACCAGATAATCGGGGGTCTTCAAAATTCAGAAAAAGAACCCGATTAAACCTGCTTTTGAGAACTTGTTTGAGGAAAGTGCTTTTTCCGCAACGCCTGACCCCACTAATTACCAATACGAAAGAATCGTACAACTTTAGGGATTCCAAATCATAACGCTGAATCCCTAACGACTTGCCTTCCAATAAACCGGACTGATGTTCAATTACTTCTGATATTGCTTGTTTTAGTATCATGTAGTTTGTATTGCAAATACAATATATTGTGTATTGCAAATATAATATATTTCATACTACTAACACAATGTCTAAAAATTGCTTTTCAACACGCAGAAATTCAGGCATAACCGGAGACCCGAAAAGAGAGACCGAAGACCGGTAATAGAGAAGGGACTTGTGTTCCAGTCGCCCTTTTCCGGTCTTCGGGTTCTAAATTTTTATTTCAGTGCAAACGTAGCTTCCAATGTATTGGCCGAATTGGTTCCGACAAATACCTTGAAATCGCCGGGTTCGCTGACGAATTTCAGATCGCTGTTGTAGAAACGCAGGTCTTTTTCAGCAAGGGTAAATTCTACTGAGCGTGTTTCTCCTTTTTTCAGGAATACTTTCTGAAAGCCTTTCAGCTCTTTCACTGGGCGGGTTACACTGCCCACGAGGTCTTGTGTGTACAACTGTACTACTTCAGCACCATCGTAATTTCCGGAGTTGGTAACATCAACCGAAACTTTCAATTCGCCGGTCGAACTCAATTCGTTTGACGACAATTTCAGGTTTTTGTAATCGAAATTGGTGTAGCTCAAGCCGTAGCCAAACGGGTAAAGCGGATCGTTCGATACATCGAGGTAATTCGAGCGGAACTTCTGGAACCATTTGCCTTCGGGCAGTGGGCGACCGGTATTTTTATGGCTGTAGAAAATTGGTACCTGACCAACATTCTGAGGGAATGTCATGGTCAGTTTTCCTGATGGATTTACTTTTCCGAACAGCACATCGGCAATAGCATCGCCAGCCTCAGAACCTGCAAACCACACATTTAGGATAGCCGGAACATGGACTTTTTCCCATGCAATGGCCAGCGGACGACCGGTGAACAGAACCATTACGACAGGTTTTCCGGTTGCCAGCAAGGCTTCGAGCAATTCTTTCTGATTTTCAGGAAGGGTAATGTCGGTGCGGCAAGCAGCTTCTCCGGTCATTTCGGCCGATTCGCCAACGGCAGCAACAACCACATCGGCTTTGCGGGCAGCGGCAACCGCTTCGGCAATCATCTCTTTTTGCGAGCGTTTGTCCCATTTGGTAGGTTTGCCAAAAATGCTGATGCGGGCGTCCAAATCAGGATCGCTAACCACATTGGTTCCCTTGGCGTACAGAATGTTTGCAGTGGTTCCAACGGCATTTTTCAGTCCCTGAAGCAGAGAAACCGACTTCGAAAAATCGGCGGCAACACTCCAGGTTCCGGGCATATTTTCTGCATTGTCGGCCAATGGGCCTACCAAAGCAATGGTCTTTTTATCCTGAATAGGCAGAACTTGCTTGTCGTTTTTCAGCAAAACCAGCGATTGGGCGGCGATTTCGCGGGCCGCCTGACGATTTTCAAGAGTGAGAACTTCGGCTTTGGCGCGGTTCACATCGCAATAGCGGTATGGATCGTCGAACAATCCGAGTTTGTATTTGGCTTCCAGAATGCGGCGGCAAGCCTGATCAATCGCCTGCTGGCTTACTTTGCCTTCTTTCAGCGATTCTTCCAGCGTAGTCAACAAACCGTCGCTTACCATGTCCATGTCAACTCCGGCATTCAGGGCTAAAGCCGAAACTT
Source organism: Prolixibacteraceae bacterium (assembly GCA_963666435.2). Classification (GTDB taxonomy): domain Bacteria; phylum Bacteroidota; class Bacteroidia; order Bacteroidales; family Prolixibacteraceae; genus Aquipluma. The sequence goes on along the minus strand of CAXXOG010000008.1, from coordinate 1,583,632 downwards.
GTTTCAGGTCGCCCATGCCGTGTGCCGTCATCTCGGCAATTCCGGTGTAGTCGGTCACCACAAATCCATTGAATTTCCATTGATTGCGCAACAGATCGGTTAACAGCCACTTGTTCCCGGTGGCCGGGATTCCGTCGATTTCGTTGAACGAAGCCATTACCGTACCCACGCCCGCGTCGACAGCGGCCTGGTAAGGAGGCAAATATTCGTTGTACATACGGATGCGGCTCATGTCGGTGGTATTGTAGTCGCGACCGGCTTCGGCAGCACCGTACAACGCGAAATGTTTCACGCAGGCCAGAATAGTATTGTTCTTTCCAAGGTCGTCGCCCTGGTAACCTTTTACCATCGCTTTGGCAATTTGCGAACCTAGGTAGGCATCTTCGCCCGAACCTTCGGAAACACGGCCCCAGCGCGGATCACGGGCAATGTCAACCATCGGCGAGAATGTCCAGCAAATGCCATCGGCACTGGCTTCCTGAGCAGCAATGCGCGCGCTTTTTTCAACGGCGGCCATGTCCCAGCTACACGACAATCCCAACGGAATCGGAAAAACAGTCTGATAACCATGAATAACGTCCATTCCGAAAAGTAGCGGAATTTTCAGGCGGCTTTGTTCCACCGCGATTTGCTGTACGGCACGGATTTTTTCGGCTGATTTGATGTTGAACAGACCTCCTACTTTGCCTTCCTTGATTTTATCGACGATGTTGTTGTTGCTACCGGCACCGGTAATAATGTCGCCGGAGGCGGGCAGATTGAGCTGACCCAGTTTTTCTGCGAGGGTCATTTTGCCCATCAGGTCGTCAATAAAGGCGTTCATTTTCTGATCGCCGCCGGAGTTTGACTGTTGATTACACGAAACGAATAGAGATACGAATAGCATAATCAAAATCAACAAGCTTTGTGATTTTTTCATGATTGATTAGTATTATCTTGTTTAGCGTTGTGGTAAGTGCAAATATGGGAAAATAAACCACAATAGGCACATCGACCACAATAGAAAAGTCCAAATTCTTAATCTTCAAATTAGTCTATGTGTTCTATGTGTCTATGTGGTTCAATCAGTTAAAAGGTAAATCCCAGCTTGGTCAATCCAGCCTGAACGTTTTTGTCCTGCATGAATAATTTCCACAGCAACTGTGAACGATAATTCTCGATCATAACCACAATTGGACCCTGATCAATGGCCAGATAATGTGGCAAACACCAGTTTTCGGTTTCGCTGAAGGCGTCGTAAAAACCATATTTGCCCCAAAGCTGATCGCCCATTTTTTCGTAGAAATAGCGAGCTGCACGCATACTTTCTTCAGGAGTATATGGGAACGATGAAAGCGCCGCGGTTGGCGAAATCACACCTTTGTCGTTGGCTGGTTGATGTGCATCGTAGCCTTTTACCGAATAACTGGCGGTTAATCCCCAGCAGTCGGATCCGTAGCCTTTAAATTTTTTCGGATTTTCGACACAGTAATTGTAGTCTATCAGTACCTGGTTACGGTTTTCATCCCAATAGTTGGCGTATTTGTCCTTCAGGTTTCGCGGATCAAGTCCCAAATAAGAATAATGCGCCCAAAACAGCGGGCCTCCATATTCGGTAGCGCCGTTGTGTTTCAGTTTCAGGGGATAGCCGTATTTGGTGGTTTCGCCGTTGATGCCGCCACTGCGTGCCCAGCATTTGTGGTACGCTTCGGGTGAAAGCGGATAAGTTGGCGAACTGGCTCCCAAAATGTAGGCAATCAGGCATTCGTTGTAGCCTTCAATGGCAAAATTCATTTCCCAGTTGTAGTTGGGCGACCAGTGCCAGTACAAAGCCGGTTTCCCGTTTTGGTACCAGTTCCATTCCACCTCGTTGCACAATTTGGCAATTTGATCGGCCAGCGCTTTTTCTGCCGGAACATCCTGTTTCAGGTAATTTTTTACACAAATCAAGCCCTGAACCAGATAAGCCGTTTCAACAATGTCGCCGCCGTTGTCTTTGCCGCCAAATGGTTTTACTTTGCCCGTTTCGCCATGCAGCCAGTGCGGCCATGCACCGTGAAAGCGATCTGCTTTTTCAAGAAAAGAAGCAATTTTTGCCAGACGCTCAACTCCGGCTTCACGGGTGATAAATCCGCGCTCCATTCCAACCACGATCGACATTACACCAAAACCTGAACCACCGGAAGTAACCACAGTTTGGTCGTTTTCAGGATAAATGCCGTCGGTGTGAATGCGCTCGCAGGCCATTCCCGAATTGGGCTCGGCGCCATCCCAGAAATACTGGAATGTTTGGTGTTGAATGAGCGTCAGCAGCGAGTCGTCAGAAAGTTTCTGCACGGTAGCGGTTTCCTTCTTCAGTTTGGCTCCGCTGCCTGTACACGAAATCAGCAAACTGCCGGCCAGTAGTGAAAGGAGGACAAGTATGTGTGTATTTTTATTCATGTAATTCGTTTTAATTTTTAATTGCCACATGGTTTTGTCAATAACTCACCCCTCGCACCTGCGGTGCTCTCCCCTCTCTACGCGTAGAGAGGGGGGAAGACCGATTTATCGGGATTCGGGGTGAGTTGGAAATATTTACAATTTGTATGTAAATCCAAGTTTGGTCAATCCGGTCTGAACTTCGGGACACGACATGAAAAGTTTCCAGGGCAAACCTGTCCGGTAGTTTTCAATCATGCCAATTTGCGGTCCCTGATCGATGGCCAGAAATGAATCGGCAAACCAGATTTTATCGAGGCTGAACGCATCGATAAATCCGTATTGCTTCCAGATTTTATCGCCAAGCTTGTAATAAAAAAAGTTTAAAGCCTGCATCGATTCATCAGGAGTAAAAGGCATGGAACAAATGGCTGCCGTGGGTGCAATGAAACTTTGGTCATTGGTCGGCGAACTGGCCGTGTATCCATCCTTGATGTCGCTGGCGGTTAATCCCCAGCAATTCTCGCTGTAGCCGTAGTATTTCTGCGGATTGTCTTTGCAATACGCGTAGTTTATTTTCGAGTGGTTCACCACCTGAGTCTGGTAATTGGCGTAGGCGTCCGACAATCCAAACGGGTTGATGCCCAAAAAGGAATAATGTTCGAAAAACAGCGGTCCGCCCAGCGCTTCGCCTAGCGGCAACTGAATACCGTAGAAGCTGTTGCCGTTTCTTATTGCTCCGTTTCTGGCAAAACCGGTGTCGTACACCACTTTGTCAATCCGGTGGGTGGTCGACGAAGCTGCCATGACATAGGTAATCAGACATTCGTTCCAGCCGCGAACCGGTACATTTACTGCAAAACCGTAATCGGCGCTCCAGTTCCAGTACAGCATGTTTTCACCATCTTTCCTGAACCAGTCCCATTCCACGGCATTCCAAAGCGCATTGATGTCGTTTCGGAGCTTGACTTCGGCTACCGACGAGCCATCGAAATATTGCCGGGCTGTGAGTAAACCCATCATCAGGTACGATGTTTCAACAATATCGGCACCGTTGTCTTTGGTTCCAAACGGAACTACCGCTCCGGTTGTACCGTTAATCCAATGCGAAAAAGCGCCATGAAAACGGGTTGCTTTGGTAGTCAGGAAGCTCACTATTTGTTGAACACGAACCAATCCATCAGCTCTCGAGATGAATTTCCGGTTAATGGCAACCGGAATAGCCATAATGCCAAAACCAGTTCCGCCGGAAGTAACAATATCGCCGGAAGTATTTCGTTCGAGCGCCATGCCCGAAACCTGATGGCCGAGATTCCAGAAATATTTAAAGGTTTGTTTCTGAACCAGAGTCAGCAGTGAATCCTTCGAGATGGTTTCGTATTTGTTGGTCAGATCGACACCTGTGGTTAAACTAAGAGAAACCGGTGAAGATAAGTGGCCACCAGCTTGTGATTTCAATGCGTTTGATACATTTAAGGCATACGTGGTAAGGTTATTCAACATCGAAACCGGCTTTACCGAAATGACCGAATCATTGTGTTCGAAAGAGATATTCAACGGAACAGCCGATGAATTTTTATCGGTTAACGTGATTGCTATTTTGGCTGTGGTCTGATCTATTTTGGTATTGAAAGCCATTTTAATCAACGGCATTTCGTTCAACCCTTTGAAACTTGTTCCCGATGAAAGTTCGTTCACTTTTACCGAATTATAGCCAAACGAAACACTTGCCGGATCGAACGGATCATCTTTCTTGCAACTGAATATTACAAGAAAAAATGCGAAGTAATATATCGGTCGGATCATTCCGGGAACGTTTTGTTGGTTTATTCAGTACTATTTATTTAAAACCGAAGGGAAGCCGTCACAAATTATTATGACGGTTCCCGCTGGTGGTTTTAAAGTTACCCTTTTCTCTCTCTAAATGAGGCTGTCTCAAAAGTCAGATTTTTATTTATTGGACTTACAAATTGCAACCGCGCTTTTGTTTTACCCCTCCAAACCTCCCCTAAAGGGGCGGCTTGGAAGTCCCCTTCAGGGGATTTAGGGGTTTTAACGATACCGTTACTTACAAAGTGTAAACAATAAAAAACTTGAAATCCCTTTTTAGACAGCCTCTTACCCACTATTTATTTTTCGGCGTTCATTATTGTTTTCACCTCATCCTGAGATAAAGCTTTATTAAAAATGCGCAGCTCGTCCATCATCCCCAAATCAGAGAAATGATTCCATTCGGTAAATCTTGGAGCGCCTGACATGATTGAAAGAATGTCGCATCCTGTCCAGTCGATACCGCCGAATGAGCCTTGTTTGGCAACCTCGCCATTGATGTAAACCACACATTCGGTTCCTGAAATGGTGAAGGCTATATGTACCCAATCGGTAGTTATCGGTGTTACGGTAGCTGAAGAACCACCATCAAACCACGAATCGGCAGTTCCATTTCCGGCATTCAGCTTAAAGATTTGCTGGGTTGCCGAACCTTCGCGGAAGAAACGGAACCCCGAGGTACGGTTATTCTGAACGGTTGGATAACCTGCATTGGCTTTGTCTTCGGGACCCATAACCAAAATACCTGCGCGATCTGGCGTTGCATTAATTTTTGTCCAGAACACAGCGCTGAAATTATTGCTCTTCAGGGTTGTTGTTGGAAAGGTGAGGTACGAATCGGTCGCCCCAGTATAAGCCTGTCCCTTTTTCCCATCAGCAAATTTCGGAGAACCTACTTTGGTTGCCGAAGTGTTCGATACCAAATCTTTATAACTTCCCTCGAAAGGCATATAAAAAACTTCGCCGCTGTATTTTGGCACATATGGAGAGTCGTTCTGGATGATGGTTTGAATCTCAGCCTGAGTCAATGCTTTATTGAAGAAGCGTAATTCGTCAAATTTGCTTAAATCAGAGTTGTGGCTCCAATATGAGAATCCTGGCGCACCCGAGAAAATAGAGATGGTCGAACAGCCTGTCCAGTCAATGCCGGTATTGGCTACTGTTGCGGCCACGGCACCATTGATATAAACGGTACAACTTGTTTGAGATACGGTAAATGCCAAGTGAACCCAATCGCTCGTTGGCGCTTTTACAATTCCGCCGTCGTTCCATGTTTCGCCTGAACCTGTTCCAACGTTCAGTTTAAAGCGTTGTTCGGTAGCACTGCCTTCGCGGAAGAAGCGCAAGCCTTTGGTGCGATCTTCGCCGCCAGGGCTAATGGAGATGATTCCCGCACGGTCGGGAGTGGCACTCAGCTTACACCACATTTCAGCAGAGAATTCAGTACCGGTTAACCCAGTCAACGGGAAAGTTAGGTACGAATCGGCAGCACCAGAATATGCATTGATCCCCTTCAAACCTGTTCCGGCAAATCCGGGAGTTCCGACAATCGTTGCGGCTTTGAAACTGATTTTTTCAACATAGTCGCCATCAAACGGCATGTAGAAAGTTTCGCCCGCATACAAAGGAGTGTACGGAGGTTTCTTTTCGAATTTTACCGATTTGCTGGTCGTTTTTCCCTGGAGGTCAGTTGCATCTATTGTAAGTGTGTGAACTCCGTTGGTTACCTTATTGTACAGGTATTCCTTTACTGCACGGCGATAATCTTTGAATTCAGCATAGTTCACAATTTCAGTTCCATCCATTTTAACTGAAATTGATTTGAGTTCGATATCATCGGTAGCTTCAAACTGAATATCTACTGAAGTTACCAGTTCAGGAACCTGAATTTTTACGCCTTCCGTAGGATATTTGATGGTAATAGCCGGGGCAGAAGCATCGGCGCCTGGCGCCACTGCGGTAATTGGATCAATGCCTTCGTTACAAGCCACTGCAAAAACAAGGAAGAACAGGCACGCAATTATATTTTTTATGCTTTTCATTTTTTTTCGTTTTAAGTGGTCAAACCGATTATTTCTTCAAAGCTGGCAGTAAGTCAACCTGGGCTTGAGGATATGGAAGGAAAATTTTCGCGTCAGTAAATGTTCTTCCATCGTAGCTCAGTTCCGAATATTTTCCTAACCGAACCATGTCGTAATAGCGGGTACCCCATTCCATGGCCAGTTCGGCGTATTTTTCGTTCATCACTGCAGCATTATCAACGCTTGTAAGTGCTGGCATCGAAGCTCTCGCTCTAACTGCATTTACTGCATTAAGCGCTGTCATTGCTGAGTTTGTTGCTCCCTGAGTAAGTGCTTCAGCATACATTAGCAGAATTTCGGCATAACGAATACAGGTGAAATTTTTGTTGGTTCCGTAGTCGGTGCGGCCCGGAGTTAGCTGGTCTGAAGGTAAATAGTGTTTTCCACTGGCAAAAAGTTCGCGGGCAAAATCGTTAATTTTGTCGCCAGAACGGGTTGTGTTCGAAATCCAACTTGGTAATGTGGCATATTTCGAATCTTTTTGCAACTCGGCAATTCCACTGTTAGTGAAAAGGACACTGGTTTCCAAACGGGTAGTTTCACCACGATCGAGCATAAATTTGACGTATTTCAAACTTGGCTCGAAGAAACCCCAGCCATCGCCTGCACCGGTAACTTTAGGCGTCCAACCTTGTGGTCCGAAGAAAGCATACAGGTAGGCATAGTTATCGCCCGAACCTTTTCCGAAATCGGAATACTGCATTTCCAGGATGTTCTCGTTGTTCAGTTTGCCTTTTATCTTGAACAGGTTGTAATAATCAGATTCGAGCGAGAAAACGTTGGATTTAATGATTTCGCCGGTTGCATCGGCTACCACCTGGTAGTTTTTCAATTCGAGGTTTGCCAACGCCTTTACTGCCAGCGCGGTATATTTGGTTACTCCGCCGGGAATATCAGTCCGTTTGTTCGGATGAACAGCCGGTAAAAAAGAAATGGCTTCGTCCATTTGTGCCGAAATGTGTTTCATCACTTCGTCCTTAGTCGCCAATTTTGCAACCAGCATTTCAGAAGGATCGGAACTGGTTGGGATGAAAATTGAACCCCAAACCCGGGCAATATTGAATAACCACCAGGCACGAATAACCTTTACTTCAGCAATATACTGATCGGCAAGCGCTTTATTGGTAGCATGTTCCTTGTAAAGAGCAATTTGGTACATGGCCGATTGTGCCGTAAAAATATATCCATAGTAGTTTTGCCATACCGAATTGTACATCCAGTAGTCTTTGTTGTAATTGTATAAATCTGTTTCATGGTAGTCGTTCTGATCATAAGTTCCGCCACTACCTCCGCCAGAGTTTACATCATCTCCGCGAACAGAAATCAGAGGGAAGTTTTCCCAAGCAATGTCATTGAATGTGGCATAAACACCTTTCAAAGGCAAATCCATATTGCTGGTGTTGGTGTAATCGGTTTGTTGAGTGAACGTTGTGTTTTCGGGCAGTACGTCCAGCTTATCCTGACATGCAGTTGTTGCAAGCAAAGCAGCAAATGCAAACATCATTTTTATGGTGTAATTTCTAAGTTTCATAGTAATCAATTTTAGGCGTTAAAATTTGATATTCAGTCCAAGTGTATAAACTGCCGGAATAGGATATGTTTGGGTATCTATGCCATCTTTTATTTCGGGGTTAAACCCGTTGTATTTGAAGAAAGTCAATGGCCGGTCAGCTGTCAGCGAGATGCGCATATCCGGAAGTAGAACTCCAAATGCATTTTGCTTTTTCACATTATATGCCAACTGAATGTTTTGAATGCGGAAGAATGAACCATCTTCGACAAAATAGTTGCTCATTTTCTGGTTCCAACCTCTGCGTAGGCCTGATGATGAAGGATATTTGTTCGATGTTCCTTCTCCATGCCAGCGGTTCTTAGCCAGGTCGGCATCCAGGTTACCATCAGCAGTCCAGATGATTTCACCGCGTTTACGGTTCAGGATTTTATTGCCTGATTGCCCTACCATATTGGCCGACAAATCGAAGTTTTTATACGAAACATTGAAGTTGAAACCATACATGAAGTTGGGAAAGTATGAGCCCAAAACTACACGGTCGCTGTCGTCAATTTTGCCATCGTTGTTTTCATCTTTGTATTTGAAATCGCCGGGAACAAGGCCATTGGCTTTTGCAAAGGAGTCGGCATCAATTTCAGCCTGGTTTTGGTAAACGCCAATCACTTCACGGCCAAAGAATGCCAAAAGTGGTTGCCCAACAAATGAGCGTTGACGGAATTCAGCACTACCTCCATCAATATACGGCTGTCCGTAAAGGTCGCGAACTTCGTTTTTCAGTGTCGAAATGTTAGCGCCAATTGAGTATTTCAAATCTTTGTTCAGTTCGTCACTCCAGTTTAGTGAAAGCTCAATTCCTGAGTTACGGATAATACCTACGTTTTTCAGAACGCTTCCGCCAATAGCCGGAATAGTTACACTAATCGCTGCATTTTTGGTATCGCGGATAAAATAGTCGGCATCAACAGCCAGTCGGTTTTTAAACAATCTTGAAGTTAAACCAACATTGGTTTCTTCGGTAACTTCCCACTTTAGCGACGAGTACGTATTTGAAGTTTTTGTTCCGGAGACAAGCACACCACCGATGGCCGTTTGTTTAACACTGGTTGTATTGGCACCATCGCTTGCCTGGATGTTATCGTTACCAAGCTGCCCCCAACTTGCGCGGAGTTTCAGGAAGTTGATCACCGGATGTCCTTTCAGGAAGCTTTCTTCAGAAACCACCCATCCGGCACCAACGGTTGGGAAGTAGCCCCATTTCTGCTGATATTTCGAGCTGCCATCGGCCCTCATTGTTCCGTAAACCAGATATTTATCGGCAAAATTGTACGACAAACGACCGAAGTAAGAGAAACCGTATTGGTGTGTTCCATTATCTCCAACTTTATCAGCCACTTTCGTTGCCGATTGATCGATGTACCACGACTGTTCATTATCGGTTGGGAAATTAAGACCCTGTGCTCCCAATGCATTTTCGGCTTCGTCGCGGAAAGAAGTACCAACCATGGCCGTAATTCCGTGTTTCCCAAACTTATCGGTGTAGGTCAAAACATTATCCCAGATCTGGTCCGAATAGTTTGTCATCCAACGGGTAAGCGTCGCATCTTTATTCTGGAAACTATTGCCAATAAAATACGGAAGGTTTACCTTCCTTTGGTCAAGTGAAGTAAATGCGTGGTTGTATGTGGTTTTATACGAAAGTTTTTCAGGAATCAGGTCAAGTTTCACGTAGAAATTGGCAAGCATTTTCCTGATTCTCATTCGGTCGGTATTGTATTTTAGGGTTGGCATTGGGTTTTGTCCGCTGCGATATCCCATGTCCTGTGCATTGGCAAATTTTTCAGGCCAGGCGTTCACATTTTGCTCGTCGTAAACCGGAAGGATTGGCACAGCAAAATAAGCCAGATTCCAGGCACCAGCCTCTTCGCTCCATTTCAGGGCGTTACTAAAAATCATATTTCCGCCAATGGTCATCCAATTGTTTACCTTGAAATCTATTTTGGATCTGAGGTTGAAACGCTGGTATTCGTTTTTCATATCCAGAATACCTTCCTGATCAAAATAGCTCGCACCAAGCGAATAGGTTGTTTTCTGGTTTCCTCCGGTTACACCCAGACTATGGTTTTGAATTTGTGCCGGACGCATAATTTCTTTATACCAGTCGGTGTTTACATCGGGAACATTGGGGTTGATGCGGCTACGGCCGTAGCGCTGCATGGCATTCAAAATAAAGCTGGCATCGGCAGCTGAGCCCGATTCCATGGCCATTGTGGTGAATTGCTCGGCATTAGCCATCTTCAGAACATTTTGTGCAACCTGCGTTCCGAAGTATCCGTCGTAGGTAATTTCTGATTTTTGGTTGATGGCTCCCGATTTGGTTTCAATCAACACAACACCATTTGCGGCACGAACACCATAAATTGCGGCAGCCGAGGCATCTTTCAACACCGAAATGGAAGCAATGTCTGTCGGGTTAAGGAAATCAATGTTGTCGAAAAACATTCCATCCACAACATACAAAGGCGCATCGTTATTATTCATAGTTCCATCGCTATTTCGCGGATAAGAACCAACACCGCGCACACGTATCGACGGTGAATTTCCCGGACCGCCATTGCTCACCACCTGCAAACCGGCAACTTTACCTTGCAACGACTGCATGGCCTGCCCGGCGGGTGTTTTAACAAGGTCGTCGGATTTTACGGTTGAAATGGATGAGGTGAGGTCTTTTACCTTTTGTGTTCCATAACCAACCACTACCACTTCATCAACATTGAATGATTCCTCTCTCATTTGAACGTTGATTGTAGCTTTGTTATTTACGGGAATTTCCTGAGTTTGCATTCCGACGAAGCTAACAACTAAGGTGGCTTGAGGATTGGCCTGGATGGTAAACAGCCCGTCAACATCAGTAATTGTGCCTTGCATCGTACCTTTTACAAGGATACTCGCACCTGGCACCGATTCGTTCTTTGCGTCAGTCACTTTCCCTTTTACTGTAATTGTATTTTGAGCAAAAAGTAGTGATACTGAAAGCAAGAGATTCAGTAAAACAAGTAGTTTTTTCATAAATTCATTGTTTTAGTTATCAAAAATTCGCAAATCAAAATTATGACAGCTTAAATCCAACTAAAAACAAATCGATACACCTCTGATTCATCAGGCAAAAAAGATGTAGCGGGACATTGCATAATTACCTCATCAGAAAAGTAAAGCATAGCTGTAATTATCTTATTTACTGACAAATATGAAACACCAATTTTTTACATCCTGAAAAAAAACAATTTTGCCCATAAGGCTTCAGGATGAAGTAAAATTTGAGAATTTACTTAGGTCGATGGAACAATTTTGCGATTTTTACTACTTTTAATTTGTTTTTAAGCAGTAAACAATGATCGGAAACCTGAGAAAACAATTCCTTTCTATCCTTTTTTCTGTTTTTTTGGTCGCAGTTGCAACAAATGTACCTGCCTCATCAAGCTTGTTCCTAAAAAATTATACCAAACAGGAATATAAAGCAGCAAGCCAAAACTGGTCGGTTACGCAAGGCTCAAACGGATACATGTATTTTGCCAATACGAGTGGGCTGCTCGAGTTTGATGGCATCACCTGGACACTGTACCCGTCGCCCAATGGCGGAATCATTCGAACGGTTGCTGTTGATAGAAACAACCTCATCTTTACCGCCGGTTATCGTGAATTGGGCTACTGGAAAAGAAACATGCAAGGCCGGTTGGAGTATTTTTCGCTCAAAACGAGCATCGAAAAAGATTTTGCTGCGAATGAAGAATTCTGGAATGTTATCACTCAAAATAACAAGGTCTATTTTCAATCATTCTCAAAGATTTATATTTACGACTATAAAAAGTTTGATTTACTTCAACCTGAAGGGTTTATAAACTCCATTTCCGACGGCGGCGACAAGATTTTCGTCAATATTATGGACCGGGGAGTTTACCAGATTTCAGGGACACAAATCACTCCCTTTCTGGTAGATAATTATTTCAGGCAGAAGGAAATCCGGTTTGTAGTTCCCTTAAAATCCGGGTTGAAGCTTATTGCAACTGCCAGCGATGGGATTCAAAAATATGATGGACAAAAACTTGAGGTCTGGAACAAAGCTCAAAACGAATATTTTCGGAAAAACATCATCAACCGGTTTTGCCTTTCGGCTGACGGCCAAATTATCATTGGGACAATATTGGATGGCATTTCCGTTTTCGATCAGGCAGGTAATTTGCTGTTTAGGTTTAATAAAGGTAACGGATTGCAAAACAACACCGTACTCGGTGTTTATTCTGATATTAACCGAAATATCTGGATTGCTTTGGATAAGGGAATTGATTTCATTTCATTTTCTTCCGATCCATCGTATTCAATTGTCGAGCGCAAAGAACTTGGCGCAGTATACTCAGCTACCGTTTACCGAAACAAGCTTTATTTGGGAACAAACCAGGGCCTCTATTTCAGATCGGTAAACAGTACAGACGAACCATTTAACCTTGTTCCAGAAACACAGGGCCAAATATGGGATTGCAAAGTAATAGACGACCGTTTGTTTGTAAACCACAACAAAGGCACTTTTGAAATAGACAACGACAAAGTTAAATTTACCCTTGGGCCAGGAGCTTTTGCTATTATTGAAAACCCGCTAAGCCCCAACACACTGGTTCAGAGCACCTATTCAAACCTTTTGTTTTACCGGAAAGAAAATAACCAGTGGGTGCTTCATAAAACCGTTTATAAATTTAATGATTTAATACGATACCTCGAAATTGATCATTTGGGAAATTATTGGGCCGGGCACATGTACCGAGGCATTTTCAGGTTAAAATTCGACAATAGGGATTCGCTGATCTACAATCATTATTACGGGCAATCGGCTTTTGGAAAAGACAACAATATCCACGTTTTCAAGGCCGAAGGGCGAATCATTTTTACAACAGATGAAAAGATCTTCACGTTCGACGACCTGAAAGACACGATTGTTGAATATTCGTCGTTGAATAAGAAACTGGGAGAATTTAGGAGAGCTTCGCGAATTATTGCTGCCCCCGAGAACCGTTACTGGTTTATTACCAACCAATCATTTGGCCTTTTCGAGATTCAGAATTCGTCGGTTAAGAAAATCAAGGAATATCCGGCAACACTCTTTAATAATCAACTGGTAACTGGGTACGAGAATATCTTTCCAATAAATAAAAGTAAAGCTATTCTGTGCCTCGAAAATGGATATGCCTTGCTGAATGCTGACACGATAAGTCCGGCGTCGCTTATCTCGATGAAGAAACCCGAATTAAGAAGGTTCACGATCAGTGGAAACAACGATCAATTTACAGATTTGCCCGTTGACGGGAATGGATTCAGAGTTCATTTCAACCGGAATAACCTGCATCTTCAATTCTCGTTTCCGTTTTTTAGCAGTAATAAAGTGAAGTACCAGTCATTCATTGCCGGACTTGATCAACGTTGGTCGGACCCCATTGATGAGCCAATTTTTAGTTTTAAACGAATACCAACCGGACATTACACCATTCAAATCCGGGCAATAAATACCTGGGGCGAAGTAAGCCAGGAATTTATAACCAAACTGGACATTTTACCCCCCTGGTACCTTTCGGTTGTCGCCTATTTTTGCTACTTATTGGCCGCATTAGGCGGGCTTCTTCTTTTCCGCAAACGAATTATTGCCAAAACACGCCTGAAAGAAAGCCGCGAACGCGAAGAGCAGGAGCGGGAATTGATCAGGCTCCGAAACGAAAAACTTCAAGCAGAATTATCGTTCAAAAGCTCTGAGCTGGCCAGTTCAACGATGTCGATCATCAAGAAAAATGAGTTTTTGATGGAGATGAAAGAAATCCTAAAAAACCAGAAGGAAGTTCTTGGCACTCGCTATCCCGAAAAATATTACGACTCGCTGGTTCGGAAAATTGACGACAATATGGGGAGTGTGGACGACTGGAAAGTATTTGAAGCCAATTTTGAACGGGCGCATGAACAGTTTATGAAAACGCTGAAAGACAGTTATCCTGACCTTACACCAAGCGATCTGCGCCTTTGTGCTTTTCTGCGGATGAATTTATCGTCGAAAGAAATCGCGCCTTTGCTCGGAATCTCGGTGCGAGGCGTTGAAAACCATCGATACCGTCTTCGTAAGCGACTAAACCTCGATGCCGACAGCAATTTGACAGAGTTTATAATAAAACTTTAGCAAACACTTCGATTTACCGAAAACATTAATTCGTCAACATCCGTTACCAATTCGTCAACAATCGTTTTCTTTGTAAACAACAAAATTTAACATCATGCTTGCCTCAGGAAATATCATCAAAATGCGGTCGGAATATGCCGATCCTGTTCAGTATTTTTTACCAATGGGCGAAACCGAATTGGCCATGAATGAACTGATTGGTAAAAAAATTAGTCTGAAATTTACTGGGCAAATCAACTGCATTGTCTGTGGGAAAAAGACCAAGACTTCGTTCGGACAAGGCTTTTGCTACAATTGCCTGCAAACTTCGCCCGAAGCCAGCGAAACCATTATGCGGCCTGAATTGTCGAAAGCGCACCTGGGCATTGCGCGCGACATGGACTGGGCACGTGAACACGATTTGATTGACCACTTTGTTTACCTGGCTGTTTCGGGCGAACTGAAAGTGGGAGTCACCCGCCATCACCAGGTGCCAACCCGCTGGATCGACCAGGGAGCCAACCGGGCCATTATTCTGGCTAAAACACCAAACCGTCATATTTCAGGAGTCATTGAGGTGTTCCTGAAAAGCTTCTTTTCGGATAAAACCAACTGGCGCTCGATGCTTCAGAATAAAGAAATTCAGGAATACGATCTTCAGGAGGAAAAAACGAATGCCTACCAGTTGCTTCCGGCTGAGTTGCAGCAGTATTTGTACGACGACAACCAGATTTGGGAATTTCATTACCCGGTTGTACAATTCCCGGAGAAAATTACCAGTGTTTCGTTCGACAAGGATCCGGTAATTGAAGGCATACTAAATGGCATTAAGGGACAATACCTGATATTTGCCGACGGCAAAGTGCTGAATTTGCGCAAACACAGCGGGTATTTTCTGGAAATAGCAGTGAATAATGAATAAACTTGGATCTGCCATTTAACGATTGACTTTTGAATTGTAAATCGTAAATAGCTAAATCGTAAATTCTCCACTCGTCAGCTACCGCCATCTCAGTAAGTGTATTTTTTCCTTCTTTCTCCCGCTTTTTTTTCGTTAATTTACGGCCTCTTTAAAAAATTCAACTAATTGTTATGGAAACTATAGACTGGAAAAACATAGGCTTCGGATACCTGAAAACAGATTATAACGTTCGCTGCTGTTACAAAGATGGCGCATGGAGCGAACTGGAAGTGAGCGATAGTGAAATGGTAACCATGCACATGGCCGCCACCTGCATTCATTACGGACAAGAATCGTTTGAAGGATTGAAGGCTTTCCGCGGACAGGATGGCAAAATCCGCATTTTCCGCATGGACGAGAACGCTAAACGGATGCAGGATTCGAGCCACGGAACCATGATGGCCGTTCTGCCCATCGAAAAGTTTGAAGAAGCTGTGGTGAAAGCAGTAAAACTGAACGAACGTTTTGTTCCGCCATACGAATCGGGGGCATCGCTGTACATTCGCCCGGTTTTGTTCGGAACCGGCGCACAGGTTGGCGTAAAACCTTCGACCGAATACATGTTCATCGTATTTGTAACGCCCGTTGGGCCCTATTTTAAGGGTGGTTTCCAAACAACCCCATTTGTTATCATGCGCGAATTCGACCGCTCGGCGCCGCTCGGAATGGGTAAATATAAAGTGGGCGGAAATTACGCCGCCAGTCTGGTTGCCGGTGCCAAAGCACACGAATTGGGATATTCAAACGTTTTCTACCTCGATGCAGCCGAAAAAAAATACATCGACGAATGCGGCGCTGCCAACTTCTTCGGAATAAAAAACAATACTTACGTTACGCCAAAATCGAGTTCAATACTACCGTCGATTACCAATAAAAGCCTGATGGTTTTGGCCGAAGACCTGGGCATGACCGTTGAACGCCGCCACATTCCGGTTGAAGAACTGGCAACCTTCGAGGAAGCCGGTGCCTGCGGAACAGCAGCGGTAATCAGCCCCATTGAACGCATCGACGACTACGACGAAAAGAAATCGTATGTATTCTCGAAAGACGGACAGCCTGGCCCAATCAGCGAAAAGCTGTACAAAAAGCTTCGCGCCATTCAATACGGCGACGAGCCCGACGCGCACGGCTGGGTAACCATCGTTGAATAAAAAGACATTAACGAATACCGATAACCCTGTTTGGAGAACTGCCAGACAGGGTTATTTTTTGAATACCCTAAGCCTAACTGAAATGTGATGGGGGCTGACTGTGCTGAAACAGCAGCTATGTGCGCTGATGATTCAGCTATCTTCGATTAATTACCGGCTACCCGGGCCAGGCGAGGAGCTATCTGCGCTAAATAAATAGCGATGTGTGCTAAATGAGCAGCTATGTGCGCTGTGTGCCTGGCTAACTTCAGCGAATAGCCTAATATCGGTGAAAAATGCTTAGCTGCCTGGGACGAATGAACAGCTAAGTGTGCTTTTCTCCTGGCTATTTGTGCTGAATGAAGAGCTAGCTGCGAAACCCCGTTTGGGGCACACTCTTTATCAATCAACATCGGGTATTGCTTCAATAAAACCGGATAAGTGTTCTTTAACCTTTTTTTCGATTTGGTATAAGTGAAATCATCTTTTTGCTCGTCAATATTCTGTATTTTGCAGCAAACCCGATAATCCATAATTGATAAAGCATGAAGTGAGCATGATTAACAGAAACATCTCTCATAATGAATACTTTCCAATCATGCGAATTCCATTCGGCAATTAAAAACAAATTATATACGAATGAAACAATTTACTCTATTCCTGCTGATGCTCGTAAGCATAAGCTTATCAGCCCAAAACGACTGGGAAAACGAACAGGTGATTGGCCGCAATAAACTGCCGGCCCGCGCCACTTCGTACTCGTTTCCTTCCGAAGAATTAGCCTTGAAAGGCGACCGTTCGCAAGCCCGCATCCTTTCGCTAAACGGCGAATGGCAATTTCACTTCGAAGCTGACTCGAAAAACCGTCCGCTCGATTTTTATTCCGGCGAAAATAAAGTGGCCGGATGGGACAAAATTGAAGTGCCGTCGTGCTGGGAAATGAAAGGCTACGGAACCCCGATTTACACCAATTCGACCTATCCGTTCCCCAACCGGCCTCCGTTTATTACACGCACCAATCCGGTGGGTTCGTATTTCAGAACCTTCGAAGTCCCGGCAGATTGGGACGGAAAGCAAATCATTCTGCATTTTGGCGGTGTTAGCTCGGCCTTTTATGTGTGGGTGAACGGACAAATGGTGGGTTATAGCGAAGACAGTTGCCTGCCTGCCGAATTCGACATTACCGAAAAAGTACAAAAAGGCAAGAATACCGTGGCTGTGCAGGTATTTCGCTGGTCGGATGGTAGTTACCTCGAAGATCAGGATCACTGGCGCATGAGCGGCATACAGCGCGAAGTAATGCTATTGGCTCAACCTCGCGTGGCGCTGAACGACTTTTTTGTACGCACCAAATTCGACGAGAACCTGGAAGATGCTTTGCTCCAGATTCGCCCGAAAGTGACCATGAAAGACAGCATCAACATTGAAGGCTGGACGGTTGAAGCCATGCTTTACAGCCCTACCGACAAACCCAAACTCACACAACCGCTGAAAATTGATTTAAGCAAAATCGTTTACGAAGAATATCCGCAACGCGACAATGTAAAATTCGCACTTCTGGAAACCAAAGTGGAGTCGCCCCAAAAATGGTCGGCTGAGCTTCCGGTTTTATACACACTTGTTTTAAGCCTGAAAGATAACAATGGCTTGGTTCTGGAATCGAGAAGCTGCAAAGTTGGGTTCCGCAACATTCATATTCAGGATGGCGTATTTTTGGTGAATGGCAAACCTGTAAAACTTTATGGGGTGAACCGCCACGACCACAGCGAAACCGGCGGAAAAACCGTAACCCACGACGAGATGCTGAAAGACGTTTTGCTGATGAAACAACACAACATAAACGCAGTGCGTACCTGTCACTACCCCAACGATCCGTATTTTTATGAATTATGCGACGAGTACGGACTTTACGTAATGGACGAAGCAAACATTGAAACACACCATGCCAGCGGCTACCTGACCAACCAACCTCAGTGGCATTCTGCTTATGCCGACCGCGTTATCCGCATGGTTGAACGCGATAAAAACCACGCATCAATCGTTTCGTGGTCGTTGGGCAACGAGTCGGGTACCGGCCCCAACCACGCTGCCGCCGCCGGTTGGGTAAAAGATTTTGACCCGACACGGCCAATTCACTACGAAGGAGCGCAGGGCGACCCGAACCACAAGGATTACAAAGCGTATGGTTCGCCCGAATACCGGAAAAATCCGTACCTGGCTAATCCCGACGATACCTGGTACGTGGATATGGCCAGCCGCATGTATCCAACCATCGATCAGCTGAAAGGCTTGTCGGAAAGCCCGTACATCAAACGCCCGATTGTGATGTGCGAATATGCCCACTCGATGGGAAATTCGACCGGCAACCTGATGGAATATTGGAATTTGATACACAGCAAAAAGAACCTGATGGGCGGTTTTATCTGGGACTGGATTGACCAGGGCGTTTCGCGCACCGACGACAAAGACCGCAAATGGTGGGCCTACGGTGGTGATTACGGCGACCAACCCAACGACGCCAATTTCTGCATCAACGGTTTAATTAGTCCCGACCGAACAACCAAAGGCGCTACCGAAGAATGCAAATATGTATTTCAGCCGGTAATCATTGAACCTTACGACCAGGATAAATTGCATTTCAGGATTAAAAACCGCTTTTTCTTCCGTAACCTGAACGAGTTTAGCATTACCTGGCGACTGTACGAAAATGGCAAAGAAATTAAAGTGGGTGGCTTGGGAACTTTTAGCGTTTTGCCCGGCGAATCGAAACTTTTTGCCGTAGAGAGCGATCTCTCGAAAACCACAGGCGAAGTTTGGCTAAAGATAAGCATTCAGCTGGCCAAGGAAGAATTGTGGGCCAAACGTGGATTCGAAATTGCCAAAGAACAATTCCTGGTAAAAGAAGCGAAACCCACGCAACCTGTTGCCTCGAAAATTGCGGTGCAGGTTTTCGAAGACTCGGAAAAAACATTGGTGGTTGGAGCAAAAGACTTTAAAGTTACCGTTGATAAAACTTCAGGATACATTACCAAATACCAGTTCCAGGGAAAAGATTTGCTGATTGGCGCATTGAAGCCAAACTTCTGGCGTGCCTTAACCGACAACGACATTCGCGCCTGGGATGTTCTGAAAAATTTATCCGACTGGCCAACCATTGCTTCAAGCCTGAAACCAACACAGGTAAAGGTACTTGACGAAGGTTTGAACAAGCTTGTAATTGCGGATTTGGCAGGCAACGATGGTTTGAAACTACAACTGTCGTACAAAATATCGGGCGATGGCGCTGTTGATGTAAACTACCAGGTAAAAATTGGCGAAAAGCAATCGGAACCGCTTCGCGTGGGTTTAACAACAGCCTTTGCTGGTGATTTGCAAACCATGAGTTTCTTCGGGAAAGGCCCGTATGAGAACTATTCGGATCGCGCTCATGCTGCCGAAGTGAATGTTTACACGGGTAAAGTCGAAGATTTCTGCTTTAAATATGTTCGCCCGCAGGAAAATGGTAACCATACACAAGTTCGCTGGCTGGCGCTTCGCAATGCTACCGGAAGCGGGTTAATGGTTGTGGGCAAACAGCCGTTGAATACATCGGTTTGGCCTTATACTGCCGAAACACTTGCGAAAGCAGCACACATCAACGACCTCGAACCGGCAGGTTTTTATACCGTAAATATTGATTTGGCACAGGCTGGAGTTGGTGGCAACGACACCTGGTCGTGGCGCGGAATTCCGCTTCCTGAATACCATTTAAACAAAAAAGATTACAGCTACGGGTTCCGCCTGGTTCCTTTTACGAAAGTAAAGGACAACGACGGCTTGGCAAAAGCCGCGTTGAAATAATAAGCTAAAAATATTTGAAAAAAAGAGGTTTCGCCCGCGGGCGAAACCTCTTTTGCGTATACTGCTTCTAAAAAGTCAGGGCTTCACTTAAAGTGAAACCCTGACTCACAAAGTAAATGAGGGTTTACGGCTTCAATCCCATCGCTTTCACATACCCTTCGTTGGTTACACAATTTTTAAACTTGCAGTTTTCAATCAGGCCAAGCAAGGCTTTTTTCGCTACTTCCTGATTGGGGCGGGCTTTGCGTATTTCGTCGAAATTACTGCGCGGGTTTTCACAAAAAGCTACAACAACATCCCAGTTTTCGGGCTTAGCAATATTTTTTACTGAACTCGGGTTCCCCATTCGCTTAAATGGCCAATAGGTCCAACCGATGTTGTTTCGCTCCATCAGGCGGGTCCATGCAGCCACCCATTGATCGCTGTTTTCGCCAGTTTCGCCCATATACATTGGCAAATTCACCGAATCGCGAAAATGCACATAGTCCTGAATGTTGGCCTGCAAAGTATCGCACCAGTAGCGGTGACAGGTGTACATCAGTTTGCTGTCGAATTTCGAATCTTTGAAAACCTTGAAATTGCTGTTCCACTGCGCGCCACCCAGCAGTACGATGTGGTTTTGATCAACCTCGCGAATAGCTGCAACGGCCTTCTTATAAAGCGGTTCCAGTGCGGCGTTCAACATGCTTCGTTCTTCGGTAAAATAAGTAGCGATGGGTTCATTCAGCAAATCGTAGCCCAAAATAACCGGCTCGGTTTTGTAATGATCGGCTATTTTCCTCCAGATAGCCACAAACTGCTGCTGGCTGGTTTCGCTGGTCATCAGCCAGGGATAGCCGTAGCTATCGTCGATGTTGTCGCCCGTTTGGCCTCCGGGAGCGTCGTGCATATCCAGGATCAGGTATATTTTCGACTCGCGGCACCAGGATACGAGACTGTCCAACCGTTGAAAACCGTCCTGGTTTTCCGAAAGCCCCATGTAATCTTCGCCTGTAAAAAGCTTGTAATGAAAAGGCATCCGAATGGTATTCATCCCCAAATGATGAATGTACCGAATATCTTCGCGGGTAATGTAATTGTCTTTAAACTGTTTCCAGAATTCGTTGGTAAAATCGGGTCCAACCATTTCGCGAAAAGCCTGATCGATTAAATGGAAACAGCTTGTTCTGCTGAATCCGAACATATACCCTTCAGGATTTAGCCAGTTTCCCAGGTTTGTTCCCCGAATGAAGAACTTCTGGCCATCGGGAGTAACCAGGTTTTGGCCATCAATGCCGATGAACGCTTTTTCGGCATTCTCCTTTTGCTGAACAGGTTTCTGGCCGCATGAGTAAATCAGCAGCAAACATGAGAAAACAGAACTAATGAAAATGTTTCTTTTCATGGAGATTTGGTTTGTGGTTTATAATTGCGATTTGAATTTATGATTTATTTCTGTTAAAAGGAATAAGTCAAATCAATCATCCACAAAAACAAACTGATATTGAGAAAATTAAAAATATACGAGCCCGTAAAAGACAAGGTCCTTTTACAAAAGAGCCTTGTCCTTTACGACATTTCTGTTCACTCATCTATATGATCAATGAATCTTTATTTTGCAATCCTGAAAATTCTAAAATGGGATTTAGAAACTGAATTGAACAAACTTTTTAAATTTTTTCAAAAACTCCGGCAAGGTTCTGCCAATTTATAATTATTGACTTGAGAAAAAATTCTATCTTGGTACTCTTAAATCAAATTTAATCCGTGATGAAACAGTTATTTGCAGGACTTTTAATTCTCTTGGGATGCGTTGCCTTTTGGGGCTGTAAACCCAACCGAACTTTTACCGAAACTGAAATCGCATTGATTCCACAGGTTCAAAAAATGACCCTGGGTCAATCGTCGTTTAAGTTCAAACAAAGCACGAAACTTGTTGTAGAGAGCATTGAGCAGGAAGCTATTGCAGGTCAGTTTGCCCATTTATTCGAGAAACCGGCAGGATGGAAACCACTCGTAGTTGTGGGTGGCAGTGAAAGTTCGAACCAGGTTTACTTCAAAACCGATCAGGTTATGGGGCCCGAAGCTTATTCAATCGATATTCAGCAAAACCGGATCGAAATAAAAGCTTCGAAACCGGCAGGCTTTTTTTATGCTACACAAACTTTGCGACAGTTACTTCCGGCGGAAATCGAAAGCCAGCAAAAACAAACCAATGCCGAATGGCTGGTGCCGGTTGCAAGCATTAGCGATAGTCCTGCCTTTAAATGGCGCGGGTTTATGCTCGATGTTTCGCGTCATTTTTTCCCGAAGGAAGATGTTCTGCGAATAATCGATAATCTTTCGTTGCATAAAATCAATACGTTGCACCTGCATTTGGTTGACGATCAGGGTTGGCGGATTGAAATAAAGAAATACCCCAAATTGACCTCGGTTGGCGCATGGCGCGTTGATCACGAGGACAAACCGTGGGGTGGCCGTCCGGCACAGCAAGCCGGTGAAAAGGCAACTTACGGAGGATTTTATACACAGGCCGACATCAAGGAAATTGTAGCTTATGCACAGGCTCATTTCATTAACGTAGTTCCTGAAATTGAAATGCCGGCCCATGTTATGTCAGCGCTGGCGGCCTATCCGCAATTTTCGTGTAAAGGGAAGCCGCTCACTGTCCCATCAGGCGGAGTTTGGCCAATTACTGATATTTATTGTGCCGGAAATGATTCAACTTTCCTGTTCCTCCAGGATGTTCTTTCCGAAGTAATCGATTTATTTCCATCTAAATACATCCATGTGGGTGGCGACGAAGCCACCAAAACCGAATGGGAAAAGTGTCCGAAATGCCAGAAGCGCATAAAGGAAGAAAAACTGAAGAATGTTGGCGAATTGCAAAGCTATTTCATGAAACGCATGGAAAAGTTCATCAACTCGAAAGGCAAAGTTTTGTTGGGTTGGGATGAAATTCTGGAAGGCGGTTTACCTGCTGAAGCAACGGTAATGAGCTGGCGCGGATTCCAGGGCGGAATTGAGGCAGCCAACGCGGGCCACGATGTGGTGATGACTCCAACTTCAGACTGTTATTTCGACTATTACCAGGGCCCGATGGATCAGGAACCTTTGGCTATTGGCGGTTACCTGCCATTGAGCAAAGTATATAATTTCAACCCGATTGCTCCTGAAATCAGCGCTGAGGGCGCCAAACATATTTTGGGCGGACAAGCCAATCTATGGACTGAATTTGTACCGAACTTCAAACACCTGGAATACATGACTTTCCCTCGAATTGCTGCATTGGCCGAAGCCGTTTGGAGCCCGAAAGAAGCCAAGAACTGGGACGATTTTTCGCGCCGGATCAAATTATTCATGAAACGCTACGATCAATTGGGCATCAATTATGCGAAAAGTGGATTTAAAGTTTCGGCCAAACCCGAATTTGATGCGCAGAAAAAACAATTGACTATTGCATTAAAAAGTGAAATTTCAGGAGGCGAAATACATTATACCATCGATGGCAGCGAACCAACGGCCAGTTCTCCGGTTTATTCCGAACCGGTTGTTGTTACACAAACAGCTACATTAAAGGCAATTACTGTTGTTGATGGAAAACCAACCAGCAACGTGCTGAGCCAGTCGTTCAACATCAACAAAGCTACCGTTAAACCGGTAAAATACGCAACCCTGTATAGCGACAGCTACAAGGGTTCGGGTGAATACACGCTGGTGAACGGCGTTCACGGCACAACCAATCATGCCGACGGCGAATGGCAAGGCTGGGAAGGCAAAAACATGGATGTAGTAATCGACCTTCAGCAACAAACCGAGGTGAGCAAAATAACAACAAGCGCTCTCCAGAATTCAGGAGCATGGATTTTCTTCCCGAAAAAGGTTCAATTCTTTGTTTCGGCTGATGGCGCTAAATTCCAGAAAGTTGGCGAAGTGGTGACCGATGTCGATCCGCTTTCGAAAGACAAACAGGTAAAGGAATACGTAGTAAGTTTTGCTCCGGTGAAAGCTGGTTTTGTAAAAGTGGTAGCCACCAGCCTGGGCAAAGCACCTAAAGGCCACCAGGGCGCAGGCGACAATGCCTGGTTGTTTATCGACGAAATTGCGGTAGAATAAGCCAGGGAAAAACTCGAAAAGAGTCATTAGTCATTGGGAAAATAGGCAAATAGAAACTTCTCAAATGACTAATGACTCTTTTCTTTTACAGCGAGAACCAATAGCTTAATTTTACCAGGAAGATATTGACGGGTTTCACGTTGCGAAGATCGCCCATTGCGTCGCCAACCGACGAATTGTATTGGTTTTGCGAATTGGTACGTTCGTTGCTCCACACGAAATACAACTGCGATCCGGGTTTGTATTCCCACCTGAAAACCAGGTTACTGCGGAACTGGTTAAATGTAAAATCAGGATTATCTACGGAATAGGCTGGCGTAGCACCGGTTGCCTGAACCTGGTACGTATTGCCCACCAATTGAGTGTTGAGATACTTAAACCGGTCAGAATAGGAGTCGGCTTTAGGGTTAGTTACTTCCTTCAGTTTCGAGTATTTACCAACCGAAGCAAACGGGCTGCCATAGTATTGAATCGATAAATCAGGAGTAATATTGTAATCTATTCGGAATGTAGCGCCCAGTGTTTTCTGGTTCAGGTGCCCCAAAATGTATTTGTTTCCGGTGGCCAGTACCTTGGTATCAACATATTGCAGATTGTCCATATTTTCAGAATAATTGACGCTGGCCGAAAGCTTCAAAACATTGTACGGAATAACGATGGCTGTTGCTTCAATAAACGAGTTACGGAAGTTGTCGTTTCGCGCACTGGCACGATTGGCCGACAACTTAACCTGAAATTTCTTCGAAGGATCGGTATTCATGTTTAGTACACCTTTCCACAAGGCAGGTAAAAGCATTGCCTCGCCTCCGCGAAGTATGTTGTTGTCGAGTCCTTCATTCATATAATTTACTGAAGGAGCTATCTTCCAGCGATTCAGGAACTCAAAACTTGAAGAGAAAGACAGGATGGAATACAGGTAATTGAACCCGTAATCCCAGTTGTTGTTTTGAGAGAGCGCAACATTATACGTGCGAAAAATTGAAACCGGTTTATTCACAAAATACGACAAATCAGCCTGTTGCGAAACAAGGTCGGCTTTTGTCATAAATCCAATATCATTCAAATCGAGACCAGGAGAACGCCAGTTGATTTCGGTAGAATAACGCCACAAGCCTTTGCTGCCTTTACCGATTTTAATTCGCCCCCTTGACCCGATAACGACGTTCTGTTTGGGTCGTAATTCATGTAATTGGCATCGGGTCGCTGGAAATAACGGGCAGAGGCCAATTGCAGGTTGCGAATTGCTTCAGCGCTTCCATTTATGGTGCTTCCAATGATTTTTGCATCCACAAAAAACTCTTTATCATGCCATTGATGCAGCAAATCAATACCTCCTGAAAAGGCATTTTGATTGAGAAATTCGAGGTGCGAATCGTTAATAAAACGGTTGGTTGCTGTAAAAATACCGCCAAGCACCGTAGTGCCTTCGTGAAAGTCTTGCTGAATGCGGCCTACAGTGTAGCTTGTAAGTGGCTCAACCCGTAGTTTACTTTTTTGCCCGTTTGTTGAAAGATCGGCTTTCTCGCCTTCTGTCATACTTTGCAAAACGCCCACTGCAAGTCCGTTTTTGCTTTTTCCACTGATTTTTACCGCACTTAAAATGGATGTATTATCGGGATAATCGATGTATTGATTGGCCTTAAGCTCAGGATGATAAGATGGAGTTTCGCCAATCCGGCGGGTATAAAACATTTTGTCGTCGCCCAGTTCAAAATTGAAGATGTTTTTCCCTTCGAGAAAGAATGGACGCTTTTCTTCGTAGAAAGTCTCAAAAGCGGTGAGGTTCATCACAGACGGATCGGATTCTACTTGTCCGAAATCGGGGTTGATGGTGAAGTCGGCCGTGAAATTGCTCGAAAGACCAATTTTTGCGTCGAGCCCGACATTTCCCATCCATGAGCGGCCTTTGCTGGCAAAGGGATTTTGCGGTATTTTTTCGAATGTTTTTAACTTGCCCAGAGTATAAGGCATTATTTCGATGCGCCGCGATTTGGGCAGGTCTTTTATTCCGCGTAATTCGCCAAACAGGTACAACATTCCCGGGCTGGTTGAAGTTTGCGGTTCCCAGTCGCTTTCTTCCTGAAGACGGTCGATCCAGCGCCAAACATGCAAACCCCAGACTTGCTCTTTATCATTGCTGTACCGCAACTGGCTGAGCGGAATTTGGTATTCGGCAACCCAGGCCGAATCTTCCAGCCCGGTTTTCAGGTACCACACGGCATTCCAGTCCAGTTCAGGAACCATGGGGTTGGTAAGAATAAGGTCTATTTTTTGTCCGGCAGCGGTTACTGAAAATTCAAATCCGGTGCGATGGTCGTGGTAACTATCAAAATTCACCCCAGCCTGTTCCCCGATAAATTCGTCGCGTCGTCCGGCTTTTCTCGATATTTTGTGCGGCTCCTTGTCGAATGCCCGAATGGCGACATAAATGTTTTTGTCGTCGTACAATATTTTGAACTGGGTTTCCTGGCTCGGTTTTGCGCCTTCCTTGGGAATCCATTGCACAAAATTTCCTCCCCATTCGCCGGTTTTCCAACATTCGTCGTTCAGTTTTCCATCGATTATCGGTTTGGGTGTAGTTAGCCTCGTTGTGGTGTAAATTCTGGAAGGCTGATTGCTCTGTGCAGTATCTTTGTTTGATATCGCCGCCTTTAATTGAAACGTAAAGAAAATGCAAAAGAAGATTGCAGGGATAATTCTCAGACACATTAGGTTAAGTTTAAGGTGTTTTTAGTTTAATTAAGAGTGTTGTTTGTTTAATTGTTTAAAGTACAAAATAGACAATTAATGCCGGTTTTAACCTTAATTGATGCAAAAATAGTTTTGGAGGAGACAAAAATGATGGACAAAGATTCTTTTATCTGTCTATGCCTTAGTTCTGTTCATCGGTCTTGGTGGCTTAACAACAATTTCGTACCTGCATTCGGGGCATATGTAGGCTTCGCAGGCTGTACAGGCAAAGCAGTTGCTGCACGAACGTTCGAGCTGTGTTTTATCCCACGATTTTCCACAGTGAGTGCAGATAACCTGTCTGTCGGTTTCGTCCATAGTTTTTTCATTTTGCTGAAGGACTCAATAATCGAATCAGTTTTACCAACCCGAACAAAATAACCTGGGTAAAAATAATGGTTGCTCCTGAAGGAATATCGGCAAAATACGAAATCAATAAACCAATGAAGGAAGCTAGAAATGCAAAAACTACTGAATAAACCATCATCCGGCCAAATTCACGGGTAAGCACATTGGCTGTGGCTTGTGGTATGGTCAGCAGCGACAAAATCAGGATAATGCCAACCACACGGATGTTCAAAACAATCGTTAGAGAAATTAAGACCATCAGGAGATAGTTGAACAAATCAACCGGCAAATCGGAAGTTCGGGCAAAATCTTCGTCGAACGCGACGTATAAAATCGTGCGGTAAAACAGCGTGAAAAACAAAATGATGACGGCTGAAAGCGCCAGCATGAGCCACAACTCAGTGGACGAAACGGTGAGAATACTTCCGAAAAGGTAGCTCATCAGGTTGGGCGCGTAGCCGGGAGTTAAATACACAAAAATGATCCCGATAGCCATTCCGAGCGACCACCAGATGGCAATCGACGAATCTTCCCGGACTTTCGCTTTGCTACTGAAAAGCTGAATGCCCATTCCCGATAAAACCGAAAAAATACCTGCTCCCAGCAAAGGACTGATTCCGAGATAGTAGCCCATTCCGATTCCACCAAACGAGGCATGTGTGATACCGCCACTGATGAAAACAATCCGTCGCGAAACAATGTACGTGCCAACAATCCCGCACGAAATGGCCGCTAACAGCGATGCCCAAAAGGCATTCACAAAAAAATCGTATGAAAATAGCTCAATGATTGTGCCCATGATGATCGTGTTCGTGGTGTTGTTTCAAAACAGTATGTGGAATGTTTCCGTGCGTAATAATTTGCAGCGGGCAATTGTACGATGCCAGTTGTTCTTCTGAAATAATATTGCTTGGATGGTGGTGAACATAACGATTTACGCAGGCAATGGTTTTTACGAAAAACGAAATCGTTCCAACATCGTGCGAAATAAGCAGAATGGCCATTTGTTCGTTCAATTCCTTCAGTTTCAGGTATAACTCGCCTTCAAAGTTATTGTCAACGTATGTGCTTGGTTCATCAAGAATCAGCAATTCAGGCTGGTTCATCAATGCCCGACACAAAAATACACGTTGCATTTGTCCGCCTGAAAGCTCGCCAATGGGCTTATTCCGGATGTGCGAGATTCCCATTTCGGCAAGCAAAGCCTCGGCATTTTCCTTTTCTTCGGTATTTTTGTGGAACGACGAGAACAATGCCGAATTGGCTTTTCCGGAGCGCACCACGTCGATTACCGAAATCGGGAACCGCTTATCAATTTGGTTGACCTGTGGCAAATAGCCAATGTTGGTTTTGCTGATGTACATATTCATTTGGCCTGAAGCGGGTTTTATCAGCCCCAAAATGGTTTTGATCAGCGTGGTTTTTCCGCCGCCATTGGGGCCGATAATGCCAATAAAGTCGCCCGAAAGCACTTCGAACGAAACGTTTTCGAGCACGATATTTTTATCGTATCCGGCTGACAAATCTTTTAATTCAAGCAGTTTCTTCATTGCTGTGTGGCAATTTTTTCGGTAATGTCGAGCATTTGTTTCTCCCAGTTGTAGTCGAGCGGATCAATCACCAATACTTCGCCGTTGATTTCGTGCGCCATTTGTTGAGCAAATGCCGGGTCAAATTCCTTCTGGATAAAGATAACCCGAATATTTTGCTGGTGTGCCAAATCCACCATTTCTTTCATATGTTTGGGCGACGGTTCTTTTCCGTCGAGTTCCAACGGAATTTGCTCCAACTTAAACTGACGGGCATAGTAGGCCAGCGCCGGATGGAAAATCAGGATATTCCGGTTTTTGAGCAGGGCAAGTTTTTGATCTATTTGAGCCGAAAGTCCGTCGGTTTTCTGGATAAATGCATCGTAGTTTTTTGCGAATTCCGCTGCGTGTTCCGGATAACTTTTCTGTAAAGTTTCCAATGTGTGTTTGGCCAGTGTTTTTACCTCAGCGGGTGCCAGCCACACATGCGGATCAAAAGCTTCGTCATGGTGGTGATCTCCTTCTTCGTGCTGGTGTTCGCTTCCGGCGATTAACGAAATGCCTTCCGACGAATTGATGATGAGTAGATCTTTGTTAATCTCAACCATTTTTTCTTTCCAGGCGTCTTCGAACGTAAGCAAGCCGATTTGGAACCAAACTTTCGATTTTGCCAGCTCTTTCATTTGCGACGGGAGAATCTCGTAATTGTGCGGACTGCTTCCCGGTGGAACAAGTACATTCACATGCAACAGATTACCTGCAATTTGCCCGATAATATATTTCTGCGGAAGTATGCTTACCGTAACGGTATGCGGCTGTTCTTTTTTAGCAGTCTGACAGGCTGCAAACAGAATAACTAATAAAAAAAGATATCGTTTCATGGTTTTTCTGAATCTGAAAGACCTAATTAAACATTTTCGTTCAAAGATAGTTCGATTTTAGCCTCCCCCAACCCCTCCGAAGGAGGGGAAAAAGAAAAAGGAGTGTGTGAATTTATAATTTAAATCGATCCCCCCTATTCAAATTTCGATCGTTCAGAGCTTGTCTTGCCTGACTCTCTTCCCTTTCGGGGAAGGGTTGGGGATGGGGCGGTCTTTTTGGCGGAACCGGATCGTATCCGTGCGTTCCCCACGGATGGCAATGCAAAATTCGTTTGGTGCCCAGCCAAAAACCTTTGAACGGACCGTGAATTTTTATCGCTTCGATGGCGTATTGTGAGCAGGTGGGCACATGGCGGCACGATGCCTGAGTTAACGGTGAAATGGCGTATTTGTAAAAATAAACCGGAAGAATTAGTAACCACCCCAAAAACTTAAGTATAGATTTCAGAATCATCTTCATAAACACAAAGATAAAACTAATTGAAGAGAAAGCTCTATTCCCGTTCCCCCGAAAGAGGAACGCTGTTCCATTCGTTCAAACGGAATCTTCGGAAAATGGATTGCAGATTTTTAATGTTCCCCTCCTTCGGAGGGGTTGGGGGAGGCTTCAATCAGTAAAAGCGTACTTAACCTGATTCGACTGAGTATTGGCGGTAACTTTGCTTGCCAATATCGGCGTTATAAATGGCAATGGCTCTTCCCAGAATGGCGTTTTCTTAAGCGAATGTTGTAAAAGCCACGAATAAAGTTCGTCGCTGTTGAAATGGCGGCTAATATCGTGTCCTTCTCCCTTCAGCCTTGTGAACTTGATTTCAGCATTCTTTTTCTCCAAGGCTTTTACCATCACTTCCGAGCGGCTGATGGGAATCTCTCTATCGGCAGTTCCATGAAAAACCCAGGTTGGAACTTTTTGCAACTGATTGACCCATTTTACATCGGCGCCTCCGCAGAAGGGGGCGATGGCTGCAAAACGGTCGGGCATCCGGTTGGCCAGTGCCCAGGTTCCGAAACCACCCATACTCATTCCGATAAGGTAAACGCGCGAATCGTCAATTTTAAGTTTGGCCGCTAATTCATCGTAAACCGGATTAAACCAGTCTTCCGAAGACCAGTTTTTATTCCAGGGGCACTGGGGCGAAACGACAATGAAGTCCATTTTTTTACCCTTTTGAATGTAATAGGGCAAGCCGTAACGAGTTATACTTTCGAGATGTTTTCCACTGGCATGGCGACCGTGCAAATAAAAAATTACCGGCCATTTTTTGTCCGGATACTTGTCGTAGTCAGCCGGGAGATTAAGGATGTAGTTGTATTTCACTTTCTTAGAAGTGTTGGATGCTTTCGCTTTTACAATTGAGAAGCAAAACAAAAAGCAAAGTAAAATGCCCTTAAAAATATGTATTTGGCGTAGCTTCAAAACGTCTTTTTTAATGTTCGTGCTGTGAAGCTAGGTATTTTTACCTACAAAACCTGAGATATTAACATCTGTTAATAAATTTTTACAATTCAAAAACGTTACTTTTTAATGAAAAAACGTGTCTGTCAACAGTATATTGGCAAACACGTTTTTTGCAAAAAAAAATTTTCTTTATGAAGGCTTGTTTCTGAAAGCTGACTAGAACGAATCGACTTCCCGATATGCTTTGATGAACGCCAGTTCGCCTTCTTTTCCTTTGATGCTTCGGCCATGCTCGCAGCACAAAACGCCATTGTAGCCTTTATTGTAAATGTGTTTAAACACGTTTTTGTAATTGATTTCGCCGGTAGTTGGTTCGTTGCGTCCGGGATTGTCGCCAATGTGGAAAGCGGCGATGTTTTTCCAGGCTTTGTCGATGTTCGGAATCAGGTTACCTTCGGTAATCTGCTGATGATAAAGGTCATCCACAATTTTGCACGACGGATGGTTCACCGCTTCGCAAATCAGGTGCGCCTGCGGAATTTTAGTCAGGAATAAGCCGGGGTGGTTTGTCCAGGCGTTGAGTGGTTCCATAACCAGTATCAACCCGCTTTTCTCGACCACTTCGCAGCACATTTTCATGTTATCAATCACGTTGGCTGTTTGGTAATCCCATTCCAAACCTTCGTCGAAATGCCCCGGAACAACCAGCGCCCATTTGGCGCCCGTTCGTTTGGCACATTCAACGCCTTGCTCCATTTTCTTTTTCAGCATGTCTTTCATGGCCGGATCCTGTGTCACCATCGATTTGACTGCAAAATCGGCATACAATACAAATGGCCCCAAGTCCATGTTTCGGCGGGCAAGTTCCGAAGCTATTTTTTCCTGGAGAGCTGGTTCTTTTCCCATCAGCCCATTGTCGAAAATAGCCCGAAAACCCTGATCGCTGATAAATTTGATTTGATCGAACAAATCATCACCGGCGCTTTCTTTAAAGGTTCCAAAACCCGGGGCATATTTCAGTTTAAATTGTGCCTGATTCGATGTTTTAGCTTCCGAAGCAAAAACTTTTGTTGTTCCTGCAAGACTTACTGCGGCCAGCGCTCCTGCTGCATTTTGTAGAAATGACCTTCTTTCCATAATTTAAGTTGGTTTAGATTTAATTGTCCGAAGATAGAAAACTACTTTTCCCGATGCAAGGATACATACAAATTTGGTATTCTGCTCTGGTAGGTTTTTTACTCCTAAAATCTGTTTGGTCCGAAAAAGTTTTCTATTTTTATCGAAAGTTAAAAATAACAATTTTCTAACCAACTAAATTTAAATACACATGATCAATAGAAAATTACGCATGGGAATGGTTGGCGGCGGAAGCGACGCATTTATCGGAGCCATTCATCGCCTGGCAGCTTTTATGGACGGGCAAATCGAACTTGTTTGCGGTTGCTTCAGTATAAATCCAGAGATTTCAATTTCTTCAGGAAAATCATATTATCTGCCGGAAGATCGGATTTACAAAACCTACCAGGAAATGTTTGAGCACGAAGCTTCCCTTCCTGAAGGTGACCGTATGGATTTTGTAACCATTGTTACACCAAATTTTGCGCATTTCGGACCCGCAATGATGGCTCTTGACAATGGATTTAATGTGGTGATTGACAAGCCAATAACTTTCACGCTCGACGAAGCTCTGCAACTTCAGAAAAAACTCGAAGAAACAGGCATGCTACTCGCTTTAACTCATACCTATTCGGGCTATCCGGCAGTAAAACAAGCCAAACAAATGGTTGCCGAAGGTCTGTTGGGCAAAATCAGGAAAGTATTTGTCGAATATCCGCAAGGATGGCTTTCTGCAAAAGTTGAAGATGCCGGAAATGCACAGGCATCGTGGCGTACTGATCCCAAACGTTCAGGAAAAGCTGGCGCTATGGGCGATATTGGTACACATGCCCACCATCTGGCCGAATATATCACCGGACTGAAAACTATTGAATTATGCGCTGAACTGAATGTTTTTGTTCCGGGACGTTTGCTTGATGACGACGGAGCCGTTTTGTTGCGTTTTGATAGCGGCGCCCGCGGAGTTTTAGTGGCTACACAAATTGCAGCAGGTGAAGAAAATGCGCTAAAAATCAGGGTGTATGGCGAAAAAGGCGGTTTGGAATGGTCGCAAATGGAACCCAACAGCCTGATTGTAAAATGGACGAACAAACCGATGGAAACCTATCGTACCGGAACCGGATTTGTTGGTTCGGCTTCGGCTGCCAATACCCGTACTCCCGGTGGGCACCCGGAAGGCTACCTGGAAGCATTTGCCAATATTTACCGTAATTTCTCGTTCCATCTCAGGGCCAAGGCAAACGGAGAACAACCGAAAGCAGAATGGCTCGACTATCCGGGCATTGAAGACGGCATTCGTGGAATGCAGTTTATTGATACCGTGGTGAAAGCCGGGTATAACGATGATGTAAAATGGGTACCTTTCGGGTAGTTTCAAGTTCAAAATTCCAAGTTTCAAGTTTCGGGCGGCACCTGGAACTTGAAATCTGAAACTTGGAACTATTTTATCAAAACAACAACCATTAAAACGAAGAATATGGGCAGACCAGTAACTTTATTTACAGGGCAATGGGCCGACCTTCCCATTGAAACTTTATGCGAAAAGGCGCTTGGCTTTGGCTACGATGGCCTCGAACTTTGCACCTGGGGCAACCACATGGAAATCGACAAGGCCGATCAGGCTTATTGCGACGCACGCAAAGAATTATTAGCCAAATACGACTTGCAGTTATTTGCCATTTCTACTCACCTGGTTGGGCAATGCGTTTGCGACCCAATTGACGAGCGCCACAAAGGAATTTTACCGGACTACATTTGGGGCGACGGCGATCCGGAAGGTGTACGCCAGCGTGCAGCCGCCGAAATCATTAAAACCGGCAAGGTTGCAAAAATGCTGGGGCTGGATGTGGTAATTGGCTTCACCGGAAGTCCGATCTGGCACATGCTGTATTCGTTTCCGGCTGTAAGTCAGGAACGGATAAATCAGGGCTACGAAGAATTTGCCAAGCGGTGGATCCCGATTCTGGATGAATTCCAGAAAATAGGGGTGAAATTCGCTTTGGAAGTACACCCAACCGAAATTGCTTTCGATATAGCAACCGCACGCCGTGCATTAAAAGCTGTGAATTACCATCCGGCTTTTGGTTTCAACTTTGACCCAAGCCACCTGGGTTACCAGGGCGTTGATTACGTGAAATTTATCTACGAATTTGCAGATCGCATATTCCACGTTCATATGAAAGATGCCTATTGGGCCGAACACCCGATGGAAATTGGCGTTTTCGGTGGCCACACCGAATTTGGGGACAACCGCCGATTCTGGAATTTCCGCAGTTTAGGCCGTGGAAAAATTGATTTCGAAAACATTATTCGTGCGTTGAACGACATCAAATACAATGGCCCGCTTTCGGTGGAATGGGAAGACAGCGGTATGAACCGCGAAGCAGGAGCTTCGGAAGCCTGCGACTTTGTTCGTTACAGCGACTTCGATCCGTCGGATGTAGCGTTTGACGATGCCATGCAGAAATAGTTCCAAGTTCAAAATTTCAAGTTCCAAGTTGACTGATCCGATGACTTCAAGTTCATCGGATCAGTTTTTGCCTATAAATTCACAACTAAATTAAAACTGCCAATGACCAACCGTCGCAATTTTTTAAAAAGTACAACCACAGCTGCCGTGGGCATTAGTCTGGCAGCTGCAATGCCCATCCCCATGAGTGCCTGTTCAGGAGCGAACGAAAAACTTCGCTGTGGGCTAATTGGCGTCAATGGAATGGGATTTGCCGATTTGTCGGCTTTTCTTCGCCAGAAAAACACCGAATGTGTCGCTTTATGCGATGTTGACAGCAATGTGTTGAATAAACGCGCAGCTGAAGTGGAAAAAGCCAAAGGGAAAAAGCCACGCCTGTATAGCGATTACCGTAAACTCCTCGAAGATAAAGATGTTGATGTAGTGATTATCGGAACTCCCGACCACTGGCATTGCTTACCAATGGTTGAAGCCTGCCAGGCCGGGAAAGATGTGTATTGCGAAAAACCGCTCGGCAACTCCATCGAAGAAATCAACATTATGGAACGAGCCGCAGCCAAATACAAAACCATCGTTCAGGTGGGTATGTGGCAGCGCAGCGATCCACACTGGCGCGATGCCGTTGAGTTTGTAAAATCGGGCAAGCTGGGTAAAATCCGCACCGTTCGTACCTGGGCTTACCAGGGATGGATGGAACCGGTTCCGGTAAAACCCGATGGAGAAGCTCCTGCTGGCGTTGATTATGATTTCTGGTTAGGCCCGGCCAAGAAACGTCCGTTCAACCCAAACCGTTTCCATTTTAATTTCCGCTGGTTCTACGACTATGCCGGAGGTTTAATGACCGACTGGGGTGTGCACATCATCGACTATGGTCTATTTGGAATGGGCGATCCTTCACCAAAATCGATCATGGCTATGGGTGGTAAATTTGCCTATCCTGATGATGCTTCTGAAACTCCGGATACCCTTCAGGCTTTGTACGAATTCGATGGCCACACCATGCTGTGGGACCACGGAACCGGCATTGACGGCGGATACTATGGCCGCAACCATGGTGTTGGTTTCGTTGGAAACAATGGTACTTTAGTCGTTGACCGCAATGGCTGGGAAGTTATTCCTGAAAGGAAAAAGGACAAAAACCTGATTGAGCCGGTTCCATTGCAAAAAGGGAATGGAAAAGGTCTCGATTTGCACATGGCTAATTTCATTGAAGGCGTAAAAGACCGCAACCCCAATTTGAACGCCAACATTACGGTTGCCGCCAATACCGCTC
This sequence comes from Prolixibacteraceae bacterium, assembly GCA_963666435.2. Taxonomy (GTDB): domain Bacteria; phylum Bacteroidota; class Bacteroidia; order Bacteroidales; family Prolixibacteraceae; genus Aquipluma. Next base: position 1,547,849 of record CAXXOG010000008.1, on the reverse strand, counting down.
GCGTAGCACATTTGGGAAACATCGCCCACCGCACTGGCCGCCGGTTGTATTGGGACACTAAAGCCAGCAAGTTTATTAACGACGATGCTGCCAATAAATTTTTAATTCCTGAATATCGCTCGCCGTGGGCATTGCCTAAAATTTAAATGATCAATTTAGATATAATGAGAACCCGGTCTGAAAAGCCGGGTTTTATTTTCTCTTTGGGTTAATTATTTTTATTGGATCTTGCCTTGTATCAAAAACATCGGTTATTAATATGCCCTCGTTAATCTGCTTGTAAATGATTTGATGATTCCGAACAACCAAATATCTGTGACCTTCATCAAGTTGTTTTAGTAATTGTTTTAGCCAGTAGTTCTTTCATTATAATGTCATGATTAGTCTTTGCAACCAGCCTTTATCTGATACCTTTAACCAATGAATCATCTGTAAGTTTCGAGGTGGAATACAGTCGTCAAGTAAAATTGGAATGATAAATCGAGACATGTGTGGTCTCAACGACTTTTGTCTTAATGCATATTCAATTTCCCTATGTTTAAAACCTCTCTTATTTAAAGTGTTGGAGGAAAAAAGTGCAATGAAATAGTCGGAAGTTTCAATCGCCATTTCTATTTTTTCTTCCCAATAGTCTCCGGGCAACAAGTCTTTTTCGTCAAACCACGTTAACATTCCATTTTTATGAAGTTCTTTCATTAAGTCAAAAGCTTGATCCCTATCTTCTTTTGCATATGAAATGAAAATCAATTTCATTGGAAGTACTATTTCTCCATTAATAATTGGGAAACTTCCAAGGTCAAATACCGGGGAGTCTTTATCAATTTGATATTCAACACCAAGGTGTCCGGGTTTTTCAGAGTATTTGATTTTAAATTGAATCAAGTTCGGTAATTTTTTCCCGTTCTCAAGTCGAATGTTCTTTAGAGTTGAGTCTAGCGTTATGATGTCTAAAACTTCCGATTTGTCAATAAATTCAACAAAATCTGAAATCTCACTTTTATTTGCCTGTCTTTTTGTTTTAAATTTTTCATTAAAGAGTGATTCTTTCTGGTATGGTAGAAATACAATTTCATTTGGCAATGAACTTAGTGCTGGAATTCTCCCAACTTTTTGTTCTCCATTTTTTAATTTCAAAATCACATTTTTATTTATAGACTCATCCATTTGTAATGCCTCTTTACTATTGGCTACAACACGATAATAGGTGTAAATTGCAACAAGGGAATCCTCTGCCAGATTTGATCAGAGGATATTCATTTTTTACCAATTTTCTGATTCAGCCTCCAGTTGTTCCTGTGTTTTGAACTTTCCGGTTGAGGACTCACTATTCGATTGTATTGCCCTATCAATCAACTGCTTCTTCGAAAATGGCTTCAATTCACACTGCTGACTCTCAAGTATTGCCTTTTCAATCTTATTCAGGATTTTCTCATCTTTTAACCCAACTATGTATTCAATCGCGTTAAGTTTTCTGACTTGCAAGTTCATAACCAACTAGTTTGATCACAAATATACGATTGTAACGCAATAAGGAGCCGGTTTTAAACCGCAAATTAGTCACCCAAAATAAAAAACATGTCAGAAAATACTTTTTGTTGCAAATACAATAAGAAAATTCCATCTTTGAAAAATAATTTCTCAAACCTCCTGATTAATGAACTAACTATGCTGGAAAAACTTGCTATCAAAGAAAAAATTGGATACGCTTTGGGCGATGGCGCTGCCAATATTGCCTGGCGTGGTGTGGCTACCTTCCTCTTCATTTTTTATACCGATGTTTTTGGGCTCAATCCCGCAACTGTCGGGCTTTTGATGCTTATTGCCCGTTCGGGCGACGGAATCATCGATATTTTAATGGGCATTGTGTGCGACCGTACAAACACCAAATATGGCAAGTTTCGACCGTGGATTTTGTGGACCGCCATTCCGCTGGGAGTTACACTGTCGCTTTTATTTACCTCGCCAAATCTTGGCCCTACAGGCAAAGTGGTGTATGCGTATGTCACCTACCTCATTTTCTTCCTGATGTACACGGCGAACAACATTCCGTATGGCGCTCTGATGGCCGTTATGACCGGCGACGATAAGGAACGCACCAGCCTGGGATCGTACCGGATGGTTGGCGCTTTTTCAGGCGGAATGCTTGTGCAGGGCGCCCTTTTGTTTTTGGTCGCGCATTTCGGAAACATCAATCCGACGGTGAAACTCGACAAAATCGAACCTCAAAAATATGAAGTAACAGTTTCGGCTCCTGAGGATGTTAAAAACGTGAACATCAAAACCAAAGATGGAATTGCGCTGTTTGCCTGGGCCGACACCGCCGCACACAAAGGAGCCAACGTCGCCACTCAGGGCAAAAGCTTTTCGATGGAAGCCAACAAGCCTTATTCGTTCATCGTTTCCGGCGAAGAAAACCTGGATGCGAAACACATTACCATCATCGACCAGAAGCGCGGATACAGCAATTCCATTTATTTGCTTTCAGTATTTCTTTCGTTTTTCCTGATACTCACATTTGCATCGACCAAAGAGCGTGTTCTCCCGCCTAAAGAACAGGAAACCAACCTGCGCAAAGACCTTAAAGATCTGATTCGAAACCGCCCGTGGATCATTTTGTTGGTGATCGGACTATTATTCAATGTTTACAATTCCATCAAGCAGGGAATTACCGTTATTTATTTCACGCATTACCTGCACCATCAGCTTTTGGCAGCTTCGTATATGGTTGGTTTAATGATCGCTTCAATTGCCGGAGCCATGGCAACTTCGCCTTTGGGAAGGCTTTGGGGCAAACGTCGATTGTTTATTTATGCGCTCATCTTTTCAGGAGCAGTAAATGCTTTGCTCGTTTTCTGCGGGCCTCAAAATATCATCGGAATCTTCACTCTTGGAGTCATTTCTGAATTTGGAGCGGCCATTTTCCCAACTTTATTTTTTGCCATGCTGGGCGATGCTGCCGATTATTCCGAATACAAGAATGGCCGACGGGCAACCGGGTTGGTTTATTCGGCCGGGTCGTTTGCTACCAAGTTTGGCGGAGGTATTGCCGGCGCGATTATCGGGCTGGTCTTGGCCGCTTTTAGTTACGACGGTATGAACGAAGTAGCCATTAAAGGTGCTATCCCGGGTATAATTATGCTGATGAGCTGGATACCAACTGTGATTGCTTTGATTGCAGCAGGTGTGATGGCTCTGTATCCGCTCGACCAAAAGAAGATGGATGAAATTACTGACGAATTGAATAATCGCAGGAAAGCGGTTGTTGCTTAAGAGAGATAAACACATTCTAAAATATAATACGACATGAAATTTGGATATTTCGATGATTCCAGGCGGGAATATGTTATTACCACCCCGCAAACGCCCTGGCCCTGGATCAATTATTTGGGAACAGAAGATTTCTTTTCGCTGATTTCGAACACAGCGGGAGGATACACTTTTTACAAGGATGCTAAGTTCAGGAGGCTGACTCGTTATCGGTACAACAACGTTCCGATGGATAGCGGTGGCCGCTATTTCTATATAAAAGATGGCGAAACAACCTGGTCGCCCGGATGGAAACCCTGCAAAACACCGCTCGACAGTTACGAATGCCGTCACGGAATGAACTACACTTCGGTAAAGGGCGAAAAGAACGGCGTTTCGGCTAAAGTTCTGTTTTTCGTGCCGCTGAAAACCTGTGCCGAAGTTCAGAAACTGACCTTAACTAATCATTCTTCGGAAGTTAAAAAACTGAAATTATTCTCATTTACCGAATGGTGTTTGTGGAATGCAGCTACCGACATGGAAAATTTCCAGCGAAATTTCTCGACAGGCGAAGTTGAAATTGAAGATTCGGTGATCTACCACAAAACAGAATACAAGGAACGTCGTGACCACTATGCGTATTACTCGGTAAATGCGCCTATTCAGGGATATGATACCGACCGTGAAAATTTCATCGGTTTATACAACGGGTTCGAAAATCCGCAGGTGGTTGAGGAAGGAAAACCGCGCATGACGGTGGCTCACGGCTGGTCGCCCATCGCTTCGCATTACCTTGAAGTGGAGCTGCTGCCTGGCGAATCGAAAGATTTCATCTTCGTGTTGGGCTATGTTGAAAACGCGGAAGACGAAAAATGGGAATCGAAAGGCGTAATCAATAAAACCAAGGCCAAGGCCACTATTGCCAAGCTGGATACTACTGAAAAAGTGGATGCCGCTTTTGCTGAACTGAAAGCCTATTGGGATAATTTGCTGAGTATTTACAATGTGAATTCGGGCGACGAAAAACTCGATCGCATGGTGAACATCTGGAACCAGTACCAGTGCATGATTACGTTCTGTTTCTCGCGTTCGGCATCGTTTTTCGAAAGCGGCATTGGCCGAGGAATGGGCTTCCGCGATTCGAACCAGGATTTGATCGGTTTTGTGCACCAGATTCCAGAACGTGCCCGCGAACGAATCATCGATATTGCGTCAACTCAGTTCCAGGATGGCGGTTGCTACCATCAATATCAGCCGCTAACCAAACGCGGAAACAACGACATTGGCGGCGGATTCAATGACGATCCGATGTGGCTTATTTTGGGAACCATTAGTTACATCAAAGAGTCGGGAGACTTTTCAATCCTCGACGAAATGGTGCCGTTTGATAACGACATGAGTGTTGCCCGCACGTTGTTCGATCACTTAACCGTGTCGTTCGATCATGTGGTGAACAACCTTGGTCCGCACAAATTGCCACTGATTGGCCGCGCCGACTGGAACGACTGTCTGAACCTGAACTGTTTCTCGAACGACCCCAACGAATCGTTCCAGACTACCGAAAATAAATCGGAGGGCTCGAAAGCTGAGTCGCTGATGATTGCCGGTTTGTTTGTTATTTATGGTCAGGATTACGTTGAGCTTTGTAAAAAACTAGGCAAAACCGAAGAAGCTGACCGTGCACAGGCGCATGTTGATGCTATGAAAAAAGCTGTAAAAGAGCATGGCTGGGATGGCGAATGGTTTGTTCGTGCCTACGATTATTTCGGTCGTAAAATTGGCAGCAACGAAAACGAAGAAGGCAAAATCTTCATCGAATCGAACGGCTGGTGCACCATGGCCGGAATTGGCAAGGAGGAAGGTCTTTGCGAAAAGGCGCTCGACTCAGTGAAAGAACGTTTGGATTGCGAATTTGGGATTGTGCTGAATAATCCGGCTTTCACGAAATATTACATAGAATACGGAGAAATTTCGAGCTATCCGGCTGGTTATAAAGAAAATGCAGGAATTTTCTGTCACAACAATCCGTGGATCATCATTGGCGAAACGGTTATTGGCCGTGGCAATCAGGCATGGGACTATTACAAAAAGATTTGTCCGTCGTACCTCGAAGACATCAGCGACTTGCATAAAACCGAGCCGTATGTGTATGCGCAAATGGTGGCCGGGAAAGATGCTTCCCGCCCGGGCGAGGCCAAAAATTCGTGGCTAACCGGAACGGCTTCGTGGAATTTCTATGCAATTACCCAGTTCATCCTGGGCATTCAACCTGATTACGATGGAATTAAAATCGATCCATGCATTCCTTCAGGATGGAAAGGATACGAGGTTACACGTAAATTCAGAGGTGCAACCTACCAGATAAAAGTTGAAAATCCGAACGGTATTAGTAAAGGCGTAAAAGAAGTTAGAGTTGATAACAATATGCAGTCATCGAATATCGTTCCAATATTTCAGGATGGGAAAGAGCATTCTGTGGTTATAATAATGGGGTAGCTGGTTACTACCCGCAATTTGAGGTATGTGAAGCCCGGCGCACTGGTTGTGCCGGGTTTCGAATTAAAAAAAGGTAATGCAATAAAGAGCGAAACTAACAACAAATATGATGAGGCTGCCCCAAAGGCATAATATTACTAGCGCTTCTTTCCGTAGTTCTGTGAAGCTTTGTGATCCAATTGTTTACTTTTTTACACCAATCGACACAGAACAAAAATACAGAGAACCACTACATTTTTAGGCTGCCTCATCGCTCTTTTGAAATATTGATTATGAAAAATATTTCTAATTGATTTATTTTTAATTCAATTTTAATATTTTTGCCTATTCTATTCCGGGTCTGATTATGGATTACAATTTTATTGGAAAAACTATCCTCATTGCAGAAGACGAAGAAGTTAGTCGTTTTCTGTTTGAAAAAGCGCTGAAGAAAACCCAAGCTAATCTTTTCTTTGTTGCTGATGGAATAGAGGCTGTTCGGATGGTTGAAGAAAATGATGAGATTGACGTTGTTTTGATGGATATTCGGTTACCTAAAATGAACGGACTCGAAGCTACAGCAAAAATAAAAGAACGGTTGCCCGAATTGCCGGTCATTATTCAAACCGCATATGCCATGCAAGCAACCAAAGATGAAGCGAAAAAAACAGGTTGCGACGATTTTATCACCAAGCCCATTAAAATGGAAACCTTATTGGCGACACTTCATAAGCACTTGATTTTCTGCGAAAAGTCGATTGACAGTATTTAGCTGATCGGCGGATAAAAGGCATCCTTGAAGTGTTCGAGCTTGTACCCTCCTTTACTAAAAATGATGGTAACAACGTCAAACCGGGTGTCAAGATTAATATCTTTCTGAATAATATAGGCTTCGGCGGCATTTACCAAAAATCGTATTTTCCTGCTTGAAATTGCTTCTGAAGGATGCTCATAGCTCTCACTTCCACGGGCTTTCACCTCTACAATTACCAGTTCATTCTTGTCTTTGGCTATAATGTCAATTTCCAGCGGATGAAACATCCAGTTTTCTTCCAGAATTTCATAACCTATCGAACGAAGATATTCCTTCGCAATTTCTTCACCTCTATTTCCTAATTCGCGACTTGTCTCTTTCATACGTTGGGGTTTTGTAGTGCAAAATGGTTGTTTTTATTACCTCAGGGTTCGGGTTTCAATCAACATTTAAGCTTATTCAAGGTACTTCTGAGGGTTATAAATTACCGATAATTTCTGAGATAGAATGGAAGCTGAGAATCTGTTGTCGCCCAGCGATTCGCCATCGGCTTCTCCCGAAATGCTTTTGGTTGAAGATATTTCAACCTGTTTGGCCCGGAATGTTGATACGCGGTAATCTTTCACAAAAGCACCTGAATATAACCCGGCCAGGTTCCTGATAATCCCCCATATTCCAATTTTTCGGATAACGGTAACCTCGAAAAGACCGTTGGTGGGAATGGCGTTGGGAGCCTGCATCATTCCTCCGCCGTTAAATTTGCCAATACCGATACTTACCGAAAAAATGAGTTCGTGAATGGTCTGATCGTCAATCTGCAAGTGAATAAGCGGAGTTTTGAATGTCCGGAAACTGGAAACAAGGGCCTGCAAATACAGGATTATCCCGCTTTTCCCTTCGTTTTTTAGTTTGTTCGTTTTTGTGGCAACCATTGCGTCAAATCCAAATCCGGCCATATTGGCAAAAAAGCAGTTCATTTCCTGATCGTCAACCCAATAGGTTATTTGTCCAATGTCCTGCCTGATTGTTGCTCCTTCTTTCAGTATCCTGATTGCTTCTTTGTACTGGTTTGGAATGCCAAATGTTTTTATCCAGTCGTTGCCGGTGCCCACGGGAACCATTCCAACGGTTATTTTCTCAGGCTTACAAACCGATTGAGAGAATATTCCGTTGACTACTTCGTTGAGAGAGCCGTCACCTCCGGCCACAATCAGCTTTCGGTAACCTTGTTCAATGGCACGAATTGTAAGCTCAATAATGTGCCTGGGATATTCCGAAACAACCAGGTCAAAAATAAATTCGGCTTTTTGTAATCGCTTCAGAATTTCTTTTTTGTCTTTTCTCCCCCGACCCGATCCGGCGTGGGGATTCAAAATAACGAGCCATTGGGTTTGAGCCTGCATTTTTTCTTGAGCTTAGGTGAAAATCGGGTTAACAGGCTTTCAAGATAAGTAAAAAAAGTGTTCGGTCTCCGTATAAAAAGTCTTTTCTGATCGGCGTTTCCCGACACTGCCAACTAAAATTTAACCCAACAGTAATTCGGCAAGCTCTTCAACCGATTCGGCAATGTAATCCGGATGATTGGAGGCCAGGTGCTCGCGCGTACCAAACCCGTAGGTAACGGCAATGCTGGATATGTTGTTTTCTTTGGCTCCTGTCAGGTCAAAATGTGTGTCGCCAATCATGACAACCGACGAGGAGGCGGGAATGCGGTTTCGCTCCAGCAACTCGGCAATAAGTTGCCCTTTGCCCGAGTGCTCGCCGGTGGCTTCAGCGCCCTGCAAATCGTCGAGGTATTTATCGAATCCAAAATGCTGCATGATTATCTCCGCAAATTTTTCCAGTTTCGAGGTAACCACGTAAACGCGCTTTCCCGAAAAATGGAGTTCTTCCAAAAGCTCCTGAATGCCCGGATACGGAATGTTCTCGTACAATCCCTTGTCTCCAAAATAGGTTCTGAAATGCTCTACGGCAAGGTTCGTGTTGCGTTCATTCAGGCCAAACAGGGTTTTGAACCCGTGCTGAAGCGGAGGCCCGACAAATTTTTCGAGAATTTCGTCGCTGTAGCCATCGATGTGCATTTGGCGCAGCGCGTATTTTAGCGAGTTGCCAATTCCCAGCCGGGGATCGGTCAGCGTTCCGTCGAGATCAAAAAGGATATGTGTAAAATGTGGCATGATGCAAGTTTAAAGTTTCAGGGTTCAAGTTCCAGGTAAGGTTCACAACTTGGAACTTGAAACCTGAAATTTGGAACTTTATTTATTCGCCATCAAAACTGATCCAAACCCGCTTTTTGGTGCGACTGGCTTGCTTGGCCCGTTCCTCAAGCTGGTCGTAAGCGGCTTTATTGTCCCGGATAAATGCCTGGAAAGCTTCTTCGGATGTCCATTCGTCCAGAATCAGGAAAATGCCGTCGCCTTCGCCGCTTTCCAGAATCTCGGTACCTTCGTAATCCGGAGATTTTGAAAAAAACTTAACCCACTCGCCTTTTGCATCGTAAAATGCCTCGAATTTGTCGCGCTCCTTGTATTTAACCTTTAACTCCCAGTAAACTTGAACCATATCAGTAATTTGAAGGAATTTTCATTTGCAAAAGTGCACAAAAACCTGAAATAATCTGATTTTCCGCGAACAAACGTGTTGTTGATTATTAAAAATGGAAATCAATTCGTCCAAAACATTGCTCAGGATTTGTTTATTTTGCGGTACCTAAATTGATTAACCTTGCGAGTTTTATTCGGAATAGAAAATAACCTGAATACAACCCGCAGTTAGCTTGATTAACAGACAAAAAATGACAAAACCCATTATAAACCGGTCGTTCCCGGATAAAAAAGCCCTGATAACCAGTCGGGGCGACATCACTTACACCGAGTTACTGAAGAGGATTCAGCATTACTCCAATTTATTCAGTGGGAAAACTTATTCGAGAGTAGCCCTTTACGCCGAGAATAGCCCGGAATGGATTTACGCATTTTATGCTGCCCTTCAAAACAATTGCATCGCTATTCCCATCGATTTTCTGGCATCGGTTGAAGATGTGGTTTATATTTTAGACGATTGCACACCCGATTTGCTCTTTATCAGCCGGGGGATGGAAGAAACGTATGCAAAAGTGTCGGAAAAAATCGCCCGGAAACCTGAAGTGCTGGTATTTGAAGATATTACCGTTGACTACCCGGTTGAAGAAAGCAAATGGTTGGGGCCCGAATCTGACGGAACAACTGCCGTAATTATTTATACCTCGGGAACCACCGGAAGCCCTAAAGGTGTGATGCTGTCATATACCAACCTGAAGGAAAATATGAAGGCCGTGATCGAATGTGGAATTTTTACCCCCGACAGGCAAGTGATGATTTTTCTTCCGTTACACCACATTTTTCCACTGCTGGGATCGATGATGGTATCGTTTTACGTGGGAACAACTGTTCCAATGGCGCCCTCGATGCAATCGTCCGATTTGATGAAAACCTTTACATCGAACCAGGTTGGTGTGTTTATTGGCGTTCCCCGGCTTTACGAATTGATGTATCGCGGGATAAAAGCTAAAATCGACGAAAGCAAGATTGCGAAATTTCTATTGGCTTTGGTGATGAAAACCAGGAGCCGAAAACTCGGGCGGATTATTTTCAATAAAATACATCAGGGATTTGGCGGCCAGTTGCGGTACATGGTTGCCGGAGGCGCTGCTCTGAATAAAGAAGTGGGCTCGTTTTTCTACGGAATTGGATTCGATATTATGGAAGGCTTTGGAATGACCGAAGCGGCTCCAATGATCACGTTTCCACGACCTGGAAAAATCAAAATCGGCTCGCCGGGACAAGCGCTGCCCGGATTGAGGGTAGAAATCCGCGATGGCGAAATTATAGCCAAAGGGCCAAGCATCATGAAAGGTTATTACAACCGGCCGGAGGAAACAGCCGATGTGATTAAAGAGGGTTGGCTGCACACCGGCGACCTGGGTTATTTCGACAAAGAAGGCTACCTGTTTATCACCGGACGAAAAAAAGAGATTATTGTTCTACCCAACGGGAAAAACATAAACCCGGTTGAAATAGAAATGAAACTCGATGGTTTCTCACCGGCAGTGAAAGAGTCGGGCGTATTTATGCACAACGAAATGTTGCACGCCCTTATCCTGCCCGACAGCAACTATCTTTCGTCAATCGGGGTTGAGGATTTCAGACAGTATTTTCGCGAAAACATTATCGGGCCGTTCAATGTCAACATGAGTTCGTATAAGCGGATTATGCAGTTTACCCTGGTTGACGCCGAGTTGCCCCGTACCCGGCTCGCCAAGCTTCAGCGGTTCAAATTCCCCGAACTGGTAGCCATAAAACAAGAGAAAAAAGCCGCATCAGCCGAACCCGAAACCTCGGAATACCTGGCCATCAAAACGTTTATCGAGAGCCAGGTTGACATGGATATTTTGCCCGAACACCATTTAGTTTTTGATATTTCGATGGACTCGCTGGGGAAACTAAGCCTGATCGATTTTATCGAGAAAAGCTTCGGGATTAAATTCAGCGAAGAACAACTGACCAAATTCCCGTCGGTAAAAAAAATTGCTGAACATATCCAGAATAATAAACTCTTCCACAAAACTGACCAGGATAAAAGCTGGACCGGCGATTTGAAAGAAGATTCGGATGTGATTCTGCCCAAAACTTCAGCATTCCTGGGGCCGATTGTTCATGCGGTTCGGGGGGCATTTCGCCTTTCGTTTTCTTTTGAAGGAAAGGGAATGGAGAATATTCCTGAAGGGCCGTGTTTCTTTGCCCCCAACCACGAAACCAAGCTCGACGCTTTCCTGGTGCTTTCGTACCTCGACAAAAATACCCTGAAAAATACATTCTCGTACGCCAAAAAGGAACATGTAAACAGCGCTTTGCGCCGGTATATGGCCAGCCGGAGCAATGTGATTGTGATGGACTTGAGCAAAGACCTGAAACATTCGATCCAGAAAATGGCTGAGGTGGTGAAACAAGGCAAGAAAATCCTGATTTTCCCGGAAGGAACACGCACACTTGATGGTGAAATCGGATCGTTCAAGAAAACCTACGCCATTTTGAGCGCCGAACTGAATGTACCGGTGGTGCCGGTGGTCATTAAAGGCGCCTACGAAGCCATGTCGTCGGGTGCCAAAAAGATAAAATGGGGCGAGCACATCAGCGTTGAGTTTCTTCCGGCTGTTTATCCTGAAAACCATACTCCTGAAGAACTGAATGAATTGGTGAGGCAGCAGATCGTTGAGGCGAAAGGAAAATAGTCAATAGAAAAGAGTCATTCCTGCTTTCCCGGATATAGTCCAATACTGCTAAAGTGGTATTTTTGGTTGCGGCGAATTTTATTCGCCGGAAATGACGCGATTAAAAATCGCAATTGCAAAATGGAAAAAGTGGAGTCATTTTCCTAATGACTGATGACTTTCTTCTTCAGCGCGATCACGTTCGGTACCAGGCGGAAATGGTCGTTGTCGTCGTTGTTGCACGAGTTTGAAACATAGCTGCCGTACTTGGCAATAACCGTGTCGCCCGTGTTGATGTATAGGCTGGTTTCGGGGCCGCCTTCGAGGTAAACAGTTGTACGAAGGCCAAGTGGCAATCCCTGTAAATATTTGATCATGGTGCGGTGCGTGTAGGGCGAGCGGGTAAAAACAACATACATATTCCCGATGGTGTCGGTGGCAGTCACAATCATGCTGCACGACTGGTCGGGCCGTTTCGAGAAATTCATCGGTTCACCGTTTCCGCTAATCATGCGCATTCCCTGGCACAGCGAGTGGTACTCGCTTCTGATTTTCGCCCAGGGTTCGAGGGTAATATCGATGATCGAAAACTCAGGCTTCTTCTTGTCTTTGGGGTGCATGGCCAGCATGGCATTGAAATAAGCGCTTTTCGTCGGGTTATTCAAATGCTTGTAATTCTTCATGTACCCTTTGTTCGATTGGGTGCGGTTATAACGGTACATCCCGGCATTGAAGACAATATTTTTGTCGAATTCCTTCGCCCACTCTTCGGCAGTTCGGGCGCGTTCGTGTTCCGACCGGGTCATAAATTCAAAATCGAATTTGCTAACGTCAATTTTCAGGATAGTGAGTTTCGAATCGTTCACCACCGACTTGTCGGGAGCATCCAATTCGGCATACTGCAAGCCATCCATCATGTTTTTCCACGGAATTTCCTTCATCCAGAATTCCTGCGCGTAGCTTTCAGGAATGCATAAAAAGCAAAGTACCGATAAAAGAACTTTCCCGAAGAAGTTAACGCAGTTGCGGAGGCTACACATGATCGGTAAAGTCGAATTTCGAGTTTTTGAACGGGAATAAATCGAACAATTCGCCTGAATAATAGAATTCGTAGGCAACGGCGCCAAACGAGTACTTCTGACCTTTAATATTGATTCCCGAACCGCCTACAATCGGGTTTTCTTTCGGCACCGAAACTTCGAACCCAATGTTGTACAAAGTAGCCAGAATTTCGGGGCGCTCGCCAATTGGGAAGCCCGAACGATCCCACTGCATTTTAATTTGCTTCACATTAAGAGCGGCATACAAATAAGAATAATAGTGGTTCTTATAAGATGTCAGTCGGTTAAATCGTTCCTGAACAACATTGTTTGTTCTGAAATCGAGTAACTTTTCGTATTGTTTCCCGAGGTAGAAAACTGAAGTGCTGTCTTTCAGGTTTTTCTCAATTTTTTGGGCAGTTGGCACTTTAATACCGGTTACCCCCAGCGAGAATGTGGTTTCAACCGAAAGTATTTTGAGCGGGCCGATCCATTTTTTATAAGCTTCGCGGTTCGAGTTAAACAAGCGTATTTGTTCGCCAACCAGCACCGAAACGATCAGTCGCGGTTCAACGCCGGTAACCTCGGCCACCGAGTCGATCAACGGTTTGTCTTTTGCCACAGCCAGCTTAAAGTCACGCCATTCAGGAATATTCATCCATTCGAAAATGCTGTTGGCTTTTATCTCAACATTTTCTTTTTGAGTGCTTTCCTTAAACTCGCTTATCTCCTGCAAATATTCCGAATTATCCTGCATGTGGATATTAACGGCCTCAAGCATTCGCTGGGCATCCTTCAGGTTGTGGCTTTCGAAATAGGCATTCTGAATATAATAGGCATTGGTTGGGTAATATTTGCTCAAAATGGCAATGTCGTGAAACAACCGGGCTTCGCTGTAATCAATGGTCGAAGTTTCGTTTTCCTGGGTTTGCCCATATTTATCCTGTATCTCCTGAAAGTAGCGGTCGTTTTTGTCAACCACGCCCGGATCGTCGGTCAGATGAAATTTTACGGCCAGATACCCCGCAGTGAGGCCAAACCCGATTAGCGCAAAAATACCAATAAAACTTAACGCTAAGTACCTAAAAATCTTACTTTTCATCTTTAAAAATTGCTCCTGAAAATTTGCTGCAAATGTATAAAAAGGTGTTATTAATTGTTAACGCTAGTATGTCTTTTAACAGGAAATTCGGAAATAAATAATGAAAAAGTTACCTTCGTAACCCTGTTCAAATTTTTGAGCGTAGTACGAACCCAATTTTTGAAGATGAAGATAACTGTAACAACACTGGCATTTGGCTTACTATTCGTGCTGAATAGTTTTGCACAAGAGCCAATTCCGGCTACAATTACCCCAATCAACGAGACATTCCAGATTGACACACTTACCATTGATCCAGAAGACCTGGAGGTTGATTCACTCAGGCCAAGCTGCGATGAAACCTTATATAAAAACATCTGGAATTCAACACAGATTAAGTATCCGGCGAATACACTTCCCAATAAAAATGACACGGTTGTAATCTCGTTGTTTAGTCCGGGTGATAGCCCGTTCGTAATGCCTGTCAAAGGACAAATTTTGTCCAAGTTCGGTCCGCGCCACCGCCGTATGCACACCGGAACCGATATTCGGTTAAACTCGGGCGATACGGTTCGTTGCGCGTTCGATGGCCGGGTGAGGCTCGCAAAGTCTTTCAGAGGCTATGGAAACCTGGTTTTGGTAAGGCACAACAATGGACTTGAAACCATTTACGCCCACCTGAAAGCCATAAAAGTAAAAGTGAACGACACCATAAAAGCCGGAGATTTAGTTGGGTTGGGAGGCCGTACCGGAAGAGCAACCTGCAACCACCTGCATTTCGAAACCCGTTTGTTTGGCGAACCGTTCGACTCGAACAAATACATCGATTACAATACATTCGCGCTTCAGTCGGATAAAATATACTACAAAAACAGACAGTTCGAAATCGACCCGTCGAAACTCAGGGACAAACCACTACCCGATCACCGGTTGCTGGCGTCAACCGGCACCAAAGGAAAACATGTGATTCGGAAAGGTGACAGCCTTTCGACAATAGCCCGGAAATACAATACCACTGTTAAAAAACTTTGTACAGCCAACAAAATCACAGCCAATAAAACGCTGAAAGTTGGTTCAGTACTCCGCATCAATTAGTTCAATTCTTTCATAACTAAATAAAAAGGCAACTTTTCGTACATCGTTAAGTTGCCTTTTTTATTTAAATTTATGAAGTAAATTTATTAGCTCAACATTAAATGCCACATTTGCATCAAGCGACTCGCACCAAATGTACCTGCAACGGGCTTGGCGGAACCGCCGGAAAGACCAATCGGAAAGGCATAAATGGCTACTTCCGCGAATCTTATTTCATGGATTTTTCGATTCGTTTTAATTTTCCATTGGTCGATAATTGATACCAAGAAATGCAAAATCTTCAATAAAAAAATACACCTATGAAATTAAGCAAGCTTCTTTTCCTTATCCTGATCCTTTCAGGACTAAAAGTTTTGGCACAACACGAAGGCCAAACCTATTTCCCAGATCCCAATCCACGAATTCAGCAACGAATCGATCAGTGGCAGGACATCAAATTTGGGTTGCTCATGCACTGGGGCCCATACAGCCAGTGGGGAATTGTCGAATCGTGGTCGATTTGCCCCGAAGACGAAGGCTGGTGTGTGCCCGATACGGTAAAAGACTATTTCCATTACAAAAAACAGTACGAAAACCTGGGAAAGACCTTTAACCCGACTCATTTTGAACCCGAGAAATGGGCGAAAGCGGCTAAAAATGCAGGAATGAAATATGTGGTTTTCACCACCAAACACCACGACGGCTTTTGTATGTTCGACACCAAATACACCGACTACAAAATTACCGGCAAAGATTGTCCTTATCACACCAATCCCAAAGCCGATGTAACCAAAGAAATCTTTAATGCTTTTCGCAACGAAGGGCTATGGATTGGCGCTTATTTTTCGAAACCCGACTGGCACAGCCCTTACTACTGGTGGCCGCAATTTCCCCCGTTCGACCGCAATGTAAACTACGATCCGGCTGCTTATCCTGAAAAATGGCAAGGTTTTGTGGATTACACGCACAACCAGGTGATGGAAATTTGCTCGAACTACGGAAAAATTGACCTGATGTGGTTCGATGGTGGCTGGGTACAGAAACATCCCGATCAGGGAAAAGCTCCAGAAGTAAAGGGTTTTCAAGTGAAGAAATACCTGGATCAGGACATTAAAATGGACGAACTGGTTGACAAGATTCGAACAAAACAACCCGACTGTATTGTAGTTGACCGCGCGGTGGAAGGCAAAAACCAAAATTACCTGACTCCTGAGAATCAGGTTCCAGATAAAATGTTGCCTTATCCGTGGGAATCGTGTATGATTCTGGGTGGTGGCTGGTCGTTCTCTTATGATGCTAAAATGATGGAAACCCGCAAAGTAATCCACATGTTAACCGACATTGTGGCCAAAGGCGGAAATTTGCTACTAAATATTGGACCTGGCCCCGATGGAACCTGGTACGATGAAGCTTACAGCCGCCTGGAAGAAATTGGCGCCTGGCTGAAAATAAACGGCGACGCCATTTACAATACACGCACCATAGCGCCTTACTACGACGGGCAGTTACGCTTCACACGCGGTAAAGATGGCTCGGCCAATGTTATTTATTTGCTGAATGAAGGCGAGAAACTTCCGGCAAACATTCAGGTAAAAGGTTTTGTTCCGGCGAAAAACGCAAAAGTTAGTCTGATGGGCAAAAAAGGCAATTCGCTAAAATGGAAAGCCAATGGCGATGGTTTCGCGATTGAAATTCCGGCAAGTTTAGCCAAAGAAATGCCATCGAAATACGCAGTGACATTTAAAATAAGCCAGGTGACCAAATAATTCTGAAAGCTATGAAACTGAGGATACTCGTTGTTCTTTTATCGATTGGTATTTGCAGCAGGTTAGGTGCGCAACAGGTCAATATTAAACTCAACTCGGGATGGAAAGCCAAAAAAGCAACCGACATTACTGTTGACGGAACAGTGATTTCGGGGAAAGGTTTCCAGTTTTACGACTGGATGGATGCTGTTGTACCCGGAACGGTGCTCACGACCTTGTTGTACAACCAAAAAATTCCCGATCCGTTTTTTGGGATGAACAACGAGCTGATTCCCGACATTAGCCAGGTTGGCCGCGATTACTACACCTACTGGTTCTTCAATTCGTTCCAAATGCCCGAATTAAAAAACGGAGAACAGGTCTGGTTGAAATTCAGGGGTATAAACTATTCTTCTGAAATGTTTTTGAACGGCAAAAAAATTAATCCAGATACGCACGAAGGCATGTTTTTGCGCGAAAAATACCTGGTCACGCCGTTTCTGCAAAAAGGCGAAAACCACCTGGCCGTGCTGGTTTATCCGCCCGATCCGGCTGGTGCTCCCAACGGACAGGGCGGCGACGGGTTGATTGCCCGCTCGGTCGCCATGCAATTTACAGCGGGCTGGGACTGGATTTGCCCCATTCGCGACCGCAACACCGGAATTTGGGACGAAGTTTCGCTCGAAACAACCGGTCCGGTCGATTTGCTCGATCCGCATGTGGTAACCAAAGTTTCGGGGAAGCGCATTCCTTCAGGCAAACAGGAACCGGCGATTATCCAAACTTCTGCTGATTTGTTCAACCCTTCAGGAGAAACCCAAACCGGAAAGCTGATTGCCCATTGCGAAACCAGCGAAGTATCAAAAACGATTGTCCTTCAGCCGGGAGAGAAAATTTCGGTCGAACTTCCAGAATTTAAAATAGCCAATCCTAAGTTGTGGTGGCCCAATGGAGCCGGCGACCACCCGCTTTACGATATCGAATTTTCGTTTCTACTGAACGGGAATAGCCTTTCTGACAAGGAAAAAGTAAGCTTTGGAATTCGCGAAACCAGTACCCGTTTCGACGAAAAGCTGGGCGCACGCATATTTAGCGTCAACGGGCAGGATGTGTTCATAAAGGGCGGTAACTGGATTGCTTCGGATGCACTGCTTCGCTTTTCTCCTGAAAGGTACGACGCCGAGGTGAAGATGCATGCCGAAATGAACATGAACATGATTCGCGTGTGGGGCGGCGGCCTGACCGAGCGCCCCGAGTTTTACGACGCCTGCGACAAATACGGCATCCTGGTATGGCAAGATCTTTGGATTTCGGGCGATTGCAATGGCCGGTGGTACGATCCGGCCAAAAAGGAGTCACAGGAACGCCGTCGCGCTTACCCCGATAAACACAGCCTTTTTATTACTTCGGTTGTTGATCAGGTGAAAATGTTGCGTAACCATCCGAGTTTGTACCTGTGGTGCGGAGGCAACGAGTTTCCGCCGCCAGCCGACATCGATCAAACACTGAAAAATGAAATATTCCCGAAATACGATGGAGCCCGGTATTACCTCAACGAATCGACTTCGACAGATTTGGCAAAAAATGAGTTGGGAGGCAATGGCGACGGACCTTATGGCATACAGAATCCACTTCATTTCTTCACCGTCAAATCGTTCCCGTTCAATCCAGAATTGGGTTCGGTTGGAATGCCAAATGTGGAAACCATGCGCAAAATGATGGACGAAACAGATTTGAAGCAACTTCCGTCCGAGCGCTGGGAAAACGAAGCTTGGCGCTACCACAAATACATCGGCTACGGAAATTACATTGATCAATACGGAAAGGCAACCTCGATTGATGACTTCTGTAAAAAAGCGCAACTAGTCAATTACGAGCAATACCGTGCGCTTCAGGAGGGTTTTACTGCCGGAATGTGGAGCAAATATTCGGGAATGCTTGTGTGGAAAAATCAAAATCCCTGGACAGCACTTCGGGGTCAGTTTTACGACGTTTTTCTTGAGCAAAACGGTGGATTCTACGGCTACAAACACGGAGCAAAACCGCTTCATTTGCAACTTAACCTGAACGATTCGATGGTTTGCCTGGTAAATCAAACCTTTCAGGAAGAAAAGAATCTGAAAGTGAGCGCCGAATTATTCGACATTCACGGAAAACCGATTTCAACCGACAACTACACCGCGTCAATTGCTGCCAACGCCATTTCGTTGCTTCGGAAAATTGGCACTCAAAACATTCACGAAGATGTTTGCTTTTTACGATTGAAGCTGCTGAATGCCAGCGATCAACAGCTGGACGAAAATTTCTACTGGTTGGCCAAGCCTGGGAAAAGCTTTGAAAAACTGAATGAGCTGAAACAAGTTGTTTTAGCGGCAGAATACAACGGCAAATCAGTTGAAGTCAGTAACTCTGGAAGCGAGCCTGCATTTTTCATCCGGCTAAAAGTGGTCGATGAAAAAACAGGTGAACTGATTCTTCCCGTTTTCCTTACTGAAAACTACTTCACCCTATTGCCCGGCGAGAAAAAAGAAATCAACCTGAATATGCCACAACTGTCAACCGAGCACACCAAAAAATCGGTTGTGTTGGTTATTGAGGGCTGGAATGCAAATGCTAAACCTATAAAATTGGAATAAACTAAACCCGAAGACGATGAAAAAACTAACCTCAATCCTATTTCTTCTGATGCTTTTTGCTCTTGGGGCAATAGCGCAAAGCATTGATTTGAAAACCAACACGTTTAAGCTTACAATTGCGCCCAATGGCCAACTTTCGGGAATGACCGACCTCGCTTCGGAGAAAAACTACCTGGCTCCCGGAGAAAAAGCTCCACTGATGAAAATACGGGTGGGCGAACAATGGGAAGAACCGTCGAAAGCCGTGTTCAATGCCAAAACCGGGATCATCAGCCTGAATTACTCTGAATCGAAAATCTCAGCCGAAATTAAGATTGTTTCCAATCCAACACACCTGTCGTTCAGGCTAAATAAACTTAGTGATAAAGACAATGTAAATGCCGTGTATTGGGGACCCTACCCAACCACCATCAGCCAAACCATTGGCGAAGTAATTGGCGTGGTGCGCGACGGCCAGTATGCCATCGGGTTACAGGCGCTGAACCCCAAAACCATTGGCGGAATTCTCAAGCGCGAAGGCGGGCTCGACGATTCGCGCGGAAATACGGCCATTGCCCAGTCTTATGGAAGCAGCCTGCAAGCCTACAGCCTCGACCGCTCGAAAGCCCGCCACCAATCGGTTTGGAACGATCAGTACCCCGACATGCCAGTTGCGGCCATTTCAGGTGAAACCAACATCGGTTCGGCCATCGCGCTATTTGGCTGTCCCGAAAAAGAAGCACTCGGTTGCATCGGAGCCATCGAACTGGCCGAAGGGTTGCCGCATCCATTAATCAACGGCATTTGGCACAAGCAGTCGCACGAGACCGGACGCGCATACCTCATTTCGGACTTCACCGAATCGAACATCGACGAAATGCTCGATTATACACAGCAAGCCGGTTTGATGTCGTTATACCACGAAGGGCCGTTCCAGTCGTGGGGCCATTTTGTGCTCGACCCCAAAAGCTTTCCGAACGACCGGGCCGGAATGAAAACCTGCGTGGAGAAAGCCGCAAAAATGGGATTGCGCATTGGCGTCCACACGCTCAGCACATTCATCAATACCAACGATCCATACGTTTCTCCAGTCCCCGACAAGCGATTGGCCGAAACCGGAGCATCAGTCGTTTCAGAAAACAGTTCGACAACGGCAACCGAAATACAGGTGGAATCCAATCAGTATTTCAAGAACCTCAAGCCAAGTACGCTTCATGCAGTGCGAATTGGTGAAGAAATTATTCGTTTTCGGGAAGTAACGACTGAAGCGCCTTATAAGCTACTCGATTGCCAGCGCGGCGCTTTTGGCACCAAAGCATCGGCACACGCCAAAGGCGAACGTGCCGGAATGCTGCTCGATTATCCCTACAACACACTTTTCCCGAATTTCGAACTTCAGCAGGAGATTGCCGGAAACCTGGCCCGTTTCTTTAACGAAACCGGCGTATCGCAAATGGATTTCGACGGGCACGAGGGCTGCATGTCGTCGGGCGAAGGCGAATACGCCGTTCAGGCTTTTGCCGATAAGGTTTTCCGCGAAACCGACCACACGCTGGTTAACGGAACAAGCAGGTCGAGTCATTATTACTGGCACATTTGCCATTACTGGAACTGGGGCGAACCGTGGTACGGCGGTTTCCGCGAATCACAGGGCGATTACCGGCTCGAAAATCAACCACTTCTGGAGCGAAATTACATGCCCAATATGCTGGGTTGGTTCTTGCTTTCGGCTACCACCGGAAACGAAGACATCGAATGGATGATGGCCCGCGCCGCCGGATATCGTGCCGGATTTGCATTGGTTGCCCGCTACAATAGTCTGAAAAAGAACCCCAACGCGGCACAATTACTGGCTTTGATCAAGTTGTGGCAGGAAGCTTCGCGACAAAACATTTTTTCACCCGATCAACTTACCCGGCTGAAGAACCCTGCGAACGATTTTCATCTGGAGAAAGATGCCGAAGGTTGGAAATTGTATCCATTTAAAAAGCACAAATTTGAGCACACCAAACAATTGCTTCAGCCTGGGCAACCAACCTATTCGGAGTGGATCTTTGAAAATTCGGATGCCGAACAGCCACTGACTTTCACCCTCACATTTATGGGAAAGGAAGGGACTGTCACCAATCCCGAACTCGAACTCGATGGCTATTTCAAGTTGCAAATACCCGGAACTTTCGAGGCCGGAACATCGGTGGTTTGCGACGGAAAAACACTAAAACTCTACAACAACAAGGGTAGTTTCAAAAGCGAACTCTCGCTTCAGCAAAACATTCCAACCCTGAAACCCGGGAAACATACCGTGAAATTCGATTGCCGGTTTTCCGAAGACAGCGAACTAAGTAACCGATTCATTATCAAAACAAAAAGTAATCCTGAAATCATTAAAAGCTAAGCTATCCTCTCTCTATATCTCCTGATGGAACTTTCCTGCACGAAAACTTTCAAAAGTTGCCATAGGGGTTTTAGACTATATAAGCATATTTATTAAGAATAAAAATTTTTGAACGATGAAAAAGCTTCCGTTTATTATACTGTTAATCGTCGTCTTTGCCTGCTCAACGCAAGAAAAAAAAGAGACTAATACGAAGCAACTGGCAGAATCAATCGCGAAAAACGAATATTTCCCATTCGTTAAAAGCAAGGCAATCGAAATCATGAAAAGTGGGTTTAATGCCGGATCGGGCTACCGCGAAGTGTGGATTCGCGATTACAACACATTTATTGAACTGGCTTCGAAAGTTTTTCCGAAGGAAGAGCTGAAGGAAAACCTGTTGGTCTTCTGCCGGATGCAGGGCGACGATGGAAACATTATTGATGGGTTCACTCCAATTGAAAAGATTCGTAAAAATTCATACGACTTTAGCTATTCGAAGCTCGAACCACGCTATGCTGCCCATAAAAATTCGGTAGAAACTGACCAGGAAAGTTCCCTTATACAAGCTGTATATAAATACATCAAACTAACTGGCGACACTTCTATCGTGAACGAAAAAGTGGGTGACAAAACTGTAGCCGAACGTTTGGAATGGGCGATGGACTTCCTGATGAAAAACCGTTTCAACAAAGAATACGGACTAATCATTGGCGCAACAACTGCCGATTGGGGCGATGTGCAACCAGAACATAGCCTGGGTGTTGTTCTGGATGACAATACCCATCCGGCTATCGACATTTACGACAATGCCATGTTCGTCATTGCACTGAACAACCTAACAGAAATGCTCCCGGCAACACAGGCCAAATGGATCCCCATCAAAGAAAACATTGCTCAAAATTGTCGCAAATACCTATGGGATAACGAGAAGAAGAAGTTCATTCCACACATTTACCTGGAGAAAGGTTCGCCATTTCCGGCTGATTTCGATGAAAAAGACATTTATTATTTTGGCGGAACTGCCATTGCCATTGAAGCTGGCTTGTTGAGCAAAGACGAAATAAAAGCTTCGCTTAATGAAATGTTGCGCCTAGTAAAACTGGCCGGGGCTGCTTCCATCGGGATGACTCTTTATCCGCCTTACCCGAATGGATTTTTCAAAAACAAAATCATGAACCCGGAATACAGCTACCAAAACGGTGGCGACTGGACCTGGTTTGGTGGCCGGATGATTCAGCAGCTCATCAAAAACGGGTTTGTTCAGGAAGCATACGAACAGGTTCAACCGATGGTAAAACGCGTGAAAGACAACAACGGATTCTTTGAATGGTATTCGGTTGACAATAAACCACGTGGTTCGAGCACATTTAGAGGTGAAGCAGGTGTTTTGTTTACCGCAATCAGGATGTTCGAAGAATGGAATGCCCAACAGAAATAGAGTTGCTCATTAATAAATCATCAATCATAACCAATAAATTTCCTTCATGCGCTATCTCGTCATCGTACTTTTAGCATTATCACTTTCTGTTTCAGCACAAAAACAAACCGAACTGGTTGACTATGTCTGCCCGTTAGCCGGAACAGAAGCCAGCCGATGGTTCTTTTTCAATGCGGCAACACGCCCGTTCGGCATGGTCAATTTAAGTCCCGACACCCGCACCGGCGCCGACTGGAATGGTGGCTACCTTTATGGCGACAATAAAATTCAATGTTTCAGTCACATCCATTGCTGGCAATTGTATGGCATTGGCGTTATGCCTTTTACCGGCACGCCCAAAGGCTATTTAGGCCAGGTAGCCTGCCAGTCGGAATTTAGTCACGACGAGGAAATTGCCAAGGCTGGGTATTACAGCGTAAACCTGAAAACCTACCGGGTAAAAGCAGAACTAACCTCAACCACGCGTGTCGGAATGCATCGTTATACCTTTCCTGAAGATTCGGTGCCCGGAATTAACTTCGACTTATGCGGAGTTTTGATGGATAAAATACAAACTGCTTCGCTTCGGAAAACAAGCGCTACCGAACTGGAAGGATCAGTAACCATGGCAGCAACCATGCGCCGCCCGAAACCGTTCACCGTGTATTTCGTGGCCCAATTTTCGGAACCAATTACCAAATTAGGAAAATGGCGAGAAAACCAAATAATAAACGACGGAACCGACAGCATTTCAGGAAAAAATACCGGTGCCTGGGTTGAGTTTGCTAAAACAACAAAGCCAATCCTGATGAAGGTTGCCCTTTCGTACACCACTATCGCTGCGGCGCACAAAAATTTAGAACAGGAATTGCCACAATGGGATTTCGACCGGGTGGTCGGCGAGTCGCGTCAGGAATGGAACTCGTATTTGGGACGCATTGAAGTGAGCGACGAAAACCAAGCCTTGAAACAGCGTTTCTATACCGATCTATGGCATTCACTTCAGGGGCGTCGTGTGATTAGCGATTGCGATGGCGCTTATCCCGATAATACCGGAGCAACTACCCAAATTCATTATACCGGAAAAGACATTCACGGAAAGCCTTATCCGCATTACAATTTCGACGGTTTTTGGGGAGCGCATTGGACGGTTTCCCTGCTGTGGGGACTGGCTTATCCTGAAATTGTAAACGGTTTTTGCAACACCATGCTCGATATGTACCGCGATGGCGGGCTTATTCCGCGTGGCCCTTCAGGAGGAAATTACACGTTCGTGATGATTGGCGACCCTTCAGCAGCTTTTATGGGCTCGGCCTACCAATACGGCATTCGCAATTGGGATGCAGAACTGGCATGGAGGGGATTGCGAAAAAATGCTTTCCCGGGCGGGATTCGCGACCATGCGGGCTACGAGCACAACATGATCAACCCTCAAGGTGGCGGTATCAAATATTACGTTGAACGCGGCTATGTTCCTGAAGGAATTGAGGGAGAAGGAATGCACAAAGATGGCGCTTCGATGACGCTGGAATATGCCTATCAGGATTGGTGCCTTTCGGAATTGGCCAAATCGCTGGGCAAAACCGACGATGCCAAGCTTTTTGCCACGCGTGCACAGAACTACAAAAACTTGTGGAACCCCGCAACCGGATACATGCACCCGCGAAACACCGACGGCAGCTGGATTAAAGATTTTGTGCCTGTTGGTAAAGAAAAAGATTTCAACACACTTGGTTTTTGCGAGTCGAACAGCATGATTTATTCGCATTACGTGCCACAAGATCCATATGGCTTAATCCAGCTTTTCGGCGGAAACGAAAAATATGTGTCGCGGTTGGAAGCACAAATGCACAAAGGACAGGAGAAGAATTTTATTGTACCGCACGGCGAACATGGAAGCGCCTGGACCGATTTCGAAAACGAACCTGCACTCGGGATGCTCTGGGCGCTGAATTACGCCGGAAGACCTGACTTGTGCCAGTATTGGGTGCGAAAAGTTAAAGAAACGCTGTTCACGGTTACAACGCCAAAAGATGGTTATCATGGCGACGAAGATCAGGGAATGATGGGTTCGTTTGGGGCATTAATGGCAATGGGGCTTTTCGATTTTCAGGGCGGAGCAGCCCAAAAACCAACCTGGCAGATTACCGCACCGGTATTCAATTCCATTACCATTCACCTGAACAAAGACTATTACAAAGGAGAAACATTCACCATAACAAGCTCGAAGAATAAACCCGAAGCATTCTATATCAAATCGGCCAAACTGAATAACAAGAGCTTAGATAAATTCTGGTTTTACCATTCCGACCTGACCAAAGGCGGAAAACTAGAGTTGGAATTGAGTGATGTGCCGAATAGAAATTGGGGCAAACAATAAAAGACATTTATCAATTAGCCGAAAGACGATTATTAACTTAATTTGACTTTTCACACCATGTATTAGTACTATATTTACAACAGTGAAATTAAAAAACATCAACTATGATTCGATTAAACGTATTTATCCAGGTTAAAGCTGAAAATCAGGCCAAAGTGCTTGAAGCAGCTAAAGAGTTGACTCAATTTTCGGTAAAAGAAGACGGCTGCATTGCCTACGATGTTTATGAAAGCTCAACTCGCCCCAATGTGTTGCTAATCTGCGAAACATGGCTCGACAGCGCTGCTCTTTCGGCACACGAAAAAACAGCCCATTTCGTTAAAAACATTGCTATCCTTCAGGAATTCTCTGAAATAAAACTGGAGAAATTTGAGTTCTGATTTTAATGAATATCCTTTTCAAGCCTAAAGCTGAGTGAAGCACAAGCGGCCTCGGCCGGTGAGCCGAAAAACAAGTGAAGACGGCGTTAAAAAATCTTTTCTGTTTGATCCCGGTTTAACCGGGAGAGTTTAAAAGATTTTAGCCGTCAAACGTAGTTTTTCGTGCGAAGCGGGCTCAGCCTTGACCTTTTTTGATTCCTTTTTTGTGTCAAGACAAAAAAGGAATTGGGGTTTTGGGGCAAAGCCCCAACGCAAAATCAATTAGGTATTTTGTGG
Organism: Prolixibacteraceae bacterium; assembly: GCA_963666435.2. GTDB lineage: Bacteria > Bacteroidota > Bacteroidia > Bacteroidales > Prolixibacteraceae > Aquipluma. Next base: position 1,521,741 of record CAXXOG010000008.1, on the reverse strand, counting down.
AATATTCTATTAATTTTTTATCCTGAAATTTTTAAAACTATGCAAACCATACTTGGAGCCGGCGGCCCGATTGGAATTGAGCTTGCCAAAGCATTAACCGCTTACACAACCGACATTCGCCTGGTGAATCGCCATCCGCAAAAGGTAAATACTACCGACAACCTGATGCCTGCCGATTTGCTCGATCCCAAAAACATTCGGAAAGCAGTAAAAGGCTCCGAGGTGGTTTATGTCACCGTAGGATTTCCTTACGTGACCAAGACATGGCAGGAATGCTGGCCAAAATTTATCCGCAGTGTGATTGACGCCTGCAAGGAATTTGATGCCAAACTGGTATTTTTCGACAACATATATATGTACGACAAATCGTACCTAAACCGCATGACCGAGGATACGCCCATCAAGCCACCCAGCAAAAAAGGCAAAGTACGGGCCGAAGTTGTAAAGATGATTATGGATGAAGTACAGGCCGGAACACTTACCGCGCTGATTGCCCGTTCTGCTGATTTTTATGGCCCGGGAATCCGCCGTTCGAGCATGATGAACGAAACCATCATCAAACCGCTGGTTATTGGGAGCAAAGCCAATTTGCTGGGAAATCCGAATGCCGTGCATTCTTACACGTTTACCCCCGATGCCGGAAAAGCAACTGCTTTGCTGGGAAATACCGAAGATGCTTACAACCAGGTATGGCACTTGCCTACCGCCGCTGAACCATTTACCGGTAAACAATGGACCTGGCTAATTGCCAGCGAACTGGGCGTAAAACCGCGCTACCACCGCATTAACAAATACATGGTTTGGATTTTGGGCTACATGAGCCCGATCATGAAAGAAATTCTGGAAATGTTCTACCAAAACCAGTCCGACTATGTTTTCGACAGCAGCAAATTCGAGAAACGTTTTGGCATCCAGGCAACCCCTTACCACATTGGTATTAAGCAGGTTTTGGAGAATGACTATTTATCGAAAATCAAAGAAAATAAGAAGTAGAACAATTGCTTCTGGCTGCCAGCAACTAGCAGCTAGCCGCCAGAAGCAATTCTTTTTACAGCGCCTTCAACTCCCCGTTAAATACGTAAGTTTTTCCTTTCTGCGTATCAAAATCGACAGATTTTCCGGCATAATTTAAATGACATTTTTGTCCGGCTTTCGACAATACCTGAACTTTCTGAAGTTTGCCGTTTTGCCACTCAAAAACCAGTTCAAAACCACCACGGGCACAAACTCCCGAAATTTTTCCGGTTGGCAAAGCATCAGGCAAGGCAGGTAATAGATCGATTGTTCCCAACTGGCTCTGGATAAGCATTTCGATCATCCCGGCAGGTGCTCCAAAGTTACCATCAATCTGGAACGGCGGATGGGCGTCGAACAGGTTGGTGTAAGAACCACCTCCTTTGGTATAAACCGTATTTTCAATCTCAACCGGGCGGAACAGCAACTTAATCATTTCGTAAGCATGGTTTCCGTCGAGGAAGCGTGCCCAGAAGTTAATTTTCCACGAAAGACTCCAGCCCGTGCCGTCGTCGCCGCGGTAAATCAGCGATTGGCGGGCAGCTTTCATCAAATCGGGAGTATCTTTCCAGTTGATTTCATTTCCGGGGTAAACGGCCCACAAATGCGACACATGCCGGTGCGTATCTTTGGGATTATCCTTGTCTTCCATCCACTCCTGCAATTGTCCGTATTGGCCAATTTTGTTTGGCGCAATCTGCGGAAGCATTTCTTTCAGTTTCTGCGCAAATTCTTTGTCAGTTCCCAGAATTTCCGAAGCTTCAATGCACGAACGGAACAGCGCTCGAATAATCTGGTGATCCATCGTTGGCCCGGCAACCAGCCCGCCATTTTCAGGAGAATTGGAAGGAGTACTGATCAGGTAACCGGTTTTCGGGTCTTTGATCAGGAATTGAGTGAAAAACTCCGCAGCGCCTTTCATCAGGGGATAAGCTCTATTTTTTAAAAACTCTTTATCCTGAGTAAATTGATAATGTTCCCACAAATGACGGCTCAGCCACGCGCCGCCCGAAACCCAAATGCCGTGATTCGAGTGGTTTATCGGGGCTGTTCCGCGCCAGATGTCGGTGTTGTGGTGCAAAACCCAGCCGCCGGCGTTGTAGTGCTCTTTGGCTACGGTTTTACCGGTTTCGGCGCAATCGGCAATCATGTTATAAAGTGGTTCCTGACATTCCGAAAGATTGGCAATTTCGGCGGGCCAGTAATTCATTTCGGTATTGATATTTACCGTCCATTTGCTGTCCCACGCGGGTTTTAGCTGGTCGCACCAGATTCCCTGCAAATTGGCAGGCTGGCATCCCGGGCGACTGCTCGAAATCAGCAAATATCTTCCGTACTGAATGTAAAGTACCAGCAATTGCGGATCGTCGGGCGTTTTGCTGAACTCGGCAATACGCTCGTTGGTTGGCAGTTTTACGCGCTCGTTTTCCGAAAACTGAACGTTGAACCGGCCAAATAATTTTTGGTAGTCGGCCTCATGAGCTGCCAAAACTTGATCGAATTTCTTCTTTTCAACTTTGGCCAATGTTGCTGCTACTTTTTGCTCCGGATTTCCACTCACATCCTTATAATTCACATAGTTGGTATTGGCGGCAAGGTACAAAACAGCCTGTTGCGCTCCTGAAACAGTAAGCTGATCGGCTTCGGCATTGATTGTTCCGTCGGTAACTACTTTCACCGTCGCAACGCCACGCAAAGCGCCATCTTTCACCTGCACATTCAGGCTAATCGTATTTCCTGAAGTTCTAACCGCTTTCTGTTCGTGCAACGCATTCATTTTTATACTGAAATTCAACGCTTTTTTCTGGTCAGCAGTTAAGCGAATGGCAATTACCTGGTCGGGATTCGACGATACATATTCGCGGGTGAAATTCACACCGTTTGCCTGGTACGAAACGCGGTGAATGGCTTTGGTCAAATCCAGTTCGCGGCGGTAATTAGTAAATTCAGCCTGGTTTGGAAAATGAATATTCAAATCGCCAAATGCCTGGTAAGCTTTTTGAGTTAACGGAACGCTCATGAATTGTTCCATTGCTAAATCCTCAGCTTCTTTTTGTTTTCCATCGAAAAGCAATTGCCTGATTTGCCCCAGGTATTGATATGCTCCTTTGTGTGCATAATCGTTGGGAGCGCCCGTCCACAGCGTTTCTTCGTTAAACTGAATCTGATCGGTTTCAACGCCGCCATAAATCATGGCACCCAAACGCCCATTGCCGATTGGCAAAGCTTCTGTCCATTTTTTTGCCGGTTTGGTGTACCAAAGTTTTAAATTATTGGGAGTTTCGGCAAAAGATACGAATTGGACAAATACTAGAAAAGCAATGCTGATAAGCTTTATTGACCTGGTTTTCATGAGTATTTAGGTTTGTTAATCAGCACCTAAAATAATCATTTTCACAATGCAATTATCCCGATCTGTGCTGGTAGTTTGAAGTTTTTTCGGAAAATAACTTACCACTTCCCGTTAAGCCCGTCTTCCAAAGCTTTTTTATAGTTTTTCAGGTTAAAGCTATACAGTGTTGGCGCTTTGTGGGCAACACCTTGCTTTACCTCATCCAGGCGAGTCAAAATATCGTAAGCAAGTATTTTACGCTGGAAATTTCGGCGATCAAGCTCTTGTCCAAGAATGGTTTCGTACAATTTCCGAAGTTCGGTCATTGTAAATTTCTCAGGAAGCAAATTGTACCCAATTGGCTGAAAGGTCAATTGAAGCCGAAGTGTTTCGAGTGCTTTATTTAAAATGATATTGTGGTCGATCATCAGCTGGCCAACCTCGTCGATATTTGCCCATTTGCAAAAATCGGAAAGATCGTCGGGTTGCGGCTGTACCTGCGAAAACTCCACTAAAGCATAAAATCCAACGGAAATAAAGCGTTGATCGAACCACTCTAATTCAGGATGTTGTTGGCCGGAACTCACCAGATCGGAAATAGCAGGATTGCGGTTCGAACGGTTAGGTTCGCTAAAAACATGGAACTGACGCAAAAAGATTTCGTCCATTTGGGTACGTTCTTTCAACACCCTGCTGGCTGCAACTTCCAGTGTTTCTTCCTCGCTCACAAAACCACCAGGCAACGCCCATTCACCCGTAGTTTTCAGGTGAAGCAGCAAAACTTTTAACTGATTGGCGTGAAATCCAAAAATCACGCAATCGAGCGAAATATGATCGAGATAATTATTCGAGTACTCTTTTTCAGACATTTTCGGCAGGGTAAAACGATTAAAGCCGAACAAAGAAACTAAATTCCTGAAATCAAAATCAGGAAATGAACCAAAAAATCTAATTGGCTTTTGATGTCACTTGATTCACAAACCAGGAAACATATTTTTTTAGCTGCGACCCCAGGTAATACGGAAGGCTCAATAGTTTGTATGTTTTTCCCGATGGTGTTTCCGACTGCGTGATGGCAAAGTCTCCTGCATAAAAACGAACGGCAAACGGGTGAGGCGCCTCGTCCATAAAAAGGTGCAACGATCTGAGAGTTCCTTCTTTTCCAGACTTCACTTCAACCGGTATCAGTTTTCCTTCAAAAGGAAAAATATAATCCACTTCGGCGTTTGAAGTCTTTTTCTCCCGAACCCAAAAGTTCAGGCGGTCTAAAGCAGAATACTGAACCGATAGAATCTCTTGCCCAATCAAATGTTCAACTAATCTGCCCTGATAAACCAAATTCAAATCAGTTATCCCCAATATTTCCCGCTGAATACCAGCCACATAATTCATTAACCCTGAATCCAGTATCTGCAACTTGGGCGACTTTTTAATGTCAGGCAACAAAGGCAATTGGGCTGAAGTTACCGGGAACAACAACTGAATCAAAAGCGCTTTCTCCAGCGTGCGCAAAGCCTCGCCCATATCGCGCGAACGGTAAGGCGAATTTCCAAAACCTTCGTATTTGATCCGAGTGCCTGCTTCCTGAAATGAAGCCCGAATGGCGTGTCGGATGTGCTGAATTTGCGAATCGGAAGTTGCATATTTTTCCACGTCGTCCATGTACGAAGCAATAAGCGAGTCGTAAATCGGCGACAAAGCCAGCAAATCTTTCTTTTCAGAATAGCTTTTTACAACTTCGGGCATCCCGCCAATCAGCGCGTAGGTATGAAACAACTGAAGCAATTTGGAATGGGCAAACCCGGCAACAGGGATGCGACCCAACTGCTCCAAAGCCGCAGTCTCGCCCATTGCATCCAGAAATTCGGGGAACGAGGCTGGCCGCACAACTTTATACTCGACACGACCAACCGGGAAACTGATGTTTTTATCGAACAGCGACTCCAACATGCTTCCGGCTGCAATTACAGCAATATCAGGCTCTTGTTCATAGAAATACCGCAAAGTATTTAGGGCTGAAGGAATTTCCTGAATTTCGTCGATGAATAACAGTGTTTGTTTCTTCTTTTCGAGCGAGCAGTTTTTGATGAAAAACAGTGCCTGAACAAAGGTTTCGATGCCGGAAAACTGAGCAAATGGTTCGCGATCTGCGGGCAATTCAAGGTTCAGGTAAATAAACTGGTCGAACTGAGAAGCAAACTGACGAACCAAAGTTGTTTTACCAACCTGCCTAGCACCTCTCAATACCAATGGTTTACGATCACTTTTCGTTCTCCATTCTTCAAGCTCACCGATGACATTGCGTTTAAACATGTCACAAAGTTAGGGTAATTTTCGACAAATGTTGTCATAAAGTTAGGGTAATTTTTGGCGAATCTTGTAACAAAGTTAGGGTTGTTTTAAATTTTGGAGCGTAAAAAACCGCTTTTGCGTACAAAAGCGGTTTCCAGACGAGACCTATTTTTTAGTGATCAAATAGTTTTCTCAGGTCTTCAAAAGAGAGTCCAAGCAGTTTCATGGACTTTTCTATCCTGGGAATTTCGCTTTTAATAAACTCTTCGCGTTTCAGTTCAATCGCCCGTTGCATTCCATCTGAAGTCACGAAAAAACCGATACCTCTTTTATTCGTAATAATCAGTTTATCCTGTAGAAACGTATAGGCGCGCATCACGGTGTTGGGGTTCACTTCGATGGAAGCCGCAAGCTCCCGAACCGAAGGGATACGTTCGTCTCCCGCCCATTTCTTTTCCAGGATACCATCGGTTAACAGATCGGCAATCTGAAGAAATATAGCTCGTTGGGTATGAAATTCCATTACAATTGCCTCCTTTTAAATAAATGGTACGATATAATGTAAAGAACAATAGGAAAGATATATGATACGGTTGACGTCAAATGAGTCGCTTTCCCATAGAGCAAAGGTTCAACGAATGATAAACCGAATAGTTCATTAATGGCCTTGTCCAGTATAGCTATTGTAAGAATAATTAAAGAAATGGTAATTACCGAATATAATGCCTTGTGCCTTTTGAAAATAATGGCAAAAAAGGTACATATCGAATGACACAATATCCAGAGACTTGTAGTCATCAAAAAATGTTTGGAGGGTGGAAGTTCAACAGCCCATTGTTTATCCGAAAAAACGATATTGTGTATTGACATCAGAATTATAAAAACAGACAACACTATTACTGGAAATACAAAAACAGAGATAAACAGTTTTGAAAAGAACTTTGTGTTTTGTGATACCGGAAGCAAGTGGTACATCTGTAAGGTCTGTTTTTTTAATGACTCCTGATAAAAATTACAGGTAAAATACAAAGTCGAAATTGCAAATATTGGAAATAAAATATCAAAGGCATGAGGTTTGTCGGATTCTCTGATTGTACTTAACGAGAAGAGCATTAATAAAGTGGACACAAATAAAACGTAAACACACATCATATAATTTGACTTAAACTCAAATCGGAGAATTTTAAGTAAAGAATGTTTCATGGAGGTTAGTTTTTGGAGTTAAAAATGGCCGATAATTTATTGGAGCTGGTAATAGCAGCATTAAAAAGCAGCTCAAGATCAGGCGATCCGAATTGAAGAGAACGATTGATGGAAACCGTTTCGTTCTGACTGAATCCATCAGCGTTAAAGATCAAATCGTCAGTTGCGATCTGTTCTAAAGGTAACCCAAACGAAAGCTTTTCGGCAACACGGTCAATCGATTCATTCAGTACTAATTCTCCGCAATGCTCAATAATAATCCAGTCCATTAAGTTGGCCAAATCGCGAACCTGGTGTGTTGCCATAATGATGGTCTGACCTTCAAAGAACGTTGTCGCAATCAATTTCCTGAACACCGCTTTCGAAGGTATATCCAGGCCATTGGTAGGTTCGTCAAACATCAGTAAACGACATTTGGTTGCCAGTGCAAAACTCAGAATTACCTTTCGCTTGTCGCCAAACGACAGCCTTTTCAAAGAGGATGCTAATGTTAAGCCGAATTCGAAAATGCATTTTTCGAACAAGTTCATGTCGAAACGCGGATAAAATCCGGCATAGAGCGAGCAAAACTCCAGTACGTTTAGATTTGGGAACTCGCTGGTGTCGCCCACCAGAAATATTTCCTCCAGCATTTCCGGGTTACGTTTTGACGATTGATAGCCAAATACGCTGCAAGTTCCCGCTTGAGGGAACAGGATTCCGGAGATGAGATTCAGTAGGGTGGTTTTACCAGCTCCGTTCAGACCGAGCAAACCACAAATAGAACCTTCTTTAATGTTCAGATTCAGATTTTTATAAACCTGATGTTTTCGTGGATAATGAAATTCCAGATTTTTAATTTCAATCACAGTGTTGGTGTATTAGTTTAATAATACACAAATATACGTTGCTTTTTAAAAAAACCAAATATTGAAGATATTTTTTTGAAATAAAAAACCCGCCTTCTCGTAAGAAAGCGGGTTCGGTATAATAGAGTAAGCAGCCGATCCGCGTGACGCGGCACTGAAGCTTACGAAGGACCACCCAACAGTAGTTGGGCGGTTTTAAGAGCCCCTCCTAACCTCCCCAAGGGGGAGGAATTTGGGAATATCGTTGAAATATATTTACAAATTTGGGGCCGTCCTGTTCTCCCCCTAGGGGGAGTTAGAGGGGGCTTCCTTTTATTTTATCTCCGACCCGTTTTTAACCGGCGTGGTTGGGGTCACAAATTTCAGCGAGCCATCGGCATCCTGTGCCATCAGGATCATTCCCTGCGACAGTATCCCTTTCAGTTCGCGTGGTTCGAGGTTCACCAAAATACTCACCTGCTGACCAATAATTTCTTCCGGATTGTAATATTCGGCAATGCCCGAAACAACGGTGCGTTTATCGATTCCGGTGTCGATGGTCAGTTTAAGCAATTTCTTGGTTTTGGCTACTTTTTCGGCTTCGATGATGGTTCCGGTGCGGATGTCCATCTTCTGGAAATCGTCGTAGGTGCAATTTTCCTTTGCCGGAGTAACCGTTGCATTGGCAGCTTCGTTGGCTTTTTTGGTAGCCAGCAGCTTGTTCACCTGGCGCTCAATCACATCGTCTTCGATCTTTTCGAACAGCAATTCCGGTGTATTGGTTTGGTGACCCACAGCCAGCAAATCGGTGCGGCCCAGTTCGCTCCACTTTAGCTCGTCCATATTCAGCCAGCCGCGCAGCTTATCCATGCTGAAAGGCAGGAATGGCGCAAAAATGATGGTGAGGTTGGCCGTGATCTGCAAACAGACATTCATGATGGTTTCCACACGGGCAGGATCAGTTTTTACCACTTTCCAGGGCTCGGCATCGGCCAGGTATTTGTTGCCCAAACGAGCGAAATCCATCGCGAATTTTAGGGCTTCGCGGAAACGGTATTGCGAAATGCTCTTTTCAACTTCAGCTTTAATCGCCGACATTTCTGCCAGCGTCAGCTTATCGTTTTCGGTCAGTTCGCCGGCAGCCGGAACTTTTCCGTCGTAATATTTTTGAGTCAGCACCAGCGCACGGTTCACAAAGTTGCCCAAAATGGCCACCAGTTCGCTGTTGTTGCGGGTCTGGAAGTCTTTCCAGGTAAAGTCGTTGTCCTTGGTTTCAGGAGCATTGGCGGTAAGCACGTATTTCAGCACATCTTCTTTTCCGGGGAATTCTTCGAGGTATTCGTGCAGCCAAACAGCCCAGTTGCGCGAGGTCGAGATTTTGTCGCCTTCGAGATTCAGGAACTCATTGGCCGGAACATTGTCGGGCAAAATATACGTCCCTTCAGCCTTGAGCATGGCCGGAAAAATGATGCAGTGGAACACGATGTTATCTTTCCCGATGAAATGAACCATTTTGGTTTCCGGGTCTTTCCACCATTTTTCCCATTCGGGAGTCCATTCTTTGGTAGCTGAAATGTAACCAATTGGCGCGTCGAACCACACGTACAGCACTTTCCCTTCGGCTCCGTCAACCGGAACAGGCACGCCCCCAATCAAGGTCGCGGGTTACGGCGCGAGGCTGCAAACCACTGTCGATCCATGATTTGCATTGTCCATAAACATTCGATTTCCATTCTTTGTGGCCTTCCAGAATCCATTCTTTCAGCCAGCCTTCGTATTGGTCGAGCGGCAGGTACCAGTGTTTGGTTTCGCGCATCACCGGTGGGTTTCCGCTCAAAGTCGATTTCGGATTAATCAAATCCGTAGCATTCAGCGTGCTTCCGCAGGCTTCGCACTGGTCGCCATAGGCACGTTCGTTGCCGCATTTGGGGCAGGTTCCGGTGATGTAGCGGTCGGCCAAAAACTGCTTGGCTTCCTCGTCGTAATATTGTTCGCTGGTTTTTTCGATGAATTTACCTTCGTCGTACAGTTTCTTGAAAAATTCGGAAGCCGTTTCGTGGTGAACTTTGGCGCTGGTACGCGAATACACATCGAACGAAATGCCGAAGCGGGCAAACGCATCTTTGATGATGTTGTGGTATTTGTCCACAATATCCTGTGGAGTAACGCCTTCATTCTTGGCTTTCAGGGTAATTGGCACACCATGCTCGTCGGAGCCGCCGATAAAAGCCACATCCACGTCGTTCATGCGCAGGTAGCGGGCATAAATATCAGCCGGAACATACACACCGGCGAGGTGACCAATGTGAACCGGTCCGTTGGCATACGGCAAAGCCGAAGTAATGAGGGTACGTTTATAATCAGTCATTGTACTTTTGATTTTATTGAGGGTGACAAAGATAGTTGATTTTTAGGTGGACGATTCAGCAAAAGTGACTCTTTTGAAAATCTATTCATTTACCAGATTCGACACGGCATAGAGCGGGAACATCCGTATTTGATCGTAAACAGCAAAGTTCTCCAACGAAAAACGAATGCCCGATGATTTGTTTTTCTCTTTATGCTTTTGCTGTTTTTCCATTTTTCCGAAAATCAAAGGCAATAAGTAGCTTGCTTTTCCGAAAATCAAAGGCATTCAGAAAACCTGAAGCATCATTTATTCTGATCCCTGCATCCAGGAAAATCGCTTTTAACATTGAATGTCAGCGCTACGCGCCTACGGGATGTTTCATTTTTGTTTTTGCCACCATACTTTTGGCTCGATGCGCCTAAAAAGAGCCGCATTAGTGGCGATATTATGGTAGAGATCTTTTCATGAGCATAAAGATTTAGCCGCATAGCGGTGAAAGTAACATTGCTTTCAATAAAAAATCTTGGAAACGATTTCCCTATCCCTGCATCATTTTACCCTTCCCTGCGTCAACAATTCGGAGAAACAGTAAATTTGGAATTATGAACGAGCTTTTGGAAACCATCTGGCGCGAAAATCACGACCAGTTGCTGACCTTCATCAACAAACGGATCAAAAACAAAGAAGAATCGGAAGACATTCTTCAGGAGGTTTTCATTAAAATTCTTTCGAAGATTGGCACCCTGAAAGACAGCTCAAAGCTTCAGGCTTGGGTCTATCAGATGACCCGAAACACCATCATCGATTTCATCCGAAAAAAGAAATTTCAGGAGATGGAAGCCGAAATAAAAGACATTGAGGACGAAACCAACGAAAACGCCATGAACGAGGCCACCGGGTGGATTGGCAAATATGTGGATGCTTTGCCCGAAAACTACCGCGAAGCCGTGATTTTGTACGAAATGAAAGGTTTGTCGCAAAAAGAAATTGCCGATCAACTGGGCATTTCGTACACCAATGCCCGAAGCCGCATTCAGCGCGGTCGCCAACTCATAAAGAAAAAACTCACCGATTGTTGTATTTTCAATGTCGATGTGTATGGCAACATCATTGATTTCCAAAAACGAACAAACAGCTGCAAAAAATAAAACATAAATGACATTCAACGAACTTCATATCAGTGAATTTGAGTCCACCTTTGCGTTGCTTGAAGAATCAAAGCTTGATCCATCAGACCTAAAACAGGATCACATCCGGCTTTTCCAGTTTCAGGAAGGTGAACAAGTAATTGGAGTTGGTGGATTCGAAGTATTTGGTAACCTGGCGCTTTTGCGCTCTGTGGCCGTAAAGCCCGGCGTTCGTGGCAAAGGCATCGGGAAAGAATTGGTCGCCCAAATCGAACTAGTAGCCAAGCATTCAGGAATAAAGGCACTTTATCTCCTGACCAACACTGCTCCCAACTTCTTCAAATCAATTGGATATCAACAAATCGAACGGAATGATTTTGCCGAGCCATTGAAACAAACGTCCCAGTTTGCGGGGCTTTGCCCGGTTAGCGCCGTTTGCATGAAGAAAGAGGTTTTGTACTGATAGACAATACTTTCCCTGATTACCGGCAACTGAACCTAAATACTTGTTATTTCTGAGCTGTTTTGTATTGCAAGAACTCTTCGATCCACCGAACAATAATTTGGCCATCTCGCCCTTTATCGGCCCAACCTATTGCAGAAGATCCCATTTGCCCGCTTCGGCCACTACTACCGTTCGGACTGCCATATCCACCCTGGCCTCCCATTCCGCCAGAACCGCCGGATCCATGCATTCCGCCTGATCCGCCTTCACTTCGTGCAACAATCATATCCTGATAAGGCATGGCATCCGGTGTAAAATATAAATTAATTATCCCGCCATAACCACCTTCGCCGCCTAATCCGCCGGGGCCTCCCCAGCCGCCGTCGCCGCCATCTTCGCCCGGTCCCTGTTTTTCAACGGTCACCGGAATCCAGGTTTCTTCGTCAACATATACGGTTTCCGACACTTCAACGTCCACTTCCACCTCGTATTCCTTGCCTTCAGCATCGGTCTTTTTCTGCTTTTCCTTGCGGGTGGTTTTCTTTATTACCGGCTTCTTCTCAACGTGCTTCTCCATGCGGGTTTCTGTCCATTTTTCACCATCGCGGCCATCGCCGCCACGACCACCATTTCCGCCACGGCCTCCAGTTCCTCCCGAGCCTCCCATCGAGTTAACCAGTAATTTTCCGCCGTCGGGATTGATCAAATAACGATACTCCTCGCCGCTCCATTGGTTTTGAGCATAAACGTAGAGCAAATCACAATTCAAAAGTGAATCGCGGTACAAATCGGCGAAAACATCAATATCGGGCCCATCTTCGCCAAAACCGCCATGCTGACCCGGCTGTCCATCGCCTCCATGATAGCCAACGGATCCATTCATTCCATCGGTACCCGAAAATCCGGGAATTCCGCCAGAACCAGCTAAGGTCAAATTGTAGGTATGCCGGTAATCGAGCAAAACATCGAAAGTATCTGCAAGTTCAGGATTACGAAGTGATTCGATGATAAGCGATGCCTGGTGGTCTTCAATTTTTGTAAAATCCGGTTCAATCAGGAACTTACCGTTTTTCCAGATTCCGCCTTTAGGCATGAAGTTAAAACGCTCCGACTCTTCGCTGTTTTTAAGGTTGGTACAAATCCGTCCAACTCCATTATCGAATTCAGTGTATAACTCTCCTTTCACCTGGCTTCCGGGAGCACGATCAAAATCAGCCGTTGGCCTGAATTCAATTTTTGTTTCGTAATTAAGCGGCAACAAAAGTCGCTTTACCAGTTCAGGCTGCTTTTTAGGAGCCACCTTAAGTTCAATGTATTTTCCTTTAGAGGGCATCAGTTTTTCGTTCACCCAAACATTTCCGCCTGAAAACGATCCGCCTGAAACCTCAACTTTGTAACGTAACCACCACATATTACCGTCGGCTAAACCAATTGTCTTTTTGATCTTCCCGTTTTTCATGTAGGAAACAACTCCTATCGGGAACGACTCTCCGGGAAGTATTGGATTACGTTGATCAATAACTATTTGAATTGAATCGGCTTTGTGCGGCAGTGCAACACACCTGCCCGACTGCATCCCGACGCCTAGCATCAGCAGCAGTCCACAGCCGAACGTATATAAATTGCGTAACATGGCTCTTTTATTATCAATAATGGTTTACTGTTTGGCAAAAATCGTTCCGCTAAACAGCCCTTTTTTATATTCTTTAGCAGCTTTTCCGGGGCCAAAAATAACCGGATTAGAGAATTCCCGCCAAGATTGCTAATTTTATCCGTTGTAATCAGCTATAGAAAATGGATTCAACACACAAATGGAAGCCGAACAACTGGAAAATCGCCGTCCTTTTTGCCGTTTTTCTGCCGTTGTTTAACATAGCAATTAACAGCCAGCACCGGGTTGAAACCAATGCAGGTCGAATGTTCCTGACCACCTCCGTAACATTCCTTTTTCTGCTGTTTGCCTGGCTCACTAATTCATTGCTTACCAATTTTTTCCAGAATAAAAAGGACACGAAAAACCTGGTTCGAAAAGCCTTATTTGTGTTTTTGGCCAACGCTTTACTGTTGTCGCTTTTTATCATTGCCGGAATTTTCGTGTTGAATGAGTTTGGCGACGACGGCCCGAGAAATTCATTCTCGCTTTGGCTCATTGCCTTTAAAGGCGGCATCTCCATTGCGCTGATTTACATTATTCAATACGCCCTCAATTCAGCAGAAAAAGCACAGACCGTTTCGCTGCAAAACGAAATGCTGAAGACCGAAAACGTGCGCTCGCAGTTCGAAATTCTGCGCCAACAGGTAAACCCGCATTTTCTGTTCAACTCACTTTCGACACTGAGATCGATGGTGCGGGCGAAAGACCCGAAGGCGGAAGAATTTGTGCTGCGCCTTTCCGAAATATACCGCCAATTGCTGGCCAAACGTCAGTTCGATACCGTTACCCTGAAAGAAGAACTCGAATTTGTAAACGACTATTTGTTTATGCTTTCTTCGCGGTTTGGTGCCGCTTTAAAAATAACGGCCGACATTCCAGACGAAAGCCTCACATTTCGGCTACCCACTTTCAGTCTGCAATTACTGCTCGAAAACTGCATCAAGCACAATGTCATTTCTTCTGAAAAGCCACTCGAAATCAAAATATTCTCTTCACCCGGATTTGTCACGATTGAAAACCATATTCAACCCAAACAGACAGAAACAGAACATTCCGGGTACGGACTGGAAAACCTGATACAGCGATACAAATTGCTGGGTTTTGCCGAAAACGGAGTTTTTGTTTTCTCGGATGATGATGTCTTTCGTGTACGCTTAAAACTTTTGGAACAATGAGGGTACTAATTATTGAAGACGAACCACAAACCGCGGCATTGCTGAAGGAAATCATTGGCGAAGTTTATCCGCAGGCTGAAATTACTGGAATTGCCGAAAGCATTGAGCAGTCAGTGAAACTGTTGTCGTCCACCCAACCCGACCTGATTTTTATGGATATCCAACTGGCCGACGGACTGAGTTTCGAGATTTTTAAACGGGTTGAAGTAAAATGTCCGGTAATTTTTTGCACGGCTTACGACCAATACACGCTCCAGGCTTTTAAGTTGAACGGCATAGAATACATCCTGAAACCGGTAAAAGAAGAGGACATTCGCGCGGCCTTTGCCAAAGTTGAAAAGCTGAAACAGGCTTTTGCCCCAAATGTTGAACTATTGAATTCAATCCGCGACCTTTTTACCGAGAAGAAGTCGTACAAAAGTACCATCCTGATTCGTTACCGCGAAAGCTACATTCCAGTTCCGGTAGATAAAATTGCTGTTTTCGTGTTGGAAGACGAGGTAGTTCAGGCGTGGCGGTTCGATCAGCAAAAACATGCCGTTTTCAAAACCATGGACGAACTGGAAAATTCGCTCGACCCATCGCTTTTCTTCCGCATCAACCGGCAAACATTGGTCAACCGGCAGGCCGTGCAGGAAGTGCAGCCCTATTTCAACCGCAAAATGGTGGTAAAAACCGCGCTCAAATTGCCCGAACAATTGATTGTCAGCCGCCTGAAAGTATCCGATTTTTTGAAGTGGCTGGAAGAAGATGCCTGATAAAAGAGGTGATTCTATACCATTGGGGTCGACTTTACTTTCTAGCCAGCCATTCTTTGGTTTCAGCTAATAACGTGTCATTTTCGATAAAATCACCATTTCTGATTTCAGTCCGACCGTTTTCAATGGCATCCTTTTGTTCCGGAGACAGTTGATACAATGACTATTCCGTTGAATCGAAAATTGTTTGCAACGCTTTCAGAAAATTAAGGTCGTTCGAGTTTTTAATCCTTGAAATCAGGCTATTCTTTATTTGTGTAGTTGCATCCATTGTTTCCCATCTTCAATCGTTTATCCAAAAGTAAGGAATTTTTTCAGGAATCTACTTGCACTTCGATTGCCTTATGCCATCAATAGGATTCCAAAATTTATCGTTTCAGCCGTTCCTGAGCCATTTGCACCAAATAGTTGGTATTATCCGCTTTGTATTACAACCTAGTCATAATGGAATCTGCATTTTGCAATCAGAATCTCATCCTCTCTTATTTGATAAATAAGTCTATGCTCGTCATTAATCCTTCGAGACCAAAGTCCTTTATATTTAAATTTTAACGGTTCAGGTTTTCCAAAGCCCGAGAACGGATTTCGCGAGATGTCTTTTAACAAGTCGTTTATCCTTTTTAGCATTTGGGTGTCTGTCTTTTGCCAATAGAGGTAATCTTCCCAAGACTCATCTACAAATATATACTTCATGTGAAATCCTTGTTTAACGCCTTAAAATCTGCGCATTAACATTTTCTTTTAGTCGAACAATCCAACGCATGGAATAGCCATTTATACATTTTCGGCTGTTACGTGCTTTTACACTTATGGCTATTTCATTGGTCTAACAAGTCTTTTTGAAATGAATCACCAGCTTTCAATTTCTCTATTGCAGAATCAAGTCTCTGTTCATTCTTTTTTGAGGATAACTCGTGTTGAGTTGCTCTTAGCGAGTTATACTCATCAAGAGACATAACCACCACTCCGGAATCCTTTCCTCTATTAATTATCAAGGTTTCGAAATTCGAAATAACATTGTCAAGATACTTCTTAATATCCTTCCTGAAATCTGAAAGTGTTGTAGTCAACATATCTTTAAAATTTATAGTGTACAATTATTCGTACAAATATATGTACATTTATTAAAAAACAACCTTAGGGAAGTTCTTTTTAAACTGTGTTTGTAACATTGCTTTAACCTCATCATTCAAATCCATTTACTATCCGTTTGTTTCCTCAATTCTAACATAAAGCTATTAAAAGGATTTCAGCCGTTCTTGAGCCAATTGTGCCAAATCGTTGTTCCCGTCCATGTATTTCAGATTGAATTTCATGCCGGTTATTTTTAAAACGCCATTCGTTTCCGAAAGCTCCATGTTGTAGGTGCCCACCACCGTCCAAACATTTTTACCCGATTCGTTTGCCAGATAATGGGTGGCCGTGCCATAGCAAAACACTTTAATCACCGAAGAATCTCCCTCCACCAGGTAGTTTCCCAGTTGATGGTGCGTTTTGTCGAAGCCCGGTAAAACACCTTTCCACGAGTCGATGATTTGCTGCGAAGTAAGCAGCACAGGTTCGCCTCCGGCCATGGAGGTATAATCGAGCAAAACCATGTCGGCAAACACATCCGACACCAGTTCCCAATTCCGTTCGTCAACACCAATAAATAATTTGTTGACTGTTTCTATTGCCTGAAGTTTGTCCATGATTTTGAAGTTGCTTTGTGACTGATATCATCCATCACTCTCTTCTTATATTTTTAATCTCAAAAAAATCTAGCTTTCTTTCTCCGCTGGAAGTAATAATCCTAGCTACAGCGGGTAAATTTGGAGGATTAACAGCTAAAAAACACCCAACAATTTGTCCCCTTATAGTTTCAGTTATTTCATTTTTATTTGCAGGCCCGATATCAAAAAGTAATACTTTATGGGTTATTTCAGATAAGTTCTCATTAGTATATCTTAAAGGATGATGAAAGTCTGGGGGATAAATACTTTTCTTGAGTTTTTCTATAGTATAATCTTTAGCTTCTTGAATAGAATTAAAAACAATATTTCTTCCATCAGAATCTTTAATTTGTTCTCCAAAATTTACAGCATTAGGCTCAGTATTCTTTACAAAAACTACAAATTGGTCATTTTTTTCTTCAATTCCATTATTTGTTTCAATCCTAACATGATCAATTGTCAAATAAACTCTATTTCTATTGATAACAACATCTTCAATCATAGCTACTTTATTTTTGGTGATTTGTCACTAAAATACAACAAAAACGAATATCTATCTTAAATAGAAAAATTTAGATAGAATTTTTGTTCACTTCGCCCTCCAATTTGTTCAATTCCCCCTTTTTCTGCTTTTAGTTGGCTTGCTACCGCTTCATTTTTGTGCCTGAAAACAAAAAGTACAGAACTATGAAGCAAATCATTTTATCAATTATCCTGATGGTTGGAGCGCTTGCCGGTCGGGCCCAGAACGAGGAGGATAAAGTTTTGGGGCGTTGGGTGAATGAGCAGAAAACCTCGAAAATTGAGTTCGTTCGGGAGGGCGACCGCTATATCGGCAAGCTGGTGTGGATGGCCGAAGCCAACGATGCCAGCAGAAAGCCGAAAACCGACCGCAACAATCCCGATGCGGGCAAACGCAATCAGCCACTGGTTGGCTCCACAATTATTTCAGGATTGAGTTACGCCAACGGGAAATGGACCGGCGGAAAACTCTATCTGCCCAAACGCGGGATGTATGCCAATTGCAGTCTGACCAATGTAAACGGGCAACTGCACATCGCGGCTTCGAAAGGAATGTTTAGCGAAACCAAAATCTGGAGCCGCGAGCCATGAAAACAAAAGCGATATATTTTGGTGTGCTGATGCTGGCCGCTGTTCTTCGTTTGCAGGCGCAACAATCGTTTGCTTCATTGGACGAACTGTGGCGTTTTGCTCTGGAGAACAATGCCGGTCAGCGCATTCAGCAATTGCAGGTTGAGCAGGCCAACGCACAAAAACGGGCCGCCAACGCATTTCTGTTCCCAACGGTCTCGGCAGGTTTCAACGGACAGGACAACATCGACATTTCGGAAACGCCCGTGCCGGGCGAGCTGATTGGCCGGCCGGGCGAAACGGTTTACATGAAATTCGGCAAAAAGTACAATTACTCCGCCGGAATCAACGTGAACTACAATGTGCTGAACGGACAGTCGGTTTACCAGTCGCGCATGTCCAAAGTGAACCTCGAACAGCAAAAAGCCGGGCAAGCTTATTCGGAACAAAACCTGAAGGAACAAATCGGGCAGCTTTACTACGCGGCGCTCACGGCGCAAAAGGCGGTGGCGATTGGCGAAAGCGACTGGGCGGTTGCCGACACCTTGTGGCAGCTCACCCAAAAGCGGTTCGCACAAGGATTGACCGACGCCATTGCCCTGAACCAGGCGCAAATCAGTAAAAATTCGGTGGCACAGCAACTCGAAGCCAGCCGAAACTACCAAAACGAGTGCCTCGCCAACCTGAAAACACTGCTCGGGCTGGAAGCTGCTTCGACTTTGGAACTTACGGGTTTGCTGGAACCAGAATCAACCACAGAAGCTTTGCCTCAAATGCTTCCCAACAGCCGCTACACCGAGCTTTTCAGGCTTAAAGAAGATTACGCCACTGCCGAGCAGAAAAAGACGAGTGCTGCCCTTTTGCCTGAAGTGAGTTTTCGTGGTTATTTCGGGAAAAACCAGTTCAGCGACGAGTTTTCGTTTTCGCTGAAATCGGAAAACTGGCGGCCCAACAATTACCTGGGGTTGAGCATTTCGGTGCCTGTCTTTACTGGATGGGGCAACCGTTCGAAAGTTTCTTCGGCCAAAATTGAGCGGCAAATTGCTACCCAAACCTACACCGACGAACTGCGCAAATCGGCCATCGCCGACAGCCTTTCGGCGCAAAAGATGGCTAGCACCAGGCAATCGGCCACTTTGGGAAAAGAGACCTTCGAGCTTTCCGAACAAAACCTGAAACTGGCCTCGGCAAAATACGGGCAAGGACTCATCAGTCTCGACGGCTACCTGAAAATATTCGACGACTACCTTCAGTCCGAAAGCCGCTACCTAAACGATTTATCAGAATTCTACAGTTACAAAACAATATTCGACGCCAGAAAATAATACAACATGAAAACAAAAAAAATACTGAATACGCTTTTCATCGTGTCACTGCTGTTTACCGCCTGCCACCGAAAAGAGCAAACCACACCACAGCGCAAAGATTTGGTCGATGCTGTTTTTGCTTCGGGAAACATCACCATGAGCAACAGTTACCTCGTGATTTCGCAAACCGAAGGTTACCTGCAAGAAAAACTGGTAAGCGAAGGCGACTCGGTTCAGCCCGGTCAACTGCTTTTTCAATTGCTGAACGAAACGCCCCAATCGCAGCTCGAAAGCGCGGAGGCGGCCTACCAAAAAGCGCAAGGTAACCTGCGCGAAACCTCGCCGGTGCTGCAAAAACTTCGTCAGCAGGAGATACAACTGAGCAACCAAATGCGCACCGATTCTGCGAATTTTGCCCGCTACCGGAACCTGGTTGGCTCCAACGCCGTTTCGCGGGCCGATTACGACCGCGCCCGGCTGGCTTACCAAAACTCGCAGTCCGAATTTTGGGCCTTGCAAAATACCATTACAGAAACCCAGCGAAACCTGAAACTAGACCTGGCCAACGCCAAAGCCAATCTGGTGAGCCAGCAGGAGAATAACGGTAATTTCAGCATCGTCAGCCACGAAAAGGGCGTCGTACTTCGTTGCCTGAAAGAAAACGGAGAACTGGTGAAACACGGCGAAACCATTGCCGAGATTGGCGCAGGCGAATTTATTGCCCGTCTGCAGGTTGCCGAAGAAGACATCAATCGCATGGCAACGGGGCAGGAAGCTTTTGTTGAGCTGAACACCAGCAAAAACCACGCATTCAGGGCAAAAATCTCGAAAATTTACCCGGCTTTCGACACGCAGGATCAGTCGTTTATCGTGGAAGCCCGGTTTACAGAACCTGTTGCCGGACTTAAAGCCGGAACGCAACTTCAGGCGAACATTGTGGTTGGCGAACGAAAACAGGCACTGGTTGTTCCGGCGAAATACCTGTTGGCCAACGATTTTGTACTGACTGATTCCGGCGAGAAGAAACAAGTGGCCACCGGGATAAAAAATGCCGACTGGGTGGAAATTACAGCCGGACTTGGCGAAAATGAGACAATTGTTTTACCGGGGAAAAAATGAAAATGAACAGAAAGCTGGACTCACCCCAACGTCCGCTAGCGGACGTTCTCCCCTCTCTTTCAAAAAGAGAGGGGAAAAGCATCGAAGATGCGCAGGGGTGAGTTTAAAAGAGTAAACAAAACACAATTTTCAGATTCAACTCATGCAACAACAAACAAAAATAAAGAAGCCGACGGTGAACCGGCAGATTGCCTGGACTCACCTCAGCTCGAAGCCGGGGCAAACGCTGGTAGCCTTGCTGGGCGTAACGTTTGGCGTGTCGATGTACATTTTCATGAACAGTTTTATGAATGGTGTCAACCAGGCGCAGGACGACCTGGCTTTCAGCACGCTGGCGCACGTCCGCATTTACAACGACGACGACAAACGCAGCTACAATCCGGCAGAAAGCTTTTTCGATGCCGGGACACTTTTCAACATTCGGAACAAAAAAAGTCTGCAATATACCGACGGGATTAAAAACACGTCGCAGGTGATGGCCACGCTCGAAAAGCAGCCCGAAGTCACCGGAATTACGCCGCAGCTCAACTTCAGCGTGTTTTTCCGCAACGGCTCGAAAAAAATAAACGGCAGCATTTCGGGTGTCGAACCGGCTTCGGAAAACCAGCTTTTTGGCATCGGCAGCAAAGTGATTGCCGGAAATTGGAACAAGCTCGACATGCAGAAATCAGGCATAATCCTGGGAAAACTGTTAGCCGAAAAACTGAATGTTGGACTGAACGACAACGTGAATGTGCTGAATTCCGACGGTGTTTCGAAAAACTACACCGTGGTGGGCATCGTGGAAACATCGGTGAAGGAAATCGACAAGTCGCGTGCCTACCTCAATATTGCCACCGCCCGGCAATTTCAGGGCAAAAACTTCGACTATTCGAGCGACATCCAGTTGAACCTGCGCGACCGCGACCAAACGGCGGGACTTGTCAGCCAGCTAAAATCGACAGTTCCGTACCAGGTTGAGTCGTGGCAAACGGCTAACCAGCAATTGTTGGCGGCCTCGCAACTGCGCAGCATCATTGCCGTTGCCGTTTCGCTCACCATCTTGCTCGTTGCGGGATTTGGCATCTACAACATCATGAACATGACCATCAACGAGAAAATCCGCGAAATCGCCATCCTGAAAGCCATGGGATTTTCGGGTGGCGACATCCTGAGCATCTTTCTGGCACAAGCTGCAGTAATCGGAGTGGTTGGCGCAATCACCGGCGTGCTGCTTGGCCTGGCCATTTCGACTACGGTGAACCTGGTGCCCTTCAAAATAGCTGGGCTCACCACTTTGCCAATCAGCTACATTCCGGCAGATTTTGTTTCGGCCATTGTTTTTGGCATTGCCACTACACTTTTTGCAGGCTACCTGCCCGCCCGGAAAGCTTCGAAAATCGACCCGGTCGTAATCATCAGAGGATAAGCGATATGAAAACAACAGAAAACGCATTGCAGGTTCACAACCTCATCAAATATTTCCACGACCCCCAGACTTTTCAGGTCATCAAAAACATTTCGTTCGACGTGAAAAAGGGCGAGTTCCTTTCCATCATCGGCAAGTCGGGCTCCGGAAAATCCACGCTTTTGTACGTGCTTTCCACTATGGACACCGACTACGAAGGAAGCCTCGAATTCAATGGCGAACGGCTCACCGGAAAAACGCAAAACCAGCTGGCCGCCTTCCGAAACGAGCACATCGGGTTCGTGTTCCAGTTTCACTATTTGCTGCCCGAATTCAGCGCGCTGCAAAACGTGATGCTTCCGGCCTTAAAACTTGGCAAACATTCGTCGGAAGAGATTGAACACCGCGCCTACGAAAACCTGCGTTTGCTCGACCTCGAAGAACAGGCGCTGAAAAAAGCCAACAAACTTTCGGGCGGACAGCAACAGCGCGTGGCCATTGCCCGGGCGCTGATTAACAACCCGTCGGTCATCATGGGCGACGAGCCAACCGGAAACCTCGACAGCAAAAACTCGCTGGCCGTTCAGGATATTTTCCGCAACCTGACCCGCGAATTCGGGCAAACCATCATTTGTGTGACCCACGACAACGACTTTGCCAGAAACACCGACCGCACCATCGAAATGGCCGACGGATTAATCCTGAACCAATGATCCGGCTAATTCTGTTTACTTCACTCTTTTTTATGCTGCAACACAGCTTTGGACAGCAAACAGCGCCCATTTCATTCACCTACGAACCGGCGACGGGCAGCGAAATCAAACAGCGCGGAAGCATTCAACTGGCTTTTCCATTGCTGCGCGCGGAGCACAACCGCTTGATTGTATCGCCACAATACCGTTTTCTGCAAACCGGCGATTCGTTCCCGATTGAAGAAACCAAGTTTGCGCAAACCACGCTTCGGTTCATCTGGCAGCACGAACTGAATGACCGTTGGAACCTGAATTGGGTAGTTGCACCCGCGTTTGCTTCCAATTCAGGAAATTATTCGCCTGAAGCATTAATTGGAATGACTGCCGTTCGCTTCAATTGGGAAAAAAGCGAACGGTTCACTTACATTTTTGGGCTTTCGTATGCACAACGCTTTTCGGGAAATCTGCTGATGCCTGTCGCCGGATTCCGCTGGACTCCAACTGAACGGGCAACCTACACGGGCACGCTCCCCTTGTGGTTCAGGGCCGAATGGGCAGTGAGACCGAGGTTTCACACCGGGTTCTTTTCAGGAGGAAACGGCTACAACGCCTTTTTGCCCGACAATGCCAAATACAGCTACATCTGGCTTCAGGAAAGAAATGTGGGATGGCTCGCCAGTTTAAATGTAACCCGAAACTGGTGGATTTCGCTCGATGCGGGCTACAAACTGAAGCAAAAACTACGGGTTTATTCAGAAATGAACCGAAGTTCATGGCAGATCGGAACTCCACTTTCGGGCAGCAAGCAAACGCCTGATTACGAATACGGTTCGAAAGGATTATTATTGAGATTCTCGGTCTTCTTCCGGCTAGATAAAAATCTGCTTTCCGACAATTAAAAACGGCTGTTCTACAAAACCCTTTTTTCGCTTGAAAACATGAAAAATATAACTAGTTTTACTCGCTTTTTTGAAGAAAGATATGTACAAGTCACCTCAATACGGAAAAGAATGGGCCTGGCGCAACGTGAAAATGGAAACGCTGGAATTACATATTGATCTGCGGTCATAAGGCCGGGGAAAGGGATTTTCTGTTTTTTCGCGGAAAATCCCTTTTCCTGTTTTATAGTGAAAATACATTCAAAAAAATAGAAATAGTAACCAAAAAAAACTGACAACATGGCCAGACTAAAAAAAATCTTCCTCGACGAATCGGAAATGCCCAAACAATGGTATAACCTTGCTCCTGATCTTTTAACCCCGATGAACCCGCCATTAGGACCCGACGGCAAACCGGTTACTCCGGAAGCGCTTGCCCCGGTTTTCCCGATGAACCTCATCGAGCAGGAAGTATCGCAGGAACGCTGGATCGACATTCCGGAGGAAGTTCGCCAGATTTTGATGCAGTGGAGACCAAGTCCGCTGATTCGTGCCTACGAACTGGAAGAAGCACTGGGAACTCCCGCAAAAATCTACTACAAAAACGAAAGCGTTTCGCCGGCAGGCAGCCACAAACCCAATACGGCTGTACCACAGGCTTGGTATAACAAGCAATTCGGCATCAAGAAGTTAACTACTGAGACCGGCGCCGGACAATGGGGATCGGCCCTTTCGTATGCCTGTGCCCAAATTGGCGGCATCGAATGCAAAGTGTTTATGGTTCGTGTAAGTTTCGAGCAAAAACCTTTCCGCAAGATCATGATGCAAACCTGGGGCGGACAGTGCGTTTCAAGCCCGAGCATGGAAACCCAGGCCGGACGCGACATTTTGGCTCAATTTCCCGATACTCCCGGAAGTTTGGGTATTGCCATTTCAGAAGCTGTTGAAGCTGCCGTTACCGATCCAACCGGACAAACCCGCTATGCGCTGGGCTCGGTGTTGAACCACGTAATGCTGCACCAAACCATTATTGGGCTTGAAGCTAAAAAACAACTTAATAAAATCGGCATTAAAAATCCGGATGTAGTCATTGGTTGCTGCGGTGGCGGTAGCAATTTCGCCGGAATTTCGTTCCCATTTATGTACGAAAAAGTACACGGTGCCAACATCCAGATTATTGGAGCTGAACCATTCTCGTGCCCAACGTTGACCAAAGGAAAATTTGTATATGATCACGGCGACGTTGCAAAAATGACTCCGCTGTTGCCAATGTACAGCCTGGGTCACGATTTTATCCCGGCACCAATCCACGCCGGAGGTTTGCGTTACCACGGTATGTCGCCATTGGTGAGCGCCGCCCTGCGCGACGGGCTGATGGAAGCACAGGCCATTCACCAAAGCGAATGTTTCGAGGCTGGTTTGCTGTTCTCGAAAACCGAAGGTATTATTCCTGCTCCTGAATCGACTCACGCCATTGCATCTGCTATTCGCGAAGCGTTGAAAGCCAAAGAAGAAGGCAAGGAAAAAGTGATCCTGTTCAACCTGAGCGGACACGGCGCAATGGATCTTTTGGGATACGACAAATACATGAGCGGCAAGCTTTCTGACTACGAATATCCTGAACACGAAATTGAAGCCAGCATGTCCAGGTTAAGCGGACTGCCAATGCCACAATAAGCTTTTGACTAAAAATAGCAAAGGGGATAATCCGCAATGGTTATCCCCTTTTTAGTTGGTTCTGGTTAGCGCTTCTGAACGGCAGTCATATTCATCAAGCCCTGAGGAGTATCAATTTTTGCCGAAATTTTTCCTTCAACAAGTTTACCGTTCACTTTTACCGCGTTGTAATCAACTTCGGTTTTGAACGAAAACGAATCATTTTCAATTTTCACTTCTTTTCCACTTACTTCAGTTCCATTGGTAAATTTGATTGTAATAGTTGGTTGTCCGTTTGCTGCTTCAGCAAAAACAATCTTCCCGGTAGAATATTCATAAGGGGCATCGGGAACCTGATAATCCCATATTCCTTTAAATGAGTTTTTTACTGCGGCATAAGCCGAACCAATAACGATAAAAGAGACGAATAAAATCAAAGCTAACTTTCTCATGTTTCCTGTTGTTTTTAAGTTGTAAATAAAAATTTTGCCAAATCTAAACAGGCAAAATCAATCAAAAAAACGAAAGGGACGAATGGAACCAATGCAGGGGTGAATTGCAATAAGCGTTTATTTTGGGCTTTTCAAAAACGATTTAAATTCAGGATAGTATTTACGGGAAACAGGAATGAGCTCTGTCACACCTATTAATTTAATGCGACAACTGGCTCTGTCATAATCAACAAATTCTATTTTCTGAAGATTTATCATGAAGGAACGATGGCATTTTTTCACGGATGAACCGGCAACCATCAATTCGATATTTTTCAACGTATTACGCAAAATCTGTTTCGAAAGCTTTCCATTGTTCAGATAAAAAATAATCAGGTAATTATCAGCCGATTCAAAATACAAAATCTGATCAGGCGCAATGGAAAACCGGATGGCACCCTTTTCATCCGGAAAATCAAAAAGCAGAGGTTCAAAAACAGGGATTACAGTATTTACCTTCAAGGTCTCAAACTTCGATTTCTGAATATTGAGCGTAATAAACAATAGCGCCAGCGAGTACGGTATAAGGATACTTAAAAGTGTATACCTGATGCTATCAGGCATTTCTTTTATAAGTTGAATGAAATCGATGCCATGATTTGACTGATAGACAATAAATAAAAAAGCCATTGAAAACAGTTCGCCACAAAACCAAAGGGTAAAAGTCCATATCCGGAAATGGTCAATACCAAACAGCTTCCGGATAAACAGCTGTGAAACAGAAAGTACAACCCCACCAATTACTCCAAATCCTGAAAGACGTATAAACTGGTCGAAACCAGAATCCCTGCTCCAGCGGTTGATATTGAACGGAACAAAAACATTCAGGAAAAATATGCTGAAAATTACAGTTACAGCAATCAGGATGTATCTGTGCCGCAAGCTGTCGAGTTGTACAAAAGGCAAATTCAGTATACGCTTTAGTTCCATCAATTCAATTTTTATCCAATCGCAAATTTGGTTGTTCTCGTCAAATAATATACAATTCAATTGCAAAAATCTGTCGTGATCTCAACATCATTATTCTCCAAAAATATTCAACCTCAGAAAAACTTTCTAAAAATATAAAAAAGTACTACTTTACTTTCTTATTTATTTTAGATACATTTGCCTAAATTAAAACCAACAAAACGAATAATCCATGAAGAAATTCTTACTTATTCTGTGTCTGTTTGCTTCAAAGGGTTTATTTGCGCAACCGCTGGCAATCATTCCGCAACCCGCGCAGGTAAGTCAAACTGAAGGAGCTTTTAACCTGAGTTCAGCTACTGCACTTTCGTTCGACGCATCAAAACCAGAGTTGAAAAGCATTGCCGGGCAACTAAACGAATTTCTGAAAACATATTACGGATTTACGCTTCCTGCAAACGAGAAAGCGAAACAAACACTCAGTTTCAGGCTAAATAAGGCGTTGCCAGGCAGCAACGAAGGCTATTTGCTTAAAGTTGACCCCAAAGAAATTGTGATCACAGCCAAATCTCCAGCCGGTATTTTCTACGGTGTACAGTCGCTGAAACAAATGTTACCGGTTGCGCAAAATGGCCCTTTAGCCGTACCTTGCTCCGAAATAAACGATCAGCCGCGGTTTGCATGGCGCGGTTTGCACCTCGATGTTGGCCGCCATTATTTCCCGGTTAGCTTCATTAAAAAGTACATCGACAATATGGCCATGTACAAACTGAATACATTTCACTGGCATTTAACCGAAGACCAGGGATGGCGTCTCGAAATTAACCAATACCCCCAACTCACCGAAACATCGAGCTGGAGAGACGAAACCGTTGTTGGTCATGCTTCACGCTCCAAGGTTTACGACGGCATTGGCTACGGCGGTTTTTACACCCAGAAACAGGTGAAGGAAATTGTACAGTATGCTGCCGAACGTTTCATAACCGTTGTTCCTGAAATTGAAATGCCAGGGCACAGTGTTGCTATTCTGGCTGCTTTTCCTGAATTGGGGTGTACGGGCGGGCCTTATAAGGTAATGACTACCTGGGGTGTAAGCAAAGACGTTCTTTGCGTCGGAAAAGAAGAAACCTTTAAGTTTTTGCAAAATGTACTCGACGAAGTTTGCGAACTGTTCCCTTCGAAATACATCCATATTGGTGGCGACGAATGCCCCAAGGATCGCTGGAAAGAATGCCCCGATTGCCAGAAACGAATCAAGGAATTAGGGTTGAAAGACGAGCACGAATTGCAGAGCTATTTCATCACACGCATCGAGAAATACCTGAACAGCAAAGGACGCCAGATCATCGGCTGGGACGAGATTCTGGAAGGCGGCCTGGCTCCGGGCGCTTCAGTTATGTCGTGGCGTGGAATTAAAGGCGGAATTGAAGCCGCCCAGCAAAAACACAACGTGGTAATGACTCCAGGTTCGCACCTGTATTTCGACCATTACCAATCGAAAGAAACCGACAAGGAACCATTGGCTATTGGCGGCTATCTGCCACTCGAACAGGTTTATTCGTATGAGCCAATTCCAGAAGAACTGTCGGCTGACGAACAAAAATACATCATGGGCGCCCAGGCCAACGTTTGGACCGAGTATATCGCTTCGACCAAATATCTCGAATACATGGTTTTCCCACGAGTTTGCGCCCTGGCCGAAGTCGTTTGGAGCCCAAAAGAAAAGAGAGACTTTGCTGATTTCTCGAAACGAATGGATACAGAATATTTGCGGTTATACCGTTATGGCATCAATTGTCGTAAACCATAGTGATTTTTAGGGTTAATTTAAGGGTAAACGGGCCAATGTCATTGATGTTGGTCCGTTTTTTTAATCTAATTACCTGGAAATTCAGAATCGTTTCAATGATCAGTTTTCCTGAAAAGTTCTCTTCAACTTTTCCCTGGCTTATATGTTTTACTCAAAAAAATGAAATGGATTACTCATTAATTGACAACACCGAAAAAAAGCAATACGAGTTTCACATCGACAGCGATTTGGCGCGAATTGAATATATCAAAGCTCAGGGAAAGATATTCTTAACACATACCGAGGTTCCTGTCAAGTTCGAGGGGAAAGGCATTGGTTCGGCTTTGGTCAGGCAAGTACTCGACGACATCCGGCAAAAAGGGTTGACATTGGTGCCCCTTTGCCCGTTCGTTTCAGCGTACATTAATCGCCATCCCGAATACAACACATTGATTTAAAGATAAATAAAACAGACAATGACAAACGGAACAGTTAAAACCTACAGCAACGGCGAGATAACCATCGTTTGGGAGCCCGGGAAATGCACCCATTCAGGAATGTGTGTGAAATCGTTGCCACAAGTATATAATCCGCAAGCCAAACCCTGGATAACCATTGAAAACGCTACTACCGAACAATTGAAAGAGCAATTATCGAAATGCCCGTCGGGGGCATTGAGTTATTTCCCGAACAGCGATAGCAAAAGTCCGGGAAATAACCAGAAAACAGGTGCATAATTGCGCATCAAATTGCTAAAGTCCGTTAATTAAACCCTTTGTAGCCGTCCAATACACATTGCCCCGCTTGTAGATGAACACGAACCGACCGTCAGGCGAAACATCCAGCGAATTTTCATCGCCCGGAGTGTTTATTTTCTCTCCTGCTTTTTCTGGTTGTCCCCATAGCCCATCAGGCTTTCGGTACGAAATGTAAACATCGTAACCACCCTTACTTTTTTGCCCAACCGACGAAGTGATGAGGTATTTTTCCTCAGGATCGATAAACGGATCGGTATCGCTGCCGGTTGCTCCAAACGAGAGTTCGATCTTTTCAGGATTTAAATAGGCTCCGTTCACAAAAGCAGAACGAAAAATACGCCCGGTTTGGGTGACCGAATCCCAGCGACAAAAATAAACAGAGCCATTCTTTGCCACCGATGGGTGAAATTCCCAGACATTAGCACCAGGAATATCGATGATCTTTTGCGCTTTCCCCCAACGATCTCCAACCCGCTCCATTCGCCAGATCGAATAGTTCTTCAGATTTTTTTCGCCCTTGCCCGACGAAAAAAACAAGTACTTTCCATCAGGAGAAAAAGCAGGTTCTGTAGCAAAACAATCGGCACAAAAATCGAACACATGCGGTTTCCCCCATGTATTATTCGTTTTTTTGATGTGCATAATTTTTGTTTTCGGCCATTCTTCTCCTCCTGAAAAGAAAACTTCGTCGCCCAAAGGTGAAATGGCCAGCGATTTTTCATTAACATTCTCAAGCGACACCATTTGCGGGGCAAAAAGTTCAATCGAATTGCCAGGCGTCTTCAATCCAAAGTAATCGAATGCAGGCAACTGTGCATAAGTTGATCCTGATATTCCGGCAAAAGCCAGCCCAAGACTTAAGCATCTTATTTTCAGAATATTGTTCATTTTAATTCAGGTTTTGTAAATGACCAGTGTGTTTGGCAAATTTTCCACGTTCTGTCGGCTTCGAGGCGGTAAACTTCGGTACAATTCCATTTCTGTACTTCAGCACCAGCCCGGGATTTAAAGTTAAAAGTCAGCACCGCCATTCGGTTTGTGGCCTGAACAACCGGATCGAGCATTTCGAACTGGCTGGCAGAAACTTGCCCCTTAAGCGACAAGTACAATTTCGACAGCTCCTCGTGTCCGTTTAGCCTTCTTTCCTGAAAAGGATCAAAATACACCACATCGGGAGCCGAAATTTCGAGAAATCCGGTTGGATCACCCTGTATCCAGCGGAAAAGGGCCGTTCTTTCAAGCTCAATAATCTTCGAATCAATCGAGTTTTTTTCTTTAGCGTTTGTCATGGTTGAATAAATTAAGCATAAAAATATTAAATACTGTTTCATGGCTTTTGTATTTGATTTACAATACAAAACTAGCCACCATGCCATTAGCCGTATAACAGAAAACAAGGAAGAAACAGGACTTTTTAAGACATTTTGCTTTTTCGGAATGCGAGCGGCGAAACGCCGGTTTCGTTGCGGAACAGCCGAACGAAATAGGAGGAATCTTCAAAACCGAGCTTCCAGGCAATTTCGGCAACAGGCAATTCACTGAATTGAAGTAACTTCCGGGCTTCAGTAATTAATCGGTTTATAATGTATTGCTTGGCAGAAACGCCGGTTTCGCTTTTCACCAGTTCATTCAGGTAGCCCGATGTAATGCAAAGCTCTTCGGCATAAAATGAAGTAACATGCTCGGCACAATAATGATTTTCGACCAGCTCAAAGAAACGGGTTACCCTCGGGTTTTGTGGCTTTTGCGGAAGTTGATAAGCCGAGCGATACACATTATTCAGCCACGCCAACGCCTGGTAAAGCAGGGCGCGCAGCAAGTGGGTTTCTTTACTGGCCTCAATTTCCCGCTCAATCTGCAACAACAAATTGGTAAGATACCGGCCTTGTTCGTCGCTAAGTTTTAATTGTGGCGGAGCAAGTTTGTTCCTGAAAAACGACAAATTCCTGACAAACAGAGGATCGCTAAAGAAACTGCACAGGAATTCCTCCTCGAAAATAAGCACCAGCCCACGCGGACTTTCGGCTACTTTCCATTCGCGCACCTGCGCCGGGGCCGTGAAATACAATTGATTGGTTTCAACCGGAAAATCAATGTCGTCGAGGGCAAATTTCCCGGCTCCTTCCTGAATTAGGGTGATGTCGTAAAACGAAAGAAAATGCCGGGGCGTTTTCCGGTTATACTTTTCAAGCGATTCGAGCCTGATCAGGTCGATCAGCAGTTCGCTGCCATATTTTCGCCTGCTGAACCCAAAAGTTTTGCAATCAGTGCCGGTTTTGCCCATTGTTGGTCATCGTTAAAATTCCAGTCCCGAAATTTAGAAATTTTGCATACCTATCCCAAACCGACGAATTGAAATTCGCCGCAAACAAGCATTGCGAACCAAAGACTCTTTTTCGAATCCGGTTTTAAAACTCGTTCTCCAGAATTTCGGCAGCCGATGCAACCAGCGGTGCACAAACCGAATCGAACAATCCTTTGGCATTGGCTTCCGCTGAACCTTCAGAAGTAGAAAGATCCACGCCCAACAGCTTTTTGCATTGCAGCGAGCCGTGTTTGGCAATAAACAGCTCGTTAAATCTTCTCACCGCAGCTTTGGTATCCGCTTTAATTTCAGGAATGGATTTCTCTTTGAAATTGGCTTTCAGGCCCAAGACCATGTACGCGCCGGTAACAGCGCCGCAGGTTTCGCCCATTGCCATTCCGCCGCCAAAGCCAAGAGCCATGCGGAGTGCAGTAGTTCGGTCGAGATTCAGTTCTTCGGCATGGCTCAACAACACGGATTGGGCACAATTCAGGGTTTTAAAGTTTTCGATAGCTAATTGTGATTTTTTCATGGTAGATTTTTTTGAACCACATAGACTCATAGGGCACAATAGATTGTTTGAATTCGGGTTAAAGCGATTTTCCCTAAAGGTAAAGTGGTAATTTTAATTATTAATTGAATATATTATCTATCATTCAGCCTCATAGACCATTGGGGTACATTGAGAAAACTCAATTTTAAATCTATGTTTTCTATGTGTCTATGTGGTTCAAATTTCATTACAAAAAGAAAAGAGGCTGTCCCAAAAGGATGGCCTCTATTTTTATGCGGCGATTTTAGGTATTGGTATTTTTAATGTTTTCAGAATCGAGATCGCCCTGTTTTTTGTTTTTGGATACTCAAAAATGGCAAAAACCCAATAAAACACAGCTTTTCCTTCCCGAATAGACATACTCATGGCTATTTTGCGCAGGTTGTGGGATATGGCAATCAGCCCAAACTCGATCATTACCTTTTCAATTCCCCTGAGTGAGAACCGGTTGAAGCGGTTGTTCGATTTTGTCTGCCCAAATACGGCTTCCGGTTCTATCGGCCTTCGACTTCGGTGGTATAATCCTTCTTCACTTAAAAGTTTCTCCTTGGCAATAGTTCTGAGGCGGTTTAGATTGTGGTTCACTTCAATGCTCCGGTTTGCTTTGGCCTGATGGCACATCCCCCTAAGCGGGCACCCATTACAGTTCTGTGCCTGGTAAATGCTCACCTGGTAGTCAAATCCTAGTTCTGTCTTTCGGTTACTGGTATAGTGTTTATCCATGTGTTGCCCCATCGGGCATACATAAAAATCGTTCTCCCGGTTGTAGTATAGGTTGGCTACCAGGAAGGGGTCTTTCCGGTAGTTCCTTTTTTGTTCTTTATGGAAGTAATTGTATTTGACAAATGCTTCAATCCCTTTATTTTCCAGTTGCTGGTAGTTTTGTTCGCTCCCATAGCCTGAATCGGCTACTACTTTGGATGATTGTTTTCCGTAGTGTAACTCAAACTGCTCCAGGTGAGGGATCAGTGTTGCCGTGTCGCCCGGGCGTTGGTGGACCGAGTAATGGGTGATAACCTGGTTTTCTGTGCTGATCTGCACATTGTAAGCGGGCTTTAGCTGCCCGTTTTTCATGTGGTCTTCTTTCATGCGCATGAACGTGGCATCAGTATCGGTTTTCGAGTAGCTGTTTCTCTCACCCAGAACATCGAGTTGCTCTTCATACTTCTGAAGACGTGGCAAGGCATCTTCCTGTAGCTCCTTTACCTGCTTTTGCTGGTTCTTGTTCAGCCCGGATAAACGATCGTTCAGCTTTTCAATCTTTTCCTGAAGCAAAACAGAATCAATTTTTTCGGGCAAATGGTCTTCTGCCTGATCTGATTGGTCTGATTGGATGGTTGATTCAATTTCTTTCAAAACACTGTCGATCTTGTTTTCAAGTTTTTCCTTGTTCTTTTCCACCGATTTGCGCCATACAAAAGTGTAACGGTTCGGGGCTGCCTCTATTTTGGTCCCGTCAATGTATTGAACATCCAAACTGACATAACCCATTTCAGCCATCAGCCTGACCAACTGGGCAAACAGATCCTGAAGCTTGCCTTTGAGTTTTTGGCTCCGAAAATGGTTGATCGTGCGAAAGTTGGGCAAGGCTTCACCCGAAAGCCACATGTAATGGATGTTTTCTTCCAATTGTCGGGCAATCCGCCGACAAGAGTAAATGTTGTTCAGATAGCTGTAGAACAGAATCTTAATCATCACACGGGGATGGAACGAACTGGTTCCTCCTCCTTTATAGGTCGATAAAATATCGTCGATATTTAACTGGTCAACAATCTGGTTGACAAGCCGAACAGGATGGTTCAACGCAATTTTATCACTTAAATTTACAGGAAAAAGTACTGACTGCTGCGAAGTAATACTTTTAAATCGTATGTTTGATCTTGTTGTCATAGAGACCTTTAAGATACTAAATCTTTCAGGGACAACAAAACAAAGGCTGTCCAATTTTTACTTTTTGGACAGCCTCTTTCGGTATATAAGAATACGTTTTTCTTATTCGCCACGAACCGCTGCAACTCCCGGAAGAACTTGTCCTTCGAGATATTCGAGCAAAGCGCCACCGGCCGTTGAGATGTATGAAACACCTTCAGAGAAACCGAATTGGTTCACGCACGATACCGAGTCGCCACCGCCAACTAATGAGAAAGCGCCTTTTGCAGTTGCTTTTACAATAGCTTCACCAACAGCTTTTGATCCAACAGCGAATTTCTCCATTTCGAAAACGCCAACCGGGCCATTCCAAAGAATTGTTCCTGAGTTTTCAATTACATCTTTAAACATCTCGATGCTTTTTGGACCAGCATCCAATCCCATCCAACCTTCAGGAATAGCATTGGCTTCAACAACCTGAGTATTGGCGTCGGCTGCAAAAGCATCGGCTGCTACCACATCAGAAGCCATGTAAATTTTTACGCCCTTTTCAGCGGCTTTTTTCTCAATAGCCAAAGCTGTTTCAAGAAAATCGGGTTCGCAGATAGAAGTACCAACTTCGCCGCCATGCGCTTTCACGAAGGTATAAGTCATACCACCGCCGAGGATCAAGTTATCAACTTTATCAAGCAAGTTTTCGATGATCGTAATTTTAGACGAAACTTTAGCACCACCCATGATAGCTGTTAGCGGACGCTGCGGGTTTTTCAACACTTTATCCAAACTGGCTACTTCGCTTTCAATCAGGTAACCAAACATCTTGTCGTTCGGGAAGAATTTAGCCATCACAGCAGTTGAAGCGTGGGCGCGGTGAGCTGTTCCGAATGCGTCGTTGATCCAGCAATCACCATTGGCAGCCAGTTCTTTAGCAAAACCTTCATCACCTTTTTCTTCTTCTTTATGGAAACGCAGATTTTCGAGCAACAGCACTTCGCCCGGTTTCAACGCTTTAGCCATGGCCTGAACTTCAGCACCAACGCAATCAGGAGCCATTTTTACTTCGCGGCCAAGCAATTCGCTTAAATGACCAACGAGGTGGCACATGGAATATTTTGGGTTTGGTCCATCTTTTGGGCGACCGAAGTGCGACATAATAATGGGCGAACCACCTTTTTCGATCACTTTGTTGATGGTATCCACAGCGGCACGCATACGGGTATCGTCAGTAATCACAAAATTTTCATCGAGTGGCACATTGAAATCAACACGGATAAGTGCTTTCTTGCCAGCGAAATCGTAGGTTTCAATAGTTTGCATATTTGTTTTTTTAAGTGTTACGAAAAATTCACTTCAAATATAAAAAATATATCGGTGCGCTAAGTTCCTGACAGTTTTCGCTTCCTGAAATTAATGTTTGGATAAAATAAAGAAAAACCCTCAAAAAGCATGGTTAACAGTGCCTTTTGAGGGTTTTATATTTCTTAAATCTGAAAAAAGTCATTTGAAAATAGTCATCTGTCATTCGGGAAATGAAAAATTTCCAATGACCCTTTCCCAATAACGAATGACCAATTTCAACTTTCTATTTTACTTCGCCTTTTTCAATCAGCCACTCTGCAATCTGAACAGCGTTCAATGCAGCTCCCTTCTTGATTTGGTCTCCCACGCACCAGAAGGTCAGACCGTTAAGATTGGCTACATCTTTGCGGATTCGGCCAACATACACATCGTCTTTTCCTGAAATAAACAGTGGCATTGGGTATTGTTTTTCAGCCGGATTATCCAGAACAGTCAAGCCTTCAAAGCTTTCCATAGCGGCTTTTACCACGTCAATATCCAAAGCATTTTCGGTTTCAACCCAAACCGCTTCGGAATGCGCACGAGCCACCGGAACGCGGATACAGGTTGCGCTTACTTCGGCATCGGTGTGCATAATTTTTTTGGTTTCCCAGTTCATTTTCATTTCCTCTTTGGTGTAATCGTTATCGAGGAAAACGTCGATCTGCGGGATGATATTCATCGCCAATTGGTACTGAAACTTCTTAATAGTTGGCTCTTCGCCTTTAGCCACCTGCTGAATCTGGGTTTCCAACTCGGCAATTCCTTGTGCACCGGCACCGCTTGCAGCTTGGTAAGTAGCTACATGCACACGCACAATCTTCGACAAGTCGTTGATCGGCTTCAAGGCAACAACCATCTGGATGGTCGAACAGTTCGGGTTGGCAATAATGCCGCGCGGACGGATCAGCGCATCTTCAGGGTTTACTTCGGGCACAACCAGCGGAATGTCGGCTTCATAGCGGAAAGCGCTCGAATTGTCAATCATGATTGCCCCGTATTTTGTGATGGTTTCGGCGTACTCTTTCGAAATGGAAGCGCCAGCCGAAGTCAAAGCAATGTCAATACCTTTAAAATCGTCGTTATGCTTCAGTTCTTTCACAACCAGTTTTTGTCCTTTAAATTCGTACTCGGTTCCGGCCGAACGTGCCGATCCAAATAAAACCAGTTCATCGAGCGGAAAATTTCTTTCAGCCAAAACCTTCAAAAATTCCTGGCCAACCGCACCACTTGCACCAACTACTGCGACTTTCATTTTTATTCGATTTATTCGTTATCTAATTTTCTGTACACCAACCGGATTTGGTAATTTAATCAATTTTTGTTAAATTGAATCGGAATTTACCTTGTTCAAGATTGATTTCGGGTTCAAAAATAAGTGTTTACTTTTAATTTTTCAAAAAATGACCAGATTTATTTTTATTTTTTCAAATACACTTGTCTATTTTTTAACAATTGTAAGCACAAGTGCCTTTTCTGAGATAAAATCAAGCGGTAACTATGCTGCAAAAATAGAAAGCTTCGCCGGAAATGATACCATTGTTTGGGAAGATAATTTTGAAGCCGGAACATTTCTCGATTGGAAACAAACCGCCGATTGGGAAATTTCAGCCACCGAGCCAATTTCAGGCGCTTTTTCGCTCAAGCATTCGGCCAAAGCAGCCGCCGGAAATTCCGCAACTTTTCACCAAGCAAAAGCTGATACGAAAAACCTTGATCTGGAATGGAAATTCAGCCTGAAAAACGGGAATTGGGATCCGTCGTCATCAAACCGATTTTGGTTTTACCTGAGCGCCGATACCACAAAAACCGACTTGATCAATGGTTTTGCCGTGGGTGTAAATATCTCTGGGAGCAACGACCTGCTTGAGCTTTGGCGCATCCAAAAAGGTAAGATCGACAGCCTGATTGTTGAGTCGGATTTAGATTGGAACGCTTCAACCCTGGCAAATATTGACGTAAAACGCACGGCAAAAGGAGTTTGGTCGCTGCAATATCAAAAGGCGGGCGAATCAAAAAGCAAGCTGTTTTCGGGAGCCGATGCAACAACTTTCAGTTTAACCAACATTGGGCTGCTCTTCAATTTCACGGCCGCCCGCACCGGACAACTTTGGTTCGACGATTTGCGGATGACCAAACGTCCTGCGCAATTGTTCGTCGAAAAACTAACGTTGATCGACTCGCATACCATTCGGTTGACCTTCAATAACCCGGTTGCAGCGGCGTCCATTCGCACTTCCAAATTCAGCCTGACTGACGAAAATGGCCAGACCATTCCAATTACCGGTGCAAAAGTCACAAGCAACGACAATCGCTCGGTTGAAGTCACTTTCGGGAAAACCGCAGGCTCCGAACTTAGCCTGAAGGTCTCCGGGATTGCTGATCTTTCCGGTAAAGACATGCAACCCGATGTACTTTCACTTTCATACGCCTTGTTGCCAGAAAAAGGATCGGTTTTGATCAACGAAGTACTTTTTAATCCCTTGCCCACAGGAAGCGATTTTGTAGAATTGGTGAATGCTTCCGACGTTCCGGTAGCGCTGAACCAGCTCAAGCTGGCCACACGCACTGATCTTGGCGAACTGAAGCAAGTTTATACGGTGTCGTCGGGTAAAAGAGTGCTTCAACCCGGAGAATACCTCGTTTGCACCAAAGATCCGGCGGCCGTGATGACGCAATACCCAAATAATCGAGCAGAAAGCTTTGTGGCTATGAGTTCTTTTCCCAGTTTTTCTGACGATGCCGGAACAGTGGTTTTGCTCAACACATCGCAGGAAGTGATCGACGAATTCAGCTATTCAGCAAAAATGCACTCTGCATTTCTGGCCGACGAAGAAGGTGTTTCGCTCGAACGCATCTCGCTCGAAAAACCCACTGCCGACGCCACCAACTGGCAATCGGCAGCCGAATCGGCAGGTTTTGCCACGCCCGGATTGCCCAATTCGCAAACCCGCAACGAAGCCTTAGCAAAAAGTGAAATCACCTGCGAACCAGAGGCATTCTCGCCCAATGGCGACGGTTACAACGACGAACTTAGTATCCGTTTTCGGCTCGACAAACCCGGCTATATTGCCAATGTGCGCATCTTCGATGCGGTTGGCCGGTTGATCACGCACCTCATCAAAAACCAGTCGCTCGCACAGGACGGGAGCTGGACCTGGGATGGCAAAAACCAGGCAGGGCAAAAGCAAAGCATTGGCGTTTACATCGTATTGGTCGAGTTGTTCGATTCAGAAGGACATCAAAAGGTGTTCAAGAAAACCTGTACGCTGACAGACAGACTGGAATAAAAAAAAAGTATGCCTAAGACGTAAATACATAAGAAATTTATGTATTTTTGACGAAATTTATGAGCAATGGGAAGCAATCAATTGTATAAAGGAAGTTTAGCGACGATTATTTTGAAGTTGTTGGGTGAGAAAGGGCGAATGTATGGCTACCAGATTACACAGGAAGTGAAAGCTTTGTCGGAAGGTGAATTTGTGATTACCGAAGGTGCGCTGTACCCCGCGTTGCATAAGCTCGAAGCCGATGGCTTGCTAACGGTTGAAATTGAAATGACCGGCAACCGGATGCGCAAATATTACTCGATAACCCCAACCGGAAAACGCGAAGTGGTTGACCGCATGGCCGAAATGGAACTATTTATCCGCCAAATGCAGGTTTTGCTGAACCCCAAAATTGATTTGGCATGACAACAAGAAAACTCACTCCAGAGAATATTGATTACCTGTTCAGAATTATTGAGCAAAATGGAGTCATATACTATGACGTTCAGGTAGAAATGGTCGATCATTTCGCCTCGGCTGTGGAAAGAAACTGGGAAAGAAATCCCTATGCAACATTTGCAGAAGCTTTCGCTGAAGAGTATAAACAACTAAAGAACATTGATTTTGAGTTAATTCAAGCAGAAAAAGAAGCAGCACTTCAGAAGAAATATTTGAAAATTGAGCATAAATATCTGATTAATTTTTTCAGGTGGCCCAAAATTTTAGCAACTGCATTTGCCACATTTGTGATTTTTCAATTTTTTTCCTTATCCTTCAATTATTTCAGATTAGCTACATGGTTCGTTGCTGCTGATTACGCACTCGTTATACTTTTTTCATTTATCGTTTACCCTCAGATATTTAACATTAAGCTTAAAGATAGCAAAGAATTTCTTTTACTTAAGCAAATGAAATCAAGGGTCAATCACTTTAGGCAAGTAGGGCGGTTACCTTCTACAATGATGCTGGTTTTAATATTTCTTCATAGAGATTTTCATTTCACATTTATCGAAAATCCAGCCTTCAAAATCTTTGTTGCATTTCTAATTGTAATGTCAGTTGTCTTTTTTATTGCCACCGGATATTATATTCCCCAGCGCATCAAAGCCGATTTTATTCGTGAATACCCTCAATTTGTAAAAGCCTGAAAGTATGGAAGCACGAAAACTCACCGCTAACGAAATTGACGGCTTATTCATCTTTTGCCGCAAGCGAAAAATAAAATATTACGATGTTCAACTTGAACTGGTTGACCACCTGGCAACCAGCATTGAAGAAATATGGAAAACCCACCCGGAAATTCCTTTTCAGGATGCTTTGACAAAGATTTATTTGTCGTTTGGGGTAAACGGATTTTTAAATGTAGAAAAAGCTAAGAAAAGAGAATTGCGAAAAAAATACGATCGACTGATCTGGACATACTTAATTGAATTTTATCACTTACCAAAGATTATTGTCACTACAGTTCTCATTGCTACGTTATTCTTCACATTCAAGTCAACAAGTAATTTAGCGATGCTTAATGTGATCTTCTTGGCCTTTTCGTTTGTTGCGTTAGTCATTTATTATACAGCTAATTACAGAAGAAAAATAAGAATTGACTTAACTCAGAAAAAGTCGTTTCTACTACTGGACTATTCAAACACAATGGCTGTTTCAATGATTGGTTCCATATTTCTGCCATTCGATGTTGTTTTGTTCGTTACCTCATTCCCGAGTATCATAGGGTATCAAATACCTTTAGGCAACCTGACATATTTGGTTCTCTCGTTCTTTTATGTACTTACTTTGCTGGTTGTTTGGGAAAGTTGGATATATATCCCTCAGCGCATCAAAGCCGATTTTATTCGTGAATACCCTCAATTTGTAAAAGCCTGAATGTATGGAAGCACGAAAACTTTCTCAGGAAGAAATTGATAAGCTATTTGAACTTTGCGAATTTCACAATGTACACTACTATGATGTTCAAATAGAGTTGGTTGATCACATGGCCACGTCGATTGAAGCACTTTGGGAAACCAATCCTCAGTTGCAATTCGAAGAAGCTGCTTTTCAGGTTGGAGAACAATTTAACATCGAGCCGTGGATTTATTCTTCAGGAAACACAATACTTCCCAGTATATTTGGGAAAAAATTTAGTGGAGAAAATGGGTTTGAGATTATTACTGAGTCGAAAGAAAAAGAACTTCGAAGAAAATACGACCGGTTGCAATTAAAGCACATTGCCGAGTTTTTTAAACTGCCCAAGATCATTTTAACATCGACAATTACCTATCTGCTATATTTTGTGCTGAAATATTCGAACAACAACTTTGATGTGCTCTATATTGTACAAAGCTTGTTTGTTCTTGCTTTAGCCCTTTATCTGATATTTCTATATCCGAAGAAAGCTCAAATAGAAATAGAAGAAGGTAAGTCGTTTTTATTAGTTGAACATTCGAAAAGAATAAAGAAAACAGCAATTAGTATTAACATTAGCTGTTTCAATATTATCCCAATATTCTTCAAAATTAATCATTTCAACCTAGATCATCCTTTTTCTGATTACATTAATGTGAGCCTAATCTCGGCTTTCCTGATGACTTTATTTGGTATTATGACAGTTGCCATCTGTATATATATCCCTCAGCGCATCAAAGCCGATTTTATTCGCGAGTACCCTCAATTTGTTAAAACATAAATGTAATAAAACATAAACAGAAGAAACTAATTTACTAAAACACTAAAATCAACCCCTTATGAATCAAACCCTTTTTAAAATGGCCTGGCGCGAAACAGTACGGTCGGCTTACTGGGGCAAAAGCCTGGCCACCAGCATCGGCCTTGGATTGCTGGCCTTGTATTTTGCGGCCAACTTCCTGTTTATCGGTATTTTTATTCCTAAAATTTTGTCTGAAAAATTTGCCAACGACGATCCGGTGAGCAAGTTCAACAGCCTTGTGCTGGCGTACCTTGGCATCGATTTAATTGTCAGGCAACTGATGCAAAAGCTACCGACGGTAAGTTTCAAGCCTCTTTTGCTGATGAATATCCGGCGAAAAACCATCGCCAATTACCTGATGGTTCGTTCGCTGTTAAGTTTATTCAACCTCTTGCCATTTTTCCTTTTTGTACCAAGTTTCCTCAAACTCGTTATCCCGGCAACCGGAGCTTTTGAAGCGACAGCCTGGTTTCTGTCGATGGTAACACTTGTTTTGAGCAGCCACTTTTTAGGCATATACCTGAAATGGCGTTTCAACGAAGCCGAATATGGCTTTTTTATTTTGCTCGCAGCACTGGCAGGATTGTTCGCCATTAACTACTACGGAATAGTTGACCTTTCAGGAGGAATGGGAAAGTTACTCGATCTGATCCTTGCCAATCCGATTTTGTTTATTGCATCGCTTATATTGCCTGTGGCCTTCTATTTCCTGAATATCCGCTTTTTATTGAGCCGGATGTTTATCAATACGCTGGGTTCGAAGAAAAAAGAAGAGAAAATACGCGACTACTCATGGCTCGACCGAATGGGCGAAACCGGCCGTTTTATTGCACTCGAACTGAAGCTGATTTGGCGAAACAAACGACCGCGCTCGGTTGCCATGATGACAGTTATTATGCTTTCGTACGGACTTTTGGTGTACAAAGATCAACACGGACAACCACCACCTGAATTCATTTTTATTTTGGGCGGAATCATTTTAGTAGGCATGTTTTCGGTTTCTTACGGGCAGTTTTTTCCGGCCTGGCACAGCAACTACTTCTCAATGCTCATGTGCCAGCGGTTGACGATGAAGCAGTTTCTCCGTTCGTTTTACATGCTGGTAACCGTGGTTTCAGTCATCTGCTATTTCCTGACTTTGCCTTACGCCTTACTTTATCCTAAAGTCATATACACTCACCTGGCAATTTTGCTTTACAACCTGGGTGTGAATATACCGATCATGTTTTTTATTGGCCTTTATAGCAAAAAAAGGCTCGACCTCAACCAGTCGTCGGTGATGAATTACCAGGGCGTTGGCGCGTCTCAGTGGATTGCCGGTTTACCCATGATGCTTGGCCCAATCGGACTATTCTATTTGATAAGCCTGGCCTTTGGATCCATTGGCGGGTACATTGGGCTTGGAGTGATTGGCCTGATTGGTATTTTGCTGAACCCAATCATCATCGACTTCTTTTCGAAACAATACCGCAAACAAAAACACCAATTAATCAGAAACTACAAAAACTCGTAACCATGATACAGATTACCGACCTCATCAAAGCATACAACAAAGAAATAGTTTTAAACATTTCTGAACTGACCATCGAAAAAGGAGAAATCTTCGGACTGGTTGGTAACAACGGCGCCGGAAAAACCACCATGTTCAACATTGTGCTCGACCTGATAACCGCCAGCAAAGGACAGGTTTTGAGTAAAGGCATCAATGTTCGAGAATCGGAAGACTGGAAAGACTTTACCGGGGCGTTTATCGACGAGTCGTTCCTGATTGGCTACCTCACCGCCGAAGAATATTTCGCTTTTATTGCCGGATTACGACGAATGAGCAAGAGCGAAACAGCGGCTTTCCTCGGTAGATTTGCTGATTTTTTTAACGGCGAAATCCTGGGCAAAAAGAAGTTTGTCCG
This sequence comes from Prolixibacteraceae bacterium, assembly GCA_963666435.2. Lineage (GTDB taxonomy): Bacteria > Bacteroidota > Bacteroidia > Bacteroidales > Prolixibacteraceae > Aquipluma. The sequence goes on along the minus strand of CAXXOG010000008.1, from coordinate 1,478,832 downwards.
CGACTTTTCGAAAGGGAACCAAAAGAAAGTGGGCATCGTGGCTGCGCTAATGGGCAAACCCGAAATTGTAATTTTGGACGAGCCTTTTGCCAACCTCGACCCCAGCTCACAATTCAAGCTGAGACGTTTGATTAAAGAGTTTGCGCAGGAAAACGGAACAACTTTCCTGATTTCGGACCATACGCTCGAAAACATTGCCGATGTTTCCACCCGACTGATTATCCTCGAAAAAGGCAAAATTGTACGCGACGTACACAAAACCGAAACCACTCTTCAGGAAATTGAAGCTTTCTTTAAACCCGTTGTGGAAGAGGATTTTGTATAGATATTGATACCATTATATCCGTTGGTTAAAGCCAATGGCAAAGGATAGCGCTCTAAACAGTTGTAACATCAGATCAGGAATTATTCTTTGCCGTCTGCTTTAGCTGACGGTATGAAAAGATAAATAAATTTGGGCTTTAGCCCTGATTAATAAGCTCATTTTTCATCAACACAAAAATCACAAATCATGTCCTATGTCAAAATTTGGCTGCATTGTGTTTGGAGTACTAAAAACAGAGCGAACATCATACCTCATTCTTTTCTGCCTGAAGTTTTGAAGCATTTCAGGCAAAATGCTGATGAGAAGAATATTATTCTGGATTACATCAATGCCCACGAAAATCATGTTCATGCCCTGATAAACCTTGGAAAACAGCAAAACCTGGCAACCATCATGCAGTATCTAAAAGGCGAAAGCTCATTCTGGATTAACAACCAGAAAGTACTTCCGTATCATTTTTCGTGGCAAGACGATTATTTTGCAGTTTCAATCGGACAGTCTCAGGTTGAGCGAGTCAGAGATTACATTAGAAATCAAGATGAACACCACAAGAAAATAAGTTGGGAAGAAGAAGTAGAGCTATTTATGAAGAAATACGGATTTGACCAAATCAAGGGCTAAAGCCCAAATTCCTCAGCCATTCTGTCCGTCCCATAAATGGGACGGCAAAGGATATCTCCTTAATCAAACAGACTCGCTTCATGCAAAGCTCTATCCTTTGCCATCTGCTAAACAGGCTTAGCTAACTGATTTCCGGGTATTTCTCCTTGCCGAGATATACAATGCCGCCACTGCGGTGCAGAAATAAAACGCCATCAAACCAATCAATTGCAGGTATTCCACACGAATGTCGGACATGCCTGCACCAACGCTTCTGACACGCAAATAGGCAGGAACCATAATCGTGGCCGGGAAAAGATGGGCCAGACTGTAAACAACCGGTGGAATCGACAATGTAGGCCACGACAGTCCGCTTAGGAAAATAACAATGGGCGAAAGAAAAACCATAAACAGGATGGACGACTCGCGCCGCCGGAACAGCACCGACAAGGTAATTCCCATGAAAATAATGGCCAGCAGGAAGGGCAGCGTCAGCATCAAAACTTCGAAATAGCTTCCCCTGTTCGGGTAATTAAACCACGAGTGTATCCATACCATCGTAAAAATGCAGTTGATCGCATAAATGGTGAGATAAGCCAGTGTCTTTCCAAATAAAATGGGCAAAACACCACCCGGTTTCAGCGCCACCGGAACCATAAAATTATCCTGTTTGCTTTCTTTGGAAGTTCCGCCCACCATGCCGATGCCAATGAGCAGGGTTTGCTGTAAAATAATGATGATAATTCCGGGCATCATCGACGAACCGTAGCCCGACGACGAATTGAACCAGAAGTGAATATCAGATTGCAACGGATCGCGCTGAACGAAAGCCTGATCGTAACTTTTACCCTCCATCATCAGCTTTTTAATTTCGACGCCAGCCGAGAATGTACCGACCGATTTTACTGCACCGCTCAGCATTTGGCGGTAAATCAGGAAATAACTGCCATCGGCAAAAACAGCCACATTGGTTTGCTTTCCGTTCAGAATATCTTTTTCAAAGTTTTCAGGAATAACCACAATCCCACCGCAATTGCCATCGAAGAAGTCGGTTTTAGCCTCATCCAGGCTCATGGCTACACGGTTAATTTCAATCTGCTCGGCTCCCTTCATCATTTTCACTAACTGATAGCTGGTATTGGTGCGGTCGAGATCGACAACGGTTGTCTTCAGTTCGCGAACCACCTCGTTTTTATAAGCAATGGCATAAACAATGGGGTAAATAACCAGTGCACCAACCAAAATCAGCAAAGCACCGCTGTCTTTTCGAATGTTGTTGAATTCATTCCGAAAAAAGTCACCTGTCATCTCAAGTCCTTTTAAAAAGCCTCCCAAAATACCACGAAGCCTCCCCCTAACCCCCTCCACAAGAGGGGGAAATGAAAAGCCTCCCTTCGCCACCCTCCCAAAGACAGGGTTTTGAGAAGACGTATGTGATGAATTTTTTTTTGACATTTTTTACTAATTTATGTCCTAACTTTCTGAACTTTCACTTACCCAAAGTCTCCCCTGGGGGAGACTTAGTGGAGCTTCCTTTATATTTTTCCCCAGAACCGCTCTTCCCGCAAAACCCGTTTCAAACGAGGCAAAAAACAAACCGATAACAAAATAAACAGGACGTAAATCGACATCGGGACGATAGCATGAACGGCATCTTCGCCGCGAATGGCCTGCGATATAAAGATTTTCACCCATTGGGTAAAAGGAAACAGATACGAAAATATTTTGGCCACCAAAGGCATGGCAAACTGCGGAAATGTTAAGCCCGAAAATGTGAGCGCCATCATGGAATAGGCACTGGCCAGCGACAAGGCCAGCCGCAAATTTGCCGTCAGAGCCACCAGCAAGACAGCGAGCAACTGGTAAGTGATAATCATGCCCAATTCGCCCATCACGATAAAGGCAAAGTTGCCCCGGAGCGGAGTCGCCATCTGCACAAACAGCACCACGTTCATTACCAGGGTAACTACTGAAAGCAATACGGTATAAGGTAAAAGCTTTCCGGCCAAACCTACAATCAGGCTGCCGTTGGCGTGTTCGAGCCATTCGGGCCCTGTTCCTTCCCGCACCTCGGTTCCCAGTGCAAAAACAGCCGACAGCAGCGTAAAAACGACGATCATTAACGGCAGTAGTGCGCTGAGCAGAAAATACGAGTAATTTCCGAAGGGATTGAAAAGTACGTGTTGCTGCAAACTCACCGGAAGTATTTTTGCCCGGGCTTGTTTCTCGGGCAAGCCAGTTTTCATGGCAAATTGCAATTTTATCCCTCCTGAAAGGGTTGCCAGCGCCTTGTAAATTCCCTTTTGCAAATAGCCTCCTTTCAGCAAATTGGTGTTATTGATGAATACCGAAACCGGTTGTCCCACGCCTTTCAAAATGTTTTTCTCGGTATTTTCAGGAATGATAATCACAGCATCGATTTTTCCATCGGCCATTTGCCTGTAAGCCTCTTCCTGATTGGGCAGGCGCATCGTAACTTCGGCTTCCTGCGTGGCGCCAATCCACATCGAAATTTTGCGCGAAAGGTTGGTGTCGTCCATATCCACAACCCCCACCGGAATGTCGCGCGGCACCCCTGCTGAAAAGATCGACAGCAGGATAACAAACGAAATGAGCGGACCAATCAGGGTGGTAAACACGTAAATCGTCGAACCCGACATGCGGTCGATTTCGCGCAGAACAACCCTGAAGAACGGATTCTTCCGCAGAAACGTCTGCTCGTATTCCCTGATGGTATGTTTTTTATGCTTTGTCATAACTGGAAATTAGTCATTCGGCATTAGTCATTAAAAAAGGCTTTTTTCTGATGACTTTTCCTTTTTCCTATTTTTTGAATTGTTTCCAGTTCACCAAAACGCTCATCCCGGGACGAAGTCCTTCGAGCGGAGCGGCCGGAACGGCATGTATTTCGAACGATTTCATGTCGAAACCGCCCGAGCTTTTGGTTGATGTCCAGGTAGCAAAATCGGCCAGCGGACTGATGTAATTCACTTTCAAGGAGACGCTCTTATTGCCAAGTGCCGGAATGGTTGCTTTTATTTCGCTGCCCATACGCACATCGGCCATCAAATCCTCGCGAATGTACAAGGTTGCCCAACTATCGTTCAAGTCAACCAGCGTAATGACCGGGTAGCCGGTTGGCACCAGTTCGCCTTTTTCTGAAATGATGTTGGCAACCTCACCCGCACTCTGGGCTTTCACCTGCGTTTCGGCCAGGTAAGCTTCCACCTCTTTAATTCCGCCCTCTGCCTGATTTACCAATTCCTGGGCGGCACGTTTGTCCTCGAACCGGGCACCTTTCACGGCTTTTTCCCATTGCGATTTGGCAGCATTGGCGGTTTCGCGGCCAGCTTTCGCCTGTGTTTCGGCTTCATCGCGCTTTTGCTCCGAAACCACGCCGTCTTTAAACAGGTTTTGAACCCGTTCGTATGTTTTTTCATACAGGCGGGCAGCTGCTTCGGCTTTCACATACAGGTTGTAAGCGGCTGCAATATCCTCAGCCTGGGCGCCATTCTGAGCTTTCAGGCTTTGAGCCTGTGCGGCATTGCGCAAAGCGGTAACCTGCATCAGTTTAGCATCAATTTCGGGACTGCTGATCGAAAACAGGAAATCGCCTTTGCGCACCTGCTGTCCTTTTTTCACGGCAATGCTGTCGATTCGACCCGGAATTTTCGATGCTACCCTGAATTGTGTCGCTTCAATTTCGCCCTGAATTTCCAATGGCAACGGACGGGTAATCAGCCATGTTGTATAAAGAAGAAATATTAGCAGGGCAGTGAAAAACAGGCCGATAATAAAATTTCTTGTCTTGTTCATTGTATTGTGTGTTTTTAATATTCGGTTATCGTTGTTGGATTTGTTGTCGGGTTGTTGTTATTAAAATGATTCGGTGATTGCTTGTGAACTAGCCTGATACTGCATAAACATATCGGGACTACCGCAAACCTGAAGCAGGGTGGCTAGTGTTACATCGTAGCTATACAAGGCTTGCAACCGCTCAATCTTCACTTTGGCCAGCAGCAAGTTGGCATCAACCAGTTCGGTTGAAGTTGATAACCCTTCGTGAAATGCTTTGTCGCGGCTATCAACATAGGTTTGGGCAAATTCGAGGGTTTTATCCAAATCTTCGAGTTGCTCAACTTCCATAGCCAGTTGCTGGTGTAACTTCCTGATAATGGTTTTAATGTCCTCTTCAGCTTTCATTCCGGCTTCGTCAACCTGATCAACCTTAAATTTTGCAGACTGAAGCTTCCTATTTCTTGTATTTCCTTCAAAAAGCGACCAGTTCAGTCCCAGACCAACCATCCATTGCGGAACGTAGGGCGAAAGCTCTTTTTGTGCTAAAGTATAAGTTCCGGTGAGCGCCATCGACGGCAAATAATTACTTTTCTCGAGTTTAACGCCTGTGTTCGCAAGTTCTCTTTTTGAGTCAACCTGTTGCAAAAGCGGATTATTCTGCAAAGCCAGATTGATAAAAAACTCCTCATTTTCAACATTTTTCAGGATAAACAACTTGCTGGCAGGCATAATTCCGGTTGTATCCTCAACAGCAAGCGTATTTAGAAGCGCGCGTGCCACAATCGATGCTTCGCGGTTGGCTTTCTTCAATTCGCGCTCAGCATCAGAGCTGGCTACCTGGGCATGTAAAAATTCGACTTTGGCTATTTGTCCCTGTTCACTCAGTTTTTGCGAATCAAACAAGTGCTTTTTCATGGCATCGGCCACCTGACCACGCACTTTGCAAGCCTGTTCGGCCAAAACCAAACCATAATATCGTGTTGCCAGTTCGCTCAATAATTCGCCTTCCTTTTGTTTGGCTTTAAGCCCGGCTTCTTCCTCGTTGATTTGAGCAGCTTTGTTGGCAGCGTTAATTTTCCCTCCAGTATAAATTGGCCAAACTACATTGGCATTTACAGTAGCAAATTGCTTCTCCTGAATCATTTTATCCCATTCAGCTGCATTAATAGCAGCCTCGCCTTCGAGCAATTTACCGCGAATCACTTTGGTACTCACATTATCGGGCAAAGTGGGCATCACTCCAGAGGTTGCCGGATCGGGGTTTGGAACACCCGAAAAATTGCCGTATTTGCCCAGCGTTTCGTAAAGTGGAGTGATTGCATCGCGCACAGGAGTAAGATCGAGCGTAAGCGGATCGGCCATTTGCACAGCAGTAGCTGTTACAAACACCTTTGGTGTGCGAAGTCCAAAAGCAGCTTTTTTGTCGGCCTCTTTTTCGCGAACCTCGTAGTTTGCCTGCTTCAGCACATGACTGTTTTGATTCATTTGCTGGTAAGCATCGGTAAAAGTTAGCGGAATTTTGTTCTGGGCAAAAGCGCCGGAATTAAGACAGGCCAAGGCTGATAGTAGGATTAATCTTGAATTTCGTTTCATGACTTATCAATTTCAGGTGCAAAGAAATTAATTTTATAGAACATTTTTGTTTTAAAGTCGAATAAATTAATTTTAATAGTTCTCGGTTAAAATTGATTTAATATTGTCAACAGTTTAAATTTAGCAATTCTTAATCAGATTATACATTTTCATCAAAAATAGTTATGCAACTCACTCACGATCAAAGTATAGCCTACGATAAAGCTGCATTTTTGTGCAGTAAATCAGAGCATTGCTCTTTCGACATTCAGGAGAAACTAAAAGGCTGGGGACTTGCTTCTACCGACATTGATGTTGTGATAGAAAAACTAACCGCCGAAAAATACATCGACGACGAACGTTTTGCTCGCGCTTATGCGAAAGACAAATCGCGCTTTAACAAATGGGGGAAGCAAAAAATAACATTTATGCTACGAAATAAGAGAATTGCTTCTGAAATAATCCGGATGGCGCTGGAAGAAATTGAGGACGACGGCTATACCGACCAACTACTCAAATTACTGACAGACAAGGCAAAAACAATCAAATCGGTAAATGAATTTGACCGGAGAAACAAACTCATGCGATTTGCATTAAGCCGTGGGTTCGAAGCTGAACAAATCAATAAAGCATTACAAAAACTAAAAATTCTTGAAGAAGAAGAGTAAAAGAATGCCTTATATTTGGGAAAAACACAGATATGACTAAAACAATCTTAATTCTACTACTTGCTTTAAGCATCTCGGCGCAGGCAGCCAAACGACCTAAATCGGTAAAAGTCGATAAAACGGAATTTATTTTTGAAAAAGCACCTTTTAAAGAGTGCCATGCTTCAACTTTGGTCGAAACCCAACGCGGAACGCTTCTGGCCGCGTGGTTTGGCGGAACGCACGAAAACAACAAAGATGTCGAAATATGGACTTCGGAAAATAGAAACGGACAATGGTCGGCCCCGGTAAGTGTGGCCAACGGAATTGAAAACGACACATTACGATACGCCTGCTGGAACCCGGTTTTGTTCCGCACGGATGAAAAAACAATTTCGCTGTATTATAAAGTAGGGCTGAACCCCGTGAAATGGTGGGGAATGGTTATTCACTCGACCGACGAAGGAAAAACATGGTCGAAACCCGAACGCCTTCCTGACGGAATCTTAGGGCCTATCAAGAATAAACCGGTTAAACTGGCATCGGGTGTTATTTTAAGCCCTTCGAGCGTTGAAACCGAAAGCAAAGAATGGCATGCACATATCGAACGCTCTGACGACAACGGCAAAACCTGGGAAAAAATTGACATTGACCCTCAAAATCCGGCCAAAGTTATCCAACCAACATTGTTGACCTATCCAGGCGGAAGAATTCAGGCTTTACTTCGAAGCAACCAGGACCGGATTATGGAAAGCTGGTCAACCGATGAAGGAAAGACCTGGACTCCGCTATCTAAAATCGATCTTTTAAATCCAAATTCGGGCATTGACGCTGTTACCCTTAAATCGGGAGTGCAAGTGTTGATTTACAACCCGGCAATCAGGGGTAAAGAATGGTCGAATGGTCGCGCAAAACTAAATGTTGCCGTGTCAATTGATGGAAAAACCTGGAAAGATGTTTTGAAGCTTGAAGATGAGCAAACCGGGGAATTCAGCTATCCGGCTGTTATACAAACTTCCGACGGGTTGGTACATATTACCTACACGCACAATCGAAAGACAATTAAACACGTCGCAATTAAAATGTGAGTTAAATAAAACGGGAAGACATCCAATGAAGGACATCTTCCCGTTTCTAGTTATTTTGGGAAAAATTATTTTTCCAACTCTTTATATGCCAATGCACTGGCGCCAACAATCGCCGCATCGCCGGGCTTAAGCTGTGATGGCAAAATCTTAACTTTATCCCGGTACATTGGAAGCAGGTAATGCTCCATACTTTCTTTGGTTGGCTTGAAGATGTAATCACCGGCTGCTGTGGGCCCGCCAAACAGGAAAATCGCTTCAGGACTTAAATAATGGACGGTGTCGGCCAATCCCATTCCAAGCCACTTACCTGTTAATTCGAACACCTCGAGCGCCACTTTGTCGCCTTGTTCAGCTGCATCAAAAATAGCTTTCGAATCGAGTTCCTTAAACGACTTGTCGGCCAGTAAACTATCGTTGGCATTGTATTTTACCAGCAATTCGAAGGCGGTACGTTTCATTCCCGGGGCCGAGCAATACGCTTCAAGATGACCGGCAGTTCCACAACCGCACATTCTTCCTTCAGGAATCAGCATGGTGTGACCACATTCTCCGGCAAAGCCATCAGCGCCATAAACCAGGTCGCCATTCACTACAATTCCGCTTCCAACACCAGTTCCAAGGGTGTACATTACAAAGTTTTTCATCCCTTTGGCGCCACCGTAAATCATTTCGCCAATAGCAGCAGCATTGGCGTCGTTGGTCAAAGCAATCGCTTTAAGTTCAGGAAATTTTGCTTTCAATAATTTTACCAACGGAACAATACCTTTAAACGAAAGGTTGGCAGCATATTCTATTGAACCAGTATAGTAATTTGCACTCGGAGCCCCAATACCAACCCCAAGAATCTCGATATCAGCATTTAATAATTTTACAGAATGAATCAACCCACGTATGGCTGCTGACAAATCATCAACATAACGATCAATATCGCCATGCGAAGGTGTGGGAATATTGTCTTTTACCATCACATTCCCTAAATCATCAACAACTCCAATTGCTGTATTCGTGCCGCCAATATCGACGCCAATTGCTACTTTCTTCATCTTTGAATTTTAAATTGTTATCGGTTTTTTCGTAACTGCAAACCAGTGAGGTTATTCATCACTCAATATCCAGTTTATTTTTGACGAACGAAGGTAAGCTGTTTATCGTATTTTACTTCCTTTAAAAGCAAAAAAAGTAATATAACCGAAACAAATTATCGGAACAACAAGAGCGGCGGTTAAGCTTACCGAATCGGTAATGGCGCCCATAACCACCGGTACAACAGAGCCACCCACAATCATGGTATTGATTATGCCTGAAGCGATTGGCATTTCCGATGGATCGAGATCGCTTACACCAAGCGAGAAAATACTTGGAAACATGATCGAATTAAAAAATCCGACTGAAAGCAGGCACCACATTCCTAATTGAGGCGGCAGCAAAAACCCGCAAAGTACCAATAGCATATTGGCGGCTCCAAATATCCCAAGCGAAATATTGGCCATACCTTTTCCCAAGACCATCAGGAGCAGATTAACAAGAGCAATTCCGAAGAAAATAAATCCGTAGAGTGGCTTCGATTCAAATATAAACTGGCCGTCTCTCACGCCAGCCGAGAAAATAAACCATCCAACAATAAAAGCAAAAGCTAAGATAAGGAGCGAATATTTAGTCTTGGCATTTTTAGGCAAGGTTCCGAGCAAGACCGACCCGAAAAACCGGCCAATCATATTTCCGCCCCAATAAATAGCAGTAAGCTTTACAGCTTCATCCTTGGCTATATCGAGCAGACTAGTCATATAACTACTTATTTGAGAAGCAGTTCCAACCTCAGCGCCTACATAACAAAATATGCCGATTGACCCCAGCCAAACCTGTGGTTTCTTCAGCGCGGCCATCGAAGCTACGGTTTCATTGCCTTTTATTTCGGGCAAACGGATAAATAAAATACCTATCGCTATCAAAACCACAATCGATCCGATTACAACAAAAGGCATTTTTACAAAGTTGGCAGCCTCCTGCGCCGAAGCACCGCTTTTGAGAGCGAGTACAGCGGGTGCCAAAACCAGGATTCCGGCCATGTAAGGCGCAATGGTAGTTGCAACGCCATTCATAGCCTGCGTGAGGTTAAGCCTGGCCGGTGCAGTTTCCTGCGGACCAAGGGCTACCACATACGGATTGGCGGCAGTTTGAAGAAAAACAACCCCTGTGGCCATCACAAAAATGGCTGTCAGGAAAAGTGGATACGAAAGCATCGATACCGCCGGAAAGAACATGTAACTTCCGGTTGCAACAAGGATTAAACCGGCCACTACTCCGTTTTTATACCCAATTTTCTTGATGATCATTCCGCACAGAAAACTGAAACAGAAATAAGCAAAGAAGAATACGCCGTTTACCAGCTGGGCAAAGAAGTTTTCCCATCCGGGATAAAGAGTTTTCAGATCAAATGCAAGCTGCACCTGATCTTTCATTGCAATGTTGAAATTGGTAATAAACCCAAAGATGAAGAATATGGATGCCATAAACGACATCCCAATCTTTAGGTTGGTACTTGTCTGGTTAGTCATAAGTTGTTAGTTTTTAAGAATTCAGGAACAACCAAAAATAGAAATTAAGTCGATTGAATTTGGGAGCGAAAGATCAGTCGCAACAAGCCAGCGACATCACACTGATACATAAAATACTAACTGTCAGGATATTGCAAAATAAATCAAACATTTCCGCAAAAAAAAAGGAACATTTGTCCATAAAAATGACCAAATGTCCCTCTAAAACTCTGGGAATAGGTATGTACTTATTTCCGGCTCACTTTTACTTTCTTCGTTGGATCAAGGTTTTCGTTCCTGAAATCGGTTACCTGAATCACATTTTCGGCAATTTCGGCAAACGTTTTTCCGGTGATCGAATCTTCGTTAAATGCAACAGGATCGCCTGAGTCACCGCCTTCGCGAATGCTTTGCACAATTGGAATTTGCCCCAGCAATGGTAATTCGAGCTGCTCTGCCAACTTTACGCCACCTTCCTTGCCAAAAATGTAGTATTTGTTTTCGGGCAATTCGGCAGGAGTGAACCAGGCCATATTTTCGATCAACCCAAGCACCGGAACATCAACTCCCTTTCCTTTGAACATGTTCACGCCACGAATAACATCGGCCAAAGCCACTTCCTGCGGCGTAGTTACAATAATTGCCCCGGTTACCGGAACAGTTTGCACCAATGTCAGGTGAATGTCGCTGGTTCCGGGAGGAAGGTCGAACAACAGATAGTCGAGCGTTCCCCAATTGCCGTCGTTGATCAACTGCTTCAGCGCGTTAGAAGCCATCGGGCCGCGCCAAACCACAGCATCTTCGGTATTTACAAAGAAGCCAACCGACAAAAAGCTAACTCCGTATTTGCTGATGGGCTGAATGCGCTCTTTGCCGTCAACCCGAACGCCTGACGGACGAACGCCTTCGGTACCAAACATTTTGGGAATTGATGGGCCAAAAATATCGGCATCGATCAAACCAACTTTAGCGCCGGTTTTGGCCAGTGCAACCGCCAGGTTCACCGAAACTGTTGACTTCCCTACTCCACCTTTTCCTGACGCCACAGCAATCAGATTTTTTACGCCCGGCAAAACAGGACGTTCCATTTGGTGAACGGCTTTCGCGGTGATGTTTCCTTTGATTTCAACGTCGGGGCCAAGCTGAGAAATAATGGCCTCCTCACAAGCGGCAATTACTGCGGCTTTGTTCGGATCATCAGACCGCTGAAACACCAGCGAAAAGGTAATTTTCTTTCCGGCAATACGGATTTCCTGAGCCATGTCGAGCGATACAACATCTTCGTTGCTTCCGGGGTATTTTACCGTCCGTAAAGCATCAGTAATATTTTTGGGTACAATTAATTTACGTGGAATGTCTGTCATTGTATTTATTATTTACGATTTGACTATTTACTATTTTAAAAGTGCGAAGTGCCTAACGTTCGGAGTGTCTAAAGTTAAGCCTCCTTAAAAACAATCTATCCGAGGTCAAGTTCAATCATTGGATCCCAGAAGTGCTTTTCAAAATCAACGATCTGATCATCAACAATCTGTATCCCTTCGGCTTCGAGCAATTCCTGCATGGCTGTGCGGGTTCCGAAATGATGCTTACCGGTTAGCAACCCGCTCCGGTTAACTACCCTGTGAGCCGGAACATAGGGTGTTTGCAACCCGGCGTTGTTCATAGCCCAACCCACCATTCGCGACGACTGCTTTGTTCCGAGGTACGCCGCAATGGCACCATAGCTGGTCACTCTGCCTGGCGGAATCAAGCGGGTTACTTCATAAACCTTATCGTAGAAATCGTTCTCCATCTAATAAACTGAATTACTGAAGGATTGATTTACTGAAATCTGCCAACTGAGACTGATCACTTGTTTCTGCCATTCTACTCTTTCGCACTTCGGCCAAAGCTGCGGTACGGATCTTTCTCAATTTCAACATCCGGCTCGCGCAACCCATCCGCATGACTAAGCCTGAACGAGAGGTATTTGATCGATAAACCGCGGTCGAGCCACTGCTTTTCGTAGAACGTCTGGATAGAAAGCAACTCATCCAGAATTTCCGAATGATATAAGTCGTCGGTTTTGCGAATTACCTCAAACTTGTTTTCGGCCACCATTGCTTCGGTGTACAGGTACATGAAATTGCTGTCGGTCTTCAGGTGGATAATGCCATTTGGAACCATTATCTGGCGATAGTTTGCCATAAAATTGGTTGCTGTCAGCCGTTTGCGCGCCTTTTTCATTTGCGGATCGGGGAAGGTGAGCCAAATTTCTGACACTTCTCGTTCGCCAAAAAACATTCGGATGTTTTCGATGTTTGTCCTTAGAAAGCCAACATTTTTCAAGCCCGCTTCTTTGGCCTGTGTAGCGCCTTTCCACATACGCGAACCTTTTATGTCGATCCCGATGAAATTAAACTCAGGAAAATGCTGAGCTAATTTTACCGTATATTCGCCTTTCCCGCAGCCCAGTTCAAGAATCACCGGATTGTCGTTCCCAAAAAATTCCCTGCTCCACTTCCCTTTGTAGTCAAATTCCTTTTCCTGAAGCTGACTAAACGACACCTGAACGACGTGTTCGTATGTTGCCATATCGGCAAACTTGGATAATTTATTCTTTCCCACCCTCAGACAATGATAAATTATGAATGAATTGGCCCGGCTCTCCTTTTTATTTTTGCCTTTTTACTTTTGCCCCGACCTAATAAGCTGTTTCAACCCTGAAACCCACGTCGCGAATGCCTTGCAAAACATTGTCGCGCATTCCTTGCTTGATCATAAATTTGTAGTCGCCCTGACGCGGGAAATACACCTTGTTTTTGTATGGAATCTGGTTGTCGTGCAGACCACCAATTCCTTTTCCCTGCCATTTTCCTGAAGGATCGGCCAGCGTAAATTCTACTGTATCGGTGCGATTGGTGCCATCGGGCGAAACAATGCTCAAAAAGAGGTAAATATTGCTGTACGGATAATTGCCCTTATTGCGAATATTCACAAACAAGTTGTGATTTTTCATGGTGTCGGTTAAATGCACATTGAAAGCAACCACCGAATCCTTGTTCCACCCTTTATCGTCGATCTTTTTGTAAGCCTCAAAAACCTTTCGGCGGTCGCACGAATACAGACCAGCAACTAAAACAATAATAAACAAATAACTAAAAAATTGCTTCATGATTTTGGTTTGAATTTCCTTCGACGTTTGTTGTTCCGGTTGCCGTTTTCTGAATGGCGCGGAGCATCAAAACGTGTTATTGAATCGTTGGCCGAACCAGCTTCAAAACTTAGTTTTTCAGCTTTCGGCCTTGCTTCTTTTTCCTGAATAATACGTTCAACTTTATTACCCTGCTGATTAGCCCGAATCACTTCCTTTACGCGGCTGACTGGCACTGCGACCAGGTTTTCTATTTTTTGCCCGGCTTTCGAATACCAGTAAACCTGCTTAAAAATGTCGGCTTTCAGGTATTGATAGGTGCCATTCTCGGTTTCGAGGTTCACGTTGGTTGGCGGAAAATCTTTTTGTGCATCAATATAGGCGTCCACCTCAAAATTGAGGCAACATTTCAGTTTACTGCACTGCCCGGCCAACTTTTGAGGGTTAAGCGAAATATCCTGGTAACGCGCCGAAACCGTGTTTACCGAAACAAAACTGGTGATCCACGATGCACAGCAAAGCTCGCGCCCGCACGGGCCAATTCCTCCAATGCGGCCAGCCTCCTGACGCGCGCCAATCTGCTTCATTTCGATACGGATTCGAAACGTATCAGCCAATATTTTTATGAGTTGTCTGAAGTCAACCCGGTCGTCGGCGATGTAGTAAAAAATGGCTTTGGTTTTGTCGCCCTGATATTCCACATCACCAATTTTCATATCCAGTTTCAGGTCGGCAGCTATCTGGCGCGACCTAATCATGGTTTCGTGCTCCAGCGCTATGGCTTCCTTCCACTTTTCAATATCGTTGGGCTTTGCTTTTCGATATATCTTGCGCACATCGCCATTCACCAGTGTCACCTTGTACTTCTTCATCTGGTCGTACACAAGGTCGCCGGTCATGGTCACTATGCCAATATCGTGCCCCGGATTTCCTTCCACGGCAACAATATCGCCTCTATCGAGCTTCAAATTCGCCGAATTTCTGAAAAAATCTTTACGGGTATTTTTAAACCTGACTTCCACCAGATCGGTTGGATTGGCAATGTTGATGACATCGTTGAGCCAATCGTAAACATGCAACTTCGAGCAGGTTCCTCCCCGCTTGCCGCAGTATCCGCGATCGACTAAATTAAAATCATCCATTGACAAGGCAAAAGTTAAAAGTAAAAAGGTAAAAGGACAGCTTTTCTCTCGAACAAAGCCATCCTGAAAATTTGATCAGCAAAAATAATCATAAAAACTGAAAACCGTGGTTGTCAGCGATTTTTATGTCTTCGAAAAAAGAAACGTATTTTCAATCAAACGAGGCCGGCCTTTAGTGACGACCTTGTTTTTAATCAACTTTTTGCAATCGGAAATGCCCGGTTTTTTGAAAAGCACAATAAGAAAACAGTTTTTTCTTTCCGCCCGATAAACACTCGCAGGGTCATTTGCACAGGTTAAGTCCATGTTGTTAAAAATGATTGGTAACTCATCTGTTTCAAAATTCTCAGTTACTTAAAAATCAAAAAAAATTAGCGTTCATAATTCTTTTCAAAAAGCCTGTTTTTTGCATGAACTGTATTCCCCGACGCATGAAATGACTGTTTTTTTATTGAACTCACATTATAAACAATAATATGTATTGTAAAACATACTGCGTGTAGGGTAACCTTTGTTCTTTTTTCGGAATTTAGTTGTGTGGATGTGCTTTAAAGCTTTCACGTGTTGTTTTATATTTTTTTTTCACTCTTAAATGCACCATATGACAACCCAACATTTTTTCACCGAACTTTTTACTTACCCCGGTAGTTTTTACAAGCGACTGCTTTTAAAATATAAGCTGAACGATTGCATTCCTGTTTTTTCAAGCCTTGCTTACAGGTTTCTCAGTTATCAAAAAGCATTGGTTTTGCTCAGGTTATGACTGATAACCGGGGTGCTTCCGTCCTGTAACAATCGGTTACCCGGAAAGACCATTTGCCCCGGTAAATTGCAATGTAGTACTGATCCCGCAGCCCCCGATTGTTCCTGGTTTTAGCAGGTTACCAGTCACCGGCTTTGCCGAAAAGTAATTTTCAACGTTAAGTTGCTGGCACCATACGGCTAAACCGTTAAAAACCAGGTCGGACTTAACAGCTATCCATCCTGCCTTAACCCTCTTTTTACTGCTCAGCCAGTTATAAACAAAACGCCCTGCCCGGTGTACCAGACCAGGCAGGGCTAAAAAATAATTATTAACCGGGGCCTTGCCCCAAAAAACGTTTAAAAGTATGAAAAAAAACCTCCTCTCCGGGATTGGTTTTGTCCTTTTTTTCCTTTCCCTGGTAATCAATTCATCAGCCATTGGTTACAACGCCGACCTGGGCACAATATCTTCAGTGAATCCAATAACCCGTTCAGGGTCAACTTCCGGGATGAGCAACGTTTACGGCAATGGTTCTCCCGACTATGTTTACCGCATTTATATACCCTGGGCATGTACCCTTGAGGTAAACACCTGCGGATGCGGATGGGACTCTTACCTTCATGTTTTAAATGCCTCGGATACAAGGTTGGCTTATGATGATGATGCCTGTGGATCGGCTTCTTCCAGGATTTCCGGTTTGTCCATCCCTTCTGCCGGGTATTATTACATTGTTGTCGATGGGTATTCGGACAGCAACTCGGGAGCCTATACCCTTACCATTATTGCCACAGGCGGAACAACAACACTAAACGGGGGAACGATTTCTATCGGGACAAGCTCCGTTTCATCAGGCAGCAGCCCGGGATCATTTACCAGTTCTGCCGCAGCTTCAGGAGGTACTGGTTCTTACGCCTACCAATGGCAGCAATCGGCTGACAACTCCACCTGGACCACCATCAGCGGGCAAACAGCTGCTACCTATACCGTTCCGGGGCTTACCACTTCAACCTATTACCGCCGGATGGTAACCTCGGGCAGTTATACAGCCTATTCAAATACCGTATTAATAACAGTTACCACTGCAACTTTAAGCGGGGGAACGATCAGCATTTCTTCATCTTCGGTATGCTCAGGCTCAAGCCCCGGAACCATCGCTAATTCTGTTTCTCCTTCGGGCGGTACAGGCAGCTATACTTACCAATGGTATCAATCTCCCGATAACAGCAACTGGTCGGTTATTTCAGGCGCAGGGGTGCTTACTTTTCCGGTACCAAACCTCACTTCAACTACTTATTTCAGAAGATTAACCCTTTCAGGAACTTTGGCAGCTTATTCAAATACAGTTGTTATTACGGTCACTTCATGTGGCGGGTCGGTAACTTCGGTGAACAGCATGACCGGCGCCGTTACCCTGGGACTTTCTGCTTCAGCTTCGGGAACCCAGCGAACCATTGCCATTACCGGGGGAACCGGCGCTGCAATTGATGTGGCCGACAACGACAACAGCCCGACCAACGAAATTCAATCCCTTTCTGTCAGCGGCAGCACATTGTCCATCTCAGGCGGAAATTCGGTTACATTACCAGCAGCTACCTATCCCGCAGCCGGCCTTGCTCTTTCGACCGGCTCGGGATGGGGTACCTCTGTTACAAACAATTCGGCTAACTGGAACCTGGCCTACAGCTGGGGCAACCATGCCGGGCTGTACCGCCCAATCAGTTACGTGCCGGCATGGAGCGAAGTAAGCTCGAAACCGACTACCGTTTCGGGTTACGGCATTACCGATGCCATGACTACAAGCCATGCCGCCAACTCCATTACTTCAACCAATATTGCTGCCTGGAATGCCAAACAGGGCGCGCTAATCCTTACCACAAACGGAACTTCGGGCGCGGCAACACTGTCAGGCAATACCCTGAATATTCCCCAGTACAGCGGCGGTTCGGGCGGTTCGAGCCAGTGGACAACCAGCAGTTCAAACATCTACTACACCGCAGGGGCCGTGTCAATCGGGACAACAAGCTTCCCGTCCGGGTATAAACTGGCTGTTGCCGGTAAAATTATTACCGACGAGGTAATGGTCAAAACCGCAACATCGTGGCCCGATTATGTCTTCGGGGCCGATTACCGGCTCAGATCCCTTTCCGAAACCGAAACATTTATCAAAAAAAATGGCCATCTGCCCGAGGTTCCCGATGCTGCACATGTAAAAGAAAACGGTGTGGGGCTTAGCGAAATGGACCAAATCCTGCTCAAAAAAGTGGAGGAAATGACCCTGTACATCATCCAGCTCGAAAAACGGGTGAAAGATCTGGAAAAAAATGATGGGCCAATATCCGGTAAACAGTAATGAATACCAAATATCCAACAAAAAATAAGAAACGATTATGAAATACCTATATCTTCTAATAGTAGCAATAGCATTTGCTTCTGCCGACGGGTTTTCGCAAAACTACCGATACTCGTACGATGCATCGGGAAACCGGGTAAAAAGACAGCAAATTGATGTAGTAAAAAATGCGACCATCCCTCCCGAGAAACAAAATGAAACACTTACCCGATTGGGTGATACCCAGGTTTTCCCTAACCCGGTAAAAGATTTTTTGTTTATCAACATGGCGGAACCTCTTATACAAAATGCTAACATTTTGCTCTACGACGTAAACGGACGGATTGTGGCCCGGCAAACGGTTACCCAGGTCAACAATGAATTGGACCTTTCGGCATATCCTCCAGGCACATACATCCTGAGTATCCGTGCCGGGAACGACGAACAGAAAGCCTGGAAAATCATTAAAAAATGAAGAACATATATACATTACTCGTGGGCTTATTATACGCTTTAAGCTGCATGAGCCAACAAACAGATGTGGTATTAAGCGCCCCTCTGCAGGGAAATAATACCATAGAAGCCACAAACAGCATTCGACTGTCTCCCGGCTTTTCGTTTTCGTCGGCTACCGGTAATTTTTGGGCACATATTGTAAACCCTACTCCTCTGGATTTTGTTAATTATGAAAGTGTTATCAACCCTTCAACATATTCTATTAATACGGCATTAGCTGTAGGAAAGACAAAAGGCGAATTTCAGGTTAATGGGCTAGCCAGTTATACTATACCTTTTAGCGTACCAAAAGGTACTGTTGGGTTACAGCCCGATATCAGTTTAAGTTATTTAGGCTCCAACGACGATGGCCTTTTAGGCTTGGGTTGGAACATCAGAGGTTTATCGTCAATAAGCCGTGTCGGACAAAACTTATACTTCGAAACACAAGCCCAGCCAATAAAGGGTAATTTAACTGATAAATATGCACTCGATGGGAAACGATTGATTCAGACTAACAGTAGCAGCTATAGCTATGGCACCGCCGGTAGCGAATACGGCACAGAAATCGAAGAGTTTTCTAAAATAAGGGCCAAAGGTGGTGCAGGTGCAGGACCAGACTGGTTTGAAGTACGCACTAAATCGGGCTTAATTTGTGAATACGGAAATACTTCTGACTCGAAAATAATACGGGATGGTTCATGTATTCTTTCCTGGAAAATAAACAAAATAACCGACAGGTACGGAAATTATATTAAATTCACTTATTTTGATTCAGACGATGAAAAACCGATTCTGCAAATTGATTATACCGGTAATGGTTCTACAGTAAATCCGCCATCACAAGTCTATTTTCATTACAAACAACGTACTGATATTAGTACCTATATTTATGGTGGCAAAGAATTTACCCGTGACCTTCTGCTCGATAACATCGAAATTAAGAACAATAACCGGGCATACAAGAAATATCAAATGAGTTTTTGTCAGGTTGAAAACCGTACCCAGTTACAGAAGGTTACTGAATATAGCAGTCAAAATCAACCATTGAACCCAACAGTATTTTCCTATACCCAATCTAGTAAAGAGTTAAGGGCAGTTCCCACATTTTATACTAGTTCTGAAAAAGAAAGGGTTTTCCATGGCGACTTCAATGGCGATGGCCGGATGGATATGTTAATTATTCCGTCTAATAGCATATTCCCAAATGGCTGTAATGGGAAGCTATACCTTGCAAACACATCAGGCAATATGGTTTTTAAAAATAATTTCTATTTAAGGCCGGGATTTTACAATCTTCTTTTAGCCGATTTTAATGGCGATGGATGTTGCGATATTGTACAGGTGTATTTAGATTCTAATGGTGATGCCGACTATAATTTCGAATATTCCAGGTCGAATAGTGATGGGATATTCGAATCTCAATATGTAGTTAGCTGGATGATTAAGAATGTTTCTATTCAGTACGAATGTACTTACCAAAGCGTTGTTGATTACGACGGTGACGGGATACTTGAAGTAATGGTTTATGACACGCGAAACTATAAGGTGTATAGCGCTTCAGGAACTTTAATGGTTTCGGGAAGGGTTGATTTTAATTTAATGAAAGGCGGTATAACTAAAGACCGTTCATGTGAGATTGTTGATGTTAACGGAGATGGATGCTCAGATATTTTAGCCTGTGGTACAAGTTATTACAGAATATACGAATTTAAAGGTGAAGGTTCTAAATTAATTATGACCTATCCTTTACCCAATCAAACAACCATAGACAGTGGTTTAAAGGTCGAATTGGGCGATTTTGACAATGATGGAAACTCAGATATCCTGAAAGAAGATAAGGTTCACTATTTCTCGAAAACGAGTATAGTTAATGGTGGAATTTCAAAACACGACTTAACCGGATTGCCGATTTTCAACCTTAACGCTCAAAACAACAGATGGAGTATCGCCGACATCAATGGCGATGGGTTGAAAGATATAGTTTTTTTTGGGAAAGGAACGAATACTTCCAACACTGCCAACCGTATCAATGTAGCCTTTAACAAAGGAAATGGTTACGATTTCAGTGTAAAAGAATTTATTTCTACAATTACTTTCGATATGGCTTATGATTCGGACAGTACCAACTATTTCAATTTTGGCGATTATGATGGAGATGGATTTGACGAATTCTTTTACAGTAAACCGGGAGACCAGTGTTGTTTCTCGTTTGCTATGGGAACACAGAGTAACTTATTATCCAAGGTAATCGATGGTTTTGGCGCGAAAACACAAATTCTTTATGTACCTATGACGTATGCTCCTGTTTATACCCGAGATACAGGGGCAGTGTTCCCGCTTTCCGATTTTTCATCGGGTATGCCACTTGTTTTTGCTGTTGCCTACGACAACGGAATCGGATCAACTACAGCAATACATTATAACTACCAAGGTGCTAAGATTCACCGGAAGGGGAAGGGTTTTCTAGGATTTTCGAAGATTACAGTAACCAATACCAATACTGGGATGTGTACTGAGAGCAATTATGCTTTCGATAGTCCGTACTATTACCCCAAATTAACGACCAGTTATACAAAACAAGGAGGTAAAATTACTTCGACCTTGGAAAACATTTGGGGAACTGAATTTAATTATGGAAACTTCCGTATTTTCCCCTATATCTTGTCGAGTACCCAAACAGACAGGTTGAAAGGGTTAAGTATTGTTAATAAGTTAATTTATCCGGCAGAAAACCCCTATGGAAATGTCGATTCAGTGATAAAAACCTGTATAAACAGCGGTTTGACAGAATTAACCGAAACCACCAATTTCGTGTATGCCGATGAAAAGGTTTCTGATTGGCTTATCGGTCGCCCTACCAGTATTACCAAAACAAGCACCAATGGTTCGGATTCGCAAATCTATGCCGTTACACGTACCTGGATGCCAGCTAGCAACGACCCCGACGTTGACCGATACAATTCAGGTGATGCCAGTTGGTGGAGTTTAGATCGTGACTACGATAAATTCGGCAACTTATCGAAAGAGTCGAAATCGACTTCGGGTTTATCAACTTCTTTCAGAAACTATAATTACGACCCTGCCAATGGCGTTAATTTACTTACCGTGTACGAATGTCAGGGAGGAACCGGGACTACCACTTACGCCTGGTATCCGGCAACCGGTTTGTTAAATACCCAAACCGATCCGTATGGAAACACGTTAACCTACAATTACAATTCGGCGGACCAATTATATACCCTGGTGCCATCAACCGGTATTGCATATACCATCAGTAGCAGCTTTGGATTTTCAGATGGGCCTCCCAATGCCCGATATTACGTTGACAAAACAGGTAACGATGGTTCGGAAACAAAAACCTGGTTCGACAAGCTGGGACGCGAACTGCGCACCGAAACCCGCAAATACGGCGGCTCGCTGGTTAAAGTGGATAAGCAATACAATGCCAAAGGAGAGTTGGCACAGTATTCCGAACCTACAACCGGCACTCCCTCGTCATGGAACATTGTGGGGCACGATGACGATGGAAGAGTAAACCAGATCGACCCAGTTTTTGGGGCAACTACCGATTACAGTTATTCAGGTGGCACAGTAACCCGCACAATTAATAGTAGGCAATATTCGAATACCCAAAATGCTGCCGGATGGATAACATCAACCGTTGATCCGGGCGGAACAATTACCAACAGTTACTGGCCGAATGGACAGCCCAAATCGGTTACCACCCCCCAAGGGCACATTACATCAATGACCTACGACAAAAACGGGAACCGCTTAAGCATAACCGATCCCAGCTCCGGAAATTCGTCGAATGCCTGGTATGGTACCGGCCAGTTGAAATCTAGTACCAACGCTCTTGGGCAAACCACAACAATTACTTATTCAACCGATGCGAGAATTCAACTTCAGAGTACCGCTACTCCCGAAGGATTAACCAGTTACACTTACTACCCCAATGGGTTGGTTTATACTGTTACTGGTCCCAATGGTGTAACCCGCAGTTATACCTACGAGTTGGGGAAGGTGAAGACCATTACAGAGGCTGTTGATGGGTTGACCAATGTAGTAACTTATGAATATGATTCCAAAGGCCGCCTTTCGAAGAAATATTTTAATGGCACAACCGAGTACGAGCAGTACGATTATGACACAAATAGTGGTTATCTTTACCGTATCCAATTTACGGTGGCAGAAAATACCTCTACCGTTTGGCAAATAAGCAGTATGGACGATTACCAGCGCATTACACAGGCAACCATAGGCTCAATTGCCTCCACCTGGAGCTACGACAGCAGCTCTAACCTGCTCTCGGGCATTTTAGCCCCGGGAGTTCAGGGCTATTCGTATTCGTTCGATGCCAACACGGGTAACCTTACTTCGCGTACCAACTCGCTGCGCACCAAAACCGATTATTTTGGTTACGATACCGAAAAGCTCGACCGCCTGACCTCGGTAACATGCTCGGCATCGCCCACCGTTTCGGTAACTTATACTACCGATAAAAGCGGCAATATCCAAACCAAAACCGATGCCGGAACCTATTCGTATGAAAGTACCCCTTATGCCGTAAGTAAAATTACAAGTGGGTTAAATATCTCGGGCGAAACGCAAACTGTTACTTATTGCTCCTTCGGAAAGATAAAAGACATTACCGAAGGAACCAAACGGGCCGAGTTTATTTACAATGCCGACCAGCAGCGCGTGCGAATGATTCTGAAGACCAGTGGAACCACCACCCGTACCAAGTATTACTTTGGCAGCAGTTGCGAGCGCGAGGTAGCTGGCGGGGTAACCACGCAATACATTTGGATAGGCGGCGATGCCTATACAGCAGTTGCCCTGGCTAAAAAGGTTGGCACAGGCGCGTGGACGGTATCCAACATTTTCCGTGACCCCCTGGGAACTATTACCCACTTAAAAACAGGCATCACAACCGACGAGTACAGCTTCGATGCCTGGGGAAGGCGTAGAAATGCCACCAACTGGACTTACACGCTCGATGCTTACGACAAAGCCCTTTTTGCCGACCGTGGTTTTACGGGACACGAATATTTAGATGATTTTAAGCTCTACAACATGAACGGCAGGCTATACGATCCGGTTGTTGCCCGATTCCTCTCGCCCGACCCGGTAGTGCAAGACCCATCGTTTACCCAAAGCCTGAACAGGTATAGTTATTGCTTGAATAACCCATTGAAATACAACGATCCAAGTGGGGAATTCTGGAACCTACTTTTGGTTTGGGGTGGTAATTACGTGATTAATTGGCTTGATAATTCCATTAACAAAAAGATGAGTCCTAAAGAGGCATTTAAGCAGACGCCAATCATGCTTAGTGGTAATTATAGCCCAAGTATAAATACCTTTTCTAATTATCAGGTAGAAGCATACAAAGCAGTTGTCAATCAGGAAAAAGTATGGCAGCAACTGAAAGAAGTCGAAGCGAAATGGAGTGGTGCTGGAAGTACTACAAATTCAGGCGACAATTTACTATATACAGTTGGAATGGGATTAAATGCTGTTGGATTTGCTTCGAGTGCAGGCGAATATTCAAATGTTATAAACGGAAGCTGGAAAGGTGTCAACGGAAAGTGGAATTCCTTGGAATGGGGAGGTAATCAGTGGACAGGAGCGCGATCAAAGGCGTTAAGTAAAGCTGGCTATTTTAAACTTGCAGGTAGAGGCTTATTTGTTGTTGGAACAGGTATTTCATTATATCAGGGAGGAGATGCCATTCTCAAAGGAGATTATGCAGGTGCAGCCAAATCTGGATTAGATATTGGTATGGGTGCCTTTTCAACCTTTGGTGGCCCTCCAGGATGGATAATTGGTGGTGGATATTTTGGGCTTGATGCACTCGGAGCATTTAAACGTCCGAACATAACAGTTCCCTTCTCACCATTATACTACTCAGTTCCAGATAAAACCTATGTTGCACCACCCGTAATTTTACCTCAGCCATGATGAAGCTATACAGATATTTGTATTATAGATTGTATTCTTGGAATCTCAAGACATGGGGTGAAAATGATCTACCTCAATGGAATGCTTTGTTTGGAGTATCTTTTATGATGTTCTTAAATTTAGGTTTAGTAGGTCTATTGTTACAAGCCTTTGGAATG
The DNA here is from genome assembly GCA_963666435.2 of Prolixibacteraceae bacterium. Classification (GTDB taxonomy): domain Bacteria; phylum Bacteroidota; class Bacteroidia; order Bacteroidales; family Prolixibacteraceae; genus Aquipluma. Next base: position 1,454,296 of record CAXXOG010000008.1, on the reverse strand, counting down.
AATATCTTCCAGCGTGATGAATTACCAAAAAAGGAATTAATAATTCTAATGGTCGGATTGTTTATTATTAATTATTTTCTTTTCATATACAAGGACAAATATTTAACAATTACAAGGAAATTAAATAGAGAGGCAAAACAAAAAAGAAAAATAAATACTTACCTTATTTGGTTGTATGTGTTTTTATCATTTGCGCTCTTTGTTTTTGGAGCTATACTATTTAAAAGCTGACTTTAAGAAGCTGCCCTCACGGACGGCTTCTTTTTTAACTTTTGCTAACTTAGTCAGGTGTTCTTTGAAGTAATGACCAAGGCTTTCCCCTCGCTCTTTGGGATGTGTAACCAATTGCGACCGCTAGTGCCAATTTGCAATTGGCACTTATTAGCCACTAATTTATAATCCTCATTTGAAATACATTAGCGAAGCTGCCCTTTCGGGTGGCTTCGCTTTTTAAACCTTTTGCTAACTTAGCCAAACGTTCTTTGAAGTGATGACAAAGGCTTTCCCCCTTCGGGGGAACGGGAAGGGGCTTCCAGCCCGAACTGTTTGCCGACCGTGGTTACACCAGTCGCGAACACCTCAAATGGTTTAACGTAGTGAATATGCGTACCTTGCCAATGCCCAAACAGCGGTGCAGAGCTACTATAATGTTTCAACACCCACTGCCGGGCACGAATCAACCTCTTCGCCCTGGAACAAAACTTTGTATGAAGCATCGCCCCTGAACCGCGTCACCGGAACTTCGGGACCGGGGGTATGGGAAGCCAAACCCACCTCGGTAAGTTACCAAACAAACACCGCAGCAATCGCCCACTGGGATGCAGCTAAAAACGCCATTTCCTTCGCGGCCAATTCGCTGTACCTGACTGAAACAACCGACGAGGACGGCAACCGTACACGCGAATACAAGGATAAGCTGGGCCAGGTGGTGCGAAAGGAAAGTTACGACGGAACGGCCTGGTTACGTACAGCCTACGTCTATGACGATTTCGGGCAACTCGTAATTGTCGTACCGCCCAAGGCTGCCTCGGCATCCGATGCCGAACTGTGCTACTACTACGCCTACGACCAGCGCCACCGTATGACAATGAAAGACCTGCCCGGCGCCGAACCGGTTTACATGGTCTATGACAACCGCGACCGGCTGGCGCTCTCGCAGGACGGGGTGCAACGCCCGGCCAACAAATGGTCGTTCTCCAAATACGATCAGTTCAACCGTCCGGTGATGACCGGCGAAATGGTGATTGCCGGTACCCGCGATGCCATCGCCACACAGTTTGCCAGTTTTTTCCGGCACCTTGTACGAAACTACCGGCACTACACTTTATGGCTATACCAGCCAAAGCTTTCCTGCTGCATACAACAGCTCAATTACAACAGACAATGTTCTGACTGCAACGTATTACGACAACTATGACTTTCTTTCGGGAACCGATTATGCTTATCAGTCGAACATGGCTGGAGAACCAGCTTCCCGTTCAGTCAAAACCAAAGGGCTGGTTACCGGCAGCCGTACTAAAGTACTGGCGGGAGGCGAAACACTGGCCAAACCAATGGCCCTTACCGTAAACTACTACGACGATTACGGACGGCTGGTGCAGACCGTGGCCGACAACCATTTTGAAGATACCAGCAAAGAGGTTACACATACGGCCTGCAACTTTGCCGGGCAGCCTGTAAAAACGGTTACCGAGCACCGCAAGGGAAATGCTTCTTACCAGCAAACCCTGGTAACCTCACTGGCTTACGACCACCAGGGACGTTTGCTCACTACCAAAATGAAAATAAACTCCGACAACGAGTTTACGCTCGCTTCGCTCAAATACAACGAACTGGGCGAAGTTATTGCCCGTTACCTGCACGGCGACGCTTCGGGAAACAACTTCAACCAGCAGGTTGATTATACCTACAACCCCAAAGGATGGCTGCGTACCCTGAACACCCCGGGAAACCTGGGTAACGATTTGATGGCCCTCGACTTGCGCTACAACAGTCCCCAAACCGGCACTTCGCTGGGCGGTGCTGCGCTGTTCAACGGAAACATCAGCCAGATGATGTGGGCCACATCCTCCGCACAAGGACAGGCCGGAACTCCCGCAGGGTACGGTTTTACTTACGACGGCCTCAACCGCCTGCGCTCGGCTGCTTATGCCGAAGGGACAAGCTACACTTCCGGCGCAGGAAAATTTAGTACCACCTACTCCTACGATGCAAACGGCAATATGGCGACTCTCACACGTAACCTCGACGGTAATCCCGTGGACAACCTTACCTACACCTACCTTAAGGGTATTTATAACAATCCGGATGGCGGTAACCGGCTCGGCAGCGTAACCGACAACATACCCAACGTTACCCTCAACCCGAGGGGCTACAAAGCGGCCAGCGGAAACTACGAATACGACAACAACGGAAACATGACCAAAGACATCTCCAAAGGCTTTATCATTACCTACAACTCCCTGAACCTGCCACAACTGGTGAGTTCGTCGGTTACCGATTATGCCCGTTACACCTACGATGCCGCGGGCACCAAACTGGCCAAGACCGTCGTGACCAATGGCACGGCAGAAAACATCTTAAACTACCGTTATTCAGGCATATTTTTGTACGAAGGCAAAGAAAATCTGACTTTAACCAGTATATTTACTCCCGAGGGCCGCATTGTGCCACAAAACAACGGTACTGCAATGAGCTACAGCTACGAGTATAACCTGAAAGACCATTTGGGAAACACACGCGTTACCTTTACAGGGCATGCCAATGGCCGCCCCGAGGTGAACCAGCTGACAAGCTACGACCCTTACGGGCTGGTGACCTCGCAAACCAGTTACTACCCTACCGGGGCCTCCAAAAACAAGCTGCTCTACAACGGCAAAGAAATACAGGACGACGTGTTGGCTGGTACCAAAATCGACTGGTTCGATTACAAATGGCGCTTTTATGATCCTCAAATATGCCGTTTTCTTAGTATTGATAGACTGGCGACAAAATATCCTTATAAGAGTCCTTATGATTATGCTGAAAATCGGCCTATCAGTGGAATAGATTTAGATGGTCTAGAATTTTATTTTGCTGCGGATGGAAAGTTCCTACGGCAAGGTGAAATTAATGAATCAACTGATGTTTATGTTGAAGAAGAAGTGACTACTAGTGATAGTCCTTTATATTCGACTCCAGATAATACTCATGAAGAAAAAATTACTTCGTTGTTAATATATGATTCATTTCCCATTACAATCTCAGAATTCGATCAGTTTGGCGCAACAATTTATAATGAGACAATCGGGCTGTCAGATAATGAAAAACAGAAAGTTGGAGATGCTATCTTCAATAAAAATAATCCTTTAGTTAGCGGGTTCCCTAACATGAAAAATCCCACATTACAGAAAGCTCTAGATGTAGTGCAATACGCGTCAGATTCAAAAGAAAAAAGAATGTCTACTGATCGGACTAATCCAGTTGCAGGGAAAGTAGTTCCCGATGGTGGCAAATTGACATATGAAAAAATTCCAACAAAAAACTATGCTAATTTTTTAAATTCAACGAGGACTGAAAGGAATAAAAACTCTGATATGAAAGCTTCTACTAAAGCTGCAATCAAAGCACTTGAAAGAAGTAATGGAAAAAGAACAGAAGATGCGGCGAAGGGGAAAGCTCATTGGCATGGGAATGATACTCAAACTGAAAATATCCTTTATTAATTTTAATAAACAATTCAAAATCAACATAATGAACACATTAGATATTTTTTCCAGAAAATGCACGATATTTCTATTAGGATTGTGTATTATATTTAATTCATGCACTTCTAACATCGAAAAGAACAAAAGTTACTTAATAAGTTTAGCTAATGATTCTGTTTTTCCTATTAAAGAAGATATTAATATAATATATAATCTTAAAATGCCAAAGAAAAAAGATTTTTCAAGATTTCCAACGTACTCTGAAGACAGTATTTCAAAGGTTAAAATCATAAAGGGACAATTTACTAACAATAAAGCAAATGAGCTACTAGTTTATAAATCTGTACGAGGTATAAAAGAACATAGAACTATTCCCATACTTCTATTTGAACAAAACAAAACAAATTATTATTTGCAGAACAATTTGTTTTGTGACACTTTTGAATTAGTTGATTGCAATGCAGACAAAATTCAAGAATTAGTGATCAGATTTGAATCAATCGGAAATGGAGCATTATACTGGAAATATTACATCATTTCACTTTTAAATAATAAAATAGATACAATTTTTGATGGAGGTAAATATTTCAATAAATTGGCAAGCATTCAAAATTATAAAAATGGGGACACACTTGCTATTGAGAAAAAATTTAGCTTTTTCAAAGCCCCAAAATGCAAGAGTTTAACTTTAAAAGAAGAAATTAAATTAACAATAGGTAAGGAATATAATTCAAAAGAAGAACGGAATAAATTTGTAAATATAGAAAAGACTAATTTTTATAATTTGCAATCAAATAGATATGTTAAATTATAAAATAAAAACTAAAGTAAGCTCTCACTGCACTCACTCGCTCATTTGAATTATTAAAAGCTCGCAACCGCTAGAGCTGATTTGCCCTGCTCTTCGGAATATGCCCAAAAGCTGGCAGACGCTAGTGCCAATTTGTAATTGGCACTTATTAGCACCCGGGATTTTTAATCCTGTAAAATGTCTGAACTATGATTTTCAGGATTAAAGGATGGGCAGGATAAGAAGCAAGGGCCTAACCTAAATCCCCTCCGCAAAAGGGGACTTAAAGAGGCGCAACGCGAAGGATGGTTCTTTAAAGCGGGTTGGGGATATTGGTTACGAGCCCCCTCTAAATCTCCCCCGAAGGGTGAGACTTAAAAAGGAGCGGTGCGAAGGATAGTCCTACTGAAATGATACCAGTATAGGTTTCACCCAGTGGGTGAAACCTATACTATGCCGGGCCACAAAAGCCGGCAATACTTACAAAAGCCTCAACCTTACCAGGGTTTGGCGGGGCTTTCAACACACAAACAATTAAAGTTTATACAAAAATGAAACGATATTTAATAATTATTGGATTAATGGTACTAGCTGTTTGGGGAAAGGGGCAGGTTACCAACTACATACCGCCATCGCCTGTTTCGGCAGAGTTTGCAAAATATATCAATTTTGATGTTGCGTTATATCATGGGATTCCCGAAATCTCAATTCCCCTATATGACATAAAACTAAAGGGACTAACTATTCCCATTAATTTGACCTATCATGCTTCTGGAATTAAATTTGGGCAAGAATCCGGGGACGTGGGACTTGGATGGGTACTTAATCCAGGATATCGAATATCACGAAATATTCTTGGTTATGCTGATGAACTTTACCAAATGCCAACAAACTATTCAGGTGGCTGGAACGATTTACTAATAGGACATGGAAAGTTAGAAACGGATCAGATTCTCTCGCAATTTATTGATGATGATCCATTTACCAATATCGACGGTAAGATTGACGGTGAATTTGATGAGTTTACTTTCTCGCTTCCAAATACTGGAGGAGGATTTGTGATAACAGACAGAACGAATCACGGTATTACAAGTGATATTGAATCTAATATGAAATTCGATTATGTGGTTGCTAATTGTGCTGTCTGTTCAAGGGAAGGTATAACCGCCAAAGGCATTAAAGGATTTCGATTGACTGACGAGCAAGGAATTAAGTACTATTTTGGAGATTATTTACCACAAACCACTTGTGTTAACGAGATACATGCACAAACGGGTGGTCTTTTGTCAACAGCCTGGGGGATAACGAATATTATTACCCCAACGGGCGACGAAGTGAAAATAAAATACGTCCAAGGTACGGTTGGTGGAAGTAGTTGTTCCCGTAACCTTACGGTAAAAGAAGCACATTCATTTTTTTCCCGAATAACTTCTGAGGTGTCAGAATCAGAAAAATGCAGCGACTATTATTATACTTTTTTCCCTTCAGAAATAACAACGCCCAATGAGAGAGTGGTTTTTAACAGGCTGAGCCAAAGTAATAGAATTAGTAATATTCAAATATTTTCGTTGGATGGGGTTCTTTACAAAAAGATTGTATTTTATTATAACAGTGGAAGTTATACTGGTGGTTCTTTTTTTACTAATAACTACACTGTTTTAGATCATATCACTATGACCGACAATAATGAGCAACCGGTTGAAACATATAATCTTGACTATTATCCCTGTTCATCGCAAAATCAATATTTGCCTGATGAATTTGGCTATATAATGTCATGCGATCCATCAAAATATCTACATAGTGATTTTGAGAACGATCTATTTTATATTCAATATAATATAGATGAATCTAACCTGAACGGTTATATCCATTCCGAATACCCACTTAAAAATATAGCCGGAGCTACAGGGTTGTATGCGTCCCGGGCAACAGAGGAAATTCCGTCCTTCCTATCTTTAAAGAAAATAACTTATCCTACAAAAGGGTACACTGAATATGAGTATGAAAAAAACATTTATACCGACGAGATAAACAGTCCTACTCAGAAAGCAGGAATTAGGATAAGTAAAATTACCAGTTCTGATCCATTGAAAGGGGAATTACTATCCCGAACATACAAATATGGACTTAATGAGTGTGGCTATGGGAAGGCAAATTTCATGGTAAATTACAAGTTGTTTGTCAAGGAAACTCCTTATATGAATTTTCTGGATTATTATCGCGAAGATGCAAACCTGGCCCAAAAGATAACTACTTATTCGACTAATATGCAGGGAGATGCAAGTATTGTTGCATGTCAGTCTGGCTTTGTACAATATCCTTGTGTAACCGAATATTACAGTAGTTCTGTAACAGGTAATGGCAAAACCGAATACTTATTTAACATTGGATCTTTGTATGATACAGGCCCATTATATGTTAATGGTAATTGTCCAAGAGGAAAATACCAAACATACCCCAGGTATATTCTAACTTATAGTCCTTGGAATAAGCCATATCTGCATAAAAAAACTATTTTTGATAAAAACAATAATCCGTTAAAAGTAGAAGAGTTTCAATATGATCAGTCAGAAACCTTTTCTTTAACAGGGTTTAAGGTTAGGCCATTTGCATCTACATCAGATGAACCAATTTCCAACTTTTCTATTGACCCTGGTCATTCTTCTTATTGTGCAAGCAGGGACAACTATTGCCTTCCAACATTTTTTGATTATGGGTCATACACCTTTAAATTTGGGAAAAAAGAATTATTAAAAAAAACAGAAACTGAGTATTTTGCAGGGGGATCTTTTACGAATGAGTACAGTTATGAATATAGTAACCTATTACTATCGAAAGAAACCATAAAGCGAAGTTCTGGCGATAAACTTATTCATTATACTAGCTACCCGTTAGATTATGCAGCAGGTGAGTCGTTTATTGATAATATGACTACCAACGGACTTATAGCATATCCCATTGAGAGATTAAGCTATTTGGATAATGGCACTAGTCAAAACATACTTTCAGGTACTATTACAAAATACAAGATAGGAGGTAAAGGACTACCAGATAGTCAATTGAATTTAGAGAACGACTTACCAATTAGCTTAACTTCGTTTAATTTCTCGAATCGATCAATAAATAAACTGCCTCCTTCAGGTACAAAAGTGTCTTTCTCTCCAAATTTTCGATACGCTAAAGAATTTTCTTTTGATAATTACGACGATAAAAGCAATTTAACAAAAATTTTGTCTAAAAACGGAATTTACACCTATTACATCTGGGCTTACAACAAAACCTACCCGGTTGCCAAAATCGAGAGCTCTGTCAATACCACCATCAACATTACCGTTGACGACACTCAACTCAAAAAGACAACAGTTTATGCCGACATTCAAAGCGATGTAACTTACCTGAAGGGATTGTTTAATTCCTACCTTACCAACAAGGACTACCAGGTAACCCTTTACACCTACAAACCATTAGTGGGTATGACTTCGCAAACCGACCCTGCCGGAAGAACTACCTATTACGAGTACGACGACTTCGGACGGCTAAAACTAATGAAAGACCTGGCTGGAAATATCCTCAAAAAGTACGAGTACCATTACGCCGGGCAGAACTGAGCAATAATGAAATAGCGTCAGATAAAAGAGGCTGTCCAATCTTTACTTTTTTGGACAGCCTCTTTTCGTATTTTCACTTTTAGTCACGGCTTCACTTAAAGTGAAACCCTGACTAAAGAGATTCTCCCCATTGCGACTGTACACTGAAAACTATTTCCGAATCAGCTTTGTGATTTTGAAAGCCACGTCAGTAAAAATAATCCGGGCATTCCCGTTCATTCCGATATGTGCAATGGCCGTTTCGAAAACTTCAGTCAATTCCTGAATATTCCGCTCGTTAATGAATGGAGAAAACCGCTTCGAGAATTCCTCTTCGGAAGTATTCATAAACGTCAGGCTCTGATTTTTCAGATTGTAAATGAAATTTTCGCGTAGCAAATCAAGGAAATAAGCTAGTAGGCTCTTCTGTTTCTCCCGCCCGATAGCGGCAACCTGGTCGGCCCATTTAAACAAATCGAGAAACTTGCGTCCATACGAAAAGCGCATCAATTCCTTAAACCGCTCCAAATTAAACAACGTTTGCTCGTCGGGCTGAAGCAATTCTAGCGCCTTGTTGAAATTCCCTTTGGAAAGATGCACCACATTCCGAATATCGTGTCCAACGGCTTCAGGCATCGCGCTTAAAGCTATTTGAACCGAATCAGTATCGATGGGCGGAACAGTGATCATTTGGCAGCGCGAGCGAATGGTACTTATAATGTCTTCTTCGCTGTCGGTAACCAATACGAACAAGGTTTTTGCCGGTGGCTCCTCAATCATTTTCAGCAGCTTGTTGGCACAGGCCACGTGCATTTTTTCAGGAAGCCAGATAATCATCACCTTGTATTCCGACTCGTACGATTTCAGGTTCAGCTTCCGGATAATTTCTTCGCTTTGATGCGAGTAAATCAAACCCTGAGCATTTTCCACACCAATTTGGCCAAACCACTGGTCAATATTGAAATACGGATTTCTGCCAATCATCATCCGCCAGTCGTCCAGGAAGTTATCAGAAACCGGTTCTTTAAATTTGGGCGTTTTTATCACCGGAAACACAAAGTGTAAATCAGGATGAATGAGCTTTTTGAACTTTTTACACGACGGGCATTCGCCGCACGAATCGTTGGGTTGCCGATTGGTGCAGGCCACATATTGCGCGTATGCAATAGCCAAAGCCAGCTTTCCGGTTCCGGGAGGGCCAGCCAGCAACTGGGCATGGCTTACCCGCTCCTCGTTAACCGATTGAATAAGCCGCTGCTTTATAGAATTTTGACCAATAACTTCTTTAAAAAACATACCGATTGGATTGGAAAATCAAAAATAGCAATTCAGACACACTACGGAAGATGTTTTCCGAAAAAAGCTGAAGGAGCCAAATTAAAAAGAATTGACCATTTGACAATTTACTATTTACCAACACTTCAACAAATTCCTGCAATTCAGAAATTCCCCTCCCTCGAAGGGGTTACGGGAGGCCTACTTTTCGTAATTCACAGTCCAGTTGGCATCGTACAGAAAATCGTTGTATGGGAAGCGGGTAATGTGAATTTTCTTCACTTCCTCGTAAAGCGTACGTTTCAATTCTTCAACATTCAGTTTCTTTAATGCCGAGACAAACAGCGATGGTGTGTTGTTTTTCGACATCCAGCTACTCTCCCACTCTTCGAGCGAAACATTTGCTTTGGTGCGCGGACTCAGGTCGTCGTCGTGCTTCTCGACATACGAAAAAGCATCGATCTTGTTGAAAACGTAAATGGTTGGCTTCTCCCCGGCATTGATTTCATTCAATGTTCGCTGAACTACTTCTATTTGCTCTTCAAATCCAGGATGCGAAATATCCACAACGTGCATCAAAATATCGGCTTCGCGCACTTCATCGAGCGTTGATTTAAACGACTCCACCAATCCGTGAGGTAATTTACGGATAAACCCAACCGTGTCGGCCAGCAAGAATGGCAAATTGCCAACCACCATTTTCCGAACAGTGGTATCAAGTGTTGCAAAGAGCTTGTTCTCTGCAAAAACTTCCGATTTGGCCAGCAGGTTCATCATGGTCGATTTGCCCACATTGGTATAACCAACCAAAGCCACACGAACCAGCTTGCCGCGGTTTTTGCGCTGAGTAGCCTTTTGCTTGTCGATTTTGATGAGCTGTTCCTTCAAACGGGCAATTTTATCCAGAATAATACGACGGTCGGTTTCAATCTGCGACTCACCCGGGCCACGCATCCCGATACCCCCGCGCTGACGTTCGAGGTGGGTCCACATTCGGGTCAACCGTGGCAACAGATACTGGTATTGTGCCAGTTCAACCTGCGTTTTGGCGTGAGCAGTTTGCGCGCGTTTGGCAAAAATGTCGAGGATCAGAAAAGTCCGGTCCAGCACTTTTACTTCCAGCGTTTTCTCGAGGTTGCGGAGCTGCGTTGGGCTCAAATCGTCGTCGAAAATTACCGCTCCAATCTCGTTCGCTTTCACATATTCTGCTATCTCCTGAAGTTTTCCGGTTCCAACAAACGTGGCGTGATTGGGCATATCAAGCCGTTGCAAAAAGTGTTTCTTTACCTCTGCTCCGGCAGTATCGGCCAAAAACTCCAGTTCATCCAAATATTCTTTTGCGCGATCTTCGTCCTGATCTGGCGTGATTAAACCAACCAAAACGGCTGTTTCTATTGTCGTTGATGTTTCAATCATAACTTGTACAAATGGCTAAATCCTGAAAATAAGTTCCTGATTCAGAAAATCTTTTGATTAATATTTTGTTTGGTCGGCAAAGATACAAGAAACTTACATTCAAATTTTTAATTTCGGGACATCATTTTAATCCTCAACGCTACATTTATGAGTAATCAGCGAAATTTAGTCCGAACACTCGGCTTAGGCTATGTCATCGTTTTTGTTATTGCAAATATTATTGGATCAGGCGTATATAAGAAGATTGCGCCTATGGCTACCGAACTTCATTCTTCGATTTGGATACTTGCAGCATGGATTGTGGGTGGAATCATCACCCTTTTCGGCGCTTTGAGTAACGCCGAGGTTGCCGGACTTTTGGCCGATACCGGCGGCGATTTTGTCTATTTCAAGAAGATTTATAACCGCTTTTTCGCTTTTTTGTATGGCTGGTCGCTTTTCACGGTTATTCAAACAGCCACCATTTCGTCACTGGCGTATGTGTTTGCCCAATCGCTCAACAGCATAATTCCGCTTCCTCAGCTGTTCACATCGCTGCACGATTTTTCGATCGCCGGGGTATTCTTTCCGTTTCAGGATTTTAGTGTAAAACTGGTGGCGATTTCGTTGATTTTGCTGCTCACCTTCCTGAATATTTCGGGATTGAAAAGCGGTGCAGGAGCCAGCCGCGCCATTCTATGGACCGTTTTTGCCGGGTTATTTATAATCGTAGTTTTCGGCTTATCTCATGTTTCAAAAACTCCTGAAAACTTCCTGAACGTGGGCGACCTGACCAACGGAACGGTAACTTTCTCGTCGTTTTTCACGGCCATGCTGGCGGCATTCTGGGCTTACCAGGGCTGGGTTTCGGTAGGCTACATCGGTGGCGAGGTGAAAAACCCAAAGAGCAACATTCCGAAGGGAATTATGATCGGGACCCTGGTGGTTATTGCCGTTTATTTGCTTGTAAATATCACCTATATGGCTTTGCTTTCGATACCGCAACTGGAGCAGGTTTACGCAGCCGGAAACCAGATTGCCGCTGTTGAAGCCATTCGCAGCTTTTGGGGAACAGGCGGTGTTTTGTTTATTTCGTTGCTGATTTCGCTGACCACGCTGGGTTGCACCAACGCCAGCATTTTAACCGGCGCGCGTCCTTACTATGCAATGGCGCGCGAAGGACTTTTCTTCAAAAAAATTGGCGAACTAAACAAATCAAATGTTCCGGGAAGTTCGCTTTTGTGGCAGGGAATCTGGGCTTCGGTGCTGGTTTTGTCGGGCACGTTCGACCAGCTGACCGACATGATCATTTTTGCGGTATTCATTTTCTACGGCGCAACTTCGGTTGGTGTATTCATACTCCGCAAAAAAATGCCCGACGCACACCGTCCCTACAAAGTTTGGGGCTATCCGTTCATTCCAGCCTTTTACATTTTGTTCTGCATCGTACTATTTTTCAATACGATAATTGCCCGTCCGCGAGAAGCTGCCATCGGTTCGGTACTGATATTGCTCGGTATTCCGGTGTTTCTGTACTTACAAAAGAAATATCCCCAAACAGAGATTGATTGAATGCTGTAAAAACTGCTAAAAAAAACTGTAGTTGGACTAAATTTTAGCTCTGTTTTTGTAACTTAGTTCTAAAAATCAGGTATTCATAACAAACTAAAAACCTTAAACAGAAACTACAATGAAAAGACTAGTTGGTGTTTTATTAGTCGTATTTTTTTCGTTATCACTTCAAGGATACGCACAGTGTAAAGTACAATCGAGCAAAGGAGCCAATGGAGTAGCATTCAAGTATTTATCTGCCGAATTTGTTGGTGCAGGCACTGGTTGCGAATTGGGAGTTTCGTATTCATCCAACGGACCGAACTTCTTTTTCAATACTCATGTAAAATATGCAAAAAAACCGGTGAAATCGGAAGGAACTTTAATGGTTGCCTTGAAAAATAACCAATCGCTGGCGCTAAAAATGTCGAGTTCTCAAATTAATGCTCAAACCGTTATGAGCGTTTATGCCTTAACAGCTTCTGACCTGGAGAAACTCGAAAAAACAGCTATCGATAAAATTGTATTTCAGGAAGCCGGAGGCAAAAACCAAAGTGTTACTCTAATTAAAAACAACGACGTTGCACAAAGGCAGATTAAATGCCTGAAAGAACCGGAAAAGAAATAAGCAATAAATTTTGTACCGTAGTTTAAAAAAATCAGCCCTGAAATGACTTTCATTTCAGGGCTGATTGCTTTTCTCATTATTTCAAATTATTCCATACTTTTTACGCCTTTTACGCTCTTGGCTTCGGTTTGGTGCAAATCGAAAATTACAATCTCGTTCTTACCTTTTTTCAGGAACGGAGCCGGACAATATAGTTGTTTCTGCGGACCAATATTCCAATAGCGACCCAGGTTGTGGCCATTCACCCAAACTACGCCTTTCTCCCATTGACCAAGGTCGAGATAAGTATCACCAGTGTTGGCAAGTTCGAATTCACCTTTAAAGAAAACACCAGGGCGACTTGCTTCCGAAAAAGTAAATTTCAGGTTTTGGATGTACTGATCGTCGAACGGAAGCGGGTAAATCTGCCAGTCCATTAAAGTCATTCCATTGAGCGAAACCCGTTCGGTAATTCCCTTACGGTCAATCATATATTCGGCAAAATTAATCCGGCCCATTCCTTCAACCAGAATATCGAGTTGCGGGTTTGCCGATGCCGATGCAGGTAGTTCAATAACGTTCTCAGCTTTTGTCCTGTCTAATTTACCAATGTATTTGCCATCAACAAAAACGGTAGCATAATCGTGCAGTTCGGTAACACGAAGCTTCCCTTTTTTGTGGCCAATCAACTTTGTTCGGTACAGAATAAAACCGCCTTTTTGACCAAGCATTTCCATGGGTTTTGGCTGTGGTGATTGTATTGCTGTAGGCAAATTATCCCAAACCGCAGCAGTAGCCGTAAGTTTTATCTCCTGAATTTCAATAACCGGAATTGCTGCCGGAACGGCTGGTAATTTCTGCTTTGCCGGAAGATATTTCGCCAGCAAACCACGCAAAGCCATGTATTTAGGCGTGGCCTGTCCCATTTCGTTAATCGGTGCATCATAATCGTAACTGGTTACATCGGGCTGATATTGTGTTGGGCTAAAAGCATTTGCACCAGCCCACCAGCCAAAATTTGTACCTCCGTGAATCACATAAAAGTTGAATGATTTTTTGTTGTCCATCAGCCATTTAACGTCTTTCAAAAGGTCTGTAGTGTCAGGTCTCTGCCATTTTTCGCCCCAATGCGTAAGCCATCCGGGATACAATTCACTACAAAACGACGGAACATTGGGATTAACTTTGGTAGCCTGGGCAAAATCGCCTTCGCTGGCACCAGGATCGAGGCCAATGGCGGCATCGGGCAACGAACCGGCTTCGAGCATAAACGGAGTGGCTCCGTCGGCAGTATAAAACGGCACCTCAATACCATTCTGTTTCCATTGTTCCTGAACCCATCTCATGTAAGTACGGTCGTTGCCATAGCTTCCGTACTCATTTTCAACCTGAACCATCACAATGGGGCCACCTTTGGTAACCTGAAGGTCTTTCACCTGCAAAGCCAGGGTTTTGATATAGCGACTTACGGCTTCGGTGTAGCGCAGATCCATGCAACGAACTTTAATATCAGGAATACTCAAAAGATATGAAGGCAACCCGCCAAACTCCCATTCGGCACAAACGTAAGGGCCGGGACGCAACATCAGGAACATTCCTTCTTCCTGAACGATTTTAATAAACTGGGCAATGTTGTGATTACCAGTCTGAAAATCGAAAACGCCTGGTTCCGATTCGTGGTAATTCCAGAATATGTACGCCGCAATGGTATTGCAGCCCATCGCCTTGGCCATTTGAATTCGGTGACGCCAGTATTCTACGGGAATTCGCGCCGGGTGCATTTCACCGGAAATAATCTGGAAAGGCTTCCCATCGAGCAAAAACTCTGATTTTTCGAGCCTGAATGTATGATTTTTTCCCTGGCTATACGAAACTGAAGTAAGAAAAAGAAAAACGCAAATTAAAATGAAGCTGTATCTCATGGATGATTAGATTTTGTTGTGCTCCAAAAATAAATATTTACGGCAAATTATTTCCTGATAAAGCAAATCCTTAGCTCCTCCCAAACCATTTGAGAATTGCTTCTCAGAAAAAGGACGTTTAAAAACACATTTATTCCTCACGAAAAACAATGATTTGTTGTAAGAAGTAGCGGTGAATGCCTAATTTTGGCAGATTTTAATCAAAAAAACAATGACACAAGTTTGATTGGGATGCAGAAAAAATACCTCCAATGGATGCTCTATCTGACCGGACTGCTTGTTCTGCTGGCAGCGTCAGTGGTTTTGTCGCTGTCGGTTGGCGAGATGAACCTTGGCTTTATGGATGTTTTTGGTATTCTCAGGAAAGGTCACGAAAGCATGGAATACACCATTTTGAGCCAAATCCGTTTGCCGCGTGTTTTGCTAGGAATTGCTGTCGGTGGTGCGCTCAGTCTCTCCGGAATTTTGTTGCAGGGCGTTTACCGCAACCCGCTGGTTGAGCCTTATACGTTAGGTATTTCGGGCGGTGCATCGTTGGGTGTGGCTTTTGCTATTGTGTTCGGATTACACCAGTTGATCGGTTCGTTTGTACTGCCAGCCGCTGGTTTTGCCGGAGCTTTTCTTATCATCTTTGTGGTTTACATGATCAGCACCCGGAGCGGACGGGTGAACATTCAAACCATGCTGCTGACCGGCGTGATGGTGAGTTTTATCGCATCGTCGTCGATGATGTTGCTGATGGCAGTGACCAGTACCGAGAATTTACACGGCATTATTTTCTGGATCATGGGCTCACTCGACCAGTCGGATATGGTGCTCATATACATTACCTTGATTTTATCGGTGAGTGCGCTGACCGTTTCATACCTTTTTGTTCAGCCGCTGAATGCGTTGCGACTGGGCGAAGAAAAGGCCAAACACCTGGGCATCAATACCGATTTGGCCATCAAATTGTTGTTCCTGATGGCTTCGCTGCTGGCAGGAGTGTCGGTGGCAGTGGCCGGTGTCATTGGTTTTGTGGGGCTGATTATCCCGCACCTGATGCGACTGCTTTTTGGCACCGACTACCGCATTTTGCTCATCAGTTCGTTCCTTTCAGGAGCCATATTTTTGGTGGTTTCCGATGTAATTGCCCGCACCATTATATCGCCCAACGAGCTGCCTATTGGCGTAATTACCGGTATTGCCGGTGGAATCGCCTTCCTGATCATGATCAGCCATCGTTCCATTCGTTCAACCAACCGAAGCCGATGAACAACATTCTGACCATACAAAACCTGAGTTGCGGATATCCAAAATTTCAATTATCGGATATCAATTTCGAGATTCCGCGCGGATCGTTTGCGGGAATTATCGGGCCAAACGGTTCAGGAAAAACCACACTTTTCAGGGCAATTACCGGAATTCTTCCGCTGAAGTCAGGTCTAATTACACTCTCAGGAAAAAACCTGAAGGCTTTTTCGCTGCGGCAGCGGGCGCAAAACATTGCTATTGTGAGCCAGTTTATCGAGGCCGGCGACATGAGCGTTGAAGATTATGTGCTGATGGGCCGCATTCCGTATCACAGCCGGTTTAACTTTTTCGAGACCGATCAAGATTTTGAGATTGCCCGCAAATACATGGAACTGACCGACACCTGGCGCTTCAAAGATCAACTGATGTCGGAATTGAGTGGTGGTGAACAGCAGTTGGCCGCCATTGCCCGTGCGCTGACCCAGCAACCCGAACTGCTTCTGCTCGACGAACCAACTTCGCACCTCGACATTACCCACCAAGTGCAGGTTTTGAATGTGTTGCAGCAACTAAACCAGGAAACCGGGCTTTCGGTGCTGATGGTTATTCACGACCTGAATCTGGCTTCGGAATACTGCGACCGGCTCATTTTGGTAAACCAGGGCCGGATACATACCCAAGGAAAACCGGAAGAAGTGCTGACTTTCCAGCACATTGAAGATGTTTATCAAACCGTGGTGGTTACCCAAAACAACCCGTTGTCGGGCAAACCGGCGCTATTTTTGGCTTCAGGAAAAGTATTGCGGGAGATTCAGGAAAGACTTGCCAGAGAACAGAAATCCTGATTATTTTATTCTGAGATTTTAGGAAAAGCCTTAACTTCACACTATCCTAAAAAATCAACCGATGAATCCATTAATCGAACAATTTGTGTCATCCAAGCGCATTGCCGTTGTAGGCATGTCGCGTTCAGGAAAAAAGTTTGGCAATATGGCCGCTCGTGAATTAAAGCTGAAAGGCTACGAAATTTATCCGGTCCATCCTGAAGCTGAAGAAATCGACGGATTTGCATGTTCGCCGAGCCTGAGCAGTTTAAACGGTAAAATCGATGCTGTCTGGATTTCGGTCCCGTCGGCAAAAGTTTCGCCAGTGTTAAAAGATGCGGCCGAAATTGGCCTGAAAAACATCTGGCTGCAACAAGGGGCCTGGTCGGCCGAAGTGCAGCAAACCATCGATCAGTTGGGTTTGCCGGTGGTTTCGAAAAAGTGCATCATGATGTATGCGCCGCCAGTAAAGTCGGTACATAAATTTCACCGCACCATTAAAGGAATATTTGGCCGATTGTAAAAATTGCAGGTTATTGATTATTAAAAACAGATAAAACTTATTGCCATGAAAAGAGCTGCTGATTACGAAGAAGAAGATGAATATTCGAAAATAATGGGACCAGAACCTGATCCGGAAGATGAACCAGAGGAATGGGACGACGATGAATGGGATGAGGATGAAGAAGAGTATGATGATGACGACGATGATTATTGACAAATATGAATTCAATTCAAGATTCAAAAGTTAAACTATACAATGGCGTTGAAATGCCCTGGGTTGGGCTGGGTGTGCACCGTGCTGGTTCGGGCGATGATGTTATAAATGCCATGAAATGTGCTTTGCAGGCGGGTTACCGAAGCATCGACACGGCTACCTATTACCAGAACGAGCATCGGGTGGGGCAGGTGGTTGCCGAATGTGGTATTCCGCGTGAAGAAATTTTCCTGACCTCGAAAGTCTGGAATACCGATCAGGGATACCGTTCAACCATCGAAGTGTTTGAGTCGAGCCTCGAAAAACTACAAACCGATTACCTCGATTTGTACCTCATTCACTGGCCGCAGCCTGGAACAACTTTCGAAACCTGGCGGGCAATGGAAGAATTGTACGAAAAAGGGAAGATCCGGGCCATAGGAGTCAGCAATTTCATGATTCCGCACCTGAGGCGACTGATGGAAAACTCGCGCATCAAACCGATGGTGAATCAGGTTGAGTTTCATCCGGAACTGGTTCAACCCGAATTGTTGCAATTTTGCAAGGAAAATCAAATCCAGATGGAGGCGTGGCGCCCGATCATGAAAGGACGGGTAAACGAAATTCCGTTGCTTCAGGAATTGGCCGAAAAATACGGGAAATCGGCGGTTCAGGTGGTTTTGCGCTGGGACATCCAGAAAGGAGTAGTGACCATTCCCAAATCGGTTACTCCCGAGCGAATTATCAGCAATGCCGACATTTTCGATTTTGAGTTGGCAGACGAAGATGTCTTCCGGATTAACGCACTGGACAAAAATGCCAGAATTGGAGAGGATCCGTTTCTAATAGAAATATAGTCAGGAAATGGAGTTATTCGCTTATTCCCAGCAGGTTGTTCAGCTCCTCTTTAAAACTGCGACCAATCGGTAGCTGAATGCCATTGATTTCAACGGTGTTCCCAAAAACAGCATCGATGTTTCTGACTGAAACGATGTACGATTTGTGAATGCGTACAAAACCCTGGTCGTTCAACTGGGTTTCGATGTTTTTCATGCGGTCGAGCTTGGTGTATTTTTTTGTTTTCGTGTAAATTACAACATATTCTTTCATGCCTTCGACGTACAGAATGTCGGCGATGTTCACCTTCACCGATTTGTAGCCCGATTTGACAAAAACAAAGTCGCGCGAAACAGGCGACAATTCCAATGATTCAGCCGCTGACTGTTCCTTCTTCTCGGGCTGAATTGCTAATCGGCTGATTACTTTGGCAACCGAACGGGCAAACCGCTCGAACGAAATGGGTTTCAGCAGGTAATCAACCACATCCAGCTCGTAGCCTTGAAGGGCATACTCCGAATAAGCTGTGGTCAGCACAATCGCTGGTTTCTTTTGCAGCGTGCGCATAAATTCAATTCCGGTGAGGCCGGGCATCTGGATATCGAGGAAAACCAAATCAGTTTCGCCGGATTCAATTATTCCATAGGCATCTACGGCTCGGCTAAAGGCAGCAAGCAGTTGTAGTTGCGGCATCCGGGCCACATAATCGCCAAGGTACTGGCGCGCAATGGGCTCATCGTCAATAATGATACAGTTGATTTTCTGCATTATAGCTGATCTTTTTTCTGAAACACCTGAAATTGGAGCGAAACCATGTATTCGCCGTCCTGTTTCAGTGTTTGAAGTTCGTATTTTTCGCCGAAAATCAGGTCAAGGCGCTTTTTTACGTTTTTTAGTCCAATTCCCGATGAGGTTGCGGGTTTTTGATCCGTGTTATTAAAGCTGTTTTTGCACACGAAATACAGGTAATCGTGGTCGTCCGAAATATCGAGTTCCATCCATCCATCGTCGTCTTTTCCAATGTTTCCGTGCTTGAAACAATTCTCGATAAACGGAAGCAACAGCAATGGCGGTACAAAAACCGAAAGCTGTGACATCCGAATTGTATCGCGAACATTCTCCGGAAAGGAAATCCGCATCTTTTCCAGATCGAGGTAATTGCGGATAAAATGCAGTTCTTTTTCGAGTGGAACCAGCTTTTGTTCGGTTTCGTAAATGAGGTAACGCATGGTTTCCGAAAGGCCAAGTACCATTTGAGGCGCCCTGTCCGACTTGGAATACGTCAGCCCGTACAGATTATTCAGCGTGTTGAATAAAAAGTGCGGATTAACCTGCGATTTGAGGTAAAGAATTTGTGCTTCCTGCGAGCGTTGTAATTCTTCCCGACTTTCCTGCTCTTTCCGGGTTTTATTTTCATACAGCCTGTACAACATGGCAATAACTAGGATAACCGAATTCATCAGTAATCCTGGCAAAAAAGGAGTTTGGCCAGCTCCAATCCGGTTAAACATCCATAGATTTTTGCCAAACATCAGGTTTTCGCGTTGTTCGAGCAAATCAGGCGAAAGCTGACCCGACACGGCAACGTTTCCGGGAATTATCGCCAGTATTTTTAGCCGGAAGGCCGAAAGCGCGAAAACCAGCAAAATGGCCGATACCACAAACAGAAAAGGCATCCGGCGGTTAATCAGCAACCAGTTGGTCAGGCCGTAGGCCGACAGGTAAAACGTAAGCGCCATCAGGCTAATGCTGGTCACGGCGCGAATGAACGAAAGTTCGTCGGACAGGAACAGCGACAGCGAGAAGTACAGGAAATAGGCCAGAACCACCCAAACAATGCTATGGATAACAATCTTCTTCATGTTGCAATGATACAAAAATACCATATTCAGGATGAATGCTTTAAACCAAACGCCTCAATGATTCAACCAACGGCAAAAACAATCAACCTGCTGCTTGTTGAGTAAACCTGTTGTTGGTGCAATTGGTTTAGTTGTTGGATGAAAACAAGTCAATACACAAGAATTGGTCGTTTAAGTTTGACCTGAATTCAAAAAAATAAAAGCTATGAAACAGTTAATTTTTATCAGTACACTACTGATTGTTTTGAGTGTTAATGTGTTTGCACAGGATTTTGAATCCAGGCGAACTGCTGAAGAACGCGCCCGTTTTCAAACCGAATGGATGAAACAGAACCTTGGGCTTAGCGACGACCAACTGGCCCAGGTTGATCCGCTTAACCTGAAATACGCCAGGCAAATGGATGAGGTAAAAAGCATTTCGGGAAAGTTTGCCAAACTAAAAAAAGCGAAATCGATCATGGATGAAAAAGACAAGGAGTTGAAGAAAATCCTGAACAAAGATCAGTACCAGATTTATCAGGATAAGAAAGAAGAACTGCGTGAAAAGATGAAAGAAGCCAATCAACAACGAAAAAACGGTTAAACATGAAACTCTTTCAAATTACATGGATTTTGGTACTGGTTGTTTTTTCGGCCTGTTCCAAAGCTGAAACCGCTCCTGCTGAAGAAACAGGAAACGATGATTTACAGGGTTCCGTATCGCGCCCTACTTCAGGATACGGGAAAGACGGCGATTATGAAATAGCCGAAGCCAGCTTTACAAGCCCGGAATACAGCCAGAAAAATGTGACGATTCTTTACCCGAAAGGAGCTACATCTCCGCGTCCAACGGTTTTTTACCTGCACGGTTTTGGTGGCGAAAACATTGTCTCTTGGCTCGGGATCCTCCAATTTGTAGCTAAAAAGGGATACACGGTTGTTTTTTCGCCTTACCCCACGCTAAACTCGTCGATTGAAGGGCGTTACGATGTGATGTGGGCTGGTATTCGGGCGGCAGTAAAAAAGTTTCCTAATCTGATTGATTCGACTAAAGTTGGGTTTGTAGGTCATTCGTTTGGCGGTGGCGCTGCTGTTGAGCTCTCGCACAAAGCTTTTGTCGAAAAAGGCTGGGGCGAAAACGGGCGGTTTATCTTTACGCTTGCGCCGTGGTATGCGTACCAGATTACGAATGAACAGTTGAAGGATTTTCCGGCAAATACAAAGTTAATCTCGCAGGTTTACGACGACGATGATATAAACGACCACCGGATGGCCATCGATATATTCAAGAATATTAATATCCCGGCTTCTGAAAAAGATTTTATCCTCGTGAAAAAGAGCGTTGTTGAAGGATACACCTACACTGCCGAACACAATTTGCCGAGTAGCCTGAAAGCCTATGACGCCTACGATTATTACTGTTTGTACCGTTTACTCGATGCGCTGATGGATTATAGTTTCAACGGGAGCGCCGCCGGCAAAAATGTGGCTTTGGGCAATGGTTCAACCGACCAAATAACCTTGCCCAGCTACAACGGGAAAGCCTTGACCCCGCTCGAAGTAACCGACAACCCGGTTCCGAAATACGACCAAAGCAAGTACGAATTCAGGTGCAGCGGCCTGATGAACCCACGAAGCGCCTATTGCGAGTAAACATTAAAAAACAGAGAAATGAAAAGGAAACAAATAATTATCAAAGCATTGCTCGTTTTATTCCTATTCTCAGGAATAGAATCGATGGCACAACGAAGAGTTGTCAGCACACCCAAGCGAACAGTGGTTCAAACGCCGCGCGGAACAGTGGTTTACCGCAAACATCCGGTGGTGAAACCAGTGCGACGTTTGCCCCGCACGGCAGTTGTGGTTCATCATGCAGGCAGCCCGTTTTATTTCAGTAGTGGTGTATTTTATGCTTCGCGTAGTGGTGTTTATGTTCGGGTGGCTCCGCCGGTTGGTGTTCGTGTTACCGTTCTTCCGATTGGCTTTGTCCGTATTTCTATTAGCGCAATTCCGTATTTTTATTTCGGCGGCGTCTTTTATACTGCAACACCGCAACGGGAATACGTGGTTGTTGAACCTCCTGTTGGCGCTGTGGTAGGAAAACTTCCGTCGAATGCTGCCGAAGTGGAAATTGATGGAAAATTATACTACGAATGCGACGGGACGTTGTATAAACCGGTACAGAGCAAACGCTCGTATGAAGTGGTCGGTAAGCTGAATGACTAACACCGCGGGCACAGTTGTAAATAGGCTAATCAGATTGACCGAAGTAACTCTTACCTGGAAATTAGAATACCTCTGCCAAGTTTTACTGGTCAGGGTTTCACCTCGAAGTGAAGCCCTGACTGCTTGGAGATTTTTATTGCTGCATTATTCTTCGAACCGTACATTGGCGCTGCCACCCGATGTATGAATGTAAACAGGAATTCCGCCTTTATTCATGGTGCCTTTCACTCGGTCTTTCTCAGCTTTTCCTGAAAAATTCTGAAGGTCGATATTTACCCGGTCGGATTGTAGATCCAGGTCGAGACCAAGGTTTTTGCCATTGCGAATGAGTGCGTCAACTCCGCCGCCACTCGATTCAAGAGTCAAATCCTTGCTCAGGTTTTTGATGTCCACATGAACCGATCCGCCGCTTGATTTGGCTTTTACCGAAGCGCATTCTCCTGAAACATGCACACCGCCGCCACTGCTGCTCGCTTCCACATTGCCTTTGATGTTTTTCAGACTCACTCCTCCACCCGAACTATGGGCGTAAACATTTCCCTGTGCGTCTTCCAGGGTTACGCCACCGCCGCTTGAACTTAAGCGCACATCGCCATTCTGGTTTGTAACATGCACACCACCACCCGAAGAGCTGGCTTCAGTAGTACCGCTTACATTTTCAAGATGAACACCACCGCCGCTGCTCGAAAAATCGTGCGTTCCCTTTACTCCTGAAATTTTTACGCCACCGCCGCTCGAAGAAACTTTGCACGACATTTCCTTCGGAACGAGAATGGTTAACGAAATGCCCACGTTATTCCAGAAATTCATGCGCATCTTGCGTTCGACAATAGCCGTAACTGTTGAACCGTTTTTTGAAAAATTCACATCAAATGCTTCCAGAACTTCTTTTACCATGGGGTCGTTTGGCGCTAAAAGACTATTGTTTTTTCGCACATAAGCCTGTATAATGACCTGGGGTTGATCGTGTGCCAGCACTTTTACACCCCCGCCTGAGGATGAAGCGTTGAGCGAACCAGGCTGTTTCATTTCAAAGGTTTTCGTAATGGTAGGCTGGTCATCCTTCGCAAATCCATTCAGCGAAAACAGGAATATGATCATTGCAACGAATGAGAACATTTTCATGGTAGTCAGAATTTTCATACGTAAATAATTTGTTTTTTTAATTGTCGTATGGAACTCGCATGTCGAACATCCTCATAAACTTGGATGTAAGTAATTTACATGCTCGTTTCATAGCGAATCTCTTAATGGTTTAAATGATGTTGTCAGATATAAAGACGCATTATTTTTCGTTTCGTTACAACTAATTTTCTCCTAAATGTCATGAATTTTGGGGTAGCTTCTTCGCTCGTTAATTTTTAATCAGTTTTTAGTCAGGGTTTCACTCCAAGTGAAGCCCTGACTAATCAGAGTACGGCATTTTCGACCCTTCCGAAGGAGTGGTCAGGGGAAGCTTTTTCTATTCGTACCTCAGCGATTTTACAGGGTTACGGCTGGCAGCGCTCCAGGTTTGCGAACTCACGGTTGATAGCGCCACAAATGCAGCAATTGCCGGTCCCAGGATGAATGCCCACATGGGCATAGCTGTGCGGAAATAAAAACCTCCGAGGAAAATTTTGCCAAGCAAAAAAGCAAACGGTGTAGCAACGACCATCGAAATAGCCAGCCATTTGGTGTAACTTGAAAGTAATAACCTGACGACAGAGCGGGTTGTGGCGCCGTTGGCTTTGCGGATGCCAATTTCCTTGGTGCGGCTTTCAGAAGTAAATGAAGCCAGCCCAAACATTCCCATGCAGGCAAGCGCCAATGCAATGATAAACGCCAGACCAACCAGGTTCGAAGGCATACTTAAGTTGGAATACGAAGCCAGATCGCGGTACAATACCGGTTGGAAAATAGCTTCCGGTTCATATTTGCGGAAAACCTTGCGAATATTGTCGGCCATTGTGGGGAAATTTCCTGAAGCGTACATGATCAGCAACGTATTGCATTCGTTGGGTTTTATGCGGATAATGGTTGGAACAATTGGCCCAGCCAGGTCGATGGCATGAAAATCTTTGAAAACGCCGATAATTACGCCTTTTTTACCTTCGACTGTAATTTGCGAACCCACCGGATTTTTATATTTCATTACGTTGGCAGCCACATCGTTGATCATGTAAGCGGCCGAATCTGACGGAAACGAAGGGTTGAAAAACCGCCCATCGGTGGTGTTGATGGTTACGGCTTTGTTGTAGTCGAAATCGGCATTGATACACCAGAAGTGTAGTTTTTCCGATGCATCTTTCCCTTCCCAGCTCACTTCACTGGTGGGCCGGGTTCCGCGGGCCGGAATACAGTTGGTGTAACTAACCGCGCTTATTTCAGGAATAGCCTGAAGCTCTGATTTTACCGCATCGGCATGTTTTTGCAGGTTTTCGGTATTATTCAGGATAACTAATTTGTCTTTATCAACGCCCAAATCGAACTCGCGCATGTATTTGTCCTGAGTTTTGATAACCATCATACTAATGATCAGGATAATTGGGATAACGAACTGAAACACGATGAGGCTTTGGCGAAACTTGCTGTAGCTGTGACTGGTGGCCAGTTTGCCTTTCAGCACGTTGATTGGGTTTGACGAGGCCAGGTATAAAGCAGGCAACAAGCCCGACGCCAGGCTTGTGAATACAATTACTGAAATGAAAAACAACAACATTTTCGCGTCCATAAGATTGAGCCGAATGTCGTTGTGAAACATGGTATTAAAGCCGGGTAAAAGTACTTTCACCAATAAAATTGCAGAAATAAGGCTTATAAGAGTTAGCAGCATTGTTTCGCCCAGAAACTGGAAAACAATACCCGATTTGCCAGAACCTGAAACTTTTTTAATTCCAGCTTCTCGATATCTTCGGATGTTTAGTGCAATGGCCAGGTTGATAAAGTTGAAACAGGCAATCAGCAAAATGGCAAATCCGATAGAGCCAACAATGACCACATTGCGCATTTCGCGCCATACGCGCTTTCCGGCTGCATACGAATACAGGTTTTTGTCCTTCAGCGGGAAAAGGAAAAGCTCCTGATTCAGCGTTGCGTCCTGCGTTTTGATCAGGTTTTTGATCTTGGCTTCAACCATTTGGCTGTTGGCATTTTCTTTCAGCAAAGCCCAGGTGAGGTTTGATGACGAACTTGCTTCGCTCGCCCAGGCATTATCGGCCAAAAAGCGGTTAAACGGAATAACGAAGTCGAATTGCATGACCGATTGTCTTGGAATACGCCGAAATACGCCGGAAACGGTGAATGCATCTTCTTTTGGTCCGTTTTTTAGGATCACCGTTTTGCCCACGCAATCGGTAGTTTCGAAAAGCTTCAGGGCCATGTTTTCTGAAATAGCCATCGAATTTAAATCGCTCAAAACCTTTTCGTTGCCATGCAAAAGCGGGAATGAAAATACATTGAAAAAATTATTGTCGGCAAACAGTCCATTTTCGTGAAAAGTTTTGTCGGCGCTCACAAAATCGAAATCGCGTTCAGCCACGCGGGTCATTTCTTCAATTTCAGGAGCATTGGTTTTCAGCACATCGGTGAGTGAAGACGACAGATATTGCTTCGGAAATTTGTCTCCGTTGAAGTAGGTGACGTAAGCTTCAACCGAATACAAACGGTTATAGTTTTTGTGGAACCTGTCGAAGCTCAGAGTGTTGTTAATGTGGAGTACAGCAACAATAGTGCAGGTTAGTCCAAAGGTTAAGCACACAAAATTCAGGATGCTGTAGGTTTTGTTGCGCCACAGGTAGCGCAGGGCGATTTTGATAAAGTTTCTGTTCATTGTTTTTGGTTTCTTAGTTAAAGTTTTCCGGGTTAGATAGTCAGGGCTTCACTCGAAGTGAAACCCTGACTTGATGATTATTCATACCTCAGTGCTTCCACCGGGTTTCGGGTAGCGGCTTTCCAGCTTTGCCAGCTAACAGTCAATAAAGCAATTCCCAAGGCCAGCAAACCAGCCAAGGCAAAAATCCACCAGCTTAGCGTTGTTTTATACGCGAAACTTTCGAGCCATTTGTTCATGATATACCAGGCGACTGGCGTAGCTATTACGAAAGCCACGGCTACCCAGCGCACAAAATCGCGGTTGAGCATAGCCATTACTTCGCTTACTTTGGCGCCGTTTACCTTTCGGATGCCGATTTCCTTGATGCGGCGCTGGCAGGCAAACAACGACATGGCTAAAATGCCCAGGCAACAAATCACAATGGCGCATCCGGCAAATAGCAAAAACGTGCGGCGAAACTGGATTTCTGATTGATACAGGTTTTCAACAGCCTGGTCGAGAAAACTAATTTCAACCGGAAACGATGGCGAAAGTTTGTTGGTTTCAGCCTTTATTTCCTGGATGAAACGATCCAATGCTTTGAAATCTTTCGCATTAATACAAACCAGACAGTATGACGACCGCGGTTCGTTTCGGATAATGAGCGATCCAACTGGCTCGGTAACCGGTTTATAATGAAAATCCTTCACCACGCCAATAATCTCAGAGAGGGGTGCATTTTCGCCAAAACCCATCACGAATTTGGCGCCAATTGGATTTTCAATCTGATGTTGGCGGACAAAGGTTTCGTTCACAATCATTTTGTGCGCATCGGTTATCAAATCCTCTGAAAACAAACGACCTTGAACAAGTTGAAGTCCGAGTATGGAACACAAAGTGGCGTCGCCGTTAAAGGTATCAAAATCGAGCTGTATCTTTTTCCCGTCGAGCTGTTGGTTCGACGACCAATGTTCGCTTAATTTACCCGGAAAGAATTGAGTAAATGAAATCTTCCCGGCATTTGGGTTTTCCTGAATGAGTTTTTTAAGCGCTTCCTTGCCGGCGCTCAATTGTGGCGTAAGTTTTATCCCGATGATGTTTTCCTGATCGAATTTAAAGTTGCTGGCTCCAAAATCGACCTGTTTTTGTACCAAAACGGTAAATGCGATCAAAACAATGGCTATGGCGAACTGTGCAGTAACCAGTATTCCTCTTGAACCCGAGTTGGAGGTACCAGTTTTGATCGTCTTCTTCAGGTTGTCGACAGCTTTCGACGACGATATGCGCAGGGCCGGAATAATACTGAAAACCAGACTCAGGAGAAATATTCCGGCGATGGAAACAAGCAGGAACGACGGTTTATAAAGCAAAAACGGGTTGAAATGAATTCCGGTGTAGCTGCCAATCACCGGAAACGAAAGCCGAACGATAAAAATGGCCAGGAAAAGTGAAACCAGAAATAGAAAAAAAGCTTCGGCCAGCACACTTTTCAGGATTGATGTCTTATCAGCGCCAATCACCTTCAGCACGCCGGTTTGCTTTATTTTTTCGAGCCATTGCGATGATGAAATGTTGATGAAATTGACCAGCGCAATGATTAGCACCAGCGCGGCAACCATCAGCAAAATCATGATTTTTCGCCGATCGCCGCCATGCAGGTAATCGCCCCGGGCCGGTGTGAAATTCGAAAAATAGAGCTCTTTAAACCGATTAAGTGTGTAGGTTTTATAGTTTTGATTTTCTTGTTCTTCCTTGGGAAACAATCCGGCAATTTTCTTCGCGGTTTCTGTAGGATTGGCACCTTCTTTCAATAGTACATACAAATTAAAGTTCCACCATCCCCATTCGGTAAATTCACCCTCGTTAGGATAGACAATTTTGCGGGTAGCATTCGAGGTAACCGAACTAAACGACAGGCAGCTGTTGGCTTTGGGCTGCTGAAATACTGCCGAAACGGTCAACGTTTGTTTGTTGTTTATCTTCAGGGTTTTGCCCAGGGCGGGCTCATTCCCAAACAGTTTTTTGGCCAGGGATTCGGACAATGCAATGGTCATCTGATCGTTTAACGCTGTATTCAAATTTCCTTCCACGGCCTCGTAGGTGAAAAGCCTGAAAAAGTCGGGATCGGCAGTAATAATGTCCGAAGTAATGGGATCACGATTTTCAACTTGAAAAACAGGTTCTTCCCAGGTTCCGGCAACCCTGACGGTCGATTCGATCTCAGGGATATTCAAATCCATTTGGTCTTTCAGGATGGCTGGCGCATGCAGTCTTTTGTATTCGGAACTTAAGTCGGAATAAACATAGAGCCGTTTCCCGTTTTTATGAAAACTATCGGTGGTTAGTTCGCTGTACGAGTAAACCGACAGGATGATGACCAATGCCAGACTAATCGCCAATCCCAACAAGTTGATCAGGTTCGTGGCTGGCTTCCGTATGAAATTTCGGTATGTTGATTTGAAAATACTATTCATAATGCTTGTTTTAAAGTTATCGAAACTTTGATTCGCCTGACTTTGTGATGAACTATGATTTCATGGTGTTTCCGTAAATAGAGTTGTTCTGTCTTTTATTCATACCTCAGTGCTTCCACCGGGTTTCGGGTTGCGGCTTTCCAGCTTTGCCAGCTAACAGTCAATAAAGCAATTCCCAAGGCCAGCAAACCGGCCAAAGCAAAAATCCACCAGCTTAGCGTTGTTTTATACGCGAAACTTTCGAGCCATTTAGTCATGGTATAATACGCAACGGGCGTGGCGATTATAAAAGCTATGATTACCCATTTCACAAAATCGCGATTGAGCAAGGCCAGTATTTCAGCTACTTTGGCGCCGTTTACTTTGCGGATGCCAATTTCCTTCACCTTTTGCTGGCACAGGAATACCGACAGACCCAGAATACCCAAAACCGAAACCAGCACCGACAACAGGCTAAAAAAAGTGATCAACCGGGCTTGCTGATTCTCTTTGGCGTAAAGCAAATTCAGGTGGTCGTCGAGGAAATATGCCCTGAATGGCACATTTGGACTTAACTCGTTGTAAATCTTTTCAATGGCGGAAATCGCATCTGCCTGTCGCCCATCTTCGAACCGGATACTGGCCGTTTGCAGAAACTGGGGAGATGAGGTTTTCCAAAACACAAACGGATCGACTTTTTGCCGTAAGGAAACCATATTAAAATCTTTCATAATTCCAACGATCTGTGCTTCGCCAATTTTAGTTCCAACAGTCCAGCCATAAGCTTTTGCGGCGGTTTCGTTGCAAATGTAATTCCCATTTTCGGCTTCACTGTCTTTCAGAAACCCGCGCCCTTCCAAAATCTGAAAACCCATCATGTCCATGTACCGGTCGTCAACCGCCCAATTCCAGGCCCAGCACTTCTTGCCATTCACATTAAAGCTATTGGCTTCCTGTGCCTGTCCGGGAACTGCCCGCGAATAAGCAACCTCATTAATGAAAGCGTTTGTGGTTAGTTTACTCCTGAACGTTTCGAGCTTTTGGCGCAAATCGTTGTTTAGGCTGATAACCATCGTATTGCCTTTTTTAAAGCCCAGATCGGTTTCTTCCATGTATTTCACTTGTTTAATTACCCCAACAGCAGCGACGATCAATGCAATGGTAGCCGCAAACTGAAATACAGTAAGAGCGCCTCTGAAAGTTCCTTTTGTTTGAAGTCCTGAATTTTTGATTCGCTCCGACGGATTGGAAGAGAATATGATGAATGCCGGATAAGCCGATGAACATGCTGCTGCAATTAAAGCCATCAGAAAAGCATAGGTCAAAACAATGTGGTTCTGAAAAAACGGCAGCTGGTATCCAAGCACATTTACCGAAAACTGGTGATTCACGGCCCAGGCCAGCGCAAGCGCGAACCCGAACGAAACGATGAACAAAGCGATGGTTTCGGTAAGAAGCTGGTAAACAGACCCCATTCGGCTACCTCCAACGATCCGGCTGATACTGAAACTTTTCATCCGCATTGGGATGCGTGCCGTGGTGAAATTGATGAAATTAACAATAGCAACCAACAGGATCAATATTCCAACGGCAAAAAGCGAATCGACAAATGTTTTGTTATTCGATTCAAACAAGGGGGTTTCCGAAACCTCACGGGTAAAGCGCAGGTCGGCAAGCGGGCGGGCAATAATGGTCGCCGAGGTCTTTCCATTGTCCCAGAAATTGTATTTCGACTTGATGATCGATTGTTCGTTCACCAATTCATTCAGATGCTTCGGGTCGGTTCCAGGTTTCACAAGAATAAACTGCGGATAATTGGTCACGCTCCAGCCAGTTCGAGCTTCGGCCAGCCATCCTTTCGACGGAATTCGCAGGATAATGGGGCAGCGAAAAACCGAATTTTCAGGCAAATCCTTAAACACACCCGCAACGGTGTAAACATTGTCTCCAACTTTCAGGGTTTTTCCGGTAGGATTGGCAGTTCCCCAGGCTTTTCGGGCAAACGACCCGGTAACCATTGCAGTTTCGGGATTTGCCAATGGGTTTTCACCCACTTTCTGAATTAAGTCGAACGTGAAAACCGAAGTCAGGTTTTCGTCGGCATAAGCATAGTCTTCGTAACTGTATTGTTTTCCTCCCGTTTGATCTTCATAGGTAAACGCCTGTTCCCCAAATTTTCCCCAAGGCATGTAAGTGGTCGAGGCAATTACTTCCGGGAATTCGTCGTTCAGGGTCTGGCCTGTTGGCCCGAGCATATACACCGAAGTTTTTTCGGCATCCGGAGCTTTCATTTCGAGCCGGTAAATCTCGTTTTTGTTTTTCTGAATGTCGTCGAAATGGTATTCGTTCCAAACGTACAACATAATTAGCATAAACGTTGCAAAAGCGCTTGTTAGCCCCACAAGGTTGAGCGCGGAGGTAAACACTGTTTTTTTCAGGTTTCCTAAAGCAAATTTCAACAGGTGTTTCATTGTCTTTCAGGTTTTGAACAAGGTCTTCTATTTATTAATAGCAACCAAATGATGGCTGTATATTTAACGGCTATTCGTACCTCAGTGCTTCCACCGGGTTTCGGGTGGCTGCACGCCAGCTTTGCCAGCTCACCGAGAGAAGCACAATTAGCAACGCAAACAGGCCACTAACGAGAAAATATCCGGGATGAAGATTTATTCTCAGCGCAAAATTGTTTAACCAATCGCTCATTAAGTAATACGACACTCCAAACGCAAACAGCGAAGCTATAGCAACCAGTAAAAGTGTTTCGCCCAGTAGTTTCCCGACAATCTCGGTTTCGCTGCTGCCAATTACTTTTCGTATTCCGATTTCCTTGGTACGGCGGGCCACATTCATCACGGTTAACGAAAGCATCCCTACAAAGCAGAGTATAATTGCCAGGTATGCGCCCGCCGAAACCATCCGGAATAGGCGTTGGTCTCTTTCAAACTTGGTATTGTAAATGTCGTTGAGCTGGGTGTAGGTGGCCACGTTTTCGGGCTCGAATTGGCTAAAGATCGAAGCAAGCTGTTTCCGGTTTTCGGTGGTAAGCTTTTCAAAAGTACGCAGATAGATGTTCCAGGCCCATCCATCCACGCGGCAAAGCACCAGCGGATCGATGGTTTTTCCGGCGTAACCGTCGAAATAAAAATTATCAACAATGCCCTTTACTACAACAGGTTCGTCCTTGTAAATCACTTGCATTCCTTCCGAAAAATGCAATCCAAGCATTTGTGCCGCAGCTTTATTTAGTACAATGCTTTTTTTATCGGTCTCGCTGTCGGTAAAAAATTTTCCCTCCTGAAGTTGGAGTTGCATGGTTTCGCAAAAACCCGGGAACACGCGATATTCTTTAATTGATTTCGTGCCGTCGGTACTATTTAAGGCAATCCCCTGACCGCTGCAACCGCCACCCATGGTATGTTCGGATAGGCCAATGCTTTGAATGAATGGCAATTTCTCCAACTCTTTTTTTATGGTTTCGGTCTTTTTCGCCGTTTGTTCCGAAAAATTGGAGACTACGGTAATATTTGAGGCATTAAATCCAAGCGGAACTTCTTTCATGAAATTAATCTGAGCACGGATGATGATGACCGACGAGATCAGCAGAACAGTGATAAAAAACTGAACCAGAACTACCAATTTCGAGAATTTATTGACTGATAACCGCTGATGTTTCCCTTTCAAGCCCGAAACGAGGTCGATTTTAGAGAGGTAGAAGCTTGGATAAGAACCTGATATAAGAATCAGGATTACGAGAATACTTAATATCATTGCTATTCCAATCGGTGTAAACATGTCGCTTACACTTAAAGGCAGGTCGATCATCTTTGCAAAAAAGGGATGAACCAAAACTGCCAGGCTTAGTCCAAGTACCAGTGCAACGAAGGCAATCAGCCCGTTTTCGCGGTAAAACTGCAAGGCCAGTTCTTTTTGGGAGGCTCCGGCCACTTTACGCGAAGCAATTTCGGCAATTCGTTTTTCGCCGTGAAGCAAATACATGTTTATGAAATTGATAAGCGCGATAAGAAGAATAAAAACAGCAATACCAAAGACAATGTAGAGCAGAGACATATTGGTTTTGGGCACAAGGTCGCCCTGTGCTTTTGTGTGTAAATGAATATCGCCCAGAGGCTCGGTAATGGTTTCGCTTTTCAGGTTGTTTAACGAACCCCGGGTTTTCCATACTTGCATGAGCTTATCGTTAACTGCCGCAATACTTTGCCCGGCTTTTTCCAGGTTTGCCCCTTTCTTCATCAGGTAATAAGTTCGGAATTCCAGGCTTCCCTGGCTGGAAATAAACTCATTCGAAAGCATAGGCATCAGCATATCGAATTTGAAATGCGTGGTTTTGGGCAGGTCGCCAATTACACCCGAAACAACAAGCTGCTTTTCGTCGATTTTAACCGTTTTTCCAATGCAGTTCCCGGTTCCAAACAGTTTTTGAGCAGTTGATTTTGAAAGCACAATGTTGTTTTTCCCGATTAGTGCATCCGACGTATTACCCTGAAGAAGATTTAATCCGAAAACATCAAAAAATTCAGGATCAGAGTAAAGCAAGTTCAAATCGCTAAAAGTTCCGAACTCTGTTTTTACAACAGTATTCCATTCAGGATATATCTGTACGGCTTTTTCAACTTCGGGAACCTGCGACGGCAATTGGGTATAAGCAGTGCGTAGCCCGATTGGTAATGTCCGGATTTCATCCGGATCGTGCAAAACATTACACAGGCGAATAACCCGGTCTTTTGTCGCAAAATGCTGATCGAAACTTAATTCATATTTCAGGAGAACAGCAAGCAGTAAAAATGCACAAAGCCCGACTGCCAGCCCAGGTATGCTGACGTAAAGCAACATCGGGCTTCGTTTTAATAAATGCAATGTAAATCGTAGGTTCTTCATCTTTTGCGTTTATATCTGGTTCTTTTTTGCGAACTATCTATTCGTACCTCAGCGCTTCCACCGGGTTCCTAGTTGCGGCTTTCCAGCTTTGCCAACTGACAGTTATTACGGCAATAGCAATGGCAATAAACAAGGCAAGCACAAAAGTCCAAATGCTTAAATGAATCCGATTGGCATAATTTTGCAACCACAGGTTCATGATATACCAGGTGGCCGGAATAGCAATGAAACTGGCGATTAACCCTGAATAAACAAATGGTTTTACCAGGCGGGCAATGATTGATCTCTCATTTTCACCCAGGCATTTACGAACTCCAATTTCCTTGGTTTTTTGTTCGGCTATAAACATGACCACGCCGAGCAACCCCAGGCACAATACAACCATCGAGAAGATCGAGAAGATGCTTGTTAATTTTTTTAGTTTTGCTTCGGTTTCGTACAAGCTGGCGTATTTGTCGTCAACAAAGCCGTAATTTACAGGGTAGTCGGGTTCAATGCTTTGGCATATTTTAGAGATTGAGTCTATCGTTTTTTTCATTTGACTGGCATCAATTTTTACGATCAGATAGTTCGACGACCAGTTCTCGGTGTGCAGAATCACCATTGGGCGGCAGGTTTCGGCGAGCGAATTGTATTCAATGTTATTAATCACTCCTACCACCTTATAATCAGTGCCATAGTCTTTCAGGATTTTCCCGGTGAAGCTATTCCAGCCAATGGCGTCGGCAAATGCTTTGTTGATCACAATTCCGTTTTGTTCGTTACTGAGGTAATTACCTTCGATGAGTTTGGCTCCGAGTGTTTTGATCATATCCTCGTCGGTTGCCCACCTGGTAACCAGTGGCTTAAACTCCGGATCTTTGCCCTCCCAGTTCCATCCTTCGCCGTTGTTGCCAATCATTACTGGTAAAAAGCTGGTTATGGTTGAAGAATAAACGCCAGCAGTTCTTCCTGTTTCTTCTTTTAGCGCTCCCGCTTTTTCCTTCAGTTTTCCGTCCAGGCTTACATAAAAAAGCTGATCTTTGTTGAAGCCGACATCCAGCTTTTGCAGGAACAAGGTTTGTTTCGAAATAATTAATGTAGAGGTGAGCAGCACAATGGAAACCATAAATATGGAAACCAATAGCGCATTGCGGAATATCCCGCGGTTTTTTATGGAATGAAAACTTGAATTAAGTGTTTCGGTTATTTTGAACGAGGATAGGAAAAATGCAGGGTAGCTTCCGGCAAAAAAAGTAGTTGTCAGGTAAGCCAATGCCAGTGTAGCCAGCGGCTTGAACGACAGAAGGCTCGAAAATTCTATTTTTTTCCCAATGGCCTGGTTAAACAGCGGAAGTCCAAGTACTGCAATCACCAGAGCCAGTGTAAATGCCAGAAGGCATAGAAAAGCAACATCGGAGTAAATGAGCCTGATAATATCGCTGCGTGTGGCCCCGATTGATTTTCGCAGACCAGTTTCTTTGGCTTGTTTGGTTGATTTGGCTGTGATGAGATTTATAAAATTGAGCGTGGCAGCCAATAGTATAAGAATGGCAATAAGGCTAAAAATCTGGACATTACGAATATTTTTTTTCTCGTACAGGTACCCGTTTTTGAAAAGATAAGCTCTCAGGTAATTGGTCGATTCAGGCTTCTCTTTTTGTATTCGCCGGGTAATTGTTGATGCAACTTTGTCAAACGCCGCAGGGGATGAGAGCAGGCCAAATGTCCGAAACGCATTGTTATACCAGGTAGTCAAAAAGTCGTTATTGCCATAAAAAGCACTCAAATTTTCGAGTGGAATAACTGCATCGAACTGGATTGAGGAATTATCCGGAATATTTTCAATTACACCAACTACCGTCATGTCCTTCTGGTTGTTGTAGCGAATAATTTTTCCCACGGGATTTGAATTTCCGAAATAGTTTATGGCCGTTGTGCGGGTAAGGACGATTTGGTTCGTAACATCCGGATTTCCTTTCGATCCGAAAATAAACGGGAGCGAAAAAATGTCGAATAGCGAATTGTCGGAAAATGCAACACCTTTCATTTCTTTTCGACCATCTGCCGTTAGTAAGCTCTTTGAATAAGCAGGCACATAGCGGCACGAGCTTTCAACTTCAGGATATTCGGCTTTGAGGGCTGGTGCAACGGCGGGCGGGCATCCGTTAAACTGAACTTCTTTGGTTCCACCTTCCAGATAGGCATGAACAACAAAAATACGGTCGATTTTCTTGTGAAACTGGTCGTAGCTTGTTTCGTCAGTAACCCAGAAAAAAATGTAAAGTACACAAACCAGCCCTGTAACCAATCCGGCCATTCCCAGTAATGTAGGGGTTTTGCTTTTTTTAAGTTTTCTGAATGTTAATGAGATTATTTTCATGATCAAACTTTATGATAGATTTATTTTCTATATTACTGAGCTTTGATTTTGTAGTTGGGTCTATTCATACCTCAACGCCTCAACCGGATTTCTCGTTGCCGCTTTCCACGACTGAAACGAGACCGTGAGTAGTGCAATTCCCAGCACCAGCATACCGGCCAGGGCAAAAATCCACCAACTTGGCGTAGTTTTGTACGCAAAGTTTTGCAGCCATTTATTCATGGCATACCAGGCAATAGGCGTTGCCAGTACAAATGCGATAAATACCCATTGAACAATGTCCCGGTTAAGCATCGAAACAACTTCGGTAATGGTTGCCCCGTTCACTTTGCGGATGCCAATTTCTTTAATCCGGTCGCGACAAATGAAAATGATGAGGCCAAGTAATCCGGTAATGGCCAGCAACATACACCAAAGCGCAACAAATTCGATGAAACGGGCAATGCGTTCTTCTTTTTCATACAGCTTATTGAGAGTATCGTCCAGAAATTTAACTTCGATTGGATTCTTGGTATCAAATTTTTTAGCTGTATTTTGGATATAAGCCATTGTCTGGGTATAATTTCCGGGTTTTATCCGAAGTATCAGGTTGTTTTTCCGGGTGTCAGTTCTCCAGAATTGCATGGGTTCAATTTCTTCTTTAAGCGAAGAAAAATTGATGTTCTCGGCCACTCCAACAACTTGTCCGGTGAACCCAAATCCATCAATTTTACGTTCCAGCGGTTTCGACCAGCCAAATTTTTCGACCGCCTTTTTATTCAGGATAAAAGTGTTTACGTCGGCCTGAGAACCTTTGGTAAAGCCTCGTCCTTCAGCAATTTTTATTCCGAAGAAATCGAGAAATTTGTCGTCAACAGGCCAGCATTTGAGTTGAATGTATTGTCCGTCAACTTCGCGGCCCCAACCCATTCCAACTTGTCCGGGAACGAATTGTGAGTAAGTGTAGTCAACAATGTCTCCGTTTTTCATCAGTTCGTCGGCAAGTGCCTGGTAATGATCGCGAAGCGTATTTGTTGTATTGAAGTAAACGACATGTTCCTTGTTGATTCCCAAATCAAAATTTCTCCAGAAATTCAACTGTTTTTCGATAATAAATGCAGATGACAATAAGGCAATGGTGAATATAAATTGCACAGTTACAAGACCATTACGGAATATTTTGCCTTTTCCCGAGAAACGGATATTGCCCTTAACCGATTGGGCAAGCGGCGAAGAAGTAATGTAACGGGCCGGGTATAAACCTGCTAAAATTCCAAAGCCAAGGGCAAAAAGAAAAAACCAAAGAATAAACATCGGGCGGTTCCCGATATATAGCCCATCGATACCAAACATCGATTCAATGGCTTTGTAGCTTAGTAAGTAAATTAAGAATGAGACGATTAAGGCTGTAACTGAAAGAATGACTGATTCTGCAATAATTTGTCCCATTGCCGAAAGCCGTTTCCCGCCAAGTACCTGAAGTACCGATAGCGCTTTGGCCCGGATGGGAGCCTGTGAAGTTGCAAAATTGATAAAGTTTACGGCCCCCATAATGGCCAGAATAATATTGAGCAATATCAATACATTCAATATCATTGGATTAACGTAAACGAATTGTCCGTCGTTTACAAAATGTATTTCTTCAAGCGGGCGTAAACTTACAAAAGCCTGTCCTTTAAATTGAGCTTTCATGTCCTTCAGGTTCTCGGCAATCGCAGGTATTTGTTCAATTTTGGCAGCTATTTGAGCCGGGTTTGCCTTTTCCCGAATTTTCATGAAAATGTTAAAACTCCACTCCGACCATTCGTTGGCACCATTTTTATTTGCTGAAATCAACGTCGAAAAAGAAACAAGGAAATCAGCCGAGAATGATGAGTTCTTCGGGAAGTCTTTCATAACTCCTGTAACTTTGTATATTGCATTGTCAATCAGTACACTTTCGCCAACAGGATTTGATTCATTGAACAGTATTTTTGAATATTTTTCGGTGAGAACAACTGTGTTTGGTTCGCTTAAAACCGTTGCGGGGTTTCCTGAAATCATTGGCAACGGGAAAATACCAAAGAACGAATCGCTGGCAAACAGCCAGTCTACACGAAAACCAGTATTGGATTGTTCGAGTAGTGGTGTGGTTATTTTCCCGTTGTGATGAGAAAATACGCATATCTTATCCAATTCAGGAATATTTTTCTGAATGATATCGGTAATTACAGCCGGAACATTCGATTTGTAGGCTTTGGTTTCCAGTCGGTACACCAATCCTTCGTTTCCGGGAAACTTATCGTAACTTTTCTCGAAACTGACATAAAGGGTAAGGACAATAATTCCTACAAATGAGATAACCAGGCTTAACAAAGTTAGTGTACTTGATGTTTGGTATTTTAAAATAGTTTTTAAGATGCGTTTGAATTGAATCATAGCTTTTTATTTATTATTTAAATATAATCTGTTTGAGCATTCGGCTTATTGAAAAAACCGGAACAGCGCTGAATACGGTAAATGCGGGCATATTTTTCGTTCGATTTATCCCAGCTTAATTCGCGGCTGATAAATGGCACGATAATGATGAACGCACTAAAACCCAGCGCCAGCCCAGGAATGTTAATGGCCGAATAAGTTTTATGCTTCAGTACATTGCGAACTGATATTTTCCAGAAAGTACCGAACATTGTTGTATCTATTAGTTTTCTGAGTATTGTTCTCAGGAAGTATTCAGAATTCGTACCAAAAAGTTAAAGTACTGAAATTTAAACATTTAATTATTTTCGCGAATTTGAAGATGACAAAAAAATTGACAATATTTTGTCAATTAATTTTACTGGATGATACGATATTGCAATGTGGGTAGCTCTTTTTCTCAACGAAACTTCGGCGATTATCAGCAATGCGTTCTTAATTTTGCTTTATGCAAAGGTTAATCCTGATGGCCGGAATTGGTTTTTAGTCCTTTTCATTCGCCCATTCGTTTACTTTTGAAGCACAAAGTATTTTTTATGAGCGACAAAACACCTGCATCAGAACTTGAGTTACGAATGAAATCATTTCTCCGGATTATGGATCAGCAACATCCTGATTGGGGAATGGCATTCATTTTCAGCAAAATAAACCTGCTGTATTTTACGGGATCCATGCCCGAAGGGATGTTAATAATTGAACGTGGAAACGGAGCTATTTTATGGGCAAGGCGCAGTTACGACAGAACCCTGGGCGAATCGAACTTCCCGGTTATTAAGCCCATGAGCAGCTATCGCGATGCAGCGCAAAACTACACCCGGATTCCTGGCGAAGTTTATCTTGAGACCGAATTCGTGCCGTTGGCTATGTTTCAACGGTTGCAAAAGCATTTCCCGTTCACTGCATTCCATTCGCTCGATTTCCAGATTGCGCAAACGCGATCGGTAAAAAGCCTGTGGGAGCTGCATTTTATGGAAAGAGCTGGCGCTATTCATCAGCGGGTTTCGGAAGAACTGGTGCCTGAATTGCTTCGCGAGGGAATGACTGAAGCTGATTTGGCAGCCGAGCTTTATCAGGTGATGGTCAAGGAAGGACATCAGGGAATTGCACGATTTGCCATGTTCGACACCGAAATGATTGTGGCGCAACTTGGCTTTGGAGAAAGTTCGCTGCATCCAACAAATTTTGACGGTCCGGGCGGAAATCGAGGGCTGACGGCTGCCGTACCAACCCTGGGCAGCCGCGACCGCAAACTGCGTAAAGGCGACCTGGTTTTTGTGGATATGGGGCTTGGCGTAAACGGCTATCACTCCGACAAAACCATGACTTATATGTTCGGACAATCGTTGCCCGACGACGTAAAGGCCATTCATCAGCAGTGTGTACACATTCAGTACCGCGTAGCCGAGATGCTGGTGCCCGGCAATATTCCGGAGGTTATTTACGAAACCATCATGAACGGGCTTTCTGCCAATTTTCAAAAGAATTTTATGGGCTATGGCAAACGTCAGGTAAAATTCCTGGGGCACGGAATTGGCTTAACGGTTGACGAATATCCGGTTCTGGCAAAAGGATTTAAAGAACCGCTAAAAGAGAACATGGTTTTTGCAGTGGAGCCTAAAAAGGGAATCGAAGGCATTGGGATGGTTGGCATCGAAAACACGTTTGTGGTTACTCCTGAAGGTGGTCGTTGCATCACTGGAAGCAGTCCTGGTTTGATTTTGGTTGAATAGTTCAACTCATCGGCAAAGGTTGTTTTCAGCTTTGCTTTTCGCGAATTGCCATAACAATCATTTCAGCCGATTTTCGCGTTCCAAACAGTGAACTGTCGATGGTAAGGTTGTAATTGCTCGCTTTTCCCCATTCTTTTCCGGTGAAATGCCTGCAATAGTTGGCACGTTCGCGATCGGTTTTTTCCAGTTCTTTTTCAGCCGTAGCTGCTTCAACGCCATATTCCTGAACGATCCGTTTTTTGCGATATTCGTTATTGGCATGAATAAATATGTTGAAGCAACCGGGTTGATCTTTCATGATAAAATCGGCACACCGGCCAATGATTACGCACGATTCCTTCGCTCCAATCTCCCGGATTATTTTACTCTGAACCAGAAACAACGCATCGAGCTGGGGCATTTGTGCGTTTACAGATGCATAACTTTGCTCGTAAAGATTGAACAGAAGGGTGTGAGCTAACTTTTGCTCGTGTTCCCTGATGTATTCGGGCGTAAAACCTCCCTTCTCGGCAGTTAGTTCAATCAGCTGTTTGTCGTAGAGCGAAAGGCCAAGCTGTTTGGCCACCAGTTGTCCGATTTCGTGTCCGCCACTTCCAAACTCGCGCGAAATGGTAATGATAAGCCGCTTTTTGTTGTTCCCGGAAGTGAGCTCGGTTGCAGA
This sequence comes from Prolixibacteraceae bacterium, assembly GCA_963666435.2. Classification (GTDB taxonomy): domain Bacteria; phylum Bacteroidota; class Bacteroidia; order Bacteroidales; family Prolixibacteraceae; genus Aquipluma. The sequence goes on along the minus strand of CAXXOG010000008.1, from coordinate 1,413,491 downwards.
AGCAGTCTGTTTTTCATCAGGGCTATTCAATAGCTTGTCAGCAAACGATAATTTGCGGCTATACAACTTCGCTAAAAACCCCACCAGCAACGCTGCAACAATTGTTCCTTCGCGCACGCCCTGCAGCTGGCCGAGCAGCGCCACCGAACTACCCACACCAACAATAACCATCGAACTATCGACACTTATTTTTGCTTTCCCAAATTCGATATGAAAGGTGTCGGCAATTGCCAGCGCAAGTCCTTCGCCGGCGAGGTAAGTTAGTTTGGCTTTTACTTCAAGAAATACCCCAAGCGCCAGTACCGCACAGCTTAAAAAGCATAAAACAACCTGCCATACATAGCCTGAAATATTGATACCTGAAGTCAGGTAAAGGGTAATGTCGGTAAAAAAGCCGAAGATAAAAACCACCGGAAGCTGCACCAATTGAATCAGCTTGTATTTTTTCCGGAGTAAAATGATTTGAAGCAAAATGAGTAAAACATTAAAAAGGATGGTGGTTTCGCCCATTGTAAGTGGATACTTTACACTACAAATGTAGGGGATGCACGAAATTGGCGATACGCCAAGGTTTGCTTTTACCGACAAGGCTACACCAAAAGCCATGATAAACAGGCCAGACAGAAATACAACACTTCGTTTTAGTATATTATTTGTACTCATCGGAATTAAAGCAACGGATGCACTCGTTTTGACCGCAAAACTACCAAATATCGCCTGCGGTGCCGGTGTTTCGTGGAAAAGCTTCATTTAGAATTAATGCACCTTAGTAGTGGTTTGCAACATATTCGTCTTGATGTTAGTTTGGTCAGCTTTTAGCAACCAGCTTGGGCGTGTTGAAAAATATACTTTGGCCTGAAATCAGGATTGAACCTGCTTATTTTCTTTTCTGATCAAAATAGGTTCTGATTTGTTGTTTAGTGTTCATGAAAGGAAAACACAAGATGACAAGCAGAAAACAAATTGCCTTTTCGGTGCTGGATTTGGTTCCGGTAGCCGAAGGCTCAACACCGGCTGATGCTCTGCACAATAGCCTCGATTTAGCTCGGTATGTCGAAACGTTGGGATACACGCGCTTTTGGGTGGCCGAGCACCACAACATGATTAGTGTAGCCAGTGTCGCAACATCGATCATCATTGGGTATTTGGCACAGGGAACACAAATCATTCGGGTAGGGTCTGGCGGAATTATGTTGCCCAACCATTCGCCGCTAATTGTTGCCGAGCAGTTCGGAACGTTGGCAGCATTTTATCCCGGGCGGATTGATCTTGGGCTGGGTCGTGCTCCCGGAACGGATCAGGCTACTGCTCAGGCTATTCGGGCCGACAGAATGCAGGCAGCCATGGATTTTCCGAATGAAGTGCGCAAGATTCAACGCTATTTTTCGCCTAAGAACAATTCTTCAAATGTTCGCTCTGTTCTTTCTGAAGGCGCTGATGTCCCGATCTGGATTCTGGGTTCAAGTACCGACAGCGCCTACCTTGCAGCTGAGTTCGGACTTCCATATGCTTTTGCCAGCCATTTTGCCCCACAACAGCTTTTGGCTGCGCTTGGCATTTATCGCAATAATTTTAAACCATCTGCCATGCTGGATAAGCCGTATGTAATGGTTGGCAGCCAGGTTGTAGCCGCCGAAACGGACGACGAAGCCGAATATCTGGCAACCACCATCAAACGTAGTGCTTTGGGTATTGTTACCGGGCGTAGGGAATTGATGCAACCGCCCACGCATCATTTGGGCAGTGATGCCTGGGGTTTTTACAAAAGCCAGATTGATCAAATGCTGGCTTTTTCGCTAATCGGCGGACGAGCAACTATTGGTGCAAAACTGGACGAAATGCTTGAAATTACCGGAGCTGATGAAATCATTGCCAGTTCTCATATATTCGATCACCGTAAAAGGCTTGAATCCTATAAAATTTTGTCGGAAGTGATTCAATCCCGATAACCGGATTGCTTACTCATACCTCAGCGCTTCCACCGGGTTTCGTGTTGCCGCTTTATAGGTTTGCCAGCTTGTTGTTATTATTATAATCAGGCAAATAATGAATGCCCCAAATGCAAAAATCCAGGGTTGTGCATGTAGCTTGTTTACGCCTGGCATTTGCTCGTATGCCCACCATGCCGTTGGAAAAGCAATGAGCAACGAGAATCCCAGCAGCACAAAATACTCTTTACTCAGCATGAAAAAGATATTCGAAGCTGTGCTTCCGTTTATTTTCCGTACTCCAATTTCTTTGGTACGGCGGGCAACGGTATATGATACCAGCCCCAGCAGCCCAATCATGGCCAAAAAAATGTTAAATACCGTAAAAAACAGCACAGTACGATTTACAGCTTTATAGACTTTTATCGTATTATCGGTAGCAAATGAGGTTGGTAAATCGTGAAATTCGAACGGATCGTTGGGAAATACCGATTCAAATTCCTGTTTCAGTATGTTCATGGCGTGAGCGGTATTGTGCGGCTCAACGCGAAAAGCAAATGTCCAGGTTCCTTTAATTGTATTGGGGGCGAGGGTTAAAATGGCGGGTTCAATGGCGTTGTGCATGTCTTTGTAAATGTAATCCTGAACTACGCCAACAACGGTTAATTTATTGTCGTTTAATCGTTTGCCTATGGGGTTGTCCCAGCCAAAATTGCGTACCGCAGTTTCGTTAATCAGGCACGATTGTTCAGCGTCGCCTTGGAAATCAGGAGAAAAGTCGCGGCCTGCAACCAATTTAATTCCCATGTTTTTCACAAAGTCGTGGCTTACCTGGTTAAAGCGGCAAACCACCAGTTCGTCTTTTCGGCCACCTTCAAAATTGGTCATCCCGCCGCCAAAACTCACAAACGGGATGTGCTTCGACATCGATCCGTCCACAATTCCAGGATGCGTCAGTATCTTGTTTCTTAACTGACTGAATGTTGCATTACTGTTCGAAACAGTCATTTGCGTATATAGAATGTTTTCTTTGTTAAACCCGAGATCTTTCCTGAATAAATACCTGATTTGCATGGAGAACGACAGTGTGAACAGGATCAGGAAAACAGAAATGGAGAATTGTGATACGACCAACGCCTTTTTCAGGCTAAATGAATCGCGGCCTTTGACAAAAAATTCGCGCTTAAACAATTCCACAATTTTGTGCGACGACATAAACAAAGCCGGGTAAATGCCCGATAGCAGGCCAACAGCTACTGAAATGAGAATAGTTAACCCGATAAAATTCAGGTCGTGCGATAAGGTGAGTACAATTTGTTTCTCAACAATGTGATTGAATAGCGGCAGAAATGCTTTGGCAATCAGGAAAGCGAGGACAAGGGCAAGAAGCGAGACAATAACGGTTTCGCACAAAAACTGGTTAAACAGGTCGAGCCGCGAGCTTCCGTTCACTTTTTTCACGGCAACTTCTTTACGGCGGTTCGAAGCATTGGCAGTTACCATGTTAATGTAGTTCGACGCGGCCATTATCAGGATAAAAAGGCCAATTAACCCGTACAAAATCAGTACAAAATAGTATTGGCCGTGCCCATTATAGTCCAGGTAAACTTTACTCATGGGGCAAAGCTGCAATTCTTCGTATTCAAGGCCGCGAAACCCGGCGAAAGTTTTGCTTATTTTTTTCGTTACATTTTTTTCATCAACTCCAGGTTTTAGCAGAGCAAAGGTCATCACATCGCCCGAATAGGTTGAGTTTCGCCTGGTATTGCTGATTAGGGCCAGCGAGTTGAACGACCCGATAAAATCGGGTTTTATGGTCGAATTATCAGGCAAATCCCGGAAAATGCCCACCACTTTCATGTCGTATTTTTTTTCGAGCGAAACGGTTTTGCCCAGGGCATTTCCGTCGGGAAACAACTTTTTAGCCATTGTTTCGGATAAAGCAATCGAAAATGGATCGTTCATGCTTCCGCGCTGCCCTTCAACAAAGCGATAGGTAAAAACATCGAAGTAGCAACTGTCGGCAAAAATTCCGGTTTCGGCAAAAACCTGGTTTTCAGGATTTACCGAAAGGTATTTTGCCCAGCTGGATTGAATAACCGTTATTTTCTCGAATTCGGGATACTGTTTTTCGAGCAACTGAGCCGTTATTGCTCGTGTGTGCGGCGAAATTTCATTTCCATCAAACGCATGGGCATTCGAGAAATAGCGCTGAATGCGGTAAATCCGGTCGTATTTTTCGTTCGATTTATCCCAGCTTAATTCGTGTAATATGAATAAGCCAATAATGATGAAAGCACTGAAACCCAATGCCAGCCCGAAAATATTGATGGCCGAATAGGTTTTGTGCTTCAGAATGTTTCGAACTGATATTTTCCAGAAAGTGCCGAACATGAAGGTAAAAATTAAGTTTTCTGAATATGGTTTCGTTTTCTTGTTCAGAATTCGTACCACAAAATTAACTGTCAGTAAATTAATGTTTTGCTTAAATTTTGATTTTTGTACTGACAAAAAATTTGACAACTCCTTGTCAATTAATTTGACTGAACATTGAAAATTGTTGCGATTGAATAGGCTGCAACCGGCGAAGATTCCATAGAATAAACATAAAACCCTGTTTTCAGACGAAAACAGGGTTTTTTATTTTTGGGTTGAATGGATTGACTTTCGAGCGGGATCAGGCTTGTTTCCATTGTTCGTTTATCAGTTTTACAGCTGCCGGAAGCGTTACCTTAGGATCGCCAACCGAACCGCATTCGAAACTAATAAAGTCCTTGTAATTTATTTCCTTCAAGCCTCTAAAACCATTCACATAATTATCGGCTTCGCCGTCTTCTCCAGGCATTTTGCGCCGTTTGCGGCTGGCAATGTGCACATGGTGCAGGTAATCGCCTGCGGCAAGAAATGCAGCGCGGTCATTGGTTTCTTCCCAGGTCATGTGCCAAAAATCGCCCATAACAGCTGCACCTTCCGAGTTTACATCGCGTATTATGGCTGCTCCGTCGGCCACCTGCCGGCAGAAATAGCATTCTTTCCGGTTCAGAGGTTCAAGCAAAATGCGCGTTTTATTCTGAAGGGCAAAATCGCCTAATTCTTTCATCTGGCCTATTAAAAGCTCACGTGCTTCTTTGTCGGGCAACGATTTCTGGTTGTTGAATGCCGGAACAAAAATTAGTCCGGTTGAACCAATTGCACCAGCTGCTTCGATAATAACCTTCATTGAATCCATGCACTTTTTTTGGATTGCAGGATCATCGGATATTAACCAGCCTTCGAAACCGGCACAGATTGCACTAACCGAGATTTTTCGGTTTTGAAGCGCCTTTTGTATTTCTTCCACTCTTTTTTCAAGTCCGCGTCCACCAGGCTCAAAACCAACAATTCCCAACGATTCCATTAAATCGAGTTTTTCTGTTAGTGTTTTCCCCGGGGCAACTCCTTCCTGGCACGAAATTTTCAAATCAGTGTTCTTTTCACGGGAAGAGCCTGATTCGGACCTGAACGAAGAGAAAAAGCCGCCTGATGCAGCTAATGCTGCACCCGAAGCGGCTGTTCCTAAAAAAGATCGTCTATTGAGCGACATGTCTTATCGAGTTTGGTTTCCCTGTGGGGTTCCGGCAATATGGATAAATTCGGGCAGTTTAAATTCTTTGCCTGCACCATAGCCTTCTTTGGCAACGGCCATTGCTTTTGTCATGTCAATATCTTTTGGCAAAAGGTCGAGCGGCGAAGCAGTCATATCGTCCCACGAAATTTTCTTTCCGGAGTAAGCCGATTCGCGGCCCATGATGGCGGCCATGTTGGCAACAGCTGTTTCTGATGCCTGTTCAATTGGTTTTCCGGCGCGGATATGGTTAATCCAGTTCACATGTTCCAATGTATATGGGTCGGTTTGTTTGAATTTGGCTTTTTCGGCTTCGTAGTCGTATTTCCATATCTCGGTGCCTTTCAGGTCTTTGATGATGTGCCCGTCCGAAGTCCACGAACCTTTGGTACCCTGAATAAATTCCCAAACGCCACCTTCTGTTCCGCTGATCTGGCGGCAGGTGCTGTGAATGTGAATACCGTTTTCCATTTCAAAATCGACGCTGAAATTGTCGAACTGGTTACCGGTAACACGACGCTGACGCGAGCCGAAACCAAGAGCTGATTTTGGTTTCAATCCGGAGAACCAGGTGAATACATCGAGGTTATGTACGTGCTGTTCAACAATGTGGTCGCCCGAAAGCCATCCCCAGTTTACCCAGTCGCGGATCATCCATTCCAGGTCTGACCAAGCGGGATTGCGATCCTTAAACCAGAGCATACCACCGCACCAGTAAACTGTTCCGCCGGTTATTTCGCCGATAGCCCCGTTCATGATTTGTTCGTATGAAGCGACATAGTCGCGTTTATGGTGACGTTGCGTACCGGTTACCACGCAAAGCCCTTTTGCCTGAGCCTGTTTGGCTGTGGCCACAATGGTGCGGTAACCTACCGGATCAACGCAAATTGGTTTTTCGAGGAAGCAATGTTTGCCTTTTTCCACCGCGTATTTGAAAATTTCGGGGCGGAAATTGGGTGGAGTAGCGGTAATAATCACGTCCACATCGCTGTCAATAACTTTTTGATAAGAATCGAGCCCTACAAATTTCTTGTCTGCTGCAATGTCGATGTTTTTTTCTTTTTTCAGCTTTTCAGCTAAGCCTTCCAAACGGTCGGCATAAGTATCGCCTAAGGCAACAATCGTAACATTATCGGCTGCGTTAAGGAAATTAAACGCTGCGCCGGAGCCTCGTCCGCCACAGCCAATTACCCCGGCTTTCAGCGGCTTGCCGTCGGCAGCCTTATCAACCAGGTTAGGCAGATAATAAGAACCCGGTTCTTTCAGTGGCTGTATTTTTGGAGTACTGCTGCACGATGCCAACGCTGCAACACTTCCTGTACCAATTGCGCCCAATGCCCCGGCTACTGCCGAGCTTTTCAAGAATGAACGTCTGTCAACACCTTTTTTCATAACGGATAAATTTTTTGAATTAGGATAATCAGTTATCTATTGAACTTTAATTGAATTGTCTGGCTCGCAAACCACCCTGAACCCGATGCCTTTAATATCGGAGTACCACCAGATACTTTTGGGCTGCTGCGGATCTGTTTTCAGCCAGGCGTCGTGCTGGCTGTGGTCGCGTGCGGCTGCACGCACATCAGATGCATCCGAAACATAATTACCGCCACGTACAACCCATTCTTCGCCTTCGGTTACGAGCGGATTATTTACTTTTCCGCTGTTTTTGGTATAAGCGTCGGGTGAATAGCGGTCGGCACAATATTCCATTACGTTGCCCAACATGTTTTTCAGGCCGAACGGATTAGCTTTGACCTCTTCAGGCAAATGTGTTTTTCCTTTGCCGTTGTTGGCATAAATAATGTATTGCGAGATCGGTTCGGTTTTAGCGCTCGATATTTTACGCCATATTCCTTTATTGGAGAAGTTATCCGGTTTTCCGTCGAAGAAATAGGGTGTTTCGGTGCCGCCACGTGCTGCATATTCCCATTCGGCTTCCGTGGGCAGGCGGTATTTCTTGCCGGTTTTTTTCGAAAGCCACTGGCAGAAGGTTTCCGCAGCATAATGGGTCATGGTAATTGCCGGGCGTTGGCCAAATCCCCAGTTCTGGTCGGGTCGCCCGTAAGGCGGAGTCGGACCGGAAATGGCATCCACGTTTGGGTTGCTGTTGTTGGCATAAATTTGTTCGGGCGGAGTGCGACCTTCGCTCATTGTTTTACCGTAAAATGCCCAATATTGTTCCCAGGTTGTTTCAACTTCGGCCATAAAGAACGGGCTGACTGTAACCTGGCGCACCGGCGATTCGTCGGGCTGGTGGAAAGGTTCTTTTTCGGGGCTACCCATGTTGAAGGTGCCGCCTTTGATAGCTATCATTTTGAACGACACGGATGTGCCCGGAATTTGTTCGGTGTAGTTGGCAAAAGTTGTTACGCTGGCGGGTTGCGCAAAAACGGTTTTCAAACTGTCGGCGCCGTCGCCTTGCCCCGGAATGCCGGTCATTTTGCCATGTTTGTATTTTGGGTTATAGTGCCCGGCGTCGAGGTGACAGCTGATGCACTGTAAATCCAGTTTCTTCTCGTTATTTTCGTAGTAAAGGTGGGCAGCGATACCTGCGTCAGGTAAATTTTTCGGGAACAGGTTCTGGTGGCAATTCTTACATGATACGTTCGGGATATATTTAACGGCATGTTCCAGTTCTGACTTCATTTCCCAGTTAAAATCAGCCGAATCTTTGGTGAGGTAACCGTAAAGATCGCTTATACCAAGTTTAGTTTTTGCCAGAAGGTAGCCTTGTCCTTTAGGCGGAAGGTGACATTCGACACAATGAACTTTGATCCCGCTTTTGTTGTCGTAGTGCGACGACAGTTTCCAGGAATCGAATACGTGTGGATGAACGTGGCACACAGCGCAGGATTCGTCGGTTGAAGTATATTCCAGTCCTTTATTTACTGAAAGTGTTATGGCTACTCCAACCACAAAAGAAATAAATAGAAGAACAATTAAATGTTTACGGAAGAAATTCCCTATCTTTTTGAACATAACAGGTTTAGTTTATTATTACTGTAAAATTTAGGCAGATTCAAAAATAGTAAAAATACAGTGGCCGCAAACCCATAGCCGGTATTTGAATATCAATTGCGGAAATTTTTCCATGAAAAAAGCGATTTGTCCATACGAAAAGTGAGAAAAATTAGGGATTTGGAGATTCGGCAATGCGAATGGTTGTATGGCTAAATGGCTGAATGCTTCCTAAAAGATAGCAGATTAACCGGCGACCTGGAGTTATTATCATTCTTAAAATCATAAATTTAACTCATTTTAGGCAGTTCACACTTAATTTATGGTCTTTTAATTGCCGGGATTATAGTGAAACTTTGAAAAGGAATTTATCTTTGGACAGAACTATATAAAACCAATTAAAATGGACTTGTACCAAATAGCAGCGCAATTCAAACTCGATGGAGTTGTTGATAACGTCAGCCCAATGGGCGAAGGATTCATTAACGACACGTTCATTATTCAAACCTTCGGGAACGAAACACCCAATTACCTTTTGCAACGGAAAAACAAGCGCATCTTTCATCCTATCCCTGCCATGATGGAGAACATTGAAAAAGTTTGTATCCATATCCGCAAAAAAGTGCTGGCCTCAAATGGCGATCCTTCACGCCAGGCAATGACTATTGTTCCGACACATGATAGCAAATTGTATTTTCTGGATGAAGAAGACGAATACTGGGCGGCTTGTGTTTTTATCGACGATACAATAACCTATCAGGCAGCTAAAACTCCTGAACTGGCCTACCAGGGCGGAAAAGGGATCGGTTTGTTCCAGTCGATGGTTTCTGATTTGAAAGAACCACTGACTGATATTTTGCCCGGATTTCACAACATCCGCTACCGTTTCAACCAATGGGATGCCGTTTTGGCCAAAGACCCGGCGGGCCGCAAAGCCAAATTGGCAACTGAAATCGGTTGGATCGAAAGCCGTCGCGAGGAGATGCTCAACTTCTGGAAACTGGTTGAAACGGGCGAAATACCAACCCGTGTAACGCACAACGACACAAAAATTAACAACATTCTTTTCGATAAAAATGGCGAGGTTTTGTGCGTAATTGATTTGGATACGGTGCTAAACAGCACTTGCCTGAACGATTTTGGCGATGCTATGCGCTCGTACACCAACACCGGCGCCGAAGACGACGAAAATCTGGCAAACGTATCGTGCGACCTTTCAATTTTTAAAGGTTTTGCAGAAGGATATTTATCGCAAGCCATCAGTTTTTTAACAGAAAAAGAGCTGGAATACCTGGCATTCTCGGCAAAGTATATTACTTATGAGCAGGTTTTGCGCTTCTTGATGGACTACATCGATGGCGACAACTATTACAAAATCAAAAGTCCGGAACACAATTATCAACGAACTTTGGCTCAGTATAAATTGCTAACCAGCATGGAGGAACAATACGATGAAATGTGTGCTATTGTGCGCAGTGCTGCTGCTGGGTTGGTTTAACCAGAGCTCAGCCGCCAATTCTCAAAAGAAAAATCAAATAAACGAATCAACTCAAAAAACAATGAAAGTTCATCAAATACTGGAAGGCTTTTCGAATCCTCCGCTCGAACTTGTTTCGGAAACCCTCGATCAGGATGTGCCTGGCTTGAAACTCGAAACCCTTAACTGGGAAGAGTTTCCGTATTTGCCCGATGTTGAGGTGCAAATTGCATACAACGACAACGAATTGTTCCTTCAGTATAAAGTAAACGAACAGTCGGTAAAAGCCGAACAGGGCGCAAACAATGGTAAAGTATGGACCGACAGTTGTGTCGAGTTTTTCCTTTCGCCCGACCAAAATGATGTTTATTACAACCTTGAAATGAACTGCATTGGAACTGCATTACTTGGGTTCCGCAAAAAGGGCGATCCAACCGAACATGCGCCGGATGAGGTGATCAATTCCATTCGCCGGATTTCGACCTTGGGCAATGCCACATTTCACGAAAAGAAAGAGCAAACTGCCTGGAAAATTACCGTAGCCATTCCGTGGAAAGTATTTTTCAAACACAATTTAACGCCAGTAAAAGGCAAGAAAATGCGCGGAAATTTTTACAAATGTGGTGACGAATTGAGTGTTCCGCACTTTGTATCGTGGACTAAAATAGATACCGAAAAACCGGCTTTCCACATGCCCGAATTCTTTGGCGGACTGGAGTTTGAATAGCCTGTTACAGGTTTCACCTTGGGATGAAACCTGTAAGTAAGCCAATGGCATCGAATTGTTAATCCAGGATTTTTCCGTTGCTTTGAGCGCTGATTTATTAAAGTTGAACTTCAGGAATGGAAATTGCCGATCATGTTTTGATTTCAGGAATAAAAAGAGATGACTATCGGAGTTATAATCAGCTCTTTATTCGCTATTACAATCGGCTTTGCCTGTTTGTTTTTAAGCTGACGCAAAGTTACTCGGCTTCCGAAGACATTGTGCAGGATTTGTTCATTCGGCTTTGGATGAACCGAAATAAACTGGAGATCAACGGAAGTATTTCGGCATACCTCTACCAGGCATCCCGAAATTCGGCATTAAATTACATTCGCGCCGAGAATAACCGTAGAAAAACGATGGAAAGTATTCCATTCCAGGAAGAAACGGTTGACGACAGCCTGGTTGAGCAGGTTGAATTTAGCGCCGCACTTTATAAGTGTATCGAACAATTACCAGCCCGAAGCAAGGATGTATTTATGAAAAGCCGTTTCGACGGAATGAAACAGCAGGAAATATCTGATGAACTGGGTGTTTCGGTGAAAACAATTAAAAATCAAATCTGGAAATCGTTACAATACCTGAAAGCTTGCCTTGAACTGAACGAAGCATTTGAGTGATGAGGGGAAAAGGTCATTGGTCATTAGGAAAAAGAGAATAAGTGACATTTCTTCTATATTCTTTTTCCTAATGACCGATAACTATTTTCTGCTTCTGTCTGAAAACTGCTGCAACTTTTTCCGCAAAAAAACTTTCTTCAGATAGGACCTTTTCTATTTTGATGTGTCATTTGAGAAAATGAGTACATCATGGACGAGAAATTTCCAATCGGAGAGCATATTGTCGATCACTTGTCTCAGGAGGGCCAATCTTTGGCAACCAACCGTGAATTAAGCGATTGGGCAGAGTCGTCTCCTGAGAATAAAGCGGAACTCAATAGGTATAAAAAAATATGGGATGCATCGGCTGATACTCCCGCTATCAGGAAATTTGATACCGACGAAGCCTGGCAAAAAGTTGATTCTGAAATTGAAATCCGAAACTCACGAACCCGCCGGATTCGGAATATTGGCCTTGTTCTTTCCGGCGTGGCGGCTTCGTTGCTTATTTTTGTAAGCCTTAATTTTTTTACCGATCTGTTTTCTTCTTCCGAAGCCTTAATTTCAATGACCACTACTTACGGAAGCCGTTCGGAAGTTACCTTGCCCGATGGTTCGTTGGTAAAACTCAATGCCGGATCGAACATCAAGTACCATTACGATAAAGTTAGCCAAATCAGGAAAGTTGATTTTAGCGGAGAAGCTTATTTTGAGGTGGCTAAAAGCAATAAACCGTTTGAAATACTAACTCCTGATGGCCTAAAAGTGAAGGTCCTGGGAACAAAATTCAATTTAAGCACTTATCCCGACGATCAGACAGCGCAAACCTCGTTGTTTGAAGGAAAGGTTGAATTGAGTAAAGCTGGTGCAACAGATTTGGTTTTAAAGCCTGGAGAAATGGCTGTCTGGGATAAAAACTCAAATCGGCTAATGTTTGGAAAAGGTGAGGTTGCACGCTCCACTAGCTGGATGCAGAACAAATTGTACATGGAAAACATGTCGTTGACCGATGTTTGCAAATACGTGGAGCGTTGGTACGATGTACAGATCACCCTTCATGATAGCGAATTGGGTGAAACCTTACATTATACAGGCGTGCTGAAAGAACAAACTGCCATTGATGTTCTGAATGCTCTTTGCCAGCTGAGTTCAATTTCGTATGAATTAAAGGGAAAGGAGATAACGATAAGGAAAAAATAAAAAGAACGGAAGATGTTAGCGCATCTCCCGTCAGTGTTTTAGATAATCGGATTGCGTGCTACGAACACACAATCAGGATAATTAACTAATTGCTTTACAAAACTATGAAAAAAAATTATGAATCGGGGAAGGACACCAGTCCTATTCCTAAAAAACTCTTGTTGGTAATGAAACTAACGGCCTTCTTAATCATCCTTTTTACGGTGCAGGTAACCGCTACTGTTTATTCTCAAAACAAAAAACTGACCATTGATGTCCAGGGATCTTCAATTAAAGAAGTGCTGCAAAAGATTGAGGCTCAGTCGGAATATCGTTTTATTTATGAAAACGAAAAGGTTAACCTCGACACCAAAGTTAGTTTGAGAGTAAAGGATGAGGTTGTTGAAAAAATATTAAAGCAACTGTTTGATAAAGATGGAATTAGTTTTTCTATAACTGAGAATAATCTCATTTTGATTAATCCCGCAGAAAAACGGATGAATGGTTTGGGAAGAGAAACCTCTGAACAGCAACCACAAAAAACGGTTTCTGGTAAAGTCGCCGAACAGTCGGGCGTGCCTATTCCAGGAGCAACGGTATTGGTAAAGGGAACAAATAACGGTACAATCACCGATATAAATGGTAGCTACACGTTGTCCAATGTTCCGGCTAATGCAACGCTTGTTTTCTCTTTTGTAGGTATGAAAAGCCAGGACGTTTTACTTGGAGGAAAATCGACTATTGATGTTGTACTTCGCGAAGATGCTATTGGAATCGAAGAGGTTGTAGCTATTGGTTATGGAACGGCTAAGAAAAAAGACCTGACCGGAGCTGTTGGCCGGGTTGATATTGAGGAGAGTCGTATGGCTCCCAATACCAATGCTTCTCAAATTTTAAGAGGAACTACTGCTGGTGTCCAGGTTACCGATAACGGCCGACCCGGATCAAGTGGATCAATTGTAATTAGAGGCCGGAATTCAATTTCGGGATCAAACGATCCACTGATTGTACTCGATGGCATTATTTATGCCGGAGGAAGCTTATCGGATATTAATCCGGGAGATATTGAATCAATTGATATTCTGAAGGATGCCAGTTCAGCCGCCATTTACGGATCGCTTGCCGCAAATGGTGTTATCGAAATTACGACCAAACGAGGCAAGGAAGGAAAACCCAAAATTACATTCAATAGCTATATCGGATCGTCGGATTTTGCCCATATTCCTGATTATTTGAATGCCGAACAATATTTAGCTGCACGCAAAGATTACGAAGCGGCTGTTGGTGGTTCAGTTCCGTTTCAGCCAACAGAAACTGCCAATATTGAAGCCGGAAGAACCATTGATCCGTTTAAAGAAATAAAACAGGCAGCTCCTATTGCCAATTACGAATTAAGTGCCTCTGGGAAGGCAGATCGTGTTACCTACTTTTTCTCTGGATCCTATTCCGATATAAGTTCGCCCGTAAAAGGCGATAATTTTAAGCGTTTATCCAGTCGCTTAAATGTTAGTGTTCAGGCAACTGATTGGTTGAAAGTCGGAATTAATTCAGGTTACTCATCGCGCGATGATTCGGGTGTTAGGGCCAGTTTGTTGAATGCCACTTATTTAAGCCCCTATGGTAGTCTGTTTCTCGATGATGGAGTATCTCCGCGCCCTTTACCAATGGATTTAGGTATGGTTTCCAATCCTATTCTTGGCAATACGCTCAACCAACGGCTTTCTATTACCAATGTATTGTTTACCAATGGTTATCTGGATGTTAATATCTGGAAAGGAATTTCCTATAAACTGAATACAGGCTATACCCGTACCGATTCAAAATTATTTACTTATAATCCATCTTACGAACCATTACACCGATTGGGCGCAGGATCAAAACGTCATGGCGAAAATCAAAACATCACGGTTGAAAATATCCTGAAATATAGCCATACCTTTAATTTAAAGCACAAACTCGACTTAACACTCATGTATGGTATTTACGAGTATAAAAATCAGTACTCACTCATGTCGAGCCAGAATATCTTTAACGATGCCCTGGGGTACAATGCGCTCGAAATTGGCGACAGTTTCAATATCGATTCCGGTGCTTCAGCCAATAAACAAAATTCGAGCATGTCCAGGTTGGGATATTCGTTTAAGGACAGGTATTATTTAACACTAAGTTTGCGCCGCGATGGTTATTCGGCTTTTGGCGAAGGACGAAAATATGGCATTTTCCCGGCGGTTGCCTTAAGCTGGAATGTTTCGGAAGAAGATTTTATGAAAAGTCTGGAATATATAGATTTCCTGAAACTTAGAGCTTCGTGGGGACGAAACGGCAACCGGGGCGTGAGCGCTTATTCGTCACTAAGCCAGGTCGATCAGCACAATTACGTATTTGGTGATGGAGGCGGAACTTCTGTAGGTCTTAGCATTAGCTCGTTTGCAAATCCCAACCTGGGCTGGGAAACCACCGAAAGCTTAAACATTGGTGCCGATGTTCGTTTATTGAAAGACCGAATCAATACTTCTGTTAATTTCTATTCGAGCAATACCTACGATTTGCTACTTAATCAAACAATTCCGAACACCAACGGCTTTGAAACATTCCTGAGGAATATCGGAAAAACCAGGAATCATGGGCTTGAGGTTGATCTTAGTACCATAAATATTAAAAAGAGTGGTTTTGAATGGGAAAGCAAAATTGCTTTTTCGTTTAACCGGAACAAGATTGTGAAACTTACAGGCAGAGACCTGAATAACGACGGAAAAGAGGATGATGATATTGCCAGCGGTTGGTTTATCGGTAAACCGTTGGGATCAAATTTCGATTATGTAATGGATGGCGTTTTCCAGGTTGGCGACGACCTTTCGTTAATTTCAGGGGCAAAACCGGGCGATTTGCGATTTAAAGATATTAATGGCCCCAATGGAGTGCCCGACGGAAAGATTACTCCTGATGACCGTACTGTTATCGGAAGTAGCCAGCCCGATTTTATTTTGGGTTTAACCAATATCTTCAGGTATAAAGGATTTAGCCTTTCTTCAACATTTAATACCCGACAAGGTGGACAAAGTTCAATATCTTCGTTAAACCCTGGAACCAATTTTGCCGATCAGGTTAATTTTCTGGATGTTCCTTACTGGACTCCTGAAAATCCGATTAATACAGCAGCACGAATCGACTATAAAAATCCGCTTGGTTACGGATTTTACCAAAGTCGGAGTTTTGTGAGACTACAAGATGTTTCGGTATCCTATGAATTTCCATCGGCTTATGTGAAACGAGTTGGAATTAGTGCTTTACAGATTTACGTGAGTGGGAAAAACCTTGCAACCTGGACTAAGTGGAAAGGCTGGGATCCTGAATTTGGCTCAGGAGGACGGGATCCGGGAAATAATGGCCCACTTCTTAAAACATACACATTAGGTCTTAATATCTCACTCTAAAAGTTGAAACGATGAATTTGAAAATAAATAAAATAGTACTGTTAGCCATTTTCGCAACCTTTGGCTTTTCGTGTAGCGAAAACTACCTGAAAGAAGTTCCGCTGGACCAGTTTAGCCCCGAAAATTTGCTGACCAACGAATCGGGATACGATGCCGCAGTAATTGCATTGTACGAAGGTGCCCGTCAGGAACATACCATTGCTTCCAATAATTTTGAATACATGACTGTTGCCACCGACTTAACTCAATGGGGCAGAAACGATTCGCGCGGGAATAAAGATTATAGCCTGTTGAATTCGAACCTGGACGCAACCATTGTTTACTGGGACTGGGCCTATAAGCAAATGATTGTTCGTGCCAATATGGTTCTGGAGAATATTGATGACCCCAAGCTGGTTATTGGCGACGAGGCTCGGGGAAATATTAAAGGACAAGCCCTGTTTTTTAGGGCCTATACTTATAATTTCCTGGCAAATATTTACGGCGGTGTTCCCATTGTAGATAAACGCCTGACCGAACCAAAATTTGATTTTGTACGCAACACCAGGCTTGAAGTGTTGAGTTTTGTTGCCAAAGACCTTGAATTGGCTTCTCAACTGTTGCCTAAAGAGGTTGAAGATGGTCGTATTCCGAGGGCCGCAGCGTATCATTTGCTGAGCGAAGTTTACATATCGCTTGGAATGGAAACCAAGGATGCTTCATATTACGACAAATCGGTGAATGCAGCAACCAAAGTTATTAGTAAAGAAGCTGGCGACTATCAATTAATGACCAGCCGCTTCGGAAAAGCAAGCTCAAAACCCGGCGATGTTTTCTCCGATGTATTTGCTGATGGCCAGATTAATAAATCGGAAGGAAATAAGGAAGTTATGTGGGCCTGGCAATTTGAGTCGTTCACACCGGGAGGTTCAAATACAACAAGCATGGCAAATAACAGTATTCGCTACTGGGGACCGGAATATGACAAAATTAAAACCCCAAATGGGTCGGCAAACCTGGCATGCGATAGCGTGGGGCGTGGTATTGGAGTTAATTCGCCAACAAACTATGTGAAATATGACATTTGGAAACTGGACAATAAAGACATCAGGAATTCGAAGTACAATATTCGCCGGGTGTTTTACTTTAACAATCCAGCCGATCCGAAATACCTGGGTAAGCCAATTAAAACGGGTCGCAAATCGGGCAAGTTGTATGTGCTGAAAGATGACGGAACATTTACCAATATCGAGTTGGATACCTTGCGCCAATATTATCCATATATCCGGAAGATTGATGGTGCTGCATTCAATAACGATATTTTGAGTGGGAACACCGCTAAAGATTTTAGCCGTATGCGTGTTGCCGAAACCTATTTGTTAAGAGCCGAGGCTTATTTCCGAAAAGGCGACCTGGCTTCAGCTGCTATTGATATTAATACAATCCGAACAAGGGCAAAAGCCCTAAATATTGCAGCCCAGGATGTAACCGAAGATTTTATTCTCGACGAAAGAGCTCGCGAATTGCTTGTTGAAGAACCGCGTTTGCGTACTCTTATTCGTATGGGGCGATTGGTTGACAGGGTTCGCAAATATAATTCGGCTCCTTCGGTTGCCGGAGGTGTTTCGTCGGGGGCTACCATTCAGGACTTTAATAAGTTCTGGCCAATTCCCCAAAAAGTTATCGATTCGAATACCGGAGCAAAATTTCAGCAAAATCCTGGCTACGCCGGGGCAAATTAAGTAACCGGTTCTGAAATACGGTTTGACACGTTGCTTGTTCCCAAGAAAAATGGGCAACGTGTTGAGTTGAATGACTTGCCGGGTTTCTTAATCTATAATTTATTTGAATGTTTTATTTAAGCCTAAACCAGCTAAACCATCCATTTCATGAACAGAAGAGACTTTTTTAACTTAAGTGTTCCGGCAGCGGGCGCTGTTTTGGTAGCGCCTGCTTTGATGAATTTTGCCACACTTGCCGAAATAAATAATCAATTTTCAGGGAACCCGGAATTTGATGAGTATGACCTTATTATAAACGGGGCAGGACTTTCGGGGTATTTCGCTGCAATGGAAGCAGTTCGAAGGAACTTGAAAGTATTGATTGTTGATAAAAGATCAAGTCCAGGATTTGATATTGCTGCAAAAAAGAGGCTCTGGCTCAACGACGAAGGTTTTTCACGATTCGGATCGGAGTTAACCGAACTGTTTTTCCCGCCGCAAGAAAAAAGAGAAATCAATTTGTCCGAAGGTTCAGGATCAAATAATAGTCAGGTTGACAATGAGTTCCTCTTATTTGCCGGGAGTATCCGGAAAGGTATGCTTCGGAATCTGCTGATTCAACAAGTTCATGTGTTGCTCATGACTGATGTTTGTGGATTGTTTACTGATCAGAAAAGCATAAGCGGGGTGCTCCTGGCTTGCAAACATGGACTTTATGCCGTGAAATGCAAGAATTTTATTGACGCGTCGGATAATGTGTTGTTTAGCCGGAATATAAGTGGTCAAAACTACCAATTCCGAAATGCTGGTTTTGTGTTGGAACTTCTGAATGTTGGTAATCCAAAGAAAAGTACGTTAAAAGTTCCTGAGAACCTTGGTTTGATTGGTAACCAGGTACGCTTGCACCGAGGTAAAAATTGTAATCATCAGGCTTTTCTTGAATTTGAGCTGCCCTGCAACGAATCAGATTTAGGCGAGGTTGAAATTAAAGCCCGGAATATTTCAGCCCAAATTGGAATCGATCTGCCCGATTTGGATCCAGTATTTGAGAAGGCAACGATTCATCAAATGGCATTGGAATGTTCAGTCTTTATTGATGCCGAAGCTTTACCGAAACCTTTGCACAAAGGACATTTCATGCTGGCATCGAAGCAAACTCTTATAAGCTGTTCGGATGTTGTTGATATAAAAATAAATGCCGAAAATTTGGTTAGAGATGAGATTCGCTCAAACGAAACTCGAACCGGACTAAAAACTTTAAATTGCGTAGGAGCTTCAATTCCAGCAAACAAGTTATTGTTCACCGAGCCTAATGAGCCTGGATTACAGATTCCATTGATGAGATGCTCGTTTGCTTTCGCCGAACATTTACCGGTAAAAGCCAGTTGCCAGGTTTTGGTGGCTGGAGCCGGAACTGCCGGATCGATGGCCGGTATTGGATCCGCACAAAAAGAGGTGAATACCATTGTTGTTGATTATTTCAATGATCAGGGCGGTACCAAAACCGTTGGTGGTGTTATGGGTTATTACCATTGTGTTAAAACCAGTAAGTTACTCACTGATCAGGAACGGGAAGCCTCCATGCTCGCGGATGGGCTAAACATGTCGAAAAAAGCAGGCCGTACCATTTACCTGCTAACCGAGTTACTTAAAGCCGGAGGTAAATACCTGCCGGGTACTATAATTTGCGGTTCACTGGTTAAAAACAGAAAGGTTGAAGGACTTGTGGTCTGTGCCGATGGAAAACTTGAATCGATTAAAAGCAATCTGGTTATTGACGCAACGGGCGATGGAGATGTTGCCGAATTTTCAGGGGCCAGTTTTGTAATTGGTGATTCGCGAACCGGAATAACCCAGGATTATAGCCAATGGGATATTTCAGGAGGTGCAAAATTACCAGGTTCGGCAACCCGTGATTACGATTTTATTGATAATACCCGCATTGCAGAGCTTCAACGGGGATTATTCCTTTCGCATTACGAAGCCTATTTTTACGATTTTCACCCGTATCTTACTGTACGCGAAGCCCGAAGGGTGCAAGGTCTTTACGAACTCAATTTATCCGATGCAGTTGAGGGAACTCATTTCGAAGATGTGATTTCGTTGGCCAGTAGTGATTTTGATCCGCATTACGTGCCAAAATCGAAGTTTTCGAGGGCTGGTTTTTTACTTCCGCATTCGAACGACCTGGTTGTTGAAATACCTTACCAATCAATTGTACCTAAAGGAATTGATGGTTTGTTGATTTCAGGAAGGGCGATAAGTCAGTCGCAGAATGTGTTGCAATTTACCCGAATGAGCGGCGATTTGCTGGTTTTAGGTTATTTCACCGGGCAAATTGGAGCGTACATTGCAAAGCAAAATGTTGATCCCAAAGATTTTAGCATCTCGTTTCTACAGAAAGAATGGTTAAGTCAAGGTTACCTGGACGGCGAAACGATGAGGAAAACTGCCGGAACCCGGGCTGATAATGATGATGAAATTAAAATGAGAGTTGAGAAACTGGCAGAAGGTAAAAGCGAATATTTGTATTACTGCTGCTTATTGACTAAAGCTAAGGTCATCAAACTTCTTATTCAGGAATACAACAAGACCGAAAGCGAACCGGGAAAATTGTTGCTTGCAAAAGCCTTGGCCTGGTTTGGCGAATCGTTAGGTAACAAGCTGATTGAAAATGAGCTGATGGCTCTTTTTGATGAAGAACAAAAAAATGGCTATCCGGGGGGATATGTCGATAATTATGATTCGATCAGGGGACGAGAGAAAAATATACTGGAAGGATTATTCTGGAGGATTAACCAAAATATTGCATTGCTTGCAATGGCCGGTGATAAAAATTGCCGCGAAACGATTCGTCGCATCCTTGAAAATACTCATTCCGGAGGGAAGATGGTTGGACGCGAAAGCGAGTATTTCAATGGCCGCATCGATTTAAGGATTATCCCATTTTATAACCGAATTGTTAATCTTTGCTTTTATGCAGAGCGTGTTCCTGATGGTACTTTTAGCTCAGGGTTCAGTAAATTGCTTGCCGACGAGCATATCTCGGGATACATGACCGAAAGCTACGAAAAGACCAGATGGCGCGTTTACGGTGGCGAACTCGAATTATATATTGGTTCGGTTTTGGCCCGGTGTGGTGCAGAGCCTGGCTATCAGGTACTTGTTGATTACCTGGGAGATATTCATTATAATTTCAAAAAATTTGCCTTGGGCGAACTCCAGGAACTTACCGGACAAGCATTGGGATACAATCCTGAAAAATGGAAACAAATGTGTAAAAAACTGAATTATCCAAGGCCAACCCGCGCTCTGGGTATCCCGAATGAGCTGTAAAATTTAGTTTTTGATTAGACGTATAGTATTGTTTATTAAAGGAATAAGATATGAAAGAAAATAGACTGCAACAAATATCGAGGAGAGACTGGATAAAGAGTACATCTCTATTATCTTTTGCATCCTTTATCCCGGGGGCCTTAAGTGCCTGCATATCGCAAATTAATCAGGAGCCGAAAACGATTCTGGTTGTTTCCGGATGGCAAGATGTAAATATTGGTGATATTGCACATACTCCTGGCTTATTGCATGTGCTTGAAACTTTTTTGCCAAACTCGAGAATTATCCTTTGGAAAAAAAGCAATGCTACCGCTGAGGTTAAAAAGCTTTTGAACGATAATTTTCCAAAAGTTCGTGTCGTTTATGGCGGAGTTGATTCAAAAAAGGATGTCGATAATCCTGAAATGTACGAAGTTTTTAAGGCTTCCGATGTATTGGTTCATGGATCGGGGCCTTCGGTTGTTGGGCAGTCGAACCTTGAAGCCTGGGTTAAACATACCCAAAAACCATTTGGGATTTTTGGAGTTACCATACAGAGTATATCCGACGACCTGAAAGCTTTACTTCAAAAAGCTTCGTTCATTTATACGCGCGAAACCGCATCGATTGCCGTACTTCGGAAGGCTGGAATTGTCGGTGCGCATGTCGCTTTTGCTCCTGATGCAACTTTTTACCTCAATATACACGATGAATCGAAAGCCTTGCGTTTCATACAGGAAAACAAGCTGGAAACCAGGAAGTTTATTTGTGTTATACCACGCTTACGAAAAACTCCGTACTATAAAATAAGGCCCGATTCGGGATGGAGCGATGAGCGGATTAAAGAGACCGAAGAGCTGAATAACCGCTGCAAGGAAAAAGATCATGCTAAACTTCGGGAAGCGATGATTGCCTGGGTTCGCGAAACGAAGAATAAAGTTTTAGTTTGTCCTGAAATGACCTATCAGGTTGATATTATGGACGAATTGCTGATTGATCCGCTGCCTGACGACGTAAAACCCTTTGTTATCAAGCGGGGCTACTGGATGCCCGATGAGGCCGCTTCGGTATATGCCCGCGCCCATTCGGTGCTGAGTTTTGAGTGTCATTCGCCAATTATTGCAGCAGCTAATAAAACCCCAATGTTTTATCTGAGGCAGCCAGAAGATACCATCAAGGGGCAAATGTACTACGATTTAGGTTTTAGCGACTGGGTTTTTGAAATAGAACAAACCACCGGAAAGCAAATTGCTGATCGGTTACGCCAGGTGTGGACCAATTACGAAATTGCCTGCTCTAAACTCGACTCTTCGATGAAACAGGTTGATCGGATTTATGGAGAAAAGTGCAAGGAGGTGGATAAGGTATGATGATGCAGAATTTTGTTTTTTCTGTGGTTGAATGTCTTGAAGTTTTTACCTTTTGTTTTGAATTGCACTGGCAGGAGAGGTAAAGTAAGATATTGTCGATAAAAGTATCAACATTAAATAAATTCATACTTTTGCGGCTAAAATATCTCGAAACTTGCCGACCAATAATATCATAAAAGGACTTATCCTGGGAGATGAGAAAACGTATATTTCCTTGTTTCGTGAGTATTATGTACCACTATGCGCCTATTCGCGCCGATATGTTGGCCGCAAGGATGTTGCCGAAGAGATTGTTTCGGATACATTCCTGAAAATCTGGGAAAACAGGACGTCTATTCAAATTAATACATCAATAAAATCGTATCTATTTCAGGCTGTTTACAACAACTCGCTTTATTACCTGAGAAAACTTAAAAATGAAGCCATCCTGGAAGATTATTTTTCGAATACGGCTTCTGAGAATATTGCTTTTTCAACGCTTGCCGACGAGACTCCCGAAGAAAGCCTTGTGATGGACGACATTAATACCCGAATAGAAGAAGCCGTTGCCCAACTGCCCGATCAACAGCAAAAAGCTTTCAGGTTGAAGCGATTCGATGGCAGGAAAAATGCGGAAGTCGCTAAAATAATGGGTATTTCAGTAAAAACAGTCGAAATGCACCTCGCCAAAGCCACACTTACCCTACGCAAAAACCTGAAAGATTATTTGCCTTCGTTTCTTTTATTTTTATTGCTCAAATAAGAAAAAACTGGAATTTTTTTCGGTTCGGTACAGGGTTTTTCACTTTTGTGCATCATACAACTGAAAAACGCTGAAATGGAAAATGAAACTGATGTAAATATTCTGCTAATCCGCTTATTCTCAGGCGAAGCAAGTCACGAAGAGAAGAAGGTTATCTCCGTATGGCTTAAGCAATCGGCTGAAAACAAGAAGCTTTATGCCGATTTACGCGAAATCTGGCTGACTTCCGGTATCCAGTCGAATGCCGATGAATACAACCTGGAACAGGCAATTTTCAGGTTCAAAGCAAAGATAAGCGATCAACGCCCAACTGGCATTCAGATCATCAGCTGGCGACAGGTAGCCCGGTATGCGGCGGTTATTCTTTTAGCATTATCGCTTCCGTTGAGCTATTATTTTGGGAAACACAATTCAGCTTCCACCAGTAGCTTAACAACCATAGCCTGTGCTTATGGCGATAAATCGAACATTGTATTGCCCGACAGTTCCCGGGTTTACCTCAATTCGGGCAGTAAATTGTCGTTCAATTCGAATTTCGAAAATGGCCGAAAGGTAAAGCTTGAAGGTGAAGCATTTTTTGAGGTTACCAAAGACAAAAATCACCCGTTTCATGTGAAAACTAATGATGTTGAAATAGAAGTTCTGGGGACAAAGTTTAACCTGAAAGCTTATGCTGAGGAGAAATCCGTTTCGGCGACATTGGTTGAAGGCCGTATTAAGATTTCGAGCGATTATCAGCAGGAATTTATGGCTCCCGATCAGCGGATTATTTTTAGCAAGGAAAGTAAAAAGATGACTGTGCAGAAAGTTGCCGACACAACTGTTGATACCGATTGGAAAGATGGCAGGTTTGTTTTCAGGAATGAATCGTTGGCCGAGCTGAAGCCAAGGCTTGAGCGCTGGTTTGACGTGGACATTGTGTTTGGCGACGAGCAGGTGAAAAATCGGCGGTTTACCGGGGTTTTAAGCCGCGAGAGTATCCTGGAGGCCATAACATATTTCGATCGTTCAAACTATGTGGAGTGTTCGATCCAGGGAAATAAAGTAATCATTAACTCACAAAATAATAAATAATTCAATGTTGTAATCTGTGATTAAAAATGAAAAAGGGAAGTGCTACCAACACCTCCCTCCAGTAATTATTAAACCGAAGTTTAACTTTTAAAAGCGTCTAAATTTATGAAATTAAATCGAATTGACCTGTCTGTTCAGCGGAATAGATGGTTAAAAAGGTATTTATTGATTATGAGACTAATCTGTATTCTAACCTTGGTTTTTACATTAAACCTAAGCGCCACTGTTTGGTCGCAAAACACTGCCATGAGCATTAATTTGAAGAATTCAACCCTTCAGGAGCTATTTACACAAATTGAAAAAAACAGCAACTATCGTTTTTTCTATAATAACGATGAAGTAGATGTTAATCAGCGGATTTCGATTGATGTCGCCGAAAAAACTGTTGGAAAAATTCTTTCGATTGCGCTCGAAGGAACACCGTATTCGTTTAAGGAAATGGATAACAAACTTATCCTGATTGAGAAAGCAGGCGGAGTAAGCCGGTTTTCTGGCGAAGGATTACAGCAACAAAAATCGGTTTCGGGCAACGTTACCGATTCTTCTGGCGGGCCATTACCCGGTGTTTCAGTGGTAGTTAAGGGTACAACAGTAGGGGTAATAACTGATAGCGACGGGAAATATGCACTTCCCAAAGTTCCTGAAAATGCTGTTTTGGTATTCTCTTTTGTTGGAATGAAAACCAAGGAAATAAGAGTGGATGGCAAAACTTCGATCAATGTTGCGCTCGAAGATGAAACGATTGGTATTGAAGAAGTCGTTGCCATTGGGTATGGTGTCCAGAAAAAAGGATCGGTTACAGGCTCGGTTGCATCAATAAATTCTGAAAATATATTGAGCATCAAAACTGCGAATGTTACCAATACTTTAGCCGGTAAATTACCTGGTTTAAGAGCCGTTCAGCGAAGTGGCGCACCTGGCGACGACGCTGCCTCGATTGATATTCGGGGTTTCGGAAATCCATTGGTTATTGTTGATGGGATTGAGCGCGATTTCAGGCAGATTGATGCCAACGATATTGAGTCTGTGAGTGTGCTGAAAGATGCTTCAGCTGCGGTTTACGGGTTTAAAGGAGCTAATGGGGTTATCCTGATAACTACTAAAAAAGGAACTATCAGTAAACCCAAAATTAATTACTCAGGTTATTGGGGGCTTCAGAAAGTAACCCGTTATCCCGAGCTTCTAAATGGGTACGAATATGCTATGCTCTACAACGAGGCACAGCAAAATGTTGGTGTAAATGCACCATATTCTGAAGAACAGTTGGCGAATTTTAAAGCCGGAAATGGTACTACAAACTGGTGGAATGAAGTAGTTCGTAATTTGAGCCCTCAACAATTTCACCACGTTAACGTGTCTGGCGGTACTGAGAAAGTGAAGTATTATTTTTCTTTTGCATCAACCGACCAGGACGGGATGTACCGCTCGGACGATTACACCTACAAAAAATACAACGTTCGCTCGAACATCAGCGCACAAATTACGAATGATTTAAATGTTGAGCTTCAGTTAAGCGGGCTTCTTGATACCAGGAACAAACCTTATGAAGCCGACCCTCTCTCCAGAAGTATTCAAATGGCTCGACCAATCTATTCTATTTATGCCAACAACAATGAGTCGTACTGGCAAAACCCTGGAGACAAGGGAAATCCGGTACATTTGTCGAAAATTGATCAGGTTGGATACGACCGGCGCGACCGACGCGAATTTAACGGAACGGTGATTTTTAACTGGAAACTGCCTTGGGTTAAAGGCTTGTCGGCAAAAGCACTGCTTGGCTACGACTATAACAACAATTATACACGCCAATGGTACAAAGCTTATAAAGAATATAACTTCAGCCCTTCGAACAACCAATATGTAATTCAGGCAAACCACAGTATTTCTGAATTAACAACCAATTCAGAAAACTATTTTAAGCCAACACAACAATATTCATTGAATTATGACAATAAGTTTGGCAACCACAATGTGAGCGGATTGCTTTTGTGGGAAATGTATAACGACAGAAAAGACTGGGTAAAAGCTTACCGTCAGTTTACCGTTAGTGCAATCGACCAGATAAATGCTGGAGATAATATCAATAAAAATAATGGTGGAAGTGCTTCTGAATCTGCTCACTCTGGTTTGGTTGGACGCTTAAATTATGCTTATGCAAGCAAATACCTGGCTGAAGTAAGTTTTAGGTACGACGGTTCCTACAAATTTGACCCGGATAAACGCTGGGGCTTTTTCCCTGCGGTTTCACTGGGATGGCGTGTATCGGAAGAGCCGTTCTTTAAGTTGGCACTACCTTATGTCGAGAATTTTAAAGTCAGGGGATCGTTTGGTAAGGTCGGAGATGAAGGAGATTTTAGTGCTTTCCAATACCTTTCAGGATATACTTATCCAACAGGTTCGTACATTCTTGGATCATCGGGAGTATCGAATGGTGCTGTTGACAAAGGAATGCCAAATACAGGGCTGACCTGGTATGAATCGACCACTGCAAATGTTGGGTTTGAATTGTCAGCATGGAAAGGGTTACTGGGAGTTGAGTTCGATTACTTTTACCGGAAACGCGATGGATTACTTGCTACCCGCCAATTAACTTTGCCTACTACTTTCGGACAAAGTTTACCTCAGGAGAATCTGAACTCGGATAATACGAAAGGCTTTGAGATTGTATTTAATCACCGGAACAAAATTGGCGAATTTACTTACAGTGCAAAAGCGAACCTTTCGACCACCCGTGTCTCTTATGGATATGTTGAGCGTGCTGCATCTTCAAACATGTATGATAACTGGAAAAACAATACCAACGATCGTTTTCAGTCGATAAGCTGGGGAAAAATTGCTCTTGGCCAGTTCCAATCGTTTGCCGATATTTTGAGTTCGCCTATACAGGATAACAATGGGAACAAATCATTGCTCCCCGGTGACATAAAATATAAAGACGTCAACAACGATGGACTGATTGACGGAAAAGACGATCAGCCAATAGGATATGGATCGACACCACGTATTTATTACGGATTAAACCTAAATTGCGAATACAAGGGATTTGATGTGACCCTGTTCTTCCAGGGAGCAGCCGGGCACGATGTGTTTGTTGGCGGCGATTTCCTCGATCCGTTTATTCAGCAAGGACTTGGAAATGGTATCACCCTTTGGATGGATCGCTGGCATAGGGCTGATCCTACCGACATGAACAGCGCATGGATTCCGGGCGAAATGCCTGCATTGCGCCCCACCGGATTTTCGGCCAACAGGGCTCAAAGTACCTGGACTTTGCACAATGCCAACTACTTGCGCTTGAAAACAGTAGAAATCGGCTATACACTCCCGGCTAAATGGATAAATAAAGCAGGTTTTGAGAATGTGCGCATTTATCTCAATAGCTTAAATACACTAACGTTTACCAGCAACAAGGGAATTATGAAGTATATGGACCCTGAAAACAACGATTCAAGTTTACGTTATTATCCTCAGATGAAAACGTTCAATGTTGGGATAAACTTAACATTCTAATTTTAAAATTTATCAAAATGAAACTAATAAGTCGTTTATATATAGCATTAGCAGTGGTGAGTCTCTGGTCGTGCAGCGATTATTTGGAAAAGGAGACCTTCGATATTATTACTTCTGAAAAGGTATGGCAGGATCCTGCATTAATTGATGGTGTAATGGTCAACCTGTACGATGGACTCCGGCTCAACGATTTTAATTACTGGTACCAGGATGCCTGGCGCTTAATGAACCCAACTACCCTTTCGGATGAAGGACAAGGATCGTTTCAGAAAGACCCGATGTTTGACAACGGAAACGCTTCATACACTTATGGCGATTACTTGTTTGAGCTGACTTTTACGGATATGTACAAACAAATCAGAAATTGTAACACAGTAATTCAGCAACTTCAGGAATCAACCGTTTTGCAGGACGACAACAAAAAGCTTTTAATGGCCGAAGTGCGGTTTCTCAGAGCCATGCATTATTTCGAACTGGTAAAGCGCTACGGAGGAGTACCTTTGCTTACTTCGCCACAGGAATACACTAACGGTAAGCTCGACGACCTGATGGTGAAACGCAATAAAGAAGTTGAGATATATGACTTTATTGTAACCGAATGCAATGAAATTGCCCCCAATATTCCGGCAACCCGCGAGGCTACAGCAAAATACAGGGCAACCAAAGGCGCTGCTTTAGCTCTTTGTTCAAGGGCAGCACTTTATGCTGGTTCAATTGCAAAATATGGCAAAGTTCAATTGGATGGTATTGTTGGTATTCCTTCGTCCGAAGCAAAACGTTTCTTTCAAGCTTCAGCAACTGCCTCAAAGGCTTTGATTGATTTGAAAGCATATTCTCTTTACAGCAAAGATGCCAATAAGGCCAAAAATTATTGCGATATTTTTACGAAAACTACTGACGGCGAGAATGGTGAATATATCTTTCAGAAACAATTTGATGTTTCAGGAGGAAAAGGTCACGACTGGGATAAACGGAATGCTCCGTTCTCGTATCGCCAGGGCGGCTGGGGATGTGGTGTTGCACCAACCCTGGAAATGGTTGAGACTTATGAATATACTGACGGAAGCAAAGGAGATTTGGCACTAACAAACCCGGATGGTTCTTTGCGTCGGTTTTCAAACCCATACGAAATCTTTGCCAACAAAGATCCTCGTCTTTTTGCATCGGTATATTTGCCCGGATCGCCATGTAAAGGCTCTAATATCGAATGGATGAGAGGTGTTATTGCTACGGATAAGGATCGCTATGTTGCTGCCAGCCAGCCCGGAGGAAGTGGAAACTCGGTTGTAATAAACGGGAAAACATATACAACAACCGGTAAAGATGGTGGCTCGGATGCTGGTGATGCCTCGAAAACAGGGTTTTACCAAAAGAAGTTTTTCGACGAAACATTGGCTGATGTTAATATGGGAAAATCTGAAACTCCCTGGCCAGTTTTCCGCTTAGCCGAAATATACCTGAACCTTGCTGAAGCCAATCTGGAAATGGGAGGCGATGAAGCAGAAGCGCTTAGTGCTGTTAATTTGGTTCGCAACCGTGCCGGAATTAAGTTACTTACCTCATGTACTCTTGAAAATGTTCGTCACGAGCGCCGGGTTGAACTGGCCTTTGAGGGACACCGTTTCTGGGATTTGAAACGCTGGCGCCTGGCCGATAAAGATGTTGCCCAGGGTGGGCTGAATGGCTTTAAAGGAAGTGCTTTATATCCTTGGCTCGACGCACGCGATGGTAAGTATGTTTTTGAAATTGGACGAAATACTCCCAAACAAACCAGGTTTTTCCTCGAAAAAAACTACTATACAAAAATTAATAGTAGCGACGTAAACTCAAATCCTAATTTGATTCAGAATCCAGGATACACAAACTAAAATTTCAGACGATGAAAATTATAAACAACCATATAAAGATTTCAGCATTTATGCTTTTTGCACTCCTGACACTGGCATTATCAGGCTGTAAGGATTTAGACAATTATGACGCTCCGGCGGGAGGACTTCACGGAACCATTATGGACGCATCGACCAACGAGCCAATTCCACTTCCGGTACAGGGTTCGTCGGGTGTAATCATTAACCTGTTCGAACAAAATACATCGGCAACAAAATCGATCGACTTCTACGCCAAAGATAACGGCACTTACGAAAACTCGCAGGTATTTAACGGCGAATACCGGGTTGTAGTTAACGGTCCGTTTGTTCAGGTTGCCGAAAATACGGTGGTTGTTAAAGGACAAACCGAACTTAACTTCACTGCGGTTCCGTATTCGCGCATCGAAGCAACAGCTGTTGCCGCTGGCAAATCGGTTACTGTAACTTATAAAGTAACGCCAAGCAGCCCCGAGTTCAAAACAACTGAAGTTTATGGATACTGGAACTTTGCCCCTGGCATCGACAACAGTGGAAGTAATTATGCAGAAAAGCTGACATCGGCAAACATTACCGGAACAATGGTATTTAATATGGAAAACAGTTCCGTTTTCAAATCAAATTTGTACAAGATTACCAACAACGGGAATAAAGTTTATTTCCGCATTGGCGCAAAAACAAACGGAATAGTTAACTATAGCAAGACCATTCTGCTAACTCTTTAGTAAATTGCAAGATTGTCCGGGAAAGCTTTGATTTCCCGGACAATCTTAATCCAACTAATTTAAAACCGAATGAATACCTTCAAAAAAATGCTTTTTACAACACGCGCTCGCGCCATTGCCGCTTTTGCTGCATTGCTGCTGACCGGCTGTCACGCAACAAAAAACATGGAAAGCTGGGGACTGACCGAGTTTGTTAGGCCACAAAATGCCGGACCAATTTTATCGCCTAATCCGGAAAGTGAGTTTTTCTGTCCCATGCGAAAAGAAAATGTCAAATGGGAAGAAAGCGACACCTTTAACCCGGCAGCCATTGTAAAAGGCAATAAGATTTTTGTACTCTACCGGGCCGAAGACAACTCGGCAACAGGCATCGGGAAACGGACATCACGCATTGGCTTGGCAGAAAGTACCGACGGCATCGTGATGAAAAAACACGAAAAACCAGTTTTATTTCCCGGTGAAGATAACATGAAAGAATTTGACTGGTCGGGAGGTTGCGAAGACCCACGCGTGGCCGAGGCTGAAGACAGAACTTACGTCATGGCTTACACATCGTGGAACCGGAAAGTGCCACGCTTATCAATTGCCACCTCGAAAGACCTGGTTACCTGGGAAAAACATGGCCCCGCGTTTGCAAAAGCTTACAACGGACGTTTTGCCGACATCGCTTCCAAGTCAGCGTCAATTGTAACGAAGGTTAAAAACGACAAATTAGTCATCACTAAAATAAACGGAAGTTACATGATGTACTGGGGCGAGCACGGAGTTTACGCGGCCACCTCAACCGACCTTATCAACTGGAGCCCGGTTTTGAACGAAAAAGGGGAGCTGAAAACCTTGATTGCACCCCGAAATGACTACTTCGACAGCGCCCTCACCGAATGCGGGCCTCCTGCCATCCTGACTAAAAAAGGAATTTTACTGCTCTATAACGGCAAAAACAGCAAGGGAAATAACCGCGACACGCATTACACCGCAGGAGCATATTGCGCCGGACAGGTTTTGTTTGACAAAAAAGATCCGTACAAAGTTGTTGCCCGACTCGACAAACCATTCTTTGCGCCATCAGCCGACTTTGAAAAAAGTGGTCAATATGTTGATGGAACCGTATTCATCGAAGGATTGGTTTATTTCAAACAGAAATGGTTCCTCTACTACGGTTGTGCCGACTCGAAAGTTGGCGTTGCCATTTGCGACCCGTCAAAAATACAATAACGAAAAAGGGAAACAAATATCGATACCAATAAACCAACATCATGCATTTCAACATAAAATACAACACTAAGATTGTCCTTCTGATTCTGGCATTCAGCCTATCAGCAAAGACGAACAGCCTTCAAGCCTCCCCGAAAAAAGGGAAACAGTCGGCTCTGATCCTCAGTTCTCATCCCGAAAGTGGAACTGGTTTTCAGTGGCAAATGAAACGGGCGAATGAACTGAAGTCAGCAGGAGAAGACATTTCGAAAGCCAGCTACAACACAGCTGACTGGAAGCAGGCCATCGTTCCCGGCACCGCACTGAACAGTCTGGTAGCCAATGGCGAATTCCCCGAACCTTACTTCGGACAAAACAACATGCGGGTGAACAAACTGATACCTGATATTGCCGATGCCGGTCGTGAGTTTTACCATTTCTGGTACCGCACCACATTTAATGTTCCGAAAGATTTTAAAGGAAAGAAAGTGTGGATACAATTCGACGGAATTAACTACCTGGCTGACATCTGGCTGAATGGTCAAAAATTGGGAAACATCAAAGGAATGTTCCTGCAAAAAACATTCGACATCACCGAGCTGGTTAAGCTAAACGATAAAAACTGTCTGGCCGTTTCGGTTGAGCCAGTTGAATTTCCGGGAACAATGCAAAGCAGGAATAAAGAAAATACCGCTGTTAACGAGAACAAAAATGGAGGCGATGGCCAGATTGGCAAGAACATCTCCATGCTGATGACTGCCGGTTGGGATTTCACCTTCCACGACGGAATCCGCGACCGCAACACCGGCATTTGGCGCGATGTAACCGTATTTGCAACCGGAGCTGTTACGCTTCAGCATCCGTTTGTAAAATCAAGCTTGCCCATTCCGCAGTTAACACCTGCCCGCGAAACGATTTCCGTAGAAGTAAGCAATACCAGTTCGCAAATAAAAGCGGTTGAACTGATCGCCGAAGTTGAAAACACAGCCATCAGCATTCACAAAAAACTGAATTTGCAAGCTGGCGAAAAGCACAAACTCGAACTGACTCCGGAGGAATACAGCCAGCTGATCATCGATAATCCGAAACTTTGGTGGCCAATAAACAAGGGCGAACAACACCTTTACACGGTTAATATCACTGCAAAAGCCGACGGCCAGGTTTCTGATGTTGTTTCCAGGAGCTTTGGTATTCGCGACATTCGTTCCGACCGCAACACTCCTGATCAATCGCGTATTTTTTATGTGAACGGTAAACGTTTGTTCATTCGTGGTTCGAACTGGATACCCGAAGCCATGCTCCGCACCTCTCAAGAACGAACTTACGCGCAGTTGCGTTATACCAAACAAGCCGGGATAAATATGCTTCGCTTGTGGGGCGGAGGCATCAGCGAATCGGATTATTTCTTCGATTTATGCGACGAGATGGGATTCCTCGTGTGGCACGAGTTCTGGATGACTGGCGACACCAATCCTCCTGCCGACTCGACCTTGTATTTCAGCAATGTGAGGTCAACCATCGAGCGCATCCGTAACCATCCAAGTTTGGCGTACTACGTTTCGTCGAACGAGCAGGACAATATTCTCGACATCAAGCCGATTCTCGATAAATTAGACGGAACCCGTGGGTATCAGTTTCAGTCGGAATGCTGCGGGGTACACGACGGAAGCCCGTACAAATACGAAAACCCGATGCAATACTACGACAATTCGGCCTCGAACCGCGGAAGCCGCATCGACGGTTTTTGCCCGGAATACGGAACCGCTTGTTTGCCGGTTATCGAATCGTTGCGCCGGATGATGCCCGCAAAAGATCTTTGGCCAATCAACGCCTCCACCTGGAACTACCTCGACGGAAACGGGTTTCACAACATGACCACCAAATACCAAACCGCAGTAGAACAATATGGAACGCCAAACACCATTGACGATTATGCCGAAAAAGGACAATTGGTTGGTGCCGTTGCTTACCGCAGCTTATGGGAAAACTGGAACTACAACAAATATGAATTTGGCGACCGCTTTGCATCGGGCGTTTTGTTCTGGTACCACAACAGCCCGGTGCCACAGGTTTGTTCGCGCATGTGGGACTGGTACCTCGAACCAACAGCCGCTCTGTACTTCACCCAGGATGCGCTTGAGCCATTACATGCTCAATTCGATTTCCTGAAAAATACGGTAAGTGTTTACAACGAGCTTTACCGCGGATTTGAAGGGTTACGTGTGAAATTCCGACTGATAAACATGGACATGAAAACCATTGTTGAGAAAGAAGCCCACCTCAACCTCGACCAGGATGCCGTTGCCAACGATGTACTAAAAATTGATATTCCGGCGGACAAATTAAGTCCCGTACATTTCATCAAGCTTGAGCTTTACGACAAGGAAGGCAACCTGATTTCAGACACCTTTTACTGGCGCTCAACCGATCAGTACAAAGGCCCGTGGACAGTTGGCGGACCACTACACGGCGGGTTTCAAACACTTCAAAATCTTCCGGCGACACAGTTAAACTGCCAGGTAAAAACAGAAACCAAAAACGGACAAACAGTTTATTCGGTTCTGCTAAGCAACAAGAGCAATACGCTGGCTTTCTTCAACCGGCTGAAACTGGTCGATCAGAATGGTTCATTGATTTCACCGGCATTCTACAGCGACAACTATTTTTCGCTTCTTCCGAATGAAACAAAAACGGTGCAAATTGAAGTAGCTAAAAACAAAGCCGAAACAAAAGTACAGTTAGTACTTGAAGGGATGAATGTGAAGTCCAATGTGCTGAAGATTCAATAAACCGGGAATATTCGAGGATCTGGTGATAATTGTAAATCGTTATTTCCGGTAAACTAAAGCGATAAAAACAAGATTCAAACAGTCTGGTTTTTATCGCTTAACTTTTTTGGGGAACATGGGTTCGTAAAGATTTATCCGATGCGATGGGCGTTCTGTATATGCGAATTTGTTAGTTTTGGGAAAACAAAATTGTTCTCATCCCGATTTCGATTACAAGGACAATTCATCCAAAACCTAAAACCACTATGAAACGAGCATGTTTGCACAACGCTCAAATGCCAATGAATTTATTGGCGCCAGAGTTCCATCCGATCAAAGAAAAAGTGAATTACTTAAGATTGAAGTCCTTATTTCTGATTTTTACGGCCTTAGTACCTTTTACCTCTTTTGCCCAATCCTCAAAACTCACCTGGACCATCTCACAAGATAAAAGCATTGCATGGCAGGTGCAAAAGGGGCAGGCACATACCGACCATATTGAGATGAGCGGACTCCAAATCTCGTCGATTATTACATACGGTGTCGATGAAAAAGGCTTGCTTTCACTGAAAAAAAAGCTGGTTTTCCCGATGTTACGCACCATTCCCAATAATACACATGCCAGTTTAATCCGGAACTTTGACGAAATGCTGCAGCCGGTTATTCTGGCTAATGGCGATACAGTCAAAGAGTATCCGGAAGAATTTCGGCACAAAGGTTTGATTACCATTCGGAGCAAAACCAATACGCCCTTGCTAATTACCCGCAAGCTTTTCCCGTCGGTAAATAAAGCCGCTTTTGTCGAGCAATTCGAGCTGGTGAATACGTCAGAAAAAGCGTGTAATGTTGCTCTTAATTTCGCTCCGGTTGTACTGAAAACCGAAGCCAGCAAAGGCGTTTACGGCGAATATACGATTGAAGCCAGTTGTTCGAAGACCGGAAAATTTGTGCTTGACCCGTCGGGAAAACTTTCTTTCGCGATGGTTTATACAGGGCGAAAACCCGGTGAAGAAAAGTATCAGTATTCGTCAGCCTACGAACTCCTGAAACGCGAAAAATTTGTACAGGAAGTTTTCAGTAATTTGGTGCTGGAAACGCCAAACGACACAATTAACGAGGAATTTGCCTTTGCAAAAATACGAGCCACCGAAAGTATTTACGATACCAAAGGCGGGTTGATGCACGGGCCAGGCGGCAGCGCATACTACGCCGCAATCTGGGCCAACGATCAGGCTGAATATGTCAACCCGTTTTTCCCTTATTTGGGAAATCTTGAAGGAAACGAATCTGCTATAAACAGCTACCAGCATTTTGCCCGCTTCATGAACCCGGAATACAAACCGATTCCGAGCTCTATTATTGCTGAAGGTGTCGATATTTGGAATGGTGCGGGTGACCGAGGCGATCAAGCAATGATTGCTTATGGGGCATCGCGTTTTTCGCTGACCTACGGAAACGAAGAAGTTGCACGCGAATTATGGCCGTTGGTTCGCTGGTGCCTCGAATACCTTGAACGTAAAAAAGCCCCGAATGGCATCATTGGCTCCGATTCCGACGAGTTGGAAGGCCGGTTCCCTGCCGGAAAATACAACTTATCGACAAACTCGCTGGCTTATGGTGCCTTAATCAGTTCGGCCAACCTGGCAACAGAATTAGGCAAATCGGACACGGCCAAAATCTATCTGGAACGTGCTGCCAAACTGAAAAAAGACATGGACAACTATTTTGGCGCCACCGTTCAGGGGTTCAACACCTACCGCTATTTCGACGGAAACGATAAGTTGCGGGCGTGGATTTGCGTACCGCTTACCATGGGAATCTTCGACCGCAAAGACGAAACAATTAAGGCGCTGTTTTCGCCGCTGCTTTGGACTGAAAACGGAATTTTGACCGAATCGGGCAGCACAACATTCTGGGATCGTTCAACATTGTATGCTTTTCGCGGATTGTTTGTGGGCGGTGCAACCGATAAGGTTATGCCTTATTTCAATTACTACTCCTCGCGTCGGTTGCTGGGCAATCATGTTCCATACCCGGTTGAGGCATGGCCCGAAGGTAACCAGCGCCATCTTTCAGCCGAAAGCGGATTGTATTGCCGGACGGTTACCGAAGGGTTGTTTGGTTTTACGCCAATAGGGTTCAATAAATTCAAAATTACACCCTGGCTACCCTCTGGATGGAATTACATGAACCTAAGAAATATACATGCTTTCAGTAAATACTTCGACCTGGAAGTTAAACGAACCGGAAATTCAGAATTAATCACGATCAAAATTGAAGGTAAAGAAGTTCTTCGGAAAACATGGGACAAGAAAGCTGAATTGGTGATCGCTTTTTAACGGTTTAAAGTCGAACTCAAAATCCAAGAAATTATCGGTAAAAAAGCGCCGTTCTTCGATTGGATTTTGTTTGGAGCAAGGTCTGTTTTAATTTTCCACTGATAAACTGTTTTACAGTTGTCGTGTGTTAAAACTATTGCCAAAACTTTAAATCAAAACCAATGAAAAAATTTTTAACCTTATGCTGCATCGTTCTGTTGTGCAGCTACTCGAAGGCCCAGGAGAAATCTGTCTGGGTAAGCGATTTAAATTTGTCGTTGTTTGATCTCGATATGGGGCAGGCAACCAAAAACAAAACAATGATGGGTTCGCCGCTTATTGTTTCGGGAACCACTTTTGAAAATGGAGTTGGAACAATGGCTCCTTCAAAATGCCTGATTGATTTGAATGGAGCTGGAATCCGTTTTATGGCCGAGGTTGGCCCGGCTGAAATGAGATTCAGGGGAGGTGGCCCCGGAGCCCCGGCTCCCGGTGGTAATGCAGCTCCCGCAGGTCCCGGTGGTGCTCCTGCTGGTGGAGCAGCGCCGCCTCAAATGAGAAAACGGCCGGATGTCGAATTTTTCGTTCTGGGCGATAAGAAAATACTTTGGCAGAGCGGTGCAATGAAAGAGGGTGACAAAGCTAAACCCATCGATGTTGATGTAAAAGGCATTCAAAAACTGGCACTTGTAGCCGTAACTGTTGGAGGCGAATCAGGTGGAATGCGTGGCGGAATGGCTGCATGGGGCAATGCAAAAATTAGTTATGCAGGCGAAACGGTTCCCAAAATTGTTTCAAATGCTCCTGTAATCGCTAGTGATGCAAAAATCCTGACCCCATCCGAGAGCGAATATCCCAAAATCAACTATCCAAAAGTTGTTGGTGCAACTCCTTCAAAACCTTTCATTTTTTCAATACCGGTAACGGGTAAAAAACCATTAACTGTTTCGGTGGAAGGCTTACCTTCTGGATTAAAACTCGATGCTTCGTCGGGCATTATTTCGGGAACAACTCCTGAAAAGAAGGGAACTTATACCCTGAATGTAAAGGTTAAGAACGCGTTGGGCGAAGTAAAAGGCAAAATCGACCTAAAAGTTGGCGATTTGCTCGCGCTTACTCCACCAATGGGCTGGAACAGCTGGAATGCGGGAGGTATGTCGGTTGACCAGAACAAAGTGAAAGCTGCAGCCGATGTTATTTCCGAAAAATTGCGCGGACATGGCTGGATGTTTATCAACATCGACGATGGCTGGCAGGCTGAAAAGCGCACCGACTCGGGCGAATTGCTGACCAACGAAAAGTTTTCCGACATTAAAGGAATGAGCGATTACATTCATGCCCGGGGAATGCGTTTCGGCATATATTCGTCGCCCGGCCCTCAAACCTGTGGCCGCGCTCTGGGGAGTTACCAGCACGAAGAGCAGGATGCTGCGACCTGGGCAAAATGGGGAGTAGATTACCTGAAATACGACTGGTGCTCGTATCGCCAGATTCAGAAAGACAATTCGCTGGAAGAATTAAAAAAGCCATATTTTATTATGCGTGATGCGTTGGCCAAGTCGAAGCGCGACATTGTTTACAGTTTATGCCAGTACGGAATGGGCGATGTTTGGAACTGGGGCGCCGAAGTTGGAGGAAACCTCTGGCGCACAACCGGCGATATAAACGATAGCTGGAAAAGTGTACTTGGAACGGGATTCACTCAAACCAACAATTTCGCAAATGCTGGCCCGGGCCATTGGAACGATCCCGATATGCTGGTTATCGGTCAGGTGGGTTGGAGCAAGGATACCAAGCCAACCAAACTTTCTCCTGATGAGCAGTATGCGCACATCAGCCTTTGGTCGTTGCTTTCGTCGCCGTTACTCATCGGTTGCGAAATGGACAAACTCGATAATTTCACCCTTGGCCTTATTACCAACGACGAAGTAATTGGAGTTAACCAGGATGCTTTGGGGCAACAAGCTCGTCTGGTTAAAAAAGGCGACGATTTCCAGGTTTGGGCAAAAGACCTGGCCGACGGTTCGAAAGCTGTGGGGCTTTTTTATACAGGGAAAGGTTCGACTACCGAAAAAGACCCGGTTAAAATGATTAACTGGGGCGATGAACCTACTGAAAGTATCAAATTGATTGGAATCGATTTCAGCGAACTTGGTCTTTCAGGAAACTATAAAGCCCGCAACCTTTGGGCTCAACAAGATATTGGGTTATACAAAAACAGATTTGAAGCCGAGGTAAACTATCACGGAGCAGTGTTAGTCAAACTACAGCTTTCTAAGTGAAATCACAACTCTCTTTACATACTTTTGGTGTGATTAAAATCCTTCATTGCCGTCGTGCAATGAAGGATTCTCAAACGGTTTGGAGGAACTTCTTTTTTCGCCAGGCTGTTTCCAAACGGTTTTGAAATTAATACTCAATTCCTTCCCGGCTATAAATTTTCCGGTCAAACGGATGCTTTACTTTTTGGATGTAGCTCACGTAATCAGCCACAGCAATTAGTCCGTCCGACACACCGCGACCGGTAAGCACCAGTTCCATATTCTCAGGTTTCTGCGCGATGAATTCAAGCAGTTCATCTTCCTGCAAAACACCATCTCGCACCGAAATAAGTATCTCATCCAGGATCAGCAAATCCATGTTTTCAGCCTGAATAAATCCCGACAGTTGAATCAAGCCGTTTTTTACGTCTTCGCGACTGCTTTCGCGGGTTACTTTGGGGTTAAACGACCAATGTCCTTCAGTAAAACCAAGGATTGTGGCGCCCAGTTTCTGCAAACTCTGAATTTCGTTGTAGCCATACAATTCGGGCCGTTTATTGAAATGCACATAGCAAACCTTCAGTCCGTGGCCCAATGCCCGAACCGCCAAACCAACGGCGGCGGTGGTTTTGCCCTTTCCTTCGCCGGTATAAATGTGTATTAATCCGCTCATTTGTTTAAAGTTCAAAGTTTCAGGTTCAAAGTTCCAAGTAAACAGCATTTCTGCTTTTTATTGGGTATTGGATATTGTTTATTCATTATTGGACATTTTCGTTTGCCGATTGTGGCAACTGCGACTGATCACTTATCACTTTCTTTCAACATCCGGTAAACGTACTCCATATCACAGCTTTCGCGCAGAAGCGCTGCCAGCTTATCGTACTGCTCATTTTTGTATGCCTGGTAATCGAACTCCTGAAAGTCTGTTTCTTTTCCGCAGGCTTTCAGGATGGATTGAATAACCTGCACATTGTCGAAAACGCCATGCAGGTAGGTTCCCCACGTTTTTTCGTTCAGGAAACAGCCGTCGGGTTGACCGGTTGACAATTGAGCCAGCGAACTTCCGCCTTTCAGTGAGGTTTC
Organism: Prolixibacteraceae bacterium; assembly: GCA_963666435.2. Classification (GTDB taxonomy): domain Bacteria; phylum Bacteroidota; class Bacteroidia; order Bacteroidales; family Prolixibacteraceae; genus Aquipluma. The sequence continues at coordinate 1,373,621 of CAXXOG010000008.1, read as the reverse complement.
GCCCATGTGTATTTCGTAACCTTTGCACCAATCCAATTCATTCCTGAAGGTAAATTCGCTTTGCACCGTTCGTTTTTCGTTGGTAAGCGTGGTGACAACCGGCAGCAAGCCCAAGCCGGGCATAAACGCTACCGAACCTTCCACGCCGTTCGGATCGTGAATCTCCTCTCCCATCATCTGGTAGCCGCCACAAATGCCATATACGGCATGACCCTTTGCATGACTGTTCAGGATAGCTTTTGCCAGCCCGCTTTTCCGAAGAATTTCCAGATCGGCAATCGTGTTTTTTGAGCCGGGAATTACGACCACATCGGCCTGCTCAATTTCTTCGGGATTGGCCGTGTAAAACAAATTGATTTCGGGAACCCGCTCCAGCACATTGAAATCGGTGAAGTTCGACATGTGGCGCAACAAAACAACCGAAACGTTCACCATCCCGGCCTTCGTTTTTCCGGCTTTATGGTCGATCACCACCGAATCTTCATCGTCAATATGAATGTCGCGAAAATACGGAACCACGCCCACAACAGGCACACCGGTGAGCTCTTCCATCATTCGCCGTCCTTCGGTAAACAAATCAATATCGCCCCTGAATTTGTTGATCAGGATACCTTTTACCAACGCACGTTCTTCAGGAGGAAGCAGTTCCAATGTTCCAAAAACACTTCCAAAAACGCCGCCGCGGTCAATGTCGGCTACCAAAATCACGGCTGCATTCACTTCCAGCGCCACCCGCATATTGGTAATGTCTTTGTCGCGCAGGTTGATTTCAGAGATGCTTCCTGCACCTTCAATCACCATCGGATTGTATTGATCAGCCAGTTTTTTGTAGGCTTTCATCGCTTCGGCAAAAAGGGCGTCGCGGTTGGTTCCCAGGAAATATTCCTTCGCCGATTGGTTGCCAATGGGTTTTCCGTTCAACACCACCTGTGCATTTTGATTGCTGGTAGGTTTTAGCAAAATGGGATTCATTTCGCTGAGCGGTTCGAGGCCACACGCCTCGGCCTGAACCGCCTGCGCACGACCCAATTCCAGTCCGTCGATGCCCGCAAATGAGTTGAGCGACATGTTTTGCGCTTTAAACGGGGCTGGCGAATATCCGTCCTGCTTGAAAATGCGGCAAAATCCGGCGTTGATAATGCTTTTGCCCACATCGGAACCGGTTCCAGCAAACATGATGGGACGAAGTGTTTGATTAACCATTATGTCTTTAATATTTTTATTGATTTAGCATTGGGGCTTTGCCCCAAACCCTAATTACTTTTTTGGCTTGACACAAAAAAGTAATCAAAAAAGGTCAAGGCTTAACCCGCTTCACACGAAAAACTACGATTGACAGCTAAAATCTTTTAAACTCGCCTTTGGTTCAAACAGAAAAGATTTCTTAACGCCGTCTTCTCTTGTTTTTCGGCTCACCGGCTTAGGCCGTTTGCGCTTCACTCATCTTTGGGCATTAATACGAATATTCATAATTTAATTGATCAGACATACTTAAACACCACCTTCATTCAATAATTAAATGTTGCAATTTGCCCGTATTTCAAAGGCGTATTAAATGCTTCTTCAGCAGATTTTTCCTGAAGCAGACACATCAATGCCCTGATTACTCCTGCATGCGTGAATATTGCAATTGGCTCGTTTTCATACGCCTTCAATTCATCCAGAAACGATTTTACCCTTGTAACCAGATAGGCAAACGATTCTCCGTTTGGACAACTGGCGCGCGTATAATCTTCAAACCAGACTTTCCCTTCCGGTGAATTAAAAATGGTATTCCATTCCTGCATTTCCCAGTCGCCAAAATTGAGCTCCTTGAGACGGCCATCCGGAAAAATTATTTTCTCAGGAAATAAGCTTGAAGCCAGTTGAGAGCAACGCTTCAGCGGACTCGAATAAATCCGGTCGAATTGCCGATTGCCCAATTCCGACTCAATTTGTGCAGTTTCTTCCTGAAAGGAGGCAGCCAGCGGAACATCCGTTATTCCGTAGCATATACCTGAAGGAACATCAACCGAAGTGTGCCGGATCGCCGTCAGTATCATGCCGAAAAGTGTTGAAAGGCCAGCCAGCCCAGGTAAAACAGTACTTCAGAAAGCTGCTGCAAAGCGCCCAGGCAATCGCCCGTGTAACCGCCCAGTTTTCCGGTAATATATTTCCTGAAAACAGCCGTAACCAGCAAAAGCGCCGGAACGATGATTACCGAAAACAACAAAGGCAGAAAAGCGAGTCCGGACAGTCCGAAGAAAATGGCCATCAACAAATCGGTGGTTTTTCCTTTTTTGCCAATAGGCTTGCTCTTGCTTTCGAGGTCGGCGCGGGCATATTCCGAAGTAAAAATAACCAGCACCGGCATCAACCGGCTCAACGCGTGTGCAGCGACCAACATCAGCGGGATCAGTTTAACATCGATGGATGAAAGGCTTAAAAATTTTGTGGCGAGCATGCCAATCAGCCCAATGGAACCATACGTTCCAATCCGGCTGTCCTTCATAATGGTGAGGATTTTTTCTTTCGTATATCCGCCGCCAAAACCGTCGCAGAAGTCGGCAAAACCATCTTCGTGAAAAGCGCCGGTCACAAAAATGGTGGCCAACATGCTCAGCAGGATTGCCAATTCAGGAGGAAAAACAAACTGCAATCCGTAGAAGACGCCAGCCCCAATGCCGCCGACAATCCAGCCAATAAACGGGAACCAGCGGGTTGCCTGATTCAGCATCTCGTCGGAATACGGCAGTTTTCGCGGAACCGGAATGCGTGTGTAGAACATCACGGCGGTTAAAAAGATATGCAGTTGATTTTTCATTTGTATTGTGTTAGAATTGCCACAAAGGCTCAAAGTCATTACGAAAAAATATCCAATATCGAATAATAAAAATTCAAACCTGTAACAAAATCCATTCAGAATTTGGAACTTGAAACCTGAAACTTGGAACTATTCTTTATTCGACACTCCGGCATCCTCGAAACTGGCCATTTCGTTCAGGAAATTCACGGCAGCCTGCACCAAAGGCAGCGCCAGTGCGGCTCCGGTTCCTTCGCCCAACCTTAAATCGAGCTGAAGCATGGGTTTGGCATCCAACTTTTCGAGCATCAGTTTGTGGCCACGCTCGTTCGACGAATGGCAGAACACACAGTTGTTGCGTACTTCGGCATTAAACTGAATGGCTGTCAATGCCGCGGCAGTGGCAATAAAGCCGTCGATCAGCAAAATCATACGTTGTTCAGCGGCTTCGAGCATGGCGCCAACCATCATGGCAATTTCCAGTCCGCCAAAGGTAGCCAAAGTTTCGGCGGGCGTTTTCGGATCGTATTTTTCAGCCACTTCTTTCAGGATTTTCACCTTGTGCGACAACTGATCGCCGTACATGCCGGTGCCTGAACCGGTGCATTCTTCCACCGAAACGCCTAAAAACCGGTGCATCAGCAGTGATGATGCCGAAGTGTTGCCAATACCCATTTCGCCAAAACCAATGATATTACAGCCGTTTTCAGCTTCCTCCTGAACCAGACTTCGGCCTTTTTGAATGGCTGCCGCACATTCTTCGGAAGTCATTGCCGGTTCAAGGCGCATGTTGCGGCTTCCGCGGGCGACCTTGGCATCAACCACCGGAACTCCGGACGGAAAATCGAAATCCACTCCGGCATCGACCACCTTCAGGTTAATGTTGTTTTGGCGACAAAATACATTGATGGCAGCGCCTCCGGCCACAAAATTCATCACCATTTGCCACGTTACATCTTTTGGGAAAGGGCTGATTCCTTCGGCGGTAAGACCATGATCGGCAGCAAAAACCAGTAAAGCCGGATTTTTCAATTCCGGAGTCAGCGTGTTTTGAATCAATCCGATTTGCAAAGCCAGGTCTTCGAGCAATCCGAGCGAGCCTAGTGGTTTGGTTTTCAGGTCGATTTTGTGTTTGAGTTGTTGTTCGAGGGTCATGGGTTGTGTTTTAAAGTGTTGTCGTTGTATTATTTGTTGTTATTGTTGTCGGGGATAATTCAGGGTTTCACTTTGAGTGAAGCCCTGAATTATAAAAGAGCATTTTTGCCATTCCATCAGAAAGACGATTTTCGCTTTTTCTATTGTCATCGGACGGACGGAAATCTGCTTGTTCCTTTTATCCCCCGGATTAAAATCCGGGGCTACAAAACTAATAACCGCTACGCGGTTCAAAATAGGTTGTCCACAAAGGGACAACCCTACGCATTTCCTTTGATTTTTATCGGAATTCCCGAAATCATCAGGAAAACCTCGCTGGCCTGGCTGGCGATGTGCTGATTCATCCAGCCTTGGAGGTCGGCAAATTTGCGGGTCGATTCTTCCACCGGATGAACGCCCATGCCCAGTTCATTGCTCACTACAATCAGGCTCATCTCTTTTTGCACAAAGCGGTTCCATTCGGCTTTGGCTTCTTCGAGCGAGCGTTCCATATCAAAATTAGTATCGAAAAAGATGTTGGTGAGCCACAGGGTGATGCAGTCGAGCAAAACGGTTTGGCCGTCAACCGGGCAGACCGAAAGTTGCTTTTCTTCCTCGATGTTGATCCAATGCGGGCCGCGATCGCTTTGATGGCGTTCGATGCGACGGCGAAAATCGTCGTCCCAAACGCGTGCCGTGGCCAGGTAAACCGGATTTGGGCTTTGTGCTTCGGCCATTTGCTGGGCAAATCGGCTTTTCCCTGAACGGGCACCACCGGTGATGAATGTGATTTGAGCCATAATTCGTAATTTGTTTTAGTGAGCAGGTGGCTTCAAGTCACCCGCTCACTTGTCGCATTTACAGTTTTCTTATCTTTTATTTCGTTGGTCCGTCAACCTTTTTTGAGCAAACATCCTCCACAAAACGCCAGCTTACCGTGTCGCCAGGCTTTACCGGTTGTTCAATGGCCAGTTTAGGTTTCTTCCCGTTCACTTTGTAATACCAGGCCATTTTTCCGCGTTCGGCGGCAACCTCATCAATTGATGTCACAAAAACATACGTTCCCACCGGATGAGTTTTCACATCGGCAGCCTTCTGTAGCGCTTCCAATGCGGTAATGGTTTTGTTACAAGCTACGTCCACGCGTTTGACTTCGTGTCCGTTGCCAAAATCGATTTCCACGATAATAGGCTTCGGTGCCGACGGCTTCTTCTCTTTGGCCTGTCCTACAAAAGCAATGGCAAAGATGATGAATGAAAGAATAACTGTTCTTCTCATTTGACTTTATATTTTAGTGAGCGGGTGATTTCGAGGTCATCCGCTCACTGTGCTTGTATTAAAACCGATAAGCCAGTTTGGCCACAATGCTACGACCGGGCATATTGTAACCGTCTTTTTCAGAATAATTCTCGTCGAGCAGGTTCGAAACCGTTACGCCAAAATTTATTTTTTCGGTGAAATCGTAGCCAACCGAATAATCGAACAACAGGTATTCCGGGTGTTTCAGGATTTTGTCGGTAGCTTTGTAGCCGCCTTCAGCATAATAATTTGCCGCTACTATTCCGGGGCGAAGTGCGCTGAACGAATCTTTTTCGAGCCTCGAACCGATGTAACGGCCATTCAGTTGCATCGAAATTTTCTGCGGACCACGATACTTCAATCCAAAATTCCCGTTTGCCTTTCGGACATATTGCATATCGCGGGTCAGCATAGCGGTTCCAACCAACTGGGTAAAGTTGTCCTTCAGCATCCAGGTAAAATTGGCATACGCTTCCAGCACAAACTTTTTGGCAAACAATTGCCCCAGGTTGTAGGCCGATTCCAGTTCGATACCTTCCATCTTCGATTTATTGGCATTCACGTAGGTATATTCTCCTGAAGCCAATTTTTCTTCCACAATTTTATGGTCATGCAAGGTTTTAAAATAAGTTACATCGAACCGAAATCCACTGTCGTCTGACGAATAGCCCAAACCAAAGTCGGTTGTTTTCGATTTTTCGGGATCGAGATCCGGGTTTCCCACGTAAGATTTTCCTGAAACGGTATATTTTCCGGCCACTTTAAAGGCATCGGGAACCGAAAATGCTGTTCCGAACGACGAATGAATCCTGAAATTCTGAAGAAACCGGTATTGCGCGCCCACCGAAGGATTCAGCGTGTTGTAATCGGCATTGGCATCCGGAGCTTTCAGCCCTTCGTTGGCATCGATGTGGTAGGTAAAATGATCGAAACGTGCACCGGCATTCACTTCCAGGTTTTTCACCGACCAAACGGCCTGGGCAAAAGCGGCAGCATTGGTGAACCGGTTGTTTGGCTTGTACGGGTCGGCTGGTGTTCCAATGGCCGAGTAGCGGTTCGACTGGTAATCGTACACTTTCAGGTCGGTTCCGAGCAAAAAGCTAAGCGATTTCAGGCGGTAATTGTCCTGAAGCTGGTAGCCGTATTCCTTTACGGTGCTGGTAAAACTGATGAACCCCGTATCGGTATTATCCGAATAATTCGGGTTTTTGTCGTTGGTGTAGTACGGACTAAACCTGAAATGATTTCGTTCACTTTTTTGTTCCACGGTAGTGTATAAATTCAGGCGGTTCACATCCTTTTTACTTTGGCCATACGTTCCCCAGTAGTTTCCGGCAGTCTCCACATCGTAAGCAAAGGTGTAAGCGCCTTCTGCATTAATTTTCCACTGTTTGCCAAGTGTATAGTCGATAAAAGCATTGGCCGAGTTCAGTTCGTACTGCGAGTTGTCCGTCGCATCGCCATACGACGCTTTATCGAGAATAAGCTTATCGACATCCGAAATTTTCAGTAGGTTTTTCTGCCCAATGCGGTAATCCTTGGTTTGTTCCTGACGGCTGTAGCCCAGGCCATACGAGAGGTTCTTCCCGGATTTGCCGGTGAAATTTCCTGAAAGTTTGCGGTAACCAAAACTCCCAGATTCCACCGATAGGTGGCCTTCGGGTTCTGCGGTTCCGCGTTTGGTAATGATATTAATTACCCCACCCATAGCATCGGAGCCATAAAGCACCGAATAAGAACCTTTTACCACCTCAATTTGCTCCACGTTGTCCAGGTTGATGGTTGCCAGGTTGGTTGTTCCGGCAGGCTTTCCGTCGATGAGCAACAAGGTGTAACTGCGCGAGTGGGCGCTGGGCGAAAAGCCGCGCATACCAACGCTGGCCGATAAGCCCGGGTACTGAATGATGTCGAGATTCGTGGTTCGTTTCAGCACTTCGGCCAGGTTTTCGGCCGGAAGCGAACGAATCAGGTCGGAGGTAATGATTTCAACCTTCTGCGGAAGGTCTTTCAGTTTGCGGTCCATGCGCGTTGCCTGCACCAAAACTTCGTCGATAGGATACACTTTGGTTGAGTCGATTAACTCAGCCGCCGCTTCTAGCGAGCACAGCAACCCCATGAAAACAAAGGTCATTTGTTTAAAATTCATAACGCATTCTTTTATGGTTAAACATCAAAAAATGTCGACCATAAACTTTCAGCATGTTCCCCGATACATCCCGGGCTGACAAAAAGGAACAAATGGATAAATTCAGATGAAAACGATCACCCCATTGCTTTTATCCCGAAAGCTATGATTAACTTATGGAAGTGGCAGGTCTTCTGGCTCGCCTGCTTTTTGAAGCCTTCCCATCTCGTTTTAGTCGAAACAGTGGCATTTGTAGTTCAAAAAGTATTTTTCAGGCTTACAGCTGCGGGTACAGCTCCGGATTTGCACCGGATTCCCATGTTCGTCCTTGTCGACCGGAAGTCGATTTCGGAACCATTTCCGGCGGTAAAAGTAGAGATTTTTACCACAGATTAAACAGAGAAGCACTGATTAAAAATCCAAAATATTCTTATCTCTATGAGAATCTGTGTTATCCGTGGTGTAAAAATATCATACCGACACAGATCAGTCCGACAAACACCACACACGTGAAAAAATTCAGCAAACAAGTTTTCCTGAAATCGGAGTCGGTTAATATTCGCGGGTTCGTGCCGATGTAAGGCTTTTCGACCAACTGACCGTGGTACACATTTGGGCCGCCAAACCGGCAATTCAGGATTCCGGCCAAGGCTGCTTCGGGGTATCCGGCATTGGGGCTACTGTGCTGATGACCATAGCGGAAAATATACGCCAGTCCGCGCCAGCTAAAACTAAGGACAACCATCAACAAGGCAGTCATTCGTGCCGGAATAAAGTTAATCACATCGTCGAACCGGGCAGCAAACCAGCCAAATTCGCGGTATTTTTCGCTTTTGTAGCCAATCATCGAATCGAGCGTATTGGCCATTTTGTAGGCCAGCATGGCCGGAACACCACCCAGCGCGTAGTAAAAAAGCGGGGCTATCACACCGTCGCTTAGGTTTTCGGCCAACGTTTCGAGCACGGCCGTACGAATTTGCTGTTCGTTCAAGCTTTGGGTTTCACGCCCAACAATGTAGCTTAGCTGTTCGCGCCCGGCTTCCAGCCCTTTATTTTTCAGTGCCTTCATTACTTTATACGATTCGTAAATCAGGCTGCGGTTGGCCAATCCATAAAAAACGCCAAGGCTTCCCAATGCCAAACAAGCCCATTCGTAGTTTTTCAGAAATAAAAAAACAACTTTCAACGAGATATAAGTGAAAGCAACCAACGCAAAAGCCATTGCAGCGCCTTTCCACCGACGATTTTTGCCGCAGTTTAATTTTTCAGTAAAAAAGGAAATGCTGTTCCCGAAAAACCTGATGGGATGAGGCAACCACAGCGGATCGCCCAGCAGGCAATCAAGGACAAACCCAGTTATGAGAACATAAGTAACAAGTTCGTCAGATGTCATTGGATCAATTTTGCTATTCAACCAGGCTTAATTGAGAATACCTGTTGTGAACCACTTTTTTGTATGCCGCTTTTTGTTCGGCAGAAAGAAACGATTGGTCAATCCATTCCATTGCTTTATGCCGGTTATTTACCATTCGTTGAAATGCCCGTTGTATCTGTTTGTCGGTTAAACCGAGCCCTTTGGCCAATTTTTCAAAGTGTTCCTTCTTTAATTTTTTCTTCTTGCCGTCGAGTGTCAGGGCAAGTTCTTCGGTATCGTCAGGATTAACAATCGTCATATTCAACAAATCATAAGCCGGAGCTAAAACCCAACCCAACTTGCTTTCAATCATTGAGAAATTTTTCAAGTGCATATCGTTATTCCCGGCTAAAAAACAAAACACCGAAAGCTCAAAAAAGAAAAGCTTGTCGAGCAGGGTGTTGTTTGAATACATGTGCAGAGCTTTCCCCACTTTCTCCATTGAGCTTATGTATTTATCAAAAGCTTCGGTAATTTGAAACATATCAATCATGTGGATTTTCACATCATTTGCGGTGCGGTCAATCCTTTTGGTGATGTACGATAATTCGCCCGATGCCAGACAGATTAAACTGGACGGCACAACCCTGATTCCATAAGCTTCGGCAATCCGCATAGTCACGTGTTCATTTTCAGGCATTCCTGAATATTTACTGGAAGGCGGTTTCAGAATATATTGACCACCAAGTGCGCCCACCACAGTTAATCGCGTGTCTGAATTTTCCCGGGTTTCTTTTACCACGGACATTGACAATTTGGGCTGTACCCCGGGAACCGCGACGCTACGTTCAACAACGTCTTTAGCCAGTTCATCCATCTGGTCAACCGAATAGGGTATGATTGGTGGCCTAGCTGTTCCAAAGAATTCGGTGCAGCATTTCGCATGAAAATCGCCCTCCCCATCAATTAATTGATAACAATACAGGCACTTATTGCTCATTTTCTTCTTGAATTTGTTCAACACTTACTGCTCCAATACAGTTTTTGCAACATGCCAGCAGCAGTCCCATGCGGTCATTTTGATTTATTTTCCAGGTTTTAGAGGCAATCTCCAGTAGCCAGCCTTCGGGAATCAAACCATCAAAAAAAGGGAACAATCGCTTGTCAGTATAGGGTTTGTTTGTAACGGGCATGGTAAATGTGATAAACTCTTTGGGATGCTCAGCAACAAAGGTTTCATCATAACAAAATACAAATTCCCCACCATCGGTTTCTGTGATAATCCCTGCGAAATGCTCCTTATAAAATACCTTGCCTGTCCTCATATTTCTATTTCTTTACTGTTTACAGGAATCAACTCATGTCCAAACATACTCAAAACCAGGTTCACCTTATCGAGATTCAAATTTGTCTTGCCTTGTTCAATTTTGCGAATTACCGTAAGTGCAACCCCGGCCCGTTCGGCAAATTCCTCCTGTGTAAGATTTACCTCTTTTCTGTGCTCTTTTACAAATTCCGCCAACCTCTTCATGGTATGCTTTTAGATATAATCAAGCTCAAATGTAGTAAATTATATGCTATTAAATATAGCTCATCCAAAATTAATAAAATTATATGCTTTGAGATATAGGTGTTTAAAGTTTATTGATCTGGATTAGCTAAAACAACCTAATAAATTGTCAAAGTTTAAGCAAATATGGTGATGGCCTTTACCACAGAGATCGACAAAAAAAGCACTCTTCTTTACTCTTTTCGAACACTGTAGCCTCTGTGGTTTATCGCTCTAAATATTCTGCCAATCCTTTTAGCAGTATCGCATTGTCTGCTTCGCTTCGGGTGCAAATCCTGAAAAACCGTTCATTCAATCCACGAAAATTGGAGGCATTGCGGATAAGAATGCCGTGTTCCTGAATCAGGAATTCTTTCAAGCCAGCGGCAGTTCCGGTTTGCATCTCAACCAAAAAGAACGGCGCCTGCGAACGAACTACCCGAAACCCGTTGAGCTGATGAATACTTTCCTGAAGGTCTTGCGAAAGCCTCATTATTTCCGGCTGATCAAATTGATTTGGAATACCGTTTTCAATCAGAAATTTTCCAGCCAATTGAGCCAGGGCATTCACCGACCACGGTTGCTGAAACCTGCGAAGTTTTGCAGCCAGCATTTCTGAGGCAATTACATAACCCAGCCGAAGCCCGGGAATGGCGCAGCATTTGGTGAGCGAACGAACCACAATCAGGTTTTCAAATTTTTCAGTCAGCTCAATGGCAGAACGAAATTCAGGAATGAACCCGGCATACGCTTCGTCAACAACCAAAACTGTTTCAGGATGCTCAATCAGAAAGCACTCAATTTCGGTATGACTAAAAATATGCCCATCGGGGTTATTCGGATTGCCAATCCAGCACAAATCAGCGGTCTGTAGCTTCTCTTCCGAAGTAAAAAAACTCATCTGGTGCTCGTGTAGCCGGCATGCATCTTCGTACTCGGCAAAAGCGGGCGATAATAGTGCTGAATGCTTCCCGCGAAAAGCTAAAGCTATGGTATAAAACGCTTCGACAGAACCATTGAAAGCCAGCAACCGATCCTCAGCAACCGAATGCGCCTGCGCTGCGCTGCGACAAAATGAAGCCGCATCGGGCTCGGGATAGTTGCCAATCTGACAAATATTTTGCTGCAAATAACCGATTAATGCGGGCGATGTTCCGCCATACCACACATTGGAGCTAAAATCAGCTTTTATCGGAGATTTCAGGCGAAAACTATCGTCACCATGTCCTGTAATCATTTCATGAGAAGCTACTTGTACGACAAATTGACAATTTCTTCCAGCGCATCGACGAAAAGCACCGGCGTAGGGCTACAGGTTTTATCCGAATCGAGGATGAAAATCTGCTTGCTTTTGCTGGCCGAAAGCGATGGATATTTCAGCCAGTTTTCGCGTTCTTCTTCTGCTACAATTCCCATGGTGACGATAAAAATTAGGTCGGGGTTTTGCTTCAGCACAAATTCGCGTGTTACACTGCCAATTGTAAGCCCGGCTGCAATGTTTGTTCCTCCTGAAAACGTAACAAAATCGTCCATGAAAGTCTGAGGTACGGCACAAAACAAAGGTTTGGCGCCAATTTGAAAAAACATTTTCGGGTGTTTCCCAGCGGGTATTTTTGCTTTGATTTTAGCCATCCGGTCGCGTTGCTGCGCCACTATAGTTTTGGCTTTTGCCTGTTGCCCCACCAATTCGCCAACGCGGATAAAATCAGTGCAAATCTCGTCGAACGATTTTGGATAAGGCATGTATTCGATTTTGATGCCCAGTTTGCGAATGTTATCCAGAATTTCGGGCTTGATGAGCGACGACGCAAAAACCAGGTCGGGCTTGAGCATCAGTAACTTTTCGATGTTCACATTCACGGCTGTGGCCACCACCGGAATTTTGTCGGTAGCTTCAACCGGACAATAATTGGTACAACCCACCAAACGGCCCTGTTCACCCATCAGGTAAAGACTTTTGGTCATCCACGGAACCAGCGAAACGATGCGCTTGGCTTCCTGTGCCTGAGCAAACAGGCAAACTATCAATAAAATACTGAGGAAAACTATCTTTTTCATACTTGGAACTTGAAATTTGAAACCTGAAACTAATTGATCTCCAAAAACCAGTGATTATCCCTGAAACTGACGTCTCCCTTTTGGAAGGCCACCGGATGTTTGAAATTCGGTCCGTCGAACACAAACGAATGGAATTCGCCCAGCTCGGCACACACATCAACACCCTCGATTTTCGAAAGTTCGGACACAAAATCCTGATCGTAAACACGTCCAATGAAATTTTCGGTTAACTGTTTGGCATTCACCGAAACCACAATCGCTTTGAAACCCGAATTGATGATCTCTTCAGCCAGATCGGTTACCGGATTATCCCACAACGGGAAAATGGCTTCGATGCCGCATTCATTACAAACTCGCTCAATCCAGTGGCGATGTTCCCACAGGTAAATGTCGCCAAAAACGCCACCCATGATGCCTTGCTCTTTCAGTTTCAGGAGTGCAGCTTTAAAATTTTGCTCGTAACTGATGCGGTCGGTTTTAGGCTGTAGCAATTCGATTCCAAGAGCTTCGGCTTGCCGCACAATCATGTTGCTGTGAATACCATGCGAACGCGAAAAATCCGAATCGCTGTCGCACATGTTCAGGAGAACTTTGACCTCGTGTTCGCCCGATTTCTGGACGCGGTACAAGGCCAGCATACAATCTTTGCCACCGCTCCATGATGAAAATAACTTCATTTCATTAAAAATTATTCCGGAAGAAACAGAATGAAAATGCGATAAGATGCTTTTCACCGATCTTTTTTCCCGAAGATTCGACTTTTGTTGATTTTGAACTGGCAGGTCTTCTGGCTCGCCTCGCTTTTTGCGGCCTTCCCGAAGCCCCTCTTAATCTCCCCGAAGGGGAGAAATTAACTCCCAAAAAGAAAGGAGGCGAAAGCTTCAGTGGCATTATGTTGTTCAAAGCGTTGTCCCGAGCCTCCCTTTGGGGAGGTTGGTGGGGCTATGAGGCTTACAGCTGCGGGTACAGCTCCGGTTTTGCACCGGATTCCCTTTTCAGATGAAATAAAATTCCATCAACCAATACGCCGCAAAAGTAGAAATTAATCAGCAATAAGCTTTCCGATTTGGTCTGAAAACATTTTTCTATTTTTGCAGCATTAAACTCTCTTTGTAAATATCAGTTCGTGAATAGCTTTTAGTCAGGGCTTCACTTTGAGTGAAACCCTGACTGGCAAATTAGCTATCAGTCGTTCTCAACCTCGGGAACCAATTTTTTATGTCCAAAATTTTATAAAGAGAAGTATATGAAACAACAAAAAATAGCCGTGTTGGGTGGCGGTGGCCGTACCGGCAAATATCTTGTCAATCAACTAATCAACAAGGGTTTTCAACTGAAAGTGCTGCTTCGGCGTCCCGAACAGTTTCTCATTCAAAGTCAGCAAATCGAAATCGTAAATGGCGACGCAACCCATTCCGAAAGCGTTCGGCAGTTGGTCGAAGGGTGCGAGGCCATCATCAGTGTGGTTGGCCAGCGCCCCGGCGAACCGTTGGTGGCCTGTCGTGCAACCCAAAACCTGCTCGATTCCATGAATGAATTCGGTATCAAACGCCTGATTTCGCTGGCCGGGCTGAATGTGGAAGCACCATCGGATCGAAAAGGCAACGAAACGCTGATGGCCACCGGGTGGATGAAAGCCAATTTCCCGGGAATCCATGCCGACCGCCAGAAATCCTATTCTTTGCTGGAGCAAAGCTCGGTGAACTGGATGCTGGTGCGAGTTCCGTTCATCGAATTTCAGGATGCAAGAGGCGAATTAGCTGTGAGCCTAAGTGATTGCCCTTCAGGAAAAGTAAACGCCGGAAGTCTGGCCGTTTTCCTGGTCGATCAGCTTTTTGACGATACTTATATCCGAAAAGCGCCGTTTGTGGCAAACACCTAGCTCTTAGTGAGGGCTTCACTTTGAGTGAAACCCTCACTATTCACCAGTGAAACCCTGACGATTCAATCAGTTTGCATCTTTTATTTTACTTTTACACAACTAAAATTTCTGATGTGGCTCAAAAAATACTCCTGATCACACCGCCGTTTACGCAGTTGAACACGCCCTACCCGGCAACAGCTTACCTCAAAGGGTTTCTGAATACGCAGAATATCGCCACGTTTCAGTGCGACCTGGGCATCGAAGTTATCCTGAAACTCTTTTCTTCTGAAGGCCTCGCCTCCCTTTTCTCCGGTCTTCCGTCTCCGGTCTCCGGTCTTTCAGCAAATTCTCAGCGCATCTACAACCTGCGCGACTGCTACATCCAAACCATCGATCAGGTGATCGCCTTTTTGCAGGGGAAAAATGAGGTACTTGCCCACGTGATTTGTGAAGGAAACTTTTTGCCCGAAGCCTCGCGCTTCGCCCAAACCGACGATCTGGAATGGGCTTTCGGTATCATGGGAACGCGCGACAAAGCCAAACATTTGGCCACGCTTTACCTCGAAGATTTATCGGATTTCATCGTTGAAGCCATCGACCCGCACTTTGGGTTTAGCCGCTATGCTGAACGATTGGGCCGTTCGGCCAACACCTTCGACGAATTGCATGAGGTTTTGCAGTCGCCCGAAAGCTTTATCGACCAAATTACCCTGAAACTGCTTCAGGAAAAAATAGAAAAAGTACAACCGACGCTGGTGGCTTTTTCGATTCCTTTCCCCGGAAATTTATACAGTGGGTTCAAGTGCGCTCAGTACCTCAAAAAGCTTTATCCCGAACTGAAAGTAGCGATGGGCGGTGGATTTGCGAATACAGAACTGCGCTCACTGAGCGATCTGCACGTGTTCGAATATTTCGATTTTGTTATGCTCGACGACGGCGAAGCGCCAATCCTGAACCTAATTGAATACCTCGACGGGAAGCGTGCAAAAGCTGAACTGAAACGAACGTTTGCACTCGAAAACGGCGAAGTGGTTTTCCTGAATGGCTCCGCGCAAAACGACTTTTCGCAATTCGAAGTAGGAACGCCCGATTATTCCGACTTCGAGCTGGACAAATACCTTTCGGTGATTGAAATTGTGAATCCGATGCACCGCCTGTGGAGCGATGGCCGCTGGAACAAACTCACGTTGGCGCATGGCTGTTACTGGGGTCGCTGCACGTTTTGCGACACTTCGCTCGACTACATTCGCCGCTACGAACCCAGCACCGTGCAGGTTTTGTGCGACCGCATGGAAGAAATGATCCGCCAGACCGGGCAAATCGGCTTCCATTTTGTGGACGAGGCCGCACCACCTGCCCTGATGCGCGCTTTGGCTTTGGAAATTATTCGCCGGAAAATGACGGTCGTTTGGTGGACCAATATCCGCTTCGAAAAAAGCTTTACCTACGACCTGTGTTTGCTCCTGAAAGAATCGGGCTGCATCGCCGTTTCTGGCGGACTGGAAGTGGCTTCCGATCGTTTGCTGGCCTTGATCAACAAAGGCGTGAGCGTTTCGAAGGTGGCTAAAGTGACCGACAATTTTACCCGCGCCGGAATCATGGTTCACGCCTACCTGATGTATGGCTTCCCCACGCAAACGGTGCAGGAAACCATCGATTCGCTTGAAGTGGTGCGCCAATTGTTCGAAGCCGGAGTGGTTCAGTCGGGTTTCTGGCACCATTTTGCACTCACGGCACACAGTCCGGTTGGTTTAAATCCTGAAAAGTTCCGCATCAAAATCGGGAATGAGCAACCCGGCCCTTTTGCCAACAACGACCTGCAATTCCGCGACCTGACCGGCATCGACCACGATCGGTTTAGTGAAGGATTGCGCAAATCGCTGTTCAACTATATGCACGGCATTTGCTTCGATTTCCCGCTTCAGGATTGGTTTGATTTTAAAGTGCCACGCACCATCCTTGCACCAGATTTTATCCGCAAAGCCATCGACGATCAGGCTTACGAACCGGCTAGCCCCAACCACAAAATCGTTTGGCTGGGCGGAAATGCCACTTTGCGCAGCTTTACCAAAAAGAAGAAAAACCAGACGTTCGACATGGCTGAACTGGCCTTCAGCAATAAAAGACAGGATTTGGTTATTCAACTGAAGCAAAAAGAAGGCGAGTGGCTGATGGAACATATTCCGGCATTATCAGTTTCCAACCTGCAACAAACCACTTTTGCCGAACTCGAAAAAAGCTTCGAAGAAGCTACTGGCGAGGATTTTGTGCTGTTCTGGAACAGCAAACCGTTGCAGGAATTGCGGGAGAATGGTCTGCTGATGTTGTAGTCCTTATCACGATTACACAGCAGATATTACATTCGTTGGCGCAATCCCGCATATCATCCGCGAAACGAAAAGATTTCCGCCTTCAATGAACGAAATCAGGGCTCATCAACAAACCTGCGGATTTCGTCGGCCCAAATCTGGTAGCCTTTTTCGGTTGGATGGCAAAAATCGTTGGTTATTTCTTTCGGCAACGTGCCATCGGAGGCAAGCATTTTCGGGCCAATGTCCAATAAATCGATGTTATTCTCGCGGGCAAATACCTCCAGTTGTTTGTTAATCTCGTTAATCAAAATCCGACGAGGATGATCCGGCTTTTCTTCCCGGGGAAAAACTTTCATCAGTACCAAATGCGCTCCCGGAACTTTCGAGCGCAGGCGCATACAAACGGCGCGGATTCCCTCAACTATTTCGGTAGCCGAGTTCATCCGGGCGTTGGCCGTTTCGCTGGTATTGTTGGTGCCCAGGTGCATGACGATGGTTCGTGGGTGAAGCCCGTCGATTTCGCCATGATCGAGCCGCCAAAGCACATTTTGCGTGCGGTCCCAGCCAAAGCCCAGGTTCAGCACCCGGTGATTGGCAAACACCGACGCCCACGCATTTGGGCCATTGGGTTTGCGAGGTTTTCCATCGGCATATTTCAGTTTGGGTTCGCCTCCCCAAAAATGGGTGATCGAATTACCAATCAGCACAACTTCAGGATTGATCGAATCTTTTACCCGCAATGCTTCGGCATGGCGATCCCACCAGTTGTAGCTGTCGTTTTCGAGTTTCGGCATCGGAACAATCGCGGAGTTTTTCGGAATATCTGTATCGCGCGATTTGTCCCCCATGAGTTGCGATAACAGTGGCTCCATAGCCTGCGCCCAGGCTTTGGCTCCGGCCGGACTCGGATGCAACCAATCGGGCATCTGGTCGTGATTAATCGAGCCATCCAGATTCAGGAAAACATGATTGACGTCGCAGTAAAATACCGTTTTGTTGTCAGCAAGCTTCGAGACAATGTCTGAAGCCCTCTCCAGAATTGCGCGATGCGAGGTCGGATTTGGGCCACCGTAGCAACCCGGGAAGCAGCGCATGACAATGATTTTGGTCTGCGGAAGTTTTTCGCGCAACAATTTCACGATGGTTTCGATTCCACCGGCTAGTTGGCCTGCGGTGTGGCGCGTTGGATAATTTTTCTCGTCGATGTTATTGGTGCCAATTTCGACAATAGCCACTTTTGGCGATTGATTTTCCAGCGGCAGGTTTTGAATTTCCCAGATTAGGTTTTCGGTGCGATAGGCACTTGTTCCCAGATTGAGGGCATTTCGCGGTGCAAAAAACTGATTCCAGATGGGTTGATATTCGGGTTTCTCAAAGTTGTGTGTAATCGAATTTCCAAACATCAGCAAATCGTACTTATTGTTTTTCAAAAGCTCCGCCTTTTCAGCATGGCGCTTTTTGGCGTACCCTTCCACCAGAACTGTTGCCGGATTTGGAGTTTGTGGCGTTATTTCAGGTTTTGAATTCAGGAAAGTTTTTAATTGTTTCTGAAGATTTTGACTTTCTTCCAGTGGATTCAGGTCGCTGTTCCCAATAAACTTACTATCTGCAATCACGCTAAATATTGCTTGTCCGTCGTAGCCTTTCCAGGTTTTGGCATATTCCTGTCCGCAGCGAACCAGATCCTTGTTTTCATCTGCAGCAAAAGAAACAAACAGCTGAGCTTTCGGCTGAACAGGTGGCATCACAGCCGGATAAACCGTGCCTTTCAGGGTTTCGTCCAGATAGGCTGGCGAGATCAGGATTAGCTTGTCGGGTTGCTCATTTTTGGCAAGACGCTGAACTGCCCGTGCTGCCAAATGTCCGCCGGAGCCAATTCCTAACAGAGCCAGTTGCCCGTTGTGCAAACTGAATGTTTTAGAGTCGGTTTTTAGTTTGCGGATGGCTTGCAGTGCATCGGTCAATGCCAGATTTCGGGAATCGTCCAATCCAATCCGGTATTCGAGCAATGCCACATCAAAACCTTCAGCATTGAGAAATTTCGCAACTTTATCTCCCTGACTTTTGATGTTCAACACATTATATTCGCCTCCCGGGAAAAGCAAAATAGTACCTTTGGAGCTATTTGTGCGGTAAGCATGAATAAGCGGCTCGCCTACCTGAGTAATTTTTCCGGAAGAAGTAAGCTGATTCCCGGTTTTGAGCGCTTTCCCTGAAAGTGAGTAAAAATTTGATTTAGTATTCGAATTATCGCATTTAGCTTCAGTACTAAATCCTAAAACACAAAACATAATCAGGGACAAAAGCAAGGCATGCACTTTCATTGTAAAGTGATTTAAGTTTGTTTAACAGCAAACAAAAGTGCAAAATCAAATGATTATGTCCTCAAATTAATGGTGTAATATTCACACTAAATATCAATTTGCATTTTTACCAATTAATCACCCCATCCGCAGAGTGTTCAATAACTCAGCCCTTCTCCAAAATTAAACAGGGCATACCCTTTGGGCTCCAAATATCCGGGAACATCGGCTTTATTTTCGAGCACTGCTTTCATCGAAACCGGCGTTGTAAAAGGCATTTTTCCTGAAGGATTGAACTTTCCGGTTACCACATCAAGCAATGCTTCCTGAGTAGTTCCGAAAGTGGCCAGTACCGATTTCAGATCACCAGTGTCGATTTCATCGATGACCCAAGGATTGGTATAATTTACCACCACAATGGTCGGTTTGCCCGATTTTAACTGGTTTACATGAGCCACATCAATCCTGTTTTTTGACAATTGCAGGTCGATGGCAGTACCTTCCGAACTAAAAAGTCCTCCCCCATTCGGTATTAACCAAAGCAAAACAACATCGGCTTCTTCAGGAGTTGCTACAAATTGCAAATTCCAGTTATTATTTGTTGGCTTTATTACAGAAATCGGCTTTTGTGAACGTCCATTATCGTAATAGGTTTCAAAATAGACCTTTGTTCCCTTGGCCAACGGCAGTTGTTTTTTGTCGTTGCGCAATAACACAATTGATTTTCGCATAGCCAGATCAGCTTTTTTCTGAAACTCGGAATTACCAACAATTTTAGCCGCTGCTTCCGGATCGACATATGGGTTTTCGAACAGTCCCAATAAAAATTTCTCGCGAAGAAGCCTGGCGATAGATTCGTTGATGCGTTGTTCAGAAACCATACCTTTTTTAACCGTTTCGAGCAAAACCGTCGGGTCGGCATTTCCTGAAAAAATATCGACTCCGGCGTTGATTGCTTTCTGATATCGCTCCGGAATAGTGAGGTTTTCAACTCCCCATGGCATCATATCAATAGGGCCGGTATCGGAGTTAATGATTCCCCGGAATCCCAGTTTATTGCGTAAAGTGTCTTTAATGATGGCTTTATTGTACGAGTAACCCACCTCTTCGAATTGCGGACCTGTTGGACGCGAATAATAAGGCATAATCGATGACGTTCCGGCTTCAATGGCGGCTTTGAACGGAATGAGATGATAGGCAAACATTCCTCCGGGATAATGCTGGTTTTTGCCCCAATCGAAGTGTGAATCCTGTCCATCGACTTGAGGCCCACCTCCCGGGAAATGTTTTGTGGTTAGGGCAACCGAATTGGCGCCAAGCTTTTCGCCCTGAAAACCCAATACAATTTCGCGAATCATTGATGCTGCCAGGTTGGCATCCTCGCCAAAGGTACCTTCAACCCGCTGCCAACGCGGCTCAGTTGCTAAATCGGCCATGTACATGTATCCTTTCCGAAGGCCAACCGATGTCCATTCTTTGGCCGCAATTTCAGCAAACTCACGGGTTAGTTTGAAATCGCGCATGGCAGCCATTCCCAATTCCCCGGGCCATTTTGAGAAAGTCGTGATTCCAACACTCAGGCCAATTGAATTATCGATGGTAACATGATTGCGCGGATTTGAAGCTACGATAGAAGGAATTCCCAAACGCGAACTTTCGGAAAGCGCCTGCAGGTTGTTCGACCATTCAGCAATGGTTTTGGCATCGGTATTTGCACGCAGAATAAAATGCCGCAAATTGTATGTCAGCACTGCTTTTGTAGTTCCGGCTGCACTCATATTTGGCGTTGGCAATGGCTTGCGTGTAAACATATTGGTAGTTTGCACCAAATCTTCTTCATTAAACCCACTGCTTATCGTCGTCCTCGCAGCCCCAGCCTGAAACGATTGATCGCCCGCCATTCGGGTGGTACTGATAATCATGAATCCAACCTTCTCTTCGATGGTCATCTTTGAAATCAGATCGTTTATGCGCTCGTCGACAGGTAAACGCCAGTCTTCGTATTTATCAAGCTGATGGTTTTTATTGAGGTCCTTAAATTCGAGTTGACCCACCTTCAGAATTTCGACACTACGGTGACCCAACACCGGTTGATTCATCCTCTGAGCAGATAAATTCTGTGGATTTAAATGAGTCAGGAGAATGGCAACCATTGCATACAGCAATGTTTTACCTGAAATGGGAACGAATTTCAACGCCTTCATAAGCCAATACTGATTAGTTAGTTATTAACTCCCAAATTAACTTTTTTCAGTTACAAAAACGAAAAAACTTCGCGACTTTGTGCCTTCGTGGTTAATATTTTCCGACAGCAACTATTCTACCGTCACCGGAATTTGTTGTTTGATGTCGCGCGACGACGTTCCGAGGTTAATCACGAACTGGCCGGGCTCCACCTTAAATGTTTTGGTGGTTTCGTCGTAGAAGCCCCATTCGCTAACCGGCAATTCCAAGGTCACCACCTTGCTCTCTCCTGCTTTCAGAATCACTTTACTGAAGGCTTTCAGCTCTTTTACAGGCCGTGGAACTGATGAAATTTTATCCTGAATGTATGCCTGAATGACTTCGGCACCGTCCACCTCACCCGTGTTGGCCACCGAAACCGTCAGTTTAACCGTATCGTTTTTGCCGTATTTTGGCTTGTCAACCAAAGCTTTTCCCAACTGGAAAGTGGTGTAAGAAAGCCCGTAACCGAATGCAAATTGCGGCGCTATATTTTTGGTGTCGAACCAACGGTAGCCCACCAGAATATCTTCCTTATAAACCTCTTTGATGCTGTCGCCCGGAAAACAAAGTTTGTCGAACGAATGAGCGCCATAATCGTTCAGTTTCACACCAAATGTAAAAGGCAATTTGCCCGAAGGATTGATTTCGCCTGAAAGCACCGAAGCAATGGCATTCCCCGACTCGGAGCCCAGATACCAGGCCTGAACAATGACCGGAACCTGGTTCACCCACGGCATGGCAACGGCATTTCCGCTGACCAGAACAATAGCCATTTTCTTTTGGCTCTTGATCAGTTCGCCAATCAGTTTGTTTTGTCCAAAAGGCAAATCGTAAGTTTTACGGTCACCGCCTTCGCAATCCTGAAAATGGTTTTTATTCAGTCCGCCCACGTAAAGAATCAGGTCGGCATCTTTTGCCATGCGGATGGCTTCATTCAAAAGCGTATCGCCGTTGAGTTTCGATGGTATTTCACGCCCGTAAGCCGATGGTCCCGAAGCGTAGCCCATCGCGTACTTCACCTCGCATTGGGCACCAAAAGCGTTTTTTATTCCCTGAAGCGGTGAAATTTCGTATTTGGTTTTCAGTTCCGAACTTCCGCCACCAATGGTCATTTTACGGGTTGCATTTTCGCCAACTACCAAGATTCTCCTGTACAATTTCGGGTTAACCGGCAAAATATTCTGATCGTTTTTCAGCAGTACAATTCCTTCCTTTGCCACGTCAGCAGCCACTTTCGAATGTTCGGGAGTTACAAAGCTGCCCCATGGACGATTCGGACTCATGCTCGTGCGGAAAATCAGGCGAAGCACCCGGCGGGCTTTGTCGTTTAGCACATTGACGTCGTATTTGCCTTCTTTAACGCCTTTCAGGAATGGGTTGGCGAGGTAAAATTCGGAGTAAGGAAATGTTCCGTTGGTGGTTAGCCCATTGGTATAGGTTCCCATTTCAATGTCGAGGCCATTTCGCACAGCCTGATCGGTGTCGTGTGCGCCGCCCCAGTCGGTAATTACAGCGCCATCGAATTTCCAGTCGCCCTTCAGGATTTTATTCAGCAACAAATCGTTGTGGCAGCAATGTTCGCCACGAAATTTGTTGTACGAACCCATGATCGACCATGCTTTACCTTCCATAACGGCGGCTTTAAAAGCTGGCAGATAAATTTCGTAAAGTGCGCGGTCGCTCAATTCCACGTCGATGTGACCACGCCAGTTTTCCTGATTATTCAACGCAAAATGCTTCACACATGCGGCAACTCCGCTTTTCTGTACGCCCTGAATGTAAGGAACAACCATTTTTGAGGCCAGATACGGATCTTCGCCCATGTACTCGAAATTGCGGCCATTCAGCGGCGAACGATAGATATTGACGCCTGGCCCCAGAATCACTTCCTTGTTGCGGTAACGGGCTTCTTCGCCAATGGCTTGTCCGTAGCGGGCAGCCAGTTCAGGATTAAACGTTGAAGCCAGACAAGTTAGCGCCGGAAAAGCCAGGCACGAGTCGTTGGTAAAATTGGCATAACCCCAGCTATCCCACTCGATTTCGGCTCGCACGCCGTGCGGACCATCGCTCATCCAGATTTCAGGAATACCCAAACGAGGAACACCCGCGCTGCTAAACTTGGATTGGGCATGGCAAAGAGCTACTTTTTCCTCAACGGTCATCAGCGACAAAGCGCTTTCAACTCGTTCTTCCAGAGGCTTCGTCGGATCAAGGTAAACCGGAACAGCTTTTTGCGCCTGTAATCCGAGCGACATCCTGAAAATGAACAGGATGATCAATAGTTTTTTTATCATGTGTTATTATTGAAAACCACATAGACACATAGGTCACATAGAAAAATCAAAATGAAATCTATGTGTTCTATGTGCCTATGTGGTTGATTTTGAAAAATTATTTTTTCGAAATACTTATTTCTTTTCCTGAATACTGGACGGTTTCGGCCGTTTTGGCTGGTTCAACACCATTCCCGTTTTTCGGAGTGACCCAAACCACACGGAATGAGCGGTCCTTCAACATCCCCGGAAATTCACCCTTGCGGTCTTTAATGGTCAAAGTTTTTGAGGCTTCATTCCAGTTGATAGCAATCGTTGAATAGTTGCCCTTCGTGTAATTGTAGGTGTCGTTTTCGTCCTCGTAAAGCACGAAATCAGCATCGGCACCCGTATAAACGCGCAATTCAATCGGGTCGGCCACTTTCTCGGTTGCATACTGAAGGTATGGTCCCATCGGCACAATCGATCCGGCTTTGATGTACAGCGGAAGCGTTTCGATGGCAGCGCCAGCTTCGATGGTTTGTCCGCCCGGAATGAGCTTACCCGTCCAGAAATCGTACCAGTTGGCCGATTTCGGCAGATAAACCTTGCGTACTTTCTTGATGTCCTTGCTGTTTGGCAGGCTGTACATGCGTTCAGTTACCGGATTCACCAGGAATGCCGGACCAAACATGTACTGGTCAGGAATATTCCTGATACCTTCGTCGTTCCTGAAATCGAAGCCCAGCGAACGCATGATGGTATAACCTTCGTTGGTTACTTTCCACGACAGCGAATAAATGTAGGGCAACAAGCGGTAACGCAGATTGTCGTATTTCATCAGGATGGCTTTGGTTGGAGCATCCCAGTTGTTCGAGAAAATGGCGCGTTCGCCTTTACCATGAATGCGGAAAACCGGACTGAATGTACCAAACTGGAACCAGCGGGTAAACAATTCGCGGTTAACCGGGGCCGACCAATCGGGAGCCTGCCAATGGAAATGGTATCCGCCAATATCCGAAGTCCAGTATGGAATGCCCGAAGCACAGGCATTGATTCCCTGCGGAACCTGATTTTTATAGGCATTCCAGGTACAGGTAATGTCCGACGACCACAGGATCGCCGAGTTTCGTTGTTGACCGGCAAACGCCTGACGGATCAGGAAAACCGGACGTTTTTCAGGAATATCTTTTCTCCAGTGTTCGTACAAACCGGTTGAATGCTCCAGTGAGAAGGTGTTCATGTAGTCGATTCCGCGGCCAATCGAGAAATGACTTTTGCGCCGTAAATCCATGAAATTCGGGTCGCCCACGTTGCCATTATCTGGCTCGCATTGGTCAACCCACCAGGCATCCCAACCGTGACGGCTGATCAAACTGTCGTAAGCTTGTTTCCAATACAAATCGCGGGCCTGCGGACTGTGCGCATCGTAGTAATAATCCAGAATATTGGTCATCACGTTCATCCAGCGGATGTCGGTCATGTTTCCTGAATGGGTCATTTGGTCGAAGGTTTTCGTTCCGGCTGAGAATACCGGCCAAATCGAAATCATGGCGTGGATATTGGCATTATGCAGCTCATCAACCATCGCTTTCGGGTTCGGGTAGCGTTCGGGCCACATCACGTGCGAGCCAATGACGTTGGGTTCCCAGTAAAACCAGTCCTGAACAATGCAGTCGACCGGAATATTATTTTTGCGGTAACCGTCTTTCACCGACAACACTTCGGCCTGACTTTTATACCTGTCCTGCGACTGAAACAAGCCAAATGCCCATTTCGGGAACATCGGCGCATTTCCGCTCGCATTGCGGAAAGTAGAAATAACCTTATCGAAATCGGGACCATAAACAAAGTAATAATCCACTTTGTCGCCACTTTCCGAAACGTATTTGTATTTGGTGTTTCCGGCTTCGGTACCGTAGAAATTCGACACCGAATAGTTGTCCCAGAAAAGACCATAGCCTTTGGTCGAAAGCATCACAGGAATAGAGCCGGTCATGTAACGGATCGCCATTTCCTGGTTACGACCTTTGTAGTTGATCGAAAGCGAATCTTCAGGATGGCAACCCAAACCGTAGAGCGCCTCGTCGGCTGGCGACAAGAACTGTGTAGAGCAATTGTACACGTCGATTCCGGCAACGTTGGCTTCGGTCATCACTTTGTTTTGCTGATCATCTTCAGCCAACACGGTATTTCCGGCCAAATCGGTATATTTAATGGCATTGGTTTGCTTGTTGATCACGACCTTCAGCTTCGAAGTGGTTAGCACGAGTTCGTTTCCATTCTCCGAAACCGAAAATCCGGGAGCAGTTTTAAAGTCGTTGGTAATAACCAGCGAGGGCTTTTCGATAAAAAGCGGCAAAGTGGTGTACTTTACTTCAACCATGTTGTCGAAGCAAAGTTTTACTTTCATCAGGCCTTTATCCAGCGTGCAGGTAACTCCGTCGCTGTCTTTTTTGTACGACAGAACTTTGGCCTGAACGGAAAACGATAAGCCTGCAAGTATTAAGGCAATCAGGGTAAGTTTAAGATTTTTCATTTTCAATGAGATTTACGTTTATTGTATTTTAGGGAAATTTTCAAGTTTAGAAATGCAAATCTAATCAAGTCTTCTTGTAATAAAAACAATTAGTTGAATTTTCGCAGTTATTTATCAATCAATCATCGGATTGAAGCCCCATCCCCGACCCTTCCCCGAAAGGGAAGGGAGTTCGTTGGTGAAAGTTGAGAACACAAAAGCATTAAAGAATAAACCTACACATCGCAATTTCGAAAGCCCCCTCTTTCGGAGGGGGTTGGGGGAGGCTCTTAGGCTAATTCACCATCTCAGCTTCAATTTCCACCAGCAAATTGGCACGGCAAATATCGGCCTGAACAAAGGTTATCGGTACATTTAGGAAATAACCGGAGCAAATCGTTTTTACCACCGGAATGTCTTCGGCATTTTTTACATACACCCGAACATAGACATATTTATCAGGGACGGCATCCAGCGCGAGGTAATGAGCGCGAAGGTTTTCCTCGCTAACCAGCGATTGAATATTGGCAATGGTTACGCGGGTTTGCATTTCAACATCTTCGATTCCAATGGTTTCCTGTCCAATTATCGACGCTGTTCCTGAAACGAACAAACGAGACGAGGCGCCATTGGTCATTAAACGGGCCCGCTCGAATTGCGGAGGTTGATTTTGCTTGCTGCTTTTTTGCGGTTCGCCTTTTAAAACCTCCTGCCCGTATTTGTACGAATTGGTTTGCTTCGGATTGCTGATGGCAATGGTCTTCACTTCGTCGTCGCACTCAACAGCCATACATTCAATGGTCACACCGTTGAAAGCAGTACCAATTCCCGTAGCAGCCGGAAAACCTGAAACAGTGCGGTATTTGAAGTAATATCCGGCACGGGCTTCGTTAAAAACCTGGTAATTCTGGCGCGATTTTTCTTCAATTTCCTGGATTCCGAAGATCTGCTCCACATAGTTCCATTGCCTGTAAATCTGGTTGAAGCCAATACCCAGATGCAGAAAGGCTTGAAGTAAACGGGCAAAAGCATTTAGGGCATTTTCAGCAAGTGTTTCTTCTTCGCCCTCAACACCGGCCAACCAATATTCGGAATAGCCCGACGATTCGATTTTGCAATACGAAATTCCAGCGGCATTTCCGTATTCAACCCGATGACCGGAGGAATTGACAAACCCTGCTTCAATCAATACCAAATCAGGTAATTCGGGGGCTTCAGCCAAAATGCTAACGGGAATATTCAAAACTTTTTGCTGTTCCTTAATCCATTTCGAGCGGCCGCTGAACTGCTCCTGATTGTCGGCTGCAATAAAAACGCGGGCTATAAATGGTTTTTGTGTCGGGTTGGCTTCCAGAAACAGCTGAAAACGGTTCAAACAATCAGTCAACTGCATTTCGAACGCACCAGTACCTTTCGATTTAAAAATCTGATATTGAGGTTTTATCATTGCTCCCTGATTCACTTTTATTTTTCCTTCTCTCATCTCAAATGCGTTTTAAACCTAATTGTATTTTTATTGTTGGCAAATGATTTATCGTTTTTTTTTGTGCAACTATCTTATTTCCTGTCTATCAAAATCGTTATTCCGTCCGAAACAAGAGAATTTCCTTTCCAAACATATTCTCGCGGACGGTTTTCGCTACCATCCTTTACCCCGGGTTAAAACCCGGGGCTATTGATATTTAACCCTTTCAGGGTGAAAGCCGACTCTGCATCCGATTTCCTCAAGTCCCCTCCCTTTGGAGGGGATTTAGGGGAAACTTTTAATGGTAATTGTCAAAACTCACCTGCGAACCGGCTGTTTGTTTGGCCACTTTCTCGAATTCGTACCGGTCGAAATCCACTTTCTTCACTGCAAATTCAGGCAGATTGAACGAAAACAGGAAGTTTTTATAAAAGTCTGCGTCTTCCTGCGGCAACAAAACAG
Source organism: Prolixibacteraceae bacterium (assembly GCA_963666435.2). Lineage (GTDB taxonomy): Bacteria > Bacteroidota > Bacteroidia > Bacteroidales > Prolixibacteraceae > Aquipluma. The sequence goes on along the minus strand of CAXXOG010000008.1, from coordinate 1,345,918 downwards.
GTTTCTGCGGATTGCCTTTTTCATCAACATGGGCCAGGTAGCAATTCATGTAAAGCCCGTCCAACCTGCGACTGCTGAACACCACCCAGCGTCCGGTTGACGACCACGAATGGTAGCTTTCCACATCCGAACTGTTCAGCACTTCGAGCTTTTCGAGCGTCGAATCGGCCAGATGAACCATATACAAGTCGGCGTCTTTGTTGTATGCCGGAAAGTTACCATGATCGGTCAGCGTAACCAGAATATGCTTTCCATCGGGCGAAATGCGCGGAAACGCTACACTTTTCTGAAGTTTCCTGGCTGAAATCAGCGTATCGACATTGGTTCCAAACTTAGCGGTTGCCGCATCAAAACCTATTGAGCAAAGGCTGTACCTGATGTTTTTCTCTTCCCTGGGCATGGGAACCGCCGGTGCAGTAATGAAATAGAGCGTTTTCCCATCGGGCGAGAAACACGGCGACGACTCGTAAGCTTCTTTCGAAAAAAGCAAAGGCGAAGTAAAGAACTCGTTTTTGTCCACATCGTAAATCACCATGTCCGATTCGCCGTCAAAAGCATGCGCCCGCTCCTGTCCCGACGCCGGAAACAATTGTCGCACCTTATTGATCGAATAGGCAATGAACTTTGCCGAAGGATGCCAGTATGGAAATGAAACACTCGAAAACGTATTCTGAGTTTTGGTGATCAGTTTCTCAATCTTTCCACTTTTAATCAGGAAAGTTCCGGCGTTGTTCTCTCGCAGGTGAACCATCAGGTTGTCGGGATTGTGATTGGCCATCGCATGGCAGTTCATGCACGACTGCGGCAACAACCGGCTGTCGATCACCGTTTCCTGTTTAAATTCGGTGAGGTGCCTCTGATAAATGCCCATCGTGTTCCAGGTTTGGTAGCCCGGATGAATAAGGCGGTACACCAAGTATTCGTCAACCGGATCGGGCGAAACGAAATAGCTGAACGGTTTGTATTTCATCCATTTTTTATCCTGAAAAGCATAAACCGTAAACGAAATGCTGTCTCCTGAATTGGCTGCCAGAAACTTGTGCCAACCCTTTTCAGGAATTGAAGTTTTCGATCCCTCGAAACCACTCTCCCAAATGCCATTTTTCCCTTTTACCAAAAGAAAAAGCCGGTCGCACGGCTGAGTCAGCATGAAATTGATTGGCGCAATATTGCACGGAATTGTGGCCCCGTTCTGCGCCGGAAATACCGGCGGTAATTGGCCTGCATCCGTTGCATTCTGCGGCTTTCGGGCCGAACAGGCTCCCAGCAAAACCGCAATCAGGAATAGAAATATGATTTTAATTTTTGCCATGCATGTCAGAAAAATGAACGTAATACCAATAGGTGTTTCCAAACGACTGTTTCATTGCAGCCGCATTTTTATTTCCGCCTGAATTAAAAGCACTGGCATACAACTCAATGCGTTTCCTCACATTATCGCTGATTGGGTAGGCTTTCAATGCGTCGGGCCACTCGGGCAACAATGTTTTGGCATAAACCAGAGCTTCCTGAAAAGCCAGCGGTAATTCAGGATAATGCATCGTTTTTACCAGTGGCAGAAATTCCAGGAACTTGTCCAAATCTTTTTGCAGAAGATACGATGCCATCAGGTATTCGTAGGCCAATTGGTTTTGCTGATTGCTTCTCAGCAGCGAGAACAGCATGGTATCCATCTGGTCGAACTGGAAATTGAACTCATCTTTGGGCTGACTGGCGCGAAGTTTTCCCCAAAGCGGATGCGCTTTTACTTTTTCGTCGTTGTACAAATATTCCGACGCGTTGTTTGCCCAATCGCGGTAAAACAAAGTCCGTTTCAGGTAACCCAAGAACTTGGCAGCCACATCGTATTGCCCGGTAATGATGCAGGTTTCAGCATAGCGCTTCACCGCGCGAACCGGCATCACCGCATCAGGCGACGAGTCAATGGATTCCATTGCCAGCATTTGCGAAAAGTTGATGAAGCCCAAATAGTAATAAGGTTCATTGGCAATGAGCGGCGCCATTCCGTGCACTTTATAAGGGATGAAAAAGTCGCTCTGCTGCGGACTAAACGCAAACAACCGCGAACTCATCTGATTGGTTTGTCCCAGAGCCAAAGTTAATGCCAGCTTTCCTTGTGTGCCTTTAGGTAGTTCTTTTTCTGCCTGCTTGGCAATTTCAGACCAATCCTGTTTGTTCACCAGATTGCTGTACATCATCTCCTTTTCTTCCGCAAAATCAGGTACTTTTTTTAATTCGAAAACCACTGCGACAACAAGCAGAATACTGAATGCCAGTTGCGAAAACAACCTTAGCTTTTCTGAAAGCTTCAGGAAAATAAATTGTATGAGAATAATGGCAGGAACTGAAGCAAAAATCAACTTCAGGTAAACCGGAAATACGAGGGTGAACTTATAGAATGCCGATGAAACATAGCTTTGCAAAAGTGTATCGAGCAGCAAAAAACGGCGGGCAAACAGCGGCACCACAATTCCCCACACGACGCAAACAACGGAGAACAAAATCACTGATTTTATTGGAGCCAACCGACTATTTTTGCTGAAACGAATGATCAGTTCGGATACGATTACAGAAATTCCGAAGAGCATATAGCCACCGCCCAACAACCAGTACAGAAGCGGAATACTTATAAAACCAATTGCAGCGCGGCTCGCAGGCGATTTTACCTTCAAGTAGCCAACTACTGTCCAAACAGAAAGGCTAACTGCAATTGCCCCGGAGAAATAATAAAAATCGTTGCAAAGCAAAAAGACATAGCCTATTGCGGGCACAAGCGCCAACAGGCTGAACCCGTTGCCCAATAACTGCTTCAGCAAACATTTTATCCCGAAATAGACTGAAAAAAGTACCGTGCTGACAATCCAAGCAGCTGCCATTGGAAACAGGAAAAACTGAGTGAAGAACTCGCCCAGATAATTAGCAAATCCACCCTGAACAGACAAATGCTGAATGAAATAAGCCCAATCGGTTAAGAACAGCTGCATCTGCTCCTTCTGAACGAGGTGGTTCGGGTAATAAAATCCCCAGAAAATCACCAATAGCACGAAGAATGCAGTTGAGATAATCAGCGATATGTTCTTTTTCCAGTTCATTAATTCAAGTTATAAAAGAAAATAAGTCATTGGTCATCAGGAAAATAAGTTCAATTTTTGCTAATAACTAATGACCTTTTCTATTTTCGGAAAGTCACCTTTTTGATGCCCGAATCGAGCAGTTTATCAACCTGATTCGGATCAACCTCTACTTTGCCACTCACAAATTCAGGAATATTGAATGAGTAAAGCAACTGATCGTAGTAATCGGTATTGGCCTGAGGCAAAAGGAATGGCTTGCGAGCCTTTCCGTACTCGTCGAGATAAGCGATAAACGGGCGGGTATATAAACCATCGATGCGGCGGCTGCTGAAAACAAACCAGCGCGAATTCGACGACCACGAGTGGTAACTTTCGGTATTGTCGCTGTTCACTTCGTCCATGCGGCGGGTTTGTCCGGTTTTCAGGTCAAGCAAGTACAAATCGGCTTCCTTGTGCCAAATCGAGAAGTTTCCGTAATCAACCAGCGTGAACATGATGTACTTTCCATCGGGCGACGGGCGCGGAAAGGTGACACTTTTGTTGATTCCCGTCGCATTGAATAGGGTATCGATCTTGGTGCCAAACGTTCCATTCTCAGGGTTAAAAGCGATGCGGCAAAGATTATAGCGTACTTCGTTGTATTTGTCAGGCATTTTTTTGTGAGCTGCACGGCAGAAATAAAGCGACTTGCCATCGGGCGAAAACGACGGGAATGTTTCAAAAATGCTGTCCTGCATCAGGAGTTTGGTGCCCAACGCTTCGTTTTTCTTCACATCGTAAACAAGCACATCCGAAGCCACATCGCCTACTTCAACGCGTTTACCTTTTTCTTCGTGAAAAACCTGATGCGTATTGTTCACCGAATAAGCCAAGTAATTGCCCGATGGATGCCAGAACGGATATACAAAATTCGACATGGTTTTGTCGGTTTTGGTCATGAGCGCATTCATTTTGCCATCGGTAATCAGGATGGTTCCACCTTTTTTGCCGCGAACATGAAAATTCATGTTTTTCGGATCGGTAAGCTTGAATGAATGGCAGTTGACACAACTTCCGGGGATCAATGTATTTTCAATGATCGGACTCTGATCGAACGTGGAAAGGTTGCGCTGATAAATACCCATTTTGCTGTAAACCTCGTAGCCCGGAGCAATCAGGCGGTAAACCAGTCCGTAATCGATGGATGTCTCGCTTACATAAATCCGGAACGGAGCATATTGTTTCCAGCGGTCGTGCTGTTTTACCGACACGGTTACTTTCAGGCTGTCGCCTTTGGTGGCTTCAAGCAACTTGCTCCAATCCGACGCCGGAATACAGATTTCCTTACTATTCTGAACATGTATAGGCTTGCCGCTCTTTCCTTCGAAAACGGCGTCGATGGCCAAATAGTCGCCCTGCACTTTAAAATTCAGCGGCGCAATGGTTGATGGAATGGTCACGTCCACATAATCCGGGAAAAGCTTCGGTTTTTCTTTGGAGACATCGCCGGGAGTTATTTTCCCGCCACATCCGGCTAAAACAATACTAAGAGACAAAAAAACAAAAGCTAATATCTTATTTGAATTACCCCTAAATCCCCTAAAGGGGACTTGGCGTACAGCATACTTAGCCCCCTTTAGGGGGTTGGGGGTAAAATATAATCGGTTATAAAAAATCACTCTCATTCTATTCATAATCAGTTAGTTTATAAAATAAAGATAATACCAGTAAGTGTCGGAATAATCATTTTTGTACGAAGGTGTATTGGCCTGTCCCGGCATCTTCTGGAACATTTGAAACCTTTGCTTAACACCGTTACTGATTGGATACGGAATATCGCGCAAACTGTCTTTGTTGGTGCTCATCCAGGCGTAGAACAGCGCTTCCTGGTAACTCTTCGGAATCGATCGGTAGTTCAGCGACTCGCTCATTGGAAAATATTGCAGAAAATGTTTCAAATCTTTGGTTAACAGCGTGTAGGCCATCAGGTATTCGAAGGCAATCCGATTTGTGCGGTCTTGCTTGAAAAGAACGCCAAGCATCATTTCCTTCTCGCCTTCGCTGAAGAGAAAATCTTCCTGCGTCCGGTATTTTCTGAGTTGGCCCCATTCGGGATGCTGCGCAATCAATTTCTCGTCTTTCATCGTTGCCAACGAATTGCTAGCCCAACGCTTGTAATAGAATGTTTTCTGAAGCAAATGCAGGTATTTTTCGGCAACGGCATAATTTCCATTGATGATGTTGGTTTCGGCCAGGCGCATGATAGCCCTTGAGCTTTTCTGGTAATCGGGCAAGGCTTCCATGGCCTCAAAAGCATAGCGCTGGGCCGTATTCACAAAGCCCAAATGATAATAAACTTCACCTGCAATCATCGGGATGGTATAATCGCGCACGAAATCGGGCATCAAACCTCCAATGCCTTTCTGAAAATAGTTGAACATACGCTCGCCCAGCAAATCTTCCTTGGCCAGTGCCAGATTTAGACAAGTCACCGAAAGCGGTGTCGTTGGAGTTTTCTTGTCGGCCATGGCAATGATATGGTCCCAACGACGCATCCGGCAGTTGAAGTCGTAGGCCATCACCTCTTCCTTGCTCATGTCAGCCGAATGACTAATCAAAAAATAACCGCCGAAAAACAAAAAGATGACCTGGCCAATAATCAAGGCTGTCGACTTGTCCTTCCGGATAAACTTTGACAAATAAAAAACGGCAAACGGAATGACCACAACAGAAAGCACGATGATCCCCACCGAGACCGGAATATTTACCGGGAAGCGGAAATAATTCGTTCCAATCCAAACTTCTCTCAACGGATACTGCAAGAACCAAGCCTTGCAAAGCGTTGGAATGGCGTACGACAACACGGCGGAAACGACAAACCAGACCGAAAGCTCAGCGATTTTCGATTCCCGTTTCAGGATTTCGTATGCTAATGCAAACACGAGCAACAAGAGGAAAGCTCCGCCTACCATCCAAAACAAAACCGGAATGGAAATCCAGACAAAAAGCAACCTGATTTTCGCGGGTTTCAGGATGGAATAAGTTGCTATAAATCCGGCAACCAACAATAAGGCGATTAAGCCTCCGAGCAGATAGTTTTCGTCGCAAAGCAATCCCCAGTAAAGTAAGGAAGGAATGACAGTGAGGGGAAAGAAAACCGATTTTGCACCTATTTTTCGCGAAATAAACCAAACTGCACGCTGCAAAAGAACGAGCAAAACAGCAATTATAACTGCACCTAACCTGGAATAGAAATAAAACTGGGTAAAGAAATTACCGATGTAATCGCTTATTCCTCCAGGCTTTGAAAAGAAATTCTGAAAATAATCTGATGAGAACAGGAACATCTGGTATTGCTCCTGATAATTCAGATGGAAAGGATACAGAAAGGCAAAGAACCAAAAGACCACAAGTCCGAAGGCCAGCGAGAATAGTTTGTCAAGAGAGAAGTATTTCATATTAACATTTTATTTTCAAGTCAAATTCAGATGAAAAAGTCATTAGTCAATAGGAAATTCTTCCCTTACAAATGACCAATGACTCTTTCCTTTTTCATTTTACCTGCTCAGCATCCTGTCCCCAATACACTTTTTCGATATCTTTTGCATCGAAAGGTACCGGCGTGGCCGATAAATCAGGAATATTAAACGATTTTAACATATAGTCATAGCTTTCAGGATCGCGCTGCGGCAACACAAAGGGCTTATGCGCTTTTCCAGAAGCATCAATATAGCAAAAATAAGGCTTGCCATAAATACCATCGTCGCGCTTGCTGGCAAACACGAACCAGCGACTGTTCGACGACCAGCTGTGGTACGAATCAGAATTTGGTCCATTTACGCCTTTCAGCTGATCGATCTCACCTGTTTTCAGGTTCATCAATTGCAAATCGGCTTCGCGGTGCCAGATCGGAAAAGTTCCATAGTCGGCAACAGTGTACAACAGGTAATTTCCGTCGGGCGAAGCTTTCAGGTGGCACGCTGACCCGCTCCTTTTTTGGGCATTCCACAAGGTGTCAATTTTATCGCCGATTTCACCTTTCGCAGCATCGAAAGCCACTTTGCAAATGTTGTATTTCAGCGATTTGATGCTGTCGGGCAAAGCAACTTTGGGAGCAGAACAGAAATAAATCCAATTTCCGTCAGCCGAAAAAACCGGGAAAGTTTCAAAAGCTGTTGAATCCGACAGAAATGGCTTGGTAATGGCTTTGTCCGAATCAAAATCGATAACAACCAAATCGGAAGCCGTATCATAAACTTCGAGTCGGTCAGTTCGGTTGGCATGCAATTCAGGAATAATGATGTTGGTTGAAAATACACCGTAGCGACCCGAAGGATGAAAGTCGCCATATACAGCGTTCGATAGCATTCCTTTGGCTCGGGTATTTATTTTCCGAAGCTGACCATTTTTATTCAGGATAGTTCCACCTTTTTCGCCTCGCAAATGAAACATGGATAATTTCCCATCCTGATTCCCGTGAATGTGGCAGTTCATACAGCTTCCGTTGGTCAGGTTATTATCTGCCAAAATTCGTTGATCGAAGTTCTCCACATTCCGCTCTGCAATCTGAATTTTGTTCCACACTTCGTAACCCGGTTCAATGAGGCGATAGCTCAAATAGGAATCAACTTTATCTGATTTCACATGCCACTTGAACGTTTTGTAATGAATCCATTCTCCATTGATTTGGGCATAAACTTTAACCGATAAGCTGTCGTTGATATTTTCCGAAAGCAATTGGCTCCATTTCTTCTGCGGAATTTCAATTTTGTACCGGCCATCGACTGAAATTGAGTCGGTTTTCCCAACAATTGAAACACGGAGCTTTTCGGGATAATTTCGGAGCAAAAAATTAAGCGGAGCTATGTTCTGCGGAATGGAAACATTGATGTAATCGGGATAAACCGGAGGATATTCCGGGTTGATTTTTGCATTTTCGGAACCACCGCACGAAAAAATCACAAGCGACAATATGAATCCAATCCAATACCTCATTTTTTTTGGAATTGTGCAAAATGGTAATAAAACCAATAAGTCCGGGCAAATTTGCGATTTAGTGCATCGATATTGCCTGACGATCTATCGTATTCGTTGGTGTATTCGGCAAACTGTTTGATGGTTTTAGCATCGATGTTGTATTTCATCACTTCGTCTTGTGAAGCGCCCGAAGCCACCAGCTGAGCCAGCAAAGCTTCAGCATAAACTTTTGGAGCTTTCCGATTCAGGTTCAGGTAAAACCGGTCGTAATTTTCGCGGAACTGTTTCAAATCTTTATTCAACAGCAAATAGCAAAGCAGGTAATCAACAGCCAATGTATTATCAGGGCGTTGTTCGGCCATAAATTTTAATGAAGACAGGTAATCGTTCGATTTCTGCAGCATGTCGGCATCGGTAATTTGTCGGCGCTTGTTGGCCAACCAATTATCAGTCTTTCCAGACTGGAGCATGTTCAATTGCTTTTCGGCCCATTTCCGGTGAAACATGGTTTTGGAAAGAATGCGCAAATATTTCGTGGCGGCAGCTGAATCGCCTGTCACCAGATTAATTTCGGCCAAACGGCGCATCATGCGCGAACTGCGCTGGTAAGGCGAAAAGGTATTACCGAGCATGGCCGAATGCTGAGCCATGTTCATATCGCCAATCAGGTAAAAAACTTCGTTGCTGACAAAAATCGACTGCCAGTTTTGCTCAGGAGTTACCGGAGGAATCAATCCCAACGAAAACGGCTGGTAAAAATCGAGCAGTTTTTCGGGCAAAAGACCTTTCTGCGCCAAGGCCATGTTGGCGAAATACGTTGCCTGATTGTTCTTCAGGTTATATTTCCTGGCTAACTCAATAACCTTATCGGGATTTCCGAAATAGGTTTCGCTATCTAGTGCCAATATCTTTTCGAATTTAAAATTGGCCTGTGTCCAAACTCCGGCAATCAGCCCGAATAGGAAAGATGCAGTGATAAATCCTGCAATGCGTTTTGGGTAAGTCAATTCAAAGCGTTTAGAAGCAAAGGCCAAAATCATGGACAATAAGATCGAAGCTGGCAAAAGCAAATATTTTGAACTGAAAGCCGGGTAAATAAACGCCTGAAGGGAAGTAAGCAAATAATGGTGGCGCAAAACCAAAGGAATGGAAAAAATAAGAAGAAAAGCCGGAAGCCACTTCAACCAGCCAGCTCGCCAGTTATGAAAATCGTGAGGTAATGCCAATACCGGGAAAAGTAGAAATGAGCTTCCGGCCAACCAATATCCTGTTAGCAAAAATAGCACTAAAACAAAGTATGACAGCCACTTATCGGCTATAAAAGAATAAATCAGGAACAGGATTAGAACCAGAATAAACCCGATTGTTGCGGAAAGTGGATGTAATGTATTGCAATGCAGCGACCAATCGACGGCAACCGGCAACAAGGCCCATAAGCCTGAAAAAGAGCTTTGAGTTAAGCGGCTGACAGCAGCCCGAACTACAATCCATTCGAGACCCAACAGCAAGGACAGGACAAGTGCGCCGCCACCTTTCAGGTAAAAGAATTGGGTGAGAAAATCGCCCAAATAGCCAACCAGCCAGCCAGGTTTGGCAAAATAAGAAAGGAAATAACCGGGAGTAAAAAGAAACAACTGAATTTGCTCCTTCAGAAACAGATGATACGGGTAGGCCAACTGGAAAAACATAAAACTCGATGCAACCAGCCCGATTAAAATAAACCATTCATATTTGTTTGTTTTCACCATTTGTTTGTTCCGGTCGTTTCTTTAGTTCCTTTTGTTTCTATAGTTTAGGGTTTCAGGAAATACAGCCAGTATTCCCCTCTTTCGGAGGGGTTAGGGGAGGCTTTTCAACGCCTGTTTTTGTTCGTCGGTGAATGATCCGGCCATTATTTTCTGAACGAATTGCCCAACAATATTGTCCTTATTTCGCAGCACAAAATTGAAATGAAATTGATTGGAAAGCGCATGCAACGAATCTGCGTTTTGTTTTAAGGCATGTTTAGTGCATTCATCGTTCGCTTCGCGGTATCCTTTTATCAGTTCAGCATTCACAAAATCGAACCTCATTTTGCGCTCCTTCCAATACTGAAGCGAATCGTTAAGCGGAGTACCATGAACAGAGCTGCTTTTATCGAGTTTCACTGTCAAATTTCCAGGTTCCCGAATAATGAGCAATTCTTCAAGATTATAACGCAAAACTGGTTTGGCGCGGATTACGCAAATCTCGGGCTTAGTTACCGTTCCTTTAAATGAGATTACTTCATTAGAAACAATCATCGAATCAACATTACCCTTTGTTGGCCGGTCAATAGGAACAATATAAATTATTTCTCCACTATAGGTTTTATCGGGTACGCTTCCAAGTATTGAAAAATTATCGCGTGAAATACAAGAAGATAATAACACAAACAAAGTAAAAATCCAATTTCTCATTTCGTATAAAATAGGGTTTCCTAAATTACATCTGAAGCTTTAAAATTAGTGAAACCTTACATAAAAAATCAATACGTTGATACCAAAAAGAGGACGAGCTAAAAGCTCGCCCTCGTCATATTGCCTAACCTTTAAAAACCTATTTATCGGTTCTAAACATCCAGAACCAAGCTGTTCCCCAGGCACCAGCTCCTGGTTCAGGCCAGGCCAGAACTAGCTTAGAATCATTCAGTTTTAAAATGTCATAACTGTAAATCGGATCTTGTTTGGAAGCACTATTGGGTTGTTTTCCGCAAAGAACTGTAACATTGCTGGTATTCAGTTTTGCGCTTGCCCACACTGCGCCATTGCCATCTTTTGTAATCGCTGATAAATCGAGTGATGCGGTCCCGGTGGCAGTCTTTGTCCCATCGGCATTCGATTTTTTCAAAGTCATGCCAGCCAACGAGAACACCATATAACCATTCGTGCCATAATCAGGATCATTAGTATCCATCGAAGCCTTGTCGTTGGTCCACCAGCCAGGTGATGTATTTCCCAGGTAACCGCCATTGCCCCAAACAGCGCCGGCAGTTTCGTCCCAAACATATTTTTTGGAAGTAACACCAGCAGCAGGATCGCCAAAAAGATATTTGTATTCGGTAGGCAGAGTGGTTAAAGCATCAATTTGAATATTGAATTTCTTTTCGATTTTCGATCCATCAGGATTTAAACCGGTAAAAGTAACACCAACAGAACCAGTTTTTACAACCATAACAGTATCATAGGCTTTGGCCGATGTCGTTCCGCCGCAATCCCATGCTGACAATACCGGGCTATGGTTTTCAAGGATTACCATGTTCCCGTTCTTTCCGTTCACAACAATTGGAGTCGCTTTTACATCCAACTGGTCAGCAGTAATTGCACCCCCTATTTCGTCGCTTTTAATTATCGGATCACAAGCCATAAAGGCTGCGGCCAGAATAAGTAAAGAAAAAATTATTGACTTTTTCATTTTAATTCATTTAGTAGATCATTAATACCTAATTATTTCCAACCGGTATATTCGGCAGCCGAGGTTCCCCATCCATCGTTTTGAACTAAAACTCCCTGAGACAGCGAGATTTGGGCTTCCGGTATTGGGAAGAATCCCTTGGTTGCATTGTATCTGGCTTTATAACCTCCTCCAAATGGCTTGGTTACATCAGCACCAGCTTTAAAGTAGCAAGGAATACCAATTTGTTTTTCGAGCAAGTCGGCAGCAAGTCCCCAACGACGAATATCGTTCCAGCGAGTACCTTCGAATGCCAATTCCCAACGGCGTTCATTTTGCAAGTCAGCAAGCGAATACGCAGCTTTAGGTGCTAGTTTTGCACGTTCACGTACTTTATTCATATAAGTAACAGTTCCGGTAAGTTCAGAGTGCATCAGGTAAACATCGGCTAAACGAATGATTACTATATCCATCGTATTATCAAGCTGGAAATTTTCAGCAGTGTTGTACATCAATACCGAGTATGACGAAGCATAACTTCCATCTGCTTTTTTAGCAGAGACAGGACTATATTTCTTTTGCCAGTAATCAGTTTCCTGTACAAAATCAGCCCATCCACCTTTAGCATAGTTTGGTAATTCTGAAGGAATATTAATTATCGAAGCTTCACGACGGACATCGCTTGGTTCAGCAGTCTTCCAGTCGTTCCAAAGTGTAGGATTGACAGGACCCATTCCCCATCCTTGCCCAAATGGGAATGTCTTGGATAAATCCTGGCCACCACGGATTCCGAAATAAAGAGCATATTGGTTTGAATAACCGATGGTTGTACTCCAACTTGGGAAATTCGAGAACTTAATCGAGAATAAAGTTTCGGGATTAACAGCACCATCATCTTCAACCCATTTCAAACTTTTTCCTTTGGTATAACTATAATCTTCAACTGTATATTTATTGGTATAAGCCCAAAGGTTACGATAATCACCAACAAGTGTATGCCCACTGTTTTTAATACAATCTTCGAGCCAGGTAACTACCTGCGTTTTAGCTAGGGTTGATCCACCAACCAAAGGAAGAGCATCCTTACCGTAAAATCCGGTGTAGAATAAGAAAACACGAGCCATTAAAGCTTCAGCAGCCCATTTGGTTGCATGCCCGGCATCAACCGAGGTATAAGGTTTTGCAGGCATCAGTTCAATTGCTGTTTTCAAATCAGAAGCAATTTGAGCATACAATTCTTCAGGTTCTGCTTTTGGAAGATTTACCGGATCAGTTTTCACTACCAATGGCACTTGCCCAAATAGTGTTGCCAATTCGGAATAGAAAAATCCACGAAGGAAATAAGCTTCACCTTTGATCTGGTTTTTCTGATCATCGCTTTCGTATCCTGTACAATTATCGAGGGTTTCAATAGCCATGTTGGCGCGGAAAATTCCTTTGTATCGTGTATTCCAGAAATCCTGGAGCATACTCGATCCGTAATTAAGCATCATATCTAATGCCTGAACCATTTTATCGTTTTCGCCTCCACCGCCAAAGCGGTCATCAGCAGCTAATTCAGATACAAAGTAACTCGAGCTGGCAGGAGATGCCACGGCATAATTAAGGTTTGAATAGATACCTGTGATCATTTGCTGGGCATCGGTTACAGTTTGCGGATAATTGGATGTATCCTTCTTGGTGAGATTTTTGGTATCAAGGAAATCTTCACAGCTCATTAAAAACAGTGAGCAAGCTGCCACACATATATATAATAGATTTTTCATACGAGTAGAGAATTAAAATTTGAGATTAATACCCATCAAAATAGTCCTCGGACTTGGATAGAACCCTAAGTCAACTCCAGACACCCAGCTTTGACCACCACCATATCCAATTTCAGGATCTTGTCCCGAATATTTAGTGAAAGTGTAAAGATTTTGTGCAGTTACATACAACCGGGCCTGCCCGAAAGGCAGTTTAGCAAATAGCTTTTTGAAATCGTAACCTAAAGTAATATTCTGAATTTTCACATAGTCACCGTTTTCAATGTAAATATCAGAAATCTCCTGCCAATTGGTATTACTTCCGCTTGAAAGGCGAGGTAACTTGTTTGAAGTACCTTCGCCATGCCAGCGACCAAAAATATCAGTTGCATAGTTTTGAACTTTAGTATCGGCAAACGAACGGTACGATTTTGCAATTTGCTGGCCAAAAGCACCTGTTCCGGCAATATTGAAATCGAACCCTTTATATCCAAGATTAATACCGAAACCAATGGTGAAATCAGGGTGAGGGTTACCAATCTCAACTTTGTCGTTGGTATCAATTTTACCATCGTTGTTGGTATCAACAAAAATCAAATCGCCAGGCTGAGGATCTTTTTGCAGGAATGCTTTTGTATTTCGAATCTGTTCAGCATTCTGGAAAACACCGGCAGTTTTATATCCCCAGAAATAACCAATTGGTTTACCCACCTCAGCGCGGTACATTTCAGTTGTTCCCTGGCTTAACACGTTGGCGTCGCCGTGAATAATGCCCTCGCCATTGTCGATACGGGTTACTTCGTTAACGTTGTGTGCAATGTTGAAATTGGCACCATAAGTAAAGTCACCAACTTTATCATTCCAATTCAAAGCCAATTCAATACCTTTATTAACTACGTCGCCACCATTGATGTAAGGTGCATTGGTTCCATAAGAACCTAGAACAGGAGCTTTTACTAACCAGTCGATAGTTTTCTTGTTATACCAGTCGAATGCCACTCCTAAACGTGATTTCAGGAACCGTGCATCAAACCCTAAGTCGGTTGTTTGCGATGTTTCCCATTTAATGTCTTTGTTGGGAAGAATTTCAGCATATCCGCCGGTTGCCTGGGATTCTTTTGTATTTCCGAAAGAATATGCACCGGTTAAATCGAATGCCACAGTGGCCAAATATTGGAAATTATCGATTGCCGAGTTACCATTCTGCCCCCAGCTACCCCGAATTTTCAGGAAATCGAGCCAATTTTTGGAACTTTCCATAAACGATTCATTGGAAATTACCCAACCTGCTGATACTGAAGGAAAATAACCCCAGCGATTCCCTCTGGCAAAATTCGACGAGCCATCAGCACGCATAACCAAAGTTGCCATGTAGGTTTCTTTGTAGTTATATCCCAAACGGCTAAAGAATGATTCCAAGCCACCTTCGCCCCAAGGACTACCATTAATTGTTGTAACACCCGAGGTTAAACCTTTTGTGTTATCTAACCAGGCATGTTCAAAATCGTCAAAAAGAGAGTAACCATTGGTAACGTTCATATTTTCGCCCATGCCCCATTTTTCAAGAGACTGACCAATAATTGCATTAAACGAATGATCCTGAATTTTGAATGTATAAGCCAGCGTATTTTCCAAAGTCCAGCTATAGCCAGCGCTCATCGATTGGTTTACTTTGTCAATGGTGTTGATCGCATCGGTAGAAAGTTCGTAAGTTGGAGTGTATTGGCGGTAGCTGCTTGCACTCATCTTGTACCCAAATGTGCTTTTAAATGTTAAGTCTTTAATCGGTTGAATTTCGAGATAAGCACTCGCATTCAGATTATAGTTTTTCGATAAATTTTGTCCGCGGTTGTAAACCATGCTCGCAATCGGGTTCGATATATTCGGGCTCAACAAATCAAGGCCAGACGAAGCTTTGTCTGATTTTGCAAAGTAATCGCCTTTATCGTTATAAACCGGCAATAACGGGCAACCAACCATCATGTTATGAATGTCGTTCCAATAAATGTTACCAATACCAATACCTTGTCTTTCATTATAACCAAACGACAGGTTTTCGCCAAACTTGACGACATCTAAACCAGAGTGACCTTTATACAGAACATGTTCTGAATTTAGCCTTGCGGTATAACGTTTGTAATCAGGGGCGACCGGACTACCATAAATACCTTGTTGATCGCTATACGAAAGACCTAACGAGAATTTAGAAATGTCGGAACCACCCACCATGTTAATGGCGTGGTTCTGAGTAGCAGCATTTTTGTTACGGATCTCCTGAAGCCAGTTGGTTCCTTCCCAACCACTTTGTATTTTATTATACAAGGTTGGAATTATCGTTTTCCAGTCGTAAGCAGCAAGTCCTTCGTTGAAGTTAACTTCATCAAGAATAGTCATATACTGTTTTGCATTCAACAGAGATGGTTCTTTATAGGCATTTTGAACGCCATAATAGCCGTCATAAGTAATTTGCATTTTTCCTGAACGACCTTGCTTGGTTGTAACAAGAATAACGCCGTTGGCAGCACGGGCACCGTAAATTGCGGCAGAAGCGGCATCTTTCAATACATCAACTGATTCAATATCCGAAGGGTTTAACGAATTAATGTCACCACCTGCAATACCATCTATAACATACAATGGATTTGAGTTACCAATTGTACCCAAACCGCGAACTGTAACTTTGAAACCTTCGCCCGGCATCCCTGATGATTGAGTGATGCTGACACCCGGAGACTGGCTCTGTAAAGCGCCTAACGCACTCACGGTACTCATTTTTTGCAGGTTCTCGCCAGTTACCTGGATGGTAGAACCGGTATTCAATTTCTTTTTCTGAACACCGTAACCAATAGCAACAACTTCGTCGATGCCAATTGCCTCTTCTTCCAGAACAATATTAATACTTGTTTTTCCGGCAACTGCAACTTCCTGAGTTTTCATACCAACAAACGAGAATTGAAGAATTCCATTAACCGGGACATTACCCAATACATAAGTACCATCCATGCCGGTAATTGTACCATTTGTTGTGCCTTTTACAACAACCGAAACGCCCGGAAGTGTGCCACCTGCCGAATCGGTTACTTTACCGGTAACCTTTGAACTTTGCTGTGTATATGCACTGGCATTGTTATCGTTATAAAGCAATATCTGGCGGTTAACCACCTTAAAACTGGTACCGGTTCCCTCAAACAATTTCTGAAGGGTTTGGTCAATATTAAGGGAGTTCACTTCAAGACTTACACGACGCTCAACATCAATCTGTTTGTTGTCGTACATGAAAAAAAACTCTGATTGATTTTCAATTTCATTCAAAACCTCCTTAATCTGGCTGTTTTGAAATTTCAGGTTTAGTTTTGTCTTTTGTGCATAGCTACTCGAAAAAGCGCTAAAAACACTCAGAACCATTAGGAAAAGCGTTAATCGCATAATTAAGAGAATTTTTTGCGTAAGCGGGTTTACCCGCCACACGTGCATTAATTTTTTTTTCATAATTTTGAATGATTTAGTTTTTGAATTTTTTATGCACTACTTTTTCTCAGGAAGCATTGGCATGAAAAATTCGATTAAATAATTAAAACTAATTTAGAAACAGGAAGTCTCGACCACTTCCTGTTTTTTTGTTTTGTACTACTTCATCTTCTTCTTATATTTTATGGTTATTTGTTCTCCTTCAATACGATACTCAATCGGTGTGATGACCGAGATCAGTTCCATAACTTCGCGTAAACTTTCGGTTTTTACCTTGAATGTGTAGTTGTGCTTGTAATAAAGTGTGCGATCAAGGCGAATTTTTACGCCATACCATTTTTCGAGGTAATGAATGACTTCCTCAAAAGGCTGGTTCTCAAAAATTAGCATATTATTTAACCAGGCTGTCAATGCTTCCATATTCTCAGCTCTTTGCACATGGCAATCACCCTGATTATAAATCAATTGTTGTCCTGGCACCAATTCAGAAACAGGTTGATTATCCAGACTTAAAACCTGTACTTTTCCTGAAACCAGAGTAACATCTGCTGTATTTTTGGTCGCATCCTCGTTTACATTGAATTTTGTACCAAAAACTTTAACCTGGAATTTTGATCCCTGAACAATGAATGGATGCAACGAATCTTTCACCACATCAAAAAAGCATTCGCCTTTCATGGTGACTTTACGGTTTGTCGCCGAATAATCAGAAGCATATTGTATTTCTGACCCTGAATTGAGCCAAACATACGTACTGTCGGGCAAAACCAGCTGTGTTTTATTGCCTTCAGGAGCAATTATTCGGGTATATGAAAGTTTGCTTTCTGAAGGTTTAAAGCCATCGCCAAATCCCAATCCGGCCAAAAATACCAGCACCAGCACGGCTGCAGCTGCTGAAATGCGAAAATAAACTGATCGAAATATGCTTTGTTTCGGACGAGAATTAACCTTCTTCATCAGTTTTTCCCAGTTCACTGATAAATCGGGTTCGTAGAATTCGGTTCTCGATTTTGCCACTGACCAAACATTCATGATCTCGGCTAACAAAGCAGGATTCTCTGCCGACAAGTTCAGCCATTCCTGAACCTGGTTCAGCTGTTGCTCATCCGCTTCGTTTTTTAGCCGGGCAGAGATAGCATCCCAAGGTATGTTCTGTTGCTCCATATTGTTGTCTTTCGTACAGTATGTCGCAGCAAAAAGAAAAATCCCTCAATGGAAATTAAAGAAATTTTAACTTTTTTTTCACAATAAAATTACATTACTGAAATACAGCGATTTAGCTCATCGAAATACAGCAATAAAAAATCATAAAAATCTGGCGATAATAAGGACTCAGCAACTCGCGAAGTTTCCGAAGTGCAATCCCCACGTGATTTTCAACTGTTTTCGGAGTTATTCCCATGATTTCAGCAATTTCTTTGTGCGAAAGATTTTGCTCCCAGGCCATCAGGTAAATCTGCTTACTTTTCTCCGGAAGTTTCTCGATTGCTGTATTAATTATTTCACGAAGCTCTACATTTTCAAGGAAATATGGTGAGCTTGTGTCTTCCTGTGAAATCGATTGTTCATTATCAATTGACATAAAAAGCTTTTTCTGATTCTTGCGATAAAGGCTTATCGCTCGGTTTTTTGCCGACGAAAAAAGAAAAGCTTTAAAGGTCGTTTTTACAAGAAGTGTCTCGCGATGCTCCCAAATGTACGTGAAGATTTCGAGGGCAATTTCTTCAGCCAGTTCGCGGGAATGAAGATAAATCAACAGGAAATTACATAAATCGGAGAAATGCTGGTCGAACAAAAAACGATAAGCAGCCATATTGCCCTTGGCCAAAAGCTGTAACGCTTCTGCTTCGCTCATTGATACTTTCTTAAGCATAATCAGTGTTTCCGTTTTCTCCAATGCAACAAATATAGGTTTCAATTTTGTTAATCTATCTAAACCATATGATTTATATAAATATTTGCATTTTTTTTTGAACTATCGGTTATACGATGTTAATCACTATTCCGAATAAACTGTTTCACTATGGTCGGGTGAGTTCCTCGCAACGCATGTTAAATTAAGATTTCGCACTTCGTTCAATATGACAATCAACGAGTTGTGGGGGCAGGCAGGACTCTTGTAAATATATGTGATTACTTTTATGAAGACTTGACACTTCAAATTCCTAAATTTTCATAAAACTATTCAGAATCTGCTCTTTATATTGTTCTGAAACAGGCAGTTTGTGTTCACCCAGACAAATGGTGTTTCCATCAATATGGTCAACTTTCTGAAGATTGACAATAATCGTTCGGTGTACTTTCAGGAATTGCGAGCCGTTTAATTTTTCTTCCCAGCTTTTCAAGGTGCCGTGTACCGTAAGTTTTTTCCGGGTGCAATAAACCTGAACATAGTCGCCACAACTTTCTACAAAAAGAATATCTTCCAAGTCGAGCTGATAGATTTTCTTATCCGATTTTACAACGATTTTCGAAGGTAACGGTACTTCGGTTTTTACTCTTATTTTTTCGCGAGCTTTGTTGGTTGCTTTACAAAAGCGCTCGAACGAAAAGGGTTTCAGCAGAAAATCGACTGCTTCCAAATCAAAGCCATCGACAGCATATTGTGTGTATGCCGTGGTGAAAATCACCAGCGGCGGGCGAACCAGCGAGCGCAAGAAGCTCACCCCCGACATTTCAGGAAGGTTAATATCAAGAAAAATCAAATCAATAGGATTGGAATCCAGAAAAACTTGCGCCGAAATGGCATCGTAGAAAGTTCCGATCAGCCTGAAATCTGGACATTTGGCGATATAGCTCTGGAGGACTGATTGAGCGGCCGGTTCGTCTTCAACAATGATACAATTCATAACTTTACTTTTCTGATTTTGATTGGAATTGACCCTACAATTTACTTATTCGGTTGTTATTCTCCACGCAACCATTGAAAAATCGTAGCGGAACCCTTAAATTTGATTCATTTATTAAACAAATCAATCATGGAAACAAACTGGAACGAGGCGCTTCAGCCCGTATTTCAACTTTACGGAAAACGCAAACATCCGCTCGATTACCAAAGCCGGTACCAGCTGGTCGTTATGGTTATCCTTTCGGCTCAGGATTCTGACAAGCACATCAACGAACTGGCACCAAAATTTTTTGTCGCTCACCCAAGCCTGAATGAGCTTTCGACTGCAACGGAAGCCAGTCTTCAGCAACTGATTGGCTCTGTCCGCAATTGGGGCAATAAAGCCAAGTGGCTCATCAAATTGGCGCAAACCGTGGGTAGCGACGAAAATATTCCGCGAACAATGGATCAACTCACCAAGCTGCCCGGACTTGGTCGAAAATCTGCTAACGTCATCATACGCGAGTCGGGCGATAAGGCCGAAGGTGTAATTGTTGACCTTCACGTTTTGCGTGTGGCACCGCGCCTCGGGATTGCCAACGAAACCGATGCCACCAAACCCGAAAAAGTAGAGAAAAAAATCATGACTGCCATTTCTGCTGAACACTGGAACGAATGCGGTATGGCGATTTCTTTCCTGGGTCGTGAAATTTGCCGCCCAAGCAACCCGAAATGTTTGGAATGCCCTGTAAATAACGTTTGTCAGTTTTATCAAGGTTCCGGTTTATAGTTTTAGTGAGCGGGTGACTCGAAGTCACCCGCTCACTAAATGCTGTTAAGCGAGTTGTATTTTCATTTCCAGCTTAAATATTCCATTTTCCTCCTGAAACTCCAATGAATGACGATCAGGATAAATCAGGTTCAGTCGCTTTTCCACGTTTTGGATGCCGATTCCGCCATTTTCGCCACTGAATTCGCGCAAAGCAACTGCATTGGCGGTTTGAAAATGAAGTTGCTTGTCTCGCAGTTCAACAAAAATCCGGATGGAACCACTGTCTTTTCCAACGCCATGTTTGAAGCAATTTTCGACGAGCGGAAGCAATAACAGCGGAGCAATTCTTACTTCCGAAAAATCGCCTTTCGTTTCAAATTCTACCGAAGTCATTTCAGGATTAATACGCTCTTTCTGAAGGCTGATGTACGTTTCGATGATTTCAACTTCTTTTTGCAAGAGAATGGTTTCGTCTGCCGTGTCGTAAAGGATATAGCGCAGAAAATCAGACAACTTCAGTACTGTTTCAGGCGTTCGCCGGTCGTTTTGAGTAGCCATCGAGTAAATGGTATTCAGGTTATTGAACAAGAAATGTGGGTTGATCTGGGCTTTCAGCGCCGAGAGTTCGTTGCGGGCTGCATCGCGCTTTTCAATCAGCATCACAGCATATTGCCAACCCAAAAACAGCATACTTGTGAAAATAATATAGGCGGCTACGATGAGAATTAATTCCCATATCCGAAAATAAGAAATGTAGTACAAGCTGGGAAACAGTTTGTCGATAAAGAAATCGAATAACGAAAAATTCAGAACCGCTGTTGCAATACACAACCCAGACGCGTATAGCAGGAATTTCCTAAATTTGCTTTGATTCAGAAAGCGCGGGACCAAGACTTTTAGGTTATAATAAACGGCGCCAGCAATAGTGAGGTGATACACCAACACGTAAAGAAAGTTCTTTACAAAATAGTCAGCTACAACAGCAATTTCGTCATTGCTCCCATTAAGCAGAATTTTTTCCTGGAAAGCAAATACCATAGGGATCAGAAAAATAATGTAAATCAGAATCTTTAACCAAAGTAATTTTCTCCTGACCAGCCATATAAATGGCATTGAACAGTAAATCAAAAAAATAATATTTAAGATCAGAATAAAATCCCATCCGACTTCCGCTCCGTCGATAACACCGATAGATTCAACTCCGGGATTTAAAATGAAATTCCAGAAATTGAACGAAACAATCCAAAAGAGAACATGGAATAGTGGAACTAAATGCTTTTTGAATGATATATTTTTCATTCGTATATATTTTTTTGTTTTATTAATCTTTAGTACGTACTCATGGAATAGCCATTTATTCATTTTCGATTGGTATAAGTATTGGCTATTATGGCTATTTCATGGCTATTGTTTTACAGGAGTGAATTGCATCATGGCTGGCTGGTTTTCCCAGTCGATAAAGCGCTTTTGGTGGGCGTAGCGATTAAGCATCTCAGTCAGGTCTTCGGAAGAGGCGGTTAGCAACAGGCGGTTAGCCTCTGGAACGTAGCGGTAATTGATGCGCACCCGTTTCCGTTCAATCATGTCTTTCGTGTATTCGGCACCGAGCCACGATACCTTGAATTGTTTATTCTGAAAGCTAATTCGCGCCAGGGTATGAACGGTAAAGTAATTTTCTTTTGCCATGCGGCTGTTACGCAAGTCGGTAATATCGCGCGGGCAAAAATCGCCATACAAATCACCGTTTATCCGGAAAACTGTCAGGTGAAATTCATAGCGGACAGAATCGGGAGAATTGCCCGCCAGTTTTACGACATAAAAGTTCTGTGGCTTGAAAACAGTCGAATCGGTGCCGTGTTTGGTCTTTTGTTTTTCTTCGGAGATAAAACGCCGGATTTGCCAGGTTGAGAGGGTATCAGTCAATTCCCATTGTGGATTTTCTTTTTTATCGTAATCTTCTTTTGGACGAATTGGCCGGGCAAGCCATCTTCCTTCAATTTCAGGAGCGAGGGTGATATTCTTCTCCATGTAAAATGGGTTGAGTGAGCAGATCATCATAAAATCGGAACAGCCTGAGAGGAGGATAATTATTCCGAAAATGATCAGTAGTTTTCTGTTTTTCATGACTTTGAGTTTTAATTCAGAGCCGAAGATCGGCAGAATAATTTCAAGCCTGAATTTTTTTCGATGAAACTGCCCGGTTTTTCGATGAACAGGATATCGTCGGGAACATTCACAAAATTGCAGGAGAAAGTTTTCGTTAATTCAAGCTTGGGTTGATTTACTTTTTGCGATCAGAATCGGGTTTCTTTAGCTTTTTGTTACCAATTCGAACAATAATTCCTTCAGGAGGTAATTTTTACAATGTTTTCAATACATTTGAAACAAGCATTACCTAAATCTTCCATTCGCAATGATTAAAAATATTTTGCCTGTTGTTTTGTTGATTGCGGCATCAACTGCTTTTGCCTCAAAAAAATCGGACGAGAAATTCGAGAAAAAACTCCACCGTATCCAGGAGAAATGCCACACAATTGATACCCACTGCGATACGCCAATGCTGATGGTAAAACCCGGATTCAATGTTCGCGAAGAACACGAAGCCCCAAAATACCGGGTCGATTTTCCCCGGATGAAAAAAGGCGGGCTTGATGCTATGTTTTTTGCTGTTTTCACCGGACAAAAACCGCGAACCGAAGAAAATTATAAAAAGACATATGATTTGGCGAACCAGATGCTCGATTCAATCCACTCGGCATTAAAGCACAACAGCGATTTAGCAACATTGGCGCTTAAAGCCGACGACCTGGCCAAAATCGAAAAAACCGGGAAACGCGCTATTTATATCGGGATGGAAAACGGATTTCCGTTGGCCAAAGATCTTTCGCGGGTTGAAGAATTTTACAAAAAAGGAGTTCGCTACATTACGCTTTGCCACTCGTTTCACAACGACATCTGCGATTCGTCGAGCGATAAAAAGCCGGCCGAGCACAACGGGTTAAGCCCATTCGGCCGTCAGGTGGTAGCCGAAATGAACCGACTGGGAATGATGGTTGACGTTTCTCATGCTTCTGATAAATCGTTTTTTGATGTGGTTGAATATAGCAAGGCACCAATCATTGCATCGCACAGTTCGGTGCGTGCTATAGCCCGGCACAACCGAAACATGACCGACGAAATGATCAAAAAACTAGCCGAAAAAGGTGGTGTTATCCAGATTTGTTTGCTCGACGAATACATCAAAAACCCCGACACGACTACTGTAAAATTTCAACGGATGAAACTGTTGTACAAACGATACCGGGAATCCGACAAAATGAGCGAAACCGAGAAAGCAGCCCTTTCGAAAGAATGGGATGAAGTGGAAGCGATGGATCAGGACAAACTACCGGGAGTAAGCGAACTGTGCGATCATATTGACTACGTAAAAAAACTTGTTGGCGTTGATTATGTGGGGATTGGCAGCGATTTTGATGGCGGCGGTGGCTTGCGCGATTGCGCCGATGTGTCACAGTTTCCAAACATTACCCGTGAATTGCTTCGCCGTGGATACACCGAAAGTGAGATAAAAAAGATATGGGGAGGCAATTTACTGCGGGTTTTCCGGGAAGTCGAAAAAGTAAGCGAAAAACTTGGTGCTAATCCAACTCTGACCGCCACCAATTGATGAATTGATTTTAAAAAATGATATTGAAACCGCACTTGTGATTCGTTCAGGTGTGGTTTTTTCTTACTCGCCTTTTTCCCATTTTTATTTTTCGGTACTACCTCTTGTTTTTCCTGACAAAAGTCAGACTTTCTTTCTGCTTATTGTTGAGTTTACCTATTAAAGTATCTAACTTCCTGAATATCTAAGAGGTATAAATGTTACTTAATGTTTAAAAACTTGAAATAAAAATGGTTGTCCACGGATAAAAGCACTAATTTTGCCCCGATTTTTTAAACAGTTACATTTTATTATGGCAGAAAAATATAACAACCTATTTGCAGAATTTCCGCCAGTCAGTACCCAGCAGTGGATGGACAAAATTACTGCTGACCTGAAAGGAGCCGACTTCAACAAAAAGTTGGTGTGGAAAACAAACGAGGGATTCGAAGTTCAGCCTTTCTATCGTGCCGAAAACTTGGACGAAGTAAGTTTCCTGAACAGCCTTCCCGGAGAGTTCCCTTTTGTTCGCGGAACTAAAAAAACGAACAACGAATGGCTGGTTCGCCAAAGCATTGCTGTGACCGACCTCGCCGAAGCCAACAAAAAAGCCCTGAATTACCTGATGAGAGGGGTTGATTCGTTGGCTTTCGTATTTAGTGGCGGCGATTTAACTGTTACCGACCTGGAAGTTTTACTGAAAGACATCTGCTTACCGGCAGTTGAGGTTAATTTCGTTGGAACATGCTCGGTAAAAGCTACAGAAGCTTTTGTGACCTACGTGAAAAAAGCAGGCTACGCTTTGGCTGAAGTAAAAGGTTCGGTTGAGTACGATCCGTTCGGAAAATTCGCTGTAACCGGCGTTCTCCGCAATGGTGCAGAACACGTGTTGGCCAACGCTGCTAAACTTATCGAACAAACTTCAGAAATGAAGAAGTTCAAAACATTGGCTGTAAACGGCAAAAACTTCGGAAACGCTGGTGCATCGGCTGTTCAGGAATTAGGTTTCTCTTTGGCTCAGGGAGCTGAATACCTGACTGCTTTGACTGAAAAAGGCGTTGAAATTGATGCTGTTGCCAAGAAACTGAAATTCAACTTCTCGGTGAGCGCCAACTATTTCATGGAAATAGCCAAACTGCGCGCTGCCCGCTTGTTGTGGGCGCAAATCGTGAAAGCTTACGGACCGAAATGCGAATGCTCGGCCAAAATGACCATTCACGCTGAAACCGGAAGCTGGAACAAAACCGTTTACGATGCTTACGTAAATATGCTCCGCACCCAAACCGAAGCCATGAGCGCTTCAATCGGTGGTGCCGATTCAATCACTGTTCTTCCTTTCAACGCTGCATACGAAGCAAGCAACGAGTTTTCTGATCGTATTGCCCGCAACCAACAATTGTTGCTGAAAGAAGAATCGCACATCTCGAAAATTGTTGACCCTGCCGCAGGTTCATACTACATCGAAGAACTGACTGCCTCAATCGCCGGAAATGCCTGGAAACTGTTCATCGACGTTCAGGAAAAAGGTGGATTCATCGCTGCTTTGCGCGAAGGATTCATTCAGGCTGAAGTAAAAAAGATGGCTGCCAAACGCGATGGCAATGTGGCTACCCGCCGCGAAAACCTGTTGGGCGTTAACCAGTTCCCGAACTTCACCGAAAAAGTGGAAGGCGAATTGGATGCTGCCGTTTTTGCTCCGGTTGACTTAACTGCCGAAGGTGCGGAAATCGAAACGTTGAAACCCTACCGTGGTGCTCAGGCTTTCGAAGCACTTCGTTACAAAACCGATGTTTATTCAAAAACCAATAAACGTCCGCTGGCTTTCATGTTAACCATTGGCAACCTCGCCATGCGTAAAGCACGCGCCCAGTTTGCCTGCAATTTCTTCGCCGTGGCCGGTTTCGATGTACTCGACAACAACGGTTTCAAAATGGTGGAAGAAGGTGTTGAAGCTGCCCAAAAAGCCGGAGCCGCTATCGTGGTAATCTGTAGCTCCGACGACGAATATGCTGAACTTGCTCCAGCCGCATTCGAAGCTCTTGGCGGAAAAGCCATCTTCGTAGTTGCCGGTGCCCCTGCCTGTACCGATGATTTGAAAGCCAAAGGCATCACCAACTTCATCAGCGTAAAAAGCAACTTGCTTCAGGAACTGAAAGCTTACCAGTCAACATTGGGAATATAAAAAGACATCAGATTTTAGATATTAGATAATAGACTAAAAATCAGAGATCATGCACAATTATAAGGAAATGAAGATTTGGCAAAAAGCCAGAAAACTTGTCAAAGTGGTTTATTCGATCTCAAAAAAGCTTCCTAAAGAAGAGCTTTACGGATTGACTTCACAGATCAGACGGGCAGTTGTTTCAGTTCCTGCAAACATTGCTGAAGGTGCCGGTAGGGGAACCGATCGCGATTTTTGCCATTTTCTTGATATTGCAAGAGGTTCGCTCTTTGAATTGGACACCTTATTAATACTTTCAACTGATTTGGAATATGTTTCCGAAGAAGAATTAAATCCTGTTTTTGAAAGCATTAACGAAATTGTCAAAATGATGGTCTCCTTTCAAAGCCGCTTAGTCTAAAATCTAAAATCTATCATCTAAAATCTAAATAACATGAAGCCAAATTTTAAAGATATAAACATCAAAGCAGCGGCGCCGCAGCAGGATACTGCCGCATGGGCTGCCAAAAACCAGATTGAAAAGAACTGGATCACTCCGGAGCAGATTCCGGTGAAACCGGTTTACACCAAAGAGGACCTCGAAGGCATGGAACACCTGAACTATGCTGCCGGTGTGGCTCCTTACCTGCGCGGACCGTACTCGGTGATGTACGCCATGCAACCCTGGACCGTGCGTCAGTACGCCGGTTTCTCAACTGCCGAAGAATCAAACGCGTTCTACCGCCGTAACCTGGCTGCCGGTCAGAAAGGTTTGTCGGTTGCGTTCGACCTGGCAACTCACCGCGGATACGACTCCGATCACCCTCGCGTGGTTGGCGACGTTGGTAAAGCCGGTGTGGCTATCGACTCGATTCTGGATATGAAAATCCTGTTCGACCAGATTCCATTGGATAAAATGTCGGTTTCGATGACCATGAACGGTGCTGTATTGCCGGTATTAGCTTTCTACATCGTAACTGCTCTGGAACAAGGCGCTACATTGGATCAGTTGGCCGGAACCATCCAAAACGATATCCTGAAAGAATTCATGGTGCGTAACACGTACATCTATCCGCCGGAATTCTCGATGAAGATTATCGCCGATATTTTCGAGTTCACTTCGCAGAACATGCCAAAATTCAACTCGATTTCTATCTCGGGTTACCACATGCAGGAAGCTGGTGCAACTGCCGACATCGAAATGGCTTACACGCTGGCCGACGGTTTGGAATACCTCCGCACCGGTGTAAAAGCAGGCATCGACATCGACGCATTCGCACCACGTTTGTCGTTCTTCTGGGCTGTGGGCATGAACCACTTCATGGAAATCGCAAAAATGCGCGCTGCACGTATGATTTGGGCCAAACTAGTGAAGCAGTTCAACCCGAAAAACCCAAAATCGATGGCATTGCGTACCCACTCGCAAACTTCGGGATGGTCGTTGACTGAGCAAGATCCATTCAACAACGTGGGCCGTACCGCTATCGAAGCCATGGCAGCCGCGCTGGGGCACACCCAATCGCTGCACACCAACGCGTTGGACGAAGCCATCGCTTTGCCAACCGACTTCTCGGCACGTATTGCCCGTAACACTCAGCTTTACATTCAGCAGGAAACTGAAATCTGCCGCGCGGTTGACCCATGGGCAGGTTCGTACTACGTTGAATCGCTGACTCAGGAATTGTACACCAAAGCCTGGGCGCTGATCGAAGAAGTTGAAAAACTCGGTGGTATGTCGAAAGCGGTTGAAACCGGCGTTCCGAAAATGCGCATCGAAGAAGCTGCAGCCCGCACACAGGGCCGTATCGACAGCGGTGCTCAGGGAATCATCGGGGTAAACAAATACCGTCTGGAAAAAGAAGACCCGATCGACATCCTCGAAATCGACAATACAGCCGTACGTTTGGCGCAGATCGAACGTTTGAATAAATTGCGTGCCGAACGCAACGAAGGCGAATGTCAGGCAGCATTGGAAGCCCTCAGCAAAGCCGTTGAAACCGGCGAAGGCAACCTGTTGGCACTGGCTATCGAAGCCGCTAAAAAACGCGCATCATTAGGCGAAATTTCTTACGCATGCGAAAAACATGTTGGACGTTATAAAGCAGTAATCAGAACTATTTCAGGCGTGTATTCAGCAGAAAGTAAAAACGATTCCACCTTCAAGGAAGCGCAGGAATTGGCCGCTAAATTTGCTAAACTCGAAGGTCGTCAGCCTCGTATCATGATCGCCAAAATGGGTCAGGACGGACACGACCGTGGTGCCAAAGTAGTTGCAACCGGTTA
Organism: Prolixibacteraceae bacterium; assembly: GCA_963666435.2. Lineage (GTDB taxonomy): Bacteria > Bacteroidota > Bacteroidia > Bacteroidales > Prolixibacteraceae > Aquipluma. The sequence goes on along the minus strand of CAXXOG010000008.1, from coordinate 1,317,575 downwards.
TGCCGACTTAGGTTTCGACGTGGATATGGGACCATTGTTCCAGACCCCGGAAGAATCGGCCAAACAAGCCGTTGAAAACGACGTGCATGTATTGGGCGTATCTTCACTGGCTGCCGGACACAAAACGTTGGTGCCAGCCGTTATCGCCGAACTGAAGAAACTGGGTCGCGAAGACATCATGGTAATTGCCGGTGGTGTTATTCCAGCTCAGGACTACCAGTATCTGTACGATGCCGGTGTGGTTGCCATTTTCGGCCCGGGAACCAGCGTTGCCGCTGCCGGAAAGAAAATTCTGGAAGTGTTGCTGGCCGCACACGAATAGCCCCTCCCGACCTCCCCGAAGGGGAGGGAGAAAAAACAAAGGGTCAATTATTCAGCAGGTGACTCGAAGTCACCTGCTGAATCGCAAAATACAAAAGCCGCTTTCCTGAATGGGGAGCGGCTTTTGTATTTGTTAGAAATCATTATTCTGGCTCCAACTCAAAGACTCCGATATTTTTAAGATTTTCAGTCACTAGAAGGAGTAATGAATAGTAGTTTTGATAATTCATCCACGAAGTCTCTGGCGACTTAATTTTTGCATAATATAACCCGTCCATTCCTTGTTCAATTTGATAAGATATCGAATTTGAATTTTGAGGATGCCTCCATGAGTTCTGTGTATTTTCTTCCAAATTTTTTAACGATAATAGCGGAAGGAGATGAATTATGTGATGATTTATATGCCTATTCGCTGAACTCTTTTTTAATTCTGATGCTTTCTTTATTGCTTCATGCAGCGCTTTATAATTTTTCCCAAAAATATCATATAAAAAATCTAATACCTGAATAAAGATAAGTTCATAATTTCGAATGTAAGACGGACGCCAAAAAGAAATAGAATAAGGTTCTCTGAATTGAACCTTGCGTTCTGTGATGTTTTTAATAATTCGGTGATTAACACATTTTGCCTCTATTAAATCTTGAAATATTAATTTTACAATGGATAAAATTGAACTACGGTCCCCGCCTTTTTGTGGGTAAGTGCTTTCGTATGAATTGAAAATATCATTGATATATTTTTGAACTGACCTGTCTTTGTTAAAGTGGTATATCTGGCTTGAATAAAACTTATCAATGTAGCCGCCAAAGTCTACGCCAACCCCATATTTATGGCTAAATATTTTTCGAATATTTTCTACATCACAGACAAATATGATTTTGTCAAATCCGAATTTATTATCCTTGATTTCCTCTCCATTCGGATAATAGTTCACATGATCAAAATGTGCACTGAAAACATTGAATAATCGGAAGATATGTTCTGGGTCAAGTCGGTCTAAATCGTCAATAATCAGCACTTTTTGGAGACTATTTCCTTTTGCAAGCTCATCAAGTTGGTCAGCAATGAGTTGTGAAACGTGATCATATTCTAAAAGAAAATTTGTTTCTGCCTCAGTTCGGAATTCAGATAAGATACTTAGTTTCTCATTCTTATTTATTTGTTTCAGTCCTTCAGAATATTTCTTAATTAATTTTTCAATTTCTTCAGCTCCAGTTACTAAGGTCTTAATCTTTGGAAGGGTTTTGAGTAAATTAACAAGGGGAAGAAATAGATTTTGTGAAGCAAAAAATTGTGTAAATTCCATTTTTGTAAAATCAGGAATATCATCAAAAATGAATTGTCGGTCTTTGATAATCTGGAATAGAATGTCGTATTTAATTAATCGAAAAACATCTTCGTTTGACAGGAGCGAGTAGTTAACAGGCCTCAAGAAAATTGGAAGGTACTTTTTATTCTTGTTTTTGAAAAACTTATCTAAAAAGTAGGTTTTGCCAATGCCAAAGGGACCGGAGAAGATTATTCGAGTGTTAGATTTCGGAGAAAGAAAATCTTCAAAATCTTTTTCGATAGAATCTATAGGAATGATTATGGGTTTTTCGTCTGCCATTTTTGTTTTAAAATTACAAAAACATTATGCTGCATTTGTGATTGTTGATAAAATATTGGGAATCTGCTGTATCCGTTCGCTGAAGACGAACAGCCTGTCCCGGTTTCTACCGGGAGCAAAGGATAGCTTTTTGAACAGCAGAGTCGCTGAACAATGAGATAATCTCCTTTGCCCTCGGCTAAGCCAAGACAAGCTGTCTGGGGCTTTAGCTGACGGGCGAATAGATTTACCCCTGACGAGGGTTCGAAACGCTGTCAGGGTGGTCAAAAAAAAGCAATATTGATAAATTAAACTCTTGCTTTGGGAGCCTTCAGGAAGCGAACCATTACAGTGGCGATTACCAGGAAAATTCCGGCAACAATATATCCCCAGCTGTACGAGCCTGTTTTGTCGGCTACCATACCACCGAGGATTGGGCCAACAACTCCGGCAATTCCCCATCCGGTAAAGATCATTCCGTAGTTAACACCCAGGTTTTTCATTCCGAAGAATTCGGCTGTTGTGGTTGGAAACAGCGAGAATACGGCGCCATAGGCAATTCCGGCCACTGCCGAACCGATCATCAGTACCGGAACCGAAGTGAAGAATGTAAACAGGAACATGTTGATGGCCTGAACCAGGAACAACAACATCATGGAACGGATACGGCCAAGTTTGTCGGACAAAAATCCGGCGCCAACACGGCCAAGCGCATTGAATATGGCCAAAACCGGCACCAAAATTACAGCGGCAGTTTTCCAGTTGGCCTGCACAGCAGCAATACTCGGCAAGTGGGCAATCAACATCAGGCCAGCCGTAGCTGCCAGGAGATACATGATCCACAACAGGTAAAACTGCGGAGTTGCCAACGCTTCCTGCCAGGTATAGTCGTTTCCTTTGGGCGCCGTTTGTGTTTGGGCTGCCGAAGGTTTTGCTGCAATAGGTTCAGCCGGATTCGAAAGCAGAAATGATAATATTGTTACCACCGCAATGGCAAAAGCGCCAAGGATGATGAATGTATTGCTAATTCCATACTGGCCTAAAAGGTAAGAGGTAATGGGAGTCATGTAGGCAGGAGACAAACCCACGCCAGCCACAACAATCCCGGTGATCAAACCTTTTTTCGACGAGTCGAACCATTTCATGGCGCAAGGTGTGGCCGCCGAATAACCCAACCCGATGCCAACGGCGCTGATTACCCCAAATGTGAGGATCATGGTGGTCAAATCTTTGGCAAAACCCGAAAGGATTAACCCACCACCGAGCATAATTCCGCCGAAAATGGTTACCAATCGTGGCCCGAATTTATCCTGAGCCCTTCCGGCAAAAATCATGGTAAAAGCAAAAACAGCTGCCGAAACTGTGAACGGAAGAGCGGCGTCGGTGTTGGTCCAATGCCAGTCGGATACCAGCGCTTTTTTAATCACGCCCCACGAATACAGCGCGCCCATGATCAGATTTATGCCTAATGCGGCAAAGGTGATGATCCACCCCCGGTTGTTAGTCGATTTGTTCATTTTTAAGAGATTTTTGGGTGCTTAAAATAATGCAATATTTTTCACATGAGCTAATAATAAATTTAAAAGCAGCTGATTTTGCTTAGCTTTTAACTGTTTCTATGCTGAATTGATTTCGATTCGAAATAATTTCGGGCAAATACATAGTAAAATAAATTCGCACGGCTTTCCAATAGCTATCTATCGGGATAAACTCTTCCACTTGCATTAGGAGTCAAAACAGAAAAGATTCTTTAACACTATTGTCACTTGTTTTTCTGCTCAACGATCCAGTCCGCTTTCGCTTTATTCATCTTTGGCGCTGAAACGAATATCCATATTAATTTATGCTTATCGTAAAAGGTATCAATGAGGGGCGAAAAGGTTTTAATAGTTATCACACAGCGATTGATGGCAATCACACAGCGATTAATGACAATCACAGAGCGATTAATGGCAATCACAGAGCGATTAATGGCAATCACACAGCGATTGATGGCAATCACAGAGCGATTGATGACAATCACAGAGCGATTAATGGCAATCACAGAGCGATTGATGGCGATCATACGAGTTTTAATTGAAATCATAGCGATTTTGATGATAAACATAGCCGACAAATGCCTTGTGTTTAAAAACGATATTCCAAAATTTAATTCCTAAAGAAACTGGATTTAATCATCGACAGAGCGGTTAGTCAGGGTTCACTTCAAGCGAGGCCCTGACCTGCGGCATCGCATCAAAACGGTGCAGTCGTGCAGCGCCACGGTGCGGCATCGCAGCGAAATACAGCATTTCCTGATAGTCTGTTCCGCTCGGCAGTCGATGAAACATTCAAAAAAAAGATGAAATACTGAAAAACATGAATTTTTCCGCCCGCATTACCCCATTTATTACCCCTCATTTTATACGTCAATTCATTTCTTTGCTGTAACTTTTCACACTCAAAACCCGGAACTACTAAATCATTTGATATGACAGAAAAAACAAACAATCGCCGCGATTTTCTTAAGAAGTCGCTGGTAGCTGCTGCCGGAATTACCATTATTCCGAGGCATGTCTTGGGCGGAAACGGATTTCTGGCGCCAAGCGATCAGTTGACCAAAGCCATTATTGGCGTTGGCGGCATGGGACAAGGCCACATTACTTACGAAGGCACCCGCTTGCTGGCCATTTGCGACGCCGACAAAAACCACTTGCAAAGTACACTCGACAAAGTTGGCCCATCGGTAAAAGGCTATGCCGATTTCCGCGAGTTGCTGCTTCGTCCCGACATCGACATTGTACACATCGCAACACCTCCGCACTGGCATGGAATTATGTCGGTGATGGCTGCCGAAGCCGGAAAAGATGTGTGGTGCGAAAAACCAATGACCCGCACCATTGGCGAAGGCAAGCGTGTGATGGAAGCCATCAATGCCACCGGAAAAATGTTCAGGTTGAATACCTGGTTCCGTTTCAAGGATAATTTCTACGGACTGAATACTCCGGTGAAACCACTGAAGAAAGTAGTTGAAAGCGGCGTACTAGGCTGGCCGTTGAAAGTAACCATCAGTGGGGTTACCGGCTTCGACTGGAAATTCTACTGGGTAGGAAAAACAAACCTCACCCCGCAGCCTGTTCCTGCCGAACTCGATTACAACATGTGGTTGGGCCCGGCTCCAGATAAGCCTTACAACATTCACCGCACACACCAGACTTTCCGCGGATACTGGGATTACGATGGTGGCGGATTGGGCGATATGGGCCAGCACTACATCGACCCTGTTCAATATTTCCTCGGAAAAGACAATACCAGTCCTGTAAAAGTGGAAGTTGACGCGCCGCAGCAGGATTACGATGCCATTGGAACATGGAGGAAAATAACTTATACCTACGCCGATGGCTGCCAGATTATTTTGGACGGCGAAAACCGCGACCAGAATGCAGCTTACATCGAAGGGCCGAACGGCAAAATCTTTAAAGGCTTCAAATCGGATATTCCGAACCTGAACGCTTTGATTGACACCTTACCTGAGCCTGCTCCACAAATCGTCACTTTCAGCGAATCGGTGCGCACCCGCCAGAAATTTGCGCTGAATGAACAAAACGGATTCCGCTCGGCAACCATTGTAAACATGGGAGTTATCGCCCTGCGTTTAGGCCGCACGCTGGAATTTGATCCGGAAACGCTGACCTTCAAAAACGACGAGGAAGCCAACAAGCTGATTAATCAACCTATGCGCGGCGAGTGGAGGATATAAACGTTCAAAGTTCCAGGTTTCAAGTTCAAAGTTTTCCGACTTCGAGCTTCTGACTTCCAACTTTTTCAAAAATTAATAAACCAAGAAACATGATAAAAATATCAACAAAAATACTGATCGTTTTTCTGGCACTGTTCGTGGCTGTTCCTACGTTTGCGCAGGACAACCGCAGGCTGGAAACCAAGGTAGCTGACGCCCTGGCTCAGTTCCCGGCACAAAACGGTGATCATACTGCGAAAATTATGGTCGAAATTCTATCGACCGGCGCGCAGGGCATTGCCAAATTCTGCGACATGATTGTACCTCCCGGAACCGGCAACGACACGCAGGCCCGCATGGCGCTGGAAAGTCTGGCGCAATATGCCGGAGCGCCTAACCGCGAAACCGAACGCAAGCTGGTTGAAAGTTCTATTTTGGCTGCTTTGCAAAAAGCTACCGACAAAGAGGTGAAAGCATTCTTCATTCGCCGTTTGCAATATTGTGGTGGCGCCGAAACGGTAGCTGCTATGGAACCATACCTGAATTCGGCTGATTTGTACGAACCGGCGCTGGCAGCATTGTACAGCATCGGTACTCCTGAAGCCGCAAAACAGATTTTGAAAGCCGCTCAGGATAAAAAAGACCAGCAATTGCTCTCGATGGTCAAAGAGCTGGGTATGATGAAATATCAGCCTGCCGAAAGCTTCCTGATTGAACTAACCAAATCAGCTAAAGTTGCATTGCTGAAACATGTGTACGCATCGCTGGCTGAAATTGGCGGAAAAGCTTCATTTGCCACATTCGATGCCGCTGCAAAAACAGCAAAATATCAATATGATTATGCCGAAACGATGGTTGCCTACCTTCAGTATGCTACCCGTTTATCCCAACTGGGCGAAACAAAACTGGCCAGCCAGATTGGAGCAACAGTGCTGAAAAACTGCACTGCCGACAATCAATTGGTTTATCGCTCGTCGGCTTTGGCTATTCCAGGTTTTGGCAATAATGGTTTGTTCCTGAAAGAAATTCAGAATAAAAACAAAGTTTACAGAAATGCAGTGCTTTTGAATGCAGCCAAACAATTAACACCAGCCAATGTGGCTTCGTGGATTGCTGCCCTTAAAAAAGCGCCAGCCGAAACTCAGGCTGAAATTATTCATTTCCTTGCCGGCCAATCAGAACCTGAAGTTTTGACAAACGCTATTTTACCAGCCCTGAACTCGGAAAACCAGGAAGTTCGCGCCGAAGCCATTCGCTCGCTGGCACACAACCAAAAAGCGAAAGCAGTTCCAACTTTGCTCGACCAACTGAAAAAAGCCAAAGATGCCGCCGAGTTTGCTGAAATTGAAGCCGCATTGCTAAATACAACTTCAGCCAAAGAAACCGGTTTAGTTTCGGCTCAGTTAGCTTCAGCAAGCGATGCTGCAAAAGTGGCGCTGATTCATGTTTTGGGCGCACGCCGCGCAACCGAAACGTTTGACTCGATGATGAAATTTGCAGAATCGGGCAATGCCGAAATAAAAGGAGCTGCTCTTGCAACGCTGGCCACTGTTGCCAAAGCCGAAAATGCTCCGGTTTTGATTGACGCCTTGAAAAAATCGTCGGATAAAACGGCTATCGAAAACATACAACGTGCATTGATTGCCCTGTATTCAGGAGCAACCAAACCCGATACGAAACTGGTACTCGACGAAATTCAGAAAGGCGGACAAACCGAAAAATTCATCCCGATTTTGTCGTCGCTGAATGATTCAAAAGCTCTGAAAACAGTTGCTAACCTGTTGAAAAGCGGAAGCGCTTCGGAACGCGAAGCTGCTTTTGTTTCGCTCTCGAACTGGACCGACGCCAAAGCTGCACCGCATTTGTTTGCAGTTTTTGCCAATCCCGACATGAAGCAATTCCGTACCGACGCCCTGAGATCGTACATCCGAATTACTTTGGGATCGAGCCTGCCTGACGATCAGAAATTGCTGATGATTGAAAAACTGATGCCCGAATGCAACTCGGTTGACGAAAAGAAAGCCGTTATCCAGGCTACACGCACGATTAAAACATTCCTTGCGCTGGTGTTTGTTTCCAGCTATCTCGACGATCCTGAGTTGAGCGGCGTTGCTGCCTCAACAGCCAAAGGACTTGCGTTACCTTCTTCAGGAAAGAAAAATGGCCTGACCGGCGAATTTGTAGCCGATGTTTTGAAAAAAGTGATGAGCAAGATGAGCGGAGAAGACAGTCAATACGACATAATTGATGTTCGCGAATACCTCGAAAAAATGCCGAAGGAAAAAGGTTTTGTGAGCATTTTCAACGGAAAAGACCTCAGTGGTTGGCACGGTTTGGTGAAGAATCCAATCCTTCGCGCCAAAATGAAACCGGAAGAAATGGCTAAAGAACAAAAGCTTGCCGATGCAAAAATGCTGAACAACTGGTCGGTAAAAGATGGTTGTATTGTGTTTAACGGCAACGGCGACAACCTGTGTACCGTGAAACAGTACGGCGATTTTGAAATGGTTGTTGACTGGAGAATCAGCAAAAACGGCGATAGCGGTATTTACCTGCGCGGTACGCCACAGGTTCAGATTTGGGACACTTCGCGCGTTGATGTAGGCGCCCAGGTAGGTTCAGGCGGATTGTACAACAACCAGAAAAACATAAGTAAACCGCTCGTTTTGGCCGACAATGCCATTGGCGACTGGAATACATTCCGCATCAAGATGGTTGGCGACCGCGTAACCGTTTACCTCAACGGCGTTTTGGTGGTTAACAACGTAGTGATGGAAAATTACTGGGACCGCAACCTGCCAATTTTTGCACAGGATGCCATTGAATTGCAGGCTCACGGAACCGATCTGGCCTTCCGCAATATTTTCGTGAAAGAGTTGAATACCGAAGAAGCACAACTGAGCGATCAGGAAAAAGCCGAAGGTTTCCAATTGCTGTTCAACGGGAAAAACCTCGACAACTGGCAGGGCGACAAAATTGACTACACGGCCGAAGACGGAATGATTGTGGTTAGCCCGAAAGAAGGCGGACACGGAAATATTTATACCGGGAAAGAGTATTCTGATTTTGCATTGAGACTTGAATTCCAGCTAACGCCCGGAGCAAACAACGGCGTTGGAATACATGCACCGCTCGAAGGCGATGCTGCTTATGTGGGCAAGGAAATTCAGGTACTCGACAACACTGCCGATATTTATAAAAACCTTCAGCCTTACCAGTATCACGGTTCGGTTTATGGCGTGATCCCGGCCAAACGCGAATTCCTGAAACCTGTGGGAGAATGGAATACCGAAGAAATCTGGGTGAAAGGCGACGACATTAAAGTTACCCTGAACGGAACTGTGATTGTTGACGGCAACATGGCCGAAGCCAGCAAAAACGGTACCGCCGACCACAAAAGTCATCCGGGATTGCAGCGTCACACCGGCTATATCGGGTTCCTTGGTCACGGTTCCGACTTGAAATTCAGAAATATCCGGATAAAAGAACTATAGAAAGTCGCAGTTTTCAGTCTCAGTGATCAGTCTCAGTATTCAGTTTCTGTTTACTGCGACTGATCACTGAACACTTTTTCCTGAAACCCAAACTAAGTAAATTTGATAGATTTGAGCCTCCTGCAACGAAATGCGGGAGGCTTTTTATTTCTGTCCTTTTTCGTAAATTGCCATATCCCAAATTATTCGACATGAAAAAATACGTTTTACTCTTTATTTCTGTTTTGCTGACCGTTGCAGTCCTTTCTCAACCCATAACTTCTCCTGAAATCGACAAACTGGTTGAACGGACCATGAAAACCTTTCATGTACCGGGCATCGCGGCTTTGGTAGTAAAAGACGGTGCGGTTGTGCATTCGAAAGGCTACGGTGTAAGCTCCCTAAAAACCGGAAAACCGGTTGACGAAAATACCCTGTTCGGGATTGCTTCGAACAGCAAAGCGTTTACTGCTGCAACGCTGGCTATTTTGGTTGACGAAAAAAAGCTGTCGTGGGACGATAAAGTGATTAAATACATTCCTGAATTCAGGTTGTACAACTCGTATGTCACCGAAGATTTTACCATCCGCGATTTGCTCACCCACCGAAGCGGCCTGGGACTGGGTGCAGGCGATTTGATGATTTGGCCCGACTCGGCAAATTTCACCATCAGCGAAATCATTTATAACCTCCGTTTCCTGAAGCAGGTTTCACCATTCCGAACAAAATATGATTACGACAATTTGCTTTATATGGTAGCCGGAGAAGTGGTAACCCGTGTTTCAGGAATGAGCTGGGAAAGTTTTGTCGAGGAACGAATAATGAAGCCACTGGGGATGAATCGCTCGGCAGCTCAATACTCCAGGCTAAAAGATAAAACCAATGCAATAGTTGGGCACAGCGAGGTGGACGGCAAACTTCAGGAAACCGGGCATAGCGAAATGCGAATCGGGCAATGCTCGGCGGGCGGTATTTATTCGAGCATTTCCGACCTGAGCAAATGGGTAATGTGTCAACTTAATGGTGGTAAATATGGCGTCAATCTTGAGAAACAACTTTTTAGCGAAGCCACGCAGCGCGAAATGTGGAGCCCGCAAACGAATATGAATGTTGGAAAAGATAAGTACAACAGCCATTTCAACGCTTACGGTCTTGGCTGGCGCTTAAACGATATTGCTGGTACCAAACAGGTGGCGCATACCGGTGGACTGGAAGGAATGGTGACACAGGTTACTCTTTTGCCTGAACTTAAACTCGGAATAGTTGTGCTTACCAATCAGGAAGTTGGAGCGGCATTTTCGGCGATTTCGAATACCATCAAAGATTCGTACCTAAAGGTTCAGTCCGAAGACTGGGTGGTGAAATTGGATACCTTGATGGCCAAATCGCAGAAAGAAGATGAAGAGGCCACAGCAAAAATGAATGCCGAAATCGATAAAGTTGTTGCTTCGGGAGTGCAACCCGAACTAAAAAGCTACGCCGGAACTTATACCGACAACTGGCTGGGGAAAGTTTCGATCACCGAACGAAACGGGAAGCTGTGGTTTCAGGCAGAAAAGTCGCCCAAGCTGAATGGCCCGATGAGTTTTTACAAGGGCAATACTTTTGTGGTGAAATGGACTCTGCGCCGGATGAAGGCCGACGCTTTTGTTTCGTTTACGCTGGATACCCAGGGGAAAGCCAAGGGTTTTACAATGAAAGCTATTTCGCCGCTAACCGACTTTAGCTATGATTTTCACGACCTCGATTTTCGACGGTTAACTGAATAAACAAACAGGCATGGCAACACTGATATTTTTCAAAAACACCGAGGAATTTAGACGCTGGTTGGAAGACAACCACCAAACCGAAAAAGAGTTAATTGTTGGTTATTACAAAGTGGCTACAGGCAAGCCAAGCATGAACTGGTCCGACTCGGTTGACGAAGCATTGTGCTTTGGCTGGATTGACGGCATCAGAAAATCAGTGGACGATGAAAGCTACTGCATCCGGTTCACACCGCGCAATCCGAAAAGTGTTTGGAGCGAGGTGAACATAAAAAAGGTTGAGGCTTTGATTCAACAGGGAAGAATGCAGCCAGCCGGACTGCTTGCCTGGGAAAAACGGTCTGAATCACGCTCACGCCTGTACAGTTACGAAAACAAGCCCGAGCAATTTTCGCCCGACCTGGAAGCCCGGTTTCGCGAAAATGCTATAGCCTGGGAGTTTTTCTCGAATCTCTCACAATCGTATAAACGAACGGCCATGTATTACGTGATGGATGCGAAACAGGAAGCCACACGCTTTTCGAGGCTCGAAAAACTGATTCAGGCCAGCGCGAACGGCAAACGCATTTATTGATGACGACAGTTGATTTTTGTCAGAAACAGGCGAAAGCGACGGAAAAATCAGCTAAAATTACAACCAAAAGGGCAGAGTGTTGTTTGATTTCTAACGATTTTGCATTCAGCAATTTTTAAACGAACAAAAATTAGAAACTATAAAAAATAACAAAACATGAGATCATTAGCGTTTATTCTTATCCTTCTGGTTGCATTTACCGGTTGTGTAAAAAAGAACAAGGTTCCAACGGCACAAAGCCAGGCGCAGGCGGTTCCTGCCGGAATGCACCAGGTGAAAGTTACCGAAGTGATTCAGTCGAGCCAATATACTTACCTGAAGGTTGCCGAAAATGGCGCAGAGAACTGGATCGCCGTTACCCGCATGGAAGCTGCTCCCGGGCAAACGTATTATTATGGCGAAGGGTTGGAAATGAAAAACTTCCACAGTAAAGAACTGAATAAAGATTTTGAAACCATTTATTTTGTTCAGGATATAAGTGCACAACCGGCTGGTTCGGGCTCGGCGATGCAAAACCCGCACGGAAATACGATGGGCAAAGTTTCGGTGACTGAAAAAGCCGGAATTTCGGTAGCACCTGCCGAAGCCGGATTGACCATTGCCAAGCTGTATGCCAGCAAAGCCGACTATTCGGGCAAAAAAATAAAGATGAAAGGCCAGGTTGTGAAGGTAAACGACGAAGTAATGGGTAAAAACTGGGTGCATATTCAGGATGGCACCAAAGATGGCGACCATTTCGATTTGACCATCACCACACCCGACAAAGTAGCTGTTGACGACATCGTGACTTTTGAAGGAACAATTACACTGAACAAAGATTTTGGCTACGGCTATGCCTACGAAGTAATTATGGAAGATGCCAAGCTGGTGAAATAATTTGGTTTTGAAAATTATGCAGAAAGCCCTGTAGAACATGTTTCGCAGGGCTTTTGCATGTCCTGACGACGCTGTGTTTCGTCCTGAAAAATGAAATTATCATTCGTTTAAGATACCTGGGCCGATAAATCACTGGCACTTTTGAAGCCTCCGGTATATTTTTCCTGGTAAAGCTCGTAATATAGTTTCCCAAAGTTATCGAAAACCGTGTGAGCCAGTCCCAGCTTACCCTGTTTGGTCAAAATACTTATTCTTTTCCGCAATGCCGGCTCGTTTAGCGGATCGTTCACACTTATCACTTCTGAAATATCAAGCAACAACGAATCATGCGTCCCTTCCTGGAGAACCGAAAACAACGATTCGCCATATTCGATGATCCGTGTACTCATTTGATTGATATACGAATCGAGCCACGATTCGCCAAGTTGCTGAAACAAAGGCCCTCGTTTCAGGATCGAGGTCAGGATAGGCAATCGGGTTACCAATTTTTCAAGGTCGTAGTAACGTTCTTCGTCCAACCAATTCTGAACAAAAGCATAATCGATGAAATAATCGTCCGAGAGTTCAAAGAACCATAATTTATCCTGAAAAACCAGCTTTATACCAGTACATGGCGTTAATACAGCCTTCAGGTTTTGTATGTTGGTGCCTCTTATATTTTTAGTATTCTGGGTACTCATTCCCGGCCAAAGTAAATCCGACATTTCCCTGGAACTTATCCCTTTTTTCCCGCCGAAACTATGAAGCAGAATTAAAACAAAAAGATGTTTGATTTTTGGTGACATTTTTTTTGCAACATCCAAACCATCGGGACCAGCTATCATTAATCCACCAAAGCAAAGAACCTGATTTACTGAAAATTCAGACGATTTTAAATCAACCGGCTTCTCGAATTTGACAGGCTCGGCCCCAACGGGTTTTCTCCTTTTCCGGGCTCCCCAAAACCATAGAAACAGGCCCAAAATAACTACCAGCCCAACTACTGCCGCTAAAATTATCAGCAGCCGGTAACCGCTAAAATGATCCCGGTTATACTCGGCAAAAATTTCATCATCATTCAGTTCACGTTCCCAGATTTTTATTTCCGACATGTAGCCTTTAAAAAACTCCTCCCACAAATTACTGCCTATCAGCACCGTATAATCCGAAGCGGTATATGGTGTAAGCAAGTTGATTTCGTCGGTCAAAACACCATTCAGGTAAAACCGAACCAAATTTTCGGCGCTTGAGTGTACCAGGCATACAAACGACCATTGATTCACCGGAATCAAGGTCTTTAGCGAGCAATAATCTCTTACTCCCTGAACTGTAAAGGTTAGCTGCCCCTGGTGAATTTTCCATACAAAATTCTTCCCTTTGCCTAAGATGCAATTATTCTTGCCCAATTCGGTTGGGTTGATCCACGCCGTAACCGTAAAATTAGGCTGAAGCGACATCCGGCTCTTTAACCCGCCATCGAGGTACGCCTTTCCGGAGAAAATGGCACATTTACCTTTCTGCGAATCGTGCCCAAAGCCTATACCATAAAGCGTAATTTCATCGTCGTTGTTGCGCACCGTATTTTTTACCTCGCCTGAAAAACTGAATACATCAGTTAGTCCAAAATCGCGATCAAGAGGTAAGGCATTGAATACCTTCAAATTAGATACATTTTCGGGCGAAGGAATAATAATGTCAGGCGAGAACCTGAATCCAGGTTTGTATGGAGCAAATGCTGTGTTTTTCGATTCATCAACCGGGAAACTAAAATAGCCGCTGGTATTCCTTTCAGGAAAATCTTTCCACGAAACGCTGGGCAGTAAACGGTTGCCATTGCGTACAACACCAAATATTTTCTGCTGCTTATTTAACTGTTTAACCAGCCTGGCAATGCGCATTTCGTTGCCGCCTGTTGCCGATAAAAATACCGGCTGACGACCTTCGCGCCCCCAGATACGCACCAGCGACCGAAGATTCCACATCGAATCGGGCAAAGCCTCGAGCCACAAATAGGTTAATTGAGTTCCGCTCCCCCATTTCTCAATCAAATTGCTACTGATACAAATGCTGCCGGGAAGTTCTTTTTTTACCGCTTCAGGTTTCTTATCCGAAACAAAAATGCAGTTTTCAGGTAGTCCGGGAAATCGGGCTTTCAGTTTGTCCGGCGACTCCTCCTCCGATATTGTTATGGCCAGGGGAATCTGGTTTTGCGCCAATGAATCGGCCAACTCCGAAGAGAGTTGCCTGGGTTGTATCAGTAAATGAGAACGAAACAAGAGTGAGCGACCGATACTATCGGCGTCAATTTCAACCATTTGCCCAAAACAATGGAAAGACATTAAAAAAAAGAACAGCAACGAGGTTATTCGCACCGCATTTCTTTCGTATTTTAGCAAAAACACATTCATTCCAGGCAAATTTGAAGTCTGCAAATTAGATAAAAAAACCGATGTATTTTGGTGGAAAAGTACATAATAGCGAATTGAAAATTTTGTAAATGACCAAAGGAAAATTCAAAGCTTTTATTTTTAGCCGGAAAACGCTTCCATTCTGGCTGGCCTTGCTTACGTTTGGATTGGTTGAATTACTTGCCCGACATCCTCAAATTACTGAAGTCGCATATTCTCAAACATTATTTCCGCTTATTGCATCGTTTCTGTCGTTCGTTAACCAATGGATCTCAATCTCCCTGGATGACGCTTTTTACGCTCTGTTAATTATCTTTTTACTGACAATCATCACATTAGCAATTGCTCGGCGAATTAAATTCTCGAAGTTTCTGATGTTTTTTTTTCAAACACTGGCAATTTGCTATATTTTATTTTACTGGCTTTGGGGGTTCAATTATTACAGGGAAAATGTTAATAATCGCCTGTCAATTGCTCATGCCCCACCCGATTCGGTTCAGTTTGTAACGGTTTTGGAACAGCTTATCGACGAAACCAATGCGTCTTATTGTTCGTTCGATGGCATTTCGAAGCCTGAAATCGCCCGTGAAGTTGAAGCATCGTATCAAAAACTAGCCTCATTTCTTAAACTGAAATATCCGCAGGGAGTTCGCGTTGCAAAACCCATTACGTTAAGTTCATTTTTTGCAAAAGCATCGATTGCAGGCTATTACGGACCTTTTTTCGGCGAAGTTCATTTAAACAACAACCTGTTGATGATTGAATATCCGCAGGTTCTGGCGCACGAGTCGGCTCACCAGTTTGGCATCACCAGCGAAGCCGAAGCCAATTTTTTCAGTTGGCTGGTTTGTTCGCAAAGTCAATCGAAACACCTGAAATACAGCGGAAACATCAATACCCTAACCTATTTTCTTTCTCAGGCCAAACAGCTACACAATTTTAAAGAGCTAATCCAAAAAATTGACAAACCGGTAATAGCCGACATTCGCACCGTTCAGCAACACTGGGAACGCATGAGAAATGAGAAAATTGACAAAGTTGCCGGGAAAGTGAACGATGTTTACCTGAAAACCAACAAAATAAAGCGAGGAATAGAAGATTATTTTGGTGTTGTTCAGTTTGTTATGGATTTTAAAACTGACTCCGCGGCGCAAAGTAAAGCCGGTATTTACAAAAATTAGAAGGCAAACATAACCATTTGAACCGGCAATTTTCAGGCCCCCCGGTTTATTTCTAATACATTCGCTGTGTCCTTTCAGATATCATTTACTTTTAACATCATTTTTCTACTTTTGTAAAAATAACCTTAACAACAAAGGCATTGATACACCAAAACGCCATACCCAAAAGCCCATTACCCCCAAAAAGTAAAAACAAAGTATCGCCAAAGTACTTTTTAACCATGTTGGCACTGCTCTTTGTTGTTGCACTTTTAACAGTGCTTAATCAGTATCAGTTGATTGCCGTTAACGAAGCACTTTTGGTTGTTACCCGATGGTCTTTTCTGGCAATCCTGATTGGTTACGCCGTACAAAAACGCTCGCTGACCACCTGGATTTTGGTCAGTATGATTCTGGGAGCCGAATTTGGCCACGATTTTTCTTCAATTGCAGTTAACATGAATGTCGTCAGCCAGATATTTCTCAGGCTGATAAAAACGATCATTGCGCCACTGCTTTTTGCCACCATTGTTGTCGGAATTGCCGGTCACTCCGATCTGAAGCAGGTTGGCCGGATGGGTTGGAAATCGCTGTTATATTTCGAAGTCGTTTCGACCATTGCACTGGTAATTGGGCTTATCGCGATAAATATAAGCAAGGCCGGAGTTGGCGTTAACGTACCGCCGAATATGTCGCACGCCGAACTCACCAATGTCCCGGTACTAAAAGGTACCGATGTTATTCTGCACGTATTTCCTGAAAACATAGCCAAAGCCATTTACGAAGGACAAGTATTGCAAATTGTAATTTTCAGTGTTCTTTTTGGTATCGCGGTAGCCATGCTTAAGGATAAATTCAAGCGTCCCATGATTGGGTTTACTGAAGCGCTGGCCGAAACCATGTTTAAATTCACATCTATTATCATGTACTTTGCGCCATTCGCCGTTTTTGCGGCTATTGCGTACAGCATTGGGCACATGGGGCTTGAGATATTCGTCAACCTGTTTAAACTGCTGGCTACGTTATATGTTTCGCTCACCGTTTTCCTGGTTGGGGTTTTGCTGCCTATTGCCTTGTTCCTGAAAATTCCGGTCCGACGGTTCATCAAAACCATTTCGGAGCCGGTGGCCATTGCTTTTGCTACAACCAGTTCGGAGTCGGCTTTACCAGTTGCCATGGAACGGCTCGAAGAATTTGGTGTCCCGCGAAAAATAGTGGCTTTCGTAATGCCAACCGGGTATAGTTTCAACCTCGACGGAACCACGCTTTATCTTTCGCTGGCCACTGTTTTTGTAGCGCAAATAAGCGGTATTCACCTTTCATTCGAAAAACAATTGCTGATCGTTTTTACCCTCATGCTCACCAGCAAAGGTGTTGCCGGAGTTCCCAGGGCTTCGCTCGTTATTCTGATGGCTACGGCCAGCAGCTTCGGGCTGCCAACCTGGCCCATTTACATCATTCTGGGCATCGACGAACTGATGGACATGGCACGTACTTCGGTAAACGTAATTGGTAATTGCCTGGCTGCTGTTGTTGTGGCTATTTGGGAGAAGGAATTTAACCCGTCAAAGGAAACGGCGTCCGAACTCACTTAATCAGCCATTTCCAGTTCGATGTAACCCCATCGGGGAACATTCAACCTGAGCGTATTTTTTACGATTTCGTAAGAAGTAACCTGAGGGAGCATAGACCGAAGTTTATCGGAGAATTTGCTATCGCAACATATCTCAGTACAAAGGAATGGCTCAATCTTTATTTGTCGGGGCTTACTGATTACAAAGTTACTTCCACACCCATTCACATCGAGATTTAAACCCACATTTCCTGAAAGATTAAACGTCAGCAGTATTTTCTTCCCCTCAGTTTTCGGATAAGCAACCGATTCGATTGACATGAACGTTTTCGCTTCCCAGGTATGGTAAAGGCTACCGGTACCCGAAACATTGTCTTTTTTACACGACAATATGCTCAACGTGCAAATAAAAAGGCTCAATATTACTGTTCTCATTTTTCCACGGTTTTTCAGGAAAGACGCAAAATCACGAAAAACAGTTGCGTACAACTCAACTATTCAGCCAGTTTTTAAAATCGGCAACACGCTCGCGGCTAACCAGCACTTCGGTTTCGGGATCGGGCCGAAGTTGCAGCTTCAGGCGGTTGTTAAAATAAGTGTGTATTTTTTCAATCGAATCAGGATTAACGATGAACTTCCGGTTAATCCTGAAAAAAGCTTTGGGATTCATCATTTGCTCAAGCTCGTCGAGCGTATAATCAACCGGTAAGCGGTTTTTCGCGAAAGTCACGGCCCAGCTCAATCCATCGTCGAACAAAAAATAAGCGATATCGTCCACCTGAACCTGCTTCAGTTGTTCGCCTACCTTAACCAACAGGTGTTTTTTATACGGCGTTGGCTGCAACAACTTGTTATAAATCTGTTCGAACAGCAATTCAGTGTTCGGTAATTGTATTTTTTGCTGCCTTCTGAATTTTTCGAACGCAAGCTTCAAATCCTGGAAATCAATTGGTTTCAGCAGATAATCGATGCTGTTTACTTTAAAAGCCTGGATAGCATACTCATTATAGGCAGTGGTGAAAATGACCGGAATTTCAAGTTTTACCTGTTTAAATAGTTCGAAACACGAGCCATCGGAAAGCTGGATATCCATCACCAGCAAATCGGGGTATTGATTCCTGGAAAACCAATCGATCCCTTGCTTAATTGACTCAATGATACCAAGCAGCTCTATCGACGAATCATATCTGGCGATCAATTTTACAAGGTGTTCAGCCGAAAGGCTTTCATCCTCAAATATCAATACTTTTAAGCTCACTTTTTTTCAGTTTTGGCAGTTTCACACAAAAAGTAAACGAGTTTTCTTCTATTTCAATTCCCTTTTCCGAAATCAATTCGTAGCGTCGTTTTATATTTTCAAGCCCAATTCCCGACGAACCTTCAATCAGTTCACGGCGATTTAAGTTATTTACCACTCTCAAAAAATCGTCTTCTTCGGTAATGCGCACCAATAAAGGATTTTCTTTCGAAAAGCGGTTGTGTTTCACCGCATTTTCGGCCAGCATTTGCAGCGAACTTTTGGGTACAAAGGTGTATTTCTTCGTATCGTCGCTCAATTCAATTTTAAAGCTGATGCTGTCGTTGTGCCGAACAGTCATCAGGAAAATATAGGCATTTAAAAAATCAAGCTCCTGAAACAGCGGCACTACTGTTTCATCCTTAATTTCAAGCACATAGCGGTAAATTTTCGAAAGTTGCGCGATGTATTGCGTGGCCAAATCGGCATCCTTGTGTACCAGCGAAGTCAGAACACTCAGGCTGTTGAAGAAGAAATGCGGCTCAATCTGGTGTTTCAGCGCCTCGAACTGCGCCCGGATGTTTTCCTTTTGCAAGCGCTCGGCGGTCACTTCCGCATCCTGCCAATTTCTGAAATAATAGATAAACGAATGGAACCCGATGATGATAAGCGAAATAACGACCATCATAACCGTCAGGTCGCGATCGAGAACAGAATAGTCGGCCCATAGCTCTTCTTTTTGAGGAAACACGAAAAACAAGTTGTAGTACAACTCGCCATACAAGGCAGTAAAACCTATGCAATAAAGCAAGAGTACCGCTCCAAGAATTACAAAACGCAGTGTTTGCTTCAATCGGTTCCTGATAAGGTGATTAATGTGCGAGGTCATCCAAATCCCGATTTCCCATACGACCCAGCCAAAAGCGAGAAAAAACAAATGGAAAAAAATTCCGCGAAGATTGTATTGCCACAGACTGGAAAACGAGCGATCATAGAACTTGTACAAGTAATGCACACCGTTCAGGATCAAAAAAATAGACAAGTATTTCAGGATCGTTTCATTGATCCGGGTCGCAGGTTTCATCTTTTAGAATTTTATTTGAACCGGAACCTCTTTGGCTGTTTCCACAACTATTCTCATGTCATTCAGCCCTATTTGCCCCCGGTAAAAACCATTCTCTTTGTTTACTTGATTGATCTTTTCGTGCAACCAGACTGGATCCGCATCCGCTAATTTTTCAACTGAGTCAAAACCAGCCTCACACAACATGTAGGCAAAGCTAACACCAACCCATTTTATTCTCGACAAATCGGTGAGCTTTGCCAATTTCAGAACTTCGGATGCTGGAATTCCGGCTAACAGTGCAAGTTTGGCCCTACTTTCAGGAGTTAATACTTTGTTAAAAAGCTTCAGGGTATCTTTAATACCCATCTTTTCCAATGCCAGCACAGTATTGTTCGAAATGCCCGGAAAATCTCCAACTTTATTTGGCTTTGGCAACAGACTGTTCAATTCACGAAGCAAAATGGTCAGGTACTCTCCGCCAAAACAAGTGTTTTTTTGCAACTCCGCATACTTGTCTTTTTCCCGGAGTAGTTGCAACAACTCTTTCACGTTTCGGATGCCCATATCATTTAAAAGGCTAAACCGTTCGTCCAGCTTTTCCTTGAGTATCATTCTGCTTGGAGGCAGATAAGCCGATTCGAGCCTATCCCGATACTCCCCGATGGAAATCTTCTCCAAATCAATGTAATAACCCATAATTTCAGGTTGAAATAAATTAAACGAAGGTAAAAATTTTGAATCACTTACGACATATACCCGTACTGTTCAAACCATTCAATGGCATCTTCTATGGCCTGGGCAATTGGAGTTTGCGGCAAATCCAACTCTCGCACGGCTTTTTCGGGCGAATAGTAGTTATCGGCGCAAAGCAACCGGGCATTTATCGCATTCAGTTTGGCTGGTTTCCCGAAAGCGCTTTCGAAGATGCTGCCCGCTCGCCCAGCCAGGCTTAACGCCCAGCGAGGCAATTTGACAAGTGTTTGTGGCTTTCCTTGAACCATTTTTAACTTTTCGAAAAATTCGCTGTAACTAAGATTTTCATTCGCCAGTAAATAGCATTCGCCTTGCTTCCCTTTCCCGATGGCATTCACGATTCCACGGGCAACATCAGCAACATGCACAAAGTTTTTACCTCCGGGCGGACAGCCCATCAGGTTTTTCCCGTGAGCCATCAGGATAATTTGCCCTGAACTTGGCTTGGCATCGTATTTCCCAAGCATAAAGGTTGGATTAACCACTACTGTAGGCAAACCGCTTCTCCGAAATTCGTCCAAAACCAAATTTTGCGCCACATACTTGCTCAACATGTAGCCCGACTTTCCGTCTTTGTTGAACGGCGATTCCTCTGTTCCGGGCTTTTCCTTTGTTCCCGGATCAAACGCATTGGCCGAACTCACAAAAATGAACTTTTCGATGTTGCGGCGAACAGCTTCATCAAGTAAAAACTGGGTTGCATCCACATTCGTTCGCTTATAAGCTTCGTAATGGGTTGGCCACTGACTGGTATTAGCCGCCGCGTGAACCACTACTTCGCACCCTGCAAAAGCTTTGCGCACATCGGCAGGATTGGTTATCTCGCCATTGAACAACTCTATTTCAAGTTGCTTCAGCGAAAGTAAATTGCTGTTTTCACGCACCATTCCGCGCACCTCGTATCCCGAATGGAGCAATTCCCGAACCAGGTTGCTGGCCAACAATCCGTTTGCCCCGGTAACTAAAACTTTCATTGAACTAGCTAATTTTTAGGTAAATACGACTATAGTTCACGCTGAATGATGCGTGTACTGAGCGATAACTTAATTCCCGAAGGAATCAGGCCCATAAGCACAACGTTGACACGGTTCAGATAACCTGGTATAATCACAGCTTGTCCGCGAATAAGTTTGGCAATGGAAATGCGGGCTATGGCAGGAGCCGAAATCAGGGCCAAACGGGCTAAAGCGCCTTGTTTTTGTATGCGGGCCACCACATCAGGATTGGTCATAATTGGGCCCGGATTAACCACACTCACTTTTATATTCGTATTCTTTAATTCGGCCTTTAAACCTCTGGTGAAATGATAGACAAAAGCTTTGGATGCAGGGTAAACCGTTTTGAACGGAAGCGGCGAAAAAGCGGCCATGCTCGACACATTCAGAATATACGCTTTCCGGTGCATTTTCAATTCAGGAATGAGTAAACGAACCAACAGCGAAGTGGCCCGGATATTAAGTTGAATCAGCCTGTCGATGTATTCGGTTGGCGTAGTTTCGAGCAAACGAGTTCCGCCAGCACCGGCATTGTTGATGAGCACATTCACCGAAAAATTGGCAATAACCCATGCGGCAAGCTTTTCAACTTCTTCCTTGTTGGTCAGATCGGTTTCGTATGGACAGGCAGCAACCTCGTACTTTTCGGCAATCGATAAACAAAGCTCCGGCAGGTTTTCTCCCGGAAGCGAAACGAGGATCAGATTCATTTTCCGGCGCGCACACTCCATGGCCAGTTCTTTGCCAAGCCCGCTGCTGGCGCCGGTTATCAACGTAAATAACTTGTTTTTTGGTTTCATTGCTAATCTTGTTTTCTGTATTTATTAACGATAAAGAAACTTGCATGATAGGCCGCAAATGCGAACGGAATACCCAGCAAAACACCACCAACAGCGAGTGTCAGCAATATTTCGGTTCCATTGGCAAATAAATTCCTGAAAAATTGAAGTGTGAAATCGGTTGAGAAATTGAACGAATGGCTGCAACCCGTTACCTGGCGACCAACCAGGTAATTCAATCCAAAAATAAATGGCGCCGTTAGCGGGTTTATGTTGAAAACGCCAATCCCGGCAGCCAGTTTATTCCATTTGAGCAACGACGCGATTCCAACAGCCATAAAAGCTTTTACACCAACCAAAGGCATCATCCCGATAAAAATTCCGAGTGAATAGCCGCTAGCAATTTGGTGCGGGTCGCCGTCCATTTTCCCGATACGTTTAAACGAATGGAGTTTACCGGCGATGACTGGTTTAATCTTCCTGAATTTCATAACCTTTCAGCTATTTCTTTGACGTTCGAAACGCAGTTTTCCATTTCGCCGAACACAAACGGATCGGTTATCCAACGGGGCAAAAACGGCTTTGTTTTCGAGAACATGTAATAGCGCATGAGGCAATGTGTGCCGTCGGTTGAGACAAATTCCCATTTCCCTTCAAAATGCGACAACCGGCGGTACTTTTTATTTTCAGGCAAATAATTGGGCTGGCCCGAAATGCCAATAATTACTGAATGTTCGGCTGAATTGACAGTCATTTCATTTCGCGTAACCAAATCGAAGCGCAAGGCAGGCAGAAAATTGAAGCGCGAATAAGCATACCATTCCGAATCTGAATTCTGGTTCAAAACCTTGTACTCGTCGGCCATCGAGAGCCATTCGGTGCCATATTTTTCGTTTCGGATGATTTGCGCCAGCTGTTCAGGAGTCGATTTAACCCGAATCTCGGCGTATAACTCGCGGGCTTTGCGACCTGGCTCGGCTTCAACCCAGCGCTGGTAAATAAACACATCGTCGTCGTGTTTGCGAAGTTCCCACGAACTGGCTTCGACAGTTGTTTCAGCAGAAAGAGTTGCATACCTGATGGCAGGCTCTGCGTCGGTGTTTTTTCTTAAATCAAATACAGTTTCAACCGGCAATGCGGCTACTTCGGTTTTTGCATCACGATTAGCGTGTCCGTTACCTAAATGATGCAGCAATAGAATCAATAGAATAATCATGGCTTTCCTGTTTTTTGTTTTCTGAATAATTGTTTCAGCAAAGCAAATCACAAAATACAACTGCATCAAGCCGCGAAAAACGAACCGTTGCCCACGTGTGTTGAGTTGTTGTTTTATGTATTTGAGTTGTATTTGCTGATAACAGAGACAATAAAAAAACAGGAAAGATGGAAACGGATGGAAAGAATAGTAAACTATTTAAAAACAAACTGAGCGGATGACTTCGAATCACCCGCTCAGCAGAATATCTTTAAAGTAGCCATCGGATGGCACTCTTAGCTAAAGCTTTAAGCCAAAACCGACATCGCAGCACCAATTAAATTGGCATTTTCAATACGCGAAACGGTAACTGTTGCATCAACTCCGGCAGCAGCCAAAAGTTCTTTCACTTCAGCATTTACAATATCAACATAAGCAATGTCGTTGTATTTTACTTTGCTCCAGAATAAGCTGCCTTCGGCCAAAACCTGAATTGTTTTCACTGAAGGATAAGCAGCATTGAGGTTAAGCGCCAAACCTGCAATTGAGGCAGCAACCAATTTTGCCGAGCGTTGGTAAATCTGGAATGCCGTTTCAACGTACTCCGGTTTATAGTCAGCAGGGTTATTCATCATGCGGCTTAAAGCAGCAGCGTCGAGGCTTTCGTCGAACCCATCGTTTGGATATACGGCGCGGAAAATGCGGCCCAGGTACATTCCTGAAATCGCTTTTTCGAAACGCTGGAATCCTTTGTTATCCGATTCTTCGTCAACTTTAGCATCGAATGCAGTTAAATGTGGCGGATTGTGGTTTCCCGATTCAAGGTTTACAGGAGTTTCGCCGCTCCAGCCTTCAACGCCAGCCAGTTTCGGAATATAATCAGAAGGGAAGAATGTTGCCATGTTGGTTCCCGTTCCAACAATCAGACCGATGTAAGCATCGTAGCCAGGGTTGGCCAAACCTGCAAACAAACTGGTGATGGTGTCGTTTACAACGGCAATTTTACCATTGAATCCGGCATTGATGGTTTTGTTCAGGTATTCAACCATTGGGGCGCCAATTGGTTTGCCGGTCATTCCCGGAATATTTACGCCTTTGGTCCAAACGATCAACTCAGCATCGCCATTCAGCATTGGTTTTGCAGGGTACGAGAAGCAGTAGCCAATCGATGAGTTTGCCGGAATATCCAGCTTTTTAATGGTTTCGGCTTCCGAATTATACAAATCGGCTTCCGTAAAACCGGCAGCTTTCATTTCGGTAATGTTTTTTTCAGCAAGACCGGTAATTTTTGTTTCTTCGCCAACCGATACTACAGCTGCCCTAAAATTAGTTCCGCCCAAATCAAAAACAGTGGCTTCGCCCTTAATTCCATCTTTTTTTGGATGAATGTAAGTCAAAAGACATTTAATTTCGGTTCCGTCGGCGCCAAGGCCAACTTCAATTTTCGATTTCAGGTCGTTGGCTATATCGAGCAACTGACTGTTTGACAAAGCAAATGGATTGTTCATGGTTTAATTATTTGTTTATTGGATTGTTTACAATTGTGGCTAAAAGTAGAAAAATCCTCTTACATCAGCAAAAGGACTTTTTATTATTTTAAACCCTCGATTTATAGTAAAAGTGCCAGCTTCAAGAAAGAGAATAAGCAGGGAATAAGTCATTAGTCATTGGGAATAAGGATTATCTCGACTTCACTGAATATGGTAAAACAAGAACACCGCCAAAGCATAAAATGGGTTAACGGCCTAGTCTGAACCACAATTTCACGATGAACACATTGTAAGGTTTATCATCGAAAAGGGTTTTAAAATGAATCAGCCAGGCATCTCAAACCAAAAGAAAAGAGAGTGCTTCAGATTAGTAGCACTCCCTTTCAATAACCTTTAAAATGATATGATCTGAATCGTATCCTAAAATCAAATTTAGCGACTGAACAAAGACGTCAAATTAAAGAATGATTAAAAACACAGAAAAACTGAAAGATTTATGAATTTGGGCGGATACCCACAATAAACACTCGCTGTAAGCAAGCTAACTTATTGATGGAATTTTGATTGTAACTTTGGTTCCTTTCCCGAGTTGCGATTCAACAACAATGGTTCCGTGATGTATTTGAATTATTTTCCCGGTAAGGGATAAACCGAGCCCGCTACCCGGGATATTCTTAGCATTTTTTGCTCTGAAAAACGGGTTGAAAATAGATTCAATGGCCTGTGGTTCAATTCCAATACCGTTATCTACCACCTCAATCTCAATAAACTTAGCTTCAGTAAACAAATAAACTTTCACCGATTTATCGGGCGAAAACTTACAGGCATTGTCCATAAGGTTAATAATTGCCGTTTTAAGCAATTGTTCATTGCCAAGCACAATCAATTCGCGTTCATCCTCGATCGAACCACCAAATTTTACCGAAATATTATAATCTTTCTTCCTCTGAATCAGGTCAGTCCTTGTTTCCCACAGTATTTCGTCAATACGAACCGGGACGAGCGAAATGGCCGAAATATCGGAATTTACCTTTGCCAAATCAAGTAAACCGTTGGATAGGGCATTTAGGTTCCGGATGTCCTCCAGAATCGATTCCAAAATAGCTTCATATTCATGCTGCGACCTGGGTTTCATTAAAGAAACCTCAATCTGCCCGGTGATTGAAGTTAACGGTGTTCGCAATTCGTGCGAGGCATTAGATACAAAACTTCGTTGCATTTCGAAAGCCGAAATCAAACGCTCAAGCATTTTATTGAAAGTAATGGCGAGCTGGGCAATCTCATCGGTTCCATTACCAACATCAACAAGGGTATTGAGACTATTAATTGTTATGCGGTCAACCTGCTTTACGACATCCGAAATAGGCTTAAGCGCTTTGTAGGCATATATCCGGCCAATAAAAATGGTTAATCCAATACTGATAAAAAAACCTGTAATGATGATTAGCCGAAGATTGCGGAGTTTGTTCCTTCCATATTTATCTAAAGCTGAAGCAATGATAACAAACTCGCCAAATTTGTCGGAATGCAGAATGCCAACTACTTCTTTTTTACCATCGTGAGAATACACCTTTTTGGACAAGCGTATTTCATTTAGCAAACCGGTTGGCAAGGGAGCTACATTATCTTCATCTAAGCTATTATAAATCATCGCATTATTGTGATCGTAAACAATCACTTTCTCGGTCGATAAGGCATTAAGCGTATTCCGGTCGATAATTTTTAAAAGATTATTATCAACTTCATTAACTTCGATTAAAAGCTTAGCTGTATTCGACGCTTTGGTTTCCAACCTCGAATAAAACTCCGATTCGCGGTAATTGGCTGAGAAATAGTAAATAATGAAAGAAAAAAGAATAAGTATAAATGTTACAATGTAAGTAAACTGCAATGTAAGCCTTGTTCGAATACTAAGTTTCATTACCCGCTGTTTTTAGTACATATCCAACTCCGGTTTGTGTGTGTATTAACTTCTGAGAGAAATCTTTATCAATTTTTTTTCGAAGAAAATTAACATATACATCAATAATATTAGTGCCTGTATCAAAACTAATATCCCAAACCTTCTCTGCAATTTCAGTCCGGGGAATAACGCGGCCTTTGTTTCGCAAAAGATAAATCAGCAGCGAAAATTCTTTTTGCGTAAGGTTAATCCTTTTCCCGCTTCGAACAACCTCGTAGGTATTTAAATTAACTTCAAGGTCTTGAAAAACAAGCATATTTCCTCCTGTTTCTAAAATGCTTATCCGTTTCAGGAGAGACCGAACCCGGGCAAGAAGCTCTTTAAATTCAAATGGCTTCACCAGGTAGTCGTCGGCACCCGAATTAAAACCTAAAACTTTATCTTCAGTAGTTCCAAGCGCAGTTAATATTAAAACCGGGATTTTTTGGTTACTGGCCCTGATTTCCTCACAAAGTTCAATCCCGTTTTTATAGGGCAAGTTTAAATCGAGAATGATCAGATCATGTTGTTTCGCTTCAAACATTCGCTTTCCCATCAACCCATCATATGCAATTTCACACGAGAAACCACACTCTTCGAGTCCTGATTTCACAAAAGATGCTACTTTGGGTTCATCTTCAACGATTAAAATCCTGTTGTTTGCCGGATTCATTAAAATGAGTAAATATCTGAATCACAAAACTAAGCTACAAATTCAAAAAACTCTAATTTCTAATCAAATTTTAATTACCGCGTAGCTGCTAAACGAACAAACCAATATTTATGAACTTTCTCTTCAGTCCTCAAACTATGCAAATAAAAAAGAGTTGCAAAATTTTCATTTACAACTCTTTGATTTTTGGTGGAGAATATCGGAATCGAACCGATGACCTTTTGACTGCCAGTCAAACGCTCTAGCCAACTGAGCTAATCCCCCATTTGAGGCGACAAATATAGGAATTATTTGGTTTGACCGCATCGTATTAGCGAAATTTCGAATTTCTTTTCCTGATATTTCTACAACAATCTCTCCTTTTCAAATGAAACGAACATGTTGTGCGGCAAGGCAAATACCCATGAAAATAATTTCCAGCAACATGTGGGTTCCTTCAGACAATTAAAAAACAAATTGTTTACTGATGAAAAAAGGGCCATTCTAAACATAGAATGGCCCAATATAAGTTATGCAAATCATCTGCTAATTAAACATATAGCGGATACCAAGCTGCAATTGCCAGCAGTTCGATTGATTGTTATATACACTAAACGATTTGGTAGGTAACTGTTTCTGCCCATCCACTGTTGTATAATACATTGTGTAGATTGGTTTTTTTGCAGCATCCATACCCGTATAACTCAATATTTTCCCGTAATTTGACGGGGCTGAAGTTTGAGTAACGCCCCAAGAATCATTAATAAAGTTCCCAACATTCAAGATATCAACACTAAGTTGTAGCGTGTTTCTTGTTTTTCCAGCTTTTACTCTGAAATCCTGAGATATCTTTAAGTCAAATCTATTTACCCAAGGCATTTTAGCTGAATATGCTTCTGCATATTTACCCTTATTTTTGCTTAAATACGAATCTTGTTCAACAAATTTCCAGAAAGCATCAGCTTGTTGAGCCGCAGTAAAATAAACAACTTTAGTTTTACTGTCAATTATATCTTTAAACTGAATTTCATCCTTGCTGTTGGGGATATACATAAGGTCGTTGTTCACACCGTCCTGATTCATATCCGAAGAATAAACCCAGCTATATCTTCCGGTATTGTAACCACTATAATACAAGCCGATATTCGTTGCAAAATTCTTGGCATACTCAATCCGATAGCTAATAGAACCAACCACTTTGTTCGGAGTAACATACTGCGAATTTTGTAATCCCAGGTTATTTGGGCCATCAATCGAAGCTTGATTTTGCCATGCAGAATTGGCCTGGCTTCCAGGATTTCCTGAAATTTCTTTTATCACGGTATGGGTGTATGCGATCATAGCTTTCAGGTTTTTCACCGGTTCTGCGGTTAAAGTTCCGTTCAATGTATAACCGTATCCCTTACTGGTGTTGATTAGAACCTCAGCATCGTTTACTTTCGAATTAATTGTCTTACTTGTATAAATGTAACGATTGTCTGGTCCGCTAAAACGTCCAAAGCCAGAAGTTACCGGATCAGGTACATTTGCATTCACCTGACAAACAGCGTTAATATCTTTAGAATACATTCCCTCAACCGATAATGCCATTGGGAACGTTGTTGGTATCTGATAATCAACAGCAAGCGAGCTTTTCCAAACTTGCGGGAGTTTAAAATTGTGATCTACAGCTGCGATAGAGCTAGGAAGTGCTGCCACAGCCGTTGTTGGCAAACCTAATGCACTAACCATCTGATTTACATCGGTGATAATTTTTCCATTCTGAGTTAATTTTGGCAAATCAGCAGGTATCGAAGTAGAACTACGAACAATCGTATTTTGAACCATACCTCCATTGGTAGGCATGTTGGTAAAAAATACCAATGGAATACGTCCGGTAAAGATACCTGTACCACCTCTTACTTTTAATGTTTTATCTCCGTACACATCCCAATTAAATCCAACACGCGGAGAAAGAAGGAGTTTTGAAGTAGGCCATTCGCCAGTATTGATTTTCCGGTTATCCAAAAAAGTAAGTTTCGATACTTCAGTATTTTCAATTAAGTCATTCAAATACATAGTCAAGTCGCCACGAAGACCGTAAGTAATTTTCAAATCTTTGGTAACATTCCATTCGTCCTGAACATATAAAGACGCCTGTCCAAATTTCAAATCTGCGACAGGATTTAATTCTCCCCCATAGCCATAAGTTAGTCCGAAAGATTCTGGAGTTGCTCCATTAATAAAATCGGTAAGGCTTTTAAACCGATAGTATCCGGTTCCATATCTCATGAAAGAGTTTGAAACATACTGATTTTCATAATTTACGCCGCCAGTTAAAGTATGGGCTCCTAAAGAATAAGTAAAGTTATCTGTTATACTAAAGATATTATTTTTTACTCCGTTGTTCCAGGAAAATAATTCGTAACCAGCCGACATGTAGGCATCACCATCTTTCATGATATCAATATGTGGAAATGGAGAAGAAAGTGACCCGCGAATATCTTCAATATGGGTATAAGTAGCCAATATCTGATTTGACATTTTGCTGTTCAAGCGCGTATTTAACTCTGCTGTAAACGAATGTACTAAATTATCCATCGAGTAGCAGTTATTTCTGAATGCCATAGCATTCTGAGAAATACGCCCTGAAGTTAATTTGGTAGCAGCAGTTGACGTTGCATTCGTAGCAACATCTGCTGTATTCTTGGTGTAGTTATATCGAACAGTGAATTTATTATCATTATTAATATTCCAGTCGATACGTGCAAGCATCTTTTTATTCACATTTCCACCATCATAGTTTGTGTATGACCCTGCGTCATATCCGTATTTCGAAGATAAAGTACTTTTGAACGACTCCATATCAGCCGCAGTAACTCTTGTAATATTCTGGTCAGCATTAGCTACTCCATCTGTCGAAAGTTTCCATTGTTGAATGGGTTGGGGTGAATCTGTATATTCGCCGTTTACAAAAAAGAATAATTTATTTTTAATTATAGGACCTCCCAACGTAAATCCATAAGTGTTTGTTTTATCGGTTGGGCGAGTTCCTAAATCGTATCCATCAACTGAGTTTCCTCTCAAATTTTGATTCCGCATAAATGAATATGCAGCTCCTTTTAACTGATTTGTTCCACTTTTAGTAATAGCGTTAATTCCCGCACCAACAAAATTGGCTTGTTTAACATCAAAAGGCGCTATGGTAACTTGTAATTCTTCAATGGCATCCAGCGATATAGGATTACCTCCTCCGGGAAGACCAGTGCTTAATCCAAAGTTATTATTAAAATTAGCTCCATCAATGGTAACATTATTCAAACGACCATCTCTTCCGCCAAACGAATTATCTGCTCCCGAGTATGGAGAAAGCCTGGTGAAATCGCTTAAGCTTCGGTTAATTGATGGCAAAAGGGTCATCTGTTCTGTAGAAATATTCGTGGACGCTCCAGTTTTGCTGGTACCAAAGGCTGAAGGTTTCGCTCCAACTACAATCACTTCTTCAACACTAACATTTTCTTCTTTTAATGTCGCATTCAAGACAAAGGATTGCCCGAGATAAAGTGTAATATCGGAGTACTTCACCTTGTTGTATCCGACAAATGAAACCTCAACCTGATAAGGTCCACCTGTACGCATACCTTGAAGAGTAAACATTCCCTCACCATTTGTAATAGTACCATACTGCGAGCCAGATGGTTGGTGAACGGCGACTACAGTTGCGCCAGGAAGTGGTTCATTGTTCGCATCAGTTACTTTACCCGTAATACCCGAAGTAGTAACCTGGGCAATACCTGTAAATACAAATGCAAAAAATGCAATCAGGATTAAATAAATTTTCAGCATCTTTTTCATAGAAAAACTAATTTAAATTTCAGCACAAAGAAAAGATAATTGATATAATTTCAGACTAATTTATTTCTTACGATAATGTTATCTTTTAATTTCAAATCAATTAATTCTGTTTTTGCATGTTCCTGCCTTTACTTTAATTGCAAAGCACTATAAATAAACTCCCAAATAAGCACAACTTTGGTCAAAAAAGGGAACCGTACCCACAACAAAACAGGCTTACGTCATAACATGCAACATCCACAAATTAACCGCCTTTACCGTTGAAAGTTACAACTAATTAGCGACTCCCCAAAGAGCGATTTATGAACAGCCCGGCTTTTGATAAATTGTTAATAAAAAAGGATTTTTTACGCCAATAGTCAGTTGTATTTCTTCAGTAAAATATTAAAGGATTTAAATTCGTTAACACCGTTTAAACCGAAACCCGAAACAATTCTTTTTCCGAGATGTTTTTACCCGGAAAATCATATTTTTGCACGCTATTTTAGTGCGAATTAAAAATTGCATGTAATGGAAAATAAAAATATCCGGCAAATGTTGGAAGAGAACGGGTTTATCGACGAGCCTGTAAACCCGGAAGTAAAGTTGGTTGACGAAATAAATCGCTTAAGAAAGGAAAAGAATGCTGTAATCCTCAGCCATTATTATGTAGAAAGCGATCTTCAGGATATTGCTGATTACGTTGGAGACAGCCTTGGATTGGCGCAGGAAGCAGCCCAAACGACGGCCGACCTGATTGTTTTTGTTGGTGTTCACTTCATGGCCGAAACTGCCAAAATTATCAATCCAATGAAAAAGGTAATTTTGCCTGATTTAAAAGCAGGTTGCTCACTTGCCGACTCTGCTCCGGCCGACAAATTCGCCGAATTTAAAGCCCAATACCCCGATCACAAGGTTGTTTCGTACATCAACTGCACAGCCGACCTAAAAACCATGACCGACGTAGTTTGCACTTCGGCCAATGCGCTCAAAATTGTCAATAGCTTTCCGCCCGAACAAAAACTGATTTTTGCGCCCGATAAAAATCTTGGAAATTACATCAATAGCCTGACTGGCCGCGACATGGTTCTGTGGGACGGCGCCTGCATGGTGCACGAAAAGTATTCAGTAGAAAAAATTATTGAACTGATGGATCAGCACCCGGATGCCGAATTTATTGCCCATCCCGAATGCGAAAAACCGGTTTTGCTCCTGGCAAAATACATTGGTTCGACTACCGCTTTATTGAATTATGTTTCGAAAAGCGAAAAAAGGAAATTTATTGTGGCTACCGAGAGCGGCATTTTACACCAGATGAACAAAGCGTGTCCGGATAAAATTTTCATTCCGGCTCCGTCGGTCGATTCAACCTGCGGGTGCAACGATTGCTCGTTCATGAAACTGAATAGCCTGCAAAAGTTGTATATCTGCCTGAAAAACGAGTTGCCGGAGGTTACGCTGTCGGCAGAAGTCATTGAGAAAGCGCAAATCCCGATCAAACGGATGCTTGAAATTTCGAAATAAGACGATATTTCCCGGGGAGCAGGTTAAATTGCTCCCCTTTATTTTTCGACCAGCCGCCAGTTTATTTTCATAATTATCGGTTTTTACAAAGTTTTAAAACTTTATAAAATTCTGCATCAATGATTTAATTCTTCCAAACGAATCAAAAAATTGCTTTTTTTTGCATCATTACGATCATCGAATTTTAATCCTATGACCAACAAAATTTTATCCGTTCTCCTGATTATCGTTCTTTTTGCCGCATGTACAAAAGAAAAAACCTTGATTCAAAATCAGGAGCGTTTAGCCGATATTCAGCATATGCTGACCATCCAGAAAGAATTGACAGCCAAAAGTCTGAACCCAATCTGGACTATTTTCGACCAGAAACTTTCTTCGGAAGAAAAACAGGCACTCGAATTCATTTATGCATATGCGCCATTGAGCGATCTGGCCGATTATCAGCCTGAATTTTTCCTGAAAAATGTACAATATAGCCTGAAAGCCCGCGCCGAAATGCCCTGGGGAAAAACCATTCCGGAGGAAGCATTTTTGCATTTCGTGCTGCCTTTGCGCGTGAACAACGAAAACCTGGATAATTTCCGCGAAGTGATGTACAACGAAATTACCAGCCGCGTGAAAGGAATGGACATGAAACAGGCCGCGCTCGAAATTAACCACTGGTGCCACGAGAAAGTAAATTACCGGGGAACCGACTCTCGCACCAGCGCGCCGCTTAGCACCGTGAAAAAGACTTTCGGACGTTGCGGCGAGGAATCGACATTCACCGTAACCGCTTTGCGCACCGCCGGAATTCCGGCCCGACAGGTTTATACCCCGCGCTGGGCGCACTCCGACGACAACCACGCCTGGGTAGAAGTATGGATCGACGGCCAATGGCACTACCTGGGCGCCTGCGAACCCGATGTTGATCTCGACATGGGTTGGTTCGACGAGCCTGCCAAGCGCGTGATGCTGGTACATACCCGTGCCTACGGAAAGTATTTCGGTTCGGAAGAAGTGCTCACACCCGAAGAACGTTTCTCGGAACTGAACCTCACTTCGCATTATGCAACAACGAAAAAAGTAACCATTGCTGTAAAAAACGAGGATGGAACGCCTGCCGACAGCGCCAAGGTTGAATTTCAATTGTACAATTACGCCGAATATTACCCCATTGCCACCGGCTTTACCAACAAACAGGGCTTTTCGAGCCTGACAACCGGTATGGGCGATCTGGTGATCTGGGCTGCCAAAGACGCAAAATTCGGTTACCAGCGCTTCTCCATTCCTGAAAAAGATACGCTGCAACTGGTGCTGAACCAAACGAAACCGACCAATGCTACTGAAACCTGGGATTTGGTGCCACCACATGCGGCCAAAGGAGAAAGCAAAGTCACTCCAGAGCAAAAGAAAGCCAACGACATCCGGCTGGCCAAAGAAGATAAAATCCGTAATGCAACCATGAAAACGTTCAAGGATTCGGCATGGGTGAAGGAATTTGCCGCTAAAACTAAACTTCCGTTCGATACCATTTACCGCTTCATCAAGCTGAGCTACGGCAACTGGGACCAGATTTCGGCTTACCTCGAAAAGAACGCTGCAACCAACCGCAGCACGGTGCTCGAACTGGCCATCCAACTGGCCGACAAAGATTACAGCGATGCTCCCGAAGCTATTCTGACCGATCATCTGGTTCAAACCGCACAACTCGGGTTGCAGAGACAGGTTAAGGATAAAGAACTGTTCGCCAAATACGTTCTCGCCCCGCGCATCGCATTGGAAAACCTAAGCGCATGGCGCAGCTTCCTGGCGACTTCGTTTGGCCCGGAAATGGCAAATTCTTCCAGAAATGATATTTCTGCACTTACCAACTGGATTCGTGGGAACATCCGGGTAAACACGGTTGCCAACAAGCATTCGCGGGCACCACTCACACCAATTGGCGTGTACAACCTGCGTGTGGCCGATCCGCTTTCGCGTGATATTTTCTTCGTGGCTGCCTGCCGTACCTTTGGAATCCCTGCCCGACTGAACCCTGAAACACAAATTCCGGAGTACAACAAAAACGGGCAATGGCTGCGAGCCGGTTTCGAGGCTGAAACCACCAGTCAACCCGAAAAAGGCTTGCTGAAACTTACCGACAAAGGCAACGCTGTTACACCGCAATATTACTTGCACTATACCATAGGCTTCCTGAAAAACGGGTTTTATCGTACCCTTGAATTTCCGGAAGGTGGCAGCCTGACCAACACCGCCAACCCGATTGAGCTGGAAATTGGCCAATACGCGCTGGTAACCGGAAACCGCCAGCAGGACGGCTCAGTGTTGAGCAGCATGAGCTTCTTTTCGATCGAAAAAGGAAAACTCACCACCGTGCCGGTTGAGTTGCGCAAACAATCGGGCGAGCTGAAACCAAGCGGAAAACTTGATTTTAATGCACTGAACCTGCAAAAAACAAGCGATGGAAAGAATGTAAGCTTATCTTCGATAGTGGGCAGTAAATACGCAGTGTTGGTGGTAATCGATCCCGACAAGGAACCATCGAAACACATTTTGAATGACCTCGGGCCGTATGTCGATCATTTCAACAAATGGGGCGGACAATTTGTGTTTGCCATGCCA
Source organism: Prolixibacteraceae bacterium (assembly GCA_963666435.2). Taxonomy (GTDB): domain Bacteria; phylum Bacteroidota; class Bacteroidia; order Bacteroidales; family Prolixibacteraceae; genus Aquipluma. Next base: position 1,282,088 of record CAXXOG010000008.1, on the reverse strand, counting down.
ACCGAAAAAGCAGGACAGGCCGGAGTGCTGAAAACCTACCAGTTGCCTGCAAAAATCGAAAGTGGCATCGACCCGAACGACCAGATTTTAAATGCCATCTCGGCCAATTATGGTACCGGACTGAAAGAAAAACTGCCGCTGGTATTGTTCTGCGATGCTTCAGGAAATGTTTATCTCTACTCGGCAGGCTACAAAATTGGTATGGGCGAGCAATTGCTGAAGATGATTTCGACCATTGAAGCTAACCCGAAGATCGTTCAGCCACAAGCTTCGTGCAGTAAACCGTAATCAGTTTGACATTGCAACCATCAAAAACCACCTTTGCCGAGCTTGAAAAGAATTTTGACGAAATTTTTGTGCTATTCTGGAATAGCAAACCAATGCAAGAATTAAAGGAGAATGGGTTGCTGATGTCGTAGTTTAGATTCACCACAGAGAACACAGATTAACAAAGAAAAAAAATGTATCAAATACATGAAGACCATATTGAAATACAAAGGCTTTATTGGCTCTGTTAATTTCAGTACCAAGGATCGTGCCTTTTATGGCAAAGTAGAAGGAATCAACGATTTAGTGACTTTTGAGGGAACTACGGTTGACGAACTTAAAGATGCTTTCAAATACATGGTTGAAGAACATATTCAGGATAAGTTTTCATAAAAATCTGCGGTTCCTCTGCGGTTAAAAATCCTCAACCCGAAACTCCCAACACCTATCCTGCAACTTTTCTCCCATTCCTTGGTATTTGAAAATAGTTCGTGTATTTTTGCCAGCCATTTTTAGATCGAAAAATCATGAGCAAACCAATAGTTGTCAGTGGAATCCGGCCAACCGGGAACCTTCACCTCGGAAATTATTTCGGGGCCGTGCGCAGTTTCATCAGAATGCAGGAAGATTACAACTGCTATTTTTTCATCGCCGATATTCATTCGCTCACCACTCACCCAACTCCTGAAAACCTTCAGTCGAGCGTGAAACAGGTGCTGGCCGAATACCTGGCTTGCGGAATCGACCCTGACAAAGCTACCATTTTCATCCAGAGCGATGTTCCTGAAGTATCTGAATTATACGCTTTCCTGAATATGAATGCTTACCTGGGCGAGTTGGAACGTACTACTTCGTTCAAGGAAAAAGCGCGCAAACAACCTGAAAATGTGAATGCCGGTTTGCTCACCTATCCGGTGCTGATGGCCGCCGACATCATTATTCATAAAGCCAAATTTGTTCCGGTAGGAAAAGATCAGGAGCAAAACCTGGAAATGGCCCGCAAGTTTGCCGGACGTTTCAACCGCATGTACAATTGCGAATTGTTTCCTCTTCCACAGCCGTTTACCTTCGACGGTAAGGACATGATTAAAGTTCCGGGACTGGATGGAAGCGGCAAGATGGGCAAATCGGAAGGCAACGGTATTTTCTTGTACGAAGATCCGAAAGACATCCGCAAAAAAGTGATGCGTGCAGTAAGCGATGCCGGTCCAACCGAACCAAACAGCAAGAAAGCCGAGCCGGTTGAAAACCTGTTTACCTTGCTCAAAATTGTTTCGACACCCGAAATTGTAGCTCAATTCGAAGCTTCGTACAACGATTGCAGCATTCGCTACGGCGACCTGAAAAAACAACTGGCCGAAGATATTATCGCTTACACATCACCGATTCGCGAACGCATCATCGAAATTTTGAAAGACGAAGCTTATCTGGCCAAAGTTGCCCGTCAGGGTGCAGAACGAGCCCGTGAGTCGGCACAAAAAACACTTCAGGAGGTAAAAGAACTAATCGGGTTCCGCCGGTTGTTTTAGCATAATGGAAAATCGAAAAAAGCTAACCGAAAATCAATCAATTCCTTATAGTATTCAAGCGAGGGTTTCACCGAAAAGTGAAGCCCTTTCTTTTTCCTGTTCACCGGCCAAAATCCGGCATTCATCAGAATTCTCTATTCGGTTTCGCAGGTTATGTTTTTCTTTGTGGCGCCATTAATAAACAGTTAAGTTCAATAGTTCGACGTAATTTTTCGGGGTAGCTTGCAACCTATCGATAAAAAATTACTCTCTATAAAATATTAGAGCAAAATTAACGTCAGAAGATAAAACAAACAACACGTTTAGAAAACAGAAAACAATGAAACCTATTTGTTCAATTTTAATTCTATTGCTACTAGCAATCCCCGGATTTGCCGAAATATCGGGATTGGTAACCCTAAGTGGTTACCTGAAAAACAAGGCTAACGGAGAAGCGCTCATTGGAGCTACGGTTTACATTCCGCAGTTGAAAACCGGTGTAATTACCAATCCTTATGGATTTTATTCCATTTCGGTGCCTTCCGGAAGTTACACCGTAAATTTCTCGTTTATTGGTTACCAAACCCAGTCGCCTTTTGTAACCCTTACGGCAAGCAAACAGTTAAACCTGATGCTTGAAGAAGACACCAAACAAATTGACGAGGTGGTAGTTACAGGCGAAAAGAAAAACCGGAACGTCGAAAACCTGCAAATGAGTATGGAAAAAGTGCAGGTGAAAGTGCTTAAAAAGTTACCATCGTTTATGGGCGAAGTCGATGTAATTAAGAGCATTACGCTGCTTCCCGGAATCCAGAATGGCGGCGAAGGAAGCTCCGGGCTTTACGTTCGCGGTGGCGGCCCTGACGAAAACCTGATGATTCTGGATGAAGCGCCGGTGTACAATGCTTCGCACCTGCTGGGCTTTTTCTCGGTTTTTAATTCGGATGCCATCAACGACGTTCAGGTTTACAAGGGCGGAATTCCGGCCGAGTACGGCGGAAAAGCTTCATCGGTGATTGATATTCGGATGAAAGACGGAAACTCGCAACGATGGGCTGCAAGCGGAGGCATCGGAAATATATCGAGCCGTTTAACCGTTGAAGGCCCTATCATCAAAGATAAATGGAGCTTTATCGCTTCGGGCCGACGCACTTATGCCGATTACATTGGCCGCCTGGCCGGAGTTGAATCTCTTCAGGAAAACAAACTGTATTTTTACGACCTTAACCTGAAAACAAACATCCAGTTTAACCGGAATAACAGGCTTTACTTGTCGGCATACACCGGCGACGACTATTTTAAGGTTGGAGAATCGATATACATGCGCTGGGGTAATATGACTTCAACGGCACGCTGGAACCACTTATTTACCGACCGATTATTTTCGAATACCTCGTTTATATTTTCCCGCTACAACTACGCACTGGGCGTTCCGGGCAATGCTGCCGACTCGTTCGACTGGACATCGGAAATTTCAGACTATAACTTTAAGGAAGATTTTTCGTGGTACCTCAATTCGAACAACAAGCTGACCATGGGCGTCAACCTGATTTACCATCATTTTGAACCCGGACAGATTGATGCCGGGAAAAAATCATATTTTTCCGACGTTAAGCTTACCAACTACAATGCGCTCGATAACTCAATTTACATTTCGAACGAGCAAACCATTGGCTCGAAACTGACATTACGCTACGGGCTTCGGTATTCGTATTTCCAGCAAGTGGGTAAGGGAAAAGTCCGCGAATACCTCGATCCGAGCCATCCGAAGGAAAACGAAGTGATTGGCGAAATTGAATATGGATCGGGGAAACTGATTCCACCATCGTACCACAACCTGGAACCGCGTTTGGCTGTAAAATATATGCTCGATCCTGAAAGTTCGATCAAAGCTTCGTACAACCGAATGGCGCAGAACCTTCACCTGATTTCGAATACCAGCTCGCCAACTCCGCTCGACATTTGGTTGCCCAGCGGAAAATACATCAAGCCACTGATTGCCGATCAGGTAGGTTTGGGTTACTTCCGCAATTTTAAGAAAAACATGTTTGAAACTTCGGCTGAAGTGTATTACAAAAAAATGAGCAATGTGATTGACTATATTGACGGCGCTGAATTATTTCTTCAGGAAAATATTGAAACTGAATTGCTTCGCGGAAGCGGCTATTCGTATGGACTTGAACTTTACGCCAAGAAACAGGAAGGCCGCCTAACCGGCTGGCTGAGTTATACACTGGCTCGCTCGATGCGCAAAATCCCGGGAATCAACGATGGTAAAGCTTATCCTTCGAGCTACGACCGCACGCACAACATTTCGCTGGTAGCCAATTACGAGTTGAGCAAACGATGGACTTTATCAACAAACTGGATTTTTGCAACCGGGAATCCAACATCCTATCCTTTAGCTAAATATGATGTACAGGGCAACCCGGTTTATTATTACTCGAGCCGTAACAGCGACCGGATTCCCGACTACCACCGACTGGATATTTCGTTCAACTACGACTTCAAAAAGAATGCGCAGCGAAAAGTGAAACAATCGCTCAACTTCTCGATTTACAACTTGTATGCCCGCCGAAATGCCTATTCGGTTTACTTCAAGCAAAACAAGGATAACCCGAACAAGGTGGAGGCTACCCGCCTATCGATTATTGGAAGTATGATTCCTTCAGTAACTTACAATTTTAACTTTTAATTCATGAAAACAATGAAACGACATATAAAACAAGCAACTGGCAACTGGCAATTGGCAATTGGCAAAAAAGCGCCTCTCTTTGTACTTCTTTTACTCATTTCGCCCATTTTCTTCACTTCGTGCGAAGACGTTATTGATGTAAAACTAAGCGACGAAAACCTCAACCTGATTGGTGTTGAGGCCGAAATTAATACCCAGGATCAGCCATACGTATTTTTATACCAAACACTGAGGGTTGACCAGGATGTAGCATACCCCGGAATAAGTGGCGCTACTGTTGTACTTTCTGACAATGCCACTCCGGCCAATCAAATTACGCTTGCCGAAAACCCTTCGAAACCTGGACTTTACAATGTGCCAACCGGCATGCAATATAAAGGTGTTGTGGGCCGCGAATACACGGTCACCATTCAAACAGGAAGTGTAAGCCTGCAAGCTAAAGATAAGCTGCTGAGCGTTTCGCCAATTGATTCGCTGATAGTTGAGCCATCGTTGCGGGGAGAAAAAAGGTATTTGGGAGTTTTTATTTATAGCCAGGAACCTAAAGGCATTGGAAACTATTACAAATGGGACGTTTATGTGAACGACAAGCTTCTGGCTGATGCCCAGGACATTTCCGTTGCATGGGACAAATTTGTGGATGGAAATTACATTACGAAACTCGAAATTTACACCGATTTTTACGATACAAACAAACCTGAAGACCGAAAGATACACCTGAATGATGTGGTTCAAGTGAAACAAACCTCGACGTCGGAGTTTGGGTATAACTATTATTACCAGCTGGTTAACCAAAGTCAGACAGGAGGATTGTTCTCGGTTCCACCGGCAAACATCAAAAGCAACTTTACATCAAGCGACGGAAAACCGGTACTTGGCTTATTTGTTGCCCGCGATGTTTCAACTTCGAAAAAAGTGACAGTTACCCAGGAAATCGAAGATCAGTTAAAGAAATAATTTCCCGGAGATCATATCTGTAATCGGTATCAGATTCCCTGAAACCTATGCGAAAGGTGATTATTAATAACGCGAAAGGCCGGATTTTATAGTCCGGCCTTTTATTTTCCCTGAAAGTTTTTAGGGGCCCGATCTTTTCAAAAAGATCAGACCCCTAATTTTTTACTCTGTAAGTAAACTGTCAATCAACTCATTAAACTCTTTCTTAAATTCGTCGAAGAACTTACCCGTTGCAGGTCCACTAAATCCTGAATGAATTTTTCGCACATTGCCTTTCTTGTCGATGAAAATGGTTGTGGGATACGATGCAATGCCATTCAGTTGCGGCAGCGCCTTAGCAGCATCGGGGCCAACCTGTCCGGCGAATAAAATTTGGTAATCAATTCCCAACCGGGATTTTAGCGAAGAGAGCGATTTTTGGGCCGATTCAAAATCAGGCTTGCGCTCGAAACCCAAACCAATGATTTCGACACCGCGCTGGCGATTTGCTTTGTACCAGTCGGACAGAAACTTGTTCTCGTCCAAACAGTTCGGGCACCAGCTTCCTAAAAGCGTAACAACTACAACTTTCCCTTTGTAAACCGGGTCGGTTAACGAAACGTTCTTTCCTGCGAGATTTGGAAACGAAAACGCGATTGTTGAAAAGCCTTCTTTCAACGAAGTCGTTTTATAGGCATCGGGCAAAGCGGCTTTGGCGTTGCGCGTTCCCGCAAGTTTAACAGCTTTTTTTGCGGTAACAAATTCACCCGTAAATGAGTTTTCACCCGTAAATTCGCCTTTCAGCAAATAGGGCGACGAACCGCCAAAAGCCGACAATTCGAATGTTTTTCCGTGTGCCACTCCTTCCAGGAAACGGTAATCGCCGGTGGTGGTGAGTATAGAACCCGTCAGAATTGCCCCTTTCAGGTTAAAATTACCAACGGTCTTTTCAGCATCGGCACCTTCACCAATTGTCACATCCCAGGTTCCAGCCAATGAATATGTTGGCTTTTCATTGCTTACCGGGAATCGGTTTTTATTGCCAAACTCCGCTTTAAACGGAACTTCGCTCACCGTTTTTCCGCCTGAAGTTTTTACCAGCTTTCCTTCGAGCGTATTTTCGCCCATCTTGCACTTCAAAACCGCGTCGTACAAGTCGAAAGGGATAAATACCGAATCGTTTCGGTAAACCAAATTTTTAGCCTGAAAACGGTCTTCTCCATTAATCAGGAAAACTGAATTGGCTTTCACTTCAAACAGAAACGGAATTTTATTGTCCGTAACCGTGTAAACTCCACGCCAAATCCCTTCTTTCAACGGTTTTACCATTTGCTGAAATGAACTCAGAACAAGGATCAGGCACAGGCCAGTACCGAAAAATGCTGATTTTAATATATTCATTATTAGTGTTTTATTTATTTATCGCCCGTTGTAAACTATAAACGCACAAAATACATTTTTATATCCATTCATTCAATGATGTCGATCTCTACAAACTTCGAAACTTGGTGAATGTAGTTTTTTTGTATTTTCGCCGTCCAAAACAACGAGTAAAACACAACTTAATTACTTGTTGTTCAAATTGTTTTAGATATGGCCGGAATAGAGAAGGGGATTTTTCAGCGGACAGAGCGTTTGCTGGGCAGAGAGATGATGGATCGGATTGCCGCTCAGAAAGTAATCATTTTCGGGATTGGCGGCGTAGGTAGCTGGTGCGCCGAAAGCCTTGTGCGAAGCGGAATACGGCAATTAACCATTGTCGATTCCGATTTGGTTTGCGTAACCAACATCAACCGCCAACTGCACGCTACCACCGAAACTGTTGGGCAGGTAAAAACTGAAGCGCTGAAAAAACGCCTGCTCGAAATCAACCCGAAAGCCGAAATAACTGCCATCCAAAAGATTTACGAACCATCGAGTTCTGATTCTTTTGAACTCAACACGTACGATTTCATCATCGACGCCATCGACAGTGTAAGCAACAAAGTTGACCTGATTCGGAAAGCTACGCGCACCAATGCCGTGTTTTTGTCGTCGATGGGCGCTTCGCTTAAAATTGACCCTACCAAAATTCAGGTGGCCGAATTCTGGAAAGTGAAAGGTTGCCCGCTGGCCAAAATCGTGCGAAAAAGGCTGAAAAACGGCGAACTTCCGGCGAAAAAATTTATGTGCGTATTTAGCGAGGAACTGCTCGAAAACAAAGGGGCTGGCGCTGCCTGCGGAACCGAAAAATGCCTGTGCCCAAAACTAAAAAATGCACCCGGCGACCCCGATTTGGCCGATCACGAATGGTGCAGCCAAAAGGCAATTATCAACGGAACCGTGGCCCACATTACCGCCATTTTCGGGTTTACTCTGGCGGGGCTGGTCATTCAGAAAATTTATTCAGTTCATTTCTAGTAGAATTGGTCTTGTCGTTTCTTCGAATGCCTCGCGATAAAGCTGGTTTGCCCAGATAACTTCTTCATGTGTACCAGTAGTGGAGATTTGCTTGTTTTCAATCACAATTATCTTATCGGTATGTCGTGCCAGTTGAACACGATGGGTCACGAAAATAATGATCATTTCGTTTTTCAAATGCTGTAACAGTTTCAGTACAAATTGCTCAGTACGCCTGTCCATTGCGGCAGTAGCTTCGTCGAGCAAAAGTACTTGTGGTTTTTGGTACAAAGCCCGGGCAAGGGCAATCAACTGTTGCTGCCCACCCGAAAGGTTGGCGCTGTTTTCCGAAATAATCGTGGCATAGCCCTGTTGAAATTCGTTAATGAAGGTATCAATACCGATTTCTTTACAGAAATAGTCAACTCTCTCAAAATTAATATATTCATCCATGCAAATATTTTCAAGGATAGTGCCATTAAACAGTTTTACCTGTTGTTCGACCACTGCAACCTTGCTTCTCCATTGAGGAACATCTATTTCCTGCCAGTTTGCTCCATTCGCTAATATTTCGCCCGACTCTACAGGATAAAACCGTTGCAAAACCGAAATCAGCGTACTTTTTCCACAGCCAATTTCACCGAATATTGTAGCTATTTCTCCCCGTTTAAATGTAGCGCAGATATCTTTCAGCAACAAACTTTTCCCCGGAAACCTGAAGTTCAACGCTTTAATTTCGAGTGAGTTAATTTCGCGATAAGAAGATCCAAAACTTTGAATTTTTGACTTTTGACTTTGAACCTGAAACTCCGGCTCCGCTGACGAAAACTCGTACATGCGTTCGAACGCAATTTTGGCTTCCTGAAACTGAATATTGGCCATAGCCGTGTTTATAACCGACGTCACCAGGCTACTTACGATTGAAACAATGCCCATCATTTCGCCCAGTAACAATTGTTTTCCCAAAACGAGGTATGCTGTCCAGGCAATAACAGTCGAAATGAGCGCCACGCTGCCCAATTGAGCCAGAAGGTTTATTTTGTTGCCCAGGATACCCAATTCGTAAACTTTATCCTGAAAGAAATTATACACACTTTGTACAGCCTTCGACAAGAGCCCTTCCTTATTCCCGGCTTTCACCACTTTTATTCCCTGGATGGTGTCGATGTATTTACTTTCCGAAGCAGCATACGACTGCATCACTTCGCGCTGTTTGTCGATGATGTTCCGGTTGTACCGCCAGGCCAACGCACCAAATACCGGAACAGCCAACAGGCTGATTAGTCCGGTTGAAGGCGAAAGCATAAAAATGTAAACCGAAGCCGAAAGGATAATCAAAACATCGATCACGATGTTGCTGCTCAGGTTAATCACCACACGCTGGATACGCTGCGAATCGTTCAGGCGGCCAATCATATCGCCCGTTGAGGTGCTGTCGAAGAAGTTTTGCGGTAAAAGCATCAGCTTCCCGAAAAACGACGATACTACGCGAACATTCATCTCCTTGCTTTGCCTCACCAGGAAAATACCGCGGATATACCCCAGAAATGCTTTGGCAATCAAAATCAACACAAAAATGGCCAGGCTTTTAAAAAGAAGATGAGTATTGTTCGAAGGCAAAATTTTATCAATCAGTTTTTGGGTGTATATAGCAACTGCTAAACCCAGCACGGCCAACACCATGCCCATAAAAGCGGCTACGGCCAGCACCGGCACATCGTCTTTCACCAATTCTTTAAACCAGGCCAGCATGTTGCGTGCGCGGTTTTCTTTACGCACAAAACTTTCGTTGGGCTTCAAAACCAGCATGGCGTGCGATTTCCACACGGCTTCGAGTTCCTCGTCGCGGTACTCAATGATGCCCCAGCTAGGGTCACCCAACAAAAATTTCCCGTTGTCGTACCCATAACAAACCACGTAATGTTCGAGTTTCCCGTCTTTCAAAATATGAAGGATGACGGGCACTTCCATCTTTTTCAGGTTTTCCAGATCGGCTTCGTAGGCGTTGGCCGTGAAACCCAGCTTTTGGGCCGACTGGTACAAACCCAGCAAACTGGTTCCCTGCAAGGTAGTGCCGCTGCTGTCGCGCAACTTTTCCTGAGTGGTATCGCCCCCGTGGTATTTCACAATAGAGGTAAGGCACGCCAGCCCGCAATAAAACTGGCTGTACTGGCGCGCAAAGGTTTGTTTGATGTAGTTAAGCTCTTGTTTATTCATGGCTATTAATAATTGATTCAATGATGTTTACAACTTCGGTAGAATTGTTTTTCTCTTCAAACTTTTGTTTCATTCTCAGTACATTGTCCTTGTAATACTGATAGTTTTCTATTAATTGATTAATCTTTTTTGAGATTGTTTTTGCCGAATCGCTTTCGATACGCCCGCGTAGCCCCAGCCCATGATATACAACCCTTGCCGAATTACCCGGCTGGTCCCATTTACGTGAAAGCGGATAAACCAACATGGGTACACCACAAAAAACACATTCAGTAATGCTGTTCATTCCTCCATGAGTAATCATAAAATCGCACTTTTGAAGTAAATCAACCTGAGGTAAGTTTCTATAAATAGACACATTGTTTGGTAAAGGATGTAGCACTTCTGGTTTAAAAAAATCACCCACTGAACAAATGAATTCAAGTTTGGGATTTGAGATTGCTACCCTCATAATTTTTTTGAAAAAAAGATTTAGGCGAGATTCAAAATCGAATGTTACGGTACCGAGCGAACAATATATTATCATTCGCTTCTCCTTTTTCTTTAATGCAACTATTTTGGTAAGCAATGCTTGAAATCTCGGAGATAAATTACTTTCAGTTTGTTTTATTTCCTTGATCGGTCCAACCCTATATATTCCACTCCTGTTTTCACGAGGAAAATCAAAATCAATAGCAGAAAGAACAAGCAGTGGGCGATCTTTAATTCTCAGTTTATGAGAACTTTCAAAACTTACAAAATCTGAAAGTCTCAGATTATTCTCTTTTAATATTTTGATAGTCAAACTAATTGAATCCTGTCCTAAATATTTTATTGACAACACGTTCCGCCTTACTTGTTGAAAGAATATTTTTCTGAGCCACAATATCTGTGTGAGAAATGCAGTCCGCCGATCTTCAAATTTTGGACAATACCAAGACGTAAAAGGGGGGATAAATTTACCTGGTGATTTATCTGGCATTGTTTGAAAACAGATGACAGGGACTTTAATTGTATTGCATAAGAAGTGTTTAAGTATTGAATGTTCTTCATCAACAATAATTAAGTCTGGCGACAGGTCATTAATAATTTTAGAATAATCTCTAATATAGGTACGCAATTCTTTTAATCTTGATTTGGTAATTAAGTTGTTTATTCTTTCTCCAAAGGTCACTCTCGATTTATTACCATTTATTAATTCAAAACTCGGATAATAAGAAATAAACTCAAACCCAGTTTCAATTGCTGGTTTACAAGAATACTCCAATCCAATAAAAACAACCCTATATCCATATTCTTGTAACAGGATTGCCGTTTTTAGGATAGAATTTATGTGACCAATAGTATAAAACGGATCAATCAGAATTGTTTTCATTACTTTTCCGTGATTTAAACCAATTCGTTTCATTGCTGTCCGGTTAAGGATTTCTCATTTAGCTGTGCCTTTTATTTTAGGGCATTTCAGAAAATTACACCACTGAGTGGCTTACATTTAGTTTGTGCCAACTTTCAACATAGACCATACAGCTACACTGCACTCTTCAAAACGACATAGTTGCCAAATTTTTATAGCACAATGACATTTTTCTGACGAATTGAGCGCCGTAGTTGAGACATCTCAATATCTCCGGACAACAATAAATTTATTTATTTTCTTATAATCCCCTGTCTGCCAAATAGCTTTGTATTTTCTGAGCCAGCGACATGCCCCATTGCTGGGCTACCTGCATCGACTCTTTCGAGATTTTGGTCGTGCCATCAACCAATTTCATGCCCAGTGGCGAGGTGTAAAAAGCAATCAGTTGCTTCACTTCTTCGGGAGTAAAATTCTTAGCATAAACCGGGATCAGGTCTTTTTTTAAGTAAACAATCTCTTTGTCGAATACATCGGTTTTGGCCGAATCCCAAACCGACTGTGCCACGCCAGATTTCATCATTTTAAACTGTTGTACCATTTGCTGGTAAACCAAATCGTAACTGGCGGCGCTGCCGTTCACTTCCATTAATTTCAGGATGTCTTTTTCCTGCTCCGTTTGCTGAGCTTTACTTACTAAAGTTGCCAAACACAAACCAATGATAAAAATAATTTTGTACATAATTTTAAGTATTAAATTGTTGTTTGTTAAATTGTTGAATGGCTAAATGATCGTAGGGCTGCAACCCCCACATCCTCACATCGCCAGACTTTTAAATGGTAAATCGTAAATATTTAAATTGTAAATTTCTAAAGGCTTTCCATTATCGCCTCAATTTTCACTTCGCCCTTATAGCTTTTCACCAACTTCTGGTTGGCGCTGTATATAAAAACGGAAGGGAAAACCGCAGTGCCGAAGTACCGGATAAACTGCTTGTCCTTATCTAAAAGGATAGCCAGGTTATCCACTTCGTTCAGGTGGTAGGTTTGGGCAAACGCTTTCACTTTTTCAACCGAGGGTTCTGGTGTAACCAGTATCGTGTTGACTTTCCCGAATTGTTCGGCACGACGGCCTATTTCGGTAGCTTCGTACTGGCAATGTTCGCAAGCCGGGTTAAAATAGATGATGACAGTAGGCTTTTGCCTGTCAAATTCGTCAAGGTAAACCTTACCGCCGGCCAGCGACTCAAACCCCACATGCTGCAGGGTTTGCACCCGTTGCTCGCTTTCTTTTTTCGATTGGTAGCGCTGATAAGTGCGTGTTCCCAGCCAGCCACCTGCGCCCAGCAAAAAGATAATTATCAGGTATTTAAAAAATTTTCTCATACATTTGGGATTGAACCACATAGGTACATAGGACACATAGTTGTTTCTATGACGTTCTATTGTGTTCTATGCGTCTATGTGGTTTTTACTTTTTAAGTTAAATTCACGGTTAAAAACATGACAAACAGTACCCACAGCAACAGGCCCGAGCCATACGATGTGGCTACCGTTTTTAAAGTGCTACTCATTGGTTTCTCCACCACACCGGTTAGCAGCCAAGCCAGTACCAGCCAGTAAAGCAGTTCAAATGCATTGAGTAAGGACAGCGGATAAAAAAAGAGAACATCCCCTGTCTTCTTATCAAAAAAATCCATCAATGAAAAAGGCTGAAATTGTAAATCTTCCAATACATTTACCTCTTTAAAAAAAATCAGAATGATGAGTTTTATTAATAATGCTAACAAGAAAACGAAGTCAGATAATAACGTAGCTTTCATCAAGTCACGAAATTCAACCCTCAATTCCGAAAAAAAAAGTCCGACATAAAGACAAATAGTAGTGAAACTAATTCGGGTTATAATAATAATTGGAATAAATAAATAACCCAGCCATTGAAATCTATGTAATATCTCAATTACTTGTATGATACGATTATTTGCCACTCTATCTGCAAATGATTGATAATATATACTTTCAGTTAAAAAAAGACTATTTATTCCGAAATTTATAAATATAGAGAGTCCAATAAGTAAAAACATAATCCTCCCAATGTGGAGCTTCAAAAGATTATTAATTAGTTGATTTGTCATTACATCATTTCGTAAATACATTTTATAATTTAAGCTAAGCGGATTTAGAATCTGAGTTTACTTTCTTGACCCTAATATCAAAAAAATCATTTTTCTTAAAAACATAAAGATATACTGGAAGAGAACTGTTGATTGCTAAAAAAATCCAGAAAAAAAATAAACATGACGGGAAAAAATAACTTAATATAAGAATTAAAAAAACGACGAAATTTGAACCCAAAAATAAAACGTTTGGAAGACGCCCCTTCACATTAATTTCCAAAATGTCTCCTTGCTTAATTTCTAAATTTAAGTACTTAGATTTAAATGCATCTGACTTAACACCTATACGATGACATCCTACTTCAACCTCAACGTTTACCTCTCTATTTGCTTCAATAAGAAACTCTCTATTATCAATTTCAATCTTTACTTTTCGTAAGATTGTAGCAATATTGTAAGATCTTTTTAATATCAATTTCCCAATTTGTTTCATAGAAGAATTTTTAAGAGATATTCTGAAAGTATCCTAATTCTTCTATCTCATGCTTTATGAGAAAAACCTAAATAACTTTCAGAATATCAAAGTGATTATTATGCCATCCTATAGGCACAGCCTATTGCCAATGCAGAGCAAGCTAAACTACCAACTACTCCAAAAAACATAGTTGCAGGGAAACATGATAAAATGGTAAACCCCAGACATAATACACTTGTGCCCAAAGCATCACTTCGATCATTACATCCGCCACCCTGTACTTCTTCCATTCTTTCAAAATTCAGTTCTTTCATAATAAATCGTTTTAAGATTTTGAATAACTTCACGGCTCGAATTTTTACCCACTTGCTGCCCCGTGCAGGCAACAATACAGGCTGGCCCGTTGAAATGAAAGACGGAAAGGCGCCTTAACCTCTTGGCCGCACCGGTGGGCCATACCCGGCAGAATTTTCGACGCTCTGGCAGGGACTTGTAACCCGGTGCGGCCTGTTAAACGAATTTATTAATGCTCATGGCAGTGTTATTTTGAATGCATTATTCAAGCTGTTTAATTTTTTGCAAACTCACCGGATTTTAGGAAAACTACCCGCGACAGGAAAGGATCGGGGTGGTTTAGTAAATACGGATAACATCGATTATGTTGGCACAAGTTTATGTTTTTATTTTATTACAACAAAATAAAATTTACCTCCCCATTTCTTATCGTTCATGTAAATAACTAATAATAAACCATTTAAAAAATAAATACAAAATATTTTTAAAAACATACATCGGACAGGGTTACCTTTTACGCTTTTCCGGAATTAATTATTTAATCCTACTTTAACACATTCGAAAAATCTGCCTGTTTTTACCCTGAACCCTAAAGCGAACAGTCCGATTTTTCTTCTTTCTCCCTTAGGGCAAGGGTAAAACAGGAGAAAAATCGATGTTTATTTTAAATCTGTCAAAGTAGAATTAATCTACATTTTTTATCACGATTGAGAGAAAACATGCCGAGAAATCAATTTTTTATCTCTACTATTGGCTATTACTCCTGACAACCTGGTTAAACAAAAACATTTGATTATGAAACGAAATATCATTGCACTTATTCTCTGTTTCTTTGCTCTCGCCCAAATTGGGGTAGCCCAGCACGAACCGATGAAAATATGGTTCGACCATCCGGCGCAAAAATGGGACGAAGAAGCCTTGCCTATTGGAAATGGCCGAATGGGCGCCATGCTGTTTGGAGGCGTCGGGACAGAACGCATCCAGCTTAACGAACAAAGCCTCTGGTCGGGCGACAACAACTGGGACGGCGCCTACGAAACCGGCGATCACGGTTTTGGCGCCTATCGCAATTTTGGCGACATCAACCTCGAATTTGCGTTGCCCGGTCAACCCGAAGCCTATTCCCGAAGCCTCGATATTTTTACCGGTGTCCATACCACCAATTTTGGCATAAACGGAGTCGCTTATACACGCGAAGCCTTTGCCAGTCACCCCGATCAGGTTATGGTATTTCGTTATTCCTCCGGGGAAAAAGGACTGCTTTCAGGAAAAATCAAGATTTCGTCGGCACAGGGAGCCAAGAGCATTGCCGCGAAAAATATACTGAAGTTTTCGGGTGAAATGCCCAATAAACTAAAATATGCAGCTGAAGTAAAAGTTGTGCATGTAGGCGGAAAGCTTCGGGAAGAAGGCGATGCACTCGTATTCGGGAATTGCAACTCGCTGATTATCTACGTTGACGCCCGAACCGATTACAAACCCGATTACAATTCGGGATGGAGAGGCGAAGATCCGCTTCCGGTTGTCGAAAATGAGCTTTCAGCAGCATCGGCAAAATCATACGAGCAGCTAAAGAACAGGCACATTGCCGATTTAAGCCATCTGACAAAAGCTGCCCAAATCAATATCGGGGAAACCTCTCCTGAAATACTGGCATTGCCAACCAACGAACGGTTAAAAAAATATGGTGAGGGCGGGAATGACCCGGATTTGGAAGAAACAATGTTTCAGTTCGGGCGCTATTTGCTGGCCAGCTCGTCGCGGCCAGGCGGTTTACCTGCCAACCTCCAGGGATTGTGGAACGACAGTAATACGCCGCCCTGGGCCAGCGATTACCACAACAACATCAATATCCAGATGAATTACTGGGCCGCTGAAAGCACCAATCTATCCGAATGCCATGTGCCGTTAATCGACTATATTGTGGCCCAAGCCGAACCTTGCCGCATTGCCACCCGCAAAGCCTTTGGCGAAAATACCCGTGGATGGACCGCCCGCACCAGTCAGAATATTTTTGGAGGAAACGGCTGGGAATGGAACATTCCGGCCAGCGCCTGGTACGCACAACACGTTTACGAACACTGGGCTTTTACGCGCGACAACGAATATTTGAAAAAAACAGCTTATCCCATCCTGAAGGAAATTTGCCAGTATTGGGAAGATCGCCTCAAAGCGTTGCCTGATGGTTCGTTGGTGGTGCCCATGGGTTGGTCGCCCGAACACGGGCCACGCGAAGATGGCGTAATGCACGATCAGCAACTGGTCTGGGATTTATTCCAGAATTATCTGGAAGCAGCTTCGGCCTTGGGTATTGATCAGGAATACCAGAAAAAAATAGCCGAAATGCAGGCTCATTTGGCGCCCAACAAAATTGGCAAATGGGGCCAGTTGCAGGAATGGCAGGAAGATCGCGACGACCCGGACGACCAGCACCGTCACACCTCTCACCTGTTTGCAGTGTATCCCGGAAGGCAAATCAGCACCACAAAAACGCCCGACCTGGCCAAAGCTGCTATCATTTCATTACGCAGCCGAAGTGGCAACTACGGAAAAAATATCGATAAGCCTTTCACCGTAGAATCGACCATTGGCGATAGCCGTCGCTCGTGGACCTGGCCCTGGCGTTGCGCTCTTTGGGCAAGGCTTGGCGAAGGCGAACGCGCCGGAATCATGATAACCGGATTGCTAAAATACAATACGCTGCCAAACTTATACTGTACCCATCCCCCATTCCAGATGGACGGAAACTTTGGAATATCGGCAGCAATGGCCGAAATGCTGATTCAAAGCCACGCGGGAGAAATTGACTTGTTGCCTGCCATACCGCAACGTTGGGCAGCACAGGGCTCGTTTAGCGGCTTGTGCGCCCGTGGAGGATATATTGTTGATTGTGAGTGGAAATCGGGAAAAGTAACCACATTCCAGGTGTATTCTAAGGCAAAAAACCCGGTAAAAATCCGGGTAAATGGCAATGTAAAAGAAGTGGTACCCGAAGCGATAAAATAAATTTCAGGCATCGCGGGTTATTTCCCTATTCGTATGTTTTACAACAAGCCTAAATTTGTTATGTTTCGGGATAAATAAATTATCATTGTGTCAAAGAGACGCACATCGATTATTTTTACAATTATTTTTATAAACCTTGAACTAAATCTTTCATTCAATGAAAAATGATTCGAACAACGGGCTGAACCGACGTGACTTTTTGGGTCTTTCAGCTCTTGGCCTCACCGGCCTTACCATTCTTCCAAGCTGGACCATGAACGACGGGACACGAATTGCTCCGAGCGACCGCGTTGTGATGGGCTTTATCGGTCTGGGACAGCAGGGAATAAACGACTTCGGCAGCTTTTCAAGCGTTCCGGGAGTTCAGATTGCAGCATGTTGCGATGTTGACAGCATGAAACAGCAACGTTTCAAAAAACGCGTTGAAGCCTGGCAAGCCAGCAAATCGGTAGCCAGCCGTTGCGACATGTACGAGCAATACGAAGAATTGCTTGAGCGCAAAGACCTTGACGCTGTTGAAGTTTGCACTCCCGACCACTGGCACGCTTTAATGACGATTCATGCCTGTCAGGCCGGAAAAGACGTGTATGTGCAAAAACCCCTCTCGTTTACCATTACCGAAAGCCTTCAGATGGTAAAAGTTGCCAATGCCAACAAACGTGTTGTCCAGGTGGGAAGCCAGCAACGTTCGAGCAAAGAATTCCAGAAAGCCATCGAATTGGTTCAGGCCGGAAAGATCGGGCACATCGAAAAAATATACGCCAAAGTTGGCGACCCGCCAAAACCACTCGATTTACCCGAACAGCCCATTCCTGGAAACCTCAACTTTAACCTGTGGATGGGCCCGTTGAATGATCCTAAAGTTCATTATCATCCGGATCTTTGCCCACCAATTTCGATTGAACCCGAACAACGCGAAAAGCTTTGGGGTGCATGGCGCTGGTACCGCGAAACCGGTAACGGGTTCACTGCCGACTGGGGAGCACACATGTTCGATATTGCACAGGCTGCCATTGGTATGGATGGATCAGGTCCGGCATTGATCACACCTAAAGGATATAACGGCCAGCCGTACCTCACTTTTAAGTACCTCTCCGGAGTTGAAATGACCGAACAGCCTTATCTGGAAGATATGCCTGGAGCACAGGGCATTAAATTCATCGGAACTAACGGTTGGATTGAAGTAGCCCGCGGTTACCTGGCTTGTTCCGATGCTTCTTTGGTTCCTGCTGAATTGGCCGGAAGACGCCCGAAAAACTTAACTCCTGAAGAACGCAAAAAAATGTTCGAAGAAATGCAGAAAAGCGCAGCCAAAGGAAGCGGTAGCTTCGAAATCAGCTCGCCTCACATGCAAAATTTCGTGGATTGCGTTCGTTCGCGCAAAAAACCAATTGCTTCAATTGAAATCGGTTGCAGCACAGCCATCACATGCTGCCTTGGAAATATGGCTACCGAGCTTCAACGCCCGGTAAAATGGAATCCGGCAACCTTAAGCTTTGGCGACGATCAGGAAGCTGCAAATCACCGGTTATATTATTATGAATATCGCAATCCGTATAAACTTTGTAAATAGCCCGAACCCAAACCTAAATACAAAAAGATGGAAACAAAACGCGAATTTTTGAAGAAACTGACTTTATTGACAGCCGGCGGTTTTATGGCAGGAAGCGTTGCTCCTGCAATAGCCTCGGTAAAAAGCAGTTCTTCGGTAGCCGGTAAAAAATCAGTGGGTCTCCAGATTTATTCCCTGGGAAAAGAACTGACCGATGATGTCCCCGGCGGAATGAAGAAAATTGCAGATATTGGCTATACTCATATTGAATTGGCTGGCTACGGAAACCGCAAAATGGGCCAATACGAAGTGGGCGAATACCGAAAAATTGTGGACGGCGCCGGACTTAAAATTACCAGCTCGCATGTCAATCCGCCTGACCGCAAATTTACTGCCGACAAAGTGGCAGCAACCCTGGATTGGTGGAAGCAAACCGTTGAAGATCATGTGAAACTGGGCGTAAATACCTTGGTTCAACCCATGATGCCGAGCATCGAAAATCACGACGATGTAAAAATCGTTTGCGAAGTTTTCAACAAGGCTGGTGAAATTGCGAAAGCTGCCGGAATTAAATGGGGCTACCACAACCACAACATGGAATTCAAGCGCATTGCAAAACCTGGCGAAACTCCGCCATCGGGCCCGTTTGCTGCATTTATGCCGTTTGGCGATATCATTTATGACTTGCTGCTCGCCGGAACCGATCCGAACCTCGTTTTCTTCGAAATGGACGTTTACTGGACCGTGATGGGCCAGGCCGATCCGCTCGAATATTTCGAAAAACACCCAACCCGCTTCCCGGTTCTGCACATTAAAGATCGCGCCGTATTGGGCCAGTCAGGGATGATGAATTTCGAAAATATTTTCAGGAAAGCATATGCCAACGGACTGAGCGATTACTACGTTGAAATTGAAAAAGTGAAAACTGGTATCACTCAGTTTGAAGGTGTTAAAGGCTGTTACGACTATTTAAATAATGCTCCGTTTGTGAAATAAAAGGGCTTTTTAAGTCGGATAACTAAACGTTAAAAGGGAGGTGTTGCTTTTTTGTGATATCTCCCTTTATATTCATAATCAAATATCTAAATTAGTATGAAAAAATTATTCATAGCAATTGTTACTTTTGCCTTTATGGTATTTAATGTCGATGCCCAGCAAGCCCTTTTTGGCGGGCAACAAATCGTATCTCCTGAAGTAAAAGCTGACCATACTGTTACCTTCCGGATTATGGCTCCGGCAGCCGATTCAGTTCAAATTACAGGTGATTTTCTTCCGCCTGCAAAACTGAAAACCCAATGGGGACTGATTGATGTTCCGGGAACGGCCAAACTGACCAAAGACGACAAGGGAATCTGGACATTCACTTCACAGCCACTGGCATCAGATTTATACTCATACACGGTTATTGTTGATGGCTTTAAAACTACCGACCCAAGCAATGTCTATATTATTCGCGATGTGGCCAATGTATTTAACGTGTTTATTGTTGGCGGCGGAAAAGGTGATTTGTACCAGGTGAATAAAGTAGCACACGGTTCGGTAACCCGCCGCTGGTACGACTCTCCCGGGAACGGAATGCAGCGCCGCGTTACGGTTTATACTCCGGCCGGGTACGAAACCAGCAAGGAAAAATACCCGGTTTTGTATTTGCTGCACGGTATGGGTGGCGACGAAGAAGCCTGGATTGCCTTGGGGCGCACTTCACAAATTCTGGATAACCTGATTGCCCAGGGAAAAGCCAAACCGATGATTGTAGTGATGACCAACGGAAATGTGGCTCAGGAAGCTGCTCCGGGCGAATCGAGCCTCGGCTACGTAAAACCGAACATGCAGATGGACCACACCATGGATGGCAAATTCGAAGAAACTTTCCCGGATGTAATCAAATTCGTTGAAAGCAACTACCGTGTGAAAGCCGAGAAATCGGGCCGCGCTATTGCCGGTTTGTCGATGGGAGGTTACCATTCGCTCCATATTTCGCGCTTTTATCCTAATACATTCGACTATGTTGGGTTGTTCTCGGCAGCTATTATGAGCAACGACAAAGCAACATCGGAAGTGTACAAAAATTTCGACGCAACATTGGAAGCCCAGATGAAAAACGGCTATAAATTGTATTGGATTGGCATCGGGAAAGCCGATTTTCTTTACAAAGCCAACGAAGAATACCGCGCCAAACTCGACAAAATGGGCATGAAATACACCTACGTTGAAACTGAAGGCGGCCATACCTGGACCAACTGGCGTGTTTACCTTTCGCAATTAACTCCGCTACTTTTCAAATAGAAAAGGTCATCAGTCATTGGGAAACGGAGAATTGCCTTTCCCAATGACTTTTTTCTAATGACAAAATCCTTTCCTCATGAACTTTAAATCAACCTTTCTTTGCTCTTTCCTGATTTTGCTTGCTTCCTTTTTAGGAATTTCTCAGGAAGTTTTTAAAAACAACGACCTGACCATTACCAAGCTCGAAAAAAACATGTGGGTGGTTGAAACGACTGACAACACCACCATGTACATTATTGAAGGCACCGAAAAAGCGATGCTGATTGACACCGGTACCAAATGCGAAAAACTCAACGAAGTGGTCAGGCAAATCACGCAAAAGCCTCTTTTGGTGATGGTAACGCACATTCATCCCGATCATGCCGGGAACATTCAGTATTTCGATCAAATCTATTTTCATCCGGGCGACACCGTATTAATGCGAACCATGCATGTTGAATACAATGGTAAAATCAACTATGTAAAAGATGGGGAGAAATTCGATTTGGGCGGAACCACCATCGAAGCAATGTTTACTCCCGGCCACACTCCCGGCTCGTTTGTTTTGCTCGATCGTGCTACCGGAAACTGCTATTCGGGAGATGCCTTTGGCTCGGGGCAGGTTTGGATGCAGCTCGAACCCCATGTATCAATGGCCATTTATGCCCAATCGTGCCGCACTATGGAAGCCTTGATGGACAAAGGAATCACCAAAATTTACTGCGGCCACTATCCTTACGTGAAGAAAGCCTACGACAAAACCTATATGACAGAGATGCGTCAACTGGCCGAAGAATTATCGGAAGGAAATACCAGAGATGCCAAACCTTATCCGACCAAGGTCCCGATTGGAGCCAAAAACCCGATGATAATCACTAAAGGCGAGGCGAGCATTGTTTACGACCCTGATCATATTAACTAATAACTAACTAAAATACACCCAATGAACCGCTTAATCGCCTTATTTCTGGCCGTCGTTTTCTTTGCCTGCACCACAGCCCCGAAAACCGACAACATCGATGTGAATTCCGTTCAATTGAAATCCGGGAAAATATCCGGGAAAACTTCAGACGATAAATCCGTGAAAATCTTCATGGGCGTTCCGTTTGCTGCACCGCCTGTTGGCAATTTGCGCTGGAAAGCTCCACAACCTGTTGCCGCGTGGGAAGGTGTTCGCGCCTGTGTTACGCCTCCGGCTTCGGCCATGCAGGCTCCTCCCAAACCATTCTATTGCTGGAGTAAAGAGTTTATGGCTCCCGAATCACCGTTGAGCGAAGACTGTTTATACCTGAATGTATGGACGACTGCAAAAACTGCCCAAGATAAAATGCCTGTGATGGTTTGGATTCACGGTGGCGCGTTTACCGGTGGATCAGGAACTGTGCCGTTGTACGACGGTGAAGCCATGTCGCGCAAGGGCGTGGTGTTTGTAACCATCAACTACCGGCTGGGTATTCTGGGCTTTCTGGCCCATCCTGAACTTTCGGCTGAATCGGAGCTGAAAACCTCGGGAAACTATGGAATTCTCGACCAGATCGCCGCATTGAAATGGGTAAAAGAAAATATTGCGGCTTTTGGTGGCGATCCGAATAATGTGACTATCGACGGGCAATCGGCCGGAGCTTTCAGTGTGAATATGCTGGTTGTTTCGCCATTAGCTAAAGGCTTGTTTCAGAAAGCCATTGCACAAAGTGGAGGTATGTTCGAGAAACAACTTTCGCTGGGTAGCACTTTGCAGGCGGCGGAAGAAAATGGCAAACAGCTAACCGAGAAACTAAAAATCGCTAACCTGGCTGCTTTAAGGGCGATGCCAGCCGATTCGCTTTTGAAAATTCGCGCGCAATTTGGCTTAGCTGTTGACAATGTGGTAATTCCTCCGGTTTACGATACGTTTGCTGCCGCAAAGCACAACGATGTGGCTGTTATTTCGGGATGGAATGCCGAAGATGGTGTTTCGTTCGGTTCTGCCGCCAAAGCAGCACAATTTCAGGAGAACATTAAAAAGCAATACGACGACAAAGCCGAAGCCTTCCTGAAACTTTTTCCGGCGAAAACTGATGAGGAAGCCGCACAATCGCAGAAACTGATTTCTCAGCTTTCCTTTGGCTGGAACAATTATGCGTGGGCACGGTTGCAAGCTTCGATGGGTACCGGGAAAGCCTACCTTTATTACTTCAAACGTGTGCCTCCGGGAGAACCCAATTACGGAGCTTTTCACTCGGCAGAATTTGGCTATGCTTTGCACAACCTGAAAAAATGGGATCGCCCGTTTACCGACCTCGATTACAAACTTGAAAATGCCATGAGCAGCTATTGGGTAAATTTCGCCAAAACCGGCGACCCGAATGGCGAAGGATTGCCCGTTTGGCCATCTTTCAACGAAAATAATCCGCAAATTATTGAGCTAGGCGATGAGGTAAAAGCTGTGCCTTTGCCATACCGCGAACAACTGAAGTTTATGGACGGCATAAACTGATGTTGGAATTCTGATTTAGAAAAATTCATGCAAAACACGTAAATACTGATCATTAAACAATGAATCGAAATAAATTAACAATCATCATGGCCATGTTCCTGATTTTGACAAACCAGGTGAATGCCCAAAAACACGTATCGGCATTACTTCAGTACGACAAACAAATCGACGGAATCATCAAACAAATGACGCTTGAAGAAAAAGTTGAAATGCTACATGCGAAATTTATGTTTGTTTCGGCGGGCGTTGAGCGGTTGGGTATTGCTGACGTAAAATATGCCGATGGACCTTTCGGTATTCGTGAAGAAATGCAGCCTAAAGGATGGATGGGGCTTGGTTGGGAAACCGATAAGGCAACATTTTTTCCAACCGGATCGGCGCTAGCTGCTACCTGGAGTCCCGATCTAGCTTATAGTTATGGTACCGGAATGGCCCGGGAAGCTCGTTTGCGCGGAAAGGACATGATTCTCGGACCGGCCATTAACATTCAGCGCATTCCAACTGGTGGCAGAACTTACGAATATTTGAGCGAAGACCCGTTCTTAAGTTCGCGTTTGGCTGTTGGTTATACCAAAGGCGTTCAGGATAACGGAGTTGCCGTTTGTGTCAAACATTTTGCGCTGAACAACCAGGAAAATAACCGCGGTACTGTGAATGTGATCATTGGCGAACGGGCCATGCGCGAGGTTTATCTTCCGCCTTTCAGGGCAACGGTTGAAGAAGGCGATGCCTTTGGTTTTATGTCGGCCTACAACAAAGTGAACGGTTGGTGGTGCGCCGAAAACGACATCCTTCTGGATAAAATTCTTCGTCAGGACTGGGGTTTTGCCGGAATGGTTATTTCCGACTGGGGCGGAACGCACAGTACCGTAGGATCGGTAAAGGCCGGACTAAATGTGGAAATGCCCGACCAGAAATACCTCGGACAAGCCTTAATCGATTCAGTAAAGGCCGGTAAGGTTTCGCAGGAGGTAATTGATCAACGTGTAAGGGAAATTTTGCGGGTTAGGTTGGCCATCAAGCCCATTCCTGAAAACGTAGCCAATAAGGAAATGACCTCTCAGCCAGCCCAGCAAAAAATTGCTTACCAGGTTGCCAGTAAATCGATTGTTATGCTCAAAAATGAAGGAGTTCTTCCGCTTCAGCTTAAAACCAAACCGGTGATTGCCGTTATTGGCGCTAATGCCACGCAAATAATGGGATCTGGCGGAATGGGTGCCGGCGTGAAAGTTTTGTATGAAATTACACCACTCGAAGGTTTAAAAAACCGGATTGGGGATAAGGCTGAAATCATTTTCGCGAAAGGATATGAACCTGTTACTTTCAGCTTTGCTGATATGTTCAGGAAGAAAACACCTGAGGAAATTGAAAAACAAGCTCAGGAAAAACAGGTAATTGCTGAAAAGCTGACAAAAGAAGCACTTGAAATCGTGGCCAAAGCCAATCTGGTGGTGTTTGTTGGTGGCGATAACCGCTCGGTTGAAACCGAAGGAAGTGACCGGAAAGACATTTTTTTACCTTCAGGACAGGATGAATTAATCAGGAAAATTGCTGCGGTAAATCCGAATATCATTACCATATTAACCAGTGGAGCGCCCAACGACATGAATGTGGTAAAACCATTGTCAAAAGCCTTACTGATTTCATGGTTCAACGGATCGGAAGGTGGTAATGCTCTTGCTGATGTGCTTGTTGGAAACATCTCGCCAAGCGGACGTTTGCCATTTACTTTGCCAGTAAAACTGGAGGATTCGCCCGCTTATGCCTTGGGTAATTATCCGCAGGATGCCAAGAGTGGCGATATTTTTGCGAACCTGGTTTCAGAAACTGAATCGGCCGAAAAAGCGAAAGAAAGAATCAAACGTGATGCCAAGAATACAGCCCTTTATTCCGAAGAATCGCTGGTTGGCTATCGCTGGTTCGACACCAAAAACATTCAGGTCATGTACCCGTTCGGACATGGTTTAACTTATACAACTTTCAGTTACTCGAACCTGAAGACCGACAAACAAAAATATGGTAAAGACGATATCATCACGGTTTCGCTTGAAATAAAGAATACCGGAAAGGTCGTAGCCGATGAAGTGCCACAGGTGTATGTTCATCGCGTCAATCCTTCGGTTGAATGGCCTGAAAAAGAATTGAAAGCATTTGACCGGGTTTCCTTAAATCCGGGTGAAAGCAGAACTGTAAAATTGGAGATTCCGGTAAAGGATTTGAAATACTGGAACGAGAAAAAACAAACTTGGGACGATGACCTTTGTACAATTCAGTTGTGTGCAGGAGCGTCGGCAGGCGACATTAAGCTGAAAAAGGAAATTACGCTAAAATAACCACAACAAAACTTAAACTGATGAAGACGAACAGACGTAATTTTTTCCAGACATTAGGCGTTGGGGCCGCCGGACTTGGATTGAGCTCAGTGCCCTTCATTTCAAGTGCAGCGCCTTCGGAAAAAGGTGATAAAGACGATCAGCAACTGTTTATTGACGACAACATTGCCATTGCTGAAACCAAATACGGCAAGGTAAAAGGTTTTATCCTGAGAGGAATAACCTGCTATCGCGGAATTCCTTATGGCGCCGATACTTCAGGAAAAAACCGGTTTATGCCGCCACAACCGCCCAAGCCTTGGACCACAACTTTGCCTGCCGTTTGGTGGGGAAATACGGCACCGCAAATCATGGATAACCGCTATGCCAATGCCT
Organism: Prolixibacteraceae bacterium; assembly: GCA_963666435.2. GTDB lineage: Bacteria > Bacteroidota > Bacteroidia > Bacteroidales > Prolixibacteraceae > Aquipluma. Next base: position 1,255,860 of record CAXXOG010000008.1, on the reverse strand, counting down.
ATTCGTCGTTTGCCGATCATTGGAACTACGACGATGTGAGTGAAGATTGCCTGAAACTGAATGTTTGGACTCCGGCCATCGATACCAAAAAGCGTCCGGTTTTGGTTTGGTTGCACGGTGGCGGTTACACCAATGGAAACGGTATTGAACAAGACGGTTACGATGGCGAAAACCTCAGCCGGAAAGGCGATATCGTATTTGTTTCAATCAATCATCGGTTGGGGCCAATCGGGTTTAGCGATTTATCCGGAATCGGCGGATCGAAGTTTGCTGATTCAGGCAATGTGGGCGCTTTGGATATGGTTGCCGCTCTCGAATGGGTACGCGATAACATTGCTGGTTTTGGTGGCGATCCGAAAAATGTGACCATCATGGGCCAATCGGGTGGGGGTGCCAAAGTTTGTGTGTTGGCTGCCATGCCTAAAGCTAAAGGATTGTTTCATAAAGCAGTTCCGCTGAGTGGTTCCACCATTAAGGCGATGGACCAGAAAGCTTCACAAAAGTTAGGCGAATACATTCTGAAAGAAGCCGGACTCGATGCCTCGCAGGTGGACAAACTTCAGGAAATGCCGTGGAAAGATTACATTTTGCTGGCCAATAAAGCGGCACAAAAGTTTGCTGCCGAAAATGCAGGCGTAGGTGTTCGTGGCGGATTTAGTCCGGTTGCCGATGGCGTAAACATTGTAACCGGGCAATTCTTCAGCGAATCCGATGGGCTTTCTGCTGATGTTCCTATGCTCATCTCCACAACTTTCCACGAATGGGGAATGGCGCGCACCATGCCCGAAATGGAATTGATCACCCGCGAAAAGGCCATCGATATGCTAAAAGAACGCGCCGGATTGGGCGGTGGACTTGGCGATAAAGCTGCTGCCGCTTATGATGCTTATGCCAAAGCATTTCCAAAAGCTAAACCGATAGAAATAATGACTTTGGTGAGCAGCAACCGTAAAGGAGTTATCGACACGGCCAATGCCAAGGCGTCGCAGAAAGCACCGGTTTACCTGGCCTGGTTTGGCTGGGAACCGCCAATGTTCGATAACCGGATGCGTGCTTTTCATTGCCTCGACATCTGCTTCTGGTTTGCCAACACCGATTTGATGCTCACCCACACCGGTGGCGGGAAACGACCTCGTGCTTTATCCGAAAAAATGTCGGGTGCTTTGCTGCAATTCATGAAAACCGGTAACCCGAATGGTGGAGGACTACCAACCTGGAAAGCCTATACAACAGACAAAGGCGAAACGATGGTTTTAATGGACCAGCCTGAGCTAAAAAATGATCCTGACCGCGAAGCGCGGAAGTTGTTATAATTCTGATTTTAAATCACTGTTGTCCGGTTAAAAAAATGAGATTCTTCGCTTCGCTCAGAAAGACAGCTATTCTCAAGTAGATATTGGTAGGTAGTTGGTTCGCGGCGAAGCCGCGAACCAACTACCTACCAACAACAACCTGCTGATTGTCATTTCGAACGAAGTGAGAAATCTCAATCCACCACATATCGGAAAGATTTTACCGGACAACGATGATTTTAAACCACTTTTCCTGACCAGAACAAGCCAGAACACCTGTTGTAAAATATATTTTTTCAACCTAAAATCCTGATAATTATTCAATTTTCGGCGACAACCTATTTTGAAATCCGTGTTTTATCTCTTATCATTGCGTCGAATCGACACATAGATTTTTTTAACTAAAACAAGATCGCATATGAAACTAAATTGGCTTCGATCGACAATGGGAATTACCCTTGTTCTTTCAATGTTTTTTATGACTTTTCAGGCAAAACCAGCCCTTGCCAAATCCACAGACGAGCAGAAAATTCAGCAGATCATTTCTAAAATGACGCTCGAACAAAAAGCTCAGCTGGTGATTGGTACCGGAATGTTTTTCGAGATACCCGACTCAATAAAGGCAAAAATGCCTCCCGGATTTGGTGGTGAAGGCGACTCAAAAGATCCGGTTTATTCTGAAATGGTGAAGCGCATCCGCCAGTATTTGCCCGGAGCAGCCGGATTCTCGTCCGAATTTCCTGATCTTGGGATTGCCTCACAGGTTTTAACCGATGGACCAGCGGGATTGCGAATTCAGCCAACACGTAAAGGCGACAGCAAAACCTATTTCTGCACAGCTTTCCCAATTGGAACCGTTCTGGCTTCGACCTGGGACCCCGAGTTGGTTTACAAAGTTGGCCAGGCAATGGGTAGCGAAGTAAAAGAATATGGTTCGGATATTTTACTGGCTCCGGCCATTAACATTCACCGCGATCCGCTTTGTGGCCGTAACTTCGAGTATTATTCTGAAGATCCGCTGGTTGCAGGTAAAACAGCCGCTGCCATGATTAAAGGGATTCAATCGAATGGAGCTGGTACCTCGCTTAAGCATTTTGCTGTGAACAACTCCGAAACCAATCGTATGTCGGTGAATACCATCGTTAGCGAACGTGCTTTGCGCGAGATTTACCTGAAAGGTTTTGAAATTGCAGTGAAGGAAGCTCAGCCCTGGACGGTAATGTCGTCGTACAATAAAGTAAATGGCACTTATACTTCTGAAAGTTACGATTTACTGACCAAAATTCTCCGCAACGATTGGGGTTTCAAAGGTTATGTAATGACCGACTGGGGTGGTGGCTCCGATGTAATTGCCCAGATGATTGCAGGTAACGACATGATTCAGCCCGGACAACCCAAACAAATTGATGACATTATTGCCGGAGTGAAATCGGGCAAACTGGATGTGAAAATTCTCGACCGCAATGTTGGCCGTATTTTGACCATTATGATGAAAGCTCCGCGGTACAACAAATATCCGTATTCGAATACTCCTGATTTGAAAGCACATGCCCAGGTTACCCGCCAGGCTGCTACCGATGGTATGATTTTGCTGAAGAACGATAAAAACGCATTGCCAATTCCTTCAGGAGTGAAAAATATTGCAGCCTTTGGAAATACTTCATATGACTTTGTTTCAGGAGGTAGTGGCAGTGGCGACGTGAACGAGGCTTACACTGTATCGTTGTTCGAAGGCTTAACCGGAGGTGGTTATACACCTGACGATGCATTAACTACTGCATACACCGCCTATATGGATCACGTACGTGCGCAGGCACCAAAGTCGAACAATCCGTTTATGGCTTTGATGATGGGAAAACAACCTATTGCTGAAATGACCGTTACTCCTGATCTGGCAAAGAAATTTGCCGAAAAAGATGATGTAGCCCTTATTACCATTGGCCGCAATGCCGGCGAAGGACGCGACCGTACCGATACCGAAGGCGATTTCAGACTGACTAAAACTGAAATGGGCATGATTAAAAACGTGGCCAATGCGTTTCATGCCAAAGGCAAAAAAGCGATTGTTGTCCTGAATATTCCGGGGGTTATGGAAGTGGCCAGCTGGCGCGAAATGGTTGATGCAATTCTTGTTGCTTGGCAACCCGGCCAGGAAGGTGGTAACTCGGTGGTTGATGTGTTGAGCGGAAAAGTAAATCCTTCGGGAAGACTGACTGCGACTTTCCCCATGAAATATGCCGATGCTCCTTCATCAAAAAGTTTCCCGGGCAAAGCTGTTGGTTCTAGCGAGAAAGACAATGCTCCTGATTTGTCGGGCTTCTCGATGATGAGCCGCAAACCTTGGGAAATTACTTATGACGACGATATTTATGTAGGCTACCGTTATTACACAACTGCTAAAGTGCCTGTGGCTTACGAGTTTGGTTACGGATTGTCATACACCACATTCGACTACTCAAACCTGAAACTGGCCAGTCCAAATTTCGCCGGGAAACTCACATTTACAGTTGATGTGAAGAATACCGGTTCGGTTGCAGGTCGTGAAGTTGTTCAGGTTTATGTTAGCTCACCTTCAGGAAAACTGAAAAAACCGGAAGAAACGCTGGCTGCTTATGCAAAAACCAAATTGTTGAATCCTGGCGAATCGCAAACCGTGAGTTTCACCATCGAAACCAAAGATTTTGCATCGTTCGACGAAGCAACTTCATCGTGGATTGCTGAAGCCGGTAACTACGGTCTGAAAGTTGGTGCATCATCGATGAACATCAAACAATCGGGCAACTTTAGAATAGCAAAAGAACTGAGCGCAGGCAAAGTATCAAAAGCGTTGACTCCATCAGTTGAAATTAATAAGATTATCAAATAAGGTCTAGGTTATATCAAGTTGGTTAGAAACGAAATCCCTGCTTTGAATTTTGATAATTTTTAGCGGGGATTTTCATCTATTTCCTGATAATAATCTACACATAAATCATTCACCACAAACAATATAACCTAACTATGAAAAATTTAAATCAGGCATTAGGATTGGGATTGGTTGCATCGCTGCTTTTTACCTTTGGATGCAGCCCGAAATGGACTGAAACCGATAAAGGATCGTTTAAACTGGTGACTAACCAGGGCGGACAAACATTGGGCTATTCGCCAACTTCAGGAGTAAAAATCCTGACTGTTGACGGGTTGGCTTTTAAAGACCTGAATAAAAACGGTAAACTCGACGCCTACGAAGACTGGCGGCTGCCGGCTGACGAGCGTGCTAAAAATCTGGCATCGCAAATGACGGTAGAACAAATTGCAGGGCTGATGCTTTACAGCGCGCACCAGTCTATTCCATCGGGTGGCGGCGGACCGTTTGGCGCAAGTACCTACAACTCGAAGCCGTTCAAGGAAAGTGGTGCCAAATCGAGCGATCTTTCCGATCAGCAAAAGAAATTTTTGACCGACGACAACCTTCGCCATGTGCTGATTACTACAGTTGAAAGCCCCGCTGTTGCGGCGCAGTGGAACAACAATGCGCAGGCGTTGGTTGAAGGCATTGGGCTAGGCATTCCGGCCAATAACAGCTCTGATCCGCGCCACGGAACCGATTCGAATGCCGAATATAACCTGGGTGCCGGTGGTCAGATTTCGATGTGGCCCGGAACCGTTGGTATCGCCGCTTCGTTCGATCCTGAACTGATGAAACAGTTTGGCGACATTGCCTCGAAAGAATACCGTGCATTGGGTATTGCAACCGCCCTTTCTCCCCAAATTGACTTGGCTACCGAACCCCGCTGGAGCCGTTTCGACGGAACCATGGGCGAAGACCCTGCTTTGGCTGTTGATATGGCACGCGCTTATGTCGATGGGTTCCAAACATCATCAGGCCCTGATGAAATTGCCAATGGCTGGGGCTACAAAAGCGTGAATGCTATGGTGAAACACTGGCCTGGTGGTGGTCCGGAAGAAGGCGGCCGCGACGCACATTTTGGTTATGGAGCCTACGCCGTTTATCCGGGTAAAAACATCAAAGATCACCTGAAACCCTTTACTGAAGGCGCTTTCAAGCTTCAGGGAAAAACCGCAATGGCTTCGGCAGTGATGCCTTATTACACCATTTCGTTCAATCAGGACACCGTGAATAAGGAAAACGTGGGCAACAGCTACAATAAATTCCTGATTACCGATTTGCTCCGTGGCAAATATGGTTACGACGGCGTGGTTTGCACCGATTGGATGATCACCAAAGACACCAAAAATGTATTCGTTTTCCAGGGGAAATGCTGGGGCGTTGAAAAGCTAACCGAAGCCGAACGCCATTACAAAGCAATTGAAGCCGGTGTTGACCAGTTTGGCGGAAACAACGAAATGAGCCCGGTGATTGAAGCTTACAAAATGGGCGTAAAAGAACACGGCGACGAATACATGCGCAAGCGTTTCGAGCAGTCGGCAGTTCGTCTGCTTCGCAATATTTTCAGGGTTGGGTTGTTCGAAAATCCGTACCTCGATGTGGCCGAAACCGAAAAGATTGTGGGAAATCCTGAATTTATGAAAGCAGGATATGACGCGCAGTTGCGTTCAGTTGTTATGCTGAAGAACCATGCGAAAGCACTTCCTCTGAAAAAACAGTTGAAAGTTTACGTTCCACAGAAATACCTGCCGGGTGGCAAAAACTGGTTTGGTATTGAAACCAAAGAAAGCTGGATGGATGCCATTAAACCTGAATTGGTAAACAAGTATTTCCAACTGGTTGCTAAACCTGAAGAAGCAGACTTTGCGCTGGTTTGCATCGATAGCCCGAAAGGTGGCGTAGGCTATTCGGAAGACGATCTGAAGAAAAACGGCAACGGTTATGTGCCAATCAGTCTGCAATACGGGCCATACAAAGCCGAATTTGCCCGCGAAACAAGTATTGCCGGCGGAAGTCCGTTCGAAACGTTTACCAACCGCTCATACAAGGGAAAATCTGTTGTGGCTTTCAATCTTCAGGATATGAAAACAGTGGTTGAAACCAAAGCTAAAATGGGCAAAAAACCGGTGATCGTGGTGGTAAAAGCATCGAACCCGATGGTGTTTTCCGAAATCGAAAAGAGTGCCGATGCGATTCTGGTACAGATGGGCGTTCAGTCGCAGGCTATTCTCGATATAGTTTCCGGAGCGTTCGAGCCTTCAGCTTTGCTGCCGTTCCAGATGCCAGTTGACATGAAAACCGTTGAAGAGCAAAAAGAAGATGTTCCGCGCGACATGAAATGCTACACCGACACCGATGGAAATACCTACGACTTTGCTTTCGGGCTGAACTGGAGCGGAGTTATTAGCGACGCACGGGTGAAAAAATACAAATAACCCTGATGAAACGAACATGCCACGGTAACAATATTCAAGGTGGTGGCACATAAGGCCATGTAAATCTTGTGGAGAAAGCTATTTTTATGGCATGGAGTTCCACATGTACGCATTTAAATTTCAACAAGTTAATAACAATATTTACATGTGAAATAATGCGGTACCCGAATTTACATTTCTTTTGTACTCATTACTTAAGAAGCTTTTACGCTGGCGTTTCTCCATGAACTTACAGGCAAGAGACCAACTCAACGATACTTCACGGACGACCGTCTGGTTTTAGCAATACAATTTTCAGGATAAGTAGGGTAGGAACAATCAATCTACCCTACTTTTTAGCTTTGAACAAGTCTTTTTCGTCAACTTTTTTAACAGCCGAACCCTCATCAAGCAGTTTATTAATGGCGTTAAATGGTCCAACTACAATTTCATCGCCCGATTTTAGTCCTTCAAGAATCTCTATATTCTCGCTATCCTGAATACCGGTTTTTACCTGCTGTTTCTTCACTTTCCCATCTTTATAAATAAAAACTACCTCAACTTTTTTGTCGTCGGCGTTCTTTTTGTCCTGGGTAGTAACTGCGCCATTTTCTGATTCCGGTTTTTCAATGGCATCTTTTTTATCTTCCGGCTTCGAGTTGCTTGCCAGCGAACGTGTTGTAACCGCCTGAATAGGAACAGAAATTACATTCTTACGAGTTTCAGTCTGAATATCAACAGTTGCCGACATTCCCGGGCGGAAAGGATACAATTTCCCGTGTTCTATGTCAATCAAATCTTTGTACGATGATTCGAGTAGCAAAATTTTAACCGTAAAATTGGTCACCTGGTCAGTCGATGCTCCGGTTGTTGTAGCAGAATTGGCAATTTCGGTAACAACTCCTTTAAATTTACGGCCCATGTAAGCGTCAACTTCAACCAGCGCTGTGTCGCTCATATTGACACGAACAATATCATTCTCATTCACATCAACTTTGATTTCCATCAGGTGCAAATTAGCAATCACACCCATTTCGGTCCCGGCATACATGTTGGTTCCTACAACCCGCTCGCCCTTTTCAACACTCAGGCGCGAAACAATACCGTCCATCGGGGCATAAATTTTTGTTTTCGTAAGCTGCTCTTTTGCTTCTGCAACCGAGGCTTCTGCCGACTTAACTTCAAAACCAGCCGCCTTCACTTCCGACTGGGCAACTTTGTATGCAGCCTGGGCCGACTCGAAATCGGATGAAGCTATGGCTTTTTGCTGAAAAAGAGAATTGGATCGCTTAAAAGCCATTTCGCTCTCAATGAGGCGGGCTTCAGCCTGAGCCATTCGGGCCTGGGCCGAACTTAATGCAGCCTGAGACCGATTATACGACTGTACATAAATATCGGGCTTAATAGTCAACAAATGCTGACCCATTTTAACCTCGTCGCCCTCTTTGATGTTCATCTCGATAATTTCTCCTGAAACATCGGGACTAATTTTCACCTCTGTTTCAGGCTGAACCTTGCCATTTGCAGTTATTTGCTCGGTTATATCTCTACTTTCAACAATTTTGGTAGCCACATTAATCTGAAAATCTTTACCAAACCAACCGGCTTTTTTTCCAGCAACGAGCGCTATGATAAGAATTACCACCAGTCCAATGCCAATGGGTAAAAGCTTGTTCGATTTCTTCTTCATTTTTCTTCGATTTTGCAATATTTGTATCAGTTAGGTTTTTAAAATTACAACATTTCAGGTACCAAAAAATCGTTCTTTATAAAAATCGGGCAACCCAGCTGAAATAAACCAGAATTTATTAAAGACTAAAAAGTCTTAAATTAATGCCAAAGGGAGGCCGAATAGAAAACAATCGTTCGTTTTTCGTGTTATCCGTTCTTATTAAATAATTTAAACAAATACGACGGCGAATGAACCATCAAAATTACAATGCTGAATTAAGCTTGGAACAAAATGTACAGAATATGCCTTTTGAGCAATTCCTGGAGCAGTTAAAAGCCAGGATGCACCACGTTTTTCATGTCCGGTCAGACATTAACCAATTAGCCACCAAACGGGGCTTACCGCCATTCGTCATGCGCGAAATCATGAGTTTAAATCCACTCGCCGTTGGGATTCCATCCGAATTTGGAGGCCGCGGTTGCAAAATGGACGAAAACATTGCCTTGCTTGCGGCTGCCTCATACGAATCGCTGGCTCTTTCACTAACTTTTGGCATTAATTCGGCCTTGTTCCTTCAACCTGTTGGCAAATATGCTCAATACGAAGCTAAGTCGAACGTTTTTAGCAGGTTCATTAATGAGCAGAATATGGGTGGATTAATGATTACCGAACCAATGTTTGGAAGCGATGCCTTAAATATGCAAACTGCTTATTCAGGGAAAAATGGGAAATACCATATAAAAGGAGTAAAACACTGGGCCGGATTAACCGGGTGGGCCGATTTTTGGCTGCTGACTGCCCGCGAACGAAGCGAGACCGGTGATTTAAAGCGCGATATCGACTTTTTTATTTGCGATGTAAACAGCCAGGGCCAGCAAATTGTGGTCGAAGAGTTTTACGAAAACCTCGGGCTATATCAAATTCCTTACGGGCGAAACCGGATTAATGTTGAGATACCTGAAGTCCAAAAATTAGTTCCTGAAACCACAGGAGTGAAAATGATGCTCGATTTGCTTCACCGTAGCCGGATGCAATTTCCGGGAATGGCTATGGGTTTTATTCAACGGTTGCTCGATGAATCGATTGCTCACATCAATCAGCGGCTTATTGGTGGCCGCACGCTTTTTACATACGATCAGGTTCAGCAGCGTTTAGCCAAAATCCAGGCTTCATATACCATTTGCTCGGCAATGTGCGCAAACAGCAGCGAGAAAGCTGGCGTCGAAAACGATCTTTCGCCACACGGCTTCGAAGCCAATTCAGTAAAAAGTGTAGTTACCGACCTCATGCAGGAAGCTGCACAGTCGGCCACTCAATTAATTGGAGCACAGGCATATAAACTCGATCACATCGCCGGAAGAAGTATTACCGACAGTCGCCCGTTCCAGATATTCGAAGGTTCGAACGACATTCTGTACACTCAAATATCTGACAGCCTGATGAAAATGATGAAAAAGGCAAAGGAGAGCAACCTGTTTCGGTTTCTGAAAACGTTCGACCTTACATCAAAATCAGCATCACCGTTAAAAGATCTGCTTGATTTCGAACTGGATACAAGTTTACCTCAACGAAAAATGGTTGAATTGGGGCAGGTCGTTGGGCGAATTGTCTCGTTCCAAATGGTCATTAACCTGGGCGAAAAAGGTTTCCGAAGCGACCTGATTGAAAACGGGTTAACGATGCTTAAACAAGAAATCGTTTCGCTGATGAGCAATTTCAGTTTTAAAAACGAAACAAAGCTGATTGAAGACTACCAGGACAATAGTTCATGGTTTAAATACGTTTCGGTATAATAATTGCGATAATTTGAGAAACGGCTTTTTTGATTTTGAAGAAATCGACAAAACAAAATGGTTTTTCTTAATTTTGCGGCAAATACACAATCAGGCAAAAGAATGAATTTTTGGTCATACGTTATATATTCGAAAGAAACAGGCATGTTTTATTACGGTTATTCTGACGATTTGGAGCAGATTCCCGAGGTACACAATTTAGGGAAAATTGAAATGACCAGGGGGCGTGGGGCCGTGGGTACTTATGTTCTCTGAAATATTCGACAACAAAGTAAGAGCAATGAGACAGTCGCGATTTTACAGAACCGTTAAAGGCCAGCGGTTTCTTAAGAAAATCCTGAATTTTTAGCGCTTGCTTTAACAGACGATTGTTGACAAATAATTAATTGATACACATTAATTTGCAAAGAACTGTAATTCAACTTTTGTAATTTTGTAATCAACTTTAATCCAAAATAAAACCATGAAGAGAATCATCTTAGCAGCAGTAACTTTAGCATTGCTTTCGAGCAGTTGTAAAGTATTTAAATCGACAAAGAAAAGCGAGGCTACCACAACACCTCAAACAGAAGCTACAACCGAAACAAAAGTATTTTCGGTGCCGGCACCCAAACCAACGCCCAGAGATAACCCTGTTTCCGACACCATGTATGAAACTGCTGATAAACCGGCAACAGCTGCAACTCAGGGAAAACCTGTTTCAATGAGGAGCGAGAGTTTTACCTTATCTGCTGAAGATCAGGCAGCTTATGGCAATAAGAAATTCTTCATCATTACAGGCAGCTTTAAAAGCAGCGAAAATGCTGCCAAATTCAAACAAGAGTTGGCCCAGCAGGGATTTAAGCCTGTTGTGTTGCATAGCGAAACGGGCATGTTCCGCGTTTGTATCGATTCGTTCAACGACGAAGCTTCGGCCAGAAGCCGGGTTCAGGCCATCAGGACAAAATACACCAAATATGCCGATGCCTGGCTATTGATCAAAAAATAACTGAACACAGTAAATAACAAAACGAAGAGGCTCAAACTGTTGATAGTTTGAGCCTCTTTGCATTTGCCACTATTCCTCCATCTTATTGCTTTCCAATATCGTAAACCATCAGCGCCTCGTTGTGCCGAATGTATAATTTCCCATCAGCAATTACCGGATGAGCCCAATGTTGTGCCGTTCCCATCGGAACCTTAAATTTGCTGATGACCGAAAACTGTTCAGGATTTCCGTTAACCAAAGCCATTTCGCCATCCTTTTCGGCGTAACAATAAAATAGCCCATCAGCAAAAATGACGGGGCCGCCACCCAATTCTTTCGAGACGTATTTTGTCAGCCCGGTTTTCGGATCAATGCAAAAACCATTTCGGCTGCAAATACGCTCCACCATATATCAAACTGTCTTTCAGGATAAAACCACCCATAAGATTTATAAACTCCTTGTTACGCCATGCAATATCAGCCTTTTTACCGTCGGGCGAAAGCCGGAGCATTACCAGTCCAGAGCTGTCTTTACGCGAAGCGCTCGAAATGAACAGTCTACCATCGGAATAAACGGGAGTGTTTGCATGTATCTTATTATCCTGAAATTGATGAATTCGCCAGTACATTTCCCCACTTTCAGCATTTAATCCAATAATTGAAGTTGAAGTGAGAGTTACCAGCAACTTGTTCCCGTTGTGATTTACAAGTATCGGTGAACAATATGTCGCCTTTTCCTGGTATCCCTGACTCGCCCATATTTTCCGACCGGTGAATCGATCCAGGGCAACTACATTGTGCGTTTTTCCTCCGGGAGTGCAAAACAATTTATCTCCGTCAACAAGAAGAGATTCCGAGAATCCGAATTGCACCGAATCGGCCTGAAAATCGTTAAAAAAGTCGGCGCTCCACACTTCGTCGCCAGAGCTGGTTTTCAAACAATGCACGCTTCCGTTGCCGCTTTCAATATAGATCAAATCATCAACAACAGTTGGCGTAGAGCGGGCTCCGGGGAAGATGCCCGTCCAGTCTTTCCCGTATGATCTTTTCCAAAGCAGTTTCCCCCTGGTATCGAATGCAAACAGAAATGCTTCAGCTTTAAGCGTATCGGGTATGCCCGTAACAAAAACTTTTTCGCCTGAAACAACGGCGCTGCCCTGGCCGGTACCAAGTCCATCATACGACCATACCATTTGAGGACCGCCATCAGGCCACTGTTTTAACAGGTTAGTTTCGAGATAAATTCCATCGCGATTGGGGCCCCGCCATTGCGAGACCTTCCTGGGAGCCGAAAAACCGGCAAACAGGAATAGTAATACAATTCCGAATAAAAATACTTTTGACATAAATCCTTCAATCTTAGGTTTAGTCAATGCGTACTTAATCGGCAGAAATAATTACGCCGGGAATGCTGGTTTTCTGAAAATTTAATGAGAATTCGTTCCCCGATTCGGTTTACTTCAACGAAAGGTACCGTCCGAAGCCTTTCGGCAGCTTTTTCGAGCGTTTCGTTATTCTTGGCAAAGCAAATCCGAAGAAGCTTTTGTTTGTTCTTTTCGTGCATAAAAGCAGAAACCGGAATTACACCAATACCGTATTCGCTGGCAAGCCTGAAGGTGAAATCGACATCCGATTCGTCAGATATAGCCGAATAATCGAGTACCTCGAAATAGCTTCCCTGTGCAGGAGTAACCTTGAACAGGCTATCGCTAAGTAACCGGTTGAAATAATTGCGCTTCCCCTGGTACATTTCGGTAATATCCTTCTTTGAGTCTTCGGTTTGAAGATATTCTGAAAGAGCATATTGCAACGGTGTATTTACGTTGTAAATCTGGAATTGCTGAATCCGCCGGTATTCATTCATCAACCTCTCCGGCGCAAGAATATAGGCCAAGCCCCAGCCGTTAATATTATAAACGGGGCCAAACGAGGAAACAACGTAACTACGGGCAGCCAGTTTCTCGAATTTCGAGATACTTTGGTGCATATTATTATCAAAAACGATAGATTCAAAGACTTCATCACTCAAAATAGTAATGTTTGTTCCGTTGGTAAGGTGTTGCAACTGAACAAGGTCTGATTCTGTCAATACAGCGCCGGTGGGGTTGTGGGGCGAATTAATAATGATCATCCTGGTTTTCGAAGTAATCATTTTGCGAACTTCTTCCCAGTCGATATGAAAATTAGGCTGTTTTAAAGTAACATAAATCGGGCGTCCACCATTAATTGCAATTGCCGGAGCATATGATTCATAAGCAGGCTCGAATAAAATAACTTCGTCATCTTCTTTAACGGTGGTGCTTATTGCAGTCATTATCGCCTGAACCGGGCCAGCTGTAATTGTAACTTCAGTTTCGGGGTTATAGTAGTGGTTGTATGTTTCCTGTACTCTCTTCGAAATAACTTCACGCAACTCCGAAATACCTTCGTGTGGTGCAAAATTGTTATATCCTGAACGAATATAAGTTGCTGCCATGTCAGCCAACTTTTCAGGACATGGGAAATCAGTTTTTCCGAGGGACAAATCAATTGCACCAGTTTCGGAAACCAGTTTATTTACTGTGGCAAAGATGCTTCCTTTAATATTAAGCGATTTGGAAATAGCCATTTTTACGTTACTAATTGGAGTACAAAGTTACAAAAATATGCTTTAATCAGCTATTGACAACCAAAGCTATATGAATTATTTTATTATTAAGTCACTTTAGAACTTCTTTCAATACTTCCAAAGATTTTATTTCGCCAAGGTTGCCAAAATGAATCCGGTAATATTCCAGTAATTTTCCGAGAACCAGTTTCCTGTCGTTTTGGGTATATTGCAAAGCTTCCATGTTCGTTGCATCAACATCAAAAAGCCGGGCAAACAATATGGTTAAATATTTATCGGCAAACTGGTTATGTGTTGGTTCGTGCGAAACAAAATTTGCATTTTCGAGATCAAAAAAATTACTTATACCGGCGTTTTCACCACTTGGATTTATCCCTAAAAAGCGGGTGAGTTTAAACAAAAAATACAAATGGAAATTGCTTATCCCGGTCTCCAGTACATCGAGCATTGTTAAAGAAAAGTATAGAAAATCAAAAAGCTGGGGATTGGCTTCTTCTTCTTTTAAACATTTATACAGAATTTCGGCCAAAAACAAAACCTGGGTGCTTTTCCGAATATCAAAAGGAATTGACGAGTATGGAAAAGCTAAACGTGCATTCCTGATTCTGTTTATTTCCCGGCCAGGTTTAAAATAAGCTTCGATGTCGAGTAAGTAAAGTGGCTGGAAAATTGAGGCTTTTACTGTTGATGTTTTACTGCGGACACCATTGACAATAAAAGTTTGACGGCCAAAATTTTCGGTATAAATACTTGTAATTAGGCTTGTTTCCGAGTACTTAACAGAATGAAGATAAATGCCCCTGGTTTTCTCAATCACAATAAAAAGTGTTTTTAATGGATAAACATGAGCTTGGTAATCTTGGTCTGTTCTCCTTGCGCATCGGTAAGAAACACCAGATAAACTCCGGTTTTGCACCGATTCCCATTCAGGTTTTTACCATCCCAAATGGCCTGCCCGCCCAGCGATTTGGTTTTATAAACCAGGTTACCGGTAATATCGGTAATTTTCACATCGGTATTATCAACCAAACCTTTTACAACCACGGGGCCATCATAAGTTTCACGAACCGGGTTGGGATAAACGTAAACGTCGCTGAAAACATCATTGGCTTCGGTTGCTTCGCCCATGTACGAAATTAACCCGGAGATTGTCCCGATAAAAACCTCGCCTGTTTTCTGATTAATGGCAATATCGGTTATCTCATTGTTTAGCAATGGACTATTTTCGGTTGTAAAGTGTTCCAGTTGAGTTTCGCCATTATCCGAAACAAGGAAAACACCCGAAGTTTTGGTTCCAATCCATTTTCGGTTGGCGCCATCAACAGCTATTGCCGTAATAATCTCGGTTCCAAGGAGCGGATCAAATGTTGTGTTTTTCTTATTGCCGTCGGGCCGCGATGCGTACATAGTTGCATCTTTCCAAATTTTTTCGGGATTACTAAAAACTGCTATTCCGGTTGATGTTCCAACCCATAATGCGTTGTCGTTATCTTTCACTAATGTATAAACATCGTTCATGTCGGTATATATCTCGTCGGTACCATTGGTAAAATAGGCTGTAACTTTCTGAGCTTTAGCTTCACTGTTGGCGGCATTTAGAGCATATAACCCATTCCCTTTTACCAGAACCCATTTGTCGTCGTTTTTGGTGACAACAACTTTTCCTATCGACTTGTTGGCTGCCCCGGCCAATTCATAAGCTTTCCAGGTTCCATCGGGTTGCATCGACGATAAAACACTGGCGACACCCGAATTTGACACCCACAAAACGCCTTTCGAATCGAATGCCATTCCTCCAATGCGCACATATGGCTCGGCGGCCGAACCGGGCAACTGAGTCTGAAGAGAACTGTTGTAATTATCAAATCGCTTTACAAATTTACCATCCTGAAATTCAAGCACTCCCCCACCCCACGATCCGGCAAAAACATGGTTTTGATCGTCCGGCGAAGCCAGAACACATAAAATATCCCTAAAATCGTTGCTTACAGGGAATGTCGTTTTGTCGAAAACAGTCCATTTGCCTTCGCGTTCGAGCTGAAATTGAGGATTCATCCACAAATTTCCCCAAGCCGAATTTCTCCCACCCGAAGCAATCCACAAGTCCTGCCCATTCATATTTAACGAGAATATGCTGTTGTCAATCGGCCCTTCCGGAATAATTCGCTCAGCTTGCGTTCCCAGCTTTACCAACCCTAGTTTTTGATAAGCAATCCAGATCACATTCTGGCTGTCGATAATGGCCGAACTGGTATATATAACTTCCTTTTCGTGACCTGCAAGTGGGTATTTCTGAATTTTTTGAACAAGTTCTCCATTCTTATTATAAACCGCTACCGCTTCCTGGCCAGCAAAAACAATGTAATTATCTTTCGTAGTTGTTATATCCGAAACAAAACTAACCTCGGCTAAAAAACGAGTCCAGTTGTTTCCGTTTTGTATATATAAAGCCTTTCCTTCCCACTGATCCCTGGTCAAATTTGCAATTATACTTCCGTTAAAGTACTCAATCGCATTAAATTTGCCATCGGGGTTCGGAATATTGGTTTGTTTAATCCAGTTGTTGTAATTCTGCAAATTCGGTTCCGATACGCTTGCCTTATAAATGCCCTGTTCGGTGGCTGCATAAAAATACTGTCCGTCGGTAGCCATGTCCATAACATTTAGATAATCGCCCTCGTCGCCAATAAGGTATGTATCTTTAATCTCTTTCTTTTCGAGGTTAACAACTACAATTCCGAATCCACACGACAAATAAGCCATTTTGTTGTAAAACATGATGTTGTTGATTGTTTTACTGGCCTGAATTTGTTTGCGCTTGATGTCGGAAATGTTATAAACCCGATTGCCGATAAGTAAATCGATGTTCGAATTTTGATAGGCAATAAGAAGCAAGCTGTTTTCGGAGCTATACGCAACTTTTTGTACGCCAACGTCGGACAAACCTGAAATAGAGGTTAGCTTTTCAATACTATTATCACTTTTGCTATATGAGAAAAGACCTCCTTCAGTTACACAGTAAATTTTATCGCCACCATCCACAACACTTTTAGCGCTGGCATACGATTGGTAATCAGTCCATTCCCCAACAGCCTTTTGCGAGAAAACCTGATTAAAGCAACAAACAACGATAAATAACAGAGGTATAAATTTCTTCATTCTATTTTCGAATTCGTTAAATATTCAATCAGTTTTTGAGTTGCCCTTGCGCGATGACTAATTTTATTCTTTTCGTCGAGCGACATTTCGGCAAAACTCAACACTGATTCCACGGGCCTGAAAACCGGATCGTACCCAAACCCGGTTGTTCCGCGCTTCTCTTCCAGAATTTCACCATCAACAATGCCTTCAAATTGCATTTCGTTGCCATTGATAACAAGCGAAATTACTGTTCTAAAACGTGCTTTACGCTCTTTTATTTTGTTTAACTTATGCAAAACCAATTCGATATTTTTCCCGGCGCTTTTTTCGCTGCCTGCATAACGAGCCGAATAAACGCCGGGCTCGCCATTGAGTGCATCAATTTCCAGGCCGGTGTCGTCGGCAAAACAATTGTATCCGTACCTGTTAAAAATATAAAATGCTTTCTCCGAGGCATTTCCTTCGATGGTTGTTTGATTTT
Organism: Prolixibacteraceae bacterium; assembly: GCA_963666435.2. GTDB lineage: Bacteria > Bacteroidota > Bacteroidia > Bacteroidales > Prolixibacteraceae > Aquipluma. Next base: position 1,238,602 of record CAXXOG010000008.1, on the reverse strand, counting down.
CAGGAATATCTTCAAAGCACCCAATATCATTTAAACTCAGCAGTTCAATCGAATTGTTCAGTAAAAGCTTTATTTCCTGAAGCTTGTGTTGATTATTGGTGGCAAAAACCAGTTTCATGTTTTAATTTTTGTTTGTTATTCTGCAATTGCTGAGATTAACGTCGTCTATTCCCGAACATATGTCAAATACTAAATTTGGTTCAGAGAATCGGTAAAGCGAATTGCCGCTTTTACATTTTTCGGTTTGTTTCAGCAAAAGTGAGATGCAATCCCGGGAATCAAATTATCTTTCAAAAGTAAAAGAACCCTCATTTAATTGTTCAACAATCATAACATGCGAGCGAAGGTAACTTTTTAATATATGCCTAAAAAAGCCCGTGTATCTGTGCATCAATACGATCAATGATATTGCTTAAGTCCTCCGGATTATTCTGAAAATCCATACGATCAACATCGACGATAAGGAGCTTTCCTGCTTTATAGCGGTTAATCCAGGCTTCATAGCGTTCGTTAAGCTGTTTTAAATAGTCAATGCGTATTGAATTTTCGTATTCTCTTCCTCTTTTTTGAATTTGGTTAACCAAGGTTGGAACCGAGGCTCGCAGGTAAATCAGCAAATCAGGCGCCTGAACCAGTGTGCTCATCATTTCGAACAACGAACGATAATTATTGAAATCGCGGGTAGTCATCAGCCCCATAGCATGAAGGTTGGGGGCAAAAATCTCGGCATCTTCGTAAATCGTCCGATCCTGGATTACGGTTTTGGCCGAACTTCGAATATCGAGAACTTGCCTGAAACGACTATTTAAGAAATAAATCTGGAGATTAAACGACCACCGTTGCATGTCTTCGTAAAAATCATTCAGGTATGGATTTTCGTCAACATCCTCGTAATGAGGGCTCCATTTATAATGTTTGGCGAGTAATTCTGTCAGGGTGGTTTTACCCGCGCCAATATTTCCGGCTAAAGCAATGTGCATTTGTATGTCTGTTAAAATTCGAACTAAATTACAAAATAAAAGCCAGTTAAAAGTTTAGGAGATTCGAAGAAACTTGTGCCCCAAACTAAAGCAAGCGGTTCAATTCGAGTAAAGGATCGAGATATTCACGGTCGTTTGCCAGGCGAGGTATCTTATTCTGGCCGCCAACCTTTCCCCGGCGCCTCATCCATTCGTAAAATAAACCGGGTTTGGCTATTGTGAAATGCGGACGTTCAAGACTCAGATTTCTGTGTCGTTTTGCTTCGTAATCAGAGTTTATCGTTTTCAGCGCGCCATCGAAAAGCGAAATAAAGTGCTCCATATCGTCGGGTTCTCTTTCGAACTCAATAAGCCACTCGTGCGCCCCCCGATTATTTTCTTTCATATAAACAGGCCCGCCTGTATATTCAGAGATAATGGCGCCGGTACGTTCGCAGGCTATACGAAAAGCTTTTTCGGCATTATCGATAATCACTTCTTCGCCAAAAGCGTTGATAAAATGTTTGGTACGCCCGGTAATCACAAATTTGAATGGATATTTTTGAGTAAACCTTACCGTATCTCCAATCAGGTAACGCCACAAGCCGCCGTTGGTTGTAATAACCATTGCATAATTCCGGCCAATCTCTACTTCTTCAAGCGAAACCGCATTCAAGTTATCGCTACGGAATTCGTCCATCGGAATAAATTCGTAGTAAATGCCATAATCGAGCATGAGCAACATGTCTTTCTTGTCGGGTTCGTCCTGAATTCCGAAAAACCCTTCCGAAGCATTATAAGTTTCAACGTAGTGCATATTGGGGCTTGGAATCAGCCTTTCGTATTGCTCGCGGTATGGTTCGAACTTTACACCGCCGTGTGTAAATACCTCCAGGTTGGGCCAAACTTCCAGAATGTTGCTTTTGCCGGTTACTTCGAGCACTCTTTTCAGCAAAACCAGGTACCACGAAGGAACCCCGGCAAACGAAGTTACATTTTCGTCAAGCGAATGCTGAATAATTTTCTCAATCTTTTCCTCGAACTCTTCGATCAGCGAGATTTCGGTTGACGGAGTGCGGTAAAGCTCGGTCCAGAACGGAATATTTTCGATGATGATGGCCGATAAATCGCCATAGTAGCTGTTGTTATTATAATTGTTTATGCGATGGCTTCCTCCCAGGGTTAAGGCTTTCCCGGAAAGCACACCCGAATCAGGATTATTTTTCAGGTAAAGGGCCAGCACATCGCGCCCGCCCCGAATGTGAACATCTTCGAGCGAATCCTTACTCACCGGGATGAACTTGCTTTTTTCGTTAGTTGTTCCCGACGATTTGGCAAACCAGCGGGTTTCGCCAGGCCACAGCAAATTTTTCTCACCTTGCATCATCCGCTCAACAAAAGGTTTCAATTGGTCATAACCCTGTATCGGTATCCTTTGTTGAAATTCTTTTTCAGAAGTAATATTCCGAAAATTATGTTTTAACCCAAATTCGGTATTCGAAGCCGTTTGGAGGAGTTCGAAAAGGACTTCGCGCTGAACTTCGTGCGGATGCTTTTTAAAAAGATCGATTTGGTATATCCTCTTAAAATTGATCCAATTGATGATAGAATTGATAACTGGCATGAAAATCGGTTTTCGTCGTCGCCAAATTTATTAAAAAATCCGGGGATTGTTTAGCGAAAACACTCGCCAGTTCCGAATTACCTTATACCCCAATAACCGATGGTTCTGAAATCCAAATGACCAAGGTTACATAAGACCGGTTATTTTATTCTTTATGAATATTCGTTTCAGTGCCTAATGATGAATGAAGCGCGGGCGGCCTAGGCCGGAGAGCCGAAAACAAGTGACGACGGCGTTAAAAAATCTTTTCTGTTTGAGCCAAAGGCGAGTTTAAAAGATTTTAGCCGTCGAACGCTAGCTTTTCGTGCGAAGCGGGCTAAGCCTTGACCTTTTTTGATTACTTTTCTGTTGGCTGGTGAGTTGGTCGAACCAGTCAACAAAAAAGTAATTGGGGCTTTGCCCCAACACTAAATCGGTTAGGCATTTTATGGGATATTCATTTATTCTTTCTGTTTCTCGCACCATGTTTTGCATGAACAAAAATATTACATCTTTAAATTTAAGCTAATTCAAAGTAATAGGAAAATTTATTGTCGTATTTTAAATGTACTCACCCCGACGTCCGCAAGGCGGCCGTCCCCCTCTCTACTCTGGTAGAGAGGGGGAAGCACCGTCAGGTGCAGGGGGTGAGTCAGTATAAAATACAAACATAAATACGACATTATTTCATTCTCATTACTAATAAGACTACTAATAAACTATTTCAGACTAACCTACTTGCCGCTTATTTTGAAAATGAATACTTAAATATGAATACTAATTTTTGAAAAAACAAACCCAATAAACTGGTATAAATTTAATGTAGTTGTACCAGACTTTACGATCAAAGACGAATAGCAATATCCAAATTCACCAAGAAATAAAAGGTAAATTTATTAATACTATGATTAAATGACGATAAAATCATTTAGCCCGATTTCTATGAATAATAATCTGAATGTCTTCGAATTTATTACAAACTTAAATGTTTTAACATATTTTAACAAAGCAAGAGGGTTACCTTTTCATAAATTACGGAATTAATAAGCAGTACTAATCTTTTTTCCAGACCAAATGGCACAACAAATTTTTCCAAAAGAAATTGTTCAATCCACAGTTGAAAAACACTATTCGAGGTTTTCGAAGCATAAACCTATCGTCTATTTATTGCTTACCGGGGCAGCTCTGGCAGCCATAGCCACGCTTCCATTTTTAAAAGTTGATATAACCATACAGGCCCGCGGAGCCATACGTTCGCTGGCCGAACCTACCGTAGTTATGACCCCGGTAACCGGTATGGTCCGCGAAATCCGCATCAGCGAAAACATGAAAGTTTCGAAAGGTGATACACTTCTTATACTCTCTCCTGAAAAGATTGACGATCAGTCGCGTATAGTGGATGAGAAGATTACAACCTACAAACAGTATTTGCGCGATTTGGAGAAACTTACTTCAGGAAGTTTGCTTCAACCTGAAAGCGAATTACTTGCGAGCAGTTTAAACGAATACAACCAAAAGCTGAAAGAATACCAGCTTCGGATTGAAATGTGCAGCAAGGATTTTGAACGGACTAAAACCCTTTTTGAAAAATCGGTAATTGCCACCGCAGAGTACGAAAAAAAAGAACTGGAATTGAACCAGCTTATCCGCGAGCGCGACTTTTACATCAACCAGAAAAAAGCAGCATGGCACCAACAGATTTTTCAGTACAAAACCGAGCTACAATCGCTCACCGATAGCCGCGAACAGCTAAGCTTCGAGAAGCAGTTTTATGTGGTAATTGCCCCGGCTAATGGATATATAACCAATTTTAACGGAACACAAACAGGAAGTTTCATATTCCCAAATCAAAGTATGGCCACCATCACGCCATCCGAAAACCTGGTTGTTGAATGTTATGTCGATCCGGCTGATATTGGCTACCTCAGGCAGGGCAATTCGGCTACATTCCAGGTTGATGCCTACAATTACAACCAATGGGGACTTGCAACCGGCGAAATAATCGATATTTCGAACCAGCCTTACCAGGAAAGCACCAAGTATGGCTTTGCTAAAGAAAACAATAGATCGAAAATTTTATAATTCACAATCGAAGATATGGAGAAACTATTTATCACAATCAAAAGTGCTGATATTTTCAAACGAATAGATACATCACAGATTTTGTATATTCAGGTCGATAATGATTGTTCAATATTTCATTTGCAAAACGGTGAACGATTTTCTTGTTCCAAGTCTCTACGTGAGATTTCTGAGTTATTGCCCCCATCTTTCTTTAGGATAAACCGAAATTGTCTTGTAAATATCAATAAATTGTCAGAATTTAAAATTAAAAAGCGAAAGATTCTCTTATTTGATGGGAGTGAACTTACAGTTTCTTTTCGAAACATTAAATCACTAACAGATACGTTCACGGAAAAATAGAACACGTTTGGCTGAATATTTATTACTATAACAGAATAGATTGGACAAAGAGAGAAACATAAATTCTAAAAATATAGCTTTAAACAACAATTTTATTCAATAACTTTAATTTTTACAGCAATGGTTACAGATGACAAATTAATGGAAATGTTCCAAGTAGAAGAGCTGGAACAGAGGTTGGAAATGAAAGCTAAAGCGACTGCTAATGTTTCATACAATCAACAAACAGGCACTACCGTTTCCGCTGGCGTTTCTTGGGAATTTTAGTAAAAACAAATTGGTGGTGCAGTAACCACAAATAACTGCACCACTAATTAAATCAATTCAATATCATTTTTATGAAACTGATATCTTTAGCGTTTTTAACACTGCTATTGAGCTCTATAGTTCAAGCACAAGAAACCATATATGGAAAAATCGTTGATCAAAAAGATAGTACAGCTTTATCTTGGGTAACGGTATGTATTAAAGGAAAATCGGTTGGTACAGCGACGAATAGTAACGGAGATTTTGCACTAAAAAATGTTGGTAAAAATGACTCTTTGCACATTTCGATGGTCGGTTTTGGAGTTGTTGACACTGTTTTAGCTCCCCAAGCCACTCATCATCTTATTTATTTAAAAGAAAAGGTAACGATTCTTCCTCAAATGAATGTTTCTCCAGCCAAAGTAGAGGAGATTCTTTCTAGAATATATAAAAGCATTAAAGAAAATTTCTCAACCACTCAAACCTCATTTATAGCAACTTACAGAGAACAAGTCGTTCAAGGAAGCGAGTACGCTTTTCTGGGAAATGCCCAATTTCTTGTTTCCGTTCCAAGTTACTGGTATAGCGAACCAATAAAAAAGAAAATCATAGCGAGGCCTGAGGCTAAAGTTGGCGATGTAATGGTTTCACAGAATCGCATTGATAAACATTTAAATTTTAAGATACCTCCCGGTGCAATTTTTGATCTTATGTATCCTGTTTACGGCATGGTCGAAACACCGGAATATTTCGATTATAAAATTACACGTCAATTTTACTGGAACAAAGCAAATTATATCAGTATTTGGTTTAAAACAAAAGATAAATATTGGAAAGACTTGCCAGTTGAAGGAAATATACTTATTAATGCTGACGAAAATGTCGTTGCTTCAATTTCATGGAATACCGAAAGAAAAGACGAGAAATCTACCGGTTTTTTTAAAGGGAAAATAATAACCGTTGTATTTAAATCTAATAAATATACCCAAAAAGTTTTTTTCGAGAAGAAACAGAATGGTCTATGGGGGTTAAAATATGCTCAAATTTTCTGGGATTTGAATGTATTCTCTGAAAAAGCCAACATCAACCAAAAGTATACTCTAATAGGTGATTTGCTTGTTACCAAAGATAATCCTACTGGTACTTTTGAAGGTGAAGACTTAAATGCCGATAAAGATTTTTTCGAGAAAAAAACAACAAATCCAACAGCATGGGATAGATTTGATGTAATTGTACCAGATTTCTCGATCAAAGATGAATAATATTCAAGACATTTGGCAAAAAGCCAAAGATGATATTGGGCTGTATTGTGCTGACATTCCAATGGGAAACATGATCAACGACCAGTCGTTTATCGACCGAAACCCATACATTTATTTAGTCTATCCCTACTTGTTTAGCGATGTCTTGGCGTATGCCAATGATATGGTTTTATCCAAATTAACCGTTGCTGGTTTTCTATTATATAGATCTATCATCATAAAAGACGCATATCTTGACAATAACCAGAAAACTGCCGGAAATAAAGATTATATTCTTGTAAAGGACATTTGCCAGGAAGAAGCCCTCCGGTTATTATTCCAAATTTTTGGGACAGAATCGGAATTCTGGCACTACTGGAACCTTCGTAGAAGCGAGTATCTGAAAGCTGAAGAACTAAACAAACAGCTAAATCATTCACCGTTCGACAGCCATAGCTACGAACAACTTTCTGATTATAAATCGACTTTTGGCAAATTGGCTATTGATGCCCTGCATATCCTGTCAAACAAACAATTTACAAACGAACACGATCTTTTGGTTCGGTCTCATGCACTTTTTTCTGTCGGCTTGCAAATTTATGACGACATCTGTGACATTGAAGAGGATTATCGAAATGGACAATTCAATTGGGCTCTTTCTAATTTGCCCGAAACACCTGAAAATACTGATATAAAGACTCTGAAGAAACTGTTCTTTGTTAGTGGCGTTGCCAAAAAAGCTTACCGTGAGAGTATAGCCTATTTCGATCAGGCAGCATTGACCGCGAAAAATAGCCATTGCCCATATTGGATTGACGTAATAAATTCTAGAAAAAGCAAGATGTATTCAGAACTTCAGGTATTGGAAGATTATTTGGCAGAACTTAGTGGAAATGCTTAAAAAAGAAGTATTAACAACACTGAGAGAATGTCATGAAGATTACAGTCTGATAATCCCCAGACTATCTTTAGATATTGATATACATTCATTTGACAAAGGTGATTCCGTAATCTGGCATAAAAAACTAAACTACAGAGTTCGTGTAAACAAAGAAACATTAAATCTCCTACAATATTTAGATGGGAACCGCACTATTAAAGAGATTTGCCAGTGTTATAAATTAAAATACAATATAGACATATCGCAACAAAAAGTTTACAACTTACTGTTTGAATCCTTGTCTATTTATGGCATTATTGAGCAAGACGAAATTCAGGTAAAAGAAAAAGGGAAAGAAAAGCATTTATGGTTAAGCTTTACTTTTCTGAATAAAAATGTAGTTGTACGGATATCGTCCATCTTCTCATTCCTTTTCTCTCCTTGGGTCTTCTATTTCCTGTTTTTGGTCACGGCTCTATTTCTTTCTGTCGTTATTGCCCTGAATTTCAACGATGTTATCTCAAATTCTGATAGAATATTCTCATTCAATATTTTCTATTATTTAATTGCTTTTGAGCTTGGCAGCTTGCTTCATGAGTTTGGGCATTCTTCGGCCTGTCGGAAATATGGAGCTAGCCCCGGAGGTATTGGGTTTGGATTTTATTTGTTTCTACCGGTACTTTTTTCAGATGTGTCAGATGCCTGGAGATTAACGCCAAAAGAACGGATAATTGTCAATCTGGGCGGGATTTATTTTGAAATGATATTAGCCTCCATGATGCTTGTCGGATATTATGTCTCGCATGATTTCGGCCTTCTTGTTATTCCTTGCGTCCTTATGATGAATACACTATGGAATCTAAACCCTTTTGTGAAATATGATGGTTATTGGATACTATCAGATGCCATTGGTGTTCCAAATTTACACAAAAATGCGAACAAAACGTTTATCCTGTTTGTGAAGAATTTGTTAAACAGAAAGTTAGTGGCATTATCTGCAAAAGATTTTTTTCTGGTTATTTACACAATAATAAGTAAAATCTATATTCTTGTGTTATTAATGACAATTTTGTTTGTAAACCCAGATTCAGTTATCTATTTTCCAGTAAATATCTATACATATATCAAAAGTGTGTTTGCAAACATCAGCGAGCTTACGCTTTCTAAATTATCATCTTTTGTTATCCCAGGAATATTCTACATCCTTGTTTTTCAGTTTATTTCAGGCTTTATCAAATCAAAAATAAGCAACAAAAAAAAGTGAATTATATTATTGAAAATTTTATATTCAATTACAGAAAACAAATCAATGTTTTCGAAAATTTCAACCCCGGCGACGGACAAATACACCGGAAATCGCATGAAGAATTTACCAAAGAGTGGACCGGTGTACTTATTCTCCTTTCGCCTAACCAGGAGTTCGTGGCCCGGAACGAAAAAGTTTCAGTTCTTTCCCGTTTTTGGTTCCTGCTTCACCCACACCGCAAAATATTGGTACAGGCCCTGGTTGGCGCGGTTGTTTACACCGTTTTGGGCCTGTCAACTTCCATTTATATCCAGAAAATTACCGACTTTGTTTTGCCCGATGGCAACCGCAACCTGCTAAACCTGTTAAGCGTGGGCATGATTGTTATCCTTCTCTTTCAGTTGCTGATTGGGATCTACCAAACCATTTATGTGCTGCGAACCGGCCAATTGATCGATGCCCGGCTTATATTGGGTTACTACAAACATTTGCTGAAATTGCCCCAGCGCTTCTTCGACTCCATGCGCACCGGCGAAATCATTTCGCGAATAAACGATGCCGTAAAAATACGTGCGTTTATCAACGACACCATGATCAGCGTTTTGGTAAACCTTTTTATCCTGGTGTTTTCGTTTATACTCATGTTTATTTACAGCGTGAAGCTGGCCTTAATCATGCTCATCGTAATCCCCCTGTATGCCCTGCTTTACTGGGTTACCAATGTGCTGAACCGCAAGCGCGAACGTAAGATAATGGAAAGCGCCGCCGAGCTCGAAACACAATTGGTTGAGTCGGTAAACGCGGCCAAAACCATCAAGCAACTGAACCTGGAGGCGTTCAACAACCTGAAAACCGAAACCCGGTTTATGCGCCTGCTCGACAACATTTACCAATCGGGACTAAACGGGATATACACCGGCAATGCTTCGCAACTGGTAACCCGCCTGTTTACCATCGTCTTGCTCTGGAGTGGTAGTTTGCTGGTTATCGACCATACCATTACTCCCGGCGAACTGATGTCGTTTTATGCCCTCATCGGGTACTTTACCAGTCCGGTTAGCTCACTGATCGGAATGAACAAAACCTGGCAGAATGCCCGCATTGCTGCCGACCGCCTGTTCGAAATTATGGACCTGGAGCGCGACGACGAGCCCGAACAAACCGTTGAACTTACCCCCCAATTGCTTGGTAACATCGTATTTAACGATGTTTCGTTCAGCTATGGAACGCGGGTTGATGTGTTCGAAAATTTTAACCTCGAACTGAAACAAGGCAAACTAACTGCCATTATTGGCGAAAGCGGGTCGGGCAAAACTACCATAGCCGCCTTGTTGCAACGGCTCTACCCTGTAAATAAAGGGCAAATTACCATTGGCGAAATTAATATACGCTATGCCAGCGCCGAAAGCTTACGGCAGGTCGTGGGCATTGTGCCCCAAAACCTCGAATTGTTTGCCGGAAGCGTAATAGAAAACATTGCAGTAGGCGAATTTGCCCCCGATATGGAACGCCTGCTGAAAATTTGCCGCCAACTGGATATGCTCAGCTTTATCGACAAACTGCCCAACGGACTGGCCACTTACGTGGGCGAGCACGGGGCCACACTCTCGGGTGGGCAACGCCAACGCCTGGCCATTGCCCGCGCCCTGTACCGCCAGCCCGAAATACTGGTGATGGACGAAGCTACCTCGAACCTCGACTCCGACTCGGAACAGGTGGTGCAACAAACCATCAGTCAACTAATTGCCGAAGGTAAAACGGTGATTATTATTGCCCACCGCCTGAGTACCGTGGTTGGGGCGCACCACATTGTGGTACTGGGCAGCGGCCAGATTATTGAACAGGGAACACACGCCGAGCTATATGCAGCCCGTAGTAACTATTACCAGATGTGGCAAAAGCAAATGCCTGGGGTCTCCCCTAACCCCTCCGAGGGAGGGGAATTCAGACCAGACCTGTCTGAAGAAGTCTAATATCTATTGTCTAAAATCTAATATCTAAAAAATATGAAAGCATTTGAACAACTGGAACGATTAAAACGAATGAATAGGCTGATAGAAGAAGAATGTACCGGAACGCCACAAGAATTTGCCGATTACTTAGGCATAAGCGAGCGGTTACTCTACAAACTAATAGAAGAAATTAACGATTTGGGTATGAGCATTAAGTACTCACGCATACGAAATACTTTTTATTACGATACCGAGTACGAGTTAGAAATTAGCTATTCGTTCCGGGTTATTTCACCCCAAAAACTCAAATTGATAAATGGAGGAAATGTTAAAAAAACTTCCCTGCTTTTTTTGTGCAGTGAAGCCGTGTAATTTTATATTTGAGTTTAGTGCACAAAAACTTAGGCGGGTTCCGAAAAGCCTTAATATGAGTAGGAGAATTATTTTAAATTAAATAGCAATGAACGAATTAAGTAAAAATGAATTGATGGAGATTGACGGAGGTAATGTACCTGCAGCCACCTATATGACACAGGCAGATATCGCTGCGCTTGGTGACATTGTTGGCACCGTATGTGGTTTTGTGGTAGGTTTTTTTTCAGGTTTATTCTAAAATTTAATCGTTATGAGACATAATTATTTAGACTCAAGTACTACAACAGATTTATGTAGCGAAGAATTGCGACAAATCAATGGAGGTAATTATCAGACTGGTTATAACGCAGGACAATATGTTGGAGCGTTGGTCAAACAAGTCATCGAAGGAGTATCTCTTTTAGATTGGCTCTTTCTATAAATAAAATAAAGGAGATGAGATATTCTCCTTTATTCAAATTGTAAATTCTGTGATCAAAGCTTTGAAAGACCTATTATCATATATTAAAAATCCTATCTATTATGCAGACAAAACCACTGATAGAATGGGCTTTATATTTCTATTGCCATTATATCTTGCAACTGCAATATTTTTTGGAATTTTTATATTTATTATCAGTAATACATTTAATTTAACTCACAAAGAAATTGTTTTAAGTCCTGCCTTAAAATTTCTTGTTGTAGTTATTTTTGTCCCAATTTATGAAGAGATTTTGTTCCGGTCTTTATTGAAATTTAAGAGAATAAATATTTTTCTATTTATCACCACACTAATAGGTTTAATAATTATTTGCATTTTAAAATCAAATACTAAAGTACTTGCTATTCTTTCTTTTATACTTTTGAGTTTTTTAGTATTAATCACTTCTGTTAAAAGAACTCATATTGAATTATATATCTCATCTAAATTTAAATATTTCTTCTATTCAACGATTCTCATATTCGGCCTAATACATGCATTTAATTTTACAGGAAACAAATATGCAATACTCACTTTTCTCATCATTTTAGGAAGCCCTCAGTTAGTATTAGGAGCAATTTTAGGCTATATTCGAATGAATTATGGTTTAGTTTATAGTATTCTTTTCCACATGATAGTAAATTCATTCATTATTTTCTCAATTATTAGGGGCCTTTAATACCTGCACTTCGAGATATGCGCAAAAGTTCGTAACCGCTAGAGTCAATTTGCAATTTGCACTTCTTCGGAAGGGATTTGTAATTAGTGGTGGTCGAAAAATTTGTGTCGTTATTTTATTGATTTTCAATGCTTGTAAATAAAAATCTGCATATAATGTTTGTAACTTTCCCATGCTCATCAGGATATGCCCACAACCACGAACACTAATGGTAATTTGTAACCCTGCTCAACCGGATATGCTCCAAAGTTAGCAAACGCTGGTGACGATTCTCAATCACCATTTTTGTACTACCCAAATGAAACAACACCATTAAATTGTATAAAACCATTTAATAATTAATCCTTTAAAACAGAACAAAATGAAGAACAACGATTTAATCCAGGTGGTTTTTACCCCGCAAGAAAAAGTGACGGCCCAACAAACCTTGCGAACCTTGCAGGAGATTATTGCATCAAAAGCCCCGGTATTGTCGAACAACGACCGCCAAACTTACGGCTCGGTGGCCGAGCAAAACAAGTTGAAAATAAACAAAGCCCGCACTTACATGCAGCAATTTCCCGAACTGGTTCCCTCGTTTATCGATCGCGACGAGTTTGAGCGCGATTTCCAGGCCCGCACCGATACCGAAGAACTAATCGTATTGGCCGAAGATGTCCTCCACAAGCTATACGACATGAAAATTTTGCTCGACTACGACAATTACCAGGATATGCTGGCATTTTACCGCTCGGTACGTTACAGCGCCAGCGAGCAAATTAGCAATGCCGTAACGGTTTATAACGATATGAAACAGTTTTTCCCACGCACAGCGCCAACAAAAACCGAAACCAAGTAATCCTAAAGCACTAATCTCAAAGGATTCCGTCATTTGATGAAAGGCCGGAATCCTTTGTTTAATTCATTTGCCCTGTCGATTACATGAAAGACACCTTGTTTTAGCTTATTTTGATCTTCGACGACCAAAATAAGCCCATCGATTAACCGGGGAACCTAAAAATCGGGCTTATTCGATCAATCCATGCGTTAAAAAAGTACATCGACCTGTAAAAAGACCTAAACAACGGGGTGTTTTAACTGATGAATTTGATAAGAGACCTAAAATAGCTATTAAAATACGTTAGAATTCAGCATTATAGTTCTCCAATAACTGTACTTTAAATCCAAAAAACTCATATAAAACTTTGATTTATGAACCCCAAATATAGCACCGGAGGTGCCCGATTCTGGGCCGCCCTGATCGATGGGCTGGTTTTCCTGCCCATGTTTCTCGTTGAAAGGCTCGTAATATTGCCTACCTCCAATAAAGCTGGCTTTATTCTCTGGCAAATGCTTTGCATCACATTTGCCTGTGGTTACTCAGTAATTTTGCATGCCCGGTATGGTCAAACATTGGGAAAATACCTTATGCGCATCAAACTGGTCGATATATCGGAGATTAATGCGATAACACTCAGGCAAGCCATCGTGCGCGATATTGTGGGGATTGTAATTAATTGTGCCGCGCTAATATATCTTATGGTCAAGTTACAAAATACAGGCTTAATAACCGACAGGTATAACGATTTTCTACAGCCCTGGGCTTCGATATGGTTATGGATAGAGTTAATAACGATGCTTAGCAATCGCAAACGAAGGGCAGTACACGATTTTATTGCCCGAACCGTTGTTGTCAGATTAAACGTTATAGAAAAGAAAACAGACTAAAACGTGCCGGTTTAGCTTCCTTAATGTATTAAATGAGCGACTGGAACTAATCCGGTTAAAAGCAACCGGAAATCCAAAAAATCTGGCGACGAAGCTTGAAGTCTCCGAAGCAACGCTTTACCGGGCTATTGAAGCTAAGAAGCATGGGCGCTCCTGTCGAGTATAGCATTCGGTACCAAAGCTACATTTATTCGCAGGAAGTCAATTCGTACATTTTAAAATACGACAATAAATTTTTCCTATTATTTAAGTTAATTGTTATGACAAAAAGTGAAACATTATTTTTACTAATCCTTGGATTTTTGCTCTCGAATAATACGTTTGGGCAAGTAACCCGCATTTCGGGGAGACTCGTAAATGAAATAAATACCGAACCCATAGGTTATGCCTTAATCCATATTAAAGGAGAAAGTGCCAACACGATCACTAACAGTGATGGGTATTTTATCCTTTCAGGTAACTTTTCCACGAACGACTCGATTGTTTTTAGCCATCTTGCCTATAATTCGAAAACGTTTATTGTTTCTGGATTTCAAAAAGAGCAACAAGTAATTTACCTCACCCCAAAAACATTTACCATTGATGAAATTACGGTATTGGGAGGTAATGTGGTTGATCAACTCAAAGATGCCATTGCTCAATCGTTAGCAAAACTTAAACTACCCCTACGGCTGGAAACCTATTACCGCGAATTTGTGAAGACCAACAACCAATACACCAAATTTTCTGATGGGCTTATCGACTATGAATTGTCAGGTGAAACCGATGACCCAAAAACTAGGGTTTTCGTACAACAATCGCGCGCCAACGAGCTAAAATCGGAGACAGACAAAGACATCGACTGGAATCTCAATTCGCCGCTTGACATTAAAAAGATGGTTCACCCGTTCTTTTTTAATGCGATTGGTAGAATTGTTGAAAATGCCGAAAAATATGAATTTCATGCCAGTGTAGTTAACGAAAAGAATTCTTCCAGGTTAATCAAGATAAAATTCAATCCAAAACCGGACATCAAAGAATTGCTTTATCAAGGCGATATTGTTATTGATGAGCAAAGCAAACTTATTCTGTCGTACGATTATGGTCAAGAACAAAACCCAACGAAAACGTCCAAGATAATTAATGTGTTGATATTTAAGACTCAAATGAACAGATTTGAGGTTCGTTCTTTGTTCCGACTCAATCAGGGGAACTACCAACCCTGGTACACCAACACACGAGCTGAGTTTAGATTCTGGAACAATAAAAAGCTTGATGTAAATTTCGCATTTTCAAGCGATTTATTGGTAAATAACGCTGTTGGTGAGCCGTTTAACCCCCATTCAAATAAAAACTCCTATTCAAAAAAATCGTTATACCCTTTGGGAAGCAACTACCAGTCGGAATTTTGGACTAATCAGAATACCATACAATTAACCGATGAAGAGGAAAAGATAGTATCAAAACTAAAACAATAAAGTCATGAAACGATTACTGTATTTGTTCTCATTGGTTATGTTTCTTGCGCAACCGGTTACTTCCCTCGCTCATCGGGATCTACCCACAACCGCGAACACTAATGGTGATCTACAATCGCCGCTTTTTAAAGAATTAGCTACAGGCGAAACAAAAAAGGTAAATGGACGCTTTGGTTATTTAACTTGTTTTCTCAATTTTTTATACTCTCAGAATTTGAGAGTACAGGGTTTTACTTTAGCCCCAAGCTTCGTGCACACAAACTTGGGCGAATTCCGAAAAGCTTTAATATGAGTAGGAGAATTATTTTAAATTAACAGCAATGAACGAATTAAGTAAAAATGAATTAATGGAAGTTGAAGGTGGTTTACTTTTGGCAATTGCCTTAGTAGCATTAATCGGTTTAGTCGGAGGTTACCTTTGGGGTAAGGAATTGGCAGAAAGAGGTGCGTAATTGATTAATACGATAACTATGAAAAAATTTGAAGAGTTAAACAAAGAAGAATTGCAAAAAATTGAAGGTGGTTTTCCTTTTATAATTGCATTAGTTGCCATTGTTGCAATCGGTATTGGCGCTTTAATTGGATATGAATCCAACAAGTAAACTTTGAAGAATTCATCCCAAAGTTAATTAATTGCATTGCTGAATTGACTATGGCAAAAAGCTTTCAATTAATTTCCTTTGGGGTAATTTATTAATCACATGATCAGAATATTTACATTAACACTTACTTTTATCGTTCTGACTGGTTTTTTTTCCTTTTCGCAACATTTAAGTGGGTCAATCATCGATAAGAATTCAAAAGAACCTGTTCCATGGGTTAGTATTCGAGTATCGGACACAAACCAGGGAACAATCTCCCAATTATGAAGGAAAATTCACATTAAATCTTAACCGAATAGATTCGTCAAAATACTTATTGATTTCACACATTGGGTTTGAAGATAAAAAATTGAAAATTAATCACATAAATGCTCACTTAGTCATTTCATTAGTACAAAAAGAGAACTTAATAGACGAGGTTATTGTAATGCCAGAAAACACACTAAGGAAGTTGTTAAAGGATGCCTTTAACAAAATTCCTGAAAATTATCCAACAACACGAACAAAATATACCGGATTTTATAGAGAATCAACCAAAGGAGAATCTAATCAGTATCTCTCTTTTAGTGAAGCATATATAGAGAGCGTAAGAGGATCAATCAGTCAAGATAAAGATAAAGGCCAAATTAAGATTCTTAGATCAACTGGGGGATATTTGCCTAACTCGGAAAATATTACGAGGATACGCTTCTATGGTGGCATTTTTTTGTCAACAACAGATTTTGTGCAAAAAAAGTTAAGTTTTATTAATCCAGCTCATTTCGACCAATACAAATACCTGATTCAAAAATATGACAACTATTATAAAATAGTGTTTAATAACAAGTCTCCACAAAAAGGATATTCCGGTTATTTTATTCTTGATCCAGTGACCAATGCCTATTTGGAGGCAAAATATAAAGTGATTGAAAATAATAGTCTATCCATATTTTATGAGAAAAAAGAAAAAGAATATTTTGATAAATTTATTATGATACAAGATAAATACTACCTAAAATACCGAAACATTAATGCAGAAGGGTACGACAAGCAAAAAAAGCAGTCTTTATTTCATTTCGATGAATATCTATCCACAGATATTCAACCTAACTCTTCCTTTATCATAAAAGAAAGCGAACAAATAAATTTTCTGGATGTTTTTGCAGAAAAAGTGCATGATTATTCGGACTCGTTCTGGAACGATTTTAATGTAATAAAAGAAGATTCTCTTCTCGCAAAAAGCAAATTACTTCAAATATCACAAAACGAAGAAAATTCCGCTCTATCAAAAACAAAACAGTCAGATCAACACCAGTTTAGCAAAATACTTTCAAACACAAACATAAAGTACGGAATATCTTCATCGTCAATACATTTAAATCAAGCAATCTACAATATCTATTTGCCCGAAATCAATCAAAACTTGAATAAAGAAATCAAAACTGGTAGTACTTATAGCTTTTACACCTCATTGGGATATTTCACAACCAAGCATTTGGCAATAAAATATACCGGAATTTTAAATTTAAGTGATGATAAACGATATAATTGCCAGGCAATTGGCTGCGAAATAAAAAAGAGAATTAATCCGTTTGGCGCTCCAAATCACGTAGGATTTGGTTTTCAAATTGGGCAATCAACGTCATTAGTAAAATTTGGAACAACACAACTCACTAATGATATTCGATGGGGAGGGAAAACCATTAACTCAAAAAAAATTGACGTTTTTTCAGGTTATAGAACTTATAGTTTATATCCAGAGATAAATTTTTATCGATATGTAAAAGGTTTATTATCATTTTATTTAAACATCTCCTATCAGATTCCATTGAAAAGTAAAGAGATTATTACAATCAACGAGGTAGGCGGCTTATTTAATAAGAGCGGCTGGGAATATTTAGATCAAGGAAAAGGATTATTGGAAAAAGATAATAAACCCTCCGATAAGCTCGGAATAAGCACCAAATCAATACAATTTTCTATTGGTATAAACATTAATAAATAAACGAAAATCTGAAGTGCTATTATTCTTTATTTTTTAACCCTCAGAATTTGAGAGTACGGGGTTTTTCTAGCAATAAGTTTAGTGCACAAAAACTTAGGCAGATTCCGAAAAGCTTTGATACGAATAGATACAGTGTAAACTAATCGATGAATTTAATGCTACAAGTTTTTCGTTAGATGAAGAACAGGAATAACAGACCATTTAATAATTAATCCTTTAAAACAGAACAAAATGAAAAACAACGATTTAATCCAGGTGGTTTTTACCCCGCAAGAAAAAGTGACGGCCCAACAAACCTTGCGAACCTTGCAGAAGATTATTGCATCAAAAGCCCCCGCTCATGGGGATCTACCCACAATCGCCATTAGTAAACCTAGTATTTATAACCCTGCAAAAATTCAAAAATCGGAGTAATTGTCAGCAGTGGAGCAGTAAGAACCGGCAGTGCAACCCGGATTGAAAATCAGGAAATATCGGGGCAGGCATTTAAGAAAATTGTTGGCGGTTTTTCGTTAAATAAAGCTTCACTACTTTTTTTGAGCCAGATTTTTTAATAATAGAGATCACTTAACTGTAACTGTAAATTATCATAAATGACAGCATTTAAGCTTTATATATCGTTCCTTACCTGTTTTTTTATCACGTTCAATCTGCAATCACAAGACATACCTAAACAAAATAATAACAAAGCAACCATTTATTTTATTCGTCCCAAAATCGATAAAGTATTACTGAACGTCAATCTTTACCACCAAAACGAATATATTGGCCGATTAGAAGCCATGAAATACCTGAAATACGAATGTAGCCCTGGTCATCAACTGTTCTGGGCAACTACAGTAAATCAATACTTTATAGAGCTAAATGTTGAGCCAGGGGAGTCATACGTGATAAAGGCCGAATTGGTTAAGGGGATGCAAAAGAGGAATGTCCGGCTAATATTGGTGGACAAGATGGATCAGCAATATGATGAGCTATTGGCAACCATTGGCCGGAAAAAACCAAACAATCAGTCTGTTGATAAAATCGAAAAAACGAATACCCGTCAAAAGATTCGTATCAATCGGTTTCTGGCCAATTACTACGAACAAAATAAACCAGTTCGTGCAAATGCGCGGCAGTCGGTTGCCAATAAGGGTCTTATAAGTTCAAAGTTAATTAACGAGATACGAAAAGCTCCTATAACCCTGGATTACAATTTTCTTGATTTCCCCTTTTCGAAAAAAAGCATTGATCTAGGTGGCATTGGAGGCCTATTTTCAAACCCATCCATGTCGCAGTCACTAAATATTACTTCCTCGTTTTATTCTGCTACGCGCGAAGGGTTATATCGGCTTATGAGCAAAAACGAAACAGCACGGAAAAAATACAAATTAGCCTTTGTCGCAGCCGATTTCCTAACTTACGCATATATGCCCTTGACTGCCGGTTGGTTGCATGAAGAATTTCATCGGGCAGTTTTTACCAAATATGGAGGTAGCAGTTATAATGATATGAATAATTTCCCATTCTTTAAAGCGTTGGTTAATGTTTCACATATTAAGGATGATGACTTAATCTCCTTGAAAAAAAATCATCGGTAGATATGATTCGAATGTCAGAAGTTGGCATTGAAGGTGAATACCTGTTGTCCAATTATATGAATAAAACTGCATTTTTTAATAATTCAAAATCTCAAACATTAATTCCACTCCTCATAACACTTAATAGTTCACAATATGTTCAAGCGTGTGCCACCAAAGATGCCGACGACATAACCAATACTTCAAACAAAGATGAAGGTGCAAATGTCAATATTCGAGATTTGGTCGGACTCGATTTTTTGGCTTGGGTTTACGATTTACACCGCCCCAACGAGCCTTATGAAAGCCGTGGCATCCATCCTTCGGGTGTGGGAATCAATCGTTACATCAAACGTTCGCAATTAACCCACAACGAATTGTCGTACCTTAAGCAGCAAGGGTATCTGCAACTGATCAACTTCCTTAACCCCATGCTGTTTTTCAAAAACTCGTTCACGCTCCAGGAAAAAGAAAACGGCGACGATACCCGTGCCAACCTGTATTTCAACCATTGGCTTTCGCCTTTCGGTTACGACATTTCCACAACAGGGCTACTGCACTACAACCGGCATAACTACGCCTTCACGTTGCACAACTATGCCAACCACAACAAATGGTTTCCGGGAGTTGAACTTGAAACGTACAATTACCCGATTGGTGAAGGCAAACTAAAACATCCCATCCCGGTTTCGGCACGTGTCATGTTATGGGTACAACCTAAAGACCAGCTTTTCTTTGCCAATGGTGGCAGCATCGGGGGCTATCTCGAAACCAAGGCTTATTTTCCGGTTGGCAAACACTTATATCCCTATATCTCGGTCTCGGCCAAAACCAACGGTTGGGTACAGGGCCATGTATATCTCGAAAAGAATATTAGCGGGGAGTTTGGGCTGAGGGCTTATTTTTAATTATAACCGTATTATGGAACATAAATATAGCACCGGAGGTGCCCGATTCTGGGCCGCCCTGATCGATGGGCTGGTTTTCCTGCCCATGTTTCTCGTTGAAAGGCTCGTAATATTGCCTACCTCCAATAAAGCTGGCTTTATTCTCTGGCAAATGTTTTGCATCACATTTGCCTGTGGTTACTCAGTAATTTTGCATGCCCGGTATGGTCAAACATTGGGAAAATACCTTATGCGCATCAAACTGGTCGATATATCGGAGATTAATGCGATAACACTCAGGCAAGCCATCGTGCGCGATATTGTGGGGATTGTAATTAATTGTGCCGCGCTAATATATCTTATGGTCAAGTTACAAAATACAGGCTTAATAACCGACAGGTATAACGATTTTCTACAGCCCTGGGCTTCGATATGGTTATGGATAGAGTTAATAACGATGCTTAGCAATCGCAAACGAAGGGCAGTACACGATTTTATTGCCCGAACCGTTGTTGTCAGATTAAATGATAAGGGACAGAAATCGAATTAAGCGTTACTCCCTCACCGAACTTCCCCGCACAATTAAGTCAGCATTCAGTATTTTAATTTCGGGTTCGTATTCTTCTTCGTTTGAAAGAATTCGATGGAAAAGTATTTCAGCGGCCATCGTTCCCATTTCGTAGCCATGCTGATCAACTGAGGAGAGGTGCGGGTCGGTAATCCCGGATAAATAGCCATCGCTAAAGCCAACAATTGCCACATCTTCAGGCACTTTTACCCCTTTTTTCTGTATGGTTTGCATAGCGCCGATAGCCGTCATGTCGTTTACAGCAAAAATACCGTCGAAAATCACCCCGGTATCAAACATCCGCCCTATAGCGTTCCGAGCTTTTTCAAAAGTATCGACCTCAATAATAAGCCGTTGATCGACAGGCAGGCCAGCTTCCTGGTGTGCATTAAGATAGCCCTGCAACCGATGCCGCCCGATAAGCAAATTTTGTGGTGCCGCAAAATGTGCAATCCGCTTACATCCCGATTCGATTAAATGCCGTGTTGCACGATATGACGCTTCAATATCGTCGTTAATAACCTGGTCGGCTGTAACTCCGGGGGCTATCCTGTCAAAAAAAACCAGCGGAATACCACCTTCCTGTAAATTGATAAAATGATCGTATGCCTTTGTTTCCTTCGAAACAGACACAAGGATTCCATCAACACGATGAGAAAGAAGGGCCTTGGCATTGGCAATTTCGCGCTCGAAACTTTCGTTCGACTGGCATATAATTACGGTATAACCCTTTTGCGTGGCTACATCTTCAATTCCGCTGATAACCGACGAAAAAAAATAGTGGACTATTTCGGGAATAATGATTCCAATGGTATTGCTTCTGCTGTTTTTCAGGCTCAACGCCACGGCATTGGGCTGATATTTCAGTTTCCCGGCGAGCTCGTTAACTGCCTTTTTCGTTTCAGCATTAATATCCGGATGATCTTTTAATGCTCTGGAAACCGTTGACGGTGAGATTCCTAAAATTCGGGCTATATCTTTTATCGTTATCTGGTTACTTCGCATTGTTCTTCGTTGGTTAGTTAAATTCGTTATTCCACCACTAAAGATAATATTTTATTCCAATAGACCCAACCTTCGTTTCATCACTTTTGACAGCCGATTAATACCCACCAGTAACCACCTGTTATAAAACAGATTGAGTGCAAACGTCACCGCAAACGATTGCAGAAAAACAGGTATAACATTTTTTAACAATCAATTTACAGATGTTTTACTTTGGTCGCTGAATTAACTAATAAGCGAAGTATTTAACAGAAAAACAATTGAATTTGAACAAAAAAAATCTGGTAATGAACTAAGTAATGGGAACAATTTATTGTTGCATTTTTTAAAGAACTCGCCCCTGCCCTCTTTTCTTCTTTTTATTGAAAGAGAGCGGAAAGCATCGCAGACTTTGGCGTGAGCTTGGTCGAACGATTTGCAGGGGCGAGTCCGTAAAAAATTAGATACAACATTATTTCATTCGTATTACCAAAAAAAGAAGTATTTGAACCAATAATTATTAAAACATGAGGATTATTCGCAAAAACCTAAATGTATTAATATTAATGCTTGCGCTTTTGCTTGGAAACCACGCAATGGCACAACAGGTAATATTAACTGGGAAGGTTACCGACAGCTCGTCGGGTGAACCTTTACCGGGTGTTTCTATTGTTGTGAAAGGAACCACGAATGGTACGATTACAAATATGGATGGAATTTACAGCCTTGGAACAAAAAAAGGAGATATCGTCCAATTTTCATTCGTAGGCTATACGCTCCAGGAAACTGTAGTTGGCGACCAAAAAGTACTGGATGTTAAACTGGTTGAAGAACATGCCGAATTACAGGAAGTTGTAGTAATTGGTTACGGACAGGTTAAAAAAGGCGACGCAACGGGTTCGGTAGTTGCTGTGAGCTCAAAAGATTTTAACAAAGGCGCCATTACCTCGCCACAGGAACTGCTGGTTGGAAAAAGCGCCGGGGTTGTTATTACCACTGCGGGCGGTGCCCCGGGAAGCGGTGCAACAATTCGTATTCGCGGCGGATCGTCACTAAACGCATCGAACGACCCATTGATTATTATCGATGGCGTCCCTATTGACAACAACAATGCTTCGGGAAGCAGCAACTTTCTCTCGGTTGTTAATCCGAACGATATTGAAACCATGACTGTTTTGAAAGATGCTTCGGCTACCGCCATTTACGGATCGAGAGCTTCGAACGGAGTTATCCTGATTACTACTAAAAAAGGTAAATCAGGAACGCCAATACGCATTTCTTATGATGCCAACACGTCATTGGCTTCGGCAGTAAAATTTATCGACGTTTATTCGGGCGACCAGCTTCGCGAAATTGCAATAAATCACAAAGATTTATATGGCGCCGATAGCTTCAGTAAACTTGGTACTCTGAATACAAACTGGCAGAAAGAAATCTTCAGAACGGCATTCTCTCACGATCATAACATTAGCTTAACAGGCACTACTCCAGATAATATTCCCTACCGGGCATCAATAGGATACACCAAGCAAAACGGTATCTTAAAAAATACAGATATGGAGAGATTTACAGGTTCGTTGAGCCTCGATCCAAGCTTTTTTAGTGATGCGTTAAAAATAAGCCTTAATTTAAAAGGAATGGCCACCAATAATAACTTTGGTGATACCGGAGCTATCGGATCGGCCATAAATATGGATCCAACTCAACCGGTAAAAGACGAGAACGCCAATTCGGCCGGATATTTCCAATGGGTAAACTATGGTGCGAGCCTTGGTACTGCAAACCCCGTAGAACAATTGATGGCTGCCGACAACAAATCGAACGTTCAACGTGTAATTGCCAGTTCAAAGTTCGACTATAAGATTCCATTCCTTCCGAAGTTACATGCCGTTTTAAACATGGCAACCGATTATACATACAGCAAAGGGCACAATAATCGCCCGGCAACATCGCCATCAACACTTACCGATGTTTATGTGGGTATTATCAGGGACTATGATGCGACCAACTACAACAATTTGCTCGACTTTTATGGCAATTATGTCGAAGAATATCCTTCGATTAAAAGTAAAATCGATGCTACTGCCGGTTATTCGTGGCAGCATTTCAAACGCGAAGGAAACAACAGTACCCGTGGTGTAAAAGACAATGGTTCATTACCTAAAGAATCTTCTTTTTTCACCGAAAACTACCTTGTTTCATTCTTCGGGCGCTTGAATTATACATTTAATAATAAATATTTGTTGACATTCACCCTGCGCGATGACGGTTCTTCGCGTTTCGTCGGAAAAAATAAGTGGGGTATTTTCCCGTCAGCAGCTTTAGCCTGGAAAATTAAAGACGAATCGTTCCTGAAAAATGTGAACGCACTTTCTGACATGAAACTGCGGTTAGGCTGGGGTGTTACAGGTCAGCAGGATATTGGCAGCGACTACCCGGCTCAGGCCAAGTACATGTCGTCGCTTAGCGGAAATTACTACCCCATTGGCGGCCAGTTCCTCCCAACCTTACGCCCGAATGCTTACGACCCGGATATTAAATGGGAAGAAACAACTACGCAAAACATCGGTCTCGATTTCGGTTTCCTAAAAGACCGCATAACCGGTTCTATTGATGTTTACAAACGAACCACCGACGATTTGTTGAATACAGTAACAATCCCCAGTGGAAGCAACTTCTCGAACACTTTATTAACCAATGTTGGTAGTTTAAAGAATACCGGCGCCGAGTTCTCGCTGAATCTTATCCCGATTTCGAAAAAGGATATGAACCTGAACCTCGGATTCAACCTGACTTACAACAAAAATGAAATTACCAAATTGCTTTTAACTGACGATCCGGCTTATGTAGGGATCCTGTATGGCGACGGCATGACCGGACAAAAACAAGTTACACGTGTTGGTTCTCCAGGCTACTCGTTTTTTATGAATAAACAGGTTTACGATTCGGCTGGAAATCCAATCGAAGGTTTATATGTTGATCTTTCAGGAAAAGGTGGAACCGTAAACGGGAACAATTCCGATAAATACATCTATCACAACCCGGTTGCCGATGTTTTAATGGGCTTCTCGTTCCGCTTCAACTATAAGAATTTTGATTTGGCGGCTTCGTCGCGCGCCAGCCTGGGCAACTACGTATATAACCAAATTGCTGCCGGTTCTTCATACGACCAAATGTACCAAATTGGCTACTGGAAAAACTTCCCGACTTACTTAAGCGATACCAGGTTTGTAAAACGCCAGTTTACCAGCGATTACTTTGTCGAAAACGCCTCATTTTTTAAACTTGACAACCTAACTGCCGGATATAACTTCAACAATATTTTCGACAAGATGAACGCCCGTTTAAGCTTCACTATTCAGAATGTATTTACAATTACCAAATATAAGGGACTTGATCCTGAGGTTGGCTATAACACTGTCAACGGAGCAAGTGTCCCTGGAATTGATAATAATTCTTATCCAAGGCCACGCACCTTTATGCTAGGAGTAAGCCTATCCTATTAATATTCTAATATGCAAGAAGATATGAATAAGAAAATAACAATACTAGGAATTATACTTTCAGCACTGGTTTTTACCTCGTGCGTAAATGATTTGGACATTAAGCCAAAAGATCCGAGTACTATTTTAGCCGGAAACCTGGGCGATGATCCAATTTACATGAAAGAAACCCTTGGCAAAATATATGCAAGTTTCATTATCTCAGGACAAGGCGGAGACAGCAAAAATGGATTGGGGGATGATATTACCGCTTCCGACGGGAACTTCTTCACCACCATGAGGGCACTCTGGAATTGCCAGGAAATTACAACCGACGAAGCCATTTGCGCTTGGGGCGACGTGGGTATTGCCGATTTAAATACGCAGTCGTGGAATCCAAGCAACCCATTTCTTACCGCTCTTTACCAGCGTTTAAGCTTAAGTATTACCTATGCCAACGATTTTATCAAGAATACAAGCGGTAGCACCGATGCCAATGTGATCCGATACAATGCCGAAGCACGTTTTCTTCGGGCGCTGGCTTATGCCTGGAGCATGGACTTGTTTGGAAACCCGCCGTTTACAACCGATGCCGACGGTGTTGGAAAATTCTTCCCTAAACAAATCGAACGCGCTAAATTATTCAATTACATCACTTCTGAATTAAAAGCCATCGAAAGCAAACTGGGCGATCCTGGATTCTCATATCCTGAAGCTGATAAAGCTGCCGCATGGATGCTACTGGCTCGTGTTTACCTGAATGCACAGGTTTACACCGGAACTGCTAAATGGGACAGTTGTAAAATTTATTGCGATAAAGTAATCAATAGCGGTAAATATTCGCTTGCAACAAATTATCGCCAGAATTTCAGCGCCGATAACGACGGCAAACACAATCCTGAAATGATTTTTGCCTGGGAACAGGATGGCATTAATACACAAGGTTACGTTGGGACAACATTCATTATCGAATCGAGCAGCGACGCAACTTATATTCGTGCCGAAGATTATCATGGCTTGACCTCGAATACCAACTGGAACGGTAACCGCGCCAGAAAAGATTTCATGAACGTTCTGGTTGATACCATTGCCACTTATGGAAACGTAGCGGTACCGGCATCTGATCCAACTTTTTCTCAGTGCAAAGACAAGCGTGTTTACCTGAAAATGAAGAAAAGCCCGAATATTCCAAGCCCTTCGTCGAGTGGCGATTATGGCATAGGTGTTTACAAGTTTACAGCCAAAAATACAAATGGGTCGCAAGCTGCAAACTATAATGCGGCTTACGCCTGCACCGATTTCCCGGTTTTCCGTTATGCCGATGCCTTGCTGATGAGAGCCGAAGCGTTGTACCGTTCAGGCGATAAAACCAATGCAATCAAAGACATCAATGCAGTTCGTACCCGCGCCTACGGAAATACTTCAGGAAACATTACCGAAAGCCAGCTTACCGACCAGTTCCTGCTCGATGAACGCGGACGCGAATTTTATTACGAAGGTCAACGTCGTACCGATTTGGTTCGCTTCGGAAAATTCACCGACGGAAATTACAACTGGACCTGGAAAGGTGGCGCATATAAAGGAACGAATACTGATAAACATTTGAACATCTTCCCAATCCCGGGCGACGAGGTGGCTTCGAATCCCAATATCAAACAAAACCCTGGCTACTAATTTTCTAATATCCTGAAAAATGAGTAAAAAATTAATCACATATCTGGCTTTCATCGGGTTGATCGGACTTTTGTTCTCTTGCGAAAAAGACGAAACAAAAGTGATCATGTCTGCCAGCCCAGCCGTTCCTACGCTAACGACTGTTCCCGATCTGACACTTCAGCGAAACAATGGTACCAATATGCTCGAATTTGCCGGAACCGCCGTTGATCCGGGCTTTGCCGCTTCAGCAAACTATTTTCTGGAAGCTTGCGCTTCGGGAAATAAATTTGCAAATACAATACAGCTAATATCGGGAATAAATCCTACTTCGATGAAGATCTCGGTTAGCGACTTGAATGGTTTGCTGATCAAGAAATTCCCAACCGACAAAACTTCGGCTATCGACATCCGGCTGCGCGCAGTGCTTGTGGTTGATGCCGGAACTGGCGCTCCCGGAACAAGTTCGGCTCCGTTCGAATATGTTTCCGCAATTAAAACTGTTAATGCAACAACCTACGGATTACCTCGCCTCGACCTGGTAAATTCAGGAGTTACACAAAAAATTGAATCGGCATTGGGCGACGGAAAATATGTTGGCTATGTGAAACTTGACAAAACAAAGCCATTCACGCTGAAAGACCCTGATGCCAATATCACTTACGGTGCAAACGGATCGGCTCTTGCAGTCAGTTCAACCGGAATTGTTCCGACAGACAACGGATGGTTCAGGTTAACTGCCAATACAAAAGCCCTGACCTATTCGATGGAACCATACATGATTGGTTTAGTTGGATCGGCAACTCCAAACGGATGGAACTCTCCTGACCAGAAAATGGATTACGATGCTGCAACCGGAACCTGGAAAATTACAATTACCCTGGTTGACGGCGACATCAAATTCCGTTTAAACGACGGATGGGCATGGAATCTCGGCGGTACAGCAGATAAACTGACCGTTGACGGTGCAAACATCACGTTAACAGCAGGCAAATACACCATCGTACTTACTATTACCAACCCAAATTCGGTAAAAGGTGAAGTTGGTGGAACATGCACGATTACAAAAATCTAGCTGGAATGAAACAGTTAAAAAATACATTTATGAAAAGAGAATCACTAAATAGAATTGCGACTATCCTTTTTGCTGCGGTATTTTTTGCATCATGTACAAAGGAAATGTCTGAAGTTCGGCTGGAATCCCGTGTTTCGACAACACAAACGCAAAATGTCACCTCCAATTCGGCAACGGTAACCGGGTTTATTGTAGCCGAGGGCGATGGTTTCAGCGAAAAAGGTGTTTGCTACGGTACCGCAACCGGACCAACCATTTCGAACAGCAAAGTAGCATACTCCGGAGCATCAACCTCTGCAACCTATACGATTAACCTAACCGGGTTAAATTACGCCACAAAATACTATGCACGTGCCTATGCAACGATCAATGGTTCGGGTACTATTTATGGCGAAGAGTATAGTTTCACCACTTTGCCCGTTCTTCCAACTGTAACAACTGCCGACATTACCGCAATTAAAGGAACATCGGCAACAGGCGGCGGTAATGTTACCAATACCGGCGGGGCAAGTGTTACTGCACGTGGTATTTGCTTCAGCACCAAAACAGGCCCGACAATTACCGACAGCAAAACTACCGACGGAACAGGCAACGGAGCTTTCGTGAGTGCGCTTACCGGATTAAAAGGGCTCACCAAATACTATGTTCGCGCTTATGCAACAAACAGCGTTGGCACGGCTTATGGCCCCGAAGTTTCATTCACAACTTTGGTTTCTCTCCGCACCTGGTACATTCCTGGCGACTATGTTGCAGCAAGTTATCCCGGAACGGCTTTCGCCGACTGGAGCCCGGCAAATTCACCTCAGGTGAAGAGTGTTGAGGCAACTCCTGATAACCTGGAAGGGTATGTTTACATGGCGAAATCGTCAAATTCCTGGAAATTTGCAACACAGCCTAACTGGGATGGGCCAAATTATGGAGGAAGCGCCGGAGTGCTGGATCCAAGTGGCGACAACTATAGCGCGTCGTCCGGCTATTACAAAATTAATGCTGATGCCGGCAAGATGACCTACACTGCAATAGCTACAACCTGGGGTGTAATTGGTTCGGCGTCGCCCAAAGGATGGGATGACGAAACTCCGCTCACTTATAATCCGGCCAGCCAAACCTGGCAAGGAGTAGTTCATTTAACTGCTGCCGAAATTAAATTCAGGGCAAATCACAATTGGGATTACAACTATGGTAGCTCAGCCAAAAATGAAACGTTGAATGCAGGCGGCGACAACATCCTGGTTTCTCTTGAATCTGATTACTCAATCACTTTGGATTTGAGCCATCCCAATGCCTATACTTATGCAGCCAACCGTTGGGGAGTCATTGGCGATGCAACTCCGGGCGGCTGGAGCGACGACACCAACATGACCTGGGATGCAACCCAAAAAGTTTTCACAGTTACTCTTAACCTGAAAGCTTCCGGTTCATTTAAGTTCAGGGCAAACGACGATTGGGCCGTTAACTATGGTGGAAAAATGAGCGCACTGAGTGCCGGTGGCGATAACATCCCTGTTCCTGCTGACGGTAGTTATACCGTTACTTTCGATCCGTGGAACCTGAAAGCAACGCTTACTAAAAATTAATATCCAATGTATTACAGCCTATCTGTTTGAACAAAACAGGTAGGCTGTTTTGTTTTTTTTAAATAGATTAAAATGGTTCGTAAACTTCAAATTCTCTTCTGGCTTTTGGCGGTTTGTCAATGGGGTCTGGCTCAAATAACCACCAGCCCGGCTATTCCCGTTGATACCAAAGCCGTGACAATCACTTTTGACTCGTCGAAAGATTCCAGGCTTGGCTATTATACCGGCGACCTTTACACCCACACTGGCGTATGTATTTCCGGCATCGGCGATTGGAAACATGTGATTGGAAACTGGGGCGATAATACCAAACAGCCCAGGCTAACCAACAAAGGGAATGGAATATACGAACTCACGATTACTCCTGATATCAACACGTTCTATACGGTACCATCTTCGGAACTGGTTACCAAAATGAATTTTGTATTTCGTTCGGCCGACGGATCAAAACAAACCAACGATTTGTTCGTGACCGTTGCAACCGAAGATTTGCATGTTACAATTACCAGCCCATCCCGAATAAATGTTCTTGAAAAAAGCCAGGCATTTCAACTTACAGCCACCTCAACTGCTGCCGCCGATTTTAAACTTTACCAAAACAAAACCGAAATTGGGGCGCAAACCTCAACAACTTCCATCTCAAAAAGTATCACAATTGCCGATGCTGGAAATTATTGGCTGAAGGTAACGGCAACTCAAAACAATATCGTAAAAAAGGACTCTGTATTCGTCTGCATCAGAGAAACAACAAGCACCGAGCGAATGCCCGAAAATATTCAGGCCGGAATTAATTATACCGACGACAAATCGGCTACCCTGGCCATTTATGCTCCAAAGAAAAACAACATTTTCATCGTCGGCGATTTTAACAACTGGTTGCCCGACAATACCTACCAAATGAAAAAAGACGGAGATTATTTCTGGCTAACTATCAGTGGGCTAACTCCGAAAAAAGAATATATTTTTCAGTATTTAATCGACGGAAATATGAAGCTTGCCGACCCATACGCCGATAAAATCTCAGATCCGGAAGACGGTGCCATTTCAGCCACAACCTATCCCGGGCTCATTGCTTATCCTGAAGGCAAAGCGTCAGATAGAGCCTCTGTACTTCAGACAGCGCAAACACCTTATTACTGGAATACTCTGACTTACAATATACCACAAACAAGCAAACTTTCAATCTACGAGCTGCTTATCCGTGATTTTACCACAGATAAAACCTACAAAGCAGTTCAGGCGAAACTCGATTACCTGAAACGGCTGGGCATCAATACGATTGAGCTCATGCCTTTCAGCGAGTTTGAAGGAAACAGCAGCTGGGGATACAACCCGAACTTCTATTTCGCTCCTGATAAAGCTTATGGCACAAAAAACGATTTGAAATCACTGATCGACGAATGTCACAAACAAGGCTTTATTGTCATTCAGGATATTGTTTTAAACCATGCTTACGGGTCGTGTCCGCTGGTAAAAATGTACTGGAACAGTTCGATGAACCGCCCGTCAGCCGACAACCCGTGGTTTAACGAAACATCACCCAATACAGCATACAGCTGGGGATACGATTTTAATCATGAAAGTCAGGTTACCAAGGATTTTGTTGACCGTGTTACCAAATACTGGATGACTGAATATAAAATTGACGGATTTCGGTTCGACTTTACCAAAGGTTTTACCAATACCCCGGGCGATGGAAGTGGCTACGATGCCTCACGGATTGCTATTCTGGAACGAATTGCTTCGAAAATCTGGAGTGTGAACCCGAAAACAATTGTGATACTCGAACATTTTGCTGCCAATACCGAAGAACAGGAACTTTCGAACTATCAAAACGGAATGCTTATCTGGGGCAATGCCAATTCTGCATTTGCCGAAGCCGCAATGGGCTACAACGAGTCAGGAAAATCAAACTTTAGCGGAGCATCGTATCGATCGCGAGGATACTCAAAACCGGGTTTGGTTGCCTACATGGAAAGCCATGATGAAGAGCGCCAGATGTATAAAACCGAAACATACGGAAACTCTTCGGGAACCTATAATACTAAAGATGTAAGCACTGCGATTGACCGGAGTAAACTTGCAGCAACATTCTTCATGTCGCTTGCAGGCCCCAAAATGATCTGGCAATTTGGCGAACTGGGATATGACATTTCTATCGATAACGGCGGCCGCGTTAGCGAGAAGCCTGTTCTATGGAACTATTACGAAGATGCCAAACGAAAAGACCTTTTCAATGTTTATTCGGCCATGCTTAAGCTAAGAAAACAATTCGACGTTTTTACTTCGGGAACTGAAACATTAGCGGTAAATGGCGACTTAAAAAAGATACAACTCACTTTAGATGATCACAACATAACGCTAATTGGAAATTTCGGTGTGACCGAACAATCGATAATTCCAGCGTTTCAACATACCGGAACCTGGTACGAATTCTATACAGAAATACCGCTGGAAGTCAATAATACAAACGCATCCATCGCCTTAAAACCAGGAGAATACAGGCTTTACAGCGACAGGAAATTACCTTCATTCTCCGATTTAGTTACTTCTGTAACTCCATTAAAATCAAACAATTCAATTACTGGTTATCCGAATCCCGTGAAAGATAATTTTCAAATTGAAAGTAGTGAAACAATCAGCGAGATTAGTGTTTATTGCAGCAATGGACAGTTAATCAAGAGATTCGCACCAAATACAGTGAGCTTTCCTGTCAATTTTAGCTCTGAAAAAGCTGGTTTATACATTGTTCACATCAAGACCCCCAAATACATCAAAATACTTAAAGTGATTAAATCAGAATAACTTACGAAGTTGTTTCGAATTTGAAAAATTCCCGAAACCAAAACAACCTGGTTGGACTACAAACTCAGCATTATTCCTTCAATATCGCAATAATACGCAGTCTCCCGTTATTTTCAGGATAGCCAGAAGTACCATATTTTCAACTAGTTTACCAAACTACTTCCACCTCAAAGCCTGCATTTGTGCCGATTGTTTTTATCTATTATCTATCGATTTTATCTGTTTGATAGAATAAATTGATTACTCTATCTTTGCTTGTGAAAACAAATTCAGAAAACAGAAAAATCGAATTATCAATCATTTAAAAATTTATATCATGTCACAAATTGGAAAACAAATCGTTGATTTTAAAGTACAGGCATTCGTTAATAACGGGTTCAAAGAAGTTAGCAAACAGGATGTTTTAGGAAAATGGTCCGTATTTTTCTTTTATCCTGCCGATTTTACTTTCGTTTGTCCAACCGAACTCGAAGATTTAGCCAATAAATACGCTGAGTTTAAAGCAGCAGGCTGCGAAATTTATTCGGTTTCGTGCGATACGCATTTTGTACACAAAGCCTGGCACGATGCTTCGGCAACCATCAGGAAAATTGAATACCCGATGCTGGCCGATCCAACCGCCGTTTTAGCCCGCGGTTTCGATGTGATGATTGAAGAAGTTGGTCTGGCCGAACGCGGTACATTCATTGTGAATCCGCAAGGCGAAATTGTATCATACGAAGTTGTAGCCGGAAACATTGGCCGTAATGCCGATGAGCTTCTCCGTCGCTTGCAAGCGCTTCAGTTTGTTGCAAGTCACCCTGCCGAAGTTTGTCCTGCAAAATGGAAACAAGGCGCCGAAACATTGAAACCAAGCATCGACCTTGTTGGAAAAATTTAATTATTGATCAATTAATCGATAGACAGGGAGGAGCTTACAAAAGTTTCTCCCTATTTTTTAAAAAACCATGCCATGTTAGAACAAGCCTTAAAAGACCAGATACGAAGTTTGTTTGTCAACTTAAAATCAAACTTCACCTTCCAAATCACCCTTTCTTCTGATAATGCTGTAAACGAGGAACTTATCTCTTTGCTTCAGGATGTTGCTTCCTGTTCCGAAAAAATTGAAGTAACCACGCAAAGCGGTGACGCATTGAACTTTACCATCTTAAAGAATGGAGAGCCATCTTCAATAAGATTTCGCGCCATTCCCAATGGGCACGAATTTAGCACCTTGCTGCTGGCTGTCCTGAATATGGATGGTATCGGGAAAAATATTCCGGACGAAATCATTGTCAATCGTATAAAATCGCTTCAGGGACACATTCGCGTGCAAAGCTATATTTCGCTAACCTGCACCAATTGCCCCGATGTGGCCCAGGCTCTAAACCTGATGTCGATTCTGAATCCAAACATTCAGCACGAAATTATCGACGGCGGAATAAATCAGCAGGAAGTTGAAAAACTGAATATCCAAGCTGTTCCTTCGGTTTATGCTGATGGCGAATTGTTGCATGTTGGCCGTTCGTCGCTGGGAGAATTGCTCTCGAAACTGGAAGAAAAATTCGGAACTCAAACTCAGTTGGTTAATTCTGAAGCCAAAGAATACGATGTTATTGTTGCCGGTGGTGGCCCTGCCGGAGTTTCAGCAGCCATTTACTCGGCGCGCAAAGGACTAAAAGTCGCCGTGGTGGCCGAGCACATTGGCGGACAAGTGGCTGAAACGGTTGGTATCGAAAATATGATTTCGGTTCCGAAAACAACAGGCAGTCATTTGGTGGCTAACCTGAAACTGCACCTGAATGAATACGCCATTGACATTTTGGAGAACCGAAAAATTGAGCAATTTGAATTGATCAGCGGTATCAAACAGATTAAAACTTCGTTAGGCGAAACATTAAATGCACCAGTCTTGATTATTGCAACCGGGGCAAGTTGGCGCCGCTTAAACGTACCGAGCGAAAGTCAATACATTGGCTCGGGAGTAGCTTTCTGCGCGCATTGCGACGGCCCATTTTATAAAAGCAAAAAAGTGGCGGTTATTGGTGGCGGAAACTCAGGACTAGAAGCCGCCATCGACTTATCGGCCATCGCTTCGGAAGTAACCGTGTTGGAATATCTCGACGAGTTAAAGGGCGACCAGGTACTTCAGGATAAAATAAAAGAAATACCGACCATTAACGTGTTGACCGGAATTGAAACCCGCGAAATTGTTGGCGATGGCTCGAAAGTAACGGACATTCGGTTTAAAAACAGGCACACCGGCGAAGAACAAACGATTGGTCTCGACGGAGTATTTGTTCAAATCGGGCTGTCGGCAAACAGCCAGGTTTTCCGGCATATTGTTGAGGTAAACCGGGTAGGCGAAATTGTTATCGACAGCCATTGTCGCACAAACATTCCGGGAGTTTATGCTGCCGGCGACGTTTCCGAGGTTCCATTCAAGCAAATTGTGATTGCTATGGGCGAAGGGGCAAAAGCGTCACTCTCAGCATTCGAAGATAAGTTAAAGAACAGGCTTCGGTAAACAAAAAGTGAGTGATCAAAATTAACCGATCACTCACTTTTTGTCAAATTATTTGAACTGAACTTTGAAAGTCAGCACCTGCCAATTGGGCAAATTTGCTGGCTTTTTAATTACAAGCTTGTCGCCGGATTGCTTCCATGAAAGTTTTTCTTTGCTGCCCAGTATTTCAATTGATGCGATTGCTTTGGAATTCACCTTGGTCTGCTTGCCCAGCGACTCAATTTGAATGTCGCCGGTTGGCTTATTCATGCAAAAAGCATAAAGAGATTTGCCTTTGGTGGTAAACCTGAAATCGTTCGACTCATAAGGACGAACATCTTTCACGCCGCCAAACTGGCCTTTAGCCTGATTCTTAGAAGTTGACGGACCTTCGCCGTAAACCTTCCAGGGACGGGTTCCATAAATAGCTTCGCCGTTCACAGGAGTCCATGCCGCAATTTCTTCCAGAATTTTCATTACATCAGGTTCCAGATCGCCTTCAGGAGTTTGAACAACATTCAGCAAAAGGTTTCCGTTCTTGCTCACAATGTCAACCAACATCTGGATCACTTCGGTGCCCGTCATGTATTTTTGGCCTGTGCGGTAATACCAGTCACCAATGGAAGTGTCGGTTTGCCAAGGAAACGGGCTGATCGAATCCAACGCCCCACGTTCAACATCCTGAACCCAGCGGCCTTCCGAAGCACGAAGTTTGGCTGTATAAACGGCATCGAGCTTACCTCCATTTTTAGCCATATCCTGGTTGTAATAGTGGGCAAGCATCGTCCGGCCAATCTCGCCGAAAGGCAATTCGCTATCAGAGTATAGCAAATCAGGATGATACATATCGATAAGTTCGGTTATTTTAGCCAGCCAGTCTTTCTGGTTTTCAGGATCATTGGTTAGCCATTCCTTATCGTCGGGAGCAGTTTTTTTGTGATACAAATCGGCATATTGCTCATCGTTACCATCATACGGAACTCCAGCCATTGGCCCGGTTTTGTCGGCTCCGCGCGCCACCTGAAACCAGGTATAACTTGCACCCAGATGCTCCGAAACGCCAAACCGCAAACCTTCTTTTCGGGCGGCTTCTTGCCACAAACCAACCACGTCCTTTTTCGGGCCCATGTTTACCGAATTCCACTTGTGTAGTTTCGAGTTCCACAAAAAGAAATTGTCGTGGTGAGTTCCCATGCTGACAAAATATTTGGCTCCTACTTTTTTATACAAAGCCATCAGTTTTTCAGGATCCCAGCGTTCGGCTTTCCAGAGTGGGATAATGTCTTTGTAGCCAAATTTGGAAGGATGTCCATAGTGCTCAAGATGGTAAGTATAGCCTGCATCCGGCTTATCGGCATACGAATTTTTGCTCCAATCCCAAGCCTGATTTTGATACATTCTTTTGGCATACCAGTCGCCCTGACGTGGAACTGCCTGCGGGCCCCAATGCGCCCAAATTCCGAACTTGGCATCACGAAACCATTCAGGATATTGGTACTGTTTGAACGACTCGTCGGAAGTGGTGAATTTAGCCGGAAGCGCTTTTTGTGGCTGTGCCGAAACAAAAAGAGACAATGCCCCGACAAAGCAAAATGAGAGCAGCAAGTGTTTTTGTTTGTTGATTTTCATTGATTTACAGTTAAAATTAGGTTTAAATCTAAACGGAGAAAAAGATGTAAAAAGCAATACACTCTCCTTTACCCGGAAAGTCGGTAACTAAAACAGGCTCAATTTTGAATAGCCTTTGGGTTTGGTCGGCTATAAATATTGATCGAGTTTTCTTCGGGTCAACTCATTTACCACATGTTTGATTTCCTCGGCCTGACTGCGTTTGCAAACCAAGATGGTATCGCCTTCCTGAACAACAATCACATCGTCGAGACCAACCACGGCAACCAAACTATTGGGTGCTGAAACGTATGAATTTTTCGAATTCACAAAGATGGTTTCGCCGGTTGAAGTGTTCTGGTTTTCGTCTTTCTGCGGATCGTACTTGTAAACTTCTTCCCAGCTCCCCAAGTCATTCCAAACAAAATCACCCTGCACCAAAAACACATTATCGGCTTTTTCCATAATTCCATAGTCAATGGAAATGGAGTCAACCTGGTTGTAGATTTTATCCAGAACTTCCTCGTAGCTTGCTGTGCCAATCGTTTCGGCAATCTTCAGCAAATCGGCATATAACTGAGGAGCATATTTCTGAACAGCTTCGATAAAAACTGAAACCTTGAATACGAAAATGCCGGCATTCCAGAAGAATTTTCCAGAGGCAATGTATGATTTTGCAGTTTCAAGGTTTGGTTTTTCAACAAACCGGTTGACTGCAAACGATTTTATGGGTTGTCCGATTTTTACCTCATCGGCAATTTCGATGTAACCGTAACCGGTTGCCGGAGAGCTTGGTGTAATCCCAATGGTAACAATACCGGCTTTTTCCTCAGCAATTTTGGCTGCCGACTCAATACATTCCTGAAACAATTCGTTGTTTTTAATCAGGTGATCGGCCGGAGAAACAACCATCAAGCCTTCAGGATCTTTTTTAGCAATGAATAAAGCAGCAAGCCCAATGGCAGGCAAGGTATTTTTACCAACCGGCTCGTAAATCAGGTTTTCCTTCGGAAGCATCGAAGTTTGTTCTTCCAAAACTTTTTGCTGGCCTTTATTCGAAACAACGTAAATGTTCTTTTCAGGAATAAATGGTGTGAACCGGCTTACTGTGCCCTGAATCAACGATTCGTTTCCAAAAATGGTAAGATATTGTTTCGGCTTTGCTTTCCGGCTTTTTGGCCAGAACCTGGTGCCCGATCCACCAGCCATAATAAGACAATGTTTGCTGCTCATAATTGCTAATTTTTGAATTGATCAAAGATAATTCGATTTACAATTTTAATATTTACAATTTACAATTTAACGCCGAACGTCTTTCCAATCGTAAATAGTAAATAGTCTAATCGTAAATTTATCAGTATCTTACCTTAATCTTTATTGCTCCTTCAATCGGTTCGGCTGATGCTACAACGGCGTAACCACCACCGCAACCAGAAGTTATGGCACCGGGATATTTCCCGATGAATTTGCTTTCCATCTCATCGAGCACCCATTGCGGAACTGTGTTTGGCAGAATTTTATGCCATGAATAGAACGTTTCGGTCATCGATTGGCCAAGCAGATTCACATCTTTAGCAACAATGGCAGCGTAGCATTTTTTGCCAGCTTCGCCCAACTCTTTTACCAATTCAACACTCAGATTTTGTTCAACCAGCGGATCGTATCCATCGGGGCGAGGCGAAAGCGGAATTAAATGCAACACTTCCGAAAGCCATTCGCAGGTGTCTTTGTCGTGCGTGTTCTCGATGTTCGATGGCCAGTATTTCCCGTCGTAATCCAACCGGCTGACACCAGGAACCAAAAGCCCCAGGTGATCCTGCGAACCCGAAATGTATTCTTTCCCGGGAGGATTTTCGGCGCCAAACAAAAGTTGTGCATTGCGCACCTGATCTCCTTCGGGAATTTTGCCGCCCCAAAGTTCATAAGCCACTTTTCGCGAGCTGGTAGCCATTCCCGAGCGGTCGCTAAATTCAATCGTTGGCCAGATTTGAGCAACGACCACCGATCCCGGATGAATTGCCGAAACCCAGGGCTGATCGATCCAACCGCCAGCTAAGCAAACGCGGTATGGAAACTGGAGCTCTTTTTTCGAGCTTGAACTCGACCGTGCTGGCAATCCCTCTTCAGGAATACGCTCTAAAACAACCAATTCTACGTTGTTTTCCTTGCAAATTCTGGCTTTTCCTTCGGTGTAACCATCGGTATTTACAACGAAAATGTCAGGTTTCAGGCGTTTCATATCCTCCTCAAAGTCCAGCATTCCCATTCCTTCCGAAACAAATGCCTGGTGAACATACTTCACCGCCTGAACCATGTAAACCCGCTCTTCCTGAGTAAAATAGGGCCGCTTTCCTTTCAGTTGAAAAAGATTTTCATCCTGTCCGACACTCACATACAGTTTACCGTATTGCGCCGCCGTTTTAAAAAAGGCCACGTGCCCGGCATGAAGCAAGTCGTAACAGCCACTGACCATTACTTTTTTATCGCTCATAGAATTAACAAAAATTGAACTTAATCATAAACTAACAGAAAAAGAAAATCGTCAATAGTCATTGGAAAAATCCTTAATGGTATGTTTCCTGATGACTACTGACTTTTTCCAATCTATTTTATTCCTCCGGTAACCATTTGGGTACGAATCCAATCGTAGGTTTCTTTCATACCTCTTGAAAGCGGGATGGATGGTTCCCATCCCAGTTTTTCCAGGATCAAGGTATTGTCGCTGTTACGTCCGCGAACGCCTTTGGGAGCATTCAAATCGTAGGTGCGTTTCAGTTTAATTCCGGCGATATTTTCAACGATGTCAACCAGTTGGTTGATTGATACCATTTCGCTGCTTCCCAGGTTGATGGGGTCGATGATGTCGCTGTACATGATTTTCAGGATACCTTCAACACAATCTTCGATGTACATGAAACTGCGGGTTTGGTGTCCGTCGCCCCAAATGTTGATTTCGTCTTTGCCATACAATTCGGCTTCCAGCACTTTACGACACATGGCAGCAGGCGCTTTTTCGCGGCCACCATCCCAGGTTCCGTTCGGTCCGTAAACATTGTGGAAACGGGCAACGCGGGTATTGATGCCATAATCTTCGCGAAAGTGGCGGCACATCCGTTCTGAGAACAATTTTTCCCAGCCGTAACCATCTTCAGACTGAGCCGGATAAGCATCCGATTCTTTCAGCCCCGGATTGTCGGTATCTTGTTGTTTATCTCCATTGTAAACGCAAGCCGAAGAAGCATAGAAGAAACGGTCGATGCCCAAATCTTTAGCTGCAATCAACAGGTGTGTATTGATCAAAACGCTCAACATACATTCGGCTTTGTGTGTTTCGATGAACCCCATTCCGCCCATATCGGCTGCCAGGTTAAACACTTCGTTATAACCGTTAAGCGCTGTGTAACAGTTTTCTTTCACGTTCAAGTCAAGCACAAGGTTATCAATGTCTTTATGCACCTGGTACCATTGGTTCAATGGTTTTTTATCAACCGCACGTACATCATGACCCATGTCTTTCAGTTTCCTGGAAAGGTGTCCACCAATGAAACCACCTGCTCCTGCTACTACAATTCTTTTCATTTTTTCTATGATTTAAAAACATTAAACAATTTTTACATCTCCATAAAAACAGCTGATAATCTGCTGAATATTAGTGTTTATTGCACCGATAGGAATCGGGTTACACTGCAAATATCAGGATAAAAAAACAGGATACAATGGATAAAATTACATGCTTTCCCTGCAAAGGTTTGCGCAAAGGTTTGCGGGTGAAAAATATGTTGAGAAACATTTTCCAAACAACAGATTGAATGCCTGAAGGATGAATTTTGATCCCGGAAGAAGCGGAATTGCACCCGGGATTCTGAATATTCTGTTAGTTTTGTATAGGAAAAGTTTGTTCGCTCAACCATGCAAAAAGGGAAAAGACATGTTTCATTAAAGGATTTGGCTCAGGAACTGGGTGTTTCTATTTCAACCGTTTCGCGTGCGCTTAATAATCATCCTGATATTAGCCCGGAGATAACCCAAAAGGTTAAAAAGCTGGCTGCGGAAATGAATTACACGCCAAATCCGCTCGCAATGGGACTTTTGAAGCAGGCCACCCGGATGATTGGCGTAATTGTTCCCGATTTGGTCACTCACTTTTATTCGTCCATAATTTCAGGAATTGAAACGGTTGCCGAGGAAAAAGGCTACTACATCCTGATTGCCTCCTCAAACGAATCGCTTCGGAAAGAAATAAAAGCAGTTGACAACTTACTGAAAACGAGGGTTGAAGGGCTGATTATTTGTCTGAGTCATGAAACAAGAACGTTTGAACATTTCGACCGGCTGATTCAAAACAATATTCCGCTTGTATTTTTTGACCGTGTTTGCCGAACAAATGAAGTGTCGTCGGTTGTGGTTGACAACGTGAAAGCGGCACAAAAAATTACAGAACATTTTTACAAAAGCGGAGCTCGTCGAATTGCCTATATCGCAGGGCCAGAATACCTTAACATCTCCGAAGAGCGAACCTCCGGCTATTTGTCCGGGCTAAAAAAATGTGGTTTAAATTTTCAGCCCGAATTGCTTGTAAAATGTAATCTGAGTACTAAAGATGCCATGAAGGCTACGGCGCATTTGCTGGAATTGCCTGAACAACCCGACGCCATTTTCGGTATTAACGACACCGTTGCGTTCGCGGCCATGAAGGAAATCAAGCGCAAAGGTTTAAGAATTCCTGAAGATGTGGCTTTGGTTGGGTTCACCGACGAATTTCATTCCACAGTTGTCGATCCGGCGCTTACATCGATTACGCATCCAACCTTTGAAATTGGTCAGGAGGCCGCCCGTCTATTTTTCAGAAGCGTTGAAAATCCGGATGCTAAACCTGAGCAAGTTATATTGAAAACCAAACTTGTGGTGCGCGACTCATCGGTTAAAAGAAGCTGAATTCCGTAGCACGTGCAGTTTGCAGTCGTCGAGTTGTTCGAATGCAAAAAGCTTTCCGGCGATTTCAGGTGCCTTCACGCCTTTGCCAAAAAATTGGTTGCCGGTGTAAATGTAAGCTTCGTCCCATAAATCTTCCTGAAGAAAACTGCTCAGTAAAACGCTGCCACCTTCCACAATTACAGAAAGAATATCTCTTTGGTAAAGCTCTGTGAGCATTTGCGGCAAAATATCCCGACCAAAATCGAGCCGTATAAACTTCAGTCTTTCAACATCTTCCTCCTGAATTTCAGTAAAAACCCAGGTCTGCTCTTTCTGATCAAAAACTGTAAGCTCTTTACTTAATCTTCGTTTACGGTCAATGACCAATCTGACGGGTTGGTTGCCCTTCCATTCGCGAACAGTAAGTGCCGGGTTATCAAATTCAGCCGTGTTTGTCCCGATTAAGATAGCCGATTCTTCTGAGCGTTGCTTATGTACCAACCTCTTACACAATGCGTTGGTAATCCATGTCGGGTGTTGCGTTTCGGTGCGGTCGGTATCAATAAAACCATCCAACGTCTGAGCCCACTTCAGTAAAATATAGGGACGCTTTTTTTCGTGGAAGGTAAAAAACCGGCGGTTCAATTCGCGGCATTCTTG
This sequence comes from Prolixibacteraceae bacterium, assembly GCA_963666435.2. Lineage (GTDB taxonomy): Bacteria > Bacteroidota > Bacteroidia > Bacteroidales > Prolixibacteraceae > Aquipluma. Next base: position 1,196,527 of record CAXXOG010000008.1, on the reverse strand, counting down.
TTCCAGAACTCCAACTTCCACGTTAATTCCGGCCTTTTGCATCCGCTCAATTCCTTTTCCGGCCACTTTGGCAAACGGATCGATGGTTCCAATCACCACATGCGGAATGCGACTTTCGATAATCAGGTCGGAACATGGCGGCGTTTTTCCCCAGTGGGCACACGGTTCGAGCGAAACATATAACGTTGACTGGCGAAGTAATTCAGTATTTTGAACTGAGCGAATAGCATTTACTTCGGCGTGCGCTTGTCCGTATTTTTGATGATAACCTTCGCCAATGATGCGCCCATCGTGCACAACAACGCAGCCAACCATCGGATTGGGAGCCACATCGCCCACGCCCAACAGGGCCAGATCGAAGCAGCGTTGCATAAAAATTTCGTGGCTCATTTGCGAAAAAATTAACTTTGCCAAAAATAGCAATAAATGAAGGCAGGTATTGCAAGCATCAGAAAAGAATTAAACGGGCTGTATGGCAATCAGGAAATTGACAGCCTGGTAGCCTTGATTTTTGAAAAACTGAAAGGATATTCGCGCACTCAACTTTTGCTGGCCAATAACGATGTATTATCTGAAAATGAGCGAAATAGCATTCTCAAAATCGTCGCCCGGCTGAAGAATAACGAACCAATTCAGTATATTCTGGGATCAACTGAGTTTTACGGACTTGATTTTCAATGTGTACCGGGAGTTTTAATTCCGCGCCCCGAAACCGAAGAATTGGTTGACTGGATTATCAAAGAAAATATGGTTTCCGGCCCAACCATTATTGACATGGGAACCGGAACAGGCTGTATTGCCATTTCGCTTCAGAAAAATTTACCCGGATCAACTGTTTTTGCCTGCGACATTTCGCCGGTTTGTCTCGAAACGGCAACCCAGAATGCTGAACAAAATAACGCAGCAATTAAAGTAGTTGAATACAATATAATTACCCAACAACCACAAACGCAATTTCCTGAATTTGATGTGGTTGTGAGCAATCCGCCCTATGTTCGCGAATCGGAAAAGGCCCTGATGGAAAAGAATGTTACCGATTTTGAGCCTGAACTGGCCTTGTTTGTAGCCGATGAAAATCCACTGATTTTTTATGAAAAAATTGCCGATTTTGCTTCCAGGAACCTAAAGAATCGGGGAAAACTGTACTTCGAGATAAACGAAGCTTTAGGCAACGAAACCTGCAATATGCTGGCTGAAAAAGGATTTGAAAATATTCGGCTTCGGCGCGATATAAATGGGAAAAACAGAATGATTGGTTGTATTTTTTCGAAGTCGTAAATGGCTTATTCCGTATATTTCCGGCTCGCTTTTTGAGTCCGGCCCGAACAATATTTCGCTATATTTGTATAAAAGCAGCAGCTAAAAAGCAATGCTCGAAACTAAACCGCTATCCGTTGAAACGATTTTTTGTATATGTACTCCTGTTTTTTAACCTGATTGCTGTCTCGGCCCTCATTTTTGCCACAGTCTCAGTGTATATAAGTCCGGAAAAACTTTGGATTGCAGCCTTATTCGGAATAGCGTACCCTTACATTCTTATTGTGAACCTGGTTTTTATTGTGATGTGGATTTTTGTACGAATAAAATTCGCATTGATTTCACTGTTTGTTATTCTCGCTGGTTTTAACCAAATCGGGAATTACCTGAAATTTTACGGAAAACAAACGGATAAGCCAGGAATCAAAATCATTAGTTATAATGTAAAATACTTTTCGGGAGCCGATGATTTTCCTAACAAGGAAAATGCCGATCATATTTTAGATTACTTGCGTCAATGCAATGCCGATATCATTTGTCTTCAAGAGGTTAGATTAAACAAACGGCAAATTTTTGATGTAGCAAACAGTAAGCTTCCGCAAATTAACCACCTGCAACTGGCACATTCGAGCCATGCCGGGGGCCAAGTTACTTTTACTCGTTTCCCGATTGCCAACATGGGCGAAATCCGGTTTAAAAACTCGGGAAACATGATCATTTATACCGACATGATTATCAACTCGGATACTGTCCGCGTTTACAATTGCCATTTGCAATCATACCGGCTTAAAACAGCAGAGATCAATCGCATTGATTCGCTGAATTTTGACAATAACAATGAGAGTAAAGCGAAACTAAAAGCGCTGGCCAAAAAATTTAGGGATGCAGTTATAAAAAGAGCCGAGCAGGCAGCAACACTCCGCGAACACCTCAATCAGTGCAAATACCCGGTGATTGTTTGCGGCGATTTTAACGATACTCCGGTTTCGTTTACCTACCGCACCGTTCGCGGCGACCTGAAAGACTCGTTTACCGAATCAGGAAAAGGTACTGCCAATACCTATAACGGGAAACTTCCGTCGTTCCGAATCGACTATATATTATATAGCCCGAAATTCACCAGCTATAACTTTGCAGTTTCAACACTCAATCATTCAGATCATTATCCGGTAAGCTGCGATTTATTTCCGGTTGAAAAATAGCTTTAAGCTACGATTTCGGAACAATGAGTTTTCCTGAATGTTAATTTTCCATTTCTTTTTTTGCAAGCATTTTGACGTTAAAAAAAAGTACTTACATTTGCATACCAATCGTTCAGTATGCAACAATATGGATAACACAAAAGAATTTATAATAGACGAAGCTTTCAAGCTGTTTTTAAACCACAGTTACGAAGCTGTTTCAATCAGCGACATTAGCAATGCCATTGGGTTCACCAAAGGTGCTCTTTATCACCATTTTAAAAATAAGGAAGAATTATTCATTAGTGTAATTGATAAATATTTCCGAATCGTCGCATTTGATGCCGAAATTGAATCATTAACTCTTGAAGTGTTCATTCAATTGTCAATCGAGCAAACTGAAAAGATTTTCAGGTCGCTATTTCAGCATTCCAATACTTTTTCTCCAATAAATTATCTTTCGTTGATTGCCGATGCATTCAGGCATTATCCCGGCTTTGCCGAAAATCAGGGAAATTTCATCAATGGCGAAATAGAAAAAACTGCACAGGTATTGAAAAATGCAATTTCGAGCGGCGAAATCAGGAACGATATTGATCCGGCCCTGGTAGCAAACAACTTCTTCGCAATAAATATGGGGCTGGCTGGTAACGTAGTGAGAAACATATCTATTGAAGATGCAATTGATCTGCTTAAAAAGCAAACTTCCGAGTTTTATAAATTAATGAAGAAATAATTCCTAAAAACCGATGACAGAAGAGTCAATTTTATTTTACGCAATACATACCGACCGTTCAGTATTTTATCTATTCAATACATACCAGTCGTTCAGTATCTAATAATTAAACAATGATAGAAATGCAGAAAACAATGATTTTATCAGCAATCGTAATCATCCTGTTCGGTTGCAATCAGAAGCAAGAAACAGTAAAACAAGAAGTTACTGCCATTAAAGTGAAAGCGCAGGCCGTACAAACATTCAGTGGTTTGTCGAACCTGCGCTACAGCGGAACCGTTGAAGCTTTCCAAACTATTCCGCTGACATTCCAAAGTTCGGGCACCGTTGAGCGTGTTTTGGTTCAGGAAGGCGATGCTGTGCGCAAAGGACAATTGCTTGCTACCGTTGACAAGGCTGATAACCAAAGTATCTACAATTCGTCGCTGGCCATGTATGATCAGGCCAAAGATGCTTACGACCGTTTGAAAAAGGTGTACGACAACGGTAGCCTCTCGGAAGTGAAATGGGTGGAGATGGAAACCAACCTGAAAAAGGCGCAGTCGCAACTGGAAGTGTCCAAGAGCAGCCTGGAAAAATGCAACCTGTACGCCCCGGCCAGCGGAGTGATTGGTAAACGGAATGTTGAACCCGGGCAATCAGCCCTATCAAGTTTTGCTCCGCTCGAACTGGTCAAAATCGAAACTGTACTGGTGAAGATTTCGGTTCCTGAAAACGAAATCGGGAAAATTAGGAAGGGAATGACCGCCACATTCACTATTTCGGCCCTCGACAACAAACAGTACGAAGGAACAATTACCCATGTTGGTGTTGTGGCCGATCAGTTTTCGCGGACTTACGAGGTAAAAATTACCGTGAAAAATCAGGAAATGGAAATTAAACCGGGAATGGTTTGCGATGTGACGCTCAATTCAACATCCGAAAAGCAAATGGTTTTGGTGCCGTACAACGCTGTTACCAAAGATTCGGAAGGAAACTCAATTGTTTTTGTGGTAAACGACGATCAGAAAAGTGTTCGGAAACAAGCCGTAAAAATCGGTAATTACCAAACCAAAGGATTAGAGATTTTGAGTGGATTGACTGCTAATCAGGCTGTAGTGGTTGAAGGAAAAGAAAAATTAAGCGACAACAGCCAAATCATCTTGTAATATGAGCCACAAAAAGACTGGATTTATCGAGGCCGCTATGCGGAATCGAAATATAATAATACTCATAGCAGTATTGTTTATGCTCGTTGGGGGAATTGCCCTGAAAAAAATGGCACGAAACGAGTTTCCCGAATTTACCATTCGCCAGGGTGTCATTGTTGGCGTATATCCCGGGGCAACTTCAGCAGAAGTTGAATCACAGTTAACTACAGTTGTCGAAAATTACATTTTTGGCTATTCCGAAGTGAAGAAGGCTAAAACCTACTCATATTCGCGCGAAGGCATCATGTACATTTTTGTTGAGTTGAACGACGATGTAAAAAATGCCGATCAATTCTGGTCGAAGTTAAAACATGGCCTTTCGGAGATGAAATCGAGCCTGCCCACAGGTGTGCTGGCGTTAGTTGCCAATTCCGACTTTGGCGATACTTCGGCCCTGCTGATAACCCTTTCTTCTGATACCAAGAGCTACAAAGAGCTTGAAAAAGAGCTGAAAAAGCTGGAGGCTGAATGCCGTAAAATTCCGGCCACATCCAAAATTAAACATTACGGGCTTCAGAAAGAACAGATTTATGTGAACGTAAAGCCTGAAATGCTGAACGAATACAACATCAAATCGTTGACCTTGCTTGGTTCGTACATGCCAAACGGAATGGTGAACTACGCCGGGACATTGAAAGATGGCAAATACAACCTTGCGGTACACCTTCCGCAGAATTTTGAGTCGGAAAAAGATTTGGCCGACCAGATTGTGTATTCTGACCCCAAAGGAAATGTGGTGCGCCTGAAAAATATCGCCACCATCGAACGCCGCTACGAAGACCCGGATAATTATATCAGGCAGAACGGAAAGAAAACCATCCTGCTTTCGCTCGAAATGCAGAAAGGCAACAACATTGTTGAATATGGCGCTGACGTTGACAAGGCTATAGAGACCTTTAAAAAAAACACTTCCAGCGAAATTGAAGTGTCCAAAATATCGGAATTGCCAAAATATGTCGATGAGTCGGTTTCGAACTTTATGCACGAATTCATGATTGCCATTATCGCCGTAATCCTGGTGACCATGCTACTATTGCCGATGCGCGTTGCTTCAGTAGCCGGTATTACCGTTCCAATTGCAGTGTTAATCACACTGGCATTCTTGTACTTCTTTGGTGTAGAATTGCATACCGTGTCGTTGGCTGGGTTAATCCTGGTTTTGGGAATGATTGTGGATAATTCGATTGTGGTGATCGACAATCACGTTGAGAAAATTGATCACCGGATATCGCCCTGGCACGCTGCAATAAAAAGTGCCAAAGAGCTGCTCACACCAATTATTACAGCAACTCTGGCCATCATGGCGGCCTATATTCCGTTGGGGTTCATGGTTCCCGGAACTGCCGGCGAATTTATGCGTCCGCTGCCCATAGTGATCAGTATTGCGCTCATTGTTTCAGTATTGGTTGCTGTTCTTTTGGTTCCATACCTCGATTTTGTATTCATCAAAAAAGGTCTGAAAAAACTTGATCAGGAGAAGAACGGAAAATCATTACTTGACATCCTTCAGGGTTGGTTCGACAAATCGCTCGAGTGGGCGTTTAAAAACCCGAAGACCATCATTACGGGAGGTATTGTGTCGGTTGTGGTTGCCTTAGTGCTGTTCAAAAACCTCGATCAGCAAATGTTTCCTGAAATGGAACGTAACCAGTTTGCTGTTGAGGTTTATCTGCCAACCGGTTCATCACTCGAAAGCACAGAGCAACTGGTTGACAGCCTTGAAAAAGTACTGATGAAAGATAAGCGCGTGACCAATGTCACCAGTTTCATTGGCACCAGTTCGCCTCGTTTCCACACGGTTTATGCGCCCAACATGCCATCGCCCAATTATGGCCAGCTTTTGATCAATACCATTTCCAACGAGGCAACCCGCGAAATTGTAAGCGATTACAGCCCAAAATATTCCGATGGTTTTTCCAATGCACATGTTAAATTCAAGATTTTGGCCATGCAGACTTCCAAAGCTCCAATCGAAATCCGGATTTCGTCGGATTCGATTAAGGACATTCGCAATACCCAGGCACAGATTATGGATATTTTGCACAAAACCAAATCAGTTGGCTGGGTTCGCGATGACTGGGACCAGAAACAACAGATACTGAAAGTTAATCTTGACCGTGACAAATCCAACCTGCTCGGATATTCGAAGTCGATGGTTTCAACATCGCTGATGATTGGGCTCGATGGCCTTCCGCTGACTACAATCTGGGAAGACGATTATCCCGTTGAGGTCAGACTATCCCAGGAAGTAAAAGGCCGGAAAGACATCAATACCCTTACTGACCAATACATTACTTCGCCGATAGGTTTCACCGGAAGCCCGTTGCGGTCGTTTGCAAGTTTTACTCCAGAATGGACCGAAGGAACCATTACCCGAAGGAACGGAATCAAAACCCTGACGATACTTGTTGATAATCAAACTAATCGCGCCGCATCGTCAATTTTTGAAGAAGTAAGGTCTGAAATTGGAAATTTAAAACTCCCTGAGGGCACGTCAGTTAATTATGGTGGCGATTATGAAGGTCAGCAGGAAACCTTTATCCCAATGTCTTATGCGCTTGCCCTCAGCATTCTACTGATTTTCTTTATTATACTGTTCCAGTTTAAGAAAATCAAGCTTTCAGCCATTATCATGTCAACCATGATATTGTCGCTCCCGGGGACTGCAATCGGTTTAACCCTGATGGGATATCCTTTCAGCACGACTGCTTTCATTGGAATCATCAGTCTTTGTGGAATGGTAGTCAGAAACGGTATAATCCTGATTGACTATGCCCGCGAACTGAAAGAAAAACAAAAAATGTCAGTTTATGAAGCAGCGCTGGCTGCCGGGAAACGCCGTATGCGCCCGATTTTCCTTACCTCGGCGGCAGCTTCAGCCGGAGTTATTTCGATGATTATCAGCCGTTCGCCGCTATGGGGCCCTGTTGGTACTGTTATCTGTTTTGGGTTGCTGGTTGCGATGGTGTTAACGCTTTACATTCTCCCAATTTTGTATTCGCTGGCTTACACCGACCGGCCAAGGAAAAAAGGATTTTGGGATGTTCCGCCAAAAGTTGCCAAACCAAAGCACAAACAAGCGTTTACTTCAATCGTCATTTTGGGGATTGTTTTTGCATCTGCTTCCGCACAAGCCCAAACATTAAGCCTCGACTCGTGCAAACGCCTGGCAATCCAGAATAATAAAAAAATCATTGAAGCCGGGTACGCAGTTAAATCGTCGGAAGAAGTGCGAAAAAATGCGTTTACCGATTATTTTCCGCAGGTTAGCGCCAGCGCAATGGCCATGAAGTCGAGCGATTATTTGGTGAAAGGAAAAATTCCGGAGATGAATTTGCCGGTTTACGACGGCAATGCCGAAAACCTGGCCAAAGCCACGCAATACGCCTATTTCCCCGGAACTCCAATTAATGCCCTCGATTACCTGAATATGGCCAACCTGACTGTTTCTTTGCCGCTGTATGCCGGAGGGCAAATCCGCAATGGCAATAAACTGGCTGCTTTAGGCGAGGACGTGAGCAAGCAGCAACAAGCCATGACAACAACAGAAGTATTGGTAAAAACAGACCAGCTTTACTGGACAGCTATTGGCTTAAACGAAAAGCTGAAAACGCTCGACAGTTACGGAGAGTTGCTTACTACGCTCAACAAAGATGTGACAAATTATACGCAAGCTGGTTTGGCCCAGCGGAACGATTTGCTGAAAGTTCAGTTGAAACAGAACGAGCTGCAATCGAACCGATTGAAACTGCTGAATGGTATTTCACTTACCAAAAGAGCTTTGTGCCAGCACATTGGCATTCCGTATGATTCAACCATTGTTTTTTCAGACAAGCCTATGCACGAAGTAATAGCTCCGGATTTGGTTTCGCCTGCCGAAGCTGTTGCCAACCGCAACGAATACCAGTTACTCAATAAGGCAACCGAAGCCGAACAAATTCAGCTAAAAATGAAACGTGGCGAATTGATGCCTCAACTGGCCGTTACCGGCATGGCCGCAAAAGTTGATGTGATGAATTCGAACCTTACACAAAAAATAGCCTTGGTCAATTTGAGCATCCCAATTTCGGGCTGGTGGGGCGGTTCGCACAAAATAAAAGAGCAACAGTTAAAAATAGAATCGGCTCGCAATAAACTGGACGAAACGTCGGAATTGCTTGTATTGCAGATCGAGCAGGCAAAAAATGACCTTCAGGAAAATCGCGACCAGATAAAACTGGCCGAAAAAGCGGTTGAACAAGCCAATGAGAACCTGAAAATAACCAACGATAATTACCGTACCGGGAATATTGGGATTTCGGACTTGCTGGAGGCTCAGGCCCTTTTGCAATCGACCAAGGACAATTTAACCAATGCGCAGTGCAATTACCAGGTTTCGGTATCGAAATATTTGCAGGCTATCGGAAAATACGAGAAAGTACAGTAAAATGATGTAGATAAGAATACTTAACAAAATTTAAGACGCTTTTAAGATTGTTAAGTCTCTTTGATATTTCTTCACATAATTGGTTGGTTCTTTTGTAAAAGTCCGACATTAATAGAAGTCACGTGTATAAAAATCAAAATTGAGATTCGATTTGTACAATATAGACCGGCAATAATCGTCATCAATAAAAAGTAGGTATAAGTTCAGAAAATAGTTAGTTGTCCCTCTGCCAAATCCACTTCTTCAAGTGGATTTGGCAAGGGAACTAACACTTCTTTATACTGAAAACTATGAAAGCAATTAGAACTAAAACTCAAAGGCCAGTGCTCTTAACTAAACGGTTAAATTATTTGAATAACCTTGTTGTTTTTTGGGGAGAAATTTTTAATTTCAGTCAATTGAATTAACCAATTGGTTAATTAAAAAAAACAACATCAATATATTAAAATAAAGGGATTTGAATAGTAATACTATGAGGCGATATTTAAGTATTGCAGGCGAGGTTCTGGCAAACGGATCGATTTTCAAATTCACAAGTCATGGAGTAATCTGCGCCGACAAACCACCGCCCTATCTCAGGAAATTACTATTGTATAGAATTAGAAAACGAGAAACGAAACAATTAAAGTTATGAAAATTTTGATAACAGGAACCGCCGGGTTTATCGGGTTTCATACGGTAAAGAGCCTGGCCAATCAGGGGCACCGCGTGATTGGGATCGATAACATTAACGGATATTACGATATCGACCTAAAATATTCGCGACTTGAATTGTCAGGAATTGATAAACACCATATCCGCAGTCATCAGCCTGTAAGAAGTACCGTTTATCCAAGCTATACATTTTATAAGGCCGATATTCAGGATAAAGTATTCATTGATCAACTGTTCTCGATTGAAAAGTTTGATGTTGTTTGTCACCTTGCAGCACAGGCTGGAGTAAGATTTTCAATCGAGAACCCGTATTCATATATCAATTCAAACATTACCGGATTTTTAAATATTCTGGAAGCATGTCGCTTCAATCCGGTCAAACATTTAGTTTATGCGAGCTCGAGCAGTATTTACGGCTTAAATGAAAAGGTTCCGTATAGAGAAACAGACCAGGTTGATACACCGGTGAGTCTTTATGCTGCAACGAAGAAGTCAAACGAACTTATGGCACATGCCTACAGCAAATTGTACCAAATTCCAACAACAGGCGTTCGTTTTTTCACGGTTTATGGCCCGTGGGGAAGACCAGACATGGCTCCTTTCCTTTTTATGGACTCGATTATGAATAACACTCCGATAAAAGTTTTCAATAATGGAGATATGTCTCGCGATTTCACGTACATCGATGACATCGTTGAATGCCTTTCACTGGTTTTAGAATACGCACCGAAAGGAGATCTTCCGTACAACATCTATAATATCGGAGCAGGAAAGCCAATCCAGTTAATGGATTTCATTTCGGTAATCGAAAATATTACCGGGAAAAAAGCTATCAAAGAATTCGTTGAAATGCAGAATGGCGACGTCTATCAAACCTTTGCTGACACCTCCCGACTTCAGAATGATTTAAAAATCAAGCCACAGATTACCGTGGAAGAAGGAATCTCACGTTTTTTTGACTGGTATCTGGAACATTCCAGAAAGAAGAGCAAAAAATTGTTTTTCAGTTGATTAACTATTAATTTTTTCAATTATGCACACTATCGAAGAAAAATTTACCCAGATTTTAAAGTACATGGGAATTCCCAGGGAACAAATTCACGAAAACGCTTCATTTGTTCACGATTTCGATTTCGAAGAGTTTCAATTCACGTGCCTGGCATTTTACATTGGCGCTTATTTCAAGATCAATATTCGCGAAAAAGATTATGCCGAGTTGAACACAATAGGAAGTACCATTAACTTTGTAAAAAAGAGACTCGAATTGTATAACTAATGCCTCGTCGAAGCATTGCAATACTGGTGTTAATTTCGTTTGGGCTATTTTTTCTGAAGCCAAACGTTTTGCTTTCCCAGAGTGAGCCACAGAAACCGGGAAGGCCCAAAATTGCATTGGTATTAAGTGGAGGAGGTGCCAAAGGATTTGCACATATTGGAGTACTTAAAGTTTTGGAGCAGGAGGGTATTCCGGTTGATTTAATTGTTGGAACAAGTATTGGAAGCCTGGTTGGTGGCATATACTCTATTGGCTATTCGGCATCGGAGCTGGAAAACCTGGTAAAATCGATGAATTGGGAAACAACCCTTTCAGACGATGTGCCACGGGCTTTTTTGTCGAGAAACGATCAGCAGCTGAAGCAGCGGTATGTTTTTTCGGTGCCCATTAGCGGTAAGTTAAGCCTTCCGCAGGGAGTAATAAAAGGGCAAAATGTTCTGAACATTCTTTGCGGTTTGGCCGGGAATGTTCCGGTTGACGCCGATTTTTCAAAATTTCCGATTCCGTTTGCCTGCATTGCTACCGACCTCGAAAACGGAAAAGAAATTGTCCTCCGAAACGGCTTTCTTCCAACTGCCATGTTTTCGAGTATGGCTATTCCCCTGGCTTTTCAATCGTCGGATCATGGTGGTTATCTGTTAGTTGACGGAGGAGTGGTTAATAATTTTCCGACTGATGTTGCCAAACGAATGGGAGCCGACATAATTATAGGCGTTGATATCCGACGCGATTACTACGACCGGAAAAGCCTGTCTTCATTTCGCAACGTAATCGGGCAGTTGGTTAACTTTTTCGATCATGCAAAAGATACTGTTAATAAAGGACTTTGCGATATTACCATCAAGCCCGATATTACCGGATATTCGGTTTCAAGCTTCAGGACACAAGCCGTTGACTCATTGATATTAAGAGGTGAGCGAGCCGCCCGCGAAGTCCTTCCCCAACTTCGGGAACTTAAAGAGAAGTACCAGTTGAAATATACTGAAAAATCGCGCGATTTGGTAACACCGGAGCATTGGTACATCACTGATTTAGCCCTCACCGGGACGCACCATCTTGAACTGGATTTTTTACTGAAAACACTGGGAATCAGTCTTCCAGGATACTATTCAGCCGAAGAAATAAAATCGGCAATCGACAAGCTTTATGGGCTGGGTGGCTTTGATCGGATTTATTACGACCTGATTGATAATGCCCAGGGCAAAACATTGAACTTGAATATATCAACTCAACGGGTTCTTTCTCAAAACATTGGCTTTAAGGCAAATACAACCGACGGGGCTGCCATCCTGATCAATACAACCCAGCGCAATTACAGCAATATTTTTGGTTTTTTATCGGCCAGCGCTGAAGTATCAGTAAACCCCGAAATAAACCTGACTGCCGAAACCAATAAAGCCAACTTTCCAACGCTGGGTTTTAACCTGAAGGGTAAATATCAGAACTACAACATTTTCGATGGAGGAGAAAAGCTTTTCAAAGCCAATGTTTTTCATAGTGCGGCATCGGTTTACTTCTATCAGCCGTTTATGCACCGCTTTAACCTGGGGATGGGAGTCCAGGAAGAATATTTCCGTGGTGATATTTTTACAAAGATGGATACTCCGGAAACCCCCGGGAAAATTGATTTCTTCCTGACCAATGCCTATTCCTATTTGTCGTTCGATAATATGGACGATTATTATTTTCCAACCCGGGGATCGAGTACTTACGGCGAATTTTCGCTGACAACCGACTTGCATCACAACAGCAACATAAAGCCGATAGTATTGCTGAAGTCGAGAAATGTTTTGCCTCTTGATGAAAACGTATCCTTACTTCTCGATGTTTATGGCAGGGCTATGTTTAAATCCGATTCACCGTTGGCCCGTATGACTTTGGTTGGAGGCGAACCATACACACAATATTTCAACTATCATTTACCTTTTGTTGGGCTTCCGGCAGTAAGTATTGCCCAAAATTATACATACATTGGTCTGGCTGGGCTACGGTTCAAGTTCACTCAATCTCAATATGCTTCGCTTTTGTTCAATACCATGTGGCAGGATTCGAAATTGCTTCTGAACAATGAGATGAAAACAACTTACGGCATTGGCCTGCGCTATTCGATTAAATCGCTTTTAGGACCGCTAGAAGTAACATTGGGCTATTCCGGTTCGACCGAAAAACCAACTTTTTCGGCAAGTTTTGGCTATTGGTTCTGAAAAAAAGCAAAGTTGGGAGACGGCAGAAATTAGTTGAGTATCTGAAAATTTGAAAATAAAGAAGAATGGTGGAATGGCTAAATTGTTAGGTGGAACGGTCGATCTAACAATCCGGCAAATTACCGTTTCCCAGCTTCAAATTCCAGCTCTCTTCAGGCACTCCAACGCTGAAACACCTTCAATACAAGCGCTTACGCTTCAGCAAATAAGCATACAGCACATGCCTGAAGTCTTCATTAATGTCGGCTTCGGCCAGATCAACCTGGTACTGGCCACAACGAACGCGCATTTCTTCGAAGTAGTTGTCCATTGCCTGTTCAAAATTTTTCTTCAGGTCGTGCGGCGAAAAACGCAAATGGTCGCCGGTTTCCAAATCGACAAACCGGTAAGGCTGGTTCCTGAAATCGAACTGCTTTTCGTGCAAATGGTCGGATATATGAAACAGCAAAACCTCGTGCTTGTTATAGCGCATGTGCTGCAAAGCTTCAAAAAACGCATCCAGATTTTCCTGCCCGGTTAAATCGGTGAACAGGATAACCAGCGAGCGTTTGTGAATATTTTCAGCAATCATGTGCAAGGCGTCGATGGTATTTGTTTTTCGGTTCAAATTGGCTTGTTCCTGGTTTAACAAGCGGGTTAGTTCACTGTATAACAAATCGATATGAACCGACGACAACCGTGCTTCAGAATGAAACTCAATGTCTTCAGAAAAAAGCGAAAGACCAACGGCATCGCGTTGTTTGCGCAAAAGATAAATGATTGCAGCAGCCGAATAGACCGAAAATGCAAGTTTATTGATTCGCAAAGCTTTTCCTTTTTCGAACGGGAAAAGCATTGATGAAGAAGTGTCAATCACCAATTGGCAGCGAAGGTTAGTTTCTTCCTCGTATTGCTTTACAAACAATTTGTCGGTTCGGGCAAAAAGCTTCCAGTCGAGGTGTTTGGTCGATTCGCCGGTATTGTACAACCGGTGTTCGGCAAACTCCACCGAGAACCCGTGAAAAGGGCTTCGGTGCAAGCCGGTAATAAAGCCTTCAACAACCTCTTTCGAGATGAATTCAAGATTGTCGAACTGTTGAAATTGTTGTATGTCGAGTAAGTTATTCACAAAGTACCCGTTTTTGTTGTTTCTGGCGTAAAGGTAAAAAGTCATTAGTCATTCGGAAAATTAAATCTGTTTTTCTAGTGGCTATGATTTTTTATTAAAAGCAAAAAAGGCATAAGAACTTTTGATTCCTATGCCTTTTTGTTCAAATTAATTTCGAAAACTACAGAATGCTTTGAACTTTAGCTGTGAGTGTTGATTTTGGGGCAGCGCCAACGTGTTTGTCAACAACAGCGCCATCTTTGAAAAAAAGGATGGTTGGAATATTACGGATTCCGAATTTTGAAGCAATGCCCGGATTGCTGTCAACATCAACCTTCCCAACAATTAATTGTCCTTCAAAATCTTCGGAAAGTTCATGAACAATCGGGGCAACCATACGACATGGCCCGCACCATTCAGCCCAAAAATCAACCAGAACCGGCTTATCAGCCTGAAGGACCAGTTCTTCAAAATTTGCATCATTAATTTCTAAAGCCATTTTTAATATTTTTATGTGTGAATAAATCTAAAATCGGGCAAGGAAACAACACAAAATTAGACTAATTAATTTTAAAAGCAAGATCATCATGCTTTTCGAAATAAGCTAATAAAGCATCGGTTATTTCTATTCGTGTATTTCTTGAAAACAGATTAACCATCATTTTTGTTTCGGGATCCCACACATCGAATTTGAGCAAGGTTTTCCCTTTGGCGTTTAATGTCAAATCACTTAACTCGTTAACTAAGTTTCCTGTTAACGCTGGCAATGGGATTTGGATTGTGATACTTTTAAAGTATTTCTCCCGAATTTCATCCATTAGCTCAATGCGATTGACTTTAAACTCGAGCTGATCTCCGCCAAACCGGTTTTGAACCATGCCACGCACCATCAGGTAAAGCCCTGGCTTGCAGTATTTTCCAAACTCGACGTAATCTTTGGCAAAGAAAAACATTTTGTACGAATCGGTATAGTCGGTTAAAACAATATAGCTGAATGGTTTACCATTTTTGCTGAAACTTTCCCGGGCTTCGCTCACCATTCCAACGAAAGTCATTTCGCGGCCTTTCAACATTTCAATTCCATTATTTAAATCCTTCAGCGAAACATCCTTTGTTGCCAGCGTATTTATTTCAATTTTATATTTATCAAGCGGATGGGCCGTTAAATACACTCCCACCAGGCTCCGTTCTTTTTCGAGTAATACCAAATCAACCCACTCCGGAACTGCTGGTGGTTCAGGTTTTTGTACCGACTGGGTAGCCATAACCTCGCCAAAAAGCGAAGGTTGCATATTGGCGCTTTCGTACTGCATTTTATTGCCGTACCTGATCAACTTTTCGACAAACGTCTGGTCGCTTTCATCCGGGGCAAAAAACTGGCTCCGGGTATGTTTTTTGAACGAATCGAACGCTCCGGCCATGGCTAGCGCCTCAATATTTTTTTTGTTTACCGACTGTAGGTTAACCCTTTCAACAAAGTCGTAGATGTCTTTGAATTCGCCGTTCTTCCGGGCTTTCACAATGTCTTCAACAGCGCCCTCGCCTACTCCTTTTACTGCCGCCATGCCAAAACGAACATTACCAGCTTTGTTTACCGTAAACTTGGCATAACTTTCACTCACATCCGGGCCAAGCACATTCATTCCCATGCGCTTGCATTCTTCCATGAGCTTAGTGATTTCAGTAATATTGCTCAGGTTTCGGCTCATGTTGGCAGCCATAAATTCGGCCGGGAAATGGGCTTTGAGGTAGCCGGTTTGGTAAGCCACATACGCATAGCAAACCGAGTGCGATTTGTTGAACGCATAACTGGCAAAAGCTTCCCAGTCGCCCCATATTTTGTCGATCAGGTCCTCGGGCTTTTTCTTGCCATCCAAACCGCTCATAAATGCCGGATTTTTCAAACAACCTTCCTTGAACTGACCCTTCAGTTTGTCCATCATGGCCTTGATCTTTTTACCCATTGCCTTACGTAGCGAGTCGGAGTCGCCACGGGTAAACCCGCCCAGCGCGCGCGACTGGAGCATGACCTGTTCCTGGTAAACGGTAATCCCATAGGTATCACGCAAATAAGGCTCCATCAGCGGATGGTCATATTCAATGGGTTCCTGCCCATGTTTACGGCGGATAAACTGCGGAATGTACTCCATAGGTCCCGGACGATAGAGCGCATTCATCGCCACAAGGTCTTCGAAACGGTTGGGTTTCAGGGCGCGCAAGTGTTTTTTCATTCCGGGCGACTCGAACTGGAACACGCCGGTGGTGTCGCCACGGCTGAACAACTCGAACGTCTCGGCGTCGTCCATCGGAATTTTGTCGATGTCGATTTCCAAACCTTTCGAGAGCCGCACATTCTCGAGCGTTTCCTTGATGATGGAGAGTGTTTTCAGCCCAAGGAAGTCCATCTTCAGCAAGCCAATGGCTTCCACAAAATGACCGTCGTATTGTGTTGTGAGCAAATCTTCGTCTTTGGTGGGCATCACCGGAATGTGGTCGGTGAGCGGGTCGCGACTGATCAGAATTCCGCAGGCATGAACACCCGTTTGGCGCACCGAACCTTCGAGCGTTTGCGCAAACTTCAAAGTTTGGCGCACCAGTTCGTTTGGTGAGCTTAGCTCTTGCTTCAACTCCGGACTCTCTTTAAATGCAATTCCGAAGTTCATCTTGGGCGCATCCGGAACCAGCTTAGTCAGGCGATCGGCTTCCGAAAGCGATAACTTCAGAACCCGCGCCACATCTTTAATGGCCGATTTGGTGGCCATTGTTCCGAAAGTACAAATGTGCGCCACTTTATCCTTCCCATATTTCTCGGTTACCCAGTCGAGCACCATCTGGCGGCCATCGTCGTCGAAGTCGATATCCACGTCGGGCATCGAGATCCGGTCAGGATTCAGGAAACGCTCAAACAGTAAATCGTACTTAATCGGGTCGATATTCGTAATCCCCACGCAATACGAAACCACGGCCCCGGCAGCCGAACCACGGCCCGGACCAACCAGCACACCCATTTCGCGGGCTGCATTGATAAAGTCCTGAACGATGAGGAAGTAGCCCGGGAAACCCATTGTTTTAATGGTGTTTAACTCAAAATCGATACGTTCCTTTACATCATCGGGAATCGGATTTCCGTATCGCGGATAAGCGCCTTTATAAGTAAGGTGTTCCAAATAATCGGATTCGAACTTCACGCGCAATACTTTTTCGAAACCACCCAGACGATTAAATGCCTGCTCGCCAAACTCTTCAACTAGCTGTGCTTCGGTATATTTGCCATAGTAATCGTCTCCTTTTCCAAATTCTTCAGGAATTGGAAACACAGGCATAATCGGGTCGGAGTCGAGGTCGAACAACTCCACTTTTTCCACGATTTCCTGCGTATTTTCCAACGCCTCGGGAACATCGCCAAATAACTGGTTCATTTCAGCCGTGGTTTTAAACCACTCTTGCTTGGTGTACCTCATGCGGGTCGGGTCGTCCACATCTTTCCCGGTATTCAGACAGATCAGCAAATCGTGCGCATCGGCATCTTCTTCGTTTATAAAGTGCGAGTCGTTGGTACAAATAACTTTTACCTGGTGTTTTTGTGCAAGTTCCAGGATTCTGGCATTTACCAGTACCTGGTTGTCGTACACATTTTGGCGCAGTTCGGGCGATGCCGCCGGATGACGTTGCAATTCGAGGTAATAATCGTCACCAAAAACCGATTTAAACCATTTTATGGTTTCTTCGGCCTCCTGAATGTTATTGGCCATGATGTGTTGCGGAACTTCGCCTCCCAGGCAAGCCGACGAAACAATCAGACCTTCGCTGTATTTCTCCAGGATTTCCTTGTCGATACGCGGTTTGTAATAAAAGCCTTCGATGTAGGCCAGCGAAACCAGTTTCAGGAGGTTGCGGTATCCGGTTTTGTTTTTGGCCAGCAAAATAAGGTGGTAGCCCGAACGGTCAACCTTCGCGTCCTTTTTGTTATGGCGCGATTGTTCGGCCACGTAAGTTTCGCAGCCGATAATGGGTTTCATGCCTTCCTTTTTACAGACATCGTAGAATTCTTTCGAGCCAAACATGTTGCCATGGTCGGTTAAAGCAAGGGCAGTCATCCCATCCTTTTTGGCTTTCGAAACCAGCCCTTTTACGCTGGCCGCGCCGTCGAGGATAGAATATTGCGAGTGAACGTGTAAATGTGTAAAAGGAACCATAACAATCAGTTAAATCAAATTTCTACTTTTCTCTAATCCTGAATTTTCAGGAAAGTAAAGTTACCAATTTAGCTACCTGAAAACCGGGCTGTTGATAAAATGTGGGAAAATGAGAAGTGTAGCCTGGATTGACAGAAAAATAGGACTCTAAACCCGGAAATCAGTAAAACTTATATTGATATGTTTTCCTTGATTTTACTTTTTCGTTCGCTCCGTACACCGCTTTTTCAATTTTCAATCCTTTCTCGTATTTGTAAGTCGTGTATTTCAACATTTTCCCCGATTCATCAAACTCGGTGACTTTTATTTTGTTGCCGTTTCTATCGTATTCGCTTTTTTCGTGCGAATCGAATTTGCCATCTTTGTATTGTTTTTCCTCTATCACGTTCCCAGCCTGATCGTATGCTGTTTCTGATTCAAGACGTTTCTTTCCGTTCGATTTCACAAAATCTTCTTCCTGAACCGTAATGCTTTTTAGTTTCGGAACCGGGGCCTTTTCCTGAGCATGAGTACTAACCTGTACAAATAGTAATAAAACAACGATAAAAACCTGATTGAAAATCTCTTTCATAACTTCGATAAAATGAATAAGGTTTACTTTAATCTTTTTGGTTAATCCGAAGTACAAAGTTTAAACCCTACTGCAACAATGTTTAAAAGTATTTACTTACTTTCCGCATCAAAAGAAACTTGATTTACCAATGCATATTGTTGTCGCTCCCGATTCGTTTAAAGAAAGCCTTTCGGCCAGTAAAGTTGCCCTCGCAATTGCTGAAGGTATTCAAAAAGTTGATTATCAGGCCAAAATTACTTGCATACCGATGGCCGACGGCGGTGAAGGAACCGTTGAAGCGCTGGTTACTGCAACTTCTGGAAGAATTGTTTCAGTTCGTTCGGTTGATGCGCTCAATCGCCCCATCAAATCGTTCTACGGAGTTCTGGGCGATGGCAAAACGGCAGTTATCGAAATGGCGGCGGCCTCAGGATTGGAGTTGCTTTCTGTTCAGGAGCAAAATCCGTTAATCACCTCAACTTATGGTACCGGGTTGCTCCTGAAAGCGGCAATCGACGCAGGTTTCCGGAATATTATCATTGGAATTGGCGGAAGCGCTACCAACGACGGCGGTGCAGGAATGGCTCAGGCGCTGGGATTTAAATTGCTCGATAAAAATGGCCGGTCGATTAGCCTGGGTGGAAATTCACTGGCCAATTTGTTCAAAATAGATCGCTCCGAAGTTCATCCGATTCTTGCTTCAGTAAAAATTACGATTGCCTGCGACGTGCAAAATCCTTTGCTTGGGTCTTCTGGCGCAACTTCGGTATATGGCCCGCAAAAGGGCGCCACTCCTGAGATAGTTGGTATTCTGGAATGTGGAATGGCAAATTATTCGAGCATTTTGACACGGGAATTTGACATTGATTATTCCAAAATTCCGGGTAGCGGAGCTGCCGGCGGCCTGGGCACCGGGTTAATGGCTTTTTGTGGAGCACAAATACGTTCGGGCTTTGAGCTGATTGCCGAACTAACCGAGCTTGAACGGCAAATAAGTCACGCCAATTTGGTTTTTACGGGCGAAGGCAAAATTGATTCGCAGACCGCCTTCGGAAAAACAATCAGCGGAATCGCCAAACTGTGCAAAAACCATCGGGTTCCGTTAATTGCTTTAGCCGGAATAGTTTCGGGCGATTTATCCGAACTATATCAACAAGGGTTAACATCGGCATTCGCAATTGGCAATCGGCCAATGAGTTTTGACGAATCAAAAGCCAGAGCGGCAAGCTTACTTTCTTCAACTTCAGAACAGTTATTGCGTTTGATTTCAGGATTGGAAAAAACAGGTGAACCTGAAAATACGACTGATTAATTGTAGATTTGCAAAAGTGAAATCGATTGCACAAATTTGTCAGGGAAATACAATCTGAATTCAAAACACCTAATAAGCAATAACATGAAACGTATCGTACTATTAGCATTTGCGCTTTTTGCCCTCGCCACAATCAGTTCTGCGCAGAAAACTGTGGCGGTAGATAATTGGTTTAATCACGAAACACATCCCAAAACCGGAAAATTATTTCACTACACCTGGGACGACACCGACAACAGCGGATTTTCGCAATTAGGCGACCTTTTTAAAAAACGTGGCGCCGAGCTGAAAACAGTTGCATCGGCTCCTACAAGTAAGTCGCTGAAAGGAATAAACGTTTACATCATTGTCGATCCGGATACGACGAAAGAAAATCCAACGCCAAATTATATTCAGCCCAACGATATTAAATTCCTGAAAAAATGGGTGAACAACGGCGGAGTGCTTTTACTGATGGCCAACGACGGGCCAAACTGCGAATTCACTCATTTAAACCATCTTGCCAAAGAATTCGGTCTTTATTTTAACCCGAAAACGCTGAATCCGGTGTTAAACCGCGATTGGGAAATGGGTGCTGAAACTAATTTTCCAAATCATCCGCTATTTTCGGGAGTTAATAAAATTTACATGAAAGAAGTTTCGGGAATAACCCTTTCGAAAAATGCAAAACCCGTTTTGAACGATGCCGAAACCGGAGCTGTTTTTATCGCTGAAGTCAGCCTCGGAAAGGGATATGTTCTGGCTGTTGGCGATCCCTGGCTTTACAACGAATATATCGATCATGTTATGCTTCCGGCAAGTTTCGAGAACCTAAAGGCTGCAAACAATCTGGTTGATCTGCTGTTAAGTAAAGTGAAATAATAAACAGATAAGTAATGAGAATGACATAACGTCGGACTCGAACTTGTATTTTTATACGGACTCACCTCCGCGTAGCTGCGATGCTTCTCCGTCCTCTTCCCAAAAAAGAGAGAGGAAACGGCCGCCTTACGGACGTCGGGGGTGAGTACAAAAAATACGACAACAAATTGTTTCTATCAATTAATTATGAATCGGTTAGCAATTAAAAAATTTATTTCGGGTTTGCCCAAGGCTGAACTTCATTTACACGTCGAAGGCACTTTTGAGCCTGAACTGATGTTCGAAATTGCTAACCGAAATTGCATAAAACTGAAATACGCGACGGTCGAAGAATTAAAATCGGCCTATAATTTCAATAACCTCCAGGAATTTTTGGATATTTATTACAGCGGCGCCAATGTATTGATTCAGGAACAGGATTTTTACGATTTAACCTGGGCCTACCTTCAAAAAATTCACTCACAAAACGTATTTCACACCGAGATTTTCTTCGATCCGCAAACGCATACTTCACGCGAAATTCCTTTCGGAACCGTAATTTCCGGCATACACAAAGCCCTTGAGGATGGTCATAAAAAACTGGGGATCAGCTACCGACTGATCATGAGTTTTTTGCGTCACCTCACTGAAGAATCGGCTTTTGAAACACTGGCAGAAGCTTTACCATACCGAAATTGGATTACCGGAGTTGGGCTCGACTCATCAGAAGTTAACAACCCACCGCATAAATTTGAGCGTGTTTTTAAGGCTGCGCGAAAAGAGGGATTTCGGGTTGTGGCTCATGCCGGCGAGGAAGGACCGCCAGAATATGTTTGGGAAGCCATTCATATTCTGAATGTTGACCGGATTGACCACGGAAACCGTTCGCTGGAAGATGGGACGCTTGTTGAAGAATTGGTTTTGCAAAAAATGCCACTTACCGTTTGCCCGCTTTCAAACCTGAAACTGAAAGTAGTAAAAGACTTGCGGGAACATCCGCTTCGGTCAATGCTCGAAAAAGGCTTGATGGCGACAATTAATTCCGACGATCCGGCCTACTTTGGCGGATACATCAATGAAAATTACTTCGCTGTGAGCGAAGCCTTAAATCTAACACCTGAACAAATACTGGTTCTGACCAAAAACTCTGTAAAAGCGAGCTTTCTCGACGACCATGATAAAGCAGAAATGTTGGCAAAAATCGACGATTACGACCTCAATTTTCAGGCAAACTAAATATTAAAAGCCATATATCTCAGTCCGTTCATGGTCAGATTCTCGTCAACCACTTCAATTTTTTCTGAAACATCTTTCAGTACAAACGATAAACCTCCCGTGGCAACTACTTTCAGTTTCGAGCCAATTTCTTTTTCGGTTCTCGATACGATGGAGTCAACCAGACCGGCAAATCCCAGAACAATGCCCGATTGAATGGCATGAACCGTATTTTCGCCTAAAACCGAAGGAGGCGCATCGAGCTGTACGTCGTGCAACTGAGCTGCATTTCCGGTCAGCGATTTTAAAGCTGTAAGCAAACCCGGAGCAATGGCTACTCCAAGTATTTCTCCCGATTGGCTTACCGAAGTAAAGGTTAGCGCCGTGCCAAAATCAATGACCATAGCCGGTCCTCCGTATCCCATGAAAACTGCTGTAGCATCGGCAACCAGGTCGGTCCCTATTTCATAAGGGTTAAGTACTTTAACGGGTAATTTACCATACATTTCGGGGCCAACAACCAGTAATTCGGTTCCAAATAATCTCGTTATCATTTCTTTAAATGGCCTGATTAAACCAGGAACCACACTACTTAAAACAGTTCGCGAAATTGAGGCATAGTCAATCTCCGAACCAGCCAGCAACGATCTAAAAATAACCTCGTATTCATCAGCCGTTTTTGACCAGTCCGTTTGTATTCTCCATACCTTTATCCAGGTTTCGCGGGTGGTAACTCCAAAAACAATGTTTGTATTTCCTATATCGATTATTAAATTTGCCATTCTTCTTTAATTTGATTGAAATTTATAAAGCCCCAAATTTGTAAAAAATGAACATTTGATGTATTAAAAATTAAAATTAAACGTTCTAACCTTTGGAAGTTTGATTTGGTTAGGTTTTTTTTTCCTAAATTTGATATTGCTATACAAGCTATAAGCAGAATTAATAAATTACATTTCAACTTTTTTAGATAAACAATAAATAATATGCAAAACGCCAAAAATCCTTTGATATTTGTTGTGGAGGACAACCAAATGTATAACAAGCTGGTTGTTAGCTATCTAAAAACTAATAAATTCACCAATGTTGAATCGTACTTGTCGGGCGAAGAAGTATTGAAAAACATGCATAAAAATCCTGAAATTATTATTCAGGATTATCTGCTTGAAGGTATGACAGGAATTGAGGTTTTAATTAAAGCCAAGAAAACAAATCCAAATGTTGAGTTCATTTTCCTTTCAGGGCAAGATAGTATTGACATTGCAATAAATACCATGAAATACGGAGCATACGATTACATTGTTAAAGATCAGATGGCTCTTCAAAAATTGGTTAACAAGATCAATAAAATCACATCTGTAACTGAACTGGTGAAGTCGAATAAAAGATATAAAGTTGGTGTTGTTTTGTTCTTCATAGGCTTAGGTTTGCTTGTTGCGATAACTATCTCATTGGCAATTTTATACCCAAGAATATTTGGATTTTAAATTAGCATCTTTTTCGCTAATGTGTTATGGAAAGATATTGTATCGCTAAATGCAATATCTTTTTTTTGAGTATTTCAGTCTGATTATGTTGCTAACCTTTTTCTGCTTTTAGCGACGAGCAGGTCTGGCATTTGGGCCAAAACTTCAGGTTTGTCATTTAGAAACAACGGATATAAACAGCTTTGGGAACTCAAAAATTCAAATTTGATGGTTGAACGAGAATAATTTATCGGCATACCATAACTATTTTAAATGTAGGAATAAGCCGCTGAGAATTGTTTATTCTGAAAAATATTTTAAATCATGAAGAATAATCCAATCATAAGCATTAAACCACTCGGTTTCATGTGGCCGGTTTCCAACCCATTTTTGTTTTGTGCCCATCACCTCGACGATTTTCCGGAAGGAAATGCAGAGATGGCTCCTGATAAGTCGTTGCTGCGAGGTCGGCAAATTGGTTCGGATTTCAACCTAAAAGACGGTTGGCGCATGTATCATGGCGACACCATTCCGGGGTTTCCTGCTCATCCGCACCGCGGATTTGAAACGGTGACAGTGGTTACCAAAGGATTGGTCGATCATGCCGATTCGCACGGGCAGGCAGGCCGTTACGGTGGTGGCGATGTGCAATGGATGACTGCCGGTGCCGGATTACAGCACAGTGAGATGTTTCCGTTGCTGAACACCGAAAGCCGGAACCTTGCCGAGCTTTTCCAGGTTTGGCTCAATTTACCGAAAGCCAAGAAGTTTGCCGATCCGCATTTCAAAATGCTGTGGGCCGAAGATATTCCGGTTGCACGAGTCTCGGACGAAAACGGAAAACTTTCAGAAATAAATGTGATTGCCGGAAATTTTGGAAGCGTTCAGGCATTGGCTCCCGCACCCGACTCGTGGGCAGCCGATCCGGCCAACGAAGTGGCCATCTGGACGATCCGAATGGAAGCCGGGTCTCAATTGAAATTGCCGCGAGCAAGCTCAGGAACAAACCGAACCTTGTATTTTTACAGCGGTTCGTCTATCCTGATTTCAGGAGAAAAAATTGCTCAGGAGAAAGCGGTTGAACTGAAAGCGGATGAAGAAACCCTTGTTGATAATGGTGGTGAAGAAGGATTATTCCTGTTGCTGCAAGGGAAACCAATTAACGAACCAGTGGTGCAATACGGGCCGTTTGTAATGAATACCCAGGCCGAAATTCGGCAGGCGATGATGGAATACCAACAAAACGAATTCGGTGGCTGGCCGTGGCCGCGCCGCGATCAGGTTCACCCGCGCGAGAAAGGTCGCTTTGCCCGTCACGCCGATGGAACTGAAGAAATCAGGTAAGAATGAAAAAGCTATTCCGCATATTTGAGATTACACAGGAATTGGTTGATGACATTGTGAAACGCACGTACGACGCGCATTTTCACGACTTCGAAGAGCTGATCATTTTGACTGAAGGAAGCCTCGAACATTACATCGATTTTAAGGTGGAAGTGATTGAGGCGCCAACAGCGTGTTATGTTTCGATGAACAAGATGCATAAGTTGGTTCCGCACGAGAATATGCGAGGTTGGGTGATCAATTACAAACCCGAATTTATTCCCGATTCGAAGTTGAGCTTTTATTCCAATTTTTTCACATCGACCAATGTGCCGCTTCCATCGGGCGATTGCATGAACCGGTTTCTGAAACTATGCGAAATAATTAAAGCGGAATACATTCAGGAATTTGCCGATATGGCAACGGTGCGGCACCTTACCGAAGGCTTGTTGTCGATGGTTGATGCCGAGCGGAAGCGCAATTTACCCATCGAGAATGTCGCGAAAGTTACGCAGATCACCACTTTCAACAATTTTCTGCGAATTCTGGAGGAGAACTTTCGGCGCGACGTGGGCGTTTCATTTTATGCTGAAAAAATGAATATGTCGGAGCGAAACCTGAACCTGATTTGCAAAAACAACTTCCAAAAAAGCGTTTCAGAAATTATTGAAACCCGCAAATTAATCGAGGCAAAAAACCTTTTATTACACAGCGAAAAGACGATTTCGGAGATTGGTTTCGAGCTCGGATACAACGAAAAGTCTTATTTCACAAGGGTTTTTCATGCCAAGATGGGTGTTACACCGTCGCGCTTCCGCGAAATGACAAAAGAAATGATTTCCTAAAAGTACCACCTCTTTTCCTGAAACTGTTACCGCTTGCCTGTGTGCTTGCCGCATATTTGTATCATTAAATATTCACAATTAAATGATACAAAAAATGAAAGCACAGGAAACAAAATGGGCAATCGACCCAACACACAGCAAAGTTAGTTTCAAAGTAAAACACCTTATGATTTCGAATGTTTTGGGCAGTTTCAGAGAATTTGAGGGGACTGCAACAACCGAGGGAGATGATTTCTCGACTGCCCAAATTTCATTTTCAATAAGCGCTGCCTCTGTCGATACTGAAGTGGCTGACCGCGATGGACATCTGAAAAGTGCCGATTTCTTTGATGCCGAAAACTACCCAAAACTTACTTTCTCGGGAAATGGAATGAAAGATTTGGGCGACGACCTTTACGAATTGACAGGCGATCTGACCATTAAAGACGTGACCAAACCAGTTAAACTTCAGGCCGAATTTGGTGGTATTGGAACCGATCCATGGGGAAATGTAAAAGCTGGTTTTTCGGTCTCCGGAAAAATAAATCGCAAAGATTTTGGTCTGAACTGGAATGCAGCACTCGAAGCCGGAGGAGTTTTAGTTGGCGAAGAAGTGAAACTGAACGCCGATATTGAACTTGCAAAAGCAGCCAATTGATGATTAACGATTAGTGATTGTGGATTAACGATTTAAACATCTGAAATCGTTGATCGTTAATCCCAAATCTTCAATCAATTTGTATGAAACGCCGGTCTTTTATCGGATCAGTATTCCTATTACCCTTTGCAGTAAAAGCCATGAATTCAGAAACAATAAATCAGTTAATCACATTCGGTGAAAACACTCCAAGAATGCCGGTTTTGTTTGTCGGGCATGGAAGTCCGATGAATGCCATCGAGGAAAACGAGTTTGTACAGGGTTGGCGGAACCTGGGGAAAACGCTTCCGCGACCCAAAGCCATTTTGGTGGTTTCGGCGCACTGGGAAACACGCGGAACCTTTGTAACTGCGGTTCAGAAACCAACCACCATCCACGATTTTGGTGGTTTCCCAAAAGCGCTGTACGAAGTTCAGTACCCTGCACCCGGAAGTCCTGAGCTGGCGCACGAAGCAAAACGAATCGTGACCAAAACTACAATTGGACTCGACGAAAAATGGGGATTGGATCATGGTGCATGGAGTGTCATTCGCCGGATTTATCCTGAAGCTGATATTCCTATAATTGAATTCAGTCTGGATTACACGCAGGGACCGCAGTATCATTACGAACTGGCTCAACAATTGTCGGCTTTACGCAACAAAGGTGTACTGATTGTGGGTAGCGGAAACCTGGTGCATAACCTGCGCATGGTGGCCTGGGACAAAATGAATGAACCTGAATATGGTTTCGATTGGGCCATTGCAGCAAACAACAAGTTTAAGCAATTGATTCAGGATGGAAACCACAAAGACCTGATTAATTATTCGAATTTGGGTCGCGAAGTTCAGTTGGCCGTTCCCACTCCCGATCATTTTTTGCCGTTGCTTTACACGTTGGCGCTTAAAGATAAGAATGAACCGGTCTCGTTTTTCAACGATAAACCGGTGATGGGCTCACTCACCATGACTTCGGTGAAGATCGGGTAAGGATTTTCATTAGTGAGGGCTTCACTTTAAGTGAAACCCTCACTAATTTTTTTCCTCTACATTTCAACTTTTTTACCGTAACCGGCTTCACGTTTTTTGGCGGCTTCAATCCATTGCGGAATGATGTTTTTCTTGAACTCAGCTTTTTCTTCGCGTAGCTTTTTCATGTCCAGACCAATAAATTCCTGAGCTTTATCTTTCGTGGCAATATCCGGATAAGGAACTTCCTGATTGAATCCTTTACTTGCCAACAGGCGGGCCAGTTTTACGCGGGTTTCGCCAACAATGGAAATTCCGGTAGAGATGATTCTGCCTATTTCGACAGGAGCATGGAACGAAGCGCCATGACTGGCGGCTGCAAAATCCCAGCGCCACTGTGCATGACGAATACCTTGCAGAATGTCTTTCATCTCAGTTTCGGTAGCGCCCAAATCCCAGGCTTTCTTAGCTTCAACATGCGCATGAACCAGCAATTCTTCCAACTTGTCGCGGTTTTCAATAATCTTATCCTGACGGTCGTACACGTTCTGAACCAGTTTGGCTGTTTCTTCGCGGTGACAAACCTGGCACGAGTTGGCCACATTGTTCAGCGGCGACTGAATGTGGTGGTCGGTGAATTTCTGACCGCCTTCGCTTTTGTATGGCATGTGGCAGTCGGCACACGAAACGCCACGCTCAGCATGAATTCCGAGCGAATAGGTTTCGTACTCCGGATGCTGCGCTTTTAGCATGGGCGCCTTGCTTAGTTGATGTGTCCAGTCGGAGAACTGTATTTCGTCGTAGTATTTTTCGATGTTTTCAGCACTCATGCCTTTGTCCCAGGGGAAAGTGAGGTAAGCAGCACCTTCCACTTTGTGCTTGTCGAAATAATATTCGACATGGCATTGAGCACAGACCAGCGTACGCATTTCCTGATGAGTCGCTTTGGTAATATCTTTTCCCTGACGCTGGAAAGCTTCGATCAATCCCGGGCGCGAAATGTGCAGGTTCATGGTTTTCGAGTCGTGGCAATCGGCACAGCCAATTGGATTGACAACTTCTGCGCCTAAGCTGGCCCATTTCCCTTTGTAAAATTCTGTCACACCCTTTTCCTGCATCAGGCGCGGAACATCCGGGCTTTTGCAAGTCCAGCAAGTTGATGGTTGTGGTCCGTCGTTGGCATCTTTAGGCGCACCAGTGCGCAAAATATTCCTGACGTCTTCAATGGCATAAAAGTGTCCCCGGCCTTGATTGTAGTCTTTCGAAAACGCATAACCAGCCCAAAGCACAACCAATCGCGGATCAACTTTTAGCATATCGATTGGCTTATTCCCATTGTATTTGCTCACAAAAGAGGTATCGGCAGTTTGGTAATACGACTGAAATTCGCGCGGAAAATTCTCACCCCAAACTTCGTTGCGGGGTTCGAATTGCGAAATCTGAGTCTTCGGAACATTTACAAAAACAGCTTCGGCTCGCCGTTCGATAACCGACGAGGCCAGCAATCCGACTAAAAAGACAACAACGATGGTGACAAGGAAAATCAGCCAGGCCATCCAGGGACGTTTTTCAATAATTTGTGTTATAGGTTTCATGTGTTGTATATTTTATAAGTTATTGTTTCAGAATATTTTGAACTGGAATTAATCTTTCATTTGTAAGTAATTTGTTTTTTAATGGTCAAATGGAATAGTCCTGATGAAACATTGTTCTCATTTTGCTCGGTGTTTGCTGATCATGACTATTTCATGGCTTCTTTCAACCAGTCGGGAACCGGGCTCTCTGGAAGCGGGACGCGGGCATAGGGCGTACTGCTGAGGCTGTTGACTCTTCCGTGCGGCACCTCGCGGTGGCATTCCCAGCAAACGCGTTCGGTTCGCTGAGCATGTAAATCCCGAACCGAAGCGCTCAATTTCGGATCTTCGAGCAGTTTGGAGTGGCAACGCACGCAATTCTGGTGCACCACATCGCGCCCGGCTTCGTGAATGAAAATGACCTGTGGCTCCATCCGTAGGGCAAACATCGAAGCGTGACGCATCCCGTCTTTTGCTTTGAAAAAATACTTATTGAAAACGTTGTTGTGTGGCACGTGGCACTCGTTGCAATTGGTGTATTGCCGGTGCGAACTGTGGCTCCAGGTAGCATATTGCGGCGCCATGATGTGGCAGTTGACGCAGGTCTTCGGATCGTCGGACAAATACGAATAGGCTTTGCTCACATAAAACAGGAAGCAAAACAGTCCGATTAGAATCCCGATGAGCAGCAAAACGGGAAATCTCCAGGCTTTTGGTGGAAGTAAATGAAAGATGAATTTCATAACAGTAGAGCTTTATATTGATAGGTCTAAATCAGTTTTAAGCCTGATTTTCAACTTTTAATATAAAGTTACGGCTATTGGAGGAAATAATTTGTAACCTATGTTACAAACTTCAAAACTCACGCCCATTTTCAATAATAAGGTCTGTAGAAAGCGGTTTGAGACAATAAACTTTCAATAAAATATTGTACTTTTAGTGAAATTAGGATTGTATGAGCAATTCAGAGATTACCATTTACAAAGCCGAAGATGGCAAAACTGAGATCCAGGTGAAGCTGGATCACGATACTGTTTGGCTCAATCTGATGCAGTTGACGGAACTTTTTCAACGCGATAAATCGGTTATTTCCAGACACATCAATAATATCTTCAGTGAAAAAGAACTGGCAAGAACGTCAGTTGTTGCAAAAATTGCAACAACTGCAAATGATGGTAAAACATATCAGGTCGATTATTATAATCTGGATGTAATCATATCGGTAGGCTATCGAATTAAATCGCAGCGGGGAACTCAGTTTCGTATTTGGGCAAACAGCGTTTTAAAAGACTACCTGATTAGAGGCTATTCCATCAACGAGAAACGGTTGAAGCAGCAAAACGAGCAATTGCGCGAGCTTCAGGAATCGGTTAAGCTACTTGGTAATGTTCTGAATTATAAAGAACTGACGGGCGATGAAAGTTCAGGATTGTTGAAAATTATTTCAGACTACGCATACGCATTGGATATTCTGGATCAGTATGATTATCAAAGTCTTGAAATTGCTGAAACTTCAGGAAAAGAAATATACCGGCTAACTTATGAAGAGGCCATTTCCCAGATACAAAAGGTAAAGGAAGTATATGGGAATAGTGAGTTGTTTGGACATGAGAAGGACGCTTCTTTCCGAAGTTCCATTGCAACCATATATTCGACTTTCAATGGTGCAGATTTGTATCCCAGCATTGAGGAAAAAGCGGCTAACCTGCTCTATTTCATTACGAAGAACCATTCGTTTACAGATGGAAACAAACGCGTAGCTGCATTTTTGTTTTTATATTTTCTGGAGAAGAATGGTGTTTTGTTTGACCGTTTCGGCAACAAGCGAATTGCCGACAATGCGCTGGTTGCGCTTACCTTGATGATTGCTGTAAGCCGAACCGAAGAAAAGGAGACAATGACCAAAGTGATTGTCAACCTGATTAATAAGCGTAACTGATATCCTCGAAATCCTCAAAACACTAAGACTGCAAACTGAGACTGTCTACTTTTTCAGCTCCCAGCTAACGCCTTCTTTCGTGTCCTTAATTTCGAAACCAATGGCAGCAAGTTCGTTGCGGATTTTATCGGATGTTGCCCAGTCTTTGTTGGCTTTAGCATCGGCACGAAGTTTCATCAGTAAAGCAACCACGTCGTTCAGCACTTCGCTGTTTCCTGCACTACTCTGTACATCAGCCTTCAATCCAAAAACATCGAAAAGGAAGGTACAGAAAAGTACATTGAGCGTGTTTTTATCGGTTGCACTGATGGTCGACTTTCCTTCGGCAATTGCATTGATCATCTTCACCCCATCGAACAAATGAGCAATGGCAATCGGACTGTTCATATCGTCGGCCATCGCGGCGTAGCAGTTGGCCGAAAGCTCAGCAATATTTACAGATGAAGTTTCAGAAACAGGTAATGATTCGATTTTAGCCGTGGCTTTCAGCAGACGCTCCATTCCTTTTTCGGCTGCCTGAAGTGCTTCGTTCGAGAAATCGAGCGTGCTGCGGTAATGCGCCTGCAACATGAAAAAGCGAATGGTCATAGGGCTGTAGGCTTTTTCGAGCAACGGATGATTTCCGGAGAAAAATTCTTCCAAAGAAATGGCATTTCCGAGCGACTTGCCCATTTTCTGACCATTCAAAGTGATCATGTTGTTGTGCATCCAGTAGCGAACAGCTTCGTGGCCGCGTGCGGCAACCGCTTGGGCAATCTCGGCTTCGTGGTGCGGGAAGGTCAAGTCCATTCCGCCACCATGAATATCGAATATTTCGCCTAAGTATTTGCAACTCATGGCGGTGCATTCCATGTGCCAGCCGGGGAATCCGTTGCCCCACGGCGAAGGCCAGCGCATAATGTGTTCGGGCGATGCTTTTTTCCAGATGGCAAAATCCAGTCCGGAGCGCTTTTCGTCCTGCCCGTCCAAGGTGCGTGTATTGCTGATCAGGTCTTCAATTTTCCGGCCTGAAAGTTTTCCGTAGTCGTGACTTTGGGCAAATTTCTCCACGTCGAAATAAACCGAACCATTGCTTTCGTAGGCAAATCCTGATGCAAGTATGCGTTTCACATCTTCAATCTGCTCGATGATATGCCCTGATGCGCGGGGTTCAATGCTGGGTTCTTCCAGGTTGAGCAATTCCATCGCTTTGTGGTACATCAGCGTGTATTTTTGCACCACTTCCATCGGTTCCAGTTCGTCAAGCTTGGCCTGTTTGGCAATTTTGTCTTCGCCTTCGTCGGCGTCGGCCACCAGGTGACCCACATCGGTGATGTTGCGCACGTAGCGCACTTTGTAGCCAATCTGTTTCAGGAAACGGAAAAGCAAATCGAAGGTAATGGCCGAGCGGGCATGACCCAGGTGGGGCGGTCCATAGACGGTAGGTCCACAAACGTACAACCCAACCTTGCCGGGAACCAGCGGTTCAAAAACTTCTTTCTTGCGGGTAAGTGTGTTGTAAATTTGTATTTCCTGAATCATGACCGTTAAATTTTTTGATGGTGCAAATGTAGGTAATATTGACGAAAATTGAAGTTTCTTTCAATTTCACGATTGGTAGATTAATAATCAAATAAGAAAATCCAGATAGTTTTCGGCATTCACAATTTGCCATTCATGTTCGGGGTAAGCTTCGGCAAATGTTCCGGGAATATTCACTTTTCGCTTCATATTCCATTTAAATTCGTAAGCATAAATTTTGCCCCCATATTCTTCCAGATAGTCTATCTCTTGCTGATTATGGTTTCTCCAGAAATAAGTATTGCAATAATGTTGCCTGAACATGTTCCGCTTTATTCGCTCACTGATCAGGAAATTTTCCCAAAGTTGGCCGGTATCACTTCTGAATTCAAGCTGATTGAAATTATTGATTAACGCATTGCGGATGCCGTTATCGTAAAAATAAATCTTTCGTGTTCGTTTTAATTCGTTTCTAAGGTTTCGGCTAAAGGAGTTTAATCTGAAAATAACCAAGGCTCTTTCCAGAAGCAAAATATACTTCTCTACCGTTTCATTATCCAGTCCTGCCAATTGCCCCAATTCGTGATATGAAACCTGATTTCCTGTCTGAAACGCCAACGCTTTCACCAATTGTTCAAGTTTGTCGGGTTTCTTAATGTTTTCCCAGTTAAAAATGTCTTTAAACAAGTAGCTTCCTGAAAGACTTTTCAAAATCTGAATCTCCTCGCCAGGGTTGGTCACCACTTCAGGATAGGTTCCAAAAATCAGGCGGTGGTGTAACATTCCTTTTTCATTTAAATACCCAAAATGACCATGCAATTCATGTAGCGATAAAGGCAGCAACAAATGTTCATATTTTCGTCCGGTAAGAGGTTCGTTAATGCGGTTTGCCAGTTCGAACGACGATGAACCTGTGGCAATAACCTGAACATCTCTTAGGTTGTCAACAATCAACTTAATTGTAATACCTATGTTTTCAATGCGTTGAGCCTCATCTATGACCACTACCTTGTTGTTCCCGATTATTGCATGCAATTGAGATAACACTGTATTCGAAAGCGCTTCACGAACATTTGATTCATCGCCATTTAACCAAAGTACATTTTGGTCGAGGGTGCTTTTTAGCTCATTTATTAAAGTTGTTTTTCCTGCCTGACGAGGCCCAAGCAGGATAATCGCTTTCCCTTTAAACAATTGATTCTTCAATGTTTCCAAAAGGTCTCTTGTAATCATGTCGTTGACTTTTAATTTCGTATTCGCAAATTTAATCCAAATTTTGCGAATATAACCGCAAATTTAATCCAAATTTTGCGAATAGATCAAAAAAGCACTTTTCTGGTTATTGCAGTTTGCAATTCATACATCAATTCTGGTTAAAACTTAAAGTTAAATTCAGCTTTTGTTTGCCAAATCGGTTTTTTGAGCGTACTTTTGCCTCATTATCAAATAATCCTCACAAGAACAGGTTGTTTGGTTATAAAGAAGAGCGGAGAGATCGGGCTCAGCGAAACTCTGGCAACCAGCTGATTACGTGCAGAAAAGGTGCCAATACCCGGCCGGAAACGGAATTATAATTGAAACAAAATGAAACGACTTTCAACATTACATCTGCTTAGTTTCATGTACTTCTCGAATATGTGCATGTGCTGATTGCCGCGATAAAAACTGCCAAAACTTTTCAGGAGAATATCTATGGATGTTTTCCCCATTCATCTTCATAATTAATAATTCATCATTCACACGATATGGGTATTCAAAAAACATACGAAGAAATTAACGAGAAAATTCGCCGGGGTGAAGCCGTTGTGCTTACCGCCGAAGAAGTTTCGCAAATGGCGCTGACGGCCTCGCCCGAAGAGATTGCCGAAAAAGTGGATGTGGTGACGACCGCCACCTTTGGCGCCATGTGTTCGTCGGGCGCGATTGTCAATTTCGGTCACGCCAATCCGCCTATCCGCATGGAAAAAATTCGCTTGAACGGCGTTCCGGCCTACGAAGGTCTGGCGGCTGTAGATACTTACATTGGCGCCACCGCCTGCGATCCTGAAAATCCCAAATACGGCGGTGCACATGTCATTCAGGATTTGGTTGACGGCAAAGATATTGAGCTGGAAGCCTGGGGAAAAGGCACCGACTGCTACCCGCGCAAACACATCAAAACCGTCATCAACAAGGAAACGGTGAACGAAATGATCCTGTTTAATCCGCGCAATGCCTACCAAAATTACAATGTGGCGGTGAATTCCACCGCGCAAATGAAATATACCTACATGGGCAACTTGCTTCCCCACATGCGCAATGCAACTTACTCAACTTCAGGAGAACTGAGCCCATTATTAAACGACCCTGAAATGAAAACCATCGGCATCGGGACTCGTATCTTTTTGGGCGGGACACAAGGTTTTGTGGTTTGGCCGGGTACGCAGTTTAACACCTCGAAACCGAAAAATGAGCATGGCGTTCCGGTGAGTAACTCGGCTACTTTGGCAGTGATGGGTAACCTGAAAGAAATGTCGTCGGAATTTTTGCAGGCCGCCTATTACGAAAAATATGGCGTGAGTTTGTTCGTCGGAATTGGCATCCCGATTCCGGTGCTAAATGCCGACATTGCCAAGTGCGTTTCTATCCGCAATGAGCAAATTGAAACCACCGTTTGCGATTACGGTGTGCTTGGAACTCCCGCTTTAGGCCGCGTGAACTATGCGCAGTTGCGTTCGGGAGAAATTGAAGTGCAGGGGAAAAAGATACGCACCGCACCGGTTTCGAGCCTGAGCAAGGCGCGCAAAATTGCCAATATCCTGAAAAAAGCCATTCAGGACGGGGAATTCGAGATCACCAAACCCGTGCAGATGTTCCCGACCAACACCTCGTTGAAATCGCTGAAAGAACAAGCCCCTCCCAAACCCTCCCCGAAAGGGAGGGCTTAAAAAGCAGATACCAGAATCAATGGTAAATCGTAAATAAGTAAATTGTAAATGAAAGAGATGCAGAAAAAAAGATATGTCCTGAAATTCCCGGCTCAGAGCGGCGATATGCCTTTGAGCTACCATTTGGTAAAAGATTTCGATATCAGGATCAACATTCTCCGCGCCGAAGTTTGGCCGGGAAAAACCGGAAGTTTGGTGCTCGAACTGGAAGGAACTTCGGAAAATTTGAAGGACGGGATTGCCTACCTGAAAGAAAATCAGGTGACTTGCGAACCGTTGAACAAGAAAATAACCTGGAACGAGAAACGCTGCATCAGTTGCGGAAACTGCACGGCAGTTTGCTTCGCCGGTGCTTTGCAGATGGATCCTGAAAAATGGGAGTTGCAATTTGATTCCGAAAAGTGCATCGTTTGCGAGCTTTGCGTTCCGGCTTGTCCGCTGAATTTGTTTAAAATCGATTTCAGAGAATAAATTAGGCAGAAGTTAACAGGCAGAAGACAGAAGGAAAAAGTGATTGAGCAGCGCACATATCGCAATCAGTTTTCGGAGCAGCGATTTCGGTCGTTTACCGTCAATTACAAAGAAACCGATTTGTGGATTGGCGTTGACCCGGATTCGTTTCGCGAAGAAATGCGAGAAGCAGCACTTGCGAAAGTAATTGCCCTGCGCACCGAAATGGAAGCATATTTGCTGACTGATCCGGTGTTTGGCAAAACCTTCGAGCCGCATCAGGTAAAACCGAATGCACCGGAGATTGTTAATAGGATGGCCGATGCAGCCAGTCGCGCCCGAGTGGGACCAATGGCTGCCGTGGCCGGCGCTTTTTCCGAGTTGGTTGGCCAGCATTTGATGCAACAGTTTTATATCCAGGAAATTGTAGTGGAAAATGGCGGCGATATATTCCTGAAAATTAACCGGAATTTGCTGATGTCGGTTTATGCCGGAAATTCGCCACTGTCGGAGAAAATCGGGATTGAAATCCCTGCGGACCAATCGCCGCTGGGAGTTTGTACTTCCGCCGGAACAGTTGGCCCATCAGTAAGTTTAGGGAAAACCGATGCTACCATGATTGTTTGCCGAAACACAGCTTTGGCCGATGCGCTGGCAACAACCTTTGGCAATCTGGTTCAGGTTCCTGAAGATGTTCAGCAGGTGACACAGCAAACCGAACGGTTTCCGGAAATACTCTCGGCAGTAATTATTTGCCACGACAAAATCGGCATCCGTGGACAATTTGAAATGAAACTATTAAAATTAAGTTGCTCTTTCGGACAACTTAATTAACTTTGCGCCTCATGTATGATGAGAAAATAAGAACGATAATTTTGTATAAGGACTACTTTACTGAATTCTACAGCAAACAGAAGCAGAAGGTAAAAGACAAAATCATTTGGACTTTCAGGCTCATTGAAACAATAAAGCAAGTTCCCGAAGATTATCTGAAATATTTGGAAAGTACTGATGGACTTCATGAAATACGTGTTCAGCAAGGAAGTGATATTTTTCGCATTTTTTGCTTCTTTGATGAAGGAAGGCTGATTGTTTTAGCAAATGGATTTCAAAAAAAGACCCAGAAAACGCCAAAATCAGAAATTAATAAAGCGCTTAAATAAAAAGAGAATATGAAACAGAAAGATAGCATAAAATCACTTGATCAGTTTATTGACGAGCAATATGGTGAAATTGGAACTCCCGATCGCGACAAATTTGAAAAAGGCTTTGAATCCTTCAAGCTTGGATTCCTAATCCAACAAGCGCGACTTGAAAAGGGCATGACTCAGGAAGAACTTGCTTTGAAATGTGGAACTAATAAGGGTTATATTTCGAAAATTGAAAATAACATAAAGGAAGTGCGGATTTCGACCCTCCAAAAAATAGTCGAACTGGGGCTTGGTGGTCATCTGGAACTCTCGATTAAACTTTAGTGATTTATAGAAAGTGAGCAGGTGACTCGAAGTCACCCGCTCACTAAAGCGTACAAAATCGGCATCCGCGGACAATTTGAAATGAAACTATTGCGATAATATGAGTCCTATTCTGGTGATTATTGTATCTGTATTATTGTTATGGATTATTTTAACAATTGTTGAATTAATTCAACTTCACCGGTTTAATTTGATATTCTTCAAATTTGGGTTTAATTTATATAAGCGAGAAATTGATTTTGAACGCTGTATGTGGAGCAACTTTGACGGGATTTATAATGAAAAGGAAGGAAAGTATGTATTTATTCCGGAGCAAAAGGCAGGATATTTCGTTACGAATTTTGAGTTATATAGACATTATAATCTATTTTTTAATGGGCCAGTTTTGCCGTTGACAATCTTTGGTTGTTTTTATGAAGAAGAGAGTAGGATAAAGATCCAATATAAAATTTCATATAGACATATGGCATTGATTATAATTTGGATGGTTCCATGGGTTATTCTCCCATTTTTTATTGGGAACCTATTGGCATTTGGAATTGGATCGGGAGGAGTACTTTTTTCTCTTTTCTTTTTATTCTTGATATATTTTTATCAAAAAGGGAAGATGTTAATAATCTCAGATGAGATTGAAAAACTTTTAAAAATAAAAAAATAAACTAGTGATCAGGCGACTTCAAGTCTCCGCTCACTAAAGTACAAATTGATGACAATAAAAAAGGATATACAAAAAGAGCTGGAGTCGCGCGTATTGGTGCTCGACGGGGCCATGGGAACGATGATCCAGAAACACCAGCTGACGGAAGCCGATTTTCGCGAAACGGTTTTTACTGACTTTGCCAGCGACCTGAAAGGCAACAACGACTTGCTGGTGATTACCAAACCGGAAGTCATTCGCAGCATTCACGCGCAATTTTTGGAAGCTGGTGCCGACATCATCGAAACCAATACGTTCAATGCCACCAGCATTTCGCAGGCCGATTATCACACCGAAGCATGGGTCTATCAAATCAACATGGAGGCGGCTAAGCTGGCTGTTAATGTGGCCGCTGAGTTTACTGCCCAGAATCCGCAAAAACCGCGCTTTGTGGCCGGAGCCATTGGCCCGATGAACAAGACCTTGTCGTTGTCGCCCGATGTAAACGACCCCGGATACCGCGCCGTTTCGTTCGACGAGGTGAAAGCTTCGTACCGTGAACAAGTGAAAGGCTTGCTCGATGGCGGTGTCGATTTACTTTTGGTTGAGACGATTTTCGACACGCTCAACGCCAAAGCGGCGCTGTTTGCCATCGAAGAAGAACTGGACGAACGCGGCATTCGCCTGCCTGTCATGGTTTCAGGAACAATTACCGATGCCAG
The DNA here is from genome assembly GCA_963666435.2 of Prolixibacteraceae bacterium. Taxonomy (GTDB): domain Bacteria; phylum Bacteroidota; class Bacteroidia; order Bacteroidales; family Prolixibacteraceae; genus Aquipluma. Next base: position 1,157,958 of record CAXXOG010000008.1, on the reverse strand, counting down.
CGGACGCACCCTTTCCGGACAAACTGTCGAGGCTTTCCTGACCTCAGTTTCGCACATCGATTTGCTTTCTATCGGGCTGAACTGCTCGCTGGGTGCCCGCGACTTGCGTCCGTATCTGGAAGAATTGTCGAAAAAAGCGCCATTCTTCATCAGCGCTTACCCCAATGCCGGACTGCCCAATCAGTTTGGCGAGTACGACGAAACACCCTTGCAGATGGCGCATCAGGTGGGCGATTTCCTCGACAATAAATTTGTAAACATCATTGGTGGTTGTTGTGGAACGACGCCTGATCACATTCGCGAACTGGCAAAAATTGCTCAGCAAAGCGAACCGCACATCCGCAGGAAAAAAGATAAAAATACGAAGCTGAGCGGTTTGGAACCGGTAACGCTGACGCACGAGTCGGTGTTTATGAACATTGGCGAACGCTGCAACGTGGCCGGATCGCGCAAGTTTGCCCGGTTGATCCGCGAAGAAAAATACGAGGAAGCACTGGCCATTGCCCGCCAGCAGGTGGAAGAAGGTGCGCAGGTGATCGACGTGAATTTCGACGATGCCATGCTCGACGCCAAAAAGGAAATGGTCACCTTCCTGAACCTGTTGATTGCCGAACCCGATATTGCCCGTTTGCCCGTGATGATCGACTCATCGAAGTGGGAAGTGATTGAAGCCGGGCTGAAATGCCTGCAAGGCAAGGCCATCGTGAATTCCATCAGCATGAAGGAAGGCGAAGAGGTTTTCCGCCGACAAGCGCAATTGCTGAAACGATATGGTGCGGCTGTGGTGGTGATGGCCTTCGACGAAAAAGGACAGGCCGACTCGTTCCAGCGCCGCATCGAAATTTGCCAGCGTGCCTACAACATTTTGGTGAACGAAATCAACTTTCCGCCGCAGGATATTATTTTCGACACCAACGTGCTGACCATCGGCACCGGAATTGAGGAGCACGACAACTACGCGATTGACTTTATCGAGTCGGTTCGCTGGATCAAACAGCACCTGAAACATGCCAAAACCAGCGGTGGTATCAGCAATTTGTCGTTCTCCTTCCGTGGAAACGACCAGGTGCGCGAAGCCATTCACTCGGTATTCCTGTATCATGCCATTCGTGCCGGTCTCGACATGGGGATTGTGAATCCCGGTATGTTGCAGATTTACGATGAGATTCCAAAGGATTTTCTGGAGAAAGTGGAAAATCTGGTACTGAATAAAAAGCCCGAAGCAACCGAAGAGTTGCTCGAATTTGCCCAAACACTGAAAGAACAGGACGCGAAAGAAGAGCGCAAAGACGAATGGCGCAGCCTTCCGGTTGAAAAACGCCTGGAACACGCGCTTGTAAAAGGCTTGCCTGATTTTGTCGAAGAAGATTTGGCTGAAGCTTTGCCGCATTATTCGCCAACCCTGAATATCATAGAAGGTCCGCTGATGGATGGTATGAACGTGGTGGGCGACCTGTTTGGCTCCGGGAAAATGTTCCTTCCACAGGTGATCAAATCGGCACGCGTGATGAAAAAAGCAGTGGCCTTTTTGTTGCCGTACATCGAAGCCGAAAAGGACACCGTTGATACCACCGACAACCGCAAAACCGTGCTGATGGCCACCGTGAAAGGCGATGTGCACGACATTGGCAAAAATATCGTGGGCGTGGTTTTGGGCTGCAACAACTATCGCGTCATCGATTTGGGCGTGATGGTGCCAACCGAAAAAATTCTCGACACCGCCATTCAGGAAAAAGTGGATATCATTGGGTTGAGCGGATTGATCACGCCGTCGCTTGAAATTATGGTAGAAGCGGCTGCCGAAATGGAGCGCCGTGGCATGAATATTCCGCTGCTGATTGGTGGCGCAACCACCTCGAAAATTCACACTGCGGTGAAAATTGCACCACAATATAAAAATCCTGTCATCTATGTGAAAGACGCGTCGCGCGCGGTGGGCGTGGTTTCGAACCTCGTTTCAGGAAACGAAGAATTCCTGAAGGAACTGAAAAAAGACTACGATCAAGTACGCGAAATGCACGGTCAGAAAAAGGCGAAAAAATATTTGCCGATTGCCGAAGCGCGGGAAAACAAATTGAAAATCGACTGGAAACACGCACCCATTTATAAGCCGAATTCTGTCGGAGTCAAACAACTGATCGACTTCCCGATTTCGGAACTTCGGAAATACATCGACTGGACTTTCTTTTTCTTTGTTTGGGAGCTGAAAGGCAAATATCCTGAAATTCTGAACGACGAACATCAGGGCGAAGAGGCTCGCAAATTATACGCCGATGCCAACCGGATGCTCGACGAAATTATAGAGAAGAAAATGATTCAGGCTAATGCTGTTTTCGGAATTTGGCCTGCCAATGCCGATGGCGACGATATTGCGATTTACGACGACGAAATCAGTAAAAAAGAAATCGGACGTTTCTACCATTTGAGGCAGCAGGAAGCCAAAAAGCCAGGGTCACCGAATTATTGTCTGTCGGATTTTGTGGCGCCTATTGAAAGTGGCCGAACTGACTATTTTGGAGCATTTGCCACTACCGCCGGAGTTGGCATTGAGAAGTGGATTCAGGAGTACCGAGACGATCACGACGATTACCGCGCCATTATGCTCGAAGCGCTCGCCGACCGTCTGGCCGAAGCTTTTGCCGAGTTGCTCCATGAAAAAGTGCGTAAGGAATACTGGGGCTATGCAGCTGATGAAAAGCTGTCGCTCGAAGAAATGTTGCATGTTGATTACCAGGGAATACGTCCGGCGCTGGGCTATCCGGCCTGCCCCGAGCACCACGAAAAAGGTAATCTTTTTGCCATGTTACGTGCCGATGAACTGGGTTTGAGCCTCACCGAGCATTTTATGATGACACCAACCGCATCTGTTAGCGGTGAATTTTTTGTACACCCTGAATCGAAATATTTCAGTGTAGAAAAAGTGGGCAAAGATCAGGTTGAAGATTATGCCCGCCGCAAAGGCGTTTCGGTTGAAGTGATTGAGCAGTTTATGCCGTCGAATTTGAATTATAAGGGGATATAAAACGAAAAATCCCGACCTTTTAACCAGATCGGGATTTTTTATGCTTTGGCGTAATGGTCAAATTAGTTCGCTGATTCAAATTGCTTCAGGAATCGCACATCGTTTTCAAAGAAGTGGCGAATATCCTTAATACCGTATTTCAGCATGGTTATACGTTCAATACCCATCCCGAAAGCAAAGCCGGTGTATTTTTTGCTGTCGATATTACAGGATTCCAATACATTAGGGTCAACCATTCCGCAGCCCAAAATTTCGAGCCAGCCTGTGTATTTACAAACATTGCAACCTTCGCCACCACAAATCGAGCAACTTACGTCCATTTCAGCCGACGGTTCAGTGAACGGAAAGTAAGACGGGCGAAGACGAATCTGCGATTTTTCGCCAAACAACTCACGCGAGAAATACAATAAGGTTTGTTTCAAATCGGCAAACGACACATTTTCATCTACATACAAACCTTCGATTTGGTGAAAGATACAGTGCGAACGTGCCGAAATGGCTTCGTTACGAAAAACGCGACCAGGGAAAATGGCACGAATGGGCGGCTGAGTTTTTTCCATGACCCGAATCTGAACGCTGGAAGTATGAGTACGGAGCAAAACATCGGGGTTCTTTTCAATGAAGAATGTATCCTGCATATCGCGGGCCGGATGTTCTGGTGGAAAATTCAATGCCGAAAATACATGCCAATCATCCTCAATTTCAGGGCCTTCAGCAATCGTAAATCCCAAACGAGTGAAAATATCGATGATTTCATTTTTAACAACCGAAAGCGGATGACGGCTTCCCAGTTTCAACGGCTCGCCGGGCATAGTCAAATCGAGGTTGTTTTGCCCTTGTTCAGCCGAATCGAATGCGTCTTTTAGCTCGTTAATCTTGTTATTCGCAAATTCTTTTAATTCGTTGATGGCCTGGCCAACTTCCTTTTTCAATTCAACCGGAACATCTTTAAATTCAGTAAAAAGCTGACCAACCAAACCTTTTTTACTGATATATTTTATACGCAATTCTTCAACGTCTTCTTTGGCCGAAACCGAAATTTGCTCCAGTTCAGCTTTCAATGCTTTTATTTTCTCTAACATTTCGTTCATGTTACGTTTATTGAGCGGCAAAGATAATCAATCAAATTTTAATGTGTTCCAATTCTTTAGGAATACTCGCTTCAGAAAACCTTTCCTTAAAAATTACAAAATTGTGATTGTAAATTTGATGTCTTTCATCGGGCGATCATTTCGGTCGGTTTCCTGTTTAGCAATTTCATCAACAACTTCCATACCTTCAGTCACTTCGCCAAAAACGGTATAAAGGTTATCGAGCGGAGGAAAACCGCCAACCGTGGTGTAAGCTTTGCGCTGTTCTTCGCTGAAACCAATCGGGGTTAATTTTGCAACTTCGGCCGAAACCTCTTCTTTCAGTGCATTGTAGCGAGCCATCAATTCATCTTGTTTACCTTCCGCACCAAGCTTATTTAACTCGGGTTCAAGCGGTTTGAGTTTAGCCTGGAACAAGCTCATTTTTCGGGTTTCATTCATCCTCATTTGAAGTGTATCCAACTCTCCCATCCTGAATCTTCGCCCCTGAACAATGTAAAACTGCGATGCCGACGATTTCCGTTCAGGATTTATGTCGTCGTTTTGCCTCGCAGCGGCCAAAGCACCCCGATGATGGTAAAATTTAGGGTTGATTTCCGCCGGAACAGTATAACCTAAATCTCCGGAACCCAGCAATTTACCGGGCTCTGCGTTTCGCGACTGCGGATCGCCTCCCTGAATCATAAACCCACGAATAACACGGTGGAAGAGCAAATCTTTATAAACCCCGTCTTTAATCAGCTTCAGGAAGTTGTCGCGATGCAACGGCGTTTCGTTATATAGCTTTATCTTGATGGTTCCGTATTCCGTTTCAATTTTCACCTTTGTCTCACCGTCATTTCCGGCTGAACCGCACGACGAACTGACAAATAAGCTTACGAACAGGAATAGTATGCTGAATTTTCTCATCTGGATTCTTTAGTAAAAAATTTGAAGGCAAAGATAATCAATCGCAAATTACAGCTTTCAAAATTTATTCAAATCATTCTGATTGTACTATCTTGGTCGTTGAATTAAAAATATTGTCCTTATGGAAAAGTTGAATATTGATGACTATACTTTTCTTGAAAAACTTAATCTGACTCACGTTGAACCCATCTTTCATGCAATTGATCAAAACAGAGTATTCCTGAGAAAATGGCTTCCGTTTGTTGATTTCACGCACAAAACAATTGATACAGAACGGTTTGTGAAATCAGTTATTGCCAAAGTATCGTCAAACCGCGACGAGGTATATGTTATATGGCATAAGTTTGAGTTTGCCGGATTGATTGGTTTTAAAGACATTGACCGGGTAAACGACAAAATTGAGATTGGTTACTGGCTTATTCAGAAAATGACCGGGAAAGGAATTGCTACGGAAGCAACCCGAAAAATGATTAACCTGGCGTTTAGAAACATGGATATGAACCGGGTAGTTATAAGGTGTGGGGTAGGAAACTCAAAAAGCTCAGCAATTCCTCGCCGACTTGGTTTTTCATTCGAAGGCATTGAGCGATGCGGTGAACGCCACAACCAATTATATATTGATTTAGAGGTATTTAGTTTACTGAGAAATGAGTGGGTCAATACATTATTTTAAGCGCCAGCTAACAAACTGCGATTTTTACGCCTGAAATCAATTATTTAAAGAACAATCAATTTGCTGATATTCAACAATATATCAATTCATTCACTTGTAAAGCTTTTCAAAATATCTTTTTTGACCCAAATAATGATTTGTTCGAATGTTTTATTTTCTATTTTTGCACGGTCAAATTCAAATCTATTCATAATTAGCGATTTGGAGTAAAACAGAAAACTATGGAAAACAAAACAATTCAGCGAACTCTATATAAGGTCTTAAGGAAAACCGGGGTTCGTCGTGATCGGATTAAACTTGAAGCATCATTCAACGACGACCTGAATTTTGATCAGGTTGATTGGGCTCTTTTTGTATTTTATTTAGAAGGGTTATTCAATATTCAACTCGACGACCAGGAAATAACCAATTTATCGCGGGTGAATGATTCGTTGGAAATCGTTGACCGGAGAACTAAAGCAAAATTAGCCCGGGTCTGATTTTAATCATGTAAACCTTTCGGCAATATAACCGAAAATCGAATTTACTGAATAACTAATTTAGTATTAAGGTTTTGCCCTAGAAGACTGATTATTTTTTGTATTAACGCAAAAAATAATCAGCTTAGCCCGCTTTCACTTCACTTATTTTGAACATTGAAACAGATATTCATTTTGAATTTTCCAGTGTCAAGCTCAACCCCGAATTCCAATTTGCCCGCCAAGTGCCCCGGCAATATTCAGTAAAATAAAAGATATCCAGAATATTACGAGATACAGTTGTTATTTATTCTATAGAATATCTCCGATTAAGAATCTGCAAAGAAACATAATCCACCCTTTTCGATTGTTTTCAGGGTGTCTTTTCTACTCTGCGAATGCTTTTTCTACCAGGGTTAAGGCTTCTTTTAAAACTGATCTCGGACAGCCAATGTTCATTCGCATAAAACCGGAACCTTGTTTGCCAAATTGCGTGCCTCGGTTTAGGCCCAACCCGGCATCAATCAGCTTCTTGTTCAGGTCGTCGTCGGTCAGGTTGTAAGTCGAAAAGTCGATCCAAATGAGGTAAGTAGCTTCCGGGCGCATCACTTTCACATTGGGCAATTTCTCAGCAAAAAAAGTTTCGAGCAACTTATAATTATCCTGTAAATAAACCAGAAGTTGGGTCAGCCATTCTTCTCCGTGAGTATAGGCCGCTTCGAGCGCCACTGTGCCAAAAATATTGCCCATGTGCAAGTGCGGAAGACGCATAACCCGCTCGTAGGCCACGAAAAGCCGTTTGTTTGGAATAACAACAAAAGATGTAGTCAACCCTGCGGTATTGAATGTTTTGCTGGGTGCCATCAGTGTTACGCAATTCTGCGCAATTTCATCTGAAAGGCTTGCAACAGGCGTGTGCTTGTGACCTTCAAAAATCAAGTCGGAATGAATTTCGTCGGAAATAATGATGATTTTATGTTCGAGGCAAACCTGTGCCAGCGCCAAAAGTTCGTCGTTGTTCCAGGCCATTCCTCCCGGATTATGCGGATTGCTCAATAACAGTAATTTAGTTTTTGGAGTTATCTTGGCCCGGAGGTCGTCCAGGTCGAAATAATACCGCCCATTTTCGAGTTTCAACGGGTTTTCAACCATTTGGCGGTTTGTTCCTTTTATCGAATCGTAAAACGGATTGTAAACCGGCGGCTGTACAATTACACCATCACCTTCTTCAGAAAGAGCCTGAATTGCAAGCGTCAGTCCGGCTACAACGCCCGGGCTGAACGAAATCCATTCGGGTTTAATTCCCCAGTTATGGCGTTTTTTTAACCAATTTACGATGGATTGGTTGTAAGTTGCCGGACGAAAGGTGTATCCGAAAATTTCGTGATTGGCTCTTTTCCTGATTGCTTCCACAATAAAATCGGGAGTCCTGAAATCCATATCGGCAACCCACAAGGGAAGGACATCCTCTTTGCCAAAAAACATGGCGCGGGCATCGTATTTTAAGCTGTTCGAACCGGTGCGGTCAACAATTTCATCGAAATTATATTTTTTCATCACGAATATTTACGATTAGACAATTCACAATATATTTAGGAGAGGTTTATTTTCCTCAGATAATTCACCCCATCCTGCTTTTCAACTTTCAGTACAAAATCAAACCGATTGAGCGATAAACACAAATCAAAGTCTTCAGCCGGGGCCCATTCCTGTTTTTCAGGAGCAAAAAAGCGGGCGCCGTCGCCTTTTCTTAGTTGTTCAACCATCGCCTGAAAATCATTGGGCTTTCCTTCCAGCTCATTTTTAATGTATTCGGCCAGCAAAGTGTCTTCATCGGTTGGGTACTGACAACTGTAGCCCATACAAACAAGAGAAACCTCGTTTGGTTTTTTCGCTCTTATATAATTAACTATCGCCCGGGCGTTGACAAAGCTGCCCGTTAGTATCTCGTCGGCATGTGTTGCATTTGCAATTCCCTGGGTACCCGAGCTGGTTGTGTGTACCATCGTTTTTCCATTCAGGTCGCCTTTCAAAAGCTGAGAAGGTGAGTTTCCGAAATCAAATCCTTCGGGTTTTTGTTCGTTTCGCTCGCCTACCAAAATATATTCAGGGTTTTGTTTCTTCATGAGGAAGGCTGAATTTAGGTCTCCCACCGGAAAAATGCAATTTATTCCGCCATCGAAGGCATAACAAGCGGTAGAAAATGCGCGAAAAACATCGATTATTACCGTTAGACCCCTTGAATTTTTAGCCCCATCGAGCAATTGCAGTATTTTTATATCCATAGAATTCTAAAAAATTACTTTTTCGAATGAATTTCAACATACTGTTTGTCAGACAATTAAATCCATTCGTTTACATTAGCTTAAACTTTTCCGTGTCCGTTAACGAAAGCATAATGAATGCTTAACGTATGTTTTTCAGCATATATGTTGCAGAACATGTATGTTTGCAGTGTACTTTTAAAACAATGAAAAATGAAAACAATTAAAACGATTTCAAAATTAACAATGTTGTTCGCATTTGTAGCATTTGCAAACACATTAATGGCAGGTGGAAACTTAAAACTGAACATTCTTCCACTGAACTCCGAGTCAGCTGTAGTTGCTATTTCAAATGTTGACGCAGCCAGTTTACAGATCAGCATCGAAAATGAAAGAGGTGAAAAAGTATTCTATAAAGAAACCGATGCCGATAGTAAAGATTACCGCAAGGTTTTCGATTTCTCGAACCTGGAAGAAGGTAGTTACAAATTAACTGTTAATGCCAGCGGTTTAACCAGCGAACGTACTTTCACCATTGATAAAAAAGACAACATTGCTGTTGGACAGGAAAAGAATCTTATCGAACCTTATTTTGCTTACAAAAATGGAGTATTGAAAGTATCGTACCTAAATTTCCCTGAAGAAAAAATGAGCCTTGATTTTTATGCCGGAAACGATCTTGTTTATTCAAAAGAGATTGGCAACAAATTTAATGTTCTTGAAGGTTTCGACCTTTCGAAACTCGAAAAAGGAAATTATCAGGTAGTTCTTTCAACCGATAGCAAATCATATTCTTACGGGTTAGACCTAAAGTAATGAGCTTAATCACATCGTGCCAGATAGAAGCGACTTCAGCAGAGGCCGCTTTTTTTGTGCGATAAAAAGTCGTTGTCCGGTTACAGTTCTTCTTCGATGGTTTTGGCTTGTTTAGGCACAAGTCAAAATATCGATTAAATTTGTAGCCCAATAATTTCGGATACAATGAGAAGAGATGAGGTTGAAATAATGGCTCCGGTTGGTTCGTATGAATCGCTGATTGCAGCCATCCAGGCAGGGGCCGGTTCGGTATATTTTGGTGTTGAACAGCTGAATATGCGCGCCCGCTCGTCAAACAATTTTACTCTTCAGGATTTAAAACAAATTGCCGAAACGGCACATTCGCACGGCGTAAAAACTTACCTCACCGTTAATGTGGTTGTTTTTGATAACGAAATTACCAAGCTTCACGAAATTATTGATGCAGCCAAGGAAGCAGGCATTTCGGCCATTATTGCTTCGGATATTTCGGCCATTATGTATGCCCGGCAAATTGGCGTCGAAGTTCATATTTCGACCCAGGTTAACATTACCAATATCGAAGCCGTTCGCTTTTACGCCCAGTTTGCTGATGTGGTTGTTCTTGCCCGCGAAATGACGATGGAGAAAGTTGCTGAGATTTCGCGCCAGATTCGCGAGCAAAATATCAAAGGTCCGTCAGGCAATTTGGTTCGTCTCGAAATGTTTATACACGGAGCCTTGTGCATGGCCGTTTCGGGCAAATGCTACTTAAGTTTGCACGAGATGGATTCGTCGGCCAACAGGGGTAGTTGCATGCAAACCTGTCGCCGAGCTTATGTCGTGACCGATAAAGATACCGGAGCCGAGCTCGAAATTGATAATGAATATATCATGTCGCCCAAGGACCTGAAAACCATTCATTTCCTGAATAAAATACTCGACTCGGGTGTTACTGTTCTAAAAATTGAAGGCCGCGCCCGGTCAGCCGAATATGTTTATACCGTAATCGAATGTTATGGCGAAGCTGTTCAGGCATATTTTGATGATGATTTCACCGATGAAAAGATTGCTGACTGGGATAAACGACTTTCAACCGTATTTAACCGCGGCTTTTGGGATGGTTACTACCTTGGACAACGATTGGGCGAGTGGAGCAAAAACTACGGCTCGCTGGCTACTCACCGAAAAGTTTATGTTGGGAAAGGCTTGAATTATTTCTCGAACATCAAAGTTGCTGAATTTAAACTTGAAACAGGGCCGCTGAAAGTAGGCGACAAAATTTATATTACCGGCCCCACAACCGGTTTAATCAAAACCACGGTATCTGAAATTCAGCTCGATTTGAAGCCCGTAAACGAAGCGCCTAAAGGATCGTATATTTCTATTCCGCTGGATACAAAAATCAGGCGATCAGACAAACTTTATAAAATTGTTGAGGCTTCGGACGTAAAGCAGCAATAACCGGCAGAAATTAACCGATTGTTCCCAAATGTTTATTTCTGTTTAAGATTTCGGTATTAAGGTTCCTGAATTCATTTCAGGCTTTGTATTTTTGATTTAAAATATCCCGGTCATGCGCAAAGTAATTCTTATTTCAGGTATAATAGTGGCTCTTGCAGCCTTGGGTTTTTGGGCTTACAAGTTTTTTCCGAAAAAGCCCAAAAAAGTTGTTATTCAAACATTTACAACCAAACAAAATCCGGCCTTTAAGGCTGTTCCCCAGAAAAGTCCGTTGATTATTGAGTTTAAAGACCAGGAGGGATTTTATAGGGCATTTAACGGGGAAAATGCTTTATTCGCCGAAATGAAAGCGATTCCTGAATTTGCGCAACTCCTGTCTAAAATAAGCAAGTTTCGCGATTTTGCCGAAGGGCACTCCAGAATCAAATCGATTTTAGAGAATAAATCGATTGTTGTTTCCATCCATTCAACAGGAAAAAACGAATTAACCTGCCTGTTTCTGATTAAGTTAAACGATACTGGCGAGTCGGGTTCGGCAGCTGATGTTGTATCGCGTGAATTGGGCTCTTCCTATTCCATCTCGCGAAAAGCTTACGACAACACCTCGATTATCAACGCCAAATCACCCGACCAGAATTTTTACTTTGCCTGTGTTAACGATATTTTTATGGCCAGCCCCGATTTTATTGTTGTTGAAGAAGCCATACGCCAGTCAAACTCGACTAATTTATTAAATAACAGGGAGTTTACTGAAACCTACAAAACAATTGACGAATCGGCCATAGCTAATATTTTTGTTAACCACCAGGTTATTTCGCAGCTCTTGTCGAAGGTTGTTTCTCCTGAAATCCGCAAAAGCTTAGCCCAGCTAAATTCATATTCGAATTGGTCGGGGCTCGATTTGTTTGCTCACTCAAAATCACTTGACTTGACTGGTTATAGTGTTACCAAAGATTCGACCGACAGTTATTTGAATATTTTTCATAACCAGGATGCGCAAAAACTTACCATCGAAAAAGCAATACCTGCATCTGCGTCGTTTTTTGTGGCCCTTAACCTGAATAGTCCCCGGCAATATATCGATCAGTACGAGAATTATTTACGAACAAAAGGGAGCTTTTACCCTCGGGAAACCAACTTGATTGAGTTCAAAAATAAAACCAAAACCGATTTGGAACGGTTTGTAAAAGATGCAGTTAAGTCGCAAGTCGCAGGTGTTTATTTAAGCATTAACAAATTGGATCCTTACCAAAACCGTTTTTTTGTGGCAGAACTTGGTAACCCGGCAGATGCTAAAGAAAAACTGGAAAAAGCATTTAACGAGTTTCGAAATTCGGGCAAAACCGGAGACGAGACCATGCACTCTGAGTATTCGAATGGTAAAAAACCTATCGATATTTTTCACCTGCCCTTTGGCAATATGGCCGAATGTCTTTTTGGAAGGGCTTTCTCTGGTATTAATTCTCAATATTATACTATTTACGAGAACTATCTTATTTGTGGTGATAACTTAGCCGGAATGAATAGCTATCTTCAGAATTTACTGATAGGCAAAACTTTAAGCAACGATTCGATTTACAATTTGAACAATAAGGACGACCAGCAGAAGCCAAATTTCTATTTATATTCAAAAGTTCCAAAGGTATTTCTCCTGAAAGATGCACTATTGAAACCGGAATTAAGTACAGCCGTTGCCAAAAGCGAAGATGTGATCCGGAAGTTCAGTGTTTTTACCTGGCAGTTTTCGGTTTCGGGCAAAATGGTTAAAAACCTGGTGTCTCTTCGGTTCGATCCCAATGCAAAAGAAGAACCCCAGGCTGTTTGGCAAATTCATCTCGATGGTAAGCTCGCTCAAAAGCCATCTATTGTACTTAATCATAAAGACTTACAAAACAAAGAAGTAATCGTTTGCGACGATCAGAATAATGTATCGCTCATCAATAAAGACGGGCAGGTGCTTTGGACCATTAAAGTTCCAGGGGAAATAATTTCAGACATTCATCAAATTGACTTGTTTCACAACAACAAATTTCAGTATATGTTTAATACAAAAACGCAATTATTTTGTATTGACAGGATGGGAAATAAAGTGGGCAAATTTCCGGTTACTTTAAAATCGATGGCATCGAACGGCGTGTCGATCATCGAATATGGAAATAACCGTGAGTACCGCTTTGTAATTGCCGGCGAAGACCGTAAAATTTACTTGTTCGATATTTTCGGAAAATTGATTCCGAAATGGAATTTTGACGGAACTGAAACAGATGTTTCGCAACCTGTTCAGCATTATGACATTAATGGCAAAGATTACCTCGTTGTTTACGATAAGCAAAACATTTATTACCTCGACAGGCAAGGAAAAATGCGGGAAGGGCAACCCGAATCATTTGTCCGGTCGTCAAATCCAATCTATTTTGCCAACGACGGCAATGCCCGGCTAATCTCAACCGATCAATCGGGACGCATTCATATCATTGATTTTTCGGGGCATACCGAAGTGAAAGATCTCGGGAAATATGGTTCTGCACATCGTTTCGTTGCCCAGGATTTAGATGGAAATGGATCGCCCGAATATATTTTTGCTGATGGCAAAAAATTGACCATATTTTCGTCGGACGGCAAAAAAATTGGAGAACGATCGTTTGCCGAAGTTATTTCTGAAATACCACATGCTTATTCAATGGGCGGGAGCATGAAAATTGGGGTTGTTGTAAAAGGCGAAAACAAGGTGTATTTGCTCGAAAAGAATGGTTCGGTAATCAAAGGAATGCCACTCGATGGCGACACGGGCTTCGTTCTTGGCAAATTTAATGAAGCCAATTCGTGGTCGAACCTTATTGTTGGTTCTTCAGGAAATATGCTGGTAAATTACCGGATTGAATAGCTTTCGATAATACACCTTTCTTTAAAAGAAGCAAACTTATCAAATCCTGTCTGAAGAAATGCCGGGCCTAACCGATCAGCAGGGAAATCGCTTTTAAAAAATGTGCTGGGATTATTGAAAGAAAAGAATTGCTATTTTTCAAGTACTCACCCCGTCGCACCTGCGGTACGCCCCCCCTCTCTCGCGAGAGAGGGGAAATCCCGAGCTTTGCGAGGGAAGGGGTGAGTTCCTGAATATAAAAAAATAAAAGTTGGCCCCATATAATGTTAAAAGCGATTTTCCTGAACCGATCAGGGAAAGATTGGTCTGTTGCATTTCTTCAAACAGTGGCACATCGTGTAATCATTTTATAGTAAAACTTACTCGTACCGCAGCGCCTCTACCGGATTTCTCGTTGCTGCGCGCCAGCTTTGCCAGCTAACGGTGAGCAGTGCAATTCCAAGTGCCAGCAAACCTGCAAGAGCAAAAATCCACCAACTCAAATTAGTTTTGTAGGCGAAGTTTTCGAGCCAGTTATTCATGGCATACCAGGCAATGGGAGTGGCAATTACAAAGGATATGACTACCCACATTGCAAAATCCTTATTTAACAATATCATCACTTCTGAAGTTTTAGCGCCATTCACTTTTCTGATGCCTACTTCTTTTCGTCTCCGTTCAATAATCGATAATGATAATCCGAACAAACCAATACATGAAATGAAAATAGCCACAAATGTGAAGTATTTGAATAAACCTGAAATCTTGACTTCTGAATTATAAAGCGTGGCTAACTTGTTATCAAAAAAGCCTAATTCACAAGTCGATTGTGGTATTAATTTCGACCATGAGCTTTTAATTTGATTTAAGGTCTGTGCAAAATTAGTTGGATTTACCCGGGCAATAATGTATCCGGGGTCTTCAGTTAACGGTAGCAAAAGCATTGGCTCTACATTTCTGTGAAGCGATTCGAAATGGAAATCCTCGGTAACCCCAACAATCGTACCTTTATAATAATTCCAAGCTTTAAACGACTTGCCCACAGGGTCTTTTATGTTCATCCGCCTGACTGCTTCCTGATTTAAGATTACCTGATAGGTTTTAGTTGTATCCACATCTTTTAATATTTTGTCATAAGAACCTGGAAAATCACTGCCCTCAGCCAATTTAATCCCCATCGTTTTGAGGTAATTATTGTCGATACGCATCGCGCAAATCAGAACTTTGTTTTCAGGGTCTTTACCATCCCAATTATGTCCCCATGAAGAGTTTCCACCCCAAAAAGGTAATTTATCGGAACAGGTTAACGACTCAACTCCGGTAATGCTGGTCAATTCCTGCTTAAGGGCTTCATATTTCTTTCTTGAATCTCCGTTAAGCTCCAGATAAATCAGATTCGCGTGGTTATATCCCAAATCGTAATTGTTTACATACTTGATTTGTTTTGTAATAATGATTGAACTACTGATAAGAATTATGGCCAGCACAAATTGTGCGACAACGAGCAGACTTCTTAAACTTATCCTCCTTTTTTTGTTTTCGACTGATTTTTTCAGCGCTAGAACCGGGTTGATCGAAGAAAGATACGTTGATGGATAGATTACCGAAAGCCCCAATACAATGAGAAGAACTGTAAACAGCATAGCTATCAGATTCCTATTCAGCAGTTGGTCAATGAAGATTTTTTTATCAGCGACTGAACGGAACAGAGGCAAAAAAAGGAATATAAGGATTAAGCTCACTGAGATACTTATCAGGATCATAATACTTTTTTCTGTTAAAAATTGGCGTGTAATATTTACTCTGTTAGCACCAAGAGCTTTGCGTACACCAACTTCAGGGCGGCGTTGTTCTGCCTTACTGATTGATAGGTTAATGAAGTTGATTGAAGCAATGAGTATGATAATTAAGGCAATTCCTGAAAACTGATAAACATATTGAATCCTGTTGCTTTTACCGGAATAAGAATAGAGATGTTCTTTTTTATATGGGAAAAGATGCAGGGTGGTGCTTTCTTGCCCTTTATCCTTACAGATGTTGGTAATTTTTAAATCAAGCGCTTTACTATCGGCACCTTTGGCTAATAATATATTGGTGTTTGGCCAGTTATTTCCCCATTGAGTAAGGTCTGCACCCCACGATTTCATAAAATCATTTGGAATGAGCGCTTTAAAATTAATTGTTGAATTTGCACGCTGCGAGGCAATAACTGCACCCACAGTATAAGATTTCTGTTGGTTAATAGTGAGTATTTTACCAATTGCAGGTTCATTTCCAAAGCATAATTGAGCTAGTTCTTTGGTTATGATTATTTTATCGGAAGATGCCAGAGCATTAGGGTCACCTTCAATTATTTTGAATGAAAATATCTTTAGAAAATTATTGTCGGCACAAAATACCGGACCTTGTTTGTATTCTTTATCTCCACATTTAATCAACTGATCCCAGATATTGACATACGTTGTCGCATTCTCAATTTCGGGATAATTTTTAACCAGTTCCTGGCTGAGCGGGAAAGGGGTGCAATTGGTATAAAGTTCCTGCCCTTCAGAAAATTCCTGGTGTTCATAAACCGTATAAATCTGTTCAAGGTTTGTGTGCGACTTATCGAAGTTTAACTCATCGACAATCCAGAATAGTATTAAAACAACGATCGCAATTCCCAGCGATAAACCAGCAATGTTTATAACGGAAAAAACACCATTTTTTTGGATATTTCTCCAACCGATGATAATGTTTCTCAGATTCATAATTATCTAATTTCTAATTTAATCGTTATTCGTACCTCAGCGCCTCCACCGGGTTTCTGGTCGCTGCTTTCCACGATTGGAACGAAACCGTGAGCAAGGCAATTCCCAATGCCAGCAAACCAGCCAGCGCAAAAATCCACCAGCTTAGCGTCGTTTTGTAGGCGAAGCCTTCGAGCCAGTTGTTCGAAATAATCCACGCCACCGGCGTTGAAACACCAAATGCGAGACCAACCCAAATCGCAAAGTCGCGGTTAAGGAAAACTACAATTTCGCCAATACGGGCGCCGGTAACTTTGCGAATGCCTATTTCTTTCGTTTTTTGCTTGCTAACCAATAGCGAGAGACCAAACAAACCCAGGCTCGAAATCAGGATAGCAATAACAGTGAGTAATCCAATTATTCTCGAAAAACGAATATCCGATTCGTAAATCTGGTTAAGTACATCGTTTGTAAAATCAAAATCGAATGCAGTGGTGCCACCAGTTTCTTTCCATGTCTTTTTCAGGAAGTTGATGGTTTCCTGAAGGTTAGTGGTTTTGATTTTTACTGCAACTTCGCGGCACATCTGCGGGTTCAGGCCAATCAACATGGGTGTTACCGCTTCGTGAATCGAATACATGTTAAAATCTTTAACCACGCCAACTACCTGGCCAAAAGCCGTTTGCTCGCCAATAGCCTCTTTCAGTCCAAGAGCATGCACGGCCGATTCGTTTACCAGTACGCCCGAATTTGTCTTCGATTCTTCGAAATCTGCACCGGCAATCAGTTTCATGCCCATCGTTTGCGCAAATCCGTAATCGACGAACAACCCGTTGATTTTTACCATTTCAGTTTTGTTGCTCACTTTGGGTATCGACATGTACATTTTCCCCTTGTGTGGCGGAATCCAGAGCGCACCGCTAACCTGCAATACATTCGGGTTTTTCCTGATTTCCTGTTTGAACAGGCTATAATTATGATCGCCCAGCGGAATTCTGATCAATCCTTCTTTTTCAATGCCAATATCGCGTGTAAAAGCGTAGTGAACCTGTTTCTGAACAACCACCATAACAACGATAAGTACAATGAATATCGAAACCTGGAAAACAATCAACCCCTTACGAATAAAGTGCTTATTTCCGGCATCGGTATATTTGCCTTTCAGGGTTTCGACCAGACGAAATGAGGTAATTTTTAGCGCAACCAGCATACCGGATATTGCCCCGGTGCCAACGGCAACAGCCATCAGGATAGCAAAGCTTGTAAAGAACCGACTGGTAAGCGAAAGTGTATAGGTTTTGCCTAGAAGTCCGCTAATGAACGGCAATGAAAAATGGGCAACCAATAAGGCAAAGGGCAGGGCAACCAGCGAGATAAATGCCGACTCGAACATCATTTGAGCAACAAGAGCGTTGGTCGATGCACCGCAAACTTTCCTCACGGCGAGTGGCTTGGTTTGCGCAATGGCTTGTGCCGACGATAAGTTCAGGTAATTGATGCAAGCCATGATCAGGATCAATAAACCAATCGACATCAGGATATACAACATCGAGCGGTTCCCTTTATCTCCGGAATTGTTATCCACAATTTTTCCAGAGCCAAAATAGATGCCGGAAAGCGGCTGAAGCGATAAATCGAGTATTTCCTCTTTTTCTGAATGTTGCAGACCCAACTGATAAATTTTGGCTTCGAGCTGAGAGGTAGAAACTCCTTGTTTCAGCAATAGATAATTGGTATAAAATAACCCATTTCCCCAATACCACGATTCTTTTAATTCCTGAGCAGTAGGCGCTTTACCGGTCGAAACCATGCTTTTCAGCAGATGATCCATCCCAAATTCGGGGCTGGCAACAAACGATGCATTTAGTGTTGAGTTTTGCTGAATATCTTCGAAAACTGCAACTACTTCCATTTGCGACAAACCTCCTTTCGTCTTTATTTCCAATATTTTACCAATTGGATTTTCGCCACCAAAATATTTCTCTGCCGAACTTTTACTGAGCATGATTTTAGACTTCGACTGGTCGAAACCCGAAGTTGATCCTTGCAGGAACTTAATCCCAAACATGCTTAAGAATTCGCTTTCGGTACAAAGCAAGTTTTTATCTTCGATGTATTCGTCGCCCTTTTTTACCTCAATGTCCGAAATGTTGTACTGATGAACCGTTGCTTCAACTTCGGCAAACTGCTCTTTTGCTGTTTCCCCAACGATATATGGGGTATTTGCCCAAACATTGTTGTCGGTTTTGTTAAAATTAAGAACCCTGAAAATTCGGTCTTTATTGGCAAACGATTGATTATAGCCCAGTTCGTTTAATACAAAAACCAGTACGATAGTAACAACGCCAAGACCGAGTGTTAACCCGGTCAGGTTGATGGCCGTATTTACCTTGTCTGCTTTCAGGTGTCGTATGCTTGTTTGTAAAGTGCTTTTCATGCCCATAAATCTGTGATTTTAAGTTATTTGAATGATTTACTTTCGAGCTCCTTGTCAAAGAACAGAAGGTCAGCCGATATTTTGCCGAACTCTTCCGTTTCCTTTTCCTTGCCTGGTTTTGTTCCGTGCATGAAAATCACATTTTGTGCTCCAAGCTTTTTCTTCAGAATATCCAGCGAAATGGAATCCCAATCGAAATAACTCAGGTAGGCAAAATCGGGATGACAATCAATATTTTGCAAGGCTTCACTGTTTATCTTCAAACAGCCATCGCCTTGATGAAAGATTGTTTTACTATTGAAATGAATTAAATAGCCGTAGTTTTCTGTTTTTTCGTAGTTGGTGTAGTCGGCGTAGCTTATTCCTTCAAGACTACGGTTGGTACCATGTTGCATTCGGATGGCTGTAACCGGAATGCCGTTGATTTTAATGCGCTTCGATTTGTTCATTGCCAAGCCGGGACAAATAATCCGCGACTCGATATCGGAAAAGGCGACACACGAATCTTTCATTTGCTGATAAACCTGCATCGGGCAAATCATTTTTGCTCGTGAATTATTCAAAAGGAAGTTTTCGGTTAGCCGAGCATTAAAATGATCGCCATGAATGTGTGTAATTAGAAATAAATCAATATGATTAAAAGGATCGTTTCCTTTTACAATATTCTTTTTTGTTTCATCTGATGGCAAAAAGAAAAAATTCCCGTATTGAGTGCCAAAAGGGTCGATAAGCACTTTCGCTCTATTGTATTGATACAAATAGCCGCAATTCGCCAGGTAAGTAATTTTTAAGTTCTTGTCCTTATTTGTAAACGACAGCAGTGTAAAAAAAACAATAGACAAATAAATAAACTTTCTCATATTTAGTATTTTACATTCAGCTTAATCAAGCAAAAAATCAATTATTCCGATTCAATGTCATTTAGTTAAGCATTTCTTTGTTTTTGTTTTGTCATTTAAAAATCTGATATTTCATTTCCTTCTTTGTGATGCTTAGCCTTTTCGTGACCCTGGCTCCTTTTTTGCCACCAAGACTCTAAATCGAATTATTCATACCTCAGCGCCTCCACCGGGTTCCTTGTTGCCGCTTTCCAGCTTTGCCAACTCACCGTCAGCAACGCAATTCCCAATGCCAATATTCCTGAAAGGGCAAAAATCCACCAACTGAGCGTAGTTTTGTAAGCAAAGTTTTCGAGCCACTTGTTCATGACATAGTATGCAATGGGAGTAGCAATTACAAAAGCGATTGCTACCCATTTTACGAAGTCGCGGTTGAGCATGGCAATCACTTCCAATATTTTCGCGCCATTCACCTTACGAATGCCAATCTCCTTTTTTCTCCTCTCGGTATCATACAATGCAATGACGAACAAACCGCTCATCGAAATTAGGAAGGCGATCAAGGTAAAGAGTGTATAAATCCGACCTAACCTCTTTTCCCTATTATAAAGAGCAGCAATCTCTTCGGTTAAAAAAGTGTATTTAAAAGGGTCATGCAAAATAAACTGATCATGCAAATTTTTTACAAAAGCCAATCCAGATTTAATTTCGCCAGGTTTAAACCGAATAAAAACATTTGCGGTTGTACTTTCCCAATAGAGCATAACCAAAGGCTGCGGCTTTACCGAAAGATGCCTGAAATTGAAATCTTTGACGACACCTATAATTTCGTTTCCCTGATCTTTGGGTTGATAGCCGTTTTTCAGCCTAATTTTCGAAATATCGTTTATTCCCCAGTATTTTAGGGCCGCTTCGTTAACTACAACTCTGGGCCCTCTCTCTTTATCAATAGACGGATCGAAAAAGCGGCCAGCCACTAACTTAAAATTAAACACATCTAATTGATTTGGAGATACTTGTATAGTATATTGACTTTCAAACTCGTTCCGTCCATCATCGATCCCCCAAGGCTGCAAGTACGCTTCTATGGGCGATTGAAACTGTGCGAAAGACTCGATGGTTGTATTTGTACTTAGTTCATTTTTGATAATCTGAAAGTTCTCCTTTTGCTTTTCCCATCTCTCTTTATAATCTTTTACTGTCTGTTCAGTAGGATGCGCTGGAAATGGTTCCGGTTTTATGAAACTGGTTTTAATAATATTCTCAGAATGAAATCCCAGATCCTTATCGAGCATTAAATTGATCTGATTTTTTACAACAAACGAAGTAACAAGCAAGCCAATGGTAAGAGTAAATTGCGTTATGATAATCACTTGGCGACCAACCAGTTTGTTGTTTGAAATCAGTTGGTTTTTGAGACTGCTTTTTATGGGTAACCTTAAAAGTAAGAAGCTTGGATAACACATTGCCAATAAAATCGTTATCACAATAACGCCTGCATTTAACAGGGCAATGTAAAAAATATCTGGGTTAAGAGCTGCTTCAGTGAGCTTATTAAATTGAGGTAAAAGTGAGAAGTAAGCTATTGTCAATAAGACTATTGCAAGAAAAGAGAGCAAAATTACTTCGCAGATTTTTTGCCAAATCAGGTTCTTTCTGTTCGCACCAGCAATACGATTGATCCCGATATTTTTGATCGATGAGTTGATTTTGACAATTTGTAAGTTAGAGAAATTCAACGCTGAAACTGTCAAAAGAATAATCATAACCAGAATTAATATTCTCAAATTACTCTTGTCTCCCGAACCAGTAAAAACGTTACTTAAGCTCATATTGATTTGTCCATCAGAAAAGTAGATTTCACTTAAAGGAACAATACTGAGCTTTCCTAACGGATATACACCTAACGGATAATCCCCTTGTTGCGGGATTTTTTCGATTTTATGAATAAAGGCTTTTTTATCAAATCCCGGCCTAACCATTATAAAATTGGCCGCATTTTCTGCTTGAGCCTGAAAAACAAAATCAAATTTTATAGAACTGTTGGATGGAGGATTCTCCAGTATTCCGGTTACTGTGAAAACATCTTCGAATCCAGCTCTTAACGCTATTGTTTTTCCCAGTGGATCTTCACTGCCAAATACCTTTTTTGCAAAGCTTTCGGTAAGTAGGATTGTTTTGGGATTTGACAATGATTTGTATGTGCCAGACTTCATCTTATAGCTAAAAACTCTGAAAAAAACGCTATCGGTACAAAGCCCTTCCGGAAAATAAACAGAATTGTTGTAGGTGACCTTTATTTCATTTTTATCATACTTTTTTAGAGTCGTTAAGTTTTCAATTTCAGGATATTCCTGGTAATTGAAATTAAGAAGGAATTTGCAATTTACTATGTCCCATTTGCTTTGCGGAGTTCCCTGCATAATCATCATATAAATATCGTCATGCCGACGATGAAACTTATCCATCGACAGTTCATTATACACGTATGTAAAAAGCAGTGAGATACTTAATGCTCCAAGAAAGATTGTCAGCAGACTTCCCAGCGAAATAAGCCGTGATCTAACTAAACTCCTAAATGCTTGCTTAAAATAAAAGTAAACCATACTGTCATTTTTAATTTACGCAAAAAACATAGTTCCAAACTTTACTCATACCGCAGCGCCTCCACCGGGTTCCTTGTTGCCACTTTCCAGCTTTGCCAGCTTACAGTTAACAGCGCAATTCCCAATGCCAATATTCCTGAAAGGGCAAAAATCCACCAGCTGAGCGAGGTTTTATAGGCAAAATTTTCGAGCCATTTGTTCATAACATAGTATGCAATGGGTGTGGCAATTACAAAAGCAATAGCAACCCATTTTACAAAGTCGAGATTGAGCATACTTATTACTTCTGAAACTTTGGCGCCGTTTATTTTTCGAATACCTATTTCCTTGATGCGGAGGCTGATGGAAAAAACGGCCATACCCAAAATGCCCAAAATTGAGATAACAATTGCCAGTATCGAAAAAGCAATGGTAACGTTTTTCAGGATAGTCTCATCTTTGTATTTTTCGTTCATCAGATCATCGAAAAAACTGTATGAAAGGTTGCGCTGATCGCGGTACTTACCATAAACGTTTCGAATAAATTTTAATGTCGCAGCCCTGTTTGCTGGGCTGATTTTTACGCTCATCGTCCCAATCGTTTCAGGATTATTCTCAAGTATAACAGGGATTATCTGATGGTATAATGTTCTGATATTAAAGTCTTTTACTACTCCAACAATCACATTTGACCCGATTCGCTGACCTATCGGGTCAGCAAATCCAAATTGTTTTTCGGCAGTTTCATTGATAACTATTGGAATCGAAACCTTATACTCTTTCCCGTCCTGCTTACTTTTCCATTCTTTCTCTTTTTCTTTCCAGTAAGTCCCGTTATCCATCTGAAGAAATTGACCTTTTATTAGTTTCAACTGGTAGGTTTTTGCAAAATCTTCATCAACCCAAAATCGTGCAACTTTCAAACTATCAGTTATTCCCTGGTGATTAAACGACAGTGTTGTTTCCCACTGAAAATCTACCGGCGCGTTTACACTGGCCGAAACACCCAAGATATTTGGATTCTTCATCAATTCTTCTTTGAAACCCTTGTTGTCGTACCATAGTCCGGTTGGAATAACCACAATATCCTGATGGTTCAGGCCAATATCTTTCGTGCGTATATAATCTAATTGCTTAACCAACAGCAAGGTGGCAGCAATAAAAAAGATGGCAAAACTAAACTGTACCGCCACCAGGATGCGAATAAATCCGGTTTTTGAACCACTGTTAGTTCCACCCCTGAATATGGCTGATGGATTGAACGATGATAGGAAAAGCGAAGGATAAGCACCCGCCAACAATCCTGACAATAAAGCAATTAACAACAGATTAACAAATAGTTTCATCGAAAAATCAAATTGCAGTTCTTTCCCTAAAAGGTTGCTTAGCCAAGGTAAAAGAAGCCAAACGACAAAAAAAGCCAGAAGCATGGCAGCTATCGTTTGAATGAGCGATTCGCCCATAAATTGACGAATAATGTGAAAGCGGCTGGCTCCGTTTGCTTTTTTGATCCCAATTTCGGTTGAACGCTCTGAAGCCCTGGCAACCGAAAGTACCGAGAAATTGAACGTTGCCATCAGGATAATGAGGAGCGCTAAACCCGAGAAAATCCAAACATACTTGTAACTGCTTATATTCTTGTCATAAGTACTTGGTTCATAGTCTGATTTTAGGTGGATGTCGGTTAATGGCTGAAATAGCAGTTTGTCGGTTTTTGAAGAATAGCGGCTGATATGATTTTGCAACCGGGCTAAAAGCGCGTTGTCAATCTGCGCGTCTTTTCGTAGCTTGAGATAAACGAGAGTATGACCGCTGTCGCCCCATTTATCAGCATAAGAAGCGACTTTGGGGTTACATTCCGGTAAAATATACCCAAAATCGATGTGCGAATTTTTAGGAATGCTTACTACTCCTTCAACCGTGTAAACTTCTTTCGAATATTTATCGCTAATCACGGTTTGTCCTAAAGCCGGTTTGTCGCCGAACAATTTTTTGGCAACTTTTTCTGAAAGGATTATGCCTGATGGGTTTTTGATGGCATTAAAGGCTTCCCCCTCAACAAAAACAAAGCCGTTAAAGATCGAGAAAAAATCGTTGTTAACCCACAACGAACGGGCTTCAATTTTTTCGCCTCCGTCTTCGCATTGCAAGGGCGAATCCTCCGAACTATAGCTCAAATAGGTAGCGTATTCAATCTGAGGATAATCCCTTTTCAGGGTCGCAGCAATCGGGCGGTAACATTTCGGGGATTTAACGATTTCATTTCCCTGCTTTGATAGAGTTAAAACGCGATAAATACGTTCGTAATTCTGATGCGATTTGTCGTAGTTTAGCTCGTTGAAAACCCACAGGTAAATGAGTAATCCGGCAGCAATACCGAAGGTAAACCCCACAAAAGTAATGAGCGAATAAACCGGCTTTTTTCTCAGGTTTCGTAAGGTTGTTTTTAAATGAATATTCATGGCTGTTTCTGCTTGTTACTTTACAATCATTAAAATATCATCCAAATCTGAAACTGCATTGGCCAGTTGTTTAAGTTTCTCTTTTTTCTCAGCCGGTGCTGTCGATTTTTGGAATTCACTGCTTTTTACCTGAGCTTTCAGGTCACGACCTTTTAGCGAAAGTATGATTTCGCCTTTACTGCCAACCTGATATGACAAGGGCCAAACAGGGTAACCGCCATCGATGTTGTTCACCAAAACCGGTGCTTCGTAATCGGTTGGGTCGCCTTTTACAATCTGTAATTGATGACTGGTTTTCGAAAAAAGAGCATGATAAATCTTCACGCTTTTGTTTTTCCGATTGTTTGGGCAATCGTAGCTATCTTTGGTAAAGGTCAGGAAAACGTAGTTTTGGGTCTCAGCCCAGTCTTGCGGGATTATTTTTCCGTCAAGTTTAACATCCGGATCAACGCCTTCCTGTTTGCTAACCTTGTATTGCCCTAAATTAAGCACATACACAGGGACGATACGGTTGGGCGGAACCATCTGAAAAACGGTATCGTTAAAATCAGTTCGGAAATACAGGTTTCCACGGTTTTCATACTGAAACCCGAAATCTATTCCTCTCATCAATGATTTAGAATAGTTCTTTACTCGTTCAAGCTTGGCCAAGGTGGCCAGTGTATCACCCCGATTGTTGAAAATTTTCCACATGTTTTTACCATTCTGGCGGGTGATATAAGTATTTCGGTCCGGTGAAAACACACCCAAATGTTCATAGAGTCCTTCAGGGCTGGTGCTCCACATTCCCTGATGCTTGCGGGGAGGTGGAGGTGTGGTTTTCCCGTGGTTTAGATCTAGTTGGATTTTGCCAAGACCGGTTATCTGGTTCCTATTTTCAGGATTGAGTGCTGCGCCCGAAACCGACAAATCTTGTGAACAATCGTATTCCATGATATAACTTTGTCCTGTTATAAGATTACTGTATGTATAAAACAAGCTGTTCCCACGAGCCCATAACGAAGTTCCTCCACCAATCAACGTGTAGTCGTTCCAAAAGCTTATCCGGTTTCTTTTTTCATCATAATCAACTCCGGTAAGTTGGTTTTTCACAATTGTTTTTACAAACTTTCCATCTTTTGTAAATTGGTGAATACCGTAAAGATTTGCGGCAATCAGATGATTATCCATCAGATAGAATTTATACTTCTGATTGCGTGGTAAGTCGGCATCAGGAATTGGTTCCAGACGTACGTATTTGATATCCAGGGCTACATCGGAAAGCTGTTTGTCGGCGATGTTATTGAGGCTTCCGGCAATATCAATCACCAAGGGTGGTTTTTGAGCGTCAATGCCTCGCTCCTCTTTAAACCTGAATCCTTTCGGCAGTTTGGCTATCGAATCGGCCAGTTGTTTTTCGCGTTCAACCCGCTTGGTTTCTTGTTGAGCCAACTGTTCTTCTTCGGTAAGAATCTGTTTGACCAGCTTTTTTTCATCGGTTTTTAGGCGGTTCCCATTACATGAAATAAAAATTGCAAGTGCCAGAATCAGAGCCACAAGTACAGGGCTTGTCAATTTGATTGCTTTTGGTTTCATATATTCTGTTTTTTCCTAGACCGTTGAAGGTTTTAAAAACTTTCAGGATCAAATATTATATTACTCATACCTCAACGCCTCCACGGGGTTTCTTGTTGCGGCTTTCCAGCTTTGCCAGCTAACAGTCAAAAGCGCTATTCCCAAGGCCAGAATTCCGGCGAGTGCAAAAATCCACCAGTTCAGCGTAGTTTTATAGGCAAAGCTTTCGAGCCATTTATTCATGGCGAAATATGCAATGGGTGTGGCAATTACAAAAGCAATAGCAACCCATTTTACAAAGTCGCGGTTGAGCATGGTCAAAATTTCGGAGATTTTTGCACCGTTTACCTTGCGAATGCCGATTTCCTTAATCCGCTGTTTGGTGGTAAAAATGGCCAAACTAAGCAAGCCCATGCACGAAATAACCAAGGCCAGCAATGCCGACGAGGTAAGAATATTCTTGAAATTCAGGTCACTCAGGTATTGCGATTCAAATTCCTGGTTCGAAAAGAAAT
Source organism: Prolixibacteraceae bacterium (assembly GCA_963666435.2). GTDB lineage: Bacteria > Bacteroidota > Bacteroidia > Bacteroidales > Prolixibacteraceae > Aquipluma. The sequence continues at coordinate 1,131,319 of CAXXOG010000008.1, read as the reverse complement.
AAATGAATTCATCCTTGGGATAAAGCCTTTTCCATATCCGGCCAATTTCATCCATCGTCCCGCTAATGTCGGACGAACTCAGCTTGAAGGAATAAAACCCTACCGACAATTCCCATTGCAGGTTCTGGTAATAAATAGCGGGTTTGATCGGCTCGTGAAGCGAAACATGGTGGTAATTCTCGACAACCCCCTTCACCCTGAACGTATTTTGCCCAATCTTAAAAAGTGTGGCAACTGCCTTTTCAGGGTCTTTAAAACCCATTATTTCCGAAGCGCAGCGGTTGATAACCACCTCGTCGGAAACCCAGTTTTCGCGCTGATCGAGATTCGCCCCGGCAATTACCGGTATATCGTACGTTTTCAGGAAATAATCGTCGATACTCACTTCGTTGAACGGCGAAGCGAACGGCTCGGCCGAGTTTACGGGCATTACATTGTCCTGAATCCTGCGAATTTGCTTTCCGGGAACCGACGAACTGACCGTGAACGACTGAACACCTTGCAAGGCAAGGACTTCATTTTTAAAGGTACGCAGTTTCGATGGTATTTCCGGGCTGTTCGTCATGGTCATGGGTGTGTAGCTAAACAAGGTTTGTTCACCCGAAAAACCCAGTTTTTCCTTCATCACAAAATTCATCTGCTTGTAAATGCCAATAGTAGAAATAACCAGCACAATACTGATAGCAAACTGCAAAACAATCAACACTTTACGACTCGACCAGTTTTGGTTCAGGCTTACCGACTGCCCTTTCAGGGCTAGAAAAATCGGTGTCTGAAAAATCGACAGATAGGGAATAAATGCGGAAATTAGTGCACCAAACCCGGCTATGGCAATTAAAATCAGGATAATTATACCGGGAATAGCGTGAACCGATTGCTGATTTCGAATGACCAACAAAGCCAACGGTAGCGATGCCAAAAGGGCAAAACCATACAACAGCAGGTTTTTTCCCATCAGCGAAAAGAACACTGCTATTTTGCCAGAACCATTCAATATGCGGATCGAGTAGCTTTTTCGTTCTTCAATGGCCGATATGGTGCTAATATTCAGGTAATTCACAATGCAAACAATCAGAACAACAAGGGCAATGATGACCAGGAAATTTACCTGCATGGTACTGCCGTTTGGCCGCAGTTCGTCTTCGAGGTTCGAATGCAGGTGTATGGAAGTTACCGGCTGAAAAATGAACCCGATTTTGGTTTTTTCGAGGTTAGGCGGCAATCCTACTTTTTTTAAAGTTGGAGCCAGCGCCGACTCTATAGAAGCAATCTGAACCTTGGAATCGAGGCGGATGTAGCAGTGCGGCCTGATTTGTGTTGGCGAACTCCACCGCGATCGAGTATAAGGCGAGGCCACCTGGAACTTCCAATCGGGATTTTCGATAAGCTCGCCTTTGCGGTAATCGTAATTTCGCATGTAATAATAAAGCGATTGGTAGCTTCCCAACACATCGACATTCATAAAACTGTTCCCAGGAATATCTTCGAAAACCGACTTCACCAAAAACTTCCATCCTTCGTTCAGGGTAATTTCCTTGTTCAAAGGATTCTCGTCGCCAAACAACTTTTTGGCAAACGACTGCGATATCGAAATCCCATGCACATCACCAAAGATCTGGTTCGATTCCTTATAAATCATTTTGCGCTCGAAAACGCTGAAAAACGTGGTATCGCTCCAAAACCAGTCGACATTCTGAATCACTTTATCGTGGTTATAAACCGTGATCACATCGCGCATCAGATTACAATGCGCCACAACTCCCGGCACTTCAGCATGAAGAAGTTCTGAGGACCCCTCGAAATTACGTGCAGAGCGATAGGTGCGCCCATCTTCAAATTTCAAGTCAAGCCCCAGCCGGTAAACCGATTGGTGGTTTTTCCAAAATGTGTCGTACGAATACTCATACCTGATTTTTACCAGCAAAAAAGTAACAATGGTGAAGCCAATGATCAAACCGCCAATTTGAATGGAGGTTAAAAATCGTCTTCGCAAAAAACCTCTAAACAACGTTTTCAATGTCAGGTTATTCATCTTTTTCAGTATATTTTGGTTGGCTTTTTTTAAACTCGTTTATTCGTATTGCAAAACTTCGGCTGTTTTTAGCCTGAAAACTTTAAACGAAAGCAAAAGAATGACTGCAAATATGACCGTGGCCATTAAAACTACGGGTAAAATGAACAGCCAAACGCTTAGCTCGATTCGGTGAATGTAACCATTCAGGAACCAGTTTTTATAGCCATAGTACGACAAAGGAACTGCAACAATCATTGCTACAATAAACTGAACCATTAGCTGTTTGGACAACAGTCCCGACATGTCACCAAACTCCGCTCCAAGCGCTTTTCGTATGCCAAATTCTTTCAGATTTTGGTTAATGGTAATCAATATCAGGCCAATGATACCGATCACGGCAATAAGAATGGCTAGTCCGGAGAACACAGAAAAAACCGAAGCGAAAGTTTTGTCAGGTTTCAGATCGACGCGCATTTTGTCGTCGAGCGAAAAGTACTCGAAGGGCTGACCGGGAAAAATCGATGCGTATTCATTTTTCAGCTTCGAAACCAACGATGAATACGAACCTGTCTGTAAATCACGAAGGCGAATAGCCATATAGTTTATCCGGCTACTGTTAAGTGTAATCACGGTAGGCATTGGTTCAAGTTTTATCGAACGGTAATAGAAATCATCCACAACACCTACCACCAGGTATTCCTGGTTGGCCTTTTTTACCAATATCTTCCCAACTGCGTCCTCAGGGTTGGAATACCCAAAACGGTTTGCTGCCAGCTTGTTCATCAGAATAGTGTTTTGCCCGAAAGTTTCGTCTTTATGGAACTTCCTGCCTGCCAGTATTTTTACTTTGAAAAAGTCAATATATTGATCATCAACCGCTATCTGATAATAGGCTTGCCCGTTTTTTTCGCCTAAACCTTTTTGGTATCCCCCGAAAAAGTTGGTGATCTCTTCTCCCGGGACATCCGACATAAAGGTAAATCCGTCAATGGCGGTAAGTTCGGTGGCACGGTTTTTAAAAAGCAATAGTTTGCCCATTTTTGCTTCTGCACTTTCGTTCAGTCGGGGCGCACGAATAACCAACGTTGAGTTGTAGTCGATACCCATTTCCTTTTTCATCAGGTACGAAGCCTGTCTGAATGTGACCAACGTCCCGGAAAGTAGCGCGATAGATATAATAAATTGAATGGCAACCAGTGTTTTGCGAAATATCTGGCCTTGTGCGGTATTTTTAAATTTGCCTTTCAAAACAGCAATTGGTTTGTACGACGAGATCACCAGTGCCGGGTAAATGCTTGATATGGCAATCCCTGCGACAAAAATTAAAAGTCCTGTGCGTATAAAACCTGGCTCCATAAACAGGTTAAAATCCTGAATGTTGGTAACCGATTTAAAGAATGGATTAATCAGGAAAAACAACAGGAAAGTGATAGTCAGGCTGATCAGGTTAAAAAGTACAGCTTCGGACAGGAACTGCCCAAGGAGACTTATTTTACGGGCTCCATTTATTTTCTTAATACCAATTTCACGGGCTCTTTCAAGCGATTGGGCCGTAACTAAGTTGACATAGTTTATCCACGCCACGGCCAGCAGGAAAACCGCGAACCCTAATAGGATATTCATGATTTTTGCATTTCCCGAAGGTTCTGTCTCATATTCGATATTCGAATGAAGGTGGATGTTGGGAATAGGCTGAAAATAATATTCATCGCGGATGTTGGTTGAATTGACAATGTCCTGGTAGTTTTTCGCAATCAGATCGGGCATGGCGCGATTACAAAATTCGGTTGGGTCAATTCCGGGAGCCAATAGGATATAACTGTGGAATAAATCGTTGCGCCACTCGTTGTTTAAATTTGGCCGTGGGTTGGTATAGGTTGACAACGAAAACAAAAAGTCGGATTTCAAATGCGAATTGGCGGGGATATTTTTATAAACTGCTGTAACCGTGTATTTTTCAGCATTATTCACTACCAAGATTTTACCCAGCGGGTCGGCTCTCCCGAAGTAGCGTTGGGCCGCCCGTTCCGAAATTGCCACCGTGTTCGTCTCTGCCAGGCAGTTTGTCCCTCCTTCAAGCAAAGGAATTGTAAACAAGTTGAACAACGAATTACTGGCATAGTAAGTTTTGGGTTCGTAGTAAAACACCTTGTCGCCAACCACATTTTCGTAACTCACCGTGATGTTGTATTTGCGCACCAACACAGCCCAATCTTCCACTTCAGAATAGTTTTCTTTGAGCCAACGACCTATCGGATAAAAGGAGTTGGCAGTTTTCCACAGGAGCTTCCCGTCTTGATAATGGTCGTAAGCAACCCGGCAAACCCGATTGCCTTTTTCGTGATAACTGTCGAAGCTGCGTTCGTAAAAAACGTATTCGAAAATTAACAGGGCGCTCAAAATGCCGATGGTAAGCCCGGCCAGGTTGATGCCCGAGATTAATTTGTGCTTTTTCAGGTTTCGAATAAAGATCTTCAGGTAGTTAATTGTCATTATTGGTTATTGTCATTGGTTTGGTTTTAGACCCTGAAGGTTTAGAAAACCTTCAGGGTCTAAATATTATTCATACCTCAGCGCCTCTACCGGATTCCTTGTAGCGGCTTTCCAACTTTGCCAACTTACGGTAAGTAGCGCAATTCCCAGAGCAAGTATTCCGGCAAGAGCAAAAATCCACCAGCTCAGAGCAGTTTTGTAGGCGAAATTTTCGAGCCATTTGCTCATAGCGTAATATGCAATAGGCGTGGCAATTACAAAAGCAATCGCTACCCATTTCACAAAGTCGCGGTTGAGCATGGCCATAATTTCCGAAATGCGGGCGCCGTTTACTTTTCGTACCCCGATTTCTTTGGTGCGGTTCAGGCTTATCAGGAATATCTGACCGAGAATGCCCATGCAAGTGAGCACCAATGCAATAATCGAGAAAAAGGTGATTGACTTTGCCAGCTTATCTTCTTTTTCGTACATCGCCTGAAACTGGGTGTCGTAAAAAGCAAATTCCATCGGTTCATCCGGCAACAGATTTTTCCATACTTTACGCAATTCGGTAATCTGCTGGCTTACAGCTCCGGGCATCAACCGCAGCGAAAGAGTATTGAACTCTCGATCTGGTTCGTAAAGCAATGCCACAGGAGCCATTTCCGAGTGCAGCGACTGTACATTAAAATTGTTAACCACACCCACCACATCGTATCCGCCATCGCGACCATTTTTATATTTTTTACCTTCAATGTCGTTCCATCCATAACGCTTTATGGCCGCTTCGTTCATCAGGCAGGCATGGTCTTTGTCGCCCGACAAAAAGCCACGGCCATTGGTTAGGTTTATTCCAAAGGTTTTCAGAAAATCTTCGGATATGTAAATACACTTTACAGAGAAGTCATCGCCTTCAACGCCGCTACCCATCGTCATGTTAATGTGGCCTGGATAGCCGTTGCTTAAAGCGCTGGAGCTTACAAACGGAAGTTTGGCAACCTCATTTTTCAGCGCTTTCTGATTCTGGAATTTATAGGGAAGTTCCATCCGGACAAGGTGTTCTTTATTGAATCCAACGTCGTAATGTTTTACGTACTGGAGCTGTTTAAATATCAGCATCACAACGGCAATCAGTGCAACCGAAACCGTCAGCTGAAAAGTGAGCATGGCTTGTTTCCCCCATTGTTTTCCGGTTCTTTTTCTTCCTCCTGAAAGAAAATCAGAAATATTGAACCTCGATAAAATATAAATGGGCGCCAGGCTGTTGAGCAAAATAATTCCTGCAACCACAGTAGCTAAAACCGGTAAAAGCTGGTAGAAATTGACGTCGGCCCAATGGATTTCTTTTCCAAATAAAATCCCGGTTGACGGCAGCAGTAAAGCAACCAGCATAACCGAAAAAAACAGCGCAATAAAAATACCCAGTGAAACCTCGAGGAGTGAATCGGCTAACAAGTGGATTTTTTCGGCGCCATTGGTTTTATTGATACCGATTTCCTTCATTTTGGCATACTGCATCGATACCGTGTAGTTGAGGTAATTGATGCTTGAGAGCAGAATTATGAGGATGCCGATGGCCAGAAAAATCAGCAGCATTTTTGAGTTGCCCTTGAAATGGTTGTCAGACCAACCCATGTCCTTCGTGGAAAGATAAATGTCGGAGAAATTTTGAAGAGCAAGGCTGTCGGTTGTTGTGTTGAATTTGCGAATTGAAGCATTCAGGTTTTCAGTTAGTTCGTTGGGCTGAACCCCGTTTTTCAGTAAAAGCACATGTTCAACCGGGTAGATGCAAACACCGTCGTTACACTCCTGAGCCATCTGGAAATCTTTATTTTCGCTGTTCAGGAGCATTTCAGCCTTGAAACTCGAATTTTTTGGGAGGTCATCCATTACAGCAGTTACCGTTGCCGAGTAGAATTCCTGGCTGATTGTTCGGCCGAGCGGATTCTTATCGCCAAAGAGATTTTTTGCAACTGACTTTGTGATTACGGCCGAGTTTAGCTGGCTGAACGGTTTATTTCCGAGACTCGCCAGTATTTTTACTGAAAATACTTCAAAGAAGCTGTTGTTCGTCGAGATTACATACTCAATACGAATGTAGTTCTTTGTTTCTGAATCTTTAACCGTTGTTGGGAAATAAGCGAACCCGAGCGGGCAGTTTTTTTTGATTTCAGGATAATTTTCTGAAAGTACCGGATCTAGTTTGTAATCGAGCCCCGATTTGCTCTTCTTGGCATCGTAAAGCCGGTAAATATTTTTGTAGTCTGTAAAATGCCTGTCCACATTTTTTTCGGCGCTGTAAAACAGCCCGATAAGGATGGATGCAGTAAAACCAACGGCAAAACCGCCAATGATTAAAAACGAGTACAGTTTGTTTTTCAACAAATTCCTGACTGCCAGTTTTATTTTAAATCGAATCATAAGCTTTAATTATTTTCTTTTTTATCCTCTCATCTTCAAAATCCTGATTCAGGCAATTTATTCGCACCTCAGTACTTATTTAGTCAGGGTTTCACTCGAAGTGAAGCCTTGATTATTCATACCTCAACGCTTCCACCGGGTTCCTCGTAGCTGCTTTCCAGCTTTGCCAGCTAACCGTGAGCAGCGCAATTCCAAGAGCCAATAAACCTGCCAGTGCAAAAATCCACCAACTTAGACTGGTTTTGTAGGCAAAGTTTTCAAGCCATTTATTCATGGCATAGTAAGCAATAGGAGTGGCTATTACAAAGGCAATGGCTACCCATTTTATAAAGTCTTTATTCAGTAGAGATAATATTTCAGATATTTTAGCGCCATTGACTTTTCGGATACCGACTTCGGTTGATCGGTTGATGGCTGCCAATGAGGTGAGACCTACCAAGCCCATGCAGGCCAGAAATATACAAATAGCTCCGGCCCAGCTAATAATCTTGCCCCAACGTTTTTCCTTTAGGTAGAAATCGTCAAATTTCTGATCTAGAAAATTGTACTTCATGGGTATTTCGGGCGAGATGCTTTTCCATGCAGCGTTTATGGCAGCCAGCGCTTTTGACGGATCTCCGAGGTTAATCCGTACAAAAAGTGAGTTTGGATTGAAGTCGGTCGGGTACAAAAACATTTGTGCACGAACGCTTCGGGTTAAATCCTCGAAATTAAAATTCCGGATCACGCCAATGATCACCTTTCGGTCGGCTTCTTTGTCGTTTGTGAATTCCTTGCCCAACGCCTCTTCCGGAGTTACACCTAACATATTATGAACCAGCGCTTCATTAACAACGACGGAAGTTGCTGCATCCGAAGCTATCGTTGGATTAAATGTTCTTCCTGCAATTAGTTTCATCCCTAAAACATCCAGGAATTCAGCATCTACCGGATATTCGATAACCGTTTCCTCCTTATCGCCGAACTTATATCTGCGGCCCATCTGCCCTTCGTTGTTTCCAAGGCCGATGGATGAACCGGTAACTCCCAGTATGTTGCTTTCCGATTTCAATATCTGTTTGAGAACCGGGTAATTTTTTTGTAAATCAATGTCTTGAGTATTAATTGTCACTACATTTTCCTTGTCAAAACCAATGTCCTTCGATTGGATAAAACTAAGTTGGCGCAAAAACACAATCATCGAAATGATTAGCCCAATGGAAAGCACAAACTGAAAAGAAACCAGCGATTTGGTAAAGAAATTTGATCCTGAAAACCGGAGTTTTCTTTTCAACACTTCTGAAGGCTGAAATCCGGAGATTGCCAATGCCGGATAAATGCCTGAAATTAACCCAACCAACAGCACTACTCCTGAAAGAATACCAATCATTTCGGGATATTGGCTGAATGAAAACGACAATGACCGGCCAGAAAGTTCGTTGAAAAAGGGCAACAAGGTATAAGCGAGAATTAATCCGATAACTGCGGAAATCAAGCTCAGCAACAATGATTCAGACAGAAACTGGTAAATCAGTTGATACCGGTGCCCTCCAATAACTTTTCTGATTCCCACTTCTTTTGATCGACTGGACGACCGACTGACAGCCAGTGTGATAAAATTGATGCAAGCAATAAATAAAATGCCGATGGCTATGCTCATCAGTATCCAACTGTTTTTTGGGTCGGAAGCTCCCCACTTGTCAATGTTGACGCCGGTGTGAACATTAGTCAAGGGTTGAAGACCAAATCCGTTTGTTGGAATTCCATTAATATTCTTTTCGGTTTCACCCGGAAAATATTTCTGTCGGAATTCGGCCAAACGAGATGGTTCATTCATAAGCTTACTGTTTTCGTGCAACAGAACGTACACCGAAATACCAATGGTCATATTCCAGTTGTTGATACTTGCCCTTCCATATTCTGTATTCAGGATGTAATCGAAATTGCCCAGAATATCGAACCGGATGCTCGAATTGACCGGAATATTTTCGGCCACCGCTCCAACCTCAAAAGGTTCGAACTGGGTTCCGTTTTTGATTTCCACGGTTTGTCCAACCACATCGGTTTTTCCAAAGAGCTGAATGGCTTTATCGCGGGTGAGTACTATGTTTCGGGGCGATTCCAGGGCCGTGGTAATGTTTCCGGCAATAAGCGGAAATGTGAAAATCGAGAACAACTGAGGATCGGCAAACGATACTTTTATACGGTTGATTTGGTTCCCAGTACGAACGAGTTTTTCACCTGCCGAATTAATGCGTACAAAATCCTCCACCTCGGCTAAATCCTGTTTCATGGCTGGGCCAAGCGGTGTGGCCGATGAAGGTTCGCTTCCCTGGCGGTCGCTGAATGACCACCAGTCGTAAACACGATAAATGCGCGATGCTTTGGTATTAAATTGATCGTAGCTAAACTCGTTCACAGTATATAGCGAAAATAAGCTGAAACAGGCCAGCCCAATGGATAGGCCTAATATATTAATCAGTGCAAGTCTTTTTTGCCTGACCAGGTTCCGGAATGCTATTTTGATGTAATGTTTCAACATGTCTTTAGATCTTTAGAATTTATTTATTCATACCGCAGCGCTTCAACCGGGTTCGTGTTGCAGCTTTTCGGCGTTGCCAATCATTGTCTGAACTTTGATTCATTTGATTTCTGTGATGGACTGTGATTATTTCTATTTTCAAAATCATGGTTATCAGTTAATCACAATAATCACAGTTCAAGACTTTATTCGTACCTCAACGCCTCTACCGGATTCCTTGTAGCGGCTTTCCAACTTTGCCAGCTTACGGTAAGTAGCGCAATTCCCAGAGCCAGCAGTCCTGCCAAACCGAAAATCCACCAGCTTAGGCTGGTTTTGTAAGCAAAGTTTTCGAGCCATTTATTCATGGCATAGTAAGCAATAGGAGTGGCTATTACAAAGGCAATGGCTACCCATTTTATAAAGTCGCCATTTAGCATGGCTATTACTTCAAAAACACGGGCGCCGTTTACTTTTCGGATGCCAATTTCTTTTATCCGACGTTTCGTCGAAAACTCTACCAACCCGAATAGTCCTATGCAGGAAATCAGGATGGCAATAATGGCAATAATCCCTATTGAATCGGCCCTTTTCTCTTCTTGCTGGTACATGGAGCCGAGATATTCGTTGTAAAACTGAAACGAAAATTCATAACCCGGTAGCACCTCTTTGAAGCCTTTTTCAATATCTTTTATTGTTTGCACCATATTTTCAGGACGGATTCTCACGTTAAAATGAGATACATCTTTAACATTGGAAATCATAAGCGCCCCGATTTTATTGTACAGGTTTTCGTAATGAAAATCCTCAAGAAGCCCAACTACTTCGGAACCAAACATCTTTTTCCCCTCAAAGCTATCCCAGCCAGCTTGTTGCATGGCTGTTTTGTTAATCAGGCACACGTTGTTTTTTTCGGTTTGGTAAAAATTACGGCCTTCAAGAATTTTCAACCCGAAAGTTTCAACAAAACTGTAATCACTCGAAATGTTTGAAACTTTGCCAAGTTCATCGTCCTGACTGTAGCTATATATTCCCCCAGGAGTGCCATGTGTAAAACACGAACTTTCGACACCCGGAACCGAATTCAACCTTTCTTTTAAAACATCAATTTTATCGGCAGCTTTCCAGTGTACCGGTATTTTTATCAACTGTTCCGTGCGGAAACCAAAATCGAGGTTTTTGGCATATTTAACCTGCCGGGTAATAACCATCAGCGATACCAAAATGACAATAGAAGCCGCAAACTGGATAATGTTGAGCGATTTCCTTAAGTCGAACTCTCCGGCTTTTGTAGTTCCCTTTTTCTGCAACAAATCTTTAGCCTGAACTTTTGTTGCAACCCATGCCGGGTAGGCTGCCGAAACAATGGCAATACAAGCAAGGGTTGTTATGCTTGCCATAATTAAGCCGGGAGAACTGAAAATTCCGAACAAGGGAAAATCTTTGCCAAAAAGTTTTACAAATATCGGCTGGATAAAATAAGCAATTAACAAAGCGATGAAGCTGGCAGCCAATGTTGTAAAGAAAGCTTCGCCGATAAACTGGAGAAACACATTGAGGGTTCGTGCACCAAGGGTTTGTTTTATTCCAAACTCTTTGAGCCGGGTACCATTGTGTGCTACCGAAAGGTTGATGTAATTGAAAACGGCAAGAATTAACAATACAACAGTTAACCAAATGAGCAAACGGACCAGCTTAATATTGGCATGGGTAAGATTATCATTGCTCAAAGACGTATCGAAATAAACGTTTTTAAATGGGATGAGCGAATATTCATTATCATCCTTTTCATGGAACTTTGGTATCAGAGGGGTAAGTTTTTTGCTTATGCTTTCTGCTGAAACCCCCGGTTTTAACAATACCAGCGTTTTGTAAAAATAGGTGGATTTGTTGTTGGAACCGCTACGCGAATAGAGTAGTTTTAAATCTGTGGAGCAAATCAAATCACCTGAGAGCGTACTTTTTTCAGGAAAATCTTTGACAACCGCAACTACCTGCAAATCTTCCCGGTGAGAAACATTTATAACCTTGCCAATTGGGTTTCCGCTCCCAAATATTTTCTTTGAGAGGTTTTCGGTTATAACCGCATTTCGTTTATCGCCGAAAACTCCCTTCGGATTGCCAAGTACAAATTCAATGGGTAAAATTGAAAACAACCCTTCATCGGAATTGATGACATTTGCATTAAAATTTGCTCCGTTATAAACAATCGGTTCATCGCCAGTCATAAAATTGGAGACCGCTTCTATTTCGGGGAAGTTGTTCAACAATAACATGCGTGATTGCTCCGGGACTGACGCTTCGTTCTTCGATGCTTTAACCCGGTAAATGCGTTCTACGTTTTTAACATGGCTATCGTAGCTGAATTCTGAAACCAGGAAGGATGTAAGCAGGATAATAACAGCAATACTTACAGCAAAACCACCGATAGTGATGGTAGAAAAAACTTTGTTTCTCAACAGGCTCCTGATATAAAATTTTAAGCTGTTCATGACATGTTCGTTTTAAATTTATTCGTACCTAAGCGCCTCCACCGGGTTCCTAGTAGCTGCCCGCCAACTTTGCCAACAGGTTCCACCCCTAAATCCCCTGAAGGGGACTTTGAAGCTCTGATCGCCGCCCTTCACATTCATGTTCGATTTCTTTCTTAACATGTTCAATGTTTTTTTTAACTTCTTCGTTGGTAAACCGGATGACTTTTATTCCCCAATGTTCTAATTCTGCTTCGCGGCCAATATCATATTCTTTTTGATCTTTTGATTTATGAATCTCACCGTCAATTTCAATGACAAGTTTTAAGGCATGGCAATAAAAGTCAGCGATAAATATGTCAATAGGATGTTGAGCTTTAAAGCGCAGTCCCACCATCTTTTTCTCTTTCAGTAATTCCCAAACAACTTTTTCGGCTTGAGTCATATTCTCACGCATAACTTTTGCCCTCTCAAAAATGATTGGTCTGGCATTATAAAACATCGATATTTTATCACCTATACTCATTTGTTGCACAAACTAAAGCCCCTTCAGGGGTTTGGGGTGAAAATTACTCATATCTCAGCGCCTCCACCGGGTTTCTAGTAGCTGCCCGCCAACTTTGCCAGCTAACAGTCAAAAGCGCTATTCCTAAGGCCAGAATTCCTGCCAATGCAAAAATCCACCAGTTGAGTTCAGTTTTATAGGCGAATCCTTCGAGCCATTTGTGCATAATGTACCACGAAACCGGCGTTGCAACCACAAATGCGACAAACACCCATTTCACAAAGTCGCGGTTGAGCATAGTCATTACTTCCGAAACCTTTGCCCCGTTAACCTTGCGGATGCCGATTTCTTTAATTCGGCGCTGGCAGGCAAACATCGACATGGCTAAAATGCCCATGCAGCAAATTACAATGGCACTGAATGCAAACAGAGAAAACGTACGGCGGAATTGCAGTTCCGATTGGTACAACTGCTGAACGGCCTGATCGAAAAAGTTGATTTCAACCGGGAACGATGGCGAAAGACTTTTGGCTTTAGCCTGAATATCCTGAACCGACTGGCTTAATGCTTTGTAATTGCCGGTTTGCAAACTCACCAGGCAATAAGTCGAAAAGGGCTCATTGCGAATTGCCAATGGCAGAATGGGTTTGTTGTACGACTGGTAATGAAAATCTCTGATAATCCCCACAATTTCCAGTACACTTCCATTCATGCTCATGAATTTGGTTCCCAGCGGATTTTGCAGTTTATTTTCGCGGATAAAACTTTCGTTTACCACTACTTTGTTGGCATCGGTAGCTATATCGCCAGAATAGAGTCGGCCTTGAATGAGTTCCAGTCCGGCAGTTTTGAAGAAATTGGCATCGGCGTTAAAAGTATCGTAGAACACTGTTTTTTCTTCGCTTCCACCAGTGGTTTTGGTTTCCCAGTGCGAGATAATTTCGCCCGGAAAATATTGTGCAAAAGAGATTTGACCAACGTTTGGATTTTCGCTAATCATCTTTTTCAGCACATCTTTTTTTGCCATAAGTTCAGGCGTGAGTTTTAGGCCAACAATATTCTCCTGATTGATGCCCAGATTCGAACTTCCGAAATCAACCTGTTTCTGGATAAGTATCGTAAAGGCAATCAACACGATGGCGATGGCAAATTGAGTGGTTACCAAAATACTGCTGGACGTTTGCTTTTTTGCTGGTTTGGTAATTCCTTTCCTGAGGTTATCAATAGCCTTCGAGTTTGAAAGCTGGAGCGCAGGTATCAGGCTGAATAACAGGCTTAAAATAAAGGCTCCGACAACAGAAATACCGATAAACTGGAAAGAAAATATGTAACCCAGTTTGAAGTGTATGCCGGTGTAACTGACAATGTTAGTGATAAATAGAGCGATTAAAGCCATAGCCAGAAACACGGCTAACAGGAAAAACAGGAAAGCCTCGGCAATGACTTTCGAAAGTATGGAAAAACGACCGGCTCCCGCAATTTTCATTGTACCGATCTGGCGCACGCGCTCCACCCATTGCGACGACGAAATATTGATAAAATTCACCAAAGCTATAACCAAAACGAGAGCTGCCACCAGCAAAAGAATCATCACTTTGGTGCGGTCGCCGCAACGCAGGTAATTGGCGTTGAACAGCGAAAACCGGGTGAAATATAACTTGTTGAATGGTGTGAGTCGCGCTTCAGATTTTTTGGCCTTCATGTCGGGCGGAAACAATGCTGCTATTTTGGGTGCAACCGCTTCCGGGTTGGTTCCTTCTTTCAGCAAAACAAAGGTTTGGAACAGGCAGAACGGCCACACTTTGAACTCGGCTTCGTTGGGCATTACTATTTGTCGGGTTGCCATCGATGTCAGTGCGCTGAACGATAAGCTGGTGTTGGCTTTCGGCTCTTCGATAACCGCTTTTACCGTGAGCGTTTTTTCGTTATTCAGTTTCAGTGTTTTGCCAATGGCACTTTGTTTGCCGAAGAGTTTCCCGGCCAGCGATTGGGTAATTACCACTGTCAGAGGCTCAGAAAGAGCGGCTTCCGGATTTCCTTCAACAGCTTTGTAGCTGAAGAATGTGAAAAACGAAGGGTCGGTAAAAAGCAGATCGGAAGTAATTGGTTCCTGGTTTTCGGCCTGAAAAACCGGTGCTTCCCAGGTGCCTGCAATGCGCAAAGTTGATTCTACTTCAGGAATATTCTGGTCGATGGCATCTTTCAAAACCCCCGGCGTATAAATGCGGGGCAGGTTTCCCGATTCGGAATAAAGATATACCCGATTACCATTTTTGTGAAAATGATCGGTCGTTAATTCACTATAGGCGTAAACCGCCAGTACAATGACCAAACTTAGGCTGAGCGCAAGCCCTCCCAAATTGATCAGGTTGGTGACCGGTTTCCGGCTAAAATTTCGGTATATCGATTTTAAAATGTTTCTCATGATTCGTTTTCTGTGTGTTCCTGAAGTGTTTTCAAATCGATTCAGGAAAGGTTTAGTTGGTTAAGTTTAGTTTATACCGAAAAAACGATCTTGCTGGCACCATCTTTCCGGATAATCCCGTCTTCCAATCGGATAACGCGGGTGCCGTATTGGGCAAACTTTTCGTTGTGTGTAACCTGAATGATGGTCATTCCTTCGTCATGAAGGGCTTTCAGGGTTTCCATAATCATTTCGCCCTGAGAAGAGTGCAGGTTTCCTGTAGGTTCGTCGGCCAGCAGAAGTTTGGGTTTGCCAATAATGGCGCGGGCTATGCCCACCAACTGCTGCTGTCCGCCCGATAGTTGCTGCGGAAATAAGTCTTTTTTGGCCACCATGTTAAAGCGGTCGAGCAAATCGGCGACCATGGCTTCACGGTCTTTCCCTTTTACGCCTTTGTAAATGAGCGGAGTTTCAATATTCTCATATACAGTCATTTCCTCGATGAGGTGATAAGCCTGGAAAATGAAACCCATGAAATTGCGGTGGTAATCCACTTTAACCTTTTCTTTCAGGTCGAGTACCGATTTGTCGTAAAGCGAATATTCGCCAGCCGAAGGTTGGTCGAGCAGCCCGATAATATTGAGCAAGGTTGATTTACCCGAGCCACTTGGCCCCATAATGCTTACAAATTCGCCTTCGTTGATGTCGAGGTTAACAGCTTTCAATACGAATGAACGTTGAAATTTCGAATCGTAATACTTGTCGATGTTTTTTAAGTGTATCATTTTAAAATCGTTTTGGCCCCTCTAAATCTCCCCGGAGGGGAGACTCTGGAGCAGTGCATACTTTATCATTCAATGTTTTTATCTTCTACCTTTCTCCTTCCCTCCCTTCGGAGGGGGCGAAAGAGGTTATCTTTTTTATTCATACCTCAGCGCTTCAACCGGATTTCGCGTGGCGGCTCTCCAGCTTTGCCAGCTAACGGTTAAAACGGTTACGCCCAGAGCCATTAAACCCGAAAGCGCAAAAATCCACCAGCTCAGCGTTGTTTTGTAGGCGAAATTGGCCAGCCATTTATATAACACATACCAGGTTATTGGCGTTGCCAGGGCGATAGCTACCAATATCCAGCGAACAAAGTCGCGGTTTAGCAGGAGCAATACTTCCGAAATACGTGCGCCATTTACTTTCCGGATACCAATTTCTTTAACACGGCGTTCGGTAGCGTAATGCGAAATGGCATACAATCCCATAAACGCCAGAAATAAAGCGATCAGCATTCCTGCCGAAATGATTTTCGACGCAGTTTCCTCGGTTTTATAAAGTTTATCGTATGCCTCGTCGAGGAAAAAGTACTCGAAAGGAACATCTGGATTATTTTTAGCCCAAATGCCTGATAATGTTTTTATAACGCTCTCAACCTGATTGTTAGCTTTAATCATAATTGGGTAGTAGCCTTCAACTTTTTTCAGCTGGATATACACTTGCGGATCGATTTGCAGATGAAGTGTTTTGGTGTTCACATCCTTTACAATTCCGGCAATTGTATAAATTTCATTTCCTCTTTTTATTTGTTTTCCAATCGGGTTCTTCAATTCCAGATTTGCTACTGCTTTTTCGTTGAGCAGGCATTCCTGTGTTTGAGGTTCGCCCGAAACAAACGGATTTTTACCATCAACGAGCGGAATTTTCATCATGTCGGTGTAATTAAAGCCTACCGAACAAACTTCCATAATCAGATCTTTCGCCGGGTTGTCGAGCGCTGATATATTATTTCCGTTATTCCACTCGTAAGGAAGACAGTTTTTGGTTGTGACATCCAGAATATTGGCGTTGGCCATCAATTCTTCTCTTATGGCATTGTATTTATCGGCCATGTTGTTGGCGTAGAAATAAATAATGTGTTCTTTGCTGAATCCCAAATCTTTATTTTTCACGTATGAAATTTGCTTCTGAATAATGCCTGCCGAACTAATCAGGATAATCGATGCTGCAAACTGACTGATTACCAGTGCTCTTTGCAGTATGGTAACCCCTCCTGAATTGAACCGGTTGCGAATGATTGCTTCGGGATTAAAGCGGAGAATGTATAACACAGGCACTGTTCCGGCAATTAAAATAGTTGAGAGAAGCAATGCCGTTGTAAACAAGTAAACCTGCGGATTACTGAAGTTGATGGTTAAGTGAGTGCCTGCAATCTGGTTAAATGCCGGAAGCAAAATACCCGCAAGCACAAAGGCGATTGCGGTTGAAACCAGGATATAGAGCGCTGTTTCGATATACGACGAAACAAATAAGCTGGTCATTGAACTGCCGTTTATTTTTTTTACGCCAATCGACTTTGCCCTCAGGAATGAAGTTGAAATAAATAAGTTGATGAAATTGAAACTGGCAATAAGAAGTATGAGTACTGCTAATGATATGAATATAAAGACAATGCGTCGGTCGCTGGTGATAACATAGTCGAACCTGAACCCTGACGAAAAATGAATTTCTTTTAATGGTTGCAGAAAATGACTGATTTTAAATTTCTCGTAAACCGGGAAGTTTTTGTAAGTAATTGCGGTTATGTTCTTAGCAATAGCTCCTGTATCCGACCCTTTTTTAACTCGCAGGTAATTGATATACATATCGTTTCTCCCCCATTGCCCATCGTAGAACCAGGGCAATGCTTTCATCGGGATAATAATATCGAATTTCAGGTGCGAATTTTCAGGCATATTTTGCATTATTGCGCTCACCTGCAATCGTTTACCAAATATTTCGATGGTCTGTCCTATTGGGTTTTCGCCCCTGAAATATTTGCCGGCCAACGAGTTGCTTATCACAATCTTGTCGGGCGCATCAAGGCTCGCTGCCGGGTTCCCGTTTTCGAGTTTAAATGAAAAGAATTTAAAGAAATTTTCATCAACTGTAGCTATCCGGTCTTCGTAGGTTGATGTCCCGTTTATTTTCAGCGACTGGCGTTCGTTGTTGATAACCCTGCAATAATCTTCGATTGCCGGAATTTGCTCTTTAGCAGTTGGGGCAACAGGTCCGAATTCGGAGCCAAGCAGCGTCGATTCGTTGTTGATGTATCCCTGGCGGCAAATACGATAAATCTGGTCGGCATCGGCATGAAATTTATCGTAGCTAAATTCATTCAGGCTCCAAAGGCCGATAAGCAGGGCAACGGTAATCCCAATGGCCATTCCACTGATGCTCAACAGAGTGGTAGTCCGGTTTCTGTTGGCCCATCTGATTATTTCTTTAAAAGTAGTTGTATTCATGGTTGTTGTTTATTGTTATATTAAAGTCCCTCTAAATTTCCCCTAAGGGGAGATTTTTGGAACAGTGCATACTTTTTCGTTCACTCATTTTATCTTCTGCCTTTTTGTTCCTTCCCATCGGGGAGGTTAGGAGGGGCTTCCTTCTTTATTCGTATCTCAACGCTTCAACCGGGTTGCTGACAGCTATTTTTACGACATGATAACTGATTGTAAGCAAGGCGATAATGGCAACAAGCGCTACTGAAACGATAAATACCATAACTGACAACGGCTCTTTATAAGCTCCTGGCATAGCTTTGTAGATGTATATTGCTGCCGGACAACCAAATAATATAGCAAATCCAAGCATGGCAATCACTTCGTTCGACAGTTGCCAGTAAATTGACTGCACCGAGCTTCCGAGCACTTTACGCACGCCAATCTCTTTTGTGCGGCGTTTTATGGTGAATAAAATCAATCCGAATAAGCCAATAGTTGAAATAACCAGCGTAATAACTGCAAAAAACATAAACATACGCTTCATGGTTTGCCAGAAGGAAATGGCAAAATCGAGATAAAATGCCACACCAAAATCCTTAAATTCGAATGGATCTTTGGGAAAAATGTTTCCAAGTACGCCGGTTACTATCTGCTTGGCCTTTTGCTCGTCGCCGGTGAACCGCACGGTTAGCAGAGTCGATCCGGCGATCTCATTATTATTCAGGAACATGATGTAGGTTGGAATTGGGTTGTGTACCGAAAATGGATGAAAATCTTTAACAACCCCAATCACAGGATACGACTTTCCGTACATAGTAACCCTTTTCCCAATCGGGTCGCTCCATCCAAAAATTCGAAATGCTGTTTCGTTGATGATGCAAGACTGGTTGTCAGCCGGATAATCCTTCGAGAAGTTGCGCCCATAGGCCATTTTCAGGTTATAAGTTGGGATAAAATCATAACTCACATAATTGCGGCTGATCATCTCTTTTTCGTTCGGGGCAGCTCCTTCCCAGGTCACATAGCCTCCAATATTCCCAACAAACGGTATGGTGCTCGAAAACGATATGTCTTCAATTTCAGGATGTTGGAGCATTGCCGTTTTAACAGTCTCGAACGGTATTTTATCACTTACATTTATTTCGGTATAAAGAATGCTTTTGCTGGCGAAGCCTAAATCTTTATTCAGAATAAAATCGACATGGTTAAAGAGTATGAAACTAACAATCAGCATAAACAGCGAGATCGAGAATTGGGTAGCAACCAGTACTTTCTTTATACTGATAGAGTTGGTGTTTCCGCTGAATAATTTGCCTTTCAGTACTTTAATTGGGTTGTACGACGATATAACCAGCGAAGGATATAAGCCCGAAAGTACACCAACCAGTAAACTTACCAAACCTACAAAAGTCAATAGCTGCCAGTTACCCCAAAGAATAAAGTCGATATTTTTATTCAGGATATGATTGATTAACGGAAATGAAAGCTGGGCTGCCAAAAGCCCCAGAATGGTAGCAATAAGGGTATGGAAAATTGTTTCGGTCAGGAATTGAGTGGCAATCAGCTTCTTCGACGAGCCTATCACTTTTTTTATCCCGATTTCTTTGGAGCGTTGGGTTGAATTGGCCAGCGAAAGATTTACATAATTGACGCTCGAAAGAATCAAGATCAGGATGGCAGCAAACGAAAGGATACCAAGCCCTACGATCATATCGGGCTGGCTGTTGGGCGAAATATGCAGTTTCGAGAGCGGATGAAGGTACGGGAAACTCTTTTCGTAGTCCTTTACATTTTTGAACGCATCTTTGATTTTCGCGTCCACCAGTTTCGGGTCGGCACCCTTTTTCAACAAAATATAGTTGTCGAACGAGATGTTGGTCCAGTTATCTCGGTATTGCGGGTTGTCGCCCAATGTACCGTAGGTTGGCATCGAAACCAGGTAGGTTGGCTTCAGGTTCGAATCTTTCGGAAAATCGGCATAAACGGCAGTAACCGTGAGCGGGACTTTTTTTGCGATTACAACTTGCTTTCCTACTGCATTTCCTTCAGGAAAAAGCTTTTGCGACAGTGTTTCAGAAATGGCAATGGTATTTGGTTCAGTCAGCGCGGTGGCTTTATTCCCTTCGTTAATGGTTATCGTGAAAATATCGAAAATGGTATTTTCGCTCCAGTAACCGTTTTTTTCGTACAACTGACTACCATCAGGCAAGGTAAAAAACTGACCTGAATTGGCTCCACCCGAAACTTCGCGCATGAGTAGCACTTTGTCAACCTCTGGTAAATCGGCCATTAAGTGATAGCGATAAGCTGGCGGACTATAAGTACAGAAATTGGTTGGGTGCGAATCTTCCTGGCGGGTTTGTACGCGGTAAATGTTGTCGTAATTTGCATTGAATTTGTCGTAGTTCAACTCATGGCTGATCAGCGCGCTAAACAGGATGAATACAGCAAACCCGATAACAAGATTGGCATAATTTATCAGGGTAAAAACCTTGTTATGGCGAATGTTACGAAGAATATTGACAAAGAAATGCTTGATCATGGTTTTGAGTCTTGTTAAAACTGTTTGTTTGCTGATTGACAAATACCAGAACCATACCACAATAACAACGAGCTGATAATCAGTATTCAATAAATATTTAACATGTAAGTTTTGTAAAAAAAATTTACAGTGTTTGTATATTTATTAGACTATCCAAAAGACCCTCAAGATTTTAAAAACCTCGAGGGCCTGGAAAATATTATTCATATCTCAATGCTTCGACCGGGTTGTGATTGGCGGTTCGGGCATAATTTACGGCGGCAGTAAAAGCCACAAGCAACAAAATAAACAGGCTGCAAATTGCAAATATGCTCCAGTGCAAAGGTAACTTAACTGCAAAATTCTGCATCCACAAACCAGCGGTAAACCAGGCGCCTGCCAGCCCGAAAAGCACTGCCGGAACAGCAACGTATTCGAGTTCGGTAATAAAAATCCGCAAAATGTCGGAGAGTGTGGCGCCATTGATTCTTCTCACTGCCAGTTCTTTCCGTCGGCGGGCAGCTTCGTTGCCCGTATAACCCAGCAGTCCCATTACCGTGATCAAAAGGATAATTGTATTCCCGGCCATCATGGCATTACGAAAACCCTGCTCCGCCTGGTAGCTGTGTTTTTGTTCTGCCTCAAGGCTTTTGACAACAGCATCCTGGTGAGGCAAAAACTTGTTAAAAACCCCTGTTAACCTGGCCAACATTCCCGATTCGGCCTTTTCAGCAGTTTTCACCAAAATGTAAAACGAGAATGATGGATGCTCGGCTTTTAACTGCTCAAATTTCTCACGGGGATAGTAAAAGAAAACCGAAGGCCGCAAGTCGGGTTTGGTAATCGTTTGGATGATGAAATCGGGAAATATCCCGCGAATAGTGGCCGAACCGTGTTCACTGACTTCAACCTGCTCACCGACCACATTTTTCCAGCCATTGAATATTTTTAATTTTTCTGCGCCTTTTTCGCTGATAATCATATCGTTGGATGCTGAGTTTTGTGGCGAAAAATTTTCACCTTTTGTCATCGGGATGTTCAGAATTGACATGTAATTTTCATCAATAAAATATAAATCGGCGATATTAAACAGTTCCTTTTTTTGGTCAGGCGAAAAGATGTTATTCCCTGATGGTTGTTCAATGGGGACTCCACAGCCCAGCCCTACGTTTTCGACGCCAGGGATTGAACGTATCTCATTCATTACCGTAGAAATTTTGCCTGCTTCCATTCCACTGGCCGACCCAAAGTAAACGCCTCGGGTGTTGTATCCATGATCGGCAGATATTACGCTGTTATATTGCATGGCTACAATTACCAGCATGGTAAGAATAAATGAAGCGCCCATAAATTGAAGAGAAAGCAGTGCCAGTTTCCATTTGTTCCTTTTTTGCTGATAACTGCGGAATGCGGCAGCGACGGGGATTCGCGAGAAAAAACGCCCCGGCAGATAGCTGGTTAAAGCAATCAGCAGGATGATCAAACCAATCAGGGGCCAAACCACATACGGGTTTAGTGCTGAAATGAGTCGGTGGCCCAACTGTGCTTCGGCCAATGGTTTCAAAAGCCAAATAAGCAGCAACGCCCCTGCGAGTGAAATAAAGAACAAAATAAAGGTTTCCGAGAAAATAAGTTGCTGAAGGTTTCTGGCTTCGGCGCCACAGGTTTTATGAATAGCCGAGCTTTTGGCGCGTTTTATCAGGGCGCTCAGGGTGAGCAGGGTGTAATTCATGAGCGAGACAAACAACACGGCAAAAGCAATGGTTGCAAGTATCAGAATCATGTCTTTAGCCCGGCTTGAATACAGTCTTTTTATTGGTTCGAATGTATATTTCAGGAGCATTTCCACGCCCTGCTGCTGCTCCAGCTTAACGATGTCCTGGTGTTTTTCCTGCATTTTTCTCACTGCCGGGGCCAGGCTTTCCGGGTTTACTCCCGGCGCCAGCTTTACAACTGCATAATAGCGGTCGTTTCCCAGCCAGTTCATCGAACCATCCCATGAAAAAAACTGGTTGGTGGAAACCATCGAAATCAGCACATCATATTCGTAGTTTGTATTTTCGGGCAAAGCTTTAAAAACCCCGCCAATGGTGAGTTTTTTCCCCGGATATTCTTTTAGTTCAATAATTTTGCCTGTTACATCGCCGCCAATTTCTGCTGCAATTTTATCAGAAACCATGCAAGTCATCGGGCTGCTCAGTATTTGTGCCGGGTTTCCGCTGATCATTGGTCGCGGAAACACTTCGGGCAAATATTCATCGGCTAACGAAAAACGCGCTTCATAGCTTTTCTTATCATCGGTATAAAAGACCGATTTGCCAATGTCGTTGAGCCTTGTGGCAGCTTCAACGCCTGGAACTTCAGCCTTCAAACCCGGGGCGATGGCGCCGCTAACAGTTGACGAACTTGTTAATTTATTCGACGATTGATCTGCTTTATAATTCTCGTGTACCACGTAAATACGCCCTGCATCGGGATAAAAACTGTCGAAACTGTAGTAATACAGTACTTCCGACAACAGTAAAATGCCAAATGCCAGTCCGACTGTCAGGGTTATTATTCTTGTAGCAGAATATTCACCTTTGCGGAACAGCCTGCGAATTGCCTGTTTAATCATGGTCTTCATCTTGTTCTATTTTGATTCTTCTGATTTCTGCATTCAAACCCTCAAGGTTTTAAAAACCTTGAGGGTCAAATATTTTATTCGTACCTCAGCGCTTCCATCCACACTTATTTAGTCAGGGTTTCACTTCAAGTGAAGACCTGACTCTCATTGTTATTCATACCGCAACGCCTCCACCGGGTTTCGGGTGGCCGCACGCCAGCTTTGCCAACTCACTGTTAACAGCGCGATGCCCAAAGCCACCAAGCCTGCCAGTGCAAAAATCCACCAACTCAGCGTGGTTTTGTAGGCAAAGTTTTCGAGCCATTTATTCATGGCTAAATATGCAAGGGGCGTGGCAATTACAAAGGCGATGGCCACCCATTTCACGAAGTCGCGGTTAAGCATGATCATTACTTCAGAAATTTTAGCGCCATTCACCTTGCGGATGCCAATCTCTTTTACTTTTTGCTGAATAAAGTAAAGCGACATGGCGAAGATTCCCATCGACGAAATGATGATGGATAGAATAGTGAAAGCCCCGATTAGTCGCGATTGTTTTACTTCGCGAATGTACCATTGGTTCACTTCGTTGTCGATAAAACCCGAATCCATTGGGATGCCGCCGGTAAACGATGCCTGTGCTTTCTTAATTTTGTCGACTGTTTGTAACAGGTTAGTGCCGTCGAGTTTCACAAGAATTTTCCAGGCATCATCGTTAGGCTGGAGTTGCCTGATAATGAGCGGACCAACTTTCGTGCGCAACGATCTGAAATTAAAATCCTTCATTACTCCCAACACTGGTAAATTATCTTTATAAAATGGCACAGTAACAGGTTTGTTCTCCAGTTCCAATTGCTGAATAGCGGCTTTATTAATCCATACACCATTTTTACTGTAGGCTGAGCCGGTGCCTTCTACCTTCATACCTAATAACCCAAAATAAGCGCTGTCAACAACAAACTCCTGAAAACTGACAGGTTTCTCTTTGTAGTTGAACGATTGGTTGTTGCCACCATCGATTGGGGTTCCGCGGCAAAACGAAACCTCGGTAACACCCGGAATGGCTTTCATCACATTCCGAAAGGCATCTTTTTGCGAAGCTTCAACCGTATTTTCCATCCAGAATATATTGTCGCGGTTGTAGCCCAGGTCGTAGTTTTGTAAAAACCGCGACTGGCGTGCAATGGTCCAGGTACAAACCAGCAAAACGATGGCTATCCCATACTGAAAAGCGATAAGCGCTTTGGTATATCCTTTTTTACTGGTACGGAGAACATTGCCTTTTACTACTTCAACCGGGTTCAGTTTGTTGACAACCAATGCCGGAATAATTCCTGAAACAAAGCCAATAGCGATAACTATGCCTACGATTTGGATCAGGAGGGCAATATTGATCTGCGATTTGAGGTTTAGCTGACAATCCATTTGGGCATTAAAAAATGGCTCAGCCAAAAAAGCCAGGGCAATTGCTATGATTGTAGCAAAAAAGCTTAGCGCTACCGATTCGCTGATGTGCTGGCGCAACAACATACTTTTCGATCCGCCCATTAGTTTTTTGATGGCAGTTTCCTTGCTTCGGAAACCAGCCTGAGCTACAGTCAGATTAATGTAGTTGATGATAGCAATGACAAGAATGAGGATAGCTATTCCTCCGAACAGGAAAATGGCTACCCGGCTGTTTTGCCTGATCGCCGGCGACGATTCTTTGGCAAAATATACATCGGTGAGCGGTTCCAGTGTCAGTTTTTTTGCAAAATTTTCGGTATAAAGCCAATAATCTTTTTTGAATTGTGCCAGAATCTGGGCTGTTTTCGATGGTAAATCGGTTCCGGGTTTTGACATCAGGTAAAGTCCAAATGAGCTGTTGCTGTTTGAGGTGAGCAGCTCTTTCCATCCCCAAATATCGGCCAGAGCCCTGAAATTCAGAATGGCATCGAATTTATTGAAATGAGTATTTTCAGGGAAATCCTGAGCAATGCCGGTAACCAGGAAGTCGAGCTTATTCATCGTGAATGATTTGCCAACAGGACTTTCGCTCCCATACATTTCCCGGGCAAACGATTCGCTTAATACAGCCGAATTCCTGGTGGCCAACACCTGCGTTGCGTTCCCTTCCTTCAGCTTAAACGAAAACATGGAGAAAAACGACGAGTCGGCCAGCATGTATCTGAACCGGGTAAGCTCATTTCCCCTGAATTTTGCATTCCCGCCATTTTCATATATTCGGGTAAATGTTTCAATTTCGGGATATTGATTTTTAAGTGTTTCGGCTATCATTGGCCCAAAGGCAGACCCGTTGTCGCGGCTAAGCCGGTAAATGCGGTCTTTGTTGTCATGAAACTGATCTACCGACAATTCCTGCTTGATGTATATGCTCAGCAAAAAGACGAACATGAGCGAGACTGCAAATCCGAAGATAGTTACGAAGGTGTATATCTTATTCTTTTTAAGATGATTAAGATAAATTTTAAAATGATTTCCCATTGTATTTTATTTATCAGTTTTTTCAGTAAACCAATCCTGAAGGTTTTAGAAACTTTCAGGGCCCTCACTTATATAGTCAGGGTTTCACTTCAAGTGAAGCCCTGACTAGCATTGTTATTCATACCTCAGCGCTTCCACCGGGTTTCTCGTGGCCGCCCGCCAACTTTGCCAACTCACCGTGAGCAACGCTATTCCCAAAGCCAGAATTCCGGAAAGGGCAAAAATCCACCAGCTTAGTGTGGTTCGGTAGGCAAAGCTTTCGAGCCATTTAGAAATAATTACCGATCCAACGGGAATTGCAATAAACAATGACAGCAACACCCAACGAAGAAACGTCCTGTTTATAAGGCTTAATATTTCTTTCGATTCGGCTCCGTTTACCTTTCTTATCCCGATTTCTTTAATCCGGTTTGACGTGTTTAATATTGCCTGCCCGAATATTCCCAGACAGGAAATGACAATGGCAAGAATGGCAAAGACTGAGACCATTTTGGCAAGCTGGTCTTCTTTTTTATACATTGAGTCGAACCACGTGTCGTAAAACGCATAATTTATCGGAACGTTAGGTTCAATCTTATTCCAGGTTTCTTTAATATAATCCATCGTTTCTGCAACATTACTTCCTTGCAGCTTTACCGTTAAAAAGCTTTTTTGATGGTCATCAAATGAAACAACGATTGGTTCTATTTCATCATACATTGAGCCAAAATGAAAATCCTTTATTACTCCAACAACCTGTAATCCGTCGCTTTTTTCTCCTCTTCCAAAACGCTTGTCCTGCCAACTGTTCCAACCGAATTTTTTCATAGCAGTTTCATTGATTAAGCATACTCTTTCTCTTTCAGTGCTTAAAAAGTCTCTTCCTGCGAGAATTTCAAAATCAAAAGTTTTAATAATATTCTCATCGGCCCCGATAACAGAAACGCTTCGATCATAATCTTTCGCGTCAAGTCCTGCATCTTTTCCCCAATTAATTTCGCCCGGGATACCGGACGAATATCCCGCACTAGTTATATACGGGCTTTGAAGCAATTCTTCTTTCAGTATGTCAAGATTAGTAACACGATATGTTGTTAATTTTAGCAGATAGCTGTCCTTAAACCCCAAATCCACATGTTTGACAAAGGAAAGCTGTTTGAAAATGGTAATCACACAAATGATAAGAACAACAGAAACCGTAAACTGAAAAGTTGTCAACACGTTTTTCAGCACGTTGTTATCGCCAATTTTCCCTAATCTTTTCTGAAAAAGATGAATCGGGTTAAACGATGTAATTATAATGGCAGGGAAGAGTCCGTTTACTATTCCCAAAAACAAGATAAACAACCCCATCATAATTAAATATATCGGTTTAATCAGTTCAAAAAGATTTAAGTGTAAGTTGAAGATGGAACTAAAAAATGGTAATCCAAAACCGGTAATAGTAAAAGCCAGGAATATAGATATGACAGTAACAACAACTGAATCAGCAAGAAAAGACAGGATAAGTATTCCTTGTGATGCACCAATTGTTTTCCGTAACCCGACCTCTTTTATGCGTTTTTTATATTGAGCAATACTCAGGTTTATGTAATTGATACTGGCAAGTAAAAGTGTTATTAAGGCAATAGCAGATAATAATTTTATGAGTTTAAAATTGCCTTCTTTTAATGAATTGTTGTGAGTGTTGTTATGCAAATAAATATCACCAAAAGGCTGTAATCTCACTTTTTTCAGGAACTTATCTTCTAACGCCAATTGAGCGTTTACCTTTTCAGATACAATATTGATATCAGCATTATTTTTGATGGTCAGAAAAATATTTCTTTTGTATTCACATTTCCCATTCTCACAATGACTTTCAGAATTCTTGCTTACTTCATGGGTTTCATTCCTGATTATATCTGCATTGATGCTCGATCTTTCGGGAAAATCTTTAAATACAGCAGAAATAGTATATTCATTTTGATTAAATACAAATACTTTCTCACCAACCGGATTTTGGTTCCCAAATAATTTCCGGGACAAACTTTCAGATATTGCTAATGAGTTATTGTTATCATCAAACGGTGCTTTAGGATTTCCGTAAAGTAGCGGAAATGAAAATATTTCAAAAAAGTTATTATCTACCGAAGCTGTATAATTTACGCTGACAATCTGTTTTTTATATTGGATTGGCGCATTGTTTTCACGAAGTAACAGGTGGCAGTAATTTTCAACTTCAGGTATCTTTTTTAAAATTTCGTCTTTAATGGTGTAATCAACCTGCGCCTGATCTTTTTCAGCATTAATTACACGATAGATTTTATCGTAATTCTCGTGGAATTTATCATAACTGGTTTCGTGCAGAACGTAAACTGCAATGATTAAGCAAATACTTATACTAAATGCAAAACCAATGATGTTGATTGCAGATGTTGTTTTGTCTTTCCAGAGGTTCCTGAATATGAGTTTCAAATTAATTAAATTCATAATTTAAGTATTTAAGTCATTATTCATAACGTAATGCTTCCACGGGGTTCCTTGTGGCGGCTTTCCAGCTTTGCCAGCTAACGGTAAGCAGCGCAATGCCCAATGCCAAGAAACCGGCTAGTGCAAAAATCCACCAGCTTAGCGTGGTTTTGTAGGCAAAGTTTTCGAGCCATTCATCAAGTATAAAATATCCGACAGGTGTTGCAATGAAAAAAGCAATGACAACCCATTTCACAAAATCTTTATTAAGCATGGTCATCACTTCCGATATTTTGGCGCCGTTAATTTTTCGGATGCCGATTTCTTTCGAGCGTTGCTGACTGGAATACAAAGCCAGTCCGAAGATACCGAGGCAGGCTATGAAAATGGTAATCAACGCAAAAATGCTGATCATCATCGATGTATTTTTCTCATTCACATAATTGCTCCGAATCAGATCGTCAATGAACTGATAACTGTAGATTTCCTCTTTATAAACTGATTTCCAGGTTTTTTCGGTGAAAGCAAGTGCCTGCTGAAGTTGATCGAAATGAGAAATAGTACTATTATCTGCCAGTTTAATACCAGCAATTTGCGGACGGTTTGAATCCGGAATCAGGAATGTCGGCCTGATTTTGTTGTAAAAACTATCGTAGTGATAATCTTTCACCACTCCGGCAATAAACCTTCTCGAATTGGGATCGTTGTACAAAATAACTTCTTTTCCTACAGCATCTTCTGCAGTTTTGAAATTAAGCTGACGAGCCAGTTCTTCATTCACCAGAATATGATTTGAGCTATCTGCTTCGCTAAAATTATTGCCGGCCACCAATTTCAAGCCGTAGGTTTTTACAAATGAAGTATCAATCGTTACGACTTGGGTAACCACCGAGGTTTCATGTCCATTTTTAAAGGCCGAAATGCCGGTCCAGTTGCCTGATTGCGCCGGGCTTGTATTGCTGAAACTTACACTCTTGATCGCCGGATTTTCGAGCAAGGCTGTCTTGAAACGGTTTGTTAGTGTGCGGTCGTTTTGTGGAATCGGAACCGTGAAGATGGCTTCCTTGTCGAATCCCATATCCGAGTTTGTAAGGTAGCGGTATTGATGAAAAATCGTGATGGTCCCGATAATTAAAAGCAGGGAAATCGAAAATTGAACGATCACCATACTTTTGGTAAAAACGCTGATTCCTTTGGCCGAAACGGTATGTTTGTTCTGAAGAAGATCAACAGGGCGCGACGCCGACATCACCAGCGATGGGTAGCTGCTATTGAGCAAACTCACGATAAAAAGCAGTAAAATGAAACCGACGATAAAAACGGAACTGTAACTAAGTGAGAAATTTGCCGGTATCGCGATCAGGTTTGAAAAGCTTTTTATGGCGGCGAAGCTTAGCAAAAGTGCTATGAATGACGAAACGGTTGTTAAAAGCATCGATTCGCAAAAAAACTGTGCAAAAATATGCCAGCGTTTTCCGCCCAACGTTTTGCGTATGCCAATGGAACGGGTCCAGTAATTTGATCGTGCCAGGGAAAGGTTCGCGTAATTCGCACAAGCCATAATCAGCAAAAACAAGCCAATTATGCCAAGCGTAATAAGTGTGTTGGTACCAACCACCCGGTTATTGAAGTTCGAATAGCGTGTGTCGCTGTGAATGTCTTTTAGTGGTTGAAGTTTGAAAATCCGGTTCTCTACTTCCTCTTTGCTACCGTGTTGTGCATAAACTGCTTTTATTTTTTGCTCCACAATTTCCGTTTGGGAAGGGTTGAGCATCACATAGCATTCGAGGCTCCCGAGTCCGCCCCAGTTTTTCGAAGAATTTGGATTTACTTTTTCCAATGAACTGTACGAGATGAAGAGTTCGAAAGGGAAGTCGGTATTTTCGGGCATCTGAGAGACCAGCCCGGTAACTTTGAAAGTCAGCTTTTCAAATTGGAATGATTTTCCGATCGGGCTTTCATTGCCGAAAAGCTTTGAGGCTAACTCTTGGGTAAGCACTGCCGAAAAAGGCTCCTTCAGAGATTCAGGGGAACCATTTAGCCACTTAAATGCGGTACGGGAATAGTCAAAAATGTTAAAGTAACCGGGCGCGGTAAGTACAGCTTTATCGATGGTAAATTTTTGGCTTTTAACATTGTTGGCTTCGCTAACCGGGATCACTTGCATTCCATTTTGTGGAAACACCGGAACAACCTCTTTCAATTCCGGAATTTCACTTTTTATGGCAGATGGCATTCCTCCGAAAACGCCGGTGGCATATTCCAGTTCTCCTTCTTTTAAATTCAAGCCTAGTCCTTTAGTTTGACGCACAATGCGATAGGTGGAGTCGTAGTTCGTCTGGAAACGATCAAATCCTGTTTCGTAAGCTATTTTTTGGTAAATAACGATGGCGCAGGTAAGGCTTACGACCAATCCGAAAATATTGATAACGGTGCTTCTTTTGTTTTTAAGGAGGCTCCGCAAATAAAATCTAAGAAATGATTTGATCATAATTTTTGTTTTAAATGTTTATAACTTTTATTTTCATCGAAATACCGGTATTTTATTCGTACCTGAGTGCTTCCATCCACACTTATATAGTCAGGGTTTCACTTCAAGTGAAGCTCTGACTACTCGTAGCGGAGTGCCTCCACCGGATTTCGCGTTGCAGCTTTCCAACTTTGCCAACTTACGGTTAGCAAGGCAATCCCCAGTGCCAGGACTCCTGAGAGGGCAAAAATCCACCAGCTTAGTGTGGTTCGGTAGGCAAAGCTTTCGAGCCAGCGGTTCATCATATACCAGGCAATGGGCGTGGCGATGGCAAATGCAAGAGCTACCCATTTCACAAAGTCTTTATTCAGCAAAACCATAACCTCCGCGATTTGCGCGCCATTTACTTTCCGGATGCCGACTTCTTTCAGCCGTTGTTCTGAAGCG
The DNA here is from genome assembly GCA_963666435.2 of Prolixibacteraceae bacterium. Classification (GTDB taxonomy): domain Bacteria; phylum Bacteroidota; class Bacteroidia; order Bacteroidales; family Prolixibacteraceae; genus Aquipluma. Next base: position 1,100,327 of record CAXXOG010000008.1, on the reverse strand, counting down.
TATGCAGCAAGCCCGAATAAACCCAAACAGGAAATGAGAATGCCAATTCCGGCGAAATATCTGGATAAAGCCGAAACACGTTCTTCGGCTTCGTACAATTTTTGGTAGGCTGTATCCAGAAACTGGTAATCGAATGGAAATCCGGGATTGAACCGTGCATACAGGCTTTTCAATTCAGCGATGGCTTTCTGTTCTTGTCCGGCTTTTAGTTTAATCATTACAGTCATTGTTTGTGGCGGATCGTAGATGATTGCCAGAGGATTAACTTTTTCGCGAAGCGATTGGAAATGGAAGTTTTTTACCACACCAATAATTTGTTTTTGTTTGCCGTTGTAATTCACGATTTGCCCAATGGGGTTTTTAAGTCCCATAACATCAACGGCAGCCTGGTTCACAATTAGTTTGCCGTTTTCGTCGCTAAATTTATCCGAAAAACTACGTCCATCAGCTAATTCAATGTTGAGGGTTTCAATCAGCTTAACGTCAGCCCGCATCACTTCAAAATTAATGTTAGCCTGCGGGTCTTTCCCTTCCCAGTTCATGCCATAGGTTGAGGACGGACTGCCGACCAGGCTCGACGAAAGATCCGAAACATTGGCTACCCCTGGAATTTTTTCGGCTTCGGCCACGAACGTTGGAAGTTTTTGTGCTACATTTCCTTCTTTGGCGAAATAAATGACATGGTCTTTTTGATAACCCAGGTTTTTGTTGTGGATAAATTGAACCTGCCTGTAAACCACAATCATTGAAGCGATGAGGACGACTGAAATTCCGAATTGAAAGACAACCAGTCCCTTGCGAGCCCAAATTTCTCCTGAAGAGCGGCTGGGTTTGCCTTTCAGAATAGATAATGGATTAAAACCCGAAAGATAGAGCGCCGGGTAAAGTCCGGTTAAAATGCCTGTTAACAAACAAATGCCAACGATGGGTAAAAGGAAGCCGACGTTTAAGATCAGGTGAAGTTGCTTGCCGGTTATCAGGTTAAATTGTGGCATGAACAACCAAACCAAGAGCAGGGAAATAACCATTGCCATGAATGTTAGAATGATGGCTTCGCCGGTAAATTGAACGATGAGCGCCTTTCGACCGCTACCAACAACCTTTCGGACGCCAATTTCCCTGAATCGTTTGGAAGCTTTGGCCGTAGCGAGATTGATGAAATTGATTCCGGCAATGAGTAATATAAAAATGGCGATTAACGAAAACAAACGGACGTATTCGATGCGTCCCCCGGATTCAACTCCATTGGTGTAGTCGCCGTGTAAATACCGCTGCGAATAGGGAACTGCAAACAGGCTGATATTCGTGCCGCTTTTGGCTTTCAGAAAACCTGAGATTTCGCGGTTCAGTTTTTTTACATCGGTGCCTTCGTTTAACACAATAAAGGTTTGCGGGGCGTGGTTTCCCCAATGAATTCTCCGCCCAACAGCTTCCGATAGATTAATCCAGGCGTCGTAGGTCAGCACAAAATCAAACTGAGCAGTTGAATTGGCCGGAGTTCCTTCAAAAATCCCGGATACTACTGCATTTTTCTTGATGTTAAAAAACTGCCACTGAAATGTTTTTCCAATCACATTTTCAGTCGTTTTAAACAGCGACAAGGCTAATTTCCGGGAAATAACCACAGCGTTATTATCGCTAAGTACCTGTTCCGGATTACCTTGCAGCAGGTTGAATGAAAAAGCCTTGAAAAAATTGGGCTCAGCAAATTGCCCGGCGGCTTTCACCAGGTTATTATCGTCGGCCGACACCGTAAAATTTCCGAACATATGTGCCGGAGAAACGGCTACAGCGTATTTTATTTCTGGAAATTCGGCAGCAAGGGTTCGGGCCAGCATATCCGGGGTATATTCCTGGGTCAAAATACCCTGCGACATGGCCTGGTTTTCCATAACCTGGTAAAGTTGCTTGTCGGTTTTATGAAATTTATCCACGCTCATCTCGTCTGCTACCCACAGGAAAATCAGGATAGCACAAGCAAAGCCAGTGGCTAAACCAATCAGATTGATAAAAAACGAACTGCGGTTTCTCCTGAAATTCCTGAATATTAGTCGAATCTGGTAATTCATCATGGCTTTTAAATTTTAATGTTTCTGCTTTTCTTTAGTCAGGGTTTCACTCTAGGTGAAGCCCTGATTATTCGTATCCGTCTATTCGTATCGGAGCGCTTCCACTGGATTTCGCGTAGCGGCTTTCCAGCTTTGCCAGCTGACAGTCAAAAGCGCTATTCCCAAGGCCAGAATTCCGGCGAGTGCAAAAATCCACCAGCTTAATTCGGTGCGGTAGGCAAATTTCTGTAGCCAGTTATTCATAATGTACCAGGCAACAGGGCAAGCAATAACAAAGGCGATGGCAATCCAAAGCACAAAATCTTTATTAAGCAAGGCTAAAACTTCGGATAGCCGGGCGCCATTTACCTTTCTGATTCCTATTTCTTTAGTTCGTTGCATGGCAATAAACGAAATGAGTCCGAAAAGCCCAAGACATCCAATCAGGATCGCAATTCCGGAGAAAACGGTGAAAATATGAGACAGCTTTTTCTCTTCTTCGTAAAATGAAGCAATGGCATCGTCGAGAAAGCGATATTCGAAAACACTTTCAGGGAAACTTGACTTAAAAATCGATTCTATTTTTGCGATTGTACTTTTAATGTCCGTCGAGCTAATTTTTACGGCTGCTAACCGGGCTCCTTTGGAGTCGTTGTAAATCAAAACCGGTTGAATAGGCTCGTAAAGTGTCAATGCATGAAAGTCCTTAACAACACCAACAATAACTGTATTGTCGCCAAACAACGAAATGGTTTTGCCTATTGCATCCTGAGGGCTGGCGATATTCATAATTTTCAATACATTTTCATTGACAATCACTGCTGTGCGGCGGGTGTCGTTTTCATTCAGGTCGCGACCTGCCAATAAAGTTAAACCGTATGTTTTTATGTACGATGGGTCGGCCGGTCGCATAACAATGTTCATGTCGGGTTTTATTCCCGATCCCGAAAAGTTGAACACACCCACCCAGTTTCCATCGCTCGAAGGATTGTTCTGATTTAAACTCACCGACTGAACTCCTGGTATATCAAGCAGTTGATTGCGTAACGATTGTTTCTGTTGTATTTCTTTTGAAGGAAGCTCAATGGTAACTATGGCATCCTTATCGAACCCAAGAGGTTGGTTCTGAAATAAGTTTAGCTGTTTGGCCACAACAACTGTTCCAATAATAAGTACTTGTGACAAAACAAACTGGAAGATGATGAGCCCGCGACGCAACGAAAAACCTCCCGATTTAGCCGAATTGCTCGTTTTACTCTTCATGGCCAGTATAGGCTGAAAACCCGACATGATAAGCGCAGGATACAAACCCGACAAGGTGCTTACTACAAGGGCTATTACAACAAAGAAAACCGGAATAAGCGGATCGGCTATCCATTTCGGGTTATAATGTAAGCCAAGCAAGCCCGAAATTGATGGGAAAAAAATCAGCGCAATGACAAACGAAACGAACAATGAAGCAATTGTAACAAGAAAAGCTTCTCCCATAAATTTGCGGATAAGTTCGGCTTTTCCTGCACCCAGTACTTTCCTGACTCCCACCTCTTTTGAGCGTTTGGCCGATTGAGCTGTTGCCAGATTAACAAAGTTGATACTGGCGGTCATTAAAAGAAAAATACCGATCAACGACAGCATCAGTATGGTGTTGCGGGTAACCGTCCGATTGTTGTAGTTCCCATAGCGGTCGTCGAAATGAATTTGGTTGAGGGCTTGCAATTGAAGTGATCTCCGGGAAGATTCATCGACAGTCATGTGTCTTTTCAGAAAATCGGGAAAACGTGCATCAATTTTTGCCGGGTCTGCTCCGTTTTTCAGCAATACAAAATGACTTACCGATGAGTTTAGTGTAATCCAGTCGGTCATCTCGCGGCGTTCTGATGGCTTAAGTGTTGACAACGAAAGCATGACTCTAAACGGAAGATCGGTATTCCGGGGAAAATCGTTGGTTACACCGGCAACAGTAAAATCGGCCTGGTTATTTAAGCGGATAACTTTGCCCAACACGGAGGATAAATCGCCCGATTGATGAATGCCAAAGTAGCTGCGGGCCAGCGATTCGGTTAAAACCATCGAGCCGGGCGCCGCCAGGGCCTGCTGTGGATTGCCCGCCAGCCAGTCGAAACTGAAAATATCGAAGAATTCCGGCGGGATATACGCAATGCCTCTTTCTTTGTAAATTTGGTTGTTGGCCTTTAATATGCCATCGGTCTCGAAATAAATAGTCGCGAGTTTTTCGAATTCAGGGAACTCTTCTTTTGCTGTTTCTCCTACCGGGTATGCGGCACCAGGAAAGTAATCGGTGCTTTCCCCTTGAATGCTGGTTGTTATTCGATAGATTTTGTCGGCCCTGGAATGAAAAGTATCATAACTAAGTTCATGCCTGATAACCAAAAAGATCATCAGGCACGAGGTTATTCCAAGGGTAAGCCCAATCGTATTCAGCAGCGAATGCGATTTGTTTTTTTTTAGGCTTCGATATGCTGAAATAAAAGTTTCTCTGAACATTGGCGGCTTGTTTTCTGTCCGTTTAGAATGTTTCTATAAATTGTTTCTTCACTTCTTCGGTAATAATCTGGCCGTCGAAGAGGTTCACTACGCGATGGGCATATTCCGAGTCGCGCAACGAGTGGGTAACCATTACAATGGTGGTACCTTCCCTGTTCAGATCGGTAAGCAGGCTCATTACTTCAATCCCGTTTTTCGAGTCGAGGTTACCGGTTGGCTCATCGGCGAGGATCAATTTCGGATTGGCAACAACGGCGCGGGCAATGGCAACACGTTGCTGCTGTCCACCTGATAACTGCTGTGGAAAGTGTTTTTTGCGGTGACTGATTTTCATCCGCTCCAAAACCTTCTCGACCATGTCTTTACGTTCTTTGGCACTCATTTTTAGGTAAATGAGGGGCAATTCAACGTTCTCATAAACATTGAGTTCGTCAATCAGGTTAAAACTCTGGAAAACGAAGCCAATGTTTCCTTTTCGTAATAAGGTGCGGTTTCGTTCTTTGAAAGCGCCAACTTCCTGTCCGTCGAAGTAATATTCTCCTGAAGAAGGATTATCGAGCAACCCAATAATGTTTAGTAAAGTCGATTTTCCGCAGCCCGAAGGGCCCATGATGGCAACAAATTCGCCTTTTTTTACGTGTAGATTTACACTGTTCAACGCACTGGTTTCAATTTCTTCCGTGCGAAATACCTTGTTTAAGTTTACCGTTCGTATCATATAGAAGCCCCCTCTAACTCCCCAAAAGTTGGGGAGGATTTTGGCTCTCCGATCAAAGGTTGCCCATTGATTCAGAAAGCACGATTAATAATTGGTTTAATTTTAAAAATATCTATTTTCTATTATTTTCTGAACCCTCGTTCTAAATTACTTACCTCATTTACCGAATTCCCTCTCTTTGGGAGAGGCTGTTTTCCTTACTTCATCACAATCCTGTCGTTTGTTCCAAACATTTCGTAACCCGAAGTAATCACCTTTTCGCCAGGGTTAAGCCCTTCCAGAACTTCGTAATACTGCGGATTTTGTTTCCCGATCTTGATGTTACGTTTGGTCGCTTCGGTTCCATCCTGGTTTAACACGTAAACCCATTGCCCGCCTGTACTTTGGAAGAACCCGCCACGTGGCAGCAAAATAGCCTTGCCCGATTCGCCCAGCTCCAGCTTAATATGGTAGGTTTGCCCGGTGCGGATATTATCGGGTGTTTGGTTGTCGAAAACCATGTCAATCTCAAATTGTCCGTTGCGTACTTCGGGGTAAACCTTGCGTACCTTCAGGTTAAAATTGGTGCCATTACGGTCAAGCGTAGCCGGAAGTTCGCGTTTTACGCGGTCGATGTAGTGTTCGTCGATCAGCGCTTTAATCTTAAAGTTATCGAGAATATTGATTTGTCCAATCCGTTGCCCTTTATTAATCGATTCGCCAATTTCGGCATCGAGCAACCCGAGCTGCCCGTCAACCGGCGCTTTCACATTGAGGTCCTCCCTGCGCGTTTGAACCACCTTTAGGTTGAGTTGCATATTGCCAAGGTTTTGATCCATCTGTATTTTCTGATTTTCCCGAAAGATAGAATCCTGGACCATTTTTAAGTAGATGAGTTCACGGTTTTTCTTCGATTTTAGATAGTCTTCTTCGGCTTTCAGAAAGTCTTCTTTGGCAATCAACCCTTCGTTAAATAATGTTTTTTGCTGGTTATAGTTTCTCAACAGCCGTGTAAGTTCATAATCAATCGAGAGCAACTGTTGCTTATTCTGAATTTTCTGTTGTTCCATTTGTATCTGGGTATTGCGCAACTCGTTGGTTTGATAGGCCATGCTCGATTCGCTGTTCATAATGCTCAGGTTAAGGTCGTTGTTCCTAAGTTTAAGGATAACATCACCTTTTTTTACCATTTCGCCTTCTTCAATCAGCTTTTCTTCTACTTTTCCACCTTCTTCGGCATCGAGAAAAATGGTGGTGATAGGCACAACATTCCCGATAACGGTGATATAGTCGTTAAACTGGCCATCTTCCACGGTGCTGATTGTAAGTTTCTCCTTTTCAGCCCTAAATGTTGATCCGCTTTGTGTAAAAATGACCTTGTACAGTAAAAATCCGAGGACAAGGGCTCCTGCTATCCAAATTAAATGTTTGGGTCTCAGCCCTTTTTTCTTTTCAATAACTCTGTCCATTCCCATGACGCTATATTTTTTTGTTTTTAATCTTAATTGTTGTTCTATGTGTTACCAGGTTGTCGTTGTTGAAAAAACAAGACTCCGAATTCCAATTCTCTTACTCTTCCCAAAACCGCTTACCGGTGTAAAAATCAATCGCTTTCTTCTTTACTTCAAGTTGAAGGCGCGATTTCAACACCTGGCTTTCGGAATTGGCATAACGGTTTTTGGCAATGTAGAAATCGACTACACTTACTAAACCTTGTTCAATTTTCTTTTCGGCGGCCTGAAATGCAAGTTTGTCTGCTTCTAATTGTTTCTGATACTGATTATTCTCTTTTTCAATGGCTTCGAGGTCGTTCAGGTTGCTTTGCATTTCAAAATAGATTTTCTGTTTCTGTTGGTCGAGTGTATTTTGCGCTTGTTCCAATTCCAGTTTTGCTTTGGTAATGTTCGATCTGGAACCCCATTTGCCAAATATCGGGATACTTAACGAAGCTCCAAGGTATTGACTGAAGTTATTATCAATCTGTGTTTTAAATGCTATCGTTTTATTATCGTCGTTCTTATTGGTTTCACTGTATCCACTGCTTAGCGATCCACTGGCTGTAACAGTTGGATAAAGGTACGAACGACTAATTGATAGTTGCTTCCGGCTGGCTTTTAGTTGTGCCTGGTACGATTGAAAATTGGGAGACCATTCGATGTACGAATTGAATAAACTTTCACGGTCAGGAATATTAGCTGAAGCAACCGGGCTTTGTTCGTCGGCCAGAGCCATGCGTGTTGTATCTGTCAGGTTCATATATTGTTTGAGCTGAAGATAGGCTGATTTCAGGAAATTATCGGCCTGTACGCGTTTCAGCTCCTCGCTTTCGAAGTTGGCCTTCATTTCAAACAAGTCGGTTTTCGATTTCATGCCCAGCTCCACCTGGCGTTCAACTTTTTTCAAATTAATGCCCGAAGCCTCCACCTGCTTTTTTGCAATTTCTAAAACTCCCCGGTAATAAAGTACATCAAAATACGAGTTCATTACCTTGAAAGCCAGGTCGTCGGTTGCATTTACCTTGTTCATTTCAGTAGCTCTTTTCCTGAACTTCTGATATTCAATCTGGTTAATGAGTCTGAACCCGCTAAATAAAGTCATCGAGCTTCCCATGTCGAAATTGGTATTGAAAAACTGGGTATTCACAATCCCGTTTGTATTGGGGTCGATCGAACGTCCGAAGTTAAACCCGGTGCTCGACGAAGCCGAAATCCCCGGTAACAGGTTCCGTTTCGATTGGTCGAAATCTTCTGAAGCAAGTTTATTTTCCACTTCCATTTTTTTCAAATCGATGTTGTTTTTAAGAGCAAAAGAAATGCACTGGCTTAAATTCCAGTTGGTTTGAGCGATCAGCGCATTTCCTACCACAATCACTAAAACTTGAATAAGTATGAATCTTTTTATCATTGCTTTTAATTTCGTTTTCACTAGTCATGCCAGAATGGTGCCAAAAACTTAAACATCACACAATCAGCAAAATAATAAGAAAGCCATCGTTTTGAAGTAAAATTAATTGACAACAATTTGTCAAATATTTTTACAATTGGTTGTTTATGTAATATCCAACATCTAACTTTAAACGAAAAATGGCTAAAGGAAACATTCTGATTGTTGATGATAATAAAAGCATTCTGAGTGCTTTGGAAATACTGTTAATTCCCGAGTTTCAAACGGTGACCACGTTATCGGATCCCAATCAAATACCAAGCGAACTGCGGAAAAAAGATTATAACCTGGTCATTTTGGATATGAATTTTAATGCCGGAATAAACACCGGAAACGAAGGTATTTACTGGCTGGGGCGAATAAAGGAGACAAATCCGGAGATTTCGGTGGTTATGATTACTGCTTATGGCGACATTGAGCTTACCGTGAAAGCCTTGAAAATGGGGGCAACCGACTTTTTCCTGAAACCCTGGGACAACAATAAGCTGCTGGCCACTCTGCGCTCTGCTCTCCAGCTCAACTGGTCGAAGAAAGAAGTGAGCCAGCTAAAAGAGAAAGAAAAGGGGCTGAAAACCGAGCTAAACCGCGAACAGAAATTCATCATTGGCGCGTCGCCACAACTGATGCAGGTGCTTAATATGGTGCGCAAAGTGGCTAAAACCGATGCCAATGTGTTGATTACCGGCGAGAACGGAACCGGGAAAGAACTGATAGCTCACGAAATTCACCGTTTATCAGACCGGGCATCAGAAGTGATGATCAGTGTTGATATGGGCGCCGTGAGCGAAACCCTGTTCGAAAGCGAACTTTTTGGCCATGTAAAAGGCGCTTTTACCGATGCCCGCGACAATCGCCCCGGGAAATTTGAGGTGGCCGACAAGGGAAGCCTGTTTCTCGATGAAATTGGAAACCTCCCCTATCACCTTCAGGCCAAGCTTTTAGCTGCATTACAAAACCGGAAAATATCGCGTGTAGGCTCCAATCAACCAATCCCGATTGACATCAGGCTCATTTGTGCTACCAACAAAAACCTTGAGCAAATGGTTACTGAAGGAACTTTTCGCGAAGATTTGCTGTATCGCGTCAACACCATCCAAATTGAGGTTCCTCCTTTACGCGAACGTGGAAACGACATCCTGGTACTGGCCGATTTTTTCCTGAAAAAGTATGCGTCGAAATACAATAAACCGGGGCTCAAAATTAATCAGCAGGCTCAGGATAAACTGATGAAATACACCTGGCCCGGAAATATCCGCGAATTGCAGCATACCATCGAAAAAGCTGTTATTCTGAGCGAAGGAAATGTGCTGAAAGCTGAAGATTTTTTTATGCGCCCGGTAATTCAGGGCAGAAGCAACGACTCGGAAATGACCCTCGAAGAAATGGAAAAGCGAATGATTAACCAGGCCATTGACAAAAACAGCGGTAACCTGAGCGCTGCCGCCGAACAACTGGGCATTACACGACAAACCCTTTACAATAAAATTAAGAAAATTGGCCAATGATCATCCGAAACTTTTACTATCAGGTAGTTTTAAGGACGTTCATTGTTGTGCTGGTGAGTGTTTCCATTGGCTGGCTCATCAGCTCGGAGAAACCGGTTTCGCTGGTTTTTGTTGCTGCCTGTATCGATATTCTGACGATCTTTTGGTTTATCCAGTTTCTGAATTCAACCAACCGGAAGATCAGTTATTTTCTTGAGTCAGTCCAAAACGACGATTCTACACTCACGATTCCGAAGAATATTACCGACAAAGCAATACTGGGCATTTATGATGGACTGAACAAAGTTAATCACCAGATTCAGCGGTTGAAAATTGAAAGCCGCCAGCAGGAACAGTATTTCGAAACGTTGCTCGAGCACGTGGCCACCGGTATTTTGACCTACAATTCCACCGGGTTTGTATTACATGCCAATTCTTCGGCAAAGAAAATGTTTGGTGTTGAGGTACTTACCCATCTGAATCAGTTGGAGCGAATAAACCGGAACCTGTTTCAAACAATCAAAAATATCGGACCTTTCGAGCAACGCCTGGTTTCGGTGACTTCGGAACGCGGGATGGTGCAACTTTCGTTGAAATCAACCTCGTTCAAAGTAAAAAACGACGAGCTGATTTTACTTTCCATTCAGGATATTCGCAACGAACTGGACGAAAAAGAGCTCGATTCGTGGATGAAGCTGATTCGCGTTTTGATGCACGAAATCATGAATTCGATAGCACCAATCACTTCGCTATCTGAGAGTTTGTGCAATTTTTTTACAGTTGATGGCCGCCCGGCTTTGCCCGATGAACTAAGCGAATCGAAAATTCAGGCCACTCTGCGCGGACTTAGCGTAATTAAAGAGCAAGGTAATGGCTTGATGTTGTTTGTTGAGTCGTACCGAAAATTGACCAGGTTGCCTAAACCCGACAAAAAATTGTTTAGGTTCGAAGACCTGGCAACACGCATCAAAGTTTTGTACTCATCGCTCGAAAACAGCCAGTTGGTTAAGCTCCTGGTTACCATTAATCCTCCTGAACTTGAACTGTTTGCCGATGAAAACCTGATTTCGCAGGTACTTCTTAATCTTACCAAAAATGCGCTCCAGGCAAACGAGCGAAATCCTGACGGGCGAATCCAGATTATTGCCGGGATCAATCACGACAGAAGGCTGGAGGTGAGGGTTATCGACAATGGTCCGGGCATTTCAGATGATATTCTGGAACAAATTTTTGTGCCATTTTTTACCACAAAGGAGAACGGTTCGGGAATTGGGCTGAGCCTTTCGCGCCAAATCATGCGTTTGCATGGAGGAAGTTTACAGGCTCGTTCTGTGCCTGGTAAGGAAACTGTTTTTTCGATGACCTTTTAATTTCAGTATGAGAAAATTAGCGTGTTTTTTGGTTGTAATAACCGCACTAATGGGGTGCAAAATACCGTCGAAGTTATTATCCGACAAGCTTTTGTACCAGCAATCCATTCAAAACTCAATTTATCCTACCGCCGACAAGGTTTCTGATCATCTGGTGCCGATAACGAGAGACAACAGGAACCTGGTTTGGAAAACCATTGGCGGCGACGATTATGTGCTGGTAGTAACCTGGAAGCAAAACGTTTCGTTCTACAAACCGTACCTCGATTCGGCCTTTTACAACACCGGCAAATTCCCGATTTGGATAACCACAGCTCCTGAATTGAAACAGCGCATCATCAAGGAGCATCCGAAAGATGTGAACCGAAGATTGATCCAGCTACTGGGCTTGCCGCCAAATTCGGTTTACAGCTATTTTGTTGAGTTTTGGGTGCGGCCATCCGATTTGTTTCGCCCTTGCCCCGACAAGGAAATTGCCGATGGTAAGTGCGATGTATGTTTTCCGCCCAATACCGATCCCGACCACATCGCCTGGATGAACGAAAACCGCGTCAGCCGCTATTACCAGTGCGATTTATATAACCAGTATCCGTGGACACAGTTAGGCTACACTTACGACTGGAATCCTGAAAATAAAACACACGTTGGCCTTAGCGAATTTGTCATCGGGCCAAACAAAAAGATTGTGGTAAAAGCTATTTATAAAACGGAAGATTACCTGAAAAACGACTAAAAAAGCGAAAGGCCATCTGTTACCAGACAGCCTTTCGCCGTTTTGTCATAAATTACATGGATAATTGCTATTTCTTTTTCAGTGGAGTTGGTTCTGCTTTTTTCAGAGCCAATCCATCGGGGGTCATGGTCCAGGTTTTGCCCACCATATCGCCGTCCCACATGTTTTCAACATTCTCAATATCGTTGATAATATCTCTCATCTTCGGATTCAGGTATATCGATTTTCCTTCAGGAACTTTCAATGTTAGCGATACTTCCTGGTCGCGCCATTTCGATTCTTCTTTCAGTAAATAATACGGATCGAAATGTATGGTCGAGTCTTTCTGGCTAAAATTATAGGTAATATCTTCTGTATTTTTCTGGGCATTTTCGCCGTTGCTTCCTCTTGCACGTTTTTTAATCAACATCAGGTATTCGCCGGTACTACTTTTCTCGATAGTAAAACGAGGGTGCCCCAGCAACTTTTCCTTACCGTTAATTGTGGCAATCTTCATGCGGTTAAGCGAGAAATCCTGTTCGATCAATGTTTCGTATAAATCGTCGTTTACTTCCAGGTATAATGTTTTGCAGGTTGTGCAATCAACCTTTTGCGTGATGGTCTGGCTGGTTTGCTTACTAAAGTTACCGGCTTGGTTAACTGCAACAAATATGAGTACTACAAGCGCTGCAATCCACAGCCCAAAGGCGCCTAACCCAATAAGTTTATTATTGGTCTGGTACCTGAATATCAACTTGGTGCCGACAAACAAAATCATCAAAATTGGAATACCTACCAAAATAGCGATAGTTATGAGCGATAAAGCATATGCTCCGGGAGTAACAAAGTAGTTGAGCACAGTTGCCATATCGACCTCCGAATTCCAGCCAAAGTTTAAAACTCCGCCATGCAAAAACGAGTGGCCAACAGCCAAACTGGTAATAAATCCAATGAGTGAAGCAATACCGGCAATAATCAATACCGCACCGAATATGAGTATAAATATGCGAAGAACAACGCGCAAACCGCTACCCAGGGTGTCGCCAAAGCTATCGAGGCGCGAATTTCCTTTGTTGTTTTTGAATTTGTCGTAGTTATCTTTTACTTCGCCAACTTCATCTTTAATCGACTGGGCAATGTTGGTTACCGTGGCCTCTTTTCCGCGCATTTCAAGTTTCTGCGCGGTCGTTTTGGCCTTTGGCACTACAATCCACAGAACCAGGTAAACCGGAACGGACGCGCCACCCATAAATAATACCAGCACAAATATTATTCGGAGAATAACTGGGTCGATGTTAAAATAAGCGCCTAACCCGGAACAAACTCCACCTAAAACGCGGCTGTCGGCATCGCGGTACAACCGGCGACGGATTTTCGATTCTGGTTCAGCCTGTGTTTCTTCTGCTTTTTGCCTGGCAGGTTCTTCTTCCTGATCCATAAAATCTTCGGGTTTACCCATTCGGGCAATCATCTCATCAACCATAGCATCGGTTATTACCTCAACTTTATTGTTGGTTTTTTCGATGAATAGCTCAGCGATGCGGGCCTCAATGTCCTGAAGTATTTCCTGTCCTTCAACAGCAGCGTTGAAGTGCTTATTCAAAACGTGAAGGTATTTTTGGAGTTTTTCAAACGCATCGTCGTCGATATGGAAAATACTGCCGCTTATGTTGATTGTAAATGTCTTTTTCATGTGATCTGATTTTTTTCGATGTTTCGTTTTGCTGAATTTGACTTATTTACGTTCCTTGATGGTTTTAACTGCATCAACAAGCTCATCCCACGAAGCGCCCATTTCGGTTAAAAAGTAGCGGCCTTCATCGGTCAACTCGTAGTACTTTCGAGGTGGCCCTTGAGTCGATTCCTCCCATTTGTAAGCAAGTAACCCGTCGTTTTTCAGTCGGGTAAGCAGCGGGTAGAGGGTTCCTTCCACAACGATCATTTTCGAGCGGCTTAGTTCGTCAATAATGTCGCTGGCATACAAAGGTTTTCCGTCGATTACAAGCAGAATGCAGTATTCGAGTACTCCTTTGCGCATTTGAGCTTTGGTATTATTTAAATCCATTGTTTTTCCTCCTAAAAGTTCGTTGTTGAAATTCTTTTCTGAAAATGGCGGCTACCGGCCAATATTGGACTCATCCAACATCCGATCATTAAATCAGTTTGCCCCAGTTTTATCGAAAGAAAGGAGATTGTTTTTTTGATTGGTCTGTCTTCTGTTTTCTGAACATTGATTGTTTTCATGGCTCTGAGGTTTTTTCAAATGTTTCTGTTTTCTGTTTCCTGTTTTGTTTCCTGAACTTGTTTTCTTGTTTCTGTTTTCCGTTTTAGACTGAAGGTTTTTCGGCTGGTTACATTTTTATAGAACTTTTTTTTAACCTATACCTTCTCTTACATTGTTTTTGGCTTTACAAACATACAAATAAAAAATGGAACTATGCAACACATAGTACTAAATTTTTCAATATAAAATGAAAATATTTTATATGACACTAGAAAACAACATCTTATAGATATTGGAAAACCGGAAGAAAAAAAAGAAAAACGAAAATTTAAGCTTCTGAAGTTCCTTTTACCGAAGAATTTTTCTTTGTATAAATGTCGATAGCGACTATCACTGCCGAAAAACCCCAAAACGGAACCGAAAGTTTATCGGTATCCAGGAAATTATTCATGGTTCCGTGTATATAATAGGTAATGAGGCCAAGCAGCGCTCCCATAACAAGCGTTTTCATCCGCTTTTCGCTGGCCCGCGAGTATGCTTTAACTCCTGTGTAAATAACTGTGGCCATCAGAATCAGTACCGAAAAAGTTCCCAAAAAACCTGATTCTGCCAACGGTCCAAGGTATTCACTATGGGCATTTCCTCCATTCGCCGAGTTGGTGCTTATAATGGTGCGGTCGGCGGTAAGCTGGTATGGCGCATACTGAAACATGTAGGTTCCGGGCCCATAACCAAACATAGGTTTGTCTTTAAACATGCGTATTGCACAACTCCAGCGGTTGAGGCGCTCGAGGTTCGATGCGTCAGACGAGATGTTCGACATCGACGAAATATGCTCCATCAGGTTGGCCGACGATTCGGTTGTATTTCGTTCGAGGTAGGTCAGAATCTGGTGCTGGAAAGCAGCAATCAAGCCTATTGAAATCAGGAATGTAGCTGCTAAATGTTTGAAATTGATTTTGAGCCGCAAAATTGCCCAAACGCCCAACGCGACCATCATGCTTAACCAGGCAGCGCGCGCATACGAAAGAATCAGCGCCATGAATACAATTCCCAGGCAAATGCGCACAAAAAAGCGGAGCCCTTTGCTGTAAATATTGGTAAACGAAAACCCGAACAGAAATGGCAAATACATGGCAACTGCCGCTCCATAAGCCGTATGGTCGTTGTAAAACGGATCCATCACAAAATGAGCAGCCTGTTTATCCCAAAGTCCGTAGCCCAAATGGCGGTAGGTGGTATAAAAAATTACCACGATCAATGAAAAAACATATAGCCAAACATATTTTTCGATGTTTCTGCTGTGTTCGAATAATTTGGCTGCCAGCAAATAAAACCCAATGATGAACCAGATTCGGGACAAGAAAAATTTAAGCGAAACTATTGGCATTGTGCTGGTTAAACTGGTAACGAACATCCACGCCAAACTTAAATAAATAGCCAACGAAACGGGATGTATTAATATATCCTTATCAAACCCTTTGCTCACAGTACATTTCAGGATAAAAATAAGGAGAATACCAAAAAGCAAGGGCTCGGTTGGCAAAAACATGTTAATTGGAAGGCCGTGAATTAACTCAGACAACGGTAACGAGAGCGGGGTAAAAAGCACAACCAGGTATAATAATTTATCAAGCGAAAAAACCGAAAGCAGGACAATCACAAAAACTATTGGTAAAGCATTGATAATCATCGAATGCTTCATCACAAGAAAATAAGTGTTCAGCAAAATAAATAGTGCTGAAAGCAGGTAAAAAAGAGTAATTTTTATCCTGTTTTGAACCACTTTTTAAGCGCTTTTTCTGTTTTCGAGAACCAGGATAACAAGCATTGCAACAAACAATGCTGAAAGTGTTGATGCTAAAACAATCAGCCATCTTACCGGGTAAGCCTTTTTATCGGCTGGAACAGGACTTTGAACGCGCTGTCCGTAGTTAATTTTTTTCTTCGAATTGCTTAGAGCCTGATCGTATACTTTCTTAATCGAGTCGCGTTCTACAAGGCTGGTTTTTTGCATGTTAGCCAGGATCTCGTATTCGCCACCTTTTTCCGACAAGTTTTTCATCCATTCCTGAAGCTCCTTGCCCCCCGCTGTATTTTTTTTCTGTTCCGACAAAACACTCACCATTCCCCGGGTTACTTCTTTGGCCTGAGATTCATAATCAAGAATTTTGTAGTCTTTTCTCAGGACATCCATTTGGGTTTTGATTGAATCAATCTCATGATCAATTTTCTTCAAATCGCCTGATGCAATTTTTACAACTTCATCGAACTTAATTTTGTGAACCGAACGAATTTTTTCATCTAAAAATGAAATTATCGAGTCGCACATGGCGCAGGCTCGTTTGGGATCTGTATCTAAAACTGATATTTCGACGGTTTCATATTCAGTTTTCTTGAAACCGACATTGTCGTTGAATTCGGCCAGTATATACGTTTGATAAAGCGGATCGTTTTTGCTGATCCTGTAAACTTCGCCCAGATTAAAGGCATCAATTACCCGGAATTTAATATCCTGTGAATTAATAAATTCCAACAATTGTTCGCTTTCCGATTCGTCGCTAAATTTATAAATGTTAAAGCTGGGATAAATGCGGGCTGTCGATTTATACTTGGGCTGAATAAATACGGACGACGAAAAAATAGCTGAAAACAGAATGGCAAGCAGGCCAACAATTATCAGGTGTTTTTTCCATTTCCAGATGATTTCCAGCAAGTTCTGATTGTCGAAGAAATTTGTCATAGAAAGCAGTTTTGGTCGATGTTTTTAACGCTGCAAATTGACTTTTATTATTCAATGGATATGAAATAGATACAAACAATTATTCGGCAATTAAAAGGAAATAATTCTTCTTCCCTTTCTGAACCAGAATGTATTTTTCCCCAATCAAACAGGCACTAGCTATAACAGCTTCGGCATCAACAGATTTTTCTTTATTGATGCTTAACCCGTTGGCCTGAATGGTACGGCGCAGTTCGCCTTTCGATGGAAATACAGATGCTTTTTCAGTAAGCAAATCAACGATCTTTATTCCTTCGTGCAATTCTTTTGCTGATATTTTATATTGTGGCACACCGTCGAAAACCGAAAGAAATGTTGCTTCATCGAGTTTATTCAGCAATTCGGCAGTTCCCTGTCCAAACAAAATTTGCGACGCTTCAACAGCAAGCTCATACTCTTCGCGCGAGTGAACCATGATGGTAACCTCTTCGGCTAATTTCTTCTGTAACTGGCGCAAATGGGGCGCTTCAGCATGTTTTGCAATCAGTTCTTCAACTTCTTCCTTCGACAATAATGTGAATATTTTAATGTATCGCACAGCATCCTCGTCTGAAGTATTCAGCCAGAACTGGTAAAATTTGTAGGGCGAAGTGAGCTTTGGATCGAGCCACACATTGCCCGATTCGGTTTTACCAAACTTGGTACCGTCGGCTTTCTTAATGAGTGGGCAAGTCAATGCAAAAGCCTCCCCGCCAGTTTTGCGGCGGATTAGTTCAGTTCCGGTGGTAATGTTGCCCCACTGATCCGATCCTCCCATCTGCAATTTGGTATTGAGTGTCTGGTACAAATGCAAAAAATCGGTTCCCTGAACCAATTGGTAAGTGAATTCGGTAAACGACATACCGCCGCCGGAATCCGAGTCCAGTCGCTTTTTTACCGAATCTTTCGACATCATGTAATTCACAGTAATATGCTTACCAATATCGCGAATGAAATTCAGAAAACTAAATTCTTTCATCCAGTCGTAGTTATTCACCAGTTCGGCGGCATTAGGAGCATCCGATTCGAAATCGAGGAACTTGGCCAGTTGCTTTTTGATGCACTCCTGGTTGTGGCGCAATGTGGGTTCGTCGAGCAGGTTGCGTTCCTGCGATTTGCCCGATGGGTCGCCAATCATCCCGGTAGCGCCGCCCACCAGGGCAATTGGTTTATGGCCTGCAATCTGGAAATGTTTCAGCATCATAACGCTTACCAAATGGCCAATATGCAGCGAGTCGGCAGTTGGGTCGATTCCCACATATGCCGATGTCATTTCTTTTTCAAGTTGTTCTTTAGTGCCGGGCATCATATCGTGAATCATGCCTCTCCATTCGAGTTCGTCAACGAAATTCATTGTAATATCTCTTGAAATTATTTTAACTGATAATATTGTTTACCGAATCAAGAACTGTAATTGATTAATTTCCTGACAGTCCGCGCTTTTGATTCCAGTAAAAACGGCACAAAGATATAAAATCAATGCTTTGAAGCCGATTTCGTTCCGATTAAATTATGGTATGCTCTCTTTTCTTGCCGAAAAAGGAAAAGATCGCCGGTAAGCTTGGTCCGGGCAATTACAACAATAAATTTTGAAACAAATTAACTCACTTTAGCCGCCGGTTTTTCATCTTTATTTTTCTCGGCTGGCTTGTCTTTCTTTTCCAACGTCCACATTTTTATGAATGGGAATAAGGTCGGAACAACTTGTTTCATCGGAGAATAAAGCTTTGATGTAGTTTTTTGCGCCGAAGGTAAAATATGCACATTTTCGTCAACCGGATCGAATAAAATCAACAGAATACTCAGAATTACAGCAACTTTCAACATGCCGAAGATTATTCCGGCCAAGCGGTTCAGGAATCCAAGTGCAATGGCTTTAACCGTTTTATCGAGAATTTTACCCAGCAGGTGAATAAGGATAACAATAATAATGAAGGTTACCAGGAATGCTATTAATGTTAGGAACTCTGACTGAAAATTAAACGTTCGGGTAATGAAACCTGCTGTCCAGTCGGAGAATTTGATTGCTCCCCAAATACCAAGAACAAGTGCGGCCAACGAAGCGAGTTCGACGATAAAACCTTTGCGAAATCCCTGAATAGCAGCGAGTATCAGGATAACTCCAAGAACGATGTCGATGTAATTCATAGAGCGAAGTATTGGCTGTGTGAAATTTTAGGTAAAAATAATAAAAATCAAATTGATCGAAGTAGCTTTAATTTGCCACCTTTCAGTGAGAAAAGCGCATCCAGATGCTTTTGTTTTGTTGAACTTGCAAATTAAAGCAATGCAGAAATCCGGAAACGAATAGCAGTTTATGGTTTTAATGACTATTTCTTTCGAAAAAACAACCAATCCCGGGAATTTCGACTGTCTTTTTTAGCTTCATACCCTTGTCCAAAAATCTTAATAAATTAGCTACAAATGCTGATGTATATACCAGTCATCACTTAAACTTTTAAAACTTTTCATATACTTTTGCAAAAAAATACTGACATGGTAAAATTCAAGAGAATTCTGCTGAAACTAAGCGGCGAATCGCTGATGGGAGAACAACAATATGGTATCGATCAGCAACGCCTGGCCGACTATGCTGAACAAATCAAAGAAATTGCAAACATGGGCGTCCAGATTGGAATCGTTATTGGCGGAGGCAATATTTTTCGTGGACTAAGCGGGGCAACAAAAGGGTTTGACCGCGTAAAAGGAGATCAAATGGGTATGCTGGCAACTGTTATAAATAGCCTGGCATTAAACTCTGCTCTGCAAAACGTTGGTTGCAAATCGCGCGTGCTAACAGCCATTCGCATGGAGCCAATAGGAGAATTCTTCTCGAAAGACCGAGCCATTGAAACGCTGGAAAAAGGCGAAGTTGCTATTTTTTCAGCCGGAACCGGAAATCCCTACTTTACAACTGACACTGGATCATCGCTTCGCGGAATTGAAATTGAAGCCGATGTTATGCTAAAAGGAACCCGTGTTGACGGAATTTACACAGCCGACCCAGAGAAAGATCCTACCGCAACCAGATTTGAGAAAATCTCGTTTGATGAGGTTTATAGCCGCGACTTAAAAGTGATGGATCTTACCGCAACAGCCATGTGTAAGGAGAATAATCTTCCAATTATTGTATTCAACATGGATATAAAAGGAAATCTCAAAAAAGTGATTGAGGGGCAAAGCATTGGCACATATGTATTTAGATAATTTTATTGAAAAAATATTTTTTAAGAGCAAAATATAGATTATAAAGTAATTTTATTTTTTCTATATTTGTTGCCAGCACTTTTAATAATTGAAAAGAGTTAGTTCATATGCAGGAAGAGGTTGAAATGATTTTAGACATTTGCAGGGAAAGAATGGAACATGCGGTTAGCCATCTTGACAAAGAATTGGTTCATATACGCGCCGGAAAAGCTTCCCCCCGAATGCTAGATTCAGTAATGGTTGAGTACTATGGAAGTATGGTTCCGCTTGCTCAGGTTTCTAACATCAATACACCCGATGCACGAACAATAGCCATTCAACCGTGGGAAAAGTCGATGATTAAGCCAATTGAAAAAGCGATCATCAACTCAAATCTGGGATTTAATCCTGATAATAATGGTGAAATAATTCGCATTAATGTTCCGGCACCAACCGAGCAACGCCGTAGAGACATGGTGAAAACCGTGAATAAAGAAGGAGAAGTTGCCAAAGTTAGTTTACGTAGCGCCCGAAAAGATGCGAACGACAATTTGAAAAAGCTCCTGAAAGAAGGGCTTTCTGAAGACGTTGAAAAAGATGCTGAAGATGAAGTTCAGGAGATGATCAACGACTTCACCAAAAAAGTTGACAAAATGCTCGAGGATAAAAACCAAGAGATTTTAACGATATAATTGTTTCTAGTTTTCTGTTTTCTGAACATTGTTTAATTGTTTTCATGGCTTTGAGGCGGCTTGTTGAAGCTGCCTCAATTTTTTTGCCCCTACCCCTATTCTCAAAATAAATCGCTCTACAGGTAATTTATTGCTCTATTTTTTATAACTTTCAGTGCATTAATTACTTGTTTAGAACAATGAATCTGCTCGATTACCTGATAGAACTACTTTACCCGCGACTTTGCATTGTATGCGGCGACAAGCTGATAGAGCAGGAAAACTGGATTTGTCTCCACTGCCTGCACCATATTCCACGTACAAATTTTCATCTAGCTCCTGAAAATCGTGTCGCACAGCTATTCTATGGAAGGGTAAAAATTGAAAATGCAACTTCATTCTTCTATTTCAGCAAAGGCAGCAAATACCAAACACTTTTACATAGCCTGAAATATAAAGGAATGAAAGAGGTGGGAGAAGAAATTGGAAAACAGTTTGGCATCGACCTGATGAAGTCGCCCGATTTTGCTTCGGTTGATGTCGTTTGCCCTGTTCCGCTTCATCCGAGTAAAGAAAAGAAGCGCGGCTATAACCAGAGTTGGTGGATTGCTTCAGGAATCGCCAAACAAATGGGTAAAGACCTCTCGACCGGCAACCTGAAACGAAGTACCGACACCGAAACACAAACCCGAAAATCGCGCTTCGCCCGCTGGCAAAATGTTGAAGGTATTTTCGAGGTTTCCGATCCCGAAGCTTTTTCAGGAAAACATATTTTGCTGGTTGATGATGTGGTTACCACCGGCGCAACGCTCGAAGCCTGTGCCACAGCAATTTTGTCGGCCACAAACGCCAAAGTGAGTATTGCCACCCTGGCCACTGCCTGAAACCAATACCTAAAAACCCTGACTTTTGCACTATATTTCAGGTTGTTGTTTCCTTATTTTTGTCGCTATAAAACGAAAGTGTTGCTCCATGCAAAAAAGTAAACTCGTTTCGGCATTATTAAACCGCTTGTTTATCAACCTGAAAAACAGGGATAAATTTTTCATTTTCTAAGAAACAGGCAATTGATTAATATTGCTATTCCTCATTCTCCTTTTATAAATATTTTACAATTAACGGCTTAGTTATCAATAGACTAATGCCATTGCTATTCAATTAAAACCGTTACAAGATGAATTTACCATTTGCCGAAAACTATAAAATAAAAATGGTTGAACCCATTTACAGATCGACACGCGAACAACGTGTAAAGTGGATTGCAGATGCCAATTATAATCTGTTCAACCTAAGCAGCGACAAAGTATATATCGACCTGCTGACCGATAGCGGAACAGGCGCGATGAGCGACCGCCAGTGGGGCGCCATCATGACCGGCGACGAAAGCTATGCAGGCTCATCATCATTCTATCATCTGAAAGACATGATTGGAACCCTGTTCGGGTTTGAGTACCTTTTGCCAACACACCAGGGCCGCGCTGCCGAAAATGTTTTATTCTCGGCTTTACTGAAAGAAGGCGACCTGGTTCCCGGAAATTCACATTTCGACACCACCAAGGGACACATCGAATACCGCAAGGCCAAAGCCATCGACTGCACAATTGACGAAGCTTTTGACACTGAAAGCAAATACCCGTTCAAAGGAAATGTTGACCTGAAAAAACTGGAAGAAGTTTTCAGTCAAATTCCTGAAAAACGAGTTCCGGCGTTGATCATGACCATCACCTGCAACTCGTCGGGCGGACAACCGGTTTCGATGGAAAACCTGAGAGCTGTCAAGCAATTGGCAAGCAGATATGGTGTTCCAGTCATTTTCGATTCAGCCCGATTTGCCGAGAATGCCTGGTTTATCCAGCAACGCGAAGAAAGCTATTCGACGAAAACAATCAAGGAAATCGTGAAAGAAATGTTTTCGTATGCCGACGCCATGACCATGAGCAGCAAAAAGGATGGCATTGTGAACATTGGCGGTTTCATCGCTATGAAAGATCAGGAATTATACGAGAAAGCTTCAACGTTCAACATCATGTACGAAGGCTTTGTGACTTATGGAGGAATGGCTGGCCGCGACATGAACGCGCTGGCTGTTGGCCTCGAAGAAGTTACTACCAACGATTTTCTCGACACACGCATCAACCAGGTTCAATACCTTGGCAATAAACTTATTGAGCACGGAATCCCGATTCAGCACCCGGTTGGCGGGCACGCTGTTTTCGTGGATGCCAAAAAGTTTCTACCCCATGTTCCGAAGGAAGAATTTATCGCACAAACCCTGGCCATTATTTTATACCTCGAAGCTGGTGTGCGCGGCGTGGAAGTTGGAACTCTGCTGGCCGACCGCGACCCCGAAACTCGAGATAACCGATATCCCAAACTCGAATTTTTGCGCCTGGCCATTCCGCGCCGAACCTACACCAACAACCACATGGACGTTGTTGCCTCCGGACTAAAAAACATTTACGACATTCGGGATGAAATTCGTTCGGGACTGATTATCAAAAAAGAAGCTCCTATTATGCGGCATTTTACTGTTTCGCTTGAAAAAGCCTAAAAGAAAAAGGGGCATCTTGTTTAATTGAAGATGCCTCTCTTTTCTACATAAAGTCCAACCGGTATAAAAGTGTGGTGCTTAATAAATTGTTGAACTGATTGCTTTTCCAGTACCAGATTACTTCGCCCGGCTGGTTTCGGATTGGAAGCAAAGAATATGCCCACCGAACATCAACCGATATACGACGAGTCAGTTCTAACCGGAATCCCAGCATCGCCTGCAAATCGAATGAGTTAAACGGGTGTCGGTCCTCTACGGGAAACTTTCCATAGTCGTTATATTCGTTTCCACTAAGCAAATAACCCGGCGAAACGCCAACCAGTACAGAAACACGCTCGCTGGTTCGAAATCCAAGATAGATCGGCATATCGACATAATTCAACCGCATAATGTATTTAACCTGCTGTTGATCAACCGCCAGCGAGTCGATGTTTCGCGCACCTTTTTGCATCAATTTAAGTTCCATCGACGCGAAAACAGTCCGCGATAAATCAGTTTTTACATATCCACCCAATGCTATCCCGGGTTTGTGATAGCCTTTGTATTGGTCGCCGTCAACCTGTGCTGCATTGAAACCACCGATCAGACCTCCTTCAAACCGTTGAGCGAAGGAAGCGTAACAAGCAAACACCGCAAACAATGTCAGTATAAAATGCTTCATATCAGCTTTGCTAATTCTTCTTTTAACAATTCCACTCCCCTTCCCGCTTTTTCCTGGATGTAAGTTACATTCCGAATATATGCTGAAGGACGTTCGGGATCAACCACAAAAATTGGCGTGCCTTTTCTTACATAATTGACCAGGCCAGCCGCCGGGTAAACATTCAGTGAGGTACCAATAACAACCATAATATCAGCCGACTCCGCAATCGGGATGGCCTCTTCCATCGCCGGAACAGCTTCGCCAAACCATACAATGTGCGGCCGCAACTGGCTGCCTTTGGCGCATTTCTGTCCAAATTTCAATTCCCATCCGTCGATGTCGTAAATCAGCGACTCGTCAACCGAGCTACGCGCCTTCTTTAATTCGCCATGCAAATGCAGAACGTTTTTACTCCCAGCGCGCTCGTGCAAATCATCGACATTCTGCGTAATGATGTGAACATCAAAATCCTTTTCAAGGTCAACCAAGCCCAGATGTCCGGCATTTGGTTTGCTTTCGAGCAACTGCTTTCGCCGGTCGTTGTAAAAGCGCATGACCAACTCCTGATTTCGGCGCCAGGCTTCTGGAGTCGCAACTTCTTCAATATCATATTCTTCCCACAAACCACCCATGTCGCGAAAGGTTCGGATACCGCTTTCCTGGCTTATTCCGGCACCTGTTAGAATTACCAATTTCCTTTTCATCAGTAAATAATTTAAAGTTTAAGGTCTGATGGAACTCACATGTTGCTGAAGGTTATTTTCATGGGTGTTTGCGTTGCCGCACAACATGTTCGTTTCATTTCAGCACGAATATAGTCCAACCCAAAGATAATCATTATCGATTTTTCTTTTAGTCAAACCAACTCAATTATATGATCAAATAAAAAGTCAGAAAATCCTTACATGCTAACGTCCATTGTTATATCTTTATTTACTAAAAATTACCCTAAAAAATTTGATCTGATGAGCAACCCAACCTTAAAAACACTTTCGTTTATCTTTGACAATGAGAATGATGTGATCCTTTTGCACATGATGGTTGAAGAAGGTCCGCTCAAACGAAAGCATTCAGGAATAAAGGGAAACATTGAACTGACCGAAGATATAAACAGTGCTGCCATTCGAAGCGTTCGCGAATCGTCGGGCCTCGAAATTGAAGAAATGGTGCTACGCGGAGTCGTGAAAGTGGTTCAGGAATCACAGCAAAATTCGACGATTTATTTCGTTTACGAATCGGCGCTTTTTTCGGGAGAGCTCGTCAAAAACATTCCGGGTCAACTGAAATGGGTGGACATTCTGGATATTTTTAACCTGCAAATGGAAAGTGTTGTTCAGGAAATTATGCCCAGTTTGCTCGACGGCGAAAGCTTTTTCGAAGGTACAATCGGTATAAATGAACTCGACGAAGTGCTCGAATCGGACATCCGCGTATGCAACACTATTTAGCCGCTGCAATCGCCATTTCAGGAAATCTCTACCTTTAAATTTTTACATTTGCATCAATGATTGATCAGGCTACCATCGAGCGAATTATTGATGCGGCGCACATTTCGGATGTGGTGTCGGAGTTTGTTACACTCAAAAAACGAGGGGTCAACCAACTGGGTTTGTGCCCGTTCCACAACGAAAAAACGCCTTCGTTCACTGTTTCTCCGGCGAAAGGAATTTTCAAATGTTTTGGCTGCGGGAAAGGTGGTAACGCTGTGAATTTCATCATGGAACTGGAGCAATTAAGCTATCCTGACGCACTACGCTGGCTGGCCAAAAAGTTCCACATTGAAATTGAGGAAAAGGAAGAAACGCAACAGGAAAAGGCGCTGAAAGACGAACGCGAAAGTATGATGATCGTATCGGCTTTTGCGCAAAAATACTTCAGCCGGTTTCTCCTGAAAGAAAACGAAGGACGCACTATCGGGCTAAGCTACATTCGCGAGCGTGGCATCCGCGACGACATAATTACCAAGTTTGAACTGGGCTACTGCCCCGACGGAAAAGACACGTTTACACAGGCCGCCCAGCGCGAAGGCTACAAAATGGAATTCCTCGAAAAAACGGGGCTGACCATAAAACGAGACGATTGGGTGCGCGACCGGTTTGGCGGACGGGTAATTTTTCCGGTTCATAACGTGGCCGGGCGTGTGATTGCCTTTGGCGGACGAACGTTGACCAACGACAAGAAAGTTGCCAAATACCTCAACTCGCCGGAATCGGAGATTTACCACAAGGGTCGCACGCTGTACGGTATATACCAGGCCAAGCGCCAGATGACCGTTCAGGATAAATGCTACCTGGTTGAAGGTTACACCGATGTGCTTTCGTTTCACATGGCGGGTATCGAGAATGTGGTGGCCAGCTCGGGTACGTCGCTCACCATCGACCAAATCCGGTTGATCCGCCGGTTCACACCCAATATTACCATTGTATATGATGGCGACGACGCGGGTATTAAAGCCTCGCTGCGTGGAATCGACATGGTTCTGGAGGAGGGCATCAATGTAAAAGTATTGCCTTTGCCCCGTGGCGAAGATCCCGACACGTTTGCACGTTCGATGAGCGCATCGCAACTGGCCGAATACATCAAAGCCAACGAAACCGACTTCATCAAGTTCAAAACACAGCTTTTGATGGGAACCGTTGAAAACGACCCGGTTTCGAAAGCACGGCTAATCAACGAGATTGTCCGCTCAATATCAGTCATTCCGGATAATATTACCCGAACTGTTTATATCAAGGAATGCAGCCGTTTGATGGACGTTCAGGAAGAAGTTTTATATACCGAAATACGCAAAATCCAGAATAAGCAATCCGAAGATCAAACCCGGAAGGAGATTCAGGAATTACAGGTTCAGGCTGCAAAACCCAAAACTCAGCCGACCGAGAAAAAACAAGCCAACCCATTTGAAACCGAAGAACGCGAAATCCTGCGCATTTTGATGAAATATTTTCACCAGGAAGTATTTGAAATTGAGGACGAAGAAACACAGCAAACACATACTTACACGGTAGGCGTTTATGCACTCTCTGAATTACAAAGCGACGGACTGGTTTCGGTTAACCCAACTGTAAGAGCTATCCTGGAAATTATGGAAGAAAATCTTGACAACAAGGATTTTGACCCAATCAAGCATTTCACGCAATATCCAGACAATGATATTAGCCAGTACGCCAGCAACTTATTGGCCGAAAAATACATAGAAAGTAAACGCTGGAGCAAAAGTGGTGCATTTATCGAAAGTGAAAGCGAACTTTTGTACCTCTTGGTTCCGAAACTCATTCAGGAATATAAACTGAAGAATGTGAAAGTATTACTTAAAAAGCTTGAACACCAGATTAACGAAGCCAGCAAGAGCAACGAAACGGAGCAAATGATGGAATACATGACCCAGTTTCAGAACCTGAAGAAAGTAATGAAAGCGCTGGCCGAACAACTTGGATTCAGAACCATTAGTTGACCATAGAATTATGAGTTATAAATGATGAATGAAGCGAGAATATGAGGACACATTTTATTCACGACCGCACAAAAATTGATGCGATATGGAAGCAGTGCAAAACCTGCTTTTTGGCCATGTCAGTTAACGATATACCATATATTCTGCCATTGAATTTTGCCATTGAAGGCGACAGAGTTATTCTACACTCAGCGCAGTACGGACGAATGTGGGAAACCATCAAGAAAAACCCGAAAGTGTGCATCAACTGGACTTTGGGCGAAGAACTGGCCTGGCAAGATGAATTGGTTGGCTGTAGCTACCGCGTAAAATCGAAATCGGTAATTGTGGAAGGAACGGCTGAGTTTGTGGACGACTTCGACGAAAAAGAGCGGTTGGTAAAGCATTTCATGACGCAATACAGCGATTTGCCGTTCAAATTCAATGCTCCGGCCATCAAAAATGTGGGGATTATTGTCGTTAAAATTGAAAAACTGACGGCCAAGGAATTTGGAGCAAAAGCCGTAACGCCGTGGAATAAAAGTTCGGAGTGAGCTAAAGTTCGAAGTGCCTAAAATTAAAAAGGCGCTCGACAAACTTTAGGCACTCTAGCTCACTTTAGTCACTTATAACTTTTTTAGAAATGATATTGGTAACAGGCGGAACAGGATTGGTTGGGGCTCATCTTTTGTACGAATTAACCAACTCGGGACAACAAGTGAAAGCCTTACGCAGGACGCAAAGCAACACAAATTGGGTCAAAAAAATCTTTTCGTATTACTCTGTCGATGCCGAAAAAATGTTTGCCCAAATCGAGTGGATTGAAGGTGATATGCTGGATTACATGAGTCTGGAAGAAGCCCTGAAAGGAATTACGTGCATTTACCATTGCGCCGCCATTGTTTCGTTTCATGGAGACGATCACGACATTATGCTGAACAACAACGTGAAAGGTACCGGCAACCTGATTGATGCCGCTATTCACAACGGAGTAAAGCAGTTTTGCCATGTTAGTTCCATTGCCGCACTAGGCAAAACGCAAGATGGCAGCCAGATTACGGAAGAAACTTACTGGACACCTTCGAAGCGAAAATCGGGCTACTCGCTCAGCAAATTTTTCTCCGAAATGGAAGTGTGGCGCGGTATCGAAGAAGGTCTCGACGCGGTGATTGTTAATCCATCCATCATCATGGGACCCGGAAACTGGGAGATCGGTAGCCCAAAGCTGTTTCAATCGATCTGGAAAGGTCTGAACTATTATACCAAAGGCATTTCAGGATTTGTTGATGTGCGCGACGTGGTAAAAGCAATGATTTTGCTGATGGAAGAAAAGCAATTTGAAAATGTTAAAAACCAGCGTTTTATCTTGAATGCCGGAAACATGAGCTACCAGGATTTCTTCAACAAAATCGCTGATGCGTTGCACAAGCCGCGCCCCAAAAGCTTTGCCTCCGACATTAAATTGCAAATTGCCTGGCGCATGGCCAAAACAGCCAGCTTTTTTACGGGTAAACGCCCTATAATCACCCGCGAAGCCGTTTCTGGAACCAACCAAAACAATCACTATTCAGGAGAAAAAATTACCCGGACTACCGGCTTCAACTACCGAAGCCTTGACTTGTCGATAATTGATATTGCAGATATATTCCTGAAAGATATGGTTCTGCCTTCGGGAAAGCAAAGAAAATAAACTAAACTAAACCCAGACCGGACGAATCTGTAAAAAATTTGCACTAAAAAGCCAAAGGCGGCCAAATAATAAGTCTCCCTGAATTGTAACCCAATTTTTATCGGCTAAGATGGTACAACCAAATATTTTATACTATATTCGCACACTTTTTCTAAAAAAGTTGTCAGTCTATTTGGCTTATATTTAAACAAATACAGTTTGGTGGAAAGATTAAAAAAGTGAAAAAAGGATGAAAAAATCAGATTTATTAAAAGAAACCATTGAACACATCGATATAAAATCGTTTAATTCGGCGCCAATTATCGATTCGATGCGCAAAATGTCGTTTACCTCGCGCGATACGGCCAACGCAACCGACATTTTAATGAAAATGGTGAGCGACGACAAATGTACTAACATTTTGACTCTGGCCGGAAGCACAAGCGCTGCCGGATGTATGCAGGTTTATGTGGAAATGGTTAAAAATAATATGATCGATGTTGTTGTTGCTACCGGAGCATCAATCATCGACATGGATTTTTTCGAAGCCCTCGGTCACAAACACTATCGCGGATCTACCGAAATTAACGATGGTATTTTACGCGACCTTTACATCGACCGTATTTACGATACTTTTATCGACGAAGAAGAATTGCAGAATTGCGACGGGACAATTAAAGAAATAGCTGATTACCTGGAAAAAAGACCTTATTCATCCCGCGAGTTCATTAAAGAATTGGGCAAATGGCTGGTAGAAAACTCAGTAAAAAAAGACAGCCTGATCCAAACTTGCTACGAAAATAATGTTCCGATTTTCTGTCCGGCTTTCTCCGATTCGAGCGCTGGCTTTGGACTGGCCAAGCACCAATGGGAAAATCCTGAAAAACATGTTTCGATTGACTCGGTTGCCGACTTTTTGGAGTTGACCAAGATAAAAATGGCTGCCGGTGTTACTGGTTTGTTTATGATTGGCGGAGGTGTTCCAAAGAACTTCGCACAAGATACAGTGGTTTGTGCCGAAATTCTTGGAAAAGAAGTTCCGATGCACCAATACGCTGTTCAGATTACAGTTGCCGATGTTCGCGACGGAGCTTGCTCATCTTCAACCCTGAAAGAAGCCAGCTCGTGGGGAAAAGTTCAGGTAACCGACGAACAAATGGTTTATGCTGAAGCTACCTCGGTTTTGCCGCTAATTGTTAGCTACGTTTACCACAAAGGAGCGTGGAAATTGCGTACTCCCAAAAAGTGGAGCAATCTGTTTGATAAATAGACATTTCGCTAAAGATACCAAGATCCCTGTCGTTTAAAAAATGGCAGGGATTTTTTTCAACTGCCAATAAAAAAGCCTGTCCGTTTCCGAACAAGCTCTTTCCCTTAACGAACTATTAACCAAATCCCCGCAATTTAATTCCTTATAAAAATCCTATAACCCCATTTATCTAATTTCAAATGTGATTCATTCGCTAATTTGATTGATTCGCCCGAAAAATATTCCTTATACTCACCATCTTGCGGTACTTGTAGTGTAAACTCTACTGGTTCAGTCGAAAAATTGAACAATGACACCACCTGATTTTTGTCTTTTTCACGCACAAAGGCCAGTACTTTTGCAGGAGCGTTTGTTGCCAAAAATTTAGAAGCTCCACCTGAAGTTCCGTTCCATAATGCCTCATTACCATGTTTGAGTTTAACCAGCGACTGATAGAAGTTTTGCATCTCCAGGTTTTTCCAATTGATGGTATCTTTCTCGAAAAACAACAGCCGCTTTTTCAAGCCAGCTTCCTGACCACTGTAAATCAACGGAATACCTTCGAGTGTGAAAGTCAGGGTAGCAAATGTTTTTACTGCTTCGCCCATGCGTTCGTATTCGCTTCCGGCCCAGCTGTTTTCGTCGTGATTGGTAATAAATTGCATGGGGAACGAACCGGCTGCGTATTTGCTTACCGAATCGGTATAGTATTTCTGAATGTCGGCAGCCGATTTTTTACCCTGAGCCACGTCATTCATCAGGTGATGCAATTTCCATGTGTAGTTCGAAACAAATGCTTTTTTCAGGAAATCGGGATGGTCTTCGTCTTCGGCCAGCATGTAAATCGGCTTGATGGAGTCGAGCGAAGCAGTGGCCGCTTCCCAGAAATCCTGCGGAACTCCCCAGGCCACGTCGCAACGGAATCCGTCAATATTGGTTTCCTTCACCCAATATTTCATGGCATCAATCATAGCGTGGCGCATCGGTTTCGAGTCGAAATTCAGATCAGCAATGTCAGACCAGTCGGGATTTGGCGGAATTACATTGCCCAGCGAATCCTGTGTGTACCAATCCTTGTGTCCGGTAATCCAATTGTTGTCCCAGCCGGTGTGGTTGGCCACCCAATCGATGATAACTTTGAAGCCCAGTTCGTGTGATTTGTTTACCAGGCTCTTGAAATCGTCGAGGTTCCCGAATTCAGGATTAATTGCTTTATAATCTTTTACCGAATAGTATGATCCCAAACTACCTTTGCGGTTTTTCATTGAAATCGGATGAATCGGCATAATCCACAAAATATCTACGCCCAGTTCTTTCAGGCGTGGCAAATGCGATTCGAATGCCTTGAATGTTCCTTTAGGCGTATATTGACGGATGTTTACTTCGTAGAGTACCGAATTCTTACTCCATTCCGGAATATGACTTTTCGGACTCTCCGATTTTTTTGTTACAGGCTGACAAGCAAAAAAGACAACAGCAAGCAAGACAATAAGCAACTTATTCATTTGTATCTATTTATATTTATTTCAATTCAAGTACTACCGCCGTTTTTCCTTCCAGCTCAAAGGGTTGGCTGAGCGAAACTGTTTTCCCGCTAATCACATCATTCCCTTTGGTGAAGCCGGTTGTGCCTTCGCTGAAGAATTTGGGATCAACAGTCATCGGCTTAGCGTTGTTGTTCAAAACCACCATCACCGTTTTTTCAGCATTTATCCTGAAATAGGTATAAACATTGTCACGCGGAATGTAGTGCAGCAGCCTGCCCGAATGAATCACCGGGTTTTCGGTTCGCCAGTGAATCAGTTTTTTCATGTAATTGAATACCTGATTTTCGGTTTCGGTGCGACTATTGGCAGTAAACACCGAGCGAGTGTCGCCAGCCCAGCCACCAGGCATATCACGGCGAATGTCGCCGTCGCCTTTACCTTTATCTCCGCCCATCATGATTTCGCTGCCGTAATAAATCTGCGGAATTCCGCGGGTTGTCAGCAGGTATGTAAAGCCAAGCAAATATTTTTTCACGTCGTTACCTACAACGGTACTGAAGCGCTGCGTGTCATGATTTTCAGTAAAAATCACCAGATTGGATGGGTTAGCGTACAAATAATCCTGGGTCAGTTTTTGCCACAGGCGGGCCACTCCCCCATCCCAGCCTTGTTCGTTTTCGTTGAAGGCGCCGGAAATGGCATCGTGCATGTTGAAGTCCATCACCGAAGGCAGACCGGAGTCGTAGCCGTCGGAATTTGGCGTTCCGCTTTGCCAGTAGGCCACATCCGAAACGGAGTGTTGCCAGCATTCGCCAACGATATTAATGTTGGGATATTCGGCACGAATGGCTTTGATCCACTCAGCAACTTTTGCCGGATCGTTGTATGGATAAGTGTCAACCCGAATGCCATCTAAACCGGAAAACTCAACCCACCAAATAGCAAACTGCTTCAAATAAGTCAGCATGTATGGATTACGTTGGTTCAAATCGGGCATTTCGCGCACAAACCAGCCATCGGAATTCAGGCTTTTATCGTATTGCGAAGTATAAGGATCTGTTATCGTTGAAATCCGGTAATTGGTTTGCGTATAAACGGTGTCACCGTTAATCCAGTCGTGGAAAGGTAAATCTTTCATCCAGGCATGTGCACTCCCGCAGTGGTTTGGAATCATATCCATGATCACTTTTATTCCATTCTGATGACATT
The DNA here is from genome assembly GCA_963666435.2 of Prolixibacteraceae bacterium. GTDB lineage: Bacteria > Bacteroidota > Bacteroidia > Bacteroidales > Prolixibacteraceae > Aquipluma. The sequence continues at coordinate 1,067,485 of CAXXOG010000008.1, read as the reverse complement.
TGTCCACCATATTTTTATAGTCGTCGTTGGTTCCAAAACGAGGATCGATTTTGTAATAATTGGTTGTAGCATATTGATGGTACGAGCCGGTCGGCTGATTGTCTTCGAGCAAAGGTGTTGACCAAATAGCAGTAATGCCCAGTTCTTCCAGGTAGTCCAAATGATCGATAATACCTTTGATGTCGCCACCATGACGCCCGAATGAGTCACCGCGATTGAATTTATCGGCCATTCCTTCAACCGAATTGTTCGTTGGATCGCCATCGGCAAACCGGTCAGGAAACAAAAGATACATCACATCAGCATTTGTATAACTTTTTCTTGAAGCCGAATTGGGCTCCCTATCTTTCAGTTCATACGAAAAGGTCAACGTTTCTTTTTTACTTACGATAAACTGAAGCGGCAATTTACCCGCTTTGGCTTCCGGCGAAATTTTTAAATCGATAAACAAATAGTTTGGGTTTGTCGAGCGGGTAACGGTTTCGATTGAAACACCCGGATAATTCAGGTTAACCTGGCTCGAAGCGATGTTTGAACCATACACCATCAGCTGAACGGTTGGATTTTTCATTCCAATCCACCAAAACAAAGGCTCAACGCGATCAATATTCGCCGCAAAAGTGCTGAAGCTGAACGCTAAACTAATCACAAACAGAACTATTTTTTTCATATGGATTGTGTTTTTCTGAAACTAGTTATTAATAGTAACTTCCTTTTTTGCAGGTACTTGATGCAATTCTCCATGCACTGCAATATCGACATTGATTTTTGAATGATTGAGAATCTTAATTTGGTTCCGGTTGATCAAAAACTCCAAATGAGCTTCCCTGAAATTAAGCCGGAATGAATACGATTTCCAGCCATCGGGAATAAATGGATTAATGCACAGTTGCCCATTCTGCACCCGCATTCCGCCAAAGCCCTGAACAAATGCCATCCAGGTTCCGCCCATGCTGGTAATGTGCAAACCGTCGCAGGTATCGTTGTTGTAATCGTCGAGATCGAGTCGAGCCGTACGCAAATACATTTCATAGGCTTTCTCCTGACGACCAAGAACCGAAGCCAAAATAGAATGAATACAGCTCGAAAGAGAAGATTCATGAACAGTCAACGGTTCGTAAAAATCGAAATGTCGTTCAATAGCAGCTTTGTCAAATTCGCTTTCGAACCAATATATACTTTGCAGTGTATCAGCCTGTTTAATGTATGGCGAACGCAAAATTCTGTCCCATGACCATTTCTGGTTGATTGGGCGTTCTTCGGGTGGTAATTGATCCGCCGGAATAAGTTCTTTATCCAGAAATCCGTCTTGTTGCAGGTAAATCTTCCGGGTAAAATCGTAAGGAAAATACATTTCCCTGATGATTTTCTTCCAGCGCGAAGTTTCCTTAAGTTCCTGAAATTTTAGTTTCTTCACCAAAACCTCGTAAAGCATCGGGTGCTCTTTCTTCAGATAATCAATAGCTTCCAGCGTATATTTCATCGTCCATACAGCCATGTAACTGGTGTGGAAGTTGTTGTTCACGTTATTTTCGTATTCGTTCGGACCTGTTACGCCAAGCAAAACGAATTTCTTTTTCTCTTCTGACCAATTGATGCGCTGGCTCCAGAAACGCGAAATAGCTAACAGTACCTCAAATCCGTAAGGAGCCAAATATTCTTTGTCGCCGGTATAATTGATGTAATTATATATAGCGTACGCAATGGCTCCATTCCGATGAATTTCTTCAAACGTAATTTCCCACTCGTTGTGGCACTCTTCGCCATTGATGGTTACCATCGGGAACAGAGCTGCACCATCAGTAAACCCAAGTTTCTCAGCATTTTCTATTGCTTTCTGTAAATGTTTGTACCGGTACATCAGCAAATTTTTCGAAACCATTTGCGGGGCAGTACCAAGTGTAAACGGAAGACAATAAGCCTCAGTATCCCAATAGGTTACACCGCCATACTTTTCGCCGGTAAAACCTTTTGGACCAATATTCAGGCGTTCGTCGTCGCCCATATAAGTTTGGTTCAACTGAAAAATATTGAACCGAATTCCTTGTTGCGCTGCCTCATCGCCTTCAATGCGAATATCGCTGGTTTCCCAACGTTTGGCCCAGGCTTTTTGCTGGTCGGCCAACAATTTGTCAAAACCCTTTTCGGTAGCCCGCTTCAGCGCTTTCTCGGCAGCTTCTTTCAATTTGTTTTTGGCGTGGTAAAGTGTCGAAATCAGAGCTGCATATTTTTCTATCGTAATCTCGTCCCCCGGTTTTATGTCAACCGAAAACCTGGAACCTATATATTTTTCCTTCTCTATTGAATTTGTTTCAGGCAGAAGTAACTCGCTATTTTTCTGTACATTGTAATTCATTGCGGTACAAAGCTGGAATGCCGTTTTTTTGGTTTCAAGGCACACGAAGCCCGATTGACCGGAAACGCCCTGACTGATTCCAATCCAGAAGTTTTCGTCGTAATTCGAGTCTTCGTTTATCACGTCGCCGTCCACATAAGGCTCAACCTCCACTTTTCCAGAGAAATTAATCGCCTTTAACGAGTAACTTATCACCCCAATTTCCTGATCAGCAATACTTAGGAAGCGTCGCGCTGAAACTTCAATCTGCTTTCCATCAGACATTTGCGCCACGAACTTACGAGTCAGCAAACCTGATTTCATATCCAGATCGCGGTAAAACGACAGAACTTCAGCCTGATTAAGATCGAGTTCTTCATCGCCAACCCAAACGTTGATACCAATCCAGTTCGTGGCATTCAGTATTTTGGCAAAGTATTCAGGATAACCATTTTTCCACCAGCCCACGCGGGTTTTGTCGGGATAATAAATTCCGGCCACATAACTACCACGAAGGCTGTCGCCCGAGTATTTTTCCTCGAAGTTTGCACGCTGTCCACTTTGCCCGTTGCCAATGCTCAGCAAACTTTCGGTAACCCGGTTCTCCTCCTTATGAAATCCGGTTTCAATGATTTTCCACTCGTCGTGTATGATGTAATTCTTCATACGGATTATAATTTAAGCCCCCTCCAAACCTCCCCGAAGGAGGAGGCTTTAAAAAAGCTGAGCCATAAAAAATTCATTAAAAATAATTTTTCTCCTGCGTGAGAAATAGTTGTTCCATGTTAGGACATAACCTACTTTCAGCGCGCTACTAAAATCAACCTATAGCCCTAGTCTTTCCCCCTTCGGGGGAACAAGAAGGGGGCTTTTAGCTTTTCAAAATTAAATCCTTCAAAACCCGGAATGACCAAATCGGCAAGTCCAAGAGTTTCGGGATTTCCAATTCCAACACAACGCATGTTAGCATTCCGGGCAGCTTCAATTCCGGCAATGGCATCTTCAAACACCACGCAATTTTCAGGCTTAACAGCCAATTTTTCAGCTCCTCTCAGAAAAACTTCAGGATTGGGCTTGGCTTCAGTAATCGAGTTTCCGTCGATTACTGCATCAAAAAAAGCAGTCAAACCAATGCACTCCAAAATCATAGGCGCATTTTTACTGGCCGAGCCCAAAGCTATTTTTATATTATTCGCCCGCAATTCCTGAAGGAACCGCTCAACTCCGGGAAGAATTTCGTCGGGAGTCATTTTCTCGATATAGCTCACATAAAGAGCATTTTTCCGTGCGGCCATATTTTCCTTTTCCTGATCATTAAATTGCAATCTGCCAATTTCCAGCAGAATCTCGAGCGACTGCATCCGGCTCACGCCTTTCAACCTTTCGTTATCTTCAAGCGTAAATTCGAAACCCAACTCTTCGGCCAAAGCACGCCATGCAATAAAATGGTATTTGGCCGTATCAACCACTACCCCATCCAAATCGAACAAACAAGCTTCAATTTTTATCACGTAATATATATTTACTATTTTTGTAATAAGCTGATAAAAAGAATATTAACTCATGCGAATTCTCCAGCTTTTTTAATTATTTTCTGATGTTCCCTGATCAACATCATCAACAAACATTACGGTTACCGCAGCTATCAGCAACGAAACACCACCAAGAATAATGGCATAAATGGCATGACCACCAAACAAATTCCGGGTAAAAAAGCCCAAAATGCTTGCCGCTAAAATCTGTGGAATTACGATGAAGAAATTAAATATTCCCATGTAAGTTCCCATTTTGCGTGCCGGAAGGGATCCGGTAAGAATGGCATACGGCATCGATAAAATGCTCGCCCACGCAATACCAACGCCCAACATGGAGATGAGCAAAATATCAGGATCTTTCACTACATAAAACGATGCTAAACCTAAACCGCCGCAAACCAGCGCAATTGCATGAGCCGTTTTTCGGCTGGTCCATTTGGCCAGCAAAGGCAAGCCAAAAGCAACAACAGCAGCAAAGCCATTGTACACCGAAAAAAGTATCCCCACCCAATCGGCGCCATCATTATACAATTTTGATGTTGCGTCGGTAGCTCCGTAAATATGACTGGTAACCGCCGAGGTTGAATAAATCCACATGGCAAACAAGGCGAACCACGAGAAAAATTGAACCACAGCCAGTTGCTTCATGGTTTTGGGCATGTTCATCAAATCGGTGATCACCTCAACAAAACCATTCCCGGTTTTTTCCTGACGAGTGTAAAGCGCCGATATTAAAAGAATAAGTCCGAAAGCAGCTAATCCTACCGATAGAATATAAAGTTCTTTTTCCCAATGCATCTGCTGGATTAACACACTTCCGATAACTCCAATAACCAGCGCAACCAATCCGTTTCGGGTAAATTTTGGAAGAAGGCTTTGAGCCGATTCTTTTACCGATTCTTCAACCTGAGCCGACTGCTTCTGCGCCGCTTCAAACTCGGCTAACTCTTCAGGAGCATATTCTTTGGTTGAGAAAACTGTCCACATAACCGCCATAAGAAAAACCGCTCCGCCCATGTAGAACGAAAATTTCACCGAGTCCGGGATTTTTTCGCCAGCTTCGGCTACATTCGAAATGCCCAGCCAGTTTGTAAACACGTAGGGCAATGCCGAAGCTACAACAGCGCCGGTTCCGATAAAAAAACTCTGCATGGCAAAACCGGTAGTTCGTTGTTCGCCGGGTAGCATGTCGCCAACAAAAGCCCGAAAAGGTTCCATCGAAATGTTGATCGATGCATCCATCATCCAAAGCAAGCCGGCAGCCATCCACAATGCCGGTGAATTCGGCATAAAAAGCAGAGCCAGCGAAGCCAAAACAGCGCCAACCATAAAATATGGGCGACGTCGGCCAAAGCGGTTCCAGGTTTTATCGCTCATGTGGCCAATAATAGGTTGCATAATTAACCCGGTTACCGGCGCGGCAATCCATAAAATCGGGATATCGTCAACTTTGGCGCCAAGCGTTTCGAAGATTCGGCTAACATTGGCATTTTGCAGGGCAAAACCAAACTGGATGCCCAGAAAGCCAAAACTCATGTTCCAGATTTGCCAAAAACTTAATAAAGGTTTCTTCCTCATTTGGTTAACGTTTAAGATTTGATACACAAGATACAAGAAGCAATGCTCAAAACCCTTCCTGTTCAGGAAATATTTTAGCAAGCCAATTGTTTCCCGATGTTGGATTAAAGCAAAAAGCCACTATCCTGAAACATCATCAAATGCCTGGAATTAACCAAATACCTCCTGAAAACAACTCATCGGGAGGCTAAACGAAGTATATGTTGAATTAACAGAAAACAGAATTAACGAGTACAAATATATATAAGTTGTTCGCAGAAATCCAAACGCCGAAATGTCTATAAGACTTAACTGATAAGGGATACAGCAACAAATTCAATCAAAAATTCCCATTTCAAACGTTTGCAAAAAGCATTTACTTTGAAAAAAGAAATTTTGCTTTTAACATTTATTAACAATTTAGAGGTTCCTTTCAGGCAAAAAGATATCGAAGTGGTTACGCCCGCGAATCCCGTTGAGAGGTATTTTTCTAATCCGCAAGATTTCCATTCGGATTAACTGCAAACTGGGCTAATTCTCATTTTTCTGCCCAAACTTCAGTTACATTTAATAAATTACTACTTTTCAACGAATTAGATGATACAAATCAGCTCAAACAAGACGATACTCTTATTTTTTTTGATTAACTTTATAGTTGGTTCGATGTAATTTTTATCAGTTTGACGATAAAAATCCAAGAGAACAATTGAACGCAATTGAATTACGGTAGTTCGAATATTGCATTCAATGCCTTCAACTGATTTCTTCGCCCGGCAATTACTTATAAGTTTATATCGAACCCGCGATATAATAAACCTTAATCTGCTGGAAATATGAAAACAATCTTCTTTATCCTGATTATGGTTTTTGCAGGAAGTGCAACATTTGCAGTAAAACCTGCTGGACGGTCTTTTGTTGCAATCAAGATTGACGGAGCTTCTGTAAAAACCGGAGATGTTCTTACAATAACCAACGGCCAAAAATTAAAAATTGAGGTTAGTTTGGACGGTGGCCGAAAAGATTTTTGCCAATTCCCCGCAACTTATTTCGAACCTGGAGAAACACCCAAAATATTGGCCAACGGGGGAAATGGCATTAGTTATGAGCTCAATGGGAAAAAATCGGAATGGAAATTAATTGGCGAAACCATTTATTTTTCAGGCGACAACAACATCCGAATAAACTCTCAGGAGAATAAACCATTAGCCGATCTCGTTATTTCGAATCAAACGTTCCTTCAAACATTTGTTAAGGTAGTCATTAAAAAAAGCTGGTTATTTAGCCAGGACGGCATTAATATGCGCGAAGAAAATGTTGCAGAAGGTGTTGTTTACTTTACCACGCCAAAGTCAGATCAGGTATGGTTTCAGAAGTCGAATGTTAAAGCTTCGGGCCGAAAAGATACCCTGTTGCGCCAAAAACTCTTATTCGTTCAGGAGGCTTGCGACAGCATCGAACACAACATGTACGATCTTAATTTTCAGTCAATTCAGCAAAATATACGAAAACTACAGGCATCAGTTGGCGAAGTAAAGGCTACGATTGAAGCGGTAAAACTGAATGCTCCGTCGTCAATCATTAAAGTAACTTTTGTTGGCCTCCCCAGCGACATGCCTATGAACGATATTGCTCCTTTTGCCGCAATAAAAAGTAGTTGGTCAACTTTCGAACCGTTATTGAAAGAGCAAAAATTTGCTGTTGAACAATTGGGGAACGATCCGGGTACCGAAAATAAGAAAGAACTTGCCCGGCAAATTAATATTTATTCGGATTGGTACTCGAAATTGCCTGCAAAAATGAATGAATTGTTTGCAAAATATACTCCTGATATTAAGGCAGATAGTATAAAATTACCACAAAATATTGTGCTGTTTGGAAAAGAACAGCCGACGCCGGATTATCAGAAAGCACGTGCTGACTTTAAAGAGTTTCTCGAATACCGGATAAAAAATGTGCCTGATGAAAATCGTAAGATTTCGACAGTTAATACTCGCATTCAAGCCATTCGCTTATTCGACGGAATGCTGAGGAGTTACTTCAATTCTATTTCATGGGCCGAATGGCTTAACACTCGGGAATAAAGTTCTTACTTGCCCGAGTCAAATACGGCAACTCCACCTAACACTGTTTTTAATACCCGGGCACGTAGTATTTCATTATCAGCGCATGTCAGTAAATCAGTATCAATAATCACATAATCAGCATTTTTACCCACTTCAAGGCTTCCAGTTTTTGTTTCCATAAAACCTGCCTTGGCTGCCCAAATGGTTATCGATTTCAAGGCTTCTTCTTTCGTCAAGGCATTTTCCATCTGGAATCCTCCGGTCGGCTCACCATTAAGGTTTTTCCTGACAACCGATGCATAGAAGGTTTTCAGCGGACTTATATCTTCAATCGGAAAGTCGGTTCCATTGGGAATCCAGCCATTCTGTAAAAGCAGTTGTTTATAGGCATATGCACCTTTGATCCGCTCGGCACCTAACCGCTCATCGGCCCATAACATATCCGAAGTAGCATGAGTTGCCTGAATTGACGGGATAACTGAGTATTCTCCAAACAAATCGAAATCTGCCGAATTTACAACCTGGGCATGTTCTATTCTCCAGCGCTTATCGTTTTTTCCTTTTAAATATTTTCCATAAATGTTCAATACAAAACGGTTTGCCCCATCGCCAATACAGTGTGTTGCAACCTGGTATCCAGCATTATAAGCCTTCTTGCAAATGCTATCGAAATGCGATTCATGATTTATTAGTATTCCTTTGTTTCCGGGCTGATCGGAGTAATCGCTCAACAAAAAAGCGCCGCGAGAACCTAGCGCTCCATCGGCATAAAGCTTAATCGACCGAACCTGAAGCCTATCTGTTTGATATGGCCCCTTTTTCAGAAAGTAGTCCATGTTTTCATTGCTTGGATCCATCATGGCATTGATTTGCATCAGCAAATCGCCTTTTTTCTGCAAAGAATCAATCAGTAAGATTGTTTCTTTCGGGAGACCACAATCAGTAACCGAAGTTAACCCAACTGCAAAGCAATTTTTCTGTGCCCCGAGCAAAGCTTTTGTTTTCATTTCGGTTGTTGGCGCCGGAATTAAGTTGAAAACCAACTGCATCGCATTATCAATCAATATACCTGTTGGTTCACCATTTTTTGTAATTATCTCGCCCCCATCTACTTTCGTATTTGCTTTAATTCCGGCCAATTTCAATGCTTTGGAGTTGCACCAGGCTGCGTGGCCATCAACCCGTACAAGGTAAACCGGAACGTCCGGGAAAATTTTATCCAGCACTTTATTATCCGGGAATACTTTTTCAGTCCATAAATTTTGATCCCAGCCACGTCCTAAAATCCAGCCTGCATTATTTTGCTTCTGATGCTCAGTTAATTTCTTGTAAATGCTTTCCTGATCGTTCAATCCGTCAAGTATAACATACTGTAACATATCCATTCCGTAGCCATAAAAATGACAATGTGCATCGATGAAACCGGGGTAAATGGTTTTGCCGCTACAATCCCAAACCTGGTCAGACGAATATTTGTGCAAAATTTCTTTTGTAGTACCAACGGCAACAAATTTTCCATCTTTTACTGCAAAACTTTCGGCTTTCGAAAACTCCTGATCTACTGTATAAACAGAGGCATTGATAACAATTAAATCAGCTTTCATCCTGGAAAAATAACATGAATTGAACAAAACAAATACCGTAGCGAAAAACACAAAGTTACGAATCATGGCAATGCAATAATAATTACTGGGTTGGAACGAAAATAACAGATAAAAACGCATTCTGGCATCCAAGAACTTATTAATCACTTTCTTTTGCTACAAATGGAAAATTTCTGAATACAGCAATTCCATAAGACCTATTCCAGTTGCTCCTTCGCTTAATCCGTATTGTTTTGGATTTGCTACTAGGTTATCTATCGGCCTATTTCTCAAACTATACTTATACTTTGTAATTATTTCCCGACGGCTTAAATCAATCATTCCGTGATTCAGATAAGTTGTTGGAATGAATTGCGAAGCCTGTTGCAATAACCAAGCAAACCCCGGCCAGCCAAAACGAATATTCATAGCATCGGGATCGACCTCTGCCTTCAAAACTTCAAAATCGGTAGCGAAAAGTAGTATTTGAATTTGCTTTTCTAGGCGTTCGTTTGGCAACCGAGAATTTACAATTGACAGTACTGTTGCCAGATAGAGCCGGTAAATGTGCATTGAGGGAAGATAAGCTTCAAAGTTCATAATCCATTGATAAATCATGTTTTTGATCTTTTCGTTATAAATTCCCAAATCATATGACTCAACCAACCCGAAAATTACAACCGGAAATCGCCAAAATAAATCAAAGTTCATTTCTTTCGTAATTGATGGAAATTGGGTGGTAACTACTTCATCCAGCTTATTAATGACCAATATTAATAATTCGCGGTTGATGCGCTGAGCCAATGATCGGGCATTTGTGGGTTTTTTCAGCCGATTGATCAAGTAAAATAAATAGCCAGTTAAACCATTACCCAGTTCAAAAGAGATAAGATTTTCATCGTGCAAAGCCTTGAATACTTTGTTATCGACCTCTTCGAGTATCTTATCGGTATCGCCCTCCGCAAAACCATTTTGAACCAAATACTCGATTCCCCAACCAATTCCAGACAATCCATTCTCAAAATCAGCAAAAGTCGAAGTACTTAAATTATCAAAAACTTTATCAAGTAAATTATCAGCAAGATCCTCATATTCAGCGTTATTCTCACTTTGAGCAAGATGGTAAAAGAATAAACAAAGACCTACATTTCCTTGCATCAACCCCTGCATTGTGCCCGCCCTCTCGCCTTGCTGTATAAGTTTGACTATTTGAATGGAATATGAATTCATAATCAGCTATTTATTTTTAAATGCTTTGTGTTTAATTATTTAACATAATTTATAATTATACAAAAAGAACTTACTGATTTATTTTAGGGTCTTCGACTCCAGTGCTTGAACCCGTAAAATCGGTCTTCACACTTTTATTGCGCCGCGCACTAAAAACTTCTTTCCATTTGTAAAATCGCTGGTCAGTATTATGGAACTGACTATTTATTCCTCTACCATGACTTAAATGAAATAAGGGACCAGGTATCCTTTTAATTTTATAACCCAGGTTCTCCCAGCGGTAATAACGTTCACCGTCTTCCATGCCCCAACCATAAAAATTCTCATTTTCGAGTCCTGCTTCTTTATAAGCATCTACGTTGACCATAAACGCCCCACCCACAGGATTTGGCGGGTACATCTCCTTCATTTTTTTTGTGTTTTGCTCCAAAATTTCGATTCGACCCTCTTGAAGAAATAGTTTTCTAAGAATGGGCGAAGTATCCAAAAACTGCTTTTCGTAAGGGTAGACAAAATCAGCCTCACCATTAACAAGTAGTTCGACCGATTTACTAATCTGATCCAGAGATATTATAACATCTGTATCCCAGACAGCCACAAATGGCGTCTCAACTGCATTAGTCATGAGATTTATATATTTCGTGCGATGTAGGATTGGGTCATGATCTTCCAGAAATGAGTATTGTATTTTTTTATCCAGAAGCTTCTCCAGTATTCCATTGTTAAAATGAGAACATTCTAGAACCGAAATTGGAGAAGTAATATTTGAAGAAAGATAATTCGTTACTGATAAGATATTTTCTAATCGTTCAATTGTATCTAGTCGAACCAAAAGGAGAAAGGTTATTCTTTGCATTGCTTGTTTTTACAGTTATTGAAAATTTGCTCATTTTAGTTCTACTTTGACAGATTTAAAATGAATCTCGATTTTCTCCTGTTTTACCCCTGCCCTAAGGGAGAAAGATGCAAAATCTGGCTGTTCACTTTAAGGGTTCAGGGTAAAAACAGACGGATTTTTCGAATGTGTTAAAGTAGAGTTATTTGTAATTAAGTATGGGATGCGAATTAGTTTATATTATTTTTATATACATATATTTGGTTACCAGTCTAAATATAAAACATCGATAGTATAAATTAATTTCAACTTAGTACTTAAGCCACTAAATCAATCATCAAATGTATTTTCAAAGACAATAAAGGTCAGACATCAAAACTTCAAATAGCCCATTAGAAAAAGAATTAGATTTCTTTTCTTCTCTAGGAATATTATTAAACATATTCCATATTATGCTATTTTTATTGATATGAAGTAACTTTTCAGCATTTTTTTATGTCCGATAAACTTGAATTTGAAATACCTCCGGTTTTCACCAGAGGTATTTAAATTCTGTAAACTATCTGTTACTGCCGTTATAACAGCTCCCTTGAGAACCATATTGATAGAATATCGTCGGTTCCACATATCCTGTTGTTGTATAACCTTGAGGATGTTCACTCGGAATATTAAAATTAGTTTGATCAGAACTACCAGTAGGACCATCATTTTGATCGCTTGGTGCTACATATCCAGATCCATTATAAGTTCCAGACCCCGACCAAGTATAAACGGGATCCCAATTAATGTTCCCATCTCCACCTTTCATAGATTGTTGATCTTCAGCACAAATTTCTTCCAATTTGTGCAATTTTAATTTTTCTAATTTTTTCATAATTCAACGATTTTTAAAATTAATAAATTAGTTTATTTTTTACTGGCGATATATTTAAGGTTATCGAACAGCCGTTCCAACAATCTGCGGCGCTTTGTTACAATTTCGGCGATGCCTTTAATTTCAAAACGAAAATCGAGTGTAGCACCGTAGTTGGTAGTTAAGCGCTTTGGCAAATCAACCGTTACCAGATAAGTGTGTATATTTTTTTGCCGTGTAATGGTTTCAGCTTGGTTGGTGAGCATCGAGATCGAATGTACCTGCCCATCAACCGAACCGTATTCCATGTAAGGGTAATTTTCGAGCTTGATGATTACTTTTTGGCCCACTTCTACTTTGCCTGCTCCCTGCGAAGGCAAATAAACCTGCCCCAGCAACGGGTTGTCGGCTGGCAAAACCGAGAATGTTTCGGTTCCGGTCTGTAAAAAATCGTTCTCGTGCCAGAAGTTCAGGTTTTCTAATTTCCCGGCAAACGGGGCGACAAAAAGGTATTTTTGTTTCCATAGCCTGACGCTGTTAACAAGCTCGTTGTACCCGGCAATCAGATCCATTCTCAACTTTTGATCCGCCTCGTTTTGTTCAACCTGTAAAAGCTGGAGCTTGTGTCTGGTTTCGTCAATCTGTTGCCTGTACGACGCATCTTCCTTGCCCATAGCCTGAGCGCTTTCAAGCAGGCTCAGGTAACTGATTGCCGACCGATCTAGTTCGAGTTCGGCAATGGCTGATGAACCATATAAAATACTATCGCGGTGCATACTTTTCTTCGAAAGTTTCAAGCTATAGTTCTTGGTGTCCATCTGATTTCGGTTATAGTCAAACAACTCCGTTTGCGATTTCTGGAGCGAAATCAGGCTGGCTCTCTTCTTATCGTAAGGTCTGGCCAATTGATATTGATCCCATTTCTCAACCGCGTTTCGAAACGAATAGTAAACCGAATTTAATTCGCCCAAAGCAGTTATTTCGGGAAAGGTTAATTTATCCTTCCTTTCAAACAAGGATTCAAGCTGGTTCTGATCAATAAACTTTTCAACTATCAGTACATCCTGGAGCCGGGCGGGGTTGTCCATAAACCCGATAATGTCATTTTCGAACAACGAATCCCCATTATCCTTCAGCAGGTGGAGTTTGCCCGAAACATTAGCCACCAATCGAACAGGAGCTTGACGCGAAGTGATAATAATCGGTCCTGAAACGGTTTCAGGATATTCGATCAGCCAACCAAAGAAAAGCAGCAATGCACATAGCCCGGTAACCAGTATGGCTACCATCCTGCCAGTGCGGTAAGGCATCCGGTCGATAATATCCCGAACTTCTTCAGTACGCTGTGCGGTTTGTTGTAATTTGTCCTTTTCCATACTAATTCAGAACTTCTACCGGTTCTAATTCATTCTTGACCTTTCTCTCAACCGACCACACACCCATTTGCTTATCAACCAAATCGAAATAGTGGCCACGTTTTTCCATCAATTTTTCGTGATTGCCGATCTCGATGATCATACCATCTTTTAAAACCACGATTTGGTCTGCATTCATAATGGTACTTAATCGGTGCGCTACTACAACTACCGTCCGTTTTTCGAAGGCCTGGTTTAATGCCTGAACAATCTGATGTTCGTTGATGGCATCGAGTGCATTAGTTGCCTCGTCGAGAAAGAGAAACGATGGGTTTTTATATAGTGCTCTGGCGATCAATAGCCGTTGTTTTTGTCCACCACTTAAGCCCCGGCCAACTTCCCCGATTTTGGTTTGGTAGCCTTGGGGCATCTGCTCTATTTCGGCCGCAATGTGAGCAATGCGGACAGCTTCCCTCAACCGTTCATAGTTAATTTTTTCGTCATCAAGGGTTATGTTGTTCAAAATAGTGTCGTTAAATATTTTACCATCCTGCATCACCACTCCGCATTGGTCGCGCCATTCGCGGAGGCTCAGGTTCGAGATATTCATGTTGCCAATCAATATTTCTCCAAATGAAGGATTATATAACCTCAGCAAAAGTTTCAGTAAAGTCGATTTCCCGCTACCGCTACCGCCCACAAAAGCCGTAATTTTTCCTTCGGGGATAATCAGGCTGATTTGTTTCAGCACGAATGGGGCGTTGGGTGTATATTGAAAAAAAACATTATTCAAGAATAGGTTCTTATGATCAGGAATGTTGAGGTTGTTGGTAACCACGGTGTCTTCCTCATCTTTGAGTTGATGGATTTCGTTGATGCGCAGGAAACTGATTTTGGCATATTGTGCTGAAATAACAAAGTTGATAAACTCAACTAAAGGAGAATTGAGCATCCCGATGATGAATTGGGTGGAGATCATCACCCCAAAAGTAATATCGCCCGAAATAACTGCCTTGGCACAATAAAATGTGATCAACAGGTTTTTAATACTCTGTATAAATTGTGCCCCCAGGTTTTGCGCATTAGTCACATTCAACACGCGCAAATTTACCTTGTAAAGCTTTGCCTGAATATCCTCCCATTTCCAGCGTTTCTGCTTTTCGTAATTGTTGATTTTGATGTCTTGAATAGCGCTAACAGTTTCAACCCAATAACTTTGGTTTTGAGAAGTCAGGGCAAAATATTCCCAGTCCAGTTTCTTTCTGACTTTTAGAAACCCAAGCACCCACCCAATGTATAAGATACTTCCGGAGAGGAAAATGGCAAAGATGGTTGCATTATATACCAGCAGGATAATGCTAAAAGTTAAAAAGGTAAGGGTTGAAAAAATCAGATTCAGCGAATTATTCATGATGAAAGTGCGAATTCGCTCATGGTCTTGTGCTCGTTGCAAAATATCTCCAATCATTTTATTCTCGAAAAAAGTAACCGGCAATTGCATCAGTTTGATTAAGTAATCAGAGATAAGGGCGATATTGACCCTTGCCGTAATGTGAAGCAATAACCAATCGCGGATTGCCCCCGAAATGGTAACACTAACAATGATCACAATATTGGCGATCAGCACCATGTTAATGAAATCTAGATCACGGGTTTGTATCCCAACATCGATAACGGCTTTGGAAATAAAAGGCAGCAATCCTTGTAAACCCGTTGCGATAAACATGATTATCAGGATGGTTATAAAATTCCGGCGATAGGGTAAAAAATAACCAAGAACATTTTGAAAGGTCTTTTTACGTTCCGTCCGTTCCTCCAAATCGCGTTGCAGGAAATCGGACATAGGCTCTATGGCTAATAATGCTCCATTTTCTTTGTCATTTTTGTACCAGCCCTTCTTAAACTCTTCGTGGGTATAACTAATCAATCCTTTCGCCGGATCAGAAACATATATTTTGTGTTTGGTGGTTTTATATACTACAATAAAATGACTGCTCTTCCAGTGGATTATACAGGGTAATGGAACTTTTTCGTGCAGGATTTGAATATCGGCTCTTATTGCTAAAGTATGCAACCCGATTTTTTCTGCACCGTAACTTATATCCAGGAAAGAAACGCCTTCTCGGGTAATGCCGCATAAGTCACGTAAATAAGGCAATGAGTAATACTTCCCGAAGTATTTACATATCATTTTCAGGCAGGTAGGCCCGCAATCCATGCTATCAAGTTGGTATTCAAAAGGAAAGTTTTTGAGAAGCATGAATATCAAGTTTTTTTTAGATAAATATCTTTGCTAAGATAAACAATACATTTTTTAATTACAATAGTTCATTTAATTTTAAGAGGCAGTTTTGCCAAATTCCAGTAGCTCTTTGACAATTTTTTATTTTTAGCACTAGTAGTATACTAATAATATAATGTCGTGTATTTGTATCAAAAAATAGTTATGGCACAAAAGAAAAGGGAGAGGCTTCAAATATCAGATAGAGATATGGCCCAATTAAAAGACATATAGTGTTAGCCGTAGGAAACCTCATCAAAAGTTGATCGTTCAAGAATTATTATTGATTATGCAGAAGGGATGACCATTGCCGGAATTGTAAGGAAATATATCACCAACCGGCCATTGGTTGAGAGGACGGTTGACAAGGCAATCCATTCTGGTTCAATAGCAGCCCTGGATGATTTGCCCCGCAGTGGCAGACCTCCAGAAATAAAGAACCAGGCAAGGGCATGGGTCGTTTCTATAACCTGTGGCAAACCTACCGATTTTGGCTATGCTGCCCAAACGTGGACTTATAGCGCGTTAGCCAAATACCTACGGGAAAATTGTGTGGCAGCGGGGTGCCCCAGTTTAATAAATACAGGCAAAAGCTTATTGAACAATGTTTTGTCCAAGAGCAATATCAAACCGCACAAGATTAGTTATTACCTCGAAAAAAAAGACCCCGAATTTGATGTGAAGATGGCTTCCGCACTGCATGTCTATAAAGAAGTTGCCCTGATCAACGACAATGCCATTTGTGCCAACAGGCACACAACAGTATCGTATGACGAAAAACCGGGCATCCAGGTAATAAAAAATATTGCCCCCCAATTACAGCCGGTTCCCAACACCCGTTGTTCAATAGGCAGGGATTACGAGTATAAAAGACTTGGTACGGTAAGCCTTTTGGCCGCCATCGACCTGCACTCTGGAAAGGTCACCCCAATAATCAGGAACCAGCACCGAATTATTGAGTTCATTGAGTTACTAAAAGAACTGGGACAAACAATACCCAAGCGACTGGAAAATACGGGTTGTTTTGGATAACCACTCGTCCCACAATCTCGAAGGCAACACAAGCTTTCTTAAAAACAATTCTTCACCGGTTTGAATTCGTATTTACGCCAAAACATGGTTCATGGCTGAATATGATTGAAATATTTTTTAGCAAAATAACAAGAAACCTGTTCAGGCACATCAGGGTAGCCAGCAAAGAAAAGCCGATAGAACGAATATACAAAGGAATAGAAGAAATAAACAAAGAACCCTTCGTTTTTAGATGGAAATACAAAATGGACGAAATTTCGCTAAACTAAAACGTTAATTTATGAACATACTATTAGCCAAAATAAAAAGCCAGCTCAAAAAATCAGCGAGAGGGCTAAAAAAGACCGTCCCAAATTTTGTTTTGAGACGGCCTCTTGTATCAGATTAATTCATTTTTAATTATACCCTGGGTTTTGTTGCAATTGTGGCGCTTTATTCATTTCGTCACGGGTAATTGGAACCCAATAGTACTTTTTATCTTTAAATTCACGGGCATCTTCCAAATCAGCTTTGTTCGATTTCCAGATTGTGTAACCATTATCGTAATGTTCAATTCTGGTACCATAAACATTTTCGATAACTTGTTCACAAATCATCCAGCGGCGCATATCATAGAAACGATGGCCTTCTGCAAAGAATTCAATGTTCTCTTTCGTCGCGAACATATTGACGGGCAGTAGCTTGGTCAGTAGTAACCCTGTCGGGTAATCCGGCGCGGTTTCTTACCATGTTCATCGCATCAATGCCTTTTTGCAGGTCGGAGCCACCCAGTTCAATACAAGCTTCGGCATAATTCATCAGGATTTCAGCATACCGGAATTCAACCCAGGTATTGGTATTTTTGTAATACTGGCCTGCGGTAGCTGGATCGAGTAATTTACGGATGTTATAGCCAGTCTTTTGTCCGTTCCAGGCTTCAATCAACCCTTGACGGGTATCAATCCCATTTTTCCATGGTGTTGCATCGCCAACATTATGAAAATAGTAACCCGTCTGCACTTTATTCTCAGGTTCCAGACCTGCAGCATCCGAGGGACGGGCCTGCCAGGGAGCTCCATCATAAAGCACACAGGCATAGAAACGAGGTTCGCGACCATTGTAAGGGTTCCGATTTGGATCAGCAGCTAACTCTGCAGCAGTTGCTGTTCTTACTTCCATATCGCCAGGTTTGTATTTGTCCCACTGGAATTTAGATCCGTCGGCCATTTCAAACTTTCTGACAGCCTGTTCAGTCGGGTCGTTGTTTCCCCAGTTGTGGTAGCCGTTAGGTCCGTACCAAATGTTTGCATTGTTTGTATTGCCACCAGTGAGTGGAAATTGGATTCCCCAAATGGTTTCGCTATTCCAATCCGATTTTTGGTTGAAAATAGCTGCATAGTTATCAGCATAGGCCTGTACCTGAGCTGCCGTTAATGGCTGTACAGGGTCTGAAGTTGTTCCAACCAAAGAATAAGTCCCATATTTGCCATCCATCACATCTTTGGCTGCATCGCGGGCCTGTTGCAACAAACCAGTTTGGCTTCCGGAAGGAAATGAAACCAAGGTATTGGAAGCTTGTTCAGTCCAACCGCCATTCGTTAATTTACTGGCGCAGAAGAGTAAAACCCTTGATTTTAATGCACCGCAGGCACCTTTGTTCGCACGCCCCTGTTCGACAGTTGCTGGCAAATTATCGATAGCGCTTGCAATGTCTTTCAGTATAAAGTCAAGCGTTTCCTTAATCGTTGCCCTCTTTAACGTTGTAAAGTCGTCCTCCAGTTTATATTTGGTGTCTTTAAGTACGGCACCACCATATACCTGCAAAAGCGTGGCATAATCGTAAGCCCTGATAAAGTAAGCTTCGCCCTTGATTTGTTTTTTCAATGCTGCCTGTGATGTAGTTGTTGTAGGCACAGCATCGATATCGGTTAGTATACGGTTTACATCCTGAATATTCTTGTAAAGGTTACTCCAGCGTAAATAACCGCCTAAACCGTTATCTTCAAAAAACCTAAGATTATCGGGAGTCATTGTCCCTTTAAGCATGACATAGTTTGCCGGACGGTGAATGCAAAGTAACTGGTCAGTTCCCGAAGCCAAAAGATCTTCGCGAGCTCCTAAAATTCCGTTATCGGTGTCTCCGCCCATACGGTCGTAAACTTTGCCCAGGTATGCATTCACTACATTGACATCAGAAAAAACAAGTTGTTCGTTGAATGTATCAACTGCTTGCTTGTCCAGAACGTCTGTACAAGCTCCGGCGATTAGAAGAAGTCCTATTGCTGATATATTTATAAGTATCTTTTTCATTTTCTAACTGTTTGTAAGTTATATTATTAATTAGAAAGTAATGTTGGCGCCAATGGCGATTGTTCTCATCGTAGGATACATACCGGCGTTGTTGGTTTCCGGATCCCATTTTTTGGTTGCACTCCACAGTAAGGCAAGGTTGTTCCCTGATACATAAATACTTGCTTTAGCCAAACCAATCTTTTGGTAATATTTGGTAGGGATGGCATAGTTTAATACCACGTTTTTCAGGCGGCAATAAGCTGTATTATCAAGCCAGTAATCGTTCATATTAACATCTTTTGACCAATAAAGGTCGTCGCGGTTGTATGCCCGGGCGATATTAGTTACTGTGTTAGTCGGTGTCCAACGGTTATTGAACTGCCATTGGTAATAGTTACCGGCTTCACCACGGCGATTGTCGTATTGATTGTCTTTGAGGAATTTACCGGTTCCCTGAATCTGTACTGTCAATGAAAATGCTTTATAATTTACATTAATAGTGGCGCCATAGAATGTTTCGGGGGCATCAACTTTGTCGTACAAAATTTTGTCTTTACTGTCGATTGTTCCGTCACCCGATACATCCCTGAAAATTACGTCGCCAGCTTTTGCTCCAACCAAGTGTGGGGTGGCAGCAACCTGAGCAGCATCTTTGTAAATGCCAATGGCATCGTACATCAACCAGGCACCAAATGAGTGGCCAGTAAGCGTCTGCCATGGAACTACTTTTGCAGGTTCGTCCATAGAAACCACCTCGTTATGGTTATAGCTGAAATTGGCGCTTACGTCAATGCGTAAATCCTTGTTGATTGCTTTGTGGTAACCTCCTTCGAGTTCAAATCCACGGTTGTCAACAACGCCAATGTTTTGCTGTGGCAGCACCAAACCCGTAAAGTTTGGAACCGAAGCATCTTTGGTTACCAAAATGTGATCCCGTCTTTGGTAAAAGAATTCAGCATTCAGACTAAAAAGGTCGTTGGCAAATTTTGAATCAAACCCAAGGTTATATGAGGTTTGCCTTTCCCAGGTAATATTAGGATTGGCTACTGTTGGTGGGCCAACCACCGTTTGAATTGCTCCGCCAGTACCAAAAGTCATTCCGGTACCAATACCATATTTATCCATGTATTGGAAAGAGTTTCCCGGGTCGTTCCCCATCTGACCATAAGAACCCCTTAATTTAAAATAGTTAACAAATGATAAGTTGGTTTTCCAGAAATCTTCTTCGGAAGCGCGCCATCCCACCATAATTGCGGGGAAATATCCCCAACGGTCGGAGGTAGGGAATTTCAGTGAACCGTCAGCACGGAACACGAATTCAGCAAGGTATTTGCCTTTGTAGTCGTAACTGGCACGGCCAATATACGATTTACGGGCATAAATCGTGGCGGTTCCTTCGAGATTCTGATCTTTGGCATTACCGGCATTCATGGTTTGAATAATCGAAGAAATGTAGTATTTGCGATATCCCTGGAAATAATTATAATCACTTGTGTACTGTTCATAACCGGCAAACAAGGAAATATTATGATCTCCAAATTTACGGAGGTAATTGGCGTTAACCATCGATGTTTGGTTGATGGTACGATTGTACCTTTCGGTATTCTCAGGTGACGATAAGCCCCTCAGAGTTGGAGTTAAAGGCATATCTGTAATAAATCCTTCTGAGTTGCGTGTAGCCTTGTCCCAGTTTGGATAGTACAATGTCCAAGGTTGATAGAATTGCTTGTTGTAGTAATTGGTAATGTCGTAGTTGTAACTTCCACCTAAAGACAAACCTTTTACAAAAGGCACGGTAACAGTGGCAGTAAATGTGCTTAATAAGCGATATGTTTTCTGGTCGTTTACACCAGCACTTAAAGTTGATGTCTCAACCGGATTATCTCCATATTCAATATCAGGTCCGGGATAGCGGCCTTCTTTGGTTGGCCAGTATGACCAGTTGGTAGGAACCAAACGGGTTGATTGGCCAACAATGGCATCGGCACTTTTATATGGATATCGTCGGTCGGTTAAGAAACCAGCAAGTTCAACACCTGTTTTTAACCAGTCGGTTACAGGCATTTCAAGTTTAGTTCTAACATTGTATTGTTTATACTTTGTTGATGATGCTTTGTACATGGCATCGTCGGTTTTATACCCAAACGAAACATAGTAATTCATCCCTTTTGCTCCACCATCAAGGGTAATATTGTGCCTGCTGGTCGTTGTCCAGTTTTTAATCAGGTCGCCATACCAGTCGGTATTGGGGTGTTCCCAAGGATCTTTACCGTTTCTGAAAAGTTCAATATCTTTATCGGAGTACTTACGGGCTTTACCTTCAGCAACCTGATATTCTGAAAGCATGGTGGCATAATCAGCGGCATTGGTAACATCAGGAGTCAAAGTTGGATTCATAAAACCCTGATAGAACTGATAGTTCAAACGTGGTTTACCTTCTTTTCCCGACTTGGTCTTGATCAGGATTACACCATTAGCAGCCTGAGCACCATAAATAGCAGCCGAAGCATCTTTCAATACAGAAAGGCTTTCGATGTCGTTCGGGTCAATTTCGTCCATCGAACGTCCGGGTACACCATCAATAACAACCAATACCTGTGGAGCAACTGCAACGTCGTTCGACAAACGGGTGGTACTACCGTCAGTATTAAAGGTTGTCCTACCACGAACTTGGATACGAGGGTTGCCACTTCCAGGTTCTCCGCTGGTTTGCATAATAGTTGCTCCCGGAATCATACCAGAAATAGCATTGGAAACGTTCATTGCAGGTATGGTGTTCAGTTTCTCACCGCCCACAGAGGCAACAGCTCCAACTACACTAGTACGTTTTTGCACCCCGTAACCTACAACAACCAATTCATCCAACTCCTGAGTCGAAACCTTTAAAGCTACATCCAAAACATTTTTGTCGGCCACTACTTCCTGTGGATTGTAACCAACAAATGAATATACCAATACTGAACTTTTCGATGGTACATTAATTGAGTATTTACCATCAATATCAGTCAAGGTACCATTCATAGTGCCCTTCACTACAATGTTTACTCCGGGAAGGCTCTCACCAGTTGTGGCGTCAGTGACTACTCCGGTAACTTTAACTTGTTGTTGTCCACTGGAGTTTTCAGTCGAAATTTCTTTTGGCTGAATAATGATTTGCCGATCCATAACCGTATAAGTCACGTTTGAATCTGCAAAAAGATTGTCAAGAATCTTTCCAACCTGTTGTTCCGAAACGTTGATATCAACTTTCCGGTCAACATCTACAAGCTTACTGTTAAATAAAAAGTAGAATTCACTTTTTTGCTCGATCACATTCAACACATCTTTTACTTTAACGTTGTTAAGCTTAAAGCTCAATTTAGTGTTCTGTGAATACGAATTTCCAGCAATAACCTGAACGATTGCTAGTAACAAGAGGTAAAGCGTTAGTCTCATAACCCTAAATACTTTTGAGCGAAAGGACAAATAGCCCCCCACTCTGTTCAAAAACAGATTTTTTTTCATACTTTTGGTTTGATTTACAGTTAATAAATTTGGCAATATTTATTAATGATTACGGAGAAGATGTGGTTGCAACAGATCTTCTCCTTTTTTTATTCCATAGTTAAATATAATTAGTTGTTCTATACTTTTTTATATAATTTGATTACTGGTCGTTCAAATGTATTGTCGCGCTGTTTTTTTCTATCTGAAATCGTATAACGTATTGGTGAAGAAATAGATAACATTTTTAATACCTGATCCAGCGATTCATCAACAAACGTTGCCGTATATACGTAATCTGCAATTTCTTTATCTGCAATTAATATGTCAACATTGTACCAGCGTTCAAGCTTTTCAACTACATTGTCCATCTTGTCGTCCCGAAACATCAACTTCCCATTTTTCCAGGCTACGTATTTCTGAAGATCTGTACTAACTTTTGTAATGCGCCCGTTGCTTTTGTTATAAACCGCAAGTTCCCCGGGCTTAACCTGCTTATTTTCAGTCATTCCTAAATTAGTGAGCGTTATCTCTCCCTCAACAAGTACGGTTTGAACCTGATCGTTTTCGGGATAAGCATTGCAATTAAATTTAGTTCCGGTAACAATAACACTAACATTTTTTGTAGTAACTATAAACGGCCATTTCTTATTTTTCCTGACTTCAAAATAGGCTTCACCACTTAAGCTAACTTCTCGTTCTTTGTTCGAAAAAACCACCGGAAAACTAATCCGGCTGCCTGCATTTAGCCAAACGCGGGTGCTATCAGGCAGTGTAATGCTCGAGCGCATACCCAACGGGGTTTCAACGGTATTGGTTATTTGAGCAATTTGCACATGATCTTCGGTTTGTTTGCCGTAGTAAAATATGGATACTGCAAGCAGCGGGAAAACGACAACCGCTGCAACACGCTGAAAATAAGTGAGTAATTTTATTTTAGTTGATTGATTGATTTTGCCTGATACTTTTTTAAATGCCTTTTTTTCCTCAATTTTCAGCATCTTTTTATGCGTATCAAAAAGAGCCCACAGATTTTTCTGCTCCGAAAAATAGCGTTGATTTTCCATTGAAGCATTCAGCCAATTATTTAACTCGTCTCTCTCTTCCTCAGAGATAGTTCCGAGTAAATAACTGGAAATCAACTCATCAACTTCAAATCTCTCTTTTTCCATAAGTAAGTTTAGTTCTACCTGTGCATATTAGACGTATATGTGCAAAAAAACACGTATGCCTGTTACAAAAAAAAATAAAGAAAAATTAACGAAAGATAATCAACAAGTTTACTGCGCAATATTTTCAGCGCTTTACTAATCTGTGTCTCTACCGTTCTCCTCGAAATGTTAAGCTTATCGGCTATTTCTGCTATTTTCAAATTCTCATACCTGCTCATCCAAAATACTTCCCTGCACCGGGGCGGTAAATCTGCCATTGCAACTTCCAATAAATGATCCAGTTCACTTTTTACCCACAAATCTTCCTCTGTGATAGCGGCTTCAAGGTCTGAATATTGGGTATCGAACCGGGATTTAACATGCTGATTACGAAGGTAATCGATACACTTGTTCTTGACACATTGGATAAAATAGGACCTTAGAGACCTGATTTCCAATGTTTCGCGAGTTTCCCATAGTTTTAAAAAAACTGACTGTACAATATCTTCCGAAATTGGGGTATCTTTTACTATTTTATCAGCAAAAACAACTAATCCCGAATAGTAAAAATTAAATACCAATTCGAAGGTTCCCTGGTTCGAGTTTCTCAGGCTCTCAACAAGATATTGGTCAGTATTTAATAATTGGTGGTCAGTTTGCACTTGCACAACAGGAATGGTCTTATTTGGGTACGTTAAACAATGTGAATATATAAATTTTTAAAAAATCTAAAAACGACATTAGTACATCGATTTAAATTTCGCCTGTACGGCTTTTTGCCTCATCTTATCGGCAATAATCCTGGGGTTTAGTTTAACTTCCGACTTAACCAGTTCAGGAATATTGTACGACTTTAAAAATCGTTCGTAAAAATCAGGATTTTCCTGTGGAAGAATAAATGGCTTTGCAAATTGGCTATCCAATTGGAAGTGAGAGAAATATGGCCTTGTATAAAGTCCATCCATTCGCCTGCTACTGAAAACCACCCATTTCCCGGTTGATGACCACGTGTGGTAGCTCTCCGTTTGCTGGCTGTTGATTGCTGGCTGCTTGATTTCTTTAGTCTCAAGATTCAACAAATATAAATCGCTTTCGGGATGCCAGATACTAAAATTACCATAGGCTGACATGCAGAACAATACATATTTTCCATCGGGAGAAACTCTCGGGAACGAGATACTTTTCCCCAAAGCAGCAGCCTTATATATCGTATCGACGGTTCCAAATTGATTGGTTTGCGGGTTAAACGAGATTTTCAGCAAATCATACCTGATATCCTTATAGTTACGCGGAGCAACGGCTTTTGCGCTACAGAAATAAAGCGACTTTCCGTCGGGCGACCACGATGGAAATGTCTCAAATCTCTTTTTTGATGAAATTTCTTTTGAAGTAAAAATTGTATGTGAACGAACATCATATACAATAACATCCGACAAGGTATCCAGCACCTCAACCTTCTTTTCAGGAACCGCATGAAAAGTTTGAACAATTCGGTTTGTCGAGAATGCCACATGGTTACCATCAGGATTCCACGATGGATATACTCCCGGGCCTAGCGTGCTATCGGTTTTGGTATCCAGCTTCTCCAGTTCTCCATTTTTATACAAATATGTTCCTCCATTCTCCATTCTCATATGGAAAAGCATGGTGTTGCTGTTGTTGGAGCTAAACGAGTGGCAATTCATGCAATTATTATTACTCATCGTGTTTTCCATGATAGGCACCTCTGAAAACGAACCTAAATCGCGCTGGTAAATTCCCATCTTGCCCCATGTTTCAAATCCTGGTTCAATTAACCGGTAAACTAAATGACTATCGAGCGAATCGGCTGATATTTTGTTGGTTATGGTGTTATATTTAACCCAACCTTCCGGTTTTTTCAGGCAAATATCAACCGTGTATTCTTTACCATTTCCTTCTTTAAGCAAGTTCTTCCATTTATTCTCCTGAACCTTAAAAATTCCATTTTCTGAATTCAACCTGAATATTTCCTTCCCATCAATTTTATAAATGGCCAAATAATCCGAAGCTTTTTCGGTTACGGCAAAATTGAGTGGGGCAATATTACAGGGAATTGTAATCCCGGTATAATCGGGCGTGATAGCAACTTCCTGGTTCAAATTCCTGAAATTTGATACGTTGTTGGTACAGGAATAAATAAAACTAAAAATGAAAATCACCAGGAAATATTCGCTGAACTTATAATATGTAAAAAATCGTTTCATAACAGGTAATTAATTTTGGTCGGCAAAATGCAGATAGAACCAAGCTGTGTTCCCAAACTGAGGATAAAGTTTGCGCGCAGCCGAATTACGATCTCCACCTGCTTGTGCGATGTTGGAAATGTATTGATCCTTCCGTTGAGTCGTCGCATTTCGTATCCTAAAACCTTCAGGAACCAGATCTTTTTTGAAATAGGCCATACAAAATAACAGCGCTTCTTCGTAATTCACAGGAATTTCCTTGTAACCCAAGTCTTTCAGCCGATAAATATTATCTGCAAAGCTTTTAATGTCCTTGTTCAGCAGGAATGTAGCCATCAAATATTCGAAAGCCATACGGTTGTCGGGATGTTCCCTCAGCAATTCATTCAATCCAAGATTTAGGCTGATAAAATCGTTCTTAACCAGGAAATGGCGCTTCTGAGCCAACTCGCTGTCCTGATCTATTTTAGAAGGATTGTTGACATAAGCACGGTACTTCTTCGACCAATCTTTATAATATATGGTTTCGTCTAAACGGTCGAGGTATTTGGTGGCCACTTTATATTGGCCGTTTATCAGGTTCGTCAACACCAATCGCTTTAGCGAACGTGGATTTAATCCTTTTGCAACCATCGACTCGAAAGCCCAGCGATTGGCTTCGTTGATGTAATTGAGGTGATAAAAAATCTCGCCTCCAAAAAATGGAGTTACCTCGTCGCGGGTCCATTCCAATTGTAATCCTTTGACTCCACGCTGAGGATAATCGAACATGTGGTTGCCCATTTGCCCGGTTTTGTACAAAGCCAGATTCGTATAATATAAAACTAACTGGTTAACTCCCTGATACCTCTGCGAAAGCTTCAGTACTTTATTCCATTCTTCAGTTTGCACATAATGATCCATTCCTAAAAAAAGCTCTGTTTTAGGATCATATACCTTAGCTTTAATGAAGAAAACAGCTCCGCAAACCAGGATACATGCCAGAATCATCGTTTTATAATTCACCGGAACCTCAAAATTTTCGCTTTTCCGATATTTCCTAACCACAAGAATAGATAGATAAGCCACAACCAATAAACCCAGCATCGTCTTAATCAGGGTAGAATATGTAGCTGTCACGGGCAATGGATAAAACCATACTTCATTAAAAGGCTCGTAAAACAAATGTTTTACACCAAAATATGGTACCGAAACAGAAAGAAACAGTAACACAATCGCTGGAATCCATCTCACCTTCCCCGAATAATAAAAAACTTCGGCAAGAATAATAAAAACGGAACTATATAAGGCCAACGCCCCGGCCAGGTAAAAAAGAAGAAGCCAACCAGTTAATCCATAGATATATCGAAAATTAGTTTTTCGGATTTGCAAATACCCATATATATATATAAGAGCCAAAACAATACCAACCGTCAGTCCAATTTTATACAGATGATTGCTATGAAGCGCCGTAAGAAATACTGACGGTAAAAAGCTCAGGAGTACCGATTTAAAGCCAACTTTCTTAAACAAGAAGTACAACAAAAAACAAACTGAAGCAATTAATACAGATGTAATAAATGCTGATGCAAAGGGATTAATAAAAAACTGGGTAAGAAATTCGCCAAAGTAAAAAACTAAATCGCCCGGCTTTTTTGTAAAGGACTGAAAATAATCGAACGAAAATTGGAATAATTGTATTTGTTCGAGGTAAAATAGATGGAACTTGTTGAATAACAAGAAATAAAAAAACACCGAAATAAAAGAAACACCAATAAAAATGTATGTCGATAAGGAAGAATTTCTTCCTGACAGAAAACGTAGCATTGGTTGAAATAAGTTAGTTAAGTTTAGAGAAACTGATAAAAACCGTCGGTGTAAAAATAAAAGAAACTTTTAAACGATAATCACCGAATTAAATGTTTCTTTTACACTTTTATAAAAATCTAATAATCAGCAATATAATAATTATCTTACAACAATGGTTTTCATATTCGTGAATTCGCGTATGCCAATGCACGACAACTCCCTGCCATAACCGCTTTCCTTCACGCCTCCAAATGGCAAACGCGGATCTGATTTCACAAAATCGTTTATAAAAACGCAACCAGCCTCCAATCCTTTTTCTGCCAGAACTTTGGCCTTTTCAGTATTCGAAGTAAAAATTCCTGAACCTAAGCCAAATACCGTGTCGTTGGCAATTCTGATGGCTTCATCTATATTTTTAAACCTGAACAAGACTGCAACGGGTCCAAACAACTCTTCGTGATAGGCTGGCATCCCGGGAACAACATTTTCCAGAACTGTTGGCGGATAGAACGGCGCTTCAGCATCGGGAACAAAGCCTCCAAGCAAAACAGCCGCTCCCATCTTCCGGCTCTTTTCGACCTGCTGATGCAGCTCATCGCGCAAATCGACTCGTGCCAATGGACCAATACCTGTTTCAGGATTGGAAGGATCGCCAAATTTAGCCTCACTCATCAACCTGACAAATTCACGTTTAAACTGCTCGTAAACTCCGCTGGCCACAATAAATCGTTTGGCACCAATACAACTTTGACCGGCATTGATTAATCGGCTGGCAACACACTGCCGGGCAGCATATTCAATATCAGCGTCTTCCAGAATAATATACGGATCGCTTCCGCCCAATTCGAGTACCGATTTCTTCAAAGCCTCGCCTGCAACAGCAGCAACAGAGCGGCCTGCCGGAGTGCTTCCGGTTAAGGTAACCGCTTTTATCAGTGGATTTTTGATCACCGCCTTGACTTGTTGTGAACCAATAACCAACGTGCGAAATACATTTGCAGGAAAATCTGCCTCAGTAACCAACTGCTCAATGGCCAGCGCGCAACCCGTAACATTCGACGAATGCTTTAAAACTCCCGTATTCCCGGCCATTAGTGCAGGCGCCAAAAACCTGAAAACCTGCCAGAAAGGGAAGTTCCAGGGCATCACAGCCAATACTGTTCCAATAGGTTGAAACGAAATGTACGACTCGGTGGCCTCTGTTTTTATCGTTTCATTCTGCAAAAACGACTCAGCATTTTCAGCATAAAATCCACAAACCCAGGCACATTTTTCAACTTCAGCAATGGCCTCGCGCTTCACCTTTCCCATTTCCGAAACAATAACGGAGGCCAGTTCTTCCTTCTTCTCAAGCAATTTCGCCTGAAGATTTTTCATACAAACCGACCGTTGTTCGAAACCCGTTTTCTTCCACGATTGAAAAGCTTGGTCAACCTCAACGATAATCGGCTCAACTTCTTCAGGAGTATGTTCCCGATATTCCTGAATGCTTTGTCCGGTATATGGATTCATAGATTGCATAGCACCAATTTTTAAATCAAAAATACTATTTCTAACAGACAGAATTGGTAGGAAATTCAGCATACAAATCCTCCTGAAGAGTTTATTTTTTTTGAGGATTTGTATGTTATAAATTGCAATAATCTACTTTTTCACACAATACAGTTTTTTAACTCCCCTGAAAATATAAGCATCATCGGCAATGGCCACCGAAGCCCAGAATTTATCCGTTAATGTGTTTTTCGATAGTACTTTAAATTCTTTTCCTGCCTGAATAACCTGGGTAATTCCTTTCTCATCGAAGAAATAAATCTTATCGCCGTTAGCCCAGGGTGTTGCCCAGCAAGCGCCAACGTTAGGTACCTTCTCTTTGTAAACTGTTGTTCCGGTTGCTGCGTCGAGACAATAAATTTCGCCACCTCTTGAACCGAGCAAATAAATCAAGTCATTTACCAACAGCGGCGATGGATTGGCCATTCCGGTTTCCTTCAGGCTCCATTCAACTCCTTTGCTAACCAGCGAACCTTCAGCAGGAGTGATGTCACCTTTCGATCCTGCTTTTACCGAATACAACATTCCGGGTTTGTTAGGGCCACCAGCTTTACCAAGGTAAATATGGCCTTCGTCGTAAACCGGTGATGGAATCGCCATCCCTTCACCCATATTGAGTTCCCAAATTAAAGCACCGGTTTCAGGATTGTAAGCTCGTGCCCATTTGCCAATGGTAACCAGCTCAACACCTGAATGATTTTTCCAAATAACTGGTGTGCTATAGTTTGTTTTTTCATCGCGGGTAACTTTCCACTTTTCATTACCAGTGGCTGTGTCGAGTGCTATTAGAAAAGAATTCTCCTCATTATCAACCTGAACAAATAGAATATCGTTATAAACTACAGGTGAAGCGCCTGTTCCCCAGCCATTTAACGTTTTATAAGCGCCCAAATCTTTTTGCCACAATAGCTGGCCATTCAAATCGTAGCAGTAAAGCCCCGTCATCCCGAAATAAGCAAACACTCTTTTGCCGTCGGTAACCGGAGTCTCGCATGCGTAATTGCTTTGATCGTGTTTTTTGATTCGGGGAGCGCCGGTAAAGACAACCTGCTTCCAAAGTTCTTTCCCCGATTTCAAATCGAAACAGGCAATTTCCCAGCGATAAATTTCTTCTTTGTAACGGGTATCGTCAACCGGTGGTGATGGCGGACCTTGTGGTGGCCCCTGTTGTGCTCCTGGGGCAGGTTGGGCTGGCGGCAGAGGAGGTGCGGTCTGTTCACCTGGTTTTGCCCCAGGCGCAGCTTTCTCCAGAAATGCTGAAGTAATAAAAACCTTATCATCGTATACAATCGGTGACGACCATCCTGCACCGCTTAAATCTGTTTTCCACGCCACGTTCTGGGTATCGCTCCATTCTGCGGGTAAATTGGCATTGGTTACAACCATATTGTTACCGTCACCTCTGAATTGTGGCCAATTATCAGGTGAAGGGGTAAAGGAATAAACAAGAAACAAACCTGAAAGTAAGAACGCTCCAGATAAAAGTTTGATTTTCCGATTCATACAGTTAGTTTTTAGTTTTTCTCAAATTTAAACGATTAATTGATTTCAAAACCTTGCTTGTAAAACATTAACAAAAAAATAGAGCCCCCTCCTACCCTGCTGACATACTGTTGTCACAAGTCCGTATTTCCTTTGTTGTGCTTGAAAACAATTAAACAATTTCAGATCATTTAAATTCTTAATTTTAAACACTTAAACAAAGTTATCATGGAAAAGAAAACAGTACAAAAAGTGAATGTTCTTTGTATCAGTATCGACGCAAAAATTTCTTCGCTGGCTAAGGACGCCGGAAACCTGCCCAACGAACTCGTTGAAAAGGCAATGGAACTTGGACTCGAAATCACCGGGCCACAAATCTGGGTTTACGACGGATGCGACGAAAACCCAAACACTACGTTTGAACTGACTATTGCGCTTCCAATTGCCAAAGCCACTGGCGATCCGGGAAAATTCAGGTTTGCCGAGTTCCCTGAGATGAATTGCATCAGCGAGATACATAAAGGTCCCTGGTCAAAATTAGGAGAAACTTACCAGAAACTCATGCCGGCAATTGCGCAGCAAGGATTCGTTTATACCGGAACAGGCCGTGAAGTTTACTTGCTTTGCGACTTCGAAAACCAGGAAAACTGTGTAACCGAAATACAAATTGAAATAAAATGAACACCGAAGTAAAAAACGATCCTCAGCTAATTGCCTATTGCGGTTTGTATTGCGGCGCCTGTAGAAAATACCAAAAAGGGAAATGCCCCGGTTGCAAGCAAATTCAGGGACAGCATTGGTGCAAAATCCGCACCTGCAACATCGATCAACAATTCGGTTCGTGTGCCGATTGTTCGCTCGAAACACCCAATGCCTGCAAAAAATTTAATAACCCCATATCGAAAGTTTTTGCATTTATTTTCGGTTCAAACCGCGAAAAGTGCATACTAACCATCCGCGAAAACGGAGCTGTTTGGTATGCAGCACACATGGCCGAAACACGCCAGCAATCGCTGAAAAACAAGTAAATAGTCGCAGTATTCAGTCGCAGTTAGCAGAAAAAGCGAATCCTTATTTTTTCTGCTAACTGGGACTGAACACTAAAAACTTTTTTGTTCTTTTCGAAAAATAGTTTGTTTACAATTTTGTAAACTTTTTTTGTATATTTGCTTCATGAAGCTGAAATTTAATACAGATGAGCTTGAATATTTTTATCTCACTCCGCTTGACGATCTTGCGGGTAAATTGCCTTTTCAGAAGGAAATAATTAAGCAATTCAAAAAGAAAATACAGCTTATCATTAGTATTGATTCTATCGATGAATTGAGGCTTTTCAAAAGCTTACATTTTGAAGCCTTAAAAGGTGACCGGGCGGGTGATTATTCTATTCGATTAACCATACAATACAGGCTTATTTTTTCGATTGAAAAGGAAGATTCGGGAGATATTGTAATTGAAGTTGTTCTTATCAATGAAATATCAAAACATTACGAAAAATGAAAAAATATGTAAATGATCTGGTTCCTGGCGATGTGTTTCACCCAGCAGAATTTATCAAAGATGAAATGGAAGCGCAAAACATTAAGCAAGCCGACCTTGCCCGTATCTCCGGTTTTAATAGGTCATTTGTTTCTTTATTGCTCAAAGGGGAAAGGAGTATAACCATACCTTTTGCAATTGCGCTCGAAAAAGCTTTTAATATCCCAGCGGAGTTTTGGATCAAACTTCAGAAAAACTATGAAATGAACAAAGATCTGATTCAGCTTAACAAGGCAAGGTTGGCTTCCTGATTTTGGCAATGAATCACATCGAGCGACTTAACGCTATTCTCATTCAGCTACAAAGCAAACGAATTGTAAAAGCTTCAGAAATTGCGGAGCGTTTCGACATTAGCCTG
Source organism: Prolixibacteraceae bacterium (assembly GCA_963666435.2). Lineage (GTDB taxonomy): Bacteria > Bacteroidota > Bacteroidia > Bacteroidales > Prolixibacteraceae > Aquipluma. The sequence continues at coordinate 1,034,999 of CAXXOG010000008.1, read as the reverse complement.
CGCACCGTTTACCGCGATATTCGCGCGCTCGAAGCTTCCGGCGTACCTATTGGCTCGGAAGCTGGAGTGGGTTATTTCCTGATGGACAATTACAAACTGCCGCCGGTGATGTTCAGTAAAGACGAAGCATCTGCCTTGTTGTTTGGCGAAAAACTGATCGAAAAAATGTCGGACGACCGAATGAAAGCCGACTTTCGTTCAGCAATTACAAAAATCAAAGCTATACTGAAACCTGAAGAAAAAGACCGGCTGGAAAAGCTACACAGCCGCATTTCAGTGCTTAATTACAACTCGTCAAACAATAGCTATAACCAATTATTTCTGAACGAAATTCAGCAGGCTTTGGTATCGAAACAAGTACTTGAACTTGATTACCAGGCCGGATATGGTGCACCACCAACCAAACGGTTGGTCGAGCCCATTGGGTTGTGCAATTACCACCGGCGATGGCATTTGTTCGCCTGGTGCCGTTTGCGCACTGAGTATCGCGATTTCAGGCTTGATCGTATTAAAAACCTGAAAATATTGGAGGAAAATTACAAGGGGAAACGACACATTTCACTGGAGGAGTTTATCAGTCAGATGAATGTAATAACCGGAGAACCAAACATTTCGGTGATTATTAAAAATGAAAATATTCACACGGTTTCCGACTCGAAATATTGGTACGGTTTTATTAGCGATGAACCTGTTGATGACCAAACAAGCCGGTTGTATTTTTCAAACACTGAATTGCGCGGTTTTGCAACCTGGATAATCAGCTCGGGCTCTTATGCCAAAGTTGAAAAACCTGAAGAATTGAAGAGTATTCTGGACCAACATGTTTCTGGAATTATAGACAACTACAAATAAAAAAGAGGCCGTCTCAAAAGGGATTTCAGATTAAATGATTACGGCCTCCTTTTCTGTTGGCGAAGCCGATATTAAATGATTATGACCTCCTTTTTAGCTGGCGAAGCTGATATTAAATGATTACGGCTTCCTTTTGAGTTGGGGAAGTCAATATTAAACGATTACAACTCACTTTTTGGCTGGCGAACCCGATATTAAATGATTACGACACCTTGCTGCTGCACAATTGTATCGTTTGGCATTACTTTTTTAACCACGGATGCAATCGCGCGGTAGCGGGGGTTTATTTTTTTACTTCTTTTTCAAATAATGTCTTTATAGAACTAATCCCATGATTATCTATTCCATTGTCATTTAGTAATCGGGCAAATTTAATCATGGCATTCTGGAAATCTTTTTCCTTTTTTCTATCATCAATCCATACTTCCCAAACAGCACCAGAGCCGCCCCAAATATTAACTGTTTTAGACATATCTACAAATTTGGTCTTATCATCATTTGACAAACTTTCAAATAGCCTATCCATATAATCCGCTTGTCCATTATCAGAAAACTCTCGTAAAATACTAACGATTTCTTTTATTAGGATTTCTAAATCACCTTTATTAATGATATCTGAGTCAGGGTTCATAATCAGCTACTTTGGATTTATAACAATATTATTCGATGCGGCTGATGGCGATGGCTTATTGCCGCCATTCTGGGTTTGTTGCCATTAGAAACATCAACCAACTTTTCGTCGCTTTTTTAACGACTCTTTCGCATCGTCCCAATCTATAAGCTTGTCCGGATTTTGCTTCATTTCATCAAATCGTTCCATCACCAGATTTTGATGAGCCTCGGGAATGTCATAAATTTTCTGATCCCTTTTTCGGGCATAATCGAGCATACTTTTTATAGCGCTAATCAAGTCGGAATCGCTGGATTGCTTCACCTGCTCGATAATTATTGCTTTTTCTGCCTCCAGATTCATACCGTTTGTTTTTCTGTTTTCACCAAAGGTACAAAATAAAAAAGGGAAGTAACAGAAACCCATTACTCCCCTTTCCAAAATTTATGTACTCAACTAAACAATTTCGGGCATTAAATAAGGTGCACGGTAATCGCGCGAAAGCATGGCATTGGCATCGTCGATGTCGCTGCCAATAAAACGTTCGGCAACCGGATCGAAATTGAGTTGTTTGCCCAAACGATACGAAATGTTTCCAAGGTGTGCCAATGACGACGACAATGCGCCGGTTTGTACCGGACCATTCTGGATACTCATGTCGCGCTTTCGAATAGCATCAAACCAGTTCTGGAAGTGCAAATCCAATTCGCCATCTTCGGAACGGCTTGGACCTTTTTCGCGTTTTTCGCCCAGGTAGCTTTCGTAAGTTCCGTAGCCTTTCACTACCAAATAACCTTTATCTCCATAGAAAATATTACCTACTCCAGCGCCATCTTCGAGGTTTGTACACCAGTTACGAACTTCGAACTGGATGATTTTCTTTTCCTTCGGATAGTGGTAAATTGAAGTCTGAATTTCAGGCACTTCCTTGCAATCGTCCCACAGGAATTTTCCGCCCATTGAAGTGATGCGCTCTGGCAAAGAATTTACGCCCAAGCCCCACATACATAAGTCGGTTTCGTGAATTCCCTGGTTGCCAACGTCGCCATTACCGTAATTCCAGTGCCAGTGCCAGTTGTAATGCACCAGGTTTTTAGTGAATGGGCGCATTGGAGCCGGTCCTGTCCACAAATCGTAGTTAACTCCTGCTGGAATAGGCGAAATGCCTTTGTTGCCGATATCCGGACGCCAGCGATATACCAATCCACGAGCCATATAAACGCGGCCAATCAAGCCTTCTTCCAGATGCTTAACGGCTTCGCGAATAGCTACCGAGCTGCGTAACTGAACGCCGTGCTGAACAATGCGATTGTATTTGTAAGCGGCTTCAATAATCTTTCTTCCTTCTGAAATATTGTGTGTTGCCGGTTTTTCAACATACACATCTTTTCCGGCCTGACAAGCCCAAACCGTTTGCAGAGCGTGCCAGTGGTTTGGTGTTGCAAGTGTTACAGCGTCAATGGTTTTATCTTCCAGAACTTTGCGGAAATCCTGTTCGATGGCAATTTTCCGGCCATATTTTTTCTCGAAATCGGCAGCGCGATCCTGAAGGATATTCAAATCCGGATCGCTCAGGCAAACCAATTCGACATTGGCTTTTTCAGCCAATCCCATAATTACTTCAATGTGAGTTTTCCCGCGTCCGTTCACACCGAAAACTGCAATCCGAAGGCGATCATTTGCACCTTTTGCTCCCGCAGGAATAACAGTTGGCTTTTTCACCGGGTCTTTAGCAAAAGCCGATGGTGTAACGGCAGCCACAACTGCTCCGGAAGCCGCTGTTTTCAGGAAATTTCTTCTTGAATTGTTTTCCATGAGTTATTCGTTTATGTTGGTTATTTAAAATTCTTCGAAATATCGTTTAACGTAGCATCGCTTAAATCGCCGCCAATTACAATTTTGTGCCTGAACGTGATTGTCTCACCTGATTTCAGGGTAATCTTTACTTCAGCAGCATTTTTATCAAAAATACGACCACCAAGGTTGTTGGTTGCAAACAAGCCGTATCCGCGGGCATGAGACCATGCCGGGTAGTTTGGATTAGCCTTGTTATCCAGAATAGCAATGGTGATGGTTTCGCCGTCTTTCACGCCACGCAACGCAACCCAAGGACTGCGCTTGCTCCAAACATCGGCGCCTTTAACACCTTCAGCATTGTGGTAAACGCCATTTACTCCATCGTTATTCATCACCGGAACCTCGGTTTCAATACCTTTGGCATCCAGAAACTTTTCAGGTTTATTCGATGGTTCTTCGAAAGTACGATCAACTCGCAGCCCCAGCAAACCTTCTTTATTTTCGCTGAAGGTAACGGTTTGTTTGGCTGTTAGTTTAGTGATCCGGGTTATCGAACGGGTTGCGCCATCACCTTCAAAAACGAAAGTAGCTTCTTCATTCAAAAGAACATTGTTTTTGTAGTCCACCCAATCAGAATTGGTAATCAAAGTTCCTTTTGCAGGATTTTCGCTAACAATCTTCCTGAATTTTATGGTGCCATATTTAGGCTTATCTTCAGCTTTAATGGCATAAGAATTATTCCAGAAATCGAGCCCGTTTACATCGCCAAAATTGAACCAAAGACCAACATGGTGCGGGTGATCGACACGTTCAAAAGGTCGTGGATTCATTGGGAAACCACGCGTAATAAACTTTCCCGAAGCGGTCATGATCGGATAAAGCGACTGCTTTTCCATATTGTCAGGATAGATATAGGCTGTAAAGAATTTGCCGTCAAGCAAAACCTCTACCTTCTTTCCCGGTTCGTCATTTTTAAATTCCACCTTTTCTTTTTTGGCAGCCAGAACACTTGTTGCCAAGCAAAAGAATGCAACAACTGCAATCCAACTTTTCATCCGTAAATAATTTGTTTTTATGTTGCCGGATGGAACTCGCATGCCATTATTTTCATGCCTGTTTGTGTTTTTACGAAAACATGCTCGTTTCTTCATTTTCTAACAAGTTTTAATGGTTTAATTAAAATTGAACTCCAAGGTAAGTATGGATTTCTAAAATTAGAAAATTTTTAAACTTTATTGCGTAATATTGGCGTTAAGAAATTAATTAACGGTACTCATTCAGAACAATTTAATGGCCGATCACCGGAAGATATCGCAAACCCTTGAGAAGTTGCTGAATAGCAAAACTTTCTCGAAACCGGGTATATACCGCGACTTGCTGAATTACCTGGTGAATTGCTCGCTAAAGGGTGAAGTACCCAAAGAGCAACAGATTGCGCTGGAAGTTTTTGGGAAGAAAATGGATCAGGACAAGGAGTTGAATGTGCGGGTTTATATTCTTCATCTCCGTAATAAGCTGGCGGAATACTACCAACATGAAGGCAAGGACGATACAGTTATTCTGGAAATACCTAAAGGAAAATACCAGGTTGAGTTTCAGTTTCAAACTTATAAGTCTGTCAAACATTCGCTGGAAAGATACAGCCTCGCGTTGCTTGTTGCGGCATGTATTCTGCTCTTTATTTCAGTCACAATTATCCTGAACAGGGACAAATTTAATCAGCCGAAACAAGTCATTTGGAAAGGCTTTTTGAAACCCGATTACCCGATTCTGATCGTACTGGGCGACCACTATTTTTTCAACGATTCCATAGGAACCGGCAAACGTGGCCCATCGCGCGATACACGTATCAATTCCGACGAAGATCTGGACGCTTTTCTGAAAACTCATCCTGAATTGATGGGTAAAATCCAAAAAAGTAAAACCACTTACATCAATAAACAAGCGCCAATCGGGCTTTTCAGGTTGATGAAGATGTTTGGCGGCAGAATTGCCAATGTTGACATGAAATTTTCATCACAACTGAAATGGGAAGATACCCGAAATAAACATGTCATTTTTATCGGGTCGGTTAAAACGCTGCAATTTCTAAAACCTACGCTCGAAAAGGCTGGCCTGAAATACGATTTGGAACATTCGTCGTTTAAATACCAAACTGCCGACAGCACATTGTTTTTCGACAATCGCTCGGAGAATTACCTCAACCGCGAATACTCAAGCTTGGTTCATTTTTGCACCAACGACAAGCGCAAAATCCTGTTCCTTTTGTCTGACGATGATCTGGGGAATATTGCTGCCATGAAATACCTGACCGACGAGAAAAACAGCGGCTTTCCGGAGAAATTTACCGACCTGAATTACAAAGCTGTTTTTGAGGTAAAAGGTAGAGAATCAACAGATTTTATTGTGAACCTCGTAAGAATTGACCCCATTCATGAGAATATCTCAGAAATATGGCCGTGATAAAACAAGGGGAAAATAAAAAGGCAAAAGTAAAGCATACCGTCCACTTTTGCCTTTTTACTTTATCCTTTTATTTCCTTTTACAGAGGAACTTCCATCAAAAGAACTTTTGAGTTTTTGGCTACTTTCAGTTCAATTTCCGAATCTATCTCCTCGATACAAAGGCCATAGCGATCTGATAATTTTTCCGATTCAACTTCCAATTCTCCTGAAATCAGGAAAAGATAAATACCATTCCCAGCTTTGTTAAGCTTGTATTTGACAACAGAATCCTGATCAAAATTGCCTAGCGAAAACCTGGCCTGTTGATGAATCCACATCGATTGATCAACTCCATCAGGAGAAACGATGGTCCGCCACTTTCCGGCCATTTCCTGTTCGTCAAATTTAGCTTGCCCGTATCGGGGTTCAACATTCTTTTTATCGGGGAAAACCCAGATTTGCAGAAAACTAACTTTGTTTTTAGTGGAGTGATTAAACTCCGAATGTTGAATACCGGCTCCGGCCGACATCACCTGTATTTCGCCCGGACGAATAACCGAGCCGTTTCCCATGCTGTCGCGATGTTCGAGCTCTCCGTCCAAAACAATGGTAATGATTTCCATGTTATCGTGGGGGTGGGTTCCAAAACCCATGCCCGGCTGAACCGTATCGTCGTTGAGCACACGCAGAGCGCCAAAATGCATCCTGTCGGGGTTGTAATAGCTGGCAAAACTAAACGTGTGCCAGGTATCGAGCCAACCGTGATCCATGTGTCCCCTGCATCCTGCCCGGTGTACTGTGAGTTTCATCTCTTTTTTATTTACAATTTATAAATTGACCATTTACGATTTATCCTGCAAAATGCAATTGGGAATAGTACAATCGCAAATTATTCGGCAACAACCAGGTTGAAGTCGAGTGTAAAATCGTCGCTGATTACTTTGTCGCCCAGGTTGTCGAAAAATGATTTTGAGCCGTATTTTACATTGTATTTACTGCGATCGATTGTAATAACTCCCTTGTAAACAGTTGATTTACCTTCTTTTGCTGATGTCGCTGTAAATGAAACAGGTTTGGTAATGCCTTTGATTGTAAGGTTTCCTGAGAAGTTTGTTCCTTCAACTTTAGTTAGAACAAGTTCGGCTGTAGGGTAAGTTGCTACACCAAAGAAATCGTCAGATTTTAAGTGGCCAACTAATTTTGCGCTCCAGCTTGCGTCAGTCAAATCGGTACAAGTAATCGAATTCATGTCGATTAACACTTTTCCGCCTGTAACTTTTCCACCAGCAACATCAAGCGAACCTTCTTTTACCGAAACAGCACCAGAGTGCTCGCCGCCAACTTTTTTACCAAGCCATTTAACTGTACTTTTTGCAACATCAACTTTCTGGGTTCCGGCAAATACTGTTGTTGTTAAAGTAAGTGCCAATACAAATACCACCAATGATTTAATTGTTTTCATAACTTTCTTTTTTAATTACTTTTTTACTTTCTATTTTTCAATCGAACTAAACTAAACATGTTAATTTTCTGTCTCTGTAACATTGAATTGTTTTCACATTACAAAGATATGTGCAGCAAACAAGGTGGAAAATGGACAAAAAAAGGATTTAATGGTACTTTTTTCTGCTATTATCGCGAAATTCCTTCAGGGTAAGGCTCGTGTACTTCTTAAAAAAGCGGCTAAAATAGGCAGGATCGTCAAAACCAAGGTCATAGGCGATTTCCTTACCCGACAGATTGCTCGAATAAAGCAACTTCTTGGTTTCGTCGATGACGCGGTTTCGAATCAGTTCTCCGGCTGTGATTCCGGTAATTCGCTTGGTAAGTTCGTTTAGGCACGATGGATTGATGTCGAGCAACTCGGCATAGGCCGAAACATTTTTCTCGCTGACAAAATTATCTTCAATTAACTGCTTAAACCGGATGATGGTAGTGTCGGGAGTTGCTTCCTGATCTTGCTTCGGAACCTGGTTTTGCTGATCGAAAATACGTCTCGATTCGAGCAAAAACAGATGAAGCAAATTCAGGATAATATCCTGGCTATAGTGGTCATTTTGATATGCTTCAGCGTAAATTAATCCGATAATCGTTTTAAATTTTGCCTGATTTCCCTGATCAAGTTTAATCAGACTCTTAAATTCAGGATTATTGAACAGGCGATATTCGTTAAGAGGCACATAGTTTTTTTGGTTAAACTGGATAAAATCTTCATTAAAAAGGATATAAGTTCCGGTAACCGATTGATCGATGTGCATACGGTGTTTCAGTCCGGGAGGAACAAACAAAATGGTGTCGGCAAAAAGGCTATACTCTACAAAATCGGTTGCATGAATGGCTTCGCCTGATTCGACCCAAAAAATGGTATAAAAATCGTGCAGGTGGGGCATGTCATTATGTTCGATTTCCTTTTCGTCGAAATCGCCAATTTTCAGGATTTTAAAAACCTTTTCTATTTCTTCACTATGCTGCCTGTTGTTTCTCATTGAGTTACCCAGTTCTAGTCAACTACCCTAATTTCAACCGAAAGATCCATTGCCAACCGGTAGGCTGCCGAAACGCCACAGTACTTTTCTTCCGATAACTTTACTGCTTTTTCCAGCTTGTCCATAGGCAAATTTTTCCCTTTAAACTGGTAAATAACTTTCATTTTGTGGTAGCGCATCGGATGTTCTTCGGTTAGATCACCCTCAACAATTACATGAAAAGCTTCGGGTTCAACGTGCATTTTCTTCAGTAACATTATCACATCAATACCTGTACAGCCTGCCAATGCCGTCAACATCAATTTTTTAGGCCGTGGGCCCAAATCGTCGCCCCCACCCTCTTTCGAGGCATCAATTACCAGGCGATGCCCGTCCATATCACATTCGAAAGCCATATTCTGCTTCCAGGCTAAATCAAGTACATGCTTCATTTGAAAATATTTACATTTAAACTACGCAAAAAAAAAAATTTACCCTATAAAAATATTTGAGCTGTTTGATTTCAAAGTTGAAGTTCATCCCTCGATAAAAAATCAAATTCTGATTATCTCGTCCTATTTTCTTCTGGATACTCAAATATTACACCTTTTAGGGGATTTCATGTTCCATACAACCCGATTAAACACGTGTTGCAAATCCAATAATAGTTCTAAATTTACGCCTTGATTTTTTTAGCATTAAAATTAGAAACGAAGATTCAAAAAATAGATCAAAATCTAAATTTATCCCCAGTTGTTTTTTAAGTAATTAACAAACAATATAACCCCATGAGAAGTTCAATTAAAAGACCTGCCGACGACGAATGCGACTTGAGTGGATTTCAGCTGTTCAAAAAACTTACTGAACAAGAAATGGCCCAGCTTAATTACGACAAAACTTGCTCGGTTTACAAAAAAGGAACAATAATTTACAGAGAGGGAAGCCGACTTACTGGTTTTTATTGTGTTACCAGAGGTATCCTGAAGATTTTCAAGACCGGAATCGACGGAAAAGAACAGATTATCCGGTTTGCTAAAAAAGGCGACATTATTGCCTACCGTTCTCTTTTGAGCCAGGAACTGGCCTGTACAACAGCAAAAGTTATTGAAGAATCGGTTTTAAGCCATATTCCTTATCAAACACTTTTATACCTGATTCAGAACAACTGGCAGTTTTCGCATCACATGCTTCAAATCGTATGTAAAGAATTGCGCGAGGCAAACGACTATATTACTGATATTGCTCAAAAAACTGTGCGCGAACGACTTGCCGAAGTACTTTTACTCCTGAAAGATGATTTTGACCTCGATAACGCCAAAACACTGCAAATTTCGTTAACCCGCGAAGAGCTGGCCAACATGGTTGGAACGGCTACTGAAAGTGTGATTCGTCTGCTATCGGAATTCAAACAGGATGGCTTCATTGATTTACAGGGAAGAAAAATAAAATTTATGAATGTTCAAGGTTTAACTAAAGTTGCCAACTTACTCTGAAACAATACACTAATACATTTTAAAGAGGTGGTTTCATTTAAAGAAACGACCTCTTTTCTTTTCAGATTAAACGTTTCAGCTTCGGATTGATCCAAATACATCATTAAACTTAATTTGACTTGAATTCGATAATTTCAAAAAGCTGCATTACACTGATTTTCGTACTTGCTTTCTCCTTTCAGCCAAAAGCTCAATCCAAACACGAAAATCAAATATCAGGAAGTTCTAATCCCGATTCGGCAAAAACTCAATCACCAGTTCCTCAAGCCGATCTGGTTGATGTATTTCACAAGTGTTTTAAGCTTAGTCCATCGACAAAAAGTACAGATATAAAACCCGGAGAAAAGCCCGTATTTACGCTATTTCCGGCCCTGGGATACACACTTCAAACCAGTTATGCAGCCATTTTATCGAGTAACCTGGTTTTTTACACATCAAACACCGCCGATTCCCGACTTTCTGTTCTAAATATCAGCCCAACTTATTCGGTAAATAAGCAATTTATATTCCCCGTTTTACTGAACATCTGGCTTCAGAGCGACAAATACAACCTGATTGGCGACTGGCGCTACATGAAATATCCGCAAAGTACATTCGGTCTTGGAAGCAATTCGGCTATTGAAATGGAAAACCCGATGGATTTTAATTACCTTCGAATTTACCAGTACCTCACGCGAAAAATATCGCGCAAATTCACTGCCGGATTGGGTTATACGCTTGATTACCACTGGAATATTTCGGAAGAAGGCTCTGCCAATGGAACTATAACCGACTATGTGAGCTATGGTGCATCGCCACACTCTACGTCAACGGGTATCGCGCTGATGCTTAGCCACGACAGCCGCAAAAACCCCGTAAATCCCAAGCAGGGCGATAATATTCAACTTATTTTGCGCAATAACCTGAAGTTTCTGGGAAGTGACCGAAACTGGCAATCGCTGTTGGTGAATGCAACCAGGTATATACCGCTGAACAAACGTCAGTCGCAAACCCTCGCTTTCTGGAACTACGACTGGATTGTTTTAAATGGCAAGCCACCTTACCTCGATTTACCTTCCACCGGCTGGGACAACAGCTACAACACCGGACGCGGCTTTATCCAGGGCCGTTTCCGTGGAAATGTAATGCTTTATCTTGAAACCGAATACAGGTTCGACCTCACCCGAAATGGCGTACTTGGCGGAGTTTTATTCTCGAATATCGAAACTGTTTCGAGCGCACCATCGCGAAAGCTGGAGCAATTGCAACCGGGATACGGACTGGGTTTACGCATCAAGCTCAACAAAAAATCGAACACCAATCTTGCTGTCGATTATGGCTTCGGAACTTCGGGTATGCGAGGGTTTTTCGTCAATCTGGGCGAAGTATTTTAATCGCTTACTCATTTGAACTAGCTGTTTTTCCATATCCAAATGAAATTCGCATTACCTGGCACGCATATTATCGGGCAATCCAGCTTTCGGGATCCATTTTTTCGTTTTCGCGCCAAATCTGGAATTTAAGCACGGTTTTCGAATCTTCGTCTTCGTCGGTTCCTATAGTGCCAATGGTTTGCTTGGTGGCCACTTTTTCGCCTTGTTTCACCTGCACATTCACCAGGTTCGAATAAACAGTAAGGTACTTCCCGTGGCGAATTATTACGGCCATATTTCCGCCGGTAACCATAAATACACGGCTAACTTCGCCCGCAAAAACTGCTCGTGCCTTCATTCCCGGAACAGTCGAAATATCAACTCCATTATTTTTAACCTGTATGTTTTTCAAAACCGGATGTTCGTGCACCCCAAAATGATCGGTTATCACGCCACGCTCAACCGGCCACGGCAGTCGTCGCTTGTTCTGCTCAAACTTATCCGATGCCAGTTTTTCTTCAGGAGTTAATTCCATTCCCGGCGAACCCGAAGTCTTTCCCGACGCTTTACCCGAAGCAGCAGCTCGTCTCTCTCTTTCTTTTTCACGTTCACGGGCTTTCCGAACTTCTTCTTCTATAATCCGCTGAATTTCACGACTTAACTGAGCTTCGATTTGTTGCTGTTCCTTCAGCTTCTTTTCAAATTCCTTTTGTTTTTTCTGAAGTGAAGTGAGGAATTGCCCCTGCTGCTGTTTCTCAACCGAAAGCTTCTGAGTTTCCTGCTTTTTCGACTCCAGCAGAACTTCCTTTTCGGCCTTCTGAAGTTGCAGCTTGCTCACTTTTACCTGTATAAGGTCTCGAATCCACTTGATTAATTCGGCCTGATTCTTACGGTATTCCGAATAATGTTTCAGATACATCATTCGCTTATAAGCCTGGTTAAAACTGTTGGCCGAAAGTACAAAAAGTAATTTATCGTAGCTGGTTTGATTGGTTTGGGCAAAAACAACCAGCTTAGCATATTCCTTCTTCAACTCTTCGAGGTCGTTATTCATCGATGCTACCAGCCAGGCGTTCTGGTCGATGAAATCACTCAGCACTGTTACCTCCGAATTTATGCCGTTAATAAGGTTGGTTCGTAATTCAATCTGCTTATTCAGGATTTTATACTTATTCAGCGTTTTAACCTGATTCTTTTTGGTGTCCTCCAAAAGTCGCGTAGTCTGCTTAATCTGCTCGTTCGTATTTTGCTTTTTTTTGCGCAATTCGTCGAGCGATTGACTACTGACCACACCACCAATCAGTAAAAAAACTGAAAGAAGGATAATAAACTTCATACGACTATCGATTTAAGCGGGTAAATTTCTCAGGAACTTTAAATCGGATTTCGTTTTCACTTTCTGTTGAAAAACCTGCAAATTTTATCTGAAGTTGCATAAAATTATCCAAGCTCTTGAGATTGAGCAACATTTCGCCCGGATAAAGTTGCTTGTCAACCTGTTGAAAATCGGAAAAATCGATATTCAGGTTTCGCGAATTGGCAGAATCCAGCAGTTTAATTTTTCGGATCTTAAATGTTTCAGGATCAATATAAACCGATTGCTTAATAGGTGAATCCGGAACCAGTTTTCGGGTCTTTCTTGCCTGGCGACGCTCGCTTAAATGTGCATTTTCTTTCCTGAGTTTCAGCTTTTTTTCCGATTCGAGAACATACATTCCTGAGTCGATTTTAGCCTCGTAATCCCGAATTTCGCGGTTAACTTTCTGGTCGCCCAAGGCAAATATGTTGTTGGAAATTATAGCATTAACTGTTTCAAAATCAATGTCAATATCCATCATCGAGCTTAAATAGCTATAATCGTCGAGTAAATAACTCTTTTCGAGGTAATTGACGAATTTAACACTATCAGGCGTCAACCAAACGCGGGCAACCGTAATATTCATCTTGCTGAGCATGATTAAAATCTGCTTATTTTTTTCGGCGAAAATACTGGCTCTAAACGATGCTTTAGTTTTCCCGTTATCAAACTGGCAATTGATTTTTTTTATCGATAAATGTTTGTATTCAAACACATTACCTTCTATACTTCTGACGAGTTTACTGGTGTTCATTGGCTTCACTGCGGTGTTTGTTCGAGTGGCTATTTGGGTAGTCCTACACGACGAAAAACTTACCACAACCAACGCGGCAATAATGCTTAAATAAATATTTAGTTTATTGTTTTTCAACTTATCGTCTATTTTTCAATGTACTTACCTTGTTTTATTTTTTCACTCAAAAGTTTGGAGCCATCGCCAATTTCAAGGGCTTTTTTCCATTGTTCAATAGCCTTATCTTTTTCTCCTGTCAGGCTCAAAATATCACCATAGTGTTCAACAATTGTTCCATTTTTATCGCCTCCAAATTTAAGAGCCGATTCCATGTAAAATTTAGCCAGGTTATAATCTTTGCGCATAAACAATACCCAGGCATATGTGTCGAGATAAGTCGAATTTTCGGGATTGGCCCGTACTGCTTTGCTGCTTAATTCTTCAGCTTTTGCCAGGTTTTCGTTACGCAGCGACAGGTAATAAGCATAGTTGTTCATAGCCATCCAATTCGCCGGATCAAGTTTTATAACTTCATCAAAAGCCTGAAAAGCTTCGGTTACCTTATCAAGTTTATAGAAGGCTTCGGCCTTATAGAGCGCAAACTGAACCTGCAATATTTTATTGTCGAGTACGTAAGTTTCACCCTCTTTAAGTACATCAAGCGCTTCGGTATATTTTTCAAGCTGAAGGCAGGCTACGGCTTTCAGTCCATAAAGGGTCGCCTGGTTCGGGAAAAAAGTCAAAGCTTTTTCGGTATCGGCATATACACCTTTGAAATCGCCTAAATCGTTGCTTATCAATATCAAGCGCTCCCAAATCATGTAATTGTCTTTTTCAGAAACCAAAACTTTACGGAGCTGTTCACGCGCTTCTTCCAGTTTTCCTTTACTGATCAAAAATTCGGCGTATAGTGTGAAAACCCGATAATCATCAGAATTTGTTTTAACCAGTATATCAACCAGTTCAGAGACTTGTTCGTCGGTAAAAAATTGTTTTTCCTGGGGTGAAGTAATCATGAGGTAAAACTGTATTTTGGTTTCAACCTCTGCCGATTTGTTCTGGAAGGCTTTTTTTGCATACTCCCAGGCTTTTTCCTTATTGTCGTGTTCTCTGTAATACGATGTCAGCGAAAATAAAACAAAACCATTTTCAGGATCAATTTCCAGGATTTTCATGTAATACTTCAACGCATTCGCATCGTCTTTTTCCGACAGGTAATAATCGGCCATTAATCCATAATAGCGGGGCTCTTTCGGGTTATTATCAATCAGCTTCTGTAATTCGGACTGAGCTTCCTTTTTCTTTCCGGTAGCCTGGTAAACCTGCTGTTTTTCAACTGCTATCTGATCGTTAATCCCCACTTTCTTTTCGAGCAAATTATAATATTCAAGAGCTTTATCATATTCTTTGGCCGACGAAAGTAACGCAGCAGTCATGTACAAATATTCCAGGTTTTCGGTATCAAGCTGGTAAAGTTGCTGATAAACTTCTGCCGCCTGTTTAAATTGTTTGCCCTGTTCGTAAATCTGTGCCAGTAAAACTTTATACCATTTGTTTTCAGGATCTATTTTTATGGCTTTCTCGAGCAAAAGCGAAGCGCTGGTCATGTCACCATTTCCGCTGTGGATTTTTGCCAACTCGAACATTGCCGAAGTTGAACCCGGATTAATTTGAAGACACTTCGAAAACAGAGCAATAGCGGCCTGCTGATTACCAATCATCCGCTGCTTCAAGCCTTCGATAAATGTATATTCAAATTCGTTTTTATCGTTATCAGAAATTGTATTTTCCTGAACAGCAACCGGAGGTGGCGACGCAATTTTCTTCTCCTTCTTTTTGGCAGTTGCCTGAACCGAAATTAACATCGACACTGCAACAAAATATGCAAAATATGTTCTCTTCATGCTTCTAGTTTTTACCTGTGTGCCCGAATCCCCCAGCTCCACGAGCGGTTTCTTCCAACACTTCAACTGTTTCCCACGCAATATGCTCGTGCCTTGCTATCACCATCTGGCAAATGCGTTCTCCATGCTGAATTACAAATTCTTCACTCGACAGGTTGATCAAAATAATCCCCACTTCTCCCCTATAATCAGCATCAATCGTGCCAGGCGAATTCAAAACCGTAATCCCCTTTTTCAGTGCCAGGCCGCTTCTTGGGCGAATTTGGGCTTCGTAACCTACTGGTAGCTCAATAAACAAACCAGTTGGTACCAAAATCCTTTCAAGCGGTTTTAAAACTATCGGTTCCGAAAGATTGGCGCGAATATCCATACCAGCCGAGTGAATTGTGCTATATTCAGGTAATGGATTATTGGATTGATTAACAATTTTTACGATCATTATTTACTCTAAATTTTGAAACGGCAAAGATATGGATTTAATGTGGTAAAGAACAATTTCGGACTTTGGCATTAACAATATTTATCACTCTTCAATGCTCATAAAATCAGCCATTATTTTATCAGAAATAAACAAACCTTTTTCGGTTAAACATACCTTTCCGGGAAATTCGCCAACATGTCCCGACTTCAAATACATTTCTTTAATCTGCCGGAAATGAACAGCAAATTCAGCAGGATATTCCTGTTCGATAATTTCTTCGGAAACGCCCCAGGTTGTTCGCAAACCTGTGATTATATAATCGTTATACCTGTCGTAAACCGATAGAACCTCCAATTCGCTGTATGGCTTATTGTTTTCAACGCCCTCCAGGTATTCCTGAATGGAAGAAACATTCCATCGGCGGCTATCCAGATCAAACGAATGCGCCGACGGGCCTATTCCCAGGTATTTTTCATTCTTCCAGTACGACGAATTGTGTTTCGAATAACATCCAGGCTTGCAAAAATTCGAAATTTCGTAATGCTCATAACCCGCTTCTTTCAAACGACGAATCAACACCTGAAATTGCTCCAGGCTAAGTTCATCGGGCAATTCTTGCAAAATGCCCTTTTTAAGCTGATCATAAAAAACAGTTCCTTCGTGGTAGGTTAGGTTGTAAGCCGAAATATGCTCAACATCAAGTTCAACAGCTGTTTGAATGTTTCTCTCCCATTCTTCCAGCGTTTGATTTGGCAAACCATAAATCAGATCGATGCTAATGTTTGAAAAACCAGCTTTTTTGGCCCATTTTACCGACTGAACTGCCTGGAAAACACCATGCCTGCGGTTCATCAGCTTTAAATCAGCCTCCGAAAACGACTGAACCCCCATGCTTAACCGGTTGTACCCAACTTCCCGCAAATAAGTTAAATTGGCCTGAGTTAAATCGTCGGGGTTAGCTTCCATTGTAATTTCGGCTTCAGGCGAAATATTGAAATTGGCATAAATGGTTTCCAGAAGTTCTTTTAACTCGCCAACAACAAGAACCGAAGGAGTTCCCCCGCCCAAATAAATGGTTTTAATTTCATCAGAAGCAAGCTCGCCTGAACGCTTCGTCAATTCCTGCTTCAGCGCCTCAAAAAGACGTGCTTTCGACCGTAAATCAGTTGATTTAAAGAAATCGCAATAATGACATCGCTTCCGGCAAAACGGGATATGAATGTAGATTCCGGCCATGAAAGGCAGTTGAAAAAAGCGCTTAAAATTATAGTTTAATCAAATCTTCAAATCCAGTCATATCGCCTAAAATACCAGCGAGCGTGGTTTCCTGATAAAATTGAAGTAACTGAGCCCTAATTGGCCCAAAGCGGCTATGAACAGGACAAGGCTTTTCTGCGGCTTCGTGTGTTGCGCAAGGGTGATGCCCAATCAAACAAACTTTAAAGTAATCATCGCCATCAACGATACTAACAATATCGTATAGCGAAATATCCGCTAGCTTTTTCCCGAGGCCAAAACCTCCATTGGGTCCTTTTGTTGAAACAAGAATTTTCTGTTTTACCAGATTTTGAAGTATCTTCCCTAAAAAAGGCGTTGGAATATTAAGGTCGGACGATATTTTCTTGATGCCGATTTTGGTTCCATCGGCTGAATATTTACCTAAATAAATGAGTGCGCGAACAGCATATTTACACGTATTGGATAGCATAAGTTCTATTTTTTAGTTGTCCATTGTTTGCTAAATGATTGATCGGCCAGCTTTGGTAGTTGCTTTTTAGCACCTAATGCATTTGCACCAAACAACGCAAATGTGTTTTTTGTTTTTCCGCCCACTAAATCAAGTCGGCTTCTTTTCGAAAATGCGTATTCAAATGCTTTCATACCTGTATTCCAGACCAATCCGCCCGATCCATTTTCTACTGCTTTACGCCTATTTACCAATAACATATGGTGTAAGGGTAATTTTACAGGACAAACTTCGGTACACTTTCCGCAAACCGAACAGGCCGAACTTAAATGGTTGTACTCGTCAAATCCCTTATAAAAAGGAGTTATCACCGAACCTATCGGACCACTATAGGTTGCATCGTAGGTGTAACCGCCAATATTTCGGTAAACCGGGCAGGCATTTAAACATGCTCCACACCTGATGCAGCGCAAAACACCGTATTGTTCATCGTCCTGATAAAGCTCAGAGCGCTTATTATCCAGCAAGATTACGATCATTTTCTCAGGCCCGTCGGATTCGTTCGCTTTTTTTGGCCCGGTTACCAGCGAATTGTAAACCGAAATTTGCTGACCGGTTCCGTGCGTTGCCAGCAAAGGCCACATCAACGCTAAATCCTGCATTCGGGGTATCATTTTTTCGATACCAGCTATTACAATATGAATTTTGGGAAACGATACCGACATTAACGCATTCCCTTCATTCTCAGTAAGGCAAATACCTCCAACATCGGCTACCAGAAAATTAGCGCCTGTTATTCCAACGTCAGCCGATATAAACTTCTCACGAAGCTTTTCCCTCACCCACCCTGTCAGGTATTCGGGCGCGCTTCCTTCCGGCGTATTAAATTTCTCAGTAAAAAGTTTAGCTATTTCCTGGCGCGATTTGTGCATACATGGAGTAACAATATGATACGGTTTTTCGCCTGCCAGCTGTACAATGTATTCGCCCAAATCTGTTTCAAGCGACTCAATACCAATTTCTTCCAGATGATCGTTCAAATCAATCTCTTCAGTAGTCATCGATTTACTTTTGACTACTGTTTTGGCCTTGTTTTCAATCATGATACGCTTCACAGCATCAACGGCCTCACGGGCATCTTCGGCCCAGATAACCGAAGCTCCGTTTGCTGTAATGTTCTTTTCGAACTGAAGCAAATAGTCGTGTAAATTATTAATGGCCAATGATTTAAAATAAGCAGCCCGGGATTTGGCCAATTCGAGGTTTGAATATCGTTTTACTCCTTTGTCAACTGCCGCATCGTATTTCGACATGTTGAACTTAATGGTTGCTCGATGCTTCAAATCAAACGCTACTTTTTCCGACTTTTTGAGAAATATTTCTTTTTGAGCAGACATAGTTAAACAGGAATTTTGTTGATTCTGGCAATATGCCGTCCGCCTTCAAATTCGGTTGAAAGAAAAGTATTTACAATTTCAACAGCTTCATCATCAGAAATATACCTTGCCGGAAGTGCGCAAACATTAGCATCGTTGTGCAACCGGGCAAGTTTAGCTATTTCGGGCAACCAGCATATGGCCGAGCGTATCCCCTGGTGCTTATTGGCGGTCATATTAATGCCATTTCCACTTCCGCATAAGGTAATTCCTTTGTCAAATTCGCCCAAACTAACTGCATTAGCCAACGGATGCGCAAAATCGGGATAATCGCTGCTCTCAGCCGAAAACGCTCCAAAATCTTTAAACTCAATGCCTTGTTCCTGAAGATATTTTAAAACAGCTTGTTTTCGCTCAAAACCAGCATGATCACTGGCTACCGCTATTCTCAGTTTTTCCATGATTTTCAAAATAAAATTCAAAAATAATACTTAAAAGTATTTTATTACCTAAAGTTTCAATAAACTTCTTAAATCCTTTTTTTCTGCAAAAAATACGATAACTATAAAGCCTGAAAATAAAGCGAAATTCAACAAATACTGGAAAATTGATATTGAAAAATGTATGAAGGAAGACAAGTAATAAAACCCGACAGATATTCCAATGTAAATAAGTATGCGTTTTAGTTCGTAATCAACCTTGTAATATTTCTGGCCAACGATGTATGAAATCACTGTCATAATTACGAAGCAAAGCAAAACAGCATAAGCCGATCCCATGTAACCCATTGATGGAATAAATATTACGTTGGTAATTACGGTTAGCAAAGCCCCAATTCCGGCTATCCAGGCACCCATCCAGGTTTTATCTGAAAGTTTATACCACAGCGATAAGTTAAAATAAATCCCCATAAATAAATTAGCCATTAAAACTGCCGGGACTACCTGTAATCCTGAATGATATTCCTTCCCGATAATGATTTTGAAAAAGTCGATAAAAAGGGTAATTCCAAGAAAAATGAGTAGCCCGAAAATGACGAAGTATTTCATAACCTGGGCATAGATAATACGCGAATCGCTGTTTTTCTGGTGATTAAAGAAAAAAGGTTCAAACGAATAACGAAATGCCTGAATAAACATATTCATCAAAACTGCAAGCTTATAATTTGCACCATATATACCAAGCTGTTCCATAGGTTTTTGTTCAGCTGGAACCAATTCAGGAATTAAAATTTTATCGATGTTTTGGTTGACCATACCAAAAATTCCGACCAAAAGGATAGGGAAGGAGTACCAAAACATTTCGCGAAACAATTTCCAGTCGAAAATCAGTTTTATCTTCCTGATTTCAGGAATTAGCATGATAAGTGTTATTACAGAAGCTATTAAGTTGGCAATAAAAACATAACCAACTCCAAACTCGGGCTTGTAAATAAAATGCAGAAAGCTGTCGGGATGAGATTTTAGAACATATGGGCAAAACGACAGGAAGAAAAGGTTAAAGAAAATATTGAAGAAAATATTAACCATTTTCAGGGTTGCAAACCGAATGGCTTTCCCTTCGTGGCGAAGATTGGCAAACGGAATAGCCGTTCCGGCATCGAGGGCCACAATTACAGCCAGCCATTTGATGTATTGCTCGCTGTTGGCATAATCTAAAAATGTGGCAAAATTGCCCGCAAAAACAAACGTAATCAGCACAAACAACAACGAACTTCCAAACAGCGAAAATGCGCTGGTAGCGTATATTTTATCGTGGTCTTTTGTCTTATTGGCATAGCGAAAAAAACCAGTTTCCATTCCAAATGTAAGTATGACCAGCAAAAAAGCCACATACGAATACAGGTTTGTAACAACGCCATACTCTTCAGGAAGAAAAATTCGTGAATAATACGGAACCAGCCACCAATTGAGAAAACGGCCTACAATACTGCTCATTCCGTAGATAGCAGTTTCACCGGCAAGTTTTTTTAATGCTCCCACGTTTGTCTATTTTTTGGCAAAGATATAAAGCTAATACCTCACATAAGCTAAAAAGTAAAGCTAAAACTATCGGGCATAATTTTATTATATCTTTGGTGCCTGTCTTTTAGAATAAAATCAATAAAATGAACATCAGATTTTTCACCATTTTTATCGTGTTATCGGTATTTATAAGCTTATTTTCATGCTCCAACAAAGCTAACCGCTCGAGAAAACCAGCCATTCATATTTCGGTTCAATCGGTTAATAAAAAGATTGTTTACGGTGACGATATTAACATTGAAATTTCGGTAAAAGTAAAAGACGGAGAACTAAAGGAAACCAAAGTTTTTGTCGATTCGATGCTTGTTACATCCAATAGTTCAGCAAGTTTTAGCCATTCATTAAAGAGCTTTAAACAAATTGGAAAACATACAATTAAGGCTGAAGCAGTAAAAAGTGATGGCGAAAAAGGTATTTATTATAAAACATTTGAGGTTTTGTCGGATATTGTTCCTGAAAACTATGGTTACGAAATAGTTCAAACCTATCCGCACAACGAAGAATCGTTTACAGAAGGGCTCGAAATTAACAACGGCTTTATATACGAAAGCACGGGCGAAAATGGTAAATCGTTTCTTTATAAAAACAATCTGAAAACCGGTAAACCTGTAAAATCAGTAAAATTGGCCGACCAATATTTTGGCGAAGGCATTACCATTTTTAACAATAAAATATACCAGCTTACTTACAAAACGAAAGTCGGATTTATTTATAATCTTGAAAATATGGCTTTGGTTGATAGTTTTCATTTCCAGTCGGCAGAAGGGTGGGGAATGACCCATGACGAAAAACACCTGATTATGGACGATGGAACAAACATTTTGACTTACCTGGATCCGGTTACTTTAAGACCTGTAAAGAAAGTACAGGTTTACGATAACAAGGATGTTGTGGTGTATATCAATGAATTGGAATATTCCGAAGGTTTCATTTATGCCAATGTTTGGGGCACTAATCTTATTGTTAAAATTGATCCTCAATCAGGAAAAGTATTGGCACGTATCGATCTAGAAGGAATACTTTCAGGAGTTAATTCTTCCAAACAAGTCGATGTTCTTAACGGGATAGCAATTGATCCGGAAACCAAGAAATTTTATGTAACTGGTAAATTTTTCCCAAAAATCTTCGAAATTAAGCTCGTTAAAAAAGGGTAGGAGAGTCGCCGTAATGAATTTTTCCTAAATGTTTGTAGGCCAATTCTGTAACTTCACGCCCGCGAGGAGTTCTTTTCAGAAAACCTTCCATGATAAGGAATGGTTCGTAAACTTCTTCAATTGTACCCGTGTCTTCGCCAACAGCTGTTGCAATTGTTGACAACCCAACTGGTCCTCCTTTAAATTTATCAATAATTGTTAGAAGAATTTTATTATCCATTTCA
The DNA here is from genome assembly GCA_963666435.2 of Prolixibacteraceae bacterium. Taxonomy (GTDB): domain Bacteria; phylum Bacteroidota; class Bacteroidia; order Bacteroidales; family Prolixibacteraceae; genus Aquipluma. The sequence continues at coordinate 1,013,105 of CAXXOG010000008.1, read as the reverse complement.
TCCAGACCAAACTTATCAATATTCAAAGCGTCAAGCGAATAGAGCGCAATATCCATATTTATATTTCCATTGCCTTTTACCTGGGCAAAATCTCTCACTCGCCGCAATAAAGCATTCACAATACGAGGTGTACCCCGGCTTCTGGAGGCTATCTCAACTGCGGCCTGGTCTTCAATGGTAACATTTAAAATTGAAGCCGACCTTTTAACAATTCTCGTGAGCGTTTGTACATCGTAATACTCCAGGTGCGATTTTATGCCAAATCGGGCGCGTAGCGGGCTTGTTAATAAACCCGACCTGGTCGTGGCACCAATTAATGTAAAAGGGTTTAATTCGAGCTGTATGGAGCGTGCACTGGGACCTTTATCAATCATGATATCGATTTTGTAATCTTCCATTGCCGAATACAGGTATTCTTCAACAATGGGGCTTAATCGATGAATTTCGTCGATAAACAAAACCGCATTAGGCTCCAGATTTGTCAATAACCCGGCTAAATCGCCCGGCTTATCTAAAACCGGGCCTGATGTAAGTTTTAGACTAACGCCAAGTTCGTTGGCAATAATGTTCGAAAGCGTGGTTTTTCCTAATCCGGGCGGGCCGTGCAGTAAAACATGATCCAAAGCTTCTCCCCGCATTTTGGCTGCTTTGACAAATATTTTCAGGTTTTCAACAATTTTGCCCTGGCCACTAAAATCGCCAAATTCCGATGGTCTCAGTTGTTTATCAACCTCTTTCTCGGCGTCCGAAAAAGTTTCGGCTCTGAAATCAAATTGTTCATCCATGTTTAGCTCTGTTCAGTAGCCAAAAGTAAAAATTATAAAGAGAAAAATTTCGAAGGTTAAATTAAAATCAGGATTGAATATTTAATTCACTGAAAATATAATGAAGCTTCTCTATATCAAATGGTTTAGCCATAAATTCGTCCATGCCATACGATAAGCATTTTTCTTTGTCATTATCCATCGTATTGGCAGTAACGGCTATTATAGGAGTTCTTTTTATACTATCGCTTTCATTTTCTATCTCGCGTATTTTTATTGTCGCTTCGAGTCCGTCCATGATGGGCATCATAATGTCCATAAGTATAACGTCAAAATTTTTCTCTTTAAAACAATCAATAGCTTCAACTCCATTGTTTGCAATTGTTACTTCATGATTAAACTTCTTTAAGCTCAAAGTAACTATACGTTGGTTTAAAATGTTATCCTCTACAAGTAATATTTTTAATCTCTCTGCCATACCCTCATTGTTTACAACGAATATAAGTCTATTCTCGAAAATTAAAAAAGGATACCCTCTTTTTCCGTTTATTTCTAAATTATTATTTATTCTTCTTTTAAAGTAATTAAATATCCTAATATAAATGGGCTGTTAATAGGTTGAATAACTTTTGTTTTAAATGCTTGTTTTTTTCGTCTTTTCTATTTTACCCAAATTTGTAAACTAGTTATTAACAGCTTAATTATTTGATTTTAAACTTATAATTCGTTTTTATAACAGTTGTTTATTGTTTTTGTTTGTTATAAAATTTCTTCTTTTATCAAGTGCTTTTTTGTGAAAAAGGGTGGGCATTAGTTTTTATTTTTTTGATTTGGTAATGAAAAAAAAATGACTATTCCGATTTTCATTGAATATCTTTGTTGCTTTCTTTTATATTTTGTTGTAAAGTTATAAACATGCCGAAGGTTTTTGGTGTTGAAACTGTTCAATTTTAATGTTCTAATTTATAAGGGTTTGTATTAATGGAGAAAAGCTATAAACAGTTTGTTGAGAAACTGAATGCCTATATTCGTAAGTTTTACTTTTATCAGTTGATAAGAGGCTTATTGCTTTTTTTAGTATTGTTCGTCTGTTATTACATCTTAATTTCATTTTTAGAGTATATCAATTACTTTAATCCTGGTTTTAAGTTAGTTATCGTCCTTTTCACTGTTTTCTTTACGTTGTTGATTTTTCATTATTTCGTTTTTTTACCTCTTATTAAATTGTTTGGTATTGGTAAGCGGGTTACCTATGCCGATATTTCAGCCAGGTTGTCTTTGGCTTTTCCTGATATAGCTGATAAACTCATTAATATTGTAGAGTTGCACAATGAATCTAATTTGAATTACTCTTCTGATTTGGTGCAGGCGAGTATAGAACAAAAAATCAGCGAGTTAAGAATTTATCAGTTTTCAGATTCAATTCGGTTCAAAGATTTACGGAAGATTGCTTTGCTGTTTTTAGGCGTTTTTTTAGTTGTTGTGGCAACGTTTATCGAGTTTCCCGACTTTTACAGGCAAACTTCTGTTCGGCTTATTCATTATACACAAAAGTTCGATAAACCTGCTCCCTACTTTTTTAAGCTCGAAAACCCAAAGTTGGAGTTTATATCGGGAGAGTCAGTTGAGTTGAAATTGCATTGTATAGGAAAGAATTTACCCGAAATGATGTACATTAATATTGGAGGTAATAACTTTTTGATGAACAGGAAGGGCGACTTTTATTATTATACTATTGACAATTTGAACGGTTCTATTTCAATTTTTTTTACTGATAAGGTATATATATCTGATTTTTACAATATTAGTGTAATAAATAAGCCTTTTATTTCTTCGTTCGAGTTGGTTATTCAGCCACCAGCTTATACCAATTTACCTATTGAGAAATTGCAAAGCATTGGCGATGTTAAAATTGTTTCGGGAAGCACTTTGAAATGGTTATTTAGAACTTCTGATACCGATAGTTTGTATCTGAGTTTTAGCGATAGTTCTAAAGTAATTGCTAATCAATCAATTCAGTATTTTAATGTTCAGAAAACAATTTACTCTGATTTGGGGTACAAAGTTTTTGTAAAGAATTCTAAAATTAAGGAAGGTGGTTCTTTATTTTATAAAATTAAAGTAGTTAACGACTTATATCCAGAGATTAAGGTGGTTCAACTTACTGATAGTTTGGATTTTAAGGTTCGCCATTTTAAAGGTTCTATAATTGACGATTTTGGTTTTAATAAGTTGGAATTTCATATCTCTACTGAAGGAATAGATTCATCGTTTGTTGTTCCGTTTGTTCCGTTCATGCTTAGTCAGGATTTTTATTATTCATTTAATTTTGAATCAGTTAGTGGCATTGGTAAGTCATTTAAATATTACTTTATTGTTTATGATAACGACTTGGTAAAGGGATTTAAAAAGGCTGTTAGCGAAACATTTACATTTAACTTTCCTGATTATAAGGAGATTGCAGAGCGCGAAAATTCTGATCAGGATAAGATTGAATCATTGATTAAAAAAAGCAATGAGCTTGCTGATGATATTAAGCAACAACTGAAAAATTTTAAACTTAAGCAACTCAATTCAGACGTTACTGATTGGGATAAATATCAGTCGGTTAAGGATATTGTGAGTAAAAAGAACGAGCTTCAGAATGTTTTGGACCAGATTAAGCAGCAGAATAGTGATGCTAATAACTTTTTAAAGTCGTTTACCGAAGATAAAAGCGATGTTCTGAAGAAGCAACAGCAGGTTGATGATCTTTTAAAGGAAGTAATGAACGATGATTTGAAAATGTTGTTTGAAGAATTTAACGAACTGGCAAAGCAATTCGATTCGAAGAAATTTGAACAGTTGTCGAAAAATATGGATTCCAGGTTAGACGATTTGTCGAAGCAGTTGGATAAAAATCTTCAATTATTAAAGAAAATGAAGGTACAGCAGAAAATTGAGCGGATTATAGATAATCTTGGCAAACTGGCTGCGGCTGAAAAAGAGAATTTAAAAAGCATTGATTCCAGAAATGATTTGCAGAAAGTTAAAAATAGTGAGGCGGAAAATAAGAGCTTGATAGAGAGTTTAAATAACGATTATAATAGTTCGCTGCAATTGAATAAAGAATTGGAAAGGCCAATGAATTTGGCAAATTTTGATCGCGAATTTTCGGAAATATCGGATGTTTACTCAAAAATATTGGAGAATATTGATAAAAGTAATAAGCGCAAAACCCAGGCTGAAATTCAGTCTGCCACTCAGAAAATTGAAGAACTTTCGTTTGCCATTCAGCAGATGTTGAAATCAATAACCATGAAGCAGAATGCGGAAAGTATTGAGACTTTGAAGCAGATTTTGAATAATTTACTGGTAGTTTCTTTCGATCAGGAAAATTTGTTGAAAAAGTATTCTAATGTCGATACTAACAATCCTCTTGTTAATGAATGGCGAATGAAGCAAAAAGTTATTGGAAATCAAGTTACTTTTGTGAAAGATTCTTTGTATTCGCTGGCGAGAAGATCGCCTGACATTGGCCCAACAGTAAATAAGGAAATTATTGATTTAGAAAGTAATACAAATTCGGCTTTTGAAAGCCTTGAAGCTGGTAATGCGAGTGTAGCGCGAATGTTTGAGCAATATTCTATTACTTCAGCAAACAATTTGGCTTTGTTTTTAAGTGAAGCGCTTGAAAATATTCGCGAACAGGAAAAGAATTCTCAGCCGGGTAGTGGAGATTGTGAAAAACCGGGAGGAAAATCGAAGCCGTCGATGAAAAGTTTAAAAGATAGCCAAATGTCGATTAAGCAGCAGTTGCAAAAGATGATCGACGAGATGAAAGCTGGTAATAAAGGGCAATTGAGTAAAAGCATTGGGCAAACCATTGCACAGCAGGAAATTATGCAACAATTGATTAAAGAAATGATTAACGGTGGTTCGGTGGGTTCGAAAACTGAAAAAGAGCTTAAATTGATTGATCAGATGCTGGAACAAACTAAAGGTGAGTTAATTAATAGAAATATAACAAACGATTTGCTTAACCGGCAAAATTTGATTTTGTCTAAACTGCTTGATGCTGAAAAAGCTGAGATCGAAAGGGAATTTGATGATAAGCGGGAATCAAAAACCGGGACAGATCAAACTAAAGTTAATCCGAAGTCATATTTCGAGTTTGGGAATAAAAGTACCAACGAAAGCGAGTTTTTAAAACGCGATAATTTTAAAATGAAGATTTTTTACGACCAGAAATATAATTCGTATTTGAACAGACTTAAAAATTAAGCTTGAATAAGTTCCTGGTAATAGAGTCCGATGTTAAAAACATTGATAAAGTAAGAATTTTTATCAGTAGTGTTTTTTCTGAGTGTGGATTGGATTTAATTCACTTTAATCGGGTTTTTATTGGAATTAGTGAAGCTGTTACTAATTCGATTATTCATGGTAATCAGTTAATTAGGTCTAAGTTAGTTTTTTTAGAGGTTTGTTGTAAGTCTGGTCGTTTAGTTGTAAGTATTAAGGATCAGGGTGCTGGATTTGATTTTAACAGGGCATATGATCCAACAAGTACGGGTAATATTAAAAAAGAGGGCGGCCGTGGTATCTTCATTTTAAAGAATTTGGCGGATGAAGTTGTTTACAGTGGCGATGGCACAGGTTTAAAAATTGTCTATAAAATTAGGTAATGAGTATTCGTTTTTTTAATGAAGATGTGAATTTTCCGGATATTAGGAAAAGAATTGTTTCGGCGTGGCTTAAGGAGATCATTAGTTTACATGACAAAAAAGTTGGTGATATATCTGTTATATTTTGTTCCGATAGTTATTTGCTTGATGTAAATAAGCAATATCTTGAACATGACTATTTTACTGATATAATTACTTTCGATTACGTGGAAGGTAATTTGATTTCAGGAGATATTTTTATTAGTGTTGATCGTGTTTTGGAAAATTCTACACTTTTTAAGGTCTCTTTTTCGGAGGAATTGCATCGCATTATGGCTCACGGTGTTTTGCACTTGTTAGGGTATAAGGATAAGTGCGACGAGGATAAAGTGATGATGACGGAAAAGGAGAATTTTTCGTTGCAGTTGTTGAGTGATAAATTTTAAGTTTGATGATATATGTTGCCTTTGTATGATGTAATTGTTGTTGGGGGAGGACATGCGGGTTGCGAAGCAGCTGTTGCATCGGCCAATTTGGGTTCGAAGACTTTGCTTATAACAATGGACATGACTAAGTATGCTCAAATGTCGTGTAATCCTGCTATGGGCGGTATTGCGAAAGGGCAGATTATTCGCGAAATAGACGCTTTAGGCGGTTATTCAGGAATTGTTACCGATAAATCGAGTATCCAGTTTCGAATGTTGAACCAATCTAAAGGTCCTGCTATGTGGAGCCCTCGGTCTCAATGCGATAGAATGCGTTTTTCCGAAGAATGGAGGCGAATAATAGAGAGCACTCCCAATTTGGATTTGTGGCAGGATTCCGTTATTTCTTTAATTTTTGATGGCGATATACTGAAAGGTGTTCGAACGAAAATAGGTGTCGATTTTTTTTCAAAGTCTGTTGTTCTAACTAACGGTACTTTTTTAAACGGATTGATACATATTGGACGTTCGCAGATGGATGGCGGGAGAATAGGAGAGGGGGCTTCTTATCATTTATCTGATCAGTTGCTTGCTTTTGGTTTTAAAACCGGAAGGCTTAAGACCGGTACTCCGGTTAGAATTGATGGGCGTTCGGTTGACTTTTCGAAGTTGCAGGAGCAAAAGGGCGACGATCAAGTGGGTAAATTTTCCTATTTACCTTCGGTAAAAAGTTTTTTATCACAGAGAAGTTGTTGGATTACTTATACCAATGAAACGGTTCATCATGTTTTGGAAACCGGGTTCGCCGATTCGCCTATGTATAATGGAACAATCGTTGGCGCTGGGCCGAGATATTGTCCGAGTATTGAATCGAAGTTGGTGACATTTGCTGAGCGAAATTCGCACCAGCTTTTTTTGGAACCAGAGGGTGAAAATACTATCGAATATTACTTGAACGGATTTTCTTCTTCGCTGCCTTGGGACGTGCAATTAAAGGCTTTGCGGTTTGTGCCAGGATTAGAGAACGTTACTATTTTTCGTCCAGGTTATGCTATCGAGTACGATTATTTTGATCCGACTCAGCTTACTCATTCGCTTGAAACAAAGCGAGTTAAAAACTTGTTTTTTGCCGGGCAGATTAACGGTACTACTGGTTACGAGGAAGCGGCAGCGCAAGGTTTAATTGCCGGGATTAACGCACATCAGGCAGTGCATAATTTGCCAGCTTTTATTTTAAACAGGGATGAAGCTTATGTTGGCGTATTGATAGATGATCTTGTTACTAAGGGAGTTGACGAGCCGTACAGAATGTTTACTTCGCGGGCAGAATATCGAATTTTACTTCGACAGGATAATGCTGATTTTCGGTTAACTCAGAAGGGATTCGATCTCGGTCTGGTTAATAATGAACGATTTGATTTATATAGGTCAAAGTTTAATTTTGTTAATAATGTTGTCAATTTTACAAAAGACTTCTCTATTAAACCTCAGTTTATTAATAGTATTTTAACCAGAAAAGGTTCGGCGGAACTGCGGCAAGGCGTTAAATTATATGATATTATTCTTCGTCCGCAAATTTCTATTTTTGATTTAATTGATGGTATTACTCCATTTAAGAAGTTTTTGCAAGCTCTGCCTGAAGATCGATTTAATGAAATTTTGGAGTCGGCTGAAATTGCAATTAAGTATGCCGGGTATATTGATCGTGAAAAAGTTGTAGCTGATAAGTTTAAAAGACTTGAAAATATTGTGATTAAGAACCGATTCGACTACGATAAGTTACTATCTGTTAGCACCGAAGGAAGACAAAAATTAGCTGAAATTCAGCCAGATACGCTTGGACAAGCCAGTCGAATTTCAGGTGTTAGTCCAGCTGATATTAATGTATTGCTGGTATTGTTGGGAAGATGAAAGTTCCACGTGGAACATTAAAAAAAATAAATATGGATTTAAAAGAATACGTTCGAACAATTGAAAATTATCCACTGGAAGGTATAAGTTTTAAAGATATTACCACGCTTTTGAAGGAACCTGTAGCTTTTAGAAATGTTGTTGATCAGATTTCAGAATATTGTAAAGGGAAGGGGATTACAAAAATAGTTTCGTTGGAATCGCGGGGCTTTATTGTTGGCGGAGCGGTGGCCTATTGTTTGAACGCTGGTTTTGTTCCAATACGGAAAAGAGGAAAACTGCCGTCTGAGGTCGTTAGCGAATCGTATGAGTTGGAATATGGAGTTGATCAGATTGAAATGCATATTGACGCACTTTCTGAAGATGATGTCGTTTTGATTCACGATGATTTGCTGGCAACTGGGGGCACCGCTATGGCTGCCTTGAATTTGGTGAAGCAAATGAACGTTCGAAAAATATATTTTTCATTTATTTGTGACCTGACGTTTATTCAAACGGAAAAGAAAATAGAATTGGCCAATTACGATACTCATTCAGTAATTCAATATTAAGCTGATTTTTTTGAATGTATAATAAGAATGCGGAATATATAAAATCGTTGGTTTCAGTTCTTCCTGATAAACCTGGAATATATCAATATTTCGATCAATCTGGGAAGATCATATATGTTGGAAAAGCAAAAAATTTAAAAAAACGAGTTAGTTCTTATTTTAATAAAAACCAGCAAAATCGCAAAACTGAATTGTTGGTTCGAAATATTGCTGATATAAAGCACTTGGTCGTTGAAACGGAACAGGATGCTTTGTTGCTCGAAAATAACCTGATCAAGAAATATCAGCCTCGTTACAATATTCGGTTGAAAGACGACAAAACATATCCGTGGATTGTTGTAAAGAACGAACGCTTCCCTCGAGTATTTCAAACCAGAAATGTTATTAAGGATGGATCAAATTATTACGGTCCTTATACTTCGGTTCTCACTGTTCGGACACTTTTGGAGTTTTTTCGTAAGCTCTATAAATTGCGTAATTGTAAACTAAATTTAAGCGACGAGCAAATACGCCAAGGAAAATACAAGGTTTGTTTGGAGTTTCATATCGGAAATTGCTTAGGTCCTTGTGTTGGATTGCAGGATAACGATAAATACCTGGAGAGCATCTTTCAGATAAAGGAAATTTTGAAAGGCAATATTTCCGGAGTCATAAAATATTTCAAGGATTTGATGACAGAGTACGCTTCTGAATTGAAGTTTGAAGAAGCGGCGCTGGTAAAGGAAAAATTTGACCTGCTTGAGAAGTTTCAGTCGCGCTCAACTGTTGTCAGTAGCACCATCAACGATGTTGATGTTTTTTCAATTGATCTGGACGAGAGTTTCGCCTACGTGAATTATTTGAAGATTATTCGAGGCGCCGTGATGCAAACTTATACTACAGAAATTAAAAAGGTACTTGATGAGTCTCCTCAGGAAATATTGGAGTTTGCAATCGTTGATATTCGCCAAAAAATATTTAGCAATTCAAAGGAAATTTTAGTTCCGCTTAAAATGGATATAGAATTAGAGGGAGTAAAATTTACGGTTCCGAAGCAGGGCGATAAAAAGAAGCTCTTGGAATTATCTGAGCGGAATGCGAAATATTTCAGGTTGGAAAAATTGAAACATCAGAGCGTTTCGAAAACCGAGCAAACAGCTAGTCGAATTTTGGAAACCATGCAAAAGGATCTTCAGTTGAAAGTTCAGCCGAAGCACATCGAATGTTTTGACAACAGTAATTTGCAAGGCACAAATCCAGTTTCGTCGTGCGTGGTTTTTAAAGACGCCCGGCCATCGAAAAAAGATTATCGGCATTTTAATGTGAAATCGGTAGAAGGTCCGAACGATTTTGCATCGATGGAGGAAGTGGTTTTCCGTAGATATAAGCGTTTGACAGACGAAAATCAATCGTTGCCGCAGTTGATTGTGATCGATGGTGGAAAGGGTCAATTGGGGGCAGCCCTGAATTCGTTGGAAAAATTGGGACTTAGGGGAAAAATTGCTGTTATTGGAATCGCCAAAAGATTGGAAGAAATTTATTTCCCCGGAGATTCAGTTCCTTTGTACCTGAATAAAAATTCAGAAACTTTAAAGGTTATTCAGCAATTGCGGGATGAAGCCCATCGTTTCGGAATTACTTTCCATAGAAATAAACGTTCCGGTGAATTTTTAAAATCGGAGCTCGAAAGTATAAAAGGAGTGGGAGAGAAGACCCGAAATGCTATTTTGAAGAAATTTAAGAGCGTCGAGAATTTGAAAAATCAACCCTTTGATCGGGTTGCCGAAGAAATAGGCGATTCTAAAGCACGTTTAGTATTCGATTTCTATAAGCTAACTTACTGATGCCGATAGTTTTATTTTCATAAAAAATGAGTAATTTTTTGTTCGAAAATTACCTGAACCACATCAAATCCTGTATTTTTCTTCGTCTTCGAGCATCCCAAGGTATGAATTGTATCTACTCAATGCAATTTGACCATTTTCTACAGCTTTTTTTACAGCACAATTGGGTTCGTGAGTATGAGTGCAGTTGTAAAACTGGCATTCGTTTAATAGATTGAACATTTCGGGAAAATAGTGTGAAATTTCTTCTTTACTCATTTCAAGCATCCCAAATCCCTTAATTCCGGGAGTATCGATGATGAATCCGCCGAAATAAAGTTCAAACATTTCTGAATAGGTTGTCGTGTGTTTTCCCGATGAATGAGCTTCGGAAATTTCTGCTGTTTTTAATTCGAAGCCTGGCTGGATTGAGTTGATGATCGTTGATTTTCCTACTCCCGAGTGTCCCGAAAATACATTCGATTTGTATTTCATCATTGTTTTAAGTTCTTCCAAACCCTGGCTCGTTTTTGCTGAAATCTTCAAACAGGTATAACCCGCTTTCTTATAAAGCTCGATCCATTCGTCAATTGCATGTAGCTGAACTTCGTTGTATAAATCAATTTTGTTGAAGATAAGATGGCAGGGGATTCGATAGGCTTCGGCGGAAACTAAAAAGCGGTCGATAAAAGTGGTGGTTGTAACCGGAAACTGGGGCGTGACAACAAGAAAAGCCTGGTCGATATTGGCAGCTATGATGTGTGATTCTTTTGAAAGATTTGGAGCTTTTCTAATAATGTAATTTCGTCGGGTTTCAATTTTGTGAATGAGGCCAATGGTTTGTTTGCTATCATTTTCGGCATTCGATTCTGTGAATTCCACATGATCGCCAACTGCAATAGGATTTGTGCTTCGGATACCTTTTATTCGGAGGTTTCCTTTTATTTTGCATTCAATGTTTACGCCATTTTCTGCTTTTACGGTGTACCAGCTACCCGTCGATTTTATTACAATTCCTTTTTCCAATGTGCTGTTTTCTTTGATGAATTACTCTTATTTTCGCGAATTAATTGACCAAAAGTAGTAAAAATTGTGAAACGCATTCTTAGCTATAATGTAAATGGTATCCGTTCGGCCTTGAGCAAAGGCTTGATGGATTTCCTGGTAGAATTTAATCCTGATATTGTCTGTTTGCAGGAAACAAAGGCTCAGCCAGGCCAAATGTCGGAGGACGAATTCCTGAAAAGAGGTTATTTCCTGAATTCCTTTTCTGCTGAAAAGAAGGGATACAGCGGTGTTGCAATACTTTCAAAAGATCTTCCTGATCATGTTGAATATGGTATGGGTGACAGCAAATATGATCGGGAGGGACGTGTTATTCGGGTCGATTTTGAGGATATATCCTATATTAGCGTATATTTTCCTTCGGGAACCAGCGGAGAATTGAGACAGGCTTTTAAAATAGATTTTCTTTTTGATTTTCAGCAATACCTTGAAAAGTTGCGGAGAGAACGAAAAAAACTTGTTATTTCGGGCGATTTCAATATTTGTCGGCTTTGGATCGATATTCATAATCCGGAAAAGCAACAGCAAACTTCCGGCTTTTTACCCGAGGAGCGCGACTGGTTTGCAGGTTTTGTGCGGCTTGGGTATGTCGATACTTTTAGAGAAATTAATCAGGAAAAAAGTCAGTTTTCTTGGTGGAGTTACCGGGCCGGAGCTCGCGCAAACAATAAAGGTTGGCGAATTGATTACAATATTGTGACCGAAAATATAAAGGAAAGTATTAACGATGCCGGTATTTTGCCAGCCATTAATCATTCGGATCATTGCCCGGTTTGGGTGGACTTAAATTTATAAATTGTTGATTTTTAGTAATTTATTTTCCTATTTGTTCCACGTGGAAAATAAAATTGGAGTAAGCAATATGCTCTGCTAACCGCGAATTAACCCTACCAGATGAATAGTGAGATGAAAAAAGGCGAAATCGCTGATCGATCTCACCTTTTAACTTTTGTACATTTTTTGAATGGACTATTCCCAATCGAGAATTATTTTTCCGCAGTTTCCTTCCTCCATTATTTGAAATGCTTCCTGAAAACGGTCTGCCGGAAAGCGATGCGTAATAACCGGCTCAATATTTAGTCCATGCGAAAGCATCATTTCCATCTGGTACCAGGTTTCGTACATTTCCCGGCCATATATTCCTTTCAGGGTCAAACCTTTAAATATTAATTTGCTCCAGTTTATTTGTGTTGAAGAAGGAAGAAGCCCGAGTAAAGATATTTTCCCGCCGTTGTACATATTTTCAACCATATCATTAAATGCTACGGACGAACCGCTGCATTCGAGGCCGATATCAAATCCACCGACCATTCCCAGCGATTTCATGGCATCTTTGACGCTTTCTTTCCTGGGGTCGATTACTTTGGTTGCGCCCATTTTTAGCGCTAAATTTCGCCTGTATTCGCTCAAATCGGTACCAACAATGTAGCGGGCACCTGCATATTTGCAAACAGCTGCTGCCATCGATCCAATTGGGCCACCGATTCCGGTTATCAGGACATCTTCGCCCAGTAGTGGAAACGATAGTGCTGTGTGGGTAGCATTTCCTAACGGATCCATAATAGACATTAAGTCATCCGAAATTCGGTCGTCAACTTTCAATACATTCGAAGCAGGCACTGAAACATATTCGGCAAAACCGCCGTCCCGGTTTACACCTATGCCAATCGTGTGATCGCAAATATGTTGGCGTCCTCTTCTGCAATTTCGGCAAAAGCCACATGCGATGTGTCCTTCAACTGTAACCCGTTCTCCCAGGTGAACCCTGCTGACTTCCGAGCCTTTTTCCACCACTGTGCCAACATATTCGTGCCCAATAACCAACGGAGTTTTAATGGTATTTTGAGCCCACTCGTCCCATTTGTAGATGTGTAAATCGGTGCCGCAAATCGCTGATTTTTTTATTTTTAGCAATACATCGTTGGGACCAATTTTAGGTACCGGGACATCTTCCATCCAGATTCCTTTTTCTGGTTTAGCTTTTACAATCGCTTTCATTTTTGTAATTTTTTTTTGTTTAACGCCTCATTAACTGATTGTTTCGGTTTAGGCGAAATGATATTTTTTAATGAGTATTATTCAAATTCGCTTGGTTTTCAGATGAACTATTATCCATTCACTGTTCCTTTCGGTAAAAAGACCCGGAAAAGTCCTTTGGGGAGAGGAGAACCAGTATTTTTATATTTAAACGACCTCATTATGTCGCCCGCAATATTAGTTGGTTCGGGGGTTATAATACAGAATGAATATCATATTTTCGGTTACAATGTTTCACGTGAAAAACCAGAAAGCCGCTGTTATTCGTAAACAGCGGCTTTCTGGTTTAAATTTTAGTATTCTCATTTTGTCGAATTCCAAATTGATTTTATCGGGTATATTTCCAGCTTTTCTACGAGTAATTCGCCTCCGGTATTGAATAGATATATTCCATCACCATTTTCAGCCGGATTAAAACACGAACTCAAAACGATTTTTCCGTCGTTGGCAAAGATCTCAATCGAGCTTCTATCCAGTAAAATTTCGAGTTTTACTACACCATCAACTGGTTCAACAACAGCCGATTTGCCCATACAGGTAATAGTTTTGTTTTTTACCTCGTAAGTAATTTCTGTTCCATTTGCTTTTTTATCTAGCCTGACAACAAATCCGAAACTATCCGCTGTTTTTATGTTAAAATTTCCGATGATGTGCATACAGTCGCCTTTCACGCCTTTCAGAATATTTTTATTAATTCCGGGAATCAGGTTTTTATTTTCCCATAACATTCCTTTTAAATGAAGTTGCTCAATTTCTTTGACTGGTTTTCTTATTAAACGAATGCCTTCGGTAAATTTTTTCAGCGACAATTCGCATGGGAAGGTCATTTGACCTTTGAAAGGCATTTCAGGAAATTCTCCACCTCGCATCCAGGCAATTTGGATGGTTCTCCCGTCGGTTTCCGGAATATTGCTCCATGTTTGTGTTGCATAGTAATTTGCGCCAAAATCGCTCTTTCGTTTGCTCGATTCCGGCGTAAATTTTTCACCGTCAAACGAACCAATCATATAACTTCCATCGCCGTCAAAAAGTACCCATTTTTTGTCGTCTGCTCGTCGGTTTACCGGAAGTTCAACCAGGTCGGGGCATTCAAAAAAGCCTGGGATATGACTCTTCAAAGTCCAGTTAATCAAATCTTTTGACGTATAAAAAGAGACTCCTTTTGCCGATTCTTTACTTTCTGGTTTTCGATAAAGTGCCATCACGTATTGCTTGCCTGGTTCGTACCAAAAAACTTTAGGATCGCGGGCGTCGTCGGTAGCGTCGTATGGAATAATTGGATTCTTGTCGTATTTTTTCCAGGTGCGCCCCTTGTCGTTGCTGTATGCAAGTCGTTGTCCACAGTGTTGGCTGGTGTAAAACAGTAAAATTGTTTTTTCTTCTCCTGATTGTAAGCCTGTTACGTTATTTATATCAACCAAACCGCTTCCGGAGAAAGCGGTGCACTCTACCGAATCTTTCGAATTTTCATCGGGAAAAAGGGCTACAGGTAAATGTTCCCAGTGAACGAGATCGGTTGAGACGGCATGGCCCCAGTGCATATAACCCCATTTATTCCCAAATGGATTGTACTGATAGAACATGTGATACTCGCCTTTGTAAAAAACTAATCCGTTGGGATCGTTGTGCCAGTTTTTTTCAGGCGTAAAATGAAATTGTGGCCGGTAAAGTTCGTCAAATGTTTTTACTGGTTTTTCGGCTAATACCGCCCAAAAACACATCAGGAAAACAAAGATCGATGCTAGTCGTTTCATAAGTAAATCGTTTTTTGGTCTGATCAAACACTCGTATTACTCGAAATAATAAACAATTCTTTTATTTCGGGCAATATAATTGTTTCACTACTTAATTGTTAATATCAGGGCGAAGAGGCAAATATAGGCTAAAATGCAATTATTCCTTTTACATTTGGCTATAATGTTCCGCCAAAATTGTAATGCTTTTCTTGAAAATCGAGTTTCATATTAAAGCGTATAACCGATAGTTCCCAAAGAGTTTTAGGTTTATCTTGTTTTAATTTTAAGTAAAATCTATTTTACCGACTTTACCGGAATTTTCAGAATTAGTGGGTTAATGAATAAACTTTGCAAAATGAATAAGATTTGGTTCTATATTATTTTCTTGATTTTAACTTCGGAGGTGGTAGGGCAGGAAGCCTGGTCGAAATCAGCCATAAAGCCAAAACCAGTAGCTTGTTTTGCGTCTCACGATGTGCATAAAATTTATATTAAGCCACCAGTTTTCTTAAAATCGGCGTCGGTAGCCAAAGCCAATATTACTGTCGATTATATTAACTTTCCAGATGAAGCGAAGGTGGCTTTTCAGTACGCTATCGACATCTGGAAAGACTTAATTTATTCTCCGGTTACGATTCGGGTAAAGGCCACCTGGGAAAGCCTTGATAAAGATGTTCTTGGAAGTTGCTCTTCTTCCGATTTTCTGACCAATTTTAATTCGACGCAGATTTGGAATTGCTATTATCCGGTTGCCTTGGTCGAAAAACTACTTGGTAAAGATGTAAATTCGGGCAATTATGATATTGATGCTTCGTTTAACAGCGATTTTACCAACTGGTATTTTGGAACCGATGGAAATACACCGACCAACAAATACGATTTTGTAACCACTGTTTTACACGAATTTGCTCATGGCGTCGGATTTTCAGGATTTTTCTATACCGATAGCCGCAGCAGGGGTGCTTATGGCGGGAATGATGGCTTTGCCGCTGCTTTTGATCAGTTTGTGCAAAACAGGAGTGGTGATCGGCTGACAAATACGGGCACATTCGCCAATCCTTCGGCAAAGCTGTACCAGAATTTCACCTCGGGATGGCTTGTATTTAATTCGAAATTAAGCGAAAGCAACTTTCCAAGGCTGTATGCCCCAACAACCTGGGATCGCGGTTCCAGTATTTATCACCTCAACGACGCAACTTACCCTGCCGGAGATGAAAACGCTTTAATGACTCACGCTCAGAGTCTCGGGGAAGCGAATCATGATCCGGGTCCGCAAACGATGGCGATTTTAAACGATATTGGCTGGAAATCGGTGGTGATTAAACATACTCCGGTCAAAGATATGGAGTTTGTGACTGCCCCGGTTGAGTTTAATGCTTTGATTGAAAGTGATTTTAATCTGGACTCAACCAAGCTTTACCTGGTTTATTTGACCAGCAAATTTCAAAAAGCTGATTCTGTTCTTCTGAAATCGACATCAATTCAGGGGCAATTTGGCGCTAAAATTACGCCGGCACAAAGTAGTGCCATTCAGTATTACTTCTCGGCAAATGACAGCAAAAAGCGAACGTTTGTTTTGCCATCAAATGCACCATTGCGCTATTTTAGCTTTACCACAGGGCTTGATAAAATTGCGCCTGTTGTTGTTCACGAATCCGTAAAGTATATTTTGTCGTCAAATCCTTCGGTTAAAATTGAAGCTACTGTTACTGATAATATCACAGTTAAATCGGTTGTTGTCGAATATTTTGTGAATGGCGGAACCATCAAACAACTGGCATTGTCCAACGATAGCCTGGACAACTATTCAGGAGTTTTAGCATTTCAGGAGGGAAGCGTTAAGGGTGGCGATGTGGTAAGTTACAAGATTGTTGCAACCGATGGTTCTTCGCAAAGCAATGTTGGCAAATCGCCCGAAACTGGTTACACAACATTTCAGGTAGAAGCCATTCAAAACCCGGTAAGTAAGTATATTACCGATTTTAATTCGGCAAATACCGATTTTATTGGCGCCGACTTTAGTGTTTCAACACCTTCTGGTTTTGATAATGGAGGTTTAAACAGCGCGCATCCGTATTTGAGCCCCGAAACCGATAATACCAACTTCAATTTTAGCACCATTCTTCGGTATCCGATTATTTTGAACGCGAACGCGAAAATGACGTTTGACGAAATTGCGCTCGTCGAACCCGGGGAAGATGGTGCTGTTTTTGGAAGTCAGGATTTCTTCGATTATGTGATTGTTGAAGGCTCGGACGATAAAGGGATTAGCTGGAAACCTTTGACCGACGGTTATGACTGTAACATACAGCAATCGTGGCTCGCCAAATGGAAAAGTTCGATTACTGGAAATAACAGTACTGCCGTTGCCATCAAAGATTTGTTTGTTAAGCACGAAATAAACCTGCTGGCCAATGGTAATTTTAAACCGGGAGATACGATTTTGATTCGGTTCCGTTTGTTTTCCGATCCGTATTCACACGGGTGGGGCTGGATTATTGATAATCTGGCTATTCAGGATGTGGAAACGGCAATTGATCCGGTTATTGTTTCTTCAGGCGAAGTAATGATATATCCCAACCCGGCCAGCGATAACGTTCATGTTTCTGTTGAGTCGCATCGGAATATACATAAGCTGCAATTAAAAGTTTATCAAACTTCCGGCGAAATTGTTTTTAACCAGTCGTTTCCGGTTGAATCCAATGTATTTGGAACAACAGTTGATTTAAGTAAATTCAGTCAGGGCTTGTATTTGTTTGTTCTCGAGCCCGATAACGGACAAATTATTACCCGGAAAGTGGTTGTTGAATGATTCTGTTTCGTTGTTTAATTTTAATTATTTGTTAAGAAAATAAACTTAGATTTTTGAATTTCAACACGATAGATTTTCCTATTCAGGAGTTTTTTCTCTTTTATTTGCCGAATCGGATAGTTTGAAAGAAAAATTCTATATTTGCCAACATATTGAAAGCAAAATGAAACGTACAGCTAACAACAGTTTTTTTTATTGGTTTTATTACTTCTGTTTCCAAATCGGGATCGGCAGGTAATGTCTTGTTGTTACAAAAGATATTTTACAGAAGGGTCCCGAATAAATCGGGGCCCTTTTTTATTTTATTCAAAGCCGTTCCCCCAAAGGGAAAAGCTTTAGGAGGAAAATTTGCGAAGGAATACATTTTGAAATACTGATATA
Source organism: Prolixibacteraceae bacterium (assembly GCA_963666435.2). Taxonomy (GTDB): domain Bacteria; phylum Bacteroidota; class Bacteroidia; order Bacteroidales; family Prolixibacteraceae; genus Aquipluma. The sequence continues at coordinate 994,978 of CAXXOG010000008.1, read as the reverse complement.
ACTATGACACTTGCTTTTTGAAGCCTCCCCCTGGGGAGGTTTGGAGGGGCTAAAAATTTATGATATGAAACTTACAGTAATTGGGTTGGGATTGATTGGCGGATCGATGGCTATCGATCTTCGGAAGGCTGGCCTGGCCAAAGAAGTTGTTGGCGTTGATGCCAATCCCGAAAATGCGCAGGAAGCTGTTCGGCTTGGTATTGCTGATCGGGTGGAAACCTTCGAAAACTCGTTGATTGGCGCCGATTTGGTGTTGATTTCAATTCCGGTGGATAAAGTGTTGGCAACCCTGACAAACGTGCTGGATTTGATTTCGGACCAAACTACGGTGATTGACGTTGGATCGACCAAGAAAGCGATTGCCCTGGCGGTTGAAAGTCACCCCAAACGACGCAATTACGTGGCGGCTCACCCCATGTCGGGTACCGAAAATTCGGGCCCGTCGGCGGCATTGGAAGGTTTGTTCGAAGGAAAAATCAACATTATTTGCGATCAGGAGAAAAGTGGCCCGTTGCACCTGGCGTTTGCCGAGAAAATTTTCCAGGTTTTGGGAATGAAACAGGCTTACATGACTTCGGATGAGCAAGACCACAGCACGGCATTTATTTCGCACCTTCCGCACGTTGCCGCGTTTGCGCTGGCCAACGCCGTACTCGACAAGGAAGACCGCGAAATTATTTTCGACCTGGCCAGCGGCGGCTTCAATTCCACGGTTCGTTTGGCCAAAAGTTCTCCTGAAATGTGGGGCCCTATTTTTCAACAAAACAAACAGTATGTTGTTGAATCCATCGACATTTACATCAAACACCTGAAAGCCTTTAAGAAAAGCATTGAAAGCGATCCGGAAGAAATGGTGGATTTGATGAAAAATGCTAACCGTATTCGCGGAATCCTGGCTGGTGAAGGCGATTCGCTGGTAAAAAATGAAAAGACAATAGTTAAACTTTATACCAAATAGCAATGGCTTTAGAATTAGAAATTAACCCGATTAAGCACTGGTTGCCACAAATAAACAACCCGCTTATTATTGCAGGTCCATGCAGCCTCGAAACCGAGGAACAGGCAATGGACACAGCCAAACAACTTGTTAAAGATCACCGTGTATTTGTATATCGTGGTGGTGTTTGGAAACCACGCACGCGTCCCGGAAGCTTCGAAGGTATTGGAAGCATTGGTTTAAAATGGTTGCAAATGGTGCGCGAAGAAACCGGGATGCCGGTTGGTACCGAAATTGCCAACGCGCAGCACGCCGAAGAAGCGCTGAAAGCCGGACTGGATGTGCTTTGGATTGGCGCCCGCTCAACAGCCAGTCCTTTTGTTGTGCAGGAAATTGCCGATGTAGTTCAGGGAACCGACGCTGTGGTGATGGTTAAGAACCCCGTAAACCCCGATGTTCAGCTTTGGGTGGGAGCGTTTGAACGACTGAGCCGCGCCGGAATCAAAAACCTGGTGGCTATTCATCGCGGATTTACACCTTTTCGCGAATCGCAGTACCGCAATTACCCCAACTGGAAAACGGTGATCGAATTGCGCCGTTTGATGCCGAATTTGCCCATTATTTGCGACCCCAGCCATATCTCGGGTAAGCGCGAGTATTTGTACGAAATAAGCCAGAAAGCCTTCGATATGGGCCTCGACGGGTTGATGATCGAATCGCACCGCGACCCTTCGTGTGCATTAAGCGACAAAGAGCAGCAATTAACGCCAACCGACCTGGCCAAATTGCTCGACCGTTTAGTCATCCGTAACGTGTCGTCGGGAAATAAGCAATTCGAAAACCAGTTGGAATTGTTGCGTAACCGAATCGACGCACTCGACCGCGAATTGCTCGAAACCCTTTCGGCGCGTATGGAAATAGCCCGCCAGATAGGTATTTACAAAAAAGAGAACAATGTTCTGGCTTTCCAGGTAGGTCGTTTTTCTGATTTGATGGAAAAGCGTATGAAATTGGGCGAGAGCCTGAATTTGAACCCGCACCTTGTACAACAGTTGTTCCACCACATCCACGAAGATTCGGTACGTATGCAAACCGAAATTTTGGATCAGGAATAAAAAGATCGGAAACGGGAAACACGAGGCAGGAAAGGGCCGGTTGGGAATAAGATCCTGACCTGCCCTTTTTTTATTGCACAAACGGTAAGAATTGAGTCATACTCTGAATGGGTTCCGCAAAAGGATGCTTATTGTTATTTTTACTCTTTCTAAATTATTTATCAAAACAATGAGCAAAGGTCAGCAAATACGGGCATTTCAATTTCCGGATGCGCTAATTGCAAACGGCTTTGTCTGTTTTTTTAAGTTAATCACTTTTTTTAATGGTTGGTATTCTGTAAATTAGTAAACAAATTTTACTAATCATCTAAAACGAAACCCCATGTCTCAATTACTTTACGAACGGCACTCAACCAATGTGCACCTGAATATTGTAAAACGCCACATCCGCCTGGCAAGGCAATTTAAAGGAGCCGAAGCGCTGGTTACTTCAATCGAACCTTTTTACAACGAACTGGCAGCAAAAGCAGCCAACACGAAAAACGCAACTGACGAAACCGAATGTAAACGCGATTTACTGGCGTTTGCCGATGTTTCGCTCGACGACAAGGTGCGCGACCTTTACGAAGCCTGCAAAAAATACGACCGCGATAACCCCGGCATACCGGTAACCGCGCTTTTATTTCCCGATGGCGTTTCGCCCGTTATTTATGCGCCAATTGAAACAGAACCAACCCTGGTTGAAAAACTGATTCTTGGCCTTCAAAGTTTGGGTGAAGCACATCCGCTTGGCGCACACATCGCAGCTCTTCAGGGCGCGTTAACGCAAATTAATGCAGCATTCAGCGAATTAAAAGCCGCCATTACTGCCGAAAAAATGGCCGAAGGACTTGAAGCCATTGCCAAAATGAATTTAACCCGGCAATACGAGCAAAACATTTACACGGCAAGCTCCAAATTCGGAAAAGCATTTGCAAATAGGTTGTTTCCGCAGATATTTACGCCTACGAAAAGCGATGCGGCTGTTGAACCGGCCAATCCGGCCTAATAATTTTTGTAAATGCCTAAAAAACCGTCTAAAAGCGTCCAACAAATTTGTAAACACCTGTTAGAAGGATTTTCGGGAATCGCAAAAAATGTATTTGCATAAAAAAGCGGATAATAGACGCAAACAAATTTGTAATCCCATCGCAGACAAATTTCTATGCAAATACAAATTTGTTTTTGCATAGAAAAGTGCCCAATAGGCAAATAGAAATTTGTTGAAGCGAAAAAGACAGCCAAAAGTGAAATACAAAAATTGCGAGAGGCATAAATTACTGATCCGATGACTCGAAGTCATCGGATCAGTACCAAAAGCTAGAATTTAAGTCAAGAACAACAGTGGCTAAAAAAGTAGTGGAAACTTTCCGTATTTGCTAGTTGTCTTTAATTTTAAAGTACAGAGCACATAAACAAAATATAACCTTAAAAATGAATAAAATATGGCAAGATGTACAGCACCAGTAAGAGGACATAGAACTGCAAGTGCCGCAGCTGAATGTCCGGCGTGTGGAGGTCGGTATAGAGGATATAGTTCATATCCGACTTATTCTTCACCATACTCTTTAAGTAGTAATAATTATGGAAGTAGTAATAATTATAGAAATATAAGTTCTGGAGGTGGAAGTTCTAGAAGTAGTAAACCAAGGTGGTCCAATTCATCATCCGGTGTTTACTATACGCCAGCAGAAATTCGGACTCTTACACCTGTTCGTGATAACATTGAAAAACGTGCAACTATTCCTGACCTTCGAGATATATTTCTGTGCCATGCTTGGGATGACAGAAAAGGCGCTGCAAAAGAATTACATGACTTGCTTGAGGAGAATGGTGTATCTGTTTGGTTTAGTGAAAAAGATGTTTTGTTGGGTTCATCATTACTTCGAGAGATTGATAAAGGATTAGCAAATTCTAAAGTTGGAATAGTGTTAGTAACACCTTCTTTTATTGAACGAGTTAAAAATGAGGGAATTGCTGAAAAAGAACTTTCGGCTCTTTTAGCACGTGATTTACTTGTACCGATATTACATCAAACGACATTTGAAAGACTGCGTGAAGTAAGTCCTTTGCTCGGTTCAAGAAGTGGACTTGACACAAATGAAGAATCAATGGATAAAATTGCTCTAAAACTAGCAGAATTAGTGAAAGTAGAATAATTTTTAATCGAATAAAAGAACCATCACAACACACAACATAAAACATTTGGCAAACCTAAATACATTGACATGGAATATAAAGTAATACCTTTTGTCGCATCGATAGACCATAAAAATGGTAGTTCGAAGCAAGTAGCGGAACAACTTCAGCAGTTAATAACAACACAAACATCTCAAGGTTGGACTTATGTTCGACTTGAAAGTGTGTCGACAAATGTGAGCCCAGATAACGGGTGTTTTGGAATCGGTGGTAAACCTGGATACACAACCACTAGGCAAATGGCTGTTTTTAGTAAATAATGAAATATGTTTTATTGCTGCTAATAAAAATTTATTGGGCACTAATTCCTGCCCATAATCGGAAAAAGTGCATTTTTAAAATTTCCTGTTCAAATTTTGTGTTCCAAGAAACAAAATCAAAGGGATTTTTTCAAGGAATGAAAGCGTTGAAATATCGCTATCATAATTGCAGAGAGGGCTTTGAAATTTTTGAGAATCCAGTTGACCATACGACTCAAATGATTTTGCCCAATGGAGATATATTAACCGAACCAGAAATCGCGGAAAGATTACTTTGAATAAAAAAGGTTTTTGCAACTTCAGCTACCCGCTTCGGCAGCAGTGGTTTTCGGTGTGCATCTTTCCGCCCGGGCTGCTTATCGGCTTGACAGGAAATCGCCCGCAGTCCGCACCTGCGTGTAGCTTCCTACGTTATTGCGACACGAAGTCGTATTAAGCAATTGTTTTGCAGTCAGTTACAACTGATTGACAAAACCTGCTGTTCCTTCAGCAGTATCCTACCGGGGCACCTGGTGTATGGTGCAGCCATTACCGGGTGAAGCCCCCGGGAAACAGTACCAATTGCCGGGCTCGTGCAGCCAATGGCGGGGCTGGAAACCGTGAGGCAGACAGTCTTTGAAGTCTCAAAGTCAATTAAGGGCTTGGATCAGTGGGCATGGCTAACATATAGTGAACAATCCGTTACTGCCGACAGGCGAGTAGGAGCGAAAAAGAGAATGATACGCTTTGTACCAAAATGGTGAGCTGACAGGTTAGGTACGTTTAACGCAGTGCCTACAAGGATGTAGATCAGCCGGCAGACAGGATGGGCCTAAACCCACACAATTGATTATTTATTCGGAACGTGTAAGCCCGGCGCTCTCTCCCATTATTTTCGGGATAAAACCGTAACCGCGAGGCATCGGGAAACGCCGGACAGAGACGATGAACAAAGCGAATGCCTTCCTGTAACGGGTTGGATAGTGGTTGAGTTTGTTTACAACATCACCACGGGCGAAAGCCTGCCTACCTTCATCTGGTGCTTTATGGCATAAAGTTTTACAGAACCTGCAAATGGAAGAAAGCAAATGAACGAGGATGAAAGTTTATCGTGTGCGCTCCCACACCAATTGAATAACTGGCAAACCATTTTATGGCGGAAGGTTATCCAACATGTGACCAGGCTGCAACGCCGCATTGCCAAGGCTGTAAAACAAGGTCGTTGGGCGAAAGCAAAAGCCCTGATGCACCTTGTTACCAAATCATTCTACGCTAAATTACTGGCTGTACTAAGGGTCTCAACCAACAAAGGAGGCGCAACTCCCGGGGTTGACAACACCGTTTGGACAAACGGGGAAGAAAAACTCGAAGCAGCCCGAAAACTCCAATCCAGAGGGTACAGATCGAAACCATTGCGCCGACTTTACATCCCAAAGAAAAACGGGAAAAAGCGTCCGTTAAGTATTCCGGTCATGAGCGACAGGGCTATGCAAACATTGCATAAGATAGCCCTCGAACCAATGGCCGAATCGTTGGCCGACAAGAACTCTTACGGGTTCAGACCTCGTCGTTCGTGCAACGATGCCATTGCCGCCTGTTTCCAATTGCTCTGCCGAAAAATCTCGTCCCAATGGATATTCGAGGCGGACATCAAATCTTGTTTCGATAACATCCGGCACGACTGGATATTGGAAAATATTCCCGTCAACAAGACCATTCTTAATCAATGGTTAAAAGCCGGTTACATCGAGAAAAAAACGTTTGTTCCGCACAGATAAAGGTACGCCACAGGGAGGAACCATATCACCGGTAATCATGAACATGGTTTTGGACGGACTGGAAACGGCCATCAATAAAAAGTTTCCCCGATGGAAAAACAAGAAAGTGAACTTCATCCGTTATGCCGACGATTTTGTGATCACGGCCATCAGCAAAGAAGTCATTACCGAAGAGATTATCCCTTTGGTAAACGACTTCCTGATGGAAAGAGGGTTAGAACTCTCTGCCGAAAAATCCAGAATCACGCATATCAGCGATGGGTTTAACTTCCTTTCACAGAATGTCCGTAAATTTAAAGGCAAACTGGTTATTCGTCCATCGAAAGAATCAGTCCAATCGTTTAGAGACAAGGTGAAAACGATCATCAACGAAAACCGTGGAATACCCGCACATGCTCTGATACGGATACTGAACCCTGTAATCAGGGGATGGTCGAACTACCACAAAGGCATCTGCTCAAAACGTATTTTCATCCGTTTGGCAACATTCATCTGGTGGCAGCTCAGGCGATGGGCTAAATACCAGCATGGAAACAAAAATCGCTGGTGGATATACCATCGTTACTTTCACGACAACCATTTTACTGATCAGCGGATCACCAAAAACGGAACAGAGAATCATCGACTGTACCGTATTGGATATGTTCCCATTCGGTATCATGTAAAACTGAAGGCCGAAGCCAATCCTTTTCTGCCCGAATTTGATGAATACTTCAGTAACAGAACAAAATGGAGAGCTAATTTAGCAAAAGAATGCAAACAAATTACTATGTTTATGTCCAATAAAAAAGTAACAACAGCCGGGTTGCCCTCCGCCGGGTGAGCCTTAAAAGTGCCTGAGCCGTATGCGGTGAAAGTCGCACGTACGGTTCTTAGGGGGCGTAAGCTACCCGGTGTGGCAATACCAAATAACGCATCAGACAAATGACACATCAAGCGACAGACGTATATCGGTATCTGATTTTTCTCCAGAAATATTTACTGGGTGATCTTGAATTGTTGGAAAAACTTTCTTTCAATGCAGAACAAAAAGAGAAGCAATTAAAGAAATTAGCTTCAAATGGTGGTTGTTTAGGTTTTATTAAATTACTTACTCAAAAAACAAAGGACAGATTAAATACACCAACCATTGAGACAACACATTACCCATATTCATTTGAGTTTATATTTGGTGCCAAAATAATTTCAAGGTCGACAATTCCACACACTGCGACACTTTTTTCGACTATTGATATTTTAGGATATTTAATTCGTACAGGAACCGATTTCACTAGTACAACTAAAAACTTTAAGGCATTTTTTGGCAGATATGTAATTCAAATTGATCCAACAGAACTTTCTGTACTTACAAAAGTTTACAGACATGGAATGACACATAACTATTTTCCAAAGCTCCATATGGAAATATCGTATCATTCATCAAATCCAGTAGGTTCAATATTCTTTAAGAATAAGAGAGGCGATCTTGTTTTAAATATAAACGAATTACAAAAAATAGTAACAACAGAACTTGATAATATAATCAATGACACATCTCTTTACAACAATATGGACATGCAATTCAATTACATGACACAAGCATATGAGAATGATTGTCGTCAAGACATCGACAACCTTAAAGCAAGATTATAAGGTACATGCCACTAATAAATAGGACTCTGAGTGGCGTGCAACGCCTAGCGATGAGTCTGTGTTGAACTACACCCGCCGGGATCGGAGCTATGCACTTTGCGACCGATTTTGAGTTTTTGAAGGAAATTAATGAGATAACGTTCTTTGACGTATTGCAGGTTTTTGTGCTTTTATGGTTTCACAGCACTGGTAAAATCGTGTTTGGCCACCTGTTTTTAGTCATTTTCGCTGGCAATTGGGCATACCTTTCCCATGTACGCCCTTGGCGCAGGTTAAACGTTTGGATATGAAGCTGACAGTGGTTTGGCAAAAGGGTTTCCTGTCGGCGAGCGAATGCGTGGCAGTTCCCTCACAACAACCATTCTCCCGGTTTTACACACCGGGCAAAGACAAGGGTTTACGCCAGTTAGCCGTTCAATAAATAGGACTCTGAGTGGCGTGCAACGCCTAGCGATGAGTCTGTGTTGAACTACACCCGCCGGGATCGGAGCTATGCACTTTGCGACCGATTTTGAGTTTTTGAAGGAAATTAATGAGATAACGTTCTTTGACGTATTGCAGGTTTTTGTGCTTTTATGGTTTCACAGCACTGGTAAAATCGTGTTTGGCCACCTGTTTTTAGTCATTTTCGCTGGCAATTGGGCATACCTTTCCCATGTACGCCCTTGGCGCAGGTTAAACGTTTGGATATGAAGCTGACAGTGGTTTGGCAAAAGGGTTTCCTGTCGGCGAGCGAATGCGTGGCAGTTCCCTCACAACAACCATTCTCCCGGTTTTACACACCGGGCAAAGACAAGGGTTTACGCCAGTTAGCCGTTCGAAGCGCTCAACGTTGGTTTCTGACGGCTGTTGTTGCTTTATTATTGCTTCAATATCGGGCTTTTCTTCCGGTACAAACCGGAGTTCGAGGTTTCGTTTTACCGTGTGGTTGTAAATGCCGAACCTACGGATTTTGACAAACCGTTTCGGAAGTATATGCAAAGCAAACCGACGCAGGAACTCAACCCCATCAAGTGTTACGGGCTTTTTGATGGCTCTGTCGCGGTAATCTTTGGCAATGAAAGTTACTTTACCGTCGGCAATGTTCAGTATCCGCTGGTTGGTAATGGCCACCCGGTGCGTGTATTGCCCCAGATATTTGACCACATGCTCAGCGCTTGCCAGGGAAGGTTCGCAGTGAACCACCCATCGGGTTTTCCAGGCTTTCTGAACGGCATCGTTGAATAAAGGCAGTTCGTTTTGCTTGCGTAAAGCGCGCTTGAGGCAGTCGAGGAATCTTGCTTTAAAAGCTTCGCTCAATTGGCGAACAGGATAGAGAAATTGCCCCGAATGCCCGATGTTTTTCCACTGTCCGTCCAATGTATATCCGGCTGCCGGGACAATACAATGGATGTGCGGGAGTAGCGAGAGGTTTTGCCCCCAGGTATGCAGCACGGCAACCGCCCCGGTTTCAACACCAAAATGCGAGTATCCGAATGACCGAAGGGTATTCCAGACCGCAGCAAAGAGCAGGTCGTAATACATCCGTGAGTTGTGCAGGCAAGCCGTGTTTAACTGGTGTGGTACGGTGAACACAATATGGTAATGTTTTACCGGCAAGGTGTTTTGCACCAGGACGTCGATCCAGAAGGATTGCTTAGCTGCCTGGCATTTTGGGCAGTGCCTGTCGCCACAACTGTTGTAACTGTAGCGTACCGTACCGCAGTTTTCGCAAGCCTCTTCATGCCCGCCCAGCGCGGCAGTTCGGCAACTGGCTATTTTGCCCAGTACCTTTAGCTGCAACGGCGTAAGTTTTGTTTTGGCAACTAAATTGGCACCAAACAACCCGACCACATCGGCCAGTTCAAATGTTGCCCTCACTTCTTCGGAAAATTATAAAGTGTGTCGAGCGGGCTGTGGGCCTTTACCAGGTCGCACTGGGCAATGTGCAGGTAGATCATGGTGGTGGTAATGTCAGCATGGCCGAGCAACTCTTTCAGGGTGACAATGTTCAATCCCTGCTCCAGCAGGTGTGTGGCATACGAGTGGCGCAGCGAGTGAAGGGTAACCTCTTTGGTGATGGATGTTTTTTTCAGGTTTTCGCGCATTACCCACGACAGGCCGCGCACGCTGTAACGGCCATCAGGCTCCTTTCCGTTGAACAACCAAATGTGCGGGTTTTCGGCTTTCAGGTACTTCTTTAACCCAACAGCCATACTTTCGGCCAACGGAACGATGCGGTCTTTCTTGTACTTGCTTTGGCGGATGTGGATGGTTTTCCGCTCGAAGTCGATGTCGGAGATCTTCAGGTTGATCACTTCCTGTCCCCGTAATCCGGCCGAGTAAATCAATGACAACACCACCCGTTGTTTAAGCAAGGTTGGTACGGCAAAAAGCTCTTTCAGCTCCGTCGGGTTTAGGATTACAGGAAGTTTGGCCTCTTTTTTAAGCGAAGGCAGGGCAATGGCGTTTTTGTTCATCCCCAGCAGGCGGTAATAGTATCGCAGCCCGTACACCATGTGTTTAAAACTGCTACGCGATGGTGACCGGGGATCACGCGCCAACGCGGCCAGGTATTCGTTGATCTCTTCTGGGTCGATCTGCTCAGGAAGTTTCCCGAAATGAATGACAAACAGGGCTATGCGCCTGATGTAATTATCCAGTGTACTTTTGCTCTGCCCGCGCAAAGCAACTTGCTGATCCAGCTTGCGAACAACTTTTTCAAACTCAGGAACAAGCACAACAGCTTGCTCAACGATAGTAAGTCCCGATTTCTTTCTCATATTCAGAAATTTTTGTTGTGATTAATTCCTGAGAATAGGAAGAATCGGGTACTTTTAAAATAGCTATCCGCGAAGGCGGATTTAGTTCAACATCAGCTACCCGGCAAGTTCGGCGTCGGTGGTTTTCGGTGTGCATCTTTCCGCTCGGGCTGTTTTTCGGCTTGACAGGAAATCGCCCGCAAACCGCCCCTGTGTGTAGCTTCCTACGTTATGCGTCATGCTTAGGTGACAGTGCAAAACATATTAACTACAAGAAATAAATGACAAAATCATGGGAATAGGCATATATCTTTTGGAGATAATAATAGTTGGCATTTTGAGCTTTAAAATTAGTCAATTAATTTATCACCTCTTTGCAAGTCACATAAAAAGCGTAAAAGTTTTTAAGGTATCTCTAACTGTATTGTTGGTGTTAATTATCATGTCCTTATTGATTATGATACAATTTAATGTTCCTAAATTATGTTATTCTCCCCCTATAAATAAATATCAGTCGGACGAATATAATACGAAGTCGGGCAATTATAATCAGCAGTGGGACGAATTAGTTCAAGGTAAGATTGCATATAATATTCCAGACACAATGGAGATAGAAGAAAATTATAAAGCAATTGTAAGCATCACAAAAGCAATGAATGATAGTATTCTATTTCAATATATTGATAATAGTGATTTTAAAATAGCAAAAATCAAAATCTCTTCAAGAGTTAAAGTCATTCTAATGGATCCTGCAGAAAAACAAAATTTCAGGATTACTTCTCTAAATACTGAAGAGCAAATTGTTGATGATAGTACGAATACCGTTTGGAAATGGAATATAATTCCACTAAAAGGAGGAGATCACGAACTTGTTTTAAGAACGACAGTGAAAGTTCTTGACCATTTAGGGGAAAACTACAAAGACAAAATAGTTTTTGAAAAGAATATTAAAGTGAATGCCCCAGTTTTAGTTACTATGAAACAATTTATTGGTGATTATTGGCAGTGGTTGACAAGTGTTTGTTTTATTCCACTTATAATTTGGGGATATGATAGATTGTCAAAAAGGGGAAAAGCCAAAGCAAAAAACAAGCCAATTTTAGGATTTAAAATAGAAGATAAGAATAAAAAAAAGACAAAATCCTTTGATAATGAGAAAAGCACGAACGCATAACATCAGCTACCCCTCAAGCGCGGCCGCGGTGGTTTTCGGTGTGCATCTTTCCGCACGGGTTGCTTTTCGGCTTGATCTCGCCTCTGGCGAGACAATTCCTCTGCTATCGCGCGATTGTATCGCGTGGCAAAGAACAAGAATAGCTGCAAAAAAATACACGATGGAATGGTGGGGCAGCAAATTAAATCGCAAATAGTGATCAAATGAAGTCGGAAGAAATTAAAAATTTGTTTTTCCAATTTGAGGCAGCAGCTTCCGAACTGGAAGGAGTTGAATGCTGGAGCGCACGCGAATTGCAAGATTTATTGGGATACAGCAAATGGGAGAACTTTGAAAAAGTAATCCAAAAAGCGAGAGATGCCTGCAAAAATGCCGGTGAAGAAATCGACTATCATTTTCCTGACGTCAGGAAGATGATAACTAAAGGAAAAGGTGCTAAAGATGAGATAGATGACATTCTTTTAACCCGTTACGCTTGTTACCTGATCGCTCAAAATGGCGATAGCCGAAAAGAGAAAATTGCGTTTGCCCAAAACTATTTTGCAGTGCAAACCCGCAGGGCCGAATTGGTTGAGCAACGGATTTTAGAATACGAACGGGTAAAAGCCCGTGAGAAATTAAGCCAAACGGAGAGGCAACTTTCGGGCATTCTCTATGAGCGTGGAGTCGATAACCAGGGTTTTGCAATAATCAGGAGTAAAGGCGACCAGGCTTTGTTCCGATTAAATACCCAAATGCTTAAACGTAAATTGGGTGTGCCTGAAAGTAGGCCAATTGCTGATTTTCTTCCTACCATTGGTATTAAAGCGAAAGATTTAGCTGCTGAAATGACAGGATTGAATGTACAAAACAAAGACCTAAAAGGGCAAATAAAAATTGAAAGAGAACATATTGACAATAACCTTGCGGTTAGGAATATGCTGACTCAAAGAGGAATTGTACCAGAAAATCTTCCTCAGGCCGAAGATGTGAAAAAACTGTAACGGAAACTTGATGGAGATGAGAAGAAGCTGTTACAAGTTAAGAAAAGGAAAAAATGACCTTTGCCATTCTACTACCGCGCGATTGTACCCTCCGCTACCCCTCGTTTAGCGTAGCATTAACGAGGGGTTGTTGGTTTGTTATGACGCACTGCTTTCAAACTGGGGTCGAAACGGAGCTAAAAGCTCATAACTTATTTCTCCCTCGTTACAAACAAAGGGGCAGGGCAGAAGCCGGTTGGGAGAATAATCCCGGCCGGCTTTTGTGTTTTATCCCAAATAGTTTTCCGAAAATTGCAAAAATGCCTGTAACCTTTTTCATTTGCAGAGGTTAACAGTTTAAATTTAATCAAATAAACGGATCGATACTTGGAGACACTATCGGACAACGAATTGATGCGAAAGGTTCAAAAAGGCGACATCGATATGATGGGTTTGCTTTACGAACGGTATAACCGGCAGCTGTACAGGTTCCTGTATAACATGACGCGCCAAAAAGAGCTTAGCGAAGATTTGGTTCAGAATATTTTTATCAGGATGCTGAAGTATAACGAGGGCTTTAAAGGGCATGGCGAATTTCGCACCTGGATGTATCGCGTTGCCCGCAATATGGTTTACGATCATTTTAAAAGAGCAGGCAAAACTCCGGCGCACTCCGATGTTGCCGATTACGAAACCCGCATTGAAGGCGATCATGCGTCGGACGTAGCGATGGTGAAAGCCGAGGAATTGCGTGCACTTGAAGCGGCGATGGCTATGCTGAGCATCGAAAACCGCGAGTTACTGGTTTTGTGCCGTTACCAGGAATTGAAATATAGCGAAATTGCAACAATATTAAATGTTACCGAAGGGGCTGTAAAAGTTAGGATACACCGGGCTTTGAACCAGTTGAAGGACATTTATCTGAAAATTGACAATTAAATTCAGGAATGATGGAATGCAAAAAATATAGAGAGCAGTTAACTTCTCTTTTGTCGGGAGCAATTTCCGACGAACAGAAGTGGCAGGTTGAAAGTCACCTTAACAATTGTGCCGGATGCCGGGAAGAATATGAAGTGCTTCAGAAAGTTTGGTTCCTTATGGACGAACTGGAACAACCCGAACCTTCGGCAAGTATGCAAGCCAACTTTAAATCCGCTCTTTCAAACTTCAGGAGAGAGCAATTGAGGCAAGAAAATCAATCTGGAAAATGGATCGAAAAACTTCGGGAATTCCTTTCGGTTCAGCTACAGCCCAAACTGGCATACAGCGTTTTGCTGGTGGTAATTGGTTTACTGGGCGGGTATTTTTTGCGGCAGCCGCAGCAGCAACCGGTGGCTTACAACCAACAGATCGATTCGCTCTCGTCGCAAATATCAGAAATGAAACAGGTACTTATGTTTTCTCTATTGCAGGATCCATCGGCATCGCAACGTATGCGCGCAGTTGCTTATACCGAGGAAATTACGAATGTTGACCTGAAGGTAATCGACGCTTTGCTGACAACGCTGAACGAAGATCCGAATGTCAATGTACGGCTTGCAACACTTGAGGCGTTGACCAGACTGGCCAGCGATCCCAGGGTACGCGAGGGTCTTGTGCATAGCATCGAGCACCAGGATTCGCCCATTATGCAATCGGCCATTGCCGATGTGATGGTGAAACTTCAGGAAAAACGCTCGGTTAAATCGCTGCAAAGACTTTTGAACAAGAAGGATATTAACGAAGGGGTAAAAATGAATATTGAAAAAAGTATTCAGAAACTTACCTGAAAACAATTAAGTAGTGGGAATGAGATAATGTTGCATTTTTTTCCCAACTCACCCCGCGCATCTGCGATGCTTGCCCCTCTCTCGCGAGAGAGGGGAGAAACGGCCGCAGCGCGGAAGTTGGGGTGAGTACAGTTGAAAATACGACAATAAATTGTTCTTATTGCTTAAACAATAAAATGACATGAAATAGCCATAAGAGCTAAAGCTTATACAAACCGAAAATGAATAAATGGCTATTCCATTTCGTTGGACACTTTGAAAAATAGACAACGCTAATACGCAGATTTTAAGTTATACTACAAAGATTTACACGAATGAAACAAATAATAATTACCCTGATTGTGGGAGTGGGATTTCTTGTTGGCATTCCTGCTTCCTATGCCAAAGAATTCAAGGAACATTTAAGCAAAGAGTTTACGGTTACGGGAAGTGCATTGCAAACAACACTGGCTGTTTACAACGTTTTTGGTTCGATTAACGTGGAAGGTTACGCTGGCAATAAAATCGTGTTCGAGATGAACAAAACCATTTCGGCTGACAACGATAAGGATTTGGAAACCGGGAAGCGTGAATTTAAGCTTGGGTTCGATCAAAAAAGCGATACAGTAATGGCTTACATTGCCGAACCTTACGATTCGAGACCAAAGCTCGGCTGGCATCGCGACGAAAATAACCGCGAGCTGGAATATGAGGCAAAGGTTGATTATACCGTGAAAGTACCTTACGGAACCAATTTGAATATTTCGACCATTAACGATGGCGTTATCCTGGTTGACAATGTGAGCGGCTTTCTGAAAATTAATAATGTCAATGGTGGGATAACCGTGAAAAATGCAAAAGGTACAACCCGGGCGCATACCGTAAACGGCAATATTTTGGTGAATTACCTGAGTAACCCGAAGGAAGCATCGTCGTACCGAACAATTAACGGCGAAATCCGAATTACCTATCAGCCCGGGTTTTCAGCCGACCTGACCTTTAAAAGCATGCATGGCGAATTGTACACCGATTTTGCCGAAGCTAAACTCCTTCCGGTTACCGCTTCGAAAGTCCAGGATAAAAAAGGTCGCGAATCGGTATTCCGGCTCAATAAAACAACAACAGTGCGGTTCGGGAAAGGCGGATCGGTATTCAAATTTGAAACCCTTAATGGCGATGTGTATATTAAAAAACAATCATAAAAAAACAGAAACATGACAAATAAAGTAGTTGGCCTCGTATTTCTTGGCCTGATAATAGGAATTACCGCATTTGCGCAAAACGGCTCAACCGAGCAGCTTACCGTTCCGCTTAGTAGTCCCGGAAAGCCCTATTCACTAAAAGTACAAATGGTTCGCGGGTCGATTAAAGTTGTTGGATCGGCGAGCAGCGAAATCCAGATTAATGCCACTCCGCGTGCCGAAGACGAACGGGGTAACCGGCAGCAGTCTAACGGGATGAAACGAATTGCTTCGGCTGGCAGTTTTGAAGTTACAGCCAAAGAAGCCGATAATAATGTTACCGTGAATACCGGTAACCCGAACAAGGCCGTTGATTTGGAACTGAAAATACCACAGGATGTAAAACTTAAGCTCGGAACCGTAAACGGTGGCGAAATTAGCGTTGATAACGTGAGCGGGCAACTCGAAATAAGCAATACAAACGATAAAATTACACTTACCAATATTTCGGGTTCGGTGGTTGCCAATACAGTTAATGGCGATATAACTGTAACTTTTAGTAAGGTGGATGCCAATGCACCGATGGCATTTTCGACTCTTAACGGCGATGTTAGTGTAACCCTTCCGGCCGGAACCAAGGCCAACCTGAAAATGAAATCGGACAATGGCGAGATATTCAGCGATTTTGATGTAGTGATTGATAAAACTCCTCAAAAAACTGAGAAAACAAACTCGGCTGGCATGTATAAGATTAAACGAGACGACTGGGTTTACGGAAAAATTAATGGCGGCGGCGCCGAAATGATGATGAAAAATATGCAGGGCAACCTTTACCTGAAAACATCTTCGAAATAGAATAAACAACAGGGAAATGAGAGTTTTCCGCTAGCCGGTTGGAGATATAAATCCCGACCGGCTTTTTTTTGCTTTGTACTTCAGGCGTATTGTAGCAGCTTGATTTTATGGGGCCAGTTTATTGCCAAGGTATTTGTGCTCCTTGTACTACTTATTTAAAATACTTCTAAATTACTGATCAAAATAATCTGCGAAACGCAATAATTAAAGGGGTTTTGGCATTTAACCGAATATTTGTTTCTGAATCGTCCTGATTTTTTTTGTTAATCCGTTGAAAATCTGGTTGCCATTTGGTAAATTAGTAATGAAAATTATTTATTAACCCTAAATGCATAAACATTATGGTACAGTTACTCTATGAACGACACAATGAAAACCTGAGCATTGTAAAAAGGTGTATGAAGCTTTTATGGCAGGAAACAGGGAGTAAACGCGATTCGATGGCTGATGCCAGTGTATCGAGCGGCGATATGGCGCGCGATTATTGATAAGCCCCTCAAAAAATATACATCAAACAACAACTTATTAACCTTATAATCAGAAAAATGGATAATACATTATTGGCAGCATTAATTGGAGCATTCACAACAATAATAGCTCCTGTCGTTACTTTATCGTTTAAACGAAGACTTGATAGAAAAGCTAATGCAAGAATTGCTCTTCAGAATAATAATATCATAGGTAAATGGGTGGGAAACACTAAGCAGCAACTCCGCGGAATTGATGTTGAATTCGATATCAGTTTCCTGTTTGATTTGGATAAAGATAACAAATTGACGGGGCGCTGTGCTGTAAATTTAAGCGATACACAACTGATTGCTTTAGAAACCTTTATTATAAACGGAGGTCTTTACAACGACAGATTTTTGAAAATTGAATACAATAATAACGACCCCAAAGTAATGCAGTTTGGGTATTTTTTACTCGAATATTCGCCCTTGGGCAATAGTTTGGATGGTAATTTCCTGGGATATGGACCTGAGTCTAACGCTATTATTTGTGGTCAGGTTTTTCTGAAGAAGGTACATTAACAATTTGCGCAATAGAGCCAATAGCAGTGCCTGTGAAATAAGGATTAAAGAGAAAGAAATTAAGAATTTCGAAGCGAAAATAGATTAATTGAATATCCTTTTCATTACCTGGTGCTGGACGAAAGGCAGCCGGGCTAAGCTTTGCCCCAACGCTTAAATCATTTAGGCACGTTGCCAGATACTCATTAAAGATTATAACCGATTTATTGTTCTTTGTCATTCTCAATCTGGTTGATAGCAGTGGCTTACTGGGTGGCCATGTTCGATGGTTTGCTTTTCTTACTGAAACATTATTTGTTTCAATTATATGGTAACACGTTTAATTCGATGGCAGATAAAAATGATAAGAAAAACGCAAAGAAAATAATTGAAGCCATTGGTTTTATATAAATTGATAGATAAAACGGGATAAAAGCAGCCTTAAGTTCAACAACTGCTACGCCCAATGTGGTTACCGAAAATGGTTTTTAGGTGTTGTTAACCGAAGATTTTGGGAATAACTTAAAAATGCCGGTTTTTCTTTCGTAATTAAATATAATTTTATTACCTTATTGATCGTTTTTTGAGAGCAAAATGCTATTTTTGATAAATAGAAAATTACTAATTGATTTAATCTGACCATTATGAATAAGCTTCGAATTTTCACCTCGGTTCTTTGCATTGGCTGTAGCTTAAACCCGTTGTTTTCTCAAACCAAATCCGATTCTATACCACTTTCCGGAAATGAGTTAATTGGTCGAGGAGTTGAATTATACGACAACGGGAAACCCGAAGAGGCTCTGAATCTCTACAAAAAGGTAAGTTTGGCCGACCCTGGTTATTCAAAAGCCCTGTACGAATCAGCTCTAGCTTACGACAACCTTGGCAAGGGTGAACTCGCTTTGCAAAAATGCCAGGAAGCAGTTGAATTACAACCGGATAATGTTCAGTTTTCTATTCTAAAAGGAAGTATCCTCGATGAACTTGGCCGGACTGGCGACGCCATCCAATGGCTCGAAGCACTAAAATTGAAACATCCCTATAACCAGAATTTGCTTTATAACCTTGCTATTTGCTATATCAATAAGCGACAATACCTTAAAGCTGAGGCTCTGTTGATAAAAGGGTTACATTATAATCCTTACCATACCAATTCGCATATTGCATTGGGTAAAATAAACTACATATTTGGCAGAAAAGCACAGTCGTACTTAGCCTACAACATGGGTATTTTGATGAATCCGCGCGTTGAGTACATTCGGAACCTGGAAGAAGCCATATGTGGCAGGAACGATTCGATTTCGAAATCATACCTTTATCCGTACCCTTCACAGCTTAACCACTCGCAGTGGGACAACTTAACCGGCTTACTCGATGCTGAAGTTGCTTTCAGAAACGACTTTCCTTACGAGTATAAATTGAACTTTTTGTGTAGCAGGCAAACCTACCTGTTGGTAAAGAAAATGCAGTTCGATGAAAAAGACACGACGTTTTATAACCAGTTTTATGTCCGATTTTTCAAAAGTCTGTCCGATAAAAAAATGTTCGAAACATATCTTTATTATTCGCTGAAAGGTACAGATAACAAGCCTGTTGCCGAATGGAACGAGCAGAACGGAGAGTTAATCAAAAAGTTTATTGACTATTCGCGCGAAGCAATTAATTCGTGGAAGGCTTATGGATTCTCGACTGCCAATGAATCAAAGCACCAGAAAATATTTCACTTTGACAGTGATGATGACCTGGAGGCCATTGGAACTTTGGACGAAAATGCAGGTCCATCGAAAGAAGGGCTATGGTATTTTACTAGCCCAAGAGGAAATATAGATCAAAAAGGGAATTACCGGAAGAACCTCAGGCAAGGCGAATTTCTGATTTACTGGCCCAATGGGTCTATAAAGCAACGATTGAATTATAACAATGGTAAGCTTGATGGAAACAATTACACATTTCATCCGAACGGGGCGCGTTCCGGAATTTATCCCCGAAAAGATGGCGTTTCTGATGGTGTTGAGGAAGAATTCAATTCAGCTGAACAACTTTTTTCGAGTATTCCATACCGAAAGGACAAAATAGATGGTAATATGGTGTTTGTCGATTTTAATAATGGTTATCAACGGAATATTCCATATGTTGAAAATAAACGATCTGGATTAGCAGCGGAACAATGGCTGAATAAAAACAAAAAGCTGGAGGCTGTTTATGCCGATAGCTTGCTGAATGGATCGTTTAAAAAATGGTATTCAAACGGGCAACCCGAATGGGAAGGCAATTACACGAAAGGTATTCAGACCGGGAAGTGGACTTCGTATTATGCTGATGGGAAAAAGAGCGCTGAAGGAGAATGCGATGAACAAGGCAAACCAACAGGATCTTACCGGGAATATGACCATGACGGGAAATTGGCTCAGCTTATTTCAGGCTATAACAACGGCAAGCAAAATGGCTCTCAAACGTTTTATTATCCGGATGGCAAAGAATGGGCCAGGTTTGCGGTTCAGGATAATGTAATTAAACACATTGAATGGCTAAATCCTTTAGGCGAAAAAATTTATTCGGATGACGAAAAGAATGGAGAAATAAATTACAAGGCTTTTTTTCCTGAAGGATCATTGAAAACTGAGGGAATATATCGAAATGGCTCGAAAGAAGGTGTCTGGAAAAATTACAACATATTTGGAAAACTTATTAGTGAGGAAAGTTGGTTAAATGGGCTGAATTCGGGGGTGCAGAAAACCTATTATGATAATGGTAATGAACAGCTTGTTTATTCATGCGACAGCGGAATGGTTGTGGGAAAAGTGAGCCGTTTTTACAGTGATGGGCATATATCTATGAGCGGTTATTACAGTAAGAAAGGGCTTACCAGCGAATGGATAGAATACTACCCCAATGATACCGTTGAATACCGGTACTATTACAATGAGGGTACACTGGTTGGCCGCCGCTTTAATTATTCGCCTGAAGGCAAGATAGTTAGTGAAGAAACATTTAATTCCGACGGCGAATCTACCCGCCTGAGGTATTTTGATAGCACCGGAAAAGTGATTGACGATTTGAATTATCCATATGGTAAAGAATCATTTACACTTCATTTTCCCAATGGAAAAATGCGGGCAAAATTTACAATTAGCGACCGGAAACGGGATGGTATTCAGGAGTTTTATTTTCCGAATGGAAAGCTGTTGAGCCAAAAAACATTTATAAGCGGGAATAAGCAGGGAAAATCGACCGAGTGGGATTTTCGAGGTAAACTAGTTGAGACTAAAAACTTTAGCTTAAATGCACTTGATGGTTATTTCACCAGGAACGAAAGAAATGGATCGTCGGTTATTAGAACTTATCGAATAGACGATAACGAAGGGTATTATACTGAGTTGCACCCCAATGGAAAAGTATTCAGAAGAATTGCTGTAAAATCGGGCGAGCGTCAGGGGCGTGGTGATTGTTATGCGCCTGATAGTACTTTGATGTACAGTGTACAATACCGTGATGACAGGATGTTTTCACTTTCCTATATCGACGCTCAAGGGAAAATGCATACCAATGAGTTGATTGACAATTCGACCAAGGAAATTGTGTGTTATTTTAAAAATGGAAAAATTTCGGCTCGCTTACCGTTTTCCAATTGCATTTTCAATGGAAAGCATACAATTTTTTACTCCAACGGACAGCCATTACAAGAAGTAAGCTATCTCAACGATTATCGGCACGGACAAAGCAAGTACTATTACGAAAGTGGTAAAATAAAGGAAGTTTGTGATTGGTTGAATGGAATTCAAAATGGCCGATATGTATCGTATTATGCCAATGGACAAAAGGAAATGGAAGGAAGCTATATCGTAGGAAAAAGACAGGGCAAGTGGATCACTTACAACGAAGATGGTAAGCCTTCCGAAACACTTAATTTTAATAACGATGAGCTTTATGAAGTTAATTAAATACCTTATCGGCGCTTTTGGGCTTGTTATTTTATTTGAAGGGGCTGTTTTGGCGAAAGAAAAATGGACTAAGCCGGAAACCGAATTAAGCAAATTTAAAGAAAAATATCCTGATGAACCCATAATTACGGCCCTTCAGAAAAAGGAGATAAACATTCTTCCGGATGTTACCGGCCTGCCCGTTATGTATGTAAAAGAAACTCGGATTGATATTATTTTATCAGAAAACGGTTCGAGTATTTCAGAAGGAAAAGACTACTTCAACAGTAAGGAAATTGTAACCAAATTTGAAGCTTATAGTCTTGTTCCTGAGTATAATAAGTATAGGAAGATGGTTGTCAATAATGTAAAAAAGAGTTCGGAATTTGATAGTAACCTTTATTACGACGACAGTTTTTGTTTTTCATTTAATTTTCCGGCAACAGGCAAGGGCGTTAAGCGTTGTACGTTTGCCGAAAGCGTTGTCCGTGACTTGTATTATCCTGTTATTTTTTACTTTGCCGGTTATTTGCCGGTTGACCAGGCCGAGCTAATAATTACCATGCCCAAATCGATGAAGATTAATTTCCACCTGTTTGGCGGCAATGTTGCAGGAGTTACCGAAACTTCTGAAGAAAAGGGAACCCAAATAGTTTACAGGTGGGTAAGTCATCAACCAAAAGTTCTTACTCCAGATTTTTTGGGGCCATCCGTCCGGTACTTTCGTCCTCACTTAATTGCACAGATTGCTTCGTACGATGTTAATGGGAAAACCACGAATTACATTGCTAACCAGAGTGATTTATCCAAGTGGAATCATTCAAAAATTAATGGAATTAATGATACAATTACTACTGATATAAAACAAATTACAGATTCGATTACTTATGGAATTACAAAAGCAGCTTCGAAAGTTGGCGCGATTTACAGTTGGGTTCAGAATAATGTAAAATACATAGCTATCGAAGATGGTGAAAATGGTTTTGTACCCCGGGAAGCCTCACTTGTTTTAAAGCGACGTTATGGCGACTGTAAGGATAAAACAAGCTTGCTGATAGCGATGATTCGGGCCATCGGAGAAAAGGCCGATTTTGCCTCTGTGGGAACAAGAGACTTGCCATACAAATACAGCGAATTCGCTACAATTGCAGCCGCTAACCATATGGTTGCAGTATGGTGGAAAAACGGAGTGCCGGTGATATTGGACGGCACAACCAGGCATTTTAAACCGGGGGATGTTCCGGCATACATCCAGGGAAAAGAGTGCTTTATTGAATGTAGTAATGGAAGCTACCAGATATATGAAATTCCTGTTGCCGAGAGTTTCCAAAGTTTGCAGATTGATTCGATAAACCTGGAAATCGATGGTGTTGTGCTTTTAGGAAAAGGAAAGACGAACGCTACGGGCGAAACACGCACGAGTCTTATTTCCAGACTTGAGCGGAAAGACCTTAGGCAACAGAAGGATTACTGGCCAGCGGCTATTTTTAGTTCGAGTGATAAATTATTGGTTACCGATATCGGGATATCTAATTTACTTGACGATAATTTGCCTCTTATGGTTGGATTTGATTTTCAACTGCCCGATTACATCACGCGGCAAAACGAGAATATTTATGTAAATATGAATGTTGAACGTGCGCTTTCAGAACTTGATGTAAAAGCGGATCGGGTAATCCCGGTTGAAGTAGAGTACAAATGGGAACATCAGGTTATTTATCGGCTTAATATACCTAACGATATGCAGGTTAGCTACTTGCCCGCACCAATGAATTATTCGAATCCTAAATTTGGGTTTTCGCAAAAATACGAGCAAACGGCAACGGGGATCATTTTGAATACTAGCATTTATACCCGTACCTTTCTCATCGAAGGTCAGGAAATTCTTGCGTTCAGGCAAATGACAGAGGCTCTTAAAAAGGCATACCGGCAAACAGTGTGCCTGTCGGCTAAACAAAGATAAAACAGTAATAAAACAGTTACACCATATGAAAAATGTATTTCTCTTTTTACTAATTACCTTGCCTCTGATAATGTTTGGGCAAAAAACGGAATTCGAATCTTATAACTGGAATACAATCTCAACTCTCCGGAATACGGATACCATTAAATGTGTAAACGGGGTAGCCGTAACACTTGATCGCCGTATTTTTGAGGTTTATTTGAATGCTGAGAATTATTTCGAAGAGTTGTTTGTTTTCCACAGAAAAATGAAGGTCGAATCGCACAATGCATTGTCTGTTTTTAATAAGATCTATATTTCATTGGACAATGTGATTGAAATACTGAATATTCAGGCCAGGTTTATCTCTCCCGGAGGGAAAATTACCGTTTTACCCAAAGAAAGTATCAAACAAATTGCCAATATGGATAACGAAGGCGATTATAAGACTTTTGCAATTGAAGGAGGGGAAGTTGGTGGCCAAATAGAGTATTTTTATGTGCTTCGAAAAAAATACAATGCAGAGTCGGGCTATTATCTTCAGGATAAGATACCTAAAAGTAATGTCGATGTAATTTTTGCTTATCCTTCTAAAATAGAGTATCTGGTGAAAAGTTATAACGGTTTTCCGGCATTTGAAATTGACACACGAAACCAGGAAAAAACATATCAGAGAGCTCATAGCGAATATATTCCGGCAATTGCTGAAGAGAAATATGCCAATTATAAAGCCGATGTCATGCGTTTCGAATATACGCTGGCATACAATCATTATAGTTCCTTGCTGCGGAAATATTCGTGGAAAACAGCATGCGATAACACATACAATAATGTTTATGATCTTTCGAAAAGCGATCGAAATGTTGCTCAAGCTTTGTACAAGCAGATCGTATCAGAAAATGCTACCGTTACAGAGAGGATAAGGACTATCGAAAACTGGGTTAAAACGAATATCAGTATCAAAAAGGAAATCCCTTTTCAGAAAGAATTACCTGAAATTTTACGGCAAAAACAGGCCAATTATACTTCTGTGGTTAAATTATTTATTGCGTTGTTTTCGGTTGGAAACATCGATTTTGAATTTGTTGAGACTGGAACTAATAATGCCCGACCTTTTGATCGTGATTTTAACTGTACCAACTTTTTGATTTCGCACCTCATTTATTTTCCGTTGATTGATAAGTATTTATCTCCCGACGATATCGAATACCGGATTGGCCTTACTCCCGAAAATTACCAGGGGCAATACGGGCTTTTTATGCACCCAGTATATTACAACGAGAATACAACCGCGTTGGCATACCAGATCAAACAGATTCCTATTCAGGATAATGCCACGAATACCGATTCTTTATGTATTAACTTAAGCCTGAACCCGAATGAGACTGATATTGATGCTAAAGTTGTTCGAAAGATAAACGGGGCATTGGGCCGAATCTTTCAGAATTTGTTCCAGAACTTAACTGAAGAAAAGCGAAAAGAAGTTTGCAGCGACTTTTTCAGCATGGGTAAACAGAACGCAGAAATAAGCTCGCTAATTGTTAAAAACGATCATCCCAACAACATCGGGCTTAATCCAATTATTTTTGATGTATCGTTAAAAGCAACTGATTTGATAGAAAATGCAGGTGGCAATTTATTGTTTCACATTGGCGAAACAATTGGTCGCCAGGCCGAACTTTATCAGGAGCAATCCAGAAAACTTCCAATACACGTAGGCGTTTTGCACAACTATTACCGAAAAATAGTATTTCAGATACCTAAAGGTTACATTGTGGCAAACCCTGAAAATCTGGAAATGAAAGTTGAAATGAAAAATGGCGACAAAACGGGCTGTATCTTTACATCTCAGGCCGAAATAAAAGATAATCTGTTAACCGTAATTTCGCGGGAATACTATAGCGATGAAACATATCCGGCTGGCAGATATGGCGAATTTCGTGACGTAATTAATGCATCAGCGGATTTTAACAAGAAGGTTATTTTATTGAAAAAAATATGATTGTTGTGAAGATGGGTTTATACTTTTCCGGACACCTTTTTTAAGGCCAAAATCATCGCTTTTTCGATCTTGTCAAAATCAAGAATGTCTTTACCCACAAAAATAAACATGATTGAAATATGACTGTTTCTAGTGGTCAATTTGTCGTAAAGCAGGTGTTTGTTTAAACGGTAGGCTTCTCTCATGCGCCTTTTCAGCAAATTTCGTTTCACAGCCCGTTTGAAATTTCGCTTCGACACGGCGAAAGCTGCTTCGGCAGGGTGGAGCAGTGGCATTTCGCTTTTCAGGAAAACCACTTTGAGCGGAAACACCAAAAACGATTCGCCCGAGTCAAACAATTGCTCCAGGGTTTTGTGGCTGCATAGCCTTTCGCTTTTTTTGAGTGTAAATCTTTCCACCGGTCAAATCGTGTTATAAAACTTTCATTTTCAGAAAATTTATCTGAATAAAGAGCTTGAATTTAAACAAAAAAGGGGAAAACCAGCTTCCCCTTTTTCGTTGTATTGTATTTGTTTCGATTTACTACGCTTTGTTATGTTTTTTGATGTATTGTTCCAAAGCCATGGTCATCGAAGGGGCTTCGGCTGTTGGAGCTTCAATATCGAGGCGTAACCCAGCGTCGTGAACTGCTTTGGCAGTGGCTGGCCCAAAACAGGCGATGCGTGTTTCGTCCTGGGCAAAACCCGGAAAATTCTGCATCAGCGACTGGATTCCTGAAGGACTGAAGAACACCAGAATATCGTAGTTTACATCTTTCAGGTCCGACAAGTCGCTGCTAACTGTTTGGTAAATAATTGCCTTGGTGTAGTTGTACCCGGCTTTATCGAGGAGTGATGTAATTTCGGGCTGGCCAACCTGCGAGAGCGGTAAAAGGAATCTTTCATCTTTGTGCTTTTTCATCACATCAATCAGTTCCGAGAACTTTCCGGCGCCATAAAATATTTTGCGTTTGCGATATACGATATACTTTTGAAGGTAAAAAGCAGTGGCTTCCGAATTGCAGAAGTATTTCATCGTGTCAGGAATAACCAACCGAAGGTCGGTACTCAGTCTGAAAAAATGATCAATAGCAGTTCTGCTGGTAAAGATTACGGCTGAATGGTCCAGAATTTGAACCCTGGTTTGCCTGAATTCCTTGGCAGATACACCTTCAACCTGAATAAAGGGGCGGAAATCAACCTGAACATTGTGTTTTTCAGCCAGATCAAAATAAGGAGACTTGGCTGCTTCAGGTTTGGGTTGCGAAACTAAAATTCTCTTGATCTTCAAGGTAAATGCTTTTAATTTGTTTCAACACTACTTCAGCTCAACAATATACTATATATCAGAAGTAATGGTAAAATTTCAAGGGTACAAAGGTATAAAATCAAATATGAAATTGAAAACTGTTTCTTGAGGAAAATTTTTATGCCCCTGGTTAATGCCAAAAGGTAAAAAACAATAACAATAAACAATCCAACGTACAGAAGAGGTTCAGCAATTGTTAGGGGTACAAAAGCAATGATGGCGGTAAGCGGCAGGAGGAAAATTCCCAGAATCCTGTTATATACGGTTATATTAAAAAGGTATTCAAGAACTTCGGGTTTGCTTTCGGTTAAAATGCCAAGCAGGTAATATATAATTCTTTTCCCCAGGAAATAAACTACGATTAAACCAACGCAGGCCACATACAGGGTGTATGTTTTGGGGAGTCCCGGGTTAATCTTGAAAATCGATAGAAATTGGTATGCCAGTAAAGCGAGCTCCAGGTTAAACACAATATCGAGCCTGAAAGAGGCATGTAGCAGGTTGAAATATCGTTCGCGGAACAGGCGCGTGAATGTGGAATAGTTAATGGCGGAATGGAGAAGCTGTGCCAGGTATTTATTGAAAATCAGGCGAACCGTGGCAAAAATCAGAAAGGCGGCCAAAATGACACCAACAAGCCAGTCGGGGTTCGAGCGGAAAATTTTCTTACCCGGGAAAACCACTTCAACACCTTT
The DNA here is from genome assembly GCA_963666435.2 of Prolixibacteraceae bacterium. Taxonomy (GTDB): domain Bacteria; phylum Bacteroidota; class Bacteroidia; order Bacteroidales; family Prolixibacteraceae; genus Aquipluma. The sequence goes on along the minus strand of CAXXOG010000008.1, from coordinate 967,582 downwards.
CAAAACAGTATGAAGCGAGTCGTAAGGTAGCTGGTGAACCACTTCCTGCGCATAATTGTGCTGGGGTATGTAAGCTTTTTTAAATTGCGACCATTCGGGGCGGCCTCCAAAAATAATGACGCTATCGGGTGCAATGTAATTCACACTTAACGAGTCGTTAAACGATGGATCGCTAAGGCTCAGTATGGGTTTTATGCTGTCGGTTTGGTTGGTTTGCGTTTGAGTGTTAGCCGAATTCAAAGTCAGGTTAGGGTTTATGGTGTCTGATTTGAATTGAGTTGATTGCATACAGCGGCCAATTGTATAAGTTTGTGGCCGCAAAAGTAGTGATTAATCATTTTTATTCAACCACAGCTAAAGTTTAAAACCCGAAATTTAACAGGTATGTATCAAAATAACCTTAAAATTTACCAGGCACCGTTGCAGGGCTTCACCGATTTCGATTTCAGAAAGGCATTGGCCGAAACTTTCGGGGGAGTCGATAAATTTTTTGTACCTTATCTTTCGTATGGGAAAGGACATGAAATAAAGCGGTCTCAGTTGCGCGAACTGCTTCCTGAAAATAACCTGGGTTTGCCTACGGTTCCGCAGGTTCTTTTTGCTGATTTTAAAGAACTGGACAGCCTGGCTGAAATCATCTCAGGCAATGGTTATTCCGAAATCAACCTGAACCTGGGCTGCCCTTACCCGATGGTAACCAATAAAGGCCGTGGGTCGGCGTTGCTTGTTTATCCCGAAAAGCTGGATGAGATGCTTGCCCAATTGTTTTCAGAATATCCGGGAATTCGGTTTTCGGTAAAAATGCGGGCCGGAATGGACGATGACCATGATTTTGTGAAGGTTTTTGAAGTTCTGAATAATTATCCGCTGGAAGAGGTGATTTTTCACCCGCGCACGGCCAGCCAAATGTATGACGGGAAAGCCAATCCACAGCTTTTTGCCGAAGCGGTGAGCATTTCGAAGCACCGCTTGGTTTACAATGGCGATATTGTTTTGGTAGCTGGTTTTCAAGAATTACAACGTTCATTTGCAGAACAAAACGAGTGGATGATTGGTCGCGGGTTACTGGTAAATCCGGCATTGGCGGCACAACTAAAAGGCCAGATTTTTTTAGAAAACCACTTGCGCGAAAAACTTCGGAAATTTCATGATCGTTTGTTCCAAGCCTATTCGTCGCGGCTGGACGGTAGCGGGCATCTTTTGCAGAAAATGAACCAGTTTTGGATTTATTTCAGCGAATCGTTCGGCAATCCGCACAAAGCCATGAAACTGGTAAAGAAATCGAGTAGTATTTCCAAATACAATGCGGCTGTTTCAGAAATATTTAGCCGGTTTTAGGGCGGAAACTGGTCTTTTTACGAGCAGTTTTCCTGTTCATAGATTTCCATAATGGTCATCAAATGCTCAAGTTCCTCAGCCTCAGGTGTATTTTCTTCTGCATCGCATATTTCCAAGAATCGTTTTAAAGCAGCTCGATAATCCTCTTCGGTAAAAAGTACTTCCTTCATTCCCAATAATTGTTTCTGGTTTTTAATGAATTGAGGAATACTTTGGCGAATAAATAAGTCAAAAGTCGGGCAGAAAAAGTAAGATTTTGGTTTTCTGATGACTAATTAACTGTTTCCCCACGATTAATGGGCATCCAGCCAGTTATCTCCTTCGTTCATTTCAACAGTTAATGGTACTCCAATGTTTACAGCATTTTCCATTTCATGTTTTACAATAGCTTTTACCTGCTCCAACTCGGGTTTCCACACATCAAAATCGAGCTCATCGTGTACCTGAAGGATCATTTTTGAACGTAATTTCTGTTGGTTTATCTCTTTCCAGATGTTGATCATGGCGATTTTTATCACATCGGCAGCCGAACCCTGAATAGGTGCGTTGATGGCATTTCGCTCAGCAACTCCTCGAACTACGGCATTAGCCGAATTGATGTCGTTCAGGTAGCGCTTCCGGCCTTTAATGGTTTCCACAAAACCTTTACTACGCGCCACTTCTATGCTGGTATCCATGTATTTTTTTACGTCCGGAAAGGTTTCGAAATAGCCGTCGATCAGTTGTTTGGCTTCGGTTCGCGGAATGTTTAACCTTGCCGATAAACCGAAAGCCGAAATGCCGTAGATAATACCAAAGTTGGCTGTTTTGGCTTTCCGGCGCATATCGGAAGTAACTTGCTCCACCGGAATTTTGTAGATTTTGGATGCCGTGATGGCGTGAATATCCTGGTTGTGACTAAAGGCGTCGATCATTTGCTGGTCTTTGCTCAGCGCGGCCATAATGCGCAATTCAATTTGCGAGTAGTCGGCCGAAAGGAAGGTGTGCTCGGCGTCCGACGGAATAAATGCTTTGCGCAATTCGCGGCCATTTTCGTCGCGAATCGGAATATTTTGCAGGTTCGGGTTCGTTGAACTAAGTCTTCCCGTTGCTGCAATCGTCTGATTGTAATTGGTGTGGATGCGTTTGGTTTTCGGGTTGATTTGCTGCGGCAATGCTTCCACATAAGTTGTCAGCAGCTTTTTCAAACCGCGGTATTCCAGAATTTTACCAACAATCGGGCTTTTATCCTGAAGCTTTTCGAGCGTTTCTTCCGAAGTGGAGTACTGCTTGGTTTTGGTCATTTTGGCATTCGGGTCAATCTTCATTTTCTCGAACAAAATGACTCCCAACTGTTTGGGCGACGAAATATTAAACTCTTCGCCGGCTATCGTGATAATTTCACGCTCAATTTCAATGATTTGTTTCCGCAGAACTTCAGCGTAAACGCCTAGTTCCGATGTATTTAATTTCACGCCGGTCATTTCCATGTCGGCCAAAACCGGGATCAGCGGCATTTCAATTTCGTCGAACAACGAGCGAACTCCGCTGGCATTCAGTTCTGGTTCGAGTGCCTGTTTAAGCTGTAAGGTAAAATCGGCATCCTCGCACGAATAGTCGCGCAATTGGTTCAAATCGGCGTCGCGCATGGTTTTCTGGAACAAGCCTTTGCCGCCAATCAGCGTATCGGTTGTAATTTTCTTGAAGCTGAGGTATTGCTCGCACAAATCGTCGAGGTTGTGCTTGGTTTCTGGCTGAATGAGGTAATGTGCGATCATGGTGTCGAACAGCGGTCCGCTAATTTCGAGCCCGTAATTTTTCAGAATCGACAAGTCGTATTTGATGTTTTGCCCGATTTTCAGGATTTTTTCGTCGCCAAAAACAAAGCGGAATTCCTGAACAATGGCAGTCGCTTCTTCTCGGTTTACGGGCAATGTAACGCAATACGCCTCGTGCGGACGGTACGAAAACGACATGCAAACCAGTTCCGAAGTAATCGTATCCAAACCGGTTGTTTCGGTATCGAAGCAAAATTCCCTCTGTACCGAAAGTTCGGCGCGCAAACTGGCGCGTTGTTCGGCGGTTTCGATGAGGTAATACTGGTGAGGAATGGTGTCGATGGTATCCAGATTTTTTGCTTCAACCGGTTTCCCGGGCTCGGCAGGCTGTGCCGAAAAACCAAAGAGCGAACCTTGAGCAAATTGGGCATCGTTGGAAGCTTGCGCTTTATTTTCCTGCTTTTTGATAAACTGTTTGAATTCGAGCTCAGTAAAGATTTCGTTTAATTTCTGGAAATTCGGATCTTCCATAATGAGCTTGCTTTCATCAAAGTCAACCGGCACATCCAGAATAATTTCGGCCAGCTTGCGCGACATACGCACCTGTTGCTCGTGTTCCACCAGGTTTTCCTTCAGCTTTCCTTTCTGCTCGTTGATATTTTCATATATGCCGTCGATCGATTTGTAGGTGGAAACCAGTTTCATAGCTGTTTTTGGGCCAACGCCCGGGCAACCGGGAATGTTATCGGCGGTGTCGCCCATCAAACCCAGAATGTCAATCACCTGGAATGGATGGTCGATCTCGAAGTTTTCCTTTACCTGCGGAATGCCCCAAATTTCAGGAGCTTCGCCGCCACGCGAAGGTTTGTACATGAAAATATTTTCGGAAACCAACTGGGCGTAATCTTTGTCTGGCGTCATCATGTACGTGATGTAGCCCATCGTCTCGGCTTTCTTGGCCAGCGTGCCAATCACATCGTCGGCTTCAAATCCTGCCTTTTCGAGAATCGGAATGTTGTAAGCCTCAATAATCCGGCGAATGTATGGGATTGATTTCTGCAAATCTTCGGGCATTACCTCGCGGTTGGCCTTGTAGGCTTCGAACATTTCGTGCCGGAAAGTAGGCACATTTAGGTCGAAAACCACGGCAATGTGCGAAGGTTTTTGCTCGTTGAGCAACTGTTCCAGCGTGTTCACAAAACCATACATGGCCGATGTATTCATCCCTTTGGAATTGAACCTCGGATTTTTGATGAATGCAAAATACGATCTGTAAATCAGCGCGTAAGCATCGAGCAGGAAAAGACGTTTATCGGTATTGTTATCGGCCATTGGGATTGTATTTTATTTAAAATTAACGATTAACGAACAGCGATTTGTGATTAACGATTTTATATTCTTCAGTAATCATCAATCTTTAATCGTTGATCTGCAATCAATTGTCTTCGGCATACCATTCGGCGAACGAACTGCCGGTTTCGTATAACCGAACACAAAAAAGCTCAATATGTTCAGGAAGAAGCGGTTTCACTTTTTCGGCAATGTAAACCACCAGATTTTCGGATGTGGGCTGAAACGGCACTACCTGATGGCGTTCGTACATTTGTCCGAGCGCGGCGAGTTTGTCGGTCGGAGCATTTTCGTTGATCATTAGCGAATGATCGAGCCGACTGATAATTTGTTCCTGAATCATTTTTTTCAGGATGCTGAAGTCGATCACCATCCCGTCTTTCGGACTGCCGGGCTCGTTTGCCGGTTCGCCTTTAACGGTAATCTGTAGTTTGTACGAATGCCCGTGAATATTGCGGCAAAGCCCGTCGTAATTGAGCAGTGCGTGAGACATTTCGAAACCAAATTGTTTGGTCACCCTAATTTTTGCCATGATGTAAAATTCTGGAGGTCGAAATTAGGAAAGAAGTTGCAATAATGGACAAAACAGTCTCCCAGAATATGGTTGTTCTATAGAAAATTAAAAATCCGGTCAGTTGTGCTGGCCGGATTTTTATTTATTCTTCACACGTGCATCTCTGTAAACAATCAACAATTTGACTTAGGATGTCGTGCTTCAGGTAATAGTAAGTGTTTTTACCTTCACGACGCGAACAAAGTACGCCTTTGTCTTTCAATATTCCCAAATGATGTGAAGTTGTTGATTGCTCTATACCAAGCAATTCGTGTATCTCCGTTACTGTCAGTTTTTTACCCCCTTCCAAATGCTTCAATATTGCTATTCGAACAGGGTGGGCAATTGCTTTTAACATATTTGCCGCCGTTTCTAAACGGTCGGCATCAATTTCCTGAATATTAAACATGGCTTGAAGTTTATAAATGCAAATATATGAATATTTGGTTTTTATTTGGTACTAGCTAATCTATAAGTTCTTTAATTTAAGATTGTTTTAAAATAAGTGTGTATTAAGTAATAAGAAAGATAAAATGTCGTATTTGGGTTATTGTTTTAACTCGACTCACCCCGCGCATCTGCGATGCTTTGCCCCTCTCTCGCGAGAGAGGGGCGGAACAGCCGCGTTACGGCTGTCGGGGTGAGTACTAAAAAAATACGACAATAAATTATTCTTATTACTTAATTGCTTACGTGTGGATATTGCATAGCTTTATCAAAGTATCCGGGTTAAGGCATCTATTCAATATATTTCTTAATTTTGAAACATTCAAAAACTGCCTGAATGAGCTCGTTGGATATTATAAAATCGCCGATAAAAGAAGAACTAAAAAGTTTCGAAAGCTACTTCAAGGAAGCCATCAAGAGCGACATACCTTTTCTCCAGCTAATTATTCGGTATATACTGAAAACCAAGGGTAAACAAATGCGCCCCATGTTCGTGTTTTTGTCGGCAAAGATGTGCGGCGAATTCAACGAAACGTCTTATTTGGCAGCGTCTTCCATCGAATTACTTCACACGGCCAGTCTGGTTCACGACGATGTGGTGGACGAGTCATACGAGCGTCGCGGAAATTTTTCAATCAATGCCCTCTGGAAAAACAAAATTGCTGTTTTGGTTGGTGATTTTATCCTTGCCCGTGGAATGCTCAATACATTAGATTACAAAGAATACCGGTTTTTGCATCTGATTTCCAGAGCGGTAAAAGATATGAGCGAAGGTGAAATTTTGCAGATGCGCAAAAGCCGCAAGCTAGACATCGACAACGAGACTTACTACGAAATTATTCGAAAAAAAACAGCATCGTTGATTGCCACAAGCATGGCTATGGGTGCAGCTTCGGTTACCAAAGACGATGAAATCGTGGAGAAAATGTTCCAGATTGGTTTGGATGCCGGAATTGCGTTCCAGATTAAAGACGATATTTTCGATTACCAAAGCAAAGGTCTTTTGGGCAAACCTACCGGGAACGACATCAAGGAAAAGAAGATTACACTGCCTCTTTTGTATATCCTGAATAATTGTGAATCAGGAGAAAGAAGCCGAATTTTGCACCTGATCAAAAAGAAAAATAAGAATCAGGCTAAAGTGAAGGAACTGGTTGACTTGGTAGTTAGCCGCGGTGGCTTGGAATACGCCTCGAAAGTGATGAACGAATTCCGCGAAAAAGCCATCTCCGGAATTATGGAATTTCCTGAAAGTGAATCGCGTACGGCTTTGGTCGAATTGGTGAATTATACTACTACCCGCCAGAAATAATAAAGGTCAATAGTCATTAGAAATTTACTAATGACCAATGACTTTTTCCTTTTTCCCAAACCTAATTCACTTTTCTGAATACCTTCTGCGAAAAATAGTTGGGCAATGACTCGTCAGTGTTGATCACGATTCCGCCTAAAATGTACACCGGAAAATCGGACTGAAGCTTTTTGTTACTGATAATCAGTTTCAGGATTTCATTTTCAATTTCATCATATACCAGGTGTGTGGTTTTCAGGATAGGGACTTCGGCTTTGCGTATTTCCTGGGCCATGGGCAACAGGCGAAGTGCCAAAAATTCGGGCTGAAAGGCTGAGTAGTCCGCCGGGTCTATTTCGTGTATGGATTCTGATAAAACATGATTCTGAACCATCATCAAAGCTCCGCAGGTGTTGGTGTGGCGGTGCTGGCCAACGCGTTTGATCTTGCCAATTTCGCCGCTGCGCGATATGCCAATATGCGAACCAAAAATGAACAGCGCCGCGCCGCCATCGGGAATATGGTCAACAAAAGCGGTTAAGCCAATGTCGCCCACGAAAGGGTAGCCTGCCAAACCGCCCATGATGAAGGTTCCCTGCGGCGAGGGTAAATTCATTTTGGCGGGCTGATGGTTTAGCTCGTCGAAACAAAACGAGGTGGCCACGATGATTTTGTTCATCTCAATTCCCTCGCGGGTGGCAATTTCGAAGGCGGCATTGTGCGACGCCTCGTTCATCGTCGAAAAGTTGTCGAAGTATTTGCTGATTATTTTTTGCATACCTTGTTAATTTCTTGATTTATAAATTTATCCGGTTGAGCCAAGCGCGTTGGCTACCGCATTGATTGTTTTTAGCAAAATGATATTCTGTTGTTTGGCATTCGCCGAATTTTCCAATTCTTTTTCTTCGCGCCAGCTTTTTAGGGTGTTCACCTGAATTTGATGCATCAGTTCCAACGCTACGGCCCGTAATCGGGTGGAGTAAAAGTGGTTTTTGCGTCGCTCCTGAAATGGTTTTTCGAGCAGTTCGGCCAACAGATTTTGAGTAAGCTGATACTCGTTCAGGATAAGTTCAAGAATATCGTTTTTGACATTCTCTTCCTCGACCAAACTTGCGTAAAACCGAATGATTTCGGGATCAGTAGCGGCTAAACCTGAATCGACATTGGTTAAAATATAGCGCAATAGTGGGTGCGAAACCAACAGCTTTTTCAGCAAACTGTACTTTTCAGGATACTCGTTTTTGAGCAACTGCAAGGTGCTGCCAACGCCGTACCAACTGGTAATGTTGGCCCGGCTTTGTGTCCAGCTAAAAACCCACGGAATAGCACGCAAATCGGTTAAGGTGCGCTGGTTGGTGCGACGCGATGGGCGCGACCCGATCTTGCTGGTTTCGATGGCGTCGATGGGCGTTGCCTGCTCGAAAAACCGAATGAAATTGGGGTGACGGGTGAGCGCGTTGTAGCTCGTGAAACTTTCGTGTGCCATAAAGCTCACTAAGTCGAACAATTGCTCGTCGTAGGGGTGCGTATTCAGGATTGTATTTCGTAATGTTCCTGAACTGATCAACTCCAGGTTGTAAGCGGCGTTTACCTTGTTGGCGTATTTGCGCTCGATGGTTTCGCCTTGCTCGGTCAGGCGGAGTTTTCCGCACAGCGAGTCGGGTGGGAGGCTCTTCAGGAACCAGTGCATAGGCCCGGCGCCACGGCTGATACTGCCGCCTTTTCCATGGAAAAACCGAATATCAACACCGTATTTCCGGCCAATTTGAGCCAACTCGTACTGCGCCTCATACAAGTGCCACAAACTCGATAAAATTCCGCCGTCTTTGTTGCTGTCGCTGTACCCGATCATGACTTCGGCAACCGGCTTTTTGTAGCCTTTTCGCTTCGCTTGCAATTCGAGCGTATTTTGGGTGACCGGATGCGCCAGAAATTCATCTAAAATAGCCGGAGCGCGGTGCAAATCGTCGATGGTTTCGAACAAAGGAACAACCGGAAGCTGGCAAGCCGGTCCTGATTCGGTTTTCACATAAAGTCCGGCTTCGCGTGCCAAAAGGTAAAAGGTGAAAAGATCGTCCACTTTTTTGGTCATGCTCACAATCATCGATCCCAGCGCGTTGGGTCCATATTTGCTGATGTGGTGTTCCAAAACCGATAGATAACCGAGCACATTAATCGTTTCGTCCGTGTTTCCCGAATAATTGTGAGCAAATGGCCGGTATTGGCCGATTTCCTGAAGTATGAATTGCTTGTCAATCGCCCCATCTGGAAGGATTGCCTTGTCAAAACCAGTTTCGAGCAGCAAGCCCTGAATCGCTTTTCGGTAATGCTCGCTATTTTGCCGTACGTCGAGGTGTGCCAGGTGAAACCCGAAGCTTTGCACAAAGCGCAGCGTGCGGGCTACTTCGTTTTGCGCTAACATGGGTGCGCCCCAGTCGGAAAGTGCCTGTAACAACAATTCCAGATCGGAAATTAGCTGTCCCGAATTGGAATAACTCCATTCGTTGGGTGCCAATTGGATGTTTCCTGAATAATTTTCCTGAACCGGAAGTTTCCCGATTAAGAGCAGCACAAATTGACGGAACGGCTCGCGCAGAGCCAATTTGAACGGAATATTCCCGACAAGTTCCGGGATTTGTGTTTCCAATTCAGCTTTTCGCGATTGAAAAGCTTCTGTAGTATTTTTTGCCGAGGTATAAATGCTTAGGCTATCGGCTAACTGACTCAACTTTTGCCGGGTTAAAATCAGCGCTTCGGTCCGCAGGCGTTCGAGCGTATATCGGGTAATTTCAGGCGTCACGAGCGGATGTCCGTCGCGGTCGCCGCCTACCCACGAGCCTAGGCTTATTTTGGGTAACGACCGGTAATTTTGCAAAGCTTCCGGTTCAAAACCTGTCTCGTTCCAAGCCTGAATCATTGTCCGGTCATGCAATTCAAAAACGTCGGGAAAAATCTTGGTCAAGTAGTGCAACACGTTTTCGAGTTCGGTTTCGACCTGTGGTTTTTCGAGATAAATGTCGTCGATAAACCAAATCTTGGTCAGAATTTCCTTTATCCCGGTGCGGATTTGTTCCCGTTCGTGTTTGGTGTAAACCGGGTTTTCGAGCATGACCAGTTGAAGGTAAAGTTCGCGGTAATATTTCAAGACTACAGTTCGTTTTGCTTCGGTTGGGTGGGCGGTCATCACTGGCTCAATTTCGAGTTGCGAAAGTATTTCTACAATCTTTTCAGGAGAGATACCTGATTTTTTTAGCTCAGAGAATGTTTGTGCCCAACTTCCGTTAACACTTTCAGAACCTTGATTCTGAAGTTTGTTTCGGCGGCTTTGCACGGCCCAGTTTACCTCGCTGAGGTTGAGCAACTGGAAACAGATGGAATACAGGTGAGTAACTTTTTGCGTCAACTGATTTTCGGGCGAGGCAATTTTGGTATTTAGCCAGGGAATATAACTAACCAACTCGCTTTCGTTGTTCGATTGGAGGACTTCTTTCAAACAGACCAACAGGTAATGCAAGTCTTTGTATGGTTTTCCGATTTCTCTAATGTTTTCGTCTAATACAGGGTGCATAATTACAGTTTTGAGCAATTAAAACACTCCGGGATAAAATATTGTTGAGTTTTATCTGTTCAAAACAGAAATCGGAGTTCTGGCAAGGATTTTTACTCGTCAATTCCGGGGAGATCGGGTATTTTTCCTAATTCTTTGGCATTTTGCGACGATACGATGCTTTTCCCGATGTTTGCTTCAATTTCTTTGCGGGTATTTCCCACGATTGAGCCGCCGCGTGCAGCTATTTTTCGATTTTCTTCCAGCGTTTTTGGTTGTTTTTGTTTCGAAATTTCAGTTGTTGTAGCTTCTGCAAGGGTATTTAACGCCAATTCAAGGTTCGTCATATTGTCGCGCAAACTTTCTTTCTTCAATCCTTTGAAATTTTTGTATTCCTTAGTCGTAAGACCCGACCAACCTTGCGTGATAATATCCGTCAGAAAAGCATATTCCTGACCTTTTTTTACACCTCGTTTGTCCCATTCATCTGTCAATTCCTTGCGAACTTCAATGCTTTTAAGTCGTTGGTTGATCCAGTTGGCTGAGTAACCTTTCCGATGATAATATTCCAACATACGGTCGATGCCCAGTTCCGGATCGTCCATTTCGTCCAATCGTTCGCGAGCTACTTCGGCAAGCCACAGTTTGAACGGTTCTGCTTTTGGAGAAGGAATGGATTGAATCAACCTAAAAAGTTGTTCTACATCAGCTACGTCGGTCTTATAAAATTTTCCATCCGCCGATTGCATTTTCAGTTGGTTACAATTTGTAACCGACTGGTTCCCCTCTTTTTTGAGTCTGTTTTTAAGTACTTTCCAGTAGTTATTGGGATTCGGGCTATCTGTTAGAACCCCAACAACATCAACAATTGATAAAAACCATTTCTCTTGTTCGCTATCCCAAACGGTACGAACTTTTTTATCATCGAATAGCTTCAGCGCATCTTTTCGGGTCATTTTTGATTTCGATTTAATCAGACTGATTCTTTCAAATATAACAAACTTTCAGAAATTCAGGACACAAAAAAAGCTGTCAACACCTGGTCAACAGCTTTTTCAGTATTAGTTTAAAATTTCTATTATTTCAATGCAGCTAAAGCGGCTTCGTAGTTGGGTTCGTCAACAATTTCGGGAACCTGCTGGGTGTAAACCACGGTATGGTTTTCGTCCAAAACAACTACTGAACGCGAATGCAATGCAGCCAGCGGACCGGTGGTGATTTCCAGCTGGTAATCTTTGCCAAATTTGCCGGTTGCAAAGTCAGAAACAGTGATGGCGTTGTCGATGCCTTCAGTTCCGCAGAAACGGCCTTGTGCGAATGGTAAATCGCGCGAAATGCAAAGCACTTTGGTGTTTTCCAAACCAGCAGCCAATTTGTTGAAGTTGCGAACCGATGCAGCACAAGTGCCGGTATCCAAACTTGGGAAGATGTTCAGAACCAGTCGCTGTCCGGCGAAGTCTTTCAACGAAACTTTCGACAAATCGTTTTTAATTAATTCGAAATCAGGAGCTTTTGTTCCTTTTGCAGGAAGTTCGCCTATAGTCTGAATTGCGTTTCCTTTTAATGTAATTTGTGCCATAATTTTTAAATTTTTTTAATTGAATTTTGAGTTTTGCTGAGTTAAACAGCGCCGATCTAAAAATGTTTTACAGGGCTGCCTGTAATTTTTTCGAGCAGGTTGTTGGCCAGGCGGCTTGCCCCAATTCGGAACAGCTCAGGATTTACCCACTCGTCGCCCAAAATTTCCTGAACGATAGTTAGATACAAAATGGCATCTTCTGGAGTTACGATTCCTCCGGCCGGTTTGAACCCGATTTTTTTGCCGGTTTCCTCGAAGTGTTGCTTGATGGCCAGGCACATCACAAATGCTGCTTCGGGCGTGGCAGCTTGTGGCAATTTCCCGGTTGAGGTTTTAATGAAATCGGCTCCGGCTTCGATGGCCAAAATGGACGATTGCCAGATTTGATCGACAGTGAGCACTCCCGATTCCAGAATAACTTTTAGGTGTGTATCGCCAATGGCTTTTTTAGTGGCTGAAATTTCGGCGGAAACAGTTTCGTAATCGCCAGCCAGAAAGGCCCAAAGCGGAACCACAATGTCGATTTCGTTGGCGCCGGCAGCAACTGCCAGGCGGGCTTCTTCAATTTTCAGTTCGGTGAACGTCATCGACGAGGGGAAACCTCCGGATACGGCAGCGATTTTCACACCCTCGACTTTCAGGGTTTCTTTCACGGCTTTGGCCATGTTTGGATACACACAAATGGCGCCAACATTGCTTAATCCGGGGAAAGCCTGCGGAAATTGGTTCACTTTTTCAGTGAACTTAGCAACAGATTCCAGCGTGTCAGTTGAATTTAGGGTGGTTAAATCGATGCACGAAAGCGCTTTTTCAAACATCTTTTTGTTAAGGTTCTTTTCCGCAGCTTCGCGGATGGCTTCCAGTTCGGCCTGAACATCTTCGAGTGATAAAGGACAGTTTTCGATGGACATATCTTTTTGTTTTAAAGTTTTGATTTTGAATGAATGTTCCAAGTTCCAAATTTCAAGTTCCAGGTGGAGCAACCTGGAATTTGGAACTTGAAACCTGGAACTATTTGAGTTTCTCGTTGTTTTGGTGCCGGTCTTTGTCGCGGCTGGTTTTCTTCTCCATGTTTTTTAGGAAGGCTTCGTTCAAATCGACTCCGGTTTGGTTGGCCAGACAGATCAAAACCCACAGCACGTCGGCCATTTCGTCGCCCAGGTTTTTACCTTCGTCCGATTTTTTGAACGACTGGTCGCCATAGGTGCGAGCCATGATTCGGGCCAGTTCGCCCACTTCTTCGGTGAGAATGGCCATGTTGGTCAGCTCACTAAAGTAGCGCACACCAATGGTTTTGATCCAGTGATCAACCATCTGCTGGGCTTCGGGAAGGGTAATGTTCTTGTTTTCCATTTTTTTGATTTTTGCCAACTACTAGCAGCTAGTTGCTGGCTGCTTGCTACTAAAAATCCTTATTCTTCGAGTCCAAAATAATCGTTACGGATCCGTCGTTTACCAGGTAAACTTGCATGTCGGCGCCAAAAATGCCGGTTCCCATTTTTTCGTTGCTCTGCATTTTCAATCTTTTTTCGGATTTAGTCTTTTCGCTGTTGTCTCTATCTGTTTTATAAAATGTTTCTCCACAGCCGAAAGCTCATTCTTTGTAATTTCTTTGTATTTCTCATATTCCGAACTTGCTTTTTTCAGTGCTTGTTCGTGGCTTATTGTCCCGGAATGTTGCAGAATATCGTTGCCTGTCATCTTTAAGAAATCGTCAAGTCGCTCGATCCAATCTTTCATGTACATTGGCTTTCGATTTAGCGCTTGTAATTCAGCCAACTCCAGATAAGCTGTTACCATTCGGTTTAATAGATTTAACTCATTCTCTGTCAGATAGTTTTTTGCAATTTCTGTTTCCTGCTTTGTGGGTTTATTCCCTTTAAAATTTGTTAATCCTAAATTTGGTTTATTTGAGTCAATTCTTGTATAAATAACTTCAGCTGCTGTTTGACCATGTGCTGCCCAATGCATCTTATTCTGTACCGTTTGAAAAAACTCTATGGATATGGCCAGCTTGGGATCGTAATCAATGCTTGTTGCATAAATATCCAAAACCTTCCGCCAAAATACTTTTTTTGAGGAGCGAATGTCACGAATGCGGGCTAACAATTCGTCAAAGTAATTGCCACCACCAGCTTGTTTCAACAACTCATCGTTTAATGTAAATCCTTTCACAAGATATTCACGAAGTCGTGCCGTAGCCCACTGACGGAATTTGGTTCCCTGGTGGCTTTTTACCCGGTAGCCAACAGAAATAATCACATCTAAATTGTAGTAATTTGTAGGTTTGGTAGAAAAATCGGAATTTCCGATTTTCTTCATTACTTGCTCTTGTTCAAGCTCTTGCTCTTGGAAAATATTTAAGATGTGTTCATTAATGGTTGAACGAGACTTTTGAAAAAGTTCGGCCATTTGATCAATAGTTAACCAAACAGTTTCGTTTTCCAACCGGGTTTCAATTCTCGTTTTGCCATCTTCACTTTGATATATGATGATGCTGGTATCAGTCATTTTTCTTGTATTATTCTAAAAATCTCTATTTTTCGAGTCCATTATAATCGTTACCGGGCCGTCGTTTACGAGGTAAACCTGCATGTCGGCGCCAAAAATGCCGGTTTCCACTTTCTTGTTTCCCAATACTTTTCTGAATTCGTCGATCAAATCCTCGTAAAGCGGAATGGCTGTTTCGGGAGCGGCAGCGCGAATGTACGACGGGCGGTTTCCCTTTTTAGTCGAAGCGTGCAACGTAAACTGGCTGACCAAAATGATTTTCCCGCCAATGTCCTGAATCGAAAGATTCATGACATCTTCTGCGTCGTTAAAAATACGCAACTGCGTTGCCTTTTTAACCAGCCAATCGATGTCTTCCTTGGTGTCGGCTTCTTCAATTCCGGCCAAAATGAGCAAACCTTTTTCGATTTCGGCGACCACAAAATCCTCCACTTCGACCGAAGCAGAACTCACACGCTGAATAACCAGTCTCATAAACGTAATTTTTAAGCAATATTATAAAAAACAAACCGGACGATTATAAAAGCCAGTGAAATTAGCTGACTCAAAAATCAAAAACTAGATGCCCGTTGAACATTGAATAAAATTAGTTGTTTAATGTGTGTTGAAAATAATTAAACAAAAACATGAAAAAAATTATATTCCTGACACTTACAATTTTTGGATTTCATGCTGGTTTGATGGCTCAACAGGCAACTTTGAAAGGTCGCGTTATCGACGGGCAAAGTAACGAGCCGTTGCCTTTCGTAAATGTGGTTGTAGTGGGAACCAATGTTGGCGCTGTAACCGACGATAACGGTAATTTTCAGATTAATGGACTGAAGCCTGGTTTTGTGCGGGTTCAGGCTTCGTTTATTGGGTACCACACTGCTCTTTCTCCTGAGATTGAGGTTAAAAATGCGAAAGTTGCATCGGTCGAAATCCGCATGGAGAAGCGCGATACCCAATTGGACGAGGTTAAAGTAACAGCTTCGCCTTACCGAAAAACGGAAGAAAGCCCGGTTTCGCTGAAAACCATTGGAATCGGCGAGATTGAGAAGAGTCCCGGCGCGAACCGCGATATTTCGAAAGTGATTCAATCGTTTGCCGGTGTGCTTTCGTCGCCGTCATTCCGCAACGACATTATCATTCGTGGTGGTGGTCCTTCAGAAAGCCGCTTTTACCTCGATGGTGTTGAGGTGCCGAACATCAATCACTTTGCCACGCAAGGCGCCTCGGGCGGTGCAGTGGGCATCCTGAATGCCGACCTGATTCGCGAAGTAAACTACTATTCGGGAGCTTTTCCATCGAACCGCGGCAATGCGTTGAGTGGCGTTTTCGAATTTGGTCAGATTGATGGAAATGCCGACAAGCTTAAATTCAAAGGCAGTTTGGGCGCTTCGGAAGTTTCGGCTACGATTGACGGCCCGTTGAGCGACAAAACTACCTTCATTGTTTCGGCCCGTCGTTCGTACCTGAAATTTCTTTTTACGGCGCTGAAGTTGCCATTTTTGCCCACCTTCAACGATATGCAGTTTAAAGTGCGTATGCGTTTCGATGCCAAAAACGAACTGACTTTGATCGGGCTGGGCGCTGTTGATGTGAACGAATTGAACCTGGATATTAAAAATCCGGATGATCAGCAAAAATATATTTTGAGCCAGTTGCCCGAAAACAACCAGTGGAGCTACACGGTTGGCGCGGTTTACAAGCATTTCAGGCAAAATAGTTACCAAACGTTTGTGGTTAGCCGCAGCCATTTGAACAACACGCTCACCAAATACCTCGACAACAACCAGAGTTCGGAAAGCAATAAAATTCTGGATTACGTTTCGGAAGAACAGGAAAACAAAATCCGGTTTGAAAACAACATGCGGATGGATGGTTTCAAGGCCAACATTGGCGCCAATGTCGATTTTGCCAAATACACCAACGCTACCATGCAACGGCGTTTTTACAACGGTAACGTGCTGAATGTGAAATATGATACGGATTTGAACCTGGTGAAATACGGAATTTTTGGTCAGCTGAGTCACGAGTTTTTGGAAGAACGATTGACTCTTTCTGCCGGTTTCCGGATGGACGGAAACAACTATTCGTCGGAGATGAATAATTTGCTGAAGCAGTTTTCACCGCGGGTTTCTGCATCGTATTTGTTTGCCCCAAAGTGGAGCTTAAACCTGAATTCCGGCAGATATTACCAACTTCCGCCATACACAGCAATGGGTTTTCAGCAAAACTCAGTGTTTGTGAATAAGGACAATCTAAAATACATTTCGGTCGATCATTTCATTGGAGGTGTGGAGTTTAAACCGGCAACAGCCATGCAGTTCTCACTCGAAGGTTTCCTGAAAAATTACCGGAATTATCCGTTCTCGGTAAACGATCAGATTTCGCTGGCCAACAAAGGTGCCGATTATGGCGTAATTGGCGATGAAGTAGTGACTTCTACATCGAAAGGACGGGCTTATGGTGCCGAGTTTCAGGCAAGGGTCAGCTCGTCGAAATACAGCATGAATTTGTCGTACACACTGGTGCGCAGCGAATTTCAGGATGGCGCCGGAAAGTACATCGTTTCGGCCTGGGACAGCAAGCAGATTTTGAGCGTGACCGGAACGGCGGCATTAAAGCGCAACTGGCAGGTGGGTGGACGATTCCGCTTTGTGGGTGGATTGCCCTATACACCCTGGGATTTGAACCGCTCGTCGCTGATTACCGCCTGGAACGCGCAGGGTGGCCCGTATTTCGATAACACAAAGCTGAATGCCAATCGTTTCGGGGTTTTTCACCAGTTGGATATTCGGGTTGACAAATCGTATTACCTGAAAAAGACAACCCTGAAGTTTTACCTCGATATTCAGAACCTGTACAATTTTCAGTCGCAGTCAACCGATCAGGTTTTGCGTGAGCAGGACGCCAACGGAAATTACCTGACTACCGACAACGAAACACGCTATGTGTTGCGTACGGTTAAAAACACCTCGGGAACCGTTTTGCCAACCATTGGGGTGCAGGTGGAATTCTAAGTATTATAGAACCACATAGACACATAGAGCACATACGTTGTTTAATTCAGAAGAACTTCAAAACAACTGATAATCTGATTTTTGATAGTAGATTGGTATTAGGAAATAAAACATTGAAGTCTTTCTATGTGCCCTATGTGCCTATTGTGGTTCTCCATTTCTTATTTTTGCTCCCATGATTACATTTTGCCTGAATCAATCCAGCACCGATCCGTATTTTAATCTGGCGGCCGAGGAATATTTCCTGAAGAATTTTCAGGAGGACTTTTTTATGCTCTGGCGCAGCAAACCGTCGGTGGTGGTGGGGAAGCACCAGAATGCGCTGGCCGAAATTAACCACGAATTTGTGCGGGAAAATCAAATTCCGGTAGCGCGGCGGCTTTCGGGCGGCGGCACGGTTTTCCACGATCCGGGCAATGTGAATTTTACGTTCATCCGGAACGTAAAGGATATTTCGGAAGTGAACTTCAAAGTATTTACAGTTCCGGTTGTGGCCGCATTGAAAAAGCTGGGAGTTGAGGCTTACACCACTGGTCGCAACGACTTGTTGATTGATGGGAAGAAAATTTCGGGCAATGCAGAGCACGTGCACAAAAACCGGGTTTTGCACCACGGTACTTTGCTGTTCAACAGCCATCTGGAAGCATTGAAGGGCGCGCTGAAAGTGGATTTATCGAAGTTTGAGGACAAAGCCGTACAATCGAACCGCAGCGAAGTGACCAACATTGCGAATTACCTTCCAAATCCAATTTCGGTGGAAGAATTCACCCGGTTTATTTTCGATGAAATTTGTGGAACTTACCCTGATTTTCAGGTTTACCAACCAACCGTTGATGATATTGCAGCCATTGAAAAACTAAACGTAGAAAAATATCAGACCTGGGATTGGGTTTTTGGCTATTCGCCCCGCTATCGTTTCACAAATACAATAGAAACTGCGAATGGCGCGATTTCGGTCAGTTTGTTTATTGAGAAGGGCAGAATTATCGATGCAGCTTTTTCGGGCGAAATTCAGGATGAAACGGCCCAAAAACTGGCAGGAACACTCGTTGGATGCCGACACGACTTTCAGGAAGTTTCTGAATCACTTTTTCGATTTGAAGAAAAAAAACCTGAATATCAGAAGCTTATTCTGGCTATTCAGGATAGATTATTTAGTTAATGCGTTTTGCTACAGCAAGAAACTCAAATCATCAACCGAACTTAACTCAACAGGAGTATTTCCCCTCTTGAAAATCCGCGCAGTAAGGTTCCCAATCAGCTTCATAGTGCGGTTTTCCACGAGCAACATGGTTCCTTCGCGCAGACCAACCACATAAACTTCAGGATTGATGGCGATAAACTCTTCAATGCGCTGCTCGCGGGTTTCGCCACCATGCCCTTCAGGATTGGCATCGAGGTAATGCGGGTTAATTTGGAATGGAACCAAACCGGTAGTATCAAATCCTTTTGGGTCGATGATGGGCATGTCGTTCGTAGTGCGCAGGGTAGGGCAGGCTACGTTCGATCCGGCGCTCCAGCCAATGTAGGGTGTGCCGTTCATCACTTTTTCGCGGATTGGGTTCATCAGCTTGTTGTCGTGCAGCATTCTGACCAGTTGCCAGGTGTTTCCGCCGCCAACCACAATGGCTTCGGCATCGCGAACAGCTTTCACCGGATCGTTGAAATGGTGAATACTTTTTACAGCAAAGCCAAGTTCGGCAAAGCGTTCGGCTACTTTTTGCTCGTAGGTATCGAATGAAAAAGTAACCGCTGCGTAAGGTATAAACAGCGCAGTTAGTGATTTTTCACCCAGGAATTTCCTGATTTCGTGTTTCGGATAATCAAGATATGCCTCTCCAGGCATGGTCGAATTACTGATAAGCAGTAGTTTCATTTATTCAAATAATTTAGATGCAAAAATAAGGCCGTTCAAAACGAATGAAAAGATCAAAAATCACTTTTTTACTAATTGTTTAAACAAAAAATGCTAATATTACATATTTGAATAAACAGAATAATTTATTGTTGTATTTGCCTTGCGTCCCTCTTATTCAAAGGGTGAGGCGCAAAGAAAAGGCTAAATTCAGATACTACATCATTTTATTCCTGTAAATTCAAAGAAAAGTTATCTTCCACCACTCAATCACATAATTTAAAATCAGGAGAGTAAAAAATGGAGCCTTCAAGCGCTGTTACTTTTAATGATTTGTTTGATATTGATGAGATACAACGATTGCAAGATCAGTTTGCAAAAGCGTTTGGTGTTGCTTCTGTCATAACAACTCCTGAAGGAGTGTACATTACCCGGCCAAGTAACTTTACCCGCCTGTGTCAAAACATTATTCGTTGTACCGAGAAGGGACTTATAAACTGTATGCGTTCTGATGCTGTAATTGGCCGTCACAATCCTGAAGGACCAATTGTTCAGCAATGCTTGAGCGGAGGCTTGTGGGATGCGGGAGCCAGCGTAACCGTTGGATCTAAACATATAGCCAATTGGCTGGTAGGACAGGTTCGGAACTTGCAGTACGATGAGAAACAAGTTATAAAATATGCCCGGGAAATAGGAGCCGATTTAACTGAGTTTGTTCGAGCCTACATTGAAATTCCCTCCATGTCAAAAGATCAGTTTCAATTGATTGCAGATTTGCTCTTTACCATGGCGGGTCAATTATCGGAGAAAGCTTATCAGAACGACCAGAAAGCGAAGCTGATTCTGGAAAAATCTGTGATGAATAAAGCACTGGCTGAAAGTGAGGAAAAATTCCGGAATCTTTTTGAGCATTCTCCTGTTCCGAAATCTTTTACCGGGGTAGATGGTTCGATGCTGGTAAACAGTGCATTTTGCGAGCTGCTTGGTTATACAAAAGAAGAACTGACCGAAAATAAATTCGATAAAATAAGTCACCCGGACGATGTGGCCAAATCGAAAGACGCTTTTCAACAGTTGCTTGATGGAGTTAGAGATGAGGTAACCTTTGAACAGAGGTATCTCCATAAGAATGGAGCTATTATCTGGGCTGAAGTTTCGGCCTTTCTTCAGCGTGATGTTGATGGAAAACCACAGTATTTTATAACTATAGCTGTTGATGTTACTCAACGTGAACTTGTAAAACAGGATTTACTTGAAAGCGAAGCGCGTTACAATTCGTTTATTGATGCTGATACGGATTTGATTTTTGTAAAAGACGAAAATCTGAAATACCTGATGGGAAATAATGCAATGGCTTCTTTTTTCGGAAAAACAAAAGAAGAACTTCTCGGAAAAACAGATGAGGAATTGGGCGAATATTCAGTCATTTATCCCTGTGTGTCGTCTGACCGTAAAGTTTTGGAAACGATGTCGCAGGTTACTGTTGAAGAAGTCCTGGGAAATCGGATTTTTGAGGTTATCAAGTTTCCGATCAAACTGAAAAAGAACAGAACCGGAATTGGTGGTATTTTGCGCGATATAACTGACAAGAAAAATGCCCAGGAAATTTTGAACGCAGAACGTACCCTCCTTCGGACATTAATCGATAATTTACCGGTAAGTATCTATGTAAAAGATATTAATTGCCGAAAAATCGTATCGAACATTACCGATTTTGGCAAACTTGGATTTTCATCAGAATCTGAAATTATTGGAAAAACTGACCTGGACTTTTTCCCGTATCCCGAAGGATTACAAAGTTACAATGATGATTTAATGGTTGTAACGTACAATAAATCAATTTTTAATAAGGAAGAGAGCTTCCCCAACAAGCACGGAGGTCGCAGATGGACTTTAACGTCGAAAATACCACTAACCGATAAATCTGGAAAAACGATTGGCCTGGTTGGCATTGGCCGCGATATTACCGAGCAAAAGCTGGCTAACGAAACCATTCTGAAATTAACGAAAGGCATTGAGCAAAGTCCGGCTACCATTGTAATTACCGATTTGGAAGGAAATATAGAATATGCAAACCCGAAGTTTTTCGAGATAACTGGCTATTCGCCCGAAGAAACGATAGGAGCGAATCCCCGGATACTAAAATCGGGCGATATGAATTCTGATTCGTACAAAAAACTCTGGGAAACAATTTCTTTAGGGGAAGTTTGGCGTGGCGAGTTTCATAACAAGAAAAAGAATGGTGAGTTGTTTTGGGAAAGTGCAACAATCACGTCCATAAAAAATGAAAAGGGCGAAATAACCAATTATATCGCTATAAAAGAGGATATTAGTGAACGGAAGAAAATGGAAACTGATTTAATTATTGCTAAGGAAAGGGCTGTTGAAAGTGATCGGTTAAAGTCGGCTTTTCTGGCAAATATGAGTCATGAAATCAGAACTCCGTTGAATAGCATTATCGGCTTTTCAGAATTATTGACTTACGATGATTTTGGGAAAGAACAGAAGAAAGAATTTATAGATCAGATTGTTAATAATGGGAATAACCTGCTTCATATCATTAACGACATTGTTGATTTATCGAAAATTGAAGCCGGAGAAATCATTATTCGCCAAACAAGCATTCCCTGCTCTGAAATTGTGCACGAGATTGATGTATTGTATCGCCGGAAAATTGAATCGAAAGGCTTGGAATTCAGGATAAAAATACCCGAGGCAACATTGAACTGCTTCGTTTTTGCCGACCATGACCGGCTAAAGCAGGTATTTTCGAACTTACTTGGTAATGCGTTGAAATTTACGCAACAAGGCTACATCGAAATTGGTGTTCACCGACTGAAGAAAAACCTGGAATTTAGGGTCTCAGATACCGGGATCGGAATAGCTACCCAGCATCATACCCAGGTATTTGATCGGTTCAGGCAAGTTGAAGCGTCGTACAACCGAAGATTTGGAGGCAACGGCTTAGGTTTGGCAATTACAAAGAACCTGATTGAACTGATGGGCGGGCGAATTTGGCTCGAATCGGAGTTGGGGAAAGGCTCTTCGTTTTTTTTCACCGTTCCGTACAAAAATCAACCTGAAGGCTAGAATGAAATAAGCCGGATTCCGGCCGAGAATGGGTAAAGAACAGGCCCCTGGTAATGCTCAAATAGTGGAACCAAATCGTAAGTAGCAAATAAATTTGCCCGGCGATAGCCAATTCTGAATGTGGCTGCAACTTTATAGCTGTTAATCGAATAACTGCCAGGCGATTTAACTTTTTCTTTTTCCCCGTCTTTCCGGTACTTTATTTTGGTATGAGCTTCCAGTCGTTTCGAGCCCGTTATCCCGGTAGAAATATACAGCCTGTTGTTAACGTGGTTGATTGGTATTTGAATTTCGAAGAGTAGCGGAACATTCAGGTAAAGAACTGAAAGTTTTGATTTTTGGCTTGAATCGAAGTACAAAACCGAAGGCTGAACTTTACGATTTTCGTCGATTATAATTGTTGTGTTATCGTTGAAATGATAACTCTGAAAACAGAGTCCAAGCCCGGTTACCAGCCCAATATTGTTGCGTATCTGCTGAATTCCTCTCGAATATTGCAGTATATTCAGGTTCAACAAATTGGAGCGAATCAGATCGTTATTCATAAAATGATCATCCGGCTTGGTGTACGAATTGTAGCTGGCATTTGCAAACCCGTTGATTCCAAATTCCACACCGGCCCAGTTCCCCTCAAATTTCTTTTCGCCAGGGGAGGTTTCGCCATTCCCCAGGTCCTGAATGTTAATTAGCCCCGAAAGCCTTCCGGTTGGACTTTGTATAACGATCAAAGAATCATTTTCCTGCGAAAATACCAGGTTGGCGATTAGCAGCAATATCACGATCAGAAAAAACCTTTTCATTCAAATTTGAACTAAATGCAAGTCAAAATTAAGCAATCAAAATCAAAAAGGAGTTCACCGTGGCCGATAAACTCCTTTTCAATTTTTTCTGAAGATTGTTTTCTGTTGTGATTAGTCGGTAAAACTAATTCCGATTGTAAATGGAGTCAAATCTGGTCCTTTTCCGTCTTCAAAGAATGGAGTTAGGCTATATTTCGTGAATAAACTTACGCCTTTGTAACCAATTCTGGCCGTTGCTGCATAATTAAATGAGTTGATATTGAATCCGCTGCGGTCTTTTTCCTTGTTATTGCCATATTTAACTTTGGTATGCGAACCAATTTTCACGCCGCCAACGATACCTGCGCTCACGAATAACCTGCCCTCGTGTTGGTTTACCGGGATCTGGAACTCGAGCAATAATGGAACATTGAGATAACTAACTGCCAGTTTCGTTTTGTCCAGTCCGTTTTGGTCAAGAGCAACCGGCCCAGTCCTGGTGTTTCCTTTTTCAAGCGTGTAAGCATTTTCGAAGCGATAGTTGTTGAAACTCAATCCCATACCCGAAACCAGTCCAACATAGCTTTTGTTTAAGGCTATATTCAATTCGTAAAAGTTAAGGTTGAACTCAATCGATTTGCCCTGGTTCAACGACATAAAATCGTTGTTAGCTGCGGGATACATGCTATAGTCGGGTTTTGCGAACGAATTAAAACCAAACTCTATTCCTTCCCAGTGGCCGTCAAATTTTTTCTGTTTGTCTTTCCAGTATTTGCTCTTTCCTTTTCCCCAGATAATTTCGGTACCACCATCGTGGTCAATCACTTTTACATCTTTTTTGCCGATGCGAACAACTGTTGTGTCTGTTTTGTGTGTCGATGTAGTATCGACTTGGTTGATCAATAGAGGCTTTTCATTAAAAGTTTTGTCAATTTTCGATTCTTGTGCTTGTAATCCGAAGCTTAGGGTCGCAATCGCTGCTAATGTGAGTAAAATTCGTTTCATGGCTTTTGTTTTAAAATTTGCCGTAAGACGGAAAGCCTTTCAGGAATGTTACAGGCTGTTTTATTTTTTTTCCAACGGAATTGAAAAAGCCATTAATTTGCTCTCAAATTCAACGCTGGTGATCTTCCCGTCTTTTTCTTTGTAACCAATGCGGTCGCCCGAAATCTCGGATGCAATGCTTAAGCCAAAGCGTGCAATCCGTTGAGCCGAGAATAATCCTTCTTTGCCAAGTTTTTGAGCCCGCATGGCCAAAAACTCTTCAACACTTATCTCTCGGGCCGATTCGTTTATTGGTTTTACATTACTTGCCTGTTTTACAGCCAAATGTAATTCTTGCTCTGTTTCAATCCGTGCATTAATCGATGGAAGAACGGCCAGTTGTGTTGCAGGTTCTTTTGTTAAAACCTCGTTTTCGGGTTTATTTTCTGCTGAATTGTTTCGAATTGTCTTGTTAATCGGCTTTGCGAGAGTTGGCTTAACCTGTTCTTTCACATTCTCTTTCTCCTGAATATTGATTGTCTGTTGTTTGCTTGTTTTCGCCAATGGTTCAGTCTGAATTTCAGTAGGTTTGGCCGATGTAAGTTCGGTTTTATTCTGAGCAATTTCAGGTTTTTCGGGTGTTCGCAGTACCGAGTTGATTCCCCAGGTTAAAGCAACAACAGCTGCGGCCCGAGCCACCCAACCCAGAATGATTGTTCTGGCCGATCTGTGGTATAATTTGTTTTTGGCCGGAAACTGGATCGATAAATCAGGAACCAGTTTTGTTTTGGCAAATAACTCGTATTCTTTTTGCAGTTTGGGTTGTGTTGCAATGTATGATTCAAACGATTCGCGCTCGCTATCGTTTAAATCGCCTTCCATATGAGCAATTGCTTTGTTTTCGAAACGCTGGTTTTCATCAGCCGCTTTTTTATGAAGTTTTTCTTTTCCGCCAAAAACGAGTGTTTCTTCGGGCAAAACAACTTCTTCAAAAAGATGTAATTCTTCTTTCAAATCGGGATTTTGGTTCAGAAAATCCAAAAACTGGTCAATTTCTGTTTCGGGCAGATTACCTTCCAGGTAATCAACGAAATATGCTTCATAATTGTCTCTGGTTATCATACTACTACCTCCATTTTTCCGATATAATTCTTCAGGAAAACCCGTGCCCGGTAAATGTAAACTTTTACCTGAGCTTCGGATAATTCAGTAATATCGCCGATTTCTTTGTACGAATATCCTTCGTAGTCGCGCAACATAACAACAGTTCGTTGTATATCAGGTAATTGCTTAACAGCTTCGTTCAAAATTTCGGCAAGGTCAGAGTATTGACGGTCGTGAACATCTTCCGGAATCTGGTAATCGGCCATATAAGTCTGGCGTTTATCTTTCCGCAAAATGTCGATCATTGTATGGTAAGCCGTTGTAAAAAGGTACGATTTTACTTTATCAAAGCTCACATTTTCGGCATTTCTCCAAAGTTTTTCGTAGCTATCCTGAACAATATCCCGGGCGCGTTCTTCGTCCTTGATATTCTTCAGGATAAACCGGAAAACATTGTCAGAAAAAAGGTCAACCGATTGGTTGTACTCTCTTACATTCATGGTTTATTCGCTTACTTTGGAGGTAAGACGGACAAGGTTTTATTTAGTTACAGCGCTGACTAAACTTTGCTGTACCGGAAGTTTCGATTTGATGATGGCTTCGAGTAGTGTTTTATCGATATTCTGAATAATTGGATAAAATCCTTTTTCTCCGATAATATTACGTGCTATATACGCTTTTACCTGGTTTTCAATTACTTTAGACGAAATCTTCAAATCGGCGTTATTTACTTTAACACCTTTCTTTTCGGCGTATGCCACAAACATATTCAGGATATTAATTTTATTGAGATCTTTTTCGAAATCGGCAATTGATTGAAATTTGCTTAATTCTTTTCGATGCGAGTCGGCATAATCAAGTGCAAACTGATATACCAATCCTTTTTGCGTAATTTTCTGATAATAATCAGAATAACCCGAAGTATCGGCAGAAACAAAGAAGTCGGGCATTATGCCACCGCCTCCGTGCACAATTCTTCCTAAAGGTGTTTTGTATTTTACGGTGTCCTGGTATTTAATACTGTCAGCTTTTTGAAATTCGCCATGTGCAGCTCGTTTCATTATATCCCGGTAGTATTCGTCGTTGCCTTTGTCGTATGGTTTCTGAATACAGCGGCCGCTCGGTGTATAATAGCGGGCAACGGTTAGGCGAACTGCGCTTCCGTCGTTAAACGGTATTTGTTCCTGAACCAATCCTTTGCCAAACGAACGGCGTCCGACAATCCAGCCACGATCGTTGTCCTGAATGGCTCCTGCAAAAATTTCGCTGGCCGATGCCGAAAAATCATCGATTAAGACGGTAACGCCTTTATCGCGATATATTCCCCGACTGTCGGCCTGGAATGTTTTGCGGGGTTGCGAATTTCCCTGTGTGTAAACAATAAGTTTGCCTTTTCCGACAAATTCGTTGACCATTCGGATAACCGCGTTTAAATAGCCTCCCGGATTTCCGCGAAGATCGATTATTACATTTTTCATGCCTTGCTGGCTCAGTTCCTTCATTCCCTGCATAAATTCGTCGTAAGTTTGTTCGGCAAACCGGCTTACTTTAATGTATCCTGTTGTTTCATCAATCATGTAACTTACATCAACACTGTATATTGGAATTTCGCCACGGGTAATTGTATAGCTAATCAAGTCTTTAATTCCTTTACGTTTGATACCAACATTTACTTTTGTGCCTTTTTCACCGCGAAGTTTCGAAAGAACTTTTTCATTTTTCACGTCTTTTCCAACCATCAAGGTGTCGTTTACTTTCACTATCCGGTCGCCAGGTATAATTCCCAGTTTTGAAGACGGTCCTCCGGAAACGACATCAACCACCATGACTGTATCGTTTTGTATGGAGAATTGGACACCAATACCTCCAAAATTTCCCCGCATTTCCTCTTCAACTCCAACCATTTCTTTTGCCGGAATATAAATTGTGTGCGGATCGAGATTCTTAAGTAATTGGGGTATTGTTTTTTCGACTAGCGAGTCGGTCGATATCGAGTCAACATAAGCATTTTGAATTAAATCGACGATGGCATCGAGTTTGTTCATTTTTGATGTAACGGGCAAGCCCGATCCGGTATTTCGGCTAAGTTTATTTCCGATTAAGATACCTGCAACTAATGCAACAGCTAATAGAAGTGGTATATAGATAGAATATTTTTTCATGTACTTTTTGAAATCTGTTTGTTAATCCAATTCAACTTTAACTACATCAATATTAGCTTTCTGTAAGAGAAGAATCCCGTCGTCGTGATGATAGTTGTCGTAAAAAACCACTCGTTTGATGCCGGCCTGAATAATGAGTTTAGCGCATTCGAGGCATGGCGACGATGTAACGTATAATGTTGCACCATCGCTGCTGTTGTTCGATTTTGCTACTTTTGTAATGGCATTGGCTTCAGCATGAAGAACATATGGATAGGTTTTATTGTTTTCGTCTTCGCATACATTTTCAAATCCTGAAGGCGTTCCGTTATACCCGTCAGATATGATCATTTTATTCTTTACCAGCAATGCTCCAACTTGCCGTCGTTTGCAATAGGAGTTTTGAGCCCATATTGCGGCCATTCTCAAATATCTTTGGTCTAATAAAAATTGCTTATTTAGTCCTGAATCGCTTACAATATCCGTCATTTCAATCCCTTCGTTATTCTCTTCGCAACACATATGATTTGGCTGTTAATCGGCTGTAAAAGTAATTATTGATGAGTAATTAAATCGTTTTATCCATTACAAAAAACGTCCATCGAAATTTTGACGGACGTTTTTTTGGTATTTGGTGCATGTTTTATTGACGGTCTTTGAGGTATTTCTCAACTGCATTTAGCAGGTCTTTCGACTTTATCGGCTTCGCCAGATAGTCGTCGCATCCGGCTTCCAGCGCTTTTTCTTTGTCGTCAGACATTGCAAAAGCTGTTTGAGCAATAATCGGGATATGTGGTAATTTCTTTTTTAATATAACTGTGGCCTCATAGCCGTTCATGTCAGGCATCTGTAAATCCATTAATACAACGTCAACCGGGTTATTTTCGCAAATTTCAATTGCTTCAATACCGTTTTTTGCCCAGAAAACGGTTGCACTAAGTTTACTGAGTACTGCTTTTAAATACAAGAAGTTCGATTCAACATCTTCTGCTATCAGTATTACAGGCGAAGCATCAGGATTCATCTGGTTGTAATCTGTTAAATTTTTGATTTATCAAATATACCGAAACATTCTTGGATAAGTGATTTCTTTTAAAAAATTTTCTTTGATATTGTTATAAATTATTGACACTGCCTGTTAAAAAGCATGAAAAATCAATTATTTAGCTTGTTCTCTGCAAGTGTTAGCCTCAATACTGTAAACGAATAGGCCGGTAGCAGTTGCCGTAAGTCGGTAGATACAGCAATTTTCCGGCTTACAGGTCTGGCGTTTGTATCGTCGGGCAACCCTGTTAAAACAGTACAAATACCTTGCGTACTTGTTGCTCCAATGGCTGACAAATTAATTTGCGTATTTATTGTTACGGGAAGCATGTTCACAATCTTAATAATCAAATCGTCGCTTTTGCTGTCCCGAACAGCCGAAACGGCAATACGTTTCAATACAGATTCGTTATTTTCTGGCATGTTCAATTTACTGTGCAAATAAATGTCGCCTGGATTCTGCCCATAAAGTTGCTGCACAAAATAACCGACGGTGGGTTTTACTTCTGTATTACTGAAGTAAATAAGATCAGGTTTCCATTGCGTGCGACCTTCTTTGGCGAGTAAAGGGGCGTATGAGGTCATGCTGACTATATCGCCGTTACGTTCGACTGCACTGAGATAGAGCGCTTCCGATAGCGCAGTTTCGAGGTTGGTTGGGCGGCCTGGCAAATGCGAAGCATATTCTCCGAGATAAACCTTTGGTTTTGTACGATCATATTTATCGTAAAAGTCCTGGTTATGAATGAACCATCCTGGCGAAACATAATAATGTTCGTCAACCATCGGGACTCCAAGTTTGGTGGCTATTTTCCAACCTTCAACGTAATCGGTTCCTTCGAAAAACGGGCCAACAGTGCCAATTACAGTAATCTCGGGATGCTTCTCTTTAATTGCGTTGAAAATCATGGTGAAACGTTCCTCGAAAATGTCGTTGATCAAATCTTCATTGCCAATTCCAATATATTTCAGGTTAAATGGCGCCGGGTGACCAGCTTCGGCTCTTTGTTTTCCCCATTTAGTGTTGGTGCCTCCGTTTGCCCATTCAATTAAATCTAAAATATCCTGAATATATTGGCCCATGTCGCATAATGGAATGCCGCCTTGCTGACCAGCGCCTCCGGTTCCGGAATTTTGACAGGGTACTCCAGCGGCGATTACTGGAAGCGGTTGAGCTCCAATGTCTTCACAAAACTGGAAATATTCGAAATAGCCAAGTCCAACAGACTGATGGTAACCCCATAGATTTCGTTGTGGTTTTCGCGATTCAAGTGGCCCAATCGTATTTTTCCAGCGATAAATATTTTCGATTCCATCGCCGTGCGAAACACATCCACCAGGGAAACGAACGAACCGTGGATGAATATCGGCAATGGTTTGAGCCAAGTCGGCCCGTAATCCATTTTTGCGATTTTTAAAGGTTTTTTGCGGAAACAGCGAAATCATATCCAGGTTAATTTCTCCCGGAACTTGAGGTGTGATAGAAAGTTGAGCGCCTGTTGCTGTTTGGGTTGCGGTGATTGTTGTTTCTACTTTCTGCCAGTTGTCAGAATTCGCAGAGATTGTGGCTTCGCCATAGTTTGCGCCATTTTTCCCTGAAAGCCGAACGAGTAGTTTTTTACTCTTTTTATCAGGATTGCGCACAAAAACTGAAAAGTTGTACTTCTCGCCGACTTTTATGGCAATGCCGTCATATCCTTCGTTCACGAGCGACGCGCCAGGTTTTGTAACCTGAAGAACAGCAAAATGTGGGTTGTTGATATGAACCGGAGAGACAGAATCGACGAAGAAATTTGTTCCTTCGCCGCTCAGATGCCAGGCTTTGGCGCTATTCCAGGTTTTATCCCGCCCTTCTTTGTCACTCAGCGCGTATTCAAAATCTCTGTTCTGAATCAGTTCGGCGTATAATCCACCATCAGCAGCATAGTTGATGTCTTCGAAAAAGACACCAATCAGCATATCGCTTATCTTCTTACTTTCATTGTTATCAATGATAATCTGGGCATTTAACGGCTTCAATGTTGCAAACCTGATCGAATCGGTTTTCGTTGTTTCGGCCCATTGCTGATCGCGATAAGCATTCAGTTTTTGCTTGTTGAGTAAATTCTCAAGCAATTTCCACGATATTTTATGAATTGTTCCGGTTTCAGTTTTTCCGGCGATGACGACTGTTTTTCGGCTATTCGTTCGTCCGGATGGCTCAATTTCTTTGGTGGCTGAGTAAGTTTTAAAGTCATTGGTGGTTGCGCAATAACTTTTTTGATTACCCTGCATATTGCTCAGCCATGTAATTTTATAATGTTGATTTACAGTTTCATATGATATTTCGGGTTCAAGGCAGTTATTGTCTTTTAAAACAGTCGGATATGTTTGCGGAAGCCAGTAAATCAAGTCGTTCGATTCGGCATGAGCAAATGCCCCAATGTGGTTGTTTAAGCTCCATACGCAATGCCATACGCCATCAGATGTATGGAACAGAAAAGGGTTGATCATTTTCTTTTCGGTTCCCCAGCGTCCGTAGTCGCAAAACAGGAATCGCATTTCGGGGCCAATCGATGTCCAGCTTTTTTGGTCTGTACTCCATGCAAAATGGAGCCCGTTGGTGTTTGCATTTTTTTCGGTCGAGTAGGCAAACAGGTAAACCGAATCTGGTTCGTTAGGCAGTTGTGTTGATATGCCAAATGTAGTTTGTGCAAGTGAGTAAAAAAGAAAAAAAAGGGGAAGCAGAAGTTTTTTCATCAGAAGATAGTTTGTTTTTAATTGCCTGATGGAACTCACATGTTGCTGAAGATTATTTTCATTGGTGTTTGTGTTCGCAGCAACCTGTTTGTTTCATTTTAGTGTCGGTTTGTAAATAGCTAATTTACTGCAAATATGAAAGAAATAATTATAAAAGTCAAAACGACACTAATTTTTTTCACAGGAGTGGATATTAAGGCAATGCAATAAAAAATGAAAGGAAATGGCAAAAAATATAATTTGTTAAGGCATTGTTCAACATTCGGATTCCACAACTTTTATGAAGTACCGGAAATATGAGCCTGAGAAAAGAGGATATAGAATAGGGCTTTTAAGAATTATGGCGAACGTATTCAGGAAAAAGATTTAGAATTAAGTATCGAAATGCCTTGCTGGGCAAAGAAAAATAGCCAGTTAATTGCACTAAAGCTCAAAATAAGTACTTATTTTTGTACGGAATAACGGACGAAATTATGAAGACAGTAAACTATTCGGAGTTGA
Organism: Prolixibacteraceae bacterium; assembly: GCA_963666435.2. GTDB lineage: Bacteria > Bacteroidota > Bacteroidia > Bacteroidales > Prolixibacteraceae > Aquipluma. Next base: position 935,967 of record CAXXOG010000008.1, on the reverse strand, counting down.
GAGAGAATTTGAAAGCAAACCTTGATGCGGTGACCGACAATGAAGAATTACTCGTTGTACATCGACCAAAGGGCAAGAGTATTGTAATGATGACATTAAATGAATACAATGCCTTGCAGGAAACGCAACATCTTTTGCGGAGCCGCAATAACCGTGAGCGGCTTGAAAAAGCCATTGAAAACGTTAATACCGGTAAGAATCTGGTAGAACACGGCTTAGTCGAGGATTAAACCGATGAAAATACTTTGGGAACAAACAGCCTGGGATGATTATCAATTTTGGATTGATAACGACAAAAATGTACTTCGGAAAGTAAACGGTTTAATTAAAGAATGCCAACGAACCCCAGCGGAAGGAACCGGAAAGCCTGAACCTTTACGACAAAATCTTTCAGGATATTGGTCTCGCAGAATTACCGGTGAACATCGACTCATTTATAAAGTCGAGAATGATGTTTTAACCATTATTCAATGTCGATTCCACTATTGAAATCAATAAACATCCTCAGCACTAAAACAATACACAAAAGCCATCGTAATTTCCGGGCTTTTGCTTTCCCGAAGTATTGTAATTTATTCCGGCGCGATCCTGTCCAGTTGTGTTGGCCGACTCTGGTTTTATAAAGGGGCTGCCGATAATTGCATCTCAAAAAAAAACCACTCAACTATTTGAAAGTCAAGTGGCCTTTGCTGGTACCCGAAGCCGGAATCGAACCGGCACGATATTGCTATCACTGGATTTTGAGTCCAGCGCGTCTACCAATTCCGCCATTCGGGCGTACCTGTAAACCGGCTGCAAAAATAATGGAAAATTCCATTGCTCAAAGAATTTTGGGCAAATTTCTTGACTTTTTCAATCGACTGGTTTGCCCGCAACTTTGGCTTATTTAGTATTTGTTGTCAAGTATCAGATAGACAGTTGTTTGTGTTATTTTTTGATTTTTATACAGGAGAAGGAATGATCAATAAGTTACAAATTTCGATTTTTTTATACCTTTAGCCGAATTCTCAAAAACGATGCTTGAGCTTATAGAGCTATGGACTTAACTGAAGACAGGGAACTGTATCTTAAACTTAGGGAAGGTGACGAAAAGGCTTTTCAAATTCTTTTCAGAAAATATTACCAGGCCATGTGCCATTTTGCAAATCAATTTCTTACAGATCGGGAAGTTGCCGAAGAAATTGTGCAGGAGATGTTTGTTAAGATATGGGAAAAGCGTCAGGTGTTAAATATCGAGAGCTCGGTTAAGCATTACTTATTTCGCTCGGTTCGTAATCATTGTTTGAACCAGATTCAGCACGAAAAAATTAAAAAGCAATACGCTCAGAAGGTTAAGGAATCGGCGATCCTGGAAGTTAATCCAGACGACTACTTCCTCGAGATTGATTTGGTTAAGCGAATTGAAAAAAGCATCAATTCGCTGCCGCCCAAGCGTCGAGAAATTTTCAGGCTTAGCCGCGAACAAGGAATGAAATACAAGGAAATTGCTGAAACCCTGGATATTTCGGTAAAAACAGTTGAAGCGCAAATGGGCTTGGCTTTAAAATATTTACGGGACGAACTGAAGGATTTTAGCAACTATTTGGTGACCTTATTTTGTTTTCTGAAAAAAACCGGAGAATCAAATAAGGGTTAACCAGGCACTTCGTTGTCATAAAGCTGTATGAAAACAAATCAACATATTGAAGATAAAAATTGGGAGTTACTCGCTCGTTCGGTTTACGACAATGACTCAGGCATCTCGGACGAAGAACTAAATTCAGCTAAGAATGAAGTGTTTTTGTCGGAAAACGAAAGCGAGCAACTTCACCAGTTGACCCGCCATGTTGATTTATATTTCGAACTAAATAAATACCCGGTTGATGAGGCATGGGCCAATGTCGAGAGCCAGATTCATCATCCGAAGAAATCAGGAATGCCCCTGTTCCGAAAGCTGTTCTCTCACCCGGGATACCGTGCTGTTGCTGCCGTATTTATTTTTATGTTTTTGGCAGTTTCGGGCTATTGGGTTGTTCGCCAGTCCGATAAATCGGGTTCGCTCGTTGAGGTTGTTGCAACCGATAAAGTTGTAAACCTGGTTGGTTTGCCCGATGGTACATTGGTTAGCCTGAATTTAAACTCCCGAATTAACTATCCGAAGAAATTTGAAGGCGATATTCGTGAAGTAAGCATTGAGGGAGAAGCTTTTTTTGAAGTAAAACCCGACAAAAATAAACCTTTCATCATTCACGCAGGAAAAGCCCAGATAAAAGTTCTTGGTACCAGCTTTTGTGTGAACGCTTATCCTGAAACAGAGCAGGTTGAAGTTATTGTTCAAAGCGGAAAAGTACAGGTTTTGAACAAAGCCAAAGAATCTGCCCAAACCAACGAACTGATCCTTGTTCCGGGCGATAAAGGAACCTTGGTTTATGCAAGCAATACGCTACAGAAGACGATAAACCAAGATGTTAATTTCATCGCCTGGAAAACGCGCAACCTAATTTTTAAGGCAACTTCGCTAAGCGAAGTAATTCGTAATCTTGAAAAAGTTTACCAGGTAAAAATCAGTTTAGCCGATCCAAAACTCAACGACCTGCTTCTAACTGCTCAGTTTAACGATTATTCCCTTGATTTTATTCTGAAAGTTATTGAGAATACATTTAATCTCGAAGTCCAGGGAACAAAGGGGCAGTATGTTTTAAAAACACGATCCTAACATTTATTGTTTCAAAGAGCCATGAAAAAAAATCGAATAATACCTGCCATTTTACTTTTCATAGTTTTCGTCATGTTGTTTTTTGAGCCGACCAATTCATTCGGCCAGAAGCAAAAACAGAAAAGCAAGGTAAATACCACTCAAAATAAATCGCAAGACCCTAAATCGAATTTCTTAGATCAAAGTATCAGCATATACGCTGAAAATGAATCACTTTCTGATGTTATAGAAAAGATTTGTTCATACCTTCACCTGGATTATTCGTACAACTCCGACTTAATAACCGGAAAGAATATTAGCCTGAACGTTTCGAACAAACCAATTAAGTACGTGCTTGAACAGTTGATGAAAGACTCTAAACTGCTTTTTGAACTTCAGGATAACCTGTTGGTTGTCAGGGATTATGAAACTGCTAATAAAAGTGCCGACTATCAGAAGAGAGCCAGAAATATTACCACTCAAACCGGATTTGTATTCGATTCACCCAAAAAGAAATCGATAACAATAAACTTCAAATCGTCGAATAACCTGATTATCATTCCGGTAACCATTAATAATTCCGATACTTTGAATTTTATTCTCGACACTGGCGTTCGTTACCCGATTATTACCGAGCTTCCTTTTGTTAATAAACTGAACCTTAATTTTTTACAACCCATTAATGTGCGCGGTTTGGGCGAAGGAGAGCAACTTACGGCCTATCGTTCAGGAAATAATACCATCACTCTTGATGGGCTTGCAGCCTACGACCAGGAAATTCATATGGTAATTAACGAAAACTTCCAGATTTCGCATATCCTGGGTATTCCGGTTCACGGGCTGATTGGGTTTAACTTGTTTAAAGATTACGTTGTTAAAATTGATTACCCCGAGCATAAGATTACCTTGACAAAACCAGAGTATTTCTCATACAAAGAAAAAGATCGTGACATTGTTTTGCCATTAACGCTCGAACAGAATAAGCCATTTGTGAAAACCAGTATTGTTACCGACAAGAACGAAGATGTACCGGTAAAATTACTTGTTGACACGGGTGCGAGCGACGCCATTTGGCTCTCGACAAATTCCGACAACCGTATTTCGCTGCCCGATAACCATATCGAAACTTTTCTTGGACGAGGTTTAAGTGGCGATTTGTATGGGAAAAAGGGGCGTATTGGAGCAATTTGGGTTGGGCCGTTGGTGCTTTATGAACCCATTGTGGCTTTCCCGGATAATGAGCTTGTTGATGAACTAATTGGTAAAAACGACCGAAACGGAACCCTTGGCGCCGAAATTCTCCGAAGGTTTTATGTGACGATGGATTATCCGAACAAACGATTGATTTTGAGGCCAAATGTTAATTTGAAAGATGATTTTAACTATAATATGAGCGGTCTTGAAGTTACCAATCCAATGCCTGGTTTACCCATATTCCTGATCAGCAATATTCGCAGAAACTCGCCTGCCTATTATGCCGGTGTTTTGGAAAATGACCAGATCATATCAATAAATAGCACCAGTAATAAGGCTTTAACTTTAAATGATATAAATTTGTTGTTCCAGAGCCAGGAAGATCGAAGGATTAAGATGACCGTTTTGCGGAATGGCGAGCAAATTAAAACAGAGTTTTTCCTGCGTAAGATGTTTTAAACGAACTGTTTATAATTCATTTCCTGATGAAGCCAGTTTACGGACTTTTGATACTTGTTTTCCTTTTGTCGGTGGGTCATTCTTTCGGGCAGAAGGAAAACAATTCCGTTCTGGAAAAAACAGTTACACTTGATGTAAAGTCAGAAACGATTGCTTCAATCCTCGACAAAATCTCAGTCCAGGCCAAAGTCTTTTTTTCGTATGATGCTGTGCTGATTGAAGCAGAATCTAAACGGGATATTTTAGTTACAGACAAAAGTATTCGGGAAGTTCTTGATTCACTGTTCAATTCGAGTTTTGATTACAAAGTTTTGGGCGACCAGGTTGTCATTGCCAAACCGGAAAGCGATCCGCCAAAAAAAAAAGCTGAAGAAATAGCTGGTCGGCCCAAAATCATTGTGTTTAAAGGAAAGGTTACCGATCGCGAGGAAAAAGACCCTTTACCTTATTCCAATATTTTTGTTTTCAGGAAAAACATCGGAACCGTTTCGAATAAAGATGGCGAGTTTGTTTTGAAAGTTCCTGAATCGATGAGCCGTGATACCATTGTTGTTTCGTGCTTAGGCTATCGTCAGCAATTATTTCCAATTCGCGAAATTAGCAATGACGATTATTCAATAAAGCTGATTCCCAATTCGGTACAACTTCGGGAGATTCGCGTTACGGTCGTTAATCCTGAAGATATTGTCAATAAAATTCTGGCTAAGATACCTGTGAATTACAGTTGCGAAACCGAAATGATGAGTTCGTTTTATCGTGAGGTATTGAAGCAGGATAGCAAATATATTGACGTTGCAGAGGCCCTGATGGAAATCAGGAAAGCTTCGTATGATAATTCGTTTACCCAGGACAAGGTAAAAGTAATAAGAGGAAGAAAGAGCGAAAACGTGAAACCGTTTCAATTTGTCGATTTTAAGATACAGGGAGGCCCTTATTACATTACCAAGCTTGACGTGATGAAAACACTCGATTCGTTCCTTGATCCCGAGTTCAGGGTAATGTATAAATACACAATGGAAGGAATAATTGATGTTGATAACAGGGCAACCTATCTTCTTTCGTTTAAACCAAAGGAAAAATCGGAAGATGCTAATTATGAGGGGAAACTGTATGTCGATATGTCGTCGCTGGCCTTGGTCAGGGCCGAGTTTAGTCTGAGTAAAGCTGGTTTAAAGTATGCCCGCGAAGCTCTTGTCAGGAAAAAACCAAAAGATTTTTATGTACGCCCGTTTGATGTTGAGTACACGGTAAGTTACCGGCGATCTGAAACCAAATGGCATTTAAGCACTGCCCAGGCTTCGATAAAGTTTAGGGTGAGAAGCAAACAGGATCGGGTAAATTCGGTTTTTCACAGCCAATCGGAATTACTGATTACCGATTTCAGGAGAGACGATAAAAATAAATTTAAACGAGATGAGCTGTTTAGCTCGAATGATATTTTTACTGAAGTAGTTTCGAGCTTTGACGATGGTTACTGGGGCGATTACAATACCATCAAACCTTCGGAAGAACTTCGGAAATCGCTTGAAAACTACACGATGAAGAGCGATTCGCTTTTTCGTAACGACATTGCAAACCCAAACAATAAACCTTAACGCAATCACTATGAAATCACTAACCTTTTTGTTTTCGATGCTTTTAACATGCGTCGTTTTGGCACAGGAACAAAGCCCAATACCAAAAATCAGTCAGCAAATAAGTACTTATTTTAACTACTACCCTCGCGAAAAGGTATTTTTAACCACCGACAAGCAACTTTATAAGCCGGGAGAAACCATTTGGTTTCGCGCATTTGTGTCGAATGGCGATAATTTATTATCATCGGAAGAAGGAAGCAAGCTTTATGTTGGCTTGTACGACAAAATGGGCTCTGCCTTGCAAAAAGACGTTTACAGGCTTAATGGAGGTACGGCATTTGGCGACCTTGTAATTCCGGATAAAACTGAAGACAACGATTTTTTCCTGGTTGCCTACACGTCTGTGCAAAGTTCTCAGGACCAGATAGCTATAGTTCCGCTGAAAGTTAATTCCCAATACAGCAATCGGTGGATTGTTGAAAGTGTTGCGAAAGACAGTATCTCTGTTTCGGGCAAACCCAACGATTTGTATATTGTTTTGCGCAATTTTTCGGGCGAGATACAAAAAAATGAGCCATTGCGATACGAAATTCGAAACGGCACTGAAGTAATTGCAAAAGATAAAATAAAGACCAACGAAAACGGTAAAGCGACCATTCAGTTTACATTACCTTCAAAAACCAATGGCGAATCGTTTATATGCTCGCTTTCCGAAGCCAAGGGCGAGTGGTCGCACGACATATTTTTGCCATCAAACCTCGACCCGGTTGTTGTTCGTTTCTTTCCTGAAGGTGGAAATTTGGTTGCCGGTGTTCCAACCCGGGTAGGTTTTACAGCATTCAATAAATGGGGTATGCCCGTAAATATCGAGGGATCGATAGAAAATGCCCGGGGCGAAAAGATTAATCCTGTAAAAACGCTTTCTCCCGGGTTAGGGATGTTTTCAATTAAAGTAGATGCCCAACAACCGTATAAACTGCTGGTTTCAGGGATCGAAGGGCAAAACCAGACGTTTGATTTGCCAACGGTAGTAAAAGATGGCCTGGTGCTTACGGTAACCAAAACTGATGCCGAATTTGTTTATTCGAACCTGATTTTTTCTGATGGACAGAAGCACGCTGTGGCCTTAACTGTTACTCACGGGAATAATGTTTATTGGGCCGCCGATATGGAGATTAATGGTACAGGCCGCCTGAAAATACCGGTTGAGAAACTCTCGCACGGAATAAACCTGCTTTCGGCATATTCGCCCGATGGCACTTTGCTGGCTAACCGCATTGTTTATAAAGACAATAACCAGAAGCTAAAAATTGATATTCAGCCCGAAAAAGTAACTTTGCACCCGGGTGAACGAACAAAGGTTAAAGCATTGTTAACCAACGAAAAAGGCCAACCAGTTTCGGCTAATGTTTCGGTTTCGGTTTCCGATAAATTCAGAAATGATGAGGCTGCCAATCAAATTTTAGATTACCTGATGATTGAATCGGAGCTGGAAACTCCGTTTTCACTCATTCCTGAACAGTTTAGGGATAAAGTTGGGAACTCAGCCTTTGCCGATATTTTTCTGATTGCCAATAAATTAAAAGGATTCGACTGGTCAAGCATTCGAAATTTCAAGCCCGAAAATGCCTCGGTTGCAAATGTCGAAAATTTCAAGATATCGGGTTTTGTTACCGATAAAAGTGGCGCCAAGTTTAATAAAGCCAAAGTAATACTTACCGAAGAGAAAACAGGCAAAAAATATACAGCCACAACCAATTCAGAAGGAATTTTCCTTTTCCCCGAATTAAGAATGGGAGGCCTGAATAAATTTATAGCCAAAGCTTTAGATCCCGATGGCAAGGCTGCTTTAACCATTAACCTGATTAAAAACCTGGAAGGTCAAATCGCTGTTTTTATTGCCGAAAATATTCAGAAATACAACTTGACCGGAACTGAGAAAGTTGCGGATGAAGCTTATTTCAGAAACAACGAATGGTTATTTCCAAGGGCACCTAAAATAATAAAGGCAAATACTCAGAATTACGATAACCAACGACGGATGTTTGCCTCGGCCACCAGCATCCTGGACGTAATCAAAACCATTAAACAGTTTAAGATAACCAACAACCAAATTGTATTTGTTGGTTCCGAAAATTCGTTGAATTATCAGGGAGGAGCGCTAATCGTGCTTGACGGACAGCAGCTTGGAACCGACATTTCGGCAATTACAAATCTTTCCCCATCAGATATTGATCATATCAATGTTTCGACTAATCCAATGGATATTCAACGCTATACGGGTCTGAATTCGGTGGGAGTTATCGAAATTTTTCAGAAGAAGGCAAAAGTTACTGATGTGGAACAGAAAAACGTTTCGGCAGGAAAATACGACGGCGAATTTCGGGTTCCTAATCCATTTATCAGCGAAACAGGTAATTTGAAGAAAGACAGCCGAACAACATTGCTATGGTTGCCCGAACAAAAAGTTGACGCCTCGGGCCAATTCGAATTTACGATTCCGGCAGGCCGGGTTTTAACCGATTTTTTAATCGAAATACAGGGAATAACGGTTGATGGTGCTATGGGAACCGGGAAATCAATGGTTACTGTTGTAAAGTAGTAATTTGTAGTAATTCGTTTATATCGGGATGATTATTCCTGAATGAAATATTTCGGGGGAAATAGTATTGTCGCGTCATTAGCTGCTTTATTTGAGGTTTAGCTGAATTCAATTGATTTTTATTTCTGTAGGTTTATTTTTAGTCTTAAATTTAGGGTTCGGAACGCGGTATGCGGATGTATAACGGATTACAAGGTTATTTGTAGCGATTCGATAAGTTTTTTTACTTCCAGGGTTGGGCTGATTTAGAGCGATTGGGCGATGAGAAAAATTGTTTTTAGCAGTTGTTGGTTTCTTCTTCTTTTTCTGTTTCTCAGAACAAGTCAATTGTATGCGCAACTTAGTATAGGCGGTATTCCTGAAAGCTTCCGGCAATCGCTAAAAAATGCAACTATACTTCCTTCACTTGTACTCGATTCGATACATGTCGAAAAGCTTCGGAAGGAAGATTCTGATTTTAAAATTGATAACCGCTTTGGCGTAGTTAAGCAACTGGAGGTGGATCTGAAAGTTGCAGGTGTAAAAACTGACATTTCCGGGGAAGGTGCAATCTGGAGGTATGAAATTGACTCAAAAGATGCACTTTCGCTGGGCATCTTTTTCAAGCAATATAAATTACCCAAAGGAGCCAGGCTTTTTTTCTACAATCGTTCAGGAACAATTATTCAGGGTGCCTATTCCGATTTGAATAATAACCCTGATAACCAGTTGCCTATAGCCGATTTCCCTGGACAGAACCTCATTGTTGAATATTTCGAACCATCAAATCCTGAGTTTCAGGGAGAGCTTGTAATTGGCTCGGTATCTCAGGCTTATGTCGATTTGGATGCTCTGGCATCAACACGTATTGGGATTAACTGTCAGCAAGGAGCTAATTGGCAGGATGTTAAAAACAGCGTTTGCCTGATGACATTCAGCGATTCCCAAAGTTCGTACTATTGTACCGGAGCTCTTGTAAACAATGTGAGAGAAGACGGAATTCCGTATTTCCTCACGGCAAACCATTGTATTGGTACTGAAGCCGAGGCCGGAACATTAATTGTTTACTTTGGATACGAAAACTCTACGTGTTCGTCGAGTGATGCGTCGAAAAAGAAAACACTGGCTGGCGCTACATTAAAATCAACAAATTCGTATTCTGATTTTTCGTTGCTCCTTTTAAAAGAATTTCCTGCCGAAGATTACAATGCTTTTTATGCCGGATGGAATGCCGCAGGCGATCTTCCCTCTTCAGGAGTTGGAATTCACCATCCTGAAGGAACACCTAAATGTATCGCCATTGATAACAACCAGGTTAAAAGCTATCCGTATTCGACTTCGTGGACCGACGAAAATAATCGGATTATTTCGGTAACGGCAGCAAATACACATTGGTGGGTGGTATTCTCACAAGGCGATACCGAGTCGGGCTCTTCAGGAAGCCCGTTGTTCGATCAGAATAAGCGCATTGTTGGACAATTGCACGGTGGCGGCGATACCGAATCGTTGTATGGAAAGCTTTCTTTATCGTGGAATTATTCGGCAACCAACTCAAAGCAACTTGCACATTGGCTCGATCCGGATAATACCGGGAAAAAAGCGCTGGATGGCCTGGGAAATGTAGCGCCCAAAGCTGATTTTCGGGCTGAAGTTCAGGAGGTGTGTACCAATACCCCGGTTTTGTTTACCGATAAAAGTACCAATAGACCAACCAAATGGCTTTGGCAAATTTCTCCGTCCACCTTCCGGTTTACAAACGGAACTGACAGCACTTCACAGAATCCGCAAATCAGTTTTTTAAATGACGCAATTTACTCGGTAACTTTAACAGTAAGCAACAGTTATGGGTCGAATGGCTTAGTGCAAAACGGTTACATCAATGCCAGGAGTAACCTGAATGTGCAATTTTACAAAACCGAAAAAACCGATAGCACCGTGTGCGGCTGCGACCTGAATGCTTTCCCGTTGGTTGCCACCGGAGCTTTCTCTTATGAGTTTTCGGTATCCGAAAAAGCAAAAATCAGTACGGCGATAAAATCGGATACCTTATTGCTTACCCTGAATAATGCGGCTATTGGCGGTAGTTCGTTTGACACCTGGGTAAAAGTTACCGGAACGCATGGAACCTGTACCGCTTCCGACAGTATTTTGCTTCACGTTATTGTTCAGCCAAACGACAATATTGAAAATGCGATTGCTTTAAGGCCGGGAAGCAACAGTAATTTTTCGAACCATTGTGCAACAAAGGAAGCCAACGAACCGGCGCCTCCAGCTACAGGATGCCTTCTTAGCAACAGTTGGTGCCCGAAACTTTCCAGCAGTTCAGGTCTCGTTGATAACTCGGTGTGGTTTTCAATTATTGGGCCGTCCAATGGACTCCTGACCATTGATACGAAAGGTTTTGACGATCAGATTGCCGTTTATTCGGCAGATTCAGGAAGTGATTTGCTTGAAAATAGCGGCTACACATTGCTTGCGGCTTCCGATGACCGAACAGCCACCGACAATACCGCTCTGATCGAAGGTTTGCAATTAACACCAGGAAAGAAATACTGGCTCCAGGTTGACGGCAAAAATGCGGCTTATGGCGACTTTTCTGTCGATTTGATCTGTAACTCGCTGGAAGTATATCCAAATCCGTCAAACGGTGTCTTTAACATGATCATCGCCAATCCGGTTGATGGATTAGCTCATGTATTTGTCTATTCGGCCCTCGGGCAAAAGGTACTCAACGAGGAATTCCCGGTAAGCGCAACTTCAAATAACTTCAAGCTCGATTTGTCAGCTATGCCTTCAGGAATTTATTTATTGAATGTGCAGATGGTTGGATATAATCATAGTAAGAAGCTGATATTGAATAAATAATCTTTTTTTTTGAAATTTCGGCTGTTGTTTTTTCGTTTTCTGGATTACCATTTCTCTTCTTTCGGGCTGTCAGGTTTATGCCGAAATATATAATGTGTTGTTTGTCGTTGCCACTAAGCCGTTTCAAATTTTCTTGCAATGGGTTTGAAAATTGGATTTTGTAATCCGCTTAAATTCTTTTCATTATAAGCTTTGATTTTACTTATTAGTAAGTATATTTGTGCCGGACAAAACAAAACTTCATGTCGGTAACACGCGAGAAAATACTTGAGTTGGGCGAAGAGCTAATCCTTACCAAGGGCTACAATGGCTTTAGTTACCAGGATATTTCGACAGCTATGGGCATTAAAAATGCTGCCGTGCATTACTATTTCCCGAGCAAGGAAACATTGGGAACAAGCATCCTGAAAACAAATATCCAGCGGTTTGACGAAATGGTTGAAAACATGCAAAACCGCGAATTCGATGAGTGGCACCAATTGGAAGCTTTCATGAAATTGTACCTGAAAAGTAACCGCGATAACAAGATTTGCATCATTGGGTCGCTCGGAACCGATGTGAATACGTTGAGCGAACCGATGCAGCAGGAACTTCAGAAAATGGTCGAGCGCATTTTGGCTTGGCTTGCCGAGATTCTCGAAAAAGGCAAACAAAAAGGATTGTTTCAGTTCCGCATTTCGGCCAGCGACCAGGCCATTCAAATTCTGTCGTCGTTGGTTGCCGGGTTGCAACTCGCTCGCGTTCTGGGAAAACAAGCATTCAGGAGCATTCACCAATCTATCTGGGAAGAAATTACTCCGTCAGGAGAAACAAATAGTCAATCGCAAATAATTTAATAGTCAATATGAAGAGAGTAGTTATTACCGGGCTTGGAGCCATTACTCCGCTGGGAAATTCGGTTTCCGAATACTGGGAAGCCCTGAAACAAGGGAAAAGTGGCGCTGCCACCATCACAAAATTTGACGCTTCGGGCCTGAAAACACAATTTGCCTGCGAAGTGAAAAGCTTCGATCCTTTCCAATACATGGAAAAACCGGAAGCGCGCAAAAACGATTTATACTCGCAATATGCCCTGGCCGCCACCCACGAATGCGTCAACGACTCGATGATTGATTTCGGGAAAGTTGACCGTGCACGTTGCGGAGTGATCTGGGCAACCGGAATTGGCGGCATCGGAACATTCGAAAAAGAAATTCAGGAATACTTTTCTCCGGCTTCGAGAGGAAAAATGAGTCCGTTCTTCATCACAAAAATGATCCCGAATATGGGTTCGGGATTGATTTCGATAAAATACGGACTGCACGGGGCAAGTTATGCCACGGTTTCAGCCTGCTCGTCGTCGAATCACGCGCTGACCGATTCGTATAACCTGATCAAATTGGGGAAAGCTGATGTGATGCTGGCCGGAGGTTCGGAAGCGCCGATTACTATTGCCACCGTGAGCGGTTTTAGCGTGATTAAAGCACTTTCGGAACGGAACGATACTCCTGAAACAGCCTCGCGACCATTCGATGAAAGCCGCGACGGATTTGTGCTTGGCGAAGGCGCCGGGGTTTTGATGCTCGAAGAGTTGGAACACGCCAAACGCCGGGGTGCCAAAATTTATGCTGAAATGACGGGTTACGGGCTGGCATCGGATGCTTATCACATTACCGGCTCTCATCCCGAAGGTTTGGGCGCACAACTGGCAATGACCGAAGCCATGCGCGAAGCCGGACTAAAACCGGAAGACATCAGCTACATCAATTGCCACGCCACATCAACGCCTGTTGGCGATATCAGCGAATCGAAAGCTGTGGCCGCAATATTTGCTAATTGTTTGGATAAAGTTGCCGTTGGAGGCACCAAATCGATGACTGGTCATTTGCTGGGCGCCGCCGGAGCCATTGAAGCTACCTGTTGCGTTTTGGCGGTAAAAAACGATATCATTCCGCCAACCATTAACCTGCAAAACCGCGATGCTGCCATCGACCCGCGAATTCGTGTTGAACAAACACTTTGCAAGCAACCTGTTCGTGCCGCTTTGAACAACTCGTTTGGTTTTGGCGGACACATTGTAAGTACACTTTTCCAGAAATACGAAGAATAAAAGAAGATAAGCATATAAAAAGAAGAAAGCGGAGAACTCAATGTTTCCCGCTTTCTTCTTTTTAATAGACCTGACAGTTTTCAAAACCTTGTAGGTTTATTCTTTATGCCGATTCCGTGAGGAAAACATAGCGGATAACCACCAGGAAGAACAACACATACATCATCCAATGTACATTCTTGGCTTTCCCGGTTAAAACTTTCAGTAAAGTATAGAAAATGATACCGGCAGCAACACCATTGGCAATGCTGTAGGTGAAAGGCATCATGACGATACACATGAACGCTGGTAAGCCTTCGGTAAAATCTTCGAAATTGATTTCTTTGATTGCCGAAACCATCAGCAAACCAACAATGATCAAAGCCGGAGCAGTTGCAGCATTCGGAATTAATGTTGCCAGAGGTGCCAGAATCAAAGCAATCAGGAACAAAACACCGGTTGTTACAGCAGTTAACCCGGTGCGGCCACCTTCGCCAATACCGGCAGCGCTTTCAACATAAGCTGTTACAGTGCTGGTTCCCATCAACGCTCCGAACGAAACGCCAAAAGCATCAACCAACATTGCTTTCCCTATTTTTGGCGAATTCCCGTCTTTGTCGATCAGGCCAGCTTTGTTGGCCGTACCAACCAGGGTTCCGAAAGTATCAAACAACTCAACAAAAGTAAAGGTGAACACCACGGTCCAGATACCCATGCTCAGAGCGCCTTTAATGTCAAGTGCGAAAACAGCCAGGTTCGAGAAATCAGGCAAGGCAATTGGCGAAAAGCCTTCAGCAATTTTGGTAACTCCCATTGGAATACCAATGATTGTCGTAATAACGATACCAATTAATAATGAGCCTTTTACACGCAAAGCCATTAGTGCAGCCGAAATCGCCAAACCAATCAGGCAAAGCAACATGCTCGGATCTTTAAAACTACCAATACCAATATTCCATTCGAAATACAAAAGACCACCCTGACCTTTAGTCTGGTTCAGTTTTTCGAGTGTCGGAGGAATCAAATTGGCCGAAACCGACATAATATCAGAAAGCTTCAACCCGATAATGGTGATAAATAACCCGATACCTACAGTAATTGCTATTTTAAGCGATTGCGGAACAGCAACCACCAAAATCTGGCGAACCTTGGTAATGGTAAGCAGTATAAAAATACATCCTGAAATGAAAACCGCGCCCAGCGCTACTTTCCAGGGCATTCCAACGCCAGCCAGTGCAACGGTGGCAAAGAAGGCATTCAGGCCCATGCCGGGAGCCAGTGCAATCGGGAAATTGGCAACCAAGCCCATCGCGATGGTCACAAAACCGGCAGCAATAGCCGTAGCAAAGAAGATTGCATTTTTATCCATTCCGGTAGCCGAGAGAATATTCGGGTTCAGGAACAGGATATAAGCCATCGTCATAAAAGTGGTGATCCCAGCGATGATTTCGGTGCGTACAGTCGTTTTATTCTCCTGTAGCTTAAAGAATTTGGTAATAAATTCCATGTATAGTTAAGTTTTAGAAGGTGTATTTCATTGCAATAGTCGGGTTCACCATAAAACCGTCGTGACCGGCAAAATTACTACTGATTTCAACTTCGCTACCAACAGCAAATTTCTTGGTGCAGTTGTACCAAATCTGAGGTTCAGTCAGGAAGATAAATTTCTTTTCCTGAAAGTTGTGAACAAACCCATCGTTTGAAACAGTGTGTCCTTCTCTCCAGAAATCGGCAAAACCATCAAACCTAAATTTACCTTTTGCAAATTCGAGGTACCAAACAGCAGTTAGCTGGAAGTTATTTGGTTTTGAATCGGTTGTGTTTGCGATATTTTTATACAAAGCTTTCAACGAAAATCCTTTTGAGAAATCTTTGGCATTCCACGAATAATCTAAACCTGTCAACCATGCGTTACTAATGTTATTTGCATAACCATGAGAATTGAACAAGCCGCCGTTGTATTCAACATGCCAGCTAAACGGAGATTTCCCAAGGGTGAAACAACGTGCAATTTCGAAATAAGCCAGCGAAGGGCTATTTTTAACGCCGCCTGATCCGTAATCCATGTCGATAAAGAAAAAGGTGTTTCCCGTTTTATCAGGCTTAAACATTTCAACAGTGGTTGTAATGTAACCACGATCTTTTCCCATGTCATAATGAGTTTGAATGTTCTGAGCTTTTGAAGCTAAAGCAACGAAACCAATAAGTAACACAAGGACTAATTTCTTCATAATCTAATCTTTAAGTTATAAGTTATATGAATGATAAAAATAGTTAAAAAAATTACGTTGCTTCTTTATTGTCATTTTCACCGATGATTTGTTACTAACAATTTGCTAACAAATTGCAATCGTTGAATTTCAGTGGTTTAGGCTGTTCTGGTGTAAGTTGCTTAAAATATTTTCTTATTTTCATGCGTAATTAATTTCCCCGGTTTGTTTTAAAACAACGTAATCCGGTTTTCATTTCCAGAAGAAACAGCCATCTTGCCAATGGCTGGGCAAACCGAAAATGATCGCTATTCCGGGATGAATATTTAAAGATTGATTTGTATGTTCGCTGACAAAACCAACCACTAAACATCGGTAATATGAAACAAATTTCGAGAAGGCATTTTATCCAGACTGGGTTGCTTGGAGCAGCTATTGTTTCGTCGGGATTTTCGGGCGTATCGTGTGCCAACGGGATAACCCGTGTGGCGGTCGATAAGGTTAAGCTTGGCAAAACCGGGTTGGTTGTTCCCCGGCTTGCCCTGGGAACCGGAACTCATGGATACAAACAATCGTCGGACATGACCCGAATGGGAATTGAAAATTGGTTGAACGTTGCGCGGTACGCCGCCGAACGGGGTATGACTTTTTATGATACTGCCGACCTTTATGGATCGCATCAAAATGTAAAAGCAATATTGAAGGAAGTTCCGAGGGAAAAGGCAATCATCATGTCGAAATTGTGGACCAACCCCGAGGAATGGAACAAAGATGAACCAATGGCCAAGATTGACCGTTTCAGGAAAGAAACAGGAACCGATTATTTCGACATTTTGCTTTTGCACTGCATGACTAAGGCTACCTGGAAGGAGGATAAAAAGCCTTTTATTGAAGCGCTTTCGGTTGCTAAGCAAAAGGGAATTGTAAAAACGGTGGGTTTGTCGTGCCACAACTTCGAGGCGCTTAAAGTTGCCGCCCAGGATCCCTGGGTTGATGTTATCTTAGCCCGCATTAATCCTGATGGCCTTGTTATGGATGCCAGTCCCGAACAAGTCATGGCGGTTTTGAAAAAAGCGCACGATTCGGGCAAAGGAATTATCGGGATGAAAATATTTGGCGAAGGCCGTATGAAAACTGACGAACAACGCAGTAACTCCATCAGGTACGTTATGGCCAGTAAAAATGTTGATTGCATGACTATTGGATTAACTTCGGCCGAACAGGTGGACTTTGCTGTTGACAATATTATGCAATGTGCTGGAAATAAATAAAATGAACGATCGTTTAAAATTATTCTTTTTTATCGAATCAAATGAAACAAGATAAATTGCTGGAATTGTACACACAAGCTTTCAAGGAAAACTGGAATCGGGCAGCATTTTCTGATTATAAGGGTGTTACATATACTTTTGGCGAAGCTGCCCAAATCATTCGCCAGATTCATTTTTACTTTAGCGAATCGGGAATTAAAAAAGGCGATAAAATTGCACTTTGGGGCCGTAATTCGTCGAATTGGGCTCTCGCATTTTTGGCAACAATGGGCTATGGAGCCGTTGCTGTGCCTCTTTTGCCCGATTTTAATCCTGAAGATATTCGCCATATTCTCGACCATTCTGAATCCATTTTCCTTTTTGCAGCCGACAGCTTAAACGAAAAATTAGACAACGGGCATGTTAAGAACTTGAAGGGCGTTGTGAGCCTGAATAATTTTTCAGCGCTTGTATTTCAGGATGAAGCGAAAAGAGAGCTTTGGCACAGGTGTTTCTCCGAAAATCTGGCTGGGAAGGCAAGCTCCGGTAATTTTATCCTGGAAGAATTTGATGCCAACGAGTTAGCTATTCTTTCCTATACCAGCGGAACATCGGGTTTTAGTAAAGGCGTCATGATTCCGGCCCGAAGCCTTTTATCGAACATTATTTTTGCCCGCGAGCATATGCCGCTTAAACCGGGCGATTGCATCGTTTCGTTCTTGCCCATGGCGCATGTATTTGGCTTGCTTTTCGAGTTTTTATTCCCGGTTTCTGTGGGTTGCCACATTACATTTCTTACAAAAGCCCCAACTCCGCAAATCATCATCAAAGCATTTGGCGAAATTAAACCCCGTCTGATTCTTTCGGTACCGCTGGTTATTGAGAAGATCTATAAAAAACGGATTGCCCCGGTATTGCAAAAGCCAATCGTTAAATTCCTGCTTAAAGTTCCGGGGATAAAGCAGTTGCTTTATAAAAAAGTGAGAAAAAGCCTGGTTGATACTTTTGGCGGTCGGTTCTACGAAATTGTTATTGGCGGTGCGCCGCTCGATAAAGAGGTGGAAGCCTTTTTCAGGAAGATAAAGTTCCCGTTTACAGTTGGATATGGAATGACCGAATGCGGGCCGTTGATTTCGTATGACAGTTGGAAAAACTCCCGCTCAGCTTCTGCCGGAAAGCTTGTTGACCGCATGAAGGTTCGGATTGACTCTAAAGATCCGTACCAGGTTGTGGGCGAAATACAGGTTAAAGGCGAAAATGTAATGCTCGGGTATTACAAGAATGAAATAGCAACCCATGAAGCTATTGATAGCGATGGTTGGCTGCATACCGGCGATCTTGGCATTATTGACCGTGATAACTTCGTATTTATAAAAGGACGAAGCAAAAATATGATTCTTGGTTCTTCGGGGCAAAACATCTATCCTGAAGAAGTAGAAGCCAAACTTTGTAATTTCCCGTATGTGCTTGAGTGCGTGATTACCGAAAGAGAGGGAAAACTTGTGGCTTTTGTTTACCCCGACCAAGAATTGATTGACCAGGAAAAAACCGATCTGGAAAAGTTGAAGCAGATCATGGAAGATAACTGTACCAATGTGAACAAAGTGCTTCCGAAATATGCCCAACTCGGGTCGATTATTTTAGTTGATAAAGAATTCGAGAAAACGCCTAAACGCAACATCAAGCGTTATCTTTATGTTTAGCTTATGTTTTGGCAAGAAAAAAAGCCAATCGAATACTCGTTTGGCTTTTCTCACATGTTATAGAATTTTGGTGGATGGTGAGAAGAAAATCACCACATAAATAATACGTTTTTATTACAATTAGTAACCCCTCTGTTTTAACATAATTAGGTTTTGTGCCGTTTTTTTTCATGAAGTGTATCTCAGAGAACACGAAACGGTCGTTTTTCTTAACGAAAAAACTACAACCACCTATCAATAGCTATGTTAAGAAAGCGGTTTACAGGCGCCAATTCTCTAAATGCGCCGGCTATCTTCTCCGCCAAATCATCCTGAAACAACTCTGAATCCTGAATCCGTGATGTAAATGCATATGATTTGTATTTGAGCAAATCGATATCCTGAAAATCCTTCGGGAACCCTTTCGGCGGCGTTTTCAGCTGATCGTCATACATTTCGGTAAAGGTTTTTGCAAACGAATCCTTGTGAATCAGCTTTTTGAATTCTTCCGAATGATCGAAAATCTCAGTTCTGATAGCCTTCAGAACATCAGCAGGCGGGCAATAAGCGCCTCCGCCAACAAACGATCCTCCCGGTTCGATATGGAAATAGTAGCCAGCGCCTGTACTTTTTCGCCCACCGCCGGCAATAAAGCTGCCCATGTTTACTTTGTACGGCGTTTTATCGTGCGAGAAGCGTACATCCCTGAAAATACGAAACATGCAATCTTTTGCAGAAATATTGCCTATTCCCGGATCAAAGCTCTTAATTTCGTTGATTATCAGTTCCGTAAGAAAAAGTACTTTTTTACGGCTTTCCTCATACCTGTGGCGATTTTCGTCAAACCATTCCTTATTGTTGTTTACCCGAAGTTCGGACAGAAAACTGAAAACTTCCTTCATATGATTATATTTTAGACATTCGATTTAGCTCAAGATACAAATTCTGTAAAACACAATTCGCTTTTTTACGATGAAATTGCTCCGAAATTGTACTTTTGCCTTGAACACATTAACGATGAAAAAGTTTGCTGTTATAGTCGCCGGAGGAGCAGGAACGAGAATGGGAGCCGAAATCCCAAAACAGTTTCTGGAACTTTGCGGAAAGCCGGTTTTGATGCATACCATTGAGGTGTTTTATACCTACGACTCTGAATGCGAAATTATTCTTGTTCTTCCGCTGGAACAACAGGTGTTTTGGGCCGAATTGTGCCGGAAGCACAGTTTCCCGATCCCTCATCAAATCATTGCAGGCGGGAAAACACGGTTTCATTCGGTCAAAAATGGATTGGGCCAGGTTGTCGGCGAGGGAATTGTTTTTATTCACGACGGCGTAAGACCGCTGGTAAGCCTCCAAACCATTGAAAAATGCGAGCGAATGGCTCAGAAAAATGGAAATGCAATTCCGGTTTTGTCGGTAAATGAATCGCTGCGTAAGTTGAATGGTCAACAAAGCAATTCGGTTGACAGGACACTGTACCTGACGGTTCAAACTCCGCAAACTTTTCGGAGCGAGCAAATTCTCGACGCCTTCCAAACAGATTACGATCAGGCATTTACCGACGATGCCACCGTCGTTGAAAAGGCTGGTTACCCGGTATTTTTTGTTGAGGGGAACCGCGAAAACATCAAAATTACCACGCCGGTTGATTTGATTGTAGCTGAGGCAATTCTGTCGAAATCGAAAAATAGGGAGTAACATTTATGGATTTTAAAAATGTATCGGTTTACCGGCCTAAAATGGAATATCGCAGGTTTGGCAAAACCGGTAAAAATGTAAGTGTGATTACGCTGGGCGGTATGCGCTACAAGCACGGCTCGGGCGAACCTCGTGAAAGTCTCCCGGCAGACACGATTTTGCAATGCGTCGATACCGTAAAAAATGCGTTTACACAGGGAATTAACCTGATTGAAACTGCCTACGGTTACGGGAAAAGCGAACATTTATATGGGAAAGTTCTGAACGACGAACTGAAAATGGGGCGCGATTCCTATTTCCTGATGACCAAAGGCAATCCAGGAACAGCCAAGGAAACCCGCATACTCGTTGAAAAACAGCTTCGTGCGCTCAAAACCCCGTATTTCGATTTTTATGCCTGGCACGGAATCAATACTCCTGAACTTTTGGCGAATTCGTGTGCCAAAAACGGCCCGGTTGAAGAACTTCTGAAACTGAAAGAAGAAGGCATAATCAAACACGTTGGCTTTAGTACCCACGGCCCGCTCAACGTTATTCTGAAAGCAATTGAAACCGATCTTTTTGAGTTTGTTAACCTCCACTACTATTACTTTTTCCAGAGAAATAAACCTGCTGTTGACCTGGCTGCAAAAAAAGACATGGGCGTATTTATTATCTCGCCGAACGACAAAGGCGGGCAGCTTTTTCGGCCTTCGGAAAAACTTGCTGAACTCACCAAACCGTTACACCCCATGCAATGGAACGCTCGATTTTGCCTTGGGCACAAAGCCATACACACACTCACATTCGGGTTAACTGAACCGGCTCATTTCGACCAGATCAATGGGATTTTTCCTGCATCAACACCACTAACGCCCGCAGATCAACGAATAAAGCAAATTCTGGATGAGCAAAAATTGCTTGATCCGTATTCTGCATTCAATCCATACATTTTCGAGAACGATCCTTCAGGTTTAAATATTCCTGAAATACTCCGTTTCAGAACACTCCTGAAATGCTACGACATGAAGGAATTTGGCCTTTACCGCTACAATATGTTTCAGGAAAAAGATCACTGGTTTCCGGGAAGCTTCCCGACCGAAGAAAACCTTCGAAAAATTGATTTGAGCCTTTGTCCTCCCGAAGTTCCGGTTGTTGAATTAATCAGGGAAACCCACCGGGAGCTTTTCAGACCTAAAGCGAAATAAAAAAGAGACTGCCCCGTAACGGAACAGCCTCTTTGCTAACCTTAAAAAACCTGATTATTTTGTTAATGCTTTAATTCGTTTCAGATTTTTGCGACGGGCAATTTTCAGCCTCATTACATAGTCGAGTTCGTATAGAGCCGGAACAAACATGAGGGTTAAGAATGTTGCAAAACTTAATCCGAAGATGATGGCCCACGACAATGGTCCCCAGAAAGCCACATTATCGCCACCAAAATAAATGTGCGGGTTCAACTCGGTAAATATGGTTTCGAAGTTGATGTTTAACCCAACAGCCAGCGGAACCAAACCCAGCATGGTAGCTGTGGCTGTAAGAATTACCGGGGTTATACGGGTTTTTCCACCTTCGATAATTGCGCGGCGGGTGGGTACGCCTTCTTTCTTTTTCGAGTCGATGAACTCAACAATCAAAATACCATTTCGCACGACGATACCGCCCAGGGCAACAATACCCAAACCAGTCATCATGATCGAAATATCCATGTGGAAAATCACATAGCCCAGCAACACTCCGATGATACTGAATATCACTTCGCTAAGGATAATCAGCGATTTGGCAACCGAACCAAACTGTGTGATCAGGATAAAGAAAATAGCACCGATAGCGATAACCATTGCTTTTAGCAGGAAAGCCACCGTTTCGGCCTGGTCGTCCTGTTCGCCGGTGAGCTTAATCTCGGTACCTTCGTGCAATGAAAATGTTTTTGCTTCACGCTCGATAACCGGAACGATATCGTTGGCTGCATAACCCGACAAAACATTTGAGTAAATGGTAATTACCCGCTTCTGGTCTAGTCGTTTAATTCCGGCGTATGACGAAGTATAGTCGATTCGGGCAACCGTTGACAACGGAATACTGCGTAACAAACCGGAATTCATATCGCGGTAGGTTATTTGCAGGTTCACCAGGGCATTAATGTTGTCGCGGGTCGATTTGTCGTAACGAAGCATAATCGGGAACTCGTCTTCGTCTTGTTTAAATTTCGAGATTTCCTTCCCGTAGAGAGCTGTGCGTACTTCCATACCAATCTGGCCGGTTGAAATGCCCAGGCGGTTTGCCCGGTCGCGGTCAACCTGGACAATGATTTCAGGAGAGTTGGTCTCGAAATCTGATTTCAATTCTTCAACTCCCGGAATATCCAGTGAATCAAGGTAGCTTTTGAAGGCATAGGCGTCTTTAATCAGCGTGTTGAGGTTCTCGTTTGTAATTTCAATATTAATTGGTTTTCCTGTCGGCGGTCCGTTTTGTTCTTTGTCAACCGTAATTTCGGCTCCGGCAATATCTGTAACCTCTTTTCTTACCTTTTCCATGTACTCGGTTGTTGTAACCCCCGTAAAACGGAATTTATGCTCAACGAAGTTAATGGTTACTTTACCACGGTTGAAAGGTGTACCTGAAGTTGTGAAACCATCTTCTTCGGCCCCAATAGTAATGTTCGAAACAATCGATTCAACATCGGGATTGGCCTGCCCCAGGGCTTTATAAACACGTTGCTCAACAACGCGGGTAACACTGTCGGTCACATTTTGGTGTGTTCCTCCGGGCATTTTGATGTAAACAAAAACGGTGTTCGGGTCGCCGTTCGGGAAGAACAATACCGTTGGTTTGGCCAGCCCGGTAATGAAGATTGTAACAAAGAATAACCCGATCATACCAACCAAAGTAATTATTGGTCGCGATCCTTTTAAAACCCAGCGCAGCTGCCTTTCATAAAATGCCATTACTGCCGGCCATGTTTTTTCCTGGAAATTGCTGATTGCCTTCTTGATGAAGAAATGGAAAAGTAAAATCAGGATAACGGCAAAGACTAAAATGTTGGCCATTGTAAATGCGGCATGTACTTTTGCTGTAAAATATATCAGGTAAAATAATACGGCCAGCGCTCCCATTATGATGGTCGAAATCTTCAGCTTTCCCCAGGTGCTCCCTTCCTGGAATTCTTTGTCGTATTCGTGTTTCATGAACGAAACGGCAAATACCGGGTTGAAAACGTAGGCCACAAATAGCGAAGCAAATAGAGTAATGATAAGTGTTACAGGCAAATAGTGCATGAACTGTCCAACAATTCCTGGCCAGAAAGCCAAGGGGAAGAACGGCGCAAGTGTCGTTAATGTTCCTGACAAAATAGGTAGGAAAACTTCGCCCGCGGCTTTTTTAGCAGCAATATTTATATCGGGATTGAACCGGTGTAACCTGTGCGTATTCTCGATGACAACAATGGCATCGTCAACCACAATTCCGAGCGCAAAAATGAAAGCGAACATCACAATCATGTTCATGGTGAAGCCAAGGCCAGGAATGATCATGTAAGCCACAAACATTGACAATGGAACCGATAACCCAACGAAGAATGCGTTGGTAAAACCCATGAAGAACATCAAAACAATGGTAACCAGGATGAACCCGATGATGATGGTATTGTTCAGCTCTTCCAGCGTGTTGCGGGTAAAGCGGCTTTGGTCTCCGGTTAAGGTTACCTGCATATCCTTCGGGTATTCGCGATCTTTCAGCTCGTCAATGATCGTTTTTATCTGGTCGGAAGCATCGAGCAGGTTCGCTCCGCTCTTTTTTATAACGTTGAGGGTGATTACGTTTTTACCGTCCAAACGGGCAAAACTGGCTTGTTCCTCAAAGCCGTCGGTTACTTCGGCGATGTCGCTAAGTTTCACGTATGCGCCGCTCGACGACTGAACGACAATATTGCGGATGGTTTCAACATCGGCAAACTGCCCTTTTATGCGAACCGTGTTGCGGGTTCCGTGGTTGGTAAGGTTACCTCCCGAGATGGTCATGTTTTCGTACGCAATAGCCTGCTCAATATTGCCGAATGTAACTTTAGCTGCCTGCATTTTGAAAATATCGGCATCAATCTGTATTTCGCGGTCGAGCGCGCCAACAATATCAACACGGGTAATTTCTTTCAGCCCTTCAATTTTATCCTGAGCCAGCTCGGCATAGTGTTTCAATTTTACCAGGTCGTAATTTCCTGAAATATTGATATACATAACCGGCATGGCCGAAATGTCGATATCCATAATTTGAGGTTGAGACGGCAAATCGGTTGGCAGGTCGCTTTTGGCTTTATCCACGGCATCGCGAACTCGTTGCTTGGCTGTTTCTATGGCCAGATCGGGTTCAAATTCTACAAGAATTGAAGAAAAATCGGGAACCGAATTACTGGTAATTTTCTTAACATTCGAAATCGATTTTAATTGCTTTTCGATAGGGCGTGTCACCAGGTTCTCCATGTCTTCAGGAGAAGTTCCAGGGTAGGGTGTACTTACAACAATGTATGGAATAACAACCTGAGGAAATGTTTCCTTGGGGATGAAATAATAGTTCATCAACCCAAGCATCGATATTAAAACCGCCAGCACGTAGATACTGGTCCGGTTATCGATAGCCCAGCTTGTCGCAAAAAATTCTTTGAATTTATTTTCTTTCGACATGATTGGTCATTTAATGTTTTTAGAAGACAACTTTTTCTCCTTGGTTTAAGCCCTGAAAGCCTGAAGTGATGATTTTATCACCAACTGTAAGACCTTCAGTAATTTCGATTGTACCATTGTAATCCATTCCGGTTTTAACAATCCGTCGTTCGGCTACCCAATCGGCACCGTTTTGTTTAGCAACATATACAAATTTGCCATCCTGGTTACTCTGCACGTAGTTAACCGGAATACAGAATGCTTTGTCGTTGGTATAATCTTTAATCTTGATGTAGGCAATCATATTGGCGCGCAACTCAACATCTTTCGACGAAATACGGCTTTCAACCTTGAATGTACGGTTGGTTGGGTCGATAAAACGGCTGGTAAAGTTTAGCTTACAATCAATTTCTTTACCTAAGTCGGGGAAGCTGACAATTGCATCGTTCCCGTTTTTGATGCGGGTTGCATAAGTTTCAGCAACTTCGGCCGAAATTTTTGCCACACCCATGTTAATTACCCGAATGGTTGAAGTGGGCATTCCGGGAGAAGCCATTTGACCCACACGGAGTGGAACGCTTTCAACGGTTCCGCTGATTGGCGAAATAACTTTGGCCATTAATATTTGCTCGTTGATGGTTTTGGCACGCTGTTCGAGTGATTCCATGTTGTTTTTAGCCTGAAGGTATTGCACTTCGCTGCCAATTTTCTTCTCCCACAAAGCACTTTGTTTATCGAAGATAGTTTTTGCCAGCGCCAACTGTGTGTTTACTTCAACAAGCGATTGTTTCAAAACCTGAGCATCAAGTTCAGCCATTACCTGACCTTTTTTAACAGGACTTCCTTCTTTTACATACACTGCTGTTACAATTCCGGCAGTTTGCGGGCTTACAGCAATATTCTGGTCGCCGTCAACAACGCCCTGAACTTCGATGTAGTGATTGAATTCGCATTCTTTAGCTTCACTAATTTTTACTGAAACTGCTTTTTGGTCGGCTTTCCCGTTGGGGTTAACTTCGGCTTCGAGCTTGGCTATTTGGCCATTGAGTTGTTCGCGCTGGGCTTTTAGTTTTTCCAGCTCTGTTTTCTTGTCGGTTTTAGCACCGCCACACGATGCCAAAAGAACAATGATTGTTGAATAAATGATAATGTTTTTCATGAATATGTTGATTTTTAAATGTTCTTATTTTACTTCCTGATTGATGTTATACAGTTTCTCTAACTTCGATTTTGCGTTTTGTAAATCGTAAATGCTTTGATAATACGAAGTCAGGTTTGTTAAGTACTGGTTCTGACTATTCATTAAATCCATACTCGAAGCTACGCCTTGTTTGTATTTCTCGAGTGTTCGCTGATAAATGTCGTCTGATAACTGCTTGTTTTTCAGTTGAATCTGATATTTTTCAAGCTTAAGCCTCAAATCGCTTTGTAATTGAGTTGCCTGCATCATTAAGCTGCTCGATACAAACCTTTTCGTATTTTGCGCTTTTTCGAGAGCCATTTTTCGTTGCGAGACGATTGACGAACGTTCGCCGCTACTGAAAATCGGGATGCTAAGGTTTACTCCTACAATGTCTTTGGGCGCAAAGTCGAACGCAGGCTGTTTAAGCTTTTCGGTATGGTTGTAATAACCTGAAATAGTTGGCAGATAGGCAGCTTTAGCCAGGTTTAGCTGAAGTTTTGCCGATGTTTCCGAAGTATTGATCAATTGATAATCGACATTCTGACCGATATTAAACGACTCGTTAATTAAGGTGAGGCTCGATTTTGTGAGCAAATCATCCGTTTCAACCGTATCTGTTAGTTCAACTTTTGCGGCATCATCCAGTCCTATCTGGATTTTTAGTAACCGGTAGCCCAGTTCAAGGTTGCTTTCAATTTGGTTAATCGCGTTGCGAACAGTATTCCCGGTAAGTTCGAGTTGATCAACATCAGTCTTTTCAAGGAAACCCTGTTTATTCATCTCAGAAATTTCGTACAAGGTTTTGTTGATGTTTTCGAGATTCAGTGAAAGGATTTTTTTACTTTCTTCGGCAATTTGCAACATGTTATAGGTGTTGATAACTGTCTCTATTACATCGAGTTTCGTTTTCTCGGCATTTTGTTTGGTGTAGCCGAAATAAACTTTCGAAGCCTGTAAACCAACAATATACGATCCACTAAAGATTAACTGAGAAACAGTAACGTCGAAAGTAGTGCTATTGGGTAAGCCCAATTGTATTTCGGAGCCCTTCAGTGCATTCAGGTAAATTGTTTCACCACTTTGCAATTTTAATTTGCTCATGGTTCCAGTCATGCTTACCGGATCAAACGGAACATCCTTGTCCGACAACTCGGTACCGCCGCCAAAACTCATGGTTGGCACTTTAAACGTATGGGTGTATGTGCCTTTAACATCGACGTGAGGAAGCCCGGAAGCTGTTGTTTCCCAGATTTTCTTCTGGGCCATTTTCAGATCAAGGTCAGAGTTTAAAATGTCGGTGTTGTATTGCAAAGCCATCTTCAGAGCATCTGGTTTCGAAAGCTTTACCTTTTCCTGTGCCCCGACAGTGAAATTTCCAAGCAGGAGAATTCCTGTGAGTAGAATCAAAGCGCTTGATTTTGTGAACATAGTTGTAATTGTTTTTTATTGTTTAGATATTGTTTGCTCCTTTAACTTCAGCCTTGCGTCGTTCGAAATAGGCTATTCCTTCGGGGGTTGCTATGGCCCGAATATGGGCTTCGAACATGACTTCAAAAATTTGTTCCAATGTGATGTCTTTCATAAAGCAAAAATCCTGATCGTTCGAATCGACAAGGTATTTAACGTATAATCCAGCAATTAGCTCAATATTGATGTCATTCCTGTACAGTCCTTCTTCAATGCCTTTCCGGATATTGTTGCTAATCTGATTGTGAATATGATTTTGCTTCCGTATGAAAAACCGCGTAAATATTGGCTCGTAATATTTCTTCAGTTCAAATTTCAGTTTCGGATCCAGTTGTTTCATCTCCTTGAAAACCATAAGGCTGGCAATCAGCAGAATTTCAATTGCATTATGGTCATTGATATTTACTTTTGCAAACTCTTTGTCCCATTTAATTTCATCGTATTCAAACAGCTTTTCAACCAAATCTTCCTTGCTTTTGAAATACAGGTATAGCGTTTTCTTCGAAATCTTGAGATTCCGGCTTATATCATCCATATTTAAGTTTCGTATCCCGAGTTCATAAACCATGGTGATTATTTTTTCCATTAGTTCCGAAAACTTTGGGTCGTCAAACTTCGATAAATCGTTCATTTTTTTATCTAATTATTTTCGGTACAAATATTGGAAACATTTTTAATTGGAAACGTTTCCTGTATGTAAAGTGTACATTAAGATTTCGTTCCAAAATTCGATCTTCCACCTGAAAAACAGTTTATCCGGGTAGATAACCAATCCATATCAGTAGGTGAATGACAGATTTTGAACGGTAAAGCCTTTTGTGATTGATTTGCCCGTTTTTTTCAATAAGCGGGTGAATCTACTTCCTGGGTTGACGAACAATAGAAGCAAATATTTTACAGGAAAGTGAATTGGGCTGAAAAGAGGTTGATGTCATCAGAAAATCAACCCTGTTAACCACGCCCAAACGATGTAACGAAGCAGTTTCCCGGCATACATGGTAATTGCAACAATCCATATATTGGCACGAAGAACGCCCAGCCCGATAGCAAAAATGTCGCCAACGCCCGGAAGCCAGGTCAGGAAAGCAAAGAATGCGCCGCTTTTGTAAAGGCGGTTGTGCCATTTTTCTATTTTTTCGCGTTTTACCCGCAGATATTTTTCAATCCATTCCCACTTTCCAAGGTAACCCAGCGCAAAACTGGTCATTCCTCCGGCCCAATTGCCCAGCGAAGCAACAAATACAGCCCACATTACATCAGTTCCGTTGGCTAAAACAGCTGTCAGAACAACTTCGGAACTGAACGGAACGACCGTGGCTGCTAAAAAGCTGGCAAAAAAAAGACCCCACAAACTATAATCGAAAACTGGACTCATAAATTCAAAGCTAAACGGATATTGGCAAATGTAAGATAAGTCAGTATATTATTGGAATTTTGAATGCCGGATTCACGAATCCGAGCCTACAAACCGTCGTTCAAAAGATTCCAGATTCGAGACTCATCATCATTCCAGATTCTTAATTACCTTTGCACTAAATAAAAATAAAGGAATGGAAACAACAAGACAAAATAAAATATCCAGGCTGTTACAAAAAGACTTAGCCGAAATATTTCAGAAAGAAGCCCGGGACATGTTTCACGGAATTATGCTGAGTGTTACCAACGTCCGCATTTCACCCGATCTTTCGGTTGCCCGGGTTTACCTGAGTATTTTCCCTTCTGAAAAAGCTAAAGATACGCTGCACGAGGTAAAATTACACCAGTCGCGCATCAGGGGTATCCTGGGGCAACGGGTTGGCAAGCAGCTTCGTATTGTTCCGCAACTCGATTTTTTTATCGACGACAGTTTGGATTATATCGACAACATCGACCGGCTGCTGAAGGAATAATCTTGAATATTAGAGTCTTGAAGGTTAGAATGGGAGACCATAATAAGAAACGGCGTTCATCATACAAGACTCAATATTCCAATCCTCTAATATCCTAATCCTCAAGACTCAAAAATGCAGTACGATCCCATAAAACGCTCGTTGGGTGCGGTTTTCAACAGAAACCCATTTCTTAGGAAACTGTTTTACCAATTGCTCGATTGGTTGCTTTTACGTGCCTGGCATATTCGGAAAGAGCTTCGGAAAAGATCGGGCTCAACACCGGAGGTACGCGCTATTCTCGACGCCGGATCAGGCTTTGGGCAATATACTTACCGTATGGCTAAGTGGTTTAACCATGCTGACATTAAGGCCGTTGATATTAAGCCAGAACAAATTGCTGATTGCAACCAGTTTATGCAAAAAGCCGGGCTTTCGAACCGTGTACAATTTGAACTTGCCGACCTTACCCAATTCCGGGAACCTTCGAAATACGATTTGATCCTTTCGGTTGATGTGATGGAGCACATTGAAGAAGATGTGCTGGTTTTCAGGAATTTTTATTCTTCGATGAAAAGCGGCGGATTACTCCTGATTTCCACGCCTTCGGACCAGGGTGGATCTGACTCGCATGATCACGACCACGAGGAAGGAGTACATGGATTTATCGATGAGCACGTGCGAGATGGCTATAATATTCAGGATATTGAAACCAAACTGAAATCGGCAGGTTTCGCCAGGGTTGAAGCCCGTTATTCGTATGGAGCCCCGGGCAAAATTTCGTGGAAACTCTCGATGAAATACCCGATTTTGTTGCTGGGCGTAAGTAAAGTTTTCTTCCTGATATTGCCATTTTACTACCTTGCAGTTTTTCCGGTTGCACTTGTATTAAATTTCTTCGATTTGGGAATGACGCACAAAAGTGGAACCGGATTGATTGTAAAAGCCTGGAAATAGTGATTTGAAATGAGTCATTTGTCAGTAGGAAAAAGAAAAGAGTAAAGCGTAAACAGATAATTGGTTAAATATTGAAAACCGCCTTTTATATTGCCCGCCGCTACCTGATTTCGAAAAAATCGGTGAATGTAATTAACCTGATTTCGGGCATATCGGTGGCTGGCGTTACAGTAGGCACATTTGCTCTTGTTGTAATTTTGTCGGTATTTAACGGCATCGAATCAACCATTAAGTCGTTTTTTTCGGAGTTCGATCCTGATATCCGGATTACAGGCACTGCAACCGGCAAACCATTTGAAATAAGCAGTTTAAATATTGATCAAATCAGGCAAACTGAAGGAGTTGAGGCTGTTACATCGGTTATTGAGAAGGATGTTTTCCTGATGTACGATAAGCGAATGTATTTTGCCACAGTAAAAGGTGTTCCAACTGATTACAATAAGATTGCAGGTTTCGATTCAACATTTATCAGTGGCGGAAGATTTATACTCGAATCAAATCAGGTTCCGTATGCTGTTGTTGGACAGGGTGTTGCCTATTATCTTTCGGTTGGATTGAATTTCTCCGATGCCATACACGTTTATACCCTTAAGGATGAAGTTGCCGGGCGGCCATCTCTGGATAATGTATTTAAGCACAGTACGATCTATGCATCTGGTGTTTTTTCGAGCCAGCACGAAATTGACTCAAAATACATGTTGGTTCCTTTTGAATATGCCCGCGATCTTTTTGATATGGCAACCCGGGTTAGCGCGGTTGAAATCAGGATAAAAAAGGGCATTCAACCTGACAAGATAAAACAAACAATTGCTAAGGTGGCAGGTGGTAATTTCGAGGTAAAAACGCAATTTGAGCAACACGAGGTTTTCTACAAAGTAATGCAATCGGAGAAATGGGTCATTTTCTTTATATTGGCCTTTATTTTGGTTATTGCATCATTCAATATCCTGGGCTCACTCTCGATGCTGATAATTGATAAAAAAGCTGATATTTCGATACTACAAAGTATGGGGGCAAACCAGAAACTTATTCGCTCGATTTTTTTGTTCGAAGGCTGGATGATTTCGCTGGCCGGAGCCTTTATTGGTATTGTTTTAGGCGTTTTAATCTGCTGGATACAGATTCGTTTTGGTATTTTAAAAATCCCGGGAGAGGGCTCATTTATTTTTGCGGCTTATCCGGTAAAAATAAAAATTAGCGATCTGATCGTCATTTTTACTTTGGTTGCCGGAATCGGGTTTCTGGCCGCCTGGTACCCGATCCGGTTTATTTCGGGCAAATACCTTACCAGTCAGCCCAAGTAACCGCATTGTCCAATTTATTTCCGCTTACTTACTTTTCGACTCGAAGCTCCTTGGAATCGGCAGGCTAAATTTCATCTGCTGTTTGGTTACCGGATGCTCAAATTCCAGCTTATACGAAAGTAGTTTGATGGCTTTCACGGTGCGGTCGTCGTCGTTGTAGCGGCGGTCGCCAACAATGGGGCAGCCAATGGACGAGAGGTGGATGCGGATTTGGTTTTTTCGGCCCGTTTCCAGCTTAATTTCAATCAGGGCATACTCACCCATGGTTTTGAGCACGCGGTAGTGTGTAATAGCTTCTTTCGAGTCGGGAACTTCCTGTTCGTACGAAACCATCTTCATGTGCTCTTCTTCGCGCAGCCACGAGTGGATAGTGCCGCTTTTTTCGACCGGGATGGAGGTTGTTTGTGCCACGTAATATTTGTTGATTTGCTTCCAGTTTTCCTGAAGTTTTTCCTTAACGGCTTCCGATCTGGCAAACATGATCAGCCCTTCCACGGCCTTGTCGAGCCGGTGAACCACAAAAAGCTGCTCGCGCATGCCGTATTTGCTGCGCAGGTAACTGCGTATTTGGGTGTATAGCGTTTGTCCTTCTTTCAATGTGTCGCCGCTCGACACAATCCCAAAAGGTTTGTGGGCCACGATCAGCCATTTGTCTTCGTAAACAATCAGCAGCCTGAAATCGTCCACCTTCACCGTTTTGATTGCTTCCCGCTGCAAAAACTCCACAACCTGGCCTTTTAATACCGCATCAACAGGTCGTTTTAAGATCGACTCGCCACATTTTACCTTGTAGTTTTCGATCATCTTTTTGGCCTTCGAATTCGACATTCCGGGGTGATGAGCCAGGATGAGTTCGAGGAGTGAGCAGTCGGTTTTCGCGGTAAATTTCATGGTTTATTGTTTGTTCACCACATAGACACATAGGTCACATAGTTTTAAATTAAAATTCACCTATGTGTTCTATGTGCCTATGTGGTTATATTTCAATTAAATTGTTAATCGTAAAAACGTTCCAAGCGGTAGTTGGATGCCAGTTTGCGAGAGCAGGAAAAACTCGCCAAATTCCTTTTCGGCAGGTTTCAGGTAATCGGCCACCACATTGTTGCCAATGAGCGACGAAAATCCCAGCGAATACAGATTTAGCACCAAAAAGCTGCCTTTGTCGTCGAGCAGTTTGGCGCAGAGGCTCATCAGTTCGTTGAAGTTTTCTTCCAAAACCCATTTTTCGCCGGTTGGTCCGCGTCCATAAGCAGGTGGATCGAGAATAATTCCGTGGTATTTTTTGCCGCGGGTCACCTCGCGTTTCACGAATTTGAGGGCATCTTCCACCAGCCAGCGGATGTCGCGCAATCCCGTCAGTTCCATGTTTTCACGCGCCCAGGTGATCACGTTTTTCACGGCGTCAACGTGGGTAATATCGGCTCCGGCAGCTTTTGCTGCCAGCGACGCGCCACCCGTGTAGGCAAACAGGTTCAGCACCTTGCAACCGGTTCCGGTTTTTTTTACTTTCTGACTGATGTATTTCCAGTTTTCGGCTTGCTCCGGGAAAACACCGATGTGGCCAAAAGTGGTCAGGCTGAGCTTAAACTGAAGTTTGGTCTGATCCAGATCGTAGCCGATGGTCCAGTTTTCAGGCATTTTTTTGAAGAAAGTCCAGCCGCCATTTTCCTCGGTAGCAAAACGGTAGGCTTTTTTCTGCTTGTCGCGGGTGTAGCGGGCATGAGCGATTTTTTCCCATTCGCTTTCGGGCATCCGTTTGTTCCAAATGGCCTGCGGTTCGGGACGAATCAGCGTATATTTTCCGAAACGCTCCAGCTTTTCAAAACCGCCGCAATCAATCAGTTCGTAGTCTTTCCACCCTTTTGCCTGAAGTAAATTCATGTTTTTGCCTGAAAAATATTGCTGCAAAGTTAGTTGAAAAATCGGAAGAGTTAGAATTGTCGCGGGTTACGAGTTTCGTTTTCAGTCAGGGTTTCACTTTAAGTGAAGCCCTGACTGGCACGACTGGCAGACAAACTGAACAAAAAAACTGCAAACAGAGACTGGTAACTGCGACTTTTTCTGTGACTTTTCGAAATAAGCTTCTAATTTTGAGGCTGATTTAAAACAAGCACCGATATGTTTTTCCGCGATCCGATTACCAGCGCTCAGAATCAGCGAATCAAGAATTTTGCACACCTGCAAAAAGCCCGCGAACGCCGTGAGCAGAATGTTTTTATCGTGGAAGGCGACAAGGAATACAACCGGGCAATTGAATTCGGGTACGAGTTTGCTTCCGTTTTCGTTTGCTTCGACCTGATTTCGGAAGCTTATTTCGAAGCCCTTTCTTCGGGAGTGAACGCCAATGCTGAGGTTTTTCCGGTGTCGAAAGAAGTGTTTGAAAAGATTGCTTACCGCGAAGGAAGTGGTGGCGTGATTGCCCTTGCACGGCCCAAAAGTCATGCGCTGAGCGACCTTAAATTGCCCGAAAAGCCCTTGTTGCTTGTGCTTGAAGCTGTTGAAAAACCCGGAAACCTGGGCGCTTTATTGCGCACCGCCGATGCTGCGGGAATCGATGCCGTAGTGGTTTGCGATCCGCAGACCGACATTTACAATCCGAACGTGGTGCGGTCGAGCATTGGCTGTTTGTTCAGTGTTCCGCTGGCGGTTTGCAATTCTCAGGAAGCCATTTCGTGGATGAAGCAAAAGGGAATCAGCATTTATTGCACATACTTGAAGGCGGCCGTGCCTTATACCGAGGTTGATTTCAAACGTGCTTCGGCCATTGTGATGGGCACCGAGGCCGACGGAATCACCGATTTGTGGGTCGATTCAGCTGACTGGAATATCATCATCCCGATGCAGGGTAGCGCCGATTCGATGAACGTTTCGACAGCTGCAGCCGTTGTGATTTTCGAGGCATGCAGGCAACGGGGATTTCAGTAGTTTTCTATTTCATTAATAGTTTTTTACAGGTCTCACCTTGGGAGTGAAACCTGTAGTGGCTGGTATTCAATCAATTTACTTCCTTCAATATTTCCAGTAATTCTAAGGTCGAAAGTTTGGCACCCTGATCCGACCCTTCTAACAACGAATCGGCCATATTCCGTTTGGTGTGGTGCAACTGCACAATTTTTTCTTCAATCGTATTATGGGCTACCAGCCGGTAAATGGTTACCGGACGGGTTTGTCCCATGCGGTGTGCGCGATCGCTGGCTTGATCTTCGATTGCCGGGTTCCACCACGGATCAAGGTGGATCACATAGTCGGCGGCTGTCAGGTTTAAGCCCAGGCCTCCTGCTTTGAGGCTTATCAGGAATAAATCGCTTTTGCCCGATTGAAATGCCTTTACAGCTTTTTCCCTTTCAGGAAGTGGTGTTGACCCATCAAGATATTGATAGCTTATCTTCTGCTCGTCGAGTTTGGCCCTGACAATATTTAAATGCCCAACAAACTGGCTGAAAACCAGCGCACGGTGGTTGTTGGCGCGCAGTTCATCAATAATTTCGACAAAAGCTGCCAGTTTCGACGAAGGCAATTTTACTTTTTTATCGGCCAGCTCCGTGTTACAACAAGCCAGGCGCAGCTTGGTAATTTCGGCCAATGCCTGTATATGTTGTTGCCCGGCAGGCCCGTTGTTGCTTTCAATGGTTGCAATGGCATTTCGGCGCAATGCTTCGTAAAAAGCCATTTCTTCCTTGCTAAGTTCCACTGTGCGGGTGATCTCGGTTTTGGCTGGCAATTCGTCCAAAACTTTGTTTTTTGTCCGTCGCAGAATGAACGGGGCGATTAACTTTTTGAGGTGGTTGCGCTGTTCGGCGATTTCGGTTTTAACATACCGGTTGGTGAATTGCTGAAGGGTGCCCAAAAGCCCCGGATTGCTGAATTGGAACAGGTTCCAGAGTTCGCCCAAATGGTTTTGCACGGGGGTTCCGGTTAGTACCAGCTTAAACCCGGCCGAGATACTCATAGCTGCTTTCGACGATTTGGTCTGGAAGTTTTTTATTGCATGGGCCTCGTCGAGGATTGCCATTGCCCAGTTGATTTTGCTGATGTTTTCTTCTTCAGTTTGCAGCAGTCCGTACGACACGATAAGTACATCGTAGGGCGACAGCGCGCCAAAAACCTGATCGCGGTTGCCCGGTTTTAGCATCACCGGATTTAGAGTTGGCGCAAACTTCAGCAGCTCGTTGCGCCAGTTCGAAGCCACCGATGCCGGGCACACCACCAACGTAGGCCCGTTTTCGGCCAGGCGCAACAGCATGGCAATGGCTTGTACCGTTTTTCCAAGTCCCATGTCGTCGGCCAGGCAAGCCCCGGCACCCCATTCGTTTAGGCGTGCCATCCAGCGAAAGCCTTCTTCCTGATAGCTGCGAAGTTCGGCTTCGAGCGTGGCGGGTATTTCAACGGTCAGCGAATCGGCATTTTTTATCTTTTTCTGAAGCTCTTTCCATCGCGAGTCGGACTTAAACGAAGCTACTTTTTCCGATAAGTCGTTGATTGTGTGTGCTGCAAATGGGTTGATGGTTGCTTTGTTTTTCTCGATTTGCACTACCGACTCCAGCTCGTTCAGTTGTTTCTTCAGCTCTTCGGTAAGTGCAACGAATTCACCGTTAGCTAACTCGATAAACCGTCCGTGCGATTCGCGGTTCTTTTTTAATAGTTCGGCAATGCTCAGAATCGTTTCTTCGTCAATATCCAGCTCGCCGTCGAGTTCGAACCATTGTTTTGCCCCTTTTACGCTCACGTGCATTTGCCCGAACGAAACCGATTTGCGGATACGGAACCGTTCGCCTTCGGGCCATTCAACAACCGAAATATCGTTATGAGAAGCAATAGTTTCGAGCAATTCGAGGCAATCGTAAGGATCGTTGAAATAAGCAGCCTCTTCGATCAAATCAACATCGAGGCGACTGCCAATCGCATTGTTGATCGTATCGGCGCTTGCTGTTTCGATGCTCATTTTTCGAACAGCCACACACTTTTCCCCGGCCAAAGTACCGTAAACCATTTTTCCGCCTTTGCCCGGTTTAAGGTAAGGAGGTTCCGAACCAAGCGGTTTTACAAACATCTCGGCTTTCAGTCCATCGCCCATAGGTACTATCTGAACCCTGATTTTGGAATCGGCCTCAATTGTTTTTGCATCGGCATTGGCCTCGGCCAGATGGGAATGGACGGTAACGGCTCCGCTAAGCTTCGAGACCACTGCCATCAGTTTCTCTTTTCCGCTCTTCGGTACCGAAATGCCTTTTTTGATGAGCTGGATAATCTCCTTTTGCTTGTTGCTGAGGGTAATAAGCTTGTAGCGGGTTTGGGTTTCTTTTGTGAGCAGGACGTTGCTGTCGGAAACAACCTTAATGTTGGTTTTTAGTGCTATTTTGTTCCCGCTTTCTTCGGTATAAATTTCGGGTTCGGCTTTTATCAGTTCAACCGAAACAGATGGGTTCGATAGCAAAAACAGAAGCGGGTGACCGCAGAGTTCAACAATTGCTTTCTGAAAGTTGAAGTCGAACGTATCCGATCCGTAATAGTTGTTGTGTTGGCTGATGGTTGCGGCAATCCGTTTGTCCTGATCGGTCATTCCCTCAACATCGCCCAGCCGCAGCTTTTTCATGGCAATATTCCGGCCCGCAGTCCAGCCCGATTTAGCGCTATACGTTTGTAAAATGGGTTGGATGATCTCTTTTTCGAAGTTGACCAGAAAACAAATACGAGTCGATTTTTCGGTTTTTTCGGCGGCTTTGGTTGGGGTCGAAAACAATTGAGCCAAACCTTCGAGTTGCATTTCCCAAATTTCCTGCTTCACAATACGGCTTGTCAAAGGCTTAAAAGAGTCAGATGGCAGGCTATTTTCGTTCACGCTTTCAGGAATTTTTCCACCTGAAGCTTCGAGCATAAGAACCAAATCGGGGATGAGCAAATTGAACTTATTCTTTTGGCATACAGCTAATAAATTTTGTGCAGAGACGACTTCATTTTTGTCAATTTTTCCACGGACAATAAAGGTAACGATCAACTTGAACCATAAAATCAAAGAAGGTTCGTATAGAGAAAACCGGCCGATGTAATAATTGGCTTTATCCAAATCTTTTTTAAGAAAATAGAGCAGCGAAAGAAGGGGTTCAATTCCATCTGACTCATTTTTCAATAACTTATTGATAAACGCTTCGGCCTTTTCAGGTTTGAACTTCGACGAGTCGAACACAAACGACAGCCAATAAAAAAATTCCCGTTCAGGATAAACGGTCGGCTTCGATTTTCGGGTGCCATCGTAACCAATTGTACGTGCCAAATCGAATAGCTTCACCATTTCGTCATAGTTGCCATAAAAAAGGGCAATCATCGCTTTCAGTAGCAAAGCATCATGATTTTCGACCGGGGCTATGCGTTTTTGGGCTTCGGCAAGGTTTCCCCTGAAAAATTCAATTTCGGCATACTGTATTTCCCGCTGATAGTTAATCCCGTTGAATGGCCTTTCTCCCTCAAAGAAGGAAGCTAAATGTTCAATAAAACCAAAATGCTGAATGGAGTATCGTTGGATTATTCTTAAAATATTGTACGAGAAAGTAAGGTTGTACCTAAATACTTTGTGGTATTCAGGTATATTGAGCATAGGTATAAATAAATGGTAAAATTCGTAAGGGTGGGATGTAACATAGTCTATTTTATAGAAAACCGATGGCGATGTATTGTCGCTGAAGGCTGCAACCATAAACTCGCGAAACTTATCATCGCTATTGGTGTTCCAGGAGTACCATGAATCCCGGAATTGTGTAGCGGATTTGATGTATTTTTGCTGAATAAGTAATTGCGGAAGTAATTGAAATGAGAATCCAAATTCAACACATACCTGGTTATTTTCATTTTCCAGAAAGCCTTTTTTGATTAGAGAATCAATTGCTTTGGAAATATTAGCCTGCGTGATCTTCAATGGAAGCCATTCCTGTAACAACCGTGGTATTTCTCTTTTTTGTGTGTGCGACCACTTGACAGTAAGCAAATTAACTAGTTCTTTTTCTTCGTAAGAAAGCAATTGATAAGCATCCGTTAAATTTATGTTCATTTCTTTTGCTTGAAAAATTTTCGTGAAAATAATATAACCCTGAAATTGAATGCTATATTTCGCTATTTCTTATTTAAACTTTCCTGAAATTAAATGTCAGTAAAAGTGCAAAGCGATTTACAAATAATTGACGTCCACTGTATTTTGAGTTTTCCTTGGTTCGGGGAGACTGAAAATGTACTTTATCACTTATTTTTGGCGAAAACAAAAGTACCATGGAAGAACCAGTTTTAAACGACCATAACAAGCAGGAATATCCCCCGATGCACACGGCAGAGCACATTCTGAACCAGACGATGGTGCGCATGTTTGGCTGTCCGCGCTCGAAATCGAGCCACATTGAACGGAAAAAGAGCAAATGCGACTATTTGCTTGCCGAAACGCCAACGTCCGAGAAAATTCAGGAAATCGAGGCAAAAGTAAACGAAGTGATCAGGCAAAATTTGCCGGTGGGCGTGTCGTTTGCAAAACGCAACGAAGTGCCTGCAAGCGTCGATTTGAGTAAACTGCCCGAAGGCAGCAGCGAAACCCTTCGATTAATTTCGGTGGGCGATTACGACTTATGCGCCTGCATTGGTCAGCACGTTTCAAACACCTCTGAAATAGGAACTTTCAGGATAATCAGTTCCGACTATGCCGATGGAAGGCTACGGATAAGGTTTAGGCTTGAAGCATAAATTTTTGTCTGGGCTGGTTCAATTCGGAGAGAATAATTTATTTTGATAACTAATTTATATTGTAGTAGTTTTTGTTTCTGCAAGTAAACGACCCCTTGTAGTATAAAGATTCCAAATAGTTATTTGATTCTGTTTCTGCCGTTTCAAATTTGAACAGGGAAAATTGAAACATAAGAATTTTATTTGTGGAGAGTAATCTTTTTTTTATTTGAAATGTTGTAAATATCAAGGCATTTACGCTGTAAATTACTAACTTTTAGACTCAAAAAACCAAAAGCAATGGATACTCTCTCCAAAATCATGCTTTTTGCATTTTTTCTGGGCATTTCTCCTCATTCGAAAGCCCAGTTACTTACCATTCAGGATGCCGTCGATCAGGCCATTAAGAACAATGCGCAAATCAACCAGATGCGGGCGCAGCTTCAGCAAAAACAGGCTGAGTGGCGAACCCAAACCGGCATTTCTGCGCCTGAAATCAGTTACATGAAAGAAGGCATTGACCCGAAAGCCGATCAGCCGTTTCAGGAAAAACGCTGGACGGTTTCGCAATCGGTTGATTTTCCGCTGACGACAGCCTATCGCATAAAGGCCATTCGCGACGAGGGGCGAGCCTTGGAGCTGAACATTCAGGAAGAAGAACGAAAAGTGAAATCGGAAGTTAAAGCCAAATATGTGGAGGTGATGTATGCACTTCATCTTCAGAAATTGAGAGACCAGCAGCTAAAACTGACTACCGAGTTGTACAACGCGGTTTACACACAGGTCGAGACCGGCATGGGCAATGGCATGGACCTTACCAAAGCCGAGTTACAAGTAGCCGAAGCCAACAACGACATCGACGATGCGCGCCGCCAACTACACATGGCCCGTTACTCGCTGTTTATGCTGATGGGACTTTCGCCTGAAAACCAAAAATACACTATCCAGTTTACAGATACATTGAAAAGTAACAATGTGGAGGTTTCGCAAATCACGGCGCTGTCGGTATTGTCCGATCAGCCTTCGTATAAATCGACTGAAAAAGAGCTGGATGCAGCCGGGTATTACCTGAAAGAAGCCCGTAGCAATATTTTGCCGGATATTCGCTTCAACCTGTACAAGCAGGATTACGGTGGCGGCTTCAATTACAACGGGTTCGAGTTGGGACTCAGTTTCCCGATTTGGTACCCGTTTGAGCAAAAAGGCAGAATCCGGATGAACCTGGCGCGGCAGGAAGAAATTCTCTGGAAACAAAAGGAAATCCGTTCGGGCGTGAAAGAACAGATCGAACATGCGTGGCACAGCTACGAAGTAAGTCGCTCGGTTATCAAACGGTACGACGAAACCATTCGCTCCAAAGCCGACAAATTGCATACGCTTTCGATCACGGCCTATCGTTTGGGCGAAATCGACCTGCTGAACCTCATTCAATCGCAACAAATCTACCTAAGCAGCCAGCAGCGCTACCTCGCCGCCCTGCGCGACTACTACATTCAACTGGTTGAACTGGAGCGCTTTCTCAATCTCGAACTTGTCTATTAATTTCAGAAATAATACCAACCATGAACAGCATTAAAACCAAAATCAAAACGTATATCCTGATTGTATTTGCCACTTTTGTTTTGGCTGCCTGTGGCGGAAAAACCACGCAGGAAACACAAGGAAAAGCAAATTCCGACACTCCACCATCCATTTCAGGAATGAAAGCTGCTGACTTAATCAGGTTGACAGAAAAGGAACAGACTGAGCTAAAAATACAGACCCAGCCGGTGACAAGTGCCATCCAGAAATACCGCATTGCGAGTCCGGGAGTTGTCTTTCCGGCGCCTAACCACATCAGCATCATCAGTACGCCGATCAACGGGCGAATCAGCAAAATTGAAGCGCAGGAAGGGCAGGCTGTGAGAACCGGACAAGAGCTTTTCTGCATCGAAAGCCTCGAGTTCGGTAACATGGTTTCGGAATATTTGCAAGCCATTTCTGAAGAAACGTTCCAGAGTTCGCGCTTGCAGCGACTGGAGCAACTCGTGGAGCAAACCATCAGCTCGAAGAGCGAGCTCGACCGTGCCCGATCCGACTTTCAGCGCGCCAAAACCGCGGTCATTGCATCAGTTTCGAAGCTGAAAGCCATTGGCGTTTCCGACAAGGAAATCAATGCATTCAAAACCGC
This sequence comes from Prolixibacteraceae bacterium, assembly GCA_963666435.2. Lineage (GTDB taxonomy): Bacteria > Bacteroidota > Bacteroidia > Bacteroidales > Prolixibacteraceae > Aquipluma. The sequence continues at coordinate 894,428 of CAXXOG010000008.1, read as the reverse complement.
TGAAAGCATCGACCCAACCCTGAAAATTCATTCGCCCATCAACGGGATTCTCGATCAGCGCTCGGTGGAGTTGGGTCAATCGGTAAACGCATTGCAAAACCTGGCTCGCGTGCTCGACATCAGTCATGTGCTGGTTCGCGGTTACGTTTCTCCTGAAGATGCCCGGTTCATCGCGGTTGGAGATTCGGTTTCGATCACCCGCCGCCAAAACGACACTTTTGAAATGAAGGCGCTGGTAAGTTCCATCAACCCGGGATTGGACGAAAACAACCGCTCGGTGATTGTGAATATTTTGCTGCCTACGCAAAGCAATTGGCCGAAGCCCGGCGAGAATCTGCACCTGGCCATTCAAACGTCTTCTCCGGTTGAGGTAATCACCGTACCTATGGAGGCGCTCACCTACGAAGGCAACGACCCGGTGGTTTTCGTGCAAAAAGGCGACCTGATTTTCGAGAAACGAAAGATTGAAGTTCCGGAGTTTAGAGGCAAATATGCTGTGGTGCGCAAAGGACTCGACAAAAACGAAAAAATAGCCGTGAGCCAGGTTTTCAGCCTGAAAGCCTTGTCGCGGTTCGATAAAATTTCAGAAGAATAACTTTCAGGACATGAGCAAAACTGAATCTTCAGTCCTGAAAGGACGATATATAATAGCCCGGGGCAAGCGACGCAGGAGTGTCTCCCCGGGTTGGAGAAATAGAGAAGAATTCGTCTGCGGTAGAATCTTTATTAGTGTGGAATCGCTTATTCAGACGAAATGGAGTGTTGCCAATTTTTTGTCGAATAATTTACGCAATTCCGTCCGGGAAATGAGTCTCACTTTTTATCACGTGATCTCGCGGACGGTTCACTTTACTCAATCAGTTCCCAGGGCACCGTTTCGGATAGTACCTACCGAAACGGTGCCCTGGGCTATTAGATATTGGCCTTACAGGCCATTTGACGATTTGTCGTTTAACTACAAACACTAAAAAACCAAACCGAAAACCCATGCTTAATCAAATCATATCTTTCAGTGTCCGGCAAAAATTTGTTGCCTTGTCGCTGGTCGTGCTAATGGCTGTGGGAGGCTATTTCTCGCTTATTCAGTTGCCCATCAATTCCCTTCCCGACGTTACACCGGTTCAGGTTTTGGTGATCACTAAGGCTGGCAGATATTCGCCATTCGACGTTGAGAAACTGGTAAGTTACCCCATCGAAACGGCCATGAACGGGCTTCCTGGCGTGAAACAGGTGCGCTCTACTTCGCAATTTGCACTGTCAGCGGTAACCATCGAATTCGAGGAAGACACCGACATTTATTTTGCCCGACAGATGGTGAGTCAGCGCTTGCAGTCCATCTCGTCGGATTTGCCGCAGGATGTTTCGGCGCCGCAACTGGGGCCTATTTCAACGGCCTTGGGCGAGATTTACCAGTATGCCGTTCGGGGCGAAAACAAGTCGCTCACCGAGCTGCGCGAAATTCAGGACTGGCTGATTGCCCCGCAGCTGAAAGTGGTGAAAGGCGTTACCGAAATCAACTCGTTTGGCGGATTTGTCAAGCAATACGAGGTTATCATTTCTCCTGAAAAAATTCGCACCTACGGAATCGGCATCAAGGAAATTACCGAAGCTATTGCCAATAACAACAGCGTTTCGGGTGGAAATTATTTGGAACACAACCGCGAGCAGTACATCATTCGCGGCTACGGGCAAATCAACAAAGCCGAGGATATTCGTAACATCATCATCCGCAATATCAATAACAAGCCGGTTTTCATTAAAGATGTGGCCGATGTGTCGATTGGCACGCAAATTCGTCAGGGCGGCGTGACACAGGACGGCAAGGGCGAAATTGTAAGCGGAATTGTGATGATGTTGCGTGGAGGAAATGGCCGCGAAGTAATTGCGGGCATCGAGCAAAAAATTCAGGAAATCAACAAATCGTTGCCTGAAGGTGTGCACATCGAGAAATTTTACGATCAGTCCGACCTGATCGACCGCACCACGGCCACCATTTCGACCAATTTGGTGGAGGGCGGGTTCCTGGTAATTGTGGTTTTATTGCTCTTGCTCGGCGAAATTTCAGGAGCGCTCATTGTGGCCATGGTGATCCCGTTTTCAATGCTTTTCGCCTTTATCGGTATGCGCGAATTTGGGCTGGCAGCCAACCTGATGAGTTTAGGTGCCATCGACTTCGGGATGGTGGTTGACGGCTCGGTGGTGATGGTCGAAAACATCGTTCACCGCCTGCAACACCGCAAGGATGAAAACACCGACGACCAGATCATTTCGGCAGCGAAGCAAGTGGTTCGGCCTATCTTTTTCGGGGTACTGATTATCCTGATGGTGTATGTGCCGATAATGACGTTCAGCGGAATGGAAGGCATCCTGTATCGGCCAATGGCCATCACCGTTGCGGCGGCGGTGCTGGGTTCGCTGCTTTTGGCTTTGATTTTTGTTCCAGCCATTTCATCGATCATTTTTCACAAAGGCGTTAAAATGCGCCGCAACTTCCTGATTGACTGGCTGCGCCCACGCTATCAGGCAGGCTTGGAAAAATACCTCACCAAACGCTGGTTTGTTATGCTTGCGGCAGGAGGAATTTTTGTTGTTTCGATGATTATTATGAGCCGTTTGGGCACCGAGTTCCTTCCTGAATTGGACGAAGGTTCTATCTTGGTGGAACAGGTTCGAATGCCATCAGTTACCTTGAAAGAATCGATGGACAATGCCAACTGGCTGGCCGGAAAACTGGTTCAAAATATTCCCGAAATTAAAACCGTAGTACCCAAGACCGGCCGCTCCGACCTGGCCAACGACTGGATGGGCGTGCACCAAACCGACGTGTGGATTGTGCTGAAGCCGACCAAAGAGTGGCGAAAGGACATGACCAAAGAAGACATTATTGCCCAGATTGAACCCTACCTGAAAACCGAGCCCGGACTGGCTTACAACTTTACACAGCCCATTGCCATGCGCGTGGATGAGCTGACCAGCGGTGTAAAATCGGACCTTGCCGTGAAAATTTACGGCGAAGATTTGGATCAACTTAACAAGATTGGTGAGAACATTTCTACCATTGTTTCGGGCATGAATGGAACGGCCAACTTCTTCGTAGAACAGCCGGTTGGTCAGCCTTACCTGACCATCGAGATTGACCGGGAAGCGCTGGCTTCGTTTGCCCTGAACGTGAACGATGTTCAGGCGGTGATTGAAGCCGGAATTGGCGGACAGGTGGCTGGTCAGGTGTACGAAGGCCAGCGGCGATTCGATATTCAGGTGCGCTACCCGTACGATTTTCGCTCCGAGTTGCAGAAAATTCAGGAGATACCCGTACCTCTGCCCAATGGCGAGTTTATCCCGATTAAGCGGGTGAGCCGCATTGTGGCGCAGGAAGGCCCGCGCGAAATTCAGCGTGAAAATGGCTGGCGCAGGCTTATCGTGGGCATCAACATTAAGAATATCGACATGGGCACTTATGTGGCGCAACTGCAGAAGGAGATTGGCGAAAAAGGCCATGTTCCATCCGGTTATTTCCTCGAATATGGCGGGACCTTCGAGAACCAGAAACGCGCGATGAACCACCTTTTGCTCGTCGTCCCGCTGTCGCTTTTCATCATCATTGGCTTGCTGTACCTCAATTTCGGTAAAATGCGTTACGCGGTGATGATCCTGATAAACCTGCCTTTCGCCCTTTCCGGCGGAATTTTCCTATTGTGGCTTCGCGGGATGTACCTGTCGGTTTCGGCAAGCATTGGTTTTGTTGCTTTGTTTGGGGTGGCGGTGCTCAACGGCATCGTGTTGCTCGATCACTTGAACGAACTGCGGAAAGAAGGTGGTTCTTTGCGGCAAACCATCATTCACGGCGCTACCGATCGCTTGCGCCCGGTTTTGATGACGGCGCTGGTAGCCAGCCTCGGTTTTATCCCGATGGCTTTCAACTCGGGCCCCGGCTCCGAAGTGCAACGACCACTGGCAACGGTAGTTATTGGCGGGTTAATTACATCCACTTTTCTGACTTTGCTGGTTTTGCCGATTATTTATTACTGGGTGGAAGAAAAGAGAAATCAATAAAAGCTATTTCTTACTGAACTTTCGGAAAGCCGAAACAGTTTGGTAATATCCATAGGCTAGAAAAATACGTCCAATTAGATCAAATAGAAAAACGATGCCTTTCGGATTGAAATCATTTAGATAGTCGAAGCTGTGCGCAGCATATAATGATTGAGAAAAAAGTTTAATAGTTATTCCGGCTACATTCCACAAGTCTGACCAGTTCGTCCATCCTAATTTGAAGTACGGGTTACTTAAAAAAAGGACACTTAGAAGGAAAAAAAGTGAGCCAACACAAACGGTAAAAAAAATGCCTCTTTTCCAGCTTAAGCCGTGATTGTTTGAAATAAAATTCAAAAAGAGTAAAACTCGGTCTTCATGATACCACTTTTTATTTCGAATTTGAATCTTATACGCTTGTTGCTCAAGTGCATGAAATTTTATGTATCCAATGATGTCCTGTTGATTTTGGGCACTTAACTTTAACATTCTTAATGTATCACGTCTAAAAGAATCTTTTAGCCCGCTAGTTTCTGTTGGGTCCGAATAGAAATTCAAGTTTTCAGCCCATTCAACCGACTGCCATTTTATCTTTTCGAAGATGCTCTGATCTGATACAAATTTAGTTTGTGAGAAATCAGAGTTAAATATCTCAAGATTTGAAAGATTTACAGATTTGAAAGATATGGAATCTATCTCATTACAGGATTTTAACTTAACAGAGCCATTAGGACCTAAATTGCCTTCCATGCTGAATGTTTCACAGGAAAGGTCAGTAATATCAAGATAAGTATCTACATATAACCCAATCACAGAAAGACTAGAAATATGAGCGCCATTAATCAGAACATTACATTTTTCTTGATTGTTAAGAAACATTAGGTTCCCAAATTTACTGCATAAACCTTCATTCTTGGGGCTGTAAACGATTATTAGAGAATTAAAGCTGCCTCCCATTGAAAGCTCCCCAATATCGTTGCCATTGTAAAATTTTATATCTTTGAACTCTCCAAACAATGATATTTTATTTGCGATAAGATTTGAGAATCGAACATCATTACATTGCACTTTGGGCATTTCGCCAAATATTAGTTCGTTTAGTGAACAATTAGAAATGTTGATACTTTTGATCTTAGCCTCTCCAACTTTTACTCTCCCCTTTGGAGAAACAGTTTTTTGAAAATAAAGAAAATCAACATTACCATTAATCTCTATCTCCTCGAATTCGCAATTGGTTACTCTAAACTCTTTGACATCTGTATTAATGGAAATAGTTGAAAATTTACAATTTCGAAAAGTGAATCTGCTCTCTAAATATATGTTATCCATATATATATCCTCTGAAAATTCGCAATCAACAAACCTAAGTTTCCCACCCATTATTAGGCGATTAAATTCAATATTCGATAGTTTTTCCATACAGAATTCATTTCTCTTTTACATCAAGATTTTCTTTTCCGAAATTAAAGATCGGCGACGGAACTCTTGATTGCTCCATAATCCGGAGCATTTTGTCTACTATCTGTGGGTTTTGTGCTGCAATATTGTTCGTTTCACCCAAATCAGTTTTCAGGTTGTACAATTCCGTGGTTATTTTTTCAGGAATGGCTACATTGTAACGAACCAACTTCCAATCGCCCATGCGAACAGCCTGACGACTATTGTTTTCGTGGAATTCCCAATACATGCTGGTGTGTTGTTTCTGCCCTGATTTCCCTAAAAGCGTTGGGAGAAAAGATATTCCATCGATGTTTTCGGGAGCCTTTACTCCGGCAATTTCGGCAAAAGTCGGCATAATGTCCCAGAAAGCCGAAATCAGGTCGGATTTGGTTCCGGGATCAACAGTTCCTGGCCAAGAAACAATCATCGGTTCGCGCATTCCGCCTTCGTACAAGTCGCGCTTGTAGCCTTTTAGCGGACCATTGCTGTCGAAATATTCAGGATCGGCACCACCTTCGATATGCGGGCCATTATCCGACGAGAAAATGATGATCGTATTTTTTTCGAGCCCCAGTTTTTTCAGTTTGTCAACAATTTCGCCCACCTGCCTGTCGAGCAACGTTATCATAGCAGCAAAAGCAGCATGAACTTCGGGCTGGCTCCCGTATGGCCCTTTCCGGTAATTGGGCGATCCGGGCTCGGCGCCCTTGTATGCTTTCTCAGGGAGTAATTTTCCACGGAATTCTTTCATGTTTTCTTCAGGAACAACTAATTCAGCGTGAGGAATGGTGGTAGGATAAAACAGGAAAAAAGGCTTATCCTTATTTTCATCAATAAACTGAAGCGCTTTTTGATGAATGAGCGTTGGCGCATATTCGGTTGACTGAGTTCCTGAATTACCTTTCAAAATCACCTTTGTTTGGTTGTTCCACAAATGATCGGGGTAATAATTGTGTGCCAGGCTTTGGCAATTGTATCCGTAAAATTGATCGAATCCCTGGTTGTTTGGATCTCCTTCGGAAGCTGGTGAGCCCAATCCCCATTTGCCGAAAGCTCCCGTGACATATCCGGCGCTTTTCAACATTTCGGCAATGGTAAACGATTGCGCAGGCAGCGGATATTGCCCTTCGTCCTTCCACGATTTATTACCGCGAATAGGAGTGTGGCCGGTAGTTAAACCGGTCATTAACGATGAACGCGAAGGTGCGCAAACCGGGCAACCCGAATAATGTTGGGTAAACATCATCCCCTGCCCGGTCAGCTTATCGATATTCGGCGTTTGAAAGCGCTTTTGTCCGTAGCAACTCAGGTCGCCGTATCCTAAATCGTCGGCAAGGATGTAAACAATATTCGGCTTTTGCCGGGCCGAAAGACCCATCGCACAAAGTAATGCCAGGCTGGTAAGTGAAATTGGATGGTGTTTCATTAGGTTCGAGGTTTGATGGCTCAAAAATACAAATCAAACTGAAATAAAATCAGCTTCAGCAAATTGAATCGATTCGACCAAAAATACAAATCATTCCAGGCGTTTGAATAATAAAAAACTAGAATTATCTTAGTGCTAAATTTCTGCTAAAATGGAAAACGATCAGCAAAATACAGGTAAAGATGAGGTTCGTGAGCATCTTATTCAGGCTGCACGCCAGGTTTTTATGCGTTATGGGTTCAAAAAAACGGCGTTAGATGACATTGCCAAAGAAGCCCGAAAGGGGAAAAGCACCATTTATTACTATTTCAAAAGTAAAGACGAAATTTTCAAGGCAGTTATCGAAGCGGAATCTGAAATCAGGAACCAAACCATTGATGAACAGGTTGCTGCCGTATCCGACTCCCGGGAGAAACTGAGAACTTATATTTTCGTAAGGTTACTTTCATTTAAAAAAGTGGATAACTACTACGAGGCCATCAAAAACGATTTGCTCGATAATCTGTATTTCATTAATACTCTTCGAATTAAGCACCTCGATTCGGAAGTTACTTTTGTTAAGAATCTTTTGCTTGAAGGAATTGAAAAGGGAGTTTACAAAATCCAGAATCCAGAGTTAACAGCCCGGACAATAGTAACTTTACTGCAAGGATTTGAAGTTCCGTTGATTCAGAAGAATCTTTCGGATGAAGAAATTCAACGCTCGATAGACGAAATGCTGAATATTTTATTTCATGGAATAATTGCAAAAAGCTAGATCGTCAGACTGTGTATTTAAATGTTTGATAATTAGCTACATGTATTTGGCAGTGCCAGGTTTGAACTAACCGTTATGATGCGCTGTATTTCTTTCAATTAATCTATTTCAACATCAATAACTCGCGAAATTGTTCAGTAAATTATTTTATTGTTCAATATTTTAAATTTCAGTGAATAGTGCGTGTTTAGGATATCTCTAAACAGATTCCGATACTCTTTTAACCAACGATTGTAACCGGGAGCGAAAAATTTACAGCTTATTCCCATCAGGCAAAACCGGCCAAAGCTGTTATTGGAGCAGAGCCAAACCCCGGTCAGGAGAAACGATCTGATAATTGATCCATCGTTTTAGGGCACACAAATCCAGGCAAAAACTGTAACTCATCATTAGATCGGCTAACATTTAGAAAAAAATTAATTTGTAATATTGTTTGACTTTAGGGAGAATGGTAATATAGTTTTACGAAAATGGTAAACCACAGAGATGCAGAGCTTTGGAATGATTTTAAAAATGGGGACGATTACGCCTTTTCGCTGATTTACTCCAGGTTTTCAAAAAGTCTCTATAGCTATGGTCTAAAATTTACATCCAATTCATCCCTTGTCGAAGATTCAATTCAGGATTTGTTTTCTGATCTTGTTAAAAGCCGAAAGAACCTCGGTGATACCAGTAATATTCAGTTCTACCTTATTAAATCTTTCAAAAGAAAATTATTCAGACAAATTAATAAAGAGAAGCGGTACGATTTAGATAAAGACGAACAGCAGTTTATTTTTGAAATCACCTATTCGATTGAGCACGACATTATATTGGAGGAAAATGCATCTCAAAAATTGCAGCTACTGAAGAAAGCCATCGATACTCTGACCTCCAGGCAAAAAGAAGCCATATACTTAAGGTTTACGGAAGAATTTGAATACGAAATGATATCGGAAATAATGGATATGAGTGTTGAATCGTGCCGGAACCTGATGTACCGGACAATCAAGAGTTTGCGAGGCACTCTTCAGTCTCCGACACAAAATATTTCTCTTTTATTCTTTTTAAGAAAACAGGCAAAAGAGTAGATCCAAATATTATCTGTTCCAGGAAGATAAATCAATTAATTCAGAACAGATTGACATCCAGCGGTTTATCAGGCAATTGGTGAATCGGCAACTTTCCTTGATTCGAAATTAAATTAATAAATATGGCTTAATTATTAATTTTATTTAAAATACTGATGATGTTTTTAAAAACGATGCCTTTATATAATAAACTCAACGATCCAAAAAATGGAGCAGAGAAATTACGAATCGTACACTACCGAGGACTTTGTACTCGACAAGGAATTTGCACATTGGGTTTTATTTCCTAATGCAGCGGAAGACTTATTCTGGATGTCATTTCAAACGTCTCATCCTGAAAAGGCAGATTTAATTAAAGAAGCTGCCTTAATAATAAACTCACTGAAACCAATCGAACCTGAGATTCCTGAAGAAAAGCTGAATCAGATATTCAGAAAGATCAACTACCAGCGCAATACCCGCCGCAAGGTTATTAACTTAACCCTAAAATACGCCGCTACGGTTGCTTTTTTATTGACAATAGGCACAACACTTTGGTTATCAGTTAAAACAAATGATTCGTTTCCGGTAGAAGCATCGCTCAACTCTCCCCAGAAAGGGAAGGTAATTCTGTCGAATGGTTCAGTCAGGGAGTTTGAAACTGAAAAAACGATTATCAAACAAACGGCCTCAGGTAAAATAGCTATCAACAACGACACCGTCAATGTTGTACCCCAGGAGAAAACAAATAACACTCCGGGATTAAATCAGGTAATTATTCCATATGGGAAACGCTCGGAGATTACATTAGCCGACGGCACACACATCTGGCTTAATTCTGGCAGTCAGCTCTCTTATCCTCAGCAATTTAATAAAAAAATAAGAAAAGTCTATTTGAGTGGAGAAGCCTTCTTTGATGTTGCCCCTGATAAAACAAAACCCTTCTATGTAATTACCTCCGATTTTAAAATCAGGGTTTTAGGTACCAAATTTAATGTTTCAGCCTATAAAGAAGATCAGACCACCCAAACGGTTTTGCTCGAAGGAAAAGTAAGTGCTGGAAAAAATACATTTCTGGCAGAAACTGTCGATTTATGTCCGGGAGAAAGATTGGTCTATGATAAAAAAAATGAAACCATAAGGAAAGATCAGGTTGATGTTAATCTGTATGCATCGTGGATAAACGGGTACCTGCTGTTTGAGAATGAGCCAACCACGGCTGTATTTAAAAAACTTGAACGATACTATGACCAGCGAATCATTACCAACGAAAAACTCGACAAAATCACCTTTTCAGGAAAGCTTGATTTAAGGGGAAACATTAGAGATGTGCTCGAGAATATTTCGTTTGCCTCGCAGGTAAAAGTGACCGAAGATAATGGACAATTTATAATAAACTAACTGCCTATGATTTAAAAAGCCTGACCTACAATTTGGTAAAAGAAAAACCGGGATGTGCGACCAAACAGACCCCGGCTTAAAATGAGTTTAACGTGACCTAAAAGGTCAAATAACAATTAAAATCTTCCAAATTTATGAATAAAAATTTTAATGGAGGAGGCATTTCTTTTTGCCTTCGTAAAATCTTATTGATCATGCGAATTACATTGCTTCTGATCTTGTTAAGTTCAAGCCTGGTATTCAGCGTTGAAAGTTATGCCCAAAACAAGAAACTTTCGATTCATGTTACCAACACCAAGGTAATGGACGTAATTAAAGCCATTGAGGATCAAAGCGAGTTTATCTTTTTTTATCAGGATCAGCAGATTGATCTGGCCCGGAAAGTAAACATCAGCGCTGAGAATGGAAATGTAGTTGACGTGCTTGAGCAGTTGTTCTCCGGAACCGATAATGTGTTTACTATCAAAGACAGGCAAATCATTATCGGGAAAGTGGAAAAGCGAGAGCAGATAAACCAACAGTTTCCTGAACCGGTTCAGCAACCGACAAAAAAAACAATTAAAGGGAAAGTTATTGATGAACAGGGAGTTCCACTTCCCGGTGCCAGTGTAAGTATCAAGGGGACAACAACAGGTAACATCACCGATGCATCAGGCTATTATGTCCTCGATGTAAAAGAGGGAGATGTCCTGAGGTTCTCCTTTATTGGTTACAAAGAACAGGAGGTGGTTGTAGAAAAAAAAACAGCCATTGATGTGGTTCTCAAGGAAGATGTTACGGTACTTGACGAAGCCGTTGTTGTTGGTATGGGAAAACAGCGCAAAGCCAGCGTAATCGGGTCAATATCGACCATTGCTGTAAACGACCTGAAAGTGCCTTCACGTTCTTTGACCAACGCGCTGTCGGGCCGTATGTCGGGTGCGGTTGTTGTGCAGCGCAGCGGCGAACCGGGTAACGACGATGCCAGTTTTTGGATCCGGGGCATTTCGACATTCGGGTCGAATAACAAGCCTCTTATCCTTGTTGACGGTGTTGAACGGAGCATGACCGACATATCGGTTGAGGAAATCGAATCGGTATCTATATTGAAAGACGCTTCGGCTACCGCAGTTTACGGGGTACGTGCAGCCAACGGGGTTGTTCTTGTAACTACACGAAAAGGGAAAGCCCAAAAACCATCGGTCGAACTTAAAATGGAATACGGTATTTCCGACCTTCCCCGTATGCCCAAGTATCTCGATGGCCCGGATTATGCCATGTTGTATAACGAAGCACTCGGCAGGGAAAACTATTCACAGGAGTATATCGAAAACACGCGCCTGGGAACCGACCCATACCTTTATCCTAACGTCAACTGGTTTAACGAAACATTCAAAAAATACGGCAGTAACGCGCAAACAACCATTAACATACGCGGTGGGGGCGAGGTTGCCCGCTATTTTGTTTCATTTGGGTACCTCAACGAATTGGGCAATCTAAAAAACAGCTCGTTAAACAATTACGACTCGAACATCAACCTGAAACGCTATAATTTCCGTTCGAACGTTGACGTTACATTGAACAAAACACTGACGATGGATATCGAGATAGGCGGTCACCTGTCCGATTTGTACACCCCGGGATTGGGAAACACGATAAACAGCCAGTACTATTCGCCAGCCGAAGAACTGTTTTACTGGGCCAACCTTTCCACACCTCTCTCCTGCCCTGTTCGTGTCCCAATTAACAAACTCGATGACGGGACTTACAAATATGGCTGGGGCGCCCCCACCCAGGTTGGCGAAAAGAACCCGGCTGAACGTTTGATGGGATCGGGGTATAATACCAGATTCCAGAATACGGTAATGAGCCAGTTAATTATTACCCAGGACCTGAAGAAGATACTCGATGGCTTGCAACTGAAGGCCTCTTACTCGTTCGATGCGTTCAGCCAGACCGAAATTAAGCGCCGTAAATTTTCTACAACGTACGGGGTACAGGGACGCGATGACACGACCGGTGAATTGCAAATAAAAGAAGCTGAAAAAGGGGCTGAATCGTTAGGATACGAGAAAGAAGTTAAAACCAACCGGGCCAAAGAATTAAAAGTTCAGTTGATTTACGACCACATATTTGACGGGAAGCACCGTATTGGGTCGATGTTAATGTATTACCAGAGGGATTATGTCAACGGTTTTGCTGCTACTTCAATATTATCGCTTCCCTACCGCAAACAAGGAATGGCGTTTAGGGCAACTTATGCCTACGACGACCGCTACATGGCCGAATTTAACGTGGGGTACAACGGTTCGGAAAACTTCCCGAAAGGAAAACGTTTTGGTTTATTTCCTGCCTTCGCGGGTGGCTGGCTTATCTCGAACGAAAAATTCTGGGAACCATTGAAAAACACGGTTAACATCCTAAAAATAAAAGGATCGGCCGGATTGGTTGGCGCCGAGGCTCTTCCAAACGATGAACGTTATGGCTACCTAACAGTTTACGGCAACGGGCTGGGAGGCTACATCTTTGGACAAACTGGCACCACTTATTCGGGAACAGGCGAGAACCGTATTGGGGTAACCAACCTGACCTGGGAAAAAGGCTTCAAAAAGAATATTGGCATCGAAATGAAAATGTTCAACAATATGTTCTCGGTCGAAGCCGACTATTTCCACGAAAGCCGTACCGATATTCTTGTTCAACGTAAATCGCTGCCCGATTTTTCGGGGCAGTCGTTGCCCGATGCTAATGGTAAAATTCTTGCTCCTTTTGCAAACATTGGAAAGATGATTAACAGAGGATTTGATGGCACAATTGAATTCAACAAACGTTACGAAAACGGGGGCATAAAACTGTATGGTAACCTCACCTACTGCCGCGACAAGATAACCGAGATGGACGAACCTCAGAAAACTTACGAATACCGTAGGCAAACCGGGCAAAAATACAACCAGCAATTTGGGTTGGTTGCTCTTGGCTACTTCGAAAGCGATGAGGATATAAAAAACAGCCCCGTTCAAAAATTTGGCGAATACCGCCCCGGCGATGTAAAATACAAGGATATTAATGGCGATGGTCAGGTAACGATTGATGACGAGGTGCCGATTGGATATTCTAAAATCCCCGAAATTATTTACGGGTTTGGCTTACAAATCGATTACAAAGGGTTCGACCTGGGATTGTTCTTCCGTGGTCAGTCACGTGTCTCGTACGAGCTTGGCGGATCTTATGTTCCGTTCCGTCAAGGCGTTGGCAAAGGTAACCTTTTCGAGGAAGCCTTAGACCGCTGGACGGTTGATAACCCGAACCAGGACGCCCAGTACCCACGCTTGTATAATGGCACGTCATCGAACAACTGGCAGGCTTCGACCAGAAATATATACAACGGAAGTTTCCTGAGGTTGGCCGATGTCGAGATTGGAAAATCGTTTGGCAAACCTTTGGTCGAAAAATTACACATTAAAGGGCTGCGTGTTTATGTTCATGTAAACAATGCCCTCGTATTCTCGAAATGGAAAATGTGGGACCCCGAAACCGGCGACAACGATGGCGGAAATTATCCCCTGGCTCGAAAAATGAATTTGGGCATCAGGGCTAACTTTTAAAACTTAAATCTATGAAACGAACATGTTGCTTCACAACACCCAAGAGTATGATAATAATTTTCTGCAACATGGAGTTCCATACTACCATTAAAAACAAATTATTATAGTATGAAAAACAAATTATTATATATCGGGTTACTATTACTTACCACTGTTTCGTTTACAGGGTGCGATTACCTGGAAAAACAGCCCGATGACATGAAAACCGATGAAATGATCTGGTCGTCGCGTACCGATACCGAAAGATACCTATACAACGTGTATTCACAGATACCGGCGGCGAGCCTTCACCAAAACGATCCCTGGGTGGGCTGTTCCGACGAGATTGACCTGACCTGGAATGCTTATCCTACCTACAACATCAACCTGGGAAACTGGAACCCGGCAACAAATTTCTATGTAAAATGGGATGATTACTATAGGGCTATACGCGCATCATTCATTTTCGAGAATAACGTAGATCGATGCCCCGAGATAAGCGACAACTTAAAAACCCAGTACAAGGCCGAAGCCAAGTTCCTGCGTGGGTTCTATTATTGGTACATCATCAGGCAATACGGGCCGGCTGTTTTAATCAAACAAGTCACGCAAGTTGCCGAAGACTGGAACACCTACACCCGTGCTCCGCTCGATGAATGTGTTACCTACATATGCCAGATGATGGACGAAGCCGAAACCGGGCTCCCGCTCACTTGGAACGACAACAAAGTTTGGCTGGGCAAGCCTACCAAAGTTACCTGTAAAGCCATTAAAGCCGAAGCATTGCTATTGGCTGCCAGTCCGCAATGGAACGGGAATACCGAGTATGCTGATTTCAAAAATAAGGATGGAAAACTACTGGCCAGCACCACCTACGACGAAAACAAATGGAAGAAAGCCGCCGCCGCTGCCCTGGAGGTTATCAACCTATCGACCCCGGCTGGGGTGAAACTCTACAAAAACAACGAAAACGGCGATGGTACGGTATTTAACCCCTACAAATCGGTTCGCGATGCCATACTGAAAAACTGGAACTGCGAAATTATCTTTGGCCGTTCGCAGGCGCTGGCAGGACAGGAAGGTTGGTCGGTACACTGCTCTCCCGGGCCGAACAATCTGGGCGGCGTTGGCCCTACCCAACGCATTGTCGATGCCTTTTACATGAAAAACGGACGTACGATTGACGACCCGCAATCGGGCTACGTTGAAACCGGGTTTACCACCGATGGTGGCAGCAATTGGAACCCTCAAAACCTGAACCTCACCACCGACCGGGTGAAAATGATTGCAGCGATCCGCAGTGGCGACGCCTGGGGCCACTGGCCGGGCGACTGGAGTATGTATGCCAACCGCGAGCCTCGTTTCTATGCCAGCATTTTGTACAACAAGCGGGTCATCCCTCAACTGACCGACGACGTAGTAAAACGCAACTACTATTCGTCGAACACAACAGCCGCCAAGCAACAAGACGGATATGGCCGTGTTGAGCTGTACTATGGTGGAATTTCGCGCTCTTCAGGTTCCTATACATTCTTTCCCAGGACGGGGTATCTGGCACTGAAAAATGTTGACCCGCAGGCCAACATGAGAGACCGCACCTATTCGACTCCTCATTGTGAAATTTTCGTCAGGTACGCTAAAGTATTGTTGAATTACATTGAAGCATTGAACGAATACGACCCTGGCAACGCCGATATTGCCAAATACTGGAACATGATACGCGAAAGAGCCGGAATCCCCGGAATATTTGAAGTTTACCCGGGAATCAAAGGAAACAAGGAACAACAACGTGAATTCATCCTTCGCGAACGCCAGATCGAGCTGTGTTTCGAGACCGACCGTTATTTTACAACACGACGCAGGTGGTTAGCTCATACCCCGGATACTGGCGATGACAATGATGTTTATCGCAAATACGGAGAAGGTGGGCGTTTCTGGGGCATGAACATAAACGGTGGCGCAACAGCAACAAATAGTTTTGCTTACACCGGGTTCTATACCCGTACCGCTTTCGAAACCCGTGTTTTCGAGAAAAAAATGTACCTCTTCCCCATCCCTCAATCCGAGGTCGAAAAAGGGAAAGGACTTGTACAAAACCCATGGTGGTAGTCTATTTTAACGAACTTAAAAAAAATGACATGAGAAAAAAACACACAATATACCTGATAGCTTTACTTTTAGCCGGATTGTTTGTTTCATGCGAAAAAGGCATAGATTCGGTCGATTATCCGAGTACGGTTTACCTGCCCCAATCGGGCAACACAACCCAAACAGCACTGCTTGGCGAATCGGTTTTTAACCTGGGCGTTTACCATGCCGGGTTAAACCAACCCAAAAGCCTTTCGGTTACTCTGGCTATCGATCAAGCTGCGGCAGCCAGTTTTATCGCACAAAACACCGACTACGAAATACTTCCGGCAAGTTACTATTCGCTTCCCCAAAGCACCGTCAGCTTGGGAAAAGGTGAAGAACGGGCTTATTTCCCTATTCAGCTTAAAAACATTGATACCGGATTCACGAACAGGAAATACTTCCTGCCAATCAGCATCACAAGCGTTGATCCGGAGGTAACAATCAGCGACAGCGAAAAACTGGCGATTTTACAGTTTACCCGTTTCCGAAATGTGTATGAAGCCAAATACAAAGCCTATGGACAAACTGTGCTATCGGGAACAACCGATACCAACCTGGCAAAAATCGATGAAGTCATTACTTCAACATCGGTAGATGCCAATACCATCCAGGTTAAAGGAGCCATTGCAGGCATGAGCCTGTTGCTTAAAGTACAAAACGGGCAGGTGCAAATTACCGGGGCTGCTGGCTCCGAAGCCTTTAACATTGCCAATACCTCTGGAAAAACAAGTGTTTATACTGGTAATTTTAGTGATGTATATCAATGTAATACAGGTACCTATAAACTCTATTATACCTACACGGTATCGGGACAAACGATGGACGCGTCGGTTGAGTTGAAATTCTGGCTTTAACTTGCTAACTTTAATCATTTAAATGAGGCTGTCTGACAACTTCGTTGTTGCTTTTAAGACAGCCTCATTTTACGTTATTTTTCCCCAAAACTTGATTATAAACCAACAGACAATCAAACGATATGGAAAATTCAAGAAGAGACTTTATCAAGAAAACCCTGGCAGGTTCGGTCGCGCTTGCCGTTGGTGGAGTTTTACCAGCTTTTAGCGCTAAGAGTTATAGCAGAATCGCAGGAGCCAACGAAATGATACGTGTTTCGATGATGGGGGTCAATTCGCGGGGAAATGCACTTGCACAAACCTTTGCCGAACAAACCAATTGCGATGTGCTCCATGTTTGCGACGTTGACAGCCGTGCCATCGACAAATGCCGCAAAATGCTCGAAGGGGTTCAACAAGGTATTCAAACCACGGCATTCGGAGATTTTAGAAAATCGCTCGAAAGCAAAGATATTGATGCGATGGTAATTGCCGCACCCGACCATTGGCACGCCCCGGCTGCACTTTTGGCTATCCAGGCAGGAAAGCATGTTTATGTTGAAAAACCTTGCAGCCACAATCCCAACGAAGGCGAAATACTGGAAAAAGCATCAGCCCGTTACGGGAAAACCATCCAGATGGGAAACCAGCGCCGTTCGTACCCCAATGTAATCCAGGGTATTCAGGAGTTGAAAGACGGCGTAATTGGCCGTGTATATTTTGGTAAAGGCTGGTACACCAATAACCGGCCATCCATTGGCATCGGGAAGGAAGTTGCCGTACCCGATTGGCTCGATTGGAATTTGTGGCAGGGACCCGCGCCACGACGTGCGTACAAGGATAACATTGTTCATTATAACTGGCACTGGCGTTGGCACTGGGGAACAGGTGAAGCGCTAAATAACGGAACCCACATGATCGATCTGCTGCGTTGGGGAATGGGTGTCGATTTTCCTGTTCGCGTAAGTTCGAACGGGGGAAGGTTCTTCTGCAAAGACGACTGGGAGACTCCCGATACCCAGGTAATCAGCCTCGATTTCAAAGAAGGTGTTTCAATGACATGGGAAGGCCGCAGCTGTAATGGCCGTTATGTGGAAGGATGCTCGGTCGGGGTTACATTCTACGGCGAAAAAGGTAGTATGTTTATGGATGGTGGCAATGGATATGTTATATATTCGCTTGACAATAAGGTTGTTAAAGAAGTAAAACCGGTCCAACAGATTGATGCCCGAAACCTGGCCAACCCTTCAGGAAGCCTCGACGGCATTCATGTTCAGAATTTCTTCGACAACATTTATGGACAGGGAACGCTTCATGCCGACATTCATTCGGGACATCGCAGTACACTGCTGGTTCAGCTCGGAAACATTGCCCAGCGAGTAGGTCATTCGCTCGAAATCGATCCGTCAAACGGGCATATACTGAATAACAAAGATGCCCTGAAATACTGGTCGCGCAGCTACGAAAAAGGCTGGGAAATGAAGATGTAGAAAACGGCCTCCCCTAAAGAGGCTGTCCCAAAAGAAAGAAAACTAACCACAAAGAACACAAAGTGGTTATACCAAGTATCACTAAGTATTTAATTATTAATATATTAATCTTTGTGTAACTTCGTGAAAACTTGGTGTACTTTGTGGTTTAATGCCTTTTTAGTCAGCCTCCTTAAAGAGGTGCAACGCGAATAGCGTTCCAGGTGATCGAATGACTGGGGTTGAGGTTAACGATTGAAAACCTGAGACCTGAAACTTTAAACTTGAAACCCATAACATTTTAATAATGAACACAAGACGATCATTCATAAAAACCATAGGCACAGGGGCAGCCCTGTCGACCATCGCCTTTGCCACACCAGGCATTGCTTCTGCAACGATTGCCGATCCTGAAAAGAAATTGAAACCGATTCGGGTTGGCATTATTGGCGCCGAAAACTCCCATTCGGTGAACTTCGGAAAGATGTTCAACATCGACCATAAATTTCCCGGAGTTGAGTTGACCCACATCTGGGGCGAAACCGACGAGTTTGCCCGCAAAACAGCCGAAGCCGGGAAAATCCCCAACATTGTAAAGGAACAGGAAGAAATGCTTGGCAAAATCGATGCGCTCATAGTTGACCACCGTCATGCCAAATATCATCTCGAAGCGGCTACTCCGTTTGTCAAGGCAGGCATCCCGACTTTTGTCGATAAGCCTTTCTGCTACCGTGTCGATGAAGGAAAGAAGTTTCTGGAAATGGCCCGTGAAGTGGGAACTCCCGTAACTTCGTTCAGCTCAATTGCCCAAAGTGTTTGCACTTACGACATCAAAGAACAGGTGAAAGCCATGGGCGAGATTAACCATGTAGTCCGCTTTGGTCCACTTGATTTGGACTCGCCTTACGGTGGAGTATTTTTTTATGGGGTTCACCTTCTGCAGCCGCTTATGGTCATGTTTGGCGAAGACATTCAACGCGTTAAAATCACCCGCGACGGGAAAAAAGGAAGCGCCAGCCTGGTATTCAAAAGTGGTCTTTATGCGACGCTGATCTTTAAGAATCTGGCTTACGGATGGGAAACCTTCGTGGAAACCAAAACCGGCCTGGTAGAACTGAAGTCGCGCGTTCCCGAAACCGACCCGATCAGGATTTACACCGATATTGTTGAAATGTTCCGCACCCGTGTCGAACCGCGCAGCCATCAGAGCATCCTGACCGAAATTGCCATTCTCGAAGCGCTGGAACGCTCGGCCACAAGCGAAAAATGGGAAGAAGTGATGCCGGTATAATACTGAACTATGAAGAACTCATTTAACAGAACAAGCAAACAACAGAAAACAGACTGGTCAACAGTCATTTCCATCAGCATCATTGGCCTGATGTTTTTCATCTTCGGCTTCGTGTCTTGGGTCAATTCTATTCTGATTCCATACTTCAAGATTGCCTGCGAGTTGACCAACCTCCAGTCGTACCTGGTGGCTTTTGCCTTTTACGTCGCTTATTTTTTCATGTCGGTTCCCTCATCGTTTCTGCTTGAAAAAGTTGGGTTCAAGAAAGGGATGATGCTTGGTTTTTTTGCCATGGCTACCGGGGCATTCTTGTTTGTTCCGGCAGCGCTGAGCCGCGCATATCCCATTTTCCTGGGCGGATTGTTTTTAATCGGAACCGGACTAGCATTGCTTCAAACAGCAGCTAATCCTTATATTACAATTGTCGGTCCTATCGACAGGGCCGCCCAGCGAATCAGCATCATGGGCATATGCAATAAAGTGGCAGGCATTATTGCTCCGTTGGTTTTTGCAGCAGTGGTGCTGAAGGTATCCGACAACGAACTGTTTAAAACACTTGACAGCGGAACACTCAGCGCCACCGAAAAGGCAGGATTGCTTGATGAGCTTATCCGGCGGGTCATTTTCCCGTACAGCATTCTGGGCACTCTCTTACTGCTGGTTGGCTTGCTGGTCAGGTTCTCGCCGCTTCCGGAGATCAATACTGAGAAATCGAACAAGGAGGAAATTGCTGATGGCGAAACAGAGAAAACCAGTATCTTTCAGTTCCCGCACCTCATTCTGGGTGCTCTGGCCATTTTCTTTCATGTCGGTTCGCAAATTATTGCCATCGACACCATCATTGGCTATGCCAAAACAATGGGACTGAATCTTCTGGAGGCCAAAACATTCCCGTCGTATGTGCTGGGAGCCACCATGTGCGGCTATTTCATTGGGGTGATTACAATTCCGAGGTTCATCAACCAACGAAATGCTTTGATTACCTGCACTATGCTGGGATTGGCTCTTTCGATGTGCGTAGTTTTATTCAGCGGACCGGTGGTTATTTTTGGCCATCACACCGACATTTCCATCTGGTTCCTGGTAGCGCTGGGACTTCCCAACTCGCTGATTTTCGCCAACATCTGGCCCCTTGCCATTAAAGGACTGGGAAAGTTTACCAAACTGGGCTCGTCAATCATGGTTATGGGATTGTGTGGAAACGCGGTTACCCCGCTGATTTACGGCCACCTTGCCGACCGGTTCAACATACGGACGGCCTACCTGGTTTTGATTCCCTGCTACCTCTACCTGATTTTCTTTGCCGCCTACGGGCATACTATCAAAAACTGGAGACGGGTACGCCAGCTAAAGGAACAATTGCAATAAAGAAGCATTATGGAACGAATAAAAATAATTAACGGACGGCTAATCACGCCATACCGGATGGTAGAAAACGGGACCCTGCTAATTGAAGATGGCCGTATTGTGGATATTTGCCACGGGAACATTGATTTCACCGGTGCGCAGCTGATTGATGCGCAGAACAACTATGTTTCGCCCGGATTTATCGATATGCACACACATGGCGGCGGCGGTCACGATTTCATGGACGGAACCATCGATGCTTTCCTGGAAGCAGCAAAAATTCATGCCCGGCACGGAACTACAGCTATGGTGCCAACCACGCTCACAGCCGAAACCGATGACCTGCTGCATACATTTTCGGTGTACAGTCAGGCGAAAAAGCTGAATTCGGATGGCGCTCAATTTCTGGGTTTGCACCTCGAAGGACCGTATTTTTCGATGAACCAGCGCGGGGCGCAGGATCCACGCTACATCCGGATGCCCAACCGGGATGAATACGAAACGATACTTAGTCATTCGCCGGATATTACCCGTTGGAGCGCTGCTCCTGAAGTGAACGGAGTCATGGAATTCGGACGTTTTTTGACCGAAAAAGGAATGTTGGCGGCCATTGGACATTCTGACGCCACTTCAGAAGAAGTAGCCGAAGCGATGGAAAATGGATTTAGCCACCTTACCCATCTGTATTCAGGAATGTCGGGCGTGATGCGGAAGAATGCTTTCCGTTATGCCGGAGTCATTGAAAGCGCTTACCTGTACGATCAATTGACCGTCGAAATTATTGCCGACGGCATCCATCTTCCCCCAAGTTTGCTGCAACTCATCTACAAACAGATTGGTCCGGCACGAATTGCCCTGATCACCGACTCGATGCGTGCTGCCGGGTTAAGTCCAGGTGAAAGTATTCTGGGTAGCCTGAGGGATGGGCTGAAAGTCATTGTGGAAGACGGTGTCGCCAAATTACCCGACCGGACAGCTTTTGCAGGCAGTGTGGCTACAGCCGACCGGTGTGTACGAAACATGGTTCAACTGGCCGGAGTGCCTTTGCTTCATGCCGTGCAGATGATGACTTCAACACCGGCCCGTATTTGCAAAGTTGACGGTTGTAAAGGTACCCTTACCATTGGTAAAGATGCTGATGTGGTTGTGTTTGACGAACAAATTTCGGTTCAAACAACCATTGTCAAGGGGAAAATAATAATGAACAAACTTTAAAATTCAAGAATAGTGAAAACAAATATATTACTGGCACTAATGAATGTCTTGTTGTTGATTGGATGTAGTAAAGCCTCCAACAAGGAAGATCCTTATGTAGTTATTAAACCCACCGACTCCGGCACAAACACAGAGACTTCAACAATAAAAGGCATCTGTATTTTCGTTGGTCAGGCCGAAACATTTACTGATACAGACTGGCAGGCGCTGGGCAGTTCTCCGCTGACCGATTTTGTGATTATACCCAAGGAAGCATCAAACTATGGCTCTACCGAGGAAGGATACAAATCGCAGTTGGCTCCTTTTATGGTAACAGTGATCAATAAACTGGTAGCCAATAAAAGTACAGCTAAAATATGGATCGGAACTCCCGGAATAACCTCGAAAAACACCCCGGTTGCCGGCACTAGTCTCAATCCTGTGTTTAATTTCCTGAGCTACGTGCGCGACCAACTTGGTTCAACGATGTGGAGCACCAATATTGCCGGGGTTTACATGAATATGGAAGCTGTTTACGGAACGGTTGATTACGGGAATCTAACTGCAAACTCGTGTATTAAACTAATGAGCGATCTTTCGATGAAGATTCACAATAACCTGAATACCAAATTTCTTTGGATTCCTTATTATGGTTATGGATCCGATCCGGCCGAAGTCATCAAACGTATTGGTTATGTGGCCAATAAAAGCACCATTTTCGACTATGTTGTTATTCAGCCTCATTATTACTTCGACGGAACTATAGAATCAAACATAACCGGAGTGAAGTATTGCATCTCGAAACAAGCTGTAAGTTACCGCGATGGAACTGAGGTGACCAACAAAGCCTCGAAAACAGTTATCGGTCCGGAAATGGAACTGGACTGGCATGTGGTTCCTGCAAACAATTACACCGAATACGTGGCACGCTATAACCAATATGTTTCAGCTTTTGCTGAGTTTAAAGGAACCTGGCCGATTATCTTTTACTGGGATGGCAACCTCCAGAATGCCCTTTCCGGACGAATCAATCCATTTTTTAACAGCAAATAACTTCACTCATGATAACAACTTTTAAAAAGGATCTGCTTTCGGTACAGATTTTTGAAACACGTAAAGAAATGGGAAACAATGCGGCTCTTTTAGTCGCTGAAAAAATCAGAAATCTGCTCAAAATCAGGGATTCCATCAGCATAATTTTTGCAGCAGCTCCATCACAAAACGAGTTCCTCGAAGCCTTATCAATTCAACCCGGAATTGACTGGAACCGAATTATAGCCTTCCACATGGACGAATATGTGGGGTTACCAGCTGAAGCGCCTCAAGGTTTCGGCAACTTTCTGAAAAGGGGTATTTTTAACAAAGTACCGTTTGAGAATATTTTCTACCTGAACGGGAATGCCCCAGACCTGCAAAAAGAGTGCAACCGCTACGCAAGCTTGTTAAATACCTATCATCCCGAAATTGTATGTATGGGAATTGGCGAAAACACGCATATTGCCTTCAACGACCCGCATGTCGCCCGTTTCGACGACCCGCAAACAGTTAAGGTGGTCGATCTCGATCAGCAATGTCGCCAGCAACAGGTAAACGATGGCTGTTTTGAATCCATCGAACAAGTTCCGACCCACGCGCTAACCCTTACCATTCCAACGCTTCTCCGCCCCGAAGCCATATTCTGCGTCGTTCCCGGAGAACACAAGGCCAAGGCAGTTTTTCATACACTTAATGAGGGCGTTAAATCCGACTTTCCGTCCACATCGTTGAGACAGCATCCCAATGCGATCCTCTTCCTGGATAAGGATAGTGCAAAAATGATCTGAATTAACCTAAAACGAATTAACCAATTAATTTCATTATGGACCGCCGAAATTTTGTACTTACAACCGGAATTGCAGCTGTGGCCGCCACTTTTCCGGGTCAGCTTGCCGCCGCTATTAGCCAAAATAAGAAAATAAAACCTATCGAAGGCTCCTGGTTCGAATTTCAACACCATTCGGCTGTTGAAGGAATACCCTGGAATAAAACTCTCGAACAATTCACTGCCGGACAGTGGGACGCCAAAATAAAGGAACTGGCCGATGCCGGAATGCGTTACCTGGCCCTGCTTGATGTTGCCATTTACGGGAAGACGTTTTATCCTTCATCGCTCATGCCAAAGCACCAGCTAGGTTGTGAAGACCCGCTCGAAGTGGTACTATCGGCTGCCGATAAGTATGGCATTCGTTTTTTTGTCAGCAACGGCTTCTTTGGCGACTGGACTAAATCAGCATTCCTGATGAAAGACCCCGAAGTTCAAAAACTGAGGCTGAAAGCCATGAATGAAGTAGCCGAAAAATATGCCCATCACAAGAGCTTTTACGGGTGGTATTATCCCAACGAAATTGGTATTAACGGTCATTATACCGATTTTTTCATCAACTATGTCAATACCTCGTCAGCCGAAGCCGCCAAGCTGACTCCCAAAGCAAAATCACTGATTGGCCCTTATGGTACCCGCCATGTAAAAGCCGACGATGAGTTTGTACGTCAGTTGGAACAATTGGATGTTGATTTCATTGCGTATCAGGACGAAATCGGGGTTCAGAAAACCCGGGTAGAAGAATGCGCAGCTTTTTACGAACAACTCTACAAGCTGCATAAAAAGGCTGCCAAGGCAAAACTTTGGGCCGACGTAGAAGTCTTTCAGTTCGAAGGGAAAGTATATAACAGCGCCCTTCTGCCTGCCCCGCCCGAACGGGTGATTGCCCAGTTGGAAGCGGTGTCGCCTTATGTCGAAAAAATACTGATTTACCAATATGGCGGGCTGATTAACAAACCTGGAAGCCCTGCTTTTGCCGGCCCCGAAAAATCGGTGAACCTGTACAACGAATTGGTGAAACATGGATACCTGAAAAACTAAAAAACTTCAAACAACTAAAATTTTATTAAAAAAATGAAAATCCGTTTACTTTTCCTGTTAGCAATAATGCTTTCAGCCATGAATATCAACTTAGCCTGCAACAAAGAAGCCCAAACTCCCGATCCACGGATCGAACCAAAATACCAATCCGACAACCCGATTTCCGATCTGGTACTGATTTATGACGGAGGTCTTCACCGGAAGCCCTGGACCACCGACCAGATGCGCCCTTACATTTACCGCGAAAACGACGGGAAAACTGAGTATCTGTTCGACGGGTTTCTTTTCCTTGAAATATTCGACGATAAAAAAAATGTGGAATATTACCCCGGGTTCAAGAAAAATCCCGCAGCAAAGGCCGACTGGCAATCGTTACTCGATACCTATTTTAGCGAACAGAAGAGCTTGGGAGCATTGGAATCTATCATGGAAGAACTTTCTCTGAAGGGGCAAAAACCACTTCGGAAGAGACAAGTTGTAATCAGTATCCCTACACCGATCAAAGGTTTTGGCAGCTGGGGCGAGGTAAATGGCAAAACATTGGATTTTAACAATCCGTCGGATCAATTAACCGCTGTTAAATGGTATATCGACGAAACAATCCAGCGCTGGAAAGAAAAAAAGTACCAGCATATTGAATTGTCAGGTTTTTACTGGGTAACTGAAGACTGTGGCTCTAACTATGCCGACGTTGTCAAACTCACCAAACAATACATTGCCCAACAGGAGAAGAAATTCTGCTGGATACCATATTGGAACGCCAATGGCGGCGACAAGTGGAAAGAATTCGGTTTCGACTATGCTTACGAACAGCCCAACTATTTTTTCAACACGACGATCCCTTACAGCAGGTTGAACGATGCCTGTGCTTTTGGCGCCAAAAACGGGCTTGGCATGGAAATGGAATTCGATTACCGGGTTTCTAAACCCGAATTTAAGGTCAGGTTCGACGACTATGTGAAGGCTTTCACCGAAAACAATATCTGGAAACTGCGCCCGGTGGCCTATTACGAAGGCGGTGGGGCCTGGGGTGGTATGGCAACCAGCACCAATGCAGAGCAGAAAAAGATGTACCAGACACTGGGCAATATCATCGTCGAGCGGCAAAAACAAGCCGATAAACGGATAAAAAATAAATAAGGCAGTTTAGTGCGGTTTATGTACGGCTTAAAAAATACAATTTTAGTCTTTGGCTTTCTAACCCTGGCTTTGTTTGCCCATTGCCAGCGCGAAAGGCAAATACCGCTTTCGCCGCCCATGACAGTTAAATCATTCAATGATCATATCGACATTGATTTCTGGACTGACGATAAAAACATCAGGCTCAGGTTTTCTCCCTGTGGCATAAATAAGCTGTTTGCCCTGGCTCAGATTAGTTATTATGCCACATTCGACGAGCATCGGGAGCAAAAGGCATCCGCCGAATTTAACTCCTGCACCGATTGGATCGGGCCGTACCAGGTATGTAGTGCTTCGTTGATCCGTGCCGGGCTTCCCCGTAAATTTACCGGGGGCTGGCACGGGTCGAACGGAGATGGTACCGGGTCGCCAACCGCATCGACTGTCGAAACCCGATTAATTACCGATGGGAAAGAACAATCAGGCGACATTGATCAGGACTGCGGACAAACCGATTTGTATGTAACCAACTTAATTCGCGGGTACGATTACCCTGAAAATAAGGTTACCCTGCTGAAGGAAATGGTACATTACCGCGTTAAACCGAACAGGCAAATGGAGGTGGATGTAACAATCGAGGCACTGGAAGATGCAGTCATCCAACGATATTATGGACTACAAAGCCAGAATTTCTCCATTTTTGATCAGGTTAGCTACCTTGCCGGACAGCAGGTAATCAACACAGCCCCCATTAAGGCCGACAGCAACTGCAAAACAAATGAAGGCGTAAATACCATTTTGCTAACCGGAAGTAAAACACCGCATCAACTCAGGATGGTACTGAACATTTCTGAAGGGTTAGGCATACCGGGCAATCTGGGTGACAGCAAACCCAAGGCTTTCTCGGCTAGTTACGGGAAGTCGTATTTCAACCTGGTCAATGGCAAAGACCTGCCGTTGAAAAAAGGAGAACAAATATTTTGGAAAGGCTCTTACTACTGGGAAGAATAAAAATAGACTGCTTAAAAGTCTTTTTCAGGTCATCCTTAACTTATTTCAGAATCTCGAAATTGAAATACGGATTCTGAAATAAATTCGGGATGAATGGATTCCTGTAGATTTCTACTTTTGAGGCAGCCTCTGTTTCTATTTTATTAACCTCCTGATAATCGGGAACATTACTTGAGCCATTCGCTGAAATCCAAGATCGGTTAGATGAACTCCATCAACTGTTCCTTCATTATCTTCGCCAATTAACCCGTCGGACTTAAGGTAGTAAATGTGTTTGTCGTGTTTTTTCTGCTGATCTTCATAAATCCGTTTCAGAACCTGGTTTTTCTCTTTCAGCAGCTGAAAAACAGTCTGGTCGAAATACATGTGCGGAAATAAAACCGTTTCCACGAGCAAAATGGGAGTCTCCGGCTTTTTACTCCTGATTATTTCGATAAATTTTGCATACTTTTCGTTCATTTGAGCCGGGGTGACGTTGGGTAAACAATCAATCACGAAGCAAGAAGCATCAATATCGGCCATCGCATCGGCTACTTCGAGGTCGAGTTGTCCGTTCCCGCTAAATCCTAAATTGACAATCTGACGGTTAAGCATTCGCGATAATTGATTGGGATAAGCCATTCCGGCCCGGGTAGCACATCCTCCCTGGGTGATGCTGGTGCCATAAAAAACAACAGGTTTTGCCTTTGCCGGCGAATCGATCAATGGCTTGAGAATGGTTGCTCCAGGCAATATGCCAATTTCAAGACTTTCCAGTCCATCGTATTGTGGCAGGTACAGCATATATTCCATCTCCTGTCCGGCCATATGATCAATAATAAGGGCCGTGGTATTTTTTGCGGCGGGTCTTGCTGTGTTTACAAATTGCCATTCTCCGTTTTTACGACAATACAAATCAAGTCCTTTAATGCCGGTTGGGGTAAAATGGTTCATAACAACGTCACCCGAAACTTCCCAACGGGCAGCAATGGCAGCAGAGTTGGTCCGAAAGCGAATGGCCATTCCACTGCAATTTTTTGATAACGACCAAACCGGTGGCCGGGTTTTTCCATTCAACCTGGCTGGTAACCGATTGTAAAGATTTTCAGTATCTTGGAAACCCTTACCAATCAATTCAAATTCTGAAGCGTTAAAATATTTCAGACTGTCGGCCTTTGCAGCTAATCCTGTTTTGACAATGGCAAAGACCAAAAACAGACCAATGAAAAATAATTTCATGAGTTATGTTTTATAATTAAGATACACTAAAATAGACAAAATAAACCCGGAAACCCCGGCTTAAGCCAATTTTTTGACATTTGAGAACCACACCCAAGAAAAAGGAAGAAAAAATAAAAGGTACAGCAAATATAACGCTGTACCCTGGGTCGTTTTAGGTTTTTCTACGGAAGAGTTGCTCCCTGCCATTAATCAGGATACTAAAACCCATCTCCATCCTGTTTTAGTGTAAATTCGGACTGTTGCAGCTTCCCGGATTTATCTTTCCAGCTTATCCGGTATTTCCCCTTAAATCCGCGAAACCGAATATCTCCTGTTGAATCTGGTTTTAACGTAAGGTTTGTCTTCCATTGGTGATTAATCAACTGATCAAGAGCATAATAAACGGGTTTTGGATTGAGTTCTTTATCATATAGACCTGAAAACGAAGGCTCGCCTTTTGCCGCCCCACCATCAACCACATTCCACCAGGTGATGCCCATTACTGAAGGATAGCTGAACCACAGGCGATAGAGGTTGCGGGCAATTTCAGCCTGTATTTCCCAGCCTTTATGGGTTTCATCGGGAGCTGTTACCGTCACTTCACTAATATGAATCGGTCGTCCGGCTTCTTTCAGGCAATCCAGAACGGCATAATTTTTCCCGGGCGATAAATTATCGGCGCCATCAGCAATTCGTTGAGCTTCAGAAGGGTTGAAAATGTGCATCTGCACCCCAACGTTGTTGATCCGGATACCACGGTCAATCAGGTCACGTGCAATCTCGACATATCGCCGCGAAGGCCCCCAGTGGATATCGCAGTCGTTGATATTAAACTGAACCGTAGCGGGGAAATATTTCATCGCCCACGAGTACGTTTTATAGGTATAATCGTCGGGCATTAGTCCCCGGTTGGCCTGATCGATTGATTCGTTAACCACATCCCACCGCTGGATACGCCCCTTGTAACGTTCGGCCAATTCGCGTATATGAGCTTCGAAAATGGGTTCCATTGCTTTCCGGTCGTCGGGCATCCATTCGGGGTGTCCCCAAGTCCTCATTCCGTAAATAATGGCATGGCCATTCATATTGATTCCCTTCGATTCGCAAAAAGCAACCACCGGATCAGTGGCAGGGCGTCGGTATTCATATGAACTTCCGGCAGCATAACGGGGCTTACCCTGCTGCTGTTCGAGGGTTTTCCAGTAAAAGGCTACCGTAGCCGCATTAAATAAATTGCCGTAGGTATCTTCATACTTTTTGTTTTTTTCAGGGCTACCCAGATCGCCAAAAAGGAAGATGTTTCCACCGAAAAGAAACTGATGGCTGATTTGCTCGATCTTTACTTCTGTTCCCTTCTTTATTCCGTTTAAATGACAAACTGCTTCTGCCTTTCGGTTCCGGTCTATATCCTGATCGATTTTGGATTGGACTTCCGGGTTCCAAAATTTCAGATAAGCTTCGCTCATTACAGAATTACTCACACCTGGCCCCTGGGCTAATACCCCACCAGCAAATGACCAGGCTCCGGCCAGCAATAAAAAAATTAATCGTTTCATTCTTATAGCATTAAATAGTTAAGTAATAGGAAAGATAAAATGTCGTATTTGGGTTATTGTTTTAACTCGACTCACCCCGCGCATCTGCGATGCTTTGCCCCTCTCTCGCGAGAGAGGGGCGGAACAGCCGCGTTACGGCTGTCGGGGTGAGTACTAAAAAATACGACAATAAATTATTCTTATTACTTATATCCCGTCGCCGTCTTTTTTTAAGTAAAATTCGGCATGTTGTTCTTTTCCCGACTGGTCTTTCCAGCTTACCCTGTAACGGCCTTTAAAACCACGGAATTTCAAACTTCCATTTTCGCCGGCCTTAACCGTCAGGTTGGTTTTCCATTCGTGGTTAATCAGGTTGTCGAGCGCGTAAAACGATGGCTTTGGCTCCATGTTGCGGGTGAAAAGGCCCGATACTGAAGGTTCGCCCGGGGCGCCGCAATCGTCAACCACGTTCCACCAGGTAATTCCCATCATGGGTTTAATACTGAACCACAAACGATAGAGGTTCCGCGCAATAACAGCCTGAATTTTGAGCCCCCTGTCATCGCTTCCCGGCGAAGTAATGGTAATTTCACTCAAATGAATTGGTAAACCGGCTTTTGAAATCGTCTCCATCTTATCCCAAACCTGCTGAGGACTTTCGATCAGTTTTCCCGTAGCTATATCGAGACATTGCTGTGGGTCGAACAAGTGCATTTGCGAGCCCATAATGTCAATTCGACATCCGTGAGCCATGAGGTCTTTTACCTGATTGGCATAATTCTCATCGTTTTTGTAATCGTTAATGTTCAGCTTTACGTTTTTCGGGAATAGTTGGCCAGCCGTTTTGAAGGCATTATAAACGTAATCGCCAGGCATTAGCCCATAAGCGCTTTTGCACACGGCATCGCCGGTAACACTCTGCCCGTGGAAATCAATCGAACTTTCATTGACCACGTCCCAGCTTTGCAGACGACCGCCATAATAGTTAATCAATTCTGTTACCCGCTTTTCAAAGAGCCGTTTCATCTCCCTGAAAAACACAGGCGCCAGAGCCTCAATCTGGGCGGGAGTCAGTTTATCAAGTTCTTCTTTGGTCAGTTTACCGATTTTTTCTTTTTCACCAGCCGGGCAAAATTGATCGAACAGCCATTCGGGATGTTGCCATTTACGGTTTCCCCAAATCATGGTATGGCCATGCAGGCGAATCCCTTTGCTCTCGCAAAATGCGACTACCTGATCGGAAGAAGGTCGTCTCCAATGTGGTTCTTCCTTAGGTTCTTTCACCTTGTTCCAATATTCTTCGGTATCCCAGTACTC
This sequence comes from Prolixibacteraceae bacterium, assembly GCA_963666435.2. Taxonomy (GTDB): domain Bacteria; phylum Bacteroidota; class Bacteroidia; order Bacteroidales; family Prolixibacteraceae; genus Aquipluma. The sequence continues at coordinate 863,409 of CAXXOG010000008.1, read as the reverse complement.
TTCGCGAAAACGGGGGCGGTTAGACTGCATTTCAAATTTTTTCCAGTAGAATGCGATGGTAGCCGAATTAAAAAGCGTACCATACAAGTCTTTATATTTTTGATTTCTTTCTTTTGTGCCTAACTGATTGAAATTGAAGATATGAGCCCCAAAAATAAAGTCGTGCGAAAGTTGCTCAACCTTCACTTCGGCGCCTTTTGGCACGTTCTTTAACTGAAGTACTGCGTCGGCCTTCCGGTTTTGATCAATGTCCCGGTCAATTTTAGCCTGAACGTCGGGGTTCCAGAGTTTCCAGTAGGCGTCGCTCATTACTGTTTTATCTTCCTGTTCCACTTTTGACTTCGTTGCTATTTGAGCCTTTATCTGGCCAAAGCAGCATAGAACTATTGCTACACATAAAAAATTTAGCTTCATAAATATTGATTTAGTTGGTTACAGAATTTCATTTTTGAACAGTTCTTACTTTAACTTGATCGATTCCATTTTTGAATTCCATGCTCCGATGTTTAGCACGATGTTCTTTCCGGCGCGCTCATCTCGCCAAAGTAGATTCATCTCAATTTCCCGCGATTCGTTTGAAGCCAGCCAGAAATAATTGTCGGTTGCAAAGAAAGCTCGCTTAATCCCATCGACATTTAAATTGACCATAAAAGCAGGCACCTTTCCAATGTTTGAGATCTTTATTTTCACTCGGCTTCTATCCTCTGAAATATTTTGTATATCAATTATTTCAGCCTGAATTTTTGTTTGCTTTTTGGCAACCGTGGGTTTTAACCAGGGGCCTTTGTCGAGGGTAATCCACGGAATCGGACCCGAAGTATATCTGGAGTAAAATGCCGGATCGGCCATTAAAGTCAAAACACGCGGATAATAAACCGAACGCGAAACCAGTTCCCCCTGAGCATTATGTAATTCGGCAATCAAAAACAAAAATCGGTCTTTGTAATTTTCGGGAATCGAATAACTACCGAATTTGACCTGAGTAACAGAGGTGCCTTCTGAAATGCCGGTTGTTTTTTCCTCCTGAAATAACCGGACAAACTGGTCGTCGAATACCGAAACTGAAATTTTTGATCCCGGCATAACTTTACCTGAATTTGTCACTTTTGCCATCAAATCAATTGATTCGCCAGGTTTCCAGATCAACCGGGCCAGATCAAGCGAAATGTGAGCTGGCTCATAAGTCCTTTTCAGGAAATAATAGGGCGCGGATGTTTGGCCAAACCAGTCCATTGTTTGAATAGCAATAACAGGCCAGGGACGTTTATATACCCACGGCATTAAACCCGTGGTAACCGGATAGTTGGCCTGCATTTTCTCGGAAAACAGTTGGTAGAATTCACCAGAACCAACCTGAGTAGCTTCTGTAATTGATTCGATGGACGGATTGGCCATGTTATCGATATGCGAAGCGCGGCTTAACATTCGGGGAACCCGGCTTGGTCCGTATTCAGTAAAATGATGAATAAATTCGGCGTGATTTTTATAGAAATTCTGATCCCACATTCGGCCAAGATCGACGAATTCCTTGTTGTCAACCAGTTCGTAAAACAGTTTAGCTTCAGGCATACTGTGCATCCCCGTCTCCGACACCCAGGGTTCAAATTTGTAGTTAACGTTGTACCAGCAGGGGTCCATATCGGATAAGTGTGCATACTACCATCATCGGGGGTAGTTCGTACAAAAAAGCGCGACTTGTCGAAAATATCGAGGTTACGCTCAATTATACCGATAGATGCCGTATTTCCAAGCGAATAAGGATTGAATTCATTTCCACCACACCACACAGCTAGTGAAGGATGGTTGCGGAGCCTGAAAATATTCTGGACTACCTGAGCCTCCCACACGTCCTGCGGGTAATCGGGGGTATCCTGGTTTCCAATCGGGAAATCCTGCCATACCATAATGCCCAATTCGTTGCAAACCTTATAAAATTCATCGGTTTCGATAAGGCCGCCACCCCATATTCTCATCAGCTGAATTCCCATATTCCTGGCTGCTTCAAGTGCCCATCGATACCTCGATTCGGGTAAATCGAGCAGAAGATCGGCCGGCATCCAGTTCATTCCTTTTACAAATATTTTCTTCCCGTTAACAACAAACTGCCAGTTTTCCCAGCGATCGGCAGTTCTCGGCCCGGGCGTTGCTAATCGTTCAATGGTTCGTATTCCATAATCCAATTTTAGCCGGTCGATTGGCTTGCCATTTTTACTTAATGATATGCAAACCTGGTAAATATCAGGATCTCCCATTCCATTGGGGTACCACAACCTGGGATTGGGAACAACCAGATCTTCTTCAAGCCAGTTCGTCCCTTGATATACATCGGGCGTATAAGTTTGAGAAAAAACCGATTTGCCCTTAAACAAAAACTCGCATTTCACATCCAGTTTGTCCGAGGTTTTGATAAAAGCATCGCCTTTTTCGTTAGGCTGATGAATAGTGGTGTTATTCCAGGGATGTAGTTTTTTATTTAGTGAAGTGATTCCGGCCAGGATTTCCATTGACAAATGAATACGGGCTTTGTTGTCGCCAACCTCTTTGGTAACCAGATAAGGCCGTTCCAGTTGATATTCAGGTAAGATTTCGATGTGGGCACCCCGCCACATTCCTACAGTGAAAAAGGCTTCGGTTCCCGACCCGCCTGAGATGTTCCACGGTTTTATAATTTTGCCGCTGGCGCGTGGGTTAAATCCTTTCACTTTCGAATAATCGTATTCTCCAACACTTGTCCGGGGAAGGCTTTCTATATCGGTAGCCCGGTTTCCCCAGTTACCAGCCTTTACTTCAACTGTAATCCGGTTTGATTCTCCATATTTAGCAACCCGGGAAATATCGATAACCGGGCCTCCAAACATACCTTCGTGAACGCCTATTAAACTATCGTTTACCCAAACTTTGGAGAAATAATCAATTCCATCAAAACACAACATTACATTATTTCCTTTTGCACTGGCAGGAATCATTACTTCCCTCCGGTAATACCAAGCCTTTTCTTCAATCCACCGATATTGCGTCGAATTTTTGTGGGCATACGGATGAGGTAGTTTTCCCGCTTTGAAATACGACCAGTGAACCGAGTTGGGCACCTGGGTTTCGAATGGATCTTTTCGATTTTTCAGATCACTAACATCAGAAACCGGGACATCCATATAAGACAGCTCCCATGCACCGGATAAATCGATATGCTGGTTGGCCTCTGAGCGCGGGCTAACCCAATATGGTTGCCATAATTTTGCAGCAGACTGAGCGTGACTTTCTGCATAGAATGCTAAAATACTTAACAGGCAGGTATAAAACAGTAGTTTAATCTTCTTCATAAATTGGATTAGTTTAGTTGGTGAGGTAGGTTTCCTTCTTTTAAACGACAATATAACCAAAAAATACAAGGTAATTCAATCAAAATTGACTGATTAGAGTTCAAATGCCTGCAACTAAAAACTATCACACTGGCTTAATAAACTCAAAATAACCTGAAAACTATTCCAAACCTCCGTTAACGGAGGTTTGGAATAGCAGAACAATGACAAATTAACACCTCGAAAACAACAGCGACCAATAACTAAAAGTGATTCTGCTTGTCATATAATGTTAATAACCAGGATTTTGATCGGTAGTAGGATTAATTTTTGAATTATAATTCATCTCAGCAACCGGTATTGGCCATAAAAATTGCTTATCAGCAACATCTTTACCTGTATTAGCCTTGATAATTGCTTTGAGCTTTGCAGAACCCAAACGTTTGAGGTCGAACCAACGCTTTCCTTCACATGCCGTTTCGTAGCAACGTTCTTTAATAACAAGCTCAACAAAAGTATCCTTGTCATAATCAGCAAGCTTAAAATCAACCGGCGAAGCAGTTAACGGATCATAGCCGTAAGCCCTGCGATGTACCATATTTAACCGTTCCATAGCATCGGCAGATACTTTACCGGTTGCCCTGCATTCGGCTTCGGCACTCAAAAGCAAAACATCTCCATACCTGTAAACCGGAATATCGTTGGCATTTGCGCCACTCGAAGGAGCTGCCGGATCGATAAACTTCAGGGTAAGCAACGAAGTGTTGCCCAGCCCGATGTTCCAGTTGTACCATAAGCCACGGCGAAGATCGGCCTGGTCCCAGCCCTTGATGATCGGGTTTTTATCGCTATCGGTATAAATGCCATACCAGCCTCCGCCACCACAAAGTTTCGAGCCGGGGTGGTGCAACATCATGGCATAAGAACCGCCATTTTCGTGGCTGAACTTGATGTAGAAAACCTCCTCGGCGGTAGATGACACATCAACGCCAAAAATCTTGTAGTAATCGTTCACTGTTTTCACCGGGATCAGCGAATACTTTTTCGAGGCAATCACTTCGGCAGCTTTGCTGGCGGCCTCGCTGTTCATTCCCTTGTAAAAATATACATCGGCCAGCAAAGTTTTTGCCGTCCATTTCGAGGCACGGCCAGCAACCGACGGAGCATCGGGAAGGTTGGTTTCGGCTTCCTTCAAATCGTTTATAATTAGCTGATAAACATCGGATTCCGAACTGCGTCCGACTTCCAGGACCTCGTAATTGGCTTCGGTACGGATTGGCACACCACTCCAGTTCCTGACCAGGAGAAAATACGAAAATGCCCTGAGGAACTTGGCTTCGGCGATGCTCTGCGATTTGTCCGTTTCTGTCAACTGGTTTCCCTTGGGAGCGTTCATAATTACGATGTTGGCATTGCGGATAGCGCGGTAAACATCGGTCCAGACGCCATCGGCACGGCTGATGTTGGTGGCGTTCAATCCTTGGAAATCGCTGTTTATGGCCCAGCTTCCACGGCCATATTGGTAGTCAGTAAAACATTCGATGAGCGAAATATAGTTCATGCCATACACGTTGCCTGTGCGCAATGGGGCATAAATGGCAGCAATGGCCGATTCCATTTCCAGTTTTGTGTTGTAGAACGTTTCGACGGCAATCGATTTGGGCTTCTCGATCAGGGTATCTTTGCACGAAAACAAAGCCAAAGCCAAAAGCAGGAATAATGATATTATCTTTTTCATTGTGAATAATTTTACAGGTTAAAAGCCTACTTTAATACCAACCGTGATGGTTTTCGATGTCGGGTACGTGTAATAGTCCATCCCCTGGTTGATGGAATTCGATCCACCCTGGGAATTGACATCGGGGTCGAACCAGGAATATTTCGTGAACGTAAGCAAGTTCTGCCCGCTCACATAAACCGAGGCATTTTTCAGCCAACTGATATTGGCCGCTTTCACGGGGACATTGTAGGCCAATTGGATGTCGCGCAAGCGTAAATACGAACCGTCTTCTATCAGGCGTTCAGAGAAGTTCATGTTCAGCTTGTTGGTTATTTTCGGATATTTGGCGTTCGGGTTTTCGGGCGTCCAGTGGTCGTAATACACTTCTTTCAGCATGTTCAGCCCATAGCCATAATCAAGCGTGTTGCATATCGCGCTCACGTTGGCAATATCGTTCCCGTACGAACCTTGCCAGAACATAGTCAGGTCGAAGTTTTTATACGACATGGTCGAATTTAAGCCATAAATGAACTTAGGGTTCGGGTTGCCGATAAGGGTACGGTCGGCTGGGGTAAACAGTCCGTCGGGGTTAAAGTCTTTATATTGGGGCATTCCGTTTGCATCGTACCCGTTATCCTGGTAACCATAGAACATGCAGATGGGTTGGCCCTCGCGTAAAATGTTCTGTATGTTGTTGATGAAGGTAACACCAACGCCGCTGCTCAAAATATCCTGGCCATTGTACAGTTTTATGACTTTCGATTTGTTGAAGGCGATGTTCGCGTTGACATCCCATTTAAACGATCCCTTGAAAATGCTGGCATCGAGCGTTAACTCCAAACCGCTGTTTCGTATTTGGCCAACATTCTGTATAGTTTGTGTGTAACCAAAAGTTGGCGGCAACTGAACGATGTTAAGCAAGTCCCTGGTATTCTTGATGTAATAATCGGCCGACAGTCTGAAGCGCCCGTCCAGCACAGCAACATCAAGGCCGAAGTCGGCTTGTTCGGTGGTCTCCCATTTCAGGTCGCCCGGCAGGGTGATCCCCGGGGCATAGGTATTGTACAGTGTTTTCCCGAAAACAGTTTTCCCTGAACTTAACTGGTTCAAAGTAGCGTACGGATCTAACGCCTGGCTCCCGGTCAAACCCCAGCTTGTCCTCAGTTTCAAATCGGAGATAATAGGCACATTGTCCATAAAATGTTCGTTTTTGACCCTCCAGGCCAAGGCGCCCGACGGGAAATAGCCCCATTTGCCGCCTTCGCTGTATTTCGACGAACCGTCGGCGCGGAAGCTGGCCGTGAACAGGTATTTATTGTCGTAAGTGTAGTTTATCCTTCCCAGGTACGACATCAGCGTTGACTTTGAATAATAGGTAGCTGGCGGGTTGGAAGTATTGGCTCCGGAGAGGTTTGCCGTTTCGGTAACATCGCTCAAAAAACCATTGCCGCTGCCCGACAAGCCTTTCGATATGCCATCTTCGTAGGTAAACCCGGCCAGGGCCGACAGGCTATGTTTTTCGTTGATCGTTTTGACATAGCTTACTGTGTTTTCGTTCAGTATCCCGGTATATTGCGAAGTTGAAACGCTTGCATACCCTTGTGAACTAAGAAATTTCAATGTTTGGTAATAGTCTGAGCGGGAATCGTTGTTCTCGAGGCCGCCAAAAATTTTGATGGTCAGCCCGTCGATCGGCTTGATAAAAACCGAAGCGTTGGCCTGGACGATGTTGGCAACAGAATTGTCACTTGTTTCGTTCAGGTAATTCAGCGGATTGTAAATCGCGTTCGACATGAAAGTGTAAGCAGTCATCAGGTTACGGTACGATCCATCTTCGTTATAAGGCGTAAGCGTTGGCGGGGCCGACACGATGGCGCTGATCAGCGATCCGCCGCGGTTGCCGCCGCTCGAATTTTCCTTGTCGGTTTCGTTCTTGGTAAGCTTGACCCCGTACTCGATGGAAATTTTTTTGCTGATTTCATGTTTCAGGTTGGCAATCAACGAATAACGGTTGTAGTCGCTGCTCTTGATGATCCCTTGCTGGTTAAATACACTCCCCGAAACGGAGAATTGGGTTTTCGAATTGCCACCGCTGACGCTTATCGAATTGCGTACAATCGGGGCGCTACGGAAACAGAAGTCCTGCCAGTCGAAGCCTTTGCCAAACGAATTGATCTGGTCTTGCGTGAAATAGGCAGGACGGTTATCGTTCACCTGCTGCAAGTTGTAGAAATTGGCATATTCGGTGGCATTCATCAGGTCAAGCTTTTCGCGCAAGGTCTGTACGCCATAACTTGATTCAAACGAGACTTTGGTATCGCCCGCTTCGCCACGCTTGGTCGTGATCAGGACGACCCCGTTTGCACCGCGCGAACCGTAAATAGCTGTGGCCGAGGCGTCTTTCAAAATTTCGATGCTAGCAATTTCCGAGTTGTTCAGCGAGTTGATGCTGCTCGGGAAACCATCGATCACATACAGTGGCTCGTTGCTGCCTTTTATCGAGTTGGTTCCCCTTATCCTCACGCTTATGCTTGCGCCTGGTGCGCCTGTATTTTGGTTCACCTGGACGCCGGCAGCCCGTCCGCTGAGCGACTGCATCACATTCGATGATGCAAAAGCCTTGATCGCCTCGCTTTTTACCGATGTAACCGATCCGGTCAGGTCGCTTTTCTTAACTGTCCCATAACCAACAGCAACTACTTCTTCCAAATTATAAGTGTCTTCTTCTAAAACTACGTTATAGTTTGTTGCCTTGTTTACAGGCAATTCCAGTGTCTTCATCCCTACAAAACTGAAGATAATCGACTTGGCCCCGGATGGAGATTTCAACGAAAAATGACCATCTGAATCAGACAGTGTCCCAACTGTCGATCCTTTTATTACGATGGATACCCCCGGCAGCGGACTACCATCTTTAGAAGAGACTTTTCCGGTAAGGGTAGTCTCCTGTGCATTTACAAACCAAACAGATAATACAATCATCAGTTTGATCAATGTAATTTTTCTTAACCATTTTTTCATATAACTATTTTTTAGGTTTGGCATTACAAAATAAAATGAAAACAACCACAGTAACAATACCATTGTAAAATGCTATAAAACATTATTTTATATTATAAAATTATAAATTTTCAAATTGCTATCTATATTGCTGTTTTTCTTAAACTTAGTAGTTGTATCATCTAAGTGAAAAAACCAATACTTTTTTAAAAATCAGGTTTGAAGAATATAAAAATTCATAATGGTGTTGTTTTTTTACATTATCAAATTTAAATTTGCATTACAAATCATTGTAAAGTTTAATAGATGAAACTTTGGCCTACTGTAAAAACTATCCAATATAAATGGGAACTAATTGTGTTGCTCTGGCTGGCATTTTTCTTTAATCAGGCCGACAGGCAAATATTCAATGTTGTACTTCCGGCTGTTCGCGAAGACCTTCACCTGGCCGACTCCGAAATGGGGCTCATTTCGTCCATATTAATATTGGTTTATGGAATCCTGGTGCCGGTAGCTGGGTTCATTGGCGACAGGTACAATAAAAAATATGTATTGATGCTAAGCCTGTTGATATGGAGCACTTCAACTTTTTTTTCCGGCATGTCAACCATGCTTATTCACCTCATATTTCTTCAAAGTGTAGCAACCGGAGGAGGCGAAGCATTTTATTCGCCTTCGGCTAATGCATTAATTAGCGAGCATCACGATAAAACCAGGGCCACGGCCATGTCGATTCACCAGACAGCCCTTTATGCCGGGATAATAATAAGTGGTTACCTTACCGGATGGATTGCCGATCAGTTTGGGTGGCGCGTTGCCTTTTTTGCATTCGGAGCCATTGGAATTATATTGTCTGTAATAATAGCAGCCCGACTGAAAGATTCGCGTCCTGTCAGAAAAGAAAGCACAGCGCAAGTTTCAATAAAAGACGCTTTACTCATTTTCTTCAAAAAACCAACAGCTTTATTGCTCACTATCGCTTTTGCCGGGATGGTTTTTGTAAATGTTGGATTTATGACCTGGATGCCAACCTATTTGCACGAAAAATTTGGGTTTTCACTGGCCCGTAGTGGTTTCGATGCTACGTTCTATCATTACCTCGCGGCTTTTTTTGGGGTGCTCATCGGTGCATCATTTGCCGATCGGTACAGCAAAAAAGTGGTTGGCATGAGAGGGCTGGTGCAGGGAACCGGACTTTTGCTTGGAGCTCCGTTTATTTTTCTGCTTGGCATTTTCAATTCTCCGCTTTTACTTTACACAACTCTTGCTTTATTTGGCTTATTTCGTGGAATTTACGATTCCAATATATTTGCCGCGTTATATGATGTTGTCGATCCTAAAGTAAGATCGACTGCAACTGGGTTAATGCTTATGTTTGCTTTCGTTACCGGAGCATCGGCTCCATATTTATTGGGAAAAATTAAACCCATACTTGGATTGGCCTGGGGTTTATCAGCACTATCCATTGTTTACGTAATTTCAGCCTTATCAATTTTTGTCGCAGTAAAGTTTTTCTATAGAAAAGATATAACAGAGTAAAAACACAATTATTATGATACAGGTTATTCACAGAGCTTTAGATATATTAGAGCTCATCGCATCAGACCGTTCCCGGTTGTTCACTTTAGGTGAAATCTCAACCCAGTTGAAACTGAATAATGCTACATGTGCCAACATCATCAAAACACTTGTTGCCAGGGGATATGTGGAACAGGAGGGCCGGAAAACGGGTTATCGGCTTGGGTCAATGGCTTACTTACTAACCGGAAACTATTCACACAAACAAGAACTTCTGGAGGCTTCCATAGAGCCAATGAACAAACTCGCTCTATCATTAAACGAAGGCTGCATTCTATCAGTATTGAAAGACAATACCCGTATTTTACTGCACGAAATAAAAAGTACACACGAACTACAGGTAATCAATAAAAAAGAAAAAGATGTTTATCTGACTTCAACCGGAAGAATGATTCTGGCTTGTATGGAAGAAAAAGAACAGAAAGAATTTATCCGGAAATATGGTTTACCCTCTTCCGAAGTGTGGACAGGGATTGAGGACGAAGAAGATTTGCTATTGGAACTTGCCCGGATAAGAAAAAAACAAATGACCACTCAAATATCTAAAAATCATATTGTTGGAGTGGCATTCCCTGTATTTAAAAACGGGAAGATTATTGCCAGTTTGGGTATTTATTTACCCGAAACAAGATACACAAGCTCCATGCAAGAACGTGTGCTTGAAGAACTAAAGAATGCATCGGAAAAGATCAATAATAAACTGAACGAAAAAAATACCGAATCTTAAATATTTTAAAGATGAAAATAATTGATATGCGTGTCCGCACTGTGGCCATACCCATGAATGCCATGCTGAGACACAACACCGGAGTACACCCTGGTTATTTAATGAGAACTATTCTTGAGTTAATCACCGACGAAGGAATTGTCGGATTAGGCGAAGTTGGTGGTGGCGATCAGCGAGGCGCCTTACTCAAATTGAAGCCAAGAATTATCGGAATGGATCCTTTTGACTTGGAAGCCATCAAATTAAAAGTACTGCGAAGTATTTATTACCTGTCCAATTCGCGCCTTTACGGTGCTATTGAAATTGCATGTCTCGATATAATGGGAAAAGCTTGCAATGTGCCTATGAATAAGTTAATTGGAGGGAAGCTAACAGATGCTGTTCCAATGATTGCCTACCTGTTTTGGAGGTATGACCGACCAGGCGGAGGACATGACACCTGCGCCGAAGATATGGCCGACTTATGTGCGGAGCTAAAAGAAACTCTGGGCGTAACAGCCATGAAACTAAAAGCTGGCGTTATGGATCCGATGGAAGAAGTTCGGGTTCTTGAGCTTTGTCGCCAACGGTTAGGAAAGGATTTTGGACTGCGTATCGATCCGAATGGAGTATGGTCGGTTGCAACAGCCGTTAAAGCCGGTCGCAGGCTCGAAGATCTGGAAATTCAGTACTTTGAAGATCCTTCGTGGGGACTCGAAGGAATGCGAAGGGTAAAAGAACAAGTGCGCATTCCGCTGGCAACCAACATGTATCCGAATAAATTCGATGATTTGGGACCAGCCATCCATCTGAACAGCATTGATATCGTGCTGACCGATTTGCACTACTGGGAAGGTCCGCGCGGAGTTAAAGACCTGGCCGCTGTTTGCCAAACCTTTAATCTTGGAGTTGCCATGCACTCGGGTGCCGAATTCGGAATCGAACTTGCCGCCATGCTCCACACGGCATCCACAATTCCAACCATGACCATGCCTGGCGATGCTCATTATCATTACCTCGAAGACGACATCATTGCCGGAGGAAAAATGCAATATGTGGACGGAGCAATTAAAGTCCCGGAAGGACCAGGGTTGGGAGTGGAACTCGACGAAGAAAAAATGCAGAAATACGAACGCTACTTTGAAGAAAAAGGCGACTACTATGCCCGTTTTCACCAGGATCCGTATCAGCCCGGTTGGTATCCAAAAGTTGGTGGGATATAAAGGCGGGAGAATCTTGAAGGTAGAACAAGGAAGGCATCGAAGGCAATTGAAAACAGCTGTTTTATTACCCCGAAGGGGTTGAATATGAATAGCCCCCGGTTTCAACCGGGGGTAAAGAGAAAAGATAGAAAACCGTCCGAGAGAACACGATGTTCAAGGCAAAAAACTGTTTCGGACGGAATGGAGCAGCCCTCGAAAAAGAAGTTGCGTAAAACAATCAAACAAAAGCAACAAACTTGAAGTTGAGAATAAAACTAAATGGAACATTTTACAATAAATAATCGTGTTTTAATTACCGGTTTGAATTTTCCGGAAGGACCCGTCTTTGATTTCGAAGGCAATCTTTGGTTTGTCGAAATCAAAGGCGGAAACCTTTCACGTTGGAATGGAACAAAACTGGATCGTATCGATGTGGAGGGCACTCCTAACGGGGCGATGGTTGATCGCGACGGAATAATTTGGTTTTGCGACAGTGAAAGAGGTGAAATCAGGACATTTAACCCTTTTGATAAAACATTTAGAACCATTTGCAACCAAACCGACAAGGGAAATCTTCTGGTTCGTCCTAACGACCTTATTTTCGATAGTGCCGGAAACCTTATATTTTCCGATCATGCCGACGGTCGCGAACAACCGCTATCGACCATTTGCGTGTTGCCCAAAGGCAGCAACTATGCCAAAGTTATTTCGAAAAATAAATATTTCACCAACGGACTGGCATTCAGAGCAAATGCAAAGACCTTAATTTTTGCTGAAACATATCGGCAACAACTTTGGACTGCGGAATGGGATTTAAACAGGCTTGAATTACAAAATGAACAACATTTTGCAATAGCGGGCAATGGCCCTTGGGGGCCCGACGGGATGGCCTTCGACAAGGACGAAAACCTCTTTGTTGCTGTTTTCAATGAGAGCCTGATTAACGTTTACGACTGGCTGGGAAATTTAACCCAATCGTTGCCTTGTTCCGGTACCCGTCCAACCAGCTGTGCTTTCGACCCTTCGGGGCAACTGGGGCTGGTCGTAACAGAAGCCGATCGTGGCGAAATTATTTCTTATCCTGATTTCAGGAATGGATTACCAATATTTAACTAAGCTAACCCATGCAAACACAAAAATTATTCAACCTAAAAGGGAAAACAGCTCTGGTAACCGGAGGCAGCCAGGGAATAGGAAAAGCAATTTCGTTGGCTTTAGCCGAATTTGGGGCCAACATTGTTGTTAATTTTCGATCAGGTAAAGCCTTAGCCGAAGAAACCTGGAAAGAAATTACAGCAGCAGGAGTTGACTGCCACCTTTTGCAATGCGATCTTTCTGACATCGATGCCGCAAAAATAATTGCTAGATATTTGATTAAGAATAAAATAGAGGTAGATATTTTAGTGCTTAATGCCTCGGTTCAATTTCGCAAATCTTGGAACGAAGTCACTCCCGAAGAATTTGAGTTGCAAATGAATACCAACCTGCGGGCTTCGCTTTTTCTGATTCAGGAATTATATCCGGTCATGCAAAGGAAACAATGGGGACGCATTGTTACGATTGGCAGTGTACAGCAAGTAAGGCCGCATCAGCAAATGATTGCTTATGCCGCATCAAAAGTTGCACAGGTGAGTATGGTCAAAAGTCTTGCTCCGCAATTTGCACCACATGGTGTAACCATAAACAACCTGGCGCCTGGCGCCATTTCAACCGGACGGAACGAAGAAGTGTTGCGAGACGAACAATACAAAAAAATAGTAGAGTCGAAAATCCCTGTGGGATTTATCGGAGAACCTTTCGATTGTGCTCCGGCCACTCTGCTGCTTTGTACCAATGCCGGCAGGTATATTACCGGTCAGGATATTTATGTGGATGGAGGAATGGGATTAAATTTCTGAAATAAACAGAAATCACAAATATTAAAATCGTAAATAATTAAATATGAGTATCGATCAATACAAAAAAGAAATTGGAATGATGAACCTTGAACGGTTGATTGAAGAAAGAGAAGGAATTTCAAAAGTATCATTCCCTGTTCCTGATAAAGAGATTCTGGCTCGATTCGAGCAATTGTACACTGGCGCAGTAAACGATGTTTTACGCGAATTTTGTTTACTGGAACAAGCCCTGCCTTCTCGCATTATTCCATTACGCGAATACCGCACTGTCGCCGGATTTGCATTTACAGTAAAGAGTGCGCCGAATGTTAAAATACAGGGAGAAATGGAGTTCCGTACTCAAATGCTCGATAAAATGGGGGAAGACGATTTCGTGGTTTGGGATACCAGCCGCGACGACAAAGCTACCTTATGGGGAGGTGTAATGACTGCAACTGCGAAAGGAAAGAAGATGAAAGCAGCATGTATTGACGGCGGAATCCGTGATACACACCAGATTCTTGATGCCGAATTTCCGGTTTTTTATGAATACCGAACGTCGAATGGCAGCCTGGGAAGGTGCCTAATTACACATTTCCAAATTCCGGTTAAAATTGGCGATGTAACCATTAAACCTGGCGATATTATTCTTGGTGATATTGACGGAGTTCTGGTTGTGCCTCGCAATATTGCTTATGATGTCCTCCTTCGTGCCGAGGAAATCAAGGAAAACGAAAAGAAAATATTTAGTTGGGTTAAAGAAGGCCAATCCATTCAGGAAATTACTCAAAAAGGAGGATATTTTTAAAAAATCATCGATGAAATTAATCTGCCCGAAGTCAACCTGTCTTTTCTTTTTACTCATTTTAAGCAGCTTTTTATTCGGAAAACCCCCGAAAGGCTTAACTGATAAGATAAAGCAAACAAAAGGGCTGGTTGCACTTTGGGATTTCAAAGAAAAGGAAGGGCAATCCAGAAAAGCATATGGGAAACGAAAATTTCCGTTGAAAGAACACAACGGAACCATAGTAAGAGTTGATGAAGGTCCCTTATCTGGTTATTCGGCCCTTTTCGGGAATAAAGCATTTCTCTCGCTGCCAAACAAAAAAACAGCTGAATTAAATATCTCGGGGAAAAACCAGGGGATAACAGTATTGGCCTGGGTAAAATGGAAAGGAAATACCGGATTTGTTGGCGGAATGTGGAACGAATATCAGGATGGCGGTAAACGACAATACGGGTTATTTGTTTCATTACCCTATTACAATGGAGCTAACCAGGTATGCGGGCATATATCCTGTACCGGAAAGCCGACCCCACCATTTCCTTATTCCATCGACTATTCGGCCAGCAAGCAAACTGTAGAACCAGACCAATGGCAATACATTGCCATGACTTACGACGGGAAATGTATTAAATCATACCTAAACGGAGAATTTGAACCACGTGAAAACGAGTTAATTGACCACACCAAAGGATTTGAGGGCTATCCTGAGGGGTTAACGCAATCAAAAAATCCATATAATTTCCCTGATGGTATGGGTGATAACGGATCCGACTTTACCGTCGGTGCCGTTTTGCTTAAAAGTGGCATGGGTAACTTTTTTGTCGGTCAAATTGGTGGACTGGCAGTCTTTAACCGAGCGCTAAGCAATTCTGAAATAACAGATTTATGTATCGGGCAGGGCGACTGAAATTTCAATCTTCTCATTCAATTCCATTCAATAAGAATATTCATTCTCCTCAAATCCATATTGATAATGGCTTTTGCTTGGAGACCTATGAGGGAAGTTATTCGATTATGGTGTAAATCAATACTAGACGCGATATAAAACTTAGCAAACTATTGAATATCGGAACCCGGCAGTTTCTACCATGAGAAAATAAAAAACGGAAAATCGTTGACTTTCCGTTTTTTCGTATTATGCGTGGGTTGTACTGGATTCGAACCAGTGACCCCTACCCTGTCAAGGTAATGCTCTAAACCAACTGAGCTAACAACCCGTTTTGATGCGACAAAAATATAAAAATTTCGACTAGTTTCTTTTTGGGCCAATAATTCGTCTAAATTTGAACGTTAGAATCAGAAATCTATTGGGGTCGAGTCAAATCATTTTTCTGACTCTTGCTTTGAGGTTGGTTTTTTTGCTTTTAATATATTCCCGATGAAAAGAGATTTTCGTTTCGTTTCAATTTTATTGTACTGGCTGTGTTTGTTTTTAGGGCCACAGATGAAAGCTTTTGGCGGCTCTGAAGATCGGTTATATGATGAAACTATATTTGTTATCTCTAATTTTTCGGGGGTTGATGCAAACCTGAATGAAACGAGAACAATTCAGGAGCTGTTAAATTTGCATATTGGAGGATTTCGGTTTTACCTGGAATGGGAAAAACAACAAAACCAGCTCATGATTAAAAAGGCCGACGGAACGTCAATTTCTTTCCGGCAGACACTGCACGAAATCAAGAATTATCTCGACAATAAGCCCGAAAAAATACTTACTCTTTTTCTCGATTTCAGCACAAACATTAATGAAGTTTCCGATTTATTTCAGGAGCTGGGCTTGAACCGGATTTTATATACTTACGATGCCAAAGAAGGCTGGACTTCGGTCAAATCAATGATTGAGAGCAACAAGCGACTGGTTGTTTTTTCGATGCAAGACCATCGGAACAGTCCCGACTGGCTTCACTATGTATGGAACCACGCTGTTGAACCTTACTTTTCGATATGGGAAGCCCCTGTTTTTAAAGGCGAATTCCTGAAAGGCGATCCTAAAAACAGTTTATTGATTTATAACGACTATAATTTCCCTCGAAAGGGCGAAAATATTAACAACGCTAAATACGAAACAAATCAAAATCCATACTTAATAGAACACATCAAAAACACGTGGACCAACACCGGAAAAACACCCAATTTCATTATGCTCGACCGGTATGAAAACTGGGTGCTGGGAATTGTTTCATACCTGAAAAGCTTCAAAACATTAAAAGGAACGGTAACTTATAATACGAAAATACTTGATTATGTAAATTGGGACAAAATAAACAGCTTCACCAGCGGAAAATATTGCTTCCCTATTGGTCCTGGCGACAATTTGACGTTGACTCCCAAAAGCCCCGGATTCAGATTTACTCCCGAGACAGTTTCGTTTAACGAGCCGAACCAAAATATTATTCAACATTTTGTAGCCACTCCACTCGAAATTACCGATAACCTGGAGGCTCATTACACGTTTGCCAAAGAATGTCACGATTTCAGTATCAATGGATTCGATGGGAAGCCACACCTTGTGAAATTTGCCAACGACTCAATAAGGTCTTCAGTAGCCTATTTCGATGAAAAAAGTTACATATTACTCCCTGGAGCAGAATCATTTAAATTGCGTGAACACGATTTCACCGTTGCAGCCTGGATAAAAATCAAAGATTTTCTTCCGAACAAAGCTGATTATTGTGTTATCGGGACAAAGAATAACTCTTACCAACAGGGAATTCACCTTTTGTTACGAGACCGTAAACCCTATTTTGGCTTCTACAACAACGACTTACGGGGAAAAACGGCGCTGGAAGCAGGTAAGTGGTATCATTTGGTATGGAGATACAATAAATTCAGTGGCGAACAGGCTATTTTTCTCAATGGTAAGCTCGATAGCCGTTCGGTTGGCCACCCTGCCTACAAAGGGCGCGATAACTTATACATTGGCTTAGCCGGATTTAGCCAGCAAGCTTATATGCTGGGAGAAATCGACAACCTCAGCATTTGGTCGCGGGCATTGGGAGAGGAAGAAATATGGGGATTGAGTAAAGAAGTGATCGAAATTGTCCCGGTCAAAAATATTTTTATCCGATACCCCATTCTTTCAAGAGGAATTATTGCATTCATTACTCTAGTAATCGTTGTGTTAGCTTACTTTAAAATTTCTTTTTTCAGAAGAAGAAAACAATCATCAACAGTCGAAAAAATCAGAAGTATAAAAAACCTTACGGTTCAGAGGCCCGAAACCAATTACATCCAGCTCTTTGGCGATTTTAAGGTTCTCGACAAAGATGGGAATAACATCAGCGCCCAGTTTACACCAAAGTTGAAACAATTGTTCCTGATCATTTTACTATACTCGCAACGAAATAAAAATGGGATATCAACCAAAGAACTTACCGATATTCTTTGGATGGGCCACTCTTCGCAAAGCGCCAAGAACAGCCGCGGGGTAACCATTCGGAAACTTCGCCTCATTCTTGAAGCCCTGGATACGGTGCAAATTAACTTTTACATCGACCGCTGGTCGATGTCGTTTACTGACAATGTTTATTGTGACTACGTTGAATGTATGAGAATTCTGAAACAGGAAAAGGTTCATGATACCGATTTCAACCTTAAATTCTACAATCTTATCCAGGAAGGGGAATTGTTTAAGGGCGAATCATACGATTGGCTCGATGATTTTAAAGGGTTCATCGGGAATAATATCGTTGATATTTTGATGAAGTTCGTCAACGAGTTAACATTGGAAAACGATAGTGAACTTATTATGAAACTGGCAGAGCGAATGCTTGAAACCGATCCAATCAACGAACAAGCCCTTGCTTTTAAACTGAAAGTCCTGATCAGGCAAAACAATTACAACCTTGCGCGCTTTACTTTCGATCGTTTTTGCATCCTTTACGAAGAATTATACGGCGAAAAATTCGATCAAAAGTTTGAAGAATTAACCGCCTGACAAAAACATGTTTTTTAACAGGGTTAATTTTGAAAATTTAAATTAAAATGCTCAAAATCATCATTTTTGAACGGCAAATACAGCTATTCTGTCGAATATTTTAACCCAAAATTAACCATGCCTTAACCCGAACCTAAACGCCAGCTAAAACCTCGCTAATTGTCTTATATTAGATTTGTACATCGATTTTATTTGGCATTATTGCGGTAAAATCAGAAAAGCTGAGCATTTATGAAGTTTTGGAAATCGTTTAAAAACTTGTTTTCTGCAAAAAAGAACATAGCAATCATCGTTTGTACGGGATTGATACTTGGATTGCTATTTGTTATTGGCGGGAACAGCGTTGTAAAATATACTTCAACCGACAATTATTGCATGTCGTGCCATGTTCACCCTCATGCCGAACAGAGCTGGAAGCTTTCGCCCCATTACGACAACAAGTCCGGAGTAATCGTGCACTGTACCGAATGCCATCTTCCTCCGGCCGGGCACGGAATGCTGTTTGCAAAAGCCAAACATGGAATGAAAGACCTTTACGGATTTTGGTTTAAAGATACAGCCGAATACAAATGGGCAGAAAAGAGAAAACTGGAAGCAGCCAAAAAATTTGTTTATACCGAATCGTGTACCAACTGCCATAAAAATCTATTTCCCAAAACGCTTACCGTTGAAGGTGAAAATGCGCATTTGAACTACCTGACAAGTAAGAACAATGATGTGAGTTGCCTTAATTGTCACCTCAATGTTGGGCACTTCGATCCCAATGCCAAACATGAACATGATGCCAATTTTGGGATGAACGAATCGAAAAAAGCTGAAGTGTTTACCGAACCAACAAAAGTGACTTCGTTTACCAGCTTTACAGAGAAAATACCCGGAACAAGCGTTTCGTTTGATATGGTTGCCATTCCGTCCGGCGAATTTGTTATGGGAAGTTCGAAAGACGAACCATTTCATAAACCAGACGAAAGCCCGAAGCACGCTGTGAAAATAACGAGATTCTTTATGGGTAAAATTGAAGTAAGCTGGGATGAATACCTTGAGTTCTTCAAAGCGACATCGTCACAGGGGAGAAAAGAGGCCGAAGCGGTTAATGAGAATGTGGATGCTATTTCGGGGCCAACGCCACCTTGGGGCGCTCCTGATCAAGGTTGGGGAAAAGGGCCAAGGCCAGCAATTACAATGTCGTATAAATCGGCCGCTACTTATTGTAAGTGGTTATCGAAAGTTACCGGCAAGAAATACCGGCTCCCAACTGAAGCAGAATGGGAATATGCTGCCCGCGGAGGTACAAAGACACCATACTTTTTCGAAGGTAGCCCAAAAGATTACACATCGGAAGGATTTTTCAAAAAGATATTTGGCACAGACACAACCAGGATCAATAGCTATGTGGCATATAAACAAAACAGCCAAAATAAAACTTTTGATCCGGCAACAGTCAAGGCTAACCCATTTGGCTTGAAGAATATGTTGGGCAATGTTTACGAATTCTGCTCAGATTATTATTCGCCAACCGCCTACGCGGCATATAAAAAGGGCGTAGTTGATCCGAAAGGCCCCAAAAAAGGCAAAGAACACGTAATCAGGGGAGGTTCGTTTAAAAGTGATGCCCGTGATGTTCGTTGTGCCTCGCGCGATTTCTCGAAAACCGATAAATGGTTGGTTACCGATCCTCAAATGCCCAAGAGTGTTTGGTGGTATTCCGATTGCATCGACATTGGTTTCAGGGTTGTTTGTGAAGTGGAAGAAGATGTTAAATAGCAAAATATTCGTCCAAAATGGAAAATAACAATAAAGGTTTTAACCGACGACGTTTTCTTGAATCGACCGCATTAGCCGGAATTGGTTTGCTTGGCGCCGGAATGGTTATTTCAGGTTGCAAAAAAACAAAGGAAGCCAAAGAACTGGGATTGCCGCCCATTTTAAAAGCTGCGCCCAAAGGCAAAACGTTACGCGCTGGTTTGGTTGGCGTTGGTAACCGCGGAACTGGTGCGGCTCTGAACTTTGTTGGATGCGGCCCCGATTTACATCTTGTTGCTTTAGCCGATTTATTTCAGGATAAGGTTGATGCGGGCCGCGAGCGCTTTGCCAAATTCAAAATAAATGTACCTGCCGAAAATTGCTTTTCAGGATTTGATGCCTATAAAAAGCTGATGGCGCTACCCGATATCGATGTTGTTATTTTAGCCACTCCACCCAAATTCAGACCAGAGCATTTTAAAGAAGCTGTACTTCAGAATAAACATGTTTTTCTTGAAAAACCCATGGCCGTCGATGCTGTTGGAGCACGTTCAATTATTGCAACCGGCAAGAAAGCGCAGGCTCTTGGCTTAAATGTGGTAACCGGAACTCAACGCCGCCATCAGGAGGACTATATTGCAACTTATCAGCAAGTTGCAAATGGAGCTATCGGGAAATTGGTTTCGGCCAGGGCATTCTGGAACCAGGAACATGTGTGGTTCAGGACACGCGAAGAGGGCTGGGACGATATGACCTACATGATTCGCAACTGGAATAATTTCTGCTGGCTGAGCGGCGATCATATTCTCGATCAGCATGTTCACAATATTGATGTGATTAACTGGTTCCTTGGCAAGAAACCAGAAAGTGCCATTGGTTTTGGCGGTCGCGCAAGGCGGTTAACTGGTGACCAGTTTGATTTTTTCAGCATTGATTTTGATTTTGGCGAAGGATTGTATTCGCACAGCATGTGCCGGCAAATTGACAGTTGCGCCAACAATACAGGCGAATTCATCATGGGCACCGAAGGCTATACCAACTGCGTAAATACGATCTGGAACATGGATGGATCGGTTAAATGGAAATTCGAATACCCGAAAGACGAAAACGGAAACGAAATGAACCAGGTTAAAATTCCGCCCTATGTGCAGGAACACATGCACCTGGTGCACGCCATTCGCACAGGAGGATACGTTAATCAGGCCGAAGAAACTGCCAATTCGACGCTTACAGCGATTATGGGTAGAACGGCGGCCTATACAGGTAAAAAAGTAACATGGGACGAAATCTTTAAATCGGATATGGATCTGGGGCCGAAAGAATTTGCATTTGGACCTGTTAATATGCCATTTGAAGTTCCGGTTCCCGGAACAGCGCACAAAGCTTAATTTGGAATTTTATTCGACACATACACTCAAGCTTTTCATCCTTATAACCGGGATGCTTTTCTAAACCAACCAAAAACTGCCAGCAAAGGAGACGTTTTTCTCCCGAGCTGGCAGTCTTTATTTTTTTGAATCGCTCTGCAATTGAAACTTTGGTTTCGGTTTATATTGAATCTGACTCTCATAACTATTTCCGGGCAAAATAATTGACCATCTCCCGTTTTTAGTTTTCAAAAATTAAAGAAAGGCATAACTGTCCGTCATTAGGAGATGTATCTGCTTGAGGAAGGAAAGCCTTCGGGGTCATATTTGCCAGCAAGACTTTTATTATCGTGCTGATTTTGTAGTAAATGAAATTGCATAGTTCGTACATGCGTTCTTTGTTCAGAGTTTTTACCCCACTTTCAAGCAACAGCCTTGTGTGCAGGGATGAAAGCGATGAGTAAATGATGCTCATAGCTATGGTCAGTATAGCCAGCATGCTTTGTAGCCCTTCGAATGTTTTGACCTGGATGTCTTCCAGGTTGTAACATTCTTTAATATGCCGGTGGTACTCTTCAATTTTCCACCTGAAACCGTATGCAGTAAATGCCTCTTTGATTACTTCAACGATGCTTTCTTTTGGGGAACGTGTCAGTAGCCAGCAATAGCCGCCGTTGATCCTTTTGGTGACAACAAGCCAGAGATCATGCACCTTGCCCTTGATCTTATATTGAACCTTTATTGCCCCGCATTGATAGACCAACTGGTACTTCTTGCTCTTCTGTATCCTTGTAGCTGTTAATTTCATGAATAACGGGACTTTTCGGCTGATCTTGTTCACAGCCACTTCTTCGCCTTTGTAAATCAGCTTGGTCGTTTTCTTTAGGCGCAGGTTGAAATTGACTTCATTGGCAATAATGAAATCTCTACAGATGGGGCGGTCCATGCCCCGGTCAAATATTTTGGTGACATCTTTATCAATGATGGAGTCTATTTCCCTCATGGCTTCCAAAACCTCTTTGTTCTCGCTTTTTGCGCCATGGTCAAAACTGTAAAGCTTATTGTACAGTGGGGTCATTTCCCGGTCTTTGCCAAAGTGGACAACGTTCATCAGCCAATATCCAAGGCCTACAGATCCTTTGTCTCCATCTTTTACATAGTCCAGACCTTCCATCATTTTGGCGTATTTCTTCTGGATATCAGAGCCATCAAACAGGATGTAGTCTCCATGACAGATTTTGCTTTTTACACTGTTCATATGTCCCCTGAATAACTTCATGAAAAAATCTTTCTTGTTATAATGGTTCCTAAAGCGCTTTGTTGTTTGGCTCAACGAGATCGTATCGCAAATGCCTGTGGCTATTTTATTGACCAATACGGTACCCGACTTTAGTATTCCTGTGGTCATTTCCCGGACACATCTAGCTTCCGGTTTTGTTAATTGACACTCAAGTTTGAGAAAATAGCGACTAATCTTGTTCTGTACCTGTTTTGTTAATACTTTTGACATGAGCTGGTTTTTAAGGTTGTTTGCTTTTGTTTGC
Source organism: Prolixibacteraceae bacterium (assembly GCA_963666435.2). Taxonomy (GTDB): domain Bacteria; phylum Bacteroidota; class Bacteroidia; order Bacteroidales; family Prolixibacteraceae; genus Aquipluma. The sequence continues at coordinate 840,649 of CAXXOG010000008.1, read as the reverse complement.
ACAATAAAAATAACCTTTTCAAACCAGCTTTCCTCATACATAAACATCTTTAAACCCCCGATATGACTGGATTGCAGAACTTCTTCAACCCAATTTTCGGGAGATGGTCAATTCCGGGCAAAATAAGTATCTTTAACCCGCAGATAACCCGGCATGAAAGTTGTTACCCAACAAAAAGCTAAATAATCAAACCTATGTTTTCACTGCTGATACCCGTTTACAACGAAGAAAGTTTGATCGACGAGCTTGTTCGCCGGTCGGTAGAAGCGCTTGAAACATTTTCGCCGAACTACGAAATACTTTTTATCAACGATGGCAGTACTGATGCTACACTTGAAAAACTGCTGGCAGCGCGAAAAACATATCACCGTATAAAAATCATCGATCTTTCACGCAACTTTGGTCACCAGGCTGCTTATACGGCTGGCTTGGAAATGGCCCTCGGCAATTATGTAGCCATGATGGATGGCGACCTTCAGGATCCACCGGAATACCTGGCGGACATGTTCCGGAGAATGAAAGACGAAAACCTGGACATCATAAGCGGGTTCAGGCAAGGACGAAAAGGCAAGCGTTTGCGAGTGGCTACCAATTTGTTTCATTCGTTGTTTAAAAGAGTGTCGGAAATTGATGGGATCGAAAATTCCGGAAACTTCTCGATAATGAATCGTATGGCTGTGAATGCCTTGCTGAAAATGAAAGAATCGATCAGGTATTTGCCCGGGTTACGCAGTTTCATTGGGTTTAAACATGGTTTTTTTGAGTACGTCAGGGAAGACCGGCAAAAAGGTGAACCCAAAATGACCTTAAGCAAATTGATGGTATTGGGTGCCGATGCAATCTTTTCATTTTCAAAGCTTCCGATTAAAATTTGCCTTTTCCTCGGAACGTTTGGTACAATTGTGTTTATGCTTGCCGGAATGTATGCCATTATCGGGAAAATCATTGGCTTTTCGTTGTTTGGCTGGTCGTCAACGGTGTTGAGCATTTATTTTTTAGGTTCCATACAACTTATTTTTCTGGGCATTTTGGGCGAATATATTTACCGCATTTACAAGGAATCGCAAAACCGTCCGATTTACCTGGTCCGTAAATTTTACGATGCCGACACCGAATAATGGCTGAAAAACAACTCAAACTGATCTTTTTTGCACTTGCGCTGGTAATGCTGGCCGGAATGCTTGTAATCAGCCGCGATGCAGGCATCTCGGGTGACGAGGAAGTTCATTACAAACACTCCGAAATGGTTTATAACTATTTCAAAACCTGGGGCACCGATCAATCGGCTTTGAATACACCCAACACGCACCTTCAGTATTACGGGCAGGCTTTCGACAACCTGGTTACTGTATTAATTCACTGGTTTAATATTGAAGATATTTATGGGTTCAGGCATTTGATGTGCAGCTTTGCCGGGTGGCTGACCATTTTGGTGACAGGTCTTTTTGCCGCCTTTCTCGCCGGATATGGCGCTGCTATTGTTGTGCTTTTGCTTTTCGCTGTTTCGCCAACATTCCTGGGTCACGCACAGAATAACCTGAAAGACATTCCTTTCGCATTAGCTTATGCTTCAAGCATATATTATTCGATTCGTGTAGTATTCTCCGAAAACAAAGCATCGGCGAAAGATGTTATTCTGCTGGTTATCAGTTTTGCATTGGCTGTTGGGATTAGGGCAGGAGGGTTTCTGGTTATTTTTTATTTTGGCTTCCTGTTTTTCCTGAAAACAGTTTTTGAGCTAATCCGGGATGGTAAGTCCAATGGGCAACTCCTTGTAAGAAAAGTTCTGTTTTTGACCGGGATTGCATTTGCCGGCTATTTGCTGGGATTGATTTTGTGGCCTTTTGCGCTGAAAAATCCCGTTTTAAATCCCTGGAAATCATATGCAGTAATGACGCATTTTCCAACCACCGTCAGGCAAATTTTCGAAGGTCGCTTCGAATGGTCCGATTTTCTACCCTGGTACTATTTGCCTAAATACATGGCTATTACAATTCCGGTTATTATTTTCATCGGGATCACATTGTTCCTTTTATATTTCAGAAAAAAATATAACCCGGCACAAAAAATCCAGTTGATATTCGTTGGTTTCACCATTCTTTTCCCGATTCTCTTTGTTTTGATGAAACATTCCAACCTTTACGGATCGTGGCGTCATTTCCTTTTTGTTTACCCCGGAATGGTATTACTGGCTGCGTTGGGAATTCACGCCATCGTTCGGCGGTATAAGAAGCCAGTGATCCGTTATGCCTTGATTGTCGTTTTATCGGTTCTTTGTCTGAATCCATTGAAATTCATGGCGTTCAATCATCCGTATTACTACCTGTATTACAATGAGTTTGTTGGGGGCTTGAAAGGAGCTTATGGCAATTACGAAACCGATTATTACTACCATTCTATGCGGAAAGGAGCCGAATGGCTTCAGGAATACCTGAAAAACAAACCCACCGGCGACACGGTTGTGATTGGCGGAAATTTCCCCATTCAATGGTATTTCAGGAACGAAAAAGAAATACGCTTTGTTTATTTTCCGTGGCAACGGCGCAGCGAATACAACTGGGATTATGCCATTGTAGCCAATAGTTACATTCCGCCTTATCAGTTGACCAGTCCGATTTGGCCGCCTAAAAATACAATTCACACTATTTATGCCGATGGTGTCCCGGTTTGTGCAGTAATTGAGCGAGTTACCAAGGACGATTTTAGCGCTATAAAAGAACAATTATCGGGTGATAACATTAAATCTGCGTTGTTATTCGAAAATGCTTTTAAATTTGACCCGCAAAATGAACTGATCTGTTATAAATTTGCTGAGGCGTGTTTGTCAAATGGAGACGAAGATCGGGCTACTTTGCTGCTGAACAAATGCCTGCAAATTAATCCCGATTTTGAAAAAGCATTAATTTTGCTGGGCGATTTGGCTAAAAACAAAAGCAAAACAAACGAAGCCGCCGGGTTTTACCGCCGGGCCATAGTGGCGAACCGGAAATATTATCCGGCATACATCCGGCTTTCGGCAATGTATAGCGATTCGGATGTTTTGAAGACCCGTCGGGTTTTAAAAGATTGCCTGAAACTGAACTCAAAGTATAAGCCTGCTTTGGAAGCATTGGCCAATACGTACAGAAAAACGGAACAGGAGAAGGCACGCCGGATAGATGAACTAATAATGAAAATAAAATAACTCTAAAAATCAGGAAGATGAAAAAAGTAATCAGGATGACTCTGTTGAGTCTTTTAGTAGCAGGCGGAATGACTGCCTATGCGCAACAGGATTCGGCGAAAGCCGCCGAAGAACCCAAAGACACCATTTCGATTGATGGTGAAGGCCCTAAATATTATGAAGAAGAAGCCCCGGCAAAATCGTCGAATACAACAACTTATGCCATTATTGCCGGTGTTGTTGTGATTGGTGGAATTGCGTTTGCCGTATTGCGCAAAAAGAAAAAATAAGCAGGATAAGACCTGAAATACTTGAAAGCCCCTCCCGGAATGGTGGGGCTTTTTTATTCGCCATTGCTCGGTTTTTCCCTGAACCCGGCTCCGAGCCTTCCGTTTTTCACGTAGTGGAAATACTGAATTCAAGCGACAACTTTTCTCGTCAAATCGAATCGGCCTATCTTCCGGTCATATTCTTTACCCGACGAGATGATAACAAAAATTAGCGCTGGAAAAAACTTATCCGATCAGCTTATAAGGCTGGAAATCAGAATGTCAGAAGAATTCAAATATACTGGTCCCGGTCAGTATGTCATCCTTCGCACGCTTGCGGAAAACGCTTCAGTTACATGCCCAGTTTTTAAATATGAGCCTACCCGTGAAATACTTACGGTTTTGGTTCCGGTGGACGAAGATCCTGTAGCCGAATTTATTCAGGCAACCGAGGCCACGAGCGAGGTTGAAATGGAAGGACCGTTTGGCCAGCCCTTCCGGATAGGAAATTCGGAGTCTGTTCTCTGCGTGGCCAGTTACAATTGCATGATCCCGTTGCTTCCGGTTATCCTGGCGCTTCGGGCAGCTGGAAATAAAATCACCTGCCTTTTGACGCAAAATCCCGGTATCAACCATCTGCCTGAAAATGAGATTAGAAAAAATTCAGACCATTGGATTGCAACCGACGAAAATCAGCGCCGTTCATTCCAGCTTCTGGAACAAACGATCAGGGTTCATAAATTCGATCAGGTTATAGCTATTGGGCACACCCGAACCATACGCGAAACCAGTACAATTTGCACGGCTACGCGAACACCGGTTCAGTTAATGCTCTGTTTGCCCGAACAGAATCTCCGGGGGAAGCACGGCATTTTCAGGGTAAATGTTTACTGCAAAACACATTCGGTTTGTGTTGACGGTTATAACTTTAATGCACATTACCTGGGCTTTGATGAGGTTGCTAAAAGATTTGGAAGCGAAACGTCGGCATTAAAAACAGCCGGCCAATTGGCAGTTTCAATATAAGCGGCATACAGCGAATTCGTGATCCGAATACGGGAAATCACAACGATGTAGGAAGGACAAAAACTACCTCAGCCCAATCCCCGTCTTTCAGTAAATCTCAACTATCTTTGTGCTAACTTGGGTTTTGTGCTGTAAAAAAGCTCCCGAAACAGGATTCTATGAAGAAAAATACCCACTTTTCGTCCAAAAATCATGAAAAATTGGCGAAACAGCATTTATTTGCAATTGACGACCTTACATTCCGAATAATCCGGATTCTCGATAGCGGGAAAAGCCTGGATGATTCACTCTCTGAGGTCTGCGAGGCTATTTCGTCTGCCTGCACTTCAGGAAATTGTGTTTCTGTTTGCATAAATTTTGATGGAAAAGCATATAAAAATCAATATTTTAGCGACGCTTCGGTCGAAATAAAACACAAATTTGAACTTCCCGAAAAGCAAGTTGGTACGGTTGAACTGTTCTTTTCTCGTGAAAATCGTGAACATCATTCCGGAAACCTGCTTGAAGATGCTGAACGGATGTTAAAAACCGTTGTCCCGCTCTTGGTAGGGCTGATTTCCAAGATTCAACTCGAAAAACTAACTTTTGATATTGGCGAACGCCGGAAAGAGCTGGAAGGTATCAACCGGACAACCGAAATTCTGAAGAAAAGCAACACGATCGAAGAATTATTTCAGCAAATCTGTTCGTTTCTGTCCGAAGCCATGCAGTTCCCGGCACAGGCTGCAACGCGTATCCGCTACGGAAACCAGCAGTTTACCAGCCAGAATTTCAGAGAGACACCGTGGAGACTGGCACAAATTTTTGATACGCCCAATGTAGTCAGCGGCTCAATTGAAGTTTTTTACCTCGAAGAATTTCCTGAAGCTGGAGAAGGCCCTTTTCTTTTGGAAGAGCGCCATTTGATTGATAACCTGGCTGAGTTAATTGCCGGAACAGTCTCCAGAAAAGCGCTGGGCGAGCTGTTGATCAAAAACACCGAGCGGCTGAAAGAACTTCGCGGAATTAACCGCACTGGCGAAATACTCCAAAGTAGCCAGTCGCTCGAAGAAGCGCTGCCCAGAATATGCGCTCTTCTGCCCGAATCGTGGCAATATCCCGAATTCACGGCGGCCCGCATCAATTACGATAAAAATGTATTCGAAAGCGCTAATTTTACCGAAACCGAATGGAAAATGGAGCAGGAGTTTGAGGCTCCGGGTACGAAAAAAGGCACCATCGAGATTTTCTACCTGAAACAGTTTCCAACGGAAGACGAAGGCCCTTTCCTGAAGGAAGAGCGTAATTTGCTGGTCAACCTTTCGACCCTGATTGCAGGATCGGCCACCCGCGACGTTTTCAGCAAACTGTATCGCGAAAATACCGAGCGGCTAAAAGAACTCAGGGCCATCAATCAAACCACGCAAATTATTGACGAGGGAAAAACAGTTGACGAAACGCTGACCGAAATTTGCGCTTTACTGCCCCGGTCGTGGCAATACCCAAAATATACCGCTTCGCGCATAAAATTTGAAGGGAAAACCTACTCTACGCCTAATTTTCAGGAAACAGAATGGGTACAAACAGAGCATTTCGTAACCATCGACAATAAAAAAGGCACCATCGAAATAGTTTACCTGAAGGCATTTCCGAGAGAAGACGAAGGCCCTTTCCTTCAGGAAGAGCGAAACCTGCTCATCAATATTGCCCGGCTGATCAGTGGCTACCTCAATAACTACAAAGGGCGCGAAATCATTCACCGCAAAGGCATTCCCGAACAGGCGATTCAGCCTTCCGATAATTTTCGCAATTCGCTGGTTAGCAACAAAAAACCGCTACAGTTGTACTTCAATCAGCAGTCGATTGACAAGTACGTTTACCTGGATATGATGAAGTACAAAATCAAACACATCCTGTTTGTTGCTACTTTATACGATGCATTCACACTCGAAAACGAGGACTCTTTCTTCGAACGGTTCATGGGTTCAACCTACCAGTACAGCTTGTTTTCGGTACCCCGGATCACGGGAGTCACATCAGCCGAGGAGGCATTGGCGCTGCTCGAAACCACCAATTTCGATTTGGTTATCCTGATGGCCGGAATGGATCGCGACGCGCCGGTTTTATTGAGCGAGCAGATCAGGGCTAAAAACGAAGCGTTGCCCATTTATCTTCTGCTGAACCGAAAAAGCGATATCAAATATTTCGAGGAACTTGTTCCAACCATTCGTTCGGTGGACAAGTTGTTTGTGTGGAACGGCGACTCACTGATTTTGTTTGCCATTGTCAAATCGCTCGAAGACAAGGTGAATGTGGAGAACGACACGAAAATTGGCTTGGTTCGCGTGATTTTGCTGATTGAAGATTCTCCGCTTTATTACTCGAAATATCTCCAGTTTTTGTACGATATTGTTTTCAGCCAGGTGCAGGAATTGCTTCCGGAAGTGGAGAAAAACGAACTGGACAAAATTTCGAAAATGCGCTCCCGCCCCAAAATTCTGCTGGCGCGAAATTACGAAGAAGCCATTGCCATCTTTAACAAGTACAAAGATTTCATGCTTTGTGTGATTTCCGACATGGAATTCGACCACGGCGGGAAGTTGGACAAACACGCCGGTGTAAATTTCATCAAGTACGTGAAATCGCACATTTCCAAAATCCCGATTATCCTGCAATCGTCGGAAAATCGTAATCGGCAGTTAGCCAGTGATTTGGAAGTGGCTTTCATCAATAAAAATTCGGAGACTCTGTTGAACGACCTCCGCCACTTTCTGGTCAGTTACCTTGGATTTGGGCATTTCGTCTTCCGAGACCGCGACGGCAACAAAATTGCGGTGGCCAAATCGTTGCGCGAATTCGAAAACCTGCTGCTCGAAGTGCCCGACGAATCGCTGTATTTACATGCTTCGGAAAACCAGCTTTCGCTTTGGCTGATGTCGCGCGGCGAAATTCAGCTGGCTAAGTCACTTAACCCAGTATCAGCCAATACGTTCGGAAGTATTAAGGAAATGCGTCAGTTCTTCCGCGATAGCTTCAAACAATACCGCGAAGAAAAAAAGAAAGGTAAAATCCTGAGTTTCGACGAAACTTCAATTCTCGACGAAAAAAACATCGTCTCCTTTTCCGGAGGTTCGCTGGGCGGCAAAGGTCGTGGCCTGGCATTTATCAATACGCTGATTTACAATATTGAATTCCCAACATTAGTCAACCGGATCAATATTTTGGCACCCATTACAGTCATTATTGGATCGAACGAGTTTCAGCATTTCATTGCTAAAAATAGGTTGCTCGAAAAAATTGTCGATCCGGATATTTCGTATGCCGAATTGCGAAAGCATTTTGTAGAAGCACATTTGTCGATTTCGCTGCTGAAAAAACTGAGGGTTTTTGTTTCTCAAATCGATAAACCGATAGCGGTCCGATCATCAAGCTCGTCGGAAGACTCCATTACACAGCCATTCGCCGGAGTTTTCGATACGTATATCATTCCAAATCATAACACCAATAAAAAACTGATTCTGGAACGCATTTCAACGGCCATCAAGCTAGTTTTTGCGTCCACTTTTTCAGAAAAAGCCCGAAACTATTTCTCCATCATCCACCACAAAGTGGAAGAGGAAAAAATGGCAGTTGTACTTCAGGAATTGGTTGGAAATCAATACGACGACTATTACTACCCGCACATCAGTGGCGTAGCGCAATCGTACAACTATTATCCGGTAGCCAACATGAAACCCGAAGAAGGTTTTGCTGTGGCTGCTGTTGGGTTGGGAACCTATGTGGTCGATGGTTGGAAATCGTTCCGTTTTTCGCCCCGCTATCCCAAAGTTTCAATTCACAGCACCAAAGATTTGCTCAACAACTCGCAGGTGCAGTTTTATGCGCTCGATTGCTCCGAAAAAGAGATTGACTTTCTGGAACACGGGGAACTGGCTGCTTTAAAGCTTCTGGACATTAGCGAAGCCGAAAAACACGGAACACTGACACATTGTGCTTCGGTATATAACCCGAATAACGACCGCATCGAAGCCGGACTTTCGGCTTACGGACCTCGCATCATTAACTTTGCCAACATTCTGCAATACAACTACATTCCGCTGGCGGAAACCATCAGCACCTTGCTCAACACCGTGAAAGAAGCTTTCGGCTCACCGGTTGAAATAGAATATGCTGTGGATCTGGAATCAAAAGGAAACGGATTGCCAACGTTCTATTTATTGCAGATTAAGCCGCTGATTGGCAACCAGATTACACAAAATCTGGACATCGAACGCTTTGAAAAGTCACAGATGGTTTTGTACACCAAGTCGAGCCTCGGGAACGGCGAAATCAAAGACATCCGCGATATTATTTATGTCGATCCTGCCCGTTTCAGCAAGCTGAAAACTCTGGAAATGGCCGCCGAAATTGAAAAATTGAACAACCAAATGAAGAAAAGCAACCGCCAATACATCCTGATTGGCCCCGGGCGCTGGGGAAGCCGCGACCGCTTTGTGGGCATTCCGGTAAACTGGTCGCAGATTTCGAACGCCAAAATCATTGTTGAAGTCAGCCTCGAGAACTTTCCGCTCGACTCGTCGCTCGGATCGCATTTCTTCCACAATGTCACGTCCATGAACATTGGCTATTTTTCGGTGCTACACTCTTCGGCCACTGATTTTGTTCGCTGGGATTTGCTGAACAAGCAAAAAGTAATTCAAGAAACCGAGTTTTACCGCCACATCAGGTTCGAACAACCTTTATCAATCCTGATGGACGGACGACATAAAACATCAGCTATAATATTCTGATAATATGATAGATATAGCCATTTTCGACGAACATAAACTGGTTCTGGAAGGACTTTCAGGATTGCTTTCGGGAATATCTGACTTCAGGGTGGTGCTTCAATGCGACGACCGAAGCGTCCTGACCGAAAAACTGAAAGCCATGCAGGTTCACGTGCTTTTGTTGAACATGCACGATATTTCGGTGCGCAACATCAACCTGATCGTTCAGCTAAATATTTCGAATCCGAAATTGAAAATCCTCGTCATTTCGGTGATCGACAGCGAAGAAATTGTGCTTAAAACCATCAAGGCCGGAGCTAAAGGTTTCCTCGGGAAAGACTCCGACCGAAACAGCCTGATGGAAGCTGTTTACACGCTGCGAAACGGCCACGATTACTACAGCCAGTCGATCACGCACCTTTTGCTGAACCGCTATATTTCGAGTTTGAAATCAGACGATCTGAGTCAAAATGCCAACCTGGAAAGCCTCAGTTCGCGACAGGTCGAGATCCTGAAACTGTGGGGCGAAAGCTATACCAACCAGGAAATTGCCGACAAATTTTTCATCAGCGTACGCACCGTCGAATCGCACAAAAACCATATCATGCAAAAACTTAACCTGAAAAGCACTGTGGATATGGTGAAATTTGCCATCAAGAATAACATCATTGAGATATAGGCATTTTTGGACAAATTTAAGATTGAACTTCAAATTTGTCCAAAACCGTTGTATTTATCTGAAAAATAAGGCTTTAATAGTACATAAATTCCACACAAGGCAACGTTCGTGACTCACTTGCACCAGCCTGTTGTCTTTCGCCTTCAGAGATTACCCTCACGCTATAAGCGGCGCCTGAGACTAAAAACTCCGAATTGTTGCGGGTTACGGGTTGTAGGATCCGAACTGTATTCGGGTTGAATGGTTAAATTGCTGCGAGTTGCAGGTTGACTTCAGTCTTCCGACTTTGTCTACTCCAAACTCCGAACTTTAGGCACTCCGGACTTCTTCCCTGCCAACTGAGACTGCGACTGAACACTATCCTCCCGTACGTAAAACACGTAATTGCAAGTCACTTATATTGTAGTGGCCTGGTCGTCGTATATTTTCGCTTCCGTTATCGAAAACATTCTTTCAACCTATAAAATATTAAAATCATGGCCGACATCTTAAACGTAAAAGTGAACGAGTTCATGGCGAAAGTAATTGCCAAGAACCCGGGAGAATCTGAATTTCATCAGGCAGTAAAAGAAGTTGTTGAATCGCTGATGCCTTTCATCGACGCAAATCCAAAATACAAAGAAGCCAAAATTTTGGAACGTATGGCCGAACCGGAACGCGTTATCATGTTTCGCATAGCCTGGGTCGACGACAATGGCGAAATCCAAATCAACCGTGGTTACCGTATCCAGATGAGCAGTGCTATTGGCCCGTACAAAGGTGGTATCCGTTTGCACCCAACCGTAAATTTGGGCATCCTGAAATTCCTTGCTTTCGAACAGGTTCTGAAAAACAGCTTGACTACATTGCCAATGGGCGGCGCCAAAGGTGGCTCGGATTTCGATCCAAAAGGAAAATCAGACAACGAAATCATGCGTTTCTGCCAGGCATTCATGACCGAATTGAGCAAACACATTGGTGCCGACACCGACGTCCCAGCTGGTGACATCGGTACCGGTGGCCGCGAAATTGGTTATATGTTCGGGCAATACAAGAAACTCCGGAATGAATTTGTTGGTGTTTTGACTGGTAAAGCTCTTGAATGGGGGGGAAGTTTGATCCGTCCTGAAGCAACTGGTTACGGTTCGGTTTACTTTGCACAGGAAATGCTTGCTACCCGCGGCGACAGCCTGAAAGGTAAAGTTTGTACCGTTTCTGGTTCAGGAAACGTTGCCCAGTACACCGTTGAAAAACTGATTCAGTTGGGTGCAAAAGCCGTTACCCTTTCCGATTCATCAGGTTACATCTACGATCCGGCTGGTATCGACACTGAAAAACTGGCTTGGGTAATGGAACTGAAAAACATCCGTCGCGGACGTATCTCAGAATATGCTGACAAATTTGGATGTGAATTTGTTCCCGGAAAAACACCATGGGGTGTAAAATGCGACTGTGCCTTCCCTTCCGCAACTCAAAACGAAGTGAACGAAGACGATGCTAACGAACTAATAAAAAACGGTTGCTTCGTAGTGTCTGAAGGCGCTAACATGCCATCAACTCCTGATGCTATCGAAGTATATCTGAACGCTAAAATACTTTACGGACCTGGAAAAGCTGCGAATGCCGGTGGTGTTGCCACTTCAGGATTGGAAATGACACAAAACTCGATGCGTTTACCCTGGACACGTGAAGAAGTTGACGCCCGTTTGCACCAAATCATGATCAGTATTCACCAAACCTGCGTGAAATACGGAACCGAAAAAGACGGTTTCATTAACTACGTGAAAGGTGCCAATATCGGGGGATTTATAAAAGTAGCCGACGCTATGATCGCACAAGGTGTCGTTTAGTCCTAAATACACTCATCTCGAAAAGCTCCTCCTACCAGAGGGGCTTTTTTTGAGCTTTAAAATTGGCCTGCACCGGATATTCCAGCGCCTTATGAATTTTATTGAGTTTCAAACCAATAATTTAACCAGCGAATATTAATTTTCTCAGGCCCTTTTAAATTGGGATGGGACTACTTTCGCAAATTCCTCTATCTTTGCGCCTTCTAAAAAAACAGGATAAAAGATGATATCAGTTGACGGATTGGCAGTTGAGTTTGCAGGATCGACCCTTTTTTCGGACATAAACTTTGTAATTAACGACAAGGACCGGATTGCTCTCATGGGAAAAAACGGCGCCGGAAAATCGACCTTGCTCAAAATCATTGCCGGAGCACAAACGCCAACCCGTGGCCGCATTTCGGCGCCCAAAGATGCGGTGATTGCCTACCTGCCACAGCATTTGCTCATCGACGACCAGCGCACTGTTTTTGAAGAAGCGGCGCAGGCTTTTGCCCGCATCCACGAAATGGAAGCGCAGATGGCTGCCATGAACGAGGAACTGGCTACCCGCACCGATTACGAATCGGAAAGCTACTATACGTTGATTGAACAGGTTTCGGCTTTGAGCGAGAAATTCTATTCGATTGAAGAAATCAACTACGACGCTGAAGTCGAGAAAATCCTGCTCGGTTTGGGTTTCGAACGCGAAGATTTTACCCGCCCGACCAGCGAATTCAGCGGTGGCTGGCGTATGCGCATCGAGCTGGCCAAAATCCTGCTGCAAAAGCCCGACCTCATTTTGCTCGACGAGCCTACCAACCACATGGATATTGAGTCGATTCAGTGGCTCGAAGACTTCCTGATTAACAGTGCCAAAGCGGTGATCGTGATTTCGCACGACCGCGCTTTTGTCGATAACATCACTACGCGCACCATTGAGGTAACGATGGGCCGCATTTACGACTACAAGGTAAACTATACGCAATACCTGCAACTGCGCGGCGAACGCCGCGAACAGCAGCAGAAGCAATACGACGAGCAGCAAAAAATGATTGCCGAAACCACCGAGTTTATCGAACGTTTCAAGGGAACCTACTCGAAAACCTTGCAGGTGCAGTCGCGTGTAAAAATGCTCGAAAAGCTCGAATTGGTTGAGATTGATGAAGAAGATACTTCAGCGCTCCGCCTGAAGTTTCCGCCATCGCCCCGCTCCGGAAACTATCCGGTAATTGCTGAAACTGTGGGCAAAAGTTACGGCGATCACCTGGTTTTCAAAAACGCCAACCTGACCCTTCAGCGCGGAGAAAAGATTGCTTTTGTGGGTAAAAACGGCGAAGGAAAATCGACGCTGGTGAAAGCTATCATGGGCGAAATTGATTACGACGGAAAGCTCACGCTGGGCCACAATGCTATGATTGGCTATTTTGCCCAAAACCAGGCTTCGCTGCTCGACGAAGAACTGACCGTTTTTCAAACCATCGACGATGTGGCTGTTGGTGACATCCGCACCAAAATCAAGGACATTCTGGGGGCGTTCATGTTCAGTGGTGACAATATTCAGAAGAAAGTAAAAGTGCTTTCAGGAGGAGAACGTACCCGTTTGGCGATGATAAAACTGTTGCTCGAACCAGTGAATTTGCTAATCCTTGACGAGCCTACCAACCACCTCGACATGCGCACCAAAGACATCCTGAAAAGCGCACTGAAAGACTTCGATGGCACGCTCATCCTCGTTTCGCACGACCGCGACTTCCTCGATGGCCTGGTTGAAAAGGTTTACGAATTTGGAAACAAACAGGTGAAAGAACACCTCGGCGACATCAAAAGCTTCCTTCAGAAACGCAAACTGGAAAACTTGCGCGAAATTGAACGGAAAAACACGAAATAAAACCAGGCTCCAAGTTTCATTGTTCACGGTTTTGGTCGAAGCATCATCAGGATATTTCGATAAACGACAAATGCTCTGCTTAATCCAAAGTCAGGAGTAAGCCTTTTGTTATCCATTCATTTACTTCAGGATATCCTTCCGAAGGCTAAACTTTTTAATCCGGATTATTTTGCTTTTACCGGCAAAAAATAGGCATTCAGCGAAAAAAATAAGGTTTCCTGATTTTAGCCACCTACTTTTAGTAACGAAATTAAATTTTAAGCGTCTTAATAACCAAAACATACCAAACTATGAAACGGAAACAATTTCAGCTCATCGGAATCTTTGCAATTTTAAGTGTAGTGCTTTCATCCTGCTGGTTTCTTGGTCCTTCGGTTCGTGGAAATGGAAATGTTACCGAAGAAGTAAGGCAAGTTGGTGAATTTAAGCAAATTGACGTCAGTCGGGGAATGAATGTTTACATTTTGCAGGGTAGTCCGCAAAAGATAGTTGTAATTGCCGATGATAACCTTCACGAAGTAATTGAAACACGTGTTGACGGAAGTATCCTGAAAATTTTTACGAACGAGAATGTGCGCTGGGCGAAAGAAAAGAAAGTTATGGTGACTGTTGAAAAGCTTTCGGCAGTGAAAGCATCATCGGGAAGCAATGTCTGGTCGCAAAACCAGATCATGTCGGAAGACCTTGAACTTCGGGCTTCTTCAGGAGCAAACCTGACGATGGAGGTGAATGCCAAAAGGTTAAATGGAGATTGCTCTTCAGGAGCAAACATTAAGCTTTCGGGATTGGCTCAAGAAGCTGAACTTGAAGCATCGTCGGGGGCCAATTTGATTGGCGATGCCCTGAAAGTTGACGCCTGCCGAATGAAAACGTCGAGCGGGTCCAATGTTTCGGCAACGGTGAACGAACGGCTGAATGCCCGTGCGTCGAGCGGTGGAAATATAGTGTATTACGGTGAACCAAAATCAACCGATGTGCATACGTCGAGTGGTGGAAATATCAGGAAAAAATAAACCAGACAATAAAAACAACAGAAACTAAATCGGAAGAAAACATGAGGACAATTAAACTATTCGCTTTATTCGTATGTGTTGCAGCATCATTTCTGGCAAACGCGGCAACAACTTCACGCCAGACACGCTCAATCAGCGGATTCCACGGCGTATCGGTTACCAGTGGCATCGATTTATACCTAAGCCAGAAAGGTGCCGAAGAAGTAGTGGTTGAAGCGAACTCAGAAGACATTGATAAAATTATTACTGAAGTAGAAGGTGGTATCCTGAAAATATATATCAAGGAAAAATCGTGGTTCAATTTCGACTGGAAAAGCCGGCCCCGAAAAGTATATGTTTCGTTTAAAGACATCGACAAAATTGATGCTTCGGCTGGCTCTGATGTTATCTCGGAAAACAAGTTTAGGCTCGACCAGCTGAAAGTTGATTCGAGTAGCGGCTCCGACGTAAAACTGGAGCTGGATGCCACAGATATTCGTGTTGGATCTAGCAGTGGTTCAGACATTACGCTTAAAGGAACAACTGTTTTTCTCCAGGCCGATGCTTCGAGCGGAAGCGACATCGATGCAGCCGACCTCCAGGCAAAAAACTGCGACGCCAGCGCTTCGAGCGGTTCGGATGTAAAAGTATATGCTTCCGAAAAATTGAATGCCAGCGCTAGTAGCGGAGCCGATGTTTACTATTCGGGAAATCCCAAAACCCGCGACGTCAACGAATCGAGCGGTGGCGATGTTCATTCGAGGTAGGTAATTTTGCCCGGATCAATTTTAAAGATAAAGTATTTATTAACAGTTGATTGATTCTGATTCCGGTCAGAAACGGCAATATTTACGTCATTCGCTAACCGAGCTTGCACGATGTTCGCGGAATAATTTTGTCGGAGAAATCGACCGATTTGCAGATTATATTTTTAGAACTAAACCGAACCGATCAATTTTGAAGCAGGTTAAACGAATTGATCAGGGGTGGAAATCAAACAGAAAGAAAACAATTTATAGAAGCAGAAAATGAGGCATTTGAACAGTGCTTCAGTAAAAACAGAAAAATTTGCCATAAAAACAATTAAAACAAAAGTCATGAAAACAACATTGAAATTAGCACTTGTATTCGTATTGGGCCTAGTGGCCGAAAATTTATTCGCTGTCGGAAACCTGAAGTTAAACATTGTTCCCCTGGACGAGAAAAAAGCGATGGTTTCCATTGCATCGCTTACCAACGCCAGTTTAAACGTGACGATTACTGACGACCGGGGTAACATAGTATATTACCAGGAAAATGACGGCCAGAACGGAGATTACAGGAAAGTCTTTAACTTCTCGGAACTTGATAATGGAACTTATTTTATGAAGGTTGCCAGCGGCAGTTTAACGTCGGAACGTCAGATCAAAAAAGAAAGTGATGTGATTACTGTTGGCGATGAAAAGACCGTTTTAAAACCTTTCTTTGGGGTTGATAGCAGCATTTTGAGGTGCTCTTACATCAACTATGCA
The DNA here is from genome assembly GCA_963666435.2 of Prolixibacteraceae bacterium. Lineage (GTDB taxonomy): Bacteria > Bacteroidota > Bacteroidia > Bacteroidales > Prolixibacteraceae > Aquipluma. The sequence continues at coordinate 824,565 of CAXXOG010000008.1, read as the reverse complement.
CAGCAACCTACTGATTTTTACTTTTATGAAAACGACCGGGAGCTTTATACACGTAAGCTTGGTACAAAAGTCGTGATTCAGCAGGCATTGGATATTTCGCAGTTAACTAAAGGCGAATACCGGGCAGTGCTTATTGCCGGAGGTGAACAATTCACTTACAACATAGAGATTAAATAAAAACTCCAATTGGTCTTGTGAGTTGGTTTTGTACTTCTTCAGTTAGTTTAGACCTTCCGGACACGTGCACCGGAAGGTTTTTTTATTGATTGGCGAATGAACAGAAACTGTAAACAAAACAAACAGTGATTGTCAAAAAAGTTTACAGTTCCGCTGAAGACATCTTTTTTAATATATTGTAAATCAATTATTTAATCTTTTGGCATTAATCTGGCATAAGCTTTATCAACGATGTAAATCGGTCATAGAAAACAATTAAACAATTAAAAGAAAACAAAGATCATGAAAACAACTTTGAACTTAGTATTTGTAATTGCCCTGAGCCTGTTGGCTAATTCGGTATTTTCAGCAGGGAACCTTAAACTAAATGTTTTTCAATTGGATGAGGGAAGAGCCTTGGTAAATGTGTCGTCGCTTACCAACAGCACGTTTAGCCTTTCGCTTACCGACGATCAGGGAAATACGGTGTATTACCAGGAAAATGAAGGGTTGGGTCAAAACTTCAGTAAGATTTTTAACTTATCAGAATTAGACAACGGGAACTATCGCTTAAAAGTAACTTGCAACGATTTATCCAGCGAACGTTCAATTCAGAAATCGAATAATTACTTTGTTATTGGAGACGAAAAGACTACAATCAGGCCATATTTTGGTTTGAATAAGAATATCCTGATGTATTCGTACCTGAACTACGACAAGGAGAAGGTAACTTTTCGACTTTACAAAGACGACACTGAGATTTTTGATAAAAAGTTAGGCACTATATTCAGCATACAGCAAGCCTTAGACCTTTCGAAGCTTAACCAGGGCGATTACGAAGCCGTTTTAAATGCAGGCGATAAACAATTTCTCTACAATATCGAGATTAAATAACATAACTTCAGGATAATCCTGTGAGTTGGTTTTGTACTTCTTCATTAGTTCATACCTTCCGGGCGCGTGCCCCGGAAGGTTTTTTATTTTACAGGATTTCCTATACGAGCTTTATTCCGCTAACCATTCGCCCGGTTTCAGAACCTTCGCGGCGGGCCGAGAAAAATAAGTCGGCATGTTCGTATGAGCAAAGTCCCATCAGTTCAATATGTTCGTCTTTTATTCCGGCCTCCTGAAGTACGGTTCGGTTCGCTTCCCACAAATCGAAGAAAGCGTGCCCCTTATTCATCGACGGTTTTAAAAGAGCCGGAGAATTACTGAAATTGGCTTCAACGGCAGCTACCACTTCAGGTCCAACTTCGTAGTCGTGCATATGGATCGACGGACCGATTCCGGCAACAATATCAGCCGGGTTACAGCCGAAAGTATCAATCATTTTTGCTACTGTTTTTTCGGCAATTTTCGAAATCGTCCCTTTCCACCCGGCGTGAACGGCTGCAACCACTCTTTTTACCGGGTCGAACAATAAAACCGGTACACAGTCGGCCGTTTGAACACAAACATACAATCCGGGGTCGCTGGTGATAAGCGCGTCAGTGTCTTCGATTGTATTTTTACCCATAGCCGAATTTACCACAGCAACATGGTCGGAATGGGTTTGGCGCGCGAAAATAAAATACTGGTCGTCCGTTTCGCACGATTGTGCAAGTTCTTTGCGGAACCCGGCATAAATTTCTTCTGAATCGCCCGTAAATCGGGGTTTGTTGCCATTTATCCAGCCTTCTTTGGTTGTAATAAAGTGGGCAATATTTTTATACTTCTTGAAACTTTCGAATTTGAATACCGAAAGTCTTCCCTGAACCATTTTTCTCATATCAGTAAATTTTGGCGCAATTATAATGAGCACGGCAATACCTAAATATGACTTTTATCGTGCAATTTGAAACAAACGTTTTCCAGAAGGGTTTATTGCGGGCGAAACATAATAAGCTATTTTAACAACAAAACCAAAATTTATCTCCTGAAATTTTTATGTTACCAAACATGCCGACCCGGAGGCAACCTTTTTGCTGTTTTTGGAATCAATAGTATATGTTTATTGTAGTGTGAGTATTAATTTAAAATCGAATATATGGAACGGTCGCCTCCTAAATTCAGAAAATTATCTCAAGTCAAAAAGAATAAGGTTCACTAATTAATCACTTAAAATTAATACACATGAATCAATTTAAAAAATTTGTTTTTCTCCTAATTCTATTCTTAAGTAGTTGTTACGGGTTCTCACAGGAAATCAGTATCCGCGGCGGATTTAACCTGTCGCAGATTAACTACAAAGCCGGGGATATTGTAGTCCATAAAGACGGTACTAAGCTTAATCCCGGTTTTAATATCGGGCCAATCATTGAGCTTCCGTTAAAAAATATATTCACCGTCGAAACAGGAATTCTTTTCAGCACAAAAGGTCATAAATTGTCAGGTGATCCTTTAGCTGGAGTAGAAAAATATCTTTTTCAAACAAATATATTCTATTTAGATATTCCTGTTTTGCTTAAAGCAACAATCCCAATAAAAAAGACAAAGATTTTTGCAATGGCTGGAGGGTATGCTGGCGGTGCATTATATGGAAATGTTATTGCAGAAGGTAAGGAAAATACGGTCATAAAACGTTTTAAAAACAAGATACAATGGGGAAACAACCCAAATGAATATGACCGATTTGACTACGGACTAGATTTCGGTGTTGGAATAAAAATTAAAAAATATCAAATTGGAATATTGTATGAATCTGGACTCAAGAATTTCTCAAATGATGGAACATTTAAAATGAGAAATCGAACCATCGAATTATACTGTACCTACAAGTTAACACGATTTAAAAACAAGAATAATAACAGAGTAAACTAAAACTATGAAATCAATTTTAATAGCATTAATAATCTTTATACCATTTACTTTAAGGCTAAAAGGATATAGTCAAACCATCATAGAAAGTAATACTAATCCAGCCCAAACTCAAAAGCAATGTTCATATTATTATACCGATGCATCTGGGTTATCGTTCGACTATTGGCTCCCACCTTCGAATTGTGCAACCTCGGCAAGTGGTACATTTAATTTATTTCTGTATGCAAAATGGAAAAACATTGAAGCTAGTGCTTATCCTTCAGTAATACAAGCTCAATTTAAAAATAGTTTACTTCAGACTATTACAGTCAGTAAAACTGTGGGGCCATTTACTCTTAGTCTTCCAGCTCCAACCTTTGTTGGTGGAACTAGTAGAAACATACCTTGCCACGTAACATCCCCTTTTACGATCTCATTAGGTGATTACAAAAACACTTCTAATAATGCCGTAGATTATAATACAATAATAACAAGTACGTTTGAATGGACACTTCCATCTGGATGGCAGACCAATTCTGGTCAAACAGGTACATTTGTCGGGGCATCATCAATAACAGTAATACCACCGGCATCCTCGGCAACTGTTTCAATTAGTGTTAAAGCAAAAGCAAACACTCAAAAAAGCGCTGCTGCAACCCTTCAAATTACAAGAAATCTGGAGGATTTCTCAATAACAGGCTCTCGAAGCGTTGTTTATCAATCTAATGTACATTACGAAGTTCCAAGTTACCCCGGAATTTCTTATTCGTGGCAGTTACCAATAGACTGGCCAACAGTCGGCAACTCAAACTATATCGATGTAATTGCTGGTTGTAATTCAGGAAATTTAAGAGTTACAATGTCGGGTTGTAATGGCCCAAAAACATCGGAAACGCCAATAACCACAAGCATTATTGCACTAGGTACAACAATCACAGGATATAATTTTGTCTGTGCCTCCGGCACACAATTTACTGTACCTGGTCTTGCTCCTGGAACAAATATTACCTGGAACGCAAGTTCAAATCTCACATTGTCGAGTGCATTATCCAATTATTGTACATACACTGCCAATAGCAATGGATCTGGGTGGATTGAAGCTACCATTAATGCGCCAGCTTGCGGAACTTCTGTAACTTTACCGCGAAAAACCGTTTGGGTAGGAACACCTGATGCCTCCAGCATTTCAGGCCCAGCAACGATTGGCAAGAATCAACCTGCATCATTCACAGCTCAACTTTCTTTAGATAGTTATCCGGATAGCTATTATTGGACCACCAGTCCATCATCTGGGGTAACAATTTATCCCGATGGCCGATATGCAAGTATGTCATTTGCCAATTCAGGCACTTATCAGGTGGTTATGCGGGCGCATAACAGTTGTGGATGGTGTGATTATGTAATTGCTTATATTAATGTTTTAGATGGCTATTACTTGGTAGTTTCGCCCAATCCAGCTACTACAGAGGCGACGATAGAACTTGTTAATACCTCAAAAGAAAAGGATTCGAAGGAACCCGAATGGGACTTGGATGTTTACGATTCGTTCCAGGGTTTGAAGGAAAAGAAAACCAAGCTGAAAACCGCAGAAACAAAGATCAATACTTCCGGTTGGAAAGACGGGGTTTATGTTATTCGCGCTACCGTTGGCGACAAGGTGTTCACCGAAAAAATGATGGTGAAACATTAGAACTAGATAAGGATTCCATCCCTTCGCGTGGATGGAATCCAATCAGCTTCGCTTATAACTGATCCTAAATATGCCTCCACGAATTCGTATAACGCCATTATTTGCATTCATAATGGCATTATAACAATTCTTAACGGCATTATAACTATTGAATTTGGCGTTATAACAATTCATAACGGCATTATTGCAATTGCAATCCTTGGAAATTAATTACTTAAATGCTTGTAGATATAATAATATAGCATTAATTTTAGTCACTAATCAATTAAAAAATATGTAATTATGACAAGAACAACAGGAAGAATCGTTATTTCGCAGAATGTGGAAGAGATGCTCACACTGGCATCAAAAGTTTATCAGAAGCATCAGGAAATTGGAGAGGCTTCGCCATTGACAGACCTCGATGGCATATCGTGGTCGGTGGTGGGCCCAACCATTGAACAGGCCCTGGCCGCCCAGAAGGAGGCCGAAGACTACAAGAACCGGATGGAGCAGGCTTACCGCGAACGCGACCTTTACACGCCTGCAATCAAGGAGGCTGTAACCGCGAGCCGTAACCTGCTCAAAGCCCTGAACCAGAAAAATCCCAAACGCCTGGTAGAATGGGGTTTCGAGGTTGACGATTCGGCTCAGGCTGCTAAAACCCCAAAGACAGAATAGCACTTGCAAAAGGCTGTTTGTGAGCTGATCACACACAATACCCCCGGCTGTCGCTAACGTGCAACCGGGGGTTGTTGTTTTTGCCCCGGCTGACAAGTAGCCTATAATTGCATACGTTTCAACATTTAGCGGTCCGAAAGTATCCGATCTTTGTTTTAAGATCGAATCTCTTTCCTGTTTATCACTGCATATTTTTCCTATGCTTCACAATTTCGCCCTCAACCACGAAGGTGATCGACTCGGCAATGTTGTTTGAATAACTGGCTATGCGCTCGATAAGATTTACAATAATCAGTATGTTGGAGGCAACGACCACGACGTCGGATTTATGCATCATTTCAGACAAAATACGGGTTGCAATAGCCGAACACCCTTCTTTCAATGCTGCCGAGCCGCTGTATATTTTTGAACAGTACTCAATTTTGTGTGTTCTCACCAGCTCCAAAACGTTGGCAAATAGTTCAGTTGTAATATCTTCTACCTTATCAATGCCAAGCTCGGTGATAAGTTGTCGATAGTCTTCCAATGGCTCAATTCGTTTGGCAATGCTCACTGCATGGTCGCCTACCCGTTCCAGATCGTTGTTTATTTTGAGCGCCGAAAGAATGTAGCGCAAATCGGACGCAACAGGCTGTTGCAAAGCAAAAATTTTCTGACAAAGTTTGTCAATCTTCACATCGAGGGTATCGATGTCGTTATCGTTATTAATTACTGTTTTGGCGAGCTTTAGGTCGTATTCTTTCAACGCTTTAAGCGCATCGTTAATTTGCTGATTAACCTGTCCGCACATTTGTATGACTTTTCGCTGAAGCTTTTCGAGCTCCTGATCGAATATTCTGGTATTTTCCATTTGTCAATTTTTTGAAAGAATGAGTCAGTGTTTTTTTTGTTACGCGTTTCGTGTTGTTTTCTACCCGTAACTCGTATCCCGCAACTCGTCTATCCAAACCGCCCGGTGATGTAATCTTCGGTTTGTTTTTTATCAGGATTGGTGAAAATCTTCTTGGTTTTGTCGAACTCAATTAGCTCACCAAGGTAGAAAAATGCAGTCATATCGCTAATACGGGCAGCCTGTTGCATGTTGTGGGTAACAATCACAATCGTGTAATTTTCCTTCAACTGAACAATCAGTTCTTCGATTTTTGAAGTTGAGAGCGGGTCGAGGGCACTGGCAGGCTCGTCCATCAGCACAATTTCGGGGTTTACGGCCAGGGTGCGTGCAATGCAAAGGCGCTGTTGTTGCCCGCCCGAAAGGCCAAGCGCCGAGTCGGCCAAACGGTCTTTTACTTCGTCCCAGATCGCGGCATTGCGGAGCGCTTTCTCGACAATCTCATCGAGTTGCTTTTTATCATTCTGCCCGTTGATGCGTGGCCCGTAGGCAATGTTTTCGTAGATCGATTTGGCAAATGGGTTCGATTTCTGGAAAACCATTCCCACTTTTTTCCGCAAGGTGACCACGTCGATGTTTTTGTCGTAGATGTTGATGCCGTCGATCAGGATGTTTCCTTCAATTTTGACACCGTCAATCAGGTCGTTCATCCGGTTCAGGCTGCGTAAAAAAGTCGATTTCCCGCAACCCGACGGCCCAATGAACGCGGTTACTTTTTTCTCCGGAATTTTAATGGATATGTTATTCAATGCCATTTTGGTTCCGTAGTGCAGAAACATGTTTTCGGTATATATTTTCTCAACTGTCATAATTAGCCGATTTTCTTTTTTCTGATTCTATATCTTAAAACGATTGCCGAAATATTCAGTACAAATGTGAGCGCCAGTAAAACGAGCGTGGTTCCAAACTGGATGGGTAAGGTTTGATCGACATTGGCCGACTGGGTAGTCATCACGTAAATGTGGTAGCCCAAAACCATGAACTGGTCGGCAAACGATCCTGGTAATGTTGCCACATAATACGCCGCTCCGGTGAATAGGATAGGGGCTACTTCTCCGGCTCCACGGCTTACTGCCAGTATTGTACCGGTCATAATTCCTGAAAGCGAGCCCGGAATAACCACTTTCCAGATGGTTTGCCATTTGGTTGCGCCCAACGCCAGACTGGCAGCACGAAGTTCTTTGGGGACTGTTTTCAGGGCTTCTTCAACCGAAACAATAACCACCGGAAGAGTGAGTAAGGCCATGGTTAAACTGGCCCATAAAATGTTGGGTTGACCCCATTTCAGTTGTCCGCCCATAAATGCATTGTCCATTTGCACTCCAACAAACTTGATGAAGAAACCAAGTCCGAAAAGCCCGTAAATGATGGATGGGATTACCGCCAGTGTTCTTACCGCAAACCGGATGGTTTTGGCGATAAATGAATTTTCGTTGGCATACTCGGTGAGGTAAATGGCGGTGATGGTTCCGAAAGGCACGGCGGCAACCGACATGATGATCACCAGCATGGCCGTTCCGTATATGGCCGGAAAAATTCCGCCTTTGGTCATTCCGTCTTTTGGAAAGCTGGTCAGGAATTCCCACGATATTTGATCCTTTCCACCAATGATAATGACGGTAATCATCACCAGAATAATCGCAATAATCAGTAAAGCCGACGCTAAAGTCAAACCTTCAACCAGGATACCTTTTAAATTGTCTTTCTTATTTTTAATCATTTGGGTCGATTAAATTCAAGTTGTCATTGGGTTTATTTGCCCTGAATCCGTTTCATTAGTTTGCCTTTCACGTAAAATTCGGCAATTGCATTGATGGCAAATGTGAAGACAAATAACAGCGAACCGATGAGGAACAGCACATTGTAGTGCGTGTCGCCAAACACCACTTCGGCCATTTCGGCGCCAATGGTTGCGGCCAGTGTCCGAACCGATTCGAACGGATTGGCGCCAATCAGTGGCGCGTTTCCGGTTGCCATCAGGGCAATCATGGTTTCGCCAAAAACGCGGCCAATGCCTAGCAGAATAGCGGCAAAAATACCCGGTGTTGCGGCAGGCAAAATCACAAAAAACGCAGTTTGCCATTTCGAAGCGCCCAACGCAAGGCTTGCTTCGTTGTAAGTTTTAGGAACTGCGGTAAGCGCATCTTCAGTAATCGTGAAAATAATCGGGATAGCGGCAATGCCCATCGCGATACCGCCGACAAAAGCATTTAACCGTGTGTCGTACTGGAAAACATTCTGAAGAAAAGTTGCCAAAACCATCAACGCGAAAAAACCAATTACTACCGAAGGAAAACCAGCCAGCAGTTCAATGGCTGGCTTGATAAACTCTTTCATCTTTTTCCCGGCAAACGAGGCTGTGTATAATGCTGCCAGAATAGCGATCGGCGCGGCAAACAATATGGAAATAATAGTTATTTTGAATGTTCCGATAATTAGTGCCAGGATTCCGTATCGCGGTTTTTCCGAAACCGGCACCCACTCTTTGCCTATAAGGGTTTTAAGTGCAGCACGGTTTTCGTCGATACCGCTACCCGAACTTACTTTGTAGGTTTTTTCAGAAGTTTTGCTCTGGGCTGTGGTATCAACCACTTCTCCGTAGGTTTCCTGAGTTTCAGGAGAATTGGCCGGATCGGTAACCTCGCCGTAGGTTTCCTGTACTTCGCTGCTACCTGTCGGATTGTCAACCACTTCGCCATAGGTTTCCTGTACCAGGTTATCGGTACTGGCGAGCTCAGTTTTTGCGCGCGGATGGCTTGTTTCAAAAATCGGGAACGCCTCACGAAATACGAAAACAAAAATCAGGGCAATAATCGTTATGGAAAGAAAGGCAACACCTTTAATCATTTTCTCGGCCAGGTAATCGCTCCAACGGAACTTCTTTCTCGTTATGTCAATCAGTCCTGTTTCCGAATTGATGATCGACTTCTTCCCCTTCTTATTTTTTTTTGACATAGTTTCTTTGTTCCTATGAACCGGAGTACCCGGGTACTTTTAAGTACTCAGGCATTCAGGTATTTTATATTTTTTTCTTATTTTATGGGGAAGTAGCCCATTTCGACAACCAGCTTTTGTCCTTCAGGGCTTAAGATCCAGTCGATGTATTTTTTCATTTCGCCGGTTGGCCGGTTGCGCAGGTACATAAAAAGGTAGCGCGTTATCGGGTACTGGTTTTTGGCAATTGTTTCAGCCGATGCTTCATAAGCCGGGCTGTTGGCATCTTTCTTTACTTTGCATATTTCGATACCTTCGGCATAAGCGGCTCCGCCGTAGCCAATGGCATTTACATCTTTTTTAACGGCGTTAACCACGGCGGCTGTTCCCGGCAAAGTCTGGCAATTGGCAGCATAGTCGCCCATAACTACATTCTCCTGAAAAAAGACGTATGTTCCTGAGCTGTTTTCGCGTCCGTAGAGCTTAATTTGTGCGTCGGCGCCACCAACTTCGTTCCAGTTTTTAATTTCTCCCCGGAAAATTTTACCAAGCTGTTCTACAGTTAATTCCTTAACTTTATTCGAGGGGTGTAAATAAATGGTGATGCCATCTTTGGCACACGCAACTTCAACACCCAGAGTGTTGTAGCGGGCTTTCAGCTTTTCTTTCTCGGTAGGTTTCATTTTACGGCTGGCATTGGCAATGTCGGTTGCTCCATTGATCAGAGCCGAAATTCCTACTCCCGAACCACCTCCGGTTACCTGGATGGCCGCATTTGAATTACTTTTCATATACACTTCGGCCCATTTTTGCGCCAGGATCACCATCGTATCCGAACCTTTTACTGTAATTCTCTCGGGTGCAGCGGTAAATGCAAACCCTATAAATCCCAGAAGAACAGCGATAATTGCTAGTTTTTTCATATTTTTTGTCTTCATTATTGTTTCGTTTTAACTGATTTTGGATGTATTAAAATTTAGCCTGAATTCTCAGTGTAAGTAAATTCTGATTGACTGATTGACTGTAATCAAGCGTGCCTTTGGTACCGTCGTTACGGGTATATGATTCGGTTACTGCATTGGGCGTACCTGCTTTTTCATTTTTAATAATGTCGTAATTCAGTGTGATGCGCAGATTGTCGTCGAAATAATGGTGAAATGCCAGGCTAAGGGTTCCTGTTGCCAGATCGCTTTTCCCGCTGATTCGGTTTTTCAGGGTTGCGGCATCCGGCGAATTGTATTTTACCACGCTCACATCTTTTCCGCTGATGTTGGTATTGGGGTCGTAATAATCGTACCGCATCGCAAATTGGTTCCTTTTCCCCAGGTTTTTAATCAGGTAAATGTAATATCCCGAAAACTTATTCTGGAAATTGGCAGTTCCCGGGGTAGCTGTCGTTGTTCCCGAAGCGGCCACGGGTGCATAGCCAACTGAAGCATTTTTCCCGGCGATGTATTCGGCTTTAATAGAGGTTCCCCCCAGCCAATCGACGAAAAGCTGAGCCTCGGCGCCAATCCAGTTCCGTTTTACTGCGTCGCCGATTTTTATATCTTTTATCGTAGTATAGTCGCTGCTCAATGTTTTTAGAGCATTCGATTTTAATGATCCGAAGTAACCGTGAGCGCCAAAATCCAGCCCGCCAAGGTTTCCCAGGCTCAGATTATAGTACGCGCGGATCATAATATCTTTAAAATTGTCGAAATCTTTGTTTTCCGAGCTGTTCAAATTTGTTCCTGAAGCGTTGTTAATCGAAAGTCCGTCGGCGCCATTCAGCAAAGCCAGTTGGATATGAATTGGCACATTAATGGGATTAAATTCGAGTTTTGCTCCAATGGCACGTTCTCCGGGATATAATGCCCGTATTACAGATGAACGTTCTGCAACCTCACGCTGGCTCGACGAGTATTCAACTTCGTAATTTGGTCGGTTAAATTTTCCCATCCAAAAGCTAAACGCATGTGTCCACTGATCATTTAAAATGGCATAAGCATCTTTTAATATAAAATTTCCGGGAGTGAAGTCAGGACAAAGAACGAATTTTACTCCATCAGCAGCTTCGTAGGTAAATTTTACCCGAACGCGCCGCAACGAAAAGTAGTTATCGGGTTGAACAGCCGGATTTTCAAAGTTTTGAAACTGAGCCTGGATATAGCCGGAAACTTTTATTTTGTTTAGTTTCGAAAGATCACTTTCCGTGATCGCAAGGCGCTCTGCCAGTCCGGCTAATTTGTCATTAACTTCAGTGATTTTTTCTTCAGTTGAAGCTTCCTGAGCTCTTGAATGATATGAAAAGGAGATAAATAGCATCAAGGTAATGAAGCTTAGTTTTTTCATGTTTTTAGTTGTATTTTCGATTTTAAACCTGATGCAAATTTTCTTCGGTATTATTACAGAACGATTACACATTTATTAATTGTAGATTACACCTAAGCGTCTGGTATAATTTACTGATACCGTTCGATTTATTGCGGTTCGGAATATTGCAAAACAATCAAAGTCCGTCTGTTTTTTTCAGCAGAAATATGAAGAATAGCGGTTAAAAGTGGAAACCGGCAGGCTTTTAGCCCAGTAAAAGCTGGTTCATTTTTGCCTTGTCCCGAATTTTAATGAAGCGGCGATCAACTTCAATCAATCCTTCCTGAGCCATTTCGCCCAAAGCACGCGCCAACGATGGGCGGGTTACACCAAACATTTCGGCCAGTTGTCCTTGCGATTGGGCAATCTCAACCGTTTGCAGCCGGTCGCCTGCCAAATCGAGCAGGTAATGCGCAATTTTTTGCTTGATGGTTTTAAACGACAGGAATTTCAGCTTTTGGGTCAGGAACTGTGCCCGTGTTGAAATGGTGTTGAGGTAGTTATTCAGGATGAGGGCATTCATCTGCATCAGCTTCACAAATTCCTGCTTCGGAATGGATATCAGTTGGCAATCGGAAGTGGCCGAAACGGTTACCGGGAATTTGTTCTCCTTGCCAAATAAAAAAGCGGTTGCCAGCGGCCACGGTGCAGTCATATCTTCAATTTTGATGGTTTTGCCCGAGTAGTCGGTCATCTCAGCCTTCACGCTTCCTTCCTGAACGATGAGCAGTCGATCGCAGATTTCTCCGGAATTCACAACGAGTTCTCCTTTCTGATAGGATTTCACTTGATAATGAACCAGCCGGAAAAGTTCAGCTAAACCTTCCGGAGAAATGCCCCTGAAAACAGGCGACTGGCAAAGTATTTCGGGTTGTATCATGGTTTCAGTTTCTTTATTTCTTCATTTAGGTTTTCAAGCGCCTTTAAATCTTCTGCGGCTATTCTTTCACTGTTGTATTTTTCGTATTCGGTTTCGGCCATCTGCAAAGCTAGTTCGTGCGAAATTTTGCCTGCATGTTCCAGTATTTCGTTTTCGTTGATGGTGAGTATGTCGTCCAACTTTTTTATCCAATCCTGCATGTACATTACTTTCTTCTGGCGCGCCTGATTCTCGGCAAAGGCCAGAAATTGCTCTACCAGCAAATTCAATTGACTCAGTTCTTCTTCTTTGAGATAGTTTTTGGCAATCCCAACATCGCTTTTCCTGATTTTAGTGCCTTGCCAGGAGCTTAGCCCCATATTTTTATCGGTTGCAATGGCACGTTGGGCAATCAGGTCTGCCGCAGTATGCTGGTGGATCGCCCAATGCAACTTGTTCTGGATGGTGGCAAAAAAGTCTTTTGCCTGATTGGCTTTAGCGTCGTAGTCGATGCTAAGCGTAAAAATATCTTTTACTTTTTGATAGAAAATACGTTCCGAACTGCGAATGTCGCGGATACGTTCAACCAGTTCGTCGAAATACCGGATTTGTCCGGCAGCCTTTAACCGCTCATCGTCCATTGTAAAGCCTTTGACGAGGTATTCCTTTAGTCGTTGAGTCGCCCAAATCCGGAATTTAGTACCTCGGTGAGATTTTACCCTGTAGCCCACCGAAATGATAACATCAAGGTTATAAAATTGAAGGAGCCGCTCTACCTTTCGAGTTCCTTCGGTTTGAACTGTCAAGTATTCCTTGACAGTTGAATCTTCCTGAAGTTCACCTTCTGCAAAAATATTGCGTATGTGGAGGCTAATGTTTTGCTTCGTGGTTTGAAACAATTCAACTAGTTGTGCTTGTGTAAGCCACACAGTTTCATTCTCCAGGCGGACATCAATCCTGGTGATGCCGTCTTCGGTTTGGTACAAAATTATTTCACTGTTTGGTTCCATTCATTTGTAGTTTTTCTTTTGTTTGTAACATTCGTTACAGTTTTAACAACCGAACGACTGTACTTTTGTTTCAGAAAAATACAAAATTACTTCGATGATACGCGAAATTGTAAATATAGACGAAGATTTGTGTAACGGTTGCGGGCTGTGTGTTCCGAACTGTCACGAAGGTGCACTGCAAATTATTGACGGCAAAGCCAGGCTCATTAGCGAATTGATGTGTGATGGATTGGGAGCCTGCCTGGGCCATTGTCCGGAGGGAGCAATAACCATCGAAAAACGTGAGGCGGATGAATACGATGAGGTGGTGGTTGTGAAGCAGATTATTCCAAAAGGGAAGAATACGATGGTTGCTCACCTCAAGCACCTGAAAGAACACGGCGAAACCGGTTTCCTGAAACAAGCCGTGAGCTATTTGAAGTTACATGCTTCTGAAATTCCATTTAGCGTTGATGCGGTGATTTCGGAAGTACATAATACCAAAGTAGAAGCATCTGGTGGCGGTTGCGCTTCAGGCGGATGTCCCGGCTCAAGAGAAGTAAGTTTCGAGCCACAAAACCTGAAATTTGCAGGTGCTCCGGTAGCAACAGAAACACCATCAGCATTGCGTCAGTGGCCGGTACAAATGCACCTGATTAACCCGGCAGGCGCCACTTTTCAGGGAACCGATCTGTTGTTGGCTGCCGACTGTGTAGCTTTCAGCATGGGAAATTTCCACCAGAAATTTTTAGCCGGAAAATCATTGGTAATCGCCTGCCCAAAACTCGATCAGGGTAAAGAAATATACGTCGAAAAAATTCGTCGGCTCATCGACGAAGCCAAGGTAAATACCATCACTATCATGATGATGGAAGTGCCATGCTGCAGCGGATTATCGCAACTCGTGCAAATGGCCAAGGCTCAGGCATCGCGCAAAGTTCCGGTGAAGGAAATAATCGTCAGCATCAAGGGCGAAATTCTGGACGAAGCGTGGGTGTAGAAGTTCCAGGTTTCAGGTTCAAAGTTCCAAGTTTGGGTTGCGGTTTGTTGTTGAAGTAAATTTGCAGCACTAATCCTTTGCTGTCTGCTTTAGCTGACGGACATAGGAAATCCCGATTTTCAACCCTGAAAGGGTGAAATCTGAATAGCCCGGGGCGAAACCCCGGGTTCGGGAATGCCCAAAAACCAATCGTCCGCGAGCGAATGTTTGCCAAAGCAACAACCAATTTTCGGACGAAAAAGAGCGAACCCCAAATTCAAAAAAATCATTTAAAAATTTAATAATCAACGAGAAAACGATCTGCTAAACTATGCGGACGGTTCTTCTCATTTCCAAAAATTAGCTATGAACATGTTTTGTTTCCAATGTCAGGAAGCAGCCAAAGGAATTGGTTGCACAGTAAAAGGTGTGTGCGGTAAAGACAGCGATGTGGCCAATCTTCAGGACACACTTTTATTTGTTTTGAAAGGTGTTGCCGCCCTCAACAGCGAGTTGCGCAAAGCCGGTTTAGCCGAGCCAAAAGTGAATAAGGTCATTTTCGACGGGCTGTTCAGCACCATCACCAATGCCAATTTCGACGAGGTGGCTTTCTCAATCCGCATCAAAAAAACGCTGAAAGTTCGCGACGAGCTGCGCGCCAAAGCCGTAGCCAACGGGATTGTGTTGCCAACCCACGAATCGGTGACCTGGACTGCCATAACCACCGAAGAATTTGAAGAAAAAGCCGCTGAAGTGGGCATTCTGAGCGAAAAGAACGAAGATATCCGCTCGCTGAAAGAACTGATCATTTACGGATTGAAAGGGTTGGCTGCTTATGCCGAACATGCCTACAACCTCAATTTCGAGAAAGAAGAAATTTATGCGTTCATGGAACGTGCTTTGGCCGCCACCACTCAGGATTTGTCGGCTGACGAACTGGTTGCTTTGACGCTCGAAACCGGAAAATTTGGTGTGGATGTCATGGCTTTGCTCGATCAGGCAAATACTTCGACCTACGGAAATCCGGAGATAACCAAAGTAAACATCGGTGTGCGTAAAAATCCGGCCATTTTGATTTCAGGCCACGACCTGAAAGATTTGGAAGAATTGCTCATCCAGAGCGAAGGAACCGGCGTGGACATTTACACCCACAGTGAAATGCTTCCGGCGAACTACTATCCGGCATTCAAAAAATACAAACATCTGGCTGGTAACTACGGAAACGCCTGGTGGAAACAAAAAGAAGAGTTCGAAAGCTTCAACGGGCCGATCCTTTTCACCACCAACTGTATTGTTCCGCCAATGAAAGGCGCTTCGTATGCCGACCGCATTTACACCACCGGCGCATCAGGTTTGCCAGGAGCCGTGCACATTGCCGACCGAAAGCCGGGTGAAATGAAAAACTTCCGTCCGATTATCGAACATGCTTTGATTTGCGGCGCCCCAACCGAAATTGAGACTGGCGAAATCATTGGCGGATTTGCTCACAACCAAGTATTCGAATTAGCCGAACCGATTGTTGAAGCCGTTAAAACCGGTGCGATCCGCAAGTTCTTTGTGATGGCTGGCTGCGATGGCCGCATGAAAGAGCGCGACTACTACACCCAGTTTGCCGAAAAACTTCCGAAAGATACCGTGATTTTGACCGCAGGTTGCGCCAAATACCGCTACAACAAACTGCCTTTGGGCGACATCAACGGCATTCCGCGCGTGATCGATGCTGGACAGTGCAACGACTCATATTCACTGGCAGTGGTAGCGCTGAAACTGAAAGAAATTTTCGAACTGGAAGATGTGAACCAGTTACCAATTGCCTATAACATTGCCTGGTACGAGCAAAAAGCGGTGATCGTATTACTTGCACTGCTTTACCTCGGCGTGAAAAACATTCACCTCGGCCCGACATTACCAGCCTTCCTGTCACCAAACGTAGCCAACGTGCTGGTGCAAAATTTCGGGATTGCCGGAATCCAGTCGGTTGACGAAGACTTGAAATTGTTCCTTCAGACTGAAAAGGAACTGGAAGAAGAGTTTGAAAAATAAGAGGTTTTAATTGTTTTAGTTGTTTGGGTTTTCTGCCTTCGGAGTTTTCCGGAGGCATTTTTATGAAATAAAAAAGGTCGGCATTGCCGACCTTTTTAGTATAGAATATCCACTATTCTTATTTCTTAACACGTTCAGAATAAGTGCGGTCGCGTGTGTCAACTTTAATAATATCGCCTTCGTTGATAAACATCGGAACCATCACTTCAGCGCCAGTTTCAACGGTTGCAGGTTTCAACGCATTTGAGCTTGCGGTGTTTCCTTTTTCACCGGCAATAGTTGCAGTAACCAAAAGCTCAACAAACGGAGGCAATTCAGCTGTCAATGGGGTTTCAGTATCAACGTGGTAGTTAATTTCAACGATCTGACCTTCTTTCATCAAGTCTGAATTTTCAATCAATTCAGCGGCAATTGAAATTTGCTCGAAAGTTTCAGCGTGCATGAAATTAAATCCAGCCTCGTCCTGGTACAAATATTGGTAAGGACGGCGTTCAACTCTTACGATGTCAATTTTCACTCCCGAAGAGAATGTATTTTCGATGGTTCTACCTGTTTTCAGGTTTTTCAGTTTGGTGCGGACAAATGCTGGTCCTTTACCCGGTTTTACATGCTGGAACGATACAACCTGGAACAATTGTTCGTTAAATTCTATTGTCAATCCATTTTTAATATCTGCTGTAGTAGCTGCCATATCAGTTAATTATATTTTTCAAATTGGCTGCAAAAATAGTTAAATATTGCGGATACAAAATCATTCGGAAAAAATTTTCGATTTTTTTAAGGAAACGCGATGGATTTAACGGATTGATTTAATGTGTGTTCTGAATTTGATGAGTGAATTGTTCCGAAGTAGATTAATCTTCAACCAGCTGATTTACACCGTTTATCTTGTATGAATTCAGTTCGCATTTTAGTGAACCGAGAACCATTTCAAATTCGGCATAAATGGGTAACCTGTTTTCGTCTTTGGTGATGTAAATTTTCAGATCGTCGGAGTTTTTAAACAGTTTCCCTTTCGGAACGATGGGTGAAACTACATAACATTCTTTTTTCCCGATTTTTGTGTTAATGGTTTTTATGCCTACAAACTTCAATTCCATTTGAAACAAATCGTCGCCGTGAAAAACAGGAATCTGAACGCGTTTGCCGGCTAATAAATCGTCGAAATAGCTATTTTGCCTGATGTAAAAAAATACGCTCACTAAATCGTTCACGCGGTCGGGTACTTTTTTGCGTCCTACTTTCTGACTGAAAATAGAATCATTTTCATGGTCGTAAGTTACTTCATCGTAAAACCGGTATTTCTGCTCTTTTACATTTCTAATCGACTTTATTGGGAGGTAGGTTTCCGGATCGACCCAGCTTTCGTAAATGTCGTTTACTTCATACACTTTGTCAACAAGTCCGGTAGTTCGGCCTCTCATGCGGTAATGAATCGTTTGTTTCTTGTTCAGTTTTTCTTTTTCGGCGATTAATGTCGCTTTTCCCCCTTTAATAAATCCAAACTTCAGGATATATTCCATTTCTTCAAGCGGGTCGGCATTCAACTTGAAGGTTAACGTGAATATCAGCAGAATAACTAATCCCGGTTTCATTAAAATACGCTCTTTTTGGATACTGTTACGACAAAGTCCTTTAAATAAAAAGGTTCGAAATAAGCAACGTCTTCAAATTGCTTATTGTTGTATGCTTCCCAAACTAATTCAGTCATGTACCTGGCCGAAGCGCTTATTTTATCCGGGAATATGGCATTCCCCGATTTTAACAGGCTTTTGCATTTGGAAGCCCCGTTCCCGAAAAAAGCAATGGTGTTGGTGTCAAGTTCGCTTTTTAGAAACTCCTCGTCAATAATTTCGGCGCTTACGGGTTTAATAATTTCGCCCGATTCGTTAACCAACATCGAGTAAACCTCCATCCGGCGTGCGTCAATCATTGGGCAAAGCAATAAAGGTTTCCCGGTGGGAATTTGATAATTGTCACGATTTAATGCAACGTGTTTTGCCATAGCTTCCAGCGTTCCAACGGCAATAAGCGGAATATTGGAGGCATAGCAAATGCCTTTGGCTGTAGAAACCCCAATTCGTAACCCGGTGTACGAACCCGGCCCTTTGCTCACTGCAACGGCTTTTAGCTCCCCGGTCGAAATATCATTACGTTTTAAAATCTCTTCGGCAAATACGGTTACCAGGCGGGCATGGTTTTGTCCTTCGCCTGATTCTTCGGTATCCAGAAGTATGCCATCTTTTATAAGTGAAACACTACAAATTTCGGTTGATGTTTCGATTGTCAGGATAATATTCATTTCTATTGAAATTTGACGACAAAATTAGACATATAAATAACTGGTTCGATCAATAGGTTAGGAAATATAAAAACATCTGTAACAAAAAAAAAGAGAAATGAAGCTTTAAATTTTGTTCATTTGTACTATTTTTAGAAATTAATTGAAACCAGATTTAATGTATCAAACAATATTAATCGACGATGATCAACTGTCCAGGAAAAGCCTTAGGCGAATTCTGGAACAAAATTTCCCCGAAATTGAGATTGCTGGGGAAGCTGATTCGGTAACTTCCGGGTTGGAATTGATTAATACCTTTGAGCCGGAACTTGTTTTCCTGGATATTGAAATGCCCGACGGAACTGGGTTTAGTTTACTTGAACAATTGCCCAACATCAATTTTAAGGTTGTATTCACCACTTCGTACAGCGATTATGCCATTACTGCGTTCAAATATTCAGCTTTCGACTATATTGTAAAGCCAGTTTTGATTGAGAATGTAAAATCTACAATCAGCCGAATTACTGAAATTCCGGTACTTCGTGAAAAACAACGGGTAGAAGTGCTCAAACGAAATTTAAATCCGGGATTTGATTCAGACCAAACCATTGCCTTGCCCGAAATTAATGGGTTTATTATCGTGAAAGTAAACGATATTGTACGCTGCGAAGGCGAACGCAATTATTCCCGGGTGTTTTTTACCAACGGATCGTCGGTTTTGGTTAGCCGAACTTTGCTCGATTTTGATGTTCTTCTTGTCCCGCACGGCTTTTTCAGAATACACCGGTCGCATTTAATTAATTTGAAAAATGTAAACAGATACTTAAAAACCGATGGAGGAATGGTGGAAATGAAAGACCGGACCCAATTACCTATCTCTCCAAAATTTAAAGATGACTTCTTAAATCGGTTGCTTTATAATAAAATTTAGAATTCTTTATTTTGAGTTGGTTAAGGTATGGGATTGTTTTGCCTGTACCGGTTTACCTTTCGCGGGAACAATATGCAAACATTTAGTACGATACAATCGGTTGTTGCTTCAGAAGTAGAACAGGAAATCAAAGAAATATTTAGTGCTAACCCGGAAAGTCTTTATCAACCCATAGGCTACGCACTGTCGATGGGTGGAAAGCGATTGCGCCCGGTAATGGTTTTATTGGCATTTAATATGTTCCGCGAAGATATTTCGGAGGCAATGCCTGTTGCACTTGCTGTAGAAGTTTTTCATAACTTCACATTGCTCCACGACGACATTATGGACAAGGCCGAAATGCGCAGGAATAATCCCTCGGTTTATAAAAAATACAACGAGAATATTGCAATTCTTTCCGGCGATGCCATGTCGATAATGGCTTATAAATACCTGTTAAAATCGAAAGCAAGCCAATTACCCGGGATGATCAGGCTTTTTTCGCAAACGGCGCTCGAAGTCTGCGAAGGCCAGCAATATGATATGGATTTTGAAACATCGACCGAAGTTTCAATACCAGATTACTTGGAAATGATACGCCTGAAAACCGCCGTTTTATTGGCTGCCAGCCTCAAACTCGGAGCAATGGCTGCTGACGCTTCGCCTGAAATTGCGGATCAGTTGTACAACTTTGGGTTAAATCTGGGAATAGCATTCCAGCTTCAGGATGATTTACTTGATGTTTTTGCCAACCAGGACAAGTTTGGAAAGAAAATTGGCGGAGACATCGTGTCGAACAAAAAAACTTTTCTGCTGTTAAAAGCACTCGAAATTTCGGATGTTGAATCAAAGAACACTATTTTGAGTTGGCTTCGACGAGAAAATTTCGATGCCGATGAAAAAATCAGTGCAATTACAGGTATTTATAATCGATTGAATATTAAACAGGTTGCCGAAAATTACATCGAATTTTATTTCAATAGCGCTTTAACTATTCTGGAAGAAATTAATTGGATAGAGACAAACAAGTTTGAAATGAAGCAGTTGGCAAATTTGATTCTGAGCCGCGATCACTAGATAATTTTTTGGCTTTTTTTTTGATGTAAGAATCTTTTTTGTCACTTTTAAAGTCTTGAATCGCTCAATTTTAATAACACATTTTGTTAGTTAAAAAATAATAATATGGCTCAAAATATTGGAAAAATATCACAGATCATAGGTCCGGTTATCGATGTCACATTTGATTTGGAAGGGAGTAAGCTTCCTCAAATTTACGATGCCCTTGAAATAGAACGAGAAGGAATGAGTAACCTTATTCTTGAATGTGAGCAGCACGTTGGTGAAAATACAATTCGTACCATTGCAATGGACTCAACCGATGGCTTGAGCCGCGGAATGAAAGTTACTGCTACCGGAAAGCCAATTACTATGCCTGGTGGCGATATTGCGCTGGGACGTTTGCTCAATGTTACCGGCGATTCGGTTGACGGCCTGGAATCTTTACCCAAAAATGGACTTAGCATTCATAACGAACCCCCCAAATACGAAGCACTAACTACCGAAACCGAAGTGCTTTTTACCGGGATTAAAGTTATTGACCTTATTGAGCCTTATGCCAAAGGTGGTAAAATTGGCTTATTTGGTGGAGCCGGTGTCGGAAAAACAGTACTTATCCAGGAGTTGATCAACAATATAGCCTTGGCTCACAGTGGACTTTCGGTTTTTGCCGGGGTTGGCGAACGTACCCGCGAAGGGAACGACTTGCTTAAGGAAATGATTGAAGCTAAGATTGTTGACTACGGCGACGAATTCAGGCATTCACTTGAAGAAGGACATTGGGATCTTTCGAAAGTTGACATGGAGGCGTTAAAGAAATCGAAACTGGCGCTGGTGTTTGGCCAGATGAACGAACCTCCGGGCGCCCGTGCACGGGTTGGATTGTCGGGTCTGACAATTGCCGAAAGTTTGCGCGATGGCGATAGTTCTTCAGGAAAAGGCCGTGATATATTGTTCTTTGTCGATAATGTGTTCCGTTTTACCCAGGCTGGCTCCGAAGTTTCGGCTCTTTTGGGACGTATGCCTTCGGCAGTAGGTTACCAGCCAACGCTGGCCACCGAGATGGGTATTATGCAGGAACGAATTACCTCAACCAAACGCGGATCAATTACTTCCGTTCAGGCGGTTTATGTGCCTGCCGACGACTTAACCGACCCCGCTCCGGCAACAACATTTGCCCACCTTGATGCTACAACCGTATTGAGCCGTAAAATTACTGAGTTGGGGATTTATCCCGCTGTTGACCCGCTGGATTCGACTTCGCGAATTTTAACCCGCGAAATCGTTGGCGATGCCCATTACGACTGTGCCCAGCGCGTGATCCAAATATTGCAGCGGTATAAAGAACTTCAGGACATTATTGCCATTTTGGGTATGGACGAGCTTTCGGAAGAAGATAAACTGGTTGTACACCGCGCCCGTCGTGTGCAGCGTTTCCTTTCGCAGCCATTCTTTGTGGCCGAACAATTCTCGGGTATTAAGGGCGAGTTGGTGTCGATTGAAGATACCATTAAAGGCTTTAATATGATTATGGACGGCGAAGTTGACCAATATCCTGAAGCTGCCTTTAGCTTTGTTGGTGCAATTGAGCAAGCAATTGAAAAAGGTGAGAAATTAATTGCCGGAGCTTAATTTTTAAACATTCAGTTTTTACTGATTACTGGAAAATCAAAAAAAGATAAAATGATGGTGGTTGAAATTGTAACTCCTGATAAAACAGTCTATTCAGGCCAGGTGAAACTTATTCAGGTTCCCGGACATAATGGTTTGTTCGAATTGTTGAAGAATCATGCGCCAATCATTTCAACCCTGGAGAAGGGCAAGATTAAGATTGAGGAAGAGAATGGCCAGGTGCTTTTTTTCGATGTAGATGGCGGAATTATCGAAAACAAGGACAACAAAATAATTGTTCTGGCCGAATCGGTTTGATAAAGCGATACAAAAACTATAACAAAGCCCCGGAGTTTGAAACCTTCGGGGCTTTTTGTTATCCAGTGAAACCGTATATTTTGGTTCGAATTTTACATCCGGCAAGTCATACTTTATTCGCCTACTGTATTTTACTGAATGATTATCCGAAGTTAATTATTACGCGAATGGCCTGGTAAACTTGCATCAAATGCGGTTTATTTTGTAATTTAAAAGTAAGCATTTGAGAATGGCAAGCAATACTGTAAATGTTTGAATTACGATAAATATTTGGTAATCAATACGAAAGAAGCGCTTCTCCGGTTTGGCGAAATGATGCTGTACTTTCTGTTCGATAACCATACACCATGTCAATAATTTCTTTCTTTCGGTACTTTTGCAGTATCTTTTTAGTAAATAACCGGAGCTTTGATAATAACATGACCAGTAGCTTCGATTCGCTACTTAGTAGGCTTTTTGATTCGATGGTGTCGATTATTTCGTTGGTAAAATTATCAGAGTCGGTAGATCGTATAAAAAAGCTTTTAAATTTAAAGAGTAGATAATTGGCTCGTCTGACTTTTATAAAGTTTTTCTCGGCCAGGTTTGCCTTGATTAATCTTAAAATCAATTTTCTATTTCTCGAAAGATACGATAACAAGGTTTCGATCTTGATTTTTCTACCTTTTTCCCGAATTTTATCTAAGCAAACATCATAAACCAGATTAAAGCTCGATTTTGGAGGCGCCATGTAAATAGTGTCTCCTTCGATATAGATAAACTCTTCATTGATAAGTTCAAATATGATTGCAAATTCCAACCAATAGAAATTCGAACTTGAAAATTGCTTTTTGTTTATAAACATCAACAAATACAATTTTTCAGATAATGGTAATTCTTTGTAGTTCATAACTATATTGTTTGTTCCTCTTTTATTCGGCATTGGCATTTAGGGGTTGACTTACAAAAAATCTGAAATATGCTTAGCCGTTTATTTATTCACGAATTGCTTGAATAACTACTCTTTCCCTGGTTTAAGTTTGATTGGTTAGAACATTGTAGAAATAATGAAAATTGAGTTTTTTGATTACTGTGCTAATTTTAAAGGCCCCCAATTTTCAATGGATGGCCTTTAAAATTAGTAACTGTGTCTATTTAGACATGGATTGCTGAGAACTCAACAGGAGCCGCCTGAAATCGGAATATGATCCTTAAAACACTTTGACAAATATATTATTGCATATAAAACCTGATTGTTTTATTGCGTGGACGATGCGTGGACTGGTTAGTTATTTTTCACTCGCGACATTATGTGTTGTATTTCTTTTGGTATTATGCAACATTGCCAGGCTGACCGGATAACCTGATTAACCTGGTTGTTTAAAGCGAGTTTAAATAATTAATATTGAGATTGCTGAGTGTTTAACAAACATCGTTATGTAACAAGGTTGCTCTGTGTTGAGTGTAATTTGTAAATGTGCAAAATCAATTTCTGGTCGATAGTTAGTCCTAATTTTTTTTTGAGCCGGTATTTGCTTTTTCTTACGCTATCAGGTGAGATACCCAAAATAGCAGAGATTTGGTGTGTGTTTAAATTAACGTAGATTGTCGACAGAATAATTAAGTCTTGTTGTGTCAGGTGGGGATGTTGTGTTAACATCGCCGAAGCAAAATCGGGATATTTTTCATTAAACCTGATCTGGAAAATTGCCCAGTTATCCAGAACCATGGAGCCATTCTTTATTCTATTTTTCAGGTCTATTAGAAATGACTTGTGCTTTGTATCGCCGTGACGTTTTATTTCTTCAGATATTTGTTTTGACATGGTATCCAGAATTGTACTTAATTCAATGTTACGCAACGACTCACTCATCAGTTGGGAATGACTTTCATCTAATTTGTTTTGAATCTCGGCATTGATGTTTGATATTTTGTCATTCACCCTTTTTTGCTGTTCATTTTGGGCCAGAAGACTATCTATTTCCCCTTTAAATCGTTTGATTTCTTCTTTGATTTTCTCTCTGACAAAACTTTGCTTCTTCAGTCGGGAATTTATCGAGCTCAATAATTCCTCAATTGTAAATGGTTTCACCAGGTAATCGTCCACCCCAAGATCCATTCCTTTTCGCAGATTCTTTCTCTCCGACAGGGCTGTGATATAAATGAACGGAACCTCGAATAATTTATCTACAGTTCGGATAGATTGGTAAACATCGTAGCCATCAATACCCGGCATCATAATATCGCATAATATCAAATCGGGAGTGAATTTTAAGGCTAGTTCTATTCCTACTGAGCCGTTTTCAGCCAGGACAACCTCAAATCCTTCCATTCTCAATATCTCAGAAATATATTCTCTCAAGTGATCAGAATCTTCTATGATTAGAATTCTTTTCATTTTTATTAAATAATCCGTTGAATCAAACTCTTCCTATTTTTCCTGATTCTCGAGTATTAATGACTTCGGAAAGTTTAGTGTAAATGTTGTTCCAACAAACTGTTGGCTGGTACACGTAACTTCGCCTCCGTGCGCTTTAACCGATTCGTAAACAATATTTAGTCCCAGGCCGCTTCCCTGTATGGTTGATACATTGCTTGCCCTGAAAAATGGTTTGAATAGATATTTTTGATCAGCCTGCGGTATTCCTATGCCATTGTCTTTGACCGAAACGGACCACCCGCTATCATCAACCTGAATTGTAAGCGAAATCTCCGGATTATCGTCATTGTACTTAATAGCATTCGACAGAAGGTTATTTACCGACTGCGTTATCAAATGTTTGTCGATGTTTGCTTTTAGGCATTTTAGGTTGCTGTTAAAGTTGATTTGCCCTTTGGTAATTACAGATGAGTTGAAACTGTCAACAATGTTTTGGCACAATAGAACTACGTCTTCCGGCTGGGGCGAAGAATTTATTTTTCCCTCATTTATTTTAGATAAATGCAGGATGTCGTTAACCATATTGGTTAAGTTTAGTACGTGAGTCTTTATTTTGGACAGCCGATTCGAAATTTGAGAGGCGTCCATTTTGTGCTGGTATGAAATAATCATTTCGCTAAGCATCAGGATAGAGGCAAGTGGTGTCCTGAATTCGTGCGAGTTTGTTGTTATAAACCTCGATTTCAGATCGCTGAGTTCTTTTTCCTTTTCAATGGTTTTTACAAGTTTTTCTTCGAGTTGTTTACGTGTAGTAATGTCGGAGCATGTTCCAATAATCCTTACAGGATCTCCGTCAGATGTCCATTCAATTACTTTTCCTCGTGAAAGTATCCACCTGTATTGCCCGTCTTTACACAAAACCCGGTGTTCATTAATGTAAACATCGGCTTCTTTATCCAGGTGCTTTTGCAAGTTTAAATTGCGGCTGGGCATGTCTTCGAGATGTACCCGCTTCTCCCATTCTTCTATCCGGTTTGGGAATTCAGAATCAGCAAAACCTAAAATATTCTTAAATTGCGCTGAGAAATAGACCTCGTTGGTTTGCATATTCCAATCCCAAAGCCCATCGCCCGAACCTTCAATAGCAAAATGCCATCTTGCTTCACTTTCTCTCAGCGTTTTTTCAGCTTTTAACCGTTCCGAAATATCACGGGCAATACCATAGTAAACGTTTTTGCCATCCCATTTCCCAGATACAATCTTCGTTTCAGCCGGGATTAATCTTCCATCTTTTGTTATCAAAGGTAATGTGCAAATATCCAGGCGTCCGGCGATAATTTCGGTTAACGTTATCTTCGCTTTATGCAGGCAATCGGGAGGGTGAATCTCTAGTATCGACTTATTTTGAAGTTCTTCCGGCGTATAACCAAGTTTGCTTGCCACAACCGGGTTGGTTTTAATTATCTGGCCTTCATGATTAATAATAAAGATAAAATCATCAATGGTTTCGAACATCAGCTGAAAATTATCCTGGCTCAAATGAAGTGCGTCTCCCATATTTATTCGATCTAGTGTACCGCCAATCTGAGCACATATCGCTTCAAGCAGAAGTTTTGTGGTGTAATTGAGACCTTCGTTCTTTTTGGTTCCAATGCTCAAAGCACCAATTACTGCGCCTTCATGTTTTATTGGTATTAGTCCAAGATGTTTGTACCCACACAAAAGGATATCAGAAATGCCAGATTCGTGGTCGTAAAAGTCGAAAATGGATTCTCCTGATTGAATAATATTGAAAGTCACACTTTTGCTATCAAATGAACTGATTTTATCGATCAGGGTTGAAGGCATATTGAGGTGTTGGTAAAGTTCCAGTTTTTGGTTCTGATTGTCTATTAGGTATATAGCCGCCGTGTTTACTCCTTCAAACTTGATTATTGCCTGTAGTACTTCATTCAGTACTTGTTGTGTTGTTGCTGTTTTTGCAAGATTAAATCCCAAATCGCGTTGAATAATGGCATATTTGACAGTCTGTACCCGTTCGGTAATGTCGCGGAATTGCCATAGATAGCCAAGAAGATCTCCTTCGTATAGAATAGGAATAAAGTCGCGCCCAAATACTCGTCCGTCGTTAAGGTATAAATCTTCACTGATTAAGGGTTGGCATTGGGTAATAATCTCATCAATACGCAAGGTAAAAGAGTCAATATCTGAAAATAAATGTTTGCACGCTTCATAAACATCTTTACATTCCATTCCCATTAGGGCTTCAGGAACGATCTCTATTCCAAATAAATTACAAAATGCCTGATTAACCATATTTATTCGACCATTTTCATCCTCGAACAATATTCCTGAATGAAGATTTTGAATCAGGCATTTTAAGTTTTGGGTAGTTTTTATGCGGGCCTTTTCAGCAATTTTACGTTTAGTAATGTCTCTGGCAACACCAACAACGCCTATTATTTCTCCGGTTTCATTTCGGAGTACGTTTTGAGTAAGTAAAACCCTAATCTTATTGCCATCTTTGCATATAAGAGTCCATTCTTTTTCTCCGAAGTATCTATCGACAGGGTTCTCAAATTCGATCAGTAAGTCATTACTGTCTTTTATTTCTTTTTCCAGGTACTGGCTAATTTCGTCGCGGTCGTGAAAGTCTAGAGGAGTGACCTTGTCAACAACTTCTTCAGCTTTGTACCCTAGTATTTTCTCTGCAAACGGATTAAATGATTTTATAATTCCATGTTTATCCGTCGAAATGATTATCAGGGCCACATTGTCGATTATTGCCCTGTTGAGTTCCAGTAATTTGATTAAGTCGCTGTTTCTCTCCTGAATTTTTAGCTCCAGCGAAGTGTTTACGTTTACCAGTTCGTCTTCGTGCTTAAGCCGATCAAGGCCGTAACCTATTATTTCGCCAACCAGTTTTAAGAGAGAAGTATCTTCGTTTTTCCATTCTTTTAGCTCAGAAACAGAGTCGAACCCTAAAAAGCCAACCAATTTTTCTGAGCCAATTAATGGTATTACTAATAATGATTTAATGGACTGAGCTTTTAATATCTCCTGTTCCATCTTGGCTTCGGCGGGCAGGCTGGCTGCCTCCGGGATATATATAGGTTCAAATTTCTGAAGTTTTTCCAATACCCAGGGTATTTGCGTATTGGAAACCATTTGCATGTTGTTCAGTTGTGGGCTAATTCCTTCTTTATACCATTCGTGGGTGTTATTGCAATGTAATCCGTCTTCAGTAAACAAAAAAATGTAACCTCGGTCAACGCCAACAAATCTTCCTATTTTTTCCAGGGCATGGTTTAATGTCACATCCAGACTTTCTTTTGTCAGGTGGACAAAATCATTGGATATTTGAGAAGCTACAGACTCTAAATCAAGCCGACGCTGAATTTCCCGTTCGTTTTTTCTCTGCCGGGTAACGTCAATAAAAGAGCCTGCTGTTCCTTTATAGGTTCCATCGGGGCCGTAATACGGAACTCCCGAAACATGGATTGTTTTTATGGTATTTCCCTTGGTAACTATATCCAAATCGTATTGGGTTCTTTGCCCGTTGCTTCTTTGCCGGGTTTCATTTTTAACGACCTCAATTTGGCAGTAGGGAAGAAATTCGAGTAAACTACGCCCGATCAGTGTGCCTGGTTCGGTTTCGAAAATAAGTTCTGCTTCCGGGTTAACAAAAGTGAATGTTTCTTCTTTATCAACAATCCCGATTCCAACATTCAGTGATGCGAGCACCGATTGATAATGAGAATCGGTGTCATTTCCGCGATTGGGTTGATCTGAACTCTGGGGGAAATCAATTATGTTGATAATACATTCTTCCTGGTTGAGCATAATTCCTTCGGCAAGAACCTGGCGTGAAGCTTCATTTTCGAAGCTTATGCTTAATTGGTGAGAAGTTACTCCGTCGGATTCGAATAGCCTTGTCAGGAACTGATTGAAATCCGGGATAGTTGATTTTTTTAGTAAGCTTTGTATTTTTCGATCTGTCTGGTTTTTAAATTCCTTGTTAAAGACTTTAAGTGTTGTTTTACCAATTGATTTAATGGTGCCGTCTTTCTTAAGCAAAATGTACGAAGCCGAAGAATTTTGAAATGACTGCAGAAGCTTTTTGTTTTGATTTTCAAGCTTCATCAGTTTTTTCGAGAGTTCTTCAATAATGGCTTTTTGATTCCGAATCCTCGCTTTCTGATTACAAATAAGTTCCATGTTATCCTCTGTATTTCCGGTTAATCTGTAATCGTTTTTTGTAGCGGTTTCCTTCATAATTTTAAATTTTCCCAAAGATCGGATTATTCTATTGATTGAGTAAATTGGGGTTCTAACCTGGGTAAATATACCGTGACAGAAGCACCTTTGTCGTTATTCTTTATATCAAGAGTTCCGTAGCATCTTAGGATTGTTAAATAACTGGTAATTAGTCCTAACCCGGCACCTTGCTGTTCGTACCTTTCGCGGCTGAACTGATTAAAGGCTCCGATTTTGTTTAAAATTTCATCGTCGAGATGGGGAAATCCCATTCCCTGATCGGTTATCGTGATTTTGTAATCATTCTCAAGGTTCTTTGCGCAAATTGTAATTTCCGATCCTTTGTCCGAGAATTTCAGCGCATTACTCAGCAGTTCTTTAATGATGTAAATAAAATCATCAGGGGCTAACGGCAAAGTTGTATCTTCGATTTCCATTTTTAAATCATTTTCCCGGGAAACCGAGTTGGCTAATGTTGTCGATATTTCGTGAATAAGTTCTTTGCTATGGGCAACCTGGTTGTTGTTGGCCGTGTAATTTTCGGTAATCTCGGATATATACTTCAGGTGGTTGTTTATTAAGTGATGTAAACGGTTTCCGCTGTTTTCAATGATGGTTGCAAGCTCCATTATTTGCGGGTGATTTATTGCTTCGTTATCGCTTAACAATAGCGAGGAGCAGCCCAGTATTCCGTTAAGCGGGGTTAGCAGTTCATGGGGTAATGTATGTATAATCCGGTCGCGTAATTCATTCAGCTGATTTTGGGTGCTTCGCTGAATTTCTTTCGATTTGTCAATTCTGACTTCAATTGATTTTTTTAAAGTTTCGAGCTGAAAAGGCTTGGTTAGGTAATCATCGGCGCCTAATTCCATCCCTTTCCTGATTTCATCGTTTCCCGAGAGTGCGGTAAGAAAAATGAAGGGGATTAATGATGTTTCGGGGTATGAGCTTAGTGTTTTTCGTACTTCATACCCATCTAAATCGGCCATCATTATGTCGCATAAAATAAGATCGGGTTTATATTTAATGGCAAGCTCAATGCCCGTAAGTCCATCGCTGGCTTCAAAAGTTTGAAATCCTTCGTAGTTTAAAAAATCGATTGTTGTGCGTAGCAGATCGCTATTGTCTTCAATAAGCAATATCCGGGTCATAACGTAGATTATAAATTTTATTCTAATTCGTTTTACATGTTCAATTATGGAAAAAGCCCTTCTGGTTTTTACCCGTCTCCAATGGGAGAAAGCAGAAAATCAACCTTTTTTGCCCCGAATCCCTGAAGGAAGAGGTTGATTCTTCTAATGTGATCAATAGAATTGAATCGATAATATCATCAATTTTAAATTTGGGCATCAACTCTAGCACATTCGAATTAGCCGGTCTTTATAATTCTGTATAGTTACGGCACGTTTCTCTCTTTATTCTTCTTCGAATATGACTTAACCTGGAGAAAATCTGCCGTAACCTATTTAATTTTTCGATGTATAATTGCAACCAGAAAGCAAAAGAAAAGAGTAATAATGAATTATGAATAAATAGGTCGTGGACAATTCATAGACAAGATAACTAATTAATTTGAACCTGATATAAATCTCCTTACAATTGGTTGTAAATGAAATGATAAGACTGTTTAATTAGGCGAGGGAATCTTTACTGGATTTTAGGGGCGCACGACCTGGTTTTCAAGCCTCATTTAAAATATTTTCAATTGTTTTGTTTGATAGTTAGTGCATCTGAGTTGCCGAAAAGAAGATAAGCAAATACCGACGAATCGATAAGCTCCGGCAGAACTGTAACCCAGGAGACCTGAGCCCAGGACAGAGGTGCTCTCCTGCGTGGCTACGCTTTAATCTTATCATGAAATACGATAGCCATAGTGCTGAAGATAATTTAGTGTTGCCCGTTTTTTACGATGTCCCTACGTTTTCAAACATTGAGGTTGACGACGGACGTGTTGTTTCAGTATTGAAGGAAATGGGAGATAATGCCCGACTTGCAAAAGACTCTGTTTTTGGAAGTGGAAACGGCGATGGCATTGTTTCTCCGGGCGAGAGGATTATGATAGCTGAAAACGGGCACAAACTCCGGTTATTCACAGACGATCCATATGTAGTTTCGGCTGATGAAACCTTGATTGACGAGGTGCTTCCAGCAATTTGGCCTGACGGTTTTATACGCTTAGTTTTGTGGTAAAAGTCGCCGACAATTGCCCTCTGGAGTATAAAATTGAGTTTATTGGTCATTATGAAACAAAAACTCACATGCCAATTCGCCGCTGTGTTCGATGGGGAAAAGTTACAGTTAAAGTGAGAAATAAGGCAAAAAGGGATTAAAATAGGAGAGGGACTAAGAGAAAGAGGCTGAAAAGGTTTTTGGGTGATTTAGTTGCTTTGGCGAATAAGCTTATTGGAGCCATTGTTTTTTTATCTGAGAGATAGCATCCTCGATTACGACTATAGAACTTCACAAACCAATGGTTTTATTATCAATATTTTGTGCGAAAACTTGCTGTCAATCCGAAATTTTAGGCTGGATTTAAACCGCATAAAAAAAGAGAAAGATACATTTGATGTAGCTTCCTCTTTTTTTGATTTTGAAGTGGGCCCAACTGGGCTTGAACCAGTGACTCCCTGATTATGAGTCAGGTGCTCTAACCAACTGAGCTATGGGCCCTGAAATATGTTGTATTTCAAATTTCGGAGTGCAAGTTTACTGAATTCATCGCGATTTTACAAGTGCTGTGATCAATTTTCGGTAGATTCTCTTTCACTTTTCGCGACTTCGTCCAATTCAGCCTGATCTTCTTCCTTACCTAATTTGCTTTCTTTTTCACCGAGCTTGTTGAATAATTTTCGGTAAAAAAGAATGATTGAAAAAATTCCTATCGAAATTGATGAATCGGCAACATTGAAAACCGGGCGAAAGAACTCAAAATCCTGTCCGCCCCAAAAAGGAACCCAACCCGGATAAATGCCCGAAATTAAAGGGAAATAAAACATATCAACTACCCGGCCATGAAGAAAAGTGGCATAGCCTCCTTCAGGCGGGAATAGGGTCGAAACTTTACCGGCGCTATCATTAAAAATGAGGCCGTAAAAGGCGCTATCAATAATATTCCCGATTGCCCCGGCAAAAATTAAGGCAATACAGGCAATAAATCCCATCGGCAAATCACGTTTCACCAGCTTCAGAATATACCAACCTATTGCAAAAACAGCAGCAATACGAAACAGGCTTAGGAAAATTTTACCGTAATCTCCTCCAAACTCAAATCCGAAGGCCATCCCGTTGTTTTCGACAAAATGGATTCGAAACCAGCTCCCGATTACCGAAAACTCTTCACCAAGAGTCATATGTGTTTTGATCCAAATCTTCAAAACCTGATCGACCAGCAACACCAAAACAACAATGAGTATCGATTTTTGTAATTTTGACATCTTTATTTGTAGTTATAAAAAAATGATTGGAAGTATTTCTCTTCCAATCATTTGCCTAAATATTTTCGATAATTTTATTTCTGACCATTTTTAGCGTCAATGCTAAGAGTTGCGTGCGGAACTGCCCGCAAACGTTCTTTCGAGATCAATTTACCGGTTTCGCGGCAAATCCCGTAGGTTTTGTTTTCGATACGGATTAGCGCCGCCTGTAAATACTGAATAAACTTTTGCTGACGCTGTGCCAGTTTCCCCGCTTCTTCTTTTGACAATGTTGCAGCGCCTTCTTCCAAAACCTTAAAGGTTGGCGAAGTATCCTGCGTATCATTACCGTCGCTCTGGGTTATGGAGCTTTTGTACATTTCAAAGTCCTTCTGAGCTTTTTCGAGTTTATCAAGAATTATCGCTTTGAATTCCTGCAACTCTTCATCCGAGTATCTGGTCTTTTCACTCATAACTTTTAAGCTTTTGTTCTAAATTCTTATCAGGGTTGTGTCTGCCTCAGACCTTAAAAGTATAAAAATATTTCGATTCATAATACGCCTTTAAGCATTCCGGGCACATTACAAAATTATGAATTCCGGATTACCTGAATCCGTGCTTCAACATCTGCATCAATCTCAACTAAACTCGAATTTGCTTCATCCAGATTGTCAACCATAACTAATTCAGATGCAAGCGTTTGGTTGCTGATGTATTCTGAAAAGTTCGTAACGGCCTGATTGTAAAAATCGTGCTTCTGAATTTTCAGGACAATGCGGTCGGTCACTTCAAAATCGCTGTCTTTGCGGATATTCTGAATTTTGTTGATGAACTCGCGGGCAATACCTTCCTGTTTCAGTTCTTCGGTAAGATTGATGTCGAGTGCGATGGTCAGGCCACCTTCCGAGGCAACCAACCATCCGGGAATATCTTCTGTCTGTATTTCAACATCTTCCAGTCCAATCAGAATTTCCTGTCCTTCAATGTTCAACGGATAGTTTCCCGATTTTTCGAGCTGGCCAATGTTGTGCTGGCTAAATGCGGCAATTTCCCCTGAAATCTGTTTCATCAGTTTGCCGTATTTTGGGCCAAGAGTTTTAAAGTTTGCTTTTATCTTTTTCTTGATAATTCCTTCTGAATCAGTGATATATTCAACTTCCTTCACGTTTACTTCTGAAAGGATGATGTTCTTTACCGCTTCGAAATGCGCTTTGAATTCAGGATTCAAAACCGGCACCATTATTTTTGCCAGTGGTTGACGAACTTTCAGTTTTTCCTTGCGGCGAAGCGCCAAAATCATCGACGAAGCTTTTTGCGCCAGGTCCATCTTCTGTTCCAGATCTGCGTTAATCAACGACTCGTCGCACGATGGGAATTCAGCCAAATGCACACTCTGATCGGTTTCTTTGCCGGTGATTTTATTCAAATCGGTATAAAGCAAATCGGCGTAGAACGGTGCGATTGGCGCCATCAGTTTGGCGATCGTATTCAAACAAGTGTACAAAGTCTGGTAAGCGGAAATTTTATCTTTGTCGTACGATCCGCCCCAGTAGCGTTTACGGCTCAGGCGAACGAACCAGTTGCTCAGATTTTCAGATACAAATTCTGAAATAGCGCGTCCGGCGCGGGTTGGCTCGTAGCTTTCGTAGCTTTCGCCGACTTCTTTTACCAGCGAGTTGAGTAGCGAAATGATCCACTGATCCAGTTCCGGGCGTTCGCTTACCGGGATTTCTTCTTCGGCGTAGGTAAAGCCGTCGATATTGGCATACATAGCGAAGAAGTTGTAAGTATTGTAAAGTGTTCCGAAGAATTTGCGTTTCACCTCGTCAACACCGGCCATGTCGAATTTCAGGTTGTCCCACGGTTGCGAGTTGGTGAGCATGTACCAGCGCAGCGGATCGGAACCATTGTCTTCGATGGCTGCAAAAGGCTCGATGGCATTGCCCAAACGCTTCGACATTTTGTTGCCGTTTTTGTCGAGCACCAAACCGTTCGAGATAATATTTTTGAACGACACCGATTCGTCGATCATCGTAGCAATGGCGTGCAGTGTGAAGAACCAGCCACGGGTTTGATCAACCCCTTCAGCAATGAAGTCGGACGGAAAAACCTCGTTGAATTTTTCCTTGTATTCGAACGGGTAGTGGCGCTGCGCATAAGGCATGGCGCCCGAATCGAACCAAACGTCAATCAGGTCGGGCTCGCGGAACATTTTCTTTCCTGAAGCCGAAACCAACACGATGTCGTCAACAAACGGACGGTGAAGGTCGATTTTGTCATAGTTTTCTTTCGAGTTGTTGCCCACTTCGAAATCTTCGAAAATGTTCTTTTCCATCACTCCGGCAGCAACCGCGGCTTTTATTTCAGCCATCAGTTCTTCGGTTGAGCCAATACATTTTGCTTCCGAACCATCTTCCGTCCGCCAGATTGGGAGCGGAGTTCCCCAGAAACGCGAGCGGCTCAGGTTCCAGTCAACCAGGTTTTCGAGCCAGTTGCCGAAACGTCCTGTTCCGGTTGAGGCTGGTTTCCAGTTAATGGTGTTGTTGAGCTCAATCATTTTATCTTTTACCGCCGTGGTGCGGATGAACCACGAATCCAACGGGTAATACAGAATCGGTTTGTCAGTTCTCCAGCAGTGCGGATAGTTGTGCACGTGTTTTTCAACCTTGAAGGCCTTGTTCTCTTTTTTCAGCATCACACAGATGTCGATGTCGAGCGTGGCATCGTCTTCGGTGAGCGTATCGTCGTAAGCGTTTTTTACGAAGCGGCCGGCATATTCTGAATAAGCTTCCACATTCACATATTCGGCAACAAATTCAGGTGACATATTTTCAACCAGAAACATACGTCCGTTGCGGTCAACTAACGGTTGACGTTTGCCTTCGCGGTCGTCAACAATCAGTGGCGAAATGCCGCTCTGTTTGGCCACGCGGTCGTCATCGGCACCAAAAGTTGGCGCGATGTGCACGATTCCGGTACCATCTTCGGTCGTTACAAAATCGCCGGTGATCACGCGGAAAGCATCGCCTTTCGGCTTCACCCAGTTGATGAGTTGCTCGTATTTCACGCCTTCCAGTTCGGTTCCGGCGTATTCGGCCAGCACTTTGTATGGAATTTTCTTGTCACCAACCTGGTAATCTTCCAAAGCCAATTCAGCATTCTTCGGATCGAAATGCGTTGCCAACAGGTTTTTGGCAAGAATCAAAGTTACCGGCGCGCCAGTGTATGGATTGAAACTGCGAGCTTTTACATAGGTGATTTTCGGGCCGACGCAAAGCGCCGTGTTCGATGGCAAGGTCCAAGGTGTAGTTGTCCAGGCCAGGAAGTACAAATCGGTTTCCACGTTTTCGAACAGGAATTCCGATTTATCGTTCCGGATGGCTTTAAACTGGGCAACTGCGGTGGTGTCTTTCACATCGCGGTAGCAACCAGGCTGATTCAGTTCGTGCGAGCTCAATCCCGTTCCGGCAGCAGGCGAAAATGGCTGAATGGTGTAGCCTTTATACAGCAAATCTTTGTTGTACAATTGTTTCAGAAGCCACCAGATGGTTTCGATGTACCGATTGTCGTAGGTAATGTAGGGATCGTCCATGTTCACCCAGTAGCCCATGCGACGGGTCAACTCTTCCCATTCGCGGGTATATTTCATCACTTCTTTGCGGCAGGCTGCGTTGTATTCGGCCACTGAAATGGTTTTGCCAATATCGTCTTTGGTGATTCCGAGTAATTTTTCAACGCCCAGCTCAACCGGAAGTCCATGCGTGTCCCAGCCAGCTTTGCGGTGAACGCGGAAGCCTTTCATGGTTTTGTAGCGGCAAAAAGTATCTTTAATGGCGCGTGCCATTACGTGATGAATTCCGGGCATCCCGTTGGCCGAAGGCGGTCCTTCGTAAAAAACAAAGGTTTGATGTCCTTCGCGGGTTGTTATACTCTTGTGGAAGGTATCGTCTTCTTCCCATTTTTTCAAAACATCTTTATTGATTTGGGAAAGATCTAATTGCTTGTAAACCTGAAATTTATTGCTCATTTTAATGAGATTTATAGCCTTATTTTTTGAAAGGTACAAATATAGAAAAAAATGGGTTTGGTAATCGATATAGGTACCTTGGAGAAAGAATCAGTTGAAATGCAATAAAATATTAATATTCAGTAATGATATAGTTGTGAAAATAAAAAAGCCAGATACAGGAATCTGGCTTCATAATTATATCGGATTTATTCAATATTATTCGATGAATTTGTAACCAATTCCCTTGAGGGTTTTAATCTGATCGTTGCCAATTTTCTCACGGAGTTTACGAATATGTACGTCAATGGTGCGATCGCCAACTACCACATTGTCGCCCCAAACCGAGTAGTAAATTTCTTCGCGGGTGAACACTTTACCGGGTTTCGAAACCAGTAACGACAGCAATTCGAATTCTTTGCGGGGCAAAATCATTTCTTCGCCGTCTTTCATAATCAGGTAACGTTCTTTATCGATTATTAGGTTTCCGATGGTCATTGTATTCGCACTTTCGACCACGCTACTTGTGGTGGTGCTAACGGTAGATGTGCGTTTGAGCAATGCTTTTACCCGACTGACCAATACCTTGGGGCGAATTGGTTTGGTAATGTAATCGTCTGCCCCAGCTTCAAATCCGGCAATTTGCGAGTAATCTTCGCCGCGGGCAGTCAGGAAGGCAATGATCGTATTCTGCAATGAAGGAATTCTGCGGATTTCCTCGCAGGCTGCAATACCATCCATTTCGGGCATCATTACGTCCAGAATAATTAAATCGGGCAATGTTTTTTCGGCTACTTTAATTGCTTCGGCTCCGTTTTGGGCGGTATAAACTTTATAACCTTCTTTTTCCAGGTTGTAGCTGATAAATTCAAGAATATCAACCTCATCATCGACTAACAGAATTTTTGACTGACTTTCGCTCATAGTAATGCTGAATTTGAATTTAAAAGTAAAGATTCCTTTTGGAACAGTTGATATGTTTTTGTAAAAAATGCTGGAAATTTTAGAAACTGTTTAAATTTTAGACTGTTTCCAGGTTTAGTCCCTATTTTTCTGTGACTACCGAATTCTTATTTACTTTTGCTTTCTGCAAAGTGAATGTAAATGTTGTTCCCTTATCAATGGCGCTTTTTACATTAATGGTTTGGTTATGAGCTTCGATAATGTGCTTCACAATAGAAAGCCCGAGCCCGGTTCCGCCTTGCTCGCGTGAGCGCGACTTGTCAACGCGGTAAAAACGCTCAAAAATACGATATTGATCGGCTTTATCAATTCCAATTCCATTATCGCTCACCTCGATGAGGATAGTTTCGTGCAAATCGTAAAAACCAACCTTGACAAAGCCTTTCTTTTTGCCGTATTTAATCGCGTTTCCAACCAGGTTGTTCATCACTTCCATGATTCGCTTTTTGTCGGCATACACCATGATGGGCTTGTCGGTTTTAGTGGCAAACTGAAGCGAGATATTTCGTTCGTTGGCCAGCATTTGTGCCAGATCGAACACATCTTCGGTAAGTTTCACAATGTCGAGCTCAATAAAATTAATCTTCAATTCTCCTGACTCGAGTTTTGTGATCGACTCCAGGTCTTCCACAATCGAAATCATGCGGTCGATGCTTTTTTCGGTTCTCTGGAGGTAAAGTTTATTGATTTTGGGGTCGTCGATACCGCCTTCAAGTAGGGTTAAAACATAGCCCTGAATATTGAAGATGGGGGTTTTCAGCTCGTGCGAAACGTTGCCAACAAATTCCTTTCGGTATTTTTCGAGGTCTTTCAACCGCGCAATTTCTTCGGTCTGATTTTTTGTCCATTCTTCAACTTCGCGCTGAACATGCGAAATGTTGGTTGTCTTTATCTTATCAAATAGTGTTTCATCTTTACCACTGATTGGTACTTCCCTGATGGTTTTGTAAATGGGCCTGATCTTATCGTTGATGTAGCGGTTCAGGATGAACAAAACCAGGAAATAGCAAAGAGCGCCGAACGCAATAACGAAAATGATGGAATACGTCAGGCCAAAATCCTTCTTCGACTGGAATAAAAAGAATCCGAAATTAGAAATAAAAAGCAAAATCGTGATGTAAAGTGATAGTCGTTTTGCAGAGTAGGTCTTCATATTCAATTGTTTCTCAAATTCAACACAAAAATAATTGATTTTGTCAGGCTTCAACATTTTTCAAAACACGAAACCCAAAGTTTGCCCGATGTTTAATGATTAATGAAGAAAAGTGGCGCAAAAACAAGAAATCCGGGTGGTTAAGTCCCGGATTTCTACGCCTCTATAAGTTGAAAGCCTTTTTGATTTGATCGACGTAATCGAGCTTTTCCCAGGTAAACAGCTCAATCTCGAGCTCAACTTTGCCGTTGTAGGGTGATTCGAAAACTTTGGTAACCGTCTGAGGTTGACGTCCCATGTGGCCGTACGCAGCCGACTCGCGGTAAATTGGGTTCCGAAGTTTCAGTCGCTGCTCAATAGCTGCGGGGCGCAAGTCAAATATCTCCTGAATTTTTTCGGCAATTACCGAATCAGAAAGATCATTAACGGCTGTACCTTTGGTTTCGACATAAACACCAACGGGTTTGGCAACGCCAATAGCGTACGAAAGCTGAACCAGCATTTCTTTTGCAACACCGGCAGCAACCATGTTTTTGGCAATGTGGCGTGCTGCATAAGCTGCCGAACGGTCAACTTTCGACGGGTCTTTTCCTGAAAAAGCTCCACCGCCGTGAGCTCCGCGACCACCATAAGTGTCAACGATAATTTTGCGGCCGGTTAAGCCGGTATCGCCGTGAGGCCCGCCAATTACGAATTTTCCAGTCGGATTGACGTGGTAAATAATGTCGTCGTTGAACAACACCTGCACACGTTCGGGCAATTGGGCTTTCACGCGGGGAATCAGGATTTCAATCACGTCTTTCCTGATTTTTGCCAGCATCGGTTCATCAGCATCAAACTCGTCGTGCTGGGTCGAAACGACAATGGTATGAATCCGTTTTGGCGAATGGTCGTCGTTGTATTCGATGGTTACCTGCGATTTTGAGTCAGGACGCAGATAAGTCATTTCTTTCTGTTCGCGCCGAATAGCAGCCAGTTCAACCAAAATACGGTGCGACAAATCGAGCGGCAGCGGCATGTAATTGTCGGTTTCGTTGGTAGCAAAGCCAAACATCATTCCCTGGTCGCCGGCACCCTGGTCCATTTTGTCGGCTTTATCAACTCCGCGGTTGATATCGGGGCTTTGCTCATGAATAGCATTCAACACGCCGCACGAATCGCCGTCGAAGCGATATTCGGCCTTGGTGTATCCAATTTTGTTGATTACCTGACGTACAGTTTCCTGAACATCAACATACGTTTTTGATTTTACTTCGCCGGCTACAATTACCTGGCCGGTAGTAACCAAAGTTTCGATAGCAACTTTCGAGTTGGCATCGTGTGCGAGAAACTCGTCTAAAAGAGCATCCGAAATCTGATCGGAAACTTTGTCGGGATGGCCTTCAGAAACCGACTCGCTTGTGAAAAAATAACTCATAATCTGATGAATTTAGTTACCCGAAACAACAGCAAATTAGCTGTTTGTGTTCAGGCAATGAATTATACAATTAAAAGTTGTGGGTAAACGACCGAAAAGCAAAAGTAAAGCGGACTCGTTTTAGCATTTTTTTCCGTGGTTGCAATCAGAACAAATTTATCCACATATCGGCGACAAAAATACAAATTTTCGAAATAGAAAAGTCATTTGCCAACACAAATGAAAAATTTCCCGTTTGCAAATGACTCTTTCCCAATTTATTTGGTAAGCCCTTGGAACACATTTTCGAGGCTCTGCTGCTGTTCTTTCAGGGTAAGTAACACAAGTTTATTTTGAACGGCAAACTCAAAGACTGCTGGCCGCAAGTCAGTTCTACTTCCCGATTCGAGCATGAAGGTTGTCGCCGTAAGTTGTTCGATTTTTCCTACGCCTGAAATAGCTGAGAGTGCTTTCAAATCTGGCGATTTATCAAATTCAACAAATACTTTCTGGTACTGAATAAACTGATCGCCTTTTACCTGATCAATGGCCCCGTCAGCAGCTACTTCGCCTTTGTTAATAATGATCACGCGGTTGCATATAGCCTCTACTTCCTGCATAATGTGGGTCGAAAGCATCACTGTTTTGTTGGCGCTAATTTGCTTAATCAGGTTCCTGATTTCTTCAAGTTGGTTGGGATCAAGTCCGGTTGTTGGCTCATCCAAAATCAGTACGGCTGGGTCGTGAATCAGCGCTTGAGCCAGGCCAACCCGCTGCCGGTAGCCTTTTGACAATGCCCCAATTTTCTTATGCTGCTCGGCTTTCAAGCCGGTTAGCTCAACCATTCGGTCAACTTGTCTCTTTTTATCCTGAATTTTGTAGAAGCCAGCCACCATTTCAAGGTATTCTTTCACGTACAAATCGGTGTAAAGCGGGTTGTTTTCGGGCAAGTACCCGATTTGCGAACGAATGCCCACATTGTTCGATTCCACTTTTTCGCCGTTGATGGTTACATATCCTTCGTCGGCAGCCAGATACCCGGTGATAATTTTCATCATCGTCGATTTGCCTGCGCCATTTGGCCCTAAAAAACCTACCAGTTCGCCGGTTTCAATTTCAAATGAGACTTTGTTTAGCGCTTTTTGAGTTCCATAAAACTTGCTGACTTCCGATATCTTAATGGTCATTTTTGCATCGTTTTTTAAACTGTTCAAAAGTAAAGAATTAAACCGACAGCCTTCACTCGATATTTCAAAAATTGGAAGAACGCAAATTTTGAGAGGCGCCAAACCAGGCAACAGAAAACAAAAATCATTGTTTTTTGACTTTATGGTGCGGTTTGTGAAAAGACGTCTTTCGTTTTTATTATCTTTAAATTAAATTTGTCCCCCAACCCTATACACCGGTTTTTAAATGAAGGATCAGAACTTTAACTACATAGAAGATTTGACAAAGTACCAGAGGCAAAAAACCTCAGAGGTTAAAATTGGAAATTTGTCGATGGGTAATCAATATCCTATCCGAATTCAATCGATGACCGACACGGATACAAGCGATACGGAAGCTACTGTGGAACAGATCATCAGGATCATAAAAGCTGGTGCCGATTTGGTTCGGGTTACTGTTAAAGGAATCAGCGATGCCGAAAATCTGAAAAATATCAAACGCGAACTCGTGTCTCGCGGGTTCGAAAATCCTCTGGTTGCCGATATTCATTTTAATCCTCATTTAGCCGAAGTAGCTGCACAATATGTTTCGAAAGTCAGGATCAATCCAGGCAATTTCTACGATAAACGGGCAAAATTTGAGCACCAGATATATACGGATGCCGAATATAAAAGCGAACTTCAGAAAATTGAAGAGCAATTTATCCCATTCCTGAAAATGCTGAAAGACACCAATACGGCGCTTCGTATTGGTGCCAACCAGGGTTCATTGTCCGACCGGATTATGAGCCGCTATGGTGACACGCCTGCCGGAATTGTGGAGTCGGTCATGGAATTTTTGCGCATCTGCCAAAAAGAGAACTTCGGGAATGTGGTTATTTCGATTAAATCGAGCAACACCCGCACCATGGTTTACACCGTGCGTTTGCTCAATTACAAAATGAGGCTCGAAGAAATGGCTTATCCGTTGCACCTGGGAGTTACCGAAGCCGGCGAAGGCGAAGACGGGCGAATTAAATCGGCTATTGGAATCGGGACTCTTCTGGCCGACGGAATTGGCGACACCATTCGGGTTTCGTTAACCGAGAATCCTGAAAATGAAATCCCGGTTGCTAAAAAGTTGATCAATCATATCGAGTCATACAAATATCACAAGCTAATAAAAGCTCCGCTGTTTGCGCAGATTAACCCGTTCGAGTACGAACGTCGCTCGGTTCGGCCGGTTTTGCGTATGGGCGATAAAAATGTTCCCATCGTAATGGTCGATTTGCGTGGACGCACACTTTCGGAAATACTTCCTTTGCGCGGAAAGCAAATTCCGGAGTACTTTTTTAATAATCACGAAGTGCTTGATCTGGAAGGAAATTCGTTCCCGGTTTTAACGCTGGAAGAATACTTATTTGGCGGCTCACATTGGGGGCAAACCAAGTTTATCCGTACAAACAAAGAAGAATTCGACCGGTTTATGACCGAAAATCCGGAGATTATTACCAAGCTAAAACAAACCCGCAAAACGGTGCTCATTCTGGAAAGCTTCAACCGTAACCCGTTTGCCGATTTGCGCGCTTTCTTTATGACGTTGGAGTCGCACATTTGGAAGGTTCCGGTTATTATTTTCAGGAAATACGACGAGCGCTACCTCGATAATTTACAGATAAAAGCTGCTGCCGATTTGGGCGGACTACTTATTGACGGCTATGGTGATGGGATTTGCATCACCAACGAATCGGAGCAAATCACGTTTACCGATCTGAAAGATTTGAGCTTCTCTATTCTTCAGGCCAGCCGCATGAGGCTAACTAAAACCGAATTCATTTCGTGCCCAGGTTGCGGACGCACATTGTTCGATTTGCACGAAACAACCGTAAAAATTAAAGCGCATTTTAATCACCTCGACCACCTAAAAATTGGGGTAATGGGTTGTGTGGTAAACGGGCCAGGCGAAATGGGCGATGTTGATTACGGTTTTGTTGGAGCCGGCCCCGGAAATGTTAACCTGTACAAAGGACAAAAGCTGATCAAAAAGCACATTCCTTACGAATTTGCCGTTGAAGAACTCGAAACCATTATCCGCGAAAACGGCGACTGGAAAGACCGGGAAGTGTAGGAACATTTAATCCCAGTATCCAGTCTCAGTTGGCAGCCGCTGCTAAGAATTACTTCGAGTATCAATTATAGGCATTCAACTTTGCTGATCGATTAAGGTTGAAATCGCGTAAAGCGGCACAATTTCGATGTTTCCATCGCGCCCAAAATTTTCGAGCGACGAACGTATCCCGCGGCTCAACCCCTTTTCCTTAATGAATAAACGCATGCTTTACATCTTGCCCCGGTAGCCCGACTTTATTTCAACCGGCACAATTTCATTGTTCTGAACAATCACAAAATCTACCTCGGCATTGCTTGCCCGTTCCTGTCGGTGCTAGTAAAAAAGCTGAGGCTTGTCGTAAATGGTCGATGCCTTAATAAGCTCCAGTCCTGCATATATTTCGGCCAGTCCACCCTTGTTTACCATGTCCATTTCTTCAACAACCAGGTACTCGCGAATATTCAAACCCAATATATGCTGAAAAATACCTGTATCGTAGAGTAAAACCTTAAACTTCTTCGGATCCATTTGAGCACCAAGCGGTAACCCGTTGGCCGAAGTATGATAAATGGGATAGGCAAGCCCAGCCTTAAACAGCAATTCGAGCGTATCCTTTACCTGTGGAAGACTTGCCTTTGCCACCACATTCGAATACACAAACTTGGCTCCTGCTTGCTCAACAATACTTGCAAAAACCTCGC
The DNA here is from genome assembly GCA_963666435.2 of Prolixibacteraceae bacterium. Classification (GTDB taxonomy): domain Bacteria; phylum Bacteroidota; class Bacteroidia; order Bacteroidales; family Prolixibacteraceae; genus Aquipluma. The sequence continues at coordinate 780,554 of CAXXOG010000008.1, read as the reverse complement.
GAACACGGCTTTCGGGCACACGCTTGTGGTACTTCGAAAAATCGTCGCGGATCGACAATGCCAAGTCACTTAATACATTTAGTGCATTGTAGAGACTGTTGTTTCCGGCAACTTGCTTTACAACTTCGGGCATGCCGCCGGTTAGCAGAAACTTACGGAAATAGTCGTTCAGCTTTTCGTGAAAAACCGGATTCAGCGGATTGTCGGGCGAAGCATTCCTGATCATTTCCACGTATTGATCCATTTGATGGGCCATTAAATACTCGTTGAACGACATCGGGTACATAAACAACGAGCGTACCCGGCCAACACCAAAGGAGGGTAATTCGGCCAAAGCAAATTCGAGCAGCGATCCGGCTGCAATTACATGTAAACCAGGCTTATTTTCGCAGAAAAACCGAAGAGCCGAAATGGCCTTGGGGCAGGCTTGAATCTCGTCAAAAAACAGAAGTGTTTCACTCTCAATGATCGGCGTACCGAAAAAAGCAGATAACTCGCGGCAAATGCGGTTGGGCTCCAGATTTTGATTGAAAAAGGCAGATACCTCGGGATTTACTTCGAAATTAACTTCAACGAAATTGGTAAACGTCTTTCCCAACTCGCGGACGGCAAAAGTCTTTCCCACTTGACGGGCGCCACGCAGTAAAAGAACCTTGCGCTCGTTCGCCTCCTTCCACTGTATTAATTGCTTTGCTATTGTCCGCCTCATAATTGCCTTAAATTCAGATGCCAATTACAAAAAAAAAACCAAAAGTCAAGGAAAATATAATACAAATACATCAAAAAGTCAAGGCAAACAATTCAATAAATTACCAAAAAGTCAAGGCAAATACTCCTGAAACAGAATTTCGATCTTTTGCCCAGGCTCGAGCCAGTAAGTTTTCAGTCCAACTTTTTGGGCAGCTTCAATATTTGCGTGGGCGTCGTCAATAAACAGCGATTCTTCAGGATTTATTCCTGACAACCTGATAATTTCGTGGAACGACTCCAGCGAAGGCTTTCGATAGCCAATCTCATTCGAATAGAAATCTTTGTCAAACAGCGCCGACATTTCGAAACCATGCAATTCCCTGAAATCGGCATGAAATTTATCGACGTGAATAGCGTTAGTGTTGCTGAACAGGTAGATCCTGAAATCTTTGCGAAGGTTTTTCAGCAACTGAACCCGAATGGCCGGAATATCAAGCAACATGGCTGTCCAGGCGGCATCGATATCGGCAAACGAAACAGCCTTGGGCAACAATTCCTGAACGCCGGCTTTAAATTCATTGGGTGTAATTTGTCCCTGTTCCATTTGGTAGAATATGTCGTGATCGTAAGTCAGGCCTTTATCACCAACCAACTGTTCCATTCCGAGTTTGCCAAAAGCATCAATGGTTCGTTTCGGATCAATATTCAGTAAAACTCCGCCCAGATCAAAAAACAATATTCTTTACTCCATTCAACAATTCCATATTCATCGTATTTTTTAGGTCAGCAAAAGTCAGAAAAAAATTGGGAATTTCAGTAGATCACGCGTTTCCCGAAAAACTGATTTCTATCTTTGGGTGAAGATAAAACGACGAATATGGGAAACCCGCAAACGATTTGGTTTAGTCAGGAGAAAGGAGTTGTTGAAACGATTGATCAACGAGTTCTTCCGTTTCAGTATAAAATAATAAAAATCAGCAACTTGTTTGAAGCCAGAGAGGCAATTTCGGACATGATTGTACGTGGGGCGCCATTAATTGGCGTAACTGCGGCCTACGGGATGTTCCTGGCAGCTTCCAAAATGCGCGAAGATGATTTTGAGCCTGAGGTGATTCGGGCTGCCAATTTTTTAAAATCGGCACGTCCAACAGCGGTGAACCTGGCGTTTGCTGTTGACGAGGCGCTTTCGGTAATTTCCAGCGAACATTCGCTTTCCGAAAACCGCGAGGCTTTGCTCAATTATGCTGAAACCCTTAAACAACGGGAAATTGATTTCAGCAAAAAAATTGGCGAACATGGACTTGAATTGATTCGGGCAATTGCAGAAAATAAAAATGGCCAACCGGTGCAGATTCTCACACATTGCAATGCGGGGCGTTTGGCTTGTGTTGAGCTGGGAACAGCTACTGCTTCCCATTTATTTGGCACATCAGGCAGGAATTCCGGTGCACGTTTGGGTTGACGAAACCCGCCCGCGCAACCAGGGAGCCCGCTTAACAGCCTGGGAACTGGCCGATGCAGGCATCCCGCACACGGTAATCCCCGACAATGTTGGCGGCCACCTCATGCAACACCGCATGGTTGATATAGCCATTGTTGGAAGCGACCGCACCACTATAAACGGCGATGTGGCCAACAAAATTGGAACCTACCTGAAAGCATTGGCTGCTGCTGATAATGGAGTGCCGTTTTATGTGGCCTTACCATCGACAACAATCGACTGGAATTTAAGCGACGGCGTAACTGAAATACCTATTGAGCAACGCGATGGAGCCGAAGTACATTCGATGGAGGGCATCGTTGGCGGCGAAATTTCTACTTTCCGTGTTGTTCCTGAAACCAGTGCTGTGGCTAATTACGGCTTCGATGTTACGCCGGCACGCCTGGTAACCGGCTTAATTACCGAACGCGGAGTTTGCAAAGCCAATCGCGAAAGCATACTGAAACTTTTCCCTGAAAGGAACTTTTAGAATGAACGAAGGATACATCAAATTTCAATGCGATTGGGCAAAAAAAGAGATTCAGATTCCGGCAGAAGTATTTGAGAATCTCGAAAAGTGCCGGTCAGAATTACACGGGTTGGGTCTCATTGGTATGTATCCCAACGGTACTGGTTTTGGAAATATTTCAGTAAAAAATTCGCTAGGCTCATTTTATATAACCGGCAGTTCAACAGGCAAATATTCGAGTCTTGAAACAAAACATTATGCTGAAGTTTTGTCATATAACTTTGCTGAAAACTGGCTTTCGTGTGTTGGGGTGACAAAAGCCTCAGCCGAAAGTCTGACTCATGCGGCTGTTTATGAAGCCATTCCCGAAGTTCGTGCTGTTGTTCATGTACATTGTCTTTGGCTATGGAAAAAACTTCTAAATATTTGCCCAACCACTTCTGCTGCAATTGAATACGGAACCCCTGAAATGGCCATTGCTGTTCGGGAATTGGCCACTGAAACAGCAACGCAAGAATGCAAAATAATTGTGATGGGCGGGCACGAAGAAGGAATTCTGGCATTTGGTAGAAATCTGGAAGAAGCAACAACCGAAATTATCAAAATCTATAATCGCTATCAAAATGACTAAAATTGCAATCATCGGCGGATCGGGACTCGAAAATCCGGCCATACTTCAAAATGCTACAGAATTACTTATCGATACGCCTTTCGGGCCTACCTCATCCGACTTTAAGTGTGGAACAATAAACGGGCGCGAGGTTGCCATTTTGTCGCGCCACGGGCGGCAGCATACCATTCCGCCGACGCAGGTGAACAATCGTGCCAATATTTGGGCCATTCGCGAAATTGGATGCACCCACATTATTGCCACCACAGCCTGCGGAAGCCTTCGAGAAGAGATTGGGCGCGGCGATTTTGTCGTACTCGATCAGTTCATTGATTTCACCCGTCATCGTGCAGTAACGTTCTTCGATTCGTTCGAGCCGAAGCAAATGAAGCACACGCCCATGGCCGATCCGTTCGATTCCTTCCTTCGCTCCAAACTTATAGAAACGGCGCAGGAACTAGGCATTAAGCTCTCTGAAAAAGGAACAGTGATCACCATTGAAGGCCCCCGGTTTTCGACCCGTGCCGAATCGAATATGTTCAGGTTGTGGGGTGCCGATGTGATCAATATGTCAACAGCTCCCGAAGCCGCTTTGGCTAACGAACTCGGAATTCCGTATGCCGCAGTGGCCATGAGTACCGATTACGACTGCTGGAAAACCGATGAAGCTCCTGTTACCTGGGGCGATGTATTGAAGGTATTTAATGCCAACGTAAATCATGTTGTTGATTTGCTGGTTCATACCGTTGAAAAAATGTAAGTGGTAGCTCTACCTGAGAATAATTTGAATCTTTTCAGAAGGTTGGCTTAAATATGGCTGTTTTTTGGCACAGCTTTTGATAAACTGAGAAAAAGAAAGTTGTCTCAAAGCCATGAACAATTTTAGATATTAGTGGTCAATTTTTTAGAGGTTAAGAGAGAAAAGGTTTTAATGTTGACCAATCAATAAGAAAGCCATTCTGAAATTTCAGAATGGCTTAATTTTTAACAGATTATATTCCACAAATCTTATAATTCAATGGTGCGTCCGTTGTAGAAATCCAAAATTTTGGTCCGGAAGATGTATTCATATTTGGCTTGCAGCAAATCGCTTTTCGCCGTTAACAAATTATTCTTACTTTGATTGTATTCTACAGAGTTGATCATCCCAACGTTAAATTTTTCTTCGGTATAGCGGAAAGCTTCCTGAGAAGAAACAACGGTTTTTTGGTTAGCCACATAGCGTTTGAAGGCTGCAAGTGCATTGGTATAAGCTTGTTCTATGTCCTTACGCAACAGGTTTTTGGTATTTTGTAGAGCAAGTTCATTGTTTTCAAGCTGGATTTGCGAATTGGAAACTCCATTACGAGCCTGGTAGTGATTAAATATCGGGATACTTAATGTTACCCCAAAACCATAGCGTTCGTTGCTTTTTAGCTGGTCGCTTAATGCTATTTTATTTCCCTGGTAATCCATATACTTGTTGTTGTAGAAATTGTAGTAATTACCATTCAGCGACAACGAGGGCAAACGGTTACCTTTAGCAATAAGTAACTGGTTACGTGAACTTTCTAACTTATATTCAGCGCTTTTCACGGCCGGACGAATTCCAACAGCATTTTTAAAAATATCCATCGTATTTATCAGGCTCATATTGGCCGTAATTTCAGGAAGAAGAGGTTTATCAACCAGGAAGCTTTCGGTAGATGGCAGTTCAAGCTGCTGATATAGTGTTAAATAAGCCAATTGTAAAACGATTTTTTGCATTAACCACGTTTAATTCTTCCCTGGCGCTTTGAGCTTCAATTTCCAGTAGGCTTCCTTTGGCCAAACTTCCTGCGTCAACAAGCTTTGTTGTGCGGTCAATCTGCAATTGAGTCATTTTAACCTGATCTTCGGCTACAGTCACCAGTTCGTCGGCAAACAGAATTTCGAGGTACGAAGCTGCAATGTTGAGCATCAAATCGTCTTTGGCTTTCTGTAAATCTTCGAGTGTTGACTTAAGGTCCATGTCGGCAACTTTCACCGCGTTTTTCAGTGTAAAGCCGCTCCACAAGGTCATGTTGGTGCTTAAGCTTCCTGAAGTTGAATTGGAGTTCACATTCAGGTAGGTATTATCAGCGCCAAGGCTTCGGCCAAAACTCATGCTGTTTTGCACATTGGCATTCAGGTTGGGCAATAAATTTGATTTTTGCCTGATTAAGCTGGTTGTTGTAATACTGTGTATTAAGGGTTTGTTGCTTAATCTGAATATTGTTCTTCAGCGCATAATCGATGCACTTCTGAAGTGACCATTTCTCCTGTGCCCGGGTACCGGTTACCGAAACAAGCACCAGGAAAGCTGCAAGTAGGCTGTATATTCGTTTCATTTTGTGTTTGTTTTATGTATTTCTATGTTGCGAGGCAATATAACTTATAATTCGCAATTTATCTTTCACTTACGCTTTTTTCTTTTCAGGTTCCTTTGCTTTCTTCGGATCAATTTTTTCACCCTTCACTTTATCAGCTTTTGTTAAGCCATCGGTGATTTCGATGTTGATCCCATCAGAAATACCTGTTTTAACAACACGTTTCTGGAATACCTGCGGGGTTGCTGTTTCAACTTCAACAAAAGCTGTGTCTTTATTGAATTTCAAATATCCTTCAGGTATAACCAGAACGCTGTCTTTCTTTTCAAGAACAATGTTGGCATTTGCACTATATCCGGCACGAATGAACTGATCTTCTTTCAAAACAACATTGGCTTTTATCTCAAACTGAATGGCTCCGTTTTCTTCTTTTCCTTTCGGGGCAATATATTCAAGAATTGCATTGAATTTGTCTTTTTCAATAGCGCCAATTTCAAGTTCAATGTTCATTCCTTCTTTAATTTTGCCAACTTCAGTTTCATCAACTTTTCCTTTGAAAATCATGTCCTGCATATCTGCAACCGTGCAAATGGTGGTCCCGTTGTTGAACGTATTCGACTGAATAACCGAGTTTCCTTCTTTAATCGGAACGTCGAGAATCATACCGTTTACAGTTGAACGAACCAGCGTATTAGTAGCTGTTTGTGCCTTTTTTGTTACACCGTTTTTAATTAAATCGAGATTATTTTCGGCTGCCGACATTTCTTCTTTGGCCGATTCGTAACTAACCTTGGCTTTTTTATAGTCTTCGAACGAGATAACCTTCTGATCGAAAAGCTTTTGCTGACGGTCGAAATCAACTTTTGCGTCGTCGAAGCTCAATTTGGCACGGTTTAAGCGGTTTTCTGCATTATTCAGGGTTACCATGTCTGGAATAATCTTGATTTTTGCAATTACCTGATCCTTTTTCACAAAGTCGCCGGCAACAATATACAGTTCGTCAATAATTCCCGAAACCTGCGGGACAATATCAATCTCTTTGCGCGGAACAACCGATCCGGTTGCTACAGTTTTACGAACGATATTGCTTTTGAACGGATTTTTGGTTTCGTAAGTATCAGGTACTTTTTTCGATTTGTTGTAGAGGAAATAAATTGTTCCTCCAAAGATTCCTACCAGGATTACAATTCCCAGAATTTTGAAAAATTTTCTCATAATTGGTCTTTTTATTGTTTCTGTTTCTGAATTTATTTATTCTTTGTTGTTGGTAATCAGCAAATAGTCATTTTTATTTTTTTCTAATGCCTTATTCGCTTTTTCCTGAATTATTCATCTCTGATGGCGTCAATTGGCTTAATACTAATTGCACGCTGGGCAGGAACGAGCCCGGCAAAAATTCCGGCGACAACCAAAACTCCAAGCGCTGATAGCGCCATTGTAAGGTTCACCTCGGGACGGCGGAAGAACATTTCGTCGCCACCTTTTTGCAAAATCTGGTTCAATATTTCCAGGAGCCCAACTCCGAGCGAAAGCCCTACATATCCTGCCATTACGGTTAAAAACACGCTTTCGGCAACAATGTGTTTAATAATGGTTGCAGGAGTGGCGCCAATTGCACGTTGTATCCCAATTTCAGGAGTTCTTTCCTTGATAATTACGAGCATAATGTTGCTCACGCCAATAATTCCGGCAAGCAAGGTTCCCAATCCAACAATCCATGTTAAAACCTGGATACCAACAAATAATGAATTGAATTTGAGAAATTCTTTTTCGAGGTTAAATGAGCCAACAGCCTGTAAATCTTCAGGAGCAATTTTGTGCCGGTCTTTCAACACTTTTTTCAGTTTTTCTTCCAGGTCGCTGACATTGCTGCCTGGTTTCGAGGTTACCGAAAAGAAATATACCCTGTTGCCGTAGTTATATGCTTTGCGCATCGTAGTGAACGGAATAATGATGGTTTCTTCCTTTTTGCCGCCGCCAATGTTTATGCGGGTTTCGGCATGAATAACGCCAACTACCTGGTAGTAAACTCCGCTAATTTTGAGGTATTGCCCAATTGGGTTTTCGTCGGCCGCAAACATTGTTTCGGCAACACGTTCGCCAATGTTGCAAACTTTACGTTCCTGAATAATATCAATGTCGTTTATTAACCTGCCTTTAACCGGAGTCCATTGGTCAATCTTAAAGTAATCGGGATAATCGCCGTAAACGTTGAATGCCCCGGTTCTTTCGCCACGAATTGTGTTGTTGCCCGATTGCTGGTTCCCGAATAAGCGGGGCGATAAATATTGGATTTCCTTGACATTTTCGCGAATATAATCCATGTCGCCGGTTTCGTAATTCCAGCGGCGCCCGCGTTGAAAGCCCTCGTAAGGAACACTTGTTCGTTCGGTCCAGAAAAATGCCGAGTTTGTGGCAAATGCTTTTACTCCGTCCATTATGCCGTTTTCGAGGGCGCGGCCGGCTCCCGACATGACAATCAGCATAAAAATTCCCCAGAAAACACCAAATGCGGTCATAAAACTGCGCAACCTGTTCTTTTTAAGGGCGCTGATGATTTCTCTCCATAAGTCGATATCAAACATAGCTAAATCTCCTCTTCTTATTCGTCGCGCAAAGCAACAATTGGTTTAATACTGGCGGCCCTTTTGGCCGGAATGTAACCTGCAAATGCTCCTGCAACAATTAGTAAAAGAGTAGCATAAATGGCAACGTTCAAATCAACCGTCGGATTCATGAATATTGTTTCGTTATTGTCGGATGCCGCTGCGGCTCCTGCCGATTGAACCATGAAATAGTTAATCATCTCCATGAGTCCGGTGCCCAAAACCAGGCCGATGTATCCGGCTACGGTTGTAATCATGATTGATTCGAGCAAAATCAAACCAATTACCGAAGACGGACTGGCTCCCAACGCTTTTCGGATTCCAATTTCCTTGGTCCTTTCCTTAACCACAATAAGCATGATGTTGCTAACACCGACAATCCCTGCAATTAAGGTTCCGATTCCAATGATCCAGATAAAAATCTTGATGGCCTGGAATATTTTCATTGTCTGAATATAGTTCTCGAGTTTATTATACAGGCCAATCGCACTTTCGTCTTTGGGATCAAATTTGTGCTGACGACCCAGTGTCCCCCTGATTCGTTCTTCAATGGCCCTGGTTTCTTCCAATGTACTTGCATTCACCGTAAGGGCCAGGTTATGGAGCCGGTTATTTCCGTTGAAAATCATTTGCGCTGTTGAAAGAGGCATATAAGCGTTCCTGTTTCGGGTTGACCCAGGTTCGGTACAAATTCCAACAACCTTAAACGGAACCATATTAATGTTTACATATTCGCCAATGGCTTCATTCTCTTTAAAAAGCGCAGTTTTAATATCGGCGCCAATCACTACAACTTTACGGTTTTGTTGAATGTCTATCTGGTTAATAAACCTTCCTTTTTCCAGTTGCAGATTTTCGACATCGCGAAGTTGCGGATGGCATGTAATGGTGGTGTATTCGCCCGATTCTTTCCCGAATGAGTAGCGTGTGTTCCCCATAAAATACCTGCCCGATGTAACGCCAACTCCCGGAACTTTTTGCACAATTTCCTGATCCTGATTGTAGAACATGATGTTTCGTCCGGTTTTCATTCCTTCGTATGGAAGAGTAGTTTTTCCCTGCCATATCCACATGGCGTTTACAGCGTCGTTCATAAAGTTATTGGCAACGCCGTTGCTTAGGCCGTTACCGGCGCCAAGCAATATCATCAGCATAAAAATTCCCCAGGCCACCGAAAAGCCTGTTAGGAAAGTACGCATCTTATTTTTTTTAATGGTGGCAAAAATCTCCTGCCATTTATCAATATCAAACATGTGGTTGGGTTTAGGCGGTTTCCAGTTCTTTCATGTAGCTATGCTTGAATTCCTTCAGTTCGCCATTGCGGATGATTTCGTGGATACGTCCGTCTTTCAGGCGAATAATCTGGCGGGTCATCGCAGCAATGTCGTGTTCGTGAGTTACGATAATTACTGTAATTCCCGAGTCATTGATTTCTTTCAGGATTTCCATCACTTCGTATGACGTTGCGGTATCGAGAGCCCCGGTGGGTTCGTCGGCCAATATAATTTTTGGCTTCGAAATAAGGGCACGCGCAATGGCTACACGTTGTTTCTGTCCGCCCGACATTTCGTTTGGCATGTGGCCCGCCCAGTCTTTTAATCCCAGCTTTTCGAGGTATTCGAGTGCAATCTGGTTTCGCTTTTTCCGTGGAACGCCTTTGTAATAAAGCGGCAACGCTACGTTTTCCATGGCATTTTTAAACGAAATAAGATTGAAAGACTGAAAGACAAAGCCAACCAGATCGTTGCGGTATTGGGCTGCTTTCTTTTCGCTCATGTTCTGAATCAGGTTCCCGGCCAAATGGTATGTACCTTCGTCGTAATTGTCGAGCATCCCGAGAATATTCAAAAGAGTTGATTTTCCCGATCCTGATGAACCCATGATAGAAACAAAATCTCCCTGTTCTATATGTAGGTCGATGCCTTTAAGAACATGGAGACTGTTGTTGCCCATTACATAGGACTTGTGAATGTTGTTTAATTTAATCATGGCATTGTTTTCTGTTAGTTTTCACTTCAAAATTCTAAAATACACTTCACGAACCTGCATTTTTTTCGACGAACGGCAGAATTTAACCCGTTAGTGGAGAAATAGCTCTCTAAACACAACATCGAATCTTAAATCCAGTTATTCACTGCTCCGAACTTTGTTTTCAAAACCATAAGACGGTCACCGCTTCCATTCGTTACAAAAATTAACGTTTTTTGTCCAAAAAAAAGCAATTCCGGTGTTTGACCAACAGAAAACCAATAAATTATAACATTCTACCCTTTAAAAATTTAGGTTCAACCCTGCAAAGACCGTAGTTCCCGGCATGGTATAATACCTGTTTTGCTCATATTTCTGGTTAAGTAAATTTTCGCCATTAATAAATACTTCAGCAAACTTGCAAAAGCGATAACCAACCCGGGCATTTACAAGGGTAAAATCTTCAAAGTGCGTTTTAGCCGAAGGATCAGTATCCAGGTTTGAAACATGCTGTAAACTAAGCGTAAACGAAGTCTTGTTTAGCCGATAGCGCGAACTGATATACAATTGGTGCTCGGGAGTTGCATAAACCGGGCTTTTCATGTTTATATAGCTATAAGTTGCGCGGAAATTGAGCCTGTTTACCGGGTTGGCATCTGCCGAGAATTCAATTCCTTTGTTTTCTACTTCGCCTGCATTTAACAGTCCTTTCATCGGAACTGTTACAATAAGGTTGTCTCCTTTGACCAGGAACCCGGTTAATTCAACATTGAGTTTTCGGTTGTAAAACGATTTTAAAATTCCGGCCTCGTAGTTGAGAACAGTTTCAGGCTGAAGTTTTGGGTTAGGTCCCCACAAAAATAATTCACGGATGGTTGGGCTCCTGAATCCTTTTGAGAATGAAGCTTTCAGGGTTGTTGTTTCGTTGGTTCGGTATGATAATCCGGCTGAAGGTATCCACTCGTTGCCATAAACCTGGTTATACTGAAGCCGTAACCCTGCGTTTAAGGTTAATTTATTCGCGAAAGTTTGCTGTATAAAGCCATAATATCCAAGCTCATACACCGTTGTATCTGCAAATACCATTCCTTTGCCACCCATTGCTTTCAGGTTTTCGGCTAGTCCGCCAAAGTTCATGTAGTCAATTCCCAGCGTAATGGTGTTTCCTTCAAATAATTTGAGCGATTCGAATAAATTGACGCCGTAATTATGGTCGGTTGAATGAAATCCGTCGGTAATGTTGTGCTCTCCAAAATTGTAAAAGAACTTGGCCGAACCAGAGGCTTTTTTGAATGTGTTTTCGGCAGTGAACGAGCCATATCCACGAGTAATGTCAATTGCTTCACCTTTTTTTGCATTTAGGGTGTCGGGACCGGGGTCCTGCGATTTGAATTTTGCGAGGCTAAAATCGGCGCTGAGTTTAAAATTTTCGTTTAGTTCATATCCAATTTTGCTGTATCCATTGGTAATTTTGAAATCCGAATTGGGTCGGTGTCCGTCGGTTTGGTCATGATTTCCAGAGATATAAATATTTAACTTATCTTTTTTATAACCTCCTGAAAGCATATATTTTTGGGTGTTGTACGATCCGTACATTAGCCGTGAGTTACCGTGGAATCCATCTTTTGGTTGCTTCCTGGTAATCAGGTTTATTACTCCGCCCATTGCGTTTGAACCGTATAAAACTGAGCCCGACCCGCGAATAATCTCAACCCGCTCAATGTCAGATGTTACATACGAATCGGGTAGTGGGTGCCCCATAATTCCCATGAACTGCGGGTGACCATCGATGAGCATTAAAACGCCGGTTGTGGGGTTTCCTCCAATTCCCCGGATAGTGATTTGTCCGGCCGAGCCGGTCGAAACGCCAAATCCGGTTACACCGCGTTCGGTTACAAACAAACCCGGAACAGTTCCGCTCAATACCGGTAATACGGCTGATTCGCTGCTTTCGTTGAGCTGATCGCGGGTGACGACCGAAACTGACATGGGCACATTGTTCCGGTTAATTTTTACGGGAGTTCCGGTTACAACCACTTCGTCAATTCGCAAAGTATCTTTGCTTATGTCCTGGGCATTTATAAGGTTTGCCAAACCTGTTAATATTAAAAGCAATACTAAATACTGAAATCTGAAATTCATGATTATAAGTTTTGTTGGTGTTACTATTTTATGTATTCGTGCTACTGTTGAGACAAAAAAATTATTCTGTCCGGCTCATAACCAGTTTCCCGTGCCTGAGTCCTTTAATGCTTATGAGCTTGTCTGATAGTTCAGTAAGCCGGGATGATGTTCCTTTTATGGCAATAATCTCCATCGTATTTTCATCGTTCAGGTTAAATTGTTGTAGGCCAATAACAGCATCGCGGTATTGATACTGAATATCAAAAGAATGGTTCCTGATTTCCGTTTTGTGGCAATTGTAAACCAGCACAACTGCGCCAGCCACAATGTTATCGCATTTCCATTTGTGTTCGACCAGATTTTTTTCGACCAAAAACCGCAGCGCCTGCGAGCGATTGGCAAAGTTATTTTCGGCTACGTATTTGTCGAGTGCAACCAAAAGCTCTTCTTCCAGCGAAACTCCAAATCTCGAAACTGCCATCGTGTTACTATTTGATTAGTTCGTGTTATTTACAATGCGAATATAAATGATTGCATTGAAATCGTCGTGCTTGAAGGTAAAAAATCGAAAATGATTTATTTGATGTTAAAATCGATTTTTTGTCTGAATTATGACTAATAGATGTGGCATTGGCATTTCAGCCTGTGATCAGGATCGGTAATTGCTTTCAGAAATTATTCGGCACTATGAATCCAAACGCCGGAGTCCGGGTTTTTAGAAAGCATTGAGTTAAGTTCTTTTTGAGCCTCTTCCTGTGTTGGAAAGCCAACAATGGCTACCCGATTTAATCCTTTAAATACTCCTAAATTACGTCCGGTGTAACCTTGATTTTTCAACTGTTCGATGTACTTATTGGCATTTTCTTCGCTTCTGAAACTTCCGCCAATAATAAAATATTTCAATTCCTGAACTGGCGAAGCAACGGTAGCTACCGGCAATTTTTCTACTGCTTTTTCTTCAGCCTGAATTTGTGTGGGTGGAGTAACCTGAGAGTGTGTAATTGTTTCCCACAAACCCATATCTGATTTGGCAAAATACTCGTTATTGTGCTTCATGGGTATTAATGCCAAGGCAATTAACAATGGGACTGCAATAACCAGTCTTTTTGCTTTTCTCTTCTGAAACAGAACCGGAACAGGTTCGCGATAGTCAATCCTGGCGGCTGGTTTAGGCATTTGTCGCTGATATACTTTCTCAAACGTAAAGTTTTGCATACCAAAAGAGTCGATCAGCAAATTTTCTTTTAACTGAGGCTCAAATTGCAGGTTTTCTTTCGAATCGTAGTGCAGATAGCCGATGCCTTCAAAATAAACATTGCGGTTGCGTTCAAGTGTCAGGAGTAATTCCTCGACAAAGTTGTCAAGTTTACGTTTTGCATCGAAATAATTAATTCCCTCAATTTCAGAGATATAATTAACCAGCAATCCATCGTTCGAAATTAGTTTATTGTTAAAAGCGATTTCTTTTGATGGCGGACAAAACTGGTTATTGTCCACTTTTGCTGGTTTATAATTGGCAATAAAACCACCAAATTCAGGAATGATCACACAATCATTCAGGAGCAAAATCTCTTTTATATATTGGCTAATTTCCACCGTTGACATCTTAATGATGTGCCAAAAATAAGAAATTTCAGCATTTGTTCGATTCAAAGTTTTCAACAAATGCGATTGCATTATGACGAATATGCATTGTTTGAGATCCACTGTTTTGAAATCCAGATTGTTTTTTGATGTGCAGGTTTTTGTTGGTTCTCTGAAAAATCGACGAAGACACCGGTTATGTATCCGGTTTTGGCTTGAAGAACGATTTTTGCGGCGGTTTGAAATCGGTGGATTATTAATTTGGCGGCGTATGGGTTGATTCTCATGGCTATTTCATAAATTTGCAACTCATCAAAAAATTAAGCTCCTATCATGAAACAAATTTTGGTAACCGGAGGCACCGGATACATTGGTTCACACACTACGGTCGAACTTCAGTATGCTGGTTATGAGGTAATTATTGTTGACAATCTTTCGAATTCGAGTATTGATGTTTTGGACGGCATCGAAAAAATTTCTGGAATACGCCCAAAATTCGAACAGTTCGATTTGGTTGATTTTGAGAAAGTTGATGCCCTTTTTGCAAAGTATCCCAACATTGATGCAATTATTCACTTTGCAGCGTCGAAGGCTGTGGGTGAATCGGTTGAAAAACCATTAAAATATTATCGGAACAACCTGGTTTCGCTGGTGAACCTGCTGGAATGCCAGATGAAATATAATGTGGCGAATATTGTATTTTCATCGTCGTGTACAGTTTATGGTCAGCCCGATAAATTACCTGTAACAGAACAAACTCCACGAAAAGATGCCGAATCGCCTTACGGAAATACCAAACGGGTTAATGAAGATATTTTAAGTGACACCATTCGTGCTTATCCGCAGATAAAGGGAATAGCATTGCGCTATTTTAATCCGGTGGGAGCTCATCCTACAGCTTTGCTTGGCGAATTACCATTAGGTGTTCCAATGAATCTTGTCCCTTTTATCACACAAACCGCCGCTGGGTTAAGAAGCGAACTTAAGGTATTTGGCGACGATTATAATACGTCGGACGGATCGGCTGTGCGCGATTATATCAATGTGGTTGATCTGGCAAAAGCCCATGTCATTGCGGTTAAACGCCTGATTGAGAATAAGAATAAGAAAGGGTTCGAAATTTTTAACCTCGGAACAGGAAACGGCGTTTCGGTGCTCGAAGCAATTCATGCTTTTGAAAAATCAACTGGCGTGAAACTGAATTACAAAATAGTGGGTCGCAGGTCCGGTGATATTGAAAAAATTTGGGCTGATACTACTTTTGCGAACGAAGAATTGGGCTGGAAAGCCGAAACTGGTCTTGAAGAGACGATGCTTTCAGCGTGGCTTTGGGAGAAAAGAGTACGGGGGATTCAATAAGAGAATTTTTAAGAAAAGAGAGGCTGCCCTTAAAAGGAACAAATGGACAGCCTCGTATTATTCTGCGTTATTTTTTTCGCTCAGTTCTGCCCGGCGTAATGGTACTCGTACTTTTTGAGGATATTTCCAGCCAGGTCTTTGGTTAGTTTTAGCCGTCCGAAGTCGTCGTACTCGTAATAGGTAGTTCTTTCGGCAGGGTCGGTTTGCGAAGTCATACCCACCAATGGTTTGTAGGTGAAAATGGTTACCTGGTAATCTTTGTTGGTAAGGTACGAATTAAATAATCCCTTCAGGTAAGCAACATCGGCCTGAATGTCGGCATAAACTGTTGTCTTTTTGAGTCGGGCGTCGTCAACGGTAATGTTGATGGTGGTATTGACAGAGCTCTCGATTTTGGCAACCGGGTAGGTTTTGTTGTAAGCCCAGATGTAATAGGTGTAAATTCCGTTTTTGCCGAGCACCTTTAAAGGGTTACCATTGCTGGTGTCGTAACTGTCGAAACTGTATTCGGGAGTCTGCCCATAGTGCGTATCTTTGGTTGTGCCATTAAATGCTGCAAAACTGCTGCTGGCCAGTGGGGTAGCTGTTTCGAGCGAATAAACCTTGTCGGGCACATAGCCGCTGCCATTGATTTTGTATGTGGTTAGTTTACTGGCGGTAACATTGCCGTTTACCGAAGTGGTTTCTTCAATGGGGTAGTTGAGCATATATTTCCTGGTCATTGAAGAATAATCCCCCATGTTTATGTCAAGTGGGTAACGAACCTTTGTTTCCAATTTTTTGCCCAGGCTTGTTGTTTTTCTGGTACTTGTAATCAAGGCATGGGTGCTGTTATTGTAGTAATATCTGGTGGTATCAGTTAAGGCAAGCTGGCCACTATCGTTATAGGTGTTTTCAATTTTGGCCGATTGATAGTGCCATTTGGAAATAATGGAATAACGCGAGACATTAAAATAATCCTCAAATGGAAAATAATTATCAGGAAAACCTATGTCTGTTGGGGGATAATCGAAAGCCGTACATTCAATCGAAGGATAATAATTAACCTTGCTATTCCTTGCATCTTCGGCATATTGATATTTGATTTCCTTGACAACATTGTAAACTCCATTTTTATTCACGTAGTACTTTTCGCTGATCTTTGTTCCGCTTTTCCATCCGTAATTGGTGTAGGGAGGCTGGGTAACATTATCGCTCCCGTATAACCTTTCAGGGTCAAAACTGTCAGGTACTACCTCGAATTCATGCTCTTCCTTCCCTGTGTTCGAAGTAGTTGTTCCTTGAAGAATGCTGACTTTTTCGTAACCAACATCATAATGTCCGCTTAATCCCAATGAATAGATTGTATTTGATTTTAACCAATAGTAGGTGAAAGTTGAAAAGCCATAGTATCCAACGCATAGATTCCCTTTTGAAACGGTCCTTGATGAATAGTACTGTATGGCATTCTGATCCCAACCTGAAAGGCCGCCTGAATACTCGTAACTGTTGGTTGAAGCCAATTGCCCGGTTGAAGAATAATGACGGACCTGTTTTAACCGAACCCCTCCGTATTCCTTATCCGGATAAGAGCGGGTGCGGTGAGCTTCGTATTCAAATTCGGAATAACCGCCTGTAGGATAAATGATCTTCGACAACATCCCTTTCTGGGCATATTGCCAATGGGCCGATCGGTCGGCCTTAGCCCTTGTACTGTCTGGTGTCCCTGCAACATTCAAATTAGGGAAATACTGCGCTTTTATGTTTGCCGGAATCATATCCGGGAGCAAGCTTTGGTTCTCTTGCCCATTAAAATAGCCCCAATGATCCTGCGCATACGATAAACGGGTGGGTAACTCGTTTAGGTTGTTATAGTTAAAAACATATCTTTGAATTTTAACATTCTTGTTGTCCCGGATTGCAACGGAATCGAGAAACATCCGGTAACGTATCGATCCATCAGTACATTGGTTTACAAAGCTATTGCTAAAATTTCCAAATGGAAATTCATGATAGAGTACAACCGACTTGATCGCATTATTTGCATTGTCGTACACGGTAAAGCCTGTCATTCGCGGTTCTATCGAGCTATCTGTACGTCCGTTGGCATACTGAAATTCAATTCGTCCACTCCCTGTGGCAACAATTGATGTTAAATGGGAATAATACATATAGGAATCGGAATAATTGCCTGCCGGAGCGCTATATGCCGGTATATACGTCGTCCGGCACCCGCTTTCGGCACCGTTGTATACTACATAGAACTCGTTGTCGTACATGTTTTTGTAATAACCTTTTATCCCTTTCCCTGCCGTCAGTATTTCATAGTTAAAAGTGATTTTATCCCCATACGGATGGACAATTTGCTTTAAATGATAAGTTGTTGTAGATATAAGAGTATTTCCACCTTTTCCCATATCAATCATCTCTCCTTTTTCAAACAGGTATTGTATCCCTTTATCATCAACAATCCTTATAGAATCCTCATAAACCCGCCCGATTTTTAGGTTTTGGTACGGAACCGATATCCTTTTTGAAGTATCCGATACCGGCGAATCTTCATAAAACTGTCCCGTGTACCCACAAAAATTGTACGAGAACACATCTGGTTCACAATCTGTTCCGCTAAACCTCCATCCCCGGTAAAAGTTCATTTCATTCTGGTATTCTTCCTGAGTTATGGAATGAGTTGGGTCGAGGTTTGCCGGATAAGGGGTAAATTGAACGGCATCATCGGGCAGCCCGCGTACTTCGCGGATTATTACACCCATAGCCGACATAGTCCAGTCGTAGCCAACTATAGAGGCCACTTTGTCAACTTTAAGCCCGTTCGAACTGTAATTTAAGGTAATTGGGTAGCTTAAATTCCTGGTTTTTAACTCGTAAAGCGATATGCTTTGTTGGTTTGTGCCGGTAAACAGCCCGACCTGGCTCCGGCCAAAACTGCCCAGTTCGGCAGCAGTTGGAAGCGACTTGATGGGAGATTGGTCTTCCTGTGCTGCACAGAAAAAGAACCAGCCCAAGTTAATTAATAGTATTATATATCGTTTCATCTTTTTAAGTTTTTGATTATTAAAATGTTGATTATTAAACCACGGAGAAAATGGAATTTTTTCTTTTCCCTTTTTTTGACGCTGTCAGGTTGCCCGTTTTGTTTGAACCACAATAGGCACAACTTGTCCCGGTTTGCTGGGATAGATCACAACAGATAAAGAACCTTCCTCCGCGTTGCACTTCCCTGGCTCCCCTCCGTTTGGATGGGCTGGGGGAGGCTTCTGCACCATTGGATTATTAGATATTGGAAATTCTACATTGGTCATTAATTTCCAATAATCAATAACCAATAGCCAATATCCAAAACCCGCTTCAAAAGAACCATCCTTCGCGTTGCACCTCTTTAAGTCCCCTCTTGTGGAGGGGATTTAGGTTAGGCCTTTGCTTCTTATCCTGCCCATCCTTTAATCCTGAAAATCATAGTTCAGACATTTTACAGGATTAAAAATCCCGGGCTAATAAGTGCCAATTACAAATTGGCGCTAGCGGTTGCAATTGGTTGCACATCCCAACGAGCGTGGGTACAGAGAAATATATGTCTATAAAATCAATTCTCTTTGCTTCTTGTAATTAACCAGTTTTCTTTAGTTAATGTATCTACAACATTAATGGATATTTCCTTTCTTGTTATTTGCATTATAGAATCAATAAAAGAATCTGAATATTTCAAAAAAACTCCTTGTCCGAAAACTAAAGTACTATCTGAATGATCATAAATATCAATAAATGGTGAAGGAAAATATAACGAATCAATACTATAAATACCTCCAGAATAAATTAATTTCAATCGTTCCTGGTTTTCAACCATTCGCTTTTTTAAAGCTTTATCTTTTATTCGAACGATACAGATTAGTCCATCTGGAGCTACAGCCTTAGCCCTTTCAAATGTGACATTCAAAATACCTTGACTCTTATCCATTCTTTTATTTGGGCATAAACAACCAGTTGATAATGAGATGAATAAAATAAAAACAATAATAAATTGCCGTTTCATTTTAAGTATGTTTTAGCATTTTGTTTTATAAAATTCTGAAATTCTTGAGACGTTTTTGTCCATGAAGGATCAGACATTTGCCCTTTATAAGCTTCGGATTCCCAAAGTTGCTTCTGATTAGGAGTACCATTCCATTTTTCTCCTTTTAAGAACCTTGCACCATGAAAACCTCTTTCATGTTTGAATAAATTAATAAAATCAAATTTGTTATTAAGAATTGAACCAAATCGGTTTGGAGAGATATTAATCTCTAAAAGTTTATTTTGATTAGCATCATCGGTCGTTGCGACCGAAAACCAATCATCTTTTAAGGTTATGGAAGAATTTTCTAATTCATTAAGACTGTAACCTGCTTCTTTGAAATAGTTATTACCAATTTCTTTAAGAACCTTATTCTTATTTATCCATTGATAATTAGGCTTTTTGGCATCTTTAAGTGAAATACTTCCTTTCACTGCTACCGTTGAATTTGCACCATTCTTCTTTACCCAATCATCTTTAGAAATTAATCTTACGTCATTGTTTATCACATCTTTATCTGTCCCAATTTTTTGACCAGTATTAATATCAAAATAATCGTTTGGATCATTTATTTCCATTCCATCGGGATCGATAAATCTAATAGGATTATTGGCTGCATAGTTATACGGGGACATCCTGCGCCACTTTTCCGCCAGCGGATCCACGCTATGCCACCTCCCCAGTTGCGCATCATACATTCGGGCGCCGTAATCGTACCAGTCGATTTTGGTACCAGCCAACACGTCGTCCTGTATTTCCTTGCCGTTGTAGAGCAGCTTGTTTTTGGAGGCCCCGGTAGGGTAGTAACTGGTTTGCGAGGTCACCAGCCCGTAAGGGTCGTAGCTGGTCAGCTGGTTTACCTCGGGGCGGCCATTGGCATGCCCTGTAAAGGTAACGCGCGTGTTTCCCAAATGGTCTTTCAGGTTATACTCGTAGCTGTAGCTCATTGCAGTACCGTTGTTTTGTGGCACAATGCGGCCCTCGGGAGTAAATATACATTTTAAAACCGAGTTTTCGTACATAAAGGACCCCGAGTAATCGGTGCGTACTGTGCTGGCCGAACCATTGGTCACGGTTTTTGCCAGCTTGGTTCCTGCGGCATCGTAGGTATAACGGGCATAATCGCTGGCCATGCTCACCAGTTGTGGCAGGTTCAGCGTGTTGTAGGTAATACTGAATCCTTTCGACACATCGTAAGTCATGTTTCCGTTGTTGTCGTACAGGTAATTTCCGGAGGCTGCCTTGTATCCCAGGGCTTTGTAGGTAGCATTGGAGACATTATCAGCCACAGCTTGTAAGCGGTTGCCCCCCGAATAGTAGGTGTACCCGAGGTTATCTACCTGGTTACCGTCGAGGTTACGTGTGAGAGTCGCCATATTGCCGTTTGCATCGTAGGAGTAGGTGGTACTAAATTTTCCTGCGGAAGAGGTATAGCTGGCACCATCGGCATAAGTGGCCGAGCGCAGGCGGTTGAGTCCGTCGTAGGTAAAGCCATAACCCGCCTGTGCGGGGGCTGAGCCTGTCGAAGCCCACATCATCTGGCTGATGTTTCCGTTGAACAGCGCAGCACCGCCCAGCGAAGTGCCCGTTTGGGGACTGTTGTAGCGCAAATCGAGGGCCATCAAATCGCTACCCAGGTTTCCCGGGGTGTTCAGGGTACGCAGCCATCCTTTGGGGTTGTAGGTATAGTCAACCTGCTGGTTGAAGTTGTTTCCCGAAGCGTCGCCGTGCAGGTAACGGGCAATAACTTCGCCCAGTTCGTTGTATTTGAGCGAAGCGAGCGTAAACTCGTTGTCGGAGTTTATTTTCATTTTGGTAGTGAGCAAACGTCCCTGGTGGTCGTAAGCCAGTGAGGTTACCAGGGTTTGCTGGTAAGAAGCATTTCCCTTGCGGTGCTCGGTAACCGTTTTTACAGGCTGCCCGGCAAAGTTGCAGGCCGTATGTGTAACCTCTTTGCTGGTATCTTCAAAATGGTTGTCGGCCACGGTCTGCACCAGCCGTCCGTAATCGTCGTAGTAGTTTACGGTAAGGACCATTGGTTTGGCCAGTGTTTCGCCTCCCGCCAGTACTTTAGTACGGCTGCCGGTAACCAGCCCTTTGGTTTTGACTGAACGGGAAGCTGGTTCTCCAGCCATGTTCGACTGATAAGCATAATCGGTTCCCGAAAGAAAGTCATAGTTGTCGTAATACGTTGCAGTCAGAACATTGTCTGTTGTAATTGAGCTGTTGTATGCAGCAGGAAAGCTTTGGCTGGTATAGCCATAAAGTGTAGTGCCGGTAGTTTCGTAGAGTGTTCCGGTGAAGTTGGCAAAACTGTCGGCAATGGTTTTGGAGGAGGTGCCGGCAATCACCATTTCTCCCGTTAACACGGGACGGTTGAACTGATCGTATTTGGAGAACGACCATTTGTTGGCCGGGCGTTGCACCCCGTCCTGCGAGAGCGCCAGCCGGTCGCGGTTGTCATAGACCATGTAAACCGGTTCGGCACCGGGCAGGTCTTTCATTGTCATACGGTGGCGCTGGTCGTAGGCGTAGTAGTAGCACAGTTCGGCATCGGTGGCCGAGGCGGCCTTGGGCGGCACCACAATTACGAGTTGCCCGAAATCGTCATAGACGTAGGCTGTACGTAACCAGGCCGTTCCGTCGTAACTTTCCTTTCGTACCACCTGGCCCAGCTTATCCTTGTATTCGCGTGTACGGTTGCCGTCCTCGTCGGTTGTTTCAGTCAGGTACAGCGAATTGGCCGCGAAGGAAATGGCGTTTTTAGCTGCATCCCAGTGGGCGATTGCTGCGGTGTTTGTTTGGTAACTTACCGAGGTGGGTTTGGCTTCCCATACCCCCGGTCCCGAAGTTCCGGTGACGCGGTTCAGGGGCGATGCTTCATACAAAGTTTTGTTCCAGGGCGAAGAGGTTGATTCGTGCCCGGCAGTGGGTGTTGAAACATTATAGTAGCTCTGCACCGCTGTTTGGGCATTGGCAAGGTACGCCCCGTTGTTACCGGCTTTTGCAAAGGGCAGGTAATGACAGAAGTCGCGCCCGAAAGCGTCGTATTCAATTCCTTCGATCATGTCGGCTTTGGCCGGAGTGCCCTGCACGGTAATGGTCTGTACCGGGCGTCCCAGGCCGTCGAAATAGGCAATGGTCTCCACCCGTGCTGAACCGGTAATGCTGGCTTCGGAAGTTACCGGGTCGCGCAGTGTTTGGGTGCGTATGTAGTTGTACGAGGAGCCGGGCGTACCGGCAGTTACTGTTCCCCCGGTAGTTGGGTTATTTGCTATGGGAGTGTAGGATGCCGCTTCGGCACTGATAAAAACGTGGACGCTGGATCCGTTTACAGCCCTGAAGCCGGGCGAGAGCTTTACCCACTGCGAGGCCGTTACATCGGCTTTGCCGGTATAAACCTCGGTTGTGGCCAGGGTGGTTTGGGCCGTGGCGCTAAAACAGGCCCAGGTCATGCACCCGATCAGGATCATGACATGTAATATCCTGATTTTATTTGTGATTGTATATTTCTTATTTTCCATTGATTATTCGATATTGGTTATTCAATATTTCCTGTTAGCCTTTTACCTCTCTCCAAAATGGAGAGAGGCAGGGAGGAGGTTCATTGTTTCATTATTCTCATTGCTTTACAATTTTGAAATTAAGGGTTGTATTGCCGTTGGTAATGTTCAGCAGGTAAACCCCGCTGGTCATGGCGGCCATATCGATTGACTGAGAGCTGTCCTGGAGGTAGTTCTTCAGGTTACGTTGATAAACCGAGGTTCCTTTTTCGTCGAAAAGAGAGATGAAGAAGCTGCCGCTTTGGTTGACATTCCAGTAGAGTTTATCGTTGACCGGGTTGGGCCATGTTTTTACCCGGATGAAGCTTAAAATGCCGGTATTGGTATTTTTTGATGCAGAACCCGCTGGCGGTGTATGCATAAATTTAACCAGCACCGAGTCGCGGGCTTCGCACCCTTGCTCCGATAAGGCCCGCAGTGCGAGGAACAGCGAGTCGCATTTTTCGCAGTAAGTCACTTCGCGCTGTGGGGTGGTTTGCCCGTCGCTCCACAGGTAGGCGCTGAACCCTTCGGTTGGGGAGAGCAATACCGGTTGCCCGGGGCTTACGGTAACAGACCGGGGCAGCCCTAAACTGCTTTTTTGGATAGATTTGATCAGGATGGTGTCGGCGGCGGCACAACCCGATTTATCGTAGGCCAGCACGGAATATGCGCCGGGTTTGTCAACGGTCAGTGAAGCCTGCCCCCATTGGCCGTTCCAGAGATAGGTGCTGTAGTCGCCCGAAACCGAGAGTGTTGTTTTACCGCCTTCGCACAGCATGTTGTTGCCGGTAATCGAAGCTTTTTTCTGTAAACAGTTGTAATATCTGGCCACCAGGATGTCGTTGTCCCCGGCCGATTCGAGCCTTTGTCCGCGCAGGTCGAGTTTACCGCTGAAAGCCCCGGTTAAAATAATATTGCCTGTTTGGTCAAGAGTAAACGCTTTCCCGAAGCTGAAGGCATCTTCCCCGGGTTCGTCGTGCCACACCTGGGCCAGGAGGGTATCGGTTTGCAGCAGCAGGATGTCGCCGAAGGACAGTTTCGATTTCACGGATCCTTTCGGGGAAGTATATTCCTGCCTGAAATAACCCGTTACCATGATGTTCCCGTTGGGAGCAAACATGGCATCGAGGGCCCTTACGGTAACAGGGCTCGAAAGGGTATGTTTTTTCCTGAGGTTTCCGTCAGCCGAAAACAGCCACAAAGCCGAAGCCATATAACCGTTGGGTTCCATGATGATGTCGTTAAGAGTAACTTTCCCGGTATAATTGGCGCAAACCAGCGGGTTTCCCGAGGGCATGGCCAGTACTTTAATGCCTTCGAGGTAAGCTGTACCCGGAATATATTTAATCCACAGGGCTTCGCCCGAAGCGTTGGTTTTAACCAGGGCCAGGCCGTGTTCCATTAGCCCCGGGGTTTCCCTGGCGGGGATACCCCCGAAACCAAAATCGCCTGTAATGCTGAAAAGCAGGAAACGGTTACCATCGCCGGCTGTTGCTGCCGAAATCAGCCGGTGGCTTCCTTTCCCGGATGATACCCATAGTTTTTGGGGTTTGCCTTCGGCAGAGAGCATCAGCAGGTAAGCCCTCTTGTCGGAAGCGCTGTTTTGTTCGAACCCGGCAGGGGTAAGCAGTCCCTGGAACATACCACCGGTGAGGATGGATCCCTGTTTGGTGTTTTCAAGCACATCGAGGGTGGCAAACCCTTTGAAGGGGTATTGCCACAGCCACTGAATCTTTCCCTTGTCGTTCCACGAGCTGACAAACAGGGCCTGTCCGCCGGAAGTAAACGTGTTTTTTTCGGCGGTGATTGTTCCGCGGGAAGTACCAGCTACCAGTATATTTTCGGCAGCCGAAGTTATGCGGGAGGCATTGTTGGCAGGGTCGCCGGTTAAGGTTTGCAGCCAGCCGGTGTTGCCTTTATTGTCGAGTTTTGCAATATAAATACCGGCAGTAACACCCTGTGGCGTTGACTGGTTTCCCGATGAGAACCGGTTTTCGAATACCCCGGTAATGTAATAATTGTTGCCCGAAGAAGTAATACCGGCCACTTTATCGTCGCCGGGGCCACCGGCTTTCACCCCCCACAGGAACGTTTGCGGGGGTTGCGAAAATACCAGGATCCCTTCGAAAAGAAATATGAATATCAAATACAATCGTTTCATAATCGTTTCTTATTTTTTGTTGGATATTTGGTATTCATTACTGTTTACCGGATATTGGCCCATCATTTTTTTCCAGATCTTTTACCCGTTTTTCGAGCTGGATGATGTACAGGGTCATTTCCTCCACTTTTTTGAGCAGGATTTGGTCCATTTCGCTAAGCCCCACACCGTTTTCTTTTACATGTGCAGCATCGGGAACCTCGGGCAGATGGCCATTTTTTTGGATAAATGTTTCGGTTTCGGAAAGGGATCTGAGCCGGTAATCGGCCCCGAAGACATAATCGGGCCACGATGTTGCGGTTTTGACCATTACCTCGTCGGTAATAATTTTACCGGCAACAGCCAGTTTATACCCGGACGGGAAGCTTGTTGTCCCGATTGACACGGCCCCTGCGGTGTAGTAGATGTTTGAACTGCTGGTTGTCCACTGGCTCGAACCGCCCGAACCGCCGCTGTACTGGGGAATATTCAGGGTATTGCCTGACAGTGTTGCCGCGCCCGAAGTTCCGTTTGTGGTAAGGATTAGCGCGCCCTGTTTGGCATTCCAGGCAGCAATATTGGTTGAAGTAATGGAGTTGGCGGCATGGCTTGTAGTCATGGCATCGGTAATGCCGTAACCCGAAACGGTAGTCGGTTTCGAGCTTACTTCGCTCCATGCCGGCACGTAACTGATTGGGCGGTACAGCCCGGCATGGTTGCCCCAGCTGTAGGCCAGGTTCCAGTTAGCCGAATTGTTTGTAACAGAGGTACCCCATCCCGAGCCGGTCGAAAGAGCAAGGCCGGCTGCGGGATAGGTAGCTGCTGGTAATGTAACCGAATTTCCGCCTGAGATGGACAATGTGCTGCCGCTGACAGAAAGGGATTGAATTTCGTTGGTCGGGCTGTTGTCGTTGTCGGCCACATCAATTGCAGCGCCGGTTCCCCCGGTAATGGCAATGGTTCGCTGGGTTCCCGAAGCTGAAGCAGAAAGTCCCAGGGTAACGGCGCCGGTCATGCTGTTCACCGAAGTTACCGACCCGCCACATGAAGTGACCGTAATAACAACTGTATTTGAATAAGCTGCCAAAGTTCCTGAAAGGGTTAATCTTCTGAAATAAGTAGTTGAAGTGAGGCTTGGGACCGGAAAAGTAAGCACCCCTGCGCCTGAAATAACCGACCAGTTGCTGTTATCGGGAGATTGATACCATTGGTAAGTATAGCTGCCTGTACCGCCCGAAGGAGAAACAGAATTAGCGATGGTTCCGGGGCTTGAGCCTGAGCATACCGAAGATGAAGAAATGCTGATCGTTCCCCCGCTTAAAGTTGCAGTGGTAACTGTTATTAATACGGTATTTGAATAAGCAGTGTAACTTCCCGAAGTTACCATCCGGCGGTAATAGGTTGAAGCGGTAAGCCCCGGAACGGTATAGGTAGCAGCTGTTTGCCCGCTGATGGTGGTCCAGGTGGAGTTGTCGGCCGATTGCTGCCATTGGTAGGCGTAAGAACCAGTACCTCCTGAAGCTGCGGCAGAACTGGTAAATGTGCCCGGGCTGCTGTTCGGTGAAACGGAGCTTGTCCCGATTGAAATCGTTCCCCCGCTTAGTGTTGGTGGGATAACAGTAATTAATACGGTATTTGAATAGGCTGTATAACTGCCCGAGGTTACCATCCGGCGGTAATAGGTTGAAGTGGTAAGCCCCGGAACGGTATAGGTAGCAGCTGTTTGCCCGCTGATGTTGGTCCAGGTGGAGTTGTCGGCCGATTGCTGCCACTGGTAGGAATAAGTGCCAGTACCTCCCGAAGCAGCGGCAGAACTGGTAAATGTGCCCGGGCTGCTGTTCGGTGAAACGGAGCTTGTCCCGATAGAAATCGTTCCCCCGTTTAGTGTTGTTGTTCCGCCTGTGGCAATAATGGTAAGGGTATAGGCTCCCGAGTTGCTGCCCGAATACCCATCGACAACAATGTAATAATACCCGGCAGAAGGGATGGACAAACCGGAAATCCTGGAAGAAGCCGATCCACAGGCATCATCATCATAAGCCAACCTTGTATCCGAGGCATCTAAAACATGAAGGTAAGAGTCCCATCCGCATCCGCAGGTGTTTACCTCAAGGGTACATGCCCAGGGTATATAAATGCGGTAAACATAGTCGGGAGAACCATTGCCGTAAACGTTGCTCATCCCGGAAGTTGACCCTGAACGGGTTATTGGATTCACTGAAGATATTGTGCCCAGGTCGGCGTTGTAACCAATGGCTGATGAATTGATTACCAGGGAAAGGAAAAAAAGGACAAAACCAATCCCGGAGAGGAGGTTTTTTTTCATACTTTTAAACGTTTTTTGGGGCAAGGCCCCGGTTAATAATTATTTTTTAGCCCTGCCTGGTCTGGTACACCGGGCAGGGCGTTTTGTTTATAACTGGCTGAGCAGTAAAAAGAGGGTTAAGGCAGGATGGATAGCTGTTAAGTCCGACCTGGTTTTTAACGGTTTAGCCGTATGGTGCCAGCAACTTAACGTTGAAAATTACTTTTCGGCAAAGCCGGTGACTGGTAACCTGCTAAAACCAGGAACAATCGGGGGCTGCGGGATCAGTACTACATTGCAATTTACCGGGGCAAATGGTCTTTCCGGGTAACCGATTGTTACAGGACGGAAGCACCCCGGTTATCAGTCATAACCTGAGCAAAACCAATGCTTTTTGATAACTGAGAAACCTGTAAGCAAGGCTTGAAAAAACAGGAATGCAATCGTTCAGCTTATATTTTAAAAGCAGTCGCTTGTAAAAACTACCGGGGTAAGTAAAAAGTTCGGTGAAAAAATGTTGGGTTGTCATATGGTGCATTTAAGAGTGAAAAAAAAATATAAAACAACACGTGAAAGCTTTAAAGCACATCCACACAACTAAATTCCGAAAAAAGAACAAAGGTTACCCTACACGCAGTATGTTTTACAACACATATTATTGTTTATAATGTGTGTTCAATAAAAAAACAGTCATTTCATGCGTCGGGGAATACAGTTCATGCAAAAAACAGGCTTTTTGAAAAGAATTATGAACGCTAATTTTTTTTGATTTTTTACCTGGTTTAAAATTCCAAACAAACGAGGGGATCGCTTTTTTCATCAAAAGCCAGCGCTATATGCGGTAGGAAATGTGCATTAGTGTTAAGTAACCGGAATGGAAAGCCAAAGGTTTGGATGATATTGTAGGAAATGAATTTATTCTGTTTTGACAAGGTGAGGCAACAAACAGAAGAGCCGTCGGGTTGGTGCATTTAGTGGCAATTCTTTGTTTTTACATTATGTTGTCAGAATAGATTACCTGCTGGACTAGGCTGTTCGGAGCTTAACCAACGGGTAATGAACTTCTGCAATGCCCCGAAATGCAAATATGGCCTTTTCGCGAAACCCTTTCTTACACAAATCCAGATTCAGAAATTGCAATCCATTGAAAAACAATAGTATTATTTAGATTGACCACAGGTTGGGATAAGAATAAAAGCCTGCCTGAAATGAGTCAAATCAAGCAAGCTTCTATAAATATTGGCCATTTGGGAATTTCCAAAAAATTAGAACTTGTAGGCAACTCCAATATTAGCATATGAAATTGAGTAGCCAATCTCGCAATAAGTACCCCAATTTGAATTAAATTCGTAACGGGCACCAACTAACGGCCTAATACTAATCCTCCATCTGAAGGAGATGCAATTGTACTACTACCTGGTTCGTCAAATTTTGTGCTGGCAATATTGTATCCGAAAACGAACATGCCATAAGTATCAAGCTTATCAATAAGAGAATAGTGGCCCAATGCAAGCCCGGCAACTACCATGTTGGTATATTTCCATGAATAACTGCCTGTTCCGGTAAAACCCGGAAAATTTTCCTTATACCCATAGTATCCCAGATTTCCGCCAAGACCAAGAACTAAGCCTTTAACATTAAGTAAATCTTTTTTAATCCCTTTCTCATAAAATACTTCAACAGGCGTTCCATCGCCATTTAATCCAACTCCAACTTTAAATATCCGAGTCCGAGTCCCTTTTTTCAAACAATTGTTGTGCATTTGAATTTACAGAGCAAACAACAATAGCCGTGATAATGATTATTAATTTTCTCATGATTTTATCATTTAGTTTTTTATTTATACATCTTTCCCGGAAAAAATTCTGATCTATTGGCCATCGTTGTAATCAGAAATTCATATCTCAAAATTATGTATTCTGTTCGCAGCTAATGCAAAAACAAGGGGTGACAAAAAGTGTACAGAAAACAAAAAGGAAAATAAAATGAGTCACAAGAGCATCAAATACAATTATTTTAAAAAAAAGAGCAACATTCAATCAGAACGATAATTTGCGGCACTATAAAGTTCTCCAAAGCCGAGTTTCACTTTTCCCCGCCTGGCCCAACCTCGCGATAGCTTGAGATTTCTCCGCACGGTTGATCTACCAATTAGTGGACAGACTGGAAATTACAAGGACTCGGGCTATGAAATCGGTCAACTTTTCAAAAAAACGACGTCTAACAACAAAAAAGAAGGCCACCCAAAATTTTTGCTTTTGAACGGCCTTTTCTGACTTTTTGAGATTGGTTGAATACGCGCTTTATTTCGCAAATTTCATTTCGTTTAACAGATAACCGGCACCTCCAAATTTATCCATGATAAATAAGGTGTAGCGAATATCGACATTTATACAGCGTTGAAGCTTGGGTTCAAAAATAATGTCGCCGCTCATCGATTCCCAGTTTCCGTCGAAAGCGGTTCCAATAAGCTCGCCTTTTTTATTCATAACCGGGCTTCCTGAGTTTCCTCCGGTAATATCGTTGTTGGTTAAAAAGGCAACAGGCATTCTTCCGTCTTTTAGTGCATATTGTCCAAAATCCTTATTGGCATACAGTTCTTTTAGTTTCTCAGGAACAACAAATTCCCAATTATTCGGATCTTCTTTTTGCATAACGCCATCGAGCGTTGTTTGGTAATCGTAAGTTACACCGTCTTTGGGCGAGTAGCTTAATACCTTGCCATAAGTCATTCGCATCGTGAAATTGGCATCGGGATACATTGCTTTTCCGGCGTTCATTTCAAGGGTTCCGGCAATGTACTGTTTTTGACCTTTGGCATATTGTGTGCGATAGGTTTCAATCTCGCGCGAATATTTGGCTAATGTTTCCGAAATGTTTTTCCCGGCAAAGTAAGCCGGGTCGTTTTCTATCGCTTTTTTGTCTTCTGTCAGCGCCTTTTTGAGCTTTTCTTCTGAAACAAAAACCGAGCGATTAAACATATCGTCAACATAAGCATCAACATTTCCGTTAAAATCGGTGTCGATAGCTTTATAAATGTCGGGCAATTCGTTTTTCTGAACTTTTTCTTTCACGATTTTAAGCATGGCCTTTGCAACTTTCATGTCGGTAGCCACATTATAGTCTTTGTAGAATTCCGAAGGATCAGATACACCGCCGGGACGACCGCTTCCTCGTTCGCTTTGATTGTTTTCGGTTTTGGGAGCAAACCGAACGGCCGCCGAGGTTAGCTCAATTGAATTTAGCGCCTCCGCGAAATACTTCTGCGTATATTGCAACCCGGCCCTGCCTTCAATGGCCGATTTTACTTCAGAAAGGGCTGTTCCATATTTCTCGGTTCTTTTCGGATTGGCGGCAACCCATTCTTCAAACGCTTTCTCTTCGGCAGCTCTGCGCTCCAGTACTTTCAGCTTCTTAAATGTTTCGTTCATCCCAATGGCTTTTTTCCAGAAGTTGGAAGAGCCTGCATATTTGCTCGAATACTGTAGCCTGATTTTAGGATCGGCCACCATGTCATTCATCAGGATATTTTGCCTGACGCCTCTAACTTCGATGGCAATCGCATTGGTAATTTCACTCGTTTCCTTTACTTCGTATGAGGTCATAAACCGATTGGTTCTTCCGGGATAGCCCATAATCATAGCCGGGTCGTTTTGCTGAACACCTTTCAACGAAATGGTGAGAAACTTCTTGGGTTTTAACGGAACATTACCTGGAGAGTATTCTGCCGGATTATTGTCTTTATCAGCATAAACGCGGAACATGCTGAAATCGCCCGTGTGACGCGGCCATACCCAGTTGTCGGTATCGTACCCAAATTTACCGATTGAAGAAGGAGGCGCCCCAACAAAGCGAACATCAGTATAAACTTTACTGATGACGAGATAGTACTGGTTGTCTCCATAAAAAGAGACCACTCTTCCCTTCAGAAATTTATTGTCGCCAACTGCTTTGGCTGCCAGTTGGTCGGAAATGGTTTTGAAAGCTTCTTCTTTAGCCTTCGTATTGGTTGCCGAATTTAGCGCGGTTGTAACCTGCGGGGTCACATCCTCGAAGCGATCGAGAAAGGTAACTGTTAGTCCTTTAACCGGAATTTCTTCTTCGCGATTTTTAGCCCAGAATCCGTTTTGTAAATAGTCGTGGTCAACCGAACTTAATTTCTGAATGGAACCATAACCACAATGATGGTTGGTAAGAAGCAAGCCATCTTTCGAAATAATTTCGGCGGTACATCCGCCTCCAAATATCATTACAGCATCTTTCAGGCTTGAATTGTTAATGTCGTAAATGTCTTTGGCAGAGAGCTTAAATCCCATTTCCGACATTGTTTTGCTATTCAGTTTTTGAATGAGTGGAAGTACCCACATCCCCTCATCAGCTTTCAGGATGTTTGCAAAAAAAGTGAGTGATAAAAGGAATAATCCCAGGCGTTTAACGTTCATGATGTGATGTTTGATTAAATAATGTTCAATAATAGTAAAATTGTGTAAAGAACAAAATGAGTTTTTTACAGCTATTTACAGCCCCGGTGAAGTAAAAATACGGCAATAAAGTGAATTATTGGAGCCTTAAATCTTCAGCGCTTGTCTCATTTTTCGAACATACAGTGTGTGTAGTTTGTGGGTTTGAGGGCTGATTACCAGTTTTTCTGGAGCGTTCTAAAACTAAATTTAGGTAGGTTTATAAATTTTAGGCGCGAATTGTGTATTTTTGATAAGAACGAAAATCGGGAAAATGCCGTTGGCGAAAGCAACCCGAAATGTATAAAGGGTCATTTTTGGTATTCGATATATTGTTGAAATGACGTTGGTTCAAAAGTGCAGAACGATAAAATAAATGGCTATCCCGTTTCGTTGGATACTCAAAAAAGTAGATAATGCTAATGCACAGATTTTAAGATACATTACAAAAAAATATACGGATGAAAACAGTATTGATTACAGGTGGTGCCGGTTTTATTGGATCACATGTTGTGAGGTTGTTTGTGAATAAATATCCTGATTACAAGATTGTTAATCTGGATAAGTTAACTTATGCCGGAAACCTGGCCAACCTGAAAGACATCGAAAACCACCCAAATTATGAATTTGTGAAGGGAGACATTGTTGATGCCGACTTCATTATGAAATTGTTCGTCGAAAGGCATTTCGACGGAGTTATTCACCTGGCAGCCGAGTCGCATGTTGACCGTTCGATTAGTAACCCTACTGAATTTGTTTTCACCAATGTAATTGGGACAGTAAATTTACTGAATGCTGCCCGCCATATCTGGAAAGATAATAGCGAAGGCAAGCGTTTTTACCACATTTCAACCGACGAGGTTTACGGAAGTTTAAGTAGCGAAGGCATGTTTACTGAGAAAACGGCTTACGATCCGCACAGTCCGTATTCGGCGTCGAAAGCCAGCTCCGACCATTTCGTGCGTGCTTATCACGACACCTTTGGCATTCCGGCGGTGGTTTCCAATTGCTCGAACAACTATGGTTCGTTCCAGTTCCCGGAAAAGCTCATTCCGCTGTTTATTAACAACATTCGCCATAACAAACCGCTTCCGGTTTACGGGAAAGGCGAAAATGTACGCGACTGGCTGTGGGTAGAGGATCATGCCCGGGCTATTGATGTAATTTTTCACCAGGGTAAAAATGGCGATACTTACAACATTGGCGGCCATAACGAATGGACCAATATTAGCCTGATTAAATTAATGTGCAGCATTTTAGACCGCAAACTGGGGCGCGAGACCGGTGAATCGGAAAAACTGATTACTTACGTGAAAGACCGCGCCGGGCACGATTTGCGTTACGCCATCGACTCAACCAAGTTGCAGAAAGAATTGGGTTGGGTGCCAAGCCTTCAGTTTGAGGAAGGTCTGGAAAAAACTATCGACTGGTACCTGGCTAACGCCGAATGGATGGAGAATGTTACCAGCGGCGACTATCAAAGTTATTATGAAAAGCAATATCAAAACCGCTAGGCTGTGCTAAAAGCAACAATATTAGTCAGGGTTTCACTCGAAGTGAAGCCCTGATTTATTTTTGTTCAACCCTTTGCGTTGTTGCTTTTGATTGCTCTTTCGATAACCAATCCACCAAATGAAAAAACCGCTGATGAGTACAATCAGGATACATAGTCCGGCCAGCGGCACGTACAGGATGTAGAACATACCCAGAATTGGCTCGAAGATTCGTCCGGTGTGGATTTCTAAAGAAAGGTTCCAAAGTGAAATGGGGCTTTTCTGAATAATTTCGGCGCTCATTTCACCGAATTGCCCGGCATTACGAATGGGTAAAACCCCGCAATTGTAATCGAAATAAAATTCTTTTCCCGACGAATCAGCAAACCAGCCGTCGATCATATTTTCAGAAACAGGCGGGCCAAGGGTTTCAGGAGCTATGTATGGATTTCCGGAGAGATAATCGAGCACTTGCCCGCTTAGCGGGTTCCATAAAAATAGCCCGTTGAACGAACCAACCAGGTAAGTACTTTCGCCTTTTTTTTCGAGCACGTTGCAACCCATTACGCTCACTGGCGGTTCAGCAGGCAGGCGGCGCATGGGTTCTTTTAGGTTTTCGCCGGTGAAGAAAATGCCGTCGTAGGTCGAAAACAGGAAAATGTGTTGCTGCTCGTCGTACAATACCCGCCGAAGCTTGTCGTACCAAGGATTGGGCGAACTCAAAATTGTTCCCGGAATAGGCGAAACGGTTGAATTTCCAATGGCTATCAACAGCGGCGGGCGCAGAAACATGCCCGTAATGGTTACGAAAATCAGGAAAGGGATGAAAATCCAACCCAGCCGGTTGTGCCATTTCAGGTTCAGGTTTCGGGCCGAAACAAGTTGCGCGTTGTCTTTTTTTTGTTCGCGGCGACGCTTTAGCCACTTTGGGAAAACAAAGTGCATCAACCCGGTTAACGAAAGAACAAGGATAACCAGCCCGAACAAATCGACAATCAACTTGCCGGCGTGCCCCCAGATTTCGCCGCTATGCAACAGCCACAGCGTTTTAAACAAGCTGGCTTTGCCGTCGCAGCCTTCAGGAGCGGGAATAACCATCGGATAGAAACCCTCGCCG
Organism: Prolixibacteraceae bacterium; assembly: GCA_963666435.2. Lineage (GTDB taxonomy): Bacteria > Bacteroidota > Bacteroidia > Bacteroidales > Prolixibacteraceae > Aquipluma. Next base: position 746,229 of record CAXXOG010000008.1, on the reverse strand, counting down.
TCCGTGCTTTTCAGGAGAAACGAACGGGTTTGTACCAGCAATTGGTTTTGCTTCAGGATAAGGTCGGTAATACGTTCTTCGGAAACAGGCAGCGAAATCTTCATCCATTTTTTCTCCTGAAATGCGTATTGGTAAAGCCCGAAATAGGTTCCGGCAAAGAGCTTTCCGTCAGTCGTTTCCAGTATTTTGCTGATTTTGCGGTTGTCGCTTCCCTTGGGAAACCCGGCATTCCAATCCTGAAAAGTTTGGCAATGATCGGTGCTGAGCCAAACGCCAATGTTTCCGTAAACCAAAGCCGAATCGGCGCCAAGCTGGAAGACCGATTTTACTGCGCCTTTGTTCCAGTTTTCGTAGCTGTAGTCGGCGGGCAAAACTTTTCGGTTGATGTCGATAGACGAAATTAATTCGCGGTGATTCATGAAAATTCCAGATAGGCTAAAAAGGATTACAAACAAGGTAATTGCTATTCCTGGCCATTTGTGCAATTTTCGAAGTTTTTGAAGTGCCTGGTTTTTAGTCATCTTCTGAATATTTTTGTACAAATTTAGAGATGAGAATTTGTTTTACTTGTAACAAAAGTTACAAAGGCGAGGGAAAGTTCGGGCATTCGTCGCTTTGAAGAGATGGAATTTCTGTTTCCCAAGTGGCACAATTTTCTAATTTTGTCGGCGTAAACTAATCCGTCACTGTTATGAAAGTTTTCAAATTTGGAGGCGCTTCTGTGAGCTCGGCACATGCTGTGCGTAATTCGGTCAATATCCTGAACATGTATCCCGGCAATAAAGTTTTGGTGATTTCGGCGATGGGAAAAACTACGAATGCGCTGGAGATTGTTGCCCGGAAATATTTCAACCACGATCCGGAAGTGTGGACCATTTTTCAGGAGGTGAAAGATTATCATACAGGGATTATCGCCGAACTTTGGGGCGAACCAACTGAAGTTCCTGAAATAGAGAAGCTTTTCAAACAACTGAGTGACAGGATTAAAGGAGAACGCTCGCTAAACTTTGACTACGAATACGACCAGATTGTGGCTTTTGGCGAGCTGATTTCGACGCAGATTATCAGTTCGTACTTTAATAAAACAGGATTAAGGAACCGCTGGATCGACGTTCGCAATTGCCTGAAAACTGATGACCAGTTTCGCGAAGGAAACATTAACTGGGAACTTTCGGTTCGATTGGCTAAGCGCCTGTTCACCTTTGAGTCGGAAGAATTGTATATCACACAAGGCTTTATTGGCGGAACTTTGACCAACCAAACCACCACGCTTGGGCGCGAAGGTTCGGACTATACAGCGGCCATCCTTGCAAATTTGCTGGATGCCGAAGAGGTGAGCATCTGGAAAAATGTTCCCGGAATTTTAAATGCAGATCCAGACTTTTTCGCCAGTACCCAAAAACTCGACGAACTGTCGTACAAAGAGGCCATCGAGTTGTCGTATTCCGGGGCGAAAGTTATTCATCCAAAGACAATCAAGCCACTGCAAAACAAGAATATCCCGCTGTTTGTCAAATCGTTTCTGGAGCCGGAAAAGCCAGGAACAATTATTCATGCAGTTGAACATGCGCTGGATTTGGTACCGGTTATTATTGTGAAAAAGAACATGGCGCTGATTACGTTAACGCCCAACGACTATTCGTTTATTGGCATCGCCAGTGTTTCAGATGTGTTTGCCTTGTTTGCCAAACATCGTTTACGGGTCGGATTAATTCAGCAGTCGGCCATCGATCTTTCGCTGGCTTTTGATGAACCTGAGCAAGGCATTGAAGGGTTAATCAATCATTTACAGCAAAAATTTGAAGTAAAATACAATACTGGTCTCGATTTGGTAACCATCCGCTATTACAATTCGGAAACGGTAGCACAGGTTTCGGAAGGAAGGAAGGTTTATATAGAACAAAAGAGCCGGAGAACTGCGAGGATGTTGCTGAAGTAGTGTTTTTGTTAAAATACAATATTCATACTTCCTTGTTCTTGTTGATTGTTTTGTTAAATTAGTGCAATGTTTAGCAAAGTAATTAATCTTTTATGAAATTATTTCTTTTCCTATCTCTCCTATTCGTGAGTTTTATAACGCCAGCACAAACTTTTGAAACAAAGAAATCCCATACCTCCTGCTTTAGAGAGATTTATTCGATTGATAAATCCACCCAAATGAAATGTGGAAAATTTTTGAAATTGGATAAACAATCGAAAGATACACTTATCTCTGGATACTACCAAAATGGCCAAAAGACTGGTATTTGGAGATATTTCATGAAAGACAACCATCTCTGGATGTCTTATGATTTCGATAAAAAATCATTCTTATTGCTTCCTCTGGAAATAAGTAAAACTGATTCGTTTTCGGTATTAAAGGGACAAAAGCTGATGTACACAAAAGTTGATAATCCGCCAGTTTATTTAGGGTCAAAGAATGAAATTGAGAAAGTTTTATCGAAAGAAATAGAATTGAATCCGGAAATAATAGCGAATTCAAAATCCGGAGTTTCATTTGCACGGTTTGTTGTCGGCTCTGATGGGAAATTAAAAAATATAACCCAGGAAGTGATGTTAAGTGTTGATCTTTTCCCTCAAATAGAAAATATTCTTAAAAAACTGGAGGAAGAATGGATTCCGGCGAGAATCGATGGAGAGGCGGTTGATTCCCAATCTATACTGGTAATTGACATTAAACCCAAGGGAAAAGCTCTTTTCCCCGATAGTCCTGGTTGTATTACAGTTCATCTTCAATATGCTGAAACGACAACAAAGAAAAGGGTTATCGGATATGAATTAAGAAGAGTGGATGAACGTGATTTACAAGATTTCAAACGTTCAAATTCAAAAACCAGACTCAGATAAAAGTAAAAATGCCGTATCTATGAACCAGGTACGGCATTTTACCGGCACTCAAATCCACTTAATTTTAGCTCATCTTATAAATTCCATCCACAATTCCGTATTCAACCGATTCCTGGGCATTCATCCAGTAGTCGCGCTCAAAATCTTTCAACACTTGTTCGAGCGATTGGTTGCAGTTCTTCGCCAGAATTTCAGCCGACAAGGTTTTGGTTTTCAGGATTTGTTTGGCATGAATTTCCAGGTCGCTGGCACGGCCCTGCAAATAGCCAATGCTGGGTTGGTGAATCATCACTTCGCCCAACGGGTAAATGAAACGCTGGCCTTTTTCGCCCGCCGACAACAACAGCGAACCCATCGATGCAGCCAATCCCATGCAAACGGTTGAAACTGGCGACGAAATCAGGTTCATGGTATCCAGAATTGAAAAGCCCGAAGTAACTACTCCGCCCGGACTATTGATAAAAAACGTAATTTTTTCGCCCGGCTTAACCGATTCGAGGTAGAGCAGCTTACTTACAATGTCCTGAGCCGAGTCGTCGTCAACCTGTCCCCAAAGGAATATTTTGCGTTGTTCGAGGAATTTTACTTCAACCTTTTTCTGTATCGACGATTTCTTTCCTGGCATTTCAGGCTCGTCATCTTCGTCTAATCTTCTTTTAATCATATTCTTATAAATTTATGAGTTTCCTGTTTTGCAGTGTTCTCCGGTTTTAAACCGGAAGTTAAAATTACAAATTCTTTGCAAGTATCTTACCGGTTGAATTCTTTTCAGGAGAATAAAAGGTAAAATATGACCTGAAAATTAAAAACTACGGTTTGCCGGTATAATTATTGGTTTGTTTTTTTGCTTTTTCACTTTGGGTATTAAGTTTGCGTTTTGGGAAAACATTTTTCCCGGTATTTCGTTCAAAAATTGCAGTTAAAACCCAAATATAACTCCTGAAATGAAAGTAATTGACATCATCAGCCAAAGCGACAAAACAGTTTTCTCGTTCGAATTGCTTCCTCCGTTAAAAGGAAACGATGCCAGTAAAATATACAATACGATTGAAAATCTGCTCGATTTCAACCCGAAGTATATCAACCTTACAACGCATCGCGACGAGATGACTTACGTTGAATTGCCTGATGGCCGGATTGAAAAACGGATTGTTCGCAAGCGCCCCGGAACCGTGGCTATTGCAGCAAGTATTCAGTATAAATTCGGAATTCCGGTTGTTCCGCACATTTTATGTGGCGGCTTTACCAAAAGCGAAACCGAGCATGTTTTAATCGACCTGAATTTTATGGGCATCAAAAATGTGCTTGCTTTACGTGGCGATGGCAGCAAAGGCGAACATGTCTTCAGACCCGATCCGAACGGACATTCCAATGCCAATCAGTTGGTTGAGCAAATTGTAAACCTGAAAAATGGCAAGTACCTCGATCCTGACCTGAAAAATTCGGCATCGATGGATTTTTGTATTGGCGTTGCCGGTTATCCCGAGAAGCATTTCGAGTCGCCCAATCCTGAAATTGATCTTCAATACCTGAAGCAAAAAGTGGATGCCGGAGCCGATTATATTGTTACCCAGATGTTCTTCGATAACCAAAAGTACTACGAGTTTGTTGATCGTTGCCGGGCAGCTGGTATTCAAATACCAATCATCCCAGGTATAAAACCGATCAATTTAAGAAACCAACTGACCGTTTTGCCCAAAATTTTCAGCATCGATATTCCGGTTGAATTGGCCAACGAGCTTTCGAAATGTAAAACCGACGAAGATGCAAAAATCGTTGGCACAGAGTGGGCTATTCAGCAAGCCAAAGATTTGGTGGCACATCAGGTTCCAAGTATCCACATTTACACCTACGGAGTTTCGGACAATACCCGCAAGATTGTTGAAGCCGTATTTTAAGGATGGAAGCCGGAAAACCAGAAGTTGTGGTTAATACCAGCGAGTTTATAGTCTGATTCAGGAATTGACTTTAGACATTGAGTTGTAAATCGTAAATTGTCTGCTGAGCTTCTCATTTGCGAAAACCGAGATTTTCTGTTAATTTAGTTTAACAACTTGAACTCTACCTCAATTTTCGGATGTGGTTTATCTTCAATCAGAAAGAATGTACTATCTTCGCAACCGTTAAAATATGTTTGAAAATTAAGCTTTACCATTGATAGCTAATTTTTTAACACAAAGCTGGCAAAACAGTCCATGCAAATATTCAAGCTTTGGCTATTGAACAAATTTTATTCAAACTCATTCTGCTGAATGGGAGCTGATGCGGTAACTAGTTCTTATGTAAATTTTTAGACAACCGACGAAAAATTATAGAATGAAAAACTTCAAACAACTGAACAATATTGTTGGCTGGCTTACTTTTTTGGTGGCTGCCGTTACCTATTTGCTTACCATTGAGCCAACTGCAAGCTTCTGGGATTGCCCCGAGTTTATAACTACTTCGTACAAACTCGAGGTTGGTCATCCTCCGGGCGCGCCGTTTTTTATGATTCTTGGCCGGTTGTTCTCCTTGTTTGGCGGTGGCCCTTCCAACGTGGCAGTCATGATTAATTCCATGTCGGCTCTTGCAAGCGCTTTCACCATCTTGTTCCTTTTCTGGACGATTACGCACATTGCCCGAAAACTGGTAAAGGCTGACGGCGAATATACTACCGGTCAGTTAATTGCAATTTTGGGGAGTGGGGTTGTTGGCGCTCTGGCTTACACATTCTCCGATACATTCTGGTTTTCAGCTGTTGAAGGTGAAGTTTATGCTTCGTCGTCGTTATTTACAGCTATGGTTTTTTGGGCAATCCTGAAATGGGAAAACGAAGCTGATGAACCACAAGCCAATCGCTGGATCATATTGATTGCCTACCTGATGGGGCTTTCCATTGGTGTTCACCTGTTGAACTTGTTAGCCATTCCGGCTATTGTATTTGTTTATTATTTCAGAAAATACCCAACTACACGTAATGGTATTTTGATCAGCCTGGCCGCTTCCATATTAATTTTAGGTGTGGTCATGTACGGAATCATTCCCGGAGTTATCACTGCCGCTACCTGGTTCGAATTGATGTTTGTTAATGGAGTAGGGCTTCCATTCAATACTGGCGCTGTTATTTATGCTTTTCTGCTGATTGGCGCTTTGGTTTACGGAATTCTTTATACCGTTAAAAAGAAACTGGTTCTCTGGAATACCGTTTTGCTGGGAGTTGTTGTGATCCTGATCGGTTATTCGTCGTTTGCCATGATTGTAATTCGTTCTTCGGCAAATCCTCCAATGGATCAAAATAGCCCTGACAATGTATTCTCTTTACTCGGTTATTTGAACCGTGAGCAGTATGGCGACCGTCCTCTGGTTTTTGGACAATATTACAATACACCGCTCGATAAATATGTTGACGATAAACCTTACTATATCCAGAAAAACGGGAAATATGTTGTTGCTGATATGCGTCAGAAACCAGTTTTTGATTCGAATCTGAGCACGATTTTCCCTCGTATGTACAGCCGCGAAAGCGAACACGTTGAAGCATACAAGCAATGGGCCGACATTAAAGGCCGAAAAGTTACCATAACCGACGAGGACGGAGAATCAAAAACAATCGAGGTTCCTACTTTCGGCGAAAACCTGACGTTCTTTTTCCGTTACCAGGTTGGTCATATGTATTTCCGCTATTTCATGTGGAACTTCTCAGGCCGCCAGAGCGACATTCAGGGCAATGGCGAAATCTCGAACGGGAACTGGATTACAGGTATCAACTTTATCGATGCCATTCGTTTGGGCGATCAGAAAAATCTTCCGCAGGAATTCAAAAATAACAAAGGACGCAACGCCTATTATATGTTGCCATTCCTTTTGGGAATTATTGGTATTGTGTTCATGTATAACCGGGGAATCCAGGGCAAAAAGGACTTATGGACCGTCTTCCTGCTTTTCTTCATGACTGGATTGGCCATTGTTATCTACCTGAACCAAACGCCTTTGCAGCCACGTGAACGCGACTATGCCTATGCCGGTTCGTTTTATGCTTATGCCATTTGGATCGGAATCGGCGTTCTGGGTGTTTACGAAGCACTCAAAAAATTCCTTTCGGACCGGAATGCCGCCGCAGTTGCCAGCGGATTGACACTGGTGCTTGTGCCAATGATTATGGCCGCTCAAAACTGGGACGATCACGACCGTTCGGGCCGTTATACCTGTCGCGATTTTGGTTCCAATTACCTGAATACCTGTGCGCCTAATGCGGTGATTTTCACCAATGGTGATAACGATACTTTCCCGTTGTGGTACAACCAGGAAGTAGAAGGTGTTCGTCGTGATGTGCGTGTTTGTAACCTGAGTTATTTCCAAACCGACTGGTACATCGACCAGATGAAACAAAAGGCTTACGAATCGGCTCCTCTGCCGATTTCATTCACGCACGATTCTTACGTTCAGGGTAAACGTGATATTATTTACCTGATGGAAGACCCACGGGTAAAAGGCGCTGTAGAATTGAAACAAGCATTGGATTTTGTAAAAGATGATAATCCTCGTACCAAACTTGAACAGGCTGAAGGAGCTGCCTATATTCCGTCGAAAAAGCTATTCATGGTTGTTGACAAAGAAGCAGTGAAACGCTATAAAGCAGTTCCTGAAAAAGACTACGATAAAATTGCAGATACACTGACCATCGATTTTGGAAATCGTCATTACATTACTAAAGACGAATTGATGGTTCTGGACATGATTGCCCACAACAATTGGGAACGTCCGCTGTATTTCGCAATTACTGTTGGCCGCGATAAGTACATCAACCTTCAGGATTACTTCCAGCTGGAGGGATTTGCCTATCGGTTGGTTCCAATCAAAACTGAAGCTTCGGATGGCGGGCTAAATGTTGGCTGTGTTGATTCGAAAGCGATGTACGAAAACGTGATGAACAAATTTAAATGGGGCAACATGAACAGCCCGAAAGTTTACATCGACGAGAATAACTCCCGGATGATGATGAACATTCGCAATACGTTTAACCGTTTGGCCGAGCAATTAAATGACGAAGGTCAACCGGGAAAGGCTGTTCAGGTGCTCGATAAGGGGATTGATTTAATTCCGCATAAAGTTGTTCCGTACAATTACTTCTCGATGTTAATGGCCGAAACCTATTTTAAGGCTGGTAGTCCTGAAAAAGGAAAAGCAATTATCAACACAATTATGACCGACTACAAAGAGCAGCTCGATTATTTCTTCAAGCTGAACCGGCCGATGCGCGCTTCGGTTGACGATGAAATTCAGCGGATATTATATTTCATGCGCGAAATGGGCGCGTTGTGTGCCCGTCAGAAACAGGCTGATTTAGGTAAAGAGGTAACCTCCGCTTTCGAAGGTTACCTGAACAGATACAGTTCGTTGAAATAATGGTGCGTTTCGACCCTCGGGTGCGGATACCCGGATTTATTTCAGGCTTGTACAAAAATGCCGTGTGGCGCATGCCCGATACCGAAAAAGTGGTTTATCTCACCTTTGATGATGGGCCAATTCCTGAAGCTACGCCCTGGGTTCTCGACTTCCTGGAGCAGCAAAACATTCAGGCAACATTTTTTTGTGTTGGCGAAAATGTGATGAAATATCCTGATGTTTATAGTCAGGTGTTAAGCGGCGGCCATTCGGTTGGAAATCATACGTTCAACCATTGGCAGGGCTTAAAGCATGATGACGATGATTTTTTCAGGAACATTGAGATGGCAGCTGAATACATCGATTCCGATTTGTTCAGACCACCGCATGGCTTTTTAAAAACATCGCAGTACCGCTATCTGAAAGATAAGTACCACCTGATTATGTGGGATTTGGTTACCTGCGACTACGACAGGCAGCTGGCTCCCGACCAGGTTTTCAGGAATGTGACCGATTTTGTGCGCCCCGGATCGATTATTACGTTTCACGATTCGGTAAAAGCGTTGCCGAACCTTGTAGATGTTTTGCCGCGTGCTGTAAAATGGCTTAAAGATGAAGGCTATCGCTTTGAAGCCATACCATACAAACAATTTTTGCCGGGATCAATGGCTGGGATGATCGAAGAACGTGTTGTTCTTTCGTATTAAAAACATTGTGGAAATTTAGAACAAATGATGAATATTTTGATTGTTGGCTCAGGAGGAAGAGAACATGCAATGGCATGGAAAATAAAGCAGTCGCCAAAGCTTGGAAAATTATTCCTGGCGCCTGGTAACGCCGGAACTTCGGAGCTTGGGATCAATATTCCGGTGGGAGTTTCCGATTTCGAAGGCTTGAAAAAAGCGGTCGTCGATCACGCAATTGATTTGGTTTTGGTGGGTCCTGAAGTGCCATTGTGCGAAGGATTACATGATTTTTTCGTCGCTGACGAAAGCCTGAAAAATGTTCTTTTTGTTGGTCCGTACAAATATGGAGCGCAACTCGAAGGAAGCAAGGATTTTGCCAAGGAATTCATGGTGCGCCACAATGTCCCGACAGCAAAATACCTGGCTGTAACTTCTGAAAATATCAACGAAGGAATCTCATTCCTGAAATCGTTGCAATCGCCTTATGTGTTAAAAGCTGATGGATTAGCCGCCGGGAAAGGTGTGTTAATCATCAACGACTTTCAGGTGGCCGAAGATTCGCTGAAAGAAATGCTTGGCGGTCAGTTTGGATTGGCCAGCAGCAAAGTGGTTATCGAAGAATTCCTGAGTGGGATTGAATGTTCGGTATTTGCGATTACCGACGGAAAAGATTACCGAATTCTGCCGGTTGCCAAAGATTATAAACGCATTGGCGAAGGCGACACCGGATTAAATACCGGCGGGATGGGCGCCATTTCTCCGGTTCCGTTTGCCGACGAGGTGTTTATGCAAAAAGTGGAAGAACGCATTGTTCGGCCAACTGTTGACGGTTTGAAGAAAGATGAAATCGCCTATAATGGTTTTATTTTCTTTGGCTTGATCAATGTTGGCGGCGAACCAATGGTTATTGAATATAATGCCCGCATGGGCGACCCCGAGACTGAAGCCGTGATGTTGCGCATTAAATCAGACTTTGTTGATTTGCTCGTCGGTGCAGCCGAAGGTACTTTGAGAACAAAATCCATTGAAATTGATTCGCGCTCGGCAGCAACTGTGATGCTTGTTTCGGGTGGTTATCCTGGTTCATACGAGAAAGGGAAAATTATTGGCGGATTGGATCAGATTGAGGATAGCATTGCGTTTCATGCCGGAACGAGTTCGAAAAATGGCCATATTTGTACCGATGGAGGTCGTGTAATTGCGATCAGTTCGTATGGACAGAACATGAATGAAGCGTTGGCTTGTTCGTATAAAAATGCCAAAAAAATAACGTTCGACGGAATGTATTACAGGAAAGACCTGGGATTTGACTTGCAAAAGTAAAAATATCGGGTTTGCCCGGGGGATGAAAAAAAGGGAAAAATGTTACTGAAAGCTTTAAAATCAAATTCGACGTACAGTTTTTTACTGGTTCCGCTTATTGCTATTGCATTGTGGATAAAGTCGTTTATGCACCCATTGCTGTATCCTTTTTATCCGGGCGAAGATGCGATGCTTCTTTATCAGCCCGTCAGTGCTTTGCTTGGGAAAAGCCCGATGGCTGGCCACGTCGTCGCTTTGATTTTTGTTATTACTCTTTCTTTTTTAATTCTTCGCCTGAAACTGCAATACACATTTATTCGTGAAAGAACGGTTCTTCCGTCCATTTTATTTATATTGATTATCAGTGGGATGCACGAATTGCATGGCATTCATCCGGTATATTTTGCAGCTTTATTCTTAATCCTGACCATCGACCGGATATTCAATTCGTATGAGAAAGAAATCATTCATGGAAATGCTTTTGAATCGGGGATATTACTAGCTATTGGCTCGTTATTCTATTTCAACCTCGTGTTCTTTTTCCCGTTTTTGTGGATCGGGTTCATCATTCTGAAACCCAAAGTAAACTGGCGCGAGTTTATATTAACTACGCTGGGTTTTGCACTCCCGTGGCTGGGAGCGGCGGCCTATTATGGCGCAATTGGACAGATTGCCGAATTACAGACTACCATTCAGTCAAATTTTCAGTCGCATAGCTTTTTCCTGAAAGATAACCTCCCGATGCAAATTTACATGGGTTACCTGGCTTTGTTAATTTTAATGTCCAGTGGTTTAATTCTTGCCCAGTACGACGGTAAAAAGATCAGTACACGTAAATATTTTAAAGCCTTTTTCTGGATTTTCCTGATTTCGGTGGCACTGATGCTTGCGGTTCCGGCAGCCTCTCAGGAAATAATAATGCTGATGGCGATACCACTAACTTTCCTGATTTCCAATTACTTTATTTATATTAAACGCCAAATCTTTGGAGAGATTTTTCTCTTTATCCTGTTTGCCGGAGTAATTTTCCTTCAGTTTATATAAGCTCAGTTTTTCTTAACGAGCATCGTAACAATCAAATCTTCAGGTTTTGATTCGGTTCCGTATTTGGGATAAGGTTTGGCGTCAACAATTTGCACCGTATAACCTTCTGGTTGTTTGTTTGACTGAGAAACTACCGAATGTATTTCAAACGGCGATTTACTTCCTTCCACAGTCAATTCTCCTTTAACCGATACTTCACCCTGCCATATGCATTGAACACCTTCGGGGCAGCGCGAATCACTTACTTCATTGATTATTAACGAATATTTACCATCTTCAGAAGTGTATTGCTTGTTTACTTCGAAACTGTATTCGCGACCGAGTGCAAAGCCTTGATCGATTATTTTGTCTTCGCAATTGGTTCCGACGAAAAGGAATAAAATCAGGAAAAAAGCCAAATAAGAATAGGTCTTCATAGTATGAATTTTTTCAGTAAGACGGGCGAACTTGCTTTTGGGTTGCGTTGCCTGCAAAATTCCTGCAAAATAGCTTTATAAAAACACTTTAGCTAACTTTGTGCCGATCAAAAAAATGAGAACCTGTGAAGATTGGATCAATTGATTTGGGCGAAATGCCGCTGTTTCTGGCTCCTATGGAGGATGTTACCTATAAGTCGTTTCGGTATATGTGCAAAAAATTCGGCGCCGATGTGATGTACACCGAGTTTGTGTCGTCGGAGGCGCTGATTCGTGATGTTCAGAAAACCAAACAGAAAATGACTTTGTTTGATTTTGATCGCCCGGTGGCTATCCAGATTTATGGTCACGACATCAATTCGATGGTTGAAGCTGCGAAAGTAGCTGAAGAATGCCAACCTGATTTTATCGATATTAATTACGGTTGCCCGATGAAGAAAATCATTCGGCACGGGGCGGGAGCGGCCATGTTGCTCGATCCGGATAAAATGCAGCGAATGACCGAAGCCATTGTGAAATCGGTAAGACTTCCGGTTACGGCCAAAACTCGTTTGGGATGGGACCACGATAGCAAGATAATTGTTGATGTGGCAGAGCGCCTTCAGGATGCAGGAGTTGCTGCGCTTGCCATTCACGGCCGCACTCGAAGCATGTTATACACCGGCGAGGCCGATTGGGCGCTGATTGCCGATGTGAAAAACAACCCGCGTATGAAAATACCAATCATTGGCAATGGCGACATTAATGGCCCTGAAAAAGCAAAAGCTTTTCTCGATCAAAGCGGTGTTGATGCGTTGATGATTGGTCGCGGAACAATTGGCCGTCCGTGGATATTCAAAGAAGTGAAGCATTATTTACAGACGGGCGAGATTTTACCTCCGCCAACGGTTGCCGAAATTGTGCAAAACGTGCGCGCTCAGCTCGAAATAACCATTGAGTGGAAGGACAATGTTCGTTCCGGAATCCTGATGATGCGTCGGCATTTTGCCCGTTATTTCCCGTCGTTGCCCAATTTCAGGGAATTGCGTATTCGTTTGCTTCAGGCCGAAACTCTCGAAACCATTCAGGAAATACTTGATGTTATTGAAAAACAATACGGCGATTTCAGGGTTGATTATACCCATGTTGGATTGAATTAGAACGAAGAGACCGAAGTCTGAAAACGGAAGAGAATCAAGCCATGACCCGAAGTATGAAAAGATTAAAAACCATACAAATAGGAGCTAATCTGTATAGTTTGTTTTCCGACGAAATCAAATCGGCCAAATTTCGCAGGCACTATTCTGATGCTACATTTGGAGATAAGCTGAAACGATATGCCAAACTGGCCGGGATGAAAGTGGTTTACCCGGCGCTGTTGTTACAGTACATGCTTAAGTCCGAACAGGTTCCGGTCAAGGCAAAGCTGATTTTGTCGGCGGCTTTGGGATATTTCGTTTTGCCGGTTGATTTCATCCCTGATTTTGCACCACTGATAGGTTTTGCCGACGATTTGGGCGTGATAATCATGATCCTGAAGCAAATGGCCACTTATGTCACTCCTGAAATAAAAAATCAGGCTCGTCAGCACCTGAAAAAATGGTTTGGAGAAACCGAAGCACTACAACTCGATTTAATTGACAAAGAATATTCGGCCTAATCGGGTTTCTTTCCCTACTTTTGGTTCGGTAATTCAAAAATTGACAATGGACATTCTTTCTTCCTTTCAGATAAGCCCTTTTCAATGGATAGTTATTATGGTTTGCGGAATGCTGATTGGCATGTCGAAAGTAGGCGTGCCGGGCGTTTCCATGATTGTTGTCCCTTCGCTGGCTTTTATTTTTGGCGCCAAACAATCAACCGGAGTATTACTTCCTATCCTGATGATGGCTGATGTTTTTGGTGTCGCTTATTACCGCCGCCATGCCAATTGGAACCATTTGGTTAAAGTTATTCCCTGGGCGGTAGTTGGTTTGGTTTTGGCGTTATGGGTTGGCGAGCTGGTAAACGATAAGCAATTCAAAAACCTGATTGCCATTCTGGTTTTCCTGAGTATTGGGCTCATGCTGTGGCAAGACAAGCGAAAAGGTGCAAACTTGTTTCCCGATAAGTGGTGGTTTGCGGCAGGTATGGGCATTTTGGGCGGTTTTGCTACCATGATTGGAAATGTTGCCGGGCCCGTTTTCGCCATTTATTTGCTGGCCATGCACTTGCCAAAAAATAGTTTCATCGGAACCAGCGCCTGGTTTTTTATGGTCATAAATTTCACTAAATTTCCCCTACAGTTTTTTGTCTGGAATAACATTCGCCCCGAGACGCTGATGATTGATCTGGTTACGCTACCTGCAATAGCTTTGGGCGCATTTCTGGGCTTCAAGGTGGTCAAGGTTATTCCTGAACATGCTTATCGGGGCGTTGTTATAGCAATTACTGCAATTTCGGCATTTTTATTATTGGTTTAATATGGAAAAATTAGCTTCATTTTTTGACGGAAAACCGGTTCATCGGGTGTTGGACATCGGGACAGGTTCAGGAGAGTTTATACGGTTGATCAGCAATGTTTTTACCAACGAAGTTCAATTGGTTGGCGTTGATCCGAGCGCTGAAGCGTTAACCGTTGCTCAGGCTGGCAGTTACAATGGGAAAGTGAGTTTTTTGCAAATGGAAGGCGAGAATCTCCATTTCGAGGACGAATCGTTTGATGTGGTTTCGATGTCGAATGCTATGCACCACCTGGCCGATCCGGGTAAAACCTTCTCGGAAATGAAGCGGGTTGTTAAACACAATGGCTGGATATTGATTGCTGAAATTGTTTCGGACGGATTGAATGAAGCGCAGGAAAACCAAAAAATGCTTCATCACCTGAAGAGTTGTGTTGACCGGAAATCAGGAATACCGCATCGCGAAACATGGACCGAAGCCGAAGTTTTGGATATTGTCCGTTTGAATGAGATAAAACCGGTACTTACATTTACATACAACCGAATGGCAAACCCGGTGACTGATGCTGGCAAGCTCGTTGGCTGGGAATCTGATTTTTTAAGCCATTTGAAAGGTCTGGAAGGCTTTCCTGAATACGAAGAAAAGGCTAAACTACTTGGGATATTTAAGCAGCGTTTAGCCAAATTCGGGTTTCAGCAGGCGCGTCAGGTTGTGATTGTAGGTACGAAAAATAAGGATCAATAACCAGCATATGACGGTCAGCCTTTATCATTTTGCAATGACGAAAATAAAAGTTAACGCCATTTCAATCTATTGAACGCCAGATTTTTATTTCGGGCGGCATTGCGGGATGATTAACGTCCAAACGAGAATTAACGACGCTGTAATATCTTTGTAACAAGTATGTAATTATATCGCTTCATTTTTGTAGCATCAGAAATTTATTTTTAAAGGTACTGTTGGCTTTATAGATAAATTTGGAGCATGTACTTAATATTGCAATTATGTCTCAAAAGAAAGAAGAAGCTATACAAAATATACTGTCCGACTACGAAAGGCTGGCTAATCAGGTGCTGGGTCAACTCGATTTTGTTGAGAAACTGATTTTAACCGGGGAGCCTTATATCGGGAAAGAACGATTTGAGGAATTACTTAAGGAAGAGGAGCAAATCAATAAGCTCGAAGTAAAACTTAGCGAGAATATTATTAATGCGATAGCTCTTTATCAGCCAGTTGCGTCGCAAATTCGCCAATTAATGTCGTGCTATCGTATAACTATTAGCCTTGAGCGAATCGGCGATTTGGCAATAAGCGTGGTTAAGCTTATGCGAAAAGTCGAAAACCGGGAGGTTTATCAGAGTCTCTCCGATTTTATGGCTAAAATGATGAATCTGAGTGTGGATATGTCCCGACGGGCCATGTTGTCGTTCATTAATAACGATATGGAGCTGGCGCGCTGGACGATAAAATCGGAAACGGTTGTTGACGATTTCAACCGGAAAATGCTGAAAAAGGTAGCTGAAAGATCGGATATGTTAACCGATGATAAAAATATACTGATTAGCTTTATCAACATTAAAGAAATGGCGGCTGCAATCGAGCGAATAGCAGATCATGCAGCCAATATTGCCGAAGCTTCATATTATTCGTTTGAAGGCAAAGATATACGACATAAACGAAATTGAAAACTGACACCTTATTAGATTATGAATCAGGAGTATAAGATTTTAGTTGTTGACGATGAAAAGGATTTGTGTGAAATTCTTCAGTTTAATCTCGCCAGCGAAGGCTTCGATATTGATGTCGCGTATTCGGGCGAGGAAGCATTGACCAAACAACTGGAGCAGTTTGATTTGTTGTTGCTCGATGTTATGATGGGAGGCATGTCGGGCTTTAAGTTAGCCGATAAAATCAGGAAAGAAATGGGTCTTTCGGTTCCGATCATTTTCTTAACAGCCCGCGAAGCCGAAATTGATATGCTAACTGGCTTTAATGTTGGTGCCGACGATTACATGACCAAACCATTCTCGATAAAGGAACTTGTAGCCCGCATTAAGGCTGTTTTGCGCCGCGGTAAAAGCATCGAATCGAAATCCAAAGTCATTACAATTGAAGGGATGGAACTCGATATGAACAGGAAATCGGTAACTATTAACAATGAGAACATTCTTCTTACCCGCAAAGAATTTGAAATATTGAACATGCTGGTTTCGGGTAAAGGGAAATACCTTAGCCGACAGGAAATTCTTGACCGCATTTGGAGTGACGATGTAATTGTTACCGAACGAAATGTGGATGTGAATATCGCCCGTTTACGGAAGAAAATAGGAGAATACGGCAATTATATAAAGGGCCGATCTGGTTATGGATATTGCTTCGAAGTGTAACGAGGCATCAATTTGAACTGGAAGAAAGCCTCATTTCTTAATCGTTCAAAGTAGAATTAAATTTTGGCAGTTTCGTGAAAAACCTGGCTGGATAAACTTAAACAACAAAAGGTGATTATAAAGCGTACTTTTCGGAACAGGATCCTGGTAAACTTTCTGATTGTTTTTTCCATTTTCAGCGTCGCTGTATTGGTATATCAGTACGATAGAGAGCGGCATTACCGCACTGGCCAGCTCGAAAATACGCTCGATAATATTTCCGAGGTTAGCAGCAGGTATATTCAGCACAAAAGAGTATTCGAGACGGGAGATTTCCGTTCGCTCGACACGCTGAAAAGCCTTTTGCCTATCGAGAATACCCGTGTTACGGTACTCGACAAAGCAGGGAAAGTTGTGTACGACAGCTTTGTTTCCGACTTTGCCCATCTCGAAAATCACCTGCATCGGCCCGAGGTGCAGCAGGCATTGAAACTTGGAAAAGGCTCAAGCATACGTCTTTCCAATACCACCAGGCAGAAATATTACTATTATGCAAAAAGCTTCCCGAACTACATCGTTCGAACAGCTGCTGTATATAACGTCGATATTATTAATTTCCTGAGAACTGAACATGTTTTCTGGGGCTTTATCTTTTTCCTTTTTTTCCTGATGAGCTTTCTGTTCTATTTTACGACCAGAAGATTGGGCGACTTCATTGTTAAGCTTAAGGATTTTGCAGTTAAAGCCGGTCAAAATGAAGATATTTCGAAAATGGACAGCAACTTTCAGGATAATGAACTGGGAATTATTCGTCGCCAAATTGTACAGATATACGATAACCTGAAGAAAGCTAAGGACGAGCTAACCAAGGAAAAGGAAAAGCTTTATGGCCACTTGCATGTACTAAGAGAAGGAATTTCAATTTTTTCGTCCGACAAGCATAAGATACTGGCAAATAGTCATTTTATTCAGTTTATTAATATGATATCGGATAAATCGACCATTTCGGCTGAACACATTTTTACAACTCCCGAATTTGCCCGCGTGCTGGAATTTGTTGATCATCAGCCCGAAATTATCGTTCAAACACCTAATAAGGAACTTCCCCATATCGAATATACAATAGAAAAAAGCGAGAAATTTTTTCAGGTTCGTTGCATCGTATTTGTCGATCACAGTTTTGAGGTTCTGATTAGCGATATTACCAAGCCTGAAAAGCAAAAGCTTTTGAAACAGCAACTTACATCGAATATTGCACACGAATTAAAAACCCCGCTATCGTCGATTAAAGGTTACCTCGAAACCATTCTGAATAACCGGAATATACCCGAAGAAAAGAAACTTTACTTTACCGAGAAAGCATTTGCCCAGGCCGAACGTCTTACCGATTTGTTGAACGATATTTCGCTTCTTAATAATATTGAAGATGCCGGAGGATTATTTGAGTTTAAGCCGGTATTGCTGAAAGCGGTTATACACGATGTAATTGAAAATCTTAGGCACCGGCTCGAAGCTAAAAACATGGATTGTAATATCGATGTTTCGAAGGCGGTTGTCGTAAATGGCAATGAGTCGCTGTTATTCTCCGTTTTTCAGAATTTGGTTGAGAATTCGATAAATTATGCCGGTTTAAATACACGAATCGTGATACGGAAATATCTTGAAGATGATAAGTTCTATTATTTCCAGTATAGCGATACCGGCGTTGGTATATCCGAAGAACATTTACCACGAATCTTCGAGCGGTTCTATCGCATCGATTATGGCCGCTCAAGAGAAACCGGCGGAACAGGTCTTGGGCTTTCCATCGTGAAAAATGCCATATTATTACATAAAGGAACCATCTCGGTCCGGAATAAACCGGAAGGCGGGTTGGAATTTTTATTCTCGCTGGCTAAAAATTAATAATCTGCCATGCAACACATTTAGAGGCAGCTCCGCTTTTATTTTTCATAAACAAGCATTGAATGCTAAAGCATTTAATATCAATCAAAATCCTGGATAATCAGGATTTTTTTTCTTTGTTATAGACCCCTGAAACTGTTGGAACCCGCAAACGGCAGATCAAAGACCAACATGTTAAAGAGTACCTTTGTTTTGAGGAGAGAATATTTTTTCTAAATTTAACAACAAGAGGTTACTGTACAAATATCCACCTTCAATACGAAAAAGATATGGACATAATACACATTAGTGCAGAATGTTATCCTGTAGCAAAAGCCGGAGGATTGGGCGATGTAGTTGGTGCTTTGCCCAAATATCAAAAGATGCTCGGTCATTCGGCCTCGGTTATCATGCCGTTTTATCATGGTAAATTTAGTCGGGTCAACAAATTCTCGGTAGTATATTCGGGTTATGCCAGATTGGGTTCAACCAATTTTACGTTTAATGTGCTAACACTCGATCATAATAATCTGGGGTACGATATTTATATGATTGATATCCCGGGATTGTTTGATCGGGAGAATATTTATTCGTATCCGGATGACAATGAGCGTTTTATTACGTTTCAGATTGCAACAATGAATTGGCTGAATCAGAGGGAAAGCACTCCGGATGTTGTTCATTGCCACGATGCACATACGGGTTTTATTCCATTCATGATGTCGAAAATTCGCGAATATGGTCGTTTCGAGCATGTCGCTTCAGTTTTTACAATTCATAATGGCCAATATCAGAGCCAGTTTGGTTTCGATAAGTTGTATTATCTTCCTCCGTTTCATTCTTATTTCAATGGATTGGTTGAATGGCGAAATGCCATCAATCCAATGGCTTCAGCAATTAAATGTGCGTGGAGGGTTACAACAGTTTCGCCAAGTTATCTCGATGAGATTAGCTATGCTATGCGTGGCCTCGAAGATTTGTTGCGTCAGGAAAAGGGCAAATCGGTTGGTATTTTGAATGGAATTGATGCAGATGTTTGGAACCCGGCGACCGACCCGATGTTGGAGAAAAATTATGATCTGAAAAGCATAACTGAAGGCAAAAAGGCGAATAAAGATGTGTTGTGCCGACAATTTGGCCTTGATCCGGAGAAACCATTGTTTACGTTTATTGGGCGGCTTGTTGAGGAAAAGGGAGCCGACTGTTTGCCCGATATTGTTTATAAAGTTTCGTCAACCTGGGCCAACGAACAGAACCTCCTAGTTTTGGGCTCGGGCGATTCGGCTGTTGAGCAAGCCTTACTTTACCAGGAAAACAATTTCAGGGGAAGTTATTGCTCATTTATTGGGTACAACGAAAAATTATCGCACACGATATATGCCGGGGCCGATTTCCTGCTAATGCCATCCAGGGTTGAACCTTGCGGGTTGAATCAAATGTACGCCCTTAGGTATGGAACCATTCCAATTGTCAGGCGAACAGGAGGTTTGCGGGATACGGTTCTTGATATCGGCGACGGTGGTTTTGGTTTTTGTCACGATCAATGTAGTACCGACGATGTAATGCACTCGGTATTCAGGGCCAAAGAGCTTTTCAGGAATAACCGGACTTTCAATAAGATTCGAAAACAAATCATGCAAATCGATCATTCCTGGGGAAAGGCAGCTCAGAAATACATCGATTTATATCAATCGATAAAAATAGAATAGTACGAAATACCTTTTCTGCCATTGATGAAGCAACGCTGAGAATTGATAAACGACGTTTTGCCTGGCAGACCTGGTAAACCCGGCGTTTGAAAGAATATAGCTGATTATAAATAAGACACCAATATTGTGAAATGTTAAACAAAAATTTATAGGAATGAAAAAGAAAAATACGTTAGCCATAGTTTTGGGAGGAGGTCAGGGATCGCGATTATTTCCGCTGACCGAAAACCGCTCGAAGCCGGCAGTTCCAATTGCAGGCAAATATCGTTTGGTTGATATTCCGATTTCGAATTGTTTGAATTCGGATATTGACCGAATATTTGTATTGACGCAATTCAATTCGGCTTCGCTAAACAAGCATATTAAGAATACCTACCAGTTTGGTCATTTTTCCGAAGCTTTTGTCGATATACTGGCAGCCGAACAAACTCCCGATAATAAAAGCTGGTTCCAGGGAACAGCCGATGCTGTTCGCCAGTGTATGCACCATTTTATGAATTATGATTTCGAATATGCGTTAATTCTTTCGGGTGATCAGTTATACCAGATGGATTTCAACGAAATGATTGAGGCTCATGCCAAGGCAAAAGCTGATATTTCGATTGCTACCTTACCTGTTATTGCAAAAGATGCTCCGGAATTTGGGATACTTAAAACCGATTCGAAAAATATAATCAAGGAGTTTATCGAAAAGCCATCAACTGAGATACTACATGAATGGGTTTCGCCGGTGAGCGATGATGCACAACGCGAGGGAAGGATTTACCTTGCTTCAATGGGAATATATGTTTTCAATCGCGATTTGTTGATTAGACTTATGTCGGATGTTGAAACCAAAGATTTTGGGAAAGAAATTATTCCGCAGGCAATCAAAACCAACAAAGTTCTTAGTTACCAGTACGAAGGCTATTGGACAGATATCGGAACAATTGAGTCGTTTTACGAAGCAAACCTTGGCTTAACCGACGATATACCTCAATTTAATCTTTTCGATAATGCTAAAATTGTATATACACATGCCCGTTTATTGCCTCCGTCAAAAATTTCGGGAACAACGCTTGAGAAAACAGTTGTGTCTGACGGGTGTATTATCCTGGCCAGTCGTATCGAACATTCGGTAATCGGAATTCGGGCCCGCGTAGGCAAAGGAACAACGATAGCCAATTGCTACATCATGGGCAACGATTTCTACCAAAATCTGGACGAAATTGATACCGAATATAACAACGGAAAGGTGATGGGAATTGGAGACCGTTGCTACTTAAATTGGTGTATTGTTGACAAAAATGCCCACATTGGCAACGATGTCAGGATTAATGGTGGCAAACATTTGGCTGATACCAACAATGAACTGTATGCCGTAAAAGATGGCGTGGTTGTCATTAAAAAAGGAGCAATATTGCCTAATGGATTTGTAATTTAGTCAAAATCATTTGATAATTTTTACCCTGGACAGCCTCGTTGCCCGGGGTTTTTAATATAAAACCGGGCAACAAGTTATCTATGTCGCCCGGTAAAATTCTGTTTTCTGCACTTGTTTTTTTAGTTCTGGCTTGTGTGTTCAAAAATACCCTTATGTTTTGTGAAACGATGTCAAAATTTCCCAACAATTCTCAACGTTTCTGAAATTTTGTTAATTGCAGGTGCAAATTCGGGATACAGGTTATTTCTATTGCGCTTTTAAAGAAATAGGGTGCCTCTCGAATTCCATCTTCCAAAAATCTTTGCTACCTTCCATCTGAATTCTAATTGTTCGAAACAATGGCAAAGAAAAAGAAGCAAAAACTCCAAAATCTAGTCGAATCGTTTAACAAACCCAAGCTAAAAAATGCGATTCTGACTTTCTTTTACGACAATCCTGAAAAAACGTATAATTACAAGCAAATAGCAGAACAGCTAAAAATTAAAGATCCTGAAATAACCAAACTTGCTTTTGTTGTTTTGGAGGAGCTGGCCGAAACTCAAAACTTGCAAAGCGTTCAGCGAGGAAAATACAAGCTGCTGTCGCGAAGCGGAACAGTAACCGGGAAAGTAGAAATACAGCCACAAGGCTATGCTTATGTTATATCAGAAGAATTTGATAAACCGGTACTGATTTCGTCGCGAAGCCTGAACCATGCCATGGAAGGCGACACGGTTAAAGTCCAGATTTTTGCCATTCGTAAGAAGCAACAGGTTGAAGGAGAGGTTATCGAAATTGTAGAGCGCGCAAAATCGACATTTGTAGGTACGATCAGCCGATCAAAGAATTTTGCATTTTTTATTCCGACGGCTAAAGTCGGCTTCGATTTGTTTATCCCGAACGAAAAGCTTAACGGTGCTGCCGACGGCCAGAAAGTAATAGCCAAAATTACCGAATGGCCACCCAAAGCGAAAAATCCGTTTGGCGAAGTGATTGAAGTGCTGGGTGATGTTGGAAACAACAATGCTGAAATGCATGCCATTCTTGCCGAGTATGATTTGCCACTGCGTTTTCCGGAGAATGTACTCAAAGCCGCCGAAAAAATACCCGACCAGATTTCACCCGGCGAGATACAGCGTCGTCGCGATGTTCGCGATGTAACTACGTTTACAATCGATCCTAAAGACGCTAAAGATTTCGACGATGCCCTTTCGGTTCGAAAACTTGAAAATGGACTGTGGGAAGTTGGAGTGCACATAGCCGATGTGTCTCATTATGTAACTCCCGGTACAATTCTCGACGACGAAGCTTATGAGCGGGCAACCTCCGTTTACCTGGTTGATCGGGTAGTGCCGATGCTTCCCGAGAAATTATCGAATGGAGTATGTTCGCTTCGCCCCAATGAAGATAAATTATGCTTTTCATCAATTTTTGAGCTCGACGATGAGGCCCATATTCACAGGCAATGGTTTGGTCGGACGATTATTCATAGCAATAAACGCTTTACATACGAAGAGGCTCAGGCCATTATTGAAACTGGCGAAGGCGAGCTAAACGAAGAAGTGTTGATTCTTAACCGCCTGGCCCGCAAACTCCGTGATGCCCGGTTTAAACATGGCGCCATTGCGTTTGACCGTATTGAAGTTAAGTTTGAAATTGACGAAAACGGGAAGCCGCTATCGGTTTATTTTAAGGAAGCCAAAGAAAGCAATCAGCTTGTCGAAGAATTTATGTTGCTGGCCAATAAGCGAGTTGCCGAATTTATTGGGCTACCCGAAGAGAAGCGAACTCCCAAAACATTTGTTTACCGTATTCACGACAAGCCAGATCCCGAAAAATTGATGAATTTTAATCATTTCATACACAAATTTGGGTACGGTTTGCAGCTGGGAACTCCTTCACAGATTTCGAAGTCGATGAACCAGCTGATGACCGAGGTTCGTGGCAAGACCGAGCAGAATGTCATCGAAACCCTTGCCGTGCGATCAATGGCTAAGGCTGCATACTCAACACGAAATATTGGCCATTATGGATTAGCGTTCGAATATTATACTCATTTTACTTCACCCATTCGCCGGTATCCCGATGTGATGGTTCATCGGCTGCTGGCCAGATATTTAGATGGAGGTAATTCGGTAAATGCGCTGAAATATGAAGACATGTGCAAGCACTCTTCTGATATGGAAACCCGTGCTGCAAGTGCCGAACGCTCGTCGATTAAGTACAAACAGGTTGAGTTTATGCAGGATAAAATAGGAGAGGAGGCTGACGGTACAATTTCAGGAGTTACCGATTGGGGTATTTATGTTGAATTGGAGAATAAGTGCGAAGGAATGGTTTCGGTAAGTACGCTCAATGATGATTTCTACATTTTTGATGAAAAGAATTACTGCCTGACAGGAAGGCATTCACATCGTACATTTCAGCTTGGAGACTCGTTGCGCATACGAATTGTACGGGCAAACCTTGAAAAGAAACAACTTGATTTTGAACTGGTAAAAGATAAACAGGAAGGTTTTGATGACAAGATTTTTTCGCGAACAGGTAAAAAAAAGAAAAGAAGATAGCTTAATTAAAAAATGTACTGTTTCTTTGTGCTAACATGACACATTTCACAAGTTTGAAATAAAACTTATATTTGTCATCGGTTTGAAATAATCTGTTGAATATGTCGATAAACATGGAGAGCGGTACAAACAAAAAAGATTTAAACCGCGAAAGTATTCTGAAAATTGCCCAGGAAATATTCAGTAAGTACGGTTACAAAAAAACAACACTCGACGATATTGCCAATGCTGTTCGCAAAGGTAAAAGCTCGCTTTACTATTATTTTACCAGTAAAGAAGATCTTTTTCAGGCAGTAATTCAAAAAGAAGTCGATACTTTACGTCGCGAACTTGATATTGTTGTTAATCGTAATACCGATCCGGTTGATAAACTTCGAGATTATATTCTGACCAAACTGACAACATATCGCAGTATGGCAAATTTCTACAATGCACTGGAAAACGATGTGACAGCCATAGAGTTTATCGAAAATATTAAGCTGAAGCATCAACAGGAAGAAATCAGGATGATTAAGCGGATTTTGATTGAAGGTGTCAGAAAAAGTGCGTTTGAAGTTTACGACCTGACGCTTGCAGCTATTGGAATTACCACAGCCATAAAAGGTCTGGAGATGCCGCTTTCGGCTGGAGATTACAGCAAGGTAAACCTTGAGCAAAGTGTTGACAATATTGTAAAGATTCTGTGCTACGGCGTAATGAAACGATAATTTTTAGTCTCAAATTGGATTTAATCATAGAATTCAGTTTATAGGGAAAAGAAAACGGACTCTTCCAACATTGAAAGAGTCCGTTTTCTTTTCTGGTAACTGAAACTGAACACTGAGCACTATTTGTATGTCATCAGTTTGCTCAGGTATTTTCCAATAATATCGAATTCGAGATTAACGGTTGTTCCAACCTCGAACGTGTGAAAATTAGTCTCGTTGTAGGTGTATGGAATAATAGCAACCTGGAACGAATTGTCTTTTGAGTTTACCACCGTCAGGCTTACTCCATTAACAGTAACCGAGCCTTTTTCAACAGTCATATAGCCTTTTTGTGCCATTTCCTTGTCAAACTCATACCCAAAAGTGAAATACCAGCTTCCATCGGCTTCTTCCACTTTAGTACAAACGGCTGTTTGGTCAACGTGTCCCTGAACGATGTGCCCGTCAAGGCGTCCATTCATCGCCATACTTCGTTCGAGGTTTACTTTACTTCCCGGAACCAATTTGCCAAGATTTGTTTTCAATAAAGTCTCTTTAATCGCAGTAACAGTATAGGTCTTTGCTTGTTTATCCAGGTTAACTACCGTGAGACAAACTCCATTATGCGAAAGGCTTTGATCAACTTTCAAGTCATCGATAAACGAACAGGTAAGCGTAAAATGCACATTCTCCTGATCTTTCTGAATGGCAATTACTTTGCCGGCTTCTTCAACTATTCCTGAAAACATGATTGTTTGTTTTAAAGTTTCACCGGCAAATTTATAAGTTTCTGATGGAGTAGCAAATTGCGGGTGAAATCGCTCATAACTCTGTCCGTTTTTTATAATACAATACGGTGTGCATTTTTTTGCGCCGTAAGTGCCAGCTCGGTTGCCAGGAAGCAATGATCCTGGGTCATGGCGGTTTCGGTACGGTTAATCACGTCGGTTACAAGCTGCTCGCCATAAGGAAGATAGACGTTGGTGCAGTCGTAATAAGTCACTTCTTTCTGGTTAACCAGGAATAAATGGTTGTCTCCCTTTCGTCCGGCAATATCGACATATTTGCGCAGTTCGATGTAGCCTTCGGTTCCTAAAATAAACATTCGCCCGTCGCCCCAGGTTGGCAGTCCATCAGGCGTGAACCAGTCGATGCGAATGTAGCCGGTGGCATGGTCGCTGCGAACACTTATGTCGCCAAAATCCTGGTAGTTTGGATATTTTGGGTTATTGAAATTGGCAATTTGCGAAAAGTTAACTTCGGCTTTTGTTGATCCGGTGAAAAACAGGAACTGGTCGCATTGGTGAGAGCCAATGTCGCACAAAACGCCGCCAGCTTTTTGAGGATCGAAAAACCAGGCTGGGCGCGAAGCTGCTCCCATGCGGTGTGGCCCCATGCCCAGTGTCTGAATCACTTTGCCAATGGCTCCGGCCTGAACCAGTTCCCCGGCTTTAACCGAGGCTGGATTGGTAAGGCGTTCGCTGTAAAGAATAGAATAAATGCGTTTGGTTTCTTTTTGCACCTTCTTCACTTCGTTGAACTGTTCGAAGGTTAAAATTCCCGGTTTGTCGGTTACATAATCTTTCTCCGATTTCATTACTTTAATGCCAAGAGGCGCCCGATCCACCGGGATCCCGGCGCTGGCCACCAGTTGTATCGAGTTGTCGTTCAGTATCTCGTCCTCGTTTTTGGCAATCTTTACCGCTGGATAAACTTTGGTGAAAGCGGGCAAAAGTTCGGGCTCTTTCGAATAGACGGCTACCAATTCGCCGCCGCCGCCAATGATGGCTTTCACAATTCCATAAATGTGACCGTGGTTAATTCCAATTACCGAGAACCTGATTTGTTTTTTAGGCTCGGGCCTGTTTTCAGGTTTCAGGATTACTTCAACCGGAGTTGAGTTATTGTATAAACTTCGGGCAAATGTATCATCAGGAATCATCGAAATAGCAGCCATTCCGGCGGCTGAGGCCAACGATTGCTTCAGAAAGCCACGTCGATTGGATTGCATAATTTGGTTTTTTAGTGTTAATTAATGAAAGGCTAACTTACGAAATTGTTGAATAAGTGAAACCGTATTTTTCAGAAATGAAACAAACATGTTGTGCGGCAACGCAAGCACCCCTGAAAATAATTTTCGCTTCGCGGATTTTCACTTCATTCCAATTCAGCAACATGTGAGGTCCATCAGGCAATTAAAAAAGGAATTATTTACTGATGAAACGAACATGCCACGGTAACAATATTTAAGGTAGTGGCACAAAAGTTCATGTAAATCTTGTGGAGAAAGCTATTCTTATGGCACGGAGTTTAACATGTACGCATTTAAATTTCAACAAATTAACAATAATATTTACGTGTGAAATATGAAAAAAAATGTTTTACGAAGAAGGTGAGCGCAATCCAATGACTACCAGGGCTATGAATTTAATTCCTTCTGTTTGTCAGGAAAACCTGCCTTTAATTTGTTGTTTTCTAAATCATTTATCGACGAGGAAGTGAGGCGGAAATCACAAAAAAGGACTTTGTATCAAAAATAGCTCTGTTTCGGAATAAGAATGCACTTATGATTAATTGTTTGTCTAAAGCTTTTAGTATTAATTGGTTTTTTATTCATACATTTCAGGGAAAGAAAACTAAGGGCTGATTAGTCGCTCTGAATTATACCTGGACATTGAAGTTAATCGACATTGATAAATTGAGTATAAGACATGGTAAAGGGAATCACGGGTTTGCTTTTAGCTTTTGGGATGACTGTTATTGCTATAGCGGGTTATGCTGAGAATAGCAAAATTGATGTTTCGGTTGACAGTATTCGAAATGAACTTCGAACTAAAACGGGAATAGCGAAAATTAAAACTCAGCTTGATTTAGCTAACCACTTACAAAACCGGGACAAAAATGAAGCGATTAATCTTGCCAATTCCGCTCTTGCTTTGGCTAAACAAGCTCAAGAAGAGGAACTTGTATTGACGGCTTATTTGGCTTTGGGTAAGTTTCACGAAACAATCGATAAAAGAGACCTGGCCAATTCGTATTACGACTCGGCTTTAGTGGTTTCGGCGAAGCTCAAAGAGCATTGGTTTAAAGGGGAAGTTTTATTTCGCAAAGGAGTTATTGAGCATCATCGGGGCGAAGAAATTTTGGCGCTGAATTATTTTAACGAGTCGCTTCAGGCTTGTCGTCTCTCGCAGAACTATAAAATAATGGGATCGTCGTACTCGATGATGGGTACTGTTTTTAGAGTTAATGGATTGTATGACAGGGCAATTGAGCATATTATTAATTCCCGGATAAATTATGAAAAAGCAGATTCGAAGGATGGTGATGCCTGGGCTTCGTATGTGTTGGGGCGAATTTACTTCGATTTAAAATTACCGGGGAAGGCGCTTTTTTATTTTCAGCAGGCATTGAAATTGTATGAACAACTGGCTGCTATTGATGGGAATAAGGAGGGACTCGCCATTTGTTATGAGCAACTGGGTTTGCTTTACCTGGATTCAGGTAACTTTCAGGAAGCAAAAAGCTATATTGAAAAAACACTGGCCATTTATACCGGGAAAAAATCGAATTATGGGATTTCGAATACTCATAAAAATCTGGGGATTATCGAGTTTTCGCTAGGAAATTTTCGTCTTGCAGAAAAGTATTTAAACGAGGCGCTCAACGTAAACAAGGATGTTGGCGACATTTTGAACCTGCCGACGATATACCAATACTTGGGTTTGTGCAGTATGGGGCAGGGGAAAAAGCAAGAAGGAATAACGTATCTAAAAAAAGGACTGGAACTTGCACTAACCAATAATCAGAAGAAAGTCCAGCTAACTATTTACTCAAAACTTGCCGAGGTTTATTTAAATGCAGGCGATTTTAAGAATGCAATTCTTTGCCAGAAAAAGCAGATTGAAATTCAGGATTTAATGCTGTCGGGGGGAGCGAGTATAAAAATTGAACAGCTCCAGGCCATTTACGAGATTGATAAGAAAAATAGTCAGATTGTTGAACTTGAAAAGCAAAACGAAATCAATTCGCTTAAGATAAAGCAGCATCAAACCTGGCAGCTTTTAATGGTTGCAGGAACTCTTATTGCCTTTGCATTTTCAATTGTTATTTATTGGTTCAACACCAAAATCAGGCAGAAAAATACTGAGTTAAAAACATCGAACGGAGCCAAAGACAAGCTGTTTGCCATTATTGCCCACGATTTACGCGGCCCGATTGGGACTCTTACTTTTTTCCTCGAGAACATTAACGAAACGATTGACGATATAAGTAAGGATGAATTGAAAACAATCCTGTCGGAGCTGGCAAAATCGTCGGAGAATGTTAATGTTTTGATTAATAATTTATTGATATGGGCAAGGTCGCAATTAAATAAAATTGAATACCGGCCATTGTCATTGAACTTGAGCGAGCTGATACAGAATTCACTAAAAGGATTAGCCCAAACAGCAGAAGATAAGCAGATTGAGATACGGCTGGAATTTAACCGAGCAATTAGCGTGTGGGCCGATCAAGATATGGCTCAAACGGTGATCCGAAATCTGATCAGCAACGCGATAAAATTTACACCCCGAGGTGGCCAGATTGCAATTAAAGCTCGCATCGAAACAGGTAACTGCGCCAGAATCAGTGTAATCGACAATGGCGTTGGCATTAATCAATCAGCGCTTCCCGGAATTTTTGACATTAGTAACTCTTTTCATACGCCGGGTACCGAAAATGAACAAAGCTCCGGGTTGGGCTTAATACTTGTAAAAGATTTTGTTGAAAAGAACAAAGGAAAGGTTATTGTTGAAAGCGAAGAAGGAAAAGGGACGACGGTTTCGTTTACATTGCCGGTAATTTAATGCTGGTAAACAAAAAATATACGAAATCAAACGGCCTGCTATTTGCGGGCTTCCGGCAGGCTCCTAGTTGAGTATCCCAACGAATAACCTCTAAACTACCACATGACCAGCGTCGTGCTTTATGCGTTTTTGCCATTTTTTTCCATATAAAAGTTTGTCGAATAAACTTTTCGCTAATTCTACTCCCATTTGGATTCTATGGGTTTTTGCCAACTATTTTTGGCAGATATACCGGTAATGTGGTCAAAAATGGTTGGTGATTTTTAGGAAAATAATTAGTAAACTGTACGCTGTTAATCGGAAGAGGAAGCAGGCTCTGGTGGAGATCAACCTGCCAGCAATACGATTAACGCATAAACAGTAATACAAGGGTAGTCTTACAGGCTGCCCTTTTTCTGTTATTACTGGTATGCCCGATGGCTAAAGAAAACTCATTTTGCGTTAGCAAAATAAATGTACCATTTGATGAAGTTTATTCGGTGTTTTACCGTCAACCCACGATGGACATCCAGGTGGTTTTTCAGGTGACTGAAGTATCCTTCTATCCCGTTTGTAGTTCTGGGAATATCGGGGTTTGACAGGTAATGGAACATGTTGGGCAAAGCCCGTTTGATGGTTATATATGAGCGGCGAAGCAGTTTATGGGTGTACCAATACCTTCCGGTTTCGGTGTTGTATGTTTTTTCATTCAAATATTCTTTGTGTGATTCATACCATTGGAAAAACTCTCTTGTCCAGTAAATCCGGTCATTTTCTGTTTTAATTCGAAGGATTAGCAGCACCAGTTTACGTAGTTCCTGTCCTGCCTGATGTTTGGGATACTGAGTTAGCCACAAAAGGCACATGCGCTGGATATGAACCAGGCAGCGTTGCACAATAGCATCTGGAACCGATTTCTTTATGGCTTTTAAAATACTTTTATGACCGTCGGTGGTAATACTCTCGATCTGGATACCAAGCTTGAGTAAGTTGGCCAGATCTTCTTTGATCTCCTCGTAATGTTCCCCATCAGTGAAGCGAAGAAGCTGGGTATAACCATCAAAGTCATCCTGGTAACAAACCAAACAAAAATGGGCAAAATAGGTGGCATCGATCCGTAAATGGACACGCTCTCTTTTGATTATTTTCACCAAAGGGTCTTGATTCAAAAAATGGTAAAAGGTTCGTTGAAGTGTGGCCTTAGATAGCCCACTTTCCCTGCTCAAAATTTGATACGTCTGACGTTCAATTATCCACTTCCGGAACCATACAAACCTATTCTGAATACGCTGCCCTGGTCGGTTCTCTGTCAAAAAAATACCGCATCTGTTGCACTTGAACCGCTGTTTCCCGTTTCGTTTTCCCCATCGAATAACATCGGTAAAACCGCAAGCCCAGCAACGTTTTTTTTGATTTTTTCATAAACATAAAAAGTTTGATGGAACCAAGTTCATCAAACTTTCTGTATTATCAATATTGACAAGCCTTTCAAAGCTTTTTACCAACCATTTTTGACTAATATGCCGATATACCTTAATCGGGAATGTTATCTGTCGAGTTTTACGACGGGCTCACGTTAATGCGATTTCGTGATTTCTGTTTAAAGTTTCGGAATGGAAAACTGGAAGCGGCTTCCCTTTCCGGATTCACTTTCGGCCCATATTTTTCCGTTATGCCGTTCAACAAATTCTTTACAAAGTATTAAACCTAATCCAGTGCCTTTCTCATTCAGGGTTCCCAAAGTGGTGTGGTTTTCGTCGATTCTGAATAATTTGGCAATGTCTTTCGGGGCAATGCCTACGCCGTTATCGGCAATCGAAATGATAACTTCACTTTTGGTTCGTTCAGCAGAAATAACGATCTGCCCATCGGGTTTCGTGAATTTAATTGCATTTGATATCAGGTTTCTAAGTACCGAACTGATCATCAATCTGTCAACAAAAACGATTAAGTTTCCGGGTAACTTCGAGCGAATGTGAATTGATTTTTGCTGAGCTGAGTGTGCCAGAACACCAATTGCTTCGTTGATTAGCGAACCTATTTCAAGGTATTCGGGCGAAAACTCCAGTTTGCCGGTTTGAGAACGCGACCACTCTAAAAGATTCTTTAATAAATTATAAGCCAGTTGCGACGAGTTCTGTATCAGGGTGGCAAACTCTTCAATTCCGTCATAGTTCTTTTCTCTCACCTGTTCTTCAAGTAAATTGCTCAATCCCAGGATACTATTAAACGGGCTCTTTAGGTCGTGGGCAATAATCGAAAAAAACTTGTCTTTCGTTGCGTTTAACTCACGTAAGCTGGCTTCGCTCTCTTGTAAAGCCTTTTGCGCCATTTTACTATCGGTAATATCGATCCCGATTCCAGCCAAACCTTCTATTTTTCCTTTCGAGTTGCGTAATAGCGTATTACACCAATGGATTAAGCGTCGTTCGCCGGTACGAGTTAAAATTTCGTTCTCGTAGTGAACCGGAATAATTTCTTCATCGATCTTTTTATATAGATCAGTACGAATTGCTGCATTAGCCGGAATAAAAACATTGAACCAGTTTTTCCCGATAATTTCTTCCGAAGTCCAGCCGGTAAGCTTTAGCAAATAATCGTTGGCAAAATTGATGTTACCGTCAACATCGAGCATTGCGCTAACCATGTTGACGTGTTCCATGATATTCCTGAAACGACGTTCGCTTTCCTGCTGAGCCATTTGTGCCAGTTTTTGATCAGTAATATCGGTAAAGATGGTTGCGAAATGGCCCTGCGAAGGGGTAAAAACCGATATTTGAAAGTATCGGTCAAGCGGTTCAACGTAAGTCTGAAATGAACTGTGCTCGCCGGTTCTCGCAACCTGTGAATAAACAGCAAGATACGGAGCCTCCTTCGTTTGGTATAGTTCGGTAGCTAATTTGCCAATGGCATGGGTTGCTTTGATTCCAATTAATTTTTCGAACGAAGCATTAACATTTAGAATTTGATAATCAACAACCTCATTATTAGTATTATATATTAGCTTGTGAAGCGCAAAACCTTCACTCATCTCACTAAATAATGAGCGAAACCTGTTTTCACTTTCTTTGAGTGCTTCTTCGTTGTGCTTTTGCCGGGTAATGTCCTGGATAATGCCGAACACAATGTTATGCTCTTTATCGAAAAAAGCCTGTGAGTGAATCTCTTTTACTTCGCCGGTAGCAGGTATCATTATTTTAAATTCGATATCATACGGGAGGTTATTCAGGATAAGCTGTTGCATTGCGTTGTCTAGTTTCTGCCTGTATTCTGGCAAAGGCAGTGTTTTGATAAACGAATATTCTTCCTGGGCATTGGTTAATCCATAGATAAGTTTTGCTCCATCCGAGGCAATGATCCGTTCCGAATTGACATGGTATTCCCAGTTTCCAAAATGCGCAGCGATCTCGGCTCGCTTTAACCTGTTTGCAATTAGCGTGTTAAGTTCTTCCGATTGTTTTCGCTTGGTTATGTCCATAAGCGTTCCCTCAAGGTACAAAACATGGCCGTTCTCATCGCATACCGTGCGCACATTCGATGTTACCCAAAACATAGATCCATCGCGGTGTTTTAGCCTGATGTCAAAATTTTCGGCTTTGCCATCAGCAACCAGCTTATTAATCAAAGCTTTCCTGTCGGAAGGGTAGAAATAGAGTTGTAAAGCAATGTCGTCAACCAAACGGATCATTTCTTCGGGCGAATCATAGCCAAACATTCGGGCAAAAGTTGGATTTATTCGTTGTATTTTTCCATCAGTTGTTGATTGATAAATTCCCTCTACCGAGTTTTCAAAAATATCACGGTATTGTTCTTCGCTTTTTTGAAACGCTTCTTCAAGCTTCTTTTTTTCCTGTAAGGCTGCAACCAGCATATTAAAAGATTCGGAGAAATCGCCTAAAAAATCGATATGCTGGTTATAATCGCCTTTGGCAATTTCGTGGGTTTGCCAAACCAAATGTCGCAAATTAGCCTGCAATTCTTTATAAGGATCGGCCATTCGATTTTTTCGCGGAGCTTCCATTTCCAGGTTACCGGCCGATAGGTTAATGATGAACTCGTGCGTTTCGAGGTATTTCTGAGCAAGATTTAACAATTCATTCCGAAGTTCGTCAAGTTCAGGGTTGTCAATTTTATCGTGTAACTGCGCACTAAGTTTTTTTGCTCCTTCAATGTTGCCATTGGTTATGGAGCCAATTAATTTAGAAAACTGAACGATTGGTGAAATAACGGTCATGGTATGATTAATATGGTTTAGCTTCAAAACGGCACACCCGGTCGCCTTTCGACCAGCAATCTACTTCTTTGACATTAAACCTTTTACCTGTATAAACTTCCATGATTCCTGAAATAAAACCTTCGTCGTAATCGCACACCGTTTCGCTGGTAACCGGCAAGCCCGAACAGTCGAGATCTTCGGTTACAACCAAGGTAAATTCAAGCTTTTCCAGATCCGTTTTCTCGACTCGTAAAATGCCCACGTTCAATTCTTTGAGCTGTTGCTGGAGTTGTGCAATAAAGTCGGTAAGCGGAACTTCGGTATTCAATATATTTTTGGTAAATTCTTTGCCGGCAAGATGACCTGCCTCGAAAAATAGCCAGGCTGCTTTTTCGCCACCAAACTGCTTGTTCAGAACGCTTCTGAGCGAATACTGCATGAGTCGGTAAACAGCCACATGGGTATTGTTCCCTAAATTTGGGCGCCCAAGGCTAATGTTGCCAATATCGGTCCATTCAAACGTATATTCATCGCTTTTCATCATTTGTATCTGAGTTTTATCGTTAATCGGCGTGCGGTCGGTTTTTGTTCTAAGATACCTATAACTGTTTAATTTCGCGCCTTTTTTTCGGGTTCCTGAAATCTTTTAGAACATCTTTTTAGGCGCCGAATTATTTCTATAACGGGGTAGTGAAATAGAAGGTCGATCCCTGGTTAACGATGGATTCGACCCAAATTTTACCTCCCAATAATTCGACAAAACTTTTCGAGATAGCTAAGCCAAGGCCATTGCCGCCATATTTTCGCGTGTGAGCCGATTCGATCTGGCGAAACCGCTCGAATATCTGTTCAAAATATTGTTTCGAAATGCCTATTCCAGAGTCTTTTACGTGAAATTGTATTTGGTTTTCGATTAACCGGTACCCGATTTCGATGTATCCCTGGTGAGTGAATTTTAGCGCATTGCTGGTAAGGTTAATTAAAATTTGGCGTAGTTTCGATCCGTCGCTGTTAATGGCGATTTGTTGGTTGGCATTCGCAGTATCGACCCTGAAATCGATTCTTTTTTCTTTTGCTTTGAAAGCAAATTCGCGTACAATGTCCGAAATGAGGTGATTCACTTCAACCGGGTGTCTGTTGACAGTAACTGAACCGGATTCAACCTTGGAAATGTCCATTATATCAGATAAAATGGTGAGCAGGTTACGCCCGTTTTCTATAATTGACTGGATAAAATCGCCTTGTTGTTCCTTATCAAAATCGGGATCGGTTAAAAGTTCCGAAAAACCGATAATGCTGTTTAGCGGCGTCCTGATTTCATGGCTCATATTGGCCAGGAAAGCTGATTTCAGCCGATCCGATTCCTCTGCTTTTTCCTTTGCAATTCTTAAATCGTGCTGAATCTGGAGCAAATCAGTAATATCGAAACAATGGCCGATATAACCCACAAAAGTACCTTCGCTGTTGTAATTTGGAGTCCCCATATTCCTAATCCACAGGTATTTGCCACTGTGGTGCATTAACCGGCACTCAATTTCAAATGATTCGTGATGGTCAAAAGCTTCGAGGTAGGTTTTTAAGCAAATATCCTTGTCATTGGGGTGTATTCCTTCCATCCATCCAAATCCTTTTTCTTTTTCGAAGGTGCGTCCGGTAAATTTCAGCCAGGAGTCGTTGAAAAAATTGAGTTGCTTATCCGGTAGCGAAGTCCATATCAAT
This sequence comes from Prolixibacteraceae bacterium, assembly GCA_963666435.2. Taxonomy (GTDB): domain Bacteria; phylum Bacteroidota; class Bacteroidia; order Bacteroidales; family Prolixibacteraceae; genus Aquipluma. The sequence continues at coordinate 710,771 of CAXXOG010000008.1, read as the reverse complement.
GCTACTCCCGAATTTGCCAAATTTCGAAACTGTACTTCTTTTTCCCGTAATTCAGTTTCGGCTTTAATTCGTTCAGTAATATCTCTTGTAACGCCCTCGGTACCGGCAATTTGCCCGGTTTTGTCAATCAAAAACTGGACATTCATCGATACCCAAACTTTGGTCCCGTCTTTTTTTCTGGCCTGACATACAAAATCTTCGACTTTCCGTTTGGCCTGCAATGCAAGTATCAGCGAAAGCCTGTCTTCTTTCTTGGCATAGAGCATTTCAATCGGTTTGCCAATTAACTCGCCTGGCTTAAATCCATAAACATTTTCGGCTGAAGGGCTGACCATTGTTAATGTTCCTGACAAATCGGTCCTGGTGTAGGCATCCTGAAGGTTATCAAAAATTCCTTTTAAACGCGACTCACTTTGCGCTAATTCTCTTGTTTGTTCTTCGACGAGCTTTTTCAGGCGTTCTTTTTCCGTTTGTTTGGCGCGGTTGGCGGCTTTTATTTTAACCATTGCATTTATTTGGGCAGTAAGCTCCGTTTCTTCAATAGGTTTTGAAAGAAAGCCATCTGCGCCTACTTCAAGCGCTTTAATTCTATTAATCCTGTCATCTTTTAGTGCTGTCAGAAAAACAATGGGTGTATCGCTAACTCGCTCATCTTCTTTTAGGTATCGACAAACTTCAAATCCATCCATTTCAGGCATAATAATATCAAGAAGAATGACATCGGGATTGTTTTCAATAGCAAGAGCTATTCCATCCATACCGTTATTGGCTGTAAATACTGTTATTTCGGGAAATATGTCGTTTATAATAGCCTTTAACGTTACAAGGTTATCATCAATATCATCGATAGCAAGTATTTTCACCATAACAATTCATTTAATGATCTGTATTCTTAGCCCATAAATTCAGAAATGGTATTTATAAACAACTCGTTATCTATTGGTTTCGAGATGTATCCATCGAATCCCAAGGCAATGAAATCTTCTTTATCGCCTTTCATTGCACTTGCCGAAACTGCAATGATTGGAATAGATTGCAGGCATTCTTCTTTTTTTATTTCTCTTAGCGCTTCAATTCCGTTAATTCCCGGAAGTGCAATATCCATCAATATTAAACCGGGAGTATGGGCTTTGGCCATTTCAACGCCCGATAAGCCATCGATTGCTTCAATAACCGGATATTTATTGCCGAGCAAGGCTTTTATAGTTACCATATTATCGGGGTTGTCTTCAACGATAAGAATGGAATGACCCGATGACGTTTTTGCAAGTGGTTTTGTATTTTGTTCGGGTGCGGTATCCTTTTGAGGAAACATCATGCGGGCTACGGCATTGAGCAGTTGTTCCTTATTGATGTCGCCTTTTTGAATGATTTGATGGATACCATTATGCTTGAGAAACGCCAGTTCGGCCTTGGTAATGTACTTGGCGGTGAGAATTATAACAGGTAGCTTGTCCGTCCTTTCCTGCTCTCTGATTCTTCGAAGCACTTCAAAACCATCAATTTCAGGCATCATCAAATCCAGTATCATGGCATCAGGAACTTGGTTACCAATCACTTGCATAGCCTCCTGGCCGTTATGTGCAACTAAAATATGGTATCCTTCTCTTGAAAGTATTTCTTTAAGCTGTATAATTATGGCATCACTGTCTTCAACCAGAAGGATATATTTCGAAGCTGGATCTCCTTGAGGCGAATTTTTATTCAGGCTTGTTTCTACAACGTATGGCTGTATTTTTTCGGGACTAAGGTCATACTGCATTGGCAAAACAAGTGTGAAAACAGAACCTTCATGGAGTTTGCTTTTGACTTCAATTTTTCCGCCAAGTAACTCTGCGTACTTTTTTGCAATGGCAAGCCCAAGTCCGGTACCTCCATATTTTCGCGAGCTACTGCCATCGCCTTGTCTGAATTCGTCGAAAATTGTCGAAAGATATGCTTCGTCAATTCCAATTCCGGTATCGGTAACCGATATTTTGAGGATGTCGTTGCTTTCTTCGGCTGAGAGTTCAACACCTCCTTTGTCGGTGAATTTCACTGCATTAGCTACTATATTCTGCAAAATGTGGCGACATTTCACAAAATCGCTCTTAATCGGGTTTAGTTTGGTCTCGCTTTTAAAGCTTAACCGGATATTTTTCTGTATTGCTTGCGGATTTATCGATTCAACAATTTCGGCAATCAGGTCTTTCGGATTAAAAACATTGATTTCTGTTTCTTCGCGCCCAGATTCAATTCGCGAAAGGTCGAGTATATTGTTAATTAATTCGAGCAGCTGTTTGCCGTTTCGTTCAATTATTTTGAGGTAAGAAAGCTCTTCTCCAGGTATCTGGTTCTCGAGGCGCCGGTTGAGTACTCCTGAAAGTGCAATAACCGAATTGAGTGGTGTGCGCAGTTCGTGGCTCATGTTCGACAGGAAAATCGTTTTTAACCGGTTCGATTCGTCAAGTTGTTTTTTCTGAACTTCCAGTTCGATGTTTTGCTCTTTTAACTCGCGCGATTGCTCGGTTAATTCCCGGCGTTGTTGCTCCAGTTCGCTATTGGCCGCTGCCAGCGTTTCCGATTTGTGGGCTAATTCCCGGTTTAGCAGATGCAATTCTTCTTTCTGAGCTTCGAGTCGTTTGTTTTGCAACTCCAACTGTTTCGAGAATTCGCTCATCCTCTCAAATGTCAGAACGCCTCCCATGCGGGCGCTTATGGTTGTAAGTACGCTTTCTAACAAAGTAAGGCTGTTTTTCGGGAAGCTTTTAACCGACGACAAGGAAATGACAGCAACAATTTCGTTTCCCAGGACTATGGGTATAGTTATGATTTCTGAAGGAATAAATTTACCGGTAGAGGTGTAAAACAAGAATTGAGCGTTTGACGGAATCTGGGTAAGGTATTGAATTTTTTTTGTGGATAAGGCGAGACCAAATTCGCCATCGAAATTTGTAGCCGAAAATGACCGGTTCCATTCGTTATTCAGTCCAACTCCTTCGAAGAGTTCGTACTCTGTTTTAGCATCGTTGCGTAAATAAAGAGCTCCGGCCTGGGCTTCAGTGTTTTCGAGTAAACTTACCAACAGCGAATGCGAGAACCGGTGAGCATCAATCTCGCTTAGCATTACTTCCGAAATATTGGCAGCCAGGTTGTTTAAGTCGATTTCCGATTGGATAACTTCGGCCATTGTATTAAATGACGATGATAATTGTCCCAATTCGTTGGTTGATATGTATTTACTTCTGATGTTCATATCTCCCTCGCCAAAGAGTTTATTAACATTGGCCAGTTCAACTATCGGGTTGCGAATATTACGGTCGAAGTAAATAATAATGGAGATTACAATTGCTATAACAATTATGATCAGACCTATAAGCTGGTATTTGAGGGTGATACTAAGTTTTATTGTATTATCGTAAAACTGGTTCGCTTTGTTGAGAGCAAAATTGTCGATAATCTGTATGTTTGCAAGTATTTCATCTACTTTTTGACCTCCGACGCCGTTTGACTTTGTTCGAATCATGGCCTCTTTTACTTGCCCTTGCTTTATGTCCATTATCGTTTCCTGGAATAAAATATTCCATTCCATAAAATTATTGTAGGCACTTTCAATGTCCGATTGGGGCCCCAGGTACCTTTCTTTTAAAACATCAAGTTGCTTAAAAGCGCTGGTCTTGTTTTTTTCAATGTCCTGCAAATTTTTTTCCAGTTCATCCTTCGACATCGATAGTTCCATGTCTTTCAAACTGCGATGTATCGAAAGTACGTTAGCTTTTAGTTCTCCAAGGGCTCTTCTTACGGTAAACGGATGATTGAATAAATCAGTTGTTTGGTTGGCCATTCGTTCTGCCTGTAGCCTCACAACTACTCCTAATGTAATGACAACCAGTATAATAATGCTAAAGGCGATAATTAATTGAGTTCCAATTTTTAGATTTTTTATTTTCATTATGATTAGGTTAGTCAGGTGTTATTGCACTCGTTTCTGAAATATTGCTGAATTAGGGAATGCTTCAATGAATTGATTTTCCCTGGCAATTTCTTTTTCGGTTTCTCCGGTAATCAAATAACCTTCTCTTGATAAACTTTTGTTTACTTTTTCGAGAATGAGTTTCTGGAACCCGGGTTTATAATAGAAAAACACATTGCAGCAAAAAATGAGGTCGAAATCGCCAAAAATGCTTGCCGGCGGGCTCGATTCGCAGTTAGCCAACAGGTCGAAGACCGAAAAATCGATATTACTACGGAGGTTTGAATTTACAGTAAACGAATTTCCTTCAGCGGTAAAATACCTTTGCAACCGGTTGAATGTAATTTTACCAACCGTCGCAGGATTATAAACGCCTTTTTCGGCTTTCTCTATTTCTTCTGAGTTGTGATCGGTTGCAAATATTCGGTATTGAATATCTCTGGAATTATTTTGCAATAATTCGTCGCATAACATAGCAACACTGTAAGCTTCCTGCCCGCTGGCACAAGTGGCCGACCAAATTCGTAAGCCCTTTTGGCGGCTCAGCTTCTTTTTTTCAATTATCATTGGCAGGACTGTTTGCTCGAGGTAAGCAAACGTTAACGGTTCTCTGAAAAACTCGCTGAATGAATTGTTGAGAACGCTCTTAAATTCAGCCATTTCAAGGCTATCGGCTAAAAGCAGGCGGATATAAACGTCCGTATCTTCGATCAATTTTTCTTTCATCCGGGTCGAAATTACCCGCTCAAGAAAAGCTGTATCAAACGCTAATACGTTCAGAGTCGAATTTTCTTGCAGAAATGAAATTTGCCGATATTCAAGTGTTCCCATCCAAACCAGTGCATTATAGATATAAACCGTACTAAAATAAGAATAATAACAGGGATTTTAATCTGCCGTTTCGAAAAACTGGCATGGTCAGAAATTCATTGGGATTGTAAAATAAAAAACCGATCCGTGGTTAACTTCCGATTCAACCCAGATTTTTCCATTCATTATTTCGACGAGGCTTTTGGAAATGGCCAGCCCGAGCCCATTCCCGCCGTATTTTCGTGCGCGCGATAAGTCAACCTGCCTGAAACGCTCAAAAATTTGTTGATGAAATTCGGCTGGAATTCCAATTCCGGTGTCTTTAACATGGATCTGCACCTGATTATCAATGATTCTGAATCCAATTTCAATTGATCCCTGATGGGTAAATTTTAACGCATTGCTGATAAGGTTAACCAGTATTTGCCGAATTTTGCTTTCGTCGCTGTTTACCAAAATATTCGTCGCCGGGCTTAGTAAATCCACTTTTAATTCTATTCCCTTCTTGAATGCTTTAAACGAGAATTCACGTTGCATTTCGGCAACCAGTTTGTTTACAACAAAAGGCAGTTTTTTGATTTGCATTTGTCCGGCTTCAATCTTCGATAAATCCATAATATCGGATAAGATTGTCAGCAGGTTGTTCCCGTTTTCATTAATCATTTGAGCAAATTCGGCCCGTTGGTTCTGATCAAAATTGGGGTCAGTCAGCAACTCCGAAAATCCGATAATGCTGTTGAGCGGTGTTCGTATTTCATGGCTCATATTGGCCAGAAAAGCCGATTTCAACCGGTCACTTTCTTCTGCCTTTTCTTTCGCTTTAATGATGTTTTCTTCAGTAATTGTTCTGAGCTTAATGTTTACAAGTAATTGGGCCGACATAATGAGGAGCTGATGGTCAACTTCGGTAAAGTTGTGGTGCTGCCTTACCGAGTCGAGCCCGATAAAGCCAATACAAACATCTTTATCCATCATTGGAACTGTAACAAGGCTTTTAATTCCCTGCGGTTCGAGCACCGCCCTGGTATCTCCCTTGGGTAAGCTTAGTACATCATCGACGTATATTATTTTGCCGTTTCTGAATGATTCAGTCCATTCAGCCGACAGCGGTATATTTTGCAGCTCGTTAATCTGGGGTTCAATCCCATCGTTGCACCACTCGTAAGTGTTTGTACACAATCCGGTTCCGTCATCAAAGTCAAATATATAGGTGCGATCAACGCCTGCAAATCTGCCCATTACCTCAAGTGCATTGTTGATTGATATGCTAAGTTTGTCGAGTGGCAGGTTGATGAAATTGGACGAGATTTCGATGAGTAATTGTCTGAATTTGGCCTGTCGGATAAGTTGTTCCTGCGCCATTTTGCTTTCGGTAATATCGCGGGCTGTGGCAATAATTACATCTTGGCCAAAGTAGCGTCCTTTATTCAGGATTACTTCTTTCGGGTAGGTATCCCCATTTTTTCGAATGGCCCAAAATTCAAATTGGGTCGGTTCTCCGGTGTCGAAGGTGTGATTAATATATTGTTTTATGCTCTCTGAATCGTTTAACCCCGGGGCGCTAAATGTTTCGTGCGATTGCCCGATCAATTCTTCACGGGAGCCTCCGTACATCAATTCTGCTCCTTTGTTCACGTCGATAAACCTGGTCGTGGTTTTATCCTGAATATATATTGCTTCGGCCACCGAATTGAATACGTCAAAATAGCTTTCTTTGGTTTGAAGGAGATTTATCTCAGCGAGTTTGCTCGATGTAATATCGGAGAACATGGTTGCAAACTGGTTTTTATCGGGGCAAAATGCAACTACGTGAAAATATCTTTTCACCGCTTTCGAGTAATTTTCAAACTGGATAAATTCACCTTTAAGCGCTACGTTGCCATATTTTTCAATCCAATAATGTTCCGTTTCAGGAAAAACCTCCAAAACTGTCTTTCCCCGGATTGCTTCACTGCGAACCCCTGTAAGTTGTTCAAAAGCCGGGTTTACATCTAAAAAACGATAATTGCACGGATTCCCATTTTCATCACAAATAATTTCGTGTAAGGCAAATCCCTCCTGCATTTTATCGAAGAGCGAGCGGTAACGCTTTTCGCTGGCCGAAATTTCTTTAGCAGCTTTTTTTTGTTCAGTGATGTCCAAAAACGAAATCAAAACTCTCGATAGAGTGTCGGTATAGTTTTCAGGAACGGCTAGCGATAGTTGAAAAAGCCGATCTCCCTTGTTTACAGAAACCGGAAGTTCGCATTTGAAGTACCTTTTACCTTCGGACAAGGCAATGATTTCTTCTTTAAAAACGGGTATCGAATCTTCGTTGAAAAGGTTATTTAAATCATTCTCAATGACTTCATTTAGTTCGTAACCCATTGTTTTCAGGCTTTCTTCATTAACGCTTTGCACTTTTACCAACGATGCTATGCGTCTGAGTTCTTCAGGATCAGAATCTAAATGTGATCGAAGGTTTGTGACTCCCGACTGTTTCAAATAGTCTAAACGCGCTTTTACTTCCGAAAAGTCTTCTTCCCAAATGCCAACCGGCGAATTCATGAATATTTCCCTGTATTTTTGTTCGCTCATTTTCAGGGCATTCTCAAATTCTTTTCTCACGCTGATGTCGCTGGCACTGCCTACTATTTTAACAGGAGAACCGTCCTCGCTCATTTCGATTTTCGCATTTACCAGGCTCGGAATCAGTTTGCCATCTTTGTTTTTTAGCGAGATTTCGTACCCGAATAGTTTTCCATTCTCTTTTATCGAAGCCAGAAAATTGTCGAATTCCGAATTGTCATCGAAGAAATTGTAGAGCGATTTGCCAATCAGGTCGTTACGTGTATATTGTCCTTTCGAAAAATTCTCAACCGAGGGGCTCACTTCTAAAACTATTCCATTTAGTGTTGCTTCATAATAGACATCCTGAACATTCTCGAATATACTTCGGTACTTTTCTTCACTTTCTTTCAATTGCACTTCTGCCAGTTTCTTTTGTAAAACAATGCCAGCTTGCCGTATAAACGTTTCGATAAAATTGGTATCGGGGCAAACATGTTTATTAAACGACAGAAAGTGAATTGCTGCCAGGAGTGTGGTATCTTTCATGATACCAATTGTGTATATTTTGTGAAGCCGGATTAGTTTTTCGATGGCACGCGCAACTAAAGGCGAGAGGCTGGACACCGCAAAATCTTCCAGTTTACCCCTGAACTCAACAAATTGCCCCGACCTGAAATACTCGTCGTGAGTTGTAATCAACTTGAATTTCATTCCCACCGGGTTTATTCCCCAAATTCCCAGTATTTTATTCAGAAGCTGGCTTTTAATACCCGAAATTGACTCGAGTTTTACTACTTGTTCTTTTTCATTAACGGAGTTAAATAAAATGACCGAATCAGGTATTTGCTTTTGCAGAAATGTAGTGATGTAGTTGTAAATATCGGTTAAGCTTTCCAGTTCGAGCATTTCAGCGGTAAGCTTGCCGAGTAACCTGAATTCTTCTGAAACCTTTCGGGCGTTTTCTTCTTGTTGCCGAATATCATTCAACTGGTCGGTTAGCTCTGCCTCTCTTTGTTCCAGAGCTTTAATAATTCTCAGGTAATCATTTGCGGTCAAATTGTCAAGACTTTTGTCTCCCGACGAATTTTGTCTGTTCTTATTTTGCTGAGAATTACGGGAGGATTCCATATGCTGCAATTCTTTGAATTATTTGTCTAATATAGTCATTATCTCTGGTTCCCGGAAGGCATTGAGTTATAGTTCTGAAATTGACATGCTTATTTGAGCGGGCAGGCGTTAAAGGATTCAGAATAACAGGTTAACACTCCTTCAATGGAAATTTAGTTTCAATCTAAACAATTAATCGTTACTTTTGTATCACTCAATTTATACAAAGCTTGTTTTGGAATCGTCTTTTTATAGATCAACCCTTGTAAAAACCTACCGGCGATTATTCAATTGCCTCATGTTTTATAACTAAACCCCCAAAAGGGAAAGGGAAAGAGTCATTGGTCATTAGGGCTGCTTCCCCGAATACCTGCTTCCTTTATTTTTCCCAATGACTAATGACTATTTTCTGTCGTATTTAATTCGAAACCCATGTTTGAAAAAATTACCCAACATACCGTAGCTCCGTTGCGCGGAGCAGCCTCCGAAGGCAATTTTTACGAAAAGAAAGAAAACGTGATTGGTCCCGGAATGAACGAACGCATCCAGAAACTGCGTAAACTGAGCGTTGAGACCGAGCCATCGTTAACCATAGAGCGTGCGCTACACGAAACCGCTTTTTACAAAGAAAACTACGGGAAAATGTCAGTTCCGGTTTTGCGCGCCGCCAATTACCTCGATCATTGCCAAAAGAAAGCCATTTACATTGGCGAAGGCGAACTGATTGTGGGCGAGCGCGGGCCAAAACCCAAATGCGTACCAACTTTTCCTGAACTCACTTGCCACAGCGTTGAAGATTTGAATGTACTGAACACCCGCGAATTGCAGCGTTACACCATCAGTCAGGAAGATATCGAAACCTATGCGAAAGAAGTGATTCCGTATTGGGCAGGCCGCACACAGCGCGAACGTATCTTCAGTCATGTTCCGCAGGAATGGCGATTGGCCTACGAAGCCGGGATGTTCACCGAATTTATGGAACAGCGCGCTCCCGGTCATACCGCCCTCGACGGAAAAATTTACACCAAAGGGATGCTCGATTACAAGCGCGAAATTGCCGCCAATCTGGCTGCCCTCGATTACCTGAACGACCCGGAAGCGACCGATAAAGCAGAAGAATGGAAGGCGATGGATATTTCGTGCGATGCCGTAATTGTGCTTGCCGAACGCCATGCCGACCTAGCCGAAGAAATGGCTAAAACCGAAGTCGACCCGAAACGTAAGGCCGAACTTTTGCAGATTGCCGAAGTTTGCCGCTGGGTTCCGGCCAATGCTCCTCGCAATTTCTGGGAAGCCATTCAAATGTACTGGTTCTGTCATCTGGCCATCATCACTGAGTTGAATGGTTGGGATGCCATGAATCCGGGCCATTTCGATCAACACCTCACTCCGTTCTACGAGCTGGAGCTGGCTGCCGGGACGCTCAATCGCGAGAAAGCCAAAGAGTTGCTGTCGTGCTTCTGGATCAAAGTGAATAACCATCCGGCGCCGCCTAAAGTGGGAATTACGGCTCGCGAAAGTGGCACCTACAACGACTTTACCAACATCAACATTGGCGGTATCAAAGCCGATGGAAGCGACGGAACCAGCGACGTTTCGTACCTCATGCTCGAAATTCAGGAAGAATTGCATATCCTCCAACCGGGTTGTTCGGTGCACATCAGCGCCAAAACTCCGGACAAATTTTTGCACGCTGCCGCGAAAGTCATTCGCCAGGGACACGGCTATCCGTCGGTTTTCAATCCCGATGTGTATGTGATGGAATTGATGCGCCAGGGAAAATCGGTAACCGATGCCCGCGAAGGTGGTTGCAGCGGATGTATTGAAGTGGGCGCTTTTGGCAAAGAAGCCTATTTGCTTACCGGCTACCTCAATGTTCCGAAAATTCTGGAAGTTACCCTGAACAACGGTGTCAACCCGGTTACAGGAATCCAGGTTGGGCCGCAAACAGGTGACCCGCGCACATTTACCAGTTACGAAGACCTCTACCAGGCTTTCCTGAAACAGTTGAATTACGTGGTCGATCTGAAAATGCGCGTGAGCAATTACATCGACCGCATGTTTGCCAAGTATGCCCCGGCACCATTCCTTTCGGTAGTGATTGAAGATTGCGTAAGCCGCGGAAAAGACTATTACGATGCCGGTCCACGCTACAATACCAGCTACATTCAGTGCTGCGGTTTGGGAACAACCACCGACAGTTTGGCTGCCCTGAAAAAACATGTTTTCGAAAGCAAATCTTTCAGCATGGATCGTGTTCTGAATGCTGTGTTGAAAAACTTTGAAGGTGAGGAAGTGTTGCGTCAAACCATTATGAACCGCACGCCCTTCTTCGGAAACGATAACGATTATGCCGATTCGATTGCCGTTCGCGTGTACGACGATTTGGTGAATGCCATCGACGGTAAACCAAACATCAAGCCTGGCGGAAAATATCACCTGAATATGCTTTCAACCACTTGCCATGTGTATTTTGGAAAAGTGATGGGAGCCACACCAAACGGTCGTATGGCCGGAAAATCGATTTCCGATGGAACTTCGCCATCGCATGGCGCCGACACGCACGGACCTTCGGCAGTCATTAAATCGATGACCAAATTCGACCAGGTGAAATCGGGCGGAACTTTGCTTAATCAGCGCTTCCTGCCAAGTTTGCTGAGCAAAGAGGAAGACATCCGCAAACTGGGTCACCTTATCCGCAGTTACTTTACGCTGGGCGGACACCACATTCAGTTCAACATTGTGGACACTGCCACGCTGAAAGCGGCGCAGGCTTGTCCTTCAGACTATAAGGACCTGATGGTGCGCATGGCCGGTTATTCCGACTATTTCAACGACATGAACGGCGACCTTCAGCAGGAAGTGATCGAACGTACCGAAAACGACGGATTTTAGAAAGAAAGCCCCCTTCTTATTCCCCCGAAGGGGGAAGGATTTGGTCTGTGGTGATCGATTGTCATTTCAATAAAAGACAGAATTTCAAACGCCTACTACAAAGAATTGACACAAGAAAGATAAATGAAATATCGCTGATATTGCTCTTTTTAAGCCTCACCCTTCGGGGGAGGTTTGCTTAATTATTTTCATATGAACCATCCATATATATTCGATATAAAGCGCTACGCCATTAACGACGGGCCAGGCATCCGCATTGTTATTTTCACCAAAGGCTGCAACCTCAATTGTACCTGGTGCCACAATCCGGAGAGCATTTCGCCCAGACAGGAAAAAATGTATGCGCCCAACAAATGTATTGGCTGCAGCACTTGCGTGGAGGCTTGTCCTGTTGATGCGCTGACGCTGACTTCGGAAGGAATTGTTACCGATACCGATCTTTGTACATTGTGTGGCAAATGTGCCGAAGTTTGCCCGACGATGGCCATCGAACTATCGGGACACACCATGACGGTGGCGGAAATCATGAACGAAATCGAGAAAGAGCGCGTGTTTTTCGATCAGTCGGGAGGCGGCGTAACTTTTTCAGGCGGAGAACCCATGCTTTATCCAGAATTTCTGATCGAACTTTTAGATGAATGCGGACGGAGAAATATTCACCGGGCAGTGGATACGGCAGGATTGATCAATACCGAAATTCTGATGGAAGTAGCCAAACGCACCGACTTGTTTTTGTACGACCTGAAGCTGATGGATTCCGAAAAACATCGTCGCTGGATTGGCGTTCCGAACGAAAAAATTCTGGAAAACCTAAAGATTTTGTCGGCAACCGGAGCCCGCATTTTTATTCGTATTCCGCTGATTGGAGGGGTAAACGACGATGCCGAAAATATGGAAGCAACGGCGCAATTTGTGGCTTCGCTTTCAGGAGAAAAGAAACCGGTAAGCTTGTTGCCCTACCATAAAATCGCCCAGACAAAATACCAAAAACTTGGTCGCCCCGATGGTTTTCAGCTTTTGCAGGAGCCCTCCAAAGAAGCTAAAGAACAAGCATTGGGGATATTTAAAAAGTATGGAGTTGAGGCCCAGATCGGGGGATGATAGATAAATTAGGGCTTAATTTAAAAATCTGAAAAATCTAAGACCTAATTAGATTGTTTCTTAATTTCTCCATTTTCAATTAACATTTCTACATATTGCTCTTTTGTCATAGGGCAATCAAAGAAATCTTCTGCTTTATCTGTCTCTTTGAATCTAAGTTGCTTCTTTATTAAATTCATCAAGGATTTATCATATTCTTTTTTCCCATGACTAAAGTAAGTTTTGATCGCTTGTTTTTTACCGTCGATCATAAGGTAGTAAAATTGATGATGGTCTTTTTCAGGTTCAAGGATGAAGCCTTTTTTCTCTAAGACCCTTTGTATGTCTTTCGTTTTTCTAGGCTTCATTTATAACATTTTTTATTAATTGTCTCAGTTTATCTTTAAGTAATATGGCCTCATCTGATAAATTGTTATCTATTTCATTATAATAGTTCTGATAAAGAGAATAGAAGCTAAAACAAAAAGCTTCCTCGGCCTCTTTCCTTGTATCTCCCCAAACTAACAAATCAAGCTCTTCATTTCTAATAATATAGTTTTCATCCTCAAATTCAACTATACATTCTAAATTTCTATTTAATACGAAAATGGTTTCGGAAAATCTTATTAAATCAGGTTTAAATGGATATGTATCATGTTCAAGTTCTTCCATATACAGGATCTCTTTCAAATTCCGCTGATTTAGCCGGAACTTATCTCCTTGCTTTTTAACCTTGGCAAACACTTGTAACGTACTATATTCTGGAGTCTCTAATTTTTCGCTAACAGTTTTAGAAACATAGAAATCTTTTACTTTTTCTGGTTGAATCAGAACTTTAAGAACTTTGTGATTTTTATTTTTGACATTAATTCTGTATTCTTTACCATCACCTATAGATGAAAAAAGCGGTTTATATATCTTAGTTCTTTCATCTTCGCTATAGCGTTTCCCTACTTTGCGTAAATAATTGACATCTTCGTAATCACCGCAAATAATTAAATCTTTATACTCGCTAAAGGTCTCCTTTTTCCACTCAAGAACCTCATTTTTAAATATTGGCGATTGTAATTCAATAAGATCAGGAGCTAAAGCCGCCTCAAAACTGCCAAAATTTAAATCTACAACCAATAAGCTTAATTCTTCTTTTATCGTATCCAGAACCTTCTTATTTGAATCGTATGCTTTCCTAAATTGTTCATTTTTAAGAAATTCTATCTCTAGGTAATTGCTGTATGATTGCTGAATATCAGATAGCACCTTAATTACTGTCTCAACTTTTGCCGCATGCTCAACAGTTTTTATTGGGTCAATGTGAATTCTGAATGCAATATCTTTCAACTTTTCAATCATGCATCAAATATAATCTTTTTTTCAAATTTGTAGACCGTTCTGTTTTATAATTAATTGCAATAGGCTTTTATGGATAAACTGATATTCAGATGTATATAACTATTGGATAAGGTGTCAGTTGGTTAGTTGCTTATCTTTCGAGCCTGAACGGATTTAAGTTCAGGCTTGTTTTTTCTCCTGAAATGAGTTCCGAAAGTAATTGGCCGGTTGCAGGTGCCAGCGTTACGCCCATCATCGAATGCCCTGTTCCGGCAAACACATTGTTGTAGGCGGGTACCTGCCCGATAAACGGCAATCCGTCGAATGAGCAGGGCCGATGTCCCTGCCAGATTTGCTCATCATTTACTTCGATTCCCTTTCCCGAAGGATAAAACTCACCAACTGCCTTTATAATCTGGTCAACGCGCGTTCTGCGGATTTTCATATCGCCGTAACCGAGTTCCATGCCACCTCCAAATTGGGTTAGCCCGTTGCCGAGCGGAGTGACCGCCACATTGGCATCAGAAAGCAAAGCAGGATAGTGAATTTCAGCAGAGGTTTTTACCTTAAAACTGTAGCCTTTCCCGGGTTGAACAGCCAATCGTAACCCAAGCTGCTTCATTATCGGAGAGCTCCACATTCCGGCGGTTATTACCAATTGATCGAATCCAAATAGTCCCCGCGACGTTTCTGCGCCAATTGCTTTCGAGCCGGTAGTTTTGATCTTCAGCAAAGCACAGTTATGAATAAGTTGTACCCCGGATTTTTCCAGATAAGAAATTAACGAATTCATCAGTGCCGACGGATTCAGGTGGTCGTCAGAATGATAATGTACACCGCCCGAAACTGCGGGTAAAGAATCTGGCTCAAGCTGAAACACATCGTTTCGTGAAAGTTCACTCACTTCCAGCCCGGCATGACGGGCAATTTCGGCTTCTTCCAGCAATTCCTCACCGGTTTTTTGAGATTTGTATAGCATCAGCAAACCTTTTTGCCACAAAGGAAAATCAAGTTCACCGGAAGCTTTCAAATCCTGGTAAAGTCCTTTGCTTAACAAGCTCAGTTCTTTTAAAACCGGAATCGATTTTTGCACATGCTTATCGGTGGCAGCGGAAGTAAATCGCAGGTACCAGTGGAGTAGTCCGGCGTTGGGAGCCATCCGGGCAGCCACCGGCGAAGTTGGTTTGAACAGGTTTTTCATGCCTTTGTGAAGCATTCCGGGCGACGCCAGCGGAATCACATGACTCGGGACAATCAATCCGGCATTGCCAAACGAACAACCATCGGTCAGGTCACCCTTGTCGATAACTGTTACTTCGGCTCCTTTCTTTTGCAGATAAAATGCGGTGAACAGTCCAACTACACCACCTCCAACGATTAGTATTTTGCTCATATAAAACAGACATTAGATTTTAGATAACAGGCTAACGGAAATAGTCATTTGCCATTAGAAAAGTATGTCGGTGTTTTTCGGTTAACTATTGACTAATGACTCGAATATTTAAATTACTTGAAAACCAAATGCGTACGGATCATCTTCGTCATCGATGAAAATATTGTTGAAGCCTGTTATTTTAGCCCAACCTTCAATACTGGGAATAATGGCTTCGCGGTCGCCAACCGTTGCAGTATCTTCAACCCGACCTAAAAACTGGCTACCAATAATGCTCTCGTGCAGAAATTTGTCGCCTTTCTTCAGTTTGCCACGTGCTGCCAGTTGTGCCATTCGTGCCGAAGTTCCGGTGCCGCAGGGCGACCGGTCGATGGCTTTATCGCCATAGAAAACCGCATTTCGTCCGTCAGCTTCTTCCGAGAGGGTTGCTCCGGTCCATTCAATGTGGCTCACTCCTGAAATATGTTGATTTTCAGGATGATGGAACGAATACTTTTCATTAATCAGCGTGCGCAATGGCCGGCTAAACGAGACCAGCTCGTCGGCAGTGTATTTTTCCAATCCTACAAAGTTTTCCTGAGGATCAATAATGGCATAGAAATTTCCGCCGTAAGCCACGTCGAACGTGAGTTTCCCGAGGTGCGGCGATTCCACCTCCAGATCTTTCCCGGCCAGAAAAGAAGCCACATTGGTCAGCTTCACTGAAGTCACTTTTTTGCCGGTCATTTGGTATTTTACGCGGATTAGTCCTGCCGGAGCTTCAACCAGCAATTCGCCCGGAACTTTAGGTGTAACCAATCCTTGTTCAATGGCCACCGTAACCGTACCGATGGTTCCATGACCGCACATGGGCAGGCAGCCGCTGGTTTCGATAAATAAAATGCCCATATCGTTGGCCGGATCCGACGGCGGGAAAAGAATACTTCCCGACATCATATCGTGGCCACGAGGTTCGAACATCAGGCCGCGACGAATCCAATCGTAATCGCGCATAAAATGCAGCCGACGTTCAAACATATTTTTTCCTTCCAGAATGGGCGACCCTCCGGCAACCACACGCACCGGATTTCCGCAGGTATGGGCATCGACACAAAAGAATGTTTTTGCTGCCATGGTCGTTACTTTTTAATTGGTTCTTTACTGAGTTGACCATCCACGCGACGCCAGATATTCAGCGGATTGGCATCTTTCAACTCGTCGGGTAGATAACTTTCCGGGGCATCCTGAAAAGCAACAGGGCGAACAAATCTTTTGATGGCATCGACACCAACCGAAGTAAAACGGCTGTCGGTTGTCGATGGGAAAGGTCCACCATGTTGCATGGAATAGCATACTTCAACTCCGGTTGGAACGCCGTTAAAAATCAATCGGCCAACCACTTCCTGAAGGATTTCAATCTGAGTCCGGAATTGCGAAATATCTCCTGAAGTGCCCATTATCGATGCGGTAAGCTGACCTTTAAAGGCTTTCAGAACATGGGAGAGTTCGTCGGTTCCGTCGCATTCAATCAAGAGCGAAAACGGCCCGAAGATTTCTTCAGCCAGATCAGGATTTTTTATAAAATCTCTTCCTGAAACACTTGCAACAACCGGCTGGCCCTTCAGTTCTGAAGTAGCTTCTGTCGATTCGGCCAATTTTGTTACTTCCTGATTTCCGAAGAAATGACTGGTTTTTTGCACAAAGTTTTTGCTGATATTTTGGTGCAGCATTTTCTCCGGCTGAAGCTTACTAATTTGCAGAGCCAACTCCGATTTCAGCAATTCAGTTTCTTCCGACTTCAGTGCAACAAGTACGCCCGGATTGGTGCAGAACTGCCCGGCACCTAAATTTATTGATGAGGCTAAAATTGCAGCCAGCTTGCCGGGATCGGCTTTTACTTTTTCGGGTAAAAGAATTACCGGATTCACGCTGCCCATTTCCGCAAAAACCGGAATAGGCTCTTCGCGTTTTTGGGCCAGTTCGAACAAACTTTTACCTCCCTGAAACGAGCCGGTAAACGCAACCGACTTCACTCCTGGATGTAACACCAATTGCTGACCTACCGAAAAGTCGATGGCATTGAGCGATGAGAAAACGCCATCGGGCATACCTGTTTTTTGAGCTGCACGAACGATGGCACCAGCCACCAGCTCGTTGGTTCCGGCATGGTACGGATGTGCTTTTACTATCACCGGGTTTCCGGCAGCCAAAGCCGAAGCAGTGTCGCCACCAGCAGTGGAGAATGCCAAAGGAAAATTACTTGCGGTAAATATCACCACCGGACCCACTGGTTGCAACATTTTGCGAATATCGGGACGTGGTAAAGGCGTTCGTTGTGGCAGAGCGGTATCAATTGATGCTTCTACCCACGAGCCATCTTCCAATACCGAAGCAAACAAGCGAAGTTGGTTTACGGTTCGCCCACGCTCTCCGGTAATCCGGCCTTCAGGCAAACCCGATTCGGCACAGGCTCGTTCAATCAATATGTTTCCCAGTGTTTCAATTTCATCGGCAATGGCTTTCAGGAAAGTGGCTTTTTCTTTTCCGCTTTTGCGCTTGTAAATCGAATAGGTCTGTTTTGCCTTATCAACTGCAAATTCGGTTTCGGCAGCCGTTGCCTGAACAAATAATTCCGGCAATTTTTGCAAGCTTACCGGACTGAAGGCTTTAAAGCTAACAGTTCCTTCAGCCGATAAGTTATTCCCTATATAATTTTTCCCCTGAATCATGCTTTTTGATTTAAAGATTGAGGTAATCAGGCAGAATCGGGCGATTGGCCAAAGCTGTGTTCAGAATGCCGAGAATTCGTTCGCGTTCGGCACCAATCAAAGGAAGGCGCGGTGCACGTACATTTTCGTTACCTAACCTGGTTAAAGTTTCTGCCAGCTTAATGTTTTGAACCAATTTGGTTGATACATCCAATTCCAATACTGGCAGAAACCAGCGATAAATTGCCAATGCTTCCTGAATTTTTCCGGCTTTAATGAGTCGGTAAATGGCTACAGTCTCGCGAGGAAAAGCACACACCAGTCCGGCTACCCAGCCATCGGCACCCATCAGCAAACTTTCCATTCCGAGCGTGTCAACTCCGGTTAAAACAGCGAAGCGGTCTCCAAAAGCATTTTTCATGCGGGTCACATTGGAGATGTCGCGAGTCGATTCTTTTACCGCCTGAATGGTTGGCAAATCTTCGAGCTGGCGGAACATATCGGGCGAAATCCAGATTTTGTAGTCAGCAGGGTTGTTATACAAAATGATTGGCAATTCGGTTGCCTTTGCTACTTCGCGCAAAAAGATTACGGTTTCGCGATCGTCAGAAGTGTAGCGCATCGGCGGCAAAAGCATGAGTCCATCAGCACCATTGTCACGTGCTTTGAGTGCCGCATCTACTGCCACTTTGGTCGATTGCTCGGCTACATTCATCAAAACCGGAACTTTACTGGCAGCAGCTTTAACCGTATGTTTCAGTAATGCATCTTTTTCATCCTGAAGCAAGGTGCTGGCTTCACCGAGCGATCCGCCCAAAATAATCCCGTCAACTCCAGCTTCAATTTGTGCATTCAGGTTTACATCAAAAGCGTCAAAGTCCAATTTGTCGTCGGCAGTAAATTTGGTTGTCACCGCCGGAAAAACTCCTTTCCATTCAAATTTCATAGCTAAAAATATTATTCGTTTTTTATTCTCTTTTTCAAATAAAAGATATTTACATCTTTTATTACAAAATTATTTAGAATGATTCCGAATAATGTTTGTATTTTATCCTGAACTAATACGATCTTATCATTGTTTGAATTGATGCGGATATTGATGTGAATATTTTATACAATTCATTTTTGCGCAATGAAGATTCTTCCGTTTAAAATTGCAAAGCCGGTGAACGAATCGGTATGGATTCAGAACGAATACCAACCGCATTTGTACGATATTCTGCATCAGCACGACGAATTTCAAATCACTCTTATTCAGGAAAGTACAGGGAACCTGATTGCCGGTAGCCGAATCTGTGAGTTTGAAGCTGGCGATATATTTGTTTTCGGTGCCCGGCTGCCACATGCTTTCAGAAATGACACCAAATACTACCAGGTTGAAAATAAGCTGAATGCACGTGCTCTTTCGGTTTATTTCGATTGGAATGTGTTTGGAAGTTGGTTTTGGTCGCTTCCTGAAAATAAAGCGCTGGTTGAATTTGGCACTAAAGCAGAGCGGGGAATCCATTTTAAAGCAGGGACGAATTCGGGGTTGGAGAGTGAGATTCAAAACCTGGCACGGGCAACAGAGGCAGAGCGGTTGATCCGATTATTTTCGGTGTTGTTGCTAATGACAAAAAGCAACGCTTCAGAAATATTATCGACCGAAGGCGCCTACAATAAACTGAACGAGAACGAAGAGAAGCGGCTGGATGCTATTTTTCGGTTTACACTGAAAGAATATTCGCGGGCAATAAGTCTGGAGGAAATCGCCGGGATAGCTAATATGACGGTCAACTCGTTTTGCCGTTATTTCAAAACACGAACACGAAAGTCGTACCTCGATTTTCTGACAGAATTCAGGATTGGTCAGGCTTGCAAGCTACTTCAGCAGGAAGAAATTGCAATTGCCGATATTGGTTATCGTGTTGGCTTTGGAAACTTATCGAATTTTAACCGGAAGTTTAAAGAAATCAACGGCTGCACGCCAAAAGAATATCGCAACAAACAAAAATTAACTTAGTTATATATTTCAATATTTGAAAATTACGTCTTTAGTCGTATTCAAATTGATCAAATAAACGCGAAATTTCGAACCTTTTTGTCACAAAAGAAAACCAGATGTTTCATCACATACTTATACCGCTACTCGCGGCTGTTTTTTTAGCCATCAATATGGGCGGAACCAGCATATCACCCTCTTTTTCTGCGGCTTACGGCGCTAATGTTATTCGCAAATCTGCCATTCCGGGTCTCTTTGGGATTATGGTTTTTATTGGCGCAATGGTTGCCGGAAAAGGTACTTCAACAACTCTTGGTAAAGATTTGATATCGCCTGCAATAATGAGTTGGGAACTGGTAACGATTATTTTAGGCTCGGTTGGGCTTACACTCTTTATTGCCAATATTCTGGGAATTCCACAGTCGAATGTGCAAACCACCGTTTTTGCCATTTCAGCACCGGCTGTATATTTCCACCAGTTCAATGCTCACAAGGTGTTTGTCGAGATTGTCCCAACCTGGTTTATAGCGCCTTTTATGTCGTTTGTAATTTGCTATCTCTTCGGAAAATATGTTTACACGCCCCTTCGGAAAAAAGGTTATCTCACCTACGGGCAGTTGTCGCAGCATCCGGCAGTGAAAACAATTATTGTACTGATGTCGTTGTACGTGGCGTTTTCGATTGGCGCCAATAATGTAGCCAATGCTGTTGGCCCAATTGCCTCGATGACTTCGCACGAGTTACAATTGCCATTCGAGGGAAATGGGTTTTCGATTATCATGGTTCTGTCGACACTAATTGTGGCACCAAACTTCGCTATCGGAGCATCGATTCTTGGAAATAAGGGATTAGAAAATACCGGGAAGGGAATATTTCTCTTCGGACCATTTGAGGCGATCATTATTTCATTTGTAACCGCCAGTATTTTGCTTATTTCTTCAGTTACGCGGGGCATCCCAACGTCGCTGATTCAGTTGAACGCCGCAGCCATTATTGGTATCGGAATTGCCCGATTGGGAGCCAAAAACATTTTCAGGAAAACGGCGGTTAATAAGTTTTTTGTGATGTGGATTATCGCCCCAATTATTGCCTTCTGCCTGTCGCTCACTTTGACTTACCTGGTTGATAAAATGGGATATTTATAGGCAACCCGTTATTTCATTTTAGCTTTTAGCTCAAGTAATTTAACGACGTTGGTAAAATCATCGTCCGAGCGAACTTCGATTGATATTGCCCGAAGTTGGCCATATCGTTTGGCATTTTTGAAGTCCTCTTTAATCGAATCGGGAAGAGTACTTTCAATAATCACTGGTTCAGCTTTGTCGCCAAACCAAAATGTAACCCGGAAAGTATCTTTAATAACACCAATCCAATAAAGGGTTTGTTTCTTCCGAACAGCTTTGTATAACCAACTTTTTCCGTCGTTGTAGAAACGCCATTCTTCGGTAATATTCAGGTGCTTTTCGTAAAGGTAATCTACCAGTTTTTCCCAGTAAACGCTGTTTTCTCCAATAATTCCGAAAATCAGTTCGTCAGTTGGCTGAATAGTCGGATCGGTAAGTACAATTGGTTCCATTGTTTAGATTTTGGTCAAATTTAAGAAGAATAATCTTGCCTGAAAATAAAAAATCCCTGCCAGTTTTACCCGGCAGGGACTTTTATTATCCGAATGGTATTTAATTAATCTCCAAGATTGAAGCGGAAGAAACCTGTTACAGTCAATCCTTTGTCCTGATTTTTCAGGTAATCGGCTACGGTTTGTTTATTTTCTTTAATGAAAGCCTGGTTTAACAAAGTGCTTTCTTTATAGAATTTTTCCAAAGCGCCTAAAGAAATCTTTTCGAGCATTGCTTCTGGTTTACCTTCCTGGCGGAATTTTTCCTTAGCAATTTCCAATTCTTTTTCCACTACTTCAGCCGGAACATCACCGCGATCAACAGCTACAGGGCTCATAGCAGCTACCTGCATGGCTACGTCTTTAGCCACCTGCTCGTCAACATTTGCCTGGTTAAAACCAACCAAAGTTGATAGTTTGTTTCCCGGGTGAATGTATGCGATAACGCTCGCAGCATCGAGTTTACGGTAATATGGCAAATCTAATTTTTCGCCAATAACACCAGTTTGTTCAATCACATGACTCTCTACTGTGCGTCCATCAAGTTCCAATGCTTTAACAGCATCCAAGTCAGCTGCATTGGCTGCAATAGCTGCGTCGAGGATACGTTCGGCAAAAGCTACGAAATTTTCGTTTTTAGCTACGAAGTCAGTTTCGCAGTTCAAAACCACAATTGCACCTGAAGTTTTGTCGGCATTTACTTTTGCAAGAACAACGCCTTCGCTTGCTTCGCGGTCGGCACGTTTGCTGGCAACAAGTTTACCTCTTTCGCGGATAATGTCAACAGCTCGGTTAAAATCGCCTTCAGCTTGTGCCAGAGCCGATTTACAATCCATCATTCCTGCACCAGTTGCTTTACGCAACTTCATTACATCTCCTGCACTAATTTCCATAGTATTCATATTTTAATGGGTTGTTTAACGATTATTCATCAACTTCTTCGTCCGAATCTTCATCATCTTCATCGATGTCTTCGTCTTCGTCGAAATCGTCTTCGTCAACAACTTTTACTTTTTTACCTTTTACTTTTGGTTCTTTATTATCATCGTCGTCTTTCTCGCGTTCAACTTTACGTTCCGATAGTCCTTCGCGAATAGCATCAGTCATTGCTTTTACGATGAGGCTGATTGACTGGGAAGCGTCGTCGTTAGCCGGAATTACAAAGTCGATTCCTTCCGGGTCAGAGTTGGTGTCAACCATTGCAAATACCGGAATTCCAAGACGTTGAGCTTCGCGAACTGCGATTTTTTCTTTCAATACGTCAACTACGAAAAGAGCAGCAGGCAAACGGGTCAAGTCGGCAATACTGCCCAACATTTTCTCGAGCTTTGCGCGCTGACGGCTAATCTGGAGTTTTTCGCGTTTCGAAAGTACATCCCATGCGCTGTCTTTGGTCATTTTGTCAATCGAAATCATTTTCTTAACAGCTTTCCTGATGGTAGGGAAGTTGGTAAGCATACCGCCGGGCCAGCGTTCAACAACGTATGGCATGTTTACTCCGCCTACTAAATCGGCAACAATGTCTTTAGCCTGTTTTTTAGTAGCAACGAACAAAACTTTGCGGCCTGATTTTGCGATCTGTTTGATGGCATTGGCAGCTTCGTCAATTTTAACGATCGTTTTTTGAAGGTCGATCAGGTGGATCCCGTTTTTCTCCATGAAAATATACGGAGCCATGTTTGGATTCCACTTCCTTCTCAAGTGTCCAAAGTGAACACCTGCTTCCAATAATTCCTGAAAATTTGTTCTTGGCATCTTTTTACTTTTTACATTTTAAAAAATAATCTCCTGAAAAGCAATTACCGGGTAGCCTTTACCTATTTGAAGTAAAGAGTCTCAGTAATTTAGATCCAAAGCAGAATATTTTTGTACTGAAAATATTAACGTTTTGAGAACTGGAACCGTTTGCGTGCGCCTGGTTGTCCTGGTTTCTTGCGTTCAACTTCACGAGGATCGCGAGTCAAAAATCCGGCATGTTTCAATGCTGGTCTCGATTCAGGATTGATTTCGATCAGTGCGCGTGAAATACCTAAACGTAAAGCTTCAGCCTGTCCGGTGATACCACCACCGTCAAGATTCACTTTAATGTCGTATTGACCGGCAACGCCTAAAAGATTCAACGGTTGCATAACAACATACTGCAGGGTGCCTGTGGTAAAATATTCTTTTAACTCTCTGTCGTTAATGGTAATATTTCCTTTGCCTTCGCTAACATATACACGGGCAACGGCTGTTTTCCTGCGACCTAATGCGTTTACTACTTCCATTAGTTACTATTTAATGGTATTTAAATCAATTAATTTCGGATTCTGGGCTTCCTGTTTGTGTTCTGATCCAACATACACTTTCAGGTTTCCGTAAATTTTGCTTCCCAGACGGTTTTTGGGTAACATCCCTTTCACTGCTTTTTCAACCAGTCTTTCAGGATATTTAGCCAATAATTCAGAAGGAGTCTGAATTCGCTGACCTCCTGGATAACCAGAATAGCTCAAATAGATTTTGTCGTTCAGTTTGTTTCCTGTCAGACGAACTTTTTCTGCGTTGATGATAATCACGTTATCACCACAATCAACATGAGGAGTGTAACTCGGTTTGTATTTGCCTCTCAAAATTTTGGCAACTTTACTGGCCAAACGGCCAAGTACCATATCGGTAGCATCAACAAGAACCCACTCTTTTGTAACCGTAGCCCTGTTGGCCGAAACGGTTTTGTAACTTAGTGCATCCACTTGCTTATTTTTAAAAAATTAAACACCAAACTCGCAATTAATTAAAATTCAATTGTTTAGAAGTGATTCACTTATTAACTCGGAACTGTTGATAAGTTTTACAGCTTCAACATTTTCAATTGTTTACAAGAACTACAAGTACGGACAATATTCGGGACTGCAAAAGTATTTTCTTTTTTTGAATTTGCAAATACTTCTTCTCCTGTTTTAAATTTTAACACAAAGATTCTCAAAGTAAAAAGAATTCATTTCGACTGAAAAACTCTACACTTCATGTAAAAAACATTCATTTCGTTTAGTTTTCGGCTAACGAGTGATAATTAATCGGATGGAATGAATTAATTTTATTAAACAAATCATCGAAAACATTTATTCAGTGAAAACTTCTATCGCGAAAACTAATAACATCTTAGCTGTTCTGTTAGGCATTTTTATTGTACTTGGGTTGTTATTTTTATTGTTCGGAAAGGATTCATTATCGAAAGGATCTTTTTTAAGTGCAGTCTTTTCTTTTCCCCTTGTCCTGGCAACAAAAGGGATTCAGTTTATTGCTGAAAAACAGCTACATAAGGCTTCTATTTCTATTATTATTCTTTCCGTTTTCTGCATCTTGTCTTTACTTTTTGTTTTTGTTTAAGGATTGGTTTCTTCATTCAGGTTAAGGGTAATGTGTTTTTTCGGAGGATGTATAATATACGCGGTTCCTGTTCGTTTTTGCATTAATTAGATTCGTAGTTTTGCCCGGCAATATTTTATTGGATGAATCGTACTTTTCAGGAACATACCACAACTTATTTCAAGGTTTATTTCCCTTTGCTGATACTGATGGGAATTAGCTTGCCTTTTTCGAAAGCTTTGGCAAGCATTGTCCCGGGAGTATTGTTGTTTTCCTGGATTTTGAACCGAATTTGGGGGTCGAAATTAAGCGTGTTCCCATTCAGAAAAGGAGTAATATTGCTTATCTCTATCTTTTTTGTTTACCTGGCTGGTTTACTTTGGACATCGAGCTTTGAGCAGGGAATTAGTGATGTAAGAATACAGCTACCCTTGTTGGTTTTGCCGTTGGTTATCGGGTTATCGCCCCGATTAAATTATCGCCAGGTAAAACTGGTTTTGTATGTGTTTGCTATTGCTGTTGTTGCGGCGTCGCTTTGCAGTGTATGGGTACTAATGGGGCTTTCGGGGCATGTTATAAAAGATCCGCGCGAAATGTCGCTTTTTATTTCTCACATCCGTTTTTCTCTTTTGATAAACATCGCAATTTTTTCGTTGGGATGGTATTTGGCAAATCCGGAAGAAAAATCGCTGAAAGAGAAGTTGTTTCTCATTGTCGTTATCACGTGGTTAGCTTTTTTCCTGGTAATTCTGAAATCGGTAACCGGCTGGGCGGTTTTCTTCGTTGTTTTGTTTGTTGTTGCATGTTATTCTATTCTTCGGATCAAAAAATTATTCCTTAAATTGAGTCTGTTGTTCGGACTGGTTATACTTTCGTTAATTCCGGTTGGTTATACGTTGCTTGTAATCAGGCAATTTTATAATGTTGAACAAATTCCGGCAAATATTCAGGAGCAGAAAACCAGTCTCGGAAACTCATACTCTCACGATTTTCAGAATAAGGAACTTGAGAATGGTCATTTTGTTTATTTATATCTGAATGAGGATGAGATACGTTCGGCCTGGAACAAAAGGAGTAAATTGAATTATGACAGTGTTTATACAAGCGGATTCAATAAGTTTGTGTTAATCAGGTATCTGACTTCGAAAGGGTATCGAAAGGATGCTGAAAGCGTTGAGAAATTGAGCGCTGAGGATATTCAGAATATTCAAAATGGGATGACCAATTGTCGCTTTAACGGTTCAGACTCGTTTTATAGCCGTGTTTACCAGATTGTATGGGAGTTTGATTCTTATCTGAAAGGTGGTAATCCTTCAGGCCATTCGGTTACGCAACGATTGGAATACTATAAAATGGCGATGAACATTATTGGTGAAAAACCGATATTTGGTCATGGAACGGGTGGATATTACCTGGCTTATCAGGCTGAATATGATAAAAGTAAATTCTTCTTGTCTGACGTTTACAGGCAACGGTCGCACAATATGTTTTTTAGCTATATGATCGATTTTGGTATTGTGGGGGCTATTTATATCTGCTTTGCCTTGTTTGCTCCTGTTTTTTATGAAAGGAAAAGGAAGAGCTTCTTATTGATTATCTTTCTGCTCATTGTAGTTATTTCTTTTATAAACGAAGACACGTTAAACAACCACGATGCTATTTCGTTTTTTGCCTTTTTCTATCCTTTATTTTTGTTTTCCGATCACGAAAAGCCAGAAACAAAGCCCCACTAAATCACCCGGGGAAGACTTAAAAATCTGGTTGCCGATTGGAATTCCCAAAAACAATATTACTGATCACCGTAACTCATAAAACACTAAATGTCAATAAATATACCTTCAGATTTCGATTTTTCACCCCCTCTCTCGGAGGGGGCAGGGGGAAACATTCGACTGACTACTGACTTTTTCCTTCGGGATGTTTTGCAGGTTGCTCCTGAGCTATTGGGGAAAGTATTGGTAAGACAATTGGATGATGGTCGGGTAGTGCGCTACAGAATCACTGAAGTGGAGGCTTATCGCGGAACGGAGGATTTGGCCTGTCATGCAAGCAAAGGACGTACGCCGCGCACCGAAGTTATGTTTCAGGAAGGCGGAAAGGTTTACGTTTACCTCATTTACGGCATGTATTGGCTGCTCAACTTTGTTACTGGCGAAGAAGATCACGCCTCGGCTGTTCTGATTCGGGGAATTGAAGGGTTCTCGGGCCCTGGGAGGTTGGGCCGCGAATTACAGCTCGACAAATCGTTTTATGGCGAAAACCTGGCAATATCTTCGCGGCTTTGGGTTGAAGATGCAGAGCCGGTCGTTGAATTCAAAACTTCGAAGCGAATTGGAATTGGCTATGCCGGAGAAGAATGGGAGAATAAGATGTGGCGGTTTTATCTCTGACCATTAAATGCCTTCAACAAAAATTCGGGGCTTACAAGCAAGAAACATCCATAGCTATATGGCAAGCCTCCTTCTGGGGAATCAAGAAGGTATGCTTCAACCTGGAAAGCGATCCGTGCACCTTTTGCAATATCTTTTTGCCAGATATATTTGGCAGAAAGAAACGTCCTTAGAGGCTTAATCGGAGTTGTGGCAGCAGAAAAAATTGTCTGATATAGCTCACGTCCTTTAGGCGCAATAAACTGGGAGGCTTTCCAGTGACCCAGTGAAATTCGCGAATGTCTCGTTTGCAAACTTGCTTCAATTAAACGCGCCCACCCATCCTGAAAGGGGTATATGTTCGAAGTATCTCCGGTTTGGGTCAAGGATGCAAAGCCAAACCGATGCCATTGAAAATTCAACGATTTGATCTTTTGTCCTAACTCTACCTTGAGATTTAAGCCGGCACCAAAATTAGCATGAGTTTGCACTTTGGGCCTGGTTCCATCGCTGCCAGCCGAATTAATTTCCCCTCCTTTGTGATAAAACAACAATTCAATCGGGAAACTGAGTGCAAATCGGGAATTACTGAAGATACGATAATTTGAGGTTATTCCAACCGTAAAATGTTCCTGATAGGGATCATTCTTCTGTATGAATTGTTCCCAGCTTACCCAGGTTTGCGCGTTCAATCTTTTCCCTGAATACAAAAACTGGAGTCCTGCTTCAGGCTTGTCGGTATAAATTCGTTCAGGTTCCCAAAGCTGTTCGGGTAACCCGTGCTGATTTGTTTGGTCGAGGTTCCCGGTTATTACCGAAAACCGGTCGGAAAACTGATACCGTGCCGAAAACCATGGGGCTGCATTGACGAGCCCATCCTTCCCGTTGTACTTCAACACATGGGCGCCCACTTCAAGATAAAGTCTGTCGGCAGGAGAATAGCTCAGTTTTGGCCTTAGCATAGCTCCCGTCAACGTGTATCCATCAACAAACGTGTTTGCATATTCGTTGTTCTGGAAAAAACCGAGGCTTTCGAACCGAAAGTTTAGCTCGCCGGTTTTCACTTCCTCTGCCTTTTTATAAAATGAAGCAAATTCAGTAAAATTCTGGGCCTCAGAATGAAAATCAAATCCGGCTAACGAGAGAAGGACTAATACAAATTTTAAGCAACAGTCTTTAGTATTTTTTCCGGCCATATGAATACTTATTTCTTCGGAAGGATAAACCTGTCGTACAAAAATAAGAGAACTACGGCACTTAACGCAATGGAGCTGAAAAGAATCCAAATAGTTTGCGGATGATAATTATTCCAGAGCAACTGAGTAAGCTGATCCTGGCTCATATTCATCTGACGCGCAGCTTCGTTGAAATAATCAGTCTTTGTGAATTTCTCACCGATTTCAGGAACCGACAATCCACGTTTCAGCACTTCAGCTTTGAGGAGGTAAAGCTTATCGGCTACTTTTTCGTAAGGTGCACCCGACAAGAAACCAGCAATTTGGTGGCCTAAAGCAATTGCCAGAAACGACGAACCCATGTACAAAGCCTTTTTATCGGCTGGTGCAATGTTTCCAACGTATTCGGTAAACTTGGGCGAGCTGCTCATTTCGCCCAAACTGAAGACGAGCATGCCGAACAAAATAATCCAGCCGCCCTGGAAACCAAACATCATAAATATGCCAATTGCCAGAACAAAGATACCGCCCATCATGGCATTCAGCGGTTTAAAGCGCATAACAAATGCCGAAACAGCGATCTGGAAAGCAATGATATAGAAGGAATCCACACTGCTTATGGTTACTGCCGAAATTGTACCCGACGGCGTGCCAATAAGGTTGGCCAATGCCGGGAAAACCGAATGAATGCCGTTATAAATGGTCGCCGTATTTACCCAGTCTTCTACAAAATTCGGGAAGGTATAGTACAACTGATTAAAAGCTGCCCAAAATAGTCCCATGATAATTAAGAAAATGGTGTAACGCCAGTTAATAATGGTGTAGAAGATATTTTTAAACGGTTGGATAAGCGATTCGATTAAGGAAGCTGATGATTTCTCCCGGTTAGGTTCCTTGAAAAAGAGTAAAGTTACCAGGAAGTTGATGGCAATAGCGACAATCGACAAGGTAAAAACCAGGTTCCAGCCTTTGCCCAATACAATACCGGCAACGAAAGGGCCAATAAAACCGCCAATATTTACCATCATATAGAAAATACCAAACCCAATGGAAGCTGTTTCTTCGGTGGTTGTTTTTGAAATAGTAGCCGAGATAATTGGCTTAAAGAAAGCTCCACCCACGCAAATCCAGATAAATGAAAGGAAAACCATTTCGAAACTGCTGAAATGCTGGATCATGAAAAATCCGGAAGCATAGATCAGGAATGAAATCAACAACACCAGTTTATAGCCAATTCTGTCGGCAATGGCCCCGGTGAGTATGGGAAGAAAATACAGCAACATGGAACCCGTTCCCATGATTGTACCTTTTTCGACTGGCGAAAAACCCATTGCGCCGGTTTCTTTCGATCCGACCAAAAATAAGCCGAAGCCCATGTAAAAACCATACCAGGCATAGCGTTCGAATAATTCAATAAGGTTAGCTATCCAAAATATACGGGGGTACTTCTTGAAAATTTGCAGATTTGCCATGTAACAGGTGTTGAATTTTGGGTGCCCAATGTAATAAAAAAACGAGTTGCAATTGGTATTGTGATGTCAGGGTTCGGATAAAACTGAATAGCTGAGATTGCAACCGGAAACTTTTACTTTTTATCCTGAAACCTGGGTTTTAATGCCCAGCGACTCTACACACGAGGCAATTTGCTGAAGTTCTTCGAGTTTCACTTTTTCGAGCCCGGAGGCAGGTGTATCGCGGTCGATGGTGTAAATCATCACCTGCGATGGTTTTATTTCTTCAATCAACTTCAGCCAGGCCGAAATTTCGTGTTCTGTAGTATTGTCAATAGTTTGCCCGTTGAAGTTTCCGCGTACAAAAAGTGTTTGAATAATGAGTTTGCCGCCAAAAGCCTTCAGGTTTTCAACAACCTCTGCCAAATTGAACCGGACAACCGGGCAATCGATCTGTCGCACGGTTTCCTCGAACGCCGAATCCAGCTTCAGAATATTGTCTTCAACTTTCAGCAAAGCCCTCACTACCGACGGCTTGTGCAACATCGACGAGTTCGATAAGACGGCAATTTTGGCTTTGGGAGTCAGTTGGTTGCGCAATTCAATGGTGTCGTCAATAATCCCCTCAAATTCGGGATGAAGTGTAGGTTCGCCATTTCCCGCAAACGTAATAACATCGGGCAATTCGTTATTCTGAACCATCTCCCGAAGTTTCTCTTCCATTTTCTGCTTCACCTGTTCGCGGGTTGGTAATTTCGATTTGTGCTCCCGTTTTTTAGGGTTCCAGCCACATTCGCAATATATGCAGTTGAACGAGCATATTTTACTATCGGTAGGCATCAGGTTTACACCCAGCGAAATACCTAGCCTGCGGCTGCGAACGGGGCCAAATATAATTTGATCAAATAAAAAAGTTGACATCAGTATTCAAGGTAAAATGAGAAAAGGCAAAAGTAAAAAACAAAAGCAATTAAGACGAGAATGAAACGATCTCCGAACGTGTTTCTAAAGAATTCTTTTCAACCGCGATTGAGCGTTGAAGTGCATTCCAATTAAGTCGGAGTGAATCAGCAGAAATACACCGGGTTGGTTTTCTTTGTCAAAGTAACTGGTTAATAATGAGTATATAGCTGTAAAAATCTGTGGAATTTTCAATTCCGGAAATTCGGTTTGGGTTAGCCTGGCAATGTCAATTATTTCGCCGATTGTTATTTGCCGAAATTCGTTGGTTCTCGCTGCTATAAAATGAAGAATGTCGTCATCGTGACTTACTAATTCTCTGCTGATATACAGACTGTTGGCGAATAAAATACCATTGAGAAATGTAAGTTGAGCTAGTTCGCCGAGGTCGCCACCGGTGTCAATCATTTCAGCTAAAGCTCCATCGTCATTAGCAATCAGAATCCCATTTTTCAGGAGCTTACCCGATTCTGAAACGACGAAGTTGGCCGCAAATTTCCTCATTATTCTTCTTTGTTCAGCTCGCCCTGGGGCTTGTATTTGGCTTCCTCTTCCTTAAAAACATTCATGATTTGTTCGTGCATTTTTTCGTAATCTTTAGGAAAGCTCGAATAGTAAATCAGTGAACGGATAAAAACAGTATCTGGTGTGTTATGTTTCTTAAGTACAGCATAATAAAGGTTCGTTTGGGAAAATATTTTCTTCACCGAATCAGTTGACTGATCAAACGTCATTCCCTGCGCGATGTAAAGATCGATCATTATTTTCTCGAACTTTTTCTTCGGAATAAGCTTGTCCGGCTTTTTAATGTCGGTGTTGTAGCACGATGTTACACCAAAGAGTACAAAGGCAATTAAAGCGATACCGAGAAGATTCTTCATTATCCTGAAATTATTTTCGGTTCAAATTTAATCCGAATAATTTACTTTTTCATTAGTCACCAAAAGTTCCGAATTAATTAACTTTTACCAAAGAAATTAACGCTCGAAATATTCTAATATTGCAGCGTGTTACTGGTTTCCGCATTTGCGGAACGAAGAGGGAATCCTGTTCGAATCAGGAGCTGTCCCCGCAGCTGTAATCCTTTGTCCGAAAGGAGGTTTTGCCGAAAATAGCCACTGTGTCGCCCCGGGCGAAATGGGAAGGTTGGCAAATAACCAGGAGAGCCAGAAGACCTGCCAGCAACGAGAAGCTTTCGGGGTAAGAGCCAAAATCCCTGGCTTCACAGGTTTTGCTACTGCCATTGCAAAACCGTGTAACTGTGTTCAAAAGCTGTGGTCAGGGGCCTCAGCTTTTTTTCTCTTTATGATTCTCATTTTAAGCATACTTTTCTAACTTCGTAGCAAAATTCAGAAACTTATGACAACAATCATTATTAATGATCGTACTGCGAAAGGAAAGAGTTTATTGGCATTTCTGAAGAAGTTTAAGGGAGAAGATTTCATTCATTTTGGAGAAGATTTCAATGAAGAAATCATACAATCGATACAAGAAGCTCAAGAAGGTAAAATAAACTCTTACAAAGATTCAAAGGAACTTTTTGCCAGTTTGAAGAAGAAAGCCAATGTATAAAATACAGACTACTAGTCGTTTTGAAAAAGATATACTAAAGTGCATTCGCCGAAATTATGACTTTTCATTATTCGAAACCGTAGTCTCAATTCTTGAATCAACAGGAAAACTTCCTACAAAATACAAGGCACACAAACTTTCCGGTAAATACAAAAACTGTTGGGAATGCCATATTAAGCCCGACTGGCTGTTAATCTGGCTTCAGAATGATGCGATAAAATCAATTGTTTTTGTTGCAACGGGAACACATTCCGATTTATTTAAAAATAGCCTCAGCTTTTTTTCTGAAATACCTGCCTGAAAAAGACTTCAACACGGTCAAACTGCAGAATTTCAATGGTAAATTTCTGAAGATTAATTCCTTTTGCTGCTTTGGGTATAAAAATGCTATCGAAACCCAGTTTTTCGGCTTCGGCAATGCGCTGCTCCAGGCGGTTTACCGAGCGAATTTCGCCTGAAAGCCCAATTTCGCCCGCAAAACAGACGTTCTTTTTGATTGCCAGGTCGAAGTTCGACGAAAGAATAGCCGTGATAACTGCCAGGTCGATCGCCGGATCGTCCACACGGATTCCCCCGGCAATATTCAGGAAAACATCTTTGGTGGCCAATTTAAACCCGCACCGTTTTTCGAGTACCGCCAACAGCATGTTTAAGCGCCGAAGGTCGAATCCGGTTGATGATCGTTGCGGTGTTCCGTATGCTGCTGTACTCACCAGTGCCTGAATTTCGATAAGCAAAGGACGAATACCTTCAATAGATGCTGAAATCGCTGTTCCGCTCAAGCCTTCGTGGGCGCGGTTTATCAGTAATTCCGAAGGGTTGGAAACTTCGCGCAACCCGGAATTTCCCATCTCGAAAATTCCAAGTTCTGAGGTCGATCCAAAGCGATTTTTGATGGCTCGCAAAATACGGTACATGTATTGGTTTTCGCCTTCAAACTGAAGCACGGTATCAACAATATGCTCCAAAACTTTGGGGCCGGCAAGGCTTCCTTCCTTGGTGATGTGGCCAATCAGGATAACCGGAACATTATTTTCTTTCGCGTACTTCAGGATACCATTGGTACACTCGCGAATTTGGCCAACCGAGCCGGGCGACGACTCAATGGATTCGGTGGCAACGGTTTGAATCGAATCAACCACCAGTAATTCAGGGGCAATTTGCTTGCTCTGCACCAATATGTTTTCGAGCGAAGTTTCGCTCAGGAAGTAGCAGTTTTGATTTTCTTTTTGTAGCCGCTGTGCCCTTATTTTTATTTGCTGAAGACTTTCTTCTCCTGAAACATAGAGGATTTTTCTGCCTTTTAAATCGAGCGCCAGTTGCAATACCAAAGTCGATTTGCCAATGCCTGGTTCGCCACCAATCAAAACCATTGAGCCTGGAACTAATCCGCCGCCCAACACCCGGTTCAGTTCCTGGTTACAGGTGTCGATGCGGGTGGTGTTTTCCGACGAAACTTCGTGCAAAAATTTGGGTTGGTTGCCTGTTCCGGCAATGAACGACAAGGTTTTCGCGCTTTCACGTTCAACCACCTCTTCAACAAACGTGTTCCACTCGCCACACGAGTTACATCGGCCTACCCATTTGGGCGATTGGGCGCCGCAATTCTGGCAAAAAAAACTGGTTTTAACTTTGGCCATTTTAGTCAAATGAATTTGGGTAAAAATACGAAATATTGAGATTGTTCCGGTTCTTTAGTTTCAGACCAAAATACCAAATTATTCCTAAATTTACCGATCATAACCTAATCTGGCGACTGTTTACTGTTAAGCTTTTCGCAAAACTGGTTTTACATCAGGCACGAGTTACAATAGAAAATACTTAAAATGAACAAAAGAGATTTTATTAAATCGTCTGTTTTAGGCGGAATCGGATTGTTGAGTTTGAGCCCCGCTTTGGGCGGCGAAGCTGGTAAACCGAAAAAGACAAATGAACTGAAGCACTGGGTTTGGGAGAATCCGAACGAAAAAGAAGATGAACAATCGTTGAAAAGCAGGTACAAAAGTTTTTACGATGGAGGTATTCGCGGAATGTTCTTTGAAGCCGACAGCGAGAGGCATTTTAGGGCTGCAAAAGCTGCTGGCTTAGAGGCGCACCGGTGGATGTGGACGATGAACCGGGGCGAAAAAGAATTGCTCGAAAACCATCCGGATTGGTATGCTGTGAGCCGCGACGGAAAATCGTGTGCAACGCATCCTCCATATGTTAATTACTACCGTTGGCTGTGCCCGTCGAAGCCTGAAGTTCAGGAATACCTGAAAAATCAGGTTCGGAACATTCTGGATAAAGACTATGTTGACGGTATTCACCTCGACTATGTGCGTTATTGCGATGTAATTCTCCCGGTAAATCTCTGGCAGAACTATAAAATTGAGCAAAACCGCGAATTGCCCGAATACGACTTTTGCTATTGCGAAACCTGTCGGGCAAAATATAGGGCAGAGCACGGAGTCGATCCAATCGAAATCGAATACCCTGATCAAAGCTTGTCGTGGCGAAAATTCAGGTACGACCGCATAACCAACATCGTGAATAGTTTATCCGATATTGCTTTGGCCCATAAAAAAGCGATCACGGCAGCAGTTTTTCCTACTCCTGAAGTGGCGCGCCGAATCGTTCGCCAGGATTGGACGAATTGGAATTTGAACGGCGTTTGCCCGATGATTTATCATGGATTTTACCGCGAACAGGTGAGCTGGATTGGCGACGCCGTTGAAGAAGGCGTGCATTTTTTGTGTGGACGATTCCCGCTTTACGCCGGAATTTTCCTGCCCGATTTTAAATCGGATGACGAACTGGAGCAGGGTATAAGAGTTGCCCTGACAAACGGCGCTTCAGGAATGTCGTTCTTTGGAACGGTTGACGAAAATATCCTGAAAACCCTGAGAAAAGCTACGATATAAAACAACAAAGCCTCGCTACTCCATGAATAGTGAGGCTTTTGCTTCTTATTTAAACAGTGTTACACTAAACGGTTCGTCTCGGTATCAGGAAAAACTAACCAGGGTTTAAACGTTTTGGCTTCTTCAAAATCCATTTGGGCATACGACATGATGATGACCACATCGCCAACAGCCACTTTCCGGGCGGCTGGCCCATTCAGGCAGATTACGCCGGTGCCACGTTCGCCTCGGATTACGTAGGTTTCGAGGCGTTCGCCATTGTTAATATTCACCACCTGTACTTTTTCGTTTTCAATCAGGTTGGCGGCATCCATCAAATCCTGATCGATGGTAATACTTCCAACGTACTGTAAATTTGCCTCAGTAACCGTTACTTTATGTATTTTCGATTTGCAAACTTCGATAATCATCTTGTTCTGATTTACTATTTAGTCATTTACCATTTCCAATTTATCGGGCCATCCCTTTTTAAATCGTCAATCGTCAATTGTTAAATTGTCAATTATTTGAATTTTACATTGTCGATCAACCTGATTTTGCCACAGTGCACGGCAATGCAGCCTACCTTTTCGCCCGGATCGCTCCAGCTTCGAACAGATTGCAGGGTCATTGAATCAACAATTTCGAAGTACTCTGTGTTCAGGTATTCGTTCGTATTAATTTGGCTAATAACCCATTCGCACAGCTCTTGTACGGTTAATTCTTTTGATTTGGTTGCAGCTTCGAACAATGTTGCTGAAATGTGAACTGCATTTTTTCGCTGTTCGGCGTTTAACAGCATGTTGCGCGAACTCATAGCCAAGCCATCTTTTTCGCGAACGATGGGGCAAGGAACAATTTCGACGGGGATATTCAGTTGACGAACCATCTCGGAGATGATGGCCAGTTGCTGAAAGTCTTTTTCTCCAAAGAAAGCCTTGTCGGGCTTTACAATGTCGAACAAACGGCTGACTACCTGCGCAACTCCGTTGAAATGTCCCGGGCGGAATTGACCTTCCATCACTTTTTCCAAAGAGCCAAAATTAAATTGGCGGGTGTCGGGTTCGGGGTAAATCTCGTCAACTTCCGGTGCAAAAACCAGTTGACATGGCGTTGAGCTAAGCAGGGCCACGTCTTTTTCGAGGATTCGCGGATAACGCTCCAGATCACCTTTATCGTTAAATTGAGTGGGATTTACAAAAATGCTTACAACTACAAAGTTGGTTTCCCGACCAGCTTTTTCAACCAGTGAAAGATGTCCTTCGTGTAATGCTCCCATGGTGGGAACGAATCCGATTTTAACACCTTCCGTTGTCTTGATGTCCAGAATTGTCCGAAGATCAGCAATGTGTTTTATTACCTGCATTGGCACTAAAATGAGCGGGCAAAGTAAATAAATAAAACAACACGAGTACCCGATGTTTGGGCTAAACGATTTGTTAAAACTGGATTTTGTAATGTTTTATTAAAGTCGGCTAATGGCTCCGGCAATAAAAAACAGCCCCCGGTTCGGGTATTGAACCGGGGGCTGTTTGCCTGAAATATCGGGAACATTAGTTGGCTTTTATGATGCGGCCTTTGTCGAAAATTGCAGCATAGCCATCGGGTTTGTGCAAAATTTCAATGGCTTTTTTGATGTCCGAGTCGTCGCGCAACGCAGCTTTAATGGCTCCTTTTTGGTAGTAGTAGCGCGAAATGATTTCGTTGGTCAAAAGGTCAGAAATTTCTTTTTTAAAGTGTTGTAAATCCTGATCGAGGTTATGTCCCAGTTTTTGTTTAAGTTGTTCGAATTCGTCCTTCGAAATGTCGTAATATTTTTCTTTCTTGGCTATGCTGAGTAATTCATCGAGCTGTTCTTCGGTTTTCGATTCATATTTAAAATCCTGATCTTTAATGTATTTTGTGAAGTCGGCATAAATTTCAGGAGTTATTTCAAATTCTTCAGGAGAAGCTATTTTTTCGGTTTTACTGTTGAAAATTGTGGCATAATCAAATATTGCAGAACTTGTTACCAGGTTCGTGGCCAAATTGCTAAGTGTTTCGTCGTCAACAGCAATGTCGGGAGCAACACCGCCACCGTCGAATACTACACGACCTCTTTTGGTTTGGAATTTCGAGATCAACGAATCGGGAATAATTCCAACACTTCCGTCGGCGTTACGGTGCGAATAGTCGAGAGCCTGGATGCAACGCCCACTTGGGATGTAATACTTGGCTGTTGTGATTTTTAACTTGGCATTGTAACTCAGGTCGCGGGTTGTTTGCACAAGTCCCTTTCCAAAAGTGCGTGTACCAATAATCATTCCCCGGTCGAGATCCTGGATAGCGCCTGCAACAATTTCGGAGGCCGATGCCGAGCCACGATTCACCAAAACTGCTATTGGCATAATGGTATCAACCGGGTTCTCGGTGGCTGTATATACTTTATCCCACTGTTTTACTTTTCCGCGCGTACTCACTATTTCCTGGCCTTTCGGAACAAAAAGGTTTGCTAACCGAACGGCTTCCATCAGCAGTCCACCCGGGTTTGAGCGTAAGTCGAGAACAAGTGTTTTGGCGCCGTGTTTTTCTTTCAGGTCGATCATGGCTATTTTTACTTTTTCGGCACAATTCTCGGTAAAATTAGATAAGCGAATGTACCCGGTTTCTTTGTCGAGCATACCGTAATAGGGCACCGGATCGATCTGTATTTTTTCGCGAATGATTTCGATTTCCATTGGTTTTTTCTGCCCGTAGCGTTGAATTTTAACTACAATGGGCTTTTGTGCCGGACCTTTCAGGAGGGCGCTAACATCTTCTGTCGAAAGATTTTCGGTTGATTTTCCGGCTACTTCGAGCAATATATCGCCAGCTTTTAAGCCACTTTTCTGAGCCGGAAATCCTTCGTAGGGTTCCGAGATGATTATTTTTCCGTGCTGTTTGCCAATCAATGCTCCAATTCCGGCATATTCGCCGGTGGTCATAAACCTGAAGTCTTCCACATCGTCTTCAGGAATGAAGTTGGTGTAGGGATCCAGCGACTCAAGCATTTTGTCGATTGACGTTTTTACCAATTTGTTAGGGTCAACCTCGTCAACGTAAAACAGGTTTAATTCCCGAAACAAGGTGTAAAAAATATCGAGGTTTTTGGCTATCTGAAAATTTTTATCGTCTTGTTTAAAACTTAAAAAACTGATTGCAAAAACACAAACTCCAATAATGACTATACCAGCCTTTTTTGTTTTGGTAAGTTTCATTTCTAATGTCTTGTTAATTAATATTTCCGAATTTTTCAGAAGAAAGAACTTTCATAAAAACCCAAGAGAAAAGCATTGAATTTATACGTCAATTGTTCATGGCTTCCGATTCGTTAAATCAGAAACAAAAATAGTAAAAGCTTTGTTTTAACGCACTTTAAACTTAAAACCCGGTAGTTAATTATTCTTAAGCTTAATGATTGGCCGGTTATTTGGTGGTTTTAGTCCAGGTAGTCGATCTGCCAAGCCATTTCATTCCGGCAATGTATCCTTTGATATTCAGGATGTTGATATTCCCATCAAACCAGGCATAACAATCGTATGTCTTTCCATTTTTAGGATCGTAAATTTTCCCGTTAACCCATTGTTTATCGGAAGTGTTGTATTTTAGTCCTGATAATATTTGTATCCCGATACGGGAACGGGAGCGAAGTTTTTCGTCGGGGTTCATGTTGTCCCGTTCCGGTTCGCCGTTGACATATTTTTCGGGAATAATATGAATAATAGTGCCGGTAAACTCTCCATTGACTTCTTTTATCTCAATTTTCGAAGTTTTCTCGTTATTCCACCAAATTCCGGTAATTTTCTGAGCGTCCTGCGCATAAGAAACGACGATAAGAAGGCTAAAAAAAACGGAGAAAGCAATGCTTTTCATGTGATGCTGTTTTAAGGGTTCGAAATAATATTCAGCAATTTATATCTTTTTCGGCGAACTCTTATTTATTGCAACTTTGGTAGCGATTTTCGCCATTGATTTTGTTATTTTGACCCTCAGTTTTCGAAAAATAAGTATGTTTCGATTGAAAATTTAATTTTTGACTAAAAATCCCCCAATTATGAACCGAATTTTTCTTTGTCTTTTTTTTCTGACTTTTCCGGTCAGCGCATTCTCCCAATGGAGTGTTTCTGAGGCCGAAATCACGCTTCAAAGTCGCCATGTATGGCGGGGTAGCAAACTTGGGAATTCACCGGCAATTGAGCCATCGGTTACCGTCACGAACCGTAACTTTAGTTTTAACGTTTGGGGTGCTAAAACGCTCAATAAAAGCTATTCCGAAATTGATTTGATTCCATCGTACCAGGCTGGCGAGCTAACATTTTCATTATACGATTATTACGTTCCGGTAGAGGAAGAAAAAAATGGGTACTTTAATTTTAAGAAAGGTGAAAACCGCCATACCCTGGAGTTTGCGGTTGATAATTATTCAGGAGAAAAAAGCCGCTTGAAGTGGATGATCGGAACGTTCTTTACCGGCGACCAAAATGAGCAAACCGGGAACACATTCTTTTCGACTTACATGGAGTTTAAATATCCTTTCAGTTTCCTGAAGATTGATGCAGAGCCCTTCGTGGGGCTAACTCCTTTTAAAGGATATTATGCCGATAAATTTGCTTTCGTAAACTCTGGTCTGGCGCTCAGTAAAGGCATCAAATTGACAAAGAAGTTGGCTTGCCCCTTAAACCTGACTTACACCTACAATCCTTATACCGATGATCATTTCCTTACTTTTGGTTTTGGATTGGCGCTGTCATCGGAAGACTAATTAAATAGAGCGCAATAATTAAAAACATTGAACATCCTTCGACGGGATGTTTAATGTTTTTAACAACAAATGGTTGCAAAAGTCAACTATTATTAGATACTTTTGTTCCCGAAAAATATTTTTACATGGAAGAAGTCAAAACGTTGGGGTACATGTTAGGGCGAACGCTCCGGATTTTTTTGAGCCATGTGGCTATTGAATTCAAAAACAGAGATATAGAACTGACATTTGAACAGTTTATAATGCTTCGAATGATTGAATCAGATCCCACTCTAATTCAAAAAGATATTGCCAATTGCCTCCAGAAAGATAAATCTATTGTCGTCAGACAGATGGACAACCTAATCGAAAAAGAATATGTTGTAAGGGTGCAAAATAGCGATGATAAGCGAAAAAAGAATCTGGGACTGACTCAGAAAGGGAGAGAGATGATGAATAAAATTATGCAACTTAACTTCGAAGTTTCGCAAAAACTTATATGCGGAATAGGAGCGGACGACTATAAAATCTTTCAACAGGTGTTAAATAAGGTTCAGGAGAACGGTGGAGCGGTTGGAGACATATTTAAGGAAAAAAGACAACGCAACTAAATAATGAATATGGGAACAATGAGCAACTTTAGAAATTTGAGTTTGGGAATATTGGCTCTTGCTGTTGTTGCATGTGGCAAAAAGCAGCAGGCTGGAGGGCCGGGAGGGCCAGGCAGCCCGGTTAAAGAGTACCCCGTGGTGGCTGTAACAGCCCAGTCAACCCAGTTATATAAAGATTATCCGGCCAAGCTCGAAGGCCAGCAAACGGTCGAAATCAGGTCGAAAATTACCGGGTATATCGATCATATTTTGGTTGATGAAGGAGCGCAGGTACATAAAGGCCAGGTGCTTTTCAGGTTGAATTCGAATGATTTGCAGGCAACTGTTCGCTCGGCGGAGGCTTTGGTGAAAGTTTCGGAAGCCGATGTCACAAATGCCCGGATCAATCTCGAAAAAACCAAGCCACTGGTTGAAAAAAGCATCATCAGCAAATTTGAACTGGAATCGGTTG
This sequence comes from Prolixibacteraceae bacterium, assembly GCA_963666435.2. Classification (GTDB taxonomy): domain Bacteria; phylum Bacteroidota; class Bacteroidia; order Bacteroidales; family Prolixibacteraceae; genus Aquipluma. The sequence goes on along the minus strand of CAXXOG010000008.1, from coordinate 669,797 downwards.
AATCGACTCTGAAATTGAAAGAAGCGCAATTGGCGCAGGCCAAAGCCAACCTCGAAAATGCCAAAGCCAACCTTCAATATGCCAATATCACCAGCCCGGCTGACGGAAACATAGGAATTTTTCCGTACAGGGTGGGTAGTTTGGTTAGTGCAACAAGCGCCGAACCTTTAACGACCATATCGAATACCGCGAAAATGTATGCTTATTTTTCGTTCAACGAGAAAGAATTTCTGGCAATGACCAAAGGCTTGGAAGGGAAAAATATTCAGGAGAAATTTAAGAAATTACCCGATGTTTCGTTGGTTTTAGCCGACAATTCGGTGTATGAACAAGCCGGGCGAATTGAAACAGCCAGTGGATTGATCGATCCGCAAACAGGTGCGGTAAACGTGCGTGCAACATTTGCAAATCCTGAAGGTTTATTGCGTAGTGGCGGAACAGGCCAGGTTCGCATTCCGCAATTTGTTGAGTCGGCCATTATGATTCCGCAGAAAACAACCTACGAATTGCAGGGAAAATATTTTGTGTATGTTGTTGGATCCGACAACAAAGTAAAAAATACGGAAATCGGCATTATTACCGGGAACCTGAAAGGCTCATACATTGTAACCAGCGGATTGAATGTTGGCGACAAAATTGTACTGGAAGGAATTGCATCGCTTCGCAACGATACTGAAATAAAGCCCAAACTGGTTGAAACGGGTAACCTTTCTGAAAATCAACCCGGTGCCAACAAGCCTAAAAATTAAATCAGGAAACTATGTTCAGAAGGTTTATTGAACGACCGATACTTTCCTCGGTCATTTCTATTATAATCGTTATTCTGGGTGTGCTTGGGCTCATCAGTTTGCCCATAGAGCAGTACCCCGATATTGCCCCGCCAACCATTCGCGTTTCGGCTAATTACACCGGAGCGAGTGCCGAAACTGTATTAAAAAGTGTTGTAGTTCCGCTGGAAGAGCAGATCAATGGCGTTGAGAACATGATTTACATGAACTCGTCGGCCAGCAACAACGGAAGCGCGTCTATTGAAGTTTACTTTAAACAGGGAACCAATCCCGATATGGCAGCCGTAAATGTGCAAAATCGCGTTTCGCGAGCTACCAGTATCCTGCCTTCCGAAGTTACCCGTTCAGGAGTATCGGTTGCCAAGCGCCAGCCAAGTATGCTGCTCATTTTCTCGCTTTACAGCGAAAACGGCGAATACGACGAGACTTTCCTTCAGAACTATGCCAAAATCAACCTTTTGCCACAAATTCAGCGTGTTAGCGGTGTAGGCGATGCCTCGGTTTTTGGAGGTAAAGACTACTCGATGCGCGTGTGGCTTAAGCCCGATGTGATGGCCGCTTACGGCTTGATGCCTTCGGATGTGATTTCGGCACTGAACGAACAGAGTTTGGAAGCAGCGCCGGGCCGTTTAGGCGAGCTTAATGAACAATCGTTCGAATATGTTCTGAAATACAAGGGAAAGTTAAGCCAGCCTGATGAGTTCGAAAATATTGTGATACGCGCCGACAAGCAAGGAAATATTCTTCGCCTGAAAGATGTCGCCCGCATCGAACTGGGTGCTTTGAGTTATTCGGTTTCGACCTACGCCATGAAACAACCGGGGATTACAGCCGCCGTTTTTCAGTCGCCCGGATCAAACGCCCGCGATGTGATTATCCAGACGCAAAAGGTTATCGAAGAAGCCTCGAAATCATTTCCTGCCGGAGTGAAGTACAAATACACGGTAAATGCCAACGATTTTCTCGATAGTTCAATCGAAAAGGTACTGCACACTTTGCTCGAAGCATTTGTACTGGTATTTATTGTAGTCTTTCTTTTTCTTCAGAATTTCAGGGCAACACTTATTCCGGCCATTTCGGTTCCGGTTGCCATTGTTGGTACATTCTTCTTCCTCAATTTATTTGGTTTCACCATCAACCTGCTTACTTTATTTGCGCTGGTTTTGGCAATCGGGATTGTGGTTGACGATGCCATTGTGGTTGTTGAAGCCGTTCACGCCAAACTCGATCAGGGAGCAAAAAATGCAAAGGAAGCTGCTGTTTCGGCCATGAGCGAAATTTCTACCGCTATCGTTTCCATCACTCTGGTAATGTCGGCGGTATTTGTGCCGGTAACATTCATAAAAGGAACCACCGGTGTTTTCTACAAACAGTTTGGTATTACACTGGCTGTTGCCATCGTAATTTCGGCTGTAAACGCATTAACATTAAGCCCCGCACTTTGCGCCATATTCCTGAAACCGCATCAATCGAACGAGTTACACAACAAAGGTTTTATGCCGCGTTTTTATGCTTCGTTCAATGTTGCTTTCGACAATATGACCAACCGTTATCGGCATACCGTAAATTTCTTTATCAAAAAGCGCTGGCTATCGGTATTTCTGATCTTTGCATTTGTTGGCGTTTTGGTTGTGCTTATGAAAATTACACCAACCGGATTTGTACCGGCCGAAGATACCGGCAAGTTCTTTGTTGACATCAGCATGGCACCGGCAACCTCGCAGGAACGCACCAAGCAGGTTGTGAATAAGGTTGACAGCATTTTGGCAAGTTTTCCTGAAGTTGACGGACGTTCGATGATTGTCGGTAATTCGATGATCAGTGGCGCCGGAAGCTCCTACGCGATGATGATTTGCAGTATGAAACCTTTCGAGGAAAGAAAAGGAAAAGGACAAGACCAGAACAGCATTATTGGTCGTATTATGGGAATGACATCGGGCATTAAAGATGCGCGAATAACGGTCTTCTCGCCACCAATGGTTCCCGGGTTCAGCTTCTCCAACGGGTTCGACCTGAAGCTGGAAGACAAAACCGGTGGCGATATTAAGGCTTTTGAGCAAATTGCCCGCCAGTTCCTCGGGGCATTATCTCAACGCCCCGAAATCCAGTACGCCATGACTTCTTTTAATACCAATTTCCCGCAGTACCAGGTTGATGTGGATGTAGCGCGCTGCAAACGCTCTGGTATTTCAACCAGCACTGTATTAACGGCATTGCAGGGTTATGTGGGTGGCTTTTATGCTTCCGATTTTAACCGCTTCGGAAAACAATACCGGGTGATGGTACAGGCCGAACCCAATTTCAGGGGAAATCCGGAAAATCTGAACAGCATTTTCGTGAAGACATCTTCAGGAGATATGTCGCCAATTACCGAGTTTATTACCATGAAACGTGTTTACGGGCCTGAAAATATTTCCAGGTTCAACATGTACACGGCCATTTCGGTAACTGGTGCTCCTAATTTCGGATTCAGTACCGGGGAAGCGATTACAGCAGTTCAGGAAGTAGCCAGCCAAACGTTGCCTGCCGGTTATGCCTACGAATTTTCGGGTTTAACACGCGAAGAAATTTCTTCCGGCAACCAATCGATCTGGATTTTTGCACTTTCCCTGATTTTCGTTTATTTCCTGCTGGCCGCACAATACGAAAGCTACATTATGCCGCTTTCCATCATATTCTCATTGCCGGTTGGTATTGCAGGTTCGTTCATATTCGCCAAAATCATGGGTGTACAAAACAACATTTATCTCCAGATTTCGCTCATCATGCTTATCGGGCTTTTGGCCAAAAATGCCATCCTGATCGTTGAGTTTGCTTTACAGCGCCGCCATCGCGGGTTAAGCATCATGCAATCGGCCATCGAAGGGGCAACTGCTCGTTTGCGGCCAATTTTGATGACCTCGTTCGCCTTCATTTTTGGATTGATTCCGCTGGTTGTTGGCGGAGGCGTTGGAGCGAACGGAAACCGTTCGATTGGCGTTGGCGCTGTTGGCGGCATGTTGATCGGTACCATGATCGGAATCCTGGTTATTCCAACCATGTACGTTATTTTCCAGACTCTCCAGGAAAAAATCAGCAAACCCGAAAAGCAGTCAATTTCTGAACTGAATTGTCTGGAGGGCGAAGAAGAGGAATTTGAAGGTTAACCATTCAGAAACGACGGAATTATGAGAACAAATTTGATCAGATATTTTATTGCAGTGCTGGCTATAGCCTTGGTTTTTGGCTCGTGCAGCACGCCAAGGCACTACCAGCGCGGAATGGTTTCTACCGAAAAACTCTATGGTGATACTGTAGTTACCGATACCGCCACATTGGCCGCAAAGCCCTGGAAAGAACTTTTTACTGAAAGTTATCTTCAGAAGTTGATTACGGAAGGGTTGTCCAATAATCCTGATTTGCTGGTGGCTATTAAAAAAGTGGAAGAAGCTGAAGCCTATTTTTCGCAAAGCAAGGCGGCTTTGTTGCCGTCGCTTTCAGCCAACGGGAAAGGAACTTACACACGCAATCCTGAAACAATTTATCCCAACGGTTCGCGTGAGGTAAACTCGTATCAGCTTTCGGCTGATGCCAGTTGGGAAGTTGATGTTTGGGGAAAGTTGCGAAGCGCCAAACGAGCATCGTATGCCAGTCTTTTGGCTACTGATGCTGCAAAGAAGGCCGTTCAAACCCGGCTGATTTCGAATATAGCTACGGCTTATTATACCTTGCTGAGTTTGGATGCCAAACTCGAAATTACTCGCCAAACGGTGAAGAACAACATCGATCTGGTTGAGACCATGAAGGTTTTGCAGGGAAGCGGAAAAGTGAATGGTGCGGCCGTTGTTCAAAGCGAAGCTGCCCGATATGCTGCCGAAGTCACCATTCCCGATTTGGAACAACAAATCCGCGAAGCCGAAAATGCGCTTTGCGCATTGCTCGGGCATACTGCCGGACACATTGAGAGAGGTAAAATGGCCGACCAGTCGCTTTCGGCATTGCTGAAAACCGGCATTCCTGCGCAGTTACTCAATAACCGGCCGGATGTTGCGCAGGCTGAATATAACGTTATGAATGCCTGGGAACTGACCAACAATGCGCGGTCGTATTTTTTCCCGGCTCTTACTTTAACTGCGTCAACGGGTTTTGCGGCTTCCGATCTAAGCGAACTGCTCGATCCAACTGCTTTTGCAGCCAATGTGATTGGCGGATTGGCTCAGCCTTTATTTGCCAAACGTGCCAATACTACCCGGCTAAAAGTTGCGAAAGCACAGCAGGAAGAAGCCTTGATCAGTTTCAAAAATACATTGCTGAAAGCAGGTCAGGAAGTGCACAATGCGCTGGGTTCGTACGAATCATCGGTGAAGAAATCTGCGCTTCGCCAGCAACAGCTTGGTGCACTCGTAAAATCGGTTGATTACACCAAAGAATTGCTGACCTACGGAACGGCGACTTACACCGAAGTACTGAATGCACAAACCAGTTTATTGTCGGCGCAACTGAACGATGTAAACGACCGCTTGCAGCAACTAAACGCGATGGTTTCGCTTTACCGCGCTTTGGGCGGCGGCTGGAGGTAAAAATAGCTTCAAGTATCTTAAGTTCCTGAGTACCTTAGTGCCTAAGTTGATTTGTCGTAAAATCTGACGATAAACTTAGGAACTAAGGTACTTTGTTTCTCAGGAACTTTGTTTCTTTGTTTTTCGAAACTGAGAATTATGGCAAAAATCAACTGGAAACCCGGAACCATGATTTACCCGCTTCCGGCGGTGTTGGTCACCTGTGGCGAAACTCCCGAAGAATATAACCTGATAACCATTGCTTGGACTGGCACCATCAGCAGCGATCCGCCCATGTGCTACATTTCGGTGCGTCCGTCGCGGCATTCGTACGAAATCATCAAACGCACCGGCGAATTTGTAATCAACCTGACCACCGAAGAGTTGGCCCGGGCAACCGATTGGTGCGGGGTAAAATCGGGCGCAAAAGTGAACAAGTGGAAGGAGATGAACCTGACTCCGGCTCCGGCAACCATTGTAAAAGCGCCAATATTGGCCGAGGCACCTATCAGCATCGAATGCAAAGTGAAACAGATCGTTGAACTGGGTGTGCACCACATGTTTATTTCTGAAGTGTTGAATGTAATTGCTGATGACCGGTACATTGATCCTGAAACAGGCGCCTTTAGCCTGAAGAAGTCGAATCCGCTTATTTACTCGCATGGCCATTATTTCAAAATGGGCGATCCAATCGGGAAATTCGGCTGGTCGGTGGAGAAGAAAAAGAAGAAGTGATCAGTGATCAGTCTCAGTTTTCAGGAAAATTAGCTGATGTAATTCTGAAAACATTGAATTGCTGAACTTGTTACATTGTGAATAAATTTCAAAAAAGCCATGAAAAATAAAGAAATACTTTCAGAAAACCCATTATTACAGCCGTTTACAGGAGTTTATGAAACGGCTCCGTTCGGTTCAGTAAAAATAGAGCATTACTTGCCTGCATTCGATGAGGCGATTGAAGAAGCCCGCGCTGAGATTCATGAAATCATTGATAATCCCGATGCGCCAACATTCGAAAACACCATCGTAGAACTCGATTTGGCTGGCGAACGGTTGAACCGCATTCAGAGCATTTTCTTTAACCTAAATTCGGCCGAAACCTGCGACGAAATGCAGGAGATAGCTCAAGAGATAGCTCCCAAATTGTCAGATTTTGGGAACGATGTTACCCTGAACGAAAAGCTATTTGCGCGGATTAAAGCTGTTTATGAGCAGCGAGAGAAACTCATCCTAAATACTGAAGAATCGACATTGCTCGAAAAAACCTACCGCCGCTTTGTGCGAAGTGGCGCCAATCTGAGCGAAGAAGACAAAGCTCGTTATCGCGAAATCACGAAAGAACTGTCGCAATTGGGATTGAAGTACCAGCAAAATGTGCTGGCCGAAACCAATGCGTACGAATTGCTGATTACCGACGAAAAAGATTTGAGCGGATTGCCTGTTTCGATTGTCGAAATGGCGGCTCAAACAGCCAAGGCAAAAGGCAAAGAAGGCTGGCTGTTTAACCTTCAGTACCCCAGCTATTTCCCATTCCTGAAATATGCCGACAACCGCGCGTTGCGCGAACAGATTTTCAGGGCTTCGGGGTCGCGAGCCAATCACGATAACGAGAATGACAACAAAAACATCATCAGGCGGATCGTTGAATTGCGTTTTGCGAAGGCGCGCTTGCTGGGCTTCAGCACCCATGCCGAATACAAACTTCAGGAGCGAATGGCCGAGACGCCCGAACGGGTGATTGATTTTCTACACGAACTTCACCTGAAATCGAAGCCTTTTGCAGAAAACGAATTTGCCGAAGTTCAGGAATACGCAAGCAAAATGGGCTTTGAAGGAACCGTTCAGCGCTGGGACTGGCCGTATTATTCTGAGAAGTTGAAAGCCGAAAAATACAGCTACACCGACGAAGAAGTGAAGCCGTACCTGAAGCTGGAAAATGTGATTGAAGGCGTGTTTGGGCTCGCCAATAAGCTCTACGGATTGCGCCTTCAGGAAAACAAAGCGATAGAAGTTTATCACCCCGAAGTTTCGGCTTACGAGGTTTTCGACGAACAAAACCGGTTTATTGCCGTGCTTTACCTCGACTTTTTCCCGCGCGAAAGCAAACGCTCGGGCGCCTGGATGACCGATTACCGCTCGCAATCGAATGTCAACGGAAATCAGGTTCGTCCGCATGTTTCGCTGGTGACCAACTTTACGAAATCAACCGAAACTACACCGTCGCTTTTGACTTTTGATGAGGTGACTACTTTCCTGCACGAATTTGGCCACGGGCTGCATGGAATGTTGTCGCAGTGCCAGTTTCCGGGAACTTCAGGAACAAATGTGTATTGGGATTTTGTTGAACTTCCGTCGCAAATGCACGAGAATTGGGCCTACGAAAAAGAATGGCTTGACACGTTTGCCGTGCATCACCAAACCGGCGAAAAGATGCCGCTTGAACTGGTGAAGAAAATTCAGGCAGCGCAGAATTTTCAGGCAGCTTACATGATGGAACGGCAATTGAGTTTTGGAATGCTCGATATGGCGTATCACCACAATGGTTTACCGGAAAATGCCAATCTGAAAGCCTTCGAAATGGACGCAATTGCGCCAACTGACTTGTTTGAACCAGTGGAAGGAAACCTGCAAAGTACTTCGTTTTCGCACATCTTTTCAGGAGGATACGATGCCGGATATTACAGCTACAAATGGGCCGAAGTGTTGGACGCTGATGCGTTTGCCGTATTTCAGGAGAAAGGAATTTTCGACCGCGAAACAGCCGATTCGTTCCGCAAAAATATTCTGGAAAAAGGAGGAAGCGAACATCCGATGAAACTCTACAAGGCGTTCAGGGGCCAGGAACCAACTTCGGAGGCTCTGCTGAAACGAAACGGGATGATATAAGCTATAAAATAGAGTTTTATATTTTTTTTCGATGTGAAGAGCGCCGCAGCGAATTTGTGGCGCCACAAACTTATTTAGTTTATGTGGAAAGCAGTTTTGCTTATTGTTTTTGGTTTGCAAATACCTCAATTGCAAGCAATCAATGTAAAAAAAGACAGCGCGCAGGTTGCTGTAAAACGCCAGCCTTTTTTGTCGCTTCAAACTCAGGAAGGTACAGTTTTGCCAACGAATGATTTCATTATTAACAGCAAAGAAAAACCGACGTTTTCAGCAGTATCGCTCAAATATGGTTTTTCGGCGACTAAAACACGATGGCAGGACTATGCTTACGGAATGCCTTACAGTGGGGTCGGTTTGATGTTTGCTGAGTTTTTTAACAAGCAGGAACTTGGGTCGCCGTTTGCACTTTATGCTTTTCAGGGAACCACTCTTTCTAATTTATCACGCAAAACCAAGCTGAATTTTGAGTGGTTTTTGGGCGCCTCGTTTAACTGGAAGCCTTATGATCCATTCGATAATCCTGAAAATATTGCACTTGGGTCGAAAACGAACATCTACGTTGGAGGTAATATCTATACCAATTTTCAACTTAACAAACAATGGGACGTTCACACCGGGATTGGGTTGAGTCATTTTTCAGACGGAGCAACCCGTTTGCCAAATAAAGGCATAAATCTTATTTCGGCAACCGTTGAATTCAGGTATAATTTTAACAGGAACTCAATTGCCGAAAAAGAACAGGTGCTGAGACCGCCAAAGATTGATAAGCGAATTGACTACGACTTCCTGATTAATATCTCATCACGACAAAAGAAATTCGATACCATAAGTACTAATTTGCCGTCTCCTTATGTCGATAAGAACTTCTCTGTTTTCGGTGTTACTTTTGCTCCGATGATAGTTAAAAGCTACAAATATAAGTATGGCGCGGGTGTTGATTTCCTGTACGACGAAAGCTCGGGGGCGCGGGCTTGGCGGCAGATAAATCCGCATGACGGAAAGGAGTATGACCGGGTTAAACCGGGAAATTTTGGGGAGCGGATTTCGTTAGGCATTTCGGCGCGTGGAGAGCTGGAAATGCCTATGTACTCGATATTTGCCAATCTAGGATACAATATTGTTCATGGAAATAAAGCAGACAAACGGGTTTACCAGGTGATGGGTGTAAAAGTGTATTTGAAAGAGAATCTGTTTGGAACTTTTGGTATTCGTGCAAGCAGATTCAGCCAAGCCCAATATTTATACTGGAGCCTGGGATACACTATTCCGGGCAAACTTTTTTCGGAGAAGCATCTGTTTGCAGTAAAACTCAGGAAGCCGGGAAATACCTAACCTGCTGTTTAGATAAAGCTGAGGACTAGAAATAAGATGAGAAATCCGGTTAAGAATCCGGCGTAAATCTGCTGTACAGTGTGTTTCGAAAGAATGAGTCGGGCAGTTCCGATTAATCCAGCTGCCAAAATCAGTGAGGACAGGAGAAAAACCGGGTTTTCCCGAAGCCGGAACGCCAGCGCCAAAACTCCGCCAACCAGTCCGCCAATGGCCGCCGAATGAAAGCTTATTTTCCAACGCATGGAAACAGGTAACAAAACAATATGCACCAAAACCGAACCAAGCAACATGATGTTGTAGATAGGGAACGATGGTACCCGTTTAAGGAAAAGATACCCAATGTAATAACAAATCGCGCTGATTAACAGTGCGAGAGTCCGTTCGGTATTTTTTTGCATGTTGATGTCGAACTTGCTGTTGATCGACAAAATAAAGATGGATATTGCAGGTAAAAAGCAGGTTGTAATAAACACAACCAGAAGCATGTACTTTTTCAAAGCCCAGGGCAAGATCGAAAAATAGAAACCTGAACTAAATAGAAATAAAAAGCCTAACGTTGGAATTAATAGCGGATGAAATATTGCTGAAACAACCCGGGCTGAGGTCAGCAGAAATTTATTTTCGTTCATTTCTGTGTTCTACTGTATTACGTATTTGTGTTGCCCCGAAGTAAATCATTACAGTTCTTTCCTCATTCTGGCCACCGGAATTGCTAATTGTTCCCGGTATTTTGCCACTGTTCGGCGTGCAACTATATACGATTTCTCTTTCAGGATAAGAGCCAGCTTTTCATCAGTTACCGGATTTTTTTTATCCTCGTTATCAATACATTCTTTCAATATTTTCTTGATTTCCCGTGTCGAAACTTCTTCGCCCGATTCGGTTTGAAGTCCTTCAGAGAAGAAATATTTAAGTGGGTAAATTCCAAAATGTGTTTGTATGTACTTGCTGTTTGAAACGCGGGAAATCGTCGAAATATCTAATCCGGTAAGGTCGGCTATGTCTTTCAGAATCATGGGTCTAAGCTTTGTTTCGTCGCCTTCCAGGAAAAACTCCTTCTGAAATTTGATGATCTCGGTCATGGTCAGGTACAGCGTTTGGTGGCGTTGACGGATGGCATCGATAAACCATTTGGCCGAATCAAGTTTTTGCTTCATGAACATGATGGCATCTTTCTGGTCTTTGGTTGCCCCACCTTTATTTGATGAGTACGATCTCATCAAATCGAGATAAGTTGAGCTCAGTTGCAACTCCGGTACATTTTTTTGATTGAGCGTAAGAATAAGTTCTCCATCAACATTATCGAGCAGAAAATCAGGCACAATCACCTGGTTGGTCTTGGTCATGGGGTTGCTGTACGAGCTTCCCGGTTTGGGATTCAGCTTTAAAATCTCATCAATGGCGTCTTTCAGCTCTTCATCGGTTATTTCGTACTTCCGCTGAATTTTATCGTAGTGTTTCCTGGTAAACTCTTCAAAATTATACTGGATAATTTTTGAAGCCAGACATGTTGCATCTTTACCTTTTTTGCGCAGGATTTGCAATAAAAGACACTCCTGCAAATCGCGGGCGCCAACTCCTGGCGGATCAAAATCCTGAATGACATCGAGATAGCGCTCCAGGTCTTCGATTTTGACGTCAATGTTTAAGTGAAAGGCCAGATCGTCGGAAATTGACAACAAGTCGCGACGGAGGTAACCATCTTCATCAATGTTGCCGATGATGTATTCCGCAATTTTCTCTTCTTCTTCGTTCAGGCTGGTGAGACCAAGTTGTTCGATTAAAGAATCGTGAAAGCTTAGTCCTGAAGAATATGGCATTTCAACCAGTTTATCGTCTTTCGAATAATTGTTGGCATTTAGCCTGTAATTCGGAATATCTTCTTCGTTCAGGTAATCTTCAAGCGAAAACTCGTCGTTTTGCGGTGAGTCGTCCGACGTCGATTCAGTATCATCGTAACTTTCGCTCGAATCATCGTTTTCGATGAGTTCAAGTATCGGGTTTTCTTCAAGTTCACTTTTGATGCGTTGTTCAAGCTGAATCGCAGGAATTTCGAGCAGCTTAATAACTTGTATTTGCTGCGGAGAAAGTTTTTGTAATAACTTTTGTTGTAAACTTAGTTTCTGATCTGCCATTCCTGCTCAACTTTGCCCAAAAATAAGATTTTTTAGTCTAAACCCGAATACAACAGGCTAAAAACCCTGGTAAAACAAGTTTAAATTACCAGGGCCGGAATTTAGAATCTCGATAAAAACGGGTTGAGTTGCACTTTGCTTCGGTTTTGGCAAGCTTTACTTTTTCTTGAAAGGCGAGGAGTATTCGTTTGGTTGAAAGGATATTATTTTAGTTGGCATCGGTTTCCCGGCAACTTTAGCATGGTTGTAGCCGAACGATAAAAGTGCATGTAAATCTGTTCCTTAATAAGATGTTATCAAGGAGCTTTTAGTGCGAACAAACATGGTCTTCGCCGTGATGATGGCACACTTCGCCGCTGTCGATAATTCTTCCGGCGGCATATTGTTTAACCACTTCTGCTGCATTCCCTTCGCATCCCCGAATCACTGTAATTCCGGCCTTGTGCAAAACGTTGATGGCTCCGTTACCAATTCCGCCAGCCAGAAGCACTGAAACTCCGTTGGAGGCCAATACTCCCGCGATGTTCGATTTGCACCCGCATACCTGGGTCGATTTTATTTCGTCAATTTCCGAAACGTGATTTTCATCGGTTACAGCAAAAACTCTGTACGATTCGCAGTGTCCGAAATGATTGTCGATTTGGCCGTCGGCTTTTACCGGGACGGCAATTTTCATTTGAGTAGTCATAGTTTTTTATCCTGAAAATATTTAAGTCGCTTACCTTTTCCTGAGCAAATCTTGTTTGAAGCATGAAATCTTTTTCCTAATCCAATTCCAAGAACACTCTTTTCAATTTCCTCATTATCAGTGTTTCGGCAGAATCCTAGTTTTCTTCCGGTAGCACAGCCCTCTCCTTCGGGCCCGGTTTTATCCATTCTCGGCATTTTTATTCTTTTTGTTCCTTATTCAGGAGTATCAATTCATCCTGGCCAAAAATATCGCAATTGGCACATTTTACGTGGTTGTCAAGTCCCTCGATCAATTTGTGACACTTCTTACACCTGAACCATTCTTTGTCAAGGCTATAATCTCCACCTTCAATTAAAATGGCTTTTCCTTCAACAAATGCAGTTCCAATTGTTAATAGAGCCTTGTTGTAAATACGGGTGAATGTTGGTCTCGAAACGTTCATCTTTTCGGCTGCCTGATCTTGCGGCAACAATTCGTAATTTACCAACCTGATACTTTCGTATTCTTCATAAGTCAATTGTACACTTTCCAGTTTGCAAAGAGGTAAGCCAAATGGCTTAAAGCCCTGCATCATAGGAGGATTGCTAATGTTTCTGGTCTTTCTCGGGCGAGGCATGTTGCTGGATATTTAAAAATGCTTTAATATCTGGTAAAATACTAAAGAAAAGCAGAATTATACCAGCTGCTCCCAGTATTTTGCCAATAAGACAGAACGAACCACAATAAAAATCGGTTCCGCAACGAAATATCCTGGCAATACATCCAATCAATGCCATTAGAAAGTAAAAAGCAAAGCAAACCAAAGGGAAAATAAGAAGAATCTTTACAACAAGAGGTTTCATTCTTTTCACAAGTTTTAAACTATTAAATTTTGAGTCAAAAATAATGAACGTGTGTTCATTATGCAAGTGTTCTTGCAATTATTTTGAACCATAGTTCATTATTATTTTTGGTGTCCTCGTGTAATGTATTTATATTTAATTAATTATATAATTTGATTCTTTCTGTTTCTGTTTGGTCTATCGGGTTTGTTTATTCGTTATTTTTACATTTTATTGTAAACTGTCATGAGAGATACATGTTTAGTCCTTGAAGGTGGTGGCTTACGGGGTGCTTTTACAAGCGGGGTTCTGGAATATTTGCTTGAAAAACAATTTTGGTTCGATAGGGTAGTGGGAGTTTCGGCTGGCGCTTGTGTTGGGGCTTCATACATCTCGAAACAAAGAGGCCGCAACCGGGTTGTGAATGTTGAGATGCCTTCGGACAAGCGGTACATGGGCTTCCGGCATTTATTTACTACCGGTTCGTATTTCAATATGAAATTTGTTTTTGAAGAAATACCACAGCGGCTGGTTCCGTTTGATGAGCGTACCTTTTTTGAAAATCAGGTTGAACTTGATGTGTTGACCACGTCGCTTGAAACCGGCGAAACCTGCGCCTTTACAAAGGAGGATATGAGCCGTTTGGGCGTTGATAGGGTGCTGATTGCGTCATCAAGTATTCCGCTGCTTTCGAGGCCGGTTGACGTGGATGGAGCCTTATATTTCGATGGTGGGGTTTCGGATTCGATTCCGGTTGATTTTGCGTTGCAAAAACATGCCAAAGCGATTGTTGTGTTAACCCGGCCCAGAGGTTACCGTAAGGACGAAATGAAGGGAACCAAGATTTTTGAAATGGCCTTCAGGAAATATCCTAAGTTTTTACAAACACTTTTAGCCCGAAACGAATCGTACAACAAAACACTCGAATATTGTGAAAGGATGGAGCGTGAAGGACGTATCTTTATTCTTGCACCCTCGCCTGATTATCGGGTCGGAAGGACTGAAAAGAGTCTGGAAAGAAGAATTGCCTTGTACGATCATGGCTATCAGCTTATGAAACACGAGTTTGATCGTATGAATCATTTTCTCGAAATTGAATAGTCTCATGCAATTCATTCCATTAATTTCCTAAATTCGTGCCTTACACCAGCTTGCATAAATTACGAACCTAATCAACAAATAATGAATAAGATAGCTACGTTTATTTTACTTCTGTCATTTGCTGTTTTGGCAAATGCCCAAAATTCACAGCTAAATACGCTTACCGAAAAAGAGAAAAAGGATGGTTGGAAACTTCTTTTTAACGGGAAAGATTTCTCGGGATGGAAGAAATTCCAGGGAGGAGAAATTACCGGTTGGAAAGTTATCGACGGGGTGCTGAATAACTCGGGCGAAGGCAGTGTTCATGGCGGTGATATTGTTACCAAAGAGAGATTTCAGAATTTTGAATTGTTCCTGGAATGGAAAATTTCGCCACGCAGTAACAGCGGCGTTTTTTACCATGTAAACGAAAAGGTTGGCAAAGCAATTTACGAATCAGGAATTGAATACCAGCTGATTGACGATAAAGGCTGGCCCGACAAATTGCACGACGATCAGTATTCGGGAGCAAATTACGGAATGAACCCGCCGCAGGGAGGCGAGGTAAAGCCAATAACCGAATGGAACCAAACGCTGATTGTAGTAAATGGCACTCATGTTGAGCATTTCCTGAATGGAGTGAAAGTGGTTGATTATCAGTTGTGGGATGCCGATTGGTATAAGCATAAAGAAAACGGCAAATGGAAGGATTATCCTTATTATGGACTGGCGAAGAAAGGAAACATTGGCCTTCAGGATCACGGTGGGTTAACCCAGTACCGGAATATAAAAATACATGTAATAAAATAAAGCGATGGTCGGACTGGTTGATTATCACATGCATTCGATCCTTTCGGATGGAAGAAATACCTATGAGGAAATGGCCTTGGCTGCCATTGATAAAGGACTGGATGAAATTGGGTTTACCGATCATTTATGCTTAAAACCTGTCGATTGGTCGATGAGCTTGATTGATATCCCGGTGATGATTAGCCAAATTCAGGATGTAAAAGAAAAATATGGCGACCGGATAAACATTCGCTTTGGTATCGAAATCGATTATTTTCCTGAATATGAGAGCCAGATACAGGATTTAATTTCCACAATCCCGTTCGATTATATTATTGGTTCCATTCATTTCATTGGCGACTGGAATTTCGATATGGATCAATCGCTCTACGGAAAATGGTCGAATGATGTTTTATACGAAAAGTACTTCACGCTGGTACAACAAGCTGCAAAATCAGGGCTTTTTGACATTATCGGCCATATCGATATCATCAAAAAATTCAGGGTTTATCCGGAATCCAATCAGGACACTTTATTTGATGAAACGATGAGAATAATCAAAGCTAACAACCTTGTTGTAGAACTCAATACCGGCGGACTTGACAGACCTTGCGCCGAATTTACCCCGTCACCGCATCTGCTTGAAATGTGTTTTGCACATCACATTCCGGTTACGATAAGTTCTGATGCGCATCGCACGGAGCAAATCGCACGGCATTACGACTCGGCGCTTGCCTTACTATCGAAGGTTGGATATACCGAGCTTGTTGGTTTTAATAAGCGGATTCGACGAGTCATTAAGCTTTAGTCCAACGAAAAATGCCATCCTCCAGCGAAAGAAGATGGCATTTTTTATATCGAAAAATAGTTTGCTTTATCTTTATCCGTTAAGCGCTTCGGCGCCGTTGGTCACTTCCAGGATTGCATTTGTAATAGCGGTTTGACGTGCTTTGTTGAAGTTCAGGGTCAGCTCGTTAATCAACTCAGTGGCATTGTCGGTTGCTTTGTGCATAGCGGTCATTCGGGCGCCATGTTCGGCTGCATGTGAATCGAGCAATGCTTTGTAAAACTGAATTTTTAACGACCGGGGAATCATTTCTTCAACGATTTGCTCAACCGATGGCTCGAAAATATAATCGGTATTGCTTCGCTTCTTCTTGTCCGAAACAGCTGGCAGAACCGGCAAAAACTGTTCAGTTACCTGTTCCTGGGTAGCCGCATTGATGAATTTGTTGTAAACCAACTCCACCCGATCATATTTTCCGGATACGAAATCGTCCATAATCAACTGAACTTCGGCGGATACATGATCAAAATCGAGATTTTCAAACAACTCGTTTTTTTCTTCCTGAATTTCAATTCGGTATGACCTCAGAATTTTTCCACCCTGTTTGCCAATAACCAGGAAATCGATATTCCCGGCATTGAACTGTTTGCTGTAAGTTGTTTTCGCTAATGAAATCGATTTCTTTGCTATATACGAATTGAATCCCCCGCAAAGACCTCTGTTCGAACTAATTAAAACAATCAGTATTTTTTCAGGGGCCCGTTGGGTGGTATAAACCGAGTCGGCATTTTTATCGAGGGCTGTTCCCAGTGAAGAAAGCAGTTCCGATAGTTTTTCAGCATAAGGCCGAATTTGTAAAATGGCATCCTGGGCCTTTTTCAGTTTTGCAGCCGAAACCATTTTCATGGCGCTGGTAACCTGCTTCGTTGTTTTTACCGAAGTGATTCGGGTTCGTATTTCTTTTAAATTGGCCATCTCGCTGGAATAATAATTATCTGTCTGTCGGTTTTATTCTGAATATCTTTCAGCAACTTCGGCAGCAGCTTTTTCTATAACATCGGTTTCCTTGTCGGTTAAAACTCCGGCTTTTAGCTGGTCGAGTGTTGCACGATACTGCATTTCCATTAATTCAAGGAAATCGCGCTCGAACAATTTCACTTTTTCAACCGGAACATCGCGGAGCAATTCTTTCGCGCCACAATAAATAATGGCAATCTGGTGCTCGATTTTCATTGGGGCATATTGTGGCTGCTTCAATATTTCAACGTTTTTGCGGCCTTTATCCAGAACACGCATGGTTGCAGCATCGAGGTCGGACCCAAATTTCGAGAATGCTTCCAGTTCGCGGAACTGTGCCTGGTCGAGTTTCAGGGTTCCGGCGATTTTTTTCATTGGTTTAATTTGGGCATTTCCACCAACGCGCGAAACAGAAATACCTACGTTAATTGCCGGGCGAACACCAGAGTTAAACAGGTTCGACTCGAGGAAAATCTGTCCATCGGTAATTGAGATAACGTTGGTTGGGATGTATGCCGAAACGTCGCCAGCCTGCGTTTCGATGATTGGAAGGGCTGTTAGCGAGCCTCCACCTTTAATTTTATCTTTTAAACACTCGGGCAAGTCGTTCATTTGGGCAGCAATTTCGTTCGAAGCGGTGATTTTTGCTGCTCGTTCGAGCAGGCGTGAGTGCAGGTAGAACACGTCGCCCGGATAAGCTTCGCGGCCTGGTGGCCGACGGAGCAGCAACGAAACTTCGCGGTACGAAACTGCCTGTTTCGAAAGGTCGTCGTAAATAATCAAGGCATCACGACCCGTATCGCGGAAATACTCGCCAATGGCCGCACCGGCATAAGGCGCATAATATTGGAGCGCTGCCGGATCGGAAGCTGTAGCCGAAACAATGACTGTGTATGCCATTGCTCCGTGTTTTTCAAGCGTGTGCGCAAGGTTGGCCACTGTCGATCCTTTTTGCCCGATAGCAACATAAATGCAATATACCGGCTTCCCGGCGTCGAAGTTTTCGCGCTGATTGATAATTGTATCAATCGCTACCGCAGTTTTACCTGTTTGGCGGTCGCCAATAATCAACTCGCGTTGTCCGCGACCAATCGGAATCATGGCGTCAATGGCTTTTAGCCCGGTTTGGAGCGGTTGAGTAACTGGTTGCCTGAAAATTACGCCCGGGGCTTTTCGTTCAAGCGGTAACGTGTATTTTTCACCGGTTACAACCCCTTTGCCATCAATTGGTTCGCCCAGTGTATTGATAACGCGGCCTAAAAGACCTTCGCCAACTTCAATCGAAGCTGTTCGACGAAGGCGCTTCACCGTGTCGCCTTCTTTTATTTCTTTGGTCAAGCCAAGAATTACAGCGCCCACATTGTCTTCTTCAAGGTTGAGCACAATGCCTTTTACTCCTGAATCGAATTCAATCATTTCGTTCGACTGGACATTTGAAAGGCCGTAAATGCGTGCAATTCCATCTCCAACCTGAAGCACGGTACCAACTTCCTCCAATTCGGCCTGGCTTTTAAAGCCTTCGAGTTGTTGTCTGAGTATTTCCGAAACTTCAGCAGGTTTTATATTTGCCATTGTATTTCAGTTTTATTCTATCGTTATTCTATTTCAACTCTGTATGTAGCAATTGCTCTCTTATTTTCTTCAATTGTGTCGATAGGCTGGCGTCGTATTGCTTGTCGTCAACTCGTAACACAAATCCGCCTATCAGGTTAGTGTCAACTTTTTGGCTCAATTCTACTTTTGCATTGAACTGAGTTTCCAGTATTTTCCTGATTTCTTCGATCAGCGATTCGCTTACCGGTTGCGCACTCGTAAATATCGCCGACTTAATTCCTTCCTCTCCACGGTATAAATCTTCCAGATTCCTGAAAATTCCGGGGATGAAGCTTTCCCGCTTGTTACCAGCGATTAGTGTCAGGAAATTCAATGATAATTCGTGTACATGCCCGGTGAAAATGCGCTTTATTACATCAATTTTTTGCGAAGTTTTTAAAACCGGACTTTGAATAAGCCGGTTAAAATCGCTGCTGGTTTCGCAAACCGACAGAATTAATGCGGCATCTTTTCTTAGGTCGAGGGTTAGGTTTTTATCCTTAGCCAGACCAAAAAAAGCTTTGGCATACCGAACGTTTATTTTACTGTGATCCATACGTTTAATTCAGCTTCAGGTCTTTCAACATATCCTGAATCAATGCTTCCTGATTCTGAGGATTTTCAATTTGCTTTTTAATTATCTTTTCTGCAATAACTACAGAAAGCTCGGCAACTTGCTGTTTGATATCGTTGATTGCTGCTGTTTTTTCGGCTTCAATCTGCTGTTTGGCGTATTCG
Source organism: Prolixibacteraceae bacterium (assembly GCA_963666435.2). GTDB lineage: Bacteria > Bacteroidota > Bacteroidia > Bacteroidales > Prolixibacteraceae > Aquipluma. The sequence goes on along the minus strand of CAXXOG010000008.1, from coordinate 650,602 downwards.
ATGCTTTTTAGAGCTTCGGCATTGGCCTGTGTTTTTGCATCAGCAATGATTTTGTCTTTAATATCACGCGCTTCTTTCAGGATGATATCTTTTTCCCTTCTGGCTTCGCTCAGAATCTGGTCGTTGGCAGCTTTTAATCCGGCTACTTCTTTACGGGCTTTTTCTGCTGAATTTAAGGCATCAGCAATCGAATGTTCCCGATCTTTTAATGCTTTCAATATCGGACCCCACGCAAATTTTTTCAGGATAAAAAGCACAATCCCGAAAATAATGACCATCCAAAATATTGTTCCGTAATCAGGAGTTACAAATCCCATGGTTGTTTTTTTTGTTGGTTAATGGCAATCCTTGCTCCCGGCAACCCCGGGAGTGGATTGCAAGACAAAGTTTCTTAGGCAATGAAAATAGCCAAAACGCAGACGATTACAGCAAAGAAGGCAACACCTTCTATCAAAGCTGCCGATACGATCATATTCGAACGAATATCGCCTACTGCTTCAGGCTGCCGGGCAATGGCTTCCATAGCGCTGGCACCAATCTTACCGATGCCAATACCTGCGCCAATAGCTGCTAAACCTGCACCGATGGCTGCTCCCAGTTTTCCGAGAGCTACTTCAGCTAAAAGAATTAATAATGCAGTCATAATAATAAATGTTAGTATATAAAAGACTAATGATGATGTTCGGGTTTGGCCATCCCAAAATAGAGGGCTGACAATAGAGTGAAAACATATGCCTGGATGAACGAGACCAAAACGTCGAGCAATACCATGAATACCGAGAATGCGATTGAAACAATCGAGACTCCGTATCCGGCAGGTCCTCCCATCAATCTGGCGAAGATAAATATCAGGCTCACAAATACGGTTACAATTAAGTGACCAGCCAGCATGTTGGCAAAGAGACGAACCATCAATACCACCGGCTTGGTGATAACTCCGGTCAATTCAACGATAGGCATCAATGGAATCGGGAATTTCAGCCACCAGGGCACTTCCGGATTGTATATTTCTTTCCAGTAATGTTTATTTGTATTGAATGTTGTAACAAAAAAGGTAAATAAGGCCAGAACCATTGTTACTGCAATATTTCCGGTAACATTGGCACCAAACGGAAAGATGGGAATCAATCCCAAGAGATTGTTAATCAGTATAAAAAAGAACAACGTGAGCAGGTACGGCATGAATTTTTCGTACCGGTGTTCGCCAATGGCAGGGCGTGCAACATCGTCGCGCACAAACAAAATAACCGGTTCGAACAAGTTCTGCATCCCTGACGGGGCTTTGCCTGCATTCTTCTTTGCCGATTTGGCAATATTCAGGAAAATGAGCAGGAGAATAACCACACTTACCATGATACCTGCTACCGTTTTTGTGATCGAAAGATCGATCGGGAGCCCGGTAACTTCGCCCTGTTCGTTTACCTCAACAATTTTGCCTTCGTTTTTGCCTTCATTTTCAATTCTGAAACCATTGTAAGTTTCGTGCCCGTGATGAAATTTTGAGGACATGAAAATATTCCAGCCTTTGGTTGAAGAGTATAAAATTACGGGCAATGGCACGCTTACATGTGTTTCGCCAACAGTAAGTATGTGCCATTCAAAAGCATCGGAAACGTGTTCGATTACAAATTTACCAGCATTAAATTCTTCAGAATGAGATGTGTCATTTGCAGGGGTTACTCCCTCCTCGGCAAAAGCAACTTGTTGGGTAAAAAGCACAATTAGGATTAGTAATAGGGCTTGTATATTTCGTATCATTTCGTCTCAGTGTATTTCAGAAGTCAACAAATTTAAATTTTTATGCGATTAGATGTCATTCAAGTCATTCTTTTTTTTGCCTGACAAATTTCGAGATCTGCGCTACTTCGAATGCAGAGAAGATAACATACCCGACGAGGAAATTTGCCAGTATTATTTTAGCGTGTTCTTTCATCGAAAACGAAATTACTACTGCAAGCAGCAGGTAGGCGAACATTTTAATGAAATTAACAGCCATGTATTTTGATGTAAACCTTTTTCCTGAATTAACGGCAATTCTCAACAAATAGGCGTGAACAAGGTTCGTTGAAAGATAGAAGAAAAGTAAAATAAAAAGTGCGATATAATGGTAGTAAGGCTTTAAAACGCTGGAATAGAGAATTAACCCGATTGTAAAAACAATAACAGTCAAAATCGTTGATTTGATGAAAAACAGTTTCATGGGATATGAGTTAAACTGAATTATAAAAACTTACGGATGGCATAAAATATTGCGCCAATTACGGCACACGTCATACAAATTAGTATGAAAACAGGAAATTTTAATTCAAGCCAATTGTCGATAAACCATCCGAGCCATGTTCCGACTCCAATAATTGCGAACATTTCAAATGCAAGGTTGGAATAGCGTATAAAATCGTCAAATTTTTTCTTGGGTTTTTCCAGCTTTGGGTTCATTGTTATGACGGGTCATCGCTCATGGCACAATTCCCTTTAAAGTATGCTCCTGGTTCGATTGATAGTTTCCCGGTTAAGATATCTCCGGTAATTTTCGACGAAGCTTTCAACGAAAGTAAATCTGAAACTGTAATTTTTCCATTAAATATCCCGGCAATTTCGCTACTCTTGCAGCTGATTTCCCCATCAACTTTCCCGGTGGGTCCTATCACCAGACGGCCTTTTATTTCGAGGTTTCCCGATATTTCGCCGTCAACCCTAAAATCGCCGTCTGATGCAATATCTCCGGTAATCTGGGTTCCTTTCGCAATCAAATTAATGATTTGAAGATTAAATTCATTGTTTTCTTTTGCCATTGTATCATTTTTTCTGAATGGTTCCCAAATATACAAAAGCATTGATAAGATCGCTAATTGTAGGGTAAAAACTAGGCGAAGAAATGCAAAAAACGCGCTCTGAACCAGAGCGCGTTTTCATTACTATATTGGGTTTGGATATTAAATAAAATGATAAAGGAAGGTCATTACTCCTTCGAAGGCTGGTTTTCTGTTGCCTTCTATCTCCATACAAATATCTAACTGAATCTTTGTAATTCCCCGTAGGTTCGCTACCGATTTTAGAACAACACGTGTCCTGATACTACTGTTTACTTTTACTGGCTGGTTGAACCTGAAATTATCGATGCCATAATTTACCAACATCCTGATGTTCTCGACCTGGATGATCTGATCCCACATGTAAGGCAAAAGCGAAAGGGTAAGATAGCCGTGTGCAATGGTGCTTCCAAAGGCGCTTTCGGTTTTTGCACGTTCTTCGTCGATATGTATCCACTGGTGATCGAATGTCGCATCAGCAAACTTATTGATTTGGTCCTGAGTTACAGTTAAATATTCCGATATCCCCAGTTCTTGCCCAACCAGTTTCTCAAACTCCTCGTGACTTCTAACAATAAGCTTTTCCATGTTTGTTGTATTTATGTTTGTTAATTTGGTTTATTTTGGATCGTAAGCCCATTTAAGGTAAACGCTTCCCCAGGTAAAACCAGCCCCAAAGGCGGCTAAAATAATATTATCTCCTTTTTTAAGCTGGCTTTCGTAATCGTACAGGCATAATGGTATGGTTGCCGCTGTGGTATTTCCGTATTTCTGAATATTGACCATTACCCTTTCCTTGTCAATACCCATTCTGCGACCTACCGCATCAATAATGCGCATGTTGGCCTGGTGAGGTACAAACCAGGCCAGGTCATTTTCAGTGAGGCTGTGTTTTTCCATCATTTCAACAGCAACATCGGCCATATTCGAAACGGCGTATTTAAATACGGTTTGACCTTCCTGATATACAAAATGTTCGTCGTTATAAACAGTCTCGTTCGAGGCCGGGCGAAGAGAACCTCCGGCCTTCATCTGTAAGTACTGGCTTCCGGCTCCGTCAACCCGGTTGATATGATCGATTACACCAATATCTTCGGTTGTAGGCTCCAGTAATACCGCCGCTGCTCCATCGCCAAAAAGCGGGCAGGTCGTGCGGTCTTTATAATTGGTTATCGACGACATCATATCGGCGCCTAGAACAATAACTTTTTTATATTGTCCGCTTTCAACAAATTTTGCCCCGGTTGTAAGTGCATAAATAAATCCGGAACATGCCGCGTTAAGGTCGAAGCTCCAGGCATTAACCAGCCCTGCTTTGTAAGTTATTTTATTTGCCGAAGCGGGTAGCGGGTTATCTGAAGTTATGGTGGCGCAAATCAAAAGTTCTATTTCTTCAGGCTTGGTTCCGGTTTTTTCAAGAAGCTGTTTCACCGCAGCGGTTCCCATATCCGATGTGGCTAAACCTTCTTCCTTTAATATCCGGCGTTCTTTAATACCAATTCGCTGCATAATCCATTCGTCAGAGGTTTCAACCCAGGTGCTCAATTCCGTGTTTGTTAGCCTGTATTCAGGCAAAAAAGCTCCTATCCCTGTTATCGCAGCACGTAATTTGCTCATAATTAATTATTTTTAGACAAATAAAAGTTTAATCTCAAGTATTCTCAAGATTAACAATTGAACTATAATTCCTGAAAATTATTGTGGCGCAAGTTAGAATGAAAAATTCGAACGGCAAAAAAAAATTAGGTAAAAAAGTTTACCTAACTCCTTTTAAAACAAACAATTAAATTGTTCGAATGTTACAAAAAAAAGATGTAAAAAGATCGGAAAAATCGGGCTCTTCTGATCAAAAAACTGTTTATACAGTAACGTCTTTTTCGATTGCTAATTTACCTCTGTAATAACCGCATTCTGGGCATACAGTGTGGTATTTAACAGTAGCTCCGCAATTTGAACATGTTGCCAGAGTTGCGGGAGTTGCTTTATAATGCGTTCTTCTTTTGTCTCTGCGGGTTTTTGATACCCTGTGTTTTGGATGTGCCATTTTACCTTGTCTTTATTCGTTATTTAATAATTTTTTCAGATCATTCCATAAGGGGTTTGTTTCTCCCTCATTTTTAATGATATACTTGTCGAGCTTCTCAATCATCTCCGGATCACAAGTTGAATTCCCGTTTTTATCAACAGGATGAATCCGCTTAATTGGAACAGCTAAACAAATAAACTCATAAATTAGTTGAGCTACATTTAACTGGTTGTCGTTTGCCCCAACCCAAATTACTTCGTCGCCATCTTCAAATTCTTTCTCGCCAAATTTTACAAAAACCTGATCCGAACCTTCGATTGGCTGGTCGTATATTTCAAGACACCTGTCGCATTGAACACTGACTTTACCTTCAAAATCAAAGGTAAGGATCATTAATGCACTTTGCTTTTCGAGTGTCAGGCAAACATTTACATCACCTTCTTCGACAACTCCGCCATCAAACTCCGAAAAGAATTTGGTGCCAACTTCATATTCAAAAGTATGCTTTCCCTGAGAAAGACCTCTGAATGCAATGTTATAGAATGATTGACTGTTCATTGCCTGAAAAAAGTTTTGCAAAAGTATAAAAAATATACAAACGCAGAAAATATATCTATTTTTTTAATTGGCACCTGCAATTAGTTTCTTCTGTTGGCCGAACAGCTTAATCTCCAGTAATTCGGCATTGCGGATGACTGTGTGCATTGGGGCTGTTTCCGGGGGTATCGATTTCATCCAGGTTGGGTAAGCGCCCGAAAATGCCCTTTCAGTAAATAAATACGACCAGTCAAAAAAAAAATCCCTTCTTTCTCTAAAGAAGGGATAGGTTTTAATCGAAAAAAACAACTTGCTTAAATAATATTATTTTGAAGCCTGAAGTTCAATTTTTACTTTATTACTATTCGGATCGACTTTGAAGTTTTTCTCAGCTTTGTTGTACGACGTGTAGCTGGCAATCAGTTTGCAATCGCCTGATTTGAGGTTGTTAATTACAAAATGACCGTCGAAATCGGTGTAGGTTTTAATGTCCAACCCTTCAACTTTTACTTCAACGCCAACCAAAGCTTCACCCGAAGTTTCATCAATAATATTGCCGCTTAACGAGCAAATCGCTGCATCAGATTTTGTCTCCGCTTTCGAATCGGTTTTTTCAGCAAAAACCATAAGCGTTGAGCAAACGATGAAAACTGATAGAATTACTTTTTTCATGATCTTATTTTTTTTTTGTTCAAAATTTCGTAATCGACAATCCAAAAGTATTCTGCAATGTTTACAACACGATTAAGCTCCGATTAATAAAAAATTACACCGCCTGGTTTTAAAAGGCAGTTTGGTTACATTTTAGTTAAATTCAGGACAAAATTGGCCGGGGAACTACAAATCAGGTTGAAACAGGACAATGGAAATTCTACTTGTTCTTCGATTTTTCGGGATATTCGCGTTCGCTGATAATTTCGCCGTTTTTGCCAAAATTACGCCAGATGCCTATTTTTTCGCCCATGTCGTAATGCAACTCGTACAAAAGGTTGCCGCTGGCGTCCCAAATCATCCAGGTCCCGTGCTTTAAGCCGTCTTTGTAATTGGCTAAGCCAATCAGCACTTTTTGTTCGTTGTAAGTGATCCACGACCCATGCATCAAATTGTTTTTGTACGACCGTACTTCGTTAATTTGTCCGTTTTCGAAATAAACGTTCACAGTTCCGTTTTTCAGACCTTTCAGCAGGTTCATTTCAATTTTTATATTTCCGTTAGGATATCGAACTACGTACTTACCGGTATAGGCAACGGTATCGGCGTAATATTTGCCGTTTATTTCCTTTAAGTCCTGGGCTTGTGCTGTCGAAGCAAAAAAGCTGATCAGAAAAATAACTAAAAAACCTAGTTTCTTCATTTTACGATTCTGTATTCAATTTCTTCTGAACATGGAAGAAATTTGTGTGTATTTTAAAAAGAGCATCATCAGCACAAGAGGCCGATGATGCTTTGAGTATTACCATTAACTATATCGATCAGAACGAAAGCATTTTAATTGTCTTTTGAGTATTTCCGGAAGTAACTTTTGCCAGGTAAACACCTTTAGGTAAGCTCGTTGCATTAAAGGTGAACTGGTACGAGCCTTCGCTTAGCTTTCCGTCCTGGAGATTGGCAACTACACGCCCGGAAATATCTAAAACAACAATTTTAGTATAAGCCGATTCTTCAAGCTTTAATTCCAACGTCGTTTCTCCTGAAAATGGGTTTGGATAGCTTTTCAGGTTTGCTTCTGTTGCAATTACCGGTTCTACACCTGTTACAAACCAATAAGAAGCTTTTTGAACCGGAGAATCGGTTGCGGGTTGGAAATTAGGGTTTGTAAAATTAAACGGATCTGCAATCTTCACGTCGGTATTGTTTGCCAATACTTTATTGTGGCGGTTAGCTGCTTTAAACCAGGTTTCCATGGTGGCGGCAGTCATAACTGTAGCACTTGGATCCTGAATGAAATTGTCGCCACGGGTTCCGGCCAGAATACAGTTCTGAACAGTTAAGGCGTCGGTTCCAGCTGCTGTTTGGCTACCATCCGATTCCAAACGAAGTCCTTTGCCCCAGCCGAGGAAAGCTGTGTTGTAAATCTGCAAGCGGGTATTCCGGCGCAAACGCATAGCTGAACCATCGGCGTGTTTAGCCTGAAGTGTTGCCGGATTGGTGGCGGTAATTGCCGGACCAAATGCACTAATATTGCTGAAAATAGCATGGGTGAAAGGCTCGGCGGTACTTCCCGAAGCGTCGTTGTCCGATTCAAAAGTGTTGGCTGCATCTGTGTCAACAATGTCGTTTGTGCGTAAGGCGATACCGAACTGAACCATTCCGCGATAGCCGTTGTCGGTATCAAAATCATCGTCTTCAGTTTTGTACGAAATCAGGTATTTGGCATTTACAGTTCCGCCAAACCATTCGAAAGCATCGTCGCCCGAATAGGAAACCTGAATGTGATCTATTGTAGTTCCGTTACCAACTGAGCACAATGTCAGTCCGTTGATTTCGGAGCCTGTTGCAATTTCGTAGCCTGCAAATTCGATGCGTGCATATTGTAATGTTCCTGAGTTATCGGTGTCGTCGCTTCCACCATATTGAGCAGTGATGCCACCCTCGGCAGTTCCCACGCCGCCAGCGATGTTGTTGGTTGCGTTTCCGCAGAGAACCACGCCACCCCAGTTACTGGTTGTACGCAATCCAGCTGCCTGGTTCGAGGTAAATACAATCGGATTGGAGCTTGTTCCAACGGCATTAATTTTACCACTGCGCTGAATAATCAAAGCACTCTTTTCAGTTCCTCGAATAACTGTTCCGGCTTGAATAGTTAAAGTAGCGCCTGCATCAACATATACCCATCCGTCGAGTTTGATCACTCCGCTCCAGGTTTCGTTGGCTGTAATGTGTGTTCCGGTTGCAAAAGCAAATTGTCCGTTCCCTTTTGTTACAGTTGCGTTAGCGTAAGTTTTGTTTATCGGGTCCCATTCCGTCCAACCAGTTGTCCAGTTGGTAGTTCCATCGAAAGCGCCCACGTAACTTACATGATCGAAAAATGAGCTGTTTATTGATGCAGTGGTTGTATTTGTTGGAGTTCCGCTATACCAGTACGAAGCATTTTTTGCAGGAGAATCGGCTGCCGGTTGGAAATTCGGACTTGCATAATTGTATGGATCAGAGATTATGACATCGCTGTTGGCATCCAACACCTTGTTGTGGCGCGAAGTTGCTTTAAACCAGGCTTCCATTGTAGCCGCAGTCATTGTGCTTGCACTTGCATCCAGAATAAACTTGTCGCCACGCACCCCAGCCAGAATACAGTTCTGAACAGTTAGCTGGTCGTTGTTTGCTGCTGTTTGGCTACCGTCCGATTCAATTCGCAAGCCTTTCCCGTTGCCCAGGAAAATAGAGTTGTAGATTTGCAACCGGGTATTGCGGCGCAAGCGCATGGCCGAACCATCGGCATGTTTAGCCTGAAGTGTGGCTGGATTAGTGGCTGTAATAGCCGGACCAAATGAGCTGATGTTACTGAAAACTCCGTGAGTAAACGGTTCAGAAGTACTTCCAGAAGCATCGTTGTCCGATTCGAAGGTATTGGCAGCATCGGTATCTACAATATCGTTGATGCGGAGAGCTACACCATATTGAACCATTCCGCGGAACCCGTTGTCGGTATCAAAGTCATCATCTTCGGTTTTGTACGAAATAAGGTATTTGGCATTTACTGTTCCGCCAAACCATTCGAAAGCATCGTCGCCTGAATAGGAAACCTGGATGTGGTCAATTGTGGTAGCTTTACCTACCGAATACAATGTTAACCCGTTGATTTCAGAGCCCGTGGCAATTTCGTAACCGGCAAATTCGATGCGTACATATTGCAATTTTCCTGAATTGTCATTGTCGTCGGTGCCACCATATTGTGCAGTGATACCTCCCTCGGCAGTTCCAACGCCGCCAGCAATATTGTTTGTTGCATTTCCGCAGAGAACAACTCCACCCCAGTTACTGGTTGTGCGTAAGCCTGCGGCTTGATTGGATGTGAAAACGATTGGATTGCTGCTTGTTCCAACGGCATTGATTTTACCGCTGCGCTGAATGATCAAAGCACTCTTTTCAGTTCCTCGGATAACTGTTCCGGATTGGATGGTTAAAGTAGCGCCTGCATCAACATATACCCAACCATCGAGTTTAATCACTCCGCTCCATGTTTCGTCGGCAGTAATGTGTGTTCCGGTTGCAAACGAGAATTGTCCGTTTCCTTTAGTCGTTGTGGTTTCAGAATACGTTTTTGCTACCGGATCCCATTCGGCCCAACCTTTAGTCCAGTCGTAAGTACCGTCGAATGCACCAACGTAATTCACGTGGTCGAAGAAACTGTTGTCAATCGAAGCTACTGTTGTATTTGTTGAAGTGGAGCTATACCAAATCGAAGCATTTTTTGCAGGTGAATCGGCAACAGGTTGGAAATTCGGGCCGGCGTAATTATACGGATCAGATATTTTTGCATCGCTGTTGGCGTCAAGTACCGAGTTGTGGCGCGAAGCTGTTTTAAACCAAGCTTCCATGGTAGCGGCAGTCATTACTGTTGCCGTTGCATCCAGAACAAATTTATCGCCGCGTACACCAGCCAGAATACAATTCTGAACAGTTAACAAATCACTGTTGGCTGCTGTTTGGCTACCATCCGACTCAATGCGCAAACCTTTACCATTTCCAAGGAAAATTGAGTTGTAGATTTGCAAGCGGGTGTTGCGGCGCAAACGCATAGCCGAGCCGTCGGCATGTTTGGCCTGAAGTGTAGCCGGGTTGGTTGCTGTAATAGCCGGACCAAAAGCGCTGATATTGCTAAAAACGCCATGAGTGAAAGGTTCAGCAGTACTTCCCGAGGCATCGTTGTCTGATTCAAAAGTATTGGCAGCATCGGTATCCACGATGTCGTTGATGCGAAGTGCAACGCCGTACTGTACCATACCTCTGTACCCGTTGTCGGTATCAAAGTCGTCGTCTTCAGTTTTGTACGAAATCAGGTATTTGGCATTCACGGTGCCGCCAAACCATTCGTAAGCGTCGTCGCCCGAATACGAAACCTGGATATGATCGAGTACAGTACCGCGACCTACCGAGCAAAGCGTTAACCCGTTGATTTCAGAGCCGGTAGCAATTTCGTAGCCGGCAAATTCAATGCGCACATATTGCATTTTTCCTGAATTGTCGTTATCGTCAGTTCCACCATATTGAGCGGTAATTCCACCTTCGGTTGTTCCAACGCCTCCGGTAAGGTTGTTGGTTGCTTTTCCGCAGAGAACCACGCCACCCCAGTTGCTTTGTGCACGCAGTCCGGCAGCCTGGTTCGATGTGAAAACAATCGGATTGCTGCTTGTACCAACAGCGTTGATTTTACCACCACGCTGAATGATCAGGGCACTTTTTTCGGTACCGCGAATAATGGTTCCGGCGTTGATTGTTAAAGTTGCACCTTCGTCAACATATACCCAACCGTCGAGCTTTACCACACCGCTCCAGGTTTCGTTGGCAGTGATGTGCGTGCCGGTGGCATAAGCAAACTGGCCATTACCTTTAGTTGTAGTAGTTTCAGAATACGTTTTAGCTACCGGATCCCATTCGGCCCAGCCTTTGGTCCAATCGTAAGTACCGTCGAAAGCTCCTACATACGATACATGATCGAAAAAGCTGTCGGTGATGCTTTGGGCCGAAGCTCCGAAAGCAACAAACAGTGCTGCAATAATTGAAAGTAAAGTTTTCTTCATAATTTGAATTTTAATATTCAGGAATTGTTTGTTTTCTGATTTTTAATGGCTTAAAGCTTAACTACGATACCGGCAGAGAAACTTCGGTTGGGGCGATAATTGTATGTATCGGCCTCAATATCTTCGTTTTCGCCGTAGTATTGAGTAAAGCGGATAGATTCATTCAGGATGTCTTTGATACCTGCCTTCAGAGTCACATGTTTGCCGAGTTCTTTCTGAAAAGTTAAGTCGAGTGAATTTCGGGGCAGTTCCCAGGTATGTGGGTTCAGAGCGTTTCCGACATAGGCAATTCGCTTGCCCAAGCGGTTGTAGTTTATTCCGATACTGAATTTGGCAGGTTCGCTGGCATAGTTTAATCCGAGATTAATAATGTAAGGCGACTGGCCCTGCATAATGCGTTTTTTATCTCTGGCAAACCCTTGTTGCGAAGTGTTAATCTCGCTTTTGATAAGCGAAGTGTTAAAAATCACGGTCAGGTTTTTCAGGTAATTGAGAAACCCACTGGCATCTTTAAATTCGGTAAATTGCTTGCGGGCATCAATTTCAATACCCATGCTGTAAGCTTTTTCGGTATTGAATGGTTTATAATCGTAACCAGTTCCTGCCGGGTAAAGAAATACTTCGATTGGATTTTTAAAGTCTTTATAGAATGCGGCAACCGACACAATTTCGCCAGGCGAAGGATACCACTCGTAGCGTAAGTCGTAATTGTCTATGTAAGCGCTTTTCAGCGTGTCGTTCCCGTGGATGATTGCAAACAAATCAAAGTCCTGGTAGTCGAGAAACGACATTTCGCGGAACTCGGCCCGGTTGGTTGTCTTTCCATACGAGAATCGGAACAGGTTTTTATCGTTGATGTTGTAGGTGAGGTTAACCGACGGGAAGAAGTTGGTCGTATCGCGCACTATATCAAGATTGTCGGTATTCCCTGTTTTTTCGTAGAAGTTGCTGATGTTTCGCTTGAATTTCTCGACACGTACCCCACCATAGATATTAACTTTCGGGGTAATCGGAATTTTCAGCCCCAGGTACCCGGCCAGAACCCGGTCTTCGCCATCGTAGCTGTCTTTGGCGCCTGTGTTGTCGCGATATGTAATTCCATGTTGGGTATAAGGAGCTGTTTGATCCATAAAGATGTTTTCTTCCGCAAAAATTTTGGAAGGGGTTTGATAGAAGATATCCGGAGGGTTATTGTAGGCCACTGCTCCAATTAACCGTTGATTGAACGAACGTTTTTTTTGTTCGTAAGCTCCCCCGGCTTTCAGTGTATAGTTGGCTTTGCTATTTAAAAACTTAAAATTGTGCTCAAAATCGATCTTGTAGTTGTAAATATTCTCGGTCAGGTTAAGCCACAAACGTCCGCCCAGGTAGGCATTCGGAACATTTTGCATTCTCAGGAAATACTGGTCGTGCCGACTGCTTTCCCTGTCGGTATCCAGCACGTAAGTCAACCGGCGGTTGTCTGGTTGCGAATTTTTGGTGTAGCCATATCCGGCCATCCAGTTTAGCTTGGTTTTGTCGTGGTTAAAATGTTGTTCTCCTGCGAGTTGACCTGAATAGATAAATCGGCTTTCATACCGAAGGTCGTAGGCGCGAATGGTATCAATGTTATAGTAGTTAACGCCGTTTCGGATATTGGTCGTTTTATTGCCCATCTGGTTCAGCAGGTTCCTGAATTCGAGCTTCTGGTTGTTGCCATACAACAAGTTCCAGTTGTGGATGAACCCCAGTTTAACCGATTCCTTCGATTTTTGATCGAGGAAGTCGAAAGCCTTGATCATTTTCTTTTGTTCCGAAGAATAATCTTCATATTGCAAGCGCTTCACATTCGTGTAATCGCTACTTGAGTTGTAAGAGAATGACGAAATATTCCCCAATGAAACTTTGCCCAAAACGAAGCGGCGTTGCGACGTAATCGACAGGTTTTGGTCGGGTAGTGGCGATTTGGATTTCGTTTCCCAATTATTGTTGAACAACTTCGATACTTTAACCAGTTCGGTAGTTTTTGCCAGATAGTCGTCGATGCTTTTCCAGTTGTATAAATCTTTGAATTCGGTTGCCGAAGGAACACCTTTCGGGATGTCGCGGGTTCCGTCGTCAAAACCCAGCCAGTCGGTTTTTCCGCCATCGTAAGTCTGAAATTTATTGCTGAAGGTGGTGTTTTCAACGTATTTGCCAGCGTAAGAAATCACCAGGCTGTTTTCGTCGGCATTACTTTTGGTTTCCACATTAATGGCAGCACCGGCAAAATCGGCAGGCAGTTCAGGAGCCGGACTCTTGTAAATTAATATATTGTCGATCATTCCTGAGGGGATTGCATCGAACGAAAAAGCACGTTTATCGGCCTCGAAGCTGGGAGCACTCGATCCATTGAGCATCACCGAGTTGTAGCGCTCGATCAATCCGCGGACAATAACAAAACGGCCATCGGTAATTGTAATTCCCGGGACGCGGCGAATAACTTCAGCGGCATCCTTATCCTGCGATTTTCCAATTTGCTGAGCCGTAATTCCGCTCACAATCAGGTTGCTCGATTTAATCGACGAGATCATCGAAACTTCGGTATTATCGCGGCGTTTTGCAGTAACTTTTACTTCGTCAATATTTAGAGTTGCCGACTTAAGAGCAATATTTAATACGGTTTCTTTTCCTTCAGAAACATCCACTCGAATAATCTGGTTGTCGTAAGAAATGTAGGAGATTACGAGGTTGTAACTTCCGGCTTTAACTTTGTCAATTTGGTAATTTCCGTCGAAATCGGTTGATGCTCCTTTGGTTGTTCCCTGGATCACAACTGTGGCCCCGATTAATGATTCTTTGGTGTTTGCATCGGTAATAATTCCTTTAATTATCCCGGTTTGTGATTTACCCGCCAAGGATAAAATAAGCAGAATGGCAAGTAACGCAATTTGTTTTAGTTCCATTTAAAACCCTTTTTTCGATTAACCCAGCTTTCCTATAACTAGTTAGCTGATTTGTACTTGTAACTGTAATTTTGGGGCTAAGGAACTTTTAAATGGTTACAGAATGAATAATGTTTATTTACAAATGAGTTACGTTTAAATTAAAATCTATTAAACTGTTTTGTATCTATTTGATATATAGGATGATGTTTTGTTTTGGTTTCTTTGTTTGGTGTCAAGAACCTGTTAAATGGCAGGCTGTTCAACAAATAACCGGAATAAAATTCTGAATTTGTTAAACAGGGTATTGGCAGGTAAAGATTGTACGGCAGGATTAAGTGTGAACTTTAAGCAGCCTCGCCGGGATATTCGGTGGCTAAACTATTTCTTTAGCCTGATTTGCTTCAGAAACTTGTCGGCCATGTGGTTAAAGTCATCAGAAATACGGAAGAAGTAACTTAGTCCTACGAAAAGGATGGAGACTATAGAACAACGTAGCACCAAATCGATCAGGAAATTGGAATTGGCCGGAATCAGCTTTGTCCATGCGAAAGTTACAATACCAATTGCTACACATTTGAAATGAATTCCACGGTATGGAAATAGGTTCATGTTTCGTTTGAGGTAATACACCCGCATTAACGATGCCCCTGAAATTGATAACAATGAACCGAGTGCGGCACCAATCATGCCAAGTATCGGGATAAAGATGGCATAGAAAATAACCGATAATGCAACCAGTACACCCAACGAGTAAGTCTGTATTTTGTATTTGTGCGAGGTGCCGATAATTTGCACGCTTGATCCGGTGGATGCCACAATCAGGCTGGTTAGCGAAACCAAAATAATCACCCACTCGGTTCCCTGGTATTTGTGCCCCAAAAGCTGAATGATATTATCGAGGTTGGCGGCAATCAGGATAAAAAGCAACAAACTGAAAAATAACTGATTGATGCTGCTCTTAAAGTAAATATCGTCGATGGTTTTCAGGTCGTTGTTTTTCCACGAGTCGGCAATAATGGTCGATGAGATTTTGCCTAAAGCCACACTGGGTATCAAAACCACTGTTCCGAAGTAAAAAATAATGGAGTAAACTCCGGCAGTGGATAAATCGGTGTAGGCGCCAAGCATAATGGTGTCAATCTGTTTCAGCGCGATGCTGCTCACTCCGCCAATTATGCCGAAAACCGAAAGACCAATCATTTCTTTCCGAAGAGTTGGACTTATAAAATGTAATTTGGGCGCAACATTAAATTGCTTCCGGTAAATCAAAAGTCCGGTCAGGTAAATGGCTGGAAGGCTTAAAAAGAAAATATATCCCCAGATAAAGATTGAAAAGTCGATCCATTTCAGGTAATAAGCCCCCAGCAAAAAGAGGTTTCCTACGCGGTACACAAAGTCGTTCAGGATGGTTCCAGTAGTAGCATCGAACAGCATCTTGTTGTAGGTATCGAGCAATAAGGCATACATCCGAAAGAAAATAAGTGGCACTAAAAACCAAATGTACTCGACCAACAGCGGCGACTTCGATTGGTAATTGGCAATGATGTACGATTTCAGGAAAAAGAACGAAACCAGCGAGACCAGGAATCCAATGAGGCCAACTACCAGGGTGAGAAATACAAAGCCGTTGTGTTTGTTCTGTTCGTCGCGAAAATAGGGGAACAGGCGCTCGATCACTTTTGTAAATCCAAGTGTTGAAAACTGAGAGTAAATTCCGGATACGGCAACAAAGATTGCGGTAAGCCCAATTTGTGCGGTGGTCAGCAGTTTAATGGAAATGATGGTAACCAGAAAACCAATGCCGACACCCAGGTAGGAGTAGATTGAGCCTTTGATTGTTTGCCGTTTAATTACACCCATTTAATTTATTAATTGACCTAAAAAGGTTTATTTTTGCCTCGCACGAAAGTACGAATTTACAAATTACACCAATTCATATTATGGATACAAAAAATCTCCTTCGCAAATCAGGGCCTTATATCCTTGCAATCGTGTTGTTTCTGGTTATAAGTGTCGTTTATTTCTCTCCTGTTTTGGAAGGGAAAAAGCTGCAAAGCTCGGATGGGGCGCAGTTTAAAGGCATGTCGAAAGAAATTGTTGATTACCGCAATGCCACCGGAAAGGAAGCGCTTTGGTCGAACAATATGTTCTCCGGAATGCCTGCTTACCTTACATCGACGCTTTATTCAGGCGAGATACTTTCATCCATCCAAAAATCAATTACCTCGATTTCGCAGCCGGTAATGATTCTGACGTTCAGCTTTGCGTTCTTTTTTATCCTTTGTCTTTTGCTCGACATCAGCCTTTGGGCGGCCTTTGCGGCCAGTTTGGCCTATGGAATGATGACCTTCACCTTTGTGGTGATGGTAACCGGCCACCTCACCAAAGCACATGCGTTGACTTATACGTCGCTTGTGGTTGCCGGTATGCTTGTGGCTTTCAATAAAAACAAAATCGCCGGAAGTATAATTACCGCCATTGGCCTTTCGCTGATGCTGAGTGCCAACCACCTGCAAATGACGTATTATGCATTTATTCTGGCGCTCATTTTGGGCATTACCTATTTAATTTATGCCGTTCGCGAAAAAACGCTGGCCGACTATGGCAAAACCATCGGATTCCTCGTTATTGCTGCACTGATTGCGGTTGGCACCAACTTCTCCAGATTATACACAACCTACGAATACGGAAAATTCTCCATTCGCGGGCAGTCGGAATTAAGTCTCAATAACGAAAACAAAACCAGTGGTCTTGATAAGGATTACATTCTGGACTACAGCTACGACCTTGGTGAAGCGATGACCGCCTTCATTCCGCGCTTTAAAGGTGGCGGTATGAGCGAGCCATTGACCACCAGCTCTGAAACTTACAAATTTTTGGAAGAAGCGCAGGGTGCCGAAAAAGCAAAAAAAATTGTTGAAGGCGGGATGCCAATGTATTGGGGCAGTCAGCCTATTTCGGGAGCGCCATTCTATTTCGGAGCGGTGTTATGCTTTCTCTTTGTATTCGGGCTTTTCGTGGTGAAAGGTAAAGACAAATGGTGGCTGGTTGCTGTGTTTGTCGTTTCGCTGCTCTTATCGCTGGGTAAAAATTTCTCGATCCTGACTAACCTAATGCTCGATTTATTTCCGGGTTACAACAAGTTCCGCGATGTCAAAAATATCATTGTCATCCAACAGTTTGCAATGGCTTTGCTTGGAGTACTTGCAATAAAGGAGGTTTACCAACGCAAAATTTCTTCTCAGGAATTTATGAAAGCGCTGAAATATTCGGCGGGAATTGCCGGAGGATTGGCCTTGATATTTGCCATCATACCAGGGTTGGCCGGAAGTTTCTCCGGAAATACCGATGCCCAATACCTGAAAATGGGCTGGCCGCAACAATTGGTTGATGCGTTGATTGCCGACCGCAAATCGGCTTTGCGTATCGACGCGTTCCGCACCTTTATATTTGTAGCGCTTGCTGCTGCCGGTTTATGGGCCTACTGGAACAACAAAATCAAAGCGCAATACGCCATTGTTTTGTGGGTTGGATTGGTTTTGGTTGATATGTGGCCGGTGAACAAAAAATACTTCAACAACGATAATTTCAGTTCGCAACGTGAGGTAGCTGTGCCGTTCCAGGAAATGCCGGTTGACAAGGAAATCAAGAAAGATAAAGATTTGTATTACCGCGTGCTGAACCTGCAAAACCCGATGGCCGACGCCCGCACATCGTTCTTCCACAAATCGTTGGGCGGATACCACGGCGCCAAAATGAAACGCTACAACGAACTGTTCAACTATGCCATTGAACCTGAAATGCAGTTGTTGATTCAGGGCTTCCAAAAACCGGAAAGCATTGATTCTGTCATGTCACATTTGTCGGTAATCAACATGCTGAATACAAAATACCTGATTTACGATTTGAATCAACCACCACTGCCAAACAATCATGCAATGGGCAATGCCTGGCTGGTAAAATCGGTTAAAGTGGTCGATAATGCCGATCAGGAAGTTGCTACAATCAAAAGTTTCGATCCTAAATCGACTGCCGTCGTAAATAAGAGCTTTGCCAAGTCGTTGGAAGGTTTCACTTCAGGAACAGGCGAGGGCGAAATTAAACTGACAGATTATCAACCCAACTACCTGAAATACGATGCCACCGTGAGCAGTGGTTCGCAATTGGCTGTTTTCTCTGAAATTTATTATCCGAAAGGTTGGAAAGCCTTTATCGACGGAAAGGAAACACCGCATATTCAGGCCGATTATGTGTTGCGTGCAATGGTCATTCCGGCAGGGAAACATCAGGTTGAATTTAAGTTCGAACCCGCTTCGTACTTCGTTGGAAACAAGGTATCGCTGGCCAGTTCAATCTTGTTGCTTCTGGCTATTGGCGGGTATTTGGTATATATTTTCAAGGTAAAAAAGTAGCAAAACATGACAGGCAAAACTCAGCCGCAAAAACTAAAAAAGCGAATTTTTAAGTCGTATCTTACGTCAACAATCAGCATTTCAATGGTTCTTTTCCTGATCGGAATGCTGGGTATTGTGTTGTTGAATGCCGAGCGACTCTCGAAATATGTACGTGAAAACATTGGTTTTAGCCTGGTGCTTAAAGATGGTATTTCGCAAAGTGATATCGACAACCTGATGCAGTCGCTTAAGGCTTCGAATTTTGTAAAGGAGGCTGAATTTATTGATAAAGCTACCGCCGCCGAACGGCTAAAAAAAGAGTTAGGCGAGGATTTTACCGGTTTCCTGGGATTCAATCCGTTATTGTCGTCGGTTGATGTGAAACTTAAAGCCGAATTTGCAACGCCCGAACAACTTCAGACAATTGAGCGAAAACTTAGTGAATTCCAGATCATAAAAGAAGTTTCTTATCAGCACGATATGGTGAAGATAATCAACGAGAACGTGAGTAAGATAGGGCTTGTCCTTGTTTTTGTGTCGGTGCTTTTGCTTGTTATATTTTTTGCATTGATCAATAATACAATCCGTATTTCGATTTATGCGCAACGGTTTATTATAAACACGATGCTGCTGGTTGGGGCTACCGACCGGTTTATCAGGGCTCCGTTCATCAAACAAAGTATAAAGTACGGAATAATTGGTGCATTAGTCGCCAATGCTTTGTTGTTCGTTTTGCTAATTTCTTATGCTTCAGAGTTCTCAGGAATAATTAGCCTGAACGATTTTACGTTTTTCGGGATTGTTTTTTTCGCCGTTTTGCTCTTGGGCGTTTTAATTTCGTGGATTTCGACATATAGGGCAGTCAATAAGTTTATCCACCTGAAATTTGACGAGTTATTTTATTGATTAAGCCTGTGCTGCAACATCTTAGTTGAAATTACTGTTTCCCGGAGAATGTTAGCTCTAAATCTTTTTATCAGAAGAAAAGCCTTGTTTATTAAAAAAGAGCGCATTTATTTTCAGGCTATATCTGAATTCTTTCGTATTTTCTTACGTGAAGGCACAATGGACACAAATAGGGCTTGAAGGCCGGAAGAACGAAGAACCCAGCTTTTGTTTCTCCAGGCCATTGTTTGTTAAGTAATTATTTTTGATTGTTTTCTGTATAACTTGTTTATAATCTGTGTTTTCTGTCATCTGATATCGTTCCTGAAACTTAAATTCTGATTTCCGCTTTAAATAATTTTGTAATCAGGTTAATCACCTGATATTTTTTCTATTTTTGCCGCGCAAACCAATAATTTTTTAAAATGGACGAAGGGCCTGCGGATATACGATTTATTAACCTGATGTAGCAGGAAGGCTTCCCCATTTTTGAGCTCCTCCTGCTGTATCCTAAAAACAGGAGGTGTATAATGACAACTATCACCACATTTTATTTGAGCCGCATTGTTGGCGTTAAGGCATACGATTTCGAAGGAAAGTATCTCGGGATTGTCAAGGATTTGTTAGTCGAATCTGATTCTTCAAACTTTAGTTCGGGGCATCCGGCTGTTACCGGTATCAAAATAAAGCGGGGCAAACAAGTATTTTATTTTTTGTTTCAGCATTTTCACGTCGAGAAGAATAATGGCAAAATAAAGGTTATTGCTCAGCAGCTAACCGATTTACCGCATGAGAATATCAACAACGATTTATCATTAATAGAGTCGGTTCTCGACAAACAGATTATCGACCTAAATGGGCGTAAACTGGTGCGGGTGAACGATGTGCGACTGGTTTCTCTTGCAAACGGCTCATTTGCGGTGGCTGTTGATATTGGCATCGAAGGTTTACTCCGTCGCATCGGTATTGCCAAGCCCATTAAATATGGACTATCGGTTGTTGGATCAAGTATTCCTTCGAAATTTATTTTGTGGGAAGACCTGGAAGCGATTAACTTCTCGAACCAAAACATTAAGCTTTCCAAGACATACAAAAAGTTACAGACATTACATCCTTCCGATCTGGCAGATATTATCGAAGATCTTGGCCTGAAAGCCAGCGCCAATGTATTCTCGGGCCTGGACGAAGAACAGGCTGCCGACGTATTGGAGGAACTGGAAGTGGAGACACAGGTTCACATTATCAAAAGTTTGCCTATTGAAAAGGCTGCCGATGTTTTGGATAAGATGCCGGCCGATGAGGTTGCCGATATTTTTGATGCGCTGGGCGATGATAAGGTGGAACTTTTACTCAATGAAATGGAGAAAGACACTTCGCAGGAGGTTCGCGAATTGCTCGAGTATCCCAATCATGCGGTGGGAAGCATCATGTCAACCGAAATCATGTCGTTTAATAAAAACATGACTGTTGATGAGGTTTTTACCATATTCAGAACACAAAAGCCTGAATCGGAGTCGTTGTATAATTTGTTCGTTACCAGCGATAAAGATGAGCTGATTGCTACGTTTTCGCTAAGAGATCTGGTCGTTTCAAAGCCAGAGACAAAAATCCACGAGATTATGAAACCATCGCCGGTAAGGCTTTACGACGACCAGGAGATTGATGATATTGCCGAATTGGTTTCGAAGTACAATATGCTTGCTATTCCGGTGGTTGACCGGGAGGAAGTGCTTCAGGGAATGGTGGTTATCGACGATGTTGTTGACGACCTGATGGATAAAAGAAGGACGAACAAATAAGAGGAGAGGGGAGAAATGTTTAAAAACAGGAAGTCAATTTTTCGTCGGCTTGCACTTTTCCTGGCCATATTGGGCCCTGGGATTATTACCGGGAGTGTTGATAACGACGCCGGCGGAATCACTACGTATTCGGTTGCCGGGGCTGTTTACGGTTACAATCTTTTGTGGACGCTCATTCCTTCGTTTATTGTGCTGCTTGTTATTCAGGAGATGAATGCGCGCATGGGTATTGTTACCGGGAAAGGTTTGGCCGACCTGATTCGCGAGAATGCCGGGGTAAAAGTTACATTTTTCATCTTTATTGGCCTTTTAGTGGCCGACATTGGCAATACAACTACCGAGTTTGCCGGAATTGCCGGAAGTATGGAGGTTTTTGGCGTTAGTAAGTACCTGGCTGTTCCCGCAATGGGAATCCTGATTTGGGTATTGGTAGTTAAAGGTACTTACAAAATGGCAGAGCGCATTTTTCTCGTTTTCAGCGTTTCGTTGCTCATGTATGTTGTTTCGGCCTTGATGGGAAAACCACATTGGGGCGAAATAGGCCATGCAATTATTCACCCTCAGATGGAAGTAAATTCTCAGAGTCTGGCAATGGTTATAGGGCTTGTGGGTACAACGATTGCTCCGTGGATGCAGTTTTACATGCAGACATCGGTAATTGAGAAAGGTCTTGATATGAAGCAATACAAATATTCGCTCATCGATATTGTTGTGGGATGTGTGGCTACGGTTGTTGTTGCTTTTTTTATTATTGTAGCCTGTGCATCAACACTTCATAAAAATGGTGTCCAGATTAACGAAGCCAAAGATGCTGCAATGGCGCTAAAACCATTGGCTGGTGAGCTGGCATCGCAGGTATTTGCTTTTGGTTTGTTTATTGCCTCGGTTTTCTCGGCAACAATTCTTCCTCTGGCAACTGCTTTTTATGTTTGCGAAGCTTTCGGGTTTGAGGCTGGCATTGATAAAAAGTGGGACGAAGCGCCCGAATTTTATGTGCTTTATACGGGTATTCTGGTGTTGTCGGCAGGAATAATTTTATTTCCAAACGCTCCATTAATTCAAATATCGTTGTGGTCGCAGGTTTTAAACGGCATTCTTTTGCCGGTGGTTCTGGTTTGTATGATATTACTGGTAAATAACCGAAAAATTATGGGGCAATATGTGAATAAACCCATTTACAATTTTATAGGATGGGGCGCTGTAATTGTTCTTACCTGCTTATCGCTCACTCTGTTGATAATGCCTTTGATTGGATAAAAACCGGGCTGAAAATAGTTTCAGAACGATCCCAATTACGAAAGATATTTCGTCGGAAATACGAAAAAAAAAAGGATTCTTTTGCACCGAAAAGAATCCGTTTTTTTTCATCTTAAGAATGATACTATCGCTTCATCGTAAACTTCGTTGTTCCGATGTTGTTCCCGTCGGCAAAAACATCAATAACATATTCTCCGGCCATAAATTCCTGTCCTTTATTGTCCCAGAAAATGTTCACAGGCAGTGCATTACCTTCATAAGTAATTTCACGTTTGGCCGAAAACGGAATCTTTAAGTCTTCGAACTGAAACAAATCGCTGGGCGATTGCTGTAACAGCACCTGGTTGGGCTTTTGTATGCGCACGTAAATAACCTTGTTTCCTCGGGGAGCCGTCACATTTTTACTAAGCACAAAACTCACTCTAATTTGTTCGGCGCGTCGTGCGCTTTCGGCTTCCTTCCCCCTGGCATTTATTCCAACCGCAGCAAGCTCAGTAGCTTCAAGTTGCGCTGCTTCCTTTATTTTTTCCTGAAGGTGTTGTTTCTCTTTTTCGAGTTGTTGATTTTTAGATTCGGACTGGGCAAAATTTTCCTTAACCTGGGCATTTTCGGCCATCAGCATTTCGTTGCGGCGGTTGAGCGAATCAATCTGAACGATGTAGTTCTTCATGATGTTTCGCATGGTTGTAACTTGCTGCTGATATTGTGTAATCTGATCGTAGCTTACTTTCTTTACCTGCTCAACTTCTGTAAGCAAATCTTTTACTTTCCCTTGTGCATTTGATAATTCCGACTGTAATGCCTCGTTGTTGGTGTGCAGCGAATCGTAATTCGTCATTAAAGTACTTAGCTCGGTCTGAATGGAGGCTTTTTGCTTATTCAGCGATTCGACCATCTTTTGGTTCTCAGAATGCTGATATACGAAAACAACAATTACAATCAGTAGTAATACTGATAGTATAATGATTATCAGGTTATTCCGGCGTTCCTTGTCCGTTTCACCCAACGAAAAACCTTTTTTCTGTTTTCCAAATTCGTCCATTATTATTTAGTGTTTAGGTAATTCTATACCGAAGCAAAAATAACAAAATAAAAACCAAACCCGAAGATCAAAAGCCAAAACGGGCAATATAGATTCAATAGTTCTGAATTTGATTCAAACTAAACCGATGAATTCCGAACCACGATAACCCGGGATTTTTTTCGTAAACGAGCTTTGTTACTTTAATTCAGGCGAAACGAGCTTGCCTAATTTCTGGTAGCTTTCTTCGATACTATCGACCAGAACTTTGGCAATGTTGTCGTAATAACTTTTGGTTGTTTGCGAATCAACTTTATTTTCAGGGTGATTGGCCTGGTTCCTTAATTCATTTCTCAGGTTAAGGGTGTCCTGTACAATTTGGAGTACTTCCGGTTTATTCGGCTCCTGTTGCATGGTCATAAATGTAAAACAATCAACTACCAGTTCCGATACAACGTAGTCAATTTCTTTTTTTAATCGTTGAATACTAGCCATAATCTATTTAATTTGTGATTTAAGTGGATATTTCATTTTCCCGGAATCGAGCAAAAGCGCCTTAACCGACCCAACTAAAATTTCTGTTTCAACCTGAACGGGCAGGTGATTTTTATCGTCGGTGAACCACACCTTCATGTATTCACCTTCAGGGAAAAAATCGCCTTGCAGTAAATATACTGAAACTTTATGACAGCGGAACTCTTTCCCGTTGCGTGTTTTAATATTCTCTTTTCCCAGG
Source organism: Prolixibacteraceae bacterium (assembly GCA_963666435.2). Classification (GTDB taxonomy): domain Bacteria; phylum Bacteroidota; class Bacteroidia; order Bacteroidales; family Prolixibacteraceae; genus Aquipluma. The sequence continues at coordinate 626,490 of CAXXOG010000008.1, read as the reverse complement.
TACCTGAAAAAAATGTCGGCAACCTGTTTGTCGATAATCATTCGGCATGGAACCTTTTGGCCTGCAAACAGTTTGTCGAAATCGAATTTCCTGAAGTTGTAGGCGGCTGCAAGTAAATCGAACGTATTTTCATTCGCATTTAAAGTTGTTTTAAACAGCGGTTTTTTCTCCTGTTGTATTTCCGTTTCTATTTTTCCTGAAGGTTGGAACCAATAGCGGTGCGTCGAAGCTTTCTGTGCGTGGTTCATTACCCGGCTCGAATAGATTGGGCTGAATGTTTGGTAGTTGCAGAATGTTTCGAATGTGTCGCGTACCGAGTAAAACCAGTCGTAAGCTTTATACGACCTTCCAACAGCTTTGAGATGCCAGGCCGATTGGTTTTTATAAAGTACGGTGTCGGCTTTAAATTCAACTTCTCCGCTTTGTATCCAAATGAAATTCAGGTTATAATATGCTCCGTAACGGGCATATTCGCCATTGCTAAACGGGTAATCCGGGGTAGTTTGTGCGGTAACATTGGGTTTACCTAACCATGCAAGAATAAGAAATAACCAAAATTTCCTAATCGTCATGACTATGCTCTTTTTGCTCTTTGGCCTTTTTCTTCGCTTTTTCTTTTTCCGCCTCTTCGTCAATCAGGTTCTTTTTGTAGTCAGGCTTATATTTAATTTCCCAGGTCTCCGCAAATTCGAAATTCGACCGCACTTTAATAATTTTGGGGTAATACACAACTTCTTCGGGTTGAATGCCGTGTGCTAAATAGCCGGTATCCCACTTTCCATTTTTGTTTGAATCGATGATCACTCTGAGCTTATACTTCTCCGGTTTCAGGTATGGAAAATCGATTTTGCCATCGCCTAAAACCTGTATTTTTTGAAGCACTTTCTCATCTTTGTCATTTCCCAGGAGCTGAACAATGGCCGGGCTGTTTAAGCCTTTTAGGGTAAGTAAAATTTTGGCGTAATATTCTTCTTTCTGAGTCTTGAATTTTTGGTCGAGTTTTTTGCTGGGATGCCCGTAAATGTTGTATGCGGCAGCCGAATCAATTTTCAACTCGTAACTGGAATTTGAGTCCCACAAATGTTCGATGTAGTATTTTCTCACCGAATTCGGGTCCTTCTTTATTTCAATATCCAGGCGCGTTTTTGTGGAGTCTTCCAACGAGTAAAGCCTCACCTTCGTAGTGTCAAAAGAAGTAAGAGGTTCGGGCGCTTCAATCATAATTCGCTGATACAGATCGTGCGCCGAGGAATTGATATTTGTTGTCAGGTTTATTGTTGGTACGGGTACGGGTTCACCTTTTTTACGTTTTGCCTTTGGCGCTTTGGGTGCGGCATAAACCATTTCCAGGGTGTCGCGCTTCATTCGCATATGATTTAGCGAATCCAGCGCTTCATATTGTAACTCAAACTTTAAGGTGTCGGTTTTACTGAAAATGGTATCAGTTAGCCAAACGGTTATCGAATCGCGTTTTAGGTTCGATTCGATGTACGACCAATTCTGGTGGGTTGGTCGCGGTTTCAGCAAATTTACCCGAAACGAATCGTTCAGCGATTCAGCAAAGTAAAAATCGCATTTATTTCCCAGGCTGCGTTTCGACGAATTTAAGAATTGATCAAATTTCACCTCTTCAAACATCATCAGGTACCGGGTAGTTGGCCGGTAATTAACATGTCCCGTTACCAGGAGCGTATCTTTTCCCTGAACAACGGTGTCGGCATGGGCATTGTACGTGGCCGACGGAACGATAAGCGAATCGTCGAAAGCGATCATCTCGGCTTTTGCGTTATAGGTCAGGCTATTGTCGGCATCGGTAAGTGCATAGAGCTTGTAGCTTCCTTTTGCAACATTATCGATCAGGAAAAAGCCTTCTTTATTGGTTGTTCCAATGTAATCCGGAATGCTGTCGATAAAGGCGGTGTAATCGTGATTGCGGTGTAGCATAACCAGTGCTTTCTCAACAGGTTCCTGCGTAAAAGCATTCTTTACATAGCCCGAAACCCGCAAACTATCAAATGATTCGCCGGTGCTGAATGAAAAGCGCATGTCCTTAATCGGGTTTTTTTCGTTGTTGTCGGCAACCGCATCTTTAAAATCGAGCGAGTAAGTGGTCGCTTTTTTTAAATCCTGCTGAAATTCAACAATCAAGGTTTTCCCCTTCATTTTTATTTGGGGTTTCTTTTTCATTGGCGGCGAAATCACCAGTTTCTCCGATATTTCGTCAGGAATAATGAATTCATCAAAAGAAATGCGAATATCTTTTCCCTGGTAATTTTTGCCCCTTAACTCCGGAATTGTTTTCAGAACAACAGGCGGAATACTGTCTTTAGGGCCTCCCGTTGGCGTTCCAATATTTGCACATGAAGTGTTGAAAACCAGGTAAAAAAAAGCTATACCGATAGCAATTGGAACAAGGTTTTTTAATCGAAAAACTTTTCCCGGGATGTTGAGAAACTTAACGAGCCGATTATTTTGATTGTCAGTACCTGTTTGTCTCATAATTATATATTCGGTACAAACTTACAAATTCCTGAAAAGATATGGGAGATAGCCCTGTTAATTTATCTTACAGCTTACGGTTGGCGTCGATAGTTTATCCCAATTGTTGCGTTAACTAAATCTCTTTCACCATCTCAAACTGAGTTCCCCGCTGTTTCAACCCAATGGATCCGGCCCAGCGGGTAATGCCTTTGCAGTTAGTGTCGGTGTTGATAAGCTTTAAATTTTGGTGCGAATTGATTTTGGTTGCTTCGCTAAGCAGGCAGCTTGCCAAGTTCTGATTACGAAAATCCTTGTGTACTGCAATCTGGGTAATGTCGCCCGAATTGGGCTCGAAAATGCAGTATCCGGCCAGCTTTTCGTTGACGAATGCTCCCCACATCCTGAAGTCGGGTAAGCGGCGTTCCACCGATTCGAAACTATTTTGCCACGAAGGGTAAAAATCATGGCAAGCGGCCATTTGCTCTTTCCAGCTTAAATCTATTAGGCGAATCTGGCAGTTAGCCGGAAGTCGGTACTTATCCAGGCTCAAATTCTCCGCTTTCTCCACAAAATAATTGAACTCGCGGCTTACCTGAAAACCCTGTTTGCGATAAACTGAAACCGCACTGGTGTTGTGTTGTAGTACTTCGAGCAAATACTGCTGAACTCCTGCTTTTCTTAGTTCAGGAATCGAATGCCGGAAAACACGACTGGCTAATCCGTTGCCCCTGAAGGCTTCTATGGTGCCGGTGCCTGTGTCGTAAGCCGTTTTCAACCCATTGAAGAAGCCAATTCCGTTCAGGGTAAAACTTACCAGGCGATCATCGACAAAAGCGCCAAACGATAATTCGGGCACGAAACCTCTGCGTGAAATCATTGTTTCCAGCTCGGGCTGGTTGAGTTGCATGTCGTAATCTTTAAATGCTTCGCTAAAGACTGTAAAAAGCTGATTGGCATTCAAGTGTGCCAGCGATTGTATTTTTTCCATTTTCTGGTTGTTGGTTTCAGAACATTAAAAGTTGTTTGAAATTGGTCGCTAGAAATTACCGGAATTACGGTTTTGCAGCTAAATCATTCTCGCAAATACATCAATTTTCCTGAAACTGTTTTCTGCTCGGTTTGAACGTGGGCAAATAAATGGCTGCATCTCAGCAAATTGCTTAATGTACCGCAATGAATAAAAAAGTCAGGCGATTTGGTAACCCCAAAGCCCTTTTTTCCGAATCAAGGATAAAAATGAATAATCTAAAATCAGGCCGCCATGAACGACAAATGTGTAACACTGGCATCGTTGCCGTATTCAAAAGCTGAGATACTAAGATCGCTGCTCGAATCGGAACATATCGATTGTTTTATTGAAGGTATTGATTTTCTGCAAGACGCCAGCGACACGGGAGTCAGGGTGCGTATCCTCGAAAAAGATGCCCGGCAAGCGTTTCCCATTCTTGAAAGAATGCTGGGGAAAGTAATTACCGATCCGAAGAAACGGGAAAATTACATACTTATTCCGGTCGATTTTTCTGATTATTCGCTTAATGCAGCAGTCGTAGGCTTTGATATTGCCGAAAAACTTGGGTCAAAAATGGTATTGTACCATTCAAGTCCACGGCCCGAATTTCTTACCATTCCTTATTCTGATGTGATCGTTTACGATTCGGCGCTTTTCGTGAATTACGAAATGACAGAACAACTAACCACCAGGAAATTCGAGGAGTTTTTGAAAAAACTGACATCCCTTATTGATGCCGACCGCTGGAGTGATGCAAAACCTGAATATATTGTAAAGATTGGTGAAGCCGATGATGATATTTTGTCGTACATTCAGCTTCATCCGCCCAAAATGGTGGTTATGGGGATTCGGGGCGAAGATGCTAAATCGGGCGATTTAATGGGCACAACCACTGCCGCAGTAATTTTCAATACACGAGTGCCTGTTCTCACAATTACAGAAAATGTAACCAGTCAATGGCTTAATCATTTGAAAACGATTGTGTATGCCACCAATTTCGAATCAACCGATTTCATTGCGATAGACCGGCTAATCAAATTGGTAAAACCATTCGATTGCAAAGTGATTTGCCTGCATGTTAATAAAGGTAACAACGGCGAACTGGACGAAGCGATGCTCGAAGGAATGAAGGAAGCTTTGGTTGAAAAATATCCACATGCTGCGTTCGACTGTCAGCTCGTACATTCGAACAACTTACCTGAAGCAATTGATAAGTTCATTCAGGATAACAACATTGATGTTTTGGCTGTTACAACCCATCGGCGGAACCTGATTACCCGGTTGTTTAATCCGAGTGTTGCCCATAAAATGATTATGCATACAAAAACTCCGGTTTTGGTATTTCACGCCTGAACCTTGCGGGGTTATAAAATGAAAAAACGTCTGAAATCATTGATTTCAGACGTTTTTTTCGCTCTCCAGGTAGGACTTGAACCTACGACCTACGGATTAACAGTCCGCCGCTCTAACCAACTGAGCTACTAGAGAATATTTAGAACTTTCCGCAGTATTTCTACTACCGTTTTGCTTTAAAAGCGATGCAAAAATAATAGCATTTCCGAAAAGAAAAAATATTTTTGCAAAAAAAATTTCTCATGAATTCATTCACTGGCGCGCCAAACAAGCAAAAATCGATTCTCGGAATAGGGAATGCTCTGATCGATGTTTTAATTAATATCTCGGATGACTCTGTGCTACAAAAATTTGGATTGCCCAAAGGAAGCATGACTTTGGTCGATTCTGTTCTTTCAGCCGAAATAAAAAAAGAAACAAAAATTAATACCCGAATCATTCAAACCGGAGGCTCGGCAGCCAATACCGTGCATGGAATTGCAAAACTGGGCGGCAGTTGTGGCTACATCGGAAAGATTTCGGACGACGAATTTGGTAATTTTTACGTCGAAGATTTCCAAAACAACAAGATCAACACGCACTTCTTTTATTCGGAAACCGGAACGGGCCATGCAACCGGCTTAATTAGTCCCGACTCGGAACGAACCTTTGGAACTTACCTCGGCGCTGCAATGGAGCTTACCGCAGAAGAAATGAAACCTGAAATTTTTGCAGGATACGGCATCCTCCACATCGAAGGTTACCTGGTGCAAAACCATTCGTTGATTGAAGCCGCGCTGAAAGTGGCCAAAAGCGAAGGTCTGCTGGTGTCAATTGACATGGCCAGTTTCAACATTGTTGAAGCCAACATCGACTTCCTGAACCGGATTATTCGCGAATATGTCGATATCGTTTTTGCCAACGAGGACGAGGCCATTGCTTTAACAAGCAAACAACCGGAAGAAGCGCTTCATGCCATCTCTGAAATGTGCGATCTGGCTATCGTGAAACTCGGGGCTCAGGGCTCGTTAATTAAATACGGAGAAAACGTAATTCGCATCAATGCTATTCCGGCTAAAAGTGTTGACACAACGGGAGCTGGAGATATTTACGCTTCAGGAGTATTGTACAGTATTTCTGAAAACCTCGACCTCGAAAAAGCCGGGAAACTCGGTTCATTGCTTGCCGGGAAAGTGGTTGAAGTTGTTGGTGCCAAAATTCCGGAAGAAACCTGGCAGGAGCTTTCGGCACAAATCGAACAGATTAAAACAGGAAATTAATTTTTTGAAGGGGGCTGTTCGTTCAGAATCTTAATTTTTTATAACCTGAATCCATTTTATCGGGAGCCGATCTGGATTTCAGGCAGAAAAACATATTTTTGTAAACAATAGATAAATATACAATCAGCAAATTTAGTAGTATGAAACGACTGAAAATTAAAGAAGTCCTGAAGGGCGAATTGGTTGGACAGCAAGTACTTGTCAAAGGTTGGGTGAGAACAAAACGCGGTAGTAAAAATGTCAATTTTATTGCGTTGAACGACGGCTCGACCATCAATAATCTTCAGGTGGTTGCTGATGTTGAGAAATTTGGAGAGGACTTTCTAAAAGACATCAATACCAGCGCGTCGCTCGGAATTACCGGCGATTTGGTGGCATCACAGGGAAGCGGGCAGTTGGTTGAATTAAATGCTACCGAAATTGTGATCTACGGAAAAGCTGATCCTGAGAAGTACCCGATTCAGCCTAAAAAGCACAGCCTCGAATTCCTGCGCGAAAATGCACACCTTCGTTTCCGCACGGCTACGTTCAGCGCTGTTTTCCGCATTCGTCATGCCATGGCTTTTGCCATTCATCAATATTTCAACAACCGCGGATTTGTTTACCTGCACACGCCGCTGATCACCGGATCGGATGCCGAAGGTGCCGGACAAATGTTCCGCGTATCAACACTTGATCCAAAAAATCCGCCACTATTGGAAGATGGGAAGATTGATTACTCGCAGGATTTCTTCGGAAAATCGACCAACCTCACCGTTTCAGGTCAGTTGGAAGGCGAGTTGGGCGCAACGGCCTTGGGCGAAATTTACACGTTCGGACCTACTTTCCGTGCTGAAAACTCGAATACTGCCCGTCACCTGGCCGAGTTCTGGATGATTGAGCCTGAAATGGCCTTCTACGAACTTCAGGATAATATGGATTTGGCTGAAGATTTCCTGAAATCGCTGATTAAATATGCGCTCGACAATTGCATGGAAGACCTCGAATTCCTGAGCAAACGCCTTCAGGAAGAAGAAAAGAACAAACCGATGGACGAGCGTTCGATGGAGCTGATCGAGAAATTGCGCTTTGTGCTCGAAAACGATTTTATCCGTTTGCCATACACCGAAGCCATTGAGGTTCTGAGAAACTCGAATCACTATAAGAAGAACAAATTCCAGTACCCGGTTGATTGGGGAACCGATTTGCAGAGCGAACACGAACGCTACCTGGTTGAAAAACATTTCAAAAAACCGGTAATCCTGATCAACTATCCAAAGGAAATCAAAGCATTCTATATGAAGCAGAATCCGGATGGAAAAACGGTTGCCGCGATGGATGTTTTGTTCCCGGGAATTGGCGAAATTATTGGCGGATCGCAGCGCGAGGAAGATTTGGACAAACTGGTTACCCGCATGAACGAAATGGGCGTTCCGGCACACGAAATGGATTGGTATCTGGATACCCGCCGCTTTGGAACCGTGCCTCATGCCGGTTTCGGTTTAGGTTTCGAACGTTTGTTGTTGTTCGTAACCGGAATGGGCAATATCCGCGACGTGATTGCTTTCCCACGTACACCAAAGAATGCCGAATTCTAATTCACAGCATTACAATAAAACGAAAATGGATTCTTGCTTTCGGCAGGAATCCATTTTTATTTTCGACTATATGGTTGTTTGAAATAAAATCAATAAGGTTGAGTGAATTTGGCGATAAAATTTCTACTAAGGTTATTTTCAAAAATAAGGTATTAAAACCTTATCAAATGCATCTTCGATCTTAGTAGAATCCAGCATTCCCAGCGACAATAACCTTATTGGTTGTCAGTGGCTATTTTACCGATTATCAATCTTTTCAGGATATAAATCGTGGTTCATCAGGCGATACTCGGCCATCTGCTTATACTTGGTGCCGGGTTTGCCATAATTGCAATACGGGTCTATGCTCAGTCCGCCACGAGGCAAAAATTTTCCCCACACCTCGATGTATTTTGGTTCCATCAGCTTAATCAGGTCTTTCATGATGATGTTGATGCAATCTTCGTGAAAAGCGCCGTGGTTGCGGAAACTAAAGAGGTACAACTTCAAACTTTTGCTTTCAACCAGCTTCTGGTCGGGAATGTAGCTCAGGTAAATGGTGGCAAAATCGGGCTGTCCGGTAATCGGGCAAAGACTGGTAAATTCGGGGCAATTGAATTTCACCCAGGTGTCGTTCTCCGGATGTTTGTTGTCGAAGCTTTCGAGCATGTCGGTGCTGTAATCGAACAGGTATTTGCTCTGGTTTCCAAGGTTTTTTAAATCGTTCATGATATTGTTGCGAGTTAAGGTGCGATATTCTTAGTGAGGGTTTCACTTAAAGTGAAGCCCCCACTGGGTCAGTATTTTACTAAAGAGTTCACAGAAATAAAACTGTGTTTTGTATAGTATCTTATATCTGGCATCTATTATCTTGTTTGTAAATAGCTTTCCAATCCGTTTTGGCGCAACTGGCAGGCCGGACAATGGCCGCAGCCGTCGCCTTTGATGCCGTTGTAGCAGGTTACTGTTTCAGTACGCACCAAATCGAAAACACCCAGTTCGTCAGCCAGCGCCCAAATGTCTTCCTTCGTTTTCCACATCAACGGCGTATGAATGGTGAAATTGTAATCCATCGACAGGTTCAGGGTCTGGTTCAGCGAGCGGATAAATTCGTCGCGGCAATCGGGGTAGCCACTGTAATCGGCCTGGCCAACGCCAGTAACCAAATTCGGAATGTCTTTCCCTTTGGCAAAAATGGCTGCAAAGGTCAGGAAAAGCATATTGCGGCCTTCAACCAGGGTATTGGGCGGGCGATTATCCGGCTTGTTTTCTTCCACATCCATCGCCTGATCGGTCAGCGAATTGTGCGTAATTTGTTTCAGCAGATCGAGGTTCAGTAACGTAAAAGGCACGCCTGCTTTTTCAGCTATCGATCGCGCTGCTTCCTGTTCAATGCGGTGGCGCTGGCCGTAGTCGAAACAGAGCGTTTCCACTTCGTCAAAATTCTTCAAAGCCCAGAAAAGACAAGTGGTTGAGTCTTGTCCACCGGAAAATACAACTAACGCTTTGCTCATCAAATTCTTCTTCTAATTGATTTGTTTAAAAACGATGCTTATCGTTTTAAATTTCATAAGCATCGTTTTTCAGTCCGATGCGCATCGTTTTCGTATGTCTGGAAACCCAAAATTCAGGACAGAACATGATATCTGGTTTTACTCTGGTCTATGGGCCTAAATCTCTTTGATCCTGAACAGGTTGTACGACATATTGGTATCGAAAGTATCAACGCCTTCCGCACGCTTTACAAAATTAACCACCCAAATGGTCACTGGCAGAATCAGAATTTCATATACGGTTTTCATCATGGCCTGGGTGAAAATCATGGTAATCAGAACGCCAGCCGGGAATTGCCCGATGAAAGCGATGCAGATAAAAATGAGCGAATCGGCGCTTTCGCCAGCCAGTGTCGATAGAATTGCCCTTGCCGAAAATCCTTTCCCTTTGGTCAGCACTTTCATGCGGCTCATCACAAAAGCATTCAGGAACGAACCGATGAGGTAGGCGCTTAAGCTGGCCAGTACAATACGTGGTGTGTTGCCTAAAATGGTGGCAAAAGCTTCCTGGTTTTGCCAGAAGGGCGCACCGGGAATCACAATTCCGGCGGTAAAAAATACAACGGCCAACACATTCACGGCAAACCCGGTCCAGATAATCAGGCGGGCTTTGGTGAATCCCCACACTTCGGTGATTACATCGTTCAGGATATAAGCAACCGGAAAAATCAACACGCCAGCCGGTGCCGACCACGGGCCAATCATCAGGATTTTGGTAGCAAGGATGTTGGAAATTAAAAGGCAAGTGGCAAACAATATGCCTGCGAGCATAAATAATACAGATACTGAATTTTTCATTTTCTTGTTTTTTACGTGGTTACCAAGTACACGGCTTTCAACCCGAAAGCACGGTGCAAAAATACAATTTTTTCCTGAAGTTCAATTTTTGCTTGTTTATTCAACATTTGAAGATGCTCCTTGTAATTTTCCAAATCCTTTTTTGTCTAATTGAGCTACACTGGAATTTCTAAAAATCATTAACCATGAACACATTTGAAAACGATTGTCGGAAAATGCTTCAGCTAATTGAAGCCTGGGAGTCCCGGCTGCTAGCCCTTTCCGAAGAAACCATTAGTCAGAAAAGAAACAAACAGGATCGGAGTATCCGCCAGGTTTTAGGACACATGATCGATTCGGCTTCGAACAACACGCACCGGATTGTGCATTTGCAATACCGCGAAAGCCCGATGACTTTTCCGAACTATGCCACCTTTGGCAACAACGACCGCTGGATTGCCATCCAGGATTACCAGCACGAAGACTGGCACAACCTGGTGCAATTGTGGAAATTTTCGAATTTACATGTCATCCATGTAATTCGGAATGTAAATGTCGAAAAGCTGGAAAATCAATGGATTAGCGGAGAAAATGAGACGATTTCGCTACGCCAGAATATTGAAGGGTATTTGCCTCATTTCAAGTTGCACCTTGGGGAAATAGAGGAGCTGATAAACCAGGAATAATGCGATGTCAACAGTCATCGGGAAAACTATTTCCTGATGACTATTGACTTTATTCTCAGTTTTGATTTGCTTCGCATAAATGTATCTTTGTTCCTGAACAAATCAAATTCTCATGGACTTTTCAGCTTTCCGCGATATGAGGCCGTTTCCTCAGCTTATGTTCTCCATTTTCATCATGGTTGCTTCCGTGTTCCTGTTTATGATTGTGGGGTTAGTTTTGGCCATTCCTTTTTATGGTTTGGACGGACTGATGAATTCGTTAAGCGGAGCTCAGAACAATTCGCCCGAAAGTGTCAATTTCCTGAAATACATGCAGGTGCTGCAATCGATTGGTTTATTTGTGGTTCCGCCGTTTATCCTGGGTTTTCTTTATCATGGAAATATCGGCGAATATCTTCGGATCGACCGTAGCACGAGACCTCGTTCGTTTGTGCTTGCCGTACTTTGTTTGCTAGCCATTGTCCCGTTTATCAATTTTCTGGGCGATATCAACAGTAAAATGAGTTTTCCGTCATTTCTTTCAGGATTGGAAACCTGGATGCGAAACATGGAAGACAATGCCAAAGTGCTGATCGATAAATTTATGCTGGTAAACGGCTTTGGAGGGCTGCTGTTCAATGTGTTTATGATTGCTGTACTTCCGGCTATCGGCGAGGAATTTATGTTTAGGGGAGTTATTCAGCGAATATTCACAAACTGGACCAGAAATCACCATTGGGCTATTTGGATAACTGCGTTTGTGTTTAGCGCTATGCACATGCAGTTTTATGGCTTTTTGCCGCGATTGGTTTTAGGAGCCATGTTTGGCTATTTGCTGGTTTGGACGGGTACCATGTGGGTTCCGGTTTTGGCGCATTTTTTTAATAATCTCGTCGGTGTTTTAGGTTATTTCCTGATTGGGAAAGGCGCTATTTCTAAGGATGTTGACCAGTTTGGAGCTGAACCAGGCGATGTATTTGTTGTGATAATCAGTGTCGCAATTGTTGGCTGGCTTCTTTACGCTATTTATAAAAGTGAGCAGCAGAAACTAAAAATGCCCGTAAATCAGGGAGATTCACAGGCATAACGAATTGATTGATTTTTATTAGGAAAAGAATAAACTCTGTTCAATATTTTCGAGATCGAATTTTTTGAGTTCCGAAGCCCGGTAAACATACACAACACCATATACCGAAGCCTCTTCTCTTTTTTCGTCATCGCTTAAATGTGACATTGAGCTTTCAATTTCATTCCACATTTCCTGGATAAGTACATCGGCTTGATCCCGCATTTCCGACACTTTCATCGAGGCACGGTTCGTAATACTCTGAAGCATTTTCTGATGCCGGTAGGCTTCAACAAATTCTTCGTAATGTACTTTTACCAGCGCAATAGACGGACTATAAATAGGGCTTCCTCCGGCTTTCACCCTTTTTTGCTCGCCCTCAATAACTCGTTCGCCCCAAGTCATTACATGCGCTTCGAGGTTCAGCGGAGGTGTTGCTTTAGAGTTCGCTTTTAATCCATAGTACTCTATAATTTCAGGTTTCATCTCGCCTCTGAGAATGGCAAAATTTACAACCTGTAAAAAATGGGAGATATAAAGTTTTGCTTTACGGAAGATTTCACTGTACTCTTTCGAACGGTCGAACTGGTTCTGCTTCGAAAGATTTAACTGACGAATCGCGCCTAAAAAGTGCGGATAAAACGTCTGTAGTTTTTCGAGCGTTTGTTGGCTGAATGCCAGATCTTTTAATGCTACTCGCTTACCAAGATCCAGCCCGGCCTCAATGGCCCGAAGTCTGGCGACATCAGTATTTGGTAGTCTTCTGTAAGGCATAAATTATATTTTTTGATAGACTCTTGCGAATATACAAAATAGAGCTTCACTTTTCAGGTATTCGCAAAGGAACTAATCAACAGTCATTTGTTTAAAATTAAAGTTATCTATCTTGAAATCAATTTTTTAGTATTAAAAGCTTGAAATGTTAGTCTTGGTTTGTTTTATTAACAACGAATTTTGATACTAAAAAGCCCCGAAGAACTGAATCTCCGGGGCTTCTGTATTTCTCAGCAAAATCACTTTTGCCGTTTTTTTCAATTAGTCTTTCAGCTTGGCGCTTAAGAATTCGCGGTTCAAACGGGCGATGTTCGACAATGAAATGTTTTTAGGACATTCCACTTCGCAGGCGCCGGTGTTGGTACAGTTACCGAAGCCCAGTTCGTCCATTTTGGCAACCATTGCTTTGGCACGACGGGCACCTTCAACGCGACCTTGCGGCAACAAGGCCAAATGGCTCACTTTTGCTGAAACAAACAACATCGCCGATCCGTTTTTACAAGCTGCAACGCAGGCGCCGCAACCAATACATGAAGCTGCGTCCATCGACTCATCAGCATCCACTTTTGGGATTGGGATAGCGTTTGCATCTGGCACACCACCTGTACTAACCGACACGTAACCACCGGCAGCGATAATCTGGTCGAAAGCGCTACGGTTAACGATCAAGTCTTTGATTACAGGGAAAGCAGCCGAACGCCAGGGCTCGATGGTAACAGTCTGTCCATCCTGAAATTTGCGCATGTGCAACTGGCAAGTGGTTACATCGTCGTCTGGTCCGTGTGGACGGCCATTGATGTACAACGAACACATCCCGCAGATACCTTCGCGACAGTCGTGGTCGAAAGCAACCGGTTCCTTGTTTTCGCTGATCAGTTGCTCGTTCAAAATGTCCATCATTTCGAGGAACGAACTGTCGATTGAGATGTTGCTCACCTTGTAGGTTTCGAAACGGCCTTTTTCTCTGGGACCGTTCTGACGCCAAACCTTAAGCGTAAGATTTATTGTTTTTTCCATGATTGATCTCCTTTAAAAGCCATTATTTGTAATTACGTTGAACCATTTTCACAGCTTCGTAAACCAATTCTTCTTTGTGAAGTTCCGGTTCAGTATTTTCGCCTTTATATTCCCAGCAGCCCACGTAAGCAAATTTATCGTCCTGACGAAGTGCTTCGCCTTCTTCAGTTTGGTATTCTTCGCGGAAGTGTCCACCGCAAGATTCTTCGCGGTTGAGGGCGTCGCGGGCCATCAGGTCGCCAATTTCGATGAAATCGGCCAAACGGCTGGCTTTTTCCAATTCAATGTTCATTCCTTTGATATCTCCGGGAATACGAACGTTGCTCCAGAATTCTTTTTTGATTTCGGCAATGCGCTGGATGGCATGTTCCAAACCTTCTTTGGTGCGGCCCATTCCAACGAAATCCCACATCACCAAGCCTAATTCCTTATGCAGGCTGTCAACCGAACGGTTACCCTTGATGCTCATCAGCTTTTCGAAACGGGCTTTTACCGCTTTTTCAGCTTCAACGAATTCAGGCTCGTTACCAGTCATACGTGGCGTGCGAATATCGTCGGCCAAATAATTCTGAATGGTGTATGGCAACACGAAATATCCGTCGGCCAAACCTTGCATCAAAGCCGATGCACCTAAGCGGTTAGCGCCGTGATCGGAGAAGTTGGCTTCACCGGCAGCAAACAATCCGGGGATATTTGTCTGCAATTCGTAGTCAACCCAGATACCACCCATGGTGTAATGGATAGCCGGATAAATCATCATCGGTGTTTCGTATGGATTTTCGTCAACGATTTTGTAGTACATCTGGAACAAGTTTCCGTAGCGGGCTTCGATTGTTTTCTGGCCAAGGCGTTCGATAGCCGATTTGAAATCGAGGTAAACAGCCAAACCAGTTGCACCCACTCCGTAACCAGCGTCGCAGCGTTCTTTGGCAGCGCGCGAAGCAACGTCGCGTGGTACAAGGTTACCGAATGCGGGGTAACGACGTTCCAGATAGTAGTCGCGGTCTTCTTCTTTAATCTGTGTTGGTTTCATTTTGCCCGCACGAATAGCTTCGGCATCTTCTTTTTTCTTCGGAACCCAGATGCGGCCATCGTTACGCAACGATTCTGACATCAATGTCAGTTTACTCTGGAATTCGCCGTGAACCGGGATACAGGTTGGGTGAATCTGAGCGTAACATGGGTTAGCAAACATGGCACCTTTGTGGTAAGCCTTGATAGCAGCCGATCCGTTTGATCCCATGGCATTGGTCGAAAGGAAGAAGGTATTTCCGTAGCCACCGGTTGCCAAAACAACTGCGTGACCGAAATGACGTTGCAATTCACCAGTTACCAGGTCGCGGGCAATGATACCACGAGCTTTGCCATCAACAATTACGATGTCAACCAATTCGGTACGGGTGTACATCTTTACAGTTCCTTCGTTTACCTGGCGCATCAAAGCCTGGTAAGCACCCAGCAACAACTGCTGACCGGTCTGTCCTTTGGCGTAGAATGTGCGACTTACCTGTGCTCCACCGAATGAACGGTTGTCGAGCAACCCGCCGTATTCGCGGGCGAATGGAACGCCCTGGGCAACACACTGGTCGATGATGTTGTTGCTCACTTCGGCCAAACGGTGAACGTTGGCTTCGCGTGCACGATAGTCGCCACCTTTAATGGTATCGTAAAATAAACGGAAAACAGAATCGCCGTCGTTCGGATAGTTCTTTGCAGCGTTGATACCACCCTGTGCAGCAATGGAGTGTGCGCGGCGGGGTGAATCCTGAATGGTGAAGTTCTTCACGTTGAAACCCATTTCGCCAAGTGAAGCGGCGGCAGCGCCTCCGGCCAGACCGGTTCCAACCACGATTACATCCAGTTTACGTTTATTTGCGGGGTTCACCAGTTTCTGGTGATCTTTATAATTGGTCCATTTCTGAGCCAATGGCCCTTCAGGAATCCTTGCATTTAATTTACTCATGTTTCAATCTTTTTAGAGAATTAAAAGAACAGGTATTGTGCAATTGCAATAACGGCGAAACCTCCGCCAATTAAGATAGCCACGATGTTGCCAATACATTTCAGGCGAGGCATCCAGGTTTTGTTGTTCCAGCCAATGGTTTGGAAACCCGACCAGAACCCGTGTGAAAGGTGGAATGCAAGAGCAACCGAACCAACAACATACAAAATAACGATTGGCAGAACTTTGAACGTTGCATTAACCAGCGAATAAGCGTCTTCGCCCTTTGCCATGTTACCCAGGAACGGGAATTCAACTTCGGCAGCTTCCCATGCGATGAAACCTTTCATCTTCATGTAGAAGTTGATGATGTGAACAGCCAGGAATGACGCAATCACGATTCCCAGAACCAACATGTTCTTCGATGCGAATTCGATACCTGTAGTTTTCTTTCCTGAAGCATAAGCCTGAGGACCACGTGCTTTCATGTTCTGAACAGTCAGAATCAATGAATAAATAATGTGTACGATAAAACCGATGGCCAGAACTGGCTCGATGATCTTAATCAGTGGGTTGGTTCCCATGAAATGTACTCCGGCATTGAACATTTGGCCACGTTCGAACCCAAACACGCCGTCGAGCAGCAGGAATGAGTTGAGGAACAAATGTACAAACAGGAATAAAATCAGGAACAAACCTGAAACGCTCATTAGGAGTTTCCGTCCAATAGAGGTAGTCAGTAAATTGCTCATAGAATAACAGATTTTTATTTTAATAATAGATTCATTTTATTTTGCCCGACAAAAGTAGAGTTAACCGAAGTCAGATACAATAAAAAGTGATCCAAATTAACTAATTTATAATGTTTCTATGCTTATTTTTTGTTTAGAGAATCGGGCTATTTTTAAAAACATTAAAATTCAATTGGTTCCGGCATACGTCAAGGGAACGAAAAATATGAGTTTCACTTTTGCATAAATAGCATATTTGCCTATTTTTGCAGCACTTTAAAAAGGGAAAGTGTCAATAGTCATTAGAAAAATATTCTTCTTTTTTTAATGACTATTGACTAATTTCTAAAAAGGGTTCCATAGTTCAACGGATAGAATAGCAGTTTCCTAAACTGTAGATCCGGGTTCGATTCCCGGTGGAACTACTGAAAAATAAGTTAAATTGAACTAAAAGCACTTAAATTAAATGATTTAAGTGCTTTTAGTTTTTTAAAGCTCGCTTAATCCCTGATCTTATCCATTGCTGTCTGAACGGTGTTTCTTGTTTCACCGGTAATATCAAATTCACTGGCGATTACTCCCCATTGGCTTATGGCCTCCTGAACCTCTTCGATAATAGAACTTGCATTTTTCAATCCGAAATGCGTGGCTAGTTTCATGAGCTCCTTTCGTCCCGGATTTTTGCTTTCACCGGCAATCATGGTACTGTGAAATCCATAGCCGGAATATGAAAAGGTCAGGTCATAAGCTGGGGCAAACTGCCATTCGCCTTTGGCGTTCATCAGGAATGAGAAGTTCTTGCTATGGTCGTCCCGGTTATGCGAATACACGTTGAATGCTGCCAGCCTGAATACTTTTTCGTACGCTTTCACATGTTTTTCCAGGCGGAAAGCACAATCCATCAGATGCCCGTAATCCATTGTACTCATCCTGAAGTTATCGTGCATAAGGCCGGAAGCGGTATGTGTGTGCAGTCGTTTACCAGCGACCCGGTCGAACCGCTTTGTCCCAAAATAGACCTGTCCTGATTTTCCTTTGAAAAGGCGGCATTCGCTCATTTCAATGCCTGCCAGCAATGCCATTTTGTGATAGGCAAATTCAATGTTGGCGATCTCCCTGTTATCCGAAGATGACGGGAACTTGATGATCCATTCTTCATAACCTTCAGGGACGTTGTCCTCACCATGTAGCAGATCGTCGGTCTTCGGGTTATAAGCCGCAAAAATCTTTGGTCGGGCGCCACCGGAAGAACCACCCAGGATAAATAACTCCTCGATAACCTCAGAACTGGTGCCCTGAAGTATGTGGTTCATCTCAGCAGCAAGGAGGTCAAGTTCAGGAACAAATTCCGTTGTCTTTTCTGGCTTGATCTCAGGTCTGTAAATAAGAGCTCCCATTCCGCGCGATCCGACGTATGCCAATCGGTACATGGGCGTTATCCTTGCAATGTCAATTCCTTTGGCAGATAAGGAGCGATCCAGCAACAGCCTGCCCCAGCCGTCAGGTAATGAGTCATTGAATAACCCCAACAACCCGTCAAATGGTTGTTTGTCGGCGCTTACTATATCACCGGTAAACGGAAGCTTTATTGGTGAAAGGTTTAGTCCGGTTTTGAGGAAATCGGAATTGTACCTGAAATCTTAGTACATGACAAAAAAATAAATAGCTGATTATCAGCAAAATAAGTGTTGAAATATTTGCATAGAACTCTGAATATCAGTATCTTACAAAGGATTACCAAGTCACTTTGTGAGAAATATGACACCCAGAGTAGAGTCTAAAAGTAGTGAATTAGTTTCCATTTTCCATGAGCAATCAGGTTGGAATCTGGCACGAGTGAAGTTCTTTGTTTTAATTATTAGTGCGCTTTGTAAAGTGCAAACTGTTGGTTTTGAGAAGTTAGCTACGGCCTTTGACAGCCATGCCAGTACTAATTCCTCACTGCGGAGAATACAACGGTTTATGGCGATTTATCTTTTGGACACTGATGTGATTTCCATAATGATATTTAGACTGTTACCACATAAACCGCCTTTTCGCTTGGCAATGGACAGAACGAACTGGAAGTTTGGACAGCAGAATATCAATGTTTTGGTGCTTGCTGTTGTTTATCATGGAGTCGCTTTCCCGTTGCTGTTTAAGATGTTGCCCAAATTTGGCAATTCAAACACCAATGAACGCATTGAATTGATTGAACGGTTTATCCGTCTTTTTGGTTTGGAAGCATTGGATTGTTTGACTGCAGATCGTGAGTTTGTTGGAGAACGATGGATCAAATACCTGAATGAGAACCGGATTCGGTATTATATCCGCATCCGCGAAAACTTTTGGGTTTTGCAACCTCACAATGGTAAACGGGTTAAAGCCAGTTGGTTATTTGCCAATTTACCCTTAAATGGCTGTCGTGTGAATCAACGAATTGTGTCCCTGAACGGGCAACTCTGTTATCTTTCAGCCTCGAAAGGAAAAGACAAAGATGGAAAGCCTGAATTGCAGATTGTTATCTCGTTCAACAAACCGGAAGATGCACTCGAAATTTATAAAGAACGATGGCAGATTGAAACTGCTTTTAGAGCATTAAAAACAAGTGGTTTTAATATTGAAGATACACACTTGACTGAAATTGAAAGAATTGAAAAACTGTTTGCATTGGTGATCGTAGCTTTTACCTGGTCATATCTGGTCGGGGATTATTTACACAAATACATTAAACCGATCTCAATCAAAAAGCACGGAAATAAAGCTAAAAGTCTATTCAAATATGGGCTAACTTATATTGCAACTGTTCTATTAAATGCTTTCTTTCAAGATGATATCAATATTTTTAAATTTTTGTCATGTACTTAGACCTGAAATATATCTTTTGGTCGGAAAGCACCAGTTCTCCAACTTCAAAACTGTTTCCTTCGAGGAGCAGCAATACGAATAATTTATTGATGCCAGCCATTGCCTATTCTGTAAATAGTTTCTTTACATCATCAAGATTTTCCTTTGGAAGCAGGAGTTTGTCAAATTCATTCAAACGTCCCAAAAGATGCATCAGTTTCAGCAGTGAATCCAGTGATATTTTTCCTGTATTCTCAAAACGCTTTAAGGTGCCCAGAGATACACCCGAACGTTCGGCCATTTCTTCCTGTGACATTTTTAATTGCTTCCGCAAAGTACGGTGCCGTTCAGCCAATGCTTTACTTACTTCCAGTGGAGTTGGCTCTAATGAATACATCGTATTTAGTTAAAATATTATCCAAATATAACTAAAAATGCCATAAATAGCTAATATTTTATCTATACAGTGAAAATTCAACTTCAAATCAAAATTCCTCGTCCGGGTTAAAAGGGATGTCATCATCCGGGTCCTTGTCAAAGGGCGAAACTCCCGGTGGATTGAAAAGTCCCCACCGGTCAATGATATAATCCCATTGATCAAAACCGGCTACCCAATCAATAAACAGCAGGCGGTATTCTTCAATTAAGTCACGCACAATCTGGTAATACTCCACATGCTCGAAACCAAACATTTCAAGTGAATGGTTCTGAATCATCAGTTCCCGGGCAGCTTTGCGGATAATGGCAGCACATTCCATTTTGATGTCGTACAACTGACCACCGGTAGCTCCGGCCACTTTTACCGTTAGCAACATGGCGTTTTCGAGCATAATGCTTTTAACATGCCCCAGGTACTGGTCGTCATCGTCGATAAGCTGACAAATCTGATTAACAAGCTGGAATATTTCTTCACCCTTCTTATAGATAGGTAAATCTCGTGGATCAATATCTTTTTCGTCATCGAACATGTTTCAATTTGCTATTGGTTCTTCCTGTCCCGTTTTTCTATTAGTTTAAAGTAGTATTTGCTATTTCTCAACTCAATACAACAATCTGTAAGTCAGAATAAAGCAATCCGCTCCAATGGATACCAATACGTCTTTTCCACTATTTTACTGGTTTTATCCTTGTCATATTCCAGATTCATAAAATCAATGATTTGATCTTCTTTCGGGAATAGCCCATGACAATAACGGGGTAAAATATTATCCGGAACTATTCCTATAAAGTCATTCCCGGTAACCATACGTAGGATATTTTCAGCATCAGACAGTTCAAAAGGGACACCATTGTCGTAAAGTGCAACAGCCATCTTTACAGTTCCCTCCACCCTGACAATACTCGAACCCGCCAGGCGAATCTTCCATTTGTCCTGAATATCGTAAATATAAAGAGAAACATGAGTTGAATTTCCTCCCCTGCATATTTCCCAGGGATGACCGCCCAACCACACCGAACTGTGGATCCATTCTTGAAATGCTGACGGTGAATCTTCTTCAAGCTCACTTAAACCGCCATCCCTGCCGTCAGCCATTTTCAGGTACTTTTCCTTTGGGGTCAATTGGAGCTGTGAATTTCGGAAATAGTTGTTGGCTTCATAACAAATTTCACAAATCCTGAAAAACTCTCCAGCGGTCATCTTCTCTAACGTAGGAATATTCTGATTTATCGTTTTCTCTACAACTATTTTCAGCTTTTCAATAGTTTCATTACCTAAATTCTTATCAAGGCGAATGGTTTCATCACCCAGGACATCCCAATAATCTCTCCTTTTTAATTTACCGAATCGCTTCGACCAGGGAAGATTCTGCTGTATAAATTGATTATAGGTGGCTTCATCTTTTTTTAGTTTATCTGTTTCGCTCACCACTTTTCTGAGCAGCCAATCAGCGAACCTGTCGAAATAATCGGAATCAAAAACGGAGACTTTTGCTGGTGGGTCATCCTGCCTGATCGAACAAATGAGCTTCCCGTCTAAATAGAAAAATAATTCGTTCTGATATTTTGCAGTATCGAGCCTATACCAGTTGCTTTCTTCCGGGTAATAATCTTTCCAAAGCTGTTCAAACTCCTCGAAAGTCTCAACCTCTCCGCTTTCCCTGTATTCTTCATAGTCGCCAAAAGCAGAGATTGGTCCCCTCAAAACTTCAATCCAGATATGTCTTTTTTCATCATCTTCGCTTGGTTTTATACAACTGAAAATTTCATAAATTTCGTTCAATATCTGGTACGAATCATTTGAAATGTAGCTTCCTTTTGATTGAGCAAATTCGATTATCGAATTTATTTCAGGCACAAAAAGTTCAATTGCATCCATCGTAAGAAATTTCCCCCAAAGTTACAGACTTTAAACGACTGGCAAACAGAAGAAGATAGTATTTCCAATTTTTCAGGATCAGCCCTGTTTTTCAAAGCAGAAGTTGACCAAACGGAGGCGATGCATTCTCATTCGGATGAACCGAGTACCTATACTATTCAGCTCAAATTTTTATTATATCTGAGCCGAATACAGAAAATAATTGGCTCATGAAATACAACAGGCAGTTACCTGATTATTAAAGCAAAAATGAATTCTTTAGAATTTTGGATGGATAAAAGAATCAGTATGATGAAATAATAATAGACAATGCAACGAGTAAGTTCAATCAATTTTTATTTAAATCACAAATCAAATAAAGTCATTATTTTCGTTGTATTATAGATATGATTAAAATAATAGATATATTTGCACTGTATTGCAATCGTAATTTAAAAATAGCATGGCTAAATTTCCAAGTGTACTACATCACAGAGATACCTATATCGAGAGGATAAGACCTTTCATGCGTACTCCTATTGTTAAAGTAATGATAGGCCATCGCCGTGTGGGTAAGAGCTTCATATTGTTTCAACTTATCGAACTGATTAGAAATGAGGATAAAAATGCCAATATTATCTACATCAATAAAGAGGACATTGAATTTGTAGAGATCGTTTCTTATCGGGAGTTGTATGACTACATCTCAAAAAGATTGGTCGCCGACAGGAAAAATTACATCTTTATTGATGAAATTCAGGAGATTGCAGACTTCAAAGTAACTATTCGTTCACTTGCATTAGACGACAATAACGATATTTATATCACTGGCAGCAATTCCGAGATGTTTTCCAGTGATTTGGCAAATGAACTTGGAGGCCGTTATGTGGAATTTCGAATTTACAGCTTATCCTATCTTGAATTTTTGAATTTTCACAAACTTTCCAATGACGATGGCTCACTTGAAAAATACTTTCATTTCGGAGGTTTGCCCTATCTGACACATCTGCCGTTGGAAGAACCGATAGTTATGGAATATATCAGCAGCGTATATTCAACAATCATATTGCGCGATGTTGTGGAGCGTAAGAAGATACGGAACACCGCATTTCTCGAACAACTCATCCGTTTTTTGGCAAATAATGTTGGTAGCCTCTTTTCTTCAAACAGTATAAGTGATTTTTTGAAAAGTCAACAAGTCAAGATTTCACCCAACCAGGTATCGGAATATGCTGATTCACTTGCTGAAGCTTTTGTTGTACATCGGATAGGGCGTTACGATATTGTTGGGAAGAAGCTGTTTGAGCGTGGAGAAAAATATTTTTTCGAGAATATGGGTATCCGTAATGCAATAGCTGGGTATAAACCACAGGATAGGGCAAAACGATTGGAAAACATTGTTTGTAATCACCTTCTGTTTTGCGGGTATAATGTTAAGGTAGGTGCACTATCTACCGAAGAAATAGATTTTGTTTGTACACGGAGTGGAGAAACATTGTATGTTCAGGTGGCAATCGAGTTATCAAGTCCTGAAACAATTGCCCGCGAATTTGGCAACTTGTTAAGAATCAAAGATAACTATCCTAAAATTGTTGTTTCAGGAGAACGTTCTTTCGAGAATAGTTACGAAGGAGTAGAGCACATCTACATACGTGATTTCTTATCTTCCACTCTGACACCTAAAATATTATAATCCGCAATATCAGGAAGTTTCTTCTCCAATGCCGAGATTTTTTGGAGGCATCGAAAAACGGAGGTTATTATTTGAAATAAGAGTCAGAGTTGGAGTGATTTCAAAACATTCAAACAGTTATTGAATATTTCTCAGACATATATTCATCCTGACAGGAGATTAATCGTCTGCTAAAAAATAAGATTTAGAATCCTAATTTTAAAGGTCTGTTGTCTTTTTTACTTCGAATATTTCAGGGTTATCACAGATATTTTCCCTTTTTTTTCCAAAAAAAATTCAACCTACAATAGGCTTTCAGTTTATTTTCAACAAACAGTTTCTTAACGTAAAAAATGTGAAGGCAAAATAAATAATCGTATGAGGCTGTCCCAAAAGGATGGCCTCTATTTTTATGCGGCGATTTTAGGTTTTGGTATTTTTAATGTTTTCAGAATCGAGATCGCCCTGTTTTTTGTTTTTGGATACTCAAAAATGGCAAAAACCCAATAAAAGGCAGTTTTTCTTTTGCATTTGGACATACCTGCGGCTATTTTGCGCAGGTTGTGGGATATGGCAATCAGACCAAACTCGATCATTACCTTTTCAATTCCCCTGAGTGAGAACCGGTTGAAGCGGTTGTTCGATTTTGTCTGCCCAAATACGGCTTCCGGTTCTATCGGCCTTCGACTTCGGTGGTATAATCCTTCTTCACTTAAAAGTTTCTCTTTGGCAATTGTTCTGAGGCGGTTTAGATTGTGGTTCGTAACCATTCGGCCAACTCCGTGTTGTTTTTATGAGCAGAGAGTTTCTCTTTGAGAGTTTCTCTAAAATGTTCTGAGAACTTTGAGAGGCTTCGAAGATCGGATAGGTTCAGTTATAGGTTTTGGGTTTACCGGTTGAAGTTGTGCGGGAGCAATTCGGCCAGGTCTTTGGAGTAATCGTTGTCGTAACTGTGGACGTTTTCCAGGAAGTAAACCAGCCATTGGCGGAAATTTACCTGGTGAGCCTTACAACAGCCCATCATGGAATAGATGATGGCTGCGTTTTCTGCCGCATCGTCATTTCCGCAGAATAACCAGTTTTTCCGGCCTAAAGCAATGGGGCGGATGGCATTTTCGCCCAGGTTATTGTCTATTTTCAACCGGCCATCCAAATGATAGCGGGTCAGCTTGTGGTAAATGTTGTAGGTGTAGCGGATGGCTTTCCCGATGCGTCCCTTGGGTAAAACCTTTGGGAACTCATTTAACAGCCATTTTTCGAAAGCTACCATAATGGGGTAAGCCAGGCGCGAACGAAGTTCTGCCCGCTGGTCGAACGAGAGGTTTTCCTGATCGGCCTGTCGTTCCACATCATAAAGCAGGCTGATTTGTTCCAGGGCATACGAAGCCCGTGCCTTATCTTCGCTCAAAGCTTCTTCAAATTTACGGCGTGCATGGGCCCAGCACCCGATGGGCAATACCCCTTTTTTGTTTTCGTACATGTCATAAACAACATAACCATCGCTCTGGATCACTCCCTGGTAATCTTTAAACAAATGCAGGGCTACTTTTTGGGCCCGGGAACCGTGGTCGTAATAAAAAAAGACCAACTGGTCCATCACTGCCCGCACCATCCAGATGTACCCTTTAACTGCCTGGTGCTTTTCGTTGTTGATGATCGGGATTGTGGTTTCGTCGCTCTGGATATAATCCGACCCCAGCACCAGTTCCTGTAACCGGTAATAGCTTGGGCGCATCAGCCCGGCCACCTCGGCAAACCAACCGTTGATCGTTGCCGGGGCAAGGGAGATGCCTTGCTGTTTGAACATCCCGATCTGGCGGTAGAAAGGAAGGTGGTTCACGTATTTATCGATGACCATATCGGCCAGTACGCTTGCCCCGGCATAGCTTTTGGCTATGGGCAATGCAGGCATGGGCGCTGTAACAACCTGTTTCTCGATGTCCGGCCCCTGGTTTTTATTTTTCAGCACATATTTGTGGCGGATAATCCGGCGAACGTACCACCTTGCAGGGTCACGTTCGAGTACTTCGGTAACTTCGGGGGCCAGTTCAGCCCAATGTTCAGGGTTAATTTCCTGTTCAGGAAAAATATGGGTTTCTTCCCGTGGAAGGCTTTCGGGCAGAGGTTTGCGTACCGGATGTTTTTTTTCTTTTACCTGAACAACCCGGATAGCCTTGTACTTCTCGATTTCTTCTTTGGCGTTGGTGGCCAGTTCTTTTTCGTCCTCAAGCAGGTCAAGCCCCTCAAAATCGAGTTTCCGTTGCCGGGGGTCTTCAGAAATGTATTTTTCGCTGGATTTGCCCCATATTTTTCGTTGAAGCGTCTCTATTTGTTGTTTGAGCTTGAGGATGGCCTGATCCTGCGTGCTGATGGTCTGTCCCAGGTGGTCAATTTCCTTGTCTTTTTCGGTGATTTGTTGCTGGTAAGAGGTGCGTTCTGACTGGAAGTTTTGGAAGCCGGCAAGTTGGCTTTTCAACCTGGCTGTTTCCCGGTAAAGCTCATCGCGATGTTCCAAAATTTGTTGTACAAACAGCTCTTCTTCAGTAGTCATCCATCCTTGTTTTTGATGGCTCGAAGATACAAAATATTAACCTGCAAATCAAGTATAAACCCATATATTACAGGCTGTTCAGAGGTTTTTTTTGTCCTCTTTTTTTATTCTCTTTTTCTCCGGTAGAAACACCTTGGACGATACTCATCAGTTCCTGCCAGCTGGTTTGAAACGTGTGGGTGTCTGGATCGAAAACAGGAAGTTTGAAACCGCCTGATTCCAGTTTCAGGTGGTAGATCACCAATCCGCCGCATTCCATGTGCAGGATCTTCATACTGGTACACGGGCGGTTGATGAAGATAAACACTTCACCGTCCTGCACGTTACGGCCCATCTGGTTGGTCACCATTCCGCTCAGGGTGTAAAAGCTCCGGCGCATATCGGTGGGGTACGAATACAGGTAATACCGCATCGAGGGGGTTAGACTGAACATCTTACCGGTGTGACAGGAGCAACAACGACTGTAAAACCTGTACATCGGGCAAACTGCCCAGTTTTACGCTCACCCCGTTGGGATAACTTATTTCGCATGAAAAGACGGAGTGCTGAACATCCTGGTTGTTTCGAACCGGAACATGGCTGGACCGAAGGTGTTGTCCGTTTTCAAAAACAACCGGGACGAACCCACCTTTGGGTGGTAGTTGCCCTTTTAGTTTGTTTTGCCAGTAATAGAATTTGGCTTCGTTGATCTGATGGGTGGTGCAATAATCTCGGATAGTCAGCCCCGATACCACAAACTCGTCATAAACGGCCCGGAATTTTTTCTCGTTGTACATGTCGTTTGCTTTGATGTAAATGTAAACGGCAAACTTATAGACCGCCATGCAATATTAGTAGACGCAATTTAGCGAATGCTTACTGTGGTTCACTTCAATGCTCCGGTTTGCTTTAGCCTGATGGCACATCCCCCTAAGCGGGCACCCATTACAGTTCTGTGCCTGGTAAATGCTCACCTGGTAGTCAAATCCTAGTTCTGTCTTTCGGTTACTGGTATAGTGTTTATCCATGTGTTGCCCCATCGGGCATACATAAAAATCGTTCTCCCGGTTGTAGTATAGGTTGGCTACCAGGAAGGGGTCTTTCCGGTAGTTCCTTTTTTGTTCTTTATGGAAGTAATTGTATTTGACAAATGCTTCAATCCCTTTATTTTCCAGTTGCTGGTAGTTTTGTTCGCTCCCATAGCCTGAATCGGCTACTACTTTGGATGATTGTTTTCCGTAGTGTAACTCAAACTGCTCCAGGTGAGGGATCAGTGTTGCCGTGTCGCCCGGGCGTTGGTGGACCGAGTAATGGGTGATAACCTGGTTTTCTGTGCTGATCTGCACATTGTAAGCGGGCTTTAGCTGCCCGTTTTTCATGTGGTCTTCTTTCATGCGCATGAACGTGGCATCAGTATCGGTTTTCGAGTAGCTGTTTCTCTCACCCAGAACATCGAGTTGCTCTTCATACTTCTGAAGACGTGGCAAGGCATCTTCCTGTAGCTCCTTTACCTGCTTTTGCTGGTTCTTGTTCAGCCCGGATAAACGATCGTTCAGCTTTTCAATCTTTTCCTGAAGCAAAACAGAATCAATTTTTTCGGGCAAATGGTCTTCTGCCTGATCTGATTGGTCTGATTGGATGGTTGATTCAATTTCTTTCAAAACACTGTCGATCTTGTTTTCAAGTTTTTCCTTGTTCTTTTCCACCGATTTGCGCCATACAAAAGTGTAACGGTTCGGGGCTGCCTCTATTTTGGTCCCGTCAATGTATTGAACATCCAAACTGACATAACCCATTTCAGCCATCAGCCTGACCAACTGGGCAAACAGATCCTGAAGCTTGCCTTTGAGTTTTTGGCTCCGAAAATGGTTGATCGTGCGAAAGTTGGGCAAGGCTTCACCCGAAAGCCACATGTAATGGATGTTTTCTTCCAATTGTCGGGCAATCCGCCGACAAGAGTAAATGTTGTTCAGATAGCTGTAGAACAGAATCTTAATCATCACACGGGGATGGAACGAACTGGTTCCTCCTCCTTTATAGGTCGATAAAATATCGTCGATATTTAACTGGTCAACGATCTGGTTGACAAGCCGAACGGGATGGTTCAACGCAATTTTATCACTTAAATTTACAGGAAAAAGTACTGACTGCTGCGAAGTAATACTTTTAAATTGTATGTTTGATCTTGTTGTCATAGAGACCTTTAAGATACTAAATCTTTCAGGGACAACAAAACAAAGGCTGTCCAATTTTTACTTTTTGGACAGCCTCATACGTAAAGTTATTTGACCATCTCCCGAAAATTGGGTTGAAGAAGTTCTGCAATCCAGTCATATCGGGGGTTTAAAGATGTTTATGTATGAGGAAAGCTGGTTTGAAAAGGTTATTTTTATTGTGCAAACAAAAGCAAACAACCTTAAAAACCAGCTCATGTCAAAAGTATTAACAAAACAGGTACAGAACAAGATTAGTCGCTATTTTCTCAAACTTGAGTGTCAATTAACAAAACCGGAAGCTAGATGTGTCCGGGAAATGACCACAGGAATACTAAAGTCGGGTACCGTATTGGTCAATAAAATAGCCACAGGCATTTGCGATACGATCTCGTTGAGCCAAACAACAAAGCGCTTTAGGAACCATTATAACAAGAAAGATTTTTTCATGAAGTTATTCAGGGGACATATGAACAGTGTAAAAAGCAAAATCTGTCATGGAGACTACATCCTGTTTGATGGCTCTGATATCCAGAAGAAATACGCCAAAATGATGGAAGGTCTGGACTATGTAAAAGATGGAGACAAAGGATCTGTAGGCCTTGGATATTGGCTGATGAACGTTGTCCACTTTGGCAAAGACCGGGAAATGACCCCACTGTACAATAAGCTTTACAGTTTTGACCATGGCGCAAAAAGCGAGAACAAAGAGGTTTTGGAAGCCATGAGGGAAATAGACTCCATCATTGATAAAGATGTCACCAAAATATTTGACCGGGGCATGGACCGCCCCATCTGTAGAGATTTCATTATTGCCAATGAAGTCAATTTCAACCTGCGCCTAAAGAAAACGACCAAGCTGATTTACAAAGGCGAAGAAGTGGCTGTGAACAAGATCAGCCGAAAAGTCCCGTTATTCATGAAATTAACAGCTACAAGGATACAGAAGAGCAAGAAGTACCAGTTGGTCTATCAATGCGGGGCAATAAAGGTTCAATATAAGATCAAGGGCAAGGTGCATGATCTCTGGCTTGTTGTCACCAAAAGGATCAACGGCGGCTATTGCTGGCTACTGACACGTTCCCCAAAAGAAAGCATCGTTGAAGTAATCAAAGAGGCATTTACTGCATACGGTTTCAGGTGGAAAATTGAAGAGTACCACCGGCATATTAAAGAATGTTACAACCTGGAAGACATCCAGATCAAAACATTCGAAGGACTACAAAGCATGCTGGCTATACTGACCATAGCTATGAGCATCATTTACTCATCGCTTTCATCCCTGCACACAAGGCTGTTGCTTGAAAGTGGGGTAAAAACTCTGAACAAAGAACGCATGTACGAACTATGCAATTTCATTTACTACAAAATCAGCACGATAATAAAAGTCTTGCTGGCAAATATGACCCCGAAGGCTTTCCTTCCTCAAGCAGATACATCTCCTAATGACGGACAGTTATGCCTTTCTTTAATTTTTGAAAACTAAAAACGGGAGATGGTCAAGTAAAGTTATGGTACTTTCGTAATAGAACAAATTAATATGGTTCTTTTCCTTTAACTTCGGCAAAGCAAAATCTTTGATTTCACTGCCATCTATTTTCAATTCGCGAGATAGTTTCTCATCAGGAAGATTGTGGAATCAGTAGGGGATATGGTTTTAAAGTAACAGGGAAAGAATCAGAAGTTTAATTTCCAGCAAACATCAGTATCAAAAGTAACTCAGCAGTTGATGTTTTAATTCCGATATTGGCAGAATTAATTCGTTTTGAGTAGCTTAATTCAAGGACTCTTTGAGCTAATGATCTTTTGATCAGGAAGTTGAATAAACAACAGCCCTAAATTTATACTAACGCAATGGCTATTACAGTAATCCACATTACAATAGTTTATTCCTCAAGGGTTAAAGCATAAGTTATTCTTCAAAATAGCAGTGAAAATATTCTTTATTTCCACGTAATAAATTTTCGATTTTTGTATGAGAATTCTCAATAAAATTTATGTATATTTGTGGTATAATGTATTGATATACAGTCATTGAGGGGCAAAATCGAGACCCCTGAATTTTAGTGCTTCGTAAAATATTGATGTTCAGCCGGATACGGGCGTTGGTTCGATTCCCGGTGGGACTACTGAAAAAGAAGTTAGATTGAACTAAAAGCACTTAAATTCAATGATTTAAGTGCTTTTTTATTTTTGTCAAATAGTCGAAAAATGCACTAAAAACGGATCAATTCAACATTAGGATAGATACTAACTTTGGAGAACTTAATCTCCCCGGTGGGGTTTACTGGCGTTGTTGTTATTGATAGTTTTCTGGTTATATTTGAACCCAACTATTCAAAAAAACTGTGTCTATTGAAAGCATCCGGAATTAAGATTGAAGAAGAACTGGTACGACAATTCATTTCCGGTAGCGACAAAGCATGTGAATTGATCTTTCATCAGACAAAAGGCAAACTTAAAGGCTTTCTGGTAAAAGTGTTGCCTAAAGACGAAGATGCAGAGAGCGTTATGCAGGATGTTTATTTAAAGCTATGGTCAACTCGAGAACTTATTCAACCAGATAGAAATTTTGAAACGTATCTTTTTGCCATAACCAGAAATCTGGTCATTGACATAATGCGCAAAAGGTTGCATAAACAAAGATATTTGGAGGATCTTTATCTCCAGTTAAAAGAAGGACAGAGGAATAGTCTGGATACAAGTCATATTTTAGAGTACTCTGAACTGGAAAGACGGATTATCGAACTGATTGACCGGTTGCCGGAAAAAAGGAGAGAGATTTTCAAATTAAACAGGTTGGAAGGACTTACCTATAAAGAAATTGCTGAAGAACTAAATATCTCAGAAAACACAGTTGATACTCAAATGCGAAAAGCGCTCACTTACTTTCATATAGAAATGGAGCATTTGGTTGGGCTTATGATTGTTTTATACCTTAACCAACAATAAGGCAACAACAGTCAAGCAACTTAACATCAATGCAATAATAAACCAAGATACCTCCATTTAAAATATTTTCGAAAAAAATGCTCCGACATACACGGAAAAATTGAATTCAAACGTAAATAGGCTTGAATTTACAATTTTGAAGAATGAGCAAATCATCTGATAATCTTCTGGAAAAATTCATTTCGGGCAAAAGGATAAGCCAGCACGAGTTTACCCTTCTGGAAAACTTACTTGAAAATACGGAAAAAAAGCAGGAAGTGTTCTTATGGATGGAAGACAAATGGCACCTGAGTACGCCCGAAATGGTTGCGTTGCAATTCGATCAGATACGAAAAAAGATCAGAAAAAAATCGAAGGCGCAACACGTTAGTAGCTTAATTTCAATTTTTTCGAAAGCAGCAGCCGTTTTGTTTATTCCCCTGTTTATTGCCACTATCTATTTATACTTCCAAAAAACAGATACAACCAAATTGCTGACCCTTTATACCCAAAAGGGAGAGCAAACCAGAGTAATACTTCCCGACGGCTCGAAAGTTTGGTTAAATGTTGACACAAAACTTAGCTACCCGCTAAACTATGGGGTAAGATCCCGAAAAATAGAACTGGAAGGGCAGGCTTATTTTGAGGTAATGAAAAACAAAGAACTTCCTTTCGAAGTTTTGTCGGGTAGCATAACCACTAAAGCTCTAGGAACCAAATTTGCTGTTTCAGCCTATCCGGGAGAGTCTGTCATAAAATCATCACTTATAGAAGGTTCGATTGAGGTAAAATGCGGAGGAACGACGAAAGTCCTGACTCCCAGAGAACAATTCGTCTATTGTAAAGAAAAAACGGAAATCAGTATTCATTCGTTTAATGAAACAGACGAACTGGCATGGAAAAACGAACAGCTGATGTTTCGGTTAACTCCATACAATCAGGTTATTAAGGAGCTTGAAAAATGGTATGATGTCAGCTTTGATTACAACCCTGCCCTCTTCGAATCCGAAACTTTTTCCGCAAGATTTAAACGATACGAAACACTTGAAAATGTGCTCCAGGTTATGTCGAAAGCCGGAAAATTCAATTATCGTATTGATGGAGATGTTGTTAGAATATTAAACAAATAGCAAAAACAGATAAAAACGGGCATAATCGTTCGCTCCGAAAATGCCCGAAAAATTGAATCAATTTTTTTAATGTAAAAACAATCAAATTTATGAAAAAAACAAGATGTTTTTTGTCGTGGAGTAAAAATCCCCCGACATTAAAAATTTTAAAAATTATGCGACTTACGATGATCATTTTGTTTTCGACAGCAATGTTGGTTTCGGCGGGGACATACTCGCAAAATACCAAGTTGACGTTGGACTTTGCTGGCATTTCCTATGGAGATTTATTCAGCAAGATTGAAGCGCAAAGCGAATTCAGCTTTGCTTACAACGGGTCGAATTTCAACCCCAACCAAAAGGTTAGTGTCAGTGTTGCCGATGGTACGATAAAGGAAATTTTGGATGAAATATTGCCATACAATGTTTCCTATGAAATCATCAACAAGTACATCATTATCAGGAATGCTGATGAGTCAAACGCTTTAAGTGCCCAGCAGTCCCGGTCCATTACTGGTCGTGTCACCGATTCATCTGGCGATCCATTGCCCGGAGTTTCAGTGATCATAAAAGGAACGACCACTGGTGTTATCACCGATGCAGAGGGGAAATACACGATAGCGAAAGTTTCGGAAAATACGACATTGCAATTTTCATTTGTTGGAATGAAAAGCCAAGAAATAAAAGTCGCAGAAAAAACTTCTATCAACGTGAAAATGGAGGAAGAAACCATTGGTATTGAAGAAGTTGTTGCCGTAGGGTACGGCACCCAGCGCCGTTCTGAAATTACAGGGGCTATTAGTTCATTAAGTCAGCAAAATTTTGCAAAACAGCAAACATTTCGCGCTACAGATGCCTTACAAGGTCGAATAGCAGGCGTTCAGGTTAGCAACACTTCAGGTAGTCCGTTTGCAGCTACTAAAATTCGTATCCGAGGAGCAAATTCCATAAATGGTGGCAATGATCCTTTATACGTTGTTGATGGGGTTGTAGGTGCCGGTATGCCCAATTCAGAGGATGTCGAGTCGATAGAAGTATTAAAAGATGCCTCTTCCACAGCTCTTTACGGCTCAAGAGGGGCCAATGGGGTTATCCTGATAAGTACCAAAAAAGGTGTTATTGGTAAAACAAAAATCACTATCGATTCTTATGGAACGCTACAAACCCCTTCAAAGTATTACGACATTATGGATGCTGCAACTTACGCTGAAGCATATAATTACACGGTAAACAGTACTGTTTTTTCTGCATCAGAAATCGAAAATTTCAGAAAAAATGGGGGAACTGACTGGCAACGTGCAGTACTTCAGAATGCCTGGATTCAACGGTATCGGTTAAATGTTAGCGGAGGAACTGAAAAAGTCAGGTATTATGTGACTGCAGACTATAAAAAGCAAGATGCAATGATTGTAAATAAATACGTGCAAGACTTTGGTTTTAGTAGCCGGTTAGATGTTGATTTGTTCAAAAACGTAAAGCTGGAGTGGTTAATGAGTATCCGCCGTTACGAAAACCGGAACAATGCAGCTTTAAATGGCGGTGGCGATGCAATCCTTTTTAATGCCTTAACTTATGGGCCTACTGACCCTATTTATACTGACGAGGCGAAAACAAAATACCTGGTTATCGGTACTCAAGGACAATCGGGGAACAGCCCTGTATTGGAAGCCCGGGAAAGGGATTCGAGAGACAAAGGAATCAGGAACTCTTCAAACATAGCGCTAACCTGGGATATTATATCGGGGTTAACAGCCCAGTATCGTTTAAACCTGAATTACAGCACTAACGGGTATTACGAGTTTAAAAACAATCAATACAACCTGGGACGGGGATCAATGGCTAATGGCAATAAGAGTGAAAACATTAGTTACTTCCAGAACTTTGTATTAAGCTATAACAAATCGATCGGGAAACACAAACTTGGCGCTACCGGCGTTCTTGAAGGATACAAATCGGAAGGCAATTCAGTAAGCTATTCTGATCAGGGGTTCCTGAATGACTTACTTGGTTACTGGGGTATAGGCACGGGCACCTCAAAGTCGAATAATGTTGGCTATGGAAATGAAGGCTTGTTTTCTTATCTGGGGCGTATCAATTACAACTACAGTGGTAAATACTACCTGACAGCTACCTATCGCGCCGATGGTTCTTCCAAGTTCGCCACCGGAAATAAATGGGGCTATTTCCCATCTGCATCTGTTGCATGGCGCGCTTCAGAGGAAGATTTTATTAAAGATTCAGGGTTGTTCTCTAATTTAAAAGTCCGTGGAAGCTACGGTATAACAGGCAACCAGGCGGTAGGAGCATATTCTACAATTCCGCAACTTATTACTGACACCGGTAATGGGAACAACCGCTACTCTCCTTTCTACGATAACGCGACAGTTACCATTGGATACGCTCCAAGGACAGTGAATACCGAGTTGACATGGGAAAGTACAAAACAAATTGATTTTGGACTCGATATGGGCTTTTGGGATGAGCGGTTAACTGCAACTATTGATTTATACAAAAAGCACACGTATAATCTTTTATTGACCGAGACAGCTCCGTATTATCTTGGAGGTGACCAAATTACAAGGAATAAAGGTGAAGTGGACAATAAAGGGATTGAGTTTGTTGTAAGCGCCATACCTGTTATAAAAAAAGATTTCAGGTGGGAAATAAGTGCGAATTTTTCTAAAAACATAAACGAGATTGTCAACATAGGGCAAGATGACCCGATCTACCTGAATTCTTCGGAAGGGAATAACGATGGTACCCTGGATTCAAAAACACACATTCTGAAAAAAGGACTTAGCATGGGAACCTTATGGGGGTGGAAATGCCTTGGAGTTTGGCAACAAAGCGAAGCAGCCGTGGCGGCTAAATATGGTCAAATCCCCGGAGATTGGAAATACGCTGATTTGGACAACAATTATTCGATAGACGAGAACGACCGGACTGTAATTGGAAACGGTACCCCAGATTTTACTTGGGGACTAAATACAACAATAACATACAAAAACTTCGACGTCAACTTATTATTACAGGGAGTGCAGGGGGCCCAAATGCTGAATGTGGTATATGCCGCGACTTCAACAAGGGCCAGTCGCGCCCCAAGCATTACACTGCTTGAAGGATGGGAAAAAGCGTGGAAGCCAGGAGCAGAAACGAATGAATTTGCAAATCCACAAAGCACATCGGCAATGATGAAGTATAATTCTGACAGATGGGTTCAGAATGCAAGTTTTGTGCGTATTAAAAATCTAAGTGTCGGTTATACTTTTAATAAGAGCCTCATTAAGATGGGTGAAGTTCGCGTATATGTGAGTTCTCAGAATCTGCTGACCCTTACCAAATACAAAGGTTACGACCCGGAGGCGACTACAACCGCAGGAAGCGATACGGGTACTGGTGTTGACTTTGGAGCAAATCCGACACCAAGAAGTTTCACCTTTGGAGCCCAGTTTAACTTTTAATCTTAAAACATCTTAAAATGAAAAATATAGGCATTTTTTTAGCGCTTTTTTTGCTTTTTTCTTGTTCCGATTACCTGAAAGAGAACCCCAAAACGATACTATCCCCTAACAATTATTTCACGTCGGTTAATGATTTGATGCTGGCGACACATTCCCTGTATGCCGTCTATCGGATCGGATATGGGGATTCCAGCGACCAGATATTTCTGACGATTGGGTCTGATGATGTAAATTCAGATCGTTTCGTATGGGATTGGGGACAATCTGACATATTTACACAAAGCGACGGGGTTAGCAGGCTTATGAGTGCCTGGGTAATACCATACTGGGGTATCACCCGTGCAAACTTCATCATTAGTAATTATAAAAATGTTCCTACCAGTTCAGTAGCTGAGGAAAAATTAAGGGACAATTGTGCCGGACAGGCCTATTTCCAAAGAGGACACTGGTTGTTTTGGCTGGCAAAATTTTGGGGGCCTGTTCCAATGCCATTGGACAATAGTGGAACCGCCCTGCCAAAAAGCAGTGTCGAAGATATTTATAAACAAGCTATTTCAGACCTGGAAATGGCCGAAACCTTATTGCCCGAGCAACAAACCGAATCGGTATGGCTAACTGATAATGGCTTTAGCATGGTTCCGCACCAAGGTACCGCAAAGGCTTGGCTTGCTCAAATTTATCTTCAATCAACAGGTTGGCCATTAAAATGGACGGAAAACTATGCTAAAGCTGCAAAAAAGGCAAAAGAGGTAATCGACAACCGGGACAAATACAAATTTGGTTTGTTGCCTGTCGAAGAGCTCTGGCAAGGCAAGGAAGTATGGGACAAAGAATGCGTCTGGGGAATCCCGTATTTGGGAAAAGGGAACAACGACAATTACACCATGCGCTGCCCAATGTCTCAAACTCCGGAAGAAGAAGGTGGCTGGGCCTGCGAATTGGCCGACATCTATTTCTTTAACCATTTCCCCAAAGGAGGCCGGTTTGATGTAACTTTTCAAACCAATATCTGGATAAAGGATTCTCCTTCTAGCGAAGAATTGGCAGCCTATGGCGATGAATCAAAGTGGCCAACCCAGAACGAAGATTATACCTGGTCTAACTTCACACAGGAACAACTGAAAGCCGGAGAACGCTTCTACTGTAAACGTGCAAATGGAACCAAAAGCTGGCGCCGTCAGGTTTCCTGGGATGATCCGAGAACTTACCGCAGGCACCCTTACTATGCTAAACGTAGGTTTGACAATACGTTGAGACAGCATGACTGGAATTCGCGTGCAATTGATTCTGACGAATGGTTCTCGGGTCAAACCCAGCGGTGGATGCGTTTTTCGGAAGTGTTGCTAATATATGCCGAAGCTAAAGCCATGTCTGATGGGCCTGATGCCTCTGCTTATGCGGCTTTTAACGAAGTCCGCCGACGTGGCAAAGACCTACCCGACCTGACTCCAGGCCTGACAGCCAAACAATTCCAGGATGCTTGTTTTACCGAACGAGGCATAGAATTTTGCGGACTGGAATATGGTACCCGTTGGGCCGATTTGCTGCGCTTCGAAAAAGTGGAAGAAATGAATGCCAACCGGCTTTCGAACGAGCATTGGTCGGATACTGGTAATGCTAAAGAAGTTGCTTTAGGCCATACACCAACAAAATCTGATTATTACTTTAAAATTCCTGCCGACGAACAAGCTAAAGGAGGCTGGGGAAGTAATGATGCGGCTGTAAATCCAATTTATCCGGCAAAATAAATAGTTCTCATTTAGTAATTCCTCTCCCGTCTTTCCAAGGAGGGGAATTATTATTGATGATAAATTAGTATTGAATGGATATTGAACAATAGAATATGAATACACATCAAATATTTCGTTTTCGATTTGCATTATCTTTTGTATTTCTATGGGCATTTGAATGCACGCTGGCACAACAGGCCCAGTTTGTCGATCCGTTTATTGGCACGGCCTATACCGGGCACACCTATCCGGCTGCTACAACCCCTTTTGGTATGGTACAGGTGGGTCCCGACAACGGCATTAGCGGCTGGGAGTTTTGTTCGGGCTACCACGATGGGTCGAAAACAATCATGGGCTTTTCGCATACCCATCTGAGTGGGACCGGTGCTTCCGATATGGGCGATATTCTACTGATGCCCGTTGTTGGCGATGTCCCGTTTATCCCGGGTACCGAAGAAAATCCGGCATCCGGTTACCGGTCTTCCTTTTCGCACGGTACCGAAAAGGCCAGTCCCGGGTATTATCGGGTGAAACTTGATAAATACGATATTTTAGCTGAAATGACGGCAACCCCACGCGTTGGTTTTCACCATTATACCTACCCGGCTAGCGAAAAATCAGGAGTTTTGATCGATCTCGGACACGGAATTGGTGACCGGACAACCGAAAGCTACCTGAAGGTAATCGATTCTCAAACGGTTGTTGGAATGCGTCGGTCAAGTGGTTTTATCCATGATCATCGGTATTACTTCTGTGCCCGTTTCTCAAAGCCTTTTAATCAAATAGTTTCATATCAGGATAGTGTAATTGGAAAGAATCAGCAGTGTTCAGGAAAAATTACGAAACTGCTGGTTCAATTTTCGACCAAAGACCAGGAATTTGTTGAAATAAAAGTAGGCTTGTCAACAGCCAGCGAAAAAGGAGCAATCAGCAATCTCGATGCCGAAGTTCCCGGCTGGGATTTTGATGCTGTCCATAAACAAACCGAAGCGCTTTGGAACAGTTATTTAAAACGAATTGATATAAAACCGATGAACGATGGACAACGGGTTTCATTCTACACCTCGTTGTACCACGCCTTGCTCATGCCCAACCTTGTAACTGATGTTGACGGAAGTTATTCGGGATGGGACCACAGGCTGCATAAAAGTACCGATGGTGATATGTACACCAATTTCTCCCTGTGGGACACCTACCGGGCTGAACACCCGTTTCTGGCGCTGATGTATCCGAAGGAAAACGGACAATTTGTACGTTCGATGCTGGAGCGGCACAAGCAAACCGGGCTGCTCGTAACCAACGAATACGGGATGTGCGAAACCTGGTGTATGATCGGAAATCATGCAATTCCGGTAATTGTCGATGCTTTTCTGAAGGGCGACAAAACCATCGATCCGGAGCTGGCTTATAAGGCGATAAAACATGCCCAGACTTCGGAACACAATAAAGCCGACTGGTCGAATTACGACAAATACGGTTATTTCCCGTTCGATATCAGCAGCGATGAATCTGTTTCCCGAACACTGGAATCCGGTTACGACGATTATTGTGTGGCCCGGATGGCAAAAAAAATGGGCAAAAATGAAGATTATGAGTTTTTTATGAACCGGTCTGCTTTTTACAGGAATTTATTCGAACCCAAACATAAATTGGCCAGGGCGAAAGATTCCAAAGGAAACTGGAAATCTCCGTTCGATCCTTACGCGCTGATTAATGAAACAGGGAAAAGAGATTATACCGAAGGGAACGCCTGGCAATGGACCTGGCATGTACAACAGGATGTGACGGGCTTAATTAATCTGTTCGGGGACAAAGAAGCGTTTGCGCATAAATTAGATTCTTTGTTTTTTGTGAATGTGGATTCACTCTCCGGCCATGTTGAAATACCTGATGTTACAGGGCTGATTGGTACTTATGCACACGGAAACGAACCGAGCCATCACATCGCTTATTTATATACTTATGCGGGCCATCCTGATAAAACAGCGAAAATTGTCAGAGAAGTATTCGATAAGTTTTATTTGCCTAAACGCGACGGATTGTGCGGAAACGACGATTGCGGACAAATGTCGGCCTGGTATATGTTTTCGGCCATGGGCTTTTACCCGGTCGATCCTGTATCGGGCGAATATATTTTTGGCGCACCACAATTACACGAAGCCACCCTGCATTTGCCCAATGGTAAAACATTCACGGTGAAAGCGAATAATCTTTCAGAAACGAATAAATATGTAAAATCGGTCTGGTTAAACGGGAAGCCAATCGAATATTTTTCAATCAGCTACAGCGATATTGAAAATGGCGGAACGCTTGAATTTGAAATGACGGGTTCTGTACATTAAAAAATGACGTTGACTTCATTTTCGTTACGAGGCTGTCTCAAAAGTGATTTTGTTTTTTCAAAAACTTACAATTTGAAAGTACTGACACTGTTAAAACCTCTAAATCTCCTGAAGGGGACTTCAAAGCCGCCCCTTTATGGCAATGTCCTATACTTAAGCCCGTTTAGGGCGAAATGTTAATGACGACGGGTTACACCCGTCGTTGAAGAACTGTCGCATCTATTGAACCCCTGATCAGGGGTTCAATGTTTGCTTGTCTTTACTCCGACGGTTTCACCGCCGGTGATTAATATAAACCCCTTTCGGGATTTAAAAGTCCATCAGGTTTGCTAACCATATGACATTGCCCTTTAGGGGAGGTTTGGAGGGGTGAATTGAAGGTGAACCTACAAATTGAAAGTCCTATTTGTTAAATTTTGACTTTTTATACTGCCTCGTAAAACGATAAAAACTTAAACTTCTACAAATAAATACCATGATGCGAAATTATTTTTTATCTATTGCTGCTTTTGCCTGCCTATTTGTTTTTTCGTGCCGTACAGAAAAAACAGACTATAAAAAACTTTACGACCCGGTAAAAGATGTTGGCCAGTACCGGTTACCTGCGTTGAACAAAGTTCCCCCATACTGCTGGGACGTGGAAGTTAAGTCTTCTGACAAGCAGCTTGCCTTGAAGGAATATTTGCTCGCTGGCTCTGCTTCTGGGCTTATTGCCAGGGCACTAAACGACGGAAAAACAGATATGGGAATCTGGATCGTAAACAGTCGCGATAACGGGGTGGCCTACCGGGCCGAAAGGGAGTCTCTGCAAGAAAGAGGTTGTCGTTTTCTGGGGCCGGTTAACCCCATTGATCTGTTAACCGGCAAGATAAAGCAGCCGGATGGAAGGGGGGAAAACCTGAAAAATCTGTTCAAAGGCTATATCCTGACTGACATGGATAACAATCCTGAAAGCGGAACAGTAGCCGTAAATGCTTCTCAGGTGTATAACGGACTGATTATTGACAAAGCTTTTCAGGCGGTATTTGATAAAGCCGGGTATGAAATGCTGTACGATGCTTCCACAAAACATGTTCAGGATGCCTGGAACGAATTCGCAGAAAAATGCCATTGGAACGGACTGGTTGTAATGCCAAACAATACATGGGAGCTACGCGATGTTGCCATTCAAAACAGATGGTTTTTTATGAATTTGTACTCACAACCACATAATAATACAAAAGGAGATTACTGGAGTTTATACGAAGAGGCTGCAAAAAGAATGGAAGATCATTCATTGATCTACGGATGGGAAGCCGGACCCCGCGATGAACGGGAAATCAACGATGTAGCATCGCTAAATGCACAAGCCTCGGCCATCAACGACTGGTTCTATAATTCTTGCCTGGTAAACGCCGATTACAAGAACCGGCAAGAGCCAGTACTGGCAAATGTATTGAATCCCAAGGCAATTGATTATAATAAAAAGAAACGGTTTGTCTCGTTTTTTATGTCCGATGGCGACAATAACCAATGGATGATGGGCGGCTTTATTGAAAAATGGTATGACGTACCACAAAGCAGCGCCAATAAGGTGGCTTTCGGCATCCCAACTACCACCATGCCCCAAATGGCTCCTGCTGCATACAAGTATATTCTGGAACATCAGCCTGAAAATTCAACACTGGTAGAGGTTCAGGGTGGAGGTGTGTTTTATTGCGATACGTATGGGAAAAACAGGGATCGAAAAAAGAATTTGAAAGAAAAGGCCGAAATGACGGCTATCTGGATGCGACAGCACCGAATTAAAGTACTGGGTTTAATGGCCAAAGAATCGGTTGGTTCCGGGGACGCAAAGGAAGCTTACCAAGCTTTTATTGAAGCCAACGACCAGTTGGAAGGTATCATTGCTCTGCAATACACGCCTTATGCTGGTGGAAAAGGAGATATTTACTGGTTCACCAATAAAAAAGGATTCCACATCCCGGTAATCACAATCAAATATTCATTATGGAATGAACCTTATCTCAGGGAGCGGGAAGGGACTCCCAAATACATTGCCAACTGTCTGGATAAGGATCAGAATAATCCTGATTTTAATCTGGTTTGTATTCATGCTTGGAGCCATTTTTCCGATCAAGGAAAGAATTGTGATGAATTGGCTGAGACAAAAAATGGTAATACTATGGGAAGTGGAATCGCGACCTTACTAAAAAATCATTTGGACGACTCGTACGAAGTGGTCAGCCTTCAGGAACTGATTTGGCAGGTAAGAATGAAATTTTACCCCGAACAAACAAGGAAATACATCGCAATATTACAATAATGATATGCTGCTTATTGTCATGTTTGAATATCATAAGCAACAATGGATTTTACGTTAATGGTTGTAAGTATAAAAATCATATTCTATTTTCTCGTTATTGTAATGATGCTATCGTCATGCAATAAAAACCTTCCCCGGATGGTAACTCCTGGAGAAATGAAAATGAAATCAGAATGAAGAACATACAGGGGCTGGATGTGAGTTTTCAGCATGAAGAGAATAAAGCCTTTGTGTTGCACGGAATTAAAGGCGATTTCTGTATTACAGACAGTTTCGAACCATACAGCGATACGCTTGTAGCAGGAACTGAAAAAATATTTGCCCCTCCTTCCCATTCTGGAAAATCTACCAACGGCCCTGAAGGTTGGCCATATTATAACCTCCAAATGAAGGACAAAGGTGTTATTATTGCTTCCTGAATTGTAGTGGCCTTCCGAAGGAAAGACGATCAATCCAACCAGTTGAAAGTAAAGCTAAAAGGATTGAATCCGAATAGTACTTATTACCTTTATAATGATAAAAGTGTTATCACAAAAACAGGAAAAGAACTTAATGAAGGGGTTACGCTCGAAATTAATGAGGCTCCGGGCTCCCTGCTACTAAAATATTCTAAAAACTAAGATTTATTTAAATGAAGTATATGTATTTGACCCGATTGCTTATTGTTGCTTATTTGTTTCTTTCTGTCAGCTTTGTGGCACAAGCTCAGGAAACAATTAATTATGCCGGAAAAGTAAATACGATGATTGGCTCCAAAGGGAACGGGCTAACCTCGGGCTATCTGTATCCGGGAGCTTCCTACCCATTTGGGATGGCCCAGTTTACCCGGACCTATTTTTCTCCGAATACCGGTTTTGGAATTAACCAGTTAAGTGGTGCGGGTTGCTCCAACGAAGGGAATTTCCCGACTTTGCCATTGAATGGCGAATTAACAGCTTCACCCGACAGCATTCTCAATTTAAACGTCGCCATTTCGGATGAAAAAGGAATAGCCGGCTATTATAAAGCAACCGTTCAGAAAAATATTCTGGCTGAATTTACGGTAACCGAAAGAACTGGAATGGCGCAATATGCGTATTCTTCCGGGACAGAAAAGGGAACAGTGATTATTGGCGGCGGAATTGCCGGTACTCCTGTAAATGTGGCTACAACAGTAATTACCGGCCCGAAT
This sequence comes from Prolixibacteraceae bacterium, assembly GCA_963666435.2. Classification (GTDB taxonomy): domain Bacteria; phylum Bacteroidota; class Bacteroidia; order Bacteroidales; family Prolixibacteraceae; genus Aquipluma. Next base: position 583,721 of record CAXXOG010000008.1, on the reverse strand, counting down.
ACCTGCGAAGGTTTTTCTGATGGTGGCGATTTTTGTGGAATTCCGGCTCCTTATAAAATTTATTTTGTGGCTGAATTCAACGGGAAAATTCTTTCTTCCGGAACATGGAAAGATGGAAAGCTAAAGCCCGGAACTACTTTTGCCGAAGGGAAACATTCAGGTTTATATTTTACTTTCGATGTAAAATCGCAAAAAACAATTCAGTATAAAATAGGCATATCTTATGTATCGATAGAAAACGCGCGGGAAAACCTAAAAGCTGAAAACCCTGGATGGAGTTTCGAAGAAGTAAAGAACAAAGCCATCGGTAAGTGGAATTATTATCTGGGGAAAATTGAAGCTAAAGGTGAAAATGAAGATCGCCTTACCCAGTTTTACACCCATTTGTACAGGGCATTAATTCATCCCAGCGTTTGCAGCGACGTAAACGGTGAATACATGGGGGCCGACTTTAAAATACACAAAACTGCGCGCAAGCAATACACCAACTACAGTAACTGGGATACCTATCGAACTCAGGTACAGCTAATGTCTATGCTCGATCCGGAAGTTGCTTCTGATGTGGTGGTTTCGTTGCAGGATTTTGCTTTGCAGTCTGGTGGAGGCTTTCCGCGCTGGGTGCTTGCCAACATCGAAACAGGCGTTATGCAGGGCGATCCCACCACAATACTGATTGCAAATGCCTATGCTTTTGGTGCCCGCGATTACGATGCTTGTCCGATTCTCGAAACTATGCGCAGAGGAGCCGAAATTCCTGGAACAAAATCTCAAAATCAGCTTACTCGTCCGGCGCTGGATATGTTCCTTGAAAATGGATTTTGTTATGCATCGATGCAGCTGGAATATACTTCAGCCGATTTTGCCATATCCCGTTTTGCACTTGATGCCTGCAACAATGAAAAGGTTAGTAAAACCTATCTGGAAAGAGCACAAACCTGGAAGAACCTGTACAACCCGGCAACAGGCTGGCTACAATCGCGGCGAAGAGAAGGTTTTGTCCCTTTAAAATACGACTTCCGCGAATCGACTTATAATAATTACTTTTGGATGGTTCCATATAATATTCAGGGATTAGTTGATACCATTGGAGGCAACGCTGAAGCTGAAACCCGTCTGGACACCTTGTTCCGCCGCTTGGATGCCGGTTATGACGATGATTGGTATGCTTGCGGAAACGAGCCCAGCTTTGGTATCCCCTGGGCCTATAACTGGGTAGGAAGACCTTATAAAACCCAGCGGGTTGTCCGTCGGATTTTAACCGAACAATATTCTGGAAAACCGGATGGCCTGCCCGGAAACGACGACCTGGGTTCAATGGGATCGTGGTACGTGTTTGCCTCCATCGGCCTTTATCCTGAGATTCCCGGAGTTGGTGGATTCTCTATTAATTCTCCTATTTTCCCGTACATCAAAATTCATTTGAAAGACGGAGATTTAACCATTCTGGGTGGCTCGGAGAAAACGGATTATGTCAATGCTATGAAATTTAATGGGAAAACCTATAAAAGCACATGGATTGATTGGAAGGATATAGAAACAGGAGGGAAAATTCAATACAAATTATCAAATAAACCAAATATAAAATGGGGAACAAGAATTATTCCTCCTTCATTTGAATGACAGGATTTGGGTTTTGCTAATTGTGTCTGTTTCTCACTTAAAGTAAAAACGTAAATTTGAAATAGGACTTATAAACAAAAGGTGTAAACTATTTTTAGGACGAGTCAGCTTTTTGTCAAGTAGTCAAAAAATGCACTAAACATCAACAAAAAAGGGACTAATTCTGGATCTGTGTAATACATACTACCGAAAAGTCCCGATTTATGTTCTAACTTGCTGTAATTCAATATTAATTAGTTTCTGGTATTCTTTCAATCAGGGATAAATTTCTGGGAATAAGTAATGGTCAGGGATTTCTTGATATCTTCGATTCAATTATTAAAGATGTTGAAGTAACATTGGGGAATGATTATTTCGGTTTGACTTTAAAACAGTACCGAACAGTTCGCAAACGATTTGAAGAGTTTTTGCAACAAAAAGAGAAGCTAAGAGATATTTCGGTTATGTGGCTTGATTTTAAGCTGATCAAATCTTTTGATGCTTATTTGAAAAGCACGTATCGTGCGGCATCCAATACAGCCTTCTGCTACCATAAGATCATTAAAAAGGGATTGAACCAGGCAGTAGCCATGTGCAATGGCCTTAGAAACAATTCTTGCGCTTACAAAACCAAATCGGTCCGCTACTTTTGAGTGATAAAACTTACTTTAGTCAAATAATGCCAGGACTTCAACCCTTGCTGTTTAGTTGAGGTTTAGCTGCAATCGAGAATTTGTATTTGTCGCCCCGGTAATACGACTTTTCGATCTCAACAATTTTACCGTCGGAGGTAGTTACAACACCATCCAGGATAAAAACGGCAAGTGGTATGTCGGTATCAAAATAATTGTTGGGATCTGCCGCCTGAAAAATGGTAGTTCCCAATGAGCGTTGTATTTCATCCAATTCCAGGTGATATGTTTCTTCAAAAATTTTCAGCGACGATTCCTGCATATCCATCAGGTTTATTTTAGGACAGCAACTCATCGAAATGTACCGGGTTTCATCTTTCAGTAAAATATCATTTCCGTACCTTAACCGGTGAATTTTTAATACCGAGCCTTCGATGAAGTAGTTGCGCCCATTAATGTTGGATGAAATTCCGTTCTCCATTATCGTTTTTTCCAGGATAATGTTTTTTGGGGTGTATCCCTCTTTAATAAGGTTATCGTTAAAATTGGCCCTCACCGCATTAAACGATCCGAGCACCCGGGTTAGTTTTTGATCATGCGAACGGTTTAAAACAAACGTACCTTTGCCTTTTATGCGCGCTACCCAGCCGTTAAGCTCTACCTCCAGCAAACTTTTCCGGGCCGTGGTATTGCTGATTTTGTAGGTTTTGATCAGTTCATTTTCAGAAGGAACCTTGTCGCCCGCCTGCAATTCGCCTGATTCAATACGTCTAATTATTTCCTTGCTGATTTCCAGATATTTAGAAGTCGCATTCTTAACCATGACAATGTCTCTTTAGGTATTTAGTACAACAACAACGCAATAAAGTAAAAAAAAATGAAAAAAAAGTTTGTCGTTTGAAAACATTCTTATATTTGCATGAAATATATCTTAGTGCGTTAAGTTGATGAAGACAAATAAAAGCTATACCTATTGGATTATTGTTGTTTTGTTGCTGCTTGCAACCTCGCTGAGTTTTCTCGACCGGCAAGTACTTTCGGTCTCGATTCTGGAAATCAAAAAAAGTCTTCATATCTCTGATGTTGATTATGGCTTTATTAACGCTGGATTTTTGGTTAGTTATGCCATCATGTTTACGTTGGGCGGTATTTTAATCGATCGCTACGGAAGCCGGCTGGGCTTAGCTTTTTCTGTTGGCTTCTGGTCGTTTGCTACGCTTCTGCACAGCCTGTCAACCAGCGTCTTTCATTTTGGCCTGTTCCGGTTCTTGCTGGGTATTGGCGAGGGTGGTTGTTTTCCTGGCGCCATTAAAGCGGTAATGGAATGGGTTCCCAAAAACAAACATGCGCTGGCCAATGGGATTGCTATTGGCGGTTCGGCCATTGGTGCAGTAGTTGCCCCGCCATTAAGTGTTTACCTGCTGGGAATCGTTGGTTGGAGGGGAGTGTTCCTGGTTACCGGAGGTTTTGGTTTTTTGTGGCTGCTTTCGTGGCTGTTTTTTACCCGAAAGAAAAGACAAACAGCCATGCAAATCAGTGGAAAAGCTCTGGAAAACTCTGATAACCAAAAAGAAAAAATAAAATTAACCACGCTCCTGAAGAATAAAGAAGTAAGGGTGTTTGTTGTCATCCGGTTTGTTCTGGATCCGATCTTCTACTTTTATATGTTCTGGATTCCCAAGTATTTAAACGAGGTTCATTCGTTGTCGCTCGAAGTGATTGGCCAAATTTTGTGGATTCCTTTCCTGGCGCTGGGACTTGCCAACATTCTGGGGGGCTGGATTTCCGACCTGGTTTTCATTAAAACTTCGAGTGTAAATCTTTCACGTAAACTAATCATGGGTATTGCCGCAGCGTTAACCATTCCGATTGTTTCTGTCGGATTTCTGCATTCGTATGTGCTAATCCTGGCTTTAATGGCTTTGGCCTTCTTTGCTCATGGTTTGTGGATAACCAATTACATCACCTCCATTGGCGACGTGTTCGGGAAACAGGTTACCTCAACCGTTGTTGGATTATCGGGGTCGGCAGGAGCTGTCTCATCGCTGGTCCTCAATCCGATTATTGGTTTTGTGATCACCCGGTTCTCCTATAGCCCGCTATGGTGGTATGCCGGGCTTATGTATCCCTTGGCATTCCTGTTTTTGCTGAAGTTTATCCCGCGAATTGAAACTCTTAAATCAAAGTTTGCATAATATGCACATTTTTTTGTTCTGTAAAAGTTAGTGCGTTAATATAATATAAATATAGCGGTAATATGATTTTAAATATGAATAGAAAGTGTACTGAAACGAGACAATCCTCAACGGCCAGGATCGGTGTATTTGGTGTAGGGTACGACAAATATTGGGAACAATTTGAAGGTCTCTACAATGAAATGTTGCAAAAACAAGAACGGTTTATCCGTAAAATTCCAACTGATGGAATTGAGGTAATTGATTTTGGGGTGATTGATTCGCCACTCAAAGCATATGATGTGGTTAAGCAGCTGGAACGTGCAAATCTCGACCTGATTTTTTGCGATATGCTGACCTATGCTACGTCAGGAACATTCGGAATCATCATCAAAACGCTCCAGATCCCCATTGTTCTGGTTGTGCTTCAACCGTTGAAAGCGCTGGACTATTCCAACGGATCGACCTATTTGCAGCTGATGAACGACGATTTCTGCGCCGTTCCCGAGTTTGCCGGGGTAGCCATCCGCATGGGGAAAAAAGTTCCGGAAGTAATTATCGGGACACTGGACGATGACCCGGAAGTGGATCAGCAAATTGACGAATATTGCAGGATAGCCAAAGTATTGCACGGCCTCAAAAATGCTCACCTGGGTCATTTGGGTCATCCGCTGAATGCTATGCTCGACATGCACACCGATGCCACCATGCTTACCTCTTTTTTCGGCAGCCATGTTGTTCAATGCGAAGCCAACCAAATGATGGCCAGTTTTGCTCAGGTAACCGACGATGAGATCTTGGCAGCGGAGAAACATATCCTCGATTTTTTCGATACCCCGGAACCTGTTTCTGATCCGATTTCGATGAAACTCACCTCCGAGGATTTGCGGATTGCCGCCAAAGTAAGTGTCGCCCTCGAAAACTTCATCAGGAGTAACGATCTGGATGGATTGGCCTATTATTACGACGGGCCCGACGACAGCGAATTGCGGCAAGTGATGTCGAACCTGATTGTAGGGAATTCGTTACTGACGGCCAAGCACATCCCTATGTGCGGCGAATCGGATTTGAAAACCCTTCTGGCGCTGTTTATTTTCGACCGACTGGGTATTGGTGGCTCCTTTGCCGAATTCCACCCGATCGACTTTAAGGAAGGATTTGTATTGGTTGGACACGACGGACCGCACAACATTTCGATTGCGGAAGGAAAACCTGTTTTGCGCAGCCTGAAAAAGTACCACGGCAAACCCGGTCACGGGGCGGGTGTTGAATTTAAAATTAAAGAAGGACCTATAACCATGCTATCCATTACCTCAACGTACGAAGGCCGGTTCAAATTTGTAATTGCCGAGGGCGAATCGGTAAGCGGCCCCATTCCACCAACCGGAAACACCAATACCCGTGGATTTTTCAAACCCGATATCAAAACTTTTCTGACGCGGTGGGTTAACGAAGGACCAACACACCACTTTGCCCTTGGAATAGGGCACCATGCTGCTGCCATCGAAAAAATTGCGCACTATTTAAATATTGAAGCTAAAACTGTCTCTTGAAATTGAGCAACTCTCTTAATTAAACAAACTAAAATCAAAGCATTATGAAAGAAAATGGATCTGCTTTTTATTATTTGAAGGATCGGATATTACAACAGATGGTCGTTCACCTTTTGGTAACGATTTGCTTGATATTATGTATTTCAGTATCAGCAAATGCTGAACGATTAGATCAGGGGAAGGTGCTGAAAGGACTTGTTAAAGGAACTGACGGAATACCTTTACCCGGCGTTTCTGTTGTTGTAAAAGGAACTACCGTAGGTACAATTACTGATGCAAATGGCAAATTTGTACTTACAGGTGTTTCCACCACCGCAAAAGTACTGGCCTTTTCGTTTGTAGGAATGAAAGCACAAGAAATAGCCATTGGCGACAAAACTGAATTCGTTATCACCCTTGAAGAAGAAACCGTAGGGCTGGACGAGGTTGTGGCCGTTGGATATGGAACACAAAAAAAGAAGGACTTAACTGGTTCTATTTCCCGGGTTTCAGCAAAAGACCTGGTTCAACCTTCAACTTCAACTTTTGATCAAATGCTTCAGGGAAAAGTTGCTGGAGTTCAGATTACACAAACCTCAGGGGCTCCCGGAGGCAATGTAAATGTTTTGGTTCGGGGAGTTAGTTCCATTACAGGAGGAAATCAACCACTCTATGTGATTGATGGCTTCCCGATCAACATTGGCGAAGGTAGCTCGAACTCCATGAATGTGGGTGCTAACAATTATTCAGCCGCAGCCATGGCCAATAACACAGCCGACCGAATAAACCCCCTGGCTTCGATTAACCCTTCGGACATTGAATCGATGGAAATTTTAAAAGACGCCTCTGCTACAGCAATCTATGGATCAAGGGGCGCCAATGGGGTGGTTATTATCACCACCAAAAGGGGAAGTGCCGGAAAATCGCAGTTTAATGTAGAGGCATCGTACGGTATTCAGCAGGTGGCTCATAAGCTCGATTTAATGAACTCGCAGGAATATGCTGAGTATGTTTGTGAAGGGCGGGATAATGCATGGGTTTATTCAGGTGGAAAGGCAAGCGATCCGAATAGTGTTAGAAGTCAATCATTTAAAGTGCCGGATACGTTCCGTAACCCATCGTCAATTACAACAAATACCGACTGGCAAGATGTTATTTTTAGGGTGGCCCCAGTTCAAAATTATCAGATTTCGGCAAACGGGGGGAATGAAAAACTCAAATACCTTATCTCGGGGGGGTACTTTAATCAGGAAGGAATTGTACTGACTTCTGATTACAAACGGTTCAATTTGAGGTCGAATATCGATGTTCAGGTACTTGATAATCTAAAACTTGGCTCAACAATTTCAGGTTCGTATGGTTATGGTTTTTTCCCTAATACTGAAGGACATTACGGATCGGGGGGCGTTATCATGATGGTCGACGCAGCCTCTCCCACCATTCCGGTTCGTGATGAAAACGGTAACCCATATTTTAATGCGGATGATGTTTCGTATGGCCTTGGGTGGCTGGTAAACCCGTTAACTGTTTTAAACAAAAAAAATTATTCTGACGATCGAAATAAGGCAAATGTTTTAGTAAACAATTATTTGGAATACAAAATACTGGATGGTTTAACATTTAAAAGTACGGTTGGAATTAACTACGATGCCGGAACAATAAAATTGTGGCGATCGTCAGCCATTCCAAATTACACTACCCTAAATTATCCCTCATCGGCAGGTGTTACAAAAACTGATAATATTGAATGGTTAAATGAAAATACGTTGAATTTCAAACGAATTTTCCATGAGAAACATTCATTTGATGCCCTTCTGGGATTTACGGCACAAAAAGGTACATATAACCGCTTGTCTGCCGGCGCTACAAGTTTCCCAACCGACTATGTTTCCTATATCTCAGCAGGTACTGTAAATTCAGGGACACAAATAAAATCTCAATGGTCAATGTTATCAATGATCTCCCGCATTAACTATGCGTATGCCGGTAAGTATTTATTTACTGCAACTGTCCGCAGAGATGGTAGTTCAAGGTTTGGAGCTAATCACAGGTGGGGAACATTTCCATCTTTCTCCGTGGGTTACAATATGACCGAAGAATCTTATATGAAAGCATTGCCAAGCATTAGTAACTTAAAATTGAGGGTTAGTTATGGCATATCCGGGAATAACCAAATCGGGAACTATTCAACCGTCGGATTATTGAGTTCGGCCAATTACGTGAGTGGTAGCAGCAAGTTCTCGGGCTTGGCACCCAGCTCGCTTTCGAACGATGATTTAACCTGGGAAAAATCGAGACAAACCGACATTGGACTGGATTTGGGGCTTTTCAAAAATAGGATATCGCTTATAGCTGATGTTTACAAAAATAAAAAGACCGATTTATTACTTGCTGTTGAACTACCCGCAGCGTCAGGCTATTCAAGCTCAACACAAAACATTGGCGATATCGAGAACAAGGGATTCGAACTCGCATTGGAAACAGCTAATATTAAAAGCAAGAATTTTAACTGGACCAGTAATTTTACGTTCAGCGCTAATAAAAATAAAGTATTGAAACTGGCTACCGAAGGTGCCAGAATTAGTAATAATGCTTACCAGGTAACCCAGGTAGGATATGCCATATCCAGCTTTTACATGCTCAACGCAATAGGCGTTTTCCAAAATGCACAGGAAGTTGCCGGTAGCGCCCTCCAGCATTCGAAAGTACAACCGGGAGATTTAAAATTTGAAGATTACAATAAAGATGGAAGCATTACTTCGGCCGACCAAAAAATTGTAGGTAACCCCTGGCCTGATTACACCTGGGGATTCAACAACAGGTTCACCTATAAAAATTTTGCACTAAGTATTGCTGTTAATGCCTCTCATGGCGCCGATACCTATTTGTTAAATAATGGGATGACTGCCAGTAATGGAGTACAGAACCAGTTAGCAAGTATTCACCGGTGGAGGTCAGAAAGTGATCCCGGCGACGGACGCACACCACGCGCCATACGAAGCAACTATGCCTATTCAATGGCTACATCGTCTTACTATTTGTACGACACTTCGTATATCCGAATTAAAAACATCAACCTGTCATATACATTTCCGCGCGAATTAATTAGCCGCGCTTACCTTAATGGATTGACCATATATGCCGATGTTTCCAACCTTTATACATTTACCAATTATCCCGGATACGACCCTGAAGCCAGTAGCTCCGGAAATAGCATTACCAGTTCGGGCCTTGATTACGGGACATTCCCATCTGCAAGAACCTATACGTTTGGCATAAAGCTTTCATTCTAATTCAATAATAAATCAAACTAAAATGAAACAAATAGCTTTTATTACAATATTCGTGGCGCTGGGGTTAACCTCTTGTAAAGATTTTTTGTCATTATCTCCTGAATACCAAATTAATGAGGTCAACTATTATCAATCAGAGAGCGATTATGAAACTGCGATTGTAGGTATTTACGACAAATTGCAGCAATTGCATTACATCAACTTTCTTTATCCTGCCGAACAAATTACAGATAATACAACTATAAACTCCTACACATGGACGACTGAAGCTGCCGAATTTGACGATGCAGGGGTTACTTCAGCAAATGCAATAGTCAACAGCATCTGGACAAGTTGCTTTACTGCAATAGCCTATTCAAATAATATTCTTGCACGAATTGATGACATCAGTATGACTGAAGCAAAGCGAAATCAATTTAAAGGTGAAGCATTGTTTATCCGGGCCTACTGCTATTTCAATTTGGTCAGGCTATACGGCGAAATTCCAATCGTTAACGTAGCATTCCGAAGTCCGAATGAAATTTCTTCTTTCGATATGACCAGGCAACCGGTTAGTAATGTTTATGCCCAAATCGAAGATGATTTGAAGCAGGCATCTACTTTACTCAATGGGATTAGCCTTGCCAAAACCAGAGCATCCAAGGGGGCTGCAAAAACATTACTTGGGAAAGTATATCTAACAGAAGGGCAATACGCCAATGCCGCAACAATCCTGAAAGAAGTTATTGACATGAATACTTATTCGTTGGTTAGCAATTACAAAAGTATGTTCGATGGTACCAAGGAAGAATCGGGAGAATCGATCTTCGAAATTGGTTATCTGTCGGGTAACCTGGGCGAAGGAAATTATTTTTCATCGATGTTTACTCCAGGTTTGTTCAACATGGCTATTTTTCCAAACAACATGAACGGACAGGGCTATATGTGCCCAACCAAGGATTTGTTCAATGCTTACGAAAAAGGGGATTTACGAAAGGCTGCATCGATGGTCGATTCGGTAAAACTGACAACCGGGAAATATGAACATACCCTGTGTGGATTAAAATTTGTCGATTTTTCAACTGGTACAAGCGGAGACGGTGGCATCAATTTTACGGTATTACGTTATGCCGATGTGTTGCTGATGTATGCCGAAGCCCTGAATTTAAATGGACAAACGACTACAGCATTGCCATACCTGAACATGGTTAGAACCCGTGCTGGTTTAAGCAGCTTGTCTGGTTTGTCGAAAGATGAATTTATTCTGGTCATGGAAAAAGAACGCCGGGTGGAATTCTTTGGCGAAGGACATCGTTGGTTCGATTTGCTTAGAACTGGCAGGGCAAAAACCGTCCTGAATGCTTATTTTGCAAGCGCTGGAACCAGTTACACAATTGATGATCACGAACTGCTGATGCCAATACCTGACCATGAGATACAGATAAGTCCTGAATTGAAACAGAATCCGGGATACTAAAATAAACGCTGCTTTATAAAACCTTGACGGATTTTAATCTGTCAAGGTTTTGTTTAATTTTATTAGCAATCACACAATAAACCTGAACCAACCCGAAATTCAATTTTTATTAATCCTGAACCAACTAAACGCTATAACCATGAATCGAAAAACGAATTGCCGGAAATCTTTTATGACTGTTTCGAATGCGCTGTTCACCGGAATTATATTTGTTGCATTATTTAGTCTTGGATGTTCCCTTATTGAACGGGAGAATGGGAGTGAAAAGTCTAAAATAAACCTCTCCGAAAAAGAATTCCGAACGGTTCCGGCCACCGAAAAGCCCTGGGTTTACTACTGGTGGCTGAAAGGAAACGTGACCAAAGAGTTGATTACGCGCGATTTGGAAGAAATGAATAAGAAAGGGATCGGGGGGTTCCTGCTTTTCGATTCGCGCGGGTATTGGGACTCGTATGACGGGAGAACCGGGCATATTCCCGTTCCTTTAAATATAAAGTACGAATTTATGAGTCCCGAATGGCGCGAAATGGTGAAATACACCATGCACGAAGCCAATCGGCTGGGATTGAAAATGAGCATTAATATTGCCAATACGGGTGGTTCGCTTCGTGGCCCCTGGAACATGAAAGAAGATGGGCCGAAGCAACTCATCTGGACGGCCTCTTCGGCATTTGGCCCTTCAAAAGTTTCTGTACAGCTCGAAAAACCGTCCGACAAAAAATATTTTCAGGATGTGGCTTTACTGGCCGTCCGGGTAAAAACCGGAGTTAAATTTTCGGATAAAAACAAGGCCATAAACCTGAATGGCGAATGGAAAACCGTTTCGGCGCCTACCAAAGATGCTGCCATAGGCGAAGAAATTGTTGACCTGAAAGACAAAATTAGCAATGGAAAACTTCAGTGGGATGCTCCCGAAGGTGAATGGCGGATACTGCGTTTCGGGTACCACGTCATTGGTGAAGAGGGAGGCGTTGACATTTTAAACGCAGAAGCCGTCACCAAATATTTTCACCTGATGGGTTCAGAGATACTTAAAGATGCCGGGCCGCTTGCCGGGCTTACCCTGACTCGTTTTTACAATGTTAGCTGGGAAGGTGGGCAACCCGACTGGTCGGTAAATTTCGAGAATGATTTCAAAAAATACCGCGAGTACGATATTCGTCAATATATGCCCATACTTGCAGGAATTTCGGGAACTGATGCTTCTGTAAACGAGCGGTTTATACGCGATTACCTGAAAACCGTCAGCGATTGCTTTAAATACAATTGTTATGAAACTATAGGCGAACTCTGCCATGCCCAAGGTATTGAATGGCACTCCGAAGATGGCGGCCCCTGGCCGCGTACCGCACCCATGTTCCGGGAAGCCGACCAGCTAACGTTCTGGGGCAAAAACGATATGCCGCAGGGCGAGTTCTGGTGTTCAGACTTAAACGATTTGGGTACAAAATCGAATATGCGTTATGCTGCGATGGCTGGTCATATCTATGGTCACCCGCTTATTGCCGTTGAGGCGTTTACCCACATGGGGCGTCACTGGACCAAATACCCGGCCTACCTGAAGCCTTTTGCCGATCTTAACCTCATCGACGGGGCGAATTTTTTCATCTGGCACACGTTCACCGCGTCGCCGCTCGAAGTGGGAAAACCGGGCTACGAGTATTTTGCCGGAACTCACATCAACCCCAACATAACCTGGTGGAACGAAGCCGGAAGCTTTTTCGATTACCTGGGGCGGTGCCAGTCTATGCTCCGCAAGGGAACGTTTGTTGCCGATGTGTGCTGTTATGTAAGCGATAAAAACTACGTCATGTGGGGCCGGGGCGAAAAGTGGAACCCGAATTCGTCGCTCACGCCCACAAAGGGTTTTTCGTACGACCTGCTTAGTTCTGATGTAATTACCGATCGGTTATCGGTTAAAAACGGAAGGCTTGTTTTGCCCGACGGGATGAGTTATAAAATGCTGGTGGTTGACCTCGACGAAGCAGCTATTCCCGTTGCTGTTTTAAAGAAAATTACTGAACTGGTAAAAGAAGGGGCTACGATTGTTTTGGGGAAAACTAAACCTATTCGTGCAACCGGCATCAGCAATTATCCTGAAAGTGACAAAGATATAAATCGATTGACCTCAGATTTTTGGACTGAAGGCAACGGACAGATGCAGGTTCGGTCGCTCGGGAAAGGGAAAGTTTATTCAGGAGGAACAATGCCCGAAATTTTAAATGCGAACAATACTTTGCCCGATTTTGAAGGTCCGTTCGAGTATATTCACAGAAACGGCGATAATGCAGATATTTATTTTGTTTCGGGAAAAGGAAACGCCGAATGTACTTTCCGGGTCAAAAATAAAAAACCTGAAATATGGAACCCGGTAAACGGGCAAACAACGGAAGCAATCAGCTACCAATCGACCAGCGATGGCCGAACAATTGTTCAACTCGATCTTCCTGAAAACGGTTCGGCTTTTGTCGTTTTCAGGGAAAATGCCGGAAGTAGTCATTTCACATCGGTTAGCGGCCCGGAATATCCCGAGTTGATTTCGAATGACGGAAGTTCATCGAAATTCGTCTTCTGGAAAAGCGGCGATTACAGTTTCAACACTTCAGGAGGAAAAACAAGAAAAGTACGGGCAACGGTTCAACCAATACTCGAAATAGAAGGCCCCTGGAACCTTGCATTCAATCCGGCAACCGGGCTAAAAGGTTGGGAAACTACCTTTGAAAAGCTTATCCTCTGGAACGAGCATTCGAACCCACAAATCAAATATTTTTCAGGAACAGCTACTTATTCCAAATCGTTTACATTGACAGCGGAACAGGCAAAATTTCCTGCAAGGCTGCAACTGGGTGAGGTCCATGATATTTCGCGGGTATGGCTCAACGGGAAAGATTTGGGAACCGTGTGGACCTATCCCTGGGAGGCAGACCTTGCCGGTAACCTGAAAGAAGGAACGAATGAACTAAAAATCGAAGTGACCAACTGCTGGGCCAACCGCCTCATTGGTGATGCAGGACTGCCGGAAAATCAATGGACTACAAAAACCAATGTGCGCCGTGTTCCCGATCGTTCGGAATATAAACAGGGGCATCAGGCCTTTTCGGCGAAGGACGAGCTTATGCCTTCGGGTTTGGTAGGCCCCGTGCGCATTTGCTTTGGACAAGAGCAAACTTTAAATTATTGAAAAGACAATGAAGCTTTTAATCATTTCCTGGATCTTTTTCCTGATTTCAGCGGCATCAGTAGCCAAAATTGTTCCCGCTAAAATTTTTTCCAACAATATGGTATTGCAGCGCAATGTTGCAATACCTGTTTGGGGAACGGCTAAACCGGGCGAGCAGATTATAGTTCAGCTAGTTTTGGCTAAAGTAAAAACCATTGCCCAACCAGATGGTTGCTGGAAGATTGAATTACCTCCGATTGGGGCCGGTGGTCCATATTCATTAAAAATAACCGGAGATTCGGAGCTCATCGAATACACCAATGTGTTGATTGGCGATGTATGGTTTGCATCCGGGCAATCAAACATGGAGCATCCGATGAATGGTTGGGAGTACATTCCACATTCGGCTGTTGCCAATTCCGAGCAGGAAATTGCCGATTCGAATTATCCTGAAATCAGGCTGTTTTCTGTTCCGAAGTACCCTTGCCCGGTAGAGTTGAAAGACCTTCAGGATGGGAAATGGGAAGTTGCAGCCCCGCAATCGGTTGCCGGATTTTCGTCCACTGCGTGGTTTTTCGCGAAAGAGTTATATAAACGGCTAAAAGTTCCGGTCGGAATCATCCACAGTTCGTGGGGCGGAACTTCAATCCAGCCCTGGATGAGCCACCAGTCGCTTGAGCCTTACAAAGCTTCGGTAAACATTCCGGTAATTCCCGAGCATTTCGGGCAAAACGAATGGTCAGAAAAGGTTGCGGAATCGCTTGAGAAAAACCGGGTACGCCGAAACCAGATTAGCTACCCGATAGCCGGATTGCCGGCAGGAATCGGTCAGCCCGATTTTGACGATTCGAATTGGAAAAGGATCAGTCTGCCCGATTCACAAAGTAAATTTGGAAATATTTTATGGTTGCGAAAAAAGATTGACATTCCGGAAGACCTTCAGTTGGTCGAATTTAAATTATCGTTGGGGTTTCTTAACCGGCAAAGCCAGGTTTTCTTTAACGGAACCGAACTTGGCTATTTCTTATATCCCCAACCTGTCGAGGTTCAAGTTCCGCAGCAATTGGTTCGTAAAGGAGAAAATATACTCAGTATCCGGTTGGCGCAACCCTGGGGCGAGGCTCAGGCTTTAGGCGATAAGAAACAATTCTTCATAACTAATCCGGATCGGTCATTCTTTCGCGATCTCAGTGCAGACTGGAAAGCCAACGACCAGCTTGAGTCCATAATTCCGCTTGCCGAAAGCTATCAGGGCAATCCGTCCTTCCTGTTTAATGGAATGGTTGCCCCGGTAATTCCGTATGCCATAAAAGGTTTTATCTGGAACCAGGGCGAATCGAATGCAGGCGAACCTCGTTTGTACGAAAAAATGTTTCGACAACTGATTGTTGATTGGCGAAAATTATGGAATAACAACGACTTACCGTTCTTATTCGTTCAGTCCTCGAATATCGAGCTATCGCACGAATTTGACAAGGAGGCAGATTCGAGGTGCTTGTTGCGCGAAGCCCAGCAGCAGGCGCTTAAACTGCCTAAAACCGGGATGGTTGTTTCGCTGGACATAGGAAATCCGTACGATGTACATCCCCAAAACAAGCAGGAATTTGGGCGGAGGCTGGCTCTTCAGGCTTTAAAAATTGCATACAATCAACCCATTACTGCCGATGGTCCTGAAATTGAATCATACCAGGTAAAAAGCGATACCATCATCATCCGGACAAAAGCAACATCGGGCAAATTACGGGCGGTAAATCCATCGAATTTAACGGGGTTCGAGCTGTTGCGTGCCGACGGCGTTGTTACCACTGCGAAAGCTCTTCTGAAAAATGATCACGTCCTGGTGTTATCATTCAACAACGCCTTTCCGGTGGAGGTGCGCTATGCCTGGAGCAATAATCCGCAATGCAGTTTGTTTAACGAAGCAGGATTGCCAATGGCGCCTTTCCGGCTTTTGTTAAAATAGCTAATATCTATGTTTTAGTTTATGAACAGAAAATCACAGCACTTTTTACCACCGGAAACATTTATTCTTTTTTTATTCAACAATTAAAACAGGTTCATTGGCACTACCCTATATTTACAACAGAATTGTCGGCCCGGTAATCCTGTTTAGCGTAGAAAATTGTTGGGCGCAACCCGATTTTTCGATTGTAAATATTCAGCTTAAAAATGTTCATATTTGCACTGAGGTTGAGATGTTAATATGCCAGGCGATGGAAGTGTTCAACAATAGCAATCAGGTTGAGAGTTGGAATCAGTTTATAAAGGATGGAGACCTGGATTCTTTGTCCCAGGTTTACTTTCACTATTACGACCTGCTTTTTAGCTATGGCCTGAATATAACATCCGATAAACAACTTGTGGAAGACGCCATTCAAAACGTTTTCCTGAGTTGCATTAAATCACGGAAGAATATTAGCAACTCCGTTCGAAGCCTGAAAGGTTATTTAATAAGTTCGTTTCGACGGGAACTTTTTAACAGTTTGGGGCAAAAACGAAAAACCTTGTTTAGTGCCGATATTACCATCGATCAGTTTGATTGTTATAAAATTCATGACCAGGATAGCATTGATGAAAATGAATTCGAAAAATTACACCAGGTTATAAAGAAATGTATCAGCAATTTACCATCCCGCCAGCAGGAAATATTCTACCTCCGTTTCGACAGTGAAATTTCTTATGAAGAAATTGCCCAAATAATGGATATATCCATTGACTCGTGCTACAAAACGGTTTACCGGGCAATTAAAACCATTCGGGAAGAGGCTGAAAAAATTATGAACATTCCCGATAGTCTCGTTTTTTTTATTCTTAGCAATCTTTCTTATAAAGAATTACTCCGAAAAAATTAACACACTGATTTTCAGCATCTTATTTTCTATAAAAAATTAGTTTTTTTCTGTCCAGATTTTAACTATTTCCTCTCTATAGTATAAAACAGATGGAGGAATGAATTTAGAACAATACGAGTCGTATTCAACAGATGATTTTATTCTCGATGAAGAATTCAGGCAGATTGTAAAATCGCCTGAATGTAAGTTGCGAATAAATGAACTTAAACAAGCTTTTCCTGACCGGGCGAAAGATATTAACCTGGCAGTCAGAATTATTCGAAACCTCCGGGGAAAAAATACCGAACAATCCGACGAAAGAAAACAAGAGCAATGGCAGCAAATAAAATTTGCAGAGAAGAAACGCGTTCGGATGGTTTATTTGCGATATGCCGCATCGTTTATCCTGATTGTTGGCCTGGCCGGCTCTTTTTTTTACTTAAGAAACGAAAGACCACAGGTAGCGGAGACTACCTCGGTAAGCTATCCTTCGAATGATGCTTTGCTGATTCTTTCCGATGGTAAAACCGTTCCGATCTCAACAAAAAAGTCAACCATTCAATATTCTCCCGATGGTTCGGGTATCACCGTAAATGATTCTTCCGGAATAGCTCAACCCCAGGCAATAAAGGGATTAAACCAGTTGATTGTACCCTTCGGAAAGCGCTCGTTTATAACACTTTCAGAAGGCACTAAAGTATGGTTGAACTCTGGATCCAAGCTCATTTTTCCTCCTGTTTTTGATGGAAACAAAAGAGAAGTTACCCTGGAAGGAGAAGGCTTTTTCGAGGTTACCCCGGACAAAAAAAAACCGTTCCTTGTAAAAACGAATACGTTCACCATGAAAGTTTATGGTACAAAATTTAATGTTCAGGCTTACAATCAGGATCAGGACTACAGTGTTGTTTTAGTTGAAGGAAAAGTGGGAATGAACACCAATGAAAAAAATCCATCATCCGAAGTATTCCTGGCGCCGAATCAAAAAGCGCTGATCTCAAAAGGCGAAAAAACTTTCGATATAACGGAGGTAGAAAATATGGAGATTTATACAGCCTGGGTTGATGGATATTTAACTTTTGCAAACGAAGATATTTCCATCCTGCTGAAGAAAATATCTCGCTACTATAATGTTGATATTGAATCAGAACTACCCGAAGATTGGGAAAAAATATATGGAAAACTCGATTTAAAAGAAGATTTGGAACGTGTACTTGACGGCGTTGCCTTTATTTCGAAAAGCAGATATGAAAAACGTGATAATAAGTATATATTTTCGAGTAACGAACAATAAAAAAAAGGAGGTATAACGAGACACTAACCTAAAAAACCGATTGATGCTGGTAACATCAATCGGTCGAGTTAATTGAGCCTTACGGCAAGTATTAAATTAAAACAGTTCAAATTTATGGAAAAAAATCCGATTGTCCACTCTTCCTTTATCCGGAAGAAAGTGGGAGCTATTATTTTGAAAATGAAACTACTAACTATCCTAATTTTTGCAGGAACGATGGTCCTGTCGGCCAGTACCTATTCGCAGAAGACGAAAATTGACCTTCATCTTCAAAATTCTTCTTTAACTGAAATCTTAAACTCAATTGAGAAGAAAAGCGAGTTCATTTTTATCTACAATAAGAATGTCGTTAACTCGGATATCCGAAAAAGCATATCAGTCAACGAAGAGCGGATTGATAAAGTGCTTGAGATTTTGTTTCGGGATGTCAACGTAAGTTACCGCATTGACGATCGTCAGGTTTTTCTTTACAAGAAAGAAGATTTAAAAGAACCAATTTCTACTCCTGCGCTCACAGAATCAGAACAGGCTCAACGGAAAACAATCACCGGGAAAGTTGTTGACGCGAAAGGCGAACCTATTCCGGGTACAACAATCCTGGTAAAAGGAACAACGATAGGTGTTCTTTCTGACGGCGACGGAGCCTACAGTCTTAAGGTTCCCACCGATGCCAAAATGCTTGTTTTTTCGTTCGTTGGCTACAAGCCGCAGGAAATTCCGATTGGAACAAAAGCTACAATAAATGTAACGCTGGAAGAAATGACCGTTGGTCTCGAAGAGGTTGTTGCTGTTGGCTATGGAGTACAAAAAAAAGAAAGTATTGTTGGAGCTATTACCCAAACCAATAAAGAACAACTCAAACAAACCGGTAATGTAACCGATTTAAAACAGGCATTAACCGGAAAACTTCCAGGTGTTACAACCGTTACATCAAGCGGCGAACCCGGAGGTACTGGTATAGGTGAAAGTGCAACGGCCATATATATCCGCGGCCGTAACACCTGGAATGGAGGACAGCCCTTAATACTGGTTGACGGTGTTGAGCGTAGCATGGATAACCTCGATTTAAACGAAGTTGAAAGTATCTCGGTTTTAAAAGACGCTTCGGCAACGGCAGTTTTTGGTGTAAAAGGGGCCAATGGTGTAATATTAATTACTACTAAACGCGGAACAGTAAGCAAACCACAATTATCGTTCTCTTATAACACTACGGCCTTAACAGTTTCAAAGCTTCCTGAAAAAATGGATTCGTACAATGCCCTTCTTACTAAAAACGAGATTATTGAACGGGAAGTTGTACTTAACGAACCATCATGGGCCGATTACACTCCTGAACAAATCGTTGATCGTTATAAAACACCACAGTCAACCGAATATGCAAGGATATACCCCAATGTTGACTGGAAAAAGGCTTTATTTAAAGATGTAAGCTGGTCGCATCATGCGTCTTTAAACGTTCAGGGCGGAACCAATTTCATTAAGTACTTTGGTTCGCTGGCTTATCTCTACGAAGGCGACATGTTCAAAAAATACAAAAACAACAAAGGCTACGATCCGAACTACAATTACAACCGTTTTAATTTCCGCAGTAACATGGACATAAAAGTTACCGGAACGACCAATCTGAAAGTTAATCTGGCTGGATATTACAGCACCAAAAATACAAACTATTCGTATGCCAGCACAACCAGCGGAACCAATCCGCAAGCCTGGAGTGCCGCTTATTCCATGCCTCCTGATGTTATGATCGTTCAGGATGCCGACGGAAGATGGGGCGCTTCGTACAAATTACCCGCCGAAGGCTTGACTAACCCCGTAGCCTTGGTTTACAATACCGGATTGTTGCAAAGACGCACAACACAGTTGAATGCCGATTTCACATTGGAACAAAAACTCGATTTCATTACCAAGGGATTGAGTGGGCAGGCATCTTTCTTTTACGACAATAGCTTTACAACAACAGGCGGTATTACGGATGCCAATAACGTTAGACCCGAGGCAGCTGCTACAACACCAATGATTATAATCGATTCAGATAAATATACAGGCCCAAACCAGGATCCGAGCGAATATACAACCTACATTCCTACAAGTAGCTCTTACCTTTTCGACTGGTATGCCAATCCCTGGGGAATTGATGCCGAAAACGTTGAAACAGCTTCTTACCTCGGTTATATACCAATTACCCGGAGAATGATGTACCAGGCGCAGCTTAATTATGCACGGAAATTCAAATTACATAATGTTGGTGCAACGGGCGTTTTTAAGCGCGAAGAATATGCCCGGGGAAGTATGTTTAAAAATTACAGGGAAGACTGGGTTTTCAGAACCACATACGATTACGACTCTCGGTATTTTGTTGAAATGAACGGGGCCTACAATGGGTCAGAACAATTTGGACCAGGCTATCGTTTTGATTTCTTCCCTTCGGTTGCATTGGGATGGTACGTTTCAAACGAGAAATTCTTTAAAATTGATTGGATGAACCGGCTGAAACTTCGCTATAGCCAGGGAATGGTTGGCGATGATTCGGGCAGTAGCAGCCGCTGGTTATATGCTACCCAATATGCTTACGGAACAGCATCTCGCTTGAATTCAGATCCGAATGGAACAAGCCCATATACCTGGTACAAAGAGTCAACAGTTGGAAATCCTGATATTCACTGGGAAAAAGCCCTGAAAAAAAATTACGGTTTGGAAATGGGATTTTTGAAGAACATGTTCTCTGTAAATTACGACTATTTTACCGAAGACAGAACCGATGTATTAATAGCCGGCAGTTCCAGGACAAGCATTCCTTCGTACTTCGGAGCCACTGCACCCAGCGCCAATACCGGGCATGTAAAATCGAAAGGGCATGAGCTGGAAGTGAAATTTGAAAAGAGGACAAATAATGGACTTCATTATTGGGCAAATTTAGCTTTTTCGCACACCACCAATGAAGTAATAGCCAAAGAAGATCCTCAGCTTTACGACGATTACCAGAAAGCAGCAGGATTTGCAATTGGGCAAACTAAAACACAAGTGTCAACCGGTTTTTACAACAACTGGGACCAGGTGTTTGCTAGCGTGCAGCAGGAAACCAACGATAACGCCAAGCTTCCGGGCTACTACAATATATTGGATTACAACGGCGATGGCGTTATTAACAGCAACGACAACGTTCCGTATGGCTACTCCGAAGTGCCTGAAAACACGTATAATCTTTCATTGGGTATCGATTATAAAGGGTTTAGCGCGATGGTGCAATTTTATGGCGTAAACAATGTATCCAGGAATATTCCTTTTGATAATTTCTATTCTTACCAGGATGTAGTATTTAGTACAGTAGCCGATTACTGGTCGAAAACCAATACCGACGCAACATCATTTCTGCCTCGTTGGAAAACGCAGGGCGAATTTATTGGTAATTACTACATCTATGATGGCTCTTATTTAAGGTTGAAAACTGCTGAAATTGCTTATACATTCAAAGATACATTTGTTAAAAAAATAGGGTTATCCTCTCTTCGGGTCTATTTGAACGGGAACAACCTGTTTTTCTGGTCAGATCTTCCTGACGACCGTGAGTCTGCAACATCGGGCGGCGGAGCTGCCGCTGGTTCATACCCTACTTCAAGACGTTTTAACCTAGGTGTCGATTTAACCTTTTAATAGTTTGCTCTATGAAAAATTCAATTATCAAATATAAAACGGGGCTTGCAACCTTTCTGATGGTTGTTGCTTTATCATTTACCTCGTGTGAAGATTATCTTGATAAATCGCCCGAGTCAACCATAACCGAAAAAGACGTATATGGAAATTTCGTCAGTTTTCAGGGATTTGTTGAGGAAATGCACAATTGCCTTTGCGACTACAGCAAATGCCTGGGAGGAAACTATTATTACAATTTCTTGTGTGCTGATGAAGCCCTTTCGAATAAACCCCTGTTGTGGGATGATGGTAATTACTGGGATCAAAGTAAATTCCTGACTGGCTCGCGCGACACCGGTAACGGAACAATGTCGAAAAGAGTGTGGCCGCTGGCTTGGTATGCCATTCGTAAAGCCAACCTGGGCTTGAGCAAGCTCGATTTATTGACTGATGCTACCCAAGAGCAAAAAGACATCATTAAAGGTGAGCTGTTGTTTTTCAGAGGTTATTTCCATTTCGAACTAATGAAATTCTATGGAGGCTTACCTTATATCGATCAGGTTCTGTCTTCTTCTGAAGAACTGAAAATTCCGCGCTTAAATTACAAGGAAACTGCACTGAAAGCTGCTGCCGATCTGGAGGCTGCTGCTGCTTTGTTACCTTTAAAGTGGGACGATACCGAAACCGGAAAAGCAACGCTGGGAAATAACCAGTCGCGCATTACTAAAATGCACGCTCTTTCCATTTTAGGGAAAGATTTGCTCTACGCGGCCAGCCCAATGATGAATGAATCGTCAACCGGAACAAATGCTTATGATGCTGATCTTTGTAAGCGTGCTGCCGATGTGTTTGCACAAGTAATAAACACGTGTAAAGAAAAAGGAACCTACCAATTGCAAAGCTGGGCCGCATGGACCGATAATTTCTGGGTGTGGTCATCCGGGAACAAAAACAGGCCCGGAGGAACTGAAGTAATTATGAACCAGTCGGTTTATGA
This sequence comes from Prolixibacteraceae bacterium, assembly GCA_963666435.2. Lineage (GTDB taxonomy): Bacteria > Bacteroidota > Bacteroidia > Bacteroidales > Prolixibacteraceae > Aquipluma. Next base: position 561,123 of record CAXXOG010000008.1, on the reverse strand, counting down.
TGTTGGTTATCCTCGCTGGACGACCTGCCGTACTAGCAGCCCCGTCCAGTTTGGCGCCGGAAACAATTCGGTGGAAGTTCCTACCAACAATTACATTAAAAATTATGGAATGGCCAATGGATTGCCTATCGACGATCCTAACTCGGGCTATAACCCCAACGACCCCTGGACAGGCAGAGAACCTCGTTTTTATACTGATATAGTTTACGATGGAGTTGAAATGGTTACAAGCACTGCTGCTGCCGCTTTACCCGACAAGTATGCACTTTTATACAATGGCGGACGCCACCAGGGAGGAACCCAGGGAAGTGTGACTGGCTATTACTACCGGAAGTGGACACCCAAAGGATGTAATTCGTGGGATAATAAATGGGGTAATTTCCAGGCTTATACACCTATCGTAAGGTTAGCTGATGTTTATTTAATGTATGCCGAAGCAGTACTTCAGGGCTATGGAACTCCTGTCTCCAAAGCATCGGGTTGTATAACAGCCGAAGAGGCTATTAATGTCATTCGGAACCGTGCTCAACTGCCCAATATTTCAAGCACTTATACTGCAACAAAAGAAAAATTCATGGCTGAAATTATCCGTGAGCGTGCTGTAGAATTGGCTTTCGAAGGGCACCGGTGGTTCGACCTTCGCCGGTGGAACATCGCCGGAGAGCAAAAATACAAAGAAAAGACGATGATTTCGTTTGACCGGGGAGCAAATGGTAAACCTATCAACCTGAAAGAAAGCGTTGTGGTAACACGCGTATATGAAGCGAGACACAAATGGTTGCCTCTGCCGATAAACGATACCAAGCTATATGTAGATTTTCCTCAAAATCCGGGTTGGTAAACATCACAAAAACAAAAAAAGTTAAAAAATGAAGAAGAAATATTTCACCATATATTTTTTCCTGGTTGTTCTTTTATTGCATTCTCCGTTTATAGGGCTTACCCAGGAAGTTCAGAAAAGTAAAGATATTCTTTTGCAATCCACTGTAAAAGATGAGCAAGGAAATCCAATTAAGGGGGCAAGTATTTTTGCAAACGAAGGAGCTTCTTTTACAACAACAGACGAAATAGGTAATTTTTCAATTACTGTACCCGCTCAGGCCAATTTGATGATTGAAGCAACAGGCTTTGAATCAAAGGTTTTCAAGCCAGGTGAATATATAAATATGAAAGAGTTGGTATTGACAAAATCCCAATTTTTCGGTGGCGAGAAAGATGATGTAAACATTGCTTTTAATGAAATAAAACGGAAGGATGTTGTTGGAGCCGTAAGCGTATTAAATGCTGATGAATATACTGATTTCGACAACTCCAAATGGCTATCAGATGTTTTGGGTAGCGGGCGCTTGACCGGAATGCTGGGAAGCTCGAATATTCGTGGCACCGGAACGCCCTTGTTCATTGTTGATGGTCTCCCGCGCGACATTAGTACCATTACCTTTGCCGAAGTTGACCAGGTTACTGTACTGAAAGATATTAATTCGTCGATTTTGTATGGGAGCGCTGCGGTAAACGGTGTTGTTTTAATTAAAACCAAACGCGGGCAAGCCAACCGTAAGCAAATGAATTTTTCGGGTTACTATGGCCTCTCTCAACCCAAAGCATTGCCCAAATACCTTTCGTCGGCCGATTACATGCAATTGTATAACGAGGCCCGAAAAAACGATGGACTTTCAGCTTTATACGACGATGCGGCAATTACCAATTATCGTTCAGGAAACCCATACCGTTACCCAAGTGTTGATTACTATTCGAACGAGTATTTAAAATCGGTTAAACCGTATTTTAATGTCAATTCAGAATTTTCAGGAGGTAACGATATTGCAACCTATTATACGTACATAAACTGGTATCAAACCGGGAGCCTTCTGAATTTTGGCGCCGGCGAATCGGCCAAACGAAACAGGTTTAACATTCGGGGAAACATCGATCTTAAAATAAACTCGTGGATAAAAAGCGCCATTGATGCCGTTGCTGTATTTGACAATGATTTACAGGCACTTGGCAGTTATTGGAGTAATGCTTCAACTTTGCGTCCAAATTCATTTACTCCCTTAATTCCAATTAACCTCATCGATCCGAAAAATACCTTACTGTTAGGCCGAAAAAATGATGTTGATGGTCAATATCTTCTGGGCGGAAATTCAAGTTACCTGACCAATCCTATTGCCGATGGCTATTCAGGAGGAAATACCAATGCCGTTCAGCGCACATTTTCGTTCAATAACCGGATTGATTTTGATTTGGGCAAATTGGTAACCGGGCTTACTTTCCACACCAACTTTAGTTTCGATTTTTATACCCGGTTCAACCAGGGAATAACCAATACTTATTCGGTTTATGCACCAACCTGGGATGCCAACAGCGATGTGATTACCAGTCTTACCAAGTACAACACCGATGTAAGAAGCGGAACTCAAAATGTGAGCAACACCTCGTTTAACCGCAGATTCGGCTTTTATGGAACTTTGAATTACGACCGCACATTTAATGAAGCTAATCATATCAGCGGGACGTTGCTGGGCTATGGCAGCAGGTATATTATACAGGACGATTTCCAGGGGGTTAAAAATGCCAATCTTGGGCTTCGCGTTGCATATAGTTACAAAGAAAAATACATGCTCGATTTTAGCAGCGCTTACGTTAATTCGGTAAAATTGGCCGGAGGAAACCGGGGCGCTTTCTCTCCCTCTCTGGGATTGGCGTGGGTCGTAAGTTCCGAAGATTTTATGTCGTCGGTATCAGCAATCAACTACCTGAAACTTCGTTTGTCAGCCGGGTTAATGAATTCTGACAATGGTATTGATGGATTCTTTTACTACGACAATGTTTACACTAACTCCGGAAGTTATTCGTGGTACGAAGGAAGCTGGTCGAACAGCGGCGTTATTTCGAAATATGGAGGGAACGACAATCTGGGCTTTGAAAAACGCAAAGAGCTCAACTTCGGATTTGAAAGTATTTTGTTTAAAAACAAGCTGAGCATTGATGCCAATGTGTTTACCAGCAATTATTTCGATCAGGTAACAGTTCCATCCACCCAATACCCGAGTTTTTATTCCAATTTTATTCCGTATAAAAATTTCGACAACAATGCTTATAACGGAGCCGAACTGGGTATTACGTATAAACAAAAACTGGGCAACCTGACTGTTACACTGGGCGCTACTGCGTTATATGCCGATTCGAAAGTTAAAAAGAAAGACGAAATCTATTCGAACGACTATCAATACCGCAAAGGACACCCGGTTGACGCATATTTTGCACTCCAGGCCGAGGGCTTTTTCAAGGACGAAAGCGATATTGCCAGCCATGCCCCCCAGGCGTTTGGCGATGTTCAGCCTGGCGACATCAAATATGTTGACCAGAATAAAGACGGAATTGTTGATGGTAACGACGAAGTTCAGATCGGGCGTTGGCAATCGCCTTTTTCGTATGGTCTTAACCTGAAACTGGAATATCACAATTTTACATTGCTGGCTTTGGGGAACGGACGTTCGGGTGCCGATAATTTCAGGTCGAGCTCGTATTACTGGGTCGATGGCGATGATAAGTATTCGGAAGTTGTTTTGGATCGCTGGACAGAAGCAACCCGCGAAACGGCTACTTTTCCGCGACTGAGTTCTATTTCCAATTCCAATAATTTCCGCAATTCTACATTCTGGATGTACAGCAGTAATTATTTTAGGATTCAGCGGGTACAATTAACTTACGACGTACCCTCCCGTATTGCAGGTTCATTAAAAATGAAACACCTGGGATTTTTTGTCGAAGGAACTGACTTGCTTACGATCTCAAAAAACCGGAAAACGATGGACCTGGCCGTTGGAAGCGAACCTAATTACAGATCATTTTCACTGGGAATAAAAGCAACATTTTAATCATCAAAAACAGACTAAATCATGAAATATTATCACATACTTTTTTTACTGTCTTTTTTGGTTTTGTCATTCGTATCGTGCAAAGATATGCTTGAACCCGAAAATGATAATCATAGCACCATCGGGAGGGTTTATGGAGATCCAAAATATGCCGAAGGGTTATTGATTACGGCTTATACCAAAATTCCGAACAATAGTTTGAGTAATAATGAAACAGCAACTGACAATGCCGTAACCAATGTGAACCTCGATAATTACAGGCGAATGGCTACAGGCGAGTGGTCGGCTCTTTTTAACCCGGTGAATATGTGGGATGGTTGTAATTCAGGTATTCTTTATGCCAACGATTTCCTGAAAATTATGGATACCATTACCTGGGTATCGACCAACAGCGATGTTAATTCGATGTATGCCAAAAGGCTGGCCGGCGAAGCTTATGCCTTGCGTGGGTTATTTGAATTGCATCTCCTGATTTCAATCGGGGGAAAAGATGCTTCGGACAAATTGCTGGGCATTCCGCTTTACGATAAATTTATGAATGCCGATGCCGACTTCAATATCCCGCGTGCCACTTTTGCCGAATCAATGACCAGAATATACGCCGATTTTGACAAGGCGCTCGGCTACCTGACCATGGACGATTACAAAGACATCACTGCAACAACCCAACTTCCCAAAGGATACGAAAATGTTACGGTAAGCAACTACAATACCGTTTTCGGGTCGCGTTTTAACCAGCGCATCAATGGGCGAACGGTTAAGGCGCTTAAAGCCAGGGCCGCGTTGCTGGCTGCCAGTCCTGCCTTTAATTCGGCAAGCGACGCTTCTCTGTGGCAAACAGCAGCAAATTTGGCAGGCACATCGCTCGACCTGAATGGTGGATTAGCAGGGCTCGATCCTAATGGCGGCAAGTTTTACGATGCCACCAGGGCTGATGCCATTGATGTTACTTCGGCAACCAAAGGCGATCAGAAAGAGATTCTCTGGAGAACGGTAAAAGCCTTGAGCAGCACCAGGGAAACAGCTAATTTTCCACCATCGTTGTATGGAAAAGGAAATATCAACCCGACACAAAACCTGGTCGATGCTTTTCCGATGGCTAATGGTTACCCGATTAATCATCCATCGAGTGGGTATAATGCTTCTAATCCTTATGCCAACCGCGACCCACGTTTAGCCCTTTACATTTGTTACAACGGCAATAAAGTAGGTTCAACAGTCATCAAAACCGGAGTTGGCGGCGGGGTTAATGCGAAGGACTCCATAAACAATTCAACCCGGACCGGTTACTATCTGAAAAAATTGTTGCGCGAAGATGTAAACCTGAACCCGGTGTCGGCAACAACCAAGTATCATTACGAAGTGTACATGCGTTTCACCGAACTGTTCCTGATTTATGCCGAAGCAGCCAATGAAGCCTGGGGGCCTGATGGGAAAGGCACTTTTACTTACTCGGCGCGCGACGTAATTGCAGCTCTTCGCAAAAGAGCCGGAATTACCCAGCCTGACGCTTACCTGGCAACGGTTAGTAGCAAGGAAGAAATGAGGACACTTATCCGGAACGAACGTCGAATTGAGCTGTCTTTCGAAGGCTTCCGCTTTTGGGATTTACGCCGCTGGAATGCCAGTTTGACTGAAACAGCAAAAGGAGTCAACATCAGCGGCTCAACAATGCAATACGTCGATGTTGAAGGACGACTTTACAACAACGATTACATGCATTACGGGCCTCTTCCCAACAAGGAAGTAATTAAATATGGCGCCTTAATCCAAAATAAAGGATGGTAACTAAAAATGCAACGAAAAATGATGAATGATATGAAACGAACATGTTGCTTCATAATACCAAAGAGTAGAGTAATAATTCTCAGCAACACGGAGTTCCATACTACCATAAAAAATAAATTACTATAGTATGAAAAACATTTTGATTATAGTCGGATTATTAATTGGCTTAGCCGCCTGTAAAAATCAGGATAACGAATTTCCTGATTATAAATATACCACAGCCTATTTCCCTTATCAGTATCCGGTTCGGGTATTGGTTCTGGGCGATTATATCTACGACAACACCAACGACAACAACCATAAGTTCCTGATTTCGGCTGCGATGGGCGGGGTTTATACCAATACAAAAGATCGTAATCTGGACATCGAATTGGCTCCCGAGTTGTGTAAAAGGGTGCTTTTTGCCTCAACAAAAGATACCCTCCGGATCATGCCGGAAAGCTATTATACGTTGAGCTCTTCCTCTAAACTGGTGATTCCCGGCGGATCGTTTGACGGAAACCTGGAAGTCCAATTAAAAGATGCCTTTTTCAATGATCCGAAAGCAATAAAATCGACCTATGTCATCCCGTTGCGCATCAAATCATCAAACGATGTGGACTCGATTCTGCAAGGGAAAAAGTCTGTCGATAATCCAGACCCAAGGATTGCAGGTAACTGGATAACCGTTCCGAAGAACTTTACCATGTTTGCAGTTAAGTACATCAACCCATATCATGGTAAATACCTTCACCGCGGTACAAGCACGGTGAAAGACGCTTCAGGAGCAATCATTGATAAAGCAGTTTATCGTACCCCTTATGTGGTTGACAATGAAGTGTGGAGCCTGGCCACCAGTGGCCTTAGGCAGGTAACAACTTCAGGAAGCGTTCGTTCAACAGTGCTGTCCGGAACGTTGAATATGTTACTTACATTCGACGATAACGGAAACTGTGCCGTAAAGGAAAACACAGGTTCGGCGTTTACCATCACCGGCACCGGAAAATTTCTGGACGATGCCGACGAGTGGGGCAACAAAAAGCGTGATGCCATTCATTTAACCTACCAGTTTACAAGTGCGGGCAAAACCTACTCAGCCACCGATACCCTGGTTATCAGAGATCGTGCTGTGGTTCTTGAAACCTATACTCCTGTGGTATTTTAATCAATAAAAGGCTATTCTCGGAATTTATACTGAGGATGGCCTTCTATCTTTATTTCAGGTTATATTTGTACGGATAACCTGTTGATTTATTTAAGAATATGGACTGTTGAATTGAAATCAGACAATTCATTCAGTACCTGTAATTGCGTTACTGAAACAATACTTCGTAAACCTAAACCAACTAAATGTAATAAAAATGAGGAAATCAATTATTCGGTACTCAATATTCGTTTTCGTATCATTGCTTTTAGTTACCGAAACCACCAAAGCTGTTGCCCAAAAGAAGAAACATGAAATTAATGTAGGCGCTTATTATTATGACGGATGGTCGGGTAAAAACCGAAAAGCCGACGACCCGAACGAGACCTGGGCCCGGAATGCTCCAACCAGTCTTACCCAACGAATGGTTGACGAGTTTGCACACCGTGAGCCGGTATGGGGCTGGCGAGATGACTCGCAGGAAATTATGGATCGGCAAATTGATCTGGCTGCCGATAACGGACTTGGTTTTTTCCTGTTCTGCTGGTATTGGCGCGACAATAAAGGATCGATCAACCCGGAAGTAATTCAAAACCTTCCGCAACATACCAGCATGAACATGTTTATGAAAGCTAAAAATAAAAAGCGGATGAAGTTTGCCTTGCTGGTGGCCAATCATCAGGGAGCAGAAATTACGGGTGCCGAAAACTGGGGAAAAGCCGTTGAATTCTGGATGCAATATTTCAACGATCCGCAATATCTCCGGGTTAATGGTAAACCCCTGGTTGTGATTTTCAATTCAAAAGGAATCGACAATGAAGCGTTGCAGCGGATGCAGGAAGTAGCACAGGCTCATGGATTAAAAGGTTTGTCGATATCCGGTTGTGGAAGTACTGAGGATAAAAACTTCAATTACCGCACGCATTATAACGTTATCCCTGGCTACACCGGCGGTCACGAGGAGCACAAATATGCCGAACTGGCCGATGCGCAACGCGGCCAATGGAAAGGAACAGCACAGCAACCCTACCTTCCGGCGGTTATTGCAGGATGGGACAAACGCCCGTGGGAAGATAAAAGCGGAAATGGGCAGGGTGGTGCTAAACAAGGATGGTACTATCCTGATCATTCGCCCGGGCAGTTTAAAAAGTTGCTCACCGATGCAGTGAAATGGATGGATGAACATCGGAAAGAAACAACAAAAGAAAGGCTCATTGTAATCTATGCCTGGAATGAATTGGGCGAAGGCGGATATCTCGTTCCAACGAAAGGAGATCCGGATGCCAGTTATTTAAAAGTAGTCAGAGATGTAGTCTTTGAAAAAAATCGGAAATAAACCTAAACCAATTAAACTTAATCGATCATGAACAGTAGTATAAACCGGGTAATATTCTTAGTTGTATCAATCAGCTTAACCTTATGGGTAACTGACATTCAGGCTAAAAAAGCTCCCCAAATTAAACTTGGCGCGTATTATTTTGCCGGCTGGGCAGGCCAATGCCCTTACGACGACGGAACGCCTGAAAATGCGTGGGCAAAAGGAATGCCGACCCATTTTACGAAAAAACTGGCCACCGAATTTTCGGGCCGAACTCCAATCTGGGGATGGCGCGACGATACACAGGAATTGATGGAACGGCAAATTAAACTGGCATCGGATAACGGGATTTCTTATTTCTCGTTTTGCTGGTATTGGCGCAACAATAAAGGGCCGATCAATCCTGCCGCTATCGAAGCCGATTCGAAACATCTTCCGATGAATCTTTTTATGAAAGCCCGGAACAATAACCTCATGGAATATTGCCTGTTGGTTGCCAATCATGGCGGTGCCGAGATTATTGGCACTGAAGCCTGGAAACAGGCTGCCGATTACTGGATCAAAAATTACTTCAGTCATCCGCGCTATCTCAAATCGAAAGGAAAACCGGTTATTATGATTTTTCTGCCCGGAAATGCGGATAAGGATGGATTGACTTACTTACAGGAAGCCGCCCGTAAGGCCGGGTTCCCCGGAGTTGTGGTGGCTGCCTGTGGAGGTAATTCCATAACCGAAGGATTCCAGGCGCAAACATTGTACAACACCAAGCCCAAAGATGGGCTAAATTTTACCGACATTTATCCTTTTAAGTTATTGGCCGACTGGAATATTACGGTTTGGAACAAAAGAGAAACCAAGGGGATTCCCTACATTCCCGTAGCAACAGTGGGCTGGGACCGCCGCCCCTGGGAAGCTAAAAATGGCGAGGGTTTTGGAAAGGGAGTTGATGTTTCGGTACATTTCGATCGCGGAACTCCCGACGAATTGGAACAATATCTCCAGAAACTGGCCGAATGGATGAAAATTCATTCGGATCAAACCACTAAAGATAAGCTGGCTTTGCTTTATGCCTGGAATGAGATTGGCGAAGGCGGATGGTTGGTTCCCTGCAAAAGCGATCCCAAAGGCAAATACCTGAAAGCCATAAAACGTGCTGTTTATTAAAAATAAAAAATAGATATTATGGGAAGAATACATTTAAAAATCAACATGACGATAGTTTTGGCTATCCTTTTGGGCTGCGTATCATATGCTCAACCGCAACAAAACAAAAAGCCGGTAAAAAACGATTATTTGGTGGCCGCTTACATCTGGCCGTCGTGTCACGACGATGCTTTGGCTCATAAAAAGTTATGGTCGGAAGGCATTGGCGAATGGGAAGTGATCAAAAAAGGGAATCCGCGTTTCGAAGGGCATTACCAGCCCCGCCAGCCCCTGTGGGGCTACGAAATGGACAACGACCCTAACGTGGTTGAAAAATGGATTGATGTGGCCACCGATCATGGCGTCAACGTATTTGTTTACGACTGGTATTGGTACGAAGAAGGTCCGTACCTCGAAAGCGCTCTGAATGACGGTTTCCTGAAGGCGAAAAATAATTCGAAAATGCAGTTTTACATTATGTGGGCCAACCACGATGTAAAGTACAATTACTGGAATGTCCACCGTTACAAGGACAACACCAACATTTTGTGGGATGCCAAAGTGGATTGGAAAAACTACAAAATCATTGTTGATCGGGTCATTAATCAATACTTTAAACGGTCAAATTACTTAAAAATCAATGGCGAACCGGTATTCTCCATCTTCAGTGTCGATAAGTTGCTTGAAAGCTTTGGCGGTAGCGTGGAAGAAACCCGCAAGGCGCTCGATTATTTCCGCGATGAAGTAAAAAAAGCTGGTTTTCCGGGATTACATATCCAATGGAACCAGGGTGGTGGCTCCCTGATGTCCGAAGAAAAGGCCAATCAGTTTCGGAATAAGGCAAAAACGATGGGTTTCAACAGTGTGGCTATGTACAACATGGGCGGGCGCGTTGAGGATTATATTGCTTACGGAGCCAATTCAATCAAAATACGCGAACAACTGGATTCCCTGCTGAATATTCCGGTCTTCCCTTGCGTTTCCATCGGCTGGGACGACACACCGCGTTTCCCGGCAAAAGGCATTAAAGATGTGGTACATTTCAACAACACACCACAAAGCTTTGCCACTTTGCTTTCGAAAGCGAAAAAATATGCCGACGCTCATCCCGGACAGCCCAAACTGATTACAATCAATGCCTGGAACGAATGGGTGGAAGGCAGTTACCTGCTGCCCGACATGCTCAACGGATTTGGTTATCTGGAAGCTGTGAAAGATGTGTTTATCAACGGCAAATACGAACGGTATTAATCGGCCAGATGAAATAACTTACACGAACAAACACCAAATGAAAGAGTTAATCATGAAAAAAAATACAGTTACTTATTTAGAAAAAAAACTGGCTCTGAAAAAAAACTGGGGGAGTATTTATCCTTTCCCGATTATGGCCTTACTGATCGGAATCTTCATTTTCGCCGAATGTTCCCATGATGGTTATGCCCAGGGAAACAAAGCCAATATTAAAGTGGGAGCTTACTATTTCGATGGTTGGGCAGGTAAAAATAAGCTGTCCGGTGATTCCAGCGAGCCCTGGGCCAAAAATGCCCCGACTCACCTGACCAAACGTTTTGTCCGGGATTTTTCGAATCGGGAACCGGTTTGGGGATGGCGTGACGATACGCAGGAAATTATGGAACGCCAGATTGACCTGGCTGCCGACAACGGCCTCGACTTTTTTCTTTTCTGCTGGTATTGGAAAGACAACAAAGGCCCGATCAACATTCCTGCGGTTCAAAAAGATCCTCTCCACACAAGTATGGAATTGTACCTGAAAGCTAAAAACAGGAACCGACTGAAATACAGTCTCCTGATAGCTAATCATTCCGGGTTCGAAATACTGGGAAATGAAAATTGGACAAGTGCTGTCAAGTATTGGGCAAAATATTTCAGGGATCCGCAATACATGAAAGTGGATGGGAAACCCTTGCTCGTTATTTTCGGCACAGGCGACAATGCCATTACGGATGAGCAGATTGCCGTCATTCAGGAAACAGCAAAAAAAGAGGGTTTTAAAGATGGCATTGCTTTAGCTGGTTGCGGCGAAACGGCAAAGAAAAAGGCATTTAACTACAGTACACACTATAACCTGACATCGGGATATGCCGATGGGCACGAAGAACACGGGTTTCAGGAATTGATCGATAAAGCCAAACCCAACTGGCGAGGCTCTGAAACCCAACCTTACATCCCGGTGCTTAATGCGGGCTGGGACAAGCGTCCGTGGGAAGGGCCCGACGGACTTAACCAAAAAGAGGGCTGGTATTACCCCGACAGTTCGCCCGAGTTGTTCAAGGGCTTTCTCAAAGACGCCGTTCAATGGATGGATAACAATCCGACCAAAACAACCAGGGAAAGGTTGATATTGGTTTATGCCTGGAACGAACTGGGCGAAGGCGGTTACCTCGTGCCCACGAAAGGCGATCCGGGTGCGGCCAAACTGAAAATGATTAAAGAAGTGGTTGACGGGAAATAGTCATGAGAAATCACCTGTTTTTTATCTTATTTATAGCGATTAGCCTGACGGGCTGCAAATCTGGGGTAATTAGCTATCCAGTGCCGGAAGGTGAAGCTAAATCAACTGATTTTGAGCTGAATGTGAACGGTAAATCTGTGTTTGTTTACCCGGCGCGCGTATCGAAATACCCGGTCAACCAGATATGGCCGGGACATCAGCGTCCTGTCGAACAAACCGAAATTGCCTCTTTCGCTTATTTCGATATTTCGGAAGAAGTTACAGTGCGTATCTTTTCTGAAAAAGAAATTCATTCACTCGATATTCGCCCTAAAGAATTTGGTATAAAGCCTAAAATTGAGGGAAAGACAATTGAGTTCAAGTTATCGAAGCCCATGCAGTTTGTGGTTGAGGTGAATGGCTATCATCATGCGCTGCATATATTTGCCAACCCGCCGGAAACGGCAAAAGTGGATAAGAACGACCCTAAAGTGCATTATTTCGGACCGGGAGTTCACGAGGCCGGAATCATTGGGGTAAAAAGTAACGAGACTGTTTATATTGCCGGCGGGGCAGTTGTATATGGAATTATTAAAGGAGAGAACGCGCGGAATGTAACCATTGCCGGACGAGGGATACTCGATGCCAGCAAGTTTAAAAGAGGAGAGGTTCCAGCGATGATTGCATTGAAACAGGTAAACCATTCGACGGTAAGTGGAATTATTCTGCGCGATTCTCCGTTTTGGACAATCATACCAACCAATTGTGATAGCCTGATTTTCAATAACCTGAAACTGATCGGTCACTGGCGGTACAATTCCGATGGTTTGGATATTGTGAATTGCCGGAATATTCAGTTTAAAAACACGTTTATCCGCACGTTCGACGACAACATTGTGATTCGCGGAACCCGGAAAGCCTACGTCGAACCGTATAAAGTCATCGAAAACATCTCGGTTGACAGTTGTGTGCTTTGGAACGACTGGGGGCGGGCTATTGAAATTGGAGCCAGCATTGTGGCCGATACCATCAGGAACATTACTTTCTCGAATTGCCAGATTCCACGTTTTACTGCCGTTGCACTCGACATCCAGAATTGCGACAGTGGCCATATCCGCGATATTCATTTCAACAACATTGCCATTGAAGAACCCATAACCGACAGCCTGACCATTGGGACAACTCCAATCATCCCGAATGCCTGGGGTAAAATTGCGGTTTTCGGGATTTATTCAACCTTTTATTCCGAAGATACAGTGCGTGGACAAATCAACCGTATCTATCTGAACAACATTCGTTTCAATAAATCCATCAATTCGGTAAAGCCTTTAGCTGCAACCGAAATTGTTCCGATTGATCAAAATCCGCCGTTGAAAGAATACAGCAAATTTATCCGCGACAATATTTATTTTGGCGACATTGAGTTCAATTGCCGGAAAGCAGCTTCAATGTATTTTTCTGGGTTCGATAACAATCACGCGGTTACCAATATACACATAAAAAATTATTTCATAAATGGCCTGAAAGAAACCCATTCGGCATCCATTGGCACAAATGAATTTGTCAGCGGAGTGCATATCGAATAACAAGTTCAAAAAACATTTTGTACAACAACTTAAATAGAAAAGTTATGAGAATGAAATTTTGCTTTGCAGCAGTAGCCGTGTTTTTCCTGACGTTCGCGAATGGATTTGCTCAGAAGTTCACTATCCCGGTATTGCCCGACACACAATGCGAGGTTAACAGGCGGCCCGAAATGCTGAACAGTCAGTTGCAATGGATTGTAGATAAGAGAGATTCGCTCAATATTCCATTTGTTTTGCATGTGGGCGATATTGTTGATTTCAATAATATAGCGCATTGGGAAAAAGCGAGTGCCAGCTTTAAAATTCTGGATAACGCTCAGATTCCGTATGTTTTTTGCCTGGGAAACCACGATGGTGAAGCGGTGGGCGAAAACAGCGGAAGCGCTGCTCCGGGCAACGTGAACCAGAACCTGCGCAAAACCACCAAATTCAATACATGGTTTCCGGTTAGCCGACTCAAAAACCAGGTGGGCCGCTGGGAAGAAGGCAAAAGCGACAATGCTTACTATACTTTTAAAGCCGGAGGACTCGACTGGCTGGTTGTTTCCCTCGAATTTTGCGCCCGCCGAGGGCCGGTTGAATGGGCTGACAAAGTGGTTGCCGAACATCCTAACCACAACGTGATTATCCTTACACATTACCACCTCAACGGAAGTGGTGACATCAGTGAACGAAACGCGGGTTACGGCGATTTAAGTCCGTATGAAATTTACAATTCGCTGATCAAAAAATATCCGAACATCCTGCTGGTGCTCAGCGGGCATACCGGGATCACTGCCTGGCGCAACGACCGCGGCGATAATGGGAACCGCATTTACCAAATTCTCCAGGACTACCAGGGAATAAACGATGGCGACGGTTATATCCGTCTGCTCGAAATTGATCCTGCACGGAAATCGCTGTTTGCCAAAGTTTATTCTCCTTATAATAAACAGGAAAAATGTGATGCTATGATTCGTTTTATGGGTGTTAATTTTATTCAGCCCAAAAACTAACTTTAACCTTGAATCAACTAAGCCACATCCGAATGACTAAATCTATTCTATTCCTAATTTGTGCTATTTTATTGGCCAGGCAAACCTGGGCGCAAAAGACAGTTGCACCAGCCATTAACGATGAACTTGCCGCTGCTAAATCGGCAAAAATAGCTGGTTTTACAGGCCACCGTTTCGATGATTCGTACCAGAATCGTATACTCGCCCAGGATATCAACCGTTTAGTTGAGCCATTCCGGAATCGCACCGAAACCAGTTGCTGGCAAAGCGAATTCTGGGGAAAATGGTTCACTTCGGCAGTTCTGGCTTATCGCTACAAACCCGAACCTCAGTTGAAAGCTATTTTGGATAAAGCTGTTGAAGGATTAATCAGCACGCAAACCCCGGATGGCTATATCGGGAATTATGCCGAAGATAAACACCTGGCGGCATGGGATATTTGGGGCCGCAAATATTGCATGTTAGGGCTATTGTCGTATTATGACCTGACGGGTGATAAAAAATCGCTGGTAGCCGCCAGTAAGGTAGCCGATCATCTGATGAAAGAATTAAAAGATCGCAATGCGCCGATTGTAAGGCAGGGTAATCATCGCGGAATGGCAGCTTCATCGGTACTCGAACCCATTTGCCTGCTGTATGCCCGTTCAGGAGAAAAGAAATACCTCGATTTTGCTGAGGAGATTGTTCGTCAATGGGAAACACCCGATGGTCCTCAGTTAATATCGAAGTCGGCGGTTCCCGTTGCCGAGCGTTTTCCTAAGCCAAAAACCAGCTGGTATGGCTGGGAACAAGGTCAAAAAGCCTACGAAATGATGTCGTGCTACGAAGGCCTGCTCGAATTGTATCGTCTGACCGCGAAGCCTGAATATAAAAAGGCCGTTGAAAATACCTGGGAACGTATCCTCGAAAGCGAGATCAACGTGGCCGGATCAGGATCGGCCATGGAATGTTGGTTTCATGGAAACGATCACCAGGATCACCCGATTGCGCACTACCAGGAAACCTGCGTAACTGCTACCTGGATAAAGCTTAGCCAGCAATTGTTGCGCCTCACCGGTGAAGCCAAATATGCCGATGCCATTGAACAAGCTTTTTACAACGCGCTTTTGGGAGCAATGAGTGTTGACGGATCGGATTGGGCCAAATATACGCCCTTGTCAGGTCAACGGCTTCAGGGAGGCGAACAATGTCATATGGGGCTGAATTGTTGTGTGGCAAGTGGCCCGCGTGGTTTGTTTACCATTCCCCTTACTGCGGTTATGGCTGCGAAAAACGGCGTTCAAATCAATTTCTTTGCTGAAGGAACTTACTCCGTGCAAACGCCAGGTAAACAGAAACTTGAAATCGTACAAAAAGCCAACTATCCGGAAAGTGGTAAAATACAGATCCTGGTTCAGCCGGATAAACCTGAAAACCTGATGGTTTCTATTCGTATTCCGGAATGGAGCGTCCAATCAACGCTGACTGTAAATGGAGAATCGCAAACCGTTCGGGGAGGACAACTGGCTAAAATTCAGAGATTATGGGTGCCTGGAGATGTGGTTGAACTGAATCTTGACATGCGTGGCCGTATGGTTCGCATGGGAACTGCACCCGAAAGTGTGGCTATCTTTCGCGGACCAGTCTTGTTATCGCGCGATGCCCGCCTGGCCGAACCCGGGATGGAAGCGATAATCAGTCCCATTGCCGACAAAGATGGGTATATCGATTTAGAACCGGTAACTGCAAAAAATCCTGAGCTCTGGATGGAATTTAAAGCGCTATTTCTGCCCGAATCGTATGCCGAAGGCGGTTCGCAACCCATTAAGGTAACCCTTTGCGATTATGCTTCGGCCGGAAACTCGAAACAAGGTCATCCGTTTTTCAAAGTCTGGCTGCCTCAGCTGTTCGATCCACGGAAATAGAACATGATAGATTAAATTGGATATAATATTAAAGAGTAACGGTTTTTACAGAATTAAAGAGAGGCTTTTCAAAAAGTAAAATTTGCAAGTCTCTCTTTTCATTTATTCTAAAGAATATATCAGCTTCAGTAGCGCTTTTTCATTTAATTCGATGGTTCTGGGGCTTGCAATAAAATAGAAAAGACACGAAGAGCAAAAGTTCTCATTTGCTGGAAAAAGCCGGGAACCTGCTCTGGTCGCGGTTAAAAGAGTATGCAGCAGAATATGTTGGATTCTCCCCGGAAGACATGTAAATTTTTTCGCAAAAATTAATTCTACTTTGACAGATTTAAAATAAACATCGATTCTTCGCCTGTTTTACCCCTGCCCTAAGGGAGAAAGAAGAAAAACCGGACTGTTCCTTTTAGGGTTCAGGGTAAAAACAGGCAGATTTTTCGAATGTGTTAAAGTAGGACTAACTACTGCTATGAAATAAAAGAGGACTCACTTTAGCGATGTTGTGATTACCGGGAGTCGGTCTCTGGTTACTTAATTGTAGAAAGAGGAAGTCACGCTGCGTTAGATTGAAATGATTACCATATTCAATTTTGGTATTTCAATTTTCGGTATAATTCTAAAAAATCTATATTTGCCTACCCTAATAATTCCAGTTTTGAGTAGCCTGACATCAAATAGTGAACTTCTGAATCTTCTAAAAGAGGGAGATATGCTTGCGTTTGACGGGATATACGAACGGTATTGTAAGCGGATTTTTGCTTTTGTGATTCGATATGTTAAGTCTGAATCCGATACGGAAGAAATAGTGCAGGAAGTCTTTCTGAAAATTTGGGAAAACAGAAACAAGATCGATGTTTACTCTTCTTTTGAATCTTATATTTTTACAATATCCTATAACTCAACGATTAGCCTTTTACGTAAACGGGTGACCGAGAAGAAATACATTGACTATTTAAAAAACTTACAAGTAGCTGAAAATGTATTTGAATTGACGGACGACGTATATTACAGGGAATTGAATGATCAGATACAATCTCTGCTCTCCGAATTAACACCAAGACAAAAAGAGATATTTCTGCTTAGTAGAGAAGAAGGATTATCTCATGAGGAGATAGCAAAAAGGCTGGGAATATCTTCAAATACAGTAAAGAATCATATCGTTACTACTTTAAACTTCCTCCGAGCCAGAATTAATAATGGCTTAATTATCAATGCCTTTTTTGTATATCTATTCTTGTAGGGAAAAAAAGCGAATTTTCATTAGTCCTATACAATATACTCTGCGTATTATATTATGGATTCGCCAATGTATGATTCCGATATATCAATTTTATCCTTGTAGAATTAATGAATGAAGCTTTATTGATAAAGTACCTGAATAACCAGTGTAACCCAAAAGAATTGGATACAGTTATACATTGGGTTGAGAATGAGGCCAGCCGTACTTCTGGCCGTATTTTAATTGAGAAAGACTGGAATAACTCTACAGAAAATAAGGTCACAGAGTACTCTGATGACAAATTTAGTTTACTCCTGAATAAAATTCATCATCAAATAAACATAAATGGTAAGGGCTTAAAGAAAGAAATACCTTTGAGAAAAAACAATATAACATTAAGTTGGTTAACCCGGGCAGCAGCAATCCTCTTGTTGCCTGTTTTAGCCTTTATGTTTTATATTTTTTCAAATCCATTCATTCTAACGTCTCAGATAAAAGATGGAGTAGTTGATTCTCTTGAAGTTTCAGCTCCCATTGGATCAAGAACCCTGGTACAATTGTCGGATGGAACCATAGTCCATTTGAACTGTGGCAGCAAAATCAGATATCCACGTTTTTTTGTCGGCAAAACACGCGATCTTACTTTAGTTGGAGAGGGATTCTTCGAGGTTAATCATGACCCGAAGCATCCGTTTATTGTGCGGGCAAAGAATATGCAGATTAAAGCTCTGGGCACAAAGTTTAATGTTCTGACATATCCGGAAAGTGATTTAATATCAACCACTTTAGTGGATGGAAAGGTGGAGTTGGCAGATAATATAAACGGGAAAACAACTACGCTTGAATCGCTTACTCCCGGTCAGCACGTCGATTACAACACGAAGACGAGAAAGATTTCGATTGCAGAGGGTGATATGAAAAAATTTATTGCCTGGAAAGACGGTCTGTTGGTTTTTGACAATGCGAGTATCGAAGAAGTTTCTGAGAGACTTAGCAGGATATTCAACGTTGATATTACATTTAGCGAAGACATCAGGGATTATACCTATACAGTGAAATTTGTTGACGAATCGCTTGTCCAAATTCTGGAACTCTTAACACATGCGACGCCTGTCAGTTTTAAATTGTATCCGCGAGAGAAACTTCCTGACGGAACCTATTTGAAGCAAAAAATATCATTGGAAAAAAGAAAGACCTTGTAAGAACTAAAACTAAAACTTATGAAGTAAAGTCAATCAAAAAAGGGAAATGGTGACACATTTCCCTAAAGAGTTAAATCAGCCCTGAAGCAAACAGGGATAATTCTAATTTTAACAATACAAATTTATGAAAAAAAATTATTGTGTTGATTGGGAGCGGACTGTTCCCATAATGAAAAAACTATTTAAAATTATGAGACTAACCATTTTCCTAATTGTGCTTTCATCTTTAAGCATTTTTGCAAGCAATCTATTCTCCCAAACGGTTAGTATTAAAATTGAAAACGTAGCATTAAAAGAAGTTCTGGCTAAGTTAGAGGACAAATGTGGCTGCAACTTCATGTACAGTGAGAAGTTCATTGATGTCAATAGGAAGGTTTCACTGAATGTTGATAATAAAGATCTTGATGATGTGTTGAGTATATTGTTTTCTGGATTTGATATAAAATATGAAAGAAAAGACCGGATAATTATTCTTAAAAACATCGATCCAAAAAGCGAAGCGTTGCCCACTCAGCAAAACAAGAGTATCTCAGGGAAAATAACTGACTTGGCCAGAATGCCGCTACCTGGAGTTTCAGTAGTCATCAAAGGAACAACTAATGGGACGATAACGGATACGAACGGAATTTATACTCTCAGTAATGTGCCGAATAATGCTACTTTACAATTTTCATTTGTAGGAATGAAATCAAAAGAAATTCCAGTTGGAAGCAAAACAACAATTGATATTTTGATGGAAGAAGAAACTGTTGGGCTTGATGAGGTTGTAGCTATCGGTTATGGAACCCAGAAAAGAGAACAACTGACAACAGCAATATCAAATGTTAAATCAGAGAATTTCATTAAAGGTTCAGTTTCTGATGCTTCTCAACTGATTAAGGGTAAAATCGCAGGTCTTAGTATTACTAATCCGGATGGGAACCCTGTAAATACGTCGCAGATTAACTTAAGAGGGATAACTACTTTGGTTTCAGGAACAAGCCCGTTAATTTTAATCGATGGTGTTCCAGGATCACTTAACGTAGTGGCCCCGGAAGATATTGAATCCATTGATGTATTAAAAGATGGTTCAGCTGCAGCAATTTATGGTACAAGAGGTACCAATGGCGTAATCCTGATCACGACCAAGAAAGTAGATGGCGAGACGCCAGCTTCAATTGAAATAAACAGCTACGTCAGTACCCAGAAAATTACCAAAAAGCTTGATTTCATGGATGCTGAGCAGTACCGTGCTATTGTGGCTAAAAATAAGCCCGGAGCAGTTGATTATGGTTACAATACCAATTGGCTTGATGAGATTCTTCAAACACCAATCTCACAGGTTCATAATGTCAATATTAAAGGAGGTTCAAAGAATACCACCTACGTGGCTAATATCAACTACCGCAGTTCAGAGGGAATCATTAAAAAATCAGACAACACCATGATTGTTCCAAGGTTGGAAATTACACAGAATCTATTCAATGGTATAATAAAGCTGAGCGGAAACATTACCGGTTATCAGCAGGAATATTTTTCTGGATCAGATGGTGGTAGTTTTAATAATAATGTTTACCGGAACGGATTGACTTACAATCCGACTGATCGTCCGAAAAATGACGATGGCAGTTGGGTAGAACATGTTGATAAAACAGATTACATGAATCCATTATCATTATTGAACGAAACCCACGGATTAAACCAGAACAACGATTTGCGTACCATAGGAACTATCACTTTCTTACCAATCAATGGCTTGAATATAAAGATGCTGGGATCGAGAGATTTGTATAATAGTACACGTGGATACTACGAAACAAAAAAGCATTACTCGACTTTGCATGATGGCCGGAATGGATTTGCTTCCCGTGGAACAACCCGTACGCTTGAAGAACTTTTTGAACTTACTGCTCAGTACACCAAAGCAATTAAAGATCATTCGATTAATGTATTGGCTGGTTACAGCTGGCGCAATAACAGCTACCAGGATTACTGGATGCAAAACTGGGATTTCCCGACTGATGCCTTTGATTATAACAATATGGGTGCCGGGAAAGCGTTAAAACGTGGTGATGCTCCTATTTCATCGTATCAAAGTCAGAATAAGCTGGTTGGATTCTTTGGCCGTATTAATTATGCCTACATGAACAAATATCTTGTGATGGCCAGTCTCCGTCACGAAGGATCTTCGAAATTCGGTGAAAATCACAAATGGGGTAATTTCCCTGCAGTTTCGGTAGGATGGAACATTCAGAAAGAACGTTTCATGAGCAACCTGTCGACGATTTCGAACCTCAAGCTTCGCGCAGGTTATGGTATTACAGGTACCGAGCCTAGTGACCCATACCGCTCGCTGTCACTTATAAATTTTAATACCTATGCTTTAAACAATGGCCAATGGGTACAAACCGTTGATCCATCGATTAATCCTAATCCTGATTTGAGATGGGAAAAGAAAGAAGAGATTAACATGGGATTGGATTTTGGATTACTTCATGACCGAATCTCAGGATCGATTGATGTTTATAAACGAACCACTAAGGATTTATTGTTTGACTATCCGGTTTCAACCCCTCCATACCTTTTATCAACTTTGAGAGCAAATGCTGCTACCATGGAAAATAAAGGGGTCGAAATTCAGGTTAACGCCATCCCCGTTCGGACAAAAAATATTGAGTGGAATTCATCTCTTAGCTTCTCATATAACAAAAACAAGCTGGTTTCACTCAACGATAAAAACTTCTCAATTGCCAGTGGTTATTTTGATGCAGGAGCTTCTGGTGAGCCTATCCAGGCCAATTTCACCCGAGTTAAGATTGGCCAGCCAATTGGTAATTTTTGGGGCTTTAAAACTGTTGATATTGATGCAACCGGACATTGGATTATCGAAGGAAAGGATGGTAAGCCAAAACCAATTCTGGACCAACAGGCTGATGACAAACAGGTACTGGGAAACGGTACGCCAAAATCTTACCTGAGTTGGAATAACACCGTTAGTTACAAGAATTTTGATTTGAATGTTACCATGCGTGGCGCCTTTGGATTCCAGATTGTTAACTACCCCAAAATGCAATATGGAGCGCCTGTGATGCTTAACCGTGGTAACATTCTGGCTTCGTCATATGATAAAATTTACAACAAGATCCCATTGGCCGATGATCAGTCACTCAACTTTGTAAGTTACTACGTGGAAGATGGTGATTACTGGAAGATTGACAATGTGACTGTTGGATACAATATGACAATCAAAAATCAAAAAATCATTAAAAAGATTAGGATCTATGCATCAGGTTCAAACCTTGTTACATTCACCAAATACACGGGTATTGATCCTGAGATCAGTACAAGTTTTGGTGGTAACAACCTGGTTCCCGGTATTGACAGCAAAGGCAGATACCCTGCTTCTACAACCTACACTCTTGGATGCTTCCTAACATTTTAACAACTTAAAAGAGAATTATTTATGAAAACAATAATAAAAACATCATTTTTTATTGCCCTTATTTCAATCATCATTTCGGGTTGTAATAATGATTTGAATGAAATTACATACAGCGACGCATCTGCAAGTTCTTACAAATTTGATGACCCTTTCAGTGCTATGGGAGTTGTTTATGCCAAGTTGAGGAATAACTTTGGACATTGGGATTGGTACAATATTCAGGAGACCACTTCCGATGAAATGTGTCACCCTGCCAATGCTTCGGGCTGGGACGATGGTGGTATTTATAAAAAAATGCATCTCCATACCTGGAACTCGGAAACTCCTCAATTGGCTAACGGATGGAATAACTTTTATGCCGGAGTGTTAAGCGCCAACCGGGTAATTGGACAAATCAGATCAGGACAGGTTCCGGTAACCGGCGGTACTTCCAAAGCCTCGCTTATTGGTGAAATGCGTGTCGCACGTGCATTGTATTACTGGTTACTGCTCGACAATTTTGGTGATGTTCCTCTGGATACAACAGCTGTGCAGGGCGAATTACTCCCAAAAACACCACGTAAAGACATCTATAACTTTGTTGTAAACGAGATTACCCAGTCGATACCTAGTCTGAGCGAAAAAAGCGATCAGTCGATGTACGGTCGTTTCAACAAATGGGCAGCCAAAGCATTGCTGGCCAATATCTATTTGAATGCCCAGGTATATGTAAATGAAGCGAAATGGGCTGACTGCCTGCAACAATGTAACGATATTATTGCCAGCGGAAAATACAATCTGGAGGCCAATTACAAGGATATTTTTCAAACTCGCAATGAAAACTCAAAAGAGATTGTCTTTGCTGTGCCATTTGATGAAAAAGTGGGAACTGGATTTTATGTCGAAATGTACTCGTGGAATGGAAAATTCAATGCAAAATCGAATATGCAGGCAACTCCCTGGGGATTCGGAGGTGTTGTAGGAGTTCCCCAGTTTGTGGACACTTATGATGCAGATGACGAAAGACTTATGGACACCTGGCTATTGGGCCAGCAATATACACTTGATGGAAAGATTATTACAGCCAGTGATGGTGTTACTCCTTTTGTCCTTGTAAATTCATTACCAGATGGTTTATACATTGGTGAATTAGAAGGTGCCAGGATGAATAAATTTGCTGTAAAGGAAAAGGCGATGAATAATCTGGATAATGACTTCCCGTTATTCCGCTATGCCCATATCCTAATGATGAAAGCGGAATGTTTACTCCGAACCAATAAGGCTGATGAAGCAGCTGTCATTGTTTCTCAAATCAGGAGCCGGGCATTTAAAAATAATCTGTCAAAGGCGACTGTAACGGGTGCTCAACTGATGGGACCTTCGAAGTATAACTACGGTTATGTGGAAAATTACAAGATTGTTGATCCTGGGAATACAGCTCCTGTTCAATATGGAGGATTCCTGGATGAGCTGGGCTGGGAATTTGGATGGGAAGCACACCGACGTATCGACAATATTCGGTTTGGCATTTTCACTACAAAAAGCTGGCTTTCACATAAGCCTCAGGGCGATTACCGCACGGTATTTCCGATACCTCAACCTGCTTTGAATGCAAACACACTTTTAGTTCAGAATCCTGCATATGCCGGAAAATAAGAATTGTAAATTGATCTAGAAATTTATAAGTGGGTAGTTTGGCAGCTTCAACTGTACCCAGATGAAGCTGCCTTATTGCTAACATACATAACTTACACATCACCAGAGGCATTCCCTCATTCTTAAAATTAAAGAAATGAATAAACTATTAATTGTTGTCTTGATCTGTGGAACCACAGTGCTGACAGCTGAGCTAAAAGCACAGAATGCTGTTCTGAAAATGGAGCCGGTAAATTTCTCTCAGGTCGAAATTCAGGATAACTTCTGGAAACCTGTGATGAACAAGGTTAGCACTGTAACCATACCGGTTTGTATTGACCAGACAGAGGTAAAAACTCCACGTATTCGGAACTTTGAAAAAGTAGCTGCAAAAAAGGGAGAAAAACACGAAGGTATTTACTTCGACGATTCCGATGTTTATAAAGCGCTGGAAGCCATTGCCTACTCGCTAAAAAACCATCCGGATGCTGTCCTTGAAAAGAAAGCCGATGAATGGATCGACAAGATTGCCGATGCCCAACAGCCCGATGGGTACCTGAATACGTATTTCACCTTGTCGGGAATAGAGAACCGCTGGATCGATATGGAAAAACATGAAGATTATTGTGCGGGTCACTTGATCGAAGCTGCCGTCGCCTACTACAACACTACAGGAAAACGCAAATTGCTCGACGTGGCCATCCGCTTTGCCGATCATATCGACAATACATTTCGCCAGAAAAACGTACCCTGGATTTCGGGGCACCAGGAAATCGAGCTTGCCTTGGTTAAACTCTACCATACAACAGCCAATATTAAATACCTCGATCTGGCTGATTGGTATTTACAACAACGTGGCCACCAGCATGGGAAAGGTGTGATTTGGGATAGCTGGAAGTCTCCGGAATATTGCCAGGATAATGTGCCAGTCAAAGAACAAAAGGAAATTACCGGTCATGCAGTCCGGGCTATGTATTTATACACTGGGGCTGCTGATGTTGGGGCTGCCAAAAACGACAATGGTTACATGGATGCCATGAAAACAGTATGGGAAGATGTGGTTTACCGCAACATGTACATTACGGGGGGAATCGGTTCATCAGGAAGCAATGAAGGTTTTACCACCGACTACGATCTACCAAACGAACATGCATATTGCGAAACTTGTGCTTCAGTTGGTATGGTTTTCTGGAATCAGCGCATGAATCTGTTGACGGGTGATGCTAAGTATATAGATGTTTTGGAGCGTAGTCTTTATAATGGAGCTTTGGACGGACTTTCGTTATCGGGAGATCGCTTCTTCTATGGCAATCCACTGGCTTCTTCCGGAGGCTATTCCCGCAAAGAATGGTTTGGCTGTGCCTGCTGCCCGTCGAACATTGCCCGGCTGGTCGAATCAATCGGCAATTATATCTATGCCCGGTCAAACAATTCGGTTTACGTCAATCTGTTTGTTGGAAGTTCTGTAGATTTATCGGTTCAGAATAAAAAAGTTAAAATTGCCCAAACAACCAAATACCCTTGGGATGGCGAAGTGCAGATAGCGGTGATACCCGAAAAACAAACTCAATTTGGCCTGTATGTCCGCATTCCGGGATGGGCACAAAACCAACCGGTTCCCGGCGATACCTATGCCTTTACCGACAAGGATGCGGCCCAATTCACCATCACGGTTAATGGAGTGGCCGAAAACTGTACGGTGGTAAACGGATATGCCGTGATTAACCGGACATGGAAAAAAGGCGACCTTGTTTCACTTAGCCTGCCCATGCCTGTGCGCAGGATAAAGGCCATTGATAAAGTAAAAGAAGACAAGAATTCGGTAGCCCTGCAAAGAGGTCCGCTGGTTTATTGCTTCGAACATCCCGACAATGGCGCACAAAACATGAACATTGTGTTGCCCGATCAGGTAAAACTGAATGCAGAGTTCAATCCTTCACTCTTAAACGGAGTGGTCGTGTTAAAAGGCAATGCACCAGTAGTATCGGTTTCGGCTGATGGCTTTAACGTATCCACCGAAACAAAACCGGTGGTAGCTATTCCATATTATTCGTGGGCCAACCGGGGAGAAGGCCCCATGAAGGTTTGGGTTCCGCGCCAGGTGGCCGATGTGAAAATCATCCCCTAGTTTCAACATTCATAAAATGTTAGGTTAGTTACATATGTACTCCGGAGAGGTTGTCTGAAACAACCAGCTGTGTTATTTCAGTCGATTGATTTCACAGACAAACTCTCCAGTTTTTAAGCCTTAAAATTATGAACCAAGCCAGTCCTCCGAATTCTGACCAAAGAAAAGTGCAGAAGCAGATTTTATTTAAGTCAATCGCTCTTTTGCTGCCACTGCTTGTTTTGCTGGTCATTGAGATGGGTTTGAGGATTACCGGATATGGTTTTGATTTGAGCTTATTCACCGACGACCCGCAGAACAAAGGATACCTGATAATGAACCCTCAGGCCTCCAAACGCTATTTCACGGAGGCAGAAAATGCGACCATTGGTTCGTTCGAATCGTTCAGGAAACGAAAATTGCCGGAAACTTTCCGCATTTTTGTGCTGGGCGAATCCACTACCCTGGGGTACCCTTACATGCACAACGCCTCGTTTCACCGGTGGCTGTTGTATCGCCTGATGCGCACTTTTCCTGATCGCCGGTTCGAAGTGATCAACCTTTCGCTAACCGCTGTAAACTCTTATACCGTTTTAGGATTTGCCAAGGAACTGGATAACTATCAACCGGATGCGGTGTTGATTTATTGCGGGCAGAATGAATATTACGGAACATTGGGTGTCGGTTCTACTTCGCAATTGGGAAATAACCGCTTTATCATCCATAGTCTGTTGCGCTTACGTTCGCTGCGCATTGTTCAGCTGGGCGGAAACACCTGGTCACACATCCGGAAAAGCCTGGCAGGCACAAAAAACAATAACCGCGAAACCCTGATGAAACGTATGGCCGCCAAACAGGAAATCGCCTTCAATTCGCTCGACTACCTGCGGGGCATCCGCCAATTCGAAACAAATATGCAGGAGGTTTGCCAAACCTTGACTGAAAAACACATCCCCGTTTTCATTAGTAACCTGGTGTGCAACGAAAAAGATTTAAAACCCTTCATCAGCTCGAAAACGGATACCGCCACTTCGGCTGAAGATCAATATACTTTAGCAAATGCCGCCTATAAAAACAATGATTTTGCCAGAGCAAAACGGCTATATGTGAAGGCCAAAGATTTGGATATGCTCAGGTTTCGTGCTCCGGAAGCCATGAACGACGTAATTGTCCGTTTAACGCAACAGTTTCCTTTGGTTCATCTGGTGGATACCAAAAAGCTGTTTGAAGCCAATTCCCCACACGGAATTATTGGCAGCGAAACCATTTTGGAGCATGTTCATCCAAACCTTTTTGGATACGGGCTTATGTCTGAAGCTTTTTATCAGGCCATAAAACAAGAGCATCTCATTACCCAAAACTGGAAAAACGGAATGCCCTTTGCGCAGCTCCGCCGAGAGATGCCAATTACCACGGTCGATTCGCTGAAAGGAACTTACGAAATTCAAGAGCTAAAAGAAGCCTGGCCTTTCAATCAGGAAAAAACCTTTGATGCCGGCAAAGTGAACTCGTTTGAAGAACATCTGGCCACTGATTTACTGAATTTTAAGATCAGCTGGAACGATGCCCTGAAAAAGCAGATGGATTATTACCTTAGGCAAAACGACCGGATAAATGTGGCCAAAGTCGCCGAAGCTGCCGCCTTGCAATATCCAAACGACGAAACGTTTCTGAGTTATGCCGGTAAATTCTGTATGAACCTGCACCAATATACAAAAGCGCAGGTTTATTATCAGCACAGCTTCCGACTGGCTCCCAATCCTGAAACGGCACAGGCGTTGGCCATTCTGTTTCTGAAAACCGACCAGCCGGAAAAAGCGCTGACCTATCTTGATCTGCTGAACCGGAACAACCAGTCGGGGGTAAATTACTCGGTAGCGCAAGAGTTGGCCGCTGAAGTCGTCGAACTCAAACGCCGGCTCGAACTTGATTCGCTGAATGTGGATTTACTTAACCAAATTGCTTCAAACTACCTGAAGATGCAAAACCTGGACGTAGCTCAAAAGTATGCTGGAAAAGCCGCAGCAATTGACAAGCATAATCCAGCCAGTATCGAGCTGATTGGACAGATTCAATCCATATATAAACTCAGCCAGCAGCAACCATGATACGAATAACAAAAAACAACCGCAAGGATCGATCGTTTGGACTGGCACTGTCGATTATGTGCGTGGGTTTCTGCGCTTACCGCTACGTGCAGGGCAACGGGCTGAACTACACGGTTGCCGGCATTGGATTATTCCTGTTGGTCGTGGCTTTGTCTGCTCCTTTGTTCTTATATCCGTTTCGTGTGTCGATGGAATTTCTGGGACACTATATGGGCATTGCCAATACCTTCATTTTGCTTACTATCGTTTTCATTCTCCTGATTATGCCCATCGGGCTTATCCTGAAATTGACCGGGAAAGACAATCTCAATCGAAAATGGGATTTGCAAACGCCATCGTATTGGGTAAAATGGCCGGAATCGGGATCGCGTTCAATGAAAAACCAATTTTAACTAAAAATATGGGCACTCTGAAAGAACTTTTTATGTTCCTGATCCAGGAAAAGAAATACTGGCTTTGGCCGTTGATCATTATTCTGTTATTGCTGGGTTCGCTCATAATTCTTGCCGAAGGATCGGCATTGGCTCCATTCATCTATTCAATTTTCTGACCGATGTACATTCTGGGCATATCCGCCTTTTACCACGACAGCGCAGCCTGCCTGCTTCGCGATGAAGCCGTTTTGGCTGCGGCACAGGAAGAACGTTTTTCCCGGATCAAAAATGATTCCGGATTTCCTTTTGCAGCCATTGCATTTTGTCTGCAAGAAGCCCGGATTTCGCTTTCCCAGGTTGATTACGTGGTTTTTTACGAAAAGCCGTTTCTTAAATTCGAACGGCTGCTCGAGACTTACCTTTCGTTCGCACCCAAAGGAATCCGTTCGTTCTGGAAATCAATGCCGCTGTGGATCAAAGAAAAACTGTTCCAGAAAAATGTAATTATCAAGGCCCTGAAACAGATCGATCCGGCCTGGAACGACAACGGCGGAAACCTGTTGTTTACCGGTCATCACCAATCGCATGCAGCTTCGGCTTTTTATCCGTCACCTTTCAGTGAGGCCATCGTTCTGACACTCGATGGCGTGGGCGAATGGGACACCACCACGATTGCACGCGGCTCCGGTAACCAACTCGAATTTCTGAAAACAATCAGGTTTCCGCATTCCATCGGGTTAATTTATTCGGCATTCACCTACTACCTGGGTTTTAAAGTGAATTGCGATGAATATAAAGTGATGGGTTTGGCGCCCTATGGAAAACCAACTTTTACGGATACCATTTACAAGCACCTGGTTGATATAAAACCCGATGGATCCTTCCGGCTGAATATGGATTATTTCGGTTTCGGGAGCGGCCTGCGAATGACCAACAACAGGTTCCACACGCTTTTTGGCGCCGGTCCCCGCCCAAAAGGTTCTGAATTAACTGCCTTTCACATGGATGTGGCCTGCTCCGTCCAGAAAGTTACCGAGGAAATTCTTTTGCGGCTGGTTAACCATCTCTACCAAACCTACCCTGCCGAAAACCTTTGCCTTGCAGGTGGGGTAGCTCTGAATTGCGTGGCCAACGGCCGGATATTGCGCGAAAGTCCCTTTAAGAATATATGGGTTCAACCAGCAGCAGGAGATGCCGGTGGTGCTCTTGGCGCGGCTTATGCCGTTTACTACAGCCACCTGAATCTCCCCCGGAACATACATCCTTGGGGCATTGACCAAATGAACAATGCACTGCTTGGCCCGTCGTTTACCGAAGTTGAAATAGAAGCCGCCCTCCGGGAAAACGGCCTCAGCTACTTCCGGCTTGACGATGAATTGTATTTCAGGAAAATTGCCAGCGAGATCGCCAGCGGAAAAGTTGTTGGATGGTTCGATGGCCGGATGGAGTATGGGCCACGGGCACTGGGTTCGCGGAGTATTCTGGGTGATGCCCGAAACCCCTCGATGCAAATGACAATGAACATGAAAATCAAACTGCGGGAGTCGTTTCGCCCTTTTGCACCCGTAATCCTGGAAGAATTTGCACCGGATTACTTTGATCTTCCGGTTTCAAGTCCGTACATGCTTTTGGTTGGAAACCTGGATCGCAAATACCATCTGCAACTTGATCAGGATCAACAGAACCTTTCAGGAATCGACTTGCTGAAACAAATACGCTCAACGGTTCCGGCCATTACTCATGTTGACTATTCGGCCAGGGTTCAAACGGTGAATGCTGCAAGCAATGGCAGATTCTATCAGCTTTTAAATGCTTTTTACCAGCTAACGAGCTGTCCGCTAATGATCAACACCTCGTTTAACCGGATGGACGAACCCATTGTTTGCTCTCCTGATGATGCGATTTCCTGTTTCCTGAAAGCGGATATTGATATTCTGGCAATCGGAAATTTTATTGTCGAAAAGAATATCGGATAAATTTGAACTAATAAATTGAATGATATGTATTTAAGAACAATTTCAAAACTTCTTTTTATAATTCCGACCTTGATCAGCTTGTCATCGAGTTGTCGGAAACCTTCGGAATTTAAGATTGATCCGGTTGCAGCCGATTTGTTTGTTTTAAATTGGGACAATTTCAGCCCGCTGGTCGCTGATTTCAATAAAAATGATGAGGAGATCTACGTTCAGTATATTCCGGACTCAAAGGCCGACGAATTTTTGAAAGCAAACATTCCATACTTTAATTGTCCTGACCAGGAACTGGAAAAAACCTATTATTTCAGGTGGTGGACATTGCGGAAACACATTAAAATGACACCTGCGGGATTCATCATTACCGAATTTCTTCCTGATGTTTCGTGGGCAGGCAAATACAATTCCATTTGCTGCCCGGCGGGTCACCACTTTTACGAAGGAAGATGGCTGCACGATCAGACTTATCTGGAAAATTACGCCAATTTCTGGTTTAAGGGAGGTGGAGAACCTCGCCGCTACAGCTTTTGGGCAGCAAATTCAATGCTGGCTTTTGCCTGTGTTCAGCAAAATAAGAACCTGATAACCGGATTGCTTCCTTATCTTGATCAGAATTATCTGGAATGGGAAAAAACGCATTTATGTTCCGACGGGTTGTTTCAGCAAACCGACAACCGCGATGGAATGGAAGTGTCGATCGGTGGTTCAGGCAAAAGGGCTACCATTAACTCGTATATGGCTGGAGATGCCGAGGCCATTGCCGAAATTGCCGAAATAGTTGGAAACAACTCTCTGAAAAAGACATACAAAGAAAAGGCTTCAGTATTAAAAACCTTGCTGATGAACAAGCTTTGGAACCCCAAAGCAGGATTTTTCGAGACACTTCCCATCGATTCGGATACGCTGGTTGGTGTTCGCGAATTGCATGGATTAACGCCCTGGTATTTCAACATTCCGGAAGAAAAATATTCGTCTGCCTGGAAATATTTATTGACAGACAAGGGTTTTAAAGCGGCATTCGGACCGACAACGGCAGAGCAAACCCATGCCGGATTCAAGGTGGTTTATGAAGGACATGAATGCCAGTGGAATGGGCCAAGTTGGCCGTTCGCGACAACAGTAACACTGAAAGCAATGGCCAACCTTTTACACAATTACAACCAAAGTGTTGTTTCGAAATCGGACTATATCCAACAGCTAAAAACATTCTCCGATAGCCATCGTCGAATCAACGAGGATGGAAAGCAGGTTTGCTGGATCGACGAAAACCTGAATCCGTTCACCGGAGAATGGCTTTCGCGAACAATTCTGAAATTGAAGAACAGCACGCCTAAAGAGCGGGGAAAAGACTACAACCATTCTTCGTTCTGCGACCTGATCATCAGCGATCTGGTTGGCATTCAACCTTCGATGGGGAATATGCTTACTATTGATCCGCTGGTTCCTTCTGAATACTGGGATTGGTTCTGCCTCGATCATGTGAGTTACCACCATAAGATACTGACTATTGTCTGGGACCGCGATGGTTCAAAATACCACATAGGGAAAGGATTCTCCGTATTTGTTGATGGGAAACTCTGTCACCATTCTGAAAATATTCAAAAAACACAAATAAAAATTTAAACTACAGATAATGAAAAAGTTAATTTTAATTTCACTGGCTCTGACCTTATTACTAAACCCTTTGCTTGCGAAGGAAAAGGAAAAACGAAACGCGTTTTACATTACCAATCAGGCACCTTTGATTGCACAGCCTTATACCGCACTGCCACTAGGCGCAATAAAGCCCAAAGGAATGTTGCTGAAAATGCTCGAACTGCAACGCGATGGACTTTCGGGGCACCTGGACAGTATTTACAATGTTGTTTGCGGCGACAACAATGGATGGCTGGGCGGAACCGGCGATGGCTGGGAACGCGGACCTTACTGGATTGACGGACTGGTTCCACTGGCCTATATTCTTGACGACGCCAAACTGAAGGCAAAAGCTCAGAAATGGATCGAATGGAGCATCAAAAATCAGCGCGAAGACGGTTATTTTGGCCCTAACCCTTTGCCCGAAGGATACAAGCACATTCCGGGGACCCAGCAAGGCATGCGCGAAGATTGGTGGCCAAAGATGGTGATGCTGAAAGTATTGCAACAATACTACACCGCCACAAAAGATGAACGGGTTCTGAAATTGATGTCGAATTATTTCAGGTATCAGTTAAAAACCTTACCGGAAAAGAAACTGGGGTTCATTACTTTCTGGGCCGAACAACGCGGAGGCGATAATCTGGCCGTTGTTTACTGGTTATACAACATTACCAAAGAAAGTTTTTTACTCAACCTGGCCGAAATTATTCACAAACAGACATTCAACTGGACAGAAATCTATTCCGGAAACGTAATCCGTACTCTTAATCCTCTTCCCAGATTGCATTGTGTAAATGTTGCCCAGGGCTTAAAAGAACCGGTTATTTATTACCAGCAACATCCGGAACAGAAATATCTTGATGCCGTTAAGAAGGGCTTATCAGCACTGAAGGATTGTCACGGGTTTGTGAATGGGATGTATGGGGGTGATGAACATTTGCATGGGAACGACCCTACCCAGGGGTCGGAATTATGCTCTGCTGTAGAGATGATGTACTGTTTTGAAAGTATTCTACCCGTAACCGGCGATGTTTACTATGCCGATTATCTGGAGAAAATCGCCTACAATGTACTTCCAACACAAAGTACTGACGATTATATGCGAAAACAATATTTTCAGCAACCTAATCAGGTATTGGTTACCGATGTTGAACGCAACTTTATGGACGATAAAAATGCACGGATTTGTTTTGGCACCACCAGCGGTTATCCTTGCTGTGTGACCAATATGCATCAGGGTTGGCCAAAATTCGTCCAGAATCTTTGGTATGCAACAGCCGGAAATGGTATTGCCGCATTAGTGTATGGCCCATCAGAAGTAACTGCAAAAGTATCCAATGGCGAAGAAGTGAGCATTTCGGAAAAAACAGATTATCCGTTCAAAGACAAAATCCAGTTTTCTTTTATGTTACGGAAAGCCGTAAAGTTTCCGTTCCATCTTCGTATCCCGGAATGGTGCAAAAATCCGTCAATCGCCCTTAACGGAAAGGTTATTTCTACAGTGACAAGCAATAATATCGCCGTCATAGATCGTGAGTGGTCAGCAGGAGATGTAGTTGAACTGAGCCTGCCAATGGATTTCAGATACAGCTACTGGTATGAAAATTCGCTTGGTATTGAACGCGGCCCGCTGGTATATGCACTGCGGGTTGAGGAACAATGGCGCGAAATTACCCAGAAAGGTTACGATGATACGTTCTGGGAAGTGTTGCCTAAGTCACCCTGGAATTACGCGCTTCAGAAAAGTGAAATTGACAACAACAAGCTGAAGACTGAAGTGAAAGATCAGATTGCGCTTAATCCATGGAACCTTGAAAATGCACCAATTACGGTAAAAATTAAAGCCAACCGTCTTCCGATCTGGCAATTGGAACGGGGATCAACAGGTAAACTACCAGTTCCTTCGCATCCGGCCAGAACTGTGGAAAAACAGGAAGAAGAAGTTACGCTGATTCCTTATGGATGCAGCACGTTACGGATTTCTGAATTTCCGGTCTGGGAAAAATAGTGTAATTGAACGCTATAATCCTCGAATGCAAGTATCAAAAGATTGCATATAAAGGTTATACGGAGGCTGAGCTTTTTTGAGTTCAGCCTCTTTTCTTTTTATTCAAACGAATAGATCCGCTTTAGTCTGGCTTTTTTAACTTAATCCTATAGTTGAGTCACAGAAATGAATTAAAACAAACTAAAAATAAATAAATCAGGTGTTTAGGTGCCTCTTTATTTTTATAATGGTATAAAATTATGAGTAACAGTTTAGACTTATTCAAACGTATTCCACAAAATGGATTTGCTGTCTTTTGTTTGAATTCAGATTTTTTTCACTTTGAATAAAATTGGTGTAAATAACCAGTAACGAATATATTTCTTTTTTGCTGCAAAAAGTGCATTCCAGAAGAATCAGAAACTATATGGGTTTAATATATCCGTATAATTATCAGTAGTTTAATGTCCTGAAAACATTGGCGTCAAAAGCAACTCAGCAGGTGATGTCTGAATTCAAATATTAGTAGATTCTGCATAGATAAAAGAGTATTTGTCAATTATCTATTCAAAATTTGCCATATCCGATGGGTTGTTAAGGAATTAAAATGAATGTCGTTGAGCAATTTGGAATTAATCCAATAGAATTTGAAATGACGATTGCGTTAATATCTAAGCATGAGGTAAAGCAACAAATTGCTCCTACCGGATTATATCGGGGCGGTTTTTTCAATAAAGCAGCATTCTATATATCCAATAACATTCCTTCTTTTTTATAGTTCTTACTTATTCCCATTCGGATGAGCCAAATAGTAATTGTATTCGGCTCAATTTTTTATTATATTTGAGCCGAATAGGTAAAATAATCGGCTCATGAAATACAACTGGCAGTTACCGGGATGGCCCGGGTTTTCTTTTGATATCACGGATGTTCAGCCTTCTATTCTCGCTTTCGCAAAAGAAACGGGTGAGATAACAGGTATGATTCAAGGATTGCCAAACAACCTGAGGGAGGAAACGCTTTTGCAGTTGATGATGTCGGAAGCCTTGAAAACCTCGGAAATTGAAGGCGAATATATCAGTCGGGAGGATGTACTGTCTTCACTGAGGAACAATCTTGGGATGAACGACAAACCTGTTCCTGTAAAAGACCGGGGAGCTACCGGGATAGCCCAATTAATGACGGAAGTCAGGAAGAGCTTTCAGGAGCCACTGACGATAAACATGCTAAAAACCTGGCATAGCCTGTTAATGGGCGGCACACCGAATATAAATCCGGGAGAATGGAGGAAGGGAAATGCACCTATGCAAATGATTTCCGGTCCTATTGGACGGGAAGTGGTACACTATGAAGCTCCGCCTTCGGAGCAGGTACCAACAGAAATGGAAGGTTTTGTTGAGTGGTATAGTTCATCGGTTTTTCCGTTGAAAGGGGAGATTGCCGAAGGAGTATTAAAGTCGGCCATAGCGCATCTGTACTTTGAGTCCATTCATCCTTTTGAGGATGGGAATGGTCGCATAGGGCGTGCGGTTGCGGAAAAAGCGTTATCGCAGTCACTTGATCGTCCAGTCATGCTCAGTCTGTCAAAAACCATTGAAAAGAACAAAAAGGACTATTACAATGCGCTGAAGGATGCACAACGTTCCCTGAACATTACTCCCTGGATACATTATTTTACCCAGGTTATTCTTGATGCACAGCGTGATGCCAAGTACATGGTTCAGTTCACTCTAAAAAAAGCCCGGTTTTTTGACCATTACGGGGAAAAGTTAAACGAGCGCCAATCGAAAGCTGTTCTCAAGGTGATGGAACAAGGAGTTGATGGTTTCGAAGGAGGAATGACCGCTAAGAAATATATGAGTATAACCAGGGCATCAAAAGCCACGGCGACAAGAGACTTACAGCAATTATACGACTTGGGCGTGTTTACCAGAGAAGGGGGCGGAAGATCAGTACGTTATCACCTGAATATTGATAATGCAAATTAGTAAACTGATAACAAGCTATCGACTGATATGAAGCCGGATTTTGTTGGTTGAATGCACTCTGTGGCTTATTCTCACAAGTATAGCGGGGAATCATTTAGTTAAAATGTTTTTCGCTATAACTTTGCGACCTGAAATAGTAGTAAAACTTATTCGAATGAAAAAGACTGCATTGAAAGGACTGATTTTCTTGGTGTGTTTATTCGTTATCTTAATCTGTAATGCTTCAAATAAAGAAAACAACCTTAATCGGGGTAAGTTTGCTCAGCCAGTGAGTAACAGCCGGGTACACACATGGTGGCACTGGGTAGATGGAATGATATCAAAAGAAGGCATTACCAAAGATTTAGAGTCGATGAAACAGCAAGGGATCACCCAGACTACCATATTCAACCTTGGATTCTCACAAAATGCAGGCCGGTTGCCGGCGAAGGACTTTCAGGTTAAAAAAGTGAAGTTCGTCACAAACGAGTGGTATGATATGTTTGAATGGGCTTTGCATGAGGCTAAAAGACTGGGTATTACCATTGGTGTGCATAACTGCGATGGGTGGAGCGAAAGTGGAGGCCCGTGGATTACTCCCGAAATGTCGATGAAAAAATTTGTTTTCACTAAAACAATTATAACGCCGGGTACCAAGGGGAAAATAAAGCTGGACAAGCCTTTTTGCATTAACGGTTTTTATAATGATGTTGCAGTTGTCGCCTACAGGAATAAAGGGCTAAAGATGAACTCATTTCAGGCATCCCATCCTGAAATGGTCCTTAATACGGAACAAAAAATAGCTTCTTCTACGATTTTTGAAATGCAAAAAGGAGATTCAATTGAATTTTCGTTTGATTCAGAATTCACCGCAGACAAAATTCTGTTTTTTCAGGGATTAAAGGGAGGAATTTCACCAAGCGCCCAAAATTCATTTCATCAGTACTCTTTGATGTATGCAACAAATGATAAGAAAAATTACAGGCTGCTAAGCCAGCTTAATGTGCCTTGTAGTAACGATACTGCCATTGTTAAAATTCCCGAAACGAAAGCCAGATATTTTAAATTAATTCTGAACGGGCACCCAAATGGTTCATGGACAGAAGATAAATATCTGCTGTCGCATATCGAATTGTTAGGGAACAATGATCAGCCGGGATTTGCACCCGAAATACCTCATGTGTTTGAAAAAACTCTTTCAGCAACGATTATGGATTTGGAACAACTGGAAGAGAAAAAAGATAGAATGGTTGGTGATGCAATCAAGAAAAACACTGAAGTGGTCAATCTTACCGACAAAATGGATCGAGACGGAATGATTGATATAGACTT
Organism: Prolixibacteraceae bacterium; assembly: GCA_963666435.2. Classification (GTDB taxonomy): domain Bacteria; phylum Bacteroidota; class Bacteroidia; order Bacteroidales; family Prolixibacteraceae; genus Aquipluma. Next base: position 523,994 of record CAXXOG010000008.1, on the reverse strand, counting down.
GCCCGACGGGTATTGGACAATCCTTCGTTTTGGTTACACAACAACAGGTGTTGTAAATACCCCTTCAACTATGGAGGGAAGAGGTCTGGAGTGCGATAAAATGGATACTACTGCTATAAATCAGCATTTTGCAAATTTTCCTCAAAAGTTAGTTGAACATTCAAATGGACTAAATGGAAATACCTTCAAATTTCTGTTGATTGATAGTTGGGAATGTAATTATCAGAACTGGACTGCGAGAATGCCCGATGAATTTGAAAAACGCAGGGGATATAAGTTAATGGATTGGTTGCCGGCATTGTGTGGCGATATTGTTGAAAGCCAGGAAATGTCTGATGCCTTTCTGTACGACTTCAGAAGAACGATTGCTGAAATGATTGAGGAAAATTATTATCTGCATTTCACGAAACTTTGCCACAAAAACCATCTGGACATGCATGCCGAGGTAATTTATGGCGGGAAAACATATCTACCATTGGATGTTTTGAAAACAAATAGTTATATCGACTTGCCAATGACTGAATTCTGGACAGTGGAAAAGGACGGACTTATTACCTATTCGCCATTAGAAATCAATAGTTTAAACACATTGGTGTCATTGTCAAGTTTATATAACAAGCCGGTGTTGGCTGCTGAAGCGTTTACAACGCTTTGCCGCCACAGCGAAACCCCGGCTGATTATAAGTTATATGGCGACAGGGCCTACTGCTCTGGTATCAATCAAATGATACTCCATAGTTATGTACATCAACCCAATGATCAAAAACCAGGTATGACTTTGTTTTGTTTTGGCTCTCATTTTAACCGAAATACCCCCTGGTGGAATTATTCCGTTGGTTGGCTCGATTATCAGGCGCGCATTCAGTATGCGCTTCAAAAAGGAATAATCCCGGCAGATATCCTTTATTTCGTGGGAGATGAATGGCCCCACGATTTAAATACAGAGTTGCTTAGCCATATTCCAAAGGGTATTCATGCCATCCCGTGCAATCTTGATTTGCTTCAGAAGGCAGTTGTTAATGACGGTAAAATAACATTCCCGAATGGCGTTACGTTTTCAGTACTGGCATTGCCCGATAACCGTTTTATAAATTATTCTACTTTAACTGAAGTTGAAAGATTGGTTCGCGATGGAGCTGCTGTTTATGGGGAGAAGCCTCAGAATATGCTGTCGTTGAAAGACAGAACCGAAAAACTGAAAAATTTTGAGGAACTGACGTCGAAACTTTGGCAGGATTATAAAAGCGGGAAAAGCCAGTACGGTAAAGGAACGGTGTGGTGGGGAACATCAATAGGCGATTTATTGAAGAATTTGAACGTTGAACCTGCATTTTCAACCACACTGCCCGATTCGCTTGAGGTATTATCAATTCACAAAACCACTGGAGACGAGGATGTTTTCTTTGTTGTTAACCAGCATAAACGACCGTTGAATTTTGAGTGTAGTTTCACGGTTGGAGATAAAATCCCTGAAATATGGAACCCGATGACCGGTGAATGTAAAAGTCAGTTTATTTACACACAAAACAATGGGAAAGTTCGTATTCCGGTTCACTTTGAAGCTAACGAATCGCTGTTTTTCGTGTTCAATAAAAGGAATCAGAAAAGTCACATTACAAAGGTTGAATTAGATGGAAATCAAATTTTTCCAGCGCAGAAAGAGACTTTTTTTTCCGATGTTACGCCGGAAGTGAAAAATGAAAAGAGTCACTGGTCATTGGTTGGTCGTATAGGAGGAAATTACCAAATTACCACCGATTCAGGAGAAAAAATGTCGTTTAAAGCCATATCTCCCAAAATTTATCCCATCGCTGATTTCAACGGAAGTATAGAATTTACCCCGATTAACACGGATACCATTGAACCAGTCAAAATTTCAAATCTGAAATCATTGACAGAATTCGATTCGAACAAAATTAAATACTTTTCAGGTGAAGCCAGGTACATTATCGATTTTGATGTTTCGCCTGAATATTTTAATGGCGACAGCCCGGTTTACCTTGATTTTGGCGTTTTTAGAGCCACCGGGGAAGTGAAATTGAATAATCACTTTCTTCGGAATATTTGGACATCGGATGTACGCATCCCGGTTAACGGCTTGCTGAAAGAACATAACCATTTGGAAGTAACCGTTGCAACAACAAACAGGAACCGTTTAATAGGAGACATCAGAGAAAACGGGCATTTGAATGGCATCTGGACTTCTCATGTGGGCATAAAGGGAACTTCCAGTCTCGATATTTCGGGATTCGCCGGGCCTCTTCAATTAATCAAATATCCACTCGGACAATAAATTATTCTTATTGCTTAAGTCTCTCTTAAGCAAGACTTTTTAGAATGAAATGGCGGCGAAATGCAATCCAATATTTATGGTTTAGTCCTTGGAAGGTTCACCGGATATTTCCTGTTAACTGGATAAATTTCATATACCAACCAAGGGTTATTGGCAATTAAAACGTTTAAATCAATGTTTTCTGCTTAAAAGCCGGAGTAGCTTTTATAACTTTAAAGTCGTCAACCAACTGAATCAAATAACCATGAAGCATCTTCAAAAACAAGCATTGGGGGTTATGCTTGGAATTCTACTAATTATCACAAACACATTTGCAGGCAACGACCTGATGAAAAAAGCTCTTCCGGTTTGGGTTGAAGGAAGGCAAACCGAAATGAACCTCACTCTCGGGTTTCGCGGGGCTTTTCAGGCCAGAAAAAGTCAGAATTTTAGCCTGAAAATTACAGCATCAACTCTTTACCGGGTATTCCTGAACGGCGAATTTCTGGGATATGGCCCGGCCCGCGCCGGACACGGATATTACCGCGTCGATGAGTACGATTTAAGCCAGAAGGTACGAAAAGGTGAAAATATCGTGGCTGTTGAAGTCGCCGGATACAACATCAACACGTTTTACACGCTCGATCAGCCCTCATTTTTACAGGCTGAGGTTTCGTCGGGCGCACAGGTCGTACTGGCAACAGGAAATAATTCCGATTTCGAAGCCTTCCAAATTAAGGAACGTTTGCAAAAAGTTGAACGGTACAGCTACCAGCGACCTTTTACCGAATATTACCGTTTGACCAGCGGATTTGATAAATGGAGAGCTTCCTCGGTTGCGCCAGTCGAATCATTGAAGCTTTCGGTTTCTCCGGCGATTAAATTGCTCGGACGAAATCTTCCTTTCCCCGGTTATGATTTGGTGCGCCCAGTTTCAATTCATTCCAGCGGAACCATCGAGCTTCGGAAACCTGAAAAATATAAAAAAGACAGGTCGTTGGTTAATATTAGCGATCAGCTCAAAGGCTACAAGGAAAGCGAACTTGAAGTTACACCCTCGCTTATCGTTCAGGAATTTACCAACAAAACCCAGGATACTATTGCGACCTCTTATACTACGAAGGCTATTCTCCTGGCCGAAAAGCAGTTTTCCACAGTCGATATGGGCGTCAATCTTACCGGGTTTATCGGAGCGAAGATAAGCTGCACCGAGCCAACCACCTTGTATTTTTATTTCGATGAAATATTGACCGATGGCGATGTAAAAGCCAAGAAGCACATGGGCGGAACAAACAATTATGTTGTTTATGAACTGGCTCCGGGCGATTACCGGTTGGAATCGTTCGAACCCTATACGTTCAGGTATTTGAAAATAATTGCACTGAAAGGTTCTTGCCAAATTCAGGATATTTACCTGCGGGAATATGCCTATCCCGAAAACCCCAAGGCCGCATTTTGGTGCAGCAACAACAAGTTGAACGAAATCTATAAAGCTGCAAGACAAACATTCAGGCAAAACACGGTTGATATTTTCATGGATTGCCCGTCGCGCGAAAGGGCCGGTTGGTTGTGCGACAGCTATTTTACGGCCATCATGGAGAAAGAATTTACCGGACATTCGGCAGTAGCGCACAATTTTTACGAGAATTTCGCTCTGCCCGAAAGTTTTGCCCATCTTCCCGAAGGTATGCTCCCAATGTGTTATCCGTCCGATCATTACAACGGCTCATTTATCCCGAACTGGGCGTTGTGGTTCATCATCCAGATTGACGATTATGCCCGTCGTGGTGGCGATCCGGCGCTTGTTGCAAACCTGAAGCCGCGAATTGAAAAATTGCTGAAATACTTCGAAAAATTTGAGAACCAGGACGGCTTGCTTGAAAAACTTGACGGCTGGGTTTTTGTTGAATGGTCGAAAGCCAACGAACTGGTACAGGACGTAAATTACCCCTCAAACATGCTGTACAGCGCGGCTTTGTCGAGTGCGGCCCGGTTGTATCGTAACGATTCATGGCTGAAAAAATCAGCACTCATCAAACAAACAATCCGGAAACAGTCGTTTAACGGAACTTTCTTTGTTGACAATGCTGTTCGCGGTACAGACGGAAAACTTCAGGTGACAAAAAACACGACCGAAGTTTGCCAGTATTATGCATTCTTTTTCAATGTGGCCACTCCCGATACTTATCCCGATTTATGGAAGAAATTAACAACCGAATTCGGCCCCAATCGCAACGACAAAACCACCTGGCCTGATGTTTACAAAGCCAATGCTTTTATAGGCAATTACCTCCGGCTCGACATCCTTTCGGGCTACGGATTGCAGGGGCAATTACTCGGTGAAATTCAGGACTACTTTTACAATATGGCCCGGATTACCGGCACTTTGTGGGAAAACATGGGATCGCAAGCCAGTTGCAACCACGGGTTTGCGTCGTACATCGGCCATGTTTTGTACCGCGACATTCTGGGAATCAGTAAAATTGATTATATAGGGAAAGAGGTCACCATTCGTTTTACCAACATCAACCTGGATGAATGCAGCGGGTTTGTCCCGGTTGAAAATGATGCCATCGAACTGAAATGGAAGCGCACAGGTAACCTGATTCGCTATTCGGTGAAGGTTCCTGAAGGATATAAATTAAACGTTGAAAATCTTAGTTCATCAAAACTGTTAAAGCTCGACTAATTAAACCAAAAACTAAACCATGAAATTCAGATATTCATTTCTGATAAAAGGAATTACACCGTTTCTGCTTTGTTTATTCTTCTTTTCATCATTTGCCCAGCCTGTAAAAAAACGGTTCGACTTGACACTTGCAGATCAGTTGTTTATGCGCATCGAGGTCTGTTCCGACCAGATCTTTCGCGTCCGGGTTTCGGCTGACAATCGGTTTCCTGAAACCCTGATGGAACGCTACGGAATCCTGAAAACCGACTGGAAGGCGCCTGAAGCCAGACTGAAAACGGAGAAAGGAAAACAGGTAATTGCCACGGCAAATTATCAGCTCGAAGTAAATCCGAAAACCGGTGAAATTTCGGTAACCGACTCAAAAGGAAAAACCGTGATTGACCGCATTTCAGTAATCGATTCAAAAAACAGTTTGTGCACCGAACTGGCCAGTTCGCTGAATACGTATTTCGGGAAACCGAAGACTGGCACGGAAATTATTGGCTCGAACAAAGGTCCGACCGAGAACAAAGAGCTGGATGAAGTTGGCGACGTATCGAAAAGCCGTGTGCTTGAGTTTTCGCTGAATGCCGATGAGCGGCTGTATGGCGGCGGAAACACCAGCCGGAGCAACATTCAGCACCGCGGAACGGCTTTGCGCATGTGGGCCACTTATCAAAAAACCGAAATCCCGATGCCTTTTATGATGAGCACTGGCGGCTGGGGCGTTTTCAACAATACAACGGCTAAAAACTATTTCGATTTCGGGCGTTTTCAGAAGAACAAACTGTTAATCTACAACACCGACGGATCGGTTGATTTTTACCTGATGCTTGGCAATTCGTTACCCGAGATCATCAACCAGTACACCACCATCACCGGCAAACCTTACCTCATGCCCAAATGGGGATATGGCCTGGCTTTTGGCGGCACCATGATGGAAAATCAGCTCGACATTATGAACGATGCCGTTCAATTCAGAAATGAAAAAATTCCGTGCGATATCTTCTGGATTGAACCGCAGTGGATGAGCAAACGCTACGACTTCTCCACCGCAAAAAACTGGAACCTCGACAAATTTCCGGCGGAACCTTATTGGGAAGTAAAAAAATATCCGAAATATGAAGCTAAAACGCTGTTCATATCCAGGTTACACGGAATGGGTTTCAAGTTGGCGCTGTGGCTGTGTATCGATCATGACATGAGCATTGCCGAAGAAGACCGCCTGGCCGCGAAAAACGGGAAACCGCAATCAGGACAGGAACACTGGTTTGATCACCTGACCAACTTTATGGATCAGGGAGTTGATGGGTTCAAACTCGATCCTGCACACACGCTCGACGATCATCCTGATATGAAATACTACAACGGTTACACCGACAAAGAAATGCACAACCTGAACCAGGTTTTGTTGCAGAAACAGATGGAACAAACTTTCCGCGAGCACAAAGGAATCCGTTCGTTTCACCACTATTGCGGCGGCTACTCCGGAACTCAGCACTGGGGCGTTTCGACCAGCGGTGACAATGGCGGCGGAAGAGATGCGCTTTTCGATCAGTTGAACCTTGGATTGAGTGGCTTTATGAATACCTCGGCCGATGTTTTGTCGGGAGTAACTGACGCCAAAGCCGGATTGCACCTTGGCTTTTTCCTGCCGTGGATTCAGGTAAACAGCTGGTACAATTTGCTTCACCCGTGGTATATGCGTCCCGACGAAAAAGAAACATTCCGCTACTATGCGCAGTTACGCAACAGCTTATTCCCCTACATTTATTCGGCAGCTTTGGAAGGCAGCCAGACCGGAATGCCTATTTTGCGCGCCATGCCGCTGGCTTTCCCCGACGACCGAAAGGTTGACAACATGATTTACCAGTATATGTTTGGCGAAAACCTGTTGGTTGGCGTTTTCAGCGATTCGATTTACCTGCCCAAAGGAAACTGGACCAATTACTGGATCGGTGAAAAAGTTTCAGGCGGAAAAACCGTTTATTGCAAAGCTCCGGCCAAACGTGGCGGACCTTTGTTTATCCGCGATGGAGCCATTATTCCGTACCAGAAACCGATGCAATACATTGGCGAATTGCCGACAGACACGCTGATTGTCCGCGTTTATCCTGAAAAGAAAAGCGCCTATACGCTTTGGGAAGACGATGGGATAAGCTACGATTACGAGAAAGGCATGTTTGCCAAAACCCGATTCGAATGTGCCGATTCGGACAAAGAAACCGAATTCACTGTATTTTCCACCGAGGGAACTTACAACGGCATGTATCAATCACGCACTTACGAGCTGGGAATCAATATTCCGAAGAAACCAACTCAGGTTTTGATAAATGGCACACCAAACTCAAACTGGAAATACGACTCGGGAAAAGTGATGTTTACCGTTAGTCAGAATAATGTCAGGGAAAAACAAACCATCAAAATCATAAAATAAGATGAAGGAAACCATAAAATCATTGGTGGCCGGGCTGACGATTTGCCTGTTATCGGTGAATGCCATTCAATCTTTTGCCCAAACGTCTGTTCCGAAGACTGGTGTAACATTTAAAACCAGCGACCAGAAACTTCAGCGCCTGTACGACGAAGCCGAGAAGAAAGCCCAATGGAATATTGCTGATTTTGGGCGTTACAAGGTGTTGGTCGAAGGTGCCGAATACAAAAATGTGTGGCTCGAAACCCAGCCCATGGGCGGCTACATGTATGGGAAACGTAACCTCGAAGTGGCTCGGAACAACATTCAGATTTTCATGGATTACCAGCGCGAAGATGGCCGTTTGCCGGGGATGCTTCATTACAACAATAAACCGTCGGCTTATTATGGCAATTTGCCGGGTACAGATCAATCGAAAGACCAGCGATTGATTGCTTATTACGGCTGGTTTCAGGGCTATTGCTTCCCGATGCCTGCATTCGAATTGTACTTCTGGCTGAACAAAGACCGCCAATACCTCGAACGGCTTTACACCACGCTCGAAAAGTTTGACCAATACCTTTGGAAAACCCGTGATTCGGACAACGATGGTTGCCTCGAAACCTGGTGCATCTGCGATACCGGCGAAGATGCCTGTACGCGATTCAATGGTGCAAACTGGGCCTGGCCTTACGATTATGCGCCATCGGGCGATGCCATCCGGAAACTTTCGGAACAAGATCGGAAAGCAATCGGGATTACCGGGAAAAATATCGACAAGGTGGATCAGTTTCCAACGCCGATGGAATCGATGGACATCATGTCGTATTCGTACTCCGGAAGAGATGTGCTTGCCCTGATTTCGAAAGAGCTCGGCAACGGAAAAGAAACTTACTGGCGCGGAAAAGCCAACGAAGTTCGCACAAAACTAAAGAGTTACCTGTGGGATGTCCGGCGCCATGCCTGTTACGACCGCGATAAGGATAACCAGGTGATGGATATTCTGACCCACAACAACCTGCGCTGCATGTATTTCGGTAGTTTCGACCAGCAAATGGCCGATGAGTTTGTGAGGTACCATTTGCTGAACCCGAAGGAATTTTGGACCGCCATGCCACTGCCTTCAATTGCGGCAAACGATCCGTATTTCAGAAATATTTCAGGAAATAACTGGAGCGGTCAGCCCGAGAGCCTCACCATTCAGCGTTCAATCCAGGCGTTGGAAAACTACGGCCATTATGCCGAATTGACTATGATTGGCCAAAAATTCCTGAAATCGGTGGGCGATTCACTGAAGTTCACGCAGCAGTTCGATCCGTTTACCGGAGCCATCACCAAAAACCTCGATGGTTATGGGCCGAGCATTCTGGCATCGCTCGAATTTATTTCGCGCATGTATGGCGTACACCTCACTCAGGATCGTGTTTACTGGTCGTGCCTGAATACGCCAAACGATTACGAATATGAACAAACCTGGGGCGATAAAGTCTTCAGGCTAAAAACAAACGGCACCCAGGTAGTTTGTTCGGTCAATGGCAAGGAAGTGTTCTCATTTACCAAAGGCATTCGGGTGGTTTCCGATTTGTCGGGGAAAATACTGGAAGTCGTTGGAATAGAAACAGAAAGCCAAAAATCGTCTGTCTGGTTTGCCGGCAAAACCGTTGCGCTAAACGTGGTTCCAAATACGGAATATAGTTATCAGAACAAATTCAGAAAAACCAAAGAAATAGGTTTTTATAGTCCTGAAAAGTAAATTCGTATTCTGATTCTAACTTAAACCAAAGGATATGAAAAATCTATCACGACGTACCCTGATAAAATTGTCGGGCACGGCAGCATTGGGATTGGCAGCCTCGTCGCTGGCCGCCGCCGAAAATGAAAAATCAAACGAAAGACTGAAGATTGTGGTTGTGGGAGCACACCCCGATGATCCCGAAACGGGTTGTGGCGGAACCATGACTTTGCTTTCGGCTGAAGGCCATGAAGTCGTGTCAGCCTACCTGACGCGCGGAGAAGCCGGTATTGAGGGCAAATCGTATGAGGAAGCGGCTAAAATCCGCACATCTGAAGCGATGAATGCCTGCAAAATCATGAATGCCAGACCAGTTTTTCTTAAGCAGATTGACGGCAATTGTGAAATTACGGCAAACCGTTATACCGAAATGTTTGATTTTTTGAAAGCCGAAAAGCCGGATGTTGTCATTACCCATTGGCCGGTTGATACGCATCGCGACCATCGCATTTGTTCGATTTTGGTTTTCGACGCCTGGCTGAGAATGGAAAAAAGCTTTGCACTTTATTATTTCGAAGTTGAATCGGGTGGACAAACGCAGAATTTTCCTCCCACAAATTTTGTCGATATCACTTCTGTCATCGACAGGAAACATGAAGCTTGCAATTGCCACGTCAGTCAAAACATGGAGGAAGTTTACAGCAGTTTTCATGCCCAAATGGAACGGTTCAGGGGAATGCAGGCCAATTGTAAATATGCCGAAGCATTTATAAAACACAACCAATCGGCACTCAGGATAATCTAAAGGTTTTCAATTTTTCAAAAATGACATATATAAAAAAAATCGTTTTCGTACTGGCTCTTTTCGCCGGAATGAGTTTTGCTGCTTTGGCGCAATTAAATTCTCATCCCGAATCTTACCAAATAGATCAGAAAGACATCAATCGGGCGCATCAGATTATTACAAGTCCGCTGAAAAAAGCGGTAATCATGCCAAATCCGAGCCCCGCAGCGCAATGGTACCCTGATGCAAGCCTTGGACTATTCATGCATTGGGGCATTCACAGCGTGGTAGGCGCACAGCCCTCGTGGGACATGATTTCGAATTACCGCTATGGAGGGAAAGTGGCTCCTCCGGATAAATATTATGCGCTGGCCGATCAGTTTAATCCAACGAATTACGACCCCGACAAATGGCTGAAAGCCGCTAAAGGAGCAGGGTTTACCTATGCGGTGCTCACAACCAAACACCACGACGGGTATGCGCTGTGGCCATCGAAATACGGCATTGGCACCAAACAATACATGAATGGCCGCGATTTGCTGAGACCCTACGTGGATGCCTGCCGGGCCAACGGCTTGAAAGTGGGCTTTTACTTTTCGCCGCGCGACTGGCATTACCCGGGACTGATGCACCCCAACGAGTTTGACGCCAATACCAGCAAAAATATTCCGCCAATTACCGATCAGGCAGCGAATTATCGCAACTACGAGCAATTTCTCGGATTTGTGCTGGCTCAAATGGAAGAATTGCTTACCCGCTACGGAAAAATTGATATTCTCTGGCTCGACGGAATGAATTTCCGCGGCGTTGACGATATGCACACCGAACAAATTTATGCCTGGATTCGCTCGCTTCAGCCCGAAATGGTCATCAACGACCGCTGGTCGAATATTGTAAATCCTGATGATCCGGCCGGAAGTGGTGTGCGCATTGGCGATTTCACCACACCGTTCGAATGCTCCAAGCCAACCTATGTTCCGTCGAAATGGTGGGAACACTGCGACATCTGGACTTGCGGCGGCGGTGGCTGGGGCTACGACAAAACCGGAACTTTCCGCCCCTACTCGTGGTTTTTCGAACATCTGGTGGCCAGTCGATCACTTGGCGGTAACTTTTTGCCAAACGTTGGTCCGGCCGGAAATGGTGAAATGCATCCGAATTACTATCTGCAAATGGAAGGCATTACCGCGTGGATGAAACACAGCCGCGAATCGGTTATCGGGGCAGGCCCTTCGCCCGGTGTCGAACGCAGCAATGTGATGATTACGTCTCGCGACAAAAACTGGTACCTGCATTTGCTGCCCGATTTCAAGCAACAGGTTTCGCTGAAAACCGACAAAGAACCCAAATCGGTCATTTTACTTCGGACTAAAACAAATCTTTCATATAGTTATCGGGATGGATTCGTCAAATTCACCGTGCCAGCTGATCTTCGCACCGAAATGGACGACGTGGTAAAGGTGGAATTCTAGTCTGGCATTCAGGCAATTCCAATATTTTCAGAATTTGATCGTAAGGGTTCAGAAAATCTTCTTCCGTTATTTGCTTTGGTTATAATTATCAATTAATCATTTATATTAGAATGAAATACATTTATGCTCATGGTTTGGTAAGGAAAAATAACCTTCGAAATAATTTTTAGTGTTAACTATTCGCGTTAATGGCGAGGTTAAGAAGGTTCGGGTTGAAAAATCATAATTTAAGCAGAGTTTGATATAGATTTTATTCGGTTGTAGCTTGATAATCAATAGTGAAAAGGATTTTCTCAATTCTGTATTGAATGGAAAATCCTTTTTCTATTGACTAATGAATCTTTCCTATTCCTGATTCATTGTCGTTCAGTTAACTGCTTTTTCTTAGCTAAACAGCATTAAATTCTAAATACATACACTAAAATCAATAACTGGCTCAGCGGCTGGTTGTAAAAAAAATGTAATTTTAACTGCTTCAAAAGCTATAATACCAGTTCGCGAATAAGGATTAGTAAACAGAGCAGAATAGATGTGAAAAAATCTTCAACTCTAAAATATAGGATTCTTGCACTTATTTTCATTCAGCTTACATTCTTTTCGAATGTTTTTGCTGTTAAGTTCTATAGCATAAACTCAATCTTTGGAATTTCGACCCGTACAACTAATTCGATTTGTAAAGACGACAATGGGTTTATTTGGGTATCGTCGAAAACTGGAGTTTTAAGGCTTGCTGACAGCGATTACCGGATTTACCAGCTTCCCTACGAGTCGGGCGATGTTATAGTCGTAAAACTGATTCATAAAAACTCAAAGTTATATGCCTACACCAACAACGGGCAAATATTTCAGTACAATATAATTTATGATCGGTTTGAATTGAAATTAAACCTGGGTAAAGCGCTTCGCGACGACCATATCGATGTTTACAGTATGACTGTCGATAGTTTTGATGGTATTTGGGTTACTTTAAATTCAGGACTTTATAGATATCAAAATGGAAGACTGGAACCCATAAATGTTATTTCTGACAAGCGGTCGTTTATTTGCTGGCTCGATGATAAAAACTTAATTGTTGCCGGTAATGAAGGCATTGAACAACTGAATGTTCTGAATTTACAGAAGAAGAAGTTATTTGCGGTTGAAAACATAAATCCTTTTTTTGTTTCATCTCTTTTATTCGATAAGAGTAGTGGTAAGCTTTGGATTGGAACATTATCGAATGGACTTTTCTGCTACAATTTTATCACAGGAAACTTTGTTCCGGTGCTTGGCTCAAAAATTCCGAAACAACCAATTCTTGCTATGGCAAAAAACTCGGAGAACTCGGTTATGTTGGGAATTGACGGACAGGGAATCTGGGAATTAAATGAAACCGGGAACAGCATCCTGAATGTATTTAAAGAGAGCGCTGACGATCCGTACTCATTACATGGCAACGGAGTTTACGACATTTTTTGTGATTCGGGGAAACGAGTTTGGATAGCAACAATTAGCGGTGGTGTTTCTTTTTATACGCCAGCTTCTCCTTTGGTAAATCAGCTGGTTCATCATATTAACGACGACAATTCGCTTGTTAACAACGATGTAAACGGAATTATTGAAGATCGCAATGGCCGAATATGGTTCGCCACAAACAACGGAATAAGCTGTTGGAATGTAAAAACTAACCAATGGAGGAGTTTTTACAGTAATAAATTGGAACATGCCCAGGTTTTTCTTTCGATATGCGAGGACAACTACGGTAAAATCTGGGCGGGCAGCTACTCGTCCGGAGTCTATGTTCTCGATGAAAATTCGGGAAATGAAGTTGCTCATTATTCCAGGGAAACATCTCAGGTACAGCTGTTAAGTAACTTTATCTTCGATATTTATAAAGATATCCGTGGCGATTTGTGGATTGGCGGCGTGAACGGCGATTTTGCCTGTTTTAAGGCGAAAGAGAATAAATTTAAAGTATATTCTGACGAGCCCATTGGCGCATTTGCCGAATTGAATGAAAATCAGATCGTTTTGGGTTTGACTTATGGAATATCTATCCTTAATAAAGATACTGGATTGATTTATAATCTGTTATCTGGATTTATTACCAGCGATTTAGATATAAATGGCGACGAAATTTGGATTTGTACCAATGGCAATGGCTTAATTGTGTACAATTATAAAAACGGCAATACCCGGAAATTTACGACAGAGAATGGATTACCTTCCAATTTTATCAACAGTATAATTTTCGACAATGGCTTTTTCTGGCTGGGAACCGAAAATGGTTTATGCCGGTTTAATCCAAAAGAAAACACAGCATTGACATTTTCGTCAACAGGATCGCTTTCAGGTGCCTCGTATAATCAAAATGCAGTTTCCAGACTGAAAAATGGTCAGTTGGCCTTTGGAACAAACAATGGCGTTGTATTTTTTATGCCTAATTCAATCGAGGAAACACCTTCATCAGGTAAGATATATATTCAGGATGTTACTATTTCGGGGCGTTCTATAAGAGATAATACCGCTTTAGCGCTCGAAACTCCTGTTGACAGTTTGAAAACGATAAGTCTGAAATATTTCCAGAATACAATAAGCATTGAGCTGGTACCTCTTGGAGTTTCTGCAAGTACCAAATTGTCGTGGAAGATGGATGGCTTTGACAAGGAATGGTCGCTTCCAACCAATAATAAAATAATTACCTACACGAATATTCCAAGTGGAAAATATGAACTAAGCATTAGATTATTAGATAGTTCAAACGCTCATGTAGTAAGCGAGAGAACTTTGTCAGTTCGGTTAGTCCCGCCATTCTGGAAAACGACCTGGTTTGTTGTTTTGATTTTTGTGATCATTTTGGGAATGGGTTTTCTTTATCTGTTGTACTACATCAATGCCTTAAAGCAAAAGCAAACGGAAGAGAAAGTGCGATTCTTTACAAAAATTGCACACGACATTCGAACCTCGCTGACCCTAATTAAAGCGCCGGTAGAGGAATTAAGTAAAGAAACGGAACTTTCTGAAAACGGCAGGTATTATTTAAATTTAGCCATTGGGCAAGCCAGGCGGCTATCATCAGTGGTTACCCAGTTAATGGACTTTCAGAAGGTTGATATTGGCAGAGAACAGCTTTCGCTTTCGATGGTTGATTTGGTGGAGCTGATTTCGAGAAGGATAGCAATTTTGGAGCCTTTTGCAAAAAGTCAGGGAATTGCACTTCAATTTACCCCGGAAATGAGTAGTTGTTTGACGGCAATCGACGAATTGAAAATTGAGAAGATCGTGGACAACCTGATTTCAAATGCTGTGAAATATTCGGTTTCAGGAGGTAATGTATTTATTGATTTGCAGTGCAACGACAAGAAGTGGATATTCCAGGTAAAAGATGAGGGTATTGGCATCAAAAAGAAGTCGCAGCGAAAACTGTTTAAAGAGTTTTACAGGGGCAACAATGCCGTAAATTCCAAAATTATTGGGTCGGGCATTGGTCTTTTATTGGTGAAAAGTTATGTTCTTATGCACAACGGTATTATAACTTGCAGCAGTAAGATAAACGTAGGTTCTGTTTTTCGTATTGAAATACCTCGCCGGGTCATACCTTCGGGAGCCCATCAGTCTGGCTACTCCGCTAATATACATTCAAACAATGCTACTACAGAGAATGCAGTAAATGTGCAAGTTAGTGCTGCAACAGGCGAAGAAGCCTCTCTGAAGATTCTGGTTGTGGAAGATAATGATGATTTGCTCCATTTTATTCAGGCAACACTTTCCCAGGAATTTAAAGTATATACTGCTCCTGATGGTGAAAAAGCCTGGAAATTTATTTTAAAGCAATTGCCTGATTTAGTTGTTTCAGACATCATGATGCCTCATACTGACGGTTTTGAATTATGTCGTTTAATGAAATCGACTTACGAAACATCACATATTCCAATCGTTTTATTGACAGCGCTGTCTGAAAAAGACGACCAAATGCATGGCTTAGGGCTTGGAGCCGATGATTATTTGACTAAACCATTTGATATGGGGCTTTTGGCTCAGAAGATAAAGACAATTATGCACAATAGGGCGATTGTGCGGGAAAAGGCGTTGAAACTCATTAGGCACGACTCGACAGAGACGATTTTGGAAAATGAGCTCAACAATAAATTCTTGAAAAAGATGCTCGAAGTCGCCAACGTTAATATATCAAATGCTGAGTTTAATAAAGACGATTTTGCTTCGGCAATGAACGTCAGCTCATCGCTTTTGTATAAAAAGACAAAAGCGCTCACCGATCAATCTCCTACTGATTTTATAAAAATGGTCAGGCTTAATCGTTCGCTCGAATTATTGCAAAGCCGGAAATATACTGTTACAGAGGTAAGTGAACTGTGTGGATTTACCAGTGTCGGATATTTCAGTACCGTATTTAAGAAGCATTATGGAAAAACGCCCACCGAAATTTAGGTTAACCGACACTTGCTTCGAGATTCAGATTTTTTGCCATGTATTCATCTGTAATGTTTTTATGTAACGGGTATCTGTAATGCTTTTGGTGGAAAATACATAACACAGCTGAAAGGTATTTTTTACCGTTTCTTCATCTATTTATTTAATTTATTGAAAATCATTGACTTATATTTTATTCGTTTGTTTGATATCTGGGTTGATGCTTTTTGTAATAAATACAAAATATCCGAAATTGAATAACGAATACCTAAAATTGAAACTTCAAGCGGGGCATCATTTCTACTTTTACATCAACCTAATTTGTGAAAATACCTAAGACTTTTATGAAGAAAACATATTTGTGCCCTTTTCCAGGTATATGGTTTTCATCGTTGATGGCTTGTAACACATTGAATGCTGCAAAGAAACCAGTTATGCTGAAACGTTCAACAGTACAATCTTGTCATTTTATTTTTGCAGGAGATGTTGAACTTATTTTTTTATCTTCCAGAAAGACCAGAACAGAACGGTATTCCAAGGCGAATGATAAGCATTCCGCTTGTTCCGCAAATCCTTATTTAAAGAAGTCCGATCTCTTGCATACGATGACTGTCAATGCAAAAAGTGTGAGTCGAAGGTCCAATTCTTTGAGAAACGAGCTTTGGAGAGAGGCGTGGTATGACTAGTCGAAGCTATAAATGGGTAAAATAAACGAATAATTAAAAACAGACAAATATGGTATAACTAAAAATTAAGTAATGCACGGACTTCCGGCAAGTGCTGAAACAGAATGAATTTTCTTGTTATTGGCAAACAAAACACAACTTAACTTTAATTAATTAAAAACAAACTTATGAAGAAGAACAAGTTAATGCAGGTTGCACTAATTATGCTACCGCTATTATTTTTGTCGTTATGGAGCTTTGCACAAGCCCTTAGAATTCATGGGGTGGTTACCGATGAAAAAGGAGAACCACTTCCCGGAGTAAATGTTGTTATTAAAGGCACAACTCAAGGTAGTATTACCGACATTAATGGTAAGTATCAGATTGAAGCCGATGGTAAAGCTACCTTGGTTTTTTCGTTTATTGGCTACGACAGCCAAACGGAAAACATTGGTACCCGCAAAGAAATTAATGTAAAACTTTCACAGACAAACCTACAGGTTGACGAGGTTGTTGTGGTTGGTTACGGTACTTCGAAGAAGAGCGATATTTCTGGATCTGTTTCTTCTGTTAGCAAGGAGGAAATGATGAAAAAAGCGCCTATGAATGTTTTACAAGGCTTACAGGGAGCTGCAGCTGGTGTAATTGTGACAGCACAAGATGGTGCTCCTGATGCCAATGCAGCTATCCGTATTCGTGGTGTTGCAACCATCAATGGCAGCGCTTCTCCGCTTTATGTTGTCGATGGTGTACAGGTTGGCGACAATGCTAACTTTATCAACCCAGCCGATATCGAAAGTATGGAGGTTTTAAAAGATGCTTCAGCAACAGCTATTTATGGTTCACGTGGTGCCAACGGTGTTATCATGATTACCACAAAACACGGTAGCAAAGGTGCAGTACACGTTAATTTTTCAGTTAACTATGGTGTTCAAACATTGGCAGAAACGCTTGATGTGCAGGATGCTGACAGTTATTCACAATCTATTCGTATCGCCCGTGCTGCCGACGGTACTGTTCCGGTACTTGCTCTTTGGGATACTAAATATGATGGTAAAAGAAAAACTATCGATTGGCAGAAAGAGATGACACGCACAGCCATCAAAAAACAATACGACCTTTCCTTATCAGGCGGTACTGATAAACTTCAATCCAATTTCTCGGTAGGCTATTTGGATAATGATGGTATTGTTATGAATAGCTACTTCAAACGTTTAACCGCTCGCGTTAATGTTAAGGCTAATATTGCTGACTTTATTTCCCTTGGCGGTGACATTAATTTTGTTCACAGCGAATCAATGGGTAGCAATGCCGCTCTTGGCAACAATACAAACCTTTCGAGTTTGCGCGATATGGCGTTCATTACTCCAACTATGGACTATGTTGATTCTGATGGTACTTATGTAAGCCCTAACGTTGTAAACAGTGACGGTACCTATGGCGTTTTTTACCAAACATCAAGCCCTAATGAAATAGGAAAAGGCTACGACAACCCATATGCCCGCCAAATGGAGCTGGATAACCCTACAAAAAACAATCGTGTATTTACAAGTGCTTATGCTGACATTAAGCTTTTTAAAGGCTTAAGCTTTAAATCAGTCGCTTCCTATAATTTCTTTGCAAAAGATACTTACAGCTGGACTCCGAAAAGACCTCGTTATAACAACGGTAAATTAGTCGAGCTGTATAATTATTCTCAGGTTGAGGAATTTTCAATGGATCCGTCCCAAACAAACGATTTAGCTATTGAAAACTACTTCACTTACAATTGGAAGAACGATATTCACAATTTAACGTTAATGGCTGGTAACTCTGTTAGCAAGAGCTTTGGAAACTGGCAACATGTTTATTCTAAAGATTTTCCGGCAACCAACATCCGAAGTATTGCTTTGACTAACGACCTTGCTTCAAAAGATGCCACTGGTGCATTTAATTTGGAGACCCGTTACATATCTTATTACGGTCGTGCTATGTACAGCATGAAAGATCGCTACATTTTAACTGCTACTATACGTAAAGATGGATCTTCAAACTTTGGTTCCGGTAATCGTTGGGGATATTTCCCGTCGGCTGCATTAGCCTGGCGTATTTCTGAAGAAAACTTCATGAAAGCTATTCCCGAAATCAGTAATTTAAAACTTCGTTTAGGATGGGGACGTACAGGAAATGCAGGAAATGCAACCGATTTGTCTGTTAATCAGTTAAGTTCAAGCAACTGTTTGTATCGCTTCTACAACTATCTGGCAAGTTCTCAAACGTTCAGCTCATTGAACGGTTACGCTCAACAAAATGTAATTGATACTAACCTGAAATGGGAAACCAACGAGCAGATAAATGCCGGTATCGACTTAGGTTTGTTCAAGAATAAATTAACCATTACACTCGACTACTTCACACGTACATCAAAAGACTTGTTGCTTTACCAGTCAATGCGTCCTTCTACCGGTTTTACTACAGTTTATACAAACTTTGGAGAAATTAGCAATAAAGGGTTGGAATTTAGCGTAGCTTACAAAACCAATGTGGGAAAAGACTGGAAAATTGGCGCTACCTTAACTGGTTCGACATTGAAGAATAAGGTGGTTGAATGCGGTTCTGATATTTTCAACACAAACGGCAGCAATACGATCTATGACGGTAGTAACGTAGGTGCAGTAGGTGGCGGTCTTCACTGGGACAACCACTCAATTTGTCGCGAAGGTTATGCCGTAGGATCATTCTACGGATATAAAAATGCCGGTATTTTTAAAGATCAAAGCGAAATTGACGCACTGAATGCGAATGCTGTCGCAAAAGGCTTTACTCAATACCAGGAAGCCCAAACAAGACCTGGCGATTTGAAGTATGTTGATGTCAATGAAGATGGCGTGGTTAATGCGAGCGATATGCAAGTTCTTGGCAATGGGTTCCCCGATTTCAACTACGGTTTGACCTTAAACGCAAATTACAAGAACTGGGACTTTTCTATTTACATGTACGGCGTTCTCGGACAAGACATTCTCTCTTATTCGGCAATGAAACTTTCGACACTGACTCCGTCTGATGATTGCGTTTCGAATATTTTAAAGGATGTTGTGAATAACGCATGGTCTAAGACCAACTTAAATGGTAAATATCCCGGTTTGTCTATCGCCGACCTTAATTACAATACCCGCGCCTCGGATTACTGGATTAAAAATGGTGACTTCCTGAAAATCAACAATGTTCAGGTGGGTTATACCCTGAATAAGAATTTATTGAAGTCATTACATTTGGAAGCACGTATTTATACTTCAGTTCAGAATGTATTGTGCATTTCCAGTTATAATAAGTATGGCGATCCTGAATGCGGACAGGGAAGTGTGCTCTATACTGGTTTGGATACAGGACGTTATCCTAATCCACGTACTTATATCATTGGTTTGAATCTTCAATTCTAATTGTCCCACACTAATATACTATAATCATGAAAAATATATCTAAAATATTGTTGGCAGTTGCCTCAATTGGAGCTGTTCTGTTTGGGACTAGTTCTTGCAATAATGATGAATATTTAACGGTTGATCACTATACAATTCTTGCAGCTGATCAGATGTTTAAGAGTGAATCTGACGCGGCTAAAGGATTGACCGGTTGCTACGATATGTTCTGGCCAGGTACCGATGCCGACGACTGGAACTACAAACCTCAATTGTTTGTTGGCTGTCACCCTACTTTGGAAACACAAGCTACCGGCTGGGATAAGCAATATGGTAACCAACAATGGTCGGCCGATGATGGAAGTTTAAGTGCAGGCTGGATGTATGCTTACCGCGCTATTGGTCGGTGCAATGATTTCCTTTCAGGTTTATCTAAAGCAGATGTCAGTAGTTGGACAACTGCTAAGGTTATGGAAGGTCAGGCTAAAGCCATTCGGGCTTACTTCTACATGTGGTTAGCCGAAACCTGGGGAAAAGTTCCTATGCTGGCAGCAGGCGAAACCTTTTCGAATACGCCAAACAAGGCTGCAGCCGCAACAGATGATGAAATGTGGGATTTTATTATTGCCGACTTGAAAGATGCTTCTGCTGCGCTGGCCTGGACGCCGCAAAATAATGAATACGGACGTTGTACAAAAGGGATGGCTCTTTCTTATTTAGGCGAAGCTTATTTATGGAAAGCTTATAAAGCCCGCGTAAATGGCGATGGTGAGAATAAAAGCAAAGAAAATATCACATTAGCTGCTGCCGCTTTAAAACAAGTTATTGACGAAGGTCCTTACGATTTGGTTCCATCTTTCTCAACATTATGGGATGTCGATGTTGCCTGGAATAAAGAAGCTGTTTGGCAGGTTGTTATGGATATGGGTGCAGGGAACTATGGGAAATGGGATACTAATGCTCACAACTTTGTGAACTTTTTCTCGGGCTCTACCAACGGTGGTGGAGGCTGGGGATCCGAATATCTCTCGTGGGAATTGTATTTCAGCTATGAAAATGGCGATAAACGACGCGATGCTTCCATGTGTACAAATCCTGTTCCGGAGCTTCCTGAAGCCCAGAGATCTAAATACTGCTATGGGTACAATCCATTCCTGCAGCAGGTAATTGGTAGCTCTGACTCTAAATTGAACAGTTATAAAATGAATAATGGAGGTGACTTCGCTCCGGGTATCTGGACATTGAAACTATGGAGAAATCAACGCTGTCAGTGGTCATCGCCTCACGAACCTGTTCATTTTTATTACAAACGTTATTCAGCCGTATTGCTCGACTATGCAGAATGTCTTTTCCGTTTGAATGGGGAGAATGATGCAACTGCATGGGGTCTTATTAATAAGGTTCGTAACCGTGCATTTGGAAACCTGGAAGTTGGTAAAGCCGAAGAGTTGAACCGCACTTTTACGGGTTACTACAAGTCACTGGCTGGCATCAACGATCAATATCCTGCTACCTCTCTTTGGAATATGGTCACAAACTCTGGTGCAGTTCAAAAATATGTGGCCCCAACGTCATACCCAATACCATTTAATACCGAAACTGTAGTTGTTCCGGATGCCAAGACTTTTTATACCCAGTATGCTTCCGAATCGAACGACTATCACAAGGCATTCTCAAATTCGAAAGTTTTTGAAGTTGCTCTTGGCCAGGAACGTCGTAAAGAATTCAGTTCAGAATGGAATTTGAAATACGATCTGCAACGTTCTGATTTCCTGGTTCCTCATATCGAATCTAGTTATCCGAAAAATGTAGGTGTACCTAATACCGATCCTAATGCTGTTAAAAACTGGCACACTTATCGTGCATGGGATTTCAATACTCAGAAGCTGGTTATGCCTATCCCGACAAATGAATTGTTGAGAAACAACCTGATAAAACAAAATCCGGGTTATTAATAGTTAAATTTCTGGTTATTTTACCCTTGTGTTTAAAAGTGGGTTGCTTGCGGGTAACCCACTTTTTTGTTGGTAAAATATCTCTTTGTGTATGAGATTTTAGCCTGTAAAATTAATTTATTGATTATTAGTATTTTAGATTGATGGTGAGATTCAAATATCCTAACTGATGGTATTTCGGACGACTAACTGATTAATCCAGTAAGAAGAGGCTTGATGGCTGGCGAAATAAAATCGGCTAAATTACATAACATTGAGATATTGAGCTGCTTTTATATTTACGCCGGAAATCGTGGTCAAATTTAACCCCATTCATCCAATAATTCTTTAACGCCTGATTGTTGGATCATTCAAGGAAAGGCTAAATCACATTAACGAAATCGGACATCGATACCTTTGTTATTACGTGCTTTTTGCGAAATACGGGAAGCGCTCATTGTTATTTCCCCTTTCACAAATTCAGGAATATTGAACGATTTCATAAGCCGTGCATAATAATCCGCGTCGTTTTGCGGCAGAAGAAATGGTTTTGACGCTTTACCTTGTTCATCAATATGGGCAATGAACGGGCGGGTGTAAAGCCCATCAATACGCCTGCTGCTGAATACCAACCAGCGGCTATTGCTGCTCCACGAATGATAACTCTCAGATTCATTGCTGTTAAGTTCATTTAAAGCTGCTATGTTACCATTTGACAGGTCTAAGCTGTAAAGATCGGCCTCACGGTGCCAAATCGAGAAATTACCATAATTGAAAAGTGTAAAAATCAAAAAGCGTCCATCGGGCGATACTCGCGGAAAAGAAACGCTTTTGGCCATTTTTCGTGCATCGTAAAGTGTGTCAACTTTGGATCCGAAGTGTTGTGTGATTGGGTCAAAGGTTATCGCACACAAGCTGTATCTTACTTTTTCATAATCATCAGGTATTTTTACACTGTCGGCAGAGCAGTAATACAGCGTCTTTCCGTCAGGAGAAAATGTTGGAAAGGTTTCGAAAACGGATTTGGAGAATAATAGAGGCGACGTAAATATCTCGTGTTTTTTTACGTCATACACAACAACATCTGATTTGTAATCAAATACTTCAATGCGGTTTCGGTCTGTGGTATGAAACATTTGCTTGGTACTATTCACCGAAAATGCCACGAAATTACCCGACGGGTGCCAGGATGGATAAACAAGCGGAGAAATGGTTTGCGGCGTTTTGGTATTCAGTTTCTCGATATTGTCGCCATCAATCAAATATGTGCCGCCGAAATCTTTTCGCAGGTGAAAAAGCATTTTATCGGGAGATTGCATGCAAAAAGAGTGGCAATTCATGCAATTATTTCCGGTCATTTTATTCGTTAAAACCGGGGTTTGTTTATAGTTTTCGATGCAACGCTGGTATATTCCCATCTCATTCCATGTTTCATAACCCGGCTCAATTAAACGATATGCTAAATATGGGTCAATCGGATCCTGAGATACGAATAGATGAAAAGGTTTGTATGATATCCATTCTTTACCTTTTTTTGTAACTATCTTCACATCAACGGATTTACCTTTAGCTACTTCCATGATTTTTTCCCAATCGGAAGGACAAATTGCTATTTGCTTTTCCGAGGCTTTTACTTTTATCGATTTGGAACCGGCTTCGAAGCAGGCATAAGCTTCGGTACAAACGCACGAATCAGTCAATTTGAAATGAAGGGGCGCTATATTTGCAGGAATAGTAACTTCTGTATAATCCGGGAAAATTGGAGGTAATTTGTTTAAATCCTTATCTACCTGTATATTCCCGGTGCAAGCAAAAAAGACAAAACACCATAAACCGTAAAACATCCGTATTAAATGACTATTTTGCATATCTTCTTCTGATTAATTCCCTTTATAATGTGATAAGTAACTCCAGAATGTATTTTGGACGCCCACGTTTCGGGTACGAGATTCGTTGTATTCGCGAACAACCCGATCTGAAATATGGTAATGCTTCAAAGCCTCGGGGTCATTGGCAGCGTAGTGCATTACTCCTTCCTGGAACGCTTTCGGCAATGATGGTAATGCGCTGGAGCCATAGTAGCATTCAATCATACTTTTGAATTTGGGTATGTCGTTGATTAAAAGGTATATTGATCCCAAATATTGAATTGTAGCCTGATGCAGCGGATTATGGTCTATAACATGTTTTAAATCAGAATCAATACCATTTTCGCCCGACAAACAATTTTCGGGGAATAAACATCCTCGTTTAATTCCCAGCAGAGGGTCATTTTTTACAGCAGTATCGTTGTCCAGGAAGCGGCGTTGCGAATGAGCCCATTCACTATAATATTTTGTTTTCTCCAGCACGGCGATGTATTTTTCTGCTACCCTATAAGCTCCGTAAATCAGATTTGTTTGAATCAGGCGCTTAAGCATCCTCGGATTATAATTGTTGCCGCCTACGTTCGATTCAAATGCCATTCGCTGCGACATGGCGATATGACCCATCGAAAAATACACATCGCTCAGTAAAACAGATATGTATGGGGTGCTGTCCCATGTAAGATAAATACTTTGAAGACCTTGCTGCGGGTAGTCAAACAGGCATTCGGCCAACTTTCCTTTTTCAGCAAGAGCTACATTTTGGCAATTCTGATAAAGGTAATTGTTCATCGCTGTTTTCTGGCACCGTTGCAGTAGCTTGTCCCAGTTTTCTGTGCGCATATAGTAATCCAGTTCTTTAAAAAACTCGTGCCGGGAATCGATCATCGAAGACATGCTAAAATGTGCAAACCAGACCAATACGATGAGCTGACAGCTAAGGTTTATTGCCAGAATTTTCTTGTTCAATGCCTTAACCGAATTTAAAAGTAACGAAAACAGCATGATTGCCAGTAAGAGCCCCCACGGCTGATAAATTACATTTCCTGCTTTTAGACTTAAGGTAAAATAACCGTCGGGCAGCAACAGGTGCTTAAATTCTCCGGCAACGCCCAAATAAAAACTAGTCACGACTGACAGCGAGACCAACGCAATCGGTAACAGAAAAAAATAAGAACTTCGGGAATGCAGAAAAAGCTCAATGAGCAATACGATAATCGCAAACAACGAAGCTATAGGTCCAGCTAACAGGAACATTATCAACGATAAACATGACGCAAGAATTACTCTTGCCAGTAAAGAACGCGCTCTTAAATAGACGTTTAGCCCGATTGTCAATACTAAAAACGCAATTGTACCGGCCAGATGATAGTTGACATTAAACTGCAAAAATAATAACGAAATTATCGGCAATAAACTGATAATGTAAAGATGGCCGGAAGGAGTCAATTGCTTTAAAACCAAGCTTGTAAATAAGCCGATTAATGTTAGCACAGAAGCAAATATTAATGCTCCGCAATAAGGGTACACAAAGAACTGTACCAAATAGCCAGATACCAAATGAACCAATCCTCCAGGTTGCCAAAGCGCCGAAAAGATAGAGGGCCAGTCATATAAAAAGATTTGCCATTGCTCCATAAAGTAAAGATTATAGAGCCCTTTTAATTGCAGGTAAGTAAATAGGATAATAAAAACAGCTAACCATCCAACAATATAAACAAAGCTGTTTCCCAGGTATTTATTTTTCATAGTTTTAGGCGCTAGCGATTGTTTTGCGAAGTTAACAGAACAATGCAAAATCGCTTCAATAAAATGAAAAATAAATTATTCAATGCCGCTCAATTATAAATAGTTATCATTTAGCTGTAACCTAACTCCCCGCAGTCACATCAACGATGTGCTTTTTCCCTTTCTCAAGAGAGAGCCGCGGGCCGAAGCTCGTGGCGGACGGGAAGAGTAAATTGAAAATAACACAATAAATTGATCTGATTTATTTGATCAATTCTGGTTTGATCAGAAGGTCGATTTTTCAGCAGTCGCCCTTTATGGTCGTTGGGATAAAAAAGCGCCGAAAAATTGTTCTTTAACCTGAATCTGTTAAGAATAGAATTCATACAAATAATGGCAATCGACGTGTCTTCGAAGTGTTAAATGCTCCCTTTTTATTCATATTTTTATTCGAGAAAGCTCTCAAAAATTCAACTATCCGATTATTTCGTTGAATAAATTTTAAAATTACTGATATTCAATATTTTAAACTATTTATCTAACACTCAACATAAAGGCTTTTATATCTAAACTTAGAAAATATATAGCCAAATTTGAAATACTACGCTATGCTCCAGCTGTATTTTTGTTTAGAAATCCGGGCAACAGAAAATGCCAAATCCGACTTCAACTTTTGAAAACGAACTATACCTAAAATGAAACGAAAAGCTCTCTTATTTCCCGTTTTTGTTCTGCTTTACATGGTGGGTTTGGCGCAGGCCGACGTAAAATATCCTACCCTAGGTTTTGATGTCGTTCAGACAAGTATTCCGCATGGAAAAATCGATACCATTACCTATTCGTCAAAAACCGTTGGAACCAGCCGAAGGGCATTGATTTATACGCCATCCGGCTACTCGAAGGACAAAAAATACCCGGTTTTATACTTGCTTCATGGCATTGGTGGCGACGAAAAGGAGTGGTTCAAAAATGGCCATCCTGAAGTGATTTTTGATAACCTTTATGCCGAAAATAAACTGGAGCCCATGATTGTGGTTTTGCCCAATGGCCGCGCGATGAAAAACGATCGTGCTGAGGGAAACATCATGGCTCCCGATAAGGTTCAGGCTTTTGCCACTTTCGAGAAAGATTTAATTTCCGACCTGATTCCATATGTCGAGAAGAATTTTCCGGTGATCAAAGACCGCGAGCATCGCGCCATTGCTGGTTTGTCGATGGGAGGGGGGCAGTCGCTGAATTTTGGCTTGGGCAATCTGGATAAGTTTGCCTGGGTGGGCGGATTCTCGTCGGCACCAAACACAAAGAAACCCGAAGAACTGGTTCCCGATCCGGCAAAGGCCAAGGAACTGCTGAAATTGCTCTGGATTTCGTGTGGCGATAAGGATGGTTTGATCCCGTTCAGCGCACGCACGCACGACTACCTGAAGGCGAACAATGTTCCGCATATTTATTATGTCGATCATGGGTATCACGATTTTAAAGTCTGGAAGAACAGTTTGTACATGTTCTCTCAGTTGATTTTTAAGCCGGTTGATATTGCTTCTTTCGATAAAATTAGTAGCACTGGAAGACCAGCGGAAACAAACATTCGCTCGGCTAAATATCCGCAGATTTTACCCGATGGCCGTGCCTTCTTCAGTATAAGAGCTCCTGAAGCTCAAAAAGTTCAACTCGATTTGGGCAAGAAATACGATATGGCGAAGAGTTTGGACGGAATTTGGACGGTTACCACCGATTCGTTGAGCGAAGGATTTCATTATTACTCGCTGATTATTGACGGAGTGGCAATTGCCGACCCAGCCAGCGAATCGTTTTACGGCATGGGGCGCATGGCCAGCGGTTTCGAAGTACCGTTTAAAGGTGACAGCTATTACGAAATCCGAAATGTGCCTCACGGCGACATCCGTATCAAACGTTATTATTCCAATGTATTGAATGCTTGGCGCAATTTTTACATGTACACTCCACCGGGATACGACCAGAATTCTACTGAAAACTATCCGGTGCTTTATATTTTGCATGGTGGTGGCGAGGATCAGCGGGGCTGGGCTACACAGGGGAAAACCGATTTGATCATCGACAACCTGATTGCTGAAAAGAAAGCTGTTCCGATGATTGTCGTTATGGTCGATGGGAACATGCCATCAAAAGGTTTTGGCGAAGAGGCTCTGAATTTGTTCGAAAAAGAACTGAAGGATTGCGTCATTCCGTTTGTCGAAAAAAACTTCAGGGTAAAAACCGATGCTGGAAGTCGTGCCTTGGCTGGTTTATCGATGGGCGGCTTACAAACGCTTCATGCCGGTGTTCGAAATACTGAACTGTTTGCCTTCCTTGGTGTATTCAGTTCGGGCTGGTGGTCCAATCAACCGGCGCTTTCCGGTCCGGAATACGAATTCATGAAAACGAATTCAGAAAAGATTAACAGTAATTTGAAGCAATTCTGGATTTCGCAGGGAGGTAAGGAAGACATTGCCTGGCCAAACTGCCAGATTATGCTGGCGAAGTTCGACGAGATGAAAATCAGCTACAAGTACAGCGAATACCCTGGCGGCCATACCTGGCCGGTTTGGCGAAACAACCTGTACAATTTTGCCCAACTGCTATTTAAATAGACGAATGCGAACCGTCCTTTTTTAAGCCTCCCCCGATGCCTGAGTTTATCGAAGGCGGGGGAGGTTTGGAGGGGGCTCAAAAAAATAAAAATGAAACACCTAACCAAAACTTTTTTAGTCCTTGTTCTGATGACCTGTATGCTTGGAGTCAATGCTCAGAGCAAGCAATCTCAAACTACTATTTGCAATCCCATGAATCTGAGTTACCGGTTTTGTCTCGATGCACCGTCGCGGCGCGAGGCTGCCGACCCAACAATGGTTCTGTTTAAAGGCGAATATTATCTTTTTGCTTCTAAATCAGGCGGGTATTTCCATTCAACCGACCTGATCAACTGGGATTTGATAGCAACTAAAGACATAACAATCGAAGATTATGCCCCAACCGCTATTGAAATGAACGGCGAGTTGTATTTCATGGCTTCGAAAAACGATCCGCCGCTTACAATCTATAAAACTGCCGACCCCAAATCAGGAAAATGGGAAGTGGTGAATGCTGCTTTCCCGATTGGAATGACCGACCCAGACTTGTTTGTTGACGATGACGGACGTTTGTACTTTTATTACGGCTGTTCTAATGTAAATCCGATTCAGGTAGTTGAACTGGATACCAAAACGCTGAACCCGATTGGGAAACCGGTGGCTGTGATTTTTGGCGACAAAAAAAATCATGGTTGGGAACGATCGGGCAATTACAATGAAGTGGGTAACGATCCCTGGATTGAAGGTGCCTGGATGACCAAACACGATGGCAAATACTACCTGCAATATGCCGGCCCTGGAACCGAATACAAAAGCTATGGCGACGGCGTTTATGTTGCCGACAAGCCGCTTGGCCCGTTCAAGCTGGCTGCGCACAACCCCTTTTCGTATAAACCCGAAGGTTTTATTGCGGGCGCAGGCCACAGCAGCACTTTTCAGGATAAATACGGAAACTACTGGCACATTGGCACCATGAGCATTTCGGTGAAACACATGTTCGAGCGTCGTTTGGGTTTGTTTCCCACATTCTTTGATAAAGATGGCGAAATGTACGCTTACACCGGATTTGGCGATTTTCCGTTTAAAATGCCAACACGAAAAATTTCTGGTCCTGAAGAGTTATTTCAAGGCTGGATGTTGCTTTCATACAACAAACCGGTTGAGGTTTCTTCGGAGTTAGCCGACCATCCTAAAAAGTACGCTGCCGATGAGGAAATCCGCACATACTGGAGCGCCAAAACTGGTAATAAAGGCGAATGGATCAGCATGGATTTGCAGAAGGAATGCACCGTGAATGCCATTCAGATTAACTATGCCGAGAACGAGACGAAGATGATGGGCCGTCAGCCTAATATTTATTACCAATATCTGCTCGAATATTCAACCGATGGCAAAACCTGGAAAACCCTGGTCGATAAAACTCAGAATAAAACCGATGGTCCGCACGATTACATCGAGTTGACCAAGCCGGTAAAAGCCCGCTACATCAAATTGACGAATTATCACATGGCTGATGGCACATTTGCTTTGGCAGGTCTGCGTGTTTTCGGAAATGGCGGCGGAAAAGCTCCTTCCGAAGTGAAAAGTTTAAGCCTGAAACGTTCGGAAACAGATCGTTGTGTGGTGGACGTAAGCTGGCCAAAAATTCCGGGGGTTGTAGGTTACAACATCCGCTACGGAACCAGCAAAGATAAACTTTACCAGAATTATCAGGTACTTGGAACTGAGCAGGTAACCATTCGCAGTTTAAATGCTCAACAGAAATATTACTTCACGATTGATGCTTTCAACGAAAATGGCGTCACCAAAAGCACAAGCATTACCGAATTGAAATGAATAAACTAATAGGTATGGATTTGTACTCGAATATGCTGATTGAATGTAGGTTTTATGATCTGAATGAATAAAGCATACGTGTTAATGAGTATAGTTTTAACTGAA
This sequence comes from Prolixibacteraceae bacterium, assembly GCA_963666435.2. Taxonomy (GTDB): domain Bacteria; phylum Bacteroidota; class Bacteroidia; order Bacteroidales; family Prolixibacteraceae; genus Aquipluma. The sequence continues at coordinate 494,118 of CAXXOG010000008.1, read as the reverse complement.
AATGTAGTATTACATATCTAATCTTATAGAAAAATGTATAAAAAAATTCTAACTATCCTAGTTTTTTGTCTGTTAGTCAGTGGATTAGCAGGACAAAATATTCGCACCAAAGAGAATTTCAATAGCAATTGGCGTTTTTTTTTGGGGCAGGTGGCTGATGCCGAAAAGCCGGATTTTAACGATGCATCGTGGCGACAACTCAATCTTCCACACGATTGGAGTATTGAAGGTGAGTTTAGTGAAAAAAATCCCGCATCTCCCGGTGGTGGTGCACTTCCCGGAGGTTTAGGCTGGTACCGTAAAACGTTCAGGCTTGCCGAATCGGATAAATTGAAAAAGATTTTCGTTGAGTTTGACGGCGTTTATCGCAACAGCGAAGTATGGATTAACGGTCATTCTCTGGGTAAGCGCCCGTTTGGCTACATTTCGTTCAGTTATGAGCTTACTCCTTTCCTGAAATTCGGCAACGAAAGCAATACGATTACTGTAAAGGTTGACAACTCGCAACAGCCAAATTCGCGCTGGTACTCAGGATCAGGTATTTATAGAAATGTTTGGCTGACAAAAGTAAACCCGGTTTTTATTCCACAATGGGGAACATACCTCACGACTCCCCAGGTCTCGGATAAGGAAGCCGATGTAAAAATTCAGGTAAAAGTCAAAAATCAAAGCACAACAAATGCCTCATTCACCTTGCATTCTGCCATTTTTGACAAATCAGGGAAATTGGTTACTGCCACAAAAACAGATGTTTCGCTTGCTAAAGACACGATTTCCGAATTTACCCAGAGTCTGAAGGTGGCCAATCCGCAACTTTGGTCGTTTGACAGCCCCAATTTATACAAAGTGATCACCGAAATAAAAATGAACGGCAAAGCGGTCGATACTTATGAAACACCTCTGGGAATCAGGAGTTTTTCGTTCGATGCCAAAAAAGGATTTTGGCTTAACGGAAAGCCTCAGAAAATACTGGGTGTTTGCAACCATCACGACCTCGGCTGTTTGGGTGCGGCAATCAACACCCGTGCCATCGAGCGCCAACTCGAAATCCTGAAAGAAATGGGTTGTAATGCCATTCGCACATCGCACAATCCGCCAGCTCCCGAGTTTCTCGAGCTCTGCGACCGGATGGGCTTTTTCGTAATGGACGAAGCTTTTGATATGTGGCGCAAGAGAAAATCGCCCTTCGATTATTCCAGCGATTTCAACACCTGGTACGAACGCGACCTGACCGACCAAATTGTACGCGACCGAAACCATCCGTCGGTATTTATGTGGAGCATTGGTAACGAGGTGCTTGAACAATGGACCGATGCCAAAGCCGATACGCTCGATCTTCAGCAGGCTAACCTTTTACTTAACCTGAAACGGAATATCGATCCGGAAGAGGCTAAAAAAGAAGGAACGACAGTAAATATGATAATTACACGCCGTTTGGCCGAAATTGTACGCTCACAGGATACCACCCGACCCATAACAGCCGGATGCAACGAATCACGGCCAGAGAATCAACTTTTTCGCGCCAATACCCTGGATGTGATAGGTTTTAATTATCATGAAAGAGATGCGAATAAGGTCCCTGAAAGATTTCCCGGAATGCCGTTTGTTTTTACTGAGACCACTTCAGCGCTGATGACCCGTGGCTACTACCGGATGCCATCGGATAGCATGTTTATTTGGCCAAAGCGCTGGGATAAACCATTTTCCGACCCGTCAATGTCCTGTTCTTCTTACGACAACTGCCACGTCCCCTGGGGCTCAACGCACGAATCTACCTGGAAAATGGTGAAAAAGAACGATTTCGTATCCGGTTTATTTATCTGGACAGGCTTCGATTACCTGGGTGAACCTACGCCATACTGGTGGCCGGCCCGAAGCTCCTATTTCGGAATTATTGATTTAGCTGGCTTTCCAAAAGATATTTATTACATGTATCAAAGCGAATGGACAAAGAAAGATGTGCTGCACATTTTTCCGCACTGGAACTGGACTCCTGGCGACAGCGTTGACGTTTGGGCTTATACCAATGCTCCTGAAGTGGAATTATTTCTGAACGACAAATCGTTGGGTACAAAAACCAAAGGTGCCGATGATCTTCACCTGCAATGGCGTGTGAAATTTGAACCGGGTACGTTGAAAGCCATTTCGAAGAAGAACGGGAAAGTGGTTTTACAGCAAGAAATTAAAACTGCCGATGCACCTTCAAAATTGGGCTTAACCGCTGATCGAGCAATCATAAAAGCCGATGGGAGCGACTTGTCGTTCGTAACTGTATCAATACTCGACAAAGATGGAACGATGGTACCCAATGCCGATAATCTGGTAAATTTTGAAGTAGAAGGTCCTGCTGTAATTGTTGGCGTTGACAACGGTAGTCCTATCAGCCACGAGCCATTTAAGGCCAATTACCGCAAAGCTTTTTATGGCAAATGTTTGGTGGTACTTCAATCAACAGGTAAAGCTGGCAATGTGGTTTTAAAAGCTAAATCTTCAGGATTGAAGGAAGCTATAATTACGATTAAAACGAAATAAAAGGCTGCATACAATTTAAACGTCAGGCAACAACTAACTAAGAACAAATTACTAGAGTATGAGAAAACAACTGATCTTCGCCATAGGTTTTTTGATTAGCTTAAACCTTTGGGCGCAGCAATATCCCTATCAAAACCCAAAACTGAGTTCCGAAGAACGGGCAAACGATTTATTATTGCGCCTGACTTTGGAAGAAAAAGCCATCCTGATGTGTGACATTTCGGATGCTATTCCGCGTCTGGGTATCAAGAAATTTAACTGGTGGAGCGAAGCCCTGCACGGTTTGGCCAACAACGGTAATGTCACCGTTTTTCCTGAACCTATTGGAATGGCCGCTTCGTTCGACGATGCGATGCTCTACCGGATTTTCGATGCTGTTTCGGACGAAACCCGCGCCAAATATAACGAAGCGTGCCAGAAAGGGCAGGAAAACAAACGCTTTCTGAGCCTGTCGGTTTGGACTCCCAATGTCAATATTTTCCGCGATCCGCGCTGGGGAAGGGGACAGGAGACCTACGGCGAAGATCCGTACCTGACTTCGCGCATGGGCGTTCAGGTGGTAAAAGGTTTGCAGGGCCCGGCCGATGCGAAATATCGCAAATTGCTGGCCTGTGCCAAACATTACGCGGTACACTCAGGACCGGAATGGAGCCGCCACTCGCTTAACCTGAATAATGTCGATCCGCGCGATTTGAATGAAACTTACCTTCCTGCTTTCAAATCGCTGGTTCAGGATGCCGATGTTCGCGAGGTGATGTGCGCCTACCAGCGTTTGGACGATGAACCTTGCTGTGGCAACTCGCAGCTTTTACAGCGGATTCTTCGCGACGAGTGGGGTTTCAAATATCTGGTAGTCTCCGATTGCGGGGCGATTGGCGATTTTTATACCAGCCACAAAGTTTCGTCTGATGCGGTTCACGCGGCTTCGAAGGGCGTTTGGGCCGGAACCGATGTGGAATGCCAGTGGATTAACCACAATTACAAAAAATTACCCGAGGCTGTTGAAAAAGGCTTGATCACTGAAGTCGAAATCGACCGCCATGTGTTGCGCGTGCTGGAAGGCCGCTTCGAGTTGGGTGAAATGGACGATGATGCTATTGTTCCCTATGCTCAAATTCCGATATCAGTGGTGAACAACGAAGAACACCGGAAACTGGCGCTGGACATGGCACGCGAATCGATGACACTGCTTCAGAATAAAAACAATGTTTTGCCGCTGAAGAAATCGGGCAAAATTGCGGTTGTTGGCCCAAATGCCGATAATAAACCCATGCTTTGGGGAAACTACAATGGAACGCCGTTTAGCACCATCACTATTCTCGATGGCATAACTACCAAGCTGTCGGCCAAAAATGTAATCTACGACAAAGGCTGCGATTTGGTCGAGGACAAAGTGACCCAAAGCTATTTCGCGAATTGCTCGGTGGATGGCAAACAAGGATTCAAAGCCACCTATTGGAACACTCCCGATTTTACCGGGAATGTGGTTGCCACAACACAAATTACTGACCCAATCAAACTAACCACTGCTGGCCAACACGAGTTTGCTTCAGGAGTAAAACTTGAAGGTTTTTCGGCTAAATACGAAACCGAATTCGAAGCGCCTAAAACCGAAGAAATTGTGTTTAAATGCGGAGCTGCCGGATACTTTGAACTCTTTGTAAATGGAGAGTCGGTGCGAAAATTTAATAACTGGAGGGTGCTGATTTCCAGGATTCCTTACAAAGTTGAGGCGGGTAAAAAGTACAAATTCGAAATGCGTTTTGCCCAATTGAACAATTGGGAAGCCAACATCGAATTCAATTTTGGCAAGGAAGTGAATGTGGACTATACCGATTTGATCAGTAAGCTGAAAGGCACCGATGTGGTTGTGTTTGCAGGCGGACTTTCAACCGTACTCGAAGGCGAAGAAATGCCGGTTAATTATCCCGGGTTTAAAGGTGGCGACCGCACCAATATTGAATTACCTGCCGTTCAGCGCAATTGCCTGAAAGCTTTGAAACAAGCTGGCAAAAAGGTAATTTTTGTGAATTGTTCCGGCTCAGCCATTGCTTTTACTCCTGAAACCGAAACCTGCGATGCCATTCTGCAAGCCTGGTATCCCGGCGAATCGGGCGGACAGGCGGTTGCCGATGTACTTTTTGGTGATTACAATCCTTCAGGAAAATTACCCATCACTTTTTACAAAAGTTCCGATCAACTGAAAGATTTTGAAGACTACTCGATGAAAGGCCGCACGTACCGGTTTATGAACGATGCACTTTTCCCATTCGGCTATGGGCTGAGCTACACCACTTTTGCGATTGGCGATGCACAGCCTTGCAAAACTGAAATCAGGAATGACGAAACCGTTGAACTGACTATCCCGGTTTCGAATATTGGCAAGCGCGATGGAACGGAAATTCTTCAGGTATATGTAAAGAAAGTGAATGATACCGATGGCCCAAGCAAAACCCTGCGCGGCTTTAAACGGGTTGAAGTAAAGGCCGGCAAAACTACTCCGGTAACCATTGAACTGGCTCCATCCTCATTCGAATTCTACGACCGAAGCCAGCACAAAATGGCCGTATTGCCGGGCGAATACGAAGTGTTTTACGGAACCAGTTCGGATGCGAAAGATCTGAAAATGAAAAAGATTACGATTTTATAGTTTTGACTTAACCTGAACAAAATGAAGAAAGTAATGAACATCAGTTTGGTGGTTATGTGTTTGGCGATGAGCGTAAGTCTTTTAGGGACAGCACAGACATCCGAAAAGAAAAAGCTTGTACCCACGATAACCATTCCGGCGCCTCCCGGATCGAAAGGATTTGGGATGCCGCAACCTGCCAAACCGGGCGAAACCACACCTCCGCCATTCAGGCCAAGGATAAGCGCAAGTGTAACCGACCAACGCGAGATTACAACCAAAACGCTGGATGAGCTGAGCATGAGTGACCCGTATATTTTGGCCGACGACGCTACAAAAACGTATTACCTGACTAGTAGCGGAGGCTGTATTTATAAAAGTACTGACCTGAAAAACTGGACCGGACCTTATGGCGCCTACGATACCCGTGGAACCTGGATGGACGGAATCAACTTTGTGGCGGCTGCCGAAATACACAAAGTGAATGGCAAATATTATTACGCGGCAACTTTTGGCGACCGGAAAGAACTGGTCGATGTGGTTCCACGCCGGTACAATGTTTACCGTCATCAAACCATGATTTTAGAATCGGATAAGGCTGAAGGTCCTTTTAAACTCAAAAATCCGGATCCGAATTACGATTACCTGCCGCACAGCTGGGACATTATCGATGGAACTATTTATGTTGAAAACGGACAGCCTTACATGGTTTTCGTGCATGAATGGATGCAAACCTTCGACGGTACTATCGAGTACGTGAAACTTTCTCCTGATTTGACTAAAACCATCAGCGAACCAGTGATGCTTTTCCGGGCAACCGAATCGCCCTGCCCGCTCGAAATGGTTGGCAATGGTGAAATGACTTACGGCCTTAAAATTCCGGGCTGGGTAACCGACGGACCTCAGTTGTTCCGCACCAAAACCGGGAAGCTGGGTATGTTGTGGGCCTCGTGGGGCGCCAAACGTTACCTCGAATGTGTGGCTTACTCGCAGTCGGGTACCATCGACGGCCCGTGGATTCAGGAAGAAAAACCATTTATTGGCGACAACACCGGACACGGCATGTTATTCCGAACATTCGACGGAAAACTTTTGCTGAGTATCCATCATGCCGAAGGCGACGGGCCACGAAAACCACAGCTTTGGGAAGTGGACGATTCGGGCGATAAGCTGGTGTTGGGAAAAAGATACAATCCTTAACTAAAACATTAACCTAGATAAATCTTAAATTATGAAAATTAGAAAAAATATTGCTGTCTTCTTGTTTGTGGTGGTGATTGGCGGTCTCGGGTACTCGGGATGTTTTGCACAGTCTCCGGCAAAAGTTGTTGAAGATTTTAAGCCTTCGTCGGTTAATCAGCCGGGGAAAGAATTTCCTCAGGTAAATTCTGAAGGTCGCGTTCGGGTTCAGCTTTCAGCTCCCGAGGCGCAAAAAGTTCAGCTCGACATCAGTGCCGTGAAATACGATCTGGTAAAAGATGAAAAAGGCGCTTGGACGGGCGAATCAGCTCCACAGGACGAAGGTTTTCACTATTACCAGTTGTGGGTTGACGGAGCAGCAGTGCCCGATCCCGGTAGTCTGTATTTTTATGGAGCCAGCCGTTGGGGAAGCGGCATCGAAATTCCGGCGAAAGATCAGGATTTCTACGCGGTGAAAAATGTTCCGCACGGACAGGTCATCGAGTTGCCTTATTTCTCGAAAACCAACAATGCCATGCGCCGCTGTTTCATCTACACGCCTCCCGGCTACGGCAAAGACACTCAAAAACGCTACCCGGTTTTATACCTGCAACATGGCGGTGGCGAAAACGAAACCGGCTGGGCGAGTCAGGGCCATGCTAACCTCATCATGGATAACCTCATTGCAGAAGGAAAAGCCAAGTCCTTTATTATTGTGATGGACAACGGCACCTGGGCGATGACAGGTCCACGCCCTGCTGATCGCAGCGCCGGTACCTGGCCACCCAAAGGATGGGCCGATGGCTTTATGAAAACCTTGCTCGAAGACATCGTTCCGATGATTGATGCCAATTACCGTACAATTGCTGATCAGGAACACCGCGCTATGGCCGGACTTTCGATGGGCGGCATGCAAACCCGTGTGATTACCCTGGCTCATCCAGAAGTATTCTCGCACGTCGGCATTTTCAGTGGAGGCAGCATTACGATGGACGACCTGGCAAATGCTCCTGCTTTTAAAGAAAAAAACAAACTGGTTTTTGTAAGCTACGGAAGCCGCGAGTTGGAAAACCCAAGAGCTGGTTTTGGCGGAAATCCAAAAGAAAATCAGGATAAATTAAAGGAAGCAGGCTTGAACACTCATTTCTATGTTTCTCCGCAAACGGCTCACGAATGGCAAAGCTGGAGACGCAGCCTGCACGAATTTGCACCTCTTTTATTTAAAAACTAAACCAATTTATAACGATGAAGAGATTATCAATTCTCATTCTTCCATTAATTGTATTCGCTGGTTTGCAATGTTTTTCGCAAACAAATCAGACGGAAATAAAGGAGGATTTTAAACCAGCGTCAACCAATCAGATTGGCCGGGAATACCCTCAGGTAAATTCGCAGGGGCGGGTTAAAGCCCGCATTGCAGCGCCTCAGGCGTTGAATGTACAATTGGATATTAGCGGGGTGAAATACCCTATGACAAAAGGAGAGGATGGCTTTTGGACCGGAGTTTCGGATCCTTTGGACGAAGGTAATCACTATTACCAGCTCATTATTGATGGTGCTGAGGTACCTGATCCGGGCAGTACTTATATTTTCGGTTCAGGAGCCTGGCGCAACGACATCGAAATTCCGGCCAAAGACGAGGATTTCTATGCGCTTAAAAATGTACCGCATGGCCAGTTGAGGGAAATTAACTACTTCGGAAAATCGGGTAACACGATGCGGCACTGCTATGTTTATACGCCGCCAGATTATGACAAAGACGTCAAAAACCGCTATCCCGTTCTTTATCTGCAACACGGGTACAAGGAAGGCGAAAGCGGATGGGGAGCTCAGGGACGTGCAGGCTTCATTATGGATAACCTGATTGCTGAGGGAAAAACCAAACCATTCATTATTGTTATGGAAAACGGCGGAATTTCAGGCGATTTAGGTAAACTACGCGGAGGGCCCGGCTCCTTTGATTTTAGTGTATTCGAACGAGCCCTTCTGGAAGATGTTATTCCGTTCATTGATTCGAACTTCAGAACACTTGCCGATCAACAACACCGCGCCATGGCCGGACTTTCGATGGGCGGCATGCAAACCCGTGTGATAACCTTGGCTCATCCTGATGTGTTTTCTTACGTCGGACTGTTTAGCGGTGGCAGCATTAGTGTTGAGGACATTAGCAAGTCTCCTGCCTTTAAAGAAAAGGTAATGCTTGTTTTTATCAGTTACGGTAGCCGAGAATTGGAAAATCCAAGAAAAGGCCCTTGGGGCGACCCAAAGGAAAATACCGAAAAACTGAAAGATGCCGGAATGAATACTCATTTCTATGTTTCTCCACAAACGGCTCACGAATGGCAAAGCTGGAGACGCAGCCTGCACGAATTTGCACCACTTTTATTCAATAAATAAAATACTAAACATTTCCTTTTTAAGCCTCCCCTTTTGGGGGAGGTTTGGAGGGGGCTTAAAATCATAAACATGAAAAAATATTCAATAATTCTGCTCGTTTTCTTGAGCATTTTAGGTTTGCAGAGCTTTGCACAAACCAACCAGCCATCAATTGCTGATGATTTCAAACCTTCGAGCCTGAATCAACCTGGGAAAGAGTATCCACAGGTAAACTCACAAGGGTATGCCCGGTTTAAAATAGAAGCGCCACAGGCACAAAGTGTGGTAGTGAGTTTGGGATTGGGCGGTACCAAAGGCGGTACTCCGCTCACCAAAGGCGACGACGGTTTTTGGACAGGTACTACTGCCGGGCCAATGGACGAAGGCTTTCATTATTACCACGTAACCATCGATGGCGGTGTTTTTAACGATCCCGGTGCATGTAATTACTATGGTTCTGTTCGTTGGGAAAGCGGCATTGAAATTCCTGCCCACGATCAGGATTTTTATGCACTAAAAGATGTTCCTCACGGAAATGTACAACAGATACTTTTCCCGTCAAAAAGTACCGGCACCTCGCGCAGGGCTTTTGTTTACACACCTCCGGGTTATGGCAGCGACAAAGGCAAACGTTATCCGGTGCTCTACCTGCAACACGGCTGGGGCGAAGATGAAACTGCATGGAGCAACCAGGGCCACGCAAACCTCATTATGGACAACCTGATTGCTGAAGGAAAAATCAAACCTTTCATCATTGTGATGACCTACGGAATGACCAACGAAATCAAATTCGGCAGTGGTTTTCGGAACTTCGACATTAAAAATTTCCAGACAGTTCTTGTTGATGAGTTGATTCCTTATGTCGATGCCAACTTTGCCACAATAGCCGACCAACCTCACCGCGCCATGGCAGGGCTTTCGATGGGCGGCATGGAAACCCATATGATTACACTGAACAAACCAGAAGTGTTCTCGCATTATGCGCTTTTGAGCGGTGGAATTTATAAGCCCGAAGAAATTAAAGACAAGTCGAAAGTGAAACTGATTTTCACAAGCTGTGGAAGCCGCGAAAATCCGGATGGCGTGAAGAAATCGATTGAAGATATGAAAGCCGCCGGTTTTAATGCTGTGTCATATATTTCGGATAAAACAGCACACGAATTTTTAACATGGCGCCGCAGCCTGAAAGAACTGGCTCCACTTCTGTTTAAAGATTAAGAGTGTTTTTAACTGAGCGGGTAACTTAATAAGAACAGAAAAAATAGAGATTTTCAATTTTCTGAACAAGAGTAGTCACCCGCTTAGTAGTGTTTAATAAAAGGAAATAGCTTTCATGAAATTCAAAACGATAGCAGTCATTTTTGTAGCATTATTTGCATACACAAGTTCTAACGCGCAAACGAAAAAGGTCTTGGAAGATTTCAAACCTTCATCCGTCAATCAGCAGGGGAAGCAATTTCCGCAGGTTAATTCTGAACGGTGCGTTCGTGCCAGTATTTCTGCTCCTGAAGCCCTAAAAGTTCAGCTCGATATTGGTGGCGTAAAATACGACATGGTGAAAGATGAAAAAGGCGTCTGGACCGGCGAGTCGGCTCCGCAGGACGAAGGTTTTCACTACTATCAACTCAATATCGATGGCGCTTCGGTGCCCGATCCGGGAACTCAATATTTTTACGGAGCAGGCCGGTGGGGCAGTGGTATCGAAATTCCGGCTTCTGATCAGGAGTTTTTTGCACTGAAAGATATTCCTCACGGACTGGTGAGTGAGAATACCTATTTCTCTAAAATTACCAATTCGTTCCGTCGTTGTTTTGTGTACACTCCGGCTGGTTATGAAAAGGACGACAAAACCCGCTACCCGGTGCTTTATCTTCAGCATGGAAGTTTTGAAGATGAAACGGGTTGGGCATCGCAGGGAAAAGCTAACCTGATATTGGATAACCTGATTGCTGCTGGTAAAGCCGTTCCGATGATTATTGTGATGGATAATGGTTACGCTTACAAACCACAAAGCGGTGAACCCAATGCGCGTCCTGCTTCAGCTTTTGAAGAAGTGATGATCAACGAAATTATCCCAATGATTGATGCCAGATTCAGAACCATTGCCGACCGTGAACACCGCGCCATTGCCGGATTGTCGATGGGTGCCAATCAAACCATGCGCATCATCATGAACAATCTCGATAAGTTTGCTTCCTATGGTGGTTTTAGCGGAACATCGAATTACCCAAGTTCAGACGAAATTGATCCTGCAACATTTCTCGATGGGAAATTTAAAGATGGCGCAGCTCTCAATAAACAGATTAAAGTTTTCTGGCTCGGTCTGGGAACCAAAGAACCCAAGCCATTCCCGGGTTCGGTTGGAGCTTTCAGGAAAATGATGGATAAACAAGGAATTAAATACGTGTATTACGAATCACCTGAAACTGCCCATGAGTGGCTGACCTGGAGAAGAGATTTAAACGAATTTGCTAAACTGTTATTTAAATAATCAATCAATGAAGACAATACTAGGCTTAATTTCAATGCTATTGGTGTTTGTTGCGGTGCAAAGTTTTGCGCAGCAGCCTTCACCAGTAAAAGTTCAGGAAGGTTTGGTACAGGGATCTTTTGAAGACGGGTTAACTGTTTACAAAGGAATTCCTTTTGCAGCACCGCCGGTAGGCGATTTGCGTTGGAAAGCTCCGCAAGCTGCGGCTAAATGGGAAGGTGTCAAACAAACTACCAAATTTGCCCCGGCTGCCATGCAGGGAGGAAACCCTCCTTCAGGAAAAAGTGAAGATTGCCTGTACCTGAATATTTGGACGCCGGCAAAATCGGCGAAAGACAAAATTCCGGTCATGGTATATATTTATGGCGGTGGATTTGCCGGCGGAAGTACTTCCGAATCGTGGATTAGCGGTGAAAAACTGGCAAAGAAAGGCGTTGTTCTGGTGAGTATTGCATACAGGGTCAACCAGTTTGGTTTTCTGGCGCTTCCTGAATTAAGCGCCGAAAACCCGAATCATGTTTCTGGAAATTACGGAATTCTCGACCAGATCGCTGGGCTGAAATGGATACAAAAGAACATTGCTGCATTTGGTGGCGATCCTAAAAAGGTGACCATTTTTGGCGAGTCGGCAGGAGCCATTTCGGTGAGCATGTTGTGCGCTTCGCCGCTGGCAAAAGGTTTGTTCAGTGGCGCCATTTCGCAAAGTGGCGGATCGTTCGGACCAACCCGTCCAACAACTTTTCCGGGTGAGAACATGAAAACATTAAAACAGGCTGAAGAAAGCGGCAAAACGTATATGCAAAAAGCGGGCGTTTCGTCGATTGCCGACCTCCGGAAAATTGAAGCAGAAAAATTACCTTCCGGTTTTGGAATGCCTGGAGGCTGGCCAATTACTGATGGATACGTGATTCCTGACGATCAGCACCGGCTTTACGAAGCAGGCAAATACAACGATGTGGCGGTTCTTATTGGCTACAACTCCGACGAAGGCGCCAGTTTTTCGCGCGAGAAAACTCCTGAAGAGTACATGGCCGGTGTAAAAGCGCGCTACGGAAAGTTCGCCGACGAGTTGATTAAGGCTTATCCGGCTGGTACAAACTCGGTTCCGAAAACTGCACGCGACCTGGCCCGCGACGCCGCCTTTGGCTGGCAAACTTGGGCTTGGGCAAATCTTCAGTCGAAAACCGGAAAATCGAAAGTGTATTATTATTATTTCGATCAGCACCCCGACTATCCGAAAGATTCGCCTAAGTATGGTTATGGTTCACCTCATGCACAAGATGTTTCGTACGTTTTTCAGCATTTAGACACCAAAAATCCGGAAACGACAAAGTCTGATCTGGAGATTTCGGAAGCCATGTCAACCTATTGGACCAACTTCGCCAAGTATGGCAATCCGAACGGAAATGGAGTTCCTGAATGGCCAGCTTTCAGCGAAGCTAATCCGAAGGTGATGTATTTCAGCCAGAAACCTTTCGTAGGACCAGTGCCAAGCGCCGAGTCGCTGAAAGTTCTGGATAAATATTTCGAATGGAGACGTTCGCCGGAAGGTGAAGCCTGGGCCAAATAATTCTTCTGTTGCAAGAGAAACATTTAAAGAACCTAAATCAACATGAAAAAACTATTTCTAATTGCACTGGTAATAGCTTGCCTGATAAGCTTGCAGCCGGTTGTTTTAGCGCAGGAAATAAGCAAACTTCCGCGAAGCACTCCCGAACAGGAAGGTATTTCTTCCGCCGGAATTATTGATTTTATAAATGCTGCGGATACAAGTGGCCTTGAAAATCATAGTTTTATGATGCTTAGGCATGGAAAAGTAGTTGCCGAAGGCTGGTGGAAACCCTATGGGCCTGATTATAAGCATATCATGTTTTCGGCCAGTAAAACGTTTACCGCCACTGCAGTCGGGCTTGCTGTTTCGGAGAACAGGCTGAAAGTGACCGATAAAATCATCAGTTTCTTCCCGTATTCGTTGCCTGACTCTATCAGCCAATACATGAAAGGAATGACGGTAAAAGACTTGTTGACTATGTCAGCAGGACAGGATCCGGAACCAAGTGCATGGAGCGCAAACGGCGATTGGATAACCTTGTTTTTATCGACAGCGCCAAAGTATAAACCAGGCACCGTTTTTAAATACAACAACATGGCCACTTTTATGCTTTCGGCCATCGTTCAGCAGGTTACCGGCGAAACAGTTTTTAATTACCTCATGCCGCGGATTTTTAAACCGCTTGGAATTCGTGGAATCGACTGGGATTTGAATCCGCAGGGAATTTCGATGGGAATGATTGGCTTGCGACTTCGTACGGAAGATCTGGCAAAATTCGGACAGTTGCTTTCGAATGGCGGAATATGGAACGGAAAACAATTGATTCCGAAAGAATGGATAAAAGAGGCGACAGCTTTCCAGATTAAAAATTCGGATGAACCCGAAGAAAAAAGAAGTTTGAGCGACTGGGGACAGGGCTATGCCTACCAGATGTGGCGTGGGAAAAACAATACCGTGAGGCTCGATGGAATGGGCGGCCAGTTTGTGGTTCTTATTCCCGATAAAGATGCCATCGTGGTGTTCACCGCCAACAATACCAACACACAGAAACAGCTCGACCTGATTCATAAATACCTGATTCCTGCCATTAAATCAGACAAAGCGTTGGCTGTAGCTCCTGCGCTTCAGGAGGAAATGGTTAAAAAAGCAGCCGCATTGACCATCAAGCCAGGGTTTGAAAAATCGGTAGCATCGGGTTTGGAAAAAACGGTTTCAGGAAAGGAATTTATCCTTTCAGAAAACGAGAATAAAATTCAATCGGTCTATTTCTCGTTCAAAAATGGCGATTGCACGTTTGCCATTGAAAGAGACAATGCCGTTTCGTCAATCAAAGCTGGAAACAAAGAGTGGTTGGTGTCAAACACGTTGTCAACATCGCTTTTAGCTCCACCTCGCAATAGTTTTTCCAAGTCGGTTGACGCCAGTTATTCTATCTTGAAACCGGTAATCAAAGTGGCTGCCCAATATGCCTGGACCGATGAAAAAACGCTGGAGATTACTGGTCGGTTTGTTGAAGAAACTCTTGGTTCAGAAACCATCGTTTGCAAGTTTTCAGAACAAAATAATGAGGTGCGGGTCACTATCGAACCAAAAACACCGGCCCGGTCGGGAAGAGGTACTGGAAATCAGCAACCTGTTGTTTTAAGAGGAGCAATGGTTAATTTCTGAAATGTAAGAATAGAATAATGTCAATCAACCTCACTAAAATAAAAGGTTTTTTATTCGCTATCCTTGTCTGCAATGTACTTCAGGTTCAGGAGATTAAAGCGCAGGACAGATTATATCCCAACGAATTCCCTTTGAACGATGTCAAACTGCTCGATGGGCCGTTCAAACAGGCCCGCGATCTGAATATTGAAGTATTGCTAAAATACGATGTCGATCGTTTGCTGGCGCCTTACCGAAAAGAGGCCGGATTGCCCGAAAAAGCAAAAAGTTATCCGAATTGGGACGGTCTCGATGGCCATGTGGGTGGTCATTACCTTTCGGCCATGGCGATCAATTATGCTGCTACCGGAAATGCCGAATGCAAAAAACGCATGGAGTATATGATTTCGGAACTCAAAGCCTGTCAGAAAGCTAATGCGGTGAAAACTCCGGATTGGGGCGTTGGTTATGTCGGCGGAATACCAAACAGTGCAGGGCTGTGGCCGAGGATTAAGGCCGGAGAAGTTGGCGTAATCTGGAAATATTGGGCGCCCTATTACAACATACACAAAATGTTTGCCGGTCTTCGGGATGCCTGGTTATACGCCGGAAATACCGACGCCAAGCAAGTTTTCCTGAATTTTTGCGATTGGGCAATTGCCATTACCGCTGGTTTGAGCGATTCTCAAATGGAAGAAATGCTCGGAAACGAACACGGTGGAATGGACGAAGTGCTTGCCGACGCCTACCAGATTACAGGCAACGAAAAATACCTGGTAGCCGCTAAACGCTATTCGCACAAGGTGTTTCTCGAACCCTTGTCGCAGGGAATTGACAATCTGGATAACAAGCATGCAAACACCCAGATTCCGAAATTTATTGGTTTCGAGCGGATTGCCGAACTTGGGCATGATGCAAAATACGACAAAGCCGGAAGTTTTTTCTGGGAAACAGTCACCACCAATCGTTCGCTGGCTTTTGGCGGAAACAGCCGGAGGGAGCATTTTCCGGCCAAAGAATCGTGTATCGATTTTATCAACGTCAACGACGGACCGGAATCGTGCAACTCGTACAACATGCTCAAACTGACTGAAGACCTGTTCAGGGGGCATCCATCGGCTAAATATGCTGATTATTACGAGCGTACTGTATTAAACCACATCCTTTCTTCTCAGCATCCCGCACATGGCGGATATGTTTATTTTACACCGGCACGTCCGCGGCATTACCGGGTTTACTCGGCTCCTAACGAAGCCATGTGGTGTTGCGTGGGCACAGGCATGGAAAACCACGGCAAATACAACCAGTTCATTTACACGCACTCAAACGATTCGTTGTTCTTGAATCTATTTATTGCTTCGGAACTGAATTGGAAAGAAAAGGGCCTGAAAATCAAACAGGAAACTCGTTTCCCTGAAGAGGAACAAACCAGATTGACTGTAACAGAGGGTACTGCGAATTTTAAATTGATGGTTCGTTATCCGGCCTGGGTAAGCAAGGACGCTTTGAAAATTGCAGTGAATGGGAAAGATGTGGCATACTCCGCACTTCCTTCATCTTATGTTTGCCTCGACCGGAAATGGCAAAAAGGCGATGTGCTTGAAATCAAGTTGCCAATGCACAATTCCATCGAGCATTTGCCCAATGTTCCTGAATACATTGCCATTATGCATGGCCCGGTTTTACTGGGCGCCAAAACCGGAACCGAAGATTTGAAAGGTCTGATAGCCGACGATGGACGCTGGAGTCAATATGCAGGAGGAGAATATTTACCGGTTGACAAAGCTCCTGTTTTGATTGAAGATGATATTCAAAGTATTGGAAATAAGTTGATTCCTGTTCAGGGTAAACCTTTAAACTTCAGATTAAATGTAAAAATGGCTAATCCGGTAGAACTTACGCTGGAGCCATTTTATAAAATCCACGATGCCCGTTACATGATGTACTGGCTGGCGCTGTCGAACTCAGGTTACAAGGCTTATACCGACTCGTTGGCAAACATCGAAAAAGAGAACCTGGCCCTGGAAAAGCGCACCATTGATCAGGTGGCCGTTGGTGAGCAACAACCCGAAACCGACCATGCGATACAGCTCGAAAAATCGAACAAAGGTAACAATCTGAATGAATTTTTCCGTGAAGCAAGAGATGGTGGCTATTTCAGTTACGATCTGGTAACAAAGTCGGAGACTAATTTGAGTTTGATGGTTCGCTATTGGGGAGCTGAATGGGGCGATCGGAAGTTTGAACTATTCATTGATGACCAAAAACTGGTCACCGAAGACAATACCGGACGATGGAACCAGTCGATGTTTAAAGATGTGGTGTATTTAATTCCTGATGCAATGGTGAAAGGGAAAACCCACGTTCGGGTGAAATTTCAGGCTTTGCCCGGCAGCACTGCCGGGGCGGTTTATCATGTCAGGTTAATCAGAAGGTAAATGAAAAATTAAAAGTAATAAAACCAAAAGAATCAGATAGAAATGAACGATTTTACGAAAATCAAAAGAATGACGCTGACGACTGTTTTTGCGGTCCTTTTATCAATGTCGGCATTTTGTCAGGCAACCACTACGCCTGTATTTACCAATTTTGTGTACGAGGGCAACGATAAGGTTTATACCGACAACCCGCTAAAAACAGGAGAGTTTTACAACCCGATTTTGCAGGGCTGTTACCCCGATCCGAGCATTACACGAAAAGGCGAAGATTATTACCTGGTTACCTCCACTTTTGCCATGTTCCCGGGTGTGCCGATTTTTCACTCGAAGGATTTGGTCAACTGGAAGCAAATTGGGCATGTGCTCGACCGTGTTTCGCAACTCGAAGTGCATGATTGTGGAATCAGCGCCGGGATTTATGCTCCGCAGATTCTGTACAATAAAAATAACGACACGTTTTACATGATTACCACCGAGTTCTCGGGCGGTTTCGGAAACATCGTGGTAAAAACAAAGGATCCGCTGAAAGGCTGGAGCGACCCGATAAAACTGGCTTTCAATGGTATTGATCCTTCGCTTTTTTTCGACGATAACGGCAAAGGATACGTGGTGCACAACGACGCGCCCGACAAAGGGAAAGAACTGTATAATGGCCACCGGGTGATAAAAATCTGGGAATATGATGTGACTACTGATAAAATCGTTCCCGGAACGGATAAAATCATCGTGGATGGAGGTGTTGACCTGGCTAAAAAACCGATCTGGATTGAAGCTCCGCACATTTACAAAAAAGACGGAAAATATTACCTGATGTGTGCCGAGGGTGGTACCGGCGGCTGGCACAGCGAAGTGATTTTTAAAAGCGACAACCCTAAAGGACCTTATGTTCCGGCACCAAGCAACCCAATTCTTACACAACGTCATTTCCCCAAAGACCGCGTCAATAAAGTGGATTGGGCCGGTCATGCCGATTTGGTTTTGGGTCCCGACAACAAAAAATATTACGGCGTTTTTCTGGCCGTTCGCCCCAACGATAAACAACGGGTAAACACCGGCCGCGAAACGTTTATTCTGCCGGTTGATTGGTCGGGAGAATTTCCAGTATTCGAAAACGGGCTGGTACCGATGGAACCCAAACTGAAAATGCCTTCAGGAGTGACTGAAAACAAAGCAGGACGGGATGGATTCTTTCCCAACGGAAACTTTACGTTTAAAGATGATTTTAGCGCCGGAAAGCTGGATTACCGCTGGATTGGACTCCGCGGCCCACGCGAGAATTTTATCTCAACTTCAAAACAAGGATTGAAAATAAAACCTTTTGAAACGAATATCAAAGAGGCGAAACCAACTTCGACGTTGTTCTTAAGGCAGATGCACAAAACATTCTCGTTTTCGGCAACCGTTGATTATAAACCGGCTTCGGAAAAAGAACTGGCCGGAATCGTTGCGCTGCAAAGCGAACGGTACAACTATGTTTTTGGCATTACCAAAAAGGGGACCGACTACTATATTTTGCTTGAACGGACTGCCGGAAAATTCAGAAGCCGCGAAGTGGAATCGAAAATTGTGGCCAGCGCCAAAATCGACCTTAGCAAACCGGTTCGTTTGCAGCTTACAGCCAATGGCGACGATTATAAGTTTAGTTACTCAACCAACGGAACCGACTTTGTGAACCTCGGCGAAACCGTTTCGGGCGATATTCTTTCAACCGATGTGGCCGGTGGTTTTACAGGCTGCCTGTTGGGCTTATACGCAACTGCCGCAAACAATGCTGTGCCTGAATAAGCGTACCGAAAGATTACATTTTAAACAAATTGAACGACATGAAAATCAATAACATCACCCTGGTTCTGTTATTTTTGACTATAATTCAGTTGAACGCACAAAACCCAATCATCAAACACATTTTTACAGCCGATCCGGCGCCATTGGTGTATCGCGATACCCTGTTTCTTTACACCGGGCATGATGTCGCGCCTGAAAAAGCGCCTAACTATTTAATGCGCGACTGGCATGTTTTCTCGACTACCGACATGGTAAACTGGAAAGATCATGGTGCAGCTTTATCGCCCAAGGTATTTGCATGGGCAGGCGAAGATGCCTATGCTGCCCAGTGTATCGAGCGAAACGGTAAATTTTATTGGTATGTGGCTGTTGGTCACAAAGCCGATGAAAACAGCAAAGGTGGTTTTGCGATTGGCGTAGCCGTTTCTGACAGGCCAACCGGACCATTTAAAGATGCGATTGGCAAAGCCCTCATCGTGAACGAAATGACCACCGATGTGAAACATGGCTGGGACGACATCGATCCAACGGTATTTATTGACGATGATGGTCAGGCATATATGTACTGGGGAAACCTAAGCTGCCGTTATGTGAAGTTGAAAGAAAATATGATCGAAGTTGATGGTCCGGTTGTGATTATACCCAAGCCGCAAAATTATACCGAAGGTCCTTGGTTTTATAAACGGAACAGCTTGTATTATCTGGTATATGCCGCCAAATTTCCGGAGACCATCGAGTACTGTACATCAGCAAGCCCAACCGGCCCATGGACTTATCGCGGAGTGATCGAAGATCAGGTTCCGAACAGCACCACCACTCATGCCGGAATTATTGATTATAAAGGGAAAACCTACTTTTTTTACCACAATGGCGCACTGCCAACCGGTGGTAATTACCGCCGTTCGGTCTGTATCGATTACATGTATTACAACGAAGACGGTACTATTCAGAAAATCATTCAAACAAAAGAAGGGCTAAAACCGGTAAAATAGTTTTGATTTGTGTGACCGTTAAAACCATTTAAATTTAATCGCTTCATTATGAAAAAAAGCCTTTTTATCGGAATTATTCTCATCCTTCTGCTGGAAATAAGTTGCAAAAAAGTGGATGCTCCGGCTGCTTATGGCCCGGTTCCTACAGAAAACCAGATGCGCTGGCAGGAGATGGAGTATTACGCATTTATCCATTTTTCATTAAACACCTATACCGACCAGTCGTGGGGGTATGGCGACGAGGATGTCAGTCTGTTTAATCCCACGGAACTCGATGCCCGGCAATGGGCCCGCATTTGCAGGGACGCCGGAATGAAAGGAATCATTGTCACCGCAAAGCATCACTGTGGCTTTTGCCTGTGGCCTTCGAAATACACTGAATATTCAGTAAAAAATGCACCGTGGAAAAATGGAAAGGGTGATGTAATTCGGGAACTGGCTGATGCCTGTAAAGAATATGGGCTGAAGCTTGGAATTTATTTGTCGCCCTGGGACAGAAACCACGCTGATTACGGGAAGCCTGAGTACATCACGTATTTCAGGAATCAACTGAAAGAGCTGCTCACTAATTACGGCGATATTTTTGAAGTATGGTACGATGGCGCCAACGGCGGAAACGGTTATTACGGCGGCGCCAACGAAAACCGCAAAATCGACCGCACAACATACTACGATTGGAAAAATACCTATAAACTCGTTCGAAAATTACAACCCAATATGGTTATCTGGAACGATGGCGGCGACCGCGCCGATTTGCGCTGGGTTGGAACCGAAGGAGGCTGGGTGGGCGAAACCAACTGGAGTTTGCTGAATGCTACCGGCGATGTGCCTTTTGAGATGCTGCACTACGGTGTGGAAAATGGCGATTCGTGGGTTCCGGCTGAGGTAAACACGTCTATTCGTCCTGAGTGGTTTTACCATCCGTCGGAAGACACCAAAGTGAAGACATTGCCGCAGCTAATGGATACTTACTACAATTCTATTGGGAGAAACGGAACTTTCCTGCTTAATTTTCCCATCATGCCCAACGGGTTGATTCATCCGAACGATGAAAAAGCGGCGCTGGATTTGGCTGCTGCTGTGAAGGAAGCATTTGCAGTTAACCTCGTGAAAAATGCGAAAGCAGAAGCCAGCAATTCGCGCGGAAACAGCCGGGATTTCGGGGCAGCAAAAGCCATCGACGAAACAACGGATACCTATTGGGCAACCGACGATGAGGTGAAAACAGCTTCGTTGACTATCGATTTTGGGAAACCAACCACTTTCAACCGTTTTACGGCTCAGGAATACATCCGGCTGGGGCAGCGTGTAAAAGCTTTTACCCTTGAAGCGCTCGTTGACGGAAATTGGAAGGAAATTGCCAAAGCAACCACCATCGGGTACAAACGTATTTTGCGCTTCCCGACGGTTACAGCCACACAGCTTCGTTTCAGCATTACCGATTCGAAAGCTTGTCCGGTGATTTCGAATATTGGTGTTTACAATGCACCGCAAATACTTACCCCACCAACCATCATCCGGAATCAGGCCGGAGAAGTTAATATCATTCCTGCTGATGCCGAATCGGAAGTTTATTACACGATTGACGGCACAGAAGCTTCCAAAAATTCGACAAAATACACCGGCCCGGTTCAGACAGAAGGAAAAGTTAAAGTTAGCGCCATTTCGGTTGAACCATCAACCGGTAAAAGCAGTCAGGCAAACGCTGAAGAATTCGGGTTGCCGCGTAAAGACTGGAGAATTGTTGGTGTACAAGACAAAAATGTGTACCAAATTCTGGATGGAAACATTTCGACAGCCTGGCGACAGAGCAAGGACACAAAACTTCCGGCTGATTTGGTTATTGATCTTGGCAAAAAATTGACATTGAGTGGATTCAAATATTATCCCGAACAAAATTCATGGCAACCAAGCACGATTACTCATTACGAATTTTATGTTTCCAGGGATAGTAAAAACTGGGAGAAGGTTAGCGAAGGCGAATTCTCCAACATCAAAAATAATCCGCTTTGGCAAACCAAAACATTTGAGCCGGTGGCTGCACGCTATATCAAATTTCAGGCATTAAAAAATACTGAAAACAATAACAATATCGGGTATGCCGAGATTGACGTGATAACCGACTAATTTAAACAATGAAAACAATGGAAAAATCAGCACATAAAAAGATATTCTTTATACTATTCTTCATCTCGTTAATATTCAGTTTAAATACATCAGCGCAAGTTGAAAACGCGAAGAATCCGATAATTTATGCCGACGTGCCCGACCTGTCGATGATTCGCGTGGGAGATACGTATTACATGAGCAGCACAACGATGCACATGGCACCAGGAGTTCCGATAATGAAATCGAAAGATTTGGTGAACTGGGAAATGGTTAATTACGCTTACCAGATTCTGGATGATGTGGATGCGATGAACCTGGTGAATGGTAAAAGTACTTATGGCAGAGGCTCGTGGGCAAGCAGCATCCGGTTTCATAACGGGATGTATTACATTTCTACCTATGCTCAAACTACCGACAAAACCTATATTTATAAAACGAAAGACATTGAAAAAGGCCCCTGGGAAACCACTTCGTTTAGTCCGGGGATTCACGATGCTTCCTTGTGGTTCGACGACGACGGGAAGATTTACCTGATTTCGGGAGTGCGTAAATTGCATATTGTGGAAC
Organism: Prolixibacteraceae bacterium; assembly: GCA_963666435.2. GTDB lineage: Bacteria > Bacteroidota > Bacteroidia > Bacteroidales > Prolixibacteraceae > Aquipluma. The sequence continues at coordinate 471,821 of CAXXOG010000008.1, read as the reverse complement.
TGAAGGACGATCTTTCAGGAGTAAAGGAAGGAACCGAACGGATTTTAATTGAAGACGCCAATGCACCTCTTGGGCCGAATGTTGGTCTTGGTGAGGGTTCGCAGCTGTTTAAGGTAAACGGAAAATATTACCTCTTCAATATTGCCTGGCCACGCGGAGGAATGCGCACGGTGGTGGTACATCGCGCCGATAATCTGTTTGGTCCGTGGGAAGGAAAAATGGCGCTTCAGGATCAGGGAGTGGCACAAGGAGGAATCATTGACACGCCTGATGGCCGCTGGTTTGCGTATTTGTTTCAGGATCATGGCTCGGTTGGCCGCATTCCGTTTCTTGTTCCGATGAAATGGGAAGACGGCTGGCCGGTGATTGGAGTCAATGGGAAAGTACCGGAAATTCTCGATTTACCTGCCAGCAAAGGTTTAGTCCCCGGAATTGTAAACAACGACGAATTTAGCCGAAAGAAAGGCGAGCCAGCCCTGCCATTGGTTTGGCAGTGGAACCACAACCCCGACAATAGTCTGTGGTCGGTTACTGCGCGGAAAGGCTTTTTGCGCCTGAAAACCGGACGAGTTGACTCACTTTTTCTGAAATCGAGGAACACGCTGACACAGCGCACATTTGGCCCGGTTTGTTCAGGCTCAACAAAGCTTGATATTTCAGGAATGAAAGACGGAGATTTTGCCGGTTTGACTGCCTTCCAGCGAAAATTTGGTCAGGTGGGTGTGAAAATCGCTGACGGAAAGAAATTCCTGTTCATGGTTAGCAACAAAACCGATAAACCAACAGAGTTGCAAAGCATACCTCTTTCGCAAAATACCGTTTACCTGAAGATTGAGTGTGATTTCAGGAATAAAATTGATGTCGCCAAATTTTACTACAGCCTCGATGGCAAGATATGGAACGTGATTGGCGGTGAATTGAAGATGGAATACACCCTGATGGAACATTTTATGGGTTACCGTTTTGGCTTGTTCAATTATTCGACCAAGACGCCGGGCGGATATGCCGATTTCGACTTTTTCCACATCAGCGATCAAATAACAAGCAACTAACTATAACTACATAACAACAATTTCATGCTTAAGATAACCTACCTTTTTTTGGCTTTTAGCTTGATTTTTTCCGGTTTGTATGCTCAGCAACTCCGGCTGAATGAGCTGGACTATTTTGAGAAACCCGGAGTGAATGTATTGGTTTTCAGCGATCAGTTCAACGGCATGTTTTTCGACGAAAAAACGGCTGGCATCGAAATGATCCATCATGGCGTCAGAACCGTCACCGGTGGAGCTGTCAGGTTACAAAACACCCCCGAACAATGGGACCAGATACCAACCATGGTTGACCGGAAAATCGATAAGGCAACCAACACCATTGAGGTTGAAATGCTTTACAAAGACTATAGCTTTAATTCGAAAATGACGGTTTGTCCCAAAGGCAATGGATTTGAAGTCAGCGTTATTTTGGACAAGCCACTTCCGAAAGAGATGGAAGGAAAGGCCGGATTTAATCTTGAATTCTTGCCATCGGCTTATTTCGAAAAGACTTATTATACTGATGGAAAACCTGGCATTTTCCCAAGGTATCCGGCCAGCGACACGCAAATCAGGCCCCAAAGCGACAAAATAAAACAGTTTGCCGGGCATACCACTTTTGACGACCGGGGACGCGATGAATTTATTGTTCCTGAACCAATTGCTTCAGGAAATACAATTGTACTGGCACCCGAATCGCCCGAACAGATGGTGAAAATTCAATCCAGCGATGCTAAAATCATGCTGTTCGACGGGCGTAACCTGGCGCAGAATGGCTGGTTTGTTTTCCGCAGCCTGCTTCCGGCCAACAAAACCGGCAAAGTGCTTTCGTGGTACGTGGAGCCGAATGCTATTCCTGAATGGAAAAGGCAGCCGGTGATTGGTTTTTCGCAGGTGGGTTATACTCCTGCTCAGGGAAAGGTGGCTGTTATTGAATTGGATAAAAGCGATGCTCCGCTCCAAACTGCTTCAGTTTTCCAGATTACTTCAGAAGGCAAACCGGTGGAGAAATTTCGTGGCGAAGTGAAATCGTGGGGAAAATATCTTCGTTACAACTACGCCAAATTCGACTTCAGTGCAGTAAAGGAACCGGGGATTTACTTTATTCAGTATGGCGATCAAAAAACAAATGTGTTTTCAATTGACCAGAATGTGTATAGTAATGTGTGGCACCCCACGCTTGACGTTTGGTTCCCGGTGCAGATGGACCACATGGAGGTGAACGAAGCGTACCGCGTTTGGCATGGTGCACCTTATCTCGACGATTGTTTGCAGGCACCTGTAAATCATCAGCATTTCGATGGTTATACGCAAGGCCCGACTACCGACACCAACTACAAACCGCTGGAACGAATTCCGAACATGGCGGTTGGCGGCTGGTTCGATGCCGGAGACTTCGACATTCAAACTGGCTCGCACAACAGCGTCATTTCGAGCTTTGTCGATACCTGGGAAAACTTCAAAACCAAGCGGGATGAAACCTATATTGACCAGAAAACGCGCTATGTCGATATTCACCGGCCCGATGGCAAACCTGATGTGTTGCAGCAAATTGAGCATGGAACGTTGAATTTGGTGGCTCAGTGCGAAAACATTGGTCACCCGGTGCGCGGCATTATCGTTCCAAACCTGCACCAATACCACCATTTGGGCGACGCTATAAACGAAACCGATAATCTTCCTTACAATTCAGGCTTAAAACCTTACGAATCGGATGGCAAATCGAGCGGAACGCTGGACGACCGCTGGGCTTTCACCAACCGCATGACTTTTCTGGATTACCAGACAGCCGCCACGCTTGCCGAAGCTGCCCGTGCGCTGAAAGGCTTTAACGATGATTTGGCCGAGCGGAGCCTGGCGAGCGCCAAACGGCTGATGAATGAAGCCGACGAAGCAACGAAAAATCCGAAGGCCAACGAAGAACCATTTATGAAAATGATGGGCAGAGGCGCAGATGTAAGTACAGCACTGCAACTGTATATCACCACGAAAGAGCAAAAATATGCCGACCGGTTTCTGGAAGGAATATGGCCTACGCTTGACAGGATGACATCAGCGAAAGGGCCGATGTCGGGATTTTTTGGCGGCTTTGGCGGGCGCGGAGGCTTTATCCAGGCGTTAATTGCGATTCCGTATATGGATGCGTCCTACAAAACCAAGTTGAAGGACTATGTGGTTAAATACAAGGAATCCATCTCGTTGTATGAAAAAGAAAATCCATATGGAGTGCCGATTTCGGCTAAGGGATGGGGCGGAACTTCCAACGTTATTAACTGGGCAATTACCAATTATTACGCCTGCAAAGCTTATCCTGAAATTATTGGTAAGGAATATGTTTACAGAGGGTTAAATTATATTTTCGGCTGCCATCCGTATTCGAATATTTCGTTTGTAAACGCCGTGGGAACCTGTTCTAAAAAGACAGCCTACGGAAATAACCGCGCCGATTTTACAACCATTGCCGGAGGGGTTGTTCCCGGGTTGCTTTTGCTGGGCCCGGATTATCTTGAAAATAAAGATGACTGGCCATTCCTTTGGGGCGAAAACGAATGTATTATCGATGGTGGAGCGTGGTATATTTTCCTGGCCAATGCCGTTGAGGACCTGGTGAAAAGTGAGAAGAACTAAATTTAATAATCAGAGAAATAGTGTATTAAAAATGACAAAGTGTAAATCAATCTTGCTGGGACTGATGGTTTTGGCATCCAACTGGTCGTTCGGTCAGAATCCGTTCATTCGCGACCAGTTTACAGCCGATCCAACGGCTCGGGTATTTAATGGGAAAGTATACGTGTTCCCGTCGCACGATATTGTTGCGCCACCAAACAAAAACCTCCGAAAAGACTGGTTCTGCATGGCCGATTACCATGTTTTTTCTTCGGAAAACCTGACCGACTGGACCGATCACGGGATGATTGTAAGCCAGAATAAAGTTGCCTGGGTCGATTCAACTTCGTACAGCATGTGGGCGCCCGATTGTATTGCGCGTAATGGAAAGTATTACTTCTATTTTCCGGCGAACAAAAACGTACCCGATGCCAATGGCCGAAAAGGTTTTGGCATTGGTGTTGCCTTGGCCGATAAACCTGAAGGGCCATATGCTCCGCTTCCTGAACCGATAAAAGGTGTAAACGGCATCGATCCCAATGTGTTTATCGACAAAGACGGGCAGGCGTATTTGTATTGGTCGATGGGAAATATAATGGTGGCCAAATTAAAAGATAATATGACAGAGTTGGCCTCTGAGCCACAAATAATCGCCAATCTGCCAACGAAAGGCTTGAAGGAAGGGCCGTTTTTGTTTGAGCGCGACGGCAAATATTACCTCACAATTCCGCATGTCGAAAATAAAATTGAGCGCCTGGAATATGCGATGGGCGATACGCCGATGGGTCCGTTTAAAATGACAGGTGTTATTATGGATGAGTCGCCGCTGAATTGCTGGACAAACCATCAGTCAATCGTTCAGTACAACAGCCAATGGTATTTGTTTTACCATCAGGATGCCTACTCGCCAAAGTTCGATAAGAACCGCGCGGTGTGTATCGACAGTTTGTTTTTCAACACCGATGGTACTATTCACAAGGTGAAGCCAACCAATCGCGGAGTGGGGATTACTGCGGCTAACTCAGCCATTCAAATCGACCGTTACAGCCGGATAAGCGATAAAAGCATTCGGGTGGCCTTCCTCGATTCGACAAATACGTTCAAGGGATGGAGGACGAAATTTCAGGAGAAGGGAGCCTGGGTTCAGTACAATGCGGTGAAATTTGGTTCCGATAAACTAAAATCAGTAGAATTGAGTGTTTTATCGCCGAACGGAGCAACCGTGCAAATCAGGCTGGATAAACCCGACGGCCCAATTGTTTCGGAGGTGAAAATTCCGAGAACAACGGAATGGACAACAGTTGTTGGCAAAGTATCGAAAGTTTCGCGGGGTGTACACAATCTGTTTATTGTGGCAAAAGACTCGCCGGTTGAGGTCGATTGGCTGAAGTTTCAGTAGTTTTCTTAATTGAATATCTTTGCTAAGTGCTTGGAATAAAGTAATGTCTCATATTTTATTCCAGGTACTTAAATCTATTGATTTAGTTCGTATTATTCTTCAGGCGAAAAGGGCAAAGTCTCTTCAACCTACAATTGCGTTGATACACCTTTCGGCTACTTTGCCGTCAATTTGCAATGCGTATTTCTGAATAAAGCTATCGTATTTTGCCCGGTCAATGTGCATCGTCCCCTTAAAAATTCCAGAAAGGATTTTAGTCAGGCTTTCGGCATTGGTCGCCTGGAAAGCAACACCTTCGGCCGCATAGCCCATAATGTCCTGATTTAAATGATCGAGAATAACCAACGGCTTGTGGAAATAAACGGTTTCGGTGCCCACCGTCGAAAAACAGGTAATCAGCACATCGCACGAGGCAATCAACTGGTACAGATCAGAAGTTTTGTTGATCACATAATTTTTGCACCCGGCTTTCGCAGCAATATCGGCATAATAGGCTGTGTCGCCGAACTCAAGAGGATGGAGTTTCACGATCAGTTTTGTGCCAGGCAGGTTGCCGGCTGCGGTAAACATATCAAAAGCTGCCCGATACCTTAATTCCGGATCGCGCTGGGGCTGCGATGCAAATAGAATCCGGGGTTCAGTGCCGGGCTTATTACTTTCCAGCAGGGTCAGTACCGGGATAATGTCTGTACGTATTTGTCCGACCGAAACGACTGATCCTACCGGATAGTTGCCTTTTTCGAGCAGAAAATCTTCCCAGTAAGTTCCCCAGGTAAGTGTCAAGTCGGGCATTACACGGTTTTTGCGGTCGTTGGGCGTGTATAAATAGGCTGGGTGCAGGTTGTGCATCGTACCATGCTGTAGCCCGATGGTTTTTATACCGTGAAATTTTGCTGCATCTAAAATGGTTTTGGTCATTGGGCTGTTCTCATCGTATGCAATAACTGCTTTTAACCCCGAATTTGCAAGATACTTTCGGGCGGCAAAATACCTGAATAAGTAGTAGCCCGACGAAGAATGATAGGAACGAAAAACTTCGAGGATGAGTTTTTGCGTAGCCGAAAGGTCGGTACGAAAGGTCTTTTCATATAACGGTTCCAGCGTTTTCTTAGCTTCGCTGGTTAATTTTCGGACTTCGCGGCTCAGCAGGCCGGCAACCATGAAACTTTCGATGAACACTTTTTGGCATTGCCCCCATGTTTTCCGCGCCTGAGCAGGAAGAAACCTAAACACCGGTTTTCCTTTCAATTTAGGCATTATCACCTCGGTAAGAAGCACGAAACGCTTGTCGAGTTTCAAAACAAGGTACTCCAGAAGCGAATTTCCCCAGATGGGTTGAAGGGTTTCAGGATGAAGCAGTTTGGTGTAGTTTTCGGTCAGATATACTAAGTATGACGATTTTGTTTTGAGCGAAAAGAATTGTCTAAATACCCGGTAGGAGCATAAAACCAGGTACTTAAATATGCCGGTAAAATTATACGAAAGTTTTTCGTGAGTAATTGGAAACCGAAAATCAACATTGGAAAACAGTGTTTGCAAGGGCTTTGCTGCTTTGGGCATAAACCAGATGTGGCCATCGAAAGCGCTAAACTGGAGCTGTACCGGGCGCAGAAAGTACATTAGGGAGGTAACATCGAAGTAAACCCTGAATTTATGGTAATGCCATAAACTGGCAGTATCGGTGCTGAACAGTTGAGCCAGCGTAGTCTCGTCCACGCGAAGGTCGCCGAAACGCAGCACCTCGTCCATCATCTCGAAATTTACTGTCCGTTTTTCGTTGGGACTGATTTCGATCTTTAGCGAAACCCCGGCAATTTCGTTCCCCGGGAAGGCATAAACCGCCCAACCTGCTTGAGCAAATTGTTTCACTTCGCGAACTTCGGCATCCGATAATTCCCGATTTATAATAATAGTTTTGCCCATTCCTCTTGAACTTTACTGTAACTGACAGGATAAATATAACCCATATCTCCGGCTTGCAAAGGTAGTGGATTTCGGCAAAAGCCAAACGAGGGAGCAGATAGCTAACAGAGCGCCCCAAAGCCCAACAAATTTCAAAAAAAAGATAGGCTTAATAACCTATTCACCAATGGCTACCATTTTACAGCGAAGCCACTTCAAAGGGTAACTTCGCTAATAATCAGGAACGATTCAGAATTTTAGGTTAGAAAGTGACAGTTGCAAATGGTAACCGGTATTTGCAATCTATTTGATATACCCTGAAGAATGAGATTATTGCCATTGTGAAAATGCTAATCCGTTACCAGAGTTATACAAATATTGGATTTCAGAAGCTGTTAATGCCCTGTTCCAAACCGCAGGCTGATCAATTTTTCCAGGGAAATAGTAATAGGCATATTTACCAATATTTAATGCACTTGTATTATCAACGAGCGCAGTAATAGAAGCTAAAGACCCCACCTCTGTTCCGTCGAGAAATATTCGCCCTTCAACGCTTGCCCCTTTGTCAACAACGGCAGTTAACATGTGCCAGCTCCAGTCACCAACAATACTGGTTTGGTCAGTAGTACAACATATTGTATTTATTATGCCGGCTGATGTTCGTAGCCGAAAATAAAATCCATTTTCGTAATCAACGGTACCTCCACCGCGAACCATGAATTGGAATTCATTTCCATCCAGCTTATACTCTCCTTTTTCCATTACTCCTCCTAAGCTATTGCTCAAATGAGAACCTTCCCATTTAACCCAAACATTTACCGAAAAATCCTGGCCGTTAGGATTTAAAGATGCAGAATGAGGTATTGAAACGTAACTGTTTGCGCCATTAAATTGAAAACATTGACCAATTTTACCAACCTGATTGATTGTAGCCCCTTTAACAGTTCCATGATTACTGCCATAAGAGTCCACAACGCCAGTCCCGGAGGTTTCGTTAAGCTCCCATGCCGATACCAATCCGTAAGTTAAATTCGGTTCCGGCAAATCACTTGATTTGCAAGAAAAAAGCAATAACCCAATGGCAGCAAATAAACGCGTTTTCATAGCTTGAATAGTTTTTAGGACTTAAAATCCTTGTGGATAATTATGTTGTTCGTTTTAAACTCTGTTTGATCCTGTACATCACATCGAATCGTAGTTGTAAGTATAATAAATTATTTTGTAACAATTGTATGATTCTATGCCGTTTATTGGGCACCCTTGCATTTGATTTAAAGCGAACACATTTTAGTGCTCCCCGAACGGATTTTAATGACAATCACATAGCGATTAATGACAATCACATAGCGATTAATGACGATCACATAGCGATTAATAGTAATCACATAGCGATTAATGGCAATCACATAGCGATTGATGACGATCATATGGCGATTAATGGCAATCACAGAGCGATTAATGACGATCATATGGCGATTGATGGCAATCACAGAGCGATTAATGGCAATCATAAGGCGATTGATGACGATCATATCGCGATTAATGGCAATCACAGAGCGATTAATGGCAATCATGCGAGTTTTAATTGAAATCATAGCGATTTTGATGATAAACATGGCCGATTAAGTGCCTTGCACAGGGAAATCGCTTTTAACATTATATGGGGCCAACCTTTTTTTATATTCAGGAACTCACCCCTTCCCTCGCAAAGCTCGGGATTTCTCCTTTCTCGCGAGAGAGGGGAGCGTACCGCAGGTGCGATGGGGTGAGTACTTGAAAAATAGCAATTCTTTTCTTTCAATAATCCCGGCACATTTTTTAAAAGCGATTTCCCTGGTGTCTTGCAAAATAATTTTGATGGTGTTATATAATTTTCGTAACTTGCTCAACGTTATTCTGATAGTTCATTTATACAAATACTTTATTCGCATTATCCAACCCTTTAAAAATTAAAAAGTATGAACAATTATCAAGAAAGCAAATTGAGCATGTATTTAGTCGTTCGTGATTATATGATTGCCAATGCTACAATTCTGAATTCGTTACCAAATTTCTCAACAAATCAAACCGCTTTTCAAAATGCGATTACCCAAATTCAGGCAAGCGGTGAACTGCAAAACTTCGACAAAACCGGTATTGCGGGAAGTAAAAGCCAGTTGAAACAAACCCTTGTTACGCTTGCCGCTGACAACTCGCGAAAACTTACAGCTTATGCCAAGTTTACAAACAATCAAATCCTGCTGAACGAAGTAAGTTACAGTGAAAGCGACCTGAAACGCCGTGTAGGTACCAATCTGAAAGATGCTGCACAAGGAATTTATGACCGTGCCCAGCCAATTGTTGCTTCGTTGGCAACTTATGGCATTACTGCAGCCACCCAAACAGCTTTATTAAATGCTATTAATGCGTTTAATACGGCTATACCTAAACCAAGATTAGGGATTACAGAGAAAAAACAATCGACTGCGCAACTTGTCGCGCTCTTTAAAACGGCAGATTCGGCTTTGGAAAACATTGATACGGCTGTTGAAATTGTTCGTTTGACCCAAGTTGTTTTTTATGACAGTTACAAGGCTGCACGTAAACTTATAATGACCGGTGGCGGCAGTGTTTCGGTAAAAGGTATTGTAACCGATGCTTCGACCGGGGAACCCTTAAAATCGGTGACATTAAAATTCTCAACAAACGGAACATCGGCAAAACTTAAAGCAACGAATGGCAACGGCGGTTTGACCAAGAAAACAGCCGACAAAGGTGGTTTTATGATAAGAACTCTTGCGGAGGGTACATACCAGGTTACGATTACCAAGCCGGGTTATAAAGAGCAAACTGTAACTATGAATGTGAGCAATGGCGAAATGAGCCAACTGGAAATAAAGCTTGAGAAAATCTAAATCTAAAAAAGAGGCTGTCCAATTTTACTTTTTGGCCAGCCTCTTTGGTTTAATTTATAAGAAGGATTGTAAATCCTGAGTTAATAGGCGGCAATTGCCTGTTGGTTTTGGCTGACAAATGGCCACCAGCATTCGCACCTTTCCGGGCATATTTTCGAGTAGCGGGTGAAACTGTAAGAGCCCCCTTCCCGTTCCCCCGAAGGGGAAAGCCCTGATCACTACTTCAAAGAACGCTTGGCTAAGTTAGCAAAAGGTTTAAAAAACGAAGCCACCCGGATGGGGAGCTTCGCTGTTATTAAAAGGATTACAAATCCTTGGCTAAAAAGAGGCTGTCTCAAAAGTCGGATTTCCATTTTGTGAACTTTCTTTTTGTAGCTGACTCTTCACTATACTCCTCCAAACCTCCCCTAAAGGGCAATGTCATTTAGTTAAGCCCGCATAGGGCTATATGTTGATGACGACGGGTGTAAACCCGTTGTAAGAGAACCATCGGTTAGGTTGAACCCCTGGCCAGGGGTTCAATGTTTTATCGCTTTTGAGCCCGACGGCTTCACCGCCGGTGATTAATATTTAATCCCTTTCGGGATTTGTCATCCGTCAAGGGTTCTTAAGTATATGACATTGCCCTAAGGGGCGGCTTTGAAGTCCCCTTCAGGGGATTTCAGGGTATCAGCTTTATCGTTACTTACAAATTATAAGCAATTAAAAACTTCAAATTTGTTTTGAGACAGCCTCTGGCTGCTGTTAAGAAATGCTTTTCAATGCCATACACCTGCTAATCTGTCGTTACAAACCGACTGGCAGCTTACCCCTCGTCTTGGCGCTATCGGTGACGAGGCATAGAGGGGGATTTACACGCATATTACGACCAAATAAAAAGTAGGCTGGATAACCTAAATATCTAGCGGGATTTATGTATATTTGACTTATAGCTTCTGATGCTCAAAAATCTTCGATCCTAAAACCAAAGCAAATATGAGACAATATCTCCAGCTTGTTCATACAGATATTTCACAAGCAACTTATTTTCAAACAAACAATACAAACGCACATAACGAATATACCCGCAATATGCGTGTACATAGACGTTGGCCACAAGTTTAAAAACGCAACTTGGAAATGAAAATATTTATAAGTTATTCGTCAAAGAATCAAGATATCCTAAAATCATTTGTTGATAGGATTCTGAAACTAGGTTTAAATATTAGCCCCAATGATATCAATTGTACAGGAATTGAATCATCGAAACCAAAAACTGGAGAAGATTTTAAACTATGGATAAAAGAGAACATTAAATCAGCTGATATAATTATACAACTTATTAGTATAGATTATAAAGCAAGTGAAGTCTGTTTAAATGAAATGGGTGCTTCGTGGATTTCAAATGCGAAAGTGTATCCTTTGTTGGTCGGAGAAGTAAATTTTGATAATATTGGTTTTGTACATAATAGTAACCAATTATTGAGACTAGATTCCAAAGTCGACATTGATAAGTTTGTTGATGACATATCAGAATTCTTAAAAATTAAGGATATAAAAACAGAAAGGCTTAATGTTGAAATTGAAGCTTTTCTAAAAGAGACGTCAATTAAATCCTTAAGTTCAAAATCAAAAATATTAACAGGTAAAAGGAAAAGCATTAATGGGGACTTTGATTTCTTCAAACGGTTTCTTGATCCAGATACAAATGTTAATGCACTTTTTGAAAAATCACAACCAAACTTGTATGACTGTAAGCAAATATTCAAAAAAGAATTTGCAAAACAATATTATGACTATTATAGTAATTTCTACTCTGACGTGGGTGAATCTTATGATTTAGAAGTATATGACTCATTTGAAGTAAGAAAAGCTGATGTAAAACAACTGAAGGAAAATGAGCATGAACTTCCAGGTGGAATGACTTCAATCGCAAAAAGAAATGTTTTTAGAGAAAATATGATCTTTTATTCAATCAGTTTCATCCAAACAGGAGAAGAATATGGCGCGAGTTTTTCTGTTTGGTGTTTTATAAATGGACGATGGATCTTTATTCCAAAACCATGGAGGATATAAATAATAAAAACCTGTGGCTAATAGATAGGACTCTGAGCGGTCGGCACGACCCAGTCTCGCCTCAGGCGAGAGAGGGCTTAAAACCCTGGTGAGTTGAGGCTTTTGTAAGTATTGCCGGTTTTTGGCCCGGCTTAGTATAGGTTTCACCCGGCGGGTGAAACCTATACGGACGTCATTTCAGTAGAACCATCCTTCGCGCTGTGGTGGCCTGTCTCCCCTCCCTTGGAGGGGTTGGGGGAGGCTTCTGCGCTATTGGGTTATTCGATATTGGAAATTCTACATTGGTCATTAATTTCCAATAACCAATATCCCCAACCCGCTTCAAAAGAACCATCCTCCGCGTTGCGCCTCTTTAAGTCCCCTCTTGCGGAGGGGATTTAGTGGAAGCCCTTGCTTCTTATCCTGCCCATCCTTTAATCCTGAAAATCATTGTTCAGACATTTTACAGGATTAAAAATCCCGGGCTAATAAGTGCCAATTGCAAATTGGCACTAGCAGTCGCAATTGGTTGCACATTCCAACGAGTAGGGGATTCATTTATTTTGTTGATTAATAATACAGTTCAAATCAACCTTTTTAAACCAATTGGCCTCTAACAAGCTAAAAAAATCATTTCCGTTATAGACTAATACAAGATTATTATTTTCTACCGGAGAATCAGTTTTTACTGAATACAATTTAGCAATGTATTTGTTCTGCTGATCTCCATTAACAATTTTAATGTAATCTAATTTATTGTCATTGTTAAAATCCCCAACATTTAAAAAATCTCCGAAACGGCTTTGAAAGAAATACGATTGAACCACCTTTTTACCTTTCATCTTTAAAAGAGTATAAAAACTTACCTGAACACCGGAGCCACTTGCAGATACTGATTTGCCTAGTAAGCACAAATAATGTTCTCCCTTGAAGTTAAGATAGGCAACCTCAATAGATAATGGATCATATTTATTATCAATAGCAATGATATTATCACCTATTACTAAAGTATCTTTTATATTTGTGTCCCCATAAAGAGTGTGGAACAATATTAAAGAATCTGACTTAAAAATACTTGTGTATATGTTTTGTTCAGCATCACTTTGTATATATTCAAACTTACCCTTGACAATTTGGCAAGTCACTTTTTGCGAAACATTTAGACATTTTAGCAAAGAATCTATTTTAAACGTATCTGTCGGTAATATGTTTATCATTATTACCATTAGTAAAAACTTCATATCTTTAATTTTTTAATATCTGGTTAATATCTGGGAGCTGCAGTTGCCTTTATAAATTTATCTGTCTTCTTCATAAATGTTGTGCCACCAGAAATGGCAGTTGTTTGCCAAGTGTATGAATATGAGCCTCTAATGGATGTTGCGTTTCCTTTTTTATCATACCAATAAGTACTAATAGGAGCTCCAGTAGCAGTTTTGCTTCCTAAATTAAACATATCATGACTTTGGTCTGTAAACAATAAACCTCCCGTAGCTCTCTTTTCTTTTGAAGAACCTATATCTACACCTGCCCAATGGGTTGCTCCATTTGAATAATCACACCCACCAGAAAGGGCATTAATAGCACCCCCAATAGCCATTTGCATAAAGGTACCATTACGGTCTGTTGCAGAAGTATTATTAAACTGGTTTGTTCTGTCATTACCATCAGTAGCGGCAAAAGCAAATCCATTAATTGTACCTTGCAATGTTGCATCTTTGCCCCTTGCATCCATATTATTTACGATAGCATTAGATATACCATACACCTCGTCCGCTACATTTTGTTCAGATGATTCGCCATAAGCTGTTGATGCAAGTAATGTAAGGTCTCCATTTTGAACAGTTTTACCTTTATGCTGCAAAGCATCAAATCCTCCATAATAAGTTTCACAGTCTCCATTTTCATTCTGCCTCTGATTTTCCTTATTTTGATTCCAATATAAGACATCATCTTTTTTGTCATTGGTTTGGAAAAGAAATGTACCATCGGCTCCATAATAATAAGATTGTCCATCAAGGTCAATAAATACAAGGGGGTTGTTCGCAGAAAAGTGATATGGACTACAAGAATAGTATTGTTCTGCTTTGGGATCCACGCTATGCCACCTTCCCAGTTGCGGGTCATAGAACCGAGCACCGTAGTCGAACCAGTCGATTTTGGTACCAGCCAACACGTCGTCCTGTATTTCCTTGCCGTTGTAGAGCAGTTTGTTTTTGGAGGCACCGGTTGGGTAGAAGCTGGTTTGCGAGGTCACCAGCCCGTAAGGGTCGTAGCTTGTAAGCTGGTTCACCTCGGGGCGGCCATTGGCATGCCCTGTAAAGGTAACGCGCGTGTTTCCCAAATGGTCTTTCAGGTTATACTCGTAGCTGTAGCTCATTGCAGTACCGTTGTTTTGTGGCACAATGCGGCCCTCGGGAGTAAATATACTGGTTAAAGTCAGATTTTCTTTGCCTTCGTACAAAAATATGCCTGAATAACGGTAGTTTAAGATGTTTTCTGCCGTGCCATTGGTCACGACGGTCTTGGCCAGTTTGGTGCCCGCGGCATCGTAGGTGTAACGGGCATAATCGGTAACCGACGAACTCACCAGTTGAGGCAGGTTCAGGGAGTTGTAGGTCAGGGTAAAACCTTTGGAGATGTCGTAAGTCATGTTTCCGTTGTTGTCGTACAGGTAATTTCCGGAGGCTGCCTTGTATCCCAGGGCTTTGTAGGTAGCATTGGAGACATTATCAGCCACAGCTTGTAAGCGGTTGCCCCCCGAATAGTAGGTGTACCCGAGGTTATCTACCTGGTTCCCGTCGAGGTTACGTGTGAGGGTTTTTATATTGCCGTTATCGTCGTAGGAGTATGTTGTGCTATACCGCCCTGCATTGGCCGTATATCCGATCCCGTCAGCATAAGCAGCTGAGCGCAGGCGGTTGAGGCCGTCGTAAGTAAAACCGTACCCGGCGGGAGTTCCGGCCTGTCCTTGTGCGGAGGATGTGGCCCACATCATCTGGCTGATGTTTCCGTTGAACAGGGTCGAAGCGCCCAGCGAAGTGCCCGTTTGGGGACTGTTGTAGCGCAAGTCGAGGGCCATCAAATCGGGTGCTATACATCCGGCCTCTTTAAGACCCCTCCCGAAAAGGGTCTTAAAGAGGCTTTGGACTTTTTACTGCCCTGCATAGTGGTACTCGTACTTTTTGAGGATATTTCCAGCCAGGTCTTTCATTAGTTTTAGCCGTCCGAAGTCGTCGTACTCGTAATAGGTAGTTCTTCCGGCAGGGTCGGTTTGCGAAGTCATACCCACTAATGGTTTGTAGGTGAAAATGGTTACCTGGTAATCTTTGTTGGTAAGGTACGAATTAAATAATCCCTTCAGGTAAGCAACATCGGCCTGAATGTCGGCATAAACTGTTGTCTTTTTGAGTCGGGCGTCGTCAACGGTAATGTTGACGGTGGTATTAACCGAGCTCTCGATTTTGGCAACCGGGTAAGTTTTGTTGTAAGCCCAGATGTAATAGGTGTAAATTCCGTTTTTGCCGAGCACCTTTAAAGGGTTACCATTGCTGGTATCGTAACTGTCGAAACTGTATTCGGGAGTCCGCCCATAGTGCGTATCTTTGGTTGTGCCATTAAATATTGTAAAGCTGGTGCTGGCCAGTGGGGTAGCTGTTTCGAGCGAATAAACCTTGTCGGGCACATAGCCGCTGCCATTAGCTTTGTAGGTGGTCAACTTGCTGCCCGTAACATTGCCGTTTACCGAAGTCGTTTCTTCAATAGGGTAGTTGAGCATGTTGAGGTTGGACATCGAAGGGTAATTGCCAGTATTGATGTCAGTAGGGTATTTTGTTTGGGTAACAACCGAAACATCATCGCTCCTAAGTGTACTTTTTCTGGTTAAAAGATTGTTGCTGCTATTATAATAATAATCAAATGTTTGACTTACAGGATTATTTCCACTTGTATCGTAAACTGTTTCTTTTTTGATTTTAGGTAGGGATAAAACGTATATATCTTACAGGCTGAATTTCTGAACAAATAAACATTACACCCGTTAATAAAAAATTTATTGATTGTTCTGACAAAACTGTTATACCGGTTTGGTTCATCATTATATTTGAATTCAACTTCTTTTACAAGATCATGATTTGAATTATAAGTGCTTACATTTTTCAACAATCCCCTCTCCAACTCTTTTGAAGTAAAACTATTTAGTAAAATTTCATCGATATTCGAGTCTACTTGTAATGGCTCTTCGTCTGGATATTCATCATGGTTAGTATATGTATATACAGTATTGCTCCCATCCGATTCTTGTTCGGTAACCCGGGAATAAGTCACATGATTTCCGTTTGTTGTAGACAGGGGGAGTAACAAATGCTGTGATCTAAAAGAATATATCATATCATAGTTGGCATTGGCTGCCCAATGGAATAAACCACTCCAATCACTAATGTGGTATTCAACGTGTTTCTTCCCCTCCAACAAATACACAGGTTTCCCCGACAAAATGCCACTGGAAGAACCGTCAGTATTTTGATACAAATAACTTTTGGTTATTTTTTTTGTAAGATCAGATGAATCGTAAAATTGGGTTATTGTCTTAATTCGCAGGCCTCCGCCAAAGCCTTCTTCGTTGGATAGTGTAAAGGATTGATTATTTAATTCCAGGCCCTTAACTCTTCTTGAATATTGATTCAACTCATAATCAAATTCTGTAGCCCCGCCTGTTGGATATGTTATCTTTTCTAAAACTTCCGATTTACAGAATGTCAAATCAGCACTTCGGAAATTGTATAATCCAGAATAATCTACAGAGAAGAAATCTTTACCGTTGTAATAGCCCCAGTTATCTGTTTGGCACGAATTATAATCCGGTAAAAATGAAGTATTATACCCAAAGGTGTATTTTTGCTGATTTGCCACATCGTTGATGTTCTGTGGAATAGAATTCTTTGGCGTAGTACTAAGTCCTGATAAACGTAACCGTTGAGTTGCAGAATTAGAATAAAAGAAATTGATATTTTTCAAATCTTCAATTTCAATTCTATCCAATTTTAAGTAGTAGTTAACCTTTTCTAAATCTGAATTCCATTGAAACCTATCAATAAAATCAACATTCTTGACTAATCCATCGCAAATAGCAGAATATCTTGAATAAAATCCATTCCAATTATAACCTAGTTCAATCGATTTTGCAGTTATAAAGTTTAATGTTTGACCTGTTGATGTAACAATTTTTGACAAGTATTTGGGGTTTATCATTGTTAGTGAATAACCGTCATTATCAGTATTACGGCTTAAATAACAAAAATTAGAATTATCCTGTGGGCTATGTGTTTCGTTAAAATACTTCGATTTGTTTTGGATTACTACATCACCTCCTTTTTTATATTCAAGATTAATATAACTCCCTAAAGGAGATGTTATTTTCGTTAAATGCCATGAAGACGATACTGCTATTCCATTATTGGTTGTAAAATCTATGTTAGAAATATCCCCCCCGAAATCGTAAATAAATCCATCACGTGTGGTTACTTTAAATTTTTGAAATGTTTTATAAATTTCGAACTTATACATATCCTTAGATGGCGCATCCTCAAAAATTGGATAGTCAACTGTTCCAGGGAAGAGTATTGGTTCAACTTTTATAATTTCACCATCTTTG
The DNA here is from genome assembly GCA_963666435.2 of Prolixibacteraceae bacterium. Lineage (GTDB taxonomy): Bacteria > Bacteroidota > Bacteroidia > Bacteroidales > Prolixibacteraceae > Aquipluma. The sequence continues at coordinate 454,301 of CAXXOG010000008.1, read as the reverse complement.
CTTTTGACTTTAACCTGCATACCACCATTTTCATATACAAACCAGAAACTACCTGAATGCCCACAGAAATTAAACATAAATTCATCAGGCTCAGGATCAAGAGTATAATAGGAATAATCATCTCCAATTAATTTCGGCAATAAATCCGTGTACCAATTATCGCCGGATAATTCATCGGCTCTATAAAAATATCCCGGGTCTTTGCTTGATCCTATTCCTGTTTCTTTGAGGCAATCGTATGTATTCATTTCATCTCTCAGGGTATTCACTATCCTTGTAATCATGCCTCCACAGTTTAAATTCCAACCTAAACCAACCCATGACGGATGCTGGTCTGGTTTATTTCCGGATGGCATAATATGATAACGAGATGGGTAAATCAATATCTTTGCATTTTACCGTATATATAGGAATCGCTATTTCGGGTAATCCATTAAAATACGACACGGGAACCTGACCGTATTTACCCAGCTCAGCAGCCTCTGGCGAAGGAAAAGATGCTAAATTTGGCTGAGCCTTTGCACTGTATGTTATGCTTAAAACTATAAACGTGGTTGCAATTCCATAAGTCATCCTGAGGCTAATTTTGTTATTGGTTAGTTTACTGTTCTGACCAATAACAAGAAGTTTATTTATCAAATTCAATACATATCGTTTCATTTTTGTATAAGCTTTAATTGTTGTGTGTGTTGAAAGCCCCGCCAAACCCTATCCCGCCTGAGGCGAGAAGGGCTTAACCCAATATGGGTTGAGGCTTTTGTAAGTATTGCCGGTTTTAGTGGCCCGGCATAGTATAGGTTTCACCCGCCGGGTGAAACCTATACGGACGTCATTTCAGTAGAACCATCCTTCGCACCGCTCCTTTTTAAGTCTCACCCTTCGGGGGAGATTTAGAGGGGGCTCGTAACCAATATCCCCAACCCGCTTCAAAAGAACCATCCTCCGCGTTGCGCCTCTTTAAGTCCCCTCTTGCGGAGGGGATTTAGTGGAAGCCCTTGCTTCTTATCCTGCCCATCCTTTAATCCTGAAAATCATTGTTCAGACATTTTACAGGATTAAAAATCCCGGGCTAATAAGTGCCAATTACAAATTGGCACTAGCGGTTGCGAGCTTTTGTATATCCCGAAGAGGGGTATACCAAGAAACGTGGGTCTTTACATATCCCAATTGGCGAGAAAATTTTACTATTTCCTCCATCTACTTTTATTTTCTGGTAAACTGAATTTAACTGGAGCAGGCTCTGTCAATGGATCAAATGGAGGGATAGAATTGTTTTTGAATATTTTTACTGTATCCCATTTTAATACTAGATTCCATCTTTTTTTAACTATTCTGTTAGTAAACATAGAGTTTCTCAAACTGTCGTCAGCAAAACAACCTTCGATGCCAGAGAATAGATTTATTTTTCTCCCTTTGAAAAAGAAATACAGATATGGCTGCCTATGTGTTGTATCCGAAAGATTAATGGCCTGGAACGTAAAAATCGTATAGAATGGATGAATCCGATCCCAAAAAATTTCATATTGATAATTTGAATTACTATCAAGCATAAATGAATCTAACACTTGAACGACCAATTTATTCTCAAATTGTACCTTGCGATTAATCATCAATATTGGTTTTGTTTCCATACATTGTGAAAATACAAATTCATAAGTCAGTAGGAATAATATAAAAACTATGTGTTTCATCATTTTATTGAATTTACGAGTTTTGTCAAAGCTGGTTGATTGAATTTTAGAATGGCTATTAATCCGGTTTTTCTTGCAGCCTCATAATTTGTGATTTGATTAATGCCAGTATCGCGATATTCTGGAATCCCTTTAGAATTATACTTTCCAACATATCCATAAATTCCTCCATTATGTCCTATTGTCATAAATAGTTTACCAGGGGCGTGTTCTGCCATATAGCCTAAATCTCCATATCCTTTCCCAGTATATGTACTTGGCGTATTATCTGCCATTGGATCATGATTATGTGAATGTATAGTAGCTAAAAAATCATAGATTCTTTCAGTCATTGGATCTGCTAATTTCCCATCGATAATTGAATAACCATATTCCTCGACATAAGCATGTTCTCTAGTATTTTTGTATTCGGGTAGAACTAATGCTCCTTTCTCATTTATAACACAAAGTTGCTCTCTATCATTGCGCTCTGCATTTGTTTTAACCCTCTCAATAGCATCTCCATCATTAATATATTGTATGCTCCCATCTCTACGGTAAGAAATGGTGGTTTTCCCATTCTTATCTTTAACCTGATAAGTTCGACCAACATAAGTTTGCCCATCTTTTAATTTGGTGTTCTTATTGACATTAGGATCATATTGATAGGTTCCATCAGTGTCGGTGTACCAGTCTAATCCCAACAAGTCAACTCTCTTTATTGGATTACTGCCTACATAATTATAAGGAGAATAATCATAGTTTTTTTCGGCTAAAAGATCCACACTATGCCACCTTCCGATTTCCGGGTCATAGAACCGAGCACCGTAATCGAACCAGTCGATTTTGGTACCAGCCAACACGTCGTCCTGTATTTCCTTGCCGTTGTAGAGCAGCTTGTTTTTGGAGGCACCGGTTGGGTAGAAGCTGGTTTGCGAGGTCACCAGCCCGTAAGGGTCGTAGCTTGTCAGCTGGTTCACCTCGGGGCGGCCATTGGCATGCCCTGTAAAGGTAACGCGTGTGTTTCCCAAATGGTCTTTCAGGTTATACTCGTAGCTGTAGCTCATTGCAGTACCGTTGTTTTGTGGCACAATGCGGCCCTCGGGAGTAAATATACTGGTTAAAGTCAGATTTTCTTTGCCTTCGTACAAAAAATATGCCCTGAATAACGGTAGTTTAAGATGTTTTCTGCCGTGCCATTGGTCACGACGGTTTTGGCCAGTTTGGTGCCCGCGGCATCGTAGGTGTAACGGGCATAATCGGTAACCGACGAACTCACCAGTTGTGGCAGGTTCAGGGAGTTGTAGGTAATGATAAAGCCTTTGGAGATGTCTTTGGTCATGTTGCCGTTGTTGTCGTATTCGTAGTTACCGCTGGCCGCTTTGTAGCCCCTCGGGTTTGAGGGTAACGTTGGGTATGTTGTCGGTTACGCTGCCGAGCCGGTTACCGCCATCCGGATTGTTGTAAATACCCTTAAGGTAGGTGTAGGTAAGGTTGTCCACCTGTGCGCCGTCGAGGTTACGTGTGAGGGTTTTTATATTGCCGTTATCGTCGTAGGAGTAGGTGGTACTAAATTTTCCTGCGGAAGAGGTGTAGCTGGCACCATCGGCATAAGCAGCCGAGCGCAGGCGGTTTAGTCCGTCCGTAAGTAAAACCGTACCCGGCGGGAGTTCCGGCCTGTCCTTGTGCGGAGGATGTGGCCCCACATCATCTGGCTGATGTTTCCGTTGAACAGCGCAGCACCGCCCAGCGAAGTGCCCGTTTGGGGACTGTTGTAACGCAGATCGAGGGCCATCAAATCGTTGCCCAGGTTTCCCGGGTGTTCAGGGTACGCAGCCATCCCTTGGGGTTGTAGGTATAGTCAACCTGCTGGTTGAAGTTGTTTCCCGAGGCGTCGCCGTGCAGGTAACGGGCAATAACTTCGCCCAGTTCGTTGTATTTGAGCGAAGCGAGCGTAAACTCGTTGTCGGAGTTTATTTTCATTTTGGTAGTGAGCAAACGTCCCTGGTGGTCGTAAGCCAGTGAGGTTACCAGGGTTTGCTGGTAAGAGGCATTTCCCTTGCGGTGCTCGGTAACCGTTTTTACAGGCTGCCCGGCAAAGTTGCAGGCCGTATGTGTAACCTCTTTGCTGGTATCTTCAAAATGGTTGTCGGCCCACGGTCTGCACCAGCCGTCCGTAATCGTCGTAGTAGTTTACGGTAAGGGCCATTGGTTTGGCCAGTGTTTCGCCTCCCGCCAGTACTTTAGTACGGCTGCCGGTAACCAGCCCTTTGGTTTTGACTGAACGGGAAGCTGGTTCTCCAGCCATGTTCGACTGATAAGCATAATCGGTTCCCGAAAGAAAGTCATAGTTGTCGTAATACGTTGCAGCCAGAACATTGTCTGTTGTAATTGAGCTGTTGTATGCAGCAGGAAAGCTTTGGCTGGTATAGCCATAAAGTGTAGTGCCGGTAGTTTCGTACAAGGTGCCGGAAAAACTGGCAAACTGTGTGGCGATGGCATCGCGGGGTACCGGCAATCACCATTTCGCCGGTCATCACCGGACGGTTGAACTGATCGTATTTGGAGAACGACCATTTGTTGGCCGGGCGTTGCACCCCGTCCTGCGAGAGCGCCAGCCGGTCGCGGTTGTCATAGACCATGTAAACCGGTTCGGCGCCGGGCAGGTCTTTCATTGTCATACGGTGGCGCTGGTCGTAGGCGTAATAGTAGCACAGTTCGGCATCGGATGCCGAGGCAGCCTTGGGCGGTACGACAATTACCAGTTGCCCGAAATCGTCATAGACGTAGGCTGTACGTAACCAGGCCGTTCCGTCGTAACTTTCCTTTCGCACCACCTGGCCCAGCTTGTCTTTAAACTCGCGGGTACGGTTGCCGTCCTCGTCGGTTGTTTCGGTTACGTACAGCGAATTGGCCGCGAAGGAAATGGCGTTTTTAGCTGCATCCCAGTGGGCGATTGCCGCGGTATTGGTTTGGTAACCTACCGAGGTGGGTTTGGCTTCCCAGGCCCCCGGTCCCGAAGTTCCGGTGACGCGGTTCAGGGGCGATGCTTCATACAAAGTTTTGTTCCAGGGCGAAGAGGTTGATTCGTGCCCGACAATGGGCGTAGTAGTGCTGTAGTAGCTCTGCACCGCTGTTTGGGCATTGGCAAGGTACGCCCCGTTGTTACCGGCTTTTGCAAAGGGCAGGTAATGACAGAAGTCGCGCCCGAAAGCGTCGTATTCAATTCCTTCGATCATGTCGGCTTTGGCGGGCGATCCCTGCACGGTAACCGTTTGTACCGGGCGTCCCAGGCCGTCGAAATAGGCAATGGTCTCCACCCGTGCTGAACCGGTAATGCTGGCTTCGGAAGTTACCGGGTCGCGCAGTGTTTGGGTGCGTATGTAGTTGTACGAGGAGCCGGGCGTACCGGCAGTTACTGTTCCCCCGGTAGTTGGGTTATTTGCTATGGGAGTGTAGGATGCCGCTTCGGCACTGATAAAAACGTGGACGCTGGATCCGTTTACAGCCCTGAAGCCGGGCGAGAGCTTTACCCACTGCGAGGCCGTTACATCGGCTTTGCCGGTATAAACCTCGGTTGTGGCCAGGGTGGTTTGGGCCGTGGCGCTAAAACAGGCCCAGGTCATGCACCCGATCAGGATCATGACATGTAATATCCTGATTTTATTTGTGATTGTATATTTCTTATTTTCCATTGATTATTCGATATTGGTTATTCAATATTTCCTGTTAGCCTTTTACCTCTCTCCAAAATGGAGAGAGGCAGGGAGGAGGTTCATTGTTTCATTATTCTCATTGCTTTACAATTTTGAAATTAAGGGTTGTATTGCCGTTGGTAATGTTCAGCAGGTAAACCCCGCTGGTCATGGCGGCCATATCGATTGACTGAGAGCTGTCCTGGAGGTAGTTCTTCAGGTTGCGTTGATAAACCGAGGTTCCTTTTTCGTCGAAAAGAGAGATGAAGAAGCTGCCGCTTTGGTTGACATTCCAGTAGAGTTTATCGTTGACCGGGTTGGGCCATGTTTTTACCCGGATGAAGCTTAAAATGCCGGTATTGGTATTTTTTGATGCAGAACCCGCTGGCGGTGTATGCATAAATTTAACCAGTACGGAGTCGCGGGCTTCGCACCCTTGCTCCGATAAGGCCCGCAGTGCGAGGAACAGCGAGTCGCATTTTTCGCAGTAAGTCACTTCGCGCTGTGGGGTGGTTTGCCCGTCGTTCCACAGGTAGGCGCTGAACCCTTCGGTTGGGGAGAGCAATACCGGTTGCCCGGGGCTTACCGTGATGCACTCTGGCAGCCCTAAACTGCTTTTTTGGATAGATTTGACCTGAATGGTGTCGGCAGCGGCACAACCCGATTTATCGTAGGCCAGCACGGAATATACACCCGGTTTGTCAACGGTCAGCGAAGCCTGCCCCCACTGCCCGTTCCAGAGGTATGTATTGTAGTCGCCCGAAACCGAGAGTGTTGTTTTTCCGCCTTCGCACAGCATGTTGTTCCCGGTAATCGAAGCTTTTTTCTGTAAACAGTTGTAATATCTGGCCACCAGGATGTCGTTGTCCCCGGCCGATTCGAGCCTTTGTCCGCGCAGGTCGAGTTTACCGCTGAAAGCCCCGGTTAAAATAATATTGCCTGTTTGGTCAAGAGTAAACGCTTTCCCGAAGCTGAAGGCATCTTCCCCGGGCTCGTCGTGCCACACCTGGGCCAGGAGGGTATCGGTTTGCAGCAGCAGGATGTCGCCGAAGGACAGTTTCGATTTCACGGATCCTTTCGGGGAAGTATATTCCTGCCTGAAATAACCCGTAACCAGGATGTTCCCGTTGGGGGCCGGCATAGCGTCGAGGGCCCTTACGGTAACAGGGCTCGAAAGGGTATGGTTTTTTCTCAGGGTTCCGTCAGCCGAAAACAGCCACAAAGCCGAAGCCATATAACCGTTGGGTTCCATGATGGTGTCGTTAAGAGTAACTTTCCCGGTATAATTGGCGCAAACCAGCGGGTTTCCCGAGGGCATGGCCAGTACTTTAATGCCTTCGAGGTAAGCTGTACCCGGAATATATTTAATCCACAGGGCTTCGCCCGAAGCGTTGGTTTTAACCAGGGCCAGGCCGTGTTCCATTAGCCCCGGGGTTTCCCTGGCGGGGATACCCCCGAAACCAAAATCGCCGGTAATGCTGAAAAGCAGGAAACGGTTACCATCGCCGGCTGTTGCTGCCGAAACCAGCCGGTGGCTTCCTTTCCCGGATGATACCCATAGTTTTTGGGGTTTGCCTTCGGCAGAGAGCATCAGCAGGTAAGCCCTCTTGTCGGAAGCGCTGTTTTGTTCGAACCCGGCAGGGGTAAGCAGTCCCTGGAACATACCACCGGTGAGGATGGATCCCTGTTTGGTGTTTTCAAGCACATCGAGGGTGGCAAACCCTTTGAAGGGGTATTGCCACAGCCACTGAATCTTTCCCTTGTCGTTCCACGAGCTGACAAACAGGGCCTGTCCGCCGGAAGTAAACGTGTTTTTTTCGGCGGTGATTGTTCCGCGGGAAGTACCAGCTACCAGTATATTTTCGGCAGCCGAAGTTATGCGGGAGGCATTATTGGCAGGGTCGCCGGTTAAGGTTTGCAGCCAGCCGGTGTTGCCTTTATTGTCGAGTTTTGCAATATAAATACCGGCAGTAACACCCTGTGGCGTTGACTGGTTTCCCGATGAGAACCGGTTTTCGAATACCCCGGTAATGTAATAATTGTTGCCCGAAGAAGTAATACCGGCCACTTTATCGTCGCCGGAGCCACCGGCTTTCACCCCCCACAGGAACGTTTGCGGGGGTTGCGAAAATACCAGGATCCCTTCGAAAAGAAATATGAATATCAAATACAATCGTTTCATAATCGTTTCTTATTTTTTGTTGGATATTTATCCCAAAGCCCCTCCCGAACCCTCCCCGAAGGTGAGGGCTTAAAACCGCGCTGTACTGGTTCTTCTTCAAGTCCCCTCCTTGGGAGGGGATTTAGGGGAGGCTGGCTTCTTTTTATTTTTCCAGATCTTTTACCCGTTTTTCGAGCTGGATGATGTACAGGGTCATTTCCTCCACTTTTTTGAGCAAAAGCAGGTTCATCTTTGAGAGTTCAACTCCATCGGTTTCCATTTCTTTGGCCGAAGGAATTTCAGGCAGGTGTTTGTGGGTCTCCAGATATTGGTTCAGTTCGTCCAGTGGTAAAACACGGTAGCCTTTTTCAAAAACATAATCAGGTGCTGAAATTGTTGTTGATACCAATATCTCTTTGGCATAGATATTTCCATTAACCAGCAGGTTGCGGGCTATTCCAGATGTGCTGCTTCCTATTCCAACATTCCCGGCAGAAAATTGGATGCTTCCATTTGAATTGGTTGTCCATTGGCTCGAACCGCCCGAAGAAGGTAAAGTTACCGAATTGCCTCCAGAAATGCTTAATGTATAGCCACTAATAGCAAGCCCCAGAGAAACTGCTCCGGTTAAACCATTGACAGAGGTTACTGCTCCTCCAGATGAGTTTACTGTAATTGCTACCGTATTTGAATAAGCCGTTGCACTTCCACTGCTGACCATTCTTCGATAATATGTGGCAGCTGTAAGTGATGGTACTGTATAGGTTGTAGCCGTTGCTCCGCTGATCGTATTCCAGTTGGTATTATCTGAAGATTGCTGCCATTGGTAAGAATAAGTGCCAGTACCTCCTGAAGCAGCGGCAGAACTGGTAAATGTGCCCGGGCTGCTGCCTGATGAAACGGAGCTTGTCCCGATTGAAATCGTTCCTCCGCTTAAGGTTGCAGTTACCGTTATTGTAACTGTGTTTGAGTATGCTGTATAACTGCCCGAGGTTACCATTCTTCGATAATAGGTTGTCGTGGTAAGCCCCGGAACGGTATAGGTAGCAGCTGTTTGCCCGCTGATGGCGATCCAGGTGGAGTTGTCGGCCGATTGCTGCCACTGGTACGAGAAAGAGCCTGTACCTCCCGAAGCAGCGGCAGAACTGGTAAATGTACCCGGGCTGCTGCCTGATGAAACGGAGCTTGTCCCGATTGAAATCGTTCCTCCGCTTAAGGTTGCAGTTACCGTTATTGTAACTGTGTTTGAGTAGGCTGTATAACTGCCCGAGGTTACCATTCTTCGATAATAGGTTGTCGTGGTAAGCCCCGTAACGGTATAGTTAGCAGCTGTTTGCCCGCTGATGGTGGTCCAGGTGGAGTTGTCAGCCGATTGCTGCCACTGGTAGGAGTAAGAACCTGTACCTCCAGAAGCTGCGGCAGAACTGGTAAATGATCCCGGGCTGCTGCCTGATGAAACAGAGGTTGTTCCTATGCTGATTGTTCCGCCACTTAAGGTTATCGTTATTGTAACTGTATTTGAGTAGGCTGTATAACTGCCCGAGGTTACCATTCTTCGATAATAGGTTGTCGTGGTAAGCGCAGGAACGGTATAGGTAGCAGCTGTTTGCCCGCTGATGTTGGTCCAGGTGGAGTTGTCGGCCGATTGCTGCCACTGGTACGAGTAGGAGCCGGTACCTCCCGAAGCAGCGGCAGAACTGGTAAATGTGCCCGGGCTACTACCCGGTGAAACGGAGCTTGTCCCGATTGAAATCGTTCCTCCGCTTAAGGTTGCAGTTACCGTTATTGTAACTGTATTTGAGTAGGCTGTATAACTGCCCGAGGTTACCATTCTTCGATAATAGGTTGTCGTGGTAAGCCCCGGAACGGTATAGTTAGCAGCTGTTTGCCCGCTGATGGTGGTCCAGGTGGAGTTGTCGGCCGATTGCTGCCACTGGTACGAGTAGGAGCCGGTACCTCCCGAAGCAGCGGCAGAACTGGTAAATGTGCCCGGGCTACTACCCGGTGAAACGGAGCTTGTCCCGATTGAAATCGTTCCTCCGCTTAAGGTTGCAGTGGTAACTGTTATTAATACGGTATTTGAATAGGCAAAGTAACCTCCCGAAAGTACCATCCGGCGGAAATAGGTTGAAGCGGTGAGCGCCGGAACGGTACAGGTAGCTGCTGATTCTGAGGGGATGTTGGTCCAGGTGGAGTTGTCGGTCGATTGCTCCCACCTGTAATTGAAGCTGCCCGTGCCGCCCGATGGCGAGCTTGCATTGGCAAATGTGCCGGGACTGCTGCCCGATGCTACCGAGGTTGTTCCTATGCTGATTGTTCCGCCACTTAAGATTACCACTATTTTAATTGCATTCGAGTAGCCTGTATAACTGCCGCTGGTTACCATACGTCGGTAATAGGTCATAGTGGTAAGTGTCGGAACGGTATAGGTAGCAGCTGTTTGTCCGCCAATGCTCGTCCATGTGATGTTGTCGGACGATTGCTGCCACTGGTAGGCGTAAGAACCGGTACCTCCCGAAGCAGCGGCTAAACTGGTAAATGAGCCTGGGCTGCTGCCCAGTGAAACGGCGGATGTTCCGATAGTAATAGTTCCCCCGTTTAAGGTGGAAGCCGATTGAGAATAGACTAATCCATTCCCGGAGTTATATAAAGTTTGTATTTCAGAGGCGGTTAATGCCCTGTTCCAAACAGCAGGTTGATCAATTTTTCCCGGGAAATAGGTAGCATTGGCATATTCACCAAAATGTAGGTCACTTGTATTGTTAACGAGTGCCGTAATAGAAGCTAAGCTCCCAACCTCGGTCCCATCGAGAAATATACGGCCTTCAACACTTGATCCTTCGTCCACAACAGCTGTTAACATGTGCCAGCTCCCGTTACCAACAATACTGGTTTGGTCGGTTGTACAGCCAATCGTGTTTAATGTGCCATCTGATGTTCGTAACCGAAAATAAAACCCATTTTTATAATCAGCACCACCTCCACCGCGAAGCGTAAATTGGAATTCACTTCCACTTGAAACATACTCTCCTTTTGCCATAAATATAGCTACCGCTCCGCTCAAAGCAGAACCTTCCCATTTAACCCAGGCATTTACCGAAAAATCCTGACTGTTTGGATTTAAAGATGCGGAATTGGGTATTGAAACGTAACTGCTTGTGCCATTAAACTGGATACATTGCCCAATTTTTCCAACCTGATTGATTGTAGCCCCATTAACAGTTCCATTGTTGCTGCCATAAGCGTCGGCAACACTTGTGCCAGAGGTTTCGTTAAACTCCCATACCGATACTAATCCAGAGGTTAAACTCTGGGCAAATAAAGAAATGGATAAGCACGAAAACAGCAATAGGCAGATTGCAATAAATAAAGGTTTTTTCATACTTTTAAACGTTTTTTGGGGCAAGGCCCCGGTTAATAATTATTTTTTAGTCCTGCCTGGTCTGGTACACCGGGCAGGGCTTTTGCTCAATATTATACGATCTGGTTGATCAAAAACATTACACACAAACTCATAGTGATCATAGTTTAAGAAATATAATAATATTTTTTAAAACCGACAAATTCAGTTTTTGGTTTAAAGATAAAGAAATGAAAACGCTCTGAATTTTGACCTTTACGGCGATATACAATGGTTTTTAATAGCCTGTTTTTAAGGTAATTACCTGAATTCGAGAGAAGGATAAATTTAGATGTCATACGATGCAATTCAGAGTGAAAAATAACTTAGCAGAAACAAATGTAAACTTTTGTATTAATTAATTCTGAAAACAGGCAAAAGGTAACCCTTTATAAACAATGTTATACAACATATAGAAATATGTTGTAATTCATTTCATGCAAGAAACCCTGTCATTCATTGAGCCAGGAGTGCAATTCGTGCAAAAAAGCGGCATTTTAACAGTATGATATTGGTGTGGTTTTTACCAAATCAGAACAAACTTAATTTGGTAATTCCCGAAAATTTATTAACGACCGTTTTGAAAATAGGAATAGAGTATTATCTCGTTAACGAAAAAAGAAGGTTCCCAAGTTGAGACAAGTACATGGTTGATTTGTACACTCTGGAAATGTGAAATAAGTCCTTCTAAAATACTATCTTATATTCAATCAAATTGGCCATCTCCCGTTTTCAATTTTCAAAATTTAGCAAAAGGATTAACTGTCAGCTGTTTGGATAAGGATCGAGTTGAGGAGGGAAAGCCCTTGGTGTTATATTTGCCAGTAAAACTCTTATTATCGTCCTGATTTTGTAGTAAATGAAATTGTACAGTTCATACATACATTTTTGTTCGGTGTTTTTACTCCACTTGCAAATAATAACCTATTGAGCAGCAATGAGAAGATAATGCTCATAGTTATGGTTAGTATTTCCAACATGTTTTGTATCCCTTCGAATGTTTTGACCTGGATATCTTTCAGGTTGTAGCGTTATTTGAGATGCCAGTGGTACCCTTCAATTTTACACCTGAAGCCATTAGCGCTAAATGCTTCTTTAATTACTCCGACAAGACTTTCTTTAGAGGAACGTGTCAAGAACCAGCAATAACCGCCATTGGTTCTCTTGGTGACAACAAGCCAGAGATCATATATCTTGCCCTTGATTTTATTTTGAACTTTTATCGCGCCACATTCATAAACCAACTGGTATTTCTGACTTTTCGATATCCTTTTGACAAATTTCTTTTGAATATCAGAGCCATCGAACAGGATATAGTCCCCATGACAGATTTTGCTTTTCACATTACTGATATGTCTCCGGAACAACTTCATGAAAAAAACTTCTTTGTTATAATGGTTCTGAAAACGCTTTGTTGTTTGGCTAACCGATATCGTATCGCAAATGCCAGTGGCTAATTTATTGACCAATACAGTACCGGTCTTTAATATTCGGGTAGTCATCTCACAGACACAACTGGCTTTTGGTTTTGTTAATTGACCCTCAAGCTTGAGAAAATGACGACTAATCTTGCTCTGTACCCGTTTTGCTAATACTTTTGAAATGAGCCAGGTATTAGCGATTATTTGCTTTTTTTTGCACAATAAAGATTGCCTTTTTAATCCAGCTTCCCTTATTTATAAACATCTTTAAATCCTTGATATGACTGGATTGTAGCATTTGTTCAACTCATTTTTGGGGAGATGGTCAAGTAATTCAACTACAAATATTGGCGATTAAAAAATGTTTATTCAAAAATTAGAACTTTTGTTCCTGTACTATCTTATTTTTGTGTTTTATATGATTTAGATTCGAATTTTTAAATCCATCGAAAATCACTCATTTAAACGCATGATTAATAATATATTAAGATTAGTTAAAGGTAAGAAAAGGTTATTTACCGATTTGTGCAAAATCAATAATCTGACATTGAGCTATGAACTAAATAAAGAGGGTCTGGGGATATTTCAGGATATATTTCAGAACAGAGAGTATTCCGACTACTTTCCTTTCTACAGGCACGTTACCGTAGTTGACATTGGTGCGCACTTTGGCTTTTTCTCCATATTTGCAAGTAATAACCTTGATAAAGGTTCAAGGATAATTGCAGTAGAGCCCAATAAGGAAAATTTTAGTAGGCTTAGGAAAAATATATCTGATTGTAAAATAACCAATATTAACTGTCACAATTGTGCTATTGGGGACAAAAGTGGCATTTCAAAACTTTATCACGGACAAAATCCAAACCATTCGATTGTTGATAATTATTTACTAACTAAGGAACATGCAGATTTTGAAGAGGTTGATGTTAAGACATTGGAAGAACTGGTTTCTGAACTTGACCTTGAAGTAATTGATTTCCTGAAAATGGATTGTGAAGGCGCGGAATATTCAATACTTTATAATACACCTGATTCTGTTTTTGACAAAATCACAACTATATCGATGGAATTCCATGATTTAAAAGATAATAGATTTACCATTGAGGGGGTTATGGAAAAACTATTAAGAAATGGGTTTGAAATCGTAAAATTACATTACGACAAAACTTCAATGAATCTTAATTACGGGAAACTGATTGGAACTAAAGTTTTTTCTCAAATGATTTAGGCCAATAACTGCAAAAATGGGAATTGAAGTCTATATAAAAGAGAACACAGACTATTATTATCCAGTCAGATATGTCGTAAAACTGATTGAAAAGAACCAAGATATTCAAATTAAATTCCTTGATAGTCCTAATCATGCCCAAGTGATATGGGATCATTCTGATGAAAGGTCGCAACCCATCTGCCTTATGTTTTACAAGGAGTTGGCCAGCCGCCAGTTAAACCCGGCCAAAAACAATTATTTCAGTCGGGAACCCGCAATTTTTGACGAAAAAGGCAATAAAGACATTGCCGCCACTATTTTTTATATGGTTAACTGTTGCCAGGAACTGACTGCCGAAGAATCTGCGTTCGACCACTACGGACGGTTTAAGTACGACGCTTCCTATCAATACCGGTTCGATAGGGTTGAAGAAAACCTGGTGCAACAAGAGATCGACCTTTTCATGAAAAGTAATGGGTTAAGCCCCAGGCAGTCGAAAACCACTCTTTTTATTTCGCACGACATTGACTCGATTTATGGTTCTTTTTTTCAGGATGGGTTTTGGGCGCTAAAAAAGATGAATCCATTCGTTGTTCTTAAACTAATTGTACATGAATTAATGAAAGAGCATCACTGGAAAAACATTGATAGAGTGATAAAAATAAACGGCGAATACGATGTTTATTCAACTTTTTTTTGGCTGGTAAACAAAGGGAAGAGCCGGGATGGGGTTATAAATGCCGATTACGACCTTCGAAAGGAGCAGCGGTTAGTAAATATGGTTTCCAATTCAGGATCACATAACGGTTTGCACAAATCGTGCAGCACAATGGGTATTGACGACGAATTGCAAAGAAGCAACCTAAAAACAACATTCAACCGGTATCATTTCCTGAAATTCAGGACTTGGGACGATTGGCCCCGGATATCCGACTCGCAGTTACAATTAGACTGTAGCCTTGGTTTCGCCGAAAGGTATGGTTTCCGAAATTCGTATGGAAAGCCTTTTCAACCCTTCGACATAAGCAAAAACAAACCTTTTGACTTTGTCGAAATGCCCCTTCATGTCATGGATACTACATTGTTCGGTTACATGAAAATACCCGTGGAAGCTATAAGCGAGAAAGTTATCGGCTTTTTCGAAAAACATAACTACAACTGTACCCTTTCACTATTGTGGCACAATACCAGTTTTACTGACTATAAATTTGGCCCGCTTTTAAAGGAGTACAAAAAAATAATGGGCTATCTCTATGAAAGCAAAGTTAAAACGTCATCTCCTTATGAGGTTTCCGAAGCAGGTTGTTTAAACTTGTGATTTAAAGTCAAAAGTGGCAAAATCGCATTATATTCAAAATGGCTGTAAAAAATGAAGATAATAAAAATGCTGAGTGAATTTATATTAAACAAAGGGATAGGACTACTAATAATAGATGTTTTTGTGGCCACTGAAGATACTTTGTTAAATCATATTGCTATAGACCAATGCTTTAACTTTCGGGTTGCGAACGAACATATTTTGAATGATATTTATACTATTCGGGGGAATAAAAAATCTAATCAGTTGGGAAAGTTTTATAAAAAGGGTGCATACGGTATCTCAATATATAAAGGGGAGGAATTGGCTGCGTATGGTTGGATTGGGTTGAATAGGAATATAAAAAAGTCAATCAGGTTTTTCTCTTTTAATATACCTCCTAACAGTGCACGCATATTCGAATGTTATACAGTCGAAAAATTCAGAGGCCAAAATTTATATCCCGCAATAGCTTATTATCTTGTTAATTGGGCTAGACTTCAACAAGTTGGCAATGTCTTTATTGATACCGTTTCAGGAAATATTGCTGCTCGTAAAAGTGTTATTAAACTAGGACTTTGTCCGGTTTACCTTCAGTTTAAGTTGCTTTTTCTCAACAAAATACTCTTTGAATATGATCGTAAAAGATAAAATCTTATATGCCCGCTTTTGCCGGTCGTACGAAAACCTGCCTGTTTATTTTAACGATTGGTATTTAAACTGTGCTTGTGGTGAAAATAACTGGGAAGTAGCTCTTTATGTTGAAAACGAGCAGGTTTACGGGGTATTCCCATATTATTGGAATGAAATATCATTGGTAGGTAAAAAAATAGGTATGCCTAAAATAACACCCTTTATGGGGGTTTTGCTGGTAATACCCGAAAAGATGAAAAAGGTAAGTAGGGGCGGCCTCGAAAAGAAGATAGTTGGGGAGTTAATCGGTTCGTTACCAAACGTTAAGTATTTCAATGTAAGATTCCATCGGAGCTTTATCAATTGGCTGCCATTTTTCTGGAAAGGTTTTACCCAGCAAACAATGTACACGTATGTATTACAGGATATTTCGAACCTGGACGAAGTTTTCTCCAACTTTAAAAGCTCTGTCAGGAATAAAATCAGAAAGGCTTCGCAATTGGTTAAAGTTGAAATAAATAACGACATTGAAGCCTTTTACCGGCTAAATAAAATGTCGTTTGAACGACAAGACAAGAAAATAGGATATAGTCTGTCTAACCTGGTCAGAATGGATAAGGCATTTGCCGACAACAACGCGCGAACAATATTTTTTGCTATTGACGACCAAGGCAAAGCCCATTCGGCGCTGTATTTAACTTACGACCGCGTTACTGCTTATGTACACCTGATTGGTGAAGACCCTGCTTTACGCAACAGTGGTGCCGGGGCTCTCTTGGTATGGGAAGCCATAAATTACGCAAACAAAAACCTGGGGTTGACTGAATTCGATTTCGAAGGAAGCGTAATCGAGAACATTGAAGAAAACCGGAGGGCTTATGGTGCCGATCCAATACCCTACCACAGGATAAGAAAGGTGAACTCCTGGCCAATCAAACTATTTCTCTCGTTTTTTAATTAACCCACTGTAATTTTGAGGTTCTCTGCCAGTTTTCGGGTTAATTCTTTTCTCGAATATCGATAGGCTTTTTCCGAATTTACATGCGTTTTATCCCGAGTCAATTTCTGAATGATAAATTGCTTCATTCCTTCAGAATCGGCATAGTCAAATAGTTCCCCACAACCGGTTTCTGCAATAATTTGAGCCAAATCGCCGTCCACAGGACCAATAGCCAGAACAGGTTTTTGTGCCGCCAGGTACTCGAAAAATTTGCCCGTCAAAATTCCCTTGTTGTTGGCCACTTTCGGGATAACCAGCAACAACAAATCCGACCGAAACAAATACTCGATGGATTTCGGGTGATCGACATAGCCCACCAACTCCACCTCGAATCCGGTCTCCCGGAACCGGAAAGCTATTGTTGACGGAACTTTGCCTACAAACCGAATCAGAAGCTTCTCATTCCATTCGCCGCTCAGCTGAAGCAATGCAGCCAGCAAGCTATCAACATCATAAGCTTCCGAAATGGTTCCGGTATAAGTAATTACCTTTTTATTTTCCTGGAGAAGTTCGCCCACCCTGAAATCTTCGGAGTCGAAGCCATTCGGGATAACTACCGTTTTTTCGGCGATGGGTTGAGTGCTTTTATCTGCAAAAATGCGTTTCACATCTTCGCTCACCGAAATCAGCATATCTGCATTTTCAACCACTTTTCGTTCGTAATCCCGATCGATTTTACGGGCAAGTGCGGTGTGTTTAAACTGGTTGTAATAATAAATGTCGGTCCACGGATCGCGCAAATCGGCCACCCAGCGAATGGTTTTAAACCTCCTTTTCAGCGCCAGCCCAATGAGCTGGGTCGAATGCGGCGGACTCGTCGTCACAACTGTATCAATGTCAAATTCCAGAATCAGTTCGATGGCTTTTTTCAGGGCATATTTGTTCCAGCCTTTTCGTGGATCGGGCAAGAGGAAATTTCCACGCAGAAATTTGGAAGCTTTCTGCAAAAGGCTCTCTTTCGATTCGTTGGCAAAACCGCCATACGGAACCTCCTTTTTCCCGGAAATGAGCTTGTATAAATTGTAAAGCTCGAAGCTTTTCGTTTTATACACCAGACAATCGGCTCCAATCTCGGATGAAAGGCTTTCGTCACGCTGCGGGTAACTGGCAAATTCAGGATCGACAGTTAAAACAACGGGTTGCCATCCAAACTCAGGCAAATACTTGGCAAACTTCAGCCAACGCTGAACGCCAGCACCGCCCGATGGCGGCCAGTAATAGGTAATGATTAAAACTTTTTTCATTCGGTTGATCTCTGCTGTAAAGATAATGTATTTGAAAGAAGCAGGATATTTGCCAAAACAAAAAGCCGCCCCAATTGCTTGAGACGGCTTCATAACCTTTAATCTATTTGATTAATCCAGGATGCTGTTGTATTGCTCATTGATTAAGTCGGGCAGATAGCTGGCGATCATTTCCAAAACATGATCTTCTGCCACCGCACTTGGGCTGATACATTTCTGGCCTTCAAGGCTTTTTGAATTCAAAACGGCAGTATTCAACGATTCGCTCACCGTGCTTTCCGCAGAACTGACTGTTTTAACACCAAAGCCATTGGCACCATTCACATATTTTACCTCGAAATACTTGGAGCGAACAATGTACTCCTGACCTTTTTTAGTCTCTTTCATGTAAACATGAACCGGAGTTTTTGCTTCGCCATAAGCAATTTCCCAACTTTTTTGGAAACTGGCAGTAGGAGTAAAATTAAGATCGGGGGAAATCTTGTAATTTGAATTGAATGTATCCTCGTTACCAGCCCAAACGTTAATAGAAATCATCGTAAAAACTATTAACACCACTTGAACAAACAAATTTTTCGTTTTCATTTCTTTCAGATTTTAAATTGTTATTGTTTCTGTTTTCCTTGGTTGACGCTGCAAATCTAGTATCGTTTTTGTTCCTGAAAATAGCTCAAACGTCATGTTTTTATTATGCAAAACAAGGCGTGGAGAAATTCAAAAGTAAAAAGTGCAGTTTTGAAGCAATTTGAAAGTTTAGTGTGTGGTAACTTCTCTTTACGATAATTCGGAGACGATTTGCTTACAATTTAAAAGTGGTATGTTTTACAGCACTGCTAAAAATGATTTGCCTCTTTTTCTGATTGTTAAGAAATTGTAAAGCGGATGAAACAATTTAAGAATCAATTATTTATTGCAATTGAAATGAAAAATTAACGAAATGCTTACAATTTATAAGCTGACGTATTTCCGTAAATTCACAAAAAATATCATTTGCAACACATTCAAGTCAGAATCTGTCATTGCAATCAGCTTCCTCGCAAAAGATCCGGACGAAAACAAAGAATCCGGCGTTTTTCAGGCGCCGGATTCACAAATATCTAAAAGATCAGAACTTACTATTTCCCAAACAGCTTCTTCAGGCTAACTTCTCCTGAAATGATGCTTTTCAAGTCGCTGATTGCTACACGGTCCTGAGTCATGGTGTCGCGGTAACGGATGGTTACGGTATTGTCTTCTGCTGTCTGGTGGTCAATGGTCACGCAGAACGGTGTACCAATGGCATCCTGGCGGCGGTAACGTTTGCCAATCGAATCTTTTTCGTCGTACTGGCAATTAAAATCAAATTTCAAATCGTCGATAATCTGGCGGGCAATTTCAGGAAGACCATCTTTCTTCACCAGAGGCATCACGGCTAATTTGATTGGTGCCAAAGGCGCCGGAATGCGCAGTACCACGCGGGTATCTTTTTTGCCGTCTTCGCTCGAAACTTCTTCTTCAGCATACGATGCAGCCATAATTTGCAGGAACATGCGATCAACTCCAATCGACGTTTCGATCACATAAGGCACATACGATTCGTTCAGTTCAGGATCGAAATACGTGATTTTCTTTCCTGAATATTGCTGGTGCTGCGATAAATCGAAATCAGTGCGCGAATGGATTCCTTCCACTTCCTTGAAGCCAAACGGGAAACGGAATTCCACGTCAACGGCGGCATTGGCATAGTGAGCCAGTTTATCGTGTACATGGAAACGGTAATTTTCGGAGCCAAAACCCAATGCCTGGTGCCATTTCATGCGGGTTTCCTTCCATTTTTCGAACCAATCCAATTCGCTGCCAGGGCGCACAAAGAACTGCATTTCCATTTGTTCGAACTCGCGCATACGGAAAATGAACTGGCGAGCCACAATTTCGTTGCGGAACGCTTTTCCAATCTGGGCAATACCAAACGGGATTTTCATGCGACCGGTTTTCTGCACATTCAGGTAGTTAACGAAAATACCCTGTGCCGTTTCCGGGCGAAGGTAAACCTTCAAAGCTCCATCTGAAGTTGAGCCCATTTCAGTAGCAAACATGAGGTTGAACTGACGAACCTCAGTCCAGTTGCGGGTTCCCGAAATTGGGCAAACAATCTCTTCATCGAGAATAATCTGGCGAAGTTCTTCGAGGTTCGAGTCGTTCAAGGCTTTCACGTACCGATCCTGAAGGTTATTCCATTTGGCTTGGTTTTCCAGAACACGACCATTGGTTTCGCGGAATTGCTTTTCGTCGAAAGCTTCGCCAAAGCGTTTCTGCGCTTTTTCAACTTCCTTGTTGATTTTATCTTCGTATTTAGCCAGTTGTTCTTCTATCAAAACATCGGCACGGTAACGTTTTTTCGAGTCGCGGTTGTCAATCAGCGGGTCGTTAAATGCATCGACATGGCCTGATGCTTTCCAAATGGTTGGGTGCATAAAAATAGCCGAATCGATACCCACTACATTTTCGTGCAGCAGAACCATCGAGTCCCACCAATATTTTTTGATGTTGTTTTTCAGTTCAACACCGTTTTGTCCGTAGTCGTAAACTGCGCCTAACCCATCGTAAATTTCACTCGACTGGAATACGAATCCATATTCTTTACAATGTGCGACCAGTTTCTTAAATACATCTTCCTGAGCCATGATCTGATTGATTATTTATTATTGATGATTGTTTATTTTAGTTAACCGGAGAAAGTCATTACTCATTGGGAAAAATCCTGAAGACTAATGACTCTTTCCTTTTTTCTTATTCTATTTCTTCAAAATCAACATATTCGCCTTCCGTATTGTTTCGTCTTGATTGTTGCTGTTGATTGTTTTCAACAGTGACCTGTCCTTCAGCCTTTTGTCGCTGATATTGCCGTTGATATTGCGTTTGGCGTTCCTGAATGTTGTTTACAGCTTTTTTAACAACAATAGGGAAAAGCAATCGCCCCAAAAATTTCAGGGCATAATAAACAATAACCAGTATTCCAACTGTAGTTAAAAAGCCTCTAATCGAAAGAATTATAAATAAAAAATTCATAGTTTTCTGCGAAATTTTGAGCGGCTAAAATTAGTAATTAATTGGGAAACAACAGCGGGTTAATTGATTTCGCGCGGGAAATCAATTTTAGGTAATGCAAACTTATCAGCTTGTTCAGGGCCCCGAGCTCATTTACGCTAAACGAGAAACTATTCAACCGACACCGAAACTCTTCGGATATTCACCCCCAACGATTTAAACGCCGCCTAAAGTTGAAAAAATGTTACCTGAAGTTCACGAGTTGCTACTTATACTTGGCAAGTTGTCGCATGAAACCGACTACTTGCCAGGTGAAATTGATTTGCGATAGATTTTAATCAATTGCTTTCCAGTATTTTAAATAATTCGTCGAGTTTTGGTGTGAGAATAATTTCGGTACGGCGGTTTTTTTGCCTTGCTTCAGGTGTATTTGCATCGTCAATCGGGAAGAATTCTCCATGCCCGGCAGAAGTAATTCGCTTTGGATCAATGTCTTTATTCTTCAGGAGTATTTTGGTTACGGCTGTTGCACGTACAACGCTCAAGTCCCAGTTATCTTTCACCTCGCCCGAGCCTTTCATCGGAACATTATCGGTGTGCCCCTCAACCATTACATTAATATCGGGATTTTGAGCCAGCACGTCGGCCAAATTGGCAAGGGCTTGCTGTCCTTTCGGATCAACGACCCACTGTCCGGTTTTAAAAAGCAGTTGTTCGTCAAGCGAAACGTAAACTTTCCCGTTCTTTTCCTGAATGGTCAAACCCTTATTATTGAACCCAAGTAACGCATCCATAACCTTTTGTTTAAGCTGCTTTACGGCTTCATCCTTTTGTCTCAGGATTTCTTCCAGTTCCTGAAGGCGCTGAGTTCGCTGAGCTAAAGTTTCTTCTCGTTTTTGAATGTCAGCCTGGGCTTCCTGAAGCTTACTCATCAACCGGTTAATTTCTTCCGAACTCCCGGTTTTTAAACTGCTCAATTGCTTTTCGAGGTCGGCATTAAATTGTTTCAACCGGTCGTTGGCCGATTTGGTTTCTTCCAGGCTTTGTGCGGTTTCTTTTAAATTGCCGGTAAGTTGTTCAATATCTTTTAGCTGCTTGTTTACTTTGCTTTGTAGTTCTGTATTTCTCGTTTCCAGGGATTGAACCTGTTCTTTCAACGATTGTACTGTTTTCTGACAATCCTGGTAATTCCCGTTTAGTTGGTTAAATTTCTTGGACGAAACACAGGAAAAGAGAAATAAAAATGCGAAAGCTGATAATAATTTGTTCATAGCTCGTGTTTTTAGTCAGGTAAATATAGAACTTTGCATGGTTTTTATCAATGTTTTGTTGAAGGATATAAATTATTGGGTTGACCATACCGAACTAAGACGGGAAAGAAACGTTGATTAATAACTTTTCAGGATTTATGAAGTGTTGTATATTTGGATTCAAATTTGAATGTTGATGGAGGAGAGCACGGGGAAATTACTAGATCAAATCAATGATCCGTCAGATTTAAGGAAGCTAAAACCGGATGAGTTGCCACAAGTTTGCAGAGAGTTACGCGATTTTATTGTGGAAGAAGTATCGCATAATCCGGGTCATTTTGGTTCGAGCCTTGGTGTAGTTGAGCTCACGGTTGCCCTGCACTATACATTCAAAACTCCTTACGATTTGCTTGTTTGGGATGTTGGGCATCAGGCTTACGCCCATAAAATACTCACAGGCCGCAAAAATGTTTTTCATACTAACCGGAAATACAAGGGCATCAGCGGGTTTCCAAAACCCTCAGAAAGTATTTACGACGCTTTTGGCGTTGGGCACTCAAGCACTTCCATTTCGGCAGCCCTTGGAATGGCCGTTGCTGCCAACATGAAAAATGAAAAAGACCGCAAGATCGTTGCAGTTATTGGCGACGGATCTATGACCGGAGGAATGGCTTTCGAAGGATTGAACAACGCCGCTGTTAATAAATCGGATTTGCTTGTTATCCTGAATGACAACAATATGGCCATCGACCCAAATGTTGGCGGAATGAGCAACTATTTGCTGAATATTACCAAATCGCAAACCTACAATAAGTTAAAGAAAGATATTTGGGACGGGCTGGGAAAACTGAACGGCTTTGGTCCCAAAGCCCGTCGCCTGGTTCAGAAAACCGAAAATGCGTTCAAATCCATGCTGCTCAGGCAGTCGAACCTGTTCGAGGGAATGGGTTTCAGGTATTTCGGGCCTGTTGACGGGCACAATGTTGTTTACCTGGCCGAAGTGCTGGAAAGCCTGAAAAATATACATGGGCCAAAGCTTCTGCATGTGGTCACCAAAAAAGGGAAAGGTTTTAAACAGGCAGAACTCAATCAAACCGAATTCCATGCTCCTGGGAAATTTGACAAAGTTACGGGCGAAATTCTCGACTGCGATTGCAAGGTGAACAAACCGCCTAAGTTTCAGAATGTATTTGGGCACACTATTATTGAATTAGCCGAGAAAAACGATAAAATCGTGGCAATCACGCCAGCCATGCCAACCGGATGTTCGCTCAACCTGATGATGGAGAAAATGCCCGAACGGGTTTTTGATGTGGGCATTGCCGAACAACATGCTGTTACATTCTCCGCCGGATTGGCAATTCAGGGATTGCTTCCGTTTTGCAATATATACTCAACATTCATGCAGCGCGCCTACGATCAGGTAATTCACGATGTAGCCATCCAGAACCTGCATGTTGTTTTCTGCCTCGACCGTGGCGGTCTGGTTGGCGCAGATGGAGCTACACATCACGGTGTTTTCGACCTGGCTTATATGCGCTCCATCCCAAACATGATTGTTTCAGCCCCAATGGACGAAGTTGAATTGCGCAACCTCATGTTCACAGCGCAACACGAGAATTACGGCCCATTCTCCATCCGTTACCCACGCGGTTGCGGAACAATGATAGACTGGAACAAACCGATGGAATTAATACCAGTTGGACAGAGTCGGCGTTTAACTGAAGGTAATGATATTGCCATTCTTTCTATTGGTACAATTGGCGTACAGGTAGCCCGTGCAATAAAAATGCTTCAGAAAGAGGGCATTTCTGCTTCACATTTCGACATGAGGTATGTGAAGCCGTTGGATGAAAAGGCGCTGCATGATGTATTTAGCAAATTCAGGAAAGTAGTTACTGCCGAAGATGGTGTTTTGCAGGGAGGTTTTGGTAGTGCTGTCGCTGAGTTTATGGCCGATCATCACTACAATTTGCAATTGGTCCGTATCGGAATTCCTGATCAATTTATAGATCAAGGAACTACTGAAGAGCTTTACCGCGATTTTGGATTGGATCAGCAAGGCATTTATAGCACCATTAAAGCATTTTTAGCCGAATCTTAGTCATTTGAAAATGTACATTTCTCATCTGTTTTTGTGAATTTTCAACTACGAATAAATAATTATGGGAGAGGAGAGTAACCTTAAGGTTGTGAAGCCGCGATGGACATATCGTGACGGAACAATAGTTACTTGTGTTGTCCTTTTACTGGGGTTTGTAATTCAGTCTGTTAGTGGTGGTGTAATTTTGCGTTTTGCCGGTTTTCCCTGGAATTTGCTTTCGGGTTTGCTTTTTATTGCAGTTATCGTGGTTGCATTTGTACTTTGGCAAAAGCACCCGGTAATTAAATGGCTGGGTAGTGTAAAGGCTGCCTTGCCTGCTATTTTGGGGTTTACATTTCTAGTTTTACTAATGGGCTTTGTAAAACAGGATGTTGAGCCGCAATTTGCTGTTTTGCAGCTTTTCGGACTGACACACCTGGTGCATTCCTGGCCATTTATCCTCATCAATATTTACTTGCTTGTGCTTTTAGGAGTGGTTACACTAAAGCGGCTTACTCCATTTAGCTTGAAGAATATCGGGTTTTTCCTGAATCATTTTGGTTTGTTTCTGGTGCTATTTTCAACAGCGTTGGGCCATAGCGATATGCAGCGGCTTTCAATGAATTGCTACGAAAAGCAACCGGAGTGGAAGGCTACTGATGCGTCGGGCAAAACTGTGGAAATGCCAATCGCCGTTCAGCTTATCAAATTTCATATCGACGAATTTCGACCTAAAGTAACTATTGTCGATAACCAGTCGGGGCAACTTGTTGAGCACAATGGTAAAACTCAATTCGAATCACTCGAAGGCAATGACTTTAATTTGCTCAGTTTTCACGTTGTTGTCGAGCAGTTTCTTGAAACTTCAGGGAAAGTTGGCGATGCCTATTTCCCGGTAAATGAGCCGGGAGCTGCACCTTCGGCCAAAGTAAAAGTAAACGACAATGAAAATAACAGGGAGATTGTTGGGTGGATTTGCAGCGGAAGTTATGCGCATCAGCCTGAGGCGTTGAAACTCAATAGCAAATATTCGCTGGTCATGCTTCCGGCTGAGCCGCGCAAATTTAGTTCCGACTTAAGTATTCAGACTCAAAGTGGCACGAGTTTAATGGCAACAATTGAAGTTAATCGACCCGTTGAGATTGATGGATGGACAGTTTACCAGCTTGGCTACAATAAAGAAATGGGACGCTGGTCGAACTTGAGCGTACTGGAACTGGTGCGCGACCCGTGGTTACCTGTTGTTTACTTTGGCATTTTCCTGATGATGGGAGGTGCGGCTTTTCTTTTTGTAACTGGTAAACCTAAATCTGGAGGGTCTGAACATGTGGATTGAATTTCCTGTTTTTGCAGCAATAACTATTGGCTGTTGGCTGGTAGCCTCTGGCTTATTTTTCACTTCAGGGAAGAAAATAATGAACCAGGTAGCAGCTGCTTTGTCGTTGGCCGGAACACTTGTTTTGTTCGTGTTTGTAATTCTTCTATGGATGTATCTTCAGCGTCCTCCAATGCGAACGTTGGGCGAAACACGTTTGTGGTATGCCATTTTTCTTTCGACAATAGGATTGATTTCATTTTACAGGTGGAAATATAAATGGTTGGTGAGCTATAGCCTGGGTTTAGCGCTGATATTTCTTATTGTCAATTTGCAGCATCCTGAGAATTACGACAAAACGTTGATGCCAGCTCTGCAAAGCCCGTGGTTTGTTCCGCACGTTATCGTTTATATTTTTGCTTATGCCATGTTGGGAGCGTCGTCGGTTGTGGCTTTGCGCAACCTGTTTGTTGTAGCCAACGAAAAAACGGTGAAGGGATCTATTCAAATGGCCGACAACTTGGTTTACCTGGGTTTTTCATTTTTAACTTTCGGATTGCTTTTTGGCGCGCTTTGGGCGAAAGAGGCGTGGGGCCATTATTGGACCTGGGATCCCAAGGAAACCTGGGCTTTTATTACCTGGATGTTTTACCTTATTTACATTCATTATCGGTTTCGCCATCCGTTGGAGCACAAAAAAGCCATGAGTGTGTTGGCCCTGGCTTTTCTGGTGTTGCTGATCTGTTGGTTTGGAGTCAATTATCTTCCAAGTGCGCAGAATAGCGTACACATTTATTCAGAGTAGTTATTTTTTCAGCTGGAGAAACCAGTTTAAGGTTTCGATGGCAACAACTGGAATTGCTGTTGTATGATCGGCTAAAGGAATTGTAACCAGCTCAATTTTCGAACTGTTTGCAGGGTCTTTAACCTGAAAATTGGCAAGCATTCTTTGACTTACTCCTAGTGGAATATCGGTATCAGCTGTTCCGTGAAAAAGTTTTGTCGGGGTTGAAACGCTCCAGGGTTGTACACTGTTCGAATTGATTGTGCTTCTGAATGCAGAATACTTAACACTGGTTAAATAACTGCTTCTGAATTCGGGCGTTAACAAAGCGTCTATTTGAGTTGTTAGCTGAGCGTTAATCTCATTTGCCGAATGTAATCCGTCGAATAATGTTGGTATTTTATCAGCGTAAGGAGCCTGGAAAAAATCGCTTGCCGGATTCGATATTGAGCCAATTTTAGTGTATGAATCAACCATATAGGCTAATAAATATGGTGCCGGATAAGTATTTTCGTTGATAATATAGTTGGTCATGTATTCAAGTGAGTATGGTCCTGCTCCGCACGAACTTGCAATAAGGTTGAATTCAGAAGAATACTCTTTTTCAATAGCTTTTTGTAACTGTAGAGTAGCCCAGCCACCTTGAGAATAACCAAAAATGAACAAATCATTTGTTGGCTTAGCTACAATTTTTTCATCTTTACTTAGTTCGCGGGCGGCACGGATCAAATCAAGAATACTTTGTGTTGACGACTTGGCATCGAGATAAGGATGCGGTGTAGTACTTGATTCTCCGAACCCGATATAGTCAGGAATCACTACAATAAACCCAGAAGAAGCAAGGCTTTCAATTAATTGAATGTTTTCATTATTCGGATTTTCGCTTGGAGCATCTTTGTGTAGCGTATTTGTGCCGTTTTGAAATGAGAGGATTGGGTAATTGCCCGAAGTTTTAGGGAAACAGACTAATCCTGAAGCTTTTAAGCCTACTCCGTTTAATGAAGTTTTATAAACTATTTTTTGGATTTCAACGTCAGAATGCAAGATTCCGCTGAGTAAGTTCCCAGAGTTAGGAACTACCGAGTTGAAACTTGTTTTTATTTTGTCAACGGTAATATCTCCTTTGGTTTGACTCGCCAGGTAATGTAAATTAAAGTCTTTTTCGATTAATTCGTCTCTTTGACAAGAACTTAAGAAAACTCCCAAAAGAGCGATAAGAATAACAAGACTATTGTAAGTATTTAGTTTTTTCATCCAACAAAGCATTAAAGAATCATATAAATTTTAGCACAGTTCTCAGCAATCCAATTCAATAAATTATACTTAACTATAACGATTAACGGCAGTATTTCTTCTTGATTATGTTGTTAAAATTATGCTCGTTTTTGCACTCGATATTTCGGGTTTAAAAACTTTTCGAAATATACTACTTATTAATATACAAGATATTGGTGCTCTTTTCTGAATTATCAAACGACCCTTTTCAGTTATCAAATGAGGAAATAATTTCTAACAATGGGCCATTTTGGATACCAGTCCCCATTTTTCTATAGAATTTATACTTATACAGGTGGTATTGAAACTATACCTAAAAATAAATTTCAGGATATTATTGCCTGAGTTTTTGGGCGGTTTCTCAGCGCTTTAAATGCTGCAAAAGTTGTGTCGAATACAACGAAATAATGAAATCAGAGGGTAAATCCCAGTTCGGATGCTAAATGTCGAAGAAAATCCCGGGTAAAATAATCCTGGTCAATAACCTGGTTGTTCCATATCAAAATATCCAGATCAATAATCCGGGGACCAAACTTAGGTAGCGACCGATCGCGCCCCATTCGGGTTTCAATCATTTTTAGCGACGATCTAAGTTCTTCCAGGCTTTTTTCTGTTTCTATCCTAATGGCGCCATTCGTGAAGTCAGGCTGGTCGATAATGCCAATCGGTTTGGTCTTTAGCATTTCCGATATTTGTATTACAGTTACTTCATTTTCCAGGTTATTAAGGGCCTGGGCTATGTTTTTTTCGGCATCAATATTCGAACCGATACCTATAATACAATTGTTTATTTGCATCTCTATTTTTGGGAAGTATAAATTTAACTATCAGCTATTTATCGTTCGGCCTCCATTTCAAATGAAACAGATTCGGCAAATCGTAGAGCGTGGGGTTTATCAACTTCAACGCGGGCCCGGCTTACACGGTCATCGCTCATAATCAGGTCGAGGATATTTTTGGTAAGTACTTCAAGCAGTTTAAACCTTTTTTCCTGCACCAAAGCTATTATTTGTTTCGTGATCGTTTTATAGTTGTAAATGCCCAGAGGTTCGTCTGATGTTAGCGCTTCTTCCGGAATATCAGCTTCGATCTCAATGTTAATTATTACATCCTGCATATTGGAAATTTCATCTGGATTGAATCCGATGTAAGTTCTTAGTAACAGGTTTTTTACGCGAATTAGTGCCATTGTTAAAGATTTGGGATATTTAAATCAGGTTTTCTCCTCCGTCGCAATATAGTATTTGTCCGGTAAGATATTCGTTGTCAATTACATAGTCAATACTTTTAAGTATCGGATCAACTCCGCCTGGTTTTTTCATCGGTATTTTATCCGCCAGTTTCCAGAGGTAATCATCGTTCTTTTCTTCTGGAGGCAGGCTCAACCCAGGGGCAATAGCGTTTACTCTGATGTCCGGGCCAAATTCGGTAGCTGCCATTTTGGTAAGTTCCCATAGCGCTTTTTTCGAAAGAGTATAGGCGGCATAACTCGAATGGTTAGTGCTTATGCGAGTATCTGCAAAATTAATAATTGTACCTGAACCAAAGGTTTGGGCAAAATCCCTGATTAAAATAAGCGGAGCTTTGAAGTTGACGTTGATCTGGTTTTCCAGTAATTCAACAGTGGTCGTCTCCAGTTTACCTGGTTCAAAAACAGACGCATTATTGATAAGCAGGTCGATCTTTGGAAATATCGCCGAAACCTGAGCAATGAGCGTTTCAACATCTTGAACCCAATTTAGGTCGGTTTTAAAAATTTCAAATTGCTGATTGGGATAGCGCTGTTGCAACTCATCTCGCAGCTTCTCTGCATCGGTTTTCGATAAATTATAATGAATAGCTATGTTCCAACCCCGGCTTGCCAGGTGAATTGCCATCGATTTTCCGATTCGCTTGGCGGCTCCGGTTATTAAAGCTGTTCTATTTGTTTTCACTATTGTATATTTTTTCTGATGTAGCAGAAGAACTTTCCTTCTTTCCCCGACTACTGACTCTTGTATTTTTGAGCAATATTTTTCAAATAATCGCTTCGAGATTCCGATGGATTTCGATTTTCAATGGTTTTTACCTCTTGGGCAACCACACTTTTTATAAAATCAGCCCTTGATTGGGCTTTCTTTGTTTCACTTGGCGTTTGGTCGCTCGATTCATCTTCGTTATTTTCTCTTTCCGAAAGAATTAATTCGATGGAATTTAATTCTTCAGCGCTAAACTTCATGTTTTTTAATGCTGCTACATTGTCGTTAAGCTGCTTAACCGAACTTGCACCTATTAATACCGATGTTATGCGAACATCTTTAAGCAACCAAACCAAAGCCATTTGTGCAAGTGTTTGTCCCCGGGTTATGGCTATTTCATTCAGTTTTTTTACCTTTTCAAGTGCCGGGGCCACCATTTCAGGCTTCAAAAATCCCCATGATTTAGCGGCCCTCGAACCTTCAGGAATTCCATTCAGGTATTTATCGGTTAACAATCCCTGGGCAAGCGGAGAAAACGGAATACATCCAATTCCTTCTCTTTCCAGTACATTCAAAAGGCCATCTTCAACCCAGCGTTCGAACATGGAATATTTCGGTTGATGGATCAGGCATGGGGTACCGAGTTGCTTGAGAATTTTCGATGCCTCAGCAGCTAACGGAGCCGGATAATTTGATAATCCAACGTATAGCGCTTTTCCTTGCCGAACGGCCTGGTTAAGCGCCATCATTGTTTCTTCGAGCGGTGTATTGGGATCAGGTCGATGCGAGTAAAATATGTCAACATATTCCAGTCCCATTCTTTTCAAACTTTGATCGAGGCTCGAAAGCAGGTACTTACGGCTGCCCCAGTCTCCATAGGGGCCGGGCCACATTAAATAACCGGCCTTTGTCGATATTATCAGCTCGTCCCGGTACGGAGCTAAGTCCAGTTTCATGATTTTGCCAAAATTTTCTTCAGCCGACCCTGGAGGCGGACCGTAGTTATTAGCTAAATCAAAATGCGTAATTCCCAGGTCGAATGCTCGGCGGCACATTGCCCTGCCATTTTCAAATACATCAACTCCTCCGAAATTGTGCCATAGCCCGAGTGAGACTGCCGGTAATTTTAAACCCCATTTTCCACATTTATAATATGGTATTTCTGAATATCGATTTTCATCAGCGACAAATTGCATCGTATTATTTTTGTTTATTAAGTTGGTTAAAATAAGATAGCAATTTAAGAAAAACAATCAGCACAAATGCTCCATAGCAAAACTTTTTTGATGGTTGCTGGGTTAATACACAAAGGTCTTATTCAGGTATTTAGTTCCGAAAATAAAAAATAACAAAAGATGAAGTCAGGTTTAACACAAAATCCGGTAGCTTCAATATATGTAATTTCAGGAGGCAAAGGTTTGGCCGGGAACAACATGATCCAGTCGTTGCTCATTCAGTACCCCAACAATAATGTCCCGGTTATTATCATTCCTGACATAACAACAGAGCAGCAACTGGTACGAGTAGTAGCTCAGGTCAAAGCCGAAAATGGATTGATTGTTCATACAATGGTTAATCGTAAGCTACGCCAAATCCTTAACGAGTTGTGTAACGAAAACGAAGTGCAGTGCATTGATTATATGGGAGAACTTGCTGATTACCTGGATGAAAGATTGAATATTCAGTCGTTGCAATACCCCGGGCTTTACCGCGAAATCAATCAGGAATATTTCGATAGGATTGATGCAATCGAGTTCACTTTAAGTCACGACGATGGCTTAAGCCCGGAAAGATTACATCAGGCTGAGATCGTATTAACCGGCGTCTCCCGTTCGGGCAAAACGCCGTTAAGCGTTTATTTGGCCATGTATGGCTGGAAAGTTGCCAATATACCATTAGTTTATGGGATCGATCCTCCAAGTGAATTGTTCGAGATCGATTCAAATCGGGTTTTTGGGTTGAATATTAGCCCAAGCCAGTTGATAGCTCACCGGATGAAGCGATTAATCAGCATAAATAATACTGAAAATACAGGTTATGTTGATGAACGACAAGTCGTGCGGGAGATCAGAAATGCCAATTTTATTTTCGAAAAAGGTGGCTTTACCGTTTTGAATGTAACAAACAAACCTGTTGAAACCACAGCCAACGAAATACTGAATAAAATGGCTGACCGCTTCGAATACCGTGGAAGAAGGCTTGAATCGCCTTATCCCAACGGTAGAAATTCGGAATAATATCTTTTTCTCAACTACTCAACGGTAACCGATTTTGCCAGGTTGCGCGGCTGATCGACATCACAGCCTCTCATTACGGCTATATAATATGAGAATAACTGCAAAGGTATGATAGCCAGGAGCGGAGAAACTGCCGGATGAGACTTGGGAATTTCAAACAAATCGTTTACCATGTTTTTCAATCCATCATCGCCTTCGGTAACTACAGCAATTATATTACCTCTTCGGGCTTTTACCTCCTGAATATTGCTCACAATTTTTTCGTAATAGTGGTCTTTGGCAGCAACAACAATCACCGGTAGATTGTCGTCAACTAAAGCAATTGGTCCGTGTTTCATCTCGCCTGCGGCATATCCTTCGGCGTGCATATACGAAATTTCCTTGAGCTTTAATGCTCCTTCCAGGGCTACCGGGAAAAGATAGCCGCGCCCTAAATAAAGAGCATTTATTGCATCTTTATATTTTGAGGCAACCTCTTTGATGTGTGGATGTTTGACCAGTATAGCTTTTACTTTTTCCGGTATATCTGCTATTTCTTTAATAAGGTCGAGATACAATCCTGCCGAAATCTGCCCTTTTTCTTTGGCTAGTTTTATGGCGAGCAACGTAAGAACGGTTACCTGTGCGGTAAATGCTTTTGTCGATGCAACTCCAATTTCAACTCCGGCGTGGGTATATACGCCTCCATCGGTTTCGCGGGCAATGCTCGAACCCACAACGTTGCAGATACCCAAAATTGTAGCGCCTCGTTCTTTTGCCATTCGCAAGGCGGCCAGTGTGTCGGCAGTTTCTCCGCTTTGGCTGATTGCAATTACTACATCATCGCTGCCTAAAATAGGGTTACGGTACCGGAATTCGGAAGCATATTCAACTTCAACCGGAGTGCGGGCATATTCTTCAATCAGGTATTCGCCAACCAATGCTGCATGCCACGAAGTTCCGCACCCGATAATAATAATTCTTTTTGCTTTCAGTATTTTGGGGAAAACGTCAAGTAGTCCGCCCAGCACAACTTCGGTGTGTTCGGGAGTAATACGTCCCCGAAATGTATCCTCAATCGTTTTGGGCTGTTCGAAAATTTCTTTCAGCATAAAATGGTCGAACTCACCTTTTTCTAAATCACCAATCGTTAAATCAACTTTGGTAATTTTAAAAGCTACCGGATTGTTTTCTACTGTCTTTAAGGTAAGGCTATCTTTGTTTATTATGGCTACATCTTTGTCGTTGAGGTAAATAACGCTGTCGGTATAATTAATTATCGGAGTAGCGTCAGAGGCAATGAAGTATTCATTTTTCCCAATCCCAATAACCAGCGGGCTACCTTTCCGGGCCGCAATTAATTGTTCTTTTTCGTTTTTACATAAAACTACAATTCCGTATGCCCCGACAACCTTCGAGAGTGCAAGCCGAACAGCAATCTCGGCAGTAACATCATCGGCATTTCTGTAATAATATTCAATCAGGTTAACTAAAACTTCGGTGTCGGTTTCCGAATAAAAGGTGTAGCCTTTTTTTACCAGGTCAGCTTTAATTTCGGCATAATTTTCAATAATACCATTGTGTACCAAAACGAAATCGCCATTCATTGAGGTATGCGGGTGGGCATTGTGGTCGTTTGGTTCGCCGTGTGTTGCCCAACGGGTATGACCAATGCCAATGCAGCCGGTTACATCCTCATTTTCAATATGCTTTTCGAGATCGGAAACCCGTCCTTTACATTTATAAACGTTTAGCTCGTTGTTGTATATTGCTAAACCAGCCGAGTCGTATCCACGATATTCTAATCGCTGAAGTCCTTGAATTATAATTGGATATACATTTTGTTCTCCAATATAGCCTACTATTCCACACATATAACTTTAGTTTAGGGTTATTATATAAAAACAAAAAATCAAACTGTTGGGGTTTGATTTTTCGCCTGGGT
Source organism: Prolixibacteraceae bacterium (assembly GCA_963666435.2). Lineage (GTDB taxonomy): Bacteria > Bacteroidota > Bacteroidia > Bacteroidales > Prolixibacteraceae > Aquipluma. The sequence continues at coordinate 420,717 of CAXXOG010000008.1, read as the reverse complement.
TAAAACAATATATCTCGACTTTTACAGCAGTTTATCGTAGAGATTGTTGTATGCGTCAATATAACTATGTTCAGATTGGTAATCTAAGAATAATTTTTCAGAAGTTTGAATAAACTCTGTTATTTCACTGTTAATTTTTGGACTTCCCTGTATTACTGCATCTGAAAATTGGATTGCCAGTTTACTAAGATTCACGTAAGTAGGTTCATCAACCAATTCGGAATCGTCGTCGTCGATATTGTTCATTTTTAGTTTTGTACGAAAAGTAGCGTCCAGTGTATTCTTAAAATCATCGTGATAAACAGAATAGACGACCTTCGAATTTTCGAATAGTGGGTCGTCGTGATATGACTTTTTTATGTACAGAGGTATCAAAGCCGTTAGCCATCCATGACAATGAATTAAATCTGGCGCCCACCGTAGTTTTATCACAGTTTCAAGAACCCCTCGCGCAAAGAAAATAGCTCTTTCGTCGTTGTCGGGAAATTCATTGCCCCGAGCGTCTTTTATGGTATGTTTCCTTTGGAAATAATCTTCATTATCAATGAAATAAACCTGCATTCGGGCCGATTGGATGGAAGCAACTTTTATGATAAGAGGATGGTCGGTATCGTCAATGATCAGGTTCATTCCTGATAACCGGATTACTTCGTGCAGTTGGTTTCGACGTTCGTTAACATTGCCGTATCTTGGCATAAAAGTCCTGATTTCTTTCCCCCGCTCCTGAATTCCCTGTGGCAAAAATCTGGCTTTTTTCGACATTTCGGTTTCCGGAAGATAAGGGGTAATTTCGGATGAAATAAATAAGACTTTCTTCTTTTCCATTATATTGCCTAAGTTAATTCTGCAAAATTAGTAAAATATCGGCAAGATTCAATTTTAATAGGTTCCCAGCGTCTTAAAAAAACTTAAGTTGCACAATATATCTAACAATATAACGCAGGTAATGATCGTAAAAATTTGACAATATGAACTGATAATATTCTGCTTGACTGTTTACAGAATTAACATGGCATCGCCATAAGTTCCGAATCTATATTTTTCTTTTATCGCTTCTTTGTATGCTTTCATCAGGTGATCGTAACCGGCAAACCCGGCAACCATCATCAATAAAGTGGAAAGTGGTAAATGAAAGTTGGTTACCATGCGATTGGCTACACTGAAATCGTAAGGAGGGAAAATAAACTTATTAGTCCATCCTTCATAAGGTTTTAAATGACCTTGTGTTGATACCGAGCTTTCAATGGTTCTCATTACGGTTGTTCCAACAGCGCAAATGTTTCGTCGGGCATCTTTTGCCCCGTTGACAATCTGGCAGGCATCTTCCGAAATCCATATTTGTTCAGAGTCCATTTTGTGTTTGGTAAGATCCTCAACGTCAACACTTCGGAAATTCCCAAGTCCTACATGCAATGTAACAAAGCTAAACTTAACACCCTTAATTTCGAGCCTTTTTAGAAGTTCGCGGCTAAAATGCAATCCGGCGGTTGGCGCCGCAACTGCGCCTTCGTGTTTTGCAAATATGGTTTGATAACGGTCTTTATCTTCCGGTTGAACACTACGTTTAATAAATTTAGGCAGCGGGGTTTCGCCCAGTCCATATAATGTTTTTTTGAATTCATCGTAAGGCCCGTCGAATAAAAATCTTAATGTACGGCCACGCGAGGTGGTATTATCAATTACCTCGGCTACTAATAAATCGTCTTCGCCAAAGTATAGTTTGTTGCCGATTCGAATTTTGCGTGCCGGATCGACCAAAACATCCCAAAGTCGCTGTTCGCGATTTAATTCGCGCAGAAGGAAAACCTCTATCTCTGCACCGGTCTTTTCTTTATTTCCATATAACCGGGCGGGAAATACTTTCGTATCGTTAAAGATAAATACGTCGTCGTCCTCAAAATAATCAACAATATCTTTGAATACCCGGTGTTCAATATCTCCGGTATTGCGGTGTAAAACCAGTAATCTTGATTCATCGCGGTTTTGCGCCGGATGTAAAGCAATCAGTTCTTCCGGTAAATCGTATTTAAACTTTGATAATTTCATATGTATATTTTCTTGTTTTTAAATGATCACAAGGAATTCATTGTATGGATTTCACGTTCTTCCATTCGCATGATTAGAAAATATTTTTCCTGATTGGTGCTTTCAAAAATCATGCTCGTTTCAATAATTCTTTATTTGCCGTCTTAAAATTGGTGCATAAGCAACATCTGTTTTTCAGAATTTTACCACATTCTTTTTCCGACAAATCTCGCTCTAGCGAATTAACAGTTGCTTTTTTACGAAATAGGTTTCAGTTTGTTTCAATTACAGAAAAATTTTCTATAAAATCCTGAACCAACCACGCATCGTCTATTTTAAATTTGCCTATTCTTGTTCTGCGCAAGCCCACCAAATAGGCTCCGCTGTTAAGCTCTTTTCCTAAATCGCGTGCTAAAGCTCTGATGTATGTTCCTTTACTACATACAATCCGAAGTACGATTTCGGTTGATGCATAATTCAAAACTTCGAGCTCCGAGATTGTTATCTTCTTCGGCTGTAGGGCGATGTCGCTACCTTTTCGTGCATGTTCATAGGCTCTTTTGCCTTCAACTTTTACTGCGCTAAACAAAGGGGGAATTTGATCGTTCTCTCCCATGAATTTGTTTAGTGCCGCATTTAGGTAGTCAGAACTGATATGATCGGTTGGAAAAAATTCATTTTCTTCAGTTTCCAGGTCATAAGATGGAGTGGTCGCTCCAATTTTTATGGTTGCGATATACTCTTTTTCTTTTGCCTGAATTAAATCAATGTTCCTGGTTTCCTTACCAGTGCAAACAATCATTAGCCCTGTTGCTTTGGGATCCAATGTTCCGGCATGGCCAACTTTGAGTTTTTTAATTCCAGTTTTACGGCATAAAAAATTCCGTAGTTTCCTAACCAAATCAAAAGAAGTCCAATCCAAACTTTTATCGAAAAGAAGTATCTCTCCTTTTTGAAAATCGTAATCCTCAATGGATTTCCCCATCGTAAAATGCTTTTAGATAATCGATTCCTATCAATAAAACCGTCCTAATTTTCAGGCCGCAAATATAGCAATAAGCTTAGAAAATAGCTAAGACCCCGCATAACAAATACGGTTGAATTGCAGGATAATAGAATAGTTTTGAGAATTTTTTATATAAATGTACAGGCAACCTGGTCGAAAGACAAAAACATCAGTAGAATTAAAATTCGATATTTGATTGGTATTCTGTATATTATAGCCCTTTGAGTGCAGTCTGTATTTTTTTGCTCAGCTTGTTAACCGATTGTTATTTCTTTGTTTTAGGCTTCTTCATAATTGCATAAATTTCGAAAAGAAATCCGAAAAGTACAACCATTGGCGCTAAGGTAATTCTTCGGAAGCTGAAAATTTCAGGATTGAAAACCGAAGGATCTTCGGTCTTTCCGCCTGTCATTAAAATAAATCCTATAATAATGATAACCAGTCCGATAACTAATAGCTTAAGGTTTTCTTTACCTAAAGCAAAGCCTTCCATATTGTCTAAGCCTTTCATACTTATAAATTTTCGTTTATCATTCTGAATTTTGTATTAAAGCCTTCATTTTTAATAGTATATAGTGGTGTAGGCTGCTCTGACTAAATTTGTAACGCGAATAACGTTACATTTCGTGCTTGTAAACAAGGATACACACGCCTATTTCAGAGCTTTAATCCAAAATTCGGGGTAAAGGTAGCCAAAAGTTTTAATTTGCAAATTAAAGATTACTGGCATGTAACGTAGTCGGTTGTGCAAACCGGGTTGATTTTAGCCCTGTTTTTTTGAAAAATGTTTCAAAATTAAAGCATATGTATATTGTATAGAATCAGCTTTTATTTAAAATGATCCTAAACGTTGCACCTTTATTAATTTCGGAATGCTTCAGGAAAATTTTTCCTTTGTGATAATTTTCAATAATTCGTTGTGCAAGCGATAATCCCAAGCCCCATCCGCGTTTTTTGGTGGTAAAACCGGGCTGGAATACCGTTTTGGCGTGTGCTTTCGAGATTCCCTTACCCGTATCCGAAACATCAATGAGCAGTTGATCCGACTTTTCGGAAATGTTTATTTGTATTGTTCCTGAATTATTCATGGCATCGATGGCATTTTTGCAAAGGTTCTCGATTACCCAGCTAAATAAAGCCGAGTTGAGCGGTACGCGGTATTTTATGCTTTGATCGAAATCGAGAATAAACTTGACTTTTGCCGATGACCGCGTTTTTAAGTAGTCGATGGTCGATCTGATTGTATCGGCTACATCGGTTGGGGTAAGTTCGGGTATAGAACCTATTTTTGAGAAGCGTTCCGTGATTTTTTGTAATCGCTGGGTATCTTTTTCAAATTCGTGAATCAGGTTTTCGTCGATGTTCTGCATTTTAAGCAATTCAACCCAAGCCATTAACGACGAGATTGGTGTTCCCAGTTGGTGAGCTGTTTCTTTTGACATTCCAACCCAAACCTGGTTTTGCTCGGCCTTGCGCGACGAGCTAAAGGCGAAATAGGCAACTAGCATAAACAGAAAAATTACGCCAAACTGAACGATGGGGTAGAACTTCAGGTTTTGAAGTAGCAAGGAATCGCGGTAGTATAGGTATTGCTTCTCGTGTTCGGATATTGTAATAATTATGGGTACATTCTGCTGCTTCATTTTTTGCAGTTCTTTCTCCAAAACAGCCTGTTTATTGTCGTTGCTAAACCCGATATTTCTCGATTCGATGATGTTGCCCAGCGAATCGGTTGTTATAATCGGTATTGATGTATTTCGAACGATAATATTGTTCAGAAAAGTTATATCCTGGTTGGAATATATGTCGGTACTGATTAATCGCTGAGTCGCTTCAGCCCAAAGCTCTACACTTTTTCGCTCTTCAGTGGCCATATTTTTGATGAGCCAATTGGTGTAGAAAAAGGCTCCGTTACCAATTATCAAGGCGAGTAACAGAAGTAATAATTTCCACCGTCGTTTTTTATTATAAGAATCCAAAGTCAGTAGTATATGTCAGGTTTACGGATGATAAACGATCCCATTGAATAAAAAGTATATCCCGAAATTGTTTCTGTCGGAAAAAATAACTCCCGGAGAAAAAAGCTTTTATTTCAATAAAACCTTTTCATAAGGTTTGGCTTGTTGCGGCCAGATATTTTTCTATTGCTGTATCCAGAAGGTTTTCTTTCCGCAGCAGCATTTCGGCAAATTCCCGAAAGGCTCCGTCGCCGCTGCGCGTATTGAGCCTGAATTGAGCAAACTGATCCATGTACCCCGGCGCATTAGCCGGAACAGCGCTGTAACCAACGGCTTTCAGGAGGTGCGCATCATTCAGGTCGTCGCCAATATAAGCAACTTCCTGAAGCGAGATGTTTAGTCCTGTACAAAGTTTTTCGGCTACTTCCAGCTTATTCATCACACCCATGAACAGATGCTTAATCTTTAGTTTATCGGCTCTTCGCTGAACAATTTGAGTGTTTTCGCCCGTGATAATCCCCACCGGAATGTCGAGCAACCGAAAAAAAACAACCCCGGCACTGTCGCTGGTATTAAATTTTTTCCATTCGTTGCCTGTTTGGTCGTAGTACATCCCTCCATCAGTCCAAACGCCATCAATATCAGTAAGAACCAGTTTTGTTGCCATTGTATTTTAATTTTGAAAGCCCCCTCTAAGTCTCCCCCGAAAGGGGAGACTTTCGGCTGCAATGTTCACAATTGTTTCATTTTAAACAAATTTTTTGACCTCACTGTTTTGATCCCCCTCTTTAGGAGGGGGTTGGGGGAGGCTTTTAGCTTTCTATCATTCCCGGATAAATAATCTCATCAGCCGGGATGTCGGTAAGCGCCTTCTTTCCTACGACCTGTTCGCGGTTGGCCCATTTAAAGCCATCACCGGGGCTGAGCATATGCAAATCGTTTTCAGTAATTATTTCTCCGGAAGCAATTGTCCGAAGTGTTGCCAGCGAGCGTTCGAGTTTTATGCGTGTTGCTTTAACTTCATCGTTTACAAACATGCCGTATTGGCCAATGGCATATTCGGTATTGCGAATGTCGCGAACCATACGCCAGATTCCATCGGGTTCGAGTGATCCGCGATGGTCTGTTCCCTTCATATTACGGTCTAGCGTAATGTGTTTTTCGATAATCCCGGCTCCCATTCCCACAGCAACTGCCGGCATTAAAATACCAATCGAGTGATCGGAATAGCCAATGGTGTATTGCGGATAATGTTCTTTCAGGAACGAAATCGTCAGCAGATTTATATTCTGATATTCAGAAGGATATTGCGAAAGACAATGCAAAATGCTGATGTTTTCGTGGCATTTGGTCACAACCTCCAACGCATCGTCCAATTCTTTTTGACCGGTCATTCCGGTTGAAAAGATGATCGGGATTTTGGTTTCGGCCATTGCTTCCAAAAGTGGCAAATTGGTTAAATCGCGCGAAGCTACTTTCAGCCGATCTGGAATAAATAAGCGAAGCATCGACAGACATCCCTTTGCACAAAGTGTTTCAACGACTTCGAGCCCTTTCGATTTGGCATATTGATAAACTTCAAAGTGCTGTTGATCGTTTAGCTCCAGAAAAGCCCGGTGCTCGCCATAAGTTTTACCGAATGAATTTGGGTTGTCGTAAGGGCGAAGCATTTCCGACGCCGAAAGCTCTTCGTTTAAATCGCGGCGGGTCATTTTAATGGCATTCATGGGCATTAGTTTTTGCCCGAATAAATGATCGATGACTGGTGCTGCCACCACATCAATCAGTTTTTTTGCAATCTCGACGTCGCCATTGTGGTTTTGCCCGATTTCGCCAATAATATAGGTTGATTTCAACATCTCAACTAGTTAATTTACAATTTGCATTTCGAAAAGAGTCTTGTCAATCGTGTGATGCCACCACCAGGCTATCGCCTACTTTTGGTTCTTTTCAATTTCTTTTTTCATTATTTCCAGAATTTCGGGGCGTTGATCGAGCCATTTCACTATTTCCGGAATGCCAAAATTAGGGTTTTCCTTGCTTATCGTTGCAAATATTTCCTGCTGAATCTCAAAATCATCCGGTGTATCGAGTGTCATTCGTATATCTGTTCTCGAAAAAACCAGTTCATCAGCCTTGATAAATTGCACATTAAACAGTTGCGGATTGCCATAAATGTAATTGGTAACATGTTCGTGGTACAATTTATCGGAGGTTAACTGCTGGGCTTTTTCGAGCGCACTAAGGCGCACGGCTTCAGTCCAAAATCCGAAATGCGTTAAAATAGAAGGTTTGTTCCCGCTTAGCTGAAAACTTAAATAGTCGTAATCCGATTCTTCGAAGGCATCAATCAGGGTTTTCATGCTGCGTGAATCCAGGAACGGATTATCGGCACAAACCCGAATAATCTTCTCAAAGCCAAATTGCCGGGCTGCGCGAATAAAGCGGTCGAGCACATCATTTTCCGAACCTCTGAAAACCGGGAAATTCAGTCGGGCCGCCAGTTCGCATATGCGGTCGTCCGAAGGATTTAGCGTGGTTGCCAATACTGCCCGAACATCCAGCTTCTGTACTTTTTCAATCAGTAACTCCAAAATGGATTTATTGCCCGAGAATGGCTTGATTACTTTTTCCGGCATCCGGGTTGAGCCAGTTCGAGCCTGAAGTATGATACCCAATTGTGACATGGTTCTCTAATTCAGATCAAATTCTTTACCTGCTTCAGGAATCTCAATGTCCTCGAATCCTCTTTTTCGAATGTAATTGGCATAAAATGAGGCTGATTCGTATTCGCCATGCACAAGAAATACCTTTTTTACCTTAGCGGAGTCCTGGCAACTGATAAAATCAGCCATTTCCTTGTAATCGCCATGACCGGAGAAGGCTTCAATCTTTTCGATTTTTGCTTTTACGGGGTGCCTGATTCCGAAGACCGAAATTTCGTCGGCTCCACTCAAAATGCGTGCACCAAGCGTGGTTGGCGAACAATATCCAACAGCCAGTATTGTATTTCGCGGGTTTTCGATATTGTTTGCTATGTGGTGTTTAATACGCCCGGCTTCCATCATCCCCGATGCCGAGATAATGACGCACGGCTTTTTGTAGGTGTTGAGCGATTTTGATTCCTGCGCGCTTTTGATGTAGTATAGGGAATTAAACCCGAACGGATCGCTGTCGTACATCATCACCCGGGCTACATCGCGATTGAGCTCGTTGGTGTGCATCTTAAATATTTCGGTTGTATTTATGGCCAGTGGACTATCAAGATAAATATTCACCTTGGGTAATTTCCCCTGGTTGAAAAAGTTATTAAGCGAATATAAAATCTCCTGAGTGCGCCCAACTGCAAAAGAAGGTATTATGACTTTTCCTTTGCGGTCAACGCAGGTTTCCTGGATCACCCGCAACAATTCGTTTTCGGCATCCTGCATTTTGGGATGAAGGCGGTTGCCGTAAGTGGTTTCGGTAATCAAATAATCGCATTGCGGGAACGCTTCGGGCGAGCGCAAAATACGACCTTCCGGGCGACCAATATCGCCGGTATATGCCACCCTGATTTTTTTACCGTTTTCGTTCACTTCCAGTGTAACCACGCCGCTTCCCAGCATGTGTCCGGTGTTTGTAAATTTAACCGATATGTTGCTGTTGATGTGAAATTTGCGATCATAGGGAACACCGATAAACAAGTCCATTGATAACCGGGCTTCTTCTTCGCCATAAATGGGTTCAACCGGTGAAAGCCCTTTTAAAATGCGGCGTTTGTTGAATGTTTTTACGTCGTTGGCCTGGATGTGCCCACAATCAACGAGCATTAACGAGCATAAATCGCGCGTGGCATTGGTGCACACAACCGAACCTCTAAATCCCAGCTTATACAGGTAAGGGATCAATCCTGAATGGTCGATGTGCGCATGGCTCAGAATGATATGGTCGATTTCTTCCGGGTTAAAACCCAGCTTGCGGTTCATTGCGTCGGTTTCGAGGCCTTTCCCTTGAAACATCCCGCAATCGAGTAATATTTTCTTCCCTTCCCTTGTTGTTATAAGGTGCTTACTGCCGGTTACTTCCCGTGCAGCGCCTATGAATTTGATTTTCATCAGTAAATAATTTGTTTTTTAATTGTCTGATGGAACTCACATGTTGCTGAAAATTATTTTCATGGCTGTTTGCGTTGCCGCACAACATGTTCGTTTCATTGTAATAAATTTTAGTTTACTGTTTCTATATTGCCTTGCTTTATGCGCGATGGCTATCTCATATTTTTCTGTTTACAGGCTAAACTGTAGCCGTTAAAGTTAGCTTAATTTATTATTCGGAACAATCAGTCTCAGCATACAATTTTTAGAGAGACCAATAAACTGGCGTATAAATATATCTGAGGAAGCAGCAACGCGAACGAGGCTGTGTTTCTTCTTTTTGCGGCTGTTAATTATAAACCGGAAGCCCTTTGTATGTCATTATTTTTTTTCTGATAATTAATTCGTTAGATGTTCGGCCGACGGCGGTGCATCGGTTGCCGAGCTTCCCCAGTTCCGATTGGCTTTTGGTCCCATTACAAGTACCAGTTTACCTCCTGAAATCAGGTCGGCGTGCGAAAACCAGGGTTTGTTCCACGGTTTACCGTTAAGTGTGGCCGACTGAATGTATTTGTTTTCTTCTGAGTTGTTTTGAGCTTCGACCTCGAAAAACTTACCATTGCCCAAATCAATCTTCATGGTGTCGAATTGAGGACTGCCAATGTTGTAATCCGGCATTCCGGGTGTTACCGGGTAAAAGCCCATGTACGAAAATACCACAAACGAGGTCATCCCGCCGCCATCTTCGTCGCCCGGAACTCCCATCAAATCGTTTCGGAACCAAAAATTGAGTAGCGAACGGATTCGCTTTTGAGTTTTCCAGGGCGCCCCGGCGTAGTTATACAAGTAAGGAATGTGTAGTGCAGGCTCGTTGGCCATCGAAAATTGGCCCACATTACCGGTGTGGTCGGGTAATTGGGCATAAAAAGCAAATTTGCTTTTCCCGAGAGGTTGGGCAAACATAGCATCGAGGTTTTCAACAAATTTTTCGCGGCCACCCATCAGGTTTATCAAATCGGCCACGTTGTGCTGTACATCCCAGCGATATACCCAGGCGTTGTTTTCGTCATAATAATCGCGGGCGCCCATCCCTCCTGAAAACACATAATCAAACGGTTCGATGAAATTGCCATCCGAATCTTTCGGGTGGAAAAAACCGGTTTTGGGATTGAATACATTTCGGTAATTGTATGCGCATTTCAGAAAATAATTATAATCGTCGGTTTTACCCAAGTCTTTGGCAATCTGCGACAAGCACCACTCGTCATACGAGGTTCCGAGGGTTACAGCAATGGGCTGGCGTTTTTCAAACGAGTGAACTTCGGGATACGATTCCTTTTCTCCGGGTTTGAGCGCCGGAATATACCCGTGGTCGCGATAGAAATCGTTCAGCTTACCGGCAGGAACGCCCGACCATGGAGCCAATGTTTTTTCGGTAATTCCGGCTTTGCAGGCTGCATAAGCTTTTTCAATGTCGAACCCGTGAAGTCCCTTGCGGTAAGCATCAATCACCGAAGCTACCCCATGATTAGAGTTCATGCGGCGGCTATCTCCTGAAATTTCGGGGAACGTTGGCCACCAGTTGTGCTCCATTTGTTGGGTCATTTCGGTAAACGAATGCAATATGTTTTCTTCGGTTTTCGGGTCGAGCAAAATGCGCAACGGATGATGAGCACGGTAAGCATCCCATATCCAATCGTCGGTAAAAAACGGGGTTCCGTTGTCGGGATGAACTTTGCCTTCGAAGGCGCTAAAATAGCGGCCATCTTCCGAAATACACACCGGGCGCTCGTAAGTGCGGTATAGCGATGTATAAAAAATTGCCTTCCCGTTGTCGGTATTTCCGCTCACGGTAATTTTACCAAGGGCTTCGTTCCATATTTTTCGGCCCGTTTCCTGTAACGATTTTAAGCCGGATTGTGCCACTTCGCGTTCCATATTTTTGCGAGCCTGCGCTTCATCAATAAACGAAATTCCATAGCGCAACCGAATATTCTTCATTTCTTTTCGGTATTTAAGCACAATGCACGCATTTTTGCCGGTTGCTTCCTTGCCTTCTGCCAGTCCCGTTGGCTTTAGCACCGAAACCTGCACTGGCAATTGCTCCGGTTTTAAATAAAGGAATACGCGGGTATTGTTTTCGAGTTCCTGCGAGCCTGAGGCTGCCTGCCCGTCCCATTTCATCGACCCGTTGCGCGAATTGAGGATTAAGTATCCCGGCGAATCCTGGCCGAAAGCGATTTCGTAAATGGCCGATTGGTGCGACGGTGCGAACTCAACATTAGTTAGTTGCTCGTCGAGGAAAACCGAATAAGAATAAGGAGTTAATTTTTCCTGGTCGTAGCTGAACGAAATAACTGGGTTAAGGTCTTTTTCGTCGCCCTGGAACGGGCTCAGGTTAAAGGCCGAACTACCCCGGTGGCTGGTTATTTCCAGGGGCAAGCCATGTAACAACTCACCGGTGAAGTCGCTTCGTTCGGGGTAAATGCGGAGCATACTATTGGGCAAATGAATGGTTGGAAAAGTTGGCACCAGCAAATGACTGATGCTGCCCATGTAAGGATTAACATAGTCAACCGGCTGCTTTTGTGCAAAAGTGCCGGACGAGAAAGCCAATACAATAAGTGTTAGCCCTAAATTACGGATTGAGGAGATGATCGTCATGCTTATTGTTTTTTTTAGTGATTCAGATTTAAGTTACCCACTCAGATTACTGTAAAATGGGGTGTATAACCTTGATGAATGGACTTTCGACAGTTTGAGGGGACAATGGCTTCGTTAATTGAGGCAGACCGATGAGTGTTGCAAAATATCGAATTTCTCCTGAAGCTTTTGATAGTTTTTCCGTCAAGGTATAATTGGTTTAAATTACGGTATAAAACTATCAATAAATAAGGTTTGGCGAAAAGCCCAGTGGAAAAAATAATCTTGGCAATGTCGTAAATTTTGGGGTGTGTTTGGGATTGAAAAGAATAAGTCAGCTTCTCTCCTGATTTTCTTCTGTATGGCAACGAATCAAAAGTTAAACGTTAATCCGTTTTGGTGTTATTGCTTTGGCAAAGACTTAGTTTAACAGGACAACAATATTCTTTCAATATATTGGCATTTCCCGATCATTTTTTTGAGTTTAGCCGTAATTTTGCCACTCGCAAACAACTAAACTTTAAATAATGACCAGATTTCTTTTTTTGATCCTTTCTTTTTTGATTACAGTTATCGGAGTAAATGGCCAGTCGGGCGTTAAGTCTAACGACTTTACCCAATATGCCAATCCGTTTGTTGGAGCTGCCGAGTTCGGACATTGTTTTCCCGGAGCCTGTGTCCCTTTCGGACTTATTCAGGCTGGCCCCGAAACCGGTAATTGCGATTGGTCTTACTGTTCGGGTTACCAATCCACCGACTCGTCGATTAACGGATTCTCGCAAACCAGGCTTAATGGTACTGGTGGTTCCGATTTGGGCGATGTGCTTATGCTCCCGTTCTCCGGCGAAGCCATCCGAACAAACTATAAAAGTAGTTTCAGTAAAAATCAGGAACAGGCGAGCCCAGGTTATTATTCTGTAGTACTTTCTGATTTTAACGTGAAAGCAGAGATGACAGCTACCGAACATGTGGCTATTCACCGTTATACTTTTCAAGGAAAAGAAAAACCCAGGCTTTTGATCGATTTTCAAAGTGCCTTGGTTGGTTCGGCGGACGAAATGGCAACGCATGTGCTTGATGCTAAAGTTGATCTTGAAAGCCCAACTACCATTTCGGGTTATTCGCGTACTCAGGTTTGGCTCGATCGTACTTATTATTACACAATCGAATTCAGCAAACCTTATACTTCAAAAGTGATGCTTGATAAGCAAAATGAGAAGGAAAAGGCTCCGCGTTATGTATTTGGGTTTGATTTGAAGCCTGGAGAAACTTTGCTGGTGAAGGTAGCTTTATCGTCAACCGGAGTGGTGGGCGCCCGGAAAAACCTTCAGACTGAATTGAAAGGCTGGGAGTTTGATAAAGTGCGCAAATTGGCTAAGGACAAATGGAATAAACTTTTGTCGCGCGTACAAATTGAGGGAACTACCACACAAAAGAATATTTTCTATACGTCGATGTACCATTTGTTTATTCAGCCCAACAATATTGCCGATGCCGACCAGTCGCCATTTTATTCAACCCTTTCGTTATGGGATACTTATCGCGCGGCACATCCGCTTTATTCGTTGCTCGCTCCTGAACGGGTTGACGGGTTCGTTAATTCGATGCTACGCCAATACGACGAACAGGGTTTTCTGCCTATTTGGGCTTTGTGGGGAAAAGAAACGTATTGTATGATCGCAAATCATGCTGTTCCCATGGTTGTTGACGCTTACCTGAAAGGTTTTAAAGGTTTTGATGCCGAGAGGGCATACCAGGCCGTGAAAACTTCGCTTACTAAAAATCATAGGAATTCGGTTTGGGAGATTTACGACAAATATGGTTACTACCCGTTCGATCTGATTAAAACCGAGTCGGTATCGAAAACACTCGAATCGGTTTACGACGATTATTGTGCTGCCCGTTTTGCCCAGGCTCTCAATAAAACCGACGATTATCATTTTTTTCTGAAGCGTTCGTCGTATTACAAAAATCTGTTCGACAAGCAGACCAAATTGATGCGGGGAAAAGACTCGAAGGGGCAATGGCGTACTCCTTTTAATTCATTTGCTCTTTCTCATGCTTCTTTTTCGGGAGGAGACTATACCGAAGGTAATGCCTGGCAATATACCTGGCACATTCAGCACGATGTTCCGGGTTTAATTGAGTTGATGGGTAGCGCAGATTACTTTACGGCCAAATTGGATTCGCTTTTCGAAATGTCGATTAATAAAGAGAACAGTGGCTCTGTATTGGATGTTACAGGCTTAATTGGCCAGTATGCTCATGGAAATGAACCAAGTCACCATGTTGCCTACCTTTATGCTTTAGCCGGAAAACCCTGGAAGACACAAAAGTTGGTTCGGGAAATTTGCCAGATACAATATCAGGATAAGGTCAATGGGCTATGTGGCAACGACGATTGCGGTCAAATGTCGGCCTGGTATATTTTTACGAACCTGGGCTTTTACCCCGTTAATCCTTGCGGTGGCGATTATGTTATTGGGGCCCCGCAATTATCCAAAGCAACAATAACGCTCGGAAACGGAAAAACTTTTACGGTTGAAGCTGTTAACTTTTCAGAAAAAAATATGTATGTAAAATCGGTTGAGCTAAACGGCAAACAGTACAGTAAAACTACAATTAATCATGCCGACATCGTAAAAGGAGGAACCTTGAAATTCGTGATGACGAATCAACCTATGAAATAGCCATGTGTGCCAACGTTCGTATAAATGGCTATTTCATGGGATACTAAAAAAAGTAATGCTAATGTGCAGATTTTAAGATATATATTGCATGAATTTATACAGATGAACTAATTACCGGGATATTTTTCCTGAAAAGAACTTGAAGGCATTTGCAAACCATAGCGGTTTCGGATGCCTTTATTTGTTTAATTTATAAACATTTCATAAAACAGAATAGCAATTATTCCGTATTCGGTAAGTTGTTTTTTCAGGAAATGGCGGGCTTTGGTCATGTGGTCTTCAACCGTTTTTACCGAAATCTGAAGTTCGTTGGCTATGGCTTTGTTGCTCATCCCTTTTTCTTTACTCATTTTAAAAATAAGCCTGCGTTGTTCGGGTAGTTGGGTAACCAGTTCGTTAAGTCGCTCCGAAAGAGCTTCGTAGTCCAGAGTTTCCTCGGTTGTAGAATGGTGGAGAACGGCAACCGTTTTCAGATATTCAAAATATTGTTTCTCGGTAATTTTCTTCCTGAAGGTCGAAATGATTGAGTTTCGGGCCACAGTAAAAAGGTAAGCTTCCAGATTAGTGTCGTTTCGAAGTTCGTTGCGTTTATTCCAGACATTGATAAAAACCTCCTGAACAATGTCGAGCGAATCGGCCTCGGTTTTTAAATAGGCAAACGCAAAACCATATAATCTTTTACTGTACTTTTCGTACAGTAAATTAATTGCATTTTTATCGTTGGCTTTAAATTGTCGCAGAAGCTCATCAAATCCACTTGTACCCATTTTTACCGATCAGGTTGGTTGAAGCAAATGTATAAAATGTTTCCAGACATGAGCTTGTAAAAAATTTCAAAATAATTACAATTTAAAGCAGGGGTTGTTTCTACTTTGCGCGTTAAACTTTCAGAAATAAAACAGATGAATGACTCTTTAAATAAGTATGTGAAAAACGAATGTAGCGAAGATGATCTGGCTTCGGTTATCGATTTGTTCGTTTCTCCTGAAAAGCAAAATGAGCTTGAAGGAGAAATGCAGGCACATTGGAATAAAAATCAAAACGAAAAAAATGAAGCCGATTTACAGGCAACGTTATACAAAATTCATTACGACATAAATACATCGGAGAAGAAAAGCCGAAACCGAAGGGTTGTTCAACTATTCACACGAGTTGCGGCTGTTTTATTTATCCCGATGGCGCTCGCCCTTGGATACCAGTTCTATAAAAGTCCATCCAAAGAATCAATAAACCAGACTATTACTACGCCTTTAGCTGCCCGCACAAGCTTCGAATTGCCCGATGGATCGAAAGTATGGCTAAATGCCGGTTCAACGGTAACGTTTGCTTCCAATTTTGGGCAAAAGTCCAGGTCGATCAGTCTCAGCGGGCAAGCTTATTTCGATGTTAAAAAAGATAAAATCCCGTTTGAGGTAGAAACCAAAAAGTTTGCAGTCAAGGTTTTAGGAACAGCTTTCGATGTATTGGCTTATCCAGGCGAAGAATCAGCGGTTACCCTGGAACGGGGGAAAGTCGAAATTTCAACGGCAAGCGGGGCTGGCGAGAAGATTCGTCCGGGGCAAAGGGCTGTAATTGATCAGGTTACCAGCCAAATTTCAACCAATGAGGTCAACTCGCAAAACTTTGTTTCGTGGAAAGACAACCGCTTAATTTTTAATGACGAACCGTTGTATAAGGTTTCTGCCTGCCTGGAACGCTGGTATAACCTGAAGATTGAGATCAAAGACGAATCAATCAGGAATATGAAAATAAACGGAACGATTGAATATGAATCGATTAATGAAGTAATTGATTTGCTTAGCATTGCCGGACGCATCGATTATACATTCGATAAAAACAACCGACACTTAATTCTCAAAGCCAAATAACCGATATGCCTATGGAATAATACAAAAATCGGATTTAAACCACTATAAAAAACAAAAGTGGGAAAGCGGCCAACTTCCCCACTCGCGAAAAATAATTTCTGTCCAAAATTATTAATCTTAATCATTCAAATCTATGAAAAAATACGAATTGAGAAAAGGTCCATTATGGGCATTTCTTTTAAAACTTTTTATTGCTATGAAGTTGGTTATATTTATGTTATGTGTTTCTGTTCTGTCAGTTTTTGCTACAGATTCATACTCACAGACCACAAAACTTAGCTTGTCGATGAATAATGTGACCATCGGCGATGTATTAAAAACGATTGAAGACAAAAGCGAATTCCGGTTTTTCTATACCGAAAAAGTAGCTACAGATAAAAAAGTGTCGGTTGATTTTGAGAAGTCAACTGTCAACCAGGTGCTCGACGAAGTGTTTAAAAATACCGGAATATCCTATCGTGTTGTTGGCCGACAGATCGTATTATATTCTGATAGTTCGGGAAGAGAAATGTTCGAATTTGGCCAATCCAAAGAAATCCGTGGCTTCGTTACCAACGAAGCTGGAGAGCCGATTCCGGGCGCAACTGTTGCCATTAAGGGAACAACCAACGGAACCATTACCGGGGCCGACGGTTCGTATCTTTTATCAAAAGTGCCTGACAGTGCTGTTTTGATTTTCACCTTTGTTGGTATGAAATCACAGGAAGTTGCTGTAGCAGGAAAATCGCAGATAAATGTTAAACTCGCCGAAGAAACCATTGGTATTGAAGAAGTCGTGGCGGTTGGTTATGGTACTCAGAAAAAACGCGATATGATCGGTTCCATTGCTTCGCTGAATGCCGACGAAGTGAAAAAAATAGCTCCGGTTTCGGTCGAATCAACCATTCAGGGTATGGCTGCCGGTGTACAGGTAAACTCAGGATCGGGTATTCCCGGAGCTCCTCAGCAGATAAAAATCCGTGGTGTCGGTTCTATTTCTTCAGGCACCGATCCGCTTTGGATTGTTGACGGTATTCCAATCGTAAGCGGTCCAATGGATGCCAGTTACAATGGTGAAATAAACCAGAGTGTTTTGGCCATGATCAACCCGAATGATATTGAGTCGATCCAGATTTTGAAAGATGCAGCTGCTACTTCAATTTATGGTTCACGTGGTTCCAACGGTGTTATCCTCGTAACAACCAAATCGGGGAAAAAAGGACAGACCAAAGTTGACTTCGATGTAAAAACAGGTATCAGCAATTGGGAGAAAACAGATATTGGGTATGCCAGTGGTAAAGACTATATCTCGATTATGGATTTGGCAATGGGCAACATTGGCGCCGGCCAGTATAGTGTTGAAAATGCGATTAAACAGCTGGATGGAGCAACCGAAGCAATGACCCGCGAAGAAGCATTAAATACCAACACCAACTGGGTTGATGCCATTTCGCGTACCGGATCGTTTTACGAAACAAACCTATCGGTTAGCCAAGGCTCTGAAAGAGGAAATTCCTATCTATCGCTTAAATACCGAAAAGATAACAGTAATCTGAAATTCAACAGCTTGGAATCATATTCAGCAAATATTAATCTGAATTATAATATATTCAAGAACTTTGATTTAGGTTATCGTCTGATGGCTTCGTTTACCGACAACGACCGTGTAAAATCGGGCGATGGAAAACAAGGCGCCGGTGGTTGGGGACAGGTAAACTCGAACTCACTTCCCTGGATGAAGGTTTATGATGCCAACGGTTTTAACGGTTACTGGAACTCTCGCGCTTCGGTTAACGCCCTGGCCAGTGTTGACCCGATTAATTCTCAATCTAATCTGAAAACGATCAATGTTCTTTCCGGCTTAAACGCAACCTGGAAATTGCCTGTTCAGGGTTTATCGCTGAAAGGCGAATTTGGCTTGAATTATGTAGCTAACCGTGGCCGTTCGTGGCGAAGTGATGCATTATTGATTAATGGTGCAGTTGCCCAGGAAACAAAATACGAAACCAGCACAGCTAACTACAATGCTTATTTCAATTACGATGTCCCACTGCCCAAAATTCATACATTGAATGTTGTTGCAGGTATCGAAAATACCCGGTCCATTTCACAATACATGAATTTGAAAGGCGAGAGCCTTGTTGGTAAATTCCCTGAAGTTGGAACGCCAAACGTGTTGAGCGGCAACAGTACTTTAGGTGGCGAATCGTACCTGAGAGGTTTCTTTGGAAGGGCTAATTATAAGCTGGCTGACAAATATTTGGCCGGAGTTAGTGTTCGCCGCGATGGCATTTCGAAATTTACTGCTGAAAATCGTTGGGCAACCTTCCTTTCGGGTTCGTTGGGTTGGATTATTTCCGAAGAAAAATTCTTCCATTTTAAACCCGTTAGCTTATTGAAACTGAGAGGTAGTTACGGCCAAACCGGAAACACGAATATCCCAAGTGGGGTAACAACCGACAAGTGGGCCATCAACAGCGGTTCTTCTACCCTGGCATCAACAAACAACTCATACCTGGGAAGTATTGGCAACTCCGATATTAAATGGGAAACAACCAATTCGCTTGATGCTGGTATCGACTTTGGGTTCTTTGCCAACCGTATCAATGGTTCGGTTGCTTACTATCAGAAAAAAGTTTCCGACATGTTGCTGGCTGTTACGTTGCCTCCATCAGCAGGTATCTGGGAAGCTCAAAACTATTGCTGGCAGAATATTGGCGATATGAAAAATGAAGGTTTCGAATTTAATGCCAATGCCGTTGTGTACAATAAACACGATTTTACATTCAACCTTGGATTCAACATTTCGACCAACAGCAATAAGGTGCAATCGCTTGACCCAACATCTGATGCTAATCATGTAGGTATCCTACAGGCTGCCGAAAATGGTATTATCCGCACAATCACCAAATCGGGCTTGTCGTGGGGAACCTATTACATGGCCGAATATGCTGGTGTTGATGCTCAGAAAGGTATTCCGCTCATCTATGAAGTTAAAAAACTGGAAGACGGCACCACTGAACACACTGGTAATATCATTCCTGCTACCAACGAAAATATGTCGAACAACCGTATGATGCTGAAAGGCAAAACAGCCTTACCTAAACTGCTGGGAGGCTTCAATATGAATTTTACCTATAAAAACTTCGACTTGGGTATGGTTTGGTCGTTTGTAACTGGCAACTACATTTACAATCGCTTATTACAAAGCTCGATGACTCCCAACCAAGGGATGCTTGTTTTGAATAAAAAACTGTTGACCGAAAGCTGGACAAAACCCGGAGACCAGACCTACTGGCCACAGGTAACAGCGGCAAACCTGTATAAATACGATAACGCCGGTAACCCAACAACGACCGGGGTTAGCTATGGTTCAGACAATAATACGCCTTCGTCGCAATACCTCGAAAAGGGCGATTACCTGAAACTTCGTAACATCACTTTGGGTTATACCATTCCTAAACAGCTAACAAACAAATGGAAAATTAACGGCGCCAGAGTTTATTTGTCGGCAAGTAACTTGTTTACATTTACTAAATTCTCGGGGTATAGCCCCGAAATCGGAATCGACCAGGCAACCGGCGGATGTTATTCTGTATTTACTTCGATGCCATCGTCGCGTACATTTATGTTTGGTTTAAGCCTTAACTTTTAACATTCCAGACTATGAAAAATACAATAAAAGCAATATTTGCAATATGCCTGTTATTTGTTATTCCCTCGTGTGACAACGATAAGTTTTTCGAACTTGAAAGACCAAATCAATACCCCTGGAATAATGTAAAAGAACTCGAACTGGCCGTTAGAACTCCGTACCTTTTGCTAATGGGAAATGCTTGGGGAAGCCCGGTAGGCGCCCTCGGCCTGAGAGGTTTTGCCGAATCGGATATCGCCCAATATCTGAATGGAATTACAGGTGCAACCTATTACTCGGAATACTACAACCGAAAATGGGAAACAACTGTACTTAACAGCGCCGATAAAGAACTGGAACTGGCTTTCTCGTACCTCTACCAAATTTCGACAGAAACCAATGCTCCCCTGAAATTAATCCAGGATGCCGAAACTGCTGGCAAAGACGTATTTTCCAATATGACTTCTGCCGATCGTGAAACAGTGAAACGTTATAAAGGTGAATTACTCTTTATGCGGGCTGTTGGATACTGGTATCTGGCCCGCACCTGGGCTCCACCTTACGATCCGAGTGGCGCCAACGATTCGAAGCACTTTGTACTTTGCCGCACATATGTAAATGGCGCCGACGAAATTAAAAACGGCAAACTCGCAACAGTTGCCGAAGTTTAT
This sequence comes from Prolixibacteraceae bacterium, assembly GCA_963666435.2. Lineage (GTDB taxonomy): Bacteria > Bacteroidota > Bacteroidia > Bacteroidales > Prolixibacteraceae > Aquipluma. The sequence goes on along the minus strand of CAXXOG010000008.1, from coordinate 400,167 downwards.
AACGCCATTGTACAGGATCTGAAAGATGCAATTGCAATTCTTCCAACTACCTATGTTACAACCGAACTTAGCCCCAGAACCCGCGTAAATAAATATGCTGCACAGGCTATGCTGGCTCGCGTTTATTTCTACATGGGGCAGTATGCTTTGGCCAAAGCTCAGCTCGACGATGTTATTAACAGCGGAATGTACAACCTGAACGACGAACCGCTTCAAGCGTTCAACCGTAATGCAGGCGGTGGTCAGAGTAACGAAATCATTTGGGAAATTGCCATCGATGCAACTTCAAGTAAATTCGACCGTCTTCCTACGGTATTTTCAAAATGTAATTACAATACCAATGGTGGCGGCCGTGGTCAATACTGGAACCATTGTTCATGGGCTTGCTTTACTTTATCTTATACTGCCCTGAAACAAATTGGCTGGATGAATGCTGACTTATCAGTTGGTCCAACAGCTGCCGGCGATAAACGTTATACTCAAACATACATTCGTCTGGAAGGCTATAAAGCAAACCCATATACAGCTGCATCCAATCCAACCGAATATTATAACTGGTTGAATACCTATGAACAACGTTATTCGCCGTTAACTTATCCAATGGTTTGGCAGGATAAATAAACACTATCGTGCACCTGCTACTGGTCGCCGTTCTAACCGCCCTATGCTGCGTTTGGCGGAAGCTTACCTTACCCGCGCTACTTTACGCCTGAAAGATGGCGATAAAACCGGCGCTGCCGCCGATTTGAATGTTGTTCGTAAACGTGCTGGACTGAGCGATATTAGTTCGGCATCCATTACCGAAACCGACATTGAAAACGAACGCATCAAAGAATTGGCTGGCGAACATGCCGACCGTTTATTGTACCTGATTGCGATGCGCAAACCAATTGGCATTGGCGACCGCGATGCAACAAAATTCTCACCAATCCAACCTCCATATTCTACTTACTACTGGCAGGTTCCCGAAGTTGAGAAACAAAACAACAACGCGTATAAAAACTAGCATTATCTTTTCTTGAATACTAATCCCTGGGGCATTTACCCCGGGGATAGTTTTTAAATTTTGGCAAAAACCCCAAAAACTTGTGTTTGTGGGGTTTTGTACGTAGTTTTTTTGTATTATTCGGGTTCAGTAAAAATGCAATTATTATGAAGATTGGCTTAAGTTTGGTTTTATTCGCTTTAATTTCTTTAGCTGCTTTTTCGCAACCGGTAGCATCGCAATATCTCGAATCGCTCAGGTACAATCACGACCTGAATCTACCTAATTGGGGACCGTACACCAAAAACTACATTGGCATTTCGCATGTTCCTGAAGTAAAAAAAGGACTTCGGTTCGATTTGAGTGTTTTCCCGGGTTATTATCGCCGGAAGGTTGATGTTCCGGCAGTTACGTTCGAATCAGGCTACCATCCGTGGGAAGCATCGCCTAATCTCGAATATTTTTCATTTCGCCACGAGCTGGAATGGAAAGACCAGGTTTATACTGATATTTCGTATTCGGTAATCGACGAAAGCTCGCGTTTGGTTCGCGCCGAGTTTGTGAACAACACCGATTTACCGCAAAGCCTTGCCCTACATTATATGGCTTCGGCTCACTTTCCCTCCATTAAAGAATATGCACCCAATACACCGGTTTATCCCGGAATAATCGATCTTCCGCAGGGAGCAAAATGGTTTGACGCGCTGGACTACACCGATTTGGCTTATGCAAAGCCCCGACCAACCGACAACCTGGTTTACGACGGTAAAATGCGCGGCGAAGTGCGCATGAATGGCTTTATCAACGGAACTGCCATTGGAACCGGTTTCGGAACCGACAAAGGCGACTGGGTGAATTACCCTGTTTTGGTCAGTCGCAATTATTCGGACGCGGCAATTTGGCTGCGTTACAAACTCGCAAAAGACGATCAGCTTGAAATCAATCTTTCAGGTTTGATCAATAAAAAAATTACCCTGAAAGGAAGTGATGACATTACTTCGGTTCAGGTTCCTGTTGGAAAATTAAATTCTGGAAACTACCAGTTAAAACTTACTTCGGAAGGAGGATCGGCTATCCTGATTGATGGTTTTACCCTGGTTGAATCGGCTGACATTCCGAAGATCAAAACATCGGTTGTTCAATGGAATTATGTACCGACGCTGGAAAAAGGGCCGGTTGCCAATTCGCTGATGCTGAAATACGAGCAATTCGATAATTATTATGGCATTTACTGGGATTATCCGCAAACCGACGTCCGTCAATGGTTCTACGACGAATTGGGCGACGATTTTAAGCATCAGGTGAATGAGCATGTTCAGAAAGAATTCCACAACGGATCGAAAAATGGCCATTATACCAACGTATTTTTCAGGCCAATAAAATGCGAGCCCAAAACTACGCAAGTGGTTTACGGAATGGTTTGCTCGGGAACAAAAGCCGAAGTAGAAGCTAAACTGAAAAAAGCCAGTCAAACTACCGACTGGGAAAGATATTACACGCAGGCACGTTCTTTCCTGCCTAAAAATCAGGTTAATCCCGAAGGCGAAAAGTATGTATTCAGCCAGAAGCGGATGGAAGCCGTTGTTGCATGCAACGTGGTTTATCCGGTTTATACCCAGAAACAATACATTCGTCACCGGGCACCTGGTCGCTGGTGGGACTGCCTTTATACCTGGGATTCAGGATTTATTGGAATTGGTCTGTTGACCGACGATGTGCGCAGCGCTGTCGAAAACCTGAATGCCTACGTGAATGAGCCCGACGAGCAATCGGCCTTTATTCACCACGGAACGCCGCTTCCCGTTCAGCATTATTTGTTCCTCGAATTGTGGAACAAAACGCAGTCGCGCGAAATTTTAAGCTATTTCTATCCGAAACTGAAGCGTTATTACCAGTTTTTGGCGGGTGGCGAGAGTTCTTCGACTAATAAATTTAACTCCGATATTTTAAGTACCTGGGATTACTTCTACAATTCGGGTGGCTGGGACGATTATCCACCGCAGAAATACATGCACGACAAGGCGATGGAGGAAAAAGCTACACCGGTTGTTACCACCTCTCACGCCATTCGTATTGCTAAAATCCTGAAAATGGCAGCCAGCGAACTGGGGCTGAAAGATGACATTAAACTGTATGACAAAGATATTACCCGATTTGCAACAGCTCTGCAAAAATATTCGTGGGATGCACCTTCGGGCTATTTCTCGTATGTGTTGTACGACGAAAACAAGAAGCCCAATGGCAAATTGCTCTATCAGGACAAAGTAAACCTCGACATGGGCTTCGATGGATTGTCGCCACTGGTGGCCGGAATCACCACTAAGGAACAAACGGGCATTATGCTGTCGCACCTGAAAACTCCGGGTCAGATATGGTCGTCGGCCGGGCTTTCGGCGGTCGATCAAACTGCCCCTTATTACACCAATACCGGTTACTGGAACGGTACAGTTTGGATGCCTCACCAGTGGTTTTTCTGGAAAACCATGCTCGATTTGGGCGAAGGCGAATTTGCCTGGAAAATTGCCAAAACCGGCCTTGATGTGTGGAAACGTGAAGTAGAAGCTTCGTACAACTGCATGGAGCATTTCATGATTGAAACCGGTCGTGGTGCTGGCTGGCACGAGTTTGGCGGTCTTTCAACTCCCGTTTTGTCGTGGTTTAAAACTTATTTCGAACCTGGAACTTTAACCGGAGGCTTGAATTTCTGGATTGAAAAGAAACAATTTGCTGCAGATAACAGTGCTTTGGATGCCGATATCAAATTATTTCCCGATACCAACGAAACATGTTCCGCAGTGGCTTGTATGAACCCCGACTTTCATTATCAGGTCTTCTGGAATGGGAAAGCGGTTCAACAAACTGAAATTTGCAAAGGAACCTTAATGATTACACTTCCGGCAAAAACTGGAATCGGGAAACTGGAGATCAGGAAAGCAAACTAATTGAGGCAATTGAAAATGAAGATCCGGACTATTATTACCCTTATAGCTGTTTCATTGATTAATTTGAATGAAATAGTTGCGCAAAACATTTCGTTGACAGGCATCCGGAAAGTTAAAGATATCGTAGTCTATAAAGATTCGTTGTTCTATTCTGCCTTTCCGTCGGTAGTAAAACGTCCGGATGGAGAAATAATGGTTGCATTCCGCAGGGCTCCCGACCGAAGATTATTCGGTCAGCAAGGTATTTCGCATACCGATCCGAACAGTTATCTTATGATGGTTCGCTCGCGCGATGGTGAAACCTGGACCAACGAACCGGAATTGATTTTTGCCCATCCGCAGGGTGGTTCGCAAGATCCGTGTTTATTGCAGCTGAACGACGGAACGCTCCTTTGTTCAAGCTATACCTGGGGACTTATTCGACCCGATGCCGACACTGTACTCAACCGGAAATTAACGCTGGTTAAGGGTAAAAGCAAATATTCTCCGGCCTTTGCGTTTTTAGGCGGATATTTGATCCGCTCGGTTGATGGCGGTAAAACGTGGAAGGGACCAATTTATCCAACCTCGGTACCGGCTGATATTCAGGTTGATATTTTTGGAAATAAGTTGCCGGCTTACAACCGGGGCGCTTTGTACGAAGGAAAAAATGGCCGGATATACTGGGCTGTTGCAGCAAAAGACTCCGATTCGCCATCGAAAACATCGGTGTATTTAATGACTTCTGATGATAAAGGACTTAGCTGGAACTATTCGGCGCCAATTGCTGTTGACAAAAAAATATCGTTTGATGAAACATCGATCATAGAAACGCCCAAAGGCAATTTGGTGGCTTTTCTTCGAACTGCGGATATGCCTAACGAGTATTCCTGCATAGCCCGGTCAACCGATGGTGGAAAATCGTTCAAATGGCAAAGCCTTGGATTTTATGGCTATCCGTTGCATGCATTGAGGTTACCCGACAACCGGGTTTTGCTCACCTATGGCTACCGGCACAAACCTTATGGAATTCGGGCCCGAATTTTAAATGCCGAATGTACCGATTTTGCTTCGGCTCCTGAATTAATAATTAGGGACGATGGCGGAAGTGGCGATCTGGGCTATAGTTGGTCTGAAATGATTGATCAAAACAGGGTTTTGGTCGTTTATTACTTTAATCACAACAACGGGAACCGGTATATTGCCGGAAGCATTATAGCAATTGATAAACAATAGTCAGATTACAATAAAGAACTGATTTTTTATAACCTAAACCAACTAAAACATGATGCGAATCCTGAAATGGATATTCGTTGGTATTGCCCTTATCTACCTGTTTTTGCTGATGGCTAACAGGCAGATAGCTACCGTTTTGTTTGGTGGCGACGGATACAAAAAACATCAGCTCATCCCCGGAAACATTGAGATTCCGACTAAGCGGACGTTTGCGTGGAAAGACCATTCTGCTTATGCCGACAGCATTCTCAGCTTGTGGGCGAACAAGCCTATTCGTGACGAAGATATTAACCGCAAAGGAACTGTACAGAACATTATTCTGGCTCGCATGATGCTGAAAAAAGACATTCAGGAAATGAACCAAACACTCCTGAAATTTAAGGTTTGGGGAATTTCGGGCTCAACCTGGGCCTTGAATAAAAATGGCGATTACGATTTTACGATTACCAACCTGACCACCATTTTATGGCTGTTTGGCGAAAAAAATGACATTCTGTTTCCCGAAACGCGCGATTACCTGATCAACACTTTGCTGTCAGAAGAAGGCGGAGATTTTCGGTATGCAGTGCCCTATTCTCTGGGGCTTTGGAAAGACACCGAAAACCATATCCTGATGACCGAAGGCTCGCGCTACCTCAAAAACCGCTGGCTGGCGCTTCATGGAAATGCCAACGAAAAATACGATAATATCAGGAATGGCATGGAGGAGAAGTTGCTGGCCTTTATGGACGAAATGCGCGTTAATGGTTTGTACGAGTTTAATTCGTTGCCATACATGGGTTACACGCTGGTAGCGCTTTTAAATATGGAGGCATTCGGGTCGGAGAAATTGAGCGCCAAAGCCCGCGAGGTACTCGATTATGCGAATTGGTGCTACGCGTTGGGCAGCTACCAGTTGAAGCATTATCCGCCCATGCGTCGCCGTTACGAGAAGGCTTATATCCAGAAGTTGCTCACCGATTACCATTCAGCTTTTATAAAATCGTGGCTAAGTTTTTCGCCGGTCGAGAACTTCGATACCGATTTTTACAAGGCTGAAGCTCATGCGCTGATGGGCGTTTGCATTCCGTATCAACCTGCCGATGAGGTGATAAAAACCATCTTCGACAAAGGGAATGGCTACTTCGTACAACTTGGACATGGCAAAAACAGTTGTCCTGAAATTTATTCAGCAGGAAAACACTTTTTGCTTTCGGCCGGTGGAGCAAACCGTGGCGAAAATTCGATAATCGTGGCACGCCCAATTTGCCTTTTCCTGAACGATACGGCTTCGGTACTTTCCAACGTTTTTCATTTAGCCGGGCCGGGTAACGATTTTAAGCAGTGGAACAATACCGGAGTTTACCGCAATTTTGCCTGTGCTGCCGGGCCGGTGAAAATTCCCGCCGAATTAAAACCCATTCAGGCTAAAAACAACTGGTCGGTTTATTTGATGAGCGACAGTGTTTCTGTGGCCGTTTTTTCTTCTGAAAAGCTGGGAATTATGGTCATCTTCGAGAACCAGAAACCCGAGGATTTTTTGCACAGGATTATTGATTTAAATCCAGATAGCCGTAAATTAGATCATCAGTTTACCATGCCCAACGAAACGAAACTGGAATATGATGTGAATAGCCAGAAAGATTTGTGGGTTATTCGGACAATTAATGGGAAACCCGTTGACAGAAACTATGATCGCTGGCCATTGATTCAGGGCGACTTTTTGAAAACCAACTAAATTTCAGTATATGAGAATATTGATAAAATCCGGCCTTTTCTTTTTGCTTCTATGCGCGATGTGCAATGCAACACTATCAGCACAAAACATCCCGAATATCAATGCAAAAGTTTCGGTTTCTCCACAAATGAAAGGTGCATTTGTCAAAGATGGACGCCTGATTTTGCGCCTGACAAAAGTGCGCGGAAAAGAGCCCCGGAAAGGGGCTGAACTCACCATTGGAGTGACAGCCTTGAATTGGGACGCCAAATCTCCATTCCAATTTTCGTCGAAAGATAAAAATGTATTGGTTCTGGGGAATTTTGATGAAAAGAACAAATCTGAAATGTGTTATTTTCAGCTGATTTACAAGCAGAATACCGATGATGGACAGGAAAACGTTGCCGGAAATCTCTTTAGTAAAGTTGATTCTGTAAAAATTTCGGCCAGCATGAATTTGAATCTAAACCTCGACCAACTGATCGCGCCAACCGAAGTGATCAACCATAAATTCGTCAAACCAGTGGTGATTAAAAGCCGTTTGCTTTCCGAATTTTCGGGGCACGATCGTTTTTTGAAAGCCGCTGCTTTACTGCCGTCGGGCTATTTCGACAATCCGAACAAAACCTACCCGATTTGCTACCGCGCTCCCGGCTTGAATGGCCGCTCGTATTACATCAACGGGTTGCTCGAAGAAAAAGAATTTACCGACTGGTGGTTCTCGAAAGATGCGCCACAGATTATTTACGTTTTTCTTGATTCTCAGGGCCCGTATGGCGACACCTATCAGGTTGATTCAGAGAATAATGGACCTTGTGGGAGAGCTTTGACAGAAGAGCTTATTCCTGAAATTGAACGGCAAGTAAGGTACGACGCAAAAAGTCACCAGCGCTTTTTAACCGGTTATTCAACAGGTGGTTGGATTGCATTAGGTTTGCAGATTTTTTATCCCGATTTTTTTGATGGAACCTGGTCGTATAGTCCCGATCCGGTTGATTTTGGGCATTTTGGCCTGATTGATATGTATGCCGACGAAACCATTTTCTACAACAAATATGGCTATTTGCAACCGGGTAGGCGCACCATTTACGGCGAACCAACCCGCTCGATGAAAGACTGGATTGCCGGAGAAAATGTGGGAAGTCGTACCGGAAACTACCTGGTTTCGGGCGGGCAATTTGGCGCTTACAATGCGGTTTTCAGTCCGAAAGGGAAAGATGGATTACCGGCGCTGGCATTCGATCCGTTCACCGGAAAAATAGATCACGAGGTTGCCAGGCAATGGGAAAAGTACGATCTGAAAAAAATACTCGAACGAAATTGGGCGACACTCGGCCCGAAACTTCAGGGGAAAATCTGGATTTGGACCGGCGATATGGACAATTTGTACTCGAACGTGGCTACCCGTTTCCTGAAAGATTTTTTGGATAAAACCGAAAACCCGAAGTCGGACGCAAAAGTTTCGTTTACGCCGATGGCCAGCCATTGCCAGGAATGGGACGACCGGGCGGCATTGACGCTGATTGGAGCAGGAGTTAAAAAATAGTTAGGCACACAAAAAACAAACAGTTATGAAACGCATGTTGTATCTTTTCTTTCTGTTGATTTCGGGTTTGAGCTTTGCCCAAAATAAGGGTGAGAAACTGAGTTATCACCTTATTCAAACCGATGCACAGGGCAAAGTTATTCCCTGGTACAATCCCGATCCGGGTATTTCGTACGACCACATCGTCAAAATTGTCTGGAACTTTTGGGACAACATGCGTACCGACCTGAATGGCATACCTTACCACATGAACCACCAGGTTTGGACGAAAGACCACAACGATCACCGCGGCATTGGTGGCGACCAGGTTGCAATGGCTATTTCGTCGTGGCGTTTGCTGTATGCCTACACTGGTAATGAGCGGATAATCGACAACATTCGTTTCATGGCCGATTACTACTTATCGCATTCACTCACTCCGGAAAACAGTGTATGGAAAAACCTTCCTTATCCGTATAACACGCTTATTTACTCAGGTATTTACGATGGCGATATGATTCTCGGGAAGGGTTTTATTCAGCCTGATAAAGCTGGATCGTTCGGATTTGAACTACTGAACGTGTATAAACTTACCGGAAAGAAAGTATATCTGGATGCCGCCATTGATATAGCCAACACACTTTCGGAACGAATTATTCCGGGCGACAACGAACACTCGCCCATGCCTTTCAGGGTTAACGCGCTGACTGGCGAAACGGGTGTTCTGAAGGAAAATGGCAAAGAGATTATTACCTACTCATACACTGCAAACTGGACCGAAACCATGAATTTATTCAAAGGGTTGATGGCATTGGGAGAAGACAGCAAAAGTTCGTATAAACAATCGTTTGAAACACTTTTGGCCTGGATGAAGAATTATCCGCTCAAGACAAACAAATGGGGACCTTTTTTCGAAGATGTGGGTTTGTGGTCAGACACCCAAATCAACGCCCTCACGTTTATGCGCTTCATGTTCGAAAATCAGGAGCTATTTCCCAATTGGAAAGCCGACTCGCGCGGAATACTCGATTGGGTTTACCGCGAACTTGGAAATAAGAGCTGGGAGAAATACGGGGTGACTGTTAGCAACGAACAAACGTCGTACAGGGTGCCCGGAAACAGTCACACTGCACGGCTGGGCTATTCAGAGCTGCTTTATGCTTCGGCAACCGGCGATAAACAGGCTTACGAACGTGGAATTCGCCAGTTAAACTGGGCGACCTACATGGTAAACGACGACGGCGAAAATACCTATCCGAACAACGAAACCTGGATGACCGACGGCTACGGCGATTATGTGCGCCATTACCTGAGGGCGATGGAGGTTTATCCTGAATTGGCTCCAGCCGGGCAAAATCACCTGGTAAAATCGTCGTCGGTGGTTAATCGGATACAATACAGCGAACACAAAATTGAATACGAGGTGTTCGACGACGGTTCGACCGAGGTGCTGAGGTTGGTTTCGAAGCCTGCGGAAATAAAAGTTTCAGGAAAAGTAATTACCGAAAGCGAGCAGAATAACAGCTGGAGCTGGAGGCCATTGGGAAAGGATGGCATTCTGAAAATTGTAAAACACGAAGGGAAAAAAGTTGAAATAAATCTATAACATGAACAAATACCTAAACCTGATTTTGCTGATTCTTTGCTTCCCGTTGCTGGTTCAGGCAAAGAATGACACACCCATGAAATCCATTCAGGAGTTTGGCGTGTTACCGAAAAACAGCGGCGCAGTGAACAAAATCAACCTGCAAAAGGCCATCGACTGGGCATCACCGCGTGGAGCTGCTTTGTTTGTTGAACCTTCGGATGTTCCGTATAAAGTGGATGGCGGCATTGTGCTGAAGCAAAATGTTTCGCTCGTTGGGGTGCACGGTCCGGTAGGCCGCGGAACCTGCGATGCGGAGAAAAAACACCCGGTTGGCAGTGTTTTCGAGATTGAAGACAAAACGAATGTTTTTATTTCGGTGGAAGGGGCAACACAGATCAAGGGAATTCAATTCTGGTATCCGAACCAGTCGTATGCCGATTCGTCTAAAATCATTAAATACCCGGCAACCATAAAAGCCTCGCCAACAGTGGCAGCTCAGGGCGTTACACTTTCGGCGCTGACGTTCTACGGCGAATACTTGGCGATGGATTTTAATACCAGCCGGAAACTCCCCTGCGAGCAAATCCTGTTCGAACATTGCTACGGATTTCCGTTGAGTGGCGAATTTATCCGCATCGATTTCTGTTACGACATTCCTCGTATTTTGCACTGCCACATCAATCCGGCCAACATGCGCTACATCAACCGCTCATTTAATAAGCAGGTTATCGACGCTGTTGTAAAGAAAAAATCGTTCGCCTATTCCATCAATCATACCGACAATGCCCAGGTAGTGGATGTGTTTACTTTTGGAACGTATGGCGGCATTTACCTTGGGGCGGCAACCTACGGACAATTAACCAATTTCAACTTTGATTGTGTGGCGGTTGGAATTCACAAGTTAGGCGACAATCTCAAAAACCGCAACTGGCAGATTTCGCAAGGATCGATCATTGCCAATACCGGCGAGAATACCGATAACATTCACCCCATTATTATTGAAGGCGAAGGGCATACTTCGCTAATGAATGTCGAAGCTTTTTCGGGAACTAACCCGGCACTTTCAACAGTGAAAGGATCAACCGACTATTTGCTGGTACGCGGAAACGACAAGCTGACCATTTCGATGATTGGCTGCCGGATGTGGGGCTACCTTGGCTCAAAACCCCTGACTATAGAAAACCCGAATGCCAAAATTCAGGCCACCGATTGCTGGGACAAAGACCAAAATCCGTTTAACCTGCATGACTAAATTGCTTATGAAAAGATACATTCTAAACGTGCCGATAGTTTCTCAGGAAAAGTAAGTGAATTGAAAAAATAGTTTCGGCGAATACCATTAATTTATAAATCAGAATGCGCATCAACTTGAGAAAATATGGGTTCTTCATAGTCTTGTTCTTATCACTATTCATTTATTCATGCAAATTGAATAAGGATTTTGCGCTGCTTGATTCTCAAAACGATTGGTCGCATCATTTTGCCTACGGCAGCCCATCATGGGATTCATTCGAACGCTTTTCGAATAACCCCGTTTGCGTTGGACGTGAGGGAATTGAGTGGCCTGTAAACGGATTCTTTTTTAGCGACCCGGTAAGTAAATGCTGGTATTTATACATTGGAGAATATCGCCGTGGCTATGAAATAAAAAAGAACGCTTCGACTCCGAATTTCAATTGTGTTGTTTATAAATCGTCTGATAAAGGAAAATCATGGGAAAAGAAAGGCGATTTGTTTCCTGCTGGTATGAGCTGCTATGATTCCTTGCATATTCAGGTTCCCGATGTTATGGTTGTATCCGATCAGGGAAAATATCATTTAATATTCGATTGGGTTTCGGATGAAGCATCGTGGCAGGAAATGAGTGCAAGCGGCATTGGATACGCTGTGGCTGATTCTCCGGAAGGACCTTTTACGGTTAGCAAAGAACCCATAAAGATTAACACACAGTACAAAAACAATCCGCTTTTGGGTAGGTATTGGCGGATGTATGCACCTATGCTTGTGAAAAGGCAAAACGATTGGGTTGTGCTGTACATGATGGATCGGTCGCCGAACCAAAGTTGGGCATTGGCCGCATCAACCGCTTTGAACCCGAAAGGTCCGTATAGCGAGCCGGTATTGCTGCACCATGTTGAAATGAAAACAAACTACCCTCCGTTAATGGAATACTTTCCGGCATTTACGCACCAGGGATATGTTTATTTTCCGGCCACTTCGGTTGCAGTGAATCGCAATTACCAACAGATATACAGGGTTAAAACCGAAGATGTACTGAACGCGGATAAGTGGGAGTTATTCAGTGCCGGTTCTGCCTGGCATTCCACAAACGCTGAAACTGAATATGCCGGAATTTGGGGTCAGACGATTACCGGTTTTGTTGATGATTCGGATTCAATCTATGTGATGTATCCCTCAAAAAACAAACAAGATATCGGAACGATTAATCTGGCCAAAGCTTCGTGGAGCAAGCTTTTCAGAAGAAAAGGATTTTCGCTGTCTGCCCCTGAAGGAGCTTCGTTCAGCTACATCAACAAAGGAATTAATCTGGACAATTTAAGTATGGATTTTGAACTTGCCGGAACCATGCATTTGATTTGGGACTTTCATGGATCGCTGGATATAGAAAACATGTGGGGAAAATTTTCACTTAGCCGGTCGGAATGTAGTTATAACGAAATCGAAATTTCACAAACAAGTTGGCAAATAAAACATCACGATCGGGGACAAATACACTCTCTTGATTCCGGTAAATTTCAATTAAGAAATGGAATTAACCAACTTCAACTCAAGAATAAAAATGGCATATATTCCCTGAATATTAATGATCAGAAATGTGGAGGAATTGGCTTGGGTATCAATTCGGGTTTTATCGGAATACTGCTTGACCCGAGAAGTAATTTATTTGCCAGCCGTTTAGATATTACCGGAAAACTTACAAAAGAGAACATGGTATATGGCTGTAAAGAAGCGTTGCTCAACTCCGGAAACCTGAACACCGACTGGGAATTTGTATCGGATTCAGTATTCAGGTACGGTCATGGAGCCATTTCGAAACAAAGTGCAGGTTTTGCAAAATGGAACTTTGAAGGATCAGGTGTAAAACTCTATTTACCTAAAGGTCCGGATTTCGGTTCTGTAACTATTTATATTGATGGCATTCAGGCTGGAAGTGTAAACTTAAAAAATGAGCAATTGCGAAATTCTTCGCTGGCATTTAAATCAAAGACTTTACCGAAGGGCACACATGCCATTTATATGGAATCAAAAGATGGGCGGTTGCCCCTGGATTGCATAGAAGTAATTAATCGGTGATTTAGAAATGCTCAAACCGAAAAGTTAGAAATAACCGAGTCAACAGAAAAAATGAAAAGTATAAACTCATTTTCACAAAAAACGAATATGAAACGTCAATCAGTTCTTTCAAAAGGTAGCCTGCTTGCAGTGAGTTTAGTACTCTTGTTTGCGCTTGAAGGATTTTCCAAATCATTGGATATTTATACCTCCCCCAAAGGCAGCGACAGCAATTCCGGCACCCGGCGTTCGCCTGTAAAAAGCCTTGAAAAGGCCAAAGACCTTGCCCGGTTTGTCCGTTCAGAAAATCCGGGCGAATCGGTAACTATTTACATCCAAGACGGAGTATATCCGCTTGAAAAGCCAATTGTCTTCACGGCTGAAGACTCCGGGAACGAAAAAAATCCGTTTTACATCAAGGCTTCAGAAAAAGCGAAACCAGTTTTTACTGGTAGCCGCGAATTGAAAAACTGGCAGGAATTGAAAGATGAGGCAAAGCTGAACATGTTGCCAGCCGAAGCAAAAGGAAAAGTTTTTGTAACCGAACTGAAAAAGTCGGGAATTTTGGACTTTGGCGATCCCATTGAACCGGGAAACCGGCCCGAATTGTTTTGCAACGGACAACTGCAAACTCTTGCGCGCTGGCCAAATACCGGATTTACCAATGCAGGCAAGGTGAAAGGCGCTACCGAATTGCCTCCTACTTTTATGAAAAAAAGAGGCACCAAAGAAGGAGTTTTTGAATACACCAACAATAGGCAAAACCGCTGGGCAAATGAACCTGAAGTCTTCCTGGGAGGCTACTGGTTTTGGGACTGGGCCGACGAATTTCAGAAAGTAGCCAAAGTAGATACGCTCTCAAAAATATTGTCTCTGGTTGAACCCTACCATCGCTACGGATTTAAGGATAGTTTGCGCTATTTCGGGTTAAATCTGTTTTGCGAGATCGATCAGCCTGGCGAATGGTATTTAAATCGGGCCGAGGGTAAGCTTTACTGGTATCCGCCGGTTGGAGTGAATCCAAGCAAAGCGCAGGTTACGCTTTCGGTTTTCCATGCTCCTTTTATGGTCGAGTTGAACGATTGTTCGAATGTAATCCTTCAGGGACTGACCTTTCAGGAAAGCCGTGGCAGCGCTGTTTCAATTTCGGGAGGAAAAAATTGCCTGGTCAAAGACTGCCGGTTTGAACGTTTCGGGCGCGATGGAATTCATGTGGAAGGAGGCTCCGGGCATGGCATTTCAGGATGCCTCATCCGAACGCTGGGTTTTCGCGGAATTGAGATGAAAGGCGGAAACCGCAAAACGCTGGAAGCTGCCAACCATTTCATCGAAAATACGATTGTCGAACATTTTTCACTGTTTAAGCGCACCTACGAACCGGCTGTTTACCTCGATGGCTGCGGAATGCGTGTCTCCAACAACCGCTTTAGTCATTCTTCTTCTTCAGCTATGCGACTGGAAGGCAACGATTTCGCCATCGAATACAACGAAATTAGTCATGTAGTGAACGAGTCCGACGATCAAGGGGCGCTAGATATGTGGTACAATCCGTCGTACCGGGGTGTCGTTGTGCGATACAACCACTGGTCGGACATTACAGGCGGGACACACAGCGGCGCAGCAGGAGTTCGGCTCGACGATATGATTTCGGGAGTGCTCATTTTCGGGAACATTTTTGAACGGACAGGATCGGTCATATTTGGCGGAGTTCAAATTCACGGCGGAAAAGACAATCTGGTTGAAAATAATCTGTTTTACAATTGCTTAGCCGCAGTTTCGTTTAGTCGCTGGGGCGAAAAACGCTGGCATAAAGAGCTGGATACGCTGGTCATTCAGAAGAAAATTTTCGAAGATGTCGACATCCGTTCGCCACAATACCTCAGTAAATACCCTGAATTGAAAACCATCAGGGAAAATGCCGATGTAAATACAGTGAAAAACAACCTGATTGTGGACTGTAAAAACCAGTTTCTGCGGAACAAAATGGGCATTCAGGTTTTGGTTGATAATAAAGCAATTGCTTCGGAAGGAAAAACGGCCGAACAATGTTGTACACCGGAATTTCTGGCAAAGTACGGATTAAAGCCAATCCCGATTCAGCAGATGGGGCCGAAAAACAACATTTGGGATAATCAATAACGATCAAAAAAATGGAAGAAATTAAAATAAAACGCTATTGGATTTTCGCATTGCTATTGGTTCCGCTGTTAAGTGGAATTCTGGCTTTAAATCATTTTGGATTCTTGTTTAAAGCTGGAGTTGCTGGTTCAGGAATCCTCATTTTAGGATGGACCTATTCAGGCGACTTCAAACAAAATCGCGATGTAGTAGCCATTTTTGCGGCTTTCCTGTTTTCAATTATTGGCGACTGGTTTTTGTCGAACCGGCATGGCGAAACCATCCGTTTTGTAATGGGCATAGCCATGTTTTTCGTCGCTCACGTCGGGTATCTTTCGTGTGGGTTGATGAACGGAAAGCTACGTTGGCAAACAACCGTACTCATTTTGTTGGCTGGACTTTTGTTCTTTTATTTTATGGTTTTCCCGGGTATTTCAGATACAGTTCTAATGATAGCAGTTTTGATTTACCTGTTGATTTCCTGTTTTTCGCTTAGTGCGGCCATGGGAATCGGGGGAAAATCAATTTCTAAATGGTTTTACCTCTTCGGAATCAGTATGGTATTGTTTTCGGATGTGGTTATTGCCCTGCGCGAGTTTGCAAAGTTTGGCAGCCTCGATTTTCTTGTGCTTCCAACCTATTACCTGGCTCAAATCAGCGTAACAGCGGCGCTGATAAGCCGCAAAGTTTTTGAAGAAAATAAAGTAATTCGATATAAATTTTAACCTTGAAAACAATGATGAAAAAAGTTTTTGTAATAATCTGTTTAATTCTTAGTTCAACGGTTTTGTCGGTTTCCTACGGACAAACACCTGTCCTGAAGTTCAAGCCTGGGAAAAAATTCCGGATTATCCAGTTTACCGATGTTCACTTCAGGGGCGATTCGTACCGGTCGGATAGCGCTTTGGTGATGATCAAAAAAATGATTTTGGCAGAGAAGCCCGATTTGGTTGTATTTACGGGCGATGTAGTAACTTCGGCCAATACACTGAAAGCCTGGCAGTCGTTTACGAATACCATTTCCGCTTTAAAATATCCCTGGGCGATTGTTCTTGGTAACCACGACATTGAGGCCGATCTTACCGGGAAGCAAATTATGGATGCTGTTGTTGGCAAACCTTACAGCATGACACAAAATGGCCCGCAAAATATTGCCGGAAATGGAAATTATATCCTGAAAATTCAGTCTTCAGGATCGGTAAAAACAGCAGCCTTGCTCTATTTCCTCGATTCTCATTCGGGCTTTAAACCAAAAACCGACCGTGGCGAATACGAATGGATTGCTTTTAACCAGGTTGAATGGTATAGGCAGCAAAGTGGAAAACTGACCAAAGAAAACGGCGGAAAGCCTTATCCGGCGCTGGCTTTCTTCCATATTCCGCTGCCCGAATACAAGGAGGTGGTTGGAAAGCCAGCAACAGTTGGAAGCCAGATTGAGAATGTTTGCTCGCCCGATGTAAACAGCGGAATGTATGCGGCACTACTCGAATGCGGCGATGTGATGTCAACCTTTGTGGGACACGACCACGACGATAACTTCATTGGTTGTTTGCGCAATGTTTGTTTGGCCTACGGACAATCATCGGGCCGTCAAACGTATGGCAGTGTTGGCAAAGGAGCCCGCATCATCGAGCTTTATGAAGGTGAGCGCAAATTCGATACCTGGACGTTGAAATGGTACGATTGCGACCGCGATAAAGACATCTGGACACCAGTAGCAGACCGTAGTCCGCAGAACTTTGTAACCTATCCCGATTCGTTTCAGGAAAAGAAATAATAATTTACAGCTATTGAGGGCTTCACTTCAAGTGAAGCCCTCAATAAAAGCTATACCCTAATAGCAATAAACTCCTAACCAATTTTACCATGTCAATTCAATTTCGCCTATCTGTTGCAGCAATTTTTCTTTTGGGATTGCTGAGTGGCTGCACTCAGCCTGATGTTGTCCCTTCCGGTTGGCGCGCTTCCTGGGAAAGTCCGTCGCCCAAATATCGCCCTTTACAGATCGTTCATGGTGCCGATATTCGTAAAAAAGCATCCTACTACAAAGACACCTGCGGATTGGGCGGAGTAGTTTGCAACGTGCCTTTCGGTAACAATTACCTCAAATCGGAAGACGATTGGAAGGTGTTTGTTGATGGTGTTAAAGCTATGCAGGACGCTGGTTTGCGCGTTTGGATATACGACGAAGATGGTTATCCGAGTTTGGCCGCAGGTGGCCGGGTTTTGGAGGCCGATCCGTCGCTCGAATCGCTCGAAATGGTGTACGATAAAGACAATAAGCAACAGCCATTTACAGTAAGAACCTGCTACGAGTTTGTGCACGCCAGCAACAATTTTTATGCAGCACGCAAATACCCTAATCCGCTCGATCCGAAAGCGACCCAAAAGTTTATCGAGCTCACGCATCAGGCGTATTACAAGCATTTGGGGCCCGAATTATATAACAAAGTGGAAGCTTTTTTCACCGATGAACCTTCGATGATGGGATGTAATCTGGGTCAACTCAAAGAAGAAGTTCGGAAAAATGTACGGGTGATCGATCCACTTGACCCAAATAAGAAGAATTTACCCATGATTTCGTGGGCCAACGATTTACCTGAAAAATACAAGGCCCGTTATGGCGAAGACTTGATGGCTTCCATTGCATCAGTTTTCACCGGAAATGAAGAAAAAGATAAAGTGGTGCGGCAAAAATTCTGGTCGTTGCTGGCCGAAACCGATAAAGACAATTATTACAAAGCCATTCAGGGTTGGTTGAAAGCCACCCGCGATGCCAATCAAGGCAAAGGGCCGGTTTCGTCGGGGCACGGTTTACGCGAAGAAAACCCGTCGAGCCATGTTCCGCTCGATGGCAATAAGCTGGAAGTAACTTCAGGCTTCGATATTCCGGGGCTCGATCAGCTTAGCTCCGATCCATCGATTTGGGAAGATAGTTCGTGGATGGCTACTGCTTTTCCCGGATCGTCAGCTCACCTGAACGGGCAGCGCCGCGTGATGTGCGAAATGAGCGATTTCGATCAAACCATTAACGGGAAACAACCAGCTGATTTGCAGCACATGCAAGCCTCCACGGCCTGGCAGATGGCTTTGGGTGTAACCGATTTTAATTTGTATTACACGCCAAGCTACGGAAAACAATTCGCATACAGGCAGGAAGCTCAGTACAAGGAATACTGCAATTTTGTGGGACGTGTGAATTCGTTACTGATGGATGCCAGACCAGTGCGAAAAACTTTACTTTATTATCCGATCTACGATTTGCAGCGCGAGTTTATCCCGGTTGCCGAAAAAATGAGCTGGCGCACTCAAAACCAGCAGGTAGCAACGATTGAAACATCGTTCCGCCAGCTGGGTGCCAATTTGCTTAAAGCACAGGTTCAGTATGTATTAGCTGATTATCTTTATCTTGAAAAGGCAACGGTTACAACAAATAAGACCATTCGGCTGGGCGATGCCGAATTTACTTCACTTGTGTTTCCAAAGGGAATTACTTTGCCTGAGAAGGTATCGAAACTGGTTGAACAAGCTAAGTTGTCAGGTGTAAATGTGGTATTTACTGAAGAATACAGGGAAACACCTG
The DNA here is from genome assembly GCA_963666435.2 of Prolixibacteraceae bacterium. Lineage (GTDB taxonomy): Bacteria > Bacteroidota > Bacteroidia > Bacteroidales > Prolixibacteraceae > Aquipluma. The sequence continues at coordinate 381,221 of CAXXOG010000008.1, read as the reverse complement.
CTCCTGAAGAATTGAGGAAGCTTACCGGAAATCAGCCTTTACTTTCTCCCGAAGGTCAGAAGATTATTTATGGCGAATTTTTGCGCGACGGGCACCGCATTTTTATGATTGTCAACACCGGAAATGAAGCCTATTCCGGGCAAATTATATTCCCTGATGGTACTAGTTATTCGGAACTTGATCCGCAAACCGGCGCAATTTCAGAAAGTAAAAAAGCAGGTAATCGTTCAGCATCAGTAAGCTTGGCCGGGTTACAGACTAAACTGTTTATAATGATGTGATTATCTTTTTTGAATATCCTTATAAATACCTAAACAGATGAAAATTGCAGTGCTATCCTTTGCCGTTGACTTCAGTCAACGGATAGAAGTAAGACCAGCACTTCTCCGGGCTTTAGCCCAAAAACATTATGGCTAAAGCCGTTGGCTTCGATGATCATTCTGGCCGGTCAGCTAAAGCAGACGGCAAAGGATAGTTTAGGTGCTTAGGCGGATATTCATTTTGTCTTTTTCATGTCTGGAACAAACAAGGCGGAGGCTTTCAGGATCGTTTAAAAACGACCATTAATATTCCCGTTGTTCCTGAAAGTAATCGTCTTTCAACCTGTGCCCGACAGCTGGTAATTGTAAAATGCAGGAATAAAACAACGTCTGGCTTTGAATATATAAAAGCTTGAAAAATAAAATTTTAACAAATGAAGCAAGCTATTCTTTTTTTTCTTTTCGTTATAGCGATTGTTCAAATAACAGTGGCCCGGAATTCAATTCCCAAACCAAGCTGGGAACTGAAAACAGAAGATACTTATTTAACTATTGCCATCATAAATAACCGTCCTGTTATTTGTGAGTTAAAAAATCCCGAAAATGGATGGAATTGGGCAAAAGAATTTTCTGAAATGCCATTTCCTTCAAAAGTGATGGTTGAAAAAAAAACGATTGAACCCAACTGGAAATACAAAGGTGCAAGTATCGATAAAACAAATGGGACAAAACTCATCCTGCATTTTTTCAGCACAACTCCCGATTTGGATATGGAGTCGGTATGGATCGCAAAACCAGGCGCTGGGCCGGTCGAGAACCAGGTTTCAATAAAGAATAATACAGGTCGTAGCATCACGTTTCAGTATGCAGATATTGTTTCAGCAAATGTGAAGGTAACTTCCGATTCAACAATTACTCTTTGGCGGTTCAACAAAGGCAGGTACCTTGGGCGGAAGCATCCGAATGACAAACCAATTATAAATAAGGACCGAATATCAGCCAATGCCAGTATTTCCTATTTTCTCTCAAACGACGCTGACGACGGGTCGCCTAAGGGAAACAATACGCATCTGCCTTTCCAGATATTCGATGTGAATTCCAGGCACGGTTTGTACATCGGATACGAATGGAGTTTTGGAAAATTTGTTGATCAAACCGGCCCTGATCCGCTTACCGTAAATTACAAAGCCTGCTTATTGGATACTGCGTCGGTGACCAAAGACAATGGAAAAATACTGAATATTCCGGCGATATTCTTTGGCACTTATGTGGGCGATACCGATGATGGCGCCAATAAAATGAAGAGATGGTTCTGGAATTACAAGATTACTCCAACGATAAAGAATAATCCCAATGAGCCATTGATTGAATACTGTATTCCGGGTTCGGAAGCGGCTTTAATAGATTATTACAAAAAATATCAGGTGGCTGAATGGGGAGCCGAATTGGGTAAGATCGACATTGACTGGTTAGCCGGATCGGGAACTGATTGGACCAAAGGGGAATTCAAAAAATATGCGTACTGGAATCCTGACAGCGTAAAATGGCCGAATGGCATGACCGCCGGTAATATTGTACACAGCAATAATCAAAAGCTTTCGTTGTACATGAATTTCACCTTCGAGTGGAACGACATTGGCACACAAACCGGGCGGGATAAAGAAAAGAATGCCCTGTTGACAAGATTCGACAACTGGCACTACGATTATTGGAGGAGCGATATGATACTTGAAAAAAAATTCAGCTACCTGAGCCATGAAGGATTGCTCGAAATCCTCGATTATTTAATTGCCAGCCGACCAGGCTTCAGGTACGAACATTGCGCCAATGGAGGAACATTAAAAGATTTTACCACGTTACAGCGAATATCGATTTTAACCAATGAAGATTCGGGAGGGGCTGATTATCATCGCGAATCGTTCTATTCGTGTTCTTACATGGTGAACCCCGTGCAGCTGAAAACCGATGTGGGGATGAATCTGGGGCCTCATGGCGAAATACCCAAAGGAACCGGATTTAACAAGCCCGGATTTATCAATGATTCTCCGGAATGGGTAAAATATGTATTGCGAACAGGCTTTATGGGTGCTAACATGGCCACAAACTGGTGCGATTATACGCCCAACCAGATTGAAGGAGTGAAGGAACACTGGCCTCTATACAAAGCGAAGCAGCGACCTATCCTTAGAGGGGCCAAAGTGGGCGATGCACCTGCCGATGTTTATCATATTTTGCCTATGCCGGATGGAACCAATTGGGATGGTATCGAATATTTCAATACTTCGCTGAACAAGGGATCTGTTCTGCTTTTCAAACCATCAGAAACCGTTGCTGAATCAAAAGTGATTCGGTTGAAAGGTCTTAACAGAAAGGCCGTTTACACGATTTCTTTTCAGGACAGAAAAGAACAAAGCACAACGAAAAGCGGGGCCGAACTGATGGATAGCGGAATAGAGGTAAGAGGAATGACAGGGAAATGGGCATCTGAAATTATTTGGATTAATTAGTTGTCCATTATAAATATCCAAAATAACGTGAGCTCGATGTGAAAGCAAATTACTTATAACTGAAATACTGCAAATTAATAAGGTTAAGATACTTATGTGAGGAATTTCTACTAAGGTAGAATTCAAAAAATAAGGTTTCAAAACCTTATCATGCCTTTTTTGACCTTAGTAGAAAATATATATCTCCACAACGCAAAACATTATTGTCTTATTTACAGAGAATTGCAGTTGTATTCAGGTCGAATTCACGTTAATATAGTAATTGGTATTTATTTACTCAATCTCTGGGTTTAAAGCCAGCAAGGCGAGGTAGCCATCGCACAAAAAGCCTTCGTAACCCCAACATTCGCCAGTCCATGTTTTCCAGTCTTTAGTCACGTCGCCGGTTGGGGCTGGCCCCTGAAAATCGCCGGCTTTAATTCCTTCGAGTAACCCATCGGTTACTTGTTGCAATTGCTGTGTCATCCCGGCTTTTTGCAGCGCTTTTAAGGTGAAATAGTTCCAGTTGAGCGATGCTCCGCCGTTTTCATAATGCTGGAATGCGTCGGCGCCTCCCCAGCGCGGATTTGTATGGGTATAATCAGCCTGAGGAATGAGCACCAGGTTCCCCGGGATCCCCAACCTGAAATTGGTATAGTCCACTTCCTGCATCTTATTCCAGATGACTGTCATGATGTTTTTGACCTGGTTGTCGGGAACTAATCCGAAATAAATAGCTACGCTGTTTGTGGCCACAAAATAATAATCGTGCAATTTGCCGTCCTTACTTTTCCAGCCAGCCAAAACTCCGGTTTTCGGATTAAAAAAGGTTTTAAAATACTGATTCTTTAGCTGTTCTGCCAGTTGTTTGTACTGCGAGGCATCTTCATTCTTATTCAGTAAAGCAGCGGTAGAGCACATCAGGTTTAAGGCTTCATAGGTTAGCGCATTGCTAAACGCATCTTCGTGTCCGTAACCAACCGTGTCCCACCAGTTTGCGGGGCGGTCTTTCCCATTCCACGAGCCGGAGTTTCCGCTCAGTTCATATTCAACCAACCCATTTTTATCCTGGTCGTGTTTCAATTCTTCCTCCAACCATTCTTTAATCTTCGGATAATTCAGGTTGGCCCAGTTCATGTCGTTCGAGCCTTTGATGTAATTGCAGGCTGCAATTACCAGCGAAGGGTAAGTGTCGAGCGAATTATAGGGCGAATTCCATGCAATGGCATCGCTCCCTTCGTAACCGGCTGTGTAACCAACCATTCCGTAGGCTTTCATTCCATTTATATAGCGGTCAACCGACATGCGAAGCAAATCGAGGGCTGTAAGCGAACCTGCCAAAGGTGGAGTGTGCAATGCCATGATCGACGGCATAAACAAAGTAAGCGCACAAGGATCGCTTGCCGAGTTGTTTGCAATAACAGCAAGCCTGGGGTTTACCTGGAATAAGTTGAGGTAATTCCGGCGATACCCTTCGTATTTTTCCTGTTCAACTCCCGGGAAATCCGGATAAATCGAAGCTACGTTAAATGTGTAGGTAACCGACGTTTGTTGTTGGCTTGCACCAGGTAATTTAACCGATACGTATTTGTTCCCTTTTTTACGGCTTGCATCAAAATCAACACAACTGATTGGCTGATCGGCTGTAAGCTGGAAGGTTCCCATGTCGGGCAGGTGAAGTACTGCTGGTAGTACGGTTTTTTTTCGGTCGGGCATTAAACCAAGCAAAGTCGTGTGGTTCTTGCGTTGGTCGAACCGGAAATCGAGTGTAGCTTGCGGGTTTTGGGTGCTGAAATTCGTTTGAACAGTAAATTGCTTGTCACTAAACTTAAAAGTCCATTCAGCAGCTTTTGATGTCCCTTTTCTCAAAACCTGAACTTCGGTTTCTGAAACTTTCTTTAACTCAAATTCGGTATTCCCGGCAGCCGGTTCCCATTTCACCGGATTGAAATCCAATTTGCCTTTTCCAATGCCGTCCACTGAAAAATAGCGAACAAACGGAACGGTGTCGGTTAGTTCAATTTTATAATAGGGCGAGACAAAACTGAATGTTTTTACTTTTTGGGTGCACGACGACGCGATAAATGCAATTCCTATTCCCGCCAGAAGTAGTTGTTTTATTAGGTTTTGTCTCGCCATATTGTTGATTATTAGGTTGTGTTTTACTTTGTTATTCCTTCCCAGGTATCCGTTCTGAATGGATTGGCAGGAAGATCGACGCTGTTGTATAAATTCAGATCATCAGGATTATAAGCCCAGCCATAACGAACGGCCACTGGTGTTTTTACTTCGTCTGATGAAATAACCACTGTATTTTTGCCCGTCACGATTGCTTTGGCCCAATGAAAAACATGGTCGGCACCGGCAACAGCAAAGCCATTGACGTAACCGTATTTGTTTTTAACTTTTAATCCTTCTGCCGAATGCGAGAAGCTGATTATTGCTTTCGAGCCTTCAACTTTCATACTTTCGTAGGTTGGTCCGGTGTATTCCAGATCCTTTCCGTAAGTAAGTTTAAGGGCATTCAGCGCCAAACGTTTGCCAACGTCCTGCTTGTTTTTAGGATGAATATCTTTGGCTTCGCCGATATCGATTGCCGATGCCATTCCGGTGTTTGGCACTTTTAAAGTCATGGTTTGAGCTTCGCGTAACTCTGCCCAGGTGCTTTGAGCCGGTTGGTCGGATGGGGCCATGTAATTAGCCAATTGCACAAAATAGAACGGAAAATCGCCTTCTTTCCAGTGGTTGCGCCAGTCGGTAATCAGGTTGGGGAATACGCGCTGGTATTGTTTGGCGCGGTCGGCATTGGCTTCGCCCTGGTACCAAATGGCTCCGCGAATTCCCAAAGGTACAATCGGGTTGATCATTCCGTTGAAGAGCAGGGTAGGGTAGTCGTTCGGGTTAACATCCACATTGAATTTAAAGACTTCGGTGAATTTAAATTTCCACGAGCCAGCCAAGCTTATTGTTGCATCTTTTGTTTTGACATACAAATCTTCAGGTTTTCCCCAGATGCCGCCATCGCCACGGTCGTCGGTTACTTTCAGGGCGATAACATTGGTGCCTTCGTGAAGGGCTGATGCGGGCACTTTGTATCGGCGTTCGTCGCCCACGTAGCCCGAATGCCCAACTTCCTGTCCGTTTACCCAGCAAACATCGGAATCGTCAATTTTGGCAATCGAAACCAGTACCCCGGCTGAAGCCTGTTCTTTGGTTAGCTGGAAGGTTTTACGCATCCACGCAATGCCGTCAAGTCCAATAAATCCCTGTTTTTCCCAATAGCCGGGCGAATTAATGGTATTCCAGTTACTATCGTCGAAATTTTCTTTTTGGTAGCCCAGTTCGAGGCCGTTGTCTTTCTTCGGAAAAGTTCCGCCCAAAAGCTGGCTTACTTTCTCCTTCAGCATCACTTCCCGTTGGGCAAAATCGTATTTCTGAAGTTCTTCCAGTTTTGCCTTGAAATCGGGGTCATTCTTTATGGTTTCATCACTGGTCCAGGTTTCGGCAGTTGTTCCGCCCCACGAATCGTTGATCAGGCCAACGGCAACATTCAATTCCTGGTTCAGTTTTCTTCCGAAGAAATAACCAACTGCCGAAAAATTAGGTACGGTTTTAGGTGAGCAAACCGTCCATTCGCCTGTTTCAAGATCGCTTATTGGCGTTTTCGAAATCTTTTTTTCGACGGTAAACAAGCGAATATTCGGATAGTTGGCTTCAGCTATTTCGTCATCAGCATTAATCGCCCTGTTTACCTGGAACTCCATGTTCGACTGGCCCGAGCAAACCCATACTTCGCCAATCATGATGTTGGTTAGCTCAACCGTATTTTTCCCTTTCAGGCTAAGCGTATAAGGCCCGCCATATTCCATAGCCGGAAGTTTGGCTATCCATTTGCCGTCTTTTCCGGCCTTGGTTTTCACTGTTTTTCCGTTCAGCGATACACTCACCGATTCGTTTTTGTCGGCCCAGCCCCATATCGTATTTTCAATTCCTTTTTGCAAAACCATATTCGAACTAAAAATTCGTGCTGGTTTTACATTGGCCTGACTACTAAGCACTCCTGAAAGTAAAACGATCAGAATACATGATTTTATTGGTTTCATTTTGTATTAATTTATCGCTCCAAATTCCAGGTTCTATTCTTCGTGCTTGAAACCTGGAATTTGAAACTTGGAACTTTATTTTACTCCCCACTTTTTGTTGGGTTTGCCGCCCATTTCAAAAACCAATTCACCACCCTGGTTTATTTCGGCATTGGTAAGAATGGTTGTGTTCAAGGGTTTTCCGTTCAGCTTAACCGACTGGATGTAAATGTTTTTATCGGTCAGGTTATTGGCTTTCACAGTCAGGATTTTTCCATCTTTTAGCTGAAGTTTTCCTTCTTTAACCGATGGCGCCCCAATGGCGTACTGGCCCGAACCGGGGCAAACCGGATAGAACCCGAGCGACGAGAAAACATACCATGCCGACATCTGGCCGCAATCGTCGTTGCCGCACAAACCGTCGGGTTTATTCAGGTACATGGTGGTCACAATTTGGTGGATGCGCTCCTGCGTTTTCCAGGGTTTGCCTGCCCAATTGTACATGTAAGCCACGTGGTGACTGGGTTCGTTGCCATGCACATAGCAGCCAACCAAGCCTTCGCGGGTAATATCTTCGGTTTCGGCGAAATATTTGTCGGGCATATACATGGTAAACAGCGAGTCGAGGTGTTCGCAGAAACGTTTGTCACCGCCCATTTTCTGAATGAGTGTTGGAATGTCCTGCGGCACATACAACGAGTAGTTCCACGAGTTTCCTTCGATAAAGCCTTCGTTGGCGGTGTGCATCGGGTCGAATGGAGTTTTCCAGTTTCCTTTGGTATCTTTGGCTCCCACGAAACCAGTGCGTTCGTTAAACAGGTTTTTCCAGTTTTGTGCGCGTTTACCGAATTGTTCGGCCACGGCGGTATTGCCAATTCCTTTGGCCATTTGGGCAATAGTCCAGTCATCGTAAGCATATTCCAACGTCATCGACGATCCCACGGCATTTTTCTCATACGGAACATAGCCAAGATTCATGTAATCGGGCAGATTTCCGTAATTTTTATTGGTAGCCGACGAAACGCAGGCTTCCAGTGCATGATTGAGGTCGAACCCGCGAATGCCGTTGGCCCAGGCATCAACAATGGCCGGAACGGCGTGGTAGCCAATCATGCACCAGTTTTCGTTTCCGAAATGGCTCCAAACCGGAAGGACATGATGCACACTTTGATCGTAGTGGGCCAGCATGGAGTTAATCATATCCGACGCACGCTGCGGCTGAATAAGCGTAAACAACGGGTGCAATGCTCGGTAGGTGTCCCACAGCGAGAAAACCGTATAGTTGGTAAATCCTTTGGCCTGATGGATGTTGTGGTCGAGTCCGCGGTATTTCCCGTCAACGTCCATATACTGAATAGGATTGATAAATGTGTGGTACAACGAGGTGTAGAAAGTTGTTTTCTTTTCAGGTGAAGCATCAATGGTGATCCGGCTCAGTTCGCTTTGCCATTTGGCTTTTGCTTCGGCACGTACTTTCTCAAAATTAAAGTGCGGAACTTCGGCTTCCAGATTTTTCAGTGCACCTTCGGTACTTACCGCCGAAAGAGCAAATTTGATTTTTATCTTTTCGCCTTCTGCAGTTGCGAAATCGAAGTAAGCCTTCAGGTTTTTACCGGCCATTTCCGGGAAGTTGTGTTCCTGATCAAATTTCCGCCAAAATCCTTTGTAAACCAGATCTTCATCGTTTTTGCAGCCATAATTTTTGATGGGTTTCGAGAAAACCATCGCAAAATACAGGTAGTTGGTGCGGGCCCATCCGCGGGTGATGCGGTAGCCGGTTACCAGCGTGTCGTTTTCAACGCGAAGGTATGACCAAAGCACTTTGCCGTCGTAATTGTACAGGCCGTGGTTCAGATCGAGGATAACATGTGCATCATCGGTTTTCGGGAACGTATATTGATGAAAGCCAACATGCGTGGTGGTGGTCATTTCAGCATTGATTTTATAATCGTCGAGCATTACTTTGTAGTAACCAGGCTCAGCTTTTTCGGTATCGTGACTGAATCGTGAGCGGTAGCCACTTTCAGGTTTATCGGCCGTTCCTGGGTTTAACTGAAGTTTGCCGACGGTAGGCATAATCAGGAAATCGCCCAGGTCGGAGTGTCCGGTTCCGCTCAAATGCGTGTGACTGAAGCCAACGATGGTTTTGTCGTTGTACTGGTAACCAGCGCAATAGCGGTAAACAGTTCCGGTGTATTTGCCGTTAACAGCATACGGAATCGTGTCGGTATCAGGACTTAGCTGAACCATCCCAAAAGGGATGCAGGCACCGGGGAATACGTGCCCCATTTCTTTGGTGCCAATCAGCGGATCGACATAGCGGGTTAAATCTTCGGTTGCATTTTGGGCTTTCATCGGTTGAAAACTCAGGCATAAACCCATCAGGAAAGTGACTTTCAAGAGGTTTTGGAATCTCATAGCAGTATCTGTTTTAGTTGTTTTATCTTGAATTAAAGTAGAGTTTTCTTTTTGTTTTATCATTTCCAAATCTTCAAATTTTCAGATTTTATTCGTTTACTGGTCTCCGCTTTTCAAAATTCTTACCGGCCCGATCAAACCCGATTTCTGCAATGGCATATCCTTTTTATAATACCGGTGCGTGGTAAAAGTATAGCGCTGGCTGGGTCGGGGCTGATTGTTCAGGAGCCATTCGGGCCATTTCTTGTCTTCTACGCCGTCGTCAGGATAATTTTCGTCGCCAATCAAGCGGTTTGCCCATAGGTTTACCACTTCAATTTCGAGTTGGTTTTCACCGGTTTTTACTGCGGAAGTGATGTCAATCCGCCACGGTGCGGTCCACAGAATGCCTAAATCTTTGCCGTTCAATTTTATCCGGGCCATGTTGTTTACCTCGCCCAGATCGATGAAAAGTCCGGTGCTGGCTTTATTTCCGGTATAAGTAAATGTCTTTTTGTAAGTTGCTATGCCTGAGTAGTATTTAATTCCTTCTTCGGGGCGTTTGCTCCAATCGTCGAGCGAGCTGAAGGTGATCGATTCGGGGCCGCCCCAGCGTGGATCAAAAGCCAGTTGCCAGTCGCCTGTCAATTCCTGAACAACAGTAGTTTGCAGTGGTGATTTGAATGCCGGAACATTGTTGTCTGCCTTTTCGCTGAAGACAACAAAATAGCTTTGGTAACGATCAAAATCGAGCGAAATGGTTGTTTTTCCTCTTTCAGTTTTTGATTGCGAAAGCGAATAACTTTTGCCGGTAATGGGGTCCCATAATTCAGCATATCCTTTGGTAATCCTGAACGTACAATCGGTCTGCTGCGGTTGATTAGTGCGGTTCGAAACAAAATATATGTCTTTATTTGCCAGTGTTTTGTGAATGTAACGAACGTCGCCGGTTGTGGTAAAGTCTTCGGTAGCACCAATTTGTTTCAGGATTTCGGAAGTAGCCTGGTACGACGGATAGATTTCTCCTGAAGCATATTCGTTCAGGGTTCCTCCTCTGTAAATAATTCCTTTACCATATTTAACCGATACAACTTTCGCCGGAATTTGCGTGGACTGCCAAACTGAAAGTACTTTCTTTTGAATTTGGGCGTCGCATTGCGGGTAGCCAACCAGACTCGGCGACTGAACCGGCGGATTTCCGATAACCGTGGCTCCGTCGCGAACCAAAGAAGCTATTTTATCGAGCAAAGCGGGAGTCATGGTTTTGCGGTTTGGAAGCACCAAAACCTGATAGCTGGCTCCGCTTGGGAACACAATTTTTTTATTGCTGACCGAAGCTTTGCTGATGAGCAACTGGGCTGAGCATCCATCAAAATTGTAGCCTTTGTGATCAGGAATAGTGTCGTTGCCGTCCATTGCTGAAGCTGGCGGCAAAAATACATGCGGGGCTCCTTCAGGAATGAGATACAAAATGTCGGCTACTTTGCGGCCCTGCTGTAGCATGTGCGAACATCGCGAAACGTAGGTGTGGTAAGCCGAAGCCAGTGGCCACCAGGTTTGCCCGCGATCCCAGTGAACACCATATTGGGCCATTGTCATTCCGGGCTGGTACTTGTCGTCGAGCGGTTTGTGGGCAAACGTGTGGTAAACAAAGCGGTTAACACCGGTACAGAATGCCCAGTCGCCCTGATTTTTTATCACTGTCGGATAAAGTTTCCAGGCTTCCCACCATTCCGAAGTAAACGATTCGGCACCCACAACCGGCGCGCCGATGATGTTGGCAATCGACGAGGCTTCTATGCAGCTAAAGGCTGTTTTAAAGCCGTAGCCTTTGCCCCAGAATTCGCACATGGGCACATCGGCAGCCGAGCCCAAATAGAAATCGGCACAAGGGTTCATGTCATAAGGCTCAATTGAAAGTCGGAATCCGTATTTTCGGCCGTATTTTTTAAGGTAAAGGGCGTGGTTTTCAACAACAAGTTCCTGCCCTGTTTGGCGCAAATCCCACAAAAAGCGTTCGCTAAGTTCTGAGTTTCCAACTGACTGCCCGCTGTAAGTCACGAAATAAGGAAGCGGGTCGTAACCTCTCCGTTTCTGAAATTCCTTACGGAAATTGGCAGTCCAGTTTTGTGCGCCCATTTCCCAGCTGTCCATGTGGAGCATATTCCAGCCAGCGCCATCAGACGTTTGCGGATTGCCTACTTTCTTCAAAAGTTTACCGACATATTGATCCAGATGGTCGCGAAAAGCGACTGTGTCAAATTTGTCGCACTCGAAACCCAGGCCGGGATAAGGCGCCGGGCGGGTAACTGCGCCATTGTTGCGGCTACCGAAACGCATAATCGTCCATTTTCCGGCGGGCGCTTTCCAGTTCAAGGTTCCGTCTTTTTGCAGAAATTTGGTTAGGTCGATAATCTGTTTTGGATCAACTGCAGCTTCGACAGGAATTTCAGGATTGGCCAAAGGTTCAGGAAGAAATTGCTTTACTCCCTTTTTTGAAGAAAAAGGTTCGCGATAATACAAAGCTTTTTCGTCGATATCCTGAATCTTTGTATTATTTGAAGGCGTTGGAAAGGCCAGCACGAAAGCATCCTGGTAATAGTCGGTCCATTTCTTTTTCAGGTCGTCGGTTAATGTTTTTTCGCCAAAATAAGGTTTGCGCGGATCGGGTTTTGGTAACTGAATTGATTTTACAGTTGGTCCCGAAATTTCGGTTGTCGAATACACCAAATGCTGCATCGATTCTGCTGGTTTAACCCAGGGGCCGCCGCTTCCGCTCCATCCCGGGCCAATTCCCAGGGTGAAGGTCATGCCCAGTCGTTTGGTTTCGCTCACAGCATGTTTAAACAACTCCTGCCATTGCTCGCTCATAAAATCAATCGGGCCGCGCGGAACGCCGATGTTCACTTCGAGAAAAAGAACATTCCCGATTCCGGCTTTTTTCATCGATTCCAGATCTTTGGTCATGCCTTCGCGCGAGAGGTTTCCATCCATGAAATACCAGTAAACGCCCGGGCGAACCGAGTCGGGCGGGTTAACAAATGTCGCATTCAGATTATCGGCCTGCGAAGGCAACTTTTCCACCTTTCGGGTTTGCGCAGTTACTCCTGAAACGAGGAGCGAAAAAGCTGACAATGCAATGATTTGTTTAAGTTTCATGGTTGTTGTTTTAGTTAATTGAACGTGGAACGGAAACCGGAGAATGAAGAGCGAATTGTCTCCTTTCTCCATTTTTCCTATTTCTTCACAATTCCTTTATTTTGATCTACCGGCATTTTTACGCCTTCAAATTTTTCTCCTGAAACGTTGTTCAGGAAAATAACCGGCATTTCTTTGGCTGTTGGAATTTCAACCGCATTCAGGTTGATGCCTTTTACGCCGTCGAAAACTATTGCCGGGCGAAAATCGTCTTGTTTGTAACTTATTTTCACGTTTTTCATCTGGATTCCTTCGGCATGGCGTACATAAAATCCCCAGGCAGGAAGTTCACCAAACATCGAGAATTCAGGATAATCGTCTTCATTTTCAGGAACAGTTGAAACCGCATTGAGTGGAATGTACGCCACCTCTTTGCTGGCAGCCCCGGCGTAAACGATATTGATATTTTCGAGCGTCACGCCTTGGATGTTGTGTCCCGGAATCCCAACAATTGACGAAGGTAACAAATTATAGGGCAGCCACGGATGGCCGAAGAAAGGATAGCCCGATTTACGTGCCGGAACTTTTTGTTCCCAAGGCCGGTAATGGTCTGGCGGACCTTCTTTTGGGTAGCCCTGGTCGGGTTTGTACAGCGGAATTTCGGCAGTAACATCGGCAATGCGCACGCCTTTCAATGTTCCGGGAACACCTTTTACATTGCGGTGGCCAAGCCTGATGAAAATGGAGTTTCCGGTGTTCGTAGCTTTCACGCCCTGAATGTCAACATTCTCAATGTGTCCGCCGTCAACGGTTTCAATAGCAAGAGCTGAACGGTAGGTGTCGAAAATGGTCAGGTCGCGAACTTTGATGTTTTTGAACCCTCCGTATGAAGCCGTTCCCATTTTAAAGCCGCTGGCACTCGAACGAATGGTGCAGTTGGCGATGTAAACATTATCGCAAAACTTGCCGGGCGTTTCCGATTTAAGGCAAATTCCGTCGTCGGCAGCATTTACAAAGCAATTGGTTACTTTCACGTTCACGCAGTCCGAAATGTCGATGCCGTCGTTGTTCCAGTATGCCGTACTTTCCACTTTAATCCCGTCGATGGTGAGGTTGGTGCAATTAATATAATCCTGAACCCAGCTGGCGGCATTTTTCATTTTAATTCCTGAAATACTTACCTGGTCGCAATCCCTGAAGATCACCAGCATGGGGCGTGTGCCTTCCGAAGGGCGTTTGGTAAACCAATCGGGAATATCTTTAACCTTTCCAGCCCGCAGGTTAGCAATCACATCGCGCATCAGTTCGCCCGATTGGCCGTCGATAACGCCCGAACCGCTGATAGCGATGTTTTTTTGATCTTTGGCCACAATAAAAGCCATAGCCACCGGATTTTCATAGTCCATCCGTTTGACACTTCCCAGCAAGCAGGCTCCTTTATCGATGAAAAGGTTTACGCCCGATTTCAGAAAAAGTACTCCTGAGGCAAAATTTCCCGGAGGGACAACCACTTTTCCGCCGCCATTGGCCGAAGCTTCGTCGATGGCTTTTTGTATAAACGGAGCATTGTTGGTTTCGCCGTCGGCTATAGCTCCATACTTGGTTATCAGGTAATCTTTGGCCTGTAGTGCGTTATATGCCAATACAGCAAAAACAACGATTAGTAATTTCTTCATGTTTGTCGATTTTTCAAACCACATAGGCACATAGAATACATCGTTTTCTCATTAAAATTCTATTGTGTTCTATGTGTCTATGTGGTTCATTATTATTTAATTGATTTTATTTCGTATTTTTAAATACCACTTTAGCAACGATCAGTAATTTCTACATGTTTGTCGGTTTTTTAAACTACATAGGCACAGAGGGCACATCGTTTTCTGATTAAAATTCTATTGTGTTCTATGTGTCTATGTGGTTTATTATTATTTTATTGATTGAATTTCGTATTCGCCCGGTGAAGCTTTAAATATCACTTTCCCGGATTCGGTTTTGCAATTGCCAACGGGTTTTCCGTTCACAAATACGTTCGCGGGATCGGTTGCCGGAACGGCTATTTCAGCCTTGGTTTTTTCGGGCACCAAAACATAAAGGCTGAAATTCCCTTTTTCGTCTTTTCGCCAGTTGACAGCAATATTTCCGTAGGCTGTTGGCACAATTCCTTTGGCCCATTTCAGGTCGCACGGGTTGGGTTTTACCGAGAACGTTTTCCAACCATCAGCAACAGGCTCCACACCAAGCACTTTTTGGGGCAATAAGGCTGTTGGGCCCGAACACCAGGCGTGCGAACTTGTAGCTACTTCGCCGGGCCAGTTGGCAATGTTCCAGGCTTCGTGCCAGCTGCCGTTAAATAAAGGCGAGCGCATTTGTTCGCCCCAATATTTCCGGATAAAATCGAGCGACCATTGCGGCTTTTGGTCGAAAGTTGAATAAAGCAGGTAGTACGAAAACGACTGCTCGCTGCTTCGGCCCATCGCTGTAATTTTCTCAATTACCGAGGCCCTTTCTGCCGGGTCAACCAAGCCGTACATCAAGGCATAAACCTGCGCCTGCTGACTGTACTTTTCGCTTCCGTAGCAATCGGCAAACAGCTTCTTTTCGGGCGACCATAAATATTTCCGAATATTGGTTTTTAGCGTTTCAGCTTGTTTGCTCCAAACTTCAGCCTGTTGCGGGTCGGCAGTAATGTTTTTAGCAATTGAAGCGGCTTGTTGCAACGCCCCGTAATACAGGCAGTTCATCCCGGTAATTTCATCCTTTTGATCCATCGGGTAAGTGTCGGGGTGATCGAGGACAATCCATCCGGGTATTTTGGCTAATAAGCCGTGCTCCTGCCCAACAAATTTTTCGAAATAAGCCATCAGCTTTTTCAGGTTGGGATAGATTTGTTTCAGCAGGTCAGCTTTCCCAAAATACTGATAATATTCGCCCAGCATAATCACGTATTCCAGCTCGTAATCGAACAGGTAAACCGATGTTTTGGGCCCGATGAGGTAATCGGTGGGGTAGCGCGAACGCACGGCTCCTTCAGGACTCCACCGTTGCGACCAGGCTCCTGATAAAATGTTGTAGTGCATTAAATATTCCGAACTCAATCCGAACGGATAATAAGCATATTTCTGAAGGAAACGACTGTCACCCGCGATGTACTGTGTTTGCTCGCGCCAGGGTGTGTCCATGTAGGTGTCCTGCGCACAAAGTTTCAAGGTAAACACTCCGCTTTCGTAAATCCGGTTCAGCAAGGGGTCGGAGCATTCAAAACTTCCTTCGTTGTTGTAGTTGTAATGCCGGTTGGTAGCCGAGATACTTTTGTAAACAATGCTGTCGGAAGCTGTTACCGAAACGTAACGGAATCCGCGCCAGGTGAGCGGGCTCCAGGTTTGCAATCCTTTTTTCGAGGTATAGTAATCGGTATAATCTACCCGTTTTTTGTACAAAATGGTGCTGTCGGGCAAAACGCGCTCCGATGTTCCCATTTCAAACGAAGCGCCATCGGTTTTGGCAAAGAGCTCAATAACTGGCGTTCCGGTAATCTCCTTCCCGAAGTCGTATATGATTTTATTTCCTGAAAACCAATGTTTTGCCGGGTAAATTTGTTCGCGGAACAAAGCAGGTCGATTTACTTCAACAAGATTGTTCCAGGGTGCTGTTGGCGGAATGCCGATTTCGCGGGCTACCTGCCATTTCGAATCGTCGAACCGGGTATCTTTCCAGCCTTCAGGCATTTTTCGGGCATCGTATTTTTCGATAAAACCAATCAGGTGGGCATTCGCATTTCGGGGCTCCGTTTGGTTGTCCCAGGCTTCGGCTTTCGATACTTTCCAGGCTTTATCAGTGTTTATTTTCAGCGTTTGTTTGTCTCCAAAATTCAAAGTTCCCTGAAAAAAGAACCCACCGCGCCCATTTAACCGGTGGTGCATACCAACGCCAAAATTGTAAACCACGGCCGCAATAGTGTTTTCGCCTGAATGAAAATAGCCAGTTAAATCGTGTTGTTCATATACTTGGAATTCAGGATCACAATTAACCGGGCAACGATCAACCATGCGGCCATTGATATATACATCGGCATACGAATAAGCCGAAATAAAGGCCATTGCTTTGTCAGGCGTTTGGTTTAGATTGATTGTTTTCCGCACCATCAGGTAATAGTTGGTCGGGTTATCTTCTCCCGAATCCCATATCCAGTTGGCTTCAGGTACCTTTCCGTTCAGAAGTTTTGATGGGGCTGAAATGGTTCCGTTAAATGTTTGGGCGAAAGTCTGGCCAGTCCCAAGCAGTAAGCAAATCAGAAAGATTAGCAGGTTTATTCGTTGGTTCATTTTACGTTTTCGATTTTTCGTATAAGGTAAACGCACAAAGGGCTTCTAACCCCTATTCAGGAGGAAAAAAGTTAGATGAGACCGGAAAATGGAAAAGGAATCCGAAATCAATCTTTTTATTCGGGTTCCTTTCTCCCTTTTTTATTTCTTCATTGTAAATACCAGTTTCCCACCTTTTACAATGTCTTTTTGCTGAAGCGCATATCCTGATAGCGGTTTCCCGTTCAATTCAATTTTCCCGACAACCGGATTTTTGCCGACAGCACCAACTGCGCTGATAACGAAAGGTTTGCTTTGCGGTGTTGGCAGAATAGTCACTTCTTCGAAATACGGGCCGCCCAGTACAAATTCAGGTTTCCCAGGGCAAACGGGGTAAAAACCCAACATCGAGCTAACCATCCAGGCTGACATTTGACCGCCGTCTTCGTTGCCACTCAATCCGCCAGGACCGGTTCCGTATTCTTCGTTGATGATTTTGCGGACCCATTCCTGTGTTTTTTCGGGTGCTCCGGCCATTGCAAACAGGTAAGGAGCTTGCTGGTCTGTTTCGTTGCCATGCCAGTAATAGCCTTTGTCGAAAAACTCGTTCAACCTTTCCATAAATTTGGGCTTTCCGCCAAACAAGCCAATCAGGCCGGGAATATCCTGAGGAACATACCAGGTATATTGAAAAGCAGTTCCTTCGGTAACAAAATCGCTTTTTACATTGGGGTCGAAAGGCTCAATCCAGCGCCCATCGGCATAACGGCCACGAACATAGCAGGTTTTCGTGTCGAAAACATTGCGGTAGTTTTGCGAGCGTTTGATCAGTGCATTAAAGTCGTCGGTTTTTCCCAAGGCTTTGGCATATTGCGAAAGCGCGTAGTCGTCGAGTGCATATTCGAGTGTACGCGAAACCTGTTCTTTTTTGTGAAAAGCCTCGGCAACCGGGTCTTCCAACGGAATGTAGCCATATTTGAGATAGCTGGTCAAGGCACGGCGCCCTTTTCCATCTTTGTATTCGGCTTCGGTTGGATGATCAAACGCATTCTGGCGCATGTATTTCCAGGCTTTTTCAGTATCGAAACCTGTAATCCCGCGCAGATAGGCATCCGCAATCATGGTGCAAACATGGTCGCCAATCATAGCAGCTGTGTAGTTTCCCCATTTCGGGAAAATAGGCATCCATCCGCCTTGTTCAGCCTTTAAGACCATCGACTTGATCATGTCGAGCGAACGTTTGGGTTCGAGGAAAGTCATGATGGGGTGAAGTGTACGGTACGTGTCCCACATCGAAAAATCGTCGTAATAATCGAAGCCAACCGCTTTGTGAATGAGCGTATCCTGGGCAAAACCCTGGTAACTTCCGTCGGCGTCGCTGGCAATTCGCGGAACAAGGTAGCAATGGTAAAGCGCAGTGTACAGTTTAATGCGGTCGTCTTTGGTTCCGCCTTTCACCTGAATTTTGCTCAAGGTTTGGTTCCACACCTCCTCAGTTTCTTTGCGCAATTGGTCGAAATTCCAATCCTTCAATTCGGTCTCCAGGTTGTTTCGGGCAGCATCGGCGCTTGTAAACGACGAACCCACCTGAACCTGAACGTTTTTCTGTCCGGCGAACGAAACTATCAAATCCTGACCACCGCTTTTAACAACTGAAAAAGGCTTGTCGAACCTGAAAACGAACCAGCCGCTGAATCCGGCAGGTTGGCCCCAGCCCTGGTAAATTCGGAACACCGGATTGTAGCCGATGATTTCGTTTCGTTGAGCGTCGAACCAGATTTTTCCTTTCTTTTTATCGCTGTTGATGCGCAGTTGCAGGTAATTCCCATTTTCGGAAGCAAACGAAAAGCGGAAAAATCCGCAACGGGTTGATCCGGTCACTTCGGCCTTGATGTTGTATTCGTCGAGCTGAATGCTGTAATAGGCCGGCGACGAAGTTTCTTTCTGATGGTTCAGCCGTGCCACCGGGAAGTGACTTAGCGTGTCAACCTGGTTAGTTGTGAATGGCATAATGGTCGCGGTTCCGTAATCCTGGGTGCAACTGCCGTCCATCCAGTGCGAACCGCGGAAACCGGTCAGTAATTTATCGTTGTAATAATAGGGAACAACACATTTGGCTTCTGTGGTGCGGGTTTCGGGTGTCCATTGGGTCATGCCGAAAGGGCGTCCAACGGTTGGATAAGTTTGTCCTTTTAGTTCCGATCCGGCTTCGCTGTGCCGCTTGGCGCTTTCGGTGGTTGCCGGAGCAGTGCCAATCAGCGGATCGACATACTGAATTAGATCTTGTCCTAATGAAAATAAGGGACTTATAAATAACAGAAAAGTAAATTTCAGGAATGAACGACTTTTCTGTTTCGGTTTAAATTTGGTTTGGTTCTGTAAAATCATTTTTCAAGGTTTTTTACAGGTATTACCAACTTGGTGATACCTGTATCGTATTTTTTCGGTCATAAACTTACTCAATCTGCCAGGCTTTCTCAATGTCTTCCAGCGATTTTCCCTTGGTTTCAGGAATTAAACGAAGAATTAACGGCACGGGAATACAGCAAAGCGCAAAAACAAAGAATGTGACTGCCGGACTCAGCGTTTCGAGCATCCACGGAACTACCTGTCCGATAATGGCTGTGCCCACCCAAAGCATTAAGGTGGCTACCGACATGGCACGCCCGCGAACTTTGGTTGGGTAAATTTCGGAAAGCAATACCCAGATGACTGGGCCAAAACCAATTTCGAAAAAGGTAATAAACGTGATAATCAGGGCAATTAACCAAAAACCGTTGGTTTGGTTAATGAAAAACAGAAATCCAACAGCAAGTAAGGCAAAGAACATTCCGGTAACTCCCAGGTTTAATAGTTTTTTGCGGCCAAAATGGTCAATTTTCCAGATGGCAAATACGGTTGTAACGGCATTTACAATGCCAATAATTACCTGTCCGCCAAGAGCATCTCCTAATTTCAGGCCAGCCTCTTCCATGATGCGCGGTCCGTAGTAAATAATAGCATTAATTCCGGTGAACTGCGAGAGCAAAGCCAGCAAAATTCCGGCAACCATAGCTACCCGAATGCCTGGGTGAAACAGTACTTTCCACGAGCCGTTTTCTTCTTTTTGCAAGGCTTCTTTGATTGAAACCAATTCGTTTTTGGCAACTTCCTTCCCGTTGATTTTGGCAAGAATGAGATTTGCTTTTTCATCATTCCCTTTGGCGGCAAACCAGCGTGGGCTTTCAGGAACAAAAAACATGGCCACAAAGAAAAGCAATGCAGGAATTGCCGATGCGCCAAACATGGCCCGCCACACTTCGGATACAAATACTTTGTGTAGAACCGATGAATTTCCGAAAGCTGTTGGATTGGCGCTGATGTTCATCAGCCAGGCGTTGGCAAAATAGGCGGCCACAATGCCGAGGCAAATGGCCAACTGATAAAGGGCTACCATACGTCCGCGGATATGTGCCGGAGAAACTTCGGAAATGTACATGGGCGAAAGCATGGATGCGATGCCAATGCCAAGTCCGCCAACCAGACGGAACAGTATCAGTTCGGTGTGGGAGCCGCATAAGGCGCAGCCAAAGGCCGAGATGCAAAATAGCAATCCGGAAGCGATAAGCGAGGCTTTGCGCCCGAACCGGTCAGATATCTCACCAGCTATAACCACACCCAGAATACAGCCCACCAGGGCCGAACTCACGAACCAGCCTTCCATAAGGGTTGATAAAGCAAACTGTTGTTTGACCAGACTAATGGTTCCTGAAATTACAGCTGTGTCGTATCCAAAAAGGAAACCGCCAAAAGCTGCGGTGAGCGCGATAAAGATTAAATAGGAATTATTTCGTTGTTGGGTCGATTGAGTCATTGATAGTTTTAATTATTGATATTGAATTTATCCACTGGCCGCTAGCAACTAGCCGCTAGTTCAGCTTTGCAAAATACGATCGACAACCAGTTGCCTGAATTCAGGCGTGAGCATCGAGAAATAGGCGGTGAAACCTGTTACACGAACCACCAGTTCAGGATATTTTGCCGGGTCTTTATGGGCATCCAGAATTTGGTCTTTGTCCATGATATTCACGTTGATGAGCGTTCCACCCATCTCGAAATGCGTTTTAATGATCGAACCAATCAATTTGGCATGGTTGTGTGTGGCCAGCGTCGGGTCAAGCTCCCATTGCATGGGGGCTGTGTTTCCAAAACCTGGTTGAATGAGCGCTACAGCATTTGCCAAAGCCAGCGAAGCTCCGTCTTTCGAAAATCCGGGGCAGGGGTTTGCTCCATGTGAAATTGGGGTCTTTCTTTTCCGTCCGTTTGGTGTTGCACCTACATGCTGGCCGAAACCAATGGTGTTGGCCCAGCTGAAAAATCCGGGAATAAACGTGTGCTTCAGCTCGGGGTTCGATTCGGAGCGAACCATTTCGGTAAATGCTTCAGCAAGCTTTTTAGCCCATTCGTCGCCCAGAGAGTTTCCCTGACCGTAATGCTGACTATTTTTCAGCAAAAGCCTGATTCGCTCACCCTCCATTCCTTCAAAATTTCCTTCCAAATGATAGTTTACTTCTTCCCAACTGGTTTTTTGTTCGGTTTCGATGCGTTGTTCCAGGGCGGCAAACGAATCGGCCACAATAGCCAGACCAGCACCATCGATAGCCAGATTGTAATATTCGGCTCCACCATCACTAACGTCCAGTCCTCTTTCCAGCGGTCCGTGACTTAACAGGTTCAGAATCAATTCAGGCTCGTTGTATTTCTGATATTTCAGCTGGTGACGAATACCTTCCGCAGCAGCATGAACGGCTTTCTTCAAATGCAGTATGTAAATGCCCCAGAGTTTAAAGGTCGATGGGTTTTCCGATTTGTCGCTCATCATTTCCTGGTAAGCCACCTCGAAAACTTTGGCCATATTCACCTTCACAAGGTCGTTCATGGTATATTCCAAACCGGGAAGCGACATCCAGTTACAGCCTACAGCAATGCGCTGACGTGCCAGTTGGGCATCAAAACCATTTTTCATGAAACCTTCAACCAGCGCTTTGTCGCCCGAATAGCGTGGCCATGCGTTTTTATTTTTGATGAGGTAGTACAACGATTTGTCGAATAATTCCTGATTCATTCCGTCGTGAACGCGAATGGTGAGGTTGATCGAACAATTGGCTTTGTCGGCAGCATCGAGAATGACAAACGAGATTTCAGAAGTTTGGTCAACCCCGTCTTTGTTGGGGCCACCCAGTTGCCAGTAAATGGTATCGTTCAGCATGAAACAGGCCAGCAGGTAAACTGCTTTTTCGCGGTCGATTCGGCCTTCAGCCAGGTCTTTTTCGTAAAACGGGCGCAGCATTTCGTCGATTTGTCCACCGGCACCATCGCGGTTATAGGTGCGCGATGCCAAATGGTACCAAATGATCCACTGGATGGCTTCGCGCAGGGTTTTTGGTGGAGCCGAAACGATGTTGCGGTTGGCTTCGGCCATTTCTTCGAGGTTGGTTTTCAGAGCAGGATCGGTTTCTTTTGCAATCAGCGTTTCAATCAGGTCGATGTGCCTGCTGATCCAGCCTTGTATGCTTTTTACAACTTTTTCGTGTGCATCGTAAAACTCGCTTTGTTCTGTCGAAGTGTTGACTTTTCGGTAATGATCAATTTTATCGAGAATGCCTTGCCAGCCCAGCGATAGACCTAATTGGTAATCGGGTGCAAAATGGGCGTCGTCGCCAATCCCGCTGATGATGTCGTATTTTTCAAAGTCGGGTTTCAGGTAATCGAATGGATAATCAGGATTCCATTTGTTGGACCTCATGCGCGACATGAAATACACCCAGCGACCGGCAAAGGCATCTTTGGGGTCAACATAAACGGGATGGGTCTCCATCATGTTGCAAAAATTGGTTTTCCAGCCATCGAGCCCGTAAAACGAGCCATCCGGATGGTTCGGAATGCTTTTCCATGCATTGGCCGGAGGTAGAACCCGACCATAGTCGTCTTCGTCAAGTAATCCTTCAACCTCAATTTTTTCGCGGGTTTGAGCAAATTTGCGTGAGCGAAGATGATCGATTCTTTCCTGATAAATAAATGAATTTTCCATGAGTTATTGTTTTAGAATTTTTTCTACATATTCCAGTCTTTCTTTCGAAAGGTCTTCGGTATTTTCCATCGGGTTATCAATTTCCAGGTTAGTGTATTTGAAGCTTCCCATGGAGTGAAAGGGCAGAAGCTCCAGTTTTTGCATATTTTTCAATGATGAGATGAACTTTGAGAGCGCCTGTACTTCTTCTTCGTTGTCGTTTACTCCCGGAATTACAGGAATTCGCACCATGTAAGGGATGCCGGATGAGTCGAGTTTGTGAAAATTTTCGAGAATAACAGAATTGTGCTTACCAGTCCATTGCTGGTGTTTTGGGTCATTGATCATCTTGAGATCTGCCAGAACCAGATCAGTGAAAGGAAGTACCCGTTCATATTGCTTCCACGAAATACTTAAATTCGTGTCGAGCGCTGTGTGAATTCCGGCCTGTTTGAACAGAGCCAAGGTTTGTTGGGTAAACTCTGGTTGAAGCATGGGTTCTCCGCCTGAAATGGTTACACCACCTCCTGAATTTTTGAAAAACGGGAAATCCTGTTCAACTTCAGCAAACACTTCTTCCGGGCTGATTTCTTTTCCGACCTTGCCAATGGCTTCGGCGTAGCAAACCGAAAGGCATCGGAAACAATTGGTACAATCTTCTTTCAGAAAATGTATTTCACCATCGGTTGACGAAAATGCCCCGGTTGGGCAAACTTCGGTGCAAGAGTTACATCCAATACATTTTTGCTGAATCCATTCCAGTTCAGGAATACGACTTAGTGTTTCCGGGTTGTGGCACCAGGCGCAGCGCATGTTGCAACCTTTCAGAAACACCGTCGAGCGTATTCCCGGCCCGTCGTGAATCGACATTCGTTGTATGGTTGTAATTAGTCCGTTCATATTAAGAATATCTTTTGGGGCTAAAGCCCTGCTTTTTTGTATTCTATTCTCCGTTGGCTAAAGCCAACGGCAAAGGATATTGCTTCTAAAGAGTGGTTTTGCGACAAAGAGTGCTATCCTTTGCCGTCACATTTATGTGACGGAGAGAGAACAATTAGTCATTTACATTTCCAAATAGAGTGTTACCACTCCGTAAGGCAACACGGTTAAATTGCTTCCCGCAGTTTCTCCCGGAACCTCTTTGTAATCACTGATTCGTATGTTTTTAGGTGCGCCTGATGGCCAGCTCAGTGTGACTTTCTCGCTGGTTTCTGATAATGAGCGCAGACGCAAAACTATGCCTTTGCCGTTGTCGGCTTGTTTAAGCGCCGATACGAATACCTTCGGATTATCGATGGAAAGCAGCGATTTTGCAATCGGGTTTTTATCGGTTTCAACTACCACCAAAGGTCGGTTTTGTTCCAGGGCAAACCGGTTGGCAACAACAGGATCGTAAGCCTGATGCAGCAAAACGCGATAGTTCAGGTGGATAATTCCTCCCTGTTCGAGCGGGAAGTTGGTGTGCCAATGGTTATTCAATGCCCAGGAATATACGGTTTGCGTTTTGGGCAGATTTTTGAGCCAGTTTTCGGGTTCGCGGGCTCCACCCAAAATGTTGGCTGTAATTGTTCCAAGTTCAACCAGCGGCGATTCGATTGGCGCCCAGGTTACACCGTATTCGTTGTTCGAAACGTCGATCCAGCGCTGTGTGGCCAGCCAGTTGCGGTTTCCGCCCGGAAGCTGGTCGTATTCAGGAACCATTACGCCCCACGGAATGTCCATGCGGGTGGTTCCGTCGGGCACGTTAAAGGCAAACCCGAAGTGAACGCCTTCTTTGTCCTGAGTACTTATTTTATCCAGAACGTTGTCCATTTCAACCGCAGGCTGTCCCTGAACGAGGCGAATTTCGCGTTTTAGTGAGTGGCACCCGTCGGCATCGGAGGTAATCAGCAACGAGTTAACCAGCGCCCCTTTTTCTTTGACTGTGATTTTGGAATTAACCGGAGCAATGGCTTTCGAAGCGCTGTCGGCTCCGTGAAGGTAGCGGTAGCTATTCATCAAACAGGCCGATTTAGAGTTGACCAGTTCGCGCCCGTTATGCAAATCTTTCAGGCTTGAAATATCTCCTGAAGCGGGATCGATGGTTACAGAAACATGCTCGTTGCTAATTGAATTTCCGCTTGTTTTTATTTTAGCTGTTCCCGAGGCGCTTCCTTTAATTACGTGATAAAGAGCAGAACCAAAAGCAGGTACGTCGCTGGCCAGGAAAGCCAATTCGCCGGTAGTGAGGCGTTGCGACGGAACTACTTTTCCTTTTTCGTCGGTAACCCGATCACCGGCTTTACTTTGTTCGGACGAAAGCGTAACTACGGAGCTACGTTTCCACGAAAGGGTGTTTATAACCGCTATCGTGCTGCTTCCTTTTCGTTCGATAGGAGCAATGGTTTTAGCCAGCAAGTCGATACTGGTTTTGGCTGCGTTCTCGAAGTAGGAAGCTTTGGTGGCTTCAACTTCTTTGGCGAGCGGAACTTTTGGGTCTTTATAGCCCCAGGTGTGTTCGGCGCCCAGTAAAACGTAGCGCCACGAGTCGTAAAAATCGGCTGCCGGGGCTGTTTTGTTTGGGTAAAGCATCGGCCAGAGCGCTTCGGTTTGGGTCAGGCGTTCCTTGGCATAGCGGTTCATTCCAACCCTGCGGGCGTCGGTACCAAGGCCGTCGGTCCAGTATTCGGTATAGTCGCCTTTTACTTCAGGAATGATGGAGGCGTATTTATCTTCGTAGGCTTTTAAAACTTCGTCGGAGCCGGAGATAATCAGTTTTGGATAGGCATATTTTTCGTTCCAGAGGCGAACGGCATCCGGTAGATCGGCGTCAATCAGGCAGTTGTCGGCCATAGCCCAGGTCATGGCAAAAATATCGTAAGGAGAATTGGCTGCCTCAAGTTTGGCTGTTTCGTCGAAAATCATCGGGTCGATAAAGCTAACTGTTGGATCAGAACTGTTCAGGCGATCGAGTGACGGGTCGTAAGTCTGGATTTTTTTGATGCCATAAACTTTCTTTCCCTTAATTTGGTAGGCATATCCGTAAGGACAACCTTGCAGGAAGAGAATTTTCGATTTTCCATCGGGACCAACCCAGTAAAATGGTTTGTGTTCCCAGGCCTGACGAATGGTTCCAATACGGTCGAAATGATTGGGATAGCAAAAAAATGCTTTGATTCCGCTTTGGGCAGCCGCCGGAACAACGCCCCAACTGGCGCCGGGGATATCGAATTGCACCATTGTTTTTACTGAAACTCCAATTTCTTTGGAAATTTGGTTGTTGCATTTGAAAAGTTGGAGCAGTTCTTCGTCGGAACAGGCGCTGGTATTGGTGTTGGCGTAGTTGCCATCAATGCGTATCCAGCCTTTGCGCACGGCCTCAAAGAGAGCGGCTTTCTTTTCAGGAGAGGCTTGTTTTAAGTAGCTTTCTACCACCCAACCGGCTTCTGTATTCCACACATAACGCGAACCTTCAGGATAATTTTGCGTTTTGCGGGCCATATCCAAAGCCACATCGATGTTGCGTACATGTATTTTTTCGACGATTTCCTGTTTGTCGGTATAGCCAATATCGACATGCGAATGCGGATAAATGTAAACCGTCCAGAGCCGTTTTGCCGGGATCAGAACAGTTTGATAAAGTTCCAATCCATTGGCTGAAACTTTAATTCGCGCCTGGCATTCTTTCTTTTCTCCTGAACCGGAAGGAAGCAGAACCGGAAATTGCTCAATTCCGTTGCCATCTTCCAGTGCTAGGGTTTCTGTTTGCCCGTCGCATTCAACCTGAACGGTAGCTTTTCCGTAGAGTTTTCCGCCTTTAACCTGAACAGTTATTTCGCGTCCTGCCGTATGATCGGGCCGGTATTTGTACCACGGGCGAACAGTACATTCTATTGCTGAAGGAAACGGATGATTTTCTGCTGGTTGTACCGGTTTGTTTTTTGCAATTGCCTGAGTTGCGAAGAAGAGGCAAAAGGCAAACAAAAGGCTGGTTTTAACTGGTTTCGTTATCATATATCTCTGTGGTTTAGTCTTATTTTGAATAGTTTCTGGCCGTTTCTACAAATGCCCTGATGTTTGCTTCGGGAGTTGTTGATGGCAATGCGCAGCCCGAATTCAGTATAAAGCGGTTGGTTTTGGAAAAAATATCGAGCAACTCTGTGGTTTTTTGCCGAACCAGTTCAGGTGTTCCCAAAGCTAAAACGCCGCTTGGATCAATGTTCCCGGTGAAAGTAACCTTGTCGTGGAGCGCTTCGAAAGCTTTCTGTGTATTCGTTTTATAGTCGATTTCAAAGGCATCGGCTCCGGTTTTCAGCATCGACTCCAATATGATTTCAGTATTTCCGCAGATATGAAGCGTGTAATACATTCCGCATGAATGAGCTGTTTCAATCACTTTTTGCTCGTAGGGCAAGGCAAACTCTTCGTATTGCTCGGGCGAAATCATTTCGGGGCCGGCAGGGCTATCGCCGTTCGAAACCATATTAGCGCCGGTTTGAGCCATCAGCTTGATAAACTGGCAGCTGGCTTCGGTGCAGTAATTGAGCAACTCGGTTAGTTGTGTTGGTTCGGCCATAAACAGGTCGAGCATCCAGTTTCCGGTTCCGCGCAACATGCTGGCTAACGAAAATGGAGCCTGGTCGCAGTTTCCGCGTACCATAATTTCGTTGCCAAAATGTTCTTTGAGCAGGCGAACCGCTTCGAGCCAAATCTGGATGTATTTATAGTTCTCGACATTGACTGGTTTGAGCGATTTCAGATCGTCAAGCGAGTCGAGGCACCCAAGATGCGAACGGGCAGGTGAGTCCGCCGGAAAATCGATTGGGACACCCAGGCTTCCGGCTAAAGTTACCGTATCCATGTCCACCAAAACCGCATCCAGTCCGTATTTTTCAACTGAGTGAATAAACGAGTCGGCAATTAGGCGCGGACTTTCACGAAACTGTCCCATACTGATATTTAACTCGGCGGCAGCTACCATAAAATTGTGGAGCATCACCGGAATTTTATCCTGAGGTTCGCCTCTCAAAGCCGCGATCATTCTTTCGTATCCGTTCATGGGGTCAATTATTTTGTAAGTTTTTCAATTCTTTTGATTAATTCCATCATGGCTCTGCCGTTGTGATACGGACATTTCCACGGGTCAATTTTCCAGTCGTTGCGGTAATAGGGCGATGGGTCGTCGGCAGGTTCTTCGAGGTACGGAACGCCCAGCCGGTTTAGCTTGGTGAACCATTCGCCGCGTTCATGATCAACCAGGCAGGTATCAATGAAATTCCAGCTTAGTTTTACGGTTTCCCAGTATTTTACGTCGCCGGTTAGCTCAAAAGCATTCATAAAGCCAACCAGTGTTTCGGCCTGTAGCCACCAGTGTTTATTGGTACGCACATGACTTCCGAAGCGAACCGATTCGAGGAAAAGCCCGCCATCTTTGTCAACGGCCACCCGCTCAATTTTGTCCACCATTTCGATGGCTATTTTTTTCATTCGGGCTATGATTTGCTCATCGCCCAGCACTTCGGCTGCTTCGTACAAAAGCCACGAACCTTCAATGTCGTGCCCAAACGAGCATATTCCTTTCGATGCTGGCGATTCCTGAAAAGCATTGTCGAAGAAAATTCCGAAGTGGCGGTTTTCACGAATGATTTTGTCGAGGAACAGGTTCATCAGTTCTGTCAGCCGGATTTTTACTTTTTCGTCTTTCCAGACTTTGTAAAGTGCGGTATATGCTTCCAGAACATGCAGGTGAGTATTCATCGATTTGGGCTCGTTGTTGTCGGCCATGCGGTTTTCCTCGTAAATTTTCCAGTCGCGGGTGAACGACTCCAGATAACCCGGATACTGCGGGTCTTTGGTTTTTTCTTCCAGTAAAGCAAAGAAGTCTTTTATTTGCTGAAGAACTTTTTCGTCGGGATTGAACTCGTAATATTTACACAATGAATACAGTACAAAAGCCTGTGCGTAGGTGTGTTTGATGTCGTTGGCCACTTCGTTTGCCGAAGAAAGCTCCATGTAATATCCGCCGTAAACCTTGTCCGCAAAATCTTCGGTAACTACGCGATAAGCTTTCTCGGCTATTTCGGCATATTTTGGTTCGTTGAATTGGATGGCAGCCTGGGCAAATGTCCAAAGGATTCGCGCATTGAGTACGCTGGTTTTGTTGGCCGACAGAACCGGCTGGTTGTTCAGATCGACAGCGCCGTAAAATCCGTGCCCGGTTTTTTCTACGGAATAGGTCATCCAGTATTTAAGAATATTGTTGTGCAGTTCGTTACCGAATTTTTCACGATAACTGGTAAGCTGATCTTTTATTGGATTCATCGTTATTTGGTTTTAGTTTATTCCTGTGTTTTACATTCAAATTGATACATACCAGCACTCACGGTTAGTACAACCCATTTGTCTTCTTCTAAACGGGGTTTGATTCCGATCTTTTCAGACAATTTTTCCCCATTTATCTTCACCGAATTTAAATCGGAAGTTGGCAGATAAACACCGGCGGCAGCACCTTGCGGAACATTCAGGTTTAGTGAAAAATGGCGCCCTGCCGATTTTTCCCAGGCTGCCGAAATGTTTCCGGTTACAGTTGAAACAGTTCCTTTAGCCCATAGCAAATCGCCTGTTTGTGGTTTTACCCTGAAAATTTTCCAGCCGTAATCCAGCGGTTCAATGCCCAATACCTTCTGAGAAAGCAAGGCTGTTGGTCCTGAACACCAGGCGTGGGAGGTTGATCCCCATTTGGTATTCCATGCTTCGTGCCATGCGCCGTTGAAGAAGTCGAGCTTGGTTTGTTCGCCCCAGTATTTACGCATGTAATCGAGTGCCCATTGCGTGTTTCCTTCGCTCATTACGGAATAAAGAACCCAATAGGCGAACGATTGCTCGCTGCCTTTGCCCCGTTTCAGTATTTGCTGAATGACATCTGCTTTCTGGTTGCTTTCAGGGACTCCGTACAACAAGGCATAAGCCTGCGATTGCTGGCCGATGTGAGTACTTTCGTAGCTGTCGAGGTAGGCCCGGTCTTTTTCAGACCAAAGCCATTTGTTGATGTTTCCTTTGAGTTGTCCGGCTTGTTCTTTCCAAAGCTTAGCCTGATTGGGGTCTTTTGCAAAGTCGGAGGCAATACTTGCAGCTGCATTCAATGCTCCATAATACAGACAGTTGAGGCCGGTAATAACTTTTTTCTGATCCATCGGAAAGGTGTCCGGATGATCCAGAACAATCCAGCCTGGCATGTTTGCCAATAATCCAAGCTGAGTATCAACAAACGGGCGAAAATACTCCAGCAGCTTCTTCAAATTCGGATACAGGCTTTGAATCAGTTCATCATTTCCGTAGTACATGAAATATTCGTGCATCATCAGTATCCACTCCAACTGGTAGTCGGGGATGTAGCCCGATCTTCCGGGTTCCATGTAATGGTCGGTGGGGTAGCGGGCGCGGATGGCTCCGTCGTTGCGCCAACGCTGCGATTCGGCACCACAAAGTATGTTGTAAGCAGTCAGAAAACGCGAACTTTTACCAAAGCAGTAATTCCCGAAAACCATCATAAAGCGCGAGTCACCGGCAATGTACTGCGTATGTTCGCGCCATGGATCAACGTAGGTGTCCATCGAGTTGAGCAGCATAGTGTGTTTCCCAATTTGCCAGAATTCGGTAAGTTGCTTATCAGAACATTCGAAAGTACTTTCTTCTTCGTAGGTGAAATGGGCAAATTCGGCACAAACATCCTGTATCTGAACGTCAGCATTAGCTTCAATGGAGAAATACCGGAAGCCCGACCAAGTGTATGGCCGCCAGGTTTGGATGCCTTTTTTTGTTGTATATTTTTCAGAATGATCGGTGTCGGCGCGGATTAGAGCTACTTTGTTGGTATCCAGTCGTTCGGAAGTGCCGATTTCGAATTGAATTCCTTCTTTGGCATCGATGGTGAATTGCGGATAACCGGCTATTTCAGTACCAAAATCGTAAACAATCCGGTTGTTGACTTTCCATTTCCGGTAAGGCTTCACCATTTTTCGGGTAAGAAGTGGGCGTTCGGTTACCACCAAACGATTGAACGGAGCAACTGGCGGAATCCCAAATGCTTTGGCGTTTTCCCAGACCGAATCATTAAATCCAACGCTTTTCCAACCTTCGGGCATCAGCCGTGCGTCAAATTCTTCGATAAAGCCAATCAAGTGGGCTTTGGGATTGCGTAATTTAGATTGGGAATTCCATGCTTTTGCCTGAGTTACTTTCCAGGTATTGTCGCTCAGCATATTCGTTGAGGTTTTATCGGCAAAATCCAGTTTCCCCTGAAAGAAAAAACCTCCGCGGGCATTGATCTGGTGGTGCATTCCAAGTCCGAAGTTGCACACGACAGCCGAAATGCAGTTCTCGCCTTTTTGAAGGTACGAGGTGATGTCGAAATAATCGTAGCATTGAAATTCCGGGTCGCAGTTCATGGGACAGCGTTCGAGCAATTTGCCGTTGATATACACATCGGCCGATGCAAATGCTGAAACATAGGCTTTTGCCTGAGTTGGCTTACTTTTCAGGGTAACCGATTTACGAACCAGCAGGTAATAGTTTTGTGGGTTTTCTGCACCTGAATCCCATATCCAGTTTGCCAATGGTTTTGTTCCGTTGAGCGTAGAAGAAGCTTCGGAAATGAACGAGGTTTTCCCCCATTTGTCCGTTGGCTGGGGTGTTTGTGCGGCCAGATTAAAGGTGAGTACCAGGCCGAATAAAAGAGCCAGAAGCCGTCCACGAACTCCTTTGCAAAGAGGGGAAATGTTGAATTTTTTAGTTGCCTTTAATCCGTCAGCTAAAGCAGACGGCAAAGAATAGGCTTCGCTCCGTGATGAAATTCGCTGTCCCATTATGATGTTTTCGCAATTGTTCATTTCCTTATTTCTTGTTTCTTATTCCTTTGTTTTTATCTTCACCATTACGCCTCTTTTTCCTGCCGGAACATTCAGTTCGTAATATCCTTTCGCTGCAACGATTTTTATTGGCGTTTCATTTTCCGAATCGGGACTTAATACCGTTGCACTTACCAGATTTCCAATTTCATCAGAACGGGCAATTTTTATTTTTACCGGATTTTCAGTGGTGGCAAATACAACCGGCATTACCAAACCTTCGGGAACCTTAAACAGATTGGCTTTGGCTGCATTGTTTTCAACCTGAAGAACATGCGGCTCGAGAACCCACTTTTTCCCACGCAGTAAATTCAGAAGAGGTCCGTATTGCAGGTAATAGGAATCGGTGGTAGGGTCGGGAACAATGGTGTGGTCGTTTCCGGTAACCGGTGCTGTAGGAAAGGCTCCCATATACAGCAGGCTCTGGAAATACTTGTCAGGATTGGTTCCCAGTGTTTTGGACGAAGCAGTCCAGGTTACAATGGGTTTACGCAGTGCAAGGAACGCCGTGTTATTAAGCGAAGTTCCCAAATGTCCGGCTTCGTCGTAAAAACCGTCGATGTCTTTCATCATATCGATGCGGTGATTGTGGTCGTTGACATATACCACTCTTCCGGCCTGATGAAATTTTTCCGACACTTTTCCAAGCGTTTCTTTCCAACTGTTAACCAGTGCGCGGGCGGGTTTTTCGTGCCACCAGGTAATGCCGTCGTCGCTTCGTGTGTTGAATGCGCGGGTGTGATCGGTACGGTCGATACAAATTCCGGAAGAAAACTTCATGTGTCGGATCATCTGGTCGGCCTGACCGATCAGGAATTTCTGATAACCGGGTGTTCCCGGATCAACAATCACGGCATCGCCCCAGGTAAACAGTGGATTTCCGCCCAAAAATGGATAGCCTTTCCAGTTGGTCATCAATACAGCTTCGCTTAAATTTTTCTGGATGAATGCTTTGGGGTTTTTCCAAAGTTCATCGTTCCCGAGTGTCTTAGGATCAGGAGCATCAATTCCGCGTAATTCGTACCCTATTTCAGTCATGTTAAAATAGTCGAGTACATAGAAGCCCATCGAACGCATTTGTTCGCCGTATTTATTGAGCTGATCAACCGATGTTTGTTCGCTTTTTCCGTTCCATTTTCCATCGGAACCGGCATTAAATTTGGTCCATTTTTCGGCATCACTTTTCACCGGAGGAATGAACATTCCCATGTACGGAAAATCGAAGCTGGCTTTCCAGTTGAGGCGATAGCCCATTTTCTGAAAGCGGGCAGCTTCCAGCGGTCCTTCGTAAGACGAATAGGAACCGCAGCCGGCAATCTCGTCGGCCAATGGCAGCGCCGGGTTAAAGTAGTTCGGATAACGATTGACCATCCATTGCAAACCTCCGCGCCAATCGGCCTGGTGTGCTACCAGGTCGGCAGAGAAACGGATGGTCTTTTCAGGACAAATTCGGTTGTAATATCTTGAAAAACGGATTTCTCCGGTTTTTGTAATATCAATGTTTTGGAATAGAATAGCATCTTCCGGAGAGCAGATCAGCGAAAGAGCCTGGTTGGATGACGGCTCAATAATTGTTGCCATGGGTAGCGAAACATTGTTCCCGTCGTAGGCCACATAACCACGGTTTCCCTCGGGGTAATCGGGCATTCCGTAATTGAAGGTCTGGTTGTAAAATGGCATGGCAACCAATGGGTCCTGCCACTCAAATTCGCGATCCCATTCCGATGGAATAGCTTTTCCATCGGGGTTTCCCCACGGTAGCCAGATTTGTGATTGTTTGGAAACCGGCCATGAGAAGATACTTTCAATAGGGCAGCTCCACGAGTCTTTCGTCCCGGTGATTTCCAGCTCCCAGCGAATGCTGTTTTCGGTGGGGAAAAACCGCTCTTTCACCCGGCATTTCCGGTTGGTTTCGTTTTGTGCCAATCGGTACGAAAACTCGATACCGCCGTCGTCCAGTTTTTGTTTGGTCAAATCCGATTTTGTACAAAGCGGCAGGCTTGTCATTCCCGAAATAGGGACGGCTGCTTTTTCGCGCCCGAACCGAATACCGGCGATTTGTCCGTCAGCATTTAACCCAAGCTCCATGAATTTATTTTTTACCAGAAATCTTGCGGATTCCGAAGCCTTTGGGCTTTTTGCAGAAGCCCTGGTCAACAATGGATTAACCCAATCGGCATGTCCGTGGCGCATTTTTTCGCCGGAATGACAAACCGCCAGTTTCAGGATATTTACTCCTGAAATGTCGATGTTAAGGTTAGCTGTTTGGCTACTGATGGTCATTTTTTCACTGTCGAATAGTTTTCTCCCATCGCCAAAAACCTGGAAACAAAGCCCGGTTTTTTCGTTGTACGGTTTTAACTCATTGTCAAGTCCGATGGTGGCCTCGAAGGTTTTGAAATTCCCGTTCAGTTCGAAATAAACCTCGCTGTTGGTTTCCATCGCCAGCCCATTGGAATAACTTGTACCATTGATATTTAATGTGTTCCCACCAATGCTTTTGTTAATTTTAAGCTCGCTGGCTTCCGATTTTTGCAGAACCGGAATAAGCGTTTCCAGCCGAACCTGTTCCTGGTTTTGCGCCAGAACAAGCTGTGAAATAAAAAGGAATATAAGTAGTAATCGGTTCATTTTATATTAGTTATGGTGATGTCGATTTATGCTGCCCGGTCTTGATGTGCGTTTTTTGTCGGCCTGAAAGGCCAGCATATTCCAGCCCAGGGCAGAGATTCGGGAGGAACGACCGAAACGTCGCCCTGGGTAAATGACATGCCTGGATAGCCGTCCGCCGAAATAGGATATTCAAGGCAAAAAGCTTTTTGCGGACGGAATTGCAATACATTGTTTGGAATTGAATATGAGTTGTTCCATTTCGTCCGAAACAACGATGTCTTCTTAAATGACGTTAGTGCGCGGACGATTTTAATTCCCGTTTCCCAACCCAGGGCGACACTTCGTTTGCCCTGGGCTAATAGATATTGGCCCTTCAGGCCATTTTTGTCTCCGCTATTCATCATTTTCTGTCTGTTTTTACTTTTACCTTTTGCCTTTTTACTTGAACTCCTGCAAGGTTTCGATCATGGCAACCAGGTTTTCAGGCGGAACATCGGGCATGATGTTGTGAATGGTATTGAACACATAACCACCATCTTTGCCAAAAATTTCGAGGTTCTGTTTCACATGATCTTTCACCTGTTGTGGTGTTGCCCGGTTCAGGATACTTTGTGTGTTAATGCCGCCTCCCCAGAAAGTCAGGTCTTTGCCAAATTCGCGTTTCAGATCAGCTGGGTTCATATGGATAGCGTTGATCTGTATCGGATTCAGTATTTCAAAACCCGCCTCGATCAGGTGTGGAATCAGCTCGTAAATGCCGCCACACGAATGAAGCATGGTATGTGCCGAAGAATGTTTTTTCACAAAGTCGCACATCATCTGGTGGCGTGGCTTGAAAAACTCGCAATAGGTTTCGGTGTCGAACAGCGGACCGGTATTGGTTCCCAGGTCGTCGCCAAATTTGATGATATCAACAATGTCGCCTACAGCTTCGCACACTTTGGCTAAAAATTCAAGATGGCGTTCCAGAAGCGCGTCGAGCAAACGATGTACATTTTCTGGTTCCATGTATAAATCCATCAGGAAATTGTCGATCCGGCGAAGGAAAGCTCCCCATTCAAATAGGTTACAGCCCACACCGATTAAAAGTGCGCGATCGGTATTGGCGCGGGCTTCCAGAGTTTTTTTACGAAGTGAAGTCCAGAAGTTGGGTTCGTCAATCCGGTCAAACGGAGTGAAGCCGAAACCACCCCACACGGTGCGCGACATATCGAATCCCAGATTTTTATAGTTTTCAGGATAAGCATCGGCATAAGGAAAAATTAGCTGATCGAAGAAGGTAGCTCCAACGGGCATTTTCCCAATCATCTCGCCGCATTTCCCGGGAGCCAGCCAAACGCCGTCGGCTTGCTTTTCCGGGGTGAACCATTTCGGGTACAATGCAGGATAGCCTTTAATTAGCTCCAGTTCGTGCCAGTAATTTTCGTCGGTGTTAAAAAAACGACCGATATCGAATACATCCACGCCCCATAAGTCGAGCAATTCCATTTCAGGCTGAGTAACTTGCTGGATGACATCGTACGCGTGATTTTTCTTGTTTGATAAACCAAGGTGGTTCACCAGATTTTGGTATGCTACTACTGATATACCCGAGCTGGGTGTTGCTCCCAAATCTAGCGGGATTCGGTCGGGCTGCCGGTGATTAATTGCAGATAAAATTCGTTCTCTGTGGTTCATAGTTTAGTTGGTTATTGTATTCGTATTGTGATGATTTCCCATGGTTTTACCGAAACATCCACGCTACCATCGGCATTCACTGGCAAACTTTGTGTATCGTATTCAATCATATCGGTTAGGGTAACTTTGCTAAAAGGTTTAAATCCGCTGATCTTTGCTTTGGTGAATTTACCTTCGGCTTCATAAAACCGGACAATGGTTCCATTACCATCTTCAGCCTGTTTCATTGCCGAAATGATGATGTTGGATGGCTCAACCTTTAGAAAACTCTGAGCAGTTGAAAATGTCGGGATTCCGCTTCCTTTTCCTGAAAATGCGATTAACGGTTTGTTGAAAGCCTGTCCGTTTTTGTAGGCAACCCGCCAGCCGCCCTGGTGTGGATACAAAGCCATGCGGTAGCTGTGCGATCCTGCCTGAGTGAACGAATATTCCGGATTCCAAGCCAAACTTTCCCTCGACGAAAGCAATACGTGCTGAACCACCGGATAATCAACCGGATTTGCTGTTTCGTCGCGGAACAGATGGACGGTCATGTCGGAAGCAAACAGGCAGCCTTTTCCCTGATAATCGCCCGAAGAAACATCGACCCAATTGACTGCTTCACGGTAAGGAAGGTCTTTTCGTCCGTATTTGTCAGGATTGAATTGGCATTCGTAATTCTCTGGAAGTATGGAATCGTCGATTTCGTCGCGGCCCATTTCAACGGTGCCAAAAGGAATTTCGTAACTGGCTTTAAACGACCGGTCGAGATTTAATGGAAATGCGATCCGCAATTCGCGTGCTTTTTCTCCGTTCCAGTTCAGAACATCAGCTTCAACGATCAATTCGCCTGAAAATTTATGCAGGATAAACCGTTCACGTAGTGTAAAGTAGCTGAATTTTGCTTCTT
This sequence comes from Prolixibacteraceae bacterium, assembly GCA_963666435.2. Taxonomy (GTDB): domain Bacteria; phylum Bacteroidota; class Bacteroidia; order Bacteroidales; family Prolixibacteraceae; genus Aquipluma. The sequence continues at coordinate 344,444 of CAXXOG010000008.1, read as the reverse complement.
TTTCGACGATGTAGCGAAGCAAACTTTCCTGAGTCCGAATGGTTTTAAAATCGTGCCGGCTGGTTTTGTCAAAATCGTTCATATTCACCGGTAATACTTTTTCCCATGCAGTGCCTGGTGCGGTGAACTGAATGACTTCGCCACCGAAAAATTTGTCGGTCTGTAGTATCTCCAGGTTTCTTGTTTTGTCGAAATAGGAAGCAATACCTCCGGCTCCAAACCTGATTTTTACCTGTTCGGTTTCGATAGAATCGGCTGGAATGTTGGTTTTGTTTTCCGGAAAACGGTTCGTCGGAGAAGCGTAAAGTGTTTGATATCCAAGCGATGGAACCTTCCCAGCCAGCAGTATGATTTCTGCCTGAGATTGATTTTCTGTTTTAGAAACCAGCTCAAACGGCACCTGATTTCCGTGGACATCTTTCAGTTGAAAGGCTTTCCAGTTTTCAGGATAAGAAACCGTACACGAAGCTAATTCGGTACGTTCCCAACTGCAAGGATTGTAAACAACCACCGGGATTTGGTCGTTGCCGGGTTGCGGAACCGATTTTAGAAATTGTTCCTGAGCCGTTTTTACCAGCGCACGGGCAATTTCCTCCGATTTACGGTACGAAGCCACATAAAAACTATCAGTTACAGGGCCGCGGTTGCCGCCCCAGCCATGATCGGGCCAGCAGTTGGCCAGCCAGCCTTCGTCGAACTTGTTTTGTGGATAGTTGGCTGAAGGATTTACCTGTTTTATTGAAGCAAACAATCCTTCAGCACCGGTAAGCATGTTGCAGGCTTTTCGCCCGGCAAGCAATCCTTCGCGGTTGGCTGGTTCGTCGTAATAAGCCCAAGACAGCGGCCAGTCGCCTTTGATGGTTTCAATGTTCAGTTCGCCGTTTCCGAAGAATTCTTTCAATGCACTTTCCGGTTCAATGAATTTTATTTTGGGCGGATTGATCTGTTTATCTGGTTCGTTTTTGTAATGCGTATTCCATTTTTCAGCAAACAGTTTCATTGTCGCATTCTGTGTTTCGACAAACGGAAGCATGTCTTTGCAAGGTGGAAGATAATCGGTATCAAAATCGTAGAGCATGGTTTTGGGAAGCTGGCGGGGCTGGTAGTAATACTCGCGTTCGTTAATGAATTTCATCCATCCGGTATTGTTTATCGGGTTCATGAGTCCGTTGGGATCGCCGTAACGAAACGCAAACATGGGAATGGAGGTGCCGTCGAGTCCTTGCCAGTAATAGAATCCCCAGGGTAAACGACCCTGAATGGTATAATCGATGCCCGATTTTCTCAGGATTTGCGGCATTTGATAGGTGAATCCGGGAACGTCGGTATTGATGTAATAATGTGTGTCGTAACCGGGTATATTTTCTTTGAGCCATCGCCGTCCGTAGTAGAACTGGCGAATCAGTTTTTCCTGACCAACATGTACCTGTAAATTCTGAACATAGCTGGCACCAAAGGTGAAACGACCTTCGTGCATTCGCTGAATCAGTTCTTCTTTTCGCTCCGGATGCCTGACCAAAAACTCTTTCAGATATTCCACCGATTCCATCATGTATTTAAAATCCGGATTGGTTTTCATCATATCCAGTGCCGGGGCAATTAGTACGTCGGAGCGATAATCGGCTGTTATAGCCTGCGTATTGAGCCAACCCAAATCGTTGTGGTTAGCCATCATGATGTTCATTGTTCCGCCGTCGAAATAATTTTTGTTGTATGCTTTTACTTCGATAAGCTGACTTTTCGGGAAACGCTTACTTTTTGTTTTTATACTGAAAGTCAGTTTTTTGTCGGTGTAAACGATGGGCATCCAGAGTTGCTGCGTCGTGACCGAATTCTCCGGAATTTCGTTCAGCTTAATCGAACAAAATTCTTTCCCATTGTCGGAAACCTGTAATAGAGCATCGTTGACTGAACTTCCCAGGTTGGTGATTTCCAGTTTTACCGATTGTATGGGCTGATCGTTTTTCACATCGTACAATTCAAAAAAATGAGGCAGGAACCCGACTTCGTGCGATTGGGCAAATGCTTTTACCTTGCAAAGTCCGGTGTTTTTTTTGCCTGAACCTTCCCAAACGCTTTCTACCTGAATGCGGATCGTTTGTGTTGTTTTTGCTTCCGGAAGGGTAATGATCTGGTAATCGTCGCTCAGGCGAAGCTCTGCCGCTAGTTTACTTCCGTCCGAAAATGTCAGGTTTATCTTGCGTGGAACCAAATAGTTGGCGGTTCGCATGTACGGATCGAGTACAATATCGTAAGGTTTTGCTTTCCCGATGATCCACAATTCTTTAATGGTTTGCGGTTTAGGCCAGTTGATGCTTACCCATGCGCCTTCAATTTCGTTGTTGGCTTCCCATCGCAGTTGAAGAATATCCTTCGCAAGGTTGGATGGCCGGCCTAAGAATTGTGGGTTTAAATCGGCAGAAGATGCATCGAAGCTTACGCCATATTTGGACGAGACCAAATTGGGCTGTTCGTTTTGGGCCATTGCGACAAACCAAGATGCAAAGACAAAAATGAGTACTCCGATTATTTTTTGCTGAAGCATTGGCATTAGTTAAGGTTTGCTAGTCATTTTTTTTGATAAAGTGGAGACAATCCGGTAATCCGGTGTCTCCACTTTAATCGTAGCTGTGTTTAATTTTAAAAGGGCCTATTTTATTCGTATCGTAATGATTTCATAAGGTTTAACCGAAACTTCCACGCTTCCGTCGGCATTTACCGGCAAGGTTTTTTCGTCGTATTCAAGCATGCTGGTCAGGATAACTTTGCTGAAGGGTTTAAATCCGGTAAGTTTAGCCTTGGCGAATTTTCCTTCGGTTTCGTAGAAGCGAACGATTGAACCATTGCCATCTTCAGCCTTTTTCAGGGTTGAAACCACAATATTTTCAGGTGAAACTTTCAGGAAACTCTGCGATGCTGGAAGTACAGAACTTGCAGGTTTTGTTGCTTTTCCGGCTAAAGCGGTTAACGGATTGTTGAATGCCAAGCCCTCTTTTTGGGCATACCTCCAGTTGCCGTCGTGCAGGTAAAGGGCCATGCGATAGGAGTGCGAACCTGCCTGTGTAAACGAATATTTCGGGTTCCAGCCAAAGCTTTCGCGGGTTGCAAGCAATACGTGCTGAACCAGCGGATAATCTACCGGATTGGTCGTCTCATCTTTAAAAAGGTGAACTGTCATATCCGAAGCAAACAGGCAACCATAGCCTTTATATGTTCCGGTTGAAACATCAACCCAGTTAACAGCCTCGCGGAAAGGCAGGTATTTTCGTCCGTAGATTGCCGGATAGAACTGACATTCGTAATTGTCGGGCAAATTCGAGAAGTCAACATTGTCGCCACGGTCAATTTCAACACGGCCAAACGGAACATCATACGTTGAGCTGAATGTTTTATCCATATTCATCGGGAAAACAATGCGGAGTTCTTTGGCTTTTTCGCCGGACCAGTTTAGTACGTCGGCTTCAATAAGCAATTCGCCTGTTGATTTGGAGATGATAAACCGTTCGCGCAAAGTGAAATATTTCATTTTAGCTTCTTTCTCAACGATATAGCGAAGCGGGCTTTCGACCGAGCGGATGGTTTTAAACTCGTGCAAACTGGTTTTATCGAAATCGTCCATGGTTACCGGCTCCTGGTTTTCCCAGGCTACCGTTGGTGCAGTCATTTGGATAACTTCTCCACCGAAGAATTTCTCTGTTTTGAAAACTTCTTGTTTCCGAACTTTATCATAGAATGATGATATTCCGCCTGTTCCAAATTTTACCGAAATCAGTTCATTCTCAATACTTTCATTTTTAAAGTCGGTATATCCCTGAGGAAAGGTTTTTGCTTCGCAGGCATAGTATGTTTGGTAACCAATCGAAGGAACTTCGGAAGCCATTATGCCAATTTCAATTTCATGTTTTTCGGGCGAATGGGTTACCATTTCAGCAGGAATAAGTTTGCCCAAAGCGTCTTTTAGTTCCAATCCTTTCCATGTGGCCGGATGGGCGATTTTGCAGGTTACATAACCATTGCGAGACCAGCTGCTTTGGTTATAAATAACTACCGGAATTTGTGTTGCAGTTCCCTGTGGCACGCGGTTCAGCAATTCCGATTCAGCTTCACTGGTCAGCGATTCGGCTATTTTCAGCGATTTTGCATATGAATCAACACAAACCTGGTCGCCCAAAATTCCGCGGTTTCCGCCCCAGCCATGATCGGGCCAGCAGTTGGCCAGCCAGCCTTCGTCGAATTTATCCTGAGGATATTTTATGGATGAATCGATGGCGTTTAAGGTGGCAAACAAGCCTTCGGCTTTGATGAGCGTGTTGTGTCCTTTGCGTCCCATCAAAAGACCATCGCGGTGGCCGGGCTCATCGTAATAGGCCCAGGCCATCGGATAGTCGCCTTTAGCAGTCTCAATGTTTAACTCACCATTTCCAAAGAAATCTTTTAACGCTTCGTTGGGTTCTGTAAACCTGATTTTGGGCGGAGCGATTTGTTTTTCGGGCTCAGCCTTGTATTTCTCGTTCCATTTTGCGGCAAATTGCGTCATCACTTCGTTCTGCTTTTTTGCAAACGGAATCAGTTCGGGACAGGGTGGAAGATAGTCGGAGTTAAAATCGTACAATACCGATTTGGGTAACTGGCGCGGTTTGTAATAGTATTCGCGTTCGTTCAGAAATTTAAGGTAACCCACGCGGTTATTCGGATTGATCATGCGCGATTCGGCTCCGTAACGGAATGCAAACATCGGGATAGTCGTTCCGTCGAGCCCTTGCCAGTTGTAGAAACCCCAGGGGAACCGGCCCTGAATAATGTAATCGATGCCGCATTTCTTCAGCACCTGCGGCAATTGGTAAGTTACTCCCGGAACATCGGTGTTGATGTAAAAATGCGTGTCGCAACCCGGGAAAGTTTCTTTGAGCCAGCGACGGCCATAGTAAAACTGGCGTACCAGTTTTTCCTGACCAACATGAGCCTGAAGGTTTTGGATGTAGCTTCCACCAAACGAGAACCGTTTTTCGCGGATGCGTTGAATGAGTTCATCTTTGCGCTCCGGATGAATTTTCAGGAATTCTTTTAAGTATTCAATTGACTCCATCGAGTATTTAAACTCCGGATTGGTTTTCATCAGGTTAAGAGCAGGAGCAATCAGCGTATCAGCGCGGTACAGTGCTGTTAAAGCCTGCGTGTTGAGCCAGCCAAGGTCGTTGTGGTTCGTAGCAATAATATCGAGCTGACCTCCATCGAAATAGCTTTTGTTGTAAGGTTTCAGTGTAAAATTTTCAGCTTTGGGGAAATGGTTGCCCGGATCTTTGATTTTGCATACCAGATTGCTTTCGGCATAAGCTGCCGGAATCCAGATTTCCTGTGTGACTACCGAATTGGCAGGGATATCGTCGAGTTTGACTGTGCCGAATTTTTTGCCGGCATTGGTTAATTCAAGCGTTGCATTTTTAACATCAGAACTACGGTTTACGATTTCGATTTTTGCTGATTGAACAGCCTGATCGTTTTGAACGTCAAACATCTCGTAAGTTGACAGCGTAAATCCGGTGGCGTGCTCCTGTGCAAAAACGCGTAATTTGCAAAGCCCGGTGCGGTCAACACCCGAATTGGGCCATGCTTTTTTAATTGTGAATTTTATCGAGCTGGTTTGCAAGGCTTTAGGAAAGGTAATCACCTGAAAATATTCGGCATTTTGCACTTCAGCATCAGCTTGGGTGCCATCGGAACAGGTAATTTGTATTTTTTGAGGAACCATGTAGTTTCCTCGTTCAGCATCAGGCTCAAGAGTCATGTTGTAGCCCCACGATTTGGTAATGAGCCACAGTTCTTTTACTGTTTGCGGTTTTTCCCATTTTACGCTAACCCAGGCGCCTTCAATTTCTTTATCGGTTTCCCAGCGAACCTGATAGGCTTCGCGACCCAGATTGAGGGCTCTTCCACGCGATGGCGGGTTGGGGTTAGCCGATGAAGCGTCGTAAGTTACCCCAAATTCGGGAGCAATAAGGTTGGGATTTTGCGCCTGAAGAAGGCCAAAGGTTCCCAGAAAATAAATCAGTATGGTAAAAATCTTTTTCCTGACCATGTTTTTATATTGTTTGTTTATAGATACTTAGTTGGTTGAGGTGTGAAGTTTTAATGCGATCTGTTCGTAATATTTACTTAACTGCTTTATGGTTGGTAGATCTTCCAGCGCATCGAATTCCAACTTGCTGACCAGAGTAGCTTTAAAGTCATTTGCGGCAGCATTCACCAAATCTGCATCAGTTGGAATTTGATGCCCGCTTTCGTCTTTGGCACCAAAGCAAAATCCGTAAGCCATTGCATGAATAATTCGGTCGTGGGCCATACCAACTTTTCTGGCCAGATGAATTGCGCCCATGAAACGGTCGTCGGGGCCAAGTTTGCGAACAAGATCCTGTCCAACGCGAAAAACGGTGTCTTTCAGTGCTTTATTCTGAAAGCGGATAAGCAAGTCGTCAACATGGTCAATCAAATCAGAGCTTGTAAAATCGTCCGGATAGACAAACTGAAGCATTTGGGCCGACTGTATCATTGTTTCGCGGGTAAAGCTGTAAACATCCGGGTCGGCTAGTACCTCGTACATATAAACAGCTTCGGGATATTTGTAAAATCCATAGTAAGCGGCTGTGGCATGACCCAGGTTGTGAATAAACGCTTTACGGTCAACCCAGGCTTTAATGTTTTCTTTGGGTGCAAGGCCATTCACTTCAGGAATAGGCGCTTTAAATCCTTTTTTATCGACGATGAGCGTATTGTAAGGTTCTGCAAAAACAACCAGCGGATCTTTCTCCAACTCGGCTTCCGGAATAATCGGGACCATTTTCCCAATGCTGGTTTCAACCAATCCGACTAAATCATTAAGTGGATAACTTGGCGGAAGGTTTTCCGTCAGCCTTTCTTTTGCGAAACCGGCAGCATCGCGCATGTTCTCGGCCAGAATAATATCGAGAGGAGCGTTTCCACTCTTTTCATTTCTTATCAGCAAGCCTTTGGCAATAACCGGAATTACTTTTGAAAGCGCATTTTTCCCGACTGAAACCGCCAAAATACCTGCCGTAGCAACTGCTTCCGATACTTTTTCAGCATCTAAACCTGAAATAGCGCTGACATTTCGGACAACAATTTCAGTGTCGGTATCGCTTTTGATAACTACGCGATATTCGGTGCGTTGGTTGAGTAATTGAACGATGTGCGGATCGACATCAACAAAAACCACCTCGTATCCATTGGTTCCAAACAGTTGTCCGATGAACGAACGCCCAATTTTTCCGGCACCGAAAATGACTATCTTTTTAGAATTAAATTCCCAGTTGTTTTTTGTAGTGTTCATAATAAGGTTTCAGTTTCTGAAATTTCTGGCCGGGGAATTCTTCGAAGTAGGTTCCGCCGATATAAAAGCAAGTGTATCCGCCCGAAACAACTCCCCAGCAACAGGCTTCTTTGAGGTCGGGAGTCGGCCTGCCAGCATTTAACTGCATAACCAGAGAGGCAAGTATTCCCCCGGCGAAATTGTCGCCGCAGCCAGTTGTGTCGCCGTTTGTTCCACATTTTATTTGCTGGGCCACCAAGCCCGAAACAGGTAATTCGCTTAAATCGAGTGGTTTGAAAAATTTCCCTGCCGACCAGGCGTATATGTTTTTTGAACCGTTGGTAATGACCAGCGACCCAACTTCCTTTTCCTGAAAGAACCGGATGGCTGCCAATATTTCGTGTTCGCCGCTTAACCGGAGTGCTTCTTCGTAATCGGTAACCAGTAAATCGATGAGGGCATAACTTTTATCGCTTTTGCCAAGCGGCCAGCGTTTCTCCGGATTGGTTTTTTCAGCTATGAAATCGTAAACCGTGTTTACAACCGTGATGCACCCCTTATTTTTTGCGGTTTGCAGCAAGTCGGTGAGGTGATTGTGTATTTCGGGCACAATTGCCGTTCCGCCAAACACAACGATGTCGGCTTCGAAAAACGATTCATCCAGGTCGTCGGGTAAAAGTTCGCCTGCAGCGCCAATGTTGTTGACAAAAATTCGTTCGCCATTTCCGTGGTCAAAATCCGGGTCAGAAAGAACATCGGTAAACGGAGTGTAAAGGTTCCCGGTTTTGTATTTGCTGATTTTCAACGGCGTTTTTCCGAGCTTCTCGTCAAGGAATGCGGCTCCTGAATCTTTTCCTTTGCAGCCCCAAAAATTAACTTCAGCCGGGAAATCGTGCAGCAACTGAGCCGCATGGATGAGCGATACAATGGATGGCCCGCCAATATTGAGGGCAACAGGTTGCTGTCCGTTCACAATTTTGTTTCGAATATCCAGATATTTTTCTGAAGCAAACCGTTCGAGTTCTTCGGTAAAAACAAGCCGTCCGGGGGCTAATCCGCCATCGCCCGTTTTTATTGAGAGGTAGGGGCTCATGGCCTCGCTATGAAAATTGACTGGCTTATACAGGTAATCGACCAAAGCACAGCCAGTGCCCGATATTTTAATTGTGCGGCTCATATTAGCTAACAAATTTGGCGTAATCAGAAACCAGCAGGTGAAGAGGCTGTTCGTCTTCGTCGATGGTTGGAAAGCGCCCAATGGTTTCGTAAAAACAATTATCGTTGGCATCGTCGTTCACCATGCTAACCTCGCCAACCAATACTTTTCCTTTGCCTTCCTCTCCGTAAAAACGGTGGTAAATACCTTGTTCCAGGCAAATACTTTCGCCGGGAGTAAGTATCACTTTCCCGCCAGCTTCAATGGTGCGGGTAATGCCATCGGTTTTAAAAGTTACAGGCGTATCAGCAAACTTTTCGTCGGACGTGGAGTTGTACAGTTCAATCACCAGGTTTCCGCCGCCGCGATTAATAATATCTTCCATTTTACTCCAGTGAAAGTGCATGGGTGTTTCCTGGTTTTCTTCCACAATCATTATTTTTTCGGCATACGGTTTTTTATCCACATTGAATTTCCCGTTGCGGATGGTAAACAGAAACAATCCGCGTTTCAGGAAGTCGCCCGAACCAAAATCGGTAATGTCCCAACCCAGCATGTTTGTTGTTATTTCTTCGGCTGTTGATTTGTTTTTCTGCCAGTCGGCAACGCTCCAATGAGCCCAGGGAGGTAAAAAAAACTGTTTGCCACTCATGAAGCTTTTAGCTTCTTTAATAATCTGATTAATTTCACTTCGTTTCATAATTTGTTGTTTTTTAGTTGGTTTTAAATATTTTTTCGAGTTCGTAAGCTACAGGTTTCAGATTTCCATCGAAATCGATAATCGAGGTGTTTACAGGGCAAGGAAAACTGTCGTGCCCCATCCAGATGATGAACCCTCCACAGACAGGAAAGCGGTTTTTGCAGTTACGAAGTGCAATGCAAAGTCCTTCGGTTTGTCGTTTCTGGCTCCATACCACATAGTCGTTGAGCGAATTAGCCGGTTGGTTTTTACGATATTTCAAATAGTCATTCCATTCGATCCACCAGTTAACATTTCGCCAAAGCGGATTGCTTGTATTGGCGGGTAAAGCATCGTATTTTCCTTTGTATTTATTGATCATTTCGGCAGACATGGCTCCTGGAACCCCAACTTCTGAATGAAAAAGAGCATCGTCGGTTTTCCAGAAACGGTCAACCGAAACCATTGTCGAATCGTCGCTTGCAAAAGGTAAATTCCACGGGCCATGAACATCCCAGTTAATTCCCTGGCCAAAGTTTTTCCACCCACCGGTTTTATTTGGGCCTGAAGGCGTTCCTGTCAGGAACCTCCGCTGTGGGTCTTGCAGGTTAACCCATTCCTTCATGGCCTTGATCATCGGGTGCTTATCGGTAACCGGAACGACGTTGTTTTCCAGTTCATATAGCTCGTTACCTGCGCACCAAATGAGGATAGAAACATGGTGCTGGAGCCTGTCGAGGTAATGCTTAACAATGTGGGTCATTTCGTTGATGACAACCTGATCGGTAGGTGGATAATTGTCGAGACCCGACGACGAAATCGGGAAATCCTGCCAAATCAAAATGCCCAGTTGGTCGCAAAGTTCATATAGCCAGTCTTTCTCCGGGAATCCTCCGCCCCAAATTCGAATGGTGTTGATCCCCAGATTTTTGTAAGTAGTTAATAGCCTAGTGTATTGCTCTTTATTTACATCGGCAAAGTTGGGAAGTATGGGAGTCCAGTTTATTCCCTGAAGGAAAATTGGTTTGTTGTTTATACTGCAAATCCATGGGTCGGCATTGGCTGGCGCGCCTTTGCAGGGAAGCCATTCAACATGTTTAAAGCCCACTTCCCGTTCTATTTTTTGAAGCGAGTTTCCGTTCGTGTCAAGTAGGTTGACCGATAGCCGATACAACGGTTGGTCGCCATGTCCGTTGGGCCACCATCTTTTAATCTTTAGGTTATTCCATACTTTCATTCCTGATAATTCGGTTGCAGAAAGAGTTTCATCAAGCACCGATTTCCCGGTGAGATCATTCAGGCTTATGCGGATGTTATTATTTTTTGCACCAGGAAGATTGACTTTTATTCTTAATTCGCCGAGGTCTTTTTGCATGTCGGCATCGGTTGTAACTTGCAGATTGCTAATCCGAACTTCATTTTTTTTCGAGATTTGTAAATAAACATTGTCCCAAATTCCAACCTGTACAATTCGGGGTGTCCAGTCCCAGCCATAATAAAAGCGTGGCTTCCAGTCTTTAATTTTGGAAGTCCAGCAGCTGTGACCGAGGTACGAAGGCGAACATTCAAAAATGATCACCAGCGTATTGTTTTTATTTTTCAGGAAAGGAGTAAGGTCGAAATTGTGTGAAATAAATGCGTTGTTGAACGCCCCGGCTTCTTTGCCATTTACGTAAACGAGTCCTTTCTGGTCGAGACCGTCACAATGCAAAACAAATTGATTTCCGGCAGCGAGAAAATTGTCGGGAAGAGTGGTTGTAAAAAGCCAGTGCCTGTTTTCGACCCATTCTGATTCTACGCTGTTTGTGCCGATGTTCCAATCCGAAATGAGCGAGGCATCTTTCAGCGCTTTTTGAACTGAACCCGGAACATGAACCGGAATATTCATTATTTCAGCGCGATCTCCTTGTAGTTTTTGGAAATCAAAATTCTTTCGCCAGCTATCAATTCGGTATCCCCAAAGTTTCCAATCGAGTGCCGAGAGGTTAATTTCTGTTGCTGAGGCCTTTTCGGTGTTCGAATAGGTCTGTGCGACAGAAATCTTTGCTACGAAAAAACTGACAATCAAAACGAGGAGAAGAAAGTGATGATATGTTGCTGCTCTTTGTTTCATTTTTGGTTTATGGTTTTTCGGTTCCTGGTTGGTTTATTGAGGTGTAATTCCTGTTGATCCAATGCACAATACCCGAAATTCGTTTCCTGTGCTTTTCTCGTTTTTTTCTGGGAGAAGTTCTATTTTTACAAGGTGCTTCCCTTGATTGAGGTTTCTTGCAATAGGTTCCATTTCCCGATAACCGCCCCAGGTTTGATCGAACCAGCTGTCGAAAACAACAGGGTGTTGCCCGTCAATAGTAATTCTTGCTTTACCCATTGGGCCATTTACTTTCCAGAACGACAGGTATAAATTGGTTCCTGAAATTTCAAATTCGATGGTGCTTCCGGGTGTTGACGATTTCCAGCCTTTGCTGTCTTTTCCCGATCCGTCATATATCCATCCGGAATTTTGGCTTGGCACAAGACTTTCGCCATCAAATAGTTTGGTAAATTCAAATCTATCGGAATAAAGAGGTGTTGCACTATTGACAACCGGTGAAAGTTTTTCGGCTTTAAATTTCTTTTTGGTCTGGCTTAATGTACGATTGATTAATTCGGCAGCAATGGCGTGCCCATATTCGTTGGGGTGAACCTCATCTGCACATATTTGCTCCCAGCGAAGTTTTCCCGCCTGCATTTCCTGCCAAATGGCATTTCGGTAACTAATCATAGGAAGGTGGTAATACTCGCCAGTAATTATTTCGGCATCCTGAACACTGCTTCCATCTTTACGGGTCATAAACAGGAGTGCTACGGCAGGTTTTTGTGGTTCATTTAAAATTTGTCTGATTAAGCCTTCATACGATTCGGCATATTCAGGAGTATCGAGATCGTTGGTCGCAAATTCAACGATTACAAAATCGGGTTTTGCTGAAAGCAGGTCGTGCTGGACGCGCATGGCTCCATAATCTGAGCGGGTAGCCCCAATTCCGGCGTTAACCAGTTCGAATTGAGTTTGAGGAAAGTTCTTTTGCCACCAGTTCAAAACAAGGTTGGCGTATCTTTTTTCGATCGGCATTTTTGTACTTGCCCTTGTAATTGAGCCCCCAATGGCGCCAATTACCATTTCCCCGCCTTTTTGGGCCTTGTCGAATACGTGAAACAACCGGGTTAAATCGCCTTCCGAAACAAACGCTTCGCGTACTAATCTCTTCATACTTTTTTCTGAAAGTCTGAATTCATTATTTCCTGTTAGAGAGTTGTTTGCGGTAATGGATTTGGGAAAAGTTGACGATGTTGGATTCTGGGCCTGGATTAAGGTTGCTGAAAAGACCAGTACTGTGGCGGAATAAAAATAAATCCATTTCAGGATATTTTTGTTCCCTGACTTTATGACTTCAACTGTTTCAGATAAGAAAATCATATTGGTTTTTTTTAATTCAGCAATGATGAGAAAGGCATGCTCCCTCACCATTGCATGAATATTCTTAAACCTAAACCCTATTAATAACCTGGATTTTGCCACATAATTTGGGTATCCTTGTTGATATCCAATTCATATTGAGGAATGGCAAAAATTGTTTGAGTTTCCTTCATTTTATAAAGAGTACTTCCATTTTCGGTACGCGATAAAAATTTGTTCATAATTGACACAGCATTTCCTGAACGAACAATATCGTACCAGCGCAAAAATTCGTCGGCAAATTCCCAGCGGCGTTCGTTAAAAATTGCGGCACGGAACGAAGCCTGATCGGGAAGGTTTGTAGCTGTTTTAGCCGCTAATCCTGCACGTTTCCTTACTGCATTAAGATAAGTAAAAGCATCGCCCGATGAAGCATACGCTGCTTCATTCAATACTTCGGCATACATTAGTAAAATATCGGTATAGCGCAAAATAGGCATGTTTACCTCGTAGTCGTCTTTGGTCGCCGGAATGGTTCCATGTCCGTATTTTATATAAAAACAGGTCACTTGGTCAACGATATTACCTTTAGCTGTATAGCCTTTTTGTATGTTCCAGTCGCGGCGAAGGTCTCCAGTTTCGTACGATTCGTACAAATCGGATGAAACATTCAGGAATGCAGCACTACCTCCTTGCGGGTACATGGTGGAAATTATAGCTTCAGGTATTTGAATAACCGGAAGTATATTTCCTTCGCCCACATTCCCCGATTTATACTGAATCTGGAAAACGTGTTCGGGGCTGTTGTCGTATTTATCGATAAAACAGTCGCCATAATTGGTGGCCATAGTATATTTCCCCGATGAAATAATATCGGCCAGCAATGGTTTGGCTTCGGCATATTTTTTCTGAAATAAATATAGCCTGGCTAAAATTCCTTTTGCGGCATATTTGGTTGCTTTTCCCAGCTCGGTGGTTGATGGCCATACGTCAGGTAGGAGCGTGGCGGCTTGGGCAAGGTCTTTGGCTGCCAGAGAAAAGGTTTCGTCTTGAGTGCTTCTTGCGATTTGGGCAATTTCGGCAGCCGTCATTTGTTTATCGATGAGCGGGACACCGCCAAAAAGAAACCCTAATTGGAAATATGCGTACCCACGCATGAAATAGGCTTCGCCTTTATAATAACTCTTGTATGCTTCGTTTGTGAATGTTCCGGCATCTATTTGACCGATAACTGCGTTGCTGCGGTCTATCATCTGGTAGCAGTATTGCCAAATAGCTTTGGTTGCCCCAGTGGTAGCATCATCAATAAATTTGCTCATCGTTCCGGCATCATAACCGGTGTTCATGTTTACATTGTCGCTACGCCCTTCAATGCCTTGAGCGTAAACATTATAATAATATAAATCCTGGAGCTTATCGTAGATACCATTCACGGCCAATTTAAAGTCGTTTTGTGTTTTATAAAAGCTTCCGGCGTTGTAGTTTGAAATAGGACTTAAATCCAGGTTGTTGCACGACGAGAAAACCGTCAATAATACCGTTGTCAGGATTGCGTTCAGTATATTTAATTTTTTCATTGTTCCGTCTGATTAAAAGGTTAAGTTAATTCCCAGAGTGTATCTTCTCGACATAGGATACGTTGCATAGTCCATTCCCTGGTAGGTATTTGTTGCTCCGGTGGTGTTACCGTAACTATTCGTTTCGGGGGTGGCGCCCGGGTAATGATTCCATGTAAAAATGTTGTCGCCGGTTAAATAAAACCTTGCGCCGACTATATGAAGTTTGTTGCAGACTTCTTTTGAAAGGTTATATCCAAATGTAATGCTTTTTATACGGACAAAAGAAGCGTCGTACAACCAGGTGTCGTTGTATTGAGGGTTAACTCCAATACCGCTTGGAAGTGGTGTTTTCCCGTCCCACGACAGATCTACCGAGCTGCCTGTTGGTAATGCGCTGGGGTTACGGGCTGGTTTATAACAGTTGAGCCAGCGGGCAAATTGGTTTGAACCCAAAGCTCCATTGTCCATGTGCCGGGTTCCGAGGAAAAATACTTTCCCTCCTTGCGACCCTTGTAATAAAATGTTCAGGTCGAAATTCTTATAGGTAAATTTATTACCCATTCCCCAAATAAAATCCGGCAAATTGCTTCCAACGATGGTCATGTCGTTGGCATTAATTTTTCCATCAGGTGTTACATCTACAATCTTTAGGTTTCCTTTTTCTTGTCCGGTGGCAATGGGAACAAGTGCTTTACCGTTCGAGTCAAAATCTTTGTCGGAGAGTATTCCGTCTGTTTTATACATATAATAACTCGAAATAGGCTCGCCTACTTTGGTAATAAATGCATTGACGCCCCAGCTTGCGGTTATGATTGGCGCATTATTGTTGCCGAGTTCTTTAACCTTGTTCGTATTTCTTGAAATATTAAACGACGTTGACCATTTAAATTTTTTATCGATATTGTGCGAAGTAATCTCGAACTCCCATCCGCTGTTTCTTACTTTACCAATATTTTGGGTCATGGTAGAATATCCGGTCATGTACGATACCGGAACATCCTGGAGCATATCCCTGGTGTCGTCGATGTAGTAATCAAAATTCGATTGAATCCGTCCTTTGAACAGGCCAAAATCTAATCCTATATCTTTTGAAAGTTTAGATTCCCAGCCTAAATCGGGGTTGCCAAACGAGTTTGGAGACAAGCCACTCACTACAGTCCCGTTCAGGTTGTAGTTGGTTACGCCCAATAACGAAATGCTGTTGTAGTAACCAATGCTGTTATTCCCGGTTTTACCAACTGATAAACGAAGTTTTAATATGTCGAGCCAACTTTTGGTACTTGCCATAAATTCTTCACGGTCTATCTTCCAACCAACCGATGCTGAAGGAAACCAACCCCATTTGGTGTTTTTCCCAAAGTTTGACGATCCGTCGTAACGTAAATTAGCTGTCAACAGGTACTTGTCTTTAGCGTTGAAACTTACACGGCCAAAATAAGACGACAAAGCTGATTCGTATTCTTCGGTGCTGGCTGTTACAGCTGTAGAGGCTACGTTTAGGGTATAAATCAAACTATTAGGGTAGCCATTCGACTTGCCGTTGCTTTTGTAATATTTACTTCCCTCAACACTCTGTCCTAACAAAACGTTCATATCAAACCAATTGCTAACTTTTGGCGAGTAATTTAACGTGTTTTGGAACGACCAGCTGTATAAATCGTTCGAAAAGAAAGTACCATAAGTAGCGATACCTGTATTTACGTTTGAAGGCCGGAAATAAGAGTTTCGTGTTTGCTGGTAATTATTACCATACTGCGATTTAAATTTCAGGTCTTTGATAATCTCCAACTCACCCCATACGGTTGAAAGTATTTTATTTGTGCGAGTTTCGTCGTGAACTTCTTTTAGTCGTTCAAGTGGGTTAGCCCAACCCGATGTTGAATATGGAGTATAGCCCCAGTCTTCGGTATTTGAATTGAGCGGAACATTGGGCGAATATTGTAAAGCGTGGTGAAGAGCGCTTTCTTTTCCTTCGGAGTCGGGGTTACTTTCGGTTGAAAACGAAGGTGCAATGTTCATTCCCAGTTTAAGGTGTTGTCCTACGTTTAAGGTGGTATTTAAGCGGAGGTTCATGCGTTGGTACGAAGTTTCTTTAACAATACCTTCTTGTTTCATGTACGATCCAGAAACGAGATACGAACCTATATCGCCTCCGCCAGAAGCTGTTAACTGGTACGTTTGCATAGGGGCGACCTGGTAAATCTCTTTTTGCCAGTTTATGTTTGGCAATGTCTCGGGGTGAAGAAAGCTGTCGGGGTATTGGTATGAATTAGGTCTTGAGGCAATGGGGGTATCTAAACTACCGCCAGCCCGCAGGTATGTTTCGTTTCTGTACCAAACCTGATAGGCTGTCCATTGATAAATGTCCATCATTTTAATAATTTTATCTACTTCCTGGAAACCGTAGTTTGCAACAAAATCAAAAGTCGGTTTGCTTTTTCCGCCTTGTTTGGTCGTAATCAGTACAACACCGTTCGATCCGCGAGCTCCGTAAATAGCCGTAGATGCCGCATCTTTCAATACTTCAATTGAGGCAATGTCGTTAGGGTTAAGGTCTTTCATGTTTGTACCAACCGGAACGCCGTCAACAACATACAACGGATCATTCGATGCGTTGATGGTACTTAATCCCCTGATTTTGATGGTTAACTCTGCACCAGGTTTGCCTGTTGTTTGTTGTGCCTGAACCCCGGCCAACTGACCGGCAAATGCTTCACTGACATTACTGATTGTTCGTTGAGATAGAGCTTCGTTTTTGATGGTTGTAACCGATCCGGTTAAGTCTTGCTTTTTTACTGTTCCGTAACCAATAGCAACAACTTCGTCCAACCCAATGGTTTCTTCTTCCATTGTAATATTGATTGAACTACGCCCGTTCACCATTTCTTCTTTTGTTTTCATACCAATGTACGAGAAAACCAGAGTAGCATTTACGGGCACGTCTGAAATTGAATAATTTCCATCAACATCAGTAATTGTACCATGAGTAGTGCCCTTTATCGCAATTGTAAGCCCGGGAATTGGCTCTCCGCCCGATGATGTAACTTTCCCGGTTACTTTTTTTTGCTGTTGAATTGACGGTGACCCGGCTTCTTTACTCGAGAGAATAATCTGTCGGTCGTTAATCGTATATTCAATATCAGTATCTTTAAATAAAGTAAACAGGATTTCTGATATTGTCTTGTTCTTTACATCCAGACTTACTTTCCTATCCAATTCAACAGTTTTGTTGTTGTAAAAGAAAAAGAAGTCACTTTGATCTTCAATTTTATCAAGAACGTCAACAATTCGCGCCTGATCAATTTTAAGATCGATTTTCTTCGCCTGAGCGTAATTGCTTGTTGCAAATGTTTGACATACAGCAAGTACAATAAAAAATACGGTTAGCCTCATGATTTTAAATAATTTTCGGCAACAGGTAAACAAATACCTGTAGTCCGTTAAGAACCGGTTTTTTTTCATAACTTTGATTTTTCTTTGAGTTAATTATTGCGTATGATTAATTCACAGAGGGAAAGTGGTGAGAACACTCTCCCTCTTTTTTTATTTCCATATTTTTACATTTCTGTTTTCAATCTTGGTTTTTACATGTGTTGATATTTCAATCATCTTCAAAACTTCTTCAATCGTTTCCTGCTGAATGGTTGCAGTGTACGAAATATCAGAGCTTTCCAACCTCTCATCAACCTCTATATGACAGTTGTACCAGCGCTCCATTTGTTTGGTGACTTCGTTTAGCGATGTATTTCTAAAAATAAGTTTGCCATCTTTCCATGAAGTGGTTAGCTCGGTATCAACTTTGTTTATCGTAATTGTGGCGTCCGATTTTTCGACTATTGCCCTTTCTCCGGGAACAAGTCGGCCAATTTCGAGGTTCCGTTTGTTCAGGATGCTGATTGAGCCTTTTTCCAGCGTTGAGCAGAAGCTGTTGTCGTTGTCGTAACACGATACGTCAAACGAGGTGCCCAGTACTTTTACCGTAAATGCGTTTGTTTCGACAAAGAACGGATGTTTTGCATCGTGAGCTACCTCGAAATAGCCTTGACCTGAGAGTTTAACTCGTCGTTGTGCATTGTTTGCCAGGCCGGTGGGGAACTCAAGCTTACTTCCCGAGTTTAACCAAACCTCGGTTTGATCGGGTAACGTAAAATGAACCCTGGATCCCGGGCTCGAAATGATTTGCTGCACCACCGCACTATCTTTTATCCCGTTTCCTTTACCCAGGTTGTAAGCAACATAGATTGACGCCAGCAGGAGCGGAACAATTAACACCGCAGCAATTCTCCTGAAAATGATTTTCCAGTTGCGTGAAATTGACATTTCTTTTTTTGTTTTCTGTGGATTGCCGTCAAATATTCGGTTTTGTATTTTTCGCTTCAACGAAGTTAATCGGGCCGGATCAATAGATATGTTTTTTTTCCTGAAGGGTTTCCCAGTGTTTTAACAAGAGGCTGTTTAGCACCTTGTCGTTGTGAGTTGCTTCAATATAATCAGTCAAAAGCTCTTTATCCGACTGATTATATGTTTCATCGATGAACTTAGATATCAGTTTTTCAATGTCTATGTTCTGTTCTATTTCCATTTGGATCAGTTAAATATGTTAGCAATACACTCAAAAAGGGATCAACCCCTATTGGCATTTATAATATTTTGCAGTTTTACCGAACAACTGTTTTAATTGCAAGTATCAAGGCGTAACCGTTCTTTCTAAAGAAACAGGATAATGTAGATGAGGGCCGAAAAGCCCAGTGACTGAAGGTTCTTTTTTATTTCCGCAATTGCCGAAGTCATTTGATTTTCGACTGTTTTTACTGAAATCCCCAGGTGGCGGGCAATGTCGGCGTTCGTCATTGCCGTTTCCCGGCTTAGTTTAAAAATCTCTTTTCTCCTGGGGCTCAGTTTTTCAACCGCGTTGTGGTAAGCTTCGTTCAGTTCGTTAAAATCGAGCTCGTCGTCGAGCATAAATTCTTTGTTTTTGTGAACTTTAATATATTCCAGATAAGCGTGTTCCGATTTCGATTTCCGTATCGAATTCAGTATAGCGTTCTTTGCAATTGTAAACACATAAGAGTCAATTGACTTTGAATCACAAAGATTCTCGCGGTTTGTCCACAACTTATAAAAAACGTCCTGAACAATTTCTTCGGCTTCGGCTTCCGATTTCAAGTAAGTCATTGAAAAATAAAGAAGTCGCTTGGCATATCGGTTAAACAGTTCGTCAAACGCCCGTTTATCGCCAACTTTTAATGAGAGGATAATCTCGTTTCCCGAATATTGTTTAAATACGTTCAATTGTCGCAGAGGTTTGAGCGTCGAAAGTAGTGGGAATAATGTAATTTTCAAAAGAAAGGTAGCTTAATTTCAGTATAGAAAATCATTTTGACACGATCGGGATATAAATGAAAACTATTTTCTATTTTTCTTATGATCAAAGGTGCCAGTCAAACACACGTAAGCCTAAAAGAGTGTTTCGGGAAGCATCGTTATCAACTTGTCCAGCGTTTTTCTCCGGTCTGGTTTTGTTGTGCTTAAGCCGAAAAGCTTACTTCGTCGGGATAAAAAACCATTCGCCGATTTTAAAATCGCTTTGACCGATCAATGGTACTGTATGCTTTGATGTTGGATTACTTTTACATCATCAAAAAAATAAGTCATGGAAAAACAATGCGAACATAAGAGGCATTCAGGGTCGTTTTGGGCCTACGTCTTAATTATAGTTGGAATACTCTGGTTATTGAAACGAAGCGGCTGGGATGTTAATTTCCCTGGAATTGGCGACTTTTTTGCCGGAATTGGCCACTTCTTCGGTTCACTCGCAACAATGTCGGTTTCGGCTTTAGTTCCTATTTTGGTAATATTTCTTGGAATTATCCTGATTTTGGGTCGAAAATTTATTGGTGCCCTTTTTCTGGTGCTTTTATTTATTATAATTTTACCACACTTTCTGATCATCCCGGGAATATTGATGGTTATATTTTTCCCTGTCGTACTGGTTATTATAGGCATTATAATCCTTACAAAGTTATTCTGAATAAAGTAATAATGCTGAGTTGACCGACTAGATCAGGCAATTCGCCGATCAGTGATGGCTTAATAAAATGGACTAATTATTTTTGTAACTCAAGAAACTAGCATAATATGGAACGTAAAAGAAGCGATAAACGGTTTTATTTTGGAATCCTACTCATTGCATTAGGAGTGATTCTTATACTGGAGAGATTAAATCTGATTCCGGAATCGCTGGCTGACGCCCTGATTTCGTGGCAGATGCTTTTGGTTGGGGGAGGTATTATTGCATTAATAGGAGGTAATCGAACCGCAGGTATTGTTTTAATAGTTGTGGGTGGTACTTTTTTAATTCCTGAATTTTTTACCGTGCCCCACGAAGTAAGGAGAATTTACTGGCCCCTAATTTTAGTCCTGACAGGCATTCTTATTTTAATGAAGCAACGGGATCATCGCAAATGGAATAACCTGGGAAATGGTTTTAATTCGTCAAACAATAGTTCTCCAAATCAGCCCGATCCATTGGATTCAACGGCAAAATCTGAGTCATTTAATACCTTTGATGATTTTGTAATTTTTGGAGGCCGCGAAATATTTGTGAATTCTCCAGCTTTGGCCGGAGGAAAAGCTACTTCAATTTTCGGAGGTATCGAATTCGACTTGCGCAAAGCCACATTAAGGCCAGGTGGCGCTACGATTGATTGCGTAAGCGTATTTGGTGGTTGTGGCTTTAAAATACCAATGGACTGGAACGTTCGCAATGAAGTAACCACCATTTTTGGGGCTTTTACCGATAAACGTGGCGAAACATACAACGACCGGTATTACGATCCTTCTAAAACACTTGTTATTAAGGGGCTTTCGTTGTTTGGTGGTATCGAAGTCAAACACTTCTAGGAGCTATGAAACACCCCCTAACCAGTAACTACCGGCTGCTCGGGTTCTATGTGATTTTCTGGGCTGTAATTGGTAGCCTCAATATCTTGCTTCAGGTAATATGGTATAGTGTTCCAATTAATTATTCACTGCTCGAAACTGCTTCCAATTTTGTTTTGTACCCGCTTTTGGGTTCCAGTATCTGGTATAGCATCCGGTACAATAGCCTCGAGGATGTAACAATTGGCCGGTTAATCATTTTTCACCTTATTGCAGCTTCAATATTGTGTGGAATCTGGATTTACATCAGCTACATAATTTATCAGCCATTTGTTGAAAAAGGCGATAAATTCCTATCAGATGTTATGCCAACCAAGTTTCTCGCCGGATATGCCATGTATGCCGTTTACCTGGTGTTCTTTTATGCCGTAAACTATTATCAAAGCCTGAAAGAAAAAATTAAAAAAGAAAGCGAATACAAGGCTTTGATTCGCGAAGCCGAACTTCAGGCATTAAAATCGCAAATAAATCCGCATTTCTTGTTTAACAGCTTAAATTCCATTTCGTCGCTCACCGTCAGTAATCCTGAAAAAGCACAGGAAATGGTTATTAACCTGTCAAATTTCATGCGTTACTCGCTTATGCACAACGAGAAAGAAATGGTTCCGTTTTCCCGCGAACTGGATAATATTAAGCTGTACCTGAGTATTGAGAAAGTTCGGTTTGGCCGCAAACTGAATGCCGAATTTGAAATTGACGTGCATTGCATGGATGCCGAAATTCCGAACATGATTTTGCAACCTTTGTTCGAAAATGCCATAAAATACGGAGTTTACGAAACAACCGACCAGGTAACCATAAAAACGGTGTGTAACTGTGAAGGAAATATATTGAGAATTACAATTACCAACGATTATGACTCAACGTCAATCAAACGGAAAGGTGAAGGAATTGGTCTGAGAAACATCCGAAAACGTATGGAGATTATTTACAATAGTCCTGAACTGGTGAAACTTACCGATAATAAAACTAGCTTTGAAGTACAATTAATCATACCACAAAAACAAGCCGTGTCATGAGTGAAAAATTACAAACCCTTATCATTGAAGACGAAGAACTTGCGCGTAACCTTTTGCGTTCCTATTTAAAAGATCATCCTGATATTGAAGTAATTGGCGAATGTGAGAATGGATTTGACGGCGTAAAGACCATCAACGAAAAAAAGCCGGATCTGGTGTTTCTTGACATTCAGATGCCTAAGATTACTGGTTTCGAAATGATTGAACTTCTCGACTACAAGCCACAAATCATATTTACAACGGCTTACGACCAATATGCTTTAAAAGCTTTCGAACTGAATGCGGTTGATTATTTACTGAAACCTTTTTCGAAAGACCGTTTGCTTTCGGCTGTCGAAAAAGTTCAGCACCGCATAGCCAACGAAGAAGATAACTCGGAAAAGCTGGAAGAATTATCGAACCTTCGTCCCGGGCAGGAATTTATTGATCGTGTGGTGGTAAAAGATCGTCATAAAATTCACATCATTACCGTTGACCAAATCCGGTACGTGGAATCGCTCGACGATTATGTGATGATTTATACCAGCGATGGCCGCCACATGAAACAAAAGACCATGAAATACTTCGAGACAAACCTCGATCCCAAGGATTTTATTCGCATCCATCGTTCGTACATTGTGCATGTCGATCACATTGCCGAAATTCAGCAATACGAAAAAGAATCTTACGTCGTTATCCTGAAAGATAAAGACAAAACAAAGCTGAAAGTGAGCAAAACCGGGTATAAGAAAATTAAGGACGTTTTGCATTTCTGAAATCAAAAATCCCCGAAAGTACTTAGTCTCTTTCGGGGATTTTTGATTACTGCTTGATTGGTTTAGGTATAAACGAGTTATCTGATTTTTCGAGGTACAAAAACTCGGATAAATGCGCTCCACCAATTGGGATATGATTTTCGGCAGCCCGTTTGAAAAATGCAATCCTGGATTCAATCGCCTGTTGCCCATTGGTATCGAAAGCCACCGAAACTTTGGGCAACTTAAATTGGACATCGCCAAAGTGAATCAAATCGCCAATACACCAAAATTCTTTTCCGTCAAGCACAAACGAATAAACAGAGTGTCCAATCGTGTGTCCGAAAGCTTCCATGCCCTTAATTCCCGGTGCAAGTATTTCGCCGGGAGCAAAGGCTTTTATCGCTTTGGCCTGAATGTATGGATCCAGCTGTTTCTGAATTTGTTTAGCCCTTTCCTGCTGGCTCGCAGGGATCGAAGTAATGTCGCCCAGCCAAAAATCGCTTTCGGCCTTCGATAACCTGATTGTAGCATTGGGAAACTGGCGCGCACCTTCAGGAGTAGTTAAGCCGCCGATATGATCGAAATGCAAATGAGTAAGTAAAATCAGGTCGATGGAAGCGGGCTCAATACCAATTGCTTTGAGTTGTTCCGGCATTTTCCCCGAATCCTCGCCCGAACCTTTGCCAATACCGGCGTCAACCAAAACCACATGCCCGGGCATTTTTACCACGAATGCGTTAACCGGGGTTGTTTGGTTTTCGCTGCCACCGTTTAACTTTTGCGCTTCAGCCTGGTCAATGTCCTTTAACAAAGTTGTTTTCAAGGTAATTTGGGCATCCTGTAGCTTCCATATTTTCATTTTGCCAATGGTTATCACCGATTGTGCTGATAACCCAATCGTTATCAGGAGTAGAACTATCGTACCCGTGACGCAAATTGTTGTTTCTTTTGTCTTCATAAATTGGTTTTACATGATTTCTTGCAACAAAGTTAACTAAATTGTGTTTTTAAACGTTTTTTGCGATTACCCGAAATCGTAATGTTCTACGATAATAGCCGTACTTTTTCTATTTTTGAGAACTAATAGTAAAACCAATGAACCTGGTAATATTAACACCTGTTTTATCTATGTCAGAATTCATTTCGGGAATAGACAATGCCATGCTGGTGCAAATCATTTTTATTCAGTTGTTTATAATTGTTGTTTTGGTTTGGTACGAGGTATGGCGCATTTTGAAAAGCAAAGGAAAAGGTACAATCTGGCGGCCATTTTGGCGAATAAAACTGGTTGTTTACCTCGACAAAGACCGTGTTCTTAACCCGCAGGTTTTAACCCTGACAATAAAAAACACGGGGAAACGCGAAGTTGAACTCAATGCTCCGGTACTGGAATTCAGAAAAGTATGGTCGAAGCGCAAATTTAAACTGAACGGAACCAACGGAAATTCAAACTATCCGCTTATTATCCAGCCCGGCATTAAACACCAGGTTTTTATCGAAACCACCAGATTTCATCAATACGACGAAGAAATTAAAGGATATTATTTTGCCCGGGTTTATTTGTCGGATGTTGAAGGCCGGAAGTGGAGATCGAACGATGTAAAACTGAGGAAAAGCTGGCTGACATAGATTAACGATTGTTTCGGGTTACGAGATGCGTGTTGCGGGTAAAAAACTGCGTTAACTCGCAACACGAAATCCGCAACTTTTTGAAGCTTGGAACAATGAGAGATTGGCGATTTAACAGCGATATTTTTAATTCATACCCTTATTACCCGGGGAGCGATTTGGGCGTAAATTACACTCAAGCACTGACAAGCATTCGGGTTTGGGCGCCATCGGCCAATGCCGTCGAATTGCGCATTTATAGCCAAGGCGCCGGAGGTTCGGCCATTCGGATCGATCAGTTCGAACAAGCCGAAAATGGTACGTGGATCATTAAAATTCAGGGCGATTTAAACGGATACTTTTATACGATAAGGGTTTGCGACACCCTGGGCTGGCTAAACGAAACTCCCGGAATTGATGCCAAAGCTGTAGGTTTAAATGGACATCGGGGGCTAATTTTCGATCCTGAAGCTACCAATCCCGAAGGCTGGGAACGCGATCAGCGTATTGTCTGCGAACATGCAACCGATGCCATTATTTACGAATTACACGTTCGCGATTTCTCGGTTTCTCCAACTTCAGGAACGAAAAACAAAGGCAAATACCTCGCATTCACCGAAGAAGAAACAATTTCGCCGGAAGGATTAAAAACCGGCATCAGTCACCTGAAGGAACTTGGAATTACGCACGTTCATTTATTGCCTGTAAACGACTTTTTTACGGTTGACGAACAGGCTCCCGAAAAAAGCTACAACTGGGGTTACGATCCGCAGAATTTTAATGCTCCTGAAGGAAGTTATGCAACCAATCCGAATACAAATTCGCGGGTTCTGGAACTGAAAAAGCTTGTTCAGTCGCTCCACGAAGCCGGAATGGGGGTGATTTTCGATGTTGTTTACAACCACACTTTCCATACACGCCGGTCGTATTTTAACCAAACGGTACCCGGATATTATTACAGGCAGCGCTCCAACGGCACTTTTTCGAATGCCAGTGGCTGCGGTAACGAAATGGCCACTGAACGCGGAATGGTTCGGAAATTTATTGTCGATTCGCTGGTGTACTGGGCCAAAGAGTTTCATGCCGACGGTTTTCGTTTCGATCTGATGGGAATTTACGACCTTGAAACCATGAACCAAATCAGGGCGCAAATGGATCACATTTCGCCTTCGATCCTGTTGTATGGCGAAGGCTGGACTGCCGACCGGAGCCCGCTGAGCGAAACCTGGCGAGCTGTAAAAACAAATGTTTCAAGGCTATACCGGATTGGCGTTTTTAACGACGATTTTCGCAATGGAATAAAGGGAAATAGTTTTGATGCGCAGAGTACCGGTTTTGTCAGCGGGAGGACTTTGATCGAAGAAAATATCAAGTTTGGTATTGTTGGCGCCTGTTTTCATCCGCAGATTGTGTACGGCTATGTCGAACATTCCAAATCGCCCTGGGCTACCGAACCCTGGCAGTGCATCAATTATGCTTCGTGCCACGATAATTATTCGCTGTTCGATAAATTGCAACTGAGCTGCCCTGATGCCACAGAACAAGAACTAAACCAGATGGTTATGCTGGCCGGTGCACTGGTGTTAACCTCACAGGGAATCCCATTTTTGCACGGAGGCATTGAAATGGCCCGAACAAAGCAAGGTGACCCCAATTCGTATAAATCGCCCGACAACATCAACCAGATTGACTGGAGCCGGAAAGCCCGGTTCTTCACTATTTTTAGCTATTACCAGCAACTTATCAGGTTAAGAAAAGAACACCCGGCTTTCCGCATGGTAAATGCCGACCAGATACGAAAACATCTTCACTTTTCAACCGATTATCAAACCGGGGTAGTTTCGTATGTGCTTACTAATCATGCGAATGGTGATCGATGGAAAACCATATTGCTCGTTTTTAATGGCAACCGCAATACTGTGAATTTCAGGATTCCTGAAACAAATAAATGGCGAATTGTGGCTAAAAACACCACAATCAATACCGAAAGTACCGAATACTTTTCAGGAAACGAAATTGAAATACCGGCAACATCGATGCTGTTGCTTGTCGAAGATTAATCAGAATACCGCCAAAAGCAAATCAATGTCTTTGTACGGAATATTGAATTTTTCGGCAAGGTTTGCGTTGGTCAGAATTCCGTTATACATATAAACACCTTTCCTGAAACTCTTCGAGCTTTTGATGTAGTTATTGATTCCGCCAATTTCGCCAATCGAAATCAGGATAGGAATAAGCACATTGCTCAAGGCGATTGACGCCGTTCGGGAGACAATAGCCGGAAGATTAGGCACGCAATAGTGAACTACGCCGTGCTGCACAAAGGTCGGGTTGTTCAAATCAGTGCACCGGGAAGTTTCAAAGCATCCGCCCTGGCTGACATTTAAATCGATAATAACCGAGCCCGGTTTCATTTTCTGAACCATATCTTCCGAAATCCGGATAGTTGGCGGAGCGCTCACGGGCATTGCACCAAGCACTGCATCGGCTGATTTTAGCGCTTTTCGTACTACTTTAGGGTAATAAACCGAAGTGAAAATCCGCTGAGAGAGTTTTTCTTCCAATCTGCGAAGCGAGCATATATTATCGTCGAAAACCTTAACAATAGCACCTAGCCCCAAGGCAGCGCGGGCTGCAAACTCGGCGGCAGTGTCCGACCCCAGAATTACGAGTTCGGCAGGCGAAATTCCGGTTACACTTCCGAGCAAAACGCCTTTCCCTTCGCGCGATTTACTCATGTATTCGTTGATTAGGATAATGGCAGAACTTCCTGATATTTGGCTCATTAGCTGAACTATAGGTTTCGATCCGTCGTCTTCTTCAAGATACTCGTAAGCAATGCTGGTAACTTTCTTTTGTGTCAGTTTGGCTATCGAATTTGAACATTGGGCATTGATCTGCAAATTGGAAATCAACGTTTGATGCCCTTTCAGCATGTCAATTTCCGACTCGTCGAATGGCGAAATGCGCAAAATAATATCGCATTCAAAAATTTCCTTGCGGTCGTCCATAACCAGGGCGCCAGCCAACCGGTATTCTTCATCGCTGTAGCTTGCCGCTTTTCCGGCGCCTTTTTCAATATAAATATCATGACCATACGAAATCAGCAGTTCAACCGCTTGCGGGGTAAGCGGAACACGGTATTCAACCTTTTCCTTGTCCGATGGAATCCCGATTCTGATTTTCTTTCCTTTTCTCCTGATTTCAAGCATTTCCTCTTTCAGTAACATAAATGTTGAACCCGAAATGGGATGTTCCGAAGGTCGTTCTTTCTCAGTCATCGTTACAGGTTATTAATTGTCTTGCAATGTTTTTATTAGTCGGAAGTCGGAAGACCGAAGACCGAAGTTTGGTGTTTTGCACGCGCAGCGCAAAAATCGTTGATTGATTTCATTTTATTTTGTCTTTGAATGAAATCATCATATTCATGAGATTGTATGCCGATTCGTAATTTTTTATAAATTCTTGTTCTGTAATATAGGCTCGTTTTTTTGCTTTATGCAAGCATGTAATAACTTCAGCAAGAGATCGAATTGCATATCCCATAAATTTTTTGAATTCAGGATTAGTTTGTCCAATGGAACCTTCTGAAATATTCAAAGCAATAGAATCTCCAGCTCTCCTATTTTGAGATGAAAGATTATACAGTTCTTCTTTTGGGAATCGCATAGCTATATTATTTATGTCTTCTCCAAAATCCATTGCTTTCTGCCAAATGATGAGTTTTTCAAATTTGAAGTCCATAGCTGAAAATTAACCAAAACAATATACAAACTCGGCCTTCTTTCTTCCGACTTCCGTCTTCTTTCTTCCGACATTTATCTTTCCTATACTTTCCTTGCCTCTACCAGTCTGACGCTATTTTCGCCCTCGCTTATTCTAACTTCAACAATTCCGGCAGGCAAAAGTTGCTCAATCATTTCGGGCCATTCAATAAAACAATAGTTACCGCTGTAAATGTAGTCTTCGTATCCCAGGTCAAAAGCTTCTTCAATTTTTTTAATCCGGTAAAAATCGAAATGATAGATTACTGATTCTTTGCTTGTCGTATATTCATTGATTAGCGCAAAAGTTGGACTGGTTACATAATCTTCGGAGCCAAGTTCGCGGCATATCGCTTTTATAAATGTTGTTTTTCCGGCACCCATCGAGCCATAAAAAGCGAAAACACGTTCGCCGGGAAAACTGTCCAACAACATTTGGGCAACTTTAGGAAGCGCCGATAAATCTGAAATTTGAGTCTGAAACATTGAATGCAAATTTGGTAGTGCAAATTAATAAAACTTCGGCGAATATGTGTAACCCTGATTTTTGTTAAAGATCGGAATCAAAAAATGTATTACTTTTGGCTCAGGATAAACCGAAAACAATAAAATTAAACAGATATGAATATTCCTGGAAATTTGAAGTACACGAGCGAACACGAATGGATTCGCGTTGAAGGAGATGTTGCTTTTGTTGGAATTACCTCGTTTGCTCAGGGCGAACTTGGTGATATCGTTTTTGTTGAAATTGAAACTGAAGGCGAAACTTTAGCCCGGTCCGAGACTTTTGGAACAATCGAGGCTGTTAAAACTGTTTCCGATCTTTTTATGCCAATAGGTGGCGAGGTTGTTGAAGTTAATCCTGCTCTGGAAAGTGCTCCTGAACTTGTGAATAAAGATCCGTATGGCGAAGGCTGGCTTATCAAAATAGCTCCTTCGAATATTGCTGAACTAGACGAATTATTAAGCGCTGAAGAATATCAGGCTTTGCTCGAATCGTAATTTCGAACGAATATTTTCTCCTGAAAACGGGGAAATCAAAAGGCTGGCTAAAGTAAATTTGGCCAGCCTTTTATGTTGTAATAGGTTGTATGTCTGCAATTCATAATCATAAATCGATCTATTTGGGCGACATGGTAATAATCGGGATAATCATTTCTTCGAGCGAAATTCCGCCATGCTGGTAAGTATTTTTGTAATACTGGGCATAATGGTTGTAATTATTCGGGTAAGCAAAGAAATCGGTGTTCGTTGCAAAAATATACGAAGTGCTTACATTGCGCGAAGGCAGATAAATGGATGCCGGATTCTTAATATCGTAAATGGCTTTTGAACTGTAATTAAGGTTGCGGCCAAGTTTGTAACGCAGGTTGGTATTGGTTTCGCGGTCGCCAATTACTTTCAGCGCATTATCAACCCGAATGGTTCCATGATCGGTTGTCAGCACCACTTTTACATTGTTTTCCGACAACAGTCGGAGTAAATCGAGCAGCGACGAGTGGTTAAACCAGCTAAGGGTGAGCGACCGGTAAGCCTTCTCGTCATTGGCCAGCTCCTTAATCATGTCCATTTCGGTACGGGCATGAGAAATCATATCAACAAAGTTAAAAACCATAACCGAAAGGTCGCTTTGCAAAATATTTCCGATGTAGTCGGTCATCTTGCGGGTTCCTTTTATGCCGGCTATTTTTTCGAAAAACAGCTTGTAATTTTTCCCCAGGCGCGATAACTGTTTCTGAAGTAATTCCGATTCAAAGCGGTTTTTGTGCCCTTCATTGTCGTCGTCCTCCCAGTATTCCGGATAAAGCCGTTCAATTTCCGAGGGCAATAATCCCGAAAAAATGGCATTTCGGGCATACATGGTAGCTGTTGGTAAAATGCTGCAATACAAATCTTCTTCTTCAACCCGGTAATAGTTGGTCAGTACTGTCGATAGCACGCGGTATTGGTCGTACCGCAGATTGTCGATAACCAGCACAAAAACCTTGCTGCCATTGTCAATTAGCGGGAATATCTTCTTCCTGAAAATATCGGGCGAAAGAATTGGTCTTCCTTCTGGGTTTTTACTGAACCACGATTGGTAATTGTTGCGGATATATTTAGCAAACGAATTGTTGGCTTCAGCTTTTTGCATCCGAAGTATCTCCGACATCGACGAGTCTTCCGATCCGCTTAATTCCAACTCCCAGAAAACCAATTTTTTATACACTTCAGTCCACTCTGCAAAATTCAATCGTTCGCTGATCTGCATCCCAATCTTCGAAAATTCACTTTGATAAGCCGAGGTGGTTTTCTCGCTAACCAGCCTTCGCTGATCGACATTCTTTTTGATCGAATGCAAAATTTGTATCGGGTTAACGGGCTTTATCAGGTAATCGGCCATTTTCGAACCAATTGCTTCTTCCATGATATGTTCTTCCTCGCTCTTGGTAATCATTACCACCGGAAGATTTGGATCGATGGTCTTTATTTCATTCAGGGTTTGTAATCCACTTAAGCCCGGCATATTTTCGTCGAGAAGAATAATATCAAAAAACTCGCTGCGAACCAAGTCAATAGCATCGCTGCCATTGTTTGCCGTGGTAACCTCAAAGCCTTTTCCCTCTAAAAAAATGATGTGCGCCCGAAGCGAATCGATTTCATCGTCGGTCCAAAGTATTCGTGTTTTCTTCATAATCTCCTTTCTCAAAATTGTTACTAAAGTAATAAACAAGCCTTAACCGCGAATAGTATATACTTAACAAACTTTAACTCCGTAGCTAAAACTTCGAAAATTAGCTTACCTGGCAGTTTATACGTTTCGAAAAGAGAAGCGTGCTTAAATCGTTGAATTGCTGTTGTTTCGCTTCCAACAGCTCCCAGGAGTTATTTCAGGTAGAATTGCTTGTAGAAATCCATGTAAATCAGGATGTTCTTATTTTGCCTGAATATGGTTTCATTTTCAGGAGTGATAATAAAGTGCCTGTAATTAGCTGTTTCAAGCGGGCCATAAACACTTTTGTCGTTGGCAATTGTTCGCAGGTATTTAACTCCGTCGTCGGCATTGGTCAACCCTTCAACTTTAACCATAAGCCTGAAGTCGTCGAGCATCGATGAACTTACATTTAGGGTTAACTTGCTGTAATTCTTTTGGTTAAATTGTCTGATTGATTCGAGAAGGCGATCGGGATTTACTTCTTCTTTGGGTACGATTAGCACAAACGTTTGAGTTCCTCCGGTTTTCGGGATAAACGGCCCGTTGTATCCGGGTTTGGCATCGGCCTGATTTTGAGACATGTTTGATGCGTCGATGTACTTGATTTTAAAGAAATTGAGATACTCGGCAATCTTTTTTGTGTCCGATAGTTTTCTCAGGTTGGCATCGGTAATGATGAAGTTGCGGTAGCTTAGCGTATCGAGGCTTTTGAAAAGCTTTCGGTTCACCAGTGTTTTTGTGAAATAATTTATTGCTTCTGATTTGGTCTTGAATTTGCCAACCACCATCAGTTGATAATCGGCTACCTGGCTTTGGTTAATTGTCAGGTTTGAGGTTCTGAATTCTTCGTTGTTGTGAGTATTGAATCCGGGGATAACCTGTTTGAGGTTAGCTTTTGGAGTATTAACAGCAATGACAAAGTTCTGCGAACCCGTATTTTCATCTCCGTATATGTCAAGTCCGTTCCCGGTTGGGGCAACAGCCACAAAAGTTCCTTTCTCTTTCAGCGTGTTTTCTTCCTGTTGCGCCTTAGCCAGTAGTTCTTCGGGTTCGGGTAGTAATTCGTCGGTGAAATCGCCTGTAATGAAACGGCTGTAATTCTTGATGAAAAATTTCAGGTATTCGGAGTAATCCTTATCGGCTGCAATTTCCCTAAAATTGGTAGATGACGCTATAAAGTTATTGTATTTAATGTTTTTGAGCGTATTGAATACCTCGCGTCGTTTGATGATCGACCGGAAATAAATCAATCCCTGTTCTTTGTCTTTTAACGACCGGACGATTAACAAAGCGGTGTTATTATTCAGGTTCTGAGTCTCAATATCGAAATCGTATTTTGTGTAGTGGTCGATGTTGTAATTGGCCAGGTCGAATTTCAGGCGGTTCAGGTCGATGCTGGCATTTTTGGGGTAAGCGATTACAAAATAGTGAAGTAATTCTTCGTCGTATGAGAATTTGCCGCCAAATTCATCCGCGCTTTTCTGGTTTTCGGGTAACAGTTCTTTGTTGTTGATTTTGTCGCTGATGTAGCCCGATGCAATTAAATTTTGGTAATCAACCAGGGCGCTGTCCTGTATTAGTTTCAGGATTTGTTCGGCCAGAGGTTTTGGTTCAGCTTTCGGGTTATTTGTGATATAATCGGTAAGTAATTTACCAAAAGTATTTCGGTCGGTAGCTGTGCCACTGGCAATTGTTTTTATGAATTTAACCTTTGGAACGAGTAAGCTATCGGGTTTCATGTCCATGATCTGGTCGGTTAATTTTCCCGAAGCGGCATAGTTGCCTGCTTTGTATTCGGCGAAAGCCTTTTGGTACAGCCGGTTAACACTATCGTTTCGGGCTTCCAGCTCAATAAAGTAATTCGGATTTAGTAAGTACTTGGCATATTTCGAATCGGGGTATTTCGAAACTACAAGATTTTTGTAAACGTCGGCCTTTTCCTGGTTAGGAAGTTTTTTATACAAATCCCATAGTTCGAACCAGGAAGAAAGTAAATACAGGTTATCGGGATAACGGTTATTTAAATCTTCGAATGAATTGATGGATCGTTGAATGTCGTTAAATTCTGTTTTGAAAATACGTCCGGCATTAAATAAAGCATTCCTGATTTTGCCATGCGAAACCTGCATCAGCGAGTCGTTTACAGGCAGGTTTTGCGTATAGTATTCCCTGGTTTTCTTATCGGTAACTAGTTTTTTCCCGTTTTCGTTTAACAGTGTATCTTTCGCTTGCGCCTGGTCTTCGTCGCCAAAACTACGCTTGTCAAAGCGCCGCCAGTTATCTTCCAGTTTTCGTTTTCCCCATAAACGCTGAAACTCCACTTTCCCATAAGCAACAGTTGTAGGGTTGTAAAAATACCACTCCGAACCCTGAGTTTGCTGTAGTGATGAACTGAATTGACTTTGATTGTACCTGTTGAAACTACGGTCGGCCATTTGGTTTTGCTGTGCGAGTTTCTCCCTGTTTTCTTTTTCGGTCTCTTCTTTAATCCACTTGTCAATCAGGGCATTTCGCTCTGGTTCGTTCATTTTGGCAATTTTCTGAAGGCTGTCTTCGCGTTCTACGGTATAAATGTTGTCGGTTAACCGGGTCAAATTCTTGTGGCGGTCTGAAATTTGACGGTAATTGGGATACTTATCGTCGATAACCACCATCGCGCTGTCGTAGTAAGCCTGGGCTTTTTTGTATTCGGGTATGTCGAAATAAATTTGGGCAAGAGTAAGGCACGAGAGGGCTCGCTGGTAAAGGTTTTCGACACTCATCGAGGCCGATTTGGTGTATTCTTTGATTGCCTGATCTTTATTTCCTTCTTTTAGCGAAATATTACCCATTGCAAAATATATCTGGTCGCGGAATTCCAGGTTTTTTTTATCCCGAAGCATTTTGTGCAATTCTTTCTTGAGCTTTTCGATGTCGCCGGTTCCGGTAAAAGTACCTGCGGCATTAATTCTGGCGTTAAAAGCCATTTTATAAGGAGGATTTTTTCGTGCAATTTCTTTAAATGTTTGCGAGGCTTTATCGGGTTCGCCGGTTTCCTGGTACCATTGAGCTAAAATATACTTGTAGCGCAGCTTGTCAAGTTTTCGTGAAGTTTCTTTAGCGGCCCTTGCCAGGAAAGGAATACCTTCTTTGTATGAAAGTTGCCTGGAATAATAGTCGGCAGTTGCCGCAGTAAAATCGGCATCAAGTCTTCGCGGAAAATCTTCATCGGTTTGCAATTGCTGGATGATTTCGAAGGCTTCGACATACCGTTCCTGTTCTGTATAACATCTTATTAGCCAGACGTATGCTGTGTATCGCGAAGGGTCTTTGTCGAAACGGCGGACTACGTATGAAAAGTTTTCGGAAGCCGACACAAAATTGTGCTGGTAAAAATAAGCCTGGCCCATTAAAATATAGGCATCGTCAACCCAGTTGTTGAATTCGTCACGACTGGCAAACTGAAGGTACGATTTGCTCCTGTTTTTGCGGCGTTTGGGTTTCTTCGTAATTGAGTGCGATTGAATTAACTTTGAAGCTTTGATTATGGCATTGTCCATTTCAGAAGTCGCTGCTTTGGCAGTTGTTGGGTTGCTCGATTTAAACAGCGGTAAAACCTTCGAGTAGTCGTCTTCAACCGATTTGTTGACCTTTTCAACTCCCGATTTCAGGCTTTCCTTACCATTAAAATATACATTGTAATGTGCAGTCAGATTGTGATAAGCACGCGAAACTGTAGTGTTTTTTTCAGTGGTACAGGCGGCCAGGAAAAAAAGTACAACAACCAGCGAAAAACGATATAAATAATTTTTGCCCAATAGTTAAAATTTGATCACTTAAGGATAAACTGCCAAACGAAAAGATTATTGTATAAACTTATTTAAAAAGCAACATGTCCGGTATATAAATAAACTCAATTTTTAAAGAGCACAATATTACGAACTTTCGGTTGAATTGCGAAAAAGGAAATCGCTTTTGCCAACTCGGTAAACATCCATTTGCAGGCAGCGGAAGTGGAGCCTGAATTTTAGCCTGAACCTGTTTTTATGGAGTAAGGTAACCCGTACGACCCAATAAAGCTATTGCGCTTTTTGAGATGCACAACACAAATTTCGAAAACGATTTCCCTGTGTTATTATCATACATTTCTAAAAAGCGGATTATCTTTGCTTCACGTCCTGAAAAGATCAGTTCCTGAATCAGAACTTCAATTTAAATTTCAGTATATGAGAAAATTACTAGTTGTATTATCGGTTGTTATTTTGGCTTCGTGCGGGCACAAAAAAGAAATTGCCCGAATGCAGGCAAAGCAGGATAGCATTTCAACCCTGGGTGTGCAGAAAGACAATACCATTCTGCAATACATTGGGTCAATGAATCAAATCCAGATGAACCTTGACTCTATCAAGCGACTTGAGAAGATTGTTACCATTCAAACAGCTCCGGGCACGGAAGTTCAGTCCGACGGCAAACAAAAGATTCTGGAGGATATTGCATTGATCAACAATTTGTTGCAAAAGAACAAGGAGTTGGTGAAATCACTTCAGAGTAAATTGAGAAAATCGAATATGAAGGTTGCCGAACTCGAGAAAATGATTGAATTGCTCAATAACCAAATCAGCGAAAAGGATGGCGAAATCGCCGATTTGAAACAACAGCTTGAAAAACTGAACTTTGATGTTGCCAGTCTTAACCAGAAAATTGTTACCATTACCAACGAAAATGAGCAGGCTATAAAAGCTAAAAACGAGGTTATTGAAAACAAAACCAGCGAATTAAATACTGCTTATTACGGCTTTGGGACGAAAAAGGAACTGGAAACCAAGAATGTAATTGAGAAGGAAGGCGGAGTTTTGGGTATGGGAAAAACACTCAAGATTAAAAAAGATTTTGACCCGGCCTTTTTTGCGAAAATCGATATTCGGGAGTTTAAGCAATTGCCGTTAAATACCAAAAGAGCGCGCCTTGTTACTGTTCATCCTGCTGGTTCGTACCATTTTGTGGGTAACGATAAAAAGGTTGAAAGTCTTGTAATTGATAAATCAGAAGAATTCTGGAGCGCATCGAAATACTTATTGCTTGTTGTTGAATAGCGAATTTTCATTCGTGTTTGTCAAACCATGCCTGGTCACAAAAAGAGACAAAAAAAAGACGCTTATTCAAGCGTCTTTTTTTTGTCTCTTTTTGTATTTCAACCGTATTTATTCGTTGCACGAGCAGTTTCAAAATACGACAATAAATTGCTTTGACTATGAATAGCCTTTACATTGTATCAATTAAGGTTTCATTCCGGTTGCCAGATATTTAAACTGGTAGTTTCCCGAACCAATTTTCAGTGTAACCGAATTCCCGGTTTGATTCAGGTCGGCTTTCGAAACTGCTCCTGCCCATGTAACTTGGTCGGCTTTTGCTGAAGGCAACGTAACTGTTGCAGTTGTATTAGCAGGAACAGTTACATCGTAAACGAAATCGTTTCCATCAATTTTCCAGCCCGATTTTACTTTCCCGTAAACCGAATTAAATTCAACTTCGGCATTGGTTAGTCCGCCTCCCGGATGCGGTGCAAGCAGAATGTGTTTGTAGCCCGGGTTTTCGGCATCTACATCGAGCCCGGCGACATAATGGTACAACCATTCGCCAATTGCGCCATAAGCATAGTGGTTAAAGCTGTTCATGCCCACATCCTGAAAAGTTCCGTCGGGTTTTTGTCCATCCCAGCGTTCCCAGATTGTTGTGGCGCCTTGTGTTACCGGATATAACCACGATGGGTATTTGGTTCTGTTCAGAAGCATGAATGCCAAATCGTCGTATCCATATGCCGAAAGAGTTTTACAAAGCAAAGGCGTACCCACAAAACCTGTTGTAAGGTGTCCCATTTTCTTCACATCATCGGCCAAAAATTTGGCTGCCTTTGGTTTTAAATCTTCAGGAAGAAGGTCGAAAGCCAATGCCAGGCAATAAGCAGTTTGTGTATGCGAAACAAGTCGGCCCGAAGGAGCCACAAACTCGTTCTGGAATGCTTTTTTGATGTCGCCAGACAACTGTGCGTATTTTTTGGCTTCGTCGGTTTTGCCAATAATGGCGGCAACTTTGGCAAGTAACCCGCTCGAATACGAATAGTAAGCTGTTGCAATCAGGTCTTTCTCGGTTGTTGCGCCGGTATAATCCGAGCGGTTACTTGCAAACGCAAGCCAGTCGCCATAGTGGTTATCGCCAAGCCAGAGATTTTTGTTGCCAGCGCGGCTGTGCATGTATTCCACCCAGGCTTTCATGCTGGGGTACTGAACTTCAAGAATGCGTTTGTCACCATAAACCAGGTAAGTTGTCCAGGGCACAACTACCGTAACATCGGCCCAGGCTGTTGCTCCGCCATCGCCTTTCAAAACATCAGGAATAACGTGCGGTAGTCGTCCGTTTGGCGATTGGTCAGCAGTGACATCGCCAAGCCATTTGGTATAAAAAGGCGCAACATTAAAGTTGAAAGCGGCAGTCATACTGAAAACCTGGGCGTCGCCGGTCCAGCCCAAACGCTCGTCGCGCTGCGGGCAATCGGTTGGCACATCGAGGAAATTGCCTTTTTGCCCCCACTGAATGTTGTGCTGAAGTTGGTTAATCATGGTGTTTGAACAACTGAACGAACCTGTTGGCGCCATATCCGAATGGATAACAACGCCGGTTATCTGATTTGCTGCAATTGGAGTTGCCGGGCCTTCGATTTTTACGAAACGGAACCCGTGGAAAGTGAAATGAGGCTCCAAAACTTCTTCGCCCAAACCATTCAGGATAAAAAGATCGGTACATTTTGCCCGGCGAAGATTGTCGGTATAAAAATTGCCTTCTTTATCGAGCACTTCGGCAAATTTTACGGTGATTTCATCGCCTTTTTTGCCTTGAACTTTCAGGCGAACCCAACCAACCATGTTTTGTCCCATGTCGTAAACAACTTCACCTTTTGGAGTTGTAATCTGCTTGATTGGTTTGATTTCCTGAATAGGCTTCACGGGCACTCCCTGCGGTGCGATCAGCGTTTTTTTCGATTGATCGGTAACCGTAGCTTTTTCCCATTTGCCGTCGTCGAAACCGGCGCTGGCCCATCCCGGCATTTCTTTGCGTGCATCGTAAGTTTCGCCATTATAAATGTCGGATGCAACAATTGCGCCTGTTGAGGCTTTCCAGCTCTGGTCGGTGCAAACCAATTCGCTGGTTCCGTCGGTATAATTTATCTGCAACTGAACCAAGAGTGCCAGTTTGCTTCCGTAGTACCCGTTTTGGCTCGACCAGCCGATGTTTCCACGATACCATCCGTCGCCAACCATTACGCCAAAAGCATTTTTAGCCTGAACCAATGACGTTACGTCGTAAGTTTGATACTGAAGGCGTTTGTTGAAACTCGTCCAGCCGGGAGTAAATAAGTCGTTGCTTACTTTTTTGCCGTTCAGGAGCAATTCGTAAAGCCCGTGAGAGGTTATATACACGCGCGCCGATTTTATTTTTTTCGCAGTACTAAAATCTTTCCTGAAATACTGGGCCGGTTTTGAACCAGCCACATCGGGTTCGGAGCCAAGGGTAATCCACGAAGCTTTCCACGATTCGGGTTCCAGGATTCCCATTTCCCAGGTAGCCGGGGCGCTCCAGGCAGTTGCCTTTCCTTTGTGGTCCCAAATGCGTACCTGCCAGCTTGCATGTTGCATCGATTTTAAGCCTGCGCCTTCGTAAACAACGTCAACCGATTGGTCGGAGTTCACTTTCCCTGTGTTCCAGAGCGCTTTCCCCGACTGGTCGGTTACCTTAATTTCGTAGGCCGTTTGCAGTACATTTGGCGCAGTCGTTTCAATTTTCCAGCTTAATCGGGGTTTCAGAACATCAATGCCAAGCGGGTTGGTGTGATATTCACAGGTCAAATCTTTTACGGTAGTTTTTTCAGCAGCAAACACAGTTATGCTACTAATGGCCAACAGAATAAATAGTATTCCGGCCTTTGAAAATAGTTGTTTTATCATGTTGTTGTAGTTATGGTTAGCCTAATTTGAACAAAGGAATGAGTCAATAGCCATTGGTAATTTTTTGAATGACTATTGACCTTTTCCTAAATTTATTCCATATAAAATACTTCTTCTAGAGGAATGGAGACCGGCGAATTGTCGGGGTTGGTTTTCATGATGTCGGCCATAAAAGCCCACCATTTTTGCACGGTTTCGGTTTGTCCCAAATCCTGCGAACCACCATCTCCGCTTACTTTCTGGAATGCAAAAAGCGTATTGGTTTCTTCATCGAGAAAGATCGAGTATTCGCTTACACCAGCTTCTTTCAGGAGCTTATGCAGTTCGGGCCACAAATTGTTGTGCCGTTTCCGGTATTCTTCTTTTTGCCCTTCGTTCAGGTGCATTTTAAAAGCGAGTCGTTGCATTAGCCAAGTGCATTTAATTCGGGATACAACCATTTAGCAACTCCAATGATGATAACTGACAGAAGAATTGCGCCAATACCCAACAAAATCGTATTGTAGGTTTTTTTAGAAACACCTTTCCACTCTTTGCGGTAGAAGCCCCAAAGGTTGGCGGTGAGGATGATCGTTGCCATGTGTAGCGTCCAGGAACTGGCTCCGTTGCCAATTTTTGTTTCGCCCATTCCGTAGAAAAAGAACTGCAAAAACCAGGTTGTCCCGGCCAGTGCGCAGAACAGGTAGTTGCGCAATAAAGGCGCCTGGGCGTCGGTGAAATCGCTGGCTGTTTTGTTCTTGAAAATCAGGGCGACGCTCCAAATCAGGTTGGTGGTAAGCCCTCCCCAAAGAATGACAAAAAAGATAATGTTGTTCTCGAAAAGATATTTGTAGCCACCATCGGCCTGAGTAATGAACGGGTAGCTTTGTTCAACAGCCAGCGTGCGTGCGGCAGCGGCCATTTCTTTCCCGGTATCGATCCCGAAACTGAAAAATGCGCTCAAAACTCCCGAAACAATGGCAATCATCAAGCCTTTGGAGAGTTTAAATTCGCTGTTTACCCCGTCCTTTTTATTGCCCAAATCCTGATCTTTTTTAATTCCGGCCCGTCCGCTGAGGATAATTCCGACCAATAAAATCAGGATACCCAGCAACACGATTCGTCCGCCTGTAGAGCTGAACAGATCGGTCAACGATAACCCTTGTGGTATGATTTCGGCAATTCCCGGAACATTGCGTAAAATGGGCAACCCGAGAGAGCCAACCACCGAAGTTATACCCAGCAACACCGAGTTGCCGAGCGACATGCCCAGGTAGCGAATGGCCAAGCCATAAGTTAAACCACCAATTCCCCAAAGCAAGCCCATGGTGTAGGTGTTTAGGATAACACTCCCTTTGGTAGCATGTAAAATTCCCTGCCAATCGGGAATCGTTAAAAGCACGGCCAGCAGAGGCATTATCAGCCAGGAGAAAATGCCGCCGGTAATCCAATAAACTTCCCAGCGCCATTTTTTCACCCAATTGTAGGGCATGTACCAACTACCCGACGCACCGCCGCCGATGGCATGAAAAATAATTCCTAATAGTGCATTCATTGTATGAGTTTAGTTAAGTGTTTAGTAATTATCGTTTACTGGTTACTTCCTGTTCGTATTGCTGAATGTTGGCAATAAAATCTTCGCCAACCGGAACATTGTTTTGCAGGCAGAACATGTCCCAAACGGCATTCCAGGGTAGTACTTTACTTTCTTCGAGAAGGGCCAGACGTTCGAAATATTTGCCATCGGCTTCGTACTTGCGCAAAATGGTAAGCGGTTCAAGCAAAGCCTGAAGGAAGCATTTTTGAGTGGCGCGGCTACCCACCACGTAAGCGCCGATGCGGTTGATGGAAGCGTCGAAATAATCGAGGCCAATGTTTACGCGGTCGAGTGCATCGCAGCGAACGATTTCTTTGGCTAAATCCAGGGTGTCGTCGTTCATAATGGTTACGTGGTCGGAGTCCCAGCGGATAGGGCGGCTCACGTGCAACATGATTTCAGGAGTGAAAAGCAACAGTGACGAAATCTTGTCGGCAACGCTCTCTGTTAAATGGAAGTGACCGGTATCCAAAGTTACAATCATGTTGTTTTTTGCGCCGTAACCGAGATAAAAATCGTATGAACCAACCGTATAACTTTCGGCGCCAATGCCAAATAATTTGGCTTCGATGCAATCTTTCATGTTCTCGTATTTGGTGGCGAAAATTTCGTCGAGCGATTCTTTCAGCAACCGGCGATATTCCAGCCGGTTAACGGTTTGGTCTTTCGATCCGTCGTGAATCCAGAGGTTCATCACACAAGGCGAACCCTGGTATTTGCCCATTTCTTCGGCAATCGCACGGCAACGTTTGGTGTGCTCGATCCAGAATTTGCGGATTTCAGGATCAGGATTCGAAAGTGTGCGTTCGCCCGATTTTGGGTGCGAGAATGAAGTGGAGTTGAAATCGAGTTTAAACCCGTTTTCTTTGGCCCATTTCATCCAACTTTCGAAATGCTTGGGTTCCAATTGATCGCGATCAACGAATTGTCCGCCAAAGTCGCCATAAATAGCATGGAGGTTCAAGCGGTGCGAGCCCGGAATTAACGAGGCAGCTTTAATGATGTCAGCACGAAGCTCTTCGATGTTACGCGCTTTGCCCGGATAATTGCCGGTTGCCTGAATTCCGCCGCTTAGCGTTGCATCCGGCGACTCGAATCCGGT
Organism: Prolixibacteraceae bacterium; assembly: GCA_963666435.2. GTDB lineage: Bacteria > Bacteroidota > Bacteroidia > Bacteroidales > Prolixibacteraceae > Aquipluma. The sequence continues at coordinate 302,868 of CAXXOG010000008.1, read as the reverse complement.
AACGTCGTCGGCTTGCCAGCAGTGCAGCGACAGGGATATTTCCTGCAATTTTGTCAATACATCGTCGGTATTCACACCAACTGCTGAATAGCGTTCTTTGGCCAATTCGTAAGCCCTCGAAACTGTTTCTTTTTTTACCATTGTGTTTATCTGTTGATTTTAAATATGTTATGATTTTTATTGAACGACTTTCAGAAATTTCTCGTAAGCCGATTCCCATTGGCTATTGCTTTGAGGAATAAATTCTTCGAGATGTATCGATTCGCGGATTATGCGACGCATTTCCGGTAACGATTCAACACATCCGGCGGCTTTGGCCTGAATCATAATATTTCCTATTGATGTTGCTTCTGAAGGACCAGCAATGACTGGGATTCCAAGGGCGTTGGCTGTCCATTGGTTGAGCAGTGGGTTTTTGGAACCCCCTCCAATAACATGGAGCTTTTCGATAGCGAATGGCGCCAAACCCTTGATCTTGCCTAATACATACTTGTATTTGAGCGAGAGGCTTTCGAAAATACAACGAACAAATTCGGCGTGGGTTGATGGGGCTTTCTGGTTAGTTGCTTCGCAGTATTCTGCAATGGCTTTAGTCATGCACGCCGGATTGGCAAACGAAGGATGATCGGGATCAATCAATGACTGGAATGCCGGAGCCGATTCGGCCATTTTTACCAGTTTTTCGTAGGCATAACTTATTCCTTCCTTTTTCCATTCTTTCAGGCATTGCTCCAGAAGCCACATTCCGGTAATGTTTTTCAGGAAACGGGTTGTGCCTTCAATTCCCCCTTCGTTGGTAAAATTCAGGGCGAAAGTTTCGTCATTAATGATAGCGTCCTTCACTTCAATTCCCATGAGCGACCAGGTTCCCGAGCTGAGAAATGCAAATCGTTCATTTTCTGCCGGAATTGCTGCCACTGCTGATGCTGTATCGTGACCAGCCACTGCGATAACCGGTATTTTCCCAAGCTCCGATTCTTCGGCTAAAGAATTGGTTAAGGTGCCAATTGTTTGGCCCGGAAGAACAATTTTACCCAAAAGCGAGGGCGAAACTCCGGCAGCTTCGAGCAACTGCGACTCGAATTGTTTGGTTTTCGGATTCAGAATTTGTGAAGTTGACGAGATCGTATATTCAACTACTTTTTCCCCGGTTAACAGGTACGAAAGTGCATCGGGCATAAACAGCATTTCGGAGGCAGCTTCGAGTAACGAGCTTTTGTTTTGCTTCAGGGCAAACAACTGGTAAAGGCTGTTGAAATTCATTACCTGGATGCCGGTGAGTTGATATACTTTTTCGCGCGGAACGATTTTGAAGTATTTATCGGGCATGCCTTGGGTATGCGGGTCGCGGTAGGCATAGGGGGCGCCCAAAATGGTGCCATCTTTGGCAATCAGGGCAAAATCAACGCCCCAGGTATCAATTCCAATCGACGAAATTGAAACGCCCTCCTGTTTCACTGCTGCCAACGCTGCTTTAAAATGTTCGAACAGCGAATAAATATTCCAGTGAAAATGATCGCCAATTTGAAGCATTTGATTAGGGAAGCGAGTTAGCTCTTTCATTTGAAGCCTTCCGTGTTCAATGGTTCCGAGGATTGAACGCCCGCTTGTTGCACCCAGATCGAATGCCAGAAAAGACTTAGTCTCCATGATTTTTCTTAGGTTTAAGTTGATTTATCTTTTATGACTTTAATTGCTAGTTTTGTAAATGTAAAGGTACTTAGCAACTAGTGTTTTTCAATGGGTGAAATGATTCTTGATTTACACAAAATGACACAAAGAAAGATGTTATAAAATAGGTTTGCCTGAAGATGTGAGAATTTGGGGATTTGAAAATTTGTTGCAGGATGCGGGGTACGTGTTACGAGTTTAAAAGTGCCCGATGAACAGGAAATCCCAAACCCGCAACCCGAATCTCGTAATCCGTAACCTCTAAGCTTATGAATGAATCGTTTGTTAAATATATTCATGCCGGGTCGCTGGACAAAGAATGGGGATTATATATCACTGTTGCAGGTTTTGCGCAAATTCAGCCCTCTAATTATTATCCGCCCAGCGTTCATCCCAGCGGTTATTTTTTTACCTGGGAAAACGGACGAATTTTGCAGGAATACCAGATCAATTACATTACCGATGGCTCGGGAATTTTCGAAACCATTGACGGTAGATTTCAGGTTGCTCCGGGGTCGATACTTATTATTCGCCCCGGGGTATGGCATCGGTATAAACCCGACCAAACAACCGGATGGAATGAACATTACATTGGTTTCAACGGCGATTTCTGCCGCAATTTATTTCACGAAGGTTTTTTTCAGCTCAGTAAACCGGTTGTTTATGTTGGTTTTCAGGAAAGTTTGCTGAAAATTTTTCACGAAGTAATCCAGTTGGTCAAAGATGAAAAAACGGGGCACCAGCAGGTTTGCGCGGCAAATACCATATTGGCGCTGAGTAAAATTCTTTCGGTAATCCGGAACCAGGAATTTGCCGGTAAAACCATTGAGCGAACCATCCGGAAAGCTTGTTTGTACTTCAGGGAAAACCTGAATAAAAACGTAAATATTGAAGAACTGGCGCATGAGTTGAATGTGGGCTATTCGTATTTCCGGCAAATGTTCAGGAAATATACAGGTATATCGCCCATCCAGTATCACCTTTCGCTTCGGATACAAAAAGCGAAGGATCTACTGGTTTCGACTGACCAGAGCATTAAAGAAATTGCCATCGACCTGGGTTTCGAGTCGTATTTTTACTTCTCCCGGATATTTAAGGACAAAACGGGCAAAAGCCCGCTGGAATTCAGGAAAGAACACCACCAATATGGCAATTAGAAAATGTTGATTCCTCTTGGTTCGCGTCTGCTCTTTGGTAATATTACAATTTCAAGCCCTTCAAGGTAATCGCCTTCCGATAAGGCTTTTATTTCAAATTTGAGTTTTTCGGGCACATTTGCTTTCAGGAATTCAATTTGAACCGGATCGACTTCGAGGGTGTATTTTCCGGGAGCGAGGTCCATTTGGTAGAACCCGCCATCGTTGAAACTTCGAATAATCTGGGTGCTACTGTCTTCTTCCCTTTTCAGGATTAAGCGCAAACCTCCCTGCCCGATTTTCTTTTCTCCGTCGTCAATAATCACCTTGCCTTCGATAATGCCACCTCTGTAAAATGGTATTTCAATTTGCTTGTATTGATTTGGATCGGCGACAAACGAGAATTTGTCTTTTACAGGAACGAGGGTGGCGTCGCCCAGGGCATTTCGGTTTACCGATAAGTTGTACTTATAGTAACTCTGCAATTGGGTGATGCGCAATATGCTGTCGCGGCCAACTTCCATACTTGCGGTTTGGTCGAGTTTTACTCCTTTGTAGGGTAAAAGTTCGTCGCCTTTATCGTACTTGCCCGAGTTGTTTTTATCGATAAACAGTAATACTGATGCCGCCGAACGTCCTACCTGTTGCCTGTTGTTGAGTGTAACATTGCCATTGGGTTTATCCCAGCCAATGCTTCCGTATAAACTTTGGCGTGCTGTAATGTCAGACCCTGTGGTATTTACAGTTGTTGCACTTCTAACTTTCGACAAATCGAGCGTAAAGCCAAATTGTGTGCTTACAAGCCCGGATACATGGTTGTAGGAAACTCCTGCATTGAAACGGCCCGATTTAAATATCGTTTTTGAAATTTCCATTTCGGTGGTCTGAAGCAAATTATGCCTAATATCGTACATGTTTTGTGCGCGTATATACATGCCTCGGACATATACCGGCAAACCTGGCGCGCGAGAGATGGTATAGGTAAGGGCGGTAGTTAACATTCCTTGTCCAAAATTGGTTTCCTGGCCCGAACTGATGAAGTTATCGCGGTAATTGAAGCGCATGTTTATTTTTCCCAAACGTGCACTAAAATCGGTTGTGTAGGTTGTTTGCTTGCTACTGGCCAGATCATATTGTTCTCCTCCCAGGCGAAAACCGGTGTTCATCCCAAAAAGCTTAAATGGAATATAGGTGTTTACGGTAATGTTGCTTTTGGCTCCTCTGGAATTAAAAATGCTCGTTCCGTCGTATTTGAGGTAGCTGACATTGAAGCTTAAGTTGTTGAAATACATGACGCTGCCTGTAAATCGGTAGTAATTTTTTGGAGCCGCATCGACGCCTATCAAATATTGCTTGGCAATTCGGGCGGCCAGGCTTCCGTAATAGGTAAGGTTTTCACTGCTAAACGTTTGGCCAATGTATTGCGAGCCTACCGATGCCGTTAACCATCTGGAAACACCTACCGCTACATTACCATGACCAACCCATTTCCCTTGCAGTGTATCCGACGAAAAACTCTCGGCTTTACCGGCCTGTACATTATACGACACCACTCCCTTGGGCAAAAAAGTAAATGGAACCTGCATTTGTTTGTCGGAAACAATAAGCTCGCCCGAACGTGTGTAAATTCGGAGGCTTATGCGGGTTGTTCCGTAGGTAACGGGTAGGTTAAACCGGTAATAACCCAGTTCATCAGCCCGCTTAAAGTCGGAAAGCCGTTCGTTCACATAAATTTCCACTTCCGACTCGGGCTCGGTATGCCCGTCGATTACATACGTTTCGTACATTCGGCGCGGCTCAATGGGGTCGTTCGAAATAGCAAAACCTTTTATCGAAAGTTGCTGTAGCCCGGTTGTGGTTAACTGCCCTGCCGAAAGGCTTGTAATCAGCTTGTTGTTGCGCATTGCATAGCGCCACCGAAGTCCGCTTGAACTTAAATTGGTGCTTCCAGAGCTGGTGTTTGCGCCGTAAACGGTTCCCTGTACATCGCCTCCCAGTACCTCCATTCCGCCGGTGAGGGTATATGCAAGTCCCTGCGATTGTTTGGCATAGCTTCCGGTGATCGAATAATCGAGCATTCCGCCACTAAATACCGAGCGTTTGCGGTCGTAAGCCAGTGGAAAATCTTCGTGGGTGAATTCCCGCCCTTCCATATTGGCACGGGCATGTTCGCGGGCAAGCCGTTCTTCTACCGGAAGTTTTTGTTTGGTTTCCAGGGTGAGCATCAGCTGGGCCATATTTACGGTAAAGTTCAGCCCGAAAACTTTTTCGAAAATGCCGGGAGCTATATAAAAATCGGTTTCTCCCAGGCGGAAATCGTCAGGAGTAATTGGTATGCTTGTTTTTCCCAGTTGCGCTTGTAGCGACGACAGGTTAATGGTATAGGGATTATCGGAATTTAGGAAATTGCCGCTAACGGAATGACTGGCAACATTGGCTTTATAGTTGATTTCGAATAAACTGAAAAGCTCGATAACCGGCAAATAGGTTTTATCGGTCTTGGAATCGTAAAGGCTATTCACATACACGTTACCAATGGCCTGGTGGCGAAAAGTAAGCAGAACTTCTTCCTGCTGTGCCGAAACAGGAAAATGAAGCAACAGTAGCCCAAGAACAACGAGGACTTGTTTTAGATAGTTAGGGAAAATAATAGCCTGATTGCGTTGCTTCATAAAAATCTTGAAAATCTCGAAATGAGATTGTGTTTTAACGTTTGGATTAAGCTCAGAGTTGAGTTAATAAGTTAGAAAAGTTGAGTCTATGTCGGATACTTGAGTAACCAATGAGCAATACGATACTCCTTAAAAACGGAGTTCTCTTTAAACCTTATCTTCTAAAGTAACCTTAGTCGAATAGAATGTTGGGTCTTCAATCTTATTTCCTCATTGTTTATCAGGCAGATCAATAAGGTTGATTTTTTTTGATCGCGATTTCTGCTAAGGTTGCCCCAACTAAAATAAGGTTTTACCTTGCACCCGTTGGCGCGTTTCAACTTAAAACAAAACCCATACAAAATGTCATAGAGCCCAAAAGTTGATTGAAAATGCTGAATGTTGCGGTTAATTAGCTTTATCTTTATTTATTGATGGATAGCTTGTTATGAACAAAAATATTGCGCTGTTACAGGGAATAAAAACAACTCCGGTGCCCATAAAATATCGTCCGGTATATTGTTTTTCAGCTTTCCTGAAACTTACTTTATCTCTACCTGGGTTTCGTGCGTTACGGTTGGCGCCTGAACCAAATCGGTATTGGCCATGTCGTTTCGTTGGGTAGTAAAGCTTAATTCCAGGGTATAATTTCCGGGAGCAACCTTGTCGAGGTTTAAATCCATGCGGCGTGTCACATCAAAGTAAGCTGTTACGGTACTTTGGGTTTCGGCAACCACATCGCCATTGGCCTGTTTCAGCCTGGCAATCATACTTCCTAAAAATGGCGCATTCCCTTTGTGTTCCAATTTAGGGCGCATTTCGAGCATTTTACCGTTTTGTTTTACATCCAGTTCTTTAACAGCGACACCCGTGCTAACTGGCCCTTTGTGGTAAAACACTGCCGTTACCTGTTCAAAATTAAAATTAATTTTTGTGCCAATACCTTCGGCTGTCGTTTGGCTTACTTCAGTTGCCTGTGGCTTGGCTAACACTTTTAATCGGGTATAAAAATAACCTTGTTTTTGTCGTTGTCCAGGAACCAGTTGTACCCGAACAGTGCGGGATTCCCCTCCTTTTAAGGTAAAGCTACGCGGAAACGCCCGGATCATTTCATCCAGGGCAAATTTGGAGTATGCCTCTTTGTCGTCATAGTTCATCACCAAATTACCATCGGCATCTCCGCCAGGATAACCGAACTGGAAATTGATAGAAACTTCGTAAGAATTAGAAGCATTGTTACTTACGAAAAGGTTACCTACCCCATTATTCTCGTCAATAAATATAAATGAAGGTGCCAACGAAATCTGAGCACTTAAAATTTTAGCAAAAAAAAACAAAAAGAGCAGTGCAGAAATATTTTTCACCTTTTGCATGATAATTAATTTATGTAATATTCAGTATGAATTTCCTCGAAGAATTTATAATTTGTAAGAGGATGAAATATAATATCATCCCCTTACAAATTATAAATTAGAGACTAATTATATTCAGCACTTAATGTTATAGTTCCAGTATAATAGCCTGCTGTTTGACCCTCAATCGGACGAACGGTAGCTCCTAAATCGACAGCAAAAGAAGTTGCAGCAAAGAAGGCAGAATGATCAGTACCGCTATCAGTAGTAATATCAGTTCCCGGACTAGCCCAGGCTGCAGTAGCTGGTGTAGCATCTGTTGTACGTAACCGAGCCACGTATGAATCAATTATAAGCTGCGTTGCTGCCGTACTTCCAGTCCCGGTTGTAAGATAGGGAGGAAGAACTGTAAACTTTAGAGTTACTTGTGTACTTGGCCCTTTATTGATAGTGATAGATCCTGCGGTTTCTCCTCCAGTTGCAGTAGTAGCAGGAGCTACAACACCAGTAACTGAAACCGTTTTTGCGTTATTTGGAGTAACGTTTTTAAAATCCAACGCAGTTGGAGTTCCCATTGTAATCTGTGCCATTACGGTTGCCTTTCCCGTAATATCCTTAGTTACTTGAGCTTTTGCACCCACTGCAAAAGCTACTACCATTGCGAAAATCGCGAAAATTTTAATTGTACTTTTCATTTTTTGATTTTGTGTTAAAATTAATAATAATTGAATTACAAATGGATTTATAACTATTTTTTTTATTGTTTAAATTCTGTTTTAATGTGCTTTGTTTGACTGTTTTCCTCCTTTCTCTTTCTTGTTTTTTATCTTAAAACCTAATTGTATTCGATGCTTAAATGTACATCGCCTGAATAAGAATCGCTTGCCGCATTGACAAGCCTGGTTCGTATAAAGACAAATAAATATGCCTTAAATAGTTGGGCAGGCTCCCTGCCCTTGATTGCTAACTGGTCTGTATCGCTTAACGGAAACGTCGTCGTGTTTCCCGAATCAATTCCATTGTATGTATTCTGCCCATCGTTTCGATACGAAAGATGGGTTGTGCATAAAATCCTGTCTCCTTGTTCGTTGTGTAGAATGATAAAGGCGGGCATGGTTGCTTTTACCCAAAGATTATCAGCCCCGGATAAGTTTAGCACGCACGAGCCTTCCATTATTTTTGCATTTGTTGTAAAGTCAACCGATGGCTTTAATGTAAAAGGCTCTTGTTCCGTTAATACAATTTTATCTTTAATGCTCAGGTTTACCCGAATGGCCTGCGCTGCAGCCTGGTGCGAAAACAGGATACAAACCAGCAGGCCAACCATAGCCCGCGCCGAAATTATCCGAAGAAATTCCAGGTTAGTTGACTGTTGTATGTATTCCTTTTTTCTCATTCTGTTGTTACTGTTATACTTAATTGTATGTTGAATATTCAACCCTGATGTTGATGTTGCCGGTATAAAGACCTGCTGCGGCGTTGTTTGGCACGGCTCCAAGCGTGCCGTAAACAAACAGGTAGGCAGTTTTTCGGGGTGCTGTGTAACCAACATGGTCGGGTGTAGGCGGTGGAGCCGGTACACCCGAAGTTCGCCTGACCACCGGAAATGTAACACTGGCAAATCCTTCAGGAACAATAATGCTGCGGGTTTTTGCGTCGTCGGTAGCAGTTGCGCCCAAATTGGAATAAGCCATGTTTACTTTTAATGGTATCCCGGTGGAATTCCCGTTTAAGTAAAGAAATGGGTCGGCATCGAGTGTTACCGTAATATCCAGGTCGGCTTGCGCTTCAATGGCTATGACGGCAGCCTGCGGATCGGTCAGCTTTATGGTAATTGTTTGACCAGCCAAAATAACCGCTTGTTTATCGTTGAAATTTAGTTCATCGGGGTTTTGCGGAGTCAGAACAATCCCGTTTTGAGCATACAAGCCAAAACTTATGCGCTGGGCGTTCGTTCCTGCCGAAAGCAGCAACCCAATCAGGAGAAACAGGATAATATGTCGTTTCTGTTCACTCATTATCAGACATATTCTACTTTAAGTGTAAACTCACCGTCGTAATTGCCTTCACGGGCATCGCTAATATCGATTCGCCCACCTACCCACAGGTAAAACAGGCCGTCGTTGTTGAAATGGAGCAGCAAATCAACTGCATCCAGAGGCATGGCGGCTTTTTGGTTGTCGTCGGGATAGCCGTTTACCTGGTAATTCACAACCAGGGTACCAACATTATAAGCGTTGGTAAGCACCATTTGGGGCAGGTAAGTTATCCTGAAACTCGCATTGGGTTTTCCTTTTATTACCATAACTCCGGCAGCAGCATCGGTTAGCGCATCAACTGTAATAATCCCGTTGATGGCGGTACTCTCATCAAGATCGATATTTTTAATGGTCCGAAGTTCAATCTCAGCCTGCTCAATAACAGTAGCCGATGCTTTTATGGAGATGGAACCCAGGTTTTGAGCTGTGGTTCCGAAGTGAATACTTAGTAACAGCAGCAACAAACCTGTTATTAGCCGGAACTTCAATCGATGGCGATTTGCGATATTATTCTTTATGTGTAGTCTTCTAATCATCGTCATTTTCACTGTTTTCGTAATGCCTTCACGGCTAAAATTGTTTTGTTGCTGGTTAGGCGTACAATTAAAACTCCCGATACACCAGTGTTTGGCGTCCAAACTATATCATGTATTCCGCTTGGTAAAGTTCCTTTGAACGGGGTTGCCAGGAGCCTTCCGAAGACATCGAAAACATCAATCTGAACAGGGGCTATATCGGGTAAACTGAACCTGATTGTTGTGCTTTCGCTAAACGGATTAGGGTAATTTTGGAATAAAACCGGCACTTTGTCCAGGTAAATCTGGTCAGTATCCTTTTTCCCTATTACAATCGAAAATGGCAGGCTCTCTGTTGTCGTTTTTAATGTGTTATCGCTGACGGTGTTTTTCACCAGTTGCGTTGGAACGTTGAGCGGGTCAATGGCCGAAAACGTAGCACTTTTCGTAACAGCCTGGTCGAACTTGTACTCATTGGATTGCAACATTGAAATGGCTTTTTTCCGGTCATGATCCATCAGCTGTATATTCAATTCTTCAGGCCAGTTACCGGGTATTTCCCACTGAAGGGTAAACGATCCGCCAATTTTTTGCCCTTCTTTTTGGGCATCGACATATAGCGGAATATAAGCATTGGTAGTCGATAAAGGCAAGTCGTTAATTACCAGTGGTTCGGTGTAGCTGAGCGAGCTTCTCATGTATAAGGCAAGCCAACTTTCATTCATCGGTTCCAAACGGTAGCCATCCCATTTATCAGGCCCGGATTCTCCTTTGTCGCTCAGTAAAAGAATTGATGTTGTTTCCATTCCTTCACCCGAGAGCGTGATTGGGATATCAACAAAATTATTGATAGTGGCTGTTTTCAGGAAGGTACCATTGACAGCTGTTTTGGCATCGTTTGTAAAACTAAGCCCGGGATTGTAGTTGTTGGCATGAACCCAGAACGCCTGGAAAGGAGCAATTCTTCCGCTACCCAGCGTTCCCGAAATTCCGTTCCAAGTTAAATAATCTCCGAGTCCTCCATTGGCAGTTGGATCCCAGATGTAGATCGTATTGTCGATGTTTGTTTTGATCCAGCCTGAATTTAAATCCCAATCTAATGTTGACGCGGTTGGATTGCCTTTCAGGTTCCATCCTTTATCTTCGGTATTCCGGTCGATGTAGTTGCCCGAAGATTGGGATGACGGGTCGCGCGGAGTGTACGTCAGGTTAAAACTATGGCCACCCAGTGCATTTTCATTCCCGGTTGCGGTCATTGTTTGAGGGAGAACATCAGTATAAGTTTGTGTTGATGATTGTATCCCTGCACCGTTAAAGATGTAATGGAAATGACCTTCTCCACTTGGTATAGCCGAAGACGAACCTGCTGGTTTTCTCCAGCTTTGAAGCGATGTTCCTCCATCGGTTTCGTCCCAAAGTAGTAAATTAGGCTGTTTGTCGGGGAAAGTTGATCCGGCGAAGCCCTGTGTTACCAGCGGCGATTTAAACATATCGGCATAAGTAGTTGATACAGGCGAAGAAACCATACGCCAGCCCTTTACTCCCGTTAGCTGCCGTTCCACCTGAAGGGTAGGAGAGCTTAAACTAAGGTTCAGGTAACTGGCATCCGATGTAATAATGATTTTTGATCCGTTGATTGTCGAGGCATTTGCCCCTGAGTTTATGATTAAAACAGATCCTGCATCAAGTGTAAGAGTTGCGCCATCCTGGATCTTAAGTTTTCCCGAAATATTGACATCGTTTATCGGGCTACTGCCACTAATAACGGGGTTGTTTATGGTTGCCGGAATAACAATGGCGGTGTTTCCATCGGGGACTTCGCGTGGTGTCCAGTTTAATGCAGTGGCCCAGTCCGACGAGTTGGTTCCGTTCCATCGGGTATCGGTGTAAAAATGTGTTATAATGTCGGCCGTACTGCTACATGTTCCGTTGGTAATTTTCCATGTCAACGTGTAATCGCCGATATTACTTGCTGTAAATGTTGAGTTACCCTGGTTTTGTAGCGAAAAAGTTCCGGTGCTCCCATTCGTGATGCTCCATGCCCCGGTTCCTACAACTGGGGTATTTCCTCCCAATGGTGTGGTTGTTAGGGTTTCAATATAATTAACTTTCGTTGCTGAAATTGAAGCTGTGGTTGGTTTGGCATAGAAGTTAACGGTTATATCGGCTGTACTTGGAGTACAAATGCCATTGCTTATTGTCCACCGAAGTACATAAGTGCCGTGATTATCGGCAGTGAAAGTCGAACTTCCGCTGTTTTCTGCGCTAAACGTTCCGGTACCTCCGCTAACAATAGTCCACGTACTGGTTCCCACAAGTGCAGTGTTCCCATTCAATGTGTTGCTTACCAGTATTTCGCAAATATTTTGTGTTGCGCCAACAGTTGCTGTTGTAGGAGTTGCATAATTGGTAAGAATAACATCGTCTGCCGATGAACAGGCGCCGTTTGTTATTGTCCATCTTAGCGTAGCATTGGTTCCGGCAGCCAAGTTCGTTACTGTTGACGTTGCAGTTCCCGGGTTTGTAATGGTTGCAGAACCTGAAGCAACCGACCATAATCCCGTTCCAATCGTTGGTACATTCCCATTTAGCGTGAAGTTACTGTTGTTGCAATTCGACTGGTCGGTTCCGGCATTGGCTGTTGTTGGCGTTGCGTAGTTGGTGAGTGTAACATCGTCAGTAGAGCTACATGTTCCGTTTGTAATTGTCCACCTTAACGTTGCAGCATTTCCGACTGCAAGGTTTGTTAATGTCGAAGCAGGCGAGTTTGGATTGGATATTGTGGCAGAACCCGAAACGACTGTCCACAAGCCGGTTCCTACAGACGGACTGTTTCCAGCGAGTGTAAATGTACTGTTGTTGCAATTCGATTGATCGGCACCTGCGTTTGCTGTCGTTGGCGTTTGGTAAAAATTAACGGTAATGTCGGCTGTGCTTGGGGAGCATACTCCATTGCTGATTGTCCACCTTAAAACATAGCTGCCATAAGCGTTTGCCGTGAAAGTTGAGCTGCCGCTGGCATTATTACTAAAAGTTCCTGTTCCTCCGCTTACAATGCTCCACTGTCCGGTTCCAACAGCTGGGGTGTTTCCTCCCAGGGCGCTGCTTGTCAATACTCCGCATATATTTTGAGTAGAACCTACAGTAGCCGTTGTTGGTTGAGCAATCACCGTAATTGTTCCGAAAGCCACTGCCGCACCACATCCGCCAGTAACTGTTATCGCGTAATTGAATGTTCCTGATGCAGTTGGAGTTCCATTTATTGTGATCGTATTTGAAGCCCAGTTTGCTGTAACTCCGGGAGGTAATCCGGTTACAGAGCTTAATCCATCAGCTCCGGTTGTTATATGGGTAATTGGAGATAATGCATTGTTGATGCAAATTGTTGGAGTGGATGACGGAGCGCTAATTGTATTTTCAGGATTAACCCGAATTGTGCCGGTTGCGTTTACAACACCGCATCCTCCGGTCAGCGGAATGCTGTAATTAAAAGTACCCGAAGCGGTAGGCGTTCCACTGATTGTAATGGTATTTGAAGCCCAGCTTGCAGTAACTCCTGTAGGCAACCCAGTTGCGGTTCCAATTCCGGTAGCACCGGTGGTTGTATGTGTAATTGGGGTAAAGGCTGTGTTGATGCACACTGTTGGCGTGGACGAAGCATTACTTGCAGTATTTGTAGCTGTTACTGTTACTATTTTTGTTTGTGGGTTACTAGACCCGTGACTATTATCTGCTGTAACCGTTATGGTGCCTCCGGTTGTGCCCGATGTAACGGTGATTGTTGTGGTTCCCATGCCGGTGTTTACCGTCCATCCTGAAGGAACTTGCCATGTATAGCCGGTTGCATTTGTTACCGGTGAAATGCTATACGTAAAGCCTGAAGTAGAGGTACAAACTGTTTGAGCTCCATTGATGGCACCGGGAGTCGAAGGAACGGTAGTACTTCCTCCGCAGGTGGCAGTTCCGAAAACGCCAACATTGTCAAGCCAGCAGTCTTTATTGCTACTGACGTCCCACTTAATTTGAATCGAATAGCCGTTTAGCCCAGTTACTAAATTGTATCCATTCGTTTTTGACAGGGCAGTCCAATTGCCCCAGGTACTTCCTGAAGTCGATTTTATCCGGTAATACAGATTGTTGACAGATGTATTACCTGTTGATTCATTATAGGTGTAGCCGCTTATGGATACGTTTTTATAGCATTGGATGTTTATTTCCTGTGTTTGCCATAGTGTGACTGATTCAGAACTTTTTTTGTTATAATATAGTGTATTTGTTGAATTGACTTGTTCAACACTAACATTTGATACATTCGTTGTCCATTTTGTTCCTTCAGAAGTATCCCCAATCGCATTTGAGTTAAAATCTTCCCACCAAAAGGCTGTGATGCCTTCAGGCAAAATCCAGTCAGGATGAGTTGGGTCAATAAAATCTGAGATTAGACAGGTCGTACAAAAAGACTGTTTATTACAATCACTTGTACACCCTAATTCATCGTTATTCTGAGCTGGAGTAATTATTATTTCTCCAAGAACTGCTACCTGAGATTCAGCAGATTTACTAGTTATTCCTCCCCAGTTAAGTGCATAATAATTTCCGAGCACCAACAACCTGGAAGCTCCCGTCAACTGAGCAGATTTATTATCTAAGGTCAAATTTTGTCCTACCGCCAACATACCGTCTCCGTTCAAAGAAAAACCTCCGGAATTATAGCTTCCACTTATTAAAAGATTACCAGCTACAGACACTGTTCCATTTGTTGTTGCATTTCCTGAAATAAGAAAAGTTGATTCATCCTGTGATGTAATTCCAGTGCCTGTATAATTGCCTCCTACACGAATGACTCCTGAGTTAGATGTATTGCTGTCTGAATTGAAATTTCCAATGATATTGAGAGTTCCGGAAGTATTGTTTTCAACAGACTTTCCTTGGAAAGATGCCCCCAGATTGATAAGTCCGCTATTTGTTAATTGACTATCTGTAGTAAAAGCTCCCGTTACATTGATAGTTCCGGTATTGCTGTTTGTAACTTGTTTTCCATTAAACGTAGATTCAAGAATAATAGTTCCGTTATTTGTCAATGGACTATCTGTAGCAAAAGCTCCTGTTACATTGATAGTTCCGGAACTGTTATTTGTAACTTGTTTCCCACTGAATGTAGAACCTATTATAACTGTTCCGCTATTTGTTAATGGATTAATGGTTGTAAAAGTACCAGTCACTATAACAGTGCCATTATTGTTCAACATCCCATTTGTGAGATTGCTGCTAATGCCAATACTTCCTAAGCTTCCAACTGTTATCGTGCCGTAACTTCCAAAATCTCCATTGACATTTAATTTCCCGTTTACTGTGATACTGTTTCTATTTGTAATGCTTTGAGAATTAACAATATGAGCAGTCTGTATTTCTACAATGTTCCAATTTTGTGGAATTTGAGTTGCATTAACCCATGTTGTCCCATTATATGTTTCCCAAGTTGACACATCATTCCAGCTTCCTGAGACCTTGGATCGATAATCTCCGCTGGATTGTGCCAATCCGGTCATATTCACGGCAAAAAGCATCAAAGCCAGAAATGGAATGATTCTTATTGAGCTTTTAGAATTTTCATTCATCTTTAGTCTTGTGAACATTGATCTAAAATTTCGTTAAAGACTAAGGAAAAATTAATCATCTTCTCGAAAAAAAGAGGAAATGCAAGAATACTCGTAATTGCAGTACAAAGCGATTCAGAATAAGTGAGATATGTTATAAACGAAACCTTCATTCCAGTATAAACCCGTTTTCTTAAAACAAATATAGCCTTACTGAAGTATCGTCATCGACCCAATTATCAAACCAATGGTTTCATGTATCAAACCATTGCATTCAGTGATCGCCGATGTCGCTTAATCGCTTAATTTGGCAATTTTTAACATTTGTATTAACATTATTATATTTATAAATATAAATTCCTTTGGGTGCGAAAAGCTTGTTGCAGATAACTGCGTAAATGCCAAAAGTTTGGATATTCTCAGATCGTCGTGAGATAAAGTACACAACAGCACCATCGGATAGTAGGTTCGTTGTTTTGAAAGTTGATAAACAGAAGTTTTTTTATTAAATGAATATCCGACAACATGCTTAAATGATTTAAGCGTTGGGGCTTTGCCCAAAGACCCCAATTACTTTTTTGTTGACTGGTTCGACCAACTCACCAGCCAACAAAAAAGTAATTAAAAAAGGTCAAGACTTAACCCGCTTCGCACGAAAAACTACGTTTGACGGCGAAAATCTTTTAAACTCGCCTACGGCTCAAACAAAAAAGATTTTTTAACGCCGTCTTCACTTGTTTTTCGGCTCACCGGGCTTAGGCCGGCTACGCTTCGTTCAGCACTAGGCAATGAAAATGATATTTAATTTTTATTATGTATATACGTTCCGGAAAATTAGATCATTCAAATAATTCGGATTTTGAATTCGAACACCTCAATTACATCTCCCGGCCTTAATTTGGCTCTTTTGCGGAATTCCTGCTCGCCGTTGCGGTAAACCAGGCCGTCTTCAACCATCAGTTTAGCTTGTCCTCCCGATTCGCTGATTCTCATGATCTTTATTAACTTGATGAGTTCGATATATTCTTCTCCGTTTAAACTGTAGGTTTTCATGGGCGAGGTTAAATGTATTGTAGGGCAAAAATAAGGTCTTTTGTCAAATAAAAACCTGGATGCTGTTAGTGAACTCAATTGCTTTTAATCTTGCATTTTAGTCTGGCTGGTAATTTCGCTACAACCAAATCATATGAGTGATCGATTAACTCCCGGATTAAATTTTCGCTTAACGACCCGTCCATCAATACTGTATTCCAGTGCGCTTTATTCATGTGGTATCCGGGTTTAATTGCAGGGTATTTTTCTCGTAGATCTATAGCTTTTTCAGGGTCACACTTTAACGATAGGCTCCATTCACCATCAAGGTTTGTGAGGGCAAACATTTTTCCCATCACTTTAAAAACCAGCGTGTTTTCATCGAAAGGAAACTCTTCCGTCACTTCCTGTTTTTGTAAGCAATACGCTCTAAAATCTTCAATATTCATTGTTCGTGATTTTATTCAAATGTAAAAACATTCGGTCAATAAAAACAATTTTAACAATTCTTAAGAAATTATAAACTTCGGAAATGATTTAGAAATAAAGTGAATAACCTATTGGAGATGTACCTAACTTTGAATCTTATTTTCTCGAATCAAAAATATCTTTTATGTCCGTACCAAAGAATCTTCATTCTCAACTAAGTAAGCTTAGTTTTGCCGGATTGCTAATTACCATAGGTATTGTTTTTGGAGATATTGGCACAAGTCCGCTGTATGTTATGAAGGCGATTATTGGTGATGCGGACAAATTTGATGAACTTCTGGTTTTTGGAGCGATTTCATGTGTATTCTGGACTTTAACTATACAAACAACAATTAAATATGCCATCATTACCTTAAGGGCTGATAACCACGGTGAAGGTGGAATTTTTGCTTTGTTTGCCCTGATGAAGAAAAAAACGGTATGGGCATCGGTACTAACAATGGTTGGCGGGAGCGCCCTTTTGGCCGACGGTGTTATAACTCCATCAATGACTGTTACTTCGGCAATTGAAGGTTTGCGGTTGATAAACCCTGAAATTACGGTTATTCCTTTGGTAATGATTATTATAACCGCCTTGTTTTTTATTCAGCAGTTCGGAACTTCGTTTCTGGGAAAGTCTTTTGGCCCGATTATGGTTATCTGGTTTACTATGCTTGGTATGTTGGGTTTAAGATTAATAATCGACTATCCTCAAATTATAAAAGCCCTAAACCCGGTTTATGCCTATAACCTGTTAGCTAATTTTCCGGGTGGTTTTATTTTGCTCGGGGCTGTTTTCCTTTGTACAACTGGAGCCGAAGCTCTGTATTCCGACCTGGGACATTGCGGGCTGAAGAATATTCAGGCGTCGTGGATTTATGTTAAAACAACATTGATCCTGAATTACATGGGGCAAGGCGCGTACCTGATGTTGCACCCCGATCCGGTGAAAGATTTAAATCCATTCTATGCCATTATGCCCCAATGGTTTCTTATGCCGGGGATATTGATTGCTACCGCAGCGGCAGTCATTGCCAGTCAGGCTTTAATAACCGGATCTTATACGCTGATCAGCGAGGCAGTTTCGTTAAACTTCTGGCCTAAAATCAGGATATTACATCCAACGCTAATTAAAGGACAGGTTTATATTCCGTTCATTAACTGGGTTTTATATATTGCCTGTGTCTTTGTCGTATTCTATTTTCAGGAATCATCGAACATGGAGGCGGCTTATGGTTTAGCAATCACAATAACCATGATGGTGACTTCGTTTTTGCTTGTTTTCTTTTTGATACAGAAGAAAGTACCTATTCCTTTTCTGGTTGTTTTTATTTTAATCTTTGGCACCATTGAGGGGGCGTTCTTAATTGCAAACCTGCATAAGTTTATGTATGGTGGCTGGTTTTCCATCGCATTGGCTTTCTTGTTCTTTATTATCATGATCGGCTGGTTTTTTGGCCGCCGGATTAAGAACCGGTACATCAGCTTTTCTAATGTCAACAAATACCTGCACTTATTCGAAGATATTAGCCAGGATAAGTCTATCCCGCGCATTGCAACAAACCTGGTGTATATTATCAAAGCAAATCACCTGAATCAAATTGAGTCGAAGATAATGTACTCAATTTTCAATAAGCAGCCCAAACGTGCGCAGACCTACTGGTTGCTACACGTTAATATTGTTGACGAGCCCGATACATTTAGTTATGAGGTGAATCAATTTATTCCCGGAGTTCTGATCCGGGTCGATTTTCACCTGGGATTTAAAATTGAGCCGAGAATTAACCTTTTTTTTAAAGAAGTTTTGAAAGATATGGTTTCGGCAGGCGAAATTAAATTGTCGAGCTCTTACGAATCGCTAAAAAAGCACCATTTCCCTGCTGATTTCCTGTTCATTAATCTTGACCGAATCATGACTCAGGATTATAAACTGTCGCCCTGGGAAGCTATGATAATGGGACTGCACAAATTTACCCAATTAATAAGCATTAACGATGTCAGAGCTTTTGGTCTGGATACCAGCAGTGTAATCCAGGAAAAAGTGCCAATTGCGATTGAAAGACCTTTGAATCGTAAAATTGCAAGAGTTGTGAGATAAAGCAGCTTTTTTCGGGCAAACATTAAAAAAACGCGAAAGAACACGTAAACAACAAATTTTAGATGGGCTTTGTATAAATTTGTGCGTATTAAAAAAAGCGGGTTTTCGCGAATAGATAAGTATATGCCTGATAATAAGCACAATTCAGCCTTTAATAAGGTTACGTTTACCAGCCTTCTGATTACAATAGGGATCGTTTTTGGTGATATTGGTACAAGTCCTTTATATGTTGTTAAAGCAATTATTGCCGGAGCCGAAAGCTTCAATAAACTCCTGGTTTATGGTTCCATCTCGTGTGTATTCTGGACTTTGACTCTGCAAACAACTTTTAAGTATGTAATCATTACGTTGAGGGCCGACAATAGGGGAGAGGGAGGTATTTTCGCGTTATTTGCCTTAACCAGGAAAAAATCGATCTGGGCCGCTGTACTAACGATGATTGGCGGAAGCGCCCTTCTTGCTGATGGAGTTATAACGCCTTCGATTACAGTAACTTCAGCAATCGAGGGATTGAGGCTTCTTAATCCGCAGATTCCGGTGATTCCCATGGTGCTCATTATTATTTCTGCCTTGTTTTTTATTCAGCAATTTGGCACCAGGTTTATCGGGAAATCGTTTGGCCCGATCATGTTGATCTGGTTTTCGACACTTGCGCTGCTTGGCTTTTCGCAGATCATGAATCATCCTGATGTTATTCAGGCTGTTAACCCGGTTTACGCTTACGACTTTTTGAGCCAGTACCCCAAAGGATTTTTCTTGCTTGGGGCGGTTTTCCTTTGCACGACTGGTGCCGACACCCTATATTCTGATTTGGGGCACTGTGGAATAAAAAATATCCGTATCACCTGGGCATTTGTTAAAATCGCACTTCTTCTCAACTATTTCGGGCAAGGAGCCTGGTTAATGACTCACCCAAATCCGGTAGGCGAACTAAACCCGTTTTTTGCAATTATGCCGCAATGGTTTCTGTTTCCCGGAATTTTGCTTGCCACGGCAGCGTCAATTATTGCCAGTCAGGGTTTGATAACTGGTTCATATACACTTGTAAGCGAAGCTGTTTCGCTTAATTGCTGGCCTCAGATAAAAGTTTTGCATCCAACACATATAAAAGGGCAGGTGTATATTCCTTTTATAAATTGGGTAATTTGGGTACTGGTATGTTTTGTCGTTTTATTTTTCCAGGATTCGGCTAAAATGGAAGCAGCTTATGGCTTGTCGATTACAATTACGATGATGATGACATCCATGTTGCTCATTCATTACCTGTACCAAAAAAATATCAATTTCGTTTTCCTGGTTATGCTCGCCTCTCTCTTCGGAATTGTTGAGTGTTCGTTCCTGGTTGCCAATTTGCATAAGTTTACCGATGGCGGTTGGCTTTCGGTAGTGCTGGCATTTGTTTTCCTGATGGTCATGTTTGGATGGTTTTTCGGAAGACGGATCAAAAACCGGCACATTAGCTTCTCGAATGTGAATAAATACCTTCATTTATTCGATGATATCAGCAAGGATAAAACGATTCCGCAGTTAGCCACTAACCTGGTGTATATCATTAAGGCCAACGAGCTTCACCAGATCGAGTCAAAAATAATGTATTCCATTTTTAATAAGCAGCCCAAACGTGCCGATACTTATTGGTTGCTCCATGTTAATATCGTTGATGAACCGGATACATTCAACTACGAGGTGTCCCAGTTTATTCCGGGGACTCTTATTCGCATCGATTTTCACCTGGGGTTCAAAATTGAGCCGCGTATCAATTTGTTTTTCAGGGAAGTGTTGAAAGATTTGGTGTCGAGTGGCGAAATTAAGCTGGTAAGTTCATACGAATCGTTGCGGAAACACCATTTCCCGCCCGATTTTGTTTATGTGAACCTGGATCGGGTTATGTCTCGTGATTATAGCCTTTCCCCCTGGGAAACCATTATCATGGGTCTTCACGGCCTTTCGAGGCTGATCAGCATAAACGATGTTAAAGCGCTTGGCCTCGATACCAGTAATGTCATTGAAGAAAAGGTGCCAATAGTTGTGGAACGTCCGTTAAACCGAAAAATCAAGCGTATTTCTCATTATTAGCTTGTTTTTAACGCAAGGTTTGCAACTACACGCACAAGCAGGATGAAAATAATCATATAAACGGCAGGATTAAATACTTGTCCGCATATAAAGCCGAGAAGCAAAAGAATTCCGGTTATCCAGAAATAAATTCTGCTTTTCGGTCTCCATTCTTTCTTTGTCCAGATAATTGCAAAAAAGATATTCAAAGGAAAAGCCCACAACAGGTTGTAATTGGGACTCATGGCCGGATGTTCCGAAAAAAGTGTGAACCAACCAATGATCAAACCTGCAAGCCCGGTTAGTGCGAACAACCAGCAGTCGAGCCAGATTAGTTGCTTTTTCCGTAGATATGCACGGACTGAAATAGTAGTCACACACGCAAACAGCAATCCGAAAACAATGGCAGGCCAGGGCAAATCCGAATTCTGTTTCGAATTCGGGTATTCCAGCAATGTTTTGGTTTCGAGTACCAGTGGCCGAGGTTTTCCATCGACCGTGATTTGTGCTTTTGCGAATTGATTCATTAAATAATCAGGTAAGAACATCTGTCCGTAAGCCGAAACAGGTTCGTCGGCTTTTTTCCCTACCAGCAAATCAATACCAAGGTCGAACCATCGGAGCGAATGGTGGTAATGCTTGATTAGGTCGCGGTAACTTTCAGTAGGATGGTTGTCCGGGAAACTAATCTGTCCTCCTGAATTCCGTTCAATCATGTCGCGGACCCGGGTGGCGCAATTGTCCACGAAAAAATTGTAGCGGTACACCCTGTTTTCAGGCTTTGCATTTTCGAGTAATGCAGCAAATAATTTGTTTTTGCCTTCATCCGACAGGTTTAATGCCTGTTCATACACACTACGCTGTTCTTTTTCGTACTCGGGCAACCAGCTGGCAAAACGCTGTCCCATCATCAGGTAGTCGGTTTGTCCTTTGGCAAAGCGATATAAAAAATCATTCGATTCGAAACTAAAAACCCCGTAATTAAATACCGCATCCAGGTGTTGTGCCGGATCGGTTACCCGAATGGCCGAATGCCCGTGCATTGAATAAGCTTCGGTTCCCGGATCACAGGTTAAAATACTGATGGTAGCTTCAGAACTTAGTTGCTGGGCTTTTATATTCGAGTGAAATAGTACAAGCAAAATCAGGTTCAGAAACAGGAAATATTTCTTCATGACTATAAAAATTTGTGTTCAAAGATAGGTGTTTTGCGATATTCTGCTTGATTGATGCGGGCCGAAGAATGAATTGTTTATGCTTTAATGCAGGTTTTGCCGATCCTCATTTGCTATTTAGACAGAATAAAAATAGCAAGTATGAGCAAAATTTGATAATATTGTCCCCTTGAATAAAAAAGTGAGATATGGGATGCAGCGGATGTAACGCTAAAAAAGACCTCGACAGGCCAGCTATGCTTACTGCTTACGACTGGCTAAATGATATACCGGATACGGCAGACGAATCGAATATTGTTGAAATTAGGTTCAAAGGAACCCGAAAGGAGTTTTTTATAAACGAAGATCATATTCCGTTAAAACGCGACGAATTGGTGGTTGTTTCCTGTTCGCCCGGGCACGATGTCGGAGCAGTTTCGTTAACCGGGAAACTGGCCGAACTTCAGTTTAAACGAAAAGTTAAAAAGCCCGACCGCTACGAGTGGAACAAGATTTACCGCAAAGCAACTCCTGCCGATGTAATTAAATGGGAAGAGGCTAAAGCTCGCGAACAAAAGGTAATGATTCGCGCCCGCCAGATAGCCAAAGAGCTGAAACTGGACATGAAAATTGGCGACGTTGAATTTCGTGGCGACAACAACAAGGCTATTTTCTACTATATCGCCGACGACAGGGTGGACTTTCGCGAATTGATTAAAGTTTACGCCAAAGAATTTGCCATCAAAATAGAGATGAAGCAAATTGGCGCCCGCCAGGAAGCTGGTCGAATCGGAGGAATAGGCTCGTGTGGCCGCGCTCTTTGTTGCTCGACCTGGAGAACTGACTTCTCGAGCGTCACTTCGGAAGCTGCGGTTAAACAAGGGTTATCGCCCAATGCCGAGAAAATGGCCGGGCGCTGTGGTAAACTCAAATGCTGTCTGACTTTCGAACTCGACCATTATCTCGAGGCCCTGGAAGATTTCCCGCACGAATTGCTGGCAATTGAAACCGACAAAGGTTGGGCTAAGCATTTCAAGACCG
Source organism: Prolixibacteraceae bacterium (assembly GCA_963666435.2). Classification (GTDB taxonomy): domain Bacteria; phylum Bacteroidota; class Bacteroidia; order Bacteroidales; family Prolixibacteraceae; genus Aquipluma. The sequence continues at coordinate 280,059 of CAXXOG010000008.1, read as the reverse complement.
ATATTCTTCTGAAAAAAGTATGGTATATCTACGATCAAAGTGAAGGCGGACGTGTGTTTGTTCTCGATTTGGAAGATGTGAAGCGTTTCCTGAATATGAACAAACGTGGACAGAAACCTTCATTGGAAGGGTACAAAGAGCCTGAAGCAAAAAAGGAAAATATGATGAACGTAGGCGAGCTCGATCAGAAACTTTTCACAAAACCAGTGAAAGAAAAGAAGCGGAGAGATCGTAATCGCAAACCGCAGCAAGCTCAGTCGCCCCGGCCTTCAGGAGAAAAACCTTTAGTTGTAAAGCAGGGAGAAGCGCGGAATCAGGAGGTAAAACCCCAGGAAACAAGGGCGGTGGAGCCCAAACCTCAGGCTGAAACCAAACGCGACGACAGGCAAAACAGGAACCGCAACCATCGGAATCGGAACAGAGGGCCAAGGCCGGAACGAAAACAGGAGTAATTTCAAGATAAAAAAGGCAAGGATTCACTAAAATCTTTGCCTTTTTGTTTACAAAAGCGGGATGAGTTGAACTCCCCGTTTGACGGCCCACGAATTCAGAACATCATCCGATTCGGCCATGGCCAGCAAATAACCACCACCGCCCGACCCGAGTAGTTTGATATACACTTTGCCACAAATGGCGTGAGAAATTAATCGGTGAAATCCAACGGGAATCATTTCATGAAAATGATAAACTTCGAATCGGACAAGCAGTTCAAGATTCGTGAGAAAAGCCGTTTTATTGCCGTTAAGAATTGATTTGATGCAACCGTTGTTGGCGGGTAAATATTTTTGTTCGAAAGCCAGCTCGAATTCCGGAAGATTAAAAAGATCGATGAAATGCTGCACCAACGGGCCCGTTGCGCTGGTTGTGTGTGTATCAATCAGCGCCATAGCCATCCCTGTTTTTTGAATGTCGAATTCGATTTCCGACACCTGCTTTTCTCTGTCAATCAGAACGGGCTTGTTCAGGTACGAAATCAACGGATCAAGGCCCGAGCTCTTGCCGTGAAAAAAGCTTTCGAGTACTGCGAAGTTTGCTTTCAGAATTTCAGGAGAAAGATTGCTGCCCATTTCGGACGGAAAGGCATACTGACTAAAAAGAGCAGCCACTAAAGCTCCCGAGCTACCAACCCCGTATTGTTGCGGAATCGTGGAATCGAAGTACAATCCGCGAGCCAGATCAAACTCAAACCGATCCAGATCGAACGGGAAATGCAGATTCAGCTCCGGGCTCCTGGCTTTCAGGTAATCGAAAAACTTTTGGATTTCGGCAGTACTTTCCCAATGTTGATTATCAACATCGAAAGCAAGCTGGCCACCGAATTTCCCAAAAGGCAGGGCCAGGGCCATCGCGCCATACATCAAACCATATTCGCCAAAAAGTAAAAGTTTCGAATTAAAAGTAGTTCCAAATTCCATGCTTAAATTGTTACGGGTTACGGGTTGCGGGTTGCGATCCGCTGCCAATGCGGTCGTCAATCCATTTCCTGTCCTCGCAAAACTGTAGTAGTTCGCGGTCGATAAACGCTTTCACATCCAATTCATTCTCCTGAAAATAAAGTAGATGAATGTTTGGTCCGGCATCAATGGTAAAACATACCGGTAATTTCGATTTCTCGCGGAAACGGCGAATCCGGTTGATAATTTCAAGGCTATTCGGTTTCAGTAAGATAAACGAAGGGCTCGACGTCATCATCATCGCGTGCAAACTCAACGCTTCGGCCTCTACAACCTGAATAAATTTTTGCTGATCGCCCGAAATCAACGCCAGGTAAAGTTCATTCACATTTTCGGTAGCCTGTGCAATGCGCGATCGTTGAAAAATGTGTTGTTCCATGAGTTGATGCCCAGCCGAACTTGATACCTCTTTTTTCCCAGAATCGACCAGCAAAATAGCATCGCGTAAACCCTTAAAAACGGGATGTATTCCGTTTGCCAAAGGGATGGCAAATTCGTCGCTGCTCGATTCAAAAAGCTGTGTTTGTCCCCAGATCGAAAATCCTGAATGAATAGAGCGACAGGCACTTCCGCTCCCCATTCGGGCAAGTTCCGAAGCACTTTGCCAAAATTCAGGGCTATCCATTTCTTTTCCTGAAAAAGAAAAATCGAGCTCGGTTAGGCACAACGCGAGCGCTCCAAATGACGAGGCAGACGAGGCAATTCCGGCCGAATGCGGAAAACTGTTTTTGCTGTAAATCGTGAAATTGTATTTATTGATCCAGGATAGTCGTCCTGATAAATGTTCGAGGTACTTTTCAATTCGTTCGCCAAACGGATTTTTCTGTTCATCAAAATAAAAAGCAACTTTTTGGTCGCCGTCTTTATGCAATTCTATCGAAGTCTCGGTAAACGCATTTTGCAGCACAAAGCTCAGCGAAGGGTTCATTGGCTTCTGAAAATCGCGCTTCCCCCAGTATTTCACCAACGCTATATTCGACGGGCATTTCCACGCGCTACGATGCAGATGTTTCGAATTTCCGGTCATTTTTTTAAGATCAGATCCGACCATTTAAACACCGGATCAAAGCCTTTGTTTTCAAAATATTTCCTGATTTGCTGAAATGGCATTTCGGTTGAAACCAGCCAGAAGTCGCCACCCCAGGCTCCGAGCGACTTGATCGCTCCATCAAAATCAGAAAAAAATCGCGCTTTCACCGGAATTTGCCCAATCAGTTTGCCAATCATCAATTCGTGAATTTCGATCAAGCGATTAAAGTCCTGCAGATTGCTGCATACCGCAAATTCTTCTGTAAGTGCGTTAATATCAGCGATTTGTTGTTCGAAGACTGGTCTTTCTTTCAGGAACGACCGAACCTCCCGCGCGGTTCCTTTTTTTTTGCCCGAATACACCAGAAAGAGCTGATCAGTATATGGATAGTCGAGCAAAACTGGCGCCGCTGGCTGATTTCGGGTATAAAAAATCGGGCTATCCGCTGTGGCGCAGGCAATATCAAATCCTGAACCATGAAAAATCAGTTCGTTCAGCCTGAACGGATCAACTCCCGCCCATTGCGCCAACAAACTTACCAGCGTGCTGCTACTGCCAAAGCCCCATTCCGGATTAGATTCCAGCGTGGTTTCGAATTGTGTTCCGGCGGGTAGCTTAAATTCAGGATTTAGTTCCTTGATGGCTTTGAAAAGTTTAACGAGGACCTCCGATTTCACCGGATCACTTGTTTGTAAAACGCTGGAATCATCGGAACTTAGAACACATTCGAACCAGATTTTATCCTGAAACCACGCCTGCCAATGAACATTGGACGAATTTTCCACTTGTGAAACCTCCATTTGCTGCCCAACTTTCAAGGGCAACGCAATCGCCTTAGCCCCGTGAAGAACAAGATATTCTCCGGTAAGCAACAATTTGCCGTTGGCGCGATATGTCGTGGGGACAGACAATAGACAACAGATATTAGATTTTAGACAAAAAGAAAATTTCCAATGTTGAATATCGAATAATCAATATCCAAAAAACGTTGAACAAGGCATTACTCGTAACCCGAATCTCGTAACCCGCAACTCTTCCAAAACTCTTCCACTGCCCTAAACGACACCGTTTTATCCTGAAAATATGCCTGAATTTGGGTCCGTTTTTCTTCGGGAATCTGCAACTGGTTCATGATGTTGCTTAGGTGCATTTTCATGTGGCCTTTCTGAATTCCAACCGAAACGAGCGCCTTCACCGCCGCAAAATTAGATGCCAGTCCAGCGACAGCCAGGTACGTCATCAGTTCTTTTGCCGACGGATTATCCAAAATTTTCATCGCCAGTTTAGCCATCGGGTGAACGGCTGTTACACCGCCAACCACTCCAACCGCTAAAGCCAGCTCAATGCTGAATCGGAATTTTCCATCCTGAATTTGCACATCAGTCAATCCTGAATATTGCCCGTTCCGCGAAGCAAACGCATGACCACAAGCTTCAATCGCCCGAAAGTCGTTGGCGGTCGCCACCGCCAGCGCGTCGACGCCGTTGAAAATACCTTTATTGTGCGTCACCGCCCGGGAAACATCCAATTGCGAAATGCGAACCGCCTGCTCAAATCGTCGGCCAAAAGCTTCACATTCGGCTTCGGTTTTGCCATCGAGCAGATTAGACACAGGGCATTCCACCCATACACGAACCCGGCTTTCCGGCGTATAATTCGACAAAATAGCCATGACAATTTCGCATTCGCGCTGGCCCGCCGAAACCTTCAGACTTGTCAGGAAAAAATCCTGAAGGCTTTTACCAAACTGCTCCAGACATGAATTGACGAAATTGGCACCCATCGCATCGCAGGTTTCGAACGAAGCATCGAGTTGATAATAGTGCGGTAAAACTTGTGGCAGTGTTTTCAGTTCGATTCCGGTGATTCCACCGCCGCGGGCTTCCATTTTTGTAGTCAGAAAAGCACATTCAACAAGCAGTTTCTCCCTGATTTCAGGAAAAAGCAATTGTAACTGTTCGGCGTTTCCACCCCACTTGAAATGTACCTGACCTTTCTTTTCAGTGCCCAATATTTCAGCATGAAAACCACCTCGTTTGGCCCAAAAACCGGCAGCATTGCTCAGTGCAGCTATTACCGAACTTTCTTCGGAAACCAGTGGAAAAAACAGGTTTTTACCGTTCACCACAAAATTGGGCGCAACGGAGAAGGGAAATGGGAAACTGGAGATCGGATTCTCGCTCAGATCGTCGATGATTTTCTGAACCGATTTGTCGGCGACTTCGCACGATTTCAGAAAAGTTCCAAGCGATGCGTCGAAGCCATATTTGTTGATGAGTGCGTCGATGCGCTGTTCTTTGTTGTATTTCGAAAATCCTTGAATACTTCGATCAGGCATAACTTTCATTTTCGAGGAGTAAACTAATTTTGCTTTCAGATTTAAACAATTGAACAAGCAGTTGTTATGCCAGCTCAGTATAAATGATGGAGCTATCCATTAGATTCGGGATTGATTTTCAGGTAGGCTTTGGCCAGACTCAGCATTTGAATTTGCGTTTGCAGAAACTGCCGGAGCGATTCGTAGCTTTCGGCGGCATGTTTCAAAACGGCCGACGCCATGCCGAAAACGGCTGGCAATTCGCTTTTCGAGGTCAGGTAATAGCCATCCAATGCGTTTTGTAGTCCGCCTGAAATAATTAGTTGACGGCAGGCCGGCGCCGGATTTTCCTTCAGGATTTGATTGACCGAATCGACCATCTGATTGGCCGACTGACCCACAAAAGCAAACGGCAGGCTGGCTTCGAGTTGCTGCGGATCATTTCGCAGCATTTCCAGTTTCGAAAAATTGGTTCCGCCGTAAGCACCAAATTCAATGGCTTCGAGCGGAAGCTTCATCAATTGTCGCAAACTTTCGGGGCCAAATCCTTGCCCAACTTCTTTCACGATCACTTTCAGATCCAGCGAATCAAGCAATTGCCGAATGGTTTCGATGGGCGCCTGTTTCAAGCGGTTTCCTTCGGGCTGAAACCATTCCTGCATCGGGTTCACGTGTACAATCAGCCCGTCGGCGCGCAAATCGGAAACCAAACGAACGATGGCATCCACATTCTCCGAAAAAAGCAATTCTTCCACCTGCGCAATTCCGAGGTTGGCCCAAAACGGCTGATCACCAATCTCATCGCGGAAATCAAAATCGGCCCAATCGGTTTTGTCGAACAGAATTTTGCGGCACGAACCGAGCCCCATTCCCATGCCAAACTCGCGACAGGCGCGTGCAATGTTGCCGTTGATGGTTCGGGCAACGCCGGTTCCGCCGGTCATGCTCGAAACCCAGATGGGCGTGCGCATGGTTTTGCCCAGAAAAGGAATGCTCAAATCAGCATTTTCGGGATGCGCCGAAAGCATCGGTTCGTATGTAAAGCGAAGGTCCTGCTCGTCAAGCCGTGTTTGCGATTTCAGTGCCAGGTTGATATGTTCGGACTTGCGGTCGGAAACCATTGAGAATGATGAATTAGATATGATGAATTATGAATGCCAAAACATTCTGCAAATTACGGATTTTCCGGCAATGATTGTCAGCAAAAACTTTAGGCACTTCGAACTTTAGCTCACTCCGAACTTTTTATTCTTTCAGGATATTTCGTGAAATAACCATCCTTAAAATTTCCGAAGTTCCTTCGCCGATTTGTAGTAGACGCTGGTCGCGGTAGAAGCGTTCGATCGGCCACTCACGGTTTTTGAACAGTCCGGCGCCACCCAAAATTTGTACGGCTTCGTCGGCCACTTCGCGGGCAATTTCGGCGGCGTACAGTTTGGCCATAGCGGCCTGTTGCGCAAACGGATGACCGTTGTCTTTCAGCCAACAGGCATTGTATAAAGTGTTTCGGGCATTCTCAATTTTCAGGGCCATGTCGGCCAGTTTGTAGGCAATTACCTGAAATTCGCTGAGCGACTTGCCAAATTGCTTGCGTTGTTTGGCGTATCCTTTGGCAATTTCGTAAGCTCCCTGAGCCAGTCCAAGTCCAATGGCAGCAATCGACAAGCGGCCCGAATCAAGCGTTTTCAGCATGATTTTAAACCCGTAGCCGCGCTCACCCAACTGGTTTTCAACCGGCACCCGGCAATCATTGAAATACAGAATGCCATTGTCGGCAGCGCGCCAAACGAGCTTGGTTTTCATCGTTTCGCGGACAAAACCTTCGCGTTCTTTTTCAATCAGGATGGCGGTAAATTCCTTGCGTCCGTCTTTGTCGCCGGTAACTGCCAGCGTGGTCATTCCGGCCGAAATTTCCGAAGTTCCGTTGGTGATGTACTTTTTCGAGCCATTTACCACAAACTCGCTGCCCTCAATCTGTGCGGTAGTTTCAACGCCCTGCGCATCCGATCCGGCATTCTCCTCGGTCAGTCCAAACGCCCAAAGCTGTTCGCCGGTGCAAAACGCCGGAAGAAATTTTGACTTCTGCTCCGGCGTGCCGAATTCAACGATTGGCCCAACGCCCAGCGAGTTGTGCGCCGCCAGCGTGGCCGCCATCGAACTGTCGATGCGCGCCATTTCCTCAATGGCAATCACATACGAAAGGTAATCGGCTCCCTGACCGCCAAATTCAACCGGAGCAGTCATGCCCAGCACGCCCAGTTTGCCCATTTCGCGCACGAGCTCAACCGGGAAAATCTCTTTTTCGTCGTAATAATCGATCACGGGTTTTATAACCGTTTCGGCAAATTGCCGCACCTTCGCCCTGATCTGGTGATGTTTTTCTTGTAGTAATGCGTTCATATATCGTTCAAAGTTCCAAGTTTCAAGTAGAAGCCACCAAGCTCTATTTTCTGATTACTGAATACTGCGACTGATCACTGTTCTTCCAACTCAATCAGCACCTGCTTTTCGGCCACAGTTTCACCGGTTTTCACGTGTATTTTCCTGATTCGGGCCTGCGTTGGCGACAGTACATGAATCTCGGTTTTCATCGATTCCAGCGTCAACAGGGTTTGCCCCTTCGACACGGCTTCGCCAACCGTTGCATTCAAATGCAACACCTTTCCAAACAAATCGGCGCAAATAAGGTTCTGAAAATTCTGATAAATACCGGATTTTTTTGTCTGAATTTGCGCCTGAGACAATATCGAATTGCTTCTCACGGCAAACGAAAATCCCTGAAAATGAACGATGGTTTCGGTAGCTTTTTCAACAACATGAACCCGCTCCAACGTTTCGTCCACCATCAGTTCCAGAAGATTTGGTTCACGATTCAAAACCTCAATTTCAAAGCATTTATCCTGAATTTCAACTTTCAATTTCTCCTGAATCCTGAATGAAACCGGAATGATTGTTCGCTCAACTTCAACCTGAATCTGAGAAAGCTGTCGCCAGTAGCCCAACTGGTTCCAAACGGAACTTCCAGCGCGCTCGGGTTTGAAAAAATGGTGCGCCAAAAAAGCAATCGCAATTTTATTCCGGTCAATTTGCTGTTTTCGCTCCTGAATCCGGCGATTGATTTCGTCCAGATTTTCGTCGATGTATTTGGTGTAAACCTGATTGTTACGGAATGTTTCGCTTCCGGCCAGCTCGGCTAAAAAAGGCAAATTGGTTTTAATTCCTGAAAGCGTAGTATCCTGCAAAACCTCCTGAAAACGGGAAATCGCTTCTTCCCGGCTGGCTCCTGAAACCACAATTTTAGCCAGCAAAGAATCGTATCCGGCAGAAACAGTCAAACCTTCGTGCACAAAAGTTTCCACGCGCAAGTAATTGTACTCAGGAGTTCGAAACAAATCCAATTTTCCGGACGACGGCTGAAACTGATGTTCGGCATCCTCGGCACACAAACGTCCTTCGATGGCATGACCAATGATCTGAATTTGTTCCTGTTTGAGTTCTAATGGATTTCCGGCGGCAACCGATAATTGCATCGAAACCAGATCCGCTCCGGTGATTAGTTCGGTAACCGGATGCTCTACCTGGATGCGGGTGTTCATTTCCAGAAAATAGAATTGTCCGTTTTCGTCGAGCAAAAACTCGATGGTTCCGGCATTTCGGTAATTCATCGAACGGGCAATTTGCACCGCTGTTGAAGTCAGTTTTTCCCGAAGTTCGGCACTCACCGATGGCGATGGTGCTTCTTCGATAATCTTCTGGAAGCGGCGCTGAACCGAGCATTCCCGCTCAAAAAAGTGAAACACATTTCCGAAGTTATCGGCCATCAACTGCACCTCGATGTGCCTTGCCCGTGGCAAATATTTCTCGACAAACAAATCTCCGTTTCCAAAGTATTCCACCGCCTGTCGTTCGGCTTTTTGAAGCGCCGGAAGCAAATCTTCTTCGGTCTGGCAAATCAGCATTCCTTTTCCACCGCCACCGCCCGAAGCTTTCACCATCACTGGAAACTCCATGTCCGAAGCATGTTTCAGCAATTCATCTTTCGATCCGCGAAACGATTTCAGGGTGGGTATTTTCAGCGATTCCACATACGCCAGAGCGCGGTTTTTCTCGCCCATCAGGCGAATATTTTCAGGAGTTGGCCCTACAAAAACCAACCCGGCATCAGCCACTTTTTGCGCAAATCCGGCGTTTTCCGACAAAAAACCATAGCCCGGATGAATGGCATCGACACCGGAAATCAGCGCTATTTGTATGATTTTGTCCTGATTCAGGTAGGTTTCGACAAGCGATTTCCCGGGAAGCAAAACCGCCTCATCGGCCAGCGAAACGTGCAGCGAATCAGCATCGTCGGCTGCATAAACAGCCACCGTTCGGATGCTATTTTTTTTTGCCGCATGAATGATCCGCACCGCAATTTCGCCCCGGTTGGCAATGAGTATTTTTGAGAATTGCTTCATCCTGAAAATTGGTTACTGCGACTGATTACTTTTCCACTTCGGGCTCCGCTTCTCCAGAAAAGCATGGATGCCTTCCTGACCGTCGGGCGACAACAAGGCCTTCGCCAAAACTGTCGAGGTATAGGTGGTATCTTCCACGTCAATGTCGCCAGCCACCACTTTATTAATCAATTGTTTGGCATTTTTTACCGCGGTTGGTGATGCCGAGTCGAAGCTCGACAGAAAGTCTTTCAATGCCGAATCCAGTTCTCCTGTTTCGCAAAGCAGATCGACTAATCCTGCCTGAGCAGCTTCAGTAGCGGTAAACAGGCTCCCGGTTAAAATCCATTTCCGGAGATATTGCAACGAAAGGCGCTTGGAAACAAAAGGCAAAATGGTGGCAGGAAGCAGGCCCAGTTTAACCTCGCTAAACATGAACCGCGCATTGTCTTCGGCCAGCACAAAATCGCAAACGCCCATTAGGCCGAGCCCACCGCCAAACACGTTGCCGCGCACGGCAGCAATGGTTATTTGCGGCAACCGAAACCACTGGAGCAACACGTCGGCCAGTTGCTTATACTGATCGGCATTTTGTTTCAGCGTGCGTTCTTCGGCGCCTGAAAACCAATGCAAATCGGCTCCGGCACAAAACGATTTCCCGTTGCCCGATAGCACCACAAAAAGCGGCTCGTCCATGAGCGCCACCTCGTCGAGCACGCTACGCAATTCCTTAAGCAAGCCCGGAACAATCGTGTTGTGGCGCTCCGGCCGGTTCAAGGTAATCCGCATCTGATGCGCTTCAAGCTCCACTTCAATGTATTGATAGTCTGTTTTCACTGTATATTTTGTTCTTTATTTTCTATTATTCCGAAGGAATTAAATGTTAGTCACCCCCCAATAGAATTGGGGGAAAGACAATTCCCTTTAAGCAGAACCCGAAACGGGTTCAATATTTCTAAACTATTATTTATTGAACCCACTTCGGGGTTCCGGCTTTCTTTGGTTTTGTAACCCCCAGATTCTCTGGAGGTCAATAACATTTTACCACTTCGTGGTGAAAATTTGCAATTCATGTCCGTCACATGAATGTGACGGCAAAGGATAGTCCCGAAAACCCAACATGGAACCTGGAATTTGGAACTTGAAACTCTTTCTACATCCTGAAAACCCCATACTTCGGTTCTCCAAACGGTCGGTTCAGCGAAACCGATATCGCCATCGCCAAAACTTTTCGCGTGTCGGCCGGATCGATGATGCCATCATCCCACAAGCGCGACGAACTGTAATAAGCCGAGCTCTCTTCATCGAACTGTTTGAGCAAATCGCCCGAATCGCTGCCAATGGTCTTCAGCACGCCCGACGCCTGCTCGCCGCCCATCACCGAAATGCGTGAGTGCGGCCACATAAACAGGAAATGCGGATCGTAGGCGCGGCCAGCCATGGCATAGTTTCCGGCGCCAAACGAACCACCAATCACAATCGTAAATTTTGGAACGGAAGCGTTGGCAACAGCGTTGATCAGCTTCGCACCATCGCGGGCAATGCCGCCATGTTCGTATTTTTTTCCGACCACAAAGCCGGTGATATTTTGCAAAAAAAGCAGCGGAATCTTGCGCTGCACACACAACTGAATGAAATGCGCACCTTTCAGCGAGCTTTCCGAAGTGAGAAAACTGTTGTTTGCCAAAATGCCGACCGGGAATCCCCAAATACGCGCAAAGCCCGTCACCAGCGACTTTCCGTAGTTGGCTTTAAATTCCTGAAACTCGCTTCCATCCACCAATCGTTCGATAATGGCGTGCGCATTGATCGGCTTTTTCAGATCGGTTGGCAAGAAACCGTACAACTCTTCTGTTGGATGCAGCGGTTCGGCAACCGGCAAAATATCGAGTCTTTGTTTCTCCTGAACGGGAAGTCCGGCCACAATAGTGCGGCAAATTTTGATGGCGTCCGCATCGTCTTCAGCCAAATGATCGGCCACGCCCGAAACAGAAGTGTGCACCTCGGCGCCGCCCAGTTCCTCCGGCGTAACCTCCTCGCCGGTAGCGGCTTTCACCAGCGGCGGGCCACCAATAAAAATGGTTCCCTGGTTGCGTACCATGATGGTTTCGTCGCTCATGGCCGGAACATAAGCGCCCCCGGCCGTGCACGAGCCCATCACCACCGAAATCTGCGGAATTCCTTCGGCCGACATGCGCGCCTGGTTGTAGAAAACCCGTCCGAAATCGAAACGGTCGGGAAAAACGTTGGCCTGTTCGGGCAAATAAATTCCGCCTGAATCGACTAAATAAATGCAGATCAGCTTGTTTTGAAGCGCGATTTCCTGCGCCCGAACGTGCTTTTTAATGGTTTCGCGAATGTAGGTTCCGCCTTTTACCGTGGCATCGTTGGCAATAATGAGGCACTCGCGGCCCTCAACTAGCCCGATTCCGGTCACAATTCCGGCGGAAGGAAAAGCATTATCGTATTGATTGTAAGCAGCAAACGACGAAAGTTCGAGAAAGGGGGTGTTCGGATCGACCAGCAGATCGATGCGTTCGCGGGCCAGCAATTTTCCACGTGAGCGGTGTTTTTCGATGGCTGGTGCAGGTCCGTGCGAACTTACTGCGCCAAGCTTCGCCCGAAAATCGGCAAGTACTTCAGCGTAGCTCTTTTGGTTCTGATGAAAATCGTTTTGTTTAATTTTTTCGGTCATTTGATTAAACAACTAAGTTCAGAACACATAGACAAAGAAAGCGGAGGGTTGGTTCACCAACTAGAGTAAAATATTGAGATCAAAACTAAGTTACAAACAGTTGGCTCTGTCTATAAATTTAATTTCAATAGACTTAAAACCTATTTGGATTTGCAAAACTGTCTAATTTCTTCAAATTTTTCAGTAATAATTTGCCAAACTATTTCTTTATCCTCGATAATAAGGTTTTGAAGCAGCTTATTTGATAAATCATGATAGTAAAATAAGTCAATGTAATGTATCTTGCTATCGTCATCATTATAATCTTGAATGTAGGCATTTCCGACATCAAACATTATTGACCAAACCTTTTCGGGTTTTTCTGGAAATTCTATTGATAAATATGAATCCTCTGGATAAGCATTAATTTCATCAATGTCATTCAGTATAATATCGAAAAGAGTTTCTTTTATATTTGGAAACTCAATAAAGTAATTTCTTCCTTGCAAGGCAGAATTAATATTAATCGCTAGTTTCAGCTTTTCTTTATCTTTTTTCAGTTCCTCAAAAATCGCATTCATATATCTGCTTCTATTAATAACAGTTTGTAATAATTCAATATACATTTCGAGGCTATACTTTATACTACCCTCTGTTTGTTTCGAACATTCAACAATCCAGGAGAATATCTCTTTTTCGTAACTAATACATTTAACATCTTCAATTTTAAGAGTCTCACCCAATGATTCGGCGGAAGGACGATGTCCATAAGGTGTCAAATACATAACTTCAACGTTTGCCTTTGATTTTTTACAGTATTTATAGTAATCTTCAAGTTGACAAGGGCTGTCGTTATGCCAGATTTTATTTTCTATAATCAAAATTGAGTCATCATTCTCAATAACTATATCAATTCTTCTTTTGCCTGCTCTCTTTTCTGTCGAAACAAAAGCATTGTCAATTTTAAAACCTTGCAAACCAATTTGTGACAAAAATAAATTCAGAAACCGACTTCCTGCTTTGTGAACACCCCTTGGATTGAGTAAAAAAGCAATAAATTTAGAATGCATTACTTCTTGAGTATTGAATCCAATGGCATCATAAACATTAAAATCTTCTTGCTTTTTGTATTCGTGTTTTAGCTTTTTAACAATTCTAAAAAGGTCTTCGAATTCTTTCATCTGCTTATCGGTTAGTAATTTATTATTCAAACACTTAAAGATATTTTTCGAGTGCTTTTTTGAAGTTTTCTTTTAATTCATTGGCTAGACTTTCAGGTTGAATGACTTTAACTTCAGGCCCATACGACATTAGCTCCATGACGAAGTCGAAGGTAATAGCAAGATTTAAACTGACTAACACTTCGTTTTTATTATCCGCCAATATCTGTTGCGAATGATGGAGCGGCAACGATTTGATGTATTTACCCTGATCGGGAGTAAACGAGAGGACTACTTTTTCGGCTTTTTTCCCATGAGAACTAATGATCCCAAAGCTATCCTGAAAATATTCATTTACGTCGAAGGGGCTAGTTGGAGTGAATTTGCTTTTGCTAATTTCCAAATTTTGTAGCCGATCCAGCGCGAATATTCTTACACTATTTCTGTTTGTATCGTTTCCAACTAAATACCACCTGTTCCTGAATTCCTTCAGTGCGAAAGGTTCAACGGTGCGCTGTGTTGGTTCGTCTTCCCAAAATTTTTTGTAGGTAAAATGAATACGAACTTTGTTTTGCATCGCGTGAAGTAGCCCATAAAGATTCTCTGTCCCCATCGATCGACGATTCTCAAAATGAATGTAGTTCGAAAGCCGGTCTGTCAGGCTAAGGGCATTAAAAGTATCATAAGCTTCGAGAATGCGCTCCATCGCAGCCTGGTTACCTTCGTTATCAATGTAATATTTCTGGGTTCGGCGGTCACAACGAATGTCGATATCGTAAATGGAACGGATGTCGATCAGGTCGCGTTGAAAAGTACGAATGTGCATGTTAAAATTATACTCCTGCAATTCGGATTCACGTTTCAGGTATTCCGAAATTTCCTGAAAGGTGGCCGGAGCTTTTCTGATCTTCTTGATGATCAGGTTATATCGGGCAATGGATTCGCGTTTTGACATAGTGGAAATTTACAGGTATTCGCTTAGTATTTCTTGAAGAATCCATTCTCCGGCGAGATCGAGATCAGACGAGAGTATAGAAACTTATCATTTTTTGCCGTTCCAGTATAAAGGTAAACCAGCATATTTTCTTCAAAATGAAGGGAGTGTAAATTAAACTCTGTCTGGTAATTTATTCATTCAATTCAAAACTACTGTTTTTTTTGATTCCAACTCTTAAATGCTTTTTTGAACCTGGAATAAAATTGGACAAGGGCGGCGGAGGCACGGAGCCGTTCATATACCCTTGACCGATTTTAGGCCGGGTTCTTTCTTTGCGTTTGAGATTGGGTATCAAAGGTCTATCATCATCCGCTCTCCAAATCGGATATACAGTTGCTGTGCCGTTATCGCCCAATTTTGAAGCGGTTGTGTCCATTTTTTCGAGATATTTTCGGTTGCCAGGTAAATCAGCTTGAGCAGCGCCATATCGTTGGGAAAGACCCCCTTGGTTTTGGTTACTTTCCTTACCTGGCGGTGGAAGCCTTCGACAGCGTTGGTCGTGTAAATCAGGCGACGGATATGCTCGTCATAGTTAAAATAGACCGTTAGCTTCTCCCAGTTGGTATGCCAGGATTTCAGGACAACCGGATATTTCTTGCCCCAAATTTCGTCCAGCTTGAGCAGCTCATCTTCGGCCTGCAACTTGTTTGGAGCCTGATAAACGCATTTAAGGTCTTTCATAAATGCCTTCTGGTCTTTGGAGGCCACGTATTTCAAGGAGTTTCGTATCTGGTGTACTACACACGATTGTATCTCAACTTTGGGGAAAACTGTGGCAATAGCCTCTGCAAACCCGATCAGGTTGTCGATGCAGGCAATCAAAATATCTTTCAACCCCCTGGATTTCAGATCGGTTAAAACGCCAAGCCAGAAGTTTGCCCCTTCGCTTTCTGAGATATACATCCCGATCAGTTCTTTCCGACCGTCCTTGTTAACGGCCAAAACATTGTAAACAGCACGGCTTACCACCCGGCCACCATCTTTGACTTTATAGTGCATGGCATCAAGCCATACAATCGTGTATAGGGATTCCAACGGGCGTGATTGCCATTCTTTTACCTGGGGGATGATCCGGTCGGTGATTTCGCTCAACGTGGTATGCGATATTTCAACATCGTACATTTCTTCTATATGTGAAGAAATGTCCCGGAAACTCATCCCAAGTCCATATAAACCAATGATTTTAGGAGCAAGGTTGTCTGCCAAAACTGTTTCTCGTTTCTTGACGATCTCGGGACTGAAACTGCTGTGACGATCCTGTGGCGTTTCAATAGTAATATCTCCGGCTAGGGTCTTGAGCGTTTTGCGCCCTTTCCCATTGAGCTTATTGCCTTTACTTCGCTCATTTTCATCCAAATGACCTGCCATCTCGGCGGCAAGGGCAGTTTCTATAAACTGTTTTAAAAGTGGAGCAAAAGCTCCGTCTTTTCCTGTTAACGACTGGCCCGAACGTAATTGCTCAAGGGCTTTGGCCTGCATGGCCTTGTATTCTTCATTCATAATTGCTGTTTCCATCCAATACAAGTATAAAGGTTTTTTTGTATTAGACAGAGTTCAGTTTACAGCCTCAAAATGAAAAGCGGAATTTTCAATTTCGAGTTCTTTTTTAAACTCAACATGCTTGATAAATTTCTTTTCAATTTCCCGCTTGTTGGCCGCACCTTCAAAGTTTTGTGCTTTAACGAATGCAATTTTTTCTTCAGTTATTGTATTCAGCCTTTCTTCGTTGTAATATTCGAGATCCACAAGTCTGAACCGGATGTTTGTTTGATTTTGCCACGCATTGCAGACCTTTTCCAACTTTGCAGAATCGATCTGCTCTGCATTCAGCATTTCGTTTAGTTGTTTGGCCATTTCGTTCAGTTCTTCAGGTGTTGCCATTGTTTTAAGTTTCTGGCAAAGGTAAAAAGTGGAAGCGACATGATGTGTCGCTTCCACCGAGATCATAAAAATAAACTATCTAACATTATGCTTTTATCAATTTACCTTCGATTTCAGGATGTTTACTAAGGTATTCCAATACTTTACACAGATTTGGCAAAATATATTTTTGACCGAAAGTTCCATCGGCAATTTGTGCATAAAGTTGCTTGTTGTTTTTCCAATGTTCTTCACAAACATATCCATAACCAAAAGGATCATGTGGGATTGGCTTTAGATTAAATAGTTCTGCAATCTGATTTTGTAGAACTGCTTTCCCATTTCTGGCATCCGCATTCTTGATGGCATAATACGTATTTCCTTTGTCCTCTGCAAACCAAACTCCAGCATTCTTTTCCCACTCCTCTTTATAAAATCCTATTCCCACTCCATCTTGACTTACTTCATATTTGACTCCACATTCCTGTGCAATTGTTTCAGCCATTTTCTTTACCAGGTCAAGCTTTATAGAAGTTACATTTTCAGCAATTATGAAAGCAGCTTCTAAATTTTCTGGCTTTGACAATAATTCTAGTAATTCTGATTTATTATTCATTGCGATGTCTTGATTAGTCAATTGATTTATGTGATTGATATACTGACTGATTGTTTCACGGACCAATGGGAATCGGGCAGCTAGATTGATACATTCTTCGAGCCAACCAATAATATCTTTAGCATAAGAAATAGGGGTGTATTTAATCCCTCCTCCACTATTATCTGATGCCATTTTCCCATCAAGAGTTAAATAAAAAATTTGAAATTTTTCACCGTATTGCCTCTCAGCATGAGAATGATACCTCTTTAATTGTTCATTCTGGTCACTCGCATATATTTTGTTTTCGATAATAATCGCACGACCTTTATTGTCTTTAATTAGAATATCAATCCTGCCATCTTCGGTATGAGCCTCAGTTACTACAAGTGCTTTTTCACAATCTAGATCTCTAATCTCACTAGTGAGTACAATTCGATCGCAAAAAGCTTTCAAGAACTTTTCCTTTAACCCATGTGTCCCTCTCGGATTTAGCAATTCTGCTAGTATTGCAGAGTGGGTATTTTCATAGTGATTCACACCTGTTATTCGAAAAATATTAAAGCGGGCACCTGTCGCATCAAGAAATTCAGCATTCTTTTTAGTGATTATTGCAACTTGATTTAATAAGTTCTGTAGGTCTTTCATGTTCATTGATTTAGGCAAATATCAAATGGTTTAAAATAGATGATTACAAATTCATAAGGCCGGAGAGTGTCTGCCTTTGTTATGACCATTCGGGTGCCTCAAACACGAATTTGAAGTTAAGCTTGAAATTCTTGAAGATTTTGTTCCACAGTATTTGCACACGTATTGAGATTTTTCTGCTCCTTCGTATAGCTTATGTTTCCCTTTATTAGCGCCATTGGGGTGCCTTACACATGAATTTGAAGTTAAACTTGAAACACTGGATGAACTTGTTCCGCAATATTCACAATAAAAGTTTGCCATGGTTTTGATTTTTGGTTTTGATAAATGTAAAACAAAGACTTTAACAAACAATAATTTCATCAAGGCTTTTTACAAAGAAAACCCCAGCAACTGACAAACCGTGTCGTTATCAATATTTTTGAGTCATATTAAATTTGAGAATGGGAAAAATGGTGTGATTTTGTCGTTTTGACTTTCCAAAAACAGTGTGGAATTGTCAATTGCAATTGACAAAATTTGCCTGTCTTTTGTGGCTTAAATGATTTCACCAATTAAATACATATTTTCGCCTTCGCCTTTCAAATCAAGCAATTTCACCCGGCATACCGTGTTTTTTTGAGCGCCATCTGCCTTGAAACGAACCGGCACATAACTCTCGCCGTACCCGTGCGCAGTTCCCTGCACAATCTTTTCAATTAGCACCTGCTGTTCCTTTCCAACAAAGGCTTTTAGAAATTTCAATCGGTTCTTCTCCGAAAGTTGCCTGACTTGCAATGACCTGGCATTCTTCACTTTCTCCGGAACATGATTTTCGAGCCGTTCGGCGCGGGTACCTTTTCGCACCGAATATTTGAACGTGTGCACATGGCTGAAATTAAATTCGCGCACGGCCATCAGTGTTTCCTGAAATTCCTCCTCCGTTTCGCCCGGAAAGCCAACAATGATATCGGTGGTGAAATTGAAATCAGGATAAACCGAGCGGAACCGGTTAACTGTTTTGCGGAACTGAGCCACGTCATACATGCGGCGCATCCGCAATAGCGTTTTGTCCGACCCGCTTTGCAGGCACAAATGCAGGTGCGGCATTAGTTTTGGGTGCTGAAAAAGCTCCACAAAACGGTCGCCAAAACCATCAGGTTCGAGCGACGAAATACGCACTCGGAAATCGCCCGGGACCTCCAGAATTTTCTCTAAAAGATCTTCGAAACGATAGCCCTCGTATTCGTACCGGCCAATGTTGACGCCGGTTACGACAATTTCCCTGAAGCCATTGTCGATGGTTTTTCTCACATTTTCGAGCACACTCTCAACCGAACGCGAAACGGCGCGGCCACGCACCATCGGGATGATGCAAAACGTGCAGAAATTGTCGCAGCCATCCTGAATTTTCACAGCGCTGCGGGTGTGCAAACTTTGGCGCACCGGCTCGTAGCGAAAAACATCCTGAGGCAACTGGTTGGGGTGAAGTATTTCTCCTGAAAAATGGGCATCGACCAACGAAAGAATGGAGCTTTTGCGGCTGTTCTCAACCACGAAAGTAATGTTGTCCTGTGATTCCAGCTTTTCCTTGAAATTATTGGCCATGCAGCCGGTAACAACCACAACCGCATTGTTATTTGTGCGTGCTGCCTGACTGATGGTTGTCCGCGATTTCTGGTCGCTTTGGTTGGTCACCGTGCAGGTATTCACCACCACCACATCTGGCGACTGATTCATCTCAACCAATTGATAACCGGCCGAACTAAAATCGGTCACCAGCGCATCGGTTTCGTACTGATTCAACCGACAACCGAGGGTTTTAAACGCGACTTTTTTGATATGATTTTGATTCACTGTTCTATTTTCAGGATTTACATTGCGGCGTTTATTTTCTTGCATTTCATGTCCGTCACATAAATGTGACGGCAAAGGATACTTTGACCACGAATTTTTTAATTACTGATTACTGAGACTGAACACTTCCAGAAGTTCTCCGCTTAGCGAAAAATTTGCTGCCGAAGTAATTTTCACGTCAACAATTTTTCCCATCAGTGCGGCATCGAAATGATCGAGTCGGACATTGATTTTTCCTTCGGTAAGTCCGGTTGAAAAGCCTGTTTTGCGGTCGGTTCCGTTAACCAAAACACGAACGGTTTTGCCCACCAGTGTTTCGTTGTATTCGCGCGAATGCACCTTTAAAACCTCCGAAAGGCGGTGATGGCGGTCTTTTTTATCTTCCTGCGAAACCTCGTTTTCCCAGCGGTAACTAGCTGCTCCGGGGCGTGGCGAATACATGGCAATGTAGGCCATGTTAAACCGAAACTCGTTCATCGCAGAAATGGTATTCTGAAATTCGGCTTCGCCCTCGCTGGTAAAACCAACAATGATGTCGGTAAACAGCGTGGATGTTGGAAGCAGTTCGCGAATATCTGCCACAATGCGACGGTATTTGTCCATCGAATGGCGGCGGTTCATTTTAATCAGCACGCGCTCGTCGCCACTCTGCATAGGCAGGTGTATTTGCTTGGCCAGGCAATCGTATTGGGCAATTACTTCAATCACATCGCGACTCATGTCCTGCGGATGTGGCGAGGTGAAATACACCCAAAATTCTTCTCCTGAAGTTTTCCCAAACTCGCCAATCTGGCGAAGCAATTCAGCAAAATTGACTTCCTCCCCGTTTTTGTCGAGACCATACGAATTGACATTCTGGCCTAAAAGCGTGATGGATTTGTAGCCCTGATTTACTAAATGACGCACCTCGTCAATAATTTCTGCTGAAGGGCGCGAAACCTCACGGCCACGGGTGTACGGAACAGCACAAAACGTACAAAACTTGTCGCAACCATTCTGGATGGGTACAAAAGCTTCGTAGGTGGACTGGTACTTAGGTTTGATGTGCCACATTTCGGCAATGTGCTCGTTTTTAGGCATCACCGGACGGGTTTCCTTCAGCATGGCCGGAGTCACAATACCATATTCCCGAATCATTTGAGGCAGTTGCCCCAGTTCGCTCATTTGGAAAATTAGGTCGAACGACTTCAGGAATTTCTCCTTGTCGGCAGGCAATATGCAGCCCGACACGAACGTGATCAGGTTGCGTTTGTTTTTCCAGCGGTTCCACTGGGCAATTTTGTTGTACACCTTGTCGATGGGTTTTTGCCGCACCGAACAAGCCAACATGCCGAGCAGATTCGCCTCTTCCTCGTTCTCCGTGCGCTCGTAACCCATGCTCTCAAGCACGGCGGCCACACGCTCGCTGTCCGACAGGTTCATCTGGCAACCCAATGTAATCAGGTGGTATTTCATGGATATATTTTATAAAACCACATAGTCACATAGGTCATATTAGAAAATTTTCAAAAAACCAATTGAGAATTGATATTGAACCTGAATTGAATAAAATCCTATGTGTTCTATGTGTCTATGTGGTTATTTTTTTCTAAAAATATACTTCGCAATGGATTTGGTCGCGCTCGAAACCTTTGTCTTTCAGGATTTCGAGGGCATCGAAAATCATGTCGCTGTTTCCGCAGAGGTAAAAATGCGTTTCAGGAGCAAATGTGCAGCCTTTCAGATAACCGGTCAAACGACCATTGTAAGTGCCTTTTTTGTCTCGGCTCGAGCATAAAATGTAGCGATCATCGGCATATTCATGTTTGTCGTAGGCTTCTGTCGAATAGCGCACGCCGTGAATCAGCGTGTAATCCAATTCAGGATAGGTGCGAACCATGCTGCGGAAAGGCGCAATGCCGGTTCCGCTGGCAATAAACACAAATTTGCCGTTCTCAGCATCTTTCGGCTCGATGCCAAATTTGCCAAACGGGCCATGCACTTCCACCAAATCGCCGGTTTTTAGCTTCCGGAGTTTCGGCGTGAAATAGCCATTCTCCACTTCTTTCACCAAAACTTCCAGATTTTGGTCGTTGGCGCCGCTGTAAATTGAATATTCGCGGCTCTGGTAATCGCCCTTTATGCCCAGCGAAATGTGCTGTCCGGCTTTAAAAGCAAAGCGTGCCTTGGGTAACTTCAGCGAGAATGTTTCGTCGGTCAACTGCCTGATTTCTTCTACTTTGTAGAAGCTCTCGTCAATCTTTATTTCAGGTTTAATAAAACTCATCATGGCTTGTAAAATTTGGATGCAAAGTTAATTATTTTCTCTATTTAAGACATTTAAGTCTTTTATTCTGATTTAGAAATAACATTTGCGAAACTAACGGGCTGAGCCGCGTTTTGTTTGATCGAAAAATTTGATGAGGAATCGAAATTAAAACTTGAGATAAAAATCTTTAGTCAGTTCGCGGTATTCGGAGGTATAATCGTGGTGTTTTTCGAACTCTATCATTAGGGTTTCCTCGTGACAGGCGACTGGTCCATTGGCTAATTCAACCAAAATTCGGAAGTCGGGCTTTACCGGATTGGGTTTTACGCGGCACAAACGAGCAAGAAAAAGCCCGTTTATTTCAGCTATATTTTGTACATACTGAAGCTGTTCGATGGGTAAAATCAAGTCAATTCGCCCATTTTCCTGAAGCAAATTTGCTGCTTCTGATATCAAAACATCGAGTGGCAAAGCATCGGCATGGCGGGCCTGAGCGCGGGTTTTGTCAGGAGCTTTTACGCCATTGCTGAAAAACGGTGGATTGCTCACAATCAAATCGTATTTATTTTCAGTTTCGGTCGCAAATTCTTGAAACGATTGGCAAAACAAATTAATTCGGTCGCTCCAATCCGACTGTAGTACATTAAAAACCGCTTCTTCGCAGGCATCGCGGTCAATTTCGATGGCATCGATTCGTGCCGAAGCATTTTTCTGGGACAGCATCAACGCAACCAGTCCGGTGCCGGTGCCAATATCCAAAATGCGTTCAGCTCCTGAAGTATCGGCCCAGGCGCCTAGCAAAACGCCATCCATGCCCACTTTCATGGCCGACCGTTCCTGAACGATGCGAAATAGCTTGAATTGAAAATAGGAGTTGCGGGGCATGGTAAAAGCTATTCCCGATTTCTTTTAAACCCAATTTCCCTGCGAGATTCTGGATTTTCTTGTCTTTCAATGAGTTCGTCCAAGTAGTTGAATACCAGTTTAATGTTTTTGTCCTGATTCGCCAGTTTCTTTTTAATCTCTTCAATTTCAATACGAACACTTAAATTATCTGCAAGCAATTGACGAATCTTTGTGAAAATCCGCATGATCTGAATGTTTACTTTGATTGCTTGCTTACTCCTTAAAACACTGGAAAGCATTGCCACTCCTTGCTCTGTAAATACCATTGGAAGGTATCGTGCACCTCCCCAACTTGAGGTCACAATTTGTGACCTCAAGTTGGCAAACTCTTCATTGGTCAATTCAAACATGAAGTCTTCAGGAAACCGATCAATATTCCTTTTCACCTGCTGTTTCAGGACTTTAGTTTCAACACCATAAAGTTCAGCCAAATCGCTATCGATCATTACCTTTAAATTCCGCACATAGTATATTTTGCTAAGAATTATTTCGTCCGGAATAACTAAAGCATCTTCTGAATTATTCATATCAATGTCGTTTTAATCAACTTTACAAAATCACTAGTGTCTCGCCAATTGCATCCCTTAAATTCGCTTCCACCTTTACCTGTTCGGCAAACTCACGCCATTTGGCAACTGTTTCAGCAATTTGCTGAACAATGGCAGGTGCTTTTTTTACATTCATTTGTCGGCCAACTTCCAGTAAATCGTCACGGGTAATTCCTTGGCGTTTGCCATTTATGCTCAGCGCGTGTTGGCTTACCCAGGCGCTTCCTGGACGGTAAGCATGGCAAACATCGTAAGCCGGGGCCAGCCGCCATTCACCTTGCGGGTTCATTATAAAAGCGAAGTTTTTGGTATGGTCGTCACAGTTTTGAGCCATCACGTTAAACACCATCCGGCGATACATTTGCTCGGCTTCGGGATAAGTCAGCCGCAGCGCACGCATGGTTTGGAACAACTGCTCGTAGCTGTATGAGTAAATGTCGTTGAAATCGTAGTGCATCATGGCACAAAACGTCTGCACATGCAACTTGGCACTTCCGGTAGGGCGGTCGAATCGGCGTGTCATGAAATGTGCCCGGCCATTTTCTTCAATCAGGCGGCACGCGGTCATTTCAATGCCACAGGCGACGGCCATCAGGTAATAGGCCATTTCCACACGCCCATAGCCATAAGTAGCGCCAAACTGGGCATCGTCAACACCATCGAATTTGAGCAGCCAGTGTGAAAAACCTTCCGGCGCATCGGCTTGCCCTGAGCGAACTTCACCAGTTTCGGCATTCCATGCCACAATCGCTTTTGCACGAGCTCCCCCGGCCGAAGTTCCAATTTTCAGAATATCAGAAAGTGCTTTTTGCTCATCATGCGACATGTCAGTAGTAAACGATTCTCTGCCTGTTAAGATTTGCTGAGCCACATCCACCAAACTGCTGATTTCGACTTTCGATGACTGATTGGCCGATGGCGGAATCACCGGCTCAAACTCCAACGCACCCATTCCCCGCTTTCCGGTAAAACAAAGCAATTCCACCGGATTCATACTTCCTGAAGGACGACCGACCCGCGCCAACCAGGCATCAATCAGGGCGCTTCCGTAGCGGTCGGGCAATACATCGGCCAACAACCCGGGCAGACCTTTAAATGTTTTGCTTCCGGCCAGTTCAGGAAACGAAAAAACAGTTCCTCGTGCTTGTGACAACGGCATTTTTAAAGGCGAAACATCAAGCCCATAGCGCAAAAATCCGGCATCGAACTCGAAATCCGCAACTCCCGATTCCGCGCTCCAGTGTATGGCACCAATCCGCTTGCCCCAAATCGATATAAAAGCATTTTCAATCATTACCAGTCGGGTAATTCATAAGGTTTAGGCCCTTTCGTGTTTCGGGCACGCTTGCGCTTCTTCAATTCGAGCGTTGCCAGGTACATCGGACTCGGCCGGTCTTCAACCTGAAACACTTTTACAAACGACATTTGGCCAAGCACTCGTAAAATCTGGATCAGGGAAATGAGTGTTCCGCCTTTACCATTCTCTATTTGGCTAAGGGTACTACGGTTTACTCCTGCTGCATTGGCAATTTGTTGCTGACTTTTATTTTGCTTCAAACGCGATTGCTGTACAAAGCGGCCAATTTGCTCTAAAACGGCATTGTCGCTTAATTCATTCCAATTTATGTTGATATTTTCCATCACTACCTTCTGTTTTGAATATTATTGATGGTTTTTCCCTACAAATATAAATTTATTTTTTGGATTTTTTCATTTATTAAAATTTATTTTTGTCTATTTTTTCCATCATTAAGGCATAAAATAGTGCTTATTGATGGTATTTATCATCAATATTGAATTATTCAAGATTCTTTCTTATCCTCCCCAGTTTTCACGGTCAAGGCTGCGGTACTGGATCGCTTCAGAAAGGTGATGACTTTCCACGCGTTCGCTCCCTTCCAAATCGGCTATTGTTCGCGACACTTTCAGGATACGGTCGTAGGCTCTGGCTGATAAACCCAATCTTTCCATTGCATTCTTGAGCAAGGTATTACTGGTTTCATCCAAATCAACATATTGTCTGATCATTTTTGACGACATTTGTGCATTACAGAAGACACCTTCGCTATCGTGAAATCGTTGCGACTGTATCTCTCGCGCACGAATTACCCGATCGCGAATAGCCGAACTGGGCTCAGTCGGAGCTTGCTCTGAAAGCTTTTTGAACGGAACCGGAACAACTTCCAGATGAATGTCGATGCGATCCAATAATGGTCCAGAAATTTTGTTGAGGTATTTGGCAACCATACCCGGAGCGCACACACATTCTTTTGATGGGTGATTGTAATAGCCGCAAGGGCAGGGGTTCATGGAAGTTACGAGCATAAACGAAGCTGGGTATTCCACCGAGAATTTGGCGCGCGAAATGGTAATCAAACGATCTTCGAGTGGTTGGCGCATTACTTCGAGAACCTGCCGTTTAAATTCGGGAAGTTCATCAAGAAATAAAACACCATTGTGGGCGAGGCTAATTTCCCCTGGTTGCGGAAACGCTCCTCCGCCTACGAGTGCTACATCAGATATTGTATGGTGTGGTGACCGGAATGGCCGCTGGGTCATTAGCGAAGTGTCTTTATCGATTTTCCCAACGACCGAGTGTATTTTTGTTGTTTCAAGTGCCTCGCGCAAAGTGAACGGTGGCAAAATGGTAGGGATTCGCTTGGCCAACATCGTCTTCCCGGCCCCAGGCGGACCAATCATGATGATGTTATGTCCACCGGCAGCAGCAATTTCCAACGCCCGTTTTACGTTTTCCTGACCTTTGACGTCAGAAAAGTCCACATCGCATTCATTTACCTTCGAGAAAAATTCTTCGCGGGTATTGACAATCGTTTGCTCCAATTCGGTTTCACCGTTGAAAAAATCGATCACCTCCTTCAGGCTTTCAACACCATAAATTTTTAAAGTATCAACGACTGCCGCTTCACGCGCATTCTGTTTGGGTAAAATAAAACCTTCAAACCCTTCTTCACGCGCTTTAATAGCAATGGGTAATGCACCTTTAACCGGCTGTAAAGTCCCATCGAGCGACAGTTCGCCAACCATCATGTAATTTGCCACTTTATCGGTAACAATCTGCTCATTTGCAGCTAATATGGCAATTGCAATAGGTAAATCGTAAGCCGAGCCCTCTTTTCGAATATCGGCTGGTGCCATGTTTATTACTACTTTTTTATGTGGCCACTTGTAGTTATTAAGCCGCATTGCTGACTCAATTCGTTGTTGGCTTTCCTTAACAGCGTTATCAGGCAGCCCAACCATAAAAAACTTTATTCCCTGAGAGATTTCTGTTTCAATGGTAATGGTTGTTGCATTAATCCCGTGGACCGCGCTGGCAAATGTTTTGATTAGCATGGATGGAAAATTTGTGATTATTGATTGCTATAAATTTACAAAGATCAAAACTAATTGCCAAATTATGATTAAAATTAATTCCTTGATTTAAATTCAATAAAATTTAAATCATTTTAAATTGACAACAAATAAAGTCCGGCTTGTTCTGAAATTATACGGTCGCTATAAAATGACAGGTTTTATTTCCCCGGCGGACTGATTCCAGAATCTTTACATCAACTGGCCTACCTAATGCTGTTTCGAAAATTGTTTGGTGGGTGGCTCTGGTACATTCACAGTGAATGTCGTTGGGTTTTGCCGGACGGTATTTTGCTGCCGGGCAATAGCAACCTTTTGAAACTTCGCCATACCTGATGTGTACTTTGTTGCCTTCTTTCCAAACCTCAAAATTGTGTTTGTAGGCTTCAATCAGTTTGTTTAAATCGCCTTTCCCTTGCTCGGCAATATCGCTTTTAAACTTGAAGCGGTTAAAACAACCGCGGCCACATCCTGCCAGTAATTTAACCTTTGTTTCCTGATCTAATTCATTGTCAATGGTTTCGATCAAATCAGAAAGCCAGTTCTGGATAAATTCTTTTTCCTGGAGTAAAGCTTTGTATTTTTCATTTTCTTCGGAAATTGTTTCGGGCGATGCGGCCATCGTTGAGGTTGGTAATAAAAAGCAGCCTGCACATGCTCCAAGGGCCAGCGATCCTTTAAAAAATTCTTTTCTGTTCATAGCTCATTGATTAATTAGTTTTCATCAAAGAGACAGTTTTCAGAAAAAATACCCTGAAAATTAGTTATAAATGACAAAAGTGCAGCAGTAATCGACTTGAAAATTAAAGCATTGGGCTCAGAATGCGCGAAAACGACTCTTTTATTTTATTTATGTGGGGGCGTTTCTTCCATTCATTCAAAAGAATCAACTCACTTTTTTGCTGATCATCAAGAAATTGTTGAGTTAAAATTTGTGCAATTTCTTCGTCGTAAATCATGGCATTTACTTCAAAGTTGGTTTCCAGGCTGCGGAAATCGAGGTTTGCTGTGCCAACCGACGAAAAAATGCCATCTGTAACAATTACTTTGCTGTGAGTAAATCCGGCTTTATAGAAATATACCTTCACGCCAGCTTCGAGCAGTTCTTCTACATACGAGTTGGTGCTCCATTTCGGCGTTATGGCATCTGAAAGTCCCGGAACAATTATTCGCACGTCGATTCCGCCCAGTGCCGAAGTTTTCAGGGCGGTTACAATGTCGGTGGTCGGCATCAGGTAAGGGGTTGAAATGTAAACATACTCGTTTGCCGATGATATGGCTGAAAAATAGGCGTGGCTTATGCTTTCCCAATCTGAATCGGGGCCGCTGGCTGTCATTTGCACCAATTTACCATTTCCCGATTTAAACGGATGAAAATATTCGTCGCCTTTCAGTATTTCTTTTGAAACAAAATACCAGTCGGCCATGAAAATAATCTGCATGGCTGTTGCTCCACCTCCAACTACTTTGAGGTGAGTATCCCGCCACGATCCGATGTCGGGTATTCCATACAAGTAGCGGTCGGCAAAATTCAAACCGCCAACAAAACCAATTTCGCCGTCAACGATAATTATTTTCCGATGGTTACGGTAGTTTACCCGCGATGTGAGCATCGGAAAGCGAACTTTCATAAAACAATCGACCTGGACTCCGGCATCAGACATCGAACGAATGAACCTTTTCCTCAGCTTCCAACTACCCACATCATCAAAAATTAACCGGACTTTAACGCCTTCTCTTGCTTTTTTAATGAGCAATTCGCGCAGCTGGTTTCCTATTTTATCATTTTCAATAATGTAATATTCGAGATGAATGTGGTGTTTAGCCTGTTCAATGGTTTTAAAGATTTCGGGAAAAGTTTCTTCTCCGTTTTGCAAAATCTGCACTTCATTGTCGTTGGTTAAAATGGCATTCGAGTTACTCAGCAAAAGGTTCATCAGCTTCTTTTTAGACTTTAGTTTTTCGCTGGTTTCAAAATTGCTGGTCGTCAGATTATCGAGTTGCTCCATCGTTAAATTACGTAGCCGTTCCAGGTCTTTCAACCCTTTTCTTGAGAACATTTTGGTTTTGCGGTACTCCTGCCCAAAAAACAGGTAAATAATAACTCCGGCGAATGGTAGTAAAACCAATACCAATATCCAACTGATTGTTTTCTCTGGATTTCGGTTTTGAAGAATAATAAGAATAGCAATAAAAACAACGGTCAGAAAGTAAAGGATGGTCACCAAACTGGGCATCGATTTCCATATACTGATAAAAATGTCCATTATTCCTGGTTGTTTTTTTGCGATTAAATTTCAGGAAAAATCGAGATAAAACCAAACAAAAAGCCTGTTTAACTTCTGAATTAATTTTTCCTGATCACAAGTGTCAACTTCTTAAGCTTGATTTTGCATCAATTGCTTCAGTTCTTTTCGTTTGATTTTGCCGCTTTCGGTCATTGGAAATTGTTCCAGGAAAAAGAAGGCTTTAGGGCGTTCGAAAACAGGGAGGGAAGATCTTATTTTTTCTTCCAGATTAGTTGTGTCAAACGGAATACAATTTAAAATGAGAACAATCTTTTCACCAAGTTTTGGGTCGCGAACCGACGAAATTGCGAACGGTTCAGCAATAAATTTTTCAAGTTTTCGCTCAATGTTTTCGGGCGAATATTTCACTCCTCCTGATATGATGACAAAATCGGCCCGGCCCAAAATACGAAAGGATGTGCTGGACTGAAGTTCGGCTAAATCATTTGTTTTCAGCGCCTCCCTAAATTCTGGAAGATGAATTTTCAGACATCCATTTTCCTGAAGGCTCACCGTTATTCCGGGTAAGCAGTGGTAAAAATCGGATTTCGCCGGGCCCGAAAGCTCGCGAATGGCAATGTGCGAAGCAGTTTCAGTCATTCCATAGGTTGAAACAATCCGGCTATTGAACGACTCAATTTGTTTTTCAAGTTCAGCGGAAACTGCCGATCCGCCAATGAGCAAATTCCTGATATTTTGAAGTTTATGCACTCCTGAAGGCTGTTCCAAAATTTTAGAAACTTGATTGGGAACCAGAGCGCCGAAATCGAACACATCGTTTTTCAGAAAGCGAAAGTCGGTTGAAGGATCAACGGTTACCAGATTCATTTGTCCAACAATTGCGCGTACAACCATCATTTTACCGGCAATGTACCGGCATGGAAGGCTCAGTAAAAGTTCATCGGTATTCTGAAGGTTAAAATATTCGATGGTTCGCTCAGCGCTTTTGCGCATGATCGATTTGGGTAGTTCTATGGTTTTGGGCTCGCCGGTGCTACCCGATGTTTGCGCCAGAACGAATGTCGAGTCCGAAAACCATTCGTCCAGAAATATATACAGTTCCTGTTCCCAGGTTGCAAGAACTGTGTGGTTAATCAATTCTGCAATTTCGCCGAAACCTATTTCCTTTCCATTGAGTACGATGAGTTTGTCTGTTCGCATTCTCAAATTCAATTAAAAATCGTTGTCTTTCTGTTCTTCCAAGAGGTTTTCCAAATTCCACTTTTGTTCGGGTCTAAACCACAATTGCTCGCCTGCAACTTCCAGCGGCGAATCGAAGTTATTGGTGAAAAGCTGGCCTGTTCCCAAACCTTGCTCGTTCTTTGCCTGAATATGGTATGTCCATTGGGCAATGGCGTTCAGCCCAATATTCGATTCGAGCGCCGAGGTGATCCACCAGCCACAATCGTTCTTTTCTGCCAATTCAATCCAGTTTTCGCAGCCGCTAAATCCGCCGTGCAAGCTCGGCTTCAGAATTAAATAAGCCGGATGGACGGTTTCGAGCAATCGCTGTTTTTCTTTCGCATTGGTTATATAAATGAGCTCTTCGTCGAGCGCAATAGGGACAGGCGACTGGCAGCACAAATCAGCCAATTCCAGCCAACGACCGGTTTCAATGGGTTGCTCGATGGAGTGAATATTCAGGTCGGACAAGCGTTTTAGGTTTTCGAGTGCTGTTTTATAGGAGAAGGCGCAATTGGCATCCACCCTGAGCGTAATATCATCAGGAGAAAACTCTTTGCGAATGCCTTTCAGCAATTCGAATTCAGTTTCAAAATCGAGTGCGCCAATTTTCATTTTTATGCAATGAAAACCAGCCTCAAGCTTCGCCTTAATTTGCTGCTTCATAAATTCAGGAGAACCCATCCAAATCAACCCGTTAATTGGGATTCCCTTTTCGCCACGAGTGAATGCTGAGGGAAAAAGCTCTTTCGTGCCGCCATTTTTAAAATCGAGTAGCGCGGTTTCAATTCCAAATTTTATGGATGGCCAATTGCTTAATTCCAACTGATTGCCAATAAAATAGTCGATTTGTTCGCATGCCTGCAACAGTTTAGCGTTCATCTTTTTCGGGCTTTCGAGGCTCAAATCGGGTAGCGGGGCACACTCGCCTATGCCGGTATTTATGCCATCGGTAAGAAAAATAAACCAGGTGTCGCGCGCGGTGTAAACTCCCCGCGAAGTACCCGAGGCTTGTTTAAACTGAAGCGTATATTTCTGAAATGAAGCGCGCATGAAAACTATGAGTTGTGAGTTGTGAGTTTTTTAACCGATAGCTGATCGGTGCATTCGTCGATTAGCTGTTCGATGGTTTTTTGAAAAACCGGATGAACAAGCTCCGAAGCAATTTCGGCGAGCGGAACCAAAACAAACTTGCGGTCCTGAATACGCGGATGGGGAATAACCAGGTTTTTGGTATCAATTATCCGGTTGCCAAAAAACAGAATGTCAATGTCAATTAGGCGCGAATCGTACTGCTTTTCCTTTCTGATTCTACCCAACTCGTTTTCAATTGCGCGTGTTTGGGTCAAAACTTGTTCGGGTGTGAGTTCGGTTTTAATTTCAAGAGCTTGATTCCAAAACATATCGTTCGATTCAAATCCCCAAGGCTCAGTTTCGTATATGGCCGACTGGCGGCTTATGGTGCCAAGCTGCCCGGCAAGTCGTTTCCTGGTTTCAGAAAAAATCAGTTGTTTATCACCCAAATTTCCTCCTAATAGTATGTAAAGTTCAATCATAACCAATCGAAATGTGTAACAAAAACACTATTTTCGTACAAATCTATTGTACATTTTATTCGAAACAAACTAATTGAAGAAAATACATATGAAGCAGTTTTTAAAATTTACGCTCGCATCAATTGTTGGTGTTATTGTTGCAGGAGTTTTGCTCCTTTTTATTTTCATTGGCGTTATTTCTGCTCTGGTTTCGAGCTCCGACGAAACCGTGCAAGCCGAAAGTAACAGCGTTTTGCTTTTAAAATTTGATCACCAGATTGTTGACCGGGCTAAAAAGAACCCGTTTGAAGGGCTGAACTTTGGCATCCTGGAAAGTGAAAAAACAGTAGGATTGAACGATATGCTCGATTGTATCCGCAAGGCAAAGGACGATCACAATATTTTGGGCATTTACCTGAATCCGACTGACATTGCCGCAGGCGTTGGTACGATTGAAGAAATCAGAACTGCTTTGAAAGACTTTAAAACTTCAGGAAAGTTTATTTATGCTTATGGCGAAAACATGTCGCAAAAAGCCTATTACCTGGTTTCGGTGGCCGACTCGGTTGTTCTGAACCCACAGGGATCGATTGATTTCAGGGGTTTGGGCGGAGAACGCACTTTCTACAAAAAAGGGCTCGAAAAACTGGGTGTTGAAATGCAGATTATCCGTCATGGTAAATTTAAATCGGCTGTTGAACCGTATATTCTCGACAAGATGAGTCCTGAAAATAAGCTTCAAACCGAAACATACCTCAAAAGTATCTGGAAAGAAATGCTTGACGATATTTCTGCTTCCCGCAAAATAAGTACAGCAGAACTGAATAAGATAGCCGATATGGTAGCTTCTTTCCGTAAAGCCGATTTTGCCAAAGAACGCAACCTGGTTGACCGCCTGAAATATAAAGATCAGGTTATCGACGATTTGAAAAAGCTGACATTAACCGACCAGAAAGATGATGTTAAAGCCATCGATATTTACAAGTACATCAAAGTGCCTGAAATAAAAGAAGTAAAAACTTTAGCCCGAAAGAAAATTGCCGTTATTTATGCTTCAGGAGAAATTGATGCCTCAGCTTCGGATGACGGAATTAATTCGGAAGAGATTTCGAGATCTGTTCGCGAAGCTCGTCGCGACTCGTCGATTCGTGCTATTGTGTTACGCATCAATTCGCCAGGCGGAAGTGCTTATGGTTCCGATGTTATTTGGCGCGAAGTTAAACTGGCCGCAAAAACAAAACCGGTTATTGCCTCAATGGGCGATGTGGCCGCTTCGGGTGGCTATTACATTGCCTGTGCAGCCGATACCATCATGGCCGACCGGACTACAATTACCGGTTCGATCGGTATTTTTGGCATGATCCCGAATTTCCAGAATCTGCTTTCGAACAAGCTGGGCATAACCCAGGATGTTGTTACTACAAACGACCACTCGGATATGATTTCGGTAACAAGGCCAATGACCGAATTTGAACGCAATTTGATGCAAAACATGATTGAGACGGGTTATGATACCTTTATCTCGCATGTTGCCGAAGGACGCAAAATGGATAAAACAGCTGTTGATGAAATTGGCCAGGGCCGGGTTTGGGCTGCTACGAATGCCAAAGAAATAAAGCTGGTTGATGTGTATGGCGGACTTACCGATGCGATTGAGTTAGCAAAGAAAATGGCTAAGCTCGATACTTACAGGGTTGTGAATTTGCCTAAACTAAAAGATCCGTTTGAAGAACTGATGAAGGAGTTTACCGGTTCGGCAAAGGCTAAGTTTATGAAAGACGAGTTGGGCGAAAGCTACAAATATTACCAGGAAATGCGCGGAGTTGTTTCGCAGCGAGGTGTATTGGCTCGCATTCCTTACGATGTAGATATACATTAATCACGAAAATAGATGAGTACACAAAGGCAAAATCACGAAAATGGTTTTGCCTTTCTACTTCTATCGAAATTCAAAAAAATACACGAAATGAAACGAGCATGTTCGTTAAATACAAACACGGATGAATATCTCACATGCGAGTTCCATCCGGCAGTAAAAATAAATTATATTCGGATGAAATTCAATGTTTTAACCATTTTACTATGTGTTTTCTGCCTTGGAAGTTTTGCTCAGAAAACGGTAAATTGTATGATAAAGACAGAGTTGGGCGATATTAAAGTTGAACTTTATGCCGATAAAGCGCCGGTTACAGTTGCCAATTTTCTTAAGTATGTCGATAATAAGCTCTATGACAAAAGTAGTTTCTTCCGGGTTTGTACTCCTGAAAACGAAAAAGACCGGAAGATAAAAATACAGGTGGTTCAGGGCGGCGATATTCCTGAAGGTAAAGAGTTTGCTCCAATTGAGATGGAAACCACACGACAGACTGGGATTCAGCATCTCGATGGCACATTGTCAATGGCGCGCGATACGCCCGATTCGGCAACGAGTAGCTTTTCGATTTGTGTGGGCGACCAGCCTGAACTCAATTTTGCCGGCAAAAGAAACCCCGACGGCCAGGGATTTGCTGCTTTTGGGCGAGTGACAGATGGGATGGATGTTGTTCATAAAATTCACGTCCAAAAAGATAAGGATCAATATTTGATCAAACCGGTAAAAATCCTGTCAATACGGCGAGTCAGATGATCGTATGGCGTGCCCGATGCTCCGTTTAATTAAGCTATCTTTTTGCCCGCACATACTGCAAAGGCCAATCAATATCATCGCCCAAAGCATGTGCTGCATGTAAAGGGAATTGTGGGTCGCGCAATGATTCGCGGGCAATCAAAATCAAGTCGGCCCGGTTATTTGCCAGTATTTCTTCGGCTTGTTCAGCATTGGTAATTAAGCCAACAGCTCCGGTTAGAATTCCGGTTTCGTGTTTAATCTGTTCAGCAAGAGCAACCTGGTAGCCGGGCGAAAGCGGAATTTTTGCAAACGAAACCAATCCGCCCGAAGAGCAATCGACCAGATCAACTCCTTTTTCTTTGAGGATGGATGAAAGCTTTATCGATTCGTCGATATTCCAGCCTCCTTCGACCCAATCGGTGGCCGAGATTCGTACCATCAGAGGCATGTTTTCGGGCCACACGCTTTGGGCGGCCTCCACAACTTCGAGCAATAAGCGGATGCGGTTTTCAAAGCTACCGCCGTATTCGTCGGTTCGTTGGTTGCTAAGCGGCGAAAGAAATTCGTGCAGCAGATAACCATGTGCAGCGTGGATTTCAATTACCTTATATCCTGCAATTAATGCGCGTTCGGTAGCGGCTTTAAAATCGCCGATAACCTTCTTAATTCCTGCCAAATCCAAAGCCAGAGGCAATTGCTCGTCGGCATTGAAGGGTAGGGCAGAAGGACCAAGCGTTTGCCAGCCGCCTTCTTCCGGTTTTAGTTGTCTGCCTCCTCTCGAGGGTAAAGCACAACTGGCCTTTCTTCCGGCGTGGGCAAGCTGAATTCCGGGAACAGACCCGTTGCGGCTAATGAACGAAGTTATTTGGATGAGCTTCTCGATGTGTTCGTTGCTGTACAAACCTAAATCGCCAGGACTAATTCGGCCTTCAGGCGAAACAGCTGTTGCCTCTTGAATAATAAGCGCAGCACCTCCAACGGCACGGCTTCCGTAATGGACAAGATGCCAGTCGGTTGCAAATCCATCAGTTGCCGAGTATTGACACATGGGCGAAATAGTAATCCTGTTTTTCAGCGTAATATCTTTGATTGTAAGCGGAGAGAATAATTTGGATATCATTGTTTTTTATTTGGATAAGGTAAAGTAACAAATTAAGTGACTGAAAGGTTTTGAATTAGCGAGAGATTCGATCATTTCAAAGAAGATCGGATACCTAAATCACCTGCAAAACTTTTCGTCGAACGAACAGGCTGGTTTGCAGATTTTTTTTTCAGGAGAACTGACGACGGCGCAACTTTGATTCATGTTAAACTTCTAAAACTTTTAGTCATGAAACGATCAGTTGAAATTTCAGTCCACCTGCTTTTCTGGGTTTTATTTACAGCTTTTGCGGTGATGTTAAGCAAGCTTTATCTCGAAGCTAAACCCGATGCCCCGTTTGCCGCTCACTTGGTTTATGTGATTACGCTTGAAGTGATTATGGGATTTATTTTCTTCTACACTACATTTTTAGCTTTGCCCTGGGCCGGAAAAAGCAACACCAACACCGTTATCCTGGTTGCTGTTTTGGCTGCACTAACACTCTTCTTTGCTTTCCCGGCCATGAAATTTGGGATGTTGCAGGTAATGAGTTCCATTATACCGCACGTATTTCTCATTTTTCTGGCTTATGTTTTTCGCTGTTTTTCTGATTTACACAGCTATAAACGAGCTTGATTTTCATGTATTTCTTCGGGTTTAATCTTAAATTTGCTTACGTATGAAGAAGTCGATTGAAATTTCGGTACACCTGCTTTTCTGGATTGTATTCGCGGCGTTTGCTTTTATGCTGAGCAAAATATACTTGCAGGCTAAACCCGATGCACAATTTGGAAATCACCTGCTTTACGTGATATCGCTGGAAGTGGTGATGGGATTGATCTTTTTCTACACCACTTTCTTCGGTATTCGGTGGGCTCGCAAAAGTATTTCGCGCTACCTGATACTTGCTGTGGGATTGTTGTTCCTGTTGCTGTTTTTTGCCTACCCGGCCATGAGTTTTGGAATATGGGAAGTGCTCAGCTCAATTATTCCTCATGTCATTGTTATTTTTCTGGCTGTTATTTTTCGTAGGTTTTCCGATTCCATCCGGTTGGAACAGGAGAAACAAGCTTTGCTACTGCAAAATACGCAAAGCGAACTGGCTTTGCTGAAGATGCAGGTAAGTCCGCATTTCCTGTTCAACACGCTGAACAATATCGATTACCTGGTGACTTTCGACACCGAAAAGGCTTCGGGTTCGATTGCCAAGCTGGGTGCCATTTTGCGCTACATGATTTACGATGCAGAGGTGGAGAAAATCGGCCTGGCGAAAGAGCTGAAACACATAGAAGATTATATCGACTTGCTGCGCTTGCGTACTTCGGGCGACAATTACCTGCAATACCGGTTGACTGGCCGACCAGAACAGTTGCGCATTGCCCCGATGTTGTTTCTGCCTTTGATTGAAAATGCCTATAAACATTCATCGGTAAAGGACGGGGAGAACATCATCAGTATCGCTATCAGTATTGAAAAAAGCAGGCTTCAGTTTATTATTAGCAACGAGTACGACGCATACCGAAAGCCAACGGCAATAGCTGGCGGATTAGGTTTGAATATCGTGAAACGCCGCCTCGAGCTGATTTATCCTGAAAAGCATACCTTTACGATTACGAAAGACAATAAACAGTTTAAAGTGGAACTAACGCTCGAATTGGATGAGAATTAATTGCATTGCCGTTGACGACGAGCCGCTGGCTATTGAAAAGCTTAAAGCTTTTATCGGAAAGTTGCCCCAACTACAACTGGTGGCAACTTTTAACCGGGCGTCGGCAGCCATCGAGTTTATTCAGAACAACTCCGTTCATCTGATATTTCTGGATATACAGATGGACGGAATTACCGGAATTGATATGGTGGAACAAATGATCGAAAAGACTCAGGTTATCTTCACCACGGCGTACAACGAATATGCGCTCAAAGCTTTCGAACTTGCCGTTACTGATTATCTGCTGAAGCCATACACTTTCGACCGTTTTATGCTGGCGGTGAACAAGGCCATCGACTATATTAGCTGGCAACAGGCAGCATCGCAGCTGGCGCTAACGCCGGTTGACTATATTTTCGTGAAATCGGGCTACAAGCTGGTCAAAGTTTTCCTGAACGACATTTTGTACATCGAAGGCATGCGCGATTACCAGTGCATTGTAACGCCTACCGAAAAAATACTGGCCAGCCATTCGTTTCAGGAGCTTGAAAAAACGCTGCCCCGTAATTTTGTGCGCTGCCAGAAATCGTACATCGTTTCGCTCCCGAAGATCGAGTCTATCGAGAACGACCGGATCAAAATCGGGAACAAATATATACCGATTGGCGATATGTATAAGAATGCGTTTTACCGGATGATTTAGTTTTCTCATTTCCATATTAAAATCCTGAAATTTTTATTCTTTCATCCAGAAATATCCGTCAAATAACTTCTTGATTTGTTTGGACAATAAGTTTTTGTCTAAAGGTTCACCTTCGACAAACGATTTTTTGTAGAAGGCAACATTATTTTCTTTGGCGTCAACAATCATAGCATAAATTGTTGAATTCGATTTAATGGGAGTTTGATAGACCATGCCAAGAGTCAATAACCCCATTGCCGCTCCTTTTGCTACCTGTTTTCCATAGTTGCCTTTTTCGCGAGTAAATCCTGAAGTGACGGTTAGTAAACCGAATCTTTTCCCATTCGCTTCCAATAGTGAATCGATAACCGGTGTTAGTTTCAATCCATCAATCTTTTTTTGATTTTTTGCAGTGATTATTAACGTTTCTATTTCTTTTTCAATTCTTTTTTTCAATTTGAGATTATCAGTTTTAATCTCGCTGGCAAGCGGAATTTTGTCTCCAAATGACGACAATGCTTCGTTAAACATGGTTCTGGATACATTCGAAACCGAATCGTTGTGTTTGCCCATATTCCCTTTCTGAATGAGACTCATGTACGATATTGTTTCGAATTTCTGTAGATCCTTTATTTCAAAGGGTTTTACCCCAGAGGTTAGCATTTTTGTAGTTGTGCATGATGCAAAAATCAGAATTGATAATGATAGAAAGCAAAGTTTTAAAGTCTTCATAGCTTAAGCTGTTGTATTAATGTTTTTTATAATTGTGCTTTTATCCAATGCTCAAAAAAACTTCTGGAAAATCCGGACAAGAATCGATACGATCACGCTAATCAGAATCATCGTGGTAATGGGCGCATAAAATCTGAAATTTTCTTTTTCAACCCGAATATCGCCCGGAAGCCGCCCCAGCCAGTTGAGCTTGTCGCCGGCAAAATACATAATTACCCCAATTACAACGAGCAAAAGTCCAATGCCGATGATTATTTTTCCTGTTTGATGCATCCGATTAAATTTTTTACTGATTCAATGTCGAATATACAGCAATTCAACAGAAAAACACAACGGAAATTAATTGGTGCGGGGCAAATTTTCTATGCGTTTGCCTTGATGATGTTACCAATTGTTGGTAGCACATTTGTATTCACTTCAACAAAAAAGCCCCGAATCTTCGCGATCCGGGGCTTTTATCTGGGTATATTTTTCGCAGAAATTAATCGGGCAGGTAACCACGAATAATTCCGCGTTTCGAGTCTTTAATAAAGAGTAACACTTCGTCGCGTTCGGGCGAAGCTGGCATTTCGGCTTCG
Source organism: Prolixibacteraceae bacterium (assembly GCA_963666435.2). Taxonomy (GTDB): domain Bacteria; phylum Bacteroidota; class Bacteroidia; order Bacteroidales; family Prolixibacteraceae; genus Aquipluma. The sequence continues at coordinate 241,644 of CAXXOG010000008.1, read as the reverse complement.
ATGATTTCAACCGCTTGTGAGATGTTCAAACCTTTTTGGTAGATGTAGCGGTAGATTTCCTGCACTTCCCGAATTTTTTCGTTGGTATAGTTGCGCCTGCGCAAGCCGATTGAGTTGATTCCAACGTAAGCCAATGGCTCGCGGCCAGCTTTAATGTATGGAGGAACGTCTTTACGAACGAGCGATCCGCCCGAAATCATAACGTGCGACCCTACATGAACAAACTGGTGTACAGCCGACATTCCGCCAAGGATAGCATAATCGTCGATAACCACTTCGCCGGCTAACTGGGTGCTGTTTACCAAAATTACATTGTTGCCAACAACGCAATCGTGGGCAACATGCACGTATGCCATCAGCAAGCAATTACTTCCAACAACGGTTTTTCCTTTTGCAGCTGTTCCTCGGTTGATTGTAACCGATTCGCGTATAGTTGTATTGTCGCCAATTTCAACGGTAGTATATTCGCCCCTGAATTTCAGGTCCTGAGGTTCGGCACCAATTACAGCCCCCGGAAAAATCCGACAGTTTTTGCCAATGCGTACACCGGGCATTATGGTAACACTCGACCCGATGCGGGTTCCTTCACCAATAACAACATCTTTATCGATCGATACAAATGGTTCAATAACAACGTTATCAGCGACTCTCGCCTCCGGATGTACGTAAGCTAATGGTTGTTTCATCTTTAGACTATTTTCTTAATTATTTACTTTTACAATTTGGGCCATATAATCTCCTTCGGCAACAATTTGGTCGCCTACGTAGCACAATCCTCGCATTTCTGCAATTCCCCTGCGTATGGGGCCGGTAAGGATAATTTTAAAGATAATGGTATCGCCCGGAACTACTTTTTTCCTGAATTTTACATTGTCTATTTTCAGGAAATAGGTCGAATATTTTCCTTCGAGGTTACGCAAAACAAAAATTCCTCCGGCCTGGGCCATTCCTTCAACAAGTAATACTCCCGGCATAACAGGTTCGTCGGGAAAATGTCCCTGGAAGAATGGTTCGTTTACAGTTACATTTTTAATTCCAATGATGTGGTCGCTCTGGATGTCGATAATTTTATCAACCATCAGGAAGGGGAAGCGGTGGGGAAGAAGTTCCCTTATTTTGTTCACATCCATTAATACGGGTGCATTCGGATTGTAAACGGGGACTTTTTCTTTCGATTCCTCTTTGCGAATAGCTTTGATCAGCATCTTTGCAAATTCGGTATTAGCCTGGTGCCCGGGTTTGGTGGCAATGATGCGTCCTTTGATTCGTTTTCCTGCCAGGGTGAGGTCGCCAATTACATCGAGCAGTTTATGCCGGGCGCATTCGTTCGGAAATTGCAGGTCGATGTTGTTCAAAATGCCTTCCTTCGGTTTTACCTCTACATGCTTATGGTTGAATAAATCTGCAATGTGATCGAGTTCTTCCTGGGTAACTATGCGGTCCATAATTACAATCGCATTGTCTAGATCTCCGCCCCTTACCAGGTTGTTTTTCAGAAGGAATTCCAATTCGTGCAGGAACACGAAGGTGCGGCATTGGGCAATGTCCGTTTTAAAGTTCGTCAGGTCGTCGAGTGTTGCAAACTGATTGTTTAAAACCGACGAGTTGAACGAGATTAAAATATTCAGGTTATAGTCATTATCGGGCAAAGCAATAATTTCGGAACCTGTTTTCGGGTTTTTATAAACTATTTTTTCGGTAATCGTAAAGTATTCGCGGTCGGCATCCTGTTCAACGATTCCGGTTTGTTCAATGGCTTCAACGAAATAACGCGAGCTGCCATCTAAGATCGGAACTTCTTCGTTGTCAATTTCAACCAGTACATTGTCAAGATCCATCCCGGTAAGAGCGGCCAGACTGTGTTCCAATGTACTTATTCTTGCATTTCCGATTCCAATTACGGTGCCTCTCGATGTATCGACTACATGTTCGGCAGTGGCCGGAATGACGGGTTGCCCTTCAAGATCGACACGTTTAAATTTGAAGCCGTGATTAACAGGTGCTGGCTTAAAGGTCATTTTAACCAAACAGTTAGTATGTAACCCCTTGCCACTAATAGAAAATTCTTTTGCTAATGTTTTTTGTTTAACTGTCATTCGTATTGCTAATTATTCTTCAAGCTTACTTGCGAGTTGTTTCACTTGTTTTTGCAACTCAATTACCTGGTCGCGTAAGCCTGGCAGGTTTCTGAAAACGGCAAACACCTTGGCTGCCTGGGCAATGTCCATCGCCGGAGCGCCTAAAACTGTTTTGTTTGGTTTTATATTGCTGTGAACACCCGACATGGCGCCCATGTTCACATAATCACCAATAGTGATGTGGCCTGCTATTCCAACATGTCCGCCAAACATGCAATTTCGGCCAACTTTGGTTGATCCGGCAATGCCAGTGTGCGCAGCCATCACTGTATTTTCGCCAACTTCCACATTGTGTGCAATTTGTACCAGGTTGTCTATTTTTGTACCTTTCCGAACAATGGTCGAGCCCATCGTTGCGCAATCAACAGTAGTGTTGGCGCCAATTTCAACACAATCTTCAAGAATTACATTTCCAACTTGTGGTATTTTCTTGTAGGTACCATCTTCGGTAGGCGCAAATCCAAAGCCGTCGGCACCAATAACAGCTCCTGAATGGATAATGCAAGCCTGACCAATTTTTGTGTTTTCGTATATTTTTACTCCGGCATACAAAACCGTGTCATCGCCGATAACCGAGTTGTCGCCAATATACACCTGGGGATATATTTTTACGTAGTTGCCTATTTTTACATTTTTACCAATGTAGGCAAAAGCGCCCACATATATGTCCTTCCCAATTTGAGATGAAGAATCGATAAATGATGGGTTTTCGATGCCGGTTTTATTTCCTTTGGCTTGTTGATACAATTCAAGCAGCGAAGCGAAAGCCTTGTAGGCATCGGGCACTCGTATCAGGGTTGTTTTAACGGGAGCTTCCGTCTCGAAGTTTTGGTTAATAATTACAATGGATGCTTCTGTTTCGTATAGGTATTTGTTGTATTTCGGGTTGGAAAGAAATGCTAATGTTCCGGGCTTGCCTTCTTCAATTTTTGCTACATCCGATACAATTGCATTGGGATCTCCTTCAACCGTACCACCCAGAAAATCAGCAATACTTTGAGCTTTAAATTCCATAATCGTTAAAAATTTGCCGTGCAAAAATAGTGTAAATTACTTAATGTCCAATTCTTTCGGATAACAGATGAAATATTTCCTTACTGTTTCAGAGAAAACTGATAAGTTAATGTCTGATGCGTCTGCTATGTCGTTCATTTTATTATTCTTAAACAATACATTAATTTTTTCGCTGGAAGCTTTGTTGTACGCGCTGTTTGATATGGTTCCGGCTATCAGGAAATAATTCATTTGGTCGTCGCAAACTTTAAATTGCGCACATATTCGTTCTTTCAGGTTGGCAACTTTGTGCTCTGGAATAGGTTTTTTGCTGATCTTGATTTTGTACAGTCGCCGGTTAATGATACAACGCGACAGGTAAGCCAGAACGAAATCGGGGTGGTTTTGCCATTCTTTAATTGAAGCGATGATGTCGTTGTCGTCTAAACTTGTAAATAAATCGAGAGTCGGGCGTCCTGCAATTACATTGTTATTCCTGAAATCCTCGCGGGTTAGCTGGTATTCAAGAAAAACTTTTAAAACCGGCGTGGCAAACAAGTCAACCTTTTTCAGAACCAGTTCGCGGGCGCGGGCCAGCGCATTAATAAGTAAATACTCGGCAGAGAGAACTGTTTTGTGCAGGTAAACCTGCCAGTACATCAGGCGGCGGGCAATCAGGAAATTTTCGACCGAGTAAATCCCTTTGTATTCAACCACCAGCTCGTCGTTTTTCACATTCAGCATTTTTATTATTCGCTCCGAACCGATAACTCCTTCCGAAACTCCTGAAAAGAAGCTGTCGCGGCTCAGGTAGTCGAGTCTGTCCATGTCGAGTTGGCTCGACACGAGCTGGTGCAGAAAATGACGGTGGTAATTGTTCGTAAAAATCCGGATCGCCAGCTCGAGCTTTCCTTCAAACTGACGGTTCAGCTCTTCCATTAATAGCAGCGAAATGCTTTCGTGGTGAACATCGGGTACAAGCGTGCTTTCCAAAACATGCGAAAACGGCCCGTGACCAATGTCGTGCAACAGGATGGCAACCGACACAGCGTCGGCTTCTTCGTCCGAAATGTCGAGCCCTTTCATTTTCAGGATACCAATAGCAGAGCGCATCAAATGCAGGGCGCCCAAAGCATGTTCGAAGCGGGTGTGATTGGCGCCCGGGTAAACCATACACGATAAGCCCAATTGCTTAATCCGGCGTAACCGTTGAAAATAAGGATGTTCAATTAAATCGAAGACAAGTTCGGAGCGGATATTAATGAAGCCAAAAACAGGATCGTTAATAATTTTCTTCTTGTTTGTTTTCAAAATGTTGTATCAACGTTAGTAATCACAAACATAGCAAAAATTAAAGCAATATACATTTCACAAGTAAATATTGGTGTTAGTTTATTGAATATTAGGCTTGTACTTACCTGTCCCGATACCATAAATACGGCATGGTTCCTTAGCATTTACTTGTTTTTTGCTGCATTAAGTATATGAAAACAGAAGTGATTGGCATCAAAAACAACTAAAATGAAGCCTGATCAGGATGAAAGATTATTTAATTCGTATCATCACAATGAAACCTTAACGAATTGATTTTGACAATTTAATTAATTTACTATCTTTGTCGCGTCAATTTGGGAAACCAGAGGTAGGGGATCGCAAGTCCCCTATTTTATTACAGAAATATGATCGACAAAGGCAAAATAGCAGAACTTGTATCCGAAAAACTTACGGGCGACCAGTTTTTGGTTGAAGTAACGGTTTCGGCAACCAACGTAATCGGTATCATGGTTGATAGCGACACGAATATGTCTATCAATCAGATTGTTGAACTTAGTCGTTATGTTGAAAGCAATTTAGATCGTGAGACAGAAGATTTTGAGCTGTCGGTTTATTCAGCCGGGTTAACAGAGCCATTCCGCCTGGTCAGGCAATATAAAAAGAACCTGGGAACCGAGATTGACGTAGTGTTGAAAAACGGAGCCAAAATGAGTGGGACATTAATTAAGGTCGATCAGGAAGGAATAAGCCTTGAGGTGACCACTAAAGAAAAAACAGAAGGATCAAAAAAGAAGGAACTGGTAAAACGAGTTCATGATTTTGGCTATCAGGAAATTAAAGAAGCAAAAAAAATATTAAAATTCTAAAAACCGGTACGATATGGAGAGTCTTAATCTTATCGAAACCTTTGCCGAATTTAAGGAACTAAAAAACATCGACCGAGCAACGATGATGAGCGTACTCGAAGATGTATTTAAAAATGTCCTGCAAAAAACATACGGCACTGACGAAAATTTTGATGTGATTATTAACATCGATAAGGGTGACTTTGAAATTTGGCGAAACAGGGAAGTTGTAGCAGACGAGGAGTTTGAAGACCCCAACAGGCAAATCACACTGAAAGAAGCCAAAAAAATTGATGCTGACTATGAGATTGGTGAAGAAGTTACCGATGAGGTGAAGCTGGCCCAGTTTGGCCGCCGGGCTATTCTGAATTTGCGTCAAAACCTTGCCAGCCGAATACTTGAGCTTGAAAAAGATCACATATTCAACAAATACAAGGGTAAAATTGGCGATATTATCGCCGGTGAAGTTTACCAGGTCTGGAAAAAGGAAATACTCATTCTCGACGACGAAGGAAACGAACTGATTCTCCCGAGAACAGAACAAATCCCGTCGGATTATTTCAGAAAAGGCGATAATTTACGAGCTGTAGTTTATAAAGTCGAACTACGCAATAATAATCCACTCATTATTCTTTCACGCACATCGCCGGTTTTCCTCGAACGTTTGTTTGAACTGGAAGTGCCGGAAATTTTTGATGGTTTAATTACCATTAAGAAAATTGTTCGGGTTCCGGGCGAACGTGCTAAAGTTGCTGTCGAATCATACGACGAACGTATCGACCCGGTTGGAGCATGTGTTGGTATGAAAGGATCTCGTATTCACGGCATTGTTCGTGAGTTACGCAACGAAAACATCGATGTCATCAATTATTCATCCAATATGCAGTTATTCATTCAGCGCGCATTGAATCCTGCAAAAGTATCATCCATTAAATTGCACGAAGACACCAAGCGTGCCGATGTTTACCTGAAACCTGAAGAAGTTTCGATGGCTATCGGTAAGGGCGGTTTAAACATCCGACTGGCCAGCCAGCTTACGGGTTACGAAATCGACGTTTACCGCGAAGTGGCTCAAGACGATGAAGATGTTAACCTGGACGAATTCTCTGACGAAATTGAAAGCTGGGTGATTGATCAGCTTAAAGCAATTGGTTGCGACACAGCCAAGAATGTATTGAGCTTATCCCGGTCAGAACTGATAAAAAGAACCGACCTCGAAGAGGAGACGATCGATGAGGTTCTTCGGATATTGAGAAACGAATTTGAATAAGCTGTAAAGTTTATTTGAATTTTTAGCTTGAAAATTAGGGCAATTTAGATTTTGAATGTAAAATTGCACATCGTTAATTCCTTAAAACTGTTTTGAGGTATATTTAACAGGGAGGTTTATGGTATTAGGTAGTATAAAACGTCTGAGTAAAGTAGCGCGGGATTTTAATGTAGGTATTTCTACTATCGTTGATTTTCTGCACAAAAAGGGGTTTGACATAGGTTCTGACCCTAACAGCAAAATTTCGGATGATGCTTTCACCTTACTCGAAAAAGAGTATAAGGGAGACATCAACTTAAAGAAAGAATCGGAGAAAATCAATCTGAAAAGTCATCGTGGAGCACACGAGATAATTTCACTGGATGATGTTAAAGATGCCAGTCATAAGCATCGCGAAGATGATTACGACGACGATGAAGTTATTGTTAAAGGCCATTCTCCCAAAAAAGTTGAGCCCATACCCCAGGCAAAACCTGAGCGAAAAGATGACTTTGTTTCAGGAACACGACAGGAATTGGAAGCTCCGAAGGTTGTCGGTAAAATTGATCTGAATAATCTTGGCGGTAAAAAGAAGGAAGAACCATTAGCTCCGGTTGAACGTCCGAAGCCAGTTGTTCCGAATCCGGTTATTGAAGAAAAGCCAGTTGTCGTGGAGCCTGTGAAACCCGTCGAACAACCACCGGTAAAACCGGTAATCAAGGAAGAACAACCGGTTAAAGTTGAAATCCCCGTAGTAGAGCCAGAGCCTGAAACTCAAAACGATACCCGGTTTGAGTCGGATATGGTTGCCACAAATATTCCGAAAGTTGAAGAAGTAAAAGTAGTTGGCCGGATTGATCTGGATATGCTAAACCAGAAAACCCGACCTGCTAAAAAGAGCAAAAAACAGAGAGAAGATGAGCGCAGGGAACGGGAACGTGCCCGTCGCGAAAGTATGCGTCCGGTTGAACCCGAAGCTGTTTCGGAAGAAAAACAACCGATAGAACAACGCGAAGCTCCGGTTGTAATCAAGGCCAAGGTTGAGAAACTTTCGGGGCCGACAGTTGTTGGGAAAATCGATCTTCCGGGAGATAAACGACCAGGAGGAATGTCGCAGGAACAAAGCCAACAGCAAAACCGCAAAAAGAAACGTAAGCGTATAGCCAAAGATACTCCTGAAAATCAGCAGCGGGTTAATATAGTTGATAAAAATGCCCCGCAGGGAGAACGCAAAAAACTGGTTGTTACTAAAAATATTGGCGGAAGCAATGCCCGTCCGGCTGAAAAACCAGGGTTGAAAAAGCGTACACTACTGAAAAAGGAAGTTAGCGAAGAAGATGTACAAAAGCAGATTAAAGATACATTAGCCCGCTTAACATCAAAAGGTACCAAATCGAAAGGATCGAAATACCGTAAAGACAAGCGGCAGATTGCCAGTGATAAAATGGCTGCCCAGGCCGAACTGGAAAACGAACAGAAGAATATTCTTAAGGTTACTGAATTTGTTTCAGTAAACGAATTGGCAACCATGATGGATACAGCCGTAACGAATGTTATATCGACCTGTATGAGTCTTGGTTTATTTGTATCGATCAATCAGCGCCTTGATGCCGAAACGATGGCCATTGTGGCTGATGAGTTTGGTTACCAGGTTGAATTTGTAAGTGCCGAGATACAGGTAGCTATTGAGGAAGAACCCGATACCGACGAGCAATTGCAGCCACGCGCGCCTATTGTTACAGTAATGGGGCACGTCGATCATGGTAAAACATCGTTGCTCGACTATGTTCGTAAAACCAACGTTATTGCAGGCGAAGCCGGAGGTATTACCCAGCACATTGGAGCGTACCATGTTAAGCTTAGCAATGGCAAGGAAATTACATTCCTCGATACTCCAGGTCACGAAGCATTTACTGCGATGCGTGCCCGTGGCGCCCAGGTGACCGACATTGTTATTATTATTGTCGCTGCCGACGATAGCGTGATGCCGCAGACCGTTGAGGCGATTAATCACGCCCAGGCAGCCGGTGTGCCCATCATTTTTGCAATAAACAAAATCGATAAGCCGGGAGCCGATCCTGAAAAGATTAAGGAGAGACTTGCGGCCATGAATTTCCTTGTTGAAGATTGGGGCGGAAAATACCAAAGCCAGGATATTTCAGCAAAAAAAGGATTAAACGTCGATTTACTTCTCGAAAAAGTATTGCTTGAAGCCGAAATGCTTGAGCTGAAAGGTAATCCGAATAAACGGGCAACTGGTACTGTAATCGAATCGACATTGGACAAAGGCCGGGGCTATGTTGCTACTGTGCTTGTTCAAAACGGCTCGCTCAGGGTTGGCGATGTCATATTAACAGGCCAGTACTACGGTCACGTAAAAGCCATGTTCAACGAACGTAATCAGCGTGTAACTGTTGCAAAGCCTGCCGAACCGGTGATTATTCTCGGGTTGGATGGCGCGCCTCAGGCTGGCGATAAGTTCAATGTAATGGAAAATGAACGCGATGCCCGTAATATAGCCAATAAGCGCGAACAACTTGCTCGTGAACAGGGATTGCGTACCCAGAAACATATTACACTGGATGAAATTGGCCGTCGTATTGCCATCGGTAACTTCCAGGAATTGAACCTGATTGTGAAAGGTGACGTTGACGGATCGATTGAAGCGTTGTCTGATTCGTTAATCAAGCTGTCAACCGAAGAAATTCAGGTTAATGTTATTCATAAGGCAGTTGGTGCGATTTCAGAATCCGACATCATGCTGGCAACGGCTTCGAATGCAATTATTGTTGGATTCCAGGTACGACCAACAGCCAATGCCCGCAAAATTGCAGAGAAAGAACAAATAGATGTTCGTTTATATTCGATTATCTATGATGCCATAAACGAAATTAAGGCAGCTATGGAAGGTATGCTCTCTCCTGAAATTAAGGAAGAAATTACAGGTACTGCCGAAGTTCTGGAAGCATTTAATATATCAAAGGTTGGTACTATCGCCGGTTGTATTGTGCGTGACGGTAAAATCAGCCGGAAAGATAAAGCCCGGGTTATTCGCGATGGTATCGTAATTTATACCGGGAACCTTGGCTCGTTGAAACGTTTTAAAGACGACGTGAAAGATGTTGCCAAAGGGTACGAATGCGGGTTGAATATCGACGGATATAATGATATAAAAGTTGGAGACTTTGTTGAGACATTTACCTTAACGGAAGTAGCCAAGTCGCTATAGTCAATAAAAAATAGTCAAATAAAATGAGGAGGCTGTCCCAAAAGGATGGCCTCTATTTTTATGCGGCGATTTTAGGTTTTGGTATTTTTAATGTTTTCAGAATCGAGATCGCCCTGTTTTTTGTTTTTGGATACTCAAAAATGGCAAAAACGCAATAAAAGGCAGTTTTTCTTTTGCAATTGGACATACCTGCGGCTATTTTCCTCAGGTTGTGGGATATGGCAATCAGCCCAAACTCGATCATTACCTTTTCAATTCCCCTGAGTGAGAACCGGTTGAAGCGGTTGTTCGATTTTGTCTGCCCAAATACGGCTTCCGGTTCTATCGGCCTTCGACTTCGGTGGTATAATCCTTCTTCACTTAAAAGTTTCTCTTTGGCAATTGTTCTGAGGCGGTTTAGATTGTGGTTCACTTCAATGCTCCGGTTTGCTTTAGCCTGATGGCACATCCCCCTAAGCGGGCACCCATTACAGTTCTGTGCCTGGTAAATGCTCACCTGGTAGTCAAATCCTAGTTCTGTCTTTCGGTTACTGGTATAGTGTTTATCCATGTGTTGCCCCATCGGGCATACATAAAAATCGTTCTCCCGGTTGTAGTATAGGTTGGCTACCAGGAAGGGGTCTTTCCGGTAGTTCCTTTTTTGTTCTTTATGGAAGTAATTGTATTTGACAAATGCTTCAATCCCTTTATTTTCCAGTTGCTGGTAGTTTTGTTCGCTCCCATAGCCTGAATCGGCTACTACTTTGGATGATTGTTTTCCGTAGTGTAACTCAAACTGCTCCAGGTGAGGGATCAGTGTTGCCGTGTCGCCCGGGCGTTGGTGGACCGAGTAATGGGTGATAACCTGGTTTTCTGTGCTGATCTGCACATTGTAAGCGGGCTTTAGCTGCCCGTTTTTCATGTGGTCTTCTTTCATGCGCATGAACGTGGCATCAGTATCGGTTTTCGAGTAGCTGTTTCTCTCACCCAGAACATCGAGTTGCTCTTCATACTTCTGAAGACGTGGCAAGGCATCTTCCTGTAGCTCCTTTACCTGCTTTTGCTGGTTCTTGTTCAGCCCGGATAAACGATCGTTCAGCTTTTCAATCTTTTCCTGAAGCAAAACAGAATCAATTTTTTCGGGCAAATGGTCTTCTGCCTGATCTGATTGGTCTGATTGGATGGTTGATTCAATTTCTTTCAAAACACTGTCGATCTTGTTTTCAAGTTTTTCCTTGTTCTTTTCCACCGATTTGCGCCATACAAAAGTGTAACGGTTCGGGGCTGCCTCTATTTTGGTCCCGTCAATGTATTGAACATCCAAACTGACATAACCCATTTCAGCCATCAGCCTGACCAACTGGGCAAACAGATCCTGAAGCTTGCCTTTGAGTTTTTGGCTCCGAAAATGGTTGATCGTGCGAAAGTTGGGCAAGGCTTCACCCGAAAGCCACATGTAATGGATGTTTTCTTCCAATTGTCGGGCAATCCGCCGACAAGAGTAAATGTTGTTCAGATAGCTGTAGAACAGAATCTTAATCATCACACGGGGATGGAACGAACTGGTTCCTCCTCCTTTATAGGTCGATAAAATATCGTCGATATTTAACTGGTCAACAATCTGGTTGACAAGCCGAACAGGATGGTTCAACGCAATTTTATCACTTAAATTTACAGGAAAAAGTACTGACTGCTGCGAAGTAATACTTTTAAATCGTATGTTTGATCTTGTTGTCATAGAGACCTTTAAGATACTAAATCTTTCAGGGACAACAAAACAAAGGCTGTCCAATTTTTACTTTTTGGACAGCCTCCTTTTCTTTTATTTAGTCTCGCGTGAGTTCGATGTAAAATTTAATCTATAGTTCCGGTAGATCAGGCAATAAGGTTAAGTTCTTTTCAGAAACAACTTACCATATTATTAGCTTTCGGCATTGTTCTTTTGTACTGATTACCTCTGGTCGTATTCAATTGCCTGGTTTATTTCTTTACTAATTTCCGGGTAATTGTTTCTCCATTCGAAGTAAGCTGGAACAAGTAAACTCCTGGTATCAATCCCGAAAAATCGGCAACCGTGTTTCGATTGGTTAGTTCCAGTTTGGAAACCAGGCTTCCCGATGCACTGTAAACCCGCAATACTCCATTCTCATTTACAATCCTTTCCCAATCAATGTTTAACTGACCGGAAAATGGGTTGGGATAAATGCTCAGGCTGGCAGAAGTATCGTAACTATGGATTGCCGTTGGTACCGGGGTGACGGTGATTGTAACGGTAGCAGTGGACCTAAGTTTCCCATCGCTGACAACCAGGGTAAAGGAGTATGTTGTTGGGGTAGCAACATTGGGAGCCCCGAAGGTTGGGTTGGCTACAGTTGCCGAACTTAATACTATTTCAGTGGGCGCAGTCCACAAATAAGTCAGCGCATCGTTGTCGGGATCGGATGAAGCAGAGCCATCAAGAGTAACACTTCTCCAACCGGCGACCGTAATTGCCTGGCCAGCGTTGGCAACCGGCGCTTTATTTACTTGTTTAACTGTAACAACTACCTGGTCGGTTGTTGAAGAGTCGGTTCCGTCGTTTACCACCAGCGAAAAGGTGTAGGGTGTATCTGTTGTCACTTCAGGAGCAGTAAAGGTAATAATTGATGCCGATGCCGAGCTAAGCGTAATTCCGGCAGGGGCAGTCCACCGGTAAGTTAACCGATCTTCATCAGCATCTGTTGATGCGTACCATTCAATGAAACAACCGAACCTTCTTTTACCAAAGCAAAAAATAGCCGGAAGATTAAACCTATTGAGCGTAATTTAGTCTGACAAACTGTTACTCATGTTTTTAGCCGGAACTTATTCTTCGGGATTGTTTCAGCAAAAGAACTGTTTATAAACGACCTTAAAACGAACCTTACAAATGAAGATAGCCATCGAAAACCTGAACAAAGTTTATCCCAATGGCAACCATGCGTTGAAAGATGTTTCCCTCGAAATTAATAACGGAATGTTTGGCTTACTTGGGCCCAACGGCGCCGGAAAGTCGAGTTTGATGCGCATATTGGTGACGTTAATGGAACCGTCGTCGGGAACTGTAAAGGTGAACGGATACGATTTATCGCGCGACAGGGATAAAATCAGGGCGATGCTCGGCTATCTTCCTCAGGATTTTAGGTTCTTCTCGCAGTTAAAAACATACGAATTTCTGGACTATGCCGCTCGCCTGGCTGGAATGAGAAACACCCGCGAACGAAAATCGGCCGTTGATAAGATGCTGGAAGAAGTGGGTTTGTTCGAAGCGCGCGACCGCAAGGCAAACAACCTTTCAGGAGGGATGAAACGGCGCTTGGGAATTGCTCAGGCTTTGATTAATAACCCTAAAGTGATTATTGTTGATGAGCCAACCACCGGCCTCGACCCCGAAGAGCGTATTCGCTTCCGTAACTTGTTGTCAACCATTTCAACCCAGGATGTAATCATTATTCTTTCAACCCATATTGTGGGCGATATTTCGAGTTCGTGTACCGACATGGCTTTGCTGAATAGAGGCGGGCTGGCTTTTAAAGGGTCGCCCGACGAGCTTGTGAGCCGCGCTGTTGGAAAAGTATGGCAGGTTGAAGCCTCGGAAGCCGAATACATGGAAATCAACGAAAAATACCCGGTAATTTCGAATGTTCCAACCAGTTATGGCTGGGAAATTCAGGTGGTTGCCGACTCGATTAACGGATACAAGGGCCACAATATCGATCCGAACCTGGAACATGCTTACGTATATTTTATGGAGAACAACCTTAACCAGTGGACTTCGATATAGTTATGAGTTATTAATGATAAATTATTAAGTATTAAGATAATGATTTCACTTCATAATATATTTTCAATAGCCAGGTATGAAATAACCACACTTTTACGGAGTTGGTTTTTTCGCATATTCGCCTTGCTTGCCATTTTTATTTTGTCCTTTTTTAACCTTGCTACGTTGGTAATGACCAATGGCGGAAACTGGCAGTTTAAAGCCATTTCGTCCACCATTCCGTATGTTAACCTGCTGATGTTGAATACAGTTCAGGCCATTATTGCAATTTTTCTGGCGTCCGACTTTTTGAAGCGCGATAAAAAGCTGGATACCACCGATGTAATTTACATTCGTTCCATGTCGAACGGCGAGTATGTTGCCGGAAAAACCATCGGCAACCTGGTTGTTTTCATTATCCTGAACCTGGTTATTCTTTCGGAAGCCCTGATTTTTAACCTTGTTGGTGAGAATATTGATGTTAACTGGCTGGCTTATCCCGAATATTTCCTCGTGATTAGTTTACCTACCTTGCTTTTTATTCTGGGCTTGTCGTTTTTTATCATGAGTGTTTTAAAGAATCAGGCGATTACATTTATTCTGCTGCTTGGCTATGTGGCGATTACCATATTTTACCTGAATACCAAATATTACTTTCTTTTTGACTATATGGCCTACAGCCTGCCTTTGTTCAATTCCGATTTTATTGGATTTGGGAATTTGCAGGCAATAGCAATTCATCGCGGAATGTATGCCTGCTTCGGTGTCGCTTTTATTTTCCTCACCGTCTCGCTGCTCAAACGGCTTCCACAAAGCCCGTACAGCAACAAGGTGACCCTAATTCCGGCCATCCTGTTTTTTGTTGGTGGTATTTGGTTGGGACGCATGCACGTGCAGAGTTTTGTTCAGAATAAGGAGTTGAGAACCAGTATGAAAGCGCTGAACGATGCCAATCAGTTGGCTCCACGCTTAAAAGTTGAGGATTACAAAATAGATGTTCGGCATAAAGGCAATGATATTGAAGTGCTCGCCAAACTTAAGATTACCAATTCTTTGCAAAATGAAGTTGATCATTTTGTATTTTGCCTGAATCCGGGATTTAAACTGAATAAAGTGACGTTCAACGGCAGAGACGTCAATACCAAACACGAATTGCAGATCATAAGTTTTTCAGGAGCGAAACTTGCCGCAGGCGAATCGGCGGAACTGGAATTTGCATACTCCGGAGTTCCTGTTGAAGCTGAATGTTTTCTCGATGTGGACGACAAAACCATGGAAACACCCAACAGGGCCAACATGTATAAGATTGACAAACGTTCGGCTGTAGTAAGTTCAAATTATGTGCTCCTTACCCGCGAAAGTAATTGGTACCCGGTGCCCGGAACCGGTTTCGGAAATCAAAGTAAGCAATGGATCTTGAAACAGTTTAGCAATTTTGAACTGAATGTAAATACTAAACCTGAACTGACAGCTATTTCTCAGGGAAAAGTCGAAGGCAAAGATGGTGTATTTCAATTCAGAAACAGGCACCGGCTACCTCAGATTTCGCTGATTATTGGCGACTATGCCGTGAAATCGCAAAAAATTGACGGCCTCGATTTTAATTTATATTTCCACAAAAAACATGACTATTTTACAAAATTTTTCGAGCCGATTAAAGATACCATTCCAACTTTAATTGCAACTGCATTAAAGGATTACGAACGAAAAATAGACAGGTATTATCCTTTCGACCGTTTTAACCTGGTTGAAGTTCCGGCTCAGTTTTTTTCGTATCCCCGGACACTCATCGGCGAACGGGAACAGGTACAGCCCGAAACGGTTTTATTTCCTGAAAAGGGGTTGCTGGTTGATGAAGCCGATTTTGAAGGAAGTATAAAACGAATGGAACGCTGGGGTAGAGGCGATGATACGTCAACTCCTGAAGAAAAGAAGATAAATGCGCTGAATAATTTTTTGGCTCTATTTACACAAGAATCGGCCCGCCCGAATTTTAGTCGACAACAGGGGCAGACGCAGGTCGAAGAAAAGGCTAATCCACTGTATTTCTATCCTTTATTTTACAACTACGCTTATTTCATCCAATCGGATAAATGGCCGGTAACCGACCGCATTTTTGAAGCGTACTTAAAAAAATCGACTGCACAATCGGGAGGAATGGGTTTCATGCGCGATATGCAGGGAATGACCGAAAACGAGCAGGCCAATCTGGCATTGCTTGATTATTCGTTTGCTGAGCTGCTTAATAATCCGGAGAAAGTACAGATTATTGACAATGTGATTCAGCTGAAAGGGCAAACCTTGTTCTCGATTATCAAGCGGAAAACCGGCGACGAGGCTTTCGATGATTTCATGTTTAATTTCCTGAAGAGTATAAAGTTCAATACCACCACCATCGAAGATTTCAACGAACGCATCAAGCAACAGTTTGGTACCGATTTACTTCCGTATATGGAAAATTGGTTCAGCAGTAAAGATTTGCCCGGATACCTGATTGGTGGAGTAAAAGCAGTGAATGTGCTTGATGGCGACCGCCTGAAAACAATGGTCAAATTTAAAATTACGAATTCTGAAAAAACCGAAGGCATCGTTCTGGTTCAATTCAGGCTTGGAGAAGGTGGTGGTCCGGGTCGTGGCCGTTTCAGTGGCGGTGGCGCCAACATGGAAACGGTAGATAAACTGGTACACCTGAATGGAACAGAAACCAAGGAAGTTAGCTATCTGCTGGATGGAACACCCCGGAATATAGCCATCAATACGCTGACATCAAGGAATATACCGGCAGAATTAAGGTTGCCACTCGATAATATTGAGGAGGATAAGAAAGCAACTCCATACGAAGGAGAAAAAGTGGTGGATACTCCTGTTGTTTTGGCCGAGCCAGGCGAATTTATTTGTGATGATGAAGATCCGAATTTCCATTTCAATAAAATTGATGATAAAAGCCTGCTCCAGAAATTGTTGCTTAGCGACGAATTGTCTCAGGATAAATTTGTGGCATTCAATACATGGCGTGCTCCCCGAACATGGAAGGCTACGACCAATAGTGGATTTTTCGGGCGCTTTATCCGTTCGGCTCACTATGTAAAATCGGGCGAAGGCGGAAAAAAGGCCACGTGGAAAATTCCGGTCAAGGGAGATGGAACGTATGAAGTATTCACATACCTGACCAAAATGCGCCGTGGCCCCCGGCGCGATAATTCCGACGGAGGTGAATACAACTATACCATTTATCACAATGGCGAAAAGGAAAACGTGGTTATTGATTTGAAAACCATTGATGATGGCTGGAATAGTTTGGGCTCTTATTATTTCACGGGCGATACGGTTAAAGTTGAGTTGAACAACAAAACATCGGCAGCGGTTGTCGTGGCCGACGCTATTAAAGCGGTGAAACAATAGGAGAAGCTCCTCCCGACCTCCCCGTGGGGGAGGAGTTATAGAGTCCGGTTAAATCTCGGTGAGAGAGGTTTTTTGAAAATTGAAAATTCTGAAAAATAACTAATAATTATTGTCCATGTCAAAAAATAAAACCAATGTATCTTGTTTCTTTTCTTCCCTCCCTGGGAGGGGACGGGAGAGGCTTCTTCAGGGATTTCTGCTGATTGTATTTTGCCTGATTTTATTTTCAGCAAATGCGCAACAAATCCTTACGCTGGAAAAAGCGTTGGATATCGCTGATTCGAATAGTCCGGACATACGAAAATCGTTGTTGAATCTCGAAAATTCGGAGCAATCGCTGAAGGCTCAGAAAGCAGCATTGAAGTCAAACTTTTCGTTGGGCGTTACGCCCTACAGTTTTAATCAAACCCGGTCGTTCGATAACTTCAACGCCAAGTGGTTTACCAGCAAAACAACACAAACGATGGGCACATTTACGGTATCGCAACCCATTTTGCCAACCGACGGTACCATTAGCCTGGTGAATCAGTTTGGATGGCAGAACAAGTCCAGTATTCAAGGTGATATTAGTACAACAAGTAAAGCTTATACAAACTACCTGTCGTTAAGTATCGATCAGCCAATTTTTACCTATAACCGTACCAAGTTGCAATTGAAACAACTGGAGCTTAACCTCGAAAATGCCCAGCTTAACTACGCCATGCAACGGTTGGCTATGGAAAAACAGGTGACCCAGTTTTTTTACAGTGTTTACCTGGCTCAAATGAATCTCGACATTTCGAAAGACGAGTTCAACAATACCCAGAAAAGCTACGAGATTACGCAAAACAAAGTAACTGCCGGAATTGCCGCCAAAGAAGAGCTTTATCAGGCCGAACTAAACTTTGCGTCAGCCAAATCGTCGTATGAAAATGCCCAGGTGAAACTTGATAACCTGAAAGATCAGTTCAAACAATACATTGGAATGGACATCCTGGAAGAAATAACCGTGATGGCTAATATTGAATTAAGCCCTGTTCCTGTTGATCAGAAGAAGGCTTTGGATTATGGTTTAGGTTCGAGAATGGAGCTTAGGCAAAGGGCTATTAGTGTTGAGAGTTCTTTATTTGATATGATAAAAACCAAAGCGCTGAATGAATTTAAGGGAAGTATTGGTTTGTCGCTGGGGATTACAGGCGATGATCCCAAACTCAAAAATATTTACGATAATCCGACCAACAACCCTAAAGTGTCCGTTTCATTTAATATTCCGCTGTACGACTGGGGCGAAAAAAAGGCAAGAATAAAGGCTCAGGAAGCTGTGATTGAAACCCAAAAGATAAACGAGGTCGAAGAGAAAAAGCAAATTATGGTCGATATTCGAAGTGTTTGCAGAAATTTACAGAATCTTGTTAACCAGATTGATATTGCGCGCCAGAATGAAAAAAATGCCCAGCTTACTTATGAAATTAACCTGGAGAGATATTCGAATGGCGATTTGACCAGTATGGACTTGAACTTGTATCAAACCCAGCTTTCTCAAAAAAAGGTAGCTTATGCCCAGGCATTAATCGATTATAAAAACGAGTTGCTGAATCTTAAAATTCAGTCGCTTTTTGATTTCGAAACCAACCAGGCCATTGTTCCTTACAATATGATTCAGAAAAAACAATAAAACAAACGAATATGAAACCATTTTACCAATTTCTTGCTGTCGTAGTTTTTGCCGGAGCTACCGTTGCCTGCAACAATCAGCCGTCGAATACAACTACTGAGTTGGCTGTTCCGGTCTCGGTGAACGACGTCAAACCAAAATCGATTGAAAAAATTATCAATACCACAGGAACGCTAAATGCTACCAAAACAGCAACCGTAAAAACTGAAATGGCAGGAGCTTATAAGCTGATGACCAATCCGAGAACTCGCCGCCCGTTTGCGCTTGGCGACGTAGTTGATAATGGCCAGGTTATCATCCAGATTGAAGATGCTGAATACCTGAATGGCATTGGGATGGAGGCTAAAAAGCTGAACCTTGATATTACCGAGCAGACCATGAAAAAGCAACAGTCGTTGTACGAAAAAGGTGGTGTTACCCAGCTCGATTACCGCAACTCCGAAGTAAGCTACACCAACGCCAAAGACGCTTATGAGAAGGCGAATATTCAGCTGGCTAAAATGAAAGTTAAAGCGCCGTTTAAAGGTGTAATCACCAATCTTCCGGCCGTAACCAACGGAACGCAGGTGGCTTCGGGCGTTGAAGCTTTCAGCATTATGGATTACAGTGTGATGACTGTTGACGTTAATCTTCCTGAAAAATACATCAACGAAGTTACGATTGACCAGCTGGTTCGGATCATGAATTACACGCTGCCCAACGATACGCTACAGGGGAATGTAAAAGAATTGTCACCGGCAATCAGCACCGAAACCCGCACATTCAAGGGAATTGTTCAGGTTTCCAATCCCAATCTGAAATTACGTCCCGGAATGTTTGCCAAAGCCGACATTGTACTGGCTCGCAAAGACAGTGTTGTGGTAATCCCAAAGGACATTATCATTTCCAATCAGCGCGGAAAATCGGTTTTCGTCGTTGACAATGGTACCGCTGTTGAGAAAAGAATCACGCTTGGATACGAAAACCAGAATGAGGCTGAGGTTACTTCAGGTCTGAAAAAGAACGACCGCCTGGTAATAAAGGGCTTTGAAACCCTGAAAAACCGTTCGAAAGTCAAGATTGTAAAATAAGAAGTTGGGAGTTCGAAGTGCCTAAAGTTCGAAAGTAACTCTGGGCATGTCAAACTCTAGTCACTCTGAACTTAATCAAGTAAAAGGAATGAAAAAACTAACACAATTTGCAGTCAACTTTCCGGTAACTATCCTGATGGTGGTTCTGGCCGTTGTCCTGCTTGGATATATCTCTTTCGGCAAGTTGGGTATCGACTTGTTTCCTGAGATAAACAACCCGCGATTGTTTATCGAGTTGAAGTCGGGTGAACGTCCGCCGGAAGAAATGGAAAAGCAATTCGTCAAAAACCTCGAGTCGCTGGCTATCCGGCAGTCAGGTGTTACACAGGTATCGTCGATTTCGAAAGTCGGAACGGCTCAAATTACCGTTGAATATGCCTGGAACAAAGACATGGATGAGGCTTTCCTCGACCTTCAAAAGGCCGCAACTGCTTATGCACAGAATCAAACCCTTGACGAAATAAACATCACGCAGCACGACCCGAATACTTCGCCTGTGGAGGTCATTGCTCTGTCGCACGAAACCATTACCGACATGAACGAGCTTCGGAAAGTAGCCGAAAACTACATCCGAAACGAATTAATCAGGCTCGAAGGTGTTGCCGATGTTGAGGTTTCAGGCGCAGAAACCAACGAGGTGCTGGTTAAAACCGACCAGTATATGCTCGATGCTTTTGGGCTTACGCTGGATGAAGTGAATACCAAGATTCAGAGTTTCAACCAAAGTATTTCGGGCGGATCGATCACCGAAATGGGATTGAAATACGTGGTGAAAGGCGTCAGTTTGCTGTCGGATATTACTGATTTTGAAAATGTGATAGTGGGCTACAAAGCAGTTTCAACCGATGGAACTACAACCAAAGCGCCAATCTATCTGCGCGAAGTTGCCAAGGTTAGCTTTGCCAACAAAGATCCCGAAAATATTGTCCGCATGAACGGAACCCGTTGCCTGGGTTTGTCGGTGTATAAAGAAACCAGCTTCAACACGGTAAAAGCCGTGGAAGAAATTTCGAAGGCGTTGGTTGACATGGAGAAGGCTTTGCCGGGCTACAAAATGAAAGTGGTTTCGAACCAGGGTACATTCATCAGCAATGCCATTGGCGAGGTGGAAGATACTTCTTTAATCGGTATGGCGCTCGCTATCTTCGTGGTGTTCCTTTTCCTTCGCCGGATTGGCACAACTATGCTCATTAGTGTTTCCATGCCGGTTTCGATTATTGCCACCTTCAACCTGATGTATTTTAACGGATTAAGCCTGAATGTGATGACCCTTGGCGGCTTGGCTTTGGGTGCCGGTATGTTGGTTGACAATGCCATTGTGGTAATGGAAAACATTTTCCGTTTACGCGAGACTGGCATGAGTGTAAAGGACGCGGCTATTGAAGGAACGGCACAGGTGAGCGGGGCGATTACTTCGTCAACAATTACCACTATTATTGTGTTTCTGCCAATTGTTTACCTGCATGGCGCTTCGGGCGCATTGTTCCGCGATCAGGCATGGACCATCACATTCTCGCTGGTTTCGTCGCTGTTTGCGGCAATCCTGATCATCCCGATGCTGTACAATTACTTCTTTAAAAACAGCAAGAAAACAGGAGCTTCAAAATCGGTTCAGGTAAAGGGCTACGGACGCTTTTTAGGCCGAATACTGAATTACAGATGGCCGGTTATTTTGGGTGCTATAGTTTTGCTTGGCCTTTCGGTGCTTTTGGTGCCGTACATCGGAACTGAGTTTATGCCTAAATCGGGAACCAATCAATTCTCCATTCAACTAAAAATGCCTGAAGGAACTCGCTTGACGCGTACCGATGCGGCCGTTTCGAACATCGAAAACCTGGTGCGCGAAGCTTTGGGCGATCATCTCGAAACATTGTACAGCCAGGTTGGGCCTTCAACGGGGCTTTTGTCGAGCGAAAATTCGTTGTTCGAAGGTGAAAACACGGCCAATATCAAAGTTATCCTGAAAGAGAAAGACAAGCTGGGTTCAGCCGGAGCCATCCAAACCATATCGAAAGCCATTGGCGAATTGCCTGATATTGAACTGAAATTTGTTGAAGATCAGACTGCTCTGGGTGGTTTGATGGGAACCGACGATGCGCCGCTGGTCATCGAGATTCAGGGCGAAGATCTTCAGGTGATTGAAGATTTATCGAAACAGGTAATGACCGCTTCACAAAGCATTCCTGAATTATACAACCTCGAATCGTCGATGGAAGGTGGTTCGCCCGAAGTGGAAGTGGTTGTTGACCGTTTGCGCGCTGGTATTTTTGGATTGAGCGTTTCGAATATCGTCACTCAAATTCAGAATCAGCTTACCGGAAAAACTTCAGGAACCATTGAAAAAGGCGGTGAAATGCAGGATATTACACTTCGTTTTCCGGATAAGGGCTTGAAAGATTTGGCCGACATGGAAATTAAAAATGGTACACAGGTGGTTCGGGTGAGCGAAGTGGCTACCATTAAAGAAGACCGTTCGCCGAAGGAAGTTTTCCGAAGAAACCAGGTTCGGATCGGAAAAATTACGGGCTACATGAATAAAGAAATTGCTTTGGATAAAATGGTTACCAAAGTCAATCAGGCTATTGCGGGCATTCCGCTTCCTCCTGACTATAAAATCAAAATCACCGGAGAAGAAGAAAAACGTAAGGAATCGATGGATGCACTGAGTTTTGCACTGTTGTTGTCGATCATATTGGTATTCATGGTTTTGGCGGCCGAATTTGAATCGCTGCTTCATCCGTTTACCATCCTTACAACCATTCCGTTTGCCATTGTGGGTTCGGTACTTATTTTCTTCCTGCTGGGCAAAACACTCAATATCATGGCGCTGATTGGTGTGATTATGCTGGTCGGTATTGCGGTAAACAATGCAATTCTGTTGGTCGATCGTATTCTTCAGATTCAGAAAGACGGATTGTCGCGTCGCGAAGCCATTGTCCAGGCCGGGCAACAGCGTATCCGCCCGATTTTGATGACCAAGCTGACAACCATTCTGGCCATGCTTCCGCTGACATTTGGTTTTGGCGAAAGCACTGCGTTGCGTGCGCCAATGGCTTTGGCCGTGATTGGAGGTTTGATCACATCAACCATCATGTCGCTGGTCGTTATTCCGTGTGTTTTCGATGTGCTCGATGGAATAAAAGACCGTTTCCGAAAGAAAAAACCGGTTGAAACCACATAGGCACATAGACCACATAGAGAGAACTAAGTTGATGCAATAGAATGATAGTTGCTTTAATGTCAAGAATATCAATGAAATAGAGAATAATTTTTGGAGTGAATCTGAAAATTTTTTCAACAGAAGGATAATAATTCATGAAAACTACAAGGCATAAATTTCACTTGAGAAATAGCTATGTGAACTATGTGACTATGTGGTAAAAAAATAAACGCATGAAATTCATTATAGAGAGAAAAGTACTGATCAGCATGTTGTTTCTGGGCCTGACGGTTCTGGGGTACGTGTCGTACAGGCAGTTGCCTGTTGAGCTGCTGCCCAATGCCGAACTGCCGTTCCTTTTTGTTCAGGCCAACTCAACAACCGATCTGGCTCCGGAATACATGGAAAATCAGGTGACCATTCCTATTGAAGGTGCAATTGGCACGCTCGAAGGAATTGAGTCGATCGAGTCGAACATCAATTCGAAGTCGAGCACCATCGTGGTGTATTACCGGAAAAATGTCAATTTCAAATATGCCTACCTGAAACTTCAGGAGAAAATCAATTCGATACAATCGTCTATGCCAACCGGCGTTCGCGTTAACGTGGCCAAAGTTGATCTGAAGCAGATCAACACACAGTTTATGGAGCTTCAGGCGCGTGGCGAAGGCGGAGTTGATCGTGTGCGCACCATCGTTGAGCAGGAGATTAAACCCGATCTTGAAAATATCGATGGCATTGCCTCGGTAAATGTTTATGGCGGAAAGCAGAAATCAATACAGGTTATTCTCGATACCAAAGCCTGCGAAGCTTATCACATTACCCCGGGTAAAATACGCTCGCTGTTGTCGCAAAACAACGGTTCGCGCACGTATGTGGGTAATCTGAAGGAAAAAACGGTTCAGTACTTTGTGCATGTAACTGCTGAATACACCAAAGTTGAAGACCTGGAAAACCTGGTGGTTGCCACAGGTCCTATTTTGCTGAAAGATGTGGCCCAGGTGAAGTTTGGTGAAAAGGAAGAAACATCGTTCAGTCGCGTAAATGGGAAAGACGCCGTGACCATTTTGCTGGTCAACGATTCGCAGGCCAACCTCATCGATTTGTCGAAATCAACGCGAAAAGTAATTGCCCGCCTGAACGAAAAAATGGCGCCCAAAGAAATTGAGATTGCCGAAATAAGCAACGCTGCCGACCAGATGGAAAAGAACATCGACCAGATTATCGATCTGGCCATCGTGGGCGGTATCATGGCAATTTTTGTGCTTTGGATTTTCCTGAAAAACCTGCGCATTGTTTCGTTTATAGCGGTTGCCATCCCTATTTCAATTTTTACAGCTTTCAACTTTTTCTACGCGTTCAACATCACCCTAAACAGCCTGACACTTGTTGGTATGGCTTTGGCTATCGGTATGTTGCTAGATAACAGCGTGGTGGTGCTCGAAAATATATACCGGCTCGCGGGGAAGGGAGTTCCCCCCTTGCAGGCGGTTACGCAGGGAACCACCGAAGTGTGGCGCTCAATTCTGGCTTCAACCTTAACCACAATCACCGTATTTCTGCCATTTGTTTTCTCCAAGAATTTTATGGTTGAAATGATTGGTTACAACGTGGGCATCTCCATTGTTTCAACGGTGCTGGTTTCGCTGGCCGTGGCGCTTATGCTGGTGCCTATGGCTTCGTATGCCTTGCTGAAAAAGAATGTGGCTAAAAATATCTTCTTTGAGAAAGTAACCACCAACCTGCGTATGGTTCAGGTTTACCTGGTATTCCTGAAATCGGCCATGCGTAACCCTGCCGGAACCATTATTGGCGGCATCGTGGTGTTCTTTCTGGCCATATTTATTTCGCTGGCCGTGAGCATCAGTTCGCTTCAGGAAGTTGAAACCAAGGAAATCAACCTGTATGTCACCATGCCGTCAGGTTCGTCGCTCGAAACGACTGACCGCACCGTTCAGGAAATAGAAAAGAAACTTGAAGATTTGGCTGAAAAGCAGGACGTAATTAGCAAAATTGAAGAAGAGCAGGCCACCGTTACCGTGAAGCTGAAAGACAAATTCCAGGACATTGCCGACCGCACGTTTGCCCAGGTAAAATCCGACATCAACGACCGTACAAAAGGAATAAAAGCCTCGTCGATCTCGTTCACACAAACGGCCAACACGCGTAGTTTCCAGGGAGGAACCCGAAATATGATGGGTAACTTCCAGAAAATGATGGGTATTGGTTCGAACGAAGAAAAGATTGTGCTTAAAGGTCAGGATTTTGAACGACTTCGCGCAGTTGCCGAAGATTTAAAATACTTTGTCGATCAAATGGAGTCGGTGCAATCCGTGAATCTGAACATTTCGGACAACCGGCCCGAAGTTCACCTGTACTTCAATCCGCTTTTAATGACCGAGTACAACATCACCCTGAGCAATATTCTTTCTGAACTGAATTCGTTCTCGAAGGAAATAGCGACCAACATTCAGTATAAACAGGGCGTTGACGAATACGAAATTATTATCACCCAAAATACTCCTGAAGACACGGAAAAGAAAAAGACAGATCGCACGATGGAAGAACTTCGGACCTTACAAGTGTCGGATGCGGCTGGCGGAGTTCACGATCTTCAGGATTTTACCAACATTGTTTATGCAACCGGATTGTCGGGAATTAACCGCGTAAACCAGGAAAAGCAAATTGAGCTGACTTACCGGTTTGTGAGCGAAGCCAGCAGTTCAAACGATCTTTTGGCTGCCTACCGCTACCAGATTGATGAATTAGTAGCCAACTACAATTTACCATCTGGAGTAGCCGCAGAAGTGGTTCACGAAGAAACCGATTATTCGGAATTCTATTTCATGATTGCTGCGGCCATTATTCTGATATTCATGATTATGGCTTCGGTATTCGAATCGGTTGCAACGCCATTTGTTCTGCTGTTTTCAATTCCGCTGGCAGCCATTGGCTCGTTAGTCGCACTGATTATTACCAACAACAGCTTGCTGAACTCGAATACTTTAATCGGGTTCCTGATTTTGCTAGGTGTGGTTGTAAACAATGGTATTATCCTGATTGATTATACCAACATTCTGCGTAAACGAGGCTTCCGTCGTTCGCGAGCGGTGATGACTGCCGGCTTATCGCGTGTGCGGCCAATTTTGATTACGGCTATTACGACCATCGTGGGAATGTTCCCGCTGGCTATGGGCAATGCCGAATACGTGAGTGCCATTGGGGCACCTTTTGCCATTGTTGTAATTGGCGGTCTGGCTTTGAGTACAGTCTTAACGCTGGTTTTCATACCCACATTCTATTCAGGATTGGAAAATGCCATTGAATGGTTTAAGCAACAAACGCTTGCGATAAAAATTCTCCAGTTTGTGTTGATGGCGGGAGCTTTTGTCCTGATTTATTTCAACGTGGATTCGGGATTGTGGCAGATGCTCGATTTGATTTTGGTTGTCATCCTTGTTCCCGGCTCTACCTGGTTCGTGTTAAATAGTTTACGTAAGGCGCAGACCAAATTGATTGACGAAGGCGATTCGATCCGCATTCAGATACGGAAACTGGTAAAAATTTACGACCGCGAAAGCCGCTTCGAGCGCGAATGGGAATCGGGTAAGAAAATCAGGCGTCGTGCTGGTCTGGAAAAGCAATACCATTCTCTAAGCGAATTTGATTACCTCATTTGGCAGATGCCTGTTTTGGTTTTCCTTATTTATTTCGCATTTATTTATCTGAATTCAGCATTCTGGTCAATTATTCTTTCAATCGGAATAGCCAATCTTGCGCTAAGCATGTGGTCGCCTTTTGGGTTTTTCCTGAATTATAAAACAGAAAAATCGGGCAAAAAGCTTCCGAAGAGATTATTCAAATGGGTTCGTGGCTTCCTGTTCTGGGTTTTGCCATTTATTGAGTTGGTTCTGGTTTGGCGTATTACCCAAACCTGGGGACTGGTCTTATTCTTTCTCGTAATTTGGTATTTGGCGCTAGCTGTTTTGGTGACTTCGAAACGGCTTTACGAAGAAAAAATTAACATCGACCGCATTACAGGGCGATTTGGTGGTATGCGTCGCAGTTTATTCCGCCTTGTAAAACGTATCCCGCTAATTGGCAAGCAACATCAGCCTTTCAAGGCGCTGAACGGTGTTTCGCTCGAAATAACAACTGGTATGTTTGGTTTGCTTGGCCCGAATGGGGCAGGAAAATCGACCATGATGCGCATTATTTGCGGTATCCTGGAACAGAGCTACGGCAAAATCTGGATCAACGGAATTGATACGCAGCAAAAACGCGAAGAGCTTCAAGGTTTGATTGGCTACCTGCCTCAGGAATTTGGAACTTATG
The DNA here is from genome assembly GCA_963666435.2 of Prolixibacteraceae bacterium. Classification (GTDB taxonomy): domain Bacteria; phylum Bacteroidota; class Bacteroidia; order Bacteroidales; family Prolixibacteraceae; genus Aquipluma. Next base: position 214,534 of record CAXXOG010000008.1, on the reverse strand, counting down.
AAAATATGCCTGCTGAAGATTTCCTCGATTATCAGGCTATACTGAAGGGTTTATCCGACAAAAAGCAGCGCGAAGAGCGTATCGAATACGTATTGCGCGCGGTTCACATGTGGGAAAAGCGCGGCGACAAAATTGGGTCATTCTCCGGAGGTATGAAACAACGCATTGGAATTGCCCAGATTTTGTTGCACCTGCCCAAAATTCTGGTGGTTGACGAACCTACGGCTGGTCTCGACCCGCGCGAACGCATTCGTTTCCGTAACCTGTTGGTTGAGTTGAGCCGTGAGCGAATTGTCATTTTCTCGACCCACATCATCGAAGATATTTCGAGCTCGTGCAATCAGGTTGCCGTTGTCAATCGCGGGCGTGTAAAATACCACGGAACACCAATGGATATGGTACATCTGGCGCAGAATATGGTTTGGCAATTCGATGTTCCGGTTGAAGATTTCGACACGATGGAAAATAAACATTTGGTTACGCATCACATGAAACAGGGCGATATGATCAGGGTTCGTTTCCTTTCGAAACAAAAACCTGTTGAACACGCGATTCAGATCAGCCCGATCCTGGAAGATGCGTACCTGTGTTTGATTAAGGATTTGAAGTAAATGAAATTAACGATTAGAGATTGAGGATTAGCGATTAACGAAGTAGTACAACTTCGTTGATTGTTAATCGTTAATCATTAATCTAAAATCAATAAAATTATGCGATCAGTTACCTCGGCCAATGTATGGACACTGTTCCTGAAATTGGTGAAATACAATATGAAAGTGATTTTTGGCAACCGGTTCGTTTGGTTTGTGCTGGCTGCCGTGGCTTTCTATTTCTTTATTGCCGTAACCAATATTTACGATGGTAATCAACCCGACGAAGGCTTTATTTACGACCTGCAAATTATGCCGGGCTTATTGCTCATTTTCTACCCGATGACTTTTGGAATTCAGAACGATTTGGATGCAGGTATTCTCGAAATTCTGTTCGGAATCCCGGATTATCGGTACAAAGTGTGGCTGGTAAGGTTAATCCTCGTTTTTGCGCTGGTCGGATTGATGATGCTTGGACTTACGACAATGAGTTATTTTTTGCTCGCACCTGTTGGAATATTGGAATTGGCCTGGCACATCATGTTCCCGATTTACTTTTTGGGAGCGCTTGCATTTCTTTTTTCAACTATTATAAAAAATGGGAACGGGACAGCTGTTGTCATGGTTATTATCGGCGTTGGGTTATTAATCATATCAGGAATATTGGAACGTACCATGTGGAACATTTTCCTGAATCCGTTCGATATTCCCAATAGACTCAACGAAATGATATGGAAAGAGATAACGGTTAAAAACCGTATTTTTCTGGCTGTTGGGACCTTAATTTTTGTACTCTACGGCTTGTTCAATCTGCAAAAGCGCGAGAAATTTATTTAGAACTCAGAAGGAAATTTTTGGGTGACGCAACTGAAAATCAGAATTTTTCGTCTATGTTTGAAACGAGATAACCAGCCAGACGATGAAAACGACCTCCTTTTTTTTGTGTTGCATGTTGATGACCTTTTTCGCTTTTTCGCAAACCAAAAACAGGCTATCATTCTTTTATTCTCCTGCTGCAAATGGTGTTGACATAAAAGAAGATTGGATTGGCGATATGGGTCATACCGGTAAAGGGGCAAATCTTTTTGAACTGACGTATTCGAGATCAGTCAATTCATTCTTTTCAGTAGAAACGGGGTTACAATACGCACACCATAAAATAGAAACGGAGTTTTTCCCCGACGGAGTGAGCCATTACAAAAAATCGGAAATAAACATGGTTACCATTCCAATTTCAGGAAACCTGACATTCCTGAAGTACTTCTTTGCTGAAGCTGGCCCAACGTTCGACTTTGAGTTAAGTCGTTCATCATCAGCTTCTGTTAACAATCAGTCAGGAATTGGACTTGCTTTTGGAGTGGGAGGGAAGTACACATTTAGAAAGATCACATTGATGGTCAATCCATTCTTTCAGCGCCACTTATTGCTTTCGTTGGGAAGCGGAGAAACAATAGAACACCTTTGGCAATCGGGAATAAAGTTTGGAATTGGGTACGATTTTTAGTGAAAGCAAATGGCCTCCGGCAGATACCGAAAGCCATTTTGTATGTAAACGAAATAGTGGTTATTGAAAGTTTATAATTTATTTTACCCCGCTCCTGGTGTCCCACCACATTTGTTGGCCCCACAAGCGGTCGGTAACTTTATCCCAAAAAGTGCTTATGTTCGCTGTATTCAAGCTGTATTCGTTTGTTGGATACGGCTCGCGGAATGGCGGACGAGTGTGCCCGGGATAGAACGAGTAAGGTGCAGCAGCAAGTTTAGGCACATCAGTGCGTCGGTTCTCGGCCCATGCTTCGTGTCCTTGTTTAAACAGGCAAATCCATTTCTGCATATAAATTTGATCTAGGCTATTGCTGAAGGCGACCGAGCTTTGTGCAAGATAGGTTGCAGTAGCAGTTACGTCAATGCCATTTTCTTCCATCGAAGCGGTAATTGCTGCTTTGTATGCTTCGGAAGCCGAGATTCCGGCATTCCAGCCACGTTGTGCAGCTTCAGCTTTGATAAAAAGCACTTCGGAATATCTCATAAGCGGCGAGAAGCCTTTAGGATCGTCTCTAAATCGGGAGCCCAGTCGCGATATTTCTTTAATGTCGAATGTTCCAGGCTGTACTCCGGCAATTACTCCCCTGAATTTACCATCAGAAGCAGCTGGTTTGGCATATACCGGCAGACGCGGGTCGTTCAATTCGATAAGCTTGTCAACCAAAACACTGCAAACCCCGTGGTCGTCGCGATCATTTACATAGGCGTCAACATAAAATGGCTCCTGGTATGGAGTAGCGCCCGACCAGTTCAAGAACGCATTCTCGGAGTTTGACGAAATAATAGGGTATTTTGTTGGGTTACCCAGAATTTCTTCAATCACTTTTTTCGAGGTTGTGGCATCCACATTCGATATGCGAATAGCCATGCGTAAGCGAAGCGAGTTTGCGAATTTTTGCCATTTAGTTACATCGCCCTTGAAAAGAAAATCACCCGATCCCAGATTGTCGGTAGCTTTCTGATTGAAAAGATCGTTGGCGTCGGCCAGCATTTTCATTACAGCCGGATATATATCTTCCTGCTTGTCGTACTTGGGATTAATAACATCTTCTTCAGCGCCCAGGGCTTCCGAAAAAGGAATATCTCTCCATGTGTCGGTTGCAATCTGCCAAATGAAGGCGCTGTATGTCATTGCAACGGCGTTCATGTTGGTTTTTTCGTCGGCTTTTGCATCCTTCATAATCTGTTTCAGGTTTTGCAAATCGCGGTAAACCGTTGCAAACGCCCTGTTCATTTCACTTTCCCTGAATGCATAGCGCGATTCGTCGATGTATTGTATTTTACCCATATGGTTGGCATACGAAGCTTCATTTGCATTTACCCACGTATCGAAAAAGCCATTGGTAAAATCGTATATCACATATCCCAACGAGTTGGTTGATGGTACTTTTGTCGGGTTGTTCGGGTCGGTATTAATTGATTCGAAATCTTTTGTACACGAGGCCGTTGCCAGTATAGCGCATAGTATAACGGCAATCTTTATTCTGAAATATTTTATCATGATAATTCTTTTTAAAATGAAACCAAGTGATGCTTAAAAAGAAAGGTTTATTTTGAAACCCAAACTGCGAGTGGCCGGAAGCTGGTATTGCTCAGTTCCCATTCCATCGTTTGTAGTACCAAAAGCCGTTTCAGGATCAATGTGAATATCGTTCGATTTGTGAGTCCAGAGCAGCGCAAGATTACGGCCTACAAACGATATGTTTGCCGAATGAATGACGCCAATCTTATTCAGGATTGATTTTGGAATTGAATAGCCAAACGTAAATTCTCTAAATTTAACATAGCTGGCATTGATGATCCCTTGTTGAGGAATTCCCCAATAGGATTCATAGTAATCCTGAGTAGAAACTACGATATCGTTGGCCGAACCGTCTTCTTTCACGGCAATTTTGTCTTTCAACACATCTTGCCCAACGACCAAACCGACTTCGCGAATGTTTTTGCCTTCAACACCTGGGCGTGAAGCCATTTGTGCGGTTTCTTCTGAAACTCCTGACATTCCGCCGAACCAGTCAGTTACCGAGAACAAGTTTCCACCCCAGCGCATGTCAATCAGGAAGCTGGCGCTAAAGTTTTTATATGAGAATGAGTTACTTAAACCACCTGTCCATTTAGGCATAACGTTCCCAAGTTCGATAGGAGCTGAAGAAGCCAGAGGTAAACCATCGCTGCCCACGATGATGTTTCCCTTGTCGTTGGTTTTAAATCCAACGCCTTTAATAACACCAAACGATTCGCCAGGGATGGCTTCAACCGTTACACTTCCCCATGAGCTGGATATTTGGTATTTTTTTAAGTCGCCGTACAGTTTGTTTACCCGGTTTTTATTTTGAGCCCAGTTTAAGGTAATGTCCCAGTTAAGTCCCTTTTGTGATTTTAGTATCTGTCCCTGCAATTCGAGCTCAATCCCTTTGTTCTCGATTTCACCGGCATTGATTTTCATGGCATCGTAACCGGCAGCATCGCTAACGTCGATGTTCATAATCTGGTCCTTGGCAATCTTATCGTAGTACGTAAGATTTATACCGAACCGGTTTTTGATGAACTTCAATTCGGCTCCAATTTCAGTAGAAGTGATGCTCTCAGGTTTCAGGTTTAATGCCGGAAGCGTTGTTGGCAGCCTAAATGGTGTTGTACCATCGTAAGGATCGAGCGAAGTATAGGTCATAGCAAGCTGGTAAGCGGAAGTGGCATTACCTACTTGCGCCCAACTTGCGCGTAGTTTGGCAAATGACAGAATTGCCGGGTCGGTTTTGAAAACGTCGGATACAATCCAGCTTGCAGTTGCCGATGGGTAAAAGAACGACCAGTTATTGGCCGGAAGAGTTGAACTCCAGTCGTTGCGCGCTGTTAAATCGAGAAATAGCCATTTTTTATAATCAAATGATGCAGAGGCATATATCGAATTTGACCTAAAACGGGTGTCAGCCTGCGAAGCCGCCGGGTTTCCGCTTACGTTTCCGATGGTAAATAAATCGGGTACAGTTAGCGAAAGCGCTTTAATGTTGGTGAGGTGATAATTGTAATCGCGGTAATTTGCACCTAATGTAGCATTAGCAGAAATGGTTTCGGTAATTTTTTTATTCAAAGAAAGGAATAGGTCGGCATTGGTTTCCTGCTGAAAACGTTGCGATTGCTCAAAAGCGCCACCTGGACGAACGCCGTTTGAACGGTCGGCGGTAACCGATTTGCGGAAAATATGGTGCCAGTCAGTACCAACCCGACCGGTAACATTGATCCAGTCGTTGATTCTATAATTCAGGTTTATATTCCCGTAAACGTGGTCTTTTTGCTGGCTGTTGATGTTTTTATTGACAGTCCAGTAGGGGTTGTTGTGGTAATTCGAGTTCCAGTTGTATGGATTGCCATCAATGTTGTCGGTGTTCCAGTATTTTTTCAGATTGCCCATATTTACCTGTCGACCGAACCAGCCTCCAATCGATTGCATAACGTTATTGGCCGAATATCCTTGCCCGGGTAGGTTGTCCGATTTCGATTGTGTGTAAGTAACCGCTCCGTTTGCTGTCAGTTTCTTGGTGATATTGATCGAACTGTTCAAACTTATCGTATTCTTTGTCAGGTCGGTATTTGGAACTGCTCCGGTTATATCCTGGCGCGAAAGGAATAACCGGTTAGTCCCTTTTTCTGAGCTGCCGTCAATTGAAACGCTATTGTCATAGGTTATGCCGGTCACGAAGAAATCTTTCACATTGTTTGGTTGCGAAATCCAGGGAGTGGGTTGGTATTTCCCATCAACAAGAGGGCTATCGAATTGAGCGAGTTTTAATCCAATATCCAGGCGTGGTCCAAATGATTCATCAAAATGGTCGTATTTTCCGCCACCAGCTCCATCGAGATAAGTAAACGAAGTTTTGGCCCAATCTTCGTAAGTATAACTGCCATAAGTAGCCGGATTTTTCGTTTTGGCCTGGTTGTAGCGATATTCTTCGCCATTGTACCCTTGTCCGTATTTATTCTGGTAATTTGGAATAATGTAAGCATTGTCGAATGTTACACTGGAGTTTATATTAATGCCAAGCCCTTTGGTTTTTGATCCGCTTTTGGTTGTTATCAGGATAACACCGTTGGCAGCAAGCATTCCGTAAAGAGCAGCTGCATTTGCTCCTTTAAGTACAGTAATCGATTCAATGTTTGACGGGTCAATGTCAGAAGCGCCATTTCCATAGTCAACGCCACCTCTCCAGGCAACACTCGACGAGTAGTTGCTGATTGGGACACCATCAACAACAAACAGCGGTTCGTTATTTCCAAATGAGCTATTGCCCCTGATACTGATGCGCGACGATCCTCCAACGGCACTGGTTGCACTCGTAACTTGTACCCCGGCAATTTTTCCTGATAGCGAGTTTACGATGTTTTGGTCTTTCGCTTTCGATAATGCTTCTCCGCTTACTTCCTGAGAGGCATAGCCCAGTGCCTTTTTTGCTCTTGTAATACCAAGTGCAGTAACAACAACTTCATCAACTGCAATATTGTCCGACGACAGTTTTACGTTGATGGTCGATTGATTGTTGATGTCAACTTCCTGAGTTTTCATCCCCACAAAGGTGAAGATAAGTGTTTTAGCCTCCTGCGGAACTTTAAGCCTGTACATGCCATCCATGTCGGTAATTGTTCCTAGTGTCGTACCCTTTAGCGACACAGATGCACCAGGAACTGAAGTTCCGTCATCCATCGAGACTACTTTTCCGGTAATCTCCTTGGTTTGAGCCAATACGAGGTTCAAACCAATTGCATAGACTGCAATTAGTAACAAGATTTTTTTCATGTAAATTAATTTTAGTTAACAACAATCCCTAAAAGTGTTGATTCGTGAATATTAAATTTTAAAGCAGGCCCCCTATTTTTTTATGCTATGCTTAAAAATTTTTATTCAGATGCTCTTTTTTTAAATTTTTCTAATGTATTTTTTTTAGAACCCCCTTTGTTTTGATTGTTGTGTTTGTTTTTCGCAAATGTAGAAAAATGTAAAAATGACGCTTAAAGAGTAACAGAAAATGCTAAAAAAACCAATAATGTTAACTAATCTTAAAATTTTAATATGATTTTTGTCACAGAAATGAGTCTTGTTGTGTCATTATGGCAACAATATCTAAAATAAATAATCAAAATGATTTGAAATCGATAATAAAAGAAACATTGGGAAAGTTGAATGTTTTTTCGTTGAGGTGTATTTGGGAAATACATAAAAAGCTTCGGTCTTTGTCTCTAAAGATCGAAGCTTTACGCTAGCAACATGAAAAGCGGATCCAGTTGTGCATCGATCCCTTATGTGGTGCGGGGTTCCTGTTTTTTTGTTAGGCGCTTTTGTTTTTGGTTCCGGCTTTTAACAAGCAGAATTTATTGGTAATGAAATACCGCGAATCTTGCTTTTGCAAGTCAAAAACGCCTGAAACGAAGATAGAAGTTTGTTTGGCACTGGTGTGCCGGTTTAATTTGGGTGGTCGTTAAATGCTAACAAGGAGATGACTCCGAATTAGTTTGAAGCAGGATTGTAAATTAATGGGCGTGACCTATCTGGTGCTTTTCGGTAAGGTGATTGATTATTGCTGCGGTGTCATTAATAAAAGTACCATCTTCGAGTACCAATACCGGGCAGCTTTGGTTTTCTTCGCCCAGCAAATCGACCAATACCTGGCGAGGTCGGGCAAAATTCACATATTTAACTTCCAGCTCGTTGTTCAGACGGGGATAATACGAGAGTAATCCTTCAATCATTACGCAATCCGGACAGAAATAGCGTTTGTTGTCATCTCTGCTAAGGTCTTTAAAATCAGCTTTCAATAAAAATAATTTCTTCATTCTTCGGTAATTTTTTCAGCGTTAAAAGTACCTAAATTAATGGATGCGCAATTAAATTTCAGGACAATAACGAAGGTTGAAATCTTAAAAGTTCTTAATTGACTAAAAAGCAAAAGGTCTCCGGCGAAAGCCGAAGACCTTTTGTATATAAATAAGTAATTGGTTGTGAATAAATGCTTTGTATTTATTTTACACCAGTTCTTGTATCCCACCACAGTTGTTTTCCCCAGCAATAGTCAACTATTCCCTGAGCAGCTATAGCTAAGTCAAGTTTTTCTTTGTTATAAAGATACTGGTTTTGAGGATAAGGCAATCTGAATGGTTGATCGTTATGTGTTGCACCATAGATTGAGCGGAGTGATACATAATTTGTTGTAGGAACTCCGGTTCTGCGATACAGACACCATGCTTCGTGGTTTTCTTTAAACAATGCAATCCATTGTTCCCACCATATTTGGCTTTTTGTGTTAGTCCATTTCCCTTTTCCGGCTAAATAAGTGTTTGCCTGGTCGGTCGAAATGCCGTTGGCAGCCATTGATAATTTAACAGCTTTCTCGTAAGCATCGGCAGCGCTGATACCTACATTATAACCCAACATTGCAGCTTCAGCCTTCATGAAGAATGTTTCGCAAGCGCTGTAATATGGTGTAAAGCCTGATGGATTATCACGGTACAATGCTCCGATCCTGGAAACAGTGTTGAGCTGAGGCTGAGTTGCAGCACCGTTTTGGAATCCATGATATAAATTATCCTTTGTAGCTGGTTTAGCAATGGTTGCAATGCGAGGATCTTCGTTATCTAAAAGACGATTAATTAAAATGTCAGAGATTCCATGATCGTCGCGGGTACGTTTATTGTCATACCAGGGTTCGAAATAGGGCGAAGAACCTTGCCACACAAAATAAGCATTGTCTGCGTTAGCTTCAATTAGCGGATATTTAGTGGGGTTGCCACAAATCTCTTCGATTGTTTGTTTGGCTAAAGCAGAAGCAACTCCTGAGATACGCATTGCAGCGCGCAGTCTGATTGAGTTACAGAATTTTTGCCATTTGGTAACATCGCCGCTAAAGAGAAAATCTCCAACTCCGATTTTGTCGGTACCTACACCGGCAGCCATTTCATCGGCAATTGTTTTCAAGTTAGCCAGAACATCGGTATAGATATCTTTTTGTGCGTCGTATTTCGATAGCAAAACTCCTCCTTTTTCAGGCTCTCCTTTTAGCGCTTCAGAATAAGGAATGTCTCCCCAGGAGTCAACGGCATAAAGCCATAAGTAATTTTTCCAGATTTTGGCAACCCTACGTATATTTTTGTTTCCGTCGGCAGAGCTTTCTGTATTTTCCAGCAGGGTATTGAGCTGTTTATTTCCCCAGTAACAGTTATTCCAACGATTTCCGTAAGTATTATTGCTAGGAATAAGACCACTCAAATCGTCGAGATATTGAATTTTTACGATGTAGCCGGCGAAGGTACCATAGCCATCCATATCGCCTCCCTGCTGTGTGGTGGTAGTACGCAAAACGTCTGCCAGGATATTTGTAGCCGGAACAGTAGAAAGCGCGTCCGGGTCAGTGTTGATTTCATCGAAGGTTTTTGTGCACCCAGTTATTAACGTAGTCGTAATAAGCGATAGGCCTAACCATTTGAATATGTTTATTTTCATGATTTTATCTCCTTATGTATTAGAAAGTAAGATTTAATTTAAGACCGAAACTACGTGAAGCAGGAACTGATGCCTGTTCGAAACCAACACCACGAGTATCACTTGAAACACCGCCAGCTTCAGGGTCAAGCCGCAAAGTGTTTGATTTGTCAACCCACAACAATGCGAGGTTTGATCCAATCAAGGAAACAGTTGCATTGCTGATGTATTTTACTTTTGAGAGAGCTGATTTTGGAACAGTATAAGAAATGTTCACTTCACGAAGTTTTAAGAAAGAACCATCAAATACATACATTTCAGATACGCCACCGCTTTCAAACCATGTTTGTGCGTCAGTTGCGATGGTGTTGGTCACCCAGTTTCCACTTGCATCTTTCATCACAAAGCGTTCGTTGGTCATAACGTCTTTACCGGCAACAATAGCGCGTTCGCGAACTCCATTTTTAACAGTTTCGGCAGCAGTTCCTGCAGCATAACTGTGGCTCATTGACTGAGACCAAATGTCGCCACCCATTCTCAAATCAAGGAAGAAACCAAACGAAAGATTTTTGTAAGAGAAATTGTTTCTCCAACCGCAAAGATAATCAGGAGCAACATATCCAATTTTTTTACCCGATTCGGTTGAAATCAAGCCTTTACTGTTGACTTTGATTGCTCCATCTTCGGTGCGGGCATATCCGGTACCAACAAGAACTCCCCAAGGTTCGCCTGCGATTGCCTGGTTTGCAATACCCCAGGTCCAACCCAATTGGTATGATTTCAATGCTGGGAAATCAGGTGCTAATTCTAATACTTTACTTCTGTCTCTTGAGAAATTAATGGTACTTGTCCAATTCAATCCATTTTTGCTGCGAAGGATGTCTCCGCGTAATTGGATTTCAAGACCTTTTGATTCTATTTTACCTGCATTTAAAGTCATAGCCGAGAAGCCAACCACATTTGATGTAGAAACATTCATAATCTGGTCTTCCACTTTCTTTTTGTAGTAAGCTATGTCAGCATGTATCCGGTCATTAAAAAATCCGGTCTCAATCCCAACTTCCCAGGTTTTTACACTTTCAGGACGTAAGTTTTCGTTCGGGTAGGTATAGCTTTTGTACATCTGGGCAACTCCTTTGAACGAACTGGATTCCGAATAATAGTATGCACGGTTACGATATGCAGTAGTTGCAGAACCAATCTGGGCCCATCCTCCACGTAATTTCAAGAACGATAAAACATCGCTTTTTAATCCTTCGAACGACTCGGTTGGCAACCAGCTTAAGCTAGCTGAAGGATAGAACAAAGATTCGTTGATTGTAGAACTCCAGTCGTTACGGGCACTCATATCCAGGTAAAGTTGATGTTTCCATCCGACAGATCCGGTTGAATAAACCGAGTTTGACCTGATATGGCTGTGATCCATTTCTGCAATCGGGGTACCTGTCATGTTCGACAAGGTGTAAACGCCTAAAACAGTTAACGCGTTTGCTCCTGATCTGTCATATTCATAAACTACATTTCTGTAATTAGCTCCGGCAACAGCTGAAACATTGAAATCACCGAACACTTTATTGTAAGAAGCAATAAAGTCAAGGTTTAACTCTGAGTTTTTATAGGTTCGTTGGTCAAATCCGCCTTCTGGAAAATCGCCATGATCAAAATAATGGCGTTCGAAAGTTTTCATGTTGTAGGTATCAAAACCTAAACGGCCTTCAAATTTCAAACTCTTAATTGGCTGGAAGAATATAGATGATTTTGCAAAAAGACGATCACGTTGGAGGCTATTGGTGTTTTTATACACAGTGAAATACGGATTCATGTGATAATTTGTGTTCCAGTTATAAAAAGTATATTCTCCGGTCGCATCTTTTTCATCCCAGTTCGCTTTCAATGTACTCATGTCAATTTGGCGACCGACCATATCATTAAACTGTTAATAGGGTTGTTGCTGCCATAGCCCTGTCCCAGCAAGTTGTCACTTTCGGTGCGGGTATAGTTTGCACTCATGTTTATTGATACATAGTCGTTCAACTTCATGTCGGTGTTAAATTGCCCGCTGTAACGTCTTTGATCAGTATTTGGTACTGTTCCGGTCTGGTTTCTATACGACAACGAAGCACGTGTGTTGCTTTTGGCAGATTGAGACTGAACAGATATTGTGTGGTTTTGAGAATAACCTGTTTGGAAGAAGTCTTTCACATTGTTTGGACGAGAAATCCAATCTGTTGCTTGTCTTACGCCGTTAACAACAGGGCTGTCGTACTGAGGGAGTTTAAGCCCTGCGTCCAGACGAGGTCCCCACGATTCATCGTAAAAGTCGTTTACACCATTTGTGCCATCAACCCAGCTGAAACCGCTTTCCTTGGCGAAATCCTGATAACTTAAACTTCCTCCATCTGTTTTCCAATGGTATTCGTCACCACCATAACCCTGGCCATACGAATTTTGTAATTTAGGAAGTGTTGATATACGGTCTATCGTAATATCACCATCATAAGAAACTGTTACCCCTTCTTTTCCTTTACCTGATTTTGTGGTAATTAAAATTACACCTTTACCAGCCAACATCCCGTAAATTGCAGCCGATCCTCCTTTTAATACAGTGACCGACTCAATATCTTCAGGGTTAATATCATTCAATCCAGAACCATAGTCAACGCCATTATAAGTGTTGTCACCAGATCGGTTTGAACTATTTGAAATTGGAACTCCATCAACAACAATTAAAGGCTGCTGGTCAGAACTTAAAGAGGAATTACCACGGATTGAGATACGCGACGAAGCGCCAACAGCGCCACCAAACTGGTTAACCTGAACGCCGGCAACCTTACCCGAAAGCGAACTTGTAAGGTTCATTTGTCCGGCCTTGGTAATTTCTTCTGACTTCACGTCCTGAACCGCATAAGCGAGCGATTTTTTCTCCCTCGATATTCCTAATCCGGTAACAACAACTTCATCAACAGCAATATTATCTGGCGATAGCTTGATGTTGATAACCGATTGATTGTTAATCGCCACTTCCTGGGTTTTCATCCCCACAAAGGTGAACACGAGTGTTTTTGCTTCCTGTGGAACTTTAAGCCTGTACATACCATCCAGGTCGGTTATCGTCCCAAGTGTCGTGCCCTTTACCGACACCGATGCTCCCGGAACAGTAGTCCCGTCATCCATTGAGACTACTTTCCCTGTAATCTCTCTGGTTTGAGCCCAACCAAGGTTCAACCCAATAGCATAGATTGCAATTAATAACAAGATTTTTTTCATGTAGAATTAATTTAAAATTAACAACAGCAGTTACTGAAATTTGCAAATAGAGAAAAATAAAATATCCTGATATACCCCCTTTATTTCAAATCAGGTATTGATTTTTTCTATTTGAAAATATTTTTACGGATTAAAATTTCCTTTTTAGATTGTCCACCCTCCAATTAAATATCACTCATTTGGTTTTTGAAAAGTAAAGAAAAATGTAAAAGTAATGTTTAATCGGAAAAAAAAGGAATCAAATCCCAATAAATGTTAATTTATCTTTAAATTTGAATATGATTTTCGTCATGTGTTTGGGTGGTAAACTAGAAATCATATGAAAAAAGTCATGATTTTTTAAATAAATTAGTTGAGGTGGCAAAAAAAAGGCTCTGTGTTGTCAGAGCCTTCATCGATTATTTATTTGAGAGTTATTATCTATTGAATTTCAGTCTTTTACTTTTTGGGGCAGAACATATTTTCCCATTCGCAAAAACCAATGCGCCATTGACGAACGTATTTGTAACCTGGTGCGAGAATTCTAATCCATCGAACGGCGACCAACCGCATTTGTACAGGATGTTTTCCGGAGATACAGTCCATTTCCTATTCGGGTCAACTAATACAATGTCAGCAAAGAATCCTTCGCGCACATAACCTCGTTTTTCTATTCGATACAAATCAGCAGGAGCATGGCACATTTTTTCAACAACCCGTTCTTTCGATATCAGACCTTGATTGCTTAATTCGAGCATCGCAGTTAACGAATGCTGAACTAACGGGCCTCCCGAAGGTGCTTTGAAGTATGTATTTCCTTTTTCCTGAAGGGTATGAGGTGCATGGTCGGTTGCTACCACATCAATTTTATCCGAAAGCAAAGCCTCCCAAAGAGCTGCTTTATCTTTCGCTGATTTGATTGCCGGATTCCATTTAATGAAGTTTCCTTTCGATATATAGCTACTTTCGTCGAACCATAAATGATGCACACAAACTTCGGCGGTGATATGTTTGTCGGTTACTTTGCCGGGGCTGAATAACTGCATTTCTTCGGCCGTGGACAGGTGAAGCACGTGCAGGCGCGTTCCGTATTTAGAGGCTAACTCTACCGCTTGGGCCGACGATTTATAGCAGGCTTCGTTACTTCTGATTTTTGGATGCGCTGAAATGGGAACCATTTCGCCGTATTTCTCTCTGTAAAACGCTATGTTTTTCTGAATGGTTGGTTCGTCTTCGCAGTGTGTGGCAACCAGTAATTTGGTATTCCTGAATATTTCCGAAAGCACTTTTTCGTTATCAACCAGCATATTGCCTGTTGACGAGCCCATGAAAACTTTAATTCCGCAAACATTGGAAGCATCAGTTTTTAGTACTTCTGCCAGGTTATCATTCGTTGCGCCCATATAAAACGAAAAGTTGGCCGCCGAAACTTCGGCTGCCCGCTGGTATTTTTCTTCGAGCAACTGTTGCGTTACTGTTTGAGGGTTGGTATTGGGCATTTCCATGTACGAAGTAACACCTCCGGCAACAGCGGCTTTCGACTCTGTCGCAATTTCGCCCTTATGCGTAAGTCCCGGTTCGCGAAAGTGAACCTGGTCGTCGATCACACCTGGAATGAGATACTGCCCTTTTGCATCAATCACCGTTGTGTCCTTTTCTGTTTCAGGTGTATAGCTTTGCCCTTCAAAAATTTTTGCGATAAATTCTCCGTCAATCAATACGGCTCCGTTAACCGTTTTTCCTTCATTAATGATTTGTGCGTTTTTTATGAGTGTCTTCATCTTGCCAGATTTAGCTTTTGTATAAAATTACTGAATAAACAAACAAAAAGACCGTTTAGTACGGCCTTTTGTTTGAATGTTTTTACAAGTTATTTTCGAATTTTTTCGTAATGTGTAAACCAGCTTCTTATTTTCATTTTCATTACTCCCCAAAGTGCTTCATTAAAAATACCTCCGCTCATTTTCGATACGCCTAACTTTCTGTCGGTAAATACAATAGGAACTTCGATGATTTTAAAGCCATGTTTCCACGTTTTAAATTTCATTTCAATCTGAAATCCGTAGCCTTTTAATCGAATGTTGTCAAAATCGATGGTTTCGAGCACTTTATAGTGGTAGCATTTGAATCCGGCAGTGGTGTCCATTATTTTCATGCCTGTAACCTTGCGCACATAAACCGATGCAAAATACGACATGAGTACTCTCCCGAGAGGCCAGTTGATGACGTTTATTCCTGAAATATAGCGAGAGCCAATGGCTAAATCAGCATTTTGCTCAACACAAGCTTCGTAAAGCCGTTCCAGATCCTTCGGATTATGCGAGAAATCGCAATCCATCTCGAAAATGTAGTCGTATTTTCGGTCGAGTGCCCAATGAAATCCAGCCAGATAAGCTTTACCTAGTCCCTCTTTCCCGGCGCGTTTCAGTACATGCAATTTCCCCTGGAATTCCGGCATCAATTGTTCAACAATATCCGCTGTTTTGTCGGGCGAATTGTCATCGATAATAAGAATCTCAAAAATGGTTTTTAATGAAAAAACCTTTCTGATCATTCGCTCAACGTTTTCTTTTTCGTTGTAAGTTGGAATTAATACCAGGTTGTGATGCACGATAGCTTGATTTACTGATTTCGATACGAAAATACTTCTTTTTGTCAACGGTATTGATGTACGATACAAATCATTAACAAATTTTAGTGTATTTTAAAAAGTACCCGGGAGCTAAAACGGCCTCGGTACTTATTGATTTTCAATAAATGCGTGAGTTCGGTTAGCGTAATGTTTACAATCATTAACAACTCTTTCAGAAAAACCATTTAAACTTTGAATACAAACCCAAGTCTGAAATTACCGGTATTAATTCGATGTTGTTTGGTCAGGAAACAGGAATGGCTAAACCTGTTACTGCGGGAAACGACGATCTAAGCTAAACGACATTGAATATGAAATACCAAATTTTGTTTTCGATTTAACTGTTAAAAGAACCACATGAAGAATTTATTGATTTTGATGTTTTTAATGATTTGGGGAATTTCAGCTGGCTACGCTCAGGTGCCGCCAGCAGGACCAGGCGGCGGGCCAAGGCCGGGAATGAATGCTGAAGCAAGAAATGGAAAGGTTACCGGAAAAATTATTGATAGTGATACCAAGGAAGCGATGGAATATGCCAATGTTTCAATTTTCAGGAAA
This sequence comes from Prolixibacteraceae bacterium, assembly GCA_963666435.2. Lineage (GTDB taxonomy): Bacteria > Bacteroidota > Bacteroidia > Bacteroidales > Prolixibacteraceae > Aquipluma. Next base: position 198,495 of record CAXXOG010000008.1, on the reverse strand, counting down.
CAAGACTCGAAACTGGTAACTGGCAGTATTACAAATGCTTCAGGAGCTTTCGTTATTGAGAATTTGCCCTACGGCGCTTATTACGTTGAAGCCAGTTTTATTGGATTCGATAAAACAACGATTAAAGATGTGAAGGTAATTCCTAATGCTTCGAGTGTTGATATTGGTACAATTACCCTTTCGGCATCGCACGAACAGATTGGTACGGTTGATGTAGTTGCCGAACGTAGCCGCGTGGAGTATAAAATTGACAAAAAGGTTATAAATGTTACCAACGACATTAATGCAACCGGCGGTACTGCTGTAACTGTTCTTGAAAATACGCCGTCGGTTGAGGTTGATATTGACGGGAATGTGAGCCTTCGGGGTTCTTCAAGTTTTACGGTTTTGATTGATGGACGCCCAAGTGTTTTAAGCGGAAGCGATGCGTTGAAGCAAATACCTTCGTCGGCAATTCAGAACATCGAAATTATAACCAACCCATCGGTAAAATACGACCCTGATGGAATGGCTGGAATTATTAATGTGGTCATGAAGAAGAATGTGCTGGCTGGAATTAACGGTATTGTAAACGTGAATCTCGGAACAGGAGATAAATACGGAACCGATTTTACCGTTAATTACAAAACTAAAAAATACAATGTATTTCTGGGTGGAAACTGGAACGATAATACCGACTGGGGCAAAATGAATTCAACCCGCGAAACGTATTCAAACGATACAACAACTTATTTACTGTCATCAGGAACCAGAAATATGTCACGTGGGGGCACGCAAGTTAGAGGTGGTTTAGATTATTACCTCACCGACAAAACCACGGTTACTGTTTCTTCCGATATCGGAAACTATAATTTCGATAGTTATGGCACTGGGAACTTGCACAATTACGATTCTCCGGGCAGCTTCGATATTTATTCATTGCAGAAAAATAATTCAGGAAGAAATGGAAATTATGTGAGCGCCAATGCTAATTTCCAGACCAAATTTAATGAAATGGGAACTCATCGACTTGAGGGCTCTTTTAATTACCGTAACCGCGATAGTAAGTCGGACGAAACCGTTGACGAAAATCTTACCGATGCTAACTATAGGCAGGAAGGAGAGTATATATCGAGAGTTACTTCTAAAGAAACAAGCAATTCGAACGACTATCGCGGTAAGCTGGATTATACTTTGCCATTTAAAAATGGGACAAAGTTTGAAGCCGGATTACAAACACGCATTGAAGACGAATTTGAAGATCTTGACTTCAAGAGCTTTAATACGGTTACGCAACAATTTGAGAACAACCCAATGTTTACCAGTAGCATGGATTTTAAAGAACAAATTCATTCGACCTATTCAACCTACACTGGTAATTTGGTTGGTATCCAGTATGTTGCCGGGTTAAGGGGCGAATATAACAAGCGCGAGATTGTGCATTATAAAGAAAACGTACCCAATAGTTATAAGCTCGACCGGTTCGACTATTTCCCTTCGTTGCACTTGTCATACGAGTTAGCCGATCATAGCCAGTTGATGACCAGTTATTCAAAACGGGTTAATCGTCCCGATGGCCGCGATCTCGACCCTTTCCCAAGTTATATGAATAAATATACTATTCGTACAGGCAATCCGGCTTTGAAGCCCGAATTTACCGATTCGTACGAATTTAGTTACATGAAAAAATTTGGAGGTTCGTTTCTTTCCCTCGAAATGTTTTACCGGACAACCAACGATCTGATTACCCGATTAACTAATGTTGTTGACGACATTAGTTATATGACGGTTGATAACATGAACCGCGATTATTCTATTGGTGGTGAAATTATGGGTAATATAAACGTAACCAAGTGGTTGCTGGTAAATACCAGTTTCTCGCTTTACGATTACAGGTTAAAAGGAGAAGTTTCGGGAACATCGGTTGATAAGCAAAGCACCAATTATAATGGCAGGTTAAATGCCACGGTTAAGTTTAATCCCGACAGTCGTTTGCAGTTGAGCGGCTTTTATCGCGGCCCATCGGTTTCGGCCCAGGGAACTCAAAAGGGATCTGTTTTTACCAACGTATCTTATCGCCAGGACTTCATGAAAAAGAAGCTTACAGCAACGTTGAGCGTTCGCGACTTGCTCGGAACAATGCGTATGCAGGGAACTTCCAATGGTGATAATTTTGCCTCGACGTTTAAAATGACCCGCGAACCACGTGTCTTTATGCTCACATTAAGCTATAAGATAAATAATTATAAGCTGGATCGTTCGGGTCCTGAAGAGCAACGTGGTGAATCCAATGAAGATCTGTTTTAATCACAAAGAATTACCTTGAATAACAGCAAGCGGAATTCCTGCCCCCAAGGATTTCGCTTGTTTTTTTAGCTCTATGCCGTCTTTTGCCCGAAGAGCATTTGAATGCGAAAATTGTCAATATCTAAAATGCAAATATGATATGATTTGCTCCAAATAATTATCTTTGAGTAGAAGATGATTATTTGGCAATTAATGAGGCTGTTTACTTTATACCTGTTTTTGTTATTTCCTTTTGTATGTGCTGCCCAGCTTTTCCCGAATGTTGTTGATTTTCACGGTAAAATCGATAAGGTAGTCGAGAAGAAATACGGGAAAGAATATGCCAGTTCAAAAAAAGATTCAGGAGCATTTAAGCCCGGAAGGTTCTCGGGTTGGAAGTTCGTTTACTCGTTCGATGAAAAATCGAAATTGATTAAGCAGACAACTATTTATGCCAATAAAGTTCAGTCGGAATCGGCATATCAAACGAATAAGAAAATCGATGGAATTATTGTTGAACGAGAGATAATAAGTTATACTGATTTGGCTCGGCCCGGTAATTGCATTGAATACGAGAATTTTGTCAGTGGCGAAGGATTCATTCAAAAAGTAAATTACTGGTCGGTTGATCTTAGGAACAATTCCCGGGATCTGTTTTTGCTTGAGGATGGAGCCATTTACCGAAATGGGAAATTGCAATCGTTTGTTCGCCACAATGTAAACGAAAAGGGTAAATTGGATACCGGAGAACAGTGTTCCCTGATATACGATGGCTTGGGCCGCTTGATCCGTATTGAACGCAGAGATATTGAAACGGATTTGAAAACGGTTCTCGATTACACCTATAATCCCAGGGGTTTTCTCGATCATTATTCGGTCGATTTTATGGTTGGAATGCCTATGTGGGGCAAAAATCCGAAACAGGACATTTATTACAAATTTGACCGACAGGGCAATTGGACTCGTAAATATTGGTATTCGGGCAAAAAGAGATATTTGGAAGCGCGTCGGTTTATTAAATACAAATAGTTGCAATGACTGAAATTGAACTTGAAACCAGGCGTTTGCTGTTGCGACCAATTAAACCGACCGATGCGGAGGCCCTGTTCAACTATCGTTCTGATGCTGAAATCAACAAATACCAGGGCTGGATTCCCAAAAGCGAAGAGGATGTTCATGATTTTATAAACCATCGAGTTTGCCCGCAAATTGATATGGCCGGAACCTGGTTTCAGCTGGTAATCATTCAAAAAGATGCGCGCTCTGTAATTGGCGATATCGCTATTCACTTCGATGCCGAAGACCATTCATTGGCAGAATTAGGAATCACGCTGGATTGGAGACAACAGGGAAAAGGATACGCCCGCGAAGCACTGACCGTCGTTGTCGATTATCTTTTTCAGAAGCTGCATAAGCAAAAGCTTGTAGCTTCAATTGATCCGCGAAACACTTCATCCATTAAGTTATTCGAGCGGCTAGGTTTCGAAAAAGAGGCTTTTTACGCGAAAAGTTTATTCCTGAACGGCGAATGGGTTGATGACTTAGTGATGCGGTTACAACATTGAAATTGAAGCGTAGTTGAATTCAAAAATTTCAATACCTTTTTTATTGAAAAATTAAGGAACGGCGAACATGGATAAAAATGAAGCTATAAGAATCAGTAAAGAGTACCTGAAACGGGTTCGCAATGCCAATCTCCGTTTTTCTGAGGCTTGGCTGTTTGGATCGTTTGCAAAGGGAAATCAACACGCCGACAGCAACATCGACATCGCCATCGTTTTAAATGATGATGAGAAACATAGCTTTGATACTGACGTTATGCTAATGGTTATTCGGAAGGGTGAGGAGACAATGATTGAACCCCATGCCTTTTCTCGTGAGGAATTTAATAGCGGGAGCCCCAATCGTCGATCAAATAATAAAACATGGGATCAAGATGGAGGTTTGGCAACTATTCCACTCCAACTCCTTCCAGCACTTCCTTGGCTTTTTTCACAGTTTTAATTTTCTCGAAGGTGAGCGAAAGCCGGTTGTTTCCTTCTTTCATGCGGCAGGTTTGGTGATGGGTTTGCACGTATTGCAGCACTTTCCCGAAGGTGGCCGACTGATAATAAGCCGACTGAGGATCGGAAACAAAGTGGCAAACCATCTTCTGGTGTTTTAATATGATTTTCTCCATGCCCAAATCAATAGCAATGCGGCGAAGGCGCACCACCTCAATCAATTCAATACTTTCAGGCGGAAGTTTCCCAAAACGGTCGATCAATCCGGCCTCGAACTGACCCAGCGCTTCTTCAGTTTCAATGCTGTCGAGCTCGCGGTAAAGCAACATGCGTTCCGAGATGCTTTGTATATATTTGTCGGGGAAAAGTAATTGTAAGTCGGTATCAATCTGGCAGTCGCTGGCAAATTTTACATTCAGGAATGCGCGCGACGAGTCTTCTTTTTCGTCTTTGAAAATATCTTTAAACTCAGTTTGCTTCAATTCCAAAATGGCTTCATTCAGAATGCGGTGATACGTTTCGAAACCAATGTCGGCAATAAAACCGCTTTGTTCGGCACCCAAAAGGTTTCCTGCGCCGCGAATGTCCAAGTCCTGCATGGCAATGTTGAAACCGCTTCCCAATTCCGAAAACTCTTCGATGGCTTTCAGGCGGCGGCGCGCTTCGGCAGTAAGCGTTGAAAGCGGTGGTGCCAGCAGGTAGCAAAAAGCTTTTTTGTTCGAGCGTCCCACACGGCCACGCAACTGGTGCAAGTCGCTCAGTCCGAAGTTTTCGGCATGGTTGATGATGATCGTGTTGGCATTCGAAATATCCAATCCCGACTCAATGATGGTGGTTGCAATCAGCACGTCAAATTCGCCGTTGATAAAGTCCATCATCACTTTCTCAAGCCTTTCTCCCTCCATCTGACCGTGCCCAACAACCGTGCGGACACCCGGCACAATCTTCTTTATTTCGGCTTCCACCTCAAAAATATTCGAAACGCGGTTGTGGATAAAAAATACCTGTCCGCCGCGCGCCATCTCGTACTGAATGGCTTCGCGAATAATATCGACATTAAAGCCGTGCAATTCGGTTGCAATAGGGTAGCGGTTGGGTGGGGGAGTCTGGATGATCGAAAGGTCGCGCGCACCCATCATCGAAAATTGCAGGGTACGCGGAATAGGTGTTGCCGTCAATGTCAGCGTGTCCACGTTCACCTTCAGTTGTTTCAGTTTTTCTTTCACCGAAACGCCAAATTTCTGCTCCTCGTCCACAATCAGCAAGCCCATATCTTTAAAAGCAACCTCTTTGCTTACCAGCTTGTGCGTGCCAATTAAAATATCCACTTTCCCTTCTTTGGTATCAGCCAGCACTTGTTTTACATCGGCTGGTTTGCGCAATCGGCTGATGTATTCTACCCTCGCCGGAAAATCTTTCAGGCGTTCGGAGAATGTTTTATAATGCTGAAGCGCCAGTATGGTCGTTGGCACCAAAACGGCCACCTGTTTGCTGTCGGCCACGGCTTTAAAGGCGGCGCGGATGGCAATTTCGGTTTTTCCAAAACCCACATCGCCGCACACCAGCCGGTCCATCGGAATCTCTTTTTCCATGTCCTCTTTCACTGCGATGGTCGATTTGGTTTGGTCCGGTGTGTCTTCGTAAATAAACGATGCCTCCAGTTCGTTTTGCAGGTACGAATCGGGCGAAAAGGCAAATCCGCGCTCCTGAAGCCGCTGGGCATACAGTTCAATCAGGTCTTTGGCAATGTCTTTGACCTTTGCTTTGGTGCGATCTTTCAGCTTTTGCCAGGCGCCACTTCCCAGTTTGCTGATGTTGGGTTCGGTACCGTCCTTGCCTTTGTATTTCGAAATGCGGTGCAAGTTGTGAATGCTCACCAAAAGCACGTCGTTGTCGCGGTAAGTCAAGCGTATTGCTTCCTGAAGTTTCCCGTCAACCTCCGTTTTTACGAGTCCGGCAAATTTCCCGATTCCGTGGTCAATGTGTACGACCCAATCGCCCTGATGCAGCTTGTTCAGCTCTTTCAGCGTGATGCTGTCGCGTTCAGCCTTTCTCGTCTTGATTTGGAACCGGTGGTAGCGCTCAAATATCTGGTGATCGGTATAACAACAAATTTTAAGATCGTTATCGATAAAACCTTCGTGAATTGTAAAATCAATCGGCTGAAAATCAACTTTAAAGCCTTTGTCCTTGAAAATGGCTTTCAGCCGGTCGGTTTGCGATACGTTGGTCGAAAGAATATAGTTTTTGTAGCCGTCGTTCTGATGGTTGATCAGGTTTTCGGCCAGTAAATCGAAGTTTTTATTGAAAATAGGCTGGTGAGTAGTTTCGTATTTTAGGGTTTTGCACTTTTCAAAAAACACTTTTACACCAAATTCGGCGCAAGTAAACCGGCTAATTTCTGTCAGAAAAGTTTTTCCTGAAAACAGCTTATCGAACCATAGTTTGCGCTCGTCGTCGGATTCCGCTTTTTCGATGGTTTGCGTAAAATCGTGTTCCATCTGGTCAGCAATTAACTGTATGTCATTCAGGATAAGGATACTATTTGCCGGAATAAAATCCAGGAAACTGATTCGGCTTTCGTCGCTCAGGCTTTCCTGAATATTGGGAATGATGCTGATTTTGGTATGCGATTGTTTCGAAATCTGGTTGTCGAGGTTAAAACTGCGGATCGAATCCACTTCATCGCCAAAGAAATCAATGCGGTAAGGATCTTCCGAAGCAAACGAATAAATATCAACAATTCCGCCTCGGATGGAGTATTGCCCCGGCTCGTAAACAAAGTCAACGCGCTCGAACCCATACTCGTAAAGTACTTCATTTACAAACTCAATCGACAACTTATCACCTTTCGCAACCTGAAAAGTGTTCGAAGCCAGTCCTTCGCCCGAAATGACCTTTTCAACCAAAGCTTCAGGATAAGTTACAACCAGCAATGGGTTGCCCTGCTTGAGCTTACTGAGAACTTCGGTTCGCAGAATGATGTTTTCCTGCTCGATGGTTTCATAATTTACCGAGCGTTTGTACGATGACGGGAAAAGCAGAACCTGCGCGTCGGGTGAAAGCGTATTCAGGTCGTCGTAAAAATACGAGGCTTCCTCCCTGTCGTTCAGGCAAATAACAAATGTTTTCGGGATACTTTCGGAAAGCAAACAGACTAAAATGCTTCGGGCAGAGCCAACAATCCCTTGCAGGTGAACCTTTTCACCCAGGGTATTCAGCAGCTTGCGTAACTCGCTTTTGTGTTTGTGGCCGCCGAAAAGTTTCCTGAATTCTGTACGATCCAAAACTGAAAATTTAGCGTGCAAATGTAAACAAAAGTTAGGAGTCGTTGGTTGGAAAAAGAAATCAATTTTCCTTGTCAATTCCAGCTAACCAAGTCAAATTGAGGAGTGAAATCTCGCTATCTGCCTGAAAAAAACAGTAAAGCAACGAGGAAGTAGAATTTCGATGTCTGAATTTGCCGTCGCGACAAAGCTGACTGCACTTTCGTTGGTTTGACAAATACGATATTTAAACAGAAAGTACCTGAATTTTTCCGAAGCTGCGAAGTCTATTCTTTCATTTTATCGTCGCGGATGCGCTGGTATTGCTTGTTGGCAAATACAAATTCCTGAAGTTTCTGGTTGGTCGAGTGTAGTATTTCTTTCCTATTGCCTTCCCAACACATTTCTCCTTCGGAGATAAACAGGATGTTGTCGCCAATTTCCATCACCGAGTTCATATCGTGCGTATTGATGATGGTGGTTATTTTCAGGTCAACCGTAATGGAATGCACCAATTCGTCAATCACCATCGACGTTTCCGGGTCGAGGCCCGAGTTGGGCTCGTCGCAAAACAAATACTTCGGATTGAGAACAATGGCCCGGGCAATAGCTACACGTTTTTGCATACCTCCCGATATTTCAGAGGGATAAAGCTTGTTGGCATCACGAATATTTACCCGTTCGAGGCAAAAATCAACCTGCTTTTGCTTTTCAACTGCCGATAGTTCAGAAAACATATCGAGCGGGAAACGTACATTTTCTTCCACGGTGAGCGAATCGAAAAGCGCACCGCCCTGGAAAACCATACCCATTTCCTGCCGCAGGTGCTTCCGAAGTTTCTGGTTCATCTTCGTAAAATCGCGTCCGTCATACAATATCTGACCCTGATCAACTTCGTGCAAACCCACAATCGATTTCAGCAAAACCGTTTTTCCTGAACCGCTTCGCCCAATAATCAGGTTTGTTTCGCCCTCGTTAAACACTTTCGAAATGTTCTTCAAAACATCTTTGTTCTCGAACGATTTATATATGTTTTTAACTTCTATCATTTTAAAAAAGCAGTTGAGTTAAAATCAAGTCCCACACCAAAATCATGATGTTTGTATTTACAACGGCGCGGGTACTGGCTGTTCCAACGTCAAATGCGCCACCTTCAACCGTGTAGCCAAAGAAGGAAGAAATGGACGAAATCAGGAACCCGAAGACCAGGCATTTAATCAGCGAATAAGTAACGTAATACGAGTTGAAAAGATATTGTATCCCGTTTAGGTAGTCGGTGGCATTAACAGCGCCAACGGCAGGGCCAACAATCAGCCCTCCGATCAAGCCAAAGAAAACACTGAGAATGTACAGCACCGGAAACATCAGTACTACAGCAATAATTTTGGGCAAAATCAGATACCCGGCAGAGTTAACGCCCATGATTTCGAGCGAATCGATTTGTTCGGTTACTTTCATACTCCCTATTTCCGAAGTAATGTTCGAGCCTATTTTCCCAGCCATAATCAGGGCCAGGATTGTGGATGAAAATTCGAGAATCAAAGTATCCCGCGTTCCTAAACCAATGAGGTAAATCGGGAGCAGCGGGTTTTTAAGGTTGTAGGCAACCTGGAGGGTCATGATACCTCCCATAAAAATGGAAATCACAGCAACAATACCTACCGACTTAACACCAAGGTTGTCAATCTCGTTAAACACTTGTCGAACATAGATGCTGTGCCTTTCGGGTTTGCTGAAGACCCGCGACAGAAGTTCAAAATATTTTCCGACCTGTTCTAAACTCTTCATCAATGAGCTAATATTACATTGTTTTCTTGTTTTCTGCTGAAAGCAACCACATGCAGGTATTTTATAACATGTAGTTTTTCCCTGGGGTAAAGGTACAAATATTCCAAAAACAGGCATTTTTCCTGTGGTTTTAATTTTAAACTCACTATCTTGAATGATGAAAAAGCAGTTGTTTTTAGCTGTGCCAACCTGTTGTCGCAGTTATGAATAAAATAGAGAAAACCCCACATTTTAAATGGATTAAACGATGAACAACACCTATTGTGTGATAATGGCAGGCGGAATTGGCAGCCGGTTCTGGCCTTTAAGCAAAAGCTCCATGCCCAAACAATTTCTCGATATTTTAGGCACTGGCCGCTCACTTCTTCAGCAAACATTTGACCGGTTTAAGAACGTTTGCCCTGTTGAAAATTTGTTGGTGGTTACAAGTGTCGATTATAAAGACCTGGTGATCAAACAGCTTCCCGAACTTGTGGAATCACAGATACTTCTGGAACCATTGCGGCGAAATACCGCTCCCTGTATCGCATATGCCAGCTATAAAATTCAACTTCTGAATCCGGATGCACGAATCATTGTTGCACCGTCTGACCATCTTATCCTTCAGGAAGATATATTTCTGAAGGAAATTGAAAAAGGGCTGGAGTTTATTGAAAAGAATGATGCGTTGCTTACTCTTGGAATTCGTCCGAGTCGGCCTGAAACTGGTTATGGTTATATTCAGATTGAAAACATGCTTCCAACCGGGAACATTGAAAACCTGCATGAAGTGAAAACCTTTACGGAGAAGCCTGATATTGAACTGGCGCGGATATTTGTTGAAAGCGGAGAATTTTTTTGGAATTCGGGAATATTCCTGTGGTCGCTTTCTTCGATTTTAAAAGCGCTGAAAACGCATTTAGCTTCTGTTTCAGAATTGTTTGAACGGGGTTTAAAATTGTTTGGAACCTCGTCGGAGATACCGTTTCTGAATAAAACCTATTCCGAGTGCCAGAACATTTCAATCGACTATGGCATTATGGAAAAAGCCAGCAATGTGTATGTTTTGTGTTCCGATTTCGGATGGAGCGATTTGGGAACATGGAACTCTCTCTACGAGAATTCGGACAAAGACATTCTGGGGAATGTTATTTCAAATGAGAATGTAATGCTATACGGAACAACAAATTGCATCATAACTATGCCTGAAGAGAAACTTGTAGTTATTCAAGGGTTAACCGATTATATTGTAGTTGAGTCGGAAGGTACGTTAATGATTTGCCGCAGAGAAGACGAACAGCAGATCAGGCAATTTGTTAATGATGTACGCTTAAATAAAGGAAATAAATATGTATAAACCGAGTGTGTTGAAATGCAAGCACAACGATTGAAACTGAACAAAAATCACTGAAAAGATAAAAAAGGGGCAAGATGCTCCTTTTTTTGTTACTCGTAATATTTAGGTTTAAACGTACTTCTGACGCAACGGAATCCGACATATGATTTTGCCGAATCCTGGTATTCGAAACTACGTGTAGAAACCTGGATGTAGTAAGCAATATCTTTCCATGATCCCCCGCGAACAACCTTCCGTTTCATAGCTGGCGGATCATCCGGCTTAGCGTCGTATTGAAAATCGGGGCTAAAATCGCCAATGACCTGGTAAGCCGATTCGTCGTAAGCATTTGAAGTCCACTCAGCTACATTTCCGGCCATATCGTATAAACCGTAAGAGTTTGGTATATAATTGGCCACCTTCATTGTCGCCAGGTTGGTACGACTATCCGAGACATAATTGCCCCTCAACGGTTTAAAGTTGGCCAGGTAGTTTCCTTCAACATCTCGGGTATAGTAGCTACCCCAAGGGTATATGGCCATTTGGTGCCCGCCTCTTGCTGCAAATTCCCACTCAATCTCAGATGGTAACCGATAATCCATTACTCCCCGGATTTTTCACCATCTCCTGGAAATTATTCATTAGTTTGGTTCTCCACTGGCAAAAAGCTTTAGCCTGTTTCCATGTTATGCCAACAACGGGATAATCGTCGTAGGCTACATGAGAGAAGTATTTCCGGGTAAGCGGTTCATTGTACGAAAATGTATAATCGCGTATCCAAACTAAAGTATCCGGGTAAACCGGAGTAATTTCGTGCATAATAAACGACGACCGATTCTGAATCGCAGCAACTTTACCCGAAGCATCAACCACATTTCCCTCGTAGCGCTGAGTCTGGAAATTATAACTATTGGCCCGCTTGGCTGCCTGACGGTAATCAATCCAGTAATACTCAAACTTTAATTTTCGGCTATCAATTTCCTTTTTACTGAAGAACCGTTCATTCTCGGGCATATATAACGCTTCCAGAGCCGTTTGGTAATCGGGATTTTTCCATTCGATAGGTTCCATCCAGTTTAGGTGCGGAACATCCAGTACTGCTCCATGCTTTCCTTCACTTACCAAAAACTCGGGGAACGACTCCGACAAAAGCTGTCGGGCAATGGAATCTCTGACCCAATAAAACAAACTGACGATATTCGTTATTTGTAATCTCCGTATCATCCATCCAGAACGAAGGAACAGAAACTGTTTTAACAGAAGTCCCCGAATTATCGGCCTGTTCTTCGGATGGGCCAATGTTGAGGCTACCCTGTTTTATAAAAGTCATTCCAAAAGGAATCGGCTCAAAGTAAGGTTTTCTATTTTGGTCGCCTGAAAAAAAACTCGACATATCCTGTCGGCAGGAACCAAAAACGATCAAACAAACCAAACTAATAAGCAGAATTCTATACATATTTAATCTCTCCGACAATAAAGCACACATCCAAAAAACTCAAAGACGCAAGTATTATTGTCTCTTGTAATACATTTCAAAAAAAAAGCCTTATAAGGATTATCCCATAAGGCTATGACTTATGATTTTAATAATCAGTATTCCCAAAGGTTTTGCTCGTAATCAAAAATGGAATTTTCAATGCGTTTGCTTTCGTGCATTGCATCTTTACTTCCGAGGTATTGGCTGATAGCCCTGTTGTTATAAATATTTTCTTCTTTAACGATGTACGAGTTAAATTTTCTTTTCAGGAAAACATCGTCAAATGAAAGGCTCCGTGCCGAATTTTGTGGGTTAAACACTTCGTTGGCAGCCATTAATTCGCGAGCTTCGGGATAATATACCCAGAATACCTGGCGACGTTGCACGTTTTCCTGGTTAGCATCATCGTCACGGAAGAATTCCTGAATAGGGCATATTCCAATAATCCGAACATTAAGCGAGGATGTTTGCTTATCAAAATACCAATCTTCTTTGATCATGATTTGCTTAACTTCTTCGGAACGGATTTCACCGGAAACCTCTTTATTTTGAAACTCGCCGGTATCAACATTTCGTACTTTCTGGGTACGGGTAGTTGCTCCGAAGTTTTCCTTGACCTGCTCGTAGTTCATCGGAACTTTGAACTCGTCGTCATTTTTAGCATCGTAAGCCGTTAGTTTCCCATCTTTAACTCCTTGAAGCAGCAGGTTAACGAGGTTGAATCGTCCTTCCATCTCATGAGTTGGGAAATATAAAGTCTGGTTCATTTTTTCGCGAAGGTCAATAACCCTCCACACCCGTTTGCTCCACATAACGTCAGCTTCTCTCGGATAAGGAAGTGGTGTTGGCTTTCTGCTCTTCATATCTTCCTTTTTGTACGCTCCATCAATTATTTGGGCGTTTACTTCGTGCTGCGAGGCAACTAAAAATAATGCAGATATCCCGATTGATACTAAAATCTTTTTCATGTGTTTATATTTTGTTTTTTAATTGCCACATGGAACTTACCATAATTGTCATTCCCTTGCTTGCGAGATTTTCTTTCATGGCTCGTTTCATGACTATCTTATTTTAAAACTGATAGGCGATAATTCTCTTGAAGAGCCATCATCTCCTTTTGCCATAATTTTATCAATATAAATAATACTTCCTTGCGACAATTTACCAAATTGATCTCTTTGTTCCGATGTAAATTTATTATCCTTTGAACTGTATGTTTTAACGTATCCTCCAGTTCCCGACAAGCTTACATCAAACTGGGTAACTCTAAACTTCAGGTCAAAATCAAAGTCCTTTAAGTCAGCGTAAATACCATCCTCAGCAAGTAATTCTTCTTTTTTTAATGTTCCGCCGTTCTTCCCGGAGATTGTAGCCAGGGGTGGCGGAACCTCTTTTACCCTGAACGACATTGAGCCCATCGGACGACTTTGTCCATTAACCTTTGCCGAAACTGAGATTAACGTATTTTTACCTGTAGCATCCAGTTTTGACGGATACACAATAAAATCATCTCCATTCTTTTCGTAGCGGCCATTGTTAACCGATATTTCGAGGTTTTCGGAGGCAACTCCTGGCGCTGAAATACTCAATGGGTTGGGAATATTTAAATACAGAACATTCATCTTGGTGGCCGAAATCGTAACGCTGGGTTTTCCTACCTGGTATTCACCATTGAATTTGTAGGTGTTGTAATTACCTTCCGGATTCTTGTATTTAATTAAGCCATCCCATTTAAAGGTGCCAATCTTAGTGGCCGGTACGCTATAAATTCCTTTTCCATCTTTCAAGGTCAACTTTGTGTTTCCAACGTAAATCTCGGGTTGGCGGGTGGTGTCTTCAGCAGCAAGAAAAATTTCTGCTTCAAATTTATCACCCTCCATTACATAAGTTGACTTGGTTAAAATGCGGGCACCAAGCTTATTAAACTTATATGACGCCGCATCAATTTGGCTATATAAGCTTGAAATTACATTTGTTTCAGCATTTTCAATATCGACCTGAATCTTAGAAAGAAGGGTAATAACCGCGATCAATGGTTTGTCCTCAAAATTCTGGCTCTCCCATGATTTCTTTTCGCCACCTTCTTTTAAGTTTATTTTAGGGTCGGATGTTTCGAGCTGTTTAATGATATTGTCGCTTAAGGGCGACTCTTTGTCCAAAAACGAAACAAGAAATTCACGATAAGCGATTATACTGTTTTTTAAAGCCTCAGCCTTCTTTTTCCTAATTAATAACTCCGATGGAGTATTTAAGTCATCTTCCTTCTTTATAACAATGGTATCTCCCTTGCTATTAACAGTATATGGCTGTGAAGATAACCCTTCACCATTCTTCCGTTCCTCCTTCAAAAAAATGCCACCCGATGTAAGAGCAAGTTCTTCTTTTAAATCTCTAATTTGAGTGGTTATTTGCCTGGTTTTTTCCCGAACCTGGTCTGCTTTCTCTTTCCATTCGCCTACTTTTTCGTGGTTTTCTTTGTCGGCGGCGTAGAATGAATCATAAATCTGATCGTTCTTTCGTCTGATGTTATTGAGTGTCTGGGTTAAACTGGCATCAACAACCCGAAATGATTCCAAAACTTCGGATGCCACGTTTAATGCCAACATTGCAGTTAGCACCAGATACATCATATTTATCATTTTTTGCCTCGTTGATTCGGGGCAATTTTTACTCGACATAGTTCTTCGCGAATTAGATTACTTCTTTTTATAATTCATTGCTCCCAGCATATTGCCGTAAATGGAATTCAATGCTTCCAAATGGGCATTCAATTTCTCGGCATTTTCTTTGTACTTCTTCATTTCCTGGGCAGATGTTGCAATAATCTGGTTCATTTGATTAAGCTCTTCAAAGAATTTAGCAGAAGCATGAAATTGTTCGCTAGTCCCTTTCAACTGCTTTTCGTAATTTAGGTTTAGCGACTCGATGTTTCTATTCAGTTTGTTTAAATTTTCGCCATAGCTCGAAGAACTTACTTCAAGATCCTTGACTCCTTTTTCCATAGCGCTTGAAAACCGGGAATATGAATCAGAAAGTTTATTGCCCGATTCGTCAATTTGACGAACAAATTTTACACTCGATTCATTTAGCTTGGACAATAAATTATCGCCGGTTTGAGAAATTTTTTGCGCAGTATTGCTATACGAACTAACTAATTCGCCAATAGAACTATTAAGCGTATTGTTAGCTTTTGTATTAACTTCTGAAAAAGCCAGCATCGACTCAGATGCCGAATTCAGATTTTTAACATACAAATCAGTAGCCAGGGTTGCAGTGGATATTTCGCTTATTCCGGCAGCGGTATTCGACAAATCAACAAGACTCTTGCCGATCTTACCTAAAAGTTCGGGCGTAATATTTGTACTGCCAAGTAACGAATCGATATTATTTTTAAGTGCGTTTTGAGCTTCTTCGGGTTGCTCTATAAACTCGTAATCTTCCTGTAACTCCGGGTAAACCTTCGACCAATCCGGTACTTCCAAGGGTGGCTCAAATGCAGACAGGAAAAAGATGAATGCTTCGGTCATCAACCCAATGGTGAGCATAATTCCGGCATGGTTCCAATGTTGCAGTTTGAATAAGGCACCTATGAGTACCAGAGATGCGCCCCAACTGTAAACATACCCCATTAATACTTTCCATCGTTTTGTCTTTAGTATCTCTCCAATATTCATGTGTCCAGATTTTAAACCTTATATTAAAATTCGTTACCAAATGAAGATCTTACACAACGGAATCCGATATATGATTTAGTTGTATCCTGATATTCAAAACTCCGGGTAGAAACTTGCAAAAATGCAGAAATGTCTTTCCACGACCCGCCCCTGATTACTTTTCGCTTCATTGCGGGTTGATCGCCTGGGCGTGCATTATATTCAAACTTAGGATTGAAGTCGTTCATATACTGATAAGCGGCCTCATCAAAAGCATCTCCGGTCCATTCGGCCACGTTACCCGACATGTCGTACAGCCCAAAATCATTGGCGTCATAACTACCAACTTTCATTGTAGCCATGCCTCCGTCTTCCACATAATTTCCTCTGAGTGGTTTAAAGTTTGCCAGGAAATCGCCATCTTTTTTACGGGTATAGTAACCACCCCAAGGGTACATCGATGATTGATGATCGCCTCTTGCGGCATATTCCCATTCAACTTCGGTGGGTAACCTGTAATCCTGTAACGTAGCTTCTCTGCGTCCGGCAAGGTAATCGTTATGTAATTTTGTTCTCCAGTTGCAGAATGCTTTTGCCTGTTCCCAGGTTACACCTACCACCGGATAGTCATCAAACCCAGGATGCCAGAAATAGCGAGTTGCCCAAGGTTCGTTATACGAGAAGGTAAAATCCCTTATCCAGCATAGCGTATCGGGATAAACATTTACCTGATTGCTAAAAATAAACGACGAACGGTTCTCAATTTTCTTTTCTTCGCCTTTGGCATCAATAACACTACCGTTGTAGCTCTGAGTTTCATAATTATACATATTAACTCTGCGGGCAGCTTGCTTAAGGTCTATCCAATGATAGGCATAAAACAATTTGCGTGCGTCAATCTCACGCTTTTTGAAGAAACGTTCGTTCTCAGGAACAAACATGGGTTCCAAAGCATCTTTGTAATCAGGGTTGCTCCAGTCCAACTTTTCTTTCCAGTTGATTCTCGGCGGATCAATCGGATTTCCTTTGCGGTCTTCGCTGATCATGAAATCGGGATTCTGTTCGGACAGCAAAGTACGGGCTATTGAATCTCTTACCCACTGAACAAATTGTCGGTATTCGTTATTTGTGATCTCTGTATCGTCCATCCAGAAGGCATCGACTGACACTGTTTTTACAGGTGTTGCTGATGCAATTGGGTCTTGATCGTTCGGACCCAAATTAAATGACCCACGGTGAACAAATGTCATTCCATACGGTGTGGGTTCAAACCATTTACCTCTTCCTTTTACTCCTGTTAGTTCTCCATTCCCAGATTTAGTGCAACTGGATAATGTAAAAATTGCCAAAGTAACTAACCCAATAGAAATAAAGTTTTTCATAGTATAGCTATATATTGCTTCTAATATCTTATAAATACCTTACGCTTTTATATTTCTTGTTCCTGTTTTTACCCAAATCAAAACTATAGCTCAAACAAACCTCGTGCGAACCTCCTGAGTAACCGGCCAATGCGGAGGTCGTCAAGTCATAAGCATAGCCTAATTTAAGACCACTATTCATTTCAAAACCTAAAAGAACACAAACAGCATCGTTTATACGATAGTTTAACCCAACCGAAAATCGTTTTTTATAAATCAGGTCAACTAAAAAATCTGCCTGAAAAGATGCTCCATCCGATTTAACGAAAATCGCTGGTTGCAACTCAAATAACGGATCAGGCAAGCTGATATTGTATCCACCACTCAGATAATAATGCCTTGGTAAATAGGTCCTTGCTTCGTCGCTAAAGACAATTGAGGCTT
The DNA here is from genome assembly GCA_963666435.2 of Prolixibacteraceae bacterium. Classification (GTDB taxonomy): domain Bacteria; phylum Bacteroidota; class Bacteroidia; order Bacteroidales; family Prolixibacteraceae; genus Aquipluma. Next base: position 180,923 of record CAXXOG010000008.1, on the reverse strand, counting down.
GATTTATGTGAGTAGCCGAAATTCCGGCAAAATATTTATTTGAACTTAAATAAGCACCAAATCCAACATCAAACGCCAATCGACTGGCTTCGGTTGTTGGAATTATCCCGGTTTCTTCGGCAATGGTCTGAAAAAAATCACCTTCAGGAATATACCAATCTGGTTTTATTGCCATATTGAAAAAACCAAAACTTGGCCCAACACCAATTTCTCCGATATTGGTCTGAAATTTGTAGGCATAATCAATGCTTACAGAGATATTCTTAAAAAAACCAATTTCATCGCTAATGATATTAAAGCCAACACCACTATTGGCACCAAACAGTTTAGTGCTTCCTCCAATGCTAAATACCAGCGTTTTAGGAGCGCCATCAATTCCAACCCATTGATATCTGTTCAAAATTGCCCCACTCAATGCCCCATCATTCCCGGCAAATCCAGGATTAACTGTAAGCTGCGTAACTTTGTTAAAGCTGAACTGCGGATCTAACTGGGCAATTGCCGCTAAGATAGCCATTATATATAAAAATAAAAAACAAAATATTTTTTTCATAAGAGCATTATTGTGACCTCAGTTTCGCCCAACTTTCATACAGTAATCAATGAATTAAATCTACCATTATACGGAATCTCCAAAGTCAATGAACGCAGGTTTATTTTATTTATTTTGTCTTTTGTGCATCTTTCTAATGTTTTTCCACCACCTGTCGGGAATATCTCCCTGTGATGCTTTCTTATAATCGTCTTCATCGCAGGGAACAACGTAAATCTGCCTGTTGCTTTTTCCCGAATCGGAGATTTCCATCCACCATCGGCCTGTAACCCTGCTTTGAAAAAAAACAATAGCAACATTTACATCCGACATATCCACTACGAGTTGGTTAAAATCATCGGTATCGTCTGTCGGATCTTCTGGTTTTCTTTGATGAAACCCTTCAATAAAATGCCATACAATCTGAGCCATCAAACTTGCAGAGCTGGAACTTAAATCATTATCAGGAATTAAATTGAAAAAACCGGCGACCTGCATTGCATCGCTAATGCCTGCATATCGCGCTATCTGGCAGGCTTCTTCCGAATACAGGCCATTAGGCGAAGCCATTGCCTGACCGGGAGCGTCCATGTAACGAACCGAGTTAATGTCGAAACTAAAAATGTTGGCATCACGCAAAATAGGCTCTACAGATGTAAGGTCGTACCGAACCTGCCCCAATCTTTTAATTTCGTAATGAAAATTATTGATAGTGTCGATGTCGGTTTGATCGACAAAATAATTCTGATATGCTAAGGATGTATAGGAATAAAGATTTTTTTGTTTCTCAAAAATCAGGCTCATATAGTTCTCTGAGCTAATATTCTTTACTCCTTTTTTGAAATCAAGCTTCGGATCAACAGTCACCATATTAAATAGCTGTCGGTCAAAAGCCTTCGTAATGCCAAATGTTAAATCCTGGCTTCCGCCTAAAACACAAACCGTTTGCTTATTCTCAATGAAATATTCACAAATATCGCGTAAAGCGAAATACGAATCGTTGGCTGTATTTCCTAGTTTGAGGTTACCTAAATCAAGTATTTTGAATCGAGCCCCTATTCTGTTCAGGTTATATAAATGACGCCGTATTTCGTCGGGAGCTTTTCCAGCCCCCATAATTCCTGAATTTCTATCTTCGGGCACACCAATAATGATCAGTTCAGCTTTTTCAGGTTTTAATTTCTCCTGATTTTTCTGTAACAAATATCCCAAAGCATGTTTCGGAGATACCCATGCCGGGCTCACAAACTTTTCAAAATCAACAGGATCAAAATAATGCAGCAAATCCATTAACATCTTTTTATCAAGGGTTGAAAATACATTTTTAAATAAATAGGGCAAACAAAAATATGTTTACCCTATAAATTATTTTTTCCTGGATTTTTTAACCGTCGATTCTTTTTCAATAAGCTTCATGCAATCGTCTAACGATAACTCAGAAGCCTGCGTATTTTTCGGAATTTTATAGTTGCCTTTCTTGTACGAAATGTAGGGACCCCAACGTCCGTTAAGTATCTTAACCTCTGTGTTTTCGTCGAATATTTTTACGATGGCATTCAGGTCTTTCTCTCTTTTCTTTTCAATAAGTTCAATAGCCCGCGGTAGTTCTATTGAATACGGATCATCAACATTCTTCTCAAGCGATATAAATTTGCTGTCGTGCCTGACATAGGGGCCAAAACGACCGATTCCGATAACAACTGTTTTCCCCTCATATTCGCCCAGTGTTCGCGGCAGTTTAAAAAGTTCGAGCGCTTCGTCAAGTGTAATTGTTTCGATATGTTGTCCTGCCCTTAAACTGGCAAACTGTGGTTTCAAACCCTCTTCGGTTGCTTCTCCCAATTGGGCGATTGGGCCAAAACGACCAATTTTTACCGACAATTCAAGACCTGTTGCCGGATCTGTCCCTAAAACCCGTATTCCGTTTGCCCGTTCGGCTTCGTTTATTGCATTTTCAACCTTCGAATGAAATGGTTTGTAGAAATTACCCAGCATTTCGTTCCAGATCAATTCGCCTTCAGCTATTTCATCAAACTCTTTTTCAACTTTGGCGGTAAAATTATAGTCCATGATGAGATCGAAGTATCTCACCAGGAAGTCGTTAACAACCATGCCAATATCGGTTGGAAAAAGCTTTGACTTTTCAGCGCCCGAACCCTCGGTTTTTTGTTTTTCAGAAATCTTTTGACCCGAGAGTATCAACTCGGTAAACTCGCGTTCAATTCCCGCTCTGTCTTCTTTTACAACATAACCCCGGTTCTGAATCGTTGTAATGGTTGGCGCATAGGTCGATGGGCGTCCTATGCCTTGTTCTTCAAGTTTTTTGACGAGGCTGGCCTCGGTATATCGCGGAGGTCTTTGTGTATATCGTTCGGTTGCAAATATTTTGTCGAAACGAAGTGCTTGATTGACCGATAACGCCGGAAGAAGATTTTTTTGACCGCCATTTTGTTCTTCATCATCAACCGACTCGATATAAACCCGGAGGAAACCCTCAAAGATTAAAACTTCGCCGGTAGCAACAAATTTCTCGGCAGCATTCGATATATCAATTGTTACTGTTGTTTTTTCAAGTTCAGCATCGCTCATTTGAGATGCGATTGTTCGCTTCCAAATCAGTTCATAAAGCCTTTTTTCCTGCGCAGTGCCCGGGATTTCTTCCTGGTCGAGATAAGTTGGCCGGATGGCTTCGTGGGCTTCCTGTGCTCCTTTGGTTTTTGTTTTATACTGACGAACCTGGTGGTACTTTTCACCCATCGACTGGGTAACTACCTGTTTTGCTGTATTTATGGCTAAGCCTGATAAGTTTACCGAATCGGTACGCATATAGGTAATTTTACCCGATTCGTATAGTTTTTGGGCGATAGTCATGGTTTGCGAAACCGAAAAGCCAAGCTTTCGGCTAGCTTCCTGTTGCAGTGTGGAGGTTGTAAATGGTGGCGCAGGCGACCGTCGCGAAGGCTTTTTGACCACATCGTTGATGTGGAATTCAGCCGACTTACATTTTTCGAGGAATGTATAAGCATCAGCCTTTGTGTCAAATCTACGGTTTAATTCTGCTTTCAGTTCAACAACCTTTCCGTCCTTTTCAGGCACCAGAAAGCTTGCCGAGATACGAAATGCTGATGTCGAATTGAAGTTTATGATTTCTCGCTCTCGTTCAACGATTAACCTTACAGCGACCGACTGGACTCGCCCTGCGGACAACGAAGGTTTTACTTTTTTCCATAAAACGGGCGACACTTCGAACCCAACAATCCGGTCGAGAACGCGCCGGGCTTGCTGTGCGTTGACCAGATTCAAATCCAGTGGCCTGGGATTTTGAATGGCATGAAGAATTGCATCTTTCGTAATTTCGTGAAAAACAATCCGTTTCGTTCGTTTTGGATCTAAATTCAGAGTTTCCATTAAATGCCATGAAATAGCTTCTCCCTCGCGGTCTTCGTCGGAAGCCAGCCAAATGGTGTTTGCCTCTTTTGCCAGTTTCTTTAACTCACTAACCAACTTCTTTTTATCAGAAGTAATCTCATATTTAGGAGCAAAGTTATTTTGTATATCTATCCCGAAGTCTTTCTTTTCCAAATCCCTGATATGCCCCATACTTGAGGTCACTAAAAAATCCTTTCCCAGAAATTTCTCGATTGTTTTTGCTTTAGCAGGCGACTCAACAATAACAAGATTCTCGTGCATGTATATGGTAGTTTTGTGTTCTGTTTAAAAATTTGTGCAAATTAAAGAAAAGGAAATGCTAACTTCAAAATATAAACGATAAAAAATTTAACTCATATTTATTTGAAAATGATTTATTTATTTGATCGATATTTAAGTTAAACATATACACGTCCGGGAAAAGTTATTCGGAAGCAATTGTAAATGGAAGATGTATAGTATGCTAATTATCAAATAATTGAGTGCCGATGAAGATGAAATTCTGTTTGAGAATTAATAACCAGGAGTTAAACAAAACACACCAAATTCAATCGCTTTTCTTTCAAAAGAAGTATCTAGGTTTAATTATCTTTGTCGGCTAAACTCCAAACTATTAGTTAATGGGAAAAGATATTTCAGCATATAAGAAAATTATCCGCACTTTTTGGGTTTTATATATTTCGGGAGTTGTTGCAGTTATCTTGTTGTTTTTTGCGATAGCCCAGGGGTGGCTAGGTTTTATGCCTACATTCGAAGATTTGGAAAACCCTGAAAGTTTGCTGGCCTCTGAGGTGGTTTCGGCTGATGGTGTTGTATTAGGAACTTATTTTAAAGAAAACAGAAGCTACATAAACTACGAAGAGCTTAATCCGGTGCTTTTAAACGCTTTAGTGGCAACCGAAGATGTGCGGTACTACAGTCATTCAGGAGTTGATATTCGGGGACTTTTCAGAGTTGTGAAAGGTATTATTACCGGAAATTCCAATTCCGGCGGAGGAAGTACGATCAGTCAGCAATTGGCAAAAATGCTTTTCCCACGTGATAATCTGCACAATAAATTTCAATTGATTTTGCGCAAGTTCAAAGAATGGGTAATTGCTGTAAAGCTTGAGAAGAGTTATACTAAAGAGGAAATTCTGACCATGTACCTTAATAAGTATGATTTTCTGAACCTCGCGGTAGGCATAAAATCAGCTGCAACAGTTTACTTTAATACCACGCCCAAAAACCTGACACTTGAGCAAAGTGCGATGCTTGTAGGCATGGCTAAAAACTCTTCGTTGTACAATCCGGTCCGACGTCCCGATATTACGCTGCAGCGCCGGAATGTTGTGCTTGATCAGATGGAAAAGTACGGATATATTTCTGCTGAAGAGTGCCGTGCAGCCCAGGCAAAACCTTTAGGGTTGGATTATCACAAAGTTGACTTTAAGACCGGAATGGCGCCATATTTCAGAGAATATTTGCGTCAAACGCTCAATGCCGATAAACCTACCAAATCGAATTATGCTTCGTGGCAATATCAGAAGTATAAGGAAGATTCGGTTGAGTGGGAAACCAACCCGGTTTATGGCTGGTGTAAAAAGAACAAGAAAGCCGACGGATCATCATACAATCTTTATCGCGACGGGCTGAAAATAATTACAACGATCGACTCCCGAATGCAAGGTTATGCCGAAGAAGCGCTAACATTTCATTTGAAAAGAAACCTTCAGCCCTCCTTCAACAAGCACCTTCGGGTCTTGAAAAATAAACCTTTTTCGAACGATCTTTCCAGCGAAGATGTTGACAGGATACTGGAACAATCGATTAAGCAAACCAAACGGTACTGGATTGCCCGGAATAGCGGAAAATCGTGGGAAGAGATTAAAAACGAATTCAATAAACCTGTTGAAATGACAGTATTCTCTTATAAAGGAGACCGTGATACAACGATGACTCCACTCGATTCGATGAAATATTATATCGGAATATTGCGATCATCATTCATGTCGATGGAAGTGAAAACCGGCCATGTAAAAGCTTATGTTGGAGGGCCAGATTACCGCCATTTTATGTACGATATGGTTAAAGGCGGAAAAAGACAGGTAGGATCGACTGTAAAACCATTTCTTTATACACTTGCCATGCAAAACGGAATGTCGCCTTGCAGTAAAGTGCCCAATGTTCCGCAGCAGTTTATTTTGCCCGACGGGAAAGTTTGGGAAGCAAAAAACTCGGATAAAACCAAGTTCGATAATAAAATGGTAACTTTAAAGTGGGGGTTGGCTCATTCTGTGAACCAGGTATCGGCATGGATCATGAAGCAATATAACCCGCAATCGGTTGCCGATATTATGAAAAAAATGGGTGTTTACAGTCCAATTGATCCGGTACCGTCGATGTTCCTTGGAACCTCAGACATAACCTTGTACGAAATGGTTGGAGCCTATGGCACTTTTGCAAATAAAGGAGTTTACACGCAACCCATTTTTATAACTAAAATCGAAGATCGGCATGGGAATGTACTTTCAACGTTCCAGGCCGAAAAACATGATGCAATTGATGAGCAAACAGCTTACCTGATGATTGACCTGATGAAAGGAGTGGTTGATTTTGGATCGGGTGGGAGATTGCGCTGGAGCCCTGATTATGGCGGATTCAAAGGCCCTATTGCCGGTAAAACCGGGACGACTCAAAACCACTCCGACGGATGGTTCATTGGCGTAACTCCTGAATTGGTAAATGGGGCATGGACTGGCGGCGAATTGCGGAGCATTCATTTCGACGACTTGCAATCGGGACAGGGAGCCAGAATGTCGCTGCCAATTTGGGGCTATTTTATGCGTAAAGTATATGCCGACAAGAGTTTACCATACCGCGAATATGGCGATTTTGAACGCCCGGGAACTCTTACAATTGATATAAACTGCACTGACCCGGAAAGCCTTGAACAGGAAAAAGACAACTCGGAGGAATTCTTCTAATCGTTGATAGACAGATAAAAACAAATAAGCCAGATTCTTTGAAAACCTGGCTTATTTTTATTAGGCAATTGTCTAATAATTTTAGACACCGCATCGAGACGATAACAAAAATTGCAACTGCTATTTTACAGCAAATACATTATTATTTTTCGAGCTTTTCCGATTCCTTCTTAGGTTCATCTTCTTTCGAAGCATTTTTGAATTCTTTAATTCCTTTACCTAAACCTTTCATCAATTCAGGAATTTTTGTTCCTCCAAACAGCAGCACAACAACAACCAAAATTACAATAAGTTCTTGTGCACCAATAACACCAGCGATAATAGATAAGTTCATACTATAAAGTTTAAAAGGTTTTTACAAAATTAAAAAAAAATACAACTACCGAGATTTATTTAAAAATTAGTTTAAAAATATCGTTTCCGTTGGCATAGAGCACCAATGCCAGTAACAATACCATTCCGACTATTTGCGCATATTCAAGAAATTTATCACCCGGCTTGCGGCCAGTAATCATTTCAAAAAGCAAAAACATAACATGTCCGCCATCGAGTGCCGGAATTGGCAACAAATTCATCACTCCAAGAATTATTGATAAAAGTGCGGTCATATTCCAGAAATCGTGCCAACTCCAGGCTCCCGGGAAAATGTTTCCGATTGCAATAAAACCGCCCAGATTTTCGTAAGCCTTGGTTTTCGGAGAAAAAATCAGCTTAAATTGCTTGAGATAATCATTAATAGTGCCAATTCCCCGATTTATCCCTGCCGGAATCGATTCGAGTAAACTGTACTGTACGGTTTTAAATACGAAAATATTCTCAAGATTCAGGTCTAAAGCAATACCTAAAATTCCTTCTTTCGGTATAAGCAAAGGTATATCCAGTTTCTGATTGTTGCGTAGTACGTTCAAAACAATTGTTTTCCCAATACTATCGCGCAATGCAGCCCTAAACTGATCGTTGTACTCATAAGTTTTGCCATTCATCCCAACTATTTGATCTCCAGCCTGGAGACCCGCTTCTTTGGCCGCCGAGCCCTTTGATAACGATGCTACTTTATAATCGAACGGAATTCGGAACGACAAAACTCCCTTACTTTTAATTAATAAGGCCAAATCTTCGTCCGAAATTTCCACATCAATCTTTTGTCCGTTTCTCTCAACCTGGATGGTACGAGCCTTATCCAGGATGACTGTTGGGATAATTTTCGTGAAATTCTCAATTGGCATATTATCAACAGAGAGTATCTTATCGCCGTTTTGCAAGCCAATTTTTATACCAACAGAGTCAACTTCAATACCGTATTTCATGTTGGCCGTTGGCAAATATTGTTCGCCCCAGGCGTACAACACTCCAATATACAATACAAAAGCCAAAATAAAATTCATCAATACTCCGCCAACCATTATCAGTAAGCGTTGCCATGATTTTTTTGACCGGAATTCATACGGCTGCGGGGGCAATTTCATGGCTTCCTTATCCATCGATTCGTCAATCATTCCTGATATTTTCACATATCCGCCAAGAGGAAGCCAACCCACACCATACTCGGTTTCGCCCTTTTTTACCTTGAACAACGAAAACCAGGGATCGAAGAACAAATAAAATTTCTCTACTCTGGTTTTAAAAATCCGGGCAAAAATGAAATGACCGAATTCGTGAATAATAACCAAAAGCGATAAACTTAAAACAAGTTGTGCCGCTTTTATCAAAAATACTTCCATCTATCGTTTTTTCTTATTAATCTATTGTAATATCAGGTTTTTAACCTTTGCTGCTGTCAAAATCCTGACTTCCTTGTCGCTTTTCATATAATCTTCGAGCGACGGTTTCTTTAGGAAAGTTGCTTGCTCCATTACCTGTTCAATGATTTCAGGCATTTGGAGAAAACTAATTTTATCATTCAGGAACGCATGAACAACCACTTCGTTAGCTGCATTTAAAATACAAGGCATATTTCCACCCCGATTCAAGGCTTCGAACGCGAGTGCAAGGTTACGAAAATTTTTTGTATTTGGCTGTTCAAAAGTAAGTTTGGGGTAGTCTAAAAAGTTAAATCTTCTAAATGCCGAAGGTATTCGCATTGGGAAACTCAGCGCATATTGTATTGGCAGCTTCATATCGGGAAGTCCCATTTGGGCTTTCATCGATCCGTCGGTAAACTGAACAATTGAATGTACAATGCTTTGCGGATGTACAACCACATCAATTTGTTCTGGTTTTAAACCGAAAAGCCATTTGGCCTCAATCACTTCAAAGCCTTTGTTCATCATCGAGGCCGAATCAATGGTTATCTTGGCTCCCATATCCCAGTTCGGATGCTTCAGGGCATCGGCCTTGGTTACTTTTGCCAGCTGTTCCGGCAAAAAACCTCTGAATGGCCCTCCTGAAGCGGTAAGGTATATTTTTTCAATTTCGCTGTTTACTTCTCCAACAAGGCACTGAAAAATGGCCGAATGCTCTGAATCGACAGGATAAATGTTCACTTTGTTTTCAATAGCCAATTGGTTTATGATTTCTCCGGCAACTACCATCGTTTCCTTGTTGGCCAACGCAATATGTTTTCCGGCTTTTATGGCATTACAGGTTGGAATTAGTCCTGAATAACCCACCATTGCGGTAACAACAATATCTATCGACGACATTTCGACCACCTGTTGCAAAGCTTCGCGCCCGGCATAAACTTTTATAGACTCGTTTTTTAGCGCTTCCGACACTTCTTCGTAATGGCACGCATTTGAAATAACAACAACATTTGGCTGAAATTTTTTGGCCTGTTCAATGAGCAGACGAGTATTGTTATTTGCAGTAAGCACCTCAACTTCAAATAATTCAGGATTGCTGGCAATAACTTCGAGGGTTTGAGTTCCGATTGAACCGGTTGCTCCCAATATCGCAATGCGTTTTTTCACAGTTAAATATGATTATTAATTTATTGAGCATTAGATGAGTACAAGTGAAACTCCATGCTACAAAAAGAAGCTTTCACCTTAAGGGTTACATGGTTTTTGGGTCTCTCTTCTTTGATCGTTCCTGTAGCATATTTGTTTCATCAGTAAATAATTTATTTAATTGAATTTCTGTTTCGTTGAACCCAGGGCAACTCACATGCTGTCTGAAAATGTTTTTATCGGTATTAGTGTTCAGTAGCAACATGTTTGTTTTATACTTTTAAAAATCGATGTAGGTTTCCGGATTTAGTGCAGTGCCATTGTGCCAGAGTTCGAAATGCAAATGTGGCCCTGTTGTTAACTCTCCCGTATTACCCATTATAGCAATAGCGTCGCCAGCTTTTACTTTTTCGCCTATATCTTTTAGCAATTCAGCATTGTGCTTATAAACCGAAACCAGGTTGTTTTCGTGCTGAATGTAAATAGAATAGCCCGTATCCATTGTCCATCCCGAAAAAATAACAGTTCCGTCGAGTACACTTGAAATCCTCGAATTTTGGCGGCCAACCACATCGACAGCAAAATGTTCTGTTTTGGGGTCGAACTTATTTGTGATTAACCCTCTGAGCGGGGTGAAAAAATGAATATTAGCTATACTCGGCAGCTTTGCCGAATTTCTCGATAGCGCCAGGTTTTGCTTTTCCTCCTCCAGCTTATCGTGAAAAACGGAATCGGAGTTGAAGTTTTTAAATTTAACATCGTACTTTTTTAAACTTGCACCAGAAGTACCCGTTTCTTCGGCAGGTACCTCGCCCTGAAACAGGGATTTCATCTTTTCGAAGTAATTATCGCGAATCCTGATCTCGTTTTCGAGCGAATCGGCCGCCATATAATTATAAATGATTTGTTGCCGTACTTTGGCGCTTGGATAACCAGGTATGTTTTCGCGCAAAGGCGTATATGCTATGATTATTGTAGTAAACAGGATTAAGACAACAGCCCCTAAACCACCCAACGTCAATACTTTTAAAGGAGTAAGCTTGATGCTCCAGACTGTCTGAATCGATGAATCATTATAAATAATTAACCGATAGTGGTCTTTCAGCATTTGTATTATTTTCTTTCGAAGCTCTTTCCTGTCCATTTCCGAATTTTTCGTTCAACAAAATTAGAAGAAAATAGAGAAAATTAAGCTGCACATTGGGCAAATCGCTTTTTATCGCCGAAATGATTTATGAATTCGGTCGTTTATTCGCCAACTTTTACGCTAAATTGCCTAACTTCAAAACATTCTGAAAGAGTCAATATAATATATGGCTGTTGTCAATCAGTTAGTTGAAAAATTTGTTTGTGGCAACTCTAAATGCAACAAAGGTTCAGGCATAAAACCTTGTTCCTCTTTTATGAAGAGAGCCGGAATACCATTACATCGGCATATGACGAGTTATTTCGTTGTCTCCATATTGAGCTCGAATCAGTATTTATTACTATATATCAATGCGTTAATCTCGAAAGGAGTAGGAGAATATCTTTTGAACGAAAATATTTTTTTAATTCATGCTAGGAATATCTAAAAACTTACTCTATATTTGCACCCGCTTAGCTAAAGGAAATGTGGCAAAGGCGAAGTTCTAACAGACGATTTTAACAAAAATATACTGCGGGGTGGAGCAGTTGGTAGCTCGTTGGGCTCATAACCCAAAGGCCGCACGTTCGAGTCGTGTCCCCGCTACTTCAAAGCTTTGAATTAATTTAATTCAAGGCTTTTTTTGTATTCGGGTAATTCCAAAGTTAACTAAAATGCTGCCAGCCTGTTGGCAGAGAACAAGCTATTCGGCTACAAATCACTGTTTCTACGGAATCGAACCCCGGCAATCGTGCTGAAAAGCTCAAAATTGCTTAATGATTTAGCTAAATTCGATGCAAATTATTCGATTCAATTTGAATCATATTTCTAACTTTAACGCTTTAAAATTTTGAAAACATGTTTGAAGCAGAAGTATATATTCAGCGCAGAAAGATTCTCGCGGAAAAAATCGGGTCGGGGTTAATCTTGTTTTGGGGAAATGACGAAAGTCCGATGAATTACCCCGATAATACTTATCATTTCAGGCAGCATAGCTCATTTCTTTATTATTTTGGGATTGATTTCCCTTCGCTTGCGGCAATAATTGACATTGATAATAACCACGAGATTATTTTTGGCGATAATTACACCATCGACGACATTGTGTGGATGGGGCCGCAGCCAACAATTGCCGACCGTGCTATTCTTTCGGGTATTACCGAAACGCAGCCCATGTCGAAATTATACACCATCTTACGGGAAGCACAGGCTGCAAGACGCGAAATCCATTTTTTACCACCATACCGGCCTGAAAATAAGATCAAACTTCTCCGTTTTTTGAACATCAGGCCCGATCAAATCAACATCAATGCCTCGTCTGATCTTGTTAAAGCAATAATTAGCCAGCGGGAAATTAAATCGACTGAAGAAATAGAAGAAATAGAAAAAGCCGTTGATTTATCGGTTGATATGCACGTTGCTGCAATAAAAATGGCCAGGCCCGGAATGACTGAAGCGCAGATTGCGGCACGGATTTATGAAGTAGCACTTGCGCAAGACTGTAATATCGCATTCCCGATTATTGCTACTATAAATGGACAAACCCTTCATAACCACTCGCATCATAACATTATTAAAGAGGGCGATTTATTCCTGGTTGATGCCGGAGCCGAATCTAAGATGCACTATGCCGGCGACTTGTCGAGTACGTTCCCGGTAGCAAAAAAATTTACTACACTACAAAAGCATATCTACGAAATCAGCCTTAAAGCTCACGAAGCGGCAATCAGTGCAATTGCTCCCGGAACCATGTTTCGCGAAGTGCATTTAGCCGCCTGTAAATCGATAGCCACATCGATGAAAGAACTGGGTCTAATGAAAGGCGATATTGACCAGGCTGTGGCCGAAGGCGCCCACGCCCTCTTTTTCCCTTGCGGAACCGGACATATGATGGGTCTCGATGTTCACGACATGGAAGACCTGGGCGAAGTTTGGGTAGGATACGACGGCGAAGCAAAAAGCACCCAATTCGGGCTAAAATCACTTCGATTGGCCAAAACACTAAAACCTGGCCATGTTTTTACCATTGAACCTGGCATTTATTTTATCCCGGAACTAATCGACTTTTGGAAATCGGAAGACCGGCACAGCGACTTCCTGGTTTGGAATGAAATCGAAAAATTCAGGAATTTTGGCGGAATACGAAACGAAGAAAACTTCCTGGTTACTGAAGATGGATTTAAACGACTGGGAAAACCTAAGCCCAAAACTACTGAAGAGGTTGAAGCATTGCGCGATTAAAAGAGTTGTTTGACTTTTTTTGTTTTAATCGAAAAACTCCTTGTTCAAGTCTGTTAAAAGTTGTTAAATTTAGGCTCCTTTTTAAACCTAACAAAAAGATATGCCCGACAAATCTTTTGAAAGAAGAACGTTCCTAAAACTGATGAGTGCTGGTTTCGGTGCAAGTATTGTATCATTTCCAAAATTTTCGCAGGCATTTACTCCACCTCCGGGAAATTTGAAGCATCAGGATTTTGTTTTAGGCAAACCAGAATGGATTCTGCACGAAGATGGTACTTTCGATATTTTTGCCGGAAATATTCGGTTATCCAATTGTCGCCCATCAATCAATGGACAGAGTATTTTCGTAAGAAACACATTCATGGGCGATTCGCCCAAAGGAAAGCGAATAATTTATGAAGTAGAAGGTGGCTTCGTAATGCTCGACTTACGCACACATACCAACACCATTTCAATTGGGGCCGAAATAAGTGGAATGAAATATGCGCCAACCTGGTTTAATCCGCTGGGCGAGGGGTATATTACGGGCGCTAATTACTTTTTTAAACAAGGATTTGGAACTGGCGGACAATCCGGAATTTTTGAATTCAGAAAACCGACCAGCCGCAAACCTTTAAATTACCCGGAAGAAGAAGCCTGGTCGTATGACAGCTTTATGATGACAGGCTTAATCGCCCCTAATGGCGACACCTTGTCGATTGGAGCTTACGAACAAACCGATTTCATTCAACGCTGCTCGATTTTTAACCGGCCACGACGGAAAGGGTTGAACGACAGAGATTCAGGAAGGGAAGCCGTATTTTTTGAGGCTGGTTTTGCAACCGAGAATATTCCGTTAAAAGATGAATTTATCAAACTCCCCGACTTGTTTGTTTACTTTGGCAACCAACCTTTTGGAGCCATGCAAAACCTTGCCTGGAGCATCTCGGAACAAAACCAGGCACGCCGCGATACAAGCACCAACTATTTCTGGACTTCATACCAGGATTTCAGGACTTCATTCAGCTTTAAGTATCTTCAAGAGCAACTCCAGACGATGGACGAGATTGAACCACCGTTAAAAATAAAAGCGGTTAATGTTGGCCCAGGATACTGTACTCCAGGCGATTGGCTGATAAACAACAACAACTGGCCCAAAACGATGGAACCAGTTGCCCGGGAAATATTTAGCCGACGTTATCGCGCAGGTATCTATGTTGCGCCATTTGTGGTTCACGAAAAAAGCCGGATTTTCAGGAATCACCCCCGATGGATACTGAAAGACCAGGACGAAAATCCGATGGTGATGGACACCGATGCCAATGGCCGTTTATTTGCACTTGACGGAAATGTTGAGGATGTGAAAAATTATATCGGGAAGGTATTCAAGAAATTCCACGAGATGGGATTTACGTATTACGAAATAGACCGGTTGGATTGGGGGATGCAGGAACCTTCAGGAACACAAAAAGCTAAAAAGATAAAATCATCGGTTCAGGTACTTCGATCAATCATGGAAATAATAAGGGCATCGGTTGGCGCCGGTAGTTTCATTACGGCAAACCGGGCTCCATATACACCAATTATTGGTTTTGTCGATGCTGTCAGGATCGATAAAGATCAATCGTGGAAATGGGAAGAGCAAACGACAGGCCGAATACTTAACGAATGCTATAATACCCAGTACTTCAACAACGTATTTTGGCAAAACGACCCGGATGTTGTTTTCCTGCGTAATTATAAATGCGATTACACTGCCGAAGAACAACGTAGTCTGGCTCTCTGGGTGGCTTTTATGGGCGGCGCTATTGGCATTGCAGACAACTTCAGGCTTATGGATAGCGAGAAACTTCAACTCTGGCGTTTCCTCGAACCATCAACCCGCCCGCAAAGTGCAACCTTGCCATTTTGGGGTAATAATGTTATAAACAAGGTGGCCGTTCGAAAGTACCGGAAAATAAGCGCCTGGGCAGTTTTGGTATTGAACGATACCGACAGTGTAGTGACTGAAAGTTACTCTGTTTTCGATTTAATCGGGCTGAAAGAAGCCTGGGTATTTGTCTGGGAACCAGCTTTTAGTCTTGGGCTGGGCAAACCTACCCGAATTTCGGTTACCCTGGGAAGTCATGAGTCGAAACTATATTATATTTCTGAAGTCAAGGAAAATCCATCGCTCGATCTGAATATCTCGGGAAACGATTTTATTGATGAACTAACTCCTGCTGAAACCAAATAGTGCACAGGCTAAAACCATTTTCTTTTTTTGAAGTAGAACGTCAAACCAATGGTTATCACGGCCAGTACTGACCAAAAATAGAAGTAGCCATATTTCATTTTCAGTTCGGGAATGTTCTCGAAATTCATTCCATATACCCCGGCAACAAAGGTTAACGGAATGAAAAACGCCGAGAAAATGGTCAGCACTTTCATAATTTCGTTGGCTTTCAAATCGAGGTTGGCGTTGTAAATGTTCATCTGGTCGCTGAGCATCATCTGGTAAATCTCGATGGTTTCCGAAGCCTGCACGATCAGGTCGTTCAAGTCGTGAAAATATTTCAGGTTATCGTCGGCAATAAAATCCGATTCATTTTCAATTAACTGGTGTACAATTTCTTTCACCGGACGAATATTTTTCCGCAGGAAATTAACTTCGGTTTTGTGCCTGTAAATTTCGGCAATCAGGTTTTTCTGTCCGGGAACAAAAATACGGGCATCTGTCTTCTCAATTATATTTCCCAGTTTCTCGATGTTAATCAAGTAGTTGTCAACAATGGTGTCGAGCAAAACGTAGGTCAGGTAATCAGCTTTTTTGCGGCGGGCGCGGCCAGTTCCTTTTCGAATGCGGTCGCGGATGGAATCGAAATAGTGTCCTTCTTTTTCTTGAAGAGTGATCAGAAACGAATCGTCGAGGATCATTGAAATCTGGTTCGAACTTAATTGGTGCGTTTTTTCGTCAAAATCAAGGATTTTTAGGATGACAATCAGGTATTTGTCGGTTTCAGTGATTTTTGGGCGTTGCCCGGTGTTGAGCATGTCTTCGAGCAAAAGGCTGTGAATATCAAATAATTCGCCCAGTTTGGCAATCAGCTTCTCGTCGTGCAAGCCATACAAGCTTACCCAATTTACCGAGTTGCCTTCCAGGTAAGGCATACATTCGTCGAGCGATTCGTACTCTGTTTCAGTCATTTCACTGGCATTGTAGCGGGTAAGCCTGATTAGGGTTTTTTCCATCTTTTTGCTTCCCAGGTGGATAAGCGAACCGGGTATTTGCCCTGTAGCTGCATTTCTATCGTTAAGGAACCTTGCCATTTTTACTGGAGTTACTGTGAATAATACGTTGTCAAACCAAACGAATTTACGGTTTTTCGGGATAAGGCGAACTTACTTGATGTTTTTAATTGGACTATCCGTTACGGAATTTTATTGCCAGGCGCTTGTTTCCAATTTTATGAGAGAGCGAGACCGAATCATATTCCGGTCATATTTTACAAACAAAGTACTCCGGTTAATGACCATGAATGGTGGGTATGCCTTGCCGCTACCAAGGCCAGACAAAAGCAGGTAGGTATTGATATGTTTTTTATGTTGTCAAGCATATATTGCCGAAAGCAACCTTTGGGCGGTTTTTTGAATCTTTGGTATATGTTTATTTAACAGGAAGTCTTATCTTCAAAACAAAGCCATGAAACGATCTTCTCTTTGTGAACGATACAACTCATTGAAAACAATGATTTTAAAAATTAGTGCTTTGCTACTGCTTGTTGCATCAATGAGCCCAGGGTGCAAAAAGGAGAAAATAGAATATGATGATGAGTCTATTGGGATTTCGACGCTTCCCAATATTAGCATTTATAAAACCAATAGCGATTATTTTTATAATATCCCACTAGTGAACTTGAATGGACAAGTGTCAGGAATTCCGACATATACAGCAAATGACCCTTCGTTGAAGATCAATTCTGAAGGAAAGTTGTCGAGTAATTTTAGATGGCGCCTTAAAGATGGTTATATTATTGACGAAGAAAGTTATATAAATAGAGTTTTTACTGATATTACCTTTGAAGAATATATTGACTATAATACGGCGAATAAGGTTACTAGTTGGCCCATTACTCTGATTGAATCAAGAATTATTGACAAAAATCCATTTGTAGAATACTATTATTACGATGGTGTAAATAAAGCTGAGAAGATCTATACTCTAGGAGAAATAAATAAAATGATAGAAAATGGTACACTTGAATCTGTTTTTAAGAAGCTGAAATAAAATTAATTTTTTAAGTGGCTAAAATAAAAATGAAAACGCCAGAAACGACGACAACTTTCATTAGCAATAAAATTAACAACAATGAAAACAATGATTTTAAAAATTAGTACTTTGATACTGCTTGTTGCATCAGTGGGATCAGGGTGCAAAAAGGAGAAAATCGAATATGATGATGAGTCTATTGGGATTTCGACGCTTCCCGATATTAGCATTTATAAAACCGATGGAGATTATTTCAATAATATTTCAGTTGAAGTGCTTTCTTCCGGGCAATTGAATGCCATCCCTGATTATACATTGGATAGTCCCGCTATTAAGGTTGATGCAAACGGAGCGATTACACCAACCTTCAGATGGCATTTAAAGAATGGATATACTGTTGATAAGGGAAGTTATACAAATAAAGTTTTTACAACTATTACATTTCGGGAATACGTTGACTACAATACAAAAAATCGGGTTGCCGGCTGGCCCGATAACCTGATAGAATCAAGAATTATTGACAAAAATCCATTTGTAGAATACTATTATTATGATGGTGTAAATAAAGCTGAGAAGATCTATACTCTAGGAGAAATAAACAAAATGATAGAAAATGGTACACTTGAATCTGTTTTTACGAAGCTGAAATAAATCCAGATCAGTTAATCAATTTGTTAAAAACCATCAATATCCGGTGCCGTTTCAATTAAGCTGTTCTTTTGTAGCCCAAAATCTTGAAAACAGGACTGATGCAGAAACGATTGTTAATGGTGCTACTTGGAATGTATTTGATCCCATAACTTATATTGGAAATAGCCATTACTGGGTTTGTGACGGTGTGAGTGAATATGAACAAAGGATTTCTTTTCTTATAGAGTTAATCAATACATCTAACTATACCTACTACAACAATCCTTATATATATAACCCAGGGAATCTATTTTCAAACCATATGTCTCAGGTTAATTATTTGTCTATGAAGTGGGGTTGGCGATATGGAAGTTGCTATGGGTGGTATATTATCGGTGATGTAAACACCCCTAACGGCAATTATCAATATGATATTCAAGATTATGTTATTTCCAAGCCATGAAAAATAAATTATACCTAGGCTTATTGGCCATTCTAGTTTTGGGAAGTTTTTCTTCCTGTGATCTTATTTCTAAGGACCATGAACCAGATTTTACGATCTATCAGTTAGACTTGAGTTTCCGGGATGTCTCCGGTAAAGATATGGTAAAAGGGATTGGATTGGAGGAGTGGTGTTGCCCTACGACTATTCCTGAAGAGCAGGCTCAGTCGGGCACGGTAAAGCATGAATTGTATGAACTGAATATTCTTGCCTCTAAATCGTGTGAAGATGAGATGGCTGCGTTACCCGGGCGTTACCACTATATCCCAAACGAAGTGGGTCCCGTAATAGGGATGAGCAAATTTGATGGTTATAGTTTTTTGACGACTGACTACGGTTTCCCATTAGTCAACTGCCCAAATGAGAAAATACTCACATACAAGTTGAAATGCCCTTATGTATTTGGTGATGAAGCAGAACATGAGTTTATCACTTATTGGGAAATTCCTAAAATTAAAAATGACGAATCGTTCGCTAAATGTACCCGGGTAGAATTTGAAGGTGAAATTTTTACCCCAATTCCACCTCAGAATGGTCATAACTATCAAGTAATCATTACTGCCGGAAGTTGAAGATAACGTGGTAAAACATTAAACAAATAAGAAATGGCAAAAGGCTCAATCTGTATAGGTTGGGCCTTTTGCCATTTCATGCAGCGAGCTAGTTTATTAAAAATCATTAACATTCGGTCTCAATTCAATTAACCTGTTATTTTTGTAGCCCAAAATCTTGAAAACAGGACTGATGCTGAAACGATTGTTAACCCCCAAGAAATACGAAGCAAACGAATACCTGGTGCTGGTGTACCGGTTTTTGCTGATGATGGCTTTTTACTCGGTTTGCCGTATTTTGTTTTATCTGTTTAATACACCGTCGTTTCCCAAGGTAACTTTTACATCGTTTCTCACGATCATGAAAGGCGGGTTGATGTTCGACACCGCCGCCCTGCTTTACCTCAATGCCGTGTATTTCCTGTTGTTCATCCTGCCGTTTCGGTTTAAATTCAGAAGTTGGTATCAAAAATCGCTCAAGTGGCTTTTTATGGTGATCAACGCTATTGGCCTGGCTTTTAATCTGATCGATATGATTTATTACCGGTATATCCTGAAACGGACAACCGCCAGTATGTTTGATGTGGCAGCTTTCGATGCCGGAAACACCAAACTCATCGCAAGGTTTTTTTACGATTTTTGGTTTATCGCCGTCATCTTTATCGTTTTACTTCTTTTGTTGGCATGGTTATACGATTTGTTCAAGCCTCGTTCGTTCCGGTTCAGAAACCAGTTTGTGTATTTTCTTTCAGGAATACCCGCCATCTTTTTGCTGGCGGTTCTTTCCATTGTTGGAATGCGTGGTGGCTGGCGGCACAGTACGCGCCCCATTAATATGAATAATGCAGGCGCTTTTGTTCAAACTCCCGAAGAAATGGCACTGGTACAGAATACTCCGTTTTGCATCATTCGCACCTGGGGAAAAAAGGCATTTGTTCACAAAAATTACTTCAAATCGGAAGAAGAGCTGAATAAGGTTTTTTCGCCCATCCATAACCCGCCCGACAGCATTGCTCCAATGAAAAAAGAGAATGTGGTTATTTTTATTTTAGAGAGCTTTAGCCGGGCTTTTGTTGGTTCGCTCAATCCGCAGCTGAAAGATCCGCGCGACCGCAGCTACACGCCATTTCTCGATTCGTTGATTCACGAAAGCCTTGTTTTTCCGAACGGATTTTCCAACGGCAGTAAATCAATCGACGCTATCCCGTCGGTAACGGCGAGTATTCCGGCGCTGGTTTTACCCTACGTGGTTTCCGAACGGTCGGGAAACGAAATAAACAGCATTGCCAGTTTGTTAGGAAAAGTTGGTTACCAAACCGCGTTCTTTCACGGTGCGCCAAACGGGTCGATGGGCTTCGATGCTTTTACCAAAATTGCCGGATTTCAGAAGTATTATGGCAAAAACGAATATGGTAACGATGCTGATTTTGACGGAGTTTGGGGCGTTTGGGACGAACCGTTCTTCCAGTTTTTTGCCAACGAAATGGGCAAGATGCAGGAACCATTTGCAACAACACTTTTCTCGGTTTCGTCGCATCACCCGTTTGAGGTGCCGACAAAATATAGAGATAAATTTCCTGAAGGAAGAATTCCGCTGAATAAATGTATCCGCTATACCGACATGTCGTTACAAAAGTTTTTCGACACGGCCCGCAAGCAACCCTGGTTTAAGAATACGTTGTTTGTGATAGTTGCCGATCATTCGGTAAATACAGATATCCCGGAATATTACACTGCCGTTACTCATTTTTCAATTCCGATATTGTTTTACAAAGGCGATGGAAGCTTGAAAGGCGTTGATGAAGGTCTGGCGCAGCAGATCGATATTTTGCCAAGTGTTTTGGGCTACCTGAATTATCCATATCCTTACCTGGCGTATGGCAATAATTTGTTCGACAGGAATTCGAAGCGATTTGTAATCAATTATATTCAGGATTCGTACCAATTGCTGTACGGCGATTTGGTTTTCCAGTTAACCGACGATAAACTCACCGCCATTTACAACCGCAAGGCAGACCCTGATTTGAAGAATAACCTGTTGGGGAAAATTCATTCTGAAGCCGAAGAGCAACTGCAACGCGCCATTGTTCAGCAATTTAATAACCGGATGGCCGATAATCGGATGGTGGTTGGGAAATAGTTTTTTTAACCACATAGATACATAGGGCACAGTCGGAGATATTTTTCACTACAGATTTCACCGATCATATTTTACATTGGAGCGCAACCAATGTGATACTGATTTCATTTTAAAAAAAAAGAAAATGAATAAGATAAACTATTGGTTCATGATTGTTTGTGCTATGGTTGGAGGTTCGAAAGACGAACGTCTGGCTGTCAAAGTTAATGATGGGAATTATATTGGTACATTTCAACGGGAGCCAGTTTGGTCAAGTGGCAAAACTGCAAATATTACGATGACATTTTCTTCAAATCATTGGAGCGGTTCTAGCGACATTGTTAGATATCCTGCTCTATGTAATGGAACATATTCAATAGTAGGAGACACAATTCTGTTTGAAAATGAATGCGCCTGGACCGCAGAGTTTGATTGGAGTTTAATCCTTTCCGGGAAATATGTAATAAAGCAATCTGGAGGTACAATTGAGTTTTCTCGAGATTATCGTTCTGCAACGACTGATACTTGGATTGATAAGTATAAAATAAAAAGACAAAACTAAATTAGCCCAGACGAATTTCTACAACACTTTCAATAAAATCTATGTGGTTCAACCTGGAACTTTAAACTTGAGACTTTAAACTAGATTTGCTCCCAGCCGTCGCGATAGTTGTGCCTGATCCATTCTTCGGCAGCTTCCCTGGCGTTAATTTTATCGTACTTGGTGTCGAATTTTGGATCGCCGTTTACCACGTCAAACTTATTGGAAGTTACAATCCGTATTTTTTCGGATAAACCAATGTTGGTGAATTGCATGTTTTTGCCATCCCACAACAATCTCTTCTGTAAATCCTGAAGACGGACAGCTAAAACGCCCATTACTACCATTTCGTTGAACGGGCCAGAATATCCAAAGTGAGAGCCAGCTTCTACCCGGTTTTCTTTATTTTCTTTTGCAGCGCGAATCCAGTCTTGTTCGTGTCCTCCCGAATCGGCATTGTGAATACGCCTTAATATCTTTTCGGGCTGTTGAAAATGCTCCATTTCCGAAGTTGGCAGAAGCGTTGGGTTGGCGCCATAGCATCCACACATCATTTTACCTTTCGATCCGTAAAAAACAACGCCGCCGTTTCGATCACCCATCTGCTCTCCATCTTGCAATTCTTCCGGTCGTTCGGGCAGGAAACCACCGTCGTACCAGGTGATTTTTACTTCAGGCATAGCTACTTTGGCTAAATTATCGCGGCTCGGAAACCAATAGGTGACTTTCTCCGCTGTGGGAGCCGACTCTGTATTGATTTGGGTTGAACTTGCCTCGACAGCCGTTGGGTATTGCAACATCAGGGCTTTAAAGACCGGGTCGAGGATGTGGCAGGCCATATCGCCCAAAGCGCCTGTACCAAAATCCCACCATCCGCGCCAGTTCCAGGGCGTATAAATTTCGTGATAAGGCCGTAATTTGGCCGGACCAATAAATAAATCCCAGTTTAAAGTCGCCGGAACTTTCATTTTCTCGGTAGGTCGTTCCAGTCCTTGCGGCCAAATGGGGCGGTTGGTCCAGGCATCTACAGCCGTAATTTCGCCAATTGCTCCGGCCCAAATCCATTCACAAACCTTTCTGATTCCTTCGCCTGAATTTCCCTGGTTTCCCATTTGGGTAGCAACTCCATAGCGTTTGGCCGTTTCAGTCAGGATACGCGATTCGTAAACCGAATGAGTTAGCGGTTTTTGCAGGTAAACATGGTAGCCGAGTTTCATGGCCATCAGGGCAGGCAATGCGTGCGAATGATCGGGTGTGGCAATCATCACCGCATCAATGTCTTTTTGTTTTTCGAACATCACGCGGTAATCCTGGTATTTGGGGGCCAGCGGCCATTTGCGAAACGAATTTCTTCCGGCGTATTTCCAATCAACATCGCACAGAGCAACAATATTTTCGCTATCCATGTTCGAAAGGTTATTGAATCCCATGCCGCCAACGCCAATACCTGCAATGTTGAGCTTGTCGCTGGGGGCTTTGTGCCCAAATCCGGCGATGACTTTCGATGGTAGTATGGTAATGGCAGATGCGGCCAGTGCGGTTGTTCCAAGAAAATGCCTGCGGCTGATGCCCGATTTGTTTGTTGTCATAGCTCTCTTTTCTGAGAAATGTTCGATTGGGTGAAAATAGACATTCTGCTTCAATTTCAGAAATGGAAAACCAAACTAAGCCGTTTATTTTAGACTTCATAACTTAATTTAGAAAAAAACAAGAAATAGAGTTGACATAAATTAATTTGACTTATATTTGTTTTTTTAGTTGAATTATAGAAGACAGATTTAATTTAAAGACATGATGAAAAAACTACTTTTAATTGTAATCTTGTTTGTTGGGGTTGTGTCTGCCAAACAAGCCAGAGCCTCGTCTTATTCAGTGAATGAGCAGGCTATCGATCAGCTTTTTGACAATGCTGTTGAAACGAGTATGATTTCGGTTAATGCGCAGGAATTTAGTACTGTTGCTTCTAGTGTTACAACTGCGGTTATGCCTTCCAAAGAGAAAGATGCAGTTGCTGCTATTCTTCTCGATTTTTTCCTGGGAGGTCTTGGCGTTCATCGCTTTTATCTGGGAACGAAGCCTTTGACCGGAATTGGATACATTCTTACTTGCGGTGGTATATTCGGAATTGTTCCATTGGTTGACTTTATCGTCCTTATTATTGATCACGACGATATCAGCCCCTATGTCAATAATCCGAAATTCTTCATGTGGTAATTGGGTGGAAAAAGATAAGTATGAGGTGTCTGTTATATAACGGACACCTTTTTTGTATATAGTTGTGTTGATATACATATACCCGAAATAAAACACCATAATAATCTGTTTTATAGATGAGAAAATATTTAACAATCTTACTTTATCTCCTGACATACAGTCTTTCATCTTTTTCTCAGCCGGGAAATTTTATTTCGCTTAAGCAACGAACTGAAATACTGGAGAATAAAAAGAAAATTTCGAATGAGGTTGATTTATTTTTTGACAAGAATAAGCAAGTACTTACCAAATACTATCACACTACCCCCGAATTTGTAATGGTTGTCAATGGCCTGGGCGAAATAAAAAACTATTATCCTGGAACAAATCAGGTTGATTACAAGCAGATTGGTGAATTGTCGTCGAAAAGAAACCTAATTTATTACTTTGCCAATAACCTAACAGAGCAACTTGGTTTAGCCGATGATGGATTTCAATTGACTTCCAGCACCTATGAAAATAAATATTACATCACCTTTTGGAAAGCTCCGGGTATTCTAAAAGGGATTGAAATAGTCAAAATGGTGTATGATAATGGACTGCCTGTTTATTCTGAATACCAGGCCAGTAAGAAAAAGATTTTGAAGAAGATTTATTACACCAATTATAAGGATTTTACTCAATTTCGTCTTCCTCTGAAGATTATAGAAATCAGTTATTTGCCTTCCGGCGATTCAATTGTTAACCGCACGTTGTTTTCTGATGTAAATGTATCGGCCAATACTGATGGTAAATATTTCAATTTTAAAATTCCAGACGATGCGAAGCCTTTTGTTCCTGGTAAAGCTAAGTAGTATTATTTGCCTGAGCTTTTTATCGTTGACTTGTCGATCACAGCAAATTGATTTAAAGAAAGATTTGCAATTGATCGAATCGCTGGCAAAACAGCAGTCTGCTCATTCGCATAAACGTCCATATATTTTTGCAAATCAGCCCAAGACGATAAAGAATTGTAATCCAGTAAGTCTACTCTATGGTGGAACTTTATATGTGTATCAAAATTACATTTCGCAGCACTTTTCGGCCAATTGCCTTTACGATCCTGGTTGCTCCGATTTTAGTAAACAAGTAGTAAAGGAATTTGGCCTGATAAAAGGAGGATTACTTACTTTCGACCGGCTCAGTCGCTGTAACCGGATTGCGGGAGCCGATCTTGACTTGAGCAAATTTAATGAACACACACATCGGTTTCCTGATCCAATAATTCAGTATAAATGAGGCTCGTTGCGATAATTATTCTTGTTTTATCAGGCTTTTTAGGATTTTCGCAAGGTAAAAGTGAACTTCTGTTTGTTGAACACCTATTGAATAAAGGTAATTACAAAGAGTGTATTTTTGTGTTGAAGGATACGGCAAAATTCAGCAAAACACAATTAGATTCGGTGAATTATTTCAAAGGATGGGCCGATTATTCGTTAAAGAATCTCGAAGAAGCAACGCAGTCTTTTCTGAAAGTTCGGCCAGGGTCGTCGTTTTATAGTAAATCGAAATTCTTTGCCGGGTACAATCAGACATTTCTTGGAAAGTATTCCGAAGCACGACGCATATACCAACAGTTGAGTTTTGACGATATGCCGAGGACGTCACTGATAATCTTTGAAACCGGAGGTATCAATATGCTGGATGGAGAGTGGCAAACAGCGAAAAAGCAATTGGAGAAAGTTGATTTGGAGATTGCATTCTTAAATCAGCAAGTTGCAGTTTTAAAGCAAATTATAAAAGATCATGAAAACCACAGGGCAAAATCCGCTATTTTAGCGGGTATCATGTCGGGGATTATTCCCGGATCGGGAAAAATTTACACCGGAAGAACTGGGGAGGGTATAGCTTCAATGATCGCCACAACCGGTTTTGGGCTGATAACCTGGGAAAATTATCACAAACTTGGGGCAGGAAATTTAAAAACCTTGTTTTTTGGCGGGATATTTCTTGCCAGTTATGTGTCAAATATATATGGGTCAGTAATTTCTGTTAGAATTACAGAACAAAACTATGCCGATGTTCAACGCAATCAGATTCTTTTTCAGCTTCATATTCCTTTGCGCAATTTCTTCGATTAGTATTGCTTTAGAAAATAAAGCTGACAGTTTATTCTCAATGGGGCGCTATTTTGAGGCATCTATTGAGTACGAACGCCTAATATTTTGTAACGCCGGAAATGAGAATAACCTAAGCCTGAGGTTTAGTAAAGGTATGTGTTACAGGAAATTGATGGATTACGACAGGGCTGTGGAAGAATTTCAGTCCATTTATTTTACAAATTTTAATGATACGCTTTATAAACAAGTCTGCTATCAGCAATCGCTGTGTTATTTTCTGAATGGCGAGCCTTCAAAAGCTTTGTGGAAGATTGATGAATATTTTCATCGGAGTTTAGATTCTGTTTCGTTTAGTGTTTTTATGCCGGTCAAATTATTTAGCCTAAATGCTACATGTCAGTGGCAGCAAGCATTGCAATGCTTTAGAGAGTACGTAAAGCTTCAAAAATTTTCTCCTGAAAAGGAACATAGGGTTCTTGAAATTGTAAATTCGCTTTATTCAAAGAAAAACTTACCTAAAATAAGGTCAGAAGAAGCAGCGGAAAATTGGTCTCGTTTTATCCCGGGAGCCGGGCAAATTTATGCTGGCGAACCCGCTGAGGGAGCCGTTAATTTGGCGATTAACTCTTCAATTCTAGTTTTCGCGGGGTACCAGCTTTACTATCATTATTACCTTACCGGATACTTGGTTGGCTTGGGGCTTTTCAATAAAACATACCACGGAGGCATGAAACGGGCTGGAATATTGGCTGTTCAGAAGAATAAAGAACAGCTGATCAATTTCAACCAGAAGGTTAGTTCTCTTATTCAGGAACAATTCAGTCTTTAATTTAGAATTGCAATTCGATGTGGTTTAGTTAAGAACCCCGATTCAAAGAATTCGTCATTGCAAGGAACTGCCTTTCTCGTTTTTTACAGGAAAGCCGTCTGTTCTCGAATAGATTACTTGCATTTGCTCGTAATGGTCTAACTCAAACGATATTGCATTAAAATGAAAAAAAGGCGGACATTTTTATATCCGCCTTTCGAAGTATTGCATATCAAAAAATTATGCTGGCATATCAGGTAAACTCCAACCTTTACGGTAGGTGTGTTTGATAAGTTCTTCAGCAAACTGAGTTGCAGGAACCGGATCAGTATAACCTCTGTCGAATGTTGGGTGACCATCGTGAATTTTAAATTTGTCTTCAGTAATGATCTTAATTTGTTCGGCATCAGTAATGTTGGTGAATTTCATGTTTGGTCCATCCCATTCCAGTTCTTTGTTCAGGGTTTGCAAACGAACAGCCAACACGCCCATTACAACCATTTCGTTGAACGGACCAGCTTCGCCAAAATAAGATGCAGTTTGTACGCGGCTTTCCGGTGCTTCTTTAGCTGCGCGTACCCAGTCCATTTCGTGCGAAGTTTCAACACGACGACGGAATTTAGGCGCCGCAGTTGGTTTGTCAACAGTTCCGTTTGGACGAAGAATCCAAGGATTTACGCCGTAGCAACCGCATACCAGGATACCTTTTGTTCCGTAGAAGAATACACCGCCACCCTGGTCATTTGGATTTTTGCCTACCGGCCATCCGGCAGGAAGCATTGGTTTAATACCGCCGTCGTACCAGTAAACCTCAACTTGTGGAAGTTCAGCTTTCTTCGATCCTTTCCACTGGCGTTTTGCTTTGCGTGTTGGGAAAGTTAATTTCACCGACTGAGCCGAAGGAGCGCAATCCTGAAGCAATAATGTTGAGTTACCCTGTGCTTTTGTTGGGTAGGCCAATTCCAAACCAACGAATACCGGGTGAAGGATGTGGCAAGCCATATCGCCTAGTGCGCCAGTACCGTAAGCCCACCATCCGCGCCAGTTCCATGGGTGATAAATTTCGTTGTATGGACGCATTTTTGCCGGACCTGTAAATAAATCCCAGTCTAATGTTTCAGGAACCCATTGGCCTTGAGATGGAGTATTCAACCCTTGTGGCCAGATTGGACGGTCGGTAAATGCTTCAACTTTAGTTACTTCGCCAATTTCGCCGTTGGCAAGCCATTCGCAGGTTAAGTTAACACCTTCGCCTGAAGAACCCTGGTTACCCATTTGAGTGGCTACTTTGTATTTATCAGCAAGCTTTGTCAGCAAACGTGATTCGTAAACTGAGTGAGTCAAAGGTTTTTGCAGATAAACATGTTTGCCTAACGTAATAGCGTGCGAAGCGGTGATACAGTGCGAGTGGTCGGCTGTGGCAATAACAACACCATCGATTGATTTGCCAAGTTCGTCGTACATAACTCTCCAGTCTTTGTACTTTTTGGCTCCGGGGAAGTCGTTAAAACAACCTTCAGCATATTTCCAGTCAACATCGCATAAACCAACGATATTTTCCGACTTCAGGTTCTTTAAGTTTCCGTGACCCATACCACCAACGCCAATACCGGCAATGTTTAGTTTGTCACTGGGAGCTTTGTGCCCCATGCCAGCAATCACATTACTGGGAAGAATGGTCACTGCTGCTGCAGCAGTAGCCGAAGTTGCTAAGAATGATCTTCTGCTAAATTTGTTTTCCATTGGAAAGTAATTTGATTTAGGTATAAAAATTTGTTTGAGTTCTCAAAAAAAACCTTCTAAAGGTAAGATTATCTTCTTTATTCGCCAAGCATAATTTTTGATCTTTTATAACATCATTTTACCCGTGAAACCGGCGTTATTAAAGTGTTTCTGTTACACTTAATGATAACGCCAAGTAAATGAATTTTTTCGAATAGCTTTTGTCTATTCTGTATTGAAAAATTCGATTTGACAAGCATATATTCCGGGAATATATTTGTCTATTATTTATAAGAAATCTAAATTATTTAAAAACATAAGTATGAAAACTATTGGCGAAAAATTTCCGACATTTTCTAAGGAAGCAGTTGTATCACTCGAAGCTGGTAAAGAGTTTAAAACATTGACCAATGCCGACATTACTGGCAAGTGGACTGTATTTTTCTGGTGGCCGCTCGATTTTACTTTCGTTTGCCCAACCGAAATCGTATCGTTCAACGAGCATTTCGAAGAGTTTACAAAACGCGGAGCAAACGTAGTTGGTGCATCAATCGACTCACAATTTGTGCACCTGGCCTGGAGAAATAACCATCCTGGCTTGAAAGGTCTGAAATTCCCGATGTTGGCCGACACCAGCAAATCTCTTTCCGAAGAACTTGGTATTTTGGAACCAACCAACAAAATTGCATACCGTGCCACTTTTATCATCGACCCTGAAGGAACAATTCAGCATGTATCGGTAAACGGACTGAATGTTGGCCGCAACGTAAATGAAATCATTCGCATTCTCGATGCTTTGCAGACCGGCGAATTGACTCCTTGCGACTGGGTTCCGGGAGAAGCAACTCTGTAATTGTTAGGTTATCATAGAATAAGGTTTTGGGGCTGTCAGAAATGACAGCTCTTTTTGTTTTATCATGCAGGCTTTCGTATAACTTGCAATATTAAAATTGCCAGCGTCGAAGCATTTTCCTAATTTCACACGTTCAAAAAAGTCAAGAATGGAACTACCAAAATTGAACTATAATACTCCGGTAGAGATGGTTCGGATTTACTTGAAAAATACTATGGTTGAGCACCTTGGTATTGAGTTCACCAGTTATGGCGATGGATGGGTTGAAGCTACAATGCCCGTTGATCATCGGACTTCGAGACCCGGAAATATGCTGCATGGCGGTGCCAACCTGGCTTTAGCTGAAACGGTTGGCGGGTTTGGGTCAATGCTAATCGTCGATATGCAGGAATATGACGTTCGGGGTATTCAAATTAGTGCCAGTCATACCGGAAAG
Source organism: Prolixibacteraceae bacterium (assembly GCA_963666435.2). Lineage (GTDB taxonomy): Bacteria > Bacteroidota > Bacteroidia > Bacteroidales > Prolixibacteraceae > Aquipluma. The sequence goes on along the minus strand of CAXXOG010000008.1, from coordinate 151,059 downwards.
GCCGACAGCGGCTTGGTTTACGCACGCGCCGAAGCCTTACATTTGGGGAAACGTACCCATGTTTGGAATGTCGATATCAAAAATGGAGCGGGAAAGCTGATTTCGACAGCCCGGGTGACCAATATGATTGTAAAAAGACATGAGAAATAGCTCGAAAATTGAAGGTCTGATTGACCAACTCCTCACTAAAAACATTGCTTTTGCAGCCTGGTTTAATCCGCGCGAATCGCAACTCGGCTTGGTGGTTGGTAATGCTACTGATGTGAAAATTTACGATCGGTTCGATCAACTAAACGGCGAAGCGGGTTTTGTTTTTGCGCCGTTCAGCATTACTCCGGAAAGCCCCGCAATTTTGCTTCATCCTAAATTTTATTCTGAAGATTTTTCTGATTCAGATTCTCTGAACGTTGAAGCTTTTGTGCCTTTTCAGAAGACGCCTCAGCAAGAAAAATGCGAACCAATCTCGTGTGAAGATTATCTCGCTTTGATCAAAAAAACGGTTTCCGATATTCGCGAAGGAGCGCTATCGAAAGTGATCATTTCGCGCCAGATTCCGTTTGCCCGAAAAGATACGTCGCTTGGGCGGCTGTTTCTTCAGCTTCAGGAAAAAACACCGAACGCCTTTACCTATCTGGTAAATCTGCCTTACGCCGGAATATGGATGGGCGCAACTCCCGAAGTCTTGGTTAAATCGGCAGGCGAGCGTTTCGAGACCGTTTCGCTGGCCGGAACTCAGGTTCGGAAATACGATAATGAAGAATATTACTGGAGTACCAAAGATATTGAAGAACAGGCTTTTGTGTCGCGTTATATGCTCGATGTATTTTTCAATTTCGATATTCACCAGTACAAAACTATTGGGCCTGAAACCTTGGAAAGCGGGAAAGTGGCTCACCTGAAAACTTCGTTCTTTTTTCCGAAGGAGAAAGTCGAAAACCGGTTGGGAAATTTTGTGGCTGAATTGCATCCAACGCCTGCTGTGTGCGGATTACCGAAAGATTTGGCCCAACAGTATATCCACAAAAATGAGCTGTATCAGCGAAAATATTACACCGGATATTTGGGTCCGTGGCGTTTGAACGGACAGGTTTCGCTCTTCGTGAATTTGCGTTGCATGGAAATCACGTCATACGAATACATTTTGCATGCCGGTGGCGGAATTACAGCCCGTTCGGTGCCCGAAAAAGAGTGGGACGAAACCAACCAAAAGGCAAAAACGCTACTTTCGGTGATCAATCCTGAAAATCAATGATAAGTACCAAAAAGCATATTCATCAGTTGTCCGCTTTGCTCCTGAAAAAGGGCATTACCGACATCGTGATTTCGCCCGGAAGCCGCAACGCGCCGATGATTCACACTTTTCACGGGATTACCGGGTTCAACTGCCGCAACGTTGTTGACGAACGCTCTGCTGCTTATTTCGCGCTGGGATTGTCTCTGGCCAAACAGAAACCGGTGGTTCTAGTTTGCACCTCGGGCACAGCCACGCTGAATTACGCACCGGCCATTGCCGAGGCTTTTTACCAAAATATACCCTTGATTGTGCTCACCGCCGATCGCCCCGATTACTGGATCGATCAGTTGGAAAGTCAGTGCATTCGCCAGGAAGGGATTTATCGCAACTTTGTAAAAAAAGAGGTGAATTTGCCCTTGGGCGAATCGGAAAAGGAACTGTGGTTCGCAGCTCGTCAAATCGGCGAATGCCTGAATCTGGCCGTTTCGGGAACTCCAGCTCCGGTGCACATCAACATTCCGCTCGAAGAACCGTTGCACCAGTTAATTGATGCTGAATTGCATGAAGTAAAAAATATTGCGATTGCCTTCGCAAAACCAAAAATTTCGGAAACAGAGCTTCCCGGATTTGTTGAAGTCGTTGGACAATCGAAAAAAATAATGGTGCTGGCCGGGCAACTGAATCCGAATCCGGCGCTTGAAAAGGCACTCGTAACATTTGTTGCCAAAACCGGGGCTGTTGTTTTGCACGAATACCTTTCGAATTTGTGCGGCGAGCAGTTTATTGGAAGCATCGATGCGCTAATGGCTGCCATTCTCGAAGAAAACTCAACCGATTACAATCCTGATTTGGTGATTACCTTTGGCGGACAGTTTGTTTCCAAATCGCTGAAGCAATTTCTGCGGAAAAGCAAACCTGCCGAGCACTGGCATTTGAGTTTGAGTGCCGAGCATTTCGACACTTATCAATCACTCACCAAAGTCGTTCAAACCGAAGCAAACGATTTCTTTGAATCGCTTGCCGGGCAAGAAAAGCAAGGTAATTCAGACTTCCTGAAACTCTGGAAAAGCAAGGAAAATCGGGTCAATCAACTGCGCGATGAATTTGTTACAATCTGCGAATTTTCCGACCTGAAAGCCTTCGAATTGATCGGCAAAAATATTCCTGAAAACTCCGTGGTTCATTTGGGCAACAGTTCGCCGGTACGGTATGCGCTGATTCACAACCGGGTGAAGCAGACCGAATATTACAGCAATCGAGGCACCGCCGGAATTGACGGTTGTTTATCTACCGCCGTTGGTTTTGCGAACGAATCCGAAAAAATAAATACAGTGATTGTGGGTGATTTGTCGTTCTTTTACGACTCAAATGCGTTGTGGAACAAATATATCGGCGAAAATATGCGCATCATTGTTATTCACAACGGAGGCGGCAATATTTTCAGCATGATTAAAGGTCCGGGCGAAACTCCGGCATTCAGGGAACATTTCTTTACCGAAAATACCCACAAGGCCGAAGGTTTAGCGAAAGCATTCGGGTTAGAATATTTTTCTGCCATCAATGAAAATGAATTGACTCAGGCGTTAACAGAATTTTATTTCCCCGATCAAAAAGCCGCTGTACTCGAAGTTTTTACAGATGCAGAGCTGAATGTGAAGGTGTTCCGGGAATTCTTTAGAAAAGTGAAATTTTAAAACAAACGAAATGAGTAAATCGACGGGAATTGTAATAGCAATAATGGTGATTGTTGCGGCTGTATTAATCAATTTTATGGGAGATCATCAGCTTCCAAAATCGCTGGAAGAATTTTCAAGTTTTTTCTCAGGGATGCTACTCGCTGCCGGTCTTTTTCTTCTTTTCAATCAAATTTCGAAAAAGAAGACATAATAGCTGTTATTCTAGAGAGCTATCTAGTTACACAATTGAACTTTATCTGCCGTAGTTCTCTCTCCCACGGGTTACACCTGCGGTGATCAACATTAAATCCCTTCGGGATTTGAAGAAACCACGTAAGTGGTTCAATATTAATGACCCTGTACATAGTGCAGGGCAGCAAACAAAATGAGACTGGAACCCCGAAGCGGGTCCAACGATAAATGCAAACAAATAAAACAGATATATCATGACAACAAAACGTACCTGGGAAATCCTTAAAGAATACGAAGACATCTTTTTTGAATACTTCGACGGAATTGGTAAAATTACCATCAACCGCGAGCGTTACCGCAACGCTTTTCGCCCAACCACGGTGAACGAAATTAGCGAGGCTTTGCGCATTTGCCGCGAAGATCAGCGCATCAACGTGATCGTGTTGACTGGTGCAGGTGACAAAGCTTTTTGTGCCGGTGGCGACCAAACCGTAAAAGGCATTGGCGGTTATATCGACAAAAACGGCATTCCGCGCCTGAATATTCTCGAAGTGCAGAAGCAAATCCGCTCAATGCCCAAACCGGTAATTGCCATGGTGAACGGTTATGCCATTGGCGGTGGCCACGTGCTACATGTGGTTTGCGACATCAGCATTGCCAGCGAAAATGCCATCTTCGGGCAGACTGGTCCAAAAGTGGGAAGTTTCGACGCCGGCTTGGGTTCGTCGTATCTGGCAAGCATCGTAGGCCAGAAGAAAGCCCGCGAAATTTGGTTCATGTGCCGCCAGTACTCGGCTGCTGAGGCTTTGGAAATGGGTTTGGTGAACAAAGTGGTTCCATTCGACCAGTTGGAAGATGAGGTGGTTGCCTGGGCTCAAAAAATGCAGGAACACAGTCCGCTGGCTTTGCGCATGTTAAAACTGGGATTGAACGCCGAACTCGACGGACAAATCGGTATTCAGGAATTTGCGGGGAATGCAACCTTATTGTATTACCTCACTGAAGAGGCTCAGGAAGGCAAACACGCGTTCCTCGAAAAACGCAAACCGGATTTCAAGAAGTTTCCTAAGTTCCCTTAATATCAGCAATTTAAAAGTATAACAAGTTTGTTAGTAACAAACTTGTTACTAACAAACTTGTTATATATATTTGCAATAAAAAGCAAATCATGGAAACGCCTTTTGTATTTGGAAAGCTTGCTGTTGATCAGAACTTCACAAATAGGGAGCAAGAGCGGATTCGGCTATCAGGGAATTTTTCAGGACTGATAAATACCATTTTGATTTCTCCCCGGCGTTGGGGAAAATCATCGCTGGTTCAAAAAGCTGCCGCTGATGCAATGGTTAAGGATAAAGAACTTCGGTTTTGTTTTCTGGATGCGTTTAATATTCGCACGGAAGAACAATTCTATCAAATGCTGGCTGTTGAGGTTCTGAAACTATCGGCCTCGAAGATTGAGATTCTGTTCGAAAATGCCAAACGTTTTTTGAGCGCATTTCTTCCCAAGCTATCTTACAATCCTGGTAATCAGGAAGAATTGTCGTTAAGTCTTGATTGGAAGGAAGTAAAGAAGCATCCTGATGCCATTTTGAATATGGCAGAAACTGTTGCCGTTGAAAATGGCTGGAAGCTTGTGATTTGCATCGATGAGTTTCAGAATATATCAACTTTTGAGAATCCGCTGGCGTTTCAGAAGAAATTAAGGTCGCACTGGCAAAAGCATCAACATGTCGCCTATTGCCTTTACGGAAGCAAACGCCACATGCTGATGGATGTTTTTACCAGTTCGTCCATGCCATTTTACAAATTTGGCGATATTCTATTCCTTACCAAGATCAGTAAAGAAAGCTGGATTCCATTTATTTGCCAACGATTTAGCGACACCGGTAAGCGTATCGCTGAAGCGGATGCAGCTTTAATTGCCGATTTGGCCGAATGTCATCCGTATTACGTTCAGCAATTGGCACAGCAAAGCTGGTTGCGAACCGCGACCGAATGTTCTGAAGCAATTGTCAGGGAAGCGCACGAAGGAATCGGAGCCCAATTGAGCCTATTGTTTCAGTCGAAAACGGAGGAATTGTCAACTCCGCAAATCAATTTCATAAAAGCGCTTCTTGATGATGTGGAGAAGTTTAGCTCGAAATATGTTCTGGATGAATACCGGCTGGGCTCGTCGGCCAACGTGGTGCGAGTAAAAAAAGCACTTGAAAGTAAGGAAGTTATTGATATTCAATCGGGAAACATAGCAATACTCGACCCGATGTACAAAAGCTGGTTGAAAACGTATTATTTTAAAAATTAGACATGGCATCACTAAAAAGTTGGGTAAAAGCATCACGGTTGAGGACTTTGCCACTGGCGGTTTCAGGAATATTGATGGGGGCCGCTTTGGCCGGGCTGGACGAAGGTTTTAACCTGGAAGTCTCCATTCTGGCTGTAGTTACAGCCTTGTTTATCCAGATATTCTCGAATTTTGCCAACGATTACGGCGATTTCCAAAAAGGAACCGATAACGACAAGCGGGTTGGCCCACGGCGTACCGTTCAGGGAGGTGAAATTACTCCGGTACAAATGCGCAACGGAATGATCGTACTGGCTTTGCTGAGTCTGGCCTCGGGAATCTGGCTGGTGGCCGAAGGAACCAAAGGACTTTCGCTGTCAGTTTTTGGTATTTACATTGCGCTGGGAGTTTTGGCGCTAATTGCCGCTTTTAAATACACCGCCGGAAGCAATCCGTATGGCTACGCTGGGTTGGGCGATTTGGCTGTTTTCCTGTTTTTTGGTTTGTTGCCCGTTGTTGGCGGCTATTTCCTGAATACTCACAAAATTGGTGGCTTGGTTTTTCTTCCGGCTATTTCCATTGGGCTTTTTAGTACCGGAGTTTTGAATTTAAACAACATGCGCGACGTGGAAAACGACCGAACTTCAGGAAAAAATACGATGATTGTAAGAATGGGCGGCGCGAAAGGGAAACTTTACCACACGCTGATGATTTCAGGAGGAATGATTGCTGCGGTTGTATTTTCTGTGCTCAACTTCAAATCAGGCTTTCAATGGCTTTTCTTGATCTCGTTTCCGCTTTTTCTGATTGATTTATTGAAGATTAACCGAATTACAGAGCCTCGGAAATTCGATCCGTTTTTGAAAAAACTATCACTGACAACATTGTTGTTTACAGTGCTGTTTGGCGTGGGAGTGATTTTGATTTGAGATTAACGATCAACGATTGCCGATTTTGCTTCTTCAATCGTTGATCATTAATCGTTAATCTTCAATCTTCTAGTGCGAGTCTATTTTTGCGCCGAAAGCCAAATCGCCGGCATCGCCCAGCCCGGGCACAATGTACGACATTGGTGTCATTTCAGGGTCAACAGCTCCAATCCATAGCGTAACATTTTCAGCCTGAATATGTTTCACTACATGTTCGAGACCTTGCTGGCTGGCAATAACGGCCACCAGGTGCACATGTTTTGGATTTCCTTTCTGCAACATGGCGTGGTATCCAATTTCCATCGAAGCGCCTGACGCCAGCATTGGATCGGACAAAATCAATGTTTTGCCATCAAGTGATGGAGTGGCCAGATATTCAAACTCGATGTGAAATTCGCCGGCTGAATCGTATTTTCGGTAGGCTGAAATAAACGCATTTTCAGCACGGTCGAAAATATTCAAAAAGCCTTGCTGAACAGGAAGTCCGGCGCGTAGAATGGTAGCCAAAACCGGATGTTGAACCAAGGTTGAAACCGGGGCAATCCCGAGTGGAGTTTTGATGTCGGTAACTTCGTAATCCATTACCTTGCTGATTTCGTAAGCGAAAATTTCGCCCAGCCGCTGAAGGTTCCGGCGGAAACGCATCGGATCTTTCTGGATGACTTCACAACGAATTTCTGAAATGAACTGGTTGAAGATGGAGTTTGACTCTCCGAGTATATTTACTTTCATGTTCTAAAAAGTTTCGGCGAAAGTAATATAAAAATGCCAAACGTGCGGAATGCTTTACAATATAGATTTTGAAAAAAGTGAAGGGAAAACCTATTTCTTCAGGATGCGGAGTAGCCAAGGTAAACGGTTGATACGAACAGACAAATAGGTTTGCGGCTCAGCTCCAAAACCGGCATAAAATCGGGCAACTCCCTGTATATTTGAACCTTCAAAATCGAGAATCAGATTGCTTTCCGCATTTTGGCGAATGAAATCGTCAATCAACAGAAACATCGCACTTTTCTCGATTCCTTCCAAATTGGATGAGGCTGCAAGGTAAATACACTTCTGGTTGGTCTTCACAAAAAACACGGCTGATATCCAATTTCCTTGCTCATTTGTCACAACCTTTATTTCGCCCAATTTATTCGGAAGGGTGTATTCCGCGATTTTTTGAAAGGCCGCATAATGTTTCTCTTTTACTTCAGGAGCCTTGGCTGCCAGGTTCTGTTTTGTAAACGTGATAAATTGACCAATCTCTCCCGAATTGAGCATCACCAATTTGCTCTGTTCTGCCTTCTGAATATTTCTTTTGGTGTTTGTATTGTATCCTGATTTCAGTTTCTCGTAATTAAAACTCAGCGAAAGATGATAAGTCGTATTTTTCCTGAGACTGATAACGGAATTGCTGATTGAATTTTCAAGGTTCAGGTTTAAATCGACCAGACTGAATTTTGCCGGAATGGCGTTTAGGAATTGTTCAGTTAAAGCTTCGCTGATTGGTAATGCCGAAAAAACGCCCAGTTGCTGGGTGAAAAATGGTTGGTAAATGTAGCTTATTCCGTATTTGCACTTGTTCGGCAAAGGCATAACATACAGGTAATCTCCTGAAATTAAGGCATCCCAGCTTGCGCAGATCCGGTCGAGATACCAACTGTAGGCATAAGCGATCCCGAAAGAAGATTGGGCAATGCACCGATCCCATTTCTTGCGGTCGATATCGTGGTTGGCAACAAATCTGATTTCAGGATTACTCATTTTCCAAAGTTATTCCTTTTTCCAAAATTTGCTCGAAAACACCGCGCCAACCTTGCCACTGGTCTAAATCGTGGAGCGACTCGTTGTGGAACAGGTAGGCAAAAGTTCCGTTCACCTTTTTCACCTCGTCCATCAGCTTGCTCGTCAGCAACCAGGCTTCTTCGGGCTGAAGGTTCAGATAGTCTTTCAGGGTAACATCCATGATTTGAAATGGGTGGATTGTCAAGTTTGTCTGTTCGTTTTTTTCCAGATCGAAAAATGGGAACGGGGTGCAGGTTCCGGCGCGAAATCCGGCCAGGCTCGCAAAACCCATTGTATAATCTTCGGTTATCCCTGCTTTTATGGCCGTTTGATAAGTCTGCGGAAATTTCAGTTTCAAGAAATGCTGGCGACTTTTGGCAACCGGTCTTCCGATAATGTTTTCCAGGCGTTCTTTTTCCGAATCAAACATCCAGGGCTTTTCGTTCGACGAATAAGACGGATGAATTCCAACTTCGCAGTATGAGGCGATTTCTGTGATTAACTGCCTGAACGATCTGTTTTTATGCGATATGTTCTTGTCGAATTGATTCCGGTCGCCAACCAAAAAGAAGAACAAAAGTTGGTCATGTCGTTGTTTACAACTGTCGAGAATATACGCGTAAGTGTCATACGGGTCGCTTTGCAGGCGAAGTAAAACCGATGTCCGCTGCACCAATTCGTCCCACTTGCCAATGAGCGCCGTTTTTGCCATTCCTCCAGCCGAAATCATTAAGTTTTTATTTCGGAAAGCCCAGGCATTGTCAATGTCGATGGTGGTGAGCATTCGAAAGTTACGCTTTTTTACCCGGAATACCGGATTTGTTGCGGAAAGCGCATCGGCAATCCAATAAGCTATTTGGTCAACAATGGGCGTTTGGTGCAGGTTCAATTTCACCAACAAGTTTTCTGAATCTAAAAACCGGTTGTGCTGATCGGTCGCTTCGTTCAAATATTCCTCGTATCGGGTTAGCAAATAAAAGGTTACAGCAAATGGGTCGAAGGGCAGAAACGAATCGGCAGAAGTTGGGAAGAATAACTTTATTTCTTGAAAATCAACCAGGTCAATTGGCTGATCTTTTATATGCTTCTCAAACAAAATAGAATGTGCTTTCAGGAAAAGACCCGTAGAAATGCTTGCTCCTGAATAATTTATTCCGAGTTTCTCGGAATTTTCGAATTCGGCTCGATTGGTAGTGAACGAGACTTTTATCCCCAGGATAGTTCGGAAAATAAATTCAAACGTAAACTCCACTCTTGGAGTGATTTCAGGAGTATAGACCAAAACTTCGGATGATAAAAAAGCTTCCAAAAGCGACTCGTTTTTTGTTGGTTAAAACTAACAAAATATGCCTGATATTGTCCTGCAATCAGATCAAACCTTCGTCGCCAAAGCTAAAAAACGAGTTATTGCCAATAATGATGTGGTCGAGCACCGGAATATCCATAAGTTTTCCGGCATCGTGGATTTTTGTAGTGATGTCTTTGTCGGCCTGGCTAGGGATGAGATTGCCCGACGGATGGTTATGGCACAAAATCATGGAGCAAGCCAGTTTTTCGAGCGCGGTTTTCAGGATCAACCGAACATCGATGATTGTTCCGGCCAAACCGCCTTGGCTCACCAGGAATTTGTCGATAACCAGGTTGTTCCGGTTGAGCAAAAGCACCCAGAATTCTTCGTGCGGGAGGTCGCTTAGCAACGGGCTGAAAATTCGGGCAGCGTCGGAACTGGTTGTTACTTTAGCTCGTTCTTCGGGTTCAGTTTCCTTACGGCGGCGCCCCAGTTCGAGGGCTGCTGTTATTATTATGGCTTTTACTTCGCCAATTCCCTTAAATTTCCGAAGGTCGCCAATTGATTTTTTACCCAATTCGTTGAGGTTATTATTAACCGATGCGAGAATTTTCCGCGAGACTTCAACAGCTGATTCTTCCAAATTGCCCGACCCGATTAAAATGGCCAGCAACTCAGCTTCGGAAAGAGACCGAACTCCCTTTACCAGCATTTTCTCGCGCGGGCGATCTTCAACAGCCCATTCTTTGATGGATAGCTTTTTGTACATATTTGAGGTGTTGAACAGGACTAAGGTAAGAAATGCGACTGAAAATATCAAATAATGTCAGGATCGGGAATAACTTTTTACTTACAGACACCGGCTGGAAATAAAAAACAGGCTAACCGTTTGTGGCTAGCCTGTTCGAATGCAGTATTATAAACCTTAAATGCTAACACCTTCCATTGATTTCTCAAGGCTATTGGCTACTTCAATGAATTGATCAACAGTGAGTTCTTTCATGTAGATGAGGCCGTGAGTGGCCCGTACAAGCGGTTTGGGATGTTGGTAAAAGAAGTCTTTCCCCAATAAAAGCTGAATTTGTTTTAGTTGTTCTACCCAAACACGCTGGGTTAACTGGCTGAATTTACCGTCGAGCTGGTAACTGGGGAATGATGCGTTTACCTGGCTCAAATAGCAATCGGTAAACGACGAATCGAGTATGGCGAGGGCATTTAAAGATACAGGAGCTATTATTTCGGTATCAGATGGATGATAGCGGAACCAAACGTTGCGGTATCCGATTATTCTTAAGTCAGATAAGTCCTCTTCCCGTGCCCATTCTTTTACTGCTGCCGCAATCGATTTTAGTACTTTGTAATGAGTGTCGGGTCCACTTCCTTCGGGATCCATTGCCAAACTAATCCGGGTGGGTTTATATTTGCGGAATTGTTCAAGTACCGGAAGAACATCGCGGGTATTGTCGGGCTGTTGTCCGAATGTTGATCCCTGGTAGAAGCCCAAACGTAAATGGTGAACATTTTTTACCGGAACACCATAGTGAGCCCAAACCAATTCTTCCTCCATTTCGCGGATCATTCCTTTTAAAGTCTGAATTTTAGGTGGATTCTTGCCGCCGTCGTATGTATTCTTCAGGCTATCAAGTATTTCATTGATGGTGTTTATTAGGTGCTCCCGGTCACGTACTTCCCATATTTGTACGATGGCACGGACAATACGGTGGCAAACACCTCTTCTTTTCTCAGCTTCGTTAAGCGAAGCAACGCTATCGAGATAATGGTAAATATCCTTGTCCCATTTAAATTTAAATCCTTCTTCAAAAAAGTCCGGGAAATTGATCATCTCAATTTTACCGATATTGATAAGTCCAAGTGTTTCGTTTAGTAACTCGGCTAAATACTGATTGATAACCGACGTAAAGCCTGAAGTTAATACCGTGAAATGGAATTCGTTGCTGGCGTCGCGTAACTGGCGGTTGATGAATGGCATAATTCCCAGCATAATATCATCGTGGTGTGGCCCGGTGTGATAATATACCTGGTTTGATTCGCGCTCCATGCCTTTTTCTAATTTTGAAGCAACCGAGTCGATTACCCCTTGAACTGTATTTTCATCCAAATTGGGTATTAAACTGCAATATTTGTCGGCCTGTAAGTCTTCCAGCGCTAATTTATGTCCAAATTTGTTGATTTTTGCACAAAGGTCGATGACTGCACGTTCTGTTTTCTGAGCTGTCCATTCTCCGGATTGGTAGTATTTGTCAACAACATCGTTTAGTTTAACCGCAGCTCCGTTGGTTAAGTAGAACCGTCCGTTTGGCAGTTTGCCCAGGGCACTTGCCGGATATTGATTTGATGGTTCATTCTCCAGCGAATTTTTAATTATGTCGGCAATTGCTTCGCCTGCGGCAAAAACAATGGCCGTTGCATTGGGATTAAATGTAATTGTATCAAGTCCGATGGTAATTACCAGGCGGTTTCTGGATACCTCAATGCCTCCAAGGTCACCGGCGGCAACTGCTTGTGTTTCAAAGTTTGTGGCTGTAAGGCGGGTGGTCGAGAAATGATCGGTTCCGCGAGTGTTAAATGCAATATGTCCATCCGGGCCTATTCCTGACATGAAGAAGCCAATCCCGCCTAATTTTCGAATTTTTTGCTCGTATGCCGAGCACCAGTTATCAATAGCAAATATGGCTTTCTGTTGTAATTTTTCAGTGTCTGTTTTTGCTTCACGGAAGCGAAGAGATAAGTCAATTTTTAAATCCGGGAAAATATCAAGGTAAGTTTTCCCTTCAGGAAGTTCAATCTCGTCGGAATTGATCAATAAAGCTTTACTGGCATCCAACCCGAAGCCATTGATGTAATAGTTTTCGGTGTAATTGTAGAAACTGTTGTGTTGTTTTGACGAAATGGGATAGAATTCGTCCATCTGTACAAAATGCAGGCCGTTTAAATCGGGCTTTTTCACTCCGGCTAAGCCATAGGCGTTTAAAAGTTCCTGACCGCGTTGTGAATCCCAGTTTTCGAGGAAAAATTTGGTATATTTAATAAAATACTCTGAAGTTTTTCCAGTTGGCAGGCTTATCACGCCATTGGGATTTTGGCTTACCCACTCAAGGAAGCGTAGCGCCGCAAGCATTCCCAGTTTCGGAAAATTCTCGACTGTGATGTACGGAATTTTCGTATTCATACTCTCTATTCCTGCTTGTTGAAGGAATACTTGTTCCACCTGACTGAATTTTAACGTTTTCATGTCTATAAAATTTTGTTTGTCATTTGCCGTTTTGAAATCAACTCTTTCTGTTTAAGTAGAATAATCAGTTGTTCGGTTTTAATGTCTTGCCCAAAAAGAGATGGCTGTTCTGATGAATTTTTCTTGTTTCTATTTGTTACTTTAACCGAAGTTGCAATCGAATGAATCTTAAAACATTCAATCCGATATTGAGTTTTATAATGTCTTAATTTTTATCAAATTCGTGTTCAAGGAATAAAGCAGCTACTCCCAGAATTCCGGCCTGGCTACCTAACTCCGACACCTTAATTTGTATTTCTTTTACTAAATCAGGAATGCAAAATGCTTGAATCGATTGCTGAATGGGTGGAAAGATATAGGGCTTGGCTTCTGCAATTGGCCCGCCAAGAATAATCATCTCCGGGTTAAAAATCTGGATGAGGTAAGCCAACCCTTTGCCCAGCCATTGCCCAACATTGGCCAGCATGGTTATCGAATATTGGTCGCCCAGGTTAGCTGCCCGAATAACTTTTTTAATTTCATTGCTATCGTAGTCGGCCAATTGGGATAAAAACGATGATTGCCCGGTCTCAATCCCCTCTTTGGCCAACAGGGCGATGGCTGTGCCTGATGCAACTGTTTCGAGGCATCCTCGTTTTCCGCAACGGCAAAGCGAACCATTATCAACCATTGGCAAATGCCCGAATTCTCCGGCAAATCCGTCGCGTCCTTTGTAAAGCTTGCCATTTACAATAATTCCCAGACCAATACCCCAATCAAGTTGAATGGCAAGGACATTTTTTTTCGAATGAGCAAGCCCAAACCTGAGTTCGGCAAATGCCCTTGCTTTGGCGTCATTCTCAATAATTACATTTAGCCCAAACTTTTCTTCAAATATTTTTGCAACCGGAATATCCGAAACCATGTGGGTTTTATTAATCCCGGTGGCCGAATCGACCATACCTGGCATTTCTACGCCTATTCCTAATATCTTTTCCCTCCTGATTCCTTTTTCCAATATGACATTTTCAGTAAATTCGACAATCGGGTCGATGTTACCTATTCCAGAAGAAATTGACAGTGTTAGTACCTGATCTTCAATTATTCGCTGGTTTTTTGCATTAAATACGGTTACTGTGGTGTGATATAGGTTAATCGATATGCCAATAATGAAAAAGGCATCTTCTTTATTCCCGTATAAATTCGGACGACGTCCTCCACTTGAGTTTCCCTGCCCCAGTTCCTCAACAATTCCCTCATCTTTCAATTCGTTGAGTAAACTGATTATTTTAGGCGTACTTAATTTTACAAATTTACCCAGTTCAGTATTGGTCATGGCTCCATGAAGAAACAGATTTTTGATTATTTTGCGTTTTTGGTAATTGTTCTTCAATTCAACAACATTCATTTCGCTGTCGTCAGTATTTTTTACATGAGGGAGAACCATAGTTATATTTTTTGTCCAGATTAAAACTTCACAAATGTATTTAATTTATTTCTTAAATAAACTCATACTTTTCTTAAATATTTAAAAAGTTTGTGATTTTTCTTTATGAATATCGTTTTTCTTTGTAAAGTATTTCGGGCTGTTTTTAAATTGACCGTAAAAACTACAATGATCATGAGACGCAGGTTGGTTAATTTGAAAAAAACGGTCCAGCCTGCTCGTTTTAAAAGTTAGCTTCGGGTTTACTTTTCTGTCAGTTGCAGGTCAAGTATCTGTGAGTCCGTTGATAAATGAAATTTGTATTTCCCGATATTCCGGGATATGTGACACTTCACTACGGATGTCGAAAAATATATATGTCATGATCAGGAACTCTTCTGAAATCGATTTTATTTTGAGAAAGCCGGGCAGTAATCTAAAATTAGTTATTAACAGTAAGTTGTGTTGTAGTCAGGCAAACAACTGCTATAGAAATTAGTGGAACTTAGAATTAGTATGAAGTTTTGAATCTGATTACCTGGAGCAATCAGAGAAAGAATAACGGATGTTTTACGGACAAATAAAGTGAAAAGCAGTGTAAACCACCGCTTTTCACTAAACAAACAACTAAAATTACCTTACGAACTTTGCTTTTACAAAAAACCAATCAACCCAAAAAGTTCAAATTTAGATTCGCAAAGTCAAGCCAGATTACGCTAACTCGCCAATTAATGTTTCATATTTCGGAATAATTAACAATTATTAGTACTCTGGTTTCAGGGTTGTATAATCATTTTACCCTCAGCAAATACGACAATTTTCGTTTAATTTTCCTCAATGATCAGAACATCCCAGGGCCCGATTTCGAGCGATGAGCCCGACGAAACGGCTTTTTGAGACGTTAACTCAGTCCCGGGTTTATGCGGATAAACAAACTTTGTTTTTTGCGAAGTGTAATTGTAGTAATAATGAACTTTCTTTCCTGAATCGTTTGTTCCCCATTTGGTTACAATTGGCCAGTGCAGGTTTTGGTCAATAGTTTTTATTCCGGCCCTTTCCATTTCCTGAAGGATTAGTTTCTCCTGAATCTGATCGGATACGCCGGTTCCTTCGTAAAGTAATGTTCCTTTTCCGTAATTATTAATCGTAATTGCCGGGTATTTCCCGAAGTATGGATGATCGTAAAAAGCCAACGGTTTGGCCGTTTCAGGAATCAGGTATTCGCCCCAGTCGTAAACTTTGTTTGCCGAATCCTCGACTTTAAATGGATTATTTTTCAGGCTAAGTTCTTTGAAGTTGGTGAACTCCTGGTAATAAAATCCGCAGGCTTTGCGCAGCGGACCCGGCGCCAGCATGGGCCGAACCATCGAATTCTCGTCGCAGAAACCACTTTTGAACTGCATAATAACATGTCCTCCATTCTCGATATACGTGCTGATTTTATTCAGCAAATCGTCGCTGGCAATATACAGAGCCGGAATGATAACCAGATCGTAGTTTTCGAACCGGGCATTTTCAGGAAATATAAAATCGACACCCACATTGTTGCGGAACAAAACTTTGTGAAACTGCCCAACCAATTCGTTGCGGTAAACATTTCCGCTTCCGCCCCACATGTCGGTTTTCGAATTTCTGAAAGGCATAATATTCAGTGCGGCATTGGCATCGTGGCTAAACAGGATGGCCACTTTATTTGTTATCTTCAGGTTAACCAGCTTTTTCCCAAACGTTTGCAACTCGTGTGCTGTTTTCGAGTATTCGGTGTATGCGCGGTTGGGCTGCAAATCGTGCGACAAAATGCCCTTCCAGTAAGTTTCCTGCCCGTAATGAATCGAATGCCAGTGCCAGTATTCGACCATATTTGCGCCCGAGCCTAGGTGAGCATAAACGTTTTGGCGTAATTGCCCGTCGTAGGGTGGCATTTGCGATTTCGAATCCCAGCCTATCGTTTGAGCATTGGTTTCGGTAATCAGGTAATTTTTCATTTTTACTGAACGGAAAAAATCGCCGGAAAAAGCAATCTCGTCACCAGTCAAATTGTCCTGCGAACCATGATAAACATTCACCGACAGCACGTCCATCTTTTTCGAGCTTTCAACCTGGTCAATATCCTGAACCGACGGCATAAAACAGTGGGTAATGAATTGATTAGGGCGTTTGTATTCGGCTACGATTCCGGCCTGCCAGGAGAGATAATCGGCCACAGTTTTACGTTTGAAGCGTTCCCATTCCAGTTTGTAAGCGGTATTGGTAACTCCGTCTTTCGCTGGAAATTCGTCCCAATCGTTCATCGTCATTCCCCAGTAGTTGAGGCCCCATATTTTGTTTAGCTTTTCTGTTGTCCCGAACTTTTTCTTCAGGTAATCGATAAAGCTGATCTGGTAATCGTAATTGTTTACGCCATAGCTTGTCGTCTCATTATCTACCTGGTAGCCAATAATGGCGGGATGTTTGGCATAGTGTTCCATCATTTTCCGGATGATGCGCTCGGAATAAAACAGGAATGTTGGGTTAGTAATGTCCATGTTTTGGCGAATTCCGTAGTATGCTTTTCCTCCTTTCTCGTAGTTCACCAAAACTTCGGGGTGTTTGTGCCACAACCAGGCTGGCATCGAGTAGGTTGGCGTGCCCAATATTACTTTAATTCCGTTGGCGTGCAACCCGTCGATAATTCGGTCCATCCAGGCGAATTCGAATTCGCCTTCGCGAGGCTCAAACAAACTCCAGGTTGATTCGCCCAGCCGAACCACTGACATTCCCGATTCTTTCATCAGTTTAAGATCCTCCTGAAGGCGGTCTGATGGCATATACTCCTGGTAATAAGCGGCTCCATATAAAATGTTTTCCATCTTAGGTGGCTGGGCCGGCAAAATTCCGTAGTAAAATACAATTTGCAGAAGCAGAAATAGTTTTTTCATGATCGTATTGTTTTAGTTAGTTACATTTTGCGTTTCAAAGATATAGACGGTAAATGTAAACTTAACACTTATTTTCATGCCAGGTAATTTCGAGTTAGAAATACTTTTCTTTCACGAGCTTTTATCATCTTTACAGCATCTTCAATAAAGGCATATGACACTTGTAAATGAAATACTTGTTTTTATGGCCGCTGTTACAGCAGGGTTTATCAATGCTATCGCAGGTGGAGGAACATTGGTGTCGTTTCCGGCGCTGTTGGCTATTGGTATTTCTCCGGTGGTTGCCAATGTTACCAACACTGTAGCTTTGGTTCCCGGAACAATTGGCGGAATGTGGGCTCAACGTCGTGAATTTCAGTCGCAACGCAGGCGATTGATTAAACTGCTCCCGGTTGGCCTATTGGGCGGAATGGTTGGTGGCCTTTTAATTTTACACACGAATGACGAAACATTCAGAATAATAATTCCTTACCTCATTTTATTTGCTACGCTATTGTTGGCTGTGCAAGTACAAATTAAGAACCGAATAGCGATGCGGATTGGCCATGCTCACGCCGAAAATCATAATCCATTGGTTATGTCGGGATTGGTGTTTGTAGCTGCGGTATATGGCGGATATTTTGGCGCCGGATTAGGAGTCATTTTAATGGCCACACTGGGGTTGGTAACCGACGAGAACCTAATAAGTCTGAATTTTCTGAAACAAGCATTGGGATTTGCGATCAATTTTGCTGCTGCCGTTTACTTTACATTCTCCGGGAAAGTGAATTGGCCGATTGCTTTTGTCATGATTTTTGGCTCGCTTTTAGGTGGTTGGGTTGGGGGAATGCTGGCCGGGCGCATTAAACCCGAAATTCTTCGCTGGATAGTTGTTTGCGCTGGGTTAATTGCTTCAACCGTTTTCTTTCTCAGAAAATAGATGAATGGCTTAGGTTTATAAAAAAAGAAAAGGCTGCCCTCTGACAGCCCTTTCACCCGTTACGACGGGAAACTAACCTAAACCAACTAAACCTAATAAACCATAAGCTCATCAAAGCTAACAACCTTGCTGATGTTACCTGAGTAACATGTAAAGCATTACCTTTGTTTCGCCAAGTGTATTGTATTTTTAATAAATTTCGAACAGAACGTTGTCAATTATTTTATGGGGCAAAAATACTAAAAATTAATAATCTTCCAAATGTAGATGCTACTAAAAAAATAAAATTAGCTTTTTCTTAAAATTGATAATTTGCTGATAATCAAAACTAAAAGAAACATGTTTCGAAATTTGACCGAGTAATATTCTATTGATGGACTAAACTGACTGTTTAATAAATGTGATTTTTACACTAATCGACTTTGTTCTTGTTTTTCTATTGCTAATTTTTCACAGGCCGGGGCTCTTCATAAATACTTTGTATTTTTGCTGCACATTTAAATTGTTCATCGTATTTTGGCTGTTCAATAAATTTTCTAAATGATGTTCAGAGTATTTTTAATATTTATAATATTGATTTCATCTTTAGTTCAGGCTCAAATAAATCCGAAAAGAGAATTTCGGGCAGTTTGGGTTGCTACCGTTGCTAACATCGACTGGCCATCAAAACCTGGCTTGTCAACCGATCAGCAGAAAAAAGAAGCAATCGATATTTTGAACATGCACCAGAAAAATGGCATGAATGCAATTATTATGCAAATAAGGCCAGCAGCCGATGCTTTTTATAAATCGGAGCTAGAGCCTTGGTCGCGGTATTTGACCGGTACTCAGGGTAAAGCGCCTGCTCCGTTTTACGATCCGTTGCAATTCTGGATTGATGAATGCCATAAACGAAATATGGAGTTTCATGCCTGGCTAAATCCTTTCAGGGTTGCGCAAAATGCAACTGATCCGTTGTCGGCCAATCATATCGCATTTAAACATCCCGACTGGATTGTTAACTATGGCGGAAAGCTTTATTTCGACCCGGGACTGCCGCAAACACGTGATTTTGTGGTGAAAGTTGTCAACGATATTGTATCCCGATATGATCTTGATGCGATTCATTTTGATGATTATTTTTACCCATATCCCCTGACGGAAGACTTTCCAGATCAGGGTTCATTCGAAAAATACAACAGAGGCTATAGCGTTGACCGAAAGGCTGATTGGAGGCGCGAAAATGTTGACATCCTGATTAAAAGCCTTTCAGAAAATATTAAAAAAACGAAACCCTGGGTGAAATTTGGCATTAGCCCGTTTGGAGTTTGGCGGAATAAAACCGATGATCCTGACGGATCGGATACAAAAGCGGGAACGACCAATTACGACCATTTGTATGCCGATATTCTGAAATGGCAAAAGAATGGCTGGATTGACTATTGCCTTCCACAATTGTATTGGCAGATTGGTCATTCATCGGTTGATTTTGTCACCTTAAGCAAATGGTGGGCCGAACATGCCTACAACAGGGCAATGTATGTTGGTCATGCGGTTTATAAGCTTGAACGTAATGCAAACGTTTCTGAATGGAAAGATCAGGATCAGCTTGTAAACCAGATTCAGCTTGTTCGCCAAAACCCGAAACTGGACGGAAGTGCTTTCTATAGTAGCATTCATTTTAAAAGGGACTTGCTCGGTTTTGATAAAACTTTACGCGAAAAACTTTACAAGTCTCCGGCTCTGGTGCCTCAAATGCCCTGGATTGATAAAAAACCGCCGTTGACACCTGTTCGTTTCCGTAAAAGAGGGCATAAACTGAAATGGAAGGCGACTAAAACCGGAGTTGAAATGGATAAACCAGTTAGCTTTGTAGTGTATTTAAATCAGGTTGGAACAACTTTTGATGTACAGAAAGCCGAAAATATTTTTACAATTACGAAGCATAAGAGCATTGCATTCAAACCAAATTCGCGTAAATTACAAAAGAAATACGAGATCCGGGTTACAGCCATTGACAGGCTTCATAACGAGAGTGAACCGACCCGGATGAAAGTGATTAAAATGTAAAGAAAACAAAGATGAATAGAACGGTAGATTGTTTCTTTTCCTATACAGCCCGCGACGAAAGCCAGAATTTAATCAATCAGCTCAGGTCTTCGGCGCTTGTTCGCGAAGTTTATGTTCTGACCAAAGAAACGGTAGAACTCACGAATTGTCAGCTTGTAACTGTTGAAGAGAATAACTCGTGTTCGACAGTGAGACTGATTGCAAAACTTCTTCGAGCTGATTTTGCCTTGCTTGCGCTGGAAGAATCGGCCATTGAAGTGGGGCAGGGAGCTATCGAGCGATTGGTTCAGGTTGCCGAAAATACTGACGCCCCAATGGTTTATGCCGATTATATGGAACTTAAAGATGGCATTCTTTCTCAGTTCCCGGTTATCGATTACCAGCTTGGAAGCTTGCGCGACGATTTTAACTTTGGCCCGGTCCGTTTTTACCGTTCCGAAGTATTAAAGGCATTTCGCTACGAAAATTACGAAACCCTGAAATTTGCCGGAAGCTATGCTTTGCGGTTAAGAGCCAGCCGAATGGGCGAACTGGTGCGGATTCCCGAATATTTATTTACCAAGGTAGAGACCGATACACGAACTTCAGGAGAAAAACAGTTTGATTATGTGAAGTCGTCGGCTCGCGAACGTCAACTCGAAATGGAACAGGTTTGCAAAGCCCACCTGCGCGATATTGGCGCTCTGTTGCTTGCCCCGTTCCCCGAAACCATCTTGGCGGCAACTTTTGATACGGAAGCAACCGTAATCATTCCGGTTAAGAATCGTGTAAAAACGATCCGCGATGCTATTGTTTCCGTATTGATCCAGAAAACATCGTTTAATTTTAACCTGATTGTTGTTGACAATTATTCGACCGATGGTACTTCTAAAATTCTGGAAGAATATGCCAGCCTGGGAAAACTGATTCATATTATTCCCGAACGAAGAGATCTGGGAATTGGCGGTTGCTGGAATGAAGCGTTGTTTCATCCGGCATGTGGAAAGTTTATTGTGCAGCTCGACAGCGACGACTTGTATCAAAACGAAAATACGCTGCAAACCATAGTCGATAAATTTTATGAAGAAAACTGTGCGATGGTTGTTGGCAGTTATCGAATGACAAATTTCAACCTGGAAGAAATACCGCCGGGAGTAATCGACCATCGGGAGTGGACTGATGATAATGGACCGAATAATGCTCTGCGAATTAACGGATTAGGTGCCCCAAGGGCTTTCTATACGCCAATTTTGCGCGAAATTCGTGTGCCCAATGTAAGCTATGGCGAAGATTACGCTTTAGGGTTGGCCATTTCCGGGAAATATAAAATAGCGCGTGTGTATCAACCTATTTACCTGTGCCGCCGTTGGGAAGACAATACTGATGCCTCGCTCAACGTGGCCAAAATGAATGCCAATAACCTGTACAAAGACCGCATTCGGACATTTGAACTTCAGGCTCGAATACAACGAAATAAAAAACTGGATCCGGATAAAGCCTGGAACGAAGAATAGTTTGCTAAAAGGAGAAATTGAGACAAATGCTTAATTTCTCCTTTTTTCTTTTCCACTACTGTTTTTCCTGGAAACCTCGGCGACTACCTGGGCCAGCATTCTGTCGAAGTCGTTTTGAGTGATGTTCCGTGCCCTACGCTCCGGAAAAATTTTTCGGAACGGGAATTTATAATTCAACCTGAATTCGAGCTGGTAATAGCTGTTAAGTAGTTGTCCGTTTGACGCTTGAAGCGGGACATTGAGTTCTGCCGGATTGGGATTTGCAGATTTCATACCAGGAACAAGCCAGGGTTTCAAGCATGGATAAACCTGTATTTGGCGTTCAATCAAAACCTTTGAGCTTGGTAATTTCCTTTCGCGAGTCCACCACACATCGCGCACTGCTTCCATAGCCATATAGGTTTCGGCCTCGGTCGCAACTGCTTCAAGGTCTTTCAGGTGTTTGTTGATTAATTGAGTAACTGCTTGTTCGTATGGCAATTCGCTTTGCAAAGCCTGCATTCCAATGGTTACGCCTAAAAGGTTCGAATAGGCATCTTCAATCGAAAAGCTTGAATATCGTTCAGGAACAAACGGAATGGTAGAAGCCCCGAACCAGGTTGCAATTTCGTGCCAAACCGAAAGATCGTATGCGATTTTTCCAGCCAGGCGAATCATGTCCTGATTATCGAGATTTGGTATAAGGCTGATATTGAGATTTTTTTCGCCGCCTTCGTGCCCAAGCAGCATCGACCAGTTGCCACTGGCTTTGTTTTGAAGAATTTGGGTGTAGAGAAATGCAGTCCAATCGGCCTGATCGCGCAGATGGCCCATGTCGATAAAACCGCCCCGGCGCGAATAAATGATCCCATTTTCTTCGGAAGAATCGCCCAGGTAATGATGCTCTCCAATTTTTTCGATGCTCGTTGTTTCGGTCAGTTTTATGCCTGGCAACGCGAACATTTGCACCTCAGTTCCGAACGAACAGCAGGTTCGAATGATGCGATGAGGCTTGGGAAGCGATTGATTGTAGGCCATAACCGGGGCTTTGGCTACCATTTCAAATGGCAGCAGGACAGTGAGAACAATAGCTATCGTGTTTAAAAGTTTCATCTTACGAACCCGGAATCGGCACAAAAGTATAAGAAAATCAAATACTTTCTGATTATTAATGAATGTTAACAATGTCCGTTCATTTTTAAGCGCACCGATAAAATCGTTAAGTCTTCGTTAAAATGTTTTTATATATTATTTATTTGTAGTAATTTGATGTTTAATTAGTTCATATTTGTTCAAAATGGTAATCGATAGTGATTTTCATTGTCAAAATGGTAATTTATGGAATTCAAGTGTAAAAAGGCAGGCAATGAATGTTACGGGCTCAAGGAGCTTGTATTACTTTTTGATATTAGTCAGCGGTTAATTCAGAGTAAGGAACTCAAAAACGATTTGACGGGAATTTTGGAAATGGTGATTAAGCACTTGAAAGCTGAGCGCGGTTTCCTGACTATCCTGAACCGCGAGACTGAAAGCATTATTATTGAAGCTGCTTACGGTTATAGCGCGGCACAGCAGGCACGTGGAAAATATAAACTGGGCGAAGGGATTATTGGCCGTGTGGTTGAAATGGCGCGCCCTGTAGTGATTGACAAAATTTCGAAATCAAGTTTATTCCTGAATCGCACCGGGCAGGATTTGACCAAAGATGGTCAGGAGCTTTCGTTTATTTGTATCCCGATTATCGAAGAAGGAAAAGTTACCGGAACGCTCAGCATTGTACGGCTTTACAATCCGCATATTTTATTCGACGAAGAGCATTGGCTGCTTTCCATTATTGGCTCGCTCATTTCGCGCACAGTAAGGGCAAAGCAGGAGCGGCTTGAAGAGATGGAAATTCTGAAGCAAAAAAACATCCAACTGCAAAGCCAGCTCGAAACCGAACACCGACCCGGAAACATTGTGGGTAATTCGAGTAAAATGCGCGACGTGTATTCGCTCGTTAATATGGTTGCCGAAACCAACTCAACCGTTTTAATTCGCGGAGAGAGCGGGATAGGGAAGGAGTTGATTGCCGACGCCATTCATTTTTCGAGTCCGCGGGCCAAGAAGAATTTCATCAAAGTGAATTGCTCGGCGTTGCCCGATACGCTGATAGAAAGCGAATTGTTCGGGCATGAAAAAGGCGCTTTTACCGGAGCCGAATCGCGCCGGAAAGGTCGTTTCGAACTAGCTGATGGCGGCACCATTTTTCTGGATGAAATTGGCGATATACCCATGTCGACTCAGGTAAAGCTGCTGCGGTTGATTCAGCAGCGAGAGTTTGAACGCCTGGGCGGCACCGAAACGATAAAAGTTGACGTACGCATTGTATGTGCCACCAACCGGAACCTCGAAGACATGATTCAGAACAACGAGTTTCGCGAAGACTTGTATTACCGCATCAACGTGTTCCCGATATTTGTGCCGCCACTTCGCGACCGGCGAAACGACATTCCGGCTTTGGTCGATCATTTTATTGGCAAATTCAATACCCGCAATAAGGCTAAAATCAGTCGGATAACCACCTCAGCATTGAATATGCTGATGGTTTACCGCTGGCCGGGAAACATTCGCGAACTGGAGAACTGTATTGAACGTGCCTGCATTTTAACTCAGGACAATGTGATTCACAGTTACAATCTTCCTCCATCGCTGCAAACAGCTGACTCAACCAACACCAAAGCTTCAGGAGGATTAACTTTTACGGTGGAACAGGTTGAGAAACAGTTGATTCGCGAAGCGCTGGTGAGCTCGAAGGGCAACATTGCCAAGGCCGCCGACGAATTGAAAGTGACTGAACGCATGTTGGGTATCCGCCTAAAAAAGTACAACATCGATGCCTGGCGGTTTAAAGTCTGAAGCCCCTCCCAAATCCTCCCCGAAGTGGAGGGCTAAAAAAATGCTCTGGTCAAGGGTTTTATTGGA
The DNA here is from genome assembly GCA_963666435.2 of Prolixibacteraceae bacterium. Classification (GTDB taxonomy): domain Bacteria; phylum Bacteroidota; class Bacteroidia; order Bacteroidales; family Prolixibacteraceae; genus Aquipluma. The sequence continues at coordinate 126,709 of CAXXOG010000008.1, read as the reverse complement.
TTAATTGCCAGGATTGTGTTGTATTCACGGGTTTTGTGAAACTTGGTGTTTTAGAATCTTACTGGCATTTTGCCTGAAAGAAATCGTAATTTGTAAATAATTGAAGAGTAAATCTATTTCTCTATGGAACTGTCTATCCTAACTGTCGATCTTCAAAACCCAGAACACTGTGTGCAGGTAATTAAGCTTTTGAACGATTACATGAACGACCACATGGGCAACAACCGCCCCATGCCAGCCGGATTGGGGCCGCAGATTGTAGCCGGATTGAAACAGCACAGCGGGTTCCTGGGGTTTTTCGTGATGGCTGGCGACCGGTATGCCGGGTTGGTCAACTGCAACATCAACTTTTCTACCTTTCAGGCCAAACCACTCATCAACATTCACGATTTTATTGTAGCGCCCGAGTGCCGGAACATGGGTGCCGGTAGTTTCTTGCTGAGGGCGGTAATTAATTATGCCGCGCAAAACGGCTACTGCCGCGTAAACCTCGAAGTTCGTGAAGACAACACAAACGCCAAATCGCTCTACCGCAAAATGGGTTTCTCGGATTGCGTTCCTCGGATGATGTTTTGGGAGAAGAAATTGTAATATTTGCTTTAGTCCGTTGGCTAAAGCCGAACGGCAAAGGATATGCTTTGCTTTGAATTTTGACAGTACAGGTTCGCAGCACAGCCTATCCTTTGCCGTCACATTTATGTGACGGACATGAAGCTCCCAAAATCACCTTTCAACCTCCTCTTGTTCAAATCTTTTATTCTTTCCTGGTTGAAGTAAACATAGAATTTGGGTATATTTGAAAGCACTTATTTTATATAACAAATAGATTACATCAAGGAGCAATATGAAAGAATTGAAAATGACCAAAATGCTAACAGAGAGAAATAGCAAAATATTACTTGTAATTGGTGTATTGTTTTTTATTCTGGGGATTGTATTATTCTTGTGGAAAGAGACAATTTCATTTGATGGCCCAATAAATGCGGAAAAAGTCTCTCAATTTGGAGATGCAATTGGTGGAATAATCGGATCTCTTTGGTCATTAGCTGGAGTTATTTTGTTTTATGTGGCATTGACGGATCAGAGGACTGATATACAGATTAATAGACAGGCTTTAAATGCGCAAGTTGAAGCACTGAATCAACAAATTAAAGAATTTGAGTTACAACGTTTTGAATTAGAGGAAACTAGAAAAATATTTGAAGAGCAAAGTAAAACGTTGAAGAATCAACGGTTCGAGAATACATTCTTTCAACTATTGTCATTACACCACGAACTAGTTGATAAGTTGAAATTTTCGAAGGCTGGTCGACGGACGGAAAATAATCAATTTGAAAGTAGAGAGATGCTTATGGAAGCCTGCGAAGATTTAAATAAATTAATTAAAGATCAAAATAAAGTTTTTAATCGGAATGAATACATTCAAATAATATCAGAACCGAATTTGCCAAAAGACAAATATGAAGCAGAAGTTAGGATAGGTTCGGCTTATTCTGAATTTTACTTCAATGCTTACAAGCAGACATTAAGTCATTATTACAGAAATGTTTATCACATTTTTAAATTCATTTACATATCTGATTTAATTAAAAAGGATGACAAACAGTTTTATGCATCTTTGATGAGAGCTCAGTTGTCTTCAGAGGAACAGTTTCTTATACTTTATAATTCATTAATTAAAGACTTGGGTTATCCAAACTTCTTATTTCTTATCAAAGAATTTGATATTTTGCAGAATTTCGATTTCGGATTAATTAGCAAATATCCTTTTCACAAAGAGATTTTCGATGAGAACCTTAAAGATGTCCCAAATCCTTTTTTATAACTGAGGTAAGTTTTATCGAGTACTCTAACTCTTTAAAGTTCCTTTATTCCATTCCTACCAAAACGTAGGTTAAGTCAATCTTAACACCACTCAACCCCTTGTATTAGTTGAATTTGTGCCGTGCAACACGTTTTGTACTCCCGTTTCGCCATTCCTACCAAAATGTAGGACTTTTCGCCGTGCCAAAATCCCTTCAGAAAAATTTAATCACTTGTAAGTTTCAGATTTTCAACGTTCAGTGTACAACTTGAAACTTGAAACCTGGAACCTGGAACTTCTTCTGGCACTCTTCTGGTAATGCCCTTGCCAAACGAAAGAAGTTTAAACCCTAAAAAATACGAAAATGAGAAAGATCGCAATTTATGGTAAAGGTGGAATCGGAAAATCCACTACCACACAAAACACAGTGGCCGGATTGGTCGAAGCAGGATTCAATGTAAAAGTAGTGGGTTGCGACCCTAAAGCCGACTCAACCCGCTTGTTGCTGGGTGGTTTGGCTCAGAAAACCGTCTTGGATACCCTCCGCGAAGAAGGTGAAGACATCGACATCGACGATATCGTGAAAGTGGGGTACGGTGGCGTTCGCTGCGTGGAGTCGGGCGGTCCCGAGCCAGGTGTGGGTTGTGCCGGTCGCGGTATCATCACTTCCATCAACCTGTTGGAGCAGTTGGGCGCCTGGGACGACAAATATAAAATCGACTACACTTTTTATGATGTATTGGGCGACGTGGTTTGCGGTGGTTTCGCCATGCCTATCCGCGAAGGTAAAGCAGAAGAAATCTACATCGTGGTTTCCGGAGAGATGATGGCGATGTATGCCGCCAACAACATTTGTAAAGGGATCAGCAAATATGCACAGGCCGGAACTGTTCGGTTGGGTGGTTTGATCTGTAACTCACGTAAAGTGGATAACGAACGCGAAATGATCGAAGAATTAGCCCGTCAGCTCGGAACCAAAATGATTCACTTCGTACCACGCGACAACATGGTTCAGCGTGCCGAAATCAACCGCAAAACGGTGATCGAATACGAACCAACTCACAGCCAGGCAGATGAGTATCGCGCTTTGTCGAAGGCCATCAATGAAAATACGCAGTTTGTGATCCCCAAACCACTGGCGATGGAAGAACTGGAAACATTGCTGATCGATTTCGGAATTGTGAACTAATATACCCCCAACCCCCTAAAGGGGGCTTAAAGTCCCCTTCAGGGGATTTAGGGGTGATTTCAGAAAGAATAAAAAACCAAAAAGATAGGAGAACCAAAAAATGTTAATGATAAGAGCAATTGTACGTCCTGAAAAATCGAGTAAAGTATTGAAAGCCTTGTTTGAAGCGGGTTATGTGGCGGTAACAAAAATCCCGGTGGTAGGTCGCGGTAAGCAGCGCGGTATCAAAATCGGCGATGTTACTTACGACGAGCTTCCGAAAGAAATGTTGATCATGGTAATTAAAGATGAGGATAAAGATTTTGCAGTGACCACCATTATGGAAGCTGCCCGCACCGAGCCTAAAGGCGCTTTTGGCGATGGCAAAATTTTCATCACTCCGGTTGAAGAAGCTTATACCATCAGCCGCGGAACCAAAGAATTATAACCCGAAAAATTTCAGGATATGAAGCTAATCATGGCCATTATACGCATCGACAAAATGAACGCGACCAAACGCGCACTGTCGAATGCCGGACTTCCTTCGATGACTGCCACCGGAAAAGTTTTTGGGCGAGGCAAAGGGCTTTGGGATGCCAAAGTACTCGAAGGTGTTAAGAAAGATCTTCCTGAAGCGCTGGCTCATTTGGGGAAAGAACCACGTCTTCGTCCGCAGCGGGTTATTACCTTGGTGGTAACCGACGACAATAAGGACAAAGCGATTGAAACCATCATTGAAGCCAACCAGACTCCCGAACCGGGCGACGGCAAAATTTTCGTCATCCCGATGATTGATGCAATTAAAGTGAGAACCGGTGAATCCGGCGATGTAGCACTCGATTAAAATTTAAGATTATGCCAAAAAGATTTGATTATAGCCAGGGGTTGCCCGACCCGATTGTACTCAGGGAAGAAATCCTGAAAAAATATCCGCCAAAACTGGCAAAGAAACGGGCTAAAGCGATTGTGATCAACGATCCTGATATCGAGCAGGAAATTATGGCCAATGTGCGCACTGCTCCGGGTATCATTACGCAGCGTGGTTGTACCTACGCCGGGTGTAAAGGGGTAGTGTTGGGCCCGACCCGCGACATCATTAACCTGGTGCACGGTCCAATCGGCTGTAGTTTCTACGCCTGGTTAACCCGTCGTAACCAAACCCGTGTTCCTGAAGGTGGCGATAACTTTATCACCTACAGCTTTTCTACCGATATGCAGGACGAAAACATCGTATTTGGTGGCGAAGCAAAACTGAAAGAAGCCGTTCGCGAAGCTTTCGAAATTTTCAAACCTAAGGCGATTGGTATTTTCTCAACCTGTCCGGTTGGTTTGATTGGCGACGACGTTCATTCCGTAGCCCGCGACATGAAAGCCGAGCTGGGAATCAACATTTTCGGTTTCAGTTGCGAAGGTTACCGTGGCGTTTCGCAGTCGGCCGGTCACCACATTGCCAACAACGGCGTATTTAAAAACGTGGTTGGTTTGAACGACCGTCCACGCGAAGGAAAATTCCAGGTAAACCTGTTGGGTGAATATAACATTGGTGGCGATGCTTTCGAAATCGAACGTTTGTTCGAAGAAGCCGGAATCACTTTGATCTCTACTTTCTCCGGAAACTCTACCATCAAGAGCATGGAATACTCGCACACCGCCGATTTGAACATGGTGATGTGCCACCGCTCGATCAACTACATTGCCGAGATGATGGAAGAAAAATATGGTATTCCGTGGATCAAGGTGAGTTTTGTAGGTGCCGAGTCAAGTTGCAAATCGCTCCGCAAAATTGCCGACTTCTTTGGCGATGCCGAATTGAAAGCCAAAGTGGAAGAAATCATCGCCCGCGAAATGGCCAAAGTTTCAGCAGTAAAAGATAAGGTGAAACCACGCGTTGAGGGCAAGGTTGCCATGATGTTTGTGGGAGGATCGCGCGCTCACCATTATCAGGATTTGTTTGTTGAGTTAGGCATCAACGTGGTTTCGGCTGGATACGAGTTTGCTCACCGCGACGACTACGAAGGACGCAAGGTAATCCCGAACATCAAGATTGACGCCGATACGCGTAACATAGAGGAATTGACCGTCACCAAAGACGAAGAGCATTTCCGCGATGACCTGGTTGCTAAAAAAGCCGAACTGGTAAAACTGGGCTACGAGTTTAAGAATTACGATGGCATGATGCCCGATATGAAAAAGAACTCCCTGGTGATCGACGACGTGAACCACTGGGAAACCGAAAAACTCATTGAATTCTACAAACCCGATGTTTTCTGCGCCGGAATCAAGGAAAAATATGTGGTGCAGAAACTGGGAGTTCCACTCAAACAGTTACACAGCTACGACTATGGCGGCCCATACACCTGTTTCGACGGTGCAATTAATTTCTACCTCGAAATGGAACGTATGCTGGCAACCAATATTTGGAAACTGATCGATGCGCCCTGGAAGAACGAATCGGAACTGGTGGGAAGCATGGCCATCGAACATTATTAATAGGAGGAAAAAGATATGTTATTACGTCATACAACCAACGAAGTAAGAGAACGCAATGCGTTGACCGTCAACCCGGCAAAAACTTGTCAGCCAGTAGGGGCCATGTATGCCGCACTGGGAGTTCACGGATGTTTACCTCATAGCCACGGTTCGCAGGGCTGCTGCTCGTATCACCGGAGCGCCCTCACCAAACACTACAAAGAACCAGTCATGGCTGCAACCAGTTCATTCACCGAAGGTTCATCGGTATTTGGAGGACAGGCCAACCTGCTGCAAGCTGTCGAAACCATTTTCTCGGTTTACGATCCTGAAATTATAGCTGTTCATTCAACCTGTTTGTCGGAAACCATTGGCGACGACCTTGGCCAGATTCTGAACAAAGCCCGCGACGAAGGCAAAGTGCCATTCGGGAAACATGTGCTGGCCGCTTCAACTCCAAGTTATGTGGGCTCGCACGTGACCGGTTACGCCAATATGCTCGAAAGTTTTGTGAAATATTTCGCAGAAAAAACCAACGAAAAAATCCGCCAGGTAAACCTGCTTTCGGGTTGGGTTGAACCAGCCGATATGCGCGAACTGAAACGTATCGCAAAAATGATGAAGGTTCGTTCGGTTTTATTGCCCGACACTTCGGATGTTTTGGATACGCCAATGACCGGAAAATTTGAAATGTATCCGAAAGGCGGAACGACCATTGCCGAAATGGTCAGCATGGGCGACAGCATGGAAACACTTGGCTTAGGCGAATGGGCAACACAGAAAGCTGCCATCGCACTCGACAATCAGTGTAAAGTGCCGTTCGAAATCATCGACATCCCGGTTGGGTTGCGTGCTACCGACCGTTTCATTCAGGCATTAGCCAAAGCCGGACGGGTTTCGGTTCCTGAATCGGTTACCGACGAACGTGGCCGACTGCTTGATATGATTACCGATATGCACCAGTACCTGTACGGCAAACGCGTAGCCATCTTTGGCGATCCCGATAACATCATCCCGCTGATCGAATTTTTGGTTGATATGGATATGAAACCGGTTTATGTGGTTTCGGGAACTCCGGGCAAACGTTTCGAAAAGCGCATGGAAGAAGTGCTGAAAGACCGCGTGCCGGAAGCCAAATACAAAAATGGCCCGCAAGCTGATATGTTCCTGATGCACCAGTGGATTAAGGAAGAACCGGTTGATCTGATTATTGGAAACACCTACGGCAAGTACATTGCCCGCGACGAAAACATTCCGTTCCTGCGCATGGGCTTCCCAATCCTCGACCGTGTTGGCCACAGCTACTTTACCACGCTGGGCTACGTGGGAGCAACCCGCATACTCGAACGAGTTTTAGGTGTATTGATGGACAAACAAGATGCATCAGCTCCTGAAGAAAAATTCGAGTTGACAATGTAAACCCTGCAAATCTATTTTATATATCCCATCCTGGCAAGCAACTCCAGCTTGTCAGGATTTTAAAAAATTATCGTGCCCCCTGTACACGTAAAGACAAAGTCCTCCTTTGGGTGAGGAGGATTTAGGTGGCTATTTTCTTTTTAATGTTGAATTGGGGGAGGAGCTTCCCGCACACTCCCCCTTTCAATTTTTAATTAATGAAGCAATTGTTAGCCTGAAGTGATGTTGTTAAAAAATCCCGAAAGGGATTAAATGTTGATCACCGGCGGTGAAACCGTCGGGACAATAACAATAAAATATTGAACCCCTGACAAGGGGTTCAACCGGGCTGTATTTCTTTTTCAACGGGTTGACACCCGTCGTCATCAATATTTAGCCCTAAACGGGCTCAACTAAAATGGGGGAGGGTTATGAACGAACTACTGAAAGAACGTCAAAATCAGGTTGTCACAAAGGGAAAAGACGATGTGGCGATTGCTTGTGGAAAGGCTAGTGTAGCGGGTTCGGTCAGTCAGCGGGCATGTGTTTTTTGCGGTTCGCGCGTGGTACTTTATCCCATTGCTGATGCCCTACACCTTATTCACGGGCCGGTTGGCTGTGCTGCCTTCACCTGGGACATTCGCGGGTCGTTATCGTCGGGGCCGCAGTTGCACCGCCTCAGTTTTACCACCGACCTGAAAGAAAAAGAAGTTGTTTTTGGTGGCGAACCAAAACTGTATCAGGCACTCATTAACCTGATCGATCAGTATAAACCCAAAGCAGCATTTGTTTACGGAACCTGCATTGTTGGCGTGATTGGCGACGACATGGAAGCCGTTTGCCGCAGGGTTTCCAAAGAAAAAGGCATCGACGTCATTCCGGTGATGTCTGAAGGTTTCAACGGAACCAAAAAAGACGGATACAAACTGGCCTGCGATGCGCTTTCAAAATTGATCGGGACTGACAATGAAACTGAAGTTCCTGAACACAGCATCAACATACTTGGCGACTTCAATCTGGCAGGCGAACTCTGGATGCTGGCCGATTATTACCGCAGGATGGGGGTAAACATGGTTGCCTGCATGACTGGCGATGGCCGTATCAACGATGTTCGGAAAGCACACAAAGCACAACTCAATGTGGTGCAATGTTCGGGTTCGATGGTTTACCTGGCCAAGGACATGAAAGAAAAGTACAACATTCCGTTCATGAAAGTTTCCTACTTCGGAATTGAAGATATGTCGGAAGCACTGTATGAAGTGGCCCGTTATTTCAAATCCGACGAAATGATGGAGAAAGCCCGCCAATTGGTAAAAGAAGAAATCAGCAAACTGATACCTGCACTTCAGCAATACCGCAAAGACCTGGAAGGAAAGAAAGCCGCGATTTATGTAGGTGGTGCTTTCAAAGCCATTTCGCTGGTGAAGGCCCTGCGCCTGCTCGGAATGCAAACGGTGGTTGTTGGTTCGCAAACCGGCAACATCGACGACTACAACCTGCTGAAAGACTTGTGCGACGAAGGAACCATCATTGTCGATGACTCGAACCCCAATGAACTTTCGGAATTTGTGAAGCAAACCGGCGCCAACCTGTTTATCGGTGGCGTGAAGGAACGGCCCATCGCCTACAAATTGGGTTTGGGCTTTTGCGATCACAACCACGAACGCAAAGACGCACTGGCCGGCTACGATGGTATGTTGAATTTTGCCAAGGAGGTTCATGCTTCGGTATGCAGTCCTGTTTGGAAGTTTATGAAGAAATAGGAAATAGTTCATTAGTCATTCGAAACCTTTTTCCTAATGACCATTGACTAATGACGACAACTTGGAACTTGAAATCTGGAACTTGGAACTTTAAAAGAAAAGGAGGATAGCACCATGAAAGACACGATCACCAATACCCCGGCAAAACCCACCGAAGAACCTTTCAAATCAACCCGCAACGCCTGCAAATTGTGCGCACCGCTCGGAGCCAGCGTGGCATTCAAGGGCATTCGCGGAGCTGTTCCAATCATCCACGGCGGACAAGGGTGTGCCACGTACATTCGCCGCTACCTCATTAGCCATTACAAAGAACCTGTCGATATTGCCTCGTCTAACTTCAGCGAAGAAGCTACCATTTTTGGCGGTGGCGCCAACTGCCACACGGCTATCGGCAATGTCATCAAACAATATCATCCTGAATTTATCGGAATCACCACCACTTGCCTGAGCGAAACCATTGGCGACGACGTAAAATTCTACATTCAGAAATACAAAGAGCTTTCCGAAGATGAAAATCTTCCGCATTTTGTCAATGCATCGACGCCCAGTTACCAGGGCTCGCACATCGACGGGTTCCACGAAGCCGTTGTCCAAATTGTGAAATCGATGGCCGAAGCCGGTGGACGCGGCGAACACATTAATATATTCCCCGGATTTGTTTCTCCGGAAGATTTACGCCAACTCAAAACAATTCTCGAAGATTTTGGGATCGACTACATCATGGTTCCAGATTTTTCGGAAACGCTCGACAACCCGATTTGGGACGCATACAAGCGTATTCCTGACGGCGGAACCCCGATTGAACTGGTCAAAAAATGTGGCTCGGCTACGGCTTCCATCGAGTTGGGTACCATTATTAATAAAGGAAGTTTATCCGGAAGGGTAAAAAATACCTCGAACCTCACCACGGCTGGCGAATACCTTCAGGAAAAATTTGGCGTTGTAAATTGCCGGATGCCTTTCCCGACAGGCGTTAGCTCGTGCGATGCCTTCTTCGAAACACTGAGCAGGGTTTCAGGAAAACCAATCCCGATGAAATACACCAAAGAACGTGGCCGGTTGATCGACTCGTATGTCGATGGTCACAAGTATGCGTTTGGCAAACGCGCCGTGGTGTATGGCGAAGAAGATTTTGTGGTGGCCATGTCGGCCTTCCTGAACGAAATTGGCATCGTGGTGGCTTTGGCTGCTACCGGCGGCGAAAGTTTTAAGCTCGAAGAAGAAATTAAAAAATACTGCCCCGAGAATCCTGATTCAATCATGGTAAAAAACGGCTGGGACTACGAATTGATTCACGAATGGTGCAACGAAAACAAACCCGACATTCTGATAGGTAACAGCAAAGCGTACTACATCGCCCGCGAACTGGGCGTTCCAATCGTACGCTGCGGTTTCCCAATTCACGACCGCATTGGCGGACAACGCATCAAACACCTTGGCTATACCGGTACACAGGAATTGTTCGACCGGATTGTAAACGAACTGATTGGTTACAAACAAGACCATTCAGCCGTGGGATATAAATATATGTAAGTGAACCCTGGAGGGGTGGAATATTTGTAGCCCCGGCTTTTAAGCCGGGGTAAAAGGAAGGGAAAGATTTAAGCGCCGGTGAGCAAAAATTGATAAAAGGTTTTACAAAACCTCCGGCGCAATTGGGCCAGTCTATTTTGAAAAGGAAGTTTTCAGGAGGACGAAACGAAAGTAAAAACAAATTGACCCGATGAACCCCAGTCATCGGATCACCAAAAACAAAACGCTATGATTGACATCGAAAAACATCCGTGCTTCAACATCGAAGCGAAAGGTACATACGCCAGGGTTCACCTGCCAGTTGCCCCCAAATGCAACATTCAATGTAATTATTGCAAGCGCGATTTTGATTGTGTAAATGAGAGTCGTCCGGGAGTGACCAGTCAGGTTCTTTCGCCCGAACAGGCTTTGGCCTACCTAATCAAACTGAAAGAAAAAATGCCAAACCTGTCGGTTGTCGGAATTGCTGGCCCGGGCGACCCATTTGCCAATCCAAACGAAACGCTCACCACACTGAGGTTGGTTCGTCAGCATTTTCCTGAAATGATTTTGTGCCTTTCTTCCAACGGGCTCAACATCGGGACTTATGCCGATGAGTTGGCCGAGCTGGGTGTCAGTCATGTCACCATCACCATGAATGGTCTCGATCCCGAAGAAACACAACACATCTATAAATGGGCGCGTTTCGAAAACCGCGGATACGTGGGCAAAGCCGCCGCCGAACTGTTGCTGAAAAACCAGTTATTTGCCATTAAAATGCTCCGGAAGTTTGGAATCACCGTGAAGATTAACACCATTGTTATTCCCGGAGTGAACGAGCATTTGATTGAAAGCATTGCCGAACAAGCCAAAGCGATGGGTGCCGAATTGATGAACGCCATTCCGCTTTTCCCGGTTGCTGACACACCTTACGAAAACCTGAAGGAGCCCGATATTCTGACCATGCGCGAGGTTCGCGGAAAGATTGCCAAACACCTGAAACCAATGACACACTGTGCCCGCTGCCGTGCCGATGCCGTTGGTCTGTTGGGCGAAGACGATACGGAAGCGAAAAAAATCATGTCGGAAGTAATGAACTTAACGGTAACTCCTGACGAAAACCGTCAGTTTGTGGCTGTGGCCAGTTACGAGGGAATGCTGGTGAACCAACATCTGGGCGAGGCCGATAGCCTGTACATTTTCCGCGAAACGCCCAATGGCTACCGTTTGGTTGAGCAACGCCGCACACCGCCATCGGGAACCGGAAACAAACGCTGGGAAGTGCTGGCCGACCTGTTGAGCGACTGCAGAGCCCTGCTCGTTGGCGGAATTGGCCCTAGTCCGTCGGCAACCATTGGCCGCACAGGGATCCGCATTGTAGAAATGACCGGTCTGATCGACGAAGGATTGGACGCTATATACAAAGGTAAAGAATTGCGTACCGTGAAGAAAGCCGATGTTTTCAAATGCGGTGCCGCCTGCTCCGGAAAAGCAACGGGATGCTAAAGCTAGCTGCTAGTAGCTAGTAACTGGCTGCTGGCAAAAAGAAGTTGAATTTATAGTCAATGTACAACTAATATCTCATAAAATGAAAAAACCAGATTATCACATTTTGATTTGCAACTCGTACCGGGTTGCCGGCGATGCCAAAGGTTACTGCAACAAAAACGGTGGCGCCGAATTCATTCAGTATGTAACCGAAGAGTGTGCCGACCGTGGCATCGATGCCGCTGTTTCATCAACTGCCTGCCTAAATGTTTGTTCGCAGGGACCGGTAATGGTAATTCAGCCAAACAACTTTTGGTATGGAGCCATCACCACCGAGAAAATCGACGAAATCCTCGACGCACTCGAAGAAGGCAATGCAGTTGAGGAATATTTGATCAGCGAATAAAAAGTCTCAGTTTTCAGTCACAGTAGGCAAGAAAACGTTACGGGTTTCGTGTTGCGAGTTACGAGAAACCTGATGCAAAAAGTCAAATCATAACCCGTATCTCGCAACCCGCAACAATCCATTCGACACTCAAGATTCTAAAACTCTAATATCTGCGTCATGTATCGAACACCGCATATCATCGACTCTACCCTTCGCGATGGTGAACAAGCTCCGGGAGTGGTTTTCACACTCGAAGAGAAGTTGCGTATAGCGGCGTTGCTCGATGAATGTGGTGTAAGAGAAGTTGAAGTGGGCACGCCTGCAATGGGCGACGAGGAAGTTCTGGCGATTCGGGAGATTGTTCAATCGGGTTTTCGTTTCGATAAGCTTTGCTGGGCGCGGGCCAAGGAATCGGATATTGTGGCATCAGCCAGAACTGGGGCCAACCGCATCAACATTTCGTTCTCGGTTTCCGACATACAGCTTTCGGCGATGGGGCGCAACCGCGATTGGGTGATGAGGCAAATCGCGCCAATGATTTCGCTGGCCCGATCAGAATTCGACTTTGTAGCTGTTGGAGCGCAGGATGCTTCGCGCGCCGATCGTGAATTCCTGAATGAATTTATTGGTGCTTGTCTGGCCGAGGGTGCCGACCGCATTCGGCTTGCAGATACCGTTGGAATCCTGAATCCAATGACTACTGCGGAATTGTTTTCATCGGTTAGCTCGCTGTTCCCGTTTGTCGATTCCGAGTTTCATGGACATAACGATTTGGGGATGGCAACCGCCAATTCGCTGGTGGCTTTGATGTCGGGAGCAAGTGCTGTCAGTGCAACCATCAATGGTTTGGGCGAACGCGCCGGAAATGCATTTCTGGAAGAGTTGGTCGCTGCGCTGAAAGTTTCTTCAGGTGTAAACACAGGGATTCACTTACCCGAATTGCAAAAGCTTTGTCGGTATGTTTCGGAGGTTTCGTACAGGCAAACACCCGTTTCGAAGCCAATTACCGGGGCAAATGTGTGTCGGCACGAGTCGGGCATTCATTGCCGCAGTTTGCTGCACAACGAGTTGTCGTACCAACCTTTCAGGGCTGAGGAAATTGGCCGTCAAACCGAGATGGTGATCGGGAAACATTCAGGAAAAGCCACGATTGCCGACTTTTTCAGGAAAAGGAAGATTGAACTTAGCGAAACAGAGTCGCAATTGCTAACGGCAGAAGTGAAGCGACTTTCGATGAGGAAGAAACGCGAACTGAGCGAAACCGAATTGATTTCGCTGGCCGAATCAGTAAAAACAAAATAAAGGAGGAATAAAGATGGAAGAATGGGAAAAATACCTGGACGAAGGGCTGGCCTATTGCAAAGTGGCCATTGGTGCCAAAGAGAAGGGAAAACTGGGGAATACCGTAATATATAATACGGTGGGTTTGGCCATCGAAAGTTTGCTAATGGCCATGCTCGCTAAAAATGGGATTTATCCCCAGCATTCAAGCATTGGGTCGATGCTTCGCGAGATCAAGAAGCTAACTCCGGTACCGGAAGAATTCTTTGCCGAAGTGCGGTTTATGAATTCGCTGATGAATTTCTGTTCGTTGGAGGTGGTTGCTGAACGTATTCCTACTGACGTGGAAATTGAGCGAATGGTAAGTTTTGTGAAAGCGTTGAGAAACTGGACCGAAGACAGCCTCCTGTCGGTTCAGGGAAAATAGGGTGTAAAAAGAGAGTTTAAAATTAAAATTTAGTCAAATGAAATTAAGTGCACGCAATCAGTTAAAAGGTAAAATCCTGAAAGTGGACGAAGGATTGATTACCGCCAAAGTTGTTCTCGATCTTGGAAATGGCAACATTATTTCGGCCATCATTTCGAAAGATGCCATTGAAGACCTGAACCTGAAACCGGGAGACGACGCCTTTGCCGTTATCAAATCGACAGAGGTAATCATAGGTGTTCCGTGTAGCGAAGAAGACGAAAAGTGCAAATGTGAATCGTGATGATTGAAGTTGAATGCCATATTTCGATCAAAAAGGATGGCGTTTGCTTTTTGAATCCGCTACGAACTGCCCTTTTGAAGGCGATCCGAACTACCGGAAGCCTTAACTCGGCAGCGAAGCTTCAGAAGATTTCCTATCAGCACGCCTGGGCCATGATTAATGAGATGAACACTTCCGCCCCTGAACCGCTGGTTTCCAAACAACGCGGCGGGACTCATGGAGGAGGTGCGGTTATTACGGCTTATGGCGAGCGAATTCTGAATGAGTACGATTTAATTCTGAAGCAAATCAATAAAACAGTAGATCAGGTGAATGTGGAGATAAACCTGTGATTTTTTTTGATGACCGTTATTGATTTTTTAGATAACGAAAATGCTTTGAAATAGTAGAGAAATAAAAAACCGGAACCCAATCGCCGCAAATGATTAGAAGTTCCGGTGCATTAAAATCAATTCAATTTTAACCCTTTAAAGTTAGCAAAATGGAAAAGAAATTTTTTGGATGCTTATTGATTTGTCTGTTGTCGGGCTTTTTTTCCGCAAAAGGGCAAACAACCATCGATGCCGAGTTCAGACCAAGAACCGAATTCAGGCAGGGATTTAGTCAGCCTTTGCTTGATGGTACAAAACCTGGTTTTTTGACTACGCAGCGAACCCGCCTGAATTTCAATTACAAAGGCGGAATTGTGAGTGGAAAAATAACCTTGCAGGATGCTCGCATATTTGGCGAAACCGATACCAAGCAACCTGCAACCGCTACTACCGGAAGCATTGGCATTTATGAAGCCTGGGCCGAAATGCTGCTTTATTCAGGAACAAGCCTGAAAATTGGGAGGCAGGGCATTCAGTTCGAAGATGGCCGTTTATTCAGTCTTTCGCCCTGGAGTTTAACCGGTAATGCACATGATTTGGCTCATTTTCATTACGTTGCAACCGGATTAGATATTCAGTTGGGCTATGCTTTTAATAACCAGAAAGCCTATAATGCCGATACGTCCTATTATTCAGTCAGCAAAATGTATAAGGAACTGGAGTTTTTGCACATCACCAAAACCCTGGACAATGGTCTCGACTTAAGTTTATTGGGCGTTGACGAATCGTTTATGAAGAGTAAAACCGACCGGAGTTTATATCATCGCTACACAACAGGTGGTACATTACAGCTTAAAAACGACAAAAATCCGCTTGGGTTCCTGGCCACAGGTTATTATCAGTTCGGGAAAAGTGCACCAACTGTCGATCTGGATGCTTACTTACTTGCCATTAAAGGAACCTATGCATTCAACGATAAGATTACAGGAATACTTGGCGCCGATTATTATTCAGGATCTTCAACAACACTCGATGCTACTAAAACCAATACATTCAATAAGCTGCCCTACGGCGTGAATCACTCGTTCAACGGGTATATGGAATATTGGGCAACGCTTCCGAAAGGAGGATTGGTCAATTATTTTGGCGGTGTAAGCCTGAAATTGAATAAACGGCTGAGTTCTGAACTAACTTATTATGGTTTTAAGCTGGCTAAGGGAATGGTTTCGGGCAAAACAGATATTAAGAAGAATATGGGTTCTGAATTGGATCTGGTACTGAATTACAAGTTTTCGGCCGAAACTGCCATTCAATTTGCGTGGTGTACCTATTTCGAAACCGACGGAACCAAACTCTTAAAATACAAATCGGCAACCGCTGAGACTCGTTTTCCACAGTATGCCTATGTCATGTTTACCATTAAGCCGCAGTTGTATAAAACTCCGGTGGTTGTTGACAGCAAATAATTCTGAAACTTTAAAAATCACACTATGAAACGCGTAATAATTATACTATTTCTGTTTATAGCACTTTCAGCCCATTCTCAAACGGTAAAAGTGGCCGCAGCAGCAAACCTTCGCTTTGTTTTCGACGAAATAAAATCGACCTATATTCAGGCAAATCCTAAAAGCAGTGTATCGGCTATTTTTGGGTCTTCAGGAGCGCTCCTTCAGCAAATATTGAATGGCGCCGAATTCGATGTGTTTATGGCAGCCGACAATTCATTCCCGGTTAAGCTGAAAGATCAGGGAGCTGCTTCAGGCGAAATGAAAGTTTATGCTCGTGGGAAACTGGTTCTGTGGAGCAATACGCTGGATGTATCGAAAGGACTTGATTTCCTGACTGATCCTTCGGTAAAGAGAATTGCAGTGGCCAAACCCGAACTGGCTCCCTATGGAGATCGTGCCATTGTATGTTTAAAGCAAGCCGGACTTTTCGAAAAGGTAAAGGACAAGATCATTTATGCCGATAACATTTCGCAGACGGCACAATTTGCCCAGACCGGGAATGCTGAAGTTGCTTTTTTAGCGCTGTCGCTTACATTAACTCCCGACATGAAGGGTTCGGTATATTTGATTGATCCCAAAATGTATAAACCGGTTGAACAGGCCATGATTTTGGTGAAAGGCTGGAAAGTAAATCCTGAAGCAGCCAAATTCATGAAGTTTGTTTTAAGCCCTCAGAGCAAGCTAATCTTCGAAAAATACGGTTATATCGTACCCTAAATTAAGGCAAAAGGTAAAAGTCAAAAGTGGCTATTATGCCGCTTACGACTTTTGCCTTTCACCTTTTAACTTTTGTCTTGATATGAATAAACTACCCGGAATAATAACCAACGTTCAGCAATCAGGTGCCATTCTGCTGGTTGATGTGAGAGTTGAAACGCAGATCTTCTCTGCGTTAATGATTGAATCGGCTCTTTGGCCTGAATGGCTGGTCGAAAATGGAATGGTGGATGTTGTCTTTAAAGAGACTGAAGTATCATTGGCGAAAGGTCTTTCAGGACAAATAAGTCTGCGAAATCGTATGAAATGTTCGGTTCAGGAAATAAAACGAGGCGATTTGTTGAGCAAAGTTATCCTGAAATTTCTGGATTATACGCTTGTTTCGGCTATTACAACCAGGGCAGCCGACTCGCTTCAACTGAAGGTTGGCGATGAAGTTGAAGCCTTGATTAAATCCAACGAGGTATCGCTGATGAAAAAGCAATAATTTGAAAATGACTTAAATGATGGACCCACAATTTTTAGAAACACTTTGGATAACTTTTAAGTTGGCCTTTTTTACAACGTTAATTCTATTGAGTATTGGATTGCCGTTTGCCTGGTGGCTGGCTTATACCCGCGTAAAGGTTAAGCCATTTATCGAAGCTCTGGTTAGTATGCCCATGGTTTTGCCACCTTCGGTAATTGGCTATTATATGTTGCTGGTATATAGCCCGCGCAATTGGTTTGGCGAGTGGCTTGGCCGTGTTTTCGATGTTCGGCTGGCTTTTACATTCGAAGGCGTATTAATTGCTTCGGTCATTTTCAGCCTACCATTTATGGTTCAGCCATTGCACAATGGATTAAATGCTTTGCCTGATAGTCTGAGGGAAGCATCCTACACTTTAGGAAAATCGAAATGGATAACTTTCCTGAAAGTATTGTTGCCCAATATCAAGCCATCGGTAATTACTGCAGTTGCATTGACCTTCGCTCATAGTATTGGCGAATTTGGTATCGTTTTAATGGTTGGCGGAAACATGCCCGGCGAAACTCGCGTGGCTTCCATCGCTATTTACGATGAGGTACAGGCATTGAATTTTAAAGCGGCCAATCAGTATGCCTTGATTTTGTTCCTGGTTTCATTAATCTTACTCACGACAATATATAGTGTCAATAAAAAATACAGATCATGGAAAGTGATGTAATATCTATTGATATTGAAAAGCATATGCAAACAAGCAATGGCCCGCTGAATCTGGTTCTGCAAACGACTATCCAGCCGAAAGAGTTTGTCGCTTTATTTGGAGAGTCAGGGGCTGGAAAAACCACACTTCTGAGAATTCTTGCTGGTTTAACCACTCCTGATAAAGGGCTTATTAAATTTGGAGATACTGTCTGGTTCAGTTCAGAAAAAGGAATAAACCTGCCACCACAGTCCCGCAACATTAGTTTGATGTTTCAGGATTATGCGCTTTTCCCCAATATGAGCGTCGAGCAGAATGTCTTATTTGCTCAGCCTGAAAGGGATTTGAAAAAGGTAGCGGAGCTGGTTGATTTATTCGGATTAACAGAACTCAGGAAACGCAAACCCGAAAATTTGTCGGGCGGACAAAAGCAGCGCGTCGCTCTGGCGCGCGCATTGGCACGTAAACCACAATTATTACTGCTCGACGAACCATTGTCTGCGCTTGATGCCGGAATGCGCTCGGTTTTGCAGGATGAAATTGCGAAAGCCCATCAATCGCTGGGAGTTACAACCATAATGGTTACGCACGATTTAAATGAGGTATTCCGTTTATCCTCAACTGTTTTGTACATTGAACGTGGTTTTATTACCAGAAAAGGCAGACCCGAAGACGTATTTTCTGATAATAGCATTAGTGGTAAAGTCCAGATTACAGGCCAAATAGTGCATATCGACCAGCAAAGTATTGTAAATATAGTTACCGTTATATCAGGTCATAACCAGATCATTAAGGTCATCGCTTTCGATAGCGATCTGGAAAATCTCAAACTTGGAGACCAGGTAATGGTTTACTCCAAGGCATTCAATCCTATCATTTCAAAACTCACCTGGAACACCTAGTTTTAACAAACAATTCGAGCTTTTTTACGCCAATCTTCGGCTGATTTGCATTTTTTTTGAAAAATTTCATGCTCTTTAACACGCTTTGAATCAAAATTCTAGTAGAGCGTGGGTAAACTTACTTTCCGGCGCAAGCCAAAATTCATTTTGAGAAATGGGAAAAATGTGTTTATCTTTGCGTCCGCTAAAATGAAAAGCAGGGGTGTTTAGAATGGAGGCGAGAGTTCATAGTTTATTGAGGCAGAGGCGATTAAAAGTTTTTTCAAAAGAGTTTAGAAAAAATTTGGAAAGCTAGAAAAAAGGGTATTTCTTTGCAGCCGCTTTCGAAGGAAAGAGATTGACCAGAGATGGTCGATAGATATTAAAAGGCTGGGAAGAGGGATTTGAAAAAGGGTAGAAAAAACTTTAAAAAAGTTTTGGAAGTTTAAAAAAGACGATTACCTTTGCAGCCGCAAAAACAGAGACGAGTTCACTGAAAAGAATGGGAAGATGAAGGAGCTAAAAATTGAAGCTTAAGAAAGATTGAAAGCCAGTAATGGCGGACAGTTTAGCGAGAGTGGGGATGAAAAAAATAAAATGAAAAAAGTTCAAAAAACTTTTGGAGAATAAAAAAAGCTTCTTAACTTTGCCACCCCGTTTAAGGCCGACGATAAAACGAAAGTTAAAAGCGGGAATAGTTCAAAAGATAATGAGTACTGAAACGAAACTTGAAAGCGCTTCGCAAGAGGCAGACCGGAGAGTGAAGATGAGGTAAACCTGAATAAAGCCGTAAGGCAAAGAGTTCATTGAAAATATTGAGAAGGTAAAACAAGGAAGGTTACGCAAGAATTAAATTAGAAAAGAGTTAACGTCAAAAAGAGCTGGAAAATATTTAAACTTTTTACTTACAACGAAGAGTTTGATCCTGGCTCAGGATGAACGCTAGCGGGAGGCCTAACACATGCAAGTCGAACGGGATTGGTAGCAATACCATGAGAGTGGCGCACGGGTGAGTAACGCGTATGCAACCTACCTTTAACAGAGGGATAGCCCATAGAAATGTGGATTAATACCTCATAGTCCTGGTGAGCTGCATGGTTTGCCAGGTAAAGCTTTGGCGGTTAAAGATGGGCATGCGTGACATTAGCTAGTTGGTGAGGTAACGGCTCACCAAGGCAACGATGTCTAGGGGTTCTGAGAGGATGATCCCCCACACTGGTACTGAGACACGGACCAGACTCCTACGGGAGGCAGCAGTGAGGAATATTGGTCAATGGGCGCAAGCCTGAACCAGCCATCCCGCGTGCAGGATGACGGCCCTATGGGTTGTAAACTGCTTTTATACAGGAAGAAAAATCTCTACGTGTAGGGACTTGCCGGTACTGTATGAATAAGCATCGGCTAACTCCGTGCCAGCAGCCGCGGTAATACGGAGGATGCAAGCGTTATCCGGATTCATTGGGTTTAAAGGGTGCGTAGGCGGTTATTTAAGTCAGTGGTGAAATCCTGTCGCTCAACGATAGAACTGCCATTGATACTGAATAACTTGAGTACAGTTGAGGTAAGCGGAATGTGTAGTGTAGCGGTGAAATGCTTAGATATTACACAGAACACCGATTGCGAAGGCAGCTTACTAAACTGCAACTGACGCTGATGCACGAAAGCGTGGGGATCGAACAGGATTAGATACCCTGGTAGTCCACGCCGTAAACGATGATCACTCGCTGTATGCGATACACAGTATGCGGCCAAGCGAAAGCATTAAGTGATCCACCTGGGGAGTACGATCGCAAGGTTGAAACTCAAAGGAATTGACGGGGGCCCGCACAAGCGGAGGAACATGTGGTTTAATTCGATGATACGCGAGGAACCTTACCTGGGCTTAAATGGGGAACGACAGCTGCCGAAAGGTGGCCTTCTTCGGACGTTCTTCAAGGTGCTGCATGGTTGTCGTCAGCTCGTGCCGTGAGGTGTCGGGTTAAGTCCCATAACGAGCGCAACCCTTATCGTTAGTTGCCAGCGGGTCAAGCCGGGGACTCTAGCGAGACTGCCACCGTAAGGTGAGAGGAAGGTGGGGATGACGTCAAATCAGCACGGCCCTTATGTCCAGGGCTACACACGTGTTACAATGGCCAGTACAAAGGGCAGCTACCGGGCGACCGGATGCTAATCTCTAAAGCTGGTCTCAGTTCGGATCGAAGTCTGCAACCCGACTTCGTGAAGCTGGATTCGCTAGTAATCGCGCATCAGCCATGGCGCGGTGAATACGTTCCCGGGCCTTGTACACACCGCCCGTCAAACAATGGAAGCTGGGGGTACCTGAAGTATGTAACCGCAAGGAGCGTCCTAGGGTAAAACTAGTAACTGGTGTTAAGTCGTAACAAGGTAGCCGTACCGGAAGGTGTGGCTGGAACACCTCCTTTCTGGAGCTTACGACGTAACGAGTAATGAGATTCGAGTGCAAACGCCTTGTTTACCTTTTTAAAAAATATTAAGCAGAGATTGAAGTTTTGGGAATAAGATCGAAGACTGAAAGACTAAAGACTGAAGAGATATGCATAACTGCAAAAAGTCAGAAGTCTAACATCTAAAGTCTAAAATCTAAAATCTTGAAAAATGACAGTCTCGTAGCTCAGTTGGTTAGAGCGCTACACTGATAATGTAGAGGTCCCCAGTTCAAATCTGGGCGGGACTACACAAGTAGTTCCAAGTTTAAAGTTCAAAGTTCCAAGTCAAAAAACTTGAAACGTGGAACATGGAACTTGAAACGAAGATTCGGGGGATTAGCTCAGCTGGCTAGAGCACCTGCCTTGCACGCAGGGGGTCAAGGGTTCGAATCCCTTATTCTCCACCGAAAAAGGCGAAAACGAAAGAGTTCTAAAAACAGATTGAAATAAAATGGATATGCGAAAGGCGCATAAGATTATGGTTCGAATCCGTAAGTATCCACGTTAAACAGTAAAAAGTGGTTTCAACTTTAAACTTGGAACCTAAAACTTGGAACTGTTTTGAAGTTCTTTGACATATTGGGAAAAATAAATAGAAGTAAAGATAAACCTGTAAGTATAATTATAGAAGAAAGTTAATAAGGGCGTACGGAGGATGCCTAGGCTCTCAGAGACGATGAAGGACGTGATAAGCTGCG
>CAXXOG010000008.1:0-100000 GCA_963666435.2 Prolixibacteraceae bacterium | reverse complement strand
AGAAGCTGGTGTGTGAACCGATTGACGGGTTACATACGAGGTTCCGGGAAGCTGTGCAATTAGCTCGGTAATTTTCAGCGGATAGCCATTCAACGAAGCGTCGCGGCCCATCGGGCTGGTCGATGTTACCTGGCCAAGTAAGGTTGTTGGCGCCATTTGTCCGCCAGTCATGCCGTAAATCGCATTATTTACAAAGATTACCACGATGTTTTCGCCACGGTTGCAGGCGTGCAAAATTTCTGCGGCACCTATTGAAGCCAAATCGCCGTCGCCCTGGTAAGTGAAAACAATCTTATCAGGATTGGTGCGGGCAATACCGGTAGCTACTGCCGGAGCACGGCCATGCGCAGCTTCCTGCCAGTCAACATCGATATAATTGTAGGCAAATACGGCGCAACCAACCGGCGAAATGCCAATGGTTTTATCCTGAATGTCTAAATCCTGAATGACTTCAGCCAACAGTTTATGCACCACACCGTGACCACAGCCGGGGCAATAGTGCATGGTTTTATCGGTCAAAAGTTCCGGCTTTTTATAAACCAGATTATTTGGATTAATGATTTCTGCCAATTCCATAAATTATCCTCCTATCAGTTTTTGTTCGAGGGCCTCAACCACTTCACCCGGACTTGGCACGATGCCGCCCAAACGTCCATAATATTTTACAGGGATTGACGAGCATCCGGCGGCCAGTTGAACATCTTCAACCATTTGCCCGGCATTCAT
Organism: Prolixibacteraceae bacterium; assembly: GCA_963666435.2. Lineage (GTDB taxonomy): Bacteria > Bacteroidota > Bacteroidia > Bacteroidales > Prolixibacteraceae > Aquipluma. Next base: position 99,274 of record CAXXOG010000008.1, on the reverse strand, counting down.
CTCCACCACAAGCATTCCTTTTACTTTTTTAGCCAAAGCAGCAATCGGCTTTTTCGGGAAAGGGAACAAGGTAATTGGTCTCAATAGTCCAACTTTTATTCCTTTAGCGCGTGCCACATCCACCGCTTTCTGGCAAATACGTGCCGACGAACCAAATGCAACAATCAGGTATTCTGCATCTTCGCATTGTATTTCTTCATAAAGCACTTCGTCTTCTTCCATTTTTGCGTATTTCTCCTGGAAACGGATGTTGTTCAGTTCCATTCTTCCTGAATCAAGTTCGAGAGAAGTGATCACGTGGTGTAAACGGCCTTTTTTGCGCCCATTGGTAATCCACGAGCCGTATTTTGCGTCGATTTCTTCGTCGGTCAAGCGAGGAATGAAATCGGAAAGAACTACCTTTTCCATCATCTGTCCAATCACGCCATCGGTTAAAATCATGGCCGGATTGCGGTATTTAAATGCCAGCTTGAAGCCAAGCTCAACAAAGTCGTTCATTTCCTGAACTGATGATGGTGCCAGAACAATCAGACGATAATCGCCATGACCGCCACCTTTGGTTGATTGCCAGTAGTCGGCCTGCGATGGTTGAATAGTTCCCAGACCTGGGCCGCCCCGCTGAACGTTCACAATCAAACAAGGTAATTCGGCTCCTGCCAGATACGAGATTCCTTCGGCCATGAGGCTGATTCCGGGACTCGACGACGATGTCATCACTTTTTTACCCGAACCGGCAGCACCATAAAGCATGTGCACCGAGGCCACTTCGCTTTCAGCCTGAAGAACCACCATTCCTGTTTCGTTCCAGGGTTCGCGTTCCATGAGTGTTTCCATTATCTCGGATTGGGGAGTGATGGGGTATCCGAAATATCCGTCGCAACCACATCGAATAGCTGCCTCGGCAATCACCTCATTTCCCTTCATTAATCTTAATTCTCCCATATTCTTTTGAATTACATTTTACTTTTTTGATGAAGTTCGGAGTGCCTAAAGTTCGAAGTGTCTAAAGTTGATTAACTCCGAACTTTAGTCATTCCGAACTCCGCACTTCTTATAATTTTACCCTGTAAACAGTGATGCAAGAGTCGGGGCAAACAGTTGCACAGTTCGAACAACCAATGCATGCTTCAGGATTTTTCATGAATGAGTAATGATACCCGCGGCTGTTTACCTGTTTGTTTTGCCCTAACACATCTTGCGGGCAGGCTGCCACACAGATGCCGCATCCTTTGCATTCTTCGTTGTCAACTACAACTGCTCCAATTACTTTCGCCATGTCGTTTAAATTTTTAAAGGTTTTTTAAATACCTTGAGCTGAACTGATTGACACAAAACTAAATGATATGTTTTTCTGTTCGCGCACAAAATGTTGCAATCTAAATTTGGGCCAATACCCTGGTAAATATGTTCCGGTGAATACCCAGATAAGATGCAATATGCTGTCGTTGTACTCGTTGTACCAAATCGTTGTTTTCGGCAATAAACTTTTTGACCCGTTGAAAAGCCGTTAGCGACTGAAAATCGCACACCCGTTTCAATGCCTGTATATAGCTTGCTTCGGCCATTATCCGCACCATGTGCTCCAATTGCGGATTTTGTTTGGTCAGCTCGTCGTATTCCGATTTTGTGATGTAAATAAGGGTTGAATCCTCGTATGCCCTGATGCATTCAACCGATTTCTTTTGAAGCATAAAACTCTCGTGACTCGTAATGATAGCATGATTGGGCGGATAGAAAAAGTTGGAAATCCACTCCTGTCCGGTCTCTGAAATGTAAGTCGAATAGAGAAGTCCATCCAGAACAATACCCAACTTTTGCGACTGATCGCCATAATCCAGAAAATGAGCTCCCTTTTTCAGTTTTTCAGGAGCCTTTTTGGCAAAGAACTCTTTAAGCTGAACCAGGGTTCGTCCGTATGCCGGAATTAACTGGTCGATTGTAGTCATTTTTCTATTTACAATTAGTATTTTGATGTGAGTATTTTAACCAAAATTCTCATTAAAAAGTTTCAATCGGGCCTCAAGATCGCCAAACTGATCGCGTTTCACGTGCGACACACAAGCCCGAAGCCCTTCTTTTTCGCTCCCGGTATTGAGAAGCGTAATTGCACTGATTCCATGATTCAGGAGGTTTTGCAGAAGCTCGCCTCCGCTCATATTTTTATAGCCAATGGTGAAATAAAATCCATCGGCAACTGGCTCATCTCCATCTTTTTCGTAAACCACATGAAAGCCGTTTTCAAGGAACAAATCTTTCATGATTTTGGCTTTCCTGCCATATTCTTTCACGTCTTCCACAAAGTTGAAAACACCGTCGTTGGCGGCCTTGAACATGGCTGCCAGCGCGTGTTGCACCGAGTGGGCTATTCCCGACGAAAGCGCGTATAAAACCTGCATCACGATGGTGAAACCAAAGCCCTTGCTACCAAAACGCACGCCCAGGTTGTCATATTGTCTTGCCCAAAGTTTATTCGAGATAGCCATTATGGCACCGCGCTGTCCGGCATACGAGAATATTTTCGACGAAGAAATAAACAGCACATAGTTTTCGGTGTATTTGGCCACACTCGGCTGGTACGGTGGTTTGCCCGGCGTGTATAAATCTTTGCGGAAGTCCATGCCAAAATAGGCCAGATCTTCCATCACAATAACGTCGTATTTGTTGGCCAAATCGCCAATAACCTGAAGCTCTTCGTCGGTCAGGCAAATCCAGCTTGGGTTGTTCGGGTTGGAGTAAACAATCGAGTTGATGTTTCCTTTCGAAAGATAGGATTCCAGCTTATCCCTGAGCTTTTCACCACGGAAGTCGAATACATCGAAGGTCTCGAATTTATGTCCCATCACCGTCATTTGCTGTTTCTGCACCGGAAACCCCGGATCGATGAATAAGGTCGTATCTTTCTGCTTATCCACATTTCCGGCAACCAGCAAGGCCGCATAAGTTCCCTGCATCGAGCCGCAGGTTGGGATACAACTAACCGGATCGACATCAATATCCATAAACAGTTTGATAAACCTCGAAGCTTCGTGCTTCAGCGGTTTTATACCGTCCATCATGGGATAAATAGAGGCGACGCCCGATTCGAGCGCCTTGATTTCGGCATCGACACCAACTTTGGCCGGTGGCAACCCGGGAACACCCATTTCCATGCGGATAAACCTGGTTTGGCTTTCTTCCTCGATGAAATTCACCAGTGCAACAATTTCACGGATTGATGCTTTACCAAGGTCTTTAATCTGGAGTTTATCGATGTGCTTTTGTACAATTTCCGGGTTTACAGTTGTATTTTTCATGGGAGAACCTGCAAATTTTGAGTAAAAGTATATAAAGAATCCGCTCGGAATCAAGTTGCTCCGACCTATTGAAAAACAGGTTTCGCAATTCGGAAATGCAACTGATCAACGAATTTTAAATTGAAAGCAAGCGTTGCTGTCTGCTTTTGAATTGACAGAAAATTGGGGTTGAAAATTGAACCTGAATTTTGTCATGCTTTCAGAAAAAGCTAAAAACCGAAGGCTGGCTGAAGGCTTTTTACCCAATTGGCCACACGTTCGTTGGTTAATTCCGGTTCAAAATCTTCGTCGATTGGCAAACCAATAAACTTGCCGTCGATAATGGCCGAATCCGAATCATCGAATTCGTAACCCGATGGATCAACTTGTCCAACGATGGTTGCACCTTGTTTCCGCAAATCTTTGGCTAAAACGCCAATGGCATTTACAAAATGGCTGGCGTATGTTACATGGTCGCCCAGGCCGAAAATAGCCACTGTTTTTCCTGAAAAATCAACTTTTGAAATATTGGGGAAGAATTTGCTCCAGTCGGTTGTTCGAATAATTGGAATCCCAGGATTTCTTAACCAACCGTTGAAATTCCGAAAATAATCAGGTCGTATTTCTCCAAATCGGTAGCAGCGGCGTCATTCACCGAAATCAAATCAACATGTTGCTCGCCAATAGCTGCTTTTACTTTTTCGGCAACCCGGTTAACTGAACCTTTTAACGGGCCAAAGAATAAACCAATTTTGCTCATATTTTTAAATTTACTGTTTATGTATAGTTAAATCTCCTCGTTGATATTCGCCCAAAATAGCCAGGCTCGACACATTTTTCAGGATAATGTGGATGGCATGTTCGTAGTTCGAAAGTTCATCCCATTCAATATCAACATGAAACGTGTATTCGTTGGGTTTTCCCATGATTGGCACCGACTGAATTTTAGTAAGGTTAATTTTATACTCGGCAAAAATATTCAGCACTTTAGCCAACGATCCATAGAAGTGGCCCACCTCGAAACACAACGAAGCTTTGTTGGTTCCTTCGGTTGGATTGCCATGTTTGGCCAATATGAGGAAACGGGTATAGTTTTTCTTGTTCGACTCAATACCTTTATCAATCACTTCCAACCCATACAGGCTTGCCGAACGGAGGTTACTGATTGCGGCAGCGTTTTTAATCTGCTGATCGGCAATTAATTTGGCTACTTTGGCATTGTCGCCCAATTCTTTGCGTTCGGCATTCGGAAAATATTTTTCAAGGTACTCCGAGCATTGCATAAACGACACCGGGTGCGAGTAAATTTCCTTCACTTCTTTTTTCTTCACGCCCGGGAAAACCATCAGGTTCATTTGGATATGAACGAAAATTTCGCCGATAATCCGCAGATGGTAATCGCGAATAAGACCGTAGTTCTGGAGCAGACTCCCGGCGATGGAATTTTCAATAGCCATCACCGCGATGTCAACCTGATCGGTGTCGATTAATTCGCAAACCTGTTTAAAGGTCTTGCATTCAACAATATCGATGGCTTCATTGCCAAAATATCTTGTTGCAGCATCTTCGTGGAACGAACCAGCAATTCCTTGTATGGCAACTTTCTTCATTAGTCAATAATTTTAAATGTCCAGAAAAAGCGCGACATTTTTTATAAATCGTTATTTATTCTGGTTTTTAGAGCTACAAAGATAACAATCTATAAGTTTTAGAGGTTTTATTGCCGAGCAAACAATGTGTGGTTATCGAAAAATAATATGGCACGCCCTTGCAATTAGCTTATGTATCCTGGTCCCGGAATTATAGAAAAGTCAGAATTACTTCAAGTAATTCTGACTTTTTCTAAATTGGACGGCCTCCGCCTCAACTCATAATTCTGTTTACAGCGCAGGAAAGCCTCATTATATCTTATACATATCACTGGCTTTCACCAGTTCCAGTTGGTAAGCCTGAAGCACTTCGATGCACTTTTGAATGTTGTCGGGTTTCAATACGATATTGGCCGATTTGTCGTCCATCGAATAAGCGTACAGGTATTCGATGAAAACACTTTCTCCTGAAAGTATATTTAAGGCACGGGCCAGTGCGCCGGGTTCGTTCGGGCTGTTCAGGCAAACCACATCGGTAAGCCGCACCGAGAATTCGGCTTCTTTTAAAATTGTCAGGGCCTTTTCAGGATCGGAAACGATTACTCGTAAAATACCGAATTCAGAGGTGTCGGCAACGCTAAAAGCCGACATGTTTATTCCGGCGTTTCCCAGTATCTGGGTGACTTCGTTCAAACGTCCGGTTTTATTTTCCAGGAATACTGATAATTGTTTGATAATCATGTTGATTTCCTCCTATAATTTACGGTTGTCGATTACTCGTTTTGCTTTTCCGGCGGTGCGCTCAATGGTTTTGGGCTCAACCAGTTTCACATCAACCGAGATACCCAATGTACTTTGGAGCCTGTGTGTAATTTTCCGGCGCAGGCTTTCGAGTTGTTTAATTTCGTCGGAGAAGAACTGTTCCTGAACTTCAACCATGAGTTTCATCGTATCCAAGTTACCTTCTCTTTCAACCATTATCAAGTAGTGCGGCGAAGTTTCGCTCATCTCGAGCAGAACCGTTTCGATTTGTGACGGGAATACGTTCACCCCGCGAATAATGAGCATATCGTCGCTCCGGCCTTTGCATTTTTCCATGCGCACCAGGGTGCGGCCACAAGCGCATTTTTCGTAGTTGAGACGGGTCAAATCGCGGGTGCGGTAGCGAATCAGCGGAATGCCTTCCTTGGTAATGGTGGTAAAAACCAGTTCGCCTATTTCGCCCGCAGGCAGTGGTTGAAGAGTTTCAGGGTCAATGATTTCAGGAATGAAATGGTCTTCCATGATGTGCATACCGGCCTGATGCTCGCACTCGCACGAAACGCCCGGGCCCATGATTTCGCTCAGCCCGTAAATGTCGATGGCTTTAATGCCCAGGCCAGCCTCAATTTCCTTGCGCATATTTTCGGTCCAGGGTTCGGCGCCAAAAATACCAATGCGTAGTTTCAGCCTGCTTTTGTCGATGCCTTTTGCTTTCAGCTCTTCGGCCAGGTGAAGCGAGTACGATGGCGTGCAGGCAATTACAGTCGAGCCAAAGTCTTCCATTAGTTGGAGCTGTTTGTCGGTATTTCCGCCTGAAATGGGGATGACCGAAGCGCCCAGGTTTTCGCAACCATAGTGCATTCCAAGCCCACCGGTGAAAAGGCCATATCCATAGGCTACCTGCACAATGTCGTCGCGGTGAACGCCGGCCATGCAAAGCCCACGGGTGATCATTTCGGCCCAATTGTTCAGGTCTTTGCGCGTGTAACCCACTACGGTAGGCTTTCCTGTTGTTCCTGAAGATGCGTGAATGCGTACAATTTCGCTCATTGGCACCGTGAAAAGACCAAACGGGTAATTGTCGCGCAGGTCGTATTTTAGGGTAAATGGCAGTTTTGCCAGGTCGTCAACCGACTGAATATCGGCCGGAACTAACCCGACTTCCTGCATTTTTTGCCGGTAACTTGGCACATTGTGATAAATTCTGCTCACGGTATCTTTCAACCGTTCCGATTGAATGGCGCGCATTTCTTCGCGGGTGGCACATTCTATTTTTTCATTCCAAATCATTTGTATTGTTGATTTTTCAGGTTTGCTATCTACTATTTCCATAGACTTTTTCGTCGGGCATGATGTTTAATCCGGCCTTCAGAAGTTTCGCTTTGGCTTCGGGTACATTGTCGGTGTCGATGACAAAATAGGCATTTTGATGCCCGTGTCCCGAGCGCCCGTAAGCATTTATGAAATTGACCTCCGCCTTTACAATTTCTTTGAGCAGTTCGTCTAATCCGCCCGGTTGATCGGCTATTTCAATAACCAATATTTCGCGCAAAGCGGCAGACAATCCTTTTTCCGTAAGCAATTGTTGGGCAAGGGTAGGATTAGAAACAACCAAATTGAGTATGCCCCAGTCATTGGCTGTGTGGTTCAGGTTCATGGTGCGTATGTTGATTTGCGCATCTTTCAAAACGGCGGTTACCCGTTCGAGGTGACCGATTTTATTCTCCAGAAATATAGAAACCTGGTATGCCATGGCAAATTATAAATTATGAATGATAAATTATTTTGTTGCTACTGACTTTTAGCTTCCGGTAATTGACAAACTCAAGTTATTTTTCCAGTTGCCAGAAACAAGCTGCCAGTAACCAGTTACGAATTTAGCGCTTTTCTCAGTTCTTTCACCCTCACGGCTTTTCCTTCGGGTTTGGGCAGAGCTCCGGGTTCAACCAGTTTTACGATGGGTTTTACCAGCACTTCGTCGCGAATTTGAGCCGTGATTTGTTTCGTTACTTTATCCAGACGGTGGATGTCGCCGGTAAACCAGTCTTTTTTTACTTCCACTTCAATGATCATCTCATCATTTCCGTCGATTGTATCGAGTGTAATGAGGTAATCGGCGCCAACTTCAGGAATTTTCATCAGTACGCCTTCAATTTGCATCGGGAAAATATTGCAGCCTTTCACGATAAACATGTCGTCGCTGCGGCCGGTGATGCGGTCGAGGCGTGTATGAGTGCGGCCACAGGGACATTTGCCCGGCAGAATGCGGGTCAGGTCGCGAGTCCGGTAGCGTATCAGCGGCATGGCCTGACGATCAAGCGTTGTCATCACCAGTTCGCCAACTTCGCCTTCAGCAACCGGTTCAAGTGTCTCTGGATTGACAATTTCGACCAGGTAAGCATCTTCCCAAACATGCAAGCCGTTTTGGCAGGTGCATTCAAATGCAACACCAGGCCCGTTCATTTCGGTCATGCCAAACGAATTGTAAGCTTTTACGCCGTACATTTCTTCAATGCGCCGACGTTGTTCTTCGGTATGCGGCTCGGCGCCAATCACAAAGGTATGCAGCTTCGTATCTTTCTTCGGGTCAAAGCCTTCTTCGAGGAACACTTCGTATAGGCGATTCAGGTAACTTGGGATAGCGTGGGCCACGGTTGTTCCATAGTCCTGCATCAGCTTAATCTGGCGCGGACTGTTTCCTGCACCGGCCGGAATGCTGAGGCAACCCAGGCGTTCGACACCATACTGAAATCCGAGGCCGCCGGTGAATAAACCGTAGCCGCAGATGTTTTGAAAAACGTCGGTGTCGCGCACACCGGCACAAAAGAGCGAGCGTGCCATCAGGTTTGCCCACGAATCAATGTCGTGCCGGTTGTGAAAAATTACGGTTGGATTTCCCGTTGTTCCGCTGGTGCTGTGCAAACGGATCAACTCTTTGGTTGGCAGGCCCAAAAAGCCATAGGGGAAATTCTCGCGCAGGTTTTGCTTGGTTGTAAACGGCAACTTCCGAATATCGGCTGCCGATTTTACTGAATCGGGCGAAAGTCCCAGTTGTTTGTACAAATTTCCGTAATACGGAGAATTCATGGCCGACTGGATTGTGTTTTTCAGCCGGGCTGCCTGAAGTTTCTCTAAATCAGGTCTGGTGAGCGTTTCAAGCTCTTTTTCCCAATACATGGTGGTTAGTTATTAAAATGAATACATCATTACAAGTAATGCTCTTTTGTTGGTTGCGTTAACATGGCTATTGTATAAGCCATCGGAAAGGTCAATGTTCCCGGTTCCATATTTGGCGTTAGTAAGCTCGTATTCGAATACGAAACGCAGCTTCGACATGTTGAACGCAAAATGCGGCGCTATCCTATACATCGATGCAATGTTGGGAAGCAGACCTGGTGTAACGGCAGATGGCAATGCGTCAGTTCCAAAATTATATAAAGCATCAACGGTTCCCTGGTTCTTCATAATGCCGCCAAAGAAGCCAATTTGATACTTTTTACCGTAAACCATATTGATATAGCTGGTAAATGAGTTGTACGGAGTGTAAGTTACAGCCCCGGTAGCTTTGTTGAGCGACTTTATTCCGTATCCTCCCGGAATATTTAAATGAGTCATGTTTTGTCCCCAAACGGCTTTGGCCCTGATTGTAAATAAGTTTTTCACATACTGTCCGTATCCCACAAACGACAAGGCTTTTACTTTGTCGTTGGAAACAAATTTGCCGCTTGTGCCCACAGTATATAATGTAGGAAGAATGTATTTTAGGCTTGTTCCTGCTCCTAACGTACATCCGCCGTTGTTCATTTCAATATTTGCAGTCAACTCGGGAATACCCCCATTCCGGCTATACATATCCGATTTTTCGGTCGTGTAATTTTCAATTTTCGAGAACCCGTATGATTTATATTGAAACTCTCCCACAGCGGCAACAGTAAGGATCAGACCGGAGCTTGGTTTATAGTCGAACCTAATTTGGGGGCTCCTGTTGAATGGTTGGAATGGGCAGCCTGTATTCAGCCCGGCAACCGAAGGAAATACCTTTCCACTCCAGAACGGATGCCATGTTTGTCCAATCAGCAGCGACGATTTCGGCCATGTAAAAACAGCATTGGCCTGGCGCACGCGAAATAATGCGGGATTACTGCCCAGGTCTCCGGCAAAATCGGCTTCAATGTTGGCTGTCGTCTTGGCGTTCAGGATAACAGGCCCGCTTATGCGAACACCTAAGCGAGATGCCATCGACGAAAAGTTGTACGTTGGCGTTTCGTTAATGTGCTTCCCATTCACATCAGTCCCAATGTAGTTTGGAGCAATGAAAAATAATTCATTACCAGCATTTAGTCCTTTGTAAGAATCGAAAAAACGACTCGAAACGAACAAATCCATAAAACTCCGAGGTAATTTCTTTGGGTTTATCCTGGGCAAAAGCAACAACAGCATTTAAAGAAAGAATAAAAAAAAGCAGTTTTTTCATTTAATTACAGGGTCTTACAATTGTTTTGTGCATTTTTGGGTAATGCAAAAAACAATGGCTTCAAAAAGAAGTCGGGTTAATTACTTTGGTCTTTAATTCAAATTGCCCGGATTGTTGAACCCTCAAACTAAAAGAGTTACAAGTGCCGGAATCGGGGTTCAAAAGTATAAGTTTTATCTAATTCTCCAAACATCGTTTCGTGGTGATTGTAAGTATTCTACAATCATTTCTTTCATTATAAAAGCTGAAGATCATTATTACAAATCAATTATAAGTTTTTGTTTGAATTAATTTGAAAAATAAAAATCGTATAATTTAGATTGAATTTGAATAAAACCGGCTTTGTATGTTGTTTTTTTATTGACTTTTAAACGGATAAGCTGACCGGGAAAGGCATGTTTTAGTTTTATCCAGGAATAAAATTCTATGTTGTTGAATAGATTTATGAGCCTATCTCCTGTAAATTATTATATACTAGGCTAATAAAAAGATTGAAAAATGATTTAATTTGAGATAATTTCTTTGGGCTGAGGTATTTTGAATTAAAATATAACTACATTTGGCGAATATATTTATCCATTATTTAAACAGTTATTTATGAACATTTTTGTTGGCAGCCTTCCTTTTAAAATTGTGGAAAGCGAATTACAGGAAATTTTTGAAGAATACGGAGAAGTTGCATCCGTGAAGATTATTATGGACAAAGCTACAGGCAGATCAAAGGGCTTTGGTTTTGTTGAAATGGTTAACGAAGAAGAAGCTAAAAAAGCAATTGAAGAACTGAATAACGCAGAAGTTGAAGGCCGGACAATTGTTGTAAATAAAGCTGAAGAAAAAAAAGAAGGTAGCCGCCCAGCAGGTGGTGGTTTCCGTGGTGGTAACGGCGGCGGTTTCCGTGGTGGCAATGGCGGCGGTTTCCGTGGTGGTAACTCTGGCGGTGGTTTCCGTGGTGGTAACTCTGGCGGTGGCGACCGTGGTGGTTTCCGTGGCGGTAATTCAGGCGGTGGCTTCAACAAAGGCGGTTTCAATCGTGGTGGAAGCGCTGGCGGAAACAGAAGATCAGATGTTTAATATTTCCTGTAGATTAAGTGCTATTTAAGTAAGACCTATCTTACAAATACATAAAAGGCTAATAAGTTAAGGCGTTTGCCCATGCTTATTAGCCTTTCGTTCGTTTACCGGGTATCGATGAATAACGTGTTGACTTATGCGCGACGATGCCTATTGCGGCGTTGGAATTTAAAGAATGAATTGAATACTCGGTAGAATACTCTTCTTTAGGCAACGAAAGGATATTCATTAAAAATGACTATTGTCCGGTAAAATCTTCGCAGTGCATATCCGATTTAGATTTCGCACTTTGTTCGAAATGACCATCAACCAGTTGTGGGAAGAAGGTAGGGTAGGTAACTGTCGTTCGGAGTGAAGCGATGAATCTCCGGTTTTTACCTGGACACCAATGACTAAAAATAAAACAGGAGGAAAACTATTTTATTTTCCTCCTGCCCGGTTATTTGTTTTAGCCGTTTATTCAAAAATGCTGTTGAGCAATCCGCCGCTGGCTTCTTTGCGGCTGTTTGGACCAAAGGAGCTTAGTTGGGCAACCAGCTTGCGGATGGGCATTGATTGCAGCCAAACTTTTCCGGTTCCGCGCAAGGTGGCCAGGAATAAACCTTCGCCGCCAAACACCATTGAGCGCAGGCCACCGGCTTGCTGAATATCGAAATCGATTGTTTCTTCGAAACCTACCACGCAGCCGGTGTCAACCCGTAAAACTTCGTTGTTCAGCTGACGTTCGATAACTGTACCTCCGGCGTGAATAAAGGCTTTGCCATCGCCTTGCAATTGCTGGAGAATGAACCCTTCGCCTCCGAAGAAACCGGCACCCAGTTTACGGTTGAAGCGCATCGAAATTTTTGTGCCTAGGGCTGCACACAAGAAAGCATCTTTCTGAACAATGAGGTTGCCTCGGTGATTCATCAGATTAACCGGGATGATGGTTCCGGGGTAAGGAGCCGAAAAAGCTACATGTTTTTTGCCCCAGCCCTGGTTGGTAAAATGGGTGATGAAAAGCGATTCGCCGGTAATCAGGCGGGAACCCGCTGCCAAAACTTTATCGAAAAAACCGGCGCGTGGATTGGAACCATCGCCCATTTTGGTGTCGAAGCTAATTCCGTCTTCCATATATAACATGGCGCCAGCTTCGGCAATAACTGTTTCTCCCGGATCGAGTTCAACTTCAACCAACTGAACATCGTGACCCATAATCTTGTAATCAATTTCGTGTGATTGCATGTTTCCTTGTTTTTTTGAAATTTACTTTTTCAGATTGTTTTGAACAAAGTTATAGAAACGGATTCAAACGGCCTGCATTTTTCGACGGGTACAATATTTTTGCCGGCAAATTATCGATTGGCTCAACTTTTAAGTCATGTAAACTATTGAATGTTGCATTTAGTTTTGACAATGTAATCACCGTAGAGCGGCCCATAAACAAACCGGTGAATTGAAAAAAAGGTGGTACAAAAAGAACAAAAACAAAATGGAAGAAGAATACCCAAAAGATACTGATGTACATGCTTTTGAAAATGCAAAGGTAACCTGCCCCCCCGGAATTTTTGCAGGGACAAGTCCTTCGGGTTTTGCCCAAAATCTCCACCCTTTGGGTCGTATTTTGGGCAAAATCTCTGCAAAAACCCGGTTGTCAGCATTTTCAGTGCATAACAAAACCATGCACCGAAGTTCCAGCAATTACGGATAAACCTGTATGAAAAAGCAGGAAATAGAAAAAGAAAAAAGCACCAAACAGGGATAAAAATCCATGAGAAGTAAAAAACAGGAAGACCAGAAATCTGTGATAAAAGACCAGGAAAAAGAAATATCAAAGGGGAAGAAACAGGGATAGTTAAATCAGGTGAAATACAAACCAGGAATAAATCCTATGTTTATATCCACTTCAACAAACAAGTAAAAATCCTGTCAGGTTATTTTCGGGAAAGCCACCTGCAAAGTCATCGGAAGAGTGTTACAAAGCCGCATAAAGTGCCTGCAAAGCCATCGGAGGGGTGTTACAAAGCCGGATAAAGTGCCTGCAAAGTCATCGGAGGGGTGTTGCAAAGCCGCATAAAGTGTCTGCAAAGTCATCTAAATGGCACGCGGAACCGTATTAAGATACTGCGGAACCATCTTACAACCGCGCGAAGCTGTCTTGTGAGTGCGCGGAACCGTCTTAAGACCGTGCGAAGCCATCTTGTGAGTGCGCGGAACCGTCTTAAGACCGTGCAAAGCCGTCTTGTGAGTGCGCGGAACCGTCTTAAGACCGTGCGAAGCCATCTTAAGAGTGCGCGGAACCGTCTTACAACCGTGCGAAGCTGTCTTATGAGTGCGCGATGTGATACTACAACAGCGCAGAGCCATCCTGAGAGTACGCGAAGCGAGACTATTCAAGAAACTTGTGTCTGCAAACAATAACGATTAACTTAACGGCTTCCCCAATCCCCTTAGAAGGGAAATCGCTTTTAACATTACAGGGGCTCAACTTTTATTTTTTTATATCCAGGAACTCACCCCTTCCCTCGCAAAGCTCGGGATTTCCCCTCTCTCGCGAGAGAGGGGGGGGCGTACCGCAGATGCGACGGGGTAAGTACTTGAAAAATAGCAATTCTTTTTTTTTAATAATCCCAGCACATTTTTTTAAAGCGATTTTCCCCAACCCCCTCCGAAGGCTGGGGCTTAAGAAGATAAAAAGAATGTTTCCTGAAACTAAAGTGTTGTGAATTTGTGCTATCCAAAGTCTCCCACCTCGGGGGAGATTTAGAGGGGGCTTTAAGCTTAAAGATATAATGCCGGTAAAATTTGGAGGTGATGGCTTCGTTTTCTGCAATTGAAAGCATTTGGATATTTATTGTATATTTCTTATTTTAGCTACACAATGTTATGGCATTGAAATGCAAAACATTGCAATTATTTTATTAACCGCCCTAAATTTAAATGTTATGACAAATTTTCAAGAAGGTATCGAAAAAATGTCGGTAGCCACAGTTGCGTTTTTGTTAGCCAATGGCGCCATTACTACTTCTCTTCCCAACTTTTCGGTTTATTTTGCAACGGTACAAACCACGAATTCCCAGATCCTGACAGCAAAGGTTCAGCAGGAAGCCAATAAAAGCGGCGATACTGCAACTAAAAAGATGTTACGGACCAATTTAATTGCGCTCGCAATTGATGTTATCCGCAAAGAGATTGCTTATGCTACCAATGTAAACAATGCCGGTTTACTTAAACTGGTCGATTACACCGAAAGTAAATTGAAAAGAAGTTCGGATTCGAATTTGATCAGTATTTCGCAGGTTATCAGGGATAGCGCCAATGCGAACCTTGCGGCTTTGTCGGTTTATGGTGTTACATCGGTTGTGGTTGCTGCTTTACAAACGGCGATTACCAGCTTTAACGCCACTATTGCCAAAGGCAGGGTTAACACTACCGATAGCGGCGAAGCAACCACTTTGCTTACCGGCTTGTTTAAAACGCTTACCACCAACTGGGAAAAGATTGACACACTGGTAGAAATGGTTCGAACTACTCAACCCGTTTTTTACGACGAGTATCAGAAGGTCAGGAAGGTTATTGTAGCTGGTTCGGCCAAGCTGGCTGTTAAAGGATTGGTTACCGACGCGCTGAGTGGCGAACCTGTTAAGGGCGCTGTGCTTTCGTTTTTGCCTGAAGGCGGTAGCAGCCTGGCGAAAGCCGCAAAAACTCCGACCGGAAGCATTGTTAAAAAGACGGCCGCCAAAGGCAGATTTAACATTAAATCGATACCGGCTGGTGTTTACACAGTGACCATTCAAAAGATTGGTTATGCCGACCAGGTAACAACGGTTACGGTGGCCGATGGTGAACTAACCGATTTGAAAGTTCAGCTTTCGAAGAATTAAAGTGAAGCCCCGCGAAAGCGGGGCTTTTTCTTTTTCGGGTTGTGCAATGCGATACCGACATTTTCGGAGCAATCGTTAAGCTGGATTCCGGATAGTTTGGCACTGAGCAATTTAATGCAAATAAAGATTGAAAATAAGTGAACAATAGTTTTGATATTTGAACATAACGCCTTATTTTTAGCAAAACAACGAGCGGCATCCTGAACCTGCCTTTGTGGGGCATGACACTGTTCACATAGCTGTGTAAAACCAGCGAAATTCGCACCCGGATTCCGGGGCGACATAAGGGCTCGATCTCTGAAATTGCCGGCGCAATTGTTTTTTATCGTAACAAACGGCAAGAGAAAAAGTACTATAAACTTGCCGCTATTTACTAGTTATAGGGCATTTAAAAATCGCTAATGGAGACAGGTAGTTCATATGTTTATTTTGCTCTTAAAGGAGACAGTTTTGACACAGACGAGGTGACAAATAGACTTGGTATAACACCGACAGATTCATGGCGAAAAGGAGATAAAGGATTTTATAAAACTGCCGTTGAGTTTGCAATGTGGAGATTATCCACAGACAAAGGTAAAGAGTACATACAAATTGACAATTTAGTGGATGAAATTGTGTCTAAGTTGTGCGACAAAATTGAGATTATCAATGATTTAAAAAGCCAATTTCAATTGAACTCGGTATTAGAAATTGTTTTGTACATTGACACTAACGAAGATAATTCGACACCAGCGTTAGGACACGACTTGAGAACAATAGAATTTCTGTATCGGACAGGAACAACGACAGATATAGATATTTACAGATTCAATTCTGCTAATGATGAAGCAAATGGAAAAGTTTAAAATCAATGGTTGGTCGGACTATTGGTTGATTTTTGACAAGTTAATCGACCTTTTGAACGCGGAAAACAAAGACAGAATCGTTTTAGATTTTATGGACGCAAAGAAGTTTATAAACGGACTAACAGATGGCTGGTATGAATTTAAGTTTGCTATGGAGAAAGCAATTAATTCAAACAGACAGCTAATGTCTGTCGAACAAATACAAATTGCCGAATTTTTATCGACAACTTTAGAGAAATCATTATCAAACAGATGAAACGAAAAACGCCCTATAACTTCAGCTACCCGTCAAGTGCGGGTTCGGTGGTTTTCGGTGTGCATCTTTCCGCTCGGTCGGCTTTTCGGCTTGACAGGAATTGAAAATCGGCGTTAGCCAAATCGCCCGCAATCCGCACCTGCGTGTAGCTTCCTACGTTATTGCGACACGAAGTCGTATTAAGCAATTGTTTTGCAGTCAGTTACAACTGATTGACAAAACCTGCTGTTCCTTCAGCAGTATCCTACCGGGGCACCTGGTGTATGGTGCAGCCATTACCGGGTGAAGCCCCCGGGAAACAGTACCAATTGCCGGGCTCGTGCAGCCAATGGCGGGGCTGGAAACCGTGAGGCAGACAGTCTTTGAAGTCTCAAAGTCAATTAAGGGCTTGGATCAGTGGGCATGGCTAACATATAGTGAACAATCCGTTACTGCCGACAGGCGAGTAGGAGCGAAAAAGAGAATGATACGCTTTGTACCAAAATGGTGAGCTGACAGGTTAGGTACGTTTAACGCAGTGCCTACAAGGATGTAGATCAGCCGGCAGACAGGATGGGCCTAAACCCACACAATTGATTATTTATTCGGAACGTGTAAGCCCGGCGCTCTCTCCCATTATTTTCGGGATAAAACCGTAACCGCGAGGCATCGGGAAACGCCGGACAGAGACGATGAACAAAGCGAATGCCTTCCTGTAACGGGTTGGATAGTGGTTGAGTTTGTTTACAACATCACCACGGGCGAAAGCCTGCCTACCTTCATCTGGTGCTTTATGGCATAAAGTTTTACAGAACCTGCAAATGGAAGAAAGCAAATGAACGAGGATGAAAGTTTATCGTGTGCGCTCCCACACCAATTGAATAACTGGCAAACCATTTTATGGCGGAAGGTTATCCAACATGTGACCAGGCTGCAACGCCGCATTGCCAAGGCTGTAAAACAAGGTCGTTGGGCGAAAGCAAAAGCCCTGATGCACCTTGTTACCAAATCATTCTACGCTAAATTACTGGCTGTACTAAGGGTCTCAACCAACAAAGGAGGCGCAACTCCCGGGGTTGACAACACCGTTTGGACAAACGGGGAAGAAAAACTCGAAGCAGCCCGAAAACTCCAATCCAGAGGGTACAGATCGAAACCATTGCGCCGACTTTACATCCCAAAGAAAAACGGGAAAAAGCGTCCGTTAAGTATTCCGGTCATGAGCGACAGGGCTATGCAAACATTGCATAAGATAGCCCTCGAACCAATGGCCGAATCGTTGGCCGACAAGAACTCTTACGGGTTCAGACCTCGTCGTTCGTGCAACGATGCCATTGCCGCCTGTTTCCAATTGCTCTGCCGAAAAATCTCGTCCCAATGGATATTCGAGGCGGACATCAAATCTTGTTTCGATAACATCCGGCACGACTGGATATTGGAAAATATTCCCGTCAACAAGACCATTCTTAATCAATGGTTAAAAGCCGGTTACATCGAGAAAAAACGTTTGTTCCGCACAGATAAAGGTACGCCACAGGGAGGAACCATATCACCGGTAATCATGAACATGGTTTTGGACGGACTGGAAACGGCCATCAATAAAAAGTTTCC
This sequence comes from Prolixibacteraceae bacterium, assembly GCA_963666435.2. GTDB lineage: Bacteria > Bacteroidota > Bacteroidia > Bacteroidales > Prolixibacteraceae > Aquipluma. Next base: position 81,552 of record CAXXOG010000008.1, on the reverse strand, counting down.
CCGATGGAAAAACAAGAAAGTGAACTTCATCCGTTATGCCGACGATTTTGTGATCACGGCCATCAGCAAAGAAGTCATTACCGAAGAGATTATCCCTTTGGTAAACGACTTCCTGATGGAAAGAGGGTTAGAACTCTCTGCCGAAAAATCCAGAATCACGCATATCAGCGATGGGTTTAACTTCCTTTCACAGAATGTCCGTAAATTTAAAGGCAAACTGGTTATTCGTCCATCGAAAGAATCAGTCCAATCGTTTAGAGACAAGGTGAAAACGATCATCAACGAAAACCGTGGAATACCCGCACATGCTCTGATACGGATACTGAACCCTGTAATCAGGGGATGGTCGAACTACCACAAAGGCATCTGCTCAAAACGTATTTTCATCCGTTTGGCAACATTCATCTGGTGGCAGCTCAGGCGATGGGCTAAATACCAGCATGGAAACAAAAATCGCTGGTGGATATACCATCGTTACTTTCACGACAACCATTTTACTGATCAGCGGATCACCAAAAACGGAACAGAGAATCATCGACTGTACCGTATTGGATATGTTCCCATTCGGTATCATGTAAAACTGAAGGCCGAAGCCAATCCTTTTCTGCCCGAATTTGATGAATACTTCAGTAACAGAACAAAATGGAGAGCTAATTTAGCAAAAGAATGCAAACAAATTACTATGTTTATGTCCAATAAAAAAGTAACAACAGCCGGGTTGCCCTCCGCCGGGTGAGCCTTAAAAGTGCCTGAGCCGTATGCGGTGAAAGTCGCACGTACGGTTCTTAGGGGGCGTAAGCTACCCGGTCCTGCAATGCCAGAGGACAGCAGACAGTGAGTTTTACAAATTGACACATAAATAATACAAAAAGTGCAGAATAAATGAGACCTAAGATTTTTATTGGTTCTTCCACTGAAGGACTAAAAGTTGCTCAATCAATCCAAGTGCTACTTGACAACAGTTGCGAAGTGACAATCTGGAGTCAAGGAGTATTTGGTCTCAGCCAAGGGACATTAGAATCGTTAGTTCTTGCTTTGGATAAGTATGATTTCGCAATACTTGCTCTAACGCCTGACGACATGACAACCTCAAAAGAGCAAACGACACAATCACCTCGAGACAATGTACTGTTTGAGCTTGGTCTTTTTGTTGGCGGCATCGGTCGAGACAGAACATTCATTGTCTTTGACCGTTCAAAGCAAATCAAAATCCCTACTGATCTAGCAGGAATAACATTTGCCTCTTTTCAAGAGCATTCAGACGGTAATCTTTTAGCATCATTAGGTGCTCCGACAACATTAATTCAAAACGAAATTCAAAGATTAGGAATTAGAGTGACTAATCATCTTAAAAAATTAGGAAGCGCAACAGACGAATTTGAATTAACAAATGACCGTTTTAAGAAATTAATTGAACTAATTGCTCGTTCGAGAAAAGTTGAACTTGAAATAATTGCAACCCAGTTTGGTCCACTGATTAATAAGAATAACTTAGACCAAATGAGAAAAGATTTGGATGACCTAAAACAAATGACAGAATAAAGGCACATGCAGGTAACATCAGCTACCCGTCAAGTGCGGGTTTGGTGGTTTTCGGGGTGCATCTTTCCGCTCGGGCTGTTTATCAGCTTGACAGGAATTGAAAATCGGCGTTAGCCAAATCGCCCGCAAACCGCACCTGCGTGTAGCTTCCTACGTTAGCAACCATATTATGGAGACAACAGAGACAAATATTTTGACAACTTCTTTGAGTGTGAAAACTATCGGATTCGGACTCTTCGGGACTATTTTCTTTGGCGCGTTTACTTATATGACACGGCCAACAATATGGGTAATTGAAAAGGGAACCGATGGGCCAGTTGGTTTAATAATTATGTGCGTGACATTTGGCTCATTTGTTTTCTTTGCTTCTGCCTGTTTGGTAATGCTACTGACAGTCAAAACTTTTGTTCTGACAGATAAGAGTTTTTTAATAAAAAGGCCTCTAATATTTTTGACTAAGGCCATACCATTGACTGAAATTAAAAGCGTAACAGAAGGAGATTTTAAAATAAATCCCTCACATGCTGGTCGAAACATAAATGTATATAGTGGAGACAAGACTATCATAGAATTAAAGAATGGTAAAAAAATAAAGTATAACTCGTTTGAAATTTCAGATTATTATATTTTCAATGGAGAACTTCAAAGAGTTAGGAGAAATATTAAGACAAAAAATGCGACTAACGCATATACTGCAAACAAGAATAATAAATACAGCGGCTATGGCTGGCTAATATTTCTTATTGTTCTAACGCTTGGATTAGTTTATGCTTTAATCAGACAACAACTTGAGAAATGATAATAAGATACGGTTGCTAATAAATAGGACTCTGAGTGGCGTGCAACGCCTAGCGATGAGTCTGTGTTGAACTACACCCGCCGGGATCGGAGCTATGCACTTTGCGACCGATTTTGAGTTTTTGAAGGAAATTAATGAGATAACGTTTTTTGACGTATTGCAGGTTTTAGTGCTTTTATGGTTTCACAGCACTGGTAAAATCGTGTTTGGCCACCTGTTTTTAGTCATTTTCGCTGGCAATTGGGCATACCTTTCCCATGTACGCCAACTTGCGGACAACTTTTTCAAACTCAGGAACAAGCACAATGGCCTGCTCAACAATATTAAAACCCGATTTCTTTCTCATATTCAGAAATTTTTGTTGTGATTAATTCCTTAGAATAGGAAGAATCGGGTAGTTTTAAAAAGCTATCCGCGAAGGCGGATTTAGTTCAACACAGGGTATACAACATGCGGGTTTCAGAGCCATTTGCAAGCTCAGGGCTCGCTGGCAAGGGCAGTAACGGTGGATAAGGAAGTGGCCACGAACTCCCGCACGCTGCATACCCTCAACGTTAGCACCAATTTTAAGTGGACACAACAATATTAAGAATGGGACTATTTGACATTTATAAAAGAGGCAAGCAATCAGAGCAAAAGACTGCTAAAGAAAGAAAAGCACAGACTGAGAAATATTTAAAGTCTTTAGCTATTCCGTTTATTGACCATTTGCCTGCAATTGAAGAAGAAAGTGACGCAAGAATTAGGACACCTCAAGAAATAGCAAAGAGAATATTGGTTTTAATTTATCTGAATTATATTGCGGAAGAACCAGATGACAAGGAAAATGTAGTTGATTTTCTAAAACAACAAGGACTCTGGAACAGTATTTCAAATGCTGAAATTGAACTTTTCAAAAACGAACTTACGGACCAAGACAAGATAAATATTTCGTGGCGATCAGAAGCCATTTGGATTCTACTTTGGGCAATTAACAAAGTTGAAAAGTTAGAATTGCCAATTGAACAAGTTGAAATATCAAAATTATTAAGCCTCGTTCCAGATTTCATGGCAGATACGAATGAATTTGTGGAAAAGGCGACTCTTCGGACAGTTTCGGAAATACTTGACATCTCTGACTTGACTTATAGATTACATTGGGCGACAAGACAAGCTGATTTGGATAAGTTAGAGAAACTTAGAATAGATGAGAGTATTGTAGAAGAAAGACATTACGCAATAAATTGGGTAACATATTATGACGAAAATTGGGACGATATTACAACTGACACATAGAAAACTGGTGCTAATAAATAGGACTCTGAGCGGTCGGCACGACCCAGCGATTATTCCCGGTTGAACCGCACCCGCCGGGATCGGGGCTAAGATTACAGAGCTTGTCGAAGTGTTTACAGAGCTTGTCGAAGTAGTTACAGAGCTTGTCGAAGTATGCACTTAGCGACCGTTTTATGGTTTTTGAAGTAATAACAACCGGGTGAGCCTTAAAGGTGCCTGAGCCGTGTGAGGTGAAAGTTGAATGTAAGGTTCTTTAGGGGGCATAAGCTACCCGGTTGGCGCATTTAAAAGAGTGACACGAATGATTAGACAAATGACAATATTAGTTTTGGTTTTGACTGTCAACCTTTCATGCTGTGGACAGAATCAAGTTGCAAGTAAAGACGGAGTTTTAAGTTCGACATCTTTACAAATTGACACTTCTACCATAGCCGTTTTACCGTTTGACACGGCGCAAAAATGGTTGTTTATAGACAGCAAACCGGTGGAGCTGACAAATGCTGACTTGACGCAAGTTGAGAAATTATTAAAAGAATGTATTGACAATTATAACCCAGACCAAGAGAGACAATTCAAGGAAATAAATGACAAGCACCCAAATTATAAACTGGACAAGAAAAATTTTATCATTGATTTGTCCCGTTACAAACGACAATATATTGCGGCCATTAATTCACAAGGAGAAAAGGAAATTTGGGTAAATTGCTTTTGTAACACTTGGGACACTGATTGGAAAAAAGAGATAATAGAAGTTATGGATGGCGGGAATTGCTATTTTAACCTTAAAATCAACCTGACAAAAGGAGAATATTATGAACTAATGGTTAACGGAGATGCTTGACAGACAAAGGAAAACGCACCATAACATCAGCTACCCGTCAAGTGCGGGTTCGGTGGTTTTCGGTGTGCATCTTTCCGCTCGGTCGGCTTTTCGGCTTGACAGGAATTGAAAATCGGCGTTAGCCAAATCGCCCGCAATCCGCACCTGCGTGTAGCTTCCTACGTTATTGCGACACGAAGTCGTATTAAGCAATTGTTTTGCAGTCAGTTACAACTGATTGACAAAACCTGCTGTTCCTTCAGCAGTATCCTACCGGGGCACCTGGTGTATGGTGCAGCCATTACCGGGTGAAGCCCCCGGGAAACAGTACCAATTGCCGGGCTCGTGCAGCCAATGGCGGGGCTGGAAACCGTGAGGCAGACAGTCTTTGAAGTCTCAAAGTCAATTAAGGGCTTGGATCAGTGGGCATGGCTAACATATAGTGAACAATCCGTTACTGCCGACAGGCGAGTAGGAGCGAAAAAGAGAATGATACGCTTTGTACCAAAATGGTGAGCTGACAGGTTAGGTACGTTTAACGCAGTGCCTACAAGGATGTAGATCAGCCGGCAGACAGGATGGGCCTAAACCCACACAATTGATTATTTATTCGGAACGTGTAAGCCCGGCGCTCTCTCCCATTATTTTCGGGATAAAACCGTAACCGCGAGGCATCGGGAAACGCCGGACAGAGACGATGAACAAAGCGAATGCCTTCCTGTAACGGGTTGGATAGTGGTTGAGTTTGTTTACAACATCACCACGGGCGAAAGCCTGCCTACCTTCATCTGGTGCTTTATGGCATAAAGTTTTACAGAACCTGCAAATGGAAGAAAGCAAATGAACGAGGATGAAAGTTTATCGTGTGCGCTCCCACACCAATTGAATAACTGGCAAACCATTTTATGGCGGAAGGTTATCCAACATGTGACCAGGCTGCAACGCCGCATTGCCAAGGCTGTAAAACAAGGTCGTTGGGCGAAAGCAAAAGCCCTGATGCACCTTGTTACCAAATCATTCTACGCTAAATTACTGGCTGTACTAAGGGTCTCAACCAACAAAGGAGGCGCAACTCCCGGGGTTGACAACACCGTTTGGACAAACGGGGAAGAAAAACTCGAAGCAGCCCGAAAACTCCAATCCAGAGGGTACAGATCGAAACCATTGCGCCGACTTTACATCCCAAAGAAAAACGGGAAAAAGCGTCCGTTAAGTATTCCGGTCATGAGCGACAGGGCTATGCAAACATTGCATAAGATAGCCCTCGAACCAATGGCCGAATCGTTGGCCGACAAGAACTCTTACGGGTTCAGACCTCGTCGTTCGTGCAACGATGCCATTGCCGCCTGTTTCCAATTGCTCTGCCGAAAAATCTCGTCCCAATGGATATTCGAGGCGGACATCAAATCTTGTTTCGATAACATCCGGCACGACTGGATATTGGAAAATATTCCCGTCAACAAGACCATTCTTAATCAATGGTTAAAAGCCGGTTACATCGAGAAAAAACGTTTGTTCCGCACAGATAAAGGTACGCCACAGGGAGGAACCATATCACCGGTAATCATGAACATGGTTTTGGACGGACTGGAAACGGCCATCAATAAAAAGTTTCCCCGATGGAAAAACAAGAAAGTGAACTTCATCCGTTATGCCGACGATTTTGTGATCACGGCCATCAGCAAAGAAGTCATTACCGAAGAGATTATCCCTTTGGTAAACGACTTCCTGATGGAAAGAGGGTTAGAACTCTCTGCCGAAAAATCCAGAATCACGCATATCAGCGATGGGTTTAACTTCCTTTCACAGAATGTCCGTAAATTTAAAGGCAAACTGGTTATTCGTCCATCGAAAGAATCAGTCCAATCGTTTAGAGACAAGGTGAAAACGATCATCAACGAAAACCGTGGAATACCCGCACATGCTCTGATACGGATACTGAACCCTGTAATCAGGGGATGGTCGAACTACCACAAAGGCATCTGCTCAAAACGTATTTTCATCCGTTTGGCAACATTCATCTGGTGGCAGCTCAGGCGATGGGCTAAATACCAGCATGGAAACAAAAATCGCTGGTGGATATACCATCGTTACTTTCACGACAACCATTTTACTGATCAGCGGATCACCAAAAACGGAACAGAGAATCATCGACTGTACCGTATTGGATATGTTCCCATTCGGTATCATGTAAAACTGAAGGCCGAAGCCAATCCTTTTCTGCCCGAATTTGATGAATACTTCAGTAACAGAACAAAATGGAGAGCTAATTTAGCAAAAGAATGCAAACAAATTACTATGTTTATGTCCAATAAAAAAGTAACAACAGCCGGGTTGCCCTCCGCCGGGTGAGCCTTAAAAGTGCCTGAGCCGTATGCGGTGAAAGTCGCACGTACGGTTCTTAGGGGGCGTAAGCTACCCGGTTGCGGCAACCTTAATTGACAGCACAAATGATATTGGACGATATTCAAAATAAAACAGTTCAAGTGGACAACTACCAAGCGACATTTTTGACGCTGAAGATTGACGAGCAATTATTTCGGTTCGACTTCATTGGCAAAAAGGAATTTAGTTTAAAGAAAGGTGTCATTGGACAATTCCATTATTTTGAAAAACATCCTTTATTAATTGGCTATAACGAAATTATTGTGACAACTTACATAAACTCGAAACCAGACCATTTTGACAGATTTATTGACGACTTAAAGGATGCAATTGAAGAAATTACCGAAGGTTGGAGACGTTGGACTAATTATTTAACCGACAAGAATATCAATTTCACTTTTGACAAATTCTTAGGAAATGTGAAGGATGGAAGTGGAAAATTATCAGAGGCTCCACTTACAATTAATCAAAAGATTGTTGCAGTTTGCGACAAACACGGGGTTTTGACAAAGTCGTTTGAGAGTGTATTAAAACCAAACAATTATAAACTTATTTTGGTCGGTGACAACTATGTGATCGCGAAAGATTTTAGAAATCACAGTATTAATGAAACGAAAGGCAGCCCATAACATCAGCTACCCGTCAAGCGCGGCAGCAGTGGTTTTCGGTGTGCATCTTTCCGCTCGGGCTGCTTTTCGGCTTGACAGGAAATCGCCCGCGATCCGCACCTTCTATGTTGTAATCCAAATTTTTCATTCTTTATTTTTAAACTATTTTTCTACTATTCAGTAAGTTAACTTTTTAAATCCCTAAACCTTTGGGCAATACAGAGCCTGAGGGTTTCCCCTCTTGGTTTAATTATGCTGGGCTTTTGCCCAGCATAATTTCTAAACCTTCGGTGTAAAACTTCACCTTCGGGTTCCCCTCTTTTGTATCAAATACCGGTCTATAAAAACACCCTTCTATCAACGGACATGGTGCAACCAGCCGCATTCCTGTGTTCAATTTATTATAGATAAGAGCTGTGGCCTGCGTGTAACGGACACCCTATCAGGGGCCGCAAGGGGCGGAAAACAGTCTCTTTATCATGGAGTAGTTTTTACAACCAGTTTTGATGTTATAGCACTGAATGTACATATTCTGTTTCATTTTTCATTACATATCTTATCCTGTTTAGTAATTTTTTTGCTATCCGGATGATGGCTTCCGTTGGTTCCATCCGCTTGCAAAGTAAGGCATAGCTATATAACAGCGACGGGTCTTTTCTCGATGCCATCCAGGCTGCCTCTACAAGAATGCTGCGTAGAAAACGGTTGTTGCGCCTGGTGATACGACCAACATTCTCCTTTTCGCCCGAGGAGTTGGTTGATGGTACCAGTCCCACGAATGAACAAAGTTGGTCAAGGTTCCTGAACCGAAGGATATCCTCCATTTCGGTCAAAAGTGTAATGGCCGATATCAGGCCGATTCCCGGGATGCTCTGCAATAACCTTAGTTGCTGTGAATATTCCCCATTCTGGACAACCTGACGCAAATGCCGGTTGACCTTTAACAGTTTTTTTCGCAGCAGTTCTGCCGTATCGACTGTGTCGTCAAGTACCATTTTGCCATGTACCGTTGATAATTCAACTGCGCTTAACCACCGGGTGAACCTCCCGGACCAATGCGTTGAGGTGCCGCCCAGTTCCATTGGAATTTGTATGCCGTTAAAATAAATGAACGACTTGATCCTGCACTTATGGCGGCTGATTTCTTTTACCAGCGTTTTGCGGTAACGAACCAGACCACGCAGTTCTTCCATCCCCTTGCCCGGAACATAGATGCCCACCAGTTCACCGTTACGGAGCGATTTGGCGATCTTGCGACTGTCGCGTTTGTCTTCCTTCTGCCGCTTTTCTTTGTCGGTGGTAGGTATATCCGCAGGATTGACCACCAGATTGTGTATCCCAAAACCCGCAAGTTCGCGATGGGCGCTGAATCCGCAAAAACCTGCTTCGTAGGCTGAATGATATACTGCCCCGGGAAAATTCTTCCGCAGGTAATTCCACAGGGTTTCTGCATTCGGATCTTGTGAAAATGTTTTATGTTCCCGGTCTCCCAACATGATGGTTACCTTCCAACTCTTTAAATGAATATCAATTCCGGCATAAACGTTTTGCCCGTTAAAATCAATTGTCGTACCTTTAGCTAGCATAAGTCTTCGTTTTTTGTTTTGTTTCTTTTTCAAAAACTAAATTTACAAAAACACTGAAGGCTTATGCATTGCGCACTTACAAACATACAGCCTGCGTGTAGCTTCCTACGTTATATGCCACTCTAAGACGACATTATGAGCAAGACAATTACCATATCGACATTAAGACTTCAAATTGCTAGGACACTCATAGCGACTTTGCTTTTGATAAGTTGTAACAACTCGACAAATGCACAGACAATCAAGGCTGACAGCACAAAGTCAGAAGGAAATAGACGATTTTTTACCTTTTCGCCTATTACCAAATTAGAATTTAGAAACGCATTAAAAAGAAACTATAATGCACCTTTTGTAACCGAAATTGGTGACACTACAAAACTTGAAAAACCATTTGAGTCTATTGAAAAAACTTACAATGAAGATGAAAAAGAACTTGCAAAAAGTGAATTATGCAATTCACCGAGATGCCTTACTTCTTTTAAAGCATATTATCCTACTCTTAACTTATATTTGTTTTACATACTAGACTATCATAATGCAAAAGCAAGTTTTGTGTTTGCCAGCACAAATAAAGTAGCATCAGGTTATCGAAGATTTAGAGGCGAATATGGTGTGATGTCCAAAGATGGACTTTGGGTTGGGTTGGAGAGACAAGATTGCGACAATTTCCTTCAAATTGAGATATGCAAGTCTTCAAAAAATGGCGTTTGGACGCTTTTTGCATTTGATTTTACGGACATTGACATTAATGAGGATGAAAAAACAGCAATGTTTTGGGCAGACAAAAACACTATATACATTGCGACTCACGAATATGACCAACAGAATGATAAAGATTTATTGCAATATTATTCCATTAGGTTTGAATATTAAATGGGACAGAATAAGAGCGGCATATAACATCAGCTACCCGTCAAGGTCGGCAGCATTGGTTTTCGGTGTGTATCTTTCCGCCCGGGCTGCATTTCGGCTTGACAGGAATTGAAAATCGGCGTTAGCCAAATCGCCCGCAGTCCGCCCCTTCTATGTTGTAATCCAAATTTTTCATTCTTTATTTTTAAACTATTTTTCTACTATTCAGTAAGTTAACTTTTTAAATCCCTAAACCTTTGGGCAATACAGAGCCTGAGGGTTTCCCCTCTTGGTTTAATTATGCTGGGCAAAAGCCCAGCATAATTTCTAAACCTTCGGTGTAAAACTTCACCTTCGGGTTCCCCTCTTTTGTATCAAATACCGGTCTATAAAAACACCCTTCTATCAACGGACATGGTGCAACCAGCCGCATTCCTGTGTTCAATTTATTATAGATAAGAGCTGTGGCCTGCGTGTAACGGACACCCTATCAGGGGCCGCAAGGGGCGGAAAACAGTCTCTTTATCATGGAGTAGTTTTTACAACCAGTTTTGATGTTATAGCACTGAATGTACATATTCTGTTTCATTTTTCATTACATATCTTATCCTGTTTAGTAATTTTTTTGCTATCCGGATGATGGCTTCCGTTGGTTCCATCCGCTTGCAAAGTAAGGCATAGCTATATAACAGCGACGGGTCTTTTCTCGATGCCATCCAGGCTGCCTCTACAAGAATGCTGCGTAGAAAACGGTTGTTGCGCCTGGTGATACGACCAACATTCTCCTTTTCGCCCGAGGAGTTGGTTGATGGTACCAGTCCCACGAATGAACAAAGTTGGTCAAGGTTCCTGAACCGAAGGATATCCTCCATTTCGGTCAAAAGTGTAATGGCCGATATCAGGCCGATTCCCGGGATGCTCTGCAATAACCTTAGTTGCTGTGAATATTCCCCATTCTGGACAACCTGACGCAAATGCCGGTTGACCTTTAACAGTTTTTTTCGCAGCAGTTCTGCCGTATCGACTGTGTCGTCAAGTACCATTTTGCCATGTACCGTTGATAATTCAACTGCGCTTAACCACCGGGTGAACCTCCCGGACCAATGCGTTGAGGTGCCGCCCAGTTCCATTGGAATTTGTATGCCGTTAAAATAAATGAACGACTTGATCCTGCACTTATGGCGGCTGATTTCTTTTACCAGCGTTTTGCGGTAACGAACCAGACCACGCAGTTCTTCCATCCCCTTGCCCGGAACATAGATGCCCACCAGTTCACCGTTACGGAGCGATTTGGCGATCTTGCGACTGTCGCGTTTGTCTTCCTTCTGCCGCTTTTCTTTGTCGGTGGTAGGTATATCCGCAGGATTGACCACCAGATTGTGTATCCCAAAACCCGCAAGTTCGCGATGGGCGCTGAATCCGCAAAAACCTGCTTCGTAGGCTGAATGATATACTGCCCCGGGAAAATTCTTCCGCAGGTAATTCCACAGGGTTTCTGCATTCGGATCTTGTGAAAATGTTTTATGTTCCCGGTCTCCCAACATGATGGTTACCTTCCAACTCTTTAAATGAATATCAATTCCGGCATAAACGTTTTGCCCGTTAAAATCAATTGTCGTACCTTTAGCTAGCATAAGTCTTCGTTTTTTGTTTTGTTTCTTTTTCAAAAACTAAATTTACAAAAACACTGAAGGCTTATGCATTGCGCACTTACAAACATACAGCCTGCGTGTAGCTTCCTACGTTGTGGGTAATTTATTGTGCTAATAACAAAGAGACAAATACTATAAAATGACATATTTAAGACTATTTTTTGTCCTATATCACAAAACAGAAACTGAAGTTTATGAAACAAAGTCTATTAATTTTTATTTCTATTATTCTATTTAGTTGTAATAAGAATGATTCAAGCGAGAGTATTGAACTATTAAAGGCAAAATTTCATGGTAAATATGAAATGATTTCTTCAATTTCTTCCGAACCGGTAGATTTGAATATGGATGGTATTCCTTCGACCAATCTTCTTCGTGAAAATAAAGAGATATTAGGCGCGGGATTGGAACTTCGGGTTATTGAAGCCAGTAAAAATTTATTTGAGGAGAAATGGCCAGTTGAATATATCAGTGTACCCAAAGGTGAAATATTTGATTCGACCAGCTATCATCCGAGTTATACGATTAACTATGCCAACTATGCCAACGCAGCTATGTGTCAATTTGATGAGAATTACAAATCAATTAATCTGTTATCAGGTTTTTATCAGAATTCAACAAACAAGTTATTAGGAATTGAATCAATTTCATTGGAAGGGAATGAGATCATAAAAGTAACTTCAATCAGAAAATTATATACAATTAGCGGTTGGACAACGACAAGAATAGTTTCTAAATATAAACGTTTTACCATTGAGACATAATAGACAACAGGCGCTAATAAATAGGACTCTGAGCGGTCGGCACGACCCAGCGATGAGTGTGTGTTGAACTACACCTCGGCAAGCTCGATACACCGCACCCGCCGGATTCGGGGCTAAGGTTACAGAGCTTGTCGAAGTAGTTACAGAGCTTGTCGAAGTGTGCAGTTAGCGACCGATTTTGAGTTTTTGAAGTAACAACAGCCGGGCAAGCCTTAAAAGTGCCTGAGCCGTGTGCGGTGAAAGTCGCACGTACGGTTCTTAGGGGGCGTAAGCTACCCGGTGGTGTTATAGTTCCGATAAATATTTGCACAGCTAATTAATCATAGTCTCCACAAACTAAAAACCTCTAAAATGAAAAGGTCGTATTTACTCTTATTATTCCTAACAGGTATCGCGTTAGTATTATTTTACAAATGCCGAACAGAATATAGCAATACTAAATATCTACAAAAGGTTTTAAACAACCTTGAACAGATTAAATCTGCAACATATTATTCTACTGTTTCCGGAAGTGCACCTGGAGATACCCTACAGTTTAAAACTTATTCCCGGTATAATGACGAATATTTTAATTCTGTCGACACATTGGCCGGTTCCAGTTTTACTGTGACACAACAGGACCGAACACATAAGACAAGTTGGTTTTATGACGGGAAAGCGTTTACATATCTTCTGTGGGACGAAAAAAGAATAAGTATTGACAGCTCTCCTCAAAGACGATTCACTCCATTTTTTACTACTACAAAGAATATAATTAAATATGCATTAAATACTCAAGATAGTATTTCAACTGAAATAAAAGATTTTGGGGACTCTGTTAAATTTAGGTTATTCATTCCTCACAAGGTTGTCGAATTTCTAGGAAAACCTGTTGTTTGTGACAATCCGGATTTACCCGCCAAAGATGAATTTTCCAGATATGATATATGGATAAAAAAATCAAATAACCTGCCTTATCGGTACAGAAGAAACCTGCCCCATAGTACAAGCTGGGAGACATGTAAGAATGCTGAATTAAACAAGAAGAAAATTGAGAATTTCATTGTACAAGAGTATTTTCCAAAGGACTTTCCGGTTTCAGTGCGGGGAAAGCAAAAAATAGAAAGGGTTGATTTAACCGGGCATATTGCACCAGATTGGGCACTTAAAGATTTAAATAACAACATAATCAATTTAAAAGATTTGAGAAGCAAGGTACTTATGGTACAATTCAGCGGAATTGGTTGTGGTCCCTGTCATATGTCAATTCCATTTTTAAAGAAGCTTGTAACAAAGTATAGTAATAAGGATTTTGATTTTGTAAGTATAGAAACCTGGAGCGATAATATTGAAGGTATGAAAAGGTATCAGAAGAATAATGAATTGAATTACAAGTTTTTATTATCAACACAAGAGGTTTCCAAAAGTTATCTGGTCAACGGAGTTCCTGCATTTTATATTATAGATAAGAATCGAGTGATTAAAAAGATAATAGTAGGCTATGATAAAGAGACTACTGATAAAGAAATTCTAGATGCTATTAACAAATTGATATAGAATTGTTTTCGAGATAAAAGTACTACAACACCTAATAAATAGGACTCTGAGCGGTTGGCACGACCCAGCGATGAGTGTGAGTTGAACTACATCCCGGCAAGCTCGATACACCGCACCCGCCGGGATTGGATGTATGTATTTGTAGAGCGATTTATTGAATTTTATTTACCCTCCGCCGGGTGAGCCTTAAAAGGGCCTGAGCCGTATGCGGTGAAAGTCGCACGTACGGTTCTTAGGGGGCGTAAGCTACCCGGTGCACCAATTGTATTGCGGCACTTGTAAGATTTCAACATTAATGATAGATTTGTACAAAACATTGATATGCAAAGACTAATAACCGATAATATTGAAAGAATCAGATCATTATGCATGACACATAATGTAGCGTCGTTATTTGTTTTTGGCTCGGTCTGCACCGACAGATTTAACGACAAAAGTGATATTGATTTACTAATCTCCTTTAAACCTATGGACTACGGAGATTATGCGGACACATATTTTGATTTAGCTGATAAATTTGAGGATCTGTTTCAACGACCCGTTGACTTAGTTACGGACAAATCTTTGTCTAATCCATATTTTATTAATTCCGTTAACCAAACAAAAACCTTGCTATATGGATAATGAGATTAAAAAATATCTGTTTGACATCCAGGAGTCTATAGATTCCATTCTAAAATATCTTGGGGACAATCGTGATTTTAAAGTCTATATGGCAGATAAGATGCTGAGAAGAGCGGTCGAACGAGAGTTTGAAATTATAGGAGAAGCAATGAGTCGGATTGAGAAATTGGATTCAACTATTGAGATATCGAGTAAACGACAAATTATCAGTATGCGAAATCGAGTGATCCATGGTTATGACAAAATTGACAATGAAATTATCTGGGGAACGATTGTAAGACATCTGCCTACCTTGAAATTAGAGATTGATAATCTACTTGCTTAAATAACAACTGGTTATAATAAATAGGACTCTGAGCGGTCGGCACGACCCAGCGATGAGTGTGTGTTGAACTACACCCCGGCAAGCTCGATACACCGCACCCGCCGGGATTGGATGTATGTATTTGTAGAGCGATTTATTGAATTTTATTTACCCTTTGCCGGGTGAGCCTTAAAGGTGACGGAGCCGTATGGGTGAGAAAGGCGAACGTAAGGTTTTGGGGGCTTGAGGTAGCCGTTGTGGCATTGTATGGGCAGAAATAGGCAGACAAATAAATAGCAAATATGGATAGGACAACTATTCCGGGGGTCAAATTGATTGGACTCAAACTCGACAAAAAGACGACAAATGAAGGCGGACAATCAAGTATTGACTGTGGTAACTTATGGCAGAAGTATGAAACCGAGCGTTTTGCAGAAATAAATCATAATAAAATATAGTAACCATGAGGACAGAACACTGGATGTTAATTATTTTTTTTCTGACAGCAAGCATAAAAAGTTCGACAGGTCAAACTTTAGGTGTAAAAAATGAGTTGCAATCTGCTACAATTATTGATTCACTATTGATTGAACAACGAGCGGTGCATAACTTCTCGAACGTTAACAAGAAGGATGAATTTTACATTTGTATTCGAGGTAAATCAATCGCAGAGGGGAAAGTTATTTTTACAATCGTTAGTTACGACAAGACAACAATTTTGAGAGAGGAATTTCCTTCCGATCTATTAATGAATTATGGATTCGAAGGTGACTTAGAATCTGTCAAGGACAGAGAAAAATATATGAAAAATCGAATCAGAGAATTCTTCGAAGAGAAGAATTTTAAGTATCCAGCAATAAAACGGGACGAGGTTTTTGATGAGAACTATTCGGACAAGGAAATATGGAATGATATTCAATCAGACCGGACTGCCATTGGATTCTTTTATTTAATTGGAGAAGAAGATGGAAGGACAATTGCCTATTCAAAGAAAGCAAAAAAAGTAGTAATGTATTTTAACTGCTGCTGACGAAATGAATTAGGATTGCTAATCGAGAAGTGCAGACGCACGACATTCCGACAGTCTTGATGCAACACATTCACCACACCTGCAAGATGTTTTGATCGACATGTTTGTCGATTGTTACTTCCACGGCCATTTTACGCAATCTTTAACTTCCGGGAAAAGTACATAATCTGCTTTTCCTTTCATCGTAAGGGTTTTAATGTTCAAATCCGGGAAATGGAGCAGGGCTTCGCCTAGCGTTTTTCCTGAAACCGAGACATCATCAACCAGCAGGATTCGTTTGCCTTCGAGCGAAGGTAATTCGGGCATGTTGATGACGATTGGTTTTTCGTAGCGCGGGGTATTGCTTTCGTCGCGGTAATTGAGCGTTATGATGTGAAGCTCGCAGCCCAAATGAAAAGCAACCAGGCTGGCCGGAACAACACCTCCCGTTCCGATGCCAATAACCAAATCGGTTTCGGGCAAGTTCATCGAGCGCAAACGGGCTGAAATTTCTGTAAATGTTATTGGAACCATAGCCGGATAAAAAGTTATTATACTTTAAACGCAGGTCAATAAACTGGATTGGCCTGCGTTTGATTGGTTATTTTCAGGAAAAATATTTACTCCAGCGAAGAAAAACCAGGTTATCCAAACCCAAAAGAATAATGCCGGGAAGGGCCACCGTTGTTGCATTTACCCACACCGCGAAAGAAAGATGTTCGTTGAAGAAACTCATTCCGACGGCTACAACCAATGATGCAACGAGGTAGGCAACAGGTGCTGCAACATATTTCACGATGTTTAAGTTTTTTAACCAACCCAAAATAAGGGCAAAAACAACGATTTCGAAGCCAAGAGTTACTACCATTTCAGGAGCCGGACGACCCAAAATCAGGTAATTCAGGAGTGGTGCAAAGATACCTGCAAGAATTGCAACATGTTTTTTATAGACCAATGCAGCAAACATTGGAGCCCAGAAAATAGGCAGTAAAACAGCGCCGGACAGGTTTCCGTTAATGGGTGGAATTAAGTGAATGACCAAAGGTAAAATCATGGTTGCAGCCAAAACCAAAACTGTTTGACTAATCTGGTACTTGGAGGTAGCTTGAAGTGTTAACGCGTTCTTCATTAGGTTATATTTTAAATTGATTTAAGTTGTTTTTGACAAATATACCTGATATAACAACAAGTGCAAGAATAATGTTCCGGGCAATTTGGTACTCATCCCAGCTCGATCACATTGCCGGTTTTTGTCTGGATAAATTTGTATGTTTTGAATATGGCTGTTTGTGCAACAAAACCGGTGCAGTGCGATGGAATAACCTGCTCAACTTTTGCCGATCTCAGCCAATCGATTGTTATCCGGGTTGTCTCATCGTTGTTTTGCAGGTGGAAACCACCGATTACAGCGAGTACTTTTTCAATGCCGGTTACTTTTTGGGCGTGCAAAACCATGTTGCAAATACCCGAATGTGCGCAACCCGAAATCACCACCAGTCCGTTGTTGGTTACCACTGCCAATCCCGAATCGTCGAGCACAAAATCGTCGGTTCCATCGGCTTTTTTAAAAGCCGTTGTTTGGCTTTCGAATTCAGTAATTCGCGGAATTTCCCCCAGGAAATAGATTTGTTCCGAAAGTTTGATCGGGTCAACGGAGGTTTGTACCTCGAATCTTTGCCGAATTTCAGCTTCGTTCCACTTCATACCAAGCGGCGAAGAGTTCGATTTCCGAAAACGACTGATACATACGTCGGGATGGCAAACGAGCTGCTGTCCGCGAAGCTGCATCAATCCTCCCGAATGGTCGTCGTGCCCGTGACTAAGTACAATCGTGTCGATTTCTGCAAGGTTGATACCTAAAATTTGGGCATTGTGGCTTATCAGATCCGATGATCCGGTGTCGAACAAAATCTTTCGGTCGGCTTCAACCAAAAACGAAAGACCATGTTCGGCACGACACCATTTCCCGGCAACGTTGTCGCTTAAAACTGTAATCTTGAGTTTTTGCATCGCTGACTAAAGTTCCAGTTTAAGTTTTGCAAGTTCGGTATTGATGAACCCGATTTCTTCCTGGCTTAGTTTAATCTGGGCAGCTTTGGCATTTTCTATGGCCTGGGTGGCATTGCGGGCGCCCACCAGGGCAATCGTAATTCCGGGCTGTTCAATGGTCCAGCGAATAACCAATTGCCCTAACGTGGCATTTTTATCGGCAGCCAGCGGTTTCAGTTTTTCGAGAAAAACATTGGTTTGTTCAATGTTTCTGGCGCTGTAATAAGCTTGGTCGGCACGTGTATCTCCATCAGAAAATAAGTGACCTGGTTTTATTTTGCCAGCCAGCAAGCCTCTTTGCAACGGACTATAGGCCAGCACCGATTGGTTCTTTTCGATGAGGTAAGGCACTAAATCGGCTTCAATGTCGCGTTTTAGCATACTGTAGGGCATTTGGTCCGAAACCAGGTTGATGTATTTGGCGGTTTCCTTCATCAGGGGCAAATCGTAGTTGCAAACGCCTGCATACCTTACTTTTCCTTCCTGAATGAGTTCTGAAACGGCTTCCATTGTTTCCTGAACCGGGGTCGTTGGATCGGCCCAATGAATTTGCAAAAGATCAATGTAGTCGGTGCCCAAACGTTTCAGGCTGTCTTCGCACTCTTTTTTTACGGCGGCTTTGCCCGAGTAACGGTAAATATCGAGCGGTTTGCCTTCGTTGTTCCGGCTGTGAAAAAAGAACGATCCTTTGGTATCCGACCAGCTTAATCCATATTTGGTCAGGATTTGAACTTTGTCGCGAGGCATTCCTTTTATGGCTTCTCCAACAATTTCTTCGCTCAATCCTTGCCCATAAACCGGAGCTGTATCAATCGAACTAACACCCAGGTCAAATCCGGCCTGAATGGCTTTTACTGCTTCCGAACGTTCAGTTCCTCCCCACATCCAGCCACCGGCAGCCCATGCGCCGAAGGTTACTACTGATACTTCCAAATCCGAATTTCCTAATTTGCGGTATTCCATGTGTTTTTATTTACGATTTAAACATTTGCAATTTTACGATTTCGTGCTGGTGCAAAAGTTGGCTCTATGCTTTTTTTGCAGGAATGTACAGGGGTATTTCAACAAAGAAGGTTGTACCTTGGTTTATTTCGGTGGTGTACCATATTTTCCCGCCGAAACTTTCAATGATGTTTTTCACAATCGACAAACCTAATCCCATTCCGCTGGTTTTGGTCGTAAAATTGGGCTGGAACAGGTTTTCCTGGGCATCTTCGCTAATGCCGGTACCATTATCGCTGATTTGGACAACCGCCAGGTCGTTGATTTTAAGCACCGAAATCCTGATTTCGCCTTTCTGGTCGGCAGGAATGGCCTGGATACCGTTTTTAACCAGGTTTAATAAAGCTCTTGAAATCTGTTCTTTATCGACGAAAACCATGACTTCGGTGTGGTTATTGGCATACAGTGACATCGACAGGTTGTGGCTTGGTTCGAAGAGCGAACATACATTCTGAAGAACATCGATCAGGTTAAAAACCTCATTTCGGGCTTTGGGTATTTGGGCAAAATTCGAAAACTCGGTTGCGATACCCGAAAGTGTATCAATTTGTTCGATCAGGTTTTTGGTTACCCGGTTGAAAAACTCGTCGTAATGTTCTTTTCCTTCTTCTTTCGCCTTTTGCAGGTACTGAATATTCAGTTTCATTGGCGTAAGCGGGTTTTTAATTTCGTGCGCAATTTGTTTGGCCATTTCGCGCCAGGCCGATTCGCGTTCCGAGCGGGCAAGTAATTCGGCGCTTTCCATCAAATCGTCAACTTTGTGGTTGTATTCGCGCACCAATGCTCCAATCTCGTCTTCGGCCTGATAATTAATGTGTTCGTTCTTTTTTCCTAACTGAATCCCCCTGAGTTTTTCGCGAATTAAGCTTAGCGGTTGTGTAATTTTGTTCGACAGGAATACGGCAATAATCACACTGGCCAGGAATAAAATGAGGTAAAGATTGATAAATGCCACGACGAATGTGGAAATGCCCTGTTTCAGGTCGTCTTCCCGGGTAAAATACGGAAGGTTGATGTAGCCCAGGTATTCGCTGTTATTGTTTACGATAGGTTCGTAGGCCGAAAGGTACGAAAGCGTGCCAATCTTTTCAGGCTGGAAGTATTTCAAGCGGAACCGTTCCGACAATTCGAGGTAAGCATCTGAATTAATGCGGCTTGAAGTAATTCCTTTGTCGAAAATTTCGGGTCTCGATGTTGCAATTAGTTCACCCGAAGTGTCGTAAATGTTAATGTCGGTTCTGAAAATATTCGATAATTTATTTAATTCCATGTACAGCCATTGCTGCAATTCGGGAGTAATGGAGTTTACATTGTACAACCGGCTTTTTATTTCCTCCGAAATTGATTTTATTTTTTCCTGGAGGTCGGTTTGGTGGCGGGAGCGATATTCGAGGATATTGTAGTAAATGGTCCCGGTTGCGACAAAGAGGTGCGAAATCAACAGTACCGAAATGATTGATCCCTGGATTCGGAACCGCAGGTCGTTGGCCATTGGCGAGTTACGTAATCCCGAATTTCGAATTAAAATAACAAGCAGCACAAACATGAAATAGAACACAAATATGTAGGGGAACGAAATAATGTAATCCCGGAGTTTGAGCGAGCGGTTACTAACAACAATTTGGTTCTTGCCGTCAATGTTATAAATTAAATGGTCGTAGCCGTCCCAGCTTGTCCGGTGGAATTCATTCTCTTTCGCTTTCAGGTTATACGAACTAAGGTATAAATTGTAGGGGTAATCTCCGGTTTGCGAAACCAGTTCGTCGTCGTAATATTTTGCATAGGATAAGTATTTGTACCTGAATGGCTTGATAAACGATCTGTCCATCAGGAGTTCGGGAAATCCGATCCCATCCGAAATCGTTTTCGAATTAATTTCAATGAAAACAGAGGTTTCTTTTTTGTTCAGAGCCGACAGAAACGGCAATTTTCCAAGATATGATATTCTGCCATTGAAGTTATTCATAAAATTAAAGTTACTGTTCAGTATCTTATTTCCTGAATGCTCAATCATTTTATCGAAAAACGGGTAGCAGGATTCCATCTTATTTTCATCGTCGTTTACAATGCTGTCTTTTGGATTACAAAACCAATACCTGATATCATATTTTCTGAAGTACCCGCTGAAGTAGGAGCGTGTCAGGTAGTTTTCCAGTTTATCGTAAGGAGGAGCCAGCAAGGTTGTTATAATGGTGTCGGCATCAAATTTCGATTGCATTCGGGCCAGCAAAACTTCGGCAACCGGGTCTTGTTCAGTACTTAATGTTGTCGCCCTTAATTTTTGGAATTCCAGGTCGCGTTCTTTTACCGTATTGTAAACAACAATGAGCGAAATGATGGAAAAAAGCGATATAAAAAGGATAGAATACGAAAGCGAGAACTGGCTGATGTTCATTTTCCTGACCATGCTTTGAAGTATATTTACTCCAAAGAAGAGAACAAACATATACGACCCGCCAGATGGTAAAACAACGCAAAGAGCAAACGAAGCTATAATTAGTATAATGTTGAGGTTGAGGAAATAGCTCTTCCTGTTTAGGTATTCGGTTCGTTGTATAATTTTCAGATGAATAAGAAATATCGAAAACAACAACATTGCAGTTACAAGGTAGCAGCTTATGCTATATTGGTCAATATCAGTAATTTTGTTGAGCTTGTAATTGATGTTGCTGTTGCGGATTAAGTTGTTGATCATAAACCCGACAGACTGGTAAAGTATGGCAACCAGCGAATAGGCAGGAACTACAAAGTTTTGCCGGAGCAATTGACTGGAGTCGAATTCGCGGGCAAATACCAAGCTCCAGTAAAAAAATAACGCGCTAACCAGGAAGAAATCGCCCAGTGAAGGCATCCAACTCGAAAAAGCGTAATATTTGGGCCCGAACAAACCAATATGGTTTAATATTACCGGGAATTTATAATGGATGTGCAGGAGGTATAGAAAAACCAAAATGCCTCCAAGTGATAATATTTTAGCTATGAAATATTTACCTTTATATTTTTCGGTTTTCTGAAAGAGGTAGATCAGAAGAAAGATGAAAGAAACCAGGTAAAAAATCGCCGGAATGTATAACTCCCACTCGTTGTAGGCTTCTTCGGTTGATGGTAAAATGGTAAATAAATATTGGCTCTTTTTGTCGTGAATTTCAACAGCGTTCGAATTTCGGGCAATGCTGATTTTATATCCAGGCGGTAATGTAAATGGAGGAACGAAGGTATTTTCGAGGTATTGATTCTCGTATGAGAAATTGTTTTTTATGTGAATTAACCCAACAATTCGGTAACTGCCAATGATCCTGGTTTTTGCAACAAAAATTCCGTTAGGCAGGTTGAGTAATTTACTGTCAACCGAAACTTTATTAAGTATATTGGGAAAAGCAAACTGGTTGTCTGACCAGTATATCATTTTCTCTTTCTTATTTTCTTTTTTATAAATGAGGAACCCAAAACCTTCATCTTCGAACAATTTGTTTAGTTCCGAGAACGTGGACGAGTAGTTTTCGGGTTTCAGGCTTTCGGTAATTTTTACTTCGGCTTTGGTTAAATAATCGGTGAGTTTTGTTTCCTGGTAGAGAAGCTTTTCCTGGAATTTATGAATTACGATAAGCTCAGGATGGTTGTTAAGCATTTTGTTTTCACGTGTGGCGCCTATCGAAATCAGCAGGAAGGTGAGTAGCAGTAAGATATTTTTTTTTATTTTATCCATGTTCGTTCGTCTGCAAATTATTGGTGATGATAGGGTTCACCTTTCAAAATTGTCATAGCCCGGTAAAGTTGTTCCAGGAAAATAAGCCTGACCATTTGATGAGAAAATGTCATTTTCGAAAGGCTGACTTTCCCGCTTGCCTTCGAATAAACACTTCCCGAGAAACCATAAGGGCCGCCAATAACGAAAAATAAGCGTTTATTTCCGGCAATCATTTTTTTCTCCAAAAAGCGTGCAAATTCAACCGACGAAAACTCGAAACCTTTCTCATCGAGCAAAAAAAGTTCATCCGAAGTTGAAATGTGTTGTAAAATAAGCTCTCCTTCTTTCTCTCTTTGCTGGTCTTCGCTCAGATTTTTTGAATTCCTGACATCTGGAATTACTTTAAGTTCGAATGGAATGTAATGCGGAATCCGTTTTAGAAAAAGTTCCATCCCATGTTGAAGATAAGTTTCATCAGTTTTCCCGATTACCAGAAGGCAGATTTTCATGAGTAAATAGTAATTTGTTGAATATTAATTGTTTATTTGTGAAATTCAATGTTGTGAAATGGAAACTGGTTCCTCCATATTTCCATGTTCTTTTGTGCCGCCACCCTTCAGTTTGCCGCTGTAGTATATTCGTTTCATCGTTTTTCTCTAAATGGCCCGGCTCCCGTTTGTTTTGACCGACTTTGCCAGCCAATGTTGTAATATTTTTCTGGTTACCGAATTTTGCTAACTTTACAAAGGTATTTGTTTAAATAAAAAATTGCACGGTTTTTGGTGATGATTAATGCTGAACCTATTTAATCAGAAATTATTACAGAAAACGAGCATAATTCGTTAATCACAAATCAGGATGAAATTTTATTATGCGAATTTTATCCGAAAACTAAACAATTTATTACGGATGGAAAAGTTTAAATTGAGGTTCGTTTCTCTTGTTTTTGTCTTTATGGCTTTTGTGGGCGTTTCGTTTGCTCAGGTACCCGACGATATTGTTGTAAGTTTTCAGACTGGTAACGATGCAACTTTGGCTGCTTTCTTTAATGATAACGTTGAGTTGGTTGTGGGCACTCATGACGATGTATATAGCAAATCGCAGGCGCAACAAATTGTTGCCGAGTTTTTTAAGTCGAATAAACCCCGGCAGTTTAGTATTATTCACCAGGGAGGGAAAGACGATGCCCGTTATGCAATTGGTAGCCTAACCACGGCTTCAGGTACTTACAGGGTTTATTTTTTGCTGAAGAATAAAAATAATAATTCCTACATTCACCAGTTACGTATTGAAAAACAAGGCTAATGCCTGATAAACTCCTTCAGAAATTAACTTCTATTTGGGAAAGTGTAATTTCCAAAGCCAAACGGGTTACTTTCCCTGGTCTCGATGGTATGGCAGTCTATGATGTGATGGTTTTTTTCTGGCGCAGCATAGTCGATGGGGCTTTATCGACCCGTGCTTCGGCTATCGCTTTTAGTTTCTTTGTAGCCATTTTCCCGGCAATTATATTTCTGTTCACCTTAATCCCTTACATTCCAATTGATAATTTTCAAAGCGAATTATTTCTCCTGATAAAAGATATCGTTCCTGAGAATGCTTTTAAGGCGATTGAAGATACGGTTAAGGATATTTTAACCCGGCAGCGCGGCGATTTGCTGTCGCTCGGTTTTTTTATGGCGCTGATATTTTCGACCAACGGTTTTGCTTCGATGATGAGCGCTTTCGATGCTTCGTTGCATAGTTTCGAACGTCGAACATGGTTGGGACAACGAATTGTGGCCCTTTTACTCCTGGTTATTCAGTCGCTTCTACTTGCAGTTGCTATTGCTTTAATTACCTATGGACAGCAGGTTATCAATTTTTTTGTTGTTCACGGCTATCTTAAAGATCATCTTATATTTGTACTTCTTTCGGCAGCCAAATGGATTGTTATTTTGCTCCTGTTTTTTATAGCAAATTCTTTTCTTTATTGGCTGGCTCCGGCCAAACGAACAAAATGGCGGTTTATCTCGGCAGGTGGCACTGTTTCTACCATATTAAGTGTAGCAACATTTTTGGGTTTTAGCTACTATATTAATCGCTTCGGGCAGTATAATAAGCTATACGGATCGATTGGTACCCTGTTGGTAATCATGCTTTTGATGTATATTCTGTCGATGATTCTGCTTGTTGGTTTCGAATTAAATGCCAGCATTAACGAAGCCGTAAAACGCTCAGCGAAGAAGAATTGAAAGGGTTGACCATCAATAGCTTATTTTCCCATTCGGAAAAGAAACTCTTTTTCTTCTTTTGTCAGCGAATCGTAGCCCGATTTGCTTATTTTTTCAAGAATCTGATTCATATGCTCCTTTTCCTGGTTCTGTTGCCTGTTGTATTCTATTTCGCTTGCCGGTTTTTTGTAGCTGACTTTTACATGAGGTTTCGGCGAAAAAAAAGAAGCAAATCCCGAAGAAGTTTTGCTGCTATTGGCCGGATTATTCTTTTTAAGTTGCAGCGCGTACAAAACACCGGCCAATGCGCCACCCAAATGCGCCAGGTTTCCCCCGGCATTGGTCGATGATATTCCGATAATGTAAAGTAGTATCGAAATCAGTGCGATAAATTTCATTTTTACCTCACCCAGGAACATAAGGTTAAGCGTGTGATTGGGTGCAAAAATAGCCAGAACCATTACTATTGCAATAATCGAAGCCGAAGCTCCCAGAAGTTTCGAGTCGGCAACAACTTCCTCAAAAACAGGAAAGTAATTGAATCCGGCAACATAAACCAGTCCACCAACAATTCCACCCAGAATATAGATTATTACCAGTCTCCTCTGATCGAAATAAGTCAGGAAAATTTGCCCCATCCAGAATAACCAAAGCAGGTTGAAAAGTATATGCAGAAAATCGAAATGCAGGAACATGTAGGTAAGCAAAGTCCAGGGGCGTTCACCCAACGATTCGAAATTTGAAGGCAAAGCAAACCAGTCTAAAAGTGTAAAGGGGCGCTCCGAAAGAAAATAGAAGACATTCAGAATCCGGGTTATCAGAAAAATGCCTAGGTTGATGTAAATCAGCCGCGTTAGCGCCGATCCTTCTTTAAATGATTCTTTTATTTCGTCCCAGATGGTCATTTGTAAAAGTCCCTATCCAACCTCTCTCCGAAAGGGAGAGGCTAAGTTTATTTTTATTTAGTTGACTTGCTCTCTAATATTGGTTTAATTATTTGCCATACCTTTTCTTTCACCCCTCCTTGGGAGGGGCTTGGGGAGGCTTTCCTAATAAAAGTTCCTTGTGCCTTTGTTCCAGTATTTAATCAGAAAGAACCCAAACAACATACCGCCAAGGTGCGCAAAATGGGCAACATTGTCGCCCGGATTGGTAATTCCACTCAACAATTCGATGGCGCCATAGCCAATCACGAAATATTTGGCCTTGATTGGTATTGGCGGAAACAAAAGCATTAATTCGGTATTGGGGAACAACATCCCGAAGCCAAGCAAAATGCCAAATACAGCCCCCGATGCCCCAACTGTTGGTATATTTAAAAGCAGATTTAGTTTGCCTGCTGCCGGATCTGAGAAATTCTGACCTTGTGCAAAAATTTCAGGACCCTGAGACATAACCATTTTGACAACTTCGGGAGCCATTTTACTTGCCATGTAATGAAATTCCATGTAGTTGACAAACGAATGAAGAGCAGCCGCGCCCAGTCCGGTAACAAAATAATAAATGAAAAACCGCTTCGGTCCCCAAACAGTTTCCAAAACACGGCCAAACATCCAAAGCGCAAACATGTTAAAGATGAGGTGCATCCAGCCGCCGTGCATAAACATGTGCGTAACTAATTGATAGGGTCTGAATTCGGGCGATTGGATGTAATGTAATCCTAAAGTTCGTGCGAGGTCAATTCCCCGAAATTCGAGTATTGAAGTAACAAGCAACATCAATACATTGATTATTATAAGATTTTTTACTACCGGCGGAATGGCTTGTATGCTTGGTCTGAAATTTTGCATATTATTCTGTTTTTGTTTCTGTTAACTTTTGGCTCCAACTTCAAGAATCGCACCAACCCAAAACCGGGGAGCCGAAACCTGGAGCTTTTTCGGCCAAAGTAATCATTTTCCTGATTTGTGCTTCTATTCGGTCAAATTGTCACTTCAATATTTTCTCGAAATCGTCCAATGGCATAATTGCAAGCACTTTTTTCCCTTTGGGCGAAAAGTTGGGCGTTTGGCAGGCAAACAAATTGTCGATCAGCTCATTGATTTCTCCCGATTTTAATGCCTGGCCATAAGCAATTGCTGATGCCTGCGCCAACGAGACTGCTACGGTTTCGCGGGCTTTCTCCTGAAGGTTAACTGCCGAGTTTTTATATTCTTCGAGCAAGCTTTCGATAATTTCAACCGGGCTCGATGTATTGAGTACGCCCGGAGTCCCGTTGATGATGAATGTATTGCCCCCAAATTCGCGAATGTCGAATCCCAGCGCCTTCAGGTCGGGCAAGATACTGGTAAGCAAGGTAGCGTCCGAGGCATTTAGCTCAAAAGTTTCGGGGAAAAGCTGTTGCTGGCTGGCCACTTCATGGTTTTCCAAAACATGCAAAAGCCGTTCGTACAAAATGCGCTCGTGTGCGCGTTTTTGGTCAATCACCATCAGTCCCGATTTTACCGGCGTCAAAATGTATTTGTTTTTAAACTGAATGGAGCTTCGTGTCGATTGCTGTTCTTCTATTTTTGTTTGAAATGGCTCATCTGCCGGTGGTTCTGTACGAACTTCAGCATTGTTGTCAAGTCCTTTATACAACGATTGCCAGTTGGTTACATTAGGTTTTTCAAAAGACTTTTCCTGAAACGTATTTCCTGAACCAGAGTAGTTCCTGGTTGGCGGCTTTGTCTCAAAGGGATTATACGTTGGATCGACTTTTATTTCAGGGATATTTACCTCGTCGAAATGGTGTAAAGGCATTGGAATATCAATGCTTCCAGCCTGATCGAAGTCGATGGAAGGAACCACGTTGAATTTCCCCAATGATTCGCGAACCGAGGCTTGCAAAATTTGCCAGATAGCCGATTCGTTTTCAAACTTAATTTCTGTTTTCGTTGGATGGATATTTACATCGATATCACCTGGATTCAGGTCGAAATAAATAAAATACGATGGAATGGAGTCGGGAGGCAAAATTTTCTCGTAAGCCTGCATAATGGCTTTGTGAAAAAACGGATGTTTCATAAACCGTTTGTTCACGAAAAAGAATTGCTCTCCGAATGTTTTTCGCGAATATTTGGGTTGACCAATAAATCCTGAAATTTTCACCAGCGTAGTTTCGGTGTCAATGGGGATGAGGTTTTGGTTGATACTTTTCCCAAACATCGAAACAATGCGAACCCGCTTGTTGGCGCTGTTCAAGTCATATATAACCGAACCGTTGTGGTGAAGTACAATGGCAATTTCAGGATTGGCCAACGCAATACGCTGTATTTCGTTGATGATGTGCTTCAACTCTGCCGGGTTCGATTTCAGAAATTTACGACGGGCAGGCACGTTGAAAAACAGGTTTTTAATCTGGAAATTTGTGCCCTTGTCGCAACTAACCGGCTCCTGGGTAATAATGCTTGATCCTGAAATGTGGATGAATGTTCCCAGGTCTTTGTCGTGCTCGCGGGTGCGAAGTTCAACATCCGCAATGGCGGCAATCGAAGCCAGTGCTTCGCCGCGAAAACCCATGGTGCGAATGGCAAAAATATCGTTGGCCGAACGGATTTTGGAAGTGGCATGGCGCTCGAACGACATGCGCGCATCGGTGTCCGACATTCCGCAGCCATTGTCGATAATCTGGATAAGTGTGCGCCCGGCATCTTTAATGTTTACCGTAACCTGGGTCGCTCCGGCATCAATAGCATTCTCAACCAGCTCTTTAACTACTGATGCAGGACGTTGAATAACTTCGCCTGCGGCTATTTGATTTGCAACCGAATCGGGTAATAATTGAATAATATCTGCCACGTTTCTTTTTTCTGTTTCGGAATAAAGGAACAAAATTAGCAATTAAAAAATGAAGTGCCTAAACTTTGGAGTTGAAGAACGCGCACTCTTCTTTCTGCTGATTATTTCGGATTAGCAATTGAATTGTTCTGAATACTGCGACTGGTAACTGAACACTAATTCAAATATTTCCCCAAAATTCGGAACCGTTTGTACACCTTACCTCCCATTTTCTCCATTTCGGCGCGCACTTTGGTGTTGGTTTCCAGTTCGAGGTGCGAATCGATCACTGTTTTCCCCTGATCGTATGCTGATGCAATCATTTTTACACCCATCATCACGTCCAATCCTTTGCTTCGGTAGGCTGGGTCGATGCCGCCAAGCAACAGGTTGAGCTGTTTCGATTTTCGGGCCGAAGCAAAAATTTGGAAGATTCCGAACGGTAAAAGGTAGCCTTTCGATTTCTGAATGCCTTCGCCAATGTGCGACATGCCAACAATAAATGCAACCACCTGGTCATTTTCATTCACCACAATTTTGATGAAGCGCGGATTAATCAGGAACAAATAGCGGTTGGCAAAATCGTCCATTTCGGCTTCGGTAAACGGGGTGAATCCCAAAATGTCGGTAAACGTGCGGTTGAGCAAATTCAATACCCGATGAATATAGGGTTTTACTTTCCGGCGGGAGGTAAATTCCAAAACCTTCAGTTCTTTATTCTGATTGACTGCCCGCTCATATATTTTCAGATAAAATTCAGGAATTTCATTCGGCACTTTAATCTGGTAAACAATCAGGTCAGCTTCTTTCGAGTATCCACAATTTGCAACCAATTCGCTCTGGTACGGAAAATTGCAGTTTGAGGCAATAACGGCAGGTTCGTCGAATCCTTCAATCAGGAACCCTTGCGGATCTTTGTCCGAGAAGGCGAGAGGACCAATTAAGCGTTCCGCTCCTTTCTCCTTAGCCCAGTTTTCGATGGCGCTTATCAAAGCATCAGCCACCTCCTGGTCATTCCAGGTTTCGAAGAAGGCAAAGCGAGCGTTGTTTTCGTTGTGTTTCGCATTGTAGGTGTGGTGAATAATTCCCATAATCCGGCCAACAACCCTATTGTTTTCCCAGGCCAAAAGCAGGATGGTGTCACACGAATCGAACGATTTGTTTTTCTTCGGATTGAAGAACTCCCAGTCGTCCATATAAATGGGAGGAACCCAGTTGGTATGGTTTTTATGAATTTCGGCAGGTAAATGAATGAATTTCCGAAGATCGGTTTTTGTTTTTACTTCTTTTACTGAAAGCAGCTTTCCGTTTCGAATAGATGTTTGCACCATTTCTTCGGGTTAAGAGTGAGTTACCACAAGTTTTTGATTTTGCGGTGACAAGATATTCTATTTTTCTGAGAGATTGTAATGGTTTTTTAATCCTTTTTTTACGCGCGAAACCGGGACTAAATCGTTCCGTATTGTCAGGAAGGTGTGTTTTATTGAAATCTTTAAAATGTATCTTTGTGCATCAAACAAAAAATCTGATCATTGAGTACTTCTGCAAAATATGTTGAAACGCCTTTGATGAAGCAATATTATGCCGTCAAAGCGAAGCACCCCGATGCCGTTTTGTTGTTCAGGGTTGGCGACTTTTATGAAACGTTTGGCGAAGATGCCATCCGGGCTTCAGGAATATTGGGAATTACGCTAACCAGGCGGGCCAATGGTTCGGCTAGCTTTGTTGAGTTAGCTGGCTTTCCGCATCATGCGCTCGATACGTATTTGCCCAAATTGGTTCGCGCGGGAGCCCGCGTAGCCATTTGCGAGCAGCTCGAAGATCCGAAAATGACCAAGAATATTGTCAAGCGCGGTATTACCGAGCTCGTTACTCCCGGCGTGGCGTTTAGCGATAACATTCTGGAAAACCGTGAGAACAACTTCCTGGCTTCGGTTCACTTCGACAAAAAAATGGCTGGCGTGGCTTTTCTCGATATTTCAACCGGCGAATTTCTAACTGCCGAAGGTTCGTTCGAGTATGTCGATAAATTGCTGAATTCGTTCCAGCCCAAAGAAGTGCTTTACCAGAAAGGCAAAGGCGCCGATTTTACTGCCTTGTTTGGCGGCAAGTTTTACACATTTGCCCAGGACGACTGGGTTTATACCGAAGATGCTGCAAACGACCGGTTGATGCGCCATTTCGAAACCAAGTCGCTGAAAGGTTTTGGCGTTCAGGAGTTGAATTACGGGATTATTGCTTCAGGAGCTGTTTTGCATTACCTCGATTTGACGCAGCACAGCCAGATTAAGCACATTGTCAACCTTTCGCGAATCGAAGAAGACCGATATGTTTGGCTCGACCGGTTTACGATTCGGAACCTCGAACTGTTTTCGTCAATCAACGAAGGCGCAAAAACATTGGTGCAGGTGATCGACAAAACCATTTCGCCAATGGGCGCGCGTTTGCTGAAACGCTGGATTGCGCTGCCTCTGAAGGAAGTTGCCGCCATTAATAACCGGCTCAATGTGGTTGAATATTTTGTAGCTGATGCAAGCTTAAAAGAAGGTTTGGAAGAACATATCAGGCAGGTGGGCGATTTGGAACGCATTATTTCGAAAGTGGCGGTGGTGCGTATTAACCCAAGGGAAGTGGTGCAGCTGAAGAATGCGCTTCAGGCTATTGTACCAATCAAGGACCTTTGTGACCGGTCTGGAAATCCAAATTTGAAACGGCTTGCCGAACAGCTCAATCCGTGCGAAACCATAAAAACGCGCATTGAGAACGAAATACATCCCGATCCGCCCACATTGGTGAATAAAGGACATGTTATTGCCACAGGTGTTAATGCTGAACTGGACGAATTGCGCAGCCTTGCATTCTCAGGAAAAGATTATCTGGCACAAATGCAGGAGCGCGAAGCTGAACGAACGGGCATTTCGAGCCTGAAAATTGCGTTCAACAATGTGTTTGGTTATTACATCGAAGTTCGGAATACCCACAAAGATAAAGTTCCGCCGGAATGGATACGCAAGCAAACGCTGGTTGGCGCCGAACGGTATATTACCGAAGAACTGAAAGAATACGAATCGAAAATACTGGGTGCCGAAGAGAAAATTTTGGCGATTGAAGCCCGATTGTTCAACGAATTGGTGGTGGCTCTGTCAGAATATATTCAGGCGGTGCAGCTTGATGCGGCTATTATTGCGCAGCTCGATTGCTTGTTGTCGTTCGCCACTGCGGCTGTTCAGTATAAATATTGCCGGCCCGAATTGAACGATTCGAAAGACATTGTTATCAAAGGTGGTCGTCACCCGGTAATTGAGCAGCAACTGCCGTTGGGCGAATCGTACATTACCAACGATGTGACCTTGAACCAGGACGATCAGCAGATTATTATTATCACCGGGCCTAACATGGCCGGTAAATCAGCTCTTTTGCGCCAAACTGCACTGATTGTACTGATGTCGCAAATCGGCAGCTTTGTTCCGGCCGATTCAGTACAAATTGGTTATGTCGATAAAATTTTCACCAGGGTAGGGGCTTCAGACAATATTTCGCTGGGCGAGTCAACATTCATGGTTGAAATGAACGAAGCTGCCAGTATCCTGAATAACCTGTCGGACCGGAGCCTGATTCTGCTTGACGAGTTGGGGCGCGGGACATCAACCTACGATGGTATTTCGATTGCCTGGTCGATTGTTGAATACATTCACGAGCATTCGAAAGCGAAAGCCAAAACCATGTTTGCCACCCATTACCACGAGCTGAACGAGATGGAAAAATCGTTTGGCCGGGTGAAAAACTTCAATGTGACCGTGAAAGAAGTGGGTAATAAGGTCATTTTCCTGCGGAAGCTTGTCCCCGGAGGAAGTAACCACAGTTTTGGTATTCACGTGGCGCGAATGGCTGGTATGCCGCCATCGGTGGTTCGCCGGGCCGACGAAATTTTGGCTCAGTTGGAAGATACTCACCGGAAGGACGGGCTTTCGAAACCGCTGGATGGTATGGCCGAAAAAAGAGAAGGTTTCCAAATGAGTATTTTCCAGTTAGACGATCCTGTATTGAAGCAAATCAGGGATGAAATTAAGAACCTGGATATCAATCAGCTTACTCCGCTTGAGGCACTTAATAAATTGAATGAAATCAAGAAAATTACCGGTCTTGACAGGCCATTCAAGAAATAAAGGCGGAAAAAAAGTTCAAAGTTTCCAACCAGTATTTGGAGAAAGAAAAAATAGGTATATATTTGCAACGCTGTTTTCAAAAGCACTAAACAGTACGTTCAAACCAGGAAATACAGCAGTATTCATTGACTGCGAGGCGTGTTGGAAATGGCATTTAAGTGTTCGGAATTACTATTTAGAACATATTTGCGAGAATAGCTCAGTTGGTAGAGCATAACCTTGCCAAGGTTAGGGTCGCGAGTTCGAGTCTCGTTTCTCGCTCTTTTTGAAGAGCCTCAAAAATAGTGGATAAATAACTGGTTAAAATATTTGCGAGAATAGCTCAGTTGGTAGAGCATAACCTTGCCAAGGTTAGGGTCGCGAGTTCGAGTCTCGTTTCTCGCTCTTTTAAGGAGGCCCGGATGGTGGAATCGGTAGACACGCAGGACTTAAAATCCTGTGGCCATTAGGCTGTGCGGGTTCAAGTCCCGCTCCGGGTACTTAAAAAATTGCAAAGCGTTTCAGAAATGAAGCGCTTTTTGTTTTTAGCCCAAATCGTCGATGCGCATTGGGCGCAAAAAAAGAGGTCGTCCTAAAAAAGGCGACCTCTTTGCGTTTATTTGCTGATTATTTAGTCTTTATCAGGAGCAAAGTTTGGATAGGTATAACTTTTGGGCGAAACAAAAGTTTCTTTAATGGTTCGAATGGAAGTCCAGCGAAGGAAGTTGAATACCGATCCGGCTTTGTCGTTTGTTCCGGAACCACGTGCACCACCAAAGGGTTGTTGTCCGACAACGGCTCCGGTGGGTTTATCGTTAATGTAGAAATTACCGGCTGCATTACTCAACCGTTTTGCAATACGTTCGATGCTGTATCTGTCCTGAGAGAAAATGGCGCCGGTAAGTGCATAAATGGATGTCGAATCAAGAATATCCAAGGTTTTATCCAAATCTTCATCTTCATACACATAAATGGTTAATACAGGGCCAAATAACTCTTCAACCATTGTAGCGTAATCAGGCGTTTTTGCAAGAATTACTGTTGGTTCGATGAAATAACCTACCGATTTGTCGCATTTGCCGCCGAAAAGTACTTCAGCATCAGCGTCTTTTCTGGCTTGTTCAATAAATCCGGCCAACTTATCGAATGATGATTCGTCGATTACTGCATTGACAAAATTTGTAAAGTCTTCGGGTGATCCCATTTTAACGGTTGCCAGTTCGTTTCCTAATCGGGTGCTGACTTCGTTCCAAATACTACGTGGAATATAAGCTCGTGATGCTGCCGAACATTTTTGTCCCTGGTATTCAAAAGCCCCTCGCAACAATGCGATGGCTAATGCCTGCGGATCGGTTGTAGGATCAGCAAAAACAAAATCTTTTCCACCGGTTTCGCCAACAATTCGCGGATACGATTTGTACTTGTGAATGTTTTCGCCAATAGTTTTCCACATTCCCTGGAAAACGCCGGTAGAACCCGTGAAATGAATTCCGGCGAAATCGGGCGAATTGAAAATTACGTCGGCAGCAGCGGGGCCACCAACATACACAAGGTTAATAACGCCGTCGGGTAATCCAGCTTCACGCAGAATATCCATAATAACTGCTGCGGAATACACGGCTGTTTTTGATGGTTTCCAAACAACAACGTTGCCCATCATGGCTGGTGCTGCTGGTAAATTCCCGGCAATGGAAGTAAAATTAAATGGTGTTAATGCAAATACAAAACCTTCGAGCGCACGGAATTCGTTGTAATTCCAAATGCCCGGAGCCGATTCGGGTTGCATTTTATATATCTCGGTCATACATTGTACCCCAAAGCGAAAGAAATCGACTAATTCGCAAGCCGCATCAATTTCGGCCTGGAAAGCATTTTTCGATTGGCCAAGCATTGTTGCTGCATTTATTTTAGCGCGGTACGGACCGGCAATTAACTCGGCGGCTTTCAGGAATATTGACGCCCTGTGTTGCCACGACATCGAATTCCATTGTTTGTGGGCTGCCATTGCTGCATCAATCGCCATTTGAACGTGTGAGGCATCTCCCTGGTGATAATAACCCAACGTGTGTTTTATTTCGTGAGGAGGAAAAATGCGAACCTTACGGTCGGTTCTTATTTCTTTACCTCCAATAATCATAGGAAGATCAACTTCAACCGATTTTAGCTCTGTTATTACTTTTTTCAACTCAACCCTTTCAGGAGAACCCGGTATATAACTTTTAACAGGTTCATTTTTTGCTACAGGTACATTAAAAAATCCTTTTGACATACTTAAAGTGTTACATTGACATTTCTTCGTTCTTTGTGGTAAAACTATACTTTCTGACCAGTTTAAACCCTAATAAAAATCACCTTTCTGTTTGCTGTATAATTTCCGGTTTTTACTGCGGGAAACTAAATTTTACTATATTTATTGCCTTATTAACCCGTATTTGTCGCCATTTCATGTTAAAAAGTGCAGTCAAATCAATTTCTGGCCGCTATAACGTTGAAGAGAAAACTGATTTTTATAAAATCATTGGTTTCCATTTGTTTATAGGCTTGGGGGCAATTGCCGGACTCATCATGTTTTTGGTTGACCTGATTGGAAGTTCGGCAAACGCTTGTTTGCCAGGCGACATATCTGTGCTTATTCTTTTTGGCGTTTCTTTTTATGGTCTCCGGCAAATTAGTTTCAATTGGGCCGTGAGGGTTTTCTTCCTGGTGCCGGTTGTTCCCTATCTTTTTTTCGTGTCAGGCTCAATAGCAATTATTCCCAACCAGCAATCCATTCCTTATACACTGTGGTCGCTAGTCCCATTTTTCTTTTATTTCCTGATTTTCAGCGACAAGAAGCGGGATTTGGTTGTTTTCTGGGTTTTATCGATGCTTACCTTGTTTATACACACAACACAGGCTGGCTTGTTTAATTTTGTATTAAATTTTAAATGGGGTGGCGATATTCATTTTCTAAATCCCTTTCTAACCCTAACCGCTTTCTTCTTTTTAACAATTCTTCTTTCTTTTCGGTTTCAAAACAAAATCGATTATTTGCGTCAACAAAAAGAAGAAACAGATCAGCTGATTAACCAGGTTTCGAGGAGTTTTCCGCAGGGATTGATGTTATTGGAACTCGCTACTGATGATTTTGGGACTCCTTCTCATTTGATGATCAGAAAAACCAACCTGGCTTTTGAGCGGTTGTTTAAAATAACTTCGCGTGAATTGCGAGATCAGAATGCCGACGATGTTTTGCCTAAAGTGTTCAGGGGCGCATTCGATTGGAACAAAGAAATACTTAATTCGCAGAAAAATCAATTCTCATTTTATCTTGAACGGCTAGACAAATATTTTGATGTTGATGTACTTAGTTTTGGTAATAATCAGATAATTAGCTTGTTTATTGATAAGACAAAAGATAAACAGCAGATTATTGAGCTTGAAGAAAATAAACTCCGGTACCAGGTTTTACTTGAAGCGATACCTGATTTGTTTTTCATTATTGATCGGGATGGGGTTTATGTTGATTTTGTATTCAAAGCCTCGGAGGCGCTCAAGATTAAACCCGATGATATTATTGGTAATTCGATATTTGAAGTTGGTTTTTCTGAAAAAATGGCAAGTAAAATTTACCAGTGTATCCAGCATTGCATCGAGTTCGATAGCATTGAAACCATAGAGTATGCCCTCGAAATTAATGGCGGTTCGGCATTGTTCGAGATGCGCATTGTCCGCCTGAATGAGAATTCGGTCATCTCGCTGGCTCGCGACATTACCATCAGGAAAATGGCCGAGCTTAAACTTGAAGAAGCAAAAAATAAGGCTGAAGATGCTGATCGGCTAAAAACCGCTTTCCTTGCCAATATCTCGCACGAGATAAGGACCCCGATGAATGCAATTATTGGTTTTTCGAGAATGCTCGGGTCGTCGGATTTTGATGAAGAAGAGAAAAATAAGTTTATCGAGATTATTATCAATAACGGTAAATTGTTGCTTTCGCTCATCAACGATATGATTAGTTTGTCGAAAATTGAAAGTAATACGCTGGTGGTGAGAAAGACAACTTGCCGCATTAACGATATGATGGTGAATCTCTATAAAGAATTCAACGAAGATTTGATGGAAAAAGGTAATGTCAGGCTCAAAATTAGCTGCGAAAACTCAAATCCTAAATTTTCGATAGTTACCGATCAAAACTTGTTGCAATCGGTTCTTTATAAGTTAATTGACAATGGAATTAAATTTACTGAGATTGGCGAAGTTGAGTTTGGGTACCAGCTTTTGGACTCGGCGGCCATTTCTTTTTATGTCCGCGATACAGGCATCGGAATCTCGGAAAAAGACCAGGATCGTATATTCGAACGGTTTCACCAATTGGATAACCGCACGATCCGCGATTATGAAGGTACAGGGCTGGGATTATCCATTGCCCAGCACTATGTAAAGCTTTTGGGTGGCGACCTGAATGTAAAATCGAAATTGGGAACCGGATCGCTGTTCTCGTTTAAGATACCCTATGCACGGGAAGAAAGTCCGTTGAAAATAGTCAGATAGCTGTGGCGTTGCAGTTATTGGCTACTTTACATTTGAATTGAGAGTTATATATCCAACGAGCCGGTCATAGCGGCTCGAAATATCGCGATAATAGGCAAAAATCTGGTATTCGTTTTCGGTTAAATAGAACGATCCTTCGAGGTTGACAGAGTCGTATTGTTTAGCGCCGTCGGGCACATAGATATATTGAAAATTATAATATCCTTGTTTAAGCAACATTGATAAGTGATAGGCTGATTCTTTAAAGTCCCACGTCATTTCATTCGATTTATTGGCAGTCCACCCGGTAAAAGCTCCAAAAACATTCACTGTTCCTCCCAGTAAAATTGCTGGCGTTTTCAGGTAAAAATGAACAAACATATAATCACATTCAGTATCAGCATCCTTTATTATTCTGTCCTGACTTTCGATGGTGAAATTTCCGTTCATTTCCTTGTAGGGCATAAACTTTTTATTGCCACGAATTTCGTCGGCTAAAAGTGTTACGTGGTAATAGGGCCTGATAAAGGTAACTTTTTCAACATTTTCGCCATTTAACCTGGTAGTTCTGATGTCGAAGTAACGGAATTCGTTTCCCCCATGAAATACATTCTCCTTGTCGTAGTTGTAATCTAAAACATTATCTCGAATGTAAACTGGTTTTAAGTTGGTTATTGCATTATCCCATCTGCGGTTTTGCATCAATATAACTTTAATGTCTTCACGTGGATTCGATAACCGGAGTTGATCATTTATTATTTTGAAGTCAACCTCCTGATCTTCTCCATTGTATGTTTCAAATGTTGATTTTTTTACAATTCCTTCAATACTAACTTTGGGTTCAACAACATAAAATCGCTGGATAAGGACAACTTTTTCGCGGTCGTTATTCTCAAATACAACCAACGCATAATTGCCTGAGTATTTGGGATTACAATCCTGGTTGGGTATGACAAGCTGATAATTAATGTATTTTATTGTTGTATTAATGCTTGGCGCATAGTCGGAAACCGGGTTGTCCGGAAATCCGGATAAATATTCGTTTTGCTGAATGTACGATTCGTTCCAGTTTGCATCGCAATGAATAACCGTATATGAATAATTTTTAACCTCTTCGGCCAAATCATCAAATTTAAACAACAGCCGGGCGTCGGAACCCAGCTCATAAACCGGATTCGATAAAACATTACCTTCACGAAACATTTGAACCGATTTGATTTCGTCGCTAAAAACGGCATTCCGGTAAATGTAATTACTACTTTTTGCATTTGCATTTAAATTTGCTAAAAGAGAGAGAAGCAAAAAAAGTGTCAGTAATTGATGTGTCATTTTTATTTAAGTTTACATTGCTTAGCCTTAAACTACGCCAAAAGCAAAAACGTTTCAGAATTCCTATTTATTTCGAAAGGAGTGATTTGTCGGACAAATATTGGCAAAATATATCTTTTTCAAAAGCCGGGAACGGAGAACCTCCATCAATTTACTTTTTCCTTCATTAACAAGGTTGTTGTAAACAAGTTTGTATATTTGCTACGTTTTGAAAAAACAACCAACTATCTTAAATCAATATAACACA
Source organism: Prolixibacteraceae bacterium (assembly GCA_963666435.2). GTDB lineage: Bacteria > Bacteroidota > Bacteroidia > Bacteroidales > Prolixibacteraceae > Aquipluma. The sequence goes on along the minus strand of CAXXOG010000008.1, from coordinate 42,852 downwards.
CTATGGGTGGAGGAGAAATTGTACTAATCATTTTTGTTTTCCTGTTGCTTTTTGGGGCTAAATCAATTCCGGATATTGCACGAACACTGGGTAAAGCAATGCGCGAATTTCAGAAAGCAACCAACGAAATCAAAAGAGAGTTGAACGAAAGTGGAGGAGGACTTGGAGATGAAATCCACGAAATACGTTCGACCATACAAAATGTAAAAAGCGATATTCAGGATGGAATTCGTAAACATACCGGTGATATTCAGGATACCGTAAAGGATGTTACCAACGACATTCAGGAGGGAGTAAAAACGCATACCAGCGTCATAGAAACAGAAGTTAACAGTGTAAAAAACGAAGTTTCGAAAGAAGCAGAAAAAGCTGCAAGTAATATCGATAGCGGATCGAATATCTAAGATTTGTTCGCCCAAAAACACGTTTGCTTGATAAAAATTGAAAACATAACCAAATCATTTGGCGACCTTCAGGTTTTGAAAGGAATTAACCTCGAAGTCCCAGCCGGAAAACTATATTCGATTGTTGGGGCAAGCGGTGCAGGTAAAACAACGCTTTTGCAAATTATCGGAACACTAAGTCGTCCTAACTCAGGCAACATATTTATTGGCGGGCAAAATATCCCGGCGATGAACGAAAAGCAACTGGCCGATTTTCGCAACAGGCAAATTGGTTTTGTTTTTCAGTTCCACTATTTGCTGCCCGAATTTTCGGCCTTCGAAAATGTTTGCATCCCGGCCTATATTGCAAAAACGCCCAAAAAGGAGGCCGAACAAAAAGCACGCGAATATCTTGATTTTCTGGGTTTGTCGCATCGTTTAAATCACCGGCCAGGCGAGCTTTCGGGAGGCGAACGCCAGCGCGTGGCTGTAGCCAGGGCACTAATCAATAATCCGTCAGTAATACTGGCCGACGAGCCTTCGGGCAACCTCGATACCAAAAACCGCGAAGATTTGCACCAGCTTTTCTTTACTTTGCGCGATACATTTAAGCAAACCCTCGTGATTGTTACTCACGACGAAGGTTTTGCTGCACAAAGCGATGCCATTATCCGCATGAAGGACGGGCTGATCGAGTCATAAAATGGTTTCCAGTATCCAAAATCCGATTCATGGTTGATTCTCCCGAAAACATAAAGTCGTTTCTTGACGAAAAAATACTGCTTTTCAACCGAGCCGAATTTATTGAAACCGATCCCATACAGATTCCTTCGCTCTTTACGACTAAGGAAAACATTGAAATTGCAGGTTTTCTGGCAGCGACCATTGCCTGGGGACAACGACCAACCATTATCCGCAATGCGCACAAGTTGATTTCACTGATGCAGAATAATCCGTATGAGTATTTAATGAACTCCGACGAACGAGATTGGGAGGCGTTTCAGGATTTTAAGCACCGGACTTTTAATGGCGTGGATTGCATTTATTTTCTGAAAGCGTTGAAAAATATTTACCTCCATCATGGCGGACTGGAACCGGTTTTTACCAAGGCTTATCAGCTGGGAAGTTCTGTTTTTAGTGCTCTACGTTATTTCCGAAGCGTTTTTTTTGAGTTGGAACACGAACGGCGCACCGAAAAACACGTGTCGGATGTTGAGCGTGGTGCTGCCGCAAAACGGCTGAATATGTATTTGAGATGGATGGTTCGCACTGATCAATCCAATGTTGACTTTGGCCTTTGGGAAAATATACCGACCTCGGCGCTTATGCTTCCGCTCGATGTGCACACCGGTAATGTAGCCCGAAAACTGGGCTTACTAACCCGCACTCAAAACGACTGGCGCGCTGTTGAAGAAATCACCCAAAAGCTTCGCGAATTTGATCCGAATGACCCGGTTAAATACGATTTTGCGTTGTTTGGATTGGGCGTTTTCGAGAGATTTTAAGCTTCACTCATACTCATGTTATCATCAGGTACGAAATAATTCTACATAAAGAACGCAATAAATTTATTGAAGTACCTTATACTTTCATAAAAGTGATTTATATTTAATGCCAAAGAAACCAAACATTAAAGCTAATATCACTTCAGTATATGGCCAGAATATATCTTTTTTTTCTCCTGGTACTCGGCTTTAATGTATTTCTGAATTCTTCGGTTGCAAAAGCTATCGACAAAACAAAACAAATCTACATCGCCATCGATTCGCTTACCAGCAAACAAGCCATAAACACAGAAGAAATAGATGAAGCAATAAAAGCCTTGCAACGAATCAACCTGAGTTTTTATTACGAAGAATATAAAAACGAGGGGCCACTTCAAAAGCTCACAGACTATTGCCACCAAAATAAGTTAATTTCACAGGAAATCGCGTGCATTAATATCATGGGAGTTATGTTTCGACAAATAGGGAAACCTTCTGAATCAGAAGAAATTCACCTTCATGCCCTGGAATTGTCAAAAACATATAACGACACCATAAATATGATGATGAGCCTGAATAATCTGGGAGTAAATGCCCGGCGAATCGACGATTTAAAAAAGGCCAGTGATTATCATATTGAGGTATTGAATCTGTCGTCTAAATTCTCCAATAAATCGAATGTTACTAAAAAAAGCACTTGTGTCGCGTTGAATAGCATTGGCAATATTAATATCTCGCTCAAACAATACGATAAAGCTATTGAGGTCTTCAAACAATCGAATGCCATTGAGCAAACAATGAATAGCGCTATCGGACAGGCAATAAACCATGCCAATATTGGTGAAGCATACGAACTTTCGGGAAAGCTCGATTCTGCAAAACAACATTACATCCAATCGCTGGAATTTAATGTTATAGCTGGATCAAACCTGGGTATTGCCCTTTGCAACAATAATTTGGGAACAATTTACTTAACAGAACAGAAATACGATCAGGCCATCACCTACTTTGAAAAGGCCATACCATTGATGAGAACAACCGGCGATAAGTATCACCTTATTATTTCCTTACAGAGCGCAGCTAAAGCATGGATAGGGAAAAAAGAATATCAAAAAGCCTCCGTATTTCTGGATGAAGCCAATCAACTTGCCTATGCAATAAATTCAAAAGTTTTCCTGAAAGAAGGGTTCAATTTGTTATCGAAAATAAAGGAGGCCACAGGCAACTATCAAGAAGCACTAAAGCTTGTTAACCTATCGCACCAATACAGCGACAGCATTTTCAATGAAGAAAATCAACGACACCTTATTGATATACAAACCCGATATGAAACCGAACAAAAGGAACAACAAATTGCACTACTTAACAGCGACAACGAACTGAAAAACACGAGACTGAAATATCAGAAACTGGTAATCTGGAGTGGAAGCATTGCATTCATTTTAATAACAAGCTTTAGCTGGTTCATGGTTTGGATAAGACGTAAACGCCAGCATGTTCATCAGGTTGAACTGGAACAGAAGCTGCTCCGTTCGCAAATGAACCCACATTTCATATTCAACTCTCTGGGAGCTATTCAAAGCTACATGATGAAAAATGACGGACGAAAAGCGGCATTTTACCTCAGCAGCTTTTCGTCGCTCATGCGCTCCATCCTGAAAAACTCGCGCGAAGAATGGATTACCCTTCAGGAAGAGAAACAAACGCTTGAGAATTACCTGAACCTTCATCAGTTGAGGCTTGGAGAAAAGTTGACCTATTCCGTTGCGGTTTCTGACCAGCTTGACGCCGACGAAATAGTGTTGCCGCCCATGCTTATTCAACCTTTCGTTGAGAATGCCATCAATCACGGCATTGAGAAGATCGAATCAGAAGGAAAAATTACTGTAAAGTTTGAAAAAGATGGCGATAACCTGAAAATTACTGTTGACGACAATGGACCGGGAATTGCCAGTTGTGGTGCAAAAACAAACCATATTTCGTATGCATTGCAAATTTTTAACGAAAGGGTTACCAACCTTAAACGCAATTTCGGCCTCGAAATATTTTATACAATTACTGATAAAAGCTTGACCGGAGAGCAAATTAGTGGTATTTTGGTAACTGTTAAATTGAAGCTGAGGCAAGGTTAAATCTGATTTTTCTGAAAAATGATAAAAGCTGTTATCGTTGATGATGAACTATGTTTTAGGGAAATGATTCAATGCCTGATTGATGATTATTTTCCTGACATCCGGGTTGTTGCTCAGGCCGACAATGTAGATGATGCCATACGTTTAATCGAGGAAAATGAGCCCGACCTGGTTTTTCTCGACATCGAAATTAAAGGCGGCACAGGCTTTCACGTGCTTCAAAAGCTTAAAAACCGCGAGTTTAAACTTATTTTTATTACTGCGTTCAACGAATTTGCCATCCAAGCCATCAAGTTTAGCGCCATCGACTACATCCTGAAACCCATCAACGAATTCGAGTTTAAAGCTGGCGTTGAGCGAGCCATTCGCGAAATTGAAAAGCAGGAATCACTGGCTCCACTCGAAAACCTGCTGGACAATTACCACGACAAACCAGGCAAGAAACTGGTTTTACGCACTTCGCAAGAGCTGCATGTGGTGAATATTGGCGACATTGTGCGTTGCGTGGCCGACAATGCCTACACGACGTTTTATCTGGAATCGGGCGAAAAAATAGTGGTATCGAAGGGGCTTGGCGAATATGCCGATTTGTTGGGCCGGTTCGGTTTTATCCGGCCACACCAGTCTCACCTTGTCAATCTCAATTACGTTAAAAAAATTGATAAAGCCGATGGAGGTTTGCTTGTACTGAAAGATAAGTCAACGGTTCCGGTTTCAACCCGGCAGAAGCAACAGTTAATTGACGCGCTAAGCAAACTTTAGCGAATACAAATCATCCTTGAAATTGCCCTTCCTTGTTACTGAACTCAACTCGATTCACCAGATTATGTGAATTTTGGTGAATTTATTCACCAAATTAGGTTAATTTTGGTGAGTATATTCACCAAATTAGGTCAATTTTGGTGAATTGCATTAAAATCTTATTATTTTTGCAGACAAAACACGACGGACATGATAAAACGTGAAATCGAAAATCTGGTTGCTGCGCGTATGTTTTCGGGCAAGGCAATCATCGTCATTGGCGCTCGTCAGGTAGGAAAAACTTCGTCGTTAGTTAATTTGATAAAAGAGTACGAAAATCCGCTGTTGCTTGATTGCGACGACAAAATAGTACGCGAGCTGTTGAATGAACCAAGCACCGAGCAAATACGCAACATTATTGGCAATCATAAGATTGTTTTTATTGACGAAGTACAACGAGTTAATACCATTGGCCTGACTGCAAAAATAATAGTTGATAAATTTCCAGAAGTTCAACTGTTGATGAGCGGCTCGTCAGCGATTGAGGTTAAGAACAACTTGTCGGAGTCGCTTACCGGGCGAAAATGGGAATACCTGATGACACCAGTTTCATGGGGCGAACTTGAGCAAACCGAAGGCTATGTTAAAGCGCTTCAACAACTGGAACTGCGTTTGATTTACGGCATGTACCCCGAGATTATTACCCACCCATCAGAAGAAAAAGAACGATTAAAGCAACTAATTGATAGTTATTTATATAAAGATATTTTGGCCTATTCGGCCATAAAGAAACCGGAAGTACTTGAAAAACTTTTGCAGGCTCTGGCTTTTCAAATTGGTTCCGAAGTTTCGTACAACGAGTTGGCTCAAATTTGCAAGGTTGATAAAAATACCATACGCGGGTATATTGAACTGCTTGAGAAAGGGTTTATTATTTTTACGCTCAATGGATTTAACCGGAATTTACGCAACGAGCTGAAGTTTGCCAAAAAAGTTTATTTCTGGGACAATGGGGTGCGCAACTCTCTGATTAATAATTTTAACCCAATAGGTTTGCGCGACGATAAAGGCGCGTTATGGGAAAACTATGTCATTTCTGAACGACTGAAGCGGAACAACTATTTCAACCCATTTATCAAAAGCTATTTCTGGCGCACCACCTCGCAACAGGAAATCGACTACATCGAGGAAACCGACGGAAAGCTGACTGCTTATGAAATAAAATGGAACGAAAACGCGAAATTAAAAAAGTTTACCACGTTCACGGAAACGTATCATTCAAACGTACAGATCATTCACCCAAAGAATTTCAGGGACATCCTGAACCAGCTTTAGCGGATTCAAACCCGTTTCCAACGGATTCAAAGATAGTCCCGAACAATTGTCTGGCAGTATTACCTTGGTAGGCGAAAACCATAAATTAACTGCTATGAAAGGACTATCCATTTTATTGGCCATAGGCTTATTGGCTTTTGGGCCATTTGCCGTTCAGGCACAAGTAAAGGTTGACGTGAAGAAAAAAGTCAACCAGCAAGCGAACCAACGCGCCAACCAGCGCACAAACCAGGCCATCGACAAAGGCTTCGACAAGCTGGAAGAAGGCGTTGGCAACCTGTTCAAGAAAAAAGACAAAAAAGAGAAGGCCGCCCAGGAAACTGCCCCCGTAGAAGCCACAAGCACAGAAACCCCACAACCAGCCACCGAAACTACGGCCGCTCCGGCAGAACAGGCCAAGCCCCAGCTCACTTGGAACAAATACGATTTTGTGCCCGGCACTGAAATTATTTTTGAGGACAACCAGGATGGAGAGCAGAACGGCGAATTTCCGAGTAAATGGGACTTGGTGCAAGGGAATTTTGAAAATGCGAGCTTTGACGGCAGCAACGTTATCTACCACATGAAATGCAATATGAACGGTGGAGGCGGAATTGTGCCCATGTTGAAAAACGCAAAGGAAGACTACCTGCCCGAAGAATTTACCATTGAGTTTGATGCATATTTTACAGAAAACCACGGCGGTAATTACGTTATCTATTTTGGTGATTATAAAAATCAGGCTAAACTCGACAAAGAATACCTGATAGGAAAAAAATGGATACGCATTGCAAAAAACAGCGTTGAAGGCGAAAACTTTGAAACCAATTTTTATCCGGGTTATAAAAGTGGCCTATACGATAAAACACCAAAGTGGCGTCACGTGGCCATTTCGTTTAATAAACGCGCCTTAAAAGTTTATTTGGACGATGCCAGGGTTTTAAACATTCCGAACCTGGGATACAATCCCACCGGATTTTCAATTGGCAAACAATCTGTTGAAGGGAAAGACCCCGGCTATACCAAAAACTTCCGCATCGCCAAAGGTGCCGTTCCGCTCTACGACAAGTTCCTGACCGACGGCAAATTCGTAACCACTGGCATCAAGTTCGATGTGAACAAAGCCACCATCAAGCCCGAATCGATGGGAACCATCAACTACGTGGTGAAAATGATGGCCGACCACCCTGAACTGAAATTCTCGGTTGAAGGCCATACCGACAGCGATGGCGAAAATGCTGCCAACCAAAAACTCTCGGAAGCCCGCGCCAAGTCTGTACTTGAAGCTATGACCAAGCTCGGCATATCAGCCGACCGCCTAACCAGCAAAGGCCACGGCGAAAGCAAGCCCATGGCCGGCAACGATACGCCCGAGGGCAAAGCACAAAACCGCCGGGTTGAGTTCGTAAAATTCTAACATCGAAGCACTATGAGAGTCAAGAGCATCGTTTCCATAACGTTTTTCTGTTTCGTTTGGTCGTTGGTTGTCCTGGCACAAAATAAGCCAGGCAAAGGATTATCGCCCGACTCGCTCAACACAGCCGTAACCAAACTGATTGAATACTACGACACTTACGAGAATGGGAACTCGGAATTGTATAAAAGGGAAAAGTTCGACCAGGCCATGAACGAACTAACCCGGGGCGCGGCTACATCGAAAGACAAAGACTTGGCCTTCAAGATTGTTGATGCCTACATAAAAACCGACCGGAACCCATCGGCCACCGCAAGCGAACTGGCTGGCGAAAGCCCAAATGCCATTCAATCAACAGAGCAATACAAAAAGGCGGTACAGGCCATCAACCAGGCGCAGAACAGGCTTAAAAATATGTCGTATGCCGAGTTTGAAAAAACAAGCATGCAACTGAATCCTACTGCCGGGCGAAGAACCATAAAAGAAGCTTACAACAAGTTGCACGCCAACGACGGGAAACAGGTTGCCCTTACCGCTGCCGACGACCAAATGACCCCGCAGCAACAAATGATGTGGGCCGTTAAAGCCATCGAAAATCCGAAGAGCTACGAAGAATTTGCCAAAGCGGCAAAAATACTGAACCCCAAAGTGACGGACGACAAGCTCCGGCAAGGTTGGGCTAAATTCAAAACCAAATAAATTGCCGGCAAAACCATGATGACGACTATTCGAATAACGACAACAACAGTCTTTCTGTTGATCGGCCTTAACCTGTTTGCTGCCAACACGAACAAGCCAATTGTTGAATTCAAAGAGAAATCGGCCCGAATTTCGAGCGAAGGCAAACGGCCTGGTTGGGAAGCCGGGTTTAAAGCGAAATTCAAAGAAAACATCCAGCATATCGTGAGTCAGCTAAACTCCGACCTTGTTGATGTAAAAATGGAAGGCGAAAGCGGCGGAAAAGCCAACTTTGAAGTCGGTATATCGGTGGTGCTGATGTACGATTGCGACCCTTGCACGGGCGAAAAGGCCATACACGAAGAGTCGCTCTTCATAAGTCTTACTTTTATTGATGCACGCACAAATAAAATTGTCCGCAAGTTCAAACCCGATGACCAGACAAATATCATTAATGGCGAAACGACTGTACAAGAGACGATTGACCGGACATGGTCGCTGTTCTTATTAAAATTCATCAAAGAACGCGAACTTAAAAATATCATCAAAGATGCTACTGACGTTAGCGATGCCACCTTGACATTCAGGGCAAAAAACGGTTCCGATCCATTGCCGTTAAAGGCCGACGGGAAGAAAAAGGGAGTGCTGAAAATTGAACAAATTAACTCGGGCGATAAACGATACCCGGTGGGCGAAAACAGCAATAACCCGTTGACAGAATTCGAGCTTTCGTGCGAAAACGGCAATCTGATCGACAAAGACGGGGCTGAAACCAAAAAAATCAAATTCACTGGCGACGAATTTCCTGTACAGCCGGGGTTTTTAGAGTTCGACTACGTGGTTTACAACTGCGACGAACAATGCGAAAAGTACGACAATTTCAGCCTGAAACTGAAAAGCCAGAATGGCACCGACCTGACTCGGGAAATAAAAAAGCGGAAAGAAGAATTTGAATGTTACGGTTATACCCTTTCGCTCGAATACACCGAAACTAACGACCTGACCGGCACAACCAAAATTATGGCCACCTGGGAATGTTTTCAGGTCAACTTTGGCAACCCAGGAGAAAAACCTGCCGAAATGGATGCCAGTTCGCTGGGTTCAGGGCAAGCCTTCGACACCAATGGCGACCCATTATTGCCACCTTACACCATCCCTCTGGGTACTGAAAACGGGCAAATCCATGTGTCGGCCCCCAAGCGTAACAATCCTGTTTCGTTTAATTTCAGCTCAACGGGCGGCCCCTGGGCCGAGATTGCCGGGACCTTCCACGTTAATTTCGACGAAGATTTTCTGACCAACCCACCTGAATTAATTTGGGTGAAATCGCCCATGCCATCTGGCGAGCTGTGTGCGGGGATAGTCCCGTCAGGGGTTTACCTCGAATGGCAGTTCGATGTTTGGGGTAATTTGCCCGACTTGGGCGATTCTCAGCTCTACCAGCCTGCTGCCAGGATATGCCCTCTCTTCTCCAACGTCCCTAATTCGACTACGGCAAGAGTTCCCGAATCAGCCATCGCGGCCATGAAAGAAGGGAAAGCCTTCACCTTTACCAACAGCAACGACTTTGGTACTTATACCATTACCGGAATTCCACAACAACAATAAAATTAAAAAAATGAAACGGATTATATTACCTCTTATTTTTGCATTGATCAGTATTTCAGGCTTTTCGCAAGCCAAGTTACAAGTGTCGTTTGCCGATTTCCAGGCATGGGCCAAACAGATAAAGATTGCAGGCTATCCTTTCCTCGAAATTGAAAACGACGGATCGGATTACTCCGTGATGTTCGGAAGTGGCCCGGCAAAGGCTTTTCAGTTGAGGGGCATGGACATCAAGCGGTTCGACGAATACAAAATGACCAACAAAGATGCCGTCGTTTACACCTTAAACGGACATAAAGCAGTGTTTTTCAACTTTGGCGGCGCAACCATTTTAACCGTCGAACTGGCGCAGGCACAATTGGCCTTAAGCTATGGCATGAGCGGGAAAGTCCCGAAAGCCACCATGGAAGATTTGGCCCTGAAATCGAACCTGCAAAACCTGAAAGCATCCGGCTTTACGGCCAATGCACCGGGGGTTAAATGGCCCGATGCGATACCAGCCGACCTGCGTTTGGTGGGCGTGGAGTCGATCAAACCACAGGGCAGCGATGGCACATACAAGGATGTGATTGAAGTAAAAGCCACCATGAGCCCGGCGCTGATCGCAGCAGTTGAAGCTATTCTGAAGAAATACAACGGCGAACTGTCATTGACACAAACAGCTAAAGTCGATCTTTTATGTGGCGAGGCCGAGAGCTTTGACCAACTTAAAGCCGACATCAAAAACGGGAAACCGGTAACATTTATGTACTACATCAAATAAATTATGGAAAACTTAATCAACAGGGCAAAGAAGATGGTTTTTCAGCCAAAGGAAACCTGGGAAGAGATAAAAACCGAGGAAACTACAACATCTGGTATCTTAACCAACTATGTATTTCCACTTGCATTAATCCCAGCTATCGCATCTTTCATCGGATACGGCTTTATAGGGTTCAACATCGGGATATTTGGCCGTGCTGCCAGTATTGAATGGGGTATTGGACAGGCCGTCACCACTTTTGTCTCCACGTTTATCGGAGTAATTATTAGTGCCTGGGTCATTAGTCGGCTTGGGAAGAATTTTGGTACAAGCACAACCATGAACGATGCAGCCAAATTAGTTGCCTATTCGTACACACCAGCGCTGATTGCAGGTGTATTTTACATGATTCCGGCACTAACAATAATTATTGCGTTGGGTGGACTTTACAGTCTTTATTTACTGTACATAGGGTTTCAGCCCATAACCAACGTTAGCGAGCAACAAAAAACCAGCTACTTCCTGGTAAGTTTAATTGTAATAATTGTCGTTTCTGTAGTATTATTTTTAGTTCTCGGATCTATTTTAACGGCTTTAGGCTTGGCAGGGTACCAATCAATTAATATGTAAATTTCATTGTAAAAAAAAGTTTATGAAATCGTATATAATTGTAATTTGCTTACTGACAGCACTTAATCTTTCAGCGCAAACAAAAAAAGAAAAGCTGTATCCGTTTAAAACGGCAGTCGTTGAATACACCTATGAGGGAAACACCACCGGAACCCAAACCCTTTATATCGACAATTACGGGTGGCAGCAATGCAAAACAGAGCAAACTGTCAATAAGGCATTTGGTCAAAAAACAGAAACCAACAAGGCCGAAATAACCAAAGGTTTCGACATTTTCCAATGGGACACAAAGACGAAAAAGGGGGCAAAAATGCGTAACACCTTGGCCGAGAACCTGATGAACGACCCCAACTTCAACCCCGAAGAATTTGGAAAGAAAACGATGGAGTCGCTTGGTTTTGAGAAAACCGGGACAGAAACCATCAACGGGAAGCCTTGCGAGGTATGGAAAGGACTTGGCGGATCATCGACGATATGGATGTGGAACAGCCTGGCCATGAAATCGGAAATTAAAATGCTGGGCACCAAAACCATTTGGACAGCAACCACCGTTAAAATAAACGAAGGTGTCCCGTCCGGGAAATTCGACCTTCCGGCGGATGTAAAATTTACGGGTGCCGGAACTTCCGACCCAGTTGAAATGATGAAAAAATCGGCTGATGAAGGAAAAAATGGCGATTCTTCGGAGAAAAAGGAAGAAGTCCCGATTAAAAACCTGAAAGATTTGAAAGGGTTCCTGAAAAAGATAAAAACACAATAATATGAGAAAAATACTAGCCCTTTTAATCTTGCTCTTTTCAGGTCCTCTCTTTGGGCAGGAAGAACAGAGTGAATGGGAAGTTTCTGATATTTATAGAAAGATACAGTTAATGATCAATGCTGCCAGCGATGAACTTTCGGGAGAAGAAGATTGTGATCCTTATGGAGTTCAGATCAGCATTAGAGTGGCCGCGAAGGACAATGGCACCGTTCTCAATGTATTGAAACCTGATACAATTATGTCGATGGTTAAAGAGGTAATTGCCACCCACAATTTTGATAAATTTGATCTTGAGGTTCCTGCCCATGTTTTTGTCAAAGGTGGTTTTATGTATGTTTCTGTTGGATTGATGCCACAAAATGTCAAAGATGAAGGCTTTTTGGTCAATTATCATGCTTATAATTTCAAGAAAAGTATCAACAAAGTAGTACGGTCATTTACGGCTCAAATTAGCGCCCAATTTGTGGTGGCTCCGCCCAATGATGGCAAAATAGAGGGCTCTGCCCTGTTTTACAACGCCGATGGTAAAGAAACGCCCCTCATGCCAAGTTCACTAAAATCGCCGTCGGGCGAAAAAAAACTCAAGTACCGTCGGCTTGGACCGGGGAGTTATAAGCCCAACTCAGGGGATCCGGACAAGCCTGGAGAAGGATGGAAATATTTTTCGCAACACGGGGCGACCTTTGAATACAGCGACCTTACTCCCGGCCACTACTATCCACAGGTAAAGGCCAATGGGTGCATTCAGCGGTTCGACCTGCCTGAGTCGCTGGACGAATCGGATGAAGCGATCATTAAAACAGAAAGTGTGTTTGATTGCCTTATTCCTACAGAAGACCAGAAAATTTTGAAAACCAATCCGCAAAGTGTAAAGGGTTCAACGGTTACCAATTTGACCATCAGGACGAAATACAGCATGGGAAATACGGTGGAAGGTTTTATCGTCACCCCCTCTCAAAAGATTGAAGCATGGCGCGATTCCGATTTTATAAAAAGCGATGATGTTCAATTATTTAGAGGCACTCGGAAAGTATGTATTGAACCGTATAGCTGGACATCAAATGATCCGACGTTTCCCAAGAGTGTTATGTCCAAGGATGGGTATTATAAATTTGGGAACAATATTCCCAGTGGTGTCTATAAAATTTACCTGGACGGACTAAAAGAACACTTCCAAATCGTAGAAGTTTGCAACTGCGACCGGGTAAGCAAAAAGCCCAAATCGCCCAATATGGTTTACCAGCAAAACCTGAACGCAGTGGGCTACCAAATTGAATTAACATACGATTACAACGATCCAAAATGCAAATTGGGAATTACAGCAGTATGGGACAATGTGGTGATTGCTTTGGATACAGGTTATAAACCACAAAAATTTAGTGTGGGCAATGCTCAAAGTTGGGATGAGATAAAAAGAGATTCGCTTAACAACATACTCGATATTTACGGCAAAATATTGCAGCCTCCTTTTATCTGGCTCGGTCCCGAAAGGCCAAATCAGGAAATTATATGCAGTGATATTTTCAAATCCCGTGACATACCTATACTTGAACGCAATACAGGGGTTGATGGAATGTGGGACGAACACGTGCCAATAAGGTATGATTTCGAAAAAATGGGACTATACAATACAGTTGAGGTAATCGAGTATGACAAAGACATACTGGTCGATAATTTATATGCCGTAAAAAAGGGAATCTACATGACATGGAACTTCTCCGGGATGATCAAAGATGAGTCCGGCAGTGTGAATGAAATGCAGTATTTTAATTTGGAAGCTTCCGAAATATTTGATCACTTATACAAGCAACAAGGCGATTTGGCTTCAAATCCGATTACTGGTGTGGTCGATGCAAAACTCGATGCCGATGTTGTAGAGAAAATCAAAAAGGGTGAGAATTTCATGTTTACGAAGACCACCGGAGCCGCTACATACACAATTACAGGAACGGCAATGCTAAGATAAACGCAATACGAGGGAAAAGGGATATGCACCTGAAATCGTCCGACGGACCTTTCATAGCAGAGGTGCAGAAAAGCAAAGGCCGGGTTACCGGCCTTTGTCGTTAGTTAAACCAATACGACAGCTTTACAACCAATGCCCGGTTACGAGAGGTCCAGTTTCCGGTGTAATAGTTGTCGGTATAAACGATAAACAAGTCAGAAACTGGTTTATACCGCCATTGAAACCTCAGGTTGATGTTCATGTTATCGATTTGCTCGTTGTATTGAACATACGACTGAAAGAAAACTTTTTCGCTTAAAGTCAGGTCGAATTTGGGCCCAAGTAGCCAAAAACGGGCATGTTCAAAATTCCCCGGAAGTTTAATGTCGTTGTACGAGAAATTCATGGTCATATTCAAGTACGGCTGGTAGCGGTACGTTGCATGTCCTTCGAACGAAGTGATCTGGCCATTGTAAAAACTTCCTTTGGTAAATGTGGCCGTGTAATTGAACAGTTTTCGTGTGTCCGAAAAAAAATCGATAAAGCCAACCCTGTAATTGTAGTCTGTTCCTTTGGCAAGAACCGAATTGCTGATATGTGTCGGGTCGAAATCTTGTATAAGCAGTGTATAATAATCTTTAATTCCGGCATCCAGGATAGCGCGGTTTTTAAACTCAATTTTGTACATAGCCGACAAGTCGTGATCCATTTGGTTGTAATTGGGGTCGAAATAATAGTTTGCAGTAGTTACAACGCCATGACTTACAACTTTTCGGTTAGGTACCCAAAGAAAACTGAACTCCGGACTAAGCAAATTGTAGCCCGTTCGACGCACATACCCGGTTTCGGCACGATAATTCTCACCGACACTCGATTGCGACATAGCGGCATGAATCCGTCGGGAATTGTAAACCAGCGAAGCGCCTTCAGCAAATTGCTTCCCTGGATTTTCGGGACTAAATGATCGGTGATAAAACAACTTACCACTCCAGGCATTATTGGCGCTGGCCAAATTGTAGTCGATACCAGCCACGCGGTTGAAATTCTGCGCTCCCGGTTCATTGGTATATTCCTTATTTACCAAAATCAGCCCAATGTTGGAGCGGGAGAAAACTTTGCGTTGAAGTGAGGCCACCATAAAGTTGCGCGACAATTGGTCGCCGTTTTTTTCGGTTTGCATATCCAGAATACCCAGCCGCCAGTTGTTATCAAGCTTTCCGCTTAACCGCGCACCTGCCAGAACCGGTGCATCGAGTCCAATTCGTCGCGAAAAAAACGGGGTGACATTTGCAAAACCATAGTTCGAAAACAAGTCACTGTTCTCCAGAAAAAATTGTCGCTTTTCAGGAAAGAACAGTTCAAACCTGTCGAGATTAGTAACCTGTTGATCGACTTCAGCCTGGGAAAAATCAGGGTTGTAGGTTAAATCGAGATTCATGGATGTGCTAATTCCCAGTTTGGCGTCGAACCCAAAATCTTTCCGGTATTTCGTTGCCGACCCTTCCTCGTAATTTTTGGAAACACCTCCAAAAATGTATGGAATAACCGAAAACATCATCCGCGATTTTGGAAGAGGCTTGTCCCATTGCAAAACTCCTGCATAAGCCAGACTAGCCGTAGCAAACTGGCGTGGAACCGGTGCCCATGCCGATTTTTCGTTGGTTTTCAGATCGAGTCGGCTGAAATTTACATACCACCTGTCAGTTCCCGAACGGAAACGGATAGAGCGAAATGGAATGCGCATTTCGGTCACCCAACGGTCGGGATATTGCACCGTTTTCGAATCCCACTTGCAGTCCCAATTCAGGTTAACGGCAGCTCCATTCGATTGTGTTCCGTCCCATTTTGCCCCAGAAACAGAGCTTCCGAAGGAAAAACCATTGGTCTGATCCAAAAAAGTATCGAAGAAAACCAGGAAATTATCGTTGTTATTAAATACAAAATCGCGCCTGAACGACTCTGCAATGCGTTTCCCGGGAACTGTATCGAAAAAAGTCACGCCCAGGTAAAATGCTTTGTCGTCGTAAGTCATTACAACTTCCGACGGCGATTTGGAAAAACCGGTATCAACCGGAAGCACCAAATGGAAATCTTTGGCTTTTTCAGCCGAAACCCAATCCGGTTCGTCAATTTTACCATCAAGCTTAATGGTGTTTGTGGCTTTTTTTACGTGTAAAACGTAGTCGAGATTTTTCTTGGTTAATGTAGAAATCGGTTTAGTTCCTTTTGTTTCGGGTTTCTTTTTAGTAGTTGAGTATGAATGAACGTTTATTAAAATGAGGAGGCACAATAAGCAAAAACGCATATTCAGGTTCAGATTTAGTTTGTTAGGATTTGTCAAATGTACAAAAACACTCATTAATTTACAGGCGACCTATTCCAAACATTTGTTAACACTTTATTTTATGGCGAAATGTCAAGTTATAGTTTTCTACTTTTGAAGTAAATTTGTTAACAAAAATTATAAATATCGAAAAACAAACGGTAAACAAGTTTTTAAACCAATCGTTATTTTTGCAGAGTAAATATTTAGATATTTCAATATGAGAATAATTTCACGAGCGTTCGTAATTGTTTTTTTTATTTTAGGTGCCCTGATTACTCAGGCGCAAATACAAAACCCGGTTAAG
Organism: Prolixibacteraceae bacterium; assembly: GCA_963666435.2. Lineage (GTDB taxonomy): Bacteria > Bacteroidota > Bacteroidia > Bacteroidales > Prolixibacteraceae > Aquipluma. Next base: position 26,394 of record CAXXOG010000008.1, on the reverse strand, counting down.
TGGGAATTTAAAACCAAGGTAACTGGCGGAAACACGGCTGAAATCCAATTCATTGCCTCTATAGATAATGGCTGGCACTTGTATTCGCAACATTTGCCCGATGGCGGCCCCATGCCAACCGAATTCGTGTTTGCAAAGCTTGAAGGTATTCAGCTCGACGGAAAAGCGTCGGAACCAACGCCTAAAGAAGTGTTCGACGACATGTTCAAGATGAAGGTTAAATACTTCGATAAAACGGCGACTTTCGTTCAAAAGATAAAGCTGGTCAATTCGAAACCGGTAACTGTAAGCGGAATCATCAATTTCCAGGCGTGTAATGAGGAAACCTGTATCCCGGGCGAAGCCGAATTCTCGTTTGAGGTACCTGCTTCTACAGCACCGGCACAAGCTGCTGAGGCAAAGCACGAAGAAAAACCGGTTCAGGAAACTTCGTTAAGCGCACCGGATCAGGGGAATGCAACTGTTTCTCCAACTGTTCCTGAAACAAAAAGTGAGAATAAACCAATCGTTACCAACGACGAATTTTCGGGAAATAACCGCTCATTGTGGTGGTTTTTTATTCAGGCATTTGCATGGGGATTACTGGCCATCCTCACCCCATGTGTTTTCCCGATGATCCCGATGACTGTATCATTTTTCATGAAAAGTGGCTCGAAAGGAAAAGTTCAGGCACTGGTTTACGGCTTTTCGATTGTTGCCATTTACGTGATTTTTGGTGTGTTGATTTCGGTTCTTTTTGGCGCCGACTTTGGCAATTGGCTGAGTACGCATTGGATTCCGAACGTTCTTTTTTTCCTGATTTTTGTGGTGTTTGCCGCATCGTTTTTTGGCTACTTCGAAATCGTAATGCCAAGCTGGCTGATCAACAAAAGCGTTCAGCACGAAGATCAGGGCGGAATTATGGGAACTATTTTTATGGCCTTTACTCTGGTTCTGGTATCGTTCTCGTGTACCGGACCAATTGTTGGAACGGTTGTCGTTCAGGCTGTTGGTGGCCAAATTCTGAAGCCGGTTGTTGGTATGCTCGGCTTCTCGCTGGCCTTTGCCATTCCGTTTACGCTGTTTGCGTTCTTTCCGAGCTGGCTGAATAAAATGCCAAAATCGGGCGGATGGCTTAATTCAGTAAAAGTGGTGATTGGTTTTATCGAGTTGGCTTTTGCCCTTAAATTCCTGAATGTTCCCGATCAAACGTATCATTGGGGAATTCTCGACCGCGAAGTTTATCTTGGTTTCTGGATTGTGATTTTTACCATGATGGGCTTTTATCTGCTCGGAAAAATTAAATTCCCGCACGACAGCGATTACCCCGTGGTGAAATCATTCCCTCGCTTATTGCTGATTATAGCCACGTTCACCTTTGTGGTTTACCTTATTCCCGGACTTTTTGGCGCGCCATTGAAAGCTATTTCGGGCTGGTTGCCGCCAACCGAAACACAGGACTTTGACATCAATGCCATTGTTCGCGAAAACCAAGGTGGCGGAGTGTTTGTTGCCAAAGGAAATTTAACCGAGCAACCTAAATACGCCGACCGGCTTAAACTTCCGCACGGTTTGCAAGGTTATTTCGATTTTGACCAGGCGCTGAAAGTTTCGAAAGAATTGAAAAAGCCGATTTTTGTGGATTTCACCGGACATGGCTGCACCAATTGCCGCGAAATGGAAAACCGCGTTTGGAGCGATCCGGAAGTGTTGAAACGCCTGCGTGAGAACTTCGTCTTGGTGGCGCTTTACGTTGACGACAAAGTGATTGAAATGCCTCAAAACGAATGGTACACCAATAAATCAGGAAAACAGGTGAAACTTTTGGGCAAGAAAAATGCTGAAATCCAAACCGAAAAGTTCAATACCAACTCTCAGCCATATTACGTCATTCTCGATTCGGACGGGAATTTACTCGTTTCGCCCCGTGCTTACGACTTGAACATTGAAGCGTTCAAAAAATTCCTGGATTCGGGAGCGGAAGCGTATAAATAACTTTCACATAGCTAAAAACAAAAAGGATCCGATCTTTCTCGACAGATCGGATCCTTTTTTACGACTAAGCTATCAGGCTTTTGATATCCTGTATGATCGTTTGAGCCAACTGATCGGCTTCCGCCATTGAAGGAGCTTCGGCATAAATCCGGATAATAGGCTCGGTATTCGATTTGCGCAAATGAACCCAGCGGTCAGCAAAGTCAATTTTCACACCATCAATATCGGTAACCTGCTCGTGCTGGTATTTTTGCTTCATTTTCACTAAAATGCCATCCACGTCGATGCCTGGAGTCAATTCAATTTTATTTTTCGAGATGAAATAGTCGGGATAGGTTTTGCGTAATTCTGAACATTTCAGACCTGAATTTGCCAAAAGGCTCAGAAACAAACCAACGCCCACCAGCGAATCGCGGCCATAGTGCGATTCAGGATAAATGATTCCGCCATTTCCTTCGCCGCCAATAACTGCATTGGTGGCTTTCATTTTCGCAACCACATTAACTTCGCCAACTGCGGCTGCTGAGTAACTTCCACCGCGTTTTTCGGTGACATCGCGCAACGCCCGCGACGATGATAAATTCGACACTGTATTGCCCGGAGTTTGGCTCAGCACATAATCGGCAATGGAAACCAGCGAATATTCTTCGTTAAACATTGAGCCGTCTTCGCTGATAATTGCCAGGCGGTCAACATCCGGATCGACCACGAAACCAACATCAACTCCCGAATTCCGGATTATTTCTGAGGTTTCAACTAAATTCTCCGGAAGTGGCTCGGGTGTATGGGCGAAATGGCCGGTTGCCTCGCAATTAATTTCAATAACCTCATTCACACCCAATGCTTTCAGCAAGCGGGGAATCACAATTCCGCCCACGGAATTTACAGCGTCAATGGCAACTTTGAAGTTTGCGTTGCGGATAGCTTCCACATCAACCAGTTCCAAATCGAGCACCTGTTGAATGTGAATGTCGGTATAATCTTTTTCGAATATTTCGCCTAAATCATCAACCTGGGCAAACTGGTAAGCTTCCTGTTCTGCAATTTCAAGGACTTTGGCGCCTTCAGCAGCATTCAGGAATTCGCCATCCTGATTGAGCAGTTTCAGCGCATTCCATTGTTTGGGGTTGTGACTGGCTGTCAGTATAATACCTCCCTGCGCTGATTCTTCTTTCACTGCAATTTCGGTTGTTGGCGTAGTTGCCAAACCTAAATCGACTACCATGCAACCCATTCCCGAAAGTGTTGCAACGACCAGAGATTTAACCATTGGACCGGAAATTCGGGCGTCGCGGCCAACAACGATTGTAATTAATTGCCCCGGATGTTGTTGCTTGGCCCACTCGGCATAAGCTGCGGTGTATTTTACCACGTCAAGCGGACTTAGTCCTTCACCAGGTTGCCCGCCAATCGTTCCGCGGATACCAGATATTGATTTAATTAATGTCATAGCTATTTTGAGTTTATCAGATGTGTTTTTGCAAAGATAAACACAACCAATCTGATTATTGCTGAGTGAAAGGCAAAAGAAATGGTAAAAAGAAAAAGGACAGGAATTATTCCTGCCCTTCTATGTTTTAATCCCCTAAAGTCTTAAAACCGAAACAAACTTATGAAAAAAAACTTCCGCAAATACGATTATAAAACAGTTGAATGACCATTTACCCTTATTGACCATTTAGTTGAAAACATGGTTTTTATGACATTTAACTTCTTTTAACAAATGGCCTGTTTCTGTGGAACTGGAAATTTAAATCGCTCGGACCCCGTATAAAAGCATTATTTACTAAATTTGAAAGAAACCGTAAACAAAAATTCTTCAGCATGACTCTCAATAAACGACTGATTTTTATAACATTAACAGCTGCCTTGGGTGGATTCCTTTTTGGATTCGATACCGCTGTTATTTCAGGAGCGACTTCGGCATTGGAAAAACTTTTCAATCTGGATAAATTTTGGCTTGGTTTTACAGTCGCTATTGCGCTGATAGGTACTATAATAGGCACCATAGTTGTTGGAAAACCTGCTGACAAATACGGGCGTCGCCAGGTTCTTTTTTTCCTGGCAGCATTTTATGCGCTCTCGGCCTTGGGATGTGCTTTCGCCTTTAATTGGGGGGCGTTGTTGTTTTTCCGTTTCCTGGGCGGAATTGCCGTAGGCGGTGTTTCGGTTGTTGGGCCCATGTATATTGCCGAAATTGCACCTGCAAAATTTCGTGGTCGGTTGGTCGGAATGTTCCAGTTTAATGTGGTCTTGGGTATCTTGATGGCCTATTTCTCGAACTACCTGGTGGGGCTTTTCGAACTTGGCGAAGCCGAATGGCGCTGGAAGCTGGGTGTAATGGCCATTCCGTCGGTCTTGTTTTTCGTCACGTTGTTTTTTATTCCGCGAAGCCCGCGCTGGCTGATAAAAATGGGATTGGTTGACGAAGCCCGCGCGGTTTTGAAAATAACCGGTGAAGAATTTATTGAAAAGGAAATTGCTGAAATTCAGGAGTCGATAGCGATTGAACGACGAAATGGGAAGGAACTTCTTTTCAGTAAAAAATTCAGTTTGCCAATTTTTCTGGCAGTGTCAATCGCTATGTTTAACCAGTTGTCAGGAATAAATGGCTTGTTGTATTACCTGAACGATATTTTTGCGCAAGCCGGGTTTAGCAAAGTGTCGGGCGATTTGCAAAGCGTTGCTATTGGCGCTACCAATTTGATTTTCACTATGCTGGCAATGACTATTATTGACAAAGTTGGTCGTAAACTCTTGTTGCTCATCGGATCAATCGGAACGGCCAGTTCGTTGGCTGGTGTGGCATTCATCTTCTTCACCAATAGTCACCAAAATTTATTGGTTTGGCTTTTAATTGGTTACATTGCATTTTTTGGCTTTTCACAGGGTGCTGTTATCTGGGTATATATCAGCGAGGTATTTCCAAATTCGGTAAGGTCGAAGGGGCAGGCGCTCGGCAGTTTTACCCACTGGGCAATGGCAGCCGTTGTATCCTGGACATTCCCGGTAATGGCTGAGAAATCAGGAGGTTATCCGTTCTTATTTTTTGCCGCTATGATGTTGCTTCAGTTCTTTGTTGTCAAATTCTTTTATGTAGAAACCAAAGGCAAAACGCTGGAATCGCTCCAAAAAGAGCTTGTAAAATAGTCCTTTGTCTAATTTTAATCAGAACTTAATCGTTAAAGTTTGATTACTTTGATCTATTCGCCACTTTTATACCTCAAAATATTGAAATTATAAAACGTAAGAAAACAGCACAATGAATATATTTAAAAAACTTATTGGAACCTTGTATTTAGCAGGTTTTGCATTTGGATTCGTGCATCAGGTTTTAGCCCAGCCGAATAAAATAATTCCGCAGCAGGTCAAATTACCCAACGGATGGAAACTTTCGCCTGTTGGAAAACTGATGCCTTTGGGCGATTTGCCTCTGAATATGGCTGTTTCTCCTTCAGGAAAACTACTGGCTGTAACCAACAACGGACAAAGCGATCAGGGAATTCACCTGATCGATGCTGAGAAAATGCAACTCCTTGATTCAGTTGTGATGAGAAAAAGCTGGCTTGGGCTAACTTTTTCCAAAGACGGGAAATATCTCTATGCTTCAGGAGGAAACGACAACTGGATTGTTCGCTTTGGGGTAAAGAACAACAAACTGGAGCCTTTTGACACCTTGACGATTGGCAAACCCTGGCCTGAAAAGATTTCGATTGCCGGAATTGCTGTTGACGACGAGCAGAAGTTCCTGTACACCGTGACCAAAGAAAATAACTCGCTGTATGTTTACGACTTAACAGAGAAGAAGGTCAAGTCGCAATTTCCGCTGGGAGGCGAAGGCTACACTTGCGTTTTGTCGAGCGACAACAAAATGCTGTATGCTACCTGCTGGGGTTGCGACAAAGTGGTGAAATTTGATACCCGCAAGCAACAAATGGCTGGCTGGATTCCGGTTGGCGATAATCCAAACGATTTGTGTATCACTAAAAACGGGAAATACCTGTTTGTTTGCAATGCCAACGACAATTCGGTATCAGTCATCTCGACGGCGGAAAACCGGGTAATTGAAATTCTGAATTCGGCATTGTTCCCCGATTCTCCCTCAGGTTCAACCACCAATGCTGTTGCTTTGAGCGGCGACGAGAAAACACTCTATATCGCCAATGCCGACAACAATTGTCTGGCTGTTTTTGATGTGAGTCAGCCCGGGAAAAGTTTCAGCAAAGGATTTATCCCTACGGCCTGGTATCCAACCAGTGTTCGGGTAATTAACAATTCGGTTTTTGTGGCCAACGGGAAAGGTATCACATCGAAGGCAAATCCTTACGGACCAAGCCCGATTGCCAAGGAAGAGGAAGTTGAGCACCACAAAGAGATCAGTAACAAAAAAATGAAGGTGCAATACATTGGCGGACTATTCCGTGGAACTCTGCAATGTTTTGGAAAGCCTAACGATCAGCAACTTGGCATTTTTTCGAAAGCCGTTTACGACAATACGCCTTACCACAAAGCAAAGGAAATGGTTTCTTCAGGAGAAGAAGGCAACCCAATTCCGATGAAAGTTGGCGAACCGTCGCCTATTAAGTATGTATTTTATGTGATCAAAGAAAACCGCACTTACGACCAGGTTCTGGGCGATATGACTGAAGGAAACGGAGATTCAACCCTCGTCCTTTTTGGCAGGAAAGTAACGCCAAACCTTCATGCAATAGCCAAACAATTTGTACTTCTCGATAATTTTTATGTCGATGGCGAAGTAAGCGCCGACGGTCATAACTGGACAATGGGCGCTTATGCTACTGATTATCTCGAAAAAAACTGGCCAACCAGCTATGGCGGAAGAGGAGGTTCATACCCCGGAGAATCTGAAATAGAAACAGCCAACAGCAAAGTATTTCTTTGGGATCAATGCAAGCGAATGGGTGTTTCGTACCGCAGTTATGGCGAATTTGTTTCCGATCCTTATAAGGCAAACATTCCGGCTTTGGTCGATCATTTTTTGCCGGGCTATACCGGGTTTGAATTAAGTATTCGCGACACGTCACGCTTCTCCATGTGGAAGAAAGATTTTGAAACGATGCTGAAAGCGGGGAAGGTTCCACAGCTTAACACAATCAGGTTTGCAAACGACCATACCGAAGGATTACGTGCCGGAAAACCAACGCCCAAAGCTCATGCAGCCGATAATGATCTGGCTTGCGGCTTGTTTGTTGAATACCTGAGTCATTCTTCGATCTGGAACGAAAGTCTGATCATTATGGTTGAAGATGATGCACAAAACGGACCTGACCATGTGGATGCACATCGCTCGACAGCTTACGTTGCCGGTGGATTTGTCAAGCAAGGTTTTGTCGATCATACGATGTATTCGACTTCATCTGCACTTCGCACCATTGAACTGGTTTTGGGCTTACCCCCAATGAGCCAATACGATGCTTCAGCCGAACCACTTTGGCGCTGCTTCGATAAAACCGCAAATCACCCGGCATTTAAATCGTTACCCAATCAAATTGATTTAAATATGAAAAATAAGGACGTTGGGAAGTTGTCGAGATTAAGCGAAAAATTCGATTTCAGCAAAGAAGACCGGATTCCTGATGCCCAGTTCAATGAAGTGATTTGGGCTGCCATTCACGGGTCCGACAGCAAATGCCCGGCGCCGGTACATGCGGCATTCTTCACTCAGGGAAAAGACGACGATGATTGATACAATAAAGAGGCGAAAAACTTAAAACTTTCCGCCTCTTTGTTTTTATCTGCCAAGAGGAATATCAAAACAGAACTTGCTTCCTTTCCCGACTTCGCTTTCGGCCCATATTTGCCCGTTGTGCTTTTCAATGAATTCCCTGGCAATAATAAGCCCAAGTCCGGTACCTGTTTCTTCGTCGGTTCCTTTTGATGACGACGCCTTATCCAGCCTGAACAATTTGGAAAGCTGCTCTTCGTTCATTCCAACGCCATTATCCGAAACTACCACTTTCAGTTTCGATGAGTCAGAAGAAGCGGATACTTTAACTTCGCCACCTTTGGGTGTAAATTTTATGGCGTTTGTTACGAGATTCTGGAGCACCGAGGTAATCATATTTTTGTCAAACTCGGCATCTATTTCTCCTAATACATTCCAATTTAGATTGATAGTTTTATTCCTGGCAATTGGTGCCACTATCGCCATTGCCTCCGACACCAGGTGATTGACATTGCGATTTTGTGGTGCAAACTGGATTTTCCCGTTTTGAACCCTCGACCAAACCAACAGATTCTGTAGCAAGTTTGAAATTCGCTCGGCAGATTGATGCACAATGACCGAACATTCTTCAACCTCTTTCTGGTCACCTTCTTTTACTGCTTCTTTCAGAATTTTACTAAATCCAAGCAAGGCATTGAACGGATTCATGATGTCGTGACTTACGATGGAATAGAATTTATCCTTTTCGATTGAATCTTTCAAAATCTTCGCATTCAACGATATAATATTGTCCTGAAACTTATCGTTTCGGTATGCCAGAAGCATAATATAAATTGCCAGGGCAAATGCAACTATCATTAATACAATCAGGATATTCTGCAAAAGATTGGTTGAATGCTGTACCGATTTCAGGAAAACATTGTTGTATTTTGCTTCCTGATTTCGAATGCTAATCTTGATGTCTTCCACAAGATTCTGAATTTGAGCAATCAGGCTGTTATTGATTTGAATTAACTTCAGTTCACTTTCTTTCAGCTCCATTGATTTCTGAACCAGCTCGTTAAACTTGGCCGCCGAAACCGTTGTCTTATTCGCTTCAAGCGCCCTCATAACTGCATCTCTTATTTTGGACTTTTCGAGTTCTTTGTCGGATTGTATCCTGAGCCTTGTAATTACATTTTCCTTGACTTTCTCGCCAATGAGGGCACTTTTTAGCTTGCCAAACAATCCCTTTTTATAGCTTTCTTTGGTTGCAGTAACGCTTAATGTATCAATTCTGGGATCCGACTGACTTCCAATATACTTCTCCAACTCCACCTGGTTTTCCCGCAGATTTCCAACAGAAAAGATGAGCGAATCAGTTGCCAGGCGTAGCTTCATGTAAACATCCGCTTCTTTTGTTTTTTCGTCAAATATTTCGGTAATTTTTCCGTCGTTGCCCGTGGCATTTTTATTAAAAAGCTGCTGTAGTGCAACGATATTTTCGGTAAGCGATTTAACCTGTAGCTGGTAATCATCAAAAACGGCCTTTTCAAAAGTAGTGCAGTATTCTTTAAACCGGGCTTCAGTCACCACCAGCGATTGCGTAACATTCTCAGTTCGGAGTAACTGCTCCCGGTTGCGTTGCGAAAGGTCGAGTGCGGCCTGAATCCTGCTTTTTTCAGTTATTAAACTAACGATGAGCACAACAATCAAAACCAGAATCGAGGCCATCAGAATAGTTGTGGTAATCAATCGTTTGGGGATAAAATCAGTAATTCTCTTCAAACCCTTCATTTTCGTTTGTTTTTAAAAGTCTGGAATGTTTCTTTTAGGCTTTTACCTGAATCAATTCGTTATTCAATGGCAAGCAAAAAGTCGATCAGATTTTCGTCGCTCGCCAGATTTAATTTTTTGCGCAGGCGGTACCGAGCCACATCAACACTTTGCGGATTCTGAAATGTAAGCATGGCAATGTCTTTCGACGAAAGCCCTGACCTTAACAAAGCGCATAACTTACGTTCATTGGGCGTGAGCGTCGGGAACTTGTCGAGTAAAGCTTTGAGAAAAGAGTCGAAAGCGTGTTCAAACTTACTTTCGAAATCACTCCATATTTGGTCGTTCACAGCCAGCTTGTATTTGTTTTCAATCTGGCGGATTAAATCCTGACCATCTTTTCCTGTCAATGGGAAAAGCTTCTGCAAATCAGTTATCATATTGCGGTTCAGTTCATTGACATTCATCAATTTTATTGTTCCTGAAATCAATTCAGCCTTTTTAGTATTGATTATTTCTTCATTCGCCCGCTTAATTTCCGATACGTCAGTAAATACCGAAATGATTCCTGTTGGCTGATCCTGCCTGTCGAAAACCAAATTTTTTGAAATCAGGTAAGTCTTCTTTTCCGAAAACCCATTCTTTTCGTAAGTTACTGTTGATTTGGTTTGAATTAACTCCATGTCTTTCTGAATGTGAAACGCAACCTCATCATTGTTAAAATGGCGGTAAACCGTTTTCCCAATCAACTCCGACTTTTCAGCACCGGTGATTTCCTCGAAACAATGATTGCACATGAGTAATACTCCTTCCGGCGAATAATACGTTACCGGATGCGGAATACTTTCGAACAACGAAGTGATAAACAAGTTTTTGTCTTCGAGCAGTGTATTCTGGCTTTTCAACGCATTTATCGATTCATTTAACAGCAAAATATTTCTCACGCGGGCATTCAGTTCCTGCTTATCGAAGGGCTTCTTCAAAAAATCGACCGCACCAACCGTCATCGCATAAGCCAAATCTTCCGAAGAAGTCATCACTCCCGTAACCATTAATACCGGAATATCTTTGGTCGAGCTATCCTTTTTCAGCGTTTCCAGCGCGTCGATGCCATCCATAACCGGCATATTCCAATCGAGAATAATTAAATCCGGAAATTCCTCACACACCCGGTCGAGACATTCCTGTCCGTTTGTTGCGGTGGTTATAACGAAGTTGTGTTCCTTAAGCATTTTGTCGTACAGCTTAAGATTCAAAGGTTCGTCATCAACCAACAGAATTTTTGAATTGCTCATTTAAATTGGATTCGTGTTTTTGTGTAACCATTTACTGTTCAAATGTAGCTTTTTTGTTCCGTTAAAAAGCGAATGTTTAGTACACCGCCAGGCATTTTCACTTTAAAAACATCCAGACGTTCTGCGTTGGGGTATAATGGAAGGATAAAATTTTACAGAATAAATAATATTTTTTTTAGATAGGTATTGGCCTGAATTAATAGAACTTACAGAAAATGTATAGATATTGTATAGATCGATGTTCAGACGATGTTTAGCCGAAAAATTTTCAGGATAGACTGAACATTGAGTTCTTTGTATTAGTTATTTCAGACAAACTCAACGATTCATTAATTATTTAAATCATTTTATTATGAGACATTTAAATAAAATAGTAGCGTTAATCCTCTGCAGCGGATTGCTATTAAGCAGTTGTTCTACAACTAAGAATTCTACAAAAGGTGGTTTGTTAGGAGGTGCCGGTGGTGCACTGATTGGTGCCGGAATTGGCGCATTGGCCGGAAAAGGTAAAGGCGCAGCAATTGGCGCAGCCGTTGGTGGAGCTGTTGGTGCTGGTGCCGGTGTGTTGATCGGCAAAAAAATGGATAAGCAAAAAGCTGAGCTTGAAAAAATCGAAGGTGCACAGGTTGAATCTGTGACCGACGCGAACAACTTACAGGCGATTAAAGTAACTTTTGAGAGCGGTATTTTATTCCAGACTGGCAAAAGTAACTTAAGCGAAAGCTCAAAGACTGCGCTTACCAAGTTTGCAGCATCGCTAAAGGAAACACCCGAAACAGATGTTACCATTTACGGACACACCGACAACGTTGGAACCCGCGATGTGAATGTCAAGCTTTCTAACGATCGTGCCGCTTCGGTAGCCACTTTCCTGAACAACGCCGGTGTGGCGATGGCCCGCATGAAAACTGAAGGAAAAGCTTTTGACGAACCGGTTGCCGACAATGCGACAGCCGACGGTCGTGCCAAAAACCGCAGGGTTGAAATATACATTACGGCTAACCAACAAATGATCAATCAGGCTGAACAAGGTTCCCTGAAATAATTGCAAAACAGAAACACTTTTTATATCACAATCAATCAATTCGGTTAAACTTTTAAACAATGTAACATGAAAAAGCAATTAGTAATACTATCGGTTCTACTGTTTCTGGGCCAATTAACTTTTGCCCAGTACGCCCTTCCGAAAGGAAAATCGCAACTTAACGCCGGAGTCGGGTTCTCGTCATGGGGTACCCCGGTTTATCTGGGATTCGATTACGGAGTTCACAAGGATATTTCGCTTGGCGGCGAACTCTCGTACCGTGGCTACCGCGACAGATGGGATGGCTACTATTACGACCACAATGTGATTGGAATCTCGGGCAACGGAAATTACCATTTTAACCATGCCTTATCGATTCCTAAAAACTGGGATTTTTACGCCGGACTGAACCTGGGCTTCTACATCTGGAGTTCGCCTGACAGTTACCAAGGTTCGCATTCCTCAGGTATGGGGCTCGGTGCACAAGTTGGAGGACGTTATTACATCACCAACAAAATTGCTTTAAACCTTGAATTTGGCGGTGGAAATGCCTTTTCAGGAGGAAAATTTGGCTTAACATTTAAGCTCTAATAATCACAGCAGCAAACAAAGAAGTTCGGATGTCGCCAGGTTCCTGTTTCCCGTATTGATTTTATAATTTCTGTCGGCTCCGATCTTCTTGCTTAATATCTCTTCAAAAACAAAAAAACAGATCATGGAACGAATATGTTGCCATCAAAAGCAATTGAAGTCAGCATGTTAGTTTCATCAGACAATTAAAAATCAAATTTTTTACTGATGAGATGAGCATGATTTCAGGAAACACCATTCGAAATGAATATTTCCTAATCATGCGAATTCCATGTGGCATTAAAAGAACAAAAAAAATATACACATGAAAAAATTTTTACTTTTAGTAGCAGCAAGCCTGCTGCTTAGCTCGACCTTTGCCCAAACATCTGATAGAAAATGGGGGCTTGGAGCTGGTGCTGGAGTTTATAGAACTATAAATCAGGATGGTGCAGGTTTTACTCCTGAACTTTACCTGAGCAGATACCTCAGTTCACGTTTCGACCTGATGTTGAAAGGTAATGCGGGTTTATTTCATTCGAAGCTCGATAACAACCTCGATTTTTTTAACCCAGCCCTCGATCTTCGTTTGAAATTAAGCAACGAAACGAACAAATTCAGACCATACATTTATGCCGGACCTGGCGTCCTGAAAGACAACTCTGCGTCGGGAGTAAATTTCAATGTTGGCATTGGCAGTAAATACTACGTTTCGCCGAGCACCGCATTGTATGTTGACGCTGGCTACATCAACGGAATTGAAGTCGCCGGAAATACCGGGAAAGTGCGCGACAACTTCCTAAAAGCCACGCTTGGAATTGAATTCGACTTTGGAAAAGCAAAAGATTCGGACATGGATGGCGTTCCGGACAGAAAAGACAAATGCCCGAATACTCCGGCAGGTGTGGCTGTTGATGCCAATGGTTGCCCAATCGATACCGATGGAGATGGTGTTGCCGATTACATGGACAATTGCCCAACTGTTGCAGGTTTGACTTCGCTGAAAGGCTGCCCCGATGCTGATGGCGACGGCGTTGCTGATAAAGATGACAAATGCCCCGACACACCGAAAGGCGTGAAAGTTGACGCAAAAGGTTGCCCTATTGATACCGACGGCGATGGCGTTGCTGATTATCAGGACAAGTGCCCCGACACTCCCAAAGACGCAAAAGTTGATGCAAAAGGTTGTCCGGTTGATACCGATGGCGACGGAATTGCTGACTACCTGGACAAATGTCCAACCGTTTCGGGAGTGAAGGAAAACAACGGCTGCCCAAAAGAAAAGACAGCGGAAGAACTTGAAGCTGAAAACATGAAAGTTGAGCCGGTTTATTTCGATTCAAACCAATCGATGTTCAAAGCTTCTGAAAGAGTCAAAATAGATAAAGTGGTTAAACTTTTGAAAGAGAATAGCAATTACAAAGTAAGAGTTACATCCGGCTACACCGACTCGAGAGGCTCTGACGCTTATAACCTGAGTCTTTCAAAAAGACGCGTGAACTCGGTTGTTAATGCCATCGTGTCGGCTAAAATTAAAAAGAACCGGATTGAGTTACAAAAAGGTTTAGGAAAGGCAAATCCTGCTGCTACCAATGACACCGAAGAGGGACGCGCCTTGAATCGTAGAGTTGAGTTTGAATTAGTAAAAACAAAATGATCATTGGCCTTTTGTTTTCTGAAAAAAGAAGTCGGTTCAGTGTAGAACCGGCTTTCTTTTTATATCTCGAATATACTTACTTCAAGCTTTCAATCTGGTCTTCCAATACTTTGATTTTGGCTTCGGCGTCAGCTTGTTTGGCCCGTTCGGTGGCCACAACAGCTTCAGGAGCGCTGCTTACAAAGCGTTCGTTGCTTAGTTTTTTCATAACCGAGGCAAGGAAGCCTTTGGTGTAATCCAATTCGGCCTGAAGTTTTTTCAGTTCTTCTTCCACATCGATGGTAGCACCAAGCGGCACATAGAAAGTGGTCGATTTTACCAGGAACGAAGCAGCCAGTTTTACTTCTTCTGAAACTTCGTTCATGGTCGAAAGATTACCCATTTTAACCAGCACCGCGTTGAATTCCGACGCATAACCTTTGTCGCCCGGAATCACCGCCAGTTCAATCTGGTCTTTATTCGGAATGTTGTTTTTGGTGCGGATAGTGCGCATTCCGGCGATGGCTTCTTTTACGTCTTCGAAGCGGCTGATCATGTCTTCGTCGTAGCCGGTTGATTTTGGCCATGCCGAAATCATGATACTTTCACCCTGTTTGCGCTCTTTCAGCAACTGCCATATTTCTTCGGAAACAAACGGCATAAACGGATGCAGGAAACGCAATACGTCGTCGAAAATATCGATCAGTTCTTCATAAGTTTTGCCATCGATTGGTTGCTGATAGGCGGGTTTCACCATCTCAAGCAACCAGCCTGAGAACTCGTCGCGAACGGTGGTGTAAACGCTCATCAGTGCGTCCGAAATACGGAATTTATCGAAATGGTCGTCGGTTTGTTCCACAATCTGGCTGAATTTTTCACGGAACCAGGCAATGGCCAGCTTCGAATGTTCGGGCTGCGGAATCTTGTTGTCCACTTCCCAGCCATTCACCAAACGGAACGAGTTCCAGATTTTGGTCACGAAACCGGCACCTTGCTGTGGCAAACTTTCGTCGAACAGCAAATCGCCACCGGCAGGTGAACAAAGTAACATACCCACGCGAACACCGTCGGCGCCATACGTGGCAATCAAATCGAGCGGATCGGGTGAATTACCCAGCGATTTCGACATTTTCCGGCGAAGTTTGTCGCGTACCATCCCGGTGAAATACACATTTTTGAACGGGAACTGATCGCGATATTCGTAACCGGTAATGATCATTCGGGCTACCCAGAAGAAAATAATGTCGGGGGCAGTTACCAAATCGTTGGTTGGGTAATAGTATTGAATTTCCTTGTTTTCAGGATCGCGAACGCCATCGAACACCGAGATTGGCCACAACCAGCTCGAGAACCAAGTGTCGAGAACATCTTCATCCTGATGCAGGTCGGCCATAGTCAAAGCGAAGTTACCGGTTTTTTCTTTCGCCAGAGCCAGCGCTTTTTCGTCGGTTTCAGCAACTACAAAACCACCGTCGGCCAGGTAATACACCGGAATGCGGTGACCCCACCACAACTGGCGGCTGATACACCAATCCTTGATGTTTTCCATCCAGTGGCGGTAAATATTTTTGAATTTCGGCGGGTGGAACATGATGGTGTCGTCCATCACGTTTGCCAAAGCTGGTTTCACCAATTCTTCCATTTTCAGGAACCATTGCGCCGACAATTTGGGTTCGATTGGCACATGAGTGCGTTCCGAGAAGCCCACTTTATTCACGTAATCTTCTACCTTGGCAACATTTCCGGCCGCTTCCAGATCGACCATAATCTTTTCGCGAACAACCATGCGATCTTCGCCCACAAACAAACCTGCTTTTTCGCTCAATGTACCGTCGTCATTGAAAATGTCGATGCTTGGCAGGTTGAAACGCAGCCCGATTTCGTAATCGTTCACATCGTGAGCCGGAGTGATTTTCAAGCAACCGGTACCGAATTCCATGTCCACGTATTCGTCCTCAATGATCGGAATTGAACGGTTGATTAGTGGGACAAGTACTCTTTTCCCCTTTAATCTCAAAAAACGTTCATCTGCAGGATTTACGCATACAGCAGTGTCTCCCAGTATAGTCTCTGGCCTTGTTGTCGCTATAGTAACAAAACCATCTTCTCCTTCTATCTTGTACTTTAAATAGTACAGTTTACTTTGTACTTCCTTAAAAATCACTTCTTCGTCGGACAAAGCTGTTTTTGCAGCCGGGTCCCAGTTCACCATACGCACCCCGCGATAGATCAGTCCTTTGTTGTACAAATCGACAAATACATTGATTACCGAAACGCTGCGAGGCTCGTCCATAGTGAAAGCCGTGCGATCCCAATCGCACGAAGCGCCCAGCTTTTTCAACTGTTCGAGGATGATTCCACCATGTTTGTGCGTCCATTCCCAGGCATGTTTCAGGAATTCTTCGCGGGTCAAATCGAATTTCGAAATGCCCTGATCTTTCAATTTGCCCACCACTTTGGCTTCAGTAGCAATCGAAGCGTGGTCGGTTCCCGGCACCCAGCAGGCGTTCTTGCCCAACATGCGGGCGCGGCGGGTTAAAATATCCTGAATGGTATTGTTGAGCATGTGACCCATGTGTAGCACACCCGTGACGTTTGGCGGAGGAATGACAATGGTATAAGGTTCGCGTTCATCAGGTTCAGAATGAAAAAATTTGTTTTCCATCCAGTATTTGTACCATTTGTCTTCAACTTCGGCAGGGTTGTACTTGCTTGGGATTTCCATATCAGGTTATTTTATTGACTTGTATTAAAATGAAGCTGCAAAAATAGGAAAATATGTTTTTTAATTGAAGAAAACGTAGGTGTGAAAACAAAGGATCCGATCTTTCTTAAAAGATCGGATCCTTACTGCAAGTGGTATATCTATTTTGAAAAAGCAAAACCCCGCTATAAACGGGGTTTCTTCAGGATTATAATATAGTCTGAACATCTTCGTAGGCAAGATCAAAGGCTTCAGCAACACCTTTATATACAACTTTGCCTTTTACAACATTCAATCCCTTTCGTAAAGGTTCGCTATCCAGACAAGCTTTTTTCCATCCATTGTTTGCTATCTGTATGGCGTATGGTAAAGTAGCATTGGTTAAAGCTAACGTTGAAGTACGTGGTACAGCCCCTGGCATGTTGGCCACTGAATAGTGAATAACATGATCGATAACATAGGTCGGATGATCGTGGGTTGTAGGTACAGTCGTTTCGAAGCAACCTCCCTGGTCAACAGCGACGTCAACTAAAACAGTACCTGGTTTCATCGTCGGAATCATATCGCGGGTTACTAATTTAGGAGTAATGGCGCCCGGAATAAGTACAGCACCAATAATTACGTCTGAATTACGCACCATCTCACGAATATTGTATTCATTGCTCATCAGTGTTTTCACATTGGCAGGCATAATGTCATCGAGGTAACGCAGGCGTTTCAGGCTAACATCAACGATAGTCACGTCAGCGCCAAGGCCACCAGCCATTTTAGCAGCTTCGGTACCAACAATACCGCCACCAATAATCAATACCTTTGCGGGTGGAACGCCAGCAACGCCGCCGAGTAAAACTCCGTATCCGCCGAATGTTTTTTCAAGGTATTTGGCACCTTCCTGAATCGACATACGCCCGGCAACTTCCGACATCGGAACAAGTAATGGCAGCGAACGGTCTGGCAATTCAACTGTTTCGTAGGCCAGGCAAATTGCGTTACTAGCAATCATTGCATCGGTAAGTGGTTTGTTTGATGCAAAGTGGAAATAAGTAAATAATACCTGACCGTCCTTAATCAGTTTATATTCTGATTCAATGGGCTCTTTTACCTTGATAATCATTTCGGCAATAGCATAAACTTCCTCAATGGTTGGAAGCATTTTTGCGCCTGCGTGAATGTAATCTTCATCGCCAAATCCACTACCCATCCCGGCGGTTGCCTGAACATAAACAACATGTCCGTTTTTAACCAATTCTGCTACTCCGGCAGGAGTTACAGCTACGCGGTTTTCATTATTTTTGATTTCTTTTGGGACCCCAATAATCATCGTTTATTGTTTTAAATTGATTTCTAATGATTCAAAAGTAACCCTTAATGAATTTGGAAAACATGATAAAATACAAGTAATTTTTGCTGAATGCCCGTTGTTTTTTGAGGGTCTGAAATAAAACAGAATTATTTTTGGAGTAACGGTTTGAATTTGAAAGTTATTAAGCTGTTAAAATTTCATATCCATCTATTTTTTAAAATTTTTATTTAAAACTGATAATCGTATATTTGCCAGCCTACTGTTAATTTATTCTTAAGATATGCCTATTACATCGGAACGAGGTAATTTGATGCCTGATTCCCCCATCAGGAAATTGGTTCCTTTAGCTGACAAAGCCAAGGAAATGGGGCGGAAAGTGTATCATTTAAACATTGGTCAGCCAGACCTGCCAACACCTCAAAATGCAATTGATGCCATCCGGAATATCGACCGGAAAATTCTGGAGTACTCTCCAAGTGAAGGAATCAAATCATTTCGTGAAAAACTGGCGGCGTACTATCACACATTTAATATTGATGTTACTGCCGACGATATAATCATTACCTCGGGAGGATCGGAGGCGGTGACCTTTGCTTTTTTGGCTTGTCTCGATCCGGGCGACGAAATCATCGTCCCTGAACCTGCTTATGCAAACTACACAGCGTTTGCTATTGTGGCCGGTGCCGTCATCAAATCAATTCCTTCAAAAATTGAAGAGGGTTTTGCAATGCCCCCGATGGAAGAATTTGAAAAACTGATTACACCCCGCACCAAAGGGATCATGATTTGCAACCCGAACAATCCTACCGGATATTTATATACCCGTAGCGAAATGAACCAAATCAGGGATATGGTAAAGAAATATGATCTGTACCTTTTTTCCGACGAAGTTTACCGCGAATTCTGTTACACCGGGGCACCGTATATTTCGGCTTTTCATTTGGCTGGTATCGAGCAAAATGTGGTGCTGATCGATTCTGTTTCGAAACGCTACAGCGAATGTGGTATCCGAATAGGAGCGCTGATTACTAAAAATAAAGCGTTGAAAAAGAATGTAATGAAATTTTGCCAGGCTCGTTTAAGTCCGCCGCTTATCGGGCAAATTGCTGCTGAAGCTTCGCTCGAAAATAATCGCGAATATTTGCACGACGTTTATGAAGAATATGTTGATCGGCGCAAATTCCTGGTTGATGGGCTGAACCGTATCAACGGCGTTTATTCTCCGATACCTATGGGCGCATTTTACACGGTTGCACGTCTTCCGGTTGATGATGCCGATAAGTTTTGTGCCTGGTTGCTCAGCGATTTTGAATACGAAAACCAAACCATATTTATGGCTCCGGCTTCAGGATTTTATACAACTCCCGGGGTTGGAAAAGATGAGGTTAGAATTGCTTATGTGCTTAAAAAAGAAGACTTAGCTACTTCGCTTAAGATTTTGGAAGAAGCACTAAAGGTTTATCCCGGAAGCAAAGTGAGGGTTGCCGATACAGTAGCCCGACAATAGAACTACCTTTTAGCGAGATATTGAGAAACGCCGGATTTAGTCCGGCGTTTTTGCTTTCGAAAATCATTATATTGCCATTCGTTTTGAATCAATATTGTTGAGAATGAAAAGAATATCAAGCATCGATTTCACCCGTGGATTGGTGATGATGCTCATGGTGCTTGACCATGTTCGTGATTTTATGCACATTGATTCGGTAACCCACAATCCAACCGATCTTTCGTCAACAACGGCAGGCATCTTTCTGACCCGGATTGTGACCTATTTGTGTGCTCCGGTTTTTGTTTTTCTTGCCGGATCTTCTGCTTTTCTTTCGATGTCAGGAGGCATAAGCAGAGAGCAATGGGGAAGACTTTTGATGAAACGGGGCTTATGGCTTATTCTACTCGAATTTTCAATCATTAACTTTGGAATTTGGTTTGATCCGGGGTTTCATCTTTATCTGTTTCAGGTAATTGCAGCTATTGGCTTTGGATTTATATTGCTGGGCGCCTTAAATAAAGTATCGCCTAACCTAATCGGGGCGATTGGTTTAGTTATCATTTTTACGCACAATCTATTGCCACTAATTTCTCCGCAGGACAACTCGTTGCTAAAGACAATTCTTACACCGCTATTTTCAACCAACGCGCTTCCGCTCACTCCAAAAACGACCCTTATTATTGGCTACCCGCCTGTTCCCTGGATGGGTATTTTGTTTGCCGGTTTTGGATTTGGAATGCTTTTCAAACATCCTCAATCCGAAAGAAAAAATGTATTTCTGAAAATCGGGATAGTTTCGTTGGCATTTTTCTTTATCCTTCGGTTCATCAACGTTTATGGAGATCCGGTTTCGTGGACGGCGCAAAAAAGCGGTCTTTTCACCGTTTTGTTATTCGTCAATGTCACGAAATACCCGCCATCACTTATGTTTTGCTTACTTACATTGGGAATAATGTTCCTGATTCTGGCTTTTGCTGAACAACTGGAAAACCGATTCACCAAATTCGTGTCGGTTTATGGGAAAACTCCGCTGTTCTTCTACTTGATTCATTGGTATATTGTTCATCCTTTGTTAGTTATTGTTCTTTTTATTCAGGGATTTTCGTGGAAAGAAATGGATTTTGCTTCCGGAAATTTTGGGAGACCGAAGGGCGTTGAAAGTGGCATTGAGCTTTGGCTGGTGTATTTGATTTGGGCAGCCGTAGTTTTGCTTTTGTACTATCCATGCAAAAAATATGGACAATACAAGTTCAGGAGCAAAGCAAGCTGGGTAAAATACCTGTAAATCATTTTGGTGGATTTTAAGAAAAATGGATAACCTCTGTTCTCGACAAATAGGATTAAGTTTCCTCGTTTTTTTGTGCACAGGAAACCCCTTGTTTTTTTCACTTCCCGTTCTTTTTTTCTTTTAAAACTGTATTTTTGTTGAAAATCATTGTCATGGACAACAAAGCTTTAGGAATAAGAATTATTAAGTTTTTTATCAACAAGTACACCATCTCGTTTGCTGCATTTGTTGTCTGGATTATGTTTTTCGACGATAACAACTGGAGGCAGCATCAAAAGAACCTGAAGGAATTAGCGCTTCTTCAGGATCAGGTTAGTTTTTACAAACATAAAATTGAAGACGACAAGCGCCGTTTGCACGAACTTCAAACGAATAATGAGAATCTCGAAAAATTTGCCCGTGAGCAGTTTTTTATGAAAAAGGCCAATGAAGATGTTTATGTTATTGTGGAAGAAGAATAGTTCTGTGTTGATTTTATGTAGTTTCCCAGGCGCCACGCCCAAAAGCAACCCAGATCATCTGTAATCATCGGAGAGATCGGAATCCTGAATCTTTAAATTTCCAAAAAAACATTCGGCTGTAATTATTTGTTAAAAAAACATTTAATCCTGTTTGATTGAATGTTTAAATTGCTTATATTGCTATTATGAAGAACAATTGATGAAGGACAGCGAAAACATATTTAGAATTGAGTCGAACCATCTAGCTCCCCGGCAAGGTAATATACTTATTGCCGAACCTTTTTTATCCGGCAGCTATTTTAACCGGTCGATCATCATTTTGGTATCCTGCGATACCGATGGTGCAGTTGGATTTATTCTGAATAAAAAAGTTGATTTCCCGATTGATGATTTAATTACCGATTTCCCGGAGTTTGATTCGGATATTCACATTGGAGGTCCGGTTGGAACCGATTCAGTTTATTTTATTCATACGCTTGGCGAAGTCATTCCCGGAAGCATTCATGTCAAAGAAAATTTATACTGGGGTGGCGATTTTGAAGTCTTAAAAACTCAGATCAAATTGGGATTGGTTAGCCGGTCTCAGGTTCGCTTTTTCTTAGGCTATTCGGGGTGGTCGGCCGGTCAGTTGGAAGAAGAGATTAACGAGAATTCGTGGCTGGTGGCCGATTCATTGATCGACGATTTACTAAACAACGAGGAAGAAAAAATGTGGGCCCAGGCAGTCCGGTCGATGGGCGGAAAGTATTCCATCTGGGAACATTTCCCGGAAAATCCGTCGCTTAACTGACTGTATATTGCTTGAAAAGTTCGTTTATTTTCCGTACCGTGTTGTTAAAATACCTTTTACCACCTATCCCGATTATCCATCTGATTCCTCTGATTGCATCAACTGCAAAAATTTCTTCGGCGCTGTTTATAATATCATAAGTGATTTCGGTACTTTCTGAATAAGAAAGGTTTAGGTCGTTAAAAATGCTGATTATCAATATTTTCGTAATGTCCTCATACGCTCCAATCGTTCCCGGCGCTCCCAGAACCGACTTTCCGTTGATTAAATAAATATTCGAATGCGGAACTTCGAGAATAGAATTGGAAGTGCTGATCAGTAAATATTCATCGAGCTTTGATTCATCGCGGTATTGTTCAGCTATTTCCCAGTAAGGTGCCGAGCCTAATGATATGGTTGAAAGAGAAGATGCCGGTTTCTGTATTTTGTCAAATATCTCCGTAAACAATCCTTTTTCGTTCAGATCAAAACCAGCCGATTCGGTTGTTTCAGATTGTATTGTGTAATTAACCTTTGTTCCTGAAAATTTAAACGAAAGGGTAACTATCGCACCCAGAAAATGCTTGTTCTTGGTTAGCGTTCTTTCAATTTGCCGTTTCAGCGCAGCGCCTTTATTTCCGGTAAACTCTTTGTAATCGTTGTTTAGTAGTAGAAATTTGAGTTTGATTGTTTCCAGCGTTTCATCGAAAAAAGGCAAGACTGTTTTTATTGCTCTGAATTGCTCCGAGAAACCGGTACATTCTGATTCTTCAATCGAAACCCGGTACTCTTCGGCAGCAACGAAGGTGCCGTTTACCAGGATAAATTTCCCTTTTGTCATTATTCCAAAATATTCAATCAGATCAATCTGAAGAGCTTATCGAGAAAAGTTTCGAATAAAAGCGGGTTAATAAGTATTGGAAAGATAAAACCATACAATGCTCCAAGGAAATGCGCATCGTGTGCAACATTGTCTTTTTGCTTCATGCTCATTTGGTACGAGTACACCAGATAAAGACCGCCAAAAATAATTCCGGGAATAGGTAGAACCATGAAAAACAGTATTTTATTCCACGGATCGAAAAAAATGCTTGCAAAAACCAATGATGCAACGGCTCCCGAAGCTCCAACTGCATTATAGAAATAGTTGTTGCGGTGCTTTACAAGGGCATATAAATTTGATGCAAGGATTCCGCCGAAATACAAAAGGAAATAATATTGAATATGGTTGTTTCCAAAATATTCTCTGAAATAAGCTTCGATCACTCCTCCAAACGAGTATAATACAATCATATTGACCAATAGATGCTCCCAGCTGGCGTGCACAAAAGCGTGTGTTATCAGCCGGTGGTATTCGTGCTTATGCACTATTTTGCTCGCGTTGAACTGGAGTTGATCCATGAGCTTGGGCGAGTTAAAGGCCGCATACGAAACTGCAACCGAAATAATAATGATTATAAGTGTCATGAAGTGGAATTTTGGTTAATGTAAAATTCGATACACCATTTCGCGCTGTAAATCTTCGGATGATGCGGCGTTATTGCCAAAGCCTTTCGAACGCATGTCGTATTCGCGTAGAATACTTATTACTTCGACCAGCTTTTTGATGTTGTAATTTTTTGCTGCACTTACGTATGTTTTTACAAAAAAAGGATGCACCTGAAGCACCGAAGCAACGTTGTTTTGCGATTTATCCTCTAAAAAATGATAGGTTAAAATTTTCGTGAAATACGAGAACAGCGAAGAAACAACGACCGGAACCGGAGACGAAGACGGATTTGCCCCAAAGTAATTGATAATACGATTTGCTTTCAAAAGATCGCGTTCTCCTAAAGCATTTTGCAGCTCATAAACATTGAATTCCTTGCTGATGCCGATGTTTCGTTCGATATGATCGGGAGTTATTTGAGTTCCGGCTGGCAACGAAATAATAAGTTTGTCGAGTTCGTTGGCAACTTTGCTTAAGTCGGCTCCCAGGTATTCCGCAATCATTGCAGCTGCTTGAGGTGCAATGGTATAGTGCTGCGCTTTTAGGTACGACGAAATCCAGGTTGGCAACTGGTTGTCGTATATTTTCTTCGATTCGAACAGCACTCCTTTTTGGTCAATCAGCTTTGCAAAAGTCTTCCGTTTGTCAATCGTTTTATACTTGTAGTTGATGACCAGTATTGTAGAATTCAGCGGATTTTTGGCATAAATCTCCAGATCCTCAATTTTTTTTATGTTCTGAGCTTCGCGGATAATAATAACCTGGTAATTCGACATCATGGGAAAACGCCGGGCATTGGCCATAATGGCATCTGGCTCAATGTCTTTTCCGTAGAGAACGGTTTGGTTAAACCCTTTCTCGGCATCGGTCAAAACATGGTCAGTAATGTAGTCGCTTATTTTATCGATAAAATAAGTTTCTTCCCCCATCAGGAAATAGATGGGGTGATATATTTTTTTCTGAAGGTTACTTATAATTTCCTCGTAGGTCATTCGATCAAATTGCTAGAATTTCAGGTGTTTTACCGATTCCCCGTTGTCGCGTATTTCAAGCAACGCTTCGATACCGGTTTCGATATGTTCGTGAACAAAGTTATTGGTAACAATTTTGTCGCTGGCTTCTGTTTTTACGCCAGTCGAAATCATGGGCTGATCGGAAACCAGCAATAAGGCGCCGGTTGGAATCTGGTTGTAAAATCCAACTGTAAAAATGGTGGCTGTTTCCATATCAATGGCCATTGCTCTCGATTTTTCGAGGTATTTTTTGAAACGCTCATCGTATTCCCAAACCCGTTTATTGGTGGTATAAACAACTCCGGTCCAGTAGTCGCGGTTATGGTTGCGGATGATGTGCGAGACTGCCCGTTGCAGATTAAATGCCGGAAGTGCCGGTATTTCGGGCGGAAGATAATCGTTGCTTGTTCCGTCGCTTCGGATTGCTGCAATGGGAAGAATAAAATCGCCTAACTGGTTCTTGGCCTTCAGTCCGCCGCATTTCCCGAGGAAAAGCACGGCTTTGGGGTGTATGGCGCTCAGCAAATCCATAATGGTTGCTGCATTGGGGCTTCCCATTCCAAAGTTGATAATCGTTATTCCTTCGGCGCTGGCGTTGGGCATGTTTTTATCGGCCCCTAAAATCGGAACATTAAATTTCTTTGCAAACATCTCTACATACAACGTAAAGTTGGTCAGCAAAATAAGGTCGGTAAATTGGTCGAGTGGCCGTCCGGTATAGCGGGGCAGCCAGTTTTCTACGATTTCTTCCTTGGTCTTCATAGTGTTATTCCCTGTTTGCTTATTTCCTATTTACCAATTTGTGAATTACAGGCAACCCTCAATCGTAAATTGTAAATAGTTTAATGGTCAATTTTCAGACACATTTAACTTTTATGCTATTTTTACAAAAATACAAACTTTGTTGGCATCGTCATGCAAAAATTAAACTTGCCCGAATTTTCTTTCAGAATAAAAACTGAAAACGATAAAACTTATATTTTTGATACGCTTCGGAAGAAATTTATCCGGTTAACACCTGAAGAATGGGTTCGGCAAAACTTTGTGCAGTTTCTTATTTCAGTGAAGAAATTTTCGGCCCCGCTTATTGCAATTGAAACGATTGTTAAAGTGAACAGTAATCCGCAGCGAGCTGATTTGGTTGTTTACAGCCGAATTGGAAATCCATTGCTTATTGCTGAATTTAAAGCGCCGGAAGTGAAAATTAGCCAGCAAACATTTGACCAGGTTGTTCGGTACAACATGCAGCTTAAAGTTCAGTACCTGGTAGTGAGTAACGGCTTGCAGCATTTTTGCTGCCGCATCAATTACGCCGATAATTCTTACGCTTTCCTGCCTGAGGTGCCTGATTTCGAGGAGTTAGTATAAATGGCATTTATCCCTGCTTTTTCAGAACTACTTCCATTCGGGCCAGGGCTAAATCGAAATTGTCGGTAATGTTGGCCGGGCCAATCAGGGAAGGAACGCCGCCTTTTTCGAGTTCTTCCCGAACTTCGGGCTGAACTCCTGAAAGGATGATTTGTATTCGTCTCGATTTTAAGTCTTTGATGGTGGCTTTCAGGTTGCGAAGCCCGGTGCCGTCAATAAACGGAACATGCCGCATTCGGATAATGACCACTTTTGATGTGTGGCTGATGTCTTTCAGTGTTTCTTCATACCTGCGGGCTGCGGCAAAAAAGAAAGGGCCGCTGATCTCGAAAATTTCAACACCTTTTGGTATATCGGCATAATTTTCAAGCGTATCCGATTCACTTTCGAGCGATACAACTTTGCTGAGGTTCGACATGCGCTGCATGAAAAGCAAGGCTGAAAGAACAACTCCAACTTCAATAGCCACTGTCAGATCGACAAAAACAGTGAGAATAAACGTACTCAGCAAAATAAAGATGTCGTATTTGTGCCCTTTCAGTATCGAAAAGAATGTTTTCATTTCGCTCA
>CAXXOG010000007.1:0-96046 GCA_963666435.2 Prolixibacteraceae bacterium | reverse complement strand
AATGGCAAAGATGCAATTACCAAGTTTGAAAAATATAATCTGCATTTAATTCTAATGGATATGAGAATGCCGGTAATGACCGGTTACGAAGCTATCCAATTTATAAGATCGACAGCCAAAGGAAAGAATATACCAATAATTGCCTTAACAGCCAGTTCTTTTGAAGATGAACGAAGAAATATAGATACACTCGGTATTCAGGGATATATACGCAAACCTTTTCGGGAAAATGAATTGTTTAATACGATTGGAAATATTCTGGAAATCAGATATATTTACGAAAATGAAAGTGTAGAATCGACAATTGAAGATTCTCTTTTAGAGGAGCAAGTTGTTGAGAAATTGAAAGGATTGCCAACTGAGATGACCCAGGAAATGAATGATGCAATTGAAATTGCTGATTTTGAACGGCTTATTGCTTTGATCGAAAAAATTAGTTTGGAAGATAACGAATTGTCTATGCACCTTTTGTTATTCGCTAATAATTACGATTACAACTATTTTAATACTCTTTTAACCCAAATCAGATGAGCTATGAATCTGAAATATACTATTAATCAAAAAACTTCGAATATCCTCATCGTTGATGATGTTCCAAATAATCTGAAAATTTTAGGCGAAATATTGAAGGAAGAAGGATATAAAATTCGCCCGGTATTAAATGGTGAATTAGCCATTAAGGTTGCTGAAAAGGAAAAACCAGATATAATTCTTCTGGATATTATGATGCCTGGTACTGATGGGTTTGAAGTATGCAGGAGGTTGAAAGAAAATCTCCAGCTTAGCGATATTCCCGTAATTTTTATAAGCGCATTAAATGATAGCAAGAATCTGGTACGAGCATTTGATGCCGGAGGTGTTGATTATATAACAAAACCATTTCAGGCAGCAGAGGTTATTGCCAGGGTTTCAACGCATTTAAAAATTTGCAAACAGAACAATGAATTGAGGGAACTTAATGCTACCAAAGATAAATTCTTCTCAATAATTGCACATGATTTACGAGGTCCTATTGGTAATATGCTATCAATATCTGAGATGATTGCAGAGAAGGGGAATGTTGATGAAGAAACGCTATATGTATTTCTTGGATTGCAAAAAGAATTATCTAAAGAAACATCACAACTTTTGGAAAACCTTTTGGTATGGGCTCGTTCAAACACAAACCGGATTGAATTTAAACCAGTAGAACTTAATGTAGATCAATTGATTAATGATTTATTGTATTCGGCCAAAACACAGGCAGCAAAAAAGGAAATAAAGCTAACGTACAATACATCGTCGGATAAGCTAATAATGTATGCCGACGAAAACATGATTCAGCTAATAATTCGGAATTTTATATCGAATGCTATAAAATATACTCATCGCGGAGGGGAGATAGCCATCTCAGCACACTATGGCGAAAATAATTCAATGATTATCTCGGTTAAAGATTCAGGTATTGGTATATCACCCGATTTACTTAAAAACTTGTTCAGGATAGAGGTGAGCACAAAACGTTCAGGAACAGAAGGTGAACCAACAAATGGACTTGACCTATTACTTTGCAAAGAGTTTGTTGAAAAGCATAACGGTTGTATTTGGGTTGAAAGTGAAGAAAACAAAGGAGCAACGTTTAGCTTTTTGATTCCTGGAAACATTAGGTTAAATATCATTTACCAATGCAGAAATTTTTGAAAATGTGCCCTAAAATCTCATCATTTGATATTTCGCCGGTAATTTCCCCAAGAAAATAAAGGCATTCCCTGATATCCTGTGCCAAAAAATCGCCCGAGATCTGGCTTTCGAGTCCATCTTCGACCCTGATAATTGAATCGTGCGCTCTCGAAAGCGCTTCAAAGTGCCTGATATTTGTTACAATTACAGCATCTTCGTCAACTGAATTCAGTGAAACAGCGCTTTGCATTTTAGAAATTAGCTCGTCAAGATTCGTTTTTTGTTTTGCCGCGATTAAAACCAGCCTTTCGTTAGTTGCCAATGCCATTTTGTTCAACGCCTTTACTGTTTCAGACTTCGCTTTATCAACTTTATTTGCCGCAATGATTAAATGCTGAGTCGAAATTCGTTCCCTGATATTCTCTATCCTCGAAGCAATTAGTTCAAAATCATTCTGACTATCAACCACCAAAATAACAACGGTAGCCTGATCTAATTTGCTGAAAACTGCGCTCAATTCCTAAAGTCTCAATTGCGTCGGTAGTTTCACGAATTCCGGCCGTATCGAAAAAGCGGAAGGCCGTTCCGTGTATATTTACCACATCTTCAATCACATCGCGCGTAGTACCATGAATATCAGATACGATCGCTTTTTTCTTCGTTCAAAAGTGCATTCAGCAAAGTCGATTTCCCCACGTTGGTTTCGCCGACAATAGCCACCGGAATCCCATTTTTAATGGCATTGCCCAATTGAAATGAATCTTTGAGTTTCGCCAGAATCCTTTTAATTTCCGATACCAATTGCTTCAACTGACTTCGGTCGGCAAACTCCACATCTTCCTCGCTAAAATCGAGTTCCAATTCAACAAGCGAAATGAAATTGAGCAATTCGATCCGCAACTTGCTCAGCTCCGACGAGAAGCCGCCCCGCATTTGGTTCATCGCTACTTTTTGCGCTGCTTTTTGTAGTCGAAGCAATCAGATCGGCAACAGCCTCAGCTTGTGACAGATCCATTTTTCCGTTTAGGAATGCACGCTGTGTAAACTCTCCGGGGCGGGCCATTGTCGCGCCTTTTTCAATCAGGAGTTGCAATATGCGTTGCTGGATGTAAACCGAACCGTGGCAGGTAATTTCAATAACATCCTCACCTGTAAACGAATGCGGAGATATGAAAAGTGAAACAACCACATCGTCAATCAGCTCGTCTTTGCAACAAATGCTTCCGAAGTGTAATGTATTTGCCTTTTGTTCGGCCAGCTTTTTCCCTTTATTAGGCGACTGAAAAACCTGATCGACAATCTCAATCGCTTTTGCTCCTGAAACGCGTATAGTGGCTATTGCTCCCATTCCCGGAGAAGTAGCTATGGCACAGATGGTTATTTGTTCGTACATACTTTGCAATTAGAATGGCTAAAGATAAGCGATTTAAACCTAAAAAGGCTACCAACAATTTGGCATTGGTAAAGTATGCACCGCAATTTGTTGAGATTTCGAAAATGCAGGTTAAAAGTTCAACGCCCGGCGAAGAATTTCACTAAAAAACTTTCAATAAATATCGCTGAAAAAACCATATTCCTATAATTTATTACTTTTGTCCGAACTTTGAAAGTTATAAATAAAATAAATAAAACATGAAACTTCTTGAAGGAAAAACAGCCATTGTAACTGGCGCATCCAGAGGAATTGGAAAAGCAATTGCCCTGAAATTTGCTGAAGAAGGTTGCAACATTGCTTTCACCGACCTTTTTGCCGACGAAAATATGAAAAACACTGAGGCCGAAATAGCTGCTTTGGGAGTAAAATCAAAAGGATATGCTTCGAACGCTGCTAATTTTGAAGATACGGATCGCGTTGTAAATGAGATTGTTGCTGATTTTGGTGCAATAGATGTCCTTGTAAATAATGCAGGTATTACGAAAGATACATTATTAATGAGAATGACTGAAGATCAGTGGGATGCAGTTATTAACGTGAACCTGAAATCTGTTTTCAATTTTACCAAAGCAGCACAAAAAATAATGCTGAAGCAAAAATCAGGTTCAATTATAAACATGAGCTCTGTTGTTGGTGTTAGTGGAAACGCAGGCCAGTCGAACTATTCAGCATCAAAAGCAGGTATCATTGGCTTCACCAAATCAATAGCCAAAGAACTTGGCTCTCGTGGCATTCGTTCAAACGCAATTGCTCCAGGCTTCATCATTACCGAAATGACTGCTAAAATTCCGGAGGATGCGCGCAAACAATGGGAAGCCAATATCCCGATGAAACGCGGAGGTTCGCCCGAAGAAGTGGCTAAAGTTGCCGTTTTCCTTGCATCCGACTTGTCTTCTTATGTGAGCGGCCAGGTTATCAACGTATGTGGTGCAATGAATACTTAAACATTTATTCAACAAATAACAGATATTAAAGCTGGTGAATGTTCACTGGCTTTTTTTATTTATAAAAAGTATATCAGGAGAATCGAGAATTGACATTAATGTATTAACTTAGTTTTTAGGATTAACTTACCTAAAATGAGCCAAAAAGGTGTTTCTTTTCGATTAAATTCTCATGTCACAGCATTTTCAGTGCTGATTATTGCTGCTGTCGTATATATTAACTTTCACTTTAGTAATAAAATACTTATCGGTAAAATTGAGGAAGGAGCAATTAATCAGAGTAATTTAGTTATTTCCAATATTTCGCGAATTACTATTGGAACAGAAGAAATAGCCCGCAATGTATCGTATCAGGCTGCTTATTATTACAAGCATAACGATATCGAAGTTTTTCTGCGTGAGGTTGTTAAAGCGAACCCGATATTAGAGAGTATTCATGTTGATTTTCAGGGAGATGATAAGAAGATATTTTCGTATTGCAACGCTGATGTACATTGTGAGCACAGATGTAATCAATCAGAAAACATATTTTCGACTGAAGGCAATGAAGTAAACAGAGGTATGTGGTCGGAACCTTTTTTTTGTACCAACGATAGCACACATTTATTGGTAACCTATAAATATCCGATATTTAAACCCGACACTACCCAGGTTTTAGGTTATGTTTTGTGTGAAATATCACTTCGGAAAATGCGACAAATGTTGTCGCAAATGACAATAAATCACAACGGTTACTCATTCATAATTGATAAACTGGGTAACTACCTAACACATCCTTGCGAAGATTGGATATTGAGAAAGAATGTTTTTACCAATCCTTCATTTTTTCCTGATGAGAAAGAAGAATTTAGGGCGAATCTAAATGAAAGGAAATCAGGCGTTTTTCACGGGAAATCGGAATATTTGAATAATAAACCAGCCTGGTTTTATTTTGCTCCATTGGCCAGTACCAATTGGATAGTTGTTATAGCAATTCCCGAAGCTGACTTGTTTAAGGAAATTCACCTGATTTTTGTGAAAATTATATGGGTTTGCAGTCTTGGTATTTTAATCTTGTTTCTGTTGAATATGTTGATATTCAGGAGAATATTGACTCCGTTGGCTAAAATATCTGAGGCAATCTATGAGTTTACATCAACGCCCGGGTCGGTTAATAGTACCAAAGACGAAATAAAAACATTGAGAGATAGCTTAAGCAGTTGGCAGGCTAAATATGGATCGCTAATGAAGGAAAAAACTCAAAATGAATTTGAAAAGAATCGGATTGAGAAAGAACTAAAATCGGCCAGGGAAATACAGCAAAATATTGTGCCAAAAGGAAAGGCTACTTTCTCGGATCATCCTGAAATTGATTTATTTGCAACATTAATGCCTGCCGGAAAAGTTGGTGGCGATTTGTACGATTATTTTCTTATCGATAAAACGCATTTGCTCATAGCCATTGGCGATGTATCAGGAAAAGGAATACCGGCATCTCTTTTTATGGCTGTGGCCAGTACATTGATCAAAACAAATGCAAAAATTTTATCAGCGAAAGCAATTGTTGCTGAGGTTAATCGTGAACTAAATACTCGGAATTCCGATCAGTATTTCTTAACTCTGTTTCTTGGTGTTGTAAATCTTACCACCGGAGTGCTGGATTATTGTAATGCGGCTCACAACTATCCATACATACTAAAAGGCAATGGACAATTACATGTATTATCAAAAAGTCATGGTTTACCGTTAGGGATCTACCGTGATAAATCATATGGAAGCAGTATGTTTGAACTTGCGCCAAACGATATGTTGATTCTATTTACTGATGGGGTTATTAACGCCATCGACGAGAAAGGTCAATACTATACGACTGACCGTTTAGAAAAGAACATTCGCAATTTGACTGATTTAACTGCGGAAGAAGTTGTAAATAAGCTATTTAATAGTATAATGATTTTTAATGGAGACAATCCGCAGTCGGATGATGTTTCTATTCTTGCATTTAAATACCTTGGAAAAGCAGAAAGCCAGGAATAAAACCTGGCTTCTTATTATTTCAAGGGATAAATTGTTGTACGTTAGATGTTTATATTCTATTTTTTATCTTTTGCTGAGAGAAACTTAACGATGATTTTCTCCGATTTTTTATCAAATCCTATCGATATAGTATCGCCCTGAACGATTGAAGCTTTAATAATTGCTTCTGCCATTTCATCTTCCAAATATTTCTGAATAGCTCGTTTCAACGGGCGAGCGCCAAATTGAGGATCATATCCTTTATCGGCAATAAAATCTTTAGCGGCAGTTGAAATTTTTAATTTGTAATTTAACGATTCAACCCGTTCATACAATCCTTTTAGTTCTATATCAATAATCTGGTGAATATGTTCTTTGGTCAACGAATTGAACATGATTACATCATCAATTCTGTTAAGAAATTCCGGGGCAAACGCTTTTTTCAAAGCTTTCTCAACAATATATTTTGAGTTTTCTCCGTCATCTGTACCTCGGCTTTGGGTATTGAAGCCAACGCCTCGTCCAAACTCAGAAAGTTGTCGCGATCCGATGTTGGACGTCATTATAATAATGGTATTTTTAAAATCAATATTACGTCCAAGACTATCCGTCAATCTTCCTTCGTCCAATACTTGAAGGAGCAGGTGAAATACATCGGGATGCGCTTTTTCAATTTCATCTAAAAGAACAACACAATAAGGTTTTCTCCTAACCTTTTCAGTTAATTGGCCACCTTCTTCATAGCCAACATATCCGGGAGGAGCGCCAACTAATCGCGAAACCGAGAATTTTTCCATATACTCGCTCATGTCAACCCGAATAAGTGAGTCAACACTGTCAAACAAATACCTGGCAATTACTTTGGCCAACTGAGTTTTTCCAACTCCGGTTGGGCCAAGGAAAATAAATGAACCAATTGGCTTATTTGGATCTTTGAGGCCAGCTCGGTTGCGTTGTATGGCTTTTACAATTTTAGTAATGGCTTCATCCTGGCCTATCACGCTACCTTTCAGTTGTTTACCCATGTCCATCAGTCGCTTGCCTTCAGCTTGTGCAATACGTTGAATCGGAACCCCGGACATCATTGCAACAACCTCGGCAACCTTTTCTTCAGTAACAGTCTCCCTGTGGTTGATTAATTCTTTTTCCCACTCTTCTTTTTCCTGTTCCAAAAGTTGCATTAAACTTTTTTCCTTATCGCGGTGATTCGCTGCCAGTTCAAAATTTTGACTTTTAACTGCCCGAATCTTTTCTTCCTTGGTCTTTTCAATCTTTTCTTCAAGTTTTAAAATTCGGTCGGGTACATTGATATTTGAAATATGAACTCGCGATCCTGCTTCATCCAAGGCATCAATTGCTTTATCCGGTAGAAATCTGTCGGTAATATACCGTGCAGTCAATCTTACACAAGCTTCAATCGCTTCGGGAGTATAGATCACATTATGATGATCTTCGTATCTTTGTTTAATGTTATTTAAAATCTCGATTGTTTCATCAACCGAGGTTGGTTCAACCATAATTTTTTGGAATCTTCGTTCCAAGGCTCCGTCTTTTTCAATTTGTTGCCTGTACTCGTCGAGGGTAGTAGCTCCAATACATTGAATTTCGCCTCTGGCCAGAGCCGGTTTAAGCATGTTTGCTGCGTCAAGCGAGCCGGTTGCCCCGCCAGCTCCAACAATGGTATGAATTTCGTCGATAAATAAGATTACATTACTTACTTTTGATAATTCATTGAGGATAGCCTTCATTCTTTCTTCAAACTGACCGCGATATTTTGTTCCGGCAACAATTGACGCGATATCCAGGCTTACAACTCTTTTGTCAAATAAAATTCTGGATACTTTCTTCTGAACGATACGCAGTGCAAGTCCTTTGGCTATAGCCGATTTTCCAACCCCGGGTTCGCCAATAAGTATAGGATTATTCTTTTTTCGGCGAGATAAAATTTGGGCAAGTCTTTCAATTTCACGTTCGCGACCAACAATGGGGTCGAGGTTATTTTCTTCAGCTGCTTTGGTAATATCAACGCCAAAATTATCCAGAACAGGTGTGTCTGACTTCGGGTTTGGCGTTTTTTTGGACGGCGATGAAGCGGCTGGTCCATTGGCTGAACGTGAAAAACTATCATCGTCTGAGTCTTCATCGTCAAAATCAGATTTTGCCTCAGGATTTTTATAATCTTCTAGTCGTGATTTCAAAATATAATAATTTATGTGGTACTGATTAAGTATTGAACTTATTAGACTGTCTTTATCTTTGATAATTGCAAGTAAAAGATGACCCGTATTAATTGTTGCGCTATTGAATGCACGAGCTTCCAGATAGACAAGTTTTAAAGCCTTTTCAGCTGATTTTAACAACTGAACAGAAGCTTGAGAATCAATATCTTTTCCAGTTCTTAATTTTTCTTCTATACTTTGCTTTATTTCCGCCAGGTTAACATTAAGATTCGTTAAAATATCAATCGCAACTCCTTCGCCATCTCTCAGTATGCCAAGAAAAATGTGTTCAAGCCCGATACTGTCATTACCAAGCCGTATAGCTTCTTCCCGACTATAAGAAAGGACATCTTTTATTCGTGGTGAAAATTGAGAATCCATATGTTTTGTCTCGTTTTATATGCGTTTCCAAAAATAACAAAAACTATTCCTAAAAGTTAAAGTAAGTGAGGTTCTTCTCTGGTTTATAATGATCAAAATTACTGAATTAAAAGTAAACATTTATTTCAAAGGCTTGATTTTACGAACATTAGATTGTTAAAATCTTAATTTTAAAATACCTATGAAAAGCTTAATAAACGCTTGATTCATAAAGTATTTTTGTATTTTTGTCATGCAAAATTTTTAAAGCAGAAAACATATTAAGGAGGATTAAATGTCTGAAGGTGAAAAAATTATAAAGATAAATATCGAAGAGCAAATGAAAACAGCATACATCGATTATTCGATGTCTGTCATTGTTTCCAGGGCTCTTCCTGACGTTCGCGACGGTTTTAAACCTGTTCATCGTCGCGTTTTGTTTGGGATGAATGAACTGGGTAATTTATCGAACAGACCCTATAAGAAATCTGCGAGAATAGTTGGTGAAGTATTAGGTAAGTATCATCCTCATGGTGATTCATCTGTTTATTTTACTATGGTACGTATGGCGCAAGATTGGTCGTTGCGTTATACATTAATTGATGGCCAGGGAAATTTTGGGTCGATTGATGGTGACAGCCCAGCTGCAATGCGTTATACAGAGGCCAGATTGTCACGGATTGCTGAAGAAACTCTTGCTGATTTAGAGAAGAATACCGTCGATTTTGTTCCAAATTTCGATGAATCTTTAAGTGAGCCTACTGTTTTGCCAACACGAATCCCTCAGTTACTGGTAAACGGAACATCGGGGATTGCAGTTGGTATGGCTACGAATATGCCACCTCACAACCTTTCGGATACAATTGATGCCATTGTGGCATACATTGACAACCCTGATATTGATATTCAGGATTTAATTCCGATTATCAAAGCGCCTGATTTTCCGACCGGGGGTATAATTTATGGTTACCGAGGAGTTCAGGAAGCTTTTGAAACCGGAAGAGGACGAATTGTTATAAGAGGAAAAGCTCACATTGAGACTACGCCAAACGGACGCGAGAAAATTATCGTAACCGAAATTCCATATATGGTTAATAAAGCAGAATTAATTATGAAGACTGCCGAATTAATCAATGAGAAGAAAATTGAGGGTATCTCAAATGTAAACGATGAATCAGACCGCGAAGGTATGCGTATCGTTTTCGATATTAAGCGAGATGAGATTTCGAACGTTGTACTGAATAAGCTATTTAAATATACACAGTTACAGAGCAGTTTCAGTGTAAATAATATTGCGCTGGTAAAAGGCAGACCAAAGTTGTTGAATCTGAGGGAATTAATTCATTATTTTGTAGAGCATCGGCATGATGTTGTTGTTCGGCGTACACAATTTGAATTAGACCAGGCTGAAAAACGCGCCCATATTCTGGAAGGGCTGATTATTGCCAGCGATAATATTGAGGAGGTTATTGCAATTATCAGGGGATCGAAAAACCCCGATGAAGCAAGAAATCAATTAATGGAACGCTTTAGTCTTACTGAAATACAAGCCCGTGCAATTGTCGAAATGCGCCTACGGCAACTTACCGGACTGGAGCAAGATAAATTACATGCCGAATATGCTGAACTTTTAAAACAAATCGATTATTTGAAAAGTGTTTTGGCAGATCTTGGCCTGCGCATGAAAATAATAAAAGAAGAACTTCTGGAGATCAAGGATAAATATGGCGATGTCCGAAAAACCGAGATTGTACCCAATGCTGAAGAGTTTAATCCTGAGGATTTTTACGCAGATGAAGAAATGGTAATAACCATTTCGCACATGGGATATATAAAACGTACTCCTTTGTCTGATTTTAAGATCCAGGGCAGGGGAGGAGTTGGCTCTAAAGGAAGTACGACCAGGGATTCAGATTTTCTCGAACACATGTTTAATGCCTCGATGCACAATACCCTTTTGTTATTTTCCGAAAAAGGGAAGTGCTTTTGGCTCAAGGTATTCGAAATACCGGAAGGAACAAAAACATCAAAAGGAAGAGCAATTCAGAATGTAATAAATATTGAACAGGACGATAAAATCCTGGCATACATTAATGTAAATAATCTTACCGACGCAGAATACATTAATAACAATTACATCATTCTATGCACTAAAAAAGGTATTATTAAAAAAACATCGCTGGAAGCATATTCGCGTCCGCGCCAAAACGGTGTTAATGCAATCACTATTCGTGAAGACGATCAACTTTTGGAAGCCCGAATGACCAATGGCAACAATCACATTATGATGGCTGTACGTTCCGGGAAAGCTGTACGATTCGAAGACGCAAGTGTACGACCAATAGGCAGAACTGCTTCCGGAGTAAGGGGTATAACTCTTGGACACGATAAGGATGAAGTTGTTGGCATGGTTTGTGTTGAGAGCGAAAATGAAGATATATTGGTAGTTTCTGAAAATGGATATGGAAAACGCTCGAAGATAGACGATTATCGATTGACCAATAGAGGAGGAAAAGGTGTAAAAACGATAAACATTACCGAAAAAACCGGTCAATTAATTTCGATAAAGAGCGTAAACGATACATCTGACTTGATGATTATAACTCAGGTTGGACTAACAATAAGGCTGTCGATTTCAGAGTTACGAATTCTTGGAAGAACGGCCCAGGGGGTTAGATTGATTAATTTAAAAGAAGGAGATCAGATTGCTTCGATTACTATTGTTCCTTCGGCAGAAGATGAAGCAGAGGAGTTATCTGAAAATACTGGGGATAACAGCGAAATAACTGATGAAAGTAATTTAAATTCAGAAGATTAATTAATAAATTTGAATCAAATTATAGCATAACAACAAACTTTTTATCACAATGAAGAGAACGACAATTTTATTTGTTTTGCTTTTTGCAGTTTCAGGTGTTTTTGCTCAGAAAGGCAAGGTAACCAGTGCATTAAGCTATAAGGAGTCTGGAAAACTCGATAAAGCAGTCGAAGCAATCGAGGAATCAATTGATCCCAACAACCCAAAAACAGAAAGTTCAATTGCATGGCCAAGAACTTATGAAGTACGCGGAGAGATTTATCAGGCAGTGTTTCAATCGAAAGACGAAAATTATAAGAAACTTAGCGCTGACCCATTAACTACAGCTTATGATTCTTATATGAAAGCCTTACAGCTTGACGATAAAGGCAAAAACGCAAAAGGTATGAAAATTAAATTCACATTGCTGATTGGCGATCTTACCAATCAGGCAGTTGCTGCATTTAATGAAGAAAACTACGATAAGGCTTTGAAATCATTTGAGCAAATAATGGCAATTGAGCAAACTCCAGCTTATAAAGCTGATGATCCTAACGCAATAGATACGGTTATCATGTTCAATGCTGGTTTGGCTGCTTATAACGCAAAAAATTTCGATAAAGCTGTTGACTATTACAAACAAGCTGCCAAGTATAAATATAACGGAGCTAAGACTGTTTCTTTGATTGCTAATAGTTACTTACAGAAAAAAGATACAGTATCTGCTCTAGGTGTGTTGCAAGATGGATTGAAAGAATATGCTGATAATGGACCACTTCTTGTTGACATTATCAATACTTATTTAACTGCTAATAAAGTAAATGATGCAATGAAATACTTGGAAATAGCCATTTCCCAGGATCCTAAAAATGCTTCATATTATTTTGCCCGCGGTACATTGTATGACAAACTTCAAAAATCGGAAGAAGCTGCTGAAAGTTATTTAAAAGCAATTGAATTCAAAGAAGACTATTTTGATGCTTATTATAACATTGGAGCTTTATACTACAATAAAGGTGTAAAACAAGTGGATGTTGCCAATTCAATTCCAAGTAATCAGCCTGATAAATATGAAGAGGAAAAAAACAAAGCTGATATTGAATTCAAGAAAGCTATTCCGTACATGGAAAAAGCACATCAGATTAATCCAACCGACAAGTACACTTTAGAATCGTTAAAAACATTGTACTATCGTTTAAAAATGTTGGACAAACATGCAGAAGTTGTTGAAAAGATGAAAAACCTTCAATAATTGATATTTTTAATTAAGGAGCTTTTGCTCCTTAATTTTTAGAATATAAAAATAACATAATATTAATTCTAGGACAAAAATCAGAATTTTCTTTTAGACGATAGCTTAATATAATTAACTCAAAATCCTTGCAAAATTTAAACGGTGGTTTGCAACTATCAACGAATACGAAATCCTCAGGATTTAAGCTTTAAGGCTCTTTTTACAAATATTTTTGAGTGTCAAAGCTGTACCGCTGTTAAGAAAATAAGCATCACGTTTTATTTCGGATTTTTGCTAAGCTGGAAAGCTAAATTGCAAACAGAATCTTTTAACAGTCGAAATTGTATCTGAGCATTTGAAAAATCAGACTACGCTGTTTGTTTTGAGAGATTTCCAGGCTTAACTACTCCTTTTGTATCAGAAATCATTATAAATTTAGATTCACATATGTAATTTACAAATGTAATCTACATGTGTGAATTATATATGTGTTCGCAATTTGTTGATTTAACG
The DNA here is from genome assembly GCA_963666435.2 of Prolixibacteraceae bacterium. Lineage (GTDB taxonomy): Bacteria > Bacteroidota > Bacteroidia > Bacteroidales > Prolixibacteraceae > Aquipluma. The sequence continues at coordinate 82,890 of CAXXOG010000007.1, read as the reverse complement.
AGCTTAGAGCTTAATTCAAATAAAAACAGGTATATCGCTTTAAATGATATACCTGCTTTTTAATTCTTAGAGTAATTGCTACTTACCTAAAGGAATAGAATTCCTCCAAACTTCGATCAATAATTTCATCTACTTCTCTTAAAACCTTTGTTTTTGGTTTAAATCGAAATGCTCTGTCGTCTTCTTGTTTCTGTTTTAAAACTTCACGAAGAAGATACATTGCTTTAATCATCTTTTTTAAGCTGTCTTCTTTCATGGCTGTGTAAATTGTTCTTTTTCAAATTTAAGAAGACTAATTGCCAAAAACAACTTAAAAAGCTTAATATTTTATTAAAAAACAGTAAAGTTATTGATTAAAATCGATGTCTCTTCTAATATACGAGCCATAGTCTTTCAGGATGGGTTCATAGTCCTGATGAAAAAGTTTTGAAGAGATAATGAAGTCGGCGGTTGACCTGTTGGTAGCTGTTGGTATGTTGTAAAGTGTGGATATCCGGAGTAATGCTTTTACATCAACGTCGTGTGGCTGCGGTTGCATCGGATCCCAAAAGAAAATGAGCATATCCACTTTCCCTTCGCAGATCAAAGCGCCAAGCTGCTGGTCTCCACCCAACGGACCTGATTTCAAGCGAGTTATTTCTGGCGGAACGGGCGTCGTTTTCTTTACATTTTTCAATGATTTTGCTTTCAACCAAACTTCCTGTGGTCCCGGTACATACGAGGCTATGCGAAATAAATTCCTTCCAGTTCCAGGAAACCCACTCAATCATGTCTTTTTTGCGATTGTCATGAGCTACAATTGCTATAACTTTTTTCTTTTTCATACTCAATTATTTTTGTTTGATTATTGATTTCAGGATAAATTGTTAAGCAAATATAACCTTATTTTTTACTGGTTGAAGTTAGAATTTAAAGAACTGATTGTCATTTAATTGTAAAAACAAAGGGTATGATGTTGATTATCATACCCTTCCTTTTACAAAAATCTAATATCTACTTAAACTTTACTTTCAATTCCGAAACCCAATTCTCAATTCTTTCTTTCGATAAGCGTGGCTGAGTTTCCTGATCAAGGATTAAGCCTACAAAATTATCACTTTCAAGTGCTTTTGACAATTCAAAATTGTAACCTGAAGCAGATGTTTTACCAATTATATCCGCTCCTTTTTCCTGCACCAATTTGGCCATGATACCAACTGCGTCGCCAAAGTTCTCAGGATATTCGACCTGATTACCAAGCCCAAATATGGCAATTGTCTTACCTTTTAAATTCAAATCTTCAATGGCTGGAACAAATTCGTCCCAATAATTTGGTAATTCGCCGTCAAACCAGGTCGGTACTCCTAAAATCAAATATTTAAACGAAAGGAAGAGTTCCTCGGTTAGTTCTTCGGCATTTATAGGAACAATATTGAAATCAGGACCAAATGCTTCTTTAATTTTCTCAGCTGCTTTTGCTGTTTTAGTTGAATTGAAGCTATAAATAATTGCGATTTTCTCCATAATAATTAGTTTTTTAATATTGTAGTACCTCTTTGGCTGCCTGGTAAATTTTTTCTGTATTGGGCAGTATAATTCTTTCAAAAGAACGGTGGAATCCGACGGGAGTAAATGACGAACCCACTCTTTTGACAGGTCCATCCAAATATTCAAATGCTTCATCAACAATTACAGATGTAATTTCAGCACCAAAGCCTGAATGCACTTTGTCTTCATGGACAACCATTACTTTACCAATCCGTTTTACAGAATTCAGAATTGTTTCTTTATCAAGTGGAATAAGTGAACGAAGGTCGATAACTTCAACCGAAACATCTTCTTTAGCAAGCCGTTCTGCCGCTTCGAGACACATATGTGTGGTGTTTCCATAAGTAATCATCACCAGGTCTTCTCCACTTCGCCTGATTCTGGCTTTTCCAAACGGAACTTCGAAATCATCGGGTATTACAGCTGCTGCTTTAGGGTCGTTGTACAACGATTTTGGTTCCATGAACATGGTCATTCCCCTTGATTTAATGGCCGTTCGCAATAAACCGGCAGCATCATCGGCAAATGATGGATAGACAAATTCTTACTCCGGGAATAGATGTTAACGCTCCTTCAATGGTCTGCGAATGGTATAATCCGCCTCCGATATACCCGCCAGACGCAAGTCTAATGGTCACATTGGGAGTAAATTGACCATTTGATTCGCCAGTAATCGTGACTTGAATCGACATATTGTTCCATTGCCGGCCAGAAATAATCGGCAAATTCGGCTCCTTCAATGACTATCCTGATTTTATCATTGTAACGCGACATCCCATTGGCAGTTCCAACTATGAAATCTTCGGCGATTGGAGCATTAAAAACCCGTTTAGGGCCAAATTCCTGTTGCAATCCTTTCGAGACATTGAAAATTCCTCCTTTATCTTTATTGGCCATATCCTGACCCCAAATGAACGTATCGGGATTTAACCGGAATTCAGCTTTTAAAGTCTCGTTCAGTCCTGTAATCAGCTTTTTCTTTTCGCCGCTTTCGTTGTGAGTTCCGTCGGGATATTTTGTTGAAATGTATGGCTCAGGCAATACAAATTCGAGATAAGTAGTTGGATCTGGATCCGGAGCCTTCATGGCTAAACGATGGGCTTCCTTTAGCTCACTTTTCGACTCGTTTTCTATTTTTTCAAGTTCTTCGGGAGTGAAGCGTCCGTACCTTAAAAGCATGCGTTTAAATTTTGCCAACGGATCGTAACCCTGAACGTAATTTCGTTCGTCTTCAGAGCGGTAAAGTTCATGGCGGTCGGAGTTTGAATGCGAATGAATCCTCACGCAATTAGCTTGAACCATTACCGGCATACTTGTTTCAATAGCATATCTTTTGGCCTCAAACATCGCATTCATCGAGTCGAAAACATCTTTTCCGTTGCAATGTATTATTCTCAGGTTTTTAAATCCGGTGAAATTATTGGCAACTTTTCTGTTGGCCGTTTGGTCTTTTTTAGGAACCGAAATACCAAATCCATTGTCCTGAATAGCAAAAATCACTGGTAATTTTTCTTTGGAAGCTCCGTTTATTGCTTCGTAAACATAGCCTTCAGAGAGCGACGATTCTCCCTGAACACTGATTGCCACAGCTTTTTCGCCGTAATATTTTATGGCCCGGGCTACACCAACGGCATGCAAGGTATGGTTTCCGGTTAACGACGAAACATTGTGCCATATTCCATGCTGGCTTTGCAAAGTGGTTCGACATGTGTCGCCCGCCACTTGTAGGATCAGTCGCTTTTGATATTCCGTTTAAAATGATTTCTTCAGGAGTTAACCCGCACGATAAAGCAGTAAGCATATCTCTGTAATACAGGAAGATATGATCTGATTCCTTTTGAAATACCTGCCCTATTGCCAATTGTATTCCGTCGTGCCCGGCATAAGGCGCGTGATACGACCAACCAATGGCTTGTTTCAGGTAATTGGGAGCTTTTTCGTCAATAGCACGGCCAGTGGTCATTAACCGGTACCATTTTTCGAGCGTTCTTTAGGTGTCGATTTAATCGAAAACACTTTTGGAACTTCAGTCATATATCTTGTTTTATTTTTTATAATTACACTTCGCGATTAAAGTCAAAATCTTCTAAAATATCTGCTATTCGTCTCAGAAAAGCCCCGCCTAATGCGCCATCAATGATTCTATGATCATAAGATAGTGAGAGGAACATTTTGTGCCGGACAACAATTGCATCGCCTGTTGGAGTTTCCATTACTGCTGGTTTTTTCTCGATACTTCCGGTTGCAAGAATGGCCACTTGCGGCTGGTTAATAATGGGTGTACCAATCAGGTTTCTGAATGATCCGAAGTTGGTTATTGTAAACGTACCTCCCTGATAATCTTCCACTCCCAATTTATTCTTCCGGGCAGCATCAGCTAGTTGATTCATATTTTTGGCAAGACCAACCAGGTTTTTTTTGTTCCGAATTTTTGATAACCGGAACAACCAGGTTCCCATCGGGTTTTGCAACAGCTACGGCAATATTAATGTCCTTGTGAATAATGATTTTATGGCCGTCAACCGACGAATTAAGTAACGGGTATTCGGTTATTGCTTTAGCTACGGCTTCAACAAAAAACAGGCATAAACGTTATTTTTTCTGAATATTTTTCCTGGAACTTATCTTTTACTTTGTTTCTCCAAAGCACAAGGTTGGTCACGTCAGCTTCGACAACCGAAGTTACGTGAGGTGAAACTTGTTTGGACATAACCATGTGATCAGCAATTATTTTTCTGACCCTGTCCATTTCGATAATCTGGTCAGTCGATCCAATCGAAACCGAAACTTTGGGTTGAGCAGGCGCCTCTTTAGCAACGCTTGTTTGTTCGGTCACCGGTTTGGAAACATTACCTGCCTTTTTGCTTTCAATGTAGTTGAGAATATCTTTTTTTCTGAACCCGGTTATTAAGACCTGAACCCGGAATTGCTTCGAGTTCAGAAAGGCTTATTTGCTCTGATTTGGCAATAGAAAGTACCAAAGGGCTATAAAACCTCTTACTTTCGTTTTCAGGGGCTAAAACGGGTGTTATTTCAGCTTTAATTGATGGAGCTAAAACTGCCGCGACTTCAGCCTGGGTTACGGCAACCGGTTCCTGGCTGCCAGGGTCTGCATCCGGCGAATCGTCGCCAAGGTCAATAATTGCAACTGTTTCTCCAACCGGAACAAGTGAATTGACCGGAAACAGAATTTTTTTTCACAACTCCGTCAACCGGCGATGGAATTTCGGAGTCAACTTTATCGGTAGCAACTTCAAATACAGGATTATCTTCTTCAATTCGGTCGCCTTCATTTACAAACCACTTGGTTATTGTGGCTTCCTGAACGCTCTCCCCTAACTTGGGCATTAAAATTTTAAATTCAGACATACAATTATTTCTTGTTTAACATTTTTGTATCAAAATATTTCTGCAAGACAAACACGTATGAACAGGAAATGTTCATTTAATTTGAGAATAAGAATTGAATGTTTTCAGTGTAATTTATTGGTTGTTTGTTGTTTAAATAAGTTGTTAAACTAGAATAAAAGATGTGTTTATCTTTATACTTTAAACATCCATTGAATCTGTATTGTGAAAAACAAAAAGCCGGTAGAAATTATATGAATTCCACCGGCTTTTTCGGAAATACGAACAAGCTTACTTCTTGGATATTTCGTATTTGAAAAGGTCAACTTTAGGCCAAACTGTGATTTTTTTCTCCAGCTGCCGCATCATGTAATCAATATAAGCAGGTAACCTTGGACCTTTCCAACTGCTTGAATTTATAATGATTACCCACCCAAATCCATTGCTTTGGCGTTTCATAATCGCTGATGTGCCAGCCATACTGCCTGTCCTGATCCAGTCGCCGTTTTTCTTAATTACTTTCCATCCCAATGGACCTCTATTGTCTTTATTTACAACCATTTGTTCAATCAGGTGTCCGGGAATCATATCAGGAACTGTTCTGAATCCATCGACCAGAACCATTAATTTTGCCAGTTCAACAGAGGATGCAATCCATCCACCGGCAGCGCCCAGCAATTCAATCGGATTCCCGCCATATGGTTTCGGGACGAGTTTTCCCGAGCCATCAAAACACGGAATCATAGGGCTTTCTTCGGCTTCGTAATACTTTACTTCATTCAGGCGTTTATCAGTTAAGTAGCTGTGCCCAATGTGCATATCAAGAATGCCATGAGGACGAAGAACTTCGTTGTTCACAAACTCTTCATAGCTTTTGTGCGATGCTGCTTCAATAACTTTTCCCAGAAACATATATCCCATGTTCGAATAATTGGAGCGGGTTCCGGGCGTAAAATGTAGTTTTCTGGACGCAATAAAACGGAAATACGAATCCATCGTTGCGGCTCCTGTTTCACCGGTTTTTTCGAGTACTACCAGCGAATTAAACGCCGGATCGCCATAGGTTTGCGTCCAACCACCTGCATGAGCCAGCAAATGCCGAACTGTAATGTCGTAAAGTCGTTTGTCAACCACTTTATTAAAGATTGAATCTTTTATAATTGCATGAGGTCCAAATACTTTCGAATCTAATGAAATGACTCTTTTTTCGACTAATTTCATAATGGCCACTGCCGTAACTAATTTACTGACACTGGCTATTCGAAATAAATCCCCCGGATTGACGTTTTTTTTCATTTCAACATCCGAATATCCAAAACCATGTGCGAAAACCAGCTTGCCATCTTTAACGACAGCCATTGTCATACCTGCTAAATTCCATTGCTGAAGGAATTCGTTCGCTTTTTTTGCAATTAAGCTGCTGCCTGCAAATTCTGATTGTTCGTTCGTTAATTTCGAATTCAGGCTGTTGGCGTCAGGTCCCGGGATTTTTTTCTCAACAATTTTGGGTTCCTGATTTCCTGAACATTGCAAAAAAAGCAATGACGATGTAAGGATAAAACAAGCAATTTTTAACCTGTAAAAATGTAAATTTTTTAAATTCAACATTGTAAACTACCAATTAATTCATTAACTGACTGAATTTTATGTTTTTCCATATATTCAGAAATGCCTTTAATTATCTTAACGGGCGTAGTTGGGTCGATGAACAAAGCAGTTCCAACCTGGATTGCTGATGCTCCGGCAAGCATAAATTCAATTGCATCGGTGGCATTCATTATCCCTCCCATCCCAATAACGGGTATTTTTACTGCATTAAACACCTGCCAAACCATTCGCAAAGCCACCGGTTTTACTGCCGGACCCGATAATCCTCCTGTAATTGTTGATAAAACCGGTCGTCTTGTTTCGGCATTAATGGCCATTCCCAGCAATGTATTAATTAACGAAACACTATCAGCTCCCTGGTTTTCAACGGCTTTTGCAATTTCTGTTATGCTTGTTACATTGGGTGATAGCTTGACTATCAGGGTTTTATCATATACTTCCCGAACAGCTTTAACCACAGCTTCAGCCGAAGAACAGCTTACTCCAAAAGCCATCCCGCCTTCTTTCACGTTTGGACAGCTAATATTTAATTCGATTGCCGGAATTTTATCGAGTTCGTTTATTTTTTCGGTTACAGCAACATATTCTTCAATAGTTGAGCCATTTACATTAACTATAAAGTTAGAATCGATATCCTTTATTCCTGGATAAATGTTTGCAATAAAGTTGTCAACGCCTTTATTTTGGAGTCCGACTGCATTCAACATGCCTGAAGGTGTTTCAGCCATGCGCGGGTAAGCGTTTCCTTCGCGATGTTTCAACGTGGTACCTTTAACTACAATTCCCCCTAGCAGCGATAAGTCAGTAAAATCGGCAATTTCTTCACCAAAACCGCAGGTTCCTGATGCTGTCATAACCGGATTTTTCAAATCCAGATTATGAATTTTCACCTTTAAATCTACCATTTTAAATCATTTACATTGAATACTGGTCCATCGGTACAAACACATTTATGACCTGATTTGGTGTCTTCAACGCAGCAAAGGCAAACTCCAAATCCACAGGCCATCATATTTTCAAGCGAAACTTCGCAAAAGATGTTTTTTTCAATCGCAATTTTTCCAATGGTTTTCATCATTAAATCGGGGCCACAGGTATAAATTTTGTCAAACTCACTGATTTGATTGGTAAAAACAGAATGGTTGGTTACATATCCCTTCTCCCCCAATGAACCATCTTCCGTTGCAAAATAAAACTGTCCGAACGATTTATAATCAGATATATCGATATGGTCAGCTTTCGATCTGGCGCCAATAAGAATGTGAACCTGATCAGGATTTAAACCACAAATTTTGGAAAGGAAAAGCATTGGTGCAACTCCACTACCTCCGCCAATGAGCAAAATCTTATCATTTTTATCGGGTAGAGTAAACGATTTTCCCAGTGGAAAAATAGCGCTTACTTTTTGACCAACGGGCGTTTCGGTGAGTTTTTTCGATCCTCGTCCCAAGATCTTAACTAAAAGTGATACTGTTTGTTCCTCGTAATTTACATCTAAAACAGAAAACGGCCGACGAAGAAAAATTTCCTTTGCCTGGCTGATTTCTACATTTGTAAACTGACCTGGAAAAATATCGGACAAAAAAACCGGCGATTTAAGAACCAGCTGGAAATTATCTTTGTTAAGTTGCTTATTTTCAAGCAATAGAAAATCAATTACCGTCTTTTTCATGTGCACGAATTTGGCGGCAAAGATAGTCTAAAATATATTATAGGGAGGGATAATAAACTTTAAATGTTTGATCTTTGAAGAAAACGATGAGCCTTTCAATAGGTTTTTCCTGACTAAAAAATTGATCCTTAACTACGTTTTCAGTTTCTTTTTTTTCAGTAACAGTTGTACCTTGTTTTGTCTCGTTTGTCTCTTCGCTTTTGACAGGCTCTTTTTTGGTTTCAATAGTCAAATTTTTCTCCGTAACCGCTATGGCAGGGGGCGGAGATGGAGATACCGGGTTGGGATTGGTATCTGTTAGTTGATCGAACAACGTTTTTTCTTTAATCGAATTCTCAATCATATTGCCTTTGCCCAACAGAAGCCATTTGGCGTTTAGCTCGGGGTAAATCTGAAGCATTTTCTCGATAAACTGAAAACTTGGCTTGTTCCTGTTTTTAAGTACATGTGTAACGTTTGAACGTTGCACTCCAATAGAATCTGCAAATTCCGACGGCGAGATCCCCTTATATTCCATAAATTTTTTGATTCTCTCCTCCATAAAAATGTAAAAATAGAGATACACAAATGTAATAAAATAAATTACATTTTTAATTCAGATAAGTTAACAGTACTTATTTACAAATGACACTAAGTAAATTGAAAGTATCTTTAAAGATAAATTATTATTCAAGTATAATTTGAATAAAATTGAATAATTAATTGATATATAGTGATATAAATAAAATAAAATAGTAAAATATGAATAAAATTAACAAATATCAATAAATATTTAAATAACAAATACATATAACAGCATTAATGTATTGATAATAAGTACTTTATGTGTTGTATTTTTTTCATTTTAATCTTAGTAAATTAAATTACAAATATCAATTTTATAAGTAAATAAAAAATTGAATTCTGTAAAAAATAGCGAATGAAATATTTAAAAAATTATTTGTTTACAAATGTATTCATTATTTTATCTATAAATAAATTGCCATTTGTAATTTATTGAGACTTTCAATTTTAAATTGGTAGCTCTACCCTATCCTATATTTTTTTGACTTTCACGAATTATTTTTTTTTGAGTTTGAGTCTTCTGGTTTAGAAGTTCAATTTTTTGCTTAACTCCACTTCCTTTAATTATTTACTGGCCCTTTTCGTTTCCTGGCAAATATTTAATTCTCGATTGCTTAAATAATCGTATTTTATACATCAATCTGTTGATTATATGTATTTTAACTTATTTTTTTGATTGAAACAATTCTTTGAGAAATAGAAAAAACTAAAAAAATAAGGTTGTTTTTTGTGGTTGATTTTAGTTTTCGACATATTGTCGTATTTTTCTTCTCGAAAAATGAGAAACGATGAGAGGAATTCCATATCCATATTTATTTTCTTTTTTTATACTTGTTTTTATTGTCGAACTTGTCTCCTATTGGGGTATCTTTAAATTATTAAGCGCACGTTCACGTAAAACCAAGTTAATTTTTCAATTACTATATTTATCTGCCTTTGTTTTTATCACGTCATTACTTTTTTACTCATTTTCGAATCCCGATACAATTAAGCAAAGTCGTAGCTACACTTTATACTATTTTGTAGTTGCTATAAGTATTTTGAACCTGGTTCCTAAGTTATTTTTTGCTTTAATGACCCTTATTTCATTATTAATCAGTTTATTCGGTAAACGGTTGCAGATGTTGTTTTTATCAGGTTCGTTAATTCTGTCTGCTTCTGTCTTTTTAGTCATCGTATCAGGTGTTTTTTTTACAAGAAAAAATGTAGAATTGAGAACGAAGGATCTTTATTTCGATGATTTACCAGAGCAACTTGATGGCCTGCGTATCGTTCAAATCTCTGATATTCATCTTGGTACCTTTGGTCATGATGAATCGGTTGTGAAAAAATCGCTATCCATCGTTCAAAGCGTAAAGCCTGATTTATTGTTTTTTACCGGCGATATTGTCAATAATTTTGCCGATGAATTTATGGGTTATGAAAGTTATCTATCCGATTTTCAGGCGAAATATGGCAAGTTTGCCATTCTTGGTAATCATGATTATGGCGATTATTATCAATGGCCCGACTCGCTTCTAAAGAAATCAAACTTAGCCCAAATAAAAACTAACATAGAAAAGTGCGGTTTTCAGTTACTGTTGAATCAATCAAAAAACATACAAATTAAGGATACTTCGCTAACGTTAATTGGTGTTGAGAACTGGGGACATAAGCCATTTCCGCAATATGCTGACTTGAAAAGTGCGATGAAAAATATTCCCGAGAAATCGTTTAAAATACTAATGTCTCACGATCCGGCTCACTGGGAAACTGTTGTTGTTCCTCAAACCAATATTCCTTTGACACTTTCGGGACATACTCACGGTGGGCAATTTGCATTAAAAATCGCGGGGATTGAATTTAGCCCCATCTATTTTGTCCAAAAGTATTGGGGGGGCTTATATAAAAATGATAATCAATTTCTTTACGTGAACAGAGGCTTAGGTACTATTGGTTTTGCGGGAAGAATCGAAAGTAATCCTGAAGTTACACTTTTAATCTTGCATCGAACTAGAATCCATTGAAATTGACAGAAAGTAGTAAATTTGCCTGAAAGTCTTTATAATCAGGTCGATATGTCGTTCTTATACCTAACTGGATTGGAGCAAAGAAACGTAGAACATGTAAGTCGGTTGTAAGTTCAATTCCGCATGATTTCATTTCGGCAGTAATACTATTCGGATAAATCACCCCATTTTTATCTCTCGAAGGTATTGACAACCAGGCATAATCGTAGAAAATTGAAGATTTAACCCGCTTAAAATAAGCAAGTTTGCCTAAACTGAAATCTGGATAGAACAATGGAAGTTTGTAATCGGCTGCCAGCGAGTACATTTTATTACTTTGGTAGCTCATGAAACCACGCGGAAAGCGAACAAAATTTCCGAAACTAAATCCTTGCGATGAAAATGTTTTATTCTGTAACCCTTGATATAATTTAAGACCGTCGTTCTTTAAAAATCCGGGAAGATATAAGACGGTTTGTATGCCGAATAAATACCCCAGATCATACGCTCCCCAAGGTGTATGCCTGTAAACAATATCTATCGACTCTCCCAAGCGCGGCATTAAATCCCGATTGGATTGATGGCGTAAATTATAAAAATAGATTCTGTAAGAAATTGAATTATAGCTCTTGGGATTAATGTTATTCAATAAAGTGTTTGTTTTACTGATATTTACATAAGAGTACTTGATTTCCGGGTAAATGATTCTTGCGTATTTTCCTCTTGATATATTTAGTGGAAGGCGGAAATCTATATCCGCATTAAATTCATTCCATGTAAATCGTTGCGCTGTAGTATCGCTTTTAATAACCTGATGGTTTGGGTTGAGTGTGTTTTTTATCAGGTAATATGAGGAAGCCTCTTTTCCGGTTGAGAATTCGGTTGCAATTTCGGGAAACCAGCCTAAGTAATTGAATGCCAACTTATATTTTCCGGTTCTGTCGGCAATGTTGTAATCGTAGCCAAGTCTTGTTTCGGCGGTACCGAGCTTGTTTTGAGAAAGAAGTGACATCCCAGGACTAATTTCGTAGCTATTCATATCGATATATGCAGGAGCCCAGCTATGAAAATTAAATAGGTGCCCTAATTTGGAGTATCTTTTCGAAACGTAGCTTGTTTGATAACTGGAGGTGAAATCTGGTATTCCAATTTCCTGTTTCGAAAGCTTATAGGGTAATGTGTCTGTAACTAATTGAATATCATGGACTAGTTCGGGCAATTGATTGTTTCTTATCTTGATTTCAGCAATCTCGTAACCATTAGAGGTATAGTTGCTGAAAACCATTCTGCTTCCCGAAATACTTGCATTATCGGCTCCAAAAGGAACAGATACAATCTGCATAATATTCTTGTTTGCAATGCTTAACGCATAAATATTGCTGGTTCCTGAAAAATCGGATGTGAAGAATATGGTATCATTTTTAATAACCGGGTTTTTCAAATTAGCAAAAGTTCTTTCGGTAAGTTCGGTTATTTTTTGATTTTTAATCTCAACCTCGATAAGGCATTTGCCTTTTTCTGACAACGAAACAGTAATGATCTTCTCCCCTTTTGAGTCCCATGATGGCGTGAAAAAATATTGATTATCAGTAGTTTGTATCTTAAGAAGTTGCTGTCCGGTTTTTATGTCATAAACGCTTAGCGCATAGTTATTTTCTTTATCAACTTCGACAGCGGCAAATGTTTTTAAGTCGGGCGATATAACCGGTGAAAATAAATTGTTTACAGTTTTGATCTCATGTTTTGTTTTGGTTTGAACGTTAAAAATTTGGATTACTGAATGTTCGCCATGCGTCCAGCGAAGGTCTTCTCGTCTTTCAGCCCAGATAATCATATTATTTTTGAACGATACCGATTCTTCGTAGATTTGGCCTGGAGTGTAAATTATTTTTTCTGTTTTATCTGGATAAATAAAAACAAACCTCCCGATATCGTGCAACGATTTTCTATAGGCGAATAGCAATGAATCGTGATAAATTGACGGGTGTGTGTATTCGGTGTATGATTTTTTTTCTGGAGATTTAACTGTTAAAGAATCTAATATCCTGTTGTTCAGGTCATTTTTCCATCGATTTGTCAGATTGTCGAAAATGACATTATAAAGTTGCTTTGTATTATTTTGGGTTGTTTCTTTTAATGATGAATTTAATGGAGTTAAGGAAAGCGGTTGTTCTCCAACATTTTGTAGTGCTTTTTCCCAGGTTTGGTACCCGAACTTTGCCCGGGTTTCGCCAACCATCCAATAGCCTAGTTTATAATAGTCGGTAACAAAATCTTTATATGATCCGAGGTAGGCTTTATCGAATGAGTATTTTCCTTTTTCGATGAGTTGAGCCCGGTATGCCAAACTAAAATCAGCAGTTCGTCCTCGCCCACTGTTCGATAGAGAGGTTTCTGTAACTACAGCATCGCCTTCAAGAAACCAGTTCGGTATATACAGGCCGGTAACCAGCGCTGCTGCCTGTTCTCCTAATATTAGCTTTATCAATTTGGGCAGTGCAGTCTGAATTTTATCCATTTGTACCAAGTGCCTGAATTCGTGAATGGCTAATTGTTCGTGCCAGTCCTGGGCATAAATTTCTTGATTAGGCGTCGTAAAAAGCTCAATTCTTTTAGGAGCCCATGCCAATAAACCATTTGAGTTTGCTGAATAGGTATGAAGAATAACCGAAATTTTCTTTGGCTTGAAATTTAGGGTATGTGATCCGTAGTTATAAACTTTTTCGAGAATATAAGATAACTTTTGTGCTTGCTTTTCAGATGCTTGTGGGTATATGATTTGAAAATTATCAGTATTGATTTGTCTCCATTTAATACACGAAGGATCTTGTCCTGTTTGAAAATACTGCGCCTTCGCTTGAGCTGCCAGTAAAATACAGAAAAGTATTGCTGTTATCTTATTCATTAATAAAATTGCTGAATTTTATTAAATTGGCTTTTCATGTTAACGTTTAAATCAAAGAATCGATATGATTTCATGTTATCTTTATTTTTCAATCAAAAACTTAGCGCTAAAAATTTGAACCACTAAATTAGAATAATGGAAGTAATAGCCATAGATACTTGGCGTTAAAATTCTTGATTTAAGAACAAAATTATCTGTTCGTAATCTCTTGTTATGGCAAGATTGTTAATTTTGAATTTTTCTAAAAAATCTGTTTTGAATATAAATTTTGAATCATCATATGCAGCAGGATACATCATTTTATCTTTGCTTTTGGCTGGAGGCGTAAGCTTTTTCCTTTACCGTAGAAATTCGGCAAGTTCTAATTTTAATCAAATTCAAAAGATTATATTAATATTTCTCCGTTTTTTAACTTTTTTGTTCGTTTTTATTTTGTTGTTTTCGCCTTTAATTGAACGAACCAGGAGTATTAAGCAGGCGCCTGTCATAGCCGTTGCCCTCGATAATTCACAATCAGTTAGCACTTATTCTGACTCATTTTCCCAGGTTTCGAAAGTTATTCAGGAGAAATTTGCGAATGATGATTATCAGCTGGATTTTTGGCGCTTTGGCGAAAAGGTTGAAAATGTTCAGGAATTTTTAGGTACTGATCGTAAATCTGATTACGGAGAACTACTTAAATCGTTAAAAAACAGCTATATCAATAAGAATATAGGTGCGCTCATTTTAATTGGCGACGGTGTTTATAACCAAGGGCAAAGTCCTGAAAACGTGGCTTCTGGTTTAAAGTTTCCTGTTTATACTATTGGTGTTGGCGATACTACCAGAAAAACAGATGCAATTATTCGAAGTGTAAAAACCAATAAGATAGCTTTTCTCAAAAATAAGTTTCCGGTTGAAATAGAAATGAAATTTCTGAAACTGAAGAATAAAATTGCCTACATTGATATAGAAAACAATAATAATATAGTCTATTCAAGTACTTTAACGATTGGGTCAAACGACGATTTTGAATTGGAATTGGTAAATCTTGATGCTGAGAAGGTTGGAATGCAACACTATAAAGTGAAAATTCGTTCGTTTGATGGCGAGGAGAATTTGAAAAATAATGAATTTGAGTTTGTTATACAAATCATGGAGAACAAACAGAAAATTTTAATGCTTAGCGATGGACCTCACCCTGATTTAGGCGCTATTCGTACTAGTTTGGAAGAACTTCAAAATTATGATGTTAAGATAGTTACTGGCAATCAGGCTCCTGACAGCATTACTTCGTATAGTCTCATTATTCTTAACCAGTTACCTTCGATTAAAAATTCGGCCAGCCAACTCCTGAACCGGATAAAGGAGTCCAGGGTGCCGGTGTTATTTATTATAGGACCAAATTCGATGCTCGATCAGTTTAATTCGTTGGGCATGGGTTTAAAAATTGCCAATGGAACAAATACCGAAGAAGTTCAGGCCGTATTCGATAATAATTTTGGTTTATATACTTTATCCGACGAAGCAAAAGAAATTTTCAGGAATTCGCCCCCACTATTGGCTCCCTTTGGTAACACTGAATTGTCGCCGATTTTGCAAAACCTCGCCTTGCAAGACATCAGGAATATACAAACGAATAAAACATTACTGGCTTTTGGAAATGTACAAGGCCGAAAAGTTGGTTTTGTTGTTGGCGAAGGGATTTGGCGCTGGAGGTTGTTTAATTTCCAGGCAACCGGAAATCATGATGCGTTTAACGAGCTGATACAAAAGGGCATTCAATATCTTGCGTTGAAGCAGAATGAAGATAACTTTAATGTTTATTACCCGGTAGTATTTCAGGAAACTGACCAGGCCGAGTTTACTGCTGAATTGTACAATGATAGTTACCAGCTGATTAATACTCCTGATGTATCGATGAAAATTAGGGATAATAATCAAAAGGAATTCAGCTATATTTTCGACCGAAAAGATAATTTCTATAGTTTAAATGCGGGAACCTTGGCTCCCGGAGATTATACTTTTGAGGCTGAGACTAAGGTTGGAAGCCAATCATTTATAGAAAAAGGAAATTTTTCGGTGGTTAAAAATAGCATCGAAACCCAAAATACCCAGGCCGACTTTAACGTTTTATATCAAATCTCGTCAAAATCTGGCGGAAAATTTAGCCCTTATGTAAATTATGGCACATTACTTGATAGCATAAAAGCCAGTAAGCAGATTAAAGTTCAGCACTATAAACTAAGTGTACAATCGGAGCTAATAAATATCAAGTTCGTATTTTTCCTGTTGATTTTGTTTTTGGGATCAGAATGGTTTTTAAGGAAATATTGGGGAATTTATTAACTTAATTGAGGAAGTAAAATGTTGTATTTCAATCGGATTATAAATTTTAAAATGGTATTTGTTCTTGTATTGGGTATTACCATTGTTTCGTGCAAGAGTCAGTACGCATTTCTTTCCATTGAAAATATGCGTCATGCCCCCGAAGAACTTCCCCAGGATATTCAAAGTATAACTTTGTTGAACAGAAGTATGGGTAATCAATACCAAAAGTTTAACGAGGATTCTCTTCAGATGTACTTTTATCGTAACAATTTTCAACTGTCGAAAATAGTACTGGACAGCACTGCGTGCGATACCACAATAAGAGCTCTGGCCGACCTGATGTTTGAGTCGGGGCGCTATGACGTTGTGGTTCCGGTTAAGCGAAACCTTGATCGAAGCATTTCTTACGATCTATTACCTGATATCCTTAGCAATCAGCAAGTTAGCGAAATTTGTGATGCTTACAAAACAGACGCAATCCTGGTTATGGAACGGTTCTCGGCCAAAACGATGACAGATATTTCGGAAGAGAAATACCGTGATCCATACAACGGTTTTCAAAAATCGTACAATGCAACACTGGATTTAAAATACGATGCTTTTTTTAGATTTTACAAGCCAGGAAAAAATACGTTGATTAAAGAAATTGCCATTTCGGATACGATATATTGGGAAAGTAGCGATGGCAGGCTTGACCAGCTTTTCAGTAAACTTCCAACTGTAAAACAAGCTTTAATTAATGGCGGCATAAAAACAGCGCTCGATTTAGACAGCAAAATATCTCCAACGTGGATTCCTGAAAAGAGAGGATATTTTCTGTTTAAATCACAAGACGATTTAGGACAAAAATACGTTAGGGAAAATGATTTTGAAAAGGCCGCCCAATACTGGGAAGATATGGCTAAATCGCCAAATAAAAAGATAAGAAGTAAAGCAGAATATAATTTAGCATTGATTAGCGAATTAAATGGCGACATCGATAAAGCTATTGAGCTGGGAATGAAGTCATTTTATACCTCGTACAGGTTTCAGACTGAAACCTATTTGAAAAAATTGCAAGAAAGAAAAGAGACATTGAAAAACATACATTGAAATGAACCGGAAATCTGGACTTTTAAGCATAATTTGTCTGTTGTTATTGAGTTCGTGTGTTAGTTATAAAGAGTTTTCAATTGAAGTATTTAAACCTTCAGAGTTGAATCTTCGGGCTGGAGCTAAGAATATTGTATTGGTTTCCAGGAATTTAAAATATAGCACCGATACGCTTCAACATTATTATCAGCGAAACCACAGCTTGGTGAAAGATAAAGTAAAGTCTAATTTTGATAGTCTTGCCATAGCGGTTTGTCTTGATACATTGTCGAACCGTTTAATTAATCGCGGTAATTTTGCTGAGGTCGAGCGATTGCCCGTGTCAACATTTTCGACATTTCGTGTTGGAGAAATCAGACCAGCTAAAGCCGAATGGTATAAGGCATTTGCTGAAAAAAATGGAGCTGATTATTTGGTTCTGTTAGACATGTTTTCGTGTTTTTACAGCATGAGTTCAATCGGGTATTCGCCGGAAGCTAAAATTGTCACTTCAAATATTTGGTCGGTTTATAGCGCTAAGAGTCAAAGGATTATTGACCGTTTCTCACAAATTGATACACTTTACTGGAATAAGTTGGATGAACATGGCAATTCTACGAAAACAATTATTCCGGATAAGAAAAATGCAATTGTTTTAGCTGCGGGTGTAATTGGCCAAAATTATTCGAATCGTATTTTACCTTCGTGGACAAAAGTTGAACGGACTTATATGCTCAGTAATGATCCAACCTTGCAACAAGCTGTGAAAATGGCCCAAAATAATCAATGGGAACAGGCAATAGCTATCTGGAACGATTATTCTGAATGTAAAAATAAGTCAAAAAAAGCATCGGCTCTTTTTAACCTTGCTGTTGCCAGTGAAATGAATGGCGATGTTGATAAGGCTATTGAGTTTACAGATAAGGCTGCTAAAGTAAGTTCCGGATTATTTCTTGGCTCGGTAAATGAGCAGGTCAGGAAATATTCGATTGTACTTTATCAGCGAAAAAATGAAATTGCGAAACTCAATCAATATTATGAAGACAACTAATTGCTTTATTTTGATAGCATTAACATGTGGGTTGTTTTCGTGTATGATTACTACTTCAATGCGAACTTTGCAGGTTGAGACTATGCGACCTGCCATATTAACCATTCCTGATAGTATAAACTCTGTTGGCATCTTCAATCTTTTACCATTTCAAAAGGATGACATGTCGTTAAAGTACATGGATTTAAGGAAGGTAATAAATGATAGCCTCATTACTTACAGGCAGATAGCTAACAAATGTACTGATGCTTTGACAACATTTCTGATTAAGGACGGTTATTTTGAAAAGGTCAGAAATTTTGGCGATTCAATAAATTATTTAAAATCAGATAGTTCTTCCAATAATCTTTTTAAGAAACTAGGTATTGATGCCTGTTTGTATCTTAATGATCTTGATTTTGAAATTATTGCTGTTAACGATGGTAACTTCATCGCAAATAATGTAAACGCGATTTGGGGAATTTCTTTAAAAAATGATTCTTTAACGTACAATTATAATCACAACGATACGCTTTTATACGATGACTATTCTCCTTTGCAGAAAAAACAATTGGAACGAGTTCGTAAAGTTGCATTAAACTCGGGAGAATATTTAGGTAAAACATTTGGAGGAAAAATAATTCCTTCCTGGATTCGGGTTGAAAGGATGTACTATCGCTCGAATAATCCGGAAATGCTTAATGCCGAGCATTCTGCAAAAGAAGATAATTGGTTGAAAGCAGCTGAATTCTGGAAGAAAATGATTTCCAATAAGAATAGAGTAATAGCCGCAAAGGCGATGTATAATATGGCTCTTTGTTGCGAGATGGAAGGAAATTTGGAAGCTGCTATGGATTGGCTGGTTCAATCATATTCAATGCTGAAAGAAAATAACAAAGAGCACCAGGAAAATTGTCAACGGTATATTAGTTTGCTGGCTTTTCGAAAAAAAGAAATTGAAAAGCTGGCTAAACAAGTTCGAAGCAACTGATTAGAAGCCAATATACCAAAAGTTAGGCAACAACCACAGACATATTCGCTGACTAACTTTTGGCAAATTCTCAAGAATTAATCAAACAACATAAGCGAATCGGTACGTTGGGTTGGGGCGCCCCGGACTCAGACAGCGATGAGCCACAACTTTCTGCTTAACTGCTGTTCCTGAAATTTCATGAAGCGTTGAGTTCACAACTTTTTCGAGCATTTCCGGAGTCATTTCGACGCGAATGTTTACAGTCAACCGGGCGTTATTACTTGTTCCGATCGACTGGCGAAAAGTGAGCGTATCGTTTAGTCCGGTCAGGTTCGAAACGATATACTGTTCGCCCGATTCAAGCAGAATTTTAACGTGCCCAACCGAAGCGCCCATTTTATCAAACTGTTGACTAAGACTTTGCATCAGTTCGCGGGCAAAAGCATCCCAGTCGACCGAGTTACCTGAAAGCTCGATGGTGCTGTTCAGCCAGCCCAAAACGGCCTCACCTTCAGCATAAACATCGTAATCAACTTCAACCAAACGTTTCCCGGCTTCGTTGCTGTTTTGCACTTTTTCGAGCCATTCTTCCATTCCTTCTCCTGAAACAGAACTCACTGTCAGCACTTCCGAATCAGGAAAATGAAGCTTCGCCTTTTCTGTCAGCAAGCTTAGCGCTTCCGGCGAAATGGTATCGGTTTTGCTGATCAGGATGATGTCGCTTTCTTCCAACTGCTTTTTATAAATGTAGGCGGCGCTTGGATGCAACCCGGCATTTCCACCGTTTAAAATATCTGAGAGACGCGTTGGATCGGCCAGAACCGTCAGTGGACTCACCAGCAACTCACCGCGGAGATTTTCTTTCAATGGCTGAACGATGGTGGCCGACAAATCGGTGCAACTACCAACAGGTTCCGCAATAATGACATCAGCTTCTGCTTCTTTTTTCAGCTTTTTTGTGGCATCAATAAGTCCGGGGAAGTTGCAGCAGAAACAGCTTCCGTTCACTTCGGCAACGTTCACATCGTTGCGCGATAGAATAGCTGTATCAACCAGCTCGGGCGCCTGATCATTGGTGATCAACCCTACCCTTTTGCCGCTTTGCATCACTTTTTGAGCGGCTTCCCAAAGCAAGGTTGTTTTTCCTGAACCGAGGAAACCTCCAACTAAAATTAATCGTGTTGTATTCATTTTCAATTCTTTAATTTTATCTATTTTTTACAATTTTCGTCGTCGCAATTGCATTTTGCCGACGATTGTTTTGATGCTGGCTCGAAAGCATACAGGAAAAAAGCAGTTGCCGCGCCAGCTCCGATAAATGGCCCCAAAATGTAAACAAGGAAAAAACCGCCACTTTTGTCAGGAAAAGCAGCATCACCCCAGCCAAAAATCCAGGCAACCATACGTGGGCCAAAGTCGCGCGCTGGATTTAGTCCGGCTTGAGTAAGCGGCGCAATGAGGCAAATTATCGAAGTTACAGTAAGTCCAATAAATACCGGTGCCAACGCATCGCTTGGTCGCCCAACGTTGCAACCCTCCGTCAGTGCAAAAATCATCAGAACCAGCAAAAAGGTTCCAAACGCTTCGGCAGCAATGGCCAGTGGCAGCGAAACTACAGAAGTGCTTCCCGGAGCAGCATAATATTCGCCAAACATTTTGGCTGTTTGTACCGATTCGGCGGATCCGCGAACAATGTGGAGACTGCTTTCAAGTGCTTCGATAGATGGATTGAACAACAGGTAAATAGCCAGTCCCGCCAGAAATGCACCCAAAAACTGGCCTGCAAAATACACAGGCAGCTTCTTCAGTTGCATGCGTTTGCTAATGACCATGGCTAACGTTACCGCCGGATTGAAGTGTGCACACGACAAATGCCGCGTGAGGTAGATCGCCAGCATGACGCCTATTCCCCAGGCCAGCGCAATTTGCATCAGGCCCTGATGGGCATTAAAAAGAACAGATACGGCAACCGATCCGCAGCCAAACAGCACCAGCAAAAAGGTGCCCAGCGTTTCGCCTTTAAATTCCCTGGAAAGCTTCATACTAGTAGGCATGTTTAAACTCGCCGCACTCGCAGCAAAAATCTTCGGGCAAATGAATTTCGTCGAGGAAAACAGAAAGAACAGAGCGCATTTCACGCATTATTTCTGTATTCAGGCAATAATAGATTTTGCCATCTTTTTCGTGCCCTTCAATTATTCCGGCGCTTTTCAACTCGCGAATGTGCTGATTTACCGTTGTCCGCCCAATCGGGAACATATCCGAAATATCGCCCGACAGGCAAATACGCGTTTCGGCCAGGTATTTAATAATTTGTAAACGGGCAGGATGCGCCAGCGCTTTAAAGAAAGTTGCCCGCTCCTGAAGTTCTTTTTCGAATAAATCGGTTTTTGCTGCTACCATTAGTATTTGCTTTTAAGTTGACGTAAACATACATCAAAATTATTTCTGACGTATAGATTCGTCAGATAATTTGCAGTGCATTAACAAACATTTGGAATAACGGGATTTTTAGAGGTTATTGGGTGTTGCGCTACATCGAGACCCAGCTAGTCAGGGCGTGACTCGGAGTCACACCCTGACTAATAAAAACACCCGCCGAGCCACTAAAAAACCGTGTGCTTTTCTGATCTCCCGACGCTCTCTTTCTCTATACGCTATTATTTCGGATATTTTGATACCTTTGCACCATTAACAATCAAGTTTTTGTTGATTCTTTCTTTGCAATGTGTTGTTCTGCTATCCCGGGCAGATCTTTTCATCGTCGAAATCGACATCAAAATCAACTTTCTTGTTTTCGTGTTAAGCCCATTGAAAACTGCGTTGTTCGCTATTTAGGGTGCAACAGTTAAAAAATTATCAAATTAAAAAGAGCGGCATTGGGTTGCCGCAAAACGAGTTTATGACATTTAGAGAATTAAATATTTCGGAGCCAATCTTGAAAGCTCTGATTGGTAAAAATTACGAAACGCCCACTCCCATTCAGGAGCAGGCCATACCAGTTGCCCTTAGCGGCCGCGATTTGTTGGGAATAGCTCAAACCGGCACCGGAAAAACTGCCGCATTTGCTATTCCAATTATTCAACACCTCAATCAACCGCAACTGCGATCGAAAAAGAGAGAAATAAAAGCGCTTATTCTTACGCCAACCAGGGAACTGGCCATACAGGTGAGCGAATGTTTCAGTGATTACGGACGGTTCACCGACGTGCGCCATACAGTAATCTTTGGTGGTGTGAACCAGAATCCGCAGGTTGATGCCCTGAAAAGAGGAACCGACATTTTGGTTGCCACGCCCGGGCGTTTGCTCGACCTGATCAACCAAGGGTTTATCTCACTGAACTACATCACGCATTTTGTTTTAGACGAAGCCGACCGGATGCTCGACATGGGCTTTATTCACGACATCAAACGCATTTTGCCATTGTTGCCAACTCGCAAGCAAACCCTGTTTTTCTCGGCCACTATGCCCGATGCTATTACCAATTTATCGAAATCGATACTGTATAAACCCGTTCGTGTAGAGGTTGCGCCAGTTTCGTCGGTGGTTGATACCATTGAGCAGCACTTATTTTTTGTAGAGAAACCGCAAAAAAGCGAGCTTTTGGTTTCGTTGCTGAAACAGGAAGGCGACAAATCGGTACTGGTTTTTTCGCGCACCAAACATGGAGCCGACAAAATTGCTAAAACGCTGAACCGGAAAGGCATCGACTGCGAGGCAATTCACGGGAATAAATCGCAGGGAGCCCGCCAAAGGGCGTTGACCAATTTCAAATCGGGCGCTACCCGCGTGATTGTGGCAACCGACATTGCAGCTCGCGGAATCGACATTGCGAACCTGGAACTGGTGATTAACTACGATTTGCCCGATGTGGCCGAAACCTATGTACACCGCATTGGTCGCACAGGTCGAGCCGGAAATCGTGGAACGGCTTTGACTTTTTGTTCGCAGGATGAACGCTTAATGGTGAGAGATATACAAAAACTTACCGGAAAAGTATTAACTTCAACGTTGATTCAGGATTAAGAATAAACGCAAAAAAGAAAATATATGGGAAGACCGATGACTTTTAATAAAAGGGAACTGGAGAAGAAACGTGAAAAAAAGAGGCAGGATAAAGCGAAAAAGAAGGAAGACCGCAAAACTAACGGCGGCGGCTCGTTAGACGACATGATTGCTTACGTGGATGAAAACGGGATGATTACGAGCACACCTCCTGATCCGAACAACAGGCAGGAAATTGATGTGAACGAAATCAGTGTTTCTACACCGCAGCGCGAAAAAGAAGAAGTAGCGCCATTACGTGGCCGGGTTGAGCATTTTAATCCATCGAAGGGCTACGGTTTTATCAAAGACATTGGCAGTACCGAAAAATATTTCTTTCACATCAGCAATGCTCCTGAAGGTATCGCTGAAGGGCACATTGTTTTTTTCGAATTGGAAAGAGGTCAGCGAGGCTTTAATGCCGTAAGAATTACGCCGGAAAAAGCTTAGGCAAAAAGTATATTCAAACACCTAGAGAAATCGAAGAGCTAAGCTAATCAGCGGGTAACTTCGAGTCACCCGCTGACTAGTCCGTAAGCCCATTCATAAACCGAATAATCTGGAAAAGATTAAAAGTATCATGGAAATAAAAGTATTGGGACCGGGTTGTGCAAAATGCAATACTCTCTTAAGATTCACCCAGGAAGCCGTTGCCGAACTGGATTTTTCGGCCGAAATTGAGAAAGTGGAAGACATCTATAAAATCATGTCGTATGGAGTGATGAGTACACCCGCTTTGGTCATCAACAATAAAGTTGCAGTAAGCGGCAGACTTCCTTCGGTGTCAGAAATCAAAGACTTGCTCGTAAAAAATAACAGTTAAACGAGGGCCACAACTCCAATAAAAGCAAATTCGGGTCAAAAAATAAGTCGGTTCCGGATTTGGCTAATCGCCATATCGTGATTGTCTTTTCAAAGAATACCCGCAAATGACAAAAGTACTTATTCTTTGCACCGGAAATAGTTGCCGTAGCCAAATGGCGCATGGCTTTTTGCAGTCGTTCGACCCGAACCTCACAGTTTGTTCAGCCGGAACGCAAGCTTCTGGAAAACTGAGCCAACGGGCAGTTGCGGTAATGAAAGAAGTGGGCATCGACATCAGTCACCATACCTCAGATTCAGTTGATATTTACCTTGATCAGGAATGGGACTATGTGATCACGGTTTGTGGTGGCGCCAACGAGAGTTGTCCTGTCTTTACCGGGAAAGTGAAACACCGCCTGCACATCGGCTTCGACGATCCGTCGCACTCCATTGGAACCGACGAATTTATCTGGAGTGAATTCCGCCGCATACGCGATGAGATTAAAGCCGGGTTCCGGAAATTTTACGAAGAAGAGAAAACAAAAATCCCTGAAATCTATTGATTTCAGGGATTTTCTATATTTCAATGAATTATCAGTTCTTTTTGCCAGATACTTGATTTTGGTAATAAACCGGGCCTTTTTTTATTGCCAGAACAACAAGGATGACTCCGGCTAAAACAAACGGGATACTAAGTAACTGTCCCATATTCAGCGCCATACTTTTTTCGAAGGCTTCCTGTTCTTCCTTGATAAATTCGATAAAGAACCGGGCTCCAAAAATCATAGTAATAAATACGCCGAAAATTAATCCCTGGTAATCTTTTGCTTTTGTTTTCCAATACATATACAGCATAACACCAAAAGTTAACAGGTAACTCAGTGATTCGTAGATTTGGGTTGGGTGCTTGGCGACAGTTTCGTGGTTGCGCTCAAAAATAAAGCCCCACGGCAAATCGGTTTGATGTCCGTAGATTTCTGAGTTCATCAGGTTGCCAAAACGAATAAGGGCTGCTACCAATGCCGTTGGAACTACCACCCGGTCGAGAACCCACAGCACATTGCGCTTTGAGATTCTCTTACTCCAGATAATCAGCGCAATTAAAATACCCAGCGTTCCGCCGTGACTGGCTAAACCACCCTGCCATATGTACAAAATTTCAATGGGGTGCTGCGAATAATAATCCCAGCCATAAAATAAAACATGCCCCAGGCGGGCGCCCAGAACTGTAGCAACAACGATATAAATGAATAAACTTTCGAGCCATTTCAGTTCCAGACTTTCATGTTTGAACATTTTTTCAACATGCTGGTAACCAAATAAAAAACCAATGGCAAACATGAGTCCGTACCAACGAACATGCAGCGAACCTATTGAGAATATCTCAGGGCTGACGTTCCAGTGAATAAAGGCTAGAATATCCATTTCTAAATAATTTTTACCCGAAGTAGGCGATTTTTTTGAAAATACCGAATATGAAATAAAAAATTAAGGAATAAAAAACCGTTACTTTTTGGTTTCTTATTCCTTATTTGAGATTTGTTTAGTCAACCAGGTCTTTACCGTGGCACGACTTAAATTTTTTTCCGCTGCCACACGGACATGGATCGTTACGTCCAACCCGTTTTTCAACCCGGATAGGCTGTGTAACTTGCTGTTCACGTGGAGCTTGTGGTTGTCCATCGCTTTCAGGCGCTTCTGATTTCGAAGTTGACATCCGGCTCATATCCAATCCGCGTCGTTCGTGTCCTTCGTGAACTTGCTGTGGTTCAACCGATGGAATATGTCCTTTTACCAAGGTTGAAACGATTTGCTTGTTCACTTTGGTAATCATCACTTTAAACAAGTTGAACGATTCAAATTTATAAATGAGCAGTGGGTCTTTCTGTTCGTAAGTGGCGTTCTGGACCGATTGTTTCAGGTCATCCATTTCGCGCAATTGTTCTTTCCAGGCATCGTCGATGGTTGAAAGTACGATTTGCTTCTGGTACGATTTTACCAATTCTTTACCTTGGTTCTTGTATGCTTTTTCGAGGTTGGTAATAATCTGGAAAATATGAATACCGTCGGATATTGGTACAACAATGTTGGTGTACATGTTTCCTTTGGTTTCGAAAACATCCTTAATTACCGGATATGCTTGCTTGGCAATGGCATCCATTCGACGTGTGTAAACACCAACCATTTCGTCGTACGATTTTTCGGCAATGTCTTCAGCTTTCATCCGGGCAAAGTCTTGTTCCGAAACGGGCGATTCCATCGACATGATGCGGATTAAATCGAGGTTGAAATTTTCGAAGTCGCCGTTAGCCTGGTACTCATTCGCCAGGTTGTCGGTAACGTCGTACATGGTATTCAGGATGTCAACTTCCAGGCGTTCGCCAAACAAAGCGTGACGTCGTTTTTTGTAAACAACTTCGCGTTGCGAGTTCATTACGTCGTCGTATTCGAGCAAACGCTTACGAATACCAAAGTTGTTTTCTTCAACCTTTTTCTGTGCACGCTCAATCGATTTGGTGATCATCGAATGCTGGATCATCTCTCCATCTTTCAGCCCGATTTTGTCCATGATGCCGGTGATACGGTCAGATCCAAACAGGCGCATCAAATCGTCTTCGAGCGAAACAAAGAATTGCGACGAACCGGGGTCTCCCTGACGACCGGAACGTCCGCGCAACTGGCGGTCAACACGGCGCGATTCGTGGCGCTCGGTACCAATAATGGCCAAACCTCCAAGTCCTTTTACTTCCGGCGTTAACTTGATGTCGGTACCACGACCAGCCATGTTGGTGGCAATGGTTACCATTCCTTTTCTACCGGCATCGGCAACAATTTCGGCTTCGCGGGCGTGCAGCTTGGCATTCAAAACGTTGTGTTTGATGCCGCGCATCTTCAGGTAACGGCTTAGTAATTCCGAAATTTCGACCGAAGTTGTACCTACCAGGACCGGGCGTCCGATTCGGTTAAGTTCGGCAATTTCTTCAATTACAGCGTTGTATTTTTCGCGTTTGGTTTTATAAACAATGTCTTCTCGATCCTGACGAACTACTTTTCTATTGGTTGGTATTACAACCACATCCAGTTTGTAGATGTCCCATAATTCGCCCGCTTCTGTTTCGGCAGTACCGGTCATACCGGCCAGTTTATGGTACATCCTGAAGTAATTCTGAAGTGTAATGGTTGCAAATGTTTGGGTTGCAGCTTCAACTTTCACATTTTCCTTGGCTTCGATTGCCTGGTGCAAACCATCGGAATAACGGCGACCTTCCATAATACGGCCAGTCTGCTCGTCAACAATTTTCACCTTATTTTCAATTACCACATATTCCACATCTTTTTCAAACATGGCATAAGCTTTCAGTAACTGGTTGATGGTATGAACACGCTCCGACTTGATCGCATAGTTGGTAAGCAGGTCTTCTTTACGTTCGAGAACCTGTTCTTTAGTCAGCGTTTTATCGTTTTCAATTTCGGCAATTTCCGAACCAACATCAGGCAAAACGAAGAAATGATGATCTTCAACATCGCTCGAAATCAGGTCGATGCCTTTGTCAGTCAACTCTACCGAGTTTTGCTTTTCGTCGATTACAAAATACAGCGGATCGGTAATAATATGCATCAAACGGTTATTGTCCTGCATATGATAATTCTCTGTTTTGGTCATCAATACTTTGATACCCTCTTCGCTCAGGAACTTGATAACCGGCTTGTGTTTAGGCAAGCCTTTATGTGCACGAAGCAATAGGATTGAACCTTCTTCTTTTTCCTCTTTGGTTGCATTCGGCTTGGTCAAAAGCCGACGAGCTTCTGAAAGACATTGGTTTACAAAATTTCGCTGTGCTGCATAAAGTTTTTCAACTTTAGGGCGAAGTTCTTCAAACTTTTGATTTTCGCCTTTAGGTACCGGACCCGAAATAATTAATGGGGTACGGGCATCGTCGATTAAAACGGAGTCAACCTCGTCAACAATCGAGTAATGATGTTTGCGCTGAACCAAATCGCGTGGACTAATGGCCATGTTGTCGCGCAGGTAATCGAAACCAAATTCGTTGTTGGTTCCGTATGTAATGTCGGCATTATAGGCATCGCGGCGTCCATCAGAGTTGGGTTGGTATCTGTCAATACAATCAACGCTCAGTCCGTGGAATTCGTAAATTGGCCCCATCCATTCCGAGTCGCGTTTCGACAGGTAGTCGTTCACTGTAACAACGTGAACTCCCTTGCCAGTCAAGGCATTCAGGAAAACGGCCAGGGTTGCAACAAGTGTTTTACCTTCACCGGTACCCATTTCAGCAACCTTACCCTGGTGCAAAACAATACCACCGATTAACTGTACATCGTAATGAATCATGTCCCAGGTGATTTCGTTACCACCGGCAATCCATTTGTTGGTCCAAATTGCTTTATCTCCTTCAATAATCACCGAGTTGCGCGTGGTAGCTAAATTGCGGTCGAAATCTTCCGCAGTAACAGTAATCTTTTCATTTTCGGCAAATAACCTGGCAGTTGCCTTCACGATCGAAAATGCTGCCGGAAGAATTTCATTCAGAACCTCTTCCAGTTTATCGTTAATTTTTTCTTCCAGTTTATCAATTTCCTGGTAGATATTTTCACTTTCCTGAATGTCAACTGTTTCTGCAAGTTCTTTTAACTCGGTTATGCGATCTTCTTCAGGTTTTATTCTTTCGTGTACAATTGCTTTAAGTTTAGCCGATTCGGTTCTCAGTTCGTCGGCTGAAAGCAATTTAATTCGTTCATATTCTTTCTTGATTAATTCAACCAATGGAGCGATTTCAGCCATGTCTTTATCGGCTTTGTTGCCAAGGAAAACGCCCAGAATTTTGTTTATAAATGCCATTATGAAGGTTTTAGATGTTCAAGATTTGGAAGCCACAAATGTAGTTATAATGTTTAAATGTTTGGTTGGTTTTAACGATTATCGTGCCAATCGCATGGGGGCAAAATGATCGGACAGAATTACCAGATTTACTGAAACAACTGACACAATATCCGAATTATTGGTTCCTGACGGATTATTTTCCAATTTTTGCTCTGCCGAAAACCATGTTTTTATTTATTCACTTAATTTTGCTGTACTAATTTCAGAATAGGTATGACTGATTTTGCAAATCATTGTTTTGTTTGTGGTAAAGAGGTTGATGTTCAGTTAACTCCTAAAAATATTCAGTTTAATCTTCCGGTTTGTGCCGAATGCCAGGGTACCGACAAAGAAAAAAAGGCAATTGACGATTTGCTGGAAGGAATGGCCGAAGGGTTTGTTTGCGGTTGCATTTAAAAAAAAGCCACCGGAATATTCCGATGGCTGACTGTTTAAATGAAAAAAAGCTTAAAAAAGTAAATGTTTATAGTTATTGTTTAACAAATCAGGGAGATAATTTGCGATTAAACCCAATGCAAATTCTTCTGAAACCTGATTTGGTGTTAGCATTTTTTGATTTTCAATTTGTTGCAGATTCAAAACTGCCGAGTTAATTTCTACCGGAACTTTTCTCATCGAGCGTGGTACCTGAGTTGCGCCAAAGCCGTGTTTATTCGATACATAGGCTACTTCAAAATACTCAGATCGAACGATGAATTCTTTCGTTTTGCCTACCTGGTGCAACGTGATGGTAACAGGTTTTTCTTTGTCCGAGAAATTCACTGTCCATACCTTTTCTGCGGTTTTTCCCAGAAACAAATTCTCAACCGGGGTTATCTTTACTTCATTAGAAGCTGGTTGTAAAGGGATTGCAAAAGATAATGAACTAGTTAACAACAATAGTCCAGCCATTGCAGAACAAAGCTTAATTGTTTTCATTTGTGTTAGTTTTTGTTAAATGTTTAATAAATTCGGAATCAGCATTTTTCTTTTTCCGAAAATTCAAAAAAAACGAAAATGAATTTTCAAAATCTCTCAAACGAATGGAATAGTCTTTTACCTAATCTCCGATTTTTTCTAGCGTTGGCTTTTACAACTATTTCATACTTTTGAGATCAAATGCTGACCCTTGTTTTCTGTTTTCTATCTTAAAAGACTCCTGAGATTGGAACTTGTTACATTATTTCTGATGAATTTTAATTTTTTAACAAATGAAATGATCGCAGCACGGATACAATTATAAGATTTGTGGTGCGAAAGGTTGGTAAAATATGGTGGATACACCAAGCTTCTGCTGGCGTGGAGTTCAACGAGAATATACTTGCTAAACAATAAATTAACAACGGAATGTAATTATGAAAAATATTAGCGACCTAATAATTAACCGTTTTTCGGTTCGTTCATACACCAGTCAAAAAGTTGAAAAAGAAGTAATTCTTGAAATATTGGATGCCGCCCGAATGGCGCCTTCGGCTGTTAATTTTCAGCCCTGGCATTTTATAGTTATTTCGGACGAGAATAATTTAAGCGATTTTCAGGAAGTGTATCCCCGCGCCTGGTTTCAGGAAGCGCCGGTTTGTATTGTGATTTGTGCCGACCACAATTTGTCGTGGAAACGCAAATCGGACGGGAAAGATTTTGCCGATGTTGATGTTGCAATTGTTGCCGATCACCTTATCCTGAAAGCCACAGAAATGGGCTTAGGCACTTGTTGGGTATGTAATTTCGATGCCCGGTTAGCCAGCCGAAAATTACATTTGCCCGAACGCATTGAACCTTTGGTTATCGTCCCGCTGGGATATACAACTGCCGAATCGCCTGTGAAAAAACGTAAGGAACTATCGGAAATGGTTCATTGGCAGAAATTTACTGACCAGTAAATTCCCGTAAATATTTCTCAAGGCGGTTTAATCCTTCCATAATGTTTTCGAGCGAATTGGCATACGAAAAACGCAGGTAGCCTTCGCCGTTTTCGCCGAAGTCGATTCCTGGGGTAACGCCAACATGTGCATTTTCAAGAATATCGAAAGCAAGTTTATACGAATCGCTCGATAAATGACTGGCATTCACAAAAATGTAAAATGCACCGGTTGGTTCAACCGTAATTTTGAAACCAAGTTCTTTTAACCGCCTGATCATGTATTTTCTACGTTCGTTGTAAACATTTTTCATGTGTTCAACATCAGCCGAAGCATTCCGAAGTGCAGCAATTCCGGCTCTTTGGGCCACTGAACTGGCGCAAATGAACAGGTTTTGCTGAAGTTTTTGTATTGGACGCACAAATTCCTCAGGAACAATAACATAACCTAAACGCAGACCGGTCATAGCGTAGAGTTTTGAGAACCCGTTTAAAACAAAAGCTTTCCTGGTAAATTCCAGAATCGAGTGTGCTTTGCCTTCGTAAACCAGCCCATGATATATTTCGTCGGAAATAATGTAGGGCGAAAATTGAGCAATTTGTTGAAGTGTTTCGGGCGAAAGCAGGTTACCCGTGGGATTCATGGGACTATTTATCAGTATTGCCTTGGTCTTTTCGGTTATTGCCGGGCAAATATTTTCGGGGCGGTACTGAAATCCATCTTCTTCAAAAACAGGAACTTTAACCATTTTTGCTCCTGATAAACTTATAAAATTTGGATAACACGCATAGCCGGGATCCGACAAAATAATTTCGTCGTTCGGGTTGCAAAGTGCCAATAAAACCATCAATATGGCAGGCGAAGTCCCGGAAGTAACAATAACCTGATCGGGAGAAACACCCACTCCATAATTTTTGAAGTAGTTATTGCATATTTCCTGTCGAAGTTCCAAATCGCCCAAGCTGTGGGTGTAGTGCGTTTTTCCTTGTTTCATAGCAATTTCGCTGGCCTGAAGAACACATTCAGGAACGTCAAAATCGGGTTCTCCCACTTCAAGGTGAATTACACTTTTTCCTTCTTTTTCCAGAAGCGAAGCTTTTTCAAGAACTTCCATAACAATGAAAGGACTGATATTTTGGGCTTTATCAGAAATCATTTTGGTTTTTATTTGGGCACACCGAAAGTACTCAAGAATTTTAAATTGGAGAATGATTGGAATAAAATCTCAATATTGCTTTCTGCGGAAATTTGCAAGTGTAACCTCATAAACGGTGTTAGCTTTATCGTACATAAGCAATTTTGCACTTAATTTCGGTTCCGTTTGCTTTTAGTTTAACGAAATAAATACCGGTTAGTTTACCGTAAAAATTGATTTTTACCTGATTAATAGCTGTTTGTGTAATCGCTACATTTTGCACTTTGCCCATTAAGTCGAAAACTTCAATATCGTCGGTCGAGTCTATCTCGTCTTCAGTTTCAACAGTGAGTAAATGATTTCCATAAACCGGGTTTGGATAGAATTTTGTTGCCGTAACTCCATGTATGGTATCGTTTATCGAAGTCGTATCGACGATATTGCAAGCATTAATTTCCATTAAAATGGCTGACCCAACATTATTTGTATTTTGCGAATTGTAGGTTAACCAGTCCTGACTATTTTTTAGAAACATGCTATTGGTTGCGTTGGCAGTTCTGTTCGCCATATAAACAACCAGCGAATCGGTTGCACTTAAGCCCGACAAATCATATGAAATGAAAAAATTCCCGGATGTCTTTACTGGCGAATCAAAATTGAAATAATTCATAGCATCGGGATAGGTATTTTTCAAGTATAACTTCCCGGAATAAATGGGGTCGCCTGATGGTTTATTGGTACCATTGTAAACTTTTATACCGATAAATGGAGCTGAACTCGTCGCCTTTGTTTTCGCAATACCCAGTGAAATGCCTGAAATAGTGCAGCTCGCCGAAAATTTGAATTGCTCGGCAAATTCGGTAAACCCCAGGGCATTCGAACCTGACCAATAGCCCTTCATGGTCGAACCTTCCGTAATTTTTACAACAGAATGGACATCAGTATCTGTAAAATTTGTTTTTGGCTCACAACTCGTTTGCTCCGAATTATTATTCATTCCATCGAGTTTTTCGGCTCCTGAATTTATAGGGTCGAGCCATGCTTTTAGTTGTTTACTGGTTTCCTTTCGGTAATCCCAGGCCAAAGCGAATTTCTCAAAATAATCGTTTGTTGGATTTCCTGGCGGACAACTGGCTGATCCGCCAGTTAGTGTGCCGATTAGCAATTTATTTTGATCGAAAAGCGGGCTGCCGGAAGACCCACGCTCGGTAATACCATTTTCCCATTCTAAAATTTTCCAGAAGCCATTATTTACGTAGCTACTGCTATACTTTACGGTAATAGCAGCATTATTGTCAATAGCAATTTTTTTTATATCACCAAGCGGGTGATGAATACAAATTGAGGAAGTTGGCGCCGTATTTTTTTTGTTCCATCCAACCCAAAAAGGTCTGTATATATCAGGAATAGTGTTGTTTAACTTTACCAGCGAAAAATCGAGGCTATCAAATGAAGCTTTGAGTGTTGAGCCTGACAACGAATGGCTGACATCACCATCAATTGATCCGCAATAGGGTGATTCGTAGTTAAAGAGAAAAACTGAAGCTTGTGCTAATTGTTCTGACGTTTTTTGCCTGGTAACATCATTCAAACAGTGGTATGCTGTTAAAACATAAGGAGTTCCGTCCAGTGAAGTATTGTTTATTAAGGCACCTGTACAAAGTTCGGTGCCATTAATAATGATACGGCAAACTCCGTCTTTCAACTTCTCCGATCCGGCAGCTATTTCGCAGTTAATGTTGACATTACAAGTTCCTGAAATTCCCAGCGGACGGTGGTCGCTGGCTGTTATGCCTTCAAAATCGTGAGCAACTTTGCTTACCTGTAATTCGCCTCTAAAAGCTACGTTAACTGGCTCTTCGTATTGGAGCAGAAGCTCGTCGCCCGCTATGGGCTCGACAGCGAAAACCCCACTTTCCGAATTATTTTCAGAGGTATAAGCTCCCTTAATATTTCCTGTTTTTTCATTGATAATAAAAAGCTTAGCATCTTCAGGTAACCGAAAATTATTAAAAATAAGGTTGAGGGAATAAGCGCCCACCGAACGAATTCTTAATTGCCAAACATTTATTTTATTGGTATTATACCAGACTCCCGAATTGTTTAGATTTAGCGAAACATCGAACGAATGTGCGAATGTGAATGGTTTTAAATGGTTTTGATCTACCTTTTTCGTTGTATTCTCATTACATTATTGTCAATAGCAGGCATAACCACAAGGTCGGAAATGTATGATGCTGATTTTAGTTTTTCTACCTGGATGGGCATTCCTCCTTTAGAGAGTTGCCCCCATACATCTAAGTGGTTGATAATAAGTAGAAAATAAATTAGTAGATATTTCGCTTTAAAAGTCATATCTGTATTTCAATTTAACCCAAAGATAAGGCAATTAATCAATAGCGAAATATATCAAAAACCGTTTAAATTTGAACTGGAAATTTCAATGAAACGATTATCCCAAGGTGATGATCTTCGGGAAAGCGCTACTAAAGAATGTGTGAATATCGAGAGATCAATTGTTAATTTTGAGGGATATGTTTTGTTTGTAAAATATTAATAACCATTGATTTAATATAAATATTTTCTATTAAATGAAAGTTTTGACCATGTTTGTCGAAGAGTTTTCATATGTTCCTGCACTGAAAAATCTGGAATCGGCTCCTGATGTTGATAAGCCTGGATTATTTGCAAATTCAATTCTGGCATTTATCCAGGTGGAAAAAACTGATGAATTGAATGATGTTAAATCGCGTGAAAAAAAGCTTGTTAATCATTTGAAATGGGTTGCCCGAAAGAACGATTGTAAATCGGTTATTCTTCATTCTTTCGCTCATTTATCCGGGTCAAAAGCTTCTCCCGAGTTTACCAAGGTCGTATTTGACGAGGCCGAAATAAGGTTGAAAAGTGCTGATTTCCAGGTAGCCCAAACACCTTTTGGGTATTTTCTGGATTTAAATATTAAAGCTCCTGGCTTTTCCTTAGCCCGAATTTGGGCAAGTCTTTAACTATGAAGTATATCGATTTACATACTCACCAACTTAGAAATAAGGCTATTATAGAGATAGCAAATATTTTTGCCCAGGATTTTTCGGAAACTCCAACTGAAAATTTGTTTTCGGTGGGGTTACATCCCTGGCATATCCTTGAAGTTGACTGGAGCGAAAGTTTCAGTAGTATTGTCCTGGCGTCGAAGAATAAAAACATGCTTTTTGTTGGCGAATGCGGTCTCGACAGGTCGGTTGCAATTGACTTCGCCAAACAGGAAGAATGCTTTATCTATCAGGCTGAAATTGCAAATGCGATGGATAAGCCATTGATAATTCATTGTGTGAGAGCTTTTAACGATTTAATTAGAATTAAGAAAAAGGTCAAAACTGATGTTCCCTGGATCATACATGGTTATAACGCAAATAAAGAAGTGACGGTAAGTTTAGTCAAACAAGGTTTTTATTTTTCAATAGGCGAGAAACTACTGTTTGACACCCGAAAGTATGCTTGCCTGGAGATAATACCTATAGATAATTTGTTTCTTGAATCAGATGAAAGCGTTTTGCCAATAGAACTCTTATATAAAAAAACGGCAGAAATCTTAAAAATAACCGAACCCAAATTGATTTCTATTGTTTGTGATAATTTCAATAAAGTTACTCATTTTGAGTAGATTAAACTCAGAAGCTGTTCATGTATTTTAACTGGTGATGTTTTTTTTATATCAATTTTGATTAAACATTTTTGCAATTTCTTTGTATTTATTGGCAAACTGTTTATGTTTGCACCCATCTTCAAAAACAACAAAAATGAGGCATTTTACATTAAACATGGTTATTATATCTTCCCGGTTTATGGGTGGTAATGACTTTATGATGTCAATGTCTATGATAATGCGCTAGCCTTTAGGCGGTGTGATTTTTCATGTTGTTTAAAGGCTTTCCGGTTCTGAATTTTAAATCAAGATTTTTTTCATTTTAAATTTTTACCATGTCAAATTGTGTTGTACGATTTGGCGGAAACAGTTTGTCAAAGCTTCCTGTAATTGAATCTTTTGCAGGATTATTAGCAAAAACAAGTGACGACACCGTTGTTGTGGTTTCCGCTATTCCAGAAATTGTAAAGATATTGGAACAAGGAATTGAATTGCTAAAATCAGGTAAATCTGCTTCTGAAGACATTATAAATCAGCTCGATAGTTTAGTTTCTGACCGATTGAGCGTTTTCGGGCTTTCTGTTCCACCCGAAAATTTGTCAGTTGAAGTAAATAATCTTCGTAATTTACTGAAGGGCATAGAGTTTACCGGCGATTTTTCTCTTACGCTTAAAGATCAGGTTATCAGTTACTCGGAGCGTATTACTGCCGGAATCTTAAAGTTGTTTCTGGAGATTAAACAAGTTGATATTAAGCTTGTTTATCCAGAAAACGTAAACCTGATTGTTACAGAGGAGTTTGGCAATGCGACTGTTTTGCTTGATGAATCGGAGGGTTTATCCGGGTTGCTGACACCGGGTAAATTCATTATTCCCGGCTCATACGGAATTACAAAAAATGGTAAAACGGCTCGTTTGGGTAAATATTCAGCCGATTATTCGGCAGCTGCAATTGCTCGTTTAGTTGAGGCTAAATCGTTGGAATTGTGGGAGATTGATCGTGAATTTACTACAGCCGACACTTCATTGGTGCTTGATTCGCAGCTTATTCCGCGCTTAACTTACGCCGAAGCTTCAGAATTGTCTTATTTCAGCGGGCAATCAATTCATCCGCGAATTGTTGAACCACTGATCAATAAACACATTCCTATTCATGTATATCGGCTTGAAAATGAGGATAAAAAATTAACAACAATCATTAATTCCGAATCATTTGTTTCGCCCAACGTTGTTAAGAGTGTTGTTCATACCGACGAAATTGCAGTTTTAAAGCTCAATGGTCCTGGCGTTGGCTTTAAACCGGGAATCCTGGCCAAAGTAACAACCGCTTTTCATCAGTCGGCAATCAATATCAGGTCGGTAATTACTTCGCAGGTAAGTATTAACATCATACTGAATAAAGATGAAATTGAAAAGGCAAGAGCGATTTGCGGTACTTTGCCATTGACATCGGTTAACGAAACAGTGATTGAAAGCAACGTTTCGCTAATTGCAGTTATCGGGCATGGAATGCAACAGCATCACGGAGTTTCGGCCAAGCTTTTTACGGCTGTGGCCCAACATAAAATCAATGTTCTGCTCAGTGGATCGGGCGCTTCCGATTTGGTAAGTTACCTTATTGTTGATCAGAAAGATACTGAAAAGGCAATTACCGAAATTCATAATATATTCTTCAGGTAAAATGAACTAATAACCCTTCAAATACAGCAAAATGACAGAAAGAAAATTACATTTTGAAACCCTGCAATTACATGCAGGCCAACAGGTTGATCCAACAACCAAATCGCGTGCTTTGCCTATTTATCAAACGTCGTCGTATGTTTTTGATAGTGCTGAACATGCAGCAAACTTATTTGCGCTGAACGAGTTTGGCAATATTTATACGCGCATCATGAACCCCACCACAGACGTATTCGAGCAGCGAATGGCAGCTCTTGAAGGAGGAGTTGCTGCTCTGGGGGTAGCTTCGGGGCATTCAGCACAGTTTTTAACCTTCACCAATATACTTTCACTTGGCGATAATTTTGTGAGTTCGCCTTACCTGTATGGCGGCTCATACAATCAATTTACGGTTACATTTAAAAAGCTTGGTATTGAGGCTCGCCTTGCCGAAGATTTGACGGTTGAAGCCTTCGAAAAGCTTATTGATGAAAAAACCAAGGCCATTTATCTGGAAAGTATCGGCAATCCAGGTTTTGCTATTCCCGATTTTGATGCTTTTGCAGCTTTGGCCCGAAAATATGATATTCCTTTTATTGTTGATAATACATTTGGCGCCGGTGGATATTTGATTCGTCCGATTGAGCACGGCGCAAATATTGTTGTTGAATCGGCAACCAAATGGATTGGCGGTCACGGTACGAGCATTGGCGGTATTATTGTTGACGCAGGTAACTTTAATTGGGGTAACGGTAAATTCCCAATGTTTACTGAGCCTTCAGAAGGTTATCACGGATTGAAATACTGGGATATCTTCAATTTCGACGGACCATTCGGAAACATTGCTTTTATTATCAAGGCGCGGGTTGAAGGGTTACGCGATATTGGTCCGGCACAAAGTCCGTTCAATTCGTTTTTACTGGTGCAAGGGCTCGAAACACTTTCAATTCGGATGGAACGCCATATTCAAAATACATTAGCACTTGCGCAATGGCTCGAACGTCATCCTAAGGTTGAAAGCGTAAATTATCCGGGATTGAAGAGTAGTCCATCCTTCGAACTGGCCCAAAAATACTTGCCTAATGGCGCCGGAGGTGTTTTGGCATTCGAAGTAAAAGGTGGAAAAGATGCTGCTATTCAATTTGTTGAAAGCTTGAAGCTTGTTAGCCATTTGGCAAATGTGGGCGATGCAAAAACGCTTATCATTCAGCCGTCGGCAACTACGCATCAGCAATTATCGGAAGAAGCGCAGCTTGCCGCAGGAGTAAAACCGGGCGCTCTTCGCGTTTCGGTTGGACTGGAACATATCGACGATATCATCGATGATTTCGAACAAGCACTTAATCAAATCAAATAATTCTGTAATCCTGGTTCCTGAATTTTTAAGCAGATAGAAATTCAGGAATCATTTCAACTAAATCATTGTTATTATGCCAATTAATGTACCCGATCAACTGCCTGCAATTGAGTTGCTTCAAAAGGAGAATATTTTTATTATGGACGAATCGCGTGCTGCGCATCAGGATATTCGTCCCCTGAAGATTGTTATTTTGAACCTGATGCCTGTAAAAATAACTACAGAAACCGATTTAATCCGTTTATTGTCGAATACTCCTTTGCAAATTGAAGTCGAATTTCTGCGTATGCAAGGTCACGAATCGAAAAATACGCCGGAAGAACACATGAAGGCGTTTTATAAGACTTTTGATGAAATCAAGCTGAAGAATTACGATGGAATGATCATTACCGGGGCTCCGGTTGAGATGCTTGAGTTTGACGAAGTGACCTATTGGGACGAATTGGTTGAGATATTCGACTGGTCAAAGGTTCATGTAACCTCTACCCTATTTATCTGTTGGGCTGCCCAAGCCGGATTACATCATTTTTACGGAGTGCCAAAATATTTGCTCGATCATAAAATGTTTGGTGTATTCAAGCATCGTAACCTGCTGGCATTGCCAATCTTCAGAGGTTTCGACGACGAATATTATGTGCCACATTCACGTCATACCGAGATAAGAGAAGAAGATATTGTAAAGGTTAAAGAATTGACAATACTTTCTAAATCAGATGATTCAGGAGTTAATATTGTTATGACCCACAGTGGTCGGCAGTTTTTTATTACAGGTCATTCCGAATATTCGCGAAACACGCTCGACAACGAGTACAAACGCGATTTGAGTAAAAATTTGCCAATCAATATTCCAAGCAACTATTATCCCAATAACGATCCGGATAGAGAGCCAATGATGTTGTGGCATGGACATGCTAATTTACTATTTTCCAATTGGTTGAATTATTATGTTTATCAACAGACCCCTTTCAATTTGGACAATTTGTATTTTGAGATTTAAATCATAAAGCTTTCTATATTGTGAACTAAATCATACTATATCAGGTTTATATAGCATTATAATTGAATTCACCTCAAATTGAGAACATAAAAACTTGAGAATATGATATTTCGCAGATACGAAAGTATGTTCATCTGGGATGAAAGGTATAGTGTTGGTATCCAGGAAATTGATGAACAGCATAAACAGATTTTTGCCATATTGGATAAGCTGTACAACTTGTTAAAAGTTGGTCAGACCGATTATGTAGCAGCCCAAATTATTCCGGAACTGGAAGAATATACCATTTTTCATTTCGAGAAAGAAGAGCAACTTTTGGGTCGGTATCATTATTCTGAAGTAGAAGAGCATATACAGGAACATGAGAACTTTAAGTTTCGGTTACGTGAAATTAAAGACGAAATTCGTTCAGGAAGGGTTACTTTAGGCTTTGAGTTGATGATTTTTCTGAAGAAATGGATTGATCATCATATTTTGGTGGTCGATAAACATTATTCTCTTTGCCTAAAAGAAAATGGTTTAAAATGAGATCATTTACTTCTTAATAATTACGAATTCCGTTCTTCGATTGAGCGACCTGCCTTCAGGGGTATCGTTCGAACTAACCGGCTTGCTCAATCCGTATCCTTTAAAAGTCAATCGCGATTTGTCGATTTCATTTTTCACGAGGAAATTAAAAACCTCTTCGGCTCTTAGTTCAGATAACTTCTGGTTCATATCAGCGTTTCCAATATTATCGGTATGTCCTTCTATTTCAATAACTAATGTTGGATTTTGCCTCAGGAAATCAAGTAATTTTTTAAGTTCTACAATCGATTCTGCGAGTAAATCATGCGATCCGGTATTAAAAAATACATTTCGGAGAACAACGCCCTCGCCTATTTTTATTTTTTTCAACTTAATCTCTAAAATATACGGATCGATGATTTCTTTTTTTTCTTTTAGTTGAAAATTCTCTGAATAGAACAAATATCCTTCTTTGGAAATATTGAAAGCGTATTCTTTTCCTAAAGGAAGGCACATCAGAAATTCGCCTTTTTCCCAGCACGATTCTCCTTTTACCACTGATTTTGAATTCTCTAAATCGGCCAGTTCAACTTTTGCACAAATAGGAACACCCGTTTCATCATCAATGATCTTTCCTTTGATATAAGAAACCGGGATTGGCCTGGCCTCCGGATAAAGCTCGAATGAATAAATGTCCATTCCTTTTGATCCGGGCCTGTCTGATGAATAATACGCATTTTTCCCCGACGCATCAACAACCAATCCTTGCTCGTCTTTATACGAATTAATTGGGTAACCAATGTTTACAGGCGCTGACCAAATTGAGTCGTTTTTCTGTTTCGAATAGAAAATGTCGAATCCTCCAAGGCCAGGCCAGTAATCGGATGCAAAGTAAAGCGTTTTGCCATCGGCGTGAATAAATGGCGACATCTCGTTTCCCGGCGTATTGATTGAATCACCCAGATTGATGGCTTTGCCCCAGATTGGAGTTCCCGATTCGGAATAACCATTGAGTTTGCATTTCCAAATATCCATTCCACCTTTTCCGCCTTTTCTGTTACTTACAAAGTAAAGGTATTCTCCATTGGCCGAAATCGATGGCTGCGATTCCCATGGTGAAGAATTTACCGGTTCACCTGCATTTTGCGGTACCGACCACTCTCCCGATTTACTTCGCGAAAAATAGATATCACAGCTTCCCTTACCATCATTTCGCGTACAGGCGGTAAAAAACAACAATTTTCCATCTGCCGAAATCGTTTGCGCGCCTTCGTTGTAGCTGGTATTTATGCTTGTCAACGGAACCGATGGCTGCCATATTCCGTCGATTAATGTCGAGGTATAAAAATCTTCCTGAGGAATTGATGCCGTGTTTCCGAAACCCGATTTTGAGCCAACCAATCTTGTGAATATGAGTGTTTTACTATCAACAGTAAGAGTTGGCCAATACTCGTCGCTCTCGGAATTAATGGCTGCCCCAAGGTTAACGGCCTGAAATGGAACCGGACGCTTTACCAGTTTAAGCGCAGCCCTGCATTTAGTTACACCTTGTTCGGCTTTTTCGAACATGGCAGATTTTGCATTGTTTCTCGAAATGTAATTGTTGTATGCTTCGCATGATTTAAGATACGAACCCTTTCTGTAATAGGCTTTTCCAAGTAAATAATACAATTGAGTATTACTTTCAGGAGCTATTCGTAAAGCCGTATTGCTCGATTTAATTTGAAGGTTCAGAGAGTCAATATCCTGATAAATATCTGATTGTAAAAGGTAGGCATTTAAAAATAATGAATCAACACGAATTACTTCATTTAATAAATCGAGGGATTTATTAAAAAGTTTGCTTTCATAAGCGTTCACTGCTTGCTCAAATAGCTTTAAAGCTTTGATATTTTTCTGAGGTGTTTTATTTTGCGCTTGCGCCGGAGTATGTGTATAAATCACAATGAAGCAGATGGCTAGAAAGTTTCGCATGACTCATAGTGGTTTAAACCAGATAAAACTAGTTTATTTTTTTACTTAGTGAACAACTTTTGATTTGAATTCTTCGTATTTAAAAACATGTTTCAAAATAAAGTGATAATAAACAGATTATCAAGCAATAAATTCATCGTTTTTTCAATAATTAAATTGAATATATTTGGGAGTATGATTTTTTTTCCTAGCTTAACAAACACATATAATAATTAATTATTAACTTTTAAAACCTTAATTATCAAACTTTTAGATTTTTAGAAATGAAAACAAACAAGAATCTGAAAATTACTAAAAAGGGTAATACTCTTCTAAACACAGATGTTGATTCGGTTAAAAATGCTAAAGTTCACAAAGACAAGAGTGCTAAACGAAGATTATCTATTTATGATGATTTTGATGAAAATCTTGATAACCTGGAATTTAAATACGATGATTATAATTTTGATGAAGAATAAAGATTGCTAATTTTTATAGATGGTTGCCCCAGGGGTTTACATTTATACCCAAAATATATTAAGGACCAGAATTTCTGGTCCTTTTCTTTTAGTTCTCTTCTTTATCAGTTCGCTCAATTGTCCCGTAATAGCTTATCCATTGCCTGTTTAAAAAATCAATCTTCAAATCGGCAAAGCCATTTAATCCAACGGTCAAATGAATCGAATATTTTTCATCCGAATCTTTTAATTCCGTAGAAATAAAATATGTCTTTTTTCGGTCGTCATATATCTTCTCAATCTTTGAAGCCATCAGATTAAATTTTACACCACCTTCAGCGTTTCCGTATTTTGCCTGGTAAGCCCGCCCATAATAAGGCAAATATGCTTTAACTTTTAAACTGTCGAAAACCATATCATAACTGGCTGACAGGTTATTAAATACGCCAAGATTGGAATGCGCCGATTGGGCTACAAACCTAAAGCGCCCCTTTTCAATAAGTTGAGCCATTTCCAGTTGCTTCTTAGCTTTCAGGTCTTTTTTATTCTCCTGACTGAACGATGAATTACTGAACAGAAACAAAAAAATAATGAAAAATTTGAGCGTCTTCATAACTTTCAATATTAAATTCGTTGTTGGTCACTTTTTCTGAAGACGTACAATATTGATGCCAGATGTTCCTCTTTATTTTACAACGTTCTGATAATTACCTGAAATATAACTTTTAATGTTTTCAATAGTTATCCCCAGCAGTCGTTGGCGTGCTTCGAATGTTGCCCAGGCCATGTGCGGAGTGATGAAGCAATTTTTAGCTCCAATCAATGGATTTTCTGCTTTGGGAGGTTCGCTTGAAAGTACATCAAGGCAAGCAGCTTTTATTACACCCGAATTAAGCGCTTCGGCTAAATCTTTTTCATGAACTAAACCACCTCTTCCGCTATTGATTAAAACGGCGGTTGGTATCATTGTTCGAAGCAATTCCGAATTTACAAATTCAACATTATCAGCGGTTAACGGGCAATTCAGACTAATAAAGTCGCTTTCAGCAAATACCTCGGCAAGGCTTTTTTGAGTCATTCCCTGGGTTAATTCTTTTTTAACCGACCTGTTTTGAAAAACTACCTTCATTCCAAAGGCCAGTCCAATTTCAGCAACCCGGCGACCAATCCTGCCAAATCCAATGATTCCCAGTGTTTTACCTGCCAGTTCAATTTGAGGACTGAGGCAGTACGAAAAATCGGGACAACTTGCCCATTCTCCGTTTTTTACTGAATCAGCATGTAATTCAACCCGGTTGGCCACTGCCAGAATATGAGAAAAAACCAACTGAGCTACCGAATCAGTGCTATAAGCCGGAATATTGGTAACAACAATCCCTTTTTCACTGGTAGCCTGAATATCGACCACGTTGTAACCGGTGGCAGTTACTCCGATATATTTTAAATTGGGTAATTGGTCAATAATGTCTTTGTTTAATACTACTTTATTGGTAATCAATGCCTCAGCCCCGGCTGATCTTTCCAGAACTTCAGTTGGGCTGGTTCTGTCATAAATTGTACAATCGCCAATCTCCTGTAATCTTTCCCACGAAAGGTCGCCCGGATTCAGGGCAAACCCATCCAATACAACTATTTTCACTGTTTATCAGGTTTAAAATTTACACAAAAGAATATTAAAAGTCGGATTTTATCAAGTGAGACCTGTGTTATTGGCCCTATTTGTCGATATAATTTGAGATTATAACTGTGCGGCGGTCGAATGAATAAGCTGAGAAATAGCCCAACGCATTGTTATCAAAATTGCTGATTGGGTTTGCCGGTGAGGCCGATTGGATGATTTCAAGTCCTGAGATGCTTTCCAGTGTCGAGAAATAATTATAGGCTGCTTTATCAATCGATTGAACTTCAACGATTACCGTGTCATTCTTATCAAAAACTACCGATGAATTTTGTACCAGGCCAATCACCTTACCGTCAAAGAGTTTGTCGGAATAAACATCAATTTCGCCCTCGTTATTTACAACTTTTCCGTTCATATACATCTTTATGCGATAATAATTCTCAACATTTGGCGGATCTTTAATAAAACAATTGATTTTGTAGCCGCTATCAAAAAAACCATATCCCTCGAAATAAGTAAGCGTACAATCGACCAAAGGAACGAAATCATTTAAATATGAACGTGCTGAATAGGTAATTCCTTCATATTCAATCGATATGGAATACCAAATTCTGGGCACAGCATTAATTTTGCTCATTTGGTAAATGCCTGGTGAAACCTCAGTAAAATACCTTTGCTTGCCATTGTCGGGTTTAACACTAACCGTTGCGCCAGTGACTTGTACCGGTTT
The DNA here is from genome assembly GCA_963666435.2 of Prolixibacteraceae bacterium. GTDB lineage: Bacteria > Bacteroidota > Bacteroidia > Bacteroidales > Prolixibacteraceae > Aquipluma. Next base: position 38,248 of record CAXXOG010000007.1, on the reverse strand, counting down.
CGAATTTTCAAAATAAGGAGTTGTTTTTGTGATAGTTACAGTAAATGGATCTTTACTATCGGTTAAGTTGGCTTCAATTACAATAGCCGATTCCGATGTATCCAGATCATAATCAATTACTTTTTCACATGACGTAAAAAGAATAACAGCTAAAAGCAATATGACACCTGTAATGCGCAATTTTCAGAATTTAAACTTGTAACTTATTGATGGAATGAACTTAAACAATGAAATCTGAACCGCTTCGGTTTGGTTTGGGTTATCGTCCTTTGGCCTGAACGAAATGAAATAAGCATTTTCGCGTGCATAAGCATTGTATATGGAGAAATTCCAGCTCGATTCATGTTTCAATGTTTGTCTTCTTATCCAGGTTAATCCCAGGTCAAGCCTATGATAATCAGGCATCCTGTAACCGTTTCGTTGTGTGTAATATCCCACAGTTCTACCGTCAATCACGTATTTCCCATTGGGGAAAGTTACAGCATTTCCGGTATTATAGACCCATGTGGCCGATAAAATCAACTTTTTGCTCAGATTATACTGCGCAACAACCGAAATATCGTGCCGACGATCTTGTCTTGCCGGAAACGGTTTTCCTTCATTTATCAGGTCGAATTGCCTCATTGTTTTCGACCAGGTATAACCCAACCAACCTGTCAGGCGACCATAATTTTTCCGAAACAGTAACTCTGCTCCGTAAGCCCATCCTTTGCCAAAAACCAACTCTGCTTCAACTGTTGAATTGAAAACCAGATCGGCCCCATTCTTATAATCGATCTGGTTTTGAAGGTTTTTGTAATAAACTTCAAGCGAAGATTCGAACAGGTTCTTCTTAAAGTTTCGGAAATAACCAACCGACCATTGATCGGCAATTTGCGGTTTCACATTGTTGCTACTTGGTACCCAAACATCCGTTGGTGTTGATGATGTTGAATTGGATAGCAGGTGGATAAACTGGTAAATCCTATTGTATGAGCCTTTTACCGATGATTGTTCGTTAATTTGATAATTGACAGCCAAACGAGGTTCTGGTCCTCCCTGAGTTTTTACCCACCTGAAACTATTGTAGCTGGTTTGCTGAGTAAGATTGCCGCTGGTATCGAATTGGTAAAAATTACCGGGACCAACATTGGTGAACAAGGCAAGCCGAATGCCATAATATGCCTGTAATCGATTTGTTATTTGCTGATTATTTGATAGATAGATCGAATACTCCAAAGCTCTTCGAGGTCTTACTTCCAGCGATTTGTAAATACTGCCCGGTGCTGCTTCAATTTCGCCGGGGATGGTTTTATGTGCTATTAGGTTTAAGCCAAACTTCACGCTGTTTCGCGTGTTGGGATACAGACTAAAATCTTGTTTCAGATTGAAATCCTGAATAATTGAGCCCATAATAACCTCATTATCGCCAGAAATATCGATGTGATAAGAATAATTGCTGAATATAAACGATGAATTCGAGAATATCTTCTTGTTAAAAGTATGATTGAGGCGAACAGTTGCCGTTTTACTTCCCCAGTCGAATCCAAACTGATCGGGAATCCAGAATTTATCGTGTCCTAAATATCCTGAAACGAAAAGCCGTGTTGCATTGCTCAGCTTAAAATTTGTTTTGAGGTTCAAATCGTAGAAATAGAGTTTCGAGTCTCTGAAGTCTTTATCCGGAACAAGTTTAAGAAATAAGTCGGCATAAGTTCTTCTTCCACTGACAATAAACGAACTAACATCTTCTTTTATCGGGCCCTCAAAACTCATGTTCGACGATATTAATCCAATATTTCCGGTCGTTTGATATTCTTTGGTGTTGCCTTCCTTCATCCTGATATCGAGTACCGAACTGGCTCTGCCGCCATATTCCGCCGGGATTGAGCCCTTGTAAAGGTTTGCATCGCGGATGGCTTCCGAATTAAAGACTGAAAAAAAACCGAGTAAATGGGATGCGTTATAAACCGGAGCTTCGTCAAGTAAAATAAGGTTTTGATCGATCCCTCCACCACGAATGCAAAAGCCGGTATTCCCCTCTCCTGTTTGTTTGATTCCCGGAAGCAATTGCAGCGTTTTTATAATATCTCGCTCGCCAAAAAGTACAGGTACATTCTCAATTTGCCTGGGCGAAATTCTTACATTTCCCATTTCGTTTGAAGTAATGTTTTTGTTTTCCTTAACTCCGGTAACTGCAACAGCTTCAAGCTCAACGCTTTTTTGTATTAGGCTGAGGTTAATTGTTTGATTATTATGAATTTTCAAGAGTTGTTCCTGTTTCTGATAACCCATCAGGCTTACACTAACAGTATAATCGCCTTCAGGAACCGACAATGAATAAAAACCGTAGTTGTTGCTGATAGCTATTAAGTTACTTGTATTTATTGAAACAATTACACCGGAAAGTACTTCGCCATTTGATGCGTCGGTAATAGTGCCATTAATTGTAAATTTTTGCTGCGGAAAAGCCTTCAGACAACAGAATAGCATGGCGAAAATTAAAATCCGACGAACAAATCTCATGTTTTTGAAAAATATGCTTTAAATATAGGTTTATTAACTAGTCAGAAGAAACCTCGGCCATTTAAATCTTCAAATTTCCATTTTTTTAACTTTTTTGAATAAATATTCTTGAAAATAGTGTGACACAATTAAGTTTACTAGCTTTAACGCCAAAACTATATCGAATCCTGGTAATGAACTCACTGAATCAAAAAATCAGGCGAAAGCTTATTCAATCGTTTGGTTTGATAAAAGAAGATGTATTCAATTTTGACTTGATCGAGTCGTATTTCAGAAAAAAGAGGAATAATACTTCTTTGCAGGTAATTTCCGACAAAACATGGAATGACCTTGATTTACAGGAGTTTTATATGTTCGTTGACCGGACGGGTTCGTCTGTCGGGCAGCAGTATTTGTACGCCAGGCTTCGAAACATTTCCGAAATAATTCCGGATGGAAAACTCCCTGAAGATTTGATCGATAAGTTTGAGAATGATATTGAATTTCGGTTGGAAGTTCAGGCCGAGCTTATCAAATTAAAAAGCAAAGACGCATTTTTCATTCCGTCCTTGTTTCAGGATGATCATATTGGGCAACCTAAATGGTTGTTTGCTGCGAAGTTATTGTCAGCGGCAAATATTATCTCGTTGGTTTTGCTACTTTTCAATCCGGTGATGGTTTTTGTGGTTTTCGGGATTTTCGTGGTTAATTTTGGCATTCATTACTGGAATAAGCGAAATTTAACACCCTACATTGCCTCGATTCCCCAGTTGCTCAAACTGAATTCTGTGGCCAATAAACTACATAAAAATGAGTCGCTTAGAACACTTGATCCAAATCTGTCGGAATCATTTTCTATTCTGGACAAAGTGCGAAACCGAATGTCGCTATTTAAGCTCGAAGCCAGGTTGCAGGGTGATATGGAAGCTTTGGCCTGGGGAATTCTTGAGTTCTTTAAGATTATCTTTCTTATTGAGCCAATTTTGCTTTTTAATGTTCTTAATCAGCTCGATACCAAACGAAAAGAGATTGAACGTGTGTTTGAATTTGTTGGACAGGTCGATCTGTTGATTTCGATTGCATCCTTGCGTAAAAGCCTCGGTTTATGGTGCAAACCAGATTTTTTGACTGAAGCCAAAAATCTTTCGGCCAACGAAATTTATCACCCGTTAATCCCCAATTGCGTGAGGAATTCGATTGAAATTAACGGGAAATCGGTGCTTTTAACGGGGTCGAACATGTCGGGAAAAACGTCGTTTATACGTACCATCGGGTTGAATGTCATTTCAGGATTAACATTAAATACTTGTTTTGCCGGAAAGTTTTCGTTTCCTCCTACAAGGGTGTATTCGGCCATTCGCATTAGCGACGATTTGATGAATGATAAAAGCTACTACTTTGAAGAAGTTCTGACAATTAAAGATATGATTAATAATAGTTTAGTTGAGTATGCTAATTTATTTTTGCTTGACGAAATCTTTAAAGGAACCAATACTGTGGAGCGAATTTCAGCAGGAAAGGCCGTTCTGTCGGCCTTAAATAAAGGCAGCAACCTGGTTTTTGTTTCGACTCACGACATTGAATTGGCTGATTTGCTGAAAGATGAGTATGAATTGTATCATTTTAGCGAAACGGTTGATCATCAGTCTGTTGATTTTGATTATAAATTAAAGGAAGGCAAGTTGAAAAATAGAAATGCCATTCGTATTTTGCAATTAAATGGCTATCCGGAGGAAATAATTGAGGAAGCAATTAATCTTTCGGAGCAGATGGACGAAGCTAAATTGAATTTGAGTTAGTTGTTTATAATCAGTGATTTATGGCGATAGTTAAAAATATTATTTTTGATTTTGGAGGAGTTTTAGTCGATTGGAACCCTCGTCATTTATACCGCAACTATTTTGCAAATGAAGACGATATGGAGCATTTTCTTCATACTGTTTGCACCGACGAATGGAACATTGAACAAGATCGCGGGCGTTCGCTGGCCGAGGGTACCCGCATTCTTCAGGATAAATTTCCTGAATGTCAAGATCTTATAGCTCTTTACTACGGACAGTGGGGAACTATGCTGAAAAGCGATATTCCTGAAACCGTATCGCTGATGTACGAATTGAAGAAAAAGTACGGAGTTTATGGATTGACTAATTGGTCGGGCGAAACAATTACAATAGCCTATGCCAGATATGCCTTTTTTAAAGACTTGGATGGAATCGTAGTTTCGTCGGAGGAGAGACTGATTAAACCAGATAAGCGCATTTACCAGGTTTTGCTCGACCGCTATCAATTGCTTGCGGAAAGTTGCATTTTTATCGACGACAATTTACGGAATGTTAAAGCGGCAGAAGAATTGGGTATGAGTGCCGTTCATTTTAAGAGCCCGCAACAGCTTAAAGAAGAGCTGATTGCTTTTGGATTATTAGAATAAGAATATTAATTTCTTATAAAATAAAATTTCGGGCTTTGCGGCCTGAAATTTGATCGAACTGGTTGAATCCTAACTTTAAAAACTAATCAAAATGAAACGAACATGTTGTTGCAACACAAACAAACACTCATGTAAATAATCTTCAGCAACATGTGAGTTCCATCAGACCTTAAACTTTAAATTATTTCCTGATGAAATAGCCATGTGTGCAAATCCCGCACCTACCGAAAATGAATAAATGGCTATTCCATGAGGTTGAGAGTTTATTTGAAAATCTGAAGTTGATACAAAAATTGCAGTACCCAAAATTGAAAATTTATACGAATGAAAAGCTATTTCACAATTGCCTTTTTCCTGTTTCTATTCACCTATTCATCTTATTCTAAGGCTGATAAAAAGACCAGTCTGGAAATTGATCCTAAAGTTCTGGAGACTAATTTTAACCTTTGGTGGCAATATCATTGTAAAAATATCATATTCTCATACGATTTCTCAGGTTTAGACGAACATGGAAAGCGTATTGATAAAAGTACGTTTTTACAAAAACTAACATCAGGAGAGTACATTGCTATTGGGAAAAATCAGGTGAATGGTCATATTTACCAGCTCTATAAATTGCACGATTATGCCGATAAAGATATAAGAAACACCGTAAAAAGAAATTCAGAAGAGGCATATAAATTTTATACGATGGAAGGGACTTTGTTCCCTAAATTTATATTCAATGATTTGAATGGAAATAAATACAGCAATGAAAGTCTTAGAGGAAAGGTTGTGGTTCTGAAACTCTGGTTTATTAAATGTGCATCTTGCGTTGCTGAATTTCCAATATTAAATAAAACTGTAGAGAAATATCAGGATAGAAAAGATGTCGTTTTTTTGAGCCTGGCTTTGGATAAAGCAAACGACTTAAGGAAGTTTTTGGAAGAAAGGCCATTTCGTTATAAGGTCATCCCCGAGCAGGGAGCGTTCATTACTAATAATCTAAATATGCATTCTTATCCAACACACTTAATAATTGATAAAGAAGGTATAGTAAGAAAAGTTGTTCATAAAGCCGAAGAGATGAATGTCGCTTTGGATAACATATCAGGAATTAATAAATAGACTGATAAGCAACTTATTGTGTGATGGATAGGAAAATCGAGATTTTACGTTTATTCGTAAAGTTGTAAATCCAGGAGGAAGAATTGATCGTTATTCAGGATAAGTTTGGCAGCCAAAATGCAGTCGATTAAATTGTTGACGGGTTAAGCACTGCCAATGCTTTTTCGGGTTGATTTATTTCCTTGAAAAAACAGCAATTTCGGTTAAGTTGTTAAAATGTTTACTTTTGCAGAGTGAAGCGACTATTTAAAATATCGGCAATACTTGGTGTTTCGGTGGGTTGGTGCCTTATTTTAGGCGTTTATTGCGGAAATACAATTGCTCAGGGAAGTGCTTTTGCAAAGAATTCCGGGAGTGAATCATTCATTTCAGATGTTTCCAATGTTGCTTTATTTTCCAATGAGCGGACAGAAGCTTCGGTAAATTTTCATAGTCGGGTACAGCAAACGAATGTAAAAAATTCGTTTAACCAGTTTCCCGCTTGTCAGGTAGCGGCTATCAAGTTGTTTAGTTCGGGATTGTTGCCTTTTCGCTATTGTCCATCAAGCTCTTCCGCCCGTTTTAAAACCACTGATATAATCTTTCCATTTCATTATTTCTGGTAAAACTCGTTTTACTCCTGATGTTTATTTTTAGATGAAGTTCTGAGGCTTCATCCTAACAGTCATTTATTTACATTAAAATTTAAGCATAAAATGAGTTTAGGTTTAATCGTTGGCGTGGTGCTGGTGGTGGTGCTCGCCGTTATTATTATCGTTTCAACAAATAAAAGCCGAAAAGCAAAAAAGATAAAATTTCTGAACCCTTTACACGAACTGGCTAGTGGCGAAGGTTGCCACATTTCTTACCACGATATTTGGTCAGAATCGGTTATCGGTATTGATGAAAGCAAAAATAAAATCTTTGTAGTGCGTAAAACAACCGGATCAGAAGGCGAGTTGGTGGTTAATCTGTCAGAAATATTTCGTTGCCGGGTTGCCGAAATAAGCCGGACTTCGGGACCGAAAGAAGGAAATATAATAGCATTCGACCGGATTGACCTTGTTTTTATGAATAAAGAGAAAGGCAAACCTGATGTAACAATAGAATTCTACAATGCAAATACCGACAGGCTAACACTGGCTGGAGAATTACAGCTGGCTGAAAAGTGGTGTGCGTTAGTTAATAAGAAGTTATCTTCCATCGGAAAATAACTTAAGTTGTTCCCAAAGCTGGCCCTGCAAATTTTTCTGCGGGGCTTTTTGTTTTCGTTTATCGTACTTATTCCTCTGTTTTCGATTTGTAATATCTTCGGAACAACACTTTTTTCAAGTCCCTGAAAATAACCTGGTGTGCCAGTATTTCCAGATCATTGTAATGCGGCAAATCGCGGTGAGCCTTGGCAATTTCGCGTTCGGTAATGTCAACCTGGTACAAAACAGCCATTAGTCGGCCATAATCGCGGTCGAGATAAACCGAAATTTGATTGATCAGTTGTTCGTGCAATTCGTTGTAGGCGTTTATTGTATCGCCCGAAAACGTAATTTCGATGCCGAACATGCCAAAATCTTTCATGATCTGTTGAGCCGTTTCGAGAATGATGTCTTCTTTATTCAGGAAGAATTCAATGTTTGTATTGTTGAGGTTGACTAAATCCATAGCAGGTATAAAAAAGTGAGCGGACGACTTCGAGTCACCCGCTCACTAAAATATGATTTTTTGTTGAGATTACAGTTGTTTGAAGAAATCGTTTCCTTTATCGTCAACAATAATGAATGCCGGGAAGTTTTCAATACGTATTTTACGAATGGCTTCCATGCCTAGTTCTTCAAAATCAATTACTTCGCTCGATTTTATGCTTTCCTTTGCCAAAATTGCTGCCGGTCCGCCAATTGATCCAAGGTAGAAGCCTCCCCATTTTTTGCAGGCATCGGTAACTTGTTGTGTACGGTTTCCTTTAGCTACCATGATTTTTGATCCACCCAAACTCATGAAGAAATCAACATAGGGGTCCATACGTCCGGCAGTGGTTGGGCCAAAGCTACCCGACGCCATTCCCTTCGGTGTTTTCGCAGGACCTGCGTAATAAACAGGGTAACGTTTCAGGTATTCAGGCATAGGTTGACCTGCATCCAGCATTTCTTTCAGGCGAAGATGAGCCATATCGCGGGCTACAATCAAAGTGCCGGAAAGGTTCAGGCGGGTTTTGATCGGGTATTTCGACAATGTTTTCAGCACTTCTTCCATCGGCTGATCAAGATCAATGTCAACAGCCGGAGTCATTTCAGGAGCTGATTCAGGCAGGAAGCGAGCCGGGTTCTTTTCCAGTTCTTCGAGGAAAATACCATCTTCAGTAATTTTTGCCTTGATGTTGCGGTCGGCCGAACAGCTTACGCCAATGCCCACCGGGCACGATGCAGCATGTCGTGGCAAACGGATTACTCGAACATCGTGCACGTAATATTTGCCGCCGAATTGTGCGCCGAGGCCACATTCCTGCGCAATCTTTTCGATTTTGGCTTCCCATTCCAGGTCGCGGAAAGCTTGTCCGCCCTCGTTTCCTTCGGTTGGAAGATGGTCGAGGTAACCGGCCGATGCTTTTTTTACGGTTGCCAAAGTGGCTTCAGCCGATGTTCCGCCAATAACCACTGCCAGGTGATACGGAGGACATGCCGAAGTTCCCAAATCCATAATTTTTTCTTTAATGAATTTGGTGAGGTTGGCTTCGGTAAGCAACGATTTGGTTTGCTGATACAGGTAGGTTTTGTTACCCGAGCCACCGCCTTTGGTGATGAAAAGGAACTCGTATTTGCTACCTTCTTCGGCATAAATATCAATCTGTGCCGGAAGGTTGTTTCCGGTATTCTTTTCGTCGAACATATTGAACGGAACTACCTGGGAATAACGCAGGTTACGATCCTGGTAAGTTTCGAAAATACCTTTTGAAAGGTATTCTGCATCGTTTGCCCCGGTATAAACGTTTTCACCTTTTTTACCGACAACAATAGCTGTTCCGGTGTCCTGGCAAGTTGGCAATTCGCCTTCGGCTGAAACCACCTGGTTCAAAAGCATGGTGTGAGCCACAAAACGGTCATTATCCGATGCTTCAGGGTCTTTCAGAATATTGGCAACTTTTTCGAGGTGTGAGGCACGCAGGTAGAACGAAACGTCGGCAAATGCTTCTTTGGCCAGAAGTTCGAGACCTTCGGGTGCAACTTTTAAAATTTTACGACCATCAAACTCAACAGTCGAAACAAAATCTTTGGTCAAAAGGCGATACTCTGTTGTATCCTTTTTAATGGGGAATGGCTTTTGGTAAGTGAATTTTGACATTTTTATAGTGCTGTAAATGAATGATTAATAAAAAATACTAAGTGTTTTGAAACGGTAACAAATATAGTTATTCCACGTGATTAACGACTAAAACCGCTCATTCAAATTCAAGGATAATCTACTCTTAACACGTCGTTCTGAAGGGGTTTGATTAATAGTTTATTACTTGGAAAATGAAGCGAACGAGCTAACCAAATTATTCTATATTTGTTACTTCGGTTAATGTTATCGAAGTCTCTCATTTTCAAATACAAATATTAAAAATGAACATTCTGAATCAGAAAAAGGTTTTCCAATCGCGCTTTGGAGGCATTTTGTTGCTTTATCTTGTTTTTATTTCCATTTCGTTTGCCAGTCGGGTAGTTTTAATGCTGATGTCGGTTAGCGATGTTAGTTTCAGCCCTTTCAGTATTCTTTGGTTGTATGGTGCCGGATTGTTTATGGATACGGTAGCATTTAGTTATTTTATGATTCCGTTTGTTCTTTTCCTGACTTTCGTTTCTGACCGTTTCTTTAATTCAGTTTTTCACCGGATATTCGCTTATATTGCCTATTTTATCACGTTTTCAATCATCATATTCAATGGAATTGCCGAATATTTCTTTTGGGAAGAATTTGGGGTTCGTTACAATTTTATAGCAGTTGATTACCTGGTTTATACCACCGAAGTTTTGGGAAACATCAAAGAATCGTACCCGCTTCCATTGTTGATTTCTGGAATATTGGCCATTGACATTGCGCTGACCTTTTTTGTCATTAAAAAGAATATTCTGGTTGAATCGCTGGCCGGAAAAACCATCAGTAAAAGGCGAATATTAACTGGCCTGGGCTTGCTTTGCCTGCCTGTTTTATCTTTTCTGCTGATTAGCAACACGACGGTTGAAATAACCAAAAACCGTTACAATAACGAATTGGCAAAAAATGGTATTCATTCACTGTTTGCGGCTTTCCTGAATAACGAACTCGACTACGAAACTTTTTATGCAACTCGCCCTAACGAAGAGAATTTCAAGAAGCTGAAAGATTTGCTGAAAACATCTGACAGCGAATATATTAGCCACGATACATTTAACATCACCCGGAAAATTTTGAGCCAGGGCGACGAAAAGAAATACAATGTCGTTTTTATTACTGTTGAAAGTTTGAGCGGCGAATTTTTGAGCTATAAAGGCAATAAGCTCGGAAAGCTGACCCCAGGTTTAGATGCTTTGGCCGACAGTTCATTGTTTTTCAGGAATTTATATGCCATTGGAACGCGGACTGTTTATGGACTTGAAGCCGTGACTCTTGGCGCGCCACCCAAACCCGGGCAAAGTGTAGTTAAACGTCCGCACAGCGAAAACTTCTTTTCAATCGGGCGAATATTCAAACAACATGGTTACGACATGAAATACATTTACGGTGGCAACGGGTATTTCGACAACATGAACGCTTTCTTTGCCGACAATGGCTACCAGATTATTGACGATGGCGACTTTGACGAGAGTGAAATTACGTTTAAAAATGCCTGGGGGGTGTGCGATCAGGATCTTTTCAACCGGACGTTGAAAGAATGCGATAAGTCGTATGCCAACGGGAAACCATTCCTTAATCACCTGATGACCACATCTAACCATCGGCCGTTTACCTATCCCGATGGTGTAATTGACATTCCTTCGCACTCGGGCAGGCCGGGAGCCGTGAAATATTGCGATTTTGCCATTGGCGAATTTATCAGGAAAGCAAGCGAAAAGCCCTGGTTTAAGAATACACTTTTTGTAATCATAGCCGACCATTGCGCCGGAAGCGCTGGCCGAACCGAGTTGCCGTTTATGGAATACCAGATTCCATTCCTGATTTATAACCCATCGATTGTTCGCCCGCAGCAAATTGATAAACTATGCAGCCAGATTGATGTTGCCCCTACCCTTTTGGGAATCATGAACTGGACTTACGACTCCAAATTCTTCGGAAAAAATATTCTGAAAATGAGACCTGAAGAAGAGCGCGCATTTATATCCAATTATCAGAGGCTTGGATACATTAAAAATAACCGCTTAACGATTTTGAGCCCGCAACAGAAGATTACAAATTACCAAATTAATCCAGAATCGGGCGAAATGAAAGCAACCCAGGCCGATCAGGAACATGAAAATGAAACTATAATCTATTATCAATCAGCTAACTATTTGAATAAGAATAAACTTAACAAGTGGAATTAAGATGAATAAAAGCTACTTGTTAAAATTTGGATTAGCCGTATTTGCATTGACTGTTATTTCATGTTTTCCGGTAAGAGCATTTGAGAAGCATGATACATTGATTCAGGTAGTTAAACGCGATACTTTCAGGATACGGAAAGCACAAATATTCGAAACCTCGGGCGAACAACGGATGTATTGCAGACCTAAACCTTTCCAGTTTGCCCGAAATGTTCCGTCGGATATTTACCAGATGGGAAAAACTGCATTCTCGAAAAAAGGGCTGCCCAAACTGGGACTTATCTTGGCCGGATCGGCGTTACTTATCGTTGTTGATCAGCCTGTTACTGATGCCGTTCAGCAATTTGGCCGTTACATTCATTTAGATGGAGCCCGGAAATCGAAAACAGTTCTTGAGTTCAATCTTGGCAGCTTTCATGTAAATGCTATGGAACTTCCGGATAATCTAAATTCGACGTTTTATTACATTGGCGAAGGCTGGGGAAGCCTATTAATTGCCGGAGGATTGTATGGTTATGGACTGATGGCCAGCGATTACCGCGCATTGCAAACTACATCCCAGATTGCGGAATCGATTTTTGCTCTTGGGTTAACGACTCAATTCCTGAAACGTATTACCGGAAGGCAAAGTCCGTTCAGGGCAATGGAAGATGTAAATCCAGTTCCGGGAGGCGACTGGCATCCATTTCCTAACCCCGGAAAATATCAAAAGGCTGTTTCGAACTTTGATGCTTTTCCATCGGGACATATTGCTACTGCAATGGCAACACTCACCGTTCTGGCAAGTAATTATCCTGATAATAAGTATATTAAGCCAGTTGGGTATTCGTTGCTTGGCGTATTGGGCTTTGCTATGATAAACAATGGTGTGCATTGGATTAGCGATTATCCGTTGGGTATTGCCATTGGATACACGTGCGGCAAAATCGTTGCTAAACGCGGGCATGTGATTATCCCTAAACTGAGTGATAAAAAAGGCGCAACATCAACATTGTTACCGACTTACCTGGGCTACGGAAGTATCGGGCTTTCGTACCGGGCAACTTTTTAGATCAGGAAAAAGTTAATAGAAAAAGGAAAAGGGAAAACGGGCAATGTGGAAAAGGAAGGCGATCACTCCTTCCAACGACCATTTTCTAATGCCCCTTTCCCACTGATTTCTTTTCTTTTTCAGGGAACAACATCGATAATAACACGCTTAAAATCAATGTAGCCGCAATAAAATAAAGCGAGTATGAGGTTTTAAATCCAATTTCGTCGAGCCAGTTGTGAGCCAATAATTTTGCACCTACAAACATCAGTAATACGCTTACCCCAACGCCCAGGAACCTGAATTTATCAACCATATTGGCCAGCAGGAAGAACAGCGAGCGTAAGCCGATAATGGCAAAAATATTCGAAAAGAAAACTACAAACGGATCGAGTGAAACCGAAAATACGGCCGGAATTGAATCGAGTGCAAAAATAACGTCGGTAAATTCGACCATAATAACAACAACCATTAATGGCGTAAAAATCACTTTTTTGTTGTATTTGTAGGCAAATTTGTCGCCGTGGTAATCCTTCGAAATGTTCAGGTATTTCGAGAAGAACTTAAAAATAAACGAATTGTGCGGATCGCTTTCTTGTTCTTCTTTCTTGAACAGGATTTTTGCTCCCTGGAACAAAAGAAATGCACCAAAAACGTATAAAATCCAGGTAAACTGATGAATTAAGGCCGCACCGGCAAAAATGAAAATGAAACGAAGAATAATGGCGCCCAGAACTCCCCAGAATAAAACAGTTTTATAATTTTTCTGCGGAACGGCGAAACTTTGAAGAATAAGTAATATAACAAACACATTATCAATAGATAACGTTTGTTCGATGAAATAACCGGCGAGGTAAGCCATCGACATATTGTCGCGATATTCGGCTACCATACCTTCAAAATCGGTTGCATGAAATTTTAAGCCGGAAGCGTATTTTGCAATTACATTCGACAACTCTTCAGGAGTGTCAATTCCGTGCAACAAGTGGCCGTAAAACTTCAGGAATACGAAGAAACCCATTGAAAGTGCAAACCAAATAGAGCTCCAGGTTAATGCTTCTTTCGTTGATACAATGTGCGAGTTTCTTCCAACAAGAAGCAAATCGATCATTAATACCGCGATAATTAAAACGAGAAATCCCGTCATTATTATATACTCTGTTGGTATAATCATAATTAATTAATTAATTTTTGTTACACCACCTGAAACAACAAATTTCATTACTTCAGAAGGACTTTGTTCAATAAATATCACAGAACTTTCGGGAACCATAATCATTTCGCCATTTATACTGTACGAGAACGGAAAATAAACGGCAACCATTCCTTTCATTCCAAATTCTTCGAGATTTTTCTCGGTGATAAACCCAATTCTCCACAAATTGTTTTCCCTGTCGATGCAAACCCTCACCGGGACCGTAAATTTTTTTTCTTTTCCGACAAAGGCAGTAAACAAATCGTTGATCGAGGTGTATATTACATTGAGTAAAGGTACACGTTTAAGTAATCGCCTTGTAAACCAGGAGAATGGCTTCACGATGATGGTCTGCCCTATTAATCCCAGCAGGGTTAGCGAGACGAATAAAATAATGATACCAAGGCCCGGTATATTTATTTTGTAATGCTCGCTCAATGGATCGCCAACTAAACGATCTACATAGTTAAACATCAGGAAAACAGTATATAGCGTAACAGCTAACGGCCCAAGCAAGAGCAACCCTTGCAGAAAGTAAGTAAAAATGCGCTTCATACCATTATTTTTTATTGTTTCCGGGTTTTTCTTCAAAAACTTGATTTTCTCTAAAATCTGGCGAAAGATACAATATTTGCTTCTTATTCGTTGAATCGCATTTTAAGCTTTGATAACTAAATTGTCGATATTTTAATAAACAAATGGCTCGCATTAATTGTATATTCCTGGAAAAGACAGAAAAATGAAACGATTGGTAATACTTATATTTTTTGTTTTTTTATCGGCGATTTATGCTCAGGATAAAAGCAAATCCAAAACTGAAGAAAAGATGAAATTTAATGAATTGACTGATTTTGAGAAATTTGTGATCGTTGATAAAGGTACCGAACGACCATTTACAGGTATTTATTACAATAACAAGGAAGCCGGAACATACCTTTGTAAACGATGCAATGCACCGCTCTATCGTTCAGCTGACAAATTTGATGCGCATTGCGGCTGGCCAAGTTTCGACGATGAAATTAAAGGTGCCGTAAAGCGTACGTTGGATGCCGATGGGCACCGTACCGAAATTACCTGTGCCAAATGTGGCGCTCATTTAGGGCATGTATTTGTTGGCGAGGGATTTACTGCAAAGAATACGCGTCATTGTGTCAACTCAATTTCGCTGAATTTTGTGCCTGATGCAAAAAAATAACCGCAAATCAACGAGATTGTAAACTTTTGTCGATTTGCGATTATTTAAGTCAACGTGAGTTCGACTCAAACACAATTATAATGTATTGTAAATAAGGTAATAAGGTTTTGTATGGTGGCGATATGTGTTTTCTACTAAGGTCAAAAAACATTATAAGGTACTGAAACCTTATTTTTTGAATTCAACCTTAGTAGAAATTTTGTACACAGGCATCTTTAACCTTATTAATTTTCAGTATTTCAGTCATAAACAATGTACTCTTACCTCGAACTCAGGTTAATTCAGAAAGGTCTATTTCTGAACCAGCTCAATTCCATCAAGGTAGTAAACAGGCACATAGCCTTCTTTACTTTCGGCCAGTTTATTGCTCATTTCTTCCAGCTTTTTGGTTTGCGAAAGGCTGTCGTGTTTCCCTCCGTCAACTGTGTGCATCGACGGCCCGTCGTGACCCAAAGCGTGCGCTTTATTTGCTGATTCTCCTTTAGCATCAGCTTGTTGCATTTCTTTTAAGTCGGCTTCGTCAAGCTGAACTTCGCGCAATAAGCCGCGAACCTCAATGTCGCTACCCATTTGTTCCTGGGTAAATGCCCCAATTTTACCAGCTTCAATCCGAATAATCACGTCTTCATTACTTCCCATAATAAAGCAACGGGCTCCGGCTTCTTTGCATACATGGGTAACGGTTCCTTTTACAATTACTTCTTTTCCAACAAGCTCAGCGGCTTGCTTCTGAAGGTCGTCAACAGTTAACGCAGCCATTTGCGCCTGTTTTTCGTCTTTTTTCTGGCTGGTTTGGCTTGTGCACGAGATTAGCACAGCAAAGCTGATCAGTGCAAATAGTGTCTTCTTCATCGTATGTTGATTTTGGTTTTTGTTAAGATAAGAAAAAAATGATACATAGCAATGGAATCACAATGCCAATTAATGTGAGCCACAATCCCCGGCCTGTAATTCCCTGTTTGCCTTTTAGTAGAAATAAACCTGAGATGGCCACAAACAAAAGAAAGACAGCCATTATATCCGAAATCCAGATCCAGATTCTATCGGTTTGTGCCAAATGTATCCGGTTAATCTGGAACCAGAAAGGGCGTTTTTTCAGCAATTCCAGTTCAGCTTTTCCTTCCAGTGGAGTGTAAATTACGGTTCCTTCTTCAACAAAAACTTTGACCGTAGCATCTTTGGTGATGAAATGCTTTTTGTAAACCGGGCGGTTGGTAAACTTATTCAGGATGGAAACAATCTCGTCTTTCGAGTATTCCATCTGGTCGTTGGCTGGAACGCTGATTTCTTCGGAAACAACCGAGTAGTGCGGGTTCCAGTCTTGCCGGTGGTTCATGGCAATTCCCGAAACCGTATAAATAAATGTGATTCCGACCACGAGGTAGCCAATATCGCGATGGAGCCAACGTAGCGTTTTTCGAATATTCATTAAAATTTGGTTTTCCTCAAATTAAACGTAATCCGATTTAAAAAGCAAGGATTAACAGCATGATGAAAAGCAAAAAGCCAGCCAACCTTCGGTTTTACTCTCCGGTTGACTGGCCAAGCCATCACCTATCAATACCTCAGTTTAATTCTATTTCTATTAACGTTTACCTCCAACCTCCACCTAACGCTTTGTAGATGGAGACAACTGAGCTGTACTGATTCTTTATTGTTTCAACCAATTCAATTTTCGACTGTAACGCATTCGACTGAACATTAAGTACTTCCAGATAATTTGCCCTGCCTGTTTTAAAAAGTTGATTAGACGAGCTAACCGCCTGTTTTAGAGCCTCGACTTCCCTGCTTTTTAAGTCAAGCGCTTGTTGCACGCTTTTTAGGTTTACCATTTCATTATAAACTTCGACGTACCCGTTCAGAATCGATTTCTGGTAATTGTAAATCGCTTCAACCTGGTTGGCTTTCGCCGTTCTGAATTGAGCTTTGATGGCGCTCCGGTTGATGACCTGCGCTACCAGATTTCCGAGCAAATTGTAGGTAAACGATTCGGGCTTAAACAAAAGCGATGTTTTGTAGGCATCTTTCCCAATTGTTCCGGTTATTACAAATGATGGGTAAAATGCCGACCGGGCCACTTTTACGTTTGCCTTTGCCGAAAGCAGGTCATATTCAGCTTGTTTCACATCGGGCCGGTTAACCAGCAAATCAGATGGTATTCCAACTTTGATTGGTTCGGGAGCCGTATGTGAAAAAGAAGATTTATTGCGAATAATCGGCTGCGGATAACGTCCCAGAATGAAATTCAGCCTGTTTTCGGTTTCCGAAATTTGCTGCCTGATGTCGATTTCCATTTTTTTCGAGCTCAAAACCTGAGCCTCAAATTGCTTCACGGCCAGTTCGTTAACCACGCCAACTTGTTTCTGAATATTTACTACGTGCAGCGCACTGTCCTGCAACTGAACCGATTCTTTTACAATGTCGAGTTCGTTGTCGAGCGCCAGCAATTGGTAATAATCGGTTGCAACTTCAGCAACCAGATTGGTAGTTGTCCAGTTTTTACCTTCAACAGTTGATAAATACTGAGCAACTGCGGCTTTTTTTGTGTTTTTGAGTTTTCCCCAAAAATCAACTTCCCACGAGCTTTGCAGTCCAAGCGTATAATCCTGAAGGTTTTTCGGCACCGACTCGTTGTTGTAAATGGTCGTTCCGCGGTTTCCGGCAGCGTCCATCGTATAATTGCCAAATTTTTGCTGCCCAACCGACCCGTAAGCTGAAACTGATGGCAATGCCAAGCCCTTGGCATATTTTACATTGGCTCGTGCAGTTTCTATTTTTTGAGCGGCAACCAACATGTCGAGGTTGTTGTTCAACGCGGTATCAATCAGGCTAACCAACTCCGGATCGGAGAAATAGTTTTTCCAATTCAACCGGGCAACACTGGCGGTATCTCTCTCTCCCTGAAATGTTTCAGGCATTTTCTTTAGTTTGGCTGTTTCCAGCATGGATGTTTCGGCGCAGCTTGTTACCAGCAAGCTTAGTACGAGAGCGCCCAAACCGATATGTATGATTTTTCGTGTCATGATTTCTAAATTTCTTCGGTAAAAGCAGTCTCTTCGTGGTTTCTCCTGAGCGTAATTTTTTCGGAAATCGAAGCGAAAACCACGTACAATCCGGGAATGATAATCAATCCGAATACGGTACCAAATAGCATCCCTCCTGCGGCTGCCGCACCAATGGTACGATTACTTACAGCTCCTGCACCTGATGCAAACAATAGCGGAACCATTCCGGCGATAAAGGCAAACGAGGTCATCAGGATTGGGCGAAGCCTTATTTTTGCGCCTTCGATAGCTGCTTCGAGCGGTCGCCTGCCTTCTCGGTGCTTCATAGTGGCAAATTCCACGATCAGGATGGCATTTTTACCCAGCAAACCAATCAACATGATGAGTGCGATTTGTGCATAAATGTTATTTTCAAGTCCCAGGGCAAATAGAAGGCCGTATGCACCGAATATACCTGTTGGTAATGAGAGAATTACCGACAATGGAAGCAAGAAGTTTTCATATTGTGCCGACAATAACAGGTACACGAACAGCAAAGAAATCAGGAAAATTAGCATGGCTTCGTTACCAACGCCAACTTCATCTCGCGAAATACCCGCCCAATCGATGGCATATCCTTTCGGTAATTTTTCTTTTACGGTTTGCTGAATGGCTTTAATGGCACTACCGCTACTAAATCCTGGAGCCGCGTCGCCACTTACTTCAGCCGAATTATACATGTTAAAACGTGTCTGGTCATCAACACCATACTGCTTTTGAATGGTCATAAATGAGGAGTATGGAATCATCATCCCTTTATCGTTCTTCACGTACAGGTTACTCAAGTCTTCGGGTTTCGACCGGTATTCGGGTAGCGCCTGAACCATAACTTTATACATTTGCCCGAATTTAATGAAGTTGGTTGCATATTCACTTCCAAGCATGGTATTGAGGTTTCCCATGGCATTGTCGATAGTCACACCGCGCTGGGCAGCTTTATCCAGATCAACATGAATCATATATTCAGGATAACCAGCGTCGTATATGGTGAATGCTCCGCCAATTTCAGGACGCGCGTTCAAATCTTTCAGAAATTGCTTGACAACAGCCTCGAATTTATGGTAATCGGCTTCAGGAGTTTGATCGAGTACCCTGAGTTCAAATCCGCTGGCGTTACCATACCCTGGAATTGCTGGCGGCGGGAAGAATTCCAGTTTTGCATCTTTTATGCTTTTACAGTTTTCTTCCAGTTTGCTCATAATTTCGTCAGCCGATTCCCGCCGGTCTTTCCAGTTTTTCAGGTTCACCAAACATGTTGCGTAAGACGCTCCTGTTCCTTCTGATAATACGTTGTATCCGGCTGAACTTGAAATAGAAAGTATGGCATCGATATTTTTGCTGGCCTCATTAATTTGCTGAATGACTGATTTGGTGCGTTCGAGTGTTGAGCCAGCGGGAGTTGTTACGCTGATGTAAAACGAGCCCTGATCTTCGTTCGGAATAAAACCTGAGTGCAAAAACTTGCCAAGCAAGCCTGTGGCAACGGTAAAACCCAGCAGAATAACAAAAGTTATCGTCCGGCGATTAACCACGAAAGCCAATAATTTCTGATATTTTGCCGATAAGCCTTCGTACCAGTTATTGAACCAATCAAAGAATTTTTCGAGCGAATTCTGCTTTTTAGGCTTGCTGTGATTGCTTCTCAAAATCATTGCGCACAATGCCGGAGAAAGAGTGAGAGCTGTAATTCCAGACAAAACGATTGAAATACCCATGGTGACCGAAAACTGCCGGTAGAAAATTCCGGTTGGCCCCGAAAGGAATGAAACCGGAACGAAAACCGCCGCCATAACCAGTGTAATTGCAATAATGGCGCCGCTAATTTCGTGCATGGCTTTTTCGGTTGCCTTTTTCGGCCCAATATGTTGTTCCTCCATTTTAGCATGAACGGCTTCAACCACCACAATGGCGTTGTCAACCACAATTCCGATGGCCAAAACCAAGGCAAAAAGCGTGATCATATTCAGGCTAAACCCAAAAAGCTGGATGAAAAACAAAGTACCTACCAGCGAAACAGGAACTGCTATGGCCGGAATTAATGTTGATCGCAAATCCTGAAGGAAAACGTAAACAACCAGTGTTACCAGGATAAAGGCGATGATGATTGTTTTTACAACTTCATGCAACGAAGCATCCAGGAACCGGGAAACATCGTAGCTGTATTCGTAATCCATACCGCTGATGAATTTCGTTTCCTTAATTTCTTCCATTCGCTTCTTGATCAACTCGATAACTTCGTTGGCATTCGATCCGGGCAATTGTTTCAGTATGATTGAGGCAGCTGGACGACCGTTGTAACGCGATTCAACATCAAAAAACGATGTCCCGAATTCGACATCGGCAATATCTTTGATTCTCAGTATTTGCCCGTCTTCCAATGATTTTACGGGGATATTTTCATATTCTTCTTTCGTATTGAACTTGCCGGTGTATTTCAAAACGTATTCGAGCGATTCGCTTCTTCTGTCGGAGCCTTCGCCCAATTTTCCGGGAGCTGCTTCCACATTGTTGTCGTCGAGTGTTTTCAAAATATCATCGGGCGACAAATTGTAGGTCACCATTTTGTCGGGTTTGAGCCAAATGCGCATAGCATATTCGCGGGCGCCCAAAATATCGGCAAACCCTACTCCTTTAATTCGCTTTAATTCGGAGAGTATATTGATGTCGGCGAAATTGTAGAGGAATTTTACATCGAGTGACGGGTCGCTGCTGAAAATATTGAGCTGCATTAGCATCGAGTTTTCGAGCTTCGCGATTTTTACGCCGTTTTTTACTACTTCAGCGGGCAAACGGCTGGTAACCGTGGCAACCCTGTTTTGCACGTTAATGGCTGCAACTTCGGGATCGGTACCAACTTCGAAAACTACATCGCAAACACCAACGCCGTCGTTACCGGCGTCGGAAGCAATATATTTCATGCCGGGCACACCATTCAACGCCTTTTCAATAGGCATAATGGCGGCTTTGGCTACAGTTTCGGCATTCCCTCCGGGGTACTCAACCGTAACTTCAACCATTGGCGGAGCGATACTTGGGAAAAGGGTAATTGGCAGCTTTATAGCAGCTAATATCCCTAATATGACAATAATCAACGAAATGACTATTGACAGAACTGGTCTGTGAATAAACTTAGAAGTCATGGCTTTTCAGGCTAAATCAAATTCAAATTTTTGCAGGAGATGGTTCCTGATGAGTTAATTTCTCGCCGAACAAAGCAGGTTGCTGATCGCTGTTCGGGTTTAATTTGATTAGCTGAGGATTTATTTTGTCACCGTCTTTAATTTGCTGCAAACCTTCGTACACAAACTGCTCACCTTTAGCCAAGTCGTCATTTTCAATAATGTAATAGTTTGAAAGTCTGGCTTTTGGATTGACGCTTTTCATTTGCACCTGGTTGTTTTTACCAACGGTATATACAAATATTTTTTCCTGAATATCAACGGTGGATTTCTGGGGAATTAATACTGCATTTTTTATGGGCTTTTCAATCTGAATTTTGCCGCTTGAACCGTGTTTCAGCAATTGTTCCGGATTATCAAATTTGGCCCTGAAAGCGATGTTCCCGGTTTCCTTGTTGATTTCTCCATCGATGGTTTCGATCACTCCCTTATACGGATAGGGTTGATTATCAGCCAGCATCAGCGAAACCTCTTTTTGATTGCCAATTTCATTGTCTTTGGCCATTTCGAGGTATTCGGCTTCCGAAACATTGAAATAAGCGTAAACTTCTTTGGTATTCGAGATGGACGTGAGCAAAGAGCCTTCGTCGATCAAACTGCCTGCTTTGTTTGGGATTCGGTTAATCACCCCGTCGAATGGCGCCCTGATTACAGTGTAGGACAGATTGAGCTTGGCAGCTGATTCGCTGGCGGCAGCTTCTTCAGCTTTGGCTTTTAGCGCGTCGTATTTGGCCTGGGCCAAATCCTGTTCGGCTTTCGAAACTACTTTCGAGTCAACCAGCGTTTTTACATTTTGCAGTTCCAATTCCGAGGTTTTCATGTCGGCAACGGCACTTTTCAGCTCGGCAGTGGCTTTCGTAAGTTCTTCCTTGTATTCCTGATTGCTGATTACAAACAGAACCTGGCCTTGTTTTACGGCTTTGCCTTCGTCAACATTTACTTTGTCGAGGTAGCCTTTCACGCGCGAACGCAACTCCACATTCTGAAGAGCCTGAATTTCTGCTACATAATCTTTGACTACGGCAGTGTCGGTCACTAACGGCGTGGCAACCTGGAAGTTTTCTACTGTTTTGTTTTCTTGTTTTTTCGACGAACATGCGCCGAATAGTGTGCTTGCTCCGGCAAGCACAATCCCAATTGCAGCCTTTCTGCAATTACAGCGTTGTAAAATTTGTTTTTTCATTTCTTGATGGCTTTAAGAACATTGCAAATGTGTTCTTCAGCATCTTAAAATGAACTTAAAACGGATAAAAATTAGCTTAAAGGCAGTAAAACACTGAATTTATTGGTTTCGGCACCGTCGGTGGTGTAGTTTATTTGTCCGTTGTGTAAAGCTAATATCTTGTGAACCATCACTAAACCAAGGCCAAATCCACGTTTGCCCTTGCTGTTTTCGCCTCTGAAAAAATGTTGAAATAAGTACTGTTGCTCGTCAGGATTGATGGTTTTTCCTTTGTTCTGATATTCGAGTTGCAGAACATTGCTTTTTTGAGAAATTGTAACCTTCACATTCCCGTCGGAACTGTATTGCAAGCAGTTAATCATGAGGTTCGACAGTGCTACTTTTATCAGCTTTGAATTACCCGAAACGGTGAGCGTAGCTTCGTCGTCAATGCCGTCGGCGTATTCAATCGAGCAGCGAAAATCGGGATACAAAGCCGAAAGCTCGTCGGAAATATCATATAAAAGCTCGTCGATACGAACCTTATCTTGCTGAATATCTTTTCCCGATTCAACTTTGGCAATTTCGAGCAACGAGTTGATAATGTCGCTCAAACTCTTGGTGCCTTCTTTTTGAATTTGGATGTATTCCTGAAGTTTCTGCACATCCGTTTCTTTTTCGAGTTTTTCGAAGTTCGAAACCAGCACGGCAATCGGCGTTTTCAATTCGTGTGAAATGTGGTGAACCGCGTGTTTCTGAAAAAGATAAGCCTGATTCATGCGGAACATCAGTTCGTTAAAACGAGTCACCAGCAAAGCAATTTCGTCCTTCGAATTTTCTGTGTGAATGGGGCTGGCATTCGTTTCAAAATGGTAGTTTTTGATTTGCCGCGTAACGCTCAAGATCGAATGGGTGATTTTTCCAGATAAATAATAAAGAATGAGAACCAAGGTTACAACAATCGCCAGGAAACTAATAATCAGTACATTTTTGATGTATTTTAAGGTCGAATAGCCGGTAACGTCGTAAGCTTTCCTGATTCCATAAAAGGCTTTTCCATCGTGTTCGAGGTAGATACCTACAATATCATATAAGCTGTCCTTTTCGTCAATCCGGCGATTCTCGGGCGACAAATCTTTCAAATATTTTTCCGGGTTGGGGATTGGCGTATCGTCGAGGCTCGAATAAATAAGCTTCTTTTCCTTGTCAAAAATAAGCAGCTTCTCGTCGTACAAACCATTGATCGTCAGTTGATCCATTGACTCAATCAAGGCTTTGTCGATATTTTTAATGTCGGTTAAAAGCTCCAGCGTCGTTTCAATTTTCAGTTCCTGTTTTTGCTGAAATGCTGTTTCCCGGTATTGTGCAAACAGGTTGTAAATCAGGAAATAAACCAATCCGACCAAAATAATGGTAATGGCCGATGTATAAAGCAATATTTTGGTACGGATACTCATTTAATTTTCGAGATAATAGCCAAACCCGATTTTAGTCTTGATCGAATCTTTGCCAAATGGTTTATCCACTTTTTTTCGCAAAAAGTTAATGTAAACCTCTATCGTATTGGTATTTGCATCGAACGATGATCCCCAGATTTCTTTGATTAGATCGCGTTTTAGCACCAGTTCTCCTTTGGCCAAAACCAGTTGCAGCAAAATCTGGTACTCGCGGGCAGTTAATGCCAGTTCAACTCCCTGTCGCAGTACTTTTGATGTTTTGGGATAAATCAGAATGTCGCCAAACGAAATGGTTTCATTGTTTTCGGGCAGGCTATTTTCAGGATTACTTCGTTTTAATAAAGCCTGAACCCTGAGAATAAGCTCTTTCATGTAAAAAGGCTTGGTGAGGTAGTCGTCTGTTCCACTGTTAAATCCCTGTACCTTATCCTCCAGTTCGTCAAAAGCAGTGAGCATTAAAACGGGCGTAGTCGTATTGTATTTCCTGAAATCGGCGCAAATATCGTAGCCATTTTTGCCGGGGAGATTAATATCAAGAATAAGACAATCATAATTTTCTTTCCGCAGGAATTTTTCAGCAATCAGGCCGTCGTATGCAACTTCTGCTTCAATATTTTCTTCGATGAATGCATCCTTTATATTACGGCTTAAATTTGGGTCGTCTTCAACTAGGAGTATTTTTTTCATAAAGTCGTCTCAAATAAGAACAACCAAAGATATTCATTTGCAGAACAGCGGGTAACAATAATATCGGAAATTTTGGAATCAGAAATGGTTCTGGCTGGCCGACTCAACAATCTGATATACTTCGTTGTATGTTTTTGCTTCCATCAATTGGGCACGTACTGAGGCTGCTCCCGCGAAGTCGTTGGTGTATATTTTATAAAAGCGCTTCAGAATATTCAGGTTCTTTTTGCCTCCCCAGTTGTGTTCGAAAAGCTTTGTATGAAGCACCAGTTGCTCCAGTTTTTCGATTTTGGTGAGCGTTGTTTTTTCAGGATCAAAAAACCACGGATTGTGAAAGATGCCACGCCCAACCATTATGCCATCCAGTCCGTGTGTCAGGCACAATTCTTGGCCCTGGGCAACCGACAAAACATCGCCGTTACCCAGAAACACTGTCTCCGGATTGATTTGGTCGCGAACGCGGGCGCCTTTGGCAATTTCGTCCCAATTGGCTAAGCCGTCAGATTGCTGTTTTTGCGTTCGTCCATGCAGGATAACCGCGGCTGGCTTAGTTTGCATGATGTTGGCAATCCAGTTTTCGGTGTCGTGCGCCTTAATCCCGGTGCGTGTTTTCACCGAAACCGGCAGATGCGTGGCCTCTTGGGTGGCCAGAATGATTTCCTGCGCCAGTTGAGGTTCGCTGATTAATGCCGAGCAACAACCATTTTTCACCACATTTTTTACCGGGCAGCCCATGTTAATGTCCAGCCCATCGAAGTCGTATTCTTCGGTCACTTCAGCAGCAATTTTGTGAAATAGTTCCGGCTTTCGCCCCCAGATTTGTGCTATTAGTTTGATATTCTTTTGCTTCAGGATTTGCCTTTCCGATTCGCTCACAATGAGCCGCTCTCCTACCCGCTTTTTGCCAATGGCGTGGTTCATGCCATCAACCGAGGTGAATTCGGTATATAAAATGTGCAGATATTTGGGATCAGAAAGGCGTGCCACTACCTCGCGAAACGAAGTGTCGGTTACGTCTTCCATGGGTGCCAGCGTAAAAATGGGTTTGGGGAGCTCTTTCCAGAAATTGGTCATATTAAACGTTTTCGCCTGAATAATTTTCGGATGACGCGAAATTAGCCTTTTTTGCTAAAAGGAAGCTTTTGCGGTAAACGCGACTGTTTCCAAATTGGCGAATCTGTTTGCTTTTCAGGATGAATTTTTCTTCTTCAGGCGCATTTTTTACCGAGCAACACACGTCGGAACAGCAACCTTCGTATTTTTCGGCACACTCCGGGCATTGAATAAATAGCAGGTGGCACGAGTCGTTGGCGCAGTTCACGTGCGTATCGCAAGGTTTCCCGCATTGGTGGCAATGCGAAATAACCTCGCCGTTCACCGATTCGCCCATGCGCTCGTCGAACACAAAGTTTTTGCCCACAAAATTTGATTCCAGGTTCAGTTGCTTGATTTGCCGGGTATATTCCAAAATACCGCCATGTAACTGGTTTACATCCGAAAAGCCGTGGTGTTTCAGGTAAGCGCTGGCTTTTTCGCAACGGATTCCTCCTGTGCAGTACAGCAAAATCTTTTTGTCTTTCTGGTCGGCCAGCATATCTGTCACCATCGCTATTTCTTCGCGAAAAGTATCAGCTTCGGGGCAAATAGCTCCTTTAAAACGACCGATCTCCGATTCGTAATGGTTGCGCATATCAACCACCACATGCTCGCCCGAGCCCACCAGTTCGTGAAACTCAGCGGCACTCAGGTGCTTTCCAACGTTGGTAACATCAAAAGCGCCGTCGTCCAGTCCATCGGCTACCAGTTTCGGCCTTACTTTAATAGTAAGCTTGTAGAACGATTTTCCATCGTCTTCGATGGCATATTTGATGGGTATATTCCTGAAAAACGGGTAATTTTCGAGAGTTTTCAGGAATGGATCAAAATGGTGTTCGGGTACACTCATTTGTGCGTTTATTCCTTCGCGGGCTACATAAATCCGGCCAAGGCAGTTTAATTCAGCCCAGTTTTTATAGAGTTGATCGCGGAATTCCTGCGGATTTTCAAGGATAAAATACCGGTAAAATGAAATTGTTTTGCGTTGGAAAGGCTCGGCGGCCAGTCGTTCTTTAAGAACTTTGCTATCGACAATGTTATGTAAGCGCATAAATTTTTTGCGCGAAAATAATTCATTTTAAAATAAAAGACAAAAATATCTTAAAGTCCAGGTAGGTTAAGATTGTTGTATTTTTTGCTGTTTTTTATTCAAAATGAGTGTTAACGAAAATTTTGAAATGATATTATAAAACATACGTTAAAAATTTATTCACTGTAAACCAGATCGTTAAATATATGATTTTTTCAACATTAATAAATTCTTAAAAAATCTTAAATAAGGTTTTCAAATATCCATTATATTCGTATCGGTTTTAGAACTAAGAACCTTTTCTCTTTTAACCAATATCTATTTTTCGATCGAACTAAACTAAATTTGAAAGAGGCCATCACAGAAATTCTGGAGATGGCCTTTGTTTTTGTGCCGGACCTGCCTGGAAAATGATCGATTAACTAAATAATGTTATTTTTGCCATCAAATTGAACCTTGTGGGAAGAATATTAGCCATCGATTACGGGAAAAAGCGTGTAGGTATTGCTGTTACCGATCCTCTTCAGCTTATTGCAACCCGGCTGACAACCGTTCAGAGTAACGAAATATGGACGTTTCTGAAAGATTATTTCTCGAAAGAAGATGTTGAGAAAGTAATTGTTGGTTATCCGTTGCAAATGAACAATCAAGCTTCAGAAGCCGTTACATATATCAATCCGTTTTTGAAGCGATTTCAAAAAGAATATCCTCAAATGCCGCTTGAACAGGTTGATGAGCGTTTCACTTCGAGAATGGCCTTTCAGACGATGATTGACGCTGGCTTGAAGAAGAAAGACCGGCAAAATAAGGAAACAATTGACGGCGTGAGCGCTACTATTATTTTACAAAGTTATTTGGAACAGAAAAAATTTAGATAGATGATTTATCCGGTTACCGTTTTTGGCGATCCAGTTTTGAGGAAGGTGGCTGAACCTATTGATGCTGACTTTCCGAACCTTAAAGAATTTGTACAAAATATGTTCGATACCATGTACAACTCGGATGGCGTTGGACTGGCCGCACCCCAGGTTGGGCAAGCGATTCGAATTTTTGTAGTTGATTCGACCACCGAAGACGAAGGAGAAGAGCCCGGCATAAAGCGTGCATTTATCAATCCTGAAATATTGGAAAAATATGGCGATGAGTGGGTGATGAATGAAGGTTGCCTGAGTTTACCCGAAATACGCGAAGATGTTTCACGTCCAGAGGTTGTGAAAATTAGGTACTTCGACGAAGATTTTAATGAACATACCGACGTTTTTAACGGATTCTCGTCAAGAGTTATTCAACATGAATACGATCATCTGGAAGGCAAAATGTTTGTTGATTACCTGAACCCCCTCAAGAAGCGCATACTGAAAGGAAAACTTACGGCTATTTCCAAAGGAAAAGTGGTGCCGAAATATCGAATTAAGGTTCCCGGAAAATAAAACATCCATTTGGATTTAATTTTTGCCGACGATTCTGTTTTTTGAATATCGAACAAGTGCTTTGATCAAAACTTTATCAAATTTAAGGCTTATCGTTTTAACGTTTCTATTTTTGATTGATCGATTCATTGGCTATAAAGTGCCGTTCATATAGAAAAACATGGCTTTCAAAAAAAAATAAGCTTTATCGCTAAACTTAATTTTCATCATTGGCGTACCTGTATGAAAGTATAGTCGATGGGGCGTAATATTTTTCAGCGAATTCCTTTCATCCGAATCTTCAGCTTGTTTATTCCGGGAATTGTAGTTGGTTTTTTCTACCATCCGGCAACTTGTTTATTGCCTTTGATATTGACAGTTTTGCTTGTTGTTCAGTTAATTCTTTGGTTCAGCAGTAAGTTCGTCCCTTTAAAAATTCAAAACTTCCTTCTTCCGGTAATCCTATTTTTGCTGGGCGTATTTTATGCCAATGTAAACATCCGGCCTGAAAGAAACAATATTGATCGAAAGAGCTACTTTTGGGGCAAAATATGCCAGAAACCTGCTGAAAAAGCCCGTACTTACCAAACATTGCTGCTTTTGCAAAATGACGAATTGGCTTTTTCGGAAAAGGTTATCGCTTATTTTGATAAGAAGAATTTCGATTCAACCTTAACAACAGGCGACCGGTTAATCGTTATTGTCAGGCTTCAACCAATTAATAATCAGGGTAATCCTTATGAGTTTAACTACCAGTCGATGGTACATCGTCGCGGAATTTGGTATTCGGTTTACCTTAGCCGGTCGTGTTATCTTCGAATAGGAAAACCTGTTGTCGATTTGTCCAACTGGGCGGAGAAATTTCGGGATCATTTAGTTGAAAAATTAGCGGATGTATTGCATGATAAAGAAGAGCGGTCGGTTGTATCGGCTTTAACATTGGGCTACCGCACCGAACTCGACCAGGAAACGCTCGACTATTTTGCATCCACAGGTGCAATGCACGTTTTGTCGGTTTCGGGTTTGCATGTGGCGTTGTTGTATATGATTCTTGGCTTTTTGTTAGGTTTCCTGAAGCGAAATAAAGCTGGCAGAACTCTTTTCCCGATAATAATGATTTTCTTCCTTTGGTTTTACGCTTTTATCTCGGGCTTTTCGCCGCCCGTGCAACGGGCCACCGTCATGTTTACGTTTGTGATTCTAGGGAATGAACTTCGTCGTCCCGTTAATATTTATAACTCACTGACAGCTTCGGCCTTACTGCTTATTTTGCTCGATCCGAATGTTGTTTTTGATGTCGGGTTTCAGCTTTCGTACCTTGCCATATTTGGTATTGTGCTTATTCAGCCAGCCTTATTTAACCTTTTCGAACTGAAAAACAAAATCCTGAAATGGCTATGGGCACTGTTTACAGTTAGTATTGCTGCACAATTAATTACTTTCCCATTGGGAGTGTTCTATTTCAATCAGTTTCCCAACTTTTTCTGGTTAAGCAATTTTGTTGTTGTGCCGGTTACTACTGTAATTATGTGGGCAACCATTGTATTTTTCATCGTGTCGCCAATCCAGGTTTTGGCAGGTTGGACCGGATTGATCATTCAGAAGCTTACCTGGGTGATGCTTACTTCGTTAAAAATGCTCGATGCTCATCCTTGGGCGGTTACCCGTGGGCTTGTATTCTCGGCTGCTCAGCTTGTTTTTGTGTTCGGAATTATTTTTTCCCTGGTCATTTTCTTTTCTGAAAAACGAAAAACATGGTTGTTCGCGGCGTTAATTTTTTCAGTCTTATTTTGGTCGGAAACTTTATTTGAAAAATATAAATTGCTGAATAAAAGTTATTTATTGGTCTATAATTCGAAAAGTACAATCATTCACCTAATTAATGGCCGAAGCAATTATGTGCTTGTTAATGATTCGTTGAAGGAGTCGGAGCAAAAAATGATTCAAAAAGTGGTCGATCATTGCAGGCTTAATCATCCTGTTGTCATCAATCGAACAAAAACCAGGAATGCCGGATTTTCGGATTTGCATATTGACTCTAAATCAATTGATTTCCTGAACTTACGAATGGAGTTTGCAAAAACATTGAAGAACAATACCGATGAATTTTCAGTAACCTATTTTCCCGAACAAAATAGTAATGATCAGCGAACCTATTTCATTTCAACGGCTTATCCTCGAAATGATAATCCTGAAAAATTGGTTCATTATACACGTTTGGCTGGCTCCTATCAACTTGTAATTCGCTAACATTGCCCGAAACAAGCAATTTCTCGTTTTCAACAATACTGCCCTTTATTTGGATCGGGGAAAAAATTATATTTGTCAGCACAATACAGCATAGCAATAATCTAAACTTAAATCTATGAATCTCAAAAATGTACTTGCCGGATTGCTGCTTTCAATCGCATTATTTGGAAGTGTATCGGCACAACAAGGCTATCAGCCAACGGAAAAGAATCTTCAGAACCGCGAGTGGTTTCAAAATGCCAAATTTGGTTTGTTTATTCACTGGGGAATGTACTGTCAGCTTGCAGGTGGCGGAAACCAGGGCATTGCTGAGTGGATTATGAACGACCGAAAAATCCCAATCAAACAGTACGAGAAATTGCCCGGATTCTTCAACCCCATTTCGTTTAATCCTGCCGAATGGGTGGCTATGGTAAAAAAAGCTGGCATGAAATACATTACCATTACCAGCAAGCACCACGAAGGTTTTGCCATGTTCGACTCGAAAGTGAGCGACTACAACGTGGTAAAGCGTACTCCCTATGGAAAAGACATTATTAAAATGCTGAAGGATGAGTGTGATAAACAGGGTATTAAGTTGTTCTTTTATTACTCGCAACTCGACTGGCATCACCCTGATTATTACCCAAGAGGCAACACCGGACAAGGATTTACTGGTCGGTCTGAAAGTGGCGACTGGAACAAATACATCGATTATATGAATGCCCAGCTGACTGAATTGCTGACCAACTATGGCGAAATTGGCGGTATCTGGTTCGACGGGATGTGGGACAAATGGGATGCACCGTGGCGTTTGGACGAAACGTATGCCCTGATTCACAAATTGCAGCCGGGAGCCATGATTGGCAGTAACCACCACAAATTCCCGTTTCCCGGCGAAGATTTCCAGATGTACGAACGCGATTTGCCAGGCGAAAACTCGATGGGTTTTAATCATACCGGCGCTGTTTCTGATTTGCCGCTCGAAATGTGCGAAACCATGAATGGTTCGTGGGGATTTAATTTGATTGACACCGGCTACAAATCGACCAAACAATTGCTGCAAACGCTGATTAAAGCATCGGGTTACGGAGCTAACTTGTTGCTGAATACGGGCCCGATGCCAAGCGGGAAAATTCAGCCTGAAAATGTGGATACCCTAATGGTGATGGGCAAATGGCTCGACAAATACGGCGAAACCATTTACGGAACACGCAAAGGCCCGGTAAAACCAAGCACCTGGGGAGCTTCTACTCAAAAAGGAGCCCTCACCTACCTGCACGTTTTGAATTACGGCGACGAAAACCTGTTTGTTGGCAAATTGCCTAAAAAGATAAAATCGGCTAAATTCTACGACGATAAATCGCCGGTGAAATTTAAGGAAACCGAATATGGCGTGATCTTAAATATTCCTGAAAGCAAGAAAAAAGCAATCGATACGATTGTTGAAATTGAGATGTAAACAATTGGAATACATTTACTTAAAAAGCCTGAAGAAATTCAGGCTTTTTTTATGCAAACAACATTTTAACCGAAGCCAATGCCTGGTGAGTTGATATAACCAGTTGTTTTTACCCTCCAAATTGAGAGCAGCTACAACTAGCGCCAGAACCAAGAAAATCAGGTTCCAGTTGTTTTTACCCTCCAAACTGAGAGCAGCTACAACAAATTGGATAATGATTAGCTTATCAAATGCGTTGTTTTTACCCTCCAAACTGAGAGCAGCTACAACTGTCAAATCTATTCGTCTTGCTACCGGATGGTTGTTTTTACCCTCCAAACTGAGAGCAGCTACAACTACAACAATGTTTTCAAGACATGAATTGTTGTTGTTTTTACCCTCCAAACTGAGAGCAGCTACAACACAAGAAAGCAATCCAGGAAACCGGTATAGGTTGTTTTTACCCTCCAAACTGAGAGCAGCTACAACCTATTGGTTGTAAGTGTATCATTTTTAGAAGGTAAACCGTTTTTCTGGCCTTGAAAAACGGGCATGTTTTTCAGAATTTCTCCATTATTTCAGTGATTTTTTGTTTGTAAACCGATGCAATTGTTGTTGCAAAACAATTTGCATTCCATTGTCCGATGTACAATTCCATGATTTTCTTTTTCGGGAATTGGTTATGCGAAAAACAATTGCGCACCATATTCAGAAACACAAAGGTATCTTCGTCAATCGTATTGTTTTTGAGTAACCAGTGCAAATAAGGTTTGTGCTGTATATTTCCTTTTTGGGGTTTTCCGGCATTGTCGGCAAACAACTGGCAAATTTCAGCGGCATTCGTTGCAATCAGCCTTTCTTCCAGTGCAAAAACAGTATCAAAAATTTCGCTTTTAGCCTTGTTATAGGCATCCAGTTCCTGCTTTAAAACGTCCAAAGAAATTTCCGCCGAAGAGAAATACTCGAAAAGTTCGGGTAACCGCCGGTCGAAGATGAATTTTCGAAGCACGGTGTAATCTTTTTGTTTGCGGCTGGCGGTAATTGTCCGCGTAATTTCAGGTCGGTCAGCACCTTTCAGTTCTTGCCCGTTGTCGTCGAACGACAGTTTGTCAGTCACTTTTTGCTTTATGGGCTTTGTTTCGTTCAATAAAGTTTCAGCCTTGCTTAGTTTTATATCCTGCCCTTCACCCAGGAGTTGTTCAAGCATAAGCAATAGCGTTCGGTCTTCTTCCTGAATTATTCGAATGGTTTTCTCGGTTTCGGCCAGCGTTCGCTTAAAAACGCGTTCAACCTGAGAAAATTGAATATCGGGCAATCGGGGGTTGGTTCTTCTTTCCGCTTGTCGCTCCTTCTGTTTCAGCTTAAAAACATGAGCGAGAGAGTTGCAATAGTAGTCGGAAAATTTGGACTTGCTTCCCGGTTCGAAGCAAATGCGCTGATCGTAAATCATGTACTCACGCTTTGCTTTGTAAAACGGCTGAGTGTCGTCGTCGCGCATTTTCCACCAGAGCTTAAAAAGCTCGTTCCAGTTTGCTGTTGGAGAATATTCTGTACCGGTAGTGTCGAGAGCCTGTTGGAGCAAATCGCGTAACCGGCTATCAAACAGGTTGGTTGGCAAATTAACCGGCTGACTTTTGTCGGTCTTTTCGTGTCCGTTGCGAATATCGTGGAGCCACTGGTCAAGAGACTGTTCAGGTTTAATTATTTGCCTGATTGAGAATGGAATTGAACTCAAGTTGCCGGGAATTTTAACTACGGTCATAAACCGCCCGGTTTTTTCACTTTTTTCGCTTCTGATAAATGTTGTCTCAATCCACGAATGGTCTTTCAACTCTGTTTTACCGGAGCGAATGTTTTTTTGCGGCACCATTCGTTCTGCTTTTTCCTGCAAATAAAGCTCGTAAAACTCAACTGTTCGGTTGATTTCATGGAGTTTTAGCCTGAATAAAAACGGGTGGCCTCCCGGCTCATTCAGTTTCAGTTCGGTGGTTACCGTATGAATAAATGTTGCCTTCTTTTCGGGGTCGGCAAACAAGGCCAGACACTCTTGTAATTTGTCGTAGTAAAACGAGGTAATTTTCTTTTTCTTTCCTTTCTCGTCGATAATCATGTCCACTATATCGCGGGCCAGAAACGTTGCCATTTCTCCAATCTTCGGGATTGTGCCTTTTTGATCTTTTCTGAATTTCCGCAGTGCTTTTAGGCGGTCGCGGCAGTCGCGCCGCATCAGTTTTATGCGGTCGGAGAACATGTTTTGAGCCGATACGTCTTTAATATTCAGCCAGTAATCCAGAATTCGTCCGGGGATTTGTTTATCGTCGAGTCCATAAGGCTCTAAAACTTTATTCAGCGTTTCTTTTCGGCTACGCAAGTACTTTAGTTTTCCGGGCAGGTAGCCTTTCTGCTTGCGCGAGTCGGCTCTTCGTTCAAATCCATTCCAGTCGGCAGGCAGTTGCTGCTTAATTTTTTCAACGAATGGCATGGTTATTAACTCGTTGTTTGCGAGCATAAAATTGTCAATCAGGCGTTCAGCTTCGCCGGGACTTAAATAATTGAGCAGGATTATTTTTTGTAGTTCGTGCAAACTAAGGAAAGCTTCAGGAGCGGGTTGACTTAAGCGGAAACCAGCTTTTCGTTTTTCTGAAGGAATAAGGAGTGCTGGTTGTGATTTTCTGCTTAAACCAATTTTATTCAATTCGGTGTTGTAATGCGGGGCAAAAGGTTCAAACCGCGCTTCTCCCCTGTCTTTGGTGATTTGACTAAGTGTTGTTGCTTCGTTACCAAAATCTGCCAGTTTCCCAAAAGCTTTTGCGTTTTCAACAATGGGGCGATCAATCTCTTCTCCGGCAAAGGACTTTGGGTAGCTGGTAATCTGAAGTTTCCCCAAATCAATTTGAAACCTGTATTTCCCGAGGAAATCGGTTTGATCGATAAATTTCAGGGCAAATTCGCTAAACCGGTTCCGAAACCGTACTTGTCTGGTTATCGCTTCGAGGTACGAATCGTAATTGTCATCGTCCCACACCTCTTCGCCAAAGCTGTTTTCCCTTACATTCCGCTTTTTCAATTCGTCTAACTGCGGGCGGAATTTCTGTTTCTCTTCGTCAACGATTACGTCATACAATTCTCCAGGGCAGCGATTTAGCTCGTTTGCCACGTCGAGAATAAACGACTGGGTGGGGTCGTCGCTTATAAATTTATCGTGCGGAAGCCTCAGGCAAAAGGCCATCAAAACCTCGCGGGTTGCCAGGAAACTGTTGTATTGTGTTCCTTTTAGCCCTATAATTTTACCGATAAACTGAAAAGCATATTCGCGTTCGAGAAACATACAGGTTAAAAAGACCAGACCTTCTGTCGTAATGGTATTATCGTCTCCAACAACTTGTTTGGTTTCAACAAGGCTATAATCGTTATCGACAAAAACACCCTTAAATCTTTCCTTCGTATATTCGATAGCCCGCTTAAAGTTTATTGCCAGAAAAGAAGCCAGCACATCCGAAATTTTTAGTTTTCGGGTGTTACCTTTTTCAGTAGAGTAATAATGGGAATAGTCGTTGCGAAATTCCTGTAATTCGGTGAAGAGGATTTTTAGAGTATCGCTCATTAAGGCAAAGTCCTTTTCCTGCGGGTCTAGAGCTTGCCGTTCAAATTTGGGCAGTTCAGCTACATCAAATACTTTTAAAACTGGGAAAAATCGTCTCGTTCTGGAATAAATATGGTTCCAGTTTGCCTTTTTTAGCTGGCTGTTGCAAAGGAAACTTGACGGAATTTTTCCCTCTTCATCAAGCGGGCTTAGTTTCAATTCCTTTGCGACATGATTGTTGATGTTGAAAATATTCAAACGAGCCATATTAAGGTATGCCCCAAAATATTGGGGATCGTCGGCCAAAGTCCGGTATTTGTTTGCTTCGGTGTTGATTGGTGCTTCCATTGTATTATTTGTTTTTGGTTTGAACCAGGTGCGTGAAATATGCCCAATAGAGCTTTAAAACCATTGTTTCTCGATACCATCGGGCGTGACCAACCGAAAGAAGAAGCGCCAAAATCAGTCCGGCAGCCAGCCAAGCCTGTTGTCCCCAAAGCTGGTGTTTGTTGCAAATAATCCAACTGCAAAACGAAATGATACTGGCCGGAATCATTAGGGCAATGATAATAAGTAGTGCGGTTGCAAGCTGCCTGAAGAAATAATAGAAGCTTTGGAAAGTCTTCGTAACATCAATTTTGTCAAGGTATTCCAGTTCGTAGTAGGCGCGGTCGTAAAACTCTTCGTGAAGTTTGATAATGTGTTCTTTTTCAGGCTCCTTTTTCTCGTCCCATTCTGTTTTCGAAAAAAGATGCCTTCTCCAAACCAGGTCTTCGCCTTTTTATTTAGTACTTTATTCATTTTCATAGGCTTATTATCAATTTCCTGGTACAGTTCGGCAACTTTACGATACATTTTGGTTGGTTTGTTAAACCAGTTCTGGTGAACCAACCAAAAATTAGCGGCGTACAGTACAGCGCCAAACACCAGCGACAAGGCGAAATAAATACTGATTTCGATTTTCCAGGTATTGTCGCCGCTGTTTAAATGAAATGGAAGTTGGTAAGTAATAGCCAGTGCGTTAATGAGATAGACAAATACGAATCCAGGTAAAAACAACCCAAGGAGATCGTAAACAGAAAATTTTTCCATACCAATTATTTTAAAAGGTTAATATTCGGTTGTTGTGCTCTTTCCCCCTCACGATCTCCTGTAATAACTTGATAAATTTACAGAAACCGATCAGAATTATCTTTAATTTTCATAAATAGTTATTCAACACTTATTCAACAGTTATTCAAATCTATAATTGTTTGAAATGAAAATTTAAGAAATAAACAGAAGCTTCTATTTGGTCAAAAAGGGCGCTATGTTTGATTTTTATTATGGTCTTTTCTAAAAAAATAATGAGCTGTTTATTAGGTATTAATTTGCCGAGTCATTATTGAAATGAACATTTTTGTTTCTTTAAGCCCCTTTTCTTATCAAAAACACTATTTTTTTAGCTAATTTTGGACAATTAAATTAAAAATTTGCCATGACACTACGAAATCAATTGGATGATATTGACCTTCGAATTCTGGATATCATCTCAAAAAATGCCCGAATTCCGTTTAAAGATGTAGCTGCCGAGGTTGGTGTATCCAAGGGCTGCTGTTCATCAGCGAGTTAACCGAATGATTGATTTAAATGTAATTGTTGGTTCGGGTTACCACATCGACCCCAAAAAGATTGATTTCAAAACGTGCACTTATATCGGGGTTTTTCTTGAAAAGGGAAGCCTCTATTCGAATGTTGCCGATAAACTTCACGAAATTCCTGAAATTGTTGAATGTCATTATACTACAGGCCAGTACGCGGTGTTTGTAAAAGTTTATGCCAAAGACAACGAGCATTTGCGCGATATTTTGAGCGACAAGATTCAAAAGATTGCAGGCGTGGCCAGTACCGAGACTTTTATTTCGCTCGACGAGACGTTTAAGCGCGAAGTGCCTATTTTATAAATAGTTTTTATTCCGTTTTAAACGCGAAATTACCAGGCGTAATTCCCACTTTAAATTCATCGAGCAGTTTCCCGGCGCGCGAGTACCGCCTTATGTAGCCATTTTGTTTGTGGTCGATGGCATCGCCTACATAAATTTCGTTGGCCGAAGGGTCAATTCCAAGGCTATAGAATCCACCGTAAATGTTTGTATTTTCAGAAGTTATAAATGGCTGATCAGGAATTCGTTTGTCGTTGACCGACATTCGCCAAACGTGCCGATTGATGTAATAAATGCTGTCGCCAGCCGGATTCAGGCACAATTTGATGGGATGATCGCCCAACGGAAAACGGAAAGTGCGCTCAATTTCGCGGGTTTCAGCGTCA
Organism: Prolixibacteraceae bacterium; assembly: GCA_963666435.2. Taxonomy (GTDB): domain Bacteria; phylum Bacteroidota; class Bacteroidia; order Bacteroidales; family Prolixibacteraceae; genus Aquipluma. The sequence goes on along the minus strand of CAXXOG010000007.1, from coordinate 672 downwards.
ATTTTCAGCAATCCGGGTTGCTCGTAGCCATAAGCGCTGCCGTCGAACCCGCCATCAGTCATCACCCACAGCTTGTTGTTTTTGTCAAGAACCATGCTGTTGGGCTGCTTGAAAACCTCAATCGAGTCTTTTAGTTGATCGGTATTGGTGTCGATCACCAGAATTTTGTTGTCGTACGACCAGCAATTGACGAACAACAGGTTTTTGTACGAAACCATTTGTTCGGTTGAATGCTGGCTAAACTGCGATTTTGAGTTGACTACACTTATTTTTCCGGTAATCTGGAAAGTTGCCGGATTGAAAATAGTGATTTTTCGAGCGTATAAATCAGTCACATACGCTTTCTCCGAATTAACAATGTGCATATATCGGGGTGAACTTAATCCCGAAATGCTCCCTTTGAATTCGGCAGTGGTATTGTCGATCACATAAATTTTTCCAGAATTATTGACAACCACAAAGCCGAGGTTTTTCCACAAGCAAATTGACTGAGCCACATCGCCCAGCGGCGCTCCGTTTCGCGACATGAAAACCTGGTTGTAAACCCGTTTAGCTGCCGGATCATAAAACGACAGCGACGAATTTCCATACATGAAATTGCCTTCATTCACAATGTAAACGCCCTTATTTCCAGAAAAATCGAAATAAACGGTATCAACCGGGCTCTCAGAA
>CAXXOG010000006.1:0-147653 GCA_963666435.2 Prolixibacteraceae bacterium | reverse complement strand
CTACCTGGCCGGGCGTTCACCCGCAAACTACTTTTGTACCAGGCCGCGGGTACCTGTATGCTACGCTGGAGCTTAACCCTACCAAACAATTTGTGGGGAACCTCAATAATGGCAATGTGTCGTACAGCCTTACCAGTTCGGCAACGGGTACCAGCAAACAGTTCAACTTTATTGGTAACCCATACCCGAGTAGTGTCGACTGGAACCTGGATGCAGGCTTTAGCCGTTCAATGCTTGTCCCGAGTGGTGGTGGTTACGATATGTGGACCTGGAGTAACTCTGCGGATAATTATGGTGTTTATAACTCGGCAACCAGTATAGGTACAAACAATGTAACACGATACATAGCGCCCATGCAGGGGTTCTTTGTTAAAGCCACTTCGGCTGGTACGTTTGGTTTCAACAATGCAGCACGCCTGCATACCGGCGCCAGCGCCTGGTTAAAAAGCGGGGAACTAAATACCGATGAGGCTATATTCCGCACTACGGTTACCTCGCAAACAGTTAAAGGACAGGATGAGGTTGTGCTGGTTTTTGGCTACAATAAAAACGAGAACGGGGCTATGAAAATGTTTAGCCAGGTAAAAACTGCGCCCAGCCTCTACCTGCCTTCTGGAAAATACCAATTATTCGGTTCGGTACATGACTGATACCAAGGACAATAAACTCGTTCCATTGGCTTTTAAAGCCGGAAATAACGGCAATTATACCCTTGACTTTTCGATACCCGATACCCTGCAAACTGTTTTTCTTGAAGATAGATTGACCAAAAACGGTTGAGGATATTAGACTAAGCGGAAAGTACAACTTTAGCAGTACGAACAAGTGATAATGCGAACCGCTTTGTGATCCATTTTTCGAAAGTAGTTGATTTGAATGAAATGCCAGTTGTGGTTTATCTCTCTGGTGGTCAAATTGTGGTCGATGCCAGTTCGCTTGACGAAGATTTTGCATTACGAATTTATGACACCATTGGCCGGATTTTGTATCACCAAAAAATTAACGGGAGGTCAAATTGAGAATGTTTCGCTGGCAGTTAAAGTAGTGTACCTGGTATCGGTATCAACAAGTACACAGAGTAAGACATTTAAGATAGCTAATTGATATTAACTTTTAACTATGTATGTAATCGAACAGATTGTTAAAGAGATTATGTTGCCGGAACATGTTCCGAAACTACAGGATTGTATTAAAAGATGTTTTAACTCAGTTTTTAAAATTTTTTATTAACTATTAAAAAATTAAAGTATGAAGACAAAATTATTCTTTTTGCTTGCAGTTGTAGCAATTGCACTGCTCCCAACAACTTTGTTTGCCCAATCGGGCTAGTACATCAGCCAGTGGTAGCGCCACTATCCTTACCCCAATTTCGATTGCTAATACTGTTGGTTTAAATTTTGGTTCGATGACACCTGGCACAGGCGGTGGTACCTGTGTGTTGTCAACAAGTTCTGCCGGTCGCACAAAAACCGGTGATGTAATTTTACTAACTACTCTTGCTACGGCAACCAATGCTCACTTTACTGTTGGTGGCGAAGCCGGTGCAGCTTACACAATTACATTACCATCCTTCGCTTACTGTAACTCACGCAACTATTCCCGCTCAAACGATGACTGCTGATAATTTTTTAGCATTAATAGCATCTAAATCAGCAGAAGGTACTATTGGTGACCTTATCGGAGGCACTGATTCGTTTGATGTAGGCGCTACTTTACATGTTGGCGCCGCACAAGTAAATGGTGTTTATACCGGGTCTTTTAGTGTGTCAGTTGCTTACAATTAATTTGGCTGGTTTATCTTAAATCAGGTCTTAATGTTCAAAACGTGGTTATGAAACAAACATGTTGCTTTACTCCACTGGAAAAAGTATGATAGCGATTTTACAGTAGCATGGAGTTTCCGTACCACCATTAAAATCAATAAATTACATTATTATGAAAAAGAGTCTATTTTTAATCGTCGTATTTTTTGCATGTGTGGCAAGCGCTCTTGCCCAAAGCAATGTGATGACATCCACAGCAAAGGCTGAAATCAGGTTACCATTAACAATTGAGGATGACCCGGCTGCCACGGCAGGCGGTGCGATAAATGCCTTGAATTTTGGTATTGTTAATGCAGGAACAACTTTAGGAACGGCTGTGTTATCAACCCTTAATGTTGAAAGTGCAACTGGTGGTGTAACCCTTATGTCAAGTGTACTACCATCTGTTGCTTCGTTCAAAATTACAGGTACAGACGGTAAAAACTTATGCCCTAACCATTCCAAACTCCTTCAGTTAGCATTAATGGCCCGGCAGGAAGTACTGCTATGACTGTTGACAATTTCCTAACCCGTCCTACTTCAGCTGGTGCTGATGCTTTAACGGGGACACTGGTTTCTGGAACTGATGTGTTTAAGGTGGGAGGTACGTTGCACGTAGCTGCTAATCAAATGGAAGGCCAATATACAGGTTCGTTCTCTATTTCCGCAGCTTATAACTAATGCTTTTATGCTCCGGCCCGTGCGGGCCGGAGAATGTTTTCTCCCGGATTTATGATTCGGACAGTTAAGTATTTAAATAATTTAAAATCAGGAGAAATGAAACGTATAAAAATGATAATAGGAGTAACTCTTTGCTTTGCTGGTATGTTTACCTGTACTGGCGCAAACCAGGTTTACCGGGGCGAATGAAAGCCGAGGTTGTATATACCAATATCGGTAACAGAGAGCGAACCTTTAAATTTTGGAAAGTTAACCAACAACAGCGAGGGAGGCCAGGTAATTCTTTCGCCTCGTAGTGAAAGGGTAAATATGGGTGGAGTAAGCGGTTTCAGTAACGATTATTTTGCCGCAGGCAGGTTTGTAATTACAGGTTCACCCAATCACCTGGTAACAGTTACTTTACCGCAAGGCAAGCAAAAGTTGTATTCAAATACCCCTTCGCAGGAATTAATAGTTGCAGATTTTACCTGCGATATTCCGGTTGGCGGGCAAATGATACCCGAGTCAAATGGCAAACTGGATGTTGCTGTTGGGGCTACCTTGTATTGTGGGTAACTGGTCGTCGAGTCAGGCAGGAATATATTCAGGCACCTACGAGCTTGTTTTTACCTACAACTAGTAATGCTGGCATATAACCAGATATTGTTTACCCATATTATTTAAAGATACAAACCCAAAACCGGCATTGCTTTCGATACAAGAACACAAATGCCTAAAGGAAGTTAAAACTTGGAATATGATAAGAAAAAATTATAAAAGCAACAGTTGTTTTCGTTGTTGTTTTGTGCGTTCATTCAGAAGCATGGAGCCAGGGTAATTTATTGGTCACTCCGGTTCGCGTAGTATTTGAAAATTCGAAGCTAAAGGATGACCTGAACATAACCAATATAGGACAGGATTCAGCATCATTTTTAGTGAGTTTTGTGCATTACCGGATGATGCCCGATGGTAGTTTCCAGGTTCTGGAAAAAGGAGATAGCCTTACATCTGCAGATAAATACCTGAGGCTGTTTCCGCGCAAAGTAAGGCTGGGGCCCAACGAATCGCAAACATTGCGGCTGCAATGCCGGAAACCTGCAGGGATGAAAGAAGGTGAATATCGGACACATTTGTTTTTCAGAGCCGAAAAAGATGATACCCCGTTAGGACTGGATAAAAAAAAGATTGACAGTACACAAATGTCAGTCCGTATAACTGCCATATTTGGTATAAGTATCCCGGTCATTATCCGAAACGGTAACCTCAAAGCAGAAAATACTTTATCAGAGATTCAACTGAAGGCCAAAACTGATAGTACATCTGTATTATCATGTAAGATTAACAGGAATGGAAACAGATCGAGTTATGGCAATATAAAGATTGATTTTAGTCCTGAAAATGGCCAGAAAACAGAATTGGCTTATGCTAAAGGTATAGGTGTGTACCCTGAAATAACAAGTAGAGATTTTAGCATAATACTGCATTGGCCTGCTGGGTTAAAAAGCAGGTCGGGGAAGCTACTTGTTCGTTATACACTCCCAGATGAAGAAGGAGGGACTTTATTGGCCCAGACTGAATATATAATACATTGATGAATAGCAACATTCGACGACCGCGAAGTTCATGCTTTCTCCGGTTGCCCCAGGTTCGATTAAGTTGAAATAACCTTGATAAGATACTACTATGAGAAAAATTTATATCATATTAACATTGCTTTTTGCCTTTGCATACATGGGGTATTGTCAATCGCCGCCGCCGCTGCCACAACGAACTGCAACGGTAAGTGTTACTCAAATGCTGAATTTTGGCGCCTTAACCATTCAAGCGGGTTCATCGGGTGGCACTGCCACGGTTGATTATAATGGGGTTCGTACAAAAAGCGGTTCGGTCGTTTTGCTAAGTATGGGCCCAACTGCCCAACAAGCAATTTACGAATATAAATTATGCCCTGGTCGGATGATTACGCTTACTTACCTGCCAACAGTTACTTTAACAGGGGATAAAGGAGGATCACTCGTTTTGCACTTGGGAGATACCAGCCTGGGGCCAAGCGGTACAGTATTTTATTCGAACCAGGGTTGTGATGATATTCAACACATCTCGCAGGGTGGAACCATTGATGTAGGGACTATGTCGTCAAATCCGGCAGGTACTTATACAGGATCTTTTGCGATAACATTCGTACAGCAATAGGTAATTTATTGTGAAACTTTAATATTGAAAAGGTATGCTGTCCAGCAATCATATATACAAAAAATGGGGTCAAATTTGTTTGATTTTTGTCCTGATCCAGTTTATGAATTTGGGAAATATCAACGCCCAGAACAAAGATAATTCTGGAATTGAACAGTTTCCCGTTACCGTTTATTTCGAAAAAACAGGGGCTGGTGTTTTTAATGCACTGTATTCAGATAGGGGAAGTATATATTTCCCTGTAGTTGAAATACTCGATTATCTGAAGATAACAAGGACATCCGGAACTGATGAACAAAGGATTAAAGGGTTTCTGTTAACTGAGAATAACGGATATGACATTGATTATGAACAGCATCTGGCGATTGTTGGAAATAAGCAATATCAATTGAGTGCAGCTGATTTTATATACGATTCGGGTCAGCTGTTTATGAAAAAAGAAGCGTTGGAGAAGACATTTGAATTTAAAATCAAATTTGATTTTCGCAGTTTGTCGGCAAACATTGGGGCCGATTATGAGTTTCCGATAACCCGCATCATGAAGCTGGAGAAAGCAAGGGAAAACCTGAGACAGATTCAAAATACAGAAACTTACGATTCAATTATTCCCCGTCAATATCATATTGCCAGGTTTGGAATGCTTGACTGGTCGGGCGCAGGTAACTGGATGTTCAAAAATACCAATGAAGTCCGCTACGGTTTGGGTCTAGGAGCTGAGTTACTTGGCGGAGAAACCAATTTGTGGTTAAACTACTCAGACCGTTATGGATTTAACCGAAATCAGCAGCGTTATTACTGGCGTTGGGTTGATAATAATTTCTCGGTTGCCCGTCAGGTTCAGGTTGGCCGTGTTTATAGTAAAAGCATAGCCTCATTATTATCGCCAATGGATGGTTTTGTAATTACAAATGCGCCATCGGCAGTTCGTAAAGCGTTGGGTGATTATACAATATCTGACCATACCAATCCTGAATGGATGGTTGAGCTGTATATAAATAATGTATTAACAAGTTACACCAAAGCTGATGCTTCGGGTTTTTATTCGTTTAAGGTTCCGGTTGTTTATGGGACAAGCCATATAACTTTGCGTTTTTATGGGCCGAACGGCGAAGAACGTTCAGAAGAAAAAGTATTGAATATGCCGTTTAATTTTCTGCCCAAAGGCGAATTCGAATACCGGATTACCGGAGGAAGCCTTCTGGACAGCACCGATGCCAGGTATGCACGGGCAGAAGTGAATTATGGATTGGTTCGTGGAATTACTATCGGCGGCGGCTATGAGTATTTATCATCAATAACCAATCATCCTGACATTCCATTTGCTACAATAAATATACAACCATTCCCGAGGTTAATTCTTACCGGTGAGTATGCTCACGGTGTAAGATCGAAGGGTACACTGAACTATAATCTTGGGTCGAGTACTTTAGATGTTGATTATACCAGGTATGTTCGGGATCAAACTGCCATTATTTATAACTACAGGGAAGAACGTGTTGCCAATCTTTCCATTCCATTTTCGATGAAGAAATTTTCTGGATTTACCAGGGCTGGTGTTCGCCAGAATGTATTTGAGCACTTCAGTTATACCACCGGCGAACTTATGTTTTCGGGGTATTTCGGTAAGTTTAATGCGAACCTTACCAACTATGCCAACTGGACGGATATGGGAACCTCAAACTATTATTCGAACCTTACCCTGGGTTTCCGTTTCTGGAAGAATAGCTCATTCCGTCCATCAGCCCAATATAATTATTCGCAAGATAAATTCATCGCATATAAGGTTGAAGTTGAAAAGCAATTGTTTAAGAATGCTTACCTGTCAGCTGTTTATGAAAATAATATAATTCAGAAATACAGTAGCGTAAACATTGCATTCAGGTGGGAATTGTCGTTTATGTCGGGCTATTTGTCTTCCTATTTCAACAAATCGGATCCGCAGCTTGCAGCAAGCGCCCGCGGAGGCTTAGGTTTTGGTAGCGGTAATAATTACGTGTATACCGACTCACATGAGATGGTTGGTCGTAGTGGTGTGTCACTTATGGCTTATATCGACGAAAACTTTAACGGGAAGAAGGATCCTAAAGAGCATTTTATTACAAAACTGGCAGTGCGTTGTAATGGAGGTAAAGTTGTTTATAATGATACTGATTCTATTACACGTGTTGTTGGGTTGGAACCTTTTATCGATTATGTGTTGCATCTCGACGATTCGCAATTTGAGAACATAAGCTGGAAATTCAGCAAAAAAGATATTAAGGTGCGTACTGATCCGAACCAGTTCAAGAAAATTATGGTTTCAGTTCAACCTATGGGCGAAGTTACAGGTATGGTTATCGATGAAGAATCAGGTAATGGGAAAGGCCGGATTTTAATTAATATAATCGACAAAAAAGGAAATATTGTTGCTCATACTCAAACGGAGGGGGATGGATATTTTTCTTACCTTGGATTAATTCCTGGAAATTATAACGTTGGAATAGACCAGGCCCAGTTAAAAGTTTTGGACATACAAAGCGATCCAGTGCCAGTTACTATAGAAGAAAATATACAGGGCGACATCAAAGATGTTGGAAACATATTTCTTCGTCATATCAAAACGACAGTATTATCGGAGGTTAAGAAATCTGACGAGAACAGACCTTCGGCACCTGCCATAAAACCTGTTCCTGCTGTCGTGCCAGTTCAACAAAAACCAGCTTTACAGGTTCATCGTCCGGATTCGTTACTTAAGTTGATGGTATTGTTCGATTTCAACAAATATGTGCTTCGTTCGGAATATAAAGGGACGCTTGAAAGACTTGCGCAGTTGTTTAAAGAGCATGATTGTTTAAAGCTTGAAATACAGGGACATACTGATAGCATTGGAGGCGAAGATTATAACCTTAAATTAAGCGAACAGCGAGCCAATGCTGTAATAGAAAAATTGCTTGAACTTGGTGTTAATAAAGCACAGATGAATCCCCGTGGGTTAGGAAAACGCTTTGCAATAGCCAGCAATTCAACCGAGGAAGGGCGGTCGAAAAACAGACACGTTGTTTTTAAAGATGTTTCAGATTTCAACTGCATAAACGTTGATAGCTTGTTGAGTGCAATAAGTACCCAGACTTCCTCAAGGATTGAAAAAGCAAAATCAGAAGAACCAATTGGTACTTTAAAAAGTGAACCAACAGGAGAATGGCCAACTACCAAAAATCTATATTCTATATTTTTTCACAAAGATCAATATGAGCTTAATGTTCAAAGCCATTCATTACTGGATGCATTAACTGAGGTTCTGAAAGCTAATCCTAATGTTTCGTTGGAAGTATATGTTCACGCCGATTCAGAGGCGGAGTCACTTAAAAGCAAGGTACTGTCAGACCAGAGGTTTAAATCTGTAGCAAATTACCTGATTAATTCCGGAATAAATTCTGGCAGGATTAAAAGGCTAAATTCTGATGGTGATGTTCCTTTTGGCAACCAACCATATACATCTGGAAAATCATTAAATAGTAGGGCAATAATGAGATTTATGGTAAGCGGTAACGAAATTGATCTGAATGACGATGTATTTAAACGAATAAAAAATTCGGACAGCAGTGATGCTAAGCAGTTCTACATTCGTAACATAAACGGTAGATATATAGTTCAGGTGGGAGCCTTCGAGACTGAAAAGCAGGCAATGGTTATTGCAGAAAAGTTATATAAACTATTTCCGGATAATACCCTGGTTGAAGAAGAAGGTAAATATTTTAAAATCAGGATTGTATATCTGAAAACTTATGCTGCTGCCCTGAGAGTTCAATCGTATATACAGGCCACATCTGTATTAAGCAATAATTAGCAAATGTTATTCATGCAACTTTTATGAGATGTTCAAAAATCTGGCTGTTAATATTCATAGTCTTTGATGGCACAAGCAGCCAGATTTTTGCTTTTGATCTTGTGAAGACATAGAGAGGTAATAAATCTGGAATAGTGTTTTGGATTTGTTAATGTACATTTTGTTTTGGTTGATTAAGTTTATTGAAGATGTTATTAGTGGTGTTTACTCTTTCTCGATTACAGAATTTATTTTGGGGATTTGGCACGAAATCAACATTTTCGTTGTTTTTGTTGATGGCAGTTTGTTGAAGTCTCGAAGGATATTTTAAGGATTTTTTTTTTACAAATAATTGTTCATTGTTTTTGAGTGGATTTAATAATTATTTCAAGTACTTATTTTAAATTAAATGAATTTATTAATTATTTTAATTAATGTATTGTTTCTAATTGGTAGTTGTATTGCTGCTTATTTTGGGATTAAGCTCATAAAAATTAAAGCAAATTATCAAAAAGAGAAAACATTAACAGGAAATTTTGTTAAATTTATGAATTATAATGATGAATATAGATATAAGAATAATAGACTCTATGGTTTTTTATTGCTTATAGTAAGTCTTTTTATAATTGGTATTTGTATAATAAGTTTTTTTATTGATTTTATTTAGTTTAATATGAAAAGAGTCCTGATATTTTAGTTGTTAAGATGTAGTTTCTATAGTTCATAAATAATGAAGTAATTACCGAATCAGAATACTACAAGAACCCAAGTTGCTAGTCAAGAAGATGAAAGATAAACATTAATAAAAGATAATTTTGAGTTCCACGCACAAAGCTCAGAATCAATGCTAAAAGGGGATAAAATTATAGGTATTTATTGTATTGTCGATGACATCTTAAAAGGAATAGGATATAAAGATGATTCTCGCCGGAAGGTAAGTGATAGCGAAATAATAACGACAGCAGTTGTATCAGCACTATATTTTGACGGTCGTATAGACAATTCAAGGTGGGATGAAGTTGATCGGGTTTGTAGATGTTGGATAAAAGTCGGTTCAATCGAAGACTACATCAAGTGGAAGAATTGATTTTATCCCAGTTCTGGCAGTTAGGTCATTGCTTAATATGTATGGTATGGAGGGAGGGAGCATCGAACTATGTGATTGATTCGTTTCCAGTGGAGGTATGCGATAACATATTGATTAGCTGGTGCAAATTAAAGGCAAACAATGGAGGACAGGCAAAGTAGTATGCGAAGATATTTTTGGGAGTAAAGGTGCAGGCATTGGTAAACGCAAGCGGTATTCCGGTTGAATTTGGATTTGTTTCTGGTTGCAAGATCGATGTTTAGGCATTGAAAAAAATGGCTTTTGTCCGTGGCAGCAGAAAGCAAAACCTATGGAGATGTTGCCTACGCCGACTACCAGATTGAGGATCAAATAAAAGAAACAGATATGATCGAATTAATGATCCAGAGAAAGTGTAACTCAAAAAGAGCAGATCAGCCTTGGGTACCTTTCTTAAAAGAGCAAATGAGAAAAGGTATAGAGACATCTTTTAGCGAGATAAAAGCTCTATTCCTTAGAACTATACATGCAGTGACCTTTAAAGGGTTTCTGATCAAACTGGTAATGTTTATTTTGGCTTTTGACCTCAATAAATTCATGGTATAACTATCAGTCTGAATTACAATAAGTTATTAATTATGAAACGAATTTTGGTTGTAGAGGATAATCTCATTAATCAAAAAACTTTTGCTGCAATATTAAGAGTTTATTATATTGTTGATTTTGCAAATAATGGGCGCGATGCTCTTTGTTTACTTGATAGCAATGAATATGATTTGATTTTAATGGATTATTCTATGCCTGTCATGGATGGTGCTGAAACAACATTGCTAGTCAGAAATTCAGAAAATTGCCATAAAGACATTCCTATAATTATGATTACCTCAAATTGTTCACTTGAGGATCGGGAGTATTGCCTTGTATGTGGGGTTAATGAGTACTTGTTGAAGCCTATTTTGCCCGAAAATTTGTTATATATAATTGATTATTATCTTATTTTCAAGTAAGTCTTTCATTGATATTATTTCTTATAATGATCGATTAATGCTTGTTTTTAATACATCTTGATATGTTTATTTACTTTCATTATATTTTGATTACTATGGTGATGGTTTTATTTTAAATATGTATTTGGTTGGTGGCAAATTATTTTTTTTAATAAACTGATTTGCTTAGATAGGATAACAGGCTTTGGGTGTTTAAAATATCAAGTTATTCAATAATTATGATGTTATGAATATTGAAAAAAGTATTGTGAGTGTTATGCTGCTTTTTTTCTTATCGGTACTTATAGCAAGTGCCGGGAAGGTCGAAATTTATTTGGCATACAGTGACCCAGCTCCGGTTTTTGCACCTTCAACTGTTGATCTTACTGCTCCTGAGGTTACTGTTGGGTCGTATGCTATTGAAGATGGCTATTCAGCTATTCAATCGCTTTCTTTCTTGTATTTTTATGATGAAGGTCTGACAAGGTCTATTTCAGATCCTGCACATATAGATCAAACTGGAAGATATTATGTCAAAGCTTGGGTTCGTAACCATGAAGGATTTTTATATACAGCTTCAGGCTCGGTATGGGTTTCTGTAAATTCCAGTGTTTGCTCTGGTGAGTTGGTATTATTAAGTCCCTCGGGAGTTGCTCCTGGTTTTACCTGGGATTATCCCGTAATTAGCCCTGATCTTTCAATTAATGGCGCAACTGCCCAAAAAACAGCAGTTAACAGGTTTGAGCAGGCACTGGTTAACACGACTAACAAAACAGCAACGGCAACATACATCATTAAAGGAATGCAAAATGGTATTTCTTATCAATTTGTGAAGATTGTAAAGGTGAATCCCAATGTAACAATCCGACCATTTAATCCTTCAACATCAATACGACGCCAGGGAGCTGAAACAATCAATTACACAACTACTTCGAATAACAGTTCGTCTTCAGTTGTCTATAGTCTTGATGCAACTACTCAATTGTTTGCAGGTAATCGCATTGATTCGATCCTGGGAAATATCACTTTCTCATCAAAGTGGAGTGGCATTACAACCATTACTGCAAGTGCAAGAGGGTGTGGCGGTCCGGCTACAACAACCCATGTTGTGAATACTTATATTCCTTCATTAGGGTTAATTAAAACTGGCTTTTTTGTTGATAATCCGCCGACTGGCTCAGTTAATCCCGGAGATGTGATCAGCTATAAGTTTAAAATTAGTAATACGGGGACAATTGCTTTATCAAACATTACAATTACTGATGATTTGGTTTCAGTAAAAGGTCTTCCAATTCCTTCCTTAGCAGCTGGAGCCGTTGATAGCACTTCGTTTAGTGCCAGTTATTCCATAACACAGAGAGACATTAATGCCGGAAAGGTGATAAATCAGGCCGTAGTAAGTGGAACCGTTATTTCAGGCGATATTGTGAGTGACCTTTCAGACAATAACAGTAATCGGGAGAATGATAAAACGGTAATCTTACTGGAACAAAAGCCGGCAATGTTACTTTCAAAAGAGTCTGTTGAAAAATTTTATTCGGCAGTTGGAGACAAGTTACATTATGTCATAAAAGTTTTAAACAAAGGAAATGTATCCATCAAAAATTTAGCTGTACTGGATGCCGGAGCAGATACTGGAAGTGTTGTTTATGTTTCAGGTGATGAGAACAACGATAAAATAAGTGATCCGGGCGAGGTATGGGTTTATAATGCCATTCATACTGTTAATGAAGCAGATGTAGTTGCTGGTCGTTATTCGAATACAGCTTCAGTTACCGGATTACCCGAAGGCGGAATATTAGCTTCAGGTATTGCAACTACTGATGTTATTGAAAAACAAACCTTAGCGATTAGCAATGGAAGTGAGACAGAGGGTAAGAATATCCCATTTACTGTGTCTTTAATCTATCCAAGTGTTTCTAATATAAGTTTTTCTCCAAGCTTGATAAGCGGAACTGCTAATGTTGGGGCTGATACAGAATCATTTATCGAATACGCCACCACTCCCGGAAATACATGGACTAAATGCGATAAGTGTACAATAACCATACCTTCCGGCGAATCTCGGGTCTTGTTGCGAGTTCCAACGATTAACGATAATGACGAAGAACCCGACGAAACGTTTAGTTTACTGGTAACTTTGACCAGCTCTAACACAATAAATAGCTCCGCGATTGGTATAGGCACAATTTTAGATAACGATGCCGTGCCAAAAGCTTCAGATGATATTTGTTCTGTTGATGAAGATAGTCAATTGAAATATAACTGTTCATCAAATGATTTACCTAATGGCGTAACCAATGTTTGGGCGATTGTGAAACAACCTCAACATGGAAATGTAACAATGGATAAAAATGGGTCATTTATCTATACCCCCCATGCCAATTTTAACGGGACAGACTCTTTTATTTATAAATTGTGCGATGATGACGGCGATTGTGATGAAGCAACTGTTAGCATTTTAGTTAATTCCATCAACGATTTTCCCATAGCAAATGATGACGTAATAGAATTGAAATTAGATGTAAATTTTGATGGAGATGTTTCTTTAAACGACATTCCTAGTGCTGACGGTGGAAACCTGTGGTCGTTAGTTACTCCACCTCATGATGTAACCATTATTTTTAGTCCCGATGGCTCATTTACGCTAAAACCTACCACCGAATTTAAAGGTACTGAAAGCTTCGTCTATCAACTGTGCGATGTTGATGGTAGTTGTGATACAGCTACCGTAACAATTTCAACCTCAGATATTGTTCCAAATCAAATACTTACGCCTAATAGTGATGGAAAAAATGACACTTTTATTATCAAAGGGATAGAGTATTACCCTGATAATTTTGTTGCGATTTACAATCGTTGGGGAAATTTAGTTTATCAAAAGTCAGGATACTTCAATGAATGGGATGGATATGCAAATGTATCAAAAATAGGATCGAATCCACTTCCCTCTGGAACTTACTATTTTGTAGTTGATTATGCAAAAGGCAGACATAAAGTGGGTTTTGTATTTCTTCAAAGGAGTAACTGAAAAAATTCTATTCTATGTGTATCTTCAAAAAAGGAAAGATAATAAGGTATTTTTTGATCCTCTTTTTTCAACTTAATATACTTGGTAGTGTATTGGCACAGCAAGAATTTATGTTTACACAATACATGAATATTCCAAGTGTTTTTAATCCGGCGTATGCAGGTAGCAGAGGTACTTTGTATATTGCTTCGCTAAATCGATTGCAATGGGTTGGTATGCCGGAATATCCAAAAACTATGGTTGTTTCAGCCAATAGTCCGGTTAGCAGTAATATAGGGGTTGGTTTAGATTTAGTTTGTGACAAATCAGGCCCGTTAACAGAAACCCGGATATATGCTGACTACGCTTATCAGCTTAAAATTAACAATAAAACAAAACTAGCTTTTGGACTAAAAGCTGGCATGGATATTTTTGAAGTAAATTTATTGAATCTTACGGGCGCAGAAATAGAAGATGAGCAAAGCTTGAATGCAATTAATAAAACGAGTTTATATAATTTTGGCATTGGAACTTATCTTTATTCAACTCGATTTTATCTCGGTTTTTCTATCCCTAAAATGTTACGAAAGAGTTTATTTGATAATAATAGTATTTCCGACTATTCTTTTAGGGAAGTACAACACGGCTTTTTCTCAGCCGGTTTTGTAATTGATGTTGATAGAAATATCTTACTGAAACCATCATTAGCATTGCGGATTGTTAACGGGGCACCTATTTCGTCCGAACTATCGGCAGCATTTTTACTTCATAATAAATTTTGGATTGGGGCTATGTATCGGCACCATGATTCTTTTGGAGCAATGGCTGGATTTATGCTATCGAATTCACTTAATATTGGCTATTCATATGATCTAAATACCTCCCAATTACAGCATTATAATCAGGGGTCCCACGAGATATTTATTAGTTATGACCTGATTTGGGGGAATAAGAAAATATTGTCGCCAAGATATTTTTAACATTTTATGGACAACTAAAATAAGCTTATGAAATTTGCAAGCATTTATATACTATTATTTGTAATCTTTTTAAGCTCGTCACAGTCTTATGCCCAACTGTTTTCTATTAAAGAAAGAAAGGCTGATAAATTATATAAGTGCTTAAATTATAGTAATGCAGTTCTTTTATACGAAGAGCTTTATCAAATCGATAGTTCAAATGTGAAATATACTGAGCGAATTGCCAGTTGCTATAATAAGATGTTGAAATATGACAGAGCTTATTATTACTATTCAATTCTGGCAAAAGAAAATAAACTGAAACCAATTAATTATCTCGATTATGCCAGATTACTTCAAATTAATGGGTATGATGCAGAGTCAAAACTTTGGTTTATAGAATATTATAAGACAGTTGGGAGTAAATTTTTTTTGAAATCAGATAGCACTAAGGATACAGTTTTTCAGAAAAGAATAGAAGCGTTTATAACAGTAAAAAACATGGAAGGTAATTCGATGGTAACCGACATGTGCCCTGCGATTTATATGAATCGCCTGGTGTATTCTTCAGCCAGAGGTAAGCCCAATAATAAACATTGGAACAATTATTTTTGGAATGGAGAGCCTTTTCTGGATGTTTATATAACGGGGGAAAATACGGAACAAATTGGGGCCAGCGATGAAAAACTATCTCCCTTGTTAAACTCAATGTACAACGAAGGTTCAGTCTGCTTTAGTTCCGATTTTAAGACAATCTTTTTTACCCGAAACAATTATTTTGAAGGCAAGGTTCGGACTACTCCTGATGGAACAAATAACCTGAAAATATTCATCGCTGATTTCGACGGATATGAATGTAAAAATATCAGGAATTTTCCGTTTAACAGCGATAATTATTCAGTGGGTCATCCAACTTTGTCGCCAGATAATAGAACACTTTTTTTTGTTTCTGATATGCCTGGCGGTTTTGGCGGAACAGATATTTATAGATCAGAGGTTGTTAACAGTACCTTTTCAGAACCAGTCAATTTGGGCGCCGGAATTAATACCTGGGGAATGGAAATGTTTCCAACAACTGATAAGTACGGTAATCTTTATTTTTCAACCAATGGACGTGAAGGAGTGGGGGGCTTGGATATTTTCGGAGCCAGAATGGACAAAAAAGGTAATTACAAGGTTGTACCCATAGTTTCGCCCATTAATTCCACATACGACGACTTTGAGTTTGCCCTGCAACCTGATTCTCTTGAAGGTTACTTTTCATCAAACCGGCCAGGTGGTAAGGGAGAAGATGATATTTACTCATTTAAAGTAAATAAAGTTGAGTTGTTGGTTACGGTTTATGATGAGGAAACGAAACAAATATTACCCAAATCAAAAGTTACACTTCTTGCGGAAAATGGCAAAGTCATACAAACGCAGATTGCTAATGAGAAGGGCAAAGCCTCATTCCTTGTAAGCCCTGATTTAAAATGCCAGTTAATGGTTGAAGCAAATTTATATCTTTCAGCTACAACGAAAATTCAAATCAAAGCATCGTTAATTGATCTTTTACAAAAGAAAGACATTTATCTCAAACGCGGTTTTTCCTATCTGACAGTTCGATCCGTTGACCGAAGGTCTGGAGAAATTATACAAAACTCAAAAATTGACATTACAAAGGGGAAATATAACCCAATGGATGTCTATCAAAAAGATGGTGTCCTTCGAATGAAACTTCAATCGTCAGCAAAATATTCTTTTTATTCTTATGCCAAAGGATTCATTCCTAATACAGTAAAGTACGCAAGTAAAAACCTGTTACCCGGAGAATATGAGCTTACTATTGAATTGGATACGATCAAAGTAGGACGGCATTTCGAAATTGAAGATCTTTTTTATGATTTTGGTAAATATAATATCCGACCAGATGCAGCTCTGATTTTAGATAAATTAGTGTTAATTTTGAAGGAAAACCCACAAATTAGAGTTGAAATTGGCTCGCATACCGATAGCCGGGCAAGTTTTTCTTATAATCAACGATTATCTGAAAATCGTTCAAAATCGGTAGTGGCTTACCTTGTAAGTAAAGGGATTCGTCGAGACCGATTAGTCCCAAGGGGTTATGGAGAATCTCAACTGGTAAATAAATGCAAAGATGGAGTTAAGTGTACGGAAGAACAGCACCAGGCAAACCGTCGCACTGTTATTACGATCCTTAACGCTAATTAATTCTACTTTAACAGATTAAAAACAGCATATAATTTAATGATTTTCTTAGATTTATATTTATTTTATTTGCTGATTATTAGTACTTAAGGAGTGTAGTCGAAGAACAAATTTATTGTTCCGAGCAATATTTAACACCACGTAAAAATAGCAAAGAGTATGGAAAAACACTGGCCTCTGTAATCCAGCGGCTAAGTGAACATCTTTTGGCTTGTAAATATATTTTTAGAAACCGGACAGGAACTTTTTTTGATAAAGCAGAACTTTATGCCAAAGGAATCGTGCAAAGCCAATTGCGGAACATCGAGCGTATCAGTGAAGACCTTCGGAAATGCAAAAGAAAAAGTTCAAATTATAATTTAACAGAATACTCGCCTTCCCTTTACAATATAATGAATAGTCGAAATGCTGGCGAACTATTCTGGATAACTCAATAAGATAATGGCATATCTCTATTCTAGCAATACTAACTTATTCAAAACCTATTAGCCAAAGTTAGTTCTACTTAAAATCTCTTGATGGGAAAAGTTCGCCCTGCAAAACCTTTTCTCCGGAAGATTTTATCTTTTTCCCGGCTTCTTTATCAGGCATGTAATCCTGACTCATAGGCTTTTGCATCGATCCCAGATTGCGCCCTTCAAAATCAAGGTTCATCAATTCGTTAAGATTAAAACAAGCGCTAACAACCACATGAATAACCTCACCTTCAATTTGCAATTTGCCTTCTACCATGAACAGCCTTGATTGTAAAATCACTTTTCGATATTGCTCAAAGGTGTTACTCCAAACCACCAGATTGGCAAAGCCGGTTTCATCTTCGATGGTGATAAACAGGACCCCTTTGGCCGTGCCGGGACGCTGGCGAACAGTGATCAGGCCACTTACCCTGATTTTCATTCCATTTCTCATCCGGCTTAATTCGGAGGTTGGCACTACTCCCAGCCGATTGAGAGACTGCCGGATAAAACTCACCGGGTGTGCTTTTAGCGACAACGAAGTGCTTGCATAATCCTGAATCACGTGTTCTCCTGAAGTCATCACGGGCAGTTCTGTTTTTATTTCTGCTTCACTTTGCGAAGGTGTACCGGTAAAAATCCCGATGGGATGATCGTGCAGAGCCGAAACCTCCCATAATGCCTGTCGCCTGTCTAGTCCGATGGAACGAAAAGCATCGGCATCGGCAAGCTTTTCGAGCGAAAACGGAGAAACACCTATATCAAGCAGCTCATTTACATTTCTGAAAGCGTTCATCCTTCCGGCGACCAGAATCTGCATTTCCCCTTCGCGAAGTCCGTTTACCTGCCGGAATCCCAGTCGTACCGAACAATAGTGACCATCGATTTCTTCCAAAGAGTTATCCCATTCCGAATAATTAATATCGACCGGACGAACCACTACGCCATGCTTTCGGGCATCGATCACAATCTGCGCTGGCTGGTAAAAACCCATCGGCTGACTGTTCAGCAAAGAAGCAGCAAAAATATCGGGGTAATAACATTTGATCCACGACGAAATATACACCAGTAGCGCGAAACTGGCTGCATGACTTTCCGGGAATCCGTAACTTCCGAAACCTTCAATTTGCTTGAATACCCGCTGTGCAAACTCTTCTGTATAGCCCTTTTTTACCATTCCATTGACCAGCTTTTCCTTGTACCAGCTCACTTTCCCTTTCGATTTGAAGGTTGCCATGCTCCGGCGCAAACCATCGGCTTCGGCTGGTGTAAACCCGGCAGCTACAATGGCTATTTCCATCGCCTGCTCCTGAAACAAAGGAACACCCAATGTCCGTCCCAGAATTTCTTTCAGTTCATCCGACGGAAATTCTATGGGTTCCTCTCCGTTTCGCCGTTTCAGATACGGATGCACCATGTCGCCCTGAATGGGACCGGGACGAACAATGGCCACTTCAATCACCAAATCGTAAAATTCCCTGGGTTTCAGACGCGGCAACATCGACATTTGTGCACGGCTCTCGATCTGGAAAACGCCCAGTGTATCGGCATGGCTAATCATTTCATATACCTTCGGGTCGTCCTGTGGAATATTGGCCAGCGTGAGATTCAGGTTATAATGCTTTTTTGCCAGATCGAACGCCTTTCGGATGCAGGTAAGCATGCCCAACGCCAGCACGTCCACTTTCATAAAACCAAGTGCTTCAATATCGTCCTTGTTCCATTCCACATTGGTACGGTCTTCCATACGGGCATTCAGGATTGGGCACAATTCGTGCAGTTTACCGCGGGTGATTACAAAACCTCCGGTGTGTTGCCCCAATTGACGCGGAAACCCGATGTATTGTCCTGTCAGTTCAAGTACTTTTCGCAAATGTGGGTCTTGCGAACTGAAGCTGGCCGTATCCGGCGCTTTTCCCTCGAACCAGTCTTCAGTAAACTCATATTTCGATTTCGAAAGCACATTGATCGCATCGGTCGATAAGCCCATTACCTTGCCCACATCGCGCACCGCTCCTTTCCAGTGTACCTGCGTGACGGTGGCCACAATGCCAGCCCGGTCGCGGCCATACTTGTTGTAAATGTATTGCATGATTTCCTCACGGCGCTCGTGTTCGAAATCTACATCAATGTCGGGCGGTTCGTTGCGTTCGTCGCTCATGAAGCGGGCAAACAATACTTTAAATTTCGAAGGATCGACCGACGTAACGCCCAAACAATAACAAACCACCGAGTTGGCTGCTGATCCGCGTCCTTGACACAAAATTCCGCGCGACCTGGCTTCGCGCACATAATCGTACACCGTCAGAAAATACGAAGCATAGTCTTTTCGCCCGATAAACTCCAGTTCCATGTCGATGGTTTCTCTGATTTTCTTCGGAATATTTTCACCCCAATGTTCGTGTGCGCCTTTCCATACCAGGTAAACCAGTTCCTCCATCGGCGTTCGTCCGTCGCTGGTAATTTCTTCCGGATAAAGGTATTTCAACTCGTCGAGCGAAAACCGGCAGGCATCGGCCAGTTCGAGTGCCCGTTTAATCGCATCGGGATACTGACGAAAAAGCCGATACATTTCATCGATTGGTTTCAGGTAGCGTTCCGCATTTTGATGCAGCCTGAATCCGGCGGAATAAATGGTGCATTTCTCGCGGATACAGGTTAAAACATCCTGCAATTCGCGGCGTTCGGGGGCGTGGTAATGCACGTCGTTGGTAGCCACCAGCGGAATTCCCAGGCGTGCTTCGAGTTGCGAAAGCCGGAACAGCCGCTTGTGGTCGTCGCCGCTATACCCAAAACTGGCAGCCAGGTAGAAGTTTTCGCTCAGCGCTTCCTTGTATTCTTCCAGCGAGCGAACAAATTCAGGCTCGAAATCGAAGTCGGCATTGAGCGAATCGGGAGGAAGTGTCAGGAACTTGATGTCAGCAGCATATTTATAAACATCGGTTTTGTATAAATGGCACTCGCCTTTTTCGGCTCTCAGGTTACCGGTAGTGAGCAATGCCGATAAATTTGAGTAGCCCGACTGATTGGTTGGATAAGCCAGCAGACTTGGTCCGTCGAGCAAGTCGAGGCGGCAGGCCGGAACGAAACGAATATTTTTGCCGCGCGCGGCAACATGAGCGCGTACAATGCCGGCCAGGGTATTCCGGTCGGTTATGGCAATCGCCCGGTAGCCCAGCTCTGCCGCCCGCTCTACAAGTTCTTCAGGATGCGAACCGCCCCGAAGAAATGTAAAATTCGAAGTTGCCTGTAGTTCCGCGTAATTCATTTCGGTTTCAAAGTTTCAAGTTCGGAGTGCCTAAAGTTCGAAGTTGGAAGATTGATAGCATTGCGATCAGTTCAATCAAATCGCCGTCCTTTGTGCACATTTTTCTGCCCTGTAAGGGCAAAATATTGGTAGCCCAGGACAAAGTGAGGGAGGAACGAACCGAACGTCGCCCTGGGTAATGAAAACATGACGAATTCCGTCCGCGAAAAATTTTTGAGTGAGGCTGATAGAATCTTTTCGGACGGAATTGCATTGTCTCACATTGATAAAAAAACACCTCCTCCGTTTCGTCCGCAAAAAGATCAACTCTCTTATCAACGACAACGCGCGGACGATTTCCTTTCTTTTCCCTCCAACCCAGGGCGACACTCCTTCGTCGTTTGCCCCGGGCTAAATGATGTCGTCCTTTCAGGACTATTTTATTCTCGTTAAAATTCATTTTTCCTCTGTGTTCTCTGTGGTTAATCGTTCACACAAAATATCCATGCAAAAACCATTGTGGTTTTTGGCTTCCGTAAAGCCCCAGCCTGAACAACCAGTAACGGGCGCCATGTTCATCTTCAACCCGGTAATAATCTCTTGGCGGTCCGTTTTGAAGCCACCATTCCTGCTCGATGCGTTCGGGGCCGTCGGCGCGGGCAATGCGGATGATTTCGCCTTTATGACGGAAATGCATTGGCGGATAGTCGGGTAGCACAACCATCACCTCAACAGGCTCGGGCTGCGGCAACAGATGGATAGGCCGCTGATAATCGGTACGCCATTCTGATTTTGGCTGCTCTTCCAGCGAAATGACTTCCTTGATCGAGTTCTCGGGCCAGTGATGTTCCTGCGGCAAATAGCGGTGTATGGTTTGCAATCCAACCTTTCCGGCGATATTATCAAGCAATTCAGAAATAGCTGTCCGGTCGCGATTTACCGTGCTCCATAAGGCTTCCTGATTTTCAGTCACATCTTCCACCAAGGTTGCTTCCAGTGTGAAAAGTTCAATACCGAGCGCCGGTTCCAGTTCAGGTATTTTCAATTCAAATAGTTTGAACAAATGTGTTGCATTGCGCGATGCCCGGTTGGTGCCAATGCCAATTTGCACTGTTTCCCCGTCGATGCGGTAGCCTTTCAAAATACCGGTACGCAAACCTTTTCCTTCTCTTGAAAAGCGTTCGCATAAAGCTTCCAACAAGCGCTTTATGGCAATTTCAATACCCGTAACTGTACGAATAGGTTCCAGACAAGGCAACCGTTCCAGATAAACCGGTGCAGGTTGAACCGGCTGCAAAGGCTCGGGAAGTATTCCTAAAACCTGATCAAGCCGCATCAGTAAAGCATCGCCAAACCGCCGCCGCAGGTTTAGCCGGGGAATACTGACAAACTGCCCGATTTGCCTGAATCCAAGTTTGTCCATGCGCTGTAGGGTGGTGGAATCCAACCGGAGGGCTGCGGGTGGCAATGGCAAAAGGACTTCTGCCTGTTTGCCGGATTCTGCAATGGGCGAGCTTTTGCCATAGCGTGCTATGGCCCACGCGGCTCCAATGGTATCTGCAATGGCCACACGTACGGTATATCCGCCTTTGACAAAACGTGAAGTGATATTTTTAAGATAAGGCAGCTCGCCGCCCCAAAGGTGTGCACATCCGGATATATCCAGGATCAGCCCGTCGGGAGTATCGACAGCTACGATGGGAGCATACCGGATACTCCATTCGGCAAGGGCCTTCAACAACTTTCCTTCCGCAGTTGGGTCAGCAGAAAATACCTCGACCAAAGGGATTATCGCCTGCACATCGGCCACCACCATGCCCGGCACAATGCCCTCCTTTTCCAGTGCAGGACTGGATGCAGAGACCTCCATCCGGCCGTGCTCGTGAGTATACAGCAAAAAGGGCTTGCCCCGAAGTTCAGTCCTTATTTTAGACAACCGGTCGGTAGCCAGATAGCGGAACCAGATATAGGCATAGCGTTTAGGCATAATGTCGTTCTTTTTGATATACCGGCGGTTTTACCGAAACTTTATTCTGATCAGGCAGAATCCTGAATACGCCGTTTTTCCACTCCATCTGCCAGGTTCCGGGCTTCCCGTTGCGTATTTTGGTCAGTTCAACCTCCAGGCAGGGAAATCCCACGCCGGGAAGTCCATTGGTAAGGCTTGCTATCGGCCTGATTTTCCAGCGTGACACGCAAGCCAGCGTATTCTCCGTGAGCGGATGCTGCCGATGCAGAAATCCGGTTACCTTGCTTGTTTCAACGGCCAGTTGCAAGCGGCGTGATTCGGCAAAGCTAATGTCCCTGATCTCGGCAACGACTGCCGCCAAAGCCTTGCATTTCAGGCCCTGCTCCATAACCCACAATCCATCTTTTTCTCTCCTGACATCAATAAAAACAACTTGGTGCGGTTCGACTCCGAAGAACTTTAGCGCCGATGGAAATAACTTATGTCCGACGCTTACCCAAAGGCAAATACCTCCTTTTTTCATGAGTGTAGCCAGCAGCGCAGCCAGAAACCCGTTTGCCGCGGCAGCACAGACTTCGGTAGGACTGATAAACTCGTGTATCGCCCCGACAGGGAAAGCGCCTCCGGGAAATGCCTCATTCATCGATTCCAGCCCAAAATCATGCCTCAGGCTATCCGGTTCCGTGCAGAATCCTTCCAACAAAAGAATTTTCTCTTTCAGTTGACTGATGATTTCTTTTTTGCCGGTTAACTCACTCATAATGAAAAAATATTTTTACATTTGTTGCTATTAATAACAAATATTTGTTTCTAAATATAACAAACGAATATGACATTGCAAAGAATTTTTTTCGCCGGAAACATTAAATATCTCCGCGAACGAAAGAAAATAAGTCAGGAATCCCTTGCGGCACAACTTGGTCTGACCCGCGCCAAACTGGCTGCCATTGAGGCTGGAAATACCAAATCTCCGCAGCCGGAAGACTACCTGAATTTTTCTGATTTTTTTAAAATAAGCATTGACACTTTGCTGAAGATCGACCTTTCGAAGTTAGGTGAACTGAAAATCCGGGAACTGGAGTCCGGGAATGATGTCTATATCCGGGGCGGCAACCTGCGGGTGCTGGCTATTTCAGTCGATAAATCAAATAACGAAAATGTGGAATACGTGCCGGTGAAAGCGAAAGCCGGTTACATGGCCGGATACAACGATCCGGAATTTATCGCATCGCTGCCCAAGTATTCCCTGCCCAACCTGCCTGTAGGCGGAACATTCCGCATCTTCCCGTCAACGGGAGATTCCATGTTGCCCATACCCGAAAGCAGTGACATAATTGCGCAATATGTGCCGGACTGGACAAGCGTCAGACCGGATACGCCGTGTGTGGTTATCCTGAAAGGTCAGCAGGATTTTGTATTTAAAATGACAACCGTGAATACCGACGGCACCATCCTGTTGAAATCGCTCAACACCGTTTATAACCCCTACATCGTTGCAGCCGATGATGTGTTGGAGATATGGCGGTTCTATGCTTATACCAGCAAGGAATTTCCGGAGGCACAACCGGAAATGACAACAGTTTTGACGGCAATACGGAATTTAGAAGAAAGAATTGGAAAAATTTCGGTTGGGCAGTAAGGGGATTAAGGCTTGTTGTGTTGGATAAATTGTCTCATTATCGATAAAGAAAAAACTAAAAAATTCTAATGCAATACTTTTAGCCCTGGAAAACTACTCTGAAAACTCTACAAGAGCTAATGGCTTATATTCCATTCTAACAATACCAATTATTCAGAAAACACTGTCTCCAAATAAATAGTTATGTTCTGAAACTGCTGGCAATTAATTCTATTTAAATCTGCTCAGTTTTTTTGACCTAAAGCCTCCCTTGAAAAACTGATATTCACCCTTGACAAGAATCCATCTGGTGCAAATGGTACATTCCAAAATTTAATGGGCGCCAGGCAAAATAAATTGATATTAGATTAAAAACAACAGAGGTACGAAGACAAATCATACCTCTGTGAAGACAAGTTAACAAAGTGCACCCAAGCGGAGAAGTATCGAACTTTTTGCTTGAGGACTTTGACGCTTTAGCGAAGTTTGTGAGTACTGAGATGCAAAAGAGAAAATTCAAATTATAAATTAGTTAACCCATAGTCAACTTAAGTACGCACTCGCTATTTAATCGCACAACTGGTAGTTTCTAAAACGGATTTACTTATGTTGCTGCCTTTAGGTATCGTATTTTATTTAGAAATACTCTGATTCAATTGAGCATACAGTGCATTCTTTAAGTGTTGTTTATTTAATACATTTAATTTATTTTTGTTGATAATAAACATCAAATAATGCAATCAAAAAAGCAGACTTTACTTCCAAAGTTTCAAAAGATATTTGAACAAATGGGTGAAAATATTAAGTTGGCCAGAAAACGGCGTAACCTGACGACCATACAAGTGGCGGAGCGGGCTGGTATTGACCGTTCGACACTATACCACATTGAAAAAGGAAATCCCAGCGTTTCTATGGGTGCATATTTTAATGTACTTAGGGTATTGGGGCTTCAGGATGACTTTTTGAAATTGGCAGCCGATGACCAGTTTGGAAGAAAGTTGCAGGATTTAAAATTGATTGGGAAATAAAACATGGCGGACAAAACAGATATATGGGTGTATGCAGATTGGAAAGGTATGATCTCTCCCAAATCTATCGGAATATTGTCAGCTCAACAGGCAAAAGGAAGGAAAGCATTTAGCTTTTCTTATGATACAGACTGGATCAGCTCTCAGGAACAATTGCTACTTGACCCGGATATTGCCTGGTACAGTGGGCAGCAATATCCCACCGGAAAGGAAAATTTTGGTGTCTTTCTGGATTCTATGCCCGACACATGGGGCAGAACACTAATGAAACGGCGGGCAGCATTAAATGCAAAAGAGCAAGGCCAGCCAGCACCCATATTGTATGACATTGATTTTCTTTTAGGAGTACATGATTTAAGTCGCATGGGTGCTTTGCGGTTTAAAAGAGAACCCGATAGCGATTTTCTGGACAACGATCCTGTTTCGCCCACTCCGCCCTGGGCAAGTATCCGGGAACTACAGCATGGGGCAAAACTGATTGAATCCAATGAAGATACAGTTGAAATTAGAAAATGGCTTGCCATGCTGATGGCTCCGGGTTCTTCACTCGGAGGAGCCAGACCAAAAGCTAATATCATGGACGAACACGGTCATCCCTGGATTGCCAAATTTCCATCAAAAAACGATACCATCGACAAAGGAGCCTGGGAATACCTGGCTTATCGTCTTGCAGGTGATTCCGGCATCAATATGGCAGAATCCTGGCTGGAACATATTGCTGGCCCTTATCATACTTTTTTCACCAAACGATTTGACAGGGAAAGACAAAACCGGATTCATTTTGCCTCAGCTATGACGATGACCGGGAAAAACGAAGAACTCATCCGTGATGAAACGCCGTCTTATCTGGATATCGTAGAATTTATCCAGTTTTCCGGAATTAAGGTAGAAGAGGATTTACACCAGTTGTGGAGACGAATAGTTTTCAATGTATTAATTTCTAATACTGACGATCATCTGAGAAATCATGGCTTTATACTCACTAATAAAGGCTGGCGTTTATCTCCGGCTTTTGATATCAATCCTTCAATCGACAAATTTGGATTGGCATTAAACATTGATATGGATAACAATTCGCCGGATATTGATCTTGCAAAAAGTGTAGGCGTTTATTTCAGGTTAGGGAAAAAAGAAATGGACATTATTATTGATGAAGTAAAATCCGGGATATCCGGATGGAAGAAAATAGCAATTGAGATAGGAATACCTCGAAACGAACAAATGCTAATGGCTGCTGCTTTTAAAGTTTAAGGAATTGTTGGTGCATCAAGCAAATGAAAATCTTCAATCAAAAATATTCTTGTTCCGATCCCTTTTCAAAGGGCGGGAAGATGTTTTTGCTACCCGTTGGGAAAAAGACAAAAAAAGCGGTTACATGCCTGCATACTTTTTCGATTCTTACCGTTATTGTGCCCATAAAATGAAAGGCGGTACATTTCAGAACTATCCAGATAAATCCTATCTCCAACTGACCGATGACCAGATTGCCAAACATCTGGATGGTGAACAGGTTGTTGGTCTGTATCCGCTACTATCAGACACACTGGAAGAAAGGCTTGTTTAGAGCGAACCCTTATAGGACTAGAACCTCAAAATTCAATGGATATCAGTGAACTATGAAATTAGCAATGGATTCTATTAGATTTACCGAACAAAAAAATCCTTCAAAATCAATGACTTTGAAGGATTTTTAAATTTTTGGTGCCCAGAACAAGACTCGAACTTGCACACCCTTACGAGCACTAGTCCCTGAAACTAGCGTGTCTACCGATTTCACCATCTGGGCATTTCAAAATTGTGAGTGCAAAACTATAAAAAATCTCAAAACTACCTCACCCTGCGAGAGAATAATTTCGACTTTCTTCAATTTTTCAAACGCCGCTTTGCTATTGAAGATACATATCGGCTAAATCGGCAAAGGCATTCCGGTTGGGCCACTGCTGGTCCCAGGTGTCGTTGGCAATTTTTTCAATCCGGCCTTTAAAATCCTGAAGTATTCCTTTTTCTGAAGAAAACCGGAGCGCCTCGTCGAACGATTTAAACAGGCTGGTAAAGAACGATTCCTGCCTGATGATATGTTCGCCTGAAAATGTTAGGGCAATCTCAATATTAAAGAACATAACATCGGCCAAAAGTGTTGGATTGGCTTCGAGTACGATTAGTTTTTTTATCCATTTTTGGGCGACCGATCTTCTCATTTTGGCCTTTCGGGCGCCAACAGGGTAATATTCCTTGCTTATCTGGAACCGGCATTGATCAATCAGTTCATTTTCGTTTGGATTAAATGCAAAATCGTAATATTCTTTTACCGTTTTAAACCGTTCATATAAATCAATGATTTGTTCTTCCAATTGGGGTTTGGTAAGGTCTTTTAGGTAATTTTTCAGTTCGCGTTTGCTCATAATTCCTTGTAGGTGAAATTAAACTTCAGTATAAAAATAAAAAAGTTTGCCGGTAATTCGTGATTCAATCTCACTATTACCGGCAAACTTCCTTAGTTTGGTTCAGCAAAGCTGCTTGAAAACTTCTATGCGATGTTGGTGAATACGTTTTGAACGTCGTCGTCTTCCTCCAGTTTGTCAACAAGTTTTTCAATATCAACTAATTGATCTTCGGTAAATTCAACTGGTGTAGTCGGAATTCGCTGAAGGGTTGCTCTTGTTACCTCAATTTTTAAGCTGTCCAGTGCATGAGATAATGTCCCAAAATTAGTGTAATCGCCGTAAACATATATGGTTCCTTCGTTCTCTTCAATTTCTTCGAGTCCAGCGTCAATCAACTCCAGTTCAAGGTCTTCAATGTTTATTCCATCTTTTTTCTGGAATTCGAATACCGCTTTGCGCGAGAACATAAACTCCAGAGAACCAGTTGGTACCATGAGACCACCAGTCTTATTGAAATATGATTTTACATTGGCTACGGTTCGGGTTGGGTTGTCGGTGGCCGATTCAACAAAAATCAACACTCCGTGCGGACCTTTACCTTCATAGTTTATTTCAACAAAAGTATCAGCATCTTTACCGGCTGCGCGCTTAATTGCCGCGTCGATATTGTCTTTCGGCATGTTTTGTGCTTTCGCATTTTGAATGGCTGTGCGAAGTTTCCCGTTCATTTCGGGGTCTGGAACTCCTTCTTTGGCTGCTAATGTGATTGCTTTTGCCAGTTTTGGAAATATCCGCGACATTTTATCCCAACGTTTTTCTTTGGCTGCTCTTCGATATTCGAACGCTCTTCCCATATTTATATTATTTTAAGTTACAATTCGTTCCAAATTTTCCGGCACAAAAGTACAAATTGCAATTCTTTTTCCGAAAGAGAACGCTAAATTTATTGAACGACTTGTTAAGTAATTGTTTGCCTTAACCGGATGTGCAAATGAATAAAAAATATTGTGATAAAGTTTTATAAATTTGCCGTATAATTCTTGAAACTTAGGTCATTTCCTGAAGGTATCAGTCCCGAAATTTTTTTTTGGTATTTGAACAAAGCGAACGAACTGTTTTTTAGAATAAACAAATTTTAATAATCAATTTTCCGAATTTATGGGTTTTGAAGATTTTGGACTGGATGAGAAAATATTGGATGCAATTTCGTATATGGGTTACAATAAAGCATCTGAAATTCAGGAGCTGGCAATTCCGGCAATTCTCGATGGACACGATATTTTAGCTTGCGCACAAACCGGTACAGGCAAAACGGCTGCATTTATGCTACCTATTCTCGATCATATTTCAGCCGACGGGAATAACGATTTAAGTACTTTGGTTATTGTACCAACCCGCGAACTTGCTATTCAAATTAACCAGCAAATTCAAGGTTTCTCTTATTTCCTGAATATAAATTCGGTAACCGTTTATGGCGGTCGCGAAGGTGCTGACTGGGATTCTGAAGCACGTGCTTTAACATCAGGAACCAATATTGTGGTTGCAACTCCGGGAAAATTAATCTCTCATCTGAATTTGGGATATGTTAAGTTTGATAAAATTAAGCATTTAATTTTGGATGAAGCCGACCGAATGCTTGATATTGGTTTTTATGACGATATTTTGAGGATACTCAGTTATATTCCGGATGAAAGGCAAACGTTGATGTTTTCGGCAACCATGCCTCCTAAAATCAAGGATTTGGCAGCTAAAATTCTTAAAAATCCTGTTGAAGTCAGTACCGCTATTTCGAAACCGGCTGAAGGCGTTTTGCAGGCGGCTTATGTCGTTCACGAGAATCAGAAAATACCAATTATTAGCAGCTTAATTTCTGATAAACCCGATTTGGACAGCATCCTGGTTTTCAGTTCGACAAAACGAAAAGTTTTTGAAATTGTAAAAAGTCTGAGAAAAGCTGGTAATGCAACCGAAGGGATATCGTCCGATTTGGAGCAAAAGGAGCGTGAGGAGGTACTCATGGGTTTTCGTTCAAGGCGTACCCGAATTCTGGTGGCTACTGATGTTTTAAGCCGGGGAATTGATATTAAGGACATTAACCTTATCATTAATTTTGATGTGCCTTCGTCGGCCGAAGATTATGTTCATCGGGTGGGACGGACTGCTCGCGCTGATAAAACCGGCATCGCAATAAGTATGGTTAACGAAAACGATATGGACAAGTTTGGCCGAATTGAAAAACTGATAGGGCAGGAGATTTTGAAAATCCCGGTACCTGCTCAATTTGGAGAAGGCCCGGAATATAAATTGAGGCAATCGAGACCAAGAGGAAAATCTGGAAGTAAACGTCGCTTTTCTAAAAATAAACCTGGAAACGGAAATTCGGGATCTGCTCAGTAAAAGTTACTAAAACGTACCGAAATTCAAACAAACTACTGGCTACGTTTGTATTTAATCAAATTCTAAGTAGTTCGAGATGTTTTCATTTTTTAAAAATATCGATAACAAAAATCATAAACCAACCTTTGGAGTACTTAAGGTACTGAAATATATCGGACCTGGATTATTGGTAACTGTTGGTTTTATCGATCCCGGAAACTGGGCCTCGAATATTGCAGCCGGAGCTGATTTTGGATTTACCTTGCTCTGGATGGTCACATTATCTACCATTATGCTTATTGTTTTGCAGCATAATGTGGCTCATTTGGGTATTGCCACCGGCTTGTGTCTTTCGGAGGCTGCTACCCAATACACTCCAGCCTGGGTTTCACGGTCTGTTTTAACAACAGCGATGTTTGCATCGGTTTCAACCTCTTTGGCCGAAATATTGGGCGGATCAATTGCTTTGGAAATGTTGTTTGGGATCCCTGTTCCGGCAGGAGCAATTTTGATTGTAGTTTTTGTTGGTATAATGCTGGTAACCAACTCTTATGCTTTTATCGAAAAAATAATTATTGCATTCGTATCAATCATAGGTCTTTCATTTTTATACGAATTGAGCCTTGTTAAAATCGATTGGGTTCAGGCCGGGATAGCCTGGGTTAAGCCTTCCATTCCTGAAGGTTCTATCATGATTGTTATGAGTGTATTAGGTGCTGTTGTTATGCCGCATAACCTGTTTCTGCATTCCGAAGTGATCCAGAGCCGCCAATGGAATCTCGAAAATGATGCTGTTATAAAACGACAGCTCGACTACGAATTTGTTGATACTTTGGTGTCGATGCTCATTGGCTGGGCCATAAATAGTGCGATGATTATTTTAGCCGCCTCAACTTTTTTTACGCACGGGGCAAAAGTTGACGAATTGCAGCAGGCGCAATCCATGCTTGGTCCTCTCTTGGGCAGCCATGCTGGTGTTGTTTTTGCCATTGCCTTGTTGTTTGCAGGTATTGCAAGTTCAATCACATCGGGAATGGCTGGTGGAAGTATTTTTGCCGGACTTTTTGGCGAACCGTTTGACGTAAAAGACAATCACAGCAGAATGGGTATCGGAATCTCACTTATTGTGGCCCTGATCCTGATATTCGTTATTGGTGATCCATTTAAAGCCTTGATTATCTCTCAAATGGTTTTGAGTATCCAATTGCCGTTTACCATATTTCTTCAGATATACCTGACTTCTTCTAAAAAAGTTATGGGTAAATATGCCAACTCGAAATATACAACCGTTTTGATGCTTATTATCGGGTTACTCGTTTCGTTCTTAAACGTTCTGCTTTTTACCAGTTTCTTATGAAATTTTCTAATAAATAAAGCTTTTTGCCTTAGTGTCTGATTGTTAATAACCATGGTAATGATATGTTTAAGGTTGTTGAATCTCTTTAGTTGCGGGCTTTCCTGAATGAAAATTGAAATAAACAATTGTTGATAAGTTCGGGTGATTCCGGGTTTATTTAAAATGCTGAAAAAACTTGACTTATAGTGCTTTCGTATAGTATCTTTACTACATCAGACGAGCGATAAAAGGCAGCTTGGTACGAATGAAGAAGGAAAAAATTCTTAACCGAATTTCAACCTGATTAGCCGGGTCTTCGGAGCCGCATTCGGAAAGAGCCGAAGCCGAACCTGAAAGTTTACTTTCGAAGTTCGCAGCCGGTAATAAACCGTCAAAAAGTTCATTATTAAGTTGATCCGGGAAGGAGAGAAATTGAACGGAACCGTAAGGCTCCTGGGAAATGGCAGGAGTGGAAGACGTCTTCGGATGATCGGAACCTTTTGTTGGTGTGAGGGTCGAAAGGCCAGCACCTGATAACTAACCCGGATGCTTTGTCGGCAAAAATCGGATCGAAAGAGACGATTGAGCTGACATTCGGAAGGTGAAGCTGTAACAGGCGAACCCGAAGAAACAGGGCTGGAAGAAAAAGCTGAAAAGCTAAAACAGAAAGTCGGCCAAAATAACCGTAGTCTGGCACTCAGGAGAGCCTTTCGGGGCAATCCAAAAGTGAATGGGAACTTTTCTTCAAAGGGATTGTTCCCATTCGTGTTTTATGGTTAATCTTTACAAAATATCTTAATATTCCCGGAAGTGAAACTTTTTGGAACCACAATTGTCCCGTTTGCTTCAGGCTTTATTTTTTTATTGTCAATTATCGCATATTTTACATCTTTTGTTCCGATAATTTCAAGGTCAATTCTTCCAGTCCGGTACCTAAAATTAGCTTTAAATGGAGAAGAAGTTTGGTAAAGTGCTGGTTTTATAGTCATTTTATTGCCGGAAAACTTAATACCAATTAAATGATGAACTATAAAATACGAAACTTCGGCCGTGGTCCAGGGAAGAAGTCCGCTGCAACATTCCTGCGATTTTATAATTGGTATTTCTTCGAGCCAGGCGCCTGTACGTCCACCTGCATTGTTATAAAGCCATTCTAGCGAACGGTGGCTCATATCAAATTGCCCGGCTTCGTGTTGGGCTCTCATGATGAACGTTGTTGCAAATGTCCAAGGACCGGGTTGATCGCCCTGCGAACTTGTATTATACCTGTCGTATCCACCAAACGACCATCGGCGATTCCAAAGTTTTTCAAGTTCTTTTAATGTATTGGTGGCCAGCTCGGACTTTGTGTCGATGAGTTGAAGCGCGATAGGTAGAGCCATTGTAGCATCAGGCATTAACCTGCTCAAACTTTCGACTTTAGCTGGAGCTCCAGGTTTCCACCCTTTGAATTTTATTGTATCAACCATATTTCCATTCACGTTTCTTCTTTTAATCAGGTGATTGTTATCAATCAATTTATGCTTCGAGTCGAATAACATTGCTTTTTGTATTTTATTGGCTTCTGTTCGCCATCGCATAGCTTTATCTTCAGCATTCAAATAAATCGACAAGTCAGCTGCATCTCGCAAGCCCTGTATTAGCCAGCATTGATAGGCCAGTTCATAGCCATCGTCGAATGTGCGTTCCCAAAATTCACGCCGGTTATGAACCATTCCGGTTGAATCACGAAAAATGGGAAGTAATGGACGTTCAATCATCGTCACTATTTTCTTTTTATATTCTGAGATCAGAGATGTGTCGGCTGTCCAGTCGATATAGCTTTTCATAGCGTGCATAAATTCTCCCATTTGATCGAATTGTTCTAAGTCAGGATTAGTGAATTGATCAGAAATCATCGTGGTTCCATTGTCGGTAATCATGTTTTTGAGGATATTCGCCAGAACTTCCCGTGCCAGTTCAAACTCTCCGATATGAATAACTCCCAATGCAGTGTTCGAAGCATCGCGAACCCATTGATTTCCATACTCGAAAATACCAGCGTCCATTTTACCTTCATCCGAAATATAACCGGGCAAAATAAACCGGCATACATTAAATAAATTTTTTATCAGGTCATCGTTTGTTGTAATACTATTCGAATTTTGCCATTTTTGGGCGGTGACTTTTATTTCTTCTGAAATTGAATTTTCGACAGCTAAAGCTTTGTCGTAAATTACTTCGGCTGAGCTTCCTGGGATTTCGACGAGCAAGTATGTTTCAATTTTCCTTTGTTCTCCCGGATTTAAAACAATTGGCCCTATTTCGATATTTTCCATTCCAGGTGATATTTGTACGGGGTAATTGCCTTTCACTGTTAATGCAATGGAAGCATTTTTATTTATCACTGCCAACGTTCGATTTTGTGCCAACACGGCAGGTCTGTTAACTGATAATTTTAGACTGACAGTGTCGCTTGTAACTAAATCAGCTGACTTAATGACAATAGTTCGTCTAAAAACACCATTGAGCGAAACCGGGCAGATCGTTTCCTTAACTTTTATTCCGCTGGCCCACCAGCTTGCCTCTATTGCCGGAATTCCATCTTCAACAACCCAGTTGGTGCTTGTGTTTTGTCCGAGAGCCGTAAATGAGTAATTTTTCATAATTACCTCCAGCGCAGAAGAATAGAAGCCGTTTTCCTGACTGTAGTTGAACGCGCTAGCCTTTTTTTCGGTTTGTTTGGGAACCTGTGCATCAAAAAGCATAAAGCTAAATGCTGGACCAATATTTACCTGATCAGCCTGAATGACCATTTTAGCGCGTCCGCTACGTATGACATAATAATCTCTTCCAAACAAGTAACTTTGACTGGCAGGCGATTGCGTTAATCCTTCAATTGAAGCAAAAATCAGAAATAGCAATAGTATAAACTTTGACATGGTTTTCCTTGGTTTATTTTCGTTGAAAGGTATTTTATTGCAGCAAATTTACATTAAAGCAATAGCTGAACATATTTTGCTCAGTATATTTCGCAAGTTTTATATTTTTTGAAAGTTACTAACACATTGAATAACTGAAAATAGTTTTACTTTGTACGGATTTATTGGACTTTTAATGACAGAATTTGACCAGTTGTTTAAGACGTATCACCGACGACTCTTGCTGTTTACCTTGAAATTTGTTGATAGTGAAAGCGATGCGCTTGATATTGTGCAAAATGTTTTTGTGGCAATATGGGAGAATGGAAAGTTCAATCAAAACGAAGAAGCGGTTCAGGCTTACCTGTTTAATTCAGTTCGCAACTCTTGCCTGAATTATCTGAAACATCAGAAAGTGGTGCGTAAATTTGAAAGCGAGGTATCATTTCGGCTTAAGGAAATGGAAGCTGTTCATTTCCAGTCAGGTGAAAAATCGTTGATAGAGACTGAAAATCTACAGCAAATAAACGACGCTATCAATTCGTTGCCCGAAATATACAAGGAAGTGATTATTTTAAGCCGCTTTGAAGGTCTTAAAAATAGTGAGATTGCGGATAAACTATGTCTTCCCATTCGTACAATCGAAACCCGGGTATTTCGCGCACTGACTTTGCTGAAGGAAAAAATCTTGCAAAAATCGTTTTTTATTTTGCTGTATATGAATGGATTGCGCTAGACGACCGGATTTATTTTATAAAAGTTTGATTTTTTTTGACGTAGTTTCTGTGTTTAAGTTGTGTTATACTACGACTAAACGAAGAACTTCAGAATGTATATCAAAGAAAATACTGAACAACTCATTTCACGTTATCTAAATGGAGAATGTACCATTGAAGAGCAAAAGGAATTGATAGCCTGGATTGAGGATTCTCCTGCAAACAGCAAATACTTTCTCGAATTAAAAGACACCTGGGATTTGCTACGGAATGTGCGCGAAAATTCGGCTCAGCAACTTGTGCTTTTTTATAAAAATCAGTATTCAAAGGCTAAATCTTCACGAATCGTCTGGGTTAGGTCGTTGTCAGCCGTTGCCGCTGTTTTGCTTATCGGGTTGGTGCTAACAGTTCTTATCCCTTTTCAATCAACGGTAAAGCAAACCGGAAATCTCCAGGTTTTCTCGGTTCCGCTAGGTTCACGCTCGAAAGTAGTATTGGCCGACGGCTCTGTTGTAAATCTGAATTCTGGCAGCGAACTTCAGTTTTCTTCTGCTTTTAATTCCGGAAACAGAATCGTAAACCTTACCGGCGAAGCATTTTTTAATGTCAAGACCGACAAGGAACATCCGTTTATCGTTAAAACCAGGGATTTTGATGTGAAGG
This sequence comes from Prolixibacteraceae bacterium, assembly GCA_963666435.2. GTDB lineage: Bacteria > Bacteroidota > Bacteroidia > Bacteroidales > Prolixibacteraceae > Aquipluma. The sequence continues at coordinate 112,272 of CAXXOG010000006.1, read as the reverse complement.
TTACCGGGACAAAATTTAATGTTTGTTCGTATAACGACAATGCTTTTTCAACAGCAACTCTTGCCGAGGGTATCATAAACCTGAAAACGAATAAAAATTCCGAAGATATTAAAATTGAACCAGGAACAAAGTTTTTGATAAATCGGAAGAGTAACGAACATTTGCTGACCGAAGCTGATATTGAGTCGGAAATTGCCTGGAAAGACGATCAGTTTATCTTTAAAAATATCCCTTTCCCTGAATTGGCCAAGCGGCTTGAACGTTGGTACGATGTAAAGTTAAGCTATAACGACAAGCGGTTGCAGAACTATAATTTTACCGGAAAGTTTAAAAATCAGGAAACAATCTGGCAAGTGTTGGATGCGTTAAAGCTCACATCGCCAATCGATTACTCGAAAGAATCGTTTCGGGAATTTACAATAACATATAAACCAATAACTATGAACTAAAAAAAGAAGAAGACGAACCGTCGCCACAACTATTCGTCTTCTCGAAACAATCAATAAAAATTAATTGTCTAAACAATTCAAATCTATGAAAAAAAAATGGAATCACCCGGGGTGGCGATCAGTTATTGATGTGCCCTTAATTGTGAGAATTATGAAACTAATAACCTTATTTCTTTTTGCCGCAATCATGCATGTTGCTGCGGCAACCTACTCCCAAAACACAAAGCTGAAAATTATAGGGCAAAACCTGAGTATCGGCGATGTGTTGGATCGTATTGAAAGTCAATCGGATTATTCGTTTTTCTTCAATGCCAAACAGATTGATTTGTCGAAGAAAATTAACATTGTCGCCGAAAATCAGGTAGTCAATAAAATTTTGGATGAAGTTCTGTCTGGCACCGGATTGACTTATACGATTAATAATAAACTGATTATTATTCATTCGCCGGAAGAGGCCAGCAATTACACGACAGTTCAGCAATCGGGCAAAGTAAGTGGTAAAGTTACTGATTCCGCCGGTGCACCTTTGCCCGGCGTTACGGTTGTTTTGAAAGGTACAACTAATGGAGCTATAACCAGTTCCGATGGTAGCTATTCTATTCAAAATGTATCTGGTAACGGAACATTGATTTTTTCTTTTGTTGGAATGAAAACCGAACAAATTTTAATTGGTAACCGAAATGTTATTAATGTGACTTTGTCAGAAGAATCAATAGGTTTGGATGAAGTTGTTGCTGTTGGTTACGGCGTTCAGAAAAAAAGTGATGTTACTGGCGCCTTGGTAAGTATTTCTGCTGAAGTTTTAAAAGAAAGACCTGTGCAAAATGCAGTTGACGCTATGCAGGGAAAAGCAGCTGGTGTTGATATTGTGTCAAACGTTAGACCTGGAGCAGTTTCTTCGGTTTCGATCAGAGGTACGAGATCGATTACTGCATCGAACGATCCACTTTATGTTGTAGATGGAATTATCTTAATGGGCAGTTTGAATGATATAAACCCTAACGATATTTCGTCTGTTGAAGTATTGAAAGATGCTTCTGCCACAGCTATTTATGGATCGCGTGGTGCGAATGGTGTAATTTTGATTACAACAAAACAAGGTAAAAGAGGAAGAATTGATATTAATTATGATGGTAATGTTACTTTAACAGCTATTCATTCATTAACAGACTGGGCCAGTGCTGGCGAAGCTTTAGACCGTTATCGTCAGGCATACATTAATGCAGGCGCTTATAAGGCTGGTTCTGTGGCTTACACCGAACCTACATTAGCTGCCGACCTTGCCATGTTTGCGACTACAAGTGACGCTGCAACTATTGCTGCTATTAACAAAGGTTATGAAGGTGGAACTTACGATTCGAGTAAAATTCCTACAACAGACTGGGTAGATTTACTTACCAAGAATGGTGTTTCACAAAACCATCTGCTTTCGTTGAGTTCGGGTAACGATATTTCGAGACTGTATATGTCGTTTGGTTTTCTTGATAATAATGCAAATCAAAAAAATCAGGGGTATACCCGTTATACAATTAAAATGAATGGTGAAATTACTCCTGTTAAATGGATTACTGTAGGCTCAACCTTAAATATCTCGAAAAACGAACAGCAATACGGAACTATTAACCGTTCAGGTAGTTCGACCGGGGCAAAAGACTTATATGGTGTTGCCCTCGAGCAATTGGTTATGGGACAGCCTTACGACGAAAGTGGTAATTACATACTTTATCCAGGTGGAAACAAAACAACGCCTATTTATAATCCATTGATTGATATAGACAACTCGGCTGATACCCGAAAAAATACGAACATTCAAGCCAATGCTTTTGGCGAGATTCACTTCACTTCCTGGTTAAAATATCGTGTCAATTTTGGTGCAGGTTTAAATAGGTATACCCGGGGTACATGGCAAAGTTCCCAATCAACATTGCGGCGCACAACATCTGGTGCCGGATCTGCTGCTTCCTATCAGGTTTCTGATAACTTCCAGTATATGATTGAAAACCTGTTGTATTTTGATAAAACATTTGGTGTTCATACAATTGGCGCAACTTTGATGCAATCAAATCAGTCGACAAAAACTGAAGGTTCCAATATTTCGGCATCAAAGATTTTTACAGATGCTTCCAAATGGTATGATTTATCTTCAAATTTAAATGGGAAAGCTGATAGTTATAGTACCAGTTATACTTCGCAACAAATGGTTTCGTTCATGGGTCGCTTAAATTATTCGTATAAAGATAAATATTTACTCACAGCTACTGGCAGGTATGATGCCTCATCTGTGCTTGCTGATGGACATAAATGGGCGTTCTTTCCATCAATGGCCCTTGCATGGAAAATACATGAAGAGAATTTCCTAAAACCGGTTGAATGGCTGAATAGCTTAAAATTACGTGTCGGATATGGACAAACGGGTAATGCGTCTGTTAGTCCGTATTCAACAACCGGCCCATTATCCCGATATAATTATGTATTTGGTACCCAGGCAGCTATTAGCTTCCTGCCCTATAATATGCAAAACCCAAATCTAACATGGGAACGTACAGCCCAGACAAACGTGGGAGTCGATTTTGCAGTTCTTAAAAATAGAATAACAGGAACCATTGAATTATATGAATCAAATACATCGGGATTATTACTCGACAGGAATATCCCTTCATTTACCGGTTATCCTTATATTACCGATAATATTGGTAAAATGAACAATAAAGGTATTGAAATAACCTTGACTACACGAAACATAGAAAAGAAAGACTTTAGCTGGACAACCGACTGGAGTTGGTCAAAGAATAAGGAAAAAATTGTTGAACTAGTCAATGGTAAGGAAGATATGACTGGCAATGGCTGGTATATTGGCTATCCGGTAAAGGTTTACCGCACGTATGAGGTAGGTGGATTATGGCAAAATACGCCTGAAGATCTTGCCGAAATTAATCTATGGAAGGCAAATGGATACAAATTTGCTCCAGGCCAATATAAACCGATTGAACAAGGAACACCCGATCATAAATTGACAGATAGCGATAAAGTAATAAGAGGTACAGATCGGCCCAAATGGGTTGGAGGTATGACTAATACATTGACTTATAAAGATTTTGTTTTTAGTTTCTTCATTTATGCACGTATAGGACAGAAGTATTTCTCTTCACTAATTCCTGGAGGTTATACCGGTGGTAATTATATCGGTTATGTTCGTAAAGCAGGTCTCGATGAATTTTGGTCAGAAAGTAATACGAATGCAAAATACCCAAGGTTAACTTCCAACTCTTCAAATGAATCTACTGCTGATATCACAAGGGCAACTTATATAAACGACGGCTCTTTTGTCACTATAAGGAACATTTCTCTTTCATATAATTTACCAGGAAAATTACTTTCAAAGGTTAATATTAGAAGATTGCAAGTTTATGGTCAGGTGTTGAATCCATTTATTTTTGGTGGTGATGTGGTTAAGTCCGGGCTCAATCCAGATGATACCAATAGCTGGAATGATGTTAACTCAGTGGGTGACCCTACCGGTGGTACCAACAATAATACAATGATTTACAGAAGTTATGTCCTTGGACTTCGGGTTGGTTTCTAATTTTAACCTTAAAAACTATTTGAAATTATGAAAAAATATATTGTCATTATAAGTTTAATAATCTTTTCACTTTCATCGTGTAAAGATTATCTTCAGGAAGAAGTTGTTACTACTCTTACGCAGGACTATTACAAAACAACCGAAGGTCTTGAGTCGTTAACAAAAGGGTGCTATAAGATTTTACGATATAAAGGCGATTATAACCAGGGTGAATACTTATTTGGATCAGGTAGTGACGTGGAAGTCTTTTGCTGGTCGTTGGCAGATCGTATTGTGAATGGTTCTTATGCTGCCGATGCCTGGGGTCCTGATGTTTCATCAAGTTCCGGCTCAAGAATTACTCCATTTGTTGCGAACTTAGTTGGTTCAGTAACTACTTCAGCTAAATATACCGAAGGTTGCTATCCTTCGATTGGAGCTTGTAATGTATTCCTGAAATATTACAACGCCTTATCTGACAAAGACAAAGAAAGCTTGTTGGCTAGAAAGGGGGAAATTCTTTTTCTTAGGGCTTTCTCTTATTATCTCATAACCAATGTTGTAGGTGCAGCTCCTCTTATTACAGAGCCAGCTGAAGGAATGCCCGATAATTTCTATTATCAAAAAGCCAGCCTGGAAAAGATATATAAATTATTGATTGGCGATTTAAGAAAAGCTGTTGATATTCTTCCGGCCACAACCACAGAACTGGGACGTATTACCAAACCTGCTGCTGCACATTTTCTTGCAAAATTGTACTTGCACCGTGCTCAGGCCGCAAATTGGGAAAACAGTTCTGAGGCTCATTTGAAAATGTTGTATAAAGGAAATGTCTCTACTGACCTGGATTCGGTAATTTACTATTCATCAATGGCTATAGATCAGATGAAATCAACCAATGCTGCTTATGGTGGTCTTTCAACCGATTTCGGTAGTCTTTGGTTAAACGATGGTACTCTATCCAGAGACAATCAAAAGGAAATTCTTCTATCGGCGCAATATGAGCCAACACAGACTTACAATGGACGATATGGAGATGCGTCTGCAATTAGTTTAACACATGTGTACAACAGTAACCATACTACTGCCAATGCCGGAATATTGAGAGATATTAACTATGGTCGTCCTTTTGCCACATTGATGCCAACTGATTGGGCTTACGACATGTACACGGATAGAGCTAACGACTCACGTTATTACAAAAGTTTCCTTACGACATATAATGTAACAGCTACTGATGGTTCGGGTAAGCCATGGAATGACCTTACAGCTTACTATTATAATAACAAACTTAAAAGCGCCTCAGATGCTGCTATTACTGTTACTACTAAAGGAAGAATGACTTACGGTAATATTGGCCTAGTATATATTGAAAATTCTAAAGATCAACCGCTCGATTCTTTGTGGGTAATGAGCCATCCTTATGTTATGAATGTTCGATGGATGGTTGGCAGCCCAGGTGGAAAGGGATATGTTGAGCGGTCCAATAAAGTGATTACAGGATTTAAATCAGGTGCTGCTGTTGATGGAGCTAGCCCTGTTGTGGCCGATTATAAATCGCAGGGAAGAAAATTGTATTATCGTATCAGTGGCACTGATGGTTCAGCTTATGGGATAGATCGTGGCTTAGCTGTTGCCCAATGGTATGCTGGTGCAAACAAATGGCTTGATAAAACCAGAGGACAAGGAACAAATGCCAATGGCAGCGAATCATTTGATACTCCGATTTTTCGTCTTGCTGAAACATACTTAATTCGGGCCGAAGCATATGGACGAAAAAATGGTTCAAGTAGTACGTTGGCTATTGACGACTTAAATGTATTGCGGAAAAGAGCAGCATACCATAGCGGTGAAAAGCGAAATCCAGTTCTCGTAAGGGACGAACCTTCGGTATTAACTGGTGCTCTTACTGTACCGTCTGCTGAAAAAATATCGCCATATACAGTGACAACAGATTCATACAATGCTATAAAAATCGACGGAAGTGAATGGCAGGGAGGAAGCGTGAAAGCAAGGAAAGAAAACTATCCTCCAACTGCAAGTTCTGATTTAGATCGTTTCATTCATTTTATATACAATGAGCGTGCTCGTGAACTTATTTTTGAATTGACAAATACTGAAGACTTGCACAATGCTGGTATTTTGTATGATCGCGTTTATTATCGTGATATGCTTGGCGCTCCTTCGTCGTCAACCGGAACAGTTGATTTCCCATTCCCTGTTGATGATCTGGGCGGCTCTGGAACTGTTGGTGCTAAAGGTGTTGGCAAAGGAAATTTTCAAAAATACCATACATTCAAATGCTGGCCAACTTCAATACTTGAATTGCTTACTGATGAAAATGGTAAGGCTTTGGATGCAGCAGGACGTGCTGCTTTTCAGAATGCCGGCTACTAAATTTGGGTTTGTTTAGAAAAATAAATAAAAAGTAAAAAAGCTGAAAATGAAAAGGTGGGTGTTGCAGCCCACCTTTTTTAAATTGATCTTTGTAACTTGTCGATAAACTAAAATACAACCCAATGAATAATAGAAAGATAAACAAATATGCACTGCTCGCCGTTTTTATTTGCTTGTTTTCAGGAAGTGCAATGAGCCAAAATTTGACTCGAACGCCTGGCTGGCCGCAGATTACCCAGGAAGCAAAACCCTGGAGCCGCTGGTGGTGGATGGGTAGCGCAGTCGATCCTTCAAACCTGAAAACTGAAATGGAGGCTTATTCAAAAGCAGGTCTGGGCGGCTTGGAAATTACCCCCATTTATAATGTACATGGATATGAAAACCGGGCTTTGAAATTCCTTTCTCCTGAATGGGTTAAAAACCTGGAATATACGCTTCAGGAAGGAAAGCAACTCGATATGGGCGTGGATTTGGCAATGGCTTCGGGCTGGCCGTTTGGCGGACTTTGGGTTACTCCTGAAGATGCCTGCAAATACATGGCCATACAATCGTATCCGTTACTGAAGGAAGGAGCCCAGCTACCGGATAAAATTGAAATGACGCAAGACCCGATGTTGCGAACCATCAGCCGGAAAAACCTGGATATTTCGCAGGTGAAATTCCCGATCAGCGCCAATGCCGATAGTATGCAAAATTGGGCGGTTGAGCAGATTCGTTACCCGGTACAGATGCCTTTGCAGGCAGTGATGGCCTATTCGAATAAAAACGAAATTCTGAACCTGACAGATAAAGTTGGGGCCAACGGAAAGCTAAACTGGAAAGCTCCTGCCGGTTTATGGAAAATATTTGCAGTTTTTGAAGGTTGGCATGGCAAAATGGTTGAACGCGCCGGCCCAGGCGGCGAAGGCGATGTGATTGACCATTTTTCGGATAAGGCCATCGATAATTACCTGGCGCATTTCGACCAGTCGTTTAAAGGGCACGATATTTCAGGATTGAGAGCTTATTTCAACGATTCGTATGAAGTGGACGACGCTCGCGGTGAGTCGAATTACACCCCATTATTCTTCGACGAATTCCAGAAACGGCGTGGCTACGACTTGCGCCGCTATATTCCGGCTTTGCTGGGGCAAGACAGCGAACAATACAACCAGCGCGTTTTGTGCGATTATCGCGAAACAATTTCCGACCTCATTCTCGAAAAATACACGCAGCGCTGGCACGACTGGGCCGCTTCGGGCAACAAAATAATTCGTAACCAGGCTCACGGTGCACCGGCCAATATTTTGGATTTGTATGCCACCGCTGACATTCCTGAAACCGAAGGCGAAGACATTGTAAAGGTAAAAACAGCCTCGTCAGCGGCACATGTAACAGGCAAAAAACTGGCTTCGTCGGAGTCGGCAACCTGGCTGAAAGATCATTTTGAAGCCTCGCTTTCTGACGTAAAACATGCCATCGATTTATTCTTTCTGGCCGGAATAAACCATGTTTTTTACCACGGAACAACCTATTCGCCGCAAGATGCGCCCTGGCCGGGCTGGATGTTTTATGCTGCTGTACATTTCGGGCCAACCAACACCATCTGGAACGATTTTGGAACGTTGAACGCTTATATTGCCCGCTCGCAATCGTTTCTTCAGTCCGGAAAACCCGATAACGACATTTTGTTGTATTACCCCATTTCTGACGAATATGCTGTTCGCGGGAAGTCGTTGCTGGTACATTTCGACGGTGCTTCCAAAGGATCAACGGTTCGGGCAGCAGCCGAATACCTGTGGAATAAAGGATATGCTTTCGACTATATTTCGGACAAACAGATTTTACAACTTGAAACAAAGTCCGGTAAAATTCAAACCGGAGATGTTGAATATCAAACTATTTTGCTTCCTCCAGTGAAATTGATGCCGCTTGAAACATTCGAGAAAATTATTGCTCTGGCTAAAAATGGTGCGACTATTTTGATGGAAGAACTGCCTGATGATGTTCCCGGGTTGAGTAAGCTGAAAGAACGCCAGACCCGGTTTAAATTGCTGAAAGGTTCGCTTAAACTGGTGGCGCAGGCTGGTAGCACCATGCAAAAGGCCAAAGTTGGAAAAGGTCAGATTATTGTTGGCAGCATGACGGAAATTTTGATGCAGGCCAAACCTCGGCACGAAATTATGGCCGACAAAGGATTGCAGTGCATTCGGCGCGTTAATGGCACCAACACCGTTTATTTCATTGCCAACCGTGGCAAGGACAATATTGATGGCATGGTTTCGGTTGATACGCCGGTAGGGTCGGCGGTGCTTTACAACCCAATGAACGGCGATTTTGGCAAGGCTCAAACCAAATCGTTCGGTACGTTTGGCGAAGTTTACCTCCAGTTGAACCCGGGCGAAAGCTGCATCGTAGAGATTTATCCAACACCGGTAAATGTTCCTGAATACGCTTACAGAAGTGAATGGGGAGACAAGTCGCAATTGAATGGGGAATGGGAGCTTTCGTTTGTCAGCGGTGGTCCTGAACTTCCGCAGACCACAAAAATCACACAGCTTGGTTCGTGGACCGAATTGGGAGATGCTTACAAAGCATTTTCAGGAACGGCTGTTTACAAAACCACTTTTGCCAAACCAACGGGTAATGCAAACTATTTCAGGCTCGATTTGGGCAAGGTTGCACATAGTGCCCGCGTGAAACTAAACGGGAAAGAGGTTTCGGTACTGATTTCGTCGCCATATTCGGTTGATATTCCTGCTTCGGAATTAAAGCCTGAAAATACGCTGGAAATTTCGGTGACCAACCTGATGGGCAACCGCATTGCCGACATGGAACGCAAAGGGCAGAAATATAAAATCTTCTACAACGTCAATTTTCCGTCGAAAGAAGCCCGAAATCGCGGAATCGATGGTTTGTTTACCACTTTGAGCTGGAAACCGCAGGAGTCGGGATTGTTTGGTCCGGTGATGCTGACGCCGCTTCAGACGGTAAAATTCTGATTTATATGGTTTAATGAAAGGTTTATTCGATTTGCACGACAGGGGGAATGCACCGGTATGGTGCATAACTTCTGTGTAAATATTAATCAAAAAAAAATCAAATTCCCTATGAAACGAGGTGTTACAGGATTTAATCTTCTATTTCTGACTCTTATTTTTATCGGTTGCCAGTCGGCAAATAAGCCAGGAAAAATTGACCGGGTGGCATTGGTTTCCCGTAATAATGTGATTGTTGATCAGCCCGATACGCTGGCTAGTCTCTCTGTGGGCAATGGAAATTTTGCATTTACAACCGATATTACCGGCCTGCAAACGTTTTACAAAGAATACGAAAAAGGAGTGACTCTCGGAACTCAGTCGAACTGGGGCTGGCACACCTTCCCGAATAAGGAAAACTACAACGTGATGCAGAGTGTGACTAATTATGACTATCAAGGGCGCAAAGTCCCGTATTTAAGCCAGGATGCCAAAACCGGCAGGGATGCCGATGCTACCAACTATTTTCGCGCAAATCCGCAGCGTTTGCAGTTGGGAGTTGTTCGTTTGCTCCTGAAAAAAGGCGACGGCTCGGAAGTAAAATTAGCCGATATTCAGCGACCCAAACAACAGTTGAATCTTTGGGAAGGCCGCATCAGCAGCGAATTCCAGGTAGAAGGTCAGCCTGTGAAAGTGGAAGTGTTTGGCTATCAGGAGAAAGATATGATTTCGGCTAAAATTAGTTCGCCGTTGATCGAAAAAGGGCAGTTGAAAATAGAATGGATTTTCCCGTATGCGGTAGCCGAGAATACGCATTCGGGCTACGATTTTAATTCGCCCGACAAACATCAATCGAAACTTGAAAAAGTGGGGGAGAACAGCGTCAAAATTCTTAGGACTCTGGATAACGACCATTACCAGGTTAAAATCGACTGGGCAGGTCAGGCCGAACTTCAGGAAACAGACAAACATCATTTTGTACTTTCTCCAAAATCGGGCAACTCGTTCGAATTTAGCTGTTTGTTTGCTCCTGAAGCGAATACTGAAAAGCTGCCAACCTTCGCCGAAACCGAAAAAGAAAATTTGGATGGCTGGAAAACCTTCTGGGAAACAAGCGGTGTCGTTGATTTTTCGGCTTGTACCGATCCGCGGGCTAAAGAATTGGAACGTCGTTTTGTGTTGTCGCAATACCTTACCAAAATTCAAAATGCAGGTGATTACCCTCCGCAGGAAACCGGCTTGGTGTACAACAGTTGGTACGGTAAGCCGCACCTCGAAATGCACTGGTGGCATACCGCTCATTTTGCCAATTGGGGTCATCCCGAAATTATTGCCCGACAGATGGAATGGTATCACCGTGTTTTCCCGAAAGCGCTGGAGACTGCTAAATTGCAGGGCTTTAAAGGCGTTCGCTGGCAAAAAATGGTGAGTCTCGAAGGCGATAACAGTCCTTCAGGAGTTGGAAATTACCTGATTTGGCAACAGCCTCACGTTATTTACATGGCCGAGCAATTGTACCGCAGCCACCCGTCGCCCGAAATTCTGAACAAATACAAGGATTTGGTTTTTGCCACTGCCGATTTTATGGCCGATTTTGCAGTACTTGATTCAATAGGAAAAGTTTATAATCTGTTGCCTCCGCTCATTCCGGCACAGGAACACTGGAAGCGCGAAACCACGATGGATCCGCCGTTCGAACTGGCCTACTGGCATTGGGGGCTGACTATTGCACAGCAGTGGCGCAATCGATTGAACATGCAACCCGAGCCACTTTGGGAAGATGTGCGCAACAAAATAGCCGCTCCCGATCAGGAAAATGGTTTGTACCTCGGCATTGCCGGTGCATCCGATTCGTACACCAACCCGAAAGCCATTACCGACCACCCGATGGTTACCGGAACAGTTGGTATCCTTCCGATGTGGGATAAAGTTGATGCCGAAGTGATGCGCGCCACCTTGAAAAAGGTGGTGAGCAACTGGGATTGGCCAACCACCTGGGGCTGGGATTACCCGATGGTAGCCATGTGCGCCACCCGCCTGAATGAGCCTGAAATCGCGCTCGAAGCTTTGCTGAAAGATGTTCAAAAAAATACTTATCTAAAAAACGGGCACAATTATCAGAACACCCGACTTCGGATTTATTTACCGGGGAACGGCGGAATTTTGAAAGCTGTTTCGCTGATGTGTGCTGGTTGGGAAGGTTGCACCGTTGAAAATCCGGGTTTCCCGAAAGATGGTAAATGGAACGTAAAATGGGAAGGATTGATGAAGGATTTTTGAAAAGCCCAAAGCCCCTCTCCAACCTCTCCCCGAATGGGAGAGGCTTAGGTTCCAATGGTTAGGAACGTTTAGATTTTGAAAGTTCTGATTGAAAGTAATATAATAGGATTAGAGACTTCATGGGAGTCAAAAATTTATAGCCCCGGGTGCAGTGAAACGGAACCCGGGGATGAGTAAACAAGCGGAAACAAGGCGCACGGGTTAATGATGTTTGAAATGCAAACGTTTTATGCGCCGTATATAAAAATCATATTCAAAAACACCAGTTAAAACACTATGATTAACCTGATAAAAACTAAACAGAAAAAAAATCCATCGCAACCGTGTCCTCCCCCTCTCGGCGGAGTTAGAGGGGGCTTTTTTCTTTTTTTATTTCTTCTTTCCATTTCCTCCTTTGCACAAAAGCAAACCCTTTTCCTATCAGGAACCGACAACATTCACACCAAAACCTGGGAGTTTTTCTGTACTTCGGGACGAAACAGCGGCGTTTGGTCGAAAATAGAAGTGCCGTCGCACTGGGAGCAGCAGGGCTTTGGCGAATACGACTATGGGCGCGATTACCGCACCTATGGCAAAAAGTTCAAGTTTGCCGACGAAAAGGGCATGTACAAATATACGTTTCAGGTTCCGGCAGATTGGAAAAAACGGAAGGTTTTCATTGTGTTTGAAGGTTCGATGACCGATACCGAAGTGAAAACAAACGGACAATTGGCCGGACCAATTCATCAGGGTGCTTTTTACCAGTTCCGATACGACATTACCGACAAACTGAAGTTCGGACAGTCCAATTTATTGGAAGCAATAGTCAGTAAAATGTCGGCTGAACCTTCGGTGAACCGCGCCGAGCGTTTTGCCGATTACTGGGTGTTTGGCGGAATTTTCCGCCCGGTTTACCTCGAAGCCTTTCCTGAAGAACATATTGAACGCGTGGACATCGATGCCAATGCCGATGGTTTGTTTGCAATGGATGTTTTCACCCAAAATTTAAAGGGTGACAGAATGCTTTCCGCAGAAATTCTTGATTCAAAAAATAAAGTAGTTGCCACATGTAATGGCACCGGAAAAGATTCGCTGTTAACTTTAAGCTGCAAAGTTTCCAATCCTGAATTGTGGACAGCCGAAACGCCCAACCGCTATACCGTTCGGGTTTCACTGAAAAACGGAAAGAATGAATTGTATTCGACTTCCGAAAAATTTGGCTTCCGCACGATAGAAATCCGTCAGGGTGATGGCATTTACCTGAATGGCGTCAAGATCAAGATGAAAGGCATCAACCGTCATGCATTCTGGCCCGAAACCGGTCGCTGCCTGAACGATCAAATCAACCTTGACGATGTGAAACTGATCAAGTCGATGAACATGAATGCCGTTCGTTGTTCGCATTATCCGCCTGACCAAAGTTTCCTGAATTACTGCGATTCGCTGGGCTTGTATGTGCTCGACGAACTGGCAGGCTGGCAAAATGCCTATGCTACAGCACCTGGTGCTAAACTGGTAAAGGAAATGGTGATCCGCGACTGCAATCATCCATCGATTATTTTCTGGGATAACGGCAATGAAGGTGGTACCAACAAGGAGTTGGACGACGATTTTGGGTTTTACGACAAGTCGAAACGGCCGGTTATTCATCCGCATCACAAACCCGGCAACGATTTTAATGGCATCGACTGCAACCATTACGAAAATTATTACAGCTCACAAAAGATATTTACTGAAGGCAAGATTTATATGCCCACCGAGTTTTTACATGCCCAGGACGATGGCGGTGGCGCTGCGGCTTTGGAAGATTTCTGGGAGTTGTTCTGGAATACGGCGAATTCAGGCGGCGGCTTCACCTGGGCGTTGCTCGACGAAGGAATCGTGCGAACTGACCTGGATGGTTTTATTGATGCCAATCGCGTGAATGCGCCCGACGGAGTCGTTGGTCCGCACCGCGAAAAAGAAAGCAGTTATTACGCTTTCCGCGAAATTTATTGCCCGGTAAAAATCAGCATGAAAAAGCTTCCGGAGCAGTTCGATGGCAAAATCCCTGTGGAAAACCGCTACCATTTCACTAACCTGAAAGATTGCAGTTTCGAATGGCAACTGGTGAATTTTAGTACGGTAACTGACCGCCATGCCGCTCACCAGGTGATGAAGCGCGGCATTCTCACCAGCCCTGACGTAAAACCACTGGAACACGGAATTCTCGACTTCGGTCTTCGGTCTTCGGACTCCGGTCTTCCTGCCGATTACAAAAAATACGATGCCCTTTACCTGAAAGTCTTCGATCCATCGGGCGATGAGATATTCTGCCACTCGTGGAAAATTGGCGGCAATCTGCGACAGGTTTCGCAACTGGTGAAAATGGACATGAGCGAGCAGGAAAAGCAACAACGTGAAAAGCTGAAAGCCGCAGGAATTGAGGCCGACAACATTCTGCCGATTGAGCAACAATCGGGCGATTTGTCGAAGGAAAGCGGCTCTACTGAGCTGACTGAAAATGATAGTTTATACACAATGAAAGCCTCTGGAATTGCAGTGACTTTCAGTAAAAAAGATGGTAAAATCCGGAAAGTTGCTAACGATTTGGGCTTGCCGTTGCCATTCACAAATGGACCGGTTTTGGTCAGCGGAAACGCCCGATTGGAAAGTATTCAGACTAAGAAAGCCGAGAAAAGTTGCTCGCTGGAAATGATTTATTCCGGTGATATGAAAAAGGTGGTTTGGACCATGTTTAGCAGCGGGTGGCTGGCAATGGATTACGAATACCAGGTAGCTGGCGAGCAGAAATTCTGCGGAATCAGCTTCGATTTTCCGGAGTCGGACGTGATTGGCGCCAAATGGCTGGGTAAAGGTCCGGCGCACGTGTGGAAAAACCGCACGGCCGGAGGTGTACTCGATGTGTATCAGCGCATGTATAACAACAAGCTTCCGGCCGATAACAGCTGGGGCTTGCCGCAATTCAAAGGCTATTTTCCTGAAGTTTCGTGGATGGAATTCAATACGGTTGACGGCAAGTTTACGGTGGTAGCACAGGAAGACGACCTGTTTGTCCGCCTGTTCAATTTCTACGGAATTTCAGGGCCAAAAAATTATCCTGAATTGCCGGTTGGCGACATCTCGTTTTTGGATGCCATTCCACCCATCGGAACCAAGCTGGCCATGGGAATCAGCAACGATACCTGGAATCTTGGCCCGATGGGAGAACTGAATAAAATGGAAAAACCGGTGAGACGAACGCTGTATTTTTATTTCGGATGGCTTAATTGATCTGTATCCCGTCAGCTAAAGCAGACGGCAAAGAATATCGCTTTGATGATTAGTTGTGCAATATCCTTTGCCGTTGCCATTAGGCAACGGACATGTAAAAAAAGAAAACAAGGCGCATCGGTAATTGATGTTTGAAACAAAACACTGTTTGCGCCGCAGAGAATATCTGATGGTATCGAGAAGAGAATTTATAAGTAAAAGTTTATTTGCCGGAGGCGCTTTATTCGCTTCCGGAATTTCTGGTTTTGCTGAAGCTCCTGAAAAAGGCTACAGCAAAAAAGACATTTCGGCCTTTGCCAAACGGCTTAAACCGCATGGCCGGATTCTGGAAATGGAAGGTTACTACGTTTGGGGAACCAGTCCGATTATGGCGCCCGACGGTAAAATTCACGTGTTCTTTTCGCGCTGGGATGCAAAAAAAGGAATGGGTGGCTGGATCAAAGGTTCGGAGATTGCCCATGCTGTGGCCGATCGCCCTGAAGGACCGTATTACGGCATTGAAACTATTCTGGCTCCGCGCGGCGAGGGCTATTTCGATGGAACCACTTGCCACAATCCGCATATCCAGTTAGTTGATGGCAAATATTGCCTGTTTTACATGGGCAACTCAAACGGCAAAACCGATACCAAACGCATTGCTTTAGCCACAGCCGATTCGTTGTATGGTCCGTGGAAGCGACCCGATAAACCCTTGCTGGAGGCAGGACCCGAAGGCGCATGGGACGATCATTGCACCTCGAACCCGGCATTTTTGAAACATCCGAACGGGCAATACTGGCTCTATTACAAATCGTGGAATTCCGAGGAATACGAGCATCCGGTTGATCCGGCTATTCGCGGAAACCGCAAATATGGACTAGCCATTGCCGAAAAACTGGAAGGTCCGTATGAGAAATATGCCGGGAACCCGATTCTGGACTATTCGAAACTGGGCAACAACCGCCAGTTGGAAGACGGCAATGTGTTTATGGAGTACGGCCGCTTTTTCATGCTGGCACGCGACATGGGCCGGTTCGATCACGAAGTGGGCATTATTCTCGAATCGAATGATGGCATTCACTGGTCGGAGCCGAAGATCAGCTATTTCGGGTACAGTCATTATTTGCAGCAACCGCCCGCACCGGCGCATCTGAAGAAATACGGCAGGTTCGAGCGCCCGCAAATCCTGATGCAAAACGGCCACCCCACGCACCTGTTTGTGGCATCGCAGGGCGGCAAATACATGACCTCGAGCAGTTTTGTGTTTGAAGTAAAAAAGAAATAATCTTCAACTATTCAGCGGGTGACTTCAAGTCACCCGCTGAATAAATCAAAAAAATATGAATCGGATAAAAATAATTACACTAGTTCTTGGATTGATCATCCAACTCAACCTTCAGGCCAAAGACCGGCCAACGATCTTTACCATTGGCGACTCCACCGTGAAAAACGGCAAGGGTGATGGGGCGAATGGTCAGTGGGGTTGGGGCGACCCGTTTCAGCAGTACTTCGACACCACCAAAGTGTTGATGAAAAACCGCGCACTGGGCGGAACCAGTAGCCGGACCTTTCAAACCAAAGGTTTGTGGGACGAGGTGCTGAAAGAACTGAAGAAAGGCGATTTTGTGCTGATGCAGTTTGGCCACAACGACGGCGGACCTGTTAATGATACATTACGTGCCCGTGGCACCATTAAGGGCGTTGGCGAGGAAACCGAAGAAATCGACAACCTCATTACCAGGCAGCACGAGGTAGTGCACAGCTACGGCTGGTACCTACGCAAAATGGTTCGCGAGGCCAGGGCGAAAGGCGCTACGCCTGTCATTGTCACGCCCATTCCGCGCAACGACTGGGAAAACGGCGCAATCAAACGCACACCGGGCAGTTATCCTGATTGGGCGATACAGGTGGCTCATCAGGAAGGCATTCAGTATATCGATTTGAATAAGAAAATGTCGGAAAAGCTCGATGGGCTGGGAGAGGCGCAGGTGACCGGCGCATATTTTTTTTGCCACCGACCACACGCACACCTCAGCCAAAGGTGCCATGATGGCCGCCTCGCTGGTGGTAGAAGGCATTCGAACCAACAAGAAAATAGGCTTGAAACCGTATCTTCTGAAAAATCCTCAGATCAATCCTGAAAAGTTTATGGCTCCGGCAGCCTATCGTTTCGATTTTGGATCGGAGCAATCTAATTCGGGTTGGACTGCTGTTACCAAAAAATCAGTTTACTCGGGTGAAAAGGGCTTCGGACTTATCCCTTCAGGAGAAATGGAAGCAGGCAACAATGCTGGCCTTGCGAAACCAAACGCCGATTACCTGAGCAGCAAAAAACCGTTTTATTTTTCGGTTGATTTGCCGGAAGGGCATTATCGGGTACTCATTACGCTGGGCGGTTCGGCGGAAGGATCGTCAACAACTTTAAAAGCTGAATCGCGCCGCTTGCTGTTCGAAAATGTCAAAACGGCTTCCGGAAAAACTGTGCGGAAAATGGTGGTCGCGGATGTCCGCTATCCGCAGATGAAAAATCAGGAGGGCATCAAACTGAAAGAGCGCGAAGTGAATTACCTGAACTGGGACCATAAACTGACACTCGAATTTAATGGTGAGCGCCCGTGTGTAGCTGCCATCGAAATACAAAAAGCCGACGAACTGCCAACCATTTTCCTGGCCGGAAACTCGACGGTTACCGATCAGGAAAACGAGCCCTGGGCCTCGTGGGGACAAATGTTTCCGAATTTCCTGAAACCGGAGGTGGTGGTGGCCAATTACGCCGAGTCGGGCGAAACGCTGTTGGCATTTAAACGTGAAAACCGTCTGCAAAAGATTTTGAGTCAGATGAAAGCCGGCGATTACCTGTTCATGGAATTTGCGCACAACGACCAGAAACCCGGTGGAAACCACCTCGACGCGATGACCACTTACAAAGACGAACTGCGCTACTACATTGCCGAGGCCCGCAAAAAAGGCGGAAGACCGGTGCTGGTTACTTCGACCAATCGGCGTCGTTTTGATGAGAATGGAAAGATCATCAATACGCTGGAAGAATTTCCGGAGGCCATGCGTCAACTGGCCAAAGAGCAAAATATTCCCTTGATCGACCTGAACGCGATGAGCAAAACGCTGTACGAAACGCTGGGCGTTGAAAACTCGAAGAAAGCGTTTGTGCATTATCCGGAGAACAGCTACCCGGGGCAGGACAAACCGCTGGCCGACGATACGCATTTCAACCCTTATGGCGCCTACGAACTGGCCAAATGCGTGACGCAGGCCGTTCTGCAAAGCATCCCCGATTTGGCCAAATATGTTCGCGACGATTGGAAAACCTTCGATCCGGCTTTGCCCGATCCGGTTGCCCAATTTCGTTGGTACGACAGCCCTACTGTGAATTTGCTAAAGCCGGATGGAAATTAAAATGAACTTGTAGGGTCATAAGATTATACTCACCCCCTTGTCCGCAAGCGGACGTTCCCCCCCTCTCTTTTAAAAGAGAGGGGGAGAGCATCGCAGACTTCGGCGTGAGCTCAGTCGAACGATGCGACGGGGTGAGTCAAGTATAAATTAGGAAATATTCAATCACATAATAAACTCAAATTCAATGAAAAAAGTAACATTACTCATGGCCCTGCTGATTGTCGCGACAGGGTTGGCCGGAGCGCAGAACCTTCCGGCGAAAAAGGAAATTAGGAACAAAATGGTGCTCGCCAATGCCTATTTTATGAAGAAATGGCCCGACACCGGTAAAACCATCATCACCAACAAGGAGCGCCCCAGCAACATCTGGACACGCGCCGTGTATTACGAAGGACTGATGGCGTTGTACTCGGTCAATCCGGATAAGGCTTATTACGATTACGCGATGTCGTGGGGCGAGGCGCACAAATGGGGCCTCAACGGCGGCGTGAAAACCCGCAATGCCGACAACCATTGCTGCGGCCAGACTTACCTCGATTTGTACGAAAAGGAGCAAAAGCCGGAGATGATTAAAGACCTGAAAGAGTCGATTGACGCGATGATTGCCTCGGATAAAATTGACGACTGGACCTGGATCGACGCACTGCAAATGGCCATGCCGGTGTACGCTAAACTTGGTGTGATTACCGGCGACAAGAAATACTCTGAACGGAATGTACCAGATGTACATGGACTCGAAGGTTCGCCAGGGATTTTACAGTCCGGCCGATGGTTTGTGGTGGCGCGACAAGGATTTCCGTCCTCCCTACAAAGAGCCGAATGGCGAAGATTGCTACTGGTCGCGCGGGAAACGGCTGGGTGGTGGCAGCCCTGGTGCGCGTAATGGAAATTGCGCCGAAAGACCCGCACTACAAGGAATACAAAAAGACCTACCTGGCCATGATGAAAGCCTTGTTGTCTATTCAGCGAGCCGACGGTTTTTGGAATGCCAGTTTGCATGACCCAACCAACTTTGGCGGCAAGGAAACCTCCGGAACCGGCTTGTTTGTGTATGGCATGGCCTGGGGTGTGAACCACGGCCTGCTGAGCGCCAAGAAATACATGCCTGCCATTGTAAAAGGCTGGAATGCCATGTCCAACGAATCGGTGCATGCCGACGGTTTCTTAGGCTTTGTGCAGGGAACCGGCAAACAGCCTTCGGATGGCCAACCTGTGACCTACGATAGCAAACCCGACTTTGAGGATTATGGCCTCGGCTGTTTCCTGCTGGCTGGCAGCGAAGTGTGGAAAATGGCGAAGTAAAAAGAATACTCCTGAAAACAACAAAACCCGGTCGAGAGATCGGGTTTTCATTTGATCAAATTTTCTTTTCCAAATGATTTTGTAGGAGTGATTTGATATATTCCGGCAGTGCAATTTCGCCTTTATCTGCTTCATTCTTTAATGCTTCAAAGAAATTCACCTCAACTCCTTGCCAAGTCAATTCAAGCCTACGAATCTTTTCTAAAGTTATGTGGTCATAATTTTCAGGTCTACCCCAATAACATTTTAAACAGATTTCAATATCTTTTGAATCAATCCAATTTTCACAATGTTCACATGACCAAGACTTTGCTCTATTGCACGATGCACAAAGAAGCATATAATCATTGATATTTTGCTGGAAATTTTCATCATCACCGCTTATTTCGTATGGTACTCTGTGGTCAACTTGCAAATATCTTTCTTCAAACTTACCATTGCAAATGTAGCAATGTCCATTATTTGCATCGTAAAGTGATTTTTTGAACTCTTTTGAAAATATCTGCCGTCCGTCAACACGGTTATTACGGATTTTAGAAAGGTTCCCAAATCTGTAAGCCGCAATTGATTTGCCATCGCCCGACTTCGTTTTAAACGTTTCAAGAGGAATTCCAGCTTCTCTGACATCCCTTGCTGCGCGGGGCGGATGATTATATCCGTATGTCTTTTCTAAATCTTCAGTTGTTATAAAACCATGTTTTAGTATATGGTCAATGACAATCTTTGCTCTTTTATTGGTTATTGATTCCGCAAGTTTTAAAAATTCTTTGGGATAATTTTTCATAAGAAGTCAAACAATGATGGCTGTTTTATTGAAATTGATTCTATCCGTTTATTTATATGAGAAATTGAAGCTAAATTATTAGATATATAAACGGCCTCATAAGTTCGTTCAATCCTGCTGTGCAATGTTGCAA
Source organism: Prolixibacteraceae bacterium (assembly GCA_963666435.2). Lineage (GTDB taxonomy): Bacteria > Bacteroidota > Bacteroidia > Bacteroidales > Prolixibacteraceae > Aquipluma. The sequence goes on along the minus strand of CAXXOG010000006.1, from coordinate 91,763 downwards.
TTGAAGAACGGCCTGCATCTATTTCAATTTTGTGCAGATTCAGTTCTTTCGGAAGTTCTTCTCCATAAGTTTTATTGTCAGTGCGACCATCGTAACTTAAAATAAACGGAATATTTCGCTTATTTAACTTGTGAAGTGAAATAACAAAATTCTCATGATTAAGGTCTTCCATATACCTAAATCCGCCGTTTTTTGCTGTACCCTGATATGGCGGATCCATATATACTAAATCACTTTCAGTTGCCATATCTAATATTTTCTCATAATCAAATGAATAGAACGTAACTTTATCCTTTAACAGATTTGATGCATTTAAAATGTCGAATCTCATATTTTCCGGTAAACGCCCTTTCCTTCTTTTATCAGGACTTTGGTTAAAATTGCCTTCTGCGTTATATCGAACTGCCGCTTTAACACATTTAGCCAACAAAAACAATAAGTATTTAGGCTCTTTTGTTTGATTGAAACTACTTCTTATCTGATAATAGTATTCTTCTTCATTTCCAAGTTGACCATTCCATATATGATGATAATCCCGAATTATTGACTGAGGCTCATTTATAATTTTATCCCAAAGATTTATTAACGGCTCGTTAATATCATTAACCACAAATTTATCAGCTTTAAAAAAATATGCTGATGCAATAGTTATCGCAGCCGAACCTGCAAATGGTTCGATCAATCTATCAATCTTTTGAGGAAAAAATCTCAAAATGTCGGCAGCAAGATTTCTTTTGCTACCCTGATATGGTATAGGATGTGGAATCTTCATGTAATCATATTTTAAACAAATTTAGACATTTTACAGTAATTGTCCACATTGTAGTTCTTTTAGCGTATTCGAAATCCACAACTCTTCCTTAATTCTTCGTTTAACTTGAAGAAATCTTGGTGTTGTACGCAATTACAAACCTTATCTTTACCGCCTCAAATCAATTCGTACATTTCATGATTCAGGATATACACCCGCATCGTTTCAGTAACCTGTATTTGGCTAACCACATGCCTCAGGACGATGATTACCTATTTCAATACCAGGGAAATACCATTTTGCTCAAAACCAAAGGCGCGGAGCTGGCGCTTCCGCAGAAGAAAGATTTTCAGGAGTTGGGGGAGTCCGCAGAATGGGTTTTCCTGTTTACCCTCGATGAGGTGCCATGTTTCCTGGTTTGGAGCGAGCTGAAATACGACAACCCGCAACTGGCCTTTACCGAAATAGGTTTCTTCCGCAGCACCGCGCAGCGCGAAATTGGCTGGGTGAGCCTGGTGGGGCTTCACCTGCACAACTGGTATCAGCAAAACCGTTTCTGCGGAACCTGCGGCGCCCGCACCCAACACAAACCCGACGAGCGGGCGGTGGTTTGTCCGGCTTGTAAAACGGTGGTTTACCCCAAGATTTCGCCGGCTATTATTGTGGCTATTCGCAGCAACGACAAGATTTTACTGGCCAACAATGCCAACTTTGCTGCCAACTGGTATTCGCTGGTGGCCGGTTACACCGATGTGGGCGAAACGCTGGAGGAAACCGTGCGGCGCGAAGTGAAGGAAGAGGTGGGGCTTGATGTGTGGAACATCCGCTATTACAGGAGTCAGCCCTGGGAACTTTCGGGCTCGATGATGATTGGTTTTATTGCCGATGCCGATGAAAACCAGCCGATACAAACCGACAACAAAGAGATTACCCACGCCGCCTGGTTCACCCGCGATAACTTACCAAACCATCCGAAAAACGTGAGTATTGCCGGTGAAATGATTGAGAAGTTTGTGAGGGGAGAGTTGTAGTATTATAAGTATATGTCGTCTAGTGGCTACTGTTTGTAGAATTTAGCTCCAAACATTGAGCAAAATTTTCCTAAAACTTGTGTATTTTGGACTAAAAAGGCTCTCATTTAGTATGAACGAGTTGTGTGATTGGTATTTAGATGTCTGCTGGTAGAGAGGGTTGACGGGACAACGAACGAGGCCGGTTATCGCAGAAGCGTCGAAAAAGATGCTTTTGCGATAGTATTTGGAAAAAATAAAAATGCAACACTGGTTTGTAATCCAGAGTTGCATTCACGATATTTAGTAATAGAACCGAATTGATCCATACTTACGAACTCAAATCATCGAAATCGAGTTTGGTAAAGTCTCTTGAATACTCTGCTTCTTCAAATTCTTTTTCGATAACAGGCGTTGAATTATCTTCTTCAGGTTGTTCCTCGTAATCAGCGTACTGCTGATTTTGATCAATAAAAGTTAATGCCTCTTGCAGTCCTTCCATAAAGTTGTTAAAATCTTCCTGATAAAGAAAAATCTTATGTTTCTCGAAATGGAAGCTCCCGTTTTGTTCAAAGCGTTTTTTGCTTTCGGTAATAGTCAAATAGAGTTCATCTCTCCTGGTAGATTTTACATCAAAAAAATAAGTTCTTTTTCCAGCTCTGACAGGTACTGAGTAAACTTCGTCTCTGAAATTTCTGTTATTTTCCAACCGATCCTCATTTCTTTCAAAGTCTTCCATCATACATTTTTTTAGTGAACGCCAATTCGTTGTCATCAGATAATCAATTGCTTTCGTGGTCTGATGCCTGTTTCAAATTTTACAAACAGAGAATTGGCAGGTTAGTCTATTTTAATAACATTTTTTTATTGTCAGGCGAGCAAACCTGTTTCTCCAAAATTAAAAAAAAATTTTTGATAAATACTAAAACTGCTGACAAACACACTAACCTTGAAATGAGATAATTGTAATTTCAACTTTTTTTAATACTTGGCGCTAAGTACATGACAAAAATTTAAAAATATTGATATCATCTTGAAAGAAAGCATTTAATAGAACAGTTGCAATATAAGTTAGCCCATATTTGAATAGACTTTTAGCTTTATTTCCGTGCTTTTTGATTGAGATCGGTTTAATGTATTTGTGTAAATAATCCCCGACCAGATATGACCAGGTAAAAGCTACGATCACCAATGCAAACAGTTTTTCAATTCTTTCAATTTCAGTCAAGTGTGTATCTTCAATATTAAAACCACTTGTTTTTAATGCTCTAAAAGCAGTTTCAATCTGCCATCGTTCTTTATAAATTTCGAGTGCATCTTCCGGTTTGTTGAACGAGATAACAATCTGCAATTCAGGCTTTCCATCTTTGTCTTTTCCTTTCGAGGCTGAAAGATAACAGAGTTGCCCGTTCAGGGACACAATTCGTTGATTCACACGACAGCCATTTAAGGGTAAATTGGCAAATAACCAACTGGCTTTAACCCGTTTACCATTGTGAGGTTGCAAAACCCAAAAGTTTTCGCGGATGCGGATATAATACCGAATCCGGTTCTCATTCAGGTATTTGATCCATCGTTCTCCAACAAACTCACGATCTGCAGTCAAACAATCCAATGCTTCCAAACCAAAAAGACGGATAAACCGTTCAATCAATTCAATGCGTTCATTGGTGTTTGAATTGCCAAATTTGGGCAACATCTTAAACAGCAACGGGAAAGCGACTCCATGATAAACAACAGCAAGCACCAAAACATTGATATTCTGCTGTCCAAACTTCCAGTTCGTTCTGTCCATTGCCAAGCGAAAAGGCGGTTTATGTGGTAACAGTCTAAATATCATTATGGAAATCACATCAGTGTCCAAAAGATAAATCGCCATAAACCGTTGTATTCTCCGCAGTGAGGAATTAGTACTGGCATGGCTGTCAAAGGCCGTAGCTAACTTCTCAAAACCAACAGTTTGCACTTTACAAAGCGCACTAATAATTAAAACAAAGAACTTCACTCGTGCCAGATTCCAACCTGATTGCTCATGGAAAATGGAAACTAATTCACTACTTTTAGACTCTACTCTGGGTGTCATATTTCTCACAAAGTGACTTGGTAATCCTTTGTAAGATACTGATATTCAGAGTTATATGCAAATATTTCAACACTTATTTTGCTGATAATCAGCTATTTATTTTTTTTGTCATGTACTAAGTACTTGGCGAGTTGCAATTATGTGTAATGCGTTTCAATGCTCGCAGATGAGTGAAGCGTAATTAATGGACTGGTGAGCTGAGCAGCAAGGGTAATGATTCTTTTCTTTTTAGATCGGGAGCGTTTAAAAGAATTTAGTTGTCAAATGTTGTATTTCAGGCAAAGCTTTGACCTTTGGAGGTTATTCGTTGTGTTAAGTCCTCAAAAAAAGGTCTTGAGTCAACGCTCAAGACCTTTTTTTTTGAGGACTTTATAGGACATTCAATAGAATTTTCACTTCCCGGTGTAGAATTTCATTGCTTCGGGGAGGAATGCTTTTATTGCTGCTATTCTGTTTTCTTCAACCGGATGAGTGCTCAAAAATTCGGGAACTTTACCCTTTGAGTTTGCAGCCATACGTTCCCAAAAACTAATCGCTTCATTCGGATTGTACCCGGCAATTGCCATAAAAATCAATCCAAGTTTATCTCCTTCGTATTCCTGCTGGCGGGAGTACGGAAGCATAATTCCGTATTGAGTGCCAAGGCCATAAACTGTCTGGAAAATAGCTTGTGTTTCCTGTGGTTTGGTTTTAATGAATTCGGAGAGCGCAACGCTACCATATTGTTGAACAAGCTGTTGGCTCATTCGTTCGTTGCCGTGCCTGGCTACAGCGTGGCCAATTTCGTGCCCCATAACTACTGCAACGCCTGCATCGCTTTTGGTTACCGGCATAATACCTGTATAAAAAACTACCTTTCCGCCAGGCATACACCATGCGTTTAGTTCGTCGCTTTGCACGAGATTGAATTCCCATTTGAAATCAACAACCCGGTCAGCAAAACCGTTTTCTTTCAGGTATTTTTCAACGGCAACCGACATTTTTGCGCCAACCCGTTTTATCGTCGCTGTTTGCTCCTGATTTGTTGATAGCTTATTTGCCTTTAAAAAGTCGCTGTAATTTGTTAAGCTTAGTTCCAGCATATTCGACTCAGGTACTAAACTTAATTGTTTCCGGCCAACAAGTGGCACTGTTGCGCATGATTCAATCAACAACAAAACTGAAATTAACAGCGCTCCTCGAACATTTGCAAAAATTCTATTTTTCATTCGGTGTAAAAACTTGTTTTTTATTGCCTGGCGTAACTTGCGTGTGTGATTTTTCGCGTCGCTTCAACTCATCCGCGTTTATCTCGTTTCAGGTAAGATGTCTGTTTCATTTTAAGCGGAACATCTTCCTTTTTTTCACTACACTAAATTAACGCAATTTAATAGAAAAAGGTGCGAAATGCACCTTCTTAATTTCATATTTTCAACGTTACTATTCCCTTTTTGCTGCAAGCAATGTATTCAGGAGCAGTGAAACACGGGTCATTGGGCCAACTCCTCCCGGAACCGGGGTAATGAACGAACACTTTGCGGCTACTTCGTCAAATTTTACATCTCCTTTTAGCTTGAAGCCCGATTTTGTTTCGGCTGAAGGCACCCGAGTTGTTCCAACATCAATAACAACTGCGCCTTCTTTCACCATATTTCCTTTAATAAATCCGGGCGAACCTAAAGCTGCAATCAAAATATCGGCTTCCGCACATACTTTTTCAAGGTCTTTGGTTTGACTGTGGGCAACCGTTACCGTTGCATTTATTGATTTTTGCGACATCAAAATACTCATTGGGCGGCCAACGATATTGCTTCGGCCAACAATCACACAGTTCTTTCCTGAAGTAGGGATATTATAGCGCTTCAGCAGTTCGACAATACCATAAGGAGTTGCCGATAAAAATGCAGGTAGTCCAAGCACCATTCTTCCAACATTTTCGGGTGTAAAGCCATCAACGTCCTTTTTTGAATCGATAGCTTCTATTACTTTTTGTTCCGAAATATGTTTGGGTAACGGTAATTGAACAATAAAGCCATCCAGTTCTTCATCGGCATTTAATTCTGCAACTTTTGCCAGTAATTCGGTTTCGGTTACATCATCTTCATACCTGATGAGGGTTGAGCGAAATCCAACCTCGGCACAGTCTTTAATTTTGTGGGCAACATAGCTTTCGCTTCCGCCATCGTGTCCAACCAAAACAGCAGCCAAATGAGGCGCTCTGCGGCCCGAAGCCACAATATGGCTTACCTCTTCTGCTATTTCTTTTTTTATTTCTTCTGAAGTCTTTTTACCGTCAATTAATATCATATGATGTTATTTATCGTTTGGGGCCTACATTGCCCATCATTCTGTTCAGATTTTTACCCTGCGAAACAAATTTCATCATCTTTCGGGTTTCGGAGAACTGTTTGATTAACCGGTTTACTTCCTGGATATTTGTACCCGATCCGTCGGCAATACGTTTGCGGCGCGAACCATTTAAAATACTTGGGTCTTCGCGTTCAGCAACAGTCATCGAATAAATGATCGCTTCGATGTGCTTGAAGGCATCGTCTTCAATTTCAACATCTTTCAACGCTTTGCTCATTCCAGGGATCATTCCGGCCAAATCTTTCAGGTTACCCATTTTCTTGATTTGCTGAATTTGCTTCAGAAAGTCGGTAAAACTAAATTGATTTTTTGCCAGTTTTTGCTGAAGCCGCTTGGCTTCTTCTTCGTCAAATTGTTCCTGGGCCTTTTCAACCAGCGAAACAATGTCACCCATCCCCAAAATACGGTCGGCCATACGTTCGGGGTGAAAGTTATCCAACGCATCCAGTTTTTCGCCTGTACCTACAAATTTGATCGGTTTATCGACAACTGAGCGAATCGAAAGTGCAGCCCCACCACGGGTATCACCGTCGAGTTTGGTAAGTACAACACCGTCGAAATCCAACCGGTCATTAAATTCTTTTGCTGTGTTTACAGCATCCTGACCTGTCATTGAATCAACGACAAAAAGTATTTCGTGAGGTTTTACCGCATCTTTTACGGCTGCAATCTCGTCCATCATTTGCTGATCGATGGCCAAACGTCCGGCGGTGTCGATAATTACAACATCATTTCCCTGCATTTTGGCATGGCGGATTGCTTCCTGGGCTATTTTTACCGGATTTTTATTTCCGTCTTCGGTATAAACCTGAACTTCAACTTGTTGTCCAAGAACTTTAAGCTGTTCAATAGCAGCCGGGCGATAAACATCGCAGGCTACCAGTAACGGATGCCTTCCCTTTTTACTTTTAAGCAATTTAGCCAGTTTTCCCGAGAAAGTTGTTTTACCCGACCCCTGCAATCCGGCAATTAAAATAACTGTTGGACTTCCTTTCAGGTTAATATCAACAAATTTGCCACCCATCAATTCGGTAAGCTCATCGTGAACAATTTTAACCATCAACTGCCCCGGTTTGAGTGCATTGAGAACATCCATCCCAAGCGCCTTTTTCCGTACATTTTCAGTAAACGATTTGGCTATTTTAAAATTCACGTCGGCATCGAGCAATGCACGGCGAACTTCCTTCAGAGTTTCGGCAACATTTATCTCGGTAATTTTCCCCTGACCTTTCAGAAGTTTAAACGACCGCTCCAGCTTTTCGTTCAGATTCTCAAACATATCTATCAGAAATATTACATTTTGTAAAAACTTTTGCAAAAATATAAAAATATGCCATAGAGCCTGTCAAACTAAAAATTTTAAATCGCTCTTTTAAGGATCTCTCCAGTTGTTGATTAATTGAGAATATTTGTTTTTTCAACAAGAAATTTTTGAAATATTTTTTTCGGGAATGGGTTACCTTTTGGGGTTTTTCAGAATTAACTCATGTAGAGAAACAACAGGAGAGGGATATGACGAAGTGTGAGTTGAATTATTTAGGATTAATTTTTGATTGTCCTATTGGAAATGAGGCTGATGATTGTTGTTTTCGTAACATTCGAAAATACAAAATAGAAGACCGCTTAACTTATTTCGAGAAATTACCGGGCGGCAAGCGAAATTTATTGATAGAACACCATCAAAAGTGCCTTTCAGATAGAGAAAAGAAAACTCTTTTTCACGAATTGCAATAATAGCAGATTAGAATTGGGAGTCAGTTGGGCTCCCCTTTCTTTTTTTCGCTTAAAAGCGTGTGAAACTCTGGTATTTTGGTGCTTTATATGGTACAATCGTTGAAATTGACCCTATGGCTTCATTGTTTTATCCGGCAGTTTCAACATTCCCCGGATCGGTTAAATGAGGTTGGATATACCGGAGGGCGCTTTCAACGAAGATTGCCCGAGCAAAATAAGATTTCGCCGTACATCATAGAGTTTTATGAAGGGTGCATAAACGAAAAAACACTCCGACAACGTGTTACAGAACAACCTGATTCGACGCGACATGCAGTTTTTATCGGTTTATTTTGCTAATAATTCTTAACGAAAAATCGAAATTGCCAAACAATTGTTTCTTTTGTACCTAATTCAAACAAAAATCATTTATCATGTATAATTTCGAGTATCAAAATCCAGTAAAGGTTATTTTTGGCAAAGGTGAAATAGCTAAAGTAGGAGCAAATATTCCGGTAGGATCGAAGGTATTATTGACATATGGTGGTGGTAGTATATTCAGGAATGGTGTTTACGATCAGGTAAAACAATCAGTTAAAGATTTTGAGGTGCTTGAATTCGGTGGTATTGAGCCCAATCCGCATTTTGAAACTTTGATGAAAGCTGTTGATATCGTTAAAAAAGAGAACATTACTTTTTTGCTTTCGGTTGGAGGTGGATCGGTCATTGACGGAACAAAGTTTATTGCCGCTGCGGCCTGTTTCGATGGTAACGATCCCTGGGATATTTTAGCCAAAAGGGCTTTGGTTAAGGACGCAATTCCCCACGGAACCGTATTGACACTGCCAGCTACCGGCTCTGAGATGAATTCGGGCGCAGTAATTACAAAAGCCGAAACGAAAGAAAAGCTGGCTTTCATGTCGCCCAAAGTAATGCCGTTATTTTCAGTGCTGGATCCCGAGACTATTTATTCGCTTCCCGAAAAGCAAATTGCCAACGGTATCGTAGATGCATTTGTACACGTAATTGAGCAGTATTTAACTTTTCCGGTTAATGCACCTCTTCAGGACCGCTTTGCCGAAAGCATCTTAAAAACCTTGATTGAAGAAGGGCCAAAAGTTATCGCAAATAAAACTGACTACGATGCTGCGGCTAACTTTATGTGGAGTGCAACTCTGGCATTAAATGGACTAATCGCAGTTGGTGTTCCGCAAGATTGGGCAACACACATGATTGGCCACGAATTAACAGCCTACCACGGTATCGACCATGCAAGAACACTCGCAATTGTATTGCCTGGCGTGATGCAAATTAAAAGGGAACAAAAGAAAGAAAAGCTTTTACAATTGGGTGAAAGAGTTTGGGGAATAACCAACGGAACCGATGATCAGCGAATTGATCAAACGATTCAGAAGACAATTGATTTTTTTGAATCCGTGGGGATTCCGACCCGATTACCCGCTTATTCGGTCCCCGAAGAAACCATTACTACTATTTCAGACAGATTCAGGCAGAGAGGTTATAAAGTTGGCGAAAAAGCAAATGTTGGCCCCGATGAAATTAAGCTAATCCTTGAAAGCAGATTTTAATAATATCTCAATAGCAATAAAAGAGAAAGGCTTCCAATTTGGAAGCCTTTCTCTTTTATGCAATAAGGGTGACTACCCTTTAAATGTCCAGTAATTTACCTCTTTGGCAGTTTCACTTTCCGACTCCTGAAGCCAGTATGCCGGTGTAACCTTCTTTCCTGAAGGAGATTTCAGCTTCCGTTTATATACATCAACAACAGTATTAAAAAGAATATCAGTTACCCCGATTTTCAAAGTTCCGCCTTCTCCTTCTGAAGCTTCTTTCACGGTATAACCGTTCAATTCCAATATTTTTTTCAGAAATTCGGCCCGCTCCGGAGAAACACCTTTCTCAACTACCGAACAGCGAACACCGTCAATTTCTTCAACGATATGTTTTCCTTTATTTAAAGCCATTTTATTGATCTTATTAGTTTAAAAACATTTGGCTGATGCTGCGGATATACTCGAAAATACCGCTGGCAAAACCAACAAAAAACACGCCGGCAGCACAAACAACCAATGCAATTCGCATAGCCATACTGCTACGGAACGTTGGAATTGGCTGATCGTTCGGATCGATAAACATGGCTTTCACTACTTTTAAATAGTAGTAAAGTGAAATCGTAGCATTTAAAACAGCAATCAAAACCAGAATATAATATCCGGCTCCGGCAGCTGAAGTAAACAAGAAAAATTTACCAAAAAAACCTGCAACAGGCGGAATTCCGGCTAATGAGAACAACGATAATGTCATCACCAGACTAAGATTCGGATTTGTTTTATACAAACCATTGTATCCTGAAATGGTTTCAACACCAGAAGCATCGTAAATGGCCGAGACAACGCCGAAAGCGCCAAGGTTAGTAAACACATACACGAGAACAAAATAAACAACAGCAGTCATTCCCAGATCTCCGGCACCCAAAATTCCAAGTAAAATAAAACCTGCCTGGGCAATGGAAGAGAATGCAAGGAACCGTTTAATGTTATTTTGGCGAAGTGCAAATAAGTTCGCTAAAGTCATAGTAGCAACAGCAATCGTATAGATTAGTGGCTGCCATAAAGTAACGATACTCTTAAACACGGTAAACAATACAATGGTAAAAATAAATGCTGCGGCTCCCTTCGATACTACCGACAAATAAGAGGTTACATTGATTGGTGCCCCTTCGTAAACATCAGCCGTCCAGAAATGGAATGGCACCAACGAAATTTTGAAACCCATACCAGCTACAAAGAAAATAAATCCAAGTGCAATAATTGGCGTTGGAGTAATCTTGGTAGCAACATCGGCAAAGTAGATTGATCCTGTTGCCCCGTAAATCATCGAAAGTCCAAATAGAAGAATTCCCGACGACAGAGCGGACGAAAGAATCAATTTGATACCAGCTTCAGCCGACTGACTTTTGTATTTATCGAATGCTGCCAATCCAGCAATCGGGATAGTTGCCGTTTCGAGTCCGAGATAGAATGTAAGAAAGTCTCCGGCAGAAACCATGAAGTTCATTCCAATCAGGGTTGAAATCGTCAGGATAAAATACTCGCTAACCTTGTTCAGGTTTTCCTCTTTCTTCAGCCAGCTTTCAGCCTGGAAGAATATAATCAGAACAGCAAGATTTAATACGTTCTTCATGAACATAGTCAGCTGGGTCGATTGATACGCCCCTCCAAACAATGTTCCTTCCTGCCCGGGAATAAAACCTATTGCAGTAACCAGCACAAATAGTCCAAGTGAAAATGGAATAATTTTGCCTTTCTTCTCATCAGGGGTTGCAATTTCAGCAATCAAGATTACTACTGCTGCAATGATCAGCAATAACTCCTGTCGCATAATTATAAATTGTCCGAAATCCATATTTTCAGTATTTTGAATATCAGGTTAATTAAAATGGAATTACAGCAGCCAGTTTGTCAACAATAGGTTTCAAACTACCCGATATTACCTCCGATAACCAAAGTGGAGCAATACCAACCGCAGCTACCGAAACAAGAAGAGTGACAGTACTTAATTTCTCGTACCACTTCGCATCTTCGAGGTGTTCGTGATGCGGGTCCTTAATCGGACCAAGCAACATCATACCAACAACGCGAAGAATATATACAGCTGTAATTACAATCGAAGAACAGGCAATAACTGTTACTACACGGTGGAACATATCCTGATGTTGGAATGCACCTACAAAAACAGTCATCTCAGCTACAAATCCGCTCAATCCCGGAAGACCCAGTGAAGCAAAACCTGCAATCATATAAACTACTGCGAGGAATGGAATTACTTTCATCAAACCTCCCATTTCAGTAACATTACGAGTGTGGGTGCGTCCGTAGATCATACCAATCAAGGCGAAGAAAAGGGCTGTCATCAGACCGTGTGAAATCATCTGGAGAATAGCTCCGTCCATAGCAGTTTGGTTCATCATCAGGAGGGCAAAAATTACAAGCCCGCAGTGACTTACCGAAGAGTAAGCATTAATGAACTTGAGGTCTTTCTGCCATATTGCGCCAAAAGCGCCATAAACAACGCTGATCGAAGTCAGAATAATAAATATCCATGCCATCGAATTTGCAGCCTGAGGCATCAGGAACATCGCTACGCGGAAACATCCGTAACCTCCAAGCTTCATCAAAACACCAGCGTGTAACATTGACACAGCAGTTGGCGCCGAGGCGTGACCATCGGGCGACCATGTGTGGAACGGGAACAAAGCGCCAAGGATTCCAAATCCCACAAAAGCAAAGGGGAAAAAGAACATTTGGGTTTTCTCCGGTATAATAATTTTCGAGATTTCGATGATATTAAAAGTAAGTGGCCCACCATTAGGAGCTGAGTTATAGTAAAGACCAAAAATACCAACCATAATCAAAGCCGAACCGGCCATCAACATCAATGTCAGTTTCATTGCAGATTTTTCCTTCGGTCCACTACCCCAGATACCGATTAACGGATACATAGGAATCAGTGCTAATTCATAGAAAAGGAACATGGTGAACAAATCAAGCGAAATGAAGAAACCATAAACAGCAGTCGCGAGTAATATGAGCAAAACAAAGAATTCGCGCGACAAGTAGGCCATTTCCCACGAAGCAAAGATTCCGGCAAAGGTTACAATTGCAGTAAGGCAGATCATCGCTACCGCAATGCCATCAACTCCGATACTATAATGAATGTTTAAACTCTTAAACCAGGTATAATCGGCTGTAAACAGCATTTCGTGCATATTTCCGGTTTGTCTGGCACCAAGGTACATGAACAACAGCACCGCTGCAACAACGAGCTGAATTCCCATACCAACCGCCGACACCACTCTCGCACCCTTCAGATCCTTCGTAAAAAGGATGCTTATGATGGTCAGAATCGGAATTACTACTAATAAAGTAAGAATATTCATTTGTCTAAGTTTTTATTCTACATTAGGTAATAAATCATAAACAACGCAAGAGCCAACGCCCCGGCAACAAAAGCAAAAGCATAGTGTTGCAATTGCCCCGACTGCATTCCTTTTATCTTGTACGAGGCTTTCTCGGTTACCGTACCAATGCCAACCATAAATCCATCCACAATATGACGGTCGAACCAGGCAATCGGGCGAGAGATGTAGTTGAAAATGATTTTGCGGGTAACAAACAAATAAATTTCGTCGAAATAGAATTTGTTGTAGGTTGCGGTGTATAATATACCCCAGCTCTTGGCTAGTTTAGCGGGAATGTCGCTTTCTTTCTTGTACAGAATCCAGGCCACTGCAATTCCAAGGAAACCTATTAATATTGATGGAATAGCAACCATATAATTCATTTCTGATTCGAATCCTACTTTATCAGAAGTTACCAATTCGGTAAACGGGAGGTAACCGGCGAAAATAGATGCGAAAGCAAGGAACATCAACGGAATGGTCATCACCAGCGGACTTTCGTGCGGTGTATGATGATAATGCCTGTCTTTTCCCCAGAATACACTGAAGTACAAACGGAACATATAGAAAGCGGTTAATCCGGCAACGATAAACTCAATGGCAAACAAAAGCTTGTTGTGATGCAACGCGGCCACCAAAATTTCGTCTTTACTGAAAAATCCTGAAAGGAATGGCACACCTGCGATGGTTAAACATGCAATCAGGAATGTGGCATGTGTAATTGGCATATACTTGCGCAAACCACCCATGTCGTACATGTAATTGGAATGAACGGCGTGAATGATTGAACCGGCACCCAGGAACAACAAGGCTTTGAACATCGCGTGTGTGAATAGGTGGAACATGGAAGCCATGTAACCCAAGCCTTCTTCGCCACCATAACCCGAAACTCCGAGAGCCAGCATCATGTAACCCAACTGCGATAAAGTTGAGAAAGCAAGTACACGTTTAATGTCGTATTGTGTAATGGCAATAACGGCAGCAAAAAGCGAAGTGAAACCACCAACGTAACCTACTATTTCCTGAGCTGCCGGAGCCTGAAAATGAATTACAGGGAACATACGGGCAACTAAGTAAACACCGGCAACAACCATGGTTGCAGCGTGGATCAACGCCGAAACCGGAGTTGGACCTTCCATGGCGTCGGGCAACCAAATGTGTAACGGGAACATGGCTGATTTACCGGCACCACCGATAAAGATCAGTGTCATGGCCCAGGTCATGGCCGAAATTCCCATGAAGCTGAGTGAAGCTCCGCTTGCGAAAATCGTTGTTCCTGGCTGTGTCAGTTGTCCGAAGTCGAACGTTTTGGTAACAAACGAAAGAATCAGAATACCCACAAGGAAACCAAGGTCGGCAAAACGTGTAACGATGAAAGCTTTTTTCGATGCTGCCACTGCCGATGGTTTCTGGTAATAGAAACCAATCAGGAGGAATGAGCTAACACCTACCAACTCCCAGAAAATGTACATCTGGAAAATATTGGTAGCGATTACCAACCCCAACATCGAGAAAGTAAACAACGAAAGAAATGCGTAAAACCGCTGGAACCCTTTTTCGCCGTGCATATAGCCATTGCTGTAAAGGTGAACCATGAACGAAATCGTTGTGATTACAACCAGCATCATCACCGAAATTGGATCGAGCAGAACACCCATTTTAATCACAAGGCTTTCGGTGAAACGCAACCAGGTCATTTCAAATGGAATGATTGTCTGAAATCCTTCGGCATGGTGTCCGCCAAAGAAATAGTTAGCGGCTGTAATTAACGAAAGCAACCAGGATGTACCCATCCCAATTGTTCCAAGCAAACCCGAAACACTGGGTTTCCACTTCATTCCGAGTAGCCCGGTAACCAAAAACATGACCAGCGGAATCAACGGAATTAATATTGTATAGTTATATCCAGTCATTATTGTTCTGTTTAGAATTTCAACTCATTTACATTTTCAACATCAATATTCTTCAGTTTGCGGTAAATGTTGATGATCAATGCAATGGCAACCGAAGCTTCGGCAGCAGCAATACCAACAATGAACAGCGAAAAGAAGTGTCCCTGTAATTGATCGGGATACAGATAACGGTTGAAAACCACAAAATTGATATTAACTGAATTCAGGATGAGCTCTACGGCCATCAACATGGTAATCAGGTTACGACGAATAATGAAGCCGCAAACTCCGATAAAAAACATGATCGTACTTACGACCAAGAAATGTTCGATTGGAATTCCCTGAATCATAGTTCTGTGTTTTTATTTTTTTCCTTTTTAGCAATTACGATAGCAGCAATCATGGCGGCCAGTAACAAAATACTGATCAACTCGAACGGGAGTACATAACCATTCTTTTCGGTACTCAAAAGTTGTGTACCAATTACAGTCATGTCAACCGGCAATTCCTGAACAGAAGCTGGCTGAAACGAATTCGAGAAAATGGTTGCCAAAACCAAACCTGCACCAATCAGAGCTGCGCCCACACCCATGATGAGTTTAACCAAATCGGGGTGTTTAAAACGATGAGTAATGTGATGTGTCAGCAGGATACTGAAAATGATCAGAACAACAATACCTCCGGCGTAAAGCGTAAGCTGAACCGCAGCCATAAACTGGTACTTCAGCATAAAATACAAACCGGCAGTTGAAAGTAGCACGCAAAGCAGATAAACAGCTGCGCGAAGTATCCTTCTGGTTGTAATCGTTAATAACGAGCAAATCAGGATAATTCCTGAAAACAGGTAAAACATGAATACATTCATTACTTAGCCTCCTTTCTTAATTTCGAACCAGGTTGGTTCAAAACTTTGGTGAGTTTATTGCGATCGAAAACGGCATGTTCGAATTTCTGACCAAAAGCCAGTGCATCCGAAGGACATGTTTTTACACACAAGCCGCAAAAAGTACACATCGAAAGATGGTAAATGTGTTTGTCGATCACTCTTTCCATTTTACCTTCAGCATTTGGCACGCGGTCGGTGATAATTTCGATCGATCCATTCGGACAGTTCATTTCACAAATGCCGCAGCCCGTGCAAGCGTGTTCGTTATTCTCATCATGAGGCATAATGATCTCGCCTTTGAAACGGTCGGTCATTTTCAGCGTCTTCCGGTTTTCAGGATACTGTTGTGTTACAATAGCACCTGGGCTGAAAAAGTATTTCCCTGTTATGCGCATTCCTGCCCACAACGTTGAAACGCCTTTAAACAGTTCGGATAAATATTTTGCTATACTATTCATTGGATTTTCGTATTAAAAGTGCCATCCCATCAAAACGATGAAAGCGATCAGTATAATGTTGAATAAACTGATTGGTAACAGGTATTTCCATTCGAGTGTAAGCAACTGGTCGATCCTCAAACGAGGGAAGGTCCATTTGAACCACATGATTACCCAGATTACAAAGAATGTTTTACCGATAAACCAAACGATAGATGGAATGTAGTCCATGATCTGGTTAAAGCCTTCCCAGTTGCCAATATGAAGCGGCATCCAGCCTCCGAGGAAAACAGTAGCTGCGATAGCTGATACAATAAACATGTTCATGTATTCAGCAAGGAAGAAGAAGGCGAATTTGATACCTGAATATTCGGTGTGGAAACCGGCAGTCAACTCCGATTCAGCTTCAGCCAAGTCGAAAGGTCCGCGGTTGATTTCGGCGGTACTGGCAATCAGGAAAATGATGAACGAAATCACGGCTGGAATGTGGCCTTTGAAAATCCACCATCCGTTAGCCTGGCTTTCTACAATTCCTGAAAGCTGCATGGTTCCGGCGAAAACGATGATTGAAAGCAACGACAATCCAACAGAAAGCTCGTAACTTACAATCTGCGCACCACTACGCATAGCACCAATCAACGAATATTTACTGTTACTCGACCAGCCTGCAAGCAAAATACCCACAACGCTCAACGACGAAACAGCCATCACGTAAAAAACACCAATATTGAAATCGATTGCCTGAAGTCCTTTGGCATAAGGTATTGCAGCCATCGCAAGGAACGAACAGATAATCACGATAAAAGGTGCAAGGTTGAAAAGGAATGGATCCGATTTGCGAATCGGGATCAACTCTTTCAGCAAAAGTTTAATCAAGTCGGCAATGGTTTGAATGATACCCCATTTACCTACACGGTTTGGTCCAACGCGGTTTTGCATGAAAGCACAAACCTTACGTTCGGCATAAACAAGGAATAAACCAAGTAATGCGTATGCCAGCAAAAAGACCAACCCGACGAGAACAAACTCGGTAAATGTGACCCATCCCGGCGACATCAGGCCCGAGAGCCAAGTGTGTATCTGGCCGGTAAGTGTCGAAAAGTCGTAAATGTTTGAAGTCATATTAGTGTTCATTATCGGTCAATATCAGGGATTACTAAATCGAGTGAGCCACTGATAGCAATCAGGTCGGCAATTTTACAACCTTTGGCAATTTCGTTCATCACGAACAAGTTGCTGAAGTTAGGCGTACGGAATCTCATGCGGTACGGCGATTTGTTGCCATCGCTAACCACGTACACAGCAAGTTCTCCACGGGCTGTTTCAACTCTGCGGAAATATTCGCCTGCCGGAAGTTTAATGATTGGTTTCATTTTGGCAGTGTAGTCGCCTTCTGGAATGTTGTCGATCAACTGTTCGATGATATTCAGCGATTCCCACATTTCGCGCATACGAACCTGGTAGCGGGCAAAGGTGTCGCCTTCAGTTTCCAGAATTTCGTTGAATTGAACTTTATCGTAAGCACCGTAAGGAGCAATTTTCCGAATGTCGCATGAGAAGCCAGAGCCACGTCCCGAAGGACCAGTTACACCGTAACCAATTGCGGTTTCCTTGCTCATGTATCCAATACCTTTCGAGCGGTTATGGAAAATCACATTGCCAGTAAGCAATTGATCGTATTCGGGCAATTTCTTGCGGAAATAAGTAATAAACTCTTTAGTTCTTTTCTGGAAATTTGGGTGAATATCGTGCATCAAACCTCCAGGCATCACAAAGCTGTGCAGCAATCGTGAGCCAAACGATTCTTCGAAAATATCCAGGATGTATTCGCGGTCGCGCAATCCGTAAAAGAAAGTGGTTAAAGCGCCAAGATCCATCCCGAAAGCACTCCACCACAACTGGTGAGAAGCCAAACGGTTAAGCTCATCCAAAATAGTGCGGATGTATTTTACACGCTCCGGAACTTCAACTTGCAGGGCATCTTCCACAACCAAACAAACTGCTTCGTTGTTCATATGTGCTGAGAGATAGTCCATCCTGTCGGTTAAATGAATAGCCTGAGGATAAGTAATAGCTTCGCACATCTTTTCGATTCCACGGTGAATATAACCGATGTGAGGGATCAGGTATTTTACCGTTTCACCTTTCAGACACACTTCAAGCCTTAATACCCCGTGTGTTGAAGGGTGCTGAGGCCCCATATTTACAATGTACTCCTCATTTTCCCCCAGAATCACGTCTTTTATAATTTCTTCACTCATATACTGTTGAGTATTAACGTTCAATAATATTAACCTCGTCGCGGTAATCTTTGCGAAGCGGGAAACCTGCACCGTCTTCCATAAAGAATCGTTTCAGGTACGGGTGGTTGTTGTAATGAATTCCAAAAAGATCGAAAACTTCTCGTTCAAAGTACTCGACAGCTGGATAAAGTGCTGACAAGCTGTCAACTTTTGCGTTTTCCCTGTCTTCGAGAACTGACTTCAAAACAACTAAGTGGCGTTTTTCAGTTGATTCCAGATGATAGACAACCGTGAAATTTTTCACAAAATCAACAGCAGTGTGGTTAATCAGGTAATCGAACGATGTTCTGTTATCTGATTTCAGTTTCTTTGCTAAAGCAAATAACTTCTCCGCCGGAACTGTCGCTTCTAAAAGTTGAGTTCCTTCCGAAAAAGTAGCTTCAGGCTCAAGAGAACTGATTATCTCTTTTAATTCCTCTCTGTTAAGCATGATTAGTTTTATAGAAGTTTTTCGTTTGGATCTTCGTAATCAAAAATCGATTCGCCTTTAATCTTACGTTGTAACTGCATTACGCCGTAGAGCAACGCTTCGGGGCGGGGCGGGCATCCGGGAACATACACGTCAACCGGAATAATGTGATCGACACCGCGAACTACCGAATACGAATTATAGAAGAAAGGACCTCCTGATACTGCACAGGCACCCATGGCGATTACATACTTTGGTTCAGGCATCTGGTCGTACAAACGTTTAAGTACCGGGGCCATTTTATGGTTGATGGTACCGGCAACCACAATTACGTCGGCCTGACGTGGCGAAGCGCGGTAAACTTCAATTCCGAATCTTGAAAAGTCGTGACGTGAAGCTCCTGTGGCCATCATTTCGATACCACAACAGCTGGTAGCAAAAGTTAGCGGCCATATAGAGTTCGAACGTCCCCAGTTCAGAACACTGTCAATACTCGTCAGGAAAACGTTGCTGCCCGACTTTTTAAGGAGCTCAAGCGATTCGTTATCGCCGAAATCCTCATACTTCATTGATTTGATTTTTACACCCATTTTAAAGCTCGTTTTTTCCAGGCATACAACAGGCCAAGACCCAGTATGAAGAAGAAAATAATGATTTCAATAAATGCCCTCATTCCAATTGTTTTCATAACTACTCCCCAGGGAAACAGGAATACTGTTTCAACATCGAAAACTAAATAAATGATGGCAAAAAGATAATAACCCACGTTAAACTGAATCCATGCCGGACCTTCAGATTCGATACCGCACTCGTAAGGTTCTGATTTAACTGGATTTATTGAACTAGGAGCAATAAGGGATGCAAATATAATTGCGCCTCCAACCAGGATAACTGCAATTATAAAAAAGAGAATTAAAGATTCACTTTCCATATCTTAAATTTTCTAGAAAAATTTGGTAAGTCAAAATGACGGTGCAAAAGTAGTTTTTTCAGTTTAGCACCAAACTTTTTTCAGGAAAAAATTGATTGATATTTAGCAACCAGCCCAACAAAAAGGCACCTTTTTTGTTACCTGCCAATTTTGTCATTTTCAGAAATAGGCAAATATACCCATAAAAATAAGGGATAGAATAACAAAAATTGGTGTTTTTTTTGTTTTCATCCCTTATTTTAGAGCCTCTCATGGGACTCGAACCCACGACCTGCTCATTACGAATGAGCTGCTCTACCGACTGAGCTAAAGAGGCTTTTAAAGGGTAATCCAATACTGAACCGGATACCCTTTTATATTATTACACGATTGACGGAATTTGAGAGGTGTTATATTTACCTTCTTCCAATTTAGTTCGAACTTCGGCAAAAGCTTTAATCGTATAGTCAACGTCTTCCAGGGTGTGCATAGCTGTTGGAATCAAACGAAGCATGATTTGTCCCTTCGGGATAACCGGATAAGTTACTACTGAACAGAAAACATTGAAGTTTTCGCGGAGATCCATCACCACATTGGTGGCTTCGCCCACTCCTCCCTGAAAAAATACCGGGGTTACGCAAGAATTAGTCACGCCAAGATCAAACCCTTCTTCGCGTAACCCTTTTTGAAGGGCTGCAACTACAGTCCATAGGCGTTCTCTCAATTCAGGTTTGGTGCGTAAAAGCTCCAACCTTTTCAATGCTCCAATAACCATAGGCATTGGCAACGATTTGGCGAAGGTTTGCGAACGCATGTTATAACGTAAAAAATTGCAAATATCTTCGTCGCAGGCAATAAAAGCCCCAATTCCGGCCATCGACTTGGCAAATGTTCCAAATAGCAGGTCAATTTTGTCCATGACTCCAAAATGTTCAGGAGTACCGGCACCTGTTGCACCCATTGTACCAAAACCATGAGCATCGTCAACCAAAAGACGGAAGTTATATTCACTTTTCAAAGCTGCAATTTCGTCGAGTTTACCGAGGTCTCCGGCCATACCGAAAACACCTTCAGTAATAACTAAAATGCCACCACCTTGTTTTTCAGCCAGGCGAGTTGCTTTGGTAAGCATGTTGCGAAGGCTATCCATATTATTGTGGGCAAAAACGAAACGTTTACCCATGTGCAGGCGAACGCCATCGAGAATACAGGCATGTGCTTCAGAATCATAAACAATAACATCGTTTCGACCAACGATAGCGTCAATAATCGATACCATTCCCTGGTAACCGAAGTTCAGTAAAAAGGCATCCTGTTTACCTACAAATTCGGCCAGGTTATGCTCAAGTTCTTCGTGTTTATTGGTTTGTCCCGACATCATTCGGGCTCCCATTGGGTAAGCCATGCCGTAATCAGCCGCCGCCTGGGCATCAGCTTCTCTTACTTCAGGGTGATTTGCAAGTCCTATGTAATTATTAAGACTCCAGACTAAAACTTCCTTCCCTCTGAATTTCATTTTTGTACCAATCTCGCCTTCCAATTTAGGAAATGCAAAGTATCCATGTGCCTGTTTCATGTACTGCCCCAGGCTACCCATGTTGCTTCTTAGTTTTTCAAAAATATCCACTTTGATCTGGTTTTTAAAATTAGCATTGCAAAAGTAATTTTTTTTAATAAGTCTGCAAATGTGTTAATTTATACTAAACAAGATTGTATTCTGGAGAAATCATTCTATTTTTCGGCCCGAAAATTTATTTAAAAATGTATATTTGCGCCATGTTAATGAGAATGAGAAATTTCGCACCAATTTTTGTTATTGTACTTTTACTTGCCGGTTGTAGCGACTATAATAAAGTAGTTAAAAGTACCGACTACGAATTTAAGTATAAAAAAGCGCTCGAATATTACGAAAAAGGAGAATACGTTCACGCCTCCGGTCTTTTGAAAGACATGCTTACAATTGTTCGGGGAACAAGCCGTGCCGATAAAGTGTATTATTATTATGCCAAATCCCAGTTTGGGATGAAGGATAACTTGATGGCCGGGCATTATTTCAAGACATTGGTCAAGGAATTTCCGAGGAGCGAATATGCAGAAGAATCTCAGTATATGGTGGGATATTGTTTTTACCTTGATTCCCCGTCGCCGCGTTTAGACCAGGGGCCAACTCAAAGCGCCATCGATGCCTTACAGCTTTTTATAAATCTTTATCCCAGGTCAACCAGGGTTGATGAAGCGAACCGGCTTATTATTGAGTTACGCGACAAACTCGTTTATAAATCGTATTTAAGCGGTAAATTGTATTTTGACCTCGATAATTATAAAGCTGCCGTTGTTGCCTTAACATCATCGTTGAAAGATTTCCCGGATACGAAATATCGTGAAGAGTTGATGTTTATGTTATTAAAATCGAAGTATCTGCTGGCGATTCATAGTATTGACGAAAAAAAGCACGAACGCTTAAGTTCTGCTTTAGACGAATATTTTACCTTTGTCGATTCTTATCCCGAAAGCAAGTACAGAAAAGAAGCAGAAAAATTTCATGAAACAACAGAAAAAATGTTGAATTATAAATCGGAAACAAATGTTAACTAATATGGATTTTAAGAAAATTAAAGCTGAATCAACAACAGTTCCAAGAGATTTGAGAGAATTGGAGAAACGTACAGGAAACACTTACGAAACAGTTATGATCCTGGCCAAACGTTCAAATCAGATTGCTTCTGAAATGAAGGAAGAACTTAGCCAGAAACTTCAGGAATTTGCATCGTACACCGATAATTTGGAAGAAGTATTTGAGAATCGCGAACAAATTGAAATTTCAAAATATTACGAACGCCTTCCAAAACCAACACTGATCGCTTACGAAGAATTTGTGAACAACCAAATTTATCACCGTAACCCAGCGAAGGAAAACAGAAGTAAAGAAATGTAATACAAGCCTTTATGAGGCTACATGGAAAACATATAATCCTCGGGATTACCGGAAGTATAGCTGCCTACAAGGCAGCTTATCTTTTACGTGGACTAGTGAAAGAGGGCGCTGAAGTGCAGGTGGTAATGACTCCGGCTGCAAAAGAGTTTATCACTCCGGTCACGATGTCGGCTCTGTCTGGTAAACCGGTGGCTTCCGAATTTTTCTCGGCGAACGATGGCTCGTGGCACTCGCACGTCGATATGGGCTTATGGGCCGATTTAATGCTTGTTGCTCCTGCCACCACCGCAACTATCGGGAAAATGGCTCATGGTATTAGCGACAACTTGTTAATTACTACCTATTTGTCGGCCAAATGCCCGGTAATTGTTGCTCCGGCAATGGATCTCGATATGTATCAACATCCGGCCAATAAGGGCAATATCGAAATTCTACGCTCGTTTGGCAATATAATTATTGAGCCAGGCGAAGGAGCCTTGGCCAGCGGTTTGCATGGAAAAGGCCGAATGGAAGAACCAGATAATATTATTAAAGAAGTTATCAGGTTCTTCAATCAAAAAAAAAAATTACTGAATAAACATTTTCTGGTAACTGCCGGTCCCACCCATGAGAAAATTGACCCGGTACGTTTTATTGGTAATTACTCGTCGGGTAAAATGGGTTATGCTATTGCCGAAGAACTTGCCGCAAATGGGGCAGAAGTTACCTTGGTTTCGGGCCCGGTGAGCATCAAGTGTCGGAATCCGAAGATAAATATTTTGCCGGTTGAATCGGCTCACGAAATGTTCAGCAAATGTGTAGCCATATTTCCCCAGACTGATGGCGCTGTAATGTGCGCTGCTGTTGCCGATTTTACGCCTGAAAGCGTTGCTCTGGAAAAAGTAAAGCGCGGCAAAAGCGATTTGGTTATCCAACTGAAACCTACCCGGGACATTGCCGCAGAACTTGGAAAGAATAAAACCGGCAAACAAATTTTAGTCGGGTTTGCATTGGAAACCAACGATGAGCTTGCCAATGCTTTTTCAAAACTTCAACGTAAAAATCTGGATTTCATAGTATTAAACTCGATGAATGATAATGGGGCTGGTTTTGGAGTTGATACGAACAAAATTACAATGATTGGCAAGAACAATAAACCCGTTTTTTTTGAGTTAAAATCAAAGACTGAAGTTGCCAAAGATATTGTTGATCGAATTAGCATTGAATTCGAATTAATCGATAACCAAGGCTGCCAATCGGCGGTAGATTAATTAGTAAAGAATACTTATGAGAAGAATATACCTGTTAATCGTTTTATTCCTTGTATTTCGGGCTACAAATTATGCGCAGGAACTGCGATGCAATATAAGTATTTCTTCCTCAAGCCTCCAAAGTGCAAACCGTACCTTATTCGAAACGATGCAATCTGATTTGTATGAGTTTATGAATAATCGCAAGTGGACCGATGAAAAGTATGAAATGGACGAACGTATTGAATGTAGTTTTTTTATCAACCTTACCGAGCAGATTTCGTCCGATGAATTTAAGGGAACCATCCAGGTACAAGCTCGTCGCCCGGTTTTTAATTCATCATACGAGACAACTCTATTAAATCTGAAGGATAACGATTTTGATGCAAAGTACATTGAATATCAAACACTTGAATTTAATGAAACTTCGAATAAAGATAATCTTACAAATATTCTTGCTTTTTATGCCTACCTCATTTTAGGTATCGATCACGATTCGTTTGCCCCGGAGGGTGGAACCGAATTTTTCCAGAAAGCTCAGGCAATTGTAAACAACTCGCAAAGTGCACGCGAAAAAGGATGGAAATCATACGAAAGCGAGCGAAACAGGTATTGGCTGATTGAAAATATTATGAATAAATCATATTCGGGATACCGTTCCTGTATATATCAGTATCATAGGCAAGGGCTTGATTTGATGGCTGATAAAGCTGCTGAAGGTCGTGGGGCCATTGCCGAATCGCTGAAACAAATTCAGAAAGTTTTTCGAACTCGTCCTTCACTTTACCTTTTACAAGCTTTTTTTGACGCGAAATCAGACGAGCTGGTAAATATTTTCTCCAAATCGTTCCCCGACGAGCGCAACCGCGTTGTAACCATTCTCAATGAATGCGACCCTTCGAATGGATCAAAATACGAAAAGATTTCGAAAGCCGAAGGTTTCTGAAATTTGAATAAACAGTTATCTTTACGAGCGGACAGAAATTTGATGTCCCCATCACCAATCAATTCTGAAAGATACTGTGCTTAAGTTACTATCAATAAAAAATTACGCCCTAATTGATTCGCTGGAGATTGATTTTTACAGCGAACTAAATATATTAACCGGCGAAACTGGAGCCGGAAAGTCGATATTGTTGGGCGCTATTGGACTATTAATTGGTCAGCGAGCCGAAACCAGCGTTTTGCGCGACAAAAGCGAGAAATGCTCGGTTGAAGGAACCTTCGATATTCGTAATTATAAACTTCAGCATTTTTTTACTGAAAATGAGCTCGATTACGACGACGTGACCATATTGCGCCGGGAAATTACACCGCAAGGCAAATCGCGAGCTTTCATTAACGACACTCCGGTGAATGTGAAAGTGTTACACGATTTGGGATTGAAACTGATCGATATCCACTCGCAGCATCAAAATCTTGAATTGAACGAAAAACGCTACCAGTTGGAGATTGTTGATTTGGTTGCAAAAAATGCTGAATTGCTGAAAATATATTCAACCGGGTATAAAAACTTCATTTCACTTCAGGAAAAATTAAACAAAACACTATTGTTAGCAGAGCAGGCCAAAAAAGATCTGGATTATTATCAGTTTCAGTTTAATCAGCTTGATGAAGCGAAACTTAAGCCCGATGAGCAAAACGAGTTGGAGCACTCGCTCGAAAAATTAACTCATGCCGAAGAAATTAGGACTGTTTTTGGCCAGATCAATCAAATCCTTAGTGAAGAAGAACGTCCGGTTCTGCAAATTTTGAAGGATGATTTAAACAACCTATCAAAATTAAAGGACGTTTTTCCTGAAGCCAGTCAATTTTTCGAGCGAATAGAATCGGTTTACTTTGAGCTGAAAGACATTTCAGAAGAAGCTTTTGCCATTGCCGAACGGACTGAAAATAACCCTGATTTGATTGAGCAACTGAGCCAGCGCCTCGATTTGCTATATTCGCTTCAACAAAAGCACCGTGTTAAAACCGTATTGGAGTTATTGGAAATTCAATCCGATTTTGGCGCAAAAATTCAATTGATTAGTTCGTATGATCAGGATATTGAACGGTTGCAAAAAGAAATTGCAATATTGAAAAAAAATCTGGATGAACAGGCTGTAACAATCTCAAAAAGGCGGCAGGCAGTAGCTGGGCAAATAGGCGATAGGATAGTGGATGTTTTACAGAATATTGGCATTCCAAACGCCCAATTGCAGTTAAAATTTAATAAGTTGGCTCAATTAAACGCCACGGGATTCGATGAAGTAAGTTTCATGTTTTCGGCCAATAAAAACCAGGATTTGCAGGAAATTGGGCGAATTGCTTCGGGTGGCGAAATGTCGCGAGTGATGCTCGCCATAAAAACCCTGATAACCGATGTGCGGGCGCTTCCGACCATTATTTTTGATGAAATTGACACCGGCGTTTCGGGCGAAGTTGCCGTAAAAATGGGGCAAATTCTGGAGCAAATGGCTCAAACCGTTCAGGTTCTGAATATTACCCATTTACCGCAAATTGCAGCGAAAGGAAAAAATCATTTCAAGGTTTACAAATACGACCAAAACGAGCAAACATTTACATCAATTAAAAAGTTGACTGAAAACGAGCGTATTGCCGAGATCGCTCAAATGTTGGGTGGCGAAAACTATTCGGAAACAACCATGAAAGCTGCCAAAGAGTTGCTGGGATAATTCGCGAAACATTCTGCAATTTCTACTCCTTCTGTGCGAATTATCTTCCATCGTAGTTTTCCTGATTGTTTTGAATAACAGGATGGTTCTTATCCTGGAAATACTCAGAAGGGATCATCCCGGTAATTTGGCGAAAGTTGCGTAAGGCGGTTGCACGCGAGCGAAACCCTGCATCAAAAAAAGCTTCCTGAAAATTGAGCGCCTGATTTGACTCAACAAGTTGAATGAAATCATTGATGCGTAAGCTATTGATATAAACTGTGTAATTTTTGTATCCACTCTCCTGTATCACCTGGGCAAGAGTTGTCCGGTTTGTGAAAAGAGCCGAAGCCAACGCATTAAGAGACAAATCAGGATCCCTCCAGGCGGATGACTCTTGCATATAAGCCTCAAGTTGCTCAGCCAGAACAGCATTTTTCGTTTTCGAATTGGATTTGTCGCCGCAAAATGATTGCCCGGGCGCAAGAGTAATTTCTTTTTGCGAACTGCTTTTTTCTTTAATTTCGTTTACTTTTGAATCTGGCTTTCCGATCAGGCGAACAAAAAGTTCCATGTAAACAATGTAAAGGCTGCATCCAACACTCACATAATAATAAAGTGTGCGGACAACCCATACATTAAAAGTTACCACCATAAGGTAGGCAAGTATATTGATAGAAAGTGTAATTACATATTTTTTAATCCAGATGCGGTTTGTATTACTGTATTTCCGGGTATTAGGAACGAAAAAAATTAATGGAATGGTTATCAGCATAAAGATAACGAGCAAAAGGCGATACCAAACCTCGAACCGGCCAGCATACAGAAGCATCTCCCAGAGCGATTTATATGCCGTATATTCAATACCAGCCCAGACCGTCAAAAAATAAATTCCGAATAGAATCAATAATGGCGAGTATAATTTTACAAGTCGTTTTAAATTGAGCCACCCCGGAGAAATGACTTCAATTGGATACATGATGTACGAAATTATCATGAATATTCCGAGTAACATCATGGGCACGGAAACAACAACTTCGGGTTCATTGCCATTACAAAGAGCGACAAAGCGCGGAATGTAGTTGGCAACCGAAAACAGGACAATAAACGAGAGAATTATACGCGAACGTTCTCCCTCTTTGCGACGGAAAAAAAGCAATAATGAAGCAAGAAAACAAACGAGTGCTCCTGCAAAGGTTGTGGCCAGGTATAAACTAAACATTAATTATTCCAAATTTAGACCAATCCATTAAACATCAGAAAATAGATTGCCTTCGGATTCTAAAATTCCGGTTGAAATTAATCCACCAGTTGCTGCGAATACTTGCAAGCTCGTTGATTGATTTTGAAAGACCAGATGTAATACAAGCGATGTCGAATATGGTTGATCAACATCGCTTCACTATTACAAAACTACAAATCTATCGTTCTTTCGCCAACTCAAGTCGTTTTTTATCCATCATTTTTAGCAAAAAAGGGAAGAATCTTGTTTAGATTTTCCCTTTCCAGATTTACTATTTCTATAGGTTCAGGATTATTTGATTACCTGATTTTTGGATTTTACAACTTTATTGACTGGCTTTCCAACGAAACATGTGTTCCTTTATGGTATTGGAAACGTTCAATTTTTACCATGCTTGAGTCGGCAGCTTGCGGTGCAATTACAATAAAATCCATGTTCTCAACATCCTGGTCGACTGTCTCTCCATTTTTGATCTTTTTATCGATCCATGTTCCCGAATTGGCGTAAATACAAGACTCTCCTTTTGTGTTGGTAAACGATTTCAGCATAGGTTCGTGCGTATGTCCAAAAACAACAATTCGAACTTTGGAGTCTTTATTCTGGAAATACTGAACATCGGACATTTTGTCGAGGAATGAGGTATAAAGAGCACCAGGGATAGCTTCTTTAGCCAATGTAACTACCGGAACATTGTTGTAAGCCAATCTCTTTTCCCAGGCTGCCTGGCTGCATGACCCGCTAAACAAATTCATATCAATACTTCCGTCTTCTTTATTGAATGGAATTATGTCGTTTATTGAATATTTACCCTTGAAGTTATCAATATTGGTAACAATTATTTTGTCGTCGTAATTGTCCTTAACCGGAATTAAGCTTTTCATGACCGATTTCCAAATTTTGTAATAGGTAAACGTATTCACCTGGGTATCGTCGGCCGAGTTTAGTATAACATCGCGAACAGGGACAATTTCGCTGGCTGCGGGATAATTGGTTACCGAGTTAACTGCAATCCGTGTAAAAAAATATCCGGCAGGTAAAATTGTACCTGCGGCAACGTTTTGATTGCTATAAGGATCCGGTGCGCAAAAGAAATCGTACCGGTTACTGTGTTCAATGGCTATTTGCGAAGTTGGGTTATAAGTTCCTATTCCCAAACGGTCGTTATCGCGGGCTTGATTGATTCCCGGTAAAATCATTTCCACATTTTCCTTCTGAACCAGCAAGTCGTGGTTTCCGGGAGTATAAGTTACTTTTACTTTTCCATCTTTGATTATACCATTCAGAACGCCAATAACATCTTTGTTTTGGGTAGCAATTTTCTGAATAAACTCTTTCTGTGTTTTTCCATCGTAAGTATCCGTGCGTGAAGGAAGGTACCATTCGTCCAGCATATCGCCGGCAATAACCAGTTCTTTAACTGTTTTTGATTCCCGGATTTCTGTCAGAAATTCGGCCAGACGCGGAAGATGTTTCACACACTCAGAATAAGTAAGGTCAGCGCCTAAATGCAGGTCGCTAATAACTACGATCTTATTTCTCTCCTGAGTTTCCCCTCCATTGACTAAATCAAAAGGATTATTACCCGATGCCGGAGAGTCATCATCGTTTTTTTGACACGATATGGCAGAGAACATAACTCCGCCGACGGCAGCAGAAGCCCCTATACTAAAAAAATCTCTTCGTTTCATTTCTTGATTCTTTAAAGAAAAGTTATCGGTATTTGTTGTTTTTTAGTGCAAGTTTAAGGCGAAAAAAAAATACCGATGTGACATATTTACAAAATAACATGTCTCATTCTTACAATCCGCGACTTTGTATTAACCCAATGGGCTGTTTAACCCAGTTGCATCCTTAAATTGTATATAAAAACAATTCTTCCGTGTCATTCGGGAGTTTTACCAACCCAATAAGTTTAAGTCCCAGTTTTTCGATGATTTTTTGCGATGAGATATTGTCTTGCGAAGTAATTGCCTGTATTTTGGTTATGTCAAATTCATCGAAAGCAACTTGTTTAAGTTTTAAAGCAGCTTCGAAAGCATAACCGTTGCCTTCAAATTCAGGCAAAAGAGCAAACCCAATATCCAGTCCATCCAAACCGGCCCGATCGTACAGCCCGCAAATACCAATTTTTTCTTCGTCCGATTTTCGGAGAATTGTATAGTTGGAAAAACCCAATCTCTCCATTTGCGGTATCATTCGCATTTTAATGTATAAACGGGCTTCCTCGACTGTATTCACATTCCGGTCACCAATATACTTTAGCCATTTGGGCGTATTAAATAATCTCAGGATAAATTCGGCATCATCTTTTGATGTAGGTTTAAGCAGAAGTCGCTCTGTTTCAAATGTTTTAAAATGAGAAGCCATTTTTGTGATCAAGTTTAGGAGTTGACAGTCAATTTTATCAATAACCCAGTTGTTCCTCGATAAAAATAACACTTATTCGATCACCGTCAAATTGTCCCTGTATGATTGAGTGATAATTACAAATTCGGTCAGGCGAATGGCAGTCGGAACATTTGCCCGTTATACTGCACGGGGTTTTCTTTTGAAGCCGCTTTGCATCAAGTGGTGCGGCTATCTGTTTTATTCGCTCAAAAGCTTCTTCTTCTGAAGCAACAATTTTGTTTATGCCACAAACGAGTAATACTTTCCGGGGACCATAAATAATGGGGGCTACGCGACTGCCATTACCGTCCAGGTTATAAATTTTGCCCTCCGCACTTATTGCATTAGCACTGCTTAAAAAGAAATCAGCATCAAAATTTTTAAGATAAAGTTCCCGTTTTTGCGAACGGCTCAACGTCTCAGAATATTTATCCAGAAAAACTAAATTGCGATTCCGAAGGTAGTCGTAAACTCCGCAACTTTCAAGGGTCATTGAATCCCCCACGCCAACAACTGCACCATCCGGAATCTGGCGATCAATAAAGGTCAACAAATCATTTCTGGAAGGCAAAACTGTTCCGTCAATATTATTTCGCTTGAGACTTAGAATTGTTTTCTGCAAATCGTCCATACACGAAACTCGTTAAACTAAAACTTCCGTGCCCTGTCCATTTCTCTGGAAGCATCTTTCAGTTTCAGGGTTTCACGTTTATCAAAGGTTTTCTTTCCCTTGGCTAAGGCAATTTCAAGCTTTGCCAAGCCTCGGTCGTTGATAAACAATTTCAGGGGAACAATTGTGATTCCACCTTCCTTCGATTTCTTCTGAATTTTATCAAGCTCCTTTCGGGTTAGCAGTAGCTTCCGGTCGCGTTTGGCAATGTGGTTATTGCAGGTTCCCAGTTCATATTCAGCAATATGCATGTTTTTTACATACAATTGGTCGGCCCAGAACGCACAGTACGAATCGACAAGGCTGGCTTTCGAACCTCGAATTGATTTGATCTCAGTGCCTGCCAGCTGAATACCTGCAAAAAAAGTCTCCAGAATCTCGTAGTCGAAGAAGGCTTTTTTATTTTTAATTGATATGTTTTGTTGTTTATGAGTCATTCGTCGTTGACAACTTTCGTTTTGGTGTTGCAAAAATACATTATTTTGCAGAATCAAAACTTCAGATTTAAAGCAGATGACAAAATATAATCTCATCACCATACTTGGTCCTACAGCTTCAGGAAAAACCAGTGTTGCAGCTAATGTAGCCAAAGTACTCGATGGCGAAGTTGTTTCGGCTGATTCGCGCCAGGTTTATCGCGGAATGGATTTGGGTACCGGGAAAGACCTTGCCGATTACGCTATCGATGGCCAGCAAATTCCGTATCACCTTATCGATATTGTTGACGCCGGATATGAATACAGTGTGTTTGAGTACCAGAAAGATTTTCTGAAAGTATTTGAAGATATTACCAATCGGGGCAAACTGCCGGTAATGTGCGGCGGAAGCGGTTTGTATCTTGAAGCCGTGCTGAAAAGCTACAAACTCATCCAGGTGCCGCTAAACGAGGAGTTGCGTCAAAAACTTGAAGGAAAATCGCTTAATGAACTCACAGAAATCTTGAAAACATACAAATCGGAGTTACACAACCAAACCGATATTGAGAATGAGAAACGCGCCATTCGCGCCATCGAAATCGAGGAATATTACCTTTCTTATCCTGAAATCAACACCGGGATGCCCGACATTCGAAGTTTGGTGGTTGGGGTGCAATTTGATAGGCAAACGCGCCGCAAACGCATTACCACGCGCCTTCGTCAGCGCCTACGAGAAGGCATGTTAGACGAGGTTCAGCGGTTACTTGATAGCGGACTTACACCCGAACAGCTTACCTATTACGGCCTCGAATACAAATTTATGACTCAACATTTAACTGGTGAACTTACCTACCAGGAAATGTTTGACGGATTGAATGTGGCTATTCACCAGTTTGCCAAACGCCAGATGACCTGGTTTCGCCGAATGGAAAAGCAAGGCATCGAAATTCGCTGGATGGACGGATTTATGCCTCTGGAAGAAAAAGTTGAAAAAATTGTGGAATGGTATAAGGTTGGGTAGTTTTTATTTTGAGAACAAATGCTTACCTTTGGCGTTAGTAGCAAGAAGCGTTAGTATATAAAATGATCAAAAATTTTGACGACAAGGAAACTGAACTAATTTGGAATGGATTTCGTTCGAGAAAACTGCCATCCGAAATTCAGGAAATTGCTCGTAGAAAACTCAGAATGATCAACAGTTCTCATGATATTATCGATTTAAGAATTCCACCGTCAAACCGATTGGAAAAACTTAAAGGTAAACTTGGTGAATTTTATAGCATTAGAATAAACGAACAATGGAGAATTATTTTTTTGTGGCAAAACAACGACGCTTTTAAAGTTCAAATTACCGATTATCACTAATTCAGAAAAAATGGAAACACTTAAAAATATACATCCTGGCGAAATATTGAAAGAAGAATTTTTGATTCCGATGGGAATCTCGGCCTACCGGCTTTCGAAAGAAACATTTATTCCACAAACCAGAATCAGCGAAATAATAAAAGGTAACCGAAAAATAACGGCTGACACAGCGCTCCGGTTTTCCAAATTCTTTGGAAATTCACCGAAATTTTGGCTTGGACTACAGAATGATTACGATCTTGAAGAAGAACAGGCTTTGAAAGCAAAAGAGTTGAGCGAGATCAAACCGGTTGAAGGAAACGCAGCTTGAAACTGCAAAACGTCGCGAAATCCACTGACTCGACAGCTTTATGCTTCAGGAAGAAAAAGTTGCAAAGATTGTAGAGTGGTATAACGAATAGTGCGACGCAACCTTATTCTTATTTTGCTCATCTATTCCTTTGTTTTATAAAGCCAAATACTGACATCAAAACTAAGCGATGAAAAAAAATATCTTTCTCTCGTTCGTCTTTTGTGCTTTCCTTTTTTCATGCCAAAAAGAAGACAACTTATTAACAGATCGCAATTATCCCACTATAATAAAGGAGTTGGATAACTCGATCCTAAACCAAAAGCGTTTAACTTTTCAGCAACAAAACAAGTACATAAACACGTCACTTAATCGATTTGGATTTTGCGACGTGACCGAATTTAATTCAAATATATCAGAACCCCAAGTGACTGATCCATTGTCGCTTTCTGACGCTAACCAAAAAGTTAAGGATTTTTGCATGCAAAACAAGGCTTTTGTTGGCCTTAACGACGTTAATTCATTTACCCTTGCAGGACAAGGGCCGGAAACCGGATTCTATGACAATTCATTGTACTGGTATTTCGGCACAAGCAGTCAAAAGATTGACACTAACGAAGTTCTGGGAGCACAAATCAGAGTAATCATTAAGAACAGTGAGATCGTTTATTGTACAGGGAATTGGTATCCAAATATTTACATTCCGAAACATTTCAACTTCGATCAGGAAAAAGCAAAATCAACTTTAAGAAACCAAACAGTATGGCATAGCGATATTTCAGGACAAAGTCATCCAACGAAAATCACGGACCAAGCGCTGGCTTCCTGTCAAATCAACGGATTAAAGATTTATCCGGTTAAATCAGACGATAAGATTCAATTGTTTGTAACCTGGAAAATTCATGTTACTGATGTTTACTACATCTTATATATTGATGTAATGACTGGCGAAGTAATCGCAGCAGAGCCTACAATCATTTCATAGTTTATTGCCTCTCTCTCCAAACCATCCGCATCACGCACAAATCAGCGCCATCCGATTCGCGTACCAGGCAATTCATCGACTCGGCTTCCGACAGTTGTGTTCGGGTAACCGCAATCGAGTCTCCGGCAATGGCTTCTTTCAGGTAATTCACTTCCAGTTCTGCCGGTTCATGCGCATTCAGAAAATCAATGCCAAAATCGTCTAAAACACGTTCTACATATTTTACGCTGTTAAAGTGTTTGTTAATGTCCAAATCACTGAAAAGAACCGAATAAAAGTTCAAATCCCCCGAATGAAGGTCGGGTTTAATCCGCTTGGGATTACGACAGGCATTCGGATCAATTCGTTTTGGGAAAGTCGTTTTGTAATCGCTCAAACGGAAAATCTTCCTGCTGTCCATGTCTAAAATGAGCCAGGCTGAACTGCCCTTCAGAATGATTTCGCCCTTGCTGTCTTCGATGATGTATTCGCGGTAGGCATACATTCCGTCTGTTCCGGCTGACCAGGTATTGAGTGTAATTTCGTCCTGCCATGCCGGGTATTTTTCAACCTGAAGGTAAAACCTCGAAAGCACCCAAAAAAGATTGTTGTTCTTCAAATCGTCGTAGCCCCAGTCCATTATTTGGGCGTGCGCCCAGGCCGCTTCGAGCATAATATGAAAAAGCGCAGAGATTGATGCTTTTCCGTATTGATTGGTTTGGTATGATTTTATAACGATTTTTTCCTGAAATTTTTCCATATCCAAAGTTTGCTTTAAACCTTTGTGCAAAACTATTGTTCAGTTTTGAAAAACCAATCGATTTAACGACTTTTGCATAAACATTTAACAGAACATGGCAAAAATTATCATAAAAACTCCTGAACAAATAGAAGGAATCAGGAAAAGCAGTAAACTGGCCGGGCAAGCGCTCGAATATATAGCCCCGTTTGTTCAGGAAGGTGTTTCAACCGAATTCCTGGATGAAAAAATAGTAGAATTTATTCGCGATAATGGGGCGATTGCTGCAACGCTTGGCTATGGCGGCTACCCCAAATCGAGCTGTATATCGTTGAATGAGGTGATTTGTCACGGAATTCCATCAAAAAATACGATACTGAAAAACGGTGACATTCTGAATATCGATGTAACCACAATACTGAACGGTTATTACGGCGATACCAGCAGAATGTACACGGTTGGCGAAATCTCGCCGGTTGCCGCCGACCTGATTGAAGTAACCAAACATTGCCTCAACCTGGGTATTGAGCAGGTGAAGCCCGGAAATTATGTTGGCAACATCGGGTTTGTCATCAGCCGGTATGCCAAATCGAAAGGATACAGCGTGGTTTATGAATTTTGCGGGCATGGAGTGGGGGTTGATTTTCACGAAGAACCCCAGGTTGACCATACTTCGCGAAGAAATACCGGTCCAATAATGCGCCCGGGAATGACTTTCACGATTGAACCCATGATTAATGAAGGCCGGGCTGGTGCAGTAATTGATAAACTGGACAAGTGGACTGCCCGAACCATCGATGGAAAGCTTTCGGCCCAATTCGAGCATACCATTTTGGTAACAGAAACCGGTTACGAAGTACTAACCGACGTACTCGGAGAATATTAATCGGATCGGTTGCAAGTTGGAAAACAGGCGGATTTCAACTTGCGTTACAGTTACAAATACCTGGAATATGATATGGTTCAATTAACTTATACGTATATCTCGTTTGAGATATACGTATAACTTGATTGAGATATACGTATATCTTTTTAACGACGCACAAAAATCTGAATCGTAGGTGACATATTTCGTTGAATCCCGATAAAATTTTCAGGCATTTTTCAAGATGACCATCGTTGCACCATAGCCATATTCTTTAAAACTGGCATCCTGAAAATAATATTTCTTGTATTTGGTTGTCAGTTCTTTACGTAGCTCTTGTTTCAGCGTTCCATTTCCTATGCCATGAATAAAAACGATCCGGCGGGTTCCATTGGCAATGGCTGTTTCCATTTCGTTTCTGAAACGCCCCAACTGAATTTCGAGCATTTCGTGGTTTGCCAAGCCCCGGGTATCGTCAATCAATTCGTGGATGTGTAGATCAACCTCAACCAAATCAGGCGAAGCTGCCCTTTTTACTTCAACTTTAGGCACATCTTTTTCTGTAATCGCTTGTGTTAGCTCCGTTTCGGTAAGTTTAGCCACTTCGGTTTCCAGGTTGGGCTCGAACAAAGAGAAAACAATGGCATTTTGCGCGAAATATCGTGTCTTTTCGTAGCTGTTCTGGCGGTAGAATTTTACAGGATTTAGCTTCATATTTTTTACCAAAGGAGCTTCCAAACTGCTCGATTCTTCCCTGAAAAATAAAAGCTGAAACTGAAAATCGGGCAATTCATTTAAATCCATTCGGGTAAAACTCTCCAGGTACCGTTTGCTGTTTGGAGCCATTTTCCCTGAATCAACACTTCGGAACATTTTATTTTTCAGGTGACTGTAATTGTAAAGCACAAAGTTATTGCTGTCGTTAACCAGGTAAACCTTTAGTTCGCCGTCAACCGGATTTGCTTCATTTTGAGGAACAAATGCCAGGTAACAACTGGGCGTATCTTTTCCGGCTACATATTTGGGTTCGGCTTTGGGTTGTACTTTCACCGGAGCTGTCTCTTCTTTCTTTACCGAAAGATCGCGTTTTGCCGAACGGCGTTCCGGTTCAAGAGTCAACGAGTTGTCAATTACCACGAGTTCGCTAATTAAGGTCGGAACTTCAAAACCATCGTAATCTTCAACATTGACCATGGTTTTATTAATTACCGACTTTACTACTCCGCCTCCAACAGCATTCAAAAAACGAACTTTATCACCTACTTTTATCATCGCTCAAAAATTTTGCACAAAGCTATAATATTCGAACCAAGTCGCAAGATAAAAGAATATGATAGTTCAGGTTTATACTTTGATTGACGAAACTGAATTGATATTTTTGCAACCCGATAAACGATATGAAAAACACAAATAGTCTTCTTGAAAAAGTTACGGGGATTGCAATAGCCGACTATTCTTACGAATTGCCCGAGGAACGCATTGCCAAATATCCGCTGGCCGAGCGCGATCAATCGAAATTGCTCGTATGGAAAGATGGGAACATCGAAGATGCAAGTTTTGTCAATTTGCCGGGCTTTTTGCCATCGGGCAGCCTGCTCATTTTTAACAATACCAAAGTAATACAGGCCCGGTTGCATTTTAAGAAAGAAACAGGTGCAAAAATCGAGATTTTTTGTCTCGATCCGTTTGAACCTGCTGATTACCAGGTTTCATTTCAGACTACAAAATCGTGCGTGTGGAAATGTATGGTTGGGAACCAGAAAAAATGGAAGGGCGAGTTGTTGCGCAAGGTTATTGAAGTTGACGGCGTAAATGTTGAATTTTGTGCTGAGCAGATCGATAAGGACGATAAAAGCCTGATTCGCTTTAGTTGGGATAACCGGCACATCGGGTTTGCCCGAATTATTGAAGTTGTCGGGTCGCTTCCCATTCCGCCTTATTTGAACCGAGAGACTGAACAAAGCGATTTGGAGCGCTACCAAACTGTTTACTCCAAAATAAAAGGCTCGGTTGCCGCGCCAACAGCGGGTTTGCACTTTACTGAGAAGGTATTTTGCCAACTAAAGGAAAGCGGGCATGAACTGGCAGAACTAACGCTGCACGTAGGCGCCGGAACATTTCAACCGGTTAAAAGCGAGACTATTTCGGGGCACGAAATGCACTCCGAACATTTGTATGTGAACCGCGATTTTCTGCAAAAATTGATTACTCATTCAGGAAAGAAAATTGCAGTAGGAACAACTTCGGTTCGAACCCTCGAAAGCCTTTACTGGCTGGGATTGCAGGTATCAAAAAGCGTTGATATTGACATCGAAAACCTGAAAGTCTTGCAGTGGGAAGCCTATCAAAACATTGATGCGGATCTATCGTTGAAGGAAGCACTGGAATATTTAATTGACCTGCTCGATAAAAATCAACTTGACCATCTTTCTGCATCGACACAAATTATTATTGCACCGGGTTATCCATTTAAAGTAATTGATGGCTTAATTACCAATTTCCATCAGCCACAAAGCACTTTGCTTTTACTTATTTCGGCCTACCTGGGCAACGACTGGCGCAAAATATATAACCATGCAATGGAGGATAACTATCGCTTTTTAAGTTATGGCGACAGTAATTTGTACTTGAAAACTTCAGGAACGGATTAGCTATTTGCTTTTTTTTTTCGGATAAAACCAGAAGCTAAGAAACAGTTGAACCTGATATTTTCAGGTATTCAAGCCTAATCCGGTATCTCAATCGAAGGGCAAACAACACGGCGGCAGTTGAAAGCCCAAAAACAAAGCCTACCCAAATTCCGGTATTACCAGCTTTCAGAACAAAAGCGACCAGGTAACTTACAGGCAGGCTTACAATCACGTATGAAAAAAAAGCGAAAATCATCGGTAACTTCACATCGGCTATTCCACGCAAAGAGCCTAATAAAACGACTTGCATGCCGTCAAAAATCTGGAAAAAAGACGCAACCACCAATAAACCTGATGCAATTTTAATAACCGATAAATCAGAGGTATATAACAGCGGCAGGTAATTCCGAAGTAAAACAAACGACAAACCCATTGTTGTCATAAATGCAATCACCAGGTGAATGGAAGCATAAATGATACGTTTAACCTCAGGAATATTGTTTTCGCCAAAAGCATGGCTCACCCGAATTGTTGTTCCTGAAGCCAGGCCAACAGAAATCATGTAAGTCATTGATGCTAAGCTCATGGCTACCTGGTGCCCTGCAAGCGATTCTTTCGAAATCCAACCCATCATGATGGCTCCCATGCTAAATGCCAGAACTTCGATGACCATCTGACCGCCAATTGACATTCCGATTGATAGTAGTTGTTTAATCCGCTGAATTTCAAATTTCGACCGAAAAGCGTCGA
This sequence comes from Prolixibacteraceae bacterium, assembly GCA_963666435.2. GTDB lineage: Bacteria > Bacteroidota > Bacteroidia > Bacteroidales > Prolixibacteraceae > Aquipluma. The sequence continues at coordinate 52,902 of CAXXOG010000006.1, read as the reverse complement.
TCAGGTATCCTTTCAAACCTGGCTTGTTCAGCATTACTGTAAAAAACAAAATTGGCATCAAGGTGCGCGCAATAAGTGTTGCAACACCGGAGCCATAGAGCCCTAATTCAGGAAAGCCTAGTTTGCCCCAAATCAATCCATAATTCAGTATAATGTTTATAATATTGATAATGATTGTAATGACCATAGCAATTTTGGTGTTACCCAAGCCTTCGAAGAATTGCTTAAATGAGAAAAACAGCATCATGGGTATTAACGAGGCTACATGCAGCAGATAAAACGGGACAGCTTTTTCAACAACTTCCCGGGGTTGCCCGAAATGGCTCATAAATAAAACGACCGAGGCCATTGCAGTTACCAAAAACAAGGAAGTGACAAAATTTACAAGTAACCCATTTCGGAACCAGCACGAAGTGTTTTCGCGACTATTCGAATTGATCGAATGTCCAACCAAGGGCGTTAAACCCATTGTAATGCCCATGCCTGCCAGCATTCCTATCAGGAAAATGTTTAACGAAAACGAAGCTGCGGCAAGTTCGGTTGTCCCTAAATGCCCAACCATAATGTTATCAAAAACATTAACTGTTACCTGTCCGATTTGAGAGAAAATAACGGGTATGGCTAAGGCTAGATTCTTCCGATAGACAGGAATATACTGGTTCAGTTTCACGATTACGCATTAAGAAATTCAGTGCAAAGAAAAGGAATTACAAAGAAAACCAATAACTCAATTTGATCATGAAAACATTTTCCGATTTTTCATTCCAGATGTTTCCAAAGCTTTTCCATGCCGATTGCCCAATCTGACCAGAATAGGCTGCGCGCGTATTGGTCCAAACCAGGTATAAGGTCGATCCCGGCCTGAATTCCCATCGGCCAACCAGGTTCGATTTGAATTCGTGGTAGTTAAAATCAGGATTTTTTATATTGTAAAGCGTTGTGCCATTTTTACTTACCAAATACCGTCCGTTCGATTGCAACGAAGCTTGTAACTCGGAATACCGGTTGCTAAAAGAGCGGGAAGAACCTTCGAGAACCTGCCGGAATTTAGAATAGTTTCCAACTGAAACATAAGGATTTCCGTAATACTGAATCGAAATTTCGGGAGTTAAGTAATATTCAATTCGTAGAGTTGACGAAAGTGTTTTTCTGTCGATTCTCCCAACCAGATATTGTACCTTTTTTTCTGCATCCGTGATTCGGGTTGCGTATTTATTATCGTCAGCTACATCGTTAAAAACAGTTTTAGCCATTAAACTAAACCTGTTGTTGATTTGCCATTGAAACTGAAGCAAATAACTTGATCCTTTGTAGCTATTATCAGCCGACCAGGCAACCAACGGGCCCACAATCATGTAGAATTTTTTTACCGCATTGGTCTGAAATGTATATTGGATCGTATTGTAAGCGCCTTTGTACAACATTGGGCCACCTCGCAATTCTCTGGTGTCGAATATGTTGAAATTGCTTCGTATATTCAGGTGCATCATCCAGAGGTTATTAAAATGAACAAATCCGTGTAAGTTAACACGATCCATTGTCGTTTCTCTGGCCCAACTCATTTCGTGCTGCTGAGTTAACTGCAAATAGTAACTCCTGAGAATTCCTTTGGGCTTGTTCACTTTATAGGTAAAATCAGAAATTTGTTGTATTAAATCAGCCTGGTATAAATAACCCAAATCATTGAAATCGATTCCGGGAGAGCGCCAGTTGAGTGTACCAATTGCCCTAAAGCGTCCGCTTCTCTTTCCTCCGCTCAGATAACCTCCCCAGCCAGATAAATTAGTTCTATCCGGATTGTATTCTAAATGGTCTGCGTCCGGCCTTTGATAGTAATGAACTGAGCTTAGCTGCAAATCAGAAATTGCTTCTTTATCACCTTTTACATCGCTAAAAAAGCCTTTAAAGTCAATATAATATTTCCTGTTTTTCCAGTTATGTTCCAGGTCAATTCCGCCAACTGTTGACGATTTAGGCAGAAAATTTAACTGCTGATCTTTAATACTCCTCATTGTCGATGTTAGCATTCCACCCAGAACAGTACTTCCATGATTGAAATCCTGCTTGACACGCCCCACCATGTAATTGGTAAAGGGTTCAACAACAGTATCCGTTTTCGAATAAGGGCTGTATATTGTAGCATTTTCTTTGGCCGTAAAGCTTTGAACAACGCCAACAGAGAGACCTTTGCTTGTTTTTCCGGTCAGTTTTAATGCACTTAAAATCGGTACATTAGATGCAACATTAACCGTTTGATTGTCTGTTAGATTATCGGTAATGTCGGAATAGAGACTCGGTTCATGGCCAATTCGCCTGCTGTAATAAAGCATATCGCTACTGCCTATTGAATAATCGAGAATCGAATTTCCCTCAAGAAAAAACGGGCGTTTCTCTTCGTTGAAAACTTCGTAAGAGGTTAAATTCAACACAGCCGGATCGGATTCTACCTGACCGAAATCGGGATTTACGGCATAGTCCAGCGTTAAGCCCGAATTCAGACCAATTTTACCATTCAGCCCGGCACCATATTTATTGGGGTTATGCAACGCCGGGTTCGTGTTGTAGCTTGAGTTTACATAGGGCAAAAATTCGTAGTTCGTTTTGGGCTTAACTCCTTCAATTCCTTTTAAATCGCCGAATAAATAAACCATTGCAGGGGCGTCAACCGGAATAAGTTTCCACTGATCGGTCTCGTTGTTCCGGTCAATCCATCGCCAGATATGAACTCCCCAAACTTGTTTCTCGCCCGGAGAAAAGCGCAACTGGCAAAATGGGATTTGTAATTCGGCATTCCACACACTATCGGTAACCTGAGTTTTGCCATCCCAAACTGCATCCCAATTGTAATCAAGGTTGTCGGCGCCAAGGTGAACCATATCAATTTTTTGCCCGGCAGCGGTTAAATTGAATTCGTATGCTGTGTGATTGTCGTTGTACGAGTCGAAAGCAATTCCCACAATGTCACCCGCCGAAACATCGACATCCCGTCGGCTTAAAATTGATCTGATTTCGCCTTTGTCAAAACACTTGAATCCCACGTAAATATTGTTCTCGTCGTACAAAATTTTAACCAAGGTATTTTGCGTCGAAAGTTTTCCCTGCTTGGGTATTTGTTGAATAAAGCCGCCATCCCACACTCCGTTTTCCCAACAGGCATCGTTTAGTTTTCCATCAATGCGTGGCCGTTTGTCAATTCTGGTGGCCATATAAATTCGGTGCAAACTAGCTAATTTATTTACAGATGAATCAGAAGAAAGATGGTATTCTGTACTTGTTTGCGAAAAAACAGTACCGGCGGTTAAAAGCAACAATAGTAAGAAACAAGTGAGAGTAAATTGCATCTCAATACGTTAAGTTCAGCAAATATAATTAAATATACCAATTCCATATATGTTAACTTATAAAATGTCAATAAATTTAAAATCTGCAAATAAACATTTTCACAGAATGCTGGTTTTATAACTGTTTTGAACAGTCGAAATAAGTACTTGATTCCTAATGCCTGACTTAAAAATTAATTTACTGAATATGAATGCTTTGATCGATAAGTCAAAGGTTGCTTTTAAGAAAAATGAACAAAAGGATAATCCGTTCCGAAGGTAAATAATTTGAAAAAAGAGCTGTAAGTCTTAAATAACAATTTATTTAGGTTGATATATATCATCAAAAAATAAACCAGAATCCTAAAATACTTATCTATATGGCTTTCATATAATTGATTTTACCGGGTTTTACAGAGTCGAGTTTGAAAATGAAATTTAAGAAAGAAGAATCATAAAGCTAAAAAATGGGAAAAATTTCGAAAATCCTGATCGCGAACAGAGGTGAAATTGCTATACGAATAATGAGAACATGCCGTGAAATGGGTATCTCGACGGTAGCTGTTTTTTCTGATGCTGACCGGACCTCGTTACACGTCAGGTATGCCGACGAAGCTTATCACATCGGCCCGTCATCGTCAACAGAAAGTTATTTAAAAGCTGATAAAATTATCGAGGTGGCGCTTAAAGCAGAGGTTGACGCTATTCATCCCGGGTATGGATTTTTGTCGGAAAATGCGGCATTTGCGAAAAAATGCGCCGAAAACGGTATAAAGTTTATCGGCCCATCTCCGGATGTTATAAACCAAATGGGCGACAAAATTCAGGCTCGCCTCACAATGATAGAAGCCGGGGTTCCGGTGGTACCTGGAACAACGGAGAGTATTAAAACAGAGAAGGAAGCCATTGAAGTTATAAAGCAGATCGGATTGCCGGTTATGGCAAAAGCTGCGGCTGGCGGTGGCGGAAAAGGAATGCGCTTAATAACGGACGAAAAAGATATTGTTTCGCTGGTTCGGGCGGCACGTTCCGAAGCAAAATCGTCGTTCGGGAATGACTCAATTTATATCGAAAAATACATTTCTTCGCCGCATCATATCGAATTCCAGGTTATTGGAGATTCGCATGGAAATTTTTTGCATTTGTTTGAGAGAGAATGCTCTGTTCAACGTCGCCATCAGAAAATGATCGAGGAAACACCTTCGCCTTTACTTACTCCGGAACTACGCGAAAAGATGGGTAAGTACGCTGTTGAAGCGGCTCGTGCAGTGAATTATGAAGGCGCCGGTACAATTGAATTTTTGGTTGATAACGACCATAATTTCTATTTTTTGGAGATGAATACCCGTCTTCAGGTAGAACATCCGATTACCGAGCGCGTTACTGGTATCGATCTGGTCAAGCAGCAAATATTAATTGCTGAAGGTCACCCATTATTGATAAAACAAGAAAATTTGCGCCAGTCGGGACATGCCATTGAATGCCGGGTGTATGCTGAAGATTCGGAAAATAACTTCATGCCAAATCCCGGAAAGATTTACAACATTACCGAGCCATTAGGATTTGGAGTTCGTACTGACGGTTATGTTTATGAAGGATATGAAATCCCGATTTACTACGACTCAATGATTTCAAAACTGATTGTTTGGGCTGAGAACCGGGAAGAGGCCATAGCCCGGATGAAGAGAGCGTTGTATGAATACAAGATTACAGGTGTAAAAACATCGATTAAGTTTTTGGAACGGATCATGGACAATGACGATTTTAAAAACGGAGACTACGATACCAACTTCATTGAAAAGCACAAATCGACGCTGCTCTCAGATTCCAAATGCCCCGAAAACTGCGAGGATATGATCATCATTGCTGCTTACATTGAATACCTCGACCGGTTGAACATTTCGCAAACATCCAAGGCCATGTACCCGGCCCAAAACAGGTGGAAAAAATATACCTATCAGAAAAACTTTGAACGTTTATAATCTTCTTAAACTATGTCAGTTGAAATAAGAATTGATAAGCGAATTGCCAGCGTTGAAGTGCTGAAGCAATTTGAGAACCTGCTTGAAATAAAGGTTGACGATAAAATTTACCAGGTTGACCTGATGCACAACGACGAAGGAATTTTTTCGATCCTTGCGAATGGCCGTTCGTTTAACATTGAACTTGTGCCACAATCGAAACCAAAATTTTTCACGGCATACACGCTTTACGATACATACGATGTTGAGGTCATTGATGCTGAATCCCGGTATCGCCGAAACCGTTCCGGTATTTCACCGTTAAGTTCCGAAAATGCGATTATATGCCCAATGCCAGGCAAGGTTGTAAAAATACAGGTAGCGCCAGGCGATGACGTGAGAATGGGCGATACACTAATAACCATTTCGGCAATGAAGATGGAAAGCGAATACAAAGCGCCCAGAGATGGAAAAATTGGGAAAATACACGTAGTGGAAGGAAGCACGATAGACGCGAATCAAGTATTAATCGAAATCATTTAAAACAAAAAGTTATGGATTTACAGGCCAAATTTGATCAGTTTGAGACGTTAAATCAGCAAGCTGAATCGGGAGGCGGTGCAGAGCGCATTGAAAAACAGCATAGCTCAGGAAAAAAAACAGCAAGGGAACGTGTTGAAATGCTTCTTGATCCCGGAACTTTTCACGAGATAGATAAAATGGTAACACACCGGGCAACCGATTTTGGAATTGACAAACAGAAAATTCCGGGCGACGGGGTTGTTACAGGATATGGGAAAATCGATGGCCGGTTGGTTTATGTCTTTGCCCAGGATTTCACCGTCTTTGGAGGAACCTTAAGCCGGACAAATGCAGATAAAATACTGAAAATTCAGGATTTAGCTGTGAAAATGGGTGCTCCGGTGATTGGACTCAACGACTCGGGTGGAGCCCGGATACAAGAAGGAGTTGAAAGCTTGGCCGGTTACGCCGATATTTTTTACAACAATGTTCTGTTTTCGGGAGTTGTACCTCAAATAAGCGCAATACTTGGTCCGTGCGCTGGAGGCGCTGTTTACTCGCCAGCTCTTACCGATTTTATCTTCATGGTTGAAAAAACGAGCCACATGTTTGTTACCGGTCCCGAAGTTATTAAAACAGTGACCCACGAAGATGTAAGCAAAGAAGAGCTTGGCGGAGCTGTAACCCATGCTTCAAAAAGCGGAGTTGCGCATTTTACCGGAAACGACGAAGAAACAACGCTGATGATGGTGCGTGAACTGATGAGTTTTTTACCATCAAACAATATGGAAGAACCTCCAGCAAAAGTTTGTACCGATCCCGAAAATAGAACAGAGCCATCGTTAAACTCGATTGTGCCAGCCGACCCCAACAGACCATATGATATGAAAGACATTATCATGAAAATAATTGATGATGAGCATTTCATGGAGGTACAGCCTCACTATGCACCCAATATAATTGTTGGGTTTGCCCGAATGGCAGGCAAGTCTGTCGGAATTGTTGCCAATCAGCCTGCTCATTTGGCTGGTGTTCTCGATATAAACTCTTCGGCAAAAGCAGCTCGTTTTGTGAGATTTTGTGACGCATTTAACATTCCACTGGTAACCTTGGTTGATGTTCCCGGATTTTTACCAGGAACAGCTCAGGAGTTTGGCGGGATCATAAAACATGGCGCAAAATTGCTTTATGCTTTTGCCGAGGCTACGGTTCCAAAAATTACGTTGATAACCAGGAAAGCATACGGCGGCGCTTACGATGTAATGTCGAGTAAACACATTGGCGCCGATGTGAATATGGCTTATCCTACTGCCGAAATTGCAGTTATGGGTCCCGACGGAGCCATTAATATCTTGTATCGGGGAAAACTTTCGGATGACGAAAAAGCGAATGCGGTTCTCGATTATCGCAATAAGTTTGCAAATCCCTACAGGGCTGCATCACTCGGTTATATTGATGAGATTATTTTGCCACAGGATACCAGAAGCAAAATTATTGAAGCGCTGCAAATGACGCACAATAAGCGTAAATCAAACCTTCCAAGAAAGCACGGGAATATTCCGTTGTAATAATATGGTAAGCTGTTTAATCGCTATCCTGAATTTCTTGTAAATTAATGAACGTATTACGAAACAGATTCTTATATGGATTCGTAACAAACAAAAAAACGAAAGTAATTATGGGAATCAATATGAAACGAACATGTTGCGCGGTAACGCAAACACCCATGAAAATAATTTTTAGCAACATGTGAGTTCCATCAGATAATAAAAAATAAATTATTTGCTGATGAAACGAACATGCCACGGTAACAATATTCAAGGTGGTGGCACAAAAGGTCATGTAAATCTTGTGGAGAAAACAATTTTTTTGTGGCATGGAGTTCCACTATGTACGCATTTAAATTTCAATAAATTAACAACAATATTTACGTGTGAAAAGCTATCAGATTTTAACCGGTATAGTCCTCTTTTCCATTGGAATTTTTATTTTCATAATTTTATCAAATCCTGAAAGCTATTTTGGGTTGCTGTTTATTTTAGGTGCAATAGTTTCTTTTGCTTTTGGGTTATTCAAAAAGCAACACAATGAGTCTGACCAAAATAATTACAGAAGCAAAACCCGGGAACAGATACTGAAGCATAAACAACATAAGATCAATTGAATATGAGCCGGTACTATCCGGCTTTTTATTTGTTCAGTAGTTTTTCGAGATCGCGGCGGCACGAGGCAGCTAAGTTACTATCAGAAATCGCCATTTTAATTTTGCCCTGATTATTCCCTTCTTGTCTGAATAACGAAAATACTTCTGCTACTGAAAGGCTTTCGTTGTTTCTAAAAACGAGCTTAACCTGATCGCCGGGCTTAACTATACCTTCTTTCAGAACTTTAATATAAACTCCAGGATAGGGTAATTCCCAGAAATCGGAAACTACTTCCTGGTCGCAAAACCTGATTCCAAGTTTAAAACAAGGCTGGCGTGGTTGTGTCACCTGAACCAGGGCAGTACCCATTTGATATTGATCGCCGATACAAACCAACGATTCATTCAAACCTTCAACCGTAAGATTTTCGCCAAACATACCCCAGCTGAGCGCGACTTTTGGATACCGCTGTTGCCAAAACGGGTAATGATCAGCAGAATACATATAGCAGGCTTTATCAACACCTCCGTGATACCGACGATCTATGACATGATCACTTGCCACATCTTCCTTTCCCAAAACGACAGGTCGGTCAGTTGGGTATTTATAGATACCAGTTTGCACATTTTGCCCGCGCCATTCGACAATTACTGGTTCGCCGATATTCGTCGATATAATTTTCACATGTATAAGTCTTTGGGGGTTATCAATCTACAATGATTTCTTTTATCCGGCCAACTTCTCCTGTTTCGAGCCTCACTTTAATCCCGTGCGGATGACTGGCCGAGTTGGTTAGAATGTCTTTTACAAAACCCTGGGTTAATTCTCCCGAAAATTGATGATGTTTTTGTACGATCAACACCTCAATACCTGGTTTAACATTAGCTCTTTTTGTTCCGTCCATGTCGTGTTTTTCTTGCAAAAGAAATGAAAATAAAGTTTTATTGGAGCCAGAAAAAAATAAAAAGACCTCTCTATCAAACAGAAAGGTCTTTAATTAAATGCCATGAAATTATAATTTACTGATTTATAGACACATATTTCAAAAATTCATCTCTTCTGTGCGGATCTTTAAAAACTCCTCCATATTCGGCGGTTACAGTCGAACTACCTTCATCCTGAATTCCGCGCGACGAAACACAAAGATGTTTGGCATCAATAATTACGGCAACATCCTGTGTTTTAAGTATTCTCTTTAATTCATTTGCAATTTGCACGGTCATTCGCTCCTGTACCTGCGGCCTTCTGGCAAAATAATCGACTACACGGTTAATCTTCGACAAACCAATAACTTGTCCGCTCGAAACATATGCCACGTGAGCTTTACCAACGATGGGCAGAAAATGATGCTCACAGGTTGAATTGATCGTTATGTTTCGTTCAACCAGCATTTCGCCATACTTGAACTTATTTTCGAATACCGATATTTTGGGCTTATTTTCGGGATTTAACCCTGAAAAAATTTCTTTAACAAACATTTTGGCTACCCGATGCGGAGTCCCGTTCAAACTGTCGTCATTCAAATCCAGCCCAAGAATATTCATAATGTCGCGAAACTTATCTTCGATTAAAACCATTTTTTGCTCGTCGCTCAAAACAAAAGCATCGTCGCGCATGGGTGTTTCAAGCGAAGTTGCTACGTGGTTGTCGCCAATCATTTCGTGAACCGAATTGTTGCGGGTATTTGATGCCTGATTATTCCCGTGTACTTTCGGGCGTGTTGTTTCTGTATTTAAAAATCCATTTACTTTCATAGTCTAACCTCCCCAATTAAAATCATGATATACTAAACATGAGCCAGTTGAAATTGTTTACTGTTTTAAAATAAAAAATAAACAAATTTAATCTAACTTATTGAAATATAATTTAAAACAATTCTATAAGATTACGCGATAGCTTGTTTAAGTTAAACATTCGGGAAGCTGTTTGGTTCAACAACGGCAGGCAACAAAAAAGGCCATCAATCTGACAGCCTTTTCTCAATAAACCACAAATTTTAACTATTTAATCCGGAGAAACTACTCCAACTCCTTCTATTTTTTTGAATATTTTAGGTTCGCCTTTGTATCTTATTTTACCAACTCCGCTGATTGTTGCATTAAGCGATTCGGTTGAATAAACACTTCCGGCCCCAACTCCTTCTATCCTGATATCACATTTTTTTTGTTTTAAAGTCAATTGCATCCAAATAACCGGCACCCGAAATACGGGCAGTTAATTCTTCGGCAACTCCATCAAATTCGAATTTTACTCCGCCTTCGCCCACAACATCAACTCTATTTGCCTTCATGTTCATTTCAACGGTAGCTCCCCCTTCAACTCTGAGGCTAAAATCCTTTAAATCAATATATCCCTTTGTTTCGAGGTTTACTCCGCCTTCAATCTCGAGTTTCTCCAGGTCTTTAAAAGTCACATACAAAACCAATTCATCGAGGTGAAATGCTTTTTCGAAATCTTCAAACTTAAGGTTTCGATACTCGACTGTACTTCAATGTACTTAAAATTCGATTCGTCAGTTTTTATTTTCAGACCCGATTGAGCTCCCTGTTCGAGTACCACTTTAAATGCACCTTCGATGTAGATTTTTGTAAAAGGCTGTATATTGTATGTTCGAACATTAGGTTCATCGCCTGCCATTTGCACGGGCATTACCGGTTCTGCAAATAATTTCGACACCAAAACGCCCAAGGCAAATATTAAACTTGTAATTCGAAGTAAATACATACGATTCAGATTTTTATTAATTCTGAATCAAAGCTAAGTTCAATGCACCGGAAATTTGAAATCTTATCGATGAACGACAGATTTCTTTAGGTGAATTAATTCTTTTCAGGAATGATTTAGGCGAGAACGAGGGAAAACTTATTTTGAAAGAAGGAGTTTCCTGGCATAAAACAAGAAATACGATGGCAGCAGAATTCCAACTAAAAGCATAAAAATGTCCATAAACTTAAATGGTGACTGGTTGATAAGCTTATACCCAAGAAAAAGCCCGACAATGAAGAGTAAAGCAAAGAGCGGAAAAATAAATGTCGTTTTACCTGAACGTTTCATCAGGAAAACCAAAGCGAACCAAATTAAACCGGAGCCAATAGCCGCTATTGCAAAATTTAAATTACCCTTTGCGTATTGAATAACGCCATAAATAACAGGTAATAGCGAGAAAACGAATAGAAAGCGGAAAATACTACCTAATAGCCGGTTGTGATGATAATTCGTTTGGCATGGAAGGGAAAAGACTTCGTTGTGTCGAGCGACTGTTTTGAAATTCAGATCCAAGAAGGTCGTCGGACGAATGAATCAGGGCGCGCTCGGTTGCAATTTGAATGGCAGCATTACGGGCGGCGTCCTGGTAATCGTTCTGGTTTTTCAAAATATCCATGATCCGATCATCAGTCAATGCCGAAAATCTTTCGTAAAAAGCTGAATATGTTACTTTTTCTTTGCTAACCATATCGTTTGTATTATTCTTCAAAAATGCCTTTACCCTGACGAACAACAACCGGGTAATCGCCCGTGCAATCAACAATCGTCGATGGAATATTTCCACCATATCCGCCATCCACCACCATATCGGCAATGTCGGCAAAACGCTCGTGAATCAGTTCAGGGTCAGTCGAATATTCAATAATTTCATCCTCATCATGTATTGAAGTTGACATAATCGGATTACCCAATTCTTTAACAATTTCAATGATAATCGAATTGTCGGGTATCCGAACTCCTACCGACTTTTTCTTTCCTTTGAAATAGCGCGGAACATTGCTGTTTGCATCTAAAATGAACGTAAATGGCCCGGGCAAATATTTTTTTAAGAGCTTGAATGTTTGATTCGGAACGGGTTTCGAAAAATCGGATAAATGACTCATGTCGGAACAAATAAAAGAGAAGTTCGACTTTTCAACCGAAACATTTTTGAATCGGGCGACTTTTTCTACCGCTTTTTGATTGGTAATGTCGCATCCCATTCCATAGACGGTATCAGTTGGATAGATGATTATTCCGCCATTTCGCAAAACATCAGCAACTCGTCTGACATCTTTAGGATTGGGATTTTCTTCATAAATTTTTAGAAGCATTGCATTCTGTTTTTCTTGGCGGCACAAATTTAGTTATTTTGTCCTGCTTTTATTCTTATTTATTTTATAATGAACAAAGAATTCGTCATAACCGAAGATGGTTCGCATACGATTTACATTCCCGAGATGGATGAACATTACCATTCAACTCATGGTGCTGTTCAGGAATCGTTGCATGTTTATATCAACAATGGATTGTTGCAATTTGCAAATAAGGAAATAAACATACTTGAGGTTGGTTTCGGAACCGGATTAAATGCCTTTTTAACAGCTATTTACTGTAAAAAATATGCTATTTCAGCGAAATATTTCAGCATCGAAAAATACCCTTTAGCCGAAGCTGAATATAAAAAGCTGAAACTAACTCCGAAGGTGATTTCAACGAATATGCAACCCTTTGGGACGACATTCTTCAATCGCCCTGGAATAATGATGTTCAAATTACGCCCAATTTTCAACTTCACAAAATACAGGCTGATTTAATTACATGCGAGTTAGATTGTTGCGCGGATATTGACTTGGTTTATTACGATGCATTTGCTCCCAATAAGCAACCCGAAATGTGGTCGTCCGAGGTAATCAGTAAAGTAAGTGAATGTGTTCGCGACAATGGTATTTTGGTTACTTATTGCGCCAAAGGTTCGGTTCGCCGCACATTTGCTTCAACGGGCCTGTTCATGGAGCGATTACCTGGACCCTCCGGGCAAAAAGGAAATATTAAGGGGGAAAAAGCTTTTGTAAACCCGTAGTCCTTTTAAAAAATAGACTATATTCGTACCCTGAAATTTTGATTTTGCTAATACTTGATTCTCAGTTTAAAGCAAAAGCAGGATTCGATGTTACAAACCAAAAAAATTGTTTAATTATTTAAATATAACAGATGAAGTTAAAAACATTATTTTACTCAACAGCCCTTATTTTTGTTGTGGGCGTTGCAGGATGTCAGAATTCAGGAACAAAAGGTGATGTAAAACTTACCTCTAAGAACGACTCTGCCAGCTTATGCATTAGGTGTACTTATTGGCGAAAACAATAAACAGCAAATGAAATCAGCTCCCGGCGTTGATCAACTCGACAAGAAGATTTTGATTGCAGCTTTTGAAAAAGCATTTTTGGGCGATTCGGTCAAAATTAAACCCCAACATGCCAATGAAATTATTCAGAAGTTCTTTGGCCAGATTTCGAAAGCCGAAGGCGACAAAAACTTAAAAGAAGGTGAAGAATTCCTTGCAAAAAATAAAACTAAATCAGGAGTTGTTACAACGGCAAGCGGATTGCAATACGAAATTATCAAAGCCGGAACCGGCCCAAAACCAAAAGCTGAAGATGAAGTAAAATGTCATTACAAAGGAACACTTATCGACGGTAAAGTATTTGATAGTTCAATCGAACGCGGAGAACCTGCTACTTTCCCTGTAAATCGGGTTATTCCGGGTTGGACAGAGGCTTTGCAACTTATGCCGGTTGGTTCAAAATGGAAACTTTACATTCCAGCATCGTTGGGTTATGGCGAAAGAGGTGCCGGACAAGACATTAAACCAAACTCAACTCTTATTTTTGAAGTTGAATTATTGGAGATTGTAAAAAAATAATTCTTTAATAACCAAGCAAAAACACTCTTGTATGCCCATACAAGGGTGTTTTTTATTTCTGAACACGAAAAAATTACATCATGAGCATGCAGGTAAAAGGAACTCTGATCCAAAAACTGAGACCCGAATCGGGCGTTAGTAAGGCTGGAAAAGAATGGAGCAAGCAAGATTTTGTTATTGAAACTAATGAGCAATTCCCAAAGAAAATTTGCTTCACATTATTTGGCGATAAAACATCGTTGATCAACGGAATTTCGGAAGGAACCGAAATCGAAGTGTTTTTTACAGTTGAATCGCGCGACTTTAACGGGAAATGGTACCACAATATCAACGCATGGAAAATTGAAAATGCAGCTCAGGCAAGCCCAGCCCGCAATTTTCCTCCTGAATTTTCGGTTGGCGATATTCCGCCGGAACCAATGGACGACTCGGGCAATGATTTGCCGTTCTGACCCCCGTTGAATTTAACCAGCTAAAAGTGCTATATTTGCCGCCGTTAAAAATTAAAAACACAAACTATGAAACGAGCATGTTCGTTAAATATAAATACGGGTGAAAATCTCACATGCGAGTTCCATCCGGCAATTAAAAATCAAATTATTTACGGATGAAAGCATATGTTTTCCCGGGACAAGGCGCTCAATTCTCCGGAATGGGTAAAGATCTTTATGAGAAATCGCCTTTGGCCAAAGAGCTTTTCGAAAAAGCTAATGAAATTTTGGGATTTAGTATTACCAATATCATGTTCGAAGGAACTGAGGAAGACTTAAAGCAAACAAAAGTAACCCAGCCTGCTATATTTCTTCATTCGGTTTTACTGGCTAAAACTCTTGAAAACTTTCAGCCTGAAATGGTTGCCGGACACTCACTGGGCGAATTTTCAGCATTAGTAGCCTGTGGCGCTTTAAGTTTTGAAGATGGGCTTCGCCTGGTATCGAAACGTGCACAAGCCATGCAAAAAGCCTGCGAAATCGAACCTTCAACAATGGCTGCTATTGTTGGTTGCGACGACGACGTGGTTGAAGAAGTTTGTGCTTCGATTGATGAAGTTGTTGTTCCGGCTAACTACAACTGTCCGGGGCAATTGGTAATTTCTGGCTCTATCGCCGGAATTGATAAAGCCTGTGCCGAACTGACAGCTCGTGGGGCCAAACGTGCATTGAAACTTGTAGTTGGTGGTGCATTCCATTCTCCACTGATGGAACCGGCCCGCGAAGAACTGGCTGCCGCTATTGAATCAACACCTTTTTCGATGCCGGTTTGTCCCATTTACCAGAATGTAAATGCAGCTCCAACAACCGATCCGGCTGTAATTAAACAAAACCTGATTGCCCAGCTTACAGCACCTGTAAAATGGACACAGACAGCAAAAAACATGATTGCCGACGGCGCAACTTTGTTTACCGAAATTGGTCCGGGCAAAGTTTTGCAAGGGCTGATCAAGAAAGTTGACCGAAACGCCGAAGTTGCAGGAGTTCAGAACTTTGAGTAAGATTAAAGATAATAGATTTTAGATAATAGACTGCTGGCTGTGAGGCTGGCAGTTTTTGTTTATTCTTTGCTCAAAATCTCTTTTCTAAATTCATCTAAAATAAGTCCGTGATCGAATGCCAATTCAGGTAAATCGTCGATCGAAAACCATTGGGCATTTGCAGCATCGTCGCCTGCGGTAGGTTGAATCTCTGAATCAGTAAAACAATAAAAAATAATAGAAATAGTTCGATGTCGCGGGTCGCGGTTAACACCACCATAGGCTTTAAACTGGGCGATTTCTACTCCTGAAATTCCGGTTTCTTCTTCCAGTTCCCGCTGGCAGGCAACTTTCAATTCTTCATCCATATTTATAAAACCACCAGGGAGTGCCCAGGTGCCCTGGTATGGCTCCCGGCCCCGTTCAATCAAAAGAACGGTTTTGGCCGGACTAATTAAAATAGCATCGGTTGTAACTGCCGGACGCGGATACGAATAAGTGAACATTGAATTATTATATTATGAGTTAAAAACGAATAAAAAAACATTGCAGATTACGAGATGCGGGTTTGATAATGGTTAATTGCTTAATTGTCGAATTGTTTGTCCAATCATGCAACGATATGACTATGTTAACCATTCAACTCTTCGTCTTCAAATACCCGAATTTCCTAATCTTTAATAATTCGCTTCATTACACGCATCTGATGTGTGTAACGTTTGGTATCAGCATTAAAAATGCCAAATTGGTCAACATTGTCGATACGAACCTGCCCCGACGCATGAATGATCTTATTTTTCTCCCAAATGATGCCAACATGCACAATCCGGCCTTCTTCATCGTCGAAAAATGCCAGGTCGCCGGGTTTTGTTTCTTCAACAAAGCTCAACGCTTTTCCGCAATGAACCTGCTGGCTTGCTTCGCGAGGAATTTTGATTCCTGCCATTTTGTAGATAATCTGGGTTAAGCCGGAGCAGTCGATGCCCAACAACGAGCGCCCGCCCCATAAATACGGAGCATTGTAGTATTTCAGTGCCTGATCAATGATCAATTTCCGAACATTCGTCGGTTTGCGGTAAGTGACATTTCCGGCGTGAGAAAACGACTGGAACTGTAAGGTGAATTCTTTCAGGTTTGGTCTCCAGCAGGGCAACGTACTTCCGGCTACAATCATAACTGTTTGATCGCTTGTTAGCGGAACAATGTTGAAAATGTCGGTAGTGACGGCAAAAGGAGAGTTGTCAATTTTTTGATATGTTTTTTCAGCTAATGGCGTAATCATCTTCAGGTCAACCCAACCCTCGCAACCATCGAATGCCAGGCGAATATTTGCCCAGCCCAGCATAACTTCGTTGACGATAAAGTGCTCTCCAAAAAGAATTTGAGTAACCATTTCGCTTTGCTCGCTTGGTTCCCGACGAACCGGGATAACACTTAATCCTGAAATACCATAGTTCATAGCGTGAAGTATTAACAGACTATTTAAATCAACTAAGCTTAAGCGATACCATCAGCCTGATTCACCAAAACTTTCGAAGATTTTATTAATTTTTAGTTTATCAAAGATAAAACTTAACAGTTACTTTCTAAATTGCAGTAGATTTCAAATACCAGAACTTATGAAAAAGTTATTAACCCGTTTGAACTATTCATACCATCTTTTTTACCTCTCAATGGTATTTATTGCCGGAATTGGTATAATCTTTCTGGTATTTCCGGGCGAAAGCCGGTTTAAATACGAATTTCAAAAAGGAAGCCCGTGGCGGCACGAAACGCTGATTGCTCCATTCAATTTTGCAATTTTAAAATCGGATGCTGAGATTAAGCAGGAAAGCGATTCAATTTTAGCGACTTATACCCCTTATTTTAGAATTGACACCTTAGTCGGGATTGTAAAAGCCAGTGAGTTCGAAAATGCCATCCGAAAATTTGGAGATGTTAATACAGGTTTCAGAACGGCATTGCCAACGTCGGATTTAACAAAAATACTAAGAGGAATATATGACAATGGCATTTTGGCCCAATCCGTAGCCACGTATAAAGACTTGTACGGAAAATCGGAGATGCGCCAAATTAAAGGAAATCAGGCGTTAAAAGTGCCGTTGAGCAAAGTAAACTCAATTAAGTCGGCATATCTTGAGTTAAACGATACCATCAGAAAATTGAGTGGCAAATTTTACCCGGATTTTACTCATAAAATCAATTTGGGCGATTTTATTACTGACAATCTTAGCTACGACGATCAACTTAATCAGAAAGAACGCAAGCAGCTGATTGACGAATTGTCGTCAACAAAAGGAATGATACAAGCTGGCGAACGCATTATTTTTCAGGGTGATTTAATTGGTACTGAGAAATTTTTTATACTCGAATCATTAAAAAAAGCATACGAAACCCGGCGGGGCGACAATATCGAATACTTCCTGGTTATTGCCGGAAGGCTCATCGTAATTGCTTCCGTAATCGCACTTATGTTTCTTTACCTGTTCTTTTTCCGAAAAGAGTTATTCGAGCACAAAAGTAAGCTGACATTTATCATGCTCATGATGGTTAGCATGGTACTGATGGCCGCTTTTGCCACGAAAGTTGAATCGCTAAGTATTTACATTGTTCCGGTGGCTATTCTGCCGATTTTGGTTCGTATTTTCTTCGATTCGCGAACGGCTATTTTTTCGCTAATGGTTACTTGCTTACTTATAGGTTACTTTGCTCCAAATAGTTACGAGTTTATTCTTCTTGAAATGGTTGCGGGTATTATCGCCGTATTCAGTTTGAAAAGATTTCACAAAAGATCACATCTTGTATTGTCGGCATTTGGCGTATTTCTGGCCTATTCGGTAGTTTTTGTTTCGATGTCACTGGTTCAGGAAGGAAGTCTTAAAACTATTAACTGGCTGAACCTTAAATGGTTTGGATTTAGTTCGCTTTCAATTTTTATTGTTTATCCGCTTATTTATATTTTTGAAAAAGCCTTTGGATTTGTTTCTGATTTAACATTACTCGAATTGTCGAATACCAATCAACCATTGCTCAAAAAGCTGGCGGAGGAGGCTCCCGGGACATTTCAGCATTCGTTGCAAGTTGCCAATATGTCGGTTTCGGTTATTCAGCGAATTGGCGGAAATCCGTATTTGGTGTATGCCGGAGCCCTGTATCACGATATTGGCAAAACATATAAATCCGAATATTTTATTGAAAATCAGGCAGTAGGAATAAATCCTCACGACCAGTTGGACTACCTCAAAAGCGCCGAAATTATTATCGATCATGTGACAAAAGGTGTAATTTTGGCCCGAAAATATAAATTGCCCGAAGTTTTGACCTTGTTTATTACAACGCATCATGGAACCACTCAATCAAACTACTTTTACAAAAAGTACATGATCGATAATCCCGGAGTTGATGTTGATACCAGCCGCTTTTCGTATCCTGGACCGTTGCCGCACAGCAAAGAAACCGCTGTGGTTATGCTAACCGATGGCATTGAAGCAACAGCGCATAGTCTTAAAGAAAAAACTGCTGATTCGTTTCGTGAAATGATTGATAACCTGGTTGAGCAAAAAATCAGATCGAACCAGTTGATTGATGCCAATCTTACTTTGCGGGATATTACGATACTTAAGAAAACATTACTCGACAAACTCGTGAGCATATATCATGTAAGAATAGAATATCCGAAGTAACGAGCTGGAAATGAATGATCAATAAAAATTAGATGCGTGGAAATTAGCAGACAGTCAATTCAAATAATGCAATTGTAAATAGTTAAATCGAAAACAAAAAATCATGTCTTATTCATTTTATACAAGTATTGCGCCTTATTATCAGCATATTTTTCCTTTCAATCCAATTCAGATCGAGTTTTTGAAGCATGTTTTACCCTACAACGGCGCCCGTGTTCTGGATGTGGGTTGTGCAACCGGCGAACTGGCTCTGGCTCTTACTCATTTCGGATTTCCAACCTGGGCTTTCGATTACGATGGGCAAATGATACAATTAGCCAACCGAAGCAAATCGGAAGATGATATGTTCCCGGTTTTTGAACAACTTGATATGTTGCAAATTGATGTTCATTTCCCCGAATCGTATTTCGATGCCGTCATTTGTTTCGGAAATACACTGGTTCATTTGCTTTCGGAAACCGATGTTCAGAAATTTATTCAAGGAGCTTTTAAAATTCTTGCTTCAGAAGGAAAATTTGCCATACAAATTCTGAACTATGATTATATTCTGGATCATAAAGTTAAGGAACTTCCTTTAATCGATAACGAAGAAGTGCGGTTCGAAAGGAGTTATGAGTTTACTGAAGGCTCGGAATGGATTGATTTCAATACGAAACTTATCGTAAAATCAACGGGGCAGGAAATCAGAAACACCGCGAAATTGTTTGCTATCCGAAAAGAAAAGCTTCAGAAAATACTGGAAAAAGCAGGTTTCACATCAATCGAAACTTGTGGAAGTTTTGGCGGCGAAGCGTTAACCGAAAAAAGCCTGCCGTTGATTATAACAGCGTTAAAGCCCTAATCTTCAGGAGCGAAAAAAAGTATAATAAAACCTGATAGACGACATCAGTAGCGGAATTCCCATTGTAACATAAACCATAGCCAAATGTGCCGGAGTTACCGCTCCTGATAGTCTGAGGGTTATTCCCAGGGTAATCATCGAAAACATCATCAGGTAGCTTCGTAAATTAAAGAAAGAAAAAATCACCGGTCGTTCACTAACCATCGATTTGATTCGGTTTACATGTTTCGACGATATTTTGTCGAACATGACTCGGTAAAATAATAAACCGCCAATGACACAAAAGGCAAGTTTTGCGCTCCAATGGGTTTCCTGAAAGTGACTGGTTAAGAAGCCCCGAAAAAGCAACATACTTCCGGCTACCGTCCAAACAAGGGCTGCAACAAGCAAAAGATAGCGTTTTGAAACGCGGGGGACAAGCCAATTCATAAGCAAAATTTTTGATTGCAAAATGAAACAATTTTTTGCTTCAAAAGATCGGTTGATACGCAAAATATGGTTGATATTCGTCAGTTGGCGTTTCTATAAGTGTTGTTCCAAATCTCGTCGCCCGAAATTCAAGCCCGGTCTGTGCACTCGATGTTCGTTAACATCCTGATATTTTTTCGCCTCAAAAACCGTCAAGTTTTAAATAAAATATTGATCTTTGTCATTATTTATAACTTTAAAAACAAAAACCGAAATAAATTTTAAATTCATTTATCATGTATAAAATACAGACTTTGAACAAAATCGATCCTGAAGGATTGAAAATTTTCCCTCTCGACCAGTATGAAATAGCCAGCGAATTTGCATCCCCCGACGCGGTTATTGTTCGTAGTCAGGCTATGCACGATATGGTATTACCATCCAGTTTATTGTCGATTGCCCGTGCCGGTGCTGGTGTAAACAACATACCGATTGAAAAATGTACAAACCAGGGAATTGTGGTTTTTAACACCCCTGGGGCCAATGCTCATGCGGTTAAAGAAATTGTAATTGCCGGTATGCTTATGGCTTCGCGCGATATCGCCGGATCTATCGAATGGGCGAAAACGCTGAAAGGCAAAGGCGCTGAAGTTCCCGGTCTGGTTGAAAAAGGAAAAGCTAACTTTGGCGGAACCGAAATTCGTGGAAAAACCCTTGCAGTTATCGGGCTGGGCGCTATTGGCGTTTTGGTTGCCAACGCAGCTCAGGCTCTGGGAATGAATGTTTTAGGTTATGATCCTTATATCTCGGTAAACTACGCCTGGAAACTTAGCCGTAACGTGAAAAAAGCTGAAGGTTTGGAGTCGCTTTTGTCGTCTGCTGATTTTGTGACGCTGCATATTCCGCAACTTCCTGAAACGAAGGGATTCATCAACGCAGATAAAATAAAGATGATGAAAGATGGTGTGAAAATCCTGAATTTTGCACGCGGCGGATTGGTAAACAATGCCGATATGTTTGCAGCTTTAGAATCGGGTAAGGTTGGAAAGTATGTAACTGATTTTCCTGAAGATGAGTTGATTAGTGTGGAGAACATTATAGCTATACCACACCTTGGCGCTTCAACCGAAGAATCGGAAACCAACTGCGCCATTATGGCTGTTAATCAGACTATTGATTATCTCGAAAACGGAAATATCGTCAACTCGGTTAACTTTCCGGCAACCGAAATGGAACGTGTAGCCGGTGCCACCCGCATTGTTGTTGCCAATAAAAACGTACCTAAAATGGTCAGCCAGATTTCGTCGTTACTCGCGCACGAAGGGTTAAATATTGCCAATATGCTCAACCGCAATAAGGATGAGATTGCTTATAACATCATTGATATCGACGGCGTTGTTCCGGCGACCATCAAGAATATGATCTCAGAAATTGATGGAGTCATTATGGTTCGCATACTTCCTCCGAAATAATATTAAATTTTTAACCAAACTTACAATGAATACCCGGCGAAGTTAGTTAATTGCTATATATTTGTCGGGTATTGTCTTGTATAGACAAGTGGCTTCTGGATATAAAATTGATAAATTGAAAATATAGGACTAACTATAAGAAATTCAAACATCTAAAAAATAATAATGGAAAAAAATCTATTGACAAAAGCAGCCGATAATGTGAGAATACTTTCGGCTTCGATGGTTGAGAAAGCCAAATCGGGACATCCGGGAGGCGCTATGGGCGGTGCAGATTTTGTAACTGTGCTTTATTCCGAATTCCTGAATTACGATCCGAGTGATATGACATGGATTAACCGCGACCGTTTCTTTCTCGATCCGGGTCACATGTCGCCCATGTTGTATTCGATTCTTGCAATGGGCGGAAATTACACGTTGGAAGAACTTTCAAACTTTCGTCAATGGGGAAGCCCAACGCCAGGTCACCCCGAAGTTGAACCAGCGCGCGGCGTTGAAAACACCTCAGGACCACTTGGACAAGGCCACGTAATGGCTGTTGGCGCTGCTATTGCCGAACGTTTCCTTTGCGAACGTTTTGGCCAGTGGATGGCTCACAAAACTTATACATTCATTTCCGATGGTGGTGTTCAGGAAGAAATTTCGCAGGGCGCAGGCCGTTTGGCCGGTTTCCTCGGATTGAGTAATTTGATTATGTTTTACGATTCGAACGACATTCAGCTTTCTACTGAAACCAAAGACGTTACCAACGAAGATACCGCTAAAAAATACGAAGCCTGGGGATGGAAAGTAGTTACCATTGAAGGCAACAACATCGACCAGATCCGCAAAGCATTGAACGACGCTCAGACTGAAACCGAAAAGCCAACCCTGATTATTGGTAAAACCATTATGGGTAAAGGTGCTGTAAAGGAAGACGGTTCGAGCTACGAACGCCGCTGCGAAACACATGGTATGCCATTGGGCGAAGCGGGTGCTTCATTCGAAAAGTCAATCCTGAACCTGGGTGGCGATCCAAAGAACCCATTCGTTATTTTCGACGACGTTCAGGCTTTGTTTGATGCTCGTAAAACGGAGCTGATTGCAGCAGCTGCCGCTAAAAAAGCAGAACAGGAAGCCTGGGCAAAAGCCAATCCCGAATTGGCTGTCAAATTGGCTAAATTTTTCAGCAAAGAGGCTCCGGCATTTGATTTCAGCAAAATTGAACAGAAAGCCGGATCGGCTACCCGCGCTGCTTCAAGCACCGTTTTGGCTGCTTTTGCTACCGGTATCGAAAACATGGTTGTTTCTTCAGCTGACCTTTCAAACTCCGACAAAACCGATGGCTTCCTGAAAAAGACAAAAGCTTTCCGCAAAGGCGATTTTTCAGGCGCTTTCCTTCAGGCAGGCGTTTGCGAGCTGACCATGGCCTGCGTGATGAACGGTATGGCTTTGCATGGTGGTATTATTCCGGTTTGCGGAACATTCTTCGTGTTCTCCGATTACATGAAACCAGCTGCCCGTATGGCAGCCCTGATGCAGTTGCCTGTTAAGTATGTTTGGACTCACGATGCTTTCCGCGTAGGAGAGGACGGGCCAACCCACCAACCTGTTGAACAGGAAGCTCAAATCCGTTTGCTTGAGAAACTGAAAAATCATCATGGCAAAAATTCAGCACTTGTACTTCGTCCTGCCGACTGCGAAGAAACCACGGTTGCCTGGAAACTTGCTCTCGAAAATACCGATACGCCAACGGCCTTGATCCTTTCGCGCCAGAACATCAAAAACCTTCCGGCGAAAGAAAGCCGCTACGAGGAGGCCCAACAGGCCGCTAAAGGTGCTTACATTGTAACCGATTCGGAAGGCACACCAGATGTGATTCTGCTGGCTAGCGGTTCGGAGGTTGCCACTTTGGTTGAAGGCGCTGGATTGCTCGAAAAAGAAGGCATTAAAGTTCGTATCGTTTCTGTTCCTTCCGAAGGCTTATTCCGTTCGCAAAGCAAAGAATACCAGCAAGCTGTTTTACCTTCAGGAGTGAAGAAATTTGGCTTGACAGCAGGTTTGCCTGTTAACCTCGAAGGATTGGTTGGCGCCGACGGTAAAGTATTTGGTCTGGAATCGTTCGGATTCTCGGCGCCATACACCGTTTTGGATGAAAAACTGGGTTTCACTGCGCAAAACGTTTACAATCAGGTGAAAGAAATTCTTGCATAATTAGTCTCTACTCATAGAGAGGGGATGACTTCAAGTCACCCCCCTCACTAAAAAAGCCTTGATATCGAACGATTTCAGGGCTTTTTTTGTTTCTTTATGTTCTCAATTTTCAACAACGCAAACATGCCTGCAACCCACATCGCACAAAACAGAATGCTCAATCAGCAAATTGTCAACCGAAGCATCACAACTCCTAAAGACCTGGTCAACCACATGGGTGCCATGCAGGCGCAGGAATTTAACCATGCCAAATGGGCGGTTGGACTGCGTTTGCCAAACTATACCGAGAAACAGGTTGAAGAGGCTTTTGATCGTGGCGAAATTTTACGCACCCACCTGATGCGCCCCACCTGGCATTTTGTTTCTCCTGAAGATATTTACTGGCTGGTTGGTTTGTCGGCCAGGCAAATTAAATCGGCAATGAAAGCCCGCAACAGGCAGCTGGAACTGACGGAAAAAGATTTTAAGGCAAGTCAGGAAGTGATGATTAAAGCACTGGAAGGAAACCATTACCTGACGCGCGACGAATTGAGCGTATTTTTGGATGCTGCCGGAATATTACCCGAGGGACAGCGTTTGCCACACATTTTGATGGAAGCCGAAATTGATCGGGTTATTTGCAGCGGCCCGATGAAAGGGAAAAAACAAACTTATGCGCTGCTTGAAGAAAGAGTTCAGAATAAAATTGAATTGACTGCCGACGAAGCACTGGCGCGTTTGGCCAGGAAATATTTTACCAGTCACGGACCGGCAACAATTGCCGATTTTAGCTGGTGGTCGGGTTTGCCGGTGAGTCAGGCTCGCAAAGCTGTTGCCCTGAATGATAATCATCTGCTTTCAGAAACGATAAACAACGAAACTTATTGGTTTTCCGAAAATTACACCAGTAATCTATTGCCCGATTCCGTTTTCCTGCTGCCCGCATTCGACGAGTACCTGGTCAGTTATAAAAACCGTGAGGCAGCCATTAACTTGAAAGATCACGCAAAAGCCGTCTCTAATAACGGTATCTTCTGGCCAATTGTGGTTATAAACGGAAAAATAAGCGGGATTTGGAAAAAGATTGTGAAGAAGGATTTATTGATCATCGAAATCGAGAGTTTCAGGCAGCATAGTAACGTTGAAATAAAACTACTCGAAGAAGCGGCAGAGTTCTACGGATATTACTGCCAGCAAAAAGTACAGGTATTGTTTAAATAGTAACCTCCTTACATTGGAATAAAAGGACCTCTGCTAAGTTGCGTAAAAAAGAATTTAGGAGAGAGAACGATTTTAACCTGGGTTAAAATCTGCTTGTTATCAGTATCTTATCTTTGATCTACTTTTAAGTATTGAATCAAATTATCATATTTAATGGCTGAATGTGTTTAAGTACATACAAGCTGATATTGAATTGACCGGAAGGAAATCAGCATGGCGCACGAATAGCTATTTCATGAATAACTATCAAAGTTTAAAACAATGCTAAAATTTATACGAATGAAAGTGATTAATTTGAAGCAGCTTACATCTTCTATTTTTGTATTGGGAATAATTTTGCTCGGCGCTTGTTCTACTAACGATAAAGATTTGAAAGCTACTTTCGCAGCTGGGTTTAACGAAAAAAAAGTAATACTCTCAAATGGAGTTTCAATCAACTATGCAGAGGGGCCCGGGCACAGACAAAAAGCCTTGTTGCTGATTCACGGACAAATGGGCGCCTGGCAGGATTACAAAAAGGTTTTACCGGAATTGAGTAAAAACTGGCACGTTTTCGCAGTTGACTGCCTCGGGCATGGTAAATCCAGTCACGATCCGACAAGATACTATCTCGACAGCATAGGGAACGATCTTTCACGTTTTATCGCCGAGGTGATCAAAGAAAAAACTGTGGTTACCGGGCATTCGTCAGGCGGATTAATTGCAGCGTATCTTGCCGGTGGACAAAACCCTTACATTGTTGGTTCCTTACTGGAAGATCCGCCTGTATTTTCTACCGAAAAGGAATATTTCCCCAAAACATTTGTTTATCACGACGATTACAAAGTTATTCACGATTTTTTGACACACGAGCCCAAAGAATGCTGGGAAGCCTATTATTTGCGAAACTGTTACTGGGGCAAACTTTATATACCCGACAAAATTACGAAAATTGCTGACGATGCCCGGAAATACCATGAAAAACATCCGGGTAAACCCATCCAAATCTGGTATTTACCCAAATCGCTTAACGAACGCTTGTTTGGTATGTTTCTTTATATTCAGGATTATGATTTAAGGTTTGGCGATAAATTTTTCGATTACACCTGGCACCACGGTATAAGCCACGAAAACCTGATGAGAAACATTAACGTTTCAACAGTTTTTATGCACGCTAAAGATGCCTATGCCCTCGACCCAGTTACTAAAGACAGTATTTTAATGGCGGCTTCGTCGAACCAACAGGCTCAAAAAGCAGTTAGCCTGATTAAAAATTGCGAACTTTTTGAATTGGTCAGCGGGCACGATATTCATCTTGAAAAACCGGAAATATTTATTGAAAATATTAACAAGTTAATCAACAGATAGTCAATGCACTTTCGTTTTCTACGACCTGTTTTACATTCAGAAATTGAACAATATTAATTAACTCTTAGATAACCTGATACAATAGGATAATTTCAGGTTTTTAGTTCGATCACAATAAGAATGTTTGGGAATCAATAATCTGATTATCAGTTGTATATTTGTCGTAAATGTATTTATAATCATAATATTAAATAAGAATGATTTTAGATCTACTTTGCTTTGAATTAATCTCATTTGCGCTTTCCCCGGTATTTTTTTCAGAATAATTTGTAATTTTTGTTCAGGACAACACTCTTATAGTTTAAATGTGAAGAGAATCAGCCGCGCAATTTTTGTAAACTGAAGTACCGCTTCGACCGAGTGACATAAGTTTTTCTCTCTTGCGATTCGTCTTTTATTTCGAGCAGTTCGCCGGTCATTATTGGATATTCAGGAGATAAAAATTGTTTGCCGTTGTATTCAAAAATACTTTTGGCGCCAGAAAAACTAATGCTAAAAGTTTTTCAGAAAACTAGAAAACAAATTTTATTAAAAGAAGCTATGAAAAGAATCAAAAGGATTGTTGCGCAATTCCTAATCTTAATTTTTGCAACATTATCGGCCGCTGCCGAAAAAGGCTACGACATTACTGCGGTGGTTAAAGACAGCCAAACCAAAGAGCCCATCGCGTTTGCTACCGTTGAATTGCTATCGGCAAAAGACAGTTTACTAACTGGAGGGATAACAGACTCAAAAGGTCAATTCTACCTGAGTAGCAAACCACAAGCCACAAAGGTGCGTATCCGTTTCATCGGGTACAAAACACTTGAGGCCCAGTTGAAAAACCAAAATCTTGGAACGTTGCTGCTTGAAGAAGACTCGAAACAGCTAGACGAGGTTGCCGTAAAAGGAAGCGCCCGAACAAACAAAATTGATCGTGATGTTTATGCGGTTACCAAAGAATTGCGAGCAGGAACAACAAGTTCTCAGGAAATGCTTGGGAAGCTTAATGGCGTGAATTACAACCTGTACGATAAGTCGATCAGTGTAAACGGGAGCTCGAAAGTGCTGATACTGGTTGACGGGGTTGAAAAGGATCAGGCGATGGCCAAAAACATCGCCCCTGACCGGATTGAGCGCATTGAAGTGATTAAAGACCCAGTTGGTTTGTATGCAACAGAAGGTTATACAGCGGTCATAAATATTATCCAGAAGAAAGACTATTCAGGAGTTGATGCGTTTATAACGAACTCTACGTTTTTCGACTTTGTTGGCACGAATAACGACGATATATTCACCCAGGATTACGGAAACGCTAATATTAACTACACCTACAAAAACCTAAGTATTTATTCGTCGGGGTTTGTATATAAAGGTAATTTCAATTTACCTTCGGAATATACCAAACGCTACGGGAACGTAATATCTCAAACCAGGTCAATGAACCTGGATGCCCCCAATGTTGCGTCGAAACCTACCAATGGTAATTTTGTTTTTGGCACCGATTATACCTTTGCAAAGAGGCATATTTTATCGGCCGAATTTAAATATAGCTACGATAACAGCCGCGATTCGGCGCTTTTTAACCTGACTAACCTGATTAACAACGTTGAAACCGGAACCAGCTCTGCACTTTCGGTATCGAAAAACAAGTCAACCAATTTGCAAACCGGCATCTCCTACCAGTTTAAAATGGATGAAAAAAATGAGTTCAATGCCAATGTTAAATATTATCGTACCGACGGATACAACAACAGCCTGTATAAACAAGACAATTTTGCCGGAATCAGCAATATTGATTTATCCGGCGACTTTTTACGCACCAATCTAAACTACACCCACGTTTTTTCGCCCAAGGTGAATGTTGATTTAAGCTACGGAAATGTTTATTTCTCAAATACAAACAAGTTGAATTCCAGTTCTTTCACCCGTTATAATTATCGCAACCGGGTATCGCTGTATGCCAGTTATCGTCCGTTCCCGAAACTGAATGCCAAAGTGGGTGGTATTGTCGAAAACAACGTACAAAAATACAACGGTACTTCAACAGATTTCACGTCATTTTTGCCGTATATTAACATTCAGTACACAGTTAACAAAAAACTTAATGTTGTGGCCAAATACCACTCAGGAACCAGCTATCCAACTATCGATCAGTTGAACCCATATAAAATTGCACAGGATTCGCTGTTGTATTCGGTTGGTAATCCCGGGTTAAAAATTGGGAATGAGCAAACATTGGGCCTTGATGTGAATATTATGAATTTCATTACCCTTTCGCCTTACTACACGTTTAATAATTCTCAGATTACCAATTTTGTGGAGGTTGATCCGGCCAATAGCCGCCACTTCCTCAGTCAAACCGTGAACGCTGACAAATACAAAAATTATGGCGTAAAACTTGATTTCACACTGCCATTCGGAAAGAAAATTTTCTGGCAGAACGGCATAAACTGGTTTGAAAACAGCCTCGAATACGCCAATCAAAAAAATACCGCAAATAACTGGTTGGTCAATTCAACCCTCATTTATATGGAACCTCAGAAAGGCTTTATGGCTGGGTTTGTATTGCAAAAACGAATGACCCGGTATGCAGCAGTACAAGGTTACACTACCAATAACAACGATTTGAGCCTCGTTATGCTCCGTCAATCGTTCCTGAAGCAAAAGCTAACGGTTGGTTTATATTATATGCTCCCAATTGATATGGGATTAAAATACAACATGATAAATACGACGAGCACAGCTTCGTACTACCAGCAATCGAAAACCAGTTTGAATTTCATTAAACACCTGACTTTCTTCGAGATCAGCTACCGGTTTAGCTCGGGGAAGAGTGTCAAGAAAGTTCAGATGACCGACGACGACGAACTGAAATCGAGCAAAAAAGGTGGTATTGGGTTGTAATTAAGTAAGATTCAGCAAAAGTTTATCATCAGAGAAAGAGATTGGCTGCAAGCCTTTTTATTCAGGGTTTCACTTCGAGTGAAGCCCTGAATTACAGGCTGTAGTGGGTAATTTCACTTTCCAATCAGGTTTTTCAAATACCTCCCCGTATAACTTTCCTTGCACTTTACCAAATCTTCGGGAGTTCCTTCAAACAAAACCGATCCGCCGTTTTTGCCGCCCTCGGGACCCATATCAATCACCCAATCAGCGGATTTGATGATGTCGAGGTTGTGCTCGATGATGATCACCGTGTTGTTGTGATCAACCAGTTTTTTGATGATCCGGTAGAAATTATCGATATCCGACATGTGCAAGCCAGTGGTGGGCTCATCCATGATATAGATGTTGCTCTCCTTGCCCAGTTCGGTGGCTATTTTCAGGCGTTGCGATTCGCCTCCTGAAAGCGAACTCAAGGTTTGCCCCAGTTTCAGGTAACCTAAACCTACTTCGCGCAGCAGTTTCAGGTGTTTGTTGATTTTGGGAACCTTAAAGAACTCGTCGGCCTGATTAACCGTCATGTTGAGGACATCGGCAATACTTTGTCCGTGATACTTCAGTTCCAGCACGTCGGAATGATAGCGTTTCCCGTCGCACTCGTCGCAAACGGTTTTCACCGCATCCAGAAAATGAAGTTCGAAACTGAGAACGCCCTGTCCGTTACATTTGGGGCATGCACCCTTAGAGTTAAAGCTAAACAGCGATGCTTCGGAACGGGTTGCAGCGGCAAACTCTTTCCGGATATGATCGAAAATGCCGATAAACGTAGCCGGATTGGCTCTTGATGATTTCCCGATGGGCGATTGATCAATGACCACCGCTTCGGGATGTTGCCTGACAAAACACTCGTGGATCAGGCTGCTCTTGCCACTACCGGCTACCCCGGTAATGCAGGTCAGTACTCCTTTCGGTATGCTCACCGAAACATCGCGCAGATTGTTGGCTGTGGCGTGGTCAATTCGGAAAAAGCTGCTGGCCTGTTTTCGCCGGAATACCGGTTGTTGTGTTTCAAAAAGATATTTGCCGGTCATACTGTTGGCCTGTTTTAGCCCTTCCGGTTCGCCGTTATAGACCAGCTCTCCGCCAAACTTTCCGGCTTTCGGACCAATATCCACAATCCATTCGGCAGCGCGAATGATATCCGGATCGTGCTCGACCACAAATACGCTGTTTCCTTTGTCGCGCAACCGGAAAAGGATCGACAGCAATTTTTCGGTATCGCGCGGGTGAAGCCCGATAGATGGTTCGTCGAGTACATAGAGCATATCTACCAGATTACAGTCGAGCTGTTTGGCCATTTTTACCCGTTGCGATTCGCCTCCGGAGAGGGTGGAAACAGGTCGGTCGAGCGACAGGTAACCTACGCCGATTTCGATAAGCTGTTCAAGCAAAAACCGTGCTTTTCGAAGGATGGGGCGCGATATTTCGTCGTCAATATCCGCCAGAAAATGATGCACATCGGTTAATTCCATCGTGCAAACCTGATCGATGGAGATGCCTTTGATGGTAACTGCTCTGGCTCGTTCGTTGATCCGCGAACCGTTACATTGCCTGCAAACCGAGTAAATGAAATACCTGGAATACGCGTTTTTATCTTCTTCCGAAGTCTCATCTTCCGCTTTCCCGGCAACGGCATTCTCCAGTTTCCGTGCAATTCCTTCAAAATTTTTGGTATAGCTTAGTTTCTCCTTCGAATTGGTGATCGGAAACGGTTCGGAATAAAGCAATTTATCCAATTCCTCTGCCGAAAAATCCTTTAGCTTTTTGTCAACATCGAAAATACCGATCGACATAAATTCCTTCCAGTAGAAACCTCCGATTTTGTAAAACGGGTGAGTAATCGCTCCTTCGCGAATAGATTTTTCCTGATCCAGAAACTGATCCAGATCAATTTTCACACGCTTACCCAGTCCATGACAATGCGGACACATTCCTTCAGGATGATTGAACGAAAAATAGAACGATGGCCCGGTGAATGGTTGTCCGATGCGGGAATACAGCAAGCGCAGGTAAGTGTTGATTTCGGTGGACGTTCCAACCGTACTGCGCAGGTTGTTGCCCATGCGTTTTTGGTCGATCACGATGGCGGTGGACAGGTTCAGGATATCGTCCACATCGGGGCGCGAGAGCTTGGGCATACGGGTGCGGGCGAAGGTTGAGAAGGTCTCCACCAGTTGGCGCTGCGCCTCGGTGTAAATGGTATCGAACAGCAGTGACGATTTGCCAGAACCCGACACCCCGGTAAAAGCCACCAGTTTGTGTTTGGGAATTTCTACCGTGATGTTTTTCAGGTTGTTGGTGTGCGCGTTTTGCACATAGATATAATCTTTGTTCATGGCTCTAGATTTTTAAGTGCGGCAAATTTCGGGGTTTTGTTCGCCGTAAAATTGTAAAAATGCGACA
This sequence comes from Prolixibacteraceae bacterium, assembly GCA_963666435.2. GTDB lineage: Bacteria > Bacteroidota > Bacteroidia > Bacteroidales > Prolixibacteraceae > Aquipluma. The sequence goes on along the minus strand of CAXXOG010000006.1, from coordinate 21,341 downwards.
TTGAATTATTGTGTTACAAAAGCAATCTTTAGGTTTTAATAAAATACTTAACTTTGCCTTATGGAAGACAAAATCGAAAATATTGACAAAATAATAGAATACTGGAAAGATTCCTCCTGACAAAACTATATTACCATGCAAAATCTTTTGAAATCAAAAGATTATAGCTGGGCTTTGTTTATTGGCCATTTAGTAATTGAAAAACTGCTTAAAGCGCTATATGTAAAAAAACACCAGAAATATGCCATTTTTACTCACGATTTACTTAGGCTTGCTTCAAAAGCCGAAGTAACATTGAATGAAGAACTTGAAGAATGGCTGGATGACATTTCGACATTTAACTTAAACGCTCGATACGATAATTATAAGCAAGATTTTCAAAGACTTTGCACAAAAGAATATACAGACCTCTGGACAGAAAGGATCGAAAAAATAAGGCTATGGTTAATCAATCAATTATAGAAACTGTTAGACAATACCTAAAGACAATCCCTTTGGAATTAGGCGTTAAGAAGGCATATCTGTTTGGTTCGTATGCAAAAGGTAACGAACGGGAAGAAAGCGACATTGATGTTGCCATCGTGGTTGAAAATATGCCTGATTTCTTTTTGGTGCAAAAGCTTTTGATGAGGTTGCGCCGTAAAATCGATCTTCGCATAGAGCCGCATCCAATTAAAGAACAAGATTTTAATCCGAATAACCCTTTCGCGTTTGAGATTGAAAATACCGGAATAAAAATCATTTAATCGTTACGGGTCAGATGAAACAAGCTGATTAATTCGATCAGGCATATAAAAATCCACCACTTCCTCAGTCCGACGGGTAATGTATTCGTTTGGCCGCATTTCGGCGCCGACGCTGACAATCAAATTGTTCACTTTCTTTTCCAGGTGCCAGGAACCATCCGGTTGCTGCTTCGATTTCAGCAATTCCAAAGCGGGCGACAGGTTGGGCGAACAAACATTTTCGCGTTTCAAAAGCCAAAGTATCTCCAGAAAATTGCTCTGGTACATGCACGGAAACCCAAGTTTGTCAATATCCCTTGAAAGGTATTTGTTTACAGATCGGGAACTGAAGCATACTTTATGGAGCAAAACAAATTCGATGCACCGGTCGAGTAGCTCCTGTGCGGCTTTGCTCCTGCTTTCTTTGGGGATAAACGAAAGCCCTTTCATCAGCTTAACCACGCCCCAATAGCAGGTATGCTTGCCGTAACAACTGGTGTTGCTGCAAATCGGGCTTTTGGGGAGCTGGTAAACGCCGTCGTCGAATCGTTGGTTCAGGTTAAAAAAGTTGATTGCCGAGATACTTTCTGCCGATAGCGAGCGGTTAAACCAGGCATCGAGATAAAGCATATTCCCGTTCATGCAGGGGATCGGGAAATGATCGTTCCCCAGTGAGCAAATGCCATTTTGGGGATCGTAAAAATGCTCCTGGATGATTTTCAGGGGTTTCCGTACCCTTTCGTCGTCCGGGTCGTGCTGCAAATCGGCCAGTAAAACCAATGTCCACAAGGTCGATTTAAACGTTGGCGAATAGTGCAGATAAGCCGGGTAATTCCGGTTGTTTTCGTCCAGCATTTTCCAGCAGCCATTGGCTCCTTGCGATGCAAATATGGTTTCAATAATTTTTTGATGTTGGCTCATTGTTTGTTTCTTTCCTCAAATTTATGGATTGAAAGTGACAACGGTATGTCAGCAGGTGTTGGATTTTATCCTATCGGAATGTAAATCTCGCTTTCAGAGTCCTCGTTTCCGGGTCCTAGATAACGTTCGCCATAGTATTCGAAATTAAAAGGCTGACTTAGCCGGAAGTCGGTTTCGGGCAGGAACCGGGTATAGATGTATTGATAGGTATAACCCACCTTATTGGAAACGCCATGATGAATGAAACGAAGATACTTTCCGGCCGGAATGGTTTTTACCACAAACAGCGGATTCAGGTTAACTACCCGTTTTACCTCAACTCCGGTAAAGAAATAAAGGCCACCAAGCTCCTGCTTATCCGACCAGTACTGCAACTGATAATAGCGTTCGGGCTGCACTCTTTCTTCGATTGTATCAACCTCGCGCATTAATCTCGACCATTCCGTTGACAAATTATCGATCTTCGTTTGATCGGACAAAAAGAACGAGAGCCCAACCAGAATACGTTCGTCCAGTTCCACAAGTTCAGGAGGTAAATCTTTAACCTTGTTCGATCGGAATATTGATTCTTTGGTTAATCTGGTCACCAGATTTAATGAGCTGAGGGGACACCCGCTACGGATTTCCGATGGGCTAATACTGAACTGTTTGCGAAAGGCCCGGGTGAACACTTCCGGGCTTCCAAACTGGTAATCGTAGGCAATCTCTGCAATCTTTCGGCTGGTATTCCGCAGTTGATAAACGGCCTCCGAGAGACGTCGTTGCTGGATATAACTTTTGGGCGAAAAACCAGTCACGCTTTGAAACAGACGAATAAAATGGTACAGCGAATAACACACATGTTGAGACACACGAAGTCCATCTATTTCTTCGCCCAGATTTCCTTCGATGTAGTTAACTGCTTTCAGAATGATTTCCTGATTGGTCATGATTGATTGTTTTAGAACTGGCTTAGCGTAATCGGCACAAAGACGCGAATCTACAGGGGAATAGCCTGCAAGCTGTTTCCTGCAAATTAACGTCTTTGCGTTTGATTTATCTTCTGAAATTAGTTAAAAATTAAATTCTCCGGCCCAGTCGAATGTGGCGGCATCCTCATACCATTGAGGCCAGTGGCTGCACCATTCCGGAACCTGACAATTCTGAATCCGTTCAGAAGGATGGTATGGTTTGATGTCGAGAATGGGGGTTCCCGGTTCTGCATCAATGTACCAGGTCGAAATCTGTCCTTTCTCACAATCAATGTTGATTGCCTGAATGGTGGTAACCAATACCGGATTGGGCCGGATCGGCGAACGGGTTGCAAAAAGGCCGAGAATCTCAGGTCCTTTTTTGTAGGGTCTTTCGACGATCGTTTGCTGGCGTAGCTTCGGGCTGTCAGAATGATTGCCCCACCATAAAACCTGCAAATGGCTAAACCCGTTCAGATTGGTTAAAGCCTTGCGGAATGCTTCATCAATTTGAATCACAAACCGTCCATTTTCTTGTACTACTTTCCCAATGGATTGAAGTTGCATCGTTGTTTCCATAGTTGTCTTTTTTTGATGTTGAATAAAAGGTTCGTCATCAACCGGTTGAGACGAGGCAAAACTAGATCTTCAGGAGCGAACCGTATTGACCATTTTTGCGAAACAGAGGTTTAGTCTTGATCTTATTTGCGGAATTGCTTTTGATCATGAAAAGATGCTCATTTGAAAATTATGTTGTTTCTTTGCAGAAGTACTTAGCGTTTTTCAATACGATGAGCAACCAAAGTTCCATAGAAGCCTATCAGGAGCGGATTCACCAGGCGGTGGACTATATTTCAGCGCATCTTTCTGAAGAAATTTCGCTGGAAAAACTGGCCGGTGCAGCTTGTTTCTCTCCGTTTCATTTTCACCGTATTTTTTCGGCTATGTTGGGCGAAACTCCCCGTGACTACATAGAGCGCTTGCGCATGGAACATGCAGCCAACGAAATAAGTGTGAAAAGAAATGCAAACCTGTTTGAAATAGCCTACGATTGCGGGTTTAAAACGATATCCTCTTTTTCCCGGACGTTTAAAAAGTTTCATGGAGTAACACCATCGCTGTTTCTGGAGAAACATGAGGCGGATTATCATTCACGGAATATCATGGGAAGCAAGAAGCCACCACAAAGTCGATCAGGTGATTTTGAAGCTATCGAGATTATGAAGATGCCTGCGTTTCATGTGGCTTATGCCCAGACTTTGGAGGGGTATGAAACCGGAATCGCAAAGGCCTGGAATATGCTTTTTCAGAACCAATCCATACAGAGAGTTTTGCAGCCTGATACAATCCTAATTGGAATTCCGTACGACAATCCGGGAATAACTCCTCATCAGAAATGCCGCTACCGGGCATGTATAACGGTTCCCCGGCAATTCACCCTTTCGCGGGGAACTGTGAAAACGACCGATCTGGAAGAGGCTTTGTATGCGGTGTATCACTTTAAAGGAACCCGCGAGGACGTTGCCGATGCTTACGCTTTCCTTTTTGGCGAATGGCTGGTTCAGAGTGGTTATGTGCCAGACGAAAAACCATTGATCGAAGTCTATCCGCCAAGTCTGATGGCCGATTGCTTACAAAACAAACTAAGTTACGATATTGCACTTCCTGTTGTGCTGATGTAAATCTAAAGCACAGCATCCGGAGTTTCATAGAAATGCACTCCCCGCCAATTTAGCAAGAATTGGAAACATTAGAAGTTTTCTCCTCCCTACTTTTGTATCAAACAAATATTCAGAAGAAGCAAATCCGGGCGTTCTACATTTTGTCTTAATTCTAATAATCCTCTACAATGAAAGAGGCTCGTAAATTGGTAATTGTATCGTATTTAAGTAATTGGATTGTAATTTTTAGTGTTTATAAATTTCAATAATAAAGACTTATGAAGATCAATAATAAAAGTAAAATCATTGGCTACATATTGGCCGTTTTAATGTTGTTATCGCTATTAAACAGTGCCTATTTTTTCTTATCAGTTGCTGGTTTTAGCTTAATTAACTGGCTTATTTTCAATGCTTGTTCTTTGTCTATCGTTATTTATTTGATATGCTTTGTATGCTATCAGTTTAAAAAAGAGGATTTCTATCTGGCTATTGCATTGGTCCCGTTGTATTATTATGGAACCATGGGATTGTTTGTCGTATCCTGGAATGCTGCCAATATGTTTGCTCAAGTTACGCATATTGTTATCACGCTGAATGTAATTTGGATATTGTACCTGATGTTAAAAAAGTCCGAATTTGAATCGCTTGGGAAGGGCTTGCTTATCGGGGTTCTTTTGTTTGTGCCTCTGTTTGCGGCCATACAAACCTATTCGCAGTTACACATGAATGATTTTTTGCAGTTACTTCAAAAAGTACATTAATCCAAGCCGCAAAAATAAAACCACAAGACTATGTTCGACATACGAAAAATTCAGGAGCAAGTAATCTATGCTGCTGTAAAAGAAGAAAGTAATGAGCCAACCGCTCTAAAAATCATCGACGGAAAACAAGAGGATAATCCAACTTGGGTGAAGAATACCACGAAACGGTTAGAGGAGAATTTCGATGCTCCCACAGTAAAAAGAATCAGGATGAATTGCCAGTGCGGATATGCCATGGACGAAAAACTGGCTTTGGTGAAAGAACTGATGGCGAATGCTTCGAACTTGGAAGAGTTTGCAAATCAAGACAAAGCAAAAGCTGCCGGTTTATCGTGTAGCGATGGCGAGCTTTATCTGATGTTCCCTTTCTGCCCTTGCCCTATGCTTGCTGAAGTTGACAAATTGCCCACCAATACCTGGTGCCAATGCACAACCGGTTATAGCAAAGTGCTTTTCGAAAAAGCCTTTGGATGCGAAGTGGAAGTTGATTTGCTGAAAAGCATCAAAATGGGCGATGATAGCTGCCTGATGAAGATTATCCCCTTGGGAACGATCCGGTTCCAGGTTTAAATACAAGCGTTATTGTGCTTTTGCCTCCATCCAATCTTCACGGCAAGGGCAAAGCTTTACAAATTCGCGCGGGGTGTAGCCCGTAAAGGTTTTAAACTCGTGGATGAAGTGCGATTGGTCGGAATAGCCGTTGTTGAAGGCATACGCGGTCAGGTGCTGGGGACACTGGTTTACCAACCCGTCCATAACTTCCTGGAACCGGACAATCCGGATAAACTGTTTGGGCGATTTGCCTACCAGCGAAGCAAATTTGCGTTCGAGGCTTTTGGAGGTTACCGCCAGCTTTGCCGCCAACTGGCTGGCCTTGATTTGTCCGCCGCTTTGCTCGATCAACTCCACGGCATGTTTCATCAACCTGAAATCGCGCGCATCAACCGGAACCAGTTTCTCGGTTAAGAACTTTTCGATGAGCAAAATACGGCTTTCCAAATCGCCACACCCGCAAATTTGTTCCTCCAGGTACTTTACTTCGTCGGTAAAAATGTCGTTTAACCGGATGCTTTGGTTTTCAATTTCGTGCAACGAGAACCGGAAAAAATTGCAGGCGCCATAAGGATGAAAATCGATGGCAATAACACCCGAAGCGCCTTGCGTGGCAGCATCCATAAAGCTGCTGCTCAAGCCACTGGCAAACGACTGCGGCTGAAGGGCTGTCTGCCGGTCGGGGAAAGTCATTACGAAGGGCCTGCGGTAATGAAACATCAGTTGCAGATTCGCTGTCGGGACAACCCGTTCGCATACATTTCCCTCCCAGGCTTCCGTTTCGAGCATCCAGTAATGCTTGACGTACGGGGCTAAAATGGGCGATGGATGAATAAACCGATAGTGCATGGGCTGTAGTTTTTCTTCTGCAAAAATACAATTCAATCATTAACTTTATAATAATCAGTAATAGAACCTGAAGAATCTGTTGACTTGAAAAGTCTCCCGATAATTATCGGGATCATAACCGCAAAGTCAACGACCTAAGGTTATGAAAACATAACACCTTCGTTGATAGGTCATTAAACGAATAATCATTTTTACTTTGAGTCAACCCCGAAAAGCCAGAAGAGCAAAGAAAGTCCTAAAAGGACTTAATCTCAATAACCGTGGGTGTCAGCCCACGGCATTGAAACAGAGCAAGGATTCAGCCCTGAAAGGGTTGAATATATGACGGATGATAAAGTTCAGCCCTTTCAGGGCTGGTGATATTTGTGCATCGTTTACCCCCGGTTACGTTGCACTTCACCGGGAGTTATTCAAATTTTGCCCCGTTGAGGCACTCGAACGGCTTTTCGGAGTGGACACAACTTTTATGATTGATCTGTTTCACGGGCCAATATTCCCGGTTCACCTCCAAAAATTTCGGATTCATACATTTAGAAAGAACAATTTGGCAAAAAGATTTCCACCTTTGTTTGGCAAATATTGTTCAATAAATAACAACGATATGATCTTCTATTTTTCAGGGACAGGCAACTCCCGATGGGTGGCCGCCCAATTGGCTGACCACTTTTCTGAAACCCTTTATCCGATAGGCGAATACGGGCGCGACGAAAACCCGCTCGTCCCCGAATTTGAAGTAAAGCCCGGCGAGAAAATCGGGTTCGTGTTCCCCATCCATTCGTGGGGAATGCCGCTCATTGTAACCCAATTTATTGCCGATATGCAATTGAAAAGGTACAGCAACCAACAGGTTTACTGCATCATGACTTGTGGTGACGAATGCGGCCATTCCGACCGGATGTTTGCTGAAGCAATAAAAGCTAAAGGGCTTGCAACCAAGCATGTTTACTCGATCGTTATGCCCAACTCGTATATATGCCTCAAAGGATTCGACGTTGACAGCAAAGAGGTACAGGTGCAAAAAATGGAACAGACAAAGGTTGATTTGCCCAAACTGATTGCTGCTATCGAGAATAACCAACCCATTGATTTTTACGCAAAAGGGAAACGATTCCTGAAAATTAAATCGGGACTGATTTATAACCTATTTGTCAAATATTCACTTACCGACAAACCTTATACCTGCGACGACAAATGTATTTCGTGCGGAAAGTGCGTAAAAGCCTGCCCGGTAAACAATATTGTATTGGCCAACGGCAAGCCCAACATGGAAAGGCCATTGCACACAATGCCTGGCCTGCATCCATATATGCCCGACCAAATCGATCAATTACGGGAAAGCCACCCGGAACAAAGGACGGTATTTTTTTCAGGAAAACAGACCGTAATTTGCAAAAGCGACCCCATGATAAAACAAGTTCTTTGCCGGATATACACGAACAACATCGAAGATTCGATTGCTTTCTATGAACAACTGACTGGCGAAAAATGCGCAAACCGCTTTGAATACCTGCAAGTTGGCCTTGAATTGGCACGTGTGCAAAATTTTCTGATCATTGCGGGCAGCGATCGGGCATTGTTGCCTTTTAGGCAGACCAACGTCACTTTCCTGGTCGATTCGGTTGCCGACTACCGCCATTTCCTGTTGGAGAACAAGGCCGAAATCGTACGCGACATCCAGGTTGTTCCAACAGGCTGGAACATGACCGTAAAGCACGCTGACGGGTTAGTTGTGGAATATGTGGAGCATAAAAAATGAGGAAACGAGCCATGAGAAATAACCACACACACAGGGGAGTGATTGTAATGGCGAGTTCTCCCGATATACATCGGGACAGGCTATCTGGCAATTAAAAAACAAATTATAAACAGATGAAAACAGACGACAAAAGTGTTTGCCCGGTTGAATTAGCGGGCGGTTTAGACAACGGTATCCGACGATGGTTGCAAAATCCCAATAAAATCTTAGCGCCTTATATCCGTTCTGGAATGACAGTACTTGATTTGGGTTGCGGCCCCGGATTTTTCACCATCGAAATGGGGCGTATGCTGTACGATTCGGGAAAAGTGATTGCAGCCGATTTGCAACAGGGAATGCTTGATAAAGTGGCGGCAAAAATCAAAAGTTCCGAATTGGAAAATACGATTCAACTGCATAAATGTCAGGATGATCGCATTGGACTGGCTGAAAAAGTAGATTTTATTCTTGCTTTTTTTATGGTACACGAAGTACCCGACCACGACAAACTATTTGCCGAGGTAAAAACACTACTGAAACCCGGAGGTCGTATGTTGATTATCGAACCAAATTTTCATGTGTCTAAAGAATCATTCAATAACATGATGGAGATTATCAACAAATACGGACTGACCGAAATTGACCGACCAAAGCATTTTCTGTGCCGTTCGGTGTTGATTGAAAATCAGTAGATTGACCTGTTTGTTGGTCAACTAAATTATTATCAAATGAAGGAAGAGGCATTTATCTCTTTGTGTGGCGACACTTGTTCGGAATGCCCGCGATACGTTGCAACGCAGCACAACGACATCGTCCGGGTGCAGGAATTGGCTGAGTTGTGGCATCGGCTGGGTTTTAGGCAAGAAGTCGTTAGCGTTGAAGAAATTAGCTGCAACGGCTGCTCCAAAACAAAACCGTGCAGCTGCAACATCAATACCTGCGGACACGTGCGCAACTTAAACAATTGTGGAGAATGCGCCCATTACCCTTGTGCAAAAATTAACGAGGTGTTTGCCAAAACAGATATAGTAAACGAACGCTGCCGTACCCAATGTTCGCCCGAAAAGTATGCACAATTGCAGAAAGCATTTTTGATGAAACGCGAAACGTTGGATAAAATAAACAGCGAGACAAACAACATACAATAAAATGACTGACAATACGATACAACTGCCACCTCCCCGGATGGATTTGGACTTCCCATTAATGAAAGCCTTATCGTTACGACGGACAAAACGAAGGTGGACAGAGGAGGAGTTGTCCATTCAGGAGTTGTCCGACTTGCTATGGGCGGCTTGCGGTATGACGGTAGCCGCTACACCACGGGCAAAATCGAGGCGAACCGTTCCTTCGGGGCGCAATGCACAAGCGGTGCATGTTTATGCAGCGCTCGCAAGCGGTGTGTATCAATATCGCGAAGAAAGCCATGATCTCTATCTGCAAATAGAAGGAGACCTTCGGAGTATAATCAGTAATCAGAAGATGATGAAATCGACTCCCGTTGGGTTGATTTATGTGGCCGATTTCGATATGCTGAAGGGATATGTAGGAACCGACGCTGCCCGGAAACAGTTTGTTTCGGGAACCGAAACCGGGTTTATCAGTCAAAACGTGTACCTGTATTGTGCCGCTGCGAATCTAAGTACGGCCATTATCGGTCTGGTTGACAGGGAAAAGTTGCACGAGGCAATGCAATTAAATGACAATGAGAAAATTATATACACGCAGGCTGTAGGAAAAGCACTGCCAAAAACAATTTAAGCAAACAAAAAATGGAAAAAAAACACTGACACGAAACGATGTGCCGATTGCATATCTCGACGAAGGCAACGGCAATATCGCACTTTTATTTGTACCCGGGGCGTTTATCGAAAAAGCGTATTGGGAGGCACAGGTCGATTATTTCAAAGGGCAATACCGGGTAATTGCCGTCGATTTGCCGGGGCACGGGCATTCGGGAAGCAACCGTACCACATGGAATATTCGGGAATACGGCAAAGATATTTGCTTTTTAATCAATGAATTGAAATTGCAAAACGTTATACTTATCGGCCATTCGATGGGGGGCGATGTGATTCTCGAAGCAGCAGTTCAATGTCCCGGATCGGTCATTGGGTTTATCGGCATCGACAATTTCAAAAATGCAGCCACACCTTTGTCCGATGAGATGCAGCAATTGACCGATTCTTTTTTGAAGATGTTGGCTGCCGATTTTGCCAACACCTCCGAACGCTTTGCCCGACAAGCATTGTTATCGGCTTCAACGAATCCGGCAATTGCCGACCGCGTAGCAGCTGATTACCGAAACATGGACAAGACCATTGGCATTGAACTGATTGCCGACTGTTTCAGTTGCTACCAACGTGAACGGGAGATGATGGCGCAACTGCCTGTGAAGATGCACCTGATCAACGTTAACAACTCGCCCACCAACGAAAATCTGCTGAAAACTTACGCAGCGTCGGGTTACGAAGTGCTACCGATACAAGGTACCTGCCACTACCCGATGCTCGAAAACCCTGATGAGCTGAACCGGTTGATTGAGTGTATAGTATTGAAAATGAACAGGTAATGAGATTGAGTCTGCTCCGAAAGCCTAAAGTAAAAAATAGTCCTGAAAGGACTGAATCTCAATAACCGTGGGTGTCAGCCCACGGCATTAAAACAAAACAAGGATTCAGCCCTGAAAGGGTTGAATATAAGTCATGTAACAAGGTTCAGCCCTTCCAGGGCTGGTGATATTTGTGTCTGGTTGACCCCCGGTTACGTTTCACTTCACCGGAGGTTATTCAGATTTAGCCCCTTTGGGGCATTTGTACCGCTTTTCATAGTGGACTCGGATTTAATAATTTGAAATAAGTTACAAATGAAATAGCCATCGTGCAGAAGCACATACAAAAAGGAAAATGTATAAATGGCTATTCCATGAGTACGTACCGAAGTTTAATAAAACAAAAACTATATACAGATGAAAGCAATGAAGACTAAGAAAACGGTTATTATTTCTATTTTGATCATGTTGTTTTTCGGTTGCAAAAAGGAAGAGACAAGCACCACTTACGACTTTAAGGTTTTGGGAATCGAAAAAATTGTCATTGACGGTAACACCGAGATCACATTAAGTGAAGAGGGAATGCCTGATAAAACCAGCAGTGCTTATGCAATTGTTAGCGTAGATAATGGAACGCCGGTCAGAAATTATGGTTTGACCGTTTGGAAGCCCTTTTCAGGTGAAACAAGCTTTAGTGTTGTAAGCAAATACGGCGACATATCGGTAACAATTGAAAAGAAAGCTGAATCGGGCTACTACAATGTATTTGTTTCAAGAAAAGGGTTTGACGAAGAAATTGTCTATAAAATTGGTTTTCTCAACCCATCAGTCAATTTGTGACGCACTGAATCCTTTGGGATTTTGCTTTTACTCTTTTTAGTCCAGAAAAATAGTTATAATAATTAGATGAGATGGACATCAATGATTTAGGATATAACAGTGATTTTGAACAATTCAGGATCGAAAATGGCTTGAGCGATTTTACCGTTGGCCGCATTGTTGCCGAGCACAAGGAACGCTACACCGTGCGTACAGCAAACGCCGAATTGGAAGCCGAAATAACCGGAAACCTGCGCTTTTCGGCCAACAGCCGCGAAGACTTTCCTGCGGTGGGCGACTGGGTGGCGCTAACGGTTTACGAACCTGATTTTGGCGTTATCTACAAAGTTTTCCCTCGTTTCTCTACCCTTTCAAGGCAGGCTGTGGGTCATTCGGGCGAAGCTCAGATCATTGCCGCCAATGTCGATTATGCTTTTCCGGTACAGGCAGTTGACCGTGATTTTAACATTAACCGGCTGGAGCGTTACCTCACGATTTGCCATTCGGCCAGGGTGAAGCCGATTGTCGTGCTTACCAAAACCGATTTGATTGACAGTGCTGCCCTTTCTGAAATAGAAAAATCTATAAATCAACGCATTGCTTCAGTTCCGGTGATAACGGTCAGCAACGTTACCCAGGAGGGTCTCGACAGCATCCGGGAATTGATGGAACGTGGAAAAACCTATTGCATGTTGGGTTCGTCGGGCGCGGGCAAATCGTCGTTAATCAACAATTTGCGAGGCGAAAACGTGATGCAGACCGATGCTATCAGCACAAGCACAGGCAAAGGGCGGCATGTAACCACCCATCGCGAACTGGTGGTGCTGGAGAATGGTGGTATTTTAATCGACAATCCTGGCATGCGCGAAGTGGGCGTTACCGATGTTTCGGAAGGTTTAGCCACCACTTTTGATACCATTTTCGAATATGGTAAACGGTGCCGATACGGCGACTGCACCCATACTACCGAAGCCGGTTGCGCAGTAATTGAAGCGGTACAAAATAGACTTATCGACTCAAAGTCTTACGACAACTATTTGAAAATGACCAAAGAGAAAGATTTCTTTGAATCTTCGGCAGCCGAACGCCGAAAACGGGACAGGGATTTTGGGAAGATGCTAAAAAATTACAAAAAAGGAAAAACTAACGAGTAGAGATTAGTTAATATTTTACAAAACGCTTAAAATCAAATCTTTATGAAAAAGATAAATGCTATCTTGCCGATATTTCTACTGTTTTCATTTTTTGGCTATTCTCAGAATAACCAGGTAAGAGTAGGAATTGTTGGTGAAAAATTTTCAGACTTTACGCTAAAAACCTACCAGGGAGGCGAAATTTCAACCGGCAAACTTCGGGGGAAAAACCTGTTATTGATTTCGTCGAGAGGCAAATACACCGACAGATATTGGTGCGGAATATGCTTCTATCAATATGCCGAATTTGCCAACCTACAGACAACGAAAGATATATGCAAAAAATACAACATGGAAATAGTATTTCTTCTTCCCTACAACCGCGATTCTATCGTAGGTTGGGAGAAGAACTTTGCCAATGGATTGGCATATATCGAACATGTAAAACATCCGGCAGATACTACGCAACTATCTTCAGGACAGAAAGATTGGATGCGATTTGCACAGAAACGTTTTCCCAGGAAATTCACTTATCCAGATAATAAAATTCCATTGGTATTGCCAATAGTAATGGACGAAAAACAGGAAGTGTCTAAAGGATTGGATATATCGCGTACGGAGTGGGACGGCACCAAAACGTTACAGAACGTTCCGTTGATTTATTACATCGACAAAGAGGGCATTCTTCAATTTAAGTATATCAGTCAATCAACAACTGACAGGCCCACAGCTGATTATATTCTAAAAATGATCGAATCCATTCAAAAGAAATAGATCAATTCATCTTATGAAACGAGCATGTAAATACTTTGCACACAAGAGGATGTTTATTTAGCGAGTTCCATACGGACAAAATATAAAAAGTAAAAAATAAACACATGAAAATAAAAACCGCCCAACTTGATGAAATGGATGGTGTGTTGCAACTTCACGCCAAATACCAAATTGATACGATAGCCGAAGAAGATAAAATTGATGGTTTTGTAACTACCTCATTTACAAGAGAACAAATGACGAAGTTAATCGAAGAAGAAAATGGGCTCTTTATCGCAAAGGACAACGAAAGCGTTGTTGGGTATGCAATGGCTGCTTCGTGGGCGTTTTGGTCGGCCTGGCCAATATTCGGTTATATGATCGGCCGTTTGGGCGAATTAGAGCTGGCTGGCAAAAAGCTTACGGTAGAGAATTCGTACCAATATGGCCCGGTTTGCATCGACAAGGAATACCGTGGCACCGGATTGGTTGAAAAGCTCTTTGAATTTTCGGCTGAAGCCATGTCAAACAGATACGGTGTGCTGGTTACATTCATCAATAAAAATAACCCAAGATCGTACAAGGCTCATACACAGAAAATTGGATTGGAAGTGATTGGCGAATTCGAATTCAACGGAAATCAATATTACGAACTGGCTTATGATACAAGCAACTATCGAACAAGCAAATAAGCAGGATTTGGAAGCAATCCTTCAGCTACAGAAAGCGTGCTACCAAAGCGAAGCGACAATTTACAACGATTACAACATTCCGCCTTTATTGCAGGATATGGATGCACTGGAGAAAGAATTTTCCCAACAGGTGTTTCTTAAAGCGGTTGCCGAAGGTGAAATCATAGGTTCGGTTCGTGGGTTTATTGACGAAGAAACGTGTTTCGTGGGCAAGCTCATCGTTAAAAGCAATTTTCAAAACCAGGGCATTGGCAAGCGATTACTCGATTCGATGGAGTCGGCTTTCCCAATGTGTAAACGGTTCGAGCTTTTTACAGGTCACAAAAGCAGCAAGAACCTTTATTTATACTGCAAATCCGGTTATAAAGAGTTCAGGAAAGAAGCTGTAAACAGCAGTATGACAATGATTTACTTAGAGAAACTAAAATAAAATGGCAGACAAAACACAACTATACCCACGCAAAGACGACAAGACAATCGTTTACCTGAAAAATTGCGTAAAAAGTCCGTTTATCGAAGTGGGCGATTATTCGTTTTACCACGATTTTGTGGACGATCCGGCTGATTTTGAGAAGAAATGCGTGCAGTACCATTATCCCTACGTGAACAACGACAGGCTGAAAATTGGAAAATTCTGTTCCATTGCCTGTGGCGCGAAGTTTTTGTTCAACGGGGCTAACCATACGCTTAACTCGTTGTCAACCTATCCGTTTCCGGTTATGGCCAACGAATGGGATTTGCAGGTTCCGGTTACCGATGCGTGGGACAACAAAGGCGACATCATCGTAGGCAACGACGTGTGGATTGGTTTCGAGGCAGTTATCATGGCAGGTGTTACCATTGGCGATGGTGCCATTATCGGTTCGCGGGCAGTAGTTACCAAAGATGTCGAGCCCTATTCCATTGTAGGCGGAATACCAGCCAAATTAATCCGCAAACGGTTTACCGACAGCAAGATTGCCGAGTTGCTTGAACTGAAATGGTGGGATTGGGACGAAGAGGAAATCAGACAAAAATTGCCTGAAATCATGAAGTTAAAAGAATAAAATGGGCATCAGCAAAACCGAAATTCTGCAAAAGCTCTGTTACACCCGGTTGGTTTACCGGCGGATCAACAAAAAGCTGCGCTGCCAGTTGTCGGATGACGAAATTGAAGAACTGATTTTCAAGGTCATAACTGAAACCAAGAAAGAGCTTTTCGAACGAAAAGGCAAGAACGTATATATTACCAATCGTGAGCAAAATATCAGGATAACCGTCAACCGGAATACTTTTAGGGTGATAACGGTGGATTTGATCGACAAATAGTTAATGTATTGAAAATGAGCAAATCGAAAACGATAAACCAAAATTTTTATAGTAATTTACTGGGAAAAGAAATGGTAATGACCATTTTCCTGCCCGAAAACATCGACATTCAACAACCCCTTCCGGTACTGTATTTTTTGCACGGAAGAAGCGGCAACGAGAACATTCTGTTTGAAGCCGGAATAAGCGAAAAAGCAGATCAATTGATCAGTTCGGGAGAAATAAAACCGATGATGATTGTTTGTCCTCGCATCGAAAATAGCCGAGGTTTAAACTCGTCCAAAGAATGCATCGAAATCTTAAATTCAGAAAACCGTATTTACAACGTAGGAATGTACGAAGATTACCTGATCAAAGAGCTTGTTCCTTTTATTGACCAATCCTACCACACGATTCAGGACAGAAAAGGGCGATATATTGGCGGCGCTTCAGCCGGAGGTTATGCCGCGCTTCACAATGCATTTCGCCATCAGGAACTGTTTTGCAAAGTGGGAGGGCACATGCCCGCTATCGAGTTAACGCTTGAAGAGGAAGACAAACCACACTTCAGGAGTAAAGAGGACTGGCAAAAATATGATCCGGTGCATATTGTGGGAAGCGAAGATATTCGATCTGATTTTCAGGTATATCTGGATGCCGGAGATAAAGACGAAGGCCGATTTTATGAAGGGTGTTCCATTTTGAATAAGATATTGAAAGAGAAAAGAATATCTGTTCAAAACCATCTGTTTAAGGGGCATCATAATGTGGAATATCTAAAGACAAATATCGAAGCATACCTGAAGTTTTACGGAAGGAAATAAAATATTGACTAATAGTGAATTACATTAAAGAACATTCAAATGATAACAAAATGCACTATTGAAACCGATTTTGACATCATTCTCGAAATCATAAACGATGCGGCAATAGCTTACAAAGGCATCATTCCGCCCGACCGGTGGAAAGAACCTTATATGCCTGCCGAAGAGTTGAGAACTCAAATCGCCGAAGGCGTTGAGTTCTGGAAGTATATAGATAACAATGAAATACTGGGTGTTATGGGAATTCAGGATAAAAGCGATGTAACACTTATCCGCCATGCTTATGTTCGTACAAAGTTGCGGCAACAAGGAATTGGCGGAAAACTCCTGCAACACCTGGTTGCTATGGCAAAAACGCCCATCCTTATCGGTACCTGGGCCGACGCTTTTTGGGCGGTTGACTTTTACAAAAAACATGGATTTCGCCAGGTTACAGTCGATGAAAAAAACCGGTTACTCCGTATTTATTGGTCGATACCTGAACGGCAGGTAGAAACCTCGGTTGTTTTGGCCAGTGAGAACTGGAAATTATGATTACGGTCAACCCGCTTGCAAAAACAACAGGACAATAACATTTTGTATGGGTAAACATGGCAACATCCTTACTAAAAGCGTTTTTTATTGCCCTGACAAGGGCAAAATCTCAATAACCGTGGGTGTCAGCCCACGGATAATGCAACACACGTACCTTCTTCAGCCCCAGAGTGGGCTGAATATCAAGTATTCGTGGTCTTATATACAGCCCAAAAAACAAATAACTAAATACTTATGCAAATCATTGATATTGAGAACTGGAAACGAAAAGAACATTTCGAGTTCTTCTACCGGATGGATTATCCGCAGTATAATATTTGTGCCAATATCGACATTACCCAGTTTCTCCGGTTCGTACGGCAAAACGGGCTGCCGTTCTATTACGCTATGATTTACGCCGTTACGCGGGTAACCGACGAGGTGGAGAACTTTCGTTACCGCGTAAGGGAAGGGAAACAGGTGGTTTTGCACGACAAGCTCCATCCATCGTTTACCGCAATGCCTGCCGACAATAACGACGACCTGTTTAAGTTCGTTACCCTCGACATGGAAAGTGACTTGTTCAGCTTTGCAAATAAGGCAAAACAACTAACTGACAATCAGAGTGTCTATTTCGATTATGCTCCGCTCATTGGGCGCGACGATTTCGTGTACCTCACCTGCATTCCCTGGGTTTCGTTCACACACCTGTCGCATACCATCACCATCAACCGTAACGACTCGGTGCCACGCATTTCGTGGGGAAAGTATTTCGAGCAGGATGGGAAAACACTCCTGCCTTTTTCTGTCCAAGTTCACCACGCTTTTGTCGATGGAGTGCACGTGGGACAGTACTTTGAGAAATTACAAGCCTTTTTGAATAACCAAAGCATTTAATATGAACACATTAACTATCAATACAGCCATTTGCCAGCAATGTGGTATATGTGCCGAAGTTTGTCCGATGGGGCTTATCTCGACGGGAGCTGACGGCTTTCCAGTTATAACCGACGACAACGAAGCCCATTGCGTACAGTGCGGGCATTGCGAAGCCGTTTGCACAACAGGTGCTTTGAAACACAACGCCTTGCCCGAAATGCGGACAATCAGGAAAGAGAAGTTGCAGGAGATAAACCCCGAAAACCTGTCGGAATATTTTAGCAGCCGCCGTTCGATCCGCAAGTACCTGCCCAAAAGTGTGGACAAAACCATGCTTGAAAAACTGTTCGAAACGGTGAGTTATTCGCCTACCGGAATCAATCGCCAGCAAAACAAGTGGGTAGTGATTTGCGATAAAAATGCCATTCGTCGGTTAAGCGATGCGGTAATCAATTGGATGCAAGGCATGGTGGATGCCAAAGCCGATCTTGCATTGTACCTTGGCTTCGAAAAGTTGATCAATTCGTACCAGCAAGGCGACGATGTGATCTGCCGCGAAGCCCCTGTGCTTGTAATCGGCTACACCGATGCAACGTACACCGGCGGTATCCTCGACTCGGTAATTGCCACATCACACCTCGAATTATTATTACCCTCGTATGGTTTGGGCGGCTGCTGGGCAGGTTTTGTGATGATTGCCCTGGGTTATTCGCCTGAAGTAAAGCAGATTGTCGGGCTGGACGAAACACATGCCGTTCGTTCGGCGCTAATGGTAGGCTATCCCAAATACCATTATTCCAAATTGCCTTACCGCAAGGAGGCACAGATAAAATGGATGTAAAAAACAGTAAATAGTTGACAAATAACCGATAATTTAAACATTTAAAACAACAATTATGTCAGTAAAAGCAGCATTTCTTTTTATTGCCCCTGAGGCCGATTACAACAATCATAAAGCAATGATTGACACTCCGATAGTTAAGCTAAAAGTAGTAGGAGTAAAAAACTACGACGAAGCGCAAATGGTTGCAAAACAACTTGTCGATGAAGGGATAACAGCTATTGAACTCTGTGCCGGTTTCGGTAATGAGGGTACAGCACTTGTGTCAAAAGCAGTTGGCAACAAGGCGGTTGTAGGTGTGGTTCGTTTCGATTTACATCCGGGATTCAACAACCAAAGTGGCGACACAATATTCGTGTAATATGCTTAACGTCATTATTTTATAATGAACAAGAAGATAATCATGTAGATAATATTGCAAATCAAATAGTTTTAAAAAACATCTAACCATGCAATTAGGGAAATGCCAGCCGGTGTTGTTTGTGAAAGATGCCGGCGTTTCAACAAAATTTTATGTCGATGTGCTCGGTTGTACCGTAGTGATGGACAATGGCGGAGCCAACATTACCTTCAAGGAAGGGTTTACCGTTTGGCAAATCTGGGAAGGGAACATCATTTCGCAAACGATTGGTGCCGAAAATATTACCAATAGCTGCAATGCAAGCCGTTTTGAACTCTGTTTTGAGACTGACGAACTGGACAATGTTTATGAATCATTAAAAGATAACAGTGTACGATTCTTGCACGAAATCAACACCGAACTTTGGGGGCCAGCGGACCATCCGTTTTTACGACCCCGACGGCCACCTGATTGAAGTGGGCGAAGAGATGTCGATTTTCCTGAAACGGATTTACAAAGAAGAAGGCTGCGATTTGGAAGCTACCGCCAAACGGACATTTATGCCGCTGGACACACTCAAACATTTTGTCGAAAATTAATAGAAATCAACATGATAGAACTGCCCGAAGCCGTTTTATTGGGACGCCAGATAAACTATGTTCTTGTCGGCAAAACCGTAACCAACGTGTTTGATGCCACTCATGTCAACAAGTTTGCCTTTTTCAACGGCGACCCGGCAGCATATAAGTCGTTATTGACCGGACGGGAAATACGGTCTGCAAGCGGAAAAGGAATTTTTGTAGATATCTGCTTCGATAACAATGTGTATTTGAGCATTTGCGATGGCGTGAAGGTGAAATACAACAGCAAAAACAGTCCGATTCCCGACAAATACCAGTTGCTCCTGACATTCGACGACGAAACTTTTCTGACTTTTACCGTAGCGATGTATGGTGGCATGTATGTCTATTGCAACGAATTTCAAAATAGTTATCATCAGAAAAGTAAGGAACGGGTATCAGCAATCGATGCCGATTTTACTGAAAACTATTTTTTCAATTTTCTGAACAACGAAAAGCCAACTCTTAGTCTGAAAGCCTTTTTGGCAACCGAACAGCGTTTTCCGGGTATCGGCAACGGTGTTTTGCAGGATATACTGTTTCGGGCGGGGCTGCACCCCAAAAGGAAGCTGAATACGCTGACTGAAAGTAATAAAAGCGCATTATATCAATCAATTAATGAAGTGCTTGCCTCCATGCTGGCAAAAGGCGGCGGTCGCGATACAGAGACCGATTTGTTTGGGAAAGCAGGCGGTTATCCAACCATTTTGTCAAAAAACACCTTTCAACAGGCTTGTCCAAAATGTGGCGGTACCATAATTAAAGAGAATTTTATGGGAGGAACCATTTATTATTGTCCTTACTGTCAACCAATTTAATCTTTGCCCTCCTGAAAACCTGAACAAAATAGCGATCCTACGCTAAAATATCCATAATTTTGATTGTTGGGTTAAAAATCTTCCACAGAACAACTACTAAAATCAGCAACTATGAAATGCTTCAACTGCGGTGCTGAAACCAGCAATCAGCGCTATGAAATTACCATTTGCCCAACCTGCGAACAGGACTTGAGGCTGTTTACCGACGAAACCATTGCCAGGCAAAAAGCGGAATACAAACCTTCTGAAAAGTATGCTGACTATGACGATTAAATTGCTGACAGTCTGGTGCTTCTGGAGAAGGACTATTTGAAAAAGAAAATCAAGCTACTTCATGTTTTGGAGCGGCTGGAATATCTGAAATACTAGCCCGAATATTCGTCAATCACCTTGTAAAAACTGTCACGGTAGCTCTCGCTCACGGGCAGCAGTTCTTTGCCAATCTTGACACGGTGCTTTTCGATGGATTCGATTTTGGCGACGGCTACCATGTACGATTTGTGTATCCTGACAAAGGCCGTGACTGGTAATTGTTCTTCAAAAGAGCCAAAGGTTTGCTGAGTCAATATTTTGCCAGAAGTGGTGACAATGCACCGAAAGTCACGCATTCCCTCGATATACAGAATATCGTCGAGCTTGATTTTTACCAACCGGTAATCGGTTTTTACAAAAATAAAGTTAGCAGCAGGTATTTCATTTTTTTTCGTCAATCCGTTTTATGGCCAGATTGGCAGCCCTTGCAAACCGCTCGAACGAATAGGGTTTCAGGATATAGTCGGTCACTTCCAGTTCGTAGCCTTTCAGGGCATATTCGCTGTAGGCCGTGGTGAGAATTACCTGTGGTTTTTCGGGCAACGCGGCCAGCAGGTCGAGTCCGGTCAGTCGATCCATCTGAATATCAAGGAAAAGAATGTCAACCGGATGGCTGGCCAGGAAACCCAGCGCGTCGCGGGCATTGTCGAAACTGGCTTCCAGCTTCAACTGGGGCATTTGCCCGACAAACCCGTTTATCTTTTCGAGTGCCAAAGGTTCATCGTCAGTGGTAATACAGCGATATGTCATGGCTTTAGTTTTAATTCAGCAAAAAATACGTTCCCACTCACGCTGGTTTCGAGCG
>CAXXOG010000005.1:197500-559595 GCA_963666435.2 Prolixibacteraceae bacterium | reverse complement strand
AAACTCGTGGATTTCTTTCATGTCGCCAACCAGCGCATAAACGGCCGGATTAAACCAGTGAATGGTTTTGACCAGTTCGAGCAGCAGCAAATCGACAAAATGGTTTAGCCGGATGTGCGCCTGTTCGTGTGTCAGGATAGCCGCGCTATGCGCCTTGTAATCGGTTTGCGAAATAACCACCGAACGACCGAATGCAAAACTGGGCACTTCGCGGTCAACAATCAGCAGCCGGTAGCCGTCCATTTGAAGCAGTGTTGCTTTCCGCGAAAGCATGAAAATCAGGATAATATTCCGGATAAAAAGCAGGAGCGCCACCAAAATACCCGTGATATAAAAATATTTCAACAGAGTTTCCAGCTGTATTGGCAGCTTGTTGCCATCCGAAGTAGTCTCGTTAGCGGTCGGCTTAACTTCTGTGACAGTTGTGTATTCAGCCCCCGGCAAGTTTTGTATCTGAATCCTGTTTTCCGAAAAATCAGGAACCAGCTCCACATGCACCGGAGTTTGCATCAGTTGTGGCAACTGTACCAGCGGAACAATCACCGAAGCCGCCACAATTGCGAGCAAAGTCGCCCGGTTAACGGCAAACGAAGCCTCTTTCCGCATGAGCATTCGGAACAACAGATAAAGCAAACTGATACAGATAGTTGATTCAAGAATATAAACCAGAAAGGTATTCATATCGATCGGATTTTATTGTTCCCTTTTTGCGTCCTCAACCTGCCTGATCAATTCCTTAATTTCTTCCAGCGAAATATTTTCCTCTTTTACAAACATGGAAACCAGCGAGGTGTATGACTTATTAAAGTATTTTCCAACCATGTTTTTGATCGTAATTTTGCTGAATTCTTCCCGGCTTATAACTGCAAAGTAGCGGTAAGTGTTGCCAAATTGCTCGTGACCGACAAACCCTTTTTCTTCCAGGCCGCGCACAATGGTCGAAATGGTATTGTAATGAGGTTTGGGTTCTTCCAGTTCATCGATAATTTCTTTAACAAACAGGGCTCCTTTCTCCCAGAAAAGCTCCATGATTTCTTCTTCGCGATTGGTAAGGTGTTTCATTTTCTTTTTTATTAAACAAACACAGGTAAAACACTGAATATTAGGATCGTCAAATATAACTATAAATTTTAGTTATACAACTATATTTCATAGTTTATTTGTGAAATAAATCAAGATATATCTTTATGCCGTTGTTTTTGTGTTTATATTGAGTTATTTTGTGTCGTCTTATAAAGGGTGACGAAACACTAATACTATGATTAAACAGAAATCTGTAATTCGCCAAACCAGCCCCGCAATCATCGCTTTGGTTGCCTTTTTATTTTTGCTTGTTGGGACAATGAGCTATACCAATTATAAAAAGGGTTTGTGGGAAAAAGATATTAAAGCCAAATTACTTGACTTGTTGGTTGGCAAAAAATCGAAACTTGAAAAAGCCTTATATTCAAGGATTTATTACACCAGGGGAGTTGCCGCCTTTGTTGCCTTGAAACCAGATATTACGTCGGTTGAGTATGAAGAACTGGCAAAAGAATACATCAAAAACGATACCGTTATTGGCACAATGGCCTTATCGAAAGATTGTATTATCACTTCTATTTATCCGACTAAAGGGCACGAGGCTGCCATTGGCCTCAACTTGTTGCAACACCCCGAACGTAAGGAAATCGTAGAAAAAACCATTGAAACCCGCCAAACTTTTGTAGCCGGACCTGTTGAACTGGTGGAAGGTGGAGAAGCTTTTATTAGCTATACACCCATTTTTGATAAGCGCAATCCATCGAAAGATATTTTTTGGGGCGTTACTGACATTGTAATCAAGTTACATAGTTTGCTTAACGAAGTCCATTTTTCAACTTCGGATGGTAAATTTGAATATGCTTTGCGTGGCTACAACGGATTGGGCGAAAAAGGAAATACTTTTTGGGGTAATCCCGGAATTTTTAACAACAACCCGGTTTCTGTTCATATCGATTTACCACTTGGTTCATGGGTACTTGCGGGAATCCCGGTGGGCGGATGGAATCAATATTCCAACCAGGATAAAACGCTCTCGGTCATTTTAATATTTAGTTCGTTCATTATTAGCGTACTCATTTGGTTATTTACAAGAGCCTTGCTTAAAATCAGGCAAAATGAACGGGAAATGACTGCCATATTTGCCTGTCTTGATAATATTATTGTCGAATACAGTTCCAGGGGCGAATACCTTAAAATCCCACCCATTAACGATGCTATTCTTTTCAGGGATAAATCGGAACTATTAGGCCGAACCGTTTATGAAGTATTTGACAAAGAATTAGCCGATTTTTTTTACGAAGCCATTCAACGGTGTATTCGGACTCAACAATTGGTCGTTTTGGAATATCCGCTGGATATTAAAGGAAAGAAACACTGGTTTTCGGCCAGAATTAGCTATAAATCAAACAACACTGTTATTTTTAGCGCTTTTGACATTACGGAGCGGAAGTTGAACGAAGAAATTATCCGCCAATCGGAAGAAAGGCTAAAAGAGTTGGTGGTCATGAAAGATCGTTTCTTTTCGATTATCGCTCACGATTTACGCAACCCGGTTGGAGGGATAAAAGCATTAACCGGTCTGTTTCTGGAAGATTTTGAGAATTTCACTGATGAAGAGAAAAAAGAATCGCTTCGAAACATCAACGATTCGTCGAATAACCTATATAACCTTTTGGAAGATTTACTCGAATGGTCCCGTTCTCAATCAGGAAGTTTGGTTGTAAATGCTCAAAGCGTACCAATTAATTCACTGTGCAACAATGTCATACTACAACTCGAATCTGTTGCAAAAGCTAAAGATATTGAAATAACAAACTTAATCAGTGATGATATTCAGGTCTTTGCCGATTCTGATTTAACTTCGGCTATACTGCGAAACCTGTTTTCGAATGCGATAAAGTTTACTAATAGAGGCGGAGAAATACGAATATCTTCTGATTTGATTGACGTAAATGGCGCTTCTTTCTTCAAAATAAATGTGGTTGATAAAGGCATCGGAATGAATCCTGAAAAAGTTGAGACTTTATTCAGTCTTGATCAGGCTGTTTCGACTGTTGGAACGGAAAATGAACAAGGCACCGGGCTGGGCTTGTTGCTATGCAAAGAACTTGTTGAAAAGCAAAACGGACAGATTTCGGTAACGAGTGAATTGGGTAAAGGAAGCACCTTTTCGTTCACATTGCCACTGCCAACGGCATAAACTCAACACTTCGGAAATTTTATAGTCTGGATGTTCTGTTTTTAATGTTACTTTTGCCGGGCAAACCGCTCTATCGTCCCGGGAAACCGGGGAGGAAAGTCCGGGCAACACAGGGCACCGTCCTACTTAACTGGTAGGCAGGCGAAAGCTTGCAGTAAGGTAACAGAAAAAAACCACCCCCGAGCAATTGGGGGAACGGGTGAAAAGGTGGGGTAAAAGCCCACCGGTGGTTGTGGCAACACAGCCAGCCGTACCTCTGGCGGGTTGCAAGGCCAAATATATCACGATTTTCAGGTACGCCTGAATACAGAACGGCCCGTTTTGGTTCTTCGGAAATCGTGAGGGGTAGGCTGCTTGATCGGGTTAGTGATAACCCGGGTAGATAAATGATAGAGGTCCTGAGTAATTGGGGGACAGAACCCGGCTTACAGGTCTGCGTTTTTAAATGAGGCGATTGATCGAATCAGTCGCCTCATTTATTACTAATTTACTGGTAAACAGCATTCCCGATCTTATTTTTGCCTTTACCGAATAACCGTTCGCGATTCATTAGTATTTATTAAATAGAAAGGAAATCAACATGTTCGAAAAAAAGACCGCCAGTTATACCACGCCTGACTTAACTAAGTTGCAGGAGGTTATTATTGACGCAAAAACCAGGATTTATATTCCGGTTGGTGCTGATGTGAAGGAAGCCAGAAGTCGTTATTTTGCCCGCGTAGGTTTAAAGAAACTTTAAAAAATGCGGATTCTTCCATTTTAATTCTTCTTATTGACAATGAATGTAGCTTCTAATGAACTGATCATGAGTCAGTCATTACGAAGCGACAGGATTATTACCTGATCAACGCGCTTCTGATTTTCAATTACTTGAATTCCTGAAAAACACTTCTCTCGATTCCTTAATTTCTACCATATTCTCGCTTGCCCAGCTCACCAATCCGTGCAAATGCGGGAGGAGCGACCGGCCTCTGTCGGTCAATTGATATTCAACCTTGGGAGGAATTTGCGGGTAAACCGTTCGTTTGACCAGTCCATCGGCCTCAAGTGTCTTTAAAGTTACCGCCAGCATCTTTTGCGAGATTGTCTGAATCGATCCCCATATCTCGTTGAACCGCAATACATTTCCCTCTTCAAGAACCATCAACACCAGCACCGACCATTTGTCGCCGATCCGATCAATTACGTTTCGCACCGGGCAATGCTCGGCTTCGCCATATTTTTTCAGAAAATCTTTCACCATAATCCGTTGATTAATCCATTACTAACTTCGACGTAAGTTTTAAACTTTTTCGTAAGTTCTTGTTTTTATATTATATGTGTTATATTTTTGACTTACCAAAAGTAATTAAAAAACAAAAGTATATTAATTATTGATTGCAAAATTTTAAAAATTCAGAAGAAATGAAGACAGGAGTAACAGGAGCTACCGGCCAGCTAGGTCGGCTGGTGATTGAAAAACTAAAAGGAAAAGGGTTGTCGTCAAGCGTAGTCGCTTTGGTTCGTGATACTGAAAAAGCTGATGATTTGGGTGTGGAAGCACGCAAGTTCGATTATAGCAACCCGGGAACAATGGTTGAAGCGCTTCAGGGAATCGAAAAATTGATCCTTATTTCAGGAAATGAATTGGGGAAACGCGCTGAACAGCATTCCAATGTGATTCAAGCAGCTAAAAAAGCAGGTGTAAAATGGGTGGTTTATACCAGTTTACTTCACGCCGACAAATCAAGTTTGAGCTTAGCTGCCGAGCATTTTGCTACCGAAAAGGTACTTCAGGCATCAGGCTTAGCTTACACTATTTTGCGTAATGGCTGGTACACCGAAAATTATACAGGTTCGATTGGCGGAGCTATAGCTGCTGGTGCTTTTATCGGGAGTGCAGGCGAAGGAAAAATCTCGTCGGCTAGCCGTGCTGATTTTGCTGAAGCTGCCGTTGCTGCAATTACAGGCGAAGGTCACCTGAATAAAACGTATGAATTATCAGGCGATTTTTCGTACACATTGGCCGATTTAGCTGCCGAAATTTCAAAACAGACCGGAAAATCGATTCCATACAATAACCTGCCGGAAACTGAGTATGCAAAAATCCTAAAAAGTTTTGGCTTACCAGAGATGTTTGCCGATGCAATCGCGAGTTGGGATATCGGCGCATCGAAAGGCGATTTGTTCGACGAATCGCACCAGTTATCGAAATTAATTGGACACCCAACAACACCACTGGCAGAAACAGTTAAAGCAGCTTTGGCTGGGCTAAAATAACTTCAGCATACGATTAATTTTAATGAATATCCCATAAAATGCCTAACCGATTTAGCGTTGGGGCTTTGCCCAAAACCCCAATTACTTTTTTGTCTTGACTGGTTCAACCAACTCACCAGCCAACAAAAAAGTAATCAAAAAAGGTCAAGGCTTAGCCCGCTTCGCACGAAAAACTAGCGTTCGACGGCTAAAATCTTTTAAACTCGCCTTTGGCTCAAACAGAAAAGATTTTTTAACGCCGTCGTCACTTGTTTTTCGGCTCTCCGGCCTAGGCCGACCGTGCTTCATTCATCATTAGGCACTGAAACGGATATTCATATTAATTTTATATAAACAAAAGAGGCTATCTTTTCGCAGACAGCCTCTTTTATTTTGAAAAACCGGAAACTACTACATTTCTTTCCCGTCAATCACCGTCTTTTTTACATCGAGGGTTCCATAAACCATCCTAACTGAAACTTTTCCTTCCTTCAGTTCAACATTTCCAAAACCGGTTTCGGTGGAAAGAAAGGTCTTAAAATCTCCAATTTTTGAGTTAACATACAATGTTTTTTCAACGGCATCGTACCGAACACCCGTAAGCCCCTGCAACAAACCATAGCTCGACATGGCCCTGGCATACCAATGACCGCATTCATACTCGTCAAATGGACTGCGGATTCGCCCGTCGTACCTGTCGCGGCAAGTTCGTACAATATCCAGCCCTTTTTCTACTTCTCCGTTAAGCATTAAGTGCGAGGCTACCTGATACTCAATTCCAGTCCACACTTCGTTGCTGTAAACAAACGGAAGTGAAAGCTCTCCGCCCTTAGGCCAGGTGCATAGGAGCAATCCGCCATCCTTACCCAATGCGTAAGTAGGACGCTGAGGATTGGCATGGTTAACCAAGGTGTGACGCATGTTGTATTTATAAACCGAATTCAGATGACTTTTTATCTTCGATTCGTCAATAGGTGCTTTCAAGCCACAAACTTCAGCAATCCAAAACCCTAAAACCCCGTCCGACAAGCATCCCTTACCGTATTGATATTTCGGTCCTTCTTTCAGAAGTAATTTTTGTGCTTCGTCTGAATAATCTGAATTCCATGTGTTTTTTGATAAATCGATTGGGCTTTTGGCATTCAAACCTTTCCATTTTATTTTCTGAATAAAATATTCTCCGTCATACAAACTGTCGTTCATGAATTTTTGTCCCGAAACCAGAAGCTGTTCGTATTTGGCAACATCTTCGTTCAGAAATTTTCCAAGTTGAACCATCGAAGCCAATGCACTTAAATAAAAGCTGTTACACATGCCATCAGGCCCCCAAAACTCAATGTCATACGTATTGTGATGGGGTTCTTCCAAAATACCTTTATGCCGAGGATCCCAGGTTTCGATGCAATAATCCAGACTGGCTTTTACCTGCGGAAATAAATCTTTTATCCATTCATTGTCGCCACTTATGCGCCAATCGCGGTAAACTTTCAAGATACCACCCAGCTGACCATCGGAGGCGGCATAAAAATCGTGAACGTTGGGTCGAATGGGCAATGCGGAACGAAATGCCTGGTGCCCGGCTTTATCCTGGCTCACTGTAAATTCAGTTGTTCGCAAAGATCGTTCGAGTGAGGGGAATAAATGAGGGATGGCCTGTGCATAATTCCACACATGCGTACACGAACCTTCGCAACAGCCCCATGTGTCGCCGCAACCTTCCAGGCCCACATTTTCCCGTCGCGCTGGCGCAATACCGTCGGCGATTTCAGGATAGAAAGGTTTGCCGAAACAGCTTCCAGCACTTCAGGCGGCAACGTACTGTCGAAAAAAGAATTGGTAAAAAGCGTTGAATTACTTTTCAATTGGTCGTAGTTCGATTTCCAGTAGTTGGCCACTTCAGCAATACTGGCAAATTTTCCCGAATACCACGGCTGATAATAGGGAGATGAACAACAGCCTGATGCAGGATCGCATGCCGGTGTACCTTTGGGGTCGGTTCCCCGCTTCAGGTTACTATTGGGAACGTACCAGCAAAGCATCAACCGAACAGTTTTCGATTCGTGAGCCGACAAAGCCAGCGGAACGTACAACGAGGCGCCAGGAGCATCTTTAGCCACGGGAGCAACAGGCTTGAGACTGGCTTCGGCTATGCTTTTCCAGGCTATGGTTAGCGGGTCCCACCAGCCTCCGCGAAACCAGCAGTGATTCACTACGGTAGAAGGCTGATCGGTGAAAATGCAAAAATCGCCTTGCTCAAAATTCTTGTCTTTATTCGCGTTCTGAGAAAGGACAAACCCATTGGTGGCAGGTAGAATACTGTTTTCTCCTGATTGGGTTTTCATGAAATTCGTCGAATGGAATGAGAAAACAGCATCAACTGAAGAACTGCCCGTATTGGTAAAAGTATATTCAATTGCTCCAGCCGGAAGGCTTGAATTATCGGCATCGGTTGGTACAAATGGGCTCCAGCCGGTTAGGGTTACTTCAACCGGAATATCGCTATCGCTCAAATGAATGGTTGCAAACGGGAAACGTGCCTGGAAATCTGATTTTTTGAAACGCGGCAAGCCGAACGAGGTTCGCTCCCCTCCATTAGCCGTGTTCGGGCGCCCGTAGTATTTCCACTCAGGAATAGGTCCTTCAAGTACTTTCGCACCATTTTCCTTGCCTTTCACTGAAATGGCAGCAAACATCAACGGTTCATTGAAAACATTTGGAGCATTTCGAACCGACACTTGCGAAAAAGCGCCGGTACCCTCCAAGCAGAACATTCCGGCGCCTAAACCGCCAATCGGGAAAGCAACCCGATTCAGGTTCTCGCCTGTATAAAGACCATTGTATGCCCGCGTTGACGAACGTTCATCTTTTTTCCCGGTGTTTGGCGTACAGCACGACGAAACCACGAATACTGCAAATACCAGCAAAATATCGAAACATATCCGCTTCTTCATTTTTACGCCTATTTTTGAAATTGAGATTTGATCGTTTGCAAATCAATATGAAACAGAGCGTTAACCACTACTGACAGTTCAGGTTCTTCGCCCTGAAGGTGAACAATTCGCTGAATATGTTTCATTGTTTCTCCGGGAGCCAAAGCGGCCGCAGGCGACGAAGTTTCGACCTCGTAAAACGGCCCCATAATCGATCCATCGGCAACAGGCCCGTCGTTATACGAGTTTATGGCATCGCCTTTAAACGGATCGTCTTGTTTTCCCCATTTCGAATTTACATAAGGCATTACTTTTTCAGGCAACGAACACCACAACAGAGTAAGCACTTTTTGATCGGAGTCGTAACTACCGCAAAGTTCGGTAGCCCTTTCGGGCGAAATGCCGATTTTGCTGCGCAATTTTCCGTCGATTTTGAAATAAATCAACCCATTTTCGGCTTTTAGTCGATCAGCAGGTACTTTGCCGAAATAGTCGTCGTTAACAATTTGCCCGCTTCCTTCTTTTCTATACGGAATAAAAACGGTAGTAGCAGGCGATGGGTTAAACATGCTCAACATCCAAATAGAAAGTAATCCGGTACTTTTGATCCATGCTCTGTTACCTTTGTTGGTGATGCTGTTTTCCGACTGATAAGCAATCGTTTGCAATTCCTTCGGAAATTTTACTTTAAACAATGATTCCAGTGTATCTGAATTCAGTAAACAAATTTTCCGGTCAATCAATACGTTAAATTCTGTTCCGGCCACATTCTTCAGCATGGCAGTTTTTGTGAATTCAATCTTTTTTTGCGATTGCAATTTTATTTCAAAAGGTTCTGTATCAATTACTGAAGGAACTTTCCAGTTTTCGAAAACCTGTTCCTTGCCTGCGACAAAATAGATGGAATTTGGGCCACCTTCAGGCCCGAGCCAAAAACGCTCTTCGCCGCCATACGGATTAAATTGCTGGCTTACCTTGCCCGAATTGATTAGTTTGTAGTTGATCCAGCCAAAACTTTTTCCCGCTTCGGCATTGGCCGAGCTTGTCATTACCCTTCCCTGCAAAGCTGGAGAAACCATCAGGCGGGCTTTACCATTCTCGTCGCGAAGTTCAACGAAATCCATTTGGTGTTCTTTCATAAAAGCAACATCGTAACCGTAAGTTCCCGGTTGAGCGGCTTTCTCAGGCTTGGTTGCTGTAGTTTTTTGGGTTGTCGGCGACGAACACGAAATAGCTATTGCACAAGCTATTATCCCGATTATAAAAGTATTCTTTTTCATACCGGGGACGTTAATTAACCTCAAGTTGTTGCCAATCTGGTAGTTTCGGGAATTTTGAATGCGGATCGGTTTGATACCAGAAACACACCGACGAAATATCAGACTGCTGCGGTAGATAACGGCCACCGGCTCTCCAGCCTAAATCCTGAATGGTAATTTTCAAATCTTTTTCGAACCTGACCGGATCCATGATATGCCAGCGGTACAGACCAAAACGCTGCTGCGATTTGTAGGTTCCGTCGGGACGAATAACCTGCACCAGCCCGGTGTAAGGAGTGCAAAACTCTTTGTATTGACCGCCTCTGTCGAAATTATACGATCCGCAGAAATAATCTTCGGTACCGGTTCCGCAAATGGTAGGAAATTTACCATCGCCATCAATAAAAAATTTGATTTCGCCTTCGCCCCACCAGCCATTGTTATTAACGCCCCAGGCCAGGTAAACGCCCACAAACTGTCCTTTTCCTATAATGTTGTCAATAATGGTATAATCGGATGTTGTGTTCGGGTTGTTTCTTCTGAACTGAGCATGGAAATAGGCAGCATCAGCCGGAACTTCGGTTAGCGTATAGTCAACCTGGTAATACAAAGTCATCGGGTCTTTATCGTTGATGTTTTCCATCGTGATTTTGCACTTTTTACGGAAAGGCATCGACCAGTAGCAGTTAAAAGCGCTTCCCGGATTCACACAAACTGGCAGCGAAGTCAGCGGTGCATATTCGCACCAGCCCATTCCAAAGAAGTCGCCAACGGGGCATTCAACCGAAGGTTCGGTTTCGTCGTCCCAATAAATGCGAAGAATCGAAAACCGCCAGTTTCCGGTTGGGGTCATCCAAATGTGCTGAATAGCTCCAGGCCCATCGATTTCGGCCATTGTAAACGTTTCGCCGGGCTTAATGCGAATAAACGGATTTACTTTCCAGCCTTGACCCAAATCGCGGGCGGCATTAAACGCATTGGCAGCATTTGGCTTGTCTTTGTCTTCGAGTTTGGCCATTCCGCCTTTCCCTTTTTCGCCCGTAAAGTTTTCAGGACTTATTGATCGGGTTTTTAGCATTCGAGAGGCGCGATAAATTTCCCAGGTTCATATCGAGTCCATTAAACGACTGTTGCGCAAATACTTGTGCAAAAAGAAAAACGAATCCAAGGAGAAATACTGTTTTTTTCATGATTTATTTAAGTTTAAGGTTGCGTAATAAAATATCTTTTAGCCCTGAATACCTTTCAATTAGCGATGAACGTAGTTTAACCTGAGTTTTTTGTTCCAAACCGTTGATGTGCTGAAGAACCGCATGAACCGCTTTTTTTGCCGATATCCATCAACGGTTGTTCGATATAGGTGATCGGCGGCGAAAAAAAATCGAATGCTTCATTTCCGTCAAAACCAATGACTAAGAGATCATCCGGAATGTGAATATTATTCCGTTGGATGGCATACAGCCCGGCAATCGACAGGGTATTGGTGGCAAAAACAATCGCCTCAGTTTCTTCCTTTTGAATGATCTCATCCATCCTGGTGCTCATTTCTTCTTTCTGATTCTCAACTTTTTCAACACAAATATATTCCTGAAGATTCTCCTCCGTCATTGCATCGCTGTAGCCACGAATGCGCTCGTTCATATGGTGCAACGAAGAATTGTACGCTACCATTTTAATCTTCCGGCACCCTTGTTTTATCAGCCTTAGCGTTGCTTGGTAAGTTGCCTGGTGATTATCGAGAATAACAAAACTAGTTTCAATTTTCGGGGAAGCAACGGTCGATGAGCACCAACGGAATGTTTTTTTCAACAAGCGACTGAACCAGTTCATGATCACCTTCAGAAGGAATAAGGATAAATCCATCGACCTGCCGGTTTAGGAATATTTCTGTTAATGACGCTGATTTTCTGCTATCTTCATCGGAGCTACCCAGAATAACCACATAATTATTGGTGCTGGCTTCATCTTCAATAATCCGGGCCAGATGCCCGAAAAAAAGGATTTGCAATATCAGCAACGATCAATCCTAAAGTATTGGTCGTTCCTTTCCGTAAGCTTCGGGCTATCTGGTTGGGCCGATAATTCAACTCTTCAGTAGCCTGTCGTATTTTTTCTACAATTTCTTTCCCTACACGCTTTTCCTTTTCCTGCCCATTGATTACATACGATACCAGCGCTGTTGAAACGCCAACTTTTGCGGCTATATCCTTTAATGATACCCGTTTAGCCATTTTACAATTATTGAGTTGAGTTCTCCAAAAATATCAATAATTTATTGCTTAAACGTTTAAATGAACATTTTTATTTATATTCTTTAACACATCAACATACTGAATATCACAAATCAATTAGCTCAAACAGACAAAAAATTATGACAGGCAAAAGTGAAAAAAAGATTTTTGGTATGGCTATAATCCTTCATTCCCGGTGTCGGCAGCATACTTCCATTTCCCGGAGCTATTTTTTTTTCCAGACGGTGAGGTAAGTTCCCTGCGAAGTGTCGCCTTTGGCCACAAAAGTCCATATTCCATAGGTAAAACCAAGGTCGCCACTTTGGCTGATAGTTGCCGATTCCGGTTTCCAGGTAAGTATCGTTCCTGAATCGCTTTTGCCTTTGTAGCTGTCAATTAGCGCTTGTTTCCCGATCATTGGCAACGAATTAGGCTTCAGTTTTACCGTACCCGTCGTCGGCAAATTCAATAAAAGCTTTTTGAAGACCATTTTTTGCTGAATAATACGAAAATGCCAGATCAGCATCAATCAATTCTTTCGGATTGGCAACGGGCTTCTTTTCAGTACACGAAAAGAATAAGCAAAAAATGAAAAGGAAGAAAATTAGCTCTTTCATGGCGTTAAGTTTGAAAAATCGGAATAACAAAAAATAGGTGAACGAATGCGAGGCGATAACTCGCAACCTGAATCCCCGCAACCAGCAACATCACTTCGATGCCATCGAAAGTAATAAAATTCCGATCATGATGCCAGCCAGATAAAGCGCTTTGAGGGGAATGTTCTTTTCCTTGAATACAATGGCGCCCACCACAAACGAAATGACTGCCCCACCCCGCCGCAACGCTGAAACAATGGAAACCATCGAATCGGCATAACTCAGCGAATTAAAATACAAGTAATCGGCAACAACAAGGAAAACCCCGATTAACGGAATCGACCAGCGCCAGTGAAAAGGAGTGCGCTCTTCTTTTGGCAATCGCCAGCGAGTGACAACCATAACAGGAAACAAAATTGCCACCTGATAAAACGAGAACCAGGCTTGTACGGCCATTTGGTCGATCCGGCGCATGAGATACTTATCGTACAAACCGCTCACCGCTCCCAGGAACGTTCCGCCCATGATCAGGAATACCCATTTATTGGCGGTAAAGTTGATTCCCTCCGATTTCCCGGCAGTTGATAACATATAGAAAAAGAGCAGGGTGATACTTACACCGACCCATTGCATTGTATTGAGGTGCTCGCTGAAAATAAGGATTGCGCCCATCAATGTCCAGATTGGCCCGGTTGCCCGAATCGGCGAAACGATAGTTAACGGCAGATTCTTCACCGCGTAAAAAGCCATAATCCAACTCGAAACAACAATGATCGACTTCAGGAAGATTAACCCGTGCTGCGCCAAATTTATAGCTGGCACAAATAACCTAATGCTTTTGAAAAATTCGGGGTAAAAAGCCGACCCAATAGTTATGGGCAGAAAAATAAGCGAACTGGTAAACGTGGAAACGACCAGCACCGGAATGACGGCATTTTTGTGTACCGACAGCTTTTTAAAAACCTCGTAAATACCCAAAAACAATGCTGAAGCCAGCGCCAAAAACACCCACATAGAAAGAGTTTCAAATTTCAGATCGTTACGGGTTGCAAGTTCCGTGATACGTGTTAAACCTGAAATATTTTGAAAGCAAAACTAAGTGATTCGTGTGACGGAAAACTTTTTAGATTGGCCGGAGCCGTTAGATTTCAGAAAAGGTTAATCTGCCCGTTCTGATACCTCTTTACTTTTCTTCCAAACTACCAGCATGGCTCCACCCAGCGCAATAAAAGCGCCCAAAACCGAAAAGTACCGAAAAATGCTCAGGAGCAATCCAGGTAACCTGCAACCAAGTTAAAACACCCATAATAACAAAAGTGATGATTGGATTCATGATCAGCAAAACGCTGACTTTACCAGCTTCCATGTATTTCAGGGCAAGCGATAAACAGACATACGAAATGAGCGTGTTGGCTCCCAGGAAAATAAGCAATAACCAATAACCCAAACTTAAATGTGCCAGCGACGCGAAATTAGCAAAGGGCAAATAAAGCAAAACCGGCAGTCCGAAAATGAAAATATTGAGCGTGGTAACCGGATGCTGACGTACCAGTTTCTTTTGCATGGCTGCATAAACGGCCCAGGTTAAGGCAGCCGAAACAGTCAGCAAAATCCCTTTGGTATATTGACTGGTATCTTCGCCACCCACCGTAATATGTTGCTGATAAAACATCCAGAATCCGAAAAGGGTCAGTACAAAACCAGCCACTTGCTGCACCGTCATTCTCTCCTTAAAAAATACGATACCAAAAATTGCAAGAACTACCTGCCCGGTCTGAACCGCAACCTGGGCATTCCCGGGGCGAGGTATATTGCACGCCCAGCATAAAACCAATGTAATTCCAGGCCAGCATAAGTGTTGAAATAACCAAAATGAGAGACGGCTGATACAGAATTTTAAGAGCCTTGGGCTCGGTAAAAGCGGACCAGAGCGCCATTCCTGTAAAAGCCAGCGAAAACCTGAACCAAACAATGGTTGGCGAGTCGATTACTTTCACGGCAACTTTAAGGGCGATGGGCCAAAACGCCCCACATCACCACGGTAATCAACGTATATATAAGTCCTTTTGCCTGATTGGTCATCGAGAAAATTTTATTGGCTTCAAGTATTAGGTATCAAGTATCAGGAATTAATCTTGATACTTAAAGCTTGATACTTGTATCTTTTTATGAAAAAGGTGCCACCGAACCAAACAGCGACACCTTTCTAAAGTTTTTATGATTGACAAAAATTACCTCAACTGAGCGCCCAATTCGCGTTCGTAAGTTGAGACAAATTTCTGCATGATTTTCTCGATTTGCTTATCGTTCAGCGTCTTTTCGTCATCGCGCAAAATGTAGCTTACGGCATACGATTTCTTGACCTTCCGGCACACCTTTGCCTTCGTAAACGTCGAACAAATCAAACCGATTTGCAACAGTTTCCGTTCGGAGCGGAATGCCAAATCGCGCAATTGATTAAACTGGATATGTTTGTCGAGCAACAGAGCTAAATCGCGGCGAACTTCAGGATATTTAGGCAATTCGGCGAACAATACTTTGTTGTTTTTCAATTCAACAAACAGCACGTCCATACTGAAATCAGCATAATAACCCGGATTTTCAACACCAAATGCTTTCAGTGTTTTTCCTGAAACGATGCCAAATTCAACCAGCTTTTTGCCATTGATCAAATACTGAATTCCTTCACTGACAGCAGCATTCGAAAAGCCTTCAGTTTTCAGGTTAATCGGATTGAATCCAAAGCGTTTCAGTACATTCTCAACATACGATTTCAGCGTAAAGAAACTCGTTGGGGCAGCGGCACCCGACCAGTTGGCAGCTTCTTTTACTCCTGAAATGAATAATGCCAGATGCTCTTCTTCGCGATAATTTCGAAGCGGATTTTCCTTCAGGCTGCTACCATTGTAGAAATAGCAGTTCCCGAATTCGTACAAACGTAAATCAGGATTTTTCCGGTTGGCGTTGTAGGCAATGGTTTCCAAACCGCCATAAAGCAAAGTCTGGCGCAAAACGCCCAAATCGTTGCTCAGGCGGATTAAACAGTTTTACCGTATTTTCAGCAGTGAAAACTTCGTTGTTATCGTAGTAGGAAGCTTTGGTAAGCGAATTCGACCAAATTTCATTGAACCCTTGTGCAGTCAGCATTTCGGCGACCAAATTCCGAAGCTTGGTTGGGTTTGGTTTCACCGAATATTGCAGCGAAGCATTGACCTGCGTTGGAATAGCCACATTGTTATAGCCATAAATGCGCAATAAATCTTCCACAACATCGCATTCGCGTTTTACATCCACACGGTATGGCGGAACCAGCAACGAAAGTCCGGTTTCTGTTTCCGATTCAATCTTTATTTCGAGCGCTTCAAGCAATTGTTTGATTTTATCTTTTCCGAGATCGGCGCCAATCAGGCGTTTCACATTGGCAAAGTTGATGTCAACCTTAAAATCGGCAACCGGATTTGGATACACGTCCACAATTTCCGAGGAAATTTCGCCGCCAGCCACTTCTTTAATCAACAGTGCTGCACGTTTTAGGGCATAAATGGTTCCATTCGGATCGGTTCCACGTTCGAAACGGAATGAAGCATCGGTACTCAACGTGTGGCGACGGGCGGTTTTGCGGATGTAAACCGAGTCGAACCAGGCGCTTTCGAGGAAAACGGCGGTCGTTGAGTCTTTCACTCCTGAATTCAAACCCCCGAAGACTCCGGCGATACACATTCCTTCTGATTCATTGCAAATCAACAGGTCATCCTGGTTCATTTCGCGTTCGAGTCCATCGAGTGTCACGAATTTTGAACCAGCTTCGGCTGTGCGAACCACAACTTTGTTGCCTTTAATTTCGGCAGCATCGAACGCATGCAGCGGTTGACCGGTTTCGAACAACACAAAGTTGGTAACGTCAACAATATTGTTGATTGGGCGAACGCCAATAAGTTTCAGTTTATTTTTCAGCCATTCGGGCGATTCTTTTACCGTCACATTCGAAATGGTAACTCCTGAATAGCGCGGACAAGCAGCCGGGGTTACCACTTCAACCGGAATTTCCAGGTTGTGGTTATCAACCTTGAAGCCTTCAACCGACGGACGTGAATAACTGATTGGTTGTTTCGCTTTCAGGTAAGCCGCCAGGTCTCGGGCGATACCAATGTGCGAAGCGCTGTCGATGCGGTTGGGAGTGAGATCGACCTCTAATATATAGTCGGACTCAATTCTAAAAAATTCGCTGGCAGCAGTTCCAGGAACTGCCGAAGGGTCGAGCACCATAATACCGTCGTGACTGGTTCCCAGGCCGATTTCGTCTTCGGCACAAATCATACCTTCCGAAGCTTCGCCGCGTATTTTCGATTTCTTGATTTTAAATTCATTGTCGCCATCGTACAAAGTTGTTCCAACAGTGGCAACCACTACTTTTTGCCCGGCAGCAACATTGGGCGCACCGCAAACGATAGGTAAAACTTCGCCACCCACATTCACGGTCGTTTTGCTCAGGTGATCTGAGTCAGGATGCCTTTCGCAAGTCAAAACTTCGCCAATAACTAATCCCCGTAAACCGCCTTTTACGGTCTCCACTTCTTCCATACTTCCCACTTCCAGGCCAATCTGGGTAAGGAAAGCAGCCACTTCTTCGGCTGTATTGTCGATTTTGATGTATTCTTTTAACCAGCGGTAAGATATGTTCATAATTTAAGTCTTTAACGTCTGAATCTCAATGATTGGCAAAAGTATATAAAAATTCAGGCTGAGGGAAGAAATTTGAGTTGTAAATAACGACAATTTGATAAACGGCAGGACTACAATGATTGTTGACTAAAGCTGACCTCAAAGAATCGCATTTCGATAAAACATTTCCTGTATTGAGAACTATGTCTCAATACAGATTTTCCTGCCTAAAATCATATTTTCTGCTTTTTTGCAGACTTTTATCAGCTTTGCAACTAGCTATTATCGATATATTTCCAGCAAAATTGAAAATTTAAAACCTATTTGTAATGAAGAGAATCGGGATCGTTATCCTTACTTTTGCCGCTTTCACCTGTTTAAATTCAAAAACAAACGCTCAGAACAAAGACATGAGTAACCCATTTTTCAGTGAGTACAAAACGCCGTTTCAGGTTCCACCCTTTAACGACATCAAACTGGAACACTTTAAACCAGCCATGCAAGCCGGTATTGCAGAGCAACTTGCCGAAATAAAAGCGATTACCGACAACGAGGAAGCTCCGAATTTCGACAATACTATCCTGGCTTTCGACAATTCAGGAGAATTATTGGGTAAAGCCCGCATTTTCTCGAATCTGAACTCAGCCAATACCAACGACCAGATGCAGGCTTTGGCTCGCGAAATAACGCCAATGCTTTCCGCTCACCGCGACAATATCATGCTCAACATGGATTTGTTTAAACGCGTGAAAGCAGTGTACGACAGCCGCAATTCGATGAATCTAAACCACGATCAACTTCGGTTGGTCGAAAAAATCTACCAGGATTTTGAACGTGGCGGTGCTAATTTACCAGCCGAGAAACAAGCTGAACTCCGGAAACTGAATCAGCAGCTTTCCATGTTGTCTCTAAAGTTTGGTGAAAACGTGCTTGCCGAAACCAACAAGAATTTCAAATTGGTGGTTGACAAAAAAGAAGACCTGAAGGGTTTATCGGATGATGTAATTGCTGCCGCCGCCGAAACTGCTAAAAAAGCCGGAATGGAAGGCAAATGGGTATTCACGCTGCAAAAACCAAGCATGTTACCATTCCTTCAATACGCCGAAAACCGCGACCTTCGCGAAAAATTATACAAAGGCTACCTGAACCGTGCCAACTACAACAATGCATTCGATAACAAACAGGTGATTGCTGACATTGTGAAACTTCGCGATCAACGTGCCAAAATTCTGGGTTATCCAAATTATGCTGCTTATGTGGTTGACGATAATATGGCCAAAACTCCTGAGAATGTTGATCAATTCCTGATGAAACTTTGGGTTCCTGCTTTGAAACGCGCCAAGAAAGAACGCGATGACATGCAAGCGATGATCAACAAGGAAGGTGGCAAATTCAAACTGGCAATGTGGGATTGGTGGTATTATGCCGAAAAAGTGCGCAAAGCCAAATACGACCTCGATGAAGCCCAGTTGAAGCCCTACTTCAAGCTGGAAAATGTAATCGATGGAATGATTTATGTGGCCAACAAATTGTATGGCGTGAAATTCATCAAACGCACGGATATTCCGGTGTACAACGACGAATTTATGGCTTACGAAGTGCAGGAAGCCGATGGCCGCCACATAGGTGTATTCTACATGGATTTCCATCCACGTCCAGGCAAAAATGCCGGAGCATGGTGTACTTCATACCGTTCACAGTCATACAAAGATGGCAAGATGATCACTCCGGTAGTTTCTATCGTGTGTAACTTCACCCGCCCGGCTGGCGACACTCCTGCCCTGCTGAGTTTTGACGAGGTAACCACGCTTTTCCACGAATCTGGTCATGCTTTTCATTCGCTGTTTACCGATGGCCCATACAAACGCACTGCCCGTGATGTTCCGCGCGACTTTGTTGAACTTCCTTCACAAATTATGGAGAACTGGGCTGCCGAACCTGCCGTATTGCGCGTTTATGCCAAACATTATAAAACCGGCCAGCCAATTCCTGAAGATTTAATTGCTAAACTTTCGAAAAGCGCACAATTCAATCAGGGATTTGAAACCGTTGAATATCTGGCCGCCTCATTACTCGACATGGATTACCATAAACAGGCACAAATCAGTGATATCGCAGCTTTCGAAAAAGCATCGATGGATAAGTTAGGTTTGATCGACGAAATTGCACCGCGTTACCGCAGCACCTATTTCTCACATATTTTCTCAGGCGGATATTCTGCCGGTTACTATGTGTATATTTG
The DNA here is from genome assembly GCA_963666435.2 of Prolixibacteraceae bacterium. Classification (GTDB taxonomy): domain Bacteria; phylum Bacteroidota; class Bacteroidia; order Bacteroidales; family Prolixibacteraceae; genus Aquipluma. The sequence goes on along the minus strand of CAXXOG010000005.1, from coordinate 540,214 downwards.
GGCTGCCGTGCTCGACGCCGATGCTTTCGACGCATTCAAGCAAAGTGGCGACTTGTTTAATCCTGAATTGGCTGCCAAATTCCGCACGTTGTTGACAAAATCAGGATCAGACGATGGGATGGTGATTTACAAGAATTTTCGTGGACAGGAACCATCGATTGAACCATTATTAAAACGAAGAGGATTAAAATAATTCTTATCGGTTTCACTCATGAGTGAAACCGATATCGAACAGAAAACAATTTTTAAAAACTTATAATATGCTGAAAACCGGTATTACTTTAGTTGCGCTGACCATTATACTGAGTTCGTGCAACAACCAACCCAAACAACCTGCAAGAGACATGAGTAACCCATTCTTTAAAGAGTACGCCACTCCGTTCCAGGTTCCGCCGTTTAACGAGATTAAACTTGAACATTACATTCCTGCAATCGACGCCGGAATTGCTGATCAGATGGCCGAGATCAAAGCCATTACCGACAATAAAGAGGAACCAACTTTCGATAATACGATTTTGGCATTCGACCAGTCGGGTCTTTTATTGAACCAGGTGGGCAATGTATTTTTCAACATCAACTCAGCCAATACCGACGATAAAATGCAGGAACTCGCCCGTCAGATCACGCCAAAACTATCGGCTCACCGCGACAACATTGCCCTGAACAAAGAGTTATTTGCCCGCATCAAATCGGTTTACGATCGTCGCAACGAATTAAAGCTGAATGCCGATCAACTTCTGCGTTATTGAAAAATATTACCTCGATTTTGCCCGTAACGGCGCCAATCTTTCGGAAGATAAACAAACCGAATTACGCAAGCTGGAATGACGAATTATCGATGCTCGAACTGAAATACGGCGAAAATAACCTGGCCGAGACCAATAAAAACTTTAAGCTGGTGATTGACAAGGAAACCGATTTGAAAGGTTTACCTGCCGATGTTATTGCCGGAGCAGCCGAAACAGCCAAACAAGACAGTTTAGCCCGGAAAATGGGAATTCAAGTTGCAAAAACCAAGCATGATTCCATTTTTGCAATATGCCGAAAACCGCGATCTGCGCGAGAAAATCTACAAAGGCTACCTTATGCGCGGGCAACAATGGAAATGCCAACGACAATAAGGAAGTTATCATCAAAATGGTGAAACTACGCGACCAGAAAGCGAAACTAGAAGCGAACTATGGGTTTCCCAAACTATGCAGCTTATGTGGCTGACGTAAACATGGCTAAAACACCTGAAAACATTAATCAATTCCTGATGAAACTTTGGACTCCGGCATTGGAACGCGCCAAGAAAGAACGCCGACGACATGCAGGCGATGATCAATAAGGAAGGCGGCAAATTCAAGCTGGCAATGTGGGACTGGTGGTATTATGCCGAAAAAGTGCGCAAAGCCAAATACGACCTCGACGAGTCGCAATTGAAACCTTACTTCAAGCTTGAAAATGTGTTGGATGGTGTATTCTATGTAGCCAACAAATTGTATGGTATAAAATTCATCAAACGCACCGACATTCCGGTCTATTGCGACGAAGTCACCGCCTACGAAGTTCAGGAAGCCGATGGTAAACATATCGGGGTGTTGTATTACGACTTTCACCCTCGTGCCGGGAAAAGTGCCGGAGCATGGTGTACATCGTTCCGTAGCCAAAGTTACATCAATGGTAAAATGATCACTCCGGTGGTTTCCATCGTATGTAACTTCACCCGTCCAACCGGCGACACTCCCGCTTTGCTGAGTTTCGACGAAGTGACCACACTTTTCCATGAATCAGGCCATGCTCTTCATGCCTTGTTTACTGACGGCCCATACAACCGCATTGCTGGAGCAGTACCTAACGATTTTGTTGAGCTGCCTTCGCAGGTAATGGAAAACTGGGCTGCCGAACCCGAAGTACTTCGCTATTATGCAAAAAATTATAAAACCGGCGAAGTAATTCCTGAATCACTAATTACCAAACTCGAAAAAAGTGCTCAGTTTAACCAGGGATTCGAAACTGTTGAATACCTTGCTGCTTCGTTACTCGATATGGATTGGCATACACAAACTCCGGCAACCGATGTGGAAGCTTTCGAAAAAGCCTCGATGGATAAAATTGGCTTAATTCCTGAAATTGCGCCACGTTACCGTAGCACCTACTTTACACACATATTCTCCGGCGGATATTCGGCCGGATATTACGTGTATATCTGGGCAGCCGTACTCGACGCCGACGCCTTCAATGCTTTCAAGGAGAGCGGCAATATTTTCAATCCTGAAATCGCAGCCAAATTCCGCACCTTGCTAACCAAATCAGGTTCCGACGAAGGAATGGTCGTTTACAAAAACTTCCGCGGACAGGAACCTTCGATTGAACCACTGTTAAAACGCCGTGGACTGAAATAAAAATTTCAATCAAACAAACAATACTTAAAAACCTGCTTTAAACCGAAGCAGGTTTTTTTTCTTTAATAATCAGCAAAATATACAGCAAAGGAGGGTTACCTTTCGACTTAAAACAGAATTAACTTGTATTGAGATGGCTTTGTCTTTGATTCTATATTCATGAACACCTCTAACTTAAAAAAAACAATGTATGGCTGATTTTACAAAAGCATTTCAGTTGATGATTGCCCATGAGGGCGGCTACGTCAACGATCCCGACGATCCGGGAGGCGAAACTTACAAAGGAGTTGCACGAAAAATCTTCAGCAAATGGGACGGATGGACCAAAATCGACATATTGAAACGACAATCCGATTTTCCCGGAAATCTCGACCGGGATACCGAAATTCAGGAAGCGGTATCTCATTTCTATCAGGTAAATTTCTGGGATAAGATGAAAGGTGACCAAATTACGAATCAGGAGGTTGCCAATTCAGTCTTCGATTTTGGGGTAAATGCCGGAGTTAGTACCAGCGCATCGCTGGCCCAAATGGTTGTTGGGGCCGATTCAGATGGTGTCATCGGTGCAGGTTCCATCGCAGCAATCAACAACTTCGACTCCGATCATTTTCTTGCAGCATTTACAGTTGCAAAAATTGCCCGCTACGTTAATATTGTCAAGAAACGACCGACCAGCCGGAAGTACTTCTATGGTTGGGTTCTTCGAGCCTTAGGCGAATAGAAGCCCCCCTCTAAATCTCCCCCCAAAGGGTGAGACTAAAAAAACATCGAATAAATTTTTCACTAAAAAATTATCAATGATGAATAGCCAATATTCAAAAACCAAAAACGCTGAAAAAAGCGTTGTTAGCTTTCCCCTTTTGGGGGAAGGGGAAGGGGGCTCCCTATGAGTTTTCTCTCCAATTTATTTTCAGGAGGAGCCAGTACACTGGTTGACTCGGTGGGCAACGTACTCGATAAAGTAGTGACCACCAAGGAAGAAAAAATGCAGCTCGAAATAGAAATGCGCAAATCGGAAATGCAGTTTCAGCTCGACATGCAAAAACTATCAAACGAAGAGCGCCAAATGATCCTGGGCGATATCAGCAGCGCCCGGCAACGCGAAGTACAGATGATGAACAGCGAAAATGCAACCAAGCTAAACCGCAACCTGATGCCAATCATGGCTTTGGGAACGATTATCTTGGTTCTTTCCCTGTTTTTCGTCCTGGTTTTTACTCCAGACCTGATACACGAAGGCAGCAAAGACATTGTGATGTATATTTTGGGTGTGCTAAGCGCAGTGCTCACACAGGTTTACAGCTACTACTTTGGTTCTTCTGCGGGCAGCGCCGACAAATCAAAAACATTGGCAACTCTGCAATCGAAAGCTCAATGACACAAAAATGGCGGTCGAATTACGAAACCTACCGCCATTTTTCATCCATTTTATTAACTTATTGCCTGATGGCTTCAATTTCTTCAGGAGTAATTGGTACGCGCTCGCCAATAATTTCGCAACCGGTGTCTGTAATCAGAATATCATCTTCCAACCGAATTCCGCCAAAATCGAGGTAATCCGAAAGGCGGTCGAAATTAATAAATTCAGCATTTGTTTTTTCAGCCTTCCATTTTTCAATCAAAGCCGGAATAAAGTAAATACCTGGTTCGTCGGTTACTACAAAACCAGGCTGTAACTTCCGGCCCATCCGCAGATAAGCTGTTCCAAACTGATCAATCGGTCGGGTCACATCGTCGTATCCCACATAAATCTGGCCCAAATCTTCCATGTCATGCACATCCAGTCCCATCATGTGGCCCAGTCCGTGCGGCATAAACAAAGCATGTGCTCCATTCCGAACAGCTTCTTTCATGTCGCCTTTCATCAGGCCAAGCTCTTTCAGTCCTGAAGCAATAGTCTCGCAAACCGCCAAGTGCACTGATTGATAGGTGATACCAGGTTTGGCCAATGCGGTTGCACGGTTGTTGGCAGCTAAAACAATGTCGTAAATTTCGCGCTGCTTCTGGGTAAACTTGCCGCTCACCGGGAACGTTCGGGTAAAATCAGAAGCGTAATGCGAGCCAATTTCAGCACCGGCATCAACCAGCAATAAGCGACCATCCTGCAACATTTGTGAATGGTTATGGTTATGCAGGGTTTCGCCGTTTTGCGATAGAATTACCGGGAACGACACCATGCCGCCACCCGCATTGGCAATCCCTTCAATCGTTCCGGCAATGGTTTGCTCCCAAACACCAGTTTTGGCCATTTTCATAGCAGTAACGTGCATTTGGTATCCAACAGCACAAGCTTTGCGTATTTCAGCAATTTCCTGCGGTTCCTTAACCGAGCGTAAGGCTACAATGGTCTTAATCAGTTCCAACGAAGAATAAGCGTTCAAGCGAGATGGCAAAATTCCGAACAATTCACTCAAAAGCAGTTTATTTTCAGCACGATAAGGTGGCAAAATATGAATTTTCCGTCCGGTCTGAATGGCTTTATTCACAACATCAAACAATATTTTCGACGATTCAGTCTTATCAACTCCAACAGCCTTAGCTTTTTCTTTTAACGAAATCTGCGGGCCCATCCAAATAATGTCTTCAATCGAGACATCATTTCCGAAAATTATTTCCTCGCCCGAATCCACATCAATTATTCCGGCCAATCCCTGAAAATCGAGGCCAAAGAAATAGAGGAATGAGCTATCCTGGCGAAAATGATAAGTATTATCGGCGTAATTCATCGGAACGTCAACGTTACCTAACAAAAGAACTAAACCGCCTGACATTTTTTCTTTCAATGCCTTCCGGCGAGCAATATAAGTTTCTGGATTAAACATATTTCTTGATTTTTATAGGGAAGCAAGATAGGGAAAAATTGCATTTGAAGGAAATGATATTCATCGTACTCATGTTGTATATCATTTCTTTTCGACAAAATCACTGCCTTAAAAAGCCAACTGAACCACCATTATTTCGTATATTATAATAACTAAAAAACCTAACGTCATGAACAATACTTTAATGGGTTACCTAAACAAAAGGCTACATCACGACAATCAGAGAATTGCAGAAATCAACCGTAAACCGGGGCCTGTAATCTGTATCTCGCGGGAAGTTGGTTGCGGTGCAGTGAATCTTGCCTGTTTGCTTGCTACCGAACTTGACAAAAAAGGATTGTGCCGAAAATGGAGAGTTCTAAGTAAAGAAATCCTGGAAGAAAGCGCACGCGAATTGAACATGGATCCAAACAAACTTAAAAATTACCTGAAAGATGGAGATCGTGGTATTTTTGACGACATTCTTTCGGCATTCAGTGAAAAAAGGTTCAAAAGCGACCGAAAAATAAGCAAGACTTTAATCGATTTTATTAAGAGCGTTGCCAGCGATGGTTATTGCATTATTGTTGGGCGCGCAGGGCACATTTTGGCGAGCGATATAGAAAAGTCGCTGCTGGTGAGATTAACGGCACCTTTGGATTGGCGTGTCAAACAAATCATGCAAAAAAATAGCCTGAACCAGAATGAAGCATTCGAATTCATCGAAAAAACGGAAAAAGAAAGGGAAAATTTTCGCAAACATATTGCCGGAGACAGCTCGATGACTGAGGAATTTGATCTTACAATTAACTTATCGCGAATGAGTGTAGAAAATGCTATCTCCCTGATTTGTCAGGCATCGCAGCTTAAGGGGTTACTCGAAACCAACAAAAGTAAGATTGAAGTTTTTTGAATACAGGTTTCAGGTTTCAAGTTCCAGGTTGGAATTTGAAACCTGAAACTTAAAATTATTTGAGCCATTTATCGAGCCACTGTTTAAATACCCGTTGCCACAAAATACCGTTTTGCGCCTGAAGTACCCAATGGTTTTCTTCGGGGAAAATGAGCATTTGTGCCGGAACGCCTCGCAGCACAGCAGCATTGAAAGCAGCCATTCCTTGTGATGCCAGAATGCGGTAATCTTTTTCGCCATGTATCACTAAAATTGGCGCATCCCATTTATCAACAAACAAGTGCGGTGAATTGGCATACGAACGCTGAGCAACGGCATTTTGCTTGTCCCAATACGGGCCGCCCAAATCCCAGTTCACAAACCACATTTCTTCGGTTTCCAGGTATTGCTGCTCGAGGTTGAACATGCCGTCGTGCGCAATAAAGGCTTTGAAGCGTTTTTCGTGATGACCGGCCAGCCAGTACACCGAGAAACCACCATAGCTGGCGCCCACGCAACCCAATTTATCCTTATCTACATAAGGTTCTTTCGCCACAGCATCAATGGCCGAGAGGTAATCTTTCATGTTCTGACCACCATAATCGCCGCTAATTTGCTCAAGCCATTCTTTGCCAAAACTGGGTAAACCACGACGGTTGGGCGCTACAACAATGTAGCCATTAGCAGCCATCTGCTGAAAATTCCAGCGGTACGACCAAAACTGACTGACTGTTGACTGTGGTCCGCCTTCGCAAAACAAAATGGTTGGATATTTTTTTGACGGATCGAAATGCGGCGGGTAAATTACCCAGGTCAGCATGTCTTTGTGGTCGGTAGTTTTTACCCAGCGTTCTTCCACTTTGGCCAATGTAAGCTGATCGAGGATTGGCTTGTTAATGAACGACAATTCGGTTTCAGCACCTGTTTTCGGGTCAATCGAATAAATTTCGTCGGGTTTGCTCATCGAGTGCTTCATGCCAATGAGCTTGCCTTTAGCTTCGGCCACAAAAGCATAATCCTGAACACCTTTCGTGATCTGATTAATTTTCTTTGTGGTCAAATCGAGCTGGTAAACCTGTGTCAGTGCGTGCCAGCAACTAATAAAGTAAAGCGATTTACTGTTGGCGCTCCAAACAATATTGGTCGAATTCTGATCAAAATTGGCAGAGTAATCAGTTTTTTCACCGGTTTCCAGGTTCAGCACAAACAAGCGGATTTTGTCGGCCTCGTAACCGTCGCGTTCCATGCTTTCCCAGGCCATGTACTTTCCATCAGGCGAGAACACCGGATTTTGGTCGTAGCCCATCATTCCTTCAGTTTTATTGATGGTTTTGCCGGTTTCCAAATTGTAGAAGTATATATCCGAATTGGTCGAAATGGCATATTCCTTACCTGTTTTTTTCCGGCAGGTGTAGGCAACCGTTTTGCTGTCCGGGCTCCAATCCAACTGCTCCACGCCACCAAATGGTTTCATGGGGCTTTCGAAAGGTTCGCCCTGAAGTAAATCAACTGGATTCAACAATTTGCCTTCCTTATAATCAGCTACAAACGGGTGCGGAACAGTCTCCACCCATTCGTCCCAATGTTTGTACATCAGGTCGGTTTCGAGATGAGCGTTTGCTTTGGGCAAATCGGGGAACAAGTCGTGAACATCAGGCTTCGCTTTTACATCGGCGGTGTACAACACGTTCTTCATATCCGGCGAATACTTAAACCCGGTAATTCCGCCTTTTATTTCTGAAATTTGAATAGCCCCGGTTCCGTCGGGATTCATTTCCCACAGCTGCATTTCGCCCGATTTCGACGAAAGATAACCGATCTTTTTACCATCGGGACGCCACAAAGCCTGGGTTTCACGTTCAGGAGTGTCGGTAATGCGAACGGGCTGACCACCAGCTACCGGAACAATGTATAAGTCGCGGTACGACTTATTTTCAGGAATATTATAGCGCGTTACCGAGAACAAAACTCTTGTTCCGTCGGGCGACACATTGGGGTCGCCAATGCGTCCAAAACTCCAGAGAACTTCAGGAGTCATCACATCTGAAGCCAGTTTGGGTGCTTCAGCAACTGGGTTCATGGTCATTTCTTTTTCGGTTTTCGGATTTGTAAATGAAAACAAAGTGGCTGTAAGAGCCAAAAAACAAACTGACTTAATCATGCGGATTAAATTTACTTTTAAGGCCATGAAAGTAAATAATGTCGGGCAAATAAAAAATGAGGAGCACCTGCTTATCTAAAATGGGAAAAAGCCAATAGCCATTGGAAGAATAGATGCAATTTTCCAATAACTATTGACTTTTTCCTGAATTGTTTCAGCTCTAATATTTGTATTCTCCGGTATATTCAAAAGTCTCTCCATCAAATCCTTTCGCCGTAATTTTGAATGGAGTACTTGTTCTTCCTGGAATTTTCAATGCCGATAAGTCGAATGAAACAAACCCAGACATGGGCAGAATACCAGAATCGTCGTTGTTGTTGTGCCGCAACTCCAGGAGCACCGGACCATTTGTAACATCAATATTTCCGGGAGCTTTCACCAAATTGATAAAATGGGTTTCGCTTCCTCCACGATACTGTAACTCAAAATTCAGGATACCATTCTTTATCCATTTGTCGGAAACCCGAATAGGATCATTGCCAATACTGTCTTCTTTCGCTGGAGTAATGGTAAAAATACCCTTATACAAAATCTTACGTAATGAATTAATTTTCACGTAGTAATATTCATTGTGGTCGGGATTTTCCTTATTCCCCAGAATTGTAAAATTAACCAGTACTCGTTGATTATTCGAAAGATCAGCAGCCAAACCAGAATCATAGGACGGGTAAAGCACCTCGCCATCGTCCATCGCAATCGTAAAGGAATTAGCCGGAGCCTCCTTTTTTACCAACCCAAACCCAACCCAGGCATTGTCGAGCGAATACCCGTCGTCATCCAAATCGCACCCACTCAGAAAGCCCAAAAACGTGGTTGCAACAAATAAAATCAATAACTTTTTCATATTAATCTCTGATTAAATTGTTTTCTATCGCTTCTGGATTATAGATTTAAAAGACCCATCGAAGGTTGCGTGGGAGTACCTCAAATTTGTAAAAATAAATCGCAATAACCTGATATTTTGAAATATTGAGAATATACGATTGAATATTTACAGGGAAATCATAGTTGGAAATTCAAGGATTGCTATGTGAACAAACACCTACGCAAACAGATTCCAGATGGAAAAAACGACAGCAACTTCAGGAAAACAAAAACCCCGAAATTTCTTCCAGGGTTTCTTATTTTAATGAATCGATTGATCTGCGATTATTTTCCTTTTTCCAACTTCAATGTTTTTGTTGGCTGATCGCAAACTTCAGTTGGCCCCCAGTATTGGATAGGTCCGGGATAGATAAACGAAGTTTCCACGGCCCATTTTTCGCGATTGGCTGCCAAATATTTAAACGGAGCGCTTTCGAGTTCAACCAATGCTTTCTGAATAACCGGTTTCATGTGGCCATGACGGCGTTCCATGTTCATCATCATGGTTACCGGCACTCCACCTGCAATCCATTCAGCAGCAGGAGCAGTTAGGTTGCGAACCGATGACATGTAGCCGGTTTTGCCTTCAGCAATCAGGAACGAAGCATTGTAACCCAATGAGTAGCAATAGTCTGCATCGAAATTCGATGGAGCAGCGCAACGTCCTTCGTAACCGAAGAAATGATATTGCGTACCAAATTTGCCGACGAATTTGCCTTCCTTCTTCCATTCTTTCAAACGGCCTTTTACCATTTCGCCCAACAGTTTTTCAGTTTCAATTAACGAAACCTGAACATTTCCGTGTGGGTCACGATCCAATGTTAGCTGATCGGCAATTCCGGATGGAAGCGAAGTATAAACTTTTGCCGATTCTGCCGATAAAATTCCGGCTACAAAAGCACGTCCTTCAGCTTTATCGGTGAACGATTTGAATTTCTTTTCGGTTTCAGAACCTTCGGCCAGCAAGTCGTTTAATTCGGCAATCAGTTTCTTCATTTCAGGAACGAACTCAACCAAACCTTCAGGAATTAAAGCTACACCAAAGTTTTCGCCATTTTCGGCACGTTTGGCAACAATAGCAGCCATGTAATCAACAATTTCCGCCAAAGTTTGCTTTTTCAGCTCAACTTCTTCTGAAATTAAGGTGATATTTGGTTGTGTTTGAAGCGCACATTCCAAACCGATGTGAGAAGCCGAACGGCCCATCAGTTTGATAAAGTGCCAGTATTTTTTTGCTGAATTGGCATCGCGTTCGATGTTGCCAATCAGTTCTGAATAAACTTTGGTCGCGGTGTCGAATCCGAATGAAGTTTCGATCATCTCGTTTTTCAAGTCACCATCGATTGTTTTTGGGCAACCAATTACCTGTATTCCTGATTTTTTAGCGGCATAATACTCGGCCAAAACGCAGGCATTGGTGTTGCTATCGTCGCCACCAATAATAATCAGCGCACTGATTCCCAATTGTTTCAGAATTTGCTCACCTTTATCGAACTGGGCAGTTTCTTCGAGTTTTGTACGGCCCGATCCAATAATATCGAAACCACCTGTATTACGATATGCGTCAATAATTTCAGCAGTAAGCTCAACATATTTATGATCGACTAAACCACCGGGGCCGCCAAGGAAACCATACAATTTACTTGCCGGATTGATATTTTTAATACCGTCAAAAATCCCCGAAATCACATTATGCCCGCCCGGAGCCTGACCTCCTGACAGAATAACTCCCACATTAACAGCAGGATAATCTTTTTTATCGCCAGCCTCGAATGTAACCAAAGGCATGCCGTAAGTATTGGGGAAAAGCTCCTGAATTGCAGCCTGATCGGCCACCGACTGAGTTTTTTCACCTTCAACCAGTTTAACTGAAGCACGTAAAGACTTAGGTAATTTGGGCTGATATTTTGCCCTTGCCGATTGTAATGCACTAATGGTCATAGTTTTTTATTTTTTTGAAGGGTTTACATTTTTTTGAACCGCCGCAAAAATAACGAAAACCGTGGTTCTACAATCTATTGCTGATTATAAAACCACGGTTTTAAGGTAAATTTAAAAGCATCCGATTTGCGTGATAATCAACTAATCCGATTCTTCTTCAGTTTCGTTTTCTGTCGATTTTTCAACAGTTCGCCTTGCTTCCCTCAACGCTTTGTCAATTATCCATTCTATTTGTCCGTTAACACTGCGGAACTCCTGTGCCGCCCATTTTTCAACGGCATCGTAAACATTGGGGTCAATCCGAAGTACAAACGATTTTTTCTTAGCCATAACTCAATTTCAATTTTCAAATAAACAAAACGTCCGCCAGATAGCCAAGAGCCGCTATTTTGCCTGTTTTTTTATCCATGCCAAAAGCATATCCAGCGCCACCGGCGATACTGTTTGTTCAATGGTTGCATATTCTGTTGGAGCGCCGGTTTTGCATTCCTGAAACAAATGATTTAATCCAGGGAGCTCAATAGCCGTTATGTTTTTGTTACCACCTTTTGCGAGGGCTAATTTAATTGCTTCCAGATTTTCGGTGGGCGGCACCTGCAAATCTTTGCTGCCATTAAGCGCCAATACCGGGCACTTTACTTTTGCCAAAGCAGGAGCCGGATCGTATTTGATAAAATTCAGCATCCAGGGATTTACTATCCGATTAATTTGAATTTGAATAAAATCATCTTCGCTCATATCTTGTGGTTTATCCGGGTTGTCCTTCATTTCCTGTTTCAAGAGGATTGTCAGCGCTGTTTGTAACTGATTTGTCGAATCAATTTTCTTCACCAGTTCAAAAACTGCACGGTTTATCTTTTCAGATTTCTGCAAATCAAGATCACTCATTCCCAAAACTTTCCCAATCAGCTTCTGTTGCAATAAAAGCAGCTGATCTCCAGGAATTCCGACTCCGGCCAGTAAAACAATGAATGCCACATCTTTTGAACTATTGACCACCAGCGGAGCGATAATTCCGCCTTCGCTGTGGCCTATCAAGCCTACTTTCTTTTTGTTGATTTCTTTTCGGGTGAGCAAATAATCAACAGCCGCTTTTACGTCTGTCGCAAAATCGTTGGTTGTTGCACTCCTGAAATTGCCTTCCGAGGCAGCTGTTCCCCGGTCGTCGAAGCGCAAAACTGCGATGCCATTCCGGGTTAAAAAATCGGCAATCACTAAAAAAGGTTTGTGCCCCATCAACTCTTCGTTTCGGTTTTGAGCTCCGCTGCCGGTAATTAAAACTACCGCCGGAAAAACACCTTCTTTCTTTGGAAGGGTTAGGGTTCCGGCCAAAGTAATCCCAACACCGGCATTCGTAAACGTAACATCTTCTTCGTAATATGGATAAGGTTTTTGAGGGTTCTGCGGCCTTATAATTTCCTTTTTCTCAACCATTTCTTTCGATAAATTTAAAGGAACTGACAGACCGGCCTGTTTGAATGTGCCTTCAATTATTCCTTCAGGCTTCAATATCCCTTCATATTCCATTCGCAGTGCAGTGGCAACCAATTTCAGTGTAGAATTCTCGAAAGTTGCCGAACTTACCGGAATGCCTTTGGCATTTTGGTCGGGGCTGTCCATCGTGGCAGAGTAACCGCTTTCTGCTTTATCAATATGGAATACAACGCGCAATTGCGTTCCCTGAACCTTGAGAATACCATTCCATTGCCCGGTAACATCCTGACCAAATGCACATTTTGCAACAGCCAGTCCCAGTAAAAATATGAGTAGATAAATTTTCATTCGCAAATTAAGTTGTTTTTTATATTGTCTGGTGGAATTCACTTGTTGCCGGAAATTATTTTCATTTCGCGTTTGTATTTACAGCAACATGTTCGTTTCATTGGTTGTTTAATTGTTTTCTGGTTTTACTTACTATTCTGATTTTCAGCCTTTGATGCATCCATCGCATAGATGATTGCCTGGGGTTTTTGCGTTCCAAAAAGTATTTTCTTTCCATTATTCAGATAAAGTTGCAAACCCATATGACCTGAAATATTGTATGCCCTACCCCACCGCAGGCTTCGCTTCTTTCCCCATCCGCCGTAGTCGCCTAGCGGACTGTATTTCCGCACCTCATATTTATTAATTTCTGCAAAAGAGATTAGCTTTTCTTTCAACTCCAGCGGAAAAAAACGATAGTGAATTCCTTGATTATCGATCCAAACTTCGAGCTTAAGGCGCAAATAAACCCAAAGCACCAACAACAGCACCAAAATAGTGATGACTAAAACGACATTGGGAGCAGGACTATTACCAACTTGCTTACCTAAAACCACTTGCTGGTAAAGCGCATACAAGCTAAACCCTATTCCTGAAACCACCGCAGCCAATATCAATAGAACATTCCACCATTGCCTGAATTGTTGTTCTTCTTTAAAGTAAACTTTATTCATGGCGTTTTACTGATAAAGAGTTCCGGTGTTTACCACTGGCGAAGCTTCCTTGTCGCCGCACAGCACAACCATTAAGTTACTCACCATAGTTGCTTTCTTATCTTCATCGAGTTCAACAATTTTCTTTTTGCTGAGTTCGTCGAGCGCCATTTCGACCATGCTCACTGCTCCTTCCACTATTTTGAAACGGGCAGCAACAATAGCGGTGGCCTGCTGGCGTTTCAGCATCGCCTGAGCAATTTCCTGGGCATAAGCAATGTAGTTAATGCGCGCTTCAATTACATGAATACCTGCAATTTCGAGGCGTTCTCGAATTTCGTTTTCCAGAACAGAGTTCACCTCTTCTCCACCATCGCGCAAAGTTATGCTGGCATGGTCGTCCTCAATATTATCGTAAGGATACATTCCGGCCAGCTTGCGCAAGGCAGCTTCGCTTTGTACAACCACAAAATGCTCGAACTCATCGACTCCAAAGGCCGAGCGATAAGTGTCTTCCACTTTCCAAACCAGCACCAGGCCAATCATAATTGGGTTACCCAGCTTGTCGTTCACCTTAATCGGCTCACTGTTGAAATTTCGGGCGCGCAACGAATATTTCTTTTTGGTGTAAAATGGGTTCACCCAAAAGAAACCATTTTCTTTTACGGTGCCTTTGTACTCCCCAAAAAGGATCAGCACAAAACTTTGATTTGGATCGATAACGATAAATCCGGGCGCTAGAAGAATGAACAGCGCTACCAAAATCGCCGACGGAACAAAAATCTGGAGAATGAAACCGCCGATAGCCGCGCCAATCAGTAAAATTTCGAGGAATAGGAACAAATAACCTGAACGGGCTGTAATTGTCTTTTCCATACTATTAAATTTAAATTGTTTTGATATTATTTTAATATCACAAATGTAAACAAAAAAAGCACTTGTTTCCAAGCGCTTTTTTGAAAAATTTCAGAGAGTAAGATTAATTCAAATTCAATTCGATGTTACCAACATTGCCAGACTTTAAAACCTCAAATTGCGATGCAAAGTTTAAAATAGCATCAATGCAACTTTGAGATGGTTCATAACCAAACTGATCCATATCCATATCCCAATCATCAAAAGAACTTACAGTATCTTCAACTTCTTTTTTACCGGCATTGTACGAATTGATCAAAAAGTTTAAAGTAGAGAATTTACTCATAGGCATTCGTCATTTTTTTTTGTTACAAAATAATAACGCTGCCTTACATTTAATATTGCATCAATTGCTAGATTTTAGTCAAACTAAGATTTTTCTTCTCGATTAGTTTTCTGAGATTAATCAAAGCATAACGCATACGGCCCAACGCTGTATTGATGCTAACATCCGTCAAATCAGATATTTCCTTAAAGCTCAAGCCTTGATAAAGCCTCATCATTATTACCTCGCGCTGGTCGTCGGGCAACTCGTCGATGAGCAAACGAACATCGCAGGTAATCTGGTCGTAGATAAGTTTATCCTCAATATTTTCTTCGGAATACCTGGGCGAATTGAACAAATCGACACTCATATCGTCATTCGAAGTGGTATTGAGCAGCTTCTCTTTTCGGAAATGATCGATAATGAGGTTGTGCGAGATACGCAAAACCCAGGAAATAAATTTCCCGTTTTCTGTATATCGGCCGCTTTTCAACGAACGGATAACCTTAATAAAGGTATCCTGAAAAATGTCTTCAGCAAGATGATGATCTTTAACTACCAAATAGATGTAAGTAAAAACTCTCTTCTTGTGGCGTGAAATTAAAACTTCAATGGCTGATTGGTTCCCATCGACGAACTGCTGTACGAGCGAATTATCGCTCAGATCTTCTGGTCTGAACATGACTCTAAATTATTATGTGACTGTTTTCAATAATTTAATGAGTACAAGTTCTGTCGATAGGCAAGCTTTTTAGAATGTTAGTAAAACTATTTGCTACTTTTGTGCTGGTAAAAATCGATCATTTTTTTCAATTAAACAAATTTTTGCTTCAAAATTACACATAACAAATGGATTCGTTTTCAAATTATACTCCATACATCCAGATTAAAGGAGCCAGGGTTCACAACCTAAAAAATATCGACCTCAAAATTGACCGTAACAAATTTATAGTAATCAGCGGATTATCCGGTTCAGGCAAATCATCGTTGGCATTCGATACGCTCTATGCCGAAGGGCAACGCCGCTATGTAGAAAGTTTGTCGTCATACGCCCGCCAGTTTCTTGGGCGCATCGACAAACCCGAAGTTGACTTCATCAAAGGCATTCCTCCGGCAATTGCCATTGAACAGAAAGTAAATACCCGAAATCCCCGCTCAACGGTTGGAACTTCAACCGAAGTTTACGATTACATGAAGCTTCTTTTTGCCCGCGTCGGAAAAACTTTTTCGCCGGTTTCGGGAAAAGAAGTCAAGCGCCACCAGGTAAGCGATGTAGTCAATTTCGTACTTTCTTTTCCTGAAAACACACGCTTCCTGGTTGCGGCTCCATTAAAAGTCAGAAATGGCCGAACTTTGGTTCAGGAAGCCGAATTACTTATCCAGCAAGGCTTTTCAAGGTTGGAAATCGACAACGAAATTCGCAGGATTGACGAATTGCTGAAAGAAAATGGAGAAAACTGTACCGGAGAAAACTGCAACATTGTTATCGACCGCGCTACCGTTGTGAACGACGAAGACAACATGAGCCGAATTGCCGACTCCGTGCAAACCGCTTTTTTTGAAGGACATGGCGAATGTATCGTCAAAATATATCTGGACGGAAATGTAAAAGAGGAACATTTTTCAAACTTATTTGAGGCCGACGGTATCGAGTTTGAAGAGCCATCGGTTCATACATTCAGTTTTAATAACCCGGTTGGCGCCTGCAAAACCTGCGAAGGTTACGGCAAAGTAATCGGTATTGACGAAGATTTGGTCATCCCGAACAAATCGCTTTCGATTTACCAGGATGCCGTGGCTTGCTGGAAAGGCGAAAAAATGGGAGAATGGAAAGATGCGTTGGTTTACTCGGCTGAAAAGTTCGGATTCCCGATTCACAAACCTTACTACGAGCTACCTGAAGAACAGAAACAGTTGCTTTGGACGGGCAACAGATATTTCGAAGGATTGAACCAGTTTTTCAAGATGCTGGAAGAAAACACCTACAAAATTCAATATCGGGTGATGCTGTCGAGGTATCGCGGGAAAACCAATTGCCCCGATTGCCGCGGAACAAGGCTGAAAAAAGAAGCCATGTACGTGAAAGTGGGCGGCCAGTCGATTCAGGATTTGGTGTTGATGCCCATCGACGAATTGCAAAAATTCTTCGTTAACCTGAAACTAAACGACCACGAAACAAAAATTGCCGAACGCATTTTGACCGAAATAAATAATCGCCTTGATTTTTTGACGGATGTTGGCCTAGGCTACCTCACGTTAAACCGATTGTCTTCAACACTTTCAGGAGGCGAATCACAACGAATTAACCTTGCAACTTCGCTGGGGAGCAGCCTGGTTGGTTCCATGTATATTCTCGACGAACCAAGCATCGGGCTTCATTCGCGCGACACACAGCGGCTGATCCGCGTTTTGCGCAAATTGCAGAAATTGGGTAACACGGTTTTGGTAGTTGAGCACGACGAAGAAATTATTCGCGAAGCCGACGAAATCATCGATATTGGCCCGTTGGCTGGTCGTTTGGGCGGCGAAGTTGTTTTCCAGGGAACCCACGAGCAACTGGAAACGTCGGATAAAAGCATGACTGCCAAATACCTCACCGGTCGCGAAAAGATTGAAGTGCCAAAAAACCGCCGGAAGTGGAGCAACTTTATTGAAGTAAAAGGGGCACGCGAAAACAACCTTAAAAATGTGAGCGTGAAATTCCCTCTTAATACGATTTGCGTAGTCACCGGAGTGAGCGGATCGGGGAAATCGTCGTTGGTAACCAAGGTTTTATATCCGGGGCTTGCCAAGATGTTTGGCGGGTTCAGCGAAAAAACCGGGCAACACGACCTCATCAGTGGCGACCTGAGCATGATTACGTCCATTGAATTTGTTGACCAGAACCCGATTGGCAAATCGTCGCGCTCGAACCCAGTGACTTACCTAAAGGTTTATGACGAAATCCGCAAATTGTTCTCCGATTTACCAGCTTCGAAATACGGCGGGTTTAAACCTTCGCATTTTTCGTTTAACATTGAAGGCGGGCGTTGCGAAGAGTGCCAGGGCGAAGGCGAAATTACGGTAGAAATGCAGTTTATGGCCGATGTGCATTTGGTATGCGAAAGTTGCAAAGGCAAGCGGTTTAAGGATGAAATACTGGAAGTAGCTTTCGAAGGCAAAAACATATTCGATGTTCTGGATATGACGGTTGATGAAGCCATCGACTTCTTTGGCAATCAGAAGGCTGCAACATCTAAAAAAATAGCCAAACTCCTGAAGCCCTTGCAGGATGTCGGGTTAGGCTATGTGAAGCTGGGTCAGTCATCGAGCACACTTTCCGGAGGTGAAAGTCAACGCATCAAACTGGCATCGTTCCTGGCCAAAGAAAAAGGCAGCCCGTCGCTGTTTATTTTTGATGAACCTACAACGGGATTGCACTTTCACGACATCCGCAAATTGCTCGATTCGTTTAATGCGCTGATCGGACGCGGGCACAGCATCATCATTATTGAACACAATCTGGATGTGATTAAATGTGCCGACTGGGTGATTGATATTGGTCCCGAAGGCGGCATTGACGGCGGAAACATCGTTTTTGAAGGCACTCCTGAAAACCTGGTAAAAATAACCGAATCGCACACGGGACAGGCACTGAAAGAAAAGCTTTAGAAAAGAGTCATTCGTCATTGGGAAAAGGAAAATTTCACAATGACTCTTTCCTAATGACGAATGACTTTTTCCTGTTTCACGAAAGAATCGTGATTACCATTCGACGTCGGCCGCCAAAATTTCGGAATTCGCACAGGTAAATGCCCTGCCAGGTTCCAAGGTTGAGCCGATGATTGGTTATTGGAATGGTAAGACTGGCGCCAATAAGCGACGATTTCAGGTGGGCGGGCATATCGTCGAAGCCCTCGAGTGTATGCACAAAACCCGGATGGTTTTCAGGAATGAGCTTATTCATAAATGTCTCGAAATCGATACGAACCGACGGATCGGCGTTTTCGTTCAGGCTAATTCCGGCAGAAGTATGCTTAAGCAAAATATTGAGCAGTCCTTTTTCAGGAAGCCGTGGTAACTGCCGCTCAATTAAATCGGTGATTAAGTGATAGCCGCGACGAAAGCCGGGCAATGTTATTTCGAGTTGTTCAACCATAGATTTAAAATTCAGATAAGACCTTTTTCCCTCGCCAATTCTTCAATTTCCAGAATCTTGTTCCGGCGTTCGTATGAAAAAGAAGTTGTTGTATTCTGCAAATAATTGAATAACAGCAAGGCTTTCAGAAGATAATTTGCTTTTGTGAGCGAGAAGTTTGAAACGATTTCTTTTCCCAGCACCATTAAAATATCTGCGAATTTTTCGAGCTGGTTCTCATTGGTAAAATGTTCTTTTGCAACAGCCATGAAATCAACATCCTGCAACAGCACAATTTTGTCAACGTCAATCTTCATCTCCTGGAAAAGCGATTCTTTGACTGCTGACTCCATTTGATTCTGCTGATCTTCCTCTTTCATTTTCAGGATACGCCGCAGCAAAAGAGCCAGAAATATGCCCATTTCTTCAACTTGCCGGATAAGATAATCGCGAGATGCCATTGTTTCAAGCTTAATGTTTCAACAAAAATAACCCGAAGCAAACAATTAATAACATGCTGAACAGTTTATTATTGGGAAATATTATTTTTGCCAATATGAGGCTCATAAAACCAATTATCATCATCGCACTCCTAATCCTGATATTTACGAATGTTCAGGCGCAAAATGCCACAGCTACTGTTTCAGGAAAAATTACCGACAAACAAGGAAAACCTGTTGAATTTGCCAATATTTCGGTTAAGAACACGGTTATTGGAACCGTCTCTGGCAGCAATGGCAATTACCAACTAAAAATACCTTCCGGGAAAACGGTTACCATCGTTTTTTCGATAGTTGGATACCAGTCGGTTGAAAAAAATATAAAGGCAACCGAAAAGCAAAAAATCGAACTCAATGTTTTGATGAGCCAGAGTGATCAGGAAATAGACGAAGTGCGGATAACTCAGTTGCGGCGAAACAAAACTAACATAAACCGCATTGACACCAAATACATTACGCAAATTGCCGATGCCGGAACCGGCGGCGTGGAAGCGCTGATAAAAACATTGCCCGGGGTTTCGAATAACAATGAACTAAGCTCACAATATTCGGTTCGCGGAGGTAATTTCGACGAAAACCTGGTGTATATCAACGATGTGGAAGTATATCGCCCGATGTTGACAAAATCGGGCGAACAGGAAGGATTGAGCATGATCAATTCGGATATGGTTTCGTCAATCGATTTTTCGGCTGGTGGTTTCGACGCCAAATACGGCGACAAAATGTCGTCGGTTTTGGACATTAAATACCGCAAGCCAACAGAATTTGCCGGTTCGGCCTCGGCCAGTTTCCTGGGCGCCACAGTTCATATAGAAGATGCCAGCAAAAATGGTAAATTTACGCACATCAGCGGATTACGCTATAAAACAAACCGTTACCTGCTTGGTTCGCTCGACGCAAAAGGTGATTACAATCCTAATTTTATCGATTTTCAAACTTACCTGACATACAGGCTGAACAAAACTTTCGACATTTCGTTTTTGGGTAACCTGGGTAAGAACCAATACAATTTTATTCCGCAAACCCGCGAAACCAGCTTTGGAACCATAAACCAGACATATAAATCGACCATTTATTTTGAAGGCCAGGAAAAAGACAAATACACAACGTTAACCGGGGCATTGGTCGGCAATTATCATCCCAATGCAAGTTTAAACCTGAAGTTTATTGCTTCGGCATTTCAGTCGAAAGAAGCCGAAACCTATGATATTGACGGGCAATATTATTTAAAGGATCTTGAAAGTTCGGGTACTGAAAATAGTGACACGACCATACAAACCGGAGTTGGCGAATTTTTAAATCATGCACGTAACTACCTGGATGTAAATGTTTACTCATTCGAACACAAAGGCGCTTTTAATTCGGAACACCATTTACTGAACTGGGGCGTAAAAATTCAGCAGGAACAAATTGATGACAAAATGAACGAATGGATATTGCGCGATTCAACCGGTTATTCCATCCCTTCACACAGCGACAAACTTGAGCTTTACAGTTCTACAAACATGAAATACAACATGAATTCGACCCGGGGAACCGCATTTATCCAGGACACCTACCAAATTCCGGTGAACAAGGGCGCATTGTATGTAACCGCAGGACTGAGAAGCCAATATTGGTCGTATTCGGGCGAATTTTTACTAAGTCCGCGAGGAACATTACGCTATTATCCTGAATGGAACCCGAACCTTGTATTTCACCTTTCAGGAGGAATTTACGACCAGCCAGCCTTTTACAAAGAGCTAAAAGACAAAAATGGAGTGATTTACCCCGATACTAAAGCGCAACGATCAACGCAATTGGTCATGGGAACCGACTATGTTTTCAAAGCGTGGGACCGCCCCTTTAAATTCTCGTCGGAAATGTATTACAAATATTTCCCTAACCTTACTCCTTACCAGATCGACAATGTCAGAATCCGCTATTTGCCCGACCAGAAAGCCACCGGGTATGCTACCGGGCTTGACATGAAAGTGAATGGTGAATTTGTCAGTGGAGTGGAATCGTGGGCCAGCCTGTCGGTAATGAAAACTGAAGAAGATGTTGCAAACGACAGACACGGGTACATTCCCCGGCCAACCGACCAGCGATTTAGCTTTTCGGTATTTTTCCAGGATTATTTCCCGGGAAACCCTACCATCAAAATGAACCTCACGGCATTTTATGGTTCGCGGCTTCCCACCGGCCCGCCAAACTCGCAACGATACCAGGATGTTTTTCGCATTCCACCCTACCGGCGGGTTGACATTGGGTTCTCCAAAATCCTGATTAATCCCGATCACAAACCATTCAGGAATAAAGTTTTTGATGAAATTAAAGACATGTGGGTTAGCCTTGAAGTATTTAACCTCCTGGATATTAGTAATACGATTTCATACCTGTGGGTAGCCAATAATTCGGGCGATATGTTTGCTGTACCCAATTATCTCACTCGCCGGAAAGTAAATCTGAAATTAACCATAAAATTTTAAGCCAATGAAATTGCAATTATTCCAGGCCGATGCCTTTGCTGCTGGCCTTTTCAAAGGAAATCCAGCCGCCATTGTTCCGTTGCAGGAATGGCTTTCTGACGAATTAATGCAACAAATTGCAATGGAAAATAACCTTTCTGAAACTGCATTTTTCATTCCTGAAGGTGATCATTTTCATATTCGGTGGTTCACGCCCAAAGCCGAAGTCAGGCTCTGCGGACATGCCACGCTGGCAACAGCCCATGTTCTTTTCAACGAACTCAATTTTCAGGGCGACTTGCTCGAATTTGAAAGCTTAAGCGGAATTCTGACCGTGAAGAAAGTTGGAGACAAGCTTCGACTCGATTTTCCGGCCGATTTTGCCCGGGAAGTAGAACCTGTTGATGTTTTTGCCGAAGCGCTGGGCGCGCAACCCGCTAAAACACTGAAAGGCAGAACAGATTATCTGCTACTGTTCGATTCGGAAGAAACAATTCGCACCATGAAACCCAACTTTCACCTGCTGTATCAAACCGACGCCCGTGGAATTATGGTTACCGCCCAGGGTGACAGCGTTGATTTTGTCAGTCGCTTTTTTGCTCCAGGCGTTGGAATTGATGAAGACCCCGTAACCGGCTCTGCGCACACAACGCTAATTCCATTTTGGGCAAACCGTTTGGGTAAAACTGAATTGACTGCCCTGCAACTTTCGGCCCGTGGAGGACAATTGTGGTGCACACTTTCAGGAGAACGTGTTTTTATTGCCGGGAAAGCCGTGACTTATCTGAGAGGAGAAATTGAAATCTAGCCGGAAAATTGTACATTTACAATTCAATTAAACACCTGAGTATGAAAAGCAGAGTGCAATATATTGTTGATGAAAATGGTGTAAAGACATCGGTAATTGTGCCTTTTCACTTGTGGGAAGAAATCACTTCGGAAAACAAAAGACTCGAAAATAAGGTTGAAGTCTTATTGGCAATCAAAGACGGCCTGAGTGAAATAAAAAGAGCTGGCAAAGAATATCAAGAAATACAAACTCTTTCCGACTTTGTAAATGAAAGTAATAGTTAGAGTTGCTCAAAGTTTCAAGCGACAAGCAAAACCACTTCTCAAAAAATACCCGTCGTTGATCAAAGAGCTTTCTTTGCTCGAATCTGAATTGAAAGAAAACCCAAGAATCGGCATTCCATTAGGCAACAATACATTTAAAATCAGACTGGCTGCAAAGAGCAAGAACAAAGGGAAAAGTGGCGGATTAAGAATCATCAGCCATCTTGAAACGGAAATTCTTGGCTACGCAGAATTTATGGGTGAAAAAATAACAGTCATACTCATTTCTATTTACGACAAAAGCGAAGTTACGTCGATTAGCGACAAAGAATTAAAAGAATTCATCCGGAAAATAAACCAAAGCTAAATTTAAAAAACTTTCTCCCCCACCCGATTGTTTCGCTGAGTAATCAGAAAGGGAGACATGAAACAGACTCAATACACTAACGAACTCATTCACGAAACGTCGCCGTATTTGCTGCAACATGCACACAATCCGGTGAATTGGCAATCCTGGGGAAAAAAAGCACTGAATCAGGCAAAAGCTGAAAACAAGCTTTTGCTAATCAGCATTGGCTATTCGGCTTGCCACTGGTGCCATGTTATGGAGCACGAATCGTTCGAAGACGAGAAGGTGGCGCAAGTTATGAACGATCATTTTGTATGTATAAAAATCGACCGGGAAGAGCGACCCGACATCGACCAAATATACATGACAGCCGTACAACTTTTGACCGGTCGCGGAGGCTGGCCGCTCAACTGCATTGCCTTGCCCGATGGCCGTCCGATTTGGGGCGGAACCTATTTTCATCCAGAAAATTGGATTCAGGCGCTTTTATCCATTTCGAAATTCTATGCCGAAAATCCTGAAAAAACGGAAGAATATGCTGCTAAACTTCGGGAAGGAATTGAGCAAAGTGCGCTAATCCCAATTTCGCGGGAAAAAACAGCGATTGATCCATTACTGTTGCCCAATATCCTGAAAAAGTGGCAAAGCCATTTTGATACCAAAAACGGCGGAACCAAAGGCGCTCCCAAATTTATGCTGCCTAACAACTGGCTATTCTTGTTGCGGGCCGGAGTGCAATTTCAGGATCAAACCATTTTAAACCAGGTAAAACTCACCCTGCAAAAAATGGCGCTGGGCGGATTATATGACCAAATTGGCGGCGGTTTTTCCCGTTATTCTACCGACGAAATCTGGAAAGTTCCGCACTTCGAGAAAATGCTGTACGACAATGCTCAGCTTCTGCAACTTTATTCCGAAGCCTGGCAAGTTGGTCTAAATCCGCTTTATCGGCAGGTGATTTCCGAAACTATTGACTTTCTGAAACGCGAAATGCTTTCTCCTGAAAATGGCTTTTATTCGGCACTCGATGCCGACAGCGAAGGTGAAGAAGGTAAATTCTACACATGGACAAAAGCAGAATTACAAACAATCATAGGCCACGATTTTGAACTTTTCAGCAACTATTACAACGTAAATTCGTCAGGGTTCTGGGAACACGGACAATACATTTTGCTGCGCACCGAAACAGATGAATCATTTGCTGAAAAACATCAATTATCACTAGATGAATTGCAATCCAAGGTTCATCTGTGGAAGCAAAAGTTGCTTGCAGAACGTGAAAAAAGAGTTCTACCGGGCCTCGATGACAAAATTCTGGCGTCGTGGAATGCCATGACTATTTCGGGATTAGTCAGTAGCTATAAGGCTTTGGGTGAACCCGAATATTTAAAACTGGCGCTTGCCAATGCCAATTTCCTGACCGAAAAAATGATAAGCGACTCAGGAGAAATCTTCCATTCGTACAAAAACGGTCAGGCAAAGATCTCTGGTTTTCTGGAGGATTACGCTTTTGCTATTGAAGCTTTTGCGGCGTTGTTCGAAGTTACCGGAGTAGAAAGCTGGCTCGATTTGGCACAAAAATTAACCGAGCGAACCATTGAACAATTCTACAATCCGCAAAAAAAGTTTTTCTGGTTCACAGCCAAAAATCAGTCTAACCTCATCACGCGAACCGTTGAAGTATATGACAATGTTATTCCATCGTCGAACTCAGTAATGGCGCGCAACCTTATACGGTTATCGCACCTTTTAGAGCGATCTGACTATAAAAATATTGCCCAAAATATGCTCGAACGGATGACTGGAAACATTTCGGAACATCCATCCGGGTACAGCAACTGGGCGCAATTGTTACCCGATTTCTCCGGGAGCCAAAAGGAAGTGGTGATAATTGGAGAAAAAGCCATAGAACTATTGAAAACTATTCAGAAGCACTATCTTCCCGATGTCATTTTCTGTGCTTCGACTGTTCCAGGCGAACTACCGCTAATCAAAAACCGTTACATTTCAGGAAAAACACTGATTTACATTTGCCAGGACAATACGTGCCAATTGCCGGTAGAAACCGTTTCGGAAGCAATCGCCCTAATCCATAAAATCAACTAAATGAACCGAAAACTCTGTCTTTTTATTGCCATGAGCCTTGATGGTTATATTGCCAAACCCGACGGCGACATCAGCTTTCTGGATGAGATGAACCAGGACGGCGAAGATTATGGTTATTCAGCCTTTATTGAAAATACTGACACTGTCATTCTTGGCCGAAAAACTTACGACAAGATTGCTTCGATGGGCGTTGAATCGCCTTATGGCGACCGCGATGTGTATGTTGTAACCAGAATGCCACGTGAAAATTCAGGAAAAACCACCTTTTATTCGGGTGATTTAAAGCAACTGGTCACGACATTAAAAAGTAAATCGGGAAAGAACATTTATTGCGATGGCGGTGCCGAAATCGTCCAGCAACTTCTGAATTTGGATTTAATCGATGAAATAACCATTTCAATAATTCCCGTTTTGCTCGGAAAAGGAATTCGCCTCTTCGACAAAACTTACCCGCAACAAAAACTAAAGCTTATCGAATCAAAATCGTTCCTGAAAGGACTTACTCAATTACATTACGCTACACATTAATCGATATTCAGAAAAAATTGACAGGAAAATCAAACTTCAGGTAACAACTGACATTTTTCATAGGTCAAAACTCCGTCGTTGAGTATTTTGCCACCGCAACTATAAAATATAACTCCTGATGAAACTATTTTTATCCATTTTCCTTTGCATATCTTTTATTTCGGTATTTGCTCAACCCGACAAACAGCGGCTTGAACGCGAATTATTCAACTTGCCCGATGTTTCGTTTACCGACGTTTCGAAACCCGGCGATCCTTACCTGACTTACGACCTGACGATTAAACAAGCGCTCGACCATCAGAATCCCGAAAAAGGCTCATTTTATCAAAGCGTGCAATTGCGTCATCGCGGATTTGATAAGCCAACCGTCATCGAAACCAGCGGTTATTTCCTTTCTCGTTGGAAAAACGAGGTGGAACAACTTCTGAACGCCAACAATGTGAGTGTTGAGTTCCGATTTTTTGGCAAATCGGCACCCGACTCGCTGCAATGGCAATACCTTACCAATTCGCAGGCAGCAGCCGATTTACACCACATCAACGAATTGCTGCGGAAAATATACAAAGGCAAATGGGCCAGCACCGGAATAAGCAAAGGCGGGCAAACCACCATTTATTACAAATACCTGTATCCTGAAGATGTTGATATAGCCATTCCGTATGTGGCTCCAATCGACAATGCTTTTGAAGACACCCGGCTTTATACTTTCTTCGATACGATTGGGCCACAGCCATGCCGTCAGCGTATTTACGACTTTCAGAAGTTTTTGCTGGCTAACGAAGAAGAAGGCATCAAAAAGCTGAAATGGTTTGCCAAAGGCGCTAAAATGAGCTTCAACTACATCGGCGATTTTGGCAAAGTTTACGAATATGCCATCCTCGAATATCCATTTGCATTTTGGCAATGGGGACGCTCGTGCGATAGTATTCCGACCAACCAAAATCTGGATAAATACCTGGATGAATTAATGAAAACTTCGAGCATTTCGAATTTTTCCGACAACGATATCAAAATGTTTGGACCGCATTATTACCAGGCAGCCACCGAAACCGGCTATTACGGTTACAACCTTGCTCCTTTCAAGAAATACATTAAACATTTCACGACCAACCCATCAGCCACGTTTCCTCCCAAAAATTCGAATGCCAAACCAACCGATGGCTCATTTCACGCCGGTCTGCAGCAATGGCTGGCCGAGAAGGGCAACAACATCCTTTATATTTATGGAGGAATCGATGCCTGGTCGGCCGCGCGGGTGCAAGTCTCCGACAAAGTAAATTCCAAATCGTTCCTTATTCCGGGAGCGCACCACGGAACCGCCCGAATCAAAAACCTTCCGGACAAAATGAAAGTAGAATTTACGGGTAAAATAAAGGAATGGACCGGACTGGATTGTAATCTGGAGATTCTAAATAGTAAATAGAGTATAACGAAAACAGATAGAAGGAGTAATAACGTTAAGACCTCTGTTAATTTTTAGCATTATTCTCCGGTGAAATTGTTTTTAGCTCTATTTTGTGAGATTTCTCACTACGTTCGAAATGACAATCATATAGTTATCGGTGGAGTGGAGTTGTTTTGCGGCAAAGCCGTAAAACAACTCCAATCCACCCAACATTCGCAAACACTTGTCATTCTGAACGTAGTGAAGAATCTTAAACTTTTAACCGCACCAATAATTTTTGTATTTGCATATTAGCCATCTTTTCGGCCTCAACAAATTTGTTTTTACATATTAGACGGTTTTTTATGTGAATTGAAATTTGTATTCGTATAGAAATTTGTCTAAAATGCGTTTACAAATTTGTTAGCGCATATTATTTTGTTTTCTATGCAAATACAAATTTTGAGATAGCTGGAAATCTGTTTTATATGCGTTTACAAATTTGTTGGAACCTTTTAAGCGGATTTTTAGGTGAATACAAAAAAATATCAATAAAAAAATTGCTATTGATAAAGGTTCCATCTGTCATTTCGCCGGATAGACCCAAAAGAGACATCTATTTTCATTAATTTCGTATGTTTGTTAATCGAAATCAAAACATAAGCTATGAGCAACTTTCTGACCAGCATACACATCAACAAAATATTTCATCTTGAGAATATTGACATACTGATTGATGAGAAGGAGAAAAAACATTTAATTATTACTGGGAAAAATGGAAGCGGAAAGACTTCTTTGCTTAATGCATTGGTGGAATACTTTCAAAAAATAAAAAAAGAGAAACAATTGTCTTTCTTTCAGCCAGAAAACAGTTTATCGTCAATAAGTGATCTTTTCAGAAGGAAGACAGAAATTCATACAAATAGAAACTTTTCCCCAGATGAGGTTAGTAAATTTCTGAAGTGGGAAGGACATATTTCTTCAAAATCAAGTAGAATAAAGCCAGAATTCAAAGAACTTATTAATCTCTTTTTTGACATTCAAAATGACGAGTTTATCGTTGCATTTTACGCTGCAAATAGAAAAACAGTAGTTGTTGTTCCTAAAAGTCCAGAGAAACCAAATCTAAATCCTGTAAAAAATATAACAGATTCTAAACAAGGTGAATTTTTAAAGTTTTTAGTTGATATCAAAACACAAGAGGTATTTGCCAGAAATGCAAAAGATGAATTACATGCCGACAAAATAAAATGTTGGTTTGACAATTTTGAACAATTGCTTTCAGAAATATTCGAAGGATCAAAAGTAACTCTTAACTTCAACTATAAAGATTATTCCTTCACTATTAATCAAGATGGCCGCGAGTTTGGCTTCAACGAGCTTTCGGATGGTTATTCTGCCATTATCGACATCATTGCGGATTTAATTTTGAAAATGCAAACTCCGAATTCGTTAACGCGAGCGTATGAAAAAGAAGGTATTGTATTAATTGATGAGATTGAAACACACCTGCATTTGGAGCTGCAACGGTTAATTTTACCAATGTTGACAAAGGTTTTCCCTAATATTCAATTTATTGTGACCACGCATTCTCCTTTTGTTCTCAGTTCCATCGAAGATGCAGTGGCTTTTGATCTTGAAAAAAGAAAACGTCTGGAGGATTTGACCGAATACTCCTACGAAGCTTTAGCCGAAGGTTATTTTAAGGTAAAAACTGAGTCTAATTTCTTACAAGCCAAACTCGATCGTTTTAAAGAACTGGCTGAGAAAGCAGAAAAAGATACAGCAGAAAAGGCTGAATTTGAATCATTGGATAAAGAATTTCAGGAACTTGATGAAACGCTTGCCCCTCAACATGTAATCGGATCATACCGCCAAATAAAACTTGCTGCTCAATAATCTCTGGCCTTATGATTCGTGTAAGAAAATCAACAGATACACCACGATCTCTACAACTAGAGAACTGCCATCACTATGATGGGCAAGATGTTCAGGAATCTTTGTACTCTGACCAATATGGGAAATGCTACTTATGCGAGCAGGAAACACATAAGACTTTCCAAATAGAACATCTCAAACCTAAAGATGAAGGATATTCCCCAGAGCTAAGTACATGACAAAAATTTAAAAATATTGATATCATCTTGAAAGAAAGCATTTAATAGAACAGTTGCAATATAAGTTAGCCCATATTTGAATAGACTTTTAGCTTTATTTCCGTGCTTTTTGATTGAGATCGGTTTAATGTATTTGTGTAAATAATCCCCGACCAGATATGACCAGGTAAAAGCTACGATCACCAATGCAAACAGTTTTTCAATTCTTTCAATTTCAGTCAAGTGTGTATCTTCAATATTAAAACCACTTGTTTTTAATGCTCTAAAAGCAGTTTCAATCTGCCATCGTTCTTTATAAATTTCGAGTGCATCTTCCGGTTTGTTGAACGAGATAACAATCTGCAATTCAGGCTTTCCATCTTTGTCTTTTCCTTTCGAGGCTGAAAGATAACAGAGTTGCCCGTTCAGGGACACAATTCGTTGATTCACACGACAGCCATTTAAGGGTAAATTGGCAAATAACCAACTGGCTTTAACCCGTTTACCATTGTGAGGTTGCAAAACCCAAAAGTTTTCGCGGATGCGGATATAATACCGAATCCGGTTCTCATTCAGGTATTTGATCCATCGTTCTCCAACAAACTCACGATCTGCAGTCAAACAATCCAATGCTTCCAAACCAAAAAGACGGATAAACCGTTCAATCAATTCAATGCGTTCATTGGTGTTTGAATTGCCAAATTTGGGCAACATCTTAAACAGCAACGGGAAAGCGACTCCATGATAAACAACAGCAAGCACCAAAACATTGATATTCTGCTGTCCAAACTTCCAGTTCGTTCTGTCCATTGCCAAGCGAAAAGGCGGTTTATGTGGTAACAGTCTAAATATCATTATGGAAATCACATCAGTGTCCAAAAGATAAATCGCCATAAACCGTTGTATTCTCCGCAGTGAGGAATTAGTACTGGCATGGCTGTCAAAGGCCGTAGCTAACTTCTCAAAACCAACAGTTTGCACTTTACAAAGCGCACTAATAATTAAAACAAAGAACTTCACTCGTGCCAGATTCCAACCTGATTGCTCATGGAAAATAGAAACTAATTCACTACTTTTAGACTCTACTCTGGGTGTCATATTTCTCACAAAGTGACTTGGTAATCCTTTGTAAGATACTGATATTCAGAGTTATATGCAAATATTTCAACACTTATTTTGCTGATAATCAGCTATTTATTTTTTTTGTCATGTACTAAGTCCCCAGAGTTAAAATACGAATGGACAAATCTTTTCCTCTCATGTGGCTATTGCAATGGAAGAAAACCAAACTCATCAGAGATTCTTAATCCGCTGAATCAAAATATTGAAGAGATTATTGCTCATCGAATAGATATTTATTCGAAAAAAGTTGAATTTGTTAGTGAAACAAAAGATAAAAGCACCAATGACACCGTTGAATTACTAAATAAGCTATTCAACGGAAAGTCCAATATTAGGGATGTAAAAAAGAAAATTCTGTTTGATGATTTAGGCCGCGAAATCTCTAATTTCATAAAGATGTTGTTGAATTATAGATCAGAATCTTCAATGGCGAACAAGCAGATAATTATCGATCTGCTGCACGTTTCCAAAGAATTTCTTGGATTCAAATACTGGATCATCAGAGATTACGGCTTTTACGAGGATTTTAAAGATCAATTGATCTGGAATAAATTGAGTTGACTCATCTGTGCCTGTACTCATTTTACTATTAACGGGCGGACATAAAGCAGAAATATAAACGGCACAAATACTTTCGACAAAATTTTGACCATCTCCCGTTTTTAGTTTTCAAAAATTAAAGAAAGGCATAACTGTCCGTCATTAGGAGATGTATCTGCTTGAGGAAGGAAAGCCTTCGGGGTCATATTTGCCAGCAAGACTTTTATTATCGTGCTGATTTTGTAGTAAATGAAATTGCATAGTTCGTACATGCGTTCTTTGTTCAGAGTTTTTACCCCACTTTCAAGCAACAGCCTTGTGTGCAGGGATGAAAGCGATGAGTAAATGATGCTCATAGCTATGGTCAGTATAGCCAGCATGCTTTGTAGCCCTTCGAATGTTTTGACCTGGATGTCTTCCAGGTTGTAACATTCTTTAATATGCCGGTGGTACTCTTCAATTTTCCACCTGAAACCGTATGCAGTAAATGCCTCTTTGATTACTTCAACGATGCTTTCTTTTGGGGAACGTGTCAGTAGCCAGCAATAGCCGCCGTTGATCCTTTTGGTGACAACAAGCCAGAGATCATGCACCTTGCCCTTGATCTTATATTGAACCTTTATTGCCCCGCATTGATAGACCAACTGGTACTTCTTGCTCTTCTGTATCCTTGTAGCTGTTAATTTCATGAATAACGGGACTTTTCGGCTGATCTTGTTCACAGCCACTTCTTCGCCTTTGTAAATCAGCTTGGTCGTTTTCTTTAGGCGCAGGTTGAAATTGACTTCATTGGCAATAATGAAATCTCTACAGATGGGGCGGTCCATGCCCCGGTCAAATATTTTGGTGACATCTTTATCAATGATGGAGTCTATTTCCCTCATGGCTTCCAAAACCTCTTTGTTCTCGCTTTTTGCGCCATGGTCAAAACTGTAAAGCTTATTGTACAGTGGGGTCATTTCCCGGTCTTTGCCAAAGTGGACAACGTTCATCAGCCAATATCCAAGGCCTACAGATCCTTTGTCTCCATCTTTTACATAGTCCAGACCTTCCATCATTTTGGCGTATTTCTTCTGGATATCAGAGCCATCAAACAGGATGTAGTCTCCATGACAGATTTTGCTTTTTACACTGTTCATATGTCCCCTGAATAACTTCATGAAAAAATCTTTCTTGTTATAATGGTTCCTAAAGCGCTTTGTTGTTTGGCTCAACGAGATCGTATCGCAAATGCCTGTGGCTATTTTATTGACCAATACGGTACCCGACTTTAGTATTCCTGTGGTCATTTCCCGGACACATCTAGCTTCCGGTTTTGTTAATTGACACTCAAGTTTGAGAAAATAGCGACTAATCTTGTTCTGTACCTGTTTTGTTAATACTTTTGACATGAGCTGGTTTTTAAGGTTGTTTGCTTTTGTTTGCACAATAAAAATAACCTTTTCAAACCAGCTTTCCTCATACATAAACATCTTTAAACCCCCGATATGACTGGATTGCAGAACTTCTTCAACCCAATTTTCGGGAGATGGTCAATTTCGACAAAATTTTATTTGCCAAATATTTTAGCAAATTAATTTTTGCTAAAATACAAAAGAAGTAATTGGCAACGAACCAGAAATGAAAAATCCCGAAACCTTCTCCAGATTTCGGGATTTTTTATGACTTGTCGGTTCTTACTAGAACTGGTGATATAGACTTTCTTCGAGGTACGGATGATTTTTAGGCACCAGGTTTGCTTTCGACAGAGTGTTTATTACAACCAGCGCAAACAAACCTAAAAATCCGAGGTAAGTTCCAATTTCAACCAGCCCGAATTTGGCTTCGTGAACCACTGCCGGCCAAATGTAGTAGTACAATTCGGTGTATTGTCCAACCATCATTATGAGAATTACCGGAACCATAAATACCTTACTTCGCGATGTCATTCGTGGCATCAGGAACAGGAATGGAATAAACCAGTTCAGGATGATGTTGGCATAGAAAAGCACACCAAATGCGCCATGTGAACGGTTGACAAAGAATATGGTTTCTTCCGGAAGGTTTCCGTACCAAATGAGCATAAACTCGGCAAAATTGAAATAACCCCAAACGATGGAAAGCATAAAAATGTATCTTGAATAATCGTGCAGGTGACTGCGGTTCAACATTTTCAAATGGCCTGTTTTATTCAGGAGAATCACAATCAATGCTATCATGGCAGCTCCGTGCTGGAATGCTGCTATGAAACTTTTGGCAGCAAACAATCCACTAAACCAATGAGGTTCGAGCGACATGAGCATATCGATTGCAAACAGCGTAAAACTGATCGCTACGATGAAAATGAACACTTTCGAGTATTTTTCAGAATCGTAGAAATGTTGCAATCCGCCTTCGGCATCCTCTTTCAACGATATTTTCCGAAGTAATCGAACCATCACCGTCCACAAACCGAAGAACAGGATTACGCGAATAAAGAAAAATGGAATATTCAGGTAAGGCGCTTTGTGTGCCAGTAATTTATCGGTTTCGGTGATTCCTTCGTGCGACCAATGGAAAAGCGAATGCATTCCGAAGTACAACATCAGGAAAAATACCGCTGCAACCGGAATGTATGAAGCCATCGCTTCGGGAATCCGTTTGAATGCCGACGACCAGCCTGCCTGCGCAATGTATTGAATCGCCCCGAAAAACCCGGCTCCAATGGCCAGTGACACAAAATAATAGTTGTTCAGGAGGTAATTGGCCCAGGCCCGGTGCGGATCCATTGTAAATCCGGCTCCCAGCGAGATTACCCCGATGCCGATTAAGCCGTACAGCAGATTTTTAAATTTCTGAGGAACAATCAGTTTGTCTTCCATTGTATCCATATTCGTTTGTTCTTTCGTTTTTTCTCTCTTTCAAAGGTTATCTCTTTTCCGTCCGAAAAATCATTATTGCTTTGTTTAACATTTCCCATCGGACGGATTTTTCTTCTTATTTTCTTACCCGGGATTTCGTCCCGGGCTACCATACTTACACCGCTACGCGGTCTCAAAAAGCCATTTCAGTCTCAACTTGGAACTTGGAGCCTGAAACATGGAACTTCTACTGCTTCTGCAGCACTTCTTTCACGTACATAGCCACTTTCCAGCGATCTTCAGGCCTGATTTGTGCACCGTGTGCGGGCATTACCCCAAACCCAACCGTTTCAACGTGGAAAATTTCGCCAATCGGGCCCTTCCTGACTTTATCAGAAAGCAGGCTCTTTGGCGCAAACGGGTATTTTCCGCTGGTAAACAGGAAGCCTTTTCCATCGCCTTTATCACCATGACAATAAATGCAATAAACGCCATAAACCTGTTTGCCACGCTCAATATTTTGTGCGATAGGTTTTAGCGGATTTACCAGTTCAAGCCCGGCTTTTATCCGGTCACTGTCGTTTTTTTGATAATAATATGGCTCATATCCCAATGGTATAGTTCCCTCAACCGGATTACGCATGGTTTGACCGTTCGCAAAGTTTGGATTGGATGTATAGGTTTCGTAGGCAGGTGATTTCACCATATCGTCGAAATATTGCCAGCCGGTTGTATTCCGGTCGCGGTCGCACGAGGCGAAAGCCAAGGCTATTGTAGCAAATGCAATACTTTTAATGTAGTTCAATTTCATAGATCAGGCAGTTTTTTCGGTTTCTTTTTCGTACACTTCAGAAGCTCCGTATGACTGAAAAAGCTCTGTAATTTCGGGCTTACCTACATTCATCGTTTCCTGATCGAGCAGGATGATAAATTTATCGTCGGTAGCACGTATATCAATGATTTCAGCCTTTTTGCCGGGATAAATTTTTGCCCTTACCGAGAATGTAAACAAGGTCAGTAAGGTGATGGTCAGTATGGTTGCCACAATAGTTACCACGATAAAAGATGGGAACGTATTGAATGGTTTTCCTCCAAAATGAAGTGGCCAGTCGATCACAGCGGCGTAATACATTCCGCTCAGCAAAAGGGTTACAGCACCCAATCCATAGAAAAATGCAGCATACGTAATACGTGTTTTATTTTTCATGCCATGCAAAATTTCGTGAATGGGGTAAGGTGTGTACACTTCCTCCACCACAACGCCTTTTTCGAGTGCTTTCTCGAAAGCGTCGATCAGCGTGTGCTCGCTGTCGAAAACGCCAACCAGGTATTTTTTATTCATAGTCATGGTGATTTCCGGATTTTAAGTGAGAGGTTTGCTGTTTATTGAATTTGGCTACCATTTTAACTTCGCTGATGGCGATCTGCGGAATGTAACGGAAGAACAGCAGAACTCCGGCGGTAAACATACCCAGCGTTCCGACAAAGAAGCCAATTTCTACTGAAGTTGGATGATAAGCCGCCCAGCTTGCAGGCAAATAGTTCTTCGACAACGAAGTGACAACGATGTTGAAACGTTCGTACCACATTCCGAGGTTAATCAGCAACGAGATGACAAATACCACCCAAATGCTGTTGCGAATCTTTTTCGACCAGAACAACTGTGGCAACAGGGCATTCAGGGTAAACATCGCCCAGAACTGGAATGCATAATCGCCGGTGATCCGGTTTTTAAAGAAGGTGTAAAACTCGTATTCTGAACCTGAGTACCAGGCAATAAATATTTCAGTAATGTAAGCGGTTCCCATAATGAGCGAAATGAACACCAACACGCGGCAAACCGCATCAACGTGGCGACTTGTAATAAAATCTTCCATGTTGTAAAGCTTTTTCATCAGGGTAACCAGCGTAAGTACCATTGCAAATCCTGAGAAAATTGCACCAACCACAAAGTACGGCGGGAACAAAGTCGTGTGCCAGCCCGGCTCAACCGAAACCGCGAAGTCGGTGGACACAATGGAGTGCACCGAAACCACCAGCACGGCAGCAATTCCGCCCAATACGAAAGCTAAACCTTCGAAACGTAACCATTCTTTGGAAGAACCAGTCCAGCCGAAAGAGAAGAATCCGTAGATTGCTTTTTTGATTTTCGATTTGGTAGTGTCGCGAATGGTCGCAAAATCAGGAACCATCCCGAAATACCAGAAACTGGCCGAAATCAACAGGTAAGCCGAAATCGCCACAAAGTCCCAAAACAGTGGCGAGTTAAAGTTCACCCACAACGGTCCACGGGTATTTGGGTATGGGAAAATCCAGAAAAACAACCACGGACGACCCATGTGCAACAACGGGAACAAAGCCGCACACAACACGGCAACTACGGTCATTGCTTCGGCAGCGCGGTTGATGGCTGTTCTCCACTTCTGGCGCAAAATGAGCAAAAAGATAGAGAAAGCAGTTCCGGCGTGACCGATACCGATCCACCAAACGAAATTGATGATTTCCCAACCCCAGGCCACGGTGCTGTTTTGCCCCCATGCCCCAATCCCTTGCGTCAGGGTGATGTAAACACTTTGAATTCCCCACGCGAACATCAGCAGGGCAATTCCCATCGTGATGTACCACCAGCGCGGTGTTTTGGCATAAATTGGCGCCAGAATTTCCGCCGAAATCTGACTCAGCGATTTTTCTTCGCCGTCAATTAATTTCCCTCGTACGTCCGTTTTATACATAGTTCGGTTTGATTTCTATGATTAATCAAGCTTTTTCGTTTCATTTTCAATACTGCATTAAAGGAGCACAGCACACTTTTCGTATCAACCAATATTCTTTAAATTAGGTCAGTAACGAAATGGAATTCGCCTACCCCCTTTTCTCTTCTATGCGATCATTATCTTTGAGCTCATTTCTCACTTTGGTCAGGTAATTCACCGATGGCAGCGTGTGCAATTCTTCGAGCAAATTGTAGCTGCGGTCTTCTTTTACCAGCTTCGAAATGCGGCTGTTTGGGTCGAGCAAGTCGCCAAAAACAATGGCATTTGCCGGACACGACTGCGCACAGGCTGTTTTGATTTCGCCATCAGCAATTGGCCGCCCATCTATTTTTGCCTGCAATTTTTTCTCCTGAATACGTTGCACACACATCGAGCATTTTTCAACGACCCCGCGCGAACGAACCACCACATCGGGATTCAGCACCATGCGGCCCAAATCGCTGTTCGAGTTGAAGTCGAATTTCTCGTTCTTCACATACTGGAACCAGTTGAACCGGCGAACTTTATATGGGCAGTTGTTCATGCAATATTTTGTTCCAACGCAGCGGTTGTAAGCCATTTGGTTCAACCCTTCCTCGCTGTGCGGCGTGGCGGCTACCGGACAAACATTTTCGCACGGCGCATTTCCGCAGTGCTGGCACATCACCGGCTGGAACGACACTTTCGGATTCTCCGGATTTTCAGAATAATACCGGTCGATGCGAATCCAATGCATGATACGGCGGTTGCGCACCTGCTCTTTCCCGATTACCTGCACATTATTTTCGGCCTGACACGAAATGGCGCAGTTTCCGCAACCTGTGCACGAATTCAGGTCAACCGCCATTCCCCAATGGTGACCGTTGTATTCGGGTTCTTTGTATAAAGTAACAGATTTGGCTTCGTGTTCAGCTTTTATTTCGTTTCCTGAAACCGGATTTTTGATGTAGTCGGCCAGCGTAGTTTCGCGCGCAATCGGGCGGCCTTCCATCGAATAGTGTGTTTGCGAAATGGCCAGTTCGAAGGTCTTTCCTGAAACTTTTTCCACTTTGGCACCAGTCACGAAATACTGACGGTTTCCGTTGGCGTCACCCACAAACGGGTACACATTTTTGCCGGTTTTGTCGCCCACTTTTCCTGAAACTTCGCGGCCATAACCCAGCGCCACCGAAATAGTGTCGTTGGCTTGTCCCGGCTGAATAAAGACAGGTAATTCCAGTCCATTCACCGAGATTACATCCTCGTTTTTCAGGCCATTTTCTTCGGCATAAGCTACCGGAACGGCAGCAAAATTATCCCAGCTGATTTTGGCAACCGGGTCAGGCAATTCCTGCAACCACGGGTTGTTGGCATATTTTCCGTTCCCGATGGCAATGCTTTCGTAAAGCACCACTTCAATTCCCGAAGCGGCTCCTTTTATCTGGCTGGCAGCCTGCGAAAGGCCATCCGAAGAGTATGTTGATTTATTTTCTAATGTTGTTTCGTAAACGCCGCGTTGCAGCGATTTGTCCCAAAACCGGCGGAAATCAGCCACCTCTTTTTGTGCCGCAAACTGGTTTTCTTTCCAGAAATTCTGAATGAAATCGCGGTGTTTTTGTGGTTCGCCAGCCCACTTCAGCAAGGTTTCCTGAACCGGACGGGCATTGAAAATTGGCGCGATGGTTGGTTGCGCCAAACTGAACACTCCGGCTTTTGGCTCCAGATCGTTCCAGGTTTCCAGGTAATTGGTTTCTGGTAAAATATACTGGCAAACGGACGAAGTTTCGTCTTTGCGTTCGGCAAACGATACGCTCAGACCAACTTTCTTAATCGATTCAGCAAATTCTTTTCCTTTGGGGTGATCGAACACCGGATTGGCATTCCAAACCAACAAAGCCTTTACATTTCCGGCTTTCAGGTCGGCCAGCAAACGATCCGCATCTGAGTCAACTCCCTGTTTGGTAAGCAGCGGACGATCCAACCCGATGGTTTCGCCGTAGTTGCCCAACAATTCGTTGATGCCGTTAATCAGCAACTGGATATTTTCATCATTGCTTCCAGAAATAACCAAACTTTGTTTTGGATGATCGAGCAATTCTTTGGCCAGTTCGCCGATGTCAACCGACGATTTGGCTCCGGAGAAAACCGACGCGCCTTTTGCTCTGGCAATTTCGTTGTACAATGCCAAAACGATAGCGCCTTCTTCCGAAGGTTTGATCGGGAAGCGCACATCGGCATTCGATCCGCTCAAAGTCATCCCGGACTCAAACTGGTAATGACGGAGCATTTCTTTGCGACCGTCCTGCAAACTGCGGGCAGCCGTGTATGCTTTGGTATATTCAACGGTCGAAAGCCAGCTTCCGAGGAAATCGGCGCCAAAACTGACAACCACTTTAGCTTTCTCTAAACGGTAATCAGGAATAAAAGCCGAACCAAAACTCTTTTTGTTAGCCTGCAAAATTCCCGATGCCGAAACCGGATCGTATTGTATCCATTCTACATTTCCTTGTTTTTCGGCAAATTTTTCGATTATTTTTTTTGTAGATGGAGAAATGATCGTTGAACTCAACAGTACGACTTTGCTGCCTTTCGCTTTTGAAAGCGTTGCGCCAATTTCCTCATCGGCTTTTTCCCAGGTAATTTCCTGTCCGCCTTTCAACGGACCTTTGAAACGGGCGTCGTCGTATAAGTTCAGCACCGAAGCCTGAATGCGCGCCGTGGTTCCGCCCTGCGAAATGGAGCTAAGCGTGTTTCCTTCAATCTTGATCGGACGACCATCGCGAACTTTCACAATCACACTGCCATATTCGTTGCCGTCGAAATACGACGAGGCATAATAATTGGCCATGCCAGGTGTCACTTCGTCGGGTTTCACCAAATACGGAATTGCTTTTTCAACCGGTCGCTTGCAACTGGCCA
Source organism: Prolixibacteraceae bacterium (assembly GCA_963666435.2). GTDB lineage: Bacteria > Bacteroidota > Bacteroidia > Bacteroidales > Prolixibacteraceae > Aquipluma. Next base: position 500,859 of record CAXXOG010000005.1, on the reverse strand, counting down.
CAATCGAGGCAGCAGCCAGGCTAAATCCGAATGTTTTCAGGAAATCGCGACGCGAAGCCGAATTCAGTTCCTTATCGCCTTTCAGCAACATGCTTTTTTGCTTCGCCTCTTCCCGAACTTCCTGACGGCGCAATTCCTGCGGATTGGCTAATTCATCTACACTTCTCCAGTATGTCTTCATCGAAGATATATTATCAGTTGTTTGACTTTCAGTTTTTAATCATTCATTATTCGTTATTGAATATTGGTTATTTCCAATCTCCCATTATTCAACCTTTATCTCCATTCCGTCCGAAAATTGGACAACTCCTTTTTCAACCTTTGTTTGCGGACGGGATCACGTTTTGTTCATCTTTTCCCAGGGTTTCGTTCGTTCCTCACTACACCCTGGGCTACCATATTGCCGCTCCTGCGGAGCTTTATTTTTCTCAATGTCCGTTGGCTAAAGCCGAACGGCAAAGGACAAATGCCTCTTTCGATAGTCTCTGCCTACTTGGAACTTGAAACCTGAAACTTGAAGCTCCTAATAGTGACAACGCATACAGTCGTTCGCACCAATATTTACGGCACGCACAGTATCCAGCTTGCCCGACTTGATTTGGTCGTGCAATTTCATATAGTTGTCGTAATAAGCATTGTCCTTGAAGTTTACTTTGGTGTCGCGATGGCAATTGATACACCATCCCATTGACAAGTCACTGTTTTGTTTCACAATATCCATATTTTGAACATCGCCGTGGCACTGCTTGCAATCCACCTTGCCAACACCAACGTGCTGCGCATGACTGAAGAAAACATGATCAGGCAAATTGTGGATGCGCACCCACTCAACCGGAGTTTTGGTTTCGTTTGCCTCAACTACTTTGGCAATCTCGAACTTTCCGGAGCGGGTTCCCTCACGCACCAAAACGTGGCAGTTCATACATAATTCCATCGCCGGAATGCCTGCCGATTTTCCGTATTCAACGGTTGTGTGACAATATTTGCAATCGATTTTGTTATCGCCGGCATGTACTTTATGCGAGAATTTGATGGGCTGATCGGGCGCATAATTCTGAGAGCGCCCCAACTTGATAGCAGCATCAGCCACCATTTTCACCTGAAGTACAAGGGCTAACATCAGCACAAAAACAGTAACGAAGCGATATTTGATCTTGCGGAAGAAAATCAGATCGAGCAAAGCAAGCGTAATTAACAAACCCAAAACCACGAAAAGAACAATTTGGTTGACAGTTGGGCCAACTTTGGGCGGATCTTTAACAGCCAAATCGTCGAGGTAAAGCTTTACTTTCTTCAAATCAGCATCTTCAATATTAAAATTTTTATGCGAAGCTTCCATTTTTTTACCGTTGGGCTGCATAACTGCACTCTGGAAATCAGCATAGTCTTTATCAGCAAACTTTTTGGCAATATCCACAGCTGAGGGATTCCAGTTGATTTGCTCGCCCGATAGTGTTAGAACATGGCAGGAAACACAGGATTCGAACTTCCGGTCTTTCGGCAAAAGTCCTTTAAAGAATCGTTCTCCGCGCTTCACATCTTCCTGGTGAAAACGGTCATCCGTCATTTCATCAGAACCATCCTGCGAAAAAGCGGCAACAGGCATTGCCGAAAAAGCTAATAATGATAGAATAAATAATGCAAAAGCTAACTTGAATCGTTGAATAACGGTTAGATTAAGACTTGGTTTTTTCATTCCCGAAGGTTTAGTATTTTGACTATTTAATGAAACCTCTTTTTTCGAAATTCTTAAACAAACAAATTTCATATTGGTTTCACAGTTTTTAAGAAAAAAATAAAGAATCTAATCTCCTATCAAGAAGGAAATCGCACAAAAACAAAACAAATTACTATGTTTCAATACATTAATAATGAAAATGAGATTTACAAACCTGATAAATATCAGGAAACATACAACAGCCTAATTTCTTTCAGTAGTAAAAAAAGAACCAAATGCTATGCCTGATAACCTAAAGTCAATCAATTTCCTTGATAAAATACAAATTCATTCATTTATTTCTAAATTCAAAATTTTAATTTTGACAACCTTAAGTAAATAACTTCGAGCTATTAAAGAACAAATCAAAAGATAATGAAAGCCGAGAATTTGAGCATATTAGCAGTTGACTGCGATCAAGATTCATTATTGCAAATTGTGAAGTTATTTCAATCAATTCCAACTATTTCTGAAGTTTTGACGGCTACTGACACCAACGAAGCTATTCTAAAAATCATTAATAATTCTCCTGACATCATATTAATCAGCTACCCCCCCAATGGAAATACTGAAAAAGAACTATTTGAATTGGCGAAAACAAAGCTACCCGATTCCTCAATAGCATTTATATCGGACACGAAGGATTATGCAAAAACTGCCATTCAAAACGGAGTATATAAATATATATTAAGACCGTTAACCGAAAAGACTGCAAAAGAACTAACAAAAAGCGCTTTGGAAAAGAAACAATCCAACATGCAAAATCGGCTCGATAAAGTAATTGGCAGTAATCCGTCGGAAGTTCGTTTGCGCTTTTTAACCAACAGCGGGTACTTAATTTTTAATCCTGAAGAACTTCTTCTGGGCAGATCAAGTGGCTGTCACACCGAACTTTGTTTAACAAACAACAAACAAGAAATTAGTCATTTATCGCTCATACGATTTGAAGAAATAATGGTGCCATTAGGTTTTATCAGAGTTAGCCGGACTCATTTAATAAACCCAAGATATATAAAGAGAATTATTAAGAAAGAAAATATACTTACACTGACTTCAAATGGTTTTGAGTACGATATTAAAGTAGCCAAAAACTACATAAAGAAACTGAGTAATTTTGACTTGGAATAGTATGCAGGAAAAACAAACCATATCGACTATAATTATTGATGATGATATAAAAGCGCTAAATCTGCTTGAGGCATTTCTTCGCACTTTTGATGAAATAAGCCTGGTTGGAAAAGAAAGCGATCCCAATGCCGGGCTGGAACTGATTAGTTCGAACCCACCCGACCTAATATTTCTGGACATAGACATGCCTGATTTAGACGGACTTACACTTGCAGAAAAAGTTCAGGCCATAAATTTTCATTCCGAGATAGTATTCACCACAGGGCATCAACATTATGCCTACGAAGCCCTTGGAATCGAACCTCTTGACTTCCTGACCAAACCATTTTCCTCGGATGAAATCCAAACAGTGATTTCAAAATTCAAAGCAAAAGTCGAAAAAAGAGAGTACGATAAAAAACTTGAATCCATCATTAATACTCAAAACAGTCCCGTCATCATTAAGCTCCCATCGATCAAAGGAATCCTTTTTGTTGATATAAAAGATATTGTATGCCTGAAAGCCCGAATACGCTATACTGATATTATTTTAGCCGATGGAAGCAAAGAAACAATAATCAGAACCATCAATAAAGTCTTTTCATTAATCAACTCACCCTCACTGTTTCAGATTAACAGGTCGGTTGTTATCAACCTCAACTACCTTCACCGGATCGAAAGGTCGGGTATGAAGTGCTATTTACTGGTGAATAATACAATTATTGAGGAGAAAATGGCCAGAGGTACAATTTCGATATTCGAAAAAACGGTAACATTCCCTTTTACAATAGAATAAGAAATCAGCCCGAACGCATCGTGCTAATTTCTTATTCCATTGGTTGATTGCTTATTCAATCTTTAACGGATTGTCAACTTTCGAATCGAGAAGAGCGACATTCAGTACCTGAAGAATGGTATCTACGTAATAAAACTTCAATCCCTTAACATACACATCTTTAATATCTTCGATATCTTTCCTATTTGTTTCCGACAATATTATTTCTTTTATTCCGGCACGTTTAGCTGCCAGAATTTTTTCTTTAATGCCACCAACCGGCAAAACTTTGCCACGTAGCGTAATTTCGCCAGTCATTGCCAAATTTTTCCTCACTTTTCGCTGAGTGAACGCCGAAGCAATGGAAGTAACCATTGTTATTCCGGCAGATGGCCCATCTTTCGGGATAGCGCCCTCAGGCACATGAACATGAACATTATATCGATCAAATAATTCAGAATTGATATTTAACTGCTCTGCATGAGAACGGATATACTCCAAGGCCAGCATGGCCGATTCTTTCATCACATCACCCAGGTTGCCGGTTAATGTAAGCCCGCCTTTACCTTTACTTAAGCTCGTTTCAACATAAAGAATTTCGCCTCCCACCGCAGTCCAGGCCAACCCGGTAACAACGCCGGCAAACGTATTTCCCTGGTATATTTCCCTGGTGTATTGAATAACGCCAAGATATTCGCGAACATCGTCTTTGGTTAATGTTGAATTGAATGGCTCCTCGAAAGCAATTTTCTTGGCAACACGACGTGCTATTTTTGCAATCTTTTTATCCAATTCACGAACTCCCGATTCGCGGGTATAATGCTCAATGACATATTGTATTATTTCACTCGGAAAGTTAATCTTGTCCTGATCAACGCCATGATTCTCCAGTTGTTTCGGGATTAAATGGCGCTTTGCTATTTCGATCTTTTCTTCAACCAGGTAACCACTTACTTCAATCAACTCCAACCTGTCGCGCAATGCCGGAGCGATCGTAGTTAATGTGTTTGCAGTTGCAATAAACATAACCCTCGACAAATCATACTCAAGTTCTATATAATTGTCGTGAAACTCAAAATTTTGCTCAGGGTCAAGAACTTCGAGCAAAGCAGATGCGGGATCACCATGAAAATCTTTGGAAACCTTGTCGAGCTCATCTAAAATGAATACCGGGTTCGAAGTTTTCGCCTTTTTAACATTTTGCAAAATACGACCGGGCATTGCGCCAATATACGTTTTTCGGTGCCCGCGAATCTCGGCCTCATCGTGCAAACCACCCAGACTCATTCTCACATAACTACGGCCCAATGCCTTTGCTATCGAACGGCCCAACGATGTCTTTCCTACTCCGGGAGGGCCATACAAACAAAGTATTGGCGACTTCATATCGTTCTTCAGTTTCAAAACTGCCAAATGTTCCAAAATACGCTCTTTTACTTTTTCCAGGCCATAATGATCTTCGTCCAAAACCTTAGCAGCCCTTTTCAAGTCAAAATTATCCTCCGAATATTCGTTCCAGGGCAGGTCGAGTAACGTTTGGCAATAGGCAAACTGCACCGAATATTCACCAGCCGCAGGATTCAACCTCGAAAGCTTACCAACCTCCTTTTCAAAATATTTCGAAGCATCTTCCGACCATTTCTTCTCTTTGGCCTTTTCTTTCAATTCCTGAATTTCCTGCTCGGCAGGGCTTCCGCCCAGTTCATCCTGAATTGTTTTTATCTGCTGGTTCAACAGGAATTCGCGTTGCTGCTGATCGAGTTCGGCCTTTACTTTAGCCTGAATATCTCGTTTAAGCTCTGCCATTTGAACTTCGCGGACTAAATAACTAATTGCCTGTATTCCACGCTCCTTAATATCATCAATTCTCAGCAGCGACTGTTTCTCTTCAACTTTTAAGTCGGTATTCGAGCAAATAAAGTTAATGAGGAAGGTGGAATTTTCAATATTTTTAACGGCAAACGATGCTTCAGGAGAAATATGCATTGAAACTTGCGCTATTTTAATCGAAAGGTCTTTAAGCGAACCAATGATTGCCGAAAATTCGGTGGAATTATCCTCAGGCAAAGTCTCCTCTAGTATAGTTATACCGGCCTTCAGATAAGGAAACTCCTGAAAATACTCATTCACTTCAAATCTTTTTTTCCCTTGAATAATTACTGAAGTTGTACCATCAGGCATCTCAAGAATCTTCAATATCTGGGCAATCGTTCCGTGTTCATACAAGTCTTTAGGAGCCGGATCGTCAATGCTTCCATCTTTCTGGGCAACTGTTCCCAGCAACCGGTTTCCACGATAAACCTCCTGCACGAGCTGTAACGATTTCTGACGACCGACAGTTATAGGCATTACAACTCCCGGAAACATAACCGTATTCCGCAAAGGTAAAATTGGCAAAATGTCAGGCACTTCAATATTGGTTAATTCTGAATCATCCCCATCAGCAAGGATCGGAATAATATCATTTTCATTATCTATAAAGCTGGAAATAAATATATTCTGCATATTCTTAGTATTTCTGAACACATATAAAAACTCGAGAACCACACCTGACAGACTGACCGAAGGAGAGCTAGTTCAAATGTCCGTTCGTATTTTGCAATAGCTATGCCAAACAACAAAATTGTGACTTAATGGTATAAAAAACCCGACCTCCGGAAAATAAAAAAGCCTCGCAATGCGAAGCTTTTTCAATATTTTCTTTAAAAAACCAGAATTACTTTTTTCTGTTTTCCATGTGTTTCGAGTATCTTGAATTAAATTTATCAACGCGACCAGCAGTGTCAACAAGTTTCATTTTACCTGTGTAAAAAGGATGTGATGAACTTGAGATTTCAAGCTTAATCACCGGATATTCAACACCGTCAACAACTTCTGTTTCTCTGGTATTTACAGTAGATTTAGTTAAAAATACGTGACCGTTCGACATATCTTTGAAAGCTACGGTACGATAATTTGCTGGATGTATCCCTTTTTTCATTTTATTCTCTTTTCTTTTATTTTTTACGGCTTGCAAAGTTACTCACATGAATGTAATTTCCAAACATTTCTGATCTAAAATTTTACATTTTTCGATTTTATTCATCAACTCCAATAATTGGCGCTCTTTTAAACGGCTTTGACCGGTCGAACAGGTACCGCATGGTGTAATGCGTTTTCACGTGAACTCCGCCCACCGATTTATACAGCGCAATTATTTTGGGGTTGAAATCGCCTGCCCACGACAGCTCTACCTCGGTGTATTGTGGCTTGTTCTTCATCAATTTATCCTGATGCCAGAAAATTGCTGACTCTATGCCCGATTTTTGATATTTCGGCGTAACTCCCATGATCAGGATTCGGGTTCGGGTCATTACTTTTGCACGTTTGTAGTACAAAAATTTGAGAATATTAATAAAATTAAGCTTACCATTTAGTTTCTTCAGAATCTGATTAATATCCGGAATCATGACAAACAAAGCAATGGGTTCGCCTTCGTGGTAGGCAAACCATACCATTTCCGGATCAAGAATAGCTTTCGACGATTGGATGAAATCCCGAATATCATCTTTATCCAGTGGCTGAAAATGTTCGTGAAAACGCCATGCTTCGTCGTAAATGTAACAAAAATCGTCCACGTATTTTTCGGCTTTATCAAACGAGAAATGCTCGAACGAATAGCCCGGCTTTTGTGCCACCCAACCTGCAATTTTCCAAAAACGTTCGGGAAAAGGTTTTGAGTAATCCAAATGATAGCTGTATTGCTCAAAATAAACCTCAAACCCATACTTCCTGAATAATTCCTGATAATACGGTGGATTATAAGGCATTCCAAATCCCTGGTGCATAAACCCATCGACAAGCAGCCCCCAGTTCATGTAATTCTCGCCAAAATTTACCGGCCCATCCATCGCTTCCATTCCTCTTTCTTTGAGCCAGTTACGGGCAATATCAAAGAGTTGCCGAGCTACTTCGTAATTATTTATACATTCGAAAAAACCGCATCCGCCGGTTGGCTGATCGTAAGTATAAGCCTTTTTTCGGTTATAAAATGCGCCAATACGTCCCAGCACCTTACCCTTTTCATCAACCGCAATCCAACGGTCTGCCTCACCATTTTTAAATGATGGATTTTTCTCCGGAGAAAAAACATCCTCGATCATTCCATGCAAAGGACAAGACCAGTTCGGATCGTTTTTATAAACAATATTGGGTATTTCGTGGAAAAGTTTTTTGGTCTGTTTGTCTGAAACCTGAACTATCTTCATTTTCTTTAAATTTTTACAATCCAAAGGTACTACAATTTGGTTACCTTATATGATCATTAGTCCTGAATAATGGGCAGTCGTTCGAAGCACCGGGAGCGATCAAACAAGCACCTCAATGTTTCGTGCGTTTTGGCATATTTACTGCCAACAGCATTGAAAAGAGAAATCATTTTCGGATTAAAATCGCCCACCCAGCTCAATTCCATTTCGTTGTACCAGGGCTTCTTCAGAAAAACCTGCCGCAACTGCCAAAAAATGCCCGATTCTATTCCGGCGCCCTGGAAACGGGGAATTACTCCCATTACCAGCACCCTGCACCGTGTCATTGTTCTTATTTGCTTCAGGTATAATAATTTAAGAATATTATACAAGTTAAGTTTTCCGTTCTTCAGATGCTTCAATATCTGGTTTAAATCTGGAATCATCATAAAAAAAGCAATCGGTTCATCTTTATGAAAAACGTACCAGATAAATTCTTCTTCCAACACAATTTTAGCATTTCCAATTAAAGCTTTAAGTTCCTTACGATCAATAGGTTTAAAATTGGAATGCTTGTTCCACGCCTGTTCATAAACCAACAAAAAGTCTTCGATACACCGATCCTGATTTTGGAATGAGAATGTACGAAAACTATAATCCGGCTTTTTAGCAACCCATTCGGCAATCTTCCAGAATCGCTGAGGCAAATCGGGACTCGTAATGTCCAAATGATAGCTAAATTGCTGGTAATATGTTTTAAACCCGTAAGATTCGAATAACCTTCTGTAGTACGCCGGATTATACTGCATTCCAAATCCTTGTTGCTGAAAACCATCGACAAGCAATCCCCAGTTAAAGAAATTTTCGCCAAAATTTACGGGTCCGTCCATTGCCGTAAATCTTTCTGAATGCAACCATTTTTCAGCAGTTTCAAATAACAACCGGGCAACGTTATCGTCATCAACTGATTCAAAAAAACCTACATTTCCGGTCTGTTCGGCGTTTTGCTCTATTTTCGACCGATCATAAAAAGCGGCAATACGTCCGACACACCTGCCATCTTTTTTAACCAGCCAGCGGCGTGCATCGCCATGAACAAACCCGGCATTTTTCCCTGGATCAAAAATATCTTCAATCATTAGCCGGAACGGCGCAACCCAATTGGGATCATTTCGATATAACTGTATGGGGAGTTGATGAAAAGCTTCAATCGTTTTCCGGTCGCTAACCTGAATAACTTCCATAATAAAAACAGGATACTTTAATTCAGCGCCGAAAATACGATTTATCGCCATAAAACAAAACAGGGACCGAAGTCCCTGCATGTTGTTTAATTGTTTTCCTGAGTTTTTATACTAACGATTTGTTTGCAAATCATTCGTTTTTGCCAGTGAAACCAAACCTCCCATAGCTCCAAGATTCATTGAATCGAGTGCAGAACTGGGAACAATCACCATCGAACCTTTTTCTTTCAGACCTTCAAAAAGCATATTCATTCCACGTAAATGAAGAGCCACAGGGTTATCGAGGTACTGCTGACTGGCCTCTGCAAATTTTTCTGATATTTCAGTTTCAGCGGTTCCCAGAATTACCCTGGCCTGGCGTTCACGCTCGGCTTGTGCCTGCTTACTCATGGCATCGGCCAGATTTTCAGGAATAATGATATCACGAATGCCAACATTCTGACAGGTAATTCCCCAAGGATTAGTATGCTCATCGAGTATCGACTGTAATTCGTCTGAAATCTTTTGTCTATCCGACAGTAAATCAGACAATTCATGTTTCCCAATTGTATCACGAAGACCTGTTTGCGAAATATTCAGTATCGCTTTTTCGTAATCCTGAACTTCAAGAGCCGCTTTCTCCACATCCCAAACCGTCCAGTAAACGACCGCGTCAACATTTACCGGCACAGTATCTTTAGTCAGTGTTTTTTCGGCCTTAATGTCGGTTACGCGCACACGCTGATCGATGTATTTGGCAATGCTGTCAACAATTGGAAGGATAAAAAAATATCCCGGACCTTTCAGCCCGATAAATTTACCCATTCTTAAAACGACAGCCTTTTCCCACTGATCTGCAATTTGAATGGAAGCAGAAATAAAAATAGATAAAAGCACGCCGCCAATCAATATGGGCAACGGGATCATTTTCAGAAAAAACAAACCGCCACAAACGGCGAATAGAATACACATTACAGTGATTGATACCGGGTTAAAGTACTTTGTTTCCATGTCATTTGGTTTTATTTAGTTCGTTAATCAGTTCGTCAACAGAAAAACCATAGCTGTGCGCTATCGTTGTAAATTCACGTGTTATTTCCTGAAGCTTTTGTGTTCGCTCCGAGTCAGAGATTTTGTTATCAACTGCACTAATGAAGGTGCCTGTACCCTGCTGGGTTTCCAGAATCTTTTGAATTTCAAGCTCTTTGTAGGCTTTTGCAACTGTATTCAGATTAACCTTTAGTTCAACTGCCAAAGCCCGCACGGTTGGCAACTGCTCGTTTATCGCCAAATTGCCCGATGCAATACCAAACCGAATTTGATCGATAATTTGCCGATAATACGGAGTTCCCGCTTTTGGATCAAGAACAAACTTAATCATACTGTATTAGTTTTATATTGTACTAGTATTATAGTACAAATATACAACTTAATTTTAATATTCAAACGAATGTTCTTTTTTTTATTCAAAAATAATTTCCAGGAATGAATGCAAATAAAAAAGGGACCTAAGTCCCTTTAATTCATATCTTTAAAACCTAATTTAGAACCACATTAGTCGCGGCTTGCAAGTTTCGAAAGCAAACGAAGCAATTCGAGATACAACCAGATTAAGGTTACCATTAAGCCAAAAGCGCCATACCATTCCATAAATTTAGGAGCTCCGGCATACGAGCCCTGAACTATCATATCAAAATCGAGGATAAGGCTCAAAGCTGCAATAGCAACTACAAACAGGCTGATCCCGATTGAAAGAGGACTGCTATCGTACAGAAAACTAATGTTTACCCCAAACATGCCCACAATAAAACTAACGAGATAAACCAAAGCTATACCGCCGGTAGCTGCAATTATAATCGTTCGGAACTTATTGCTTACACGAATTGCTCCTGAACGATAAAGCATAAGCATAACCCCGAAGACCCCGAACGTGAGCATAGTTGCACGCATAACCAAACCCGGGAAACGAGCCTCGAAGATGGCTGAAATAGCTCCAAGGAATAAACCTTCGAACACCGCATAAATGGGCGCTGTAATGGCCGAACGCCGAGGGCTGAAAGTTGTAATTAAGGCTGTAATAAGTCCGCCAATAGCTCCTACCATTGCCCAGCCCATAATTCCGGAAGGCATCACTGCCGGATTAGCCGGATCGAAAGCGCCAAAAAATTTGCGCCATGTAAACGACGCTGCAAAAACAACCAGCAACAACATGACGGCTGTTTTATTAATTGTTCCGTTAACGGTCATCACTTCGTCTCCCGCACCAACGGAAGATTTGTTGAATATGTCCTTTCCAAATACAGGATTTGATGATTTTTCTAAATTCATTTGTATAAATTTTAATTTCTATTCAAAAACTATAAAAACTATACCAAAAGTAATCAGTCTTAACCAAATACAACATGCTTTAAATATTCTTAACAAATAATTGTTGTGTATAATCGCTTTTCAGTTCAGTTAAAATTTCTTTAGCCAAATTATTAACTTCTTCTACATCAACAAATTGCAATTCTTCAACAAAAACTATAGCCAGCTTGTTCATTGCTTCGCTTTTTGAGCCCAGAAGAACGAACGAACGATAAAACACTTGCTTCAGTTGCCGGTCTTTTGCCAATGGCGACAAAACTTCGAAAAATGGCTCAAAGAACTCATCCATAGCCGATTTATGCGTCATGGCAAGCCTTCCCATCAGGTGAAGCCCGGTAAAACGAACCAAATGTTTCTTTCCGCGACACCATTCCAGCGCCTTAACAAATGCGAATTTAGTTTTCGACCAAAGGTAGGTACTCAAAATTTCGGCTATTTCGGCAGATTCCAGACTTTTTGTCCAGTAGTCCATTTGTTCTTCGGTGACTGATTCAGGAACATCGAGCAGCGCCGCCAGAATCATGGTTTCGCGCCATTGCTTGTTCCAAAGTTTCAGGGCCAGCACATGACTAGGCTGATATTGCGATGCAATCGACTTTAACTGAATCAGCGAAGCGCCCCAGTTCATCTTGTAATTCAGGCCATGCTGCTTCATCAAATCAACCGTTTCGCCGCTTTTCGACAAACGTATTTTGGTCAATATTTGCCGGAACTCCTGTTCGCGAGCCGGATCGTCGAGTATGATATCCATCATTAACAGATCAAAAATTCAATCACTATAAATTCTGCCAGCAAAAGTACGGAATAAACCAAATGGCGGCTCACATTCAGATAGCTTGAAATGTGCACTCCACATGTTTTTTTAACAAATGCCATCAGGATAAGCTTCTCAAAAATATAGGCACAAACGGTTCCGTAAGCTACGCCATACAACCCCCAAAGCTGAACAAACCAAAGACTAAGCACCACATTCAAAATTATTTCGAGCAACGAAGCCCACAGAATAGGCCGGTTTTTTCCAAGTCCTGTCAGGATAGTCTGCGGGGAAAACGAGCCGACTGACGATAAGCAACAAATAGATATTGAAAACTACCGCACTTTCTTTAAATCCTGAATTAAAAACAATGGGGAACAACCAGTGCGAAACCGCCATCATTAAAGCAGAAAGCGGAAACAACCAGGCAGCAAGCTTTTGTGCATTCAACTTGATTGTTTTCAGGTTATCACCCAATTTTTCCTGATTGGAAAAACCAGGCAACATAGAGGCACTGAAGGCATTGGCCAGAAGTAAAACCAGCGGAAACTCGCGCGCCCCAAAGCGAAAAACAGCAAAAGTAGCATCGTCGAAATACCCGGTAATAATAAAGCCGTCGATATACTGACCCGATCCGCTTAAAAACATGGATAGAACAAGCGGACCAGCAACTTTCAGATGTTTCAGAATAAATTCGGAATTGAATTCAGGACTTGAATATTTCAGCAATAATACAAGCAACCACACAAAGCGAACGACGGCGCTCAGCACCAACCCCATCAGGCAATATTCCAGTCCCCTACCCCACCAGGCAGGCAAAACAACCAACAGGAACATCAGGAAATACGAAATAACTCCGTAAGCCACCAGACTTTTGGCCTTGTCTTTAATCAGGTAAATGTATTCCACCAGTCCCGACGGGGCAGAAAGCAGCAAATATGCAACAAGGTATTTCAGGAAAGGAACACTGGAGTCTTTTAGCAAAACATGAGAGATTCCCTGCTCAAAAACAGCAACAAAACCCGCAGCAAGAACCGACAACAGCAAGAGCAGATAAAAAACATTGAACAAAGCGCCCGATTTCTTCTTGCCTGAATAGTTGTTTGAGCTGGGCAGAAAACCTTGTATCAGTCCGTTCACCCAGAAGAAACTGACTGCGCCGACAAGAAATAAAACGGTTTCGTACTGTCCGATTTCAGATTTGGTTAAGGCCGACTTCGAAAAAACGATTCCGATTAAAATGAGGATAGAATAACGAATAAGCTGAAATAACTGCATGGCAGAAACTTTCGTCAAACTGATATTCGCTGGAATCCTGATTTTCAATTCGTGTGATTTTTATTCAGTCAAAACTAGTAAAAAGACCAATCAGTAGATTAATACAGAGTCAATAGATTAGCTAAAAATCAAGTCAACAGCCCATAGCGTAGGAAAACAAATTGAGAAAAGATCAGATACTTTGTTATTTCCCTCACTTCCACCGAAAAAAACAACACACTAAACAACTATCGAACAATAATTTATCCACACAAAATTTTCTTTCACACTCTTTTTTAAAGAAATCGAATCCTGATAACTGAAAATATTAATTTTGCTAAACCCGAAAATTCTATACAACAGAAAATCAGGCAAACTTTTATGTTTTAAATTTGACCAACCCAAACACAATATGTATGCATAACCGATTTCCACTATTTTTTTTACTTTGTATAACTACACTTCATTTATCGGCCCAAAAATGTTATCTATTTAAACATTACACAGTTAAAGATGGGCTGCCAAACAACACCATATACTCGATTAATCAGGACAGAAAGGGGTACCTTTGGATTGCAACAGATGGAGGAATTTGCCGATACGATGGTTCGAAATTCGATAATGACATTTTGCCGGAACTTAACAACAACCAAACCTGCGTTCAGAATATAGAGAGGTTACAAGATGGAAGATTAGCATTAGCTACTTTCATGCAAGGTACTTTTATCGAAAAAAAGAATGGGTCTTTCAGGCAATATCTCCGTCGAAAAAAAATGATTGGCAAAAATGTTGTTTCTAACCTAAAAGCTTTGCCTGATGGACGTGTTTTAACTTCGGAAAGCAGAAATGTAAACGTAGTAGAAAACGACACGATTCACCAAATCTTCGATTGTGGAGAAAACCGTAACATGTTCCAAACACTCGAATACGATTCAGCAGGAAATATATGGTTTGGCGGAATTAGCGGGCTGGGTATTCTTTTTGGCAACGACACAGGCTACGACAAACAACCCTATTTCTTGCCTGAGTTTAAAGGCATTTTTGTTGTCAAAATTATCTTCATCAACAACAATACATTGCTGGTTGGAACAAAATCGGGATATTACGAAATAAACCTAAAATCGATAGGGAAAAGTGATTTTAAATATATTGTTTCGAAGCCAGTTCCTCAACTTAACGAGGAAGTTATAAACCATATATACCCCGACCGAAACGGCGATATTTGGATTTCATCTGTTTTTAATGGGATTTACCGGCTAAGAAACAACAAAATAATCATGCACCTCACCGTTTCAAATGGTATGCTTGCTCAAGGTGCTATGTGTATGTATCAGGATAACGAAGGTAATTACTGGATTGGAACCTCCGACGGAATTAGTAAACTGGAGACTTTTTCGAGTTTCTCGTACAGTTACAAAAACAAACCGCTCAATGGAATCGCCCAAATATCAAAAGATAAATATAGCAGATTATGGATCGCCAATTTGGATGAAATACTGTTAATTAAAGACGATAGTATTGAAAATAAAAATATAAACGACGTGCCATTTTTGAAAAGCAGGCAAATAAAATCGATTGATTTTTACAACGATAACATCTACTTCTTTCTGGATAATGGGATTTATACCTTGCAGCTATCGAATCCGCAAAAATGGAGTAACCCCAAACTTGTTGTACGGTTCAAAGACTGGGATTTTGGGAGATTAAACGCATATTACTTTAGTGATAATGTATTATGGCTAGGAAGCGAATACGGGATGTATTATGTGAGTGACAACAAAATAATAAAATGTCCATTCGGGCAATTTAAAGAAACAGAAAGCATTAAACCCAATGTTATATTGAAAGATAATTCGGGGAAATATTGGTTTGGTGACAAATCGTATGGCCTTTATGGTTTCCGGATAGAGGGGAAAGTGACAAATAATGAAAAAATACTTTCGCCTCAGAATATCAGTATTTACAAATCGCTAAAACCCGACTCATCTTTTGTTACTGCGTGGATAATGAACCTTATGCAGGATTCGAAGAGCTACCTCTGGTTATCATCATTATACACTGGCGTTTACAAATTACAAAATACAGCCAGCGAAGTTAAGCCAATTAAACTCTATTCAACCTCGAATGGGCTGTCGAGCAACGATGTTTCGAATATTGTTGAAGCGCCAGACAAAAGTATCTGGATTACAACGGCTAAAGGCATTGACCGGCTAATAACCGATGCTCAGGGAAAGGAACAATGGTCTCATTACAACGAAAAAAATGGATTTGGAAGGCTGGCTTACTGTATTTTACCCGATGGAGATAAAACATACGCTGGATTCGAAGAAGGTTTTTTCGCCATTGACAATAAAATAAACCAGGATTCGAAAATACTCGAAAACAAAGTAAAAATTTCTGAAATCAGGTTCATGAATAAGGCCGATACTTCTGCAATAAACAATATGGACAAGGTAAAACAGCTTTCATACAACAACAACTATGTTTCGTTTTATTTCAGTACTGTAACCTTTACCCGAAATTCTGAAATAAAATACCAATACTATCTTGAAGGTCTCGAAAAAAAATGGAATTCGTATTCCGACCGACGATTTGCCGAATATTCGGCATTAGCTCCAGGCAAATACACATTTCATGTTCGTTGCCGACGTGACGGAACTGGAAATGATAGTGAATCAAGTTCGTATAGCTTTGTTATTGCTCCTCCCTTTTACCAAACATGGTGGTTCATTTCGCTAATGATTGGGCTTGTTGCGGGCACTTTATTCCTATTTTACCGAAACCGAATCAGGCAGCGGGTTGCAATGAAAAAAATCAGGACCCGGATTGCATCCGATTTGCACGACGATATCGGATCAACACTAAGCAGTATTTCTATCATGAGCAATGTTTTGCAAGCCCATATAGACAATAGTTCTCATTCAGGCGAAATTATTCAGAAAATTGGAGAGAATGCCCACACCATGCTCGAATCAATGGACGACATTATCTGGTCGGTCAATCCAACAAACGATAAATTTGAGAATCTTAATCTTCGCATCAGAGAATATGCCATTCCTTTATTCGAAACCGCAGGAATTAGCTTTGATATATATGTTCCGGAAGAGCTGAATTCCATTTCATTACCAATGGATATCCGTCGCAATATATTCCTGATATGCAAAGAAGCCATCAATAACCTTGTAAAATATTCGGAGGGAACGAAAGCCGGCATAATTTTCAACCTCAACCATTCCGTTTTAACAATGACAGTCAAAGACAACGGTAAAGGATTTCAAACGAATAAATTCACAAACCGTAATGGATTGAAGAATATAAAAAGACGAGCCAATCAAATTGGAGGACAACTTTCTGTTGTGTCTGAACCTCTCAAAGGAACAACTATTGAACTAAGGATTAAAGTGCTGTAAATGGTGTTTTTATCCCGATACAAGATCGAATGAATATATGATTGACAAGTATTTTTTTACATGCTATTTTTGAAAGTCTTTTTAAGCAAATAAAATGGAAATAAAAGTCGCCATATACGAAGATAATGATGCTCTGCGTGAGGGATTAACCCACTTGATCAAAGGTTCGGGGATCATGCAATTTTGTGGCGCCTATCCCGATGCAATAAACATCCTGGAAAACTGCAAAACAAATACCCCGGATGTAATTCTGATGGATATTGATATGCCCGGAATAAATGGAATTGAAGCAACACGGTTGGTAAAAAATAAATTCCATAATATTAACATAATGATGCTCACCGTATTTGAAGATAAAGATAAAATATTTGATGCTTTGTGTGCGGGGGCAACCGGATACCTATTAAAAAAGTCGACTGCAATTCAGATTATTGAAGCAATTATCGATTTAAACGAAGGAGGATCTCCAATGTCGGGTCAAATTGCTCGAAAAGTAATTGAATTCTTCTCACATCGCGATAAAGTAAAAACATTGGATTATGCTTTATCTGAAAGAGAATTGGACATTCTGAATTGCCTAAAACAAGGCGATAGCTATAAAATGATTGCCGACCATTGTTTTATATCCATTGGTACCGTGCGTTGCCACATCAACAGTATCTATAAAAAACTTACAGTAAATTCGAAATCAGAAGCTGTAATAAAAGCGATTACAGAAAAACTAGTCTAACTTTTAGGTATTGGTTGCATCCTTCATAAGCTCGAAACCATATATTTATATGATTGACTGCTATTCTTCAGAGACGTAATTTTGAAATATCAATGATTTCAAAACTACTCAAATATGAAGAAAGCAGTCCATATTCTAATGGTCGTATTTTTATCCGTAATATTTTTCTTTCCGGCATCAGGTGCGAATGGTTCAACAGAGTTAAAATACAAAGTATTCTTTTCTGAAGCATCAAATGATGGAATTATCATCAACTCTCTTCCCAAAACCATCTCCGATTATTATGCAGGCGGACAAGGCAAAGAAATAACGATGGGATGGAATGCAAGCGGATATGCAATGCGAGGATTCATAAGTTTCAATGCCACTGCAATTTCGCCATCAAATGGTTCGATATTAATAATTGACAGTGCCGTTTTAACTGTTTATGAGTCGAATACCAATCTTCGCCCATTTGCCGGTGACGACATAAACCGATCAGTAGAATGCTATTTGCTAAATTATGAAAAACTTGATACAGCACTTTACAACATTGCCCCGGTTACAAAGTGTGGAACTATTGCAACTACCGGCTACAGTGTACTGACAGAACACTCGTTGAATGTTACATCTGATATAAACAAACAAATATCTGCCAACACTTCAGTGTATAAATTCATATTCAGGCTACAATTTACCAACGACGACAATGTGAACTCAACCAACCCATTATCGCAGGCAATGTGGAATGTTTTCTCAGGCGACGAAACCAGGCTTGCTGATTACCGGCCCAAATTGATAGTAAAGTATCATTATCAATTAAAAAAATAGGACAAACTTCCATTTTTTACAATCCATATTAACACATAAAAACAACACTAATCTAATTATCAATCGCTTAAATGAGCTTCCCTAAATTTTTCAATCTATGAAAAAGCCCCATCTACTCCAGATATTGATATTGTTTACGCTGGTTTACGCCAAGGCTACGGCACAAGATTTCTCAAACCTAAAAAGCCATAAGCCTTTTTCAGTTGATGGTTCCTTAAATACAACAGCCAACTTCTATTCCATAACCGGCAAAACTTCAACAAGAGATCCTTTCAACTATTTATTATCAGGGAATGTGAATATTTCGGTTTATGGATTTAGTATGCCGTTTTCGTTTATGTATAGCGGACAAAATGTTTCGTATGCGCAACCGTTTAACAGAGTTGGATTTAGCCCGCAATACAAATGGATAAAAGCGCATATTGGATACCGAAGCCTCAATTTTTCGTCATATACATTGGCTGGCCATTCATTCCTGGGCGCTGGTATTGAGTTAAATCCGGGAAAATTCAGGTTTGCTGGCGTTTATGGCCGATTTAAACAAAAAACAATCCCGAACACAGCCAATCCACTCGACACGTTATATGCACCTACCAGGAAAGGATACAGCGTAAAAATTGGCTATGGAAGTGCCCGAAATTATTTCGACCTGATTTTCCTAAAGATTGCAGATGACTCTTTATCAGTGAAGTTACCGCAGGGTGGAAAACTGAGCAATTTACAGTCTAACACCGTATTCGGGACACACTTCAGATTAAACCTGACCAAATCGCTGGTCTGGGAATCGGAAGGAGCATTGAGCCTTCTTACTAAAAACATGGCCGAAAAAATGGCTCCCGAAACAGATGTTTCGATATTAAAGAACCTGATAAAAACATTTAACCTAAATGCCTCGACAGAATATTCAACAGCATGGAATTCGTCGCTGATGTACACGGCAAAACTCTATTCCATCGGAGTACAGTACCGCAGAGTTGCGCCAAACTTCCAATCTTTTGGGGCCTATTATTTCAATACCGACATCGAAAATACAACTATAAACGGTAAGGTATCAGCATTTAAACGAAAGCTTAACCTTAGCGGGAACATTGGTATTCAGAGAGATAATTTAAAAGGGAACAAGGCTTCGAAGTCGGCCAGGATTATTTCAATGGCGAGCTTAAATTACAATTCGGGCAAGATTTTCAGTTTCAGCAGTTCATTTAGCAACTATAGCATTAATCAACAAGCAGGTAGAGTACCATTGAACGACACCATAAAACTTTACCAAACCAACCGGAGTATCAACCTAATGCCCATGTTAACATTTAACCGAAGTAAAACACAACACATCATTCAGTTAAACGCCATGTTCACCAAACTTATCGACCATAATCACTTCACTGCTTTGAACAATGAAGTGTCGAGCAAGGTAGCAGCACTGAATTACATGCTTAACTTAATCCCTTCAGGAACATCGTTTATGTTTGGGCTTAATTACACAGGGCTGACTTCGGCCTCAATGGATCAATCGATGTACGGGATAAGTACTGATTTTGGTAAAAGCTTTTTTAAAGGCAAGTTCAATTCAAATATTTCGGTTTCGGCCAGCAAAAGCAAATATGAAAATGTTCCAGGCTGGACAAATACAGCATTAGCCCAAATAAATTACAGGTTAAGCAAAAGACACTCTTTCAGATTAAGTTTTTCAGGCATCATGAATGACTTCACTGACAATACGTTGATTAAAGATTTTAATGAATACAAAACACTTTTTAGTTATGTTTATAAAATATAAAACTAACGGGATAAACATAGAAAGCAAAAAATCTAACCGGATGATAAGGTTATTTTTATTGCTTACCCTGGTATTTTCCTTCGGGAAAAATTACAGTCAAATATCGCCGGTAAATATCAATATAAATGTAACCCCACCATATTCTTCGGCTGTTTACGATTATATTAATAACCCGAATAAAGTAATTATCAGCCTGACTCATACTCAGCTCGATTACCCCGACATTGAGTTGTACCTCAAAGCAACAATTACCGGAGAAAATGGTATAAAAATAGCTACTGAAGAAGGTTACAAACCTTCGCAGCCAATTTTGCTTCAACGAGGAAAAACCTATCGGTTAACTGCTGACAATATTTCCGACGCATTCAGCGAAAACCACATAAATACCACCGGAATAACGTTAAACGAATTGCTCAACGGAGCCGGATTGCCCGAAGGCGGCTACCAGATTTGTGTACAGGCGTTCGATTTCAAAACCGACCGTCCTATATCATCGGAAGAACCCATCGGATGCAGCAATATATTTACAATTACCAACCTTGAACCTCCGATAATTGTAACTCCTCAGTGCGGCGACAATTGCCCGAGCCCAATTGCACAAATGGTAAACATAAACTGGACAATTCCGGCGGGAGCCCTTTCTCCGCTTAGTTACCGACTTGAAATGATTGAAATACCCGAAAACTCACAACTCGACCCACGCGAAGCTTTTGAAACTTCAGGCTACCCATACTTTTACGAAGAAAGCACAAGGATCAATCAAACAATCTTAACATCACAAAAAGTAACATTAACAAATGGTTACACTTATGCCTTCAGGGTTAAGGCAGAAGATCCGCTCGAAAAAATGAATATTCGGAACAAAGGCTATAGCGAGGTCTGCTGGTTTACATACAATAAAGATGATAACAGGGCAAGAATTATCCCGATAAAAAATGATTCGATAAGCTTTGTATTTATCACCCCCAAGCAAACAAGCAACAACAATGCTGATACGTTGGATGTTAACAACGAAAAAAACCTTTTAATAAACTGGTGTTGGCTTAAAAACATACAAACAACGCCGCAAATAATGAATTCAGAAATTGCAAACGAAAAAAACTTATTGAAATATGTTCTAAACATCGATGGAATAAAAGGTAAAAATTTCAAATTCAAGCGCGAGTTAAGTAAAACAGACAATTCGCAAGCAATTTCCCAGGTTCAAAATGCAGATTCTCTCACGGCTTTACAACTTGCTAAAGAAAACAGCTACGGCAATGCCAAAGACTATATCAAATCACTGGTTTCCGGGAACGGACAAATTCCGGTCAGTGTACAATTAACCGAGCAACAAGCGCTGGATGCCGGTTTTACTGATGGACAGGAATACGTGGCTACAATTGAAACATTTGACTTTCAAAACATTAGCATATCAAAAGCGACACAGAATTTCGTTTTCAGGCAAATTAAAGACGAAGTTCCAATGTTCAAAATTCCGATTCAGGCAGTAATCAATTATGGATTCGAGAATTATCCTGATATTTTTCCGGTAAGCAACTCCGAAGTGATAATTGAGGCTTTACGAAAACGAAGTAAAAAGCTAAATACCAATAAAGTTATCAAGAATTCGCAATTTTTTTCAGATAACCTTCCCTGCAAAAGCATTAAAGGCACTGATTACATTAAAATAAATTCGATTGTTGCCAAAACAAACAGCGAGGGTAAATTAGATACATTAATTGGCGTACCGCAACAATATTTCGAGACCGATTCGGTTGCCTTCAGCATACGGCTTGCAAACAACTATTACGTTGATAACGAGTTTGAACAGAAATATCTTACGCTGGCTGAAGCTATAAAAAAAGAGGGGATCAACTTCGGCCCTTTGACGGCAAAAACCTATGCTTACACCTTAAAAGTGAATGTGCGGAAAGAATTTACCAGTTATACTCTTGAAAAAGACGCCAATAGCCTTACTGTTTCATTGGCGAAAGATGATAAATCGAACGCGTTCAATAGCTCGACAAACGAAATGAATGACAAAAAACAATCGCACACCGACTTTGTAGGCCGGGATACCATTGCCGAAAACATACCTGTAGTTTTGTACCGGATAAACAAGCAGGAAACTATCCCTTATTATGAAGGTGATATTGACAAATCGAATTCAGCAATAAAAAATAAATTTAACGATATTACTGTTGTTGCATTCGGTACAACACAACTCGAAAAGGATAGCACATTTGTTACCTTCAATAAATTGTTGGCAACAAATAATCCACAGGAAGAATACAACATCCTGGCAATTAAAGACCTGAATTCATTTTTGTCGCCCACTTCTGTCAAAAAATCAGGGAATAGTTTAGCAACATTGAAAGATCAGAATAGTTTATTCAAAAATGCCCCAGGTAAGTTAACGTTAACCGGAGACATAAGCGATTTGCTTGCTGAAGCAATAAAAAATTACACACAAGGCTCTCAAACCAACTTTATCGATTCGGGTAAGTTCGTGGCCTCAGTAAAGCCTTACCACTTTAAATTGCCCGCAAATACAAATGCCAAAGATGCCTATTACCGAACAGCAAAAGTAAACTACACGATTACATCATGTACACCGCCAACATCCAGAATAAAAGGGCAACTGCTGTACGAATGGAAATCGGATGTAAACATGGTCAAACGGCCTTTATCAAATACCCATTTCAGGGTAGTGGTTGACTATGTCGACGAAAAAGGAAGATCAGTTGGCATAGTAAAAAACAGTGGAAATAGCGCTTTAGCCAATATTATTGGCGGAAGTTGGGAGTACACTGTTTTTCAGCCCGATAACCAAAACGATGTAATTCCTCTTGTCGATCAGTATGCCACAATGGCCGAAGGTGTAACCGACAACGACGGTAATTTTACAATTGATGCCGTGAACATTAATAAGAAAGGTAATTTGGGGTCGGGCAGCATCAACAGCTCTTCGGGAAGTAGCAAGCCTCCTGTTTCCGGGCAAAGTGAAGAAGAAAAACTTAAAGAAATAAAAGGCGGAGACGATGTAATAAATCCAATTGAATCATCACTCGGGCAATTTGGTATCGACCAGGGAGCATCATGGTCAAAACAATCGAAAGGAATACAAAATTCGATTAACGGTGGCGTTTTTAACATTGAATTCAATTCGGGAACCAGTTCATACGAATTAAGTAACACAAAAAGCAATGGCAAACAGCTCATGGGAATGGCAAACGTCATCGGCATACAGAACGGACTGAATAACGCGCACGGGCCAAATTGTTCCGAACTGCAAGCCAACACAAATATGCAGGAGACCCAAGGAATTCATTATCCGCAATTCAGGAGAACATTCCGAATTGTTATTGACGGTGACAATGCCGATTATTATTATCCCTCCAATAAAGTGATCGAAATTCAGCCATCTGAAAATATGTCAACGCCAGTTACTCTAATACACTATGTCAGAGAGTTTAAACTATTGGTGAAAACGGCTGAAATAAATCAAAAAAAGGATACAATTGCCCTGTCACAAGTACAGGTAACGTTATTCCGCGACGCGAAGGACAAATCGAAACATTTGCCATTAGGCGAAGGCGATGGGAAATACACCTACAAGGAATTAATGAGCCCAATTTACGACAGTCAAAATTCACAGCATACCGAATACGAACAATTATGGCCAAGTCAGTCGGTTGAACAAATTGGCAATAGCTTTGGAAAGCTACTGGGAAACTTAATACAATCGGAAAATGATAGAAATTCTTATTTTATCCAGGCTTCGAGCTATGTCAACACAGGAAATAAAGCTTACCAGGCAACAATCGTTCCCTTAGGTGGTATGATCGATGAAACAGATGATTGGGACGCCCCAAAAATACCGGAAGTTAAATGCACTGTAGTTCTTAAACCATTATTAAGCAGAGCCTTGGTCCTGGTCAGAGACAGTTTGTCGGGGCAAATACTTACCAAAACGCGGAACACAAAAGTCATCTTATCCCAATCGCCAGTGATCCCGTGGGTTAAAGGCAACCAAAATTCGATGGCAACCGATCAATATGGGTATGCCGAATTTATTGCCGGCCAGGCTCCACTAACATCCGATTACCTTAACAAACCAGTCTATTTCGCTGCAATGGCCGATGGGTTTACTTTTGGGAACCAGCCACTGTACAAAACCGAGAATTTCTACCAAACCGGGTATCAATCAACCCCACGGTTGTCGCTAATGCCAACAGCCACTGTTAAAGGCAGGGTGATAAATGCCGACGCATTTAGCTATTATGGCCCGGGGAGTAACAACCAAAGTTCATCGCCGCTGGTAAAAGCCTATATCCAGGCCGATTCGAGCAAAGTTTTTGAAACCGATGATTCGGGAAACTTTGAAATGCCTATTGCTCCCAAAGCAGGGGTGAAAATTAAAATTATACCTAAAGATGTGGCGTGGTTCGATACCACTTACGTTCTAAGCTTAGCCGATGAAAAAAAATCGAAGATAGAACTGGGAGATATTCCGCTTTACCGAAGGAAACACCGCATCCAGTTCAATATAACCCAGAAAATGCCCAGCGGCTTTGTAGGCCCCGCTACACCTGTGAATGGAGCTACGATTCAATTGGGCGAAAACATGATGACTACCTCCACTAACGGAACTTCCAAATTTGTTTTCGAAAATGTGTCGGTGAATAATTATACATTTATTGTCAGGGGCCCCAAAGGAGGAGGTTATATACCGAAGACAGTATCAATAAAGAATTATGAGTCGAGAGAATTTCAGCAAAAAAACGTGGTACTCGAAAAAGGGAGTGAGGTTACCGGAACAGTAACTCTGGATAATAAACCGGTGAAAAATGCCCGGGTATATATCGAGGTAAATAACACAAATGCTTCGCAGCAAAATTACTCACTTATTCCGCAAAGCTATTCATTAAATTCAAGCCAAACTTCAGGAGGCAAAACGGCAAAAGTTACCACAGGGGTTGCAAATTCGAACTTACTGAATATAAGTGACAATTTAGGACTACAACCAACCGGATCAATAACCGACGATGCCAACTTGGTTGTTACTCGAACAGATACCCAGGGAAAATTCAAATTACAGGGCATCCCTGTCGATAATCAAAAAATCAACATCATTGCAACAATCGACACCACATTCACAGTTTCGGGCGACAAGCAACAGGTTAACATCGTAAACGGCAAAGGAACGCTTAACCTGAATATGACTTCGTTTGGCGATATGGTGGTAAACAAATTATATGGGTTTCCGCTTACCTTAGAGAAAATTACACCAGTGAACGAAACCCAGATAAAAGTTACAGGGTTGGTCAACTGGACTGAGGCTATTAGTGACTTCGTGCTAAAAGACAACAATAAAGCGCTACGGGTTGAAGATGTTTTATTCGACATAACAAAAACCGGAAGCGATCCGGCCAATGCGGTGGTTCACGACAATTCGGTTAAAATTCCAGGAATTACCAGTTTGAAATTATCGTACAACAACAAATACAATATCAAACTTACAGCATTCGGTGAAACAGCGCTCTACAACAGTACTCCGCTTCAGTTTACGAGAGAAAACGACTTTGGGAAACTAAACGGAAGGATGCAGATTGTTGACAACTCGTTCAACTACCCAAGTAGTTACCTCGATTTTAAAGGCAGCGACTTTTACCTTGCCCGGCTTAACAACGACTCGACATTAAACCACCAGATAAGCGTTGCTACCAGCGCGTTTACCCAAACCGAATCGATCAATAAAACATACAGGCAACCCGAGGTTTTCAAAAAAGAAATTGACGGAAAAATGACACTTTATAAACTTCAGCCTGTACCGGTTTATTACTTGTGCAACCAGTCAGGCAATGCGCTCAAGTTTAAGCTTATTAATTTTACAGCCAGTGCAAACCCAAAGAAAAGCTACATTTCGAGCGATGGAAAAATACATTTGAATACAACCTTAACTTGCCATATCGACCATGCAAAACCAGAAGATTTTAGCGTGAATATTCCAGATATGGTCCTCGACGAAAACAAAGTATATCCGGCTACATCGGCCAAACCAATCAATGTTAAACTCGAAGACTGGAACCTCGAAGCGCGCAACTGGTCATTCAGTACAACCGAAGGAGGTTTGCTAAGCAATAAAGCAACTATCCGAACCAAAATCATCGACATTCCTGTTGGAAAATTTGTTTTAAGAGCCGACAAATTCATTATGGAAGATTACAAACTCGACAGTTTAAGTATGGGCGGAGGAAAGTTCCTTTTACGAAATATACAGAAGGGAGCCGCCCACCTAAATTACGAATACAAAGTTGGACATGACATGGGCGCTCATTGGAATTTTTGCCTGGTTGGTTCAGGCAATACCCCAGTAGCTTCCTTACCTCCTTTGACTGGCCTGTCTGGTTATAACATCGACCTGAATTACATCGAAATACTGAGCAACGATGAAATGGTTGTACAGTTAATGCAAAAGAATGTAAAACCCAACCTGCTTGGTAATCCTGTGGCACAATTTGAACCCCTGTCAATTTTCAACGGTCCAAATTACATTGGGGTATCGGGGTTACTGAATACGAATGCCCCGCGGATGGGTGAAATAAATCTTACAGCAAACTGGTCCTCAAAAAACGAAAACCCAAAATTTGAAAATGTTATCACCGATTTTGAAGGCAAAGGGTTTGTACATTTCGTTGCCGAAAAACAAAAAATTGACATCAACGAAAACCAAGTGGTTATTGAAGGTAGTGTGTTAGAAAAGCCCGACTTAACCTTCAACCCAATGCCAGCTAAGTTTTATGCCCGAAAAGCCGGGAACCCTAAATACGAAGTTGCTATCGATAAAGGCTGGAAAACTCTACTCTCTGAAGAAGAGAAACCTGGTACGGCCAAAACACACAGTTCTCAAAATTCGTCGCAAGGATATAGCCTCACCATTGATAAGGGTGGAATGACCGCCGACGACAAGGATTGGAGTACGTTAACCTATGAAGGGCCAATGACGAAAAACTCAACCGGCTCGGAAGATATTACACCTACAAAAGTTAAATTCGAAGTTCTGGGCGATGTAAGCGCCAAATCCGACGGTTTATCGGTAACCGGTATTTCCACCCCTTTTGGATCTATGTCGCAGGTTTTCGATTTCAAAAAGAAACAGCTAACCGGAACCTTGTCAATCGACAAAGCTATTACACTCGGAGCAGTTCGGATTAACAGCGGAGTGATAGAAACTTGTTTTGGAGTACCAGGTTTTTATGTCGCCGGAGGGTGCAATTCTTTTATAAGTGCAAGTTTGCTCACTGGCACCTACAACCTGGGGTTTATGGCCGGAAATTACACCAACCAGGAAGGAATCAACCGGGCATGGGACGTTACCAACAATTACATCGACCAACGAGTAGTTAACAAATGCTACAAAACGAATACGTTAGATCAGCAAAAACTACATGGCGTTTACATTGCCGTAAACCGCGAATTGCTCAACGTCGATCTATCCTGGGATTTCATCCTGGCATCAGGATACATAAGGGCTTTGGCCTTGATAGGCGGTGATTTTTATGCCAACTTTAGCAAAACTTCAGCATTGGGCGTTGATGGATATGTTTACATCGATGCCGGAGCCGGTTTATCGTGCATCACCGGAACGAGTATTAACGGTGGTATTTTAGGGCGCGCCAGTTTTGGAGCCCAACTCGAAGCATCTCCTTCGTTCAAAATGACAGTCAATGGTTCGCTCAATTTGGGGTTTAACGCAAGCATTTCGCAAAGCCTGCTTTTCACCACCATTTCCAAAGACATCAGTATTGGCTGCTGTTTGGAAGCAACAGTCGATTCACAGAAAAATACCAGTTTTGACTTCCATAGAGGCGGATGCAGCGACTCTGGATGTAATGAAAAATCTAATAAATAATCAAACGCTATGTCAATAATATATAAAATAAGCTTACTGGCTCTTCTTTTCGGTTTGTGGCAATCTGTTACATCAGCCCAAAACCAGCAAAGTAAAGCCTACCCTACCGGGAATTATATTTTCTGCGGCAGGGAAATTCCCAGAAGCTTTTCGTACCTGGTTGAAAAGAAAACAGGCGCCAGCGACTGGACTCCGGTAGCCGAGTTAAAAGCGCCCCGGAACGAAGCCGAATGTATGGCCAACATCATGCAGCTTCCTGCATCGATAGCTGCCATAACGCCGATTGAGAAACCTGTAATTTCATTTATTTGGAACCACATTCAAAAAGCTGACGTAATCGACTCTCTTTTCGCCTATGCTGCCGATCCGCGCTATCAGTTCGTTGCCCAAACCTGCTGGTTCGACGATGGCATCAAAGAAACAGGAACATACTCGTATCGGATCAAGAAACTGACTAAAAACGGGAAAGAAACAGTAATTAATGAAGTGAGTGTGAAGTTTCCCTCAACATCGTTGGTTTCAGATATTGCGCCGGTAAGATTTTCGCTCAGCGAAAAATCAATCAGCATTAGTTATTCCATTGCCGATGTTACTGGTATTTCAGGAATAAAACTTTACCGTAGCCCCTACCTGAAAAAAAAGTATGATGAAGTTCCTGTTCGACTGTTATATACAAAACAAAAAGGCGATATGGTTGCTGTACTTATTGACCAAACTGCCACCAAAGGACTGACATATAGTTATGTGGCACAGCCTTATGACGCCTTGGGTAACAAAGGAAAACTGACCGACACGCTCAATATCTATTTTGTAGCAAAACAAGCTGACATAGGCTTGGTTACCAACCTGCAGGTTATTCCTAACCCCGATAAAGGTGGCAATCAGCTTAAATGGGATTATAATTACAACATGAATGTGAATACTATCGATGTATTTCGTTCAACCTCATACAATGGCGAGTACAAAATGATTGCAGCTTTGAATCCCAGGCAAAAAGAATATTTCGACAACCGGAACATCAACCCGGCGGTCACCTATTTCTATTACATTTCAATAAACAACGGAATTAGCCATAGTTTGCCCAGCGCCAGGGTTCCCGCTATTCTTGAAGGTCGAAAAACCAATAGTATTCCGCCACAAGACCTTACAGCCACCCGAAAAGGGAACATTGTCACTCTAAAATTCAGGAGATTGGCTAACGATACCCGAGGGTACCAAATTTATCGTGGCGATGGTTATGTAGCGCCATTGTTACAATTGCCGCGAATGGTTCTCTCAACCGATTCGCTGGTCAGTTATTCCGATACACTTCCCAAAACAATCAATTCGATGGTTTACAGCTATGCAGTAGCCTCAATCAACTCGTCATACAACATAAGTCCTAAAAGCAACAGGGTAAATATTACATACAGTGGCGGGCGGTTACCTGTTCCTGATAAAGTAAATGCCATTATGGACAACAACAACATACTGGTTACCTGGGCCGATGCCGCAAGTATTCACGCCGGAATTGGCGCGTACCGCATATTCAGGGAAACAAAATTCGACGATAAAATTGAAAAACCGGAAGAGCTAATTGCAACAACGGGTTTTTCAAACAACTCGTTTACCGACAAATTGCTTAAGCCGGGCAGATATTATACCTACCGAATTCAATGTGTAGGAGCCGATACGCTTGATCTTGGTGATTTAAGCCAGTCAACCGGCATTTTGAACAACGCCGATGCGATGTTACAGCCAGGAAATGTATCGGCCCTTTCGGCAGAAAAGAAGATCGTTCTCCAATGGAATATGCCAATTGACGATAACCTGACATCGGCGCTTATATACCGGTCTGTTGAAAATGGACAGCCTGTTTTGCTGAAAGAAGTCGAAAAAACAATTGAAGCTTTTGAAGATACTTCAGCAGAAAAACAAATCAGGTATTTCTATTTTATTGTCCTGAAATATGCTGATGGACAGTTGAGTCAACCAACCGATGCGGTGAGCGCTAAATGGGAATAACTAAACGATTGCATTTTTACAACCATTTTTACAAAAGTATCTGTAATGCTTAGTCTGCTTTTGACACGAATCATGCAATTAGTTCAATTATTACCATGAAGAAAATTTTACTACCACTTGCTGCCTGCGCGGTTCTACTATCGTGCCAGCCACAGAAACAGGCAAACACAATCGATCCGCTGGTTTCGCATATCGATGCAACAGTTAAGTCCGGCGACGATTTTTTCAATTACGCCAACGGCGCGTGGTTTAAAGCCAATCCTATCGCCGCCAGCGAGCAAAGCGCAGGTATCTTTCAGGTGATACAGGATACGATTAATGCCCAAATCCTGAAAATATGCAAATCGAGCGCCGCAACGCAATCGCCCGAAGGAAGCAACAAGCAAAAGATTGGCGATTTCTATTTCTCCGGAATGGATAGCCTCAACCTGAACAAAAACGGCATTGAACCCATCCGGAAATACCTCGACCAGATTGACCAAATTAAAACTCCTGAACAGTTGGCCGTTGTCACTGCCTTTATTCACCAAAGCGCCGGAGCGCCCATGTTCGATTTTGGCGTTTGGCAGGATAGCAAAATAAGCAGCAAAAACGCAGTGAACCTCAGTCAGGGTGGATTGAGCCTGCCCGATCGCAAATTCTATTTCGAGAAAGATGCACGCTCGGTGATGATTCGCGAAAAGTTCGTGGCACACCTCGAAAACATGTATAAAATAATGGGCTACGATGCCGCCAAAGCCAAACAGGCCGCCGAAAACCAGATGAAACTGGAAACAGCGCTGGCTTCGGCATCGCGCAAGAAAGAAGACACCCGCGACCCGCTGAAGAACTATACCAAACTCACAGCCAGCCAGCTTTCGGCTTTGACGCCTAATTTCAACTGGTCGGTTTTCTTCAAGGAAAGCGATTTGGCCAAGGTCGATTCGGTGATTGTTGGTCAACCCGAATACCTGAAAGCCCTGAATGCCGAACTGAAAAAATTCAGCATGGACGACTGGAAAGATTACCTGAAATACAAGTTCGTTCGCGGAATGGCTTCGTACCTCGACGACGCAACCTACAACGAAGTTTTCAGCTTTTATGCGCAAACGCTTCGCGGTGTGAAACAACCCAAACCTCGCTGGAAACGCGTGGTAGAACAAACCGATGGTTTCCTGGGCGAATTGATTGGTCAGGTTTATGTAACCGAATATTTACCTGCCGGAACCAAAGAAAAACTTCAGGAAATTGGCAGTGCAGTGAAAGAGGTATATGCCGAGCGCATTAAAAACCTCGACTGGATGAGCGATGCCACCAAACAAAAAGCGCTTGAAAAACTGCAAACCATGATTATGAAGGTGGGCTACCCCGACAAATGGAAAGATTTGAGCAGCATGAAGATTTCGCGCGCATCGTTTGCCGAAAATGTGATCGCTGCCAATCAATGGTTCTCGAACTACAACATCTCGAAATATGGTAAGCCGGTTGACCGTACCGAGTGGGGCATGCAACCGCAAAACTACAACGCTTACTACAACCCGTCGAACAACGAAATTGTGGTTCCGGCCTGTAACATCATTGTTCCGGGTTACGAGCGCACCATGGCCGACGACGCCATTTTGTACTCCATTATTGGCGGCTCAACGTTTGGCCACGAAATGACGCACGGGTTCGACGACATGGGCAGCAAATTCGACGACAAAGGCAACCTGAAAAACTGGTGGACCAAGGAAGACAGCACCAAGTTCTACGCCAAAACCAAAATGATTGTGAAACAATTCAACCAATACAATCCGGTTGACAGTTTGCACATAAACGGCGAACTAACCCAGGGCGAAAACATTGCCGACCTGGGCGGATTGGTGATGGGCTACCAGGCATTCCAGAAAACCAAACAGTACAAAAACAACGAAGTAATTGCAGGTAAAACGCCCGACGAACGCTTCTTCCTCGGCTTCGGGCTGGCCTGGATGATAAATATGCGCCCAGAAGCCATTGCCAACCAGGTAAAAAGCGACGAGCACTCGCCCGCCAAATACCGTGTGATTGGTACCCTTTCAAACATTCCTGAATTCTACAAAACCTTTGGAGTAAAACAAGGAGACAAAATGTGGCGGCCAGATAGTTTGATAGTACGCATTTGGTAAGATTAAACCACGAAGTACACAAAGAAGACACAACGTATATTGACAAGCCCCGATTTGAACGAGAAAGTTCGAATCGGGGCTTGTTTTAGCCTGAAAACTAATTTTGTACAATCTGCTTAGTGCAAATTTTGTTAATTGAGTTAATTCGCATAAATTGCTACAGTACAATAAAATTTTGTTTATCCCTAATATTAATACATTAGCTCAAGTCAGAAAAATAGGATCATTGTCGTAAAAAAGACATGCGCAAACTAATGAAAACAATGTGACAGGTGGTCTAGGTATTGTTTGCAGAAGCAATAACTAGAGAAATTAAATTGTAAATTTGTACATTAAATAAACATAGAATGCTAGAAGAAAATAACAATATAGTTAACGAGCCACAGGTTGAATACGAAGATTTAAGTAGTGGAGATTTAATGGAAAAACCATTTAATCCTACAAAAATTGATATTACTACTAAACCTTTAACCATAGATCTGCTTCTGAAAAGGTTAAAAGCAGAACCTATTGAGATAGATTTATCTCCAGCTTTTCAACGTAAGGGTGACTTATGGGATGGGAAAAAGCAAAGTCAATTAATAGAATCATTATTGATAAAGTTTCCGCTACCTGCATTTTACTTTGATGGCTCAGATAATAATAAATGGTTGGTGGTTGACGGCTTACAGCGTTTAAGTGCCTTACGAAATTTTGTTATTTTGAAAAGCTTAAGATTGGTAGGACTTGAGTTTTTAAATAAATTAGATGGATTGGGATTTGATGATTTACCAAGGAACCTGCAAAGACAAATTGAAGAAGCTCAGATTACTGCTTACATCATAAATGCAGGGACACCCGAAGAAGTGAAATTCAATATATTTAAAAGAATTAATACGGGCGGTCTGATTTTAAATTCGCAAGAAATTCGTCACGCTTTGAATCAAGGTATACCAGCAAAATTCGTTGAAGAACTTGCCAATACTAAGGAGTTTCAAGAAGCGACCAGCAAAATAAATTCTGATAGGATGCTTGACAGGGAATTCGTCACAAGATTTTTAGCATTTAGAATAAAACCTGTATCAGAATATAAACCTGATTTGGACACATATATGAATCAAAAAATGGGCGAAATAAAACTGCTGTCTGCTGAAGAAAGAGAAAGAATCAAAAAAAGCTTTGTTTCCAGTATGAAACTAGCTAAAGACGTTTTTGGAGATTATGCGTTTAGAAAAGTATTTGACTTAAGCGAACGAAGAAGACCCATCAACAAAGCTTTGTTTGAAGTATGGAGTGCTGAATTATCAAGGCTTACAGAAAACGAACGTCTTATTTTAAAAAACAGAGGCGAAAAACTATTCAACAATTTTATCAAACTGATGCAAACCGATGATGTATTTGTGGCATCTATTACTTCCGCCACAGGTGATAAGACGCGTGTAAGTTACCGCTATTCAAAAATTGAAGGAATTATACGAAATACGTTGTAACAATGATAAGACAAGTTGAGGTAAAAAATTTTAAATCCATCAAAACAGCTAATGTAAGTACTTCAAACTTAAATCTGTTGATGGGGTTGAACGGTATGGGTAAAAGCACCTTCATACAGACTTTGCTCCTATTGATGCAAAGTGATAAACTGGAAGAAAGGGTAATTGACTTAAATGGAATATTAGTACAGATAGGCCAAGGCAGGGATGCTTTATATCAGTATGCAGAAGACGAAAGAATTGTCTTTGAACTAACTTTTGAAGGGCACCCAAAATTTACGTGGACATTTGGATACCAAAAAGATAAAGAAAAACTTACGGCAGAAAGTGGTTACACAAAAGACCAAATGAGTTTCTTCAGAAAAAACACTAAGCGTTTTCAATATATCCGTGCTGAACGCATAGGCCCGAGAGATATTTATGAGGCCTCAAGCGTAATTGTTTCTGATAAAAAACAATTGGGTTTATTAGGCGAATATGCTGCTTATTATGTTAACGTTTTTGGACAAGAACAAGAAGTTATCGAAGAACTCAGACACCCTAATGCCACTTCATCCAATCTGCTTTCTCAAATAAATGCTTGGATGAAGGAGATTTCGCCAGGAGTTTCACTTAGTACAAAATATGTTCCCGAAGTAAACAAAGTGATTTTAGATTATCAGTTTGATTTGATTAATGACAAAACAAATTCATTCCGCCCTAAAAATGTAGGTTTCGGCATTTCTTATGTTTTACCAATTGTACTTGCATTACTAATCGCAGATGAAGGCAAAATCATTGTCATTGAAAATCCAGAATCACACATTCACCCAAGAGGACAAGCTGAATTAGGCAAGCTTATTTCATTAGCCGCAAGCATTGGTGCACAACTATTTGTAGAAACGCACAGCGATCACATTTTGAATGGAATAAGAGTAGCGGTGAAAGAAAATTTGATCGATAAGTCAAAAGTCAATGTGCTTTA
This sequence comes from Prolixibacteraceae bacterium, assembly GCA_963666435.2. Taxonomy (GTDB): domain Bacteria; phylum Bacteroidota; class Bacteroidia; order Bacteroidales; family Prolixibacteraceae; genus Aquipluma. The sequence goes on along the minus strand of CAXXOG010000005.1, from coordinate 466,246 downwards.
TTTTGAGAAAACTACAACAGAGAAAGAACAGTTTACAAAGATTAACCAGATTAAAGTGGATAAAAATGGCACATTATCAGAAGAACCTGATGGATTTCTTGACGAATGGGGGAACCAACTTTTAAAGCTTTTATAGAATATGGATTTTATACTAAATGAACTATCCTTTTACCCATATTTTAATAGCCTTCAAATTGCTGAAGACAAGCTTTCTACATTAATGAATACATTCAAAGAGGCAAATAAAACTTATGGATTTAAGAAAATACTATTTCCAAGAAATATTTTAAATCAACAAGTTACAGATAACTTAAATTTTATACAAACCTTAGAACGGATTGAAAATAAAGATTTAAAAAGGTCTTTGTTTACATTTATCAAACCACCTTATTCGGATGACTTGAATGACGAAGATTTAGAAGCTTTTTTAGAAAGCAATTACACATTGATAGGCGAAAATATTCCTACTGAAATTGAACCAATAGGATTACCCATTGGCCATATAAAAACAACTCTATCTATAAGTTTGAACTCTCATTTATTTTGGAGAAATCGAAAAATATCTATCAGAAAGAGTTCTATAAATGAAGAAGAAAATATCGATATCATCGCTTACAACATTTGTTTGGAAGGCGATATTTCTTCAAAAGAGATAAATGAATGGGCTGATAAATCAATGCCAAATATGATAAAAACAGAGGATACGCTCAACAAATATTTGGGATTTACAAAATATCGGTCTGTATTTACACCCAATTTTATGGAACAATTCAATAATTGGAAAGAGGAAGATTTTGAAACTTTCAAGTATTTATTGTCACTAATGAAAGATGTTCAACTACATCCTTTTACTGGGGGCATGGGGCAAACTGAAAACCTAAGAGGCAGAGGAAAAGAAGCATCCAAAAGAATTACAAATAGATATCCTGATGGAGATAGACTTAGCTATACCTTAGAAAATAATATTGTAACATTTATGGCATGTAAAGGTCATTACGAATTTCATTAAAAAAGAGAGCTGACCATACTACTCAGGATATATTGAAAACCTTTACTGTAGCTAGCACTAATTTCTATTACTCCTTACTTTTGGGAATTTGTAATTCCCGATAACACGTAGCTCCTCGGAATATTCTCAATGAACCTCTGCAACGCTGCTAGTGCCAATTTGTAATTACCACTCCTTAACCCGGAATTTGTAATTTCCCTTCAAATATTTCATACCGACGGCAGATAGGCATCACATTCGGTCACATAAATGTGACGGCAAAGGATAACTCCCCGAGTAGGCCACACCGTAATTCAAAGCACTATCCTTTGCCGTCTGCTTTAGCTGACGGACAGAAGATGAGTGAAATTTGCAACATCATATAAGCAAAACAATAAGGGTTAGTATCGTAAGGTAAGCATTCGCTAAATTGCGTCAACTAATATTGCATGGCGGTCTATAAGTTTGCCGTTTACATCAAAGCAAACGACATGTACAACGAGAAAAAATTCCGGGCCGTTTATGACGAGTTTGTGGTATCGGGGCTGACTATCCGAGATTATTGCGCCAACCATCAGATCAACGAATCCAAATTCTATTACTGGCAAAACAAACTAAAAGGGCAACTACCACCCAAAGGCGGGTTCGTCCCGGTTGTTTTTGAAAACGGACAACACCTTCGGTTCAGCCATGTTCCGGTTCGAAACAACCAGGATGTTCAGCACTCCGTCTTTTCATGCGAAATAAGTTATCCCAACGGGGTGAGCGTAAAACTGGGCAGTTTGCCCGATGTACAGGTTTTACAGTCGTTGTTGCTCTTAGCACACCGGTAAGATGTTCAGTCTAACCCCCTCGATGCGGTATTACCTGTATTCGTACCCCACCGATATGCGCCGGAGCTTTTACACCCTGAGCGGAATGGTGACCAACCAGATGGGCCGTAACGTGCAGGACGGTGAAGTGTTTATCTTCATCAACCGCCCGTGTACCAGTATGAAGATCCTGCACATGGAATGCGGCGGATTGGTGATCTACCACCTGAAACTGGAATCAGGCGGTTTCAAACTTCCTGTTTTCGATCCAGACACCCACACGTTTCAAACCAGCTGGCAGGAACTGATGAGTATCGTCCAAGGTGTTTCTACCGGAGAAAAAGAGAATAAAAAAAGAGGACAAAAAAACCTCTGAACAGCCTGTAATATATGGGTTTCTGATTGATTTTCAAGTTAATATTCAGTATCTTCGAGCCATCAAAAACAAGGATGGATGACTACTGAAGAAGAGCTGTTTGTACAACAAATTTTGGAACATCGCGATGAGCTTTACCGGGAAACAGCCAGGTTGAAAAGCCAACTTGCCGGCTTCCAAAACTTCCAGTCAGAACGCACCTCTTACCAGCAACAAATCACCGAAAAAGACAAGGAAATTGACCACCTGGGACAGACCATCAGCACGCAGGATCAGGCCATCCTCAAGCTCAAACAACAAATAGAGACGCTTCAACGAAAAATATGGGGCAAATCCAGCGAAAAATACATTTCTGAAGACCCCCGGCAACGGAAACTCGATTTTGAGGGGCTTGACCTGCTTGAGGACGAAAAAGAACTGGCCACCAACGCCAAAGAAGAAATCGAGAAGTACAAGGCTATCCGGGTTGTTCAGGTAAAAGAAAAAAAACATCCGGTACGCAAACCTCTGCCCGAAAGCCTTCCACGGGAAGAAACCCATATTTTTCCTGAACAGGAAATTAACCCTGAACATTGGGCTGAACTGGCCCCCGAAGTTACCGAAGTACTCGAACGTGACCCTGCAAGGTGGTACGTTCGCCGGATTATCCGCCACAAATATGTGCTGAAAAATAAAAGCCAGGGGCCGGACATCGAGAAACAGGTTGTTACAGCGCCCATGCCTGCATTGCCCATAGCCAAAAGCTATGCCGGGGCAAGCGTACTGGCCGATATGGTCATCGATAAATATGTGAACCACCTTCCTTTCTACCGCCAGATCGGGATGTTCAAACAGCAAGGCATCTCCCTTGCCCCGGCAACGATCAACGGTTGGTTTGCCGAGGTGGCCGGGCTGATGCGCCCAAGCTATTACCGGTTACAGGAACTGGTGCTGGGGTCGGATTATATCCAGAGCGACGAAACCACTATCCCGATCATCAACAACGAAAAGCACCAGGCAGTTAAAGGGTACATCTGGATGGTGCGGGCAGTGATGGACCAGTTGGTCTTTTTTTATTACGATCGCGGTTCCCGGGCCCAGAAAGTAGCCCTGCATTTGTTTAAAGATTACCAGGGAGTGATCCAGAGCGATGGTTATGTTGTTTATGACATGTACGAAAACAAAAAAGGGGTATTGCCCATCGGGTGCTGGGCCCATGCACGCCGTAAATTTGAAGAAGCTTTGAGCGAAGATAAGGCACGGGCTTCGTATGCCCTGGAACAAATCAGCCTGCTTTATGATGTGGAACGACAGGCCGATCAGGAAAACCTCTCGTTCGACCAGCGGGCAGAACTTCGTTCGCGCCTGGCTTACCCCATTATGGTAGCTTTCGAAAAATGGCTGTTAAATGAGTTCCCAAAGGTTTTACCCAAGGGACGCATCGGGAAAGCCATCCGCTACACCTACAACATTTACCACAAGCTGACCCGCTATCATTTGGATGGCCGGTTGAAAATAGACAATAACCTGGGCGAAAATGCCATCCGCCCCATTGCTTTAGGCCGGAAAAACTGGTTATTCTGCGGAAATGACGATGCGGCAGAAAACGCAGCCATCATCTATTCCATGATGGGCTGTTGTAAGGCTCACCAGGTAAATTTCCGCCAATGGCTGGTTTACTTCCTGGAAAACGTCCACAGTTACGACAACGATTACTCCAAAGACCTGGCCGAATTGCTCCCGCACAACTTCAACCGGTAAACCCAAAACCTATAACTGAACCTATCCGATCTTCGAAGCCTCTCAAAGTTCTCAGAACATTTTAGAGAAACTCTCAAAGAGAAACTCTCTGCTCATAAAAACAACACGGAGTTGGCCGAATGGTTACATCGTAAGGGCATTGTTTTATAACCCATGCGCCAAAACCGAGGTGCCTGCCGCTCCCCTGTCCTTTTTCTCAATCACTTGCCAGAATCCGGCGAAACCGTTACCGCCAAGTGTAATAAGCACACACCACAAATAAGAATCTAAAAGTAAACCATTGAAACGAGCGTGTTCGCTAAACACAAACACGGATGAAAGAGAATAGAAAAACAAATTGCTAAGACCAAGAAAAGCAGGCAAAAGAAAAAACTCTACTAAAAAAATTTTAGTTTTGGGAATGGATAATTTTGAAGAATATCTACGGCAAGGAGAACCAAACAAAGCCGAAAAAGCAAAGATTTGGAAAACGGCTATTGGCTTACAACAAGTGGATGGCTTAAAACCGTCAGATTATCTGATAGAAACAGCCAAACAAAACATTGAAGGCGACATTACGATTGACGAAGTAAAAAAACGCATTGACAGTTACTACCAACAACATCCAACTAAAACAGGCGAAGACAGAACCGAAGAAGCCGACAAAGTTTCGGCACGAATTGCAGAAATTCTGAGCGAAAAAACATTCACATTTTCGCCTGCCGAGTATCTCACTATTCATCGTAGATTGTTTCAAGGTATTTACAAGTTTGCAGGAAAAATTCGCGATTACAACATCACCAAACAAGAGTGGATATTGTATGGTGAAACAGTTTTATATGGAAGTGCCGAGAGCTTAAAAACCACATTGGAATACGACTTTGAACAAGAAAAAAAATTTAGCTATAAAGGACTAAGCCAGCAGGAAACTATAGAGCATATAGCATATTTTATTTCCTACTTATGGCAAATTCACATTTTTGGTGAAGGCAACACACGAGCAACAGCTATCTTTTTAATAAAATACTTGAGAACATTTGGCTTTAATGTAAACAACGATTTGTTTGCAGAACACTCGTGGTATTTTCGCAATGCGCTGGTAAGAGCAAATTACAAAAACCACACAAAAGACATTCACGCAACCAATGAATTTTTACTGCATTTTTTAGAAAATTTGTTGCTTGGCGAAAACCATATTTTGAAAAACCGAGAAATGCACGTTCAGTTTGTTGAGCCTGTAAATGACACTCTAAAACCACAGAGTGACACTGTAAATGACACTGTACTTTCTTTAATAAGACAAAATAAAAATATAACGGCAACTGAAATTGGAAAACAATTAAAGATAAGTTTAAGCACTGCCAAACGGAGAATAAAAGAGATGAAAGAACACCGAATAATAGAACGAATTGGGAGTGACAAAACAGGCTATTGGAAGATTATTGAATAAATGACAATGGTTTGCAACGCCGCCCCTGCCAATTTTTAAGTAATAAGAATAATCTATTGTCGTATTTTTTTTAGTACTCACCCCGACAGCCGTAACGCGGCTGTTCCGCCCCTCTCTCGCGAGAGAGGGGCAAAGCATCGCAGATGCGCGGGGTGAGTCGAGTTAAAACAATAACCCAAATACGACATTTTATCTTTCCTATTACTTAATTACCACTCCTTAACCCGGAATTTGCAATTCCCCTTCAAATATTTCATACTGAGGGCAGATAGGCATCACATTCTGTCTCATAAATGTGACGGCAAAGGATAGCTCGCCGAACAAGCCACACCTTAATTCAAAGCGCTATCCGTTGCCGTCTGCTTTAGCTGACGGTTAGAAAAGAAGAATTTCTATACCCATTCTATGCCATTGTTAGTCCTCAAAATAATGCAGACTTTTCCTTGTTCAAATTTCGATTATTCCCGATATTGGGACTCACCAAACCAAACCTTCAATACCAGCGCGAAATGAAAAATGGGATCATCGGGAATAGAAGAAAACAAATTGAAGGGAGTGTAAATTAAACTCTGTCTGGTAATTTATTCATTCAATTCAAAACTACTGTTTTTTTTGATTCCAACTCTTAAATGCTTTTTTGAACCTGGAATAAAATTGGACAAGGGCGGCGGAGGCACGGAGCCGTTCATATACCCTTGACCGATTTTAGGCCGGGTTCTTTCTTTGCGTTTGAGATTGGGTATCAAAGGTCTATCATCATCCGCTCTCCAAATCGGATATACAGTTGCTGTGCCGTTATCGCCCAATTTTGAAGCGGTTGTGTCCATTTTTTCGAGATATTTTCGGTTGCCAGGTAAATCAGCTTGAGCAGCGCCATATCGTTGGGAAAGACCCCCTTGGTTTTGGTTACTTTCCTTACCTGGCGGTGGAAGCCTTCGACAGCGTTGGTCGTGTAAATCAGGCGACGGATATGCTCGTCATAGTTAAAATAGACCGTTAGCTTCTCCCAGTTGGTATGCCAGGATTTCAGGACAACCGGATATTTCTTGCCCCAAATTTCGTCCAGCTTGAGCAGCTCATCTTCGGCCTGCAACTTGTTTGGAGCCTGATAAACGCATTTAAGGTCTTTCATAAATGCCTTCTGGTCTTTGGAGGCCACGTATTTCAAGGAGTTTCGTATCTGGTGTACTACACACGATTGTATCTCAACTTTGGGGAAAACTGTGGCAATAGCCTCTGCAAACCCGATCAGGTTGTCGATGCAGGCAATCAAAATATCTTTCAACCCCCTGGATTTCAGATCGGTTAAAACGCCAAGCCAGAAGTTTGCCCCTTCGCTTTCTGAGATATACATCCCGATCAGTTCTTTCCGACCGTCCTTGTTAACGGCCAAAACATTGTAAACAGCACGGCTTACCACCCGGCCACCATCTTTGACTTTATAGTGCATGGCATCAAGCCATACAATCGTGTATAGGGATTCCAACGGGCGTGATTGCCATTCTTTTACCTGGGGGATGATCCGGTCGGTGATTTCGCTCAACGTGGTATGCGATATTTCAACATCGTACATTTCTTCTATATGTGAAGAAATGTCCCGGAAACTCATCCCAAGTCCATATAAACCAATGATTTTAGGAGCAAGGTTGTCTGCCAAAACTGTTTCTCGTTTCTTGACGATCTCGGGACTGAAACTGCTGTGACGATCCTGTGGCGTTTCAATAGTAATATCTCCGGCTAGGGTCTTGAGCGTTTTGCGCCCTTTCCCATTGAGCTTATTGCCTTTACTTCGCTCATTTTCATCCAAATGACCTGCCATCTCGGCGGCAAGGGCAGTTTCTATAAACTGTTTTAAAAGTGGAGCAAAAGCTCCGTCTTTTCCTGTTAACGACTGGCCCGAACGTAATTGCTCAAGGGCTTTGGCCTGCATGGCCTTGTATTCTTCATTCATAATTGCTGTTTCCATCCAATACAAGTATAAAGGTTTTTTTGTATTAGACAGAGTTCAGTTTACAGCCTCAAATTGAAACCATAGTCATTTATGGCGTTTTCATTTGTTACCTCGCCTTTTTATTTAAATTGTTGTTCTTTTCACGCGTTTCGGCTCACGACACTGCCGATTCCGACAACCTCATTCCATTTCGCAGCATAACCGACTATTTGATTAACAATTCCGAAAAAGTAAGGCGTTTCGCGTTTAGCAATGTCATTGGCAACATCCTCATTTTTGTTCCGCTGGGTGGCTATTTGTCGTTGTTCAGGAATAAGAAAAAAGCAATTTCAAACCTGCTCCTGGTCGTACTAGCGAGCCTGTTAACCGAAATTATCCAGGGCTTTACACACATTGGGGCTGCCGACATCGACGACCTTATTTTAAACAGCTTGGGCGGATTCATTGGTATTTTAGGCTATAAACTTTTGCAGTTTCTGTTTCGCGACGATAAAAAAGTACGCACCACAATCGCCATCCTATCATTAGCCGGGTTTCCGGTTTTGGTGTTGCTACTATTCGTAGTAAGATTGAGGTTGTAATTCTCCGTGAAACCCGGAAGGGAAACGTTGCGCTACAAACAACCAACGCAAGCAAAAAGCACAAGATACTTTCAGCTATTGATACAATAGTTTGTGTTTTTACAATCGTTGTTTTTGTTTTTATCAACAGATAATAAGATAATAAAAATATTATTTTTTCTATTTATATACTATTTTATTTATTTTGAATAGTTATTATTGTTTATTTAATTTTACTTTGTATATTTAGTAAGTTATATCCTAATATTAATAGTTTACTTTCTGATTTTAACAAAAGCAATATGCTAACACTCAACATCAATCAAATATTTAGGGCTCGCGGAATTGAACGACCCTATACCTTTTTAGTAAAAGCCGGGTTTACTCCGCATTCGGCCAACATACTTTTAAATAGTAAGACCAAAGTTTTCAGATTAGACCACGTCGAAAAGCTTTGTGTGATATTAAAGTGCGAACCAAATGACTTACTGGTGTGGCACCCCAACAAAAATGAAATAATAGCCGACGATCATCCGCTAACCAAACTGAAATATGGAGAATCGCCAACTATAGACTTAAAGGCAACGCTGTTAAACATGCCATACAGCGAGCTCAAGTCGCTATCGTCGAAATTAATGGAAGATGTGAAAGATGAATAAAAAATATTGCTGAAAGGCCAAGACCTACGTAACCGAAACTTTCCCCCATTTGGGGAAATTAAGTAATGAGACGTATTTATTGTCGTATTTTAGAATGACTCACCCCAAGCCACCTTGCGGTGACTTTTCCCCTCTCTCGCGAGAGAGGGGCGGAGCGAGCATAGCGAGCTCGGGGTGAGTCAATAAACTGCATTTATCTATCCTATTGTAGAAGGGGCTTTACGTTCAAAACAAAGCTTTATCTTTGATACAAACCCGCCGCTATGACAAAAGAAACAGCTATCAAATTGTTTGCCGAAAAACAAATCCGCACCCATTGGGACGATGAGCTCGAGAAATGGTATTTCTCGATCGTAGATGTAGTTGGAGTGTTAACCGAAAGTGTTGACCAACAAGCTTACTGGCGAAAACTAAAACAAAGACTAAAAGAAGAAGGTAATGAAACCGTGACGAATTGTCACGCTTTGAAAATGCAAGCTGCTGATGGTAAAATGAAACTGACCGATGTGGCCGATACGGAACAGCTATTCAGGCTAACAGTTAAACAGTCCGCTTAAAAACCGTCTCCGGGTATTCAATATCCGCCAAAAACAGGCCGTGCGCCGGAACCGAGGTGCCTGCCGCTCCCCTGTCCTTTTTTTCGATCACATGCCGGAATCCGGCTATATCCAACTTTCCCAAACCTACCTCGATAAAAGTGCCCACCAGCGCCCGAACCATGTTGCGTAAAAAACGGTCGGCCTTCACCGTAAAAACAATGTTGTTGCCGTTTTGAGTCCATTCAGCAAAGTAAACCCTGCAATTGTTGGTTTTTACATCGGTGTGTAATTTGCTGAAACTGGTAAAGTCGGTGTATTCGAATAAAATTTGGCAGGCAGCATTCATTTGATCCAAATTGAGTGGCCTGAAAAAGTGCCATGAAGTTTCCAATGCGAACGGGTCTTTCAGCAAATTCAGGTGGTAATGATACGTTCTCGAAATGGCGTCGAACCGGGCATGAGCTTCCGGCAAAACTTTGGTAATGTTGAAAATGACAATATCATCGCCCAAAAAGCTGTTCAACTTATAGGCAAAATCACGATAATCAAGGTTCGGTTTTTCCGCATCGAAATGTGCAACGTAATAACTGGCATGAACTCCGGTGTCGGTTCTTCCGGCGCCAGTCACCGCAATTTCTTCGCGGGTAATGGTTGATAAAGCTTTTTCGAGACTTTCCTGCACCGAAACAGCATTGGGCTGAACCTGCCAGCCGTGAAAACGAGTACCCTTATAAGCCAGTTCTATAAAATACCTTTGTGCCAATGTTTTTATTTTGAGCAAAAATAAAAAAGCAACCACACATTCTGTTAAAAATTGCTGAAATTATTAATTTCACAGGCTTTTGAGAAGGTTATAGACTTAACAAAATTTAACTAAATTTTGCCCTTTTTCAGGCATGTATCATTTAATTTCGTGTCTCAAAAATTAAAAGAAAATAAAATCATTTATCAGAGAAAATATGAACCAAGCAATTGACATCCGTGAATTAAACGAAAGAATCCAAAGAGAAAGTTCATTTGTTGATATCATCAGTATGGAAATGAACAAGGTGATTGTGGGTCAGAAACATTTGGTTGAGAGCCTTTTGGTCGGACTTCTTTCAGGTGGGCACATCCTTTTGGAAGGTGTTCCCGGATTGGCAAAAACTCTTGCAATCAACACCCTGGCAACCAGTATCGACGCAAAATTTGCCCGTATCCAGTTCACGCCCGACCTTTTGCCTGCCGACCTTTTAGGTACGATGATTTATAGTCAGAAAAAAGAAGAATTTGTAGTAAAGAAAGGCCCTATTTTCACCAACTTCGTATTGGCCGACGAAATCAACCGTGCGCCCGCCAAGGTGCAGTCGGCATTGCTCGAAGCTATGCAGGAGCGCCAGATTACCATTGGCGAAAACACCTATAAACTGGAAGAACCGTTCCTGGTAATGGCCACCCAAAACCCGATTGAGCAGGAAGGAACCTACCCGCTTCCCGAAGCACAGGTTGACCGTTTTATGCTGAAGGTGGTAATTAGCTACCCAACCCGGGAAGAAGAAAAAATGATTATTCAGCAAAATCTGCTGAAAGCTTTCCCTGTAGCATCGAAAGTAATGCGCCCTGCCGACATTATGAAAGCCCGCGACGTGGTGAAAGACGTTTACATGGACGAAAAAATTCAGAAATACATTGTTGATATTGTGTATGCCACCCGCGACCCCAAAGCATACAAACTCGATAAATATGCCGACATGATTGCCTACGGAGGTTCGCCCCGTGCAAGTATTTCACTGGCACAGGCAGCCAAAGCATACGCTTTTATTAAACGCCGTGGATACGTTATTCCTGAAGACATTCGCGCAGTTTGCCCTGATGTAATGCGACACCGTATTGGATTAAGCTACGAAGCCGAAGCCAACAACATTACAACCGAGGAAATTATTGCAGAAATCCTGAATTCAGTAGAAGTTCCATAGTAGCTGCGAGTATCAAGATGTAAGTATCAAGAATTTTAATCTTGATACCTGATACTTGAAGCCTGATACATTTTGAAAATCTGGAACTTGAAACTTGGAATTTAACAGATGGAAACAAGCGAACTTATAAAACGAGTCCGAAAAATTGAGATCAAAACACGTGGATTGAGCCGCAATATTTTTGCAGGCCAGTACCACAGTGCTTTTAAAGGACGTGGAATGGCGTTCAGTGAGGTTCGTGAATACCAGTTTGGCGACGACGTGAGAAACATCGACTGGAACGTAACAGCCCGATACAATAAGCCTTTCATCAAGGTTTTCGAAGAAGAACGCGAACTAACCGTGGTGATGCTTATTGATGTGAGCGGCTCTCGCAATTTTGGTTCAATTGAGCTGAAAAAGAACATTGTTACCGAAGTTGCAGCAACACTGGCATTCTCGGCCATTCAGAATAACGATAAAATCGGGGTGATTTTCTTTTCCGACAAAATCGAAAAATTCATCCCGCCCAAGAAAGGGAAAAGCCACATTTTGCGCATTATTTCCGAATTAATCGATTTTGAACCTGAATCGCGCGGAACCGACATTTCAGGAGCCATTCGTTACCTGACCAACGCCATCAAAAAACGGTGTACGGCCTTTGTCATTTCCGACTTTATCCAGAACGACCAATCGCTCGAAAACGCCCTTTCGATTGCCAACAACCGGCACGATGTGGTGGCTTTGCGCATTTACGACGAACGCGAAACAGAACTGCCCGACGTTGGCCTTATTAAGCTGAAAGATGCTGAAACAGGAGCTTACAGCTGGATTGACAGTTCGGATAGGGCAGTGAGAGATTCGTACAAGAAATGGTGGAACGGCTTATCGGCTCAACTCGACAACACGTTTAAACGTAGCCGCGTTGATTACGTGAGCATCAGCACCGGCCACGACTATGTAAAATCATTGATCAGCCTTTTTAAGAAACGGGGATAAACTAAATTTCTCATGCGAAACAGATTGTTATATGCCATTTGTCTGACTTTGTTTATCAGCAGTAGTATGCTGGTTAAAGCTCAGCAGGTTAGCGTTAAGGCAAGCATCGACTCAACACATATTCTCATTGGCGACCAGCTTAAGCTTTTGCTTGAAGTTGAGAAGCCGAAAGACCTCAATGTGCAGTTTCCACAGGTTCCCGACACATTCAGCTCGAAAGTGGAGGTGGTTAACCGCTCGAAAATCGACACGCTGAAGGTTGACGACAAAACCCGTCAACGCCTGACGCAAACACTTTATATCACTTCATTCGACAGCGGCAAGCACCAGATTCCGCCGTTCTATTTCCGAATGAAAAACGGGCAGGTACTCGATTCGGCTGCTACTCGCCAGTTGATGTTTGAGGTACATACCATGAAAATTGACACCACCAAAGGCCCGGTTGACATTAAAACGGTTTATGGCGCACCGGTAACATTGAAAGAAGTTATGCCTTATATTTTGGGAGTTATATTGATTGGCGCTTTGATTTTTTTCATTTTCTATTACATCCGCTGGAAAAAGAAGAACAAGCCCTTGTTTGTCAAACCTGAAAAGCCAGCCGAGCCTGCTCACATTGTAGCCCTGCGCGAACTCGACCGCATTAAGGGCCAGAAGCTTTGGCAACAGGAAAAAATCAAGCAATATTATTCTGAAATTTCCGACACAATTCGTACCTATATTGTAAACCGCTTCGATATTCAGGCGATGGAACAAACTTCGAGCGAAACAATTAATACGTTTAAGCCGAGGCGAGATTTGGTGGACGAAAAAACGCTGGATCAATTGCAGCACGTTTTGAGCCTGGCCGACCTGGTGAAATTTGCCAAATACACGCCATTGCCCGACGACAACAACCTGACACTTATGAATGCCTATTTCTTTGTAAACCAAACAAAGAAGGAAGAAATTAAAGCTCCGGAAAAGCCGAAAGACGAAACTCCGGGAGAAAAAGTTGTTGTTCAATAACTGAAAAAACAAAAAGGTATGAGTTATAAAAATCCGGAATTTTTCTACCTGTTTCTGCTGTTTATACCATTAATAGCGTGGTATGTATGGCGACAAAAAAAACTGGGAGCCAGCCTGCAATTCTCGTCGAACCTTGGGTTTGCACGCATTCCCAAAAGCTGGAAATACTATTTCAGGCACAGCGTTTTTGTAGTATTCCTGTCGAGCATGTCGTTTTTGATTATGGCATTGGCTCGCCCGCAATCGTCGAACAGTTGGCAGAATGTGACCACCGAAGGAATTGACATTGTAATTGCCCTCGATATTTCAAGCTCCATGTTGGCGATGGATTTTCGGCCCAATCGGTTGGAAGCCGCTAAAGATGTGGCCACACAATTTATCTCAGGCCGCCCGAACGATAAAATCGGGTTGGTTGTATTTTCAGGAGAAAGCTTTACGCAATGCCCGCTCACAACCGACCACGCAACGGTGATCAACCTTTTCAGGAATATTGAAAGTGGAATGATTGAAGACGGAACGGCTATTGGTAATGGTTTGGCAACCGCCGTATCGCGCCTCAAGGAAAGCAATGCCATTAGCCGCGTGATCATTTTGCTGACCGATGGCGAAAATAATCGGGGAGAAATAGCCCCGGTTACTGCTGCCGAGCTTGCAAAAACCTTTGGCATCCGCGTTTATACCGTGGGAGTTGGAACGATTGGAACTGCGCCATATCCTGTACAAACGCCATTTGGAGTACAGGTTCGCGATATGGAAGTGAAGATTGACGAACCAACGCTCCAGAAAATTGCTGAAACAACGGATGGAAAATACTTTAGGGCAACCAGCAACAATAAACTTGCTGAAATATATAAAGAAATCGACAAGCTGGAAAAAACAAAAATGGAGGTTCACGAATTCAGCAAAAAAGAAGAAGAATACATGAAATATGCTTTCCCGGGCGCTTTATTGCTGATTTTAGGATTATTACTGAGAATTACAATCTTCAGGAATATTCCATAAAAAAGCTCCTCCCTAACCCTCCCCGAAAGGGAGGGAATAAGAAGCTGAACGCAGTAAAAGAAATTTAATACTAAATAAGGATGACTAACAGGTGCGAAACGCGATATTTTTCAACTCCGAATTTCGAACTTTAGGCACTCCGCACTTGAAGAACTTTAGACGTTGAACTTGAAACTGTAAACACGATATGTTTAGATTAGCAAATTCAGGATATATTTACCTGCTTCTGATTATACCGGCACTGGCAGCGGTGTTTTGGTTCTTCAGGATGAAACGCCGGAAAGCACTGGCACTTTTTGGCAACAAGGATATACTGGCCTTTTTAATGCCCAATGTCAGCGGAAGCCGCCCGATTATTAAATTCGCGGTACTGATGCTGGCTTTGGCCAGTATTATTATTGGTATTTCGCGGCCACAATTCGGATCGAAACTGAGAACTGAAAAGCGAAAAGGAATTGAGTTGCTCATTGCTCTCGATGTTTCAAACAGTATGCTTTCGCAAGATATTCAGCCCAACCGGCTGGAGCGGGCCAAACGTGCCATTGCTCAACTGGTTGATAAACTGAGCAACGATAAGATTGGCCTGATTGTCTTTGCCGGAGAAGCTTATACCCAGCTGCCCATTACTGCCGACTATGTTTCGGCCAAATTATTTCTGAATTCAATTAGCCCGCAAATGGTTCCCACGCAGGGAACAGCCATTGGTTCGGCCATTGAACTGGGGATAAAATCGTTCTCGCCGACCTTTGTTGGCAACAAGGCAATGATTGTTATTACTGATGGTGAAAACCACGAGGATGATGCCGTTGGCGCAGCCACCGAGGCCGCCAAGCAGGGAATTGTGGTTTATACACTGGGAATGGGATCGCCCGAAGGCGGACCAATTCCGGACAACAATATTGGCGTGCAAAGCTTCAAAAAAGATAAAAGCGGAAACTATATTGTGACCAAGCTCGACGAACAAATGCTCCAGAAAATAGCCGAAGCCGGTAAAGGCGCCTACATCAGGGCAAACAACTCGCAGGTAGGCTTAAATAACCTGTTTGACGAGATCAATAAAATGGAAAAATCGGAGCTTGAAACACAAACGTATGCCGATTACGACGACAAATTTCAGTATTTCCTCGCGCTGGGTTTATTCCTTTTGCTGGTTGACTTTATGATACTCGACCGCAAAAATAAATACCTCAGGAATTTCAAATTATTTGGAGAGAGAAAATAGAAAAGGTATGAAAAAAGCAATAGCAATATTCGCACTTCTAATGGTTTTGGCTGTGGTAGTCCGCGCGCAAAACGAACGAAAATTTGTG
Organism: Prolixibacteraceae bacterium; assembly: GCA_963666435.2. Classification (GTDB taxonomy): domain Bacteria; phylum Bacteroidota; class Bacteroidia; order Bacteroidales; family Prolixibacteraceae; genus Aquipluma. The sequence continues at coordinate 450,939 of CAXXOG010000005.1, read as the reverse complement.
CGCCAGGGGAATAAGTATTTCCAGGAAGCCATGAAAGATACGGCTCATATTGATACGGTTCAATTCAACAAAGCGGAAATAGAATACCGAAAAGCCATTGAGAAAAAACCGGAAGAAAACAAATGGAATTTCAACCTGGCCGATGCGCTCTACAAACAAAAGAAGTTTGGTGAATCGGCTGAAAAGTTCAAGGAAATTGCCGATAAAACTTTCGACAAAACCGAAAAAGCCCGCGCATTGCACAACCTGGGAAACTCGATGCTGATGAGCAATAAACTCGACGAAAGTATTGCTGCCTACAAGGAAGCGCTTCGGAATAACCCGAAAGACCTTGAAACGAAATACAATTTGCTGTATGCAATGAACCAGAAGAAAAAACAGCAACAGCAAAAAAATCAGGACAAGAACAAGGATAAAAATAAAGATAAGGATAAGAACAAAGACCAGAATAAGGATCAAAACAAGAAAGATCAAAATAAAGACCAGGATAAGAAGGATCAGAACAAAGATCAAAATAAACAAAATCAGGATCAGCAAAACAAAAACCAGAACCAGAATCAAAATAAAGACCAGCAAAACCAGCAGCAGCAACAAAGCAAAATATCGAAGCAAAATGCTGAACAAATGTTGCAGGCTTTAGAAAATAACGAGAAAAAGATTCAGGATAAGGTAAAAAAAGTACAGGCAATGAAAGCCCAATCCAAACGGGTTGATAAAGACTGGTAAAATGAGATGCGGGTTGCGAGTTTCGGGTTCCGGGTTAAGAAACTCGTAACTCGCAACCCGAAACCCGCAACTTGTTTTGTTACTTACAGGAATGAGCTTTAATTTAGCGCTATATTGAACAGGAATATCTAAAGATACTATGATCAGAAAAGTAAAATTACTGATAGTTTTTATGATTATTGGCCTTATGACAATGGCTGATAATGTAGAGTTTGTGATGGAAGGCCCTGACGTAATTTCAGTGGGCGAACAATTCCGTCTCGGATTTACCCTGAACGACCGGGGTTCCGATTTACAATTGCCCGATTTGTCGAACTTCGACGTTCTGATGGGTCCATCAACCTCTCAGAGTTCGAGTATTCAGATCATTAATGGCAAAACCACGCAATCACAAAGTTTCTCGTACATTTTTGTGCTTCGGGCCAAGAAAGAAGGGAAATTTACCATTCGCCCGGCATCGATAAAGGTTGGCGGAAAAACCTACGAATCGAACAGCCTAAACATTGAAGTTGTAAAAGGCCAGCCCCAGCAACAACAGAGCCAGGGTGGCGGACAGCAAGGAGGAGCCCAGCAACAGGACGATACACCTACGGGTAACATCAGCAAAGACAACCTGTTTGTGAGAGTTGCCGTTGACAAAAGCAATGTATCGAAAGGCGAACAAATTCTGGCAACCGTTAAATTATACATCAGTCCAAATGTTCCGTTAAATGGATTCGACGATGTAAAACTACCTTCGTATGAAGGTTTCTGGACAAAAGATATTGAAGTTCCAACTCAAGTAAACTTTACCCGCGAAGTATTTAACGGGCGAATATACCAGGTTGGGATACTGAAGAAAACGATCTTATTTCCGCAACAGGTTGGGAATATACGGATCGACCCGTTCGAAATCAGCTGTCTGATTCGCCAGCGCGTTCGTCAGCAACAAAGTTTCTTCGACGACTTTTTCGACAATTACCGCGTAGTAAAAGCCAAGGTAATCAGCGATCCGGTGACGATCAATGTCAAAGAATTACCTGGCCAGCCCGACGGATTTACCGGCGCTGTCGGGAATTTCAGTTTCGCGGGAGCGCTCGATAAAACTGAAGGAAAGACCAACGAAGCCATGACTCTAAAACTTACCGTTTCAGGAAATGGCAACCTGAATTTGATCAATCCTCCAAAAATTGAACTGCCGCAGGATTTTGAATCGTATGAACCCAAAACAAGCGACAAAACCATTGCCAGCGAAAACGGCATGAGCGGATCGGTGTCATACGAATACCTTTTCATCCCGCGCTATGCAGGTAATTTTACCATTCCTGCCGTCAAATTTTTGTTCTTTAATCCGAATACGCGCCAATTTGAGACCAAATCCACCGAGGCATTCACGATTCATGTTGAAAAAGGGAAAGACGACGGAAAAACATCGGTTGTTAGCTCTTATTCCAAGGAGGATGTGAGAATGCTTGGCAAAGACATTCGGTTTATCAAACAAAACAAAACCGTGCTGAAACAGAAAGGAAGTTCGTTCTACGGTACTTTTGGTTTCTACATCATTTATATTTTAAGTATTGCCGGATTTACTGCTTTCTATGTGATAAACCGTAAGAAGATTAAGGAAAACGAAAACATAGTGCTCGTCAAAAATAAACGTGCCAACAAAGTTGCACTGAAACGGCTGAAAGACGCTTCCGTATTCCTGAAGAACAATCAGCAGGAGCAATTCTACGAAGCAGTGATTAAAGCGCTTTGGGGTTATTTAAGCGACAAATTGTCGATACCGGTGGCTGACCTGAACCGCGAAAAAGCAGCTTCTGCCCTGCTCGAAAAAGGAATTTCGCAGGATGTAGTTTCAGAACTGATGAAAATAATTGACGACTGCGAATTTGCCCGCTATGCTCCGGCAGCCTTCTCAGGTACAATGAACGAGATTTACGACGGAGCCGCCAAGGTGATGGGAATATTTGAAAAACTTATTAAGTAAACAACTGAAAACCAACACAAAAGATGAAGAAAATTATCTATACCATACTGGCAATCTTGTTTACAACAACAGTTTTTGCACAGGCCGAATTACTGCAAAAAGCAAACGAAAACTACACCAAGCAACAATATAAACAAGCTATTGAAGGATACAATCAGGTATTGGCAGCCAACCTGGAAGCTCCTGAAGTGTATTTCAATTTAGGAAATGCGTATTATAAAACCGGGCAATATACCCTTGCGATATTAAATTATGAAAGAGCAAAGCTTCTGGCGCCCGACGACGAGGATATTGCATTTAACCTCCAGGTTGCCAATCAAAAGGTTGTCGATTCCATTCAGGAGTTACCCGGGTTGTTCATTGTCAGGTGGTGGAATTCGCTGATTAACAGCCAAACAACCGACACCTGGGCCACATTCAGTATCATTGGGTTTATTGCATTCCTGGTAATGCTAGGATTCTATTTCTTTGCAAAAACAGGAGATATTCGCCGTATAACCTTCTGGACAGGTTGTTTCCTGATTGTGTTTACCATTTTCACATGGTCGTTTGCGGCCCAGCAGAAGGCGCGGTTGGTTAACCATGCTTATGCCATTGTGATGCAGCCAACGGTTACGGTCAAAAGTTCGCCCGATGCAGCCGGAACAAACCTGTTTGTTATTCACGAAGGGCTTAAAGTTAAAATAACCGATAAACTGGGCGATTGGGTTGAGATTAAATTGGCCGACGGAAACAAAGGCTGGTTGCTCGCCGAGACTATTGAAAAGATTTAAATTTCGAGGTCTAAAAGTCGATTAAAGACCTAATTTACATTTAAGAAATCATCATTTTTGTGGAATTGCCAGTCTGAACCCAAAGTTGAGACTGGCAATTTGCGTTAATTTGCACCGATTGCAACTATTCGCTTTTTTAGTTGTTGTCTATTGATGCGTAAAATTTTATTTATTAGTCACATGGAATTTGTTCGGGTAACCGGATCTGTTTCCTAAAATTAAAACTATGGCTTATAATTTATTGAAAGGCAAAAGAGGAATTATTTTTGGTGCATTGAATGAAGATTCGATTGCATGGAAAGTTGCTCAACGTGCTTTTGAAGAAGGTGCAACATTTACCTTAACCAACACTTCGGTGGCAATGCGAATGGGCGACACTGCCAAGCTGGCTGAAACCTGCAACACCATTGCCATTGAAGCTGATGCAACAAATGTTGAAGATCTTGAGAATCTCTTCAAGCAATCGATCGAGCACCTTGGGGGCAAAATCGACTTCGTGCTTCATTCAATCGGCATGTCGCCAAACGTTCGCAAAGGACGCCATTACAGCGACCTCGACTATGGTTATCTTCAGAAGACTCTCGACATTTCGGCTGTTTCGTTTCACAAAGTATTGCAGGTTGCCCGAAAAATGGACGCAATTAACCGTTGGGGTTCGGTAGTTGCTTTGTCGTATGTAGCTGCGCAACGAACTTTCTACGGATACAACGATATGGCAGATGCCAAAGCTTTGCTTGAATCGATTACCCGCAGTTTCGGATACATTTACGGTCGCGAACGACAAGTTAGGATTAACACCATATCGCAATCGCCAACCCTAACCACCGCAGGAAGTGGTGTGAAAGGAATGGATAAGCTGATGGACTTTTCTGAACGTATGGCGCCACTTGGAAATGCCACTGGTGATGAGTGTGCCGACTACTGTATCTCCTTATTCTCAGACTTGACCAAAAAAGTGACGATGCAGAATCTTTTCCACGATGGTGGATTCTCGTCGATGGGCATGAGCATGAGAGCGCTTCAGCAATACGAAAAAGGATTAGGCTGCGATTGCGAATGCGGAGCTGATGAACCTTGCGGCGAGCACTTGTACGACTAACAAATTTGATTTCAATAAAGCCAAAAGGCCGCTCAAACAAAGATTTGAACGGCCTTTTTATTTGATCAAAAGTACGTCGTCTTACCTATTCTCTTCGGCAAACTGCCTTCCCCGGCGTAAAGCTTCCAGGTTCATATTCACCACAGCTTCACCTTTGCGATCAAAAATCCGGCGAATGCCATCTTCAATCTTCGAAAATTCGATATCAATAAAGGGAGAAGCCGCGCCAAGCATTACCATATTCGAAGCACGTGTACTTCCAACTTCTTTGGCAATGGTATCGGCATCAATGGCTATGCACCTCGGAAACTTTCTGATTTCTGCCAAAACCTGATCAATATCCGGGTAATTCGGAATGTTTACAAACGGAGTAATATTCGTCACCAAATATCCCTTTTCTGAAAGATAGGGCAAATAACGCAACGATTCCATGGGTTCAACCGAAAGAATCAAATCAGCCGATCCTCCCGGAATTAAATCAGAAGAAATGGGATGATCGGAAATACGCATGTGCGAGTAAACTGCACCACCACGCTGGCTCATCCCGTGGGTTTCGGCCTGCTTAATGAGCAAGCCATTAGAAAGGGCAGCTTCACCCAAAGCTGTTGCTATCGATAAAATTCCCTGGCCACCAACGCCTGCCAATATAATGTCTGCTTTCATCTTTGTTATTCTAAGATAAAGGTACAATAAGTACCTCTACGGTTTTAATTGATATTAATTACTTTTTGTTCCGTTTACGACGACTTGCACGTTGAATACATTCGCGGCGCGGAATTATCACCGAAACTCCATCATAAGCAAATTCCTGACGAAACAATTGCACCATTTCGTCGTGATTTTTCTTCAGCGGAACAATGGTATGAATATGGGCAGGATCGACTCCCAAACCCTGGCAAATCGACTCAATTTTGCCAAAAGCCGACGAATCCTGACCACCGGTCATCGACACCGACTCGTTATCAGAAATCACCACAGTTATATTCGATTTTTCATTTACAGCATCGAGCAGTCCGGTTATTCCTGAATGTGCAAATGTTGAATCGCCAATCATGGCAATAGCCGGAATCAGACCGGCATCGGCTGCCCCTTTGGCCATTGTTATCGAAGCGCCCATATCAACGCATGACGAAATTGTTTCGTAAGGAGGAAGGGCTCCCAACGTGTAACAACCAATATCGGAGAAAACACGACCTTTCGAATAATCGGCCAAGGCTTCGTTCATGGCAGCATAAGCATCCTGATGGCCACAACCCGAGCACAATGCAGGTGGACGGTTGGCTACAATCGAAGGAACTTCAAACCCGCTAAACATCTCTTTGCCCAATGCTTTTGCAATCAAATCAGGGTTCAATTCACCATCTCGCGGTAAAGTGCCATCCAGGCGTCCTTTTATCGGAGTCCCTTTAGCAAAAAAGCCTTTCAACGTTTCTTCAACCCAAGGCGCACCTTCCTCAAGTATTAATAATTCGTCACACTCTTTATCAAGCTTGTTGATCAGATTTTCAGGCAACGGATATTGCGAGATTTTGACAACCGGGTAAGGACAGGTTCCCCCCGGGAAATGTTCCATCAGGTAATTATAAGCTATGCCGCAGGCCACAATACCAAGGCTTTTATCAGTTCCATCCTCATATCGGTTATAAACCGATTCCTGGGAAAGCTTTTGAAACAATTCCTGACTTTCGAGCAAACCTTTATATCTTTTGCGGGCAATGGCTGGTAGCAGAATAAATTGACGAGGATCGGAAGGCATGGACAGGTCGTTTTCAGGCAAAACATCTTTCCGAACTACCCCAGCGCGAGAGTGAGCCATTCGCGTTGTAATTCGCAACATGACCGGTACTTTGGTCAATTCTGACAGTGCAAACCCATCGCGAGCCATATCATAAGCTTCCTGTTGCGAAGAAGGTTCCAGAATTGGAATCATGGCAAATTTTCCGTAAAAACGCGAATCCTGCTCGTTTTGCGACGAGTGCATCGATGGATCGTCGGCTACCGTAATAATCAAACCTCCATTAACTCCGGTTATTGCAGCATTTACAAACACATCGGCAGCAACATTCAATCCAACATGTTTCATACACGACATCGCCCGTTTACCGGCATACGACATGCCAAGCGCCGTTTCCAATGCTGTTTTCTCGTTGGCCGACCATTGGCGATGAATATTGCGTTCTTCGGCTATCGGATTATCCTGGACAAATTCAGTAATTTCGGTTGAAGGAGTACCTGGATAGGCATATACACCCGACATTCCACCGTCGATTGCGCCCTGTCCAATGGCCTCTACTCCCAAAAACAAATATTTTTGCATAATCAGTGTTTTTAGTTTCAAAAAATCGGAACCAAAATTAGCTCATTCGCAATTGAAAACAACCTTTAACAACATGTTTTATCAATTTAGATTTGTTCTAAAAAAGAAAAGAAAAACTATTCTAAATCTCTGATTCAACAAAAGTTCTGCAAATAGTCATTTTCATCCATTTTTCTTTTAATTACCTTCGAAATTCAATCCATAACGAATTTATCTGCTATGAGTAAAAACCTTACAATTATTTTAGCTTGTATCCTTATGATTACGGCTTGTAACACAACCACTACAGAAAAGAGCGCTCCAAAGACTTCCGCCGGGCTTTCAGCGGAAACCGTAACGGAAGCCATAAGTTCCATTGAAAAAAAAGACGCAACTGCCGACAGGGAGATGGTTGAAAAAGGGGTAAAACATGCGGCTTCGCTGTGGCGCGAAAGTGATGGTCCGAGTGCTGAATTTGTGAAATTCTGCGCCGAAAACTTCGTGCAGGATGCGAAACTCAAAGAGGCAACCTTTTACCGCTTTTCCGAATATTTCGAATCGCTTTACGGCCATTTCAACAAACTGAGCCTTGATATGCAGGAAAACGTGCAATTGAAAAAAGGCGAGGTTCTACCTATTGATGCACAGTTTGCCGCTTACAGTCCCGGCGCTCACTTAATCAGCGATTTCTACGATAATAAAATCGCCTTTGTTGTAGCCCTGAATTTTCCGTACTACACAACCGAAGAAAAAAACAAACTCGCAGAAAACTGGACTCCATTGCAATGGGGATATGCCCGTTTAGGCGATGTATTCAGTTCCAGGGTGCCTTCAGAGTTAGTTCTTCAGGCGTCTAAAGTATCAGCAGAAAGCGAGGCATATATTGCCGATTACAACATTTATATGGGACATACGCTGGCCGACAACAAATCCAGGTTGTTCCCTGAAAACATGGTTTTACTGAGCCACTGGAACCTTCGCGATGAAATAAAAGCGAATTACGCCAACAAAGAATCGGGCCTAAAAAAACAAGCGCTCATCTACCAGATTATGCAGCGAATAGTTGATCAAACAATACCGAAATCGGTTATCAACTCGGGAAAGCTGGAATGGAATCCAACCACAAACGAGGTATTTGAATCGGGCAGAAAAATTGAATCTGAACCTGAAAAAGCTGGTCGCTATCAACAAATACTGAACAATTTCCATATTTACCAGGCGTTCGATAAGTATAGCCCGGATATGCCAACGGCGATCCAGCGTGCTTTCTCCGTCGGGATGCAGATACCACAACCGGAAGTTGAAAAACTATTCACCGAATTTTTAAGCTCTCCCCAGGTACAAAAAGTTGCAAATTTGATAAAAGCCAGGCTTGGGCGTGATTTGCAGCCCTGGGATATTTGGTATGACGGGTTTAAAGCCAGAAGCTCGATTAACGAAGAAAGTTTGAATGCCATCACCGGAAAAAAATACCCCAATCCGGCAGCTCTTGAAGCTGATTTAGGCAACATGCTCCTGAAACTGGGATTTCCGAAAGAAAAAGCAACATTCATTGCATCGCGCGTTTCGGTTGATCCGGCGCGAGGATCGGGCCATGCCTGGGGCGCTTCCATGAAATCGGAGAAAGCACATTTGCGTACACGCATTCCCGATTCAGGAATGAATTACAAAGGGTACAATATTGCAGTACATGAGTTCGGACACAATGTTGAGCAAACCATTTCGCTGAATTTTGTACCAAATTATATGATCAACGGAGTACCGAACACTGCTTTTACCGAAGCACTGGCCTTTGTATTTCAGGAGCGCGACTTGTTTCTCCTCAATATAAAAGACAACAACCCTCAGAAAGACTACCTGAAAACGCTCGACATTTTTTGGTCGGTTTACGAAATAATGGGCGTTTCTATGGTTGATATGAAAATGTGGCAATGGCTCTATGCCAATCCCAATGCTACCGCCGAGCAATTGCGTGACGCTGTAATTCAAATCGCGAAAGACGTATGGAACAGTTATTACGCCCCGGTTTTTGGGATGAAAGATCAAACTATTCTGGCCATTTATTCGCACATGATTAATTCGCCAATGTACCTGCCCAATTACGCATTCGGTCATTTAATCCATTTCCAGTTGGAAGAACATTTTAAAACACATGAGTTTGCTCCTGAAATTCTTCGCATTTTTGCGTTGGGGCAGCTTACACCAAACGAATGGATGAAACAAGCCGTTGGGCAATCCCTGTCAAATGAAGCTATTCTGAAAGCCGCAGATATAGCTTCTGACAAAATAAAATAAATCTCAATGACATCATAAAAAAAAGGTCAGTTTAATCAACAAACTGGCCTTTTCTTTTATAAAAAAATCAGGAATACTCAGAAATTAATACTAAGAACCGCTTTTACAATCAAGATGTCAATGCCTTTTAGTTATGCACATTTTAGGATTTCCTTTGCTTCTAAAAATTTGATATTTTACTTTCTTCTTAGCGACATTTCCTGGATAGAGACCTTGCTGAATTTTCCAATTGCTAGGACTCCAAATCGTAAAGAACGCCGTTAATACAAAAACCGAATACCGTATATTCTCGGTTTAAGCTCAATCGGATTACCTGTTCCATCAGCCTTATACCATAAAATTTACATCATGCGCACGTTAGAACAATCAGGTTGGAACTACTTTTAATTCAATTTGTGCCAACATATCACAAAAAAAGAGGCTGTCCCAAAAGGATGGCCTCTATTTTTATGCGGCGATTTTAGGTATTGGTATTTTTAATGTTTTCAGAATCGAGATCGCCCTGTTTTTTGTTTTTGGATACTCAAAAATGGCAAAAACCCAATAAAACACAGCTTTTCCTTCCCGAATAGACATACTCATGGCTATTTTGCGCAGGTTGTGGGATATGGCAATCAGCCCAAACTCGATCATTACCTTTTCAATTCCCCTGAGTGAGAACCGGTTGAAGCGGTTGTTCGATTTTGTCTGCCCAAATACGGCTTCCGGTTCTATCGGCCTTCGACTTCGGTGGTATAATCCTTCTTCACTTAAAAGTTTCTCCTTGGCAATAGTTCTGAGGCGGTTTAGATTGTGGTTCACTTCAATGCTCCGGTTTGCTTTGGCCTGATGGCACATCCCCCTAAGCGGGCACCCATTACAGTTCTGTGCCTGGTAAATGCTCACCTGGTAGTCAAATCCTAGTTCTGTCTTTCGGTTACTGGTATAGTGTTTATCCATGTGTTGCCCCATCGGGCATACATAAAAATCGTTCTCCCGGTTGTAGTATAGGTTGGCTACCAGGAAGGGGTCTTTCCGGTAGTTCCTTTTTTGTTCTTTATGGAAGTAATTGTATTTGACAAATGCTTCAATCCCTTTATTTTCCAGTTGCTGGTAGTTTTGTTCGCTCCCATAGCCTGAATCGGCTACTACTTTGGATGATTGTTTTCCGTAGTGTAACTCAAACTGCTCCAGGTGAGGGATCAGTGTTGCCGTGTCGCCCGGGCGTTGGTGGACCGAGTAATGGGTGATAACCTGGTTTTCTGTGCTGATCTGCACATTGTAAGCGGGCTTTAGCTGCCCGTTTTTCATGTGGTCTTCTTTCATGCGCATGAACGTGGCATCAGTATCGGTTTTCGAGTAGCTGTTTCTCTCACCCAGAACATCGAGTTGCTCTTCATACTTCTGAAGACGTGGCAAGGCATCTTCCTGTAGCTCCTTTACCTGCTTTTGCTGGTTCTTGTTCAGCCCGGATAAACGATCGTTCAGCTTTTCAATCTTTTCCTGAAGCAAAACAGAATCAATTTTTTCGGGCAAATGGTCTTCTGCCTGATCTGATTGGTCTGATTGGATGGTTGATTCAATTTCTTTCAAAACACTGTCGATCTTGTTTTCAAGTTTTTCCTTGTTCTTTTCCACCGATTTGCGCCATACAAAAGTGTAACGGTTCGGGGCTGCCTCTATTTTGGTCCCGTCAATGTATTGAACATCCAAACTGACATAACCCATTTCAGCCATCAGCCTGACCAACTGGGCAAACAGATCCTGAAGCTTGCCTTTGAGTTTTTGGCTCCGAAAATGGTTGATCGTGCGAAAGTTGGGCAAGGCTTCACCCGAAAGCCACATGTAATGGATGTTTTCTTCCAATTGTCGGGCAATCCGCCGACAAGAGTAAATGTTGTTCAGATAGCTGTAGAACAGAATCTTAATCATCACACGGGGATGGAACGAACTGGTTCCTCCTCCTTTATAGGTCGATAAAATATCGTCGATATTTAACTGGTCAACAATCTGGTTGACAAGCCGAACAGGATGGTTCAACGCAATTTTATCACTTAAATTTACAGGAAAAAGTACTGACTGCTGCGAAGTAATACTTTTAAATCGTATGTTTGATCTTGTTGTCATAGAGACCTTTAAGATACTAAATCTTTCAGGGACAACAAAACAAAGGCTGTCCAATTTTTACTTTTTGGACAGCCTCAACTATAAAAGAATTTGTTAAACAAATTTCTTACTGCAACTGGAAGTTAATTGGAACAGTATAAGAAACGCGAACCGGCGCTCCTCTCTGTTTCCCAGGTTTCCATTTCGGAAGTGTAGAAACAACGCGCAATGCTTCAGCATCCAACGATGGGTCAACACCACGTGCAATTTTTGCATTCGAAACAGAACCGTCCTTGTTAACTACGAAATTAACGTAAACTTTTCCCTGGATACCATTTTCCTGTGCAATTACAGGGTATTTTACAGCATTAGCGAGATACTGACGCAGAGCGGTTACACCACCCGGGAATTCAGGCATCTCTTCTACAACCATAAATACTTCTTCTTCTTTTGCTTCAGGAGCAACTTCTTCGGTTTTTGCCTCAGGCACAACTTCCACAGCTTCTTTGTTCACAGTTGTTTCAACTTGTTCGTCAGAGATCATAAGTTTCGATTGATCTTCAACTTTCATCGAGTCAACAACAACAGGAGCAACATACTTCACAACAGTTTGTACCTCAGCTGCTGGTGGTGGTGGTGGCGGTGGTGGTGGTGGAGCTGCCTCATTTTGAATATCGTTCGCCATTTCAGCAATTACCTCGTTCGCATCACGCATTTTGTGACCTGCTTTCCGACTAGCATTAACATAAGGAATAATGACTGCTAAACCAAGAGCTACGCAACCAATAATGGTTGAAATAATAACAACACGGTTATACTTTTTCCGTATTTGATACGCTCCATATTCCTTATTCCTATTTTCGAAGACTAAGTCGTCGAAAGTGGGGGCATATTGTTTATTTTGTACCATACGTATTGTCTATTATTTCTGAGCAACAGCTACAGATGGTTTATTCTTAAGAGCAGTGTCAAGCATTCCTTGCTCAATATAATTGATATCAACAATGATATAACGAGCAATTCCTACGATTGACATTTCATCAATAATATCGACAAAGTTTTTATACTTTGCTTTAGCAGCAAACTTAATCAAAACGATAGGACCAGTGTCATCATCCTTTTTAAGTTGTTTGATGACATTCTGTAATGAATCCTGTTTGATATTTAATTTACCAGAGATTACATCTGCTTTCAGATCTTCGATTTTCTTCAAAAGAGCGCGGTTACGGTCAATCAAAACTTCTCTTACACCTTTATCGCTGAAATCGGTTTCCTGAAGAGGTACGTTAGGATCTGGTTTCCCAGGATACCAAAATACCCGGCCATCAGGGCCTACAATAACATTTAATGTACGACTATCAGCAATTTTTGGAGGATCCACTTTTTCGTTTTTCTTGATTTTCTCAGGTAAAACGATGTCCATAACCTTCGGTTTACTAAAAGCAGTAGTAAGCATGAAGAACGTTAACAGAAGACACATAAGGTCAACCATTGGCGTCATATCCATGTGGGGATTACCTTTCTTTGGCCGTTTCTTCCCACCTTTACCTTTTTCTTCTTGAATTATTTCTGCCATAGTCTTACTTTTTTTCTTCGGTTACTTCAACCTTAACAGCTTCAAGGTTGGTGATAAGGCTGAATTTATTCACGTTATAATCCTGAAGAATGTCCAATACTTTCTTTACAAGCGGGTACTCTACTTCAGTATCACCTTTTATTAAAGCCTGAACAGCAGGATTAACCTGGCGTGTATAAAGCACCCAATAACCCAGTTGGTTATCAACTGAATCGTGAGGAATACCTTTTTCCAAATGTTCTCTTTCCTTAGCATCTTGCGCTGCAAGATATTTCTTCATGTCGTTAATGTTAACTCCAAATGAAGAACCAGATTTTTCGAACTTACGCAATTCCTGAGGTGTAAACTGGATATTGTATCGTTTACCCATTTCTTCAAGAATCTTCGGTTTGAAATGTAAAATAGTATCCTTTCCATTATCTATATTGAAAAACACCCTGTTATCTTTTGACAACACTAAAGTCATAATGTTGGCATCAGGCTGAGGTTTTTCGGATACAGAGAACGGCGTATCAACCGGTGCCGGCTCCTGTGGCCTAAACGTTGTCGTCAACATGAAGAATGTCAACAGCAACGAGAAAAGATCCACCATAGGCGTCATGTCGATACGTGGCGACTTATGTGGCATTTTAATCTTTGGCATGTGATAAATTTAAAATTTTAATGAACCCAAAAATTAAATCCAATTATTTAACTGAAGCGGCGAATGTCTGAGTTAAGCTAAAGCCAGCCTCGTCGATTTTAAATGTATAACCGTCAATTTTAGATGAGAAATAGTTAAAGAATACAATTGCCAAAGTTGAACCAGAGATACCGAAAGCTGTATTGATCAAAGCTTCAGAGATACCAGTTGACAATGCAAGAGCATCAGGAGCACCTGCCTGAGCAAGAGCGGCGAATGCACGGATCATACCAAGTACTGTTCCGATAAGACCGATCAACACGGAGATCGAAGCCAAAGTTGAAAGGATAACCATATTTTTCGACAACATAGGCAATTCCAATGCAGAAGCTTCTTCCAATGCCTGTTTCATCGAAGTGATTTTTTGGTCTCTTTCCAAAGAAGCATCTTTCTGAAGATCTCTGTAGCGGAGTAAACCAGCTTTTGTTACGTTAGCCAAAGAACCTTTCTGTACGTCGCAAGCAACGATAGCTTCTTCGATTTTATCTTTAGCAGTCAGTTCCTGAACTTTTGCTACAAAAGATTCCAATGAAGCTTTACCTTTAGCTTTCTGCAAAGTGATGCTTCTTTCAAGAACGAAAATTACAAGTACAAGGATACAAGTCATCAATACTGGCACGATTGGTCCACCTTTGTAAAGCATACCCATGTAATTACCAGGAAGTGGATGCCCTTTAGGATTGCCACCTTCAAAATTTACCGGATCACCCATAAACTGAGAATACAAAACATAGGCAATCACAAAAGCAACAATAATTGCACCTGTTGCAAATACTTGCTCAAACACACTTTTAAATGATTTAGAATTTTTACTCATTTTTTAATAGTTTTTGTGGTTAAAAATTTTGTGTTGAATCTCTATAATAGTTTGTTGATTCCTAATTTATTTGCTCAAAGTTACATTGTAAACCCGGCTTTTTGTAACAGGTATCTCTTTCGAACTATAACCCTTTGCGCTAATAACCAATATTGTCGAAGCTTCAGGCATTGTAAACTTATATTCGCCCTTCATGTTCGTCCATTGTTCGGCGGCAGTATCTTTTACACGAACAGAAGCTCCAGCAATTGGATTACCTCCTGAATCTTTGATCACACCCGAAATTTCGTTAGGATTAGCTTTCGGTTTGGCTCCTGCCTGCAAACTCTGAATGTACTGATTGCTTGATTTTGCTGTGGCATTATTGGCATCCAAAGCTAAAATTTTATTGTTGGCTTCTGTAGCACCGCCATAATTACCAACCGACATATACATTGTGCTTAAAGAGCCTAAAGCCTTAATCTGAAACTCCTTATTGTCGGGAGCAAGATTAAGCATACGATTGTAATATGCTTTGGCTAAATCGTTCTTATCAGCCTGAAGAGCATTATATCCCAAAAAGCGAAGTGCATCAAAAATTTCATTGGCATATTTAACCGAGTCAGTAGCGGCCTTCCCGATTAATGCAACAAACCTGTCTTTCACCAAACCTGTTTTCGATTCCGGATCTTTAGCTGCAGCAACATTGGCTGCATATGTATATCCGGTGATGTTGTTCGGGTATTTGGCAATCATTTCATCAAATAAAGTCTCAGCCTTATCAAAGTCTTTACCCTGATAATAAGCTCTACCAATCTTCACATAGCTATCTTCGCTGTCCTTTCCTTTGGCAATCAAACGTTTCCACGAATCAGCAGCTTCAACGTAAAATTTATTGGCATTTTGAATGTTACCTTTTTCCTCAATAAGTTTTGTATCCTCTATCGGGTCGAAAGCAATGGCTTTATCGTACGCCTCAAAAGCTCTCTGAAGTTCTTTTCCCTGTACATCAGCTGTAGCCTGTAGTTCGGCAATTTTTGAAGTTAATGGTTCTTCGCTAACTCGTTCTTTCTCTTTTGGTCCTTTTAGCGACTCATTTTTTTCTCTCAGCTTGGCAAGTTCGGCATTCGCTTTTTCGATGTCGGTAACCAATTTTGCGTAGTTCGGATTTTTCTTGACAATGATGCGAGCCAAATAGACGTAATCTTTTTTAAGGATGCGGTCGGCAGGTAATTTGGCAAACAACTCATCCATATATTTTAATGCTCCGGCATAATCTCCCTGCTCATATGATGAGTAACCGGCAATACGGTTCAGGTATGTTCTCGATTTATCAACGGCAAAAATATCCTGAACATTCTTAATTACTTCAGCATAGTTTTTTGAATAAAACAAGGCATTTACGTAGCGGATTTTAGCTGGTATGTTCTGGTTTGTTAATTGAAGATATGTTTCGAAGTATTTTTTCGAATCAGCGAAACGGCCGGCCAACGAATATAACTGACCTAATTCACGATAGCCCGGGGCATAGTTTTTATCGAGCGCAATAGCCTGTTCGTAATAAGGTATGGCAGCCATCAGGTTACGGCCTTTGTAATAAATATAACCAATCTTCATATTGGCAATTGGCGATTTTAAATCCAAATCCTGGGCGGTGTTGTAATTCTTAATAGCTTTCGAGCCATCGTTTACAAGGAAATAAATATCACCGGCGATAATTGGGATCGCACTGTTTTTAGGGTCAATCAAAGCAGCTTCACGAGCCAGCGGTAAAGCAGCTGCTGTATCCACTTTGTCAAAAACGATGTATGATTCGGCCAGTTTAGCCAAAGTTAAAGCGTAGTCCTGTGCATTCGGAATTTTTGTTACTTTTTTATAGGGAGGGAGCAAAGCTTTTGCCTTAGCTCTCATATCGGCTGCTGTTTGGTTATCACCTAAATAAGCAGCAACACGAGCCAAACCAACATAACTAAGCGGATCGTTGGCATTAGCATTAATCCCTTTTGAAAACTGAGCTTTTGCTTCACTGGCAACAGCGGTTAAAGAGTTCGAGATTGTATCGGCAAAGTAGTTCAACAATGCGCTTTCACCCAAAAGAAAATAAATTTTACTGCTTGGCGCTTTCTTCTCTAAAACTTGCAATATGGAATCAGCCCTATCGTATCTTTCATTATTCATCGCACGAACCGCATCATCCAAAGTCTGAGCCCTTAATCCCGCAATACCGCACAAGAGCAGCATTATCAACATTAATGAGGCTTTCTTAAAAAAACGATTGATCATATCAGGTAATATTTAAAAGTTATTTTTTAATTTGAACTAATCGAATTGGCATTGTGGCCGGAACAAGTCCCGATTTTAAAACGATACGCTGCCCTTGTTCTCCGGCACAGAAGGTTGTAAAACCCGAAGCCAATCCACCAAAAGATTCGCGCGAAACCAAATTAATTGTTCTCGTGAACGGATAACTCTTATCATAGATTGACCCCTGATCGGGCATCGAATATGTTCCAGGATTAAGGTATTTGTGGGAAACAGCGCCTACTTTAATTTTATTTTTAAATTCACGACAGGCGGGGTCATCGCTATCGCCGATCCAATTCACGCTAACCAAACCAATTGCTCCCTTATTTTTACTAACGTAATCAATGACTTCGGCATTACTTTTTACTGCGTAGAAGAACGATGGCAATTGATCTGAAAGATTAAATAACTCTTTGAAATATCTTACATTCGCTGATTTGTCATTGTCGAAAACCACCGCGATTTTGCCGATTTTAGAAGCCGGATTTATGTCTTTCCAATCTGCAATTTTTCCGGTAAACAGATCGTTTACCTGTTGGTAGGTAAACAGTGAATCGATGTTCTCTTTATTTAGAACCAGGGCAATGGCATCGTTGGCTATTGCCGTTGTCCGAACAACAACCTGTGTTTGAAAAAGAAGTTGTTTTTGTTCTTCGGTAGGTACCCACGACGATACAACCAATTTTACCGAATCTTTCAGAAAAGCTGTAATCAGCTCCTTTTCAGGTACAAATTTAGGTTTAATGGCAGCTCTTTTGTACAAGCCTGTAAATGTTGAAATCTCAGCATTTACGATGGGTTGAAACGACTCGTCCGAAATAATTTTAATGTTTCCGCTCGTTGGAGTCTCGTCATTAACTGGTCCTCTGCTAGTGCAACGTACAGCAACAATTGCAGCAATGCTTATGCAACCGATTGCAATTAACGCCGACTTTAAAGTCTTGTATTTTCCTAACATTTTCATTTAAACAATTAACACTAGTTCGAAAAATCCGATGCAATAATAATAAATCAAATTCGTTATAGGGCAATCTTTTGCAACAATCTTGAATATTTTTTCGAAAAAAAGCCCTTTGAAATTTAATTTTTTTAACTATTCAGGGTCCATTTCAAACAGCAACAACTTCACATTAAATTTACCATAAATAAAGAAATCGTGCCATTTGTTAATTTTATATCAATAATTATACCACTCTTCAAAATCAAGAGAACTAATTTTCAAACTCCAAATTAACTATTTCTTTTACAATGTTTTGATATGAAGTACCCGATTTTCACATCATTCTTCCCTTTTTTTTTCCATCGTTCAACGAAGCCCTCACCGAAGTTAGCAGAAACATATGAGTTGACCGGAAGTACAACAATAAACAATGACCTGATCCGCTTATTGATTCCTTTTTCTGAGCGACTGTTTCAGTTCGCTCATTGTCGTTTTCCGGGTCACCCCGAAATGCTGGATAGATCAAGCTGACGAAAGCCCGAAAATCAAAAATCACTCCCTCCTCGAGGAAGCTGTTTTTGATTTTGGGCATAACTTCAAATTTTAAACAGTCTTTAAAAATATATTCTTATCTTAATTCACTGTGTCGCTTCTACACATTCATCAAAAACAACAGCATACTCCGCCTTTCTATTCAAAATTACAAGACTAATTGCTGAGGAAACAATTTCAAATGTTGTTTTATCGATTCCAAACAACCAACCGATGATTCAGTCGTTATCGAAAAAATTCTCCCTGATTTTACGATACGAAGTCAATGCCCGGTAAAAACCATAAATCAAAAGAGGCATTGCAAGGATTGTCCTCAAAGTGACATCGATATAAGTGAATAATGACGAAAAAAGCAGGACATAACCCAACCCCAGATAGAAAAAGACCATTGCTGTTCCAAAGATCGTCATCACCTGATCATAGAGCCTTCTGTTGTTCATTTTATTCTTTTAAATTTTGTGCAAATATATACACAATATGCAACAAAATGAGGCATGAAAATTTTGATCTGTTATCAAATCCTATGCTGTAAAACTCATTTTTTACCAAAATAAGGCAATAAATAATGTAAAAAACAAGGACTATGTCAGTGTTTCGAATTATCTTTTTTCTATTGAAAACCTCAAAAAAGTTACAAAATAGTATAAATAATGGTTAAAAATCGACTTAAGTGGCAGAAATAAATAATCGTCGCATTTTAACTCTTGCCTTTATGCCGGCTCATCCCGCGCATCTCAGATTCCGGCATGAGCATTCGGCAGAGCTCATGCCAAAGTCTGAAATACTTTCCCCTATCTTTATGGGAAGAGGGAGTACAACAACGACCATCTTGCGTATATTGTGAAAGAACTTTTAAATGCAACTGTAGCTTATTTCCAATTACGTAAATAAAAAAGCTAAGCCCGGAATCAATGTGAACACAGCTTGAATTTTTGCTTAAAAATTACCTTTTCCGACGACGAGTTTGCGCTTCCCTGCCAATCGTTACTCATGCCACCCGGTATTTTGCCGCCTGGACCGCCGCCCCCGGGACCACCACCGCCTGGACCGCCTCCTCCAGGACCACCGCCCGGCATGCCGCCTCCAGGGCCGCCGCCGCTTTGCGAACCGGTACTCTTTTCGCCACCCGATTTTGCTGCCGTATTGACCGAGATGACCATGCTGATTAATTCATTGAGTTTAACCGAATTCTCCTCGTACAATTCTCTAAGTGGAATGGCAATCTCGTAAAACAAGCCGGTTGGATCAGATTTACCAACCCGAACAACAATTCCGGAAGTATTTTGAAAAGGAACTTCGTCGTGTGTAAAAATAAAGCCGTTGGCCTTAAACGACCGAAACCCCAGAATGTAATCGTTAATCATCCGGGTGTCGGGTTGATTCATACTCGTTTCATCAGGCATTTCGTCGCTCTGCTGTTTCGAAGTGCTTTTTTTCTCAGGTGGGCCGCTCTTCCCGAGGCTCGTCTTTACATCCATGCTAACGCGGTTGTTCATTCCGCCGCGGCCGCGCGATGCCTCAAAGGTCAGGCTGGCATGTGTTTTACTTTTTCTGTTTTTGGTTGCAAAGCTTAGGGTCCAGCCACCATTCATCAGGTTGGTCATTTTTTGCTGATCGGTAGCTGTGAAATTGAGGTACAAGGTCGTGCTGTCGTTACGAATGGCGAAAAATAGTCCGGTTTTCACATCGTAAAAATTGATGGGTTTTTCCCAGTCGCCATCTTTGCCATCAACAAGTATCGGATGCGTTTTCCAGCGCGAGACAGGAATAATATCTCCTGCCATCAGGTTTCCCTGCACCAGTAGCCATGCCATGAGAACTAAACTAAATGTCTTCATTTTGCTTGGTTTTTTTAATGTTTACGGTTCATAACCGAAGCACCAACGCCCAACCCTACCCCATTTTGCCATCAGTTTTATCCCGAAAAACAAATACTTAAAAACCAATACAAAGCCCGTTAAAAAAGACTAAGAAAAACTAAAAAGCCTACCTTTACAGGCATGGCCGATGTACACGATACCGAAACCCGCAGCTACAACATGAGCCGCATCAAAGCAAAAAATACCAAGCCTGAACTGCTGGTACGGAAATTCCTTTTTGCCCACGGGTTTCGTTACCGCCTGAATGTAAAAGAACTTCCCGGAAAGCCCGATCTGGTGCTGCCCAAATACAAAACCGTAATTTTTATTAATGGTTGCTTTTGGCACGGACACAAAGGCTGCCGCTATTTTGTTTTGCCCAAAACCCGCACCGAATGGTGGCTGCAAAAAATTAAAGGAACCATGCGCCGCGATAAGGAAGCCGAAATTAAACTCAATGTGGCAGGCTGGCGGGTAATAAAAGTATGGACTTGCGAATTAAAAGATACAAAAAAGGATGACAGATTAATTAAACTCATTCAAGAGATTTGTTATATTTGATCGGTTTTTAATTATATGCTAAACTTGATAATTCAAGATGCCTTCCAATAAAATAAAAGCGGTCGATTTTTTTTGTTCTGCGGGGGGAGTGACCTGTGGCTTTAAACAAGCTGGAATTGATGTACTTGGAGGAATTGATATTGATCCGGCATGTAAACTCACCTACGAGAAAAATAACGATGCACAATATTTATGTGCTGACGTTTCACACCTCAATAAAGAAAAGGTTGCCGAAGTATTTAAGATTAAACAGAATCAGGATGATTTGATTTTTGTGGGATGTAGCCCATGCCAGTATTATTCCAACATCAAAACAGATAAATCAAAGTCGAAAAAGACTCGTTTGTTGCTGGCAGATTTTCAGGAGTTTGTTGACTACTACCGACCAGGATATATTTTTATTGAAAATGTTCCCGGATTGGATACCAAACCTGAAAGTCCGTTAGGTCAGTTTAAGAAGTTTCTGAAAGAGAATAGTTATGTATTTGACGACGGTGTTGTGAATGCTAAATATTATGGTGTACCTCAGAATCGAAGACGTTATGTTTTGATTGCAACTCGTGTAAAAGCTAAAATTGAATTGCCTAAGGAAAATCGGAATGCGATAAACACAGTAAGGCAGGCTATTGGTGATTGTAACAAGTTCAAACCCATTGAACACGGAACTACTGATAGTTCAAGCTTCGCTCACAGTACAGCCCGACTTTCTGAACTGAATATGAAACGAATGCTTGCAACCAGGCATAATGGTGGCGGACGATTGGATTGGAAAGGTACTTCCATTGATGTGGATTGTTATAAAGAGCACAATGGCCATACCGATGTTTACGGACGTATGTATTGGGATAAGCCTTCGCCAACCATAACTACCCGATTTATTAGTTACTCCAACGGACGTTACGGGCATCCCGAACAGAACAGAGCAATCTCCTTACGCGAAGGTGCAACGTTACAAAGCTTCCCTGATGATTATGTTTTTTGCTCCAATAGTCAGGGAACTATTGCAAAAATGATTGGAAATGCAGTACCTCCACTTTTGGCAAAAGCTATTGGAAAAGTATTAAGTATAAATTGAAGCAACACAATCATAAAATATGGCTGGTTTTAAAGCAAGAGCAAGAGCATTGGATATGTTAGGAAGGCAGCAAATTGCTGGCATTCCTACCGCAATAAGTGAGCTTTTTAAAAATGCACATGATGCTTATGCCGATAACGTTATTGTTGACTATTTTCGTTCCGATAAGCTTTTTGTCCTGCGCGATGACGGATATGGAATGACAAAAAAGGATTTTGAAGAAAAATGGCTTACTCTAGGAACAGAAAGCAAGCTGGATGGCAAAATCGACGAAACATTACCAGAAATACCCGAAGAAAAGAAACGTCCGATAATGGGAGAAAAGGGTATTGGTAGGTTGGCCATTGCTTCAATAGGAGATCATGTATTGGTTTTGACCAGAGCCAAAAGAAAAGATGGATTACACGATTTGGTAATGGCTTTTGTTTACTGGCGAATGTATGAAATCCCCGGGATTAATTTGGAACAGGTTGTTGTCCCCGTAAAAACAATTCCAGGAGGAAAGCTGCCGAACGAAAAGGATTTTGAAGAATTAAACTCAGAAGTAATATCAAATATTGTAACTCTTCAAAAACAAGGATTTCTTACTGAAGATGAAGGTTTAGAACTATTAACACCACTTGAAAATCTCTCATTAATTGCGGAAAAAATAGACAAATACCTGATTGGCCCATCGCTAAAAGATAACGGGACTGGAACACATTTCATTATTTGCCCTGCAAATGAAATGCTGGAACAGACAATAGATGGAGATAAGACTGGTCGTTTCAGTAAGAAAGAAACTCCACTTAGAAAAGCATTGCTTGGATTTACGAATTCAATGCTTCCTGATTCTCCCGCCCCATTAATTTGTTCAAGTTTCAGGGATCACAAAACTGATGAGTATTTTGATGACCTTATTGCCTCTAATGAATTTTGGACACCCAATGAATTTGCGGTGGCAGATCATCACATATCCGGAGCCTTTGATGAATATGGTCAATTTTGTGGTTCTGTAAAGGTGTATGGTAAAGAGTTTTCAGATCATATTGTCAATTGGAAAGCAAATAATGGCTTGAAAACACAATGTGGCCCATTTAAAATAAATGTTGCGTATTTTCACGGAAATCTAAAAGATACGAAAGTCCCAATTAATGAACATTCTATTATTCTTGCGAAATTGGACAGAATATCAGGTTTGTATTTATATCGTGACAATATAAGGATACTTCCATATGGTGATAATGATTTCGATTTTTTGGATTTGGAAGTTGATAGAAATAGAAGTAATGCGTTTTATTTCTTTTCATATCGTAGAATTTTTGGAGCAATTGATATTTCAAAGCATTCTAATCCAAATTTATCCGAGAAAGCAGGACGGGAGGGGCTAAGAGAAAATAAAGCATACAATCAGTTTAAGAACATCTTGAAGAATTTATTTCTACAGTTAGCTGCTGATTTTTTCAGAGACACAGAAAAATGGGGAACCCTAGCTGGAGAAAATGCTGAATTTTATACTCGGTTCAAAGAAGAATTGAACAGACAATACAAAGCCAAGCAAGAATTTGAAAAGAGATCACGAGCAAAGAAAGAGAAATTTCAAAAGGAGCTTGATTTGCTGTTTGAAAAATTAAACAAAGAAACATTCAAGCAGGAAGTTGATTCACTGAACACCGACCTAGAGCGTGAACTTCAATACTGCGTTTCAATTAAAGATAAGGACAAAGCAATTAGCAGTTTCCTTGATATTGAAAAGGAGGTACGGCAGAATTACAACAAATTAGTTGAAAATTACCGCGTTCAGAAACCCAGAGGGGTGGCTATGCCAAAATCTACCTTACAGGATTATGAAACTTATTTGAGAGAATTTGAAAGAATTTCTGAAGCCTGTTTTAAGCCGGAAATAAATCGTATTGATGATCTATTGAATGAATATCAGGCAAAACTGGAAGTTGAGATCAATAGAAGGAAAAGACTTGAGATTGCCATTGAAACAACAATTGACCAATACAAAAAAACAACAAAATCAGAAGTTTCTGGAGTTCAGGAAATCGCTAAAAAAGTAAGCAATGATGTAATTACGTTATCAAAAGATTTGGTTGCCGGATATGATAAAAAAGTAAGAGAGATTCAAACTGAACTGGCACATATCGAACCATATCAATTGGATGACGAAAAGTTAGTTTCAGAAAGGAACCGAATGGAAACGGTCCTAATTTCTGAAGCTGAAGATATTAAGGAAACAATGAATAATATTCGAAATCAACTGGAGAATATTATTCTGTCCAAAGATGTCTCTAATATTGATATGGTAGAAGCCTATGCCGAAGAGGTTGAAAGTTTGAAAGATAAGTTAGATTCGGATCTCGAACTTAGCCAATTGGGATTAGCTGTAAGCGCAATTCAACATGAATTTGCTCATACAACAAAAACAATCAGAGAACAAATCAGACGTTTAAGAGCATGGGCTGACCTAAATGAGGGGATTGATGATATTTATAAGCACTTTAGTACAAACTTTGAACATTTGGATAATTACCTCACTCTTTTTACTCCATTAAGTCGGCGTTTATATCGAAAGGAAGTAAACATATATGGAAATGAGGTCTTTAATTTTGTAAAGGATGTATTTTACGCCCGAATGTCAGAAGAAAGGCATCAGATTATTTTTGAATGTTCGCAAGTATTTCTGAAAAATACTATAGTTGGATTTCCTTCAACTTTTTATCCGGTTTATACCAATATTGTTGACAATGCGATATTCTGGCTTAAAGACCAGCCGTTACCTCGTCAAATCTTTTTGGATGCAGACAAAGAAGGATCAATATATATATCCAATAATGGTCCATCAATTGACATCAGAGACCGTCAACGAATATTTGAATTGGGTTTTACCAGAAAGCCGTTAGGTAGAGGGATGGGATTGTATATCTCAAAACAGGTACTCAATAAAATAGGCTATGATTTAATTGTTGACGAACCTAAACTTGACAAAGGTGTAACCTTCAAAATCTTTAAAACTAATCAAAACTAATCAAAACTAATCGATATGTCATTCACCGACTACTCTAAAGGAATCGTTAAAGAATATCTTGGCACCGTTGCCTATGTTGATGATTTGATCTTTTCAGAAGAAAAAGACTCCAAAGCCGTAAAATTAGAAAGCGGGAATATCAGAGAGATGGTGGCAAAAAAGTATGAACGGGAAATGATAACAGAGCCAAAAGTGGAAGGGGAAACGGCGAAACGCGAAGCAAGCAAGTATCAACAATCTCCAAACGTTAACCCTTCTGCGCTGACTAATGCTTTTTTGAGAAAAGGAATTCATTGTTCTCTTTTTGAGATAAAAAATGATGAAGATTCGTTGGAACCGTTAAAAAGCATACTCAAAAAATCAGATGTCGTTATTTTAGATTGGCAAATGCACCATGATGATGGTAGAAAAGCCAGAGAGTTATTGTTATCTGTGATAAAGAATTCTCAACAGCCGGAATTAAGATTATATGTCATTTTCACAAATGATAAAAAACAATACAAGAACCTATTGTCCCAAACAATACTGCCTGAACTCAGGAAAGAAGGAGTAATTAATGAAATTCCAGAGAATATTGAATGTGTTTTCAAATTTGGGCATTCGAAGATTGTCGTTCTGGAAAAAGAAAATGGAGAAAAATCAGCAACAACCGTTTCAGATGAAGAGCTTCCAAATAGGATAATTGAAGAATTTACAGAAATAACAAAGGGACTTGTTTCAAATACCGCTTTACAAGCAATAATTGCAATAGACAGAAATATTCATAGACTGTTAGCGGTTTTTAGTAAAAAATTGGACCCTGCGTATTTAAGTCATAAATCGTTACTGCCAAACTCTTCTGATTCCTTGGATCACATAACTGATTTGTTGGGAAGTGAGATAAAATCAATAATCAAATCAAATGCTGTTCAAGAAGAAGATACCATTAAATCGTATTTTGTTGAAAAATATACTGATTGGACTTCTGATTTTATATTCGAGAACAAGGAGTCTTTAAATTTTGAAATACCAGAAAAGGTAACTGGAGAAATGCTATTTAAAATCACAACCATTGGCATTGAGAACTATTTTTTAGGAAACGATGTTACCCAAGACCAGAAAATCTTTTTTTCAAGAAATTGTCACAAAAATTTAACTACATTTTATACCAACGACAAGGCGGAAGCAGATAATGCGAATCAAGAATTTGCAATCCTGACAACATTAAAATCCTTAAATGATAAATCTGAAAAGATCTTATCACAAGGAACCATTCTAAAAGAAGATAAAAAGAATCCTAATTATTGGTTGTGCATTCAACCCAAATGTGATAGTAATAGGATTAGTACTCAATCAAGAGATTTTCTCTTTTTAAGATTATATAAAGGAAGTGCGGATCGTTTTGATATTGTCCTGTTTGATGGAGAAAAGTTAATCATCGATTATAAAGTCTACAGTAGTCGCTTAATGTCGTTTAAAACTAATGGTGAAAACAAGATTCTAAGTTTTCAAGAAAATGACTATCATAAGTTCCTAAAACAGGATAATCTGAAGATGATATGGATTGCTGAACTAAAAAATGATTTTGCCCAGTTTATAGCTAATAATTTTGCTGCTAACCTTTCCAGAGTAGGCATGGATCATTCAGAGTGGTTAAGAAGATCATAAACGATGAATAAACTTGAAAAATCACTTTCTATTTTGTTATCACTTTATGTAATGATTGAACAGAATTTGGAAGCTCTATTTTATTATGAAGATCATTTATCAGAGAATTCATCAACAAGAAAGTCACTAGCAATACCAGACAAGAGTGCAATAATGATAGATGAGGCTATTTCTGAATCACTTTGGTTTCAAATAATCCTTAAATCGTGCTCTTTTCTTGAAGAATGGGATAAAATTCTTGGTATCCTAACAGAGACAGAATATAGTACTAAAATCCAATTGATTAAAAAGGTCGTAAAACCTTCACGTAAAGCAATTAATCGTTGGAGCGATTTGAAGAATTTTAGAAACGAGATAATTGCTCACAACTTCAGGAATACCAAAGGTGAGTTCAAATTATATTCCATTGCAGATTATAATTGTCCACAAACAGATGGTGAATTATGGTATCTTGTTGCCTTTCTTAATAGAATGATTAATGTTTTAACTGCAAATCTTCCTTTAGAGACCGTTAAAATCCAAAATAGTTTTGGAGAATTTTATAGTTCAAAAGCATTAAATACTGTTGATTCTGGCACAAATGAGGGCATAGATTTGAAGAAAATTCTTTTTGAGGTTGATGCTCGTATTTCAGAAGAAATATTTGAGATTCCAAGGTATGAAATCATGCTTAAAGTAAAAGATTATCTCTCATCATTAGAGAAAAATGAAAATTGATTCTTGGTCCGATATTGAAGTAGAGCTAATCGTTGCCGATTACTTTAATATGTTCTCTGCGGAGTTGAACGGAGAAGCCTATTCAAAAGCAGTACATCGAAGGGCAATACTTCCATTGTTGGTTAATCGTTCCGAAGGATCAGTTGAATTCAAACATCAAAATATTAGTGCAGTATTAATCAATTTAGGTCAGCCTTATATCAAAGGGTATCTTCCCCGATTTAATTACCAGAAAATACTTGAAGATAAAGTCATTGAATATTTGATTCAGAAACCATCAATTGAAAATCAGTTTAAGGTTTTCGCTGAAAAAGAGATTCTTCAGCCGAAGAAAATAATCAACTTTGAAAAGTTTGTATTTGATGAGCCAATTCTTGCTCAGGTTTCAGAACCGGAAGCCATCTATAAAAGGAATCCAATCAAAATTAATTATTTGGAACGCGAGCAAAACAATCGGAATCTGGGGAACTCAGGTGAAGAATTGGTTCTGGAATACGAGAAATGGCATTTAATCAGGAGCGGAAAAGAAAAATTTGCCGAACAAATCCGGTGGATTTCAAAAGAAGAAGGAGATGGTGCCGGGTTCGATATTCTTTCCAAGCAACTCAATGGCAAGGACAAATACATTGAGGTAAAAACAACCAAATTGGGCAAAGAAACTCCCTTCTATTTTTCAAGAAACGAACTGGATTTTTCTCAGGAACATTCTTCAAATTTTCATCTCTACCGTCTGTTTAATTTTGAAGATGACGCTAAGATGTTTATTCGCAACGGCGGACTGGACACCATCTGTCATGTTACTCCAATAAATTACCGCGCAGTTATAAAAGGATAGCCTCACTCCTTCCCTCCGCCCCTCCGAAGAAATTACCCGCCGGATAGACGATCGGGTTCGCCGTTTCGAAGCTTTGCATCGCCATTCCGAAGATGTTTGCGAGGGTCGCAAACATCTTCGAAGTGGTGACGAACATCTTCGGAGTGCCGTCGAATTGCTCCGGAGCGGTGATGGACTTCTCGGGAGTAGTGATGTACTGCCTCGGAGCAGTGTCACACTGCCCCGGAGTGCTGCCGAATATCTCCGATTGGCCGATCTGGTTCGTCGATCCGGCGTTCGACGGTACAAAAGCGAATCCGAAAAAAAATGAACCCTTCCATCTTTCAAAAAAAATCAAAAATAAATTTGAATATTATTAGGTAATCATATCAATATTTGTTAAATTAGCTCGTCAAGTATTTGACAAGTTATTAGTTGTATATTTTTATTAATCTCTAAACTTTTAAAACAATGAAACACCCCAAAGAAGAAACCCGACTCTTCAATAAAACTGATGAAGAGATGCTACAACAATCTGATGTATTATTAGATTCGTTTCAGAAAAACAAAACAGCATTTATTGAACGCTTCCCGCAACTGCACGACCCGTTTGCTGCCGATTGGGCTCAATGTATATTACTCGCAAGGGCTGTACCGCCCGATTATGCGACAGTAAGCGAACAAGTCAGCAAGACCGTCTCCCTCGAAAACCTGATGGATCAAGGACGAACTCTCTTTCAGACAGCAATGCTTTACGCACAGCTCGCCTTCCCCAACAACCCGGAGGTAATGTATATGCTGGGTCAGCCACAATACAATTCGGTGAGAAACAGCCAGCTTAAACTACCAGTATTGCTTCGCACGCTTCACACCCAGCTTTTGAAGCCCGAATACCAACAGGCTTTGATTGCAAAAGGGCTTAGATATGAAGATATTGAAGCACTTGAGACCATTGCAAAAAAAATCATCACACAGGATGGTGTCTATCAGAATGCAAAGAAAGACCGAACCGAAACCACCCATCAACGCATTACTGCCATGAACGCGGTTTGGGAAAAGATGGCGCTGGTTTGCCAGTGTGCCAAGCTCGTTTTCCAGAACGATGCCGCCATGTACAATTTGTTCCTGCTCACCGACGGCGAAACCCCAAAGCCGAACGACAACGCCACCCCGGACGAGCCCAAGTCATAAATTTGAGGCTGTAAACTGAACTCTGTCTAATACAAAAAAACCTTTATACTTGTATTGGATGGAAACAGCAATTATGAATGAAGAATACAAGGCCATGCAGGCCAAAGCCCTTGAGCAATTACGTTCGGGCCAGTCGTTAACAGGAAAAGAGGGAGCTTTTGCTCCACTTTTAAAACAGTTTATAGAAACTGCCCTTGCCGCCGAGATGGCAGGTCATTTGGATGAAAATGAGCGAAGTAAAGGCAATAAGCTCAATGGGAAAGGGCGCAAAACGCTCAAGACCCTAGCCGGAGATATTACTATTGAAACGCCACAGGATCGTCACAGCAGTTTCAGTCCCGAGATCGTCAAGAAACGAGAAACAGTTTTGGCAGACAACCTTGCTCCTAAAATCATTGGTTTATATGGACTTGGGATGAGTTTCCGGGACATTTCTTCACATATAGAAGAAATGTACGATGTTGAAATATCGCATACCACGTTGAGCGAAATCACCGACCGGATCATCCCCAAGGTAAAAGAATGGCAATCACGCCCGTTGGAATCCCTATACACGATTGTATGGCTTGATGCCATGCACTATAAAGTCAAAGATGGTGGCCGGGTGGTAAGCCGTGCTGTTTACAATGTTTTGGCCGTTAACAAGGACGGTCGGAAAGAACTGATCGGGATGTATATCTCAGAAAGCGAAGGGGCAAACTTCTGGCTTGGCGTTTTAACCGATCTGAAATCCAGGGGGTTGAAAGATATTTTGATTGCCTGCATCGACAACCTGATCGGGTTTGCAGAGGCTATTGCCACAGTTTTCCCCAAAGTTGAGATACAATCGTGTGTAGTACACCAGATACGAAACTCCTTGAAATACGTGGCCTCCAAAGACCAGAAGGCATTTATGAAAGATCTTAAATGCGTTTATCAGGCTCCAAACAAGTTGCAGGCCGAAGATGAGCTGCTCAAGCTGGACGAAATTTGGGGCAAGAAATATCCGGTTGTCCTGAAATCCTGGCATACCAACTGGGAGAAGCTAACGGTCTATTTTAACTATGACGAGCATATCCGTCGCCTGATTTACACGACCAACGCTGTCGAAGGCTTCCACCGCCAGGTAAGGAAAGTAACCAAAACCAAGGGGGTCTTTCCCAACGATATGGCGCTGCTCAAGCTGATTTACCTGGCAACCGAAAATATCTCGAAAAAATGGACACAACCGCTTCAAAATTGGGCGATAACGGCACAGCAACTGTATATCCGATTTGGAGAGCGGATGATGATAGACCTTTGATACCCAATCTCAAACGCAAAGAAAGAACCCGGCCTAAAATCGGTCAAGGGTATATGAACGGCTCCGTGCCTCCGCCGCCCTTGTCCAATTTTATTCCAGGTTCAAAAAAGCATTTAAGAGTTGGAATCAAAAAAAACAGTAGTTTTGAATTGAATGAATAAATTACCAGACAGAGTTTAATTTACACTCCCATAAATTTCGATTATACCAGAGGTTTCATCAATAGGTGGAACCTCTGTTACAACATTCATCACATTCCAGGCTATTGGTATCAAAAAAAAGGATCCCGTCCTTGCCGGACGGAATCCTTAAACCCTATTCCATGCAACTTATTTGCGGGTTCAGAGGTACTTTTTGATCACGCCCGACAAATCAGCATACGAAATGATTCCGTTGTAGGTCCACACTTTTTTACCGTCTTTAAACAGCACAAAACCCGGGATCGACTGTATTTGCAGCGCGTTGAAAATGGCTTTATTGGCTTCAACATCAACCAAAGCCACATGTGCTTTGCCTTTAAAGTCGGTCGAAATCTTCTCAACAACCGGCATCATGGCCTTGCACGGTGCACACCAGGTGGCGTTAAAGTCAACCAGCACCAGTTTATTATCTTTCAGTAATTGATTAAATGCCTGATCGGTGTAGGTAGCCGCCGAACTGGCCACGGCACGTCCGCTGGTTTCGAGCGGCAAACCTGCGCGGTTCCAGTTAATCAGTCCGCGCTGCAAGGTGTATATTTTCTGAAAACCCAGGCGACTCATGTACTGGCCTGCGGCATCGCTCCGGCTGCCCGACAGACAATAAATCAGCAAGGTTTTCGATTTATCGAGCAATTTGATTTTCGAAGCGAACTCCGGATCGGCAATATTGATGTTGGTTGACCCGGCAATGTGCCCCGTTGAGTATTCGCCCGGTGTACGTACATCGAGCAGCAAACAGTTGCCTTTATCGATCAACTCCTTAAATTTTAAAGCATCCACATCCTGAACCGTCTGGGCTTTGGCTCCAGAAAAAGCCGCAAGGATGAAAACTAAGGTCAAGAGAATTTCTTTCATATACACTTATCTATGTTTTTACATATATAAGCCACGAAAGTAAAAAAAGTTCGGAAGAATACACGAAAAGAAAAAAAATATTACAATTGCCTAATCCGTCAGCTAAAGCAGACGGCAAAGAATAATTGACAAATTCAACAGGCAAGGTGTAAAAACAGAAAAGGACTCCACCCTTTCAGGTAAAATCCAAAATCAATTCTTATAATAATAAAAAAACTCACCCCAGGCTCGCTTCGCTTGCCTCCCCCCTCTCTTTGTAAAGAGAGGGGAAAAGCACCCCAGGCGGGGCTTGGGGTGAGTTTTGAATGAATTATATCTGGAAATTTTCCTAGAATTCGATATCGTACAAGCCTTCGGAGTCGGCTTCAAACTGTTTCACGCTGATGTCTGTCATCGGGTGTTTAATCAACTGGTGCAACAGCTCGGGACTAATGGTTGCCGAATGTGCCCCGGCCATGCTGGTCCGGTAAATCTGGTCAACCGTTTTAAAGCTGGCAGCCAGCACTTTGCTATCGAGCCCGTACTCCTGAATGTTTTGCACAATATCGCCCACCACTTCGATGCCATGCGAAGAAATATTATCCAAACGACTGACATACGGGGCAACGAAATCGGCACCGGCTTTCATGGCCACCAAGGCCTGCTGCTGGGTAAAAATAGCTGTGGCAGTCACATTGATACCAGCATCTTTCAGGATACGCATGGCTTTGTAGCCACTGGGAGTTACCGGGATCTTGGCGTAGAAGTTATCGCCAAAGTCGAAATAACTGCGGTACTTTTTGGCTTCGCGTACCATATCGTCGGTTTCCGAAGATGCCATTTGCACGTGAACCATACCGGTTCCGACCAATTCCTGAATGCCTTCAACGGCAACAGTTAGTTTATATCCTGAATTTTTAAGAATGGTAGGGTTAGTTGTTACGCCTTCGAGGGGAAAAAATACATACAGCTTCCGGAGTTCGTCCAGGTCGGCTGTGTCGGCCATGTAAATCATTGTTTTGTATCTAATTGTTTATGGGTGCAAAGATACGGCAAGCGCGGCAAGCAACGGATAAAAAGAAGGGAGATTTTAGATAATAGACGGGAGACTTAAGATAAAAAAGGAAAGAGTCATTAGTCATTAGCAAAAATCTTCGCTAATGACCAATGACTCTTTCCAATTCCTGATACTAATTCAGCAAATATTCTTCAGCTTCAACCGACCAAAGGCCCTGATGACGGTCGCAGATTTCGGCCAGTTTGGCAAATTTGGCATCGGTTTTACCCAGTTCTGCAAAATCGGCAATGGCAGTCAGCGGCATTTCGAGGTGCGTATAAATCAGTTTCTTTCCTCCCGGAATGTGCGGCAAATCGAGGGTGGTTTGGGCCACGGCATTCAGTCCGCCAATGTGGGTTACCAGTCCGGCAGGATCCAACCCGGCAGTCATTACCTGCAAGGCTTCTTTCATGTCGTCGGTGTTTCCTCCTGAAGTTCCTACAATATGGGTGTAGGCGTAATGCACGTTGTAAAAATTCATTTTGGCCTGAAGGGTTGGATCAGACGGGCCTGCAAAGAAATTCAGACAGCCATCGAAAGCCAGTATGGCGTCGCCCTGTTCGATCACCGGAGCAACGGGAGCAAACACAAATACATCGTCGTAACCGGTTCCGCCTGAAAGTTCTTTCAGTTTGGCCACGGGTTCTTCAATTTTGGTGTTCAGGTAAACCAGTTCAATGCCACGCTTGGCTGCTTCAGCAACGGTATAAATCGAAGCGGCACGATCCAAACGCGTTTGATCGATGTCGGTAACCACGCACAATGCCGGTTTACGGTCGGCACGGTGAATGACGTAATTGATAGCAGCCAGACCCATCGGTCCAACGCCAGCCAGAATCGCCATTTTACCGTTCTCCACAATTTCCATTTTGTGAATGTATGAACCCGGTGTAGTGTGGTAGTTGGCATGCATAGCGCCAATCACGCACGAAAGCGGCTCGGCCAGCGAAGCGGGATAAAAGCCCGGGCCGTCGTAAGCCAGCAAACAATCCTGCACCAGCACATCTTTCGGGATAATCACATACGTGGCATCGCCACCAATGTATTGGTACGAATAGCCGGGAGCGCTCAACACGCCTACCGGACCTTCTTCGTAATAAATGGCCGGCTGAATGGAGAACTTTTGTCCGGCTTTGAACTTATGTTTCCAGTTGTCGCCAATTTCGACCAACTCGCCGCTAAACTCGTGACCAATGATGATCGGATTCTCCGCAATATCATTTGGAATACGTTTGTGGTCGGTAGCCTGTTTGGCGGCTTTATAAGATGACATGCAAATACTGTCGGACACTACTTTGGCCAAAATTTCGTCGGCCGTGATGGCTGGAAGTTCAAACTCTTCCAATCTCAAATCTTCTTTTCCGTATAAACGAACTGCTTTGGTTTTCATATTCTCTATTTGAATAACGTTATCTCTTTTATCAACAGCAACTGGCAATTAGCTTCTGGCGGCTGGCGGCTGGCTACTGGCTACTGGCGGCTGGCTACTGGCTACTGGCTACTGGCTTTTTGCAAGTTGCTAGCTGCTAGTAGCCAGAAGCTTTCATTTCCTTTCAAAATGCTTTAAAAAATTATTCAGCTTTTTGCCAAGCATTTCACATTTAGAATGAATGGATTCAAACTTTTCTTTATTCTTTAATGAACCTGTGTCCCAGAGACTCTCCAAATGATCAATCGTCTCGTCGTTAGATCCGATGGCATAAGTCAGAAATTTAAAGTATTCGGCCTGATACGTTCGTCTTCCATAACCTTCAACGATTGTTGAACGGGTACTTTTGGATGATCTTCTGATTTGCGATCCGGTTTCGTACATTTCAAACGAAGGCAAATCCTTCAACGTCATCTCGTGTATTTCGACCGCTACTTCACGAGCCAATTGCCATATTTCAAGATTCTTGTAGGACATAGGCTTTTAGTTTTGCTACTAGCAATTGGCAGCTAGTTTCTGGCTTTTTGCCAGTTGCAAGCTGCTAGTTGCAAGTTGCTGTTTCTATTATATCAAATGCTCAAATCACACTTTTTTTTGCCAGATGCAAGTTGCCAGCTGCCAGCGGCTAATTAAGCATATTTTGTCCACCAGTCACTGGCACGGCCTGGCCGGTTTCGTATTCCTGCTCGATGATGTAATACACGGCGCGCATGACGTCGAGCGGCGTGCAACCGCGGCCTGCCGGAACCTGCGCTTCATAGAAACGTTTCACGTCGTCAACAGTTTTAGCGCCGGGAACTTTTCCAGCCTTTAAGTACTGAACAAACAGTCCTTTTTCGGGATCGGACCACAGCGGGCCATCGAAGAAATTACCCGGACAAACTGAGTTCACCTTGATTTTTGAAGGCATCAGCTCCATCGCAAACGACTGAGTCAACCCGATTCCGCCAAATTTACCTCCGGCGTAAGCAAAGTTCTTGTTCGAACCTTTCAATCCCGATTTGGAGTTGATCTGAATAATGTCAGCAAAATGATCAGGTTTAAATTTATTCTGAAGTTTCATCACCGCCGAAGCGTATTTTGAGCAAAGGAAATAAGCCGAATAATTTACCTTGGTCATTAGTTCGAAGGTTTCCGGAGTCATTTCGTCCAGGCCACCGGCACGTAAAATTCCGGCATTGCTGATGAACACATCCAGTCCGCCAAACTCGCAAACGGTCTCAAAAACAAGGTTCTCCACCGAAGCGGCATTCGACACATCGGCTTTCACGAAATGCGCTTTGTTCTTGCGTTTCCCCGGCATTGAGCGAATCTGCAAACTTGCGGCCCAGCTCATCGTTCAGGTCGGCAATCACCACGTTGGCCCCATTTTCCATCAGGTTTTCCACAATTCCGGCGCCAAAACCCTGAGCGCCTCCGGTTACGATGGCAATCTTTTTATCGACACGACCGGCAGTTGAGCCCATCGCGATGGCGCTGCGGTATTGTTCCACTTCCCAGGTATCGATAAACTGAACCTGAGCGGGAGTCATCGGGCTTTGTCCGCCAAATTTTTCGGAGTATAAACTGATCAGGCAGGTGTCCATCATCACATCTTCCAAAGTGGCAACCGCCTGTGCATTATCGTTGGCCAGGATGCAACCAATGCCTTTGATGCAAATGATTTTCGGAGCTTTGGGCTGTGTTTCAGTATAAGTTTTTATTTTTCCTGAAAGGGTGTCGAGCAAAGCTTCCGCATTTCCTTTGTATTCGGCATACACAAACGACGAGTTGCAATACACAATGCCATCGGGGATAAACGGCAGGGCAATTTTCTGAAATTCTTTTTCGGAAGAAAGAAAGCGTTCGTAATACGAATTGTTCACCACTTTCAGGGTTTTCAGGCCATTTTCAGAAAGCAACATGCGGATAGCCGGAACAATTTTTGCCGCAGCCGGATCGACAGGCAAAACATCGACAGGCTCAATCCCGCCAATGGCGCCACCCAGAATGCTGATCACATCGGTGTATATTTCGCGAATTTCCTCAATGGTATCGGCAGCTACGAAAATGCCATGATTTTGCAGCAGAATGATTTTTGGTTCGTTACCCGTGCGCGCTTTATAGGCATTGATGCGGTTTTCCACCTCCTTAAACAGGATGTAGCCCGGATCGACATAGGGTACATAAACCACTGCGCTGCCAAACAACACGGTTGTCAGTCGCTCGGCATTCACGCTGCACATCAGTCCGTTTACCATGGTGCTGTGCGTGTGCACCACAAAGCGGTAAGCCAGCAAATCGTGCAACGAAGTTTCAACTGATGGACGCTGTCCTTTTTCGGGATAAACGCGAGCTTTCAGCAGGTCGTTTTTGATCTGGTTTTCGCGTTCCATTACATCTTCGGAATAGGTTTTTGCGGCTATTTCCTGAAGCGCTTTACGGTCGAGCTGTGCAAAACCATCTTCGCCGATGGTGCCCAGACTATACCCGCTGGCTTTCACATACAAATGATTTTCGTCTTTATACGAGGTATTTCCGCCACCGGCAATCACAAAATCTTTCTGTTTGCCGTAGTACTGCGATATTTCGATTAATTGTTGAATTTCGGGTTTCATTTTTTTTTGTTTCGAGTTACGTGTTACGAGTTGCGAGTCTTTTTGCTAGTAGCCAGTAGCTAGCAGCTAGCAGCTGGCTTCGTGCTGCTGGCAAAAAGAATCAGATTATTTTATGAAATTTTTAATTACCGCATTGCCTAATTTCACAAAGGCATCGTATTCGGCGGTTTTGCCGGAGCCGTCGGCGCGGAGGAAACCTTCGTCGCCTTTGGCAATCAGGTATTGGTGGGCCGCAATGATGCAGGCGCCTTCGTAACCAATTTGATTCAGTTCTTCGTCAAGTTCAACACCGTTGCGGCAGCTTACTTTGACCGGATCGAGCTGCGGCGTGTTGTGTTCGGTACCGAACGAAACGAGGAAGTTTTTCGAGCGGAAGAACTGCACGAATTTCTTCAGGATATGGAAATCGTTGCGTCCGGGAATCAGTTCGATGCTGAAAATATTGCGGTCAACCAGCATTTGATACAGTTTTTCGGCGTCGGCTTCAAAGTCGGTGCAAACGCCTTTCGGATCGTCGAGCAATACCGGGTAGCAAGGAATACCTCCGGCGCTGATGATCACTTTTTTCACCTCATCCAGACTCAGGAAAGCTTTCGGATCTTCGGCCACAAACGCTTTACCGCCCGCTTTCAGGAGGTTTCCGCGGATTTCGTTTTCCAGTCCGGCTACATCGTCGAGTTTCGATTTCACTTCTTTTCCTGAAAAAACCTGAACATAGAATGCTTTTTTATCTTCTTCAGAAGTAAATTTTTCGTCGATGGCCATGCGCAGCGCTTTGGCAATATGGCGTTCGCGCAGCATGTTTTTGGCATATTTGGCTTTCAGTTCGTCAAAAGTAAAACTGATTCCGGCATTCAGTTCGGCCAGGAAAGTATTCAGCTTATTCACCATTTCGGCAGTTTGCACGTTGCTCTCGTGCTGAACCTGTTGCAACAAAGCCAACGCATCGGCACCAATTGTAAATGGGTGGCTCAAACCTTTCCCGCTCATGTAGGTGCGCCCAGGGTTAGCCGGATCGTTGACGCGAACGCCAGCTTCCTGCAAATCGCGCTGCAAGGCCATAAACTCGATGTTGAACAGCGGAAAAATTTTGTATTTGGCGGCCAGTTCGGCAAATTCCGAATAGCCGTCAGTGGTGTAAAAATCGTTGACGCCCAATACCTGAACGCCTTCGTCCTTAGCCATGCGGAAAGCCTGCTCAATTTCGGTGAACGCACTGAACGAGAACGGCGTGTGAAAATGACCGTTGACCAACAGTACCTGGGTATCGGCGCCTTGTTGATCGAGCAACTCCTGCTTGCCCGGAAATCCTGAAAAAGGAGATTGATTATTCATTAATTTACTCATTTTAGATAGTTTCTGAAATTACATACAAAGGAAACAAATTGGAAAGAAACGGGCATCCTTTGGTGTCCTGTGTGAATTAAAACTTCGAATAACTTGATTGCAAAAGAGGCTCTGTATTCTAAACCTAATTCTATATTTTCACCAGCTAAATGAATACTAAGTAATGAGAAAAATAATGTCGTACTTATATTCGTATTTTTATACTGACTAACCCTCGCCTTCGACAAGCTCAGGCTTCCTCCTCTCTTTCAGAAAAGAGAAGGTGGGGAACGGCCGTCTTGCGGACGTTGGGGTGAGTACATTAAAATACGACAATGAATTTTTCCTATTACTTAAATCATTTACATGGGCTACATCAAGGAATATATCGAACAACTAACAACACTTAGCGAGCAGGAATGGCAACTGATTGCTTCGTACTTCGAAAAACGCATTCTGCCCAAAAGAACGCAGCTGGTAAGGCTGGGCGAGACCGACCGCTATTTGTCGTTTATCGAGAAAGGTGTAATTCGAACTTATATACCGGGCGACAACAATGAACTGACTTTCGGATTTAGTTTCGATAAGGAGTTCACCTGTGCTTTCGATTCGTTTCTTACTCAACAACCCTCGGAATACGAACAGGAAACGCTGGTGCAAACCACGGTATGGAGCATCTCGTACGACAATCTTCAGAAAATATACGTCCAGACCCATACCGGCAACTACTGGGGGCGTTTAATTGCGGAATACTTATATCTGGCAAAAAGCAAGCGTGAAATTTCGCTCCTAAAATATTCGGCAAGAGAAAGGTACCTAAATTTACTCTCCACCCAATCGCACATCATCAGGCAAATTCCCCTGAAATATATAGCATCGTACATTGGCATTACCCCCCAGGCATTGAGCCGCATCAGGAGGCAAATTTGTTAACCCGGGTTCATTTCACAAATAAAAACTTCTTCGGACATTTGTTGAAAAAATAAATGAACCTACCCATCTTATCTTATGGAAACCGGATTTTGAGACAAACCTGCGAACCCATTCAATCCGATCATCCAAATTTGAACGGACTTATTGAAAATATGTGGGAGACGTTGTACACCGCGAATGGCTGTGGGCTGGCAGCTCCGCAAATTGGCGAACCCATCAGGTTATTTGTTGTTGACAGCAAATCGACTTACAATCTGCTTGATCCGGAAATACGGCACGAATATTTTGAATCCGACGACACCGGGATTACCGAAACGTTTATAAATGCGCGTATTATCAATCGTTTTGGCGAACTGTGGAACGACGAGGAAGGTTGCCTGAGCCTTCCCGGCCTCTCGCAAAGGGTGAAAAGACCCTGGTATATTGCGATTGAATACTATAACAAGAACTTTGAAAAGCAAATCGGTTCGTTTGGAGGAACGACAGCACGAATAATACAGCACGAGTATGACCACACCAACGGCATCCTGTATATCGATCATCTTGGCCCTTTGGTAAGAAGAGTGATCGACGCCAAACTCAAAAAAATAGCAACCGGTGCAACAACGGCCAAATACCCGATGGTTTACCCTCAATAAACCAGTATATCCGCCAACCCAATTTCAGAAGAAAAATTCTATCGAACTTCTCGACCGGTTAAAAACGCACAAAACCGATCGAACGTTTGATTGAAAGCAGCATCCACTTTTTCGCGAATATTCTCCTTGTTGACAAATGGGCTCTCGTGCGAATAGGAATAATCAAAATCAGCGATAATAACCTGAGTTGGTATATCGTGGGCCGCACCTTGCAGCGTACTTACCACATCGTAAGCGGGAACAACTTCGTCCTGGGCAAGTGCAATGGCAAAAATATCTGCACTAATTTCCCGGAAACGTTTTTCGCGCTCCTGGCGCCTCACCTTAAAATCGAGCATCATGCGGAAATATCTTCCCTCAGGATGTTCTTCCATGTAGTGGTACAGTCGCTTTTCGTGTTTCAAATGGCTCTCCAGGTGTTCAACCAGGTAGGAATACAAAGCCACATTGGCCTCACTGTCCAGAATTGCCTTCGATACGGGTGTCAACCGGTTAAATGTTGGGCCACCGCAAAAAGCCAGTAATTTCGAATGCGCGAAATAGCCTTTGGGATCGGTCAGTTTCAGAATTTCAGAAAGAAAAGTGCCGATGGAATACGAAAAAAAATGAAACTGCATTTGCCCGGTGAGCGGCGGATATTTCCCTTCCTTTACCTCATCGAGAAACTGCACAATATCGTGATAGGTCTGTAAACCAGACCATATAAAGCGCTGAGGCTTGGATTGCAACCGGGTGCTGATCGCCACGTTTGAAAACGACGACTGAAGCAGATCCGGGAAGTGCTCTTTTCGGGTTTGACTCACCTGGTGCATCAGGTGCCTGTCGCTCCAGGCCGAAAGTGCACGGTTCATGTGGAAAGCCATCGGGCAAAGCACCACGCATTGTCCCGTATCACGAGCCAGACGATAAGCCCAGGGATAATATTTTTTCCACGATTTCTCGTTAAACCCGTGCATCAGCAAAATGGCCTCTTTCTCACTCCGGTTTTGCTGTGGCACAAAAATATGGAAGATGAATTCCTTGTTTTCGTTGACTTCCGAATCAATCAAATCGAGACCTTCCTCCTTATATCCGAGATCAGTACGAAAAATATCATCATTAAATCCAAGCTCATGTTCGGCACACATAAGTGGCTGATCACCTTGCAGGATCGTCCAGTTTTTCGATTTGAACGACGAATTTACTACGGTCACAAACTCATCGACCACAATCTTGTCAGCCTTCAGGTTGACTTTCTTATCCAGCAAATTATATAGGCCCAGGTAATCCATAATTTTAAGCGTTAAAATTTGAGAATCAGGAGACGGAAGGGAAAACAAAACGCTATTCAGGAAACATCCGTTTTTCGGGGAAACCGTCATCCTAAGTTTGCTGTTCCTTAACAAAGATAAGCCTTACCACATAGAAATGCGGTAACAGTTCAGGTTTATTGCGAAAATTGCATCTGAGTTTACGATTAGTTCACGATGAAACGCTCCTGAAACCAGGTCTAAATCCGTTGGGTTGAAACAATAAACCGGGCGCATCAATCTGGCAGTAATTAACGGAAAGTTGTCATTTCAGACATTAAATCTGTATCGTAACTTTGCCTTTGTAAACAATTAAACAAAGTATTCACATCAAAAAAACAAAAGCATGATTAAAGTTGCCATTAATGGATTTGGCCGGATCGGGCGTCTGGCTTTCCGCGAAATCACCAAAAACAATCAACTGGAAGTAGTTGCCATCAACGATTTAAGTGCACCCTCAATGTTGGCTTATCTCCTGAAATACGACTCAGTGCAGGGAACTTTTAAAGCCAACATCAGCCACACCGAAAATGCACTGGTTGTTAACGGAAAAACAATTACCGTGTATGCCGAACGCGACCCCAAAAATTTACCCTGGGCCAAACATCAGGTTGATTTGGTGCTGGAATGTACCGGAATTTTTGAATCGAAGGAAAAAGCTTCGGCACATTTAGCGGCAGGAGCCAAAAAAGTAATCATCTCCGCGCCATCGGACAAAGACGTAAAAACGGTGGTTTATAACGTGAACCACGAAATTCTGAACGCCGCAGACCAACTGATCAGTTGCGCATCGTGCACCACCAACTGTCTGGCGCCAATGGCCAAAGTATTGAATGATCAGTTTGGAATAATAACCGGGCAAATGACTACCATTCACGCCTACACCAACTCACAACCGCTGATGGACACCCCCGACCCGAAAGTGAACTACCGCAAATCACGCGCGGCAGCCGATAATATTGTGCCTTACACAACAGGAGCCGCAAAAGCTATTGGGCTGGTTATTCCTGAACTGAAAGGCAAACTCGATGGCTCGTCGCAACGTGTGCCTGTCAATGCCGGTTCAGTGGTTGAATTATTCACGATTCTTGAGAAACAAGTAACCGTCGAAGAAATTAACTCAGCCATGAAAATGGCCGCTAACGAATCGTTTGGCTACACCGAAGACCCCATTGTTTCAGGCGATGTAATCGGCATGAGCTTCGGTTCGCTTTTCGATGCTACTCAAACCAAAGTCGTAACCGTTGGCGACAAACAATTGGTAAAAACCGTTTCGTGGTACGACAACGAAATGTCGTTCGTATCGCAAATGGTGCGCACCGTCGTGTATTTTGCAACGCTATAATTGGGCAGAAAACCAGCCTGGGCTTCACTTTAAGCGCTATTCAGGGCTTCACTTTAAGTGAAACCCTGAATATATACATGATGTCAACATAAATATGTAAAACCACAGAAAATGAAAAAGATAGAAAAAATATCAGAAAATGCCAGTTACATAGCCGTGAACCTTGGCGAATTAAATGAAGTCAGGGATTATTCGTTAATTCACCCGGTAAGCAAAAAGAACATTGAAGGAAAAGTCTTTTTAAAGGATGTAACCGGAGCTACAGGCTCAGAAATCTCGTTTAATTCGCTGCAACCTCATACCGAACAGCCTTATTTCCATAAACACCGAAAGAACGAAGAAACCTACATCATATTAAAAGGGTCCGGTTTTTTCCAGGTTGACGACGACTGCTTCGAAATAAGTGAAGGAAGTGTCATCCGAGTCGCTCCCCAGGGATTGAGGGGTATTTGCAATGCGTCGGACGTGGAAATGATCTACATGGTTGTTCAGGTCAAAGAAAATTCGCTGGAAGAATACACAACTGCCGACGGAGAACGAATTCCGTACCAGCCCAAGTGGAGATAGTCAACAGAAAATTAGTCAGGGTTTCACTCAAAGTGAAGCCCTGACTAGCTCTATGCCAGAGCGGTAGCAAAGCTTTTACGATAATCGCTCGGTGTAGTTTTCATGTGGCGCAGGAACAGACGGCGCAAACCATCGGCATTCCCGATACCACATTCTGTCGAGATTTCATCCAGTGTTAAGCGCGTTTCCTCCAAACGGCGGCGAGCCGTTTCTAACCGCAATTTTTCGATGTACTTGGCCGGAGTTATGCCTGTTTCGCGCAAAAAAACACGCGCAAAATTTCGAGGGCTCATGAGAGCTTTTTCAGCCAGTAGTTCAACCGTCAATTCATCATCCAGATGGTCAACGATCCAATCCTGAATCACCTTGATTGGCTCATAATCAACACTCTGGTAATTCAAAATATTGCTGAATTGTGATTGATTGCCAGGACGTTTCAGGTACAAGACCAAACGGCGGGCCGTTCCAACCGCAATATCACGGCCAAAATCTTCTTCAACCAGTGCCAGCGCCAAATCCATGCCTGTCGAAATTCCAGCCGAAGTATAAATGTTCCCGTCCTTCACAAAAATAGGATCACTTTCAACCTTTACTTCCGGATACTGTCTAGACAACTTATCACAAACCATCCAGTGCGTGGTAGCTCTTCTTCCGTTCAGGATACCGGCTTTGGCCAACACAAAAGCCCCGGCACAAATCGACCCCATTCGGTGAACTTTATCGGTTTTCTCCTTGATCCAGTCAATCAAACTTTGAGGAATAACCTTTAATGTAGCATTTCCGGCAACCAATATAGTATCAATCTTATAGTTAACAGACTCAATTCCACCTTCGGTAATGATTGGCAGCCCAGAAGACGTCTCCACCTGCCTGACCGAATCGAATGACAAAACATGCGTGATGTAAGATTCTTGTATGGCAGGATAGTTTTCGCGGATGTAATCTTTCGCTTTGCTGAAAACATCAAGCGGTCCGGCTACATCGAGAATTGAAACATTAGCCGGAACCAAAATGACTATGTGCTTTGTTGGCATGATTGCTTTGTTTTTGAAGACAATACAAAATTAGGGAAATCGCGTCAGTCAACCACGATATCCGGCAATTTCCGCCTATATTTAACAATTATTGGTTAGATCAGAAACTGGAATAAATCAGGTCGCTCATTCACATATTCCGAAAGGAAGCCATTTTCTTCCATGCGTTGCACCAATCCGGGAAAATCATCCTTATCCTGAAGTTCGATGCAAATTAGGGCAGGGCCTTGCTCTCGATTGGTTTTCTTGGAGTACTCGAACGTGGTAATGTCGTCGTTCGGGCCAAGCACTTTATCGACAAAATCGCGCAAAGCACCTGCACGCTGCGGAAAGCGTACGATGAAATAGTGCTTCAGTCCCTCGTAAAGCAACGAGCGCTCTTTGATTTCTTCGGTTCGGGTAATGTCGTTGTTGCTTCCCGAAACCATGCATACCACGTTTTTATCTTCAATTTGGTCGCGGTAAAAATCGAGTGCAGCAATAGCCAACGCGCCAGCTGGCTCCACCACAATAGCATCCTGATTGTATAATTCCAAAATGGTGGTACAAACTTTTCCTTCGGGAACAGTAACAATATCATCGACAACCTGCTGGCAAACTTTAAACGTGATGTCGCCAACCCTTTGCACGGCAGCACCATCCACAAATTTGTCAATGTCTTTCAGCGGGGTAACTTCGCCCTTTTCGATGCTGGTTTTCATTGATGGAGCTCCGGCTGGCTCAACACCTATTATCTTAGTTTCGGGACTAATTTGCTTGAAATAAGCTCCCACCCCGGCTGCCAAACCTCCGCCGCCAATGGGTAAAAAAATGTAATCGACGTGACCACTGAAATCCTGCAAAATTTCGACCCCGGCAGTAGCCTGTCCTTCGATGATTTGAGGATCGTCGAACGGATGAATATAGACCATACCCGTTTCGAGACAA
Organism: Prolixibacteraceae bacterium; assembly: GCA_963666435.2. Taxonomy (GTDB): domain Bacteria; phylum Bacteroidota; class Bacteroidia; order Bacteroidales; family Prolixibacteraceae; genus Aquipluma. The sequence continues at coordinate 406,511 of CAXXOG010000005.1, read as the reverse complement.
TCCCGGTGAGCAGCATCCGACGCCGCATCGTAGGTGTCGCCAAACAAAACTACTTCAATTTTGTCTTTGCCAAACATTTTTACCTGAGTAATTTTTTGCTTAGGTGTAGTGGTTGGCATATAAATTTTACCTTTTATACCGAGTAACTGACACGAATAAGCCACACCCTGAGCATGGTTTCCGGCGCTGGCACATACAACGCCTTGTTCCCGCTCTTCATCGGTTAATCCTGAAATTTTATTGTACGCCCCGCGAATTTTATACGAACGCACTACCTGCAAATCTTCCCTTTTTAGGAAAACATTGGCTGCATACCTGTTCGACAGGTTGTTGTTTCGCTGCAGCGGCGTTGTTTCAACAATGGTATTCAGGTTTAGCTGCGCCATAGTGATGCTGCGCAAGGTCGGAAAATAAGGTTTCTGCTCTGACATGTTTGTTTTCTGTTGTTCGGATTGCGGGCAAATTTAGTTTCTAAATTGCAATTGCCGGTTTTTGCTTTATTAAAACAGCTGTCCTTTATACAAAGTTTACAATTGAACGAAACCGGTCTTTCAAACATTAGCTTGTTGTTAAATCATTTCTGTTGCAATGACAGTTGGCCCAGCAACCGGCATAAATTTGCAGTGCAATTAAAATTGTTCAGGAACTATGTACGAGAAAATGTGGAACAAGGATTTTATACTCCTGACATTCTCAAACTTCTTTATGTGCATTACTTACTATGCACTAATTTCGGCTTTGCCGGTATATCTGGTCAACGAGCTTCACGCCGGAAAATCGCAGGTTGGCCTGGTTTTGGCGGCATATACGATTGCCTCGGTGCTGATCCGCCCGTTTTCGGGTTTTGCGCTCGACAAATTTGGTCGCCGGACAGTTTTCCTGATCGCGCTTCTTATTTACACCGGATTGTTTGTCGGGTATTTGATGGCGATAAGCATCGCAGCCCTTATTTTCCTAAGATTTTCGCAAGGCTTAACCTGGGGTGTCACCACCATTTCGGGCTCAACCATTGCAGTAGATATTATTCCAACGGCCCAGCGCGGCGAAGGAATTGGCTATTTTGCCCTGTCAACCACCATGGGCATGTCGGTAGGGCCAGTTGTCGGAGCTTTTATCATCCACCATGGTGGATATTCCGAACTGTTTTTTTCGGCTTTATTCATCAGTCTGGCGAGTTTCATTTTAGCATACATGATCCGGTTACCCAAGCGACTAACAACCAAACGCGACATCGAATTCAACGTCCACAACCTATTTCATAAAAAATCAGTCCTCCCATCCATTAATCTACTGATCATTATGACAACTTACGGAGGATTGCTCTCGTTCATTGCGTTGTTTGGCCGCGAAATGGGCATCGAAAACACTTCGCTTTTCTTCCTGATTTTTGCCGTCGGCATCGCCACTTCGCGCATTGCTGCCGGAAAAACATTCGACCGCAAAGGACCGAAAGGAATTCTCACGCTTTGCCTGAGTTTGCTGATTGTGAGCTTTCCGTGGCTGGCGTTGGGGCACAATGCCCTGGCATTCTATTCGTCGGCATTAATCATCGGATTTGGCATCGGCGTTGTTTTCCCAACCTTCCAGACCATTGTCAACAACCTGGCCACATCAGAAAACCGCGGAGCGGCTAACTCAACACTCTACACCGCTTTGGATTTAGGCATGGGATTGGGGATGATTGTTTCCGGTCTGATTGCACAATACTTTTCAATTGCTACAGTATTCCTGATTAGCTCGGTAGTTTGCATGGCCGGACTAGCATTCTTCCGGCTAAAAGTAATTGGTTTTTACAACAGAAACATCTGATTTCAGGTATAAAAATCGATGGAATCCATAAATTTGGCTCACCAAACAATTAATCTATGAGCCTGGAAACCCAAATAACACAAATATTAGCTGAAAAAGGAGTTAAATTTGTCCGCTTCACGAGTATCTCCCAATTTTCGCCGGAACAAAACCGAGGCTTGAATACCGCTATTTTATTTGGGCTGTCCCTTTCTCCTGAGTTTATTGCTGAGGTTGCCGCCAACGAAAATTACGTTCGCGAATTGGTTTTGGCCAACCGACAGAACGACGACGAGTTTAGCCAAAAAGAACTGGAAGTGGGAAGGATTGCCGATGAACTGACCAATTTTCTACAAGAACAAGGTTATCGCGCCTGGTCGCAATCGGACAAAAATCAGGAAGAAAATGGTCACTACGATTCGAAGAACCACACCACTCCCCTGCCCCACAAAACGATTGCCGTAAAAGCCGGATTGGGCTGGATTGGCAAACACGATTTGCTGACTACCCGCGAATGGGGTAGTGCCATTAGCATGTGCACCGTTTTAACCAACGCGCCGCTTCAGTTTGAAAATACTCCTGAAATGCTATCCCGTTGCGGAAACTGCACCATTTGCAAAGACGTATGCGAAACCGGGGCCATCTCCGGCAAAAGCTGGAGCAAAGGCATTGACCGCGACCAACTGGTTGACGTGCAAAAATGCACCACCTGCCTCAAATGTTTGGCGCATTGTCCGTGGACAAAAAGCTACGCAAAAAATGTAATTTACTGATCCGATAACTTAGGAACTGTTTAGAATTTAATCTTTGAATCTATTAAGTATTAATCTTATCATTGCAGTCGAATCATAACCTCGCCGGTGTCTGTTGAGTATGCGAAGTCTTCGCGATGAGTCCTCCACAATAACCGCCATCAGCAACGATCCTGACCAGCCTTTCGAACCGAAAATAGCATCCATTGGCTATTGGTCAGGTTGGTTGAATAGAGCTTCATCCATTCTTAAAAGTCTGATAAACATTAAAATATAGAAAAATAATCAACTGATAGTCAGTACTTTATTTGCAGATATTTTTTTTGATAATCAATCATTTATATCTTTATCATCGACTAAGCCTAACTGATTAAATGTCCTGTTCATGGCGTAAATCCAAACAAACATTATTTTCATGAATAATTTGTCGAGTTAACCTGCTTTTATTACCTTGGTAGCATTATGCTATTTGCTTGTTGATACAGTTCGTATTAAAAGGCAAGTTTTTAAAAATCAATTCCATGAAGACCTACAAACCTTATTTATGCTTAAGTAAAAATGCCGGAACTTATTTACTTGGGGTGATCGTTACCGCCACAAAAGATCAAACGATCATAAGCATCCGTCAGGAAGAAGTAAAAGCTGCTAATGACCAATATTGGGGGGTAATCATCACACTTTCTGATGCAACCCGGTTGGTTAATGGTCCGGAAAATCCAATTTTCTCGACTAATGTTGAAATTGCATTGGATAAATCGGTAAATTATAAGAAAATCATTTGTCGTACCGAAATATCAGTTACAGAAAGCAAAGATGGTCCCGCCGAAGGAGGGAATACATCCATTGATTTTAGCGATGTAAACTGAAAAAACCAAAACAGAAAAGGTGTACACATGAACACTTTTCTGTTTTGCCGCAATACCCCCTAATTTTTATACCTCAATCGTTTACAATTTGGGTTTAATTTTATTCCAACGATGCAAAAAATCCTTTGCGCAGTTTTAATCATTATTTTCGGACTTACCTGTAACGAAAGCCGTTCACAAGGAAATGTATTAAATGACTCCGCTAAAATCAACCGTATGTTGGTGGAACTTCATCAATTAGCGGAAAGCAATCTGGACAGTGCTCTCGAATTAAGTAAAATTATCCAGCAAAAAGCGGCTAAGCTAAACGATCAGGAGGGTGTTTGGAAAGCTCGAATTGAACAAGGAATTGTATTATACGGACTTGGAAATCCAGATTCTGCCCGATCAGTAATCAACCATGTTTTACAAGAAACTCAGAAACAAAACAACCGTTTATTACAAATAAAAGCTCATCTCGGGCTTGCACAGATCTACCAACAGAGTTACAATTTTCAATCCTCAATTGGGAACCTGATTCAGGCCGAAAAGCTTTTAAAAAGCGAAGATCCTTTTGATTTGCGTTTCGATATTTTAAATAAACTGGGAATAATCCATCGTTTAATGAAAGATAACACTAGTTCATTGAAATACTTTAACATTCTTGAAACCAACTATTTCGAAAATCTAAATACGAAACAAAAGTTCTCGCTCTTTTTGAATAAAGGAAACGTTTTCGCCGATCTGAAAGAATATGACAAAACCGAAGAGTGGTTTAAAAGAGCTTATGAAGAAATTAAGAATTGTAATTCACCTGTTAACCAAGCTTTAATCACCTATAACCTTGGCGCATTGTTTTACCGACAAAAGAAGTATACAGAAGCATCAGAATACATTTCAAAATCGCTGGAAGCAAATTTAAAAATTGGAGATCGGGTCAAAACTGAACGTTGCTATCGGGTTCAAGGATCCATCTATTTTGACCAAAAAGATTATTCTCAGGCAAAAAAATACTTTGAGGTGGCAATGGGAATTGCTAAGAAGATCAATAACTCCAATGCCATTATGGCAAACTATGATAACTTATATCAGACCTATTGGAACATAGGATACTTCAGCCGTAATATTGAGAATTTAGATAAAGCGTTGAGTTTCTATCAGAAATATAACCAGATAAAGGACAGCCTGTATAAAATTGAAACAACCTCAAAAGTTCTGGAACTCGAAAAAAAATACGAAACTGAGAAAAAGAACAGCCAGATTACCCTGCTTGAAAAAGAAAACCAACATAAGGAAGACCAGATTTTAGTACAAAAAACACAGCGCAACCAATTGATTGTAGCTGTTGTATTGGTAACCGGCATTCTTGGCATATTTGTTTATTTCTTTTACTACTATAAAAAAGTAAACAAACTGTTACGCCTTCAACGCAAAAGAATCCTGAAACAGAAGAGCCAAATATCGGAGCAACGTAATAAACTTCAAAAATCGTTGAAAACTCAAAATAAATTGTTCAGTATTATTGCCCACGATCTTCGAAGTCCGCTGGCTTCCATTTCCAATATTTCAAGTTTGATTGGTCTTTACATCGAGGACAAAGATTACGATGGCCTGGATACAACTAAAATAATGTTGGATCAGAAAACTGAACAGATACTTGATTTGACTGATAACCTGTTAATCTGGGCAAGAACCCAGACCGAAAATTTGAAACCGTTGTTTGTGGCTTTGAGCCTGAATGAGATCTTTAACGAATGCTTTGAACTCTACCGGCCAATTGCTGCGGATAAAGGCATCACGATTGATCGTTTGGAACAAAAAGATCTTCTAATTTGGGCAGACAGAAATATGGTAAAAACCATTTGCAGAAATTTGGTTAACAATGCCATTAAGTTTACCTCAGAAAATGGTCAAATAAATATTTGGTACGAACCCAAAAACCAGGTTGCATTAATATCAATAAAAGATTCCGGCATAGGAATTGAAAAGGATAGGATCGATTCGTTGTTTGAAATAAGTTATGAGAAAGCAACCTGGGATACATCAGGCGCAAAGAGTACAGGACTAGGACTGTCGGTTTGTAAAGAATTTGTAACTGCAATGAACGGAAAAATTTGGGTTGAAAGCGAAAAAAACGTCGGCAGTTGCTTTACTGTCGAACTACAATTGTATAATCCTGAGTCAGTATAAAATACAAACATAAGCGCGACATTTTTTCATTCTCATTGCTTAGTCTCACTTTAATTCAATTAACCAAAATTTTTCAGGCATTTTTAGCAGTTCAGAGAAACACCAAAACCTTCACTTAGTTTTGCACTATATCCTAACCCTGTCAGACTTGTACCAGAGACTGTTTGAAATTTAATTTTCGAATCTATTAAGCATTAATCTTATCATCGCAGTCGAATCATAACCTCGCTGGTGTCTGTTAAGTATGCGAAGTCTTCGCGATGAGTCCTCCTCAATAACCGCCATCAGCAACGATCCTGACCAGCCTTTCGAACCGACCTCTCAGTAAGGCAATTACATCAATAGCGCGTTTGCTGTCATGCACATTTGCCGCCTATACAACAACAGCAAGCAGCAAACGCATTGTATCTGTAACGATATGGCATTTACGACCTTTAATCATTTTTGCACCATCAAAACTCCTCCATTCGCCACCTAAGCGGGTTGTTTTAACAGATAGGCTATTACAACTGGGAGATTTATTGTTGCCCTGCTTTTTTGCGTATTTTGTCGCGGAGCAGTTCTTGTACTTGTTTTATGACATTGTTGTTCTTCCATTTAGTAAAATAGGAATAAACCAATTCACATTGGAAAAAAATAGCAAGGCATCATGCGTTATTGACAGCCTGTTTTAATCAAATAGCATTGAAAAAAATAGATTTTCCACTTAATAGCTATCGGTCTGCTTGGTTGGATAGTGTTTCATGTATTCTTACATGATTTGGCAACCATTAAGCCAGAAAAACAAGTTAATAAACTGATAACCATTACGTTATTTGTAAATAATCTAAATTCAAACAGTCATCCGGATCAGTTGAAAATCCTCAAAATCTTTTTTTGACGATTCGCGCAAGTTTTCCGAACTTTAGGTGTCAAACCCACTAAACAAAAAACAGAACATCGGGAAATGGGCGAATCGGAATTGATAAACAGCATTCAGCAAGGCGACAGACAGGCATTTCGAACGCTGGTTGAAACCTACCAGCAAATGGTGGTGAATACCTGTCTGGGCATTGTACACAATCAGCCTGACGCTGAAGATATTGCACAGGATGTTTTTCTCGAAGTCTTCCGCAATTCAGCACAATTTCGTGGCGATGCCAAACTGTCCACCTGGTTGTACCGCATTGCCGTCAACCGTTCGCTCAACCACATCAGGAATAACCGCCGAAAGAAATTCTGGCAAAATCTGGAAGAAACATTTAAAGGTGGGCGAAATGCGTCGAACGAAATCTCAGATGACCGAACCGATCAGGCAATAACCGATGAGCAACGACGTGAGTTGTTGCACCAGGCCATTGATAAACTACCCGAAAAACAGCGGGTGGCGTTTACCCTGAACAAATACGAAGACCTCAGCTACCAGCAAATAGCCGAAATCATGAACATTACCCTGAGCTCGGTCGAATCGCTGATACACCGGGCCAAAAAGAATTTACAGGATCAACTCTATGAGTGCTACAAAAAAAAGTGCATTTGAAACGCAAGTTTTTAGAATCAAACGTGTCAAACCATTAAAGCTACAATAAATGAACTGCAAAGAAATCCATACCGACCTGATCTTTTACCTTAGCCGCGAACTAAGCGCCGAAAAGATGGAAGCCATTGGACGCCACCTCGAAACATGTGACGACTGCCGCCGGTTTGCAGAAATGATGGAACGCCAGTTGCAACTGATCGATCAGGAAAAGAACCCGGAAGTTTCGCCTTTTTTTTACACGCGGTTGTCGGCACGGCTCGACGAAAAATCAGAGCCAACTCGTTCGCTTTTGCCTTCGTGGGCGCAGGCGGCAGCATTTTCTATTGTCCTTTTGGTTGCCATATCTTCAGGGATTTATATTGGAAAACAAACTTCGGAAATATACGGGCAAAACCCAGGCAACAGTTTGTTACTGATCGACGATTTTGAAGTAGAACCGATTGAAACCTTTTTACTGAATCAGCCATGAATACAATAACCAAACAACACTTATTGGTTGGGCTGATCGTCGTATTGATCGCCACCAATCTATCAACCATCGGATCGTTTTACTATCACCGGTTTTTGGAACAAAAGAAAATAGAGACCGAACTTACTACGCAGGCATCTGTTCCGGGCGAACAGCGAACCCGATACTTTCGTGACCAGCTTGGACTGAATGACGGGCAAACAGCTCGTATCCGCGAAATCAACCGTTCCTTCAATCGTTCAGCCCGCACCATCGAAAGCAAACTTGCCGAATTGCGGCAGGAAATAGTCGGGGAGTTGGGACAATCAAACCCGGATACTGTCAGACTCAAAAATATTGCAACGGAAATTGGGAATAACCACCGTGAGTTGAAAGAGCTCACTACCAAATTCTATCTTGATATGAGAAAAGTATGCTCTCCCGAACAGCAGAAAAAGCTGCATACAATTTTCCAGTCAATGCTCAATAAAGAAAACCAGGTCAACCTGCCACAGCCCGGGTACCAGCGAGGCAGAGGCCGCAACAAATAATCAATTTTAAATAGAAAAATTATGAAAACAAATCGTTCGAAACGGTTTGCAGGGCTTATTATTGCCCTCGCCGTAGCTACAACAACCGCCTTTGCAGGCAACAATCCGGGCCGGAACAACAACCGGGGCATTTGCATAAACCAGATTTCGAACCTGACTGACGGGCAAAAAGAAAAAATTAGCACGCTTCAAACCGAACATCAAAAAACGATGGATCAGCTTAGGCAAAACCGCCGCAACACCACCGACTGGAGCGTAAAAAATCAGATCAGCGAAGAAATGAATTCCGAAAATCAAAAGTACCGCAACGAACTAAACTCAGTTCTCACTCCCGAACAGCAAACCCAGTTTTTGAGCAGCAATCAAGGCAAAGGGAAGCGACAGGTGCAAGGCAAAGGTTCCTGTGGCAAGCCTTGTGGTAACTCAAACGGATCGGGCAAAGGACAAGGTTCCGGCGCTTGCCGCCAATTTTAATAAACCAATATTTATCCATTAAAAATTAACAAAATGAAGACAAAAAACATGTTTATCGCTATAATGCTAATGACAATAGCTAGTTTGGGATTCACTTCCTGTAATAATTCGCCTGTAGTTGATGACGAATATTTTGAGAAATCAGCCAGTATTCCTGCGATTACCGATTTTCCTGAATTGATTTCAGGAGAAAATGCCGGAATTCTTCTAATGCGTGAGGAAGAAAAGATGGCTCACGATGTATATGTAGTGTTGGGCCAAACAACCGATCTGGCAATTTTCGACAATATTGCTGCAAGCGAAACCAATCACTACAACGCTATTGGGTATTTGATTTCGAATTACAAACTTACAGACTCGTCAACCGGAGTCGAAGGAACTTTCAATAACGCCGATTTGGCCGCCTTATACAAAAAACTGGTTGCTGCCGGAAAAGTATCACTCACCGAAGCATTAAAAACCGGCGCTTTAATTGAAGAAACCGACATTGCAGACCTGGAAGAACTGATGGACATGACAACAAACAGCGCACTGCTACAGGTTTACGGCAATTTGCTTCGTGGATCGCGCAACCATTTACGTTCGTTTGTTTCCGCACTTTCAACGTACCAAATTACTTACACACCTTCGATTTTAAGTACCGATGCCTACAATGCAATTATCAACAGTCCGATAGAAACCGGTAATGGAAATAAAAACAGTAATGGGAAAAGAAAAGGAAATTCAGGAAAAGGAAATAGTAACCGTGGTGGCAATACCCCAAACGGTACTGGCACAGGAACCGGAGTTTGCATTAACGGATAAAATAAACCGGATTGATTGATTCGGTTCATCGACCAGCAAGGCTCTTCATTCGCGTGAAGGGCCTTTTTGTAATACTGATCCGATGACTTGGAGTCATCGGACCAGTAAAAACCAAACCACTACCAATGTGATTCGTCGAGAGCAGCTTCTTTTTTAGCATTTTTAGCTGTCTTAGCTACTTTGCTATCTTTTGTTTTTGCTTCTGTCTTGGAACTGGTGTTCGTCGTTACTTTTTCTCCTTTGGCTGTTTTTTTGGTGTCATTCACCGCACTTTTGGCATCTTCAGTTGTGCTCTTGGCATCATCAACTGTCGTTTTAGCCTCATTTACAGTCTCTTTAGTCACTTCAATGGCAGCTTTGGGATTTTTTATAAAAGCTTTAGGATTAGTGGCCATAAATTTAACAGTAGAAAGCACACCTTTCCCCTTTTTTGCTGTTGCCTTCCCTTTTTCTACAGCATCCTGGCCATTTTCAACTGTTGTTGCACCATTTTCTACGGCATTCTTTGCCTTTTTACCTTTTGAAACTTTCGCATCCTGCTCCTGTGCATTGACACTAATCACAGATAAAACGAACAATAAACTAAAAAATACGCATAATTTTTTCATTTCTAAATTTTTGGGTTTTATGATTAAATGGATTTTTGGTTACAGACAAAAGGCGCAAACTAAGGATCATTCAAAGCTAACGCGTTTTTTTTATAAAAAAAGCATATTGATAAAATTAGGACTATATAAGAGAGTTAACTGCCCCGAAAGTCAGGATCTTTCGGAGCAGTTGAGATTAAACCTAAATTTTTAGGCCAATATAGAATACATAGCCGTAATACGCTTTGTATTTGGCATACAATTCGGCTTCGTAGCGCTGGAACCCGATGAATTCCTCGGCCATTTTATTGCCTGCATATTTTTTCAGGAAAGTTTCCTGAACAGCCACTTGCGGAACGTGGTAATGCTCTGTCCAGCAATTTTCGGGCAAAATAAACGAAGCTACCGGAACATAACCTGCCTTTTGTAGTTGGGCAACCTTGTTCGGGATCGTGTCGATTTCGGGATAAGCGTCCATCCAGAATTTTGCGATTTCTTCGGGGCGCTCGCCGGTAAACCACGAAGCTTCGGTAACTGCAACATAACCGCCGGTTTTCAGAAATTTTCGCCATTCGGTCAGGCCGCGCACAAAGCCAATGTTGTAAATAGCGCCTTCCGACCAAATCAGGTCGAGCTCTGCTTCATGAAACGACAGTTTGTCCATCGATCCGATTTCGCCGTTCACTCTATGCTGAAGGTTCAGCCGTTCTGCATTTTGGTTGAACAGCCTGATAAAATCGGGAAAAAGATCGATGCCGGTAATCTGCCCGGGAGCATTTTGTGCCAGCGTCATGGTTTGGCCTCCGGTTCCGCAGCCCAAATCAACAATACGCGATTCAGAACTCAGGTTATCGATAAAACTCAGTGCTTTCAATGTGGCTTCGGGGCTTCCTGGTCCCTGACGTTTGGTACTCGAAAAATATTCGCAGATTAAGCTAAAGTCGAATTCGTGTATGGATGTATTTTCTGTATTACTCATGATGTTTAAATTTTTAAAATGATTAATGTCTGTCCAAAGAGCAAAATCTCCCGGCAGTACTTTTTGTAAAATAAAGACGCGAAAATAACTCACGCCGGAATTGGCCTGAGTTTACGAAGGAATAACTTCAGATTAAAAAGATCAGAAGTTATTTACTTCACAATATCCGAACACAAATTAAACATCCAAGGGTTTTAGTGCTGCAAAAATAAGTTTTTTATTTTACTAAGAGCTTCACTTTAAGTAAAACCCCAGTATTTTCTTTAATTTAGTTACTAAACTTATCAAATACCTCCACCAGTTCTTTTGGTGCCACCGGTCGTCCGGTTTGATTATTTACGCAAACGGCAGTTACTTTTCCCTTTACCATCAGTTTCTGATCGTTCAGGCGATAAATATCCTGAAGGAAAACAAACTTCAGATTGCCTTCGCGCGCCACATTTACGCGGCAAACAAACTGATCGCCACTTTTCAGCGGCGCTTTATAGTCAATCTCCACGCGAATAACAACGGCATCGATACCATCGTCGTGCATCTGGGCGAACTTCAGACCTACAAATTCCAAAAATTCGTGGCGGGTATGTTCCAGATAATTCTGGTAAACGGCGTTGTTCACAATTCCCTGTAAATCGCATTCATAGTCGCGCACCTTAAAAGGCAGCTCAAAAACGTAATCCATAATTATCGATATTTTCAGAAAACAAATGTACCAAATCAGTGCAAACTAAACCAGCTGAAACGCCCGTTATGTCAAAGTTTCGTAATCGAAAGAAGGCTGATGCAATATTCATTTTACTTTAAATAAACCAGCGTTTGAAACAAAAACGCCACGATTGAGTCAACTGTATTAAATGATTTACACTATTTTTGCCCGAATTTTCCGAAAAGCGTATGAGATTATTGATCCTTCTTGTTAGTTTATTATACCTCATTTTAGGAAACCCTCCATTGACATTTCGTGAGAAGCAGTTGAATTACACCCGTGTTAGGGAAGCGTATTCGTGCAAAGAAAAAATAGTCGTCAAATCATTGAAAGAATACGCCATTTCGCGCGACAGCCTTCGTTTATATATGCGTGCCTTCAAGACTGAGAAGGAAATTGAGCTCTGGGGCAAAAACATTTGCGACTCTACTTACACGTTAATTAAAGAAATCCCGATGTGCGAAATTTCAGGAGATATTGGCCCGAAACGACGTTCGTATGACTTACAGGTTCCTGAGGGATTTTACCACATCAACGAACTGAATCCGTACAGCAAATATTACCTGTCGATGAAAATCAATTACCCCAATCCATCCGACAGTATTCGCGGTTCAAAGGGACATTTGGGAAACCTCATCTACATCCACGGTGGCTGCGAATCGTCGGGCTGCATCTCTATAAACGATGAAAAAATCAAAGAGCTGTTTGTGTACTGCATCGAAGCGTATAATGCCGGTCAGCAAGAAATTGACATTGCCATTTACCCGGCGAAACTGGAAGACAAAACCTACAACCGGTTAATCACCGGATACAGCAAAAACAAGGACAAAATCAGCCTTTGGGCTGAATTGAAGAAAAGCTACGACCTGTTTAACCTGAAGAAAGTTCCGCCAACGGTGAAGTATTTGCCGGATGGAACGCACGAAATCAGCATTTCGCCGGAAACGGAAGCCCAATCTACCGGATCAATTGTACCAGTAGCGATCCAGGATCCAACAATAAATCAGTAAGAGTTACCAAGTATTTGCAAAGCCGAATACATGAGGTAAACTGAGCTTTTTGCCTCGATTCATTTCAGAAATATTGAATTTCAGGAAAACTCGTATATTTGAATCAAAATCAACCTTTATGATTGAATTGAGTCAAATATTGTTTTACCTCGCTTCAAACAAAACCCGGTTTGAGAAAGAGTACCATCTAAAAAAAATAGGTGTATTCGGTTCAATTGCCAGGGGGGAACAAAATGTGCAAAGCGACATCGACCTCATTGTTGAATTCGAGGACAATACTCCAGACTTGTATTCTCTAAAGCAACTGCTTAAAAATGAGGTTCAATCGAGATTCAATCGCCATGTCGATATTTGCCGGGAGAAATATTTAAATCCCATTTTCAGAAACCAAATTTTAGCAGAGGCAAAATATGTCTAGTATTTCTCACCGGGATTTCAGTTGCATCCTCAGTATGCTCGAATCAATTCAAAAGATTCAGTTGTATTCAGGAAAATTTGGCAATGCAGACGAGTTTTATGCTGATTCGCTTGCATTCGATGCCTGCATGATGAATTTCATTGTCATCGGAGAAATGGTTGAAAAGCTTTCCGAAGAACTCATTTCCAATACAGAAGAAAGAATTAACTGGTCAAAAGTGAAAGGGTTCAGAAACATTATTGTCCACAATTATTTCGGAATTGACGCAGAGGAAGTTTGGCAAATCATTCAAACAAGTTTACCAAACCTGCGAACAGTTCTGGAAGAAATCATTCGCTAAAATCTCCTCAATACAAAAAAGGCTCCCTGCCTGCGCAAAGAGCCTTTCGGTATCATTTCAGAAAATCTTAGTTTTTGCTAACCCATTCGGCAATCCAGTCGCCTACTTCGGAAGTTGAGTAAGGTTTTTCGCTTGAAATGTCCACCGTTACTACTTTCGCATCCAACGAAGCGTCAACGGCTTTGCGGATGATCGCGCCTTCTTCCATCAGGTTAAAGGCGTATTCGAACATCATAGCAGCCGACAAAATGGTGGCAACCGGGTTGGCTATGTTTTTACCGGCAGCCTGCGGATACGAACCGTGAATGGGTTCGAACACCGAAGTGTGAATACCAATTGAGGCTGATGGCGACAAACCAAGCGAACCGGTAATTACCGAAGCTTCGTCAGTCAAAATATCGCCGAACATGTTTTCGGTCACCATCACATCGAAGTTTTTCGGCCACTGGATAATTTGCATGGCAGCATTATCAACAAACATATACTCTGTTGTCACTTCAGGATAAGATGGAGCCATTTCCTGTGCAACTTCTCTCCACAGGCGCGAGCTTTCCAACACGTTGGCTTTGTCAACCACAGTAAGCTTTTTGTTGCGTTTCATGGCATATTCGTAACCCAGCTTCAGGATTCGTTCTACCTCCGGGCGGGTATAAACACACACGTCGAATGCGGTGTTACCATCATCTTTACGGCCTTTTTCTCCAAAATAGATACCGCCGGTGAGTTCTCGGATGGCCACAAAATCGGCGCCCTCAATCAGTTCGCGACGAAGCGGCGATTTGTGCAGCAACGACGGAAAAGTCACCACCGGACGAATGTTGGCATACAAACCCAGTTTTTTTCGCATCAGCAACAAACCTTGTTCCGGGCGAACAGGCGCTTTCGGGTTGTTGTCGTATTTGGGGTCGCCGATGGCGCCAAACAATACGGCATCTGATTTCATACACAGTTCGTGGGTCGAATCAGGGTATGGAGCACCCAATTCGTCGATGGCGCAGGCTCCAGTCAGCGCATATTCGTATTCGAGTTCATGGTTGAATTTGGCGGCAACGGCCTTCACTACTTTCATGGCCTGATCGACAATCTCAGGACCGATCCCGTCGCCGGGAAGAACAGCTAATTTTAACTTCATATTTTTGGTTTTATTTATTTCATTTTAAACCACATAGACACATAGTTCACATAGAAAAAAAAATGTGTTCTATGTGCCTACGTGGTTCCTATTTTTCTCGCGCCAAAGGCAGCAAAATTAAAATGTTTGTGCAAAACAAAGGTCTCCTGAAAGCCAACTTGCTTCATTAAATCAAGCTGATACGACAAAGTCCGCGGCGTATCCTCCGATTCGTACCGTTCGAAATACATGTTGACTTCTTCCTGAGAAACCTGCTTTCTTAACGTACTTACCCAGCCATTGAGCATCATTTGGGTAATTTCATCGGTTTCGCCGATTACAATATCGTTGATCCAGAACGTTCCGCCAGGTTTTAATGCCTTGTGTATTTTGTTGAAGACAAGTTCCCATTCTTCATCGCCGCGCAAATGGTGCAGTGTCGTTCCGGCAGTGATGACATCGTAGAGGTTTTCGCCCAGATCAAGATCGCGATAGTCACCATGTAACGCGGTTACCTTTCCTGAAATGATTTCGGCGATGCGCTCCACAGCCCTTTCGAGCATGTTTGCGCTGATGTCAACCAGCGTGCAATCCACATCAGGAAGCAAAGAGGCAACTTTCACCGCGTAGTTTCCGCCGCCACAACCCAAATCCATCACACTTTTGGCATCAGGATTCAGAAGAAGCGCCGACCGCGAAACCAACTCCATGCACAAAGGAGAATCGATTGCAGTAGTTTGCCCGGTTTCGATGTTCGAAAACCGATCCACCTGCTGATCGAAATTCCAGCGAATGGCTTCCGGCGAAGATTTTGATATAGTCATTAGGAAATTGTCATTGGGAAATTAGTCATCAGACATTTGGAAAGTCGGTTTTAAACTTCTTCCTTATGTCTAATGACTTATTCTAATAATTTATTTTTCAATCAAATTCAGCATTCGCATAGTAGCCTTAATTGCCGCGCCAGTCTGGTCAGAATCCAGTCCTCGGGTTTTGAATTCGCGATCCATTTTCCAGGTGATCAGCGTCTCAACCAAGGCATCGGTTTTACCTCCCGGAGGAATCGTTACCGAATAGTCGAGCAATTTGGCCAACGGCTTATTCAGCTCCCGATAAATCATTTGAATTGCGTTCATAAAGGCATCGTAAATACCATCTCCGGCAGAATTAGCTTCATATTTATCTCCTTTGATCAACAGGCTCACTGTTGCCGAAGGACGAAGACCCATTCCATGCGAAAGAGCATAATTAACCAATTGGATGGCCGCATCTCCACGATCAGAATTAAGCACGTCTGCAACGATGTAAGGCAAATCCTCGGCAGTCACAGTCTCTTTGCGGTCACCCAACTCAATGATGCGGTCGGTCACCAGTTTCAGCGAAGCAGGATCGAGCTCAATACCCAATTCTTCCAGGTTATTCTTGATATTGGCTTTTCCTGAAGTTTTACCAAGAGCGTACACACGATGACGACCAAAACGTTCAGGCAATAAGTCGTTGAAATATAAGCTATTTTTACTATCTCCATCAGCATGGATTCCGCTACATTGAGTGAACACAAATTCGCCGATCAGCGGTTTGTTGGTCGGAATGCGTATTCCTGAAAACGACTCCACCAGCTTCGAAATCTTGTTCAACATGGTTTCGTTCACGCGGGTTTGCATTTTCAGGTGGTCTTTCACTGTAGCAATTACACTCGACAGCGGCGCATTTCCGGCACGTTCGCCAAGTCCATTCACCGTTGTATGAACAGTTCTGATTCCGGCTTTGATCGCGTGGAAAACATTGGCAATCGCCAGATCGTAGTCATTGTGGGCATGAAAATCGAATTCCACATCAGGATATGTTTCGATCATCTCGCGGCAAAAATCGTAGGTTTCATCCGGATCGAGAATACCTAAAGTATCGGGCAGCATGATGTGCTTGATGTTCAACTTGCGAAGTTCAGCCACCATAAAATGCACGTAATCTTTCGAATTGCGCATCCCGTTCGACCAGTCTTCCAGATACACATTAACACTAATGCCCAATTCTGTAGCGTAATCAATCGACCGTTTGATGTCTTCGATATGTTGTTCCGGAGTTTTTCGCAACTGCTGGGTAACGTGGCGGTACGAGCCCTTGCAAAGCAGGTTCAGTACTTTTCCGCCGGCAGAGTTGATCCAGTCGAGCGAGGTTTTGCCATCAACAAAACCCAGGATTTCCACCTTTTCGAGGTGTCCTTTATGTTTTGCCCAATCGAGCACCCGTTTTGCTGCCAGGAATTCGCCCTCCGAAACGCGGGCCGATGCAATTTCGATACGATCTACTTTTACATCCTCCAGCAGGATACGGGCCACGCTCAGCTTCTCCATATCGGTGAACGACACACCCGAGGTTTGCTCGCCGTCGCGCAGTGTGGTATCCATGATGCTGAGCACCTGATCCTTTACTTCAACTACTTTTCCTGTCATAGTATAAAATTGAGTAGCCCCCTCCCAACCTCCCCCGAAGGGTGAGGAGAAAGAAGTGGTTTGCAATGTTATTCGTTTTATTCAATCTAATCCATGCGCTATGCCTTCTTTCACCCCTCCTTTTGTGTGGCTAAAAAAAGCACAATATATTAATGAAGCTATTCATTTCGAGCAACTCCTCTTTAAGTCCCCTCTTTGGGAGGGGATTTAGGGGAGGCTTTTTATTTCTCAAACGCTGCAATCTCTTCCTTGATGCTGACCAGGTAATCGATATCGTCCAATCCGTTTGCCAAACAATGTTTTTTGTATGGATTGATGGAGAAACCGATTGAATCGCCGGTTGCACAAATCGTAAATTTCTGGTTTTCGAGGTCGACTTCAAACTGCGCATTGTTATCGGCTTCGATGGCTGCAAAAATCTTTTCCAAGAACTCAGGAGATACAACCACCGGAAGGATGCCATTGTTCAAGGCGTTGCCCTGGAAAATATCGGCAAAGAAGCTGGAAACCACGCAGCGGAAACCGTAATCGTAGATTGCCCATGCAGCGTGCTCGCGGCTCGAACCACTTCCGAAGTTTTTACCTCCAACCAGAATTTTGCCTGAATATTTCGCCTGATTCAGCGGAAAATCGGCAAGGGGCTGGTTGCTTTTGTCGTACCGCCAGTCGCGGAAAAGGTTATCGCCAAAACCTTTGCGTTCGACAGCTTTCAGGAAGCGTGCCGGAATAATCTGGTCGGTATCTACATTTTCGATGGGCAGCGGAACTGCCGGCGATGTTAATTTGGTGAATTTATCGTAAGACATTTTAAAAATATTTGAAGATTAGAATATTAGAATCTTGAATGCACTTCCCGATGGTTATTTCACTGAACCAGATTGGAGTGTCATTCGAGATTTTATCAATATTGAAGCAATCTCACGCGCTTCAGCTATCAGTAACGATCCATTTGAATTAGAATTTAAACCTTCTTCTAACGCAAATTCTATCCAGAATTCACATTCATCCGCTTCTTCAATCGCAATGCTCATCTTTGCAATCAAAGAAGGAACCGTCTGAGCAATACAAGATGCCCTGTAATTGGCAGCAACAGAAGTGGAACATCTGATCAATTGACCGCTTATATGTTTTCCTAGCTGGTCTTTTGGAAGAGCCAGACAAAACTTAACACAATCATGTGCAAACTTTTTTGTTCGCTTTTTCAGTTGTTCTTTAAATGTTCCCAGTTCAGACATAGTTTGAATATTAGAAGATTACTTAAACAATCTTGAATATTAGAATCTTGAGTATTAGGATTTTCAAAAGTCAACAAAACCTTGATGCAAGCTCTTCCATTCAAGACTCAAGATTCATCATTCATGATTTTTTTCATTCAAGATTCGAGACTCATCATTCGAGATTCCTACAGGAATTCGCGTGGATCAGTAATCTTTCCGGTAACCGCGGCAGCGGCGGCGGTGAGCGGACTGGCGAGCAAGGTGCGGGCGCCCGGTCCCTGGCGACCTTCGAAGTTGCGGTTCGATGTTGATACCGAGTATTTCCCCTCCGGAATTTTGTCGTCGTTCATCGCCAGACAAGCCGAGCATCCGGGCTGACGCAGTTCGAATCCGGCAGCTTCCAGAATTTCGACCAACCCTTCAGCACGAATTTGTTTTTCAACAGCCTGCGATCCGGGAACGATCCATGCGGTAACGTTCTCAGCTTTCTTCTTGCCCTTCACAAAATCGGCAAAAGCACGGAAGTCTTCGATGCGGCCATTGGTGCAGCTTCCAACAAAAACATAGTCGATTGATTTGCCGATCATTTTTTCGCCTTCGTTGTAGCCCATGTATTTCAGCGCTTTTTCGTAGGTCGTTTTATCGGTTCCGGTCAAACCTTCGCTGGTTGGGATCGATTTCGACACGCCTATTCCCATACCCGGATTGGTTCCATAGGTAATCATCGGTTCGATGTCGGCAGCGTCGTAAACCAGTTCGGTGTCGAACACAGCGCCTTCATCAGACTTCAATGTCTTCCAGTATGCAACAGCTTTGTCCCAATCGGCTCCTTTCGGAGCAAACTGACGGCCTTTCACATAGTTGATTGTAGTATCATCCGGTGCAATCATACCGCCACGTGCACCCGATTCGATACTCAGGTTACACAAAGTCATGCGGGCTTCCATGCTCAGGCTGGTAATGGCCGATCCGGCGTACTCGATAAAATGGCCGGTTCCTCCTGAAGTCGAAATTTTCGATATAATATAAAGTGCAATGTCTTTTGCAGTTACGCCTTTGCTCAACGTTCCGTTCACGGTGATGCGCATTTTCTTTGGTTTCGGCTGCATGATGCACTGACTGGCAAACACCATTTCCACTTCGCTGGTGCCGATTCCGAAAGCAATTGCCCCGAAAGCGCCGTGCGTTGAAGTGTGGCTGTCGCCGCAAACGATGGTCATCCCGGGCTGGGTAATCCCCATTTCAGGACCAATGATATGAACCACGCCGTGGCCTTCGGTGCCCAAACCGTGGTAAACGATACCGTGATTGGCACAGTTTTTCTTCAACATTTCCACCTGATTGCGCGACAGTTCATCTTTAATGCTCAGGTTTTGGTTGATGGTTGGCACGTTGTGGTCGGGTGTGGCAATGGTTTGCGCCGGACGAAGAACTTTCAGTCCCCGACCTTCCAAGCCTAAAAATGCAACCGGACTAGTCACTTCGTGGATGAAATGACGGTCGATGTACAGCACGCTTGGGCCGCCTTCAACCTGTTTCACCACGTGCGAATCCCAAATTTTGTCAAATAAAGTTTTTGCTTCCATTATACTTTTGTTCTTTTCTCCTGAAAAACAATGATCCAGAAGATCTTCGTTAATTATTTCTCTTTTAAACGATTCATCCATTCCGTCCGAAAAAAGGTCATCGTTTCTTCAATTGTTATCTCGCGGACGGATTGTTTGTTTTATTCTTGTCCGTCAGCTAAAGCAGACGGCAAATGATATTTCGCGCTATTTGCGACTGAAAACTGAGACTGCGACTGCTTACTCCTCAACGGCCCTTGTTGCTCCCGGGATTTTGTTGATCGCATCCAGAAAAGCCTCAACCGAAGCAGTGATGATGTCGGTGTTAGCGCCAAATCCGTGGAAAATAGCATCATCGTGCTTTACCTGCATGTGCACCTTTCCAAGATCATCGCTTCCGCGGGTAATGGCCTGAATCAGGAATTCTTCCAACACTACTTTACGATGGAGAATTTTCTTAACAGCTTTCAGCGCTGCGTCAACAGGTCCGTTTCCTGATGCGGTTGCATCCAAAATTTCACCGGCAATATTTAAACGAACATTGGCAATTGGCACCAAACCTTTCCCTGTAACAACTTGCAGAAAATCGAGTTTTACGCGGCGCTCTTTTTGATGAACATCGCCTACTAAAGCAGCAACATCGTCATCTTTCACATCCTTTTTCTTATCTGCCAGTTTCAGGAATTGTTCGTAAACCTGATCCAGTTTTTCTTTATCCAACTCGTAGCCCATAATTTCCAAACGGTGTTTCAACGCAGCACGTCCGCTACGGGCAGTTAACACAATGCTCGATTCGTTGATTCCCACTTCAGTTGGGTCGATGATTTCGTAGTTTTCGCGGTTTTTCAACACACCATCCTGATGAATACCCGATGAGTGCGCAAACGCGTTGCGACCAACAATTGCTTTGTTTGGCTGAACCGGCATATTCATCAGGTTCGAAACCAAACGGCTGGTTTTGTAAATATTTTTGGTATTGATGTTGGTGTCGATATTCAGCACGGCATAGCGGCTTTTCAGGATCATCACCACTTCTTCCAGCGAAGTATTTCCGGCGCGCTCTCCAATTCCGTTGATGGTCACCTCAGCCTGACGAGCCCCATTCATAATTCCGGCTACAGTATTGGCAGTCGCCATACCCAAATCGTTGTGACAATGGGTCGAGATTGTTGCTTTGTGTATGTTTGGCACATTATCCACAAGGTATTTAATTTTTGCGCCAAACTCAACTGGTAAGGTATAGCCTGTTGTATCTGGTATATTTACCACAGTTGCTCCAGCCTTGATAACAGCTTCAACCACGCGGGCCAGGTATTCATTTTCAGTACGACCGGCATCTTCGGCATAAAATTCAACGTCCTCTACATACTTCTTTGCATATTTTACGGCGGCAACCGCACGTTCTATAATCTCATCCTGATTTGAATTCAGTTTATAATGAATGTGATAGAACGAAGTACCGATACCGGTGTGGATACGGCCTTTCTTGGCAAATTTTAGCGCTTCGGCAGCCACATCAATGTCTTTTTCAACGGCGCGGGTAAGGGCGCAAATGGTTGGCCAGGTAACCGCTTTCGAGATTTCTACTACCGAATTAAAATCGCCCGGGCTCGAAATCGGGAAACCGGCTTCAATTACGTCAACGCCCAATTCTTCCAAAGCGCGCGCCACTTCAATTTTTTCAACGGTATTCAACTGACATCCGGGAACTTGCTCTCCATCGCGCAAGGTCGTGTCAAAAATGTACAATCTGTCGCTCATCTGATTTGATATTTAGTTTATATATTTTCTTTTGTTGCTCCGGTTTTCGAGTACCGGGTTTCTTTTTTTCTGATTTGAATATTCAATATTTATTATTCGATATTGGATATTTAATTTCAAAGAAAAAGGCCATCCCCTGTTTTGAGAATGGCCTTATAAAAGCTCTTTATAGTTTCACCCATACCATTCTCATTCGCGCATCCAAATTAGAATACCGAGAATAAGACCTAGTAGGGAAATATTAGCAAAACCTGTCATTTCTGAATAATTTGATGCAAATATGGTACTTATTTTTTAAACTGAAAATAAAATCAACTTTTTTATTCGAATTACTAAGAAAAAGATA
The DNA here is from genome assembly GCA_963666435.2 of Prolixibacteraceae bacterium. Taxonomy (GTDB): domain Bacteria; phylum Bacteroidota; class Bacteroidia; order Bacteroidales; family Prolixibacteraceae; genus Aquipluma. Next base: position 384,650 of record CAXXOG010000005.1, on the reverse strand, counting down.
AAATAGTCTGATTCTTTAATCCATTCTATTTTCAAATTGAGTTTCGGGTTATTTAACAAGCATCAATCAATTTGGTTCAGGAGAAGAATAGCATTTTATTCTTCATTCCTTCAGAAACTCCCGAAACCACAACCCTGAATCTTTCATCGTTCGTTGCAAGGTTTTAAAATCGATGTAAACCAGTCCGAAACGGGTGCGGAAGCCTTTGTTCCACTCGAAATTGTCGGTGGGCGACCACACCAAATAGCCATTTACATTTACGCCCTCGCGCTTAGCTTTTAATACAGCCGCCAGATGATCCTTGAAATAGTCGATCCGGCGCTGATCGTGTACCCTTCCGTTCTCAACCTTGTCGGGCACGCAAGTTCCGTTTTCGGTTACAATAATATTCCTGATCTCCCTGTACCCGCTGTATTTCTTCAAAATGTGGTATAAACCTTCAGGATATATTTCACCTTCCATTTCGTTGGCCGGAACGCCACGCTTTAAGGCTGGCACTTCTTTCGCTCTGATAATGGGAATAATCGATTTTTCAATTACGGTTCTGAAGTAGTACTGCAAGCCAACAAAATCGAAGTCAAAAGCCATCCGTTCCTCATCGCCCGGTTCAAAATATTTACGAAGTTTTTTCAATGCAGGGACTGAATCTTCGGGATAACCAAGTCCAAGAGCCGGTTCAAGAAACAAGCGGTTGATAATGGCATCCATCCGGCTGGCAGCTTCAACGTTTTTCGGGTGCTGATCGACGGGTTCAATGTAAGAGGTTACAAATGTAGTCCCGATATTGGCTTCAGGTACATTTTTGCGAATGATCCGCCCACCATTGGCATTGCACAACACCGAATAATGTACAGATTTGAGAAATGAGCTGAAACTTTTCTTCCCGGGAGCAAACATGCCAAGCATGTAACCAAGCGCAGTAAACGAAAGTTGCTCGTTCATAACCATCCAATTCTTTACTTTGCCTCCATACTCGTTTGTTACAAGCTCAACATATTCGGCAAACCAATCCAGGATATTCCGGTTGGCCCACCCACCCTGTTCTTCCAGAGCCTGCGGCAAATCCCAGTGATAAATGGTAACCCAGGGCTCAATACCCGAAGCCAGGCATTTGTCAATCACCCGATGGTAAAAATCCAGGCCAGCTTTATTGACCTGCCCCGTACCGTTTGGCAAGATCCGTGGCCACGACAACGAAAACCGAAAAACTTTGAAATTCATCGATTTTACCAGGTCAATATCTTCTTCGTACCGATGGTAGAAATCGGCGGCAACGTCAGCATTTTCGCCACGTTCGATCTTCCCTTTTCGGCGTGAGAAACGATCCCAGGTTGACTCTCCTTTTCCGTCGGCATTCCATGCGCCTTCGGTTTGATACGATGCAGCAGCAACTCCCCACTTAAAACGCTCTCCAAAATCCGACTTTGCAATTAAAAAAGGTTCGGGCGCTTTCACAAACCGAAACGATTCATCAGTATGACTATTGGCTTTCAGATATTTAGAAAATAAAAATCCGGTTCCCGTGGCTCCTGATATTTTTACCCAATCTCTGCGATTCATTTTCCGGCTTTTTATAATTTCAGAAACAGTATAAACTTATAGTAATTTTCAGCGGCGAAAAGTACAAATAAAAGGTCAATCGCCTTTATAATATCTATTTTTAGGCAATCTAAAACCAACAAATATGATGTATCGCACTTTATTCTTCCTGGCTTTGTTTATCACGGCAAAACTTTTTGCACAAGAAAGTGAAAACACCATCCTGAAAACGTTTCATTCCATTTCGAGCCACGATTTGCTCAACTATGCCGCCGAGTTAAGTTCCGACAAATACAAAGGCCGCCTTTCGGGCTCTCCTGAATACATCCAGGCTACTCAATGGGTTGCCGATCAGTTAAAACAAGCCGGAGTAAAGCCCGGAATGAGCGACGGAACTTATTTTCAGTGGTTTCCGAATGCTTACAGTGAAGTATTTTCCCCGGGAAGCGTTACTTTGCTTGATGCCAAAAACAAACCCGCCAAAAACTACAAATTTCCCGATGATTTTTTCCCCGGATCGAATTCTGCTTCAGGCAAAGTTTCCGGAGAAGTCGTTTACGCCGGATTTGGCATCTCTGCTCCTGAATTGGGATACGACGATTACAAAAACCTTGACGTAAAAGGCAAAATCGTCCTGATCGAAAGTGGAACGCCTTATTCAAAAAACGATTCAGCCCTGAAAAAATGGGAACCATACACTTATGCCCGCTATAAGTTTAAACATGCCCGCGAAATGGGAGCCGTTGGATTGCTTCTAATCAGCAAACTGGCCAATCCGAACACGTCATTCGTTGACGGACTGGTGTATGCCCACATCAGCGAACAAGTTGCCGGCGAGCTTTTCAGCGCTTCAGGACAAGCATATACTGACACCCGGAAATCGATTACGCAAAAAATGCAACCCAACTCTTTCCCGCTAAAACAGAAAATACAAATCTCGGCCTCCACAAAAAATCACCCCGACAGCCGTTCGTGCAATGTCGTTGGAATAATCGAAGGCACTGATCCTGAACTGAAAAGCGAAGCAATAATTGTTGGCGCCCACCTCGATGCTGTTGGAAGCGCGGGATGCGTTTTCCCGGGTGCGCTCGATAATGCGTCGGGATCGTCGGATATTCTGGCGGCAGCCAAAGCTTTTGCAAGCTCCGAAATAAAACCCGGAAGAACTGTTATTTTTATTTTCTTCGGCGGCGAAGAATGCGGTTTGTTTGGCAGTTCAAAATATGTCGAATCGCCAATTTGGCCAAAAGAAAAAGTAGTTGGTATGATCAATCTGGACATGGTTGGCAACGGAACAGGCTTTTTGCTGGGAAACGGGAAAACTTATCCTGAATTGGCAAATCCGTTGCAGGAAGCCAACAACAAGTACATACACCGCGACATGAAGGCCAATGAATGGCAAAAAAATTACGGAAGACCGCGCACCGATGCTGCTATTTTCCAGCGAAATGGCTATAAAACCATTGAGCTTTGGACTACCGGAACCGTTAAAACCGTGTACTACCATCACCCACTTGATAATACCGACGGCTTAACTCCTGAATTAATGGAAGATGCCGCCAAGTTGCTTTACGTCGGCTTGCTCAACCTTTCGAACGACAAAAGCATGGTATTAAAATAGCCGGAACAGGGCGTAAATTAAAAAAGCTCAGGGTTACAATGTTGCTCTGAGCTTTTTTTTGCCTCATTCCGATCAAAATGATTTTATACAACATATTCTCAAACTTAAAATCAAGCCACTTGTTCACCTATTATATCTACATAAATAGATATATTTAAGAAATTAAAAACGAACAAATCACAACCTTTAAAATCATCAATCATGGCTAGAGTTGTTGTTTTAGGTTCAGGAATTGCCGGACACACAGCATCGGCTTACCTGCGCAAATGGCTTTCAAAAAAGCACGAGGTCGTTGTTGTTACCCCCAACCAGTTTTACCAATGGGTTCCGTCCAATATTTGGGTCGGAGTTGGGAAAATGAATATCGATCAGGTTCGGTTTAAGCTTGCTCCGCTATACAACCGCTGGGGATCCATATACAAACAAGCCAAATGCACCTCCATTCATCCTGAAGGCGATGTCATTCAGGAAAAAGGATTTGTTCGGATTGAATATACCGGAGCCGAAAAGCGTGGCGAAACAGAAGATGTATGGTACGACTTTCTGGTAAATGCCACCGGCCCGCGACTGAATTTCGAAGCAACCCCTGGCCTCGGCCCCGAAAACAACACCGTCTCGGTTTGTACCTACGACCATGCCGCCAACGCATGGACAAAACTTCAGGAAGCCATTGAAAAAATGAAAGCCGGCCAACGGCAAAAAATTGTGATTGGCACGGGTCACGCACTTTCGACCTGCCAGGGCGCCGCTTTTGAATACATCCTGAATGTGGAACACGAAATTCGCAAACGGGGATTGCGCGACATGGCCGACATCAAATGGATTTCGAACGAATACGAATTGGGCGATTTTGGCATGGGTGGCGCTTTCCTGAAAAAAGGCGGATACATCACTTCAACCAAAATTTTTACCGAATCGTTCTTTATCGAGCGTGGCATTGAGTGGATTAAGCAGGCCGGAGTTTATAAAATTGAGCCCAACAAAATTCTGTACGAAACACTCGACGGCGAATACAAGGAAGAACCGTTCGATTTTGCCATGCTCATTCCATCGTTTTCGGGACACGGCATAAAAGCTTTCGATAAGAATGGCGACGACATTACTTCGCGCCTTTTCATGCCCAACAACCTGATGAAGGTGGATGCCAACTATACCGCGAAACCATACGAAGAATGGTCGATTGAGGACTGGCCATCGACGTACCAAAACCCGGAGTTTGAAAACATTTTTGCCCCCGGAATTGCTTTCGCACCTCCCCACCCCATTTCGAAACCTCAGAAAAGCAAAAACGGAACGGCTATTTTTCCATCGCCGCCGCGCACAGGGATGCCATCGGGAGTAATGGGAAAAATTGTAGCTCAAAACATTACTGAATGGATTAGTTCGGGCAAACCGAAATTGAAACACCGCGCTTCGATGGGAAAAATGGGAGCCGCCTGCATTGTTTCGGCTGGCTACGGAATGTTGAATGGCAATTCGGCCACCATGACCGTTTCGCCCATTGTTCCGGATTGGGAAAAATACCCGGAATGGGGCCGCAACATCAACGACACGATGGGCGAACCCGGTTTGGCCGGCCACTGGATGAAACTGTTTATGCACTACATGTTTTTGCACAAAGCCAAAGGTTACCCCTTCTGGTATTTGCTTCCTGAATAATTGATTACGAACAATTTAAACAAATACAATATGAAAAACGGCAGAGGATACACCCAAGATTATTACGCGCCCATGCCCACCAAAGCCACTTTGTTTTGGCGCAATTGTGTGCTGTGGCAAGCCATTCGTTTTGTTGTCCTGAACCTGAAAGTATTGAAAATAGTAGTGAAAGGGCACTCTTAAAGTAGTCGAATAGCTCCCTTCGACAGGCTCAGGGAGCGCTGACTGACACAACGACTATGCCCGCAAAACTCCAAACGTCAACGTTCAATAAAGAGGATAGTTCTGCGCTCCACCGAGGCCTGAGCGCGTAGCAGTCGAAGGCCGGATCATTGGAAGCCTCCCTTGCTCCCTTCGACAAGCTCAGGAGGCGGTGTATTAAATATGGGTTGCTTGCCAAAAGATTTTTGGGCATAATTCGCTATATTTAAACATGAAAGGCTACCTCTACATACTTCTTTGCGTCGATGGAAGTTTTTATACGGGAAGCACCAACGACTTGGAACGCCGGATGAAAGAACACCAGGCCGGAAAAGGAGCAAACCATACACGCAAACGATTACCCGTTGAATTGGTTTACTGGGAAGAATACAACAGAATTGACCTTGCTTATAATCGAGAGCAGCAAATTAAAGGCTGGAGTAGGGAGAAAAAGATCGCATTAATTGAAGGGAGAAATGGAGATTTGCCGGAGTTGGCGAAAAGTTATAGCCGAAAGCGTAGATAGCTCCCTTCGACAAACTCAGGGAGCGGTGCTTCAAACAGAGAGTGCTGTTCGCGAAAGCTTGAATATTTCCTGACTACAGAAATCTTTTGCGCTCCACCGAGACCTGAGCGCGCAGCAGCCGAAGGCCGCCTACCAAATTCAAAGCCCCCGACATCCATTTCAGGCGACGAGGGCTTTTCTATTCTTATGAAACACACTTTCAGATGATATTCATCCGATGAACTTAAAGTCATCGGATGAAATGCGACTTTGCAGGAAATGCGGCTTTGCAGGTTTTACCTTTTTTCTGCCGTTTAAATTCCCAGTTTGCTTCTGCGCATTTGCTCTGCACTGGTGAAGTTTTGTTTCACCACATGGCCTTTCAATGGCAGAATTTTCTCGTGAATGATGTCAACAAAGCTTTCGGCTTGCGGGAAGAAAGCATATTCCAGCTCGTAAGCCGGTGTAATCCAGTCGCGCGAACCCAGTACTACCGGTGGTGCATCCAAATCGTCGAAAGCTAATTCGGTGATGTTGCGGGCCAAATCATTCAGGAATGAACCACGGGCTGTTGCATCGCTCGAAATCACGATACGGCCGGTCTTTTTAATCGAAGCCAGCACTTTTTCGTAGTTAAACGGAACCAAACAGCGGGCGTCAATTACCTCAGCGCTGATACCATACTTTTCTTCCAAAATTTTGGCTGCATCAAGTGCGCGGTAGAGAGTTGCACCAATGGTGAGAATGGTAACATCTTTCCCTGCACGTTTAACATCGGGTTCGCCAAACGGAATTTCGTAATATCCTTCAGGCACTCCACCTTCGTGGAACATCTCACCAATTTCGTAAATACGCTGACTTTCGAAGAAAACAACCGGGTCAGTTCCCTGTAAAGCAGTATTCATCAATCCTTTGGCATCGTAAGGTGTAACCGGGAAACATACTTTCAGTCCAGGAATGTGGGCAGTTAACGAAGTCCAGTCCTGCGAGTGCTGAGCGCCGTATTTTGAGCCAACAGAAACGCGCACGACAACAGGCATTTTCAGGATATTTCCACTCATAGCCTGCCATTTGGGCAACTGGTTAAAAATTTCGTCACCGCAACATCCGAGGAAGTCGCAATACATAATTTCAGGAATAACGCGGCCACCACACATCGCGTAGCCAATAGCAGTACCAATAATGGCAGCTTCGGCAATGGGTGAGTTGAACAAGCGATGGTATGGAAGCGCTTCAGTTAGTCCGCGGTAAACAGCAAAAGCGCCGCCCCAGTCGCGGTTTTCTTCGCCATAAGCAACCAGCGACGCATCTTTGTAGAAACGGTCGATAATGGCTTCGAAAATACCATCGCGCAACTGATATTGTTTCATTTTCGAGAATTGCTTTCCATCTTTATCGTAAGCAAATCTTTCTTTCTTTGCTATTTGCTGAACACGTGGGTTTTCGCTCATCGGATGGTTCACATCGGGCGTTGCGGTTGACATGGAATCAACCGACTGGTTCGAAAACATCATGGTTCCCAGCAAATCGGGTTCTTTGTGCAAATCCATGCGTGGAGAAAGCTCGTCGTCGATAGCCAATTTGAATGTATCCAACATGATTCCTTTCACATCGGCCCAAATTGAATCCAAGTCGGCCTGCGTAGCGACGCCAGCTTCAATCAGTCGTTGTCCGTATGAAATGATACAATCCTGTTCTTCCCAAGCCTTTACTTCTTCAGGAGAACGATAGGACGAGGAGTCGGATGGCGAGTGACCGCTGAAACGATAAGTTAGAACGTCAATCAAAACCGGGCCTTCTTTCTTTTCGATGATGGCTTTTTTGCGACGGTAAGCTTCGATGACGGCCAACGGATTATATCCATCCACTCGTTCGGCGTGCATTTGATCGGGATTAACGCCAGCGCCAATACGGGCAGCAATGTCGAAACCCATTGTTTCGCCACAAGTTTGGCCACCCATACCATATTGGTTGTCCATAATATTGATAATCACCGGAAGACCACCCTTCATATCGTCGGCCCAAAGTTGCTTAAACTGGTCCATTGCCGCGAAAGTGATTCCTTCCCAAACCGGTCCGCGAGCCATAGAAGCATCACCAATATTGGCAACCACAACACCCGGTTTACGGTTAACCTTTTTATAAAGCGCGGCACCAACGGCAATACTTCCGCTACCGCCAACAATAGCGTTATTCGGGTAAATTCCAAACGGAGTGAAGAATGTGTGCATACTTCCGCCCAAACCTTTGTTGAACCCGGTAACGCGGGCAAAAATTTCAGCCAATGCTCCATATACGAGGAAACGGATACCTAATTCCTTTACATCGTTGCCTTTGTAGCCTTTCTTTGTCACATTAAGAGTTGCTCCGTCCCAGAATTCAGCCATGATTTTTTCAAGCTCTTTGGCATCGAGCGTTTCGATAGCACGCAATCCTTTGGCCAAAATTTCGCCGTGACTGCGGTGCGAGCCGAAAATAAAATCATCGACAGTTAAGGTATAAGCCATACCAACAGCAGCTGCTTCCTGACCCGCAGAAAGGTGTGCAGGCCCCGGATTATTGTACTCAATGCCACTGTAGGCACCAGTTGTTTTTACCAGTTGTAACATGGTTTCAAACTCGCGAATGATTGCCATGTCGAAATAAATCTTCTTAAGTTCTTCCTTGGTGAAGTTTTTGCTTTTCAGTTCTTCACTAACTGTTTTGTTGTACTGATTTACAGGAATTGGCTTGAATGTAATTTCGCCAGCTTTCCTCACCTCAGTCGGATTAATAAATTGACTTTTAGGCATTGTATTTTGTTTTAAAATTGTTTTTCGTTGTTATAAATTCCAAGTTTCAAATTCCAGGTTCCAAGTCTCGTGCACGAAGGTTTTCTATTTGAATCTATTACCTTTCAGTTCAGAATCTTTTAAGTATTGGATAAAACTTTTTATCATTTTACTCTCTTCCAGTGTTATTTTATAAGCTGTGTCAAATTCCTCCTGAGTGATATACTGATAGTCCAACGCCCGATAAAGCTGAGAACGAGTCTCTCCGCACGAACCTTTTGAGAAAGTAAGGAATTGGATAAACTCTTTATTCCCATCACGCTCAAATCCTTCGGCAATATTATCCATGATAGAACCGGAAGAACCATTAATCTGACCGACAAGCTTAAAATCTCTTGAGAACTGATCTTTGATCGTAAGTTTATGAATCATCTGACAAAGCTCTCTGGCTAACTGCCAAATCTTTAAATCTTCAAACCGTTCAACTTTCGACATATCTGCAATTTTTATTATCCAGAATTACCCTCATTCAACGCTCCACCTGGAACTTGAAACCTGGAACCTGGAACTAAAAAAGAAAGCAGGTTTCTTTGATGATCTCACTTACTGTTGGGTGCGGGAAAACAATCTCCTGAACATCCTGAACGCGCAGCTGCGCTTCGATCAACGCACAGGCTCCCCAAATCATTTCGGAACAGGCTCCACCCACCATGTGAATACCCAGGATTTCTCCGTATTTCTTTCCGGCAATCACTTTGCAAAAACCATCTTTTCCTTCATTTTCAGCAACAAAACGTCCGGCATAAGCCATTGGCAATTGTTTCACCACTACTTCAATGCCTTTTTCTTTGGCCTGAGCTTCGGTTAAACCAACTCCTGCAATTTCAGGATGGGTATAAACCACTCCGGGAATAGCGTCGTAACGCATCACATCTTTGCGACCCAACATGTGGTTGACAGCAACTTCGGCTTCGCGACTGGCCGTATGCGCCAATAACGAGAATCCGGTAATATCGCCTGCTGCATAAACATTAGGCACGTTGGTGCGGCAGTTCTGATCGATTTTCACACCGCGTGGGGTAAACTCTACGCCTATGTTTTCGAGTCCTATCCCGGCCACATTGGCGCGGCGGCCAACCGACAACAAAACCTGGTCGCCGGTAATTTTCATTTCCTGACCATCTTTCTCGAACACCACTTCTTTGCCATTCAGCTTCGTGACTTTGGCCTTCAGGTGAAACTCCACTCCTTTTTTCGTAAATTCCTTACGAACAAAAGCAGCAATTTCTTCGTCCACTCCGGTCAATATCTCCGGAAGCATTTCGATCACGGTAACTTTAGTACCCACCGAATTGAAAAAATCGGCAAATTCAGATCCGATAACACCACCGCCAATAATGACAAGGCTTTCAGGCTTTTCTTTTAACTGAAGAATTTCGCGATTGGTCAGAATTTGCGTTGGATCGAGTCCGGGGATTGGTGGGACAGCAGCTTCCGATCCGGTACAAATCAGCAGACGGTTAGCCTGATATTGATTGCCATCGGCTTCGATAGTGATTATCTCACCTCGCTTTTCGGTAATAGTTGCTTTAGCCATCACCACATCGGCTTTGGCATGTTTCATTTTAGCGCCAACACCAGCCACCAGTTTGCGAACAACTTTATCTTTGCGCAGCATGATTTTCTTGAAATCGAAGGAGATGTTCTCCACGTTGATTCCGTATTTATCGGCTTCGTGCGCATATTCCAGAACTTTGGCCGAGTTCAGAAGCGTTTTGGTCGGGATACAACCTTCGTTAAGACAAACCCCGCCCAAGGCACGCGCATCGAAAATGACCACGCTCATACCTTTGGCTCCGGCGCGCTCGGCGGCTACATAGCCCGCAGGGCCACCGCCCAGAATTGCTAAATCGTATATTTTGCTCATAATTTTTAGATTTTAGATGTCAGATTTTAGATTTTAGACCAACAATATCCAAACGATCTTTTGTCTCGTGTCTATTATCTAAAATCTAATGTCTCATTTTTAAACTGTCAAATTTTCGATCTGCTCCTTGATTTCTTTCAGGAAGAGTGTTGCTTCGCCACCATCGAGAGCCTGGTGATCGTATGTCAGCGACAAGCCCATCATCGGAACGAATCCGTAAACGCCATCACCCAAATCTTTCGGCCGGGGAATGATGGTACAAACACCCAAAATAGCTGTCTGCGGAATATTGATAACCGGAGTAAACATCTCGACACCGTAGTTCCCAAGGTTTGAAATGGTGAACGAAGCAGCCTCGGGAGCCAGCAATTCAGGATTCACATTTCCTTTGCGGCATTGTGCGGCTATATTTTGCATTTGCGCTGAAAGTCCTTCGAGCGAAAGATCATCGGCATTTTTAATGGCCGGAACCATCAAACCGCGATCGGTATCAACCGCCAATCCCAAGTGTACTTTTTTGAACCAGCGCATCGAGTCGCCAATAAAATGCGTATTCACCTGCGGGAATTTCTTCAACGCTTTGATCACTGCAAAACAAACTAAATCGTTGATAGTGATATTTTGTGAAATTTCGCCTTTGTCTAGGGCTTTCTTGTACTTTTTGCGTAAAGCCATGATGGTACGGGCATCGGCACTCATGTGGTGAGTCAGCTGGGCCGAATTTTGCAACGATGTGTGCATGGCTTTGGCAATCAGCTTGCGCATGTTGGTGAGTTTTTTCACTTCAAAGTCGTCGCCATAAACAGGGTTGTACGAAATAAGGTCTTTGGCAACTGCTTTACCTCCAAGTCCGGTAGCAGTCTCACCAGCCTTGAGACCTTCTGCTTTGGCGACTTCCTGAGCCAGCGGTGTCAGTTTTGGCAATGTTTGAGCGGCAGCTTCAATGTCGCGTTCAATGATGCGGCCTTCCGGGCCAGAGCCAACAAGTTGTTGGTAAGCGACTCCCAATTTTTCGGCCGTATTTTTAGCTCTTGGCGAAATTTTCACCTTTCCCGAAGGTTCGGCAAGTGTTTTTACTTCAGGAACAGCGATTGCTTCTGCTTTTGTTTCGGCAACTTCGGCAGGCTCAGCCACCGGAGCGGCTTGTCCTCCCGGGCGAAACTCATCAACCGGTTCACCGGCTGCGCCAATAACGGCTACGTTCACCAATACCGGCACTTCGTCGCCCTCGGCAAAAAAAACATCCAATAAAATACCATCGGCTTTGGCCTCTTCTTCAAACGAAGCTTTGTCGGTTTCATACGAAAAAAGGATATCGCCTACTTTTACAGCGTCACCCTTTTTCTTATACCATTCACCTATAATACAGGTCTCTACAGATTGCCCCTGGCGAGGCATTAAAACTGGAATTGCCATATATGATTTGTTTTAACAACTTAATTAAACTTGTAAACACAACCACCTGCAATAAACATCTTTAAACTATTAGTTTAGTTTTAGTTACAGCCTGGTTTAAAAACAGAGGCCAAAACTAATCTTTTATACTTGTATTTACAAGTTAATTGCAAGAATTTAAAATATTTTATTACTTTTGACTTAAAATCACCACATTATGCCGGAAGAAAACAAGCTGCCACAATACAAAAAGATATACGAAATTCTTCGAAAACACATCCTTACGGGAGTTTATGCTGAGGGGAGTTTGCTACCTTCGGAAAATGAGCTGTGTGCGGTTCACAACATCACACGGCCAACAGTTCGGCAAGCGTTGGAAGTTTTGGTGCAGGAAGGGTTCATTCAAAAAAAACAGGGCAAAGGAAGCATTGTGCGCAAACCGCCGCAGGATATTGGTATCCTGAGTATTTCGGGAACAGCTTCGGCCATTGGAAATCAGTACCTGCAAACACAGATTCTGCAAAAACCTCAAATCAAGCCCTGGGAAAACAATTTCCCGTTTGAATTAAGTCAAATTGAGCGCGAATCGGGCTGCATATATATGGAACGGCTTCGGCTTGTTGATGGCCAGCCGGTTTTCTACGACATTAATCACCTGCCCAACATCAACTTGCCCCGACTAACAGTTCGTTCGTTCGAGAACAAATCGCTGTTCGAGACACTGAGATCGTTGTACCAGATAGAAGTTAAAGGTGGCGAACAAAAATTGAAGGCGATTAAAGCCGATTCGAAAATAGCGCAATTGCTAAACCTGCCGGTTGGCGATCCGGTATTGAGCATTGAACGAAAACTGAATACCAACCGCGACGGATTCCATATTTACTCAACAATTTGGTTTAACTCGGTAAAGCATTCCATTTTTGGAACATTTTAATCCTGATTTGACACATGTTTTTTAACCTTATCTTTTAAGTAAAAAATTTATTGTCGTATTTTAAATGTACTCACCCCGACGTCCGCAAGGCGGCCGTTCCCCTCTCTACCAGAGTAGAGAGGGGGAAGCACCGTCAGGTGCAGGGGGTGAGTCAGTATAAAATACAAACATAAATACGACATTATTTCATTCTCATTGCTTAAAAGGAACTTTAGAAACTGTTTAAATTTTATTTACCGTTCCGCCAGGAACAAAATGTGGGTAGTAAAAGAATGATTTTAGATGATCTCTTGTCCCCTACGCAACAAAATGAAACGATAAATGGTCATTTTTCTACCCATCTATTTTCCCTCCGGGAAATTTAAACAGTCTCTTAAAATAAATTCAAAAAAATATTATACTAAGATTGACTTATATTCATTAAGTTCGTAAATTTATGTTCTCTTACAAAAGCGATGAGAACGAACAGCAAGACTTATAGAATATTGAGGTTTATTCTTTTTCTTTCGAACAGCTACCCTAAAACGAAAGAAGAATGCTCCTCGTTTCTGGAAATTCGCGATACCGCTTTTTACAATTACTGCAATTTACTAAAAGAAACCGGGTTTAACCTTTGCCAAAAAGAAGGCAGGTACTGGATCGATTGCTCCGACCAGGAGTTTCGCGTTTTACAAAACATTTTGCATTTCTCGGAAGAAGAAACCTACACCCTGTGCCAAACAATGGATAAACTCGACGGAAATCCGGGCACTAATAATCGGCTAAAAAGTAAACTGGCAGCATTCCTGAATTACGACAAAACCATAGAAAATTACATCAGGAAAGAAAAGTCGGCTAAAATACAGGCGCTTCACAAAGCCATTAAGCAGAAAAAACAGCTGATACTCGTCAATTATTCGTCGGGAAACAGCGAAACAATTAAAAACCGGACAGTTGAACCTTTCGAGTTTAAAAACAACTTCGACCTTGTTTGGGCGTTCGACACCGAATTGAAACAAAACCGGCAATTTAAAGTCTGCCGCATCCAGGATATTATTGAGTCGCCCATCAGCTGGGAATACGAAAAGCAACATCGGTCAAAACCCGTTGATGTTTTCAGGAATACCGGCGACCTGAACAAGCAAATCGATTTCAGGATGAACCTGAAAGCCAAAAATTTGATCATTGAAGAATATCCATTATCGGAACGGGAACTCGAAGAACTGGCCGGTAACCAGTTTAGGTTAAACATACAAGTGGCAAAATACGAAGGCCCCGGACGCTTTGTTTTGGGTCTGATTGACGACATACAAGTGATTGGCGGCGATGGTTTTCGCGAATATTTGAGAGCGAAGATCGACAAAATGCAAATTTTCTGAACCGACTTTGCGATTTCGGGAGTCGGGTTTCAGAACTTGGAGGCACAAAAGTCGGCAGCTATGAACTGAATCGATTTTAGTATAAACAAATTAGTAACCTGCAAACCTTCAGGATTTCGAAAATCATGAAGGTTTAATAAAAATTGCATCATTATGAGATTCAAAATTACTTTCAATCGTACCGGGAAGCAACGCATGCTTCCGATGGATTACCAGTATTACCTGAGCGCCTGGATTTATAAGGTGATTGGGCAGGCCGATCCCGAATTTTCCAATTTTCTGCATTCGCAAGGCTTCCTGAACGGGCAAAAGTCGTTCAAACTGTTTGGCTACTCTCCCCTGGCGTTTGGGAAACCTGTTCTCTGGAAAGAAAAATCGCTGTTCGAAATCCAGGAAAACCAACTTTCGGTAAACATCTCGTTTCAGTTGTCCGAAGCTGCCGAAAAGTTTATCATCGGGCTGTTCAACAATCAGCAACTCTACATTGGCGACCGCTTTAACGGCCTCGACTTGCAGGTGAGCAGCGTTGAACGGTTGCCCGAAAACATTCAGGCTGAAACAACCCGTTACCGCGCCCTGTCGCCCGTTGTGGTGAGCATATTGCCCGAAGGCAAGAAATACCCCGATTACCTTAGCCCCGAAGCCGATTTGTACGAAGACCTGCTCCGGCAAAACCTGGTCAATAAGTTCAACTCCATTCCCGGGAACGTACCGATAGAAACAATCGCGCCCTTTCGTTTCGGGTTGCAAAGTTCGCCCCGCTCGAAGCTGATCACCATAAAACCCTACACGCCGGAACAAAGCAAAGTGCGTGGGTTTGTATTCGATTTTACGCTGACATGCCCCATCGAAATCCACCAATTGATTCAAGGCTCCCAGGTCGGAGAGAAGAATTCGATGGGGTTTGGATGGGTGGAAGTAGTTTAAACCCAAAATCCTGACAGGTTTTGGAAACCTGTCAGGATTAAAAATAGAAAACGATGCAGTCTTTTGAAACATTGGAACATGGCAATTTCTATCACGTTTACAACCACGGCGTTGGTGGACGCAATTTGTTCGAAAAGGCTGAAAATTACGAATATTTTCTTTCGCTCTACGACCATTACATTTCGCCAATTGCGGAGACGTATGCGTGGGTGCTAATGCCGAACCACTTTCATCTGCTGGTGAGGATTAAGGAAAATATCGTTTATAAATATTCTAACGCCGACAGGTCTATCGACGCTGTCAGGTTTGAAGAAATAAAATGGATGACCAAAGACCTGTCAGCAAGCGAAGCTTCTGACAGCGTCAAAATTCCTAAACCACATCTCCATTTTTCCCATCTGTTCAACGCATATAGCAAGTATATCAACATACGTCATTTAACCCACGGCGCATTATTCGAACGGCCGTTCAAACGCAAATTAATCGACAGCACCGACTATTTGCGCCAGATAATCCTTTATATCCATAACAACCCTGTACACCCTGTCAAATAATTTTAAATTTTACTATGGAACAGTACTATTATATATATGTGCTACTTAGCTTGAAAGACGGTAAGAACTACACAGGCTACACAAAAAATTTAAAATTAAGATTTGAACAGCATTGCAATGGTGAAGTAGAATCAACTAAGAACCGTCGGCCTCTGGTTTTAATCTATTTTGAAGGATGCTTAAATCAGCAGGATGCAACACACAGGGAAAAGTATCTCAAGACCTATTATGGGAAAATGTATTTGAAAAATAGATTAAAACAATGGCACGATGAACGTTCAAATCTTATTTGACAGGGTCCACCATGGTTTTTGCACCCATCCGCGCGAATACCCGTGGAGCAGTTACCTGACTTGTATCTCGATAAAACCGACCAAGTTGCAGCGCGATGCAGTGGTTGGCTGGTTCGATAGCGAGGCTAATTTTATAACCATGCACAACGAAAAGCTCGATGCTGATAAAATAGACGATTGGCTGGCGATTAACTGATGCCTTGCCATTCATCGGAAAAATTTAAAAATAAACATCATGGACGAAAAGCTGGACAAAGAAAAATTGAGGGAAATTGCTGAAAAGCTGAACGAACTTCTGCCACCCATCATCGAAAAGATAAAAGATTATGCGGCACTGTCCAACCGGACCCCCGACGAAGAAAAAGAATTTGGCGAACTGGTCGCCCTACTCGCACAGTCGCTTCCGGTTATCGAAACATTGAAAGATTATTTTGGCAGCGAAATCAACAAACAGGCAACAGCCTTTTACTACCACGTGAAAGAAAAGGCGGCGAAAGGCAATCAGCACTCACAGGAAATCGTCGACGAACTGGCGCCACTTTATCAGCAGGCATTGTTCGATCAGTTGAACAACAATTAGTCGTACCCCTGGGGAATCTAATAACTTAAAAAATGAATCAAAAATGGCTATTAAATTTAGTGTTATTCAAAGAGGCCAGCCCAGAGTTGTAGGTGGTGGCGAAAAAAAGTACTACGCTTCTTCACAGTCAACCGGCGAACTTACCCTTGCCGGACTAACCAAGCGTATCGAAAAAATAAGTACCGTTAGTGGGGCCGACATCCGTGCCGTTGTTTACGCCATGGTTGATGTGATGAAAGACTCACTCTCCGAAGGCCAGATTGTGCGGCTGGGCGAACTCGGCAGCCTTCGCGTAAGCATTGGCAGCGATGGCAAAGACACCGAAAAGGAAGTTACTTCGGCAAGCATTTCGAGTGCCCGGGTTATTTTCACCCCCGGCAAAGACATCAAAGATATGCTGCTGACAGTGACCTACGAAAAGGTGGCATCGACAAGTATTCCTGAGCCGCCAGCTATAAGCTGATTTAAGTTGTGCGCATCACTCAAAAAAACGATGCGCATCGTTTTCTGATCCTCTAAACCTTCAAGGTTTTTGAAAACTCGAAGGTTTGGAAAAGCGACAACAACCATTAAACAAACGATATGAAACAATGGACTACGAATGGTAAACTTAAAACGCTGGTCGAAATGACGATGAAAGGTTACAACGCGAACAACGACCCCCAAAAACCCGTCAGCGTGCGTAGCTCCTTGACGGCGTTTGAAAAACAGGAACAACATAAAAACCACAAATATGAAACAAACCTACAAAACGATTAACTACGAATGGCTGACTAGGCCAACAGGATAGAAAAAAAGTAAGTGAAAGATGAAAGAAAAGTGAAGTGAAGTGAAAGAAAAAATCCACTTCAC
Organism: Prolixibacteraceae bacterium; assembly: GCA_963666435.2. Lineage (GTDB taxonomy): Bacteria > Bacteroidota > Bacteroidia > Bacteroidales > Prolixibacteraceae > Aquipluma. Next base: position 367,534 of record CAXXOG010000005.1, on the reverse strand, counting down.
AATATTTGAGAAATGGATTTAAACACAATTAAATGTGTTATCTACTCTTTCAATACCTACAAGGTGCGATTCGAATTTAAAAATCAAAACTTACAAACGAGACAACACAATTAATCTAAAATTTTCTTTATCAAAGATGGATTTCATCTGCAAATGTAGAAAAAGATGCCTTAAAAAAAAGTAAAAAGATGCCTTAAATATAAATTTATTATCTACTAGGATAAAATAATTTGCTTCTATCAAAATTAATTCGTTATTTCGATTCGAATTAAATTTACAATAGACATGGCTTATATTACAGAAGATGGAAATATTTTATCAGAAGAAGATTTCTGGCAGTATGCTATTCTGAAAGTTAAAGAATTGAAAGAAGATGATTACTCGATTGAAGACATCTTGTTATTTGATGACAATATCGATTGGATCGAATTTGTAATAAAACACTTAAAAATTGATGAATACACATAATTTTGACAACAGCAGCTTCAGTACTTTTAATCAAATAACTATAGATTTCTATCCTTACCAATATCAACTAAAAGTAGCAGAACTTTTACTAAATGGAAAGAATGTTATCCTGACAGTTCCTACGGGAGCCGGTAAAACATGGGCATCCATCATGCCATTTCTGTATGCACAGCAAACCGGAAAATTTGACTTTCCCCAGAAGATGATTTACAGCTTACCTCTCAGAACACTTGCCAATTCCATTTACTCCGATGTTTCAGAAGTTTTACAAAAGGAAGCAAAATTTGAAGGTTTAACTTCGATTCATACCGGCGAATATAAAAATGACGAGCATTTTGAAAACGATATCATATTCTCGACCATTGACCAAACGCTAAGCAATTTTCTCTGTTTCCCTCTCTCCTTATCCAAACGACAGGCAAATATTAATGCAGGTGCTTTAATTGGAAGTTATCTGGTGTTTGATGAATTCCATTTGCTTGACCCTAAATTATCAATGTCCACTACATTGGGAATGCTGAAAACACTGAAAAATCTTTGCCAGTTCTGCATTATGACTGCCACTTTGAGCGAAAAATACATTGAAGAATTAAAGGAAGCCATAAATGCCGAGGTTATTTCAATTAACGATTTTCCAGCCGATGAAGCAATTATCAATTCCTTAAAAATTCCAGAAGGGCGCGAAGCAAAGAAGACTGTAATTCTAAAAGATGAAACAATAAACGCCCAAACGATATTAAAACAGCATAAAAAGAATACGAAGTCGATTGTAATATGCAATCGCGTTGAAAAGGCACAGCACCTTTACAACGAAATTGTAGCTTCAGACCTGACAGGTTTTGAAAACCTGTCAGGTCTCAATAAATCGAACGTCATCTGTCTCCATTCGCATTTCTTCGATGAAGATCGTAAACAAAAAGAAAAAAATTTAAAACGGATTTTTGGAAATAAAAACGAAGAAAGTGCCATTCTGATTGCAACACAGGTGATTGAAGCCGGAATGGATATTTCGTGCGATACCATGCACGTCGAAATTTCTCCGGTCAATTCCTTTCTGCAACGAGCCGGGCGTTGTGCACGGTGGAAAGGCGAATATGGAGAAATCTATGTGTACGACATTCTGGAACTGGAAGAACGCGAGAAGCTTGAAATTGAAACTGCCAATGAGGAGGAAGTAAAACAAAAGAAAGCCATTAATAATAAGTACTTGCCTTATGATCCATCGCTTTGCAAAATAACATTCGAAAAACTGAAAGATGTTTCATCACTTGATAAAAACATTGCACAGCAGTTGGTTGATGATATTCTTACCAGCCAAGAGCTGAAAGATTATTATACTATCAAACAAGGTGACTTTAATCGTGAGAAAATCCAACAATCCTGGCAAACTTGCGAAAAGAACATGTATTCGCAAACCATCCGGGATATTCAAAGCATTGAGATTGCAATCATTGATTACCAGCAAGAGATAGGAAAGACTTTTATACCCTACAAATACCAGACAATTGGACTTTACAAATGGTCGTTTATTAAATGGGCTAAAGAAATTCTTGAAAAGAACGAAGATGTAATTTTCAAAGCTGAAAGCAACAAGGATTCTCAGTTTGTTGACTGGGATACATTGGATAACGAAGGTTTCACTTTAAAACCCATCAATGACCCGTATTTACTTAAAAACTGCTACGACACCGTCTTTGTCGATAAATCCATTTTCAACTATACTTCCGAGGCTGGCCTCGAATTGGGAGTAGGAAAAACCTGTTCACCGCTTAAGCCTTATGAAAAGAAGGGAAAAGAAATAACTGAATACCGAAAAGATACGTTCTGGCAACATAACAAAGCAATTATTGGTTGCTACGAACAGGTATTCAAGCCCAAACTCGAATTCACATTTAAACAGTTAGACAAATATTGGGGAGAAAGTATTGATTGGGACAAACTCATAAAAGCTATGATTTGCCTGCACGACTATGGAAAGTTAAACTCAGATTGGCAAAAGAAGATGAAACTTCTTCAAAAGTTAAAAGCAAATGGAAACTACGATGAAACCGAGGTTTTAGCCCACAGTGATTTTAATGAGCTTACCGACAAGGAACTTGAACAGCAAAGTGGAGCGAAGAACAAGCCGCCACACGCAGGTGCGGGAGCTTTCGCATTTATCGCAAATGCAGAAAATATTATTGATTCTGCGAACTTTGAAGATCTCGCTAATTCCGTTTCAACAGCAATACTAAAACATCATGGAGTTGAAACAGAAACTTATCCCGATTTTAATATCACAGATGAAAATTATAAGGAAGTTGATAAGCTACTGGAAAATATTGAAATAAAGACAAAGTTGAATCGAAAAGCACGAGGAGGAAGATTGACCGATTTTCTACCTGCGAACAGAGAGGAATGGGTGACTTACCTTTTTCTAGTTCGAATACTTCGCTTATGCGATCAAAAGGCAACAATGAATTTTGAAAAATACTTAAAACAATAAGATCATGTATTCCATATTCAGAGTTAAAAAAGGAACTGGAACCTATTCCGACACCATTGAAGCATTTGGCTTAGCCAATTTACTTAATGAGATCCAAAGCAGAGCTGAGCTTTCCCGCCCAAAATTATGGATCGAAGACAAAGGCTTGTATTATGAAATTATCCCAAAGCCAGAAATATCAATAGAAGCGATCAACAGATTAACCTATTTCCCATTCTTTCAATATGTAATCCGGGATATCAATGAAACATTCGAAGAAAACTACTTTGATTATCCAAAACAACGGGATTTAAAGAAAGAACGACAAGAACTGATACAGAAAGCATATAAAGAATTTGCAGGTAAAGATAAAGCTCTGTTGTTGAAAACCAGACTAAATGAAATTGAGCGAATCTATGAGGTTGATAAATACATCTCTCCACAATTAGACGTTTATAGCCAAGTTATAACTCCTAATAATTTTGTTGGATTCGATAAACTCTATCGGAATATCTCTTCTAACAAAGAAGCATTCCTCGAAATAGTAAAGGCGATCTTAGACTATTATTCTGACAGAGCGATTGAATTAAAAACCAAACTTTTGGATTCGTTTGACGATTCTGTAACTGCTTTACAAATATATAATCCAACTACAGGGAAAGGACAAAACAAGGGAAAAGCTTCGGGGGCTTCAGCGGGTCCAGTAAAATTAAATTGGATCAGTGAGACCATGAAGATATCCGGCGCTTTAACCAATATGCTTTGCCAGTTGGTAAAAGTTGGTAGTAGCTACGATATGAAAGTAGTTGTGGCCGACTTTAAGAAAGCTGAATACAACAAACAGAAGCAAATAGCTTTAGCCTTTAAAAAGAATATCAAAGGAAACACGCCGTTGAAGGTAGATATTCTGAATCTTCTAATCATCAATAAACAACTTATTGAGAACACTGATGAATACAAAGATTTTAAGGCAAAGAACATTTTAACCGGACTTCATTCTACCTATCAAAAAGATTTGGGACAAAATAAAGCAGTTGTAAATATTGCCGAGCTTCAAACACCCGATTTTATTGAGTTCAACACAGAAGATGAAGCAAAAGATTGGGTGGAATTTTTAAAAGAACAAATCAATATTATTGGGAGTATTGACGAATTAGGCGATGCAACCCAAGGCTTGATTGCTTACCGCACATTCTTAACCAGCTCGCATTTCCCAAGCTGGGCTAGATTCGTTTTTTGGTATTCCGACCATATAATGTCCAGTTTTTCGAAAAACAAATATGCAATACCATTCAGAGAAACTTCATTAAATAAATTCTTTAAAAATACAACTATGAGTGATTTTAAAATCTCTGAAATCATCTCCAATGAGGGGTTTCAGAAGGTGGCTTACGCCATTCGAAAAAGTACGGTAACCTTACAGTACACACCAAAAGACCAACGAAAGTTCGAAATCCGTTATGGATTAGCACAAACATTGCAAAACAAATCGAAATCTGCCACCGACTTAGCTGAGTTTGTTGGTGAGTTTATCGCCACTTTCAATGCAGAAACAGCGCGTTATGCAGAAAAAACAGGAACAGTTTTACGTGCGAATATTCGTGAAAATGAACTAAACCTATTCTACGGACTTCTCGACAAGTATCCATCAAAAGTAGTTGGTGCTTTACTTGCATCTTATGGCTTTGCTTTGACTGAAAAAGAAGCAGCAAAAGCAAATACAGAAGATGTTTTAACCTCAGATGAATCAACAGAAGAACAATAACCAATAAAATTCAAAATCATGGCAAAACAAATTGCATCCATTTCAATCAGTGGTGAAATGACACTGAACATGCACTCTTTGAATAACGAAGGGGGCGAAGGAAACCAAATTATGACCCGTCAATTGACTATTGTTGACAAAGATGGTCAAGAACATACGGTGAATGGCATTAGTGGCGATATGTTTAAACACATTCATGCCGGGCATTTAGTGAATTATTGCCTCGACAACGGAATTGAGCTAAGCCAATACTCAAAAGCATTGAACCCCAATCGGATTTCATCTGTCGAGCTATTAAACTATATCACAGAAAGCAAAAAGAAAAATGAAAAAGCGGGTGTCGTGATTGATGCACTTATTAACTCTTGTGCTGTTTGCGATACACATGGGATATTAATTACCGATAAAGTTGGCGATAATAAAGATAGTTCAAATACGCCCCGCAAATCGGTAATTGAGTTCGGCTGGACAATTGGAATTCCTGAAAAAAATAATACAGAAACCTATTTGCACACAAAAGTAGTCCATAGTTCTACTGGAGTAAAAGGCGAAAGTTCCAACGAAGGCCAAAATATATTTCATCGTCCGGCCAATCACGGAGCTTATGCTTTTGTCAGCAGCATTGATACTTATCGGATTGGGTTTAACGATATCGACAGAAATTACTCCATTGACGATGCAAAACGTCAGGCTCGCTACAAAGCAATCCTTCAATCGCTGTTAAGTTCATTTTTAAATCCGCGTGGTGCAATGACAAGTAGTCAGAAGCCTCACATTACCGATTTCAAGGGAGTTGTAACCTACTCCGAAAAATTAATTCCTGCCCCGACAATTAGTTCAATCAATCCTGATTATATGGAAGAAATTGAAACTATTACGTCTAACCTAAATGACATAGAACCGGGGGCTGTTACAGCTATAAAGTTCAACGGACTTGGCGAACTTTCAGGAATTATTAAAAATCTGATGGCAGAAGAACCATATAAACTAAGCTGAAAATGAAGTTTTCGGTCATATATCAGCCAACAAATCTGTTTTCACTAAAAGAAAGTAACTCAACCAACTCAGGGGCAAAGTCTTTATTAATTCCTTCGCCTTATTCTATTAAAATGGCATTGTTCAATCAAGCCATAACCATTGGTGGAAAAGAGGTTTTTGAAGAAAAGAAAAGTAAAGAATTTGCCTTTATCAAAGATGCTAAAATCGAGTATCGAGTTTTGGGAAGTTTTTGTGTGAATAATTGCTTTGTTACCATCCAATCACTGAGAGATGGGACATATAGGGGAAAGCCTTCTTTCCGTGAATACATCTACCTTTCAGAAAACGTCGAGATCATTTTCGATGTGAAGACCGAAGAGGCAAAGCAATACCTGCAAAAATACCTACATCGGATAAACTATTTTGGGAAACGAGGTTGCTTCTTTCAGTTTGTTGGCTACCGGGATAACCCGGGCGAGTCCAATGTGAAAGAGTTTAATGTTTCGGATCTTACTTCGGGAATACTTCAGGAATACGATGACATCTCGTCAAAAGCATTATTTAAAAACGTGGATAATTTTAATTCTGCAAGCGCCCAGCGAGAAAAACGGATTCTTGTAATTCCGGTTAGGAATATAAATTCATCAAAATCATATACACATTTTAAATGCTACTAACTTCCACCCCTGACAAGTTTTGAAAACCTGTCAGGGGTAAAAAACGAAATGTAAGCCTGGCTGTTTTTGAGAAACCTGCCAGGGGGTAAACCATCATCAACTAAAAAAGTGATATTTTAGTGGCTTACTAAAAACAAATACAAATGGCAAAAAACAACCACGGGAAAGTAGTTCAGATGCTTAGTCCCGAGAACTATATCCGGAAAAAAGCGAGAACATTGCCCATCAACCAGTGTTTGGTCAACGAAGATTGGGAAGAACATAAGATGGCACAAGTCCTGGTAGCCCGAAGGCATACCACCGGCAACATGACCTTGTGTTTTTATTTAGTCGATTTGATGTGCCTGGGCGTTAAGGACACCTATTTCCAGTTCAATATCCCGTTTAGCGATTACCTTGAACTTGTTGACGATGCCAATACCCAAATGCCACGGGTAGAGATTAGTTACGAATTGGCTCACAACATCGTACATGCCGGGCTCGAATTTGCCGAAGAATATGGGTTTAAGCCCCATAAGGATTTTACATCGGTCACCCGGTTTATGCTCGAAGAAGACACCGAAGACATTGAACTGATTGAGATTGAATGCGGACTAAACGGGCAGCCAGCCTACATGCGCGGACCTTACGACGACGATGCAAAAGCAACTAAAATTATTGCCCAATTGGAGCGAACTGCCGGACCCGGAAATTATTCGGTGCTGGACAAATTTGAGGATGGATTCGATGATGACGATGATGATGAGTTTGACGATGACGACGATGATGAGTTCTTTGATCAGGAGGAGTGGGACAACGAGGGACTTCAGGAAATACTGAAAACGAAAAGCCCCGGGCTTCAATTTAAAATTCAGTTGCTGGGGGTTGACAGCCCACCGGTATGGCGACAGGTAATCGTCCCGTCGCACTATACCTTTAAGTTTTTCCACGACATTATCCAGGATGTGTTTGGCTGGGAGAACGATCACCTGTATTGTTTCTCTCCTAAAGGCTGGGGCTCGTCGCCGCAGATCATGGAAATTGATGAAGATAATCTGGGAAAGGGCAAGACACTGGAATCGTCGGAGACACCGCTGTCGGATATTTTCAAAAAGAAAGGGCAAAATTTCATCTACACTTACGATTTCGGCGATAACTGGGATCATCAGATCGTCCTGGAAGAAATCCTTCAGGAAGAAATCAGCAGACCTTCTTGTATTGATGGGAAAGGCCAATGTCCACCTGAAGATTGCGGTGGCGCTTCGGGATACGAAAACCTGAAGGCAATACTCAATAACCCTGCCTCCGCCGAACATGAAGACATGAAAGGTTGGCTTGGACTGGATGACGACGAAACCTGGGACCCCGGCGAATTCAACCTCCGGGAAGTACAGGAAATGCTGGCTGACTTTTATTCGTTAGATAAGGAAACAAACGAAGCTTAATTTTTAAACCCTCAAGGTTTCGAAAGCCTTGAGGGTTTATGAAAACGAAAAAAAATGAATACCAACGAATTACTCAACCAAATCCTGCCAATTCTCCATTCGGTGAAGGAGGACGAAGAAAAACTACAGCAGATCCTCAACTTCCTGCTTAACGAAATTTACGAAGAACCCGATGATGAAGTGGTAATCCCCGAAAAATACCGCAAACTGGTACACGATGTTGCCGAAAGCATCGACTGCGGAATGGTGTGCTTCGTCAACCCCGATACGCTCGAGATGGAAGATGTCTCCAAATCGTTGTTGGACGAAGGTTTTGGCCTGGAGGAAGACGACGATGAGGAAAACGGTGAGAACGACGAGAACTGGATGGCAACCATGAACCACCGAAAATGGGAAAAGTGCATCACAGTTGAACCGCGCGAATCGCGTGAGTCGTTTCGTATCATGGAAGGTTTTGTTGACCATGTTGACGACAAAAAACTGCAGAATCAACTGGTCAATGCACTGAACAATCGCCACCCGTTTGCCAATTTCAAATACCAGGTCGAGGGTTCGCCCTACCGCAAGGAATGGGTTGCCTACAAACAGCAAAAGCTGGAAGAATTGGTTTGGGACGAATTATCGTTAGAACTTAACCCAAAATAACCCCAAACCCTCAAGGTTCCGAAAACCTTGAGGGTTTGATAAAACAAAGCTATGCTAACTACCGGAACACATTTCAACTATTACCTCATCTGCCACCGAAAATTGTGGCTGTTTGCCAATGGCATCAGTATGGAAAACACTTCCGACCTGGTTTACGAAGGCAAGTTGCTGCACGAAACCTCCTACCCTCGCCGATCAGAAAAATACCAGGAAGTTGAACTCGATGGCATCAAAATAGACTATTACGACCCACGGAACAAAGTGGTGCACGAAATCAAAAAGTCGGACAAGCACGAGGAAGCCCACGAATGGCAGGTGAAATATTACCTCTATGTGCTGGAACAAAACGGCATAGAAGGCGCTACCGGGTTGCTCGAATACCCGAAACTGCACAAAACCGACGAGGTGCTTCTCACCACGCCCGACCGCGAAACAATCAGGGAAATGATTGCCAACATTGAAAACACGATTCACCAGGAACATTGCCCCGAGCGGATACCGAAATCGCACTGCAAAAATTGCAGCTACTTCGATTTCTGCTGGAGCGGCGAAGAAGTGGGGATGTGAGGATGTGAAGATTTGAGGATGTGGGGATTTGGGGATTTGAGGATGTGGGGATGTGGGGATGTGGGGATGCGGGGATGTGGAGATTTGGGGATTGGTTAGTAACGAACATTAAAACGGGTGATTATGAGTACGAATAATTTGATTTTGGATTTGAGCCTTCAGTTTGCTCTTGAAATCATTGAATATACTGAGGTATTGGAGAATAATCGTAAGTATGTAATTGCGAATCAATTGCTAAAATCGGGGACTTCGATTGGTGCAAATATACGCGAGGCTCAAAGTGCCGAAACTAAGGCTGATTTTATCCACAAATTAAAAATTGCCGACAAAGAAGTAAACGAAACCGAATATTGGCTTGTACTTTGCAACATGGCAGAAAAGTACCCATCTCCAACTCAAGAAATGATTGAGCATCTGAAAAGTATCAAAAACATATTGTCAAAAATCATCATAAGTTCCAAAAATAACAACAAATAGTTTATATCCTTTAATCCTCAAATTTCCACATCTTCAAATCTCCACATCTTCAAATCTTCCTCATGAAAAAAACCTACTACCTGTTCAATCCCGGGCGTTTGCAGCGAAAAGACAATACGCTGAAATTTACACCTTTCGACGAAGAAGGCAACGAGGAAAAGCCTCGTTACCTGCCCGTTGAAAACGTGGGCGAACTGTATTGCTTCGGGGCACTCGACGCCAATTCGGCCTTGTACAATTTTCTTGGTCAGGAGCAAATTCCGATTCATTTCTTCGATTATTTCGAAAATTACACGGGTTCGTTCATGCCACGTGAAGCATTGATTTCAGGAAAAATGCTGATTGCGCAGGTTAAATTTCAGCAAAACAAAAAGAAACGAATCGACCTGGCGCAACGGATTTTGGATGGAGCCAGCTACAACATGGTGAAAAACCTGAAATACTACAACAGCCGGGGCAAAGACCTGGAACCAATCATTGAAATTATAGAAAGCCTGGCGGCAAAAATTTCTGAAACGTTGGCCATCGACGAACTAATGGGCATCGAGGGAAACATCCGCAAAAACTACTACGAAGCTTTCGAACTGATCATCAACGATTTCAGCATGGGTGGGCGTAGCTACCGGCCGCCGCAAAACGAAGTGAACGCGCTCATTTCGTTTGGGAACATGATGTGCTACAGCCAATGTTTGCGGGCAATCCACCAAACGCAGCTCAACCCGACGATCAGTTTTTTGCACGAACCGGGCGAACGTCGGTTTTCGTTGTCGCTCGATTTAGCCGAGGTGTTTAAGCCGCTGCTGGTTGACCGGGTCATTTTCAAGGTAATGAACAAAAAGATGATCCAGGCCGACCATTTCGAAGCCAACCTGAACCGGGTAATCCTGAAAACAAACGGGAAGAAAACGTTTGTGCAGGCGTTTGAAGACCGGCTGGAAGAAACCATCGCCCACCGGACATTGAACCGCTCGGTGAGTTACAAGCACCTGATTAAACTGGAATGCTACAAATTGCAAAAGCATTTGCTCGAAATTGAAGAATATAAACCCTTTAAAATGTGGTGGTGAAGAGAATGAGTGAATGAGAGAATGAGTGAATGAGAGAATGAGAGAATGGGAAAATGAGAAAACAAATCAGTAAAACATATAAATATGACGGAGAAAGAACTGTTTATTGAGAAAATGAAAGCACGAACCAAAAAGTTTGCACTAGACATTATCGCGTTTTACAATGATTTGCCCAAGAACAATTTATGTTACAGGCTTGGCGACCAGTTGCTTCGATCGGGAACATCGGTTGGAGCCAACTATAGAGCATCGTGCAGGGCGCGGTCGCAAGCTGAGTTTTACAGCAAAATATCGATAGTAATTGAAGAAGGCGACGCATGTGGTTTTTGGTTAGAACTATTTATTGAGTCGGGCATGAGAGATACCCAGGAAACTCGCCGATTACTTACCGAAGCCAACGAATTAACATCTATTATGGCCAAAGCCCGAAAAACCATAAGTTCCCGGTAATTCTCTCATTCAAAATACATTCATTCAAAATTTAAAGGTATGTATATTATTGCGATGTACGATGTTGGCGAAAAGCGTGTAGGCAAAATGCTGAAGTTATTCAGAAAGTACCTGAACTGGATTCAGAATTCGGTGTTTGAAGGCGAAATAACCGAAGTAAAGTTGCTCGAATTGAAGCACAAAGCCATGCTGATTATGGACGAAGAAACGGATAGTTTAATTATCTTTAAAACCCGGCAGGAGAAATGGCTGGATAAGGAAATTGTGGGGCATGAACGTCAAAACCTGGATAACTTTTTATAACCGTTTGGTTGTCGATTGTTCGGGAAACGAGATTTATTCCTGGAAAAATCGAATCAAAATACGCGCCACAGTTCTTTGACATACTGAAAATAAATCGATTACTATATATTGTCGAACTTCCGGGGAAAATACGCTTTGGAAGTTCGACAACTTTTTAAGATAAAAACACTATTTTCGCAGAAGTTAATTCGCTGAGAATTAGCTTATTTTTTTGAGTCGTCGAACGACTCCCAATCGCACCAAGCTGGAATTGAAACAGTGCATTGTTAACCCTCACAACCAGCAAACGGTACTCCCAATCGCACCAAGCTGGAATTGAAACGGCTTATGAGAAAATGGGCTACGATATTGGATCGGACTCCCAATCGCACCAAGCTGGAATTGAAACTAGGCAATGGTATCGTTTACAAACGATTTGTTTGCTCCCAATCGCACCAAGCTGGAATTGAAACAAGTTACAAAACAATCCTTGCCATCTATTTTAAAGACTCCCAATCGCACCAAGCTGGAATTGAAACCTCGATTACAGCGTAAAAAAGATCAGGAATTTCAAACTCCCAATCGCACCAAGCTGGAATTGAAACACAGGAAGAAGATCGTATTCTTGAAGCAGTAGTTAACCTCCCAATCGCACCAAGCTGGAATTGAAACAATAAATCTAGTTCATCACCCCACCAGATAGTACTCTCCCAATCGCACCAAGCTGGAATTGAAACAAAGGAAATGACAATAAAAATCAATGATTTTGGATCTCCCAATCGCACCAAGCTGGAATTGAAACGATGCTTCGTAATTACCTTCAATTCCTTCTGGTACAACTCCCAATCGCACCAAGCTGGAATTGAAACAAAGTAGCAACATACGGCTACAAAAGCTGGTTAACACTCCCAATCGCACCAAGCTGGAATTGAAACGAATGATTAATGAAATTAACAGTTTCGAATTCTCCTCCCAATCGCACCAAGCTGGAATTGAAACCTGACCGAAGCGCTGGTACGTAAGATTTTGAATATGCTCCCAATCGCACCAAGCTGGAATTGAAACTATTAATTTGTTTCCCTTTTTTTAATATTTCACTCTCCCAATCGCACCAAGCTGGAATTGAAACGTGTTTTGTTGGCCACAAAATCTTTGAGAAAATAATACTCCCAATCGCACCAAGCTGGAATTGAAACCTGGTTGCTGTTTACCGATTGATGATTGGCGTATCGCTCCCAATCGCACCAAGCTGGAATTGAAACATTGAAACGCGAACTAATAATTTTTAAAATGATGCTCCCAATCGCACCAAGCTGGAATTGAAACATGTGACCAAATAGTTCGTTAAACTCGTTTTCAGCTCCCAATCGCACCAAGCTGGAATTGAAACACTTGATCATGTCGTAAAACATCCCGGATGTGCCGCTCCCAATCGCACCAAGCTGGAATTGAAACTTCTGAGGCAAAGAAACGAACCGTTTCGTTTGATGCTCCCAATCGCACCAAGCTGGAATTGAAACCGCTGTTTGGCATACGGCGACGGGCCTTTAATTACTCCCAATCGCACCAAGCTGGAATTGAAACTGAAAATTCCACTTATTGTCGGGCAACGGGTGTTTTCTCCCAATCGCACCAAGCTGGAATTGAAACAACGATATGAAACCAAAACAAAACAAAAACCACCAGCTCCCAATCGCACCAAGCTGGAATTGAAACCCGATTTGGTACGCGTTGAAATTAAAGTAAACCGCTCCCAATCGCACCAAGCTGGAATTGAAACCCAAATGCGAAATTGAGATAACCCAACTCGAACAATCTCCCAATCGCACCAAGCTGGAATTGAAACTAAAGATAAAATAAAACAGGGCACCAATTAGGCGCCTCCCAATCGCACCAAGCTGGAATTGAAACCCGGCATACATTGGCCTGGACCTTTCATCTACCCGAGCTCCCAATCGCACCAAGCTGGAATTGAAACTTATTCGCATTACCGCCACATATCAGAGCTAAGAACTCCCAATCGCACCAAGCTGGAATTGAAACTTATAACGCGCTTACATTTGCCCGCATACCCGGCCCCTCCCAATCGCACCAAGCTGGAATTGAAACACCATCAAAAAACTTCCCTTAGGAATAGTCATGGTCTCCCAATCGCACCAAGCTGGAATTGAAACAGTCAACGGCCTGACCGTCAGACTGGCGAAGTTCCCTCCCAATCGCACCAAGCTGGAATTGAAACTAAATACTCAAATTGAGTGCAATATTTTTTTCGGTCTCCCAATCGCACCAAGCTGGAATTGAAACCCATTCTTTCCTGATTATTGTTTTCTTGGGCCATGACTCCCAATCGCACCAAGCTGGAATTGAAACACCAGCACAAAGAAGGGCAACAAAAAAATCAGGTTCTCCCAATCGCACCAAGCTGGAATTGAAACACAAAAAAATGGCACTCATCGGGGCAGGGGTAATAGCTCCCAATCGCACCAAGCTGGAATTGAAACTTTGGGGTAAGGACGAACCAGAACAGGAAGAAGAACCCTCCCAATCGCACCAAGCTGGAATTGAAACTCAAAAAAGGAGGTAAACCAAGTTGCAAACGGATTCTCCCAATCGCACCAAGCTGGAATTGAAACAAAAAACATCCATCTCCTATCTCAGTTATTGTTTCCTCCCAATCGCACCAAGCTGGAATTGAAACATTGCTTGAAGTAAGTTATGCAGAAGTCGCATTAACCTCCCAATCGCACCAAGCTGGAATTGAAACATCAGATTAACGGGTTAAATTCTCTTAAAACTCAGCTCCCAATCGCACCAAGCTGGAATTGAAACACAGTTAAAGGTATTGAAAACTTCTGGAAATGGTTTGCTCCCAATCGCACCAAGCTGGAATTGAAACAAGAAAAGAAAGAAGAAGAAGGTACAAAAAAGAAAGCTCCCAATCGCACCAAGCTGGAATTGAAACCGATGTGTTGCTGTCGCAAATCAATCCAGACCTGAACTCCCAATCGCACCAAGCTGGAATTGAAACTTTGTCAACACTTCCTGCTCGCTTCTCAAAACCTTCCCTCCCAATCGCACCAAGCTGGAATTGAAACTTATTATTGAAGAAACCCGCCAGCCTGAAGGTTACGCTCCCAATCGCACCAAGCTGGAATTGAAACCTGCAAGCGATAAACCTGTAAGCTTGTTCTGGCACGCTCCCAATCGCACCAAGCTGGAATTGAAACACGAAAAATGAGATTAAAGTTACCAATGACGAAAAACTCCCAATCGCACCAAGCTGGAATTGAAACTTAAAGTAGAATCGCTTGGTGCGCAATGGGAAAATGCTCCCAATCGCACCAAGCTGGAATTGAAACTCGTTCCGGTTTTCTTGCTGTCCTGTGCCAACTTAACTCCCAATCGCACCAAGCTGGAATTGAAACTAATAACTAATAGGAGTTGTAATTTCTGCTTTCATTCTCCCAATCGCACCAAGCTGGAATTGAAACGCATCATAGAGCAGTTTACGTTTATCCGATTTGTCTCCCAATCGCACCAAGCTGGAATTGAAACGTCTCAATGAAATGCTCGATGATGTCCGGGTGCAACCTCCCAATCGCACCAAGCTGGAATTGAAACAACAACGGGGCGAACCTCATGGCAAAAAATGGCCAACTCCCAATCGCACCAAGCTGGAATTGAAACTTAAACTAAACAATGTGGAAAACGCAGTGACATCGCTCCCAATCGCACCAAGCTGGAATTGAAACTATGGGGAAAAGCCGAGCCAGAGCAGGAAGAAGAACCTCCCAATCGCACCAAGCTGGAATTGAAACATCTTCCATTTCGTCCCAGTCAATCAGGTCCAGACCTCCCAATCGCACCAAGCTGGAATTGAAACAACGACAATATTAAGCCTGATAAGGCAAAATCTATTCTCCCAATCGCACCAAGCTGGAATTGAAACGGTTTAATATCAATCAGCGAATCAATGAGGATTATACTCCCAATCGCACCAAGCTGGAATTGAAACTTAAAAACGCGGTAATACAATTCACCTTTGTATAAACTCCCAATCGCACCAAGCTGGAATTGAAACATCGAAACATACGCAAGCCAAATACAACGAGGTTGCTCCCAATCGCACCAAGCTGGAATTGAAACGAAGGTATTGATGCTATTGAGCCGGATGCTGACAAGCTCCCAATCGCACCAAGCTGGAATTGAAACAGGATAAACGAAAATACAGTCACGTTACGGCTTTCTCTCCCAATCGCACCAAGCTGGAATTGAAACTCAAAATACAGATAGCAGTACAAAAATCCGAGTGATCTCCCAATCGCACCAAGCTGGAATTGAAACTTTTTAGCAATTCAATACCGGTAATCCTTCCCGACTCTCCCAATCGCACCAAGCTGGAATTGAAACGTAGTAACGCCTACACTGTATCAACCAGCCCGGCCACTCCCAATCGCACCAAGCTGGAATTGAAACATAAGAAAAGCTGATCATCGTCAATCGTGCATAACACTCCCAATCGCACCAAGCTGGAATTGAAACGGAGAGACCCGTCGCATAAGTTTGTTCAAAAACGTCTCCCAATCGCACCAAGCTGGAATTGAAACCTGATTATTCTGCCCCAGCTGACACCCAAAGTTTTCTCCCAATCGCACCAAGCTGGAATTGAAACGATTAATAGCCGTGTAAGAATAGGTGTCAAAAGTTACTCCCAATCGCACCAAGCTGGAATTGAAACTGCCGATTGCATTTCGAGTGTAAGGGCGCCAATTGGACTCCCAATCGCACCAAGCTGGAATTGAAACTACTCATTGTCAAATATCATAAGCAACAAAGCCAGCTCCCAATCGCACCAAGCTGGAATTGAAACATTGCCATTACAGCAGCCACAACACCATCAATTTTACTCCCAATCGCACCAAGCTGGAATTGAAACGTAAAAACGCGGTAATACAATTCACCTTTGTATAACTCCCAATCGCACCAAGCTGGAATTGAAACTTTACAATCCTTTCTCTCAGACTTTTAGTTTTTGAACTCCCAATCGCACCAAGCTGGAATTGAAACTCAGAACCGCCATCAAAATTTGGTTTGTGAAATTACTCCCAATCGCACCAAGCTGGAATTGAAACGCGTTTGATTTCCTGGTGCTTTTTTTAGCTTTTTTTCTCCCAATCGCACCAAGCTGGAATTGAAACGCTTTACGCCGATACGCTGGCCACCTGGCATACATTCTCCCAATCGCACCAAGCTGGAATTGAAACATAATCCATTTCTTTAATGCTCTTTTTCATTTATGACTCCCAATCGCACCAAGCTGGAATTGAAACGTAATTTGCGAGCCTCTTGGTTTACGGCTATGGGACTCCCAATCGCACCAAGCTGGAATTGAAACGGGCATTTGGGAAGCTGAGAAAGTCATGAATGATTCTCCCAATCGCACCAAGCTGGAATTGAAACAGCACACCATCAAGCTACCATTCAGGAATACATGAACTCCCAATCGCACCAAGCTGGAATTGAAACCAAAAATCATCCACTAGGTAATCCCGGAAAATTATTCTCCCAATCGCACCAAGCTGGAATTGAAACTCAATTGGGGGATTTCTGGAACTCCCAAATGGTCAGCTCCCAATCGCACCAAGCTGGAATTGAAACGTGGTGAATTAGATCGTGAATTATTTGAACGAAATCTCCCAATCGCACCAAGCTGGAATTGAAACGGTAAAGATATTGAAGGCATCTTTTTTAATAAAGCTCCCAATCGCACCAAGCTGGAATTGAAACAAGGCTTTACCAGCCTTAACAGCATCCAATTCGGGCTCCCAATCGCACCAAGCTGGAATTGAAACATAACAATTAGTATTCCCATTGGGGATGTAGATGAGCTCCCAATCGCACCAAGCTGGAATTGAAACATCGATAAACTATTGTTATAAATAGAAACCATTTCTGCTCCCAATCGCACCAAGCTGGAATTGAAACATGGAACGGATAATGAGATAGTTATCGGGTATAATGCTCCCAATCGCACCAAGCTGGAATTGAAACTATCGCATAACCTTCTAAACCAAATTTTCGGCGGCTCCCAATCGCACCAAGCTGGAATTGAAACTTTTTGAATCTCTCAAGGCGTGAGCAATTGTTTTTTGCTCCCAATCGCACCAAGCTGGAATTGAAACGAGAGTAAGACGTATCGGCAATAACCTCTCCTGGGACTCCCAATCGCACCAAGCTGGAATTGAAACACAGACACTCATGGATCAAAACAACAGAACATGGGCTCCCAATCGCACCAAGCTGGAATTGAAACTGTACATTGGTGTTTCTGCTGTTCTGTAGCCTTGTTCTCCCAATCGCACCAAGCTGGAATTGAAACGGCTGAAAGACATCCGCGTGCAGTACTCAGACAACACTCCCAATCGCACCAAGCTGGAATTGAAACAGAATTAATATTGTTGTTAAGACATCCGAAAAGTTCTCCCAATCGCACCAAGCTGGAATTGAAACATAATAAGAAAATCCTTCAACTCCAAAAGCGTATTACTCCCAATCGCACCAAGCTGGAATTGAAACCGAAGCGCTGTAAATTTAGCATCAATACCTTGTAATCTCCCAATCGCACCAAGCTGGAATTGAAACGAATTATTGTGGATTTGCGTTTCATTTTTTGCGTCTCCCAATCGCACCAAGCTGGAATTGAAACTCATTTCAGGCTATATAATGCCACATTCGAAGAACTCCCAATCGCACCAAGCTGGAATTGAAACCGATTTAGGATATTGGGGAAAACCGAACATGGACGCTCCCAATCGCACCAAGCTGGAATTGAAACTAAGGCAAAGGCCAGTCACTTCCTCAATCGCTGATTCTCCCAATCGCACCAAGCTGGAATTGAAACTATCCACAAAACAAAGATAAGAAAAAGCCCTGACCTCCCAATCGCACCAAGCTGGAATTGAAACATTACATCGAATCAGAGTTTGAAGTAATGGCACAGTCTCCCAATCGCACCAAGCTGGAATTGAAACGAATTTCAAAAAGTTCCGCAAATTGATCAAAAAAACTCCCAATCGCACCAAGCTGGAATTGAAACATGATGGCAACGTAAGATCGTCCGGCTGCTGTTGACTCCCAATCGCACCAAGCTGGAATTGAAACTAGATTAAGTGTCTTTTCTTCGTGTGGTTTGAAACTCCCAATCGCACCAAGCTGGAATTGAAACACAGTACTGCTTGATGTATCGATGATCCCTGAAGAGCTCCCAATCGCACCAAGCTGGAATTGAAACATTGGATCGGTCTGTTTTTATAATCCGATTCAGGAGCTCCCAATCGCACCAAGCTGGAATTGAAACACGGATCCGGGGAAGATAAAGCCAGTCAGGTTCTATCTCCCAATCGCACCAAGCTGGAATTGAAACGACTTCACAGCATCGTTTCTTCATTGAAGGGTATTCTCCCAATCGCACCAAGCTGGAATTGAAACGGATGAACAGCCCAAAAGCCCCGGTAAATTTGCGAGCTCCCAATCGCACCAAGCTGGAATTGAAACTACCGACGGCGCATCGAGTTCATTTTACAAAGAATCTCCCAATCGCACCAAGCTGGAATTGAAACAAAGATTACATCAACGGCCTTGAACAACTCAATAAAGCTCCCAATCGCACCAAGCTGGAATTGAAACAGAGCTTCAGCAATGAAGTTCTTTGCCGCTTCAAACTCCCAATCGCACCAAGCTGGAATTGAAACTTCGTCAACATAAAGAAATCCTGAAAGAATTCCGTCTCCCAATCGCACCAAGCTGGAATTGAAACATTTTATACCGCCAACACCGTGCCGATCGGCGAGCACTCCCAATCGCACCAAGCTGGAATTGAAACTAATCTTAGCGCCAAGTTCCGGATGTGTTTCGCCTTCCTCCCAATCGCACCAAGCTGGAATTGAAACATACATTCAGCTCAGCATCGGTAATTTTTTCTTTCTCCCAATCGCACCAAGCTGGAATTGAAACGCGATTTTTCTAGCTCTTTGCGCCAATGGATGCGCGCTCCCAATCGCACCAAGCTGGAATTGAAACAGCCTGTTGGTATTCAAGAGTAGCTCCAGTACTTCACTCCCAATCGCACCAAGCTGGAATTGAAACTGATTCCGGTCAATGAAGAACTGGAGGCTATCAGGCTCCCAATCGCACCAAGCTGGAATTGAAACTGGATATGCGTCGCGAATAACGATTTGATTTTTCATCTCCCAATCGCACCAAGCTGGAATTGAAACTTAAAAAATAAAACCATGGCTAAAAAATCAGCAAAAACTCCCAATCGCACCAAGCTGGAATTGAAACACCGAAGGAGGCGGAGAATCAGAGGTTGAAACTAAACTCCCAATCGCACCAAGCTGGAATTGAAACTTGATTCTGTAATAATGGGTTTAATTCCGTCAATAACTCCCAATCGCACCAAGCTGGAATTGAAACATAAAATTCGTGTTTTGTAAAGTATAGAAATCTATCTCCCAATCGCACCAAGCTGGAATTGAAACAAAGAATCCGCAAGGCAATACGCTAAAAAAGTTGACTCCCAATCGCACCAAGCTGGAATTGAAACATATCTCTTATTCTGCAACGCTTTCAAGTCAACACGCCTCCCAATCGCACCAAGCTGGAATTGAAACCACTGAGCTTCACGTCTAGGGAAGCAATATTCATCTCCCAATCGCACCAAGCTGGAATTGAAACATCGTAAAGTATTACGGAATTACTCTCGTTAATCCCTCCCAATCGCACCAAGCTGGAATTGAAACAAAGAAGGTGTTCCGCAAAAATATAGCCCGTTAAACTCCCAATCGCACCAAGCTGGAATTGAAACTTGAAAGGCTTGGTTTGTGAAGCCATACCCACATTCTCCCAATCGCACCAAGCTGGAATTGAAACGTTGTTCAGGAAAACTTAAATACTGAAACACCTCAAACTCCCAATCGCACCAAGCTGGAATTGAAACCCAAAAATGTTGTTTTGAATAGGGAAATCACCATTTCTCCCAATCGCACCAAGCTGGAATTGAAACAGTACTGCGAACTAATGTGGCTCCTTGTCTGTCGTACTCCCAATCGCACCAAGCTGGAATTGAAACAACGTACATCAGTATATGTAATGTATTTATCATTCACTCCCAATCGCACCAAGCTGGAATTGAAACGAACATATCATTGAAAAGTACGGGGAAAAATACGTACTCCCAATCGCACCAAGCTGGAATTGAAACTGAACCACTTCGGCCAAATTGAAATTGTCGCCCTGATCCTCCCAATCGCACCAAGCTGGAATTGAAACACTCTTTGCTTTTGGCATGGTTGTAAGCTTTTAAACTCCCAATCGCACCAAGCTGGAATTGAAACTTAAAAAATACCTGACTGATGCTTTGGTTGATTTTCTCTCCCAATCGCACCAAGCTGGAATTGAAACGACTATCGAATCCTAACATGACTTTATGCTCGTCACTCCCAATCGCACCAAGCTGGAATTGAAACAGTTTGGCCGTCCTTCGATGTCTTTCGCTGCCTGTTCCTCCCAATCGCACCAAGCTGGAATTGAAACATGGTTTTACAAAGGGTTGCTGAATTGAGAGAACAACTCCCAATCGCACCAAGCTGGAATTGAAACATGGGCTTTACGCTGTACATCGACTATACTGTTACGCTCCCAATCGCACCAAGCTGGAATTGAAACGGCAAATGTCTAACGTGTCGCAATTCGATTTCAAACTCCCAATCGCACCAAGCTGGAATTGAAACAAGATAAGCGCGGACGAACAGTGTATTTCGATTCGCTCTCCCAATCGCACCAAGCTGGAATTGAAACGCGAAGTAAAGCAACGGGCTCAATCGCTCGAAAAATCTCCCAATCGCACCAAGCTGGAATTGAAACTTAGTTTCATTCTCGGGTTTTAACGGTTTTGACGGCACTCCCAATCGCACCAAGCTGGAATTGAAACCCGACAAACAAGTTGTATGTAAAGGGGCTCCCAAGAACTCCCAATCGCACCAAGCTGGAATTGAAACTCTCGGCTGGGTTGGTAATAATCATAGCCGCCAAATACTCCCAATCGCACCAAGCTGGAATTGAAACGAACCGGATTGGTCAATTACAACATCTGGTCAAAACTCCCAATCGCACCAAGCTGGAATTGAAACCTCGGACAATGGGATTTTTACACCATTATTGGCCTCTCCCAATCGCACCAAGCTGGAATTGAAACCGGTTAAAACCGAAGTGTCAACAGGCAGTAAATAACTCCCAATCGCACCAAGCTGGAATTGAAACATGTGCGTTTGTTGTTTGATAAATACGGTATAGACTCCCAATCGCACCAAGCTGGAATTGAAACGGCAATTGCCGCATCGTAGCGTTTTTGGCGCAAATTCTCCCAATCGCACCAAGCTGGAATTGAAACAAGTTCAGGATCTTCAACGCTGATTTCTCCCTTAAGCTCCCAATCGCACCAAGCTGGAATTGAAACAAGTTCAGGATCTTCAACGCTGATTTCTCCCTTAAGCTCCCAATCGCACCAAGCTGGAATTGAAACGAAGACATCCAGCCCCTGGCTGGTGGCCTCTAAAACTCCCAATCGCACCAAGCTGGAATTGAAACCCTTGTGCAGCGGCCTGTCGTGCAGTAAGTGGAATGGCTCCCAATCGCACCAAGCTGGAATTGAAACATGCTACTCACGCTACTTTAAAAAGTTCGGGCTATACTCCCAATCGCACCAAGCTGGAATTGAAACATAACCAGAAAATTGAAGTGACTTATAGTCCACAGGCTCCCAATCGCACCAAGCTGGAATTGAAACCACAACCAGCAAACGGTACCGGTTTCGGTAGCTTTTGACTCCCAATCGCACCAAGCTGGAATTGAAACAATCTGATATACGACTTATAAGGCTCATTAT
The DNA here is from genome assembly GCA_963666435.2 of Prolixibacteraceae bacterium. GTDB lineage: Bacteria > Bacteroidota > Bacteroidia > Bacteroidales > Prolixibacteraceae > Aquipluma. The sequence continues at coordinate 345,325 of CAXXOG010000005.1, read as the reverse complement.
AAACCCTCCCAATCGCACCAAGCTGGAATTGAAACTCCGTTTAGATACAAAATCAATGTAACTTACTGTATTCTCCCAATCGCACCAAGCTGGAATTGAAACTATGGATTCCAGTTCGTCAACCATTGCGCCCATGTGCTCCCAATCGCACCAAGCTGGAATTGAAACAACTAAAAGAAATCGAAAACGAACTGGTTAACAAAGCTCCCAATCGCACCAAGCTGGAATTGAAACTATGGATTCCAGTTCGTCAACCATTGCGCCCATATCTCCCAATCGCACCAAGCTGGAATTGAAACAGTAGCAGTTGGAAACCACGATCACGATTTAGGAAACTCCCAATCGCACCAAGCTGGAATTGAAACCATGAGGAACTGAGCGAAATGGTATATGCGGCAGGAGCTCCCAATCGCACCAAGCTGGAATTGAAACACGGTCGTTTGGATGCAGCCGGAAAACAGTCGTTTACTCCCAATCGCACCAAGCTGGAATTGAAACTGAAGTTGAAAAGATTGTTCACCTGGACGGTGATACCTCCCAATCGCACCAAGCTGGAATTGAAACTGACTCAACTGGTAAAGTTCCAGCAGCGCAATTGCTCCCAATCGCACCAAGCTGGAATTGAAACTGTTTTGGTTATCCCTGTTATTGTTAGGGTTTTGTTCTCCCAATCGCACCAAGCTGGAATTGAAACCGTTTACGCTTTGCAAACACGATGAACTGGAAGTTCCTCCCAATCGCACCAAGCTGGAATTGAAACTCTGTATTAACAGAATGAGAATTATCTGGTAGCCACTCCCAATCGCACCAAGCTGGAATTGAAACTTAGAAGAACTAATAATTACATCAGTTTTTGTTACCGCTCCCAATCGCACCAAGCTGGAATTGAAACCACGTCGAAAATTTAGTATGTGTTGGGGGGCTATACTCCCAATCGCACCAAGCTGGAATTGAAACATTGATTTTAACACTGGTGATGGTGTTGTTATCGGCTCCCAATCGCACCAAGCTGGAATTGAAACACAAAAAAATGGCACTCATCGGAGCAGGGGCAATAGCTCCCAATCGCACCAAGCTGGAATTGAAACATATGTTTACCAACGGTTTCTATCGATGTCAAAACTCCCAATCGCACCAAGCTGGAATTGAAACAACAACGGGGCGAACCTCATGGCAAAAAATGGCCACTCCCAATCGCACCAAGCTGGAATTGAAACAAGGGCGGGAACAAAAAACCGCCCTTTTCTAAAAACTCCCAATCGCACCAAGCTGGAATTGAAACAAGAGCGGAAAGGAAACTTTGAATGTTACAACTTCCTCCCAATCGCACCAAGCTGGAATTGAAACTGTTTTAATTTCAAATCCGTCGTTTGTGACACTGGCTCCCAATCGCACCAAGCTGGAATTGAAACTCGTTTCAGGCTCACTATCGGCATCATTTACCGGCCCCTCCCAATCGCACCAAGCTGGAATTGAAACGTGTAGGGCCATAAGCGATACCGCCATCGGCAAAGGCTCCCAATCGCACCAAGCTGGAATTGAAACCAAAATTGGCACACATTTCTTCAATACGGTCAAGTCTCCCAATCGCACCAAGCTGGAATTGAAACAACTAACCGAGGCTGAAATTGAAACCATGCGTGTAACTCCCAATCGCACCAAGCTGGAATTGAAACCGATATCGCGGTAATAATTTGGGCCATATTTTTGCCTCCCAATCGCACCAAGCTGGAATTGAAACAGGAACTGGCATGGGTTGGCCGCAACTACGACGAAACTCCCAATCGCACCAAGCTGGAATTGAAACAAAAATCCTTTTTGAAGCGCATCATTTGTTGCGCTCTCCCAATCGCACCAAGCTGGAATTGAAACCGAATGCGTAGTTTCACCGTTTGAACGCTTAATTCCTCCCAATCGCACCAAGCTGGAATTGAAACTGAATCAGGTTCAATAAACCACTTGCCAAACACATCTCCCAATCGCACCAAGCTGGAATTGAAACACTTTCCGGGGCGTTCGGTTGACCGCAATGTGACTACCTCCCAATCGCACCAAGCTGGAATTGAAACTAAATATATAGGTACCCATTCCAGCGCAATTCGGCCTCCCAATCGCACCAAGCTGGAATTGAAACTATTTTCAAATCCACTTTTTCTGGTTCGTTAAAAGACTCCCAATCGCACCAAGCTGGAATTGAAACGGATACCGAATTCTATAAATGCAAAACCTGCAAAGGACTCCCAATCGCACCAAGCTGGAATTGAAACTCGCTACGCAGTGGTTAATCGTTCGCGAATAAAACTCCCAATCGCACCAAGCTGGAATTGAAACTTCTTCCGGAGAGTGAGTAAAGCCGATTTTCGCTGCTCCCAATCGCACCAAGCTGGAATTGAAACCAATAAGCCTCCAGGTTGGCCATATGGGCATTTAACTCCCAATCGCACCAAGCTGGAATTGAAACATCATTTGACGGTATTGACCAGTCGCCCATATTTCTCCCAATCGCACCAAGCTGGAATTGAAACGAGAAACTTCACTAAACATCGCATTCATGATCAATTCTCCCAATCGCACCAAGCTGGAATTGAAACGCAGTCACCGTCTTTCCGTATTGCCAGCGAATTCCTCCCAATCGCACCAAGCTGGAATTGAAACTGGCTTTTTCGGTCAATACTTCAATACGTTTCTTGCTCCCAATCGCACCAAGCTGGAATTGAAACACTCTCCATTTTCATTTTCTTCGACTTCCTTTACCCTCCCAATCGCACCAAGCTGGAATTGAAACTTACTCCTGCAATACTAAATGACTCCGGTGGAAACTCCCAATCGCACCAAGCTGGAATTGAAACTCTGTAACAATTAATCCGTCAAGCGTCCAGCGCGAACTCCCAATCGCACCAAGCTGGAATTGAAACTACGATGCCGTGTCTGTTGGCGTATATAACTCAATCTCCCAATCGCACCAAGCTGGAATTGAAACGCTTAACTTCTGTACAGAGGTGAGCGAATGCCACCCTCCCAATCGCACCAAGCTGGAATTGAAACTTTTCCAGGTATGCGCCTTTTACCGCACTACCGGTCTCCCAATCGCACCAAGCTGGAATTGAAACGGTCGTAAATTTCATAGTCGTAGCTGTGAACTAAAACTCCCAATCGCACCAAGCTGGAATTGAAACTCGAAACCTGTAATCCACGCCCCTGTTCGCCATTTTGCTCCCAATCGCACCAAGCTGGAATTGAAACGTCAGAAGCTGTTGAAATGTTAAGCCTCTGAAAACTCCCAATCGCACCAAGCTGGAATTGAAACTTCAGAATTTACATTGAATTCGGGAAAGAAACTCCTGCTCCCAATCGCACCAAGCTGGAATTGAAACTTGGATTTAGAGTTGCCAATGAATCAGATTATGATCTCCCAATCGCACCAAGCTGGAATTGAAACGAAAGCAGGAACCTTTACTAACAAACAACTCGGTCAAACTCCCAATCGCACCAAGCTGGAATTGAAACTTGCGGAACTGAAAAAACCACAGTTCCGGCGCGGCCTCCCAATCGCACCAAGCTGGAATTGAAACGCTAAATTTTCGAGCGTTGAAGCATCAATTCTTGCACTCCCAATCGCACCAAGCTGGAATTGAAACTTCGTTGTACTTTGTTAAGTGAAAACGTACTTTACTCCCAATCGCACCAAGCTGGAATTGAAACATTGTTGAAAATGTAATTGGTTCGCCTGTTTGGTCCTCCCAATCGCACCAAGCTGGAATTGAAACGTATGTTGGGGCCTGGGTTGTGCCTTCAACCAGAAAACTCCCAATCGCACCAAGCTGGAATTGAAACTTTATAGCAAAATTCAATAGTACGTTGGCTAACATTACTCCCAATCGCACCAAGCTGGAATTGAAACATGTTTACTATAAATTGTTTGGTTTTTCCGAATAACTCCCAATCGCACCAAGCTGGAATTGAAACTAAATCCTGAAAGATCATAGCCTTTAAACCATTTTTCTCCCAATCGCACCAAGCTGGAATTGAAACATCGGCAGGTTAATCCATTTTCCGGCATTTTGCGGCTCCCAATCGCACCAAGCTGGAATTGAAACCAGTGTTTGTTGTTCTTTGTAGGATTCTTTCATCAGCTCCCAATCGCACCAAGCTGGAATTGAAACCTGTTCGCAAGCTTTAAACTACAACTAGATGTATTCTCCCAATCGCACCAAGCTGGAATTGAAACACGATTAAAGACATCGTAAAAGCTGGAATTGAAGCTCCCAATCGCACCAAGCTGGAATTGAAACTGAGTGTCTGTTGTTGAATTCGTTTTTTTTGCTTAGACTCCCAATCGCACCAAGCTGGAATTGAAACACGTTTATTGTTATTGAACCTCCTTTGTGTTTTGCACTCCCAATCGCACCAAGCTGGAATTGAAACATCACAGACAACGCAGAATTAATATACACCGACAGACTCCCAATCGCACCAAGCTGGAATTGAAACTACGCACAACCATTATCAAAAGCAATAGCTTACGACCTCCCAATCGCACCAAGCTGGAATTGAAACTACAGTTTGTTTTTGATTATTGCTACATCTCCTCCTCCCAATCGCACCAAGCTGGAATTGAAACTTGTCTCTCAGCTACTTCTTTTGCATCGAATTTTCTCCCAATCGCACCAAGCTGGAATTGAAACTGGATAATCTTGCCTAATATTGTTTTAGCCATATCTCCCAATCGCACCAAGCTGGAATTGAAACTCTTTAGCTGTTGACTTAAATATATACACATCATTCTCCCAATCGCACCAAGCTGGAATTGAAACCGGATTGGAATAGTCGATCAGGGGAACGACGGCCACTCCCAATCGCACCAAGCTGGAATTGAAACGCATGTTAGAGAATCTTCAGCCCAAATTGCATAGACACTCCCAATCGCACCAAGCTGGAATTGAAACGAGATAAATTTCGTACTCCTGAACAAACAGGGCATCTCCCAATCGCACCAAGCTGGAATTGAAACTAATGATCGCCCGCGATGGCAACAGCGCCGCAGCAAACTCCCAATCGCACCAAGCTGGAATTGAAACCCATCATCTTCCCGGCATCAGGAAAATGATCAGGACTCCCAATCGCACCAAGCTGGAATTGAAACTCGGTTTCGGTTTCCCATCCAGCGTATGCACGAAACTCCCAATCGCACCAAGCTGGAATTGAAACCCGGTTACCCGGTCTTAAAACACATGAAAACAATTCTCCCAATCGCACCAAGCTGGAATTGAAACTCGAGCTACAAACACGTCATCGCCATCAAAACCGGCCTCCCAATCGCACCAAGCTGGAATTGAAACTAACTCGAAACAACATGCTATCCGTAAAAATAAACACTCCCAATCGCACCAAGCTGGAATTGAAACAACAATTAAAAGACTTTACCTTTTTACCAACCTCCTCCCAATCGCACCAAGCTGGAATTGAAACTCGCTAAATGCAAAGATAAGCCGTGTCAGGTTGACTCCCAATCGCACCAAGCTGGAATTGAAACTTGCTGTAAAATATTTTAGTATGTGATTAAAGTCCTCTCCCAATCGCACCAAGCTGGAATTGAAACAGATGTTAGCATTGCACAACAATCAAGAAAATTGGCTCCCAATCGCACCAAGCTGGAATTGAAACACGTGCTTTTACCGGTGCCGTTGTAGCCTAAAACAACTCCCAATCGCACCAAGCTGGAATTGAAACGCAGTACAATTACAGTTATAGCTATTTTACTTTTCACTCCCAATCGCACCAAGCTGGAATTGAAACTATTCATCTGCAATTTCTTTTTGGATATCGCCATTTTCTCCCAATCGCACCAAGCTGGAATTGAAACATAGGCTGCTCGTAAGTTTCCGCATTAAGATCAGTGCTCCCAATCGCACCAAGCTGGAATTGAAACATAGGCTGCTCGTAAGTTTCCGCATTAAGATCAGTGCTCCCAATCGCACCAAGCTGGAATTGAAACATTGTTACGATACAAAGTACTCCAAAGTGTTGCAGAAGCTCCCAATCGCACCAAGCTGGAATTGAAACGCGTTTAAGATTAAAAATTCTGGTTCTGGTGATAATCTCCCAATCGCACCAAGCTGGAATTGAAACCACATACAGCTCGACAGTATCGATAAGGGAATAAATCCTCCCAATCGCACCAAGCTGGAATTGAAACTACAATTTATTGTAGTTAGTCATGTAGTTTATCCCTCCCAATCGCACCAAGCTGGAATTGAAACAAATGATGTATTTTAGCCATGTGCCTGGCAAAATCCTCCCAATCGTACCAAGCTGGAATTGAAACGAGATAGATTTTAAAGAATGGTTTAAAGGATATGATCTCCCAATCGTACCAAGCTGGAATTGAAACATCAATTGGGCGTCGGCAAATTGCATAGGAATAGGCTCCCAATCGCACCAAGCTGGAATTGAAACTCAGCGCATTAAACCCGGCTACTGTGATTGCTCCGGTCTCCCAATCGTACCAAGCTGGAATTGAAACTTATTTCTATAACTCATAGCCCCATTACTATCGGCTCTCCCAATCGTACCAAGCTGGAATTGAAACTACATTGTTTGTGTGTCTTTTTGTTTGTAATGTGTCTCCCAATCGTACCAAGCTGGAATTGAAACTTTTTAAACGACAGTTCAATTTTAATAAAACCAAACTCCCAATCGCACCAAGCTGGAATTGAAACAACCCAAATATCGGGCATACCGTGGACCTAGACGACTCCCAATCGTACCAAGCTGGAATTGAAACACGCATGACCTGGGTTATGTATGGAGAAACACACACTCCCAATCGTACCAAGCTGGAATTGAAACCTTAACTTTCCGATTGATTTTCAGTTTGTTAAATGCTCCCAATCGTACCAAGCTGGAATTGAAACTCGGTTAATTCATCCTCTTCAATTTCAGAATTTTTGCACTCCCAATCGTACCAAGCTGGAATTGAAACTAATTTATGGGAAAATGGCAATAAAAAAGCCATGAAACTCCCAATCGTACCAAGCTGGAATTGAAACGAGTGAGGAGAATGTGTTAAAGATCAAACAAGCTTATCACTCCCAATCGTACCAAGCTGGAATTGAAACTTGTTATAGACAGCTTCTGCGGCGCCGGTGGCGTAACTCCCAATCGTACCAAGCTGGAATTGAAACACAGATCCAGAAACTTCGGGTGTGTTTCATTTTCACTCCCAATCGTACCAAGCTGGAATTGAAACCAGTGTAGCTATTACGACCCAAACAACGGTAGAAACTCCCAATCGCACCAAGCTGGAATTGAAACTCAAAAGATTTTCCTTGTTCTATTCTTTTATTTACTCCCAATCGCACCAAGCTGGAATTGAAACACAATGAATCTACTTCTTCTGTAGAATAGACATCTCTCCCAATCGCACCAAGCTGGAATTGAAACAAAAGACTTCTAGTAAACAGTTCACTACGAACGACACTCCCAATCGCACCAAGCTGGAATTGAAACACAATATACTGATCTCTAACCATTCTCTTCTCAAATGCTCCCAATCGCACCAAGCTGGAATTGAAACTCGTACATTCCGATGCTGCGAAGCGAAGAATCCCACTCCCAATCGCACCAAGCTGGAATTGAAACACAATAACAGTTACAACAACATAAGCCCAGTGCGGGCTCCCAATCGCACCAAGCTGGAATTGAAACTCAAATCTTCTGTAAATAGCCGAAATTAATTCGTCACTCCCAATCGCACCAAGCTGGAATTGAAACATCTCAATTCCCTCCCCGGTCCGCTTCCGTCTATTGCTCCCAATCGCACCAAGCTGGAATTGAAACTTAGTAATAAATGACTTGAGAATTACTAACTGGGACTCCCAATCGCACCAAGCTGGAATTGAAACGCTCTCCGCCATCCGCGACAACGAGCGCATCCGTGCTCCCAATCGCACCAAGCTGGAATTGAAACTGCACATCAATACAACCAGCCGTTTCGTGCAACACTCCCAATCGCACCAAGCTGGAATTGAAACCGGTTGCTTTTACCTTAAAACCGACAAATCGGGCTATCTCCCAATCGCACCAAGCTGGAATTGAAACTTTGTAAAACAGTTTCAAAACAGTAACATACGATGCTCCCAATCGCACCAAGCTGGAATTGAAACTAAATTTCAGGTGGTATAATGTGGTCGGTAACTTCCTCCCAATCGCACCAAGCTGGAATTGAAACAAATAAATTTTACATACAACTCATCGACTTTCGAGCTCCCAATCGCACCAAGCTGGAATTGAAACTGTGAGAATCGAACTCACGAAACCAATACCCGTTTTCTCCCAATCGCACCAAGCTGGAATTGAAACCGAAGTTTCTTTAATTCGTTTGGTAAAGATTTGCGCTCCCAATCGCACCAAGCTGGAATTGAAACTGATACGACAAAACGGGAATCCTAATGTTGAAAATCTCCCAATCGCACCAAGCTGGAATTGAAACCGTTTATCGTCGGCGTTTTCGAGCTCTTTGTTTACTCTCCCAATCGCACCAAGCTGGAATTGAAACTCTGGAAGGGCAATTGTTTGTGTTGTTACTCCCTGTGCTCCCAATCGCACCAAGCTGGAATTGAAACCGTAATATACGGTTATTTGGCCGCTTGCTGCTCCGCTCCCAATCGCACCAAGCTGGAATTGAAACATATCCGAATGCTTTGTAAACTTCTTTCAGTTGTGCTCCCAATCGCACCAAGCTGGAATTGAAACTTTATTGCCACTTCGAATTCAACGTCATGGCCGTTTACTCCCAATCGCACCAAGCTGGAATTGAAACAAGTTTAACAAAATGTCAAAATCAGCGTAATGAGCCTCCCAATCGCACCAAGCTGGAATTGAAACATAATTCTTCAAGGTGTCTCTGATTTTTTCCATTTCTCTCCCAATCGCACCAAGCTGGAATTGAAACTGCTATTGTCGCGCTTCATATACCCCAGGATCATCCTCCCAATCGCACCAAGCTGGAATTGAAACAAGTCACGCTGGGATTCGAGCGCTGTAATTTCGTCCTCCCAATCGCACCAAGCTGGAATTGAAACGGGGAATAATGTCTTCTGAAGCGGTCACGGCACAACTCCCAATCGCACCAAGCTGGAATTGAAACATTCCAATAGAGAAGTAAAACACGAATGCCTGAGCACTCCCAATCGCACCAAGCTGGAATTGAAACACCTGCTTTCAGGTTGGGGTGCATGGGAACCATGCCTCCCAATCGCACCAAGCTGGAATTGAAACAAGATGCTTACCAGGTCATAAAAAACAGCGCCGATACTCCCAATCGCACCAAGCTGGAATTGAAACTCAATTGCCGGTTCGAAACCTGTAACCCCGATACCGGCTCCCAATCGCACCAAGCTGGAATTGAAACTATTTACGAATCTGATTAATCGCATAAATAGCAAGCTCCCAATCGCACCAAGCTGGAATTGAAACGTTTGAGCCCGACGGAGCCACCCACGGCGGCCAGTTCTCCCAATCGCACCAAGCTGGAATTGAAACTCCGGCATTACGTCGATGGCCATTTGGGCTAATGTCTCCCAATCGCACCAAGCTGGAATTGAAACAACACCGCTTTTTACTCTACGCCAATTCGGTAAAAACTCCCAATCGCACCAAGCTGGAATTGAAACGTGTGCTGGCATTCTATGATCCCTGCGCGGGCGTACCTCCCAATCGCACCAAGCTGGAATTGAAACTGCTGCTGATGCATAAAACCCTGATTGTGATTCGTCTCCCAATCGCACCAAGCTGGAATTGAAACGGCAGCCTTTCATTGAAACGGTTACTTTTTCAAGCTCCCAATCGCACCAAGCTGGAATTGAAACGGGCTTCCAAAGAAGGTTGTAGTTTGAAAGAACGCAGCTCCCAATCGCACCAAGCTGGAATTGAAACACGTAGCGGAATCGGTATTGCTTCTCCGGGTTAAGCTCCCAATCGCACCAAGCTGGAATTGAAACCAACAACTGATTATAGTTATTCGATTCTATGATCCTCCCAATCGCACCAAGCTGGAATTGAAACGTGGTAATGTAATTCTTATCCCTGCCCAGGCAAGTACTCCCAATCGCACCAAGCTGGAATTGAAACTTCGAAAATGCAATAGCTAACACAAATTATTCGTCTCCCAATCGCACCAAGCTGGAATTGAAACATTCAGGTCTGGCTCATGAAGCATCCGAAATAAAACTCCCAATCGCACCAAGCTGGAATTGAAACTTCATTGACATTATAGAAATAGCCCGCCGAAATGGTCTCCCAATCGCACCAAGCTGGAATTGAAACTGTGGTTGAAAAACTTGTTCCACTCCTCTTCGGTCTCCCAATCGCACCAAGCTGGAATTGAAACAGCCGTTGAGCGTTTTATTCCTGACAAAATCGAAGCTCCCAATCGCACCAAGCTGGAATTGAAACGCCGTGAACTTCCTGAACCAACATGAGTATCTAAAACTCCCAATCGCACCAAGCTGGAATTGAAACTTAAATACTTCAATTTGTGCCATAATATTAAATTGCTCCCAATCGCACCAAGCTGGAATTGAAACAGGTGACGCTTACCAAGAAGTACCGCGAAGGAGTTGCCTCCCAATCGCACCAAGCTGGAATTGAAACGATGACGAATATTTTAATGAGCTTTTTAGGGTTTCACTCCCAATCGCACCAAGCTGGAATTGAAACACTCAACCACCGGTTTGTGATGGAGATGATGGGACTCCCAATCGCACCAAGCTGGAATTGAAACTAAATAAAGGATACGGACGAAAAGAACTTGTATCCCTCCCAATCGCACCAAGCTGGAATTGAAACGGAAACGGGCATAAATGCGAAAGACTTGCTTTACAATCTCCCAATCGCACCAAGCTGGAATTGAAACTCAGGCTCAGACCTTATACCAATCACATGAGCGTTTCTCCCAATCGCACCAAGCTGGAATTGAAACTTGTGTAACGGCAGTATAAAATAACATGTCCAGATCTCCCAATCGCACCAAGCTGGAATTGAAACTAGCTCCGAAGCGTCTTTGATTACAGTCATACCGGCTCCCAATCGCACCAAGCTGGAATTGAAACGCGAATGTATTTGTTGATATGTTGCAAATCTTTGACACTCCCAATCGCACCAAGCTGGAATTGAAACGTCTCATGGTTGAATCAAATCGGGTGTTATTAATGACTCCCAATCGCACCAAGCTGGAATTGAAACTGTTCTAATTCTACTTTTAATCTTTCTTCATCTGCTCTCCCAATCGCACCAAGCTGGAATTGAAACTTTTGAAAACCTGTTCAGAAATGATCGCATCAACCTCCCAATCGCACCAAGCTGGAATTGAAACCCCATTGCCAGACTCTCTCCAGAATCGCTTTAAACTCCCAATCGCACCAAGCTGGAATTGAAACAATTATATTTACAAATGCACTGAAAAAAGCACCAATCTCCCAATCGCACCAAGCTGGAATTGAAACAATACCATCAGGCAGTGAAAGACCTTCAGCAGCTTGCTCCCAATCGCACCAAGCTGGAATTGAAACGGAGTTACCGCATTTATTGACGGCGACGAACAAGACTCCCAATCGCACCAAGCTGGAATTGAAATAAAAAACAAAGCCGAGATCCAATATTCGCAGACGCTTTCAATTTCACCTTTCAGAAATTGCAAACAAATGCCCTGAATCTCAAGCATTAGCTTTTCTAAATCTTGGAGTCTCTAAAACGAAGGCAAATTTATAGGGGTTGCAACCACTTTCATGATTGCAACCTCTTAAACAAATAGAATATCAAGCAGATAAGCTAAAAAAAAACAATACAAAATAAACGTTTATTTCTCTTGCAGAAATAATTTTCGCTGCCTTTTTTACTTTGCCAGTGTTAAGCTTTTGATCAAATCCACTTCTTCCTGCTTGTAAGGTTTTCCATCAGGATGGAAAATTTCGTGGAACCATAGCTTGGGTTCCGATCCGTCGGCAATTGGCTCGTCCCAGGCATATTTGGTATTCGATTTTCCCGCTACCAGTCCCCAGTTGATCGCCGCAATGTTTTGTGCCTTCAGCATCGGCATAATATTGGTAAACAAACTGTTGTTTCGGCGAGCCATGTATTCGGTACAAACCAGCGGACGGTTGTAGCGTTTCAGCGTATCAATGGCAGCCTGGTGTAATTCAGGGCTTTCGTAGTTGTGATAAGTAATAATGTCTGAGTTTTCAACCTGGAATTTGTTCAGGTTTGAAAGAGGCAGGCTCCAAACACCTGAAGACATCGGTTGCGAAGGACGTACTTCCCATCCCCATTCAAATACTTTTTTGAGCAACGGGAGCGAGCGGTCGCCGTATTTTGAGTTGCCCGGTTCGTTGTACAAATCCCACAAAACAATGCGTTTGTCGTCTTTAAAAGTGGTTAAAACATCTTTCACATAGGCTTCGAGGGTTTTAATCAGGGTAGTGTCGGAATAAAGCAAGTCGCCCGGGTCGCGCACCCAGCCTGAGTTGTGAACGCCCGGTTTAGGATCGGGCTGTTTCCCGGCTTGGTACGTTGGGTTCCAGCAGTCGTCGAAGAAAACGAAGATGGTTTTAATTCCATGCTTGGTCGCAATATCCAAGTAAGTGTTCATCCGGCCTTTGAAGCCATCTTTATCAACATTCCATGCCACGTGGTGCAGGTAAACACGCATCACATTCATACCAATGCCCTGCGCCCATCCCAGTTCGCGGTTGATGGTAGTGGTGTCGAACGACTCGGCTTGCCAGGTTTCCAACTGGTTGATCGCTGTGCTTGGATTAAAATTCGAACCACGCATCCAGCCGTTTTCGGCAGCCCATTGTTGCGCCTGGGCCTCGGTCCAACGGGTTGAAACCGGTTCTTTTATCTCAGTTTTCTTTTGTGGTGGCTGACAGGCAAACAAAGCTACTGCCAGGGCAAATGCCAGTAAAAGCGTTTTTTTCATCTGTATAAATTTTAAATTTTTGTTTCTACAATTTTCGTATCAACTACAGTTTTTCAATTAAGTTCTCAACGAGATGGAATAGCCATTTATACATTTTCGGTTTGTATGGGCTTCAGCACTTATGGCTATTTCATCCTAATTAAGTTTTAAAGTTGTGTTTCAATCTATTTATTTTTCTCCTGAAGGGAGTGCAATTTCTTTTCCGGCAGGAATGGCCCGCCCAAAATTGGGTGTTCCGTCGGCGTTCCATTTGAACGGTTGGATGCGAATATCACGTTCCCAGCCGTGTTTGGTTGTCTTTTTTGAATGATAAATGATCCAATCTTCGGAGTTGTCGGGCGATTTAACAAACGAGCAATGCCCGACACCCAAAACCTGTTCATTTCCTTCGAAAACGGGCCCCGATTTTTTCCAGTTGGCCGGATCGAGCAAATTTGCTTCAGGATTAATGAGTTGGAGCATTCCCTGACGGTATTCAACGGTCCACGATTCGCGGCACGAATAAATGACAAAGACCTTGTCGCCATTTTTCAGGATTTCTGGACCTTCGTTCAGGTTAAGCGGCCCGCCAGTTTCCCAGCTTTCAACCGGCGACGATAATTTTACCCGTTTACCTTTCAGGGTCCAAGGATTTTCCATTTCCGAAATATAGAGGTGTTGCTGGGTGGCATCGGTAGTTTCCTGCTTTATCCAGCCCGACCAAATGGCATAAAGCTTATTCCGGTGTTCCAGGATAGTCATGTCAATTGCCCATACATTCGACGAAGGGTCTTCAGGATTATCGCCCGTATAAAGTTTTCCCATGTCTTCGTATTCACTGAAAACATCGTCGGTTTTTGAGCGCAATACTCCTGTTCGCTGGTGAATAAATGGTGGCCCCGACTCCCCGGCGGCATAATAAACATACCAGTGCCCCTGGATGAAATGAATTTCGGGAGCCCACACACAATTGCGGTTCCAGCCCAATGCTGGTGCGTGCCATATTTCCTTTACTTCTCCTTTTTGTGTTAGCTTAACCGATCTCGAAACCTTTATCCCATTGTTTGCCGACCAGCAATACACGTATTCGTTGTTGTGTTTCACCATCCAGGGATCGGCGCCATCCCAAACCGGGTTAGTGAAGGTATTTTTTGCGCCCTTGGTTGTTGCCGGTTCTTTTTCAGAACAGTGACCAAACAACACAAAGGCAAAGAGCATGATTGCCAGTAAATTCAACGTATTCATTAGTATTATTTTATATTTTTGAAATGATTTTGCTTTATTTTCCGGACTACTTATCCTGCGTCACTGCCCGGGATAAATCGGGGTAATAAAAACGCAAATACGCCGTCTATTTTCTTCCATTTACATCGTTGATCCTTGACCGAGTTTACCAATTGACGATCCATACTTCGAAATGCTGAACATTAATTTGTACAAAAACACACTTATTTCTGATTAGCTATACCTGAGAAAATAATCTGAAGCATCAAAAACTCCGCTGGTACGCTGGCTTTGAGCAAAATCGTTTTTTCGAAGTTGCCAATCCTCAGCCAGTTGCTTCAATCGTTCGTCGGCATATTCAAAAAACATTTGATAAGCCCGGCAAAACCTTGGCTGACGCTGATCCTGCGGGTCTTTTATCCGGTCTTTGGTACAACCTCCGAAACATTTGTGGTACCACGGGCACTGTTTGCATTTGCGTGGCAACATGGCCTTGGCTTTTCCAAAATCGTCCTGTTTTTTCGAATTCAGCATATCAATAATCCGGCTATGACTGATATTTCCCAACCGGTGACGCGGCTCAACAAAAAAAATCGCACGAATACACATTGCCATTGTGTTCAACAACTACATACGACCCACATTCCTTGTTGTGCGTGCATTCCAGCGGATCCAGCCCAACGTAATGATGGAAAAGCGAATCAAAATCGCGAACCGAAGTGGTGGCCACGCCATCCCTGATGTCGGCATACCATAGATCGAACAGCTCTATCAGGAAATAGCCGTACTTCTCGTCGGTTAACGAAAACGATGCAGCTTTAGTCTGATCTTCCTTGTCGGTTTCAACAACCGGAATAAACTGCATCCAAGTTAACCCTAGGTTTTTATAATAGTTGTACAATTCTTTGGCATAGTCGGCCGAATAATCGGTGACACAACACATCGCATTTACGGCAACTCCTTCTTCGAGAAGCATACGGGCTACACGTTCCACTTTTTCCCAGGTGGGGCGCTGCCCTTTATCCTGCCGGTATTTATCGTGAATGTGTTGCGGGCCATCGAGCGAAAGCCCAATCAACCAATCATATTGCTTAAAAAACTGCGCCCATTCCCTGTCGAGCAAAGTTCCGTTGGTTTGAAAACCATTACTAACCGATTGACCGTGTCCATATTTCTTTTCGAGGTCAATGGCGCGTTTGTAGAATTCGAGACCCATCAAAGCAGGCTCGCCACCCTGCCATCCAATTGAAACCGATTGACCAGATTGTTGCATCACCTGCCGGATCATTTCTTCCTGAATTTCAGGACTCATTCGGTGAAGGTCTGTTTCAGGAAAAAGCGTTTCTTTTTCGAGGTAAAAGCAGTAGGCACAGCCCAGGTTACAATCAGGACCTGATGGTTTTACCAGCACAGAGTTTAACGGACGATGTTTTGGAGACATGATCAAATTGGTTTAGTCGGCTGCAATATCAGGCGCAACATACAAACTTCAATCGAGGTATGCAAACATTCGGGAAATTGACCAATAAACTACTGCCGACGGTTTGCTGCTGGCGAATTTGATGTCATTTGATGCAACAAACTAACAGATAAGGAATAAGGATGATTAATCTGAAATCAGACACGAGACTCAAAAACAGGTTTATACCTCTACAATGATTTTTCGGACTTCCTTCAGTATTCGGGATAAGCCCTAATTTCAGTAAACTATTTCAAATAAATCTTTTGCCACCGCTCAAATACCGTGCGATGCACAATGCGATAATGAGGGTTGTATGTTTCTTCGTAGTGCTTGGAATGGTGCGCCACCACATCGCCTTTTGCCAGGTTTCTCCTGATGTGCTTTTCGTCTGATTTCATGCCTGGAAGGTGCAGGTTCATTTGTTTGATGACCTGCAAAACTTCGCTCCATTCCTTTTTCCAACTTTCCATATCGGGATTGCGGGCCAGTTTTACACTTTCGATCATGCCAGGCAGCAAGGTATCGCGCGGAATGACCTTGTTTTTGACCAGAAGCAGGTTGATGCGGTAAAAATCGTGATTAACCCCGAGCGGCTGAAAAAGCAATGTATCAGTCCATTCCGATTGTTGCAACTCCCAACTCAGGTATTTGCCAGCGCTGATTGTGTCAGGAATTAAATGCCCCGGCCCGTAAGCATCCTGAAAGTAATTTTTGTACAAATCAGTCAAATGGGCTTCGGGATAATGCTTTAACTCGTCGCGAACAAACTGGCGTATTTGCTTTTCGCGGTCGGAAGCGAAACAGGCCGAGACCACGAAAAAAACCAGGACCGAAAGGATGAATCGTTGATTGAAACGCATTGTTGCTGAATATTAATTTCCTCAAATATCGGAACTTTTTTAAACCCTGAAGTTTTTTTTAACCTTCAGGGTTTAAGTTTAAACAACCAGCTAATATCCTTCATGCCTCCATCTGGTTCTATTTGAAATAAATGCTGATTGCTGGTATCGCTTTTCAGGCTTCCCAGTTTTTCATCGTAACTGCCCAGCTTGATGTAATCAAAACTTTTTACGTCAAACCCCTCAGGCAACTTCACACAACCTGAATACCAGGCGGTTTTCAGTTCAGGATAACGAACCCGAACAAAACGGGCCAAACGATTAACTTTCAAGTGATCGGCATCGCCGCCCATAAAGCAAAAGCAGGTGATTGCGCTGGAGTATTTATCCATCAACGAGATAATTTGCGCTTCGCTCAGCTCTTCTCCAATATCTTCCTGCAAATGCGGGCTGTGACAGCCTTCGCACCGGTTGGGGCAATTTGTAATGTTCACAGCCAACGTTACTTCATTCGGAATTTCCTGAAAAACAATATCGTAGTTGTAATACTTAAGCATATTCTTCAACCTGCTTTTGTTCTTTTTGCCCTATCCGGTATTTTGCATAGTGCCTTTTCGCGGCTTCTTTCTGACGGGCGTCCGAAAAACTGCTGACCCGCTTCATATACCCGATGATGCGCGTGAGGTAGTCGATGTTTTTACTTTTGCAGTGCGGGCATTCTTTCAAATAGCGTTTGTCGATATGGCCACAGTCGTTGCAAACCGTATTCGGAATATTGAATGTAAAATAGTTACAACCTTCGAAGGCTGCTACACGGAGTAGATGACGATACTGCGCCTCGCTTAAATGTTCTTCCAGGTTGGCATGTAAAGCAGAGCCTCCGGTTAAATGCTCAATGTATTTTTTTCCGTGAACGCGAAATTTGTCGATCACATTCAGCGACTGGTCTTCAACAATATAAAAATAGCTGTTGTAGCAATCGCGCGGAACGAAATAGCCATCTTCGCGATCCCATTTGGCATGTTTTACACCCACATTTTCTGCCGGAATCATTTCGCAATTGAACAAGGTATCTTTCGAACGATACTTTTTGTTGTATTTCTCGATTAACCCAAGAACTTCGCGGGTAAATTCGGCATATTCAGAATTATCATTAATCTCAATTCCAAGGAATTCGGCAGCCTCAACCAAACCGTTCACCCCAATGGTCAGGTACTGGCGTCCCATATTGATGTAACCGGCATCGAACAACGGGAGCATCCCTTTTTGCTGCAATTCTTTCAGGTTTTCGTTGTAGCCCAGTTGTACTTTATGAACCAAATCAACCACTTCTTCCAGGAAACTAAGGTAAGGGATTCGCTCTCTCCGGGCCTGTTGCACACAGCGGTTCAGGTTGATGGTCAGCACACTTTTCGAACCCGTTGAAACGCCGCCTGCACCCAACGTGTAGCTAAACCCGTTATCCTGAATTTCGTTGCGCAAACGGCAGCACGAGCTCAAACTGTCGGCATTGTCGCTCAGGTAAGTAAAAAAACGAATGACCTTCGGCGTACATTTTCGCGGTGAAATCGCCGTATTCTTTGTCTTTTACATCGCCATTTTCGGCCAACAAAGCCATGGTTTCTACCGGAAAAGTCAACACGGTTTTGGTACGTTCCTGATTAAACCACGCCATGAACCGCTTTTGCAACCAGCTTAACGATTCCCATTCGGGCTTACTGCCATCAGGAAAAACGAATTCGCCGAACAAGCTTTCGAAGTAAAACTTGTCGTAATAGGCTATGTTCCAAAATACAGCCTGAAAATTTCGAGCTCCGGTCGGTTGGTTCAGCGAATATACAATCTGCTCGAAACAGTCGGTAATCACCTTGTCAACCGAGCGTTTCCGCTTCGACAAATCAACAATCTCGTGGCTCCGTTTATAATAATCGTCGCCATATTCTTTGCTGATGAAATAATTCAGGTACATCAAAAATTCGGGAGTGGCACAGGCTCCGCTCAACATGCTCGAAACAATGAAAACCATGTTGATAAAGCCTCCGCAAAACGATTTCAAATTGGTTGGCGCAGTGGAATTTCCACCGATTTTCGAAGTGCCTTCCAGCAGCCACGGGTACATGGTAATGCTGGCGCAATACGGGGCAAGGCTGGTTTCGTCGTTTTTGTAAATAAAATGCTGATTCAGGAAACTGATGTATTTATCCGAAAGTTCCCTGCCAAACATATCCGAAAGCCGGTCGGTCAGCAAGCGACGGTTCAGGCGGATGAAATTTCCTTTGGGAAGCTCGCCAATCAGCGTAGCAATGTTTTTCTTGTCCACATTGGCATTGGCATCGAACTTACTCCCGGTTGCAGCATTCCCGGCGGCGCAATATTCAATCAGGAATTTGACGCGGTCGCGGGTTTCGCGGTCCTCCGAATGCCGCTGCCTGTAAAGCATGTACGACTTTGCCACTGCAAAATAACTTTCAGCCATCAGCGAATGTTCTACCTGGTTTTGAATATCTTCCACGCTCATTTCGTTGCGGATATTTAACCGGTGGAGGATATTGGTCAGGTCGTCCTCACTGGCAAAACTGCCCACTGAAAGAAATGCTTTTTTAATGGCATTCCTGATTTTTTCGATCGAAAACGGTACTTTCTTCCCGTCTCGCTTAACAATGATTAATTCTGCACCGCTCATAACTTTAAATTTTTCCTGAATGTTGATGTTCTTCTTTCCCCAATACGGGATGACATTAACCCTAAAAACCTGACTAACAATCATCTGTTTTCTAAATTTCCGGGAAAATAAAAAGGCACGATGACAGAATTAACCGTAAAATAGAGACACGGATTCGATCCCGAACCAGACTTTTATTCCCGAAAGTCTAATTGAAAAACTGGTTATGGCAGGTCTTCTGGCTCGTCCGGTTTTCTTTGACGCCTTCCCATCCCTTCCAATAGCTATCGGAATCGAAACAGTGGCGAGGTGTGTCAAAAACCTTTTGCTGGACTTACAGCTGCGGGTACAGCTCCCGATTTGCACGGGATTCCCTCTTTATCATCGTGCAGGAACAATTGCACGACAAACCAACAACCAATAAATGCGTCACAATTTTAAGCCATTTTTACGAAAGGATGGAATTTAAATATCAACAAATTAGCAATAAAAAATTATATATCAACACCATACATTGTTTATTAAACGAATTTCATACAACCTGAAGACTAAAAACAGCATTCCCGTTTAGGGTTTGTCATAAAAAACAAAGGGTGGTCGGTTTTTGTCGCAAAATCCCCATTTGTGGGGATTGATATCGATTTGCTCCAACCATACTTTTGCCAATTTACGATTCAATGTCGTTTCGTTTAGGAAAACAATTTAATGAAATCGTTGTGCCTTAGAGTCTTGGTGGCAAAAAAAACAAAAAAAGCCATCAAATCACGAAAACACGAAGAATCACAAAGGATAAAAGACTTCAGATTTTGTACAAGCTGAAGTAAAATTGAACAAGCGCTTAACTAAACGACATTGAATGACTTAAAAAATTTATATATGAAATATTTAACAATCGCTCTATTCTCTTTGGTACTGTTTTCGGCTTGCAATAAAAATGATACGAAGAATGAAAATACGCTGGGTGGTGAATATGCCGGTGGCGAAACCACTGTTTTCGTCAGGACAAGCCAGGCGTTTGGATTACCGGCTCCCAATCTGTCGGCAGAACATTTAGCCAAACATTTATTGGGCGATGTTGGGTTCGAGTCGCAATTTGTTGCCAACCCAGCTCCTAAAAATGGGGGATTAGGCCCTATTTTCAACAACATTTCGTGCAATGGCTGTCATCCTTCCGACGGCCGTGCCTCTTTTCCTGAAAATATAAATTCGCTAAGCGGCCTCTTTTTCAAAATAAGCGTACCCAGCGCCGACGAACATGGTGGGCCCGCCCCGGTTCCAGGTTTCGGTACTCAACTTCAACACCAGGCGATATACGGATACCAGGCTGAAGGAAAAATGAGCATCACCTTTCAGGAACAAATAGTTAAGTTAGCCGACGGAACAACCGTTTCGCTGCAAAAACCATCGTACAAAATCATTTCGCCTTACCTGCCTTTACCCGAAAATGTACTTATTTCGCCAAGGATAGGAATGCCCGTTTTTGGACTTGGACTGTTGGAAGCTATTCCCGAACCGGCCATACTGGCCAACGCCGATCCTGATGACCGCGACAAAGACGAAATATCGGGAAAACCCAATTATGTGTGGGATCCGGTAACCGAAACAACAAAGCTGGGCCGCTTTGGATGGAAAGCCGGAACGCCCAGTGTTCTGGTACAAACCGCCGGAGCTTTCAACGAAGACATGGGGCTTACCAACTACCTGAAACCTACGGAAAGTTCATCTGGACAGTCGAATGGCGTTACAAATTCAGATTCACCTGAAATAACCGACGAACTCCTGCAAAACGTAGTTTTTTATTCCCTTACGCTCGGTGTCCCGGCGGCTCGAAATTTAGACGACCCGGATGTAATTGCCGGTCAAAAAATATTTGAGCAACTGAAGTGCGCCTCGTGTCATATTCCGTCTTTCACAACAGGCAATTACGATGGAATTCCAGAGATCAGCAATCAAAAAATATTTCCGTACACCGACATGCTTTTGCACGACATGGGCGACGAACTTGCCGACAATCGCACTGAATTCCAGGCCAATGGACGCGAATGGAAAACCAGGCCACTGTGGGGAATTGGACTTACTGCGGTAACCAGCGGCCACACCAGCTTTTTGCACGACGGACGTGCCCGAAACCTTACCGAAGCTATTTTATGGCACGGCGGCGAAGCCGAAAAATCGCGCGATGATTTTAAAAAACTTTCGGCAAGCGAGCGAGATTTATTGCTCAAATTCGTACAATCGTTGTAAAACTTTACATTTTTCAGAAAAAACAGAACAAAACATCGGGTTAATTTGTCGATTATTTTAAACCTTGCACACCTTTTCAGTCGAAAAAGAAAAACCAACTAAAAATTATAAAATGAAGAGAAGGGATTTTTTAAATATTGGAGCGCTTGCTGCTGTGGGTAGCACCATAACAACCGGCGGATTTGCCAGTGAAGTTTCGAAACAATTAAAAGGTTCGCCCAAAGGTAAAGCCAGGAACATCATTTTCATGGTGAGCGACGGAATGAGTCATGGGACATTAAACATGGCCGATTTGCTTTTGCAGCGTAAAGAAGGCCGTTCGAGCAACTGGATTAAACTTTACCGCGAAAATAAAGCCCGCCGGGCATACATGGATACCGCTTCAGCCAACTCGCTGGTTACCGATTCGGCAGCCGGAAGTTCGTCGTGGGGCGGCGGCGTACGCGTAAATAACGGCGCACTGAATGTTGGCCCCGATGGCACGTCGTACAAACCAATACTTCAGAAATTTAAGGAAGGAGGAAAATCGGTTGGATGCGTAACAACAGTGCCAATTACCCACGCTACGCCGGCAGGTTTTTCGGTAAGTACCAAAAGCCGTGGCAGCCAGGAAGACATCGCCACGATGTATCTCGACCTGAAATTTGACGTGATGATGGGTGCCGGGACCGAATTTTTCAGCCCGGAAAAACGCAAAGACAAACGCAACCTATTTGCCGAATTTGCCAGCAACGGGTTTCAGGTAGCCCAAACGAAAGCCGAAATGTTGAATTTCAAAGCCGGAAAACCTGTGTTGGGCGTTTTCTATACCGACGGACTACCCTATACGCTCGATCAAAAATCGGATTCAGGTCTTATTGAGAAGATTCCTACACTGGCCGACATGACCCGCAAAGCCATTGAACAACTGAGCAAAAATAAAAACGGGTTTGTGCTCCAGGTTGAAGGCGGAAAAGTTGACTGGGGTGCACATGCCAACGACGTGGGCGCTTTACTTTACGACCAGATAGCCTTTGACGATGCAATTGGCGTTGCCATTGAATTTGCCGAAAAAAATAACGATACGCTGGTGGTAATCACTACCGATCATGGAAATGCCAGCCCGGGGCTGATTAAGAGTAAGAATGTAGATGACTGCTTCGACAAAATTCAAACCTTTAAACACACCAACGAATGGGTTTTAAATAGCATTCGCAAAACCGACACCGCGCAATCGGTTATCGACCGTATTGCTGACGCTCAGGGAATTGTGATAACCAAAGACGAAGCTTCGGAAATACTCACTCATTATTCCGATTTGGATAACGAAGGAATTTACAATGCTTACAAATTGCCATTTAAGCGGTTGGCCCAGATTCAGCAAACTTATACATCGGTAGGTTGGTCGGGAATGGATCATTCAGGAGAATTCGTAGAATTGGGCATGTTTGGACCGGGAAGCGAAGCCTTGCCGCCATTTGTGAAAAACATCGATTTGCATAATTTTATGCTGAAAACGACAGGATTTATCGGGTAGCCGAAAAAAACTGGGACGGAATGGCTGAAAGGAATTGAAAAAGATTCTTTTCAGCCATTTTTGTTAAGTTTTGAAATCTTCGGCTCCAATCAGCTTATTGATTACTGCATAAATGGTTAACCCCGAAACCGATTTTATGCCCAATTTATTGGTTATATTTTTCCGATGAGAAATAACTGTATGAACACTGATAAAAAGTTCTTCGGCAATTTCGCGATTGCTCTTTCCGAGAGCCACAAGCCTTATCACATCGAGTTCGCGCTGCGAAATTGCAACATCGTCGTCCTGTAACTGAACAGCCGATTCAACCACTTTTTCGAGCTTACTGAAAAATTTTTCTTCCTCGTCGTTTATGTAAATTATTTCGTCGAAAAGCGCCAGGAGTTGTTCATCGAAATAAGCATAAACCAAAGCCACAAGCTTAAAGCCAAAGTTAATGGCATCTTGCCGCAATAGCCTGATTCGTTCGCCTTTGGGATCGAAATAAGCAGATGGATTTAACAGCATAATATCCAATTTCCCCGACCTGATTTGCTCGTTAATGTCCCTGATCTGATCCGAGAACCTGATTTCATACTTGTAGGTTTGAGAACGAAGTACCGAAAAAATACCCTGCCGTATAATTTCCGAATGTTCGACAACAAGAATTCTCAATTTATCCATTTCCTTTTACTTCTTTTTCAAGTGTTCGTACGATGGGTGCCAAAATGCGTTCTTCCAGTCCGTTATGATCGTTCAGATCGTAATCAAGGTCGAACAACTCAAACAATATCTGGTTACGGTAAAACTGGTCCCTGGTTGGCGGAAAATGCTTGATTAGCAACTGTTTCAAATCATCGAGTTTCTCTTCAATATTCGAATGATTATCAATAAAATCATCTATCCGGTAAGTTGGTATTTCTTCGTCTGTTTTTTTCCCGTTCAAATGCAGCAATAAACCGAGCACATACGGAAAAACAGTCCGTTCTTCAAGACTCATATGTTCAACAACTTCATTGGTATATTCCTTGAAAAAATTACGCAACAAGTACGAATTCGGATCATCCGTTTTTTCAATAAACCGATTGATCAACCCGTCAATGTATGGCAACTTGTTATCCAGGAAATACCGATGCCCGTTTTTGAGGTATTGCACTAAATCAGCAACATAATCTTTAGGCAAAAGATTAGGAATTGAATACGAATGGCTGTTAAAAACGTTGAGAACAAGCAACACCAGCGAAGTATTTAATCCATAAAGATTACAAACTTCAGTAACTGATTTATCGCCAAAACCAAGCGACATGCCAAAACGGCTGATAACAAGCAACAAACGCTGGTTAAACTGAACAACATCAGCCATTTTTAATTCTCCGGTTATAATAAATTCGGAAGAAACGGGCTTACTCAAATAACCAAACTTATCGAATGTTGCTGACATTTTTCCGGGAATCGACGGTTTATCTGATTTTCTGATCATTGCGTAGTTTAGTTTAAGTGCTGAAAAGACAAGGTATTAAAATCAACTTCTATTCGGGTAACCTTAACCATCTCGGCCTGGTTACGATTCAGGAAATTGCGGCACAGCGCTTTAATTTCGTCCAACTCTTCAAGCGTAAATAGCATTTTCGTCGTACTGTTGGGAATAGGAACCATAATTTTACGTTTATACAACGAACGCTTGTTTAAATCGGCGTAATACCGACCATCAATTTGCTGAAGCTGTTTGCAAAAATTTTCCAACTGGCCTTCATTCAAAAAATCGATGGAGAAATTGCCAAACTCCAAGTGAATTTTCCGGCATTGAGAACAAATAAAAATCTGCCCAAATGTGCTGCTATATACAATCATCGTTCAATATCGTTTAGTTTATAACTTTAAAAAAAATACTTCAGCTCTCAGGCGAATCACTAGGAGCTTTACTGAAAATACTGATCAAAAATACACCGGTATAAAAAGCCGGTCAATCACTTAAAATAATGAAAATGCAAGCTTCAATCCCAACAATTGGTTAGGAGGAAATGAAAGGTTTGTTCGCTGAAAGCCTTATGTAGCTTGCCAATCACAATATTTAGGGATAGCCTTCGAATTAATCACCAATAATGGGGATTGTATTGACTTTGGATAATGAATTGCTTTGCTGTCAGAAAATTTATGCCTTGGCAGGGTTTATAACCCGGGGAAATTCCAACCTGAATATTTCCGGGAGAAATAAAATCTTCCAATTGATAAAAAACCTATAAAAAATGAAGCAATTAATAAAAAAGACAATCCTTGGCTCTTTCGTTTTATGGTGTAATTTGGTCTATGCTCAACCCAAAAGCGATACCTTAAAATCGGTTAATGAATTTACCAAATACCGTTTCGGCGGTTACGGCGAAATACTGTACCAGCACATGGATTACGGGGCCGACCGCTACAACTATTCCAATGGCGCCCAACCCGACAAGCGTGCGCTCATTGGATTACCCCGCGCTGTTTTCTCGTTCGATTACAAATTCAGAAACGACCTTATTTTTTCTACTGAACTTGAATTTGAACACGGCGGAACCGGCTCTGCAATGGAGCTGGAATACGAAGAAGCCGGAGAGTACGAAATGGAAGTGGAAAAAGCAGGCGAAGTGGTGCTTGAACAACTGCATTTCACAAAGATATTCAAGCCTTGGCTGAAGATTCGCGCCGGACACATGATTGTTCCCGTTGGGCAAACCAATGCCCGCCACGAGTCAATTCTTTATTTCGGCACAACCCGTCCCGAAAGCGAAACAAGCATAATACCGCTTACCTGGCACGAAACCGGGATTTCAATATTGGGAAACTATCGCCGATGGTCGTACCAGTTGATGCTGGTAAACGGATTGGATGCCAACGGGTTTACATCGGCCTACTGGGTGCGCGAGGGGAAACAGGGCATTTTTGAAGAGGTAAAAATGACCGACCCAGCCGTTGCCACACGAATCGAAAATACTAGCCTGCGCCACTTACGGTTATCGGCCTCGGCATATTTGGGCAACAGTACCGGAAACACAAGCAAATCGAGCGATATGAAAAAATACGATGGCCGGGTGGGGATCATTTCGGGCGATTTTGAGTACAACAACCGCAAATTGATCGTTCGCGGCAATATCATATCAGGCGACTTAAGCGATTCGTACCAGATTTCGGCCATCAACAAAACATTGTCGAAAAACATTCAGTATTCGCGCACACCCGTGGCCAAAAATGCGCTGGCTTACGGTGCAGAAGCTGGGTATAGCTTCAGGCTTGGAAATTCAGGAGAACGAATTATTCCGTTTGCCCGCTACGAATATTACAACTCGATGGAAAAAAATGGCCACCGGGATGCACGCCGACGAGCGCTTCAAACGCGACATTCTTACCGTCGGGCTCAACTACTATATTTTGCCTTCATTGGCTATTAAAGCCGACTATGCCCATCGCCGCATCGGTTCAGGAAACTACAACAACGAAAATACATTGGGTCTGGCCCTGGTTTACACCGGCTGGATGCTTCAGAAATAATTATTAACCATCAAAATCAAATCAACATGAATAAATATTTTACACTTTTTCTCTTGCTTTCGCTTTCGATATTTCTTTTCTCTTGCTCGAAAGACGACGACAATAATAACGATGACAACAAAGAGTACGACTACACCAATTATTTTGAACGACTATGTGGACAACACCGTGATTGCCACTTATGCCTCGATGAAAGACAACTCGAAAACATTGCTGGCCGACGCTCAGAAATTTGTTGCAAGCGGTTTGCAAACCGATCTTGATGCGACCTGCGCCGCCTGGAAAGCAACCCGTAAACCCTGGGAATGCAGCGAAGCTTTTCTGTTTGGCCCGGCGGATTACAAAGATATTGATCCGCTGATCGACTCGTGGCCACTCGACCAAACTCAGCTCGACCAGGTTTTGGCCGGAAAACAGGAATTAACCGCTGAATTTGTTCGCAATGGTCTGGGCGCAGGATTACGGGGTTTTCATACCATTGAATACCTGATATTCCGTGATGGATCGCCACGCAATGCGACTGAAATTACGACCCGCGAAAAACAATACCTGGCGGCGGTTACGGAAGTTCTGCGCGACGACTGCATCACCCTTTGGGCTTTGTGGGCTGGGGTTAAAGAGGGCTCCGAGGAAGCTGAAATTCTGGCGAACATCGACGTCTCGGTTGGCACTCCCTATGGCACTGAGTTTAAAAACTCAGGAAAAGCCGGTAGCCGTTACCTTTCGCAAACCAGCGCGGTTGAAGAAATACTGCAAGGCATGATTGATATTGCCAATGAAGTGGGTAGCCAAAAAATTGCAGGGCCGGTGAAAAGTCAAAATGTGCTCGACGTGGAATCGTGGTTTAGCTGGAACTCGCTGACTGACTTTACCAACAATGTAAACAGCATTGAAAATGCGTACATCAACGGATACAATGGTTCAAACCCGGGAGCAAGTCTTTCGACCTTCGTCAAAGACATTGATCCGGCGATTGACTCTGAAGTAAAAGCCAAAATTACCGCTGCCAAAACGGCCATCAATGCCATTCCGGCACCATTCCGTAATAGCCTGAACAATACAGAAAAGACCAGTGCAGCCATTGCTGCCATGAGCAATTTGGAAACACTGCTGACACAAAAAGTATTACCACTGGTGGTTGATTAAAAATCATTCAATCGAATGTTTAAGTTTCCTAAAATAGAATCACTTTTATTTGCAGTCTTTCTTTTTCTGGCGGGTCTGTTTTTTCAGGCTTGCCAAAAGGAAGATGAACATGTAATTCTCACCGCCGGAGGACGGGTTGCATTGCCTGCGGAACTTTCGGCAGGGAACTCCACCATTTTCAGCTCAACCAGCAAAGCTTTCGACACACCGGCCAACTGGGTAACCGGCAGCCTGATGGATTTATTTTTGAAGGGCGATGCGCTGTACGACAATCCACGCGTTTCAGGCGACAATGCAACCAGTGGGGGCCTCGGTCCGGTTTATGCAGGGTATTCGTGCGCCAGTTGCCACAACGATGCAGGTCGCACACGTTCAACACTTTTTACCGCTGGCGGATCAGGCGCTTATGGATTTTCTTCATTCCTGACCTTCATTCGAACGCCCAACGATCAGAACCTTAGGCAATATGGCCGTGTGCTACACGATCAGGCCATTTATGGCTCAAAGCCTGAAGGAAAACTTCGGGTCACTTATACCGAAAAAGAATACAGTTTTCCAGATGGAGAAAAGTACAGCCTCATAACTCCACATTACGAAATCTACGATTGGTATGCCGATTCTATTCCTGTTGATCAACTGGAACTAAGTGTTCGGGTGCCATTGCGCCATGTGGGGATGGGTCTGATGCTGGCGCTCGACCAAAACGAAATTTTGCGACTGGCAACCATTCAATATCCCGAATACGGATTTCTGGAAAAGCAAACTGGGTGACTGAGCGCAACAAAAAATACCTCGGTTTGTCGGGGCACAAAGCACAACATGCCGATCTGACCGTTGAACTTGGCTTTAGCTCCGATTTAGGCGTTACCAACGACCGCTTCCCACACGAAGTTGCCGAAGGACAAAGCCAGGTAACCGGCGATTATGGCATACAGGTAACCACCAAAGATATGGCGGCTGTCGATTTTTATATGCACGCACTGGGCGTTCCGGCACGCCGGGCTGTTACCAATCCTGTAGTGCAAAAAGGCGAAGAATTGTTCTATCAGGCAAAATGCCAATTATGCCACACACCCACCCTGCATACCAAATCCGGGGGCGTTCAGTTGATCGACGGAACCAATGTGCCGTGGTTGGGAAGCCAGGTGATTCACCCGTATTCCGACTATTTGCTGCACGATATGGGCCCGGAACTGGGTGACGATTATTCGCAGTTTTTGGCCACTGGCGACGAATGGCGGACTACCCCGCTATGGGGTGTAGGTTTACAGGAAATTGTGAACGGGCACAGTAATTTCTTGCACGATGGCCGCGCCCGAAACTTTGTTGAAGCCATTATGTGGCATGGGGGCGAAGGTGACGTGTCGCGCCAGAAATTCAGTAAAATGACCAAAGAAGAACGCGAAACGCTGATCATGTTTTTGCGCTCACTTTAATTCCAATCACCCGAAAATAAAATCAACCATATATCATGACACTTTTAAAAACAGAAACCAAGTCGCTTGTTTTCGATCAGAGAAGCGGTTCGACAAAGCCGCAGTTGCCTATTCGCGGTTCGATGGCGAAAACTCAACCGAGTTTAACCTCATCATTACTCCTGATTCGGGATATAGCTTTCCAGAACAATTGACTTCCATCGAAAAGGCGCTGAAACATTTTCTGAAAGAACAGGAAATGAACGATGAATCGGTAGTTTTCAAGCGCTTTTTTGTGAGTGATTATTCGAACCAAACCGAAATACACGACCGCATCGACAACTGGCGGTATGTTTGCGCTACCTCGGTAGTTCAGCAAGTGCCTTTGTGCGGCGCAAAAGTAGTGCTTTGGGCTGTTTTGCTCGAAGGATCGGTAACCCGTAAAAGCCTGGATAAAAACAACCTGATCATGAGCCGAAACGGGTACAGCCACGTTTTCAGCACACGAATGTCCGACGAAAAGTCCAAAGGAAGCTCGTTCGGGCAAACCATGGAAATTTTCCAGAACTACCAGGATACACTTCAGGAACAAAAACTTACACTGGCCGAAAATTGCATTCGCACCTGGATTTATGTGCGCGACATTGACAACAATTACGCTGGAATGGTAACGGCCCGAAACCAGATTTTTCAATCGGAAAACCTGACCAAAGACACCCATTTTATTGCCAGTACCGGGATTGAAGGCCGACATGCCAATACCGATGCGTTGGTGCTGATGGACGCTTATTCGGTTGGAGGCATTGAACCGGAACAAATTACCTTTTTGAAAGCCCCGACACATCTGAACCCGACCCACGAATACGGCGTGGCTTTTGAACGCGGAACAGTTGTTCACTATGGCGACCGCGACCACATTTTTATCTCCGGAACAGCCAGCATCGACAATCTTGGACGGATTGTGAATACTGGCGATATAGCTGGGCAAACCGAACGCGCTTTTGAAAATGTGGACGCTTTGCTTGCCGAAGCTGGCGCTACATTAAGCGATCTTTCGCACCTGATCGTTTATGTCCGCGATTTGGCTGACTCTCCGCTTATCGAACAACACATCGAACGCCATTATCCGTTCATTCCACGGGTTATCGTTCAAGCTCCGGTTTGCCGCCCCGGCTGGCTCATCGAAATTGAAGGCATTGCTATAAAAGCTACCAACAATCCGAAATACAACAACTATTAAATCAACTTATTATGCGGAAATTTTCAGGATTATTGGTTTTGCTGGTCTTTGGACTTTCAGCTTTCCCCCAAAATACAACCGATAAAAACAAGCAACCCGATGCCGACAAATACATTGAAAACGGGTTAATTTCTTTGGCCGGAAAAGACGGTGTGACCTGGCAAACCCGAGCAGGCGATTTTCTTTTTAAGCCTTATACCCTGATTCAGACCCGTGGCATTTTTAACTATTACGACGACGAAGGACTGGACCTGGCCGAACAGGACAATGTGCTGAACACCGGTTTCGAAATTCCTTACGCACTGGTAGGTTTCGCCGGAAAAGCTTTCAATAAGATAACTTTCAATGTAGCCATCAATGCGGCAGCTTCAGGAGCAGTTTTGCTGAATCAAGCCTGGTTCGACGTGAACCTGCGCGACGAACTGCGCTTTCGGATCGGAAAGTTTAAAACCCCATTCAACCAGGCTTTCCTGGTTCAAAACGGCCAAACGCTTTTCCCGATTTTGCCCGCTTCGCTCACTACCCGCGTTAATTTGCCTTACGATATTAATTCGGTAAACCCGAAACTTTCAACCGGATTTGATATTGGTGTTCAAATGCACGGTTTGCTGAACAAAAAACTGGAATACCAGCTTGGCATTTTCAACGGTACGGGCATCGACGTGAACACAGCCACCGGAACGCTCGGCGACGACAACGGTTTGCCCGCATTGCTTTACATGGGCCGACTGGCTTATATGCCGTGGGGCGCTATGCCGCAGCACCAGGGCGATCCGTCGAACTTCGATAAAAAAGCACTGCTGGTTGCCGCTTCTGCCGGTTATGGTGTTGAAGCCAACTACGAAAGCAGCAACGATTTTCATGCCGGGTTCGAATGTTCGTTGCTTTACAAACGCTGGTTCATTTCAGGAGAAGCCTATCTGCTCAACATGGATTTTGTTGAACGGCAAAAGGTTTCGCCGGTTTATTCGTTCTGGGGAAGCTACCTTCAGGCGGGTTATTTCCTGAATAAAAAGGTACAACCGGCTATCCGGCTTGATGTGATGGACCGCAACTCGGTTTCGAGCAAAGGAATTTTGTACATGCCAGCCGTTGGACTGAATTACTATCTCTCGGGGCATAACCTGAAAATGCAGGCTATGTACCAGTACCTCGGGAAAGCCGGGCACAGCAGCGTTAGCCTGGCCAACGATGACGATAATGGTATGTCGGAACACCAGTTTAGCCTCCAGTTTCAATTTGCATTTTAAACGGGAGCGCCATGTTCAGAACAAACAAATTTCTACTTTTTATATTCACGGCGTTCGCTTTTTCGGCTTGTGTACACGAATATATTCCTGAAGAAAAACCAAGCTGGAACATTCGGGCCGAACTTTCGTTTGCCGATGCGCAATATTGGCCGTCGGGGCAGCAAATCAGGCTTGGGGCTTTTGCTTCAGGCGACACAAAAAATCCGGTAGCCAGCATAGGCATTGAGAAACCAGTTTCAGGAAAAACCGAAGTAGCTATTGGCGCTGTGCCACAAGGAACTTACCTCCTGAAAGTGTATGTTACTGAAAATACGGTTTACAAAGCGGATGTGGTTGGGCTGGGCGATTTTGCCGTGAATTCAGATTTGGCAGTGACAAAAAGCGAGATAAAGCTTGTGACCTTTAGCCGGGTTCAGCAGCAAATACTGAATTCGTGCATTTTATGCCATGGCGGTTCGAGCGGCGAACTGGCTGCCAACCTGAACCTGATGCCCGGGAAAAGTTATGCCCAACTGGTAGGCGTTCAGGCGTATAAAAATGCCTCTTTTCTGCGCGTGAATGCCGGATCGGGCAACTACAGCTACCTGTCTAAAGTACTAAATAAAGACATTGATTTCGATCATGCAGCAAGTAGTTCGGCCACTTCGGCTGATAAACAACTCATTTTTGACTGGATTAACGATGGCGCAAAGAATAATTAAACCAAGCTGGCTGTTGCTGCTTCTTTTGGGACTGACGTTGCTTCAGTCTTGTTACTACGATGTGGTTATTGAAGCAGAGGAAACCACCACCCAAACACCAGGTTTCAGTAGCAATGTGTTGCCTATTCTGAAATCGACCTGTGCCACGTGCCACGACGGAACGACGACCTTGCCCGATTTGCGCGAAGCGAATGCCTACAAATCGATTATTCAGGGCAATTATGTATCGGTTTCTGATCCCGGGAACAGTACTCTTATCCAAAAAATCCGCTCCGGCCACCCTTATGCAAACGCATTGACCGAAAGCGAGATTCAGCGGATTGTTAGTTGGATAAAAGAAGGAGCACAGAATAATTAAACTGATACAGATGATATTCAGGAATATATACACATTTTTTCTCGTCTTAAGCACAGGCTTTCTGTCTGCAAATTCTCTTCAGGCGCAAGACGACGCGCCCATTTCGGGCATCTGGGGAAACCGGCTGGCCAATCACCAAACGGCTGAGCTTACTCCCAAAGGCACCACTACGATGTTCATTGTCCATTATTTCGATCAAATTACAGCTAACGGAATAAGCGATTGGTTTGGCATTTACGGTACATCGAATATTCAGATGGGCTTTGAACGCACTTTCGGGAAAAACTTTTCGGCTTTTTATCATACTGAAAAGCTGAACAAAACACACGAACTGGGTGCGCGGTTTAAGTTGGCTCGCCAAACACTGAGCGATGCTTCTCCGGTAAGTTCAGCCTTATCGTTCTCGGTTTCAGCCGATGCTCGGAACAAGAAGTTCTTTGGCGACAATTTTTATTTCATCAACCGCTTTTTCTTTACCACGCAACTGGCTGTTTCGCGCCAGATTTCGCCACGGATGCAAGTCATGTCGAATACGACTTTTGTGCATTTCAACATTGTTCCCGACCAATCGTATTCCGACTTTCTGGCCGAAAACCTTTCGCTGGCCTGGCGCGCCAACCGTAAAACATCGTTGTATGCTTCGTGCGATTTTCCGCTAGGCGTAGCTTCTGCCGCCAGTGCAAATCCTCAGAAACCCAAACCAGTTTATGCCCTGGGAACCATTCTGGCAACGCCAACCCACAATTTTCAGGTTTTTGTGAGCAATGCCAGTCAAATTAGCCTGGGAAAAGAATATTTAAACAACCGCTCCGGATTCTCACTCGATGCTTTGCGAATTGGTTTCAGCATACAGGTGAAAATTGGAAAAGGTAAAAAAACACAACCATCATGAAGACAAACTTGTACCGCAAATTCAGGATAATTGGCATTGTAGTGAGATTGGCAGGTATTCTTTTGCTGATCTTTTGCCTCGGGTTTACCTCGCCCCTGAAGCAGCAAACGAACGACAATGAAAAAGTAATTCCGCTGGAAGTAAAAACCGATTCTACTTCGTTTACGCTTTCCCAGGTGTTGGACAACGCAGGCAAAACGCTTTATTTCTATCGCGACATTGATCAGTTTCCGTGCGACGACTCGGTTTGCCAGCGTATGCAGGTTCGCTTATTTTGGGATGTTAACGGCAAATACCTTAAACTGACAACGCCCGACGGTTTCGGCCTGACCAAACTCAATCACAAGCCCTTTTCATCGAAAGACTATCAAAAACTCGACGAATTGTTGAGCAACCCCAAATCGTATCTGCGCTACTATAAACTCGAAAACCTGACCAACAAAGCCGCTGAAAAGCACTATTATTCGGTGGATGCCATTTCGG
The DNA here is from genome assembly GCA_963666435.2 of Prolixibacteraceae bacterium. Taxonomy (GTDB): domain Bacteria; phylum Bacteroidota; class Bacteroidia; order Bacteroidales; family Prolixibacteraceae; genus Aquipluma. The sequence goes on along the minus strand of CAXXOG010000005.1, from coordinate 311,434 downwards.
GTGCAACGGTTACCGAAGTAACTTACGAAACGGTACGCGGTGCGGTAAAAACATGCTTCGTGTTGTGGAAAATTGCCAATGGCGATACATCGGCTTACATCAAAAAGCTTAATCAGAAAAAGACCGATTAATGTTACAATATTTCGGCGATTTCACTCAGATAATCAGCTTTATCCTGTGAACCAATTTTCCGATAGTCGTTTTTTAGCTTTTCAATCAGGCACTTAATAATGCAACGATCAGTACACGGACCAAAGGACACATCGTCATTCCGGACTCCGTCAACATGATGAAAATAATCGACTTCCTTTGGCCCTACGATGGCACCGTTATTGGAAATATTGACATAAAAAATCGTAGGTAAGCTAAGGTTTTTATCGTCTGACGAGAGCAAAGTTAATTTTTCATCGCCATATCCGATTAGCGGATAATCCTCAAAATTAAAGTATTGCAGCGGAAGATGAAGCGACCTTCCGACCAGCATGTACAATATCGACAAAGAAATTGAATTTCCTCTGCGCATATCCAAAACACGATTGATATAGCTGTTTTGAGGAGAAACAACTCCCGATCCATCAACCCTAAACTTAAATCGATTAAAAAAGATGTGATTTAAAATGGTTATTTTTTCGAGAGCGGTAAACGAATTGCGGTACTCGAGCCATACTTCCTTCCGAATCTTTTCAATCTGCTCCTGCACACTCCTGAGTTTAATTCCGGGATACTGGTAGCGCGACAAAAGAAACACCCCTTCAAATAAATCGAGGTTGCTGTTGCCTGCCCATGATCTTATTTTCTGCTTGGTGTCGTTGAGCTGGATATTCTGGATCAACAACTCAATTCTTCGTTGAACCAAGTCGTCGAGACTGGTTTCCCAGATATGCTCCAGGCGTTCGACAATGGGCATACCTTCGTTTTGTATTTCGCCCTGAATAAGCTGAAATACAGAATCATCGGGATCGTCGAGTAACGTAATCAGAGAAGCCAGCTTGTTCTCATCCATAAGCAGTTTGTTTTAACTGGTTAAACGTTCAAGTACCAGTTCTATCAGCGATTCGATCGAATGATGATAACTGGCATTGGCATCTTTCTTTATTCGATTGGCTATAATCAGGCAAACGGTAAGCGCTTCGTGGCCCAAAAGCTTCGATAATCCATAAATCGCCGAGCATTCCATTTCAAAATTGGTAATGCGATAACCGTTGTATTCAAACGATTCAATTTTTTCATTCAGGTTCGGGTCGGCCAACGGCAAACGCAATACCCTACCCTGCGGCCCGTAGAACCCGGGAGCCGAAATAGTAACGCCGGAAACTGTACTTCCGGTATGAATCTTTTCAAGCAGTTTCTTCGAGCAATCAACCACATATGGCGATGTCAGCTGTTTGTTCCAACGGGTGTGAGCGCAAAATGCGTTTTCAAAAGCCAGGTCAGAAACAGTATCGCGACGGGCATAAAAATTCAGAAGTCCGTCGAAACCAATGGCTTTCTCCGAAACAACAAAGGAGTTGACGTCCAGAAAATCCTGAAGCCCGCCTGAAGTTCCAATCCGCACAAAATTCAGGGTTCGATGGTGATCGTTTATTTCGCGGGTGGTTAAATTGATGTTTGCAAGTGCATCGAGCTCGTTAACCACAATGTCGATATTGTCGGTTCCTATTCCGGTGGAAACAACCGTAATCCGTTTCCCGTTGTATTTCCCGGTCGTAGAAACAAATTCCCGGTTCTGAACAAAAAATTCGACATCCGTAAGCATTTTGCCAATCAACTCAACTCGTCCGGGATCACCTACTAAAATAATATGATCAGCAATTTGTTCGGGTTTCAGGTGTAAATGGAAAATACTTCCATCGGAATTTATAATGAGTTCTGACGATTTAATCATTTTCTAGTTTTTTTAATTGGCCTAAACTAGGTAAAAAGGTTTGAAATGTCAATTTTTTCCAACAAAAAACGTTGATTTAGTTGGCATTTCAGGATTCTAAACCCGATTAGGTTACTAAAAATGCAGATCAGGCAAATTTAAAATTAACTCTTCCGAAATTCAGGAAGAAAGCTGTTGTTACCGATTATAAAAACTTATTGTTTTGCTATTTTTGCCTGTATGAGAAAGATTAAAAACATCCATTTAAAGGACGATCCGACGGTTTACCAATGTTTTGGATGTTCGCCCTACAACGATATGGGTTTGCATCTCGAATTCTGGGAAGATGGCGACGAAGTGGTGTCGTTTTGGAAACCACGACCTATTTTACAAAGTTATCCGAATGTATTACATGGTGGAATTCAATCGACCCTGATAAACGAAATTGCGGGTTGGGTGGTTTATGTGAAATGCGGCACCGTTGGCGTTACTGCCGACATGAAAGTACGCTTCAGAAAGCCGTTGCTGATTGATCAACCCGAAATTTCAGTCAGGGCCAAACTTCTGGAACAGACCAAACGAACAGCTCATATTCAATCGAAAATAATAAATGCCGAAGGTATTGTTTGTGCCGAGGCCGAGCTCCGCTTCTTCCTGCTCCCGGAAAACGAAGCCCGGGAAAAGTACAACTATCCGGGCGTTGAAGCCTTTTTTGAGTAAGGGGAGCTGTCACAAGGTTATGAATAAAATTCTGAATTTCAGGAATTTTTAATAAAATAACATATTATATAAACATGAAACAGATATTTACCTTAATAGCAGTTTTGCTAATCGGAGCTTGTGCCTTGGGGCAATCAAAATTTATTCCGGCAAACAATACAAACATCCGCTATGTTGGGCGCATCGACATTTCGAAGCCGCAGGAAGTTTCGTTCGACTGGTCGGGTGTTTATATCCAGTTTAGTTTCAGGAGCAGTACTTGTTCGGTTAAAATGAGCGATACCCGTCACAATTACTACAATGTTTTTATCGATAATCAGCCGTCGGTAACCTTCGATGTCAAAAGCGATACCACCTTATTAATCGGGAAAAACCTGGGCCCGCAAATTCACAAAGTCAAAATTTACAAACGCACAGAAGGGAGCCAGGGCGTCGGCACATTTAAAGGAATTTTGCTTGACGAGAATGGCGAAATGCTTCCGTGGAAAGACATTCCGGCACATCGGATTGAATTTATCGGCAACTCGATTACCTGCGGGTATGGCACCGAAGGACGTGCAAAAAACGAACGCTGGTCTCCGGCTACCGAAAACAATTATTACAGCTATGCGCCAATCATTGCCCGCGCTTTTAATGCCGATTACCATATTGTTGCCCATTCGGGTTTGGGAGTTGTACGCAATTATGGCGATAAGCAAAAAATTTCGGCAAGCGCCATGCCCAACCGGTTTAACCGTCTTTACGACGAAAAAGAACAACCGATCTGGAATTTCAGGTTATGGAAGCCGGAAGTAGTTTGCATCAACTTGGGAACCAACGATTTCAGCACACAACCTTTTCCCGATCAGGCCGATTTCAGGAAAGGCTACGAAAACCTAATTAACGAAGTAACAAACCAATATGGCGAGCTTCCTATATTTTGCATTGTTGGACCAATGATTGACGAGCCTTGCTATTCGTATGTAAAACAAATGGTGGACGATCTCAGAAATATTTACCAGAAAAAAAATATTTATTTTGTTGGTATTCCTGCTTACATTACCAATCCGGATAAAGATTTAGGTTCTGACTATCACCCCAATTATTCCGGGCAGAAAAAAATGGCCGGACATGTTTTACCTGTTATCGCAAGTGTTTTGGGATGGGAATTTAAGCCCAATGAACTTTATTAAGTATTTAAAACGCAATAAATCTTTGTATTCTGCTTTTAGGTTTGATTTTTAGAAATTACTTTTGCTAAGTTCAACTGAATACGTAACAAACAAATTTTCTAAATCAACTAAATTATTAATCATGAAATTTAATCTAAAAAGATCATTGATTCTCATCTTGTTAGCATGTACGATGAGTGGAATTAATTCGCTTGCAGCCTCAAAAAAAGGGAAAGAAGTTGGCTTGCAATTGTACTCGGTTCGCGAAGCCATTAAAAAGACCGACATCAAAACTGTCGTTCAGCAAGTGGGCGCCATGAACTACCAAATTATTGAAGCCGCTGGTTATAGCGATGGAAAATTCTATGGCATGGAACCTGCTGCATTTAAAGCGTTGTGCGAAGCTAATGGCCTGAATTTCTATTCATCACACTGCGGCCAGGCTGTTCCGGACAAAGCCGGATGGGATGCAAGCATGAAATGGTGGGATACATGTATTGCAGCCCACAAAGCTGCCGGTGTAAAATACATTGTTCAGCCTTTTATGGATAAAGTGGGCTACGAATCGCTTGACGGACTAAAACGCTATTGCGATTATTTCAACGCCATTGGCGAAAAATGTAATGCTGCCGGAATCCGCTTTGGTTATCACAACCACTCAGGCGAATTTAAAGCCATCAACGGACAAACTATTTACGATTACATGTTGAAAAATACCGACCCTAAAAAGGTAATGTTCGAGATGGATTTGTATTGGATCACTGAAGGTGGCAAGAACCCGGTTGATTATTTCAAAGCTTACCCGGGCCGTTTCGAACTGTGGCATGTGAAAGACAAAAGAGAATTGGGTGGCAGCGATGCTGTTATGAACTTCAAACCAATCTTTGAAAATGCAAAATTGGCCGGAATGAAGAAATTTATCGTTGAAGTTGAAGAATTTAATTCAAACCCAATTGACGGAGTCAAACAATCGCTTGAATTCCTTCAAAAAGCTGACTATGTGAAATAAGCAATTCGCAAATCGTTTAGAAAAATCTGGTTGTTTCCTGAAAGCAACCAGATTTTTTATGCTTATTCGTTAGCTAACATGAAAACTCCCGGGCGAATAATGCTATTAAAAACAAGAAGAGCAACTTTACCCTCTGGTATTGTTGCTCTTTCTTTACTAATTAACGTTTAACTGTCCACAAGAGCAAGGCCCCCTCTGGGTTACCTTTACTCAAAAAAAAACCATATTTATTAAAAAGACCTCTTCTAAAACGATATCGCATTCACTGCTGAGGAACTCGACAGCGATACTGTTTTTTTCAGCGTTGCTCCCGATGTAGAATAAGTTCCGCCGGTATAAAGCCCATTCACCGAACTACCTCCCGAATAAGAACCGCCGGTATAAATAGAATACGAACTTCCTTTGATTAATGCTGTTGACGAGAACAGAAATTTATAACCACCATTCTGAGGTTTAAAACTCAAAAGATCTTTACCGCTCGAATCCTGAATATGCAGGAAAGTACTTGCTGAAACAACCGACGACGACGAAATATACATATTGGGCTGTGTTGAGCTTGTACTCATTGATTTAGTCATGTTCGAATTCGATCCGGCACCAACGAAGAAACCACCTTTCATGTTAAAGGTTCCGTTAAAATCGGCGGCTTCTTCTACACCACTGTTGGGTCCATTGGCAATAGTAACACCTCCCGATATTTCGATATTCCCATTACTGTCAATTGCATCGCCATTGGTGCAAGTCGAAACCAATGTTCCGCCTTTCACATACAAATAGCTTCCATCATTCGATTCGGTCCCGCCGCTTACAGTTCCGGCAGTAGCATTGATTCCGTCGTTCGAAGCAGTGAGGGTAAGATTACCATCATTCAAGGTAATATTGTAACTTTCAACTCCCTCATACGAATTCGTGATGGTTACATTACCTCCGTTTTGTGTATATAACTTTTCGGCATGAATACCGTCATCCGACGACGAAATAACTGTATTCCCATTATTTATCGTAACGGTTCCATCCGAAACTATCGCTTTAGGGTGACAATAATCAGTTGTTGCATTCATTCCCGAACCCGAGCTCGAAACCAGGAACTTTGCCCCGCTTGTTGTTATCCCGATAGTTGGAGAATTGCCCGAATCACCTATAATTACTGATGTATCCGCTTTAAATCCTTTACCACCGTTGCCCGAACTTGATGTTGTAACATTTCCGCCAATTACGCTAATATTAGCTGCTGATAAACAACTGGTACTATACGAATCGGTAGTTCCGCTTGAGTTTTTATACGTTGCGCCCGAGCCCGAAGTCGTAATTTTTAGTGTACCGCTGGTCATGTTTATATTGGTATCACTCGAAATACCTTTGCCTGCAACACCTGTGCTTGTAATTGTAATGTCACTGCCACCGATATTCACATCGGTATCGCTTGTTATGGCTTTGCAGTATGCCGGATCGGAACCTGAGCCAGAAGTTTCCAGTTCAACCCCTCCGGTAGTATTAATTGCATAAGTTCCACCATTTAGTTTTATAACGCCGGTCGAAGTAAACCCTTTCGATTGGTTACCACCAACTGTTAAATCGCCTGACCCCCCGGACACAGTGATGGTACTTTCACTATCGAAACAGGCACTGCCCGGATTAGAGGTTGACAGCGTAAATGTACCTTTATTGATGGTCAGGTTCCCATCACTCTTTATACATTTAGGTTTGGCATAATTGGCCGCAGCAGCGCCATTAGTCCCCGACACCAGGAACCGGCTTCCGGTTGTAGTTATTTTTACGTTTGGCGAATTGTTACCATCGCCAAACGTTACATCTCCATCAGCGGATATTCCTTTACTACCTGTTCCCGACTGGGTAATTGTAATGTTGCCGCCCAGAACATTAATATTTCCGTCGGCATCGATACCTGTAGCCGAGTACGAATCGGTTGTTGCACTGGCAGTCGTGTACGAAGCAGCATTTCCGGTTGTATTAATAACAATTGTTCCACTTGCTACATCAATAATTTTATCCGACGAGATTCCTTTTCCACCTGCCCCCGTGCTTGTTATGGCAATATTGGCTCCACTAATGCTTATCGTACTGTCGCATTTGATGGCTGTGGCATACGACGGATCGTAACCCGATCCTGAAGCTGTGAGGACAGCAGTGCCCGAATTGACAATAGTTATAGTTCCGCCACTCAACACCATATTTTGCGACGATTTTATGCCTTTCGATTGATTACCACTGACATTGAGGCTAATTGTACCTCCGCTAATGGTTAATGTGCTATCGCAAACCAGCCCTTTTACGTCGGCCGTTGCATTATTCGACGTTAAGTTCCCCCCTGAAATCAGCATATAGCCACTTTCGCATTCAACGCCATCGCCTGTGGCCGTAACACTTAATGTTCCTCCACTCATTTTGAAATAATCGTTGGAATGAATGCCATCTTTCGACGACGACGGAATGGTAATTGTCCCATCCTGAATTTCAATATAATCGTCGCTGCAAATGGCATGTTTCGACATGCTCTTTACACTCAGCGTGCCTGTTCCGTCAAATACAATTTGACCTTCGCTAAAAATCGTCCCTTTTTGGTCTTCCGACGACTTTGCATACGACGACCCATCGGTCAGTGTATTGCTCGTTCCTCCAACCAGCGAAAGATTGGCTTTCTTTTTCGACTGAATATTTATTGCCGGGCCGTCGGCATTGGTTAGTGTAAGCCCATTTAAATAAAGATCGAATTTGGCCGAACTGTAAATTTTAAACATTCCATCTGTTGATGTTCCTTTCAAAACATAGGTAACATCGGTATCAGTTATGGTTGAATTTACGGTAACATCGGCGCCGCTAACCGAGATATTTACACCACTGTTTGCCAATGAATTGATCACGGATGCCGAAGTCCCGTTGTAAGTAATGTAAACTGTATTGGAGCTCAAAAACGATACACTATCGATTTCGGAAACCGAATACTCGGTTAGGGCACCCGAAACACGAAAATAAGCTTTTGCGCCATCGGTACTGAAATAAATACTATCGATATTCGAAATCTGATATTCGGTCGATGATTTATCTTTCTTGTAAACGTACAGGTTCTTCTGTGCAAACAGACTCAAACTTAACACTAAGCCCAAAAGAAGGAGTAAATACTTTCTCATAGTTTAACGAATTTAAATGTCCGCCCGTTTACATTCAGCAAATAAAGACCAGTTTGCAGAAAACTGACATCAATTGATTTATCACCCGAACTCATCTGAGTATTCAAAATCAGCGATCCGGTCATTCGGTAAATGGAAAGCTGGTAATCCGTTTCGGGTGCATTCTGAATGTAAATAACATCGCTGACAGGATTCGGATAAACCTTCATGGTTATGGTTCCCGACAAGCTTAGCTCGTCAACTCCTGTTACTGCCGATTTGAACGAAAGTTTACTGATATTGCTTAAACTGTACGTTTCAACCGGGCCCGATAAATAATTAATGAGGAGATTATTATTCGAAAAAGTAAATCGCTCCAGCGTTGAAAGTGTTTTGGTGGTTACACTTCCATCTTTTGCCTTAATATACAAGCTTTGCGATTGCACTGCCAGAAGTGTCGCAAACCAAATAAAAATCAATAGGGTAAATCTTTTCAACATATATCAATTCGTTTGTGATTTGATAAAATTTTATTTCATACAAACAGGTATCTTAATCGTAAGAACAACCTAATTCCGCATGAATCCCGATCTACCCTAATTTTTTAGGTACGCTTTTTAATATTTTTTTGAAACGAAAAGAATAAAACATCTGACCAATTAGAAAATAAGCTATTGTGCTGCATTTGAGTCTGCATTTTTCTAACCCGATCCGCCCCTCACTCAGTTCGGCTGAGCTCACGCTAAAGTACCGGACTAAACCCGCTTCGCACGAAAAACTACGTTTGAGGGCTTCCCGATAGCATCGGGATAAACTCTCCCGGTGCACCGGAAAGAGATTTTTTAACGCCATCTTCACTTGTTTTTCGGCACACTGGCTTAGGCCGGCTACGCTTCGTCCAACACCAGGTAATGAAAAGAATATTCAATTAATTTTTTCTCGGAATTTTCAAAGAAGAGGCGTTTGTTTGTCCTGAAAGGGGTGTTCGTTTGTCGCAAAAGGAGCATTCGTTTTATTCAAAAGGAACGCCCCTTTTTGCTAATTCATCTTCTATATTTTTATCCTTATACCCCCGGGGAACGCTCCTGAGTCGTTTGCCACGAGCGATAATATTCCGGCATTTCAGTATATGCTACCCGATTTAAATACTCTTGTCATGGTTTCTTTGATTGAAATGGTTTAATCATTCTGTTTCAATTAAATTTAGACAAACACCCGGTAAAAACGTCTATTTCCATGCCGTTGTTAATTCTACTTGTTCAGGAATAAGGTAAATAAACGACTGAAGATCGCCATCATCTGTTTCTTTTCGATACACCTGCGCGTACATTTCCCGAATCAATGCGGTTATCTCCTCTCCTGAATAAAACTCTTTTTCTGCCACTGGTGTAGCTAACAGAAGCATGGCAGTTGGTACTGTGCCATCCAATGCCGGCAACAGGTATAGAACATCCTTAAGAATCGATGAACCGTTTTGTAAATAAAACCGCAGCCGTTTTTCGCGCTCCAGCTGATTACACCCCTCTCCCGGACGTTCGATTTCCAAAATCAAATCTTTACCCCAGTCCGAAGCCATTTGCTTTATCACGGCCATTATTGCAGAGCCAATTTTTAAATTACGCCACTTCTCATCCACAGCCAGGTAATCGAGCAACGCAAAATCCGAACGATCAAAATTCCATAGAACCGCAAAACCAACAACATGATCGTTTAGTTCGGCAATCAACAAAACGGTTTTACCCGAATCTATCCGTTCTTTCACAACATCCAAGGGCTGGCGCTCACTGGCCGGAAACATATCCTGGTAAATGGAAAGTACCTCCTGAAATAAGCCGCTGTTTGTATCGGTAAGTAAACTGAATTTCAGATTCATGGTTCACAATGCTGGTTTCGGTGACTTAATCGAGTGGCGTAAAAAATTCCACCTTTCCGCATTTCGGGCAAATGTACAATTCGAATGTTTCACGATTCTCGAACATCTCAAAAAAATTGCCAAGAATACCAAACCTTAATCCTTCACGAAACTTAAATTTCCCAGAGAAAATCATCTCCACATCAGTACAACGCAAGCAGTTCAATTCCCGCGATCCGCGAGGCAATTCTCGTATTTCAACCACCCGTTTTTCAGTCAGGCTATAGTTGCAATTCCAGCACAGTTCAAAATGATCTTCCAATTCTGCTCTACAATTCGGGCAATTCTTCATTACGATGGGACTAAGAAATATTTAAGCTAAGTAACGAGAATTATTTCGTTTCGCATTAATCGATACGTAAGCCGCTTTCGGTTGGTAGTTGTCCGGTAGTTGCCGCATTCCAGACAACGATAAGGATTAACGGGATAAGGATCAAAATTGTAATTATCAGCGCCTTGCGGTAACTCTTAGGGTAATAGGCTATTCCTTTCCCGATGTAGGCATTCCAGAAATACGAAGTAAGTACCATCGATCCGATAACAGCAAGCAAAACGGTTCCAACCAGGCCAAACTTGCTGACATTCAATAAATAACTCGACAAGAACGTGTAAATCAACGAGAATGCGATAACGTGCGGAATACCGTCTTTTCGTCCTACCTCTTTCAGGTTCCGGGCCATCAAAATTCCTCCGGCGAGTACCGAAAACAGTACCGAGAATACATAAATCACCCGTTCCGAATATAAAGTTGGAGCGGTTTCCTCAATCAACTCTTCATCATCGGCAACCGGCTCTACTACCGGCGTATAAACCTCAGGATTTTCGGCATCCGGTTTCTTTTCCGCTATTTCCGGTTCCGCATTTGCCCCGGGTTCAATCAAACGGTCTGGGGTTTTGCTGCTTGCGCCGGTCTGTTTTTCCTCTTCTATCTTGTTATTCAAATCGTCCATGCTTCAATATTTTCAAATTCGGTTGTTATTGCGTAGCGCTGTTTTTGGCCTTAGCGGCAATCTCGTCAAAATAAGCTACGCATTTTTCCTCGGTCATTGTTCGGAGGATTATCTCTTCATCAAAAAGCGTTTGTCGCAAAGATCGGTAAATTTCGATAGTTTTCGAAACCGATTCAACAATTGATTCAACCGAATATTCAGGAATTGTTTGTTTCAGCCTGATTAAATCATTTATATCGAAAGTTTGCTCTACCCGGCGAAGACCGCGAGGCAACTGACCGTTTTTCACCTGCGTCAGCGGAGCCAGCACCATTCCCCGTAAGGCCGATAAAAAGTCGATGGTTTCGAACAATTCGCCTCGGCCTATTTTGAGCGCTGCGTAATGAATCCATATCCAGAAACGATCTTCGATCCACTGGTAATTTAATTCGGGCCAAATGGCCTTCGTTTCATCGATGATCTGCTTTAATATTCCGTCGCGATCCCATAAAATAACCGGATTCTCGACACGCTGCTTCAACTCTTCAGGAGTAACAAACTTAATGTCAACATGAAGCAACGGATGATCGTACATACAAATCAGCAAACGCCGTTCACCAACATGATCGCCGGTAAAAGCAGTTAAAAGCGGGCCAAACTTCGAGGCATAGCTGTACATTTTATCAAAACTATACGAAACCAGATCGTCGGTTACCAACACCAGATCGATGTCGGAAAATTTGTCGATTTGGTTGCCAATCCACGAGCCTCCTGCCGCCAATCCGGCTATTGACTGATCGGCTTTTGCAATTTCTATGGCCCTGTTTACAAATTCGTGCTGAATCATAACACTGTCGTTTAGTTAGGTACTCCTTCTGTTTTCACCTCTGCGTCTTTCTATTTCTGTGACTTGATGGCTCTTTTGTTTTTTGCCACCAAGGCACTAAAACACAAATTTTCACCAAATTAGTTTTCTAAATTAAACGACATTGATTTACATGTCGTTTTTTCCCTGATTTTCGTCGTTCTTGTTATTTCCACTGCCATAACCTGATCCCAACGCCAGGCCGATAGCAATTCCTATCGGGAGCCACAAGCCCATATTATTGGTCGATGTTCCTATTGTAACGCCCAAAGCTACGCCAATAGCAAGCCCTATTCCCAGTCCATTGCCGCTTTGCTTTTTTCGCTGTTCTCTCGACTTGTTATTCATGATTCGCTGCATTTTACAAAAATCTGTTGAATAAAATTTGTCCTGACCAGCCACCAAAAATTACAGGAATCGTTATTCAAAAAAACGGAAGCACAATTCAGTCTATTTAAACAACATAGCCATTGGCGCGGCCAATACAATCACTAATGCGTAAAAAACCAAACCGATGATCGTAAAAATTCCGATAAATTTAAACAGCGACTTCAGGTTAGCAAACGCCAAAGTATAGTTCTCCTCATCGTTGTTTTCAACGGCTTTTCCTGCTTCTGTCGAGTAACGGTACAAATAGGTTAGCGGGATAAAATTTACTCCGGTGAACAACAGGTAAATCATTCCAATAATTGTCATCGGAAATTTCTGTCCTGGGATATTGCCAAGCGCCGACAACCCAAGCATCATTACAAATGCTATTAAAGCCGCAACTCCGAGAAATACGTATCCTACTATAGCCAAAAATTTTCCCCATTGGGCTGTTTCTTTAATGTACATTTCAATGGTTTTGTTACCCATTACCGGTTTTTCCTGTGCCGTTGTGTTTTCAAGTTCGTCCATGTTGTTTGGTTTATAAGTGTTAAGTTTCTATTTGATTCCAGTGATAACTTTACGTACCATTCGGTTTCGGTTACAACGATTCCTCAATCCATTTACGCATCGTGTCATTTCCCATAAATTCCGAATGGTTATATTTTAACTGGCCATTTTTGTCAAATATTAAATAATGAGGAATTGATGTAAAATTGTATCTCTTATGGATGTAATCCATCGCCTTTAAGGTGATATAATATTGTTCTCCACTTATTTCATAAACTTTTTGCTCCCACAAACTTTTTGGCGACGAGGTATCGGTAAAATACAGAAAAACAACCTCCTTATTTTCTAGTTCTTTCCGCACTGCTTCCGATTCGTGCAAGGCTTTCAAACATGGTCTACACCAGGTTGCCCAGAAATCAACAAAAACAACTTTCCCTTTGTATTTTGCGATCACTGAATCCATCAATTGTTCGGAAGCTCCGGTCAGCTTATAAATATTGGTTTTATTCTTAGTGCCAGTCTCCTGTACAATTTTGTCATTTTTGGCAAACAAAACCTCTTCGAACGATTTATTGCTGAAATAATTCCGAATGTTTTGCTTCTGAACATCGTTTAGCGGATTTAGCGAATTAAGCTGTTTGACGTAGGAATAACAGGCCATAATGTCATATACGATTCCGTTTTCGAGCCCCAGTTTATCTTTCATGATTTGCTTTACCTTATCGATCCACAAATCAACCGGCTGATTGCCAATATCTGGGATTGCCAAAGCTTCGATACCCATAATGTGTTTCAATATTAAAGGATAGAAAGCGCCTGTAAGTAAAATCGGATCGTTCAGATTAAAGGATTTGAGAAATGAATAATACGATGCGTCAGGTATTTGTGGCCGGAATTCATCTTTTGAGGCATCAGTATTGTTATGTGCTTTATAGGCTTTTAAGGCATATTCGTTGTATTTAAGCAAGCCATGAAAGATAACCCAAAATTGAACTTCGGCAACAACATTCTGCTTAACCAGTGGGTTTAACTTGACATTTGTATTGATTGCTTTTATGATGTCCTTCATGCCATCAAGCATTTTTTGACTAAAAACTTCAGGCGTTATCATTTCATCTCCAACTATCGGCAATTCAAACGGCCAATCTAAGATCGTATTCGCATCTTCCCAGCTAAGACCAATGCTGTTTTTAAATTCAATTCGTTTTTTCTGATCCTTATCATAGAAAATAGATAGCTCGCTCACCTCTCCCGGTATCAAACAGTTGATTCCACTGTAGTAATCGGAGCTAACTGAGCAGAAGGTAATCGATTCAACAGGGATTTTCATGCAGAACGTACCATCGCTGTTTACCGGTATTTTATATTCCTTAAAATCTCCGGTTAGCACGCTGTAAAAAGAAAGGTTGACCGGACTAAAGCTTTGCGCATCCAACGTAAATCCATCAATTTTTCCGGAGAATGTGGCATTATCATATTTTATAACCGGATGAAACGGCCCTTTTTCAGCCTGTGCATTGATAAAGATTGAGAAAGCAATCAGTATGCTGATAATCTTCATGACATGTTTTATTAAAAATTTTGTTATACTGATCATTCTTAAGTAATGAGAATGAAATAATGTCGTACTTATGTTTGTATTTTATAGGGACTCACCCTCTGCACCTGACGGTGCTTCCCCTCTCTACCAGAGTACAGAGGCGGACGTCGGGGTGAGTACATTTAAAATACGACAATAAATTTTTCCTATTACTTAATTCAGTTTCGTTTAGTTACGTATCTCTTAAGTTCTGCTTCAGCCTTTAAAAATTTGATGTCCGGTTCTCTTTTTGGTGACACTTCGTGTTTTTGCGACTTGGTGGCTCTTTTTTGCCGCTAAGACCCTAAAGCACCAGGTTTCACCAAAATTTCTCGCAAGGAAACGACATTGATTCACAATTGTTAAGCGCACTGAAAATAGCCCGCTCCCCGGTTAAAATCACAAACAAGGCTCTATAAATCCGCGTTGAAGCATTCGTTCGGCATCGGTAAACAGCGCCATGCCGGTTTTCATTCTCCTGAAGTTCTCCTTTTCGTAAAACTTCTCTTTTCCGGGCGACGCATATAAAATAAAAGTGCAATCAGGCGTTTGCTTCACCAAATTCTGCACAATCATTCGTCCAATTCCTTTTCCCTGGTAGCCGGGTAAAACAGCCACGTCGTAAATAGCCGACTGATATTCGCCATCCGATATTGCACGCCCGAAGCCGATCAAGACCTCGTTGTCAAAAACAAAAACAACCGAGTAACTTTTGGCAAATGCCCGCTCGTGCTTTGCTGCCGAATGATAGGCCATCCCTACTTCTTTCAGTATTTCGGGCACCCGCTCCCAGTTAATGTTGGTTGTGTCGGTTTGCATTCTTAATTCCATAACGGTATCTATGATTGATTTTCCAAAAAACCTTATTTTCAATCAAAACCTCGATTAAGCTTACCCAAACTAAAAGTCCACCATGTCATCTTAATATTACTGAATAAGGTTAGCCGTTTTTCGTTTATTCGATCAATCCCTTTTTAAAGATTTATGTTCGTTTACTTCCTGAATTTCATTCAATTTTATTTCCCTATTCCAAAGCTTACTGCCAGTTCAAAAGGCCGAAGAACGGTTGCGTAATATTCGGCAAACCGTGGATAATACCTTACCTCTATGGCCGGGCGAATAAATCCTTTGTCTGCAAATTCAATTCCGGCAATAAATCCGTAGTAAATCGTTTTAAACAAATGCGAAGGTTGTTCCGAATAATAACGATCCGTCCAATTTCTGTCGTGATAACTTGAATCGCGGTTGCTCGATGTTCCGGTAGCCCAGGTATAGATTTGCACGCCGCCCATTCCTCCAATATAAATCGATTGTGGTTTCAACACCTCGCAATTAAACCTGTGAATCAGCTTGAAATAGCCACTTATCGACTGGTGATTCAAATCGCTCGAATACCGCCCGCCTAAACCACCACTGCCATACGACTCAAATATATTTTTATACGAAAGTCCCGGAGTAAAATAATTGTCCGATGCCTTGGTTAGTTGAACCGGCTTTTCAATAAATATTCCCCCACGCGACGAATACACCTTTTCGCTGGACGCATATTCATAACCACCCATGAAAAGCATATAATCGCCACCAATGTTGAACTTTGCCAGGCTCTGAGCCTTTGCCCCCCAAACAACAAGCATGCAAAAAAGCAATGCAAGCTTTATTCCTGAAATTTTTAATTCAATTTTCATTCGGGTTTATTGTTGTTAATTTGTTGAAATTTAAATGCGTACATGTGGAACTCCATGCGATAAAAATAGCTTTCTCCACAAGATTTATACGACCTTTTGTGCCACCACCTTGAATATTATTACCGTGGCATGTTCGTTTCATTTGGTTTTAGTTTTATTGTTTGGCTTGTTTTACTGGTCTTTCAACTTTCATTTCCGAATCCTTAAAACGAATTGGCATGTCCCAACAAAAAAAATGCAATCCCTGCCTTTAAAACCTAATTTCCAATTCTGCAAACCTTAGTAGCCCAGCATCTCCCTCATTCGCTATACCTTATTGTTTTTTTGAATAAAGCAATAAGGTTCAATGCACCTAACTTTGCCATTCGAATCTAGTCTTTTGCATCTCCTATTTCTTCTCAATATCTTTCAAATAGCTTATAAATGAATTCTCAAAATTGTTTATCTGTTGTTCATCAAACGTTTTATCCGGCTTGTACCAGCCCTGCTTCATAAAATAATTCTGCAACTCTGGATCTTTGAATATGTAACCGTGCCGCGCATAAATTTCATTTCGCATCAATCTCAGGGTTTGTTTGCTTAAATATTTATCTCTCCAGTCGTACCGGTATTTAAACGGATATTCTACCAGATTTTGATCTGTTTTCCCATACGGATTTTTCCAGAAACACATAAAATCCAATTCGAGCGTTTCGTTCCATTTAGGCAGGTAGTCGCTAAAGCGATACACGGTACTATCTTTATAAACGGCTCGCCCCATTCCTGCCCTTAACGGAAAATCGGAGTACCTCGCTGTATCAACAAACAAGTTTGATGCAACTTTAGAATGATCAAAAATTACTTTTCCCGAACCAATCGTACCGTTCCAGGTTTGTGCCGTGCCGATTAAGTATTCAAAACTACATGTTCCCTCAGCCGCCCCGCCCCATTCGCCAACATAAGTGTTTTCAATCAATACGGTTTCGTTGGGTTCAAAGTGAGTCGTCCAGCAATACCATATATTGTATTCTGTAGCTTCGGGAGCTGCATCGGCATTGTATTGATTTACTTGTGTCATCTTGTCAACCTTGGTTTTTACTGAATTTACCGTACACGTAAAATTCCGTAGTACCCTTGAATGTTGAGTCATATTTTTAAAATAATCGGGAAACCCAGTCAAAACATTTTCCTGCTTCGAGCCCAAGTTCTGAAACCAGAATTTACAGCATACCTTACAACTGTCGTAATCCATTACAATCCTGATTTCTTCTTTCACCATCCTGATTGTTTCATTCCGAATGATGGGAAACACATTTCCGCCTCTTGTTCCAAGAAAAGCGTCGTCTGCAATAAGATCCGACAGAATAGAAAAAAACATTAGAAAAACGGCAATGTATTTTTTCATAGTTCGATGTTATTGTTTCCGATTCGTTTTTAATTAGATGTCGTTGTTTTCGCCATTTGCCAATTCCAAATTTCCTGTTCAACGTGTTGAATACCAATCAGCACTCCTTTGAATAAAAACCATCACTTATCTTTTAGTTCAAAACCAAATAAAGCCAACGATGTAATGATGTCGGGCCACATTTCAATTGATTTTAAGTGCGCCATCACCGGATAAACTGTCGTATTTACCCATCTTTTGTTCTTCATTAAATTCATTGCCGCAGCATAATTCAACTGCTTTGCAAAAGGATTAAATCATACGTCCATAGTCTAAATAATAAACTACTTCTCCGGTCTGTGTATCAACTAATGTTTTTACAAAATTATCCCAGAACGTAACTTCCCAACACTCCCGCAATTCAATTCTATTTTCTTTTTGGAAAGGATAAAGTACCTTATTAAACTTGTCCTTTTCGATATTGGACAAATTTATAAGCGTAATATCCTTATGATTTTCTTTGATATATTGAATTGAAATCGCTAATGCCTGGTCTGGATTTTTTATCTCTTCTTCGGGGATATAAACTTCAGGATACCAACGTCCAAATATTTGCATTTGATTGTCGGTTTGCGAAAAATAGAATTTCACCTGAACATTCTCCATATTCAGGTCTTTCAACTTATTTTGTTTTAATAAAAACATTGGAGAGTCTTTACATCCATATTTGAAATAATGCCCTAACGAAACGTCAACACCTCCGGTAAGACGAATGCTTAAGTCGGTAGAAACATTAAGGTTAGCACTTTTATCGATGCCCATAAAATTACCGTATGTTTTTAATATCATCGAAATATTCGCTTTCACCAAAGTCGAATCCAAACCTTTGCTTAAATCAACAGGGACGCTGCCTGACAGTATTCCAAATTCGTTGAGAGTCAAACCCTCAATCGTATTAATCGATTTAAATTTCTGCAATTCAATGTCCAGCTCTTGTTTGCTCAATACTCCATAGGTATATGGGTATTCTGTGCCTGGAACTTTCTCAGTCGTATCTTTTGAACATGCCTGCACAAAGAGCATAAGGAATAAAACTACGTTTAGAAAATTTTTCATCGTCACTGGTTTAGTGTTTGTTACAGGGCATTTTTATTTTCTCTTCATTTTCTCTTCAATTGTTGGTAAGTCTCGTCTATATTGCTCAACGTCCCATTTAATTTGCCAGTGACTTACATAATCAGCTAAAGGTTCAAGCTTAACTTCAGCTCTTCGCTTATCCACATTGCCCGGATCGTCTAATGGGGCCACATAATATGTAAGTGTTTCTTTGTCTCTCCAAATTTGACTTCCGTAAATTTGTCTTTTCCCTTGTTCTAAAGCAATTCTGTCTTCAAGAAGGGCTAAGCTACTCCCTTTTGCTTTGCCGTTTTTTACAGCTTCTCGCATCATTGGTAAATATTGTTCCCGAGTGGCCCGGTCTGCGTGTTGAATTACAAGAAATAAAGTCATGTTTCCCTGGCTACTAATAATGTCGGCGCCTAACCAACCATATTTATCAAGAATAGCTTTTACTTTTATCAAATTGATGGAATCCTTTTCTTGTATTATTTTCCAATGGTTTTTCATTTCTTTTGATTCCAAACCATACTTTTTCTCAACATCCCTAATTTGCTTTCGATACTGTTGATCTTCAATGAAAATACTATCAAGCATTGCAACCAAAGGTTTGTTGTAATTAGCTTCTGCTTTGTCTTTATTCTTCTTCACCACTTCAAGTAAAGGGGGCCAGCGATTATCGTTGTGCAATGAGTACAAGTCTTGATCGGTTGTTATGTGCCCATAGTCGGTGTAGTTACTTTTAGTCGCAATTCTTTCAAGATAAAAAAATGCACTGTCTGGAACTGAGGCCAGAGACCAGGTACAAGCTGCGTTATATTGATCGTCTGGCAGTCCTTTCCAGTCATTTACCTTAAACGCATCAGAATATTGCTTGGCCGAATTTTTATAGTCTTTTGCATTGTAAAGCGAGTCTGCTTTTTTTACAAGGTCAAAATATGCTTTGGGAATGCTTTGCCCATAAGTCAATGCTGTCGTTAAGACAAATGCTAAAATAAATGTTATCTGCTTCATATTTCATCGTGTTAGGCTTATCTTTTCTTAATTAATGCAAACGGTTAAGTATTTGGCAAATTGGCGTTACGGGCTTCTGCCCTGTTAAACCGCCATGCTCTTCGCGCGGGTTACAAACCTTTAAATTTAGTACTTTCCAGCCTGTTTACCATACTCATTGTTATTTTTCTGATACATAGAATGTCACATTTTCTCCATTCCAACAGTCACCATTTTCGGGTAATACATTTTCGTAATTCGTTATATCGGTAAATCCCTTTGATTCAAGAATCCGGAGTAAATCACTTTTTTCATAATAATGGCTCCAAAAAATATATGTATCCACCGTATCGTCTTCACTTATTACGATATGCTGATTGGCAAGCGCTTTTGCCTCCGGGTAATGATAGCCATTTGTCAGGGCAATGTACGGTGTATTCTTCCAAAATCCACGTTCTTGTACTTCCCATGACTGCGAAATTGTTTTTTGCTCAATATTCTTTTCATTTACAACATCACAAATAAACAGGCCGCCTTTTTTTAATGCCTTATAGATGTTTTCTAATACTTTATCTCTTTCATTTGGCAATAAAACACAAAAATCGAGATAAATTAAGATAACCAGGTCAAACTGATTGTCAACGTCCAAATCCAGGTAATTCTTATTCAGGTATTCGATATCCAGTTGCTTTTCTTTTGCTTGTTTCGTTGCATAGCGAATCGAATTTTCGGAATAGTCAACGCCAACTACCGAATGCCCTTTTTGTGCTAATCGTTCCGCATAAAGACCGGGGCCGCATCCTAAATCAAGGATTTTCATTCGGGGCTTGTCGGTCCGTTCCAGGATCCAGTTTATTATTCGTTCAATCTTTACCTGGCTTCGACTTGCCAAATCGTTTTCCGGATTAACATGTAGTTCCAACAATTGCTTCGAAATGTAAGGGTCAGTCCACATTACCGACGAACCTTTCTCATACAACCGAGGTTTGTTTGATAATTTCTTTATTTGTTCAATATTCATTGCAATGTTCTTTTTATACTGGCAGCTAACTTAAGTAATCGGAAAAATTTATTATCGTATTTTAATTCTACTTTAACACATTCGAAAAATCCGTCTGTTTTTACCCTGAACACGTTCGGCTGAGCTCACGTCGAAGCCTAAAGGGAACAGTCCGGTTTTTCTCCTTTCTCTCTTTAGGACAGGGGTAAAACAGGAGAAAAATCGAGGTTCATTTTAAATCTGTCAAAGTAGAATTAAATATAATCACCTACCAATCTTCAATTCGTGCCCGGGAGAAAAGATGCCCACCGGAAACCACCGACGCCGCACGCGGGTAGCTGATGTTGAACTAAATCCCTGCGGGATAGCTTTTATCATTGGCTTTCGGGCTTCCCCTCTTTTGATGTTTAAACTCTAAAATATACATTGTTTTATCATGGTTTTGTATTTTCAACTAATTTCTATACTTGTGCGTTAATGCTTCATCGATATTCTTTTTCCTTTCGTTTGAACCATCAACCCAGTTAACAATATCCCCCAAACGGTCGTTAAGTACATAGCAAAAATCCTGCAATTAAGGCCGGGGTGTAGTTCAACACAGACTCATCGCTAGGCGTTGCACGCCGCTCAGAGTCCTATTTATTGTACGCAGCTTATTTTAAAACCTTGCTTATTATAGTGTATCCGGTTCCACAATTGTTTTTGCATAAAATTCCATTTTTAAATAATACATGATTAACGTATCTGGAGTCAGTTTTATAATAATCAATTAGCAAGTGACGAACTGTGTCATTAAAATTCTTTTTAATTGATTCTACTAGAACTGCAATATCTGGCTGATTAGAATAATATTCAACTGAGTCAGTGTCATAATTGTAAAAATCAATACCCACTAATGATTCTGATTTCTTGAATTTGAATGTTGGATTATAATTACTAGAAATCAAAATACTATCATAAACTCTACAAGCTTTATTATACGAATTAATGAAGGAAACTGAATCTTTATGCGAAAGATCGTCATCAATAAATGCATCGATTAGCGACCTGCTATGGCAACATATTTCTTTTGACTTATTCGTCTGTAAATCAATGGCAGTAAATACTACATAATTTGAAGCAGTGGAATTATTGGTAAAGGCTTGATGATAAACTTCTTTCACCTTAGGATCAATTTGGTTCTTACACCCAAATGTCAGTGCAATTAAAATGGTCAAACCTATTAAATATTGAATCTGTCTCATAGTCATTTAAGTTGCGTAACCGGGTAGCTTACGCCCCCTAAGAACCGTACATTCAACTTTCACCGCATACGCCTCAGGCACTTTTAAGGCTCACCCGGCTGTTATTACTTCAAAATCCATAAAACAGTCGCTAAGCGCATACTTCGACAAGCTCTGTAACTACTTCGACAAGCTCTGTAACCTTAGCCTCGAATCCGGCGGGTGCGGTGTATCGAGCTTGCCGGGATGTAGTTCAATCTCGCCTTAGGCGAGACTGGGTCGTGCCGACCGCTCAGAGTCCTGTTTATTAGCCACCATAATTCTATGTTGTCCTAAAATT
This sequence comes from Prolixibacteraceae bacterium, assembly GCA_963666435.2. GTDB lineage: Bacteria > Bacteroidota > Bacteroidia > Bacteroidales > Prolixibacteraceae > Aquipluma. The sequence continues at coordinate 289,678 of CAXXOG010000005.1, read as the reverse complement.
CGTTTCAATATATTCTTCAAGTTCCGTTTCGTCGTCTGCAAGAATAACTCGTCTCAGTCTGCTGTTTTTAAGTTTTATGTCCAAAAACTCGTTGCTAGATCTTTTTTTTACCTTTAATGATTTTATACCGTCAAATGGTATTTCACTTTTTACTGTCCGACGAAGGTTTAATATAAAAACCACAAAATGTGCTATTCCAATAAACAACCCAGTCCAAAGTAAAAATTGGTCACCTGTCTTAAAATACCTTAAAACAGAAAGTGTCCCATAAATTGTCCACATGCTCGAAGATAGCAGTGTCAGATTCCTTTGTTTTTTGGCGTCGTCTCTTATGATGATCTTGTCATCGTCGAATAAAATCTCACCTTTTTTAAGCTTAAATATCTGTTTCATGCAGTGTCATGTTATGATTATAAGCGTGGAATTTACTAATTATTTTTCTAAAAATCACCAACCATTTTTGACCACATTACCACACCACAAGCTATAAACTTTGTAGATACAGGAAGATTTGGCATGATAAATACACAATTCTGGGTATTTTAAAGCAATATCTTCTTATCTGATTGGATGAATAACGAAGAGAGGAAGCTTTACTTATCCGATAACTTATTTTGTTGTGAAAAAGTCAGCCATTAGTTCGGCTTGTTTTAAAACGGTCTCAATCGCCTTTGCTTGTTTGTCCGGAGGGTAACCCCATTTAGTCAATGTGCGCTTAACGATGACCATTAATTTTGCCCTTGCACTTTCTCTGATTGTCCAGTCAATTGTGGCGTTGGCTTTTACTTTCTCGGTAATTTCTCTGGCGATGTCTCTTAACTGATCGTCACCTAAAACCTGAACTGCACTATCATTTACTTCTAAGGCGTTGTAGAATGCAACTTCGTCTTTGGTCAAACCAAGGCGTTCGCCTTCTTTGTCAGAATGCTTGATTTCGTTTGCTATGTTGATGAGTTCCTGAATAATTTCAGCAGTTGACAGTAAATTATTCAAATAGCGTTTAAGTGCGCCTTCCAGCATTTCCAATAGCTTTTTACTAATAACTAAATTGGTTTTTGAACGTGTTTTTATTTCGTCATTGAGCAATTTCTTTAGTAATTCTAATGCCAGATTTTGGTGTTTCATTCCTTTTACTTCCAGAAGAAATTCATCTGAAAGCACTTCCAAACCTGATATTTCTGGTTTATCAATACCGGCGGCCTCAAAAATGTCGATTACTTTATCCGAACTCAACGCTTCATCAACGATTTGTTTGATGGCTGTTTCAATTTCAATGTCTGATTTGCCTGTTCCGGTTCCTTCAAATTTCACCAACCTTGCTTTTACTGCCTGAAAGAAAGCAACATCATCTTTGATTTCCATTGCCCTTTCGTGCGGAATTGATAAGGCAAAGGCCTGGCTTAACAAAGTAACTTCGCGCACAAAACGCGACTTTCCATCTTCTAAACCCAAAATATGTTCTTCTGCCTGAAGGATGATCGATAATTTCTCTTTCGGTTCTACCTTGAAAAACCGTTGATAATTGAATTTAAAACTGTTAGAATAGTAGGCTTCTGGTTCTTCGGCAACGATATCGATTTGTGTTTTTGCCTCCTCATTAAAAAACTGTTGAACGACTTCATATTTCTCATTCATTAACTCGATGGCCTTTTTTAAATCCAAGGTTGGTTCGCCCCGACCTCCAGCGGCTGAATAGAACGAAAGCGCTTTTTTTAAGTCGGTGGCTATTCCCAGATAGTCAACAATCAACCCGCCGGGCTTGTCTTTGAAAACACGGTTCACCCTTGCAATAGCTTGCATCAGGTTGTGGCCCCGCATGGGTTTATCGATGTACATCGTATGCAAACAAGGCGCATCAAAACCTGTGAGCCACATATCAATAACAATAACCAAACGCAACGGATCGGCAGGGTCTTTCATCCGTTCAGCCAAATCTTTCCGTTGGTTTTTTGTGGTATTGTGGCGTTGCATTTCGGAACCATCGGCACTGTTCGAGGTCATAACCACTTTTATAGCGCCCTTGCTTAATTCGTCGTTGTGCCATTCGGGTCGCAATGCTGTAATCTCTTTGTACAATTCGGCTGCAATCCTTCGGCTCATGGCCACTATCATGCCTTTCCCCTCAAATGCCAGTTGGCGTTGTTCCGAATGTGTTACAATGTCTTTCGCCAAGTTTTTAATGCGGTCAGCATTACCGACAATGGCTTCCAGTTTGGTAAACTTCGCATTCGCCTTTTGACGGTCGGTGATTTCGGTGTCTTGTTCCAACTCCGCGTCAAATTCCTCAATTAAGCGTTTGCCTTCTTCATCTAAATTTACTTTCGCCAACCGACTTTCGTAGTAAATCCTTACGGTCGCACCGTCGGCAACAGCCTGTGAAATATCGTACACATCGACATACTGACCAAAAACCTGAGGCGTATTGATATCCGTTCCTTCAATCGGAGTGCCGGTAAAACCAATGTATGTAGCGTTTGGCAATGCATCGCGCATGTATTTGGCAAAGCCATAAGCGATGCGTTCGCCAATTTTTTCTTTGGTCTCTTTGTCTTTTACATCTTTGATCGACGCTTCAAAACCATATTGTGTTCGGTGAGCTTCGTCTGCAATAACAACTACGTTAGATCTATCTGTTAATCGTTCGTATGCTGAGCTTGTCGAAGCATCAGGAAAAAACTTTTGAATGGTAGCAAATACAATTCCACCGCTGCCTACTTTCAGCAACTCTTTTAAATGTTCGCGGTCTTTTGCCTGAACCGGGTCCTGTCGTAATAACTGTTTGGAGCTTGCAAAGGTATCGAACAACTGGTCGTCCAAATCGTTGCGGTCGGTGATGACCAGAATAGTTGGATTTTGCATTTCGGGCGCGGTAATGAGCTTGCCCGAATAAAAAACCATACTTAAACTTTTGCCCGATCCCTGGGTGTGCCAAATTACGCCAGCCTTACGGTTGCCATACCCCTCACCCCGACCCTCTCCCACAGGAGAGGGAGAAACTTCACTACTTATTTTTTGAAAAACAAATTCTGGTGAAGTCAATAATTCTTCGTTCCGAATACGTAATACCTTATTCCCAATGGAAGTCAGGTATTTATCTCTTTTCAAATCATGCTTTATTTGTTCCGGATCATTATGAATCTCACCATCAAACTCGACAACCAATTTCTTTTCATCACAATAAAAGTCAGCTATATAATGTCCGATTTGATGTTGTCTTCGGAATTTTAAGTTTAAAAACTTTCTGTTTCTGACTAATTGCCAAAATAAATCTTCTGCTTTTGTTTGGTTTTGTCTTAGACTTCTTGCTTCGCTAATTAATCCCGAAAAATCAAGTCCTCCCCGATAATGTCCCCCCTTCTCCTTTTGGGAGACGGGTTGGGGTTGAGGGTTGAAAGTAAGAAGCCCGAAGGGTGCTTTCAATCGCTTTATTTACCGCGTAATATTGATGATAGGCCGCTAATTTCTTAACGGTTTCAATTTGGATTAGACCCGCACCCTTGCCCTCTCCCAGTGGGAGAGGGTTGGGAGAGGGTGATCCAATCTTTTTTTCGAAAACAATAAAATTGCGAACAAGATCTAAAAAAGTAGCCGGGTTCAGCATTCCTTTTAATACAATTTCTAATTGCGGAATAAAACGCGAGGCTTCCTTTTTCCCATCGGCAGTTTTCCAATTCATAAAACGGCTGTAACCTGCCGAAACACTTCCAGCCTTACATTCGTGTCCATCAGAAATAACGCAAATAGCATTATAGGTAAACAGGCTTGGAATGGTGGCTTTGTAGGTTTGTATTTGATCGAACGCTTTTCGGAGGGTAGCGTTTTCGTCTGCCGCATTCTTTAGCTCAATAACAACCAGAGGAATGCCATTTACAAAGAGTAAAACGTCGGGTCGTTTGGTTTCGGAATGTCCATCCAGTCCGCCTATGCGTTCGATGATGGTGTATTGATTAACCGCTAAAAATTCGTTGTTCGATGCGTTTTCAAAATCGACTAGCGCCACTTCGTAACTGCGTTCAAATCCATCTTTCTGGTAAGGTATCTTTACTTTCTCTACCAACTGTTGATGAAATGTCTCATTGTTGTGCAACAATTCGGGCGAATAAATCCGCAATACTTTCTGTATGGCTTGTTCCTGGGCATCGGGTGGAATGTCCGGATTTAAAATAGAAACCGCTTTACGCAACCGAGCGATTAGAATAATTTGCTCAAAACTTTCGCGTTCGGCTTGTTCCGCACCGGGAGCAATAGCCAAACCATGTATATGTTGCCAACCCAACGATTGGAGCGTTTCAATGGTAAAGGTTTCTATTTTATCTTCGGTGATGGGTTTCATTGAATTAGAATAATGACAATTGTTTATTGTCGATTTTGGGAGGATAAAATGTACCAATGATAATAAACGGATTATGCCCTACATTATGAAATTGCTTGGTTGTTCCCAAAAAGAAATGCAAATCGCGTTGATGGTGCATGTAATCTAAAAACTTTTCTTTCACTTTTTTGCAAGCTTCTTGCTCGTCTCCGTTGGCTTTACTCAAGCAGTTCCAATAAAGCATCCCCAATTCCCAATCTTCAATCATCAACGTTCGTTCGATTCCGTCTTTCGTAGTGAAAATATAGGAAAATTTATACGGTAATTTTTTTACGACTTTAAAAAACTGTTTTGTCGCTTCCACATCAAACAAACTTCCTTGCGCCTGATTCGCATATACGGCATCTAATTTCTTTTTATCCCATTCCCGTTCGCAGGGTTCCCAAATAAAATCCAACACTGCACTAGGTTTTAATACGGCAAGTGATGTGCTTATTTTTGAATTTTTGGTTTCTGCAATCAAATCTGACATATTGGTGTGAACACAGCCAAGCGTAATGTTTTTGCGTGCGGCCCAATCTCTTTTTACACCAGTATCCAACTTATCCAATATCCTGATTTCTTTGTCCAAATTATTAGGGCGATAACTTTCGGGGCGATAGTCAGATGTGTTTTTTACCAAATCGATTTCAATCCAATGCCATTTTTCGTAACGATTCTGGTAATCGAGTTTGCGGAAGGGAACAGGAAAGATGCGAACCCAAGAACCATCCTCACGAAAACCAGCGGTACAAACCAACTCATCATATTTCTCCGACAAAGTGGGATAGGTTTTTACGGTAATGAGGACTTTGGTTAACGCCATTTTTACAAGGGTTTAAACGTATAGTTTATGTCGGGCAATTGCATTAATGCTTTTGCAACGCGGGAACGATGGCATTGATGCGGATTTTTCTCGAAACAGGTAACTGCAACCCGTTTATCACTTTCAAGCAATGCCTTAACTTTTAGCAATGCCCGGTGATTGTCTATCAATGTAGTTTTTTCGTAACGCTCGAATAATATATCATAGTCGGTTTGCGAACGCAAATCGTGTCGCTGTTCCGATTCGATTCCTAACTCCGGTACGTGCACATATTGGATACCAACCCCTGCACACGCTTTTTGTAATTGGCTTTTCGAGAATCCATATTTCTGGCTATACGCGTTTTTCCGGACATCGCACAGCACATGCACATCGTTAATTATCAGCTTGTTTATGTAGGCTTCGAGTGTAATGCCTTCGTAACCGATACTAAATAACTGAGGTTCTGTAAACGTGCGTTTTTGTTTTTGCACCAATGTCAACTCCTCTTTGGTGAGTAGCTCTTTTGCAATAGCGCTATTAATAGCAAAATAAGGATACTTCTGGTAGGTATGACGTATCAAATCGTTTTGGCTCAATATGCCAAACTCTGCTTTTACATCGAGTAACGCTTGTCTGTCGAACATATCCAATAGTGCCAGATATTGTCCGGGTTGTTTTAATTTTATAAATCTGCCGTTTTGTTCTTCGGCTATTTCAAGATAACCGTATTTTTCCATGGTTGACAAATCCTGATTTGCCTGAAACGAAAAACAGCCGTAACGGTAAGGTACAAAGTCAAAAGATTTAACCATCTGGGCGCGGGTAAACAAGAACAAGTATTTCTGCAAACTTTTTGCAGTTAATTGCCCATCAAACACTTCGAGTAAGGCTAATAATATTTTTCGTCGGTAGTATAACATGTTGTAAATGTACGGTTTTTTGCTCATTGGCCATCTTCACAAATTGTCTGAACAATGATTTTTGTGATTAAATGATGAATATGATTTCGGAAAACTGAAAATTGAGTAATCAAATAATCACAAAAATCATTTTAATCACAGTTCAGACATTTTTACCCTCACTTCTCCACTCATCAACTTTGGCAAAAGCGTATCGCGGGTTTGGGTGAGGGTGCGGATTTGGGTTTCATTTAATAATATTTTGTCATCAATAGGTTTTGCTTCCTTTTGAAATTCTGCTATCAGTTTTTTAGGTGGTATAATATTTTCCAATTTCTTGAAATCATCTTTACCAATTGAGCCAAAAACGCTTCCATTGTCTTCAAACTGTTTTATCGGCTCCATTAGAGAACGAAGCTTATAATAAGTGTATGAAAAGAACTCAGGATTGTGTTTATATCTAAATGCAGCAACTCCACGCCCTAAACAACAATTTTCAAATGCCATATTCATATCTCCAACAGGTGCTCTAACACTCACCAATGTGTCTAATGGTTTTGCCAAACGTGTTGGTGCAGTTGTATAAACCCTTGGTGTTGGAAAACGAAAACCAAAATCACTTCTACCTTGGTAAAAAACCGTACCTACACCATCTTCATTTAGATCAGTGCCTAATGGTGATTGACCCATTGTGAAATCAAATTCATCTTCTAACTTTCCAACTTTCCAACTTTCTTCAGCTTCCTTTCCCTTGTCAGAATCAGGATTTACAGAATTAGAGGATTTACAGAATTCATTTTCATTTTTTTCATCCTGTTCATTCTTAAATCCTGAAAATTCAGCTTCAGACATCATTTGCCTAAAAAGCGTTTCGGCCAATTGTTCCAAGGTTTTGTTTTGGCGCTGGAGCAGGTCTATTTTATCATCGAGGCTGCTGAGAATGGAAGCAATGGCGGTTTGTTCAGGGAGAGGGGGAAATGGAAATTTAATTTGTGTAAAAGTTCCCAAATTAATATTGTCCTGAACAGAACCATCTCCCATTTGCTGTAGCTCTCTTTGAAAATACTTTAGTGTATAAAAAGCAAAATCTAAATCACATTTTTTCTTGTTTGGAATAAAACCCAAAACACTATCAGGAAAGCATGCATCCATACCAAGAATTGCAATCTCAGCAATATTTGCTGCAATGGTAATACAAAGTGTTCCCTTTTTCCATAATTTGCTCTGAGCTAAACCATCTTCTGAATATGTTTGTTCGTATTTTGTAATGTATTTAGAGGCTTCTCGTATTTGTCCTGTTTGAATAAATGGATAAGGACCACCATATAAGTGAAAGGCATATCTTGGCCGATGTTTCGATTTGCCTCTTTGAAGCGTACCCATTTCGGTAAGAATACGCTCTTTCCACCGACTATAAAACTCAATTCCAACCCTGTCGATATGTTCTTGCAAAGCAGGTTCTTTTATGGTGTGGTAATCCAGGAGGTCAATTTTGTAGGGTATATCAAGGTCTTCCAGTTTTCCGGATAAAGAAATGATGTCTTTAAAAGTTAAATCCCGGCCTTTAATAGCAATATCAATATCCGAACCTTCCCTGAAATTACCTTTAGCTCTTGAGCCAAAAATGAATGCCTTATCAACTTTCGGATTGGGTTCAAAAACCTGCGCCATGCTTGCAATAATCTGATCTGTTAATCCAAACTTCATTTTATACGATTAAACGTTAAGCATTTCTACTTTTAGCCGCGATTGCAATTGAATAAATAAACCCAGGTAGGTTTCAGCAATATCCTGTGCTACTTCGTTCGCTGTTTCTTCATCATAGGTATGTACACTCAACCTTCTGCTGCTAACCATATCATACCATTTCGCAGCATCCGTAATTAAGCCTCTGCCAAAAGAAAGCTTGATGGCATCTTTGCTTCCCTGAATCCCTGTTTCTCCCTGGTCTTCATAATAATCCTTCATCGTATTCCAGGCTAACTCGTATGTCATTTCAAAAAATTTAATCATACCAACTTTTACCACTTCGTTGGTATCATCTTCTTTGTACTCATTAATAGCATTCGTCAGGCTATTAAGCGCTTTGTTAAAATTATGAAAGCGTTGAATCCAGCGTATATCTTCGGTTGCCATTATGTCTGAATCTGAATTTATTGAATGAATGAATTTTCAGAATTTGGTTTTGTGTAGTATTTCGGATTAAAAAGCAATTTATGTTGCAAGCTTTGACTTCCAAGATTGATTAGTAATCCTAAAGGAAAATCGTAAGCAACTACATAGTTTTTGGCTTGTGCCAAATGAACATCTTCAAGATTTACCAATGCCTTCAATTCAACGACTACTTTATTTTCAACTACAAAATCGGCTCTTCTTGTCCCAACATTAATTCCATCATAATAAATGGTGTGTTCTTTTTCTCTTTCAAATTCCAAACCGGCTCGTTCTAATTCTATAGCCAAACAACGTTGATAAATCACTTCCTGAAATCCAGGGCCAAGTTTATTGTGTACCTTCATTGCACAGCCAACTATTTTGTATGTCAGTTCATCCTTTTCCATTGTCAGAATCAGAATTTACAGAATTTCTACATTATTCTTAATGTTTGTGTATAAATATCATTCTATTAATTCTTTAATCCTGAAAATTCAGATTCCGACAATTTTATTTTATTCAGATTCTGACGTATTTTCCGGTTCAATTCTGCTTCTTCAGCAATCTGATTTTCCAGTTCTGTTTTCAAAGCAGTGAAACGTTCAACAAAGTTAAAATCATCCTCTTCGTCGGCCAAACCTACATATCGCCCCGGAGTTAAAACATAGTTTAGTTGTCGCACTTCGTCGATAGTAGCTACTTTGCAAAAACCTGGCACATCTTCGTAAAGCCCCCCTCCAACTCCCCCCAAAGTGGGGAGAGAACGCCAGTTGTGGTAAGTACCCGAAATTAAAGCAATATCGTCGTCGCTTAAATCCCGGTTTTTGCGGTTAATCAAAAAGCCCATGTTTCGGGCATCAATAAACAGAATTTCATTTTCGCGTTTTCTGAACCCGCCGATTGATTTGTTGCGCGATAGAAACCACAAACAAGCAGGTATCTGCGTATTTAAAAACAGTTTGGTCGGCAAGTTTACGATGCAATCAACCAATCCGTTTTCAATTAAAGCTTTTCGAATATCGCCTTCACCCGTGGTGTTGGTGGTCAATGATCCTTTCGACAAAACAAAACCCGCTTGTCCGGTTGGCGCTAAATGGTAAAGAAAATGTTGTATCCATGCATAATTGGCATTTCCGGTTGGAGGCGTTAGTTTTTCGCCTAAGACTTTCCAACGGGCATCGTCGCGCAAGAGTTCTCCACTCCAATCGCTGTCGTTAAACGGTGGATTAGCAATAATATAATCCGCTTTCAGGTCTTTGTGTAAGTCATTTAAAAATGAACCTTCGTTGTTCCACTTTACATTGCTGCTGTCGATACCCCGAATGGATAAGTTCATTTTGGCCAAACGCCAGGTGGTCTGGTTGCTCTCTTGTCCGTAGATCGAAATGCGGTCAGAAGGATTCAATGATAATCGTCTGGATGCTGAGCCGGTCGAAGCATTTTTCTTGTAATAGTCCTGATGCTTTTTGATGAATTTTTCGCTTTGCACAAACATTCCACCACTACCACAGCAGGGGTCAAATACCCGTCCTTCATATGGTTCAAGCATCTCGACCAACAGTTTTACTACACTTTGGGGGGTGTAGAATTGTCCACCTTTTTTGCCTTCGGCCAAAGCAAATTCACCTAAGAAGTACTCGAAAACCTTTCCCAGTAAGTCTTTGCTTTGAGCTTCTTTTGTTCCCAAAGTAGCCGAACCGATGAGGTTTACCAGTCCGCCCAAACTTGTTTTGTCTAATTTTTCCTGTGCAAATACCTTTGGTAAAACGCCTCTCAACGAAGGATTGTCTTTTTCAATGGCGTCCATTGCATCGTCGATGTCTTTCCCAATGGTAGGGAGAGTTGCCCGACCTTGAATCCATTTCCACCTTGACGATGGAGGAACATAAAAAACTTTCTCGGCGGTGTATTCGTTTTTATCTTCGGGGTCAGCACCTTCGCTAATTAGGGCTACTAATTTTTGGTATTGTTCCTCAAAAGCATCCGATATATATTTCAGGAAAATCAAACCTAAAACAACGTGTTTATATTCGGCAGCATCCATATTCTTGCGGAGTTTATCTGCTGCTTTCCAGAGTTTTTTCTCTAATGGTTCTTCCTGTTCTGCCTTTACTTTTTTAGCCATTTATGCTTTTTCTATTTTTCTTATCAAACAAAAGTCAATTAAAGCTCAAATATAATAAAATCGCTACGGTGCGAGGGCAAAATTGCGGCTCTTTTGAAAGCCTTTGGATTGAGCGTTGGCTTGTGGGAGCTTGCAAATGTGCTGCAATGTGCGGGGGCTGTTGAACGGAACGCTCCCTAATGCGCCCAAAAGGCGCAATGTGCCTGGGGTAAAAAATTAAAACCCCTTGTACAGAGGTTTCCAAAAGCATTAATCCGGGCTGTATTTTTATTTTCAGTCATTGTCAAGTTAGCGTAAATGTGTCAAAAAGCGGCGTTTGGCTTGCACCTAACGTAGGAAGCTACACGCAGGCTGTATGTTTGTAAGTGCGCAATGCATAAGCCTTCAGTGTTTTTGTAAATTTAGTTTTTGAAAAAGAAACAAAACAAAAAACGAAGACTTATGCTAGCTAAAGGTACGACAATTGATTTTAACGGGCAAAACGTTTATGCCGGAATTGATATTCATTTAAAGAGTTGGAAGGTAACCATCATGTTGGGAGACCGGGAACATAAAACATTTTCACAAGATCCGAATGCAGAAACCCTGTGGAATTACCTGCGGAAGAATTTTCCCGGGGCAGTATATCATTCAGCCTACGAAGCAGGTTTTTGCGGATTCAGCGCCCATCGCGAACTTGCGGGTTTTGGGATACACAATCTGGTGGTCAATCCTGCGGATATACCTACCACCGACAAAGAAAAGCGGCAGAAGGAAGACAAACGCGACAGTCGCAAGATCGCCAAATCGCTCCGTAACGGTGAACTGGTGGGCATCTATGTTCCGGGCAAGGGGATGGAAGAACTGCGTGGTCTGGTTCGTTACCGCAAAACGCTGGTAAAAGAAATCAGCCGCCATAAGTGCAGGATCAAGTCGTTCATTTATTTTAACGGCATACAAATTCCAATGGAACTGGGCGGCACCTCAACGCATTGGTCCGGGAGGTTTACCCGCTGGTTAAGCGAAGTTGAATTATCAACGGTACATGGCAAGATGGTACTCGAGGACACAGTCGATACGGCCGAACTGCTGCGAAAAAAACTGTTAAAGGTCAACCGGCATTTGCGTCAGGTTGTCCAGAATGGGGAATATTCACAGCAACTAAGGTTATTGCAGAGCATCCCGGGAATCGGCCTGATATCGGCCATTACACTTTTGACCGAAATGGAGGATATCCTTCGGTTCAGGAACCTTGACCAACTTTGTTCATTCGTGGGACTGGTACCATCAACCAACTCCTCGGGCGAAAAGGAGAATGTTGGTCGTATCACCAGGCGCAACAACCGTTTTCTACGCAGCATTCTTGTAGAGGCAGCCTGGATGGCATCGAGAAAAGACCCGTCGCTGTTATATAGCTATGGCTTACTTTGCAAGCGGATGGAACCAACGGAAGCCATCATCCGGATAGCAAAAAAATTACTAAACAGGATAAGATATGTAATGAAAAATGAAACAGAATATGTACATTCAGTGCTATAACATCAAAACTGGTTGTAAAAACTACTCCATGATAAAGAGACTGTTTTCCGCCCCTTGCGGCCCCTGATAGGGTGTCCGTTACACGCAGGCCACAGCTCTTATCTATAATAAATTGAACACAGGAATGCGGCTGGTTGCACCATGTCCGTTGATAGAAGGGTGTTTTTATAGACCGGTATTTGATACAAAAGAGGGGAACCCGAAGGTGAAGTTTTACACCGAAGGTTTAGAAATTATGCTGGGCAAAAGCCCAGCATAATTAAACCAAGAGGGGAAACCCTCAGGCTCTGTATTGCCCAAAGGTTTAGGGATTTAAAAAGTTAACTTACTGAATAGTAGAAAAATAGTTTAAAAATAAAGAATGAAAAATTTGGATTACAACATAGAAGGTGCGGACTGCGGGCGATTTCCTGTCAAGCCGAAAAGCCGACCGGGCGGAAAGATGCCCACCGAAAACCACCGAACTCGCACACGGGTAGCTGAAGTTAGCAGCAGGCATTTTTTTGTTCAATTATATTTTTAATAAGCTTTATTCTATTCTTAATTCATTATTTGTTAGTCGTCACTGTAACTATTTTTAAAACAGATATGTATCTTATGGTTGCCTATTAAATATTTTTATTCATTTTCAACATTTTCTGCTTCTTGTTGTATTAAAATGTGCCAATCTAAGAAATTAGATAATACTTCATCTATTACGGTCTCAGATGAAGTATTTACATCTTCATCTGATAACAAATTTTCAAAAAAAGCATCTAAATATTGAGTTCTTATTTTTTGTTCAACTTTTATTAAAAGATTTATTAATAAAAAATGTCCTTTTAATTCTAGCATATCATCTATAGGTAAAAGCACATCGTATTTTTCTGTTCCAAAAACAAAAGGTATTGAAATGTTTTTATACTTGTCCTTCTCATTTTCGTTCACAGATTGAATTACCGGTAAGATTGTTTCATAAATATTACGTACATGCTCTAGTGAGGCATCATAGTATTTACTATTTGGGAAATCATCAAATGAGTAAAGAGTCTGTTGAATAAAATATAGATTTCTAATTTTTGCATACAACCTTGGATTAATTTCTTTTTCAATTTCATGATTGAAGGCTTGGAAATTTTCTTCCTCCAATAAAAAACTTAAATGAATATTAAACACATTTTTCCAATGTTGTTTCATAGATTCAAGTATTTGAGTTAACCAATTTATGTCAGTACAGGCAGACAAAAATAGATTGTCTAAATACTTCATGACCGTGTAAAAAAGCGATATTTGTTTTTCTATTTTTTCCAATCGGAAATATAAATTATAAGCGATATCTATCCACGATATTTGCTCTTCAAGAGGTTGTTCATTTAATGATTCAAGAATCTTTTCAAAACCCTTTAATGCTTTTTCTGCTTCAACATACTTCTTCTGATCATGTAATGAATCAAACAAATTTCTCCATATCACCAATTTATTGAAATCCCACAAGTTCCATCTTAAAATTTCTAGTAAAACATTGTCAGCCAAAGTTTCATTTGATAGCTTTTCATTTGATAATAAATTATCAAAAAATAAATCTAATGAAGTGTTGACTACAATATTATTTATTAAAGAGGCTATTATACTTTCTGATTTTTTTAACAAAATGTCATCAAAAGAAAAGTCAACTTTTTTTTCTATTCCATTTGAAATAAAATGAAAAATCATATTGACACTTTCTTGCTCTGTATCTTTCACATTTTGTACATAAGGATAGATTTCTTCGTAAATATTGTTTGCGTGTTTTAATACTGCATTATAATTTTTTGACGTATTGTAAATTTTCAAATCGTAGGACATTTGCCAAAATCCATACAAGCCATTAATTTTTTCCAATAGCCTTGGTTCTATTTCATTAATTAACTCTTGTGTTAAAAGTTTAAGATTATCATTCAAACTTTTTGGACTAAAAATTAAATATATAATCTTAATATTTTCATTTATAGTCTTTTTTAACCTTTCATTATCAAAATTGGGAATCAAACGAAAAGTATTCAAATATAAAACTGTATAATATAAAACATTATCTATCGATTTAACGCTAATTAGCAAGGTAATTAATCTCCAATAAGCATCTGCCAGCTTGAGTGCTTTATCTGTAATTATTTCATCGAACTCATTATTGGCGAACGATTCACCTATAATCTCTTTGCGTATTAAAATTTCTTTTTCAATAAATTCTATATATCGTTCATTATTATCTAAACGGGAATACAAATTTTCGGCATAAACATACCATCTGAGTTTTTCGTCAAGGGTATGTTCATCTAATTGTTCGAGTAATTTATCCAAATAAGTTATAGCCTTATGATCATCTTTAAGCCACACGTAATTCTGCACAAATAAAGAATAAATTGCAAAATCATATTTTTTCGTTGGGATTGTTTTTAATAAGTCAATAGATTCTTGATATTTTTTTTGATCAAATAATGACTGAGCTTCAATTTCTTTTTGAGTAAATTCACTAGTAATTTTTTCTAAAAGTGATTTATTATATGTTTTTAAAGTGTTCTCAATAGAATCTTTATCTTGGCTTTGTGGGAAAATCTGTGAAAACCTATATAAATCTCTCATTATCTTTTTATACAAATTTTCTAATGAAGATTGATTATTTTGCTCTATTGACTCAAGGCTCATCGCAAACATTATCATTGATAGAAAATCTTCAGAAAATTCTTTAATGTGGCTTATTAAATAAACTTTTTCAATATCAGAAAGTATATCAGTTAAATAAATTAATGAAATGGAATGTAAGCATTCGCTAAATTGCGTCTACTAATATTGCATGGCGGTCTATAAGTTTGCCGTTTACATCAAAGCAAACGACATGTACAACGAGAAAAAATTCCGGGCCGTTTATGACGAGTTTGTGGTATCGGGGCTGACTATCCGAGATTATTGCGCCAACCATCAGATCAACGAAGCCAAATTCTATTACTGGCAAAACAAACTCAAAGGGCAACTACCGCCCAAAGGTGGTTTCGTTCCGGTTGTTTTTGAAAACGGACAACACCTTCGGTCCAGCCATGTTCCGGTTCGAAACAACCAGGATGTTCAGCACTCCGCCTTTTCATGCGAAATAAGTTATCCCAACGGGGTGAGTGTAAAACTGGGCAGTTTGCCCGATGTACAGGTTTTACAGTCGTTGTTGCTCTTAGCACACCGGTAAGATGTTCAGTCTAACCCCCTCGATGCGGTATTACCTGTATTCGTACCCCACCGATATGCGCCGGAGCTTTTACACCCTGAGCGGAATGGTGACCAACCAGATGGGCCGTAACGTGCAGGACGGTGAAGTGTTTATCTTCATCAACCGCCCGTGTACCAGTATGAAGATCCTGCACATGGAATGCGGCGGATTGGTGATCTACCACCTGAAACTGGAATCAGGCGGTTTCAAACTTCCTGTTTTTGATCCAGACACCCACACGTTTCAAACCAGCTGGCAGGAACTGATGAGTATCGTCCAAGGTGTTTCTACCGGAGAAAAAGAGAATAAAAAAAGAGGACAAAAAAACTCTGAATAGCCTGTAATATATGGGTTTATACTTGATTTACAGGTTAATATTTTGTATCTTCGAGCCATCAAAAACAAGGATGGATGACTACTGAAGAAGAGCTGTTTGTACAACAAATTTTGGAACATCGCGATGAGCTTTACCGGGAAACAGCCAGGTTGAAAAGCCAACTTGCCGGCTTCCAAAACTTCCAGTCAGAACGCACCTCTTACCAGCAACAAATCACCGAAAAAGACAAGGAAATTGACCACCTGGGACAGACCATCAGCACGCTGGATCAGGCCATCCTCAAGCTCAAACAACAAATAGAGACGCTTCAACGAAAAATATGGGGCAAATCCAGCGAAAAATACATTCCGGAAGACCCCCGGCAACGGAAACTCGATTTTGAGGGGCTTGACCTGCTTGAGGACGAAAAAGAACTGGCCACCAACGCCAAAGAAGAAATCGAGAAGTACAAGGCTATCCGGGTTGTTCAGGTAAAAGAAAAAAAACATCCGGTACGCAAACCTCTGCCCGAAAGCCTTCCACGGGAAGAAACCCATATTTTTCCTGAACAGGAAATTAACCCTGAACATTGGGCTGAACTGGCCCCCGAAGTTACCGAAGTACTCGAACGTGACCCTGCAAGGTGGTACGTTCGCCGGATTATCCGCCACAAATATGTGCTGAAAAATAAAAGCCAGGGGCCGGACATCGAGAAACAGGTTGTTACAGCGCCCATGCCTGCATTGCCCATAGCCAAAAGCTATGCCGGGGCAAGCGTACTGGCCGATATGGTCATCGATAAATACGTGAACCACCTTCCTTTCTACCGCCAGATCGGGATGTTCAAACAGCAAGGCATCTCCCTTGCCCCGGCAACGATCAACGGTTGGTTTGCCGAGGTGGCCGGGCTGATGCGCCCAAGCTATTACCGGTTACAGGAACTGGTGCTGGGGTCGGATTATATCCAGAGCGACGAAACCACAATCCCGATCATCAACAACGAAAAGCACCAGGCAGTTAAAGGGTACATCTGGATGGTGCGGGCAGTGATGGACCAGTTGGTCTTTTTTTATTACGACCACGGTTCCCGGGCCCAAAAAGTAGCCCTGCATTTGTTTAAAGATTACCAGGGAGTGATCCAGAGCGATGGTTATGCCGTTTACGATATGTACGAAAACAAGAAAGGAGTCCTGCCCATCGGGTGCTGGGCCCATGCACGCCGTAAATTTGAAGAAGCTTTGAGCGAAGATAAGGCACGGGCTTCGTATGCCCTGGAACAAATCAGCCTGCTTTATGATGTGGAACGACAGGCCGATCAGGAAAACCTCTCGTTCGACCAGCGGGCAGAACTTCGTTCGCGCCTGGCTTACCCCATTATGGTAGCTTTCGAAAAATGGCTGTTAAATGAGTTCCCAAAGGTTTTACCCAAGGGACGCATCGGGAAAGCCATCCGCTACACCTACAACATTTACCACAAGCTGACCCGCTATCATTTGGATGGCCGGTTGAAAATAGACAATAACCTGGGCGAAAATGCCATCCGCCCCATTGCTTTAGGCCGGAAAAACTGGTTATTCTGCGGAAATGACGATGCGGCAGAAAACGCAGCCATCATCTATTCCATGATGGGCTGTTGTAAGGCTCACCAGGTAAATTTCCGCCAATGGCTGGTTTACTTCCTGGAAAACGTCCACAGTTACGACAACGATTACTCCAAAGACCTGGCCGAACTGCTCCCGCACAACTTCAACCGGTAAACCCAAAACCTATAACTGAACCTATCCGATCTTCGAAGCCTCTCAAAGTTCTCAGAACATTTTAGAGAAGCTCTGAAAGAGAAACTCTCTGCTCATAAAAACAACACGGAGTTGGCCGAATGGTTACAATGGAATATGATATATCAAATTCTAAAGTAATTGGGTATCCATCAGCTAAAGTGTTACATATTCTTTCATCAATCTTGAATGGATAAAACCAGTTCTTTGGTTTACTGAATAAATCATCTTTAAGATTCAATGCAAATGGATTTAGTTCATGCAATTTGAGATAATTCTCAATATCCAAATATTCAAAAAAGTCAGAGAGTTCTATCGTTACTGCACCTCTTTTCATTATTTCATTTGATAATTCATCAAATTTCTCAAATTTAAGCGAGGTATTTGCAATTACACCAATTTGATCTTGCCTCCTTTTATATGATTGAATATCAATGATATCTTCTTCTGTAATTGTAATAGCGTCACCAGTTAGTATTTTTAATCGTTTAATCGCAGTTTCATTAATACCTTTACTCTTCGAACAATTGATGCAGCTTTTACAACTAAAACAACGATATTTAAGTATTTTATTAATAAGTATAACACTAATCTGAATATCAGGTATAGTTTTTAATTTATCGAGCCTTGTAGAAATTTCTTGGAATATACTTAATTTATTGTTGTAACGTATCAGTCCTAATGTTAGTCCAACTAATGCTCTTTGCCATGTCAATTCCTCAAAGTCAGTAACAAAATCTAATAAAAGATGAATTTTTGTGACATCGAAATTATTCAAAAGACTCAAAGTTAATCCACTAACAATTAAGGCGCGATCTTGGTAACTATATGTTTTATTGTTTCTAAATTTTTGAACTAAATCAACATCATTTTTTTGAATTTGCTGAAAAGCTATAATGCGGTCAAATACTACTGATGATACTTCTTCTTTGTAAGTTGATTCAAATTGATTATCAAAGTCACTAAAAATAATTGATTTAATTTTATTTCTTGTATCTATTGCATCTGCTAATTCTTCTGCATTTAAATTTCTGTTTTGAGACTGCTTATTGAAAAGACGTAATATTTTTAATACATTTTCATCAGATAATTTTTCAAGAGTAGTATTGTCTACATTATAATTTGCTACAGACAATGACGGCATTTCAAAACTATCTGTAGTTCTCATAGTAGTCGATTTACGACCATGTAATATTGCATTCTCGAAAGCATTTACACAGTTTTTATGATAGGTTTCTCTATAGGGATTTGGTTCGACCACTCCTTTATAAAATTCGCACAAATGTGAATAAGAAATATTAGAAAGTTCTCTTAAATTGTAATCTTTACCTATAGGATAAAAAAATTGTCGATTAGCAAGATTTTCCCACTGCATGAAATTACAGTCAGATAAGAGAACCGGTAAAAAAATAAATCCATCTTTTTCGCTTCTTTCTAAAAACTCCAAAAATTCTTTAGTTTCTATATATTCAGAACTCAAGAAGTTGGCACTAATTAAAAGAATTGCAGCATTGCAATTTTGAACTTCATTTTGTATGACATTATGCCAAAGACTACCGACAGGTATTTCCTTATCACACCAAATCTTCCATTTTAGATTTTGTGACGATTTTGAATGACTTTCTATTCCCTCCTTAAATACTCTGAAATATGCATCATCTTTATGAGCGTATGATATAAAAATTTTAAATTCTTCCATAAATATACTATTTGTCAGTAAATTAACCTTTTATAAACATGAAAATGATAGAATCATGACTAATCTTATTCTCTTGTGCTACAGCTTTTTATGCTTGTTGCTAACTAGTAAATAGCGGAAAGCTTACCGTACTTTTCAAAAACGTACTGGCCTTAAACTCTCCTTCTTTTAGTTGTCGTTCAGCGATTTAAAAATAAGGTATTATGTTTATAAATCAAAATTATTGATCATTTATTTTCTGTCTTTTTATACACCAAATTACTTGGTGCCAAATTATCCAACGGACTAATAATTTTCCGCTCGGCCCTTGGTGGTAACAGGAGTGTAAATCCTGGTGGTTTTGCTGCTTTCGTGCCCCATCAGGCTTTGTATGTAACGCAAATCAGTTCCGTTTTCAAGCAAATGTGTGGCAAAACTATGCCGCAAGGTATGTGTCGAAACGTTCTTTTTTATCCCCGCTCTCAACTAAAAGTCTGAACCTTGATTCATCTGATTTTAGGGATTGCCCCGATTTCTTAATCCTATAAATCACCTGTTTACACAATCTGATTTACACGCTCAATTCCGTTACAAACGCAAATGTCAGGAGCTTACTATCGAATGTCAGGAGCTTACTTTTGAATGTCAGAGGCTTACTATCGAATGTCGGGAGCCTGTGTTCGTATGTCAGATGCTTGTGCACGTATGTCAGATGCTTGTGCACGTATGTCAGATGCTTGTGCACGTATGTCAGGAGCTTACTATCGAATGTCAGGAGCCTACTATCGAATGTCAGAGGCTTACTATCGAATGTCAGAGGCTTACTATCGAATGTCAGGAGCTTACTATCGAATGTCAGGAGCCTGTGTTCGTATGTCAGATGCTTGTGCACGTATGTCAGATGCTTGTGCGCGTATGTCAGGAGCCTGTGTTCGTATGCCAGATGCTTGTGCACGTATGTCAGATGCTTGTGCGCGTATGTCAGGAGCCTACTATCGAATGTCAGGAGCCTGTGTTCGTATGCCAGATGCTTGTGTTCGTATGTCAGATGCCTGTGCACGTATGTCAGATGCTTGTGCACGTATGTCAGATGCTTGTGCGCGTATGTCAGGAGCTTACTATCGAATGTCAGGAGCCTACTATCGAATGTCAGAGGCTTACTATCGAATGTCAGGAGCGTACTATCGAATGTCAGGTGCAGGGGGGTGACTCCGTATAAAATACAAACATAAGTATAGCATTATTTCATTCTCATTACTTAACTACTTATTTTCTTCAAATTGATTCTAAAAATTCGGTAAGTAAATGCTTTGTATTATATTTATCGCTCAATAACACAAACAAAACAATTTTTACAAACCAACAAAAACTATCTACTATGTCGAGAATGCACAATAGAAGAGACTTTTTCAAACTTTCGGCTGCCGGTGCGCTTGGTTTAGCCGTGCTTGGACAATACGGATGCGCTCCGGCCGCTCCAAATCGCAAAAGCTTTGGAGTTGGAATCCAGCTATATACTGTTCGCGATGCAATGGCCGCCGACGTTCCCGGAACGTTGAAAAAATTATCCGACCTGGGCTACAAAAATCTGGAACTTGCAAGTTATGCCGATGGTAAATTCTACGGATTTACGCCCAAAGAATTTAAGAAAATGGTAAGCGATTTGGGTATGGACATCATTAGCAGCCATACTTCGGTTGAATCGAAAGGCATTACCGTTGACAGCGCCAAATTAATGGCCGACTCGCACGCTGAAATGGGCGTTAAATACTGCATTCAGCCGTGGGTGAACGATGAAGACCGCACCATCGAAAAATTTAAACAGATGATTGGCGACTGGAACAAAGTTGGCCAGATTATGAAAGGAGTTGGTATTCAGTTTGGCTACCACAACCACAATTTCGAGTTTAAAAACATGGATGGCGTAGTTCCGTATTACGATATTTTCATGCCTGAAATGGATAAAGACCTCATCACGATGGAATTGGATTTATTCTGGGCCAATAAAGCAGGGCAAGATCCGGTTGAGATGTTCAAAAAATATCCGGGACGCTTCCAGTTGCTGCACTTTAAAGACATGCACCACAAACAAGACCCGTTCTTCGATGTGATTAAAGACGACGTTTGCGAAGTTGGCGCCGGTGTAATCGATTTTAAAACAATCCTGAAATCGAAAGATGTAGCCGGAATGAAATATTTCTTTGTTGAAGACGACAACCAGGGCAACGGAAAAACGTTTGAAACCCTCGAAACAAGCATCAGCAACATCACTACCAAAATTTTGGTATAGTTATAAAAAAAATTAACCACAGAGCACACCGGATTTTAGATTCTATCTCCGGTGTTTCTCTGTGGTTTTTCTATTTTCTCTGTGGTAGAAAATTCTTTTAGATCGCCCGGGTTTCTTCCTTCAGGAAAGCTTTTAACTCCTCAGTTAAAAATGGCGAAAGTTCGTTGTAAACCCATTGGTGGTAATCATTCAGCCATTGAATCTCCTCGCTGTTCAGTAAACTCTTATCAATTGCACCCAAATCGATGGGGCAAAGCGTTAAGGTCTCGAAACGCAGGAAATCGCCGTATTCAGTCGAGCGATCTTTCACACAAACCATCATATTTTCGGTACGCAAACCATATTCGCCCAAACGGTAAAGGGCAGGTTCGTTCGACATCACCATGCCTTCCTCAATCACCCGGTCGTTAAACTCCTGGCGAATACTCATCGGTCCTTCGTGTACATTCAGGAAATAACCCACGCCATGCCCGGTTCCGTGACCGTAATTTAAACCGTTGCGCCACATGTCTTTTCGGGCCATAATATCCAGGTGATAGCCGCGTGTATTTACCGGGAACACCACATTCGTCAGCGAAATCATGCCTTTCAGCGTAATGGTGAAGTCGCTTTTTTGTTGTGCCGAAAGTTCGGACAGTGCAATTGTTCGCGTGGTGTCGGTTGTTCCGTCGAGGTATTGTCCTCCTGAATCGAAGAGCAAAAATCCGTCCTTTTCAACAGGAAGAGCGTTGTGTTCTTCCACATGAAAGTGAACAATGGCGCCATGTTCCTTATACCCAACAATGGGATAGAAGCTGATTCCTTTAAAACCCTCCTGTTTGGCCCTGATCTCGTTTAATTTCTCGGCAACCGTGTATTCGTTGATGGGCATCTTACCCACATTGCTCTTGATCCAGTGAATGAATTCGACCAAAGCAACCCCGTCTTTTCGCTGGGCATTTCTAATGTGTAGCACTTCGCTTTTGCTCTTAATAGCCTTTAGCTGACAGGGAATGGATAAACCCGGAACAATTTTGCAGTCAGCCGGAATATTTTTTAGAATGGCCTGATTGGTTCGGTCCCGGTCAATCAGAATTTTTGTTCCTTGTGGCAAATTCTGTAAGTAGCTCGTAATTTCGCTATAGCCTTTCACGTCAATGTTCTCTGATTCGAGTTTAACTTTCAGTTCAGCCGAAACCTTTGCTCCGGTAACAAACAAAACTGTTTTGTTGGCCGAAACAACAGCGTAGGCCACAAAAACCGGGTTAAACTCTACATCGGTTCCGCGTAAGTTAAGCGTCCAGGCCAAATCGTCGAGGGCTGTAACAATTTGCATTTCTGCGCCCGCTTTTTGCAACTCTTTGGCAATGATTGCAATTTTTTCGGTGCGGCTTGTACATGCAAACTCAAGATCATGCTCATAAACAGGCGAATCGGGCAATGCAGGTCGGTTAGGCCAAATGGCATCGAGCAAATCCCCGGCCTCGGCAAAACTTATTCCGGCTTCATCGAGGCTTTTTTGCATGGATGTAAACTGATTGGCCGATACATTCCATTCATCAGTTCCAACCACCGAACCTTTTTCAAGATTAGCTTTCAACCATTGGTCAGGCTCAGGAAAGCCAGGTGTTCTCATCTTCACCAGGTCAATACCTGTTCCCGAAATTTGTTCTTCGGCCTGAAGAAAATAGCGCGAGTCGGTCCACAATGCGGCTTTATCGGGTGTTACAACAACCATACCGGCCGATCCGGTAAATCCTGAAATAAATGCGCGTGTTTGCCAGCGTGCGGGCAGGTATTCGCCCATGTGCGGATCGGTTCCAAAAATAACGTAGGCATCCAGGCCCTTTCCCTGCATCGATTGACGCAGGTTGCTGATTCTGCTTCTAATAAGTTCCTTCACGTTGAATGATTTCTTTGATGATGTTCTTCATGGAAATGGAAGGCAATTCATCCAAATCGACATCATGCGGTTTATAAAATTCGAACGATGAAATATCGTCCATTGCTATCATGTTGTCCAGTTGTTCAGTTTGGGCCAGAAAGGCAATATCGAGTGTAAAAACGGAATATCCTGAAAAGACGTATTCGTTCGGGAACGAGCAAAAGTACCTTATTGAGTGAATATCGACGCCCAATTCCTCTTTGATTTCGCGAATGGCAGCATGTTCGGCAGTTTCCATCGGATCGACGAAGCCGCCGGGCAAGTCAAGCTTTCCTTTATTCGGTTCAATGGCACGCCGGGTGAATAAAAGCTCGCCTTGCGGGTTAAACAGCAATATGGCAACGGCTGCCGACGAATTAACCCAATAGTTAAAATTACAATCGGCGCATTTAAACGAGCGCTCGCTGGTTGCCGCAAAATTTGGAGATCCGCAACGCGGGCAGTATTTCAGAACCTCGGTTGGATGAGTGAGTGAAGACATGTATTGTGAATATTGGTTCGATGCTTTTCTTGTAATTGTTGTCATAGTTGTCGTTGTTGTAACCATTAAGTTTTAATTCTGCGACGGTAGTTCTGTTTAAACAACGACAACCTCGACAACACGTACAACTACGACAACAAAAAATCAATCCTTCATTCCTTACAATTCGTAAGTTATTTCGTGATTCCCTGGGCTTTCATCCACTGCGCAAACAGGTTGGGCCATTGGTCAACTGGTAAATTCTTTTTGTTCATTCCAAAGCCATGACCTCCGTCGCGAAAAATGTGCATTTCTGCCGGGATTTTGTATTTCTTCAGGGCCAAATAAAACTCGATGGAATTACGAGGCGGTACGCCCGAATCATCGTCGGCCAATATCATAAATGTAGGCGGGGTCTGTGCCGTTACCTGCAATTCGTTGGAGTATTTCTCAACCATTTCCCATTTATTACCGGCGCCAATCAGGTTCGTTCGCGATCCCATGTGCCCAAACTCTTCCTTGAACGTAATCACCGGATAAAGCAGGAGCATAAAATCGGGGCGGCAACTGTATTTCTCAATTGGATCGGAAGAATCAGGCTTTCCCATGTCAAATCTGGTTCCGGCTGTTGAAGCCAGGTGACCGCCGGCTGAAGAACCCGCAATACCAATTTTCGATGGATTAATCCCCCACTCTGCTGCCTTTTGGTGTACAATGCGCAACGCCCGCTGGGCATCTTCCAACGGGATCTGGTCGTGACCATAAGGAAGGCGATATTTGAGCACAATGCCTGCAACACCCTGGGTCGTCAGCCATTCGGCCAAATCGTACCCTTCGTGGTCCATTGCTTCGATCATATAGCCGCCACCCGGGCAAATAACGATTGCCGCACCTGTGTTGTTTCCAATTTTAGGCAGGTAAACATACATTTCGGCTTCCGAAACATTGCGAACCCGTTTACCTTCGTATGTCTCTTCAGGAAGAGTCATCCCGTTGCTATCGGGGGCGCCGTTGGGCCATACTTTCAGTTTAAAATCTTGTGCCATTGTTGTAAAACTTATTAAGGCTAAAGCCAGAATTCCAAATTTCCTTTTCATTTTTCTTAAGATTTAGCTCCAACAAAATAGTGTTCTTTATCCGAAAACAAAACATTGAATGTAGTAAGCGACCCGTAAATGCGGGTAATGTACTGCTGCATGTTTATCTTTTCTTCGTCGGTTAAAACTTCGTGACTATTAATGTTTTGCTCCAATACACGCAAGCGGTCGCGGAGCATCACAATTTTGTGAAAGAACACTTCAACAGGCACTTCCTTGGGTTTCAGCGAAGTATTTGCCGGTTGCAAAATCATATTTCCGCCAATCCATTTATCGCCCAAAGGGACAATTTCCTGAAGCGCACCTTGTTCGTCGAGAACATAACGGAGTACTTTTTCAATTTCTTTCAGGTTAAGCCCGGTTTTAGGTTTTTCTTCAGGAGATTCGAGAACCGTAAGGTCGTCGCTTCGCTTCGTAATTTCTATTTTACCGCCGCGCTCGAAGAATATTTCATACGATGTAATTTTGTTTTTGCTTACAATTCCTTCGCCATAGCGTGGGTGGTCAACCCGTGTCCCTACTGCAAGTTCGTCCATTATTTATAGTTTTTTTAGGTTCGTAACAGGCACTAAAAGTACAAATTTATGCCAAACCGATCGGTGGGATGTTAAAATTTTGCTCTCGCTAAATCGTTCTACCGATAAATAAATAATTCGTTTATTTTTGTGATATGATTATTACTTTACTATTAAAAGGCATACTGATAGGGATATTGGTTTCGATACCACTGGGGCCCATTGGCATTCTGGTTATACAGCGAACGGTTAACAAAAGCCGGAAAGCTGGTTTTTTATCTGGAATGGGAGCTGCTTTATCCGACACGCTTTATGCCATTGTTGCAGGTTTCAGTCTAACGTTTATCATCGATTTTATCCGCGAATACGAAGTTACTTTTCAGGCGTTTGGCGCGCTTGTAGTGCTTGTTTTAGGCATACATATTTTTCTAAAGAACCCGGTCACCGATTTGCGTAAAAATAAAGTTCGAGGGAGTACACATTTCCAGGATATTATTTCCAGTTTCCTGGTGACGGTTTCAAATCCGCTGACTGTTTTTGTGTTTTTGGCCGTTTTTACCAGTTCGGGAGTTGCTGTAAACCTCGAAAAACCTTACCACGCTCTTATTGTTATTCCCGGGATTTTTATGGGAGCAACGCTTTGGTGGTTTTCTCTTTCAGGAATTGTTGGGCTCTTCAGGCATAAAATTAACCTGCGTGTTTTGTGGTGGATCAATAAAAGTGCCGGTGCCCTGATTATCCTGTTTGTAATCGTTACGGTTATTGTGGCGGTTCACAAAGGCATTCCGGGTTCCTGAAAAAACAAGGAACCTGCGAATAGATTGGAGGGCTACTCTTTTCTTTCCTGAAAAATACGCATCAATTCATCGACAAAATATTGGGGTGCCGGACAAGGCTTGTTGGTTTTTGAATTAAAAAATGCCAAAACCACTTCGCCATAATTGATTAGCTCGCCTTTTTCGTTATAAATTTCAGTTTTTATCGGGAACTTCACCTTGGGAATTGTTTCAACGATGGTTCGAACCGTAAGTAAATCATCGTAATATGCAGGTTTCAGGTAATTTATTTTTAAGCTGCGGGCCGGGAGCATCATATTCATTTCTTCCATTTTTCGATAAGTAAAACCCAGATCGCGGATCATCTCGGTACGGCCAATTTCGTAATAGCGGGCATAATTTCCGTAGTAAACAACTCCCATTTGATCGGTATCCTGGTAATATACCCTTATCTTGGTTTCTGAAACAATCATCAAATTCCGGTTTAAAATTGAATAATCTTCAATTTGCTGTTCAAGTTTCCATCTCGTTTAGCTGAGCAGCAATGCAACCTCTAAAATTTCAATATTGCTGAATCAATGTGGTTTAAGTTTAGACATTCTCGCTCTATTTAAACGGCGAATTAGGTTCTTTGGCCATGTGTCCGTAAGTCAGCTTATCGAGCAATGACGGAAAGAACTTACCCAGGAAAACAGTGAGTTTCCCTTCGACAAAAGTGAGGATTAATTCGCGCTTACGCTTTTCAATGGCCTTTACAATGTGGCGCGCACATTCTTCAGCCGACATCATTTTTTCTTCGTTGCGGGGCGTTTCGCCTTGTTGCGAACCATCTCCGGTTAAAGCAACTTTGCGCACTTCGGAAGCTGTAAATCCGGGTGCAGCAACCAAAACATGCAATCCTTTTTTCAGGTTCTCGATACGAACAGTGTCCAAAAAACCGCGAATGGCAAATTTTGACGCCGAATAACCTGTTCGACCGGGCAACCCAACATATCCGGCTATAGAAATTACACCAACCAGGCTTCCTTTTGTTTCAAGTAAATAAGGAAGCGCATATTTCGTGCAATAAACAGTTCCATAGAAATTTACATCCATCAATTGCCGGATCACCTTTAGGTCGGCATCTTCGAAAAGTGCCCGCATTGATATACCTGCATTATTAATAAGCACATCGATATGCCCAAAATGCTTTACTGTTTCTTCGATCAACAGCTTACAATCGGCCTCATCGGCAACATCTGTTTTTGTGATAAGAATTTCGGCATCGGGCAATTGGTTCTTTAATTCAAGCAACAGCTCGGTACGGCGCGCTCCAAGTGATAAGAGAGCTCCTTTTGAAGCACATTCCAACGCTAACGCCTTTCCGATACCCGAAGAAGCTCCGGTTATTACAACTACTTTATTCTTCACCTGAGAGTGCAATTAGAAATTACGTGAAACAAATGTAGATTAATTTTTAATGGACAGAATAAAGCAAAGCTAACAATTGATTGTTTATAAAATATTGGCTAAATTCACCAGAATTTGCAAAAACGGTTTGCATATACAAAAATAGCTTTTACCTTTGCAGCGCTTTACCAAAAAAGGTAAGCACAATGAGGATGACTCAGTAGCTCAGCAGGTAGAGCACATCCCTTTTAAGGATGGGGTCCTGGGTTCGAATCCCAGCTGGGTCACTTAAAGAAACATTAAATGAAATTAAAAGCACTTAAATCGCTGATTTAGGTGCTTTTTTGTTTGGGGCAAAAACCAAAACACCCCCGAAAATCGGATCAAACCAGAATTAAGCGTAAATTTTAGCCACACGAAAGAAAGGAAAAGAGACATGCACCTGAAAAAATGCCGGTAAAACATAAAATGCTCGGACTGGGCTATTTCTTCTGCCACAAAATCAGCACGATTACAAGAGCATTCCATGTCCAAACGACGGTCTGCTTGGCCATTCTTTAAATTTTAGATTCTGAAAACGGGAGATGATCAGTTCAATCCTGCAAATTCAAAAAATATTCTCATCTTTGTTTCCCAAATAAATAAAGTAGCATTTAACTCCTTGTTAAAAAAGAAGTTCACATCATGAAAGTACTAAAGTTTGGAGGCACCTCCGTAGGATCGGTCGAAAATATGCGCGCTGTAATGCAGCTTATTACCGATGGAAATCAAAAATTAGTTGTTTTGTCGGCTATGTCGGGCACGACAAACTCCCTGGTTGAAATTGCCAATTACCTTCAAAAGAAAAACAAAGACTCGGCCAGACATGTAATTAGCCAATTAGAAAAGAAATACTACAAAGTGGTAGAAGATTTATACGCCACTGATGAGAAAAAAAGTAAAGGAAAAACCATTGTTGCCGGAATCTTCAATACCATAAAGTCACTCACAGCCAATGACTTCAATGAGGTTGTAGAAAATACAATTGTTGCACAGGGCGAATTGCTCTCAACAGCCATGTTCGCTGAGCTGATGCTGGAGAACGGGTACAATGCACTGTATCTTCCGGCGCTCGACTTTATGAAAATTGACATGGATAAAGCTGCCGATCTTTATTTCATCCGCGAACATATTGCGAAAGTACTGGAAGCTGCCGAACCTGCCGACTATTACATCACGCAAGGTTTTATTTGCCGCAATGCCGATGGGAATATCGACAACTTACAACGCGGAGGAAGCGACTATACCGCAACACTAATTGGTGCAGCGATTGACGCCGAAGAAGTGGAAATATGGACGGATATTGACGGGTTCCACAACAATGATCCGCGTTACGTTGAAAACACTCAAAAAATTGATCAGCTTTCGTTTGATGAAGCAGCCGAGCTGGCCTATTTCGGAGCTAAAATTCTTCACCCGCAAACCGTTTTGCCAGCAAAATTGCAGAACATTCCGGTTCGTCTGAAAAATACCATGAACCCATCGGATCCCGGAACCCTAATTGCTTCGGAATCGCTCGGGCAAGGCATTAAAGCGGTTGCCGCAAAAGACGGGATAACGGCCATTAAAATACGCTCTTACCGAATGTTAAATGCCTATGGCTTCCTCAAAAATATTTTTGAAATATTCGAGTTTTTCAAAACGCCTATCGATATGATTTCAACTTCGGAGGTTGCTGTGTCTCTATCGATTGACAACACGAAACATCTTCACGAAATTGTTGCCGAGTTGAAAGAATATGGCGAAGTTGAAGTTGATACTGATCAGACCATTGTGTGTATTGTAGGCGATTTTATTGGCGAAGAAACCGGATCGGCAGCTAAAGTATTCGGCGCTATTAAAGATGTTCCGATTCGTATGATTTCGTATGGGGGCAGCCGTCACAATATTTCGGTTTTAGTTAAAACTGAGCTTAAAAAACAAACGCTTCAAGCCCTTAGCAATAACCTGTTGAATATTTAAGAGAATAGTTCTTCAGATAAAGGAAACTCTGCTGATTTTTAATGCAAAAACAGCAGAGTTTTTTTATTCGTGCATAGGCTGTTCGGATGAAAAATCAGAGATACGAGCATGTCGCCTGAAAATTATTTTCGCTTCACCGGGTTTTACTCCGTTCAAATTCATTGGCATTTAGCAACATGTTCGCTTCATATGAAAACCAAGCTACAATTATTTTATTCTAAACCAGCTTATTTTACGAACAGGAATTTGATTGAATCTTAATTTCCCTATATTTGCGAAATAATACATTTTTATTTTTTATTATGAAAACAGGTAAAATTAAGTTTTTCAACCAAACTAAGGGATTTGGTTTTATTAAAGATAACGAATCTGACAAAGAATACTTTGTTCACGTATCAGGTTTAGTTGACCAAGTCAAAGAGAATGACGAAGTAACATTCGAACTCCAGGAAGGTAGAAAAGGATTGAACGCAGTAAATGTTAAACTAGCATAAATAGTCTAATATTTTAAAAATTCTTGAAAAGCTTTGCAATATGCAAGGCTTTTTTCGTTTTATTCAACTACCTCAACCGGCAAAAGCCACTGAATGTTGATCTCGAGGTAAGACAAACATTAAACCTGTCGGTCAATGATTTAAACCGATTTTCGGCCAATTCGGGTTTGTTGTTCTCTCCTGAAAGGTGGCTCAAAAAAACATGCACCAATTCAGGCCCTGCATGATCGCGAACAAGATCAAATGCCTGATCATTCGACAAATGCCCAACCGACGAAGCCACTCTCCTTTTCAGCAAATATGGATAAGAACCGCCCCAAAGCATCTTATCGTCGTAATTGGTCTCCAAAAATACAGCATGGCATTTTTTCAGGTGAAATTTTACCCGGTCGCAAGGTTCGCCAATATCGGTAAACACACCAATATGCCAATCGTCGTACTCAACACGAAAAGAGCATGGTTCGGCGGCGTCGTGGTTTTTCAGAAACGGATGAATAGTAAACGAGCCAACTTTAAAGCTTTTGTCGGGAATAAAAACAGAACAGTGATTTGGGCGATCTGCTTCAGGAATTACGTCCAAAGTTCCCTGACTAAACCAGGCAGGCACGCCCAGCTTATTGCTGAGCACCCGCACCCCGCGCACGTGGTCGCTGTGCTCGTGGCTGATAAATATTCCCCTGATCCGGGAAGCATCGAGTCCGGCGTCCTGAATTCTAATCAATATTTGCTTTGCCGAGAGCCCGGCGTCAACCAGCACTGCATCGGTTTCATTACCGATATAATAGCAATTCCCGTTACTCCCCGACGCCAGTGCGCATATCTCAATCATAAAAGTCAAACTAATTATTAACTAACGCAATAACATCTTCGGGGATGCAATTCGCTTCCTTTCAGGATAAAACCTGCCTTTTCGTAAAATGGACGGCGTTTTTGCATCAACATTTCGATAAAAGCTTTAAGCTCTTCGGGTGTTTTGCCTTTTATCAAGGGCCGTTCAGTTTTTGAATGCAACAATCGCGCAACAAGAGTGTCAGTATGTACATCAAGAAAAATGCAATAACCTGCATCATTCATGAGGTCAATATTATCAAAAAAACAGGGAGCGCCACCGCCGGTAGCAACAATAACATTGTCAAAAAGAGCAACTTCTTCCAGAACCTTATGTTCCTTTTTCCTGAATTCGGTTTCGCCTTCCTCTGCAAAAATCCGGGGAACCGTTTTAAAATATTTAGCTTCCAAATAAGTGTCCAGATCAATAAACGCCAGATTCAGCATCGACGCAAGAGACCGTCCCAACGTTGATTTTCCGCATCCCATAAATCCAATCAAAAAAATCCTCATAACAAATCAATTGAGGCAGGTCAAAAAGTCCTGCAATTAAAACAATGTCATCTGGTTAGCATCTTCATCCGACGAGTTTTCGGGTCCAAACAAATCATCCAGAAGCGTGTTGTCAAAATCCGCATCGTTAACTTTCTGGTCGATTGGTTCTTCTTCCGGTTCAGCATCCTCAATTGTGGGTTGCAATTCATTAATTGTTGCAATCTCGTAAGTCGATAAGCGTTTCCCCTTGGCCTTGTGCGATTTGACCCCAATAAACTCGTCAACATCAATCACTTCCGGCTCCCGA
The DNA here is from genome assembly GCA_963666435.2 of Prolixibacteraceae bacterium. Classification (GTDB taxonomy): domain Bacteria; phylum Bacteroidota; class Bacteroidia; order Bacteroidales; family Prolixibacteraceae; genus Aquipluma. Next base: position 258,264 of record CAXXOG010000005.1, on the reverse strand, counting down.
CTTTCATTTTTCCCGCCAAAAACGAGTTCCAGTCGCGGATGCCCAACCCAGGTGAAACTAAGCAACCTGTTTCCAGCAAATTCGCCAATAAAACCAACCTCGCGGTTTGTGATTTCTTCAATTGGGAAGCGCTTCACATAATAATATCCTTGCTCTGCATCGAAATATACGGCAGTAAGAACTTTCTTCGGATCGAATTTCGCGATATACAAAACGCCATCGCCAAAATGATTCGACAAATCGAAATTACAGATCAGGTATTCCCCTGATTTATAAATTACAAGAATCATATCCTCGCCGCTAAATTCGCCAAGATATTTCCCCCGGTTATCAGAATTCAACCGATTAACATCCTCGTCGAACCAGATTTTTCGTCCGCCCAATGTTGATACGCCTTTCTCCTTCAGCGCTATTTTGTGGATTTCGAATTTGGTCAGAATATTTCCCATCGAAGCGCGTCCCTTGATGGCCAACTCGCCTAAATCGACTTCGAAAATCAGCTTCTTAATGCGTGGTTTTGGCTTCAGCGTTACGCGCAAAACTTCGGCTTCGCCATTGGGATTTGCACTAAAGTACAATATTTTTGAACCCGCTGTTCCCTGCGTCAAATCGTATTCTTTGTCGCGCGTGACACCGGTTACCGCAAATCGCTTCATGTAAATAAAACCGTTTTTGCCGTCGCGATAAACCACGTTATAAATCGTCCGGTTATCGTTTTTCTTGAAAATGGCAACGTGCTGAATATTTTTGCCGATAAACGCCTTATCAGAAACCTTGGTAACAAAATAAGTCCCGTCTTTCCTGAAAACCACAACATCATCGATGTCAGAACAATCGCTCACATATTCGGCTTTTTTGAGCCCGGTGCCCATAAAGCCCTCAACGCGGTCGATGTATAATTTTTCGTTGGCTACCACCACCTTAGTAGCAATAATGTTTTCGAAATTCCTGATTTCGGTCTTCCGTTCACGGCCTTTACCATACTTGGCTTTCAGGCGCTCGAACCATTCTATTGTGTAAGGGATGATATTGGCTATCTTGTTGATTATTTCGTCGATTTCGGCCTCAATTGCCAATAAATGATCGTTTGCCTTGTCGGTGTTAAACTTCAGGATGCGTGCCATTCGGATTTCCATTAATTTCAGGATATCCTCTCGGGTGACTTCGCGTTTCAACTTCGGCTTCCACGGCTCCAGACGCCGGTCGATATGGGCAACTGCGGCATCCATATTTTCGGCCTGTTCAAACTCTTTGTCTTTGTAAATGCGTTCTTCAATAAATATCTTTTCCAACGATGCAAAATGCCAGGCTTCTTCCAATTCGTTCTTCCGAATCTCCAACTCGAGCTTCAGCAACGCAACCGTCTGATCAGTGTTGATTCTCAGTATTTCGCTGACTCCGATGAATTTGGGCTTTTCATTCTCAATAATACAGCTATTGGGAGAAATTGACACTTCGCAATCGGTAAACGCATAAAGCGCGTCGATGGTTTTATCCGACGACATTCCGGGAACCAGATGAATCATAATTTCCACCTTGTCGGAAGTATTATCGTCAATCTTTTTGATCTTGATTTTTCCTTTGTCGTTCGCTTTGATGATCGACTCGATAAGCGAAGAAGTAGTCCTTCCAAACGGAACTTCGGTAACAACCAGCGTTTTGCTATCGCGTTTTTCAATTTTTGCCCTGACTTTTATAGACGCCCCCCGGATTCCATCGTTATACCGGGCAAAATCGCCCGAACCTCCGGTAGGAAAGTCGGGATAAAGGAAAAAGTCTTCGCCGCGCAAATAAGCAACTGCGGCGTCGCATAATTCAATGAAGTTGTGCGGCAATATTTTACAGGCCAATCCAACCGCAATACCTTCAACTCCCTGAGCCAGAAGCAATGGAAATTTTACAGGAAGAGCTATCGGCTCCCGATTACGGCCATCGTACGAAAGTTTCCAATTGGTGGTTTTGGGATTAAACACCACATCAAGCGCGAATTTCGACAAGCGTGCTTCGATGTAACGGGGAGCAGCAGCGCCGTCGCCCGTAAGAATATTTCCCCAGTTTCCCTGGCAATCGACCAGCAAATCGCGTTGGCCCAGTTGCACCAAAGCATCGCCGATAGAAGCATCGCCATGCGGGTGATATTGCATGGTTTGCCCGATAATGTTGGCCACTTTGTTGTACCGGCCATCGTCCATCACGCTCATGGCGTGTAAAATACGGCGCTGAACAGGCTTCAGCCCGTCTTCGACATACGGAACGGCACGCTCCAGAATAACATACGAAGCATAATCGAGAAACCATTGGCGGTATAACCCCGGCAAATAAACGATTTCGTCCTTCTTCTCTTTCTGTTGCTCTTCCTTATTGATATTTTCTTCAGTCATTTAGTTCTTGATAGTTAAACTCAACCTTACTTTGAAGTGATATTTCATCTAAAATCCGATTCAAGTATCCTTTCTGAATTGCCTCGGCAAACCTTTCTTTTAAGATCGGAAGATTAACCAATTCTTCGATACATGACATATATTTCTCAACCACTTGTTTTATCCCATAGTTTCTGAAGGCATTAGCCTCTATTTTCCTTAACAATACTTCAATCTGTTCTTCTGACTTTACCACAAAAGTGATCGGATATCTTTGTATTTTATCTATGTCGAGAAAGTACTTTTTAAAATCTAGTGTTTCAGTGACCTGAAAGAAACGGCCTAATGGCTTCATTACGAAATCGATTCCGCCGTCATTTGCATTGGTCCTTCCAGTTTTGAATAGCTTCAGATTCTCACTCTTTAAATTATCTCTTTCAAAACCCCAGTAAATCTCCTGATCGAAATAGTAATACTTAAGGATAGAATAGCTAACGATTTCAAACAGCCTTGCATCAACGTTATAATTAAGCAACCCCAATACAAATTCAATGGCGAAATCAGGACTTTCTTCGACGATGTTTCGTAATTGGCTACAGGTTTCAACAAACTTTTTAAGGTTTTCATTTTTTACCTGAATATACGTGTCAATTATCTCAACAACTTGTTCTGCAATGTTGATATTATTTCCGTTAATAGTCAGCCGAATCAGATTTTCATTAAACCAATACCTATTGGTCTCCAGGTTTCTAACAATAGGTACAATATCCGAATTTGGGAAAAACTTCTGAAATTCTGAATTTAAACGGTTATTCAAAGCATGATTTTGCAACTTTTCACCAAAAGGTAATTCCCTTTGTCGATTAAATAAATGGACAAACTCTGCGCCTTGATATGCAGAATAATTACCTGATTTATTAAATCCATTTTTCAGATAGTCTTCAACTAAAACATAGATAGCAAACAAATTGGCAAAACTTGATCTGGATTTAGACCCTTTACCAGCCGATCTTGTTTTTTCATTTAGATATTGAATTAACAGACTTTGTTGAAACACAGCATCGGCCTTTTCTCCAAAATGTTCCTGTAAAACCTGGATAATTGTTTGTGTAAAGCTATGTTCCATTGGGTTCAAATAAGGTTAAGTTATAGGTATTTGATATTTTTTCGGTTTCATAACTTCTCGGCTGCCGTATAAGCTTTTCTCCGTTAAACTCTGTAGCCAAATTCAATCGTCGAAGCCCAATTTTCACATATTCGTTTTGTAGTTCAATTCCAACAGACTTACGTCCATAGCTTTGAGCAACATAACAAGTTGTGAAAGTTCCTGAGAATGGATCTAAAACCAAATCTCCGGGATTTGAGCTCGCTTTAATTATTCTTTCCAATAAAGCAACCGGTTTTTGCGTTGGATGGTTTTCATATTCTTCCATCCGATACCTGACACGTGCAAACTCCCACACATTTCCCGGAACTTTTTCTGAACTATACACTGTCGGGACAGATTTTCTGTAATCTATTAGCTTTCGTTTTGCCCCGGTTTTAGCCTCAACTAGAATATCATTTGTGTTGAAAGTATAGTTATTCTTGTCTTTTACGCAGAACAAAATGGGCTCGTACATTGATCCAAAGTACTTTTTTGCCTGAACTCCAGAACTATCATAATACCAAACGATTCGGGCAAGAATATCCATTCGCTTTCGAAGATAAATGTCGAAATACGGCATAAACTGCGTTGCTGTCATCACATAAAAACTACCACTCGGCTTAAGTTTTCTAATACACAAGTCTATCCATTTATAACACCAGTTAAGATATTCTTCTTCCGTACCCCATTTATCTTTATGTCCATTAAAATTTTTACCAATATTATAAGGAGGATCGGCAAAAATTAGGTCAACCGACTCGTCGTCCAAAGTCGATAATGCTTCAATTGCATCACCTAAAATAATCTTATGCTCTTTGCTTCCCAAAAGTTCCATTTGCCTCAGATTCTAAAATTCATCCTTTTCAACATACAGGTTTTCGATGATAAAATCCTGTCGTTCCTGCGTGTTTTTTCCCATGTAATATTCGAGCATTTGCGCAACCGACTCGTGCCTTTTCATCAGCACCGGATCTAGCCGAATATCGGAACCAATGAAGTTTTTAAATTCATCAGGCGAGATTTCTCCGAGACCTTTGAACCGGGTAATTTCGGCAGCCTTTCCGCATTTCTGAATGGCTGTAACTCGCTCTTCATCAGTATAACAGTAAAATGTTTCTTTTTTATTTCGAACCCTGAAAAGTGGTGTCTGGAAAATAAACAAATGCCCGCGACGAACAATTTCAGGAAAAAATTGCAAGAAGAACGTGATGAGCAGCAAGCGGATGTGCATTCCGTCAACATCGGCGTCGGTTGCAATAATTACTTTGTTGTACCGAAGGTCGTCCATGCTTTCTTCGATATTCAAAGCCGCCTGGAGCAAATTGAACTCTTCGTTTTCATATACAATTTTCTTGGTCAGGCCAAAAGTATTCAGCGGTTTACCACGCAAACTAAATACGGCCTGGGTATTCACATCGCGCGATTTGGTGATCGATCCGCTTGCCGAGTCGCCCTCGGTAATAAAAATCGACGAGTTTTCGCGCAGCTCGCTGTTGCTGTTCAGGTGAACCCGGCAATCGCGCAATTTGCGGTTGTGCAGGTTGGCCTTTTTAGCGCGTTGCTTAGCCAGTTTTTGTATTCCTGAGATAGCCTTCCGTTCGCGTTCCGACTCCTGGATGCGGCGCAACAGAACCTCTGAAACATCAGGATTTTTATGCAGGTAATTGTCTAATTCTTTCTGAACAAAATTGGTCACAAAATTACGGACTGTCGGCCCATCGGGGCCAATATCCTTCGAGCCCAGCTTGGTTTTTGTCTGCGATTCGAAAACCGGCTCCTCAACTTTTATGGCAATGGCCGCAATAATGGAAGCGCGAATATCGGTCGGATCAAAATCTTTTTTGTAAAAATCGCGGACAGTTTTTACAATGGCTTCCTTAAAGGCCAGCAAATGCGTTCCGCCTTGCGTGGTATGCTGCCCGTTTACAAACGAATAATAATCTTCGCCGTATTGGTTACCGTGCGTAATGGCAACTTCTATATCGTTTCCTTTCAGGTGAATGACGGGATACAATGAATCGGACTCCTGGTTTTCTTCAAGCAAATCTCTTAACCCGTTCCTGGAGTGAAACTTCTCGCCATTAAATTCGAGCGTGAGCCCGGCATTTAGGAACGAGTAGTTTTTCATCATATTCACAACATAATCGTTGATATACCGATACCCTTTGAAAACGCCGCCATCAGGAGTAAATTCGACATAGGTGCCATTGGGCTGGTCGGTTGAAGTAACGTCTTTTTCTTCAACAACATTTCCTTCGCTAAAAAAAATCTCTTTCACTTCGCCCTCGCGAAACGACATGATCCGAAAATGGCTCGACAAGGCATTTACCGCCTTGATACCTACCCCATTAAGCCCGACTGATTTTTTAAAAACTTCGGAATCGTATTTAGCCCCGGTATTCATTTTCGAAGCGGCGTCGCGAAGTTTCCCCAACGGAATTCCACGCCCGTAGTCGCGAATGGTGACAAGTTCGTTGGATACTTTAACTTCAATTTTTTTACCATTGCCCATCATAAACTCGTCGATGGAATTGTCAACCACTTCTTTCAGCAAAACATAGATTCCGTCGTCGGCAGCAGAACCATCGCCAAGCTTACCAATGTACATGCCCGGTCGTTTCCTTATATGTTCCTGCCAATCAAGTGTTTTTATAGAATCTTCGTCGTAATTCTGCATCATAGTTTTATCCAATTTGCAACAAATATAAAGAAAACAAGGCTCGAATAGCACGACACTCAGGATGCAATAACTAACAATCAGCAGTTGAAAACTTATTCGCTTTTCGCCAATTTGCCTTATTTTTAAACTGATTAAGCGCGTTTTTTAGTGATTCTTGTTAAAAAGAGTTATTTTTCATTAACGCACACCTTTTCTTAACTATTTAACCACTAATATTACGAACCTCTGCAAGGAGCGACTATTATTCCGGGCACTGCTCTTAATTGAGTAGCCATATCGATTCTGAACATGGGAAATGCTCATTGACGAGGGTATTATTTTAATTATCTTTGCGCCGAAATGTTAAAAAGGTACACCTACATATTTTTCGCTATTTTATTGATCACGAATCAATTGCATGCTCAAACCAAACCAGGATCGGGGATGGACAAAAAAAAGAATTCGGGCGTTGAATCATCGTCGAACCCCGAAAACTCAAAGAAAAACAAAGCTCCTGCAAAGCCCAAAATTCCTTCACACATCAAAACATGGGAAATAAGCGAGATTGGTTCGGTTATAAAAAAGACGGAGCTGGATACAACATTGAATTTTTACCACGTTTACCATCCATTTTACCAAAACAGCATTAGTAACACATTTACCGGGAACAATGGCGGCGCATACCTTTCGAACGATTTTTTCAAAAGAAACTACAACACCGATTTCTATTTCATACGGTCGTTCGACGCCTATTGGCTAACTCCCGATAGAATAAGGTATTACAACACAACAACGCCTTATTCGCTACTCGACTATAGTCAAAGCGAGAGCAGAGTTACAAAGAATGAAACGCGGTTTAATGTATTTCTGTCGCAGAATATAAACAAAAAATTCAACTATGAATTTATTTACAACCAAACCAAGTCGCAAGGACAATATCTAAACCAGGAAACCAAGTTTCACAACCTGGCTTTGGCAACATCCTATATATCAAACAAATTCTTATCTCATTCCAATATCATTTTCAACCGGTTGTTGGGGCAGGAAAATGGGGGCATCGACCACGCCATTCCATTTAACGACGCCACTGAAACCGACCAGTTTACAACTCAAATTACCGATGATGCTTTTAATAAGCTGCAGAACAACAACATATTCACGATAAACGAGTATAGAGTTGGAAAAACCATTGCTGCGGATACGGTTAAACACATTAAAGAAAAATTCATTCCTCGCGTGGGTTTCATTTACCAGACCGAATTCTCGAACAACAAAAGGCGTTTCACAAAAACTGACCCCACTACTTTTTTCAAAAACATATATGACAATGATACGTTGACCCACGATAGCACAAAGTACTCCAGGGTGACCAATATTTTCCAGATTAAGTTTTACGAAGCTCCCGACCGTAAATACACTTTCGGGAAACTGGCTTACATAGGGAACGATCAATTATGGTACAGCTTTTCGAAAGCCACAGGCTACTATCCTACAAGTCAATCGAATACATTTATTGGCGGAGGAATATTCAGAAACGATGGAAAATTTTGGCAATGGGAAGCCAATGGCCGAATTTATTTAACCGGGTACCGTGCCGGACAAACAGAATTAAAAGGAGTTTTAAACAAGCCGCTTAAAATTGGAATCGACACAACTAATTTCAGAATTGAAGGTTCTCTAAAAACAATTGTACCAGACTATTACGATCAATACTTCTATTCAAATCATTTTCAATGGCAGAATAATTTCGACAACATTAATGAAATGACAATCCGGTCGAGTATCAGTTCGCAAGAGCTAAAAGCGACAATTGGAGCAAATTATTCGCTCATCGGAAATTTCATTTACAATAACGAAAATGCCCTTCCAACTCAGGCCAATGAACTGCTAATTCTGTCGGCTTATTTGAAGAAAGATTTTGAAAGAGATCATTGGGTTGTCAGAATCCAGGCATTAGCGCAGAAGGCCAGCAACGGGAACCTGATTCATCTTCCAGCTTTTGCCGGTTTTATCAGCTTAAATTACCGAACTGTCATTTCAAAGGTGATGCACTTCCAGATTGGCGCAGATACCCGCTATAATACAGCCTTTTATGCCGATGCTTACGAGCCGGCAACGGCTCGGTTCTATTGGCAAAACAAAACTCTGATTGGTAATTATCCATACGTCGATTTGCATCTCAACCTGAAATTAAAACGTACCCGTTTCTTCTTCACCTTAATGAATGCCGCATCGGGGATAGCCGGGAACAACTATTTTATGGCACCCGATTATCCATACATGCGTCGCACATACAGAATCGGACTGGCATGGTCGTTTTATGATTAATCTTGAATTCGATACGGCATGGCTGTTTCTAATCTGAATAACTTCAGTATTTCAATCAGTTCGGAAAGAATCATTGCAGTTGCTCCCCAAATCATCGAGCCATTAAAAGGATAGTATTTCACCGTTAATCGCCCGGTTACCGTTTGAATTTCAGCTTCGGAAATAAGTTCATTGCTCACAAATTGGCTTACAGGGAAAAGAATGAGTTCTTCCACTTCGTCATTACTGACTACAAAATCGGGCAACTGATCTACCCACCCGATAAAAGGATGAATAAAAAACCGGCTTACTTCAACATATAAATTGGATAAACAGCCTAAAATTTCAATTTTAGCAGGATCAATACCTACTTCTTCATGCGCTTCGCGTAATGCAGTCATTTCGGGCGATAAATCGCCGTCTTCAACTTTTCCTCCCGGGAAACTGATTTGTCCCGGATGATGTTTCATCGAATCAGGTCTTCGCGTTAAACAAGTGTATAACTGGCTATTATAAGGGAAAAGTAAAATCAGGACACTACTCTGCTTAACCAATGAAATTTCGTCAGCGATGGTTTTTAAGCGCCGTCCGGGAGGCAACATCCTGGAATGAGATTCAACTCCGGGCAGTTCTCCTTTCAAGGTTTCTGTTAAATATTTTTTCAGTGTCGAATACATAGCATAAAAATAGCGATTTGTGTTGGCAATTCGATACCTGCAAAAAATGATTTCAGGATAAATTCACATTTTGAAGGCAAGCAACTATTCGAACCTGATGATTTTTTCGGGAGAAATTTTAGTAACGAAGTATGAGGGCAAAACAAGCATTAGTAAAGTAACCAAAATAGTACCGGCATTAATTAGCAGCAGATGCACTATCGACAAATTAACAGGCACATATTCAATATAATACGACGAAACATCGAGCTTAAAAAAATGGGTATAATGCTGAAATAAACAAATCCCGATCCCGATCAGGTTGCCCCACAAAAGAGCCCGAAACAACAGCATTACACAAAAATACAGGAATACTTTCCGAATACTCCAGCTTCGTGCTCCCATTGCACTTAATATGCCAATCATTTGAGTTCGCTCCAAAATGATAACCAAAAGGTTTGAAATCATATTGAACCCGGCAACAAGTATCATTAGGGCAAGAATAATCCAAACATTAACATCGAGCATACCCAGCCAATCAAATATCTGGCGATACTTTTCGCGAATGCTTACCACCTGCAAAACAGGCGCATCGGGCCGGGTATAACGTAGTATCAAATTGCTCACCTTCTTTTCAGCTTGTTCCAAATACCTGAAATCGGTAACAAGCAGCTCAAACCCGCTGACTTCGTCATTCTTCCAGTTGTTTAGCCGCCTAACATGGTTGATGTCGGCCAAAACGAACAAACGGTCGAACTCGTCGAGGCTGGTTTTATAAATACCTGCCAGTTCAAATTTTCGCTGACGGGGAATAATTTCGGGCGGACTTACAAAAAACATCGATAGTTTATCGCCAAGCTTTACTTTCAGCAAATCGGCCATCTGTTTCGAAATCCAAACCTTATCGCTTTTTGTTGTATCCTGAAGATTAAATGGCTCGCCGGCAATCTTGTTTTCAAGGAAAAAAGACCAATCGAAATCGGGCCCAACGCCCTTCAGTACAACTCCTTGTATTTCCTTACCGGCTTTAATTATTCCCGGTTTTGTTGCAAATACCTGCACATGATTTATTCCTTCGATATTCTTCAATTCGTTCAGGAAGGGTTGATCCTGACTAACCGGGCTGGTTTCGAACGATTCGTTGGAATCGAGGTTCACAATTTGCATGTGCGAACCAAACCCTATCACCTTGCGGCCGACCTCAGTTTTGTACCCGGTAACAATAGCAACCGACAAAATAAGCACAACCAGACCAAGAATAACGCCCCAGAGTGCGATATTCACAATCCGGTGCGACAGGTTATTCCGGTTCTCTTTATCCGAAAAAATACGACGTGCTATGTACAGATTTACATCCAACTGACTAACGAATTTATTATTAACTAGTTATTTTCAGGCTTCTTTTTCTCTTTCGTTCACAAAAGGCAAAACCAGCATCCCAATTAGTCCGAGAATAATTAACATTGCAGTAGTGCTGCCGTGCGCCAAAAGCGCGAATATTTTACCATCTCCCCGATCAACACCATACAACGCCAGCGCTTCGATGACCATAAAATGCCACGCCCCTATTCCACCCTGAACCGGAGCAACCATTCCAAAGCTCCCAAAAACAAATACGGTAAGACCAGCTAAAGCGGTTAAATGCGAGGTAAAACCAAAGGCAAAAAACACACTGTAAAGCATTACAAAATACAAAAACCAGATAAATATTGAGTGAAAAATAAATGCTCCTTTTCGCCTCATGTTACGAATACTCTGCACTCCTTCGGTAAACTGGGCAACAAAGTTTTTCACCTTTTTCATCAACGAGCTTTCTTTGATCTTGTGGCGACTAAGCCAAACAATAAATACGACCACTACCGCCAACCCGATCAAAACGGGCGAAAACACCACCCGGCTTAGTTTGGCATACACTTCAGGATTATTATTTAAAAACTCGAGCACCTGCCCAAACTGGGTTAAAACAACCAAAAACAACAAAATGAGCAACATCAGTACATCGATCAACCGTTCGACTACAACTGTTCCGATCAATTTGGTAAACGAAATTTTCTCGTACCGGGCAAGCACCCCACACCTCGAAATTTCGCCCATTCGGGGTAAAGCCAGGTTCATTAGGTAACCAACCATCACTGCCAGAAAAGTATTCAACATCTTTGGTTTCCGTCCAAGCGGTTCAATCATCAGATTCCAGCGGATTGTACGGCTGATATGGCTAAGCAAACCCAGGAAAAGCGAGAAAAAAATCCAGAAATAATTGACCTGATTGGAAAGAATACTTTTGATATGATCAATGTCCTGATCTTTATAGACCATCCAGAAAATAAGGATACCCAGCAGGAAAAAAGTGCCAAATTTGAATGTTTTGATAATACCCGATTTCAAGTTCAGAAGTTTTGATTGACGTAAAATTAACCTACTTTTGCAAGAACGGATTAAGGCAATTCACATTTTTTCTGCTGATTAATCCGAAAGATGCGCAAAAATAAAGAATTGTTTCAATCAGGAACTCAATCTGCCATTAATTTGAAGATTCAAAGATTGTTTCATTCGCGCCGGGTTATTTTTTGTTTGGAACTTCAACCTGAATCTTTTGACTTTAAATTTTTGACTTTAAACTTTCACCATGACTTTAGTAAGGGCAAAAAAAAATCTTGGGCAACACTTTCTGAATGATAAAAACATTGCAAAACGAATCGTTGACAGTCTTCGTGCGGAAGGAGTTCGCAAGGTTTTGGAAATTGGCCCGGGCATGGGGGTGCTTACCCAGTTCCTGATGCAAAATACAACCTATGAAACTTCGGTTGTAGAAATCGACAGGGAGTCGGTTGAATATCTTGAAAAACACTATCCTGATTTGACAAAACGCATTATCTCAGCCGATTTTCTTCGCTTGAAGCTCGACAGCTATTTCGACGAATCCTTTGCCATTATCGGGAACTTCCCCTATAACATTTCGTCGCAAATATTTTTCAAAGTTCTCGAATACCGGAACCATGTACCTGAAGTGGTCGGAATGCTGCAAAAAGAAGTAGCCGAACGACTGGCCGAGCCGCCCGGATCGAAAACCTATGGTATTTTGAGTGTGCTGCTTCAGGCATACTACAATATCGAATACCTTTTTACCGTGCACGAAAATGTGTTTACCCCGCCGCCTAAAGTAAAGTCGGGTGTAATCCGGTTGACCCGAAACGAACGAATGCACCTCGATTGCGATGAAAAGCTATTCACTTCCATCGTAAAAATGGCTTTCAACCAGCGACGCAAAACCATGCGCAACTCGCTGAAAAGTATGCTTAACAATGACGAGCTAAAGGCCAACCCCATCTTCGACAAACGCCCCGAACAGTTAAGTGTGGCAGAATTTGAGTCGTTGGCAAGGATGATTGGAGAACAGAACAACAGTGACCAGTCGCAGTAGGCAGTATACAACTGCCGGAAGACAATTGACGAACCACTTTTGTCGAATTACAAGTATAGGTTGATGATTCACGAACCACTTTCGCCAATTGAGAAATGTAAGTTGACAATTAAAGAACCTCCCCTGCCCGCTCAACAAGTTACCTAAACCATTAATGGGCATACTTCGTGCATTCAACAACATGAAATGCCAACTCTACAACCGTTTTTGACGATTAATAAGTTTACAACAACCGATAAAAAACCTCCATTGCCGATTTTTCGGAATGAGATGACCGCTACAAAATCACTTTTGCAAAATAAAAAGTATGGTACGACAATTGAAGAACCTCTTTTTATGGTTTAAAAATGGTAAACGGATGTCAGATCATTTAAACCTCGAAGTAAGCCCCTTCCCCAATTGACATCAGTTTCCAGAAAACAGTTTCAGACATTAAGCCAGGAACCCATATAAAACAGCAAACAAAGTTAAAATTGAACCGATAATAAAGTAAGGAACCGACATTAAGATAAACTTCAGAATCGTTTTTCGCCAGGTTTGTTTGTAGTTATATTTAAGCGACGAAATAAGGTATATTAAACTGCTGATCAATGCACCAGTCCAAAGCTTCGAAGCCAGTTTTTCACTGATAAACAACTGTACAATAAGTACAAAACTAAATATCAGAAAGAAAATCGTGTGGGTATGAATTGAAAAAATCAAATGTTCGTAGTAGTACTTTTTTCGATAAAATATGAGTAAAAGTAAAATGGCAGTTAATGGCATCATTATAAACATAGTCAGAGAAATACTCTTCAATACAGCATGGCTAAGTTCCTTTAAGTCATCAGCATCGTTCCAGTCAAACTTCCCCAGCTTTTTCACCAGCTGCCGGTTAAACCATCCGGGCTCCATCCGATGAGCTTTAAGTAACGAGTCTATTTGGGTATTTGAATAATGTTTAACTTCTGCCCGAAACTGGTCATATTCCTCTTTCGACTCAAAATCTATATTTCCAACAATTTGGAAGTGCTTTTTAAGGCTATCGAGTGCAATTTTGGGGTCATGAAGTCCGGTCAACAATTTTCTGAATTTATCGCGGTTTACCTTCGTTGTATCAAACTCATTAATTAACAATAGTCTGTTCAACGTCGAATCGGGAGCTTTATTTAGCCCGCTTAGTTGCTTTAATAAGGCTTCTTTGGAAGCATACGTAAACTCCAATGTCCTCAAATCGGTCGAATCGTTACTATGGTATATCTTCTTGCCACCTAATAATTCGCCGAGGGTAATATCGGAGGTCTCAGTTGCTTTTTGTTTTTGTCCATGTTCATTTTCGGTACCATCGATAGCATGGTCGCTCAATTTACCCAACAATAAGAAAAAAACGAAACTAATGAATATATAAAACTTCACCGGAGGGACATACCGTGCTCTTTTCCCCTCCAGGTAATCGGCGGTTATTTTTCCCGGCCTGGAGAACGTGATTTTAATGGTATTCCACAATTTGGCATCGAAATGAAAAAAATCCTCAAAAGTTTCAACAATAATATGCCTGACAGGTATGATATGCGTGGTGTTTTTCTGGCCGCAATGAGGGCAATAATTGTCTTCAGGTCTCAATGGAGTATTACAATTCAGGCAAAAATCAGACTTTCGGTGTGCTACAGACATAGTGATTATTGAATAATATTACTGCTCCAAATTTATTATAATACTTGATTACGCCCTGAGAAAACTATACAACCCGAAAAGAAATAACGTAAATAATTTATTCCATTCTGTTCAAAAAAGGGAACAGGATTCGAAATAGAGAGCAAATGCCGAAGGAAACATTATGTCAAGACCTTACAGATTGCTTAAACAGCGTTTATTGCCTCAACCGGATCGAGCCTTGCTGCCGAAAGCGCCGGAATGAAACCAGCCAAAACACCAATTACTCCTGAAATAGTAAGCCCCAGTACAATATTCGACATCGTCAACGCGATAGTCATGTCGGCGACATAGCTAAAAATGAGGGTGCCAATAAAAATGAGGAAAAGCCCGATAACACCGCCCAAAAGCGACAAAACAACCGCTTCGAAAATAAACTGGAGTAAAATGAAATATTTTTTGGCGCCAATGGCTTTTTGAATACCAATGATTTTAGTGCGCTCTTTTACCGAAACAAACATAATATTAGCAATTCCGAATCCGCCAACCAGAATACTAAATCCCCCGATTATCCAGCCTGCGAGGTTAAAAACCTTAAAAAAAGCATCGAAACGGCTCGAAATAACACTCACCTCATTAATAGCAAAATCGTTTTCTTCCATTGGTTTTAGCCGGTGAATCGACCGCATAATCCCTTCCAGTTCTGCCAGAAACTCATCCCTGTCGGCATTGGGCTTTGCTTTCACATTGATGGTTTGTCCCTGATCGCTGTCCCGAACATCAACCATGTTCATGGCATAAACTACCGGGATGTGAATTCGCTTGTCCATACTGGTTCCAAACATGTCGGTTCCTTGTTTGGTATAAACTCCAACAACAAGAAATTTATGCCCTTGAACCTTTATGGATTGGCCAACCGGATTTACCTGATCAAAAAGCTTTGTCGCAATTTCATTTCCCAAAATTGCAATGTTGGCTCCCGAATTCATTTCCGATTCCGTAAAATAACGTCCTTTTTCTATTTCGAGGTTCCAGGTTCTAATCAAATCATATGTTGTAGCCAAAACTTCGGTGTTCTCGGCGGTGCTGGTTTCGTATTGCACAGTTCGGTTAAAACCAAAGAAATACACCGAAGCCTCAATATTTTTTGATCTTCGGGACAATTCTTCCGACTCTTCAATCTTAGGAACCGGGCGGTTCAAATATTTCCACCAGGGATATTCCGATTCGCCTTCAGGTGGCGTCCAGGGCCATTTCTGGATATAAACCATATTATTGCCCAGCGAATTAAGGCTATTCCGAATGTAACTCTCGAGCGAATCAATCACCGTAAAAACCGAAATAATGGCAAATATTCCAATGGTTATCCCAAGCAAAGAAAGAAATGTTCGCAATTTATTAGCCTTTAGAGAACTAAATGCAAACGAAAAACTTTCGATAATTAACCTGGCAACTAGCATATTTTAAATGTATTTTCGAAAATAAGCATTTATCTGTTTAGCTTGATTTTTTCGTGAAATTAGTTGACGTTTTGCAAAAAAGATTACACTTCAACTCAAAAAAAGAAACAAAAAATCAATAATCCCCATGCACTATCATTTGGTTATCGGGTAACAACTAACTGGTTAGGAACTACAAGCCGAAAAGCGAGAACCGCAATCGGACTTAATGTTATAATAAGCTTAATTCGTGAGAACTTCCGAAGAAAATATCAAGCCGTTTTTATTATCTTTGAGCCCTAATTTCAAAAGGATTATAAATGAAGGACTTAAAAACGCTTAAATCGGCTTTAATTTCTGTATATCACAAAGATAAGTTAGACCAGATAATTCAAAAACTTGATAAATTAGGTGTTCAAATATATTCAACCGGAGGAACCCAATCGTTTATTGAAGAATTAGGAATTCCGGTTACTCCGGTGGAGGAGCTCACCAGCTATCCGTCAATTTTAGGAGGCCGGGTTAAAACCCTTCATCCTAAAGTATTCGGTGGAATCCTTAACCGACGCGACAACCAGGGCGACCAACAGCAAATTGCAAAATACGAAATACCTGAAATTGATCTGGTCATTGTTGATCTTTATCCTTTTGAAGAAACTGTTGCATCCGGAGCCTCGGAAGAAGATATTATTGAGAAAATTGACATTGGCGGCATTTCACTGATCCGCGCTGCGGCAAAAAACTACAACGACGTTGTTATCGTTTCGTCGCGAAGCCAATACCAGCATCTTCTTGATTTACTGAATGAAAAAAACGGGAGCACTTCGCTCGACGATCGCAAGGAATTTGCCCGCCTGGCATTTGCAACCTCATCTCATTACGACAGCGCCATTTTTAATTACTTCGATGGCGGAAAAGGAGAAGAATCACGAATCAGTGTAAACGAAGGCCAGGTATTGCGGTATGGCGAAAATCCGCACCAATCTGCAACTTTCTTCAAATTTAACAACTCTAATTCGGCGGTTACCTTGTCGAATGCAAAAGTTTTACAGGGCAAAGCGCTTTCGTACAACAACATGCTCGATGCCGATGCAGCCTGGAAATCAGCCAGCGACGCATTTCATTCGGTAACGCACATCGAAAATAAGGTTGCTGTTTCGGTAGTAAAACATCTTAATCCATGCGGGTTAGCAGTTACCGGCAACATCAAACAATCGTTGGAATTAGCGTGGGCTGGCGATCCGGTAAGCGCTTATGGCGGTATTATTTGTTTCACCGGCGAAGTTGACAAATCGATTGCCGAATGGTTCGACAAACGATTTGTCGAAATTATAATAGCAACCGGTTTTACTTCAGAAGCCCTTGAAGTTTTAGGCAAGAAGAAAAATCTTCGTGTTTTGGAAACGCCGGTTAAACCACAGGTTGCCGGGGAAAAGCTTTACCGCTCGATAAGCGGAGGACTGCTAATTCAGGATGAAGACGAAGCTCAGGAAACTGAGTTTAAGAATGTTACCCAAATACAGTTCGACCAATCAAAAATGAACTTAACCAAGTTTGGCATTGTTGCATGTAAACATTTAAAAAGCAATGCAATTGCTTTGGTAACCGAAAATTCTGATGGATCGTTTTGGTTAACAGGCGCAGGCATGGGACAACCTAACCGGCTGGACAGCCTTCGCCAACTTACAATTCCAAGATTTAATCAGAAAGAAGGTATTAAAATTGAAGATTCTGTATTAATTTCGGACGCGTTTTTCCCATTCCGCGACAGTGTTGAAGCTGCCAACGAATTTGGAATTAAATACATCGTTGAACCTGGCGGCAGTATCCGCGATGAAGAAGTAATTGCGGCTTGCGACGAATTCGGGATTGCTATGGTGTTTACCGGAATGAGACACTTTAAACATTAAAAAGAAAAGGTCAACAGTCATTCAAAAAAAATGATTATGACTAATGACTATTTTCCATTGATTTTAACTCGATTATAAACAAAGAAAAACAAGGATACAAATGGGATTATTTTCATTCTTAACCCAGGAAATAGCCATCGACCTTGGAACGGCCAACACCATTATTATCCACAACGATAAGATTGTTGTTGACGAACCATCGATTGTGACCATCGACCTAAAAACTGAAAAACTTGTAGCTATTGGAGAAAAAGCCAGGCAAATGCAGGGCAAAACTCACTCAAACCTTAAAACCATTCGCCCGCTTCGCGACGGTGTAATTGCCGACTTCAACGCAGCGGAGCAAATGATCAGAGGAATGATCAGAATGATGAATCCGAAATCCCGCTTTTTTGCGCCATCACTCAGGATGGTTGTTTGCATTCCCTCAGGCTCTACGGAAGTTGAAATCCGCGCCGTTCGCGACTCATCGGAGCACGCCGGAGGACGAGACGTTTACATGATTTATGAGCCAATGGCTGCCGCTATTGGTATTGGCCTCGATGTTGAAGCTCCTGAAGGAAATATGGTTGTTGATATTGGTGGTGGAACAACCGAAATTGCTGTTATCTCGTTAGGTGGTTTGGTAACCAATAAATCGATCCGCATAGCCGGCGACGACCTTACTGCCGACATCATGGAATACATGCGCCACCAGCACAACATTAAAATTGGAGAACGGACAGCCGAAGAAATCAAAATTAATGTCGGATCGGCATTGTCTCAACTCGACAATCCACCGCCAGATTACGTTGTTCAGGGACCAAACCAAATGACTGCTTTGCCTATTGAAGTGCCTGTTTCATACCAGGAAATATCACATTGCCTGGAAAAATCGATAAACAAAATTGAAACAGCTATTCTTAGCGCACTGGAACAAACTCCGCCCGAATTGTACGCGGATATTGTTTCCCGTGGAATTTGGCTCGCAGGTGGTGGTGCATTACTTCGTGGCCTGGCCAAACGTTTTACCGACAAAATCAATATTCAGTTCCACGTTGCCGAAGACCCGCTACGCGCTGTTGCCCGTGGTACAGGAATCGCTCTTAAGAATGTAAACAAATTCTCTTTCCTGATCAGGTAATTCTGAAAAGGGAAGTGTAAAACTTCCGGCCAATGAGAAGTTTATTTCGTTTTTTATTACGAAATTATTTTGTGCTTATGTTCCTGGCTCTGGAAGCATTTTCGTTTTCGTTGCTGGTTAGTTATAACAATTACCAAAGAGTTACATTTATAAATTCGACCAACAATATTGTAGGTTCAATTTATGAGCGTTTGAGCCATCTCGACGACTATTTCAGCTTAAGCCGGACAAACGCGAAACTGGCCGCTGAAAACGCAGCGCTAAGAACTCAACTTCAGCGCCGAATCATGATTCAGGATAAAAATCCGGTGATGCGGCTCGATACGGTTGACGCTCCGGCATACGTTTTTACTTCGGCAAAAGTAATTAGTAACTCGGTAAACAAGCAATTTAACTACATAACCATCAACAAGGGTTCCAGGCAAGGCATAAAACCCGATATGGGCATCGTTTGCAGCGATGGGGTTGTTGGTGTAATCACAAATGTATCGCCCAATTATGCGACCGGATTATCGCTTTTGAACAAGCGATTCAGTATTCCGGCAAAAATAACTAAGAATAATTATTTCGGGAACCTGGTGTGGGACGGAGAACACACAAATACCGCTGATTTAAAGGAAATTCCGTTTCATATCATGGTGAATGTTGGCGATACCATCGTTACAAGTGGTTATTCGAGTATCTTCCCCGAAGGAATTATGATTGGAACAATTACGAAATGGGACCAGGAAAGCGGGACAAATTTTTACAACATCAAAGTTGAATTAACAACCAATTTCAGAACACTGAAATATGTTGAAGTTGTAAAAAATAACAAACAGGATGAATTGAAGAAACTGGAGTCAAATAACGTGGGTGAATGATAAAAGACTTTTGGAAATATGTGATCATGTTTTTTGTACTTGTCCTGATTCAGGTACTTGTTCTTAACAATATTCAAATAAGCGGATTTATTAACCCGTATATTTATATACTTTTCATCCTGTTATTGCCATTTAACATTCAGGGTTATTTGTTGCTTGGCCTTTCATTCCTGATTGGAATTACCATAGATATTTTTGGCAATACACCCGGCATTCATGCTGGTGCAACTGTGCTACTCGGATTTATAAGACCTGGATTAGCTAATCTTATCTCTTCCAGAGAATTAATTGAAAAAGGGACTACACCGAATATGATCCAGTTAGGTTTTGCGAATTTTATTAAGTACATCGTAATTGCCGTGCTGGTTCATCACCTCATTTTATTCTTTGCTGAAACTTTTTCGTTTAGCGACATATTCGAAACAATAATCCGCTGGATACTAAGCAGTTTATTCTCAATTTTAATAATTTTGGGCAGCCAGTTCATCATTTTCAAAAATTAGCAGCGGTGGATACTTTCTCGAAGCGAAGACTTATCATTTTAGGTATATTTTTGGGTATTGGTGCAATTTTCATCATCAGGCTCTTTACACTGCAAATTACCAGCAAAACGTACAAACAGTTTGCTACGCGAAATGTATTGCGCAAAATTACCGTCTATCCGGCACGCGGCTTTATATACGACCGCAACAACAACCTAATGGTTTATAACAAAGCTGCTTACGACTTGATGATTATTCCGAGGGAAGTAAAAAGCTTCGACACAACCGAATTATGCAATATTATCCAGCTCGACCGAATTGACCTGCGCGAAGCAATAAAAAAAGCAAGGGCTTACTCTTCGTATAAACCGTCTATCGTTGTTACGCAAATTTCACCCGATATTTATGCCCCGTTGCAGGAAAAACTTTACAAATATCCAGGTTTTTTTGTTCAGTACCGAACCCTGCGCGACTATCCAAACAAAAGTGCGGCCCATGTTTTAGGATATGTTGGCGAAGTAAACCAGAAAACGCTTGAGTCGGACAAATACTACCGGACAGGCGACTACATTGGCGTTACAGGTCTTGAAAAGGCTTACGAACAAGAACTTAGGGGAATCAAGGGAATACAGAAATCGATGGTTGATGTACACAACCGAATCAAAGGAAAATACAACGAGGGGAAGGAAGATACAACCGCAATATTGGGAAACAACCTGATTACGGGGCTTGATGCAAAACTTACAGCTTATGCCGAATTGCTGATGACCAACAAGCGTGGAGCTGTGGTTGCCATTGAACCTTCGACCGGCGAAATTATTACAATGGTGAGCGCTCCTGCTTACGATCCAAACTTAATGGTTGGCCGTCAACGAAGCAAAAACTACGTCGTTCTCGACCGCGATTCAATTAATAAACCGATGATGAATCGCGCAATTATAGGCCGTTATCCGCCCGGATCGACATTTAAACTGGCAAACGCGCTTATTGCTCTCGAAGAAAATGCCATTACGCCGGAAGATCGTTTCTCTTGTGCAGGGAAGAATTCAACTCCGATCAAATGTACGCACAGCCATGTCAGTCCGCTTGCTGTACGCGAAGGTATCCGCGAATCATGCAATTCATTTTTTTGGAATACCTTTCGGAGGATTATGGCTCACGATGGCAATTCGGAACAGAGCTTCCAGACCTGGCATGATTTTATCACCAGCTTTGGATTTGGACAAAAGTTAAGTCCCGAATTTTCGTCGGAAGTAAAAGGAAGTATTCCTGAAGTTGCGCTTTACGATAAATGGTATGGATCGCGACACTGGAATGCAACAACGATCCGCTCACTTTCAATCGGGCAAGGCGAGATTGAAGCAACTCCACTACAAATGGTTAATCTTTGCGCCATGATTGCCAACAGAGGCTACTACATTATGCCACATGTTGTACGGGCAATTCAAATGCCTGACCGTCAGGAGAAAGTGCTTGAATACGAAAAGAAAACGGTTAAAATCAGACCTGAAGTATTTGCAACGGTAATTGGTGGTATGCAAGCCGTGGTTGAGGAAACCAAATTGCAGTCCTCCGTTAAGCAGGACAAATACATTGTTTGCGGAAAGACCGGAACTGTACAAAATCCTCATGGGGTCGATCACTCAGCGTTTGTTGGGTTTGTGCCAAAAGATAATCCGAAAATAGCCGTTGTTGTATTTATTGAGAATGCAGGATTTGGAGCTACTTATGCCGCCCCGATAGGAGGTCTCATTATGAAAAAATACATGAATGATTCGATTGCTCCGAAAGACAAGGAATTGGAACAGAAACTGATCGATACCGACTTGCTGGATGTAAAAGAGGTAAAGAAAACATTATAAAATGGTAGAAAAGCAGGAAAATAATGTGTGGGACAATGTGGACTGGATAACCATTGGGTTATACCTGGCTATGATGTTAATCGGGTGGATAAACATATATGCCGCAGTTTATAACGAAGAACACAAGAGTATTTTCGATATGACCCAACGCTACGGAAAACAATTGATGTGGATTGGAGCGGCCATTTTCATTGCAGTTTTGATGATTAATACCGACTCTAAATTTTTTGTTACGTTTGCCTTTCCCATATACGCATCGTTGGTCCTTGTGCTGTTGGTTGTTCTGCTTGTCGGGTCGGAGATTAAAGGAGCTAAATCCTGGATACAACTAGGGAATTTCTCCATTCAACCGTCGGAGTTTATGAAAATGGCTACTTCTCTGGCGCTGGCGCGATACATCAGTTCCTATGAGTTTAAAATACACGACTACAAATCGTTGCTAAGTTTAGCCGCGATACTGTGTATTCCGGTTGGACTAATTTTCCTTCAAAATGACACCGGCTCGGCTATCGTTTTTGGCATTTTTATTCTCGTACTGTACCGCGAAGGATTAAACGGACTGGTTCTGTTTTTCAGCTTCCTCATTGCCATTGTTTTCATTTTAACCATGATCCTGGATCCTTTAATAACCATCCTGATCTTATCCATAGCAGCTTTAGTGATAAATTACCTGTTGAAGAAAAAACTACAACGCACATTAATTGGAGGAGGGGTTTTCTTTGGCATATTTGGACTACTTTGGGGTCTTAATTTCATTTTAGGAGGCTCAGTTAGCCCTATATTTTTCATCCTGATAGCGGCCATCCTTACATCGGCTATGTTTTTTACCTGGGCTATGGTTTTACGCAAACACAGCCTGGCTATACTTATTGGCATCTATCTTGGCAGCGTTTTATTCTCGGTATCAGTTGATTATGTTTTTCATAACATCATGGAACAACACCAGCGCGACCGTATTAACGAGCTATTAGGAATTCATTCGGATGTACTGGGCACCGGATATAATGTCAACCAATCAAAAATTGCAATTGGGTCGGGCGGATTATTCGGAAAAGGTTTTTTGCAAGGCACTCAAACAAAATTCGACTTTGTTCCTGAACAAGATACCGACTTTATTTTTTGTACAGTAGGCGAAGAATGGGGATTTCTGGGATCAACCGTTGTTGTGGGGCTCTTCATGGCACTGCTCATGCGAATCATTTTTCTTGCCGAGCGAAGCCGGTCGAGGTTTAGCCGCGTTTATGGCTATTGCGTTGCCTGCATCATTTTCTTCCACTTCGCAGTCAATATTGGTATGACCATTGGACTGGCACCGGTTATTGGGATTCCTCTGCCCTTTTTCAGCTACGGAGGATCGTCATTGTGGTCGTTCACGTTACTCCTGTTTATTTTTATCAGGCTCGATGCCAGCCGGTTCGAACAATTAAGTTTTTAACCAACGCTAAATTCGTATTCATTCGCCTCCATCAATTGGCCTCAAAATGCGAATATCGTGCTCTGTTTCAACGTATTCAATCATTTCTGCAAAGAATCGATGAAACAGAGTCTCAAACAATTCATATTCAGCGTTTAAAGTTTGTATTGCCCAATCTGCGTTCCCAGGCAAAGAAGTTCGTCGCGACATAATTTCCAAAACCTGGTGTAGATTCTCAACCCGGGCATACGATTCAAGTCGCTTGTGCTGAATGAGGAAAGGTAAAAACTGCTTCACACTGAAGGGCAATAACAAAAAATTGGACAGAAAAATAGCATGAGCATGTTGGGCAAAATCACGCAAGGTGTAAATAGAATACCGGTTCCAGTTTACGGCAAGAAAATGATCTAAAAAAACATCAACAACAATTCCGGCATAGCGACCATATCCGGGCTTCAACAGGTTGATGCAGCTTTTCACATCCGGGTGTTGATCAGTAAACAAATCAATACTTCGGTGGAGCCTGATCCCGAAAGCAACAGTTTCAGGATATTGCTGGTATTTATTCCCCTTCACATAATCGCCAATAAAATTACCCAGAATCATCTGCTCCGATTCGCCCGATAAGTATATGTGTGCCAAATAATTCATCCTCTATCTGTTGATTTAGAAATCAAATAGGAGCTAACATCTAAAGCTAAGAATTGTTAAAATAAAAGATTGCAGAAATCACAGTCCCGTTTTTATGTTTTTTTTCTATCTTGCCACTGCAAAAAAACGAAAATATGCCGAAAAAAATTGCTGCATTTGGAGAGTTACTCTGGGATGTTCTTCCTTCGGGTAAGGTGTTGGGTGGAGCTCCGGCAAATTTTATTTATCGAATAAACTCTTTTGGAGACAAAGGCACTCTTATAAGCAAAGTTGGAAACGATAAAGCTGGAAAAGACATTCGCCTGGCCCTAAAAAATCTGGGGGTCTCGGATGATAATATACAAACTGACTACGAATTTCCGACCGGCTCCGTCAAAGTTAAAGTTGACGAACAAGGAAACGCCGATTTCAGCATTCTGACTGATGTAGCTTACGACCACATCGAAATCAATACCGAGATGATGGAAGCCTTTAGCGAAGCCGACTGTGTTTGCTACGGTACTTTGGTGCAACGCTACGGCATATCAAAAAACACACTTCGCGAATTGATTCACGAAGCGCCTGACGTAGTTAAATTCTTCGACATTAACCTTCGGAAAAAGTGCTATACCGCAACTTCAGTCGAAGACAGCCTGCGTATGGCCAACATTCTGAAAACAAATAACGATGAACTTCTGATAACCAAATACCTCCTGAATTTAAGGCACTCCAACTTAAAAGATCTGGCCCAGGAAACCATTGAAAAGTATAAATTAGACATGATCCTTTGCACGTTGGGCGAAAATGGCGCTTTTTGCCTGACCAAAGAAAATGACTTCTTTTATGATCCTGGCTACCAAATCAGCTTAGGCGATACCGTGGGTTCAGGCGATGCTTTTTCAGCCGGATTTGTGCATTATTACATGAATGGACATCCCATTGTTGAAGCGCTCCGGTTTGGGAATGCCGCCGGCGCCAAAGTTGCTACAACTACTGGAGCAACTTCGCCCATTGAAAAATCGGAGATTCTTGACTTCATGAGCCAATCGATAAACCGAAATTCTATCTCACTGGACTAAGGTCTTTCTCTGCACCAGGAAGAAGTTTATTACCAACCAATTATTTCCGGCCAAAGGAAATTAGTCCAGCCTGCGACATCGTCATAAGCAAAACACCTGACACCGAAATTCCACCGCCAATTAGTTGAATCGGTTCAGGAAATTTCCCGAAATATAGAAAAGCAATAGCCAGTACAAAAATTCCCTTCAGGCTCTGTACTATCGACGAACGCGAAGCGGGTATGAAGCGGTAAGAATAAAAGAACGATAACAAAGCCGCAAATGCTCCAAAAAACGAAGCAAGCGCAATGTTCTGAAATGCCCGCGCCGAAATATGAACCGACTCTTTGCTGTAAAAAAAATAAACGAGAAAGAACAGAAATATCCATCCATTCGAATTCAAGTTAAAAATTTCAGGACTAGCTTTGTTCGTATTCTTTCGGGCAATAATGCCAATTAATGCCGCGAAAAATGTATTTATGATCACCCAGCCAGTTCCGGGAATCAGAAGTTTTTCGATCTCGAACGACCCGGTATAGCTTACTGTAAATGCTCCTGAAATAGCAATAACAGCACCAATGGCTTCCAGTACGGAAAATCGCTCTTTCAAAAGAAAAAAACTAAGAACGATCAGGAAAACCGGGAACAGATTGCCAAGAAAAGAAGCAACCGAAGGGTCGGGAATTGCCTGAATCGACATAAAAAAAGCGAAATTGGATACGATATCAATAACTCCGAGCAAAAACAATAACAGATAGGTTGAACGTGGAGTTTGCCTCAAAGCCTTTATTTTCCCGGTAAAGCCAGAAAATAACAAGTTCAGAAGAAAACCTATTCCGAAGTAATACAATCCGAACTGAACAAATGTTGTTTCATTTAATCCGGCTTTACTAAATACATATAAGCTCGAAAATGCAACCGTACCAAACAATGCAAAAGCATAACCTTTCCACTCCTGTTTTGTGAATGCCATAGAAAAACAAAAAGAGAAACCTCAACGCGAGATTTCTCTTTCAAAATTATAGGGTTTTTCGAATTACAGACGCTTTTTAATTGCTTTTGTCGCCTCTTCGTAGCCCGGTTTTTCCAATAAGGCAAACATATTCTTTTTATATGCCTCAACACCAGGCTGATCGAACGGATTTACACCTAAAGTATAGCCACTTAAACCGCAAGCCAGCTCAAAGAAATAAATCAGCTGCCCGAGGTAATATTCGTTTAACTTCGGAAGTACAACCTGGATATTTGGTACACCACCATCAACATGAGCAATTGCAGTACCCAATTCAGCCATTTTATTCACTTCATCAACACGCTTGCCGGCAAGGAAATTCAACCCATCCAAATCTTCCGAATCCTTCGGAATGCGAACTTCACGATCAGGATTTGCTATGGAAAGCACAGTTTCGAATAAGGTACGTTCTCCTTCCTGAATGTATTGACCCATGGAATGCAAATCCGACGAAAAATCAACGGCAGCGGGGAAGATACCTAAGCCATCTTTTCCTTCGCTTTCGCCATAAAGCTGTTTCCACCACTCGGCCAGGAAATGAAGTTTGGGGTTGTAATTCACTAAAATTTCAACCTTTTTACCGCTTTTATAAAGTTCGTTACGAACGGCAGCATATTGTGCAGGCAAGTTTTCTTCGAAAGGAACATTTACTCCCGAAGCATTTTGCATATCAACAGCTCCTCTTACCAACGCGCGAATATCGAAGCCGGCAACAGCAATGGCCAGCAAACCAACAGGTGTAAGCACCGAATAGCGGCCACCAACATCATCTGGTATAACGTAGGTTTTATAACCTTCGGTTGTAGCCAACGAGCGCAATGCTCCGCGTTTTTCGTCGGTTACGGCAACAATACGTTCAGTTGCCTCAGCTTTGCCGTATTTTTCTTCAATGTCCTGTTTCAGCAAACGAAAAGCCAGAGCTGGTTCAGTTGTAGTTCCCGACTTTGAAATTACAGCCATTGCATATTCTTTGGTTTTCAGTAATTCGCGAAGTTCAAAAAGGTAATCTTCGCTAATGTTCTGACCAGCAAACAGGATAAATGGATTTTTACGTGTTTTCAGGTGAGCAAAACTGTCGGAAAGCGCGTCAACAACGGCTTTAGCGCCAAGGTACGACCCACCGATGCCAATAACGACAAAAATATCGATATTCTTAGCAACTAACTTAGCGGCAGTAGCCTCGTAATCTGCAAGTTCTGCTTCCGAAATTGAGCCTGGCAAAGTTGTCCAGCCCAAAAAATCGCTGCCTTTTCCTGTTTTATTGAAAAGCGCATAATTACTTTTCTCAATCGAGTCTTTGTATGACAAAATCGAGTCTTTTGAAACAAAATCAAAAGTCTTATTAAAATTTAACGAAATTTTATCCATTTCTACGAATTAAAAAGGGTTTTATCTAAGGTTTTCGGTTAACAAACGAATTTCGATAGACGGCGAAATATTTTCGTACAAGATATTGTAAACAGCCTCAGCAATAGGCATATTAACCCTGAATTCTTCATTAATTTCCTTGATACATTTAGCTGCATAATATCCTTCGGCAACCATGTGCATTTCGAGCTGGGCCGAACGTACCGAATAGCCTTTGCCAATCATGGTACCAAAAGTACGGTTTCTCGAAAACTGAGAATATGCAGTCACCAATAAATCGCCTAAATATGCAGAACTTTTAATATCACGGGTAATCGGGTGAACTTTATCGACAAAACGCTTGATTTCCTGAATGGCATTCGATATTAATACAGCCTGGAAATTATCGCCATAACGTAATCCATGCACAATACCAGAGGCTATCGCTACAATATTTTTCAGGACAGAAGCATACTCCGTACCATAAATATCGTCGGAAACATGGGTGCGGATATACGGGCATTCCAGCCTAAAAGCAAAAGCCCTGGCTTTTTTCACATCAGGGCAAGCTATAGTTAAATACGAAAGGCGTTCGAGCGCAACTTCTTCAGCGTGGCAAGGACCGGCAATTACACCAATCCGCTCGTATGGGATATTGAAATACTGGTGTAAATACTGCCCCACAATCAGGTTATCTTCAGGCACAATTCCCTTAATGGCCGAAACAACAAATTTATGCGTTAAATCAACGGTCACCGCCGACAAAGCGTCTTTCAAAAAAGCTGAAGGTATTGCAAGAATAATGATGTCAACATCTTCAATGGCCTTATTCAGATCGGTAAAGAAATTAAGCCTCGAAGTATCAAATTCGACGCCGCGCAAATAGCTGGGATTATGCTTAAAACGGTTAAATTGTTCAATATTGTCGGGGTTCCTGAAATACCAGTTTAGGCTTTCGACATTATGCAAGAGAATCTTTGCTAATGCAGTAGCCCAACTGCCGCTTCCAACAACCGCTATTTTTGAGTTTGAAAACATTACCAAATTTACAGATTTAAGCCAACCACTTAGTTACTTCTTCCAAGGTTGGATTATTAAGTCCAAGCTTATTCTTTTTGTTGAATCCACAAATGTCGTTAAAAAACTTCCCGATTTTAATTTCTTTCAAATCTTTAACTTTTTTTAACCCTATTTGCCTGATTACCGGAATCCACTCTGCCGGAATCCCTGTTTCAATGAATTTTTCATCCGGGTCAACCGCATCCGCAGTCTTTTCAGGCTTCATCTGAGGGAAGAATAATACATCCTGGATAGAAAGGTTGTTGGTCATAAACATAGTTAAGCGGTCGATTCCAATGCCCATTCCTGAAGTTGGCGGCATACCGTATTCCAACGCGCGCAGGAAATCCTGATCGATGAACATTGCTTCGTCGTCGCCCTTTTCCGAGAGGCGGAGCTGATCTTCGAAACGCTCACGCTGATCAATCGGGTCATTCAATTCGGAATAGGCGTTGGCCAATTCCTTCCCGTTTACCATCAGCTCGAAACGTTCGGTCAAACCTTCAACCGAGCGGTGCTTCTTGGTCAGTGGCGACATCTCAACCGGGTAGTCGATAATAAATGTTGGCTGGATATAATTGTGTTCACATTTTTCGCCAAAAATTTCATCAATCAACTTGCCTTTACCCATCGTCGGGTCGGTTTCGATGCCCAGCGTTTTGCATATTTCGCGCAATTCATCTTCAGTTTTTCCGGCAATATCGTAACCTGTATGTTCTTTAATGGCTTCGTACATGGTTACCCGCTTGAAAGGGCGTTTAAAATTGATGACCTTATCGCCCAACTGAACTTCGGTAGTGCCATGCAAAGCCAATGCAACCCGTTCAATCATTTCTTCGGTAAAGTTCATCATCCATTTGTAGTCTTTATAGGCTACATAAATCTCCATTACGGTAAATTCCGGGTTGTGAGTTCGATCCATTCCTTCGTTCCTGAAATCTTTGGCAAATTCGTAAACACCATCGAACCCGCCAACAATCAAACGTTTCAGGTAAAGCTCGTTGGCAATACGCAGGTATAACGGAATATTTAGTGCATTGTGATGCGTGATAAACGGACGTGCTGTTGCTCCTCCGGGAATCGATTGTAAAATAGGAGTTTCAACTTCGAGGTAACCTTGTTCGTTGAAGAACTGGCGCATGGTATTGATAATCTTTGTCCGTTTCAGGAAAGTATCTTTTACCTGCGGATTAACAATTAAATCGACATAACGCTGGCGATAACGGAACTCGGCATCGGTAACAGCATCGAAAGTCTGTCCGTCTTTTTCTTTTACAATAGGGAGCGGGCGCAATGATTTGCTCAACATATGAACCTCTTTCACATGTATGGTCAACTCGCCCATTTGAGTGATAAAAGCATATCCTTTTACTCCAATAATGTCGCCAATATCAAGCAGTTTTTTGAAGAACTCGTTGTATAAGTCTTTGTTTTCATCCGGGCAAATTTCGTCGCGACTGATGTATAACTGAATTCTTCCGGTTGAATCCTGAATCTCGGCAAACGAAGCTTTCCCCATGATCCGGCGGCTCATTAAACGTCCGGCCACAACAACTTCCTGGTAGTTATTCAATTCAGGGTTATAGTTGTCTTTAATTTCTTGAGCTGTAACATTTACCGGGAATTCGGGTGCAGGATAAGGTTCAATTCCGATATCTCTCATTTTTTGCAGGGAGTTGCGTCTCACAATCTCCTGTTCGCTTAATTCAGCTATACTCATCTTATCGAACTTTTTAAAATTTTTAGAAAATTTCCGGCAAAGATAGTAAAGTATTGCATACGAGGTGTGGACTAAAACTCTGTGTTTCGGATTTGATTTATTAAATAGGCTAAGCGGTTTTACCAAAATGCAACCCCTACAATAAAGATTATTGAAACGAACGATATTGTTAAAATTTCAGCCTTCATTGTTTCGCATTTTATTTCCAATTTTTCTGCGTTAATCGATTTGTAAGTGCAATTCAGGGGCGTTAGTCCTGATATCTTAAAATACTCGGGTTTGAACCAGATAGACACATAGACCACATAGTTATTAAAATATTTTTCTATTGTGTTCTATGTGTCTTTGTGGTTTTTTATCCAACTACCATTCTGCCTTATCCATTTCTCGCTTTCTTATTTCTATTTTTAATTTATCTCTTTCCAATTCCAATTCTACCTTTTCCATTATTCGTTTTATCTTTTCCGCTTGCCCTTTCCATTTTTCCATCACTCATTCTCCATTTTCTATATCCAATTCAACCTTTTACGTCTTTCATTCTCCCATTTCTATTCTTTATTCTGCCTTTTCCATATTCCATTTATCTATTTCTACGAACCCTTACCTGTTTCCTATTTATAAAAACCGGGAGACAATTTTTTCTTGTCCCCCGGCGTTGTTGCTTTATACCACGATGGATTGAACTGTTTTAAAATCTATTCGGTATTATTTCTTTTCGGTGTCTGGTTTGTCGCCTTCCGTTCCCGAATTACTGCCTGCTCCTGCCGCGCTTTGTTGTTTGACCAGCTTGCTAAACACAAACATATCCTTTTTCAACTTGTCGTTTTTAAAAAGTTCTTGCCCGATGGCGCAAATATCCATGGCGCGGTCGTAAATATCGTTCAACGCCAGCACAGTCTTTTCGGTATCGAGCTTGGCGGTGCCTTTCAGGGTTTCCTGGGTAATGTTACCTTGGGTAAGGCTGTCGGCGGCGGCAATCAGGCGGTCGATGCGTGTCGGGTTTACCCCGTTTTGCACCAGTTCGGCCCGCAATTCGGGGTTCAGGTTGTTGCGAAAAGCAAGCAAGAGAGCTGTTAGCATGGCTTGGTTGTTGTTCGAGGCCTTGCTCCAATAGGCTGTGAAGCCCAGTTTATTCAAAACCAACTGACTTTTGCCACCCACCGAACGAAAGCCCCGTTCAATCTGGGTTTTTACCATTTTCAGGTCGTCGTGCGCCAGGCCGCCTTGTTCGTTTAAGGCCTGGGTTTGTTGTTTTAGCGCCTCGTGGGTATCAATCCCGTAGTTTACCTGCAACACGTTGTTTACCAAATCGCGAAAACTGCTGGAAAAAGGATCGGCAAAGCGGGGGTCTTCGTTTACAAAAGTTTCTTTCTCGGTGTCAAGATGGTCGGCCACGGTAAGCGATGCCATCAACATGGCCAAAGGGCTACAATTAAATTTTCGTTTCATAATTCTGGCTTTTAGATATCTAATATACAATAATATAGAAAAAAAATTAGCATTTAGATTATTTTATTAAAATCCATTGTATGACATTTATGCTATCTCCAAATATCGTTGCCTCTGCATTTATTGTATCCATAATGAAAACTCCATTTTGTTTGAATTTTCCAGAAATCATTTTAAAAGAACCAGATTTACTTAGTATTACTCTAGAATCTATTGAAGTATAACTACTGTTAAGTTTCACGGCATCAATAGCTTCATTATTTATTAATCTAAAAGTAATTATCTGATTCGTATTTAAACTTTTAGCTTGATGTATTGGTATTAATATTGAATACCTAATACTATCATTACTATACCAAAGAGTAGCCTTACCTTTAATTTTAGATGGAAATCTATAATTATAAAGAATTAAACCTAAAAAAAAGAAAATAATAATAAAAACCGAAGCACCGGTCCGTATAATTTGAGGCGGTATTTGTCCTATGATATTTCGTACTTTCTCGCTACGAAGTTCTATGTTATTATCATTATCCATAATCAACTGCCCAATTCTAATTGGTTTTTTACAAGATTATAATACGCGCCCTTCTGTTTTGTAAGTTCGTTATGACTGCCATATTCAACAATTTGCCCCTTATCTAGTACAACAATTTGATTCGCATTTTTTACGGTACTTAAACGATGGGCAACAATTATTACCGTTTTTCCCTCATAAAAGGTTTGCAAATTTTCAACTATTGTTTTTTCATTGTTAGCATCTAGTGCATTAGTTGCCTCATCTAAAAAAAGGAAATCTGGGTTTTTATAAATTGCTCTTGCAATGAGTATTCTTTGGCGTTGCCCTTGACTTAAATTTTGCCCATCGGCACCAATAATTGTATTATATTTTAAAGGCATAGCCATTATTGTTTCGTGAATATTAGCAATTTTTGCAGCATTCAATAACTTTTCTATATCAATATCATTGGAACTAACCGCAATATTAAGAGCAATACTCTCCGAAAATATAAATCCATCTTGCATAACTACACCACATTGATTGCGCCACCAAGTAGAATTAAAATCCTCCAAATTTATTTGCCCAACTTTTATTGATCCATTAACTGGCTTATAATATTTCAATAATAGTTTAATCAATGTAGTTTTTCCGCTACCACTAACCCCAACAATTGCTGTTACTTTACCCTGTGGAATAGTTAAATCTATATTATCTAGGATTTTGAGAGAACTTGGACCTTCATATTGAAATGTTAAATTTTCTATTACAATTTCCTTATCTTGAATAGATTGAATATCATTCTCTTTATTTTCGTCTTCATCCTGTTGTTGATGTATTTCGTTTATCCGTTCCATGCTAATTTTGGTGTCCTGATAATCATGTATCAATTGTGCACATTGTTCTATAGGCAATGTTAACTGACCAATAATATATTGTGTTGCCAGCATCATTCCCAAAGACATTTCATTATGAATTACAGCTAATGCAGCAATAATTGTTATTAAAATATTTTTACTCTCATTGATAAATATATTCCCTGCCTCCTGTTTTTGTTCAAGTTTTAATGAACTTGTATTTATTTTGAACATATCAGCCTGTATATCTTCCCATTCCCAACGCTTACGTTTTTCTGCATTTTGAAGTTTTATTTCCTGCATTCCCTGTATTAGTTGATATGTCTTCCCCTGTTCTTTGGCTCGGATTTCAAAACGCTTGTAATCTATTTGGCGACGTTTTTTTAAGAAAAAGAATATCCAAAAAACATAAAGACTGCTGCCAAATGTAAATACTATAAAAATTTCAAGGCTATAAGTAAACAAAACTGCCCCAAATATTAGCAGAGTAAAAAATGAGAACAAAGTATCAAGCGTTCGGCTAGTAATAAAACGCTCGACTCGTTCATGGTCTTCCATTCGTTGTAGTAAATCGCCTGTGAGTTTAGTGTCAAAATAACTCATGGATAATTTCATGAGTTTAATAAAGAAATCAGATAAAAGCGACACATTAATCCTAGTACTTATATGTAAAAGAATCCAACGACGTATAAATTCTACGGACATTCTGCTCAAAACGAGCATCATTTGAGCCATTAGTATCAAATAAATAAGGCTGACATTCTTATTGGCGATGCCATTATCAACAATTGCCTGTGTAAGAAATGGAAAAATTAATTGAAATAGGCTACCTAATAATAGACTTGCTAAAAGCTGATATAACAACTTCTTATAGCGTTTGAAATAATTAAACAAAAAACTCAGTTCTCTGTTTTTTGCTCTCCTTTCATTTTGACTATTAAAATTATTGGCTGGTTCTAGTAATAATACGATTCCCTTATCTTCCAGATTAGACTGTGTACTCAACCAACTAGTCTTAAATTCCAGTTCATTATATAGGATATAACCGCAAGCTGGATCTGATATATAGAAGTTCAATTCACTGCTGAAAACTGACTTAGATTTTATCTTATAGAGTACAACAAAATGGTCTTGATTCCAATGAAGGATACACGGTAATGGAACCTCATGCACAAGCTTACTTAATGTTAAACTTCCGCCAACTGTCTTAAAACCAATATTTTCAGCCGCATCACTAATAGCATATAAAGAGACTCCATCTTTGGCTTTATATGTAATTTTTCTTGCAAAATCCAATGAAATATGTTTCCCATAATATTTGGCTATCATTTTCAAACAAGCCGGGCCACAATCCATTGCATCCAACTGTATTTCTTTAGGAAACTTCATCTACTTCGTTGTTCAAATCTTTTTACTTCATCCTCAACGTTTGAATTCGACTTAAAAATATCTTTAAAGTCATTGAACCTATATTTTATTGAAAATCTAAATAATCTTGAATCAAAGTCAGGCCGTTGACCCGAAATAATGTTTCCATATTTGTCTTCCCATGTCATGTCTGTTTTATTAAATAAATCGTTAACTTGAAGCCCGATTAATATATTTTTATTAAAAAAGTTGGTATTAATGCCCATTGACACATCGAATGTCTCTCCCAAATAGGTAATCAAATCTTCACCTTTACTTTGGTATGTGGTGTTACAATAGATAGTCATTTTTTTGTTTATCGTATAATCAATATTCATACTTATATACCAGATTGGCTGGCGAACCTTCCGATTTTCATTTTGAAAGAGGATATTCAAAAATGGAAAATCAATACCAGCACTTGAATTTGAACTCATTTTTTTCCCTGCAAATTCGTGGGATAACTCAAAGTTTAAATGTTCGCTTTTCGGAATGTTAATATATGAATACCGAAGGATATCGGCATTAACCGCATCGTTAAATGCTGTCATAGTTCGTTCATCTCTATTTTTCACATATTCACCACTTAAATAAGTATTTCCGAATAATGAAAATTCGAGGGAAAAACTTTGACTGTAAATTGGCCGGATTAACGGATTCCCCTGAGAATAGGCCAGCGAATCAATATAAGAAATATTGGGGTTTATTTCTTCAAATGTTGGTCTGTCAATGGTTCGATTATATTTCAATGAGATGGACAAGTTATCGCTTACCTTCGCTTCCATTGTTGCGGAAGGAAATAGATTGAAATAACTGGTATCCAATACGCTTTCTCCATTGAGATAAGCCATGCTTTTTGTCCGTTCGAATCTTAATCCCAGACTAAAATTGTATAAATCGTTTTTTCTGTTCAGTTCAATATATCCTGCCATTATTTTGTCTGTAATTTTGTCCCTTTCATTATTCAAAGTGTCAACATTTGCAAGATTCATCATCAAGGTGGAACTATTGCTGTGTAAATAGCTTGCTTTTAGTCCTCCTTTAATATCAATAAAATGAAAGTTATGAAACTCAAAATCAGATTTAATAGCATTAACGTTATAATTTCTGTTATTAGTTATTAGGTACTCGTTACAACTATTATGGTTAAAATTATTTTCCTTGATATGATTCTGATCATCAAACTTATTGTTTGCAAAATCATATTGCAAAACCAATACATTGTTATTTCTAAATTTACCATTATAACCTACAGAAGATGAATTTGTTATTTTATCTCCATTTTCGGAACGAATCGTTTTTCTAAATGTTCCAGGAGTATTTGTTTTGGATATTGCTTGGGTACCATTTGTTTCACAAGTCTCATTAGTTTTATTTCCATTGTATTGAATTGACAATTTATTGATGGAATCAATAGCAAAATCGCTGGCCAGAGCAAGAGAATGATTTAGATTGTGGTAATTATTGTAACTACTTGAAATATTAGATTGGGTATAAGCTGGTCTTTCATTAATTTCATAATCCTGAGAATATTTTTTACTATTATAGTCAAACAACTGATAACTCATATAGTTAGTAAAACGACCAACCTTGTTGTTAAGTTGTAATCCGGTTTGATCACTTAATTTTCTACCTGCAAAAGACCGATTATATATTTCAGCGCTAAAAAAATCGGAAGCTGCTCTTTTTGTTTCGATCAATACCACAGCCCTTGTTTCCGCATCATATTCAGCTCCCGGAGTTTTGTCTATTTTAATTTCTTTAATATTGTCCGATTGCAGCAATTTAAGTTCTTCGTTGCTCTTTACTTCCTTCCCATTTATATATATTTTAGGGCTTCCTTTCCCAAAAACATTCACATTGTCGCTTTGGTCAACGATTAAACCAGGAGTTCGTTTCAATACATCAATAGCAGTACCAGCCTGACTCAACGATGTAGATTCAACATTCATCACTGTCATCCCATTTATTTTTTTGAAGGCAAATCTTTTAGCGTTAATAGTAACCTCGTCTAAAGTCAATTCTTTTAAAACTATCGGGTCAAGTTCGATATGTTGTGATCTCCTAAAATCGATAGGCATAAAATATTTTAAATATCCCACATTTGATATAGACAAGATATACTCTGCATTTCTATTAACCGACAATTCGAATTTACCATCCTCAAAAGCCCCACCAACCACAAATGAAGAATCCGTTTTACTTAAAAGAATAGCATAAAAATAATCCAGTTTTTCATTATTGACATTAATCGCGATTCCTGAGACGACATATTGAGAATAACCAACCAATGACAATGTTAGAAAAATAATTACATTAAATAATTGTTTCATAACAACTTTAAAAATCAGGCATCAAACACATTGAAATAGCTAATATGCTGATTATTTATTCTTTTTTCATAGGCTAGTTCCAAAAGAGTTGAAAAATCATCTATATTTATGGGACAATTATCAGCCTGTTGTTTATTCATTTTTGTTTCATATCTGGCTAAATTACATCCCCCATCGCATATCGGAAATAAAAAGCATTTTACACATTTTTCATCATTGTACATATCGGTTCCAACAAGATATTCAGCTACAAGATGTAAATTCGTTAATTCATCATCTAAAGTACCTATAACCCGTTCTTTTTTACCTACATCAACCCAGCATTTATATAATTCTCCCTTTGGACCAATGATATAACTATTTTGATCTGTGGCCGAACATCCATATTCTTGTTTTTGTGGAAAAAACCCAATGTTATTTATTCCATGTTTTCTGTACAAATCTTTAAAAAAGGAAACTCTATCGCTTAATTTAATACATTCCACCTTGCAATGATCATTAGGCGAAACATAAATCATATATATATAACAATTATAATTTTCCCATTTATTCACTAATTCGTTATACAATAAATATACATTATCCATGTTGTCCTTATGGACATTTATTCTAATTTTCACAAAACACTCTTGAAAATTCTGTAATATGTACTCTACATTTTTTATAATTTGCTTATATGTTGGCATACCCGATTTCAATGGACGACTCTTATTATGATCTATTTCCATTCCATCGATTGTGACTTGTATAGCATTCAAATTATATCTTTTGAGAACTTTCACTTTGTCTTCTGTTAATAAGTACCCATTGGTTACCAAGTCATGTTGTGTAATGTTAATATTGGAGTTTGAATATAACATTTCCAATAAACCTACCATTGCATTAAAAGCGGTTAAAGGTTCTCCTCCATGCCAACATAGTTTCACATTCTCTTTTGCATATTTAAATGATTCGATGAATTGAATAACTTTTCCCTGTGTTTTTTTATCCATAATTTCCATAGGTAAATTATTCTCGTAACAATATTGACAAGCAAAATTACAATTAAGAGTAGGGACAAGTACAACTGCCAATGAATCAATTGAAAATGAATTTGCATAAGACAAATATTTCTTTTGTATTATATATTTGTCGTCATCAAGTTCGTCCACTATTATTTTATTCCGAATTAAAAAGCGTAAAGTTTCTTGCTCTATATCCTTTATAATATCTGGCTTTTTTTCAATCTGTATTAATTGCAAAAACAATTCATTACTCAATTTATGGAAACTGTTACCAACCGAGTTATAGATAAAGAAACCATATTTCTTAGAGTTGAGTAAATAATTAAACCTGGAAAGTATCATATAAAAAAGTAAAAATAAAAACTAATGAAATCGGAAAACCGCTTCATCTTGTCTTTTTCTTCAAACAGCGAAAGAAAGATGAAGCAGTCTTTTTAAAGATTCTTACTATTTGGGTTTTGAGGGAGGATTAACATTCCCATCTTTTTTGCATTTGGCTGCTTTTTCATTTCCTCCCCTGATCTTTTTCATATCTTCATATCACTAGTGTCTCGTTAAAATATTAAATCGTTCTTTGAAAAATTTGATAATCATTTATTTGCAGCGTTTTTTGTAGCGTGACGATTTCAATTGACTTTCTTCGGTTTTAAAATTGTAAAAAATGAACCAGGGAAAGTTTGTATTTGCTCAGATTACTGAATTCTTGCCACGCAGGCTGTATGTTTGTAAGTGCGCAATGCATAAGCCTTCTGTGTTTTTGTAAATTTAGTTTTTGAAAAAGAAACAAAACAAAAAACGAAGACTTATGCTAGCTAAAGGTACGACAATTGATTTTAACGGGCAAAACGTTTATGCCGGAATTGATATTCATTTAAAGAGTTGGAAGGTAACCATCATGTTGGGAGACCGGGAACATAAAACATTTTCACAAGATCCGAATGCAGAAACCCTGTGGAATTACCTGCGGAAGAATTTTCCCGGGGCAGTATACCATTCAGCCTACGAAGCAGGTTTTTGCGGATTCAGCGCCCATCGCGAACTTGCGGGTTTTGGGATACACAATCTGGTGGTCAATCCTGCGGATATACCTACCACCGACAAAGAAAAGCGGCAGAAGGAAGACAAACGCGACAGTCGCAAGATCGCCAAATCGCTCCGTAACGGTGAACTGGTGGGCATCTATGTTCCGGGCAAGGGGATGGAAGAACTGCGTGGTCTGGTTCGTTACCGCAAAACGCTGGTAAAAGAAATCAGCCGCCATAAGTGCAGGATCAAGTCGTTCATTTATTTTAACGGCATACAAATTCCAATGGAACTGGGCGGCACCTCAACGCATTGGTTCGGGAGGTTCACCCGGTGGTTAAGCGCAGTTGAATTATCAACGGTACATGGCAAAATGGTACTCGAGGACACAGTCGATACGGCAGAACTGCTGCGAAAGAAACTGTTAAAGGTCAACCGGCATTTGCGTCAGGTTGTCCAGAATGGGGAATATTCACAGCAACTAAGGTTATTGCAGAGCATCCCGGGAATCGGCCTGATATCGGCCATTACACTTTTGACCGAAATGGAGGATATCCTTCGGTTCAGGAACCTTGACCAACTTTGTTCATTCGTGGGACTGGTACCATCAACCAACTCCTCGGGCGAAAAGGAGAATGTTGGTCGTATCACCAGGCGCAACAACCGTTTTCTACGCAGCATTCTTGTAGAGGCAGCCTGGATGGCATCGAGAAAAGACCCGTCGCTGTTATATAGCTATGCCTTACTTTGCAAGCGGATGGAACCAACGGAAGCCATCATCCGGATAGCAAAAAAATTACTAAACAGGATAAGATATGTAATGAAAAATGAAACAGAATATGTACATTCAGTGCTATAACATCAAAACTGGTTGTAAAAACTACTCCATGATAAAGAGACTGTTTTCCGCCCCTTGCGGCCCCTGATAGGGTGTCCGTTACACGCAGGCCACAGCTCTTATCTATAATAAATTGAACACAGGAATGCGGCTGGTTGCACCATGTCCGTTGATAGAAGGGTGTTTTTATAGACCGGTATTTGATACAAAAGAGGGGAACCCGAAGGTGAAGTTTTACACCGAAGGTTTAGAAATTATGCTGGGCAAAAGCCCAGCATAATTAAACCAAGAGGGGAAACCCTCAGGCTCTGTATTGCCCAAAGGTTTAGGGATTTAAAAAGTTAACTTACTGAATAGTAGAAAAATAGTTTAAAAATAAAGAATGAAAAATTTGGATTACAACATAGAAGGGTATTTGACCGTATCGTCCAGAAGCATAATGGGAACAAACATATCCGAACATTTACCTGTTGAAACCAGATGCTATGTATGGTTTTTGGCCAGCTTACCAATCGGGATAGTCTTCGCGACTTGATCGTTGCCATTGATGCACACAAGGCGAAATCTTATCATTTGGGACTTGGTTCAAACGTTGCCCTTTCAACCCTTGCAAAAGCAAACATCCGCAGGAACTACAAGATATATGAAGAATTCGCCTGTCATCTGATTGATTATGCCCGCAGAGTTTGTGTAAGTTCAGATTTTGAGGTAAAAGTCGATGGCAATGTTTATGCTTTCGATTCCACAACAATTGATCTTTGTTTAAGCGTTTTCTGGTGGGCCGAGTTTCGTAAAGCAAAAGGCGGCATAAAAATGCACACCCTCTATGATGTTAAAACTCAGATACCAAGTTTCATTTACATCACCACAGCTTCTGTTAATGATGTTAATGCAATGGATCAAATCCCTTATGAAAAAGGTAGTTATTATATTTTTGACAGAGGTTATAACGACTTTGAACGGCTATACAAAATCCAAATGACTGAAGCTTATTTTGTTCTTAGGGCAAGGGATAACCTTAGATTCAATAGAATGTATTCTCAGAAAGTTGATAAGGATGCTGGTATTAAATGCGACCAGATTGGAACCTTTACAAATCAAAAGTCATTCGGTCGTTATCCTCAGAAACTCCGAAGAATCAAGTATTACGATAGCCTAACAGACGTTGAGTTTGTGTTTCTAACCAACAACTTAGAACTGTCAGCTCTTGAAATTGCCATTTTATACAAGAATCGTTGGTTGGTTGAATTGTTTTTCAAGTGGATAAAACAGCACTTGAAAGTGAAAAGCTTCTGGAGACATACCCCAAATGCAGTCAAGACCCAACTCTATTGTGCGATAATTGCCTATTGTTTGGTGGCAATTATTGGAAAGCAATTGGAAATTAGCAGATCAACCTACGAAATTTTACAAATTTTGGGCATATCCTTACTGGACAAAACTCCTGTAAAAGAGCTACTTGCAAACAATGATTACAAAAATGTCAAAGAACTAAATTATAAACAATTGTCACTCAGTCTCTTTTAACAAGACAGTAGTGTCTTCATATAATAAATCCTTCGATTCAAATACGGTTTCAATACTTTTTAGATTTTTCATTTTGCTAATTTTGTTAGTTGATTGCATTTATAGTGAGGTTATAATTCATAAAAAAAATTAGTCATGATATTTTATTATTGACCGCACTAAAGATGTTAAATTAGAATATGCTCTTTACAGACGAAGCTTTCGTAAAAGTTGATCAGTTCTTTTACATCCTCATGGGTAAAATGCTTCTGGCAAACAGTCACCAATTGCTTGGTAAGTTCCAGTACTTCTTTATCGAATACCTCTTTCTTGAGGTTGGCCCAACCGGGCCGGGCAAACGCGGTTAAACGATTTTAACCGGTTGTTTCGGGCCGTTGTTTGTGTTTATCCGGATAACAAACATCTTTAAATTCGTTTTTTACATCCCTTTATCGGCCAGGTAGCTTTGTATCTTTCCGGCCAAAGACATGCCCCATTGTTGGGCTACCTGCATCGATTCTTTCGAGATTTTGGTGGTGCCGTCAACCAGCTTCAAACCCAGGGGAGAGGTGTAAAAAGCAATGAGTTGTTTAACCTCATCGGCGGTAAAGTTCTTCGCATAAACCGGGATTAAATCCTTTTTCAGGTACCCGATTTCCTTGTCGAACACGTCTTGTTTCACCTGGTCCCAGGTTGCCTGGGGTACATCGGGCTTCATCATTTTAAACTGCGTTACCATTTGCTGGTAAACCAAATCGTAACTGGCGGCGCTGCCGCTCACTTCCATTAACTTCAGGATGTCTTTTTCCTGTTCGGATTGTTGAGCTTTGCTCACCAACATGGCCAGGCACAGGCCAACGATAAAAATAATTTTGTACATTTTAGCACAATTTTTGAAGTAGAAAATATTTGTTAGAAAATAGCATTAAACATCTGCAAATATTAAATGCTTATTTTGTTCACAAGTATAGTTTATTACAGTGCAAAAAGTTTGCACTATAACATAAAAATCTATTTTTTTCATAAAAAATCAGAAAAATAATAGGTTTTTCTCCTTCTGCAAAAATTAACAACCTTATTATCAACCTCAAACGAATGAAAATAATTGAAAAGGGTTCTTCGGGAAATATTAAGTTTTTTGGAAAGCTCGTTAGCGGTACCAGTTTTCTCAGCCTCAATTAACTTTTTGAGATATTCTCGCTTGTT
The DNA here is from genome assembly GCA_963666435.2 of Prolixibacteraceae bacterium. Taxonomy (GTDB): domain Bacteria; phylum Bacteroidota; class Bacteroidia; order Bacteroidales; family Prolixibacteraceae; genus Aquipluma. Next base: position 216,044 of record CAXXOG010000005.1, on the reverse strand, counting down.
TAAAAAATCAGTGTAATTCATTTTATCGGTGCATTATTGGGTTAGAAATATTTTCAAAAGTAAAACTTTGACATTACAAATCATAACCTCATGCAAAAAAGATTGCAAAATCATTAAAATTATCAACAAAAGCTAAGGATTTGACAAGATGAACATTACGGCAAAACTCCTGAAATTCCGTTAACAAAAGATGGATTAATGTTCCGCTATTAGTTTCCAGTTCTGAGTTCATTTTCTATCTTTGAGAAATTTTTACTAAAAACCAAATTGGCTGTACGGCAAAGCGAATGGATAAAGTCTGGAATCTAAAGCAAGAAGGCGATAGCAATATCATCAAACATTTATCGGTTGCGTTAAATGTTGATATGGTAATTGCCAATCTTTTAGCGCAAAGAGGCGTCACAAACTACGCCGAAGCACAGGCTTTTTTTCGTCCCAAGCTTTCTGACTTGCACGATCCGATGTTAATGAAGGACATGGACAAGGCCGTGGAAAGACTTGAGCGAGCCATCGATAACCAGGAAAAAGTATTGATCTACGGAGATTATGACGTTGACGGAACGACTTCTGTTGCCATGATGTACCAATTTTTGCGTAGCCGCCTGAAAAACCTGGATTATTACATCCCCGACCGCTATTCCGAAGGTTACGGAATATCCAAAAGCAGTATTTTATACGCTGCTGAACAAAAAATAAGCCTTGTCATTGTTCTCGACTGTGGAATTAAAGCCGTCGAGAAAATACAGATGGCAAAAGATTTAGGTATCGACTTTATCATTTGCGACCATCATAACCCGGGAGATTCCATTCCCAACGCCGTTGCTGTTTTGGATCCGAAAAGATCCGATTGCCCTTATCCTTATAAAGAATTATCGGGCTGCGGGGTTGGATTCAAATTACTTCAGGCTTTTTCGAAGCGAAATAACATTCCATTCTCCGAACTTACCGAATTGCTCGATTTACTGGTTGTTAGTATTGCGTCTGACATAGTTCCGCTTACCGGAGAGAACAGGGTTTTAGCCTATTACGGGCTTAAAAAACTGAATACCTCGCCCAGCATCGGGCTTAAAACCATAATGCAATTTTCGGGGTTAAATACCGAAGAAAAATCGGTTAGCGACATCGTTTTTAAAATTGGGCCAAGGCTCAATGCCTCGGGGCGTATTGAGCATGGGAAAAAGTCGGTCGCCATTTTAACTGCAACCAACGAGGAAGACTCGCTACTGTTGGGCGACGAAATAAATTCGTATAACGAAATTCGAAAAACACTAGATCGCGACATAACTCAGGAGGCTCTCGATATGATTAAGAGAGACCCTGCGCATGTAACAAAAAACTCGACTGTAATTTATAACCGCGATTGGCATAAAGGTGTTGTAGGTATTGTGGCTTCGCGCCTCACCGAATACTTCTACCGGCCAACGGTTGTTTTAACCGAATCGAACGGATTGGCAACCGGGTCAGCCCGATCTATCCGCGACTTCGATTTGTATGAGGCTATTGGCGCTTGCAGCGACCTGCTGGAATCGTATGGTGGACACATGTACGCTGCCGGACTCACCATGAAAATTGAGAATATTTACGAATTCTCCCGCCGGTTCGAAGAAATTGTAACCCGACAGATCACAAATCAACAACAGATTGAGTCGATTGATATTGATGCAAAACTCTATCTTTCGGATATTACTCCTAAATTTTTTCGTATCCTGAAACAATTTGCTCCATTTGGACCGCACAATATGATGCCTGTCTTCGTCACTGAAAATGTACTTGACAGTGGCACAAGTCGCCCGGTTGGCAAAAACCGCGAACATTTAAAACTTGACCTGATCGAACCAACAAGCACGTCGGCTCAATTTTCCGGGATTGCTTTCAATCAATCGCACCATTTTGACGCAATAACACAAGGAATGCCTTTCGACATTTGTTACTCAATAACCGAGAATGAATTCCGTGGCAAAACAAGTTTACAGCTGTATATTCGCGACATCCGAACAAAAGAATACTAAAAAATTACCACCCAAAACGTTCTTTTTACTCTTCTGTTGACGACCAAATCGGGAAGATCCTCCGTAAATTAGCACAATATCTATTCATACTCAAAACGCCCCAACTCTATACCTATCAAATTTCAACCTGTATATCAGCATTTCTTACCTGAAAGAAACAGAACATTCACTCTGCTTAAAAAAATTTAGCGATGGATAATATATACGAAGAATTAGCACAAAGCAAGTTTATAAACGACAACCAATATGAATTTTTGGAAGCTGTCCGTACCAACAAAATAGTGTCGTTGTATTATGAACTGCGATTGGTACTCTATCTTGGAATTATGCTGTTTGCCGGAGGTGTTGGCTACTTTGCCTATCAGAATTTAGGCAAAACGGGACATTTGTTGTGCATGGCCTTTATTGGTGCAGCGATTGCTGTCGGGTTTTATTTCATCCGGAGATTTGCCCAACCTTATTCAAATACCCAGGTCGTAGTTAATCACATTTATTTCGACTACATCCTCGTCCTTGTTTCGTTACTCATCATTTCGCTATTTGCCTACATTCAGGTTTATTTCGGATTAGTTGAACTACTGCTTAACTGGACCTCGTTTATCAGTGCTGCCATACTTTTGCTGATGGCTTACCGCTATGACAATAAAGCGATTCTGGCAATGGGAATCACTGCTTTGGCTGCCGGCCTTGGAGTAAGCATCACTCCGGTGGATTGGACAACAGGCCAATGGACAAGCACTACCAGCCTGTATGCCGTTAGTATTCTGCTTGGCGTATTTTTGGTCGTTGTGTCCGAGGTTACCTATCGGTATGGTATAAAACAACACTTCAGGTTTACCTGGCAAAATTTTGGATTGTTACTTTTTTACATGGGCTACATCACGGCTATAGTTACGAGCAGCTACAAAGTACTTCATGCGGCTATAGCGCTTGTTTCTTCAGGAATACTGACTTATTACACCTGGAAGAAGAAAGAATTCTTGTTCTTCCTGTACTCAAATATTGTATTTTATATTGCTGTTTCGTATCTGCTGTACAAAATAGTGGAATGGACAGATAACAACTCCGTATTCGAGATTTACTATTTGCCATTGACCTGCATTAACTACATCGTCTTTTTAATTCAAAAAAAATCACACTTTAGCCATGATTAATTCTCTGATTGCATATAACATAGCAGAACTCGAAAAACACAAAGTAGTTTCAAAAGCCCGAGATTTGAATCAAGCGAAGATAATTACCAACGAACAACTGGAACAAATAAAAAAGGCTTATTCGCCTGATCTTTACATCCCTTCGATTTTTATGAGAATACTTCTTTTTATCTTTTCTCTAATCGGAATGATTACCTTCATGGGACCTGCTATGCTTTTGTTCAGCAATTTAGAAGAATCAGGAATACGGATTTTTTCAATTTTATGGGGCGGTTTTCTATTGTTTCTTACCGAAAAAGTATGTATAAAAGACAAGCAACATTACAATTCGGGTGTCACCGAAGCCGGAATATACAGCAGTCTCTCGTTTATTGCCTTAGGAATTCTAGGGACAAATTCGCAAGTATTGGTTGTTTACGCTATTGTTGGGTTCGTACTGACTGCATTCGCAGCAATTAGATACCTGAATTTAACTGCCTTAATTTTGACTGTTGGCTTTTTGACCTGGATTATATTCGAGATACTAACCACTATTGGCGGTACAATTGAAACTTTAATGCCTTTCCTGTTTATGGTAACTTTTGCGCTGATTTACATAGGCAGTAAAAAACTTCAGAAAAAACAAACAAGAGTGATCTTTGAAAATCAGTTTATTGCTCTAAAGACGCTGTCCCTTGTTTTGTTTTATTTGGCAGGAAATTATTTTGTAGTGCGCGAACTAAGCGTTTCGCTTATGAATCTCGACTTATCATCACAAAACGACATCCCGTTCGCCATACTGTTTTATCTTCTAACGGCTCTCATTCCGATTGGCTATATTTATTGGGGAATAAAACAGCGATCTGTTTTAGCACTACGCGTTGGTATGCTGACTGTTACACTAAGCGTAGTTACTTTCAAATATTATTTTAGTTTAGGGCTACCTGTAGTTACACTAACCATATCCGGAGCGGTTTTGATTGTCATTGCCCTGTTTCTTTTCAATTACCTGAAACAAATCCGTGGCGGGTTCACCCGCGAAATACTGTTGCACGACAAATGGGTTTCATCAAACTTAACAGCTTTTATTGCTTCGCAAACCCTGGGAGGAAACAAAGCCGCAGGCAAAAACGATGGACCTGCTTTCGGCGGTGGAAAATTTGGAGGAGCCGGTGCAGGCGAAAACTGGTAATTCCCGCTTGTTGATTCAATCTTTAAATTCGGGCAATCTTGTCCCATTAATCAAATATAAAAAACTGTACTTTTGGCAATATAACCAACAATAAAATTACCATAAAACGAGCATGTTCGTTAAACACAAACACGGGTGAAAATCTCACATGCGGGCTCCATCCGGTAACTAAAAACAATTTACTACACATGAAAAACAGTAGCTATTGTACTGGAATCGGCAGTAGATTTTACTGCATCGTTATCGCCTTTATCTTATTCATTGCGAATCCTTTTAATTCGCAAAGCAGCAATCTAAACGCTGGAGAAACCTCGGTTATTGGCCGCTGGGACCTCAATGTTCAAATCAATGGAAAAACAGCTCCTTCCTGGCTGGAAGTTAAGCTTTCAGGGTTCAAAACCCTGGTTGGGTATTTTGTCGCCGATGCCGGTAGCGCACGCCCTATCTCAAAAATAAACTTCAAAGACGGGAAAATCTCATTCAGCATTCCGCCACAATGGGACAACTCCGAAAACGACATGGTTTTCGAAGGAACATTGAAAGACGACAAACTTACCGGCGCCATTACCAGTAGTTCAGGAGCAAAATATAATTTTACAGGCGAGCGCGCCCCACTCCTGAAGCGCAACAACATGTCTCCTGAATGGGGAAAGCCCATCTCCCTGTTCAATGGAAAAAACCTGAGCGGATGGCATTCTCAGCAAAACGACAATCAATGGATTGCTGAAAACGGAATCCTGAGAAATCCAAAGCCAGGAAACAACCTGATTACCGATCAAAAATTTGACGACTTCAAATTACACATCGAATTTCGTTATCCCGAAGGTGGAAATACCGGAATATATTTAAGAGGAAGGTATGAAGTACAGGTTGAAGACAGCAAGGGAAAAGAACCGGCTTCGATTTACCTGGGCGGAATTTACGGGTTCCTGACTCCTAATGAAAACGTAGCCAAAGCGGCTGGCGAGTGGCAAACTTACGACATTACACTAATTGGCCGTAGGGTAACTATCGTAGCCAATGGCAAAACAATCATTGCCGACCAAATTATACCGGGGATTACCGGGGGAGCTATCGACAGCAACGAAGGTGAACCGGGCCCAATTATGCTCCAGGGAGATCACAGACCGGCAGACTTCCGAAATATCGTCATTACACCTGCAAAATAAAATCAGTCTCAGCATTCAGTCTCAGCTGGCAATAACAAAACTGCCAATTGAGACTGAATACTGATCACTAATTAAACTTCTTTATTCATGATATTTAGCTTTCCCAGAATCCAAAAAATCAGTGAAAGCACAACTCCGATAATTGCGGCAAAAGCCATACCTTTCAGCTGAACCGAGCCAATATTAATACTGGCGCCACTAACGCCAACCACAAAGGTTACAGCGCCCAAAACCATATTGCTGTTTTTACTGAAATCAACTTTTTGCTCAACAAACATCCGGAACCCCTGAACAGCAATTACTCCGTAAAGTAACATCGTAATACCGCCCATAACAGGCCCGGGGATAGTTGAAATAGCTGCCGAAACTTTTCCTATCAACGAGAATGCAATAGCCAGCAACGCAGCTCCACGAATAATCCAGACCGAATAAACCCGCGTAATAGCCATTACACCAATATTTTCGCCATACGTAGTATTAGGAGGCGAACCGGCAAAACCCGAAAGTACATTACTAATACCATCACCAAGCAACGAACGGTGCAACCCAGGATTTTCCATCAGATCGGACTCTGTGATCTTTCCGGTCACTATCAGGTGACTGATGTGCTCAGCCAAAACGACAATACAGGCAGGAGCAATAATAACAATCGCATTTATATCGAAAACCGGAGTCTGAAATTTAGGAAATGCAAACCAAGCGGCATTGGCAATCGCTGTTGTATCAACCATACCCATACCCAAAGCCAGCAAATACCCGGCAACAACGGCAAACAGAATGGGGATAACCTGCATAAAACCCCGAAAAAGAACCGAACCGGCTATCCCAACAACCAAGGTAAACATGGATACAATAACCGTGTTGGTATTCATGATAAATGGCTGAACGACCTGACCAACATTGGTTGATCCGGGAGCTAAACCAGCTTGCTGAGCGGCAACGGGTGCAAGCTCCAACCCGATAATAGCTACCACGGCACCCATAACGGCGGGTGGCATCACAATGTCGATCCATTTAATGCCCCAGTATTTTACAACAAACGAAATGGCTACAAAAAATAACCCGAAGAAGATAAAACCAGATTGTGCATGTGTAAAACCGCCATAGGTTCCAATTACCAGTAACGATGGAGCAATAAAAGCAAAGCTCGATCCGAGATAAGCCGGAATACCGCTTTTGGTTACCCAAGAGTAAATTAAAGTCCCGACACCATTCATTAACAATGCAATAGCCGGATCGACTCCCAATAAAATTGGAACAAGGATTGTTGCCCCAAACATTGCCGTTAAGTGCTGAAAACTAAGAGGTAAGCTTTCCAACACCGGCAATTTTTCGTGAATACCAATGATTCGTCGTGCCATGTTTGATTTTCTTTTGATTTGTGATTTAGTTATTTCAAATTAATTAGCATTCGTTTCTCAAAACTCGCCTGAAAATAACAATTAATCAAAAGATGATTTAAACGAACGACAAATAGATATTAGTCAGTTTTCAACAATAAACAAAATTGGATAGCCCGATGAGTCTATGCCGATAATAATTGTGAAAGGCTCATTTCCAACTCGCTTCCCGACAAATTTTTCCCGATAAAGACAAGCTTACTAAACCGAGGTTGATCGCCCCAGGGCTTTCCAACTTCAAACATGAACGAACTGCGCACAGCGTGAAAAATAAATTGGTCGTCGGTTTGGTCAAAACTCATTATTCCTTTCACCCGAAATACCTGCTCGCGGTTAAAATACAGGTAATTCTGTATCCAAAGGCCAAACTTATTTACATCAAAACTTCCGGCAAAAGTAAAGCCCACCGAAGTAATATCGTGCTTGTGTTGCGGCCTACTTGTCGCCGGATTGTGCACAAACGAACGCTTCCCCGATTCATCGACGGCCTTCAAATCGACACCGCAAAACGATAACGCTGATTTTTCAATGGCTTCGCCCGCGAACGAGTTAGTATCAAGCACCTCAATTCCGGCAGTATTTCCGAAGGACGTATAGCTAATTCGCGCCAGTTGGTTGGTCATTCGTATCAGCTTTTCCAATTGAGGAAGATAAGTAGCGGCCACGCAATCGGTTTTATTCACCAAAACCAAATCGGCAAGCGCCAACTGGAGGCGAACTTCGGGCTGATCGTCGTATAAATCTTCGAAATTCCCGGCATCAACAACGCAAACGACACTATCAATTCGAAACTGCCGCTGAATGCCATCACCCGAGACAAAAGCATCTACAATCGACGATGGATCAGCTATTCCGGTCGTTTCAATCAACAAGTGATTAAATTCATGGGAGCTTCCCAACAACGATTCGAGCGTTTTCAGAAAGTCGTCGCCCAGCGAACAGCAAATGCAGCCGTTACTTAACTCAAAAATAGCATCGGATGCAGCCTTGATCAATCCCCCATCGATGCCGGTTTCACCAAACTCATTTTCGACAATGGCGAACCGCTTTTCAGGATAACGGACAATCAAATCGTTCAGCAGATTGGTCTTTCCGGCTCCTAAAAAACCGGTAATAATGGTTACAGGAATTCGATCAGCGTTCATATCTGTAGAAATTTTAGCCCAGAAGTTGTGAAATAGAGTCGAGCACCAACGCACCGGCATCCTGCAAAACTTCTTTCGACTGGTGCCCGTCGGCAATTAAAATGCAGGTACAACCCAATTCCGTTGCCACTTCAAAGTCGTGTACGGTATCGCCGATTAGCACTAATTCGCTTGCTTTCAGCTTTTGTCCTGAAATTAACCGATGCCCGTTTTCGATTTTCGATGCCGCATAAATATTGTCAAGACCCGACGCATACTCGAAAAAACTGTCAATCTGGTAGTTCTGCAAACATTGATTGAGAACGGTTTGCTCCATCGCTGAAAGAATAAACTGACGACGTCTGCCCGCCTGGAAATGGGTTAAAACCCGGACAACATCGCGATGCAGGCTGCATTTCTCAACATCGGCATTGTACAAATCAATAAATTCATTGGCCGGAATTTCAAAAGGCTCCGAACTAAAATCAAATCCAATTTTCTGATAATAGTCTCTCACAGGAAAGGTAAAAACCGATTTATAGTTTTCCACCGAAAGCAAATTCATGCCCCGTTTTTGAAGCACCCGGTTCATCACCGAAACAGCAAAATGCGTGTCGTCGAGCAAAGTCCCGTTCCAATCCCAAATAATACTGCTTTTTCCGTCAATCATTAGCTTCTACCTGGGTATTTCGCTTGTTCAAAATAGGGTTCACATACATTTGCAGGAACATTTCGCGAATGACATTTTTATCGCCTGGGATTACGGCATTTGCTTCATTCAACATATCAGTAAACGCATCGAATTGTTCAGTAGTATATTTGCTACTGTTCGCCTTCGAATTATTTAATATATCTTCAGCAATATAATTATTGGGCCAAAGTTTAAAGTTGCTATAAATCTGACGATCAATGATGTCGGCAATTTTTTCAATCTGGCTTTGTACTGGTTCGGCGGCATCAAGCAAATCGATTTCCGGGTTGATGGGCTGGCCAAAGCCAAAATGAACCCGTCCCTTCTTACGAATAAGCCCCTCGCCCATACTTTTCAAATCGTCTTCCTGTGTTTTTTCATAGCCTTCGGTTCTCTTTTTATACATTTCATCAACTTTCGAGAAACCGCAAGGCTCAACCTCATAAGAGATTGACAAGGGAACAATCTTCAGTTCTTTGAAGCCTTCGATTACACCACCCGAATTGCTCAAATTCAGCATTTTAATCAAAGCTGTCTGAGTTTTATCGTTCCCATCTTTGGTGCGCCCCTCACGTTGAGCAATCCAAACCGACGAATTCTTACCGGTAATATCCAGACGTATATATTCCGATAGTTTTTTAGAAGCAACGAGCAATTCTCTGATTGGCAGATTTCTCCGGACAACAAAAGCCCGGTTTAGCTTAACAATTATATCAATCCATTTTTCAATCAGTAAATTATTCCCGATAGCAATTTCGGTGGTATTCATTCCCTCGCGCGCAATAATGTAATTCATTAATGCCGAGTCGAGTACAATATCGCGATGATTGGAAATAAACAGGTAGCTTGTATTTTTATCCAGATTTTCCAACCCACTTGCAAACAGTCCATCCGTCGATTTCTTGATAATCAGGTCTTCAATCAATTTATACATTAAGCCGAGCTGGAGTTCTTTCACCGAGTGAATATTGGTTATCGCATATTTCATCTGGGCAATACGATCCTTATCCCGGAACAAAAACTGAAGAATACCATTAAATTGATTATCGTTAAGCAATAATTGCAAATTTGGATTAACTTCAGAATCGTTGAACGGACGAATGTCGTCGAAATTATTTAGTTGAACCATCCTTATTCCTGTTTTTTTTGAGCTGCAAATATAGCAATTGGGATCAAACATCAGAAACGATACCTCATTTGTAACTTAAGCTCCGTATTTATTAGCGGTTTCGTTGCCTGTTCGCCGGAGTTCAAATTGAATGTCGATGCTATTTTAAGCCAAAAAGTAATTCTTTTCCCGAAATCATCCTTTAAATTAATGTAAGCGCGGATTCCTTCATCAAAAAATGCCGGAACAGCAAACGAATAAAGCAAATCATTTTCATAAGCATAAAGCCGCGAATTATAGCCATCAGTTAAAAAATAAGCTAAACGCCCATTGATCGAGTATGACCTGTTTTCGGGATGAAAAGCAATATCCTGAAGAATAAGGAACCCTCGTTCATGTGCCTGTTTCGAATAAAACGAGCATTCGATCCTGCTTTTCATACTCCACTGTTCGCTAATATCCCTGGAATAATTCAGCCTAACTCTGTTAATCAACTGATATACATCATATTTTTGCACGCCATCAATTAAGCGCTGTCCCTTTTCTTCCTGAAAAAAGCGCAAATATAAATTTGATTTTCGTGAAGGAAGATAAGTAATTTGGGCAAAAAACTCGGTACCATTACTCGGCGCTGATGTAGTATATTTCAGCCAGTTAAACCTAAAAAAATCAGCATATGCCTGAATTATAACCCGCGAAACAGGGTAAACTTTGAACCCAACATAAAGACCATGTTCATCATTAACCCTCGACGACTCGGTAAAAGCATTCGAGAAACCGCTGAAATACGTTTTATTAATATTCCGATAAACAACTGACAATTCGCTATTTGATGACGCATTTAACATCAATCCTGCAATAAGCGCTCTTCCGTTGTTTTGACTAATTGCCCCTTCTCCAAAAGCAAAAACCTTTTTTACCGAACCTTTCCAGTTAATTCCGCCTGCCAAATTAGTTCTGCCTTCAGGAAGAAACTGATTGTAAGGCTGATCTTCGCGATCACAAAAGGCATTGTAGCGATTAAAAACGATGGTTGAACCGATAGCCCAGGTTCCCGACTCAAATTCGAGATGCGATCCGCAGGTAAATTGGCCGAGCGATTTTTCGTTTTTAATTTCGGTATTGGTTCGATGGTACCCACTTGTTTGAAGTGCCCCAAAGTATTTAGTTCCCCCGATTGTATCCAAACTTGCATCTACATTGTGGTAAGAGACATAAGGCGAAAGACTGAAATTTCGATAATTAATCTGTGCCGCTACTCCTCGCATAAATTGATTCTCGCCGGTTGACGTATATGAACGAATTCCCTGGGCTGACCTAAAAATTTGGGTGGTTTCGGCCGATTTACCCATCGAAAACCCTTGCCACGAAACTAATCCCTGCCCAAACCGGGCGGTATAATCGCCCAAAAACAAGCGGCTGTTTTCTCCGGTCCGAAAATTAATAAATGCACTGTTGTAGTCGAATCCCGACTTGTTCGATCCTCTGAAAAAAGCTTCTCCCGGATCCTTCTCGCCAACGTATCCAAATTCCATTTTTTGCGAAGTATGCTTTAGCCTCACATAAAACCTCTCCGGCGAACCTTCATATTTATCTCCATCAGAACTGTTTAACGTCCGATTTGCCCGAAACAACACATCGGTTGCAGCTTTTTTACCCGACAATTTGTTTTCCTGGATATCAAATGTCAAAAACGGTTCTATTTTCTGTAAAAGTTCCTGATTTAATCCGGGAACTGCAACAAGCTCATACAAACTATAAATAGTTCCTGTTTTTACGCGATAAGCGATCAGGTTATCAACCTGGGATTCTGACAACAAATGCAACCTTTTAAAATCGTTTTTCGACGCTGAATTGATATTCAAAGGCGCTTTTTGCAACGCATCCCAATCGTCAAGAATTTCCTGAATATCCGAGTCGTCGCTCAGGTTTTCTCCCAAAGATTCCAATAAATCCTCGACCGACCGGCTTACTGCCGAATTTTGTGCACAAGCGAATGATGCAATTCCAATGAATACAAATATCAGGACTAAACGATACATCAGAATTGATATTGAAATGAAACGGAAGGTGAATTTCCAAGATTCTGGTTGTATGTGGTCGCAAAATCAATTGTTGCCATTTTGAGTTGCAAACCAAAACCAGCCGAAAGAAGATACGGTTTTCCCGAGATGCCCGTTCGAATTACCAGGTGACTAAGAATCCCGTATTCAAACCCAGACTTGAACAAAACATGTTTATCAAATCGATTCTCAACTTCGCAGGTCCAGCTAAATGCTTCGGAAATCCGAAAAGAAGTGCCCAGGCCAACTTTGGAATTATAGCGATAGGTCTGATTCGAAAATTTAATGCCGGATTGATACGGATTTACGAAATGAACCCCAATTGTAAATTTGCTGGTCGCATAATACTGGGTTCCAATCTCTAAACCATACGCCAATGCTGTTTTGTTTTCCTCGGCAAGAAAAACGCCATACCGGTTAAATTGAACTCCGAAACCAATTTTTCGTCCAACTTTTCGGGCATAAGCGACTCCGATTTTTTCCTGTAGGAACGGAATTTTGCCAAACTGAGAGTAAGCCAGGGCAAAAACATTATTTTGGAATGGAAATACAAACAATCCGATACGGCTCGAAAGCTGACTCACCAAAAATCTGTTTTGAAATGATCCCGCAATTTCGGGGCGATTGAGAGTGTTTAAGCCCGCCTGATTTCCAAAAACTGACCAAGTCCCCCCGGCAGCACATGAAGCGTCGGCCATAGCCTGAAATTTGGAGCCTGTTCCGAAAACCTCTTGTGCGCCAAGTTTCAGTACCGAAAACAAAACAACATATGCAAGGATAAATGCCGGTAACAATTTCATAACATTGGGGCGAAAAAAATTCCTGATAAAAAATCAGGAATTTATAATTTACCAGCAATTTACAAATAATATTCGAAATATTTACAATCTAGTTAGTTTTAAATCGAAACTTAATCTCTGACAAGTCTTTATTCGCCTTTTCAATTTTTACTTTCAAATTACTTTTAAACGTTTCGAGCCTAGCTGCAACCTCAGGATCAGCCAATGCAATCATCTGAGCTGCAAGTATTCCTGCATTCTGAGCTCCATTTACAGCAACCGTAGCTACCGGAATTCCGGGAGGCATTTGCACGATAGCCAACAACGAATCTAACCCATTTAATGAGGCATTTACCGGCACACCAATCACAGGCAAAGTGGTCATGGCAGCAATTACCCCGGGCAAATGGGCTGCCATACCTGCCGCTGCAATAATAACCTGAATACCACGATCTTTTGCACCTTTTGCAAATTTTTCAACCGCATCAGGGGTACGATGTGCCGATAAAGCATTGATTTCAAAAGGTATCTCCAACTCATCCAATACATTAGCTGCCCCTTCCATCACCTTTAAATCGGATGTACTTCCCATGATAATACTTACTCTTGGTTCCATTTTTCAGAATTTAATTTTTCCAATAGAAATTAGTTTTGTTACTTTGCCGCTTTATTTTCAGCCAAATTTAATCGAAAATAAATCAGAAAAACCAAATAGACAACTCAAATTACCTTCGCATGAAAAACGTGAAAATACATGACAAAGAGTTTGAACTTTTCATCACTTACGAAAAGATAAGATCTGTTGTTGAAGAAATGGCAGAAAAAATGAATGCCGATTTTGAAGGGAAAAATCCTTTATTTCTCTGTATTCTAAATGGTTCATTTATGTTTGCCGCCGAAATTTTCAAACGAATCTCGTTGCTCGATGCCGAAATTTCATTCATTAAACTTGCATCATATTCAGGTACTCATACATCAGGTAATGTTAAACAACTAATTGGACTTAACGAAGACTTAACCGGAAGAACTGTTGTTGTGTTAGAAGATATTGTTGACTCAGGAATAACAATTGCTGACACCATTAAACAAATAGAAGCAAAAAAACCAGCAGAAGTCAAAATTGCTACTTTGTTGCTTAAACCAGACGCCCTTCAGGTTAAAGTTCAACTCGATTATATCGGGTTAGAAATTCCGAACGATTTTATTGTAGGATACGGACTGGATTACGACGGAAGAGGACGCAATTTGATTGACATTTATAAAGTAACCGAAAAAAAGTAACCTATTTCAAAATGTTAAATCTCGTTTTATTTGGTCCTCCGGGAGCCGGCAAGGGAACCCAAGCCGATTTCCTGATAGAGAACTACAAACTTATTCACCTTTCAACAGGCGATTTGCTACGGAGTCAAATTGCGGCTCAAACTCCACTTGGCCTTGAGGCTAAAAGTTACATGGACAAAGGTTTTCTGGTTCCCGATTCAATCGTCATTGGTATGATTAGATCGAAACTTCAGGAAAATAAAAGCGCCAATGGATTCATTTTTGATGGATTTCCACGGACAGTTGAACAAGCCAAAGCTCTTGATGAGCTTCTCAACGACAACACAACTCCGGTTTCAGGAATGTTGTGCCTCGAAGTTGAAAAACAAGAGTTGATTAATCGACTGCTTAATCGCGGAAAGACCTCAGGACGACCTGATGATCAGGATGTTTCAATTATTGAAAACCGCATTCAGGAATACAACAATAAAACAATGCCGTTACAAGACTATTACATGGCGCAGAACAAATGCCATAAAATTCACGGCATGGGATCAATCGAAGAAATTGCCCAACGTTTGATTAGCACAGTATCTGCATTATAAGATTCTGATAATAAATTGAAAAGACGAATGGTTAGCTAGCCATTCGTCTTTTTTTGTTTAACTTCGCCCGGCAAAAAACGGGCAGTAACCTGTTCCGATGAGTGTTTGCGCCGCAAAATAAACCGGCTGACAAACTTAAAACTTTGAACTATTTTAAATGGCAGAAACAAATTTTGTTGACTATGTTAAAATTTACGCCCGATCAGGCAATGGTGGCCCCGGATCGGCACACTTCCGCAGAGAAAAGGGAGAACCGATGGGTGGCCCCGACGGAGGCGATGGAGGTCGTGGCGGGCACGTCATTCTGAGAGGAAGCGCCCAGATGTGGACCTTGCTTCACCTGAAATATCAGCGGCACATTTATGCCGGGCACGGAGGTTCGGGCAGTAAAATGAACTCGACCGGCGCCAATGGCGACGACGTAATTCTCGACGTTCCGCTTGGCACTGTTGCAAAAGACGCCGAAACCGGCGAGTTTCTGTTTGAAATAACCGAAGATCAGGAAACAAAAATCCTGGTGAAGGGCGGACGCGGAGGATTGGGCAATACCAATTTTAAATCGGCAACCATGCAAGCCCCTCGTTTTGCCCAACCCGGCGAACCTTTCATCGAAGGCTGGTTTACGCTCGAATTAAAAATCCTGGCCGACGTTGGTTTAGTGGGCTTCCCAAGCGCCGGAAAATCAACCTTACTTTCGGTTGTTTCGGCAGCAAAGCCCAAGATTGGCGATTATCCGTTTACTACACTTGTACCAAATTTGGGAATCGTTGCCTATCGCGACAACCAATCGTTTGTTATGGCCGATATTCCCGGAATTATAGAAGGTGCGCATGAAGGGAAAGGGCTCGGACTCCGCTTTCTGCGCCACATTGAGCGAAATTCGATGTTGCTGTTTATGGTTCCGGCCGACTCAAAAGATTACCGGAAAGAATACAACATTCTGCTAAACGAATTGGAAGAATACAACCCCGAGCTGCTCGACAAAGAACGTTTCCTGGTAATCAGTAAAAGTGATTTTCTGGATGACGAACTGAAAACCGAAATCAGCAACGAATTGAAGGATATTCCTCATTTATTCATTTCATCGGTAACCAACCAGGGAATTATTCAATTAAAGGACAAAATCTGGCAAATACTGAACAAATAAAGTTCGGAAAAACAATATTCGAGGTGCCTAAAGCGATTTCAAGAAGCTTTAGGCATTTTTTATTTGTAATAAATCGAAGTATCCTCAGACTAGTTCGGGTAAACAATACATCGCCGCATGAATGCCGAATTTTTATCACTTTATAAAACCCGTGTGGAAGGCTACCAATCCACCGTACAATCATTAAATAACGAACTGAAGATTCTATCGTTATTTCGATTCATCAGCTTTATCGGCTTGTTTCCGGCTGGTTACTTCCTGTTCCCTTTGAATACGATTTTGGCTATACTGGCAATTGGATTCCTCATTTCGCTATTCCTGCTCATGGTCAAAAGGTACATTCGGGCTGAGGAAAAGCTCCAGTTCTACAAGAACCTTGTGAAGATAAACCAGGACGAAATTGATGCCTTAAACCGAGATTTTAAGGACTTTGATCCGGGCAGCGAATTTATCGATCCGCGACACGATTACAGCTTCGATTTAGACCTGTATGGCAAAGGTTCGTTGTTTCAGTTTCTCAACCGAACAGTCACTTTTCAGGGGAAAAAACGTCTTTCCGACACGTTGAACCGGACCCAACGAAACCGCGAAGAAATTATGCGGCGACAAGCGGCAATCCGGGAATTGGCAGCCAAACTAGACTGGCGACAAAATTTCCTCGCCAGTAAAAATTCAAAAAACGAGCTGGAGAATCAAAGTCAGTTCAGTAGCATTCTGCAAAGTTCAATTCCACTGAAAAAAGCTGCAATGCTCAAATTCATGACCATAACTTTACCTCCCGTCACCCTGCTTTTAATCTTTGCCAATGTCGTGGGCATCGATCCGTTTTCGTTCTACCGACTGGCCATAATAATGCAATGGATCATTTTAGCGTTGTATTTCAATAAAATCCTCCAATTTCACGCTCTATTCGAAAATCAGGGAAAACTACTGAACCAATACATAAAAATGCTTCGCCTGATAGAAGAATTGTCAACCCAGGATGAATACCTGAATGAATTGGTGGCGAAACTTCGGTACAACAACAAATCGGCTAGCTCAATCACTGCCGAGTTAGGTAAATTACTCAGCCAGTTCGATTACAGCAAGAATTTCCTTGCCGCACTTTTGCTCGATTCCATATTTATGTGGGATATCCGATGTATCAACAAGCTAAACGACTGGCAAGAAAAATATGCAAGCCTCCTGCCTGTTTGGTTCGAAGTAATTGCCGAATTTGATTCACTGATAAGCCTTTCAAATGCAAATTACAATCATCCCAACTGGGTTACACCATCTGTCTGTCCAGATGAGTTTCGGCTAAATGCTGAAAACGTCGGGCATCCGCTCATCGACGAAGCCCGCTGCGTTACGAACAATTTTTCAATGAACCAGGATAACCAGATTACGATTATCACGGGCGCAAATATGGCCGGGAAAAGCACCTTTCTCCGCACAATTGGCATCAACCTGGTACTTGCTGCAAATGGCTGTAAAGTTTGCGCCGAAGCCTTTGAATTTAGCCCCACCCGCGTCTTCACCAATATGAGAACTTCGGATAACCTGATGAACGACGAATCGTATTTTTATGCCGAACTGATGAGGCTCCAATCGATATTAACCCTGCTGAAAAACGGAGGAAAGCTGTTTGTTATCATCGACGAAATGCTGAAAGGAACCAATTCAATCGACAAGCTAAACGGCTCAAAAGAACTGGTAAAACAGCTATTATCGTTGAACGCGCGCGGGATTGTTGCTACTCACGACCTTGGGCTTACCGAACTTGAAACCGACCACTCCGAAATAACAAACAAATGCTTCGAAATAAATCTGAATGAAAATGATTTAAGTTTCAGCTATAAGCTAACCAACGGCGTTACGAAAACCATGAATGCCACGTTCCTGATGAGGAAAATGGGGATCATCCCTTAAAACTAAAACTAAGCTTTGTGGAATAATTTCAAGCCCACAATTCCGATCACAATCAAAAGGATACAAACAGCTTTAATAACGTCGAACGGTTCTTTGAAGAAGATTATCCCGAACACTACGGTTCCGATTGTGCCAATTCCAGTCCAAACAGCATAAGCTGTACCCAAGGGCAATGTTTTTACCGAAAGAGACAAAAAATAGAAACCAATAGCCATTGAAACGATTGTGAATATGCTGGGATATAACTTCGTCCAGCCTTCGGAATATTTCATGGCAATGGCCCAAACAACTTCGAGCACTCCTGCAATTAAAAGATAAATCCAAGCCATAAACAAAAATGTATAAAGTCCTTATTTTTAATATCCTGATGTCGTTTGACAGAAAGCTTATTTAATTTAAGTCGATATAACATTTATATACAGCTTTTTTTATTTTACCAGGATGAAACGCAACGAAAAAGTACTAAGAAAACCTTACTTTCTGAAACCAACCTACTATAGATAGCCCAAAGCCACACCATAGGTGCCAGACCTGCCAGACTATTGTTCCTGAAGTTCTGCTGAAAACGTGGGGAACTTTAGTTGAAAGCGCATTAACACCAAATCAAAACTTATTAACACGCCGTTATCCCGAACTCACATTCAAATATTTCAGGTGGGGAGGAATCTATAAAAAAAAAGCCTTCGGCTCAAAAAGAACCGAAGGCTGTAAAAAATGGCGACGACCTACTCTCCCACAACTAAATGCAGTACCATCGGCGCTGGCGGTCTTAACTTCTCTGTTCGGAATGGGAAGAGGTGGAACCCCGCCGCAATAGTCACCTTAAGCTTTCATGGTGGCTTACGCTTTGCAACACCAAAATATTTTAAACATACCGGGAATAAACAGAAGTCTTCAATAAACCTGCAAATACTAGCGAAAGTCTTCGGGCAATTAGTACTACTCGGCTTTGA
>CAXXOG010000005.1:0-195000 GCA_963666435.2 Prolixibacteraceae bacterium | reverse complement strand
CCGCATTTTCCAAAACGTTCCACTTCAAATTAACTCATATATCGCAGCCCTACAACCCCAACATTGCCGAAACAACATTGGTTTAGGCTGTTCCCTGTTCGCTCGCCACTACTAGGGGAATCACTTTTGTTTTCTTTTCCTCCGCTTACTTAGATGTTTCAATTCGGCGGGTTGACCTCAGGCATTGCCTGATACCATTGCTGGTGGGTTGTCCCATTCGGAAATCATCGGATCAAAGGTTATTTGCACCTCCCCGAAGCTTATCGCAGCTTATCACGTCCTTCATCGTCTCTGAGAGCCTAGGCATCCTCCGTACGCCCTTATTAACTTTCTTCTATAATTATACTTACAGGTTTATCTTTACTTCTATTTATTTTTCCCAATATGTCAAAGAACTTCAAAACAGTTCCAAGTTTTAGGTTCCAAGTTTAAAGTTGAAACCACTTTTTACTGTTTAACGTGGATACTTACGGATTCGAACCATAATCTTATGCGCCTTTCGCATATCCATTTTATTTCAATCTGTTTTTAGAACTCTTTCGTTTTCGCCTTTTTCGGTGGAGAATAAGGGATTCGAACCCTTGACCCCCTGCGTGCAAGGCAGGTGCTCTAGCCAGCTGAGCTAATCCCCCGAATCTTCGTTTCAAGTTCCATGTTCCACGTTTCAAGTTTTTTGACTTGGAACTTTGAACTTTAAACTTGGAACTACTTGTGTAGTCCCGCCCAGATTTGAACTGGGGACCTCTACATTATCAGTGTAGCGCTCTAACCAACTGAGCTACGAGACTGTCATTTTTCAAGATTTTAGATTTTAGACTTTAGATGTTAGACTTCTGACTTTTTGCAGTTATGCATATCTCTTCAGTCTTTAGTCTTTCAGTCTTCGATCTTATTCCCAAAACTTCAATCTCTGCTTAATATTTTTTAAAAAGGTAAACAAGGCGTTTGCACTCGAATCTCATTACTCGTTACGTCGTAAGCTCCAGAAAGGAGGTGTTCCAGCCACACCTTCCGGTACGGCTACCTTGTTACGACTTAACACCAGTTACTAGTTTTACCCTAGGACGCTCCTTGCGGTTACATACTTCAGGTACCCCCAGCTTCCATTGTTTGACGGGCGGTGTGTACAAGGCCCGGGAACGTATTCACCGCGCCATGGCTGATGCGCGATTACTAGCGAATCCAGCTTCACGAAGTCGGGTTGCAGACTTCGATCCGAACTGAGACCAGCTTTAGAGATTAGCATCCGGTCGCCCGGTAGCTGCCCTTTGTACTGGCCATTGTAACACGTGTGTAGCCCTGGACATAAGGGCCGTGCTGATTTGACGTCATCCCCACCTTCCTCTCACCTTACGGTGGCAGTCTCGCTAGAGTCCCCGGCTTGACCCGCTGGCAACTAACGATAAGGGTTGCGCTCGTTATGGGACTTAACCCGACACCTCACGGCACGAGCTGACGACAACCATGCAGCACCTTGAAGAACGTCCGAAGAAGGCCACCTTTCGGCAGCTGTCGTTCCCCATTTAAGCCCAGGTAAGGTTCCTCGCGTATCATCGAATTAAACCACATGTTCCTCCGCTTGTGCGGGCCCCCGTCAATTCCTTTGAGTTTCAACCTTGCGATCGTACTCCCCAGGTGGATCACTTAATGCTTTCGCTTGGCCGCATACTGTGTATCGCATACAGCGAGTGATCATCGTTTACGGCGTGGACTACCAGGGTATCTAATCCTGTTCGATCCCCACGCTTTCGTGCATCAGCGTCAGTTGCAGTTTAGTAAGCTGCCTTCGCAATCGGTGTTCTGTGTAATATCTAAGCATTTCACCGCTACACTACACATTCCGCTTACCTCAACTGTACTCAAGTTATTCAGTATCAATGGCAGTTCTATCGTTGAGCGACAGGATTTCACCACTGACTTAAATAACCGCCTACGCACCCTTTAAACCCAATGAATCCGGATAACGCTTGCATCCTCCGTATTACCGCGGCTGCTGGCACGGAGTTAGCCGATGCTTATTCATACAGTACCGGCAAGTCCCTACACGTAGAGATTTTTCTTCCTGTATAAAAGCAGTTTACAACCCATAGGGCCGTCATCCTGCACGCGGGATGGCTGGTTCAGGCTTGCGCCCATTGACCAATATTCCTCACTGCTGCCTCCCGTAGGAGTCTGGTCCGTGTCTCAGTACCAGTGTGGGGGATCATCCTCTCAGAACCCCTAGACATCGTTGCCTTGGTGAGCCGTTACCTCACCAACTAGCTAATGTCACGCATGCCCATCTTTAACCGCCAAAGCTTTACCTGGCAAACCATGCAGCTCACCAGGACTATGAGGTATTAATCCACATTTCTATGGGCTATCCCTCTGTTAAAGGTAGGTTGCATACGCGTTACTCACCCGTGCGCCACTCTCATGGTATTGCTACCAATCCCGTTCGACTTGCATGTGTTAGGCCTCCCGCTAGCGTTCATCCTGAGCCAGGATCAAACTCTTCGTTGTAAGTAAAAAGTTTAAATATTTTCCAGCTCTTTTTGACGTTAACTCTTTTCTAATTTAATTCTTGCGTAACCTTCCTTGTTTTACCTTCTCAATATTTTCAATGAACTCTTTGCCTTACGGCTTTATTCAGGTTTACCTCATCTTCACTCTCCGGTCTGCCTCTTGCGAAGCGCTTTCAAGTTTCGTTTCAGTACTCATTATCTTTTGAACTATTCCCGCTTTTAACTTTCGTTTTATCGTCGGCCTTAAACGGGGTGGCAAAGTTAAGAAGCTTTTTTTATTCTCCAAAAGTTTTTTGAACTTTTTTCATTTTATTTTTTTCATCCCCACTCTCGCTAAACTGTCCGCCATTACTGGCTTTCAATCTTTCTTAAGCTTCAATTTTTAGCTCCTTCATCTTCCCATTCTTTTCAGTGAACTCGTCTCTGTTTTTGCGGCTGCAAAGGTAATCGTCTTTTTTAAACTTCCAAAACTTTTTTAAAGTTTTTTCTACCCTTTTTCAAATCCCTCTTCCCAGCCTTTTAATATCTATCGACCATCTCTGGTCAATCTCTTTCCTTCGAAAGCGGCTGCAAAGAAATACCCTTTTTTCTAGCTTTCCAAATTTTTTCTAAACTCTTTTGAAAAAACTTTTAATCGCCTCTGCCTCAATAAACTATGAACTCTCGCCTCCATTCTAAACACCCCTGCTTTTCATTTTAGCGGACGCAAAGATAAACACATTTTTCCCATTTCTCAAAACATTTTTGCAATATTTTTGGGCACTGTTTTGCCCCTCTTTCGGTATCCAACTGAGCTGTTGCCGGTTAATCGATCAACTTTTTTTTGCTTCGAATGTTAACTTTCCTCACTTGTGTTGCCTTCTTACGCAGTAAACTCGCAATACTGAGCAAAGCAACCCACAAGCTAAGCCTCAAAAAAGCTTAAAAAAAAACCGGTTCGAAATAGAACCGGTTTCCGTATTTAGTAGCAAAAGCTATTTTGAATACTATTCGAATTCGATTTTGTAAGCGCCCAAGTCTTCGACAACCGATGTTCTGATGACTTCAGAATGCCCTTTTACCAGCGATTTTGCCAGTTTAATGAACACTTTTGCCGATTTGGTATATGTTACATCACGGTTGGCATCGATAACCAACAAATAGCTCATAACGATAAATCCAGCCATTTCGACCAGGCGACGTGCATGGAAATCGATAAACTCGTTGTCGTTGCTATCAACTACCTTGGCTACGGCTTGCTCGTAATCGTCGGTTAAGATGATGAGCGTACGGCGCAGGTATTCCAATTCAGGGTTTAGCTTTTGAGCCTCGTATTCACGAATCTGAGCTAAATAACCGCCGGTTGTTACGCCGCGGATAGCTGCCACAACCTGTAACTGAGTTGTTCCTTCGTAGATTGATGTAATACGGGCATCGCGGTAGATACGTTCAACCGGATAATCTTTCATGAAACCTGAACCTCCATGAATCTGAACGGCATCGTAAGCCAACTGGTTACAGAACTCGCTCGAAAGACCTTTGGCCAGCGGCGTATAAATGTCGGCCAGCTTCTGGTATTTCTTCATTTCGTTCTTTTCGTCCTTATCCAATGCGCGCTCCTCAGAGATATGCATATAGGTTTTATACATATCGACAAAACGGGCAGTTTCGTACAACAAGGTGCGCGAAGCATCGAGCTTGGCTTTCATGGTAGTGATCATTTCATATACCGCCGGGAATTTGATGATGGCTTTACCAAACTGCATACGTTCTTTGGCATAAGCCAACGCTTCGCGGTAGGCAGATTCGGATACACCTACAGATTGAGCGGCAATACCCAAACGGGCACCGTTCATCAAAGCCATAACGTACTTAATCAAACCCATTTTGCGGTCGCCCACCAATTCGCCCGGAGCATCTTTGAATACGAGCTCGCAGGTTGGTGACCCGATGATACCCATTTTGTGCTCGATACGGCGAACGGTAACACCACCGTTACGTTTGTCGTAAATGAACATCGACAAACCGCGACCATCTTTTGTTCCGGCTTCGGAACGGGCCAACACCAGTGAAATATCGCCGTCGCCGTTGGTGATGAAGCGTTTCACGCCGTTCAACATCCAAACGCCTTTCTTTTCGTCCCAGGTTGCTTTTAACTGCACAGCCTGCAAGTCGGAACCGGCATCGGGCTCAGTCAAGTCCATTGCCATGGTTTCGCCGGCACAAACGCGGGTGAGGTATTTTTCTTTTTGTTCTTCAGAAGCAAATTCGTTGATGGTTTCAGCACAGTCCTGCAAACCCCAGATGTTTACGAACCCTGCATCGGCACGCGAAACAATATCGGCAGCCATGATGTAAGGCACAATCGGGAAGTTCAACCCGTTGAAACGGCGTGGCAACGACATACCCATCAAGCCTGCTTTACGCAAAGCGTCGATGTTTTCTTCAGTTCCACGGGCATATACCACGTGTCCGTCAACTACCTGCGGACCTTCAGCATCGATGCTTTCGGCATTCGGGCCAACAATGTCGCCGCAGATTTCGCCAACTACTTCCAATACTTTATCGAAGCTGTCGAATGCATCTTCGTAATCCATTGGAGCATAGTCGAATTTTTTCTTTTCTTCGAAATTCCGTTCTTTCAGCCGAACAATTTTCTCCATCAACGGATGGGCTAAATGGAATTTCAGGTCTTTATTGTCTGTATAAAAATTAGCCATTTTCGTAATATTAAGTCATTAGAAAAAAGTCATTGGGAAAGTATTAATTGCATTAGCCATCGGATTCGTCTTTTCCTAATGACTAATGACCCTTTCCTATTTTGTATTTGCTTTATAGTATTTGATCATCTTCGGAAGTATCTCAGCCACGTCGCCAGTGATCACGTAATCAGCAATCGAGTTGATTGGCGCTTCAGGATCGGTATTGATGGCAATGATCTGAGCCGACTCTTCCATACCTGCACGGTGCTGGATTTGACCTGAAATACCACAGGCAATGTATAATTTCGGACGAACGGTTGTTCCGGTTTGCCCGATCTGGCGTTCGTGTTCGATGTAACCGGCATCAACAGCAGCGCGCGACGCACCTACTTCGCCACCCAATACTTCTGCCAATTCGAAAAGCAGCTTGAAGTTTTCTTTCGAGCCAACACCATAACCGCCTGAAACGATAATTCCGGCACCTTTGATGTTTACTTTGCTCTTTTCCATGTGGCGTTCGATGATTTCGCAAACAAAATCGGTATCGGTTACATATTTGGCCACGTCGAGTTTAACGGTTTCGCCTTTGTAGGCTGCATCGTAAATCTCTTTTTTCATCACACCTTCGCGAACGGTTGCCATCTGCGGACGGTGATCAGGATTGATAATTGTTGCAATGATGTTTCCACCAAAGGCCGGACGAATCTGGTACAACAGATTTTCGTACACCTTTCCGGCTTTCTTGTCTTCGTGGTTACCAATAACCAGGCTGGTGCAGTCGGCAGTTAATCCGCTGTGCAAAGCCGAAGAAACGCGTGGACCCAGATCGCGGCCAATGGAAGAAGCTCCCATCAGGGCAATTTGTGGCTTTTGTTCCTGGAACAACTTCACAACAATGGCAGTGTGTGGCAGGGTTGAGTATGGAGCCAAACGTTTGTCGTCGGCAATATATAATACATCAACGCCATAAGGGAAGATTTCTTTCCCGATGTTATCGAGTTTGTGGCCAATGGCAATGGCCTCAAGTTTACATTTCAGTTCGTTGGCCAAACTTTTTCCTTTGGTTAACAACTCCTGGCTAACCTCGGCTATTTGTCCGTCTTCTATTTCGCAATATACAAATACGCTGTTCATAGTTTTTCAATTATTAAGGTTAACCAATGGTGTGACTTGCAATCAATTCTTTCATCAACGCGTCGATGTCGTCGTCGGCAGCGGTAATTACTTTTGCTTCTTTAGCCTGAAGAACGACGTTTTCAACCGTTTTTACTTTGGTTGGCGAGCCTGTCAAACCTAATTCTTCGGGATTCGACTCGATGTCGGCCACTGTCCACTCAACGATGTTCAGGTACGGACGGTCGTTGTACAGGTGCATGTAATCTTCGTTCGAATTCTGAAGTTCGGTAACCGTTTTGGCGTGTTTGTATTTCATGAGCAATTTGGCATTGCGTGCACGACAATCGGGAGCGCTGCTGTTTACGGTGATCACCAGCGGCATTGGGCAGCTTACTACTTCTACCCCACGTTCCAAACGACGTTTCACAATTACTTTGCCTTTTTCAATTGCTTTCACTTCCTCTACATAGGTGAGCTGTGGGATGCCTAACTTTTCGGCAACCTGCGGACCTACCTGAGCGGTGTCGCCGTCGATAGCCTGACGACCGGCAATAATGATATCGAATTTACCAATCCGTTTCATGGCCTGACCCAGAGCGTATGAGGTAGCAAGGGTATCAGAACCGGCAAATGCACGGTCGGTTAATAAAATACCATCGTCGGCGCCGCGGAACATTCCTTCGCGAATAATTTCGGCAGCACGGCCCGGACCCATTGTTAAAATGGTAATGGTTGTTCCGGGACAAGTATCCTTAATACGAAGCGCCTGTTCCAACGCATTCAAATCTTCAGGATTAAAAATAGCCGGTAGAGCAGCTCTGTTCACTGTTCCGTCGGCTTTCATGGCATCTTTGCCAACATTCCGCGTATCGGGAACCTGCTTGGCAAGAACGATAATTTTATAACCTTTCATGTGTGTTAAATTTGTTTTTTAATTGCCACATGGAACTCGCCACCCCATCAATTCCCCAAGTGAGAAGCTTTCTTTCGTGGCTCGTTTCATCAGTCGTTATTTGAGTTAATTGTATTGTTTAGCTTAAGTAAAATCACCCTTCCTGAAACCTGCTTAGCCATTCAGATCAAGCCATTCAACAGGGTTCTTTTTTTTAAGGTGAGCAAATATAGGTATTCACCCCAAAGAAATCAAACATCTTTTTGAGGCTGTGAAACATACCCAAAGGCCATAAAGACTATGGATAGCGAAGATTCATCGAATTCAGGATTTGAAACATTCGGAAGCGCTGACAGGCAAAGCAATTAAAACAATCGCCGTTATTTTTCAAAAAATCCTATTTCGGAAAAACGAACTGATAATTTAGATTGAATTTAAGTAAGAATGCTTTCAGAATGAAGTAAAAATGAGTTACTGAATTGCTTTATGAAACGGATGAATCAAATTTCACTACCAGATTATTCTATCGTGATTTTATAAATTTCGTAAGGCCGGATCGATATAAATGAATTTTTATTGCTTCCGGCGAAGAAGTCGTAACTGAAGTCGAGGCTCGACTCGTTTTGCAAAAGCTTGATTTGTTTCGATTTTATGTCGAGAACGTAATAGCCATCGATATGGACTTTCGAATCGTACCCGAAAGTCTGACGAAATATCAGCTTGTCGTCTTTTAAATTGATTGTCCTCGGGAAGGTTAAAGATAGTTCCTTTTCAAAAGGCTGTTCATACACAACCTTATTGTCTTTATAAATAATCATTCGGGAATAAAACTGAGATATGAACGATTCTGTTTCCCTGAAATATTCAACCGTGATAAAATACTGCGATTCCTGGTCAGAATATGCAATTCCTTCGTTTGAGCTCAGAAAAGGTAATTGATTAATGAAGCTACGACTTGCGAAATCATAAAGCTCATCACTCAAATAAATCTGGTCGTAATTATTCTCATATAAATATCGCTGATTGGTCGAGAATTCCTTCTTCGAATTGTTTGACAGATCGATTACCGAGATTTTACCCGATGCAATCGGATTTGACACTGCAATTGTATTTTTTACAACTCTCGAAAACCGGCCATAATCAGCCGATCCCCAATCGAGAAACGATGACTTGCGGGTATTCACATTGTAATTGAGCAAAGCGCAGGAATCCGACTTCAGGAAATGATTGTTATAATTTCGGGAGGCTACAATCAACTGGTCGTCGGCAACTGAGCGAACCCACAGCGAAAAAAAATCATCGTCAAGCACATCAATTTTCTTTTCTGATAGCGACAGACGTTTGAGTAAAGGTTTATTGTTGATATAGTCGAGGTAAAAAACAAAATTTTGTGACGGTGAAATATCAAAATTGAGCATCTGTGTAATTGATGCCAGCTTTTCGTACTTAAACCGGTTGGTATAGTTGTGCGTGTAGTCGCTGATCCCAAAATTCCGGATAAAAACAGTATCCTTGTTTTCTTCTACAGACTGAACCTGGATTTGATAAGAAGCGTTGGCCTGAAAATCATATTTTACGGTTGTACTTTCAATTGCTGAATTTTCGGCATCGGTTGACAGGCCATAGCTGCCCAATTCAAGGTTATCTTTTTTCAACAACAGTTTGAATGCTTTTTTATCGTCGCGAATTACCGAAAATTTAAATTTGTCGAAATCAATAGGAGTCAATTTAAATTTCAAATCACTTATCGAGGTTTGCAGCGTGTCTTTCTTCAGAGAACCGTCATCGGGAGTTACGTTTTCTTTGGTACAAGCAAAATTAATTGAAGCAATTATTGCCAGAAATAGTATCAGTCTGTTCATTTTTTTAGTCATTTGTTCGGAGTACAGTTTAATTTTTCTCTGGTTTGTATCTCTTAATATCGCTGGAAAGCAAAATAGACTGAACGATTCGTTGATTTAAAAGAAACAAGCAAGATATTTTTTGCATTGCGGTAATCACATCAAAATTAGTACCACATTTCTAATCATAAACATTGGAAGTAAAAAAACTGCAAATAGGTCAAATTAATTTCGGTTGAACCAAACACGAATTGCAAACGGCCTCCTTTTTCTTAGTTGAAGCAAACATGAGGTGCAGATTTGTTCAACTAAAACCAGTTGGCCCAAACACGAGGTGTAAACGAGCTCCTTTTTTTCAATTGATGTAAACATGAGGTGCAGAATGATCCAACTAAAATCGATTGACCCCAACACGAGTTTCAACGATGTTACTTTCGTCCAGATTGCCCTAACGTGAGGATCAAACGGCGTCAACTTAATTCAGGAGAAGACAATTAAACGTATTTTGTTATCCGGGGAAGTGTGGAATTTACTTCAAAGCAAAGTCGATCATCCATTCAATTCCGTACTTGTCTCTCAACATACCAAAATACGATCCCCACGGACTTTCGCCAATCGGCATCTCAACCGCTCCCCCAGCCGAAAGACCTTCAAAAATTAGATCGGCTTCTTCTTTGCTTTCCGCAGTGATATTGATTTTACTTCTATTCTCGTTTTCGTTGTGACGCCCCAAACTCTCAGGAGTATCACTTCCCATCAGCAGACTGCTTTTCCCAATTGGCAAAGCCACGTGCATAATTTTGTCAGCTTCTTTTTCAGGAAATGAATGCCCCGGAATTGACATGTCTTTGAACCGAACAATTGTTGTAAACTCACCTCCAAACACCGATTTATAAAAGTTAAATGCTTCTTCGGCATTGCCATTGAAATGAATATACGGGTTTATCTGTGCCATTTTTGTTTGTTTTTTAAGTTTTAAAACTGATTCTATCGTAAAACGCGCGGGTTTTACTCGGTTGGAAATTTAGTCACATCCATATAGAACACGTCCCAGGTATGTCCGTCGAAATCTTCAATTGTTCGTTGTTGCATAAACCCGTAATCTTTCATTTCAACAGGTTCGATACCTCCAGCCTGCACGCCGGCGCTGACAATTTGATTTATTTCGTCAACACTATCAACCGACAACGAAAAAATGCCGGATATTTTCGATTTGGTGTCGGCCAGAGGTTTGGTGACGAACGACTTAAACTTATCGTGAGTCATAATCATCACAAAAATGCTTTCGCTCCAAACCATGCACTTTGCAGTATCGTCTGAGAACTGGGGATTATTTGCAAATCCCAGAGCAGTATAGAAGTCCATAGATTTTTGCAGGTCTTTTACTGCCAGATTGATAAAGATTTGTTTCGCCATTTGATTCCAAATTAGTAGTTGTTCCAATAAACAGTTGTTTTTAGGCAGCTTTACACTGCCATCAAGTAAGGATTCAACGTTTAGCGATAACAAAAAGTTGACGAATAAAAAAGATTTGAGGAACTAAACTAAAGCACATAAAAGCAAATTGTTCCAAAGACGTGAACTTTGGAGCAATATCAGGCTTCCGAAGGCGATTCAAAAAAACTACTTCTTCGCCGCCTCAATTTTCTGTACAAATTCACTGTTTGTTTTCAGAATGAACAAAAAATTCTCCAGCTTTTTATTGATTTCGAGGTTCGATTTCATCTCAAACAAAGTCACCATATTTTTTTCGGCGCTATAAACAAGTTTTCCGCTGCCGCCACCTGTTCCGGTAAACGAGTTGTCCATGCGCAACTGGTTCATTTCGCAATTCTGGCTAATGTCGAAGTTGGCCAATCCATTGGCAACACTCACCAGTTTATAAACTGTAGAAACGGCAATTTCCACATGCGATTTTTCCATTGGGATGGTCAACAAAGATTCAACAATGAACTGTTCCCCAATATTTAATCGTTTTTCCGGTAGCGTTAACCGCGAAAAATTGTTCTGGATGGCTTGTAAAAATGCTTTTTCATCCACTCCTGAAGGTTTACCGGAAGCAATAGAAGTAAATTCAGGCATATTTCCTCCTACACTCTCGCCGTTAACGCAAATTCCCTGGCTTATTTCAGCCTGTCCGTTACTTCCGGTGCTTTTAACGATTTCTAACTTCGCCGGAATGTAACTATCAAGCTCCTTGTTGGTAGTCAAAACCATTTCCGACTGTGATTGGCGGCTAGTCACATTCGGATTTTTGATGCCCATGTTTCTGAGCTTATTCATCGCTTTTTCCTTGCCAACATATTTCACTTCGGTTTCGAACGAGTTTTGGGTCGTCACTACATATTTTTGCTCAGGTTTTATTTTGACGCTAAACAGCAACCGATTGTCTTTGGGCTGTTTCGTTGTGCACGAAAACAAAACGACAGCCAACAAGAATGGTATAATCCCTTTCATTATTTGCGAATATTCCGATTTTAAATTAATCCAAAGCATGAGAAAACAAGAAAGCGCGCTTTTCGAAGCCTAGTTTCAGATAAAACTCGTGAGCCTGTAACCTGTGAAAAGCAGAGTCAAGTTCGAGCCGCTTCATACCTCTGGCTTTCGAATCGTCGATAGCTTTCTGTATCAGCATGGTTCCAAAACCTTTCCCGCGATACTTTTGATCGACTACCATTGCATACATGAATGAAATGTAGCCTGCCTGCCATAAATTATTTACGATGGCGTAAGCACAGAACCCAATTACGTCGCCCATATGTTCGAGGCAAAGCAATTCGTCGGTTTCTGAATTTACACCCCGATTAAAAACAGTTTCCAGGGCATCTTTGTCTAACTCTTTTGTTGGCCAGAGCTGTCCGAACAGAGGATAAACAGCCTGAAAGTCGTCGGTACTTGCGTTTCTGATAATTGTATTCATGAGTTGGGTATATAATTTGGACAAAGTAACAAAATAAAATGCCGTTTCAACTTTCGATGAAACGGCATTTATCTGATTTTTGATTAAGCTTAAGCTATTGGAGCAGGACCTCCAAACGACATTGGAGGAAGCATCGGGTCGTGCCCGCGTACATTTTTTATCGGGCCATTCACGGCCTCAAATTTCTGAATGTTATCCTGCAAGGCCAGAAGCAAACGTTTGGCATGTTCGGGAGTTAAAATAATCCTCGACTTTACATTTGCTTTAGGTATTCCTGGCATTACCCTCACAAAATCAAGAACAAACTCTGAACTTGAATGAGTAATAATAGCCAGATTCGAATATATTCCTTGAGCAACCTCTTCGGTTAACTCAATCTGCAACTGGTTATCGTGTTGTTCTTCCATGAATTTCAATAATTAATAGCGATCATTTTTCGAGTCAACCATCTTATCGTATTCTTCACGCGAGCCAACCACCAGGTTCTTGTATTCTTTCAAACCAGTACCAGCCGGAATCAAGTGACCGCAAATTACGTTTTCTTTCAAACCGTCTAAGTAGTCCACTTTACCCTGAATTGCAGCTTCGTTCAATACTTTTGTGGTTTCCTGGAACGATGCAGCCGACAACCAACTGCGAGTTTGCAACGCAGCACGGGTTATACCTTGCAGAATCTGGCTCGAAGTTGCAGGAATGGCATCGCGGCCTTCAACCAAACGTTTGTCGCGGCGACGTAAGTTTGAGTTTTCGTCTCTCAAACGGCGCGAAGTAATGATCATACCTGGTTTCAAACTATCCGAATCTCCAGCATCAACAACCACTTTCTTGCTATAAATCCAGTCGTTTTCGTGCAGGAATTCGTGTTTGTCAACAATTTGCTTTTCAAGGAAACGGGTATCACCCGGATCGTCAATCTCAACTTTACGCATCATCTGGCGAATAATTACCTCGTAATGTTTATCGTTGATCTTCACACCCTGCATACGATATACGTCCTGAACTTCATTCAAAATATACTCCTGAACAGCGGTTGGACCTTTGATCGCCAAAATATCTGACGGAGTAATAGCTCCATCGGAAAGCGGGGTACCAGCACGGATATAGTCGTTTTCCTGAACCAGAATCTGGCGTGAAAGTGGCACCAGGTAACGTTTAACTTCACCGGTTTTTGAAGTAACGACGATTTCGCGGTTACCACGTTTAATTTTACCCAATGAAATTTCGCCGTCGATTTCAGAAACGATAGCCGGATTTGATGGGTTACGAGCCTCGAACAACTCGGTTACACGAGGCAAACCACCAGTGATGTCGCCCGCTTTACCAGCAGCGCGAGGAATTTTCACCAATACAGCACCGGCTTCAACCATCGAACCTTCGTCAACAGCAAGGTGACCTCCCACAGGAAGGTTGTAGGTACGAATCGTATCGCCGTTTTCGTCCAGAATTCTCAACGATGGGTTCTTCGTTTTATCACGAGTTTCAATGATCACTTTTTCCTTGTAACCGGTTTGTTCATCCGATTCTTCACGATAAGTAATACCATCAATTACCTGCTCAAAGGAAATCTTACCCTTGAATTCAGTAATAATTACACCATTATAAGGATCCCATTCGCAAATCTTCATTCCTTTTTTCACTTCCTGTCCGTTTTCGATGTATAGTTTAGAACCGTAAGGAATATTATGTGTCGAAAGTTGAATTCTTGTATTCTTGTCGATAATTCTCAATTCGGCCAAACGGCTAACAACGACATAAACTTTTTCGCCTGTTTCGGTGAACTGCTCAACAATGCGCAATTCATCAATTTCAGCAAGGCCGTCGTATTTCGATTCGATCGTCGATTGCGTTGAAATGTTACCTGCGATACCCCCAACGTGGAATGTACGCAATGTAAGCTGGGTTCCAGGCTCACCAATCGACTGGGCTGCAATAACACCAACAGCTTCACCTCTCTGTACCATCGTACTTCCGGCGAGATTCAAGCCATAGCATTTAGCACAAACACCAACTTTCGATTCGCAAGTTAACACCGAACGGATTTCGACCGATTCGATTGGCGAATCTTCAATCTTTTTAGCAATATCATCATCAATAATATCGCCTGAAGCAACGATCAATTCTCCGGTCAGAGGATTGAATATATCGTGAACGGTTGTTCGTCCGATGATTCTTTCTTCCAAAGAAGCAACAACTTCTTCATTATTTTTAATGGCACTAGCAATCAAACCACGTAAAGTTCCGCAGTCTTCTTCCTGAATAATCACATCCTGAGCAACGTCAACCAAACGACGGGTTAAGTAACCTGCGTCAGCAGTTTTCAGAGCGGTATCCGCCAAACCTTTACGGGCACCGTGGGTCGAAATAAAGTATTCCAAAACCGACAGCCCTTCTTTAAAGTTTGCCAAGATCGGGTTTTCGATAATCTGCGATCCGGTTGAACCTGACTTCTGAGGTTTAGCCATCAAACCACGCATACCGCACAACTGACGAATCTGTTCTTTCGAACCACGAGCTCCAGAGTCCAACATCATGTAAACCGAGTTGAAACCCTGACGGTCGGTACTCAGTGTTTTCATTACTGAGTTGGTCAATTTGGCATTGGCGTGTGTCCAAATATCGATTACCTGGTTGTAACGTTCGTTATTGGTGATGAAACCCATGTTGTAGTTCATCATCACTTCTTCAACTTCGTTGTAACCTGCATCGACAATTTCTTTTTTGTCAACAGGAACCACAACGTCGCTTAAGTTGAACGAAAGACCACCACGGTAAGCCATCATGTAACCCAAATCCTTTATATCATCAAGGAATTTTACCGTTACTGCATTACCGGTTTTCTTGTATATATCAGAAATGATCGTACGCAACGATTTCTTGGTTGCCAACTGGTTAATGTAACCAACTGTTTTCGGCACACATTGGTTAAAAATGATACGACCAACAGTTGTTTCGATGATGTGTTTAAACATCTCGCCGTTTTCGTCAACATCTTCAACTTTAACTTTCACGATGGCATGGAGATCAACAGCGCCTTCGTTGTGCGCAATGATAACTTCTTCAGTCGAATAGAAAGTCATGCCCTCGCCGCGAGCTCCAGGACGCGGCTTAGTCATGTAATACAACCCGAGAACCATATCCTGAGAAGGTACTGTAATAGGGGCACCATTGGCAGGGTTCAGTAAGTTGTGCGAAGCCAGCATCAACATTTGTGCCTCCAAGACAGCAGCATTGCCCAGCGGTACGTGAACGGCCATCTGGTCACCGTCGAAGTCGGCATTGAACCCGGTACAAACAAGCGGGTGCAACTGGATTGCCTTACCTTCGACCAACACAGGCTGGAATGCCTGAATTGACAAACGGTGCAGGGTAGGCGCACGGTTCAGCATTACAGGATGTCCTTTCAAAACATTTTCGAGGATATCCCAAACAACCGGATCTTTACGATCAACGATTTTCTTTGCTGATTTTACGGTTTTAACAATACCACGCTCAATCAGTTTCCTGATGATAAATGGTTTGAAAAGCTCAGCAGCCATATCTTTTGGCAAACCGCACTCGTGCAGTTTCAGTTTTGGACCAATAACGATTACCGAACGAGCTGAATAGTCAACACGTTTACCCAACAAGTTCTGACGGAAACGACCTTGTTTACCTTTCAAACTGTCGGATAACGACTTCAGCGCACGGTTATTTTCAGTCTTAACAGCGTTTGATTTCCTTGAGTTGTCGAATAATGAGTCAACAGCTTCCTGCAACATACGCTTTTCGTTACGCAAGATTACTTCAGGAGCTTTGATTTCGATCAATCGTTTCAAACGGTTGTTACGGATAATCACACGGCGGTACAAGTCGTTCAAATCGGAAGTAGCAAAACGGCCACCATCGAGTGGAACTAACGGACGCAGATCAGGAGGAATAACCGGAACAACTTTTACAATCATCCATTCAGGACGATTAATGTTTTTGCTGGCACGGAAAGCTTCAACAACCTGAAGGCGTTTAAGCGCCTCGTTTTTACGTTGCTGTGAGGTTTCAGTGCTGGCTTTATGGCGAAGGTCGAACGATAATTCATCTAATTCGAGGCGCTGTAACAAAGTGTACAGAGCTTCAGCACCCATACGGGCGATGAATTTGTTTGGATCTTCGTCGTCGAGGTACTGGTTTTCCTTTGGCAAAGTATCCAGGATGTCCAAATATTCTTCTTCTGTAAGGAAGTCGAGATATTTCACACCATCCTGAGCTTTAATACCAGCCTGGATAACCACATATCTTTCGTAATAAATAATTGCATCGAGCTTTTTGGTTGGTAAACCTAAAAGGTAACCAATTTTGTTAGGCAGCGATTTAAAGTACCAGATGTGAGCCACAGGAACAACCAAAGAAATGTGTCCCATACGTTCACGGCGTACTTTCTTTTCAGTTACTTCAACACCACAACGGTCGCAAACGATACCTTTATAACGAATACGTTTGTACTTACCGCAGTGACACTCATAATCTTTTACCGGACCAAAAATTCGTTCGCAAAACAAACCATCACGTTCGGGTTTATATGTGCGGTAGTTGATGGTTTCTGGTTTCAACACTTCACCATGCGAACGTTCTAAAACTTCTTCAGGTGAAGCAAGACTAATACCAATTTTGGCAAAGCTGCTTTTAACTTTATTGTCTTTTCTGAATGCCATATATTGTTGGATATTTTATCAATTTTTAAACAGGAAAATCAAACCGATTCACCAAAATTAATCGAGGTTTACACTTAAACCAAGACCACGTAATTCGTGCAACAATACGTTCAATGATTCAGGAATACCTGCGGCAGGCATTGGTTCACCTTTAACAATTGATTCGTATGCTTTCGCTCTTCCTAAAACGTCGTCTGATTTCACGGTCAGAATCTCCTGAAGAATGTTGGATGCCCCAAACGCTTCGAGCGCCCAAACTTCCATTTCCCCAAAACGCTGACCCCCAAATTGAGCTTTACCTCCTAAAGGCTGTTGTGTAATCAACGAATACGGACCAATGGAACGAGCGTGCATCTTATCTTCAACCATGTGACCAAGTTTCAACATATAGATAACACCAACGGTTGCAGGCTGATCAAACGGTTCTCCTGTACCACCATCGCGCAGATATGTTTTACCATAACGAGGAACACCAGCTTTATCGGTGTAATCACAAACTTCGTCGAGCGAAGCGCCATCAAAAATTGGTGTTGCAAATTTCAATCCCAATTCTTTTCCGGCCCAGGCTAAAACGGTTTCGTAAATCTGGCCAAGGTTCATACGCGAAGGCACACCAAGCGGGTTGAGAACAATGTCCACGGGGGTTCCATCTTCGAGGAATGGCATGTCTTCGTCGCGAACAATACGCGAAACAATACCCTTGTTTCCGTGACGTCCGGCCATTTTGTCACCAATTTGCAGCTTACGTTTTTTAGCCACATAAACTTTGGCCAACTGAATAATACCAGCAGGAAGCTCGTCTCCAATTGTTACGTTATATCGTTTGCGTTTGGCAACTGCTTCAAGTTCTTTATATTTCATGATGAAATTGTTGATAAGCGCGAAAATCATATCGTTCTTATCTTTATCCGTCGTCCATTTCGATGGATTAATCGTCAGATAATCAATTTCCTGAAGTTGTTTCAGTGTAAATTTATTCCCTTTACCAATGACATCGCCTCCGTAGTAATCTTTTACTCCCTGGCTGGTTTTGCCATTTACCAATGTGAATAATTTATCTTCAAGCTTGGCACGTAAAGCCGAAACTCCACGGTCAAATTCTTCATCGATAGCATCAAGCAACGGTTTGGTAGCCATCTTGCCTTTTTTGTCCTTCACAACCCGAGAGAACAATTTTTTGTCGATAACTGTCCCGTTAAGCGAAGGAGACGCTTTTAATGAAGCATCTTTCACATCGCCTGCTTTATCTCCAAAGATTGCACGAAGAAGTTTTTCTTCCGGAGAAGGATCTGATTCTCCTTTTGGAGTAATTTTCCCGATGAGAATGTCCCCAGGTTTAACAATTGCTCCAACACGGATAAGTCCGTTTTCGTCCAGATTTTTTGTAGCTTCTTCACTAACGTTTGGAATATCCGAAGTAAATTCTTCGACACCACGTTTGGTATCGCGAACTTCGAGTGCATATTCGTCAACATGAATAGATGTGAAAATATCTTCGCGAACGACGCGCTCAGAAATTACGATTGCATCCTCATAGTTATAACCCTGCCAAGGCATGAATGCAACTTTCAGGTTACGTCCCAATGCAAGTTCACCACCTTGGGTGGCATATCCTTCGGTTAAAACCTGACCCTTGGTTACCCTGTTGCCCTTGAAAACGATTGGTTTCAGGTCAACAACGGTACCTTGGTTAGTCTTTTGGAATTTTGCAATATTATACGAAACAATTTCCGGGTCGAAGCTTACAAAGCGTTCGTCTTCGGTTTTGTCGTATCTGATATGAATTTCATTGGCGTCAACAAATTCAATTACGCCATTATCTTCGGCAACTACCAAAACGCGCGAATCAATGGCTGCGCGTGCTTCCAGGCCAGTGCCAACAATAGGCGCTTCAGGGCGAAGCAATGGAACGGCCTGGCGCATCATGTTCGATCCCATCAATGCTCGGTTAGCATCATCGTGCTCAAGGAAGGTAATTAACGAAGCAGCCACTGAAGCGATCTGGTTAGGACCTACGTCCATCAGGTTTACTTCTGACCGGCCAACAATTGGGTAATCGCCATCCAAACGAGCTTTAACTCTCTGGTTGATGAAATGACCATCGTTATCGATAGGGGCATTAGCCTGTGCAATAATTTTCCCTTCTTCCTCTTCTGCGGTCAGGTAAATTACACCATCCTCAGACAAGTCAACTTTTCCGCCGTCAACTTTACGATAAGGGGTTGCAATAAATCCTAAATCGGTAACCTTTGCAAAAACACAAAGCGAAGAAATCAAACCAATGTTTGGTCCTTCCGGTGTTTCAATCGGGCACAAACGGCCATAGTGAGTATAGTGAACGTCGCGAACCTCAAAACCAGCTCTTTCACGAGAAAGACCGCCAGGTCCCAAAGCCGACATACGCCGTTTATTCGTCATTTCAGCCAATGGATTGGTTTGATCCATAAACTGAGACAGTGCATTTGTTCCAAAGAATGAATTAATGACTGACGACAGCGTTTTTGAATTTATCAAATCGATTGGAGTGAAAACCTCGTTGTCGCGCACATTCATACGTTCACGAATTGTACGGGCCATACGGGCTAAACCCACACCAAACTGATTATACATCTGTTCGCCAACAGTACGAACGCGACGGTTGCTCAAGTGGTCAATATCGTCAACGTCGGTTTTCGAATTAACCAGTTTGATCAAGTACTTGATGATTTCGATGATATCTTCCTTGGTCAGAACCTGAACGTTCATCTCAATATTAAGATTCAACTTCTTGTTCATTCGGTAACGACCAACCTGACCCAGATCGTATCTTTTTTCGGAAAAGAAAAGTTTGTCAATTACGTCTCTTGCAGTAGCGTCATCCGGCGGTTCTGCGTTACGCAATTGCCTGTATATATGTAACACTGCTTCTTTTTCAGAGTTACACGGGTCTTTCTGAAGTGTATTGTATATAATAGCGAAATCCTGAAGGTTCTGGTCTTCTTTATGTAACAAAATTGTTTTTGCTCCAGAATCGATGATTTCGTCAATATGATCATTATCAATAATTGTTTCGCGGTCGATAACAACTTCGTTACGTTCAATCGATACCACTTCGCCGGTATCTTCGTCAACGAAGTCTTCTACCCAGGTTTTCAGAACACGGGCTGCCAGCTTACGACCTACTATTTTCTTTAAACCAGATTTCGATACCTTAATTTCATCAGCAAGGTCGAAAATTTCGAGAATATCTTTATCGCTTTCGAAACCGATTGCACGGAGCAATGTAGTTACGGGAAGCTTTTTCTTACGATCAATGTAAGCAAACATCACAGAGTTGATGTCGGTTGCAAACTCAATCCATGATCCTTTAAAAGGAATAATTCTTGCTGAATAAAGTTTTGTTCCGTTAGCGTGCATACTCTGGCCAAAGAATACGCCAGGCGAGCGATGCAGCTGAGAAACAACAATACGTTCTGCTCCGTTGATAATAAACGAACCTCTCGGAGTCATGTAAGGAACAGTTCCAAGATATACATCCTGAACAACTGTATCGAAATCCTCATGTTCCGGATCGGTACAATAAAGTTTCAGTTTTGCTTTTAATGGAACACTAAAAGTCAAGCCACGTTCAATACATTCGTCGATTGAATAGCGTGGTGGGTCAACGGAATAATCAACAAACTCTAAAACGAAGTTATTTCTGGTATCGGTAATTGGAAAATTTTCTTCAAATACTTTCCATAGACCTTCATTTTTTCTCTGATCGGGAGTGGTTCCGAGCTGGAAAAACTCAACAAACGATTTTATTTGAACTTCGAGAAAATCAGGATAATCAAAGACTGTTTTGGTTGAAGAAAAGCTAATCCTCTGGTTTTCAATTTTTACTGACATCGACGTACTTTATTAATTGAACTTATTATATAAACATACAAATAGGCATAGAACCCCACGAATGTGAGGTTCTAAACCATATTAACCTATTATTAAGGTCTTTAGACTTTTATTTAAGTTCAACTTCAGCTCCAGCTTCTTCTAATTGACTTTTTAATGATTCAGCTTCGTCTTTAGAAACTTTTTCTTTGATTGCTTTAGGAGCAGCATCAACTACTTCTTTAGCTTCTTTCAAACCTAAACCTGTTAATTCTTTCACCAATTTTACAACAGCCAATTTTGATTGACCAGCTGATTTTAAAATAACGTCGAATTCAGTTTGAACTTTTTCTTCTGCTTCTTCAGCAGCGGCAGCCGGACCAGCAGCAACAGCTACAGCAGCAGCAGCAGGTTCGATTCCATATTCCGATTTCAAAATTCCGGCTAATTCATTTACTTCTTTTACAGTTAAGTTTACTAACTCTTCCGCAAGTGCCTTTAAATCTGCCATTTCAGTAATAATTTTTAATATAAATTTTAAACTAATTTTATTCTCTTTCTCCCAATGTCTTCAACACGCCGTGGATAATGTTACCACCCGATTGCAAACCACCCAATACATTCTTGATTGGAGATTGTAACAATCCGATAACTTCTCCAAGAAGTTCGTTTTTAGACTTAATTGAAATTAATACATCCAACTGATTTTCGCCAATATAAACAGACTCCTGAACATAGGCTCCTTTTAAAATTGGCTTTTGATGTTTCTTTTTGAATTCTTTAATCAGTTTTGCAGGTGTATTTGCATCTTCGCAAAACATCACCGATGTATTACCTTTAAGTACGCCGAAAAGCTCGTTTGCATTCTTATTAGAAGCTTCAATAGCTTTACGTAAAAGAGTATTCTTTGCAACAACCAATTCTACATTCTGCTTGTTGCATAACCGACGTAACTTGCTAGTTTGATCGGCGTTTAATGCTTCAATGTCAGTAACGTAAAAGTGGCTCGATGAATTGATCTGCTCCGTAAGGCTACCAATAATTTCAAATTTTTCTGATTTTTTCATAATTGTTGTTTACTTTTCAGAGACAGACTTCGGTTCTACTTGTATTCCAGAACTCATAGTACTCGACAGATAAATACTTTTAACGTAAGTACCTTTAGCTGCAGATGGTTTCAATTTTATCAAAGTATTAACAAACTCAGTAGCATTTTCAGTGATCTTATCAGCAGAGAACGAAACTTTGCCAATTGATGTATGAACAATTCCAAATTTGTCAACTTTAAAGTCAATTTTACCAGCTTTAACTTCGGCAACTGCTTTTCCTATTTCCATTGTAACTGTACCACTTTTAGGGTTAGGCATCAAACCACGTGGACCGAGAATTCGTCCAAGTGCCCCAACTTTTCCCATTACGGGTGGCATAGTAATAATCACGTCAACATCGGTCCAACCACCTTTGATTTTTTCAACATAGTCGTCGAGACCTACATAATCAGCTCCAGCATCTTTAGCTTCCTGAACTTTATCAGGAGTAACCAAGGCTAATACGCGAACTTCTTTACCCGTTCCATGAGGTAAAGTAACCACGCCTCTAACCATTTGATTAGCTTTTCTTGGATCAACCCCCAGGCGAACATCAATATCTACAGAGGCATCAAACTTAGTAAAGGTAATTTCTTTAACTAAGGCAGAAGCTTCTTTCAAGGTATAGATTTTACCTTTTTCGAGTTTTGCCAATGCAAGCTTTTTATTTTTTGTAATTCTGCCCATTTTCTAAAGTTTTATTTGTTAAATGTTGGGCGCACCCCATCAACGGTAATACCCATACTTCTGGCAGTACCAGCTACCATGCCCATCGCTGCATCAAGAGTGAAACAATTAAGGTCTTCCATTTTTATTTCGGCAATAACCTTAACCTGTTCCCAGCTAACAGAACCTACTTTGTTAACATGTGGCTCTGCTGACCCTTTTTTTACTTTTGCAGCTTCAATTAGTTGCACAGCTACTGGAGGTTGTTTAATTACAAAATCAAATGATTTGTCAGCATAAACAGTAATAACTACCGGTAACACTTTCCCTGCAAGGTCTTGTGTACGTCCGTTAAACTGTTTACAAAACTGCATGATATTAACCCCTTTAGAACCTAATGCTGGGCCTATTGGAGGTGAAGGGTTAGCAGCACCCCCTTTTACTTGCAATTTAATGAATCCAGCAATTTCTTTAGCCATAATAAAATCGATAAATGATTTATTACTCCTTCTCTACTTGCATAAAGCTAAGTTCGAGCGGAGTTTTTCGTCCAAAAATTTTGACCATTACTTCAAGCTTCTTCTTTTCCTCATTAATTTTCTCAATGATTCCGTTGAAGCCATTGAACGGCCCGTCAATTACTTTCACAGTTTCGCCAACCACAAATGGAATGTTCATTTCCTCCGCAGATTCAGCCAGCTCATCAACACGACCTAAAATCCTGTAAACTTCTGACTGACGCATTGGAACTGGTTCACCACTTTTTGTATCCCCAAGGAAGCCGATAACGTTAGGAATATTTTTCAAAATGTGAGGAACTTCACCTACCAAGCAGGCTTCAACCATAACATATCCTGGAAACAAATTGCGTTCTTTGCTAATTTTTTTCCCATTACGGATTTGATAAACCTTTTCAATTGGCAAAAGTACCTGTGAAACAAATTCCTGGAGGCCAGCATTTGCAATTTCGTTATCAATATATTCTTTGACTTTTTTCTCTTTTCCTCCAATAGCCCTAAGAACATACCATTTTTTTACGTTTTCGCTCATGTTGTACTCCAAAAGGATTTAATAAAATAAACTGTACACAAATCTCATAATGTGCTCAAAAGAGGCATCCATTACGAATACGATAAGTGCTATAATAAAGGAAGCAACCATTACAACGAAAGCACTATTTTGTAATTCTTTCCAAGTAGGCCAGGAAACTTTATGAACAAGCTCATTATAAGCTTCTTCAAAATATACTTTAAGTTTCATCTTATAAATTTATAATTTAGTACGGAAGGTAAGAGTCGAACTTACTAAAAAACTCCCTTTGAGTTACATCCGTAAAAAGTCCCGAACATAAAAGTCCGGGACTTTTTCAGAATATTTTATCAGAAATTATTTTACAATTTCAGTAACCTGACCAGCACCTACTGTACGACCTCCTTCGCGGATAGCGAAACGAAGACCAATATTAAGAGCTACCGGATAGATCAATTCCACTTCAATAGAAACATTATCGCCAGGCATTACCATTTCGCGTCCTTCTGGTAAGTGGATTTCGCCAGTTACGTCAAGCGTACGCAAGTAGAACTGAGGACGATATTTGTTGTGGAATGGAGTGTGACGTCCACCTTCTTCTTTTTTCAGGATATAAACCTCAGCTTTGAATGTAGTGTGAGGAGTAATTGAACCTGGTTTAGCAAGAATCTGACCACGTTTGATTTCTTTTTTGTCAACACCGCGAAGCAACAAACCTACGTTGTCACCAGCTTGTCCATCATCAAGAATTTTACGGAACATTTCAACACCGGTACATACTGTCTTACGACCTTCAGCACCAAGACCAATGATCTGTAATTCATCACCTGTGTGAACAACGCCAGTTTCGATACGACCAGTAGCAACAGTACCACGACCAGTGATCGAGAATACGTCTTCAACAGGCATAAGGAAAGGTTTGTCAATGTCGCGTGGAGGAAGTGGAATCCAAGTGTCGCAAGCATCCATCAATTCAACAACTTTAGCTTCCCATTCTGGTTCGCCATTCAACGCGCCAAGAGCAGAACCCATGATAACTGGAGAGTTATCACCGTCGAATTGATAGAAGCTCAACAATTCGCGAACTTCCATTTCAACAAGTTCCAAAATTTCTGGATCGTCAACCATGTCAACTTTGTTCATGAAAACAACCAAACGAGGTACGTTTACCTGACGAGCCAACAGGATGTGTTCGCGAGTCTGAGGCATAGGACCGTCAGTTGCAGCAACTACGATGATAGCACCGTCCATCTGGGCAGCACCAGTTACCATGTTCTTCACGTAGTCAGCGTGACCAGGACAGTCAACGTGAGCATAGTGACGAGTTGCAGTTTCATATTCAACGTGAGCTGTATTAATAGTAATACCACGTTCCTTTTCTTCTGGAGCACTGTCGATAGAATCGAATGATTTTACTTCGCACCACCCTTTTTTTGCCAATACCGTAGTAATAGCAGCAGTTAAAGTGGTTTTGCCATGGTCAACGTGGCCAATAGTACCAATATTGACATGGTCT
This sequence comes from Prolixibacteraceae bacterium, assembly GCA_963666435.2. GTDB lineage: Bacteria > Bacteroidota > Bacteroidia > Bacteroidales > Prolixibacteraceae > Aquipluma. The sequence goes on along the minus strand of CAXXOG010000005.1, from coordinate 170,213 downwards.
TTCGCCCTGTTAAATTTTTCTTTAGCCATTTTTGTGTAATTTTAATTTATCTTTTAAACTTTAATCGAGCTGAGGGCGAGATTTGAACTCGCGACCTCTTCCTTACCAAGGAAGCGCTCTACCCCTGAGCTACATCAGCAACTTTTATTTTTTTTGAGCGGGAGACGAGATTCAAACTCGCGACCCTTAGCTTGGAAGGCTAATGCTCTATCGACTGAGCTACTCCCGCAATTTCGAAGATTAAAATCCCGAATCTTGAAGGCCAGAATTATTCTGAGATTCGTGATTCAACCATTCCAATATTCAGTTGTGGGGAGAGCAGGATTCGAACCTACGAAGACGTGCGTCAGCTGAGTTACAGTCAGCCCCAGTTGGCCACTTTGGTATCTCCCCAAACAATATTTTAATCTTGAATGTCAGAATATTAGAATATCAATCGGCATATTAAAAACCACATTTCATTTCAATATTCAAGATTCTATTATTCCAACATTTCAAAGAGCCGAATCACAGATTCGAACTGTGGACCCCGAGATTACAAATCACGTGCTCTGGCCAACTGAGCTAATTCGGCAATCTATACACACAACCCTTTTTCTGCTTCAAAAATCTGAAAATCAAACTTCCACGCACAAGAATTCACTGAAGAATACCCTGCTTCGAAAAAAGGTTTGCAAATGTATAAATATTTTATTTAAAATTGCAAAAAAGTGATACTTTTTTAAATTATTTATCCTTTTGCTTTTCTTTAAATTTGGCTAATTGTTTGCGAATGGCATCAATGGCAAGGTCAACTGCCTCTTCGAACGAATCGGCTTGCTTTTCAGCAAATAAATAATCAGAACCTGGAATAGACAGCTTAATTTCAGCAACTTTATTATTTGCTGCCTCAGGCTTAACAACTTTGAGAATAACTTCAGCGCCAATAATACCTTCAAAATATGTATCCAATTTTGGCACTTTTTTATTAACAAAATCAACCAATTTCTGATCGGCTGAAAAATGAACAGTATTAATCTGAATATTCATAACTAATCCTCCTATTAAATTTATGATCGCGGATGTGCTTGTCGATAAACTTTTTGAATTTTCTCTAGCGAAGTATGTGTGTAAACCTGAGTTGCAGAAAGATTGGCATGTCCCAGCATTTCTTTTACAGCATTAAGATCGGCTCCACGGTTTAGTAAATGTGTTGCAAAAGTATGTCGCAATACGTGTGGACTTTTTTGATCTATAGTTGTTACCATTGCCAGATTTTTAAACACAATACGGTAAATCAGTTTTTCATAAACCGGCTTTCCCTTGCTAGTTAGAAAAAAACGGGCAACGGGCAAACCGAATAAATGTATTCTCTCATTTTTGTATTGGTCTATCAACGGATTTAGGCTTCGGGGATAAGGTATAATTCGTTCCTTATTCCTCTTGCCTAAAACTTTTATTAAATATTCGCTGGTATAAACATCGGCATCGCTTAAATGCAGAAGTTCGGACAAACGAATACCGGTACCATACAACAGACTAACAATTAATTTATCGCGTACAGCTTCAAAGTCGTTTCCAAAGAAACCATCATCCAGCAAGTGGATTAAGTTTTTCTCGTCAACAAATTGAGGTAGCTTTTTTCTAACCTTTGGTACGATAACATTTACCAATTTGTTTTCTTTAACAACCTCTAAGCGCAATAAATATTTGTAAAACGACTTTAGCGCCGATATCTTTTTATTTACTGTCCGGGCAGAAATGCCTTTATCCATCAGATCAATAACCCATAAACGTGCTATCTTATCATTTATTCCTTCTACATTAAAATCCCCGACCGTTTGTATAAAAAACTCTTCAAACTGATCGAGGTCTTTCTTGTAGGCAATTGCCGTTAAATGCGAATACCTTTTTTCGTATTTCAGGTAATTAATAAATGATTCCTGATGTGACATTTGCAAATAATTTTCTTCTCAATGCCAGGAATCTGCCAGAAAATTCTAGTCGTCCTGACGAAGTAAATTTTCAATATAAATGGCCTTCTTAATCTCAGCCCTTCTTTCAACCGATGGCTTTGTAAAAGCTTGCCGTTCACGAAGTTCTTTCACTACGCCTGTTTTTTCAAACTTTCTTTTAAATCTTTTCAGCGCTCTTTCAATATTTTCGCCTTCTTTTACTGGAATAACGATCATAGAATTATATTTTTCTTGTTAAAATTTGAGCGGCAAATTTATGAATTAAAGATTACTAATCAAATTTATACTAAAAAAATTAATTTAAAAATTCTTTTCTGCTCAACGCAGCGAGAAACCAACATGAAAATCCACTCTTTAGTTTAGAAGTACGGCTCAATCCGCTCGTATTCCTCACCAGTTAAAACTAAGCTATCTTTTAGGACAGCCAAATCACTGATCTTTCCATATTTCGATCTGAACTTTATTATCTTACCTGCCAGGTTTCTTTTTATATACGGATGCCGCGAAAGGTCGCCCATTTCTCCAAAATTAAAGTCAACCTTGCGAATCAGTTGTTTATCTATTCTGATTTTGTTTTCAATCTGATTGATTGCCGATTCGCTCAAGCCATATACTTCCTTCAGCTGATCAATGGAATAGAAGCCTCCCAATAAATCACGATATTTGACAATACGCTTCGACAAAGCCTTACCGATACCCGGCAGCTGCTCTAGTGCGACCGAATCGGCTGAATTGAGTTCCACTTCCATTGACTTACTTTTCGCCTTACTTTCGGTCACTTTGCCATTCTCTCGTTCTATTTCAATCCATCGCCCGATAGTTTCCTTCTGTTTTTCAGTAATTACTTTGATTCTGAAAAAGTCTTCGGCACTTCTGAAAACAGCACCTGCATCAATATACTTCCGAATCGCCCTGACTTGCTTCTCCGAAAATCCTAAATTTTGAAAATCCAAGTCGGAACATTTGTTCGGATCAAACTTAAATAACTGAACCGCGGCCTCTTTTCCAGGATATGTCTCATTCTTTTCTTTTCCGCTGGAATTAATTGGCAAATTATCATCCGCAGAAGATCTAATTCCTGATTTTAGCTCCTTCGTTTGGGTCTCAAGATTGACAGAATCGCTAAACGCAGCCAATTCATGTTTTGCTGAATCGAACAGAGCTTTATTCAGCGTTGCTGGTTTTTCCAGATAAAAGATCATCTTATTGGCTATAGCCAGAACAAAGATAATGAGGAGTAAAATGATAACACCTTTTCGTTCGTTCCGGCTGAAAGTGAAATAATCGCGAACAAACTGCTTGAAGTTCATAAAGTAAAAGTTTGCTCTAATTTACTTAATCTCAGGCGAAAAAACAAAAGCCCGAAAACAATTTTCGGGCTCTGTTTTCGACGAATAAAAGTCTTTAACTTCTATCGATGTTGTTCAGGTCGCTAAACGCCACCTTTAGTCGTTCGATCATCGAATCTTGTCCTTTTCGTAACCAAACCCGCGGATCGTAGAACTTTTTATTCGGTTTATCTTCGCCTTCCGGATTCCCAATTTGTCCCTGAAGATAAGCTCTGTTTTGCGCTTCATATCTCCGAACGCCGTCCCAGGTTGCCCATTGTGTATCGGTGTCAATATTCATTTTAACTACTCCATAAGAAATAGCTTCGCGAATTTCTTCCAACGTTGATCCAGATCCACCATGAAATACGAAATTGATTGGTTTCTCACCCAACTGATGTTTCGCCGAAATGTACTTTTGCGAATTATCTAAAATCTTGGGAGTAAGTTTCACATTACCAGGCTTATACACCCCATGTACATTTCCAAACGATGCTGCAATCGTGAAATTTGGGCTAATTTTCATCAACTCTTCATAAGCATAATTTACGTCTTCCGGCTGAGTGTACAACAACGAATTATCCATACCACTGTTATCAACGCCATCTTCCTCACCTCCGGTACAACCCAGTTCAATTTCCAAAGTCATACCAATTTTACTCATTCGTTCCAGGTACCTTTTACTGATCTCTATGTTCTCTTTCAAGGGTTCCTCAGAAAGATCGAGCATGTGGGAACTGAATAATGGTTTCCCCGTTTCAGCAAAAAACTTTTCACCTGCATCGAGTAAGCCATCAATCCAGGGCAATAATTTTTTCGCAGCATGGTCGGTATGTAAAACAACATGAACTCCATACAATTCGGCTAAATGGTGAACTGCTTTAGCTCCAACGATTGCTCCCGCAATTTGCGCCTGCTGCCCGTCAAGCTTAAGCCCTTTACCTGCATAGAATTGGGCTCCACCGTTCGAGAACTGAATAATTACCGGAGAATTTACAATCTTAGCAGCCTCCATAACAGCATTAACCGAATCGGAACCAACTACATTTACTGCGGGTAAAGCAAACTGATTTTCTTTTGCTATATTAAAAACGGTTTGCAAATCAGCTCCTGAAACGACGCCACGTTTTACAACTTCTGAAATCTTAGTCATTGTAGTAATATTAAAGTTAAACGAATACTTTTTAATGTTGTCAATATAACTTTCAAACATGGCGTATTGTTCACGAAAAATTCATTTATTTTCAACAAAAAATCTTATTATCAAACACTTACAATCACAACCTCTTCCTTTTTGCCAGGATCGCGAATGCAAGCCTCTACTTTGTTAAGGTTTGTTTAAAATCAGGGAAACAGTGCTTTAACCTCACTGCAAATACAAGATAAATCACTAATATTGCGTGGCTTTTTAAAAATCGAAGTCAAAATCTTTAATCAATTAACAACATCACAAAATGAGTACAAGCTATAAAGACTTAGGACTTGTAAACACCCAAGAAATGTTTGCAAAAGCAGTTGCAGGCGGTTATGCAATTCCGGCTTACAACTTTAACAACCTCGAACAGCTACAGGCAATCATTCAGGCATGTGTTGAAACAAAATCTCCGGTTATTTTACAAGTTTCTTCCGGAGCACGTAAATATGCCAACGCTAACCTCTTACGCAATATGGCTAAAGGCGCTGTTGAGTATGCAAAAGAACTGGGATTCGAAATTCCAATTTCGTTACACCTTGATCATGGAGATACTTTTGAACTTTGTAAAGACTGTATCGACAATGGATTCTCATCGGTTATGATCGATGGATCGCACCATTCCTTTGAAGATAATATCGCTTTAACCAAAAGAGTTGTTGAATACGCACATGCTCATGGAGTAACTGTTGAAGGAGAGCTTGGTGTTTTGGCCGGTGTTGAAGATGACGTTGTTGCCGAAAAATCGCACTATACAAAACCTGAAGAAGTAATTGAATTTGTCACTCGCACAGGTGTTGATTCATTGGCAATCTCAATCGGAACTTCACATGGAGCCAACAAATTCACTCCGGAACAATGTACACGCAATGAAAAGGGTGTTTTGATTCCACCACCATTACGTTTCGACATTTTGGAAGAAATTGAAATCAAACTACCCGGATTTCCGATTGTGCTTCATGGTTCATCTTCTGTTCCTCAGGAAGATGTTGATACGATCAATAAATTTGGTGGTGCATTGAAAGATTCAGTAGGTATTCCGGAAGAACAACTTCGTAAAGCTGCAAAATCGGCTGTTTGCAAAATAAACATCGACTCTGATGGCCGTTTAGCAATGACTGCCGCAATTCGCAAAGTATTTGCAGAAAAACCAGCAGAATTTGATCCACGGAAATACCTTGGACCTGCTCGCGATGCTTTGAAAGCGCTTTACAAACACAAAAACGAAAATGTTTTAGGTTCAGCAGGAAAAGCTTAACCAGAAATAAGATTTTAAGATAAGAAAAGGATCGCGTTGACGATCCTTTTTTATTTCAAAAAAGATAATCTTTCAGTAAAATCAGGTAGTACTATGCGTTGCAGAAGCGCAATGATTCTATGGTATCACAAATACTATAGATAAAAACTAATACCAAATTAGAATGGGTACCCAATAGCAAATGAAAGATTCAAATGATCAGTGGACAGTTTGTAGTTCCCGGGAATAAACCTTTTCCCTTCGGGTAGCGACGGATCGCGCATTTTTACACCCAAATCAAGTCGGAACAAGAAATAGGTAAAATCGAATCTCAGTCCGAACCCTGAACCGATCGCTATTTGCCTGTAAAACTGGTTGATTTTGAACACTGCGCCTTCGCGGTTATCCTTATACTTGATGGCCCAAATATTCCCAGCATCGGTAAACAAAGCTCCTTCCATGCGCCAGATAAGTTTAAAACGGTACTCAAAATTGGCCTCAAGTTTTATATCCGATGATTGGTTCGGATAAACATCTGACGGAACTTTATAGGAACCCGGGCCCAACGAACGTACCGGCCAAGCCCTTATCCCGTTTGCTCCTCCCGTAAAATACTTTTTCTCGAATGGCAAAACATTAAAATTACCATATGGCACGCCAACTCCAAGAAAAAACCGACCTACTAACGAATTTGTTTCATTAATAAAATAGCCATAACGATACTCAAAATCGCCCTTTAAATACTGAGCGAAACGAGTATTCAATATCTCATAATACGAAGTGGCTTTATTTATAAGTGTATCAACATCTGAAATCTTTGATTTGCCGATCGCCATTGAATATAACGACAACAGGTTCCCGGCCGACTCCAGGCTAGCTTTAAAATACTTGTAATCCTCTCGCTTATTAATGTTCTGGGAATTGTAAAGCCATGTATAATTCGATGCAAAAATCAGGTGATCGGTAAAACTACTTTTGATGTACAAATCCTTAATCTTATTAATGAACGTTTCTGACAATTTAGTCAACCTCACATAATTCAAATCGAGCAACGAATAGGTCTGCGAGAAATACCTGGATGTCTGCCAGTTGTAACTATACTTCATGTTGGTAATTGTTCGGGTATAATCCGGACGATCCTGATAATTATATCCGATAGACAGCTTTGTTTCAGGATTATTAAAAAGAAACGTGTTCTTCTTTTTCAGGAAACTTAAAAACTTCGGGATCGTAATACTTGTTTCTAATCCAAATTCCTGAGTATTAAAGTTTAAACTGCTATTATCGAAAGTTTGCTGACGTTCTCGTGCCCCACGTAGCTGTATATCAAAAACCTCGGCTCCACCAAAAACATTTCGTTGCTGATAGTTCAAGTTACCTGCTACTCCAAAATTACCTGATGAGTTTGTACCTTCAACATCAACCGAAAAATTCTGCCTGGGCATTGGCGAAAGCTGCATTTTACAATCGAGCAACGGTATTGAGTCGTTTGAAAAGTCCCTTATTTCATTAAACCCAATATTAATAAGTTTAAACTGCTTCAACCTGTTAAACGCCCGATATGTCTTTTCAGCGTTCTGCAAACTATAATAAGCGCTATCCTTCAATCGATTGACTTTATAAAACAGAACGGGCTTATACCTTAACTTACCCGAATAAATAAACTGGTAATCGCCATCAGTAAGCGTATCCGTTTTCTGCTCTGCGTCGTCATCGGTCAAATCAAATGCTTTATAGGTTGGGTTGATAATATAATTCCTGATTTTATACCTCTTGTGCAATGAAGTTTCGCCATTTTCGAGCGTTGGATTATCAACAATCACTTTAATATCAACCTGATGATTATAAAAATTTGAATCAGCTTCAAAGCTTACAAAATCCTCCGAAAATTTATAATAACCCTGATTCTTAAAAAAAGTGGCTATCCGTTGCCTTTCTGCATTTAACACATCCAGGTCGAAAATATTATACGGTTTTAGAAGTTGATTTACAGAATCGTTTACCAAAGCTGTTTCGAGCGACTTATCTTTAACCAGGTACGAATAATTCCTTATCCGGTAGGGCTTACCCGCTTTTATATCGAAAAGCAGGTCTATTTTCTTACCCGATTTACTATACTGAAGTGAATCGTTAACAACTGCATTGTAATATCCCTTATTTTTCAGGAAAATCTGTAGTTGTTCTTTTGTTCTTTGAGTCTGAGATTCATCGAACAGCACAGGAGCCTCCCCTATTTGCTTCAGCCAATCGTTGGGTTTTGACGACGACAGGTTATAAACTCCCAGGTGAAACTTGAAGATTCCTAAAATCTTCAGATTTTCTTTTTGCCTGATATGAAGCTTCAAGTCTTCCTTTTTCAGCGACTTATTATCTGTTTTTACCGAAACTTTATTCAGTAGGTATTTTCCGTTGGGAACAAAACGAGTTGAATTACATGATCCAAGCATAAAAATGCAAGTCACGATTGCCAACAAATTTACCACTGCGTATTTAAACCGACAAAACAAGAACATGATACGATGTTTTTACAAAAATAAACAGAGCTTTTGGTTCGCAAGTCTTTCAGACCTTTTATTTTTACACAATAGAACGAAGAATGTGAAATGATATGTTGAGTAAATCCAAAATTAAATTAATTCAGTCGCTAAACCGAAAAAAAGGACGAGATGAATCCGGGCTTTTTCTCGTTGAAGGGAATAAACTGGTAGATGAAGCTTTGCAGTCGGATTTCGACATTGAAACACTCATTTGTACTCAACAATTTTTAGAGAAATATCCGGTTTTCTCCCAAAAAGCAAGAGAAATTATTGAAACTGACAAAGAATCGATTCACCGGACAAGCTTATTGCAAAACCCGCAGGACTCATTAGCCCTGGTTCGAAAACCAGCCATTTCATCTTATCAAATTAATTCTCAGTCAAAACTACATCTAGCTCTTGATTTTATTCAAGATCCGGGAAACTTGGGAACGATAATCCGAATTGCCGACTGGTTTGGCATTGAAACAGTTATCTGCTCGGAGAATACCGCCGATATTTTTAATCCAAAAGTTGTGCAAGCAACAATGGGTGCAATTTTCAGGGTAAATTGTTGTTATACAAACCTTGAAACCTGTCTTACAACCGAAAAAAACAACAACGTTCCGATATATGGAACCTTTATGGACGGAGAAAACATTTATACAGAAGAATTAACAGGAAATGGAATAATTGTAATGGGGAACGAAGGAAACGGAATATCGGAGCCTATAAGCAAATTAGTATCGAAGAGATTGACGATACCAACATTTTCACCCAAATCAAACAAATCAGAATCGCTAAACGTGGCAATAGCAACATCAATCTGTTGCAGTGAATTTCTCCGGCGTACTTAAGAATCTCGAGTATCCTTGTAATTTTGAACAAAAGCTTCGGCACAGCGCTCGCCATCCATTGCCGACGAGACAATTCCTCCTGCATATCCAGCTCCTTCGCCACAAGGATATAAGCACTTTATTTTAACATGTTCGAGCGTATTTTCATTACGGGGAATGCGTATTGGCGAAGATGTTCGCGACTCAACACCAACAACAACAGCCTCGTTGGTTAAATAACCGCGCGCCTTGGTATTAATAACTTTAAATGCTTCCTGAAGTCGGGTTCTAATTCGCTTGGGCAATTTCTCGTGAAGCGGAACCGAAACTAAACCAGGATGATACGAAGAATCTGGAAGGTTCTGAGAAAAGCGGTTATCCACAAAATCGGCCATTCTTTGAGCAGGAGCGAACTGAGTATTACCGCTTAAAGCAAAGCACAACCGTTCAACTTTTCGCTGAAATTCCAATCCTGCAAAAACGCCCAGATGACTAAATTCGCGCAAATCTTCAGGTCGAATCTCGACCACCATTCCCGAGTTGGCAAATTTTGTATTACGGAGAGTTGGCGACATGCCATTCACCACTAATTCGCCTGGAGCTGTGGCAGCCGGAACGATGACCCCGCCCGGGCACATGCAAAAAGAATACACACCTCTCTGGTCAACCTGCTCCACAAACGAATATGTAGCCGGTGGTAAAAAAGGACCTCGTTCTGGCTGCTTGTACTGAATCTGATCGATCAATAACTGAGGATGTTCTGCCCTCACTCCCACTGCAAACGACTTGGCTTCAATTGAAATGCCCTTTGAATAAAGTATCTCGTAAATTTCCCTGGCCGAATGCCCGGTAGCCAGGATAACTGCTTTGGCTTCGGCAACAGTACCGTCGGCTAAAACAACACCGCAGCAAACATCGTCTTTGACAATAAAATCGGCAACACGGCTATTAAAATGAACTTCTCCTCCAGATTCAATAATCCGGGTGCGAATTCGGGTTATAATACCCGGCAGCATATTGGTGCCAATATGAGGATGAGCATCGATTAATATTTCAGGAAGGGCTCCATTTTCATAAAGTATTTCGAGAATGCGCCTCACATTTCCTCGCTTTTTTGAGCGGGTATAAAGCTTACCATCCGAAAAAGTTCCAGCGCCGCCTTCTCCGAAACCATAATTCGATTCGGGATCAACGAGATGCTCTCGATGTATTTTGGCGATATCTCTTTTCCGTTCGCTAACATTTTTACCTCTTTCAAAAATTATAGGTTTAAAGCCCAATTCGATTAGTCTTAAAGCGGCAAAAAGCCCGCCAGGCCCTGCCCCAACAATAATAACGGGAGTACAATGCTCCACGTTTCCATAATTAAATTCGATTTTGTCAACAACCGGAATTTCATCAACAAAAACATCGGCGCTTAAGTTAATCCGAATATTTCGTTGGCGGGCGTCAATCGATTTGCGTTTTACGTTAATCAGGACAATACGCGACAAATCGACATGAAGCTTTTCAGCAATAACAGACTTGTAAAACTCTTCAGAAGAGGCCTGTTTCGGTGAAACTGAGATATTTATTTCTTTCTTCAATCGCTATTCAAAATGGAAACTCAACGTAAAAACATTGGAAGTGAGCTTGGTAAACGTATTGGAATAGACTTGCGGCACTGTATTTTTAGGGCCCGAATCCAAGATATTACTTAACCCAAAGCTAAATTTAAGCTCGGTAGAAAGCCTAAAAAACTGCAAGTATGTATCCCAACCTACACCAGTTTCAATGTAAGTATCAAACGGTTTAAGTCTGACCAAATCTTCCTGTCCGCTTTTCGAGATATCCCAACGCAAGGCTCCTCCGGCAATTAAATAAGGGCGCTGGTTGTTCATTTTCCTTGATTTATACTTCACTAACAACGGGAAATCGAGGAAGGTTGACTTGATGGAATAATAGCCTTTCCCATTCGAATATGTATCAGGAATTGGAATATTATATACAAGCTGGCGCTCGCCAAAAGACATTCCAGGTAAAAAACGAAGGTCGAAACTTTCGGCCAACCTTAAATTCGTAACTATTCCGACAGTAAAGCCGGGTGTAAGTTTATCAATATCGGCGCGCACTTTGGTTCCTGAAGTAATTTCGCTTGTGCCCACAAGTTCGGGAACAAAATTCGGATTATCTCCAATCTGCTGATAACAAGACGGCACAAAATCGAGCGTATTGATGCCCAACGAAAAGCCAAAATGAAAGCGCTTTTCATCGAAGGTGGTCAGGTTCCGAAGAAGTATTCTTTGAGAAAAAGCATTGAAACAAACAGACAAAAATAATATGAGATACAAATATTTCTTCACAAGAATCAATTATAAAACACTCTATGAAACAGCAATATTACAAAAATATTGTACCATCAATTACTTTTGTGCAATGTAAATGGTAGAAATACCAAAACTTAACCGTTTTTGTTGTGCAGAAACAAATCCGACTTTGCTCAATATGGAAAGAAATTTCCTGTCATCGGGAAAAGCTCTAACCGACTCGGGCAAATAAGAATAAGCTGCCTTATCCCGTGAAACAAGCTTCCCTATCATTGGTAATAATCCGAATGAATAAATCCAATAAAGCTGCTTCATGGGGAAGTATTTGGGCTTCGAAAATTCCAGGATGACAACCACTCCACCGGATTTTAATACCCGAAAAAACTCGCTCAATCCTGCTTCAAGATTTTCAAAATTTCGAACTCCAAAAGCAACAGTTATGGCATCAAAGCTATCACTGGCAAAGGGCATCGCTTCTGAATCACCTTTCTGGAAACTGATTATTTTTTCGAGACCCAAGCGCTTAACTTTTTCCCGACCCACACTTAGCATTTGCTCCGACAGGTCAAAACCGATAATTGAATCAGGATTTAATTTTGCCGCTTCAACAGCCAAATCGCCTGTTCCACTGGCAACATCCAGAATAGATTGATGTTTATATTTGGCAAGCAAACGAATGGCTTTCCTTCGCCAAAGCTTATCAATACCAAAAGATAAAAAATGATTCAAAAAATCGTACTTGGGAGCTATATTATCAAACATTTGCTCAACCTGCTTCTTTTTCTGATTTTCTGAATCCCGGTATGGCTTAACTTGCATGAAGTTTAACTTAATTTATAGGTGTCATTTTGTCAATAAATCCAAACGATTCGTCATCAATTCTAATTTCACCTTTAGTGACATGCCCCAAAGCAAAAAAAGGTATTTTTAGCGAACTCATAAAATCGACGAATTCGTCAACGTTCTTCGGATCGACACCAACAACAATTCGACCCATCGACTCGCCAAACAGGAAAGCATCAGTACGGATTTCAGCATCCGACGTGATGTCAAATCCCAATCCCAAAGGCATTCCGGCCCTGAGCAGCGTAAAAAACAAACCTCCTTTACTCACAGGATTTGCCGAGGTGATTAGTCCAGCTTCAATCAGCATTTTCATAACATCAGCTAATTTAACCTCCGTTTCCAGATCAAAATAAGGAAGAGCGGAGTTGGATATGCCATGATAAAATTCAAGATACTCAGACGAATTAATATCTTCATATGAATTTCCGATCATAAAGAGACTATTTCCCTTATTTTTAAAGCTATGAGTAACAAGTTTCTCCTTATCGGGAATCGTTGCCATTATACTAATAACAATTGTTGGAGGCACCGGACCATGTGCCGAAAAATAATCGAACCTGATTTTACGGTCAATCATTTTCACATTAAACATGCGACAGGCGTTTTCGAGCCCTTTTTTAGCTCCTGCTGCAATAAACCGGCCATTCGGATCAGCCACATTAATATGATATAAAAACGAACTAATTGCCTCAGGTACAGCTCCAAAACAAATCATTTTCCGAACCGCCCGGGCTATAAGTATTTCAGTAGCCTGCTGCGGGTCGATTCCTAAATGGTGATGCAGAGCATGTGTTGAAAGAGCCAGCAACTGACCATCTTCCGAACAAAACATACCGGTTTCATCATCTTCCTCGTTTGACACAGACTTCAAATCAACCGAATCGTCAGTAAAATCGTTAAAATAATTGATAGCTGCAAGATTTGGATCAACCATTAAATTAAAAACGATATCCTGAATATCCTGTTCCGCATCTAATTGGTTGATAGAAAACTCCTGAATAACACTATTTTGTTCAATCATAGAAAATGGATTATTAAATAAAGGAAAACAAAATTAATCAATTATGCCTTAACCGACTCCTCTTGGAGAAAATTTTTCCAAATGTGGTTATAAACGGGCAAAAGTTGATCACACCAGTCATAAATTAATGTAAACAATCGGGATCAGCTATATATTGATTTGTGTTAACGTTGAATTAAACAGTTGCTTATAATAGCCACAACATTTACGGATTTTATAATTTTGACACCAATTAAAAACTCATTCAATGAACGCAAAAATAGCCTTAATAACAGGAGCTACCGCTGGTATCGGTTACGAAACTGCGTTGCTGTTGGCTCAAAATAATTATAACCTGATTTTAACAGGAAGAAGAAATGACAGGCTTACCGCACTTAAGCACGAAATCGAAACGCTTTATCAAAAAGAAGTGCTAACATTAGGTTTTGACATTCAGGATAAAAATGAAACAGAGACAATACTCGATTCTATTCCTCTTGAATGGCAGGCCGTTGATGTTTTGATTAACAACGCAGGGCTGGCGGCAGGCTTTGACCCAATTTATTCTGCCGACATAAACGACTGGGAAGCCATGATAAACACCAATATTAAGGGATTACTATATGTGACCCAAAAAGTAGCTAAATGGATGATCAGACACGAATCGGGGCATATAATAAACCTTAGCTCAATCGCCGGGAAAGAACCTTATCCCAACGGCACTGTTTACTGCGGAACAAAAAGTGCCGTTGCTTCAATTTCAAGAGCGATGAGACTGGATTTACTTCGCTACGGCATTAAAGTATCGTCGATTGCACCGGGAGCCGTTAATACCGAGTTTTCAACGATCCGTTTTCATGGAGATAAAGAAAGAGCAGAAAAAGTTTATGACGGTTTTACTCCGTTATCAGGTAAAGATATAGCTGAAACCATTTTATTCCTGCTAACAAGGCCAAAACATGTCAATATCGACGACATATTAATTACACCAACGGCACAGGGCTCGGCCAGAGATTTTTTCAGGAAATAACAATCAGAACAAAAAATGAAAGTATATCAATCAGATTACCTTAAAAATTTCACAACCAAAGTATTTAAAAGTATTGGTTGCCCTGAAGACCAGGCATTAACTGCTGCTGATTGCTTAAATCAGGCTGATTTACGAGGTGTTGATTCGCACGGAGTTGCACGTTTAAGCGGGTACATCCGGCTTTGGGAATTAAACAGACTAAATGCCAGCCCCAAAATAAAAGTGTTACACGAAACGCCAAGTACAGCCGTAATTGACGGAGATTTGGGTTTAGGCTTGGTGACAGCTCCGCACGCAATGAACATCGCGATTAATAAAGCTAAAATAGCAGGAACCGGATGGGTTGCAGTACAAAACTCCAACCACTACGGAATTGCGGGGTACCATGCAATGATGGCCTTACAACACGACATGATTGGAATTTCGATGACCAATGCAAGCCCACTTGTAGCTCCAACATTTTCAAAAAGTCGTCTTCTTGGTACCAATCCAATAGCAGTAGCCATTCCTGCGTTAAAACAGCCACCTTTTGTTATCGATATGGCAACAACAACTGTTGCTAATGGAAAACTGGAAGTATTACAACGAAAAGGCATCGACGCTCCTTTGGGATGGACCCAGGATAAAGAAGGAAATCCAACGACCGATTCGTATTCACTAAAAAAAGGAGGTTCTATGCTTCCGCTGGGTGGAGACAGAGAACATGGAGGACACAAAGGTTATTGTCTGGGCGCCATGGTCGATATTTTTTCCGGAGTTCTTTCCGGCGCAAATTATGGTCCCTGGGTCCCACCATTTGTAAGCTTCTTAAGCCCGCCCGACAGACAAGTTGGGAAAGGAATAGGACATTTCCTGGGCGCAATAAGAGTTGACGCATTCCGAAATGCGGATGAATTTAAAGCTGAAATGGACAACTGGATTGAGACCTTTAGAAATGCTGAAACAACGCTCGGCGAAGAGAAAGTACTAATACCGGGAGACCCGGAAAGAGAATTGGCTCAAGAACGAAAGAAAACGGGAATTCCAATCCACGAACTGGTGGTAAATGACCTGAAGGAATTGGCAAAAAAGTTTTCCATCGATTTCGAATAATTGAATATCCAACAGGTGATAAAATATCGCAAAATTGCATTATTGCCTGTTGGCTACAATTTCAAATACCCTTCTCGAAACATCCTCAACCGAGACATAATTCATACAGCGAATGTCGTCCCCAAATTTGCATTTTCTATTACCATAAACAGAACAAGGCCGGCAAGTAAGCAAATCTCCGTTATATTGTATGATATTATCTTCGGATTGTTTATATGGCGCAAAACCAAGCGAAGGGTGAGTTGCCCCCCAAACAGAAACTACCGGAATTCCCGCCATTGCGCCAAGATGCATATTGGCTGAATCCATGCTGATCATAACCGAAAGACGATGAACGACCTGAATTTCGTCTTTCAAACTAAAATAATCCGCTGAAATGAAGCAGTTCGAGTATTTATCAGTGAGTTTCTTTAGAAGTTTAAGTTCAGCTCCACCACCAAAAAGAATAATATTACAGGATAAAGAAGTGTTTATCCGATGGATTAAATCGTCAATTTTATCAAAACCCCATATCTTTTGCCTATGCTTTGCAAAAGGCGCAATTCCTACGATTGTTTTGTTTTCAGAGAAAAAACGATGTTCCGGTAAAGCGCCCGAATAAACTTGAAACAGCGAAGGATCGGCCATTTCGAAACTTAAACCAATCTTCCGGAAGATTTTAGCATATCTCTCAACTGTATTCGAAAGTTCGCGCCTTTTTCTAAGCTTGATATTTACCATCTTTTCCAAGGTTCCCTTTTTAAACAAAAAAACCTTAAAACCGAACAAAAAGAAAAAAACATCGAGCACATATGTGCGGATAACCCGATGTAAATCAACAACAATATCTGGATTAACAGATGATTTTATAGATCTTGAAAGACTTAAAAGTCCACCAAAACCACGATGCTTATTTTTGATGTCGCCCGAAATCAAATGTAGGCGATCTATTCCTTCAAAGAATGGGAAAAAATTTTCTTGTGTAAGAAGATAAACATCAACCTCTTTATTTGAATCGAGAATACCTTTTAAAACGGGCAAAAGCATCAAAACATCTCCCATTGCAGAGAAACGATAAATCAATATTTTATTCATCAAATGTAATCTTCATATGATTTTTCCTCGATCAACATAGAATTAGTCAGCTCGTTAATTTTACGCTTTACTTCCGAACGTTTATCATTCGTAAAATAAACCGAACGTGCGACCTCTACAAATTCGCGACCAAAATCCTTATTTTTCTCCAACTCCCGAATACGATCTTCAATAAGCCACAACTCTTTATTAATATCCAAGAGTTCTATATACAACGGGTTTGCTTTATCAATTATCAAACTAACGGCTTGATTAAGAACGTCAAATTCTATCTTCAGATTAGCTAATTTACGATCATCCTTTATATTCTCAAGCTTTATCTCAATTATCGTTAATTTATCAACAATCTCGCCATTAGATACTTCAATCTTCATAAAATGAAATTAATCGGTTACAGGTACAAAATTAGGGAAAGTAAAACTCAATTCAAATTACAAGTTAATGCGAAATCTCCATTCGATCAGGAATTCTTAGATTTTTCTCGAAAATGCGAAACCATTTGAACTTTCACGCCAAATGCCTGATAAAAAAAGTCGTCTCATTGCCATTACTATACCTGACATCAATAAATAAAAAAAGGGGAACCCAATGGTTCCCCTTTTTAAATCAATCAATTCGGCATTACCTTTTTAAAAGCTTTACAGTAGAAACCACTTCATTGTCTTTGTATAAAGTAATGAAGTAAATACCACTGCGCAGTTCGTTCAATTGAATAGTACCGTCTGGATAAACAACTTCCTTCACAACTTGTCCAGCGATGTTAGAAACAACAACTTTAGACAATTCAGAAGCGTTCGATACAGTTACATAATCAACAAATGGGTTTGGATAAACCTTGAACTCGAGAGAATTATTTACGTCAGGATCATTACCAGTAGCAAAATCACCAGTTTTGAATGTCCAGGTTGAAGAAGCTGTAATACCAGCAAAAGCGTTACCAGCAGCGTCTTTAACTAAACCGCTTTCGGCCAATACATAGTAATCAGTATTCTTATCCAAGCCATTCTTCAGAGTAGCATCATAAGTATAAGTTATTGTAGCTACCTTACCGCTAACCATGCCAGCAGTAACTGGGATAGACAAAGCTAAAGTACTATCAGATTTCTTGTAGATATTCAATTTACCTGTTCCAGCAACTACATTTTCATCAAATGTTACAACAAATGTTGGGTGGTTGTTAGCCAAAGTACCAGTTGGAGTTGGTGTTCCAGCCAATTTTGGAGCAGTCATATCAGCAGTAGTATAAGATAAAGTTTGACCAGCAAAAGCATTTGCAGGACTAGCCAAATCTTTAATAGTATTAGCTAAAACGATAGTAACATTTTTCTGTTCTTCGCTTGTAACAGTAATTGAATATTGAGCACCTGAACCAGATACAACGAAAGTACCATTAGTTACAGTAACACCAGAAGCAACACCTGTTACAGGTTCGCTAAATGTTAAACCAACAGTGAATACTTTTGCAATAGGAGCAACAGGATCAGTTACTGTTACAGTAGGAGAAGTTACGTCAGTAGAAGTAGAGAAAGCCCAAGTGTAAGTATTTAATATACCTGCAAAAGGATCTTTAGTAATCTCAGTATTAGTAACAGCAGAAGCAGGAACAATTACGTGATATGCAGTATTAGCATCTAAAACCTTAGTTAAATTAACAGTCAATGTTTTGCCGCTAATGACTGTATTAGCAACGCTAACTTCTTCAAAAGAAGAACCATCTACCGTTTTACGTAAGATAATTGTACCAGAACCAACAGCAACATTACGATCAAAAGTCATTACTAGAGACTTAGTCTGTGTACTAACAGCTGAAGTATTATTTGCTGGGGCTAAACTAACAACTTTTGGTGCGATATTATTAACAGTTGAGAATGTCCAACTATTGTCCATAATACCTGCATATTCATTTGAACCTTGAACGAAAGCACTAGGTTCTATTCTTGCATAATAAGCCTGGTCAGCATCAAGCGCAATGTTCGAGAAAATTGCAGTCTTTCCGCTAATTGTAGCAGCATTAGCTTCGAATTGATATACAGCAGTACCATCTGCTTTATATACAGAAATAAACTTGTTAGCAACACCAGTAGGCACTTTATTAAACCTAACTTCTAAATTAATAGTCCTTGCAATACCATCACCTGTTGGAGTAACGCTAGCTGTTAATGCATAAGTATCAGCTGTTGTAAATAACCAACCTTTTTCTGGTGTAGGATCATTAAACAATGCGTTAGCATTACCCGACTTGTCATTAACCGTAGAAGCACTAATTTCAATGAAATAATTAGTGAAAGGTTCAAAATCATTGTGAGCTATTTTCAATTTTGTCTTATCTGATGAATCAATTGATAAACCAGAAGCAGAAACAGTCTGGAAAATAGTACCATCTTCACGACGAATTAAAACAGAACCTGTAGAAACGACAACTTCTTCGCTAAATTTAACCGACAATGCAGCAGATTTGCTTACGCCAGTAGTATTTGCAGCAGGAGCAAAACTTGCTACTACAATTTTAGGAGTAACGACGTCAGCAACTGTAAATGTAGCAGTTGTTTTAGGATCACCACCATATACTTTATTACCATCTTTATCAGAAATAGTAGCTGTTGCAGTGCCTGCACCAAAAGGAACTAAACCATAAGTATATACTCCTTCTGATTCTAAAGCTTCAGTTGGGGTAATAGTTATTTTATCTATTCCATTAAATACTGCAGTGAAAGCAACATCAGTAGCACCTTTCTTCAGATATACTAAAGCTTTGATATTTGTATTATCAATAGGTTCGACAAAAAGCTTATCATTAATTACATGAACATCGCGATAAACCTGCTCGCTGAAATTAATAACTAAAGTGCTAGTTGGAACAACTTTCGTTTGTTGATCAACCGGATCAAACGTTAATAGAGGAGCAATACCATCAGTAGTTTTATAGCTAACAACTTTATCATCCATTACTAAACCATCAATATCTTCAAAACCAGAAACAGTCAAAGTATAAGAAGACGAATGTTTAAAGCTGGTAGAAGGAGAAACAATTGTCAAGCTGTTATATGTGATAGTGGATGTACCATTAAATATATCTTCAGTTGTCTTGTTAACCTGAGAAATAACTACAGCCTTACCATCAGCATCTTTCAATGAAATATGCGACAATAATTCAGCCTGGGTCAATAAAATAACAGGTTTAGAATATCCGGCAACTGGAAGATAAATATCTTCGTTAAATACCACTTCAATATTTTCCAAACTTGATTTTGGCAAAGCGGTATTACCGCCTGCTGGAATAACCTTCACTACGTAAGGACGAACATTGCTTGAAGCATTGAAAGAAATAGTTGAAGAGACACTACCATTTGAGTTATTCGACAAATCTGTAGCAAAATTATCGCCAACAACAGCATAGTAAGTCGTTCCAACCTTGAAATTAGCAGTTGGGTTAACAGTAGCTTTGTTCCCACTAAACGTAGCTTCTGATGAAGTAAATACCTGAATAGCACTTGTTGTATTGGTATTGGTTGCATAAAGAACAACAGTACCATTACCAGCTTTTACATCTTCAGAAAATACAATCTCAATATTTGAGTCAAGCTCAACATCTCCATGAGTTGACTTCGAAACATTAACTGTAGGCTTCTTATTATCTTCGGTTGTAAAATAAATTCCACCATTGCCAAAAATACCAGCATATGGGTTATTAGAACTATCGACAACCTTACCAGCAGGGATTTCAACATATACCTTTGTAGCTGCTGCATCAATCGGGAATCCGTTAATAGTAAGTTTCACAGATTTGCTATCGCCGCTAACAGCAGTAATAGTAGAAGTTGTTGCATATACAGATTGCGTATTGAAATCATATAGATTTACAGTTGCAGTTGCAGTACCGGCAACAACATTTTCATTAAATGTCAATTTAATGTTAATTGCACCAGTTTCAGTATTTACATCAACACTACCAGCGGCAGGTGTAGTAGATACAAGCAGTGGAGCTACAGTATCTATTGTTTTACCTTCCACAACAGCTACATTAGTTGTATTACCAAATGTATCATCAGCAACATAATACAACTGATAAGTAGTAGATGGCTCTAAATTATCGATTGTAGTACTAGCAAATGTATTGCCTGTTAAAACAACACCTTTATTAGCCTTAATTTCAGCGGCAGTAGGAGCTGCATCTGCCGATTTAACTCTAAGTAAATAATAGAACTTATTATTGTTTAAAGCACCATCGTTAACTGTTACATTAGGAATAGTAATAGCTTTGTCGCCACCAGTAAGAGTAAAAGAAGTAATAACAGGAGCCGTAGTATCTACTGTTCTGAATGACGAAGTAATCGTTGGAGTCAATGTTTTGCCACTAACATCTTCGATCTTATCGCCTACCACATAAATAGTATATTGAGTAAATTCTTTCAAAGTCGAAGTCGGTACCAATGTAACAACACGACCAGAAATTGATCCAACAAAATTAACAGGAGTTGAAGTTCCTTCTCTCAATTCAAAAATATTTGACAAATCGCCGTTTATAATAGCAGTACCATTTGCGTTATATACATCCTCATCAAAAGTCACTGTAATATTTGTTGTTACAGGAGTATAAACAGCATCAGTAGATACGAATTGTACAGGACTAAATGTTGGAACAGGAGCGTTAACATTACCAGTAAAGAATGAAATAACTGAAGTAACATTAGTTGATGCAACATAATTATTCAGATCATACAATCCATTTTTCTTATTCGCATCAGTTGTTGCTTTTAGCACACCAGCTGGGATATATAAGAAAATTTCTGAATTTGCAGGATAATTCTTATTTGGATGAGTTATAGTTAACGTTTTGCCGCTAATAGTAACATTACTACTTCCAATAGCAAAAGATTGAACTTGTGTTACTGTGGCACCAGAAGAATTTTTGAACATCTCAATATAACCTACTTCACCACTAACCGCTGCAATTTCACGATTGAATTCAACTACAATAGGAGCATCGGCAGCAATTCTGTCAGCGCCATCTTTCGGTGTAACTTTCGTAATTACCAAATCAGGATTAGAAGTTGTAAATGTCCAATCAGAAAGAGCAGGACTTGCTACAGAACCGTCAATAGCAGTAATTGAGTTGCCTACAAGGTCTTTAAACGAGCCTGCAGAAACCTCAACATAATAACCAGTGTTATAACTAAATAATGAAGTTGGAGTTATTGTTACTTTTTTCTGATCATCACTTAATACCACCTTGGAAGATACCACATCAATACGTTCAACCAAAGCGTCAGTGCTAATCTTCTTAATATCGATATAACCAGTAGCTTTAACAACTTTTTCGCCGAAATCGATAACCAATTTGTCATCCACTTCAACATTTGAAACGTAATCCGGAGTTAAATCAACAACCAATGCTTTAGTATCCTTAGTTGTGAAATTCCAGAAATTAGAGCCAGGGTATCCTGTTCCGGAGTTTTTATTAGTAAATACATCAGCAGCAATTACAACCTGATAAGTTTTATCAGATGATAAGTCTGAAGATGGATTTATTGTAATAACTTTTGTACCACTTCCGGAAATTTCGCTTCTTGCAATAGTAATAGTATTAGTTCCGTCGGTTAAATATACCGATGAACTTGTATAACTTGCTGTTCCAACAAGATTTACATCAGTATCAAATGTAATAACCAAATTAGTACCAACAGCTACTTCAGTAGCATCATCAGCCGGAGAAACACTTACAATAGATGGTGCATTCTCAAACTTAGTTGAGAAAGTAGCAAACTTAGCAACATTAACGTTTTCATCATTGCTACCACCTTTAGTGGAAGCTCCCACGCCAATATAATAAGTGTGCTCTTTCGATCCATCGAGAGTAGCGGTAATACTGTATGTACCAGGAACAACCTCAGCTACACTAAATGGAACATCAGCTCCTGAAGCACTTCCATCTTTAAATACAATAACCTTAGCCAAATCAGCGGCTACAAAGGAATGCCAACTTCCATTATAAAATAATTGAGTACGCGGTTCGAGACTATTACCTTCTTTAAATGAAATAATAATGCCTGTAGTACCAATAGAAGTAGAAAGGCTCTTTCCCTCTACACTACTGAGATCAACTGTAGCAGAAGTTACATCTTTAATTGTAAATGTTTGAGTTCTTGTACTACCATCAAAATCATTACCTGAAATATCTTCTAATTCGGAGCTAATAGCAACAAAATATTGAGTCTCACTAGCCCAAGGAGTGCTTGGTGTAATTGTGATAACTTTTTTATCTCCATCAATTGTAGCCGAATAAGGCACGTTCGAATTATCAGAAGTCTTCTTTAAGGTAAGTATTGTATAAAGGTTGTCATTGGTGATCTCACCTCCACCTGCCAAATAAATTCCTTCATCAAATTTGGCAACCACAACATCAGCAGGGTATGCAGGTAATGTTTTCCAAGTTAAAACAGGTGAAGCATAATCTCTAACTACGAAATTAATACCTTGTCCTTGAGGATCAACAACATTATTACCAATATCAAACAACGAATTTTGCTTAATATAAAAAGTTACAACAGCATTACTTTCGAAATTGTTGGTTGGAGTAACGACAACAGATGTAAACTTACCATCGTTAGTTGACTCTTGAACAGTAAAAGATGCAGTAGCACCATTAACCTTTAATTCAAAAGGAGAAGTAGCACCATTAGGAGCAGTTACAACATAACTTCCACCAGCGTAAATCAACTCACTAAAAACAAGAGTAATTTTAGCGTTCTTAGCAACATTTGATGCACCTTCTGCTGGAGAATAAGTAAATGTAGGAGGAACAATGTCATCGGTAGTAAAACTCCATGCCACTGTTGAAGAAATTCCAACATACTTATTGTCAAACTTATCCAGAATTAATGTATTAGGAATTGTTACGTAATACTTTGTATTGTTTTCCAATCCGCTAACAGGAACCTTAACTGTTTGAGCTCCCGCTGTTGAATTGCTAACAATTGAAAGACTTGATGAAGCAATAGTAGCAACAACAGAATTATCAGAAACTTTACGAATAATAATATTACCAGCACCAATTTTAAGGCCAGTATTATCATCAGAGAAAGTAAGAATAATATTATCTATACCTTGTTTAACAACACCAGTAGTACTCACTGTGTTAGAGCTTACAGTAGCAGTCTTTGAATAAGTACTACCATCGCCTTTTAAATATGCAACACCAGCTAATACTGAAGGTACTGTTTCAGAAGTTTTAACACCAACATATTTTTCAGTTCCAACAACGCCATCAGCATTCTTAGTCACAACATGAATATAATATTGTGTATTTTCAGTCAAACCAGTAAAATTGATAGAATATTCAGTTCCAGCAGCAGTAAGAGTAACTGATTTCTTACCAGATTGATTAGGAATATCTGTAACAGTAGAGGTTGTTGTATTAATTACAGCATAAGCAGTACCGGGCTCTGTTGTTTTAATTAAAACAGCAGCTGCATTATTTGAAATCGTTCCCGCTTTAGGATAATCTGCTGAAAAAACCGGAGCAGAAAAATCCTTAGTAGAGAAGGTCCATACGGTACGATCAGTTAATCCTGCATATTTATTAAGAACAGGTTTTGAAGGAGTATTATCTGCGCGTTTTCCATCATCAGTAACAACGCCAGCACCAATAGTTACAGAATAATCTACATTATCTTCCAATTCCCGAATACCAGTTAGCTTTAGTTTATACGGATCAGAATCAGTACCAGTACCTGTAACAGTACCTTGAGTTGCAACATCAACTAAATCCCAAACATTACCATCAGCTTTATAGATAGTAACTTTACCATTACCCTTAAGAACCGTTGAGGCATCTGTAAAAGCAATCTCAAGGTCAATAGTAGCAGTACCAGTTGAAGGAGAAATAACGGTCCCTGAAACAGGAGTAACTGACTTTAATTTTGGGCCAGTATAATCACCAGTTGTAAATGACCAACTCTCTCCGCTTTTATTTACTGGAGAAGATGCTACAGTTTTAAATGTTGAAGCGTCAATAACAACATTATAAGTTGTTAATTCCTTCAAATCAGCACTCAAATCTATTACAACAGTATCTCCTTTTGCATAAGAAATACGACTATCGGTGGCAGGTAAAACTCTTACCAAAGCCCCTCCCGAAGAAACACGCACAGAACCCGTACTTGCCTGGACAGGCCCCGGGTAAATAACTAAGATTTTGTCTGTCGTTTTTGTGTACGCAAATCCTCCATCATCTTTTGGCCATAACTTAGTCGCATCACCGACAGCAACAGCCGAAACAACAGAGCTAAGAAGCGTCAAAAACATCACAAGACTTAAAAGCCGAGTAAATGATTTTCTCATAGCATTTGTTTTTTAATTAAACTTAATTGATTGATTGATTGAATTTTATAATTCATTTTTATCTTCATTATTGTTTTATTTCTCTTTTTTATGCACTTTACATTGCAAACGTATAAAATTTATCGGCAAAGTACAACAATCTGGACTGATAAAAAATAAAAATTTATCATCCAAACATTCATATTTTAAAGGCACTCCAAAGTTTTTTGCTCAACCCGAGTCAAAAACAAAAAAAATCATAATCGCATTTTTAATGAATCAAACGTTTCAATATTGCTTTTTAGAAACGCTCTGAAACGTTGCTAAAATTACACCAATTATTGGTATTTCGAGTAAAAAGTCAAAATATTTTCCTAACAATATATACCCAAAGTGTAACTCTTTTTTTAACACCAACTGCATTTAGGTAATGAAAATAAAATAATGTCGCACCTGAACCTGTATTTTTAGCATGATATTTTATCCTTCCTATTACTTAGGTTTATCCGCTACGCGGAAAATACACCACAAAAGATTCAATATTGTAAGAATACTTAAGAACCAAGCGCACTCGTAGAGGTTAAACCTAGGACTTCTCAGGCACTTGGGCATATTTTAACCTGGCATCAATAAATAACAGAAACGTTCATTAAACGTCCCCCCCAAAGAGCGTTCCGGGATGCAATCGAATGAGTAAACACAGTTGCTTAAAAAATATGAACAACAAAAAATGCCATAACTAATTCGTATCGAATAAAATGTTGACTTTTTCAAGCGTTGAGAGTGCAATATTTAAACTGAACCTGGGGCTTGGCCGTAAAAAATCGATTTACATTAAGGTAAAGCCGCTATTTGTATAGTATTTGTTGTCATTGAACCTGAGCACAAAAGTCAGTCCTTGGATTGAACAAATGTACTTCGAGTTTGACTGGTTTGAATCAACATTAATTAAAAATTAAACTCATTAACATTTACAGCCGTCTTCGTAAATAAATTTGACGATTCTGATTTTAAGTGTTTATTTTGTATGCCTTAAATAATTAAAAGGTCTCTAAGTTCTGCTCAGCAATTAAAAAATGAAGCATGTTTTTCACCTTTTCTTGTCTGGCTTCCAAAATAGATGTATTCTACCTGGATGCAAGGCAAAAACAAGCAGAATTTGAAAATGTGTTTTGAGTAGAATTAGTTCAATAAATAATATTCTTTTATACACTCATTAAAATTATCAACGATGTCAAAAATTAAAATCGGTATTAATGGTTTTGGTCGCATCGGACGTTTAGTTTTCCGTGCTGCTCAAGAAAGAGATGATGTTCAGATTGTTGCAGTAAACGATCCTTTCCTTGATCTTAACTACCTTATTTACATGTTACAGTACGATACTGTTCATGGTAAATTTCAGGGTACTGCTGAGAATAAAGATGGTAAATTGTTCGTTAACGGACAGGAAATTGCTTTCTTCGCCGAAAAAGATCCTGCAAACATTGGCTGGGGTGCTGCTGGCGCTGACTACGTTGTTGAATCTACCGGTGTTTTCACGACTATCGATAAAGCTAAAGCCCATTTGGCTGGTGGTGCAAAGAAAGTTGTAATCTCAGCACCTTCAAATGATGCACCAATGTTTGTTTGCGGTGTTAACCTCGACGCTTACAAAGCTGACATGGACATCGTTTCAAACGCTTCTTGTACAACGAACTGTCTGGCTCCTTTGGCTAAAGTTATCAATGACAACTTTGGGATTATCGAAGGTTTGATGACAACAGTACACGCTGCCACCAACACTCAGAAAACCGTTGATGCTCCTTCGGCTAAAGATTGGAGAGGTGGTCGTTCAATCCTGAACAACATCATCCCATCATCAACAGGTGCAGCTAAAGCTGTAGGTAAAGTTATTCCTTCATTGAATGGCAAACTTACCGGTATGGCTTTCCGCGTTCCAACTGCCGACGTTTCTGTAGTTGACTTAACTGTACGTTTGGAAAAAGCTGCTTCATACGATGAAATTAAAGCTGCTGTTAAGAAAGCTTCTGAAACTACGATGAAAGGTATCCTTGGCTATACTGAAGATTCAGTAGTTTCAACTGACTTCATTCATGAATCGCGCACTTCGGTATTTGATGCTGGCGCTGGTATTGCTTTGAATGGCAACTTCGTGAAATTAGTTAGCTGGTACGACAACGAATGGGGTTATTCAAACAAAGTAATTGATTTGATCGCTCACATGGACACTGTAAAATAATCCATTACAGAATATGAAATAAAAAAGGCAGCTATTGGGCTGCCTTTTTTATTTCATTAAAAACTGAGATAAAGGTATCCACCATATTTGCCCAGGAAAATTTCTTCTTTTCTTCCACAATATTACTTTCAAACGTTTCTCCACGTCGATTCTCAAAAAAATCGACCAAAGCATCAGCAATACTTTTTACGTCAGGTTCTACAACATAACCCACTCTCCCATGAGGAATTATTTCCGACAAACCACCAACGTTAGTAACCAACATGGGCTTCTCAAAATGGTAACCAATTTGGGTCACTCCGCTTTGAGTTGCCGTTTTATATGGTTGAACCACCATTGCCGAAGCGCTGAAATACAAATTCACTTCATCATCAGGAATAAAGTCGGTGCGCAAAATAATATGATCCGATAGCTTTGCCTGTTCAATCAGATTTAGGTAAGGTTCGGGGCTCGAATAGTACTCACCTGCAACCAGAAGTTTTACCCGATATTTCCGTAAACGTTCGTCAGCAAATGCTTGTATAAGCAAATCAAGCCCTTTGTAATCGCGGATAAATCCGAAAAACAACAAGTAACTGAAATTCAAATCAAGTCCTAACTTTTGCCTGGCACAATCAACCGGAAGCTTCTCTCCGTAATTATCGAAAATGGGATGAGGGCAAAATCCAAGTGATAAATCTTGTCTGAAAGTTTTACTCTCCTGAAGCACACTTTTCGACATTGCAATTAACCCATCGATTCGCTGCACAAAATAATTGGTTAACAAACGATCTCCCGGGCGATGTTCGTGAGGAATGATATTATCGGCAAGGCAAATTATTCTGGTATGCTTGTTTTTCCTGATCATACCGGCTATTGTTCCCAAACAGGGAGCCAAAAAAGGAAGCCAGTACCGAATGATGACCAGGTCAGGATTTTCTTGTTTTATCCTCCGTCCAACTTTCAGCCAATTAAATGGGTTAACCGAATTTATTGTTCTTGAAATTTTAATACCCACAGGAGCTGGCTTGTTATTATATTGTGTCTTCCCCGGAAAAAGAATTGAAGGATATTGTAAAGTGAAAGTTTCTATTTCAGCATCAATGTTCTGAGACACAAATTCCCGGGCCAGGCGTTCGCTCGTGGTAGCTATTCCGCCCCGATACGGATAAGCGGGGCCGATTATTTTGATAGTTCGGATCATTTTTCAGGAGAAATTCTTTATGCAAATGTACAAAAACGAATTTATCAGGAGTAATCATGCTTATTGAAACCCAACGAAAAGAATGCTGACGTCTTGACTCAAAGTCATTCCAAAAAACAGAAAGATAATGATTCATTACTTGACATTCATCTTATTATCAATACATTGAATTATCTCGGGAACCTGATGGGGTTCGAACCAAACAATCTGAGAATCGCGACGGAACCAGGTTAATTGTTTCCGGGCATATTTCCTGGTGTTCCGCTGAATCATATCAATAGCTTCATCCAACGAACAAGTTCCATCGAAATAACTGAATAATTCTTTATAACCCACTGTATTCAAAGAATTTAAATTACGGTATGGATAAACCTCCCTGGCTTCTTCGACCAACCCCGATTTAATCATACTCACAACCCGCTGATTGATCCTTTCATACAGGATTTTGCGATCTTCTAAATTAATTCCAATTTTGATGACATTGAATGGCCGTTGTTTCGCAACATTGGTTCGAAATGAAGAATACTTTCTGCCGGATATTAAGCAAACTTCAACAGCATGTAACATTCGCTTATGGTTATTTAAGTCAACGATGCTATAATATTCCGGGTCAAGTTCCAATAATCGCTGTTTTAGCGCATCAATACCATTTTCTTCATACCAATCATTAACAAGCTTTCTGGTTTTAGCATCAACGGTAGGAATGTCATCAATTCCAAAACAAATAGTATCGAGATACAGCATTGACCCGCCTACAAGAAGCAGCGGATTTACCTTTTTGAAAAGTGCTTCCATTAAGTCAAGTGCCTCAATCTCAAACGAACTCACATTATAATAATCGTGTATCGACTTATTTTGAATAAAATGATGAGGTATCTCCTCTAAATCCTTTTTATCGGGCACAGCTGTGCCAATAGAAATTTCCTTAAAAAATTGTCGGGAGTCAGCCGAAATAATCTCGGTTTGAAAATGTTTGGCTATTTGAATGCTTATATCTGATTTTCCAACACCGGTTGGTCCTAAAACGACCACTAAAGTATTCATTCTTATCTATTAGGTATAGATGCAAAGATAAAAAATGAAACTAAAAAAGCTGGATTTAAATTAGACATCTATTTCCCCAAAAATCTCGAAATAGTCTTCCAGATCGCCAAAACTTTTGAAAGATTCCTCCTTCCCGGCCACCATGATATCCGAATCTTCAAATTCGGCTGTTAAAAATTGATCGGGAGCGTTACCTTTCTCATAAGCAACAAATGGTTCTTTCAAATCAGGTTTCATAAGTATATTCATTAATTCTATATAAAAAAAGCGATCATTAAAGAAATCAAAGACGTAAACCAATTTCTGTCCGATTCCGGAAATACTTTCTTCCAGTTTAGAATTGTACATGCTTAAAGTTCGCTGGCGCTTGCTGTTTATAGAAAATTGTCCAATCTCAATCTGCCTGTGCCACTGTTCGTCGGCTATAAAAAAACTGGCAGCCTGTGAGTGATCAAAGTTTGAGGTATCTTGTATGATTAAATGAAGATTATCGAACGTGTCGTCTGATTTTATGTGAACAGTCCTTCTAAAATCAGAATCTTCAGGAGATGAAATTTCAAATACAAATATCATAACCAAAATCCAAATTATTGAAATTAAAGGTTCATCATTCAAAATAACACATGGCGAAAGCTCATTTTTTTTACCCTGAACTTTGAAAAGGAAGGCTGATTATATAACTAACCTCTTCAAAACAGGAGACAGAAAAACTGAAAATCATTCCATCAAAAAAACTATTCAAATTGAAAATAAAGTAAATTCAAATTGAATGTTATATACAGGAAGTATTCTAAAAAAGTTAGTTGCAAAATGTTAAAAAAGATTAAATACTCAGTGAATTCAACTCAAAAATCTAATTTACAACATGATACACTCAATTATCTAAAATCAGGATTTTTCGGGATATTGAAAAATCGAATAATTGCTACAATTGGTCGCATGTATATTATTTTCAGAATTATATGGTGCGAAATGTAATTTTTGCTTACTTCAAACGACCAATTTACCGAGAGGTTAGTTAATACGAAGTAATCATCCGGCAATTCGTTACACTGACATCGTAAGCTTAATTTTATTGAACTGATAAAAAAGCTGATACGCAAATCGCGTTGTATTGTAAAAAAATATATACGAATGAAATTTGGAGCACTTTTTTGGGAGAACCTAAGCATTGCATTGCAATCGATACGAAGTAATAAACTTCGCACCATACTTACAGTGTGTATTATTGCGGTGGGAATTACTGCTCTGGTTGGCATTTTAACAGCAATTGATTCGATAAAAAACAGCATTACCCAGGAATTTACATTCATGGGAGCCAATACATTTACAATTAATTCGAGAGGAATGCGAATCCAGGTTGGCGACAAAAAATACAGAACCAGGAATTACTCATTTATAAGCTACTACCAGGCAAAGGAATTTAAAGATAAGTTCGTTTTCCCGGCATCAGTGTCCATTTCGACCAACGCAACGGGCACAGCCACTGTAAAATATGAATCACAAAAAACAAACCCCAATGTATCAGTGCAAGGAGTTGATGAAAATTACCTGTTTACATCGGGTAACGAAATCAAGACAGGACGAAACTTCACTGAAGACGAGATAAATACGGGCAAAAACGTAGTTATCATTGGCGACGGTATTATCCGAAAGATTTTTAAAAACGGAGAAAACCCGCTTCAGAAAATAATTGGCATCGGAGGCGGGAAATATCGGGTAGTAGGAATTCTTGCTTCAAAAGGAAGCGGATTTGGCTCCGGAGGCGACCAGCTATGTATGCTCCCCTACACCAATGTAAGAAGCTACTTCTCGCGGCCACAGATGAATTTCGCAATCCAAATCAAAGTAAATAAAGCCGAATTGGTCGATCCCGCAATTGGCGAAGCTGAAGGAACGTTCAGAATCATTCGAAACCTCAATCCTTCAGACGAAAGTGATTTTAATATCGAAAAAAGTGACAACCTGGTCAATATCTTGCTTAAGAACATTAAAAACATAACATTGGTAGCCACCATTATAGGTCTTATTACTCTGTTTGGAGCAGCGGTTGGACTTATGAATATCATGTTGGTTTCGGTTACTGAAAGAACCCGTGAAATTGGAACCCGTAAGGCAATTGGGGCAACCTCCAGAATAGTCAAGCAGCAATTCTTAATTGAATCTATCGTTATCGGTCAAATTGGAGGCTTTGTCGGAATTATACTGGGAATTCTTGCAGGTAACGGTGTTGCAAAAATGATTGGCTCGCCATTTTTTATTCCCTGGGTTTGGATAATTCTTGGAGTATTTCTTTGCTTCCTTGTCGGGGTTATTTCAGGATACTATCCGGCAAAAAAAGCATCGAAACTTGATCCTATTGAGAGCCTGCGGTTTGAATAAAACCCAATGATTTAAAGTTAATCCTAAATTTTATCGATCTATCCACCGCCTGAATTGGTAAAAGCCAATCAATGAATTGTTATTTTGCAAAAAAGTATATCTTTACTTCTTAGCGAAAAGAAAAGTGATTAGAGAAAGGATGCTAAATGACAAAACTTCAGACTAAAGCAGAAGAACGACTTATACAGGATTATTTTGATGACTTAATGAAAGCCTGCGAACGAAAGGTTTCAGACGAAGGAAAAATACGCATTCAAAAAGCCTTTGAGTTTGCAAACAATGCTCATGCCGGAGTAAAACGTAAATCAGGAGAACCATATATCATCCATCCGATAGCAGTTGCTAAAATCGTAGTCGATGAAATTGGACTCAGTGCAACTTCTATCATTTCAGCATTACTGCACGATGTTGTTGAAGATACCGACTATACACTGGAAGATATTAGTAGCTTATTTGGCGAAAAAGTAGCGCAAATTGTTGATGGACTAACCAAACTTAGAGGCGAGTTTACGGCCCAGCACGATTCGAAACAGGCGCACAATTTCAGAAAGATGCTGATGACCTTGTCAGACGACGTTCGCGTTATCCTGATTAAACTTGCTGATCGACTGCACAATATGCGCACGCTCGACTCGATGTCGCCCAATAAACAACTAAAAATCGCTGCCGAAACCCTCTATATATTTGCTCCCCTAGCTCACCGGCTCGGATTATACGCCATCAAGTCAGAACTGGAAGACTTAAGTTTAAAATACAAACACCCCGACGCCTACAACCAAATTTTATTCAGGCTACAAAACCAGCTGGAGCAACGAAATTACCTGGTAACCGAATTCATTCGGCCTATTGATGAACAGCTAAAATTAGAGGGCGTCGATTTTACAATAACAGAACGGCTAAAATCGATATACTCCATCTGGAACAAAATGCAAACCAAAGGTGTTTCATTCGACGAAGTATATGATTTACTGGCTATTCGAATAGTTTTTATCCCGAAACCCAATATCTCGGAAAAACGACAATGTTTTGATATTCTGTCGCTGGTTACCGATATTTACAAACCCAAACCCGACCGTATTCGCGATTGGATTACTATTCCAAAGGCCAATGGTTACGAAGCGTTGCATGTTACAGTTATGGGCCCACAAGGGAAATGGGTAGAAATTCAGATCAGAACGCAGCGAATGGATGAAATTGCTGAAAGAGGATTTGCTGCTCATTATAAATACAAAAACACAAATGACGTTGAAAATGAACTGGATAAGTGGTTGCAAAAGATTAAAGACATGCTCCAGAACCCCGAATCGGACGCACTTGAGTTTTTGGATGAATTTAAACTGAATCTCTTCTCGTCGGAAATCATTGTTTTTACACCTAAAGGGGAGATGGTAAACTTACCCAAAAACTCGACCATAATCGATTTCGCTTACGAAATACATACTCAACTTGGAAACCATTGCATTGGGGCAAAAATAAACCACAAGTTGGTACCGGTTTCACATATTTTGCAAAGCGGCGACCAGGTTGAAATTCTGACGTCGAAAACACAAACTCCGCAATTAAGTTGGTTATCGTTCCTGGCAACAGCTAAAGCAAAAACAAAGGTTAAACAATCGTTTAAGCTCGATAAGAAAAAGCACCTTGAACAAGGCCGAAAAATAATTGAAGATCAACTGGCTAAACACAAAATACAACCGTCGTTCGACACACTCAAAAAGCTGAGTTCCTATTATGGGTTAAATAACAAAGAACAGCTTTATGCCCAGGTTGGAATGGGTTTTCTGGAACTCGATAATTTAGATGAAATATTACAAACCAGACGCGAAAATAAATTAACCAAATTCTGGAAACTGTCGTTCTCTCAAAAGAAAGAAGAACCAACTGCCGGAAACAAAATAAATAAAAAAACACCTTTCATACTAAAAGAAAATCCTGACGAGCCCAATTACATCCTTGCAAAATGCTGTAATCCAATACCTGGCGACGATGTGGTTGGATACGTTTCGGATGACGAACACATTATAATACATAAAAGAAACTGCACTGAAGCATTGAAGTTAATGTCGCAGCAAGGCGATGACATTATTACGGCGGAATGGACAAAGTTTAAAAAACTTTCATACCTCTGTAGAATAAAACTGAGCGGATTCGACCGTATTGGCGTAGTAAACGAAATAACCAATATTATTTCGAAACAAAACAACATTAACATGCGAACCGTTCATTTTGACACACACGACGGAATATTTGAAGGCGACTTATATTTGTATATCCATAGTGTTGAAGACTTAAATGAATTAATTTCCCGGTTGATGAAAATCAAAGGAATGGATACCGTCGAACGCATCGAAAAAATTCAGTAATAATTTTTTAAGCTGTTTTTGATTTCAAAAAAATAGTATTTTTGATGCTTATTCTTAATTGGTTTAAATATGAATAACCAAAAAACGAAAGAGGCAGTCAAAAGTATGTTTATCGACTACCTCGAAGATAATGAGCATCGTAAAACGCCCGAACGGTTCGCTATCCTAGAGGAAATATATTCGAGAGAAGGCCATTTTGACATTGAATCGCTCTATATTTCAATGAAAAATAAAAATTACCGGGTTAGTAGAGCCACATTATACAACACCATCGATTTATTGCTTGATTGCAAACTTATCATCAGGCACCAGTTCGGGAAAAACATTGCCCAATTCGAAAAAGCATATGCTGTACTGCAACACGACCATTTGATTGATCAACGTTCAGGAGTACTGACCGAATTTTTTGATCCTCGCCTGAAAGAGATCATCGAAGATATTTGTGCAAAAAACAACTTTAAGCTTTCTCATCATACTTTATATATTTATGGCCAGTATATCGATCAATAAATCAACTACCTGTATTCTAAAATTAATTCAATAAAAACAATGGGCTAAACGAACTCATTAATCATCGATATCAAGCAATCTTGTAAAAATATTCGTAATTTTATCGCGCACTGATAAAAGGTTCAGCTTCCGTGAAAATTGAAATTTTAAAAACTCAGTTTTCGCGGATTATCATGTTTAACCGATCCTAAAATAATTTTGAAATGAAAGTAGATGTTTTGTTAGGTCTCCAGTGGGGCGACGAAGGTAAAGGCAAAGTAGTTGATGTTTTAACTCCCAAATACGATATAATTTCGAGGTTCCAGGGTGGCCCAAATGCAGGCCACACGCTTGAAATTGGTAACTTCAAACAGGTTTTGCACACAATCCCTTCAGGAATATTCCGCGAAAATAAATTGAATGTCATAGGAAATGGCGTGGTGATTGACCCGATCACTTTTGAAAAAGAAATCGAATCGCTTCAAAAGCACAACGTTGACTTATACAAAACGCTGTATATCTCGAAGAAAGCACACCTCATTTTGCCAACTCATAAACTGCTCGACGCAGCTTCGGAAGAAGCTAAAGGTAAAACCAAAATTGGTTCAACTTTGAAAGGAATTGGACCTACTTACCGCGACAAAATTGGTCGTGACGGGCTGCGCGTTGGCGATTTGTTCGAAAACTTTGAAGAAAAATATACAACCAGGATAAAAGCACACAAAGACCTGCTCGAAAACTTTTACCATTTTGACTATGAAGCTAAGCTTGCTGAAACTGAAAAAGAATGGATGAAAGCTATCGAAGTTCTGAAAACCTTTAAAATAGTTGATACAGAGCACCTAATCAACGACAACCTGCTTGAAGGGAAATCGGTGTTGGCAGAAGGAGCACAGGGAACTATGCTCGACATCGATTTTGGTTCTTATCCGTTTGTAACCTCATCGAACACTATTTGTGCCGGGGCATGTACCGGAATGGGGATTGCTCCAAACAAAATAGGTAATGTTTTTGGGATTTTTAAAGCCTATTGCACCCGCGTTGGAATGGGACCTTTCCCAACGGAATTATTTGATAAGGATGGACAAGACATGCGGGATGTTGGCCGCGAATACGGCTCAACTACAGGCCGACCACGCCGATGCGGATGGCTTGATTTAGTAGCGCTTAAATACTCAATCATGCTAAATGGGGTAACCGAATTAATTATGATGAAGGCCGACGTACTTGATAAATTTGAGACCATTAAAATATGTGTTGGCTACGAAATTAAGGGTGAAGTTGTTGAAAAATTCCCTTTTGAACTCAACGACCAGGTAAAGCCGGTTTATGTTGAACTACCGGGCTGGCGAAGTGATTTAACCCAGTTAACCAGCCAAAACGAATTTCCGGAAGAATTCAACAATTACATAAACTTTATTGAAGAACAAACCGGTGTTCCAATTTCAATTGCTTCGGTCGGGCCCAACAGAGCTCAAACAATATTTCTTGAAACTGAATAAGCGTAAAGGAGTCAGCAAAAACTGGCTCCTTTCTTTTTTTGCGCACTTTTATATTCAGAAAGTATTGATTACTTTAGGACACTCTAAAAACAGTTAGTTTATTGTCCTGAAATGGAGATAACCAAACCTACTCTTGTATTAAGTAAAGATATTGCCAGGCGGAACATTGAAAATATGGTTCGCA
The DNA here is from genome assembly GCA_963666435.2 of Prolixibacteraceae bacterium. Lineage (GTDB taxonomy): Bacteria > Bacteroidota > Bacteroidia > Bacteroidales > Prolixibacteraceae > Aquipluma. The sequence continues at coordinate 134,096 of CAXXOG010000005.1, read as the reverse complement.
AAGCAAGTAATCTTGGGTTAATATTCCGACCTCATTTCAAAACTCACCAATCGGTAGAAATTGGAGAATGGTTCCGCGAAGCCGGAGTTGAGCGAATTACAGTATCTTCACTCACAATGGCAAATTATTTTGCCGATTTCGACTGGAATGACATTACCATTGCTTTCCCGGTAAATATTCTGGAAATACCGGAAATGAACGAATTAGCAGGGCGAATTAACCTTAACTTACTAATAGAGAACAAAGAAGGACTTGAAGCCCTTCAGAAAAACATAACCTGGCACATAGGCATTTTTATAAAAATTGATACAGGTTACAACCGAACCGGAATTGAGGCCAGCCAAACTCACGAAATTGACGCACTTCTGAACATAATTCAGAAATCGCCGTTATTGCAATTCAAAGGCTTTCTGGCACATACCGGGCACACTTACCACGCTAATTCAACCAACGACATTTACAGCCGACATTTTGACGCCTTGTTAAAGATGAAATCACTAAAGTCGCATTATGTTTCGGAGTGGCCCGAGTTGATTATTTCGTTGGGAGACACGCCTTCGTGCAGTATTTGCGACAAATTCGACGGCGTTGACGAAATAAGACCTGGCAATTTTGTTTTCTACGACCTTACACAAAACAAACTGGGCTCATGTAAACTGACAGATATTGCGGTGCGTATGGTTTGCCCTGTAGTTGCAATTCACCCTTCGCGAAACGAAGTTGTAATTTATGGCGGAGCTGTCCATTTTGCGAAAGATTCCATTACAAACATTGATGGGAAACCTCTTTTTGGCCGCATTGTAGTTGAAGATAATGGTAAAAAAGTACTTCTTGATGAAAAAAGCTATCTCCATGCGCTATCTCAGGAACACGGAATTTTAAAAGTGACTCCCCGCGATTTGCATTATTTTAAACCTGGAATATTGATTGAAATCATCCCTGTTCATTCGTGCCTGACAGCTAACCTGATGAGAGAATATATGACTACCGATGGAGAAATCATTAAAATGATGCCCTTTTATTAACACTTATTTAGAATTCAGCCCTGTTTCCAATAAAAAACGTTAAAACGAACTACTCGAATACCGAAATATAAACCTTCTGATATGTGATTTGTTTTTTGGGCTAAAGAACCAACTGACGACCTCTTTAAATTCAGTTAAACCCAAATACAAAAAGCATGAATTTTAAACACGCAGTTTTCTCAACAGTTGCATTTGCTTCTTTGGTAATTGCACTTTTGATTTCATTTAATTCGTGTAAGCACGAAGGCATTCCAGCCGATCAATTTCCTGAAATATGTTTTCAGGATCAGATTTTACCCATTTTTCAAAACAGTTGTGCTTCTTGCCATGGTGGAACTCATGGCGACGCAGGACTAGATTTCAGCAACTACGCCGGAATTATGAAAGCCATTACTCCTGGTGATGCCGACAAAAGTAAGGCTTACAAGGCCATTACCAGCACTTTCCAGATTATGCCGCCCAACAACGCATTGCCCGAGGATAAGCGGATTTTGATCAGAATCTGGATTAACCAGGGAGCAAAAGAAACCACCTGTTCTTCGGCCAATTCTGACGTAGGCGGAACAACCACCGGGACAACTCAATCGGGCACATTGTGGGCATGTTACGACCGCGATATACAGCCAATTTTGACAAGTAGCTGCGCTATTTCGGGCTGCCACAATTCGGCAACACACAAGGACGGATACGATTTCAGTTCTTACACCAAAGCATTATCAGCAGTAAATGCCGGAAACCCGGGAAGCAGTAAATTATACAAAGTTATTACCGCAAGTTCGGGCAGCGAAGATTTTATGCCTCCGAAACCCTATTCCGGGTTAAGTAAAGCTGCCATCGATACCATTTATAGCTGGATAAAGCGAGGTGCCTTGAATGAAGATTGCGCATCGGTTTGCGACACAACCAGTTCGATAAAATATACCAGTCATATCAAATCCATGATTGATCTTTACTGTTTATCCTGTCATGGAGCCACCAATCCTTCAGGAGGAATAAAACTTGTTGCAGCTGCCGATGTTCAATCGGTGGCCAAGTCGGGAAAACTGCTTGGAGCAGTAAAAAGACAAAGCGGCTACAGTGCAATGCCTCCCTCCTACTCGCTTTCAAAATGCGACGTCCGTCAAATCGAATTGTGGATTAAACAAGGGTACAATTAAATCACCGATCATGAAAAAATTACTATTTATATGTTCCATTGCCCTTATTGCGACAATGGCCGGTTGCTATTACGATTCAGAAGAAGCGCTTTATCCAACAGTTTCAACAACATGCGACCTTTCCAACGTTACTTTCTCAGGAACGGTTAAGCCCATTCTTCAGGCATCATGCCTGTCGTGCCATTCAAACTCAAAAGCGGCCAGTTCAGGCGCAGGAATAAAACTCGAAAATTATGCCGACGTCCTTACTACAACAAATAATGGCCAGTTAATGGGTGCAATCAGGCATTCAGATGGCTATGTGGCAATGCCCCAGGGTGGTGGAAAACTCACCGATTGCGAAATCAGCAAGCTTCAAACATGGATCGATAACGGAAAATTAAACAACTAAATTCTGACTTATGAAACACATACAAGTAATTTTTATCGGACTATTTCTGCTTGTTTTCTCCGGAAAAACATTTAGTCAGGATTTGGATGCGCTACTAAACGCCGAAACAAAGCCAACCATTGATTATGCCACAGCCACATTCAAAGCAAGCCGCATTATTAACGGACACTCTATTGAGCAAATGAAAGCCAAACAGCTCGATTTTCGCATTTCGCACCGGTTCGGTACTTTAAATAATGGTGCCTACGGACTTTGGGGATTGGACCAATCGGTTATCCATTTCAGCCTCGAATATGGATTAAAAGACTGGTGGATGGTTGGTGTTGGACGCGGAAGCTACAACAAAACTTACGATGCATTCTCGAAATTCAAGATTTTACGCCAATCATCAGGGGCTAAAGTGATGCCAATTTCGCTGAGTTACATGACTTCGGTAGAAATGAACACGTTGAAATTTCCAACCCGGCCCGAAGGCGCAAAAAATTATTTCTCATCGAGAATGACTTATGTGAATCAATTGCTTGTAGCCCGAAAATTCAGCGATAAATTCTCGCTACAACTTTCGCCAACCTATATTCATCGCAATTTAGTGGCAACAGAAATTGATCCGAACGACATTTTTGCCTGTGGAGCCGGTGCCCGATATAAACTAAGCAAAAGGCTATCGCTCAATGCCGAATACTATTATGCCTACAATCCGAACAATAAATTTACAAGTACGAGATATTACAATTCGGCCTCGGTAGGCATTGATATTGAAACAGGCGGCCACGTGTTTCAGATTATGCTAACCAATTCGCAGGGAATGCGCGAAGGTACTTTCATTCCGCAAACTACCAGTAAATGGTTTGATGGCGGAATTCATCTCGGATTCAATATTTCAAGGGTATTTTCATTTCAAAAATAGCAAGACATGAAGAAATTATTTTTAATACTGGTCGTCTTGACAACCAGCATTGGCGCCTTCAGCCAGGGAAAGTTCATTTCCAAGAATGCTTACATTTCGTTTTATTCATCCACGTCAGTCGAGGATATTCTTGGCGAAAGCAACGAAGCCGTTACTATTCTGAACGCTGAAACGGGCGAAATTGTATTCCAGGCGTTGATGACTACTTTTCATTTTAAACGAGCGTTGATGGAAGAGCATTTCAACGAAAACTACATGGAAAGCACCAAATTCCCGAAAGCCAAATTTTCAGGAAAAATCGAAGGCTTCAGTAAAGAAATGCTTAAGAATCAGGCTTCGGAAGTAAAAGTAACGGGAACACTGTCGATTCATGGCGTTGACGAAACAGTTACCATCCCTGTGAAACTTGGACAGGAAAATGGCAAACTCGTTGGAACGGCCAAATTTAAAGTTACTCCTGAAGATTACAGTATTGCCATTCCATCGCTGGTGCGCGACAAAATCGCCAAACAAATGGAGGTGACAGTGAAAGCAGAATATCAACCTTACGGACAATAACCAATGAAAGCCAAATACATCATTGGAATTATCCTGATTGCCATTCTTGCCGGTGCCGGAATTGGCCTGAAAATGTTTTTCAAACCACACACTGAAGTCAGCAAGTTGAATATCGATTTTCAGATAAATGCACCTGAGCTGATGAACGATTTTCGGCAAAACGAAACTGCGGCAACAACCAAATACAGTGAAAAAGTACTGGAAATATCGGGAAAACTTGTCGCAAAAAACAAGCTTGAAAATGGAACCGACGTATTGGTATTGGAAGACGAAATGCAGGGAATCAGCTGTCAGTTAGATAGTTCATGGACCAAATCGAATCCGTCTGTCATTCAGGAGCTTCAACCCGGGCAACCGGTTAAAGTTAAAGGAATATGCAAAGGCTACTTGATGGAAATTAAAGTTAGCCCGGCAATAATTGTAAAATAGATTGAAGATTACAGATTAACAATTGAAACGAACATGCCACGGCAACAATATTCAAGGTGGTAGCACAAAAGGCCATGTAAATCTTGTGGAGAAAGCTATTTTTATGGCATGGAGTTCCACATGTATGCATTTAAATTTCAACAAATTAGCTCCAATATTTACGTGTGAAAATTAACGAAGTAAAGAATCGCTAATCGCCGAAAGGCACTCTAAATAAGCTGTTAGCGGGTACATTTCTTCGTCGTACCACAAAGAAGCAAAATACAATCCGATGGGTAAGGCAACTAATCCGTCGGATTTTGTTTTTTGTGCCAGCCAATCGAGTCCTTTTTGACATTCAGATTGAAATCCGTGCTTATGAATTGCGGTTACCGAAAGTGCCGTTTCTTCGATACTTCCAGAAATACCAGCGCCTCCACCCCAACTTCCATCAGCATTTTGAACTGAAATCAAGAATTTACATCCTTCGCCAATCATTATTTTGAGAATGTGTTCGAACTCTTCGCCCAGCCGTGTTTTCAGGGTTTCATTCAGGTAAGCCACCACACGGGCCGTTCCATATACCGGATTGGTATGATCTGACATCGATTGATTTCCAAACCACAAAGGCAGCCATAATCCTTTGCCAGACTGATGTTTGCGCAAATAAACCAGCGCTTTTACGAACATCTTTTTATAACGTGCATGTTCCTTTTTGCTGAGCGAATCTTTAAAGATCTCGTCGGTTTTGGCAATAGCAAGCAAACCATGACCGGTCAAATCGGAGCAACTCTGATCAAACGGCAACTTGCCCCAGCCGCGCGAAAAAGTGGGGAATCCGCCATCGTTGTTCTGAAGTAACCGAAGCCAGTTGCATCCATTCATCACAGCCTCTTTTACTTGCGCCGGATCATCCTGGTTCAAAGCCAGCAAAGCCAAAATCGATCCGGGAGTATCGTCTCCGTCGGGCACCGAGCCCGAAAAGTGAGTCCAGCCCCACCCGCCCGGCTGCGTGCCATTAAACGGGTGAACACTTTTATTTTGAATCGACAACAAGTGATTGCTGATTTTCTGTCGATCTTCAGCAGTCAACAAATGCGAATGATTTTTCAGCGATTTCACGGCCAAAGTGGTTACCCAGGTCGAAAGGTCAATATCAATTGGCCAGCTACCGTCTTCGCGCTGTGTCCGTTTCAGAAAAGCAATTCCATCGCGCACCACTTCCAAATGGCGGTAACCCGACTCAACCAGGCACAGGCACACAAAAGCAGTCAGCGGAATGGCTTCCAGGTAGCCTCCACTTTCAGGCTGTATTTTCCGAAGTAACCGAAGCGACTGATTAACTGCCAATTGCCGAATCTGCCTAACAATCGAGTTCTGGTGCTTCTTATGTTTAAAAATAGCAATTCCAACAGCAATTAGCGCCGGAATGGCATAACTGACAACACTCAAATTTAATGCACTATAGAACGAGCGCGGCAACAACGACAACTCAAATGGCAATTGCGGAATGCGTTCAAAAGCTTCTTCCCCGGGCACACCACACAAGGCGCACATGGTCAGGATAGGAACCGAAAAGGTGCGATCCGTCTGGTAAAAATCAAGAATTGACTGAATCAACTGTTCCGAGCTGACATCAATATTCTGGGAATTCAAATATCCGGAGAGTTTCCCTACCAGTTCAGCATTCGGATGATCGGCTGATGTAGCTTTTACAGCAGCGAAACACAGCAAACTAGTGCTTACATTACTTCTGCTGGCAGGTGAATCGCCAAAACCGCCATCAGCATTGATGTTCTGATTCAACCAGTTCAATCCGGAAGCGATTGACAACACGTTCTCGTTCTTATCGTAAAAATGCAAAGCAGTAACAGCTACCGCTACGCCCAGTGCGCTCGACGACAAGCGACCATCCCAATATCCTTTACTGTTCCTTTTAGTTAAAAGAATACGGCTAAACTCTGAAACTTCCTGCCGAATAAACTCCATTACAACATGACTGAAATAAGACAGCAAGATACAAAAGACCGGAATAAAATCGGTACAGAACAGAAATCTCTGCATCGAAACTTCACTATTTGAAGCTGGATACTCATAAAAAAACCTTCAGATTATCTCTGAAGGTTCGGAATATGCAGTTTTAAACAATTCAAGAATTGAAATACTGACTAAAATTCAATCATTTAGCAATGATAGTCCAAAAATCAAAATGAACAAAATTCCATTATTCGCCGGTTTCAATTGAATCGAGAATATCTTTATCAACTAAAATACGTCCGCAATATTCACAAACGATTACCTTCTTGCGAGAAGCGATATCCATTTGACGTTGAGGCGGAATTTTGTTGAAACAACCACCGCAGGCGTCGCGCTGAACGGTTACAACGGCCAGCCCATTGCGGGCATTTTTGCGAATGCGTTTGAATGCTGTTAATAAACGAGCTTCTATGTTGCCTTCAATTTTTTCGGCCTTCGCTTTCAAACGTTCTTCCTCAATTTGGGTTTCCGATGTAATCTCTTCTAGCTCACGTTGTTTGCGATCCAAATCTTCCATACGTTCTTTCAGTAGTACTGAAGAAGAAGCTATAGCTTCCTTCTTATTGGCAAGATCATTGGTATATTCGCGAATACGTTTTTCCGACAATTCAATTTCCAGTTTCTGGAACTCAACTTCTTTGCTCAGCGAATCGAATTCACGGTTATTACGAACATTGTTTTGCTGTTCGGTATATTTGGTAATCAGACCTTCCGATTCTTTGATCGCTAATTTCTTGTTATGAATAGCTGTTTCCAAATCTTTAATGTCGTCTTCATAGTTGGTTACACGAGTTTTCAATCCGGTAATCTCGTCTTCCAAATCCTGAACTTCCAAAGGTAACTCACCACGAAGCGTTTTTATTTTGTCTATCTCAGATACAACACTTTGCAACTCAAAAAGAGCTCTAAGCTTTGAACTGATTGGCACACTTTTGTTTTCTTCTCTAACGTACGGTGTATTCATACTTATTTTTGTTTAACTTATATCAAATGAGATAACTTACCGGATTCGTATCTATAGCCGATAAATGGAGTGCAAATTTAGGGAATTTTTTTGTAAGTAATTCATAAAAAACTTCTTTAGTGAATTGTTCACTTTCGTAATGCCCAATATCTGCAATTATGATTTTTCGTTCAGCATCAAAAAACTGGTGGTATTTAAAATCTCCTGAAACAAATATGTCTGCTTTTTGTGCGACTGCCTTGCTAAGTAAACTACTTCCGGCACCTCCGCAAACCGCTACTGATTTTATCGATTTTCCCAGCAATTCGGTATGTTTCACCACATGACAATTAAATGTATCTTTCAGTTTTTTCAGAAATTCAGTTTCACCCATTGGTTCGTTCAGCTCGCCAATCATCCCTATACCGGTTTGTGCAAAATCATTGTCAAGCGGATAGATATCGTAAGCTACTTCTTCATACGGATGAGTACTTAAAAGTGCCTGAACAACTTTGGACTGGATATGCTTCGGGAAAATCGTTTCTATTCTGATTTCTTTCTCTGTATGTAAAACGTTCGGTTCGCCAACAAATGGGTTGGTCTGGTCGTTTCCCCTGAAAGTCCCTTCTCCTGAAAGATTAAAACTGCACGAATCATAATTTCCGATGTGGCCGGCGCCCGCTTCGAATAAAGCCAGCCGAACTTGTTCAGCCTGTGCCAGGGGAACAAAAGTGACCAGTTTCTTCAAAAAATTGGGAATCGGGTCGAGTATCCGGCAATTTTGGAGCTCCAGCTTTTCACAGATTTTCGAGTTTACCCCGCCAAAAACACTGTCGAGATTCGTGTGGGCGGCATAAATGGCAATATCGTTTTTTATTGCTTTAGCCACACAGCGCTCAATGTAATTTTTCCCATTCAGCTTTTTAATTCCACTAAACACAATCGGGTGATGGCAAATTACCAGGTTCAGTTTTTTCTGAATAGCCTCATCCATTACATCCTCAGTGATATCCAGCGAAATTAACGCCCCTGAAATTTCGTCTTCAGGATGGCCAATAATTAACCCGGCATTGTCGTATGATTCCTGAAATGCCAGTGGCGCTATGGACTCAATGCTTTGTGTGATTTGTTTTAGCAGCATTTTCCTAATTCATCATTAAAAATTCACAACTCCTCTTTTATGTCGAGCAACATTTTTCGTATTTCCTGAAGCCGATTAACCACCTCAATGTTGTTGATGGTGTCTTCCCGGTTGTCTTTCAGTTTCTTTTGAGCGCCTTTAATGGTCATACCCCTTTCTTTCAGCAAATGGTAAATAATTTTCAGGTTCTCAATGTCTTCCTTGGTGAATAACCTGTTCCCTTTGGCATTTTTTTGAGGTTTCAGAATATCAAACTCATTTTCCCAGAACCTGACATTCGACGTAGTTACTCCAAACATCTCGGCAACTTCACTGATTGAGTAGAAGATTTTTTCTATTTTGGGCTTCTTATAAGGCATGGCATTTTTCTTAATCGAAGGTTTGGCCAATTGTTGATGAAATCTTCACCATCTTTTCGTATTCCTGTGCATTCAGGTCTTTAAAGTAATAATATTGCGGGTTAACCGGTTCACCGTTCCTGTGAACTTCGTAATGAACATGCGGGCCTGTTGAAGTACCCGTATTCCCAACAAAACCAATCACATTTCCGCGCTTGACTTTATCGCCAATCTTTACATTGAACCCATTCAGGTGACCGTATAAAGTTTCGTAACCAAAACCATGATCAATCAAAATCCACTTTCCGTATCCGCCTCCAATCGACTGTACATCTTTTACAATGCCGTCGCCGGTAGCATAAACGGGTGTGCCAATGTTTGCCGTAAAGTCCATTCCATAGTGAAATTGCCTGATTTTGTAGATCGGGTGAATACGATACCCCCAACCAGATGCTGTACTTTTCAATGATTTATTTGAAATAGGCATAATTGCAGGCATACTGGCCACCAGTTCTTCTTTATTCATAGCCATTTTCATGACCTCTTCATACGACTTTGCCTGAATATAAGTTTGCTTCGACAAAATATCCAACTTTTCGGCTGTTTTAATGACCAAATCCGAGTTATCGAACGATTCGAGTTTCGAATACCGATTAACCCCGCCAAAACCAGCCCTGCGAATGGTTGATGGGATCGGGTCGCTTTCAAAAATCACCCGGTACAGGTTATTGTCGCGCTGTTCAATTTCGTCAAGCACTTTTTCAATGGTCGTCAAATCTTTATACATCAATTCGTACTGAGTTGAAAGCCGTTCGTTTTCCTTATGCAACCTCCGCATTCGCGGCGACTCATAAAATTGCAAGATTCCAATGGCAATAAGAATAGAAGTAAGTAAGGTCGTTGAAAACAAAGCCAAAAAGCGCTTAACCCTGGTCTTAAAACTAATAACTATCTTATCGTAGCTAAGTGTATGAGCATTAAATCTGTACCTGACTTTCGCCATAAAATAGTGTTGATGGAATTAATTTTTCGATCTGTAACAAATTTAAGTAATTCAACTAACTTTGCAAGATTTTAAAAATTCCGGTTATAACAGCCTGCAAAACTAATGTTTTCGGCGAAAATAAACGATGAGTCCCGACTTGTTATCGGGGTTATTACAGATTAAATTGAAACTTTAGAATATGAATTCGAAGCAGATCAGAAAAGCTTTTTTAGATTTTTTTGCCGAAAAAGGTCACCAGATTGTGAGCTCTGCTCCAATGGTTGTGAAAAACGACCCTACCCTGATGTTTACCAATGCGGGGATGAACCAGTTTAAAGATATTTTCCTGGGAAACCAGCCTGCCAAATATGTTCGCGTTGCCGACACTCAAAAATGTTTGCGCGTTTCCGGTAAGCACAACGACCTCGAAGAAGTGGGTCACGACACTTACCACCACACCATGTTCGAAATGCTGGGCAACTGGTCGTTTGGCGATTATTTCAAGGAAGAAGCCATTACCTGGGCCTGGGAATTGCTGCACGATGTGCTGAAAATTCCGGACGACCGCATGTATGCATCGGTGTTTGAAGGTAGTGCCGACGACAAGCTTGAACGCGACAACGAAGCCTTTGAAATCTGGAAAAGATTTCTGCCGGTTGACCATATCCTGAACGGTAGCAAAAAAGATAACTTCTGGGAAATGGGCGACACGGGTCCTTGCGGTCCGTGTTCCGAGATTCACGTTGACTTGCGCGACGATGACGAACGCGCCAAAATTCCGGGAGCACAACTGGTGAACAAAGACAATCCGCTGGTGATCGAAATCTGGAACAACGTTTTTATCCAGTTTAACCGTAAAGCCGATGGCAAACTGGAAGAACTTCCAGCCAAGCACGTTGATACCGGTATGGGTTTCGAGCGTTTGTGCATGGTACTTCAGGGCAAAAAATCGAATTACGACACCGATGTTTTCCAAACCACCATTGCCAAAATTGCGGAACTCAGCAACAAAAAATACGGCGACGATCCGAAAGCCGACATCGCCATGCGTGTAATTGCCGACCACTTGCGTGCCATTTCGTTCTCGATTGCCGATGGTCAGTTGCCATCGAACAACAAAGCCGGATATGTCATCCGCCGCATTTTGCGCCGCGCTGTTCGTTACGGATATACGTTCCTCGACTTCCGCGAACCATTTATCTGCAAACTTGTCGAAGTGCTGAAAGAGAACATGGGCGATGCTTTCCCCGAATTGGTTTCGCAGCAAACCCTGATTGAAAAAGTCATTCACGAGGAAGAAGAATCGTTCCTGCGCACGCTGGAAACCGGTATTCGTTTGCTTGAAAAGAATCTGCCAGCCGAAAAAGGTGGGGTGTTGAGCGGCGAACTGGCTTTCACGCTTTACGATACTTACGGATTCCCGCTCGATTTAACCAGCCTGATTCTGCGCGAAAAAGGCATGTCGGTTGACGAAGCAGGGTTTACCGCTGAAATGGAAAAGCAAAAGGAACGTTCGCGTAACGCTGCTGCACAGGAAACTGACGATTGGGTGGAACTGAAGAAAATCGAACAGGTTGAATTCGTGGGCTACGACCAACTGGAAGCCGAAGTGCAAATTTCGCGCTACCGCAAAGTGGTTCAGAAAGGGAAAGAATTCTATCACCTGGTATTCGACAAAACACCGTTCTACGGCGAGTCGGGCGGTCAGGTGGGCGACAGTGGGTACATTGAAGCTGACGGGCAAAAAACGGTGATCATCGACACACAGAAGGAAAACAACCTCACCATTCATATTGCAGCAAAACTTCCGGCCAATCCATCAGCCACTTTCAAAGCTGTTGTTGATGTTGAAAAACGAAAACTGACTATGAATAACCACACGGCAACGCATTTGCTCGATCAGGCTTTGCGCGAAGTGCTGGGCACGCATGTGGAGCAAAAAGGTTCGTTGGTAAACAGTGAGTACCTGCGTTTCGACTTTGCACACTTCCAGAAAGTGAGCCGCGAAGAACTGGAACAAATTCAGTCTCGTGTAAACCAACTGATTCGCGAGAACAACGCCAAAGAAGAAAGCCGCGCAGTTGCTTTTGATGAAGCCAAAAAGCTCGGTGCTATTGCTTTGTTTGGTGAAAAATACGGCGATTTTGTTCGTGTCATCAAATTCGGTCAATCGGTTGAGTTGTGCGGTGGAACACACGTTCCGTCAACCGGGCAAATTGGCTTGTTTGTGATCACTTCGGAAAGCGCTATTTCAGCCGGTGTTCGCCGTATCGAGGCCATTACCGGAGAAAAAGCCGAAGCTTTCTTCAAAAAGCAACAGGACGAGCTTTCGGAAGTAAAAGCCATCCTGAACAATACTCAAAACCTGAAGAAAACGGTTGAAGAGCTGGTGGCCCAAAACAGCAAGCTGCAAAAGCAGATTGAAGAGTTTGAGCGCCAGGCTGCTGCAGGAATCAAACAGGGACTGAAGAATAAAGTACAGGCAATTGGCGGCGTAAATATCATTGCTGAAGTTATTTCGCTCGATTCGGCGCAGGCTGTCCGCGATTTGGCTTACCAGTTGAAAGGCGAGGTTGAAAACCTGTTCCTCGTGTTGGGTTCAGCCATTTCAGGAAAACCATCAATTACCGTGATGATCGCTGATAATTTGGTTGCTGAAAAAGGACTGAATGCCGGAGCAATCGTTCGCGAAGCTGCCAAAGAAATGCAGGGCGGCGGCGGTGGCCAAGCCTATTATGCGACTGCAGGTGGAAAAGATGTGAATGGGTTGGCGGCAGCGGTTGCCAAAGCAAAGACTTTTGTGAAGTAGATTTAAGGCAAAAGTAAAAAGTATAAAGGCAAAAGCCTCTTCGATCTTGGGATTGGAGAGGCTTTTCTGTTTTATGCTGGATAAGTTTAGTAGCTGTGGTCAATAAATTGCACTGGCAATCAACATAGAAATATAGGCTATGACAGCGATCACCGTCCACATCAAAAAATAAGCCAGCGCAGTAAGACTAAAGGTTTTTAACTTAGGTATTTTATTGAAAAACTGGATATAACACCAGCACATTAATATGAAGTCGATGTTTTGAATAGCCAGCAGATAACTCATCAAATTCAACTGTTCGCTGGCCACAAAAAAGTACAGCAACGGAAATATGAGTAGCATAACAACCAATATTAAGCTCACATAAAATGCGTTTAGGATCAGGTGTTCAACAAAATTATATCCTTGTTTTTTGAAAATGTAAAAAGAGGTAACCGTTGCGATTAATGTTAAAATCAGAGAGATGTATGCGAAATGATCCAGATACCAGCGGTTTAAATTTTCGTAAACAGAGAGCGTGTTTTCGGCCGTTGTTTCTAATTTGACCTCGGAGATACTATTAATAAAGAAATGGAAGAGAATTCCGTAAAAAGTAGCCAGAACGACAACGAGTGATATCGGTTTAAAATGATGAATTCTCTTCCCGTTTATAAATTCGCGCGCAGTATGCCCTGGCCTGGTGAGCAGCTGTTTTATGGTGTAAAAGATTCCGTTGTCAAAATGAAAAATCCCATGTTGAATTTCATGCCAGACGTAATGCAGACTTAATTCAGGCAAATTGGCAGCCTGCCCACAATTATTACAATAGTTACCAGAGAATGTGTAACCGCAGTTTTTGCAAATCGTCGTATGCTCCATCGTAGTTTCAACTTAATTTATTCAAAAACAAATCAGAACTCTTGTCGAAGAGTTTAAATGTAATAATATTCAGCCTACCTTCATCAGAAAGTGTCTTTTTATTAAACCCCTCGCTTTAAAGAGATCAAAGTCTGTTGGCATTTTGTATTTTCGTAAGGTCAAAATCTTATTCAAAATGAAAAGTGATTTAGGCAAAAAGGTACTTCGGATTCTCTGGAAAATCGTCCTTTGGTTCTTCGGACTTTCCGTCTTTTCAGTTGTACTTTTTCGGTTTGTTCCGGTGCCGGTAACTCCGCTGATGCTGATCCGGTGCGGCGAACAGGTTTTTTCATCCGATCCGGTGCGGCTGAAACACGATTGGGTGTCGCTCGATGAAATATCCAAAAACCTGCCTTTGGCAGTGGTGTGCAGCGAAGACCAGAATTTCATGAACCATTCAGGATTTGATCTGGAAGCCATTCAGCGTTCGGTTGATGCGGCCAAGCGCGGAGCTAAACGAGTTCGTGGAGCCAGTACCATTTCGCAGCAAACGGCCAAAAATGTATTTCTGTGGCCCGGAAGAAGCTGGGTGCGCAAAGGGTTCGAAGTCTATTTTACCGTGCTGATTGAATTCGTTTGGGGTAAGGAACGAATCATGGAAGTGTACCTCAACAGCATCGAAATGGGAAAAGGAATATACGGTGCTGAAGCGGCAGCACAATTTTACTGGCATACCAGCGCCAAAAATCTTTCACGCACGCAGGCTGCGGCGCTGGCAGCAATTTTACCCAATCCCCGAAAATACAGTGCGAATCCGCCTGGGCCATACGTTCAGGAGCGCATTGGCTGGATTGTTGGACAAATGGGACAATGGGGAACGCTGAAATTCAAGTAAGAAACTGTTTAAATTTCTCTCATTTTGATTTTTCGGTTTACCCCAAACCCTGAAGGGAGCCCGAAAAATCAAAAATCACCCTTTAGCTGGGGTGAGTTTTTTGATTTTGAGTATCATTTCTCATTTTAAACAGTTTCTATCCGTTTTCTGTAAAAAGTGTTAATACAGTCAACCTCTGGCGTTGAAATCTGTTATAGGTTCAGTCTGCTCAAATGCAGACTTTTTTATTGATTTTCGCTTACACAATTCCTGATTAATAGCCGGGTTATGAATAAAACTTTGAATTTCTTTTTCTCATTCCCATTTATGGGATTTTTGCTGCTCGTCATGGCTTTTTCGATGGGTATTGCCACATTTATTGAGAATGGTTACGGAACAGAGGCCGCACAGGCATTGATATACAAATCGTTTTGGTTTGAGTTGGTTTTGATTCTGCTTACCGTCAATTTAGTAGTGAATTTTTTTCGGTTCAGAATGTACACCAAAGAACGAATTTCGGTTGGAATTTTCCACATTTCGTTTGTGTTTATCCTGATTGGCGCCGGAATTACCCGTTACATAAGCTTCGAAGGGGTAATGCACATTCGCGAAGGACAGTCGTCGGATTATATTCTTTCGTCGGAAGACTACCTGACCATAAAAAACGGGAATCAGACGGTGAGCGACGTGGTGCTTTTTTCGGAAGTTACTCCGCACGGATTTGATGAGAATGTGACTGTTGAGGGAAGAAAAGTCAATGTGAAATCGGTTGGATTTATTAAAAACGCGGTTCGGACTGTAAAAGAAGATGCTTCGGGAGAACCGATGATTGATTTTGTTATTTCGCAGGGACGCGGGCGCGAAAACTATGTATTTTCGAAAGGGAGCAACCTGATGTTGGGAAATACACAGTTAGGTTTTGAACGGCCAGACGCCAATTTCAAGTTCTTCGAAAAAGAAGGGAAATTATTCCTGACGGCAGATCGCCCCATTGAAATCCGATCCATGTCGGGCGACGAGCCCAAAAAAGTGGAAGCAAACGATACCATTGCGGCAGAAAGCATGCAATTGTATGCTTTCGATAGTTATATGCTCCTGATCAAAAACTATTATAATCATGCAATTACAACCATCGAAAAGGATAATTCAGGGAACGAAGGTCCCGATGCTGTTATGCTCGAAGTAAACGATGGTGGTAAAAAACAGGTAGTAAATGTGATGGGAAAACACGGGATGCGTGGCGAACCTCAACTGGTACAGGTGGGTAATTCAGCGCTTGAAATTACGTATGGCGCCGACCCGATTTATCTGCCTTTTGCATTGCAGTTATCCGATTTCCAGATGGAAAAATACCCGGGGTCGATGAGCCCGTCGTCGTATGCCAGCGAACTGGTTTTGATTGATCAGGAACGAAATGTGAAACGAAACGTTCGTGTGTTTATGAACAATACATTGAATTACCGTGGTTATAAATTTTTCCAGTCGTCGTACGATCAGGATGAACTGGGAACCGTGCTTTCCGTGAATGCTGACGAGTTGGGCACCACCGTAACTTATATTGGCTACATCCTGCTTGGATTGGGCTTTGTACTGGCGTTATTTAGCAAAAAATCGCGTTTCTATATGCTTATTCAAAAGCTCAAACAATATTCGTCGGTTGCCGGAATTGTGCTTTTGGTTTTTGTACTGAAATCAAATTCTGTTTCTGCTGAAAATTCTGAGTTGACGCCAATTCCGCGCATCGATAAAGCGATTCTGGATGATTTTTCGCGCCTTTGGATTCAGGGAGAAGATGGGCGAATAGAACCGGTATCAACCTTATCGTCGGAAATACTGCGAAAGGTTGCACACAAGTCAGAGTTTAGTGGTCGCTCGCCCGAAGAAGTGATGCTTGGCTTGTATTTGTATCCCGAATACTGGCGCAATGTTTCGTTGGTTTATGTGACCAACGACCAGTTGAAAAAGCAGTTGGGAGTTACCGAAAGTCGCATTCCGCTTACTGTTTTCTTCGACGAAAAGGGAGACTACAAATTGGTGGAGTCGGTTAAAGCTGCCTATGCCAAAATGCCGGCTTTCAGGAATATGTACGAGAAAGAGCTGATTAATCTGGACGAACGAGTGAATATCTGTTTTATGGTGGTGAACGGCGACATGTTTGCGCTTTTCCCCGGAAAAACAAAGGCTGAAAAATGGGCGTCACCCGGGAACAGCCCGGCTGGTTTAACTTCGGAAGAAACACTGTTCGTAAACAAGGGGTTTCAACTCTTGAAAGAATCGATGAATGGGAAAGGCGAGGTAAGACCGGCCCAGTTTTTGGCCAGTATTGCTTCGTACCAAACCAAATATGCATCTACCTATCTTGCTTCTGAGTCGAAGAAAAATGCTGAGCTTTTCTACAATTCTTTGAATCCGTTTAAGCGGGTTTTTCCGATCTATTTACTGCTCGGGTTCTCCCTATTGGTAGTGCTTTTCGTGAACATTTTCAGGCAAAAAACGATGGGCAAGAAAGCCCGGATTGCTTTTACTGCGCTGATTGTTGCCGGATTTGCACTTCATACCTTTGGATTAGGGTTGCGCTGGTACATTTCAGGTCATGCGCCGTGGTCGAACGGCTACGAGTCGATGATATATGTGGCCTGGGCGTCGATGCTGGCAGGTGTTATTTTTGGCCGGAAATACCCGATGGTGATTGGCACTGCCGCCATGCTTTCAGGAATTATACTTTTTGTGGCGCACCTCAACTGGATGAACCCTGAAATCACGCATTTGGTGCCGGTTTTGAACTCGTACTGGCTGATGATTCACGTGGCAGTAATTACAGCAAGCTACGGGTTTATTGGCATGAGCGCATTTATCGGGATAATGGTGCTCATCATGTATAGTATCAGTAATCCAAGGAACAGCGTAACAGTAAAAAATATAGTTCTTCAGCTGACAACGATTAGCGAAATGTCGGTGACGGTGGGTTTATATATGCTCACCATTGGTACTTTCCTGGGTGGTGTTTGGGCTAACGAAAGCTGGGGCCGCTACTGGGGCTGGGACTCCAAAGAAACCTGGGCGCTTGTAACGGTTGTTGTTTACACCTTTATTGCACACATGCGGTTGATGCCAACGCTAAGAGGAATCTTCAACTATACCGTTGCCACAGTGTTGGGTTTTTCTTCGGTGTTGATGACCTATTTCGGGGTAAATTATTTCCTGAGCGGATTACATTCGTATGGCCGTGGTTCGGTCGATTCCATTGACTGGTCGGTTTACGCAAGTATTATTTGTATTGCAGGTCTGCTGATTTTTGCAAATTTCAAACAAAAGAATCTGGAGTTTGAAAATTGATCAGGAAAATTAATTTCATTAAACGCGAACCAGCCAGCAAAATTCCATTGAATTTCAATCGGTTAAAAACATATTATTCACCACGAAATGAAATATTCAGGATATTTTGATTCCTGATATTTCTGGTCGGGCTATAAAATAGTTTTATTTTAGCGACTTGACCAAAATTCGAAATAAATGACTGTTGAAGTTACCCGAACATTTGATATTCTTGACAGATCGTTGAACCAGTTTCCCCGGGAAGATGCCCTGGGTGGTAAAAATCACAAAGACTGGTACACCTACAGTACCGCAGAATACGTCGAATTTTCGCATCGCTTGGCAATGGGACTTCTGGCCAAAGGCTTTGTTCGCGGCGATAAAATAGCTACGGTAACCAATAACCGGCCTGAATGGAATTTTGCCGATATGGCGATGGCGATGACCGGGATTATACACGTTCCGATCTATCCAACAATCAGCGAGGAAGAATATACTTACATCCTGAACCATGCCGAAGTTAAGGCGATTTTTGTGGGCGACCGGAAACTTTACGAAAAACTTCAGCCCATTGCTGAAAGCATGAACGAGCTTCCTGAAATTATTTCGTTTGACGAAATCGACGGCGTGATCAACTACAAGGATATCATGAATTTGGGCGCTACTCGTCAAAGCGAATTTCAGGAGGCATTAAATCAGACCAAAGCCGCCATTCAGCCCAATGATTTAACAACCATCATCTATACTTCAGGAACAACAGGCGTGCCCAAAGGCGTGATGCTCAGCCACCGCAACCTGGTTTCGAATTTTGTGGCACACTCCGAAATGCACGATTTGGGATACGAACACCGGGCTTTAAGCTTTTTGCCGCTTTGCCATGTCTATGAACGAAGCATGAATTATCATTTTCAGTACAAAGGAATGGGAGTTTACTATGTTGGCAATCTGGGGCAAATTGTTTCGGCGATCAAGGAAATCAAGCCGCACATGTTCAATTGTGTTCCGCGGCTTTTGGAACGGATCTACGATGGGTTTCTATCAAAAGGCAAGGAACTGAAAGGAAGTAAAAGGGTTGTCTATTTTTGGGCGGTTCATCTTTCACGACACTTTGAGTATTACAAACATTTTAACTTGTTTCTTCGTCTTCGTATTTCGATTGCCGATAAGCTGATTTATTCGAAGTGGCGCGAAGCACTTGGAAACAATGTGAAATATGTTGTTTCCGGCGGGGCGGCGCTTCAGCCTCAAATTTCGAGAGTGCTTGGAATCGCCCAAATAACCAATCTTGAAGGATACGGATTGACCGAAACTTCGCCGGTTATCGCCGTAAACAACCCCATGGGAAAATCGATAAAAATTGGTACGGTTGGCGAAATACTTTCGGGAGTTGAAGTGAGTTTTGGAGAGGATGGCGAGATTTTGGTGAAAGGACCGGGCGTGATGCTTGGCTATTATAAAGCCCCTGAACTGACTGCCGAAGTGATTGACGAGAACGGCTGGTTTCATACTGGCGATATAGGCATGTTGGTTGACGGCAAATACCTGAAAATTACCGACCGGAAAAAGGAAATGTTTAAGCTTTCAGGAGGAAAATACATTGCCCCGCAGATGATTGAAAATAAGCTGAAAGAATCGTTTCTGATTGAACAGGTGATGGTAATTGGGGCAGGCGAAAAATTTGCAAGCGCACTGATCTCGCCAAACTTTGTCTATTTGCACGATTGGTGCAGTCAGCGAAAAATTTCATTTCAGGATAATCGGGCATTGATACACAAAACTGAAGTATTGGCTCAGATCCAGCGCGAAGTGACCGCCATTAATAAAACATTGGGCGAGCACGAAGAAATCAAACGTTTCCGGTTGGTTTCCGACGAGTGGACCCCGCAAAGTGGCGAGCTTTCGCCTACACTTAAACTGAAAAGGAACTATATTTCGGTCAAATACAAAACAATTATCGACGAGATTTATTCCGTGTCGAAAAGTCAGCCGGGAGGCCGCTTCCGGTTGCCTAAAATCAACCTGAATTTTGATATCAACGAGTTTGTCAAGAGATTGAAGCTGTAGTAATCTTTGCAATTTGATGTATCCAAACTTTGTCAAAAATATCCGGCGGTTTGTCGATCTGACTGATGGTGAGATTCAGGTTATACACCAATATATCAGGCCGGTTAATCTGAAAAAGAAAGAGTTTTTATTACAGGAAGGACAAGTTTGCCGCAACTTGTATTTTGTTGAAAAAGGCTGCTTACGGATGTTTTTCATCAACGATAAATCGATAGAGCAAATTACTCAGTTTGCGTTGGATGGCTGGTGGCTGGCCGATTACTTCAGCTTCATGGATAATAAATCTTCGGATTATTATATTCAGGCGATTGAAAAATCCGAAGTTCTGGCAATCGACTCTTCTGTTTTTGAACAATTACTGGTGGAAGTGCCGCAAATGGAACGTTATTTCAGGATAATTATGCAGCGGGCAGTGGCTGCCGCCCAGGTTCGAACCAGGCTGATGTTCGAACTGAGCAAAGAACAATTTTACCAGCATTTTTCCACTTCATTTCCCGAATTTATCCAACGGGTTCCACAATATATGGTTGCCTCGTATCTGGGCCTCACTCCCGAATATGTTAGCGAGTTACGCAAAAAAAAGCCATAGCCCGATTTCTTAAACCAGCTTAATTTTTTTGACAAATCGACCCGCTAATTTTGCTTTCATAAAATCAAAACTGTAAGCAAAATGGAAAACGAATTGAAGAAACTTTCAGCAAAATTTTACGAGGTTATTGATCATGAAGGCGTTGTTTCAGTGATTTCCTGGGGGGAAGGCGAACCGCATGTAGCAAATACCTGGAATTCCTATTTGGTAGTAACCGACGATGAGCGAATTCTGATACCAGCGGCTGGATTTCGCAAAACACAACGGAATATTGAGGTTAACAACAAGGTGAAACTGACATTGGGAAGCAAAGAGGTTATTGGCTATCGCGATTACCAAGGATGTGGATTCTATATTGAAGGAACTGCTGCCTATTTGGAATCCGGGTCAGACTTTGATCTGATGAAGGAGAAATTCCCATTTCTCTCGCGTGTTTTGGAGATTTCTGTGACTTTGGCCAAGCAAACGATATAGTTGGCAGAAAATAAAATCCCCGATTTCAACCAGCATTGTACGAAATCGGGGATTTGAAATATAAATTGACTTTGTTTAGTTTCTTCGTCCTCTTGAACGGTCTCCGCGATCGTTGTAGCCTCCGTCACGACGTCCACCTTCGCGGCGGCCATTTCTTTGTCCGCCATCGAATTTATCGCGACGGAATGATCCACCTCCTTCGCGCTGGGCTTCCGGCGAATTCGATTCTACACGGCCAATGCTAATCAGGTGTCCTTCAATAACCTGGTTATTCAGCGATTTAATCAGCTCTTTTTCGTAATTACTGTCAATCTCGAAGAACGAGAATTTTCGCTGAATGTCAATCCTTCCGATTTCAATTTTGTGGCGTTTCGAGTATTCGTTAATCAAACCAATAAGGCCCGAAGCGCTCAGGTTTTGCTTTTTACCAACATTGATAAACAGTTTGGTGAATTTCATTCGCTCGCCACCACGGTCGTTGCGTTGCGAAGGATCGCGTTGTGCTTCAACCCTGATATTCAAATCTTTAGCATTTTTGTAATACTCCATCAATTGGTTGAATTCGAGCGAAACAAAGTGTTTCACAATGTCTTCTTTCGACATAGCTTCGAACTTTTCCAGAATCAGTGGCATATATTTGCCGATTTGGTTTTCAGCAATATCCACATTCACAACACGATCTATGAGGTGGAACATTTGCTTTTCGCAGATTTCGTCGCCATTCGGAACCATTTTCCGTTCGAATTTCTTGCGGGCAATGCGTTCAATCTGTTTCAAGCGCCCGGTTTCCTTCATATGGAGAATAGAAACCGAAATGCCGCTTTTACCTGCACGACCGGTACGTCCGCTTCGGTGAATATACACCTCCGGATCATCGGGCATCGAGTAGTTGATCACGTGGCTCAGGTCGTTCACGTCCAATCCACGAGCAGCCACATCAGTAGCAATCAGCATTTGCAACTGTTTGGCGCGGAAACGTGCCATAACCGTGTCGCGCTGTGCCTGCGAAAGGTCGCCGTGAAGCGCATCCGCATTGTATCCGTCGGCCATAAACTGGTCGGCCACTTCGCGTGTTTCCATACGGGTTCGGCAAAATACGATGGCGTAACAATCCGGATAGTTGTCGGCAATACGTTTCAGCGTAGCATATTTATCTTTGGCATGAACTACATAGTAATGATGCTCTACGTTTGCAGCGCCTTCGTTACGGCGTCCTACCGAAAGTTCAGAAGGATTATGCAGGTATTTGCTTGCCATCTCCGCAATTTCCGAAGGCATGGTGGCCGAGAAAAGCAAGGTTTGTTTTTCTTCCGGAGTGGTTGCCAAAATCGTATCCAGTTCGTCTTTGAAACCCATGGTGAGCATTTCGTCGGCTTCGTCGAGCACCATCCAGCGAATGGCCGAAACATTGAGCACTTTACGACGAATCAGGTCGTTTACACGGCCTGGAGTTCCAACTACAATTTGCCCGCCGCTTTTCAGTTCGCGGATTTGCTTGGTAATGTCGGCACCGCCATAAACTGCAATGGTTTTCAGGCCGGTCATGTACTTCGAATAGTTCTCGAGGTCGCGGGTAATTTGCAGGCACAACTCGCGGGTTGGGCACAAAACGAGTCCCTGAATGTCGCGGGTTTGCATCGAAATATTGTGCAGAAGCGGTAATCCGAAAGCAGCAGTTTTGCCGGTTCCGGTTTGTGCCAAAGCAACTAAATCTTGTGTAGAATTGATCAGGTGCGGAATCGTTTGCTCCTGAATAGGCGTAGGATTTTCGAATCCCATTTCTGCGATCGCCTTTAGAATTTCCGGTTTCAGACCGGTTTCATTAAATGTCATAATTATCCTTTAAAGTTGTGAATCAGCAACGTGCCGATTCGAGCCAATGGAAGGAGACGGGTAAGTGCTCCTGTCCTAAACCAGGCTCAAAGGAAATTACACGACCCCTAAAATCAGGCCGCAAATGTAGTGTAATTTTTTGTGCGAAAATGCTTTGACCAAAAAGGTAATGTGAATTTAACAGAAAGGAGAGGAAGGGAACGCAAGTTGTCGTGGTTGTAATGGTTCTAATTGTTGTCGTTGTTGGGGTTCCAACTATGACAACAATTATAACAACGAGAACAATTACAACAAGGTCTTCCTACATTTTCAAACTTCCCTGTTCGTCGAATTTCCAGAAGGGTGCCCAGGCAATTTCCCAGGGATGTCCGTCTGAATCGGCAAAGTAGCTGTGGTATCCGCCCCAAAAAGTGTCGCTGGGTTCAATCAGCGATTGGGCACCAGCCGCCAACGCTTTCCGATGGAACTCTTCCAATTCCTCTTTAGAACTGGCATTTATCGCTAAGGTTACTCCTGAAAATCCTGATCTTTCTGCCGGAATGCCTGCATCTTCAGCCAATCCTTCCATTGGATATAAAGCAAGAACAATTCCGCCGTGATTGAGGAAGACAATATTCTCATCGCTCCCGTTTGCCGGAGTCCAGCCAAACGCATCGGTATAAAACTGTCGCGATCTCTGTAAATCGGCAACTCCCAATGTAACAATGTTTAATCTTGGTTTCATAACATGTTATTTAAAACCGTCGGTTTAAACCGACGGCAAAGGATAGGCTTCACTCCATTTGTGATAAGCGAATATTCTTTGCCGTCTGCTTTAGCTGACGGGCATTTTTAAGTCCAATTATAACAACTACAACAATTCCAAACTATCTTTGTGCCCGAAAAGATACGGAAAATGAGGAACAAAATTTCGAATACATTTTGGCTGGCCCTTTTTTCAGCAATTGCAATTCTGGGCTCTGGCTCGTGCAGTGGTCGTTCTACCAGTGGAGACAGTAATACCGTTACCGAAAAGCAAATTGAGGCAGTGGAAGAAGCCGAGGATTTCTCGAAAATCAAGCTTGTTAATGCTATCCTGGTTTCTCCTGAAAATCCGAGCCCGGGGCAAACATTTCGGGTGATGGTTGCCGGAGGAAAAGATGTGATGAAAGCTGACATTCGGATTACCAGCCCGTCAGGAAAAATAAAATCTACGAAAAGCCGAAGCGGCGTGGGTTTGCCGTTTTGGAAGATTGAAGAATTTACCGCAGGTTCTGCCGGTGAATATCAGGCTGAAATGGGTTCGGAAAAGATAAAATTCAAAGTTACCGATAAGTCATCTCAGCCTGCCACCCAATCGGTTTGGAAAGTCACCCGAAGCTGGGATGCCAAATCCGAATCGCTTTATTCGGCTTGGGTAAATGCCTTGTTTTGTAATGCAAACGAAAGTACATCATGGAAATCACTGAATGAAGTGACGGAAATGAAAGACTGGAATTTCTTATACAACCATCTTTCTTTAGATGAAGACAATCCTTCGGGAAAAAATAAAGTGGTGATGCAACCTGATTGCGCTGACAATCCATATTTTCTGCGCGCGTATTTTGCCTGGAAACTAGGGTTGCCATTTGGATTCCATGAAAGCGACCGTGGTGCGCTTGGACGTGCTCCGGGTGTTGGCCGCTGGATTACCAACGAAACACCTATTTCGCGCACCAACTCAACGCAAAAGTTTAACGCGTATTTGAGGATGGTGGCCAACGGGGTGCATTCGGGAACGGCCCGTGCAGCGATGAGCAACGAGAATGCTGATTATTATCCGGTTGAGTTGAATCGCGGAGGCTTGCGCCCAAGTGTTGTTTATGCGGATCCCTACGGACATACGCTGATTCTGGTGAACCAATTACCGCAATCGGGTGACCAGCCAGGAGTATTGTTGTCGGTTGATGCACAGCCTGATAAAACCATTGCCATAAAACGTTTCTGGAAGGGAAATTTTTTATTTGAAACTTCCGGAGTCATTGGCGAACCTGGTTTTAAAGCTTTCCGGCCTATCGAAGTTCATAACGGAGCCTTTCGTTTGCTGAAATCAGGAGAATTGACCGAAGGTTCGGGCCACATACCATTCTCACTTCAGCAAAAAGGCATGAAAAGCGAGAATTTTTACCACGCCATGGAGCGCGTCATCAATCCGAAACCGCTTGATCCGGAAGCCGCTTTGCTTGATCTGATTAAAGCGTTGCACGAACAGTTGATGGTTCGGGTGAATTCAGTAGAAACCGGCGAAAAATACATGCGGGCACATCCTGGGACGGTAATTCCAATGCCAACCAGGCCAACCGGAGTATTTCAGACTGGCGGTGTGTGGGAAGATTTTTCGACGCCAAACCGCGATTTGCGCCTCTTGATTGCCATCGATGCAGTAATAGATTTTCCGGCGAAAGTAATGCGATCTCCTGAAGATTATAAAATGCCGAAGTTGAAATCGGCCGAAGCTGTGAAAAGCAAGCTCGACGATATCCTGAAATCGAAGCTGGATGAATTGTCGATAACCTATACCCGCAGCAATGGTAGCGAACAAAAGCTGACGTTGTCCGAAATCGTAAAACGGCGCGATGCGTTTGAGATTGCCTACAATCCGAACGATGGCCCCGAAATTCGTTGGGGAGCACCTGAGGGAAGTGCCGAACGCTCGACCTGCAAACGCCATGTTCCCCCTGCACAGGCCAAGGTGCTGAACGAAACCCGTAAGTGGTTTAACAAACGGCTTCATCCGCCAACGTAGCAAGTGGTCAGTCGCAGTAGGCAGTAAAAACTGAGACTGACCACTGAACACTTTCATATCTTCCGCATCCTGAAAAACTGCTTCAGTTCTTCTTTTCGCTCTTTGGGCAAATTGTGCCAGCGAATGCCCTGCACGGCGCCTTCCAAGCCTTGCAACATGCACAAACAGGCACCTTCGTCGATGGTCTGAAGGCGTATAAATGCCTGCTCTGCGCCAACAGCGCGCAGTTCCTCCGGCGTTGTGATTCCAACTTCTTTCAGTTTCTCGGCAACCACTTTGCCAATGTTGGGCAGGGAAGTTAATTCTGTTTTCATGATTTTTTCTGAATGGTTTTCATCTCGAAAGTAGGTAATCATTTTAATTATCAATAGCTAAATTGGTTGAAAAAACAAAAGAATCTACTCCTTATCCTTGTTTATTGATCGGATGACTTCGAGTCATCCGATCAATTTATTAAAAAACTCAGATTTGTATTAAAAGCAACAGGATTATTGTTTTTCTGGTTGCTGCAACTGAAAACGGCCAACTTTCTTGCCTTTTCCAAATGTTTGTTAACAAACTCCAAATTATCTCAAAATCCACTTTCCCATAGTTTTTAATTTTGGTTTATTTATACTGAATTCCAAATAGGACGATTTTTTATGAGCGAAACATGTGTGCTTTACTGCAATTGTGGCGCCGGTGTAATTTCTGCGGAAAAATCGGAACAAATTCAGGCGGTGGTGAAGTCGCTCGATGCTGATTTGTTTCAGTTGAACGATTTCTGCGGAATTGTGCTGAACCGGAAAGATTCCGTGCAGGAAATAGATTGCAAATACAGCCGGAAAATCATGATTGCCTGCTATCCGCGTGCCATCAAAAGTATGCTGGCTCAGAACGGTTTAGAGCTTTCGGGTTTGGAAGTGTTGAATTTTAAGGAACTTTCGGCAGAACAGATCGGGCAAAAATTGTGTACTGATTTTTCAGTTCAGGAAGGAAAGGCAAACGAGCAGCAAGTTGAAAGCGGCTTGGATGTGCCGGCCTGGTATCCGGTGATCGATCAGCCTTTGTGCATCGATTGCGGAAAGTGCTTTAAGTTCTGCCTGTTTGGCGTTTACACGTTCGACAACAAAAAGCTGAAAGTGGTGAAGCCGCTG
This sequence comes from Prolixibacteraceae bacterium, assembly GCA_963666435.2. GTDB lineage: Bacteria > Bacteroidota > Bacteroidia > Bacteroidales > Prolixibacteraceae > Aquipluma. The sequence goes on along the minus strand of CAXXOG010000005.1, from coordinate 107,511 downwards.
GCTTGCAAAAACAATTGTCCGGCTTGCGGAAGAAACTGCCCGACTTCGGCCATCATTTTTCCGCGCCTGAAAGAAAACAGTGTGTTGGCGGGTGCTGAACCGGGAACGGAAGTGAAATCGAAAGGACTGACGGCTGACATCAATATGATTTCGACCCTGAACCAGCGCTCGGCCATGCGCCAGAATATTTTCAAGGCCGGATTGATGGAACAGGCCGAAACCGAACGCCGGAAAGCGCTGGAAGAATTAGCCTCCCCAAAATCCCCTCCGAAAGAGGGGACTTAAAAACACTCAGCAGGAGGTTTTTGGGGACCTTGTTTTTTTCGACAACTTGGAACTTGAAATTTGGAACTTGAAACTAATTCATGGGAATACTAAAAAACATATTGTTCCGCAGCGACAGACGATGCCTTTACAAGTTCATGGTGAACATGGGCATCAAAGGATCGATGTCGTTTGCGCGGTTTCAGAAAAGGCAAAAGAAAGGCCAGTTTTTCCCGGCTTTCAACTTCATTTCCATTACCGACGACTGTAACCTGAATTGTCAGGGTTGCTGGGTGATGGGAAAGGAGAAAAACAGCCGCATGCGGCCCGAGCAGCTGAGCCGGATCATCGCCGAAACAAAGCAGGCCGGTTCGTATTTCTTCGGAATTTTGGGTGGCGAACCGCTTTTGTACAAGCCGCTTCCAGAAGTTTTCAAAAAACATTCGGATTGCTATTTTCAGTTGTTTACAAACGGAACTTTACTCACTCCCGAAATGGCCGAAACACTGCGCCAGTGCGCCAATGTAACACCGCTGATCAGTTTCGAAGGCGATGAAAATGTGGCAGATATTCGTCGAGGCGGCAAAAATGTACACCAATCGGCATCTCAAGCCATCGAAAATGCGACCAAAGCTGGGCTGATTACCGGCGTGGCCATCAGCGTGTGCAAATCGAACCTCGAAATGGCCATGTCGCCTGAATTTATCAACGGATTGATCGACAAAGGTGTGGCCTATTTGTGGTACTACATTTATCGTCCGGTGGGGCCAAACCCGAATTACGAGCTGGCGTTGAGTCCGGATGAGATTCGGCACTTGCGTCAGCATATGGTGGATGCCCGCCTGAAATACAGCATTGCCATCATCGACACCTACTGGAATGCCGATGGTGTGGGTATGTGTCCGGCTGCCGAAGGGCTGAGCCACCACATCAACGCGTCGGGTTTTGTAGAGCCTTGCCCGATCATTCAGTTTGCTGCTGAAAACATCGAAGACAAACCGCTCGATCGTTTATATGCCGAGTCGTCGTTTTTGGGTGATTTCCGGACCAGCATTCAACAAAAGACCAAAGGCTGCGTTGTGATGGAAGATCCGCGCTGGCTGGCCGATTTCGTGCAAAAGCATCAGGCAAAAAATACTTCAGGACGAAAGGATGAACTTTACAAGCTAGCCACCGCTCCTGAAACATTCAGTCACGGTTCGTGCGAAGTAATTCCGGAGAAAAGCCGGATTTACCGCTTTGCCAAAAAACGGGCATTCTTCGGACTGGGAGCCTATGGGTAAGAAGTTGGGAGTGAGCTAGAGTTCGGAGTGCCTAAAGTATTTCAGACTTCACTCTAGACACTCCGAAATTTAGGCACTTCGAATTTGAAATTTGAAATGAAGGTTAAAGAAAACATATTGCAGGTTCCGGATAAGGCGTTGGTGCGAAACCGGTTGAGAAAGGCGGCCCGTGAATTGGTTGCCGAACGGGGTATTTTACCGCCGGTCCGTTTCGAATTTATCCAGCAGATGGCCGACGAAATCATCGCGCTAACGGGCACCGATGCGGCTTTTCGCGAATTTGCGATGGTGGTTAGCGGAAACGAAATCTGGCGCTCGGTGGTGGCTGCCACGCCATACAATCGCCGCCTGCTGCTGTTGCCGCAATGCCTGAAAAACAATAGTTCGTGCCATGCCGAAATCGACGAATTGGGACTGATTTGTGCCGGATGCCAAAGCTGCCAGATCGATTCGATTTTGCAAAAAGCTGAAATGCTGGGCTACGCTTCGCTCGTTGCTGAGGGAACTACGGTAGCCATTAGCCTGGTACAAGGCGGAACCGTGGATGCCGTGATTGGGGTGACCTGCATGTCGGTGCTGCAAAAGTCGTTCGAAACCGTTGCCCGTGCTGCTGTTCCGGTGATCGGGATTCCGCTGCTTTTCGAAGGTTGTGCCGAAACCGATGTCGATAATCGCTGGCTCGACGATGAACTGACCAATTTTCAGAAAAATAAAGATTTACAGCCCATTTCGGTCTCCGGACTGAAAGAGAAAGTGAACGGCTTTTTCACCGAAGAAACCCTCATGCAACTGCTTGGTCCGGTGAATGATTTGACGACCCGGCTCACCATCGAGTCAATGCTCACCGGCGGACAGCGCATTCGTCCTTTGCTTACTGCGCTGGCCTATTCGGCTTATGCTGCCGAGGTTTCCGAAGATTTGCTTTTGCAGCTTTCGGTGGTGGTCGAGTGTTTTCACAAAGCTTCACTTATTCACGACGACATTGAGGATAACGACGATTTTCGCTACAATACCGAAACCATTCACAAACAACATGGCATTCCGGTGGCCATCAATACCGGCGATTTCCTGTTAGGCAAAGGCTACGAATTGCTGGGAAAACTTCCGCTTCAACCCACCGTAATGGCAGCTTGCTACCAGTTGGTGGCCCAGGGTCATGTGGCTTTGTCGGTTGGGCAGGGAGCCGATTTGCTGGCCAGTTCAAAAAATACGGTGTTGCCGCTTGAAGAACAGCTAAAAATTTTCGAGCAAAAAACTGGTTCTGCCATATTGGTGGCGCTTTTGCTGGGGGCTACGGCTGCCGGATCGTCGGAAAACGATCTGCAAATCCTGAAAAAATTCTCAGCTTACTTCGGAATGGCTTACCAGATAAAGGACGATCTGGACGAATACCGCGAATCGAACGAACATACGCAGGTGGCCGATTATCCGCTGATGCTTTCCATTCTTTCTGAAAACGCACCGGATTTGGCTGTTGAGGACATTCAGATTGCATATTCGCGAAATGACAAGCAACAGGTAGCCGAGTGGATTGAAGCGAATCAGATTGTGAAAAAGACAGAAGAACTGTTGGCAGAATACACTTCGAAAGCTTACGAGGAGCTTGGTCAATTGGAGAATCTTCGCATGAAAATGAGCCTGTACACCGTGCTTGGAAAGATTTTCTAACAGGCAATGAATTCCCGGAATCAAAATATCCCTTTTTACCTGCAAATGGTTTCGCTACTGCGAAATGCGTTGGATGTGCTCGACGAACAAGGTCAAACGGAAGTTTTTCAATTCCTGAAAAGTCAGCAAAATGCAGATGGTGGCTTTAAAGATCGTGGCGGTCGGTCGGATTTATATTATTCACTGTTTGGAATGCTGTTGCTGAAGGAAGGCTCCCTAAATCCCCCGAAGGGGGACTTGGCGGATGACTCTAGTGAAATGCTTCACCTTCGGCAATTTATTACCCAGCAATCCAGCTCAAAAATACCCGGGTTTATCGAACAATGTTGTCTGACTTTGTTACAGAAAGAATTGGGAATAAACAGGGTTTCAAGGGCTAAGACATTGCTAAAACTGAGTCGTTCGTTTTGGAAAGAACGGTATTCGATCAACCTTTCGTACCGTAGTTTTGTGCTGTTCCTCACTCTAGATGCAGTTTTGCCTTTTCGGGGTTTGCTACAGCGGTTTTCAGGGAAAATGTTGTCACGCGTTGAGGTCAACGAACATTCGCCTTGTTCTGAAATTGCAGCCAAAGTATTTCTCCTGAAAATGTTGGGTAAAGATGGTTCGGATGAGCAGCAGCTTTTGATATCGTTTGCTTCTGAATCAGGCGGATTCCGGGCTTTTCGCCACTTGGAGCAGGCTGATCTGCTTTCAACGGCTGTGGCATTGTTCGCGCTCAAAAATGCAGGTTGCGATTTACGGTTGCTGATACCAGATTGCCTTGATTTTATTCAGCAAAACTATTTCAATGGTGCCTTTCTTTCAGGAGATGGAGACCAAACAGTCGACTTGGAATATACGTTTTACGGGCTGCTGGCTCTGGGAACGCTGGCTGATTCAAATTCTTCAGGCCAATAAAAAATCCGACAGGGTCGTTTGCCTATCGGATTTCTCAACGTGTGAAATATCGTTTTGATTACCAGCTTCCGCCAGCGCCGCCGCCGCCAAAGCTTCCGCCGCCGAAACCGCCAAAGCCGCCACCACCGCCGCCGAAGCCACCTCCTCCTCCGGAGAATCCGCCCCACGAACCACGGCCTCTGCCCGAATTCAGCAAGCCCATAGCGAGCCAGAACGGCAAACTTCCGCCCGAATTATAATGTCCGCCACGGCCACCACGAAAAATTGACATGATAATGGCAACGATGATGATGACAATGATAAAACCAAAGCCACCTCCGCCATCATCCTTCTTTCCACCTACTTTTTTCTGGTAGTCTTCGGCAGTAAATTCTTTGGAAGCCAAGCCCATCAACACTTTCGTGCCTTCGAGCAAACCGCCGTAAATATCGTTTTCACGAAAATGAGGAATCATAGCATTATTCACCACCAACCGATTTGCGATAGCATCAGGAATCACAGGTTCCAAGCCGTACCCAACGGCGATAAAAATTCCGCCTTTTTCGTTTGCAGTTTTCGGCTTGAAAAGAACCAAAATGCCGTTGTTTTTCCCTTTTTGGCCAACACCCCATTTTTCACCAATCTTAAACGACAAATCCGAAATCTCGTACCCGTTTAACGATGGAACGGTGATAATACAAATCTGAGTCGAAGTTTGGTTGCTAAAATCATCCACAACGGCTTCAAGCTGCTGTTCTTCGCCGTCAGTCAAAACGTTGGCCAAATCGTTCACCAATTTAGGCGGATTGGGCCTCTCAGGAATATCTTGCGAAAAAACTGATAGAGAGAGAATTGCAAGTATAGTTATTAAAAATAGTTTCTTCATGTTACAGGTTTTTTTCGAAAGATATTTCGTCGGATAATTCATTTTTGTCGTCACTTTGGTAAGGGAAATTGGTCTTCAACTGTTCTCCGGCCATCAAAATACCTTTAGAAAGCCCATCGGCGAACTTCCCTTCCTTGAAAAACGACAACATGGTTTCTTTGATCTCGTCCCAAAAATTTGACGGAACGAGTTGATTTATGCCTGAATCGCCCAGAATGGCAAATTTGCGATCGTACACTGCCAGATAAAACAGAACACCGTTGCGTTGCGCGGTTTGATTCATTTCCAGCTGGCCAAATACATAAGCGGCCCGGTCAAGTACATCAATCTTGCAACGACCTTCAACATGCAACCGGATCTCGCCTGAAGTGTTTAACTCGGCTTGAGCAATTGCATCGGTAATTTGTTTTTTCTCAGCTTCACTGAAAAAGTTTTCGACGGACATGATCGTGTGATTTTGGGTATGATAAATATGAGTTAATTACAAAAAAGAAAGTCATTCACCACGTTGAAAAGGATCATTTGGTAACAGCCTTTTCTAATGACAAATGACTTTCTCCACTGTTAGAATTTCACCTGCGGAGCTTTTTCGGCACCTTTTTCAGCTTCGAAATAAGCTTTCTTCTCGAATCCAAACATTCCTGCGAAAATATTTTTCGGGAATTTGCGGATTAAGGTGTTGTATGCCTGAGCGCTCTCGTTAAACTTCTGACGTTCAACAGTGATGCGGTTTTCTGTACCTTCCAACTGAGCCTGCAAATCGAGGAATCCCTGATTGGCTTTCAGGTCAGGGTATTTTTCAACCACAACCATTAAGCGGCTCAAAGCTGAAGATAATCCAGATTGTGCGTCCTGGAAGTTTTTCAACGACTGAGCATCCAATTTTTCAGGATTAACAGTTACTGAAGTTGCTTTTGCGCGGGCTTCAATAACCTGGGTCAATGTTTCCTTTTCAAAATCAGCATAGCCCTTTACCGTGCTTACCAAATTAGGAATCAGGTCAGAACGGCGTTGATAAACATTCTCAACCTGCGACCACTGCGCAGTAACACTTTCCTGCATCGTAACCATGCTGTTGTACGAATTTTTCACCGACGAATACGCCAGCAACAATATTACAGCAATAACTGCCAGAACAATCCACGTCTTCTTCATATTACTTTTAATTAATTGGTTTCTAATTTAAACATTTCTGAATAATCTATGATAAAAATAAGTGTCGCAAATGTTGCAAAACTGCTGAAATGACACACCAAAATATCGGGGAATGTAGCAATTTTACCGTTATAATAACTGCTTCAAAAGGCGAACCACAAATTTGTAGTCATGGATACGAACAGTTTCAAAAGGGCGATTCTGGAAGGAATTCCTGAAATTCTGCCGGAGAAAAAGCCATTCAACCCACTTGTAAACCACGCTCCCAAACGCAAACCAATATTAAATCAGGACGAAAAGAAACTGGCGTTGAAAAATGCACTCCGTTATTTCGCGCCGGAACACCATGCCATTTTGGCACCCGAATTCCTGGACGAACTGAATGCGTATGGCCGGATTTACATGTACCGCTTCCGGCCCGACTACGAAATGAAAGCGCGCCACATTGACGAATATCCACATCGGTCGAAGCAGGCAGCATCAATAATGATGATGATCCAAAACAACCTGGATTACGCCGTGGCACAGCATCCGCACGAACTGATTACCTACGGCGGGAATGGCGCTGTTTTTCAGAACTGGGCACAGTACAGGCTTTGTATGAAATACCTGGCCGAAATGACCGACGAACAAACGCTGGTGATGTATTCGGGGCACCCGATGGGTTTATTTCCATCGCACAAAAATGCGCCGCGCGTAGTGGTTACCAATGGCATGGTGATACCGAATTACAGCAGTCGAGACGATTACGAACGGATGAACGCGCTGGGCGTTTCGCAATACGGACAAATGACGGCGGGGTCGTTCATGTACATCGGGCCACAGGGAATTGTGCATGGCACCACCATCACGCTGATGAATGCTGCCCGAATGCATGCCAGCCGAAATTCGACCAAGCTATTTGTTTCGTCAGGATTAGGCGGAATGTCGGGCGCGCAGCCTAAGGCAGGCGTAATTGCGGGAATGATTGCTGTTGTGGCTGAAATCAACCCAAAAGCGGTAAAAGTGCGCCACGAACAAGGTTGGGTTGATGAAGTTTTTACTGATTTGGAATTATTGCTGAAAAGAATAGAGCAGGCCCGCAAAAACAGCAAAGCCATTTCGCTTGCCTACCAGGGAAACGTAGTGGATTTATGGGAATTTCTGGCCGAAAAAGAGGTAGAAGTTGAATTGGGATCTGATCAAACATCGCTGCACAATCCGTTTGCAGGTGGCTATTATCCCGCCGGAATGACATTCGAAGAATCGAATCGATTAATGGCCGAAAATCCGCAACTGTTTCAGGAGAAAGTTTACGAAAGCCTCGTCAGGCAAGTTAAAGCAATCGACAAACTCAGCCAAAACGGAATGTATTTTTGGGACTATGGCAATGCTTTTTTACTCGAATCGAAGCGTGCATGCGCCGATGTGCTCACTGACAAAGGCGATTTCAAATATCCGTCGTATGTACAGGACATTATGGGTCCGCTGTTCTTCGACTATGGTTTTGGCCCTTTTCGCTGGGTTTGCTGCTCATGCAATCCTGAAGATTTACAAAAAACCGACCGGATTGCAGCCCAGATTCTGACTGGAATTGCACAATCGGCTCCCGACGAAATTATCAATCAGCTTACCGATAACATTCACTGGATTGAAGAAGCGGGTAAAAACAACATGGTTGTTGGTTCTCAAGCCCGCATCCTGTATGCCGATTGCGAGGGGCGAATAAAAATTGCAGAAGCATTTAACCGGGCAATTCGCGATGGAATTATCAGTGCTCCCATTGTTTTAGGCCGCGATCACCACGATGTCTCAGGAACCGACTCGCCTTTCCGCGAAACTTCAAACATTTACGACGGATCGGCTTTTACGGCAGATATGGCTATACAAAATGTCATTGGCGATTCGTTCCGCGGGGCTACCTGGGTTTCCATCCACAATGGTGGCGGTGTTGGCTGGGGTGAAGTAATTAATGGTGGTTTCGGAATGACTTTGGACGGTTCGGAAGAAGCCGATCTACGTTTACAGCAAATGCTTCACTGGGACGTAAACAACGGAATTTCGCGTCGCAGCTGGGCCAGAAACGAGTCGGCCATGTTTGCCATTAAGCGGGCGATGCAGGAAAATCCAGCGTTGAAGGTTACTCTTCCCAACTTAACCAATGAAGAAATGATCGACCATCTGCTTGAGTAATCGGCGCTATCCGAAATAAACTAAGCTTAGAACATTAAACCATACGGGCGGGTTATTTCAGATTTTAACTCATCAACTCCAAAAGCCCGAACTTTTCGAATGGTTTCACGTCCTGCAAAGAAAACCAATACCGTTGGCGCCGTAAAAATCCGATATGCTGCGGCAAGCTCAGGCGATTTGCCCGACTCTATAAAAACCATTTTCATTAACGGGAATGATTTGGCAACCAGGTCAGCAACTTTAGGCTTTAACACATGGCATACCGAACACGTTTCTGTTGAAAAATAAGCCAAGACGGCGTCATTATTGGCCAGCAACGTTTCGAAGTCGGCAATTGTAGTTATTGTTTCCATTATTCAAATTGTCCGGTAGCCAATAAAACCAGGGTGCAGGCAACTTCAGGAGAAATTCCTACAGATTGAAGCTTTTCAATAAATTCAGGATTTTCGGTGCCTGGATTAAAGATCACCCGTCGTGGTTTCAGTCCTAAAACATAATCGTAGTACTCCAATTGATTTTTAGGGCCAACATACAAAGTAACTGTATCAACATCCTTAAAATCTTGCTTTTCAGCATTAAATTTTATTCCTTCCACCATTCCATCCCGAAGCCCGATGGCCAAAACTTCGTGTTTATGCGAAAGCAATGCGCGAATTGCCTTGTTCGAATATCTTTCGGGGTTTTCGCTTGCCCCAATCACCAGCGTTTTCATATAAATTTTTCAATTAAAGATGATAACAAATTTTACCAATAGCACGAAACAACAAAATTCATTCAGTTACAGTTAACTACTATGATACTAGCACTTTGCGAAGCGTAAAGCAAATCGAAGTTCCTTCTCCAACCTTGGACGAGATATTTATTTCACCTCCATTGTTCTTTATAAATTCATTGCACAAAATCAGTCCTAACCCCGAGCCTTTTTCACTTGCGGTCCCAAAAGTGGAATAGTGATTATTGGGATCAAACAACAATGGAATATTCTCCTCATCAATACCAACCCCCTGATCAACAACGCAAATACGAACTATAGAATTTTCGTCCAATACTTTAATGCGAACAATTCCGCCTTCAAAAGAAAACTTCAAAGCATTCGAAATCAGGTTCCGCAAAACAAGATTCAACATGTTTAAGTCAAAAATGACATCAATATCATATCGACCTTCAATGATTAACTGTACTCGTTTGTTTTCAGAAAACCTGGAATTCAGAAGTACATTATTATCAATAACCTGTTTAAGATTTATGGCAATAGGGTTATATACAATAGTTTTACGTTGCGTACTAGCCCACGACAATAGGTTCTCGAGCAAATAGTAGGTTGAATCAGCTTCTTTCCGAAGTTCGGCCAATACCTGCGCCTGAAGCTTCTCGTCATACAGTTCGGGATAGTCGATTAACTGACCAAGCATTTCGCTAAAAGCGCCTATGGGGTTTCGCAAATCATGCCCAATAATCGACATGAACCGGTTCCTGGTTTCATTCGCTTTTTTTAGTTCGTTGTGTTGTTCCTGTATCCGCAGATTTTTTTCGGCCAACAGGTGATAAGCTTTCTTTTTCTGCCTGTTTAAGCGCAAAACTACTCCTGAAAAAACAGCAAAAAACACCAATCCGCCGATTAAAAATTGGTTTCTGATCCGCTGCTTTTTAATCTGAAGGTCTTTAATCTCGTTACCCTTTTGCAAGATAACAATCTCCCTTTCTTTTAATTTTAGATCAAGTTCTGTTTGCATTGCTGCCAGTCGCTTCTTTTGCTGCTCGTCGAGCAACGAGTCTTTTAACTTAATATGATTCTGCAACGACAAATAGGCATTTTTATAATCTCCGGTTTTAGCCAGGTTTTTCGACAATAGTAAAAACGACTGAACCTGAATATCAGGAATTCCTGCTTTAGCTGCCAAACTTAAACTTTCATCAGCCAGACTCATCGATTCAGAGTAATTACCCTCGCCAAATTCGACCTCAGCCAGAACCTGTTTGCTACGCGAAACTCCCTCGAGCATCTTCATCGAAGAAAAAATATCTAAAGATTTTTGAGCCAATGTCTTAGCCTTAGACATTTCGTTAAGTTTCAAGTAAGCCTCGGCCAAGCCTACATAGGCAATTGCCTCATTAAATACCGACTTTATGCTAATGGATATATCCAGCGATTGAGAGTAGAACTTTATCGCTTCGGTATATTTGCCTGTGTTTTTATACACTTCTCCAATGTTATTGAGCGAAGCAGAACGACCATTTTTATCGTTGTTTTGCTCGAATTGTTTGTCAGCATACTCGAAAAACTCGAAAGCTTTATCGTAATTTCCCCACAAATTGTAATTAACCGCAATATTGATTAAAGTTCTGGCAATAAACTTCCTGTCTTTTAGTTCATTAAAATATACCAATGCTTCCTTTAATGCAGCTAATCCTTCGGCTAATTGGCCTTGATTTGTACAAATTGCACCAATATTAAACGTTATGGTGGCAACTCGCTGTTTTAAATTTGCTGCTTTGGCCTTCTCCAGGGTCTGGTTAAAAATTTGAAGCGCCTTTTTATAATCTCCGGTATTCATATGATAAACGGCGAGAGAATTTAAACCGGCGCATTCGTCATCAACATTTTTATTTTCTTTTGCTATTTGAAGTCCTAAATCAGTATAATGTTTACCTTTCTCGAAGTTGCCGCTAAAAAGATATCCACCTCCAATTATTATATTCGCAATTCCATCTTTAGAATGATCGTTTAGTTCGTTGCCGAGTGCAATCAATTTTTCTCCATAATCTATTGTTTTTGAGGGATCTATATACAAGCATTCCTTTCCGGCTTCAATATATAATTTAAGAAGCTCAGAACCCTTTTTTATCCGGATAAGATTATTCAGGCTATCAAGTTTTTCCGGTTGAGCATATAAATCAAAATAAAAACCAAAGATTAAATAAACGATGGGTATAAGTTTTCTCATACTTAAGAATTGCGGTTTTAATGGCTCTCCGCAAACTTATAAAATACATTTCATAAAAAAGAGAATCCGCTTAAAAGCCTGGAAAGTATTTGGATTTCGACATGCTGGCAACGCTCGAACAAATGCCGATAGCAACAGCCATTCTCTCATTTTTTTGTTTTCGCGTTGAGTCGGAAGGAAGGAATTTAAGCAGACTTTTAATCAGCGCCCTTGAACTCGCTCAAGTAAAACTACGGCATGAACCGAGATGCCTTCTTCCCGGCCTTCAAACCCTAAGTGCTCGGTGGTGGTGGCTTTAATCGAAACAACATCGGTATCAACACCGAGTATCTGGGCCAATGTTTGTTCCATATCCGAAATATATGATTTTAGCTTCGGTTGCTGAGCGGCGATAGTGAGATCAAGATTTACAACCTGAAAATTTTTGGAAGCAATAAGTTTATTGGTTTGAGCAAGTAAAATTTTACTATCAATGTTTTTAAATTCCGCCGATGTATCCGGGAAATGCCGCCCAATATCGCCCAATTTTGCAGCCCCAAGCATTGCATCACAAAGCGCATGGATCACCACATCGCCATCGGAGTGAGCGATTGTGCCCTTGCTGTGCGGAATAAGGATTCCACCCAGCCAAAGTGTTTCTCCTTCAGCTAAACGGTGTACATCATATCCGTATCCAATCCTAAAATTCATTTTTAATCATTGAAATTTATAACAAACGCATCATTTAGAACTCTGTTCGTACCTCAACAATAAACTAATGCGTACAACGCGAATTTTGTGAGCTCATTCCCGTATTATTCAAAAAAGATAGCCGTTTTTCGAACATTACAGAACAAAAAGAAATCGATATAAGTAATTCGAATAAAATGATGCAATATTTCGGGATTACAACTCACGCCTACGTCCACTGGAGAACATAGGCATGAGCTGTAAAATATACGACATTAATAATTCCAATCAGCTATCGCCTCTGCCTACTAAAAGCTTCAAAATCAAACGAAAGTGTAAACCTCAACGTATTTGCCAATGGATTGTTTTGAGCAACAGCCAACAGGTAAGAAAAATCGAGCGCAAAAACATTCATTTTCAAACCAGCACCGGCAGTAAAAAATTTCCGGTTTCCTTTGTTTTTGTCTTCGTAATAATATCCTGCCCGCAACGCAAACTGTTTGTTGTACCAATACTCAGCGCCGACAGCAATGTTAATTTCCTTAAGTTCCTCGCTCATACCTCCCGGAGCATCGCCGAATGAGCTAAAGATAGATGAAACTACCGATTTATCAGCTCCTAAGCCGGTCAGAATATCACCTTTGTTATCTGGATTGGGTGTTGGCACCAACAACTTATTGGCATCAATTGAAAAACAAATCGTGTTATATCTGTCCATTTCTGTCTTATATGCGAGTCCTAAACGAAGGTTTGCGGGTATAAAATCCTTGGTCTCACCATCAGTATAGGAAATCTTTCCCCCAATATTCGAGATATTAATACCGGCAGACACAGTTGAATTCTTTCTGTTTATTCGCATCTGGTGATGATAATAAAAAGCGACATCAGAGGAAAAAGTATTTCCTGCATGGGTCTCAACACCGTTTACCATTTGGCCGCTGGTTAAATCGGAACGTATATAACGAATGGTAACTGCTCCTGAGAAATCGTCAGAAAGCAAACGGGTATAGCCAAAGTCAAAAGCAAATTCGTTTGGTTTCTGACTACCTAATTCAGCCCCATAGTCGCTCATAAACGTAATATCACCCAGAGAGAAATATCTTAATGAGCTACTGATTGTTTGTTGATCGTCGAGGCGTTTATAACCAACGAGATAGGCCAAATTAATATCTGGCACAAGGTTTCGCATCCAGGGAGTATATGATAAGCCCACACCCATCGTACTTTCTGCGAAAGCATATTTTGCAGGATTCCAGTGCTGTGAGTTCACATCAGGAGAGGTAGCTACACCTACATCGCCCATACCTCCTGCACGAGAATCAGGAGCGATAGTCAAAAATGAAACTCCGGTTTGAATCACATTCGAGCCATTGGTGTTAGCTGTCTGTGCCTGCACTTTTGACAGTTGTAAAAACATTCCAACCCAAAGAATTGCAGTAAGTAATAAGGTTGTTCTCTTCATTTTAAAATGTTCAAAATTTTCGAATTGCAAATATAGATTTTTGTCAGGATAACTTTGGCCTGACACCAACTTATAAACGAACCTCTCTTTAATTTAGTATGAGCCCGCCTTAAAAGAACCGATTAAGGATAAACATAGACCAGCCTGCCCGATCCCTTAGCTACCTTTCCGTCACTCGTTGAGGCAGTTATCCGGTAAACATATACCCCAGCCCTCATTCTGACTTGTCGCTCGGAAGGAGTCCAATCAATTGGCAAGCTTTCTGCTCCATCAGAGCCAATCTTAGTTGTGTAACTGTCAATCAACGATCCGTTGATCTGAAAGACTTCAATTTTAACATCAAACGATTCATTCGGGTAATTGTGGGTAAAAATAAAATTAGTCTGGCCCTGCATCGGGTTCGGATAGCAGTTTACACTTTCCATTCTGAAAACATCTTTTACCACAAAACGAATCTCAACTTCGGACGAGTTATTTGAAACATCCCATACCTTAAATGTTATGGTATGCTCTCCTTCCGCCAGCCCGGTAAACGGGAAAATAACTTTTCCGCTGGTATAAACATCTTTTTCGCCCTGAAAATAATCGTTTAGTACCATTATATTTCTGTAATCACCATCCAAAACAGCAGTTATATCATGGCCAATTCCAATTCCTGAAGTATTGATTCCTGAATCATCAGTAATGTCAGCAATCAATACCGAACTTGAACCAACCTCACCTCCGTCTTTAAAACCGGTATCATTCATATAAAGCTTCACTTCAGGACCTTTTGTATCAGAAACCGTTTTAGTTGAGGTTCCCCCTACATAAAAACCATCAAAAAAACCTTTTGCATCAGCAGTTTCATTATAAGCGTAGTACAATATCTTTCCTTTATCCGGTTTAAAAGAGACATCCTTAGGAACAATAAATGAGAACTCAAATTCTCCGTTCGTTACAGTTGCCAACCCTTTATATATCAAGTTTGTCTGAACCTTATAGCTCATTGGTATCTGTCCGCCATTACCAAGTGTTTCGACCATCTGAGCTTTATCGTAAACCGCCGGAATAATTTCGCCATTAAACGATGTTACTTTGGCGCCATTGTAATCGGCGATATAGCCTTTTATTGTCACAACTGACAGCGGACGAATAGTGTCCATTTTTGCCTCTGCACTCTTTCCATTGATGACCGATGTTTTTATTTGCAAGCTAGGGTCGGCAAGCCGAAGAGCGGGATCGGCAAGCAACGAGAAATTAAGCTGATTAATTCCGGTGTTCGCGGCAGCTTTCGCTTTTTGCATGATATCGCCTAAACGTAATGAATTTCCCTGTTTGTCTCTCGAAAAAATAAAATCGAAAAACTTTTGATTTAATTCAAAGTTGGCTCCCGAATATACAAGCCTTGTTGTTGAAAATAAACCAATACCTCCACCTTGCGGATTAAAAAGTATTTCTTCTCCGGCAGTTGTTTCATCGGCATCAAATCGGCTAAACTCGCAGGTAGCCGTAACAAAAACAGGCAGTTTATTAAAATTGCTCCACGACTGAATTGTACTGATGTTTAGTACATTCTCGTCAGCCAAAACTCGTTCATTAGCGTGACCGGTGTAGTTCATTACAAGCGTCCCTTGTTTTACCCTGTTGGTAATTGCTGTATTTACATCCGGGTACCTTTCACCGCTGGAAGTAGAAACTTGTTTGTAGGCGTCGAGATAAATCTTATCAGTATAAAACGCAGGATATTGACTATTTACCGCATTAGCTAAATCCTCTGCCTGAGCCATATGAGTATTATCATCCTCATCGTCAGCAATAAAAGTGACAACATTTCGCCAATTCCCAATAGAAGCCTGCTTAATGTAATTACTAATCTTACCAAAAACGGCTTTTGCTTCACTAAGCGTATTTGCCGGAATTCGGCCAATTCCAATATCCACAATACCGGTAGAGCCACCTTCCTTCTCATCCAAAAAAGAGTAAAAATCATCAGAAACAAACGATTCTGTTGGAGAGAGTGAATTCTCCGATTGATAAGTAGGAAGCAAATTGTGGTTATTCCCAAGGATATTCCGATTGTCATAAGAGCCGTCGCCCAAGAGTAAGACATACTTTAAAGTATGCGTTCCGTTTTGATTTCCCCGATCATAATACATCCTGAAATAATTGCGTAATCCTGCCGGATCGGGCAACCCACCCGAAAATTCGTTGTAAATTTTTTCAGGAGTAACAACTTCAACATCCATATTATCATTCAACCTATGAAAATCGGCAATCGAATTAGCTACACTCTCCAACAATGAATTGGTAACAATAACCATGTCAGGCGTCGAATTGCCATGCAAATTCTGATTCGAAATATCTTCTACTTTTTCTGCTGATGGAATTGTTCCGCCTGGATTGAACACCACATATTCGTGATAATCTGTAGTATTCGATTTAAATTTCAACTGACCGGACGAGAAAGCAGCCGGAACTTCTGTTACATTATTAATATCAGTAACATCCAGTATTCGCATCGACGAAGTTGCTCCGCTTATTGTGTATTCCGAAACTGATACAGCCCCCTCAGCACCTTTGCCCCGAAACAAAAGAACATCAGAACTCATATTGAGCAAGCTTTTGTAATTAGCCGACACATAATCGAGCCAGGCATTGGAAGTACTTGTTTCGGCGCTGTAAGTCAATTTTACCTGAATCGCTTTCGACGCCACTAAATCGGTAAATGATGATGTTTGATTTGAAGCAAAATCAGCGGTTGGGCTTGTTACCTGAAGTGCCGAAAAAACGAGTGCGGATTTTGAATTACCGTTAACGGTAACATTCAAACTACTTTCCTGAGAAGATCGTCCGACAGCAACAACGTTAAACAGGACATTTTGGGTCAGGTCAGGATTATCTAGCGTCAATGCAATATTTTGTGATTGTCCGGGATTAAATATTTCGCCAAACCACCGACTACCCGACGAAAGTAAGTTTAGCGCTTCTTTTTCGTAAAGCGCATAGTTATTAAAACTTGTAACTTGTCGCCCGGCTTCAGTTGTAATTTCGGCCTGCTTTGCAATCAATTTTACGATACCGTTATCGCTCAAATAAAAGTATGTTTCGGTTGAATACACATTTTGCGTGTGAGAAATCAAACCGGTTTTCGAGTCAACCGAATAGCGAATATTTCCCGAAGAATAGAAAAAAATGCAATCTTTTCCCGAATTATCCTTTCCTTTTAGTAACGGGTATTCCAATAAATCATCGAATTTAATTTCACTATTCAATACCGGCAACATAGAACCGCCGTTTCCATACAAAGCAACCTGATCGGGATTGGAAAAACCCCAGGATTTTAACTGATCGAAAGTAATTTTAGATATTCCACGGTTCGACGCCTTTATTTTCAGCCATTTGCCCGACGATAATACCGACTGTGCTTTCCAGTTATAACCAGCAAATGCTGATTTCGTCTGGTTCTCATTTTCAGTAATGGTAAACGAAAATTCTGTTATTTTCTCAATTCGACTATCTTTTAAAATAAACGGGAGAAAAACCAGCTTGAGAATCGGTTTACCTTGCACAAATCCAATCTCGGTATGGTACTGAATATTTTCACTAATCGATTTTGACGAAGAAACGATTAACTCCGAAACCGGAACCGAAACAAAATTGTTAATAACAACATTTACGGAAGAAGAATTAACCGAAAAATTTTCGATCCAGAAAGGTAGTTTGGTTTGATCGAGAACCACACTCCCGGGGAAAGACAATGAGGCAGCACTATTTACATCCACATGATCAATCCAAAAAATTTTTCTATTATAATCTGAAGACCAAGAGCTTAAATAAGCAAAAAGAAATATACAAACAATATAAAATTTCAACATTGCGACATCGTTAGTAGAGTTCAATATTTAAAACGAATGAATAGGATAAAAAGTATAAAATTATGTTGCAAAATAAAATATCCTTCGTTACGTTACAATTTGACGCAAAGATAGAAAGACAGTTCAACATGCGTAAAAAAAAGATTGATTCGTCGGACAATATCAATTCAACAATTTAGTTATATTTGTGAGTCTTAAAAAAAGACAATTGAAATTACGATGAAATGAGCAGGTTTTAGAGTTAATTCGATCTGTTTTGATTATGCAAATCTGCAAGTTACATGTAGCAATTTAAAATAAATTATTCATGAAGTTTAGATCCATAATGTTATTTGGTCTTGCCGCTTTTATGGCAGGATGCGGATTGTTTGGGAAAGGTAATGGCGGCGGTAGTTCTGACATCTCTCATTCTACCGGATGGAATTTTGGAGATCCCAAAAATGGCGGATTTCAATCTGATCAAAACTACGAGCAGGAAACCGGGCCAGGTTTAGTTTTTATTCAGGGAGGTACATTTACGATGGGCCGGGTAGGCCAAGACGTGATGTACGATTGGAATAATGTCCCAAGACGAGTAACTGTTGCCTCGTTTTATATGGATGAAACTGAAGTTTCCAATCTCGATTATCGTGAATACCTTTATTGGCTAAGGCGGGTTTACCCAACTAATCCTGAAAAATATAAAGGTGCGCTCCCCGACACCCTCGTTTGGAGAGAAGAATTGGCATACAATGAGCCCTATATTTCAAACTATCTTCGTCATCCGGCTTACGGAAATTATCCGGTAGTTGGCGTCTCCTGGAAACAAGCTGAAGCTTATTGTAAGTGGAGAACCGACAGGGTTAACGAAAAAATTCTTGCCGACAGAGGCATTATTACAATGGATAATGCCCAAAGCGGACAAAATGTATTTACTACAGAATCCTATCTGGCGGGTTTGTACACCGGAACCGACGGCAAAAAACCTTTAAAAGACGCTTCGGGTACGGCTCGGAAAGTCCGCTGGGAAGATGGATTGCTTTTGCCGAGCTATCGCTTGCCCACTGAAGCCGAATGGGAATATGCAGCATTGGGTTTGATAGGCAACACCGACGACGAATTATTAACCGACCGTAAACTTTATCCCTGGAACGGTTCTCATCTGCGTTCGGATGCTAAGAAAACCAAAGGTAGAATGATGGCTAATTTTACTCGTGGACGAGGCGACTTAATGGGTATGGCTGGTTCGTTGAACGACAATGCCGACATTACAGCGCCAGTAACATCATATAGTCCAAACGACTATGGATTATATTGCATGGCTGGTAACGTAAACGAATGGGTGGCTGACGTTTACCGTCCATTATCTTCACTCGATGTCGCCGAATTTCAACCATTCCGTGGTAATACATTTACCAAATATAAAACCGATGCCCAAGGAAAACTTATTCGCAACGAATTTGGTGAACTGGTAAAAGATACAATTGCTGACTACCGAAACTTTAAAGATGGCGATTCTCCATCTCAGGTTATTGAAGGCGACAACTGGAATGAAGTAAAAGACAAAACAAAAACCAGCAACATGTATGTTCAGACCAATAAGGAAGGACAATTTTCTTCGCTTATCTCTGATAAAGCCCGAATTTATAAAGGAGGCAGCTGGAAAGACAAACCATATTGGTTGAGTCCAGGCGCCCGCAGGTATCTTCCTGAAAATGAATCGGCCAACGATCTTGGGTTCCGTTGTGCAATGACACGAGTTGGAAGTCCCGACGGATTTTAAACAAAAATGTATTCAATTTAAATAGCTCGAAACCTCATTTGAAAAAGTGGGGTTTTATTTTTTTTGAAAATTAGAATGAAAACAGATCAGCTTTACTCCATATACAAGGAACATCCTGTAATTACCACCGATTCAAGAAATATTCCGGCAGGTAGTTTATTCTTTGCCTTAAAAGGAGACAATTTTAACGGGAATAACTTTGCAGAAGAAGCTCTCCGGAAAGGTGCAGCATTTGCTATCGTTGACGAGCCCTCGGCGACTAAAAACAACAGAACAATACTTGTTGATAATGTTTTGACTGGCCTGCAAAACCTGGCCAAATATCATCGAAATCAACTAGCAATACCGATATTGGCAATTACAGGAACCAACGGAAAAACAACAACAAAAGAACTTATAACAGCTGTTCTGGCTAAGAAATACAAGGTCAGCGCCACTAAAGGAAATTTAAACAATCACATTGGTGTTCCGCTAACACTACTTGAAATGAACCAAACAACAGATTTCGGGATTGTTGAAATGGGCGCTAATCATCCCGGAGAAATCAAGGCTTTATGCGAAATTGCGAATCCCGACTTTGGTTTAATTACCAATATTGGGAAAGCGCATTTAGAAGGCTTTGGCTCCTTCGAAGGCATAATCAAAACAAAATCAGAGATGTATGATTTTATCAGAGAAAAGAAGGGCAAGTGCTTTCTAAACGCCGACAATCCAATCTTAACAAAGCAAGCATCAGAAATTGAACAAATAAATTACGGGCTTTCAACAAGTTACTATTTAGCCGGTGAAATCTCGGGCTCGGGAACAAACCTGGTCGTCAAAGCTCTGTTCGACAAAGGATGGCTTTACCTAAAATCGAACCTTGTTGGCAGTTATAACTTCGAAAACCTGATGGCTGCTGCCTGTGTTGGAAAATACTTTGCCGTCGATCCGCTAAAAATACAGGAAGCAATTGCTGAATACACTCCATCGAACAATCGATCTCAATTAATTCGAAAAGAAAAGAATACCATCATTATGGACGCATACAACGCTAACCCTACAAGTATGATGGCTGCATTAAAGAACTTTACAAACCTCGCACAAAGCAATAAATGTTTGATTCTGGGCGATATGCTTGAACTAGGAAGTTATTCGGACGAAGAGCATCAACAAATAGTTAACTACATTGACAACCAAGACTTTGATGAAGTCTTCCTAATCGGGAATCAATTTAAAAATACGACCAGCACAAAACAAAAAAAGAAGTTCGATCAAATCGAACTTCTCTCAAACTACCTAAAAACACAACCTATTGAAAATAAACTAATTCTAATCAAAGGATCTCGGGGAATACACCTCGAACGAATTCTTGACGATTTGCGCTAAAAACTAATTAACAACCGGTTTCGTTACATGAAGTACTTCTGCGATTGCTTTTTCGAAAGTTGACTTCGGAAGCGCTCCCATTGCCATTTGCGGTTGTCCATCAACAGGAACAAACAACAGCGACGGAATACTTTGGATTCCAAACATCGCCGAAAGATCACGTTCATCTTCGGTATTAACTTTATAGATCACCAGGCTATCGCCATATTCTTTTTGCAGCTCTTCGAGCAACGGAGCAACCATTTTACACGGGCCGCACCAATCGGCATAAAAATCTATCAAACAAGGAGTTTCACCTTCAAATTTCCATTCCGTATTTTGGTCAAAGTTGAATACTTTCTCTTTAAAAGTTTCTTTTGTCAAATGTTCTAACATAGCATCAATTTTAATTATACAAATATATAGATTTTGCACTATATTAATACCAACTTGTGTGCCACTAAATTTTGAAACTTAAAATTGAACTCATCAGCCCAATTAATTGTAATTTTGTCAGCCCGAAACACGAATTGTCATATATAATTATCTATATTATTTAGAAGATAGACAATTTTGTCAGGGAAAAGTTCACAGCTTTACTTTTAAAGTTTAATACACATTCGAAAATAAAAAGCGACAATTAAATGAAGAAACATCTGCAACATCATATTTTTAAAGTAATCTCGGAAACTGCGGAACAACTAAACCAGGAAACCTATGTGATTGGCGGCTTTGTTCGCGACCTGATTTTGAAACGGCCTTCGCACGATATTGATATTGTAACCATCGGAAGCGGAATTAAACTGGCCGAACTGGTTGCCCGCAAACTTGGGCCAACAATTCAGGTAAGTGTGTTTAAAACCTTTGGCACTGCCATGTTAAAATACCAATCGCTTGATGTTGAATTTGTTGGAGCCCGAAAAGAATCGTACAATGAAAACTCGCGCAAACCCATTGTCGAAGACGGAACTTTGGAAGAAGATCAGAACCGACGCGATTTCACAATCAATGCACTGGCGATATGCTTAAACACCAATAGATTTGGCGAACTAATTGATCCATTTGGAGGTATTCAGGATATAGAAAATCAATTAATCAGGACCCCGCTGGAACCCGGAATTACGTTCTCCGACGATCCTCTGCGGATGATGCGGGCAATTCGCTTTGCAACGCAGCTAAATTTTACGATTGAGGGAAAAACATTGGACGCGATTGCCCGAAACAGAAGACGAATTGAAATAATCTCGAAAGAACGGATTGGCGAAGAACTGAATAAAATAATCCTCTCGTCAAAACCTTCGACAGGATTTAAGTTGCTGGACAAAACCGGGCTGCTTGAAATTATTTTCCCTGAATTATACCGAATGAAGGGGCGCGAGGAAATAAATGGCATCGGGCATAAAGATAATTTTTTCCATACCCTGGAAGTACTCGACCGGATTGCTCCAAACACCAATAATCTTTGGCTGCGATGGTCGGCTTTGTTACACGATATTGCAAAACCTGCAACCAAAAAATTTGTGTCCCATATCGGCTGGACTTTTCATTCTCACAATTTTATCGGAGCCAAAATGGTTCCAACTCTTTTCAAGAAGATGAAGTTCCCCTTAAATGAGAAAATGAAATATGTTCAGAAAATGGTAGAACTGCATATGCGGCCTATCGTCCTGTCGGAGGAAGAAGTTACCGACTCGGCTGTGAGGCGGCTTTTGTTTGAGGCCGGAGACGACATTGACGACTTAATGACACTCTGTGAGGCCGATATAACGTCGAAGAACCCGGAAAAGGTAAAAAAGTACTACGGAAATTTTCAACTTGTACGCCAGAAATTGAAAGACCTTGAAGAACGTGACCACATCCGCAATTTTCAACCTCCGGTTTCGGGCGAAACAATTATGGAAGTATATGGACTTAGTCCTTGCAGAGAAGTAGGTTTAATTAAGACTGCAATAAAAGATGCGATTTTAGATGGTGTTATTCCCAACGAGCACGAGCAAGCCTATCAATATATGCTAAAAATTGCCGAAGAGATGGGATTAAAACCATTAAAAAACTAATAAACAACAACTTGCATTCGAAGCACGATGGGTAAATGATCGGAAAAGCCATCGTGATAACGTAACCCCTGGTAGGTGCGCTTAGGTTTCAGTCCTCCGTAATTGGTATCTTTTTCGAGCAGAAAGTTTCCTTTATATATTTCAGCATTTTTGTAGCTGACTGTTTTACCTGAATGCAAAAAACCGGGAGAAACGATAAACTGATCAAAGGTTTCCCACCTGTATCTTGATTTTATTGTTTGAATATCATCCCTTAACCATTCAGAAGAAAGATTGATCAAGTCTCGATTTTTCGCAATCTGAGCGGGCTTTGCTGCAAGTAAACTACTCATACACTCATCGATGGGAGTATCGTTGAAGTCGCCCATGCAAACGATCTTTGCATCCGGGTTGATTTTTAATTCTTTATCGATAGAATTCCGAAGAATTTGAGCAGCAATTGCCCGATATTTTTTTGTTTCCATTATTCCACCATAGCGACTGGGCCAGTGGTTAATATAAACAATCAAAGTATCGGTTTTCGCGATTACCCCGGTTACTTTTAAAATATCCCGGGTCCTGAAATTTGGATTTTCAGGATCGGCAACCCGAATCGCATCGTAATCGACCGGGCGAAAAAAATCAGGACGATACAACAAAGCAACATCAATTCCCCGGGGGTCGGGAGAATCCTTCTGTATTATTTTGTAGTGAAAACCTGCAAGCGGCTCGGTCTTCACGAGCAATTGCAGCACATCTCGGTTTTCAATTTCACATAACCCAACAAGCAAGGGCGAATTCCATCGGCCTGCTGCAACAATTACCTTGGCTATGCGCTCTGCCTTTAAACGGAATCGTTGTCGGGTCCAGTTTTTCAACGCATTTGCCAAATACTCTTCATCATTTTTAGTGGAATCATTCTCACTATCGAAAAAATTCTCGGTGTTGTAGAATAAAAAAGAAAACTCCTGATTGGCTTCTGTTTTTTGAGAATAACCTATTTTCCCCAGCAAGAAAAGTACAATGAGAAATAAAGATTTGATTTTCATAGGGTAGAAAATTTACGAACCCGAGAACAGTGAAAACACTCAACCTACTTTTTAGCTTTCTTTTCCTGACGTTCCAATGCTCCTAAATCAGGGCCTGCATCAAGCAAACGGCTTCTGCCCTTCAAATCGTAAGGAAATAATTTGCTGATGGTTTTGTCAGCGCTGTCTTTGGCCCTGCTTAACGAATCAAGCTCGAAATTGTATTTCTTATACGGATCGACAAAAATTGAATCGGGACTAACTTTAAAACAATTGATATAGTGAGAATTAGCGAAGACTTCGTTTTTTTCAACCTGAATAATACACCTATTAAACTGGTAGTTGAAAGTCTTCTGTGAATTATTCTTTAGTGTCACCTCGCTGGAACTGCCCAGGTTACCTGTAATGATGCAGTTTGAGAAATCGGCTTTTGTAATATCGCCAATGTAATCTTTCTTATCGCTTGTTACCGATAAAATATTGGAAATATAAACTGACGATGTACTTCGGGGTTTAAACCCGTAAGCGTTGTGCCAGTAGTTTGCAACAGTTGTATGGTTGAACTCATAATTTCCGCTCACAAGCAAAGCTAAAGCATAGTATCCGCAATTGGTAATCAAACAATTGGTAGCCTGAATATCAGATTGAACAGCAAAAATTCCGGAATAAGCCATATTCTGAATTTTGACGTTATTGAGTTTAACGTCCGATGTTTTCTTTCCGACATTACCAATCAGGATGCCAACATTTGCATTCCGGATCTCGACATTCGAAAATTCATTGCTTTTACTGCCTGCGTATAATGTAATTCCATCCCATTGATCGGGAACATTTTGGTAGGAAGTTTCCAGGCGGTCGCCATTAAAAAGAATAGGACTTTCAACAGTTCCTTTAGCCAGAATTTTCCCTTCAATATGCAATCCTGCTTCTTTGTGAAAGTAAACTTTTGTTCCTGGCTGGATTGTTAAGGTTGAGGTACTATCGACATAGGTATCAGAATAAACCAGGTAAGGCTTTTCGTTAGTCCATGTCACATTTTTCTGCATCTTGCCTTTTATAAGCTTAAAATCCTGTCCCCACGCTACCAGGTCAACATCCTGACGATTGGTATTTGTCACAAACTCAATCGAATCTTTAACGACCAAAGGTAAGTTCTGTCCATTGGGATCAACAGTAACCTCAACAAAAACGTACATACTATCCATTGGTGCTATTTCCATGTTCTGAACTTCATTCGATGATACACCGTTGATATTCAAGCGAAAATTAGACGATGTTCCTCGGGCAAGCTTAATTGACGAAATAAGAACTTTTTGATCGTATGGATTATAAATCTTCAGGTGCTGAGTTGTTGAACCGATGGACGTAAAGATAGTATCGAACATCACCGTATCGACTGAGAAACGTAACTTGACATCGGTCGAAGAAAGGTATTTATCATCTTCGCACGAAAACAAGTACCCCAGAAACAAAAAAACAATCAATATATTGAGAAAATTTTTCAAGAAACAGATTTATCAGAATAACGGTCAGGCTACTACACTTATTATGCCAAAATTAATAAATGATTTTTACATTTTTTAACAATTAACACACAAAGTGTAATCAAATGAGCATCAAATTAATGTTCTTTTCATTTAAGGCTACATTAAGTTTTTTGAAAGCAGACATAAAACTATAAATCAATAGGTTACAAGCATATAAAATTACATTTAAATGACCGACCAAAATATTACTATTTAACCGCGCGAAAAGGTCGTCTTCAAAAGTTAGTTTATAACTTTACAGTCATAATTGAAAATCTCATGAAACAACTATTTATATTTTCCCTTCTATTTCTTGCGTTTCAAACAACGATTCGGGCCGGACAAAATCCACTCTTTTCGAAACACGCTAACGACCAATGGGTTGATTCGCTGATGAAGAAACTCACAATAGATCAAAAAATCGGGCAGCTGTTTATGATTCAGGCATATTCGAACGCTAAAAACCAGAAAGTGGAAGAGCTGATTAAACAGATTAACCGGTACCATGTAGGAGGAGTCATTTTTATGCAAGGCGGCCCGACTGCACAGGCAAAAATCACCAATCAATTTCAAAAAGCATCAGAGGTTCCGTTATTAATCGCAATTGATGGTGAGACCGGATTAGGATTCAGGCTCGATTCGACCATCAATTACCCTGTTCAAATGGCATTGGGAGCAATTACCGAAGATACGCTAATCTACCAAATGGGCTTTGAAATTGGGAAGCAATGCCGGAGATTAGGCGTTCACATGAATATGGCCCCGGTCTGCGACATCAATGTCAAACCGACAAACCCGGTTATCAACTATCGGTCGTTTGGAGAAAGCAGGGCAATGGTTGCCCGAAAATCGTGGTTGTATGCACAAGGAATGCAGGACGCCGGAATACTGGCAACCGCCAAGCATTTCCCTGGACACGGCGATACTGAAATTGATTCGCACAAAAGGCTCCCTGTTATCAAGCAAAGCAAAAGCGAACTCGACTCGGTTGAACTATTTCCATTTTCATTTTTAATCGACAAAGGAATAGGAGCAGTAATGACGGGTCATCTTCAAGTTCCGGCGCTGGAACCTAACGCTAAAATCCCGGCTTCATTGTCATCGAAAATCATCAGGAAGAAATTACAAAAAGACATGGGGTTCAATGGCTTAATTATAACTGACGCTATGAACATGGCCGGTGTGGGGAAAGCTTCTTCGGTGCTGGTAGTAAAAGCCTTGAAAGCGGGCAATGACATGGTTGAAATAGTTCCTAATTTGGGACAGGCAATTGCAGCTGTAAAAAGTGCTATAAATGCCGGAGAATTAAAAATGGAAGAAATAGACACGAAATGCCGAAAGATTCTCACTGTGAAGAAGTGGCTTAATCTGGACCAGCAAAAATTCACAGAATTAAAGAATCTGGACAACGATCTCAACCAAACAAACTTCGTACTAACCAAGCGACTGCTTTTCGAAAAGGCGCTCACCGTATTGGAAAACAAGAACAATTTGCTCCCGTTGAAACAACTGGATACGCTTAAAATTGCCAGCTTGGCTATTGCTTCCGAAGAACAAACCCCGTTTCAAAAAATGCTTGGCAACTATACCCAGATTGACCATTTCAACATAAGCAAAACGCCAACAGAACAGGAAATTAACAAGTTGATGGACCAATTGAAACCGTATAATCTTGTCCTCGCCGGAATACATGGAATGGGATTATATCCGGGCCGAAGATATGGAATCAGCGATCAACAACTAAAACTTGTTGAAAAGCTATCGCAAAGAAACACCATATTTACGTTTTTTGGCAACCCATATGCACTTTTAAACTTTCCGATGCTAAAGAATTCGGGCGGACTAATCGTTGCTTACCAGGATGATAAAGAAGTGGAAGAAGTTTCGGCTCAGCTTATTTTTGGTGCTATTGATGCCCAGGGAAAATTACCGGTGACTGTACCCAATTTGTACCCTATTTCGTCGGGAATTGAATTAAAAAACATCCAAAGATTAAAATATACCTTTCCTGAAGAAGTTGGCATTAGCTCTACTTTCCTGAATAATCTTATTGATTCGATTGTCAGCAAAGGCATTTCGGCAAAAGCGTTTCCGGGATGCCAGATATTCGTTGCAAAAGACGGAAAAGTTGTTGTCGATAAGAGCTATGGGTACCTCACTTACGAAAACAAACAACCGGTGCAAAACGACCTGCTTTATGATTTAGCTTCGGTAACCAAGGTTTCAGCGCCACTTCCTGCGGTAATGAAATTGTACGACGATAAAAAAATTGATTTGGATGCCCCCTATTCGAATTACCTGACTGAATTTAAAAATACCAACAAAGCCAATATGACCGTTCGCGACGTATTGACACATCAAGCCAGGCTTCAGCCTTTTATTCCTTTTTACCTGGAGCCTCGAAGCAAAGCAACCATCAGGATTGGAGCATTTAAAAATCAGCCATCAGAACAGTTCTCCTTACGGGTATCGAAAAATGTATATGCGCGAAGCGATTTCGAAAAACAAGTAATAACCGATATCGCCCAATCGCCACTTCTGCCGAAAAAAGAATATGTATATTCTGATTTAGGAATGGGACTTTTCCGTTTTGTAACTGAAAGGCTTGCCAATAAAAGCTTTCAGGAATACCTCGCTAATGAATTTTACAAGCCGCTGGGAGCCGTCAGCACCGGATTTAAACCTTACGAAAGATATCCCATTGAACAGATTGCACCTACCGAAAATGACCAGTATTTCAGGAAAGAACAACTACAGGGATATGTACACGACGAAATGGCTGCGGTACTTGGCGGTGTTTCGGGTAATGCCGGGCTGTTCAGCAGCGCTAACGATCTTGGGAAATTAATGCAAATGTATTTGCAATCGGGATACTACGGCGGAAGACAATACATTGCTCAGGAAACAGTAAAAGAATTTACCCGCGTGCAATTTCCTCAAAGCAATAACCACAGAGCCCTTGGATTCGATAAACCCTCGCCCGGCATAAAAGGACAGAAAAATAAATTTCCGGCAGCCGATGCCAGCCCCGAAAGTTACGGCCATACGGGGTACACCGGAACGTTTATCTGGATGGATCCAGAGAATCAATTGCTGGTTATCTTCCTTTCAAACCGGGTTTATCCAAGTCGCAATCATTCAGCAATTTCCGACCTCAGTATTCGTCCCGCAATACAACAGGCAGTTTACACATCATTAAAAAAAGGGATAAGTAACTATTAAAAATTGTTAATTCTGTTTTTATTTTTCTCCATGATTGTTGGGTACCCGCCAGCGGAAATCGTTGTATTACAAGCGGATGTAAAATCGACAGATTTTAAGCACAATTATTTCCAGAAACCCAAACCCGAATATGTCAATAAAACATAGATGTTACCCCATTGTTATTTCTATATTAATTCTAACTTTAGAGGGTGTTTAAAAGTAAAAAGAGTGTACAACCATAAAAACTAAATGTCATGGAAAGAAAAATCACTTTTAACGAGCTACGTCACATCAAAGACAGTTTACCTGACGGTTCAATCAGTCAGATTGCGCAGGAATTTGGGATAGAGGTTGAAACCGTCAGAAATTATTTTGGAGGCGCAAATTACGTGAAGGGGAAAACTGTTGGATTGCACATTGAACCAGGGCCAGACGGCGGCGTAGTACTTCTTGATGACTCAGCTATTTTAGACAGGGCCAAGGAATTAATCTTGTCTCATTCAAACTAAATTAAATTTCATTATTTAAATAGACTGCCTTATCTTTATAGGGCAGTTTTTTTTTGTCAAATTTTAACCCATACCAACGATCATGAAAAACCTCACTTTGATTTTAGCCCTGTTTTTTTTAGCCTCATCGGCATTGGCCCAGAAACAACTTTTCAATGGTAAAAACCTGAAAAATTGGGAGATTCACTTGGGAGCGCCAATCACCGGATTTGAAGAACTGGCCAAAAAAGCTACTCCAGCTTCGACATACAACGTTGTAAAACTCGACGGACAAAAAGTAATACATATTTCAGGAGATATTTTTGCATCGCTGGCAACCAAAGAAGAATTTGAAAATTATCACCTGCGTCTCGAATTTAAATGGGGCGAAAAAGTTTACGGCAAGCGTAACAGCGGATTGTTGTACCATAGTTTTGGCCCGTTTGGCGCCGCTTTCGGAACCTGGATGGCTTGTATTGAGCACCAGCTTATGCACGAAAACCTAGGTGATACTTACCTGATGGCTAACACCTGGTGCCAGGTAAAATCGAAAATGGGGAATCTTGGCACTGCCTATTTTTACGACCCCAACGGACAAATCTCGACATTTAGCGAAGGCACCAACGGGAGGTCAATTAAAAAGAAAGAAGATGCCGAAAAACCTCTAGGAGAATGGAATACGGTTGACCTTTACTGTTTTGGACAAACATCGGTACACGTTGTGAACGGCAAAGTTGTAATGGTAAATACCAATTGCAGCACTTTTGATGACGGGAAAACAACACCGTTAACCAAAGGCCGGATACAGTTACAATCGGAAGGCGGCGAATTTTATATCCGAAAAATTGAAATCAGCGACATTGCCGAAATTCCGGCAGAATTACTGAAATAACGTCAGACATTCGCTAAGTATAACCCTGTCAGGTTTTGAAAACCTGACAGCGTTTATTTTTTCCCGGAATGATCTGAACCTTTCAGATTTCGCGTGTACTGTGTGAAAAACAAAACACATGGAACAACGCGCAAACAACCTGATTGGATGGATTATTTTCCTGATTGCATTAGTCGTTTATACACTTACACTCGAGCCCAGCCTTAGCCTGTGGGATTGCGGCGAATTTCTCACATCGGCCTGCAAACTCGAAATAAACCACTCGCCCGGCGCTCCGCTGTTTATGCTCCTGGGGCGTATTTTTTCGTTACTTAGTTTCGGAAACCCATCAAAAGCGGCCTTCTTCATCAATATGATTTCGGCAATTGCCAGCGCCGCCACAATTCTGTTTTTATACTGGACAATTGTTTGGTTCGTTGGCAAAATTGAGCAGAAACAAAACAAATCGTTTCCATTATTGCTGAAACTTGGAGCTGCTGTTATTGGCGCTCTTTCGTTTGCATTTACCGATTCATTCTGGTTCTCGGCAGTCGAAGCCGAAGTTTACGCGCTGTCGTCGCTTTTCAGCGCCGTGGTTTTATGGGCGGCTACCCGTTGGGAAAGAGAAGCCGACAGTTCCAATTCTTCCCGCTGGATTATCCTTATCTTTTTCCTGATCGGGCTTTCGATTGGCGTGCATTTACTGAATTTACTGGTAATTCCGTCGGTTGCCCTGATCATCTTTTTCAGAAAATACAACTACTCTGTGAAAGGGTTAATTCTTGCTATATCAGCCAGTGGAACCGGAATCGTTGTTCTCCTGAAAATATTCATTCCCGGCATTATGGAATTATCGAAGAGCCTTGAGTTGCTGTTTGTAAATAGCCTGAATATGCCCATTCATTCAGGAATTATAACCTACATGGTATTACTTGCAGTTTTGCTTTCGGCTGGCATAGTTTACAGCCATAAAAAGCAAATGCAAAAGTTGAACCTGGCGCTGTTGTGCACAACCTTTCTGCTCATCGGTTACACTTCTTACATCACCACAATTGTTCGGGCGTCGGCCAACGTACCCATCAACCAGGGCAATCCCGACACTACTTTTGGCCTGCTGAATTATCTCAACCGCGAACAATACGGTACGCGCCCGATAATTTACGGCGAAAACTTTGGATCAATTGCTACTGGCTACAACGAACGGGATACATGGCTGGTTAAAAATGGTAAATACATCAAAAGCAGGCTAAATCCCGAAGTTAAATATGATGGCCGCACCATCGGTTTCTTTCCCCGAATGCACAGTTCAGACCCAGAGCATATCGAAGCTTACAAAAACCATTTCGGGATGAAAGGGCGAAAATTAAGCATAACCGACAACGAAGGAAATCAAACAGAAACAGTTATTCCCACATTTTCTGAAAACCTGTCCTTTTTCCTGAAGTACCAGTTGGGATTCATGTACATCCGCTATTTTATGTGGAATTTTGTTGGACGACAAAACGACATTCAGGGAACCGGCAACCTGACGACTGGCAACTGGCAATCAGGAATTTCATGGATCGATCAGGCAGTTGCTGGCCCGCAAACGAATCTGCCATCCGAAATGAAAGCAAACCGCGGACGTAATTCGTATTTCTTTCTTCCTTTTCTACTTGGTGTCCTTGGATTTATCTATCAATACCATCGCGACAGGAATAATTTCATGACAACCGGCTTGCTATTTTTCCTGATGAGTTTTGCGCTGGTCGTTTACCTCAACGAAGTTCCGAATACGCCCCGCGAGCGCGATTATGTATATGTTGGTTCGTTTTATGTTTTCTGCATCTGGATTGGAATGGGCGTCCTGTCGGTTTACTCGTTCCTGAATAAAAAGCTGAACGAAAAAAAAGCAATAATCACTTCAACAACTCTATGCCTGCTCGTTTCTCCGACTTTACTACTGGCGCAAAATTACGACGACCATGACCGATCCGGCCGGTATTCGGCACGCGATCTGGCCCGAAACTACCTGGAATCGTGCGAACCGAATACCATCTTGTTCACGCATGGCGACAACGATACTTACCCGCTTTGGTACTGCCAGGAGGTTGAAGGTATCCGGCGCGATGTCCGGGTAGTAGTTATGCCATACCTGTCAGCCGAATGGTATATTGCCCAGTTGCAGCGCAAAATTTACCAAAATGACCCCCTAAAAATGACAATCCCTTACGAGAAATACCAAACCGGGCAGCTCGACTATGTTTATATTGTGCCAAAAATTGAAGAAGAACAACGTCTTAGCGATGTCCTGGAATTTGTTGCCAGCGACTCGTCGAAAACCAAACTGACCGTTGAAAGCGGAGACGAATTGAGTTTTATTCCGGTGAAGAAAGTGAGAATTGAAAACCCAGGACAGGAACCAATTCACATCGAACTTAACAAAAGGGCGATAAACAAAGGCGACCTGGCATTTTGGGACATTATTTCGTCGAACAAAGGGAAACGCCCTATTTGTTTCACCGCCTGGTACGACGCCGACGAACACGGACTGAAAAACAACCTGATTTTTGACGGGCTGATTTACAGGTTAACCGACCAGCAAACCGATTGCACAACAATTCTTGATGCCGGAAAAATCGATTCAACAAGCTTATACACCAAGCTCATGAAACAATGCAACTGGGACAACCTCGCAAACCGGCACATTAATTTCGACTGGCACCACCGCCGTTTGTTTGCCAGTATGCAAATCAGGAATGCTTTTTACCGGCTTGCTCAACAACTTACTGATGAAAAGCAAACAACGAAAGCCCTGGAAGTATTGAAAAAAGCAGATACCACAATGAGTTTGCAAAACTGGCCGGTTGATTACCAAAGTATTTTGCTTGCCGCACTTTATGCCCAAAATGCGCAACAGAAAATGGGAAAAGCAAAATTTCAGGAGCTTGGCAAATCGCTGGAAGAATGGTTACTATATTATTCCGAATTTTCGGGCAACCAAAAGGAAGCGATTCTGGAAGACGCCGGATATAAATTATCGCTGTACAACGAATTGATTAAACAAGCTTCTGACACGCTTTCTGAAGCAGAACTCAAAGCCATGAAGGAAAAGCTTATTGCTTACGCCAATAAATTTTCGTGAACACACAGAACAACAAAGGCCGCTTTGAGTAATTCGAGCGGCCTTTGTTGTTTTACTTTTCCTGATAAACACGCACATAATCAACTTCGTAGCGGATGGGGAATTTAGACAGATCGGGATTACCGCCATTGCCGCCAATTGCCAGATTCAGCAAAAAATAATGAGGCTGTCTGAACGGGTTAAACCCGTCGGGATTCACAGTTTCGCTTAACATTGTTGTATTAAGCAACTCGCCATCCAGGTAAAGCCTGATGTATTCCGAAGTCCAGTCCATGCGCCAGATGTGAAATTTCTGGTGCCACTCCGGATCGTTCTCCCAAAAATGGGCATAAGGAATGCGCTCGGTGTGCCAGCGGGCCGAATAAGGCTTTTCGGTTCCCCAGGCAGCATTCGCCAAAATTGTTGGCACATTGGTTACACGGTAAAACTCCATGATGTCAATTTCGCCATTCGACGGCCAGGGTTTCGTTACACCCAATGTCCAGATGGCAGGCCACGAGCCCAAAGTTGTATCAATTCGGGCCCGGACTTCGAACCGCCCATAAAGCCACTGTTTCTGCCCGCGCGTATTGATGCTTGCCGATGTATAATGCGCTGTTTTTCGGTTGGTGCGCCATTCGTGGCTTCCTTCTTTGTAGCCCGGATTGGGAACCTCTTCTCTCCTACCCTCAATGACCAATACTCCGTCTTTACATTGGGCATTATCCTCCTGATACCACTGCAACTCTTCGTTTCGTACAAAACCGCGTTCATACTTCCAGATTTGGGGATTAGGTTTACCGGCTTCATTGAACTCATCGTTCCAAACCAGTTTCATTCCGGATATTTCCGCTGGAGAAGTATTGTCGGGCGAAGCCGCATCGTTGGATTGGGCAAAGCTGCCAAAATTCAGCAATACAACAGCAAAAACAAAGGTTAGGCTTTTCATTGGCTTAGTGGTTAAAAGCAGTGAGCGGGTGACTTTGAGTCACCCGCTCACTAAATAAGGCATACAATTTACTTCGCCGGAATATTCTTCAGTGTTTCGAGCAGAAAATCCCAGAACTTGCCAACCGACTCGATATTTACTTTTTCGTCGGGAGAATGCGGGAAACGGATAGTCGGCCCGAAGGAGATCATGTCCCAATTGGGGTATTTTCCGCCAAGAATACCACATTCCAGTCCAGCGTGAATCGCTTTAATTTCAGGAATCCGGCCATATTTCGATTGGTAAACCTGCTGCATTGTTTTCAGTATCGGCGATTCCATATTGGGTTTCCAGCCTGGATAGCCACCTGTTAAACTTACTTTTGCCCCGGCTAGGGTAAATACCGATTCCATACGCGAGCCAAGTTCGGCTTTAGCCGAATCTACCGAACTGCGCATCAAACAGGCAATCGCGATTTTCTTTGTCGAATTGTCCGATTTTACAATGGCCAGATTGGTCGAAGTTTCAACCAGCCCAATCATTGTATCACTCATTCGTATAACTCCGTTTGGAGCAGCAACAATGGCATGGGTCAGATTAATCTGGGTTTGTTCGTCAATCAGGCTCAAAGGCATTTCGGTTTTAGCCAGTTCAATCTTAAGCGTTGGTTCGGTAACCGAAAGTTCGCGTTTGATGATGTTGGTCAACCCGGCCACCAATCCAACTAATTTGTCGGCAGTGGCATACGGAACTGTAATTACACCAAAAGCTTCGCGGGGGATTGCATTCCGCAAACTGCCACCGTTAATCGATACCAGGCGCGCACCACATACTTTGTTGGCTTCCTTCAGTAAGCGGAAGAAAATTTTATTGGCATTTCCGCGACCCAAAATAATATCCATTCCTGAATGCCCGCCTTTCAAACCGGTTACATTCAGTTTAAAAGCAATTGATTCGGCAGGTACAGGGACTTCAGTAAAAGAAAATTCGGCATAAGCATCCTCGCCACCGGCACAGCCCACGTAAAGCTCGCCTTCGTCCTCCGAGTCCATATTAATGAGAATGTCGCCCTTCAAAATGCCAGATTCCAGGCCATTGGCTCCATCCATACCGGTTTCTTCGGTTGCGGTAAACAATGCTTCGAGCGGACCGTGAGCAATATCTTTCGATGCAAGAATAGCCATTGCTGAAGCAACTCCAATGCCGTTGTCGGCGCCCAAAGTTGTTCCATTTGCTTTTACCCATTCGCCATCAACCAGGGTTTCGATCGGATCGGTGGCAAAATCGTGTACCTTGTCGCTGTTTTTCTGCGGAACCATATCCAAATGGCCTTGCAGAATAACACCTTTCCGGGTTTCCATCCCGGGAGTTGCAGGTTTGCGAATGATTACATTTCCGGCCTCATCCTGAATGGTTTCCAACCCAAGACTCTTGCCAAAGTTCACCATGAACTCCCGAATTTTCTCCTCGTGATGTGAAGGACGCGGAATCCGCGTCAATTCATAGAAATTAGCCCAAACTTCAGTAGGCTGTAATTTGATAATCTCGTTGCTCATATAATTGATTTTATAAAAAATTTCGGACGAAATATTAAGTTCCTAAAGGTACAATTAAAACCTAATTTTGTTGTTGAAACCCGACAATAAAAAACCTGCAAACAAAGTTTGAATGCAGGTTCTGTATTGGTTTTCGAAAGAATTTACGCTTTGATATTTGGTTTTTCCAAGCCATATCCTTTTTTCCGATCTTCGGCTTTAAGCATCAACGCAAAAAAGATGGCCAGGAAACCGAAGAATGCAAAAATCAACATCGGAATCATGTAGTTGTATTGGGTCACTACCTGTTCTTTTCCATCTACAAGTTTATTTATAGTTCCGGTAATACAGTATTTATCGAGCACCACGCCAATGAGGAGCGGGACGCCCATCAACCCCCAGTTTTGTACCCAGAAAGTCATTGCGTAGGCTGTTCCTAATTTGCTGTGAGGAATAATCTTGGCAATAGAAGGCCACATTGCCGCCGGAACCATCGAGAACGCAATTCCTAAAAGAATGACAAGTCCGATAGCTATCGGGAAACTGTTGAGCGAAGGAATTGAGAACAACAGGTGAACGCAAACCAGCAAAACAGACCCGAGCACCATGATTGACGCGCCTTTCCCTTTTTTATCGAAAATACTGCCAAAAACCGGCGTTAACAGCAATGCGCCAAATGGCAATAATGCAGGGATATATCCGGCGAAGGTGTCAGAAATATCGAATTTCTGAACAATCATATTGGTAGCATATTTAATGAACGGGAACACCGCAGAATAGAACAAGACACACAAAATGGTTATAAACCAGAATGCGCGGTTTTTTCCAATCTCAATGATGTCAGCAAATTTGAATTCTTCATCAGCAGCAACTCCGGCATCAGCGTCTTCCTTGTCCAGTTTTCGGTCCATAAACGTAAACAGGATAAAAACCAGCATCCCGATACACAAAAGAACCAGCGCAAGCAGAACCGGTGCGCTAATATTGCCGGTCATCCGAACCAATGGGATTGGGGTGAACATGGCCAACGCCGTACCGATACGACCGGTTGAAGTATTTAACCCGATAGCCAGCGCCATTTCTTTTCCCCGGAACCAGCGCACTACGGCCTTATTGGCAGCAATACCAAACATCTCGCAACCCACGCCAAAAACAGCAAAACCAAGCCCGGCCACAACGGCAGATTTGGCCGACGAAGCTATGGCCTGCCAACCGAATATATTCAGTTCGAACATGCCCGTAACATGCCCCGAAATGGCCCAATATTTAATGGCAGCACCCACCAACATAATTCCGATGGAAAGTATTCCGGTGAAGCGAACGCCCATTTTATCGAGAATCATTCCGCTGAACACCAACATCAGCAAAAACACGTTAAACCATCCGTAACCACTGGTGAAGAACCCATAATCGGATGCCGACCACGATAGAGCGCCCTGAAGCCTTTCCTGTAAAGGCGCCATAGCGTCGGTTAAATAATATGCACACATCATGGTAAACGATACCAGTACGAGTACCAACCACCGTGCGGTTTTCGAATCACGTAAAGTCGCTAATGTTTCAGTCATTTTTTTTAGTATTTTGATTTTTTTTTTAAAGGGTCTAAATATAAGAAAATATGCTTCAGTTAAACGACGACAAAATGCAACAATAAAAAATCCCGGCGGTTATTTGCCAGGATTTTCAGTGCAATTATTTCACTTCAGTTTTACTATCAACAATGCTTTTTATTGCACCGGTAGTTGGATAAAATTCGAGTCTGTAACTTCCGTCCAGCAATTCTTCAGGAACCGGGGCAACAGTTCCAAACTGGGCAATTGACGTGCGTGCAGTTGCCAGTTGTTTGTTGCCATCGAGTATCCGAACTTCGGCATAGCCCGGAATACGATAAAACACCCCGCTTTTCCCGGCTTCGGGACTGGTTGATGTATTGGCCGAATTTTGCCTGGCAGCCAGGTCATCATTCTTCATCACGTCAATTACGATCGGGCGACCCGACAAATCAGTTTTTGGCAAAACACCACGATCATCGCTAAACCTGAAAAAAACTTCGCCTTTCGCGGTTTTCTCTCCCGGAATATAGTCGAAACTAAATTCGTATGACTGTTTTGTCGATTTTCCGATGAACAGAGCCAGGTAGTTCTCTTCCATTTTAGCCAACTCGTCGCGCATGATTTCGAACGATTTTCCATCAGGAAGTGGCTCGTTATTGGCATTTGTAAGTAAGGCAAAACGCGAGTTCCGAAGATTAAAAATAGTTTCGGCAGCCTCGGCGGCTTTCTGATCAGGATTTTTCGAAACCATCTTAAATCGCTTGGTTGTATCGGCAGGCGAGTAAAAACTCCAGATTGAAAGATCGGTGAAATTCACGCGGTTCTCAGGTTCCTTCACGATAAACGATTGTGTTGTTATTGATGATTCAGGAGACTTGGTTCCTGAATTAATTCCGGCAATGATACCCGCATCGGTTAAACTAACCAACTGGGCTGCCGAACCCAATGCTTTGCGAACCTGATCGGCATCAGGCTGGGCGAAAGCTTCCAGTGTCAGTCCGTCAATAGTCCAATGATCGGCATCGGCAACCGGGGCATTATCGATGCCCAGCATTTTTTGTGCATAACTTTGAAAAGGCCCGTGAACAAAGCGCTCGCGAGTGGCTTTAACCTTTACCCGGATTCCGGTTTCAGGCAACGAATAAACTACACCTTCAACAATTCCGGCGGCGCCCGAAAGTTCTTTCTTTTTGTCGTCTTTCGGACTGGCAAACACCGCAACTGCTAACAAGATTAAAAATGTTGAAAATATCGAAGTTTTCATTTCAGATAATTTAATTGGTTTCTGTTTCCCGATTTTTAACGGCTCACCATTAAAAACCCAAAAATAGCCA
This sequence comes from Prolixibacteraceae bacterium, assembly GCA_963666435.2. Lineage (GTDB taxonomy): Bacteria > Bacteroidota > Bacteroidia > Bacteroidales > Prolixibacteraceae > Aquipluma. The sequence continues at coordinate 69,556 of CAXXOG010000005.1, read as the reverse complement.
AAATATTATTCGAACCGCATAAAAGCTTCTCCCAGCCCATTAATTATATCGCTGGCGATTAATGCTGTTTCTCCGGTTTTTACTTTGGCCGCATCGCCTGCAAGCCCATGAATAAAAACGCCAATCAGAGCTGCATCGTCAGCCGAATAATTTTGCGCCAGAAGCCCGAGAATGATTCCGGTTAAAACGTCGCCGCTGCCAGCCGTAGCCATGCCGGGATTGCCGGTACTGTTAAAAAACGCGGTTCCATCGGGAAATGTAACAGATGTATGTGCCCCTTTAAACACGACAATTACCCGGTACCTGCGCGAAAAATCCAACTGTTTCTGCAATCGTTCGAATGAATTGGCTGAAGTTCCGGCCAGTCGTTCGAACTCTTTGGGGTGCGGTGTTAAAATCGCGTTTTCGGGCAACAAGTCAAGTAACTCCTGATTCTCTGCCAATATATTCAACGCATCGGCATCAATGACCAGTTTTTGCAATTTGGCCTGAAACAATCGTTTCAGCGCCTCTTTTGATTCCTCCTTTTTGCCTAATCCGGGGCCAATTCCTATTGCCGGGTATGCTGTTAATTCAGGAATTTCAGAAAATACGTTTTCCGACGAATCAATTGAGATCATGGCCTCGGGCACCGAAACCTGCATAATTTCGTACCCTTTCGATGGAATATGGACAGTCAATAATCCTGTACCGGCACGTAAACAGGCTTTGGCGGCCAAAACCGCAGCGCCCATTTTCCCATAACTTCCTGCAATCAGCAAAGCGTGCCCGTAAGTGCCTTTGTGCGAAAATTTAGTCCGGCGCTTTATCTTTCCTGAAATAAAACCGGTGGTAAGAAACTGAAACGGGCTTGGCATTTGCTCAATGGCCAGTGGGTGCAACCCTATGGACAGCACCTCGAATTTGCCAACAAATTTTTCATTTTCAGGAAACAAAAAGCTGATTTTAGGAAATTGCAGTGTGAGCGTTTGCGAAGCCTGAATGATATTTTCGGAGTTGTTTCCCGAATTATCTTCGCCAAACAATCCGCTCGGAATATCAATTGAAATAATTTCGGCCCCGGATTGGTTGATGTGACGAACCAGTTGGGCAGCCAACCCGGCGAGCGGCTTGTTCAGTCCTGAACCGAACAGCCCGTCGATTACCATTTCGTTGGGTTGCATTTCGGGAAAATCCGCATCTGAATGTATCGATTTCAGGACTACCGAGTTTTGCTCAATCAGCCGTTGCCAATTAATCGCCCGATCTCCTTTTAGTTCGCGCCCAAAACTGGTCAGATAAACGGTGCATTTGTAGTGAGCATAAGCCAGCATACGGGCAACGGCAAGCGCGTCGCCCCCGTTATTCCCTGATCCTGCAAAAATTATTACAGGCCGGTATGTTTTGGTATTTTTTTGCAACCAATTGGCTATTTGGGCCGAAGCCCGTTCCATTAAGTCGATGGACTCAATCGGCTCCAACTGCATGGTTAGCTTGTCAATTTCAGCAATTTGGCTACAGGCGAAGAGTTTCATTTGAGCTAAGTTTAGTTTCAAAAGTACAAAGAAAGCGACAAAAATTTATTGAAGCCGAAGCGGTTTTCTGCTGTGTTGTCAGCACAATAAATTTTCATTTTTACCATCATGTGATATTAGTCAAATTTTAATCTTTAAAAACTTGACTATATTTGTCAGTAAAGCAAAAACTTACAACGAATATTTATAAACTTTAAAACACTCTACTATGCTGAAAGGACATCCCAAAGGGCTTATTGTGGCATTTTTTGCCAACATGGGCGAACGCTTTGGATTTTACACGATGATGGCCATTCTTGTCCTGTTTTTACAGGTCAGGTTTGGATTAACCGAAGAGGCTGCCGGCGATATTTATAGCTGGTTTTACTTCGGGATTTATGCCCTGGCGTTGGTTGGCGGTATTTTGGCCGACTATACCAAAAAGTACAAACTGGTAATCTTCATGGGTATTGCCGTTATGCTGGCCGGGTATCTCATGCTGGCGATCCCGAATATGTCGCTTACCATTACAGTTATTAGTTTGTTCGTAATCGCTTTTGGTAACGGTTTGTTTAAAGGGAACCTACAGGCTGTAGTTGGGCAGTTGTATGACGACCCGCAATATTCCAAGCTAAGGGATTCAGCATTTATGATCTTTTACATGGGTATTAACGTGGGAGCCTTTTTCGCACCATTTGCTGCAACAGGGATTCGTAACTGGTGGTTAAAAACCAATGGATTTTTGCACGATGGGAGCCTTCCGGCGCTTTGCCACCAATACATCAACGGTACGATGACCGACTCGACACAATTTGCAGAGCTGGCTTCGAAAGCCAATATTGCCGGGCCAGTAACCGATTTGGGCGCTTTCGCACACAGTTACCTCGATGTTTTTTCGCGTGGATACAATTACGCCTTCGGAATTGCTGCCGGTGCGATGATTTTGTCGATGGTGGTGTACATTTTATTCCAGAAATTACTTCCAAACAAAGAAAAACAGGTTATTGCTAAAAATGATTCTTCTGAAGAAAAAGATACATCGTTGGTGAACCCAATGTCGCTTATTCTGGCTTTTGGTGCAGCAGCTATTGTAACTGTTGTTACCGGGTTGCTATTTAAGAATTTTGCAACCGGAGGCGCTTTCGGCTTATTTGCCGCATTCGTAACCTGGATTATCCTGATTTCAAACAAAGAAGAAAAGCCAAAGGTGACTTCATTGATTTTGGTGTTTTTCGTGGTTATCTTCTTCTGGATGTCGTTTCACCAAAATGGATTGACTTTGACATTTTTTGCCCGCGACTATATCGTGAAGGAAGTAGGTCCGTTCACGTTCCTTCTGTTCAATATGTGGTCGATTCTGGCGGTTATTGCTACCATTGCCGGTTTGTTTGTAATGATTGGTAAAGAAAAAGCAACTTCTACAAGACTGATTGGTGGAGCCATGACGATTTTGGGCGGTGCTGCATCGTATTATTTCATGAGTGGCAATGGCGCATCAAATGCTATTGCTCCTGAAGTTTTCCAGTCGTTCAACCCACTGTTCATTGTTGCACTTACCACACTGGTGATGGGTGTTTTTGCCATGTTAAACAAAGCTGGAAAAGAACCTTCGACACCAAAGAAAATAGGTATCGGGATGATTATTGCTGCGGCTGGTTTCGCACTGGTTCTATTCGCATCTATGGGGCTGATTTCTCCACACACCTTGGCTGGTCAGCCGGTACCAGACACCTCACGCGTTTCGCCATATTGGTTGGTAAATAGCTACTTGATTCTTACTGTTGCTGAGCTTTTCCTTAGCCCAATGGGACTTTCATTCGTTTCGAAAGTTGCTCCACAGCGTTTCCAGGGTTTGATGCAAGGAGGTTGGTTACTGGCAACTGCAGTTGGAAATAAACTTCTGTTTGTTGGTAGTTTCTTCTGGGGCAAACTGGAATTGTGGCAACTATGGCTTATTTTCATTACCTGTTGTTTGGTTTCAGCAGCCTTCATTTTCTCGATTATGAAAAAGCTGGAAGCAGCAACGAAATAAAAGCTTTTTATTCAATAATTTTTGATTAGATTTAAACAGCATTCTCAAATGAATGCTGTTTTTTTTGCTTAAGCCATCTTCTTAATATTCAAAAACATGATTCCTCCCGACAAAACAAAAGCTGAATTGATTAAAGAGTTAAATGAGCTAAAAGAAGAAAACCAAAAACTGAAGATTTTGACTTATAAAGATGCGCTTGCCATGAATGAGAATTCGTTGACCGGCGTCTATATTGTTAAGAATAATCAATTTAAATATGTAAATCAATCGCTGTGCGAGATGTTTGGTTACTCCCGGGAAGAATTAATTGGTCAAAATCCCGCTATTATCATACATCACAACGACCATAGTTTGTTTCTTGAGAACATCGGGAAAAGACAATCGGGAGAGCTTACTTCGGTAAAGTACGAGGTACTCGGACTTTGTAAAAACGGAGAAATCAAAAATATTCTTATTCTCGGAGGAATCACCCGGATTAATGGCAATCTGGTTCCAATTGGGAATATGCTGGATGTGACAGAGAGCAGGAACAATGAAAAAAAGCTTGTAAAGTCAAACCGGCTTTATTCTGTAATCAGTCGGGTTAGTCAGGCTATTGTTCGAATAAAAGAGAAAGACAGGCTTTTTGCTGAAATCTGCAAAATTGTCGTCGAAATAGGCGAATTTAATATGGCTTGGATTGGGCTCATCGACAATGAAACTCAAATCGTCAAGCCAACAACTTATGCCGGGAACGAGAACGGTTATCTTTCAATAATGAAAGCCATTTCGGTTAGCGATAATCCCGAAGGACGTGGCCCCACGGGAAGCGCAATCCGCTCGGGCAACTATTTTGTTTGTTCTGATTTTAATACCGACCCCAATTTCGAGCCCTGGAGAAGCGAGGCCGTTAAACGAGGCTACCTGTCGTCAATTGCGTTGCCCATCAAACAGTTGGGCGAAGTTATTGGTGCCATTACCATCTATTCCGCAGATACCAATTTCTTTGATGAACCTGAAATTCGATTGCTACAAGATGTTGTTGGTAATATAAATTTTGCTTTAGATGCCATTGAGCTTGAGTTAAGGAATCGGTTGGCAACCGAAAAAATGGAGAATAACGAAAAGCAATTACGCATGGTTTTTGAAAACATGACAAGCGGATTCTTGCTTTTCGAAGTGCTTTTCGATAAAAATGGAAATCCGGCTGACCATCGTTTAATAGATATAAATGCAGCCGTGGAAAGGCAAATAAAAGCGACACGAAATGAACAATTCGGGAAAATATCGAAGGAACTTGTCTTCAAAATACCCAAGAAAATTGCAGATCAGCTTTACCATGTAGCTATTACAGGAAATCCGCTGCACTACGAACGATTTAACGAGTCGATGGGCCGGTTTTACGGGATCAGGGCTTTTTCGCCGCAAAAAGGACAATTTGCTTTACTTTTGGATGACATTACCGAAAGAAAACAAATTGAAGAACAATTACTTCAATCGAAAGCCCTTTTGCGCTCGGTTGTTGACAGTAGTAAAGATCTTGTATGGATTGTAGATGCCGACAATCTTTCATTACTCGATTGGAATCCGATGTTCGAAAAATATACTTCTGAAAGAGGGTTGCTGATTAAAAAAGGCGATGCAATTGAGGATTTTTTCCCGGGGGGTGCTGCTTCAATTGAGCAATGGACTCAGTATTATAAAAAAGCAAAGGAATTGGGCTCCTATACTGTCGATCATCGGTCGCTGGTTACCAACCAACCGTTTTTGGTTACCATTAACCTGTTGAAGCAAGGCGACAACGTTTTCGGAATATCCACGTTTGCCAAAGATATTTCGGAAATGAAAGATATGGAAGCTGAATCTGCAAAGAATAAACAGCATTTTCAGACCATGTTCGAAAACGCTCCGTTGGGAATGGCTTTGGTCGATTCATTTACGGGTCGTTTTTTTGAAGTGAACGACAAATTCGCCCAGATTAATCTAAGAACCAGGGAAGAACTGAAATCAATGAAATGGTATCAGTTGGCTGCCCCTGCTGATATTGCTGACGATATTGACGATATGACCCGAATCAATTCAGGAGAAATATCCAGTTTCAGTAAAGAAAAGCTCTACAAAAGGCTTGATGGGACAACTATCTGGATTAGAATATCGATTGTCCCGATAGACAAGAACGATGGCACACATTCTATACATCTATGTATGGTTGAAGATATTACTGAACGTAAAACCAACGAGGAACGAATTGCAATTTTTTCGCAGGCAGTTGAACAAAGCCATGCCTCCATCGTGCTGACCAACCCCAAAGGAATCATTGAATATGTGAATCCGGGATTTTGCCAGGTATCAGGCTACACCAGGCAAGAAGCTATGGGCCAAAACCCGAGAATTTTAAAATCGGAGCAAACTTCTCCTGAAGATTACAAAGATATGTGGGAAACAATTACTTCGGGGAAAGAATGGACAGGCGAGTTTATCAACAAAAAAAAGAATGGAGAATCATACATAGAGCATGCTTCAATTACGCCAATAACTAATAATAAAGGACAGATTACTCACTTTATCGCAATAAAGGAAGATATAACCGAGCTTAAAAAGGCGGCTACTGAAATTGAGACTTTAAGCGCTGTTGTGGAAGAAAACCCACTGATGGTATTGATTACCAATGAGAAGTACGAAATCCAGTATGCAAACAAACAGTTTTTTGATTTCACCGGATATGTGAAGGCAGATATTCTGGGCAGAATTTCCTGGATTTTTAATCCGAAGCATTGGGATAAGGGAACCTATCAAGGTCTGATCGGAACCGTAAATAAAGGAGAAGTTTGGCACGCCGAGTCAGTCAACCGAAAGAAAGATGGCAGCGCATTTTCTGAGAAAGTGAAGGTATTCCCACTTGTTGACAAAAAAAGGCGTACTGCAAATTATATTATTATTTCGGAAGATGTTACCGAAGAAAAGCAAATTATTGACGACTTAATTAAGGCAAAAGAGCTGGCCGAAAAAAGTGAGTCGGATTTGAGAAAAGCCCAAAACGAAATACAGCGGAACGAAAAACTCTTACAAGAAGTTGAAACCATTAGCAAGGTTGGAGGTTGGGAATATATTGTAAAAACCGAGCAATCATATTGGACTCCTGAAGTTTATCGCATTTACGACCTTGAACCAAATTCAGTAATCGATTACTTCAATCATAGCTTAAATTACTTTTCATCCAATGATGTTTCTATAGTTAAGGAAGCATTTAATCGTTGCCTGAAAGAAGGCATTGGCTACGATCTGGAATTTCCGATAAAAACTGGCTTGGGAAACGAAAAGTGGATTAGGGTAAAAGCCAAGCCGATACTTGAAAATAATATAGTGGGAAGAATTATTGGCTCTATAGGCGATATCTCAGCTCAGAAGCGAATAGAAAAAGAAATTAACGATGCCAAAAAGAATATTGAGGAAAATGAGCTAAGGTTAAGACTCGCAATAGATGCCGGCCACTTCGGCATTTGGGACTGGAACACCAAGCGAAGCGCGATAGTGTGGAATGACCGGATGTATGAATTTTATGAAGCCGATGCCTCAAATTTTGATCTTGCCAATAGTGAAAATTGGCAGAAAAAGATTCATCCGGACGATCTTCCATTCGTTTTGGATAAACTAAAAAGTGACTTGCCGAACAAGGGAAAAACACGGTATTCGTATCGCATAATGCTTAGTAATGGTGATGCCAGGCATTTGGAAACACAAGCAAACGCAATTAAGGGTATAGATGGCAATATTCCGAGGGTAATTGGTGTGGTTAAAGACATAACCGAGCGAAAACTAGCCGAGATAGCGTTGCAGGAAAGTGAAGAACGATACCGAAATTTATTTCAACGGAGCCGGGCCGTTTTATTACTTCTCGACGCTGGAACTGGTGCAATCGTTGAGGCTAACCCTGCGGCATGTAGCTATTACGGCTGGAGCAAGGCCCAATTGCTGAATATGAAAATAAATGAAATTAATATGCTAACCGACGAGCAGGTTAAAAACGAGATGGAACTTGCTGTCAGGGAGAAAAGAAACTATTTCGTATTTAAACACCGGCTTGCAAATGGCACAACCCGCTTTGTGGAAGTTTATAGTTCCCCTTTAACCTTGACGGGAAGGAAGCTATTATATTCAATTATTCATGATATTACCGATAGAAGGAAAGCAGAAGAAGACCTGGTTTTAGCCAAAGCTAAAGCCGAAGAATCGGACAGGTTAAAAACAGCCTTTCTTGCCAATATGAGCCACGAAATTCGGACACCGCTAAACGGAATCGTTGGTTTTAGCGACCTGTTACTTGACTCCTATTATACCGACGAACAAAAAGTGGAGTTTTCGGAGATCATTAAGCAAAATGGGAAAAACCTGGAAGCAATTATAAGCGATATCATGGATATATCGAAAATAGAGTCGGGACAACTAGGCTTGCGAACGCAACAATTCTCCGTCGCCAAATTAATTGAGGAAATTGTTCGGGAACAATCTATCGAATGCAGGCAAAAAGGACTGAAACTTAGAATTGCAAAACAAAAGGAAGACACACTCATAAAAAGCGATAGGGTGCGGATCGCGCAGGTTCTGTCGAATCTGGTGGGCAATGCTGTAAAATTCACAGAGCAGGGTTCTGTCGAAATTGGCTATCATTTAGTCAATGACGAACTCATCCGGATATATGTAAAAGATACAGGGATCGGAATTGCACCAGAATTTCACGAGAAAATATTTGAAAGATTTCGGCAGGTTGAGTCAGCATACACCCGAAAGTACGGCGGGAATGGTTTGGGCTTAACAATCGCCAAACAATTAACAGAACTCATGGGCGGACGTATTTGGGTAAAATCCGAAGTTGATAAAGGAAGCCTTTTTTCGCTCGAGATACCGACGAAATAGTATGCCAACATCTTCATTAAGAGAAAAGAACGCTCCAATTATTCATAATCGGAGCGTTCCCAAAAATCAACCTAGCAAAAGGTTATTCCCACTTGATAGTTTTAGAATCGGTTGTTATAAACTGAACATTGTTTCCTTTATCTGTCGTCACTCCGGTTTCATACCTGATTCCCAGCAGTTCAACCACATAATCAGTATTAGCCACGGGCGATTTGCCGGTTGCCCATCCTGAAGTCGTTGCACCAAATTCATATTCAGCTTTGTCCGAAGCTAAGAGAGTTCCCTGGAAGAGCAACTCCGATTTGTTTGCCGAATAAAGCCTTACAAGGTAAGCATCGCCATTCTGAACTTTATCCCAGGTAGTTTTTAGTAAATGGTTCGCCATAGCGGCTGTTTTAATTACAATAGGAGTAAGTTTTTCGTCGCCAACAGCATCTTTCCCGGTAAATTTCTCATCACTGGTCGATGTTACTTCAAACGAATAGTCGCCTTTTACAGGCAAGTCGGTAGTAAAGTCTGCCGTCTGCGGAATAAATACAAATTGCTTTTTATCGGCTGTAGCTGTAAGCTGGTAAACTTTTCCTCCAGTTCCGGGAGCGGTTACCTTTACCGATTTGATGTCGTAATTTGCAATAGCGCTAACGTAGATTCCATATTTAACTCCACCCTCAACCTTTAAGTCGTGAACCGATACATCAACTATTGCTTTTAACGGATCAGGAGTATCGTCTTTATCGCACGACACCAAACCAAAAACACCGAAACTCAGAACAAAAAGTCCTGCAAATAAACTTCTAAACTTTTTCATTTTTTAATTAATTTTGAATGTTATTTAATCATTGCCGGAACTCCGGCTATTTTTCGAAAAGGACCAGCTGTCGGAAGCGGTCCTTTTTTCATTCTAAATGATGGTAAGTAAATCGCGATGGTTGCGTCAACAAAAATCACTTCGAATTATCCAGCCTAAAGTCGAAGCCGCTTACAAATTGCTTATCAAATAATTGCCCCCGTTGTTTCTGCAAATAAATTTCTTTAAAATTCGGTCGCTGCGCCCTTCCGGTTTATATCGGATAAAGAAAAAATCAGGTTTCTTAATCCGAAAATAGTAACCAATAAATAAAAATCATACTTTTGAAAAAGTAGCCAAAGTTGTTCTCCATTTATGTTATTCAACTTTCGAAAATTTGATTATGCCAGTAAAGCTTCTGAAAATTTGGTTCATACCATTTCTGTTTTTTATCCTGAATTCGTGTTCGGTGCACACGGTGAAAGATAATCCGCCAAACTTTCAGCCTTTTTTCGAAGAATATGGGGTTAAAGGCTGCTTCCTGCTTTACGACGTAAAAAACGATCTGTACCAGATTTATAATTCCAACAGGTGCGAACAAGGTTTTCTTCCCGCTTCTACTTTTAAAATTCTGAATTCGTTGATTGGGCTTGAAACCGGGGTTATTACCAGCGAGAATATGGTTATTCCCTGGGATGGTGTAACCCGTTCGGTTGAAGAATGGAATCGCGACCACACACTGGCAACAGCCATCCAGTATTCAGTAGTTCCTTATTTTCAGGAAGTAGCCCGAAGAATTGGGCCCGACCGCATGAAAGAATACATTGACGACGCCGATTTCGGCAAAATGGACATCAGTAAGGAAACCATTGACAAATTTTGGCTCTGGGGAAACTCTCGCATAACGCCTTGGGAACAAATGAATTTCATTTTTCATTTTTACACCAACAAACTGCCCTTCAGTCAGGAAAATATCGACCTGGTTAAAAAGCTTATCATCCTGAAAAAAACCGACAAATACACGTTCAGCGGAAAAACCGGCATGACCGTTCAGGATGGGAAAAACATCGGCTGGCTGGTTGGCTACCTCGAAGAAGGCGACAACACCTGGATTTACGTGTGCAATGTGGAGTCGGGGCTCGACAATACCGAAAAATTTAAAGAAAGCCGTCGTGGAGTTACCGAAATGGTTTTCAAATCAATGGGACTGATGGAGGAATAAAAAGTGATCAGTATTCAGTTGCAGTTTCCAGTTCCCATTTCTGATTACTGAACACTGCGACTGAACAATTTCTTATCGCTTCACATCGACCAATGCGCCATCGATAATTTTTACAACTACATCTTCGTCGAGTAGCGTAGTCGTGTCGCCCAGGTTGGAGGCATCGCCTTCGGCCACTTTTCGCAAGATGCGCCGCATAATTTTTCCTGAACGGGTTTTCGGCAACCCAGGCACCAACTGAATTAAATCGGGCCGTGCAAACGGGCCAATCATGTTGGTAACAGCCATTTTGATACTTTTCCGGATACCTTCTTCACCACCTGTCGAGAGTTCACCACAAACAACAAAGGCATAAATCCCCTGACCCTTAATCGGGTGCGGATAACCAACAACGGCAGATTCGTTCACCAACGGGTGCGCATTAATAGCATTTTCAATTTCGGCAGTTCCGAGCCGGTGCCCCGAAACGTTGATCACATCGTCAACCCGGCCTAAAATGCGGTAATAGCCATCTTCGTCGCGCTGAACACCGTCGCCGGTAAAATACAAATTTCGGAACGACGAAAAATAGGTTTGACGGAACCGTTCGTGGTCGCCCCAAATGGTCCGCGCCATTCCGGGCCACGGGAATTTAATGCACAAATTTCCCTTCACACTATTGCCTTGCAGTTCCTTTCCTTCGGCGTCAACAATAATAGGTTGAATTCCGGGCAAAGGCAAAGTTGCAAACGATGGTTTCGTGGGAATAATTCCGGGAAGCGGGCTAATCATCACTCCGCCTGTTTCGGTTTGCCACCAGGTATCCACAATCGGGCAACGGTTGCGCCCAATATGGTCGTGGTACCAGTGCCAGGCTTCCTCGTTGATGGGCTCGCCAACGGTTCCCAACACTTTAAGCGACGACAAATCTTTGTTAACCACGAACCCGTTGCCCATTGCCAGCAACGACCGGATGGCAGTTGGAGCGGTATAAAACTGGTTCACCTTGTATTTATCAACAATGTCCCAAAAACGTCCGGCATCGGGCCATGTTGGAGTTCCCTCAAACATCAGTGTTTGTGCGCCATTCAGGAGCGGACCGTAAACAATGTACGAATGGCCGGTAATCCAGCCAATGTCAGCCGTGCAAAAATAAACATCACCAGCATTATACTGAAAAACGTTTTTGAACGTGTAAGCCGAGTAAACCATGTATCCGGCAGTGGTGTGCACAATTCCCTTAGGTTTTCCGGTTGATCCCGAAGTATATAGAATAAAAAGAATGTCTTCGGCATCCATTTCCTCAGCCTCGCACACATCCGATTGTCCGTTAACGGCGTCGTGCCACCAAATGTCGCGCCCGGCAACCATATTAACCGGAAGTTTTGTTCGCTGGTAAACAACCACGGTTTGCTTTGCCGGGCAATTAGTTAACGCTTCGTCAACAATGTCTTTTAACGGAGTTATTTTCTCTCCGCGAAAACCGCCATCGGCTGTCAATACCACTTTCGATTCGGCATCATTAATTCGGTCGGCCAGCGATGCCGCAGAAAAGCCTGCAAATACTACCGAATGAATAGCCCCAATTCGGGCACAAGCCAGCATGGCAATGGTCAGTTCCGGTATCATTGGCATGTAAATAGCCACACGATCGCCCTTTTTTACGCCAAGGTTTTTAAGCGCGTTTGCAAACCGGTTTACTTCAATTGAAAGCTCTGCGTAAGTAAGCGTTCGGCCTGATTCTTCCGGGTTATTAGGCTCCCAAATTATGGCAGGCTGATTACCAATTGTGTAAAGGTTCTTTTCGAAAATATTTTCAGTAATATTGAGTTTTCCTCCTGAATACCATTTCACTGTTGGTACTTCAAATTCCCAGTCCAGGGTTTTATCGCAGCGTTTTCGCCAGTAAAAACTTTCGGCTGCCTCCGCCCAAAAGGCTTCAGGATTAGCCAGACTTTTCTGATACTCGTGGATATAACCGCCTAAACTGTGAATTTTTGGTACCATTGCTAAATTAAATTAGGTTATTATAAAAAAGATTCTTTTGTCTGAAATAAAGCAAAACAAGTGATGCGAAATTTGGTTGAAAAACAACACATTGAAATTTCAGTCACTTGTAAAAATCTTTGAAAAATAACCTTGCGATAAATAGCTTTGGTATTAAAATCAGGTTCGCAAAATAGAATCTTGATTATCTTGCCTGAATACAGTACAAACTTTTGTCAGTCCGCAGCAAAATCTGGTCGCGAAGAATGGCTGGTGTTGCAAATACTTCGCCCGGAAGCTTATTCTCAGCAACAACTTCGAATTTTCTGCCTTCCTTCAAAACAGTCGCTTCGCCTTTTCCTGAAATGAAATAAACCAGTCCATTGGCAAAAACCGCCGAAGCATAATGCTTACTTTTCACCTTCTGATTATAAACAACGGCTCCCGTCCTGGCATCGATACAAAGCAAATTATTTTGGGTATCAACCATATAAATCAGCCCATTTTTCAACAAAGGTGTGAGCAATTGCAAAACCGGGATTTTTAGCTTCCAAACAAGGTTCGATTTGGCAATATCTCCTTGTCCATCAGGATTAACAGCAATCAATTCGGTGTATTTTTCGCCTTCGGGCGGACTAACAAACCCGGGAATAAAGTAAACCAGCCCATTTTCGGCAACAGGCATAGCAATGGTCGAGTCGGTTCCCTGGACAATATGCCAGATTTCGTTCCCGGTTTCGGGATCAAGCGCCTGGCAAATAGCCGATCCGTTCGACACCAGCAAGTCTTTTCCTTTTACATTGACAATCAGCGGCGTAATATATGCTTTCTTGCCAATTGGGGTGAGCGGTTCATAAACCTTTGCTGGCCGTTCTGTTCTCCAGATTGTTTTTCCGGTTGATTTATCCAAGGCAACAAGGTATTGCACATCAACTCCTTCGAGATGCAAAATAAGCAGATTCTTATAAATAATTGGAGATGAACCCGGTCCCTGCACGTGATTGCAGTTTAAGTCGATACGTTTCCAAATCACTCTCCCATCCGACGTGCTGACACAGGCCGTGCCAAAAGTGCCAAAATGCAGGTAAACAAACCCTTTTTCGATGCACGGCGTTGGCGTTGCATACGTGTTTATCGAATGTTTTCCCTGAACCGAATCGGGCGTAAACAAAACAATGTCGTGCAGTATTTTTCCTGAATTAAAATCAAGGCACAAGCCATTCATCTTTTTGCCATCTTCGGTAGCCGACGTGAGCCAGATTTGATTATTGAGCACAACCGGCGACGACCATCCTTTGCCGGGCAAATCGGTTTTCCAGCGGATATTGGTGGTTTCGCCCCATTTTGTTGGCGGATTGACCGATTCGGATATTGCATTCAGGCCAGAGCCCCGAAAGTGCGTCCAGTTTTGTTCCTGCGCAACCAGGTTTTTACTACTCAGGAATATTGTTAGCACAAGCAAGAAGAGCAGTTTGCTTTTCGAATGGAGCATAAAGTTGATTTTAGGTTTTTGATTTCGTAGCTCAAACATAAAGATTTAACCCAATACACCATACCATTTTTGATTAATATCATCAATCAAGTTCGATATTCTGAAACATAGATAAAAGACATTAAAATTCTTTTTTTTTCCAATGATTCCATGAATCCCAAGCCCGAATCCCGAACAATCGAAGGATTCAATATCTTTTAGAGAAAATCTACTCAACCAAATCCGGCTTTATTCGTTTAGATTCAAAACAATAAATTTCAGAAAATATGTACACCGGATTCTTACATTTACATGATACCCTACGTTGGTTACTTTTGCTCAGCCTGATCACAACATTGGTAAAATACCTGATTGGCTGGTTTGGAAATCAACGCTGGAAGAAAACAGACAACCTGATGGGGGTGGTTTTCACCTCACTGATGGACATTCAACTATTGATTGGCTTGGTGTTATACGCTTTTTTAAGCCCGATTACGCAAGCCGCGTTTACCGATTTTGGCGCCGCTATGAAAAATGCCGACTTGCGTTTTTACGCAGTCGAACACGTTGCAATGATGTTAATCGCCGTGGTTTTGGTTCACATTGGGCGCGCAAAGTCGAAAAAAGCAGCAACCGACGTTTCCAAATTTCGTGTTGCTACCATATTCTATTCGCTGGCGCTGGTCGTTATTTTAGCTGCCATACCGTGGGGAAGAATTTGATTTTTAGGTTTTGACAAAAATAGATCGTCATTGGCTTTTTTGCCCGTGGCGATTTTTTTTGCTTTTCTCTGAACCTTTTACTTTTCGGGTGTACAGAAGAAAAAACGATAATGATTTTTCAGAAAAAACAATACATCAGGTTGGTCCTCATTGTCTGTTTATTAATTTTGGGCTTCATACTGATGAGTGGTGGCGGCTCGGATAACCCGAATGTTTTCAACGAAGAAATTTTCAGTTTCAGGCGGATAACCCTGGCCCCAATCCTGATTATTGGATCGTATATTGCTTTGATGTGGCTAATTCTTAAGAAACCGGCGCCTTGATTTTCCGAAGAAAAAATAAAATTCTGACTGACAACGAGCTAATGCAGCAAATCGTTTACGGCGACCAGGCTGCTTTTGCCGAACTGTATAACCGGTACAAGGATCGGATGTTCTATTATTTCTACCGGATGTTGGGCAACTCGCCCGAACAGGCCAACGACTTTTTGCAGGAACTGTTTATGAAACTGATTGAAAAGCCGGAAAGCTATAACCCCAAATACTCGTTCACCACATGGTTTTACTCGGTTGCCAACAACATGTGTAAAAACGAATACCGGCGAAGGGAAGTGCGCCAGGAATACTACGCCACAGAGAGCTATGAACCTGAACTTGATTTTATCGACGATAAAAGCATTGAGCCCGGGCAAATTGTAGAAAAGATTTTTGATACGCTCGACCAGATGGGCGAAGAACATCGCTCGGCATTCCTGCTGCGTTACCGCGAAGGATTTTCGATAAAAGATGTGGCTGAAATATTGGATTTGCCCGAAGGAACCGTGAAATCGCGCCTGTTTCATGCCAGGAAAGTGCTGGCTGAAAAGCTGAATTATTTAAAAGATGAAGTTGAATTTTAAGATCGATTGCCATGACTAAAAAAAATTCGAACCAACTGTTTACCCAATTGCTTCAAAACGACCGGGTTGGCAAACCCGACCAAGCCATTGAAGAGCGGCTGATGTATTCGTACATGCTGAAATCGGGAAAATCGAAAGTCAGGCAAAATTCGTTTGCTTCGTTTTTCGGATGGATGTTCTCGGGGCAAGGGCTCGGCGTCAAATTTGCCACCATTTCGCTGGTCGTTTTTTTCTCGGCCATTAATACGCAATCCTTTTTCGAAGCTGGAAAAATCGGCGCAAGCGACTCTATTTATAGCCAGCGAACCTTGGTTGCCGACAGCGCGCATTTCATTCAACTGGTCGATTCGTTGCGGGTTGACAGCCTGAATTAGAAAAAGGAAAGTCATTAGTCAATAGAAAAACGATTTCAAGATTTTCCCAAGGACTAATGACTTTCATCGTTCTATTTAAACAATTCTTTATTGGGTTGCGGTCCCATGGTGAATTCGAGGGTACCGCCATCCATAATCTCCTGATGAGTAATGTAACTGCGGTCGAGCTTCTGTCCGTTCAGTTTTACTTCCTGAATGTATTTATTTTCTTTCGATGCCTGTGGCGCTTTCATGGTAAAGAACTTACCCGAAGCAACTTCCAGTTTAGCTTCCTGAACAATTGGCGAACCAAACTGGTATTGCAATTCCGAAGGATTTACCGGGTAAAAGCCCATTGCGCTAAGCACATACCAGGCCGACATCTGCCCGCAATCCTCGTTTCCGCACAAACCATCGGGCTTGGTGGTGTACATTTCAGTCTGAATCTGGCGGTTCAGCTCTTGTGTGCGCCAGGCTTTTCCGGCGTAATTAAACAGGAAAGTGGTGTGATGGCCAGGTTCGTTTCCGTGCGCATAGCTGCCAATCAATCCTGAAATATCAGGAGAAGCATTTTCGCCTTTTACGCCCTCAGCCAAAAATAAACCTTCCAGCTTATTGGCAAAAGCTTCCTTGCCGCCCAGCAATTCAATCAGACCGGTTACATCCTGTGGAGCCAGCCACAAATATTGCCAGGCATTTCCTTCGGTGTAGTCGCTACCTTCGTGTTTCGAATAAACCGGGTCGAATGGCGATGTCCATTTGCCATTGCTCAGTTTTCCGCGCATGAAGCCAGTTTCCTTGTCGAAATAATTCCGGTAATTAAGCGCGCGTTTGGCAAAATAAGCAGCATCTTCGGTTTTGCCCAATTTCTGCGCTACTGCGGCAACGGCCCAGTCGTCAACACAAACTTCTTCAGCCTTGGCCACCGATTGCTCTATTTTATCGGCTGGAATATATCCCAACTTATCGTGAAAGCCCATCCCGTCGCGGTCGGCCATCGATGTAGCCTTCATCGCTTCGTAAGCCAGCTGAACATCGAAATCGCCAATTCCTTTCAGGATAGCTTCGGCAACCACCGAAATAGAATGATTGGCCACCATACACCAGGTTTCGTTGCCCTCAAGTTCCCAAACGGGTAAAACTCCAGTCTGCTTGTATTGATCGAGCATCGTTTTTACCATGTCGTTCACGCGCGACTGCTGTGTCAATGTAAATAACGGGTGCAAAGCCCGATAAGTGTCCCACAACGAAAAAACCGTGTAACGATTGTACCCGGTTGCTTTTTGAGTTTCGCCGTTAATGCCTTTAAATTCGCCATTCGAATCGGAGAACAGGGCCGGAGCAACCAACGTGTGGTAAAGCGAAGTATAAAAAATGGTTTTCTGATCTTTGTCGTTCGACTGAATCTGAATTTTCGCCAATTCTTTTTCCCAGGCATCCGAAGCAGCTTTGGCTGTTGCTTCAAAATCCCAACCAGGTAATGAACCATCGAGGTTGGCAACGGCATTTTCAACACTTACTGATGAAATTCCAACTTTTGCCAGCACCTGTTTTTCGCCAAAGCTGAAAACGCCCACCGTACGGGCATCGCCGCCTACATTTTCGATGGCCGACTTGGTAATTGGCGACGAAAAGCGAACTGCAAAAAACACATGCTGCTCCTTGGCCCAACCGTTCGAAAGCCGAACCCCGGTTACCAGCTTGTCATCCACAACTTTTAGCGAAGTTTGGTACGGCTTGTCCCAGTTGATGGCAAAACCAAGATTGATAATCACGTTCTTTTCGCCAGTTTCAGGAAACGAATAACGGTGTAATCCGGCACGTTCGGTTACCGTAAATTCAGCTTTTACCTGGTTGTTTTTCAGGGTAACCGCATAGTAACCTGGTTTTGCAACTTCTCCTGAATGGCTGTATTTACCTGAATAACGATTCACAAAATCAGCATTTTTTTCGTCCTTTTGGAAAGTCACTTCCGAAGTTACAGGTAAGAACGAAATGTCGGCCAAATCGCCAATGCCGGTTCCGCTAAGGTGAAGGTGACTAAACCCGGCGACAATGCTATCGGAATAATGGTAACCCGAACACCAATCCCAGCCTTGCGTTCCGTTGTCGGGGCTCAATTGTATCTGCCCGAAAGGATAGGCCGCACCAGGATAAGTATGGCCGTGAAACCCGGTTCCGATAAATGGATCGACAAAATCAGTCAGCCGATCCTGAGCGATTGGCTTTGTTTTCGTTGGTCCGGAGCATGAAGCAAAAAATAATGCTGCTCCGGCAATCAATGGAATAAATCTATTCATCTGTTGGTTTTAAATTTCGTTGGGCAAATGTAATTAAAAAGAACTGCCGATTGAAAACTCGTAGAAATTGCCCGCGAGACATTTGAGCCACAACATTTTTTTGTACCTTTTCGGTTGATTTGTGGGTTTGCTATTTTCTAATTTTCACCATCAAACAAAACTGACGTCATGCGAATTACTTTAAATATTCATTACCAAACCATTCCCGGACAAGATTTATACCTCGTTGGTTCTACTAAAACGCTGGGAACGTGGAATAAAAACAAGGCGTTGAGAATGGATTATCACGGCGAAAGCTTTTGGAGAATTACGTTGGACGCCCGCCCCAACAAAGAGAAAATCGAATACAAATACCTGATGAAAGACCAATCGGGTGAAACGCGTTGGGAATGGGGCCCCAATCACGTACTCGACATTGAGAATATTCAGCCGGAAAACACATTTATTGACGACATCTGGCGTGACCCGGCTGAGGAAGAACGTCCATTTTTCACGTCATCGTTCCTGAATGTGATTATGAAGCCGGGAACAAACAAAGCCGGAATTGAAATAACCAAGGCGAAAAGTGCTTTACAATTCCAAATCGAAGTTCCGCGAATCAGTTCCGGTTATAAAATATGCATTCTGGGCGATCAGGAACAGTTGGGTAATTGGGATAAAAGCAAGGCTGTAGTCCTGAATTGCGGCGAAAGTTTCCCGCTTTGGGCCGGCCAAATTGACGCTTCAAAACTGAAATTTCCGATTCAATACAAATACGGCATCTGGGACATCGGCAAAAAAGAGGTGGTAACGCTCGAAGAAGGCGAAAACCGCTGTCTGAACGAAATTCCTGTCGCAGGAGAATCGCTTCTATATGTAAAAACGGATGCACATTTCCGGTATCCGTTGGGGTTGTGGAAAGGCTCCGGAGTGGCGGTCCCGGTATTTTCGCTGCGCTCCGACACCAGCTTTGGAGTCGGTGAATTCAACGACTTATTTGATTTTATCGACTGGGCCAAACAAATTGGAATGAAGATGATCCAAATACTTCCGGTGAACGAAACCATTGCCTCGCACAACTGGCTCGACTCCTACCCTTACAAATCGATTTCGGTGATGGCGCTCCATCCGATTTACCTCAACCTCGAAAATATTGGCCCTTTGAACGACGGAAAAGCCATGTCCGAGTTTGCCAATTTGCAGGCGAAACTTAACGAGGAAACCCAGGTGAATTATCCTGAAGTGCTGAAACACAAATCGCGCTACTACAAACTCATTTTCGATCAGGATGGCGACAAATTGTTAAATTCCAAAGATTTTAAGCAATTCTTCGACGCCAACAAAGAATGGCTTGTGCCTTATTCAGCCTTTGTTTACCTGCGCGACAAAATGAAATCGCCCGATTTCCGCACATGGGGCGAATTTGCCAACTACAATCAGGCTAAAATCGAGCAACTTTGCTCGCCCGGTTCGCCGGCGTGGACCGACATCGCCATTCACTATTTCATACAATACCACCTCGACAAACAATTGAAAGAAGTTGCCAATTATGCCCGAAAAAATGGCATTATCCTGAAAGGCGACATCCCGATTGGCATTAGCCCAAACAGCGTGGAAGCCTGGATAGAACCACATTTATTTAACCTGAACGGGCAAGCAGGCGCCCCACCCGACGATTTTGCGGTGAAGGGGCAAAACTGGGGCTTCCCTACTTACAACTGGGACGAAATGGCGAAAGATGGCTACCAATGGTGGATTAAACGCATGAAGAAAATGGCCGATTATTTTGACACCTACCGCATCGATCACATTCTCGGTTTTTTCCGTATTTGGGAAGTGCCAACAGACGCCGTTGAAGCATTGCTGGGGCATTTTAATCCCGCGCTACCCTTATCAGCAAAAGAAATTGGCAATTATGGCATTTACTTCAATTACGAACGCTTTGCCAAACCGTATATCCGCCGTCACATCCTGGATTCGTTGTTCGGAGAGGCCACTGAAAAGGTAATCAGGACTTATCTCGACGACCTGGGGCATAACCACTTCAAACTAAAAGATGAATACGATACCCAACAGAAAATAAACCAACATTTTCTGAAAGACATTGAGGAAGAAGAACTGGACGGTGCCAGCCGCAAAATACGCGATGGATTGTTCGATTTGGCAGCGAATGTGTTGTTTGTTTCGACCGGCTACGACCAATGGCACCCACGCATTTCGATGCAAAAAACCAGTTCGTTCGCCGAGCTCGACGATTGGACCAAAGAGCAGTTGAATGGCCTTTACACCGACTATTTCTACCATCGCCACGACGAATTCTGGCACCACAAAGGCATGGAAAAACTACCAATAATAGTTTCGGTTGGGAATATGCTGGTTTGCGGCGAAGATTTGGGTATGATACCCGATTGTGTGCCCCAAGCGATGAAAGAGTTGGGAATTTTAAGTCTCGAGATTCAGCGAATGCCAAAAAATCCGACGATTCAGTTTGCCCATCCGGCCGATGCGCCTTATTTGTCGGTTTGTACCACCTCAACCCACGATATGTCCACTATTCGCGGATGGTGGGAAGAAGACCGTGCCAAGACCCAGTTGTTTCACAATCAGGAGTTAGGTAATCCGGGGCAGGCTCCTTATTATGCAGAACCGTGGATTTGCCAGCAAATTATTACGCAGCATTTGTATTCGCCTGCCATGTGGGTAACTCTGCCCATTCAGGATTTAATTGCAATGGATAGCGATTTCAGGTGGGAAAAAACCCAGGCAGAACAAATCAATTACCCGGCCAACGTTCGCCACAAGTGGCGTTTCCGAATGAAACAAAGCATCGAGGAGCTCCAAAAGGCAAAGAAATTCAACGAGCTTCTGAAAGGGTTAATAAAGGCTTCGGGAAGAAATTCGGACTATTAAGTGTGTCAACAATAGCAATAAAATCAGGATTTTGTTGATTGTATGAGATCAATTGACCACTTGTCGAAAGTAATAAATTTTTCTAGTTCGACCTTTAATGAATCTATTGTCTCCTCCAACTTTTTTAAGTTTCTGTCTGTCAATCGAATCCTGTTAAAGGTAAAAGCTATTGCAAATAAAAAATATAAAACTATGTGCGATATACTTGTTACTAGTAGCATGATCAATACCTGATTTCTCGGAAAGTAAATATTTAATGAAAGGTGATTACAAACATAATAGGATCTAAAATGAATTATAATCAAAATAATCAACACAAAAAGGATAGAACTTGAAAAATGGAGTTGTATTCCTCGCTTTCGCAAGAATGGGATTACGTCTAATAAGAAAAGGGAAATAATAATAAAACCCCAACTGTAAATGCCCCACCGGATTCCTCCGTATACAACATCCTCATTTACTGATCTTCTAACGAATGCTCCACTAATGATCAAAAGAATAGCAAAAATTCCAGCTAAATAAGAAAGTGTTTTAAAATTCCGAGTTAAAAATCTGGAGGTATCAAGTCTTTCAAAACGTTCAAAACTTACCCTATGATCATTAATAGATTCTTCCAGTCTTACTCGAAACGCCACATATTCCTTTTGGTGAACGTCATTACCAGCTTTCTTTAAAGTATCAAGTTGCTCTTTAAAATTGGTAAGCATAGATGCCTGCGAATAAAACTTATTTTGCCTTTCATCCCAAGACATATACTTGAAATAATAAAAAATTTGTCTAGCAAAGTTTTTATCGGCAAAAGCATAAGCAAAACTTACCGTTAAAATAAAACTCCAGTAAGAGTTAAAGTCAAAAATTTCCATCAAATATTCAAGCGTTTATTTAAGCTTCGGCAAAAGCTTGATCAAATATAGCTTCAAGCTTTTCTGTATCCTCCTTTTGATTAAAGGAGCCTCTAGCTTTATGACCATTTGTGTCAAATTCAACACGATAAATTCTACTATCTGCTGTAGCAAAATGAATTGATATCATATCCCCATCTTCCTGTTTATACGCAAATTTCTTTCCAACGCCAGTCTTAATTTTAACCTGCTCACGAAATAACTTAAATAAGCTACGAATACCATCTGAACTTTCATCAACACATTCTTCAAGCATCACGGACAGAATACCTCCTCGCTCCAAATAATTTTTTAACTCTTGTAAATACTCCTCGTTACTTGTCACTTTATGCCCTAAACTTCTAGAAAAAATACGAATCTGTTTTTCAGAAGTTCTAAACATATTGGAGAAAACAACTGAAGCATGAAGAGCACCTGAATTCCGATAGATTTCATTACTCTTTTTGTCCGCTAAATTTCTAACATAATCACTATAAAGTTCGATTTCAGATTTTTCAAATGGCATCGGTATAATCTTTTAAGACGTCAACAAACTATGATACTAAATGTTGAAAAGTATTCAAATATAAAAAGAAAAGAAAAGAAAAAAAAGCTATCTAGTAATTTAAAAAGATTCTTAATAATTTATGGACTAATATTATGAAGAATACTTTCTATAATATCAATTTAAATAACAGAATAAATACCACGAAAAAAGGAGAACAAAATTTGTTCTCCTTTTTTCGTGGGCGGTGAGGGATTCGAACCCCCGACCCTCTGGGTGTAAACCAGATGCTCTGAACCAGCTGAGCTAACCGCCCTCTTTTTTGTTTTTTTGTGAACGCGCTTTGTTTTTAAAAGCGTTGCAAAGATATGTCCATTTTTCAATTCTGCAAGCGTTCTGACGAAAAAAAATTAAAAAATTTCGGCCACCACAAAAGTACTTCCACCAACAAACACCAAATCGTCTTTCCCAGCACTGGCAAGGGCTACAGAAAGTGCCTCACGAACAGAAGGATAACAATTTCCTTTTAATCCGAAGGCTTCGGCTTTGCATTTTAGCTCTTCCGGTTCAGTGGCTCTCGGGATCGATGCTTTTGTAAAATAATAGGTTGCATTGGTGGGCAACAGCGACAAAACTTTGGTTTGGTCCTTGTCGTTCACCATTCCAATAACCATATGCAGGTTCTTCCAAGCTGTTTGATTGATTTGCTCAACCACCAGCCTTATTCCGGCTTCGTTGTGCCCGGTATCGCAAACCGTGAGCGGATTGTGCCCGATAATTTGCCAGCGACCAAGCAAACCGGTATTGGTAATTGTATTTAGCAATCCCCTTCTAACGGTTTCTTCCGTCAGTTTCCAACCTCTTTCATTCAAAACATCGATTATTTTCAACACTGTTGGTACATTGTGGCGCTGGTAAATTCCGAGCAAATCCAAATTCAGGCTGGCGTAAAACAGCTTGCCATTTTTTTGAATATTCAAGCTTTGTTTGCCATCAATCGTTAACATCGAGTAATCAGTTTGATATTCCTGGTCGGCAAACCAAATCTCCGATTGCCTGGTTTTAGCAATTTCTTTAAAAACCGAAGCCGTTTCGTCATGTGTTTCGCCAATTACCACCGGAATGCCCTGTTTAATAATTCCGGCCTTTTCAGCAGCAATTTTGGGCAAGGTGTCGCCCAACAGGTTCACATGATCGAAGCTAATATTGGTAACCACCGAAACCTCTGGCGCGATTATGTTGGTAGAATCCAACCTCCCGCCAAGGCCAACTTCTACAACAGCCACATCAACTTCCATTTTTCGGAAATAATCGAACGCCATCAAAACGGTCAGTTCAAAGAATGACGGCTCTAATTTCTCCTGAATATTTTTCGCTTGGTACAATTCAACAAACTGAACAACTGCTTTTTCTGTTATCATTTCTCCATTCACCCGGATGCGCTCGCGAAAGTCTTTCAGGTGCGGCGACGTGTATAAACCCGTTTTGTAGCCAGCCTCCTGCAAAACCGAAGCCAGCATGTGCGACACCGATCCTTTCCCGTTTGTTCCTGCGATATGAATGCTTTTGAAAGTTCGATGCGGATGATCGAACATTTCGTCGAGCCGCAACGTGTTATCCAGATTATTTTTATAGGCAGCCGCTCCCAAGCGTTGAAACATGGGCAACTGGCTGTACAAAAATTCCAAAACTTCAGTATATGATTGCATAAAAGAAACTTATCAACATGACGTCGTTAAAAAATACAACCGCAAAATTAGGCCCTTTCGGACTTATTCCGTGCTTATTTTCCTAATTTTATGCAAATCTTAATGATGGACGGCGATGGCGAAGAAAAAGCAAACCAAAATTTTTGTTCTTGACACGAATGTGATTTTACATGATCATACCAGCATTTACCAATTTCAGGACAACGACATTGTAATTCCAATTACGGTGCTTGAGGAATTGGATAAATTCAAAAGAGGAAATGACCCCATAAACTTTCAGGCGCGCGAATTTGTGCGCGAACTCGACGAAATTGTGGGCGACAAACTTTTCAACGGCGGAATAAAACTGGGGCCCGATAAAGGAAAGCTCATTATTGAAGCAGGCAAACCGATTCCCGAAGAAATGAAACATTCGTTTAAAGAAGATATTCCCGACCATCGGATTTTGGCCATTGCCATGCACATTGGGCAAAAATTTCCTGATCAGCCAACCATTCTGGTTTCAAAAGACATCAACCTGCGGATGAAGGCCAAATCGTTGAGAATTCAGGCCGAAGATTACTACAACGACAAGGTTAAAGACATTCAACACATCAACAAAAGCGTCACCGAACTAACGAATTTTGATGATGTACTGATCGAAAAACTGTACAACGAGGGAACACTTTCGCTTGATTTGATGAACCTACAACAAGCTCCCGAAATAAACGAATATTACATCATTAAATCGCCAAAAGCCAGTGTTTTGGGTCGTTATGATGGTGGCCTAAAAAAAATGGCACGGGTTGAAAAGAAAACCGCATACGGAATAAAACCCAGAAACGCTGAACAAACATTCAGTCTGGATGCACTTTTTAATCCTGATATTAAACTCGTTGCCCTGACAGGCAAAGCCGGAACAGGAAAAACTCTGTTAGCGCTGGCTGCCGCGTTGGAACAACACAAGAGCTTTGGACAAATTTTACTGGCACGCCCCATCGTTGCCTTAAGTAACCGCGATTTAGGTTATTTGCCGGGCGACGCACAGGAAAAAATCAACCCGTATATGCAGCCATTGTTCGACAATCTTGCGGTAATCAAGCACAATTACAATCCACGAAGCACCGAATACCAAAAAATTGAAGAGCTCCTGAAGGAAGAAAGGTTGATCATTACACCATTGGCATACATTCGCGGACGAAGCTTGTCGAACTCTTATTTCATTATCGACGAGGCACAAAACCTGACTCCGCACGAAATAAAAACCATCATCACCCGCGCAGGCGAAGGCACCAAGCTGGTTTTCACAGGCGACCTTCAGCAAATTGACTCGCCTTATCTGGATATGAAGTCGAACGGGCTGGCTTACATGACCGAGAAAATGAAAGATCACGAGGTTTTTGCGCATGTCAACCTGGTGAAAGGCGAACGAAGCTATTTGGCAGAACTGGCCAGCGACCTGTTGTAGAATTGCATCATTTTTTTAAGCAGACGCTAAAGGATATCGTCGCAATATGAAAGTTGAGTTATCCTTTGTTGTTTCGCTTTAGCAAACGGACAATATTCTTTATTTTTGCGGCCTGATTTTCAGAAGATGGGAAAGACTTTAATGGAATATTCAGGCAAAAAAGCTTCGTTTTACACGCTCGGGTGCAAACTCAATTTTTCGGAAACATCGAGCATTGCCCGCCGCTTTGAAGAACTTGGATTCGAACGGGTGGAATTCACCGAAAATGCCGATGCCGTGGTAATCAACTCATGCTCAGTAACTGCCGAGGGCGACAAAAAAACCCGAAACATCATTCGACAGGCCATTCGAAAAAATCCCGGTGCCTTAATTGTTGTAACCGGCTGCTATGCCCAACTCCAGCCCGAGACCATTGAGAAAATCGAAGGTGTTGATCTAATCATCGGATCTTCTGAAAAGCAAAACATAACTGATTACCTGGGCAACCTGCAAAAAAAAGAGCAGACAGAAATTCACATCCATAAGCCCAGGGAAATGCGTAATTATTTCCACGCCTATTCGTATGGCGACCGCACCCGAAGTTTCCTGAAAGTTCAGGATGGATGCGATTATTACTGTACCTATTGCACCATTCCGTTTGCGCGTGGCCGCAGCCGCAACGACACCATTGCCAACACTGCTGCCGAAGCTCGCGAGATTGTGGCCAAAGGAACGCTCGAAATCATCCTGACTGGCGTAAATATTGGCGATTTCGGCAAATCGACTGGCGAAGAATTTATTGACTTGTTGCGCGAACTGGATAAAATCGAAGAACTGAAACGGATCCGCATTTCGTCGGTTGAGCCAAACCTGTTAACGGATGAAATCATTGAATTTGCAGCACAATCGCAGCGAATCATGCCGCATTTTCATTTACCATTGCAGTCGGGATCGAACGACGTTTTGGCATTGATGAAACGAAAATATAAACGCGAAGTATTCGAAAGCCGCGTGGCAAAAATCAAAAAAGAACTTCCGCACGCTTTTATTGGCGTTGATGTCATTGCCGGAACCAACGGCGAAACCGACGAGTTTTTCCGGGATTCGTACCGTTTTATTGCCGATCTGGATGTATCGCAATTACACGCTTTCCCGTATTCTGAACGACCGGGAACAAAAGCGCTGGAGATAAAACCGGTTATTCCGGTTGACGAACGAAAGCAACGAACGCAACGACTCATCAGTCTTTCGGAACGAAAAACCGACTACTTTTATAGCCAGCATCTGGGTACCATTCGCGAGGTGCTTTTTGAAGAAGAAAAAGATAAAAGGAACATTTCAGGATTTACCGACAACTATATCCGCGTGGAAACCAACTTTCAGGAAGGAATGGAAAACCAGATCAGAATGGTTAAACTTGAAAACATTTTGCCGAATGGAAACGTTTGGGGAACGGTAACTGCCTAAATGGGAGACCGGGAAAGGATAACCAGGCAACAATTATAACAACGACAACAATACAACTCTAAGAAACATGAACCTCGAAATACTTTGCAAACAAGTTCAGGAACTGGCGAAAGAAGCAGGCCAGTTTATCAACGGAGAAAGACATAAATTTTCTTCGGAAGACATTATCCACAAAGGCAAAGCCGACATGGTAACTTATGTTGACAAAACAGCAGAAGCAAAAATTGTGGCTAAACTTCGAGAATTATTGCCCGGTTCAGGATTTATAGCCGAAGAAGGAACTGCCACTGACAATGGCGAAAAGTACCGCTGGGTAATCGATCCGTTGGATGGAACAACCAACTACATTCATGGGCTCTCGCCATTTTGCGTCAGCATTGGGTTGATGGAAGACAACGAAATTGTGCTGGGCGTAATTTATGAAATCAGCCTTGACGAAATGTTTTATGCCTGGAAAGGAAGTAAAGCATACCTGAATGGCCGCGAAATACAGGTTTCGAAAGCTGCAACTACTGCTGATTCCTTGATTGCAACCGGGTTTCCGTACTACGATTTCTCGAAACTTGACAACTATTTAGAGGCCATGAACTTTTTTATGCGCAACTCGCATGGTATGCGCCGTTTAGGTTCGGCCGCCGCCGATCTAGCCTATGTAGCCTCGGGCCGTTTCGAAGGTTTTTACGAACATGCTTTGCACCCGTGGGATGTTGCTGCCGGAATTATTATCCTGAAACAGGCCGGAGGTAAACTGAGCGATTTTAATGGCGGCGAAAACTATTTATTTGGTGGCGAAATGATTGCTTGCAATGCCAATTATTTTGACGAATTTTATGGTATTGTAAACAAACATTTAGCGTAAACATTTACCTTTACCTGAAATAGATATAAAATGATTTCCAGAATCGAAGTTTCAAATTATAGGTGCCTAAAGCGAATTTCTCAGAATCTGAATCCTTTTCAAATTCTGGTTGGCCCAAATGCCAGCGGAAAAACCACTTTTCTGGATGTCATTACATTTATCTCTGACATTGTAAACAAAGGTGTTGATGAAGCGATAATTATCCGATCTCCTAACTATTATGATCTGACATGGTCTGGGAATGAAGGGGATATTGAAATGGCAATTGAATGCAAAATTCCTGAATCGGTAAATAAACTAATGGAAGAAAGCACCGAAATGAAATTCGTTCGGTATGAGCTTAAAATAGGATTATCGGAAACCAACGAACATGCAATAAAAGGAGAACGTTTGATATTGTTTAAAACATTCGATAGTCAGCGATTAGTAGCACGATCTCTTTTCCCGGATTTTGACTTTTCACCCAAAGGCGAAATACTTAACAAAAAATTTCCATCAGGAAATAGTAAACCTATTGTAAAAAAAAATCCATTCGGGAATGATAATTTTTATCCGGAAATCTACTCAAAAAGCAGTGGAGGATGGATGCCAAGTTTCAAATTGGGTTATAAAAAATCATCACTAGCTAACCTACCCGCCGACGAGAGCAAATTCCCAGCCTCAACATGGCTCAAAGAATACTTAAATATAAATATTCAGAAATTAGTTTTAAATAGCCAAAAGATAAGGGAATCAAGTCGTCCGGGGCAGGGTCGAAATTTTCTACCTGATGGATCAAATTTACCTTGGGTAATTGAAGATTTAAAGTCAAAGCATCCGGCGGCTTTTGGTGACTGGCTGGAGCATGTAAAAACCGCTCTGCCCGATATTGAAGAAATTAATGTTCGGGAATTTCCCGATACAAAATTCAAATACTTAAAAATCAAGTATAATAATGGGATTGAGGTGCCAAGTTGGACTGCATCTGACGGGACTCTTCGCCTTTTAGCATTAACCCTAATCGCTTATCTTCCTGATTTTAATGGTATTTTCCTGATTGAGGAACCTGAAAATGGAGTTCATCCCAAGGTAATGGAAACCGTATTTCAGTCGCTATCCTCTGTTTACGATGCTCAAATTTTACTGGCAACGCATTCTCCAGTTATACTCGGAATTGCAAACTTGAGAGATGTTCTTTGCTTTGCAAAAACCGAAGAAGGGATAACAGATATTGTTTCAGGAGAAGAGCACCCATTACTTGCCGATTGGCAAGGCGATTCAAATCTCAGTATGTTGTACGCAAGCGGAGTATTGGGATGAAAGACTTAATTATACTCGTTGCCGACCAAAATATGAGAGACTGTATCGGCGGCCTTATCCCCCGATTTCAGCATATTTTTGCAATCTCACCAATCAACTTTGACATTTTCGTACACACCAACCGTGACCCTGGCTGCCGGACACAATCATCTGATTTTTTGAAAGCTTTTCAGAAAAAATACAGATATTCGTTAATTATCTTTGATAAGGAAGGTTGCGGAAAAGAATCCTTAAGTAGAACGGAATTGGAAGCAGAAGTCGAACGGTCGCTTTCTTGTAATGGTTGGGCAAATCGTTCAAAAGCTATAGTTATTGACCCTGAACTGGAAAACTGGATATGGATAAAATCTCGAAAACTAGCAGAAGTAATTAACTGGAAAAATACAGAATCTCTTTATCAATGGCTGGCAGAACAAGGATACATGGATTCAAATAGCTTAAAGCCTAACTCGCCTAAAGAAGCATTTGAAAAAGCTCTATACATTTCAAAGAAACGTAGGTCTTCTTCAATTTATAAACAAATAGCATCTCAAGTTTCGTTTAAAAGCTGTAGTGATTTGGCGTTTTTAAAACTAAAAGAGACCATTACTAATTGGTTCTCTTCATAGTAACAAATCTATTAATCTATGTCTGCCAGTATTGCCATTGTCATTCTCAACTGGAACGGTGCAAAATTGCTAAAACAGTTTCTGCCTTCGGTTATTGAATTTAGCCGAGGTGAATCGGTTCGCATCGTGGTGGCTGACAACGGTTCGACTGACGAGTCCATTCAAGTTTTGCAAAGTGAATTTCCTGAGGTAGAAGTACTAGACCTAAAGGAAAATTTCGGTTTTGCGCGTGGCTACAACGAAGCACTAAAGCAAATTGAATCAAATTATTACGTCATCCTGAATTCGGATGTGGAAGTAACTGAAGGTTGGCTCGACGAACCAATTCGCTTAATGGGAAACAACCCTGAAATTGCTGCCGTTCAGCCAAAGATTTTGAGTTACAACCTGAAAAGCCACTTCGAATATGCCGGTGCTGCCGGTGGTTTTATCGATCATTTTGGCTACCCGTTTTGCCGGGGCCGCGTATTTGATGAAATTGAAGAAGATCAAGGGCAATACGACAATCAAACTGATATTTTTTGGGCTTCAGGAGCCTGTATGTTCGTCAGGGCAAAATTATTCCACGAGTTAGGCGGATTTGATGCCAATTTTTGGGCGCACATGGAAGAAATTGATTTGTGCTGGCGACTACAAAACCAAGGCTATCGCATAGTTTTTACTCCTGAAAGTACAGTTTATCACCTCGGCGGAGGTAGCTTGCCCTATGAAAGTCCGCGAAAACTTTACCTGAATTTCAGGAATAACCTGTACTTGCTTTATAAAAACCTACCCAAAGGACAACTTTTCCAAGTCATTTTTTTCAGAATGGTACTGGATGGTGTTGCAGCCGTAAAGTTGCTTGCGGAATTCAACCTGAATGGCATTCGAAGCGTATTAAAAGCGCATTTTCATTTCTACCGTTCGCTGCCTGCATTGCATAGCAAGAGATCCAAAACTGTAAAAAACAATCACTTACCATCTAGTACAAAAAGGTTGCCGTTAAGTATTGTTTTTCAATTTTATATCCGGAAAAGAAAGCGGTTTTCCGAGCTTCCGAAATATCTTTAACGAGAGTTCGTTGACGGTGACGAAAAAGAGGGGTTTTCGTATATAAATCCGAAAGCGTGTTTGTTATGGAACTCCTTTTTCAGGATAAAATGTTGCTTCGTCCAGTCAACAACAGGGTTCGTTCCGGTAGTAGTTTCGAAAACTACATACTTGCTTTGCTGGTAACGATCAAGTCCTTCCACATTCTCAAAGCTTTTCCCGCCTGAAAGAAATCCCAATCGGTTGTCCTTTAAGGCAAAATTCATGTTGAAAGAGGCGGCAATCGGTTGATCGTAAAAATTGTTCTCCTCGCAATATTTTACAATCTGCCGGTTCACTTCAATAACCTCAACATAACCCAGGTCGATATCAATTTCTCGTTTACTATTCGTTGAATAAAATAAGCAAACCAGGGTTATAACAATCGAAAATACCCATTTAAAACTGGCCGAAACCGGAAATGAATCTAACAGTAATGCAAAACCCAAAATTGCCAAAATCACTATACTCAGCGTGTAACGCGGCGAATAAAAATTGAAGCTGAGGAAGAGAAGATAAGCCGGAATAAGCATAACCAGAGCAAACAATGCCCTTTTGTTCCTGATTTCAATCTTCTTCCAAATGAGAAAAATGGCGGAACCAATTAAGAACAACGTTATGGGCAACCTTCCATAATGAACAAAAACAGTCACAAATGCGCCCCCAAGTTTTTTCCAAACGGTAGCCCATTGGTAATTGATGTAGCCCAGATGTTCGCCGTAAAAAAATGAGCCAAAAGCCCAACGGTGCAAGACTAAGAAAACAAGATAGGCTAATATCGGAATGAAGATTAGGAATAAGTTCCTGAAGCTAGAGTTCTCCTTTTTATTCTTTCCTGAAACAAATATAAAATAGCAGGCCACAAAAACGACAGCAAAAATAAGAGCGGTCTCTTTTGTACCCACCATTAACGCTCCCCAGAGCGCAAAAAGCATATAGTTCGAACGAACAAATGCAAAAAAAGCAAGTATCAGAAAAAGCGACAGCATCATTTCGGGCAAAACCATAATGGATTGTGCCAAAAACATCGACTGCACACCCAACAGAACTACTCCCATTGCTGCAATCGGCTGGTTACTAATTTTCCTGACACCAAAATAAAAAGCAATC
Organism: Prolixibacteraceae bacterium; assembly: GCA_963666435.2. GTDB lineage: Bacteria > Bacteroidota > Bacteroidia > Bacteroidales > Prolixibacteraceae > Aquipluma. Next base: position 37,599 of record CAXXOG010000005.1, on the reverse strand, counting down.
AACAACCCGATTGAAACGATCAGCGCGAAAAACCGCATAGACCATATTTCTCCGGAAAAGAGGTTAAACCAACAGGCTGATAAAAAATAAAAAAGTTGCGGATGCCCTTTGCAATAATCAATCGGGACTGCTCCGGGCAAAAGACTTGGCCCAGCCTCAGCCATTTTCCTGACAGCCACGATGTACGACCACGCTTCGTCCCAAAAATAAGGCAAACTTAAGTGTGACAGTTGAATAACCAACAAAATCGACATCGGGATAAAAACCAGAAAGTCAACAATATGCAACCCGCGATTATTCTTTTCGTCAAGCATTAACCTCTGTTCTATTTTGTTAGTCTTTCAGGTAGTCAATCTGCACCAGATCGTTCCAGATTGGATCTTTTGGGGGTCTGGCAACTATTTTTATCGGCAATTTCGTCACCGGGTGAATAAATTCGATTTTGCGGGCATGAAGATGGATTCCGCCATTGTCGTTGCTACGGGCAGCGCCATACTTCAAATCGCCCTTGATGTGCAGGCCAATCCGGTGCAATTGCGCCCTGATCTGGTGATGACGCCCGGTTTTCAGATCGATTTCGAGCAAATGATAGTTATTGAGTGAAGCTACGTGTTTATAGTGCAAAATAGCTTCTTTTGCGCCCCGGCGTTCCTTGTTGTGCGCGTGCGACTTGTTCTTCGCCTCATCTTTCAGCAACCAGTGATGCAACGTGTCCTCTTCCAGCTCCGGAAGCGCATCAACCACTGCCCAATAGGTCTTTTTAATTGCTTCTTTATCCTGAAACATCTCATTCAAGCGGGTCAGTGCCTTGCTGGTGCGGGCAAACAAAACCACGCCGCTTGTTGGCCGGTCGAGCCGGTGCGGCGAACCAAGCCAGGCTTCGCCGGGCTTATTGTATTTCACGCGAACGTACTCTTTTACTTTGTCAATAAGCGTAACGTCGCCGGTTTTGTCGCTTTGCACAATCTCGCCACAAGCTTTATTGATGGCAATGATATGGTTGTCTTCGTAGATAATCTCCATTTTCAGTAATTATTTTTTGAAATGTTACGAGTTAAAGGAAAAACCCGGAACTCGAAACCGTTAATATTGTTCTCGTTCGTTCGGGAAATCCTGCGATTTCACATCCTGAACGTAGTTATTCACAGCGCCCGTTATCTCATCTGCCAAATTCAGGTACCGTCTCAGAAAACGTGGCGAAAATGTTTGTGTAATCCCGAGCATATCGTGAACAACCAAAACCTGGCCATCAACTTTACCACCGGCGCCAATACCAATAACCGGGATTTTCAGAGCCCGAGCAACTTCTGCACCCAACTCTGCCGGAATTTTTTCGAGCACAAGGGCAAAACACCCTGCCTCTTCCAAAAGTTTGGCATCTTCAATCAACTTGCTGGCTTCCGCCTCTTCTTTAGCTCGAACGTTATAAGTTCCGTATTTATTGATCGATTGTGGCATCAATCCCAGATGACCCATAACCGGAATTCCGGCGGACAAAATACGTTCAACCGACTCCAGGATTTCCTTTCCACCTTCAACTTTCACCGCATCGGCATGAGTTACTTTCATAATTTTCACTGCCGAATTTAGCGCTTCCAATGGATTTCCCTGGTAACTTCCAAACGGCATATCAACCACCACCAATGCGCGATTGACCGCTTTCACCACCGATTTCCCGTGATAAATCATTTGATCGAGGGTAATTGGCAGCGTGGTTTCGTTACCGGCCATCACGTTCGAAGCCGAATCGCCAACCAGGATAACATCAATTCCAGCCTGATCAACCAGCTTTGCCATACTGTAATCATACGAAGTGAGCATGGCAATTTTTTCTCCTCTCAGCTTCATTTCTGAAAGGACATGGGTAGTAACCCTCTTTATTTCTTTGTGAACCGACATAGTTTCTGCATTTTATTCAGCTTGCAAAAGTAAGAATTTATGCAACTAATCTGCTGTAAAAAGTAAACAGCCAGTTCGTTCGAACTGGCTGTTTACTTTTTATACTCTGAAGAATATCTTCTTTTTATACAGAAAATACAAAACTCCCCAGTTAATGGCGATCATTCCGGCAACGGCAATTAATTGGCCTGCATCCTGGCCAAGAACATTGGCCCAACCAAAGAATAGCTTATCCGGTATATCAGTAAATCGATTAAAAAGGTAAATAAAAATCGAGTTCATACCAATCACCCTGAAAAAGAACGACCATTTTTGCCATCCCTTAATGTCGATAATCCAATAAAATAACGCGATTAGTAAAAACCCAATTCCGCTGGTCAGAATATTGAAACTATCGGTCCAACACGCTTTGATGATCGGATAAAAAGTACTCAGCAGCAATGCAGCAACAATAGCAATGGCACCAATCGATACCAAATATTTAACTTTTTGCAGCTGCTCTGCTTTTTTGTCGCGCAGAATATACCCGGCAAACGAGCCCATCAGTGTAACCGAAACGGCAGAGACAATGCACAACAACCCTTCAGGATCGAATACCTTTCCATGTAACCTTCCGGGAACCAGCATTCGATCAATATATCCATTGATACAGCCTTCAGGAGTTAAAACACCGGCACCAACTCCAGGCACGGGTATTAAAAGCTGAATGATACCGATACCCAAAATAATTCCTCCGAGCCAGTACAATCTTTCTTTTATGGTTTTGGTATAGATAGTAATCAAAGCAGCAAACATGTAGCCCAATCCAATCTGGCCTAAAACGCTTGGAAACCGCACATGCCCGACAAAACTACCATCTCTAAACAAGTTCTCGAGCAAACCATTGTAAATCCATCCGATTACAACCAGCGCAAGACCACGTTTTATCGCTTTTTTTGCCATTTCTGCTTGCGGAACGCCCTTTTCTATTTTAGAGATAAGTGCAAACGGGATAGCTATCCCGCTGATAAACATGAATAGCGGGAAAATAAGGTCCTCGAAATGGAAGCCTTCCCAGGGAACGTGTTCCATCTGTTCAGCAATCGGTTTCATCCACTCTGCTCCTGTAAATTTTTCGAGAGCATAAACCAGAGAGCCGCCTCCGGTAATCCAGAACATATCGAAACCACGAAGGGCATCGAGCGATAAAAGTCGTTCACGTGGAACTTCTTGATTAGTTTTTTGCTTCATTGGTCAGGATTTTTTAAGTGGGATGAAGATAACAAAGAAATAAAGAACTGACATGATTGAATTTACATTTATTTTGATGGAATATTACCATTCATCACCTCCAAATCATGCCTTTTTGTCACCGAATCTGTCAAAAACCAGCTTGCGAAAAATAAACAAATGCCAAAATTACCAAATTGAATGAAGCCGAATTTATGGCATACCGATTGATTAGGAAACTGCGTGTTCAAAAAAAGTGAATTAATAAGTTTAAAAAATATCATAAAATGGGAAAAATTATTGGAATTGACTTAGGTACCACAAACTCGTGCGTATCGGTTATGGAAGGTAACGAACCAGTTGTTATTCCAAATAGCGAAGGTAAACGTACAACTCCTTCTATCGTAGGTTTTGTTGAAAATGGCGAACGCAAAGTTGGTGATCCTGCCAAACGTCAGGCCATTACCAATCCTGCCAAAACTGTTTACTCCATCAAGAGGTTTATGGGTGAACATTACAGCCATCTTTCAAACGAAATTGGACGTGTTCCTTATTCAGTAGCAAAAGGCGACAACGACACTCCTCGTGTTGTGATTGACGACCGCAAATATTCGCCACAGGAGATATCGGCCATGATCCTTCAGAAAATGAAGAAAACGGCTGAAGATTATCTGGGTCAGGAAGTAACCGAAGCAGTTATTACCGTTCCGGCTTATTTTAATGACTCACAGCGTCAGGCAACCAAAGAAGCCGGTGAAATTGCTGGTTTGAACGTTCGTCGAATCATCAATGAACCTACGGCTGCTGCATTGGCTTACGGTTTGGACAAGATGCACAAGGAAATGAAAATCGCTGTATTCGACCTTGGCGGTGGTACTTTCGATATTTCAATCCTCGAACTGGGCGACGGCGTATTTGAAGTAAAATCAACCGATGGTGACACTCACCTGGGTGGTGACGACTTCGACCAGGAAATCATCAACTGGCTGGCCGACGAATTCAAGAAAGACGAAGGCATTGATTTGCGTCAGGATCCAATGGCATTGCAACGCTTGAAAGAAGCTGCCGAAAAAGCAAAAATCGAATTGTCGAGCTCTACACAAACCGAGATCAATCTGCCATACATTATGCCGGTGAACGGTATTCCGAAACACTTGGTAAAAACGCTGACCCGCGCTAAATTCGAACAATTGTGCGACCGTTTGATTCAGGCAACATTGGGACCTTGCCAGAAAGCATTGCAGAATGCCGGAATGAAAGCGGCCGATATCGACGAAGTAATTTTGGTAGGTGGTTCAACACGTATTCCTGCTATTCAGGAAAAAGTGCAGCAATTCTTCGGAAAAGCTCCTTCGAAAGGTGTAAACCCCGATGAAGTAGTGGCTGTTGGAGCTGCTATTCAAGGCGGTGTTTTAACCGGCGAAGTGAAAGATGTATTGTTGCTCGACGTTACCCCGCTTTCATTGGGTATCGAAACAATGGGTGGCGTAATGACTCGCTTGATCGAATCAAACACGACCATTCCAACCAAAAAAGCAGAAACTTTTACAACTGCATCCGACAATCAGCCTTCAGTTGAAATTCACGTATTGCAGGGAGAACGCCCAATGGCAAGCGGCAACAAGACAATCGGCCGTTTCCACCTCGACGGACTTCCACCAGCACCTCGCGGCGTTCCACAAATCGAAGTAGCTTTCGACATTGACGCCAACGGTATTTTGCACGTAACAGCTAAAGACAAAGCAACGGGCAAAACCCAGTCGATCCGTATTGAAGCATCTTCAGGCTTGAGCGATGCCGAAATCAAACGCATGCGCGACGAAGCTGCCGCCAACGAAGCCGCCGATAAAGCTGCCCGCGAAAAAGTGGACAAGTTGAACCAGGCTGACAGTTTAATTTTCCAGACTGAAAAGCAGTTGAAAGAATTTGGTGACAAATTGCCAGCCGATAAAAAAGGTCCGATTGAAGCCGCTTTGGGTAAACTGAAAGCTGCTCACAGCGCTCAGGACATTGCTGGAATTGACGCCGCAACTGCCGAATTGAATGCTGTATTCCAAGCTGCATCGCAGGAAATGTACAATGCTCAGGCAGGTGGCGCGCAAGCCGATCCGAATGCCGGACAGCAACAAGCCAACGCTGGCGGAAATAAGCAAGACGGCGAAGTTACCGATGTTGACTTTGAAGAAGTCAAATAATACATAGAAGAAAGTCATTAGAAATATTAAAGCCCTGTCGGAAGTTTCGGCGGGGCTTTTTATTGCATAGATTTTACTTCAACACTTTCCGGTAGCAAATGCTTTCGTCCATTCCAACATATTGCCCGTAATTGTCGGTTAGCGAGTAACCCGCAACTGTATAGAGACGAATAGCTTCGGTTTGTTTGTGCCCGGTTTCCAAAACTGCATTGCTATAGCCTTCATCAATCGCCCATTTTTCCAGCTCCTGAAGTATTTTGGCAGCCAGCTGCTTGCCCCGCATTTCAGGATAAACAAACATTCGCTTGATTTCTACCGACTCTTCATCGAACTTTTTGAAAGCGCCACAACCAACAGGTCTCCCATCGGCATAAACTACAACAACGTGATTAATCATGTCAACGTGATTATATTGCCTGTATTTTAGCTGAGCCTCGCCATTGCGTTGGTACAAATCGTCGTCGAGTGCTGCAATCAGGTTTGTAAAATCTGCATTTTCACTCGTTGTTCTTACTAAGCTAATTTCCATTGATTATCGTTTTATTGTTTTCGTCAAACAAAAAAAATCAAAATAAACTTCCCGACAAATACGTATTTTAGTTGCGCTTTAAAAATTAAGAATATGTACAAATTTATTGTAATCGCTTTTTTATTGATGGCTGGTAGCCTTGGGGCACAAAACAAAACCAATCAGACCGATAGTCAGGGAAAGAAACAAGGTACCTGGATTAAAAAAGACGCAGAAGGAAAGCTGATTTACCAGGCCACGTTTAAAGATGACAAACCAATTGGAGAAATGAAACGTTTCCATTCGAACGGGCAGGTAAAAGCCATCCTGAATTTTAGCGAGGGAAGTAACGAGTCGGATGCCCGGCTGTTTGACGAAAAAGGCAAGTTGGTTGCTCATGGAAAATACAGCGACCAGAAAAAAAGCGGAGAATGGAAATATTTGGCCGATGGGAAAATTGTAGCAACCGAAATATATACCAATGGATTGAAAAACGGATTGTCCAAACGTTTCTACAAGTCAGGAGAGATACTTGAAGAATCAAACTGGACCAACGATCAAATGAATGGGACGTACAAATCATTTTTCCAGAACGGAAAAGCTTTTCTCGAGTGTAGTTATACCGACGGGAAACTGAACGGAATATTCAAAACCTGGTTTCCCGGGGGAGCCGTCGAACTGGAAGCTTTTTATACCAACAACATTAAAGACAAAGAGTGGAAATACTTTGACAACAGCGGAAATCATTTGTTTACATTAAAATACGATTTGGGCCGGTTACTTAACCCGGAGGTTCAGGATAGCCTCGATAAAATACAAACGACCAGCTATAAACCCCGGAATATCCCCGACCCCGAAAAGTTTATGCAAAACCCGGAAGAATATATGATGATCATGCAAAATCAAGGTAAATGAAGCTTAAGGTTATTATCAACGTGATATGCTGGTTCATTGCTCCTTTTTTGGCTGCGCAAACCCCGACGCCAAACATTTACTGGCTGCAATTCAAGGATAAAAAAGGAACCGCTTTTTCGATTTCCAACCCTGACGAATTCTTGTCGGCCAGAGCTATGCAACGAAGGGAAAGGCAGCATATTGCGATTGACGAAACCGATTTGCCGGTATCAAAAGTTTACCTGGATACGCTGAAAAAACGTGGACTGGAAATTGTCCACACCTCGAAATGGCTGAATGGGGCAACCGTGCGAACTTCCGACACAGCTTTAATCAGAAAAATAACGGGCCTTTCGTTTGTGTCGATGGTGCAATTAACCAAACCTGGAAATGTAACAAAATCGGCCACCAACAAGTTTTCTTCCGAAGAAATGAATGGCTACGACCCTGCCAAATACGGTAACGCGCTTACACAACTTACCCAACTAAACGGACAATACCTGCACCAGGCAGGCTATCGCGGCAAAGGCATTTACATTGCTGTTTTGGATGACGGTTACTTAAATGTCGATAAAATTGCCGCTTTCGACAGTTTGCGCAACTCGGGTCGGATTCTCGGAACGCGCGACTTTGTCGACCCCAAATCCAACATCTACGATCAGCATTACCACGGGATGAGTGCCTTATCGTGTATGGCAGCCAATATACCCGGAAGCCTGATCGGAACTGCACCCGATGCTGCGTATTATTTGTTGAGGATCGAGGATTCGTCTTCAGAATATCTGATTGAGGAAGACAATTGGGTAGCCGCTGCCGAATATGCCGATAGTTTAGGGGTTGATGTAATCAATTCGTCATTGGGCTACTCACAATTTAATGACACGAAAATGAACCATTCTTATACTGACATGGACGGGAAAACAACCCGTATAACGAAAGCCGCAAACATAGCTTTTCAGAAAGGCATTTTGGTTTTTGCCAGCGCCGGAAATGAAGGAGATAAGCTGTGGAAAAAAATAACCGCTCCGGCTGATGGCGAAGGCGCAATTGCTGTTGGTGCCGTTGATAAAAACGGATTGCGGGCCAGCTTCAGTTCGTATGGCCCGGCTTATGGCGGTGCAATAAAACCGAATGTAGTAGCATTGGGTTCAACAACCAGCCTTGTAACCAGCAGCCAGGTTGTAGGTTATGCCAGCGGCACATCATTCTCGTCGCCGGTGTTGGCCGGGATGGGCGCTTGTTTGTTGCAGGCCAATCCATATTGTTCGGCCAAGCAAATAAAGTTAGCCATCGAGCAATCGGCCAGCCAGTATAACAAACCCGATTCGCTGCTGGGTTACGGCATCCCCGATTTCGACAAGGCTGACAGATACCTTAAAGTAAACAGCACATTGTCGGTCAACGCGCTCTCGGAATGGACCGTTTATCCCAACCCGTTTACCGATTACCTTGTTTTAAACGCCAGCAATAGCGAAACATCTAAAACAACCACCGTATCAATTTATACTATCGACGGGGTTAAAGCCCGGCAGCAGTCGTTTGCTTCGGGCGCCGAAATTATTCTGAATAATCTTGCTAACTTGCCTAACGGAATCCTGATTCTGAGAATTGATTCAGGAGAAAAAGAAGAACGGATAAAACTATTGAAACTGGCACAATAAAAAGGCATCAGTGTTCGGGCAAGGATATATAATGTTACGAGTTGCGGAAAACTCCCCGAAACCCGTAGCTCGTATCTCGCAAACTGAAACTAAAAAAAAATGAACGACCAGCAATTTTCACTATTCGATTTGCAGCGGCAAATAAAAAGCAGTCTGGACGACGCTTTTGCACTGCCGGTTTGGGTGAAAGCCGAAATCTCGGAAATGACCGTAAACCGAAGCGGCCATTGTTACCTCGATTTGGTTGAAACCGAAACAGGAACTGATGCGGTAATTGCCCGATGCCGCGCCACCATCTGGTCGTACACCTTCCGAATGCTGAAACCTTATTTCGAAACTACAACCGGGCAAGCTTTTGCCCAGGGAATAAAAATCCTGGTTCAGGCCAAAATTGAATACCACGAAGTGTTTGGCTTCAGCTTAAATATCCGCGACATTGACCCGGTTTACACGTTGGGCGATTTGGCTCGTCAGCGGCGCGAAATCATTCACAAACTTCAGGAAGATGGGGTGTTTGAAATGAACAAGGAACTGGAATTGCCCCTGGTTCCGCAGCGAATTGCCATTATCTCCTCTCCCACTGCCGCCGGATTGCAGGATTTTGTCGATCAGTTGCACAACAACCCGCATAAGTTTGTTTTTTACACCAAGCTATTTCCGGCCATTATGCAAGGTTCTGAGGCTCCGCGAAGCATAATGAACGCGCTCGATTTTATATACGAATACGAAAACCTCTTCGACGCAGTGGTGATTATTCGCGGCGGCGGCGCACAAATTGATCTGGCTTGTTTCGATAACTACGAACTGGCTTTTCACGCGGCGCAATTTCCACTGCCCATCATTACCGGCATTGGACACGACAAGGACGATTCGGTGCTCGACATGGTGGCCCACACGCGCATGAAAACACCAACCGCCGTGGCCGAATTCCTGATTTCAGGAGCTCTGCAATTTGCGCAGCACCTCAACGAGCTCGAAACTCACTTTATTGAACTGGTGAACGACCAACTCGAAGCCAACAAAGACCGGCTTATGGATGCCGCCGATCAACTCAATTTGCTGGTTAATCAGTTTGTTTCCAAACAAAACAACCGGTTGGAAATTGCCGGAATCCAATTGAAAAACCAAACCGAAAGCTTCCTGAAAAGTCAGCAAACCGAGCTAAAGAAACTTACTGTTGGTGTCCAAAATTTGACCGCGCGATACATCACCAAGCAAAATCATGCCCTGGAACAATCGGTCAAAAGCCTGAATTTTACCTTCAGAAGACAGATTTTAAAAACCGAAAACCGATTAACTCAAATTCAGCAAATATTGAAAATAAGAGCAACCGGAACAATAAGAAACGAAAAGAAAAACCTGGACCAAATTGGCGAAAAGCTCAGGTTGGTCGATCCGCAAAACATACTGAAGCGCGGCTATTCGCTGACCTTGCTCAAAGGGAAGATCGTAAAATCGGTTGAACAAATTTCGGAAGGCGACCGGCTGGAAACCAGGTTGAGCGACGGAACAGTTGAAAGCACTGTTGAAAAAAAAATCAAATAAAGAATAACCAATATTGAATACCGAACAACTTGAAACTTTGAACTCAAAAAATATGGCAACAAAAAAAGTAACGTACAAAGAAGCAATTAGCGAGATTGAAGAAATTTTGGAAAAGATTGAAAACGAAGAGCTGGATGTGGACGAACTGGCCGAACAGGTGAGCCGGGTATCAGCGCTGATAGCCATTTGCAAGGAAAAACTGCATAAAACCGAAGCCGAAGTCGAGAAAATCCTGAACGAGATGGACAAATAATTTTCCGTTTTTTGGGGGATCGCTTTCGCTATGAGTAAGAACAACCTGAAAGATATTGCAGGGTTATTCCTGAAACTGGGAATTACGGGCTTCGGTGGGCCTGCCGCCCACATAGCCATGATGCGCTCGGAGGTGGTTACGAAACGAAACTGGATTTCCGATCAACATTTTCTCGACCTGGTGGGCGCAACCAATCTGATCCCAGGGCCAAACAGCACCGAGCTTGCCATTCATATTGGGCACGAGCGTGCTGGCTGGAAAGGATTAATCGTAGCTGGGTTGTGTTTTATACTGCCCGCCGTTCTCATCACAGCCATTTTTGCCTGGCTCTACCGCCAATACGGGCAACTGCCCGAAATGCAGCCGTATATCTACGGAATTAAACCCGCGATCATCGCCATCATACTTGGGGCTATTTTTCCACTGGCCCGAAAGTCGGTCAAAACCATCCCGCTGGCCATCACCGGTGCAATCGTGCTCATTCTTTCTTTGCTAGGCATCAACGAAATTTATCTCCTTTTTGGCGCCGGATTCTTCTTTCTACTCCTGAACGCAACCCGAAACACGACGAAAGTTCTCGTGCCTTTGCCGCTTTTACAAATTTCAGGAGCGATTGCTTCGGCTTCAGCGTTTAACCTTTTTCTTGTTTTCCTGAAAATTGGGGCTATTCTTTACGGAAGCGGTTATGTGCTTTTTGCTTTCCTGGATACCGAGCTGGTTTCGTCCGGGCTACTTTCGCGCCAGCAACTCGTTGATGCCATTGCCGTTGGCCAGTTTACGCCTGGCCCCGTTTTTTCGGCAGTAACTTTTGTGGGATACCAAATCAGCGGATGGCAGGGCGCCACAGTTGCAACCATCGGAATTTTTCTGCCGTCGTTTGCTTTCGTAGCCATGCTCAATCCGCTGATCCGAAAAATGCGAAGTTCGAACTTATTTTCGGCATTTCTCGACGCAGTGAATGTGGCATCGATAGCTATTATTGCGGCAATTTGTTTCGAGATGGGCAAAATTTCGATTACCGATTGGCGAACCATCGTCATTGCATTAACCAGTGCCGTATTCACCTTTGGGTTCCGCCAGATTAACTCCGCATTTATCGTGCTGGGAGGATCGCTGCTGGGCTACCTGCTGACATTTTTATAACAAAATCCGCCGCAGTAAATTCATAGTATTGCCACCAGAGCACCAAGCAAAGCCCATCCTCGTTATTTTTACTCCTTCTAAATTATTGATCAATCCACAACACAGAGTCCCTGTAAATACTGGGATTGAGCCATTTCACCTGAACATACAACCTTACAATCTTCAAAATAATTAACAGCTTCAGTCGTTTTTGTGATTAACATTCTGTAAATTAGTAACAGCTAATTTATTAATCTCTTAAAAACAGAAACCCTATGGCACAACTACTCTACGAACGACACTCGACCGCTGTGCACCTGAACGCCACCAAACGCCACATGCGCCTGTCCCGCCAATTTAAAGGCGCCGAAGAACTGGTAACTGCAATTGAACCCTCCTACAACGAACTGGCTGCAAAAGCGGCCTCAACCACCGCTGCCACCGAAGAAACCGAATGTAAACGCGACCTTCTGGCCCTTGCCGACGTTATGCTCGACGACCGTGTGCGCGACCTGAGCGATGCCTGCAAAAAATACGACCGCAACCACCCCGGAATCCCGGTTTCGACGCTACTGTTTCCTGAAGGAATTTCACCATTTGTTTATGCGCCTGTTGAAACTGAGCCAACGCTGGTCGAGAAACTGATACTTGGCATACAAAGTTTAGGCGGAGGACACCCGCTGGCCGAACACATTGGCGCACTTCAGGCAGCCGTTGACACGTGCAAAACGGCGATTGCCGACCTGAAAACGGCCATTACTGCCGAAAAAATGGCCGAAGCGCTCGAAGCCATTGCTAAAGTGAATCTGACACGCCAATACGAACAAAACATTTACGCGGCCAGCTCCAAATTCGGGAAAGCATTTGCCAATAGGCTGTTTCCGCAGATATTTACGCCTACGAAAAGTGATGCGGCTGTTGAACTGGCCAATCCGGCCTAATAATTTTTGTGAATGCCTAAAAAACCGTCTAAAAGCGTCCAACAAATTTGGAAACACCTGTTAGAAGGATTTTCGGGAATCGCAAAAAATGTATTTGCATAAAAAAGCAGATAATAGACGCAAACAAATTTGTAATCCCATCGCAGACAAATTTCTATGCAAAAACAAATTTGTATTCGCATAGAAAAGTGCCCAATAGGCAAATAGAAATTTGCTGAAGCGAAAAAGACGGCCAAAAGTGAAATACAAAAATTGTTGGCGCTGAAATGACACCCCCGACAGGTTTTTTAAAACCTCAGGGGTGAAAACTACGATAAAAATTATTTTATAATAAATTTATTGATCTATCTTGAAGATAGTGTATTCCTAGCTTAATTAACTAACATGAAAACCACTCTTTATCTTTTTCTCACAACTTTTCTGTGCTTCGTTGGTAGCTTTTTAGCAGCTCAACCAGTCAATATCAATACGGCAAAGGCTATTGCCGAACATCACCTGGCAGCCATTAGCCAACCCTTGCTGAAATCGACTGCAAGCAAAGGGAAGAATTTTCAATTTACTTCGGTAAAAGCGACAGTTGAGAATAATGATACCCTTTATTATATTCTAAACGATACGATCAATAAAGGCTTTGTAATCATTTCGGCGGATAAGCGGGCGTGGCCTATATTGGCGTATTCAACAGAAGGAAGCATCAATGAAACAAAACAGCCGGAAGCGTTTATTGCTTGGATGGAAAACCGAAAACAGGAAATTGCGACTATCAAACAGAATAATCTGCAACCTGACATTGCAACAACTGCATCATGGCAAAACCTAAGCCTTAAAAGTACAGCGATTGAAACAACATCAGTAGAACCGCTTATACAAACTCAGTGGGATCAGGGGTGCTATTACAATTCCTTATGTCCAGCAGATGCTCAAAGTCCATATTGCGGTCATGTTCCTACTGGCTGTACAATTACTGCCATGTCTCAGATCATGAAATATTGGAATTATCCAACAAAGGGAACTGGCTCACATTCTTATTCGCATCCAACTTATGGGAATCTTTCAGCCAATTTTGGTTCAACTACTTACCAATGGAGCCAAATGCCCAATAGTGTAATAAGCCCAAACAACGCGGTTGCTACGTTGATGTATCATTGTGGGGTTTCGCTTGATGTGGATTATAGTCCAAATGCTTCAAGTGCCTGGGATCCAAGAGACGCATTGGTGCAGTATTTTAACTATTCATCAAATGCCATGCTGGTTAATCGAAGTGGATTTTCAACAAGCGAATGGATTAATCTATTGAAATCGGAATTGGACTTGCGACATCCGATCTGGTATCAGGGAAGTGGTTTGGTTGGACATGCTTTTATCTGCGATGGATACCAGGATGCAGATTATTTTCATTTTAACTGGGGGTGGAGTGGTTCTTCCGATGGATATTTCTATCTAGGAAACCTGAATCCTGGCTGGTATACTTTTAATGAAAACCAATCTGCTTTAATAGGCATAATCCCGGGAAATTTACCTGATGGTTACAATGGCTTTTTCCTTTCTTCAAATGCTGTGGATTTAGCTACCAAAGGAGGCACTACTTCTGTTGACGTTTGTTCCAGCGCAAACTGGACTGCTTCATCCGATCAGTCGTGGTTATCGCTTAGTACAAAAACCGGGGGCTCAGGTAAAACAACACTTACCTTGACTGCCACTGAGAACCAAACAGGGAGTGACCGATCAGCAATAGTTAAAATATCAGCAGCTGGCTTCAGCGACCAATCGATAACAGTTCGTCAGCTTTCTAAATTGAATGTTACATCAGGTGGTTTGTACAATTTAATCGCGAAAAATTCAACAACAATTACGAAATTAACCCTATCGGGCACTATGGATGCACGCGATTTTAAAACTATGCGCGATGCAATGCCTGCATTAACTGATGTTGATTTAAGTGGGGTAACCATTGTCGCGTATAGTGGTACAGAAGGACCAATGTCCTCTGACTACAGAACTTATCCTGCAAATGAAATACCCGAAAATGCATTTCAAATAGCTTCATGTATGGGAACAAATCGTTTTAAATCGTTTATTCTTCCTTCATCAATTACATCAATCGGAAGTTATTCCTTTTACAACTGCAAATTTTTAACTTCTATAAATATCCCGGCCTCAGTTACTAATATTGGGTTGAATGCCTTTGGCGGATGCAATGCTTTAATAAATGTTGATCCAGCCAATCCAAATTATTCGAGTGTTGATGGAGTTCTGTTTGACAAAAATCAAATAAATATAATCCATTGTCCGGTTTCAAAAACAGGAAATTACACCATACCTTCTTCGGTCACTTCTATAATAAAATTTGCTTTTGAATCATGTGAAAAATTATCGGGCATAACCATCCCAATGACAGTGACCTCGGTTGAAGAATTAGCTTTTACAACTTGTAGTGCTTCAATAAATGTTGATGTAAACAACCCGAACTTTTCAGGTATTGATGGGGTTTTATTTAATAAAGAACAAACTAAATTAATACACTGCCCAACTTCAAAAACAGGAAGCTATATTATTCCCTCTTCGGTTGTTTCTATTGAAAGATATGCTTTTAAGCATTGTGGGCTCGAAAATGTAACAATCCCTTCGTCGGTCATTTTTATTGGAGACTATGCTTTTTTACAATGTTTGGATTTAAAAACAGTAGCCATATCTTCGTCGGTTACTTCAATCGGAGTTAGTGCTTTTTACTCTTGCAAAGGACTGTTGGATTTGACGATTCCTTTATCGGTTGCAAGAATAGAAATGGACGCATTTAACGAATGCGTTAATTTGAGATCGATTCATTGCAATATAATTTCTCCGATAAATTTTACTTCTTATGTGACTGTTTTCAGGAATGTAAACAAAAGCACTTGTACTTTATATGTTCCCTATGGCTCAAAAGATGCCTATCAGAAAGCTAATGAATGGAAGGATTTTACAAATATCATTGAAATGCCAGGACTCTTTCTTTCGAATAATAAAATAAGTATGGGGCCAGAAGTTAGTACTGTCGGAGTAGCTATATCTTCCAGTTTAGCATGGACAGCTACTTCAGATCAAACATGGTTAACCGCCAAGCATTCGACTGGAACTTCTGGTAATGATACGATTACGTTTGCTGCAACTGAAAACCCGACAATAGCCATTCGTTCAGCAACAATTACTATATCAGCAACAGGGCTAACGCCACAAACAATTAGGGTAACCCAATATGGTAGGGTGGAAATTACTGCGGGCAATCTAAAAACAATACTGGGAAACCAACTATCTACTACCACAAGTCTTACTCTATCGGGAACCATTGATGCCCGTGATTTTAAGACCATGCGCGATGAAATGCCCGTATTAACCAATATCGATTTGAGCCGGGTGCAAATAGCTTCTTATTATGGCAATGAAGGAACAATTGATACAAATAATAACTTATATCCGGCAAATGGCATCCCTGATTTTGCTTTTTACAATCAGAACACATATCAAGGTAAATCTGGCCTTAAATCTGTTATCCTTCCATCATCTGCAACTACCATTGGAAATTTTGCTTTTCATTGTTGTACTGATTTAACCACTATAGATATTCCTTTATCAGTAACGTCCATCGGAGCATTCGCCTTTAACCACTGTATCGGTCTATCTATCTTTAACATTCCTGCCTCAGTAAATAATATTTCCAATGGAGCATTTGGTTATTTTAATGGCAAGATAACTGTGGATGAAAACAATATTACTTACTCAGCTATTGATGGTGTCCTGTTTATTAAAGATCGAACAGAATTGATTCAATGTCCAATTTCAAAAGCTGGGGAATATGATATTCCTTCTTCTGTAAATTTAATAGGAGAAAGTGCTTTTGGATTCTGCAAGGGATTAACGAAAGTTACGATCCCTTCGTCAGTCATTTCTATTGGAAATTCTACCTTTTCTTACTGTACCGGATTAACAACTATATCAATCCCTTTGTCAGTTACTTCAATTGGAAATGAAGCTTTTGGGGGCTGTGACGGGCTATCGGATCTGACAATTCCCTCTTCTGTAAAAACGATCGGAAGAGGAGGCTTTTGTTTATGTAGCAATTTGAGTTCGATCCATGCTTATTCCATTTCTCCGGTTAATTTAGATTCTTCTACAGGTGTTTTTGATTATGTGGACAAAAACAAATGTACTTTATATGTCCCTTATGGCTCAAAACCTGCCTATCGGGTGGCCAACCAATGGAAAGATTTTACAAACATTGTTGAAATGCCAGGTTTCAGACTTTCGGCAACTACAGCAAATGTTAAAGCCGATCAGGGAAGTACTTGTTCAATTGATATATCTTCAAACGTTGCCTGTTCTGTCACTTCAAATCAAAGTTGGCTTAAAGCAAGTCTTTCATCGGCAACCGGCACCAGTTCAATTACTTTTGAGGCAACAGAAAATCCGGGAAAAGTTTATCGTTCTGCAACTGTAACAGTATCGGCAGAAGGAATAGATTCTCAAACCATTACAATTACTCAGGAGGCAAAAAACACCACTGGAATAGATCCAATATCGATCAAGCAGGAATTCAAGGTATATCCCAATCCAACAACGGGAAAGCTAAAACTGGTATTTGACAAGGTTCCTACAAACGGAATTTTAGTAACAATTAATGATATCACCGGGAAGAATTGCATCAAACAACTGATACGCGAAAAAGAAGTATGGATCGATTTAAGTGGGAATGTTCCGGGTATTTACTTTGTAAAAACAGATCAGGAAAAATTCAAGGCACAAAAAGTGATCTTAAAATAGACTCTGGACACCCTGCGCCATAGATATATAAATGCTTGCAACTGCTAGTGTCCATTTGTAATCGTTACCTTTTTAACGAAGAATCTGTATCCGTTTATAGCTACCGCGCAATTGTATCTCGTGGAAACAAATAGTTGTTAGCTAATACCACACGATGCAATCGTTCGGTAGCCAAGGGTAAATCCTCAAATAACAAATTAAATAACCTAGACGCATAATGACACAACGAAAACCATACAACCCCAATACAGCTTATGGAAGGCGTAAAATGAGAGAAGAAGCGTACAATAGAATCAGTAATTATACTCCAGAAGAAAAGGCAGAGTACAATAAGATAAAATTTGGATGCGGTGCCATTATGTTCGTGGGATTCATTATTGTATGTATTCTGATTTATATAATATCAGGTCCCGAAGCTTTAATAAAATGGTTAAGATAAACCCTGCTCTTTCGGATATGCAAAACTCGCAGCCGCTGGTGACGGCAATCCGTTTATAGCTACCACGCAATTGTATCTCGTAGAAACAAATAGTTGATAGATAATGCCGCATGAGAGCAATTGTGCGGCAGAGTGAAATTGTGGAAACGCTCGACTTTGCATTTGACGAATACCGGATGATGAAAGACCTGGGATTTGCGAAAGATAAATCGCCGGACGAAATCGCCAAAGAATATGCCAATGACCATATTATTCAATTCTACCGGGAAAAGATACTGGAGGGAAGAGTTAAAAATGGCGAACCGAAAGACTTTAATTATTAAACTTTGCTCCCACGCAATTGCGTTGCTTGGGAAAGAACAATGTCCGTTCGCTAAAGCGAAACGGCAAAAGACATTAGCTCTTTGAATGATTTATGCGATATCCTTTGCCGTCTGGCTTTAGCCGACGGACAACAATAATTTCGGCAAACTAGAATTTCACACTCACCCCGGCCATGAAATTAATTCCGGCCTGTGGAAAATAACCGTCGGTTTTATACCGTGCGCCCTCGTAAATGTACGAATACACCCAGGCATTGCTTTCGTATTTCACATCGAACAGGTTGTTCACCATCAAATGCAGGTTGAGTTCTTTCGCAAATTTCTGAGCAACATTGTAGGTAAATTTCAGGTTGTTCAGGAAATAACCGTCCAGTTTTCGGTCGTTGCTCGACGAATTATCGACAAACTGCTTGCTCACCGAATACGATTGTAAGCTAATATTTAAACCTTTGGCCGCGAACCAGCTTAATCTACTGTTGGCAATCGCATCAGGAGAAAAAGCCAGGTCGGTTGTTCCCAATTTAGTGGCCACTTGTCCGCCATTGTCCCAATCGTCAACATATTCGGTAAAATCTTTGATTTTATTCTGGCTCAGGGTCACGTTCACATCCCATTTCAGCTTATCCGAAAACTTATAGCCAGCCATCAATTCCAATCCGGCCCGGTAGCTTTTATCAACATTCACCATGATGGGCGCACCCACATCGTTGATTTCGCCGGTTAAAATCAGCTGATCCTGGTAATACATCAGGTAAGCATTGGCGCCAAACGAAAAACGCGGCGACTGGTATTTATAACCCAGTTCAAAATCATTCAACACTTCTTCAACCGGTTGTTTCCCATTAGGATCGGCATCGACATAGTTATCGCGGTTAGGCTCGCGGTAGGCCCTGGCAAAATTGGCATACAACTGTTTGTTTTCGCTGACTTTATAGTTTAAACCCACTTTCGGATTGAAAAACTCGAACTGGTGTTTTTGTGTCAGAACGCGCAAATCATCATCAACTCCATCAATCGAATAATCAATTTTCCGATATTGGAAATCAGCAAAAAGGTTCAGGTTTTCATCTAAATCGTAATTATACCGGGCATAAACGTTAAAATCCTTCTTCAAACCCGTTCCGCGATACCATTCGTGATCCATCTCCGAATCTCCGGCGTTACGCGCCCAAATCACCCGGCCAAAATGATCACCGTCGTACACATTGTATCCACCGCCCAGGGTAAATTCGCTTCCTTCGAGGTTACGCTGAATGGCAAATGTCAGTCCGTAAAAATCGTTTTCGAGCCATTTCCGGCGGATCAAATCCGACTTTTTTACCGTTTCGCCACCAATTACCGGCGGAGTAATCAGGTATTCTGCCAGTTTTTGGGTTGCCTTATACTGTTCGTAGTAGCCTTTCCCCGGAGTATAAAACAGGTTCAGGTTTACATTGAATATTTCCGACAGCCGGTGCGAAAACAGTGCCTGGTAATGATCCTGCTGGTAATGGTCAACCTCGTTTTTGTAGGTGTATAAATTGTAGGTGCGACTGTTCGACGCCATCATTTCGTCAACCTGCTTTTGCGTATAGTGGTAATGATCGGCATAACGCTGCATCCCGGCCACATCATTATTCAAACGAACCGACGGAACACCATTCCATGCCTGGTAAGTTTCTTCAAATCCTGAAAAAACATTCAGTTTCAGAATACTGTTTTTGGTATAATATCCTCCTGAAACAAAATACGATTTCAAATCGGAGGTTGCCCGGTCAATAAAACCGTCGGAATTAACTTTCGACAAACGAACGTCGAAGGTAAATTTTCCTTTCAGCAAGCCAGTGCCAACGCCAACCGAATTCCTGAAAGTTCCGAACGATCCGGCCGAACTGCTGTACTCGGTGTATGCGTCTTTATTTATTGTCGTAGTTTGCAAATTAATGGAAGCGCCAAAAGCGGCTGCACCATTGGTTGAAGTACCCACGCCACGCTGCACCTGGATATTGTCGGTTGACGAAGCCAAATCCGGAATATCGACCCACCAGGTTCCGTGAGATTCGGCATCGTTCATCGGGATTCCGTTCACTGTTACGTTGATGCGGTTCAAATCTGTTCCACGAATTCGGAAATTGGTATAACCAACACCCGTTCCGGCATCGGAGGTTGCAACGAAAGAAGGCGTTAATCCGAGCAAATAGGGAATATCCTGCCCCAGGTTATTGCTTTTAATTTCGGCTTTCTCCACTGTCGTGTATGCAACCGGCGTTTTGGCTTTAGCGCGGGTAGCCGAAACAAGAACTTCTTCGGCCAGAATATGGTCCTGCTTTAAAACCACGTCAAGTGTTTCGTCCGAAGTGAGCTTCAGGTTCTTTTCCTGCTTTTCGTAACCGATAAACGAAACAACGATGTGATAATTCCCGGCTTTCAGGTTCTTAAACTGAAAATGTCCGTTCACATCGGTAATTGTTCCGTTGAAACCATTCAAAATAGCCAGGTTAGCGCCAGCCAACCGTTCGCCATTTTCAGTTTTCACCGTTCCGGTGAGTGTAAATTGGGCAAAACCCCAAAATACGGCACATTGCAAAAGCAATGTCAAAAAAATCCGTTTCATTTTTGTCTTTTAATGGTTAATGAATAACCAATGAGGCAAGTATCCACTTTCGCCATCCCTTCGCCGGCATTACCCGTATCAGGTTCGGTGGGTATGATCTCAGCCCGTAATTACCCCGGTTTTACCCGGGAAGGCACCCCATTGCGTAAAATATCGTTGGCAAATGTAGAGTTTTTAAAACCGCATTTGCAAATTTCCCCGATAAAAAAGTGTTCGGGGTCTTTTATTTAACGTCGGCCCGATACCTCCCCGCAACCAATCTTCAAAACTCATTTTTTCTGAAAAATTGTCACCCAAAATTGTTCTCTTCAGGAAAATTTGGCATTCAAAGTGACGTTATGACATTTAGCATCAACAACATAGCATTTGGTATTAGGTTTGAAATACACGCTCCTGAAAACATGAAACAAAAATAAAGTATCACTTAAAGTATGGAGGATTAAACTATGTTACCAGTATTTAGAAGCAGAAATTTACCGGATTTGTTCGACGAATTTTTTAACTCGAACGTGTTACCAAACTTCGTTGAAGAAGGAGCCTGGAAATCGACTCCGGCTGTAAACATCTTTGAAAACAACGAAAAGTTTGAAATTGAAGTTGCAGCTCCCGGCCTTGAAAAAGAAGATTTCAAGATCGATCTGAAAAACGACCATCTGGTTGTGTATTCTGAAAAGAAAGACAAAAAAGAGGAAAAAGAGAAGGGGAAAGTAGTTCGTTCAGAATTCAGGTATTCGTCGTTCCAGCGTATGTTTGCGTTGCCTAAAGAAGTGGATGTGGCAAATATTAAAGCTTCACACAAAAACGGAGTACTGACCGTTGAACTTCCAAAGAAGACCGAGTACAAGGAAAACTTGTCGCGCCAGATCGAAATTCAGTAAATTCAAAAAGGCTGAAGTAAATTTTACTCATGAGGCTGTCCAAAAAGTAAAAATTGGACAGCCTTTGTTTTGTTGTCCCTGAAAGATTTAGTATCTTAAAGGTCTCTATGACAACAAGATCAAACATACGATTTAAAAGTATTACTTCGCAGCAGTCAGTACTTTTTCCTGTAAATTTAAGTGATAAAATTGCGTTGAACCATCCTGTTCGGCTTGTCAACCAGATTGTTGACCAGTTAAATATCGACGATATTTTATCGACCTATAAAGGAGGAGGAACCAGTTCGTTCCATCCCCGTGTGATGATTAAGATTCTGTTCTACAGCTATCTGAACAACATTTACTCTTGTCGGCGGATTGCCCGACAATTGGAAGAAAACATCCATTACATGTGGCTTTCGGGTGAAGCCTTGCCCAACTTTCGCACGATCAACCATTTTCGGAGCCAAAAACTCAAAGGCAAGCTTCAGGATCTGTTTGCCCAGTTGGTCAGGCTGATGGCTGAAATGGGTTATGTCAGTTTGGATGTTCAATACATTGACGGGACCAAAATAGAGGCAGCCCCGAACCGTTACACTTTTGTATGGCGCAAATCGGTGGAAAAGAACAAGGAAAAACTTGAAAACAAGATCGACAGTGTTTTGAAAGAAATTGAATCAACCATCCAATCAGACCAATCAGATCAGGCAGAAGACCATTTGCCCGAAAAAATTGATTCTGTTTTGCTTCAGGAAAAGATTGAAAAGCTGAACGATCGTTTATCCGGGCTGAACAAGAACCAGCAAAAGCAGGTAAAGGAGCTACAGGAAGATGCCTTGCCACGTCTTCAGAAGTATGAAGAGCAACTCGATGTTCTGGGTGAGAGAAACAGCTACTCGAAAACCGATACTGATGCCACGTTCATGCGCATGAAAGAAGACCACATGAAAAACGGGCAGCTAAAGCCCGCTTACAATGTGCAGATCAGCACAGAAAACCAGGTTATCACCCATTACTCGGTCCACCAACGCCCGGGCGACACGGCAACACTGATCCCTCACCTGGAGCAGTTTGAGTTACACTACGGAAAACAATCATCCAAAGTAGTAGCCGATTCAGGCTATGGGAGCGAACAAAACTACCAGCAACTGGAAAATAAAGGGATTGAAGCATTTGTCAAATACAATTACTTCCATAAAGAACAAAAAAGGAACTACCGGAAAGACCCCTTCCTGGTAGCCAACCTATACTACAACCGGGAGAACGATTTTTATGTATGCCCGATGGGGCAACACATGGATAAACACTATACCAGTAACCGAAAGACAGAACTAGGATTTGACTACCAGGTGAGCATTTACCAGGCACAGAACTGTAATGGGTGCCCGCTTAGGGGGATGTGCCATCAGGCCAAAGCAAACCGGAGCATTGAAGTGAACCACAATCTAAACCGCCTCAGAACTATTGCCAAGGAGAAACTTTTAAGTGAAGAAGGATTATACCACCGAAGTCGAAGGCCGATAGAACCGGAAGCCGTATTTGGGCAGACAAAATCGAACAACCGCTTCAACCGGTTCTCACTCAGGGGAATTGAAAAGGTAATGATCGAGTTTGGGCTGATTGCCATATCCCACAACCTGCGCAAAATAGCCATGAGTATGTCTATTCGGGAAGGAAAAGCTGTGTTTTATTGGGTTTTTGCCATTTTTGAGTATCCAAAAACAAAAAACAGGGCGATCTCGATTCTGAAAACATTAAAAATACCAATACCTAAAATCGCCGCATAAAAATAGAGGCCATCCTTTTGGGACAGCCTCATGAGTTTTTTATAGAGCTTTGGTCTTCTTTTCGCTCCTGATAGCTATAACCAAAGAAAAAATCGTCATAAGGCCGCTGACTATTGTAATAATTGCAGCTATTTTTTGCCGTTCGTCCAACTCCACAAAAAAAACTCGTACTGCCTGAACTCCAATAAGAAGTAGCGAACAAACAATTAGCCCGATTTGAATTTTTTTCCTCATCTAGTTTATATTTCAAAGATTAAAGTGCTTTTTTCGAGAAACTCAAAGGCAACAAGCTCTCTACACCTTCCAACACCAGGATGGCATCCTGTCCATCCAGAATAATGCGAATTGGTTTTTCGAACCTCACCTCAGTCTCAGCCAATGCCTGGCGACAGCTTCCACAGGGTTTTACCGGCTCATTGACCAATGCCCCATTTTTTGCAGCAGAAATTGCTATTGTCTTCACTGCCGATTCAGGAAAATTAGCGTTGGCATAAAACAAAGCCACTCGCTCAGCACACAAACCCGACGGATAAGCTGAATTCTCCTGGTTATTGCCTGTAACAATTTGTCCATTGCCGAGCAAAATAGCAGCACCAACATGAAACCCGGAATATGGGGCATAAGCCAGGCTGGTTATTCGTCTGGCTTCGAGCAACAAGCTTTGCTCGTCTGGTGAAAGCTCACTTATATTTTCGAACTCGTGCACTAATATTTTTATCTCTGTCGTTTTCATTCAATGAACAGTTTTGCCCAAAGGTACGTTAATACTTGTCATTTAACAATGGGAACAACTTATAACATTTTTCTATTTTTGTAAGAGATATTAATTGCTATTTATGATCAGATATACTTTATTTTTCTTTTTTCTTCTTTTCTATGCTTCGGGATTTACGCAGCAAAACCAGGCAGCCCGCGAAGAATACATCAAAAGATACTATTTGCTGGCCATTGCCGAAATGGAACGAAGCGGTATTCCGGCAAGTATTACCTTGGCCCAGGGATGCTGGGAATCGCAAAACGGCTTTAGCAGACTTGCCACTGAAGGCAATAACCATTTTGGAATAAAATGCAAAAGCGACTGGAAAGGGAAAAAAATATATCATGATGATGATGCCAGACATGAATGTTTCAGGAAATATGCCCATGCGGAAGCTTCATACATCGACCACAGTAATTTTTTGATGAGCAGCCCGAGGTATAGCTTTTTATTCAAGCTCGACCCGAAAGATTATATTGGCTGGGCTAAAGGCTTAAAACAAGCGGGTTATGCAACCGACCCAACTTATGCCGAACGTTTGATTAAAATTATTGAAGATTTTAAACTTTACGTGTACGACGAATATGGCGATAACCGCCAAATGATAGCCCTGACGAAAGATCAGGAAAAAACAAAATCGGAAAGAACCTCAATAAACAATACGAATAAAGCCTCGCGACACATTGAAATGCGAAATGGGCTGAGAACCATTGTAGTTGCCGAAGGCGACACCTACGAAAGCCTGACAAAATTATACAACCTGAAAGATTGGGAAATATACACTTACAACGATTTTGGCAAAGGACGACAACCCAGACCGAACGAAATACTATACATCCAGAAAAAATATCGTAAAGCAAACCAGCAACACAAACAACATGTTACCGAAAATGGCGACACGATGCACTACATTTCGCAAATGTATGGCATACAGCTAAAACCATTGCTGAAACGAAACCGGATGAAATTTGGCGACGAACCCGCTGCCGGACAAATAGTTTATTTGCATAGCAAACGACCGAGAAAGGGTTAGTTGGCAGTCACAGTGTTCAGTCGCAGCAAAGGAGGGTTCTGAACACAATTTGGTCTCATAAAAACTGGGCTGAAATGCTGATTACTTTCCAAAAGTTATTCGTATCAGTCGGTAGTCGTAAAAAGATTGCACGCAATGAATTTAGCAACCTTTTGAGCACTGAGGCTGAACGATGATTGCTAACCTTTCAGGTTCCAGCGACTGAAAAGTAAACGGAGCAGAACTTTGTCGGCAAAGAATATAAATTTCAGCAAAAGAACAATTATTGTAACCGACATCCAGTGTTCCTTTAAAAAACCGAGCACTTCTGTTACATTATCCTGGTCAATGAAAAAATAGAATCCGCCCACAAGTGCAACCAGTCCAGCAATTACGCTGCTGTATAAAAAATATTCACGCAGGTCGATCTTCCATTGTTCGCGCCTGACAATTGCTTGGGTAACTTTAGTTGCAAAATCGGCCGACAATGTAAACATGGGCTCCGCTTTCAGCGAATGCTCAACGATGTGATCTAAATTTTCATTAATCATGATTTATCTCCTTCACCATTTTAAGGCTGCTTTCGTCAACCACAAATTTAAGTTTTTCTTTTAAAATTGCTTTTGCCCTGAAGAGGTAGCTTTTCACCGTACCTTCGGGCATACCGGTTATCTGCTCAATTTCCTGGTACGAAAACTCTTCCAGGTGAAACAGTGTCAATACCGTTCGGTACTGAACCGGGAGTAATTCAATCTGGCTCCTGATATACTGGTGCAAATCAATTCGTTCAAAATCTAAAGCTTTAGCATCTGATATTACAGGCATTGTCAACATTTCTTCAGAGCTAATCATATCGCCTTTTTTGAATTTTCGCAAATAATTAATGCTCGTGTTGTAAGCGATTGTTGCAATCCAGGTCGATAATTTACACTCATTTCTGTACTTTCCCAGGTTTTGATATACTTTCAGGAATACCTCCTGACAAACATCTTCCAACTCGTCCTGACGCTGAATTAATCGTCCGGTGATATGAACAACCAGCTTTTGGTAGTGATTCACCAAAAACGTAAAGGCATTCATGTTCCCGTTTAAAACCTGACTTATTAATTCTGCATCATTCATACGCATGGTTTGACTGCCTATAAGTATAAAATGTTGCACAAAGCCCCATTATTTTCTGCGGAAAAATTTATCCGATATTTGCAACATTTCAGAATATTGTATTGTCAACTCTTACAAACACAAAAACAAAGAAATATGAAAGACGTAATGATGGCCGCCGTAATTTTTTACATGATTTTTTTAATCGTGAAAAATTTTACCGATTTTTTGCTGAAGCGAAAAATCATCAAAGCAGGGCACTTTGACAATGCCGGTATTTTAGACCAAAAAGTTGCTACAGGATCACCCGAAAACCAGGAAGCAAACAAATACCCATCGCTAAAATGGGGACTGGTAGCATTCTTCTCCGGACTTGGATTTATCATCATCGATCAGATTAGCCCGAGTTACAACAACTGGGAAACCATGCACAACTTCATGGATAGTTTCCTTCCATTTGGAATTGAATTGGTTGCTATTTCGGCGGGCTTCATTGTTTACTTCCTGATTATAAATTTCAAGAACAGGAAATAACTGAAGGAAGTTATTGGTCATTGTTCATTAGTAAATAGTCATTGGCAAATACGGTTTGCCAGATTTTTACCAGTGACTAATGACCAATTTACATTTTCACCTGCCAGTTATCGAAATCGTGAAAGCCACGCAGTAATTCTTCAATCTTCATTCGCTTCTTTCCCGAAAGCTGAATATCAGTTATCGAAAGCCACCCGTCGGGGCAAGCAATCTTCAGGTATTTTTTCCCGTCAGTAAGTAAAGTTCCGGGAGCGGCAGGCAAACTATAATCGTAAGACACGGCAAAGATTTTGGCCGTTAAAACTTCGCTTTTTTCTTTATGAACAAATTCGGTCCAGGCAGCGGGGTAAGGCGACAAACCGCGCACCCGGTTTCTTATCGTTTCCATGTCATTCGACCAGTCAATCCGGCAATCATCTTTAAATATTTTTGGGGCATGCTTAACCGATTCTGCTTCCTGAATGAATTGTTCCTGATCGACAGCAACAACATTTCCTTTGGCCAGTTCGTCAACGGTCTTTAAAACAAGCCCGGCGCCAACGATCATCAACCGATCATGGATTATTCCGACATTATCGTTGTCGCCAATTCCAATCCTCTCCTGAAACATAATTTTACCGGTATCAATCTCGTGCGAAAGCAGAAATGTGGTTACTCCGGTTTCTTTTTCGCCGTTAATGATGGCCCAGTTTAACGGCGCTGCACCGCGATACTGTGGCAGGAGCGATCCATGTAAATTGAAGGTACCCATTGGTGGCATACTCCAAACAATTTCGGGCAACATCCTAAATGCAACAACGATTTGCAAATCGGCCTTTAAACTTTCAAGCTCGGCGATAAAACCGGGATTTTTCAATTTTTCGGGCTGAAGTACCCGGAGATTTTGCTGTGCGGCGTATTTTTTAACAGCCGACTCACTTATCTGCTGCCCGCGCCCGGCTGGCTTATCTGGAGCAGTAATTACACCAACAACATTGTAGCCGTTTTCAACCAATGCTTTCAAGCTCTCGACAGCAAAATCGGGAGTTCCCATAAACACGATACGAACTTGTTTTGGATCCATTGCTTTTTTTCGCAAAGATAAAGGATAGCGACTTACCAAGATAACGAGCATTACAAAAACAAAGCAAAAAAGCAACAATATTCAGCTAACTGAGAATGAAGCCCTTAATGTAGGATTAACAAAAGTCAATAATGAAATAATTATTGATTATCAGAAACTTACGTCATTTAAAAGTTAAAAAATCATCAAAATATCGCTAAATAATTTGCACACAACAACTTAGAACATCATTACTAAAATGAATAATTTACTTTTGTATGTCGATATTGACTTAAAACTAAAATCACTTTATTATGAGCCTGAAAAAACAATTTCTTAAATCGAAACCGGTTTGTAAGGTAACTTTCCGCTTAGAGGCTACTGAAGCTGAAGGTGCAACAAAAGTTCAGTTATTAGGCGACTTCAATAACTGGGACAAAACAGTTGAACCCATGACAGCTCTGAAATCGAATGATTTTACTGCTACGCTCGAACTTGAAACAGGTAAAGAATATCAGTTCCGTTACTTAATTGATGACAACATCTGGAAGAACGAAACCCAGGCTGATGGGTTGGTTGCGAATAGTTTTGGCGCCGAAAACAGTGTTGTATCTACTATTGCATAATTACAGCTGCCACTGCAATTGTAAAAAAGCCGGGTTCATGCTCTGAATCCGGCTTTTTTACTCAAATTAATCGTTCTATTTTTTGTACTTCGCTTCAACCTCGGGCCTCAGCTTTGTATTTCCTTTGACAGCTTTGGGCGAATACGGGCAATGGCGGCATCCGTTTGAACAACAATAACCTCGCTTTACCAGGTAAAACTCGGTCATCACACGGTATCCATCCGGGCTCATGTAATAATCAACTCCTTCCTCCAGTTTTGGGCCAAAACCAGAATTGAACATATTGTCGAAAATTCCCATGATTAATAGTTGAACTTTTTCAGGAAATGCCCCATCCGGTCTCTCTTGGTTTTCAGGTAATCGTGATTGTAAGGGTTGGGTTCAATCTCAATATTAACGGTTGAAATAACTTCCAGCCCAAAACCTTCCAAACCAACTCGTTTAACCGGGTTATTGGTCATCAACCTCATTTTGGCAACGCCAAGATTACGAAGTATCTGGGCTCCAACTCCATAATCGCGTTCATCGGCATCAAATCCAAGATGCAGGTTGGCTTCAATGGTATCCAATCCCTGATCCTGAAGCTTGTAAGCTGCAATTTTATTCATCAGCCCAATTCCACGACCTTCCTGCTGCATGTAAACCAATACTCCTTTGCCCTCTTTTTCGATAGTATCAAGGGCATAATCGAGTTGTTCGCCACATTCGCAGCGCATCGATCCAAAAATATCTCCCGTCATGCACGACGAATGAACCCGCACCAAAACCGGCTCATCAGCCTTCCATTCGCCTTTAACCAGGGCAATGTGTTCGTTTCCGTTCGACAGTTGCCTGAAAGGAATAATCCGGAACATTCCGTGCCTGGTTGGCAACGAAACCTCTTCTCCCCTTTCAATCAAACTTTCGCTCTGAATGCGGTAATTGATCAAATCTTTGATTGAAACCAGCTTCAGATTAAATCGTTCGGCCAGCCTAACTAACTCCGGGAGACGCGACATGGTTCCATCTTCGTTCATGATTTCGATTAAAACGCCTGCCGGAGTTAAACCAGCCATTCGGGTTAAATCGACGGCAGCTTCGGTATGGCCTGCACGACGCAAAACCCCGCGTGTTCTGGCCCGCAACGGGAAAATATGCCCCGGGCGGCCTAATTCGTCGGGTTTAATATTGGGATTTGCCAGGGCATTCAGCGTTTTTGCCCTGTCGCTTGTCGAAATACCGGTTGTACATCCGTAGCCCAGCAAATCAACCGAAACCGTGAATGGAGTTTCATGCGACGACGTATTTTTGCCAACCATCATATCAAGTTCCAGCTCATCGCAACGTTCCTCGGTTAATGGAGCGCAAAGTAATCCGCGACCATACAAGGTCATAAAATTCACCATTTCAGGAGTTACTTTTTCGGCGGCAGCTATAAAATCGCCTTCATTCTCACGATCTTCATCGTCAACAACGATAATAATTTCGCCTTTACCAATAGCTTCTATCGCTTCGGGTATTGTGTTTAGTTTTATTTCGCTCATCGTAAAATCTGTTTCAAAATATCGACGCAAAACTAACTAAAATAATTGAGCTGAAATGCAGGCGCCAAGGTTTATGCCCTTTGGGATTTTTCCCAGTTTACCGATTGTTTCCCTTTTAAAAAGCGGAGCATTCCTTTTATCGAAGCATAATTCATGGCCACAAAATAAAACGGAATAAACAGCGCTTTAAACCGAATTTTGTATCGTTCGAACAACCATCCGATTAAGGCCAGGAAATACATAAACAACTGAAAATAAAAGAATACCAAATAAAAATCGATGATCTGGCTTTCTTTCTTCAGGATGATGAGGAAGTTAACAATTAAAAGACTGAATAAGGCGAGCGGAGCCATTGTCCAACGCAAAACCTTGTGAGAAATGTACTGAAACGAAAGCCAGCCAAACCTGAACGGATTTAGCAACTCTTTTAACCGGCCAATTGTTTGAAGTCCTCCCGCCGCGATGCGTACTTTCCGTTTCAATTCTTCGGAAACATTTACCGAGGCTGTTTCGATAGCATAAGCATTGGGTGTATAAGCTATTCGATAACCGCGCTCAGCAATACGAAGAGAAATAATAAAATCGTCGAGAATTGTATCGCTTTCAACTTCGGTATATAATTCGGTGCGAATGGCAAACAACTCGCCCACTGCACCCACAGCCGAATTAAATTGACTATCCATTCGCTTGATCCACGACTCAAATTTCCAGTAAATATTTTCGCCCGCGCCCGCAGCATCATCCGCTTTATGATTCACAATGCGCTTTTCCCCGGCGATACAGCCAACTTTCGGGTCATTAAAAGTATCGACAATTACCCGTATGGCGTCCTTACACAAAATGGTATTGCTGTCGGAAAAAATTACGACAGGCGCCTCAACAAATTGCATTCCCCGGTTCATCGCGTGAATTTTTCCCTTTCGTTCCTGAAGGTGATGAACCTCCATTTGCGGGTATTTCTTCAGTAAATCGGGCGTACCGTCGTCCGATCCGTCGGTGATCCACAGAAATTGAATCTTATCGGCGGGATAATCAAGCGAAAGAAGGTTGGTTACTTTGGCTGCCACATAATTGATCTCGTTATAGGCAGCCATAAACATACAAACCCGAGGCAATCCGGGGGATTCCAATCTTTGGATTTGCTTTTCGGGCGAAGCAAGTCGTTTAACGGGTAATAAAATAGTCAGCAAAATAGCATATCCTGCGAAAGTATAAAACACGATCAGAAGCAATATCCAGAATACTATTTCCAAAATGATCAATGTCTTTTATAGAATTCAATAAGCGCTTCAGCCTGAGATAAATTATCAAATTTCTCCTGGATAAAACCGATGGCATTTTTACCGATTCGATCTGCCAGGTCGCGATCATTAACCAACTTTACCACCTCCTCAACAAACTGTCCGGCATCGTTTGCTATCAGTATGTTCTCGCCGTTGGCAGTCGGAATTCCTTCTGTTCCAATATCAGTAGTTACAATGGGTTTACCGAGCGACATTCCTTCAATAATTTTAATTCGCATACCGCTACCCGAGAAAAGCGGAACAACCATAATCGCTTTGGAATTGATAAAATCGTAAGCATCGTTTATTTCGCCAAGATATTCAACACCAGCACGTTTAATCCGGCGTTCGAACCAATCGGGAGCGTTACGCCCGGCCAGGTAAAACTTCACTTCGGGGCATCTCTCACGAATTTTTGTCCAGCAATTATCAAAAAACCAGATCAGTCCCTCCTGGTTCGGAGCCCAATCCAGCGCTCCAATATGAAATAAGGATGGAAATTCGAGTTTTTTAGCTGTTGGCACAAGCGAAGCAAAATCGACCCCGGTTTGCGAGGTGTGTTTGGGCTTTGTATTTCCCAGTTTATCGAGTATTATCCCGTCGCGATCGGTAATTGGCACGAGCAGGTCATACGAATTGAGGTAGCTTTCTTCAAACCGTTTGATGCGCCGCGAAAGATTTCGCAGGTAGTTGGAGCGTAGTCCGTCCGACAAAATTGCGGTTCGCTCCCATATTTCGTATTCAATATTGTGGGCCCTATAGGCAATTAAGGCATTTGAATATTTTCGTATAACCGGGATATACGGACACAGGTAAAGTCCTTCGAGCTGAACAACGTCAAATGTTTTTTCGTGCAAAAGCTTAGCCAGTTCATTACTGAAATCATCAGAAATAAAGCGTTGTGCATTGTAAGGCAGACACGAAAACATCAGGTTAAATGCAGCTTCGAGCCAGTTAATGGAAGCAGGAACTTCGACAAAGCGAAAATCGGCTTTGCTGCGAAGCGCCAGCGGCATATCTTTAATGCGAATATGATGTTTCGAAGTGTTCATACTTAACACTGTCACTTCATGCCCAAGCATGGAAAAACCCTTCGTCATGTTTAAACATGCGATAGCGCCGCCATCTTTAGGCGGCCAGGGTACCTTATTCATCAATTGAAGTATTCGCATCTGCTATGATTCAGTTTTACTCCGTTTTAAAAACCTGAAGCTTGTTATTTTCTTAAATATTGCCTGGTAACTCTCTATATTCATCACGCCCGAATCGGTGGCCGCTTTATAAGTAAGCCAAACACCAAACGGCAGGTAAATAAACGAAGCTAACCACATCCCCGAAAACATATTCCAGGCATCCTCGCGGGCAACCTTCTCGCCCATGATCATGATGATATAATATGAAATAAACAATAATATAGAAACAACCACAGGCATACCGAGCCCTCCTTTTCTAATAATGGCGCCCAGGGGAGCTCCAATAAAAAAGAAAATCAGGCAGGCTACCGAGAGTGTAAACTTACGGTGCCACTCCATGGCATAACTGTTAATCATTTTCTTCCGGCCATACATCTCGTCGAGCCTTTCGCTGATTGCCTGCGAATTCTGGCGCACATTTCCAATTACACGTTGGTAAAGTGCCTGTTTGTCGATAGTACTTAACGATGCAAACGTCTTATCAAAATCAACCTCGTGATCGGGTTTGATATTCGGATTTTTTCTCAGCGAATCAACCGGATTAGCCAGCCACAAAAGTTGGCGGTTCACATCGGGGGTATAATTAAACATCGACAAATTTCGCCAGATTCGAACCTTGTAATCGTTAAATGTTGAATCGCCAACACTCTCAAGCTGAGATAAATTCATCATTTTCGAAACTCCTGAGTAGCGTTTCTCATCAATACGATTAAACTCAAAGTCTTTCATACTGATATTAATGACCTCTTTTTGAAACGATTGCCTTTCAAAAGGGTAACGTCGGGCAGCGCCGGAAGTCCGTTCACGTTCTTCTGAATAGCTGCGCCCATTGTACAAAGTGACAGTCATAAACTTCTTGTCTTTGGACATTTCCATCTTTCCGGAATCAGCCACAGAAACATTTGCATTTCCTCTATCTTCCGAATGATCGTAAATCATCACATCATACAACATATTATTGTTCTTACCCTTACGTTCAACTTTTATGCTGTAACTTGCCAAATCGTTGCTAAAAACGCCTTCTTTAACAACCATTTCGGGTTTTTGCTGCCTCACGCTAAACATCAGTGAGTAAAACTTCAGGTTGGTTTTGGGTAAAATATTGTTGGAGAAGTAAAAGGCAATCAAGGTCATTCCAACGGCCAACATAAAAAGAGGCCGCATAATCCTGAAAAGTGATATTCCTGAAGCTTTCATCGCAACCAACTCGTAGTTTTCGCCCAGGTTTCCAAATGTCATGATTGAAGCCAGCAACATAGCAAGTGGAAAAGCAAGTGGCAGTAAACCAAATGCTGCGTATGACAACAACTCAACAACAATGCTCCATTCGAGCCCTTTTCCAACGAATTCGTCGATGTACTTCCAAACAAACTGCATCAGAAGTACAAAAACACAAATAAAAAAGGTCATAAAAAATGGCCCGAGAAAGCTTTTAATAACAAACTTATGAAGTCGCTTCATCCTTTTTGGTTCGCTTATTACTCGAAAAATAGAATACAAAACTAAGCTATTTTAAAGAATTTAAAAGACAACACACCTTACTTCAAAGTTATTTTAATGTAATTAAACCTTAATAAATTGAAAAATTGGTCGGCATTTATACTGAAGCATAAACGATGGCCAATAAAACGCTGGCTTTACCCGAATGACAGTTGAATTTGAATACTCTGAAAAACGAGAACACAGAAACCAACTTCTGCCAGACATAAGTAATTAAGCCGAGCACTAAAAACGAGATTAGAAAAACGTAGTTGTTTTCAGCAGAGAGACACACATCAGTCTATTGTATATTAGCCAGATAGCCTAAAAATCCATTTTTATGCCGTTTATGGTAATGGGCTCCAAGTCTCAAAAACTACAAAACACCGCAAGGAGAAAACAGAATACTTTTCGAAGATGAGGTAAAATTGAAGAAGCGCTTGCTTAAACGACATTGAAATCCATAGTATAGAAAGAACCTGTCTCGCTCAACGGTTACATTTTCATGACGACGACATCTTTCAAAATGATCACCGTTCCATGATTTATTACCTTACGAACCAAGTATGTGCTTTAATTTAGCAATCTGGGTATCCCAAAGGCTTTTTGTTTCAATTTCTTCATCATCTTCGGTAAAATCGATAATTGTAAGCGAGACATCGTTTGTTAAATCATCCTGATTGATCAAAAACTCAAAATATGAATCTGCTTTATCAAATTCATCTCCAATCCATTGGAAGCGAACCAGCCTATTTTCCCGATGAATAATTTTTTCTGCAATCTGACTTGCTTTGCCCCATATAAAAGTAAAATGATTACCCCTGATACGAACATCGTCAGCAAACCATTCGGTTAGACCGGCAGCTGTACTTAGCCTGTTAAACAGCACTTTAGGCGAGCAATTAACAATGTACTCCAGTCGAATTTGTTTTTTCACAGCCATTAGGTTATCCGATTTCCTGCAATATATACATTTATATACAAAAAACAAGTACAAACAACTGGCAAAAGTTTTTTCCATTTTTTTTTGCCCGATTCATCTTCGAATAAATAAAGTACTATATTTGCAACCGCAAAAAAGAACACCCAAGTTCTTTTTGGTTGTTCAAAAAAGTAATGGCGAGGTAGCTCAGCTGGTTAGAGCGCATGATTCATAATCATGAGGTCGGCGGATCATGCCCGCCTCTCGCTACTGAAAATCAAGAGGTTACAAATTTTATCTTTGTAGCCTCTTTTTATTTGCATGTAATTTGCATGTAAGTTTCTAATGAAGAAAACAAAAGACCTTACATCAATGCAAACGTAATAAGGTGAATAATGTGTTTCTTCCTTCTCATAATCAGGGAGTCACTGATTTAAGCCCAGTTGGGCTCACGCATTGAAAAAGAAGCAGTTACAAAAATATTTTGCAACTGCTTTTTTCTTTATTTGCATACAATTTGCACACAGATTTTGTTGTTTCCATTTTTTTATCGAAAGTTAAATATGACTCAAAAAACTTCATTTGGACTGAGATAATATAAAATTAGAAGGTAAGATTCCAGAAAATAAATTCAGCACCTAATTCAGGTCTCTTTGGATTATCTCCAACTCGCCAGTATTCATTTAGTTTATCTGTGACATTAAGGAGTTTAGAAATACAGAAGTTGTTTTTGTGGCAAACTATATCGCGGGCATACCGATGATTGGGTTGGGGAAAGCAAGGGTGACGACTGAATGAAATGTAACCATTCGGCCAACTCCGTGTTGTTTTTATGAGCAGAGAGTTTCTCTTTCAGAGCTTCTCTAAAATGTTCTGAGAACTTTGAGAGGCTTCGAAGATCGGATAGGTTCAGTTATAGGTTTTGGGTTTACCGGTTGAAGTTGTGCGGGAGCAGTTCGGCCAGGTCTTTGGAGTAATCGTTGTCGTAACTGTGGACGTTTTCCAGGAAGTAAACCAGCCATTGGCGGAAATTTACCTGGTGAGCCTTACAACAGCCCATCATGGAATAGATGATGGCTGCGTTTTCTGCCGCATCGTCATTTCCGCAGAATAACCAGTTTTTCCGGCCTAAAGCAATGGGGCGGATGGCATTTTCGCCCAGGTTATTGTCTATTTTCAACCGGCCATCCAAATGATAGCGGGTCAGCTTGTGGTAAATGTTGTAGGTGTAGCGGATGGCTTTCCCGATGCGTCCCTTGGGTAAAACCTTTGGGAACTCATTTAACAGCCATTTTTCGAAAGCTACCATAATGGGGTAAGCCAGGCGCGAACGAAGTTCTGCCCGCTGGTCGAACGAGAGGTTTTCCTGATCGGCCTGTCGTTCCACATCATAAAGCAGGCTGATTTGTTCCAGGGCATACGAAGCCCGTGCCTTATCTTCGCTCAAAGCTTCTTCAAATTTACGGCGTGCATGGGCCCAGCACCCGATGGGCAGGACTCCTTTCTTGTTTTCGTACATATCGTAAACGGCATAACCATCGCTCTGGATCACTCCCTGGTAATCTTTAAACAAATGCAGGGCTACTTTTTGGGCCCGGGAACCGTGGTCGTAATAAAAAAAGACCAACTGGTCCATCACTGCCCGCACCATCCAGATGTACCCTTTAACTGCCTGGTGCTTTTCGTTGTTGATGATCGGGATTGTGGTTTCGTCGCTCTGGATATAATCCGACCCCAGCACCAGTTCCTGTAACCGGTAATAGCTTGGGCGCATCAGCCCGGCCACCTCGGCAAACCAACCGTTGATCGTTGCCGGGGCAAGGGAGATGCCTTGCTGTTTGAACATCCCGATCTGGCGGTAGAAAGGAAGGTGGTTCACGTATTTATCGATGACCATATCGGCCAGTACGCTTGCCCCGGCATAGCTTTTGGCTATGGGCAATGCAGGCATGGGCGCTGTAACAACCTGTTTCTCGATGTCCGGCCCCTGGCTTTTTATTTTTCAGCACATATTTGTGGCGGATAATCCGGCGAACGTACCACCTTGCAGGGTCACGTTCGAGTACTTCGGTAACTTCGGGGGCCAGTTCAGCCCAATGTTCAGGGTTAATTTCCTGTTCAGGAAAAATATGGGTTTCTTCCCGTGGAAGGCTTTCGGGCAGAGGTTTGCGTACCGGATGTTTTTTTTCTTTTACCTGAACAACCCGGATAGCCTTGTACTTCTCGATTTCTTCTTTGGCGTTGGTGGCCAGTTCTTTTTCGTCCTCAAGCAGGTCAAGCCCCTCAAAATCGAGTTTCCGTTGCCGGGGGTCTTCCGGAATGTATTTTTCGCTGGATTTGCCCAATATTTTTCGTTGAAGCGTCTCTATTTGTTGTTTGAGCTTGAGGATGGCCTGATCCAGCGTGCTGATGGTCTGTCCCAGGTGGTCAATTTCCTTGTCTTTTTCGGTGATTTGTTGCTGGTAAGAGGTGCGTTCTGACTGGAAGTTTTGGAAGCCGGCAAGTTGGCTTTTCAACCTGGCTGTTTCCCGGTAAAGCTCATCGCGATGTTCCAAAATTTGTTGTACAAACAGCTCTTCTTCAGTAGTCATCCATCCTTGTTTTTGATGGCTCGAAGATACAAAATATTAACCTGTAAATCAAGTATAAACCCATATATTACAGGCTATTCAGAGTTTTTTTGTCCTCTTTTTTTATTCTCTTTTTCTCCGGTAGAAACACCTTGGACGATACTCATCAGTTCCTGCCAGCTGGTTTGAAACGTGTGGGTGTCTGGATCAAAAACAGGAAGTTTGAAACCGCCTGATTCCAGTTTCAGGTGGTAGATCACCAATCCGCCGCATTCCATGTGCAGGATCTTCATACTGGTACACGGGCGGTTGATGAAGATAAACACTTCACCGTCCTGCACGTTACGGCCCATCTGGTTGGTCACCATTCCGCTCAGGGTGTAAAAGCTCCGGCGCATATCGGTGGGGTACGAATACAGGTAATACCGCATCGAGGGGGTTAGACTGAACATCTTACCGGTGTGCTAAGAGCAACAACGACTGTAAAACCTGTACATCGGGCAAACTGCCCAGTTTTACACTCACCCCGTTGGG
>CAXXOG010000004.1:0-379158 GCA_963666435.2 Prolixibacteraceae bacterium | reverse complement strand
TTGCAGCTGCATTTCGGTTTGTTTTCTTTCGGTAATATCGTGTGTAACTCCGACCAATCCAGTTATTTGCCCTGTTACATCAAAAAGTGGCACTTTCGAAATTAATAAAGACTTTAGATCCCCAGTTTTGTCGGTGAGTTCACCTTCCTTATCAATTATTGATTTTCCTGTATGAATAACAAATTCATCTTCTTCGGTTGACTTTTGAGCTATTTCGTCTGAAAAAAAACAAAAATCTGTTTTATTAATTACTTCGCTTTCTGATTCTTTCCCTGAAAACAAAACATCCTTTGGATTTGAAATAATTTTCCTTCCAAGTCTATCTTTCACATAAACAGCGTCTGGTATCAAATCAATAACTGTTCGAAAAAGCGTCCGTTCATTCTGCAAGATCTCTTGCGATAATTTACGTTCGCTAATATCCTCTTTAATCGCCAGAAAATTAATTATTTGCCCATGCTGGTTTTTTACTGCCGTAATTGTGGCATATTCCCAATATAATTCTCCGCTTTTCTTTTTGTTATGAAATTCACCCTTCCACTCGCCTCCTGCTCTAATTGTTTTCCAAAGTTCTTTATAGGTCTCTGGAGAAGTATAGCCCGACTTTAGTATTCCCGGATTCTGCCCAATGGCCTCATCTTTTGAATAACCGGTCAGATCACAAAATTTTTTATTAACATATTCAATATTTCCTTTTAAATCGGTAATTACGATCGATGCAGGATTTTGTTCAACAGCAAGAGATAACTTTAAAATAACTTCTTCGGCTCGTTTCCGCTCATCAATTAACCTGATCAGGTATTCCGACATATCATGACTATCCCAAAAAGTATCAGAATATTCACCCGAGGCAAGTTCAGACGAATTCAATGCATTTATTGCTTCCCTGATTTTATTTAAAACTTTGTTCTGATTTTCAGCATCTTGTTTTAGTTTTTGAAAGGCATTTCTGAGTTCAAGCGAACTTATTTCAATCGAATTCTGTAATAATAAAATATCATCATCATATCCTTCATAAGTGCTGTTTACATCGTTTATGAAATTCCAAAGTTCTTCCGGAACATTCTCCAACGAACCATAGTATTTTTTGATTTGGCGGTTCAGTAACTTGGTGAATTTATTTTCCATGATCAGAAATTTTTATATTTCCTTAAATAAAGTAATTGTCATGGTCTGGTTATGCAACTCACATCGTTGATCAAAAGGTTGCGATGGACAAATTTCACCATAAGAGTAAAAGCCAGTAATGGTAACCTGTTCACCAATAACCTCGCGAATGGTTTCCAGTTCTTCTTCAACACGTTGCTTCAATACAAGTTTTCGGCCAACACAACTTATCAGAATAGCCAAATCGGCCTTTGAATTTTTCAAGCTGATTCGCGACATCTCGGCTGCTCCAGTTGCACCTTCGACCAACTTATCGAAATTTGCTTTCATAAGCCGCACATATTCTCCCTGCGGAATATCACCGGCAAAAACCATACTTCCATCTTCCTCGTTTATCGATAAAACGGTACGTACCAATGAAATACCAGAATCCTGAAGCCTAAGATTCAATGGGAATAATAGGGCTGAAGCCGGAAGATTTGCAGCATGTGCACCAAGATAGCGTTTATAAAGTTCCAAAGCAGGCTGACCATCCAGCTCATAAAGAATATTTGCATTAGATCTGGTCACTTCACGATCAACACCAAATGAATCCCATCCTCCCATTGATCCATAACCCACCTGAAGATTCTGCCCATAAAAACCAATGGCAATTACCATATCCTTTTTCGCAGCCTGGTTATGTACAATAACCGTTTCGCTGAAATTACTCTGATCGCCTGCCAGCCCACCAGTTACCGAAACACGATTCTTAAGTCGGTCATTAAATCCTTCTGTGAGATCGCTACCATTGATATTGAGACCTTCAGACAGAACCATTATATGAACTAAATTGTCCTTATCGAGCACCGATGCAAGTTTCTGTCCGACCTCATAACTGTCATCCATTGAACTGATTGCTTCTCCGGCAACCTCAATTTTTGTTCGTTCAAAATAAACCGCAGTACTTATGATGCTGGAATCGTAAACTTCATCGCGATAAATCTCACCCGAAGTGGAACATCCAACTACTTGTGCATTCGGATAGGATTCCCTGATATATCTAATATTATTTTCAATCTTTAGCAAGTCTTTGCTGCCAAACAGAAAAACAAGTTGGGCCTGATTTTTCAATCCGTTATCTGTCTTTTTCACCCAGCCTGTTGATTCAGAGAAGATACTTTGCTCGGTTTTCATAAGCATCAGATTAATGAGGTGATATTATTATAGTAATTTACAAATGGGCAACTATAATAGTTATCTACAAATATGTTGAATATTTTTGAATTTAAGTTGCGATCAGCCATTTAAGGTAAGTAGAAAAAAGATGTCAGATTGCATGTTTTTACCTACATTGAATCCGAACACCGTTCGATTGTCTTCACACAAAAGAATACCATGTTTTTTATCTTTCTCATTATGAAACTGAGTAGTAATAAAATACTGCAATTTAATTATTTGCTTGAATATTCTTTCTTGACAAACCGTTGAACAATTTAAAAGCTTAAAAGAACATTAGTTTACTTTAACATCTCATTAACTCATTAATCCAGATTTTATAATTCATCCAAATAAGGTTTTTTCTATTTTCGGCTTGTAAAATTCTAATAACTAAACAAACAATATTAAATGAAGACGCCAAACATTTTTTACCGCCTGTTAATTATTAGCATTATAGGAGGAATTTTATTTTCGTGCAAGCAAAAGCCTGCTGATGAATCGATTGTACGCAATCCGAAGTACAAAGAAAGTATAATTGAGACTTATAAAAAAGTTGGCTTGTTTTGCACCCTGAATTATATTCCGGGATTATCGATAGCCGTTTCAATCGACAATAAAGTAGTTTTTGCAGATGGTTTTGGTTATTCAAATCTTGAGCTGAAGTCAAAATCATCGCCTTCTCATCTTTACAGAATAGGTCAAATATCTGAACTTGTTACAACTTTAACAGCTGCCAAATTATCAGAAGAAGGAAAACTATCTTTGCAAAAACCTGTAACCGAATTACTTCCCGGATTATTTCCTAAAACCGCTTCATATACACCCTATCAGTTGGGAGTTCATACTTCTGGAATAAAAGAGCAAACCATAGAAGCCGGAAAAGGAACAGAAAGAACAAGTGAAGATTTAGTTTCAACTTTTATTAATGATAATCTTATTTATAATCCTGGGAATGGAATTCAGCATACCGAACTTGGCATCGACTTACTTGGTTATGTCATTCAAAAAACAACCGGCAAACCTTTTTATAAAGTTGTGAAAGAAACTTTAGCCGATAACTTAAAACTAAGCCAAACAACCCCTGATAATCCGTTCATCATTTTCGACAAAAAGAGCAGTCAATACAACTACGATTTTGTAGCCCAACCTATTGTTGCTGCTTCAATTGACCTAAGAGGAAAAGAAGCTTCAGCCGGATATTTAAGCTCGGTTCTCGATTTGGTTAAATTGGGAAATGCTTTGCTTTATCCCGGATTTCTGAAAAAGGAAACGCTTGATTTGGTTACAAATCCATATACATTCCCATCAGGACAGAAATCATTCTATTCGTTTGGTTTACTTGTAAATAATGATAATGAAGGCATGACTTTCTGGGGACAAAAAGGATCGGTAAGCGGTGGCAGTTCTGCCATATTAATTTATCCGGAAGATAAACTGGTTATTGCAATAGCCGCAAATATTGGCAACTCTACATGGGAACTTCCGGTATTTGATGTAGCATCAGTCTTTCAGGACCAGCTTCATCCTGAACGAAAAGCAAAAAAAGAAGAACAGAAAAAGCAGGAAGAAAATCGGAATAGCCAGGCACAACCGAAAAATAAATAATCGGAACTATGAAATAGAAAAGCCGGAAGAGTTGATCTGATGATCTTCTTCCGGCTTTTTTATTTAGCTCCCGGCGTTGAAACTACCAGGCAAATAAAGGCAGATCCTTCATCATGGCATTTACGCGCTTGCGAACCGAAGTAATAACTTCGTCGTTGTCGATATTGCTGATTACTTCGTCGATCAACTCAACCACAACAGGCATCATATCTTCTTTCACGCCTCGGGTTGTGATGGCAGGCGTTCCGACACGCAATCCTGAAGTGGTGAACGGCGAACGGCTATCGAATGGCACCATATTTTTATTGATGGTTATATCCGCACGAACAAGAGCATTTTCGGCTTGTTTACCAGTTACTTCAGGAAATTTGGTACGAAGGTCGATCAACATCGAATGGTTGTCGGTTCCGCCCGAAATTACTTTATATCCTTTGGCAATAAAAGCTTCAGCCATCACCGCTGCATTTTTCTTAACCTGAGCCTGATAAACTTTGTATGAAGGATCGAGAGCCTCGCCAAAAGCCACGGCTTTCGAAGCAATCACATGTTCCAAAGGTCCACCTTGTTGTCCGGGGAAAACTGCGAAATCCAATACCGCCGACATCATTTTTGTTATTCCTTTGGGGGTTTTGAAACCGAACGGGTTTTCAAAATCTTCGCCCATCAGGATGATACCTCCGCGAGGACCACGCAATGTTTTATGAGTTGTTGAAGTTACAATGTGAGCATGTTTCACAGGATTTTCGAGCAGCCCGGCAGCAATTAAACCAGCAGGGTGAGCCATATCAATCATGAGCATGGCACCAATTTTATCGGCAATGGCACGCATACGGGCATAATCCCATTCACGCGAATAAGCCGAAGCACCGCCAATAATCAGTTTTGGTTTGTGTTCCAAAGCCAGTGCTTCCATTTCGTCGTAATCAACTAGGCCAGTATCTTCTTTTACGTGATAAGCAATTGGGCAGTAAAGTACTCCTGAAGAGTTTACCGGCGAACCATGAGAAAGGTGACCGCCGTGAGCCAAATCTAATCCCAGGAAACAATCGCCCGGATTAAGTATTACCGACAAAACTGCCGCATTGGCCTGAGCGCCCGAATGTGGCTGTACATTGGCATACGCTGCGCCAAAAACTTCTTTAATACGGTCAATCGCCAGTTGCTCGGTCATATCAACACACTGACAACCACCATAATACCGATTGCCCGGATACCCTTCAGCATATTTGTTGGTCATTACTGATCCCATAGCCTCCAGAACCTGATCGCTTACAAAGTTTTCAGAAGCAATCAATTCAATTCCGCTAATCTGGCGTTGACGTTCTTTTTCGATGATCTCAAATACTTTGATATCTCTTTCCATTGCGGTAAATGTATTGGTTAAAATTGAGGGCGTAAAGGTATAATAAAATCAGGACGGCTTAAAAATGAAGTTATTCAAAAAATCGGGTATTTTTGAACAATTAAAGTTTTGATAAGATGCAAAATAAACCGTTAGTTTTTGAATCGGCTTGTATTTTTAGTATCGCAGGAAGCAGCATCGGAGCTGTCAGCATGTTTATATCTTGCATTTTTTTCAGGCAGGTAACCGAAAAAATAACGGCTATAACCAACATCACCGCAACTGAGAAGCTTAGTCCGCTTTATTTTGCGGTGCTGGCATCTGCTTTTTGTATTTCGCTGGTTGGCGCTATCAAGTTGAACCGGTTGCAGCGAAGTGGATTATTTTTCTACCTGGCCGCACAACTTTTGATTTTGCTCTTGCCGGTATTTTGGCTTGGCAGCCAGGCTTTTTCAACCACTAACGCCATTTTTACTACTACCTTTTCAGGGATTTATCTGTTCTTTTTCAGGATATTGAAGTAGCCTTATTCGGTTGACAAATCGGCCATCGTATCGCGGTAAACCGAAAATACGCGTGCCCGCGAAATAAATCCGACGTATTTGCCATTATCCAAAACGGCGAGGTTGTAGCGCCCGCACGACTTAAACTTCTCAACAATTACATCCATCGGATCGTCGGGCGAAATGAAGAATTCGGGCATATACATTAAGTCGCGCACCGTTATTTTATCATATAAACCCTGATCAAACATGAGGTTCCGAATATCATTCATCTTGATCATCCCAACCAGCACGCCTTCGTCATCGA
This sequence comes from Prolixibacteraceae bacterium, assembly GCA_963666435.2. Taxonomy (GTDB): domain Bacteria; phylum Bacteroidota; class Bacteroidia; order Bacteroidales; family Prolixibacteraceae; genus Aquipluma. Next base: position 373,094 of record CAXXOG010000004.1, on the reverse strand, counting down.
CAACCGGAAATAAATCGCGCTTTGATCGGGCAATATAAAAAGTAAGCTCACCAAGTGTTAGCCCGGGAGTTAAAACAGCGAAATCGGTTTCTATCAATTCCTTTGCATTCATAAAGTGCATAGCCGCCTTGTCCTTATCGTGCGTTACCAGTTCGCCCAGTTCTGCCAGCCGTTTGGTGTAAATTGAATGAGGTTCAAATCGCATGATGGTAACATAAGCCACTGTTGCTGAGATAATTAATGGAATAAGCAACTGATAGCCACCCGTAATTTCAGCAATGAGAAAAATACCAAGCAGCGGAGCGTGCATAACTCCGGTCATCAAGGCACCCATTCCGGCCAATGCAAAGTTGGCGTAGGGTAAATTCAATCCGAAGATTGTATTTAGTGCCAGCGCCAAAATGTATCCGCCAACTGCGCCAACAAACAAGGTTGGAGCAAAAATACCGCCAACTCCCCCACTCGACGTGGTTACCGACATGGCAACAACTTTCAGGAGCAAAATTGTTACCAGGATGAGCAGCAAAATATACGGATCGGATTTAAAACTAAAAAAAATTGAATTATTCAGTAAATCAGCTCCTTCGCCCAAAAATATCTTGTTGATAGAATCGTATCCTTCGCCCCAAAGAGACGGGAACAAAAACACCATTAAGCCGAGGAATATTCCGCCCATAACCAGGCGGGAATAGCTGTTTTTAATCCGTTTGACCCAGCTTTCCACCAGCATTCCGGTTCGGGTAAAGTAAAACGAAATTAAACCACTGAATACGCCCAGCAAAATGTAATATGGCAGGTTATCGGAATTAAACTGGTTGGATATGGCAAAATGGAAAAGCACGGTATCGCCCATAAAAAAGTAAGCCAATGTAGCTGCCGTTATTCCTGAAATTAAGAGTGGAATCAATGAGGCCATCGTTAAATCAAGCATCAAAACTTCCAAAGTAAACATGATACCGGCGATTGGAGCTTTGAAAATACCAGCGATAGCGCCTGTTGCTCCGCATCCAATAAGCAGACGAAGCTGCCCCTGGTTAAGGCTAAAAACTTTTGATACATTCGATCCAATGGCGGCCCCGGTATAAACAATTGGCGATTCAGCTCCTACCGATCCTCCAAACCCGATTGTAAAACCGCTGGTGACCATCGACGAAAACATGTTATGAGCTTTAATGTAAATCCCCTTTTTTGAAATCGCAAATAGAATTTTTGAAACCCCGTGACTGATATCGTCTTTTATTAAATACTTAACTATCAATACACTGATTAAAATGCCAATCATCGGGTAAGCCAGGTAAAAATAGCTTTCCGACGAAGCATTAAAATGCCTGGTTAAAAAATGCCCCACATAATGGACAAAGTTTTTAAGCATAAAGGCTGCTGTTCCACTAAGTAATCCTACCAGCAGACTCAAAATGTAAATCTTGTTTTTCTCCGAAATTTCAGAAAAAAAACGCTTTATTTTCCAGGTTAATAGCACTATTGATTTTTCTTTTTAAATATTTCCTTCATCGATTGCCAGAAAGGTTTTTTCTCCTGTTCTGGTTTTGTTTTTGAATCGTCGGTTTGAGCTACATCGTCTTTTTTATCCTCCTTATTCTGTACTTTCCGGGAATTATCACCTTTCCCAAAAAGATTGTGAAAAAATCCCCGGGATGGTGATTCCAGCACATCCCGGTAGGGAGGAATATTCATCAAAGCCAAATTTTCTTCAGAAGGCAGCTGAAAACTACTGTTTCGAATACTCTGATATTTAGCTTTTCTCAAAATTTGCGCATAGAATTCGCCAACGATGGGCAATGCAGTGCGCCCGCCAGCTCCTTCGCCCAACGAATTGAAATGAATAATCGGGTCTTCTCCGCCCACCCAGGCTCCGGCCACCAAAGCTGGTGTCATCCCGATAAACCAGCCGTCGGCCTGATCTTGCGTTGTGCCCGTTTTTCCGGCAAATTCCGAATCAATTCCGAAGGTTGAACGAATGGCAGCGCCTGTTCCTTCGTTAACCACCGATTTCAGCATTTGCGTGATAATGTGGCAGTTTTCGGGTGAGGCGATGGTGTCCTGCGACTGAATATTCTGAAATTTCTCAAGTGCTTTGCCTGCATTCGATTCAACCGATTTCAGGTAATATGGTGTGATTTTTCGGCCACCATTCACCAGTGTTGAATAAGCGCAAACCATTTCCTGAAGCGAAACAGAAGCAGTTCCCAATGCCAGCGACGGGTAGGGCGGCAAATCCGATTCAATTCCCATTTTTTTTGCCAGGTCAACCACATTCGAAATACCCGCCTTCATAAGCACTTCAACAGCAATGGTATTGATCGATTTCGCCAAGGCACCTTCCATCGAATAGTAGCCGGTATATTCATCGTGCGAATTTTCCGGCGACCAATTGTCGTATTCCGTATAAACCTTTCGCTCGTTGGCAAAATAAGTATCAGGCGAAACTCCGGCTTCGAGTGCTCCCAGGTAAACAATTGGTTTAAAGGTCGATCCAACCTGACGCTTGGCAGTTGTATGATCGTATTTGAAATACCTGAAATCGTTGCCCCCAATGTATGCCTTTAATTCTCCTGAATAAGGATCGATGGCCATAAATCCGGTATTCAATATTTTCAGGTAATATTTAACCGAATCCATTGGCGACATTTCCACCTGTTTCTTTCCATCCCAGGTGAAAAGAGTGGTCGAAATGGGCGTATTAAACACCTCCTTGATTTGATCTTCCGGTATCCCGTTTTTCTTCATCGAGCGATAGCGATCCGAACGTTTCATGGCGCGGTAAATCACCGATTGATCGTTGCCCCAGGGGTTTTTCTTTCCCCAGATTCCTTCGAATGTCGCCTGAAGGTTTTTCATTTGATCGGCAACGGCATTTTCTGCCGCAATTTGCATATCAAAATCAATGGTTGTCCGAACCTTTAAACCATCGGTGAACAAGTTATATGGCTTATTATCTTCTTTTTGATGGTTATCGCACCAATCCTGAAGAAAAGGCCGCAGTTTTTCAATTAAATATGGTGCTGGCCCTTCAGTGTAAGTAATTAAATTATAGGTAATATCCAAAGGTTCAGCCTTATACACCTTTGCTTCAGCTTCAGTAATGTAATCGTATTTCGCCATTTGCTCAATCACTACATTGCGTCGTTCAAGCGAACGTTCCGGGTTTTTCCGGGGGTTATAACTATTATTCGCTTTGAGCATTCCAACCAAGGTTGCGGCTTCTGTAACTTTAAGCTTCGCAGGCGATTTGCTGAAGAACCGCTCCGATGCAACACCTATTCCAAAGGTATTCTCAGCAAAAGGAACGGTATTCAAATAAAGTGTCAGAATTTCTTCCTTTGTATATAGTTTTTCCAACCGGTAAGCAATAATTGATTCGCGCAGCTTATTTATCGGCATTGTTAATGGACCAAACGATTTTCGCGGATACAAATTCTTTGCAATCTGCTGGCTTAAAGTGCTTCCTCCTCCCGCGCTACGATCCTGTAAAAGAAGCGATTTCAGGAAAACACGAAGCAAAGCAATCTCGTCAATTCCCCGATGTTTGTAAAACCGCGAATCTTCGGTGGCAATCAGCGCGTTGATTACATTGGGCGAAATTTTGTCGAACGAAACATTGGAGCGGTTCTCGATGTAATAGCGGCCCAGCAAACGTCCGTCGCTGGCATAAACCTCTGTTGAAACCGGGTTTTTTATATTCTGGAGCTCAGCACTCGACGGCACTGGTCCCGTAAACCCAATATAAACAACCAAAAACAAGAGAAAGCCAAGTAGTACTATGGCGATTCCTGCTTTAAGTAAAAAAAAGAAAATCTTTCGTCCAAGGCTCCCCTTCGAACTACCCGATTTTCGCGATGATTTAGTTTTTGCGGATGATATTGGTGCTTTCTTTGCCATTTCGGTATTGATGTAATTCAGAATGAATTAAAACAAACTTAGTCTAAAATTTCTAAATTGTTTATATCCATAAGCTATTGCTTCGATATAATTTGATCGAAAATTTAGGTTTTATTGGCTTACTGGCTGGTTAAGTAGTTTTGCTGCAAAAGTAGATTAAAAACGATCCATTTTAGATTTAAATTTCATAAAAGTTAAACTAAAGTTCAATCAAACTTGTTTAGATATCCCACAAAAACCATAAACAAACCACGAGAAAATGAAAGTTGCGATTACTGGATCAGGCGGATACATTGCGGGCAAACTTATTGAAGAGTTACAACTCCAAAAATCGACCATTATTCGGATTAATCGTGAACATTTAGGTAGTATTTCCAAACTTAATGCTATTCTTGATGGAACTGATGTACTAATAAATATGGCTGGAGCCCCTATTTTCAGGAGATGGACTACCAGAAATAAAAAAGAAATAGTGGAAAGCCGGGTTTTCTCTACTCAAAATATAGTTGAAGCCATCAATAGCTTACCTCCTGAAAAACGTCCAAAATTACTCATATCAGCTTCTGCTATTGGAATATATAAATCCGGAACATCGAATACAGAATCGCAAAATTTCTATGGCAATGATTTTGTGGCCAATGTTGTCCAAAAGTGGGAAAATGCCACGCAGAATCTTTCTCCCGATGTTCGCAAAGTTATCTTCAGAATTGGACTGGTACTAGGTAAAGAAGCAAAAACCATTCAAAACCTGCGTCCTCTCTTCAAATACGGACTTGGAGGAAAATTAGGTTCCGGGAAACAGCCTTTTCCATTTATACACATTAAAGATTTAGTAAGAGCAATGCTTTGGAGTATTCGGAACGAAACGGCTGAAGGAGTTTATAATTTGGTTGCGCCACAACATATTACAAATGAGGAATTTACCAGAGCATTTGCAAAAGCATTAAACCGACCTGCAATTTTCGCAGTTCCTTCTTTTGTTTTAAAACTCGCATTAGGCGAAACCTCTTCGCTACTTCTCAAAAATTCCAAAATTTATCCAGAAAACCTTATTAATCAAGGATTTTCGTTTTTATATCCTGGAATCGACGAATGCTTAGGGCAAATAATCAATGAACGCTAATATTTATTTGCTACCGATAAATCGAGCTTTCCTGTTTTTTAGTTGTTCTCAGTTAATCAAATAAAAAACCTTTCTTTCAATAGTGGTCAATAAATATATAATTGTATTAATATATAGATATTAATATAAAATATTATACAACATTTAACATCCTGATTTATAATGATAAAAGTTGCGCTAATTATTGAAACGGATTAGCTATTTTTAGAAAAAACCTTTAATCCGTTTCAATGATGAACCAACCAGTTGTGGACTATCAGGATTGTAAAGGGAATCAAATACACGAAGATGAACTTTACGAACGTTTGTCGATTATCGTAAAATCGCAGCGGACTGTTCCGGGAGCCCTAATCCCAGTTCTTCAAACAGCGCAAAACTTATTTGGATACCTGCCTGAAAGGGCTTTGCGCATGGTTAGCAAAGAATTAAAATTACCTTACAGCGAAGTGGCCGGAGTTGTCGGCTTTTATTCGTATTTCTCAACCACACCTAAAGGAGAACACACCATTCGTGTGTGTTTAGGCACAGCCTGTTACGTTCGCGGTGGACAGGATGTGCTGAAAGCCATGTCAAAAGAACTTGAAATCAGCGTGGGAGGAACCACCCAGGACCGCAAATTTTCTCTGGAAGTTGGCCGTTGCTTTGGCGCTTGCGGCCTTGCTCCTGTTGTTATGGTTGACGACGAAACTTTTCAGCGCGTTAGTCCAAATAAAATAACTGACATTCTTAACAGCTTCGAATAGTGTATTTTACACTGGCCTGTTAATTACCTTACAAACTACAATTTTTTCGAAAACCTAATTACTATGCAAAAAATAGAAACGCCTGAAAAATTTGATCATTTTTTTCAGGAAACTTCAGGGAAATATACCGAAGAGCTCAATCGGTATAAAGAAATTATTCAGATTTGCGTGGGTGGTGGATGTATAGCGTGTGGATCGGTAAAACTCAAAAATGAATTCGAAAAAGCGCTTCAGGAACAAAATCTGGCCGACAAATACCTGGTAAAAGGAACCGGCTGTCTAGGGCCGTGTTCTAAAGGTCCGGTTGTCCTGATGAAAAAATCAGATATTTTTTACGAAAATGTTCAGGTTGCCGATGTGGCAGAATTGATTGAAAGTCATATTAAAAAGGACATTCCGGTCGAACGTTTGCTATACCACAGCGACGAAGACGGAAAGCCCATTCATAAAATTCAGGACATAAAATTGTTCAGGAATCAGAAAAAGATTGTCCTTCGCCGATGCGGAACAGTTGATCCTGAAAAGATTGAGGATTATATCGCCACCGGTGGTTACACTTCCATGAAAAAAGCGCTGACTGAAATGACACCCGATGAGATTGTTGACCAGATGAAAATTTCAGGATTGCGTGGCCGTGGTGGGGCTGGATTCCCGACTTTTATGAAGTGGAGCCTTGCCAAGAAAGAAATTGCCGACCAAAAGTATATGCTTTGCAATGCCGACGAGGGCGACCCGGGAGCATTTATGGATAGAAGTATCCTGGAAGGAGACCCGCACAGCGTGATTGAAGGAATGATCATTGGCGCCTACACAATTGGCGCTTCCAAAGGATTTATCTATGTGCGTGCTGAATATCCATTGGCCGTTGAGCGACTCAATAAAGCACTTGACAATGCGCGCGCATTGGGCTTACTTGGCAAAAATATTCTCGGCTCAGGTTTCAGTTTCGACCTCGAAATCCGCATGGGTTCAGGAGCTTTTGTTTGCGGCGAAGAAACTGCCTTGATGGCCTCCATTGAAGGGAAGCGTGGCGAACCACGCCCACGCCCACCGTTCCCTACCACTGCCGGTTTATGGGGAAAACCATCGGTTTTAAACAATGTGGAAACCTTTGCCAATGTTTGCACTATCATTGAAAAAGGTGGCGAGTGGTTTGCGCAATTTGGAACCGGCAAAAGCAAAGGAACCAAAATATTTGCACTCACCGGTGCTATTAAAAACTCGGGTTTGTATGAAGTTCCGGTTGGCACATCACTTGGTGATTTGATTTACGATATCGGTGGTGGAACTAACAGCGGAAAGCCGTTTAAAGCAGCCCAAATTGGCGGTCCATCTGGAGGTTGTATCCCGAAACAACACCTGAATGTTTCGCTGGACTACGAGTCGCTGAACGAACTTGGAGCCATCATGGGTTCAGGCGGTTTGGTGGTGATGGACGAAGATTCGTGTATGGTGGATGTGGCCAAATTCTTCCTCGATTTTGTGCTCGAAGAATCATGCGGAAAATGCACACCCTGTCGCGTTGGAACCAAACGGATGTACGAAATACTTGACCGGATAACCCTTGGTTTGGGGCGCGAAGGCGATATTGAACGATTGGAACATCTGGGAGAATGGATCAGGAAAACATCGCTTTGCGGACTTGGCCAATCGGCTCCAAACCCGGTTCTATCAACGATTCGCTACTTCAGAAAAGAGTACGAACATCATATCCGCGAGCACAAATGCGAAGCCGGGAAATGTGCCAAGCTAGTGCGGGCTCCCTGTCAGAGTGCCTGTCCTGCCGGAGTTGACGTTCCGGGCTTTGTTTCGCTTACTGCTGAAAAACGTTATGCAGAAGCACTCAAATTGCACCGCGAACGAAACCCGTTTGCAGCCGTTTGTGCCCGTGTTTGTTTCCATACCTGCGAAGACAAATGCCGCCGTTCAGCACTCGATGCTTCGGTTTCAATTCGCGGAATAAAACGCTATATGGTCGATCAGGAAATTACTATTCAATTGCCTGAAATTCGGGAAAAATGAAACGAATGCTGCCCGCAAAATTGCCATTGTTGGTGCTGGCCCCGCTGGTTTATCGTGTGCTTATTTCCTGGCACGATTGGGTTATAAACCCATTGTTTTTGAGGCAGAACAGCGCCCTGGCGGAATGCTGGTTCAAACCATTCCATCGTATCGACTGCCACGCGAAATACTGGCCCGCGAAATCCGCATGATCGAAAATATGGGCGTTGATATTCGCACCGAGATGAAACTTGGCCGCGATTTTACACTGGAATCACTAAAAGCGGAAGGATACGAAGCCGTTTTCATTGGAGTTGGTTCTCCGCAAGGAATAAAACCGAATATTCCGGGCGTTGATTCGGAAGGCGTTGTAGATGCGCTTCAATTCCTGCAAACCTACAATTTAAGGGGCTCAGTTCCTGTCGGAAAAAGAATAATTGTTGTTGGCGGCGGAAATGCGGCGATTGATGCAGCCCGAACTGCAGTTCGTTTGGGTGCCGAAAAGGTTGATATTGTGTATCGGCGCACTCAGGAAGAAATGCCTGCCTGGGCTGAGGAAATTGATGCGGCCTTGGAAGAATGCATCGACCTTCATACCCTGACCAATCCGAAGGAATTTTTTACTGAAAATGGCAAAATACAGGGAGTACGTTGCGTCCGGATGAAGTTGGGATCGTTTGATGCCAGCGGACGACGCAGTCCTGTCGAAACCGACGAAGAGATCGTATTCGAAGCCGACCAAATCATCATTGCGACTGGTCAGACTTTAGATACTCAGGAAATTCTTGGTGATATTCCACTTAAACTTTCAGGGAAATCGCAACTGGGACGTAATCCGCGAACCGGACAAACGTCAGTCGAGTGGATATTTACGGGCGGCGATGCTGCAACCGGTCCATCGTCAGTTATTGAAGCCGTTGCAGGTGGAGAAAAAGCCGCTGTTGGTATCGACGAATTCCTAACCGGAGATAAACACGACTTCTGGCGAAAAGAAAAGCATAACGATACCTTCTATGACCCTGAAGCTGCTCCGGCAAAATACCCGCGAACACACATGGTTATGCTGGCTGCCGAGCGGCGTATGCACAATTTCAGCGAAGTGGAACAAGTTTGGCCCGAAGGTGAAGCTATTCGGCAGGCAAGGCGCTGTCTCAGATGCGATTATGGTTCATGTTAAAAAGGGAAAGTAGTCATTGGAAAGAAGGAATTTCAAAACTATTTTCTAATGACTAATGCCCAATGACTACTTTCCATTTTCCAAATAACCATTGACTTTTTACTTGAATAAAAATAACGGGAAATGATACTCGAAGAACTGAAAGTATATCAATTAGCAATGAATGTAGGCGATAAATGCTGGAATATTGTCTCGCGCTGGAATCACTTTGAACGTGATACCATTGGAAAGCAATTGGTTCGGGCAGCAGACTCAATAGCAGCCAATATTGCTGAGGGTTTCGGTAGGTTTCATTTTAAGGAAAACAGACACTTCAACTTCATTGCACGGGGCTCGCTGTTTGAAACAAAAACGTGGCTGGAAAAAGCTGCAAAGCGAGACCTGATGACAAGTGAAGAATTTTCCGGCTTAAAAGTTGACATGAATGAACTCGGTAAATTGCTCAATGGATATATCAGGAAAATAGGGAAGGAAAATGTGCTAAGCGAACCAGAGCCGGTTTATATGGCAAAAAAAGCTACTCCTGAAAATCCTTTTGAAAACTATGATATAGATTTAGTTGACTGGCTGCCCTTCCCCAATGATCAATGCTCCTTTCCTATTGACCAATGACTTTTTCGTATAAACTAATTTCTAAATCCTAAAAAAATGACAACAGTATATATCAATAAACGTCCGGTGGAAGTTGAAAACGGATGCACCATCTACGATGCAGCAGCAAAAGCTGGCATCCGAATTCCGACCCTTTGCCATGTCGAAAATCAGCATCCTAAAGGTGCTTGTCGGGTTTGCATGGTTGATGTTGAAGGGGCCAAGGCAATGGTTGCTTCGTGTACAACACCCGTCAGCGAGGACATGAAAATCACCACCAACTCGAAAAATGTACGGGAAGCCCGAAAGTTTGTGGTTGAATTGCTTCTTTCTGAGCATTGCGGAGAGTGCAAAACTTGTGTCCGCAATAACGATTGCGAGCTACAATCACTGGCGCTCGAATTGGGAGTCATGGACATTACCTACGAAGGCGAAAAGTTACATCGTTTTATCGACGACTCCACTCCTGCCCTGATTCGCGATTCAGGAAAGTGTATCAAATGCCGCCGCTGTATGACGGTTTGCAACGAAATGCAGGGCGTTGGCTCGCTGTTTGCCCAGGGACGAGGTTTTGAATCGAAAGTTGGTCCGGCATTCGATCAGCATTTGGACGGTGTCACTTGTGTACAGTGCGGTCAGTGTGCTGCAGTTTGCCCGGTTGGCGCCATCACCGAAAAAGAGCACATCGATTTTGTATGGGAGGCCATTGAAGACCCGTCGAAATTTGTTGTGGTGCAAACCGCCCCCGCCATTCGTGCGGCTTTGGGCGAATGCTTTGGTTATGAACCCGGAACTTTGGTTACCGGCAAAATGGTATCAGCGCTCCGTTTATTGGGATTTGACAGGGTTTTCGACACCAATTTTACTGCCGATTTAACCATCATGGAAGAAGGAACCGAATTGCTATTACGCCTAAAAAAAGCGCTGGTTGATAAGCAACAGGTGGCTCTACCCCAATTCACCTCATGTTCACCCGGTTGGATTAAATATGCCGAGTATTTTTATCCTGAAATTATGGAAAACATCTCAACCTGCAAATCGCCACAGCAAATGTTTGGCGCCGTTGCCAAAACCTATTACGCAAGAAAAGCTGGAGTTGATCCGAAAGATGTCGTTGTAGTTTCGGTGATGCCATGCACAGCCAAAAAGTTTGAAGCTCAGCGCCCTGAAATGAATGGAAGCGGCTATCAGGATGTCGATTTTGTGCTTACCACCCGGGAACTGGCCAGAATGATCAAACAAACTGGCATCGACTTTAAGGCATTGGAAGATGATGTGATGGACTCGCCAATGGGCTCGGGATCAGGGGCTGCTGACATTTTTGCCAATACCGGCGGTGTCATGGAAGCTGCCATCCGAACGGCTTACGAAATAGTAACCGGCCGCGAATTGCCACTTGAGAACCTCCATTTACAGCCGATAATTGGTCTGGAGGGAGTTAAAAAAGCCTCGTTAAAAATTGAAGGTTGTAAACCCGATTGGAGTTTTCTGGAAGGTGTTGAATTGAAAGTTGGAGTGGCTCACGGACTTGGTAATGCCAGAAAGATCATAGAAGCCATGCGTGGCGGCGAGGAATTCCACTTTATTGAAGTGATGACTTGCCCTGGCGGGTGCATTGGCGGCGGTGGACAACCACGTTTCACGACCAACGAAATTCGTCAAAAGCGAATCCAGGCTATTTATAAGGAAGACGAAGGAAAACAACTGCGTAAATCGCATGCCAATCCAGAGGTTTTGCAGATTTACGAAGAGTTTTTAGAGAAACCCAACAGCCATTTGGCTCACCAGTTACTCCATACAAAGTACAATCATCGGTTAAATTGATGGTTGGTTTGATATCAATGAAAAGAGGCCGTCTCCTTTCGGGACAGCCTCTTTTGATATAGTAAAAAACTATTGATTACAGTTGTGGACCAGAAGGAATCAATGCTTTAGCATCATCATTGTCGCAATATTGCTCGAAGTTTTTGATGTATTTAGCAGCAAGTGATTTTGCTTTAGTTTCCCATTCTGTAACATCAGCATAAGTGTTACGTGGATCAAGAATTTCTGTATCAACGTTGTTCAATGCCGTTGGAGCAACAAGGTTCAAAATTGGAATATGAACTGTTGGAGCATTTTCGATTGAACCATCGATGATAGCGTCGATAATCGCACGGGTGTTTTTCAACGAAATACGTTTTCCAGTTCCGTTCCAACCTGTGTTTACCAAATAAACTTTAGCATTGTGCTCATGAGCTTTACCAATCAATGTTTTAGCGTACATAGTTGGGTGCAAGGTCAGGAAAGCCTCACCGAATGCTGGAGAGAAAGAAGGAACCGGTTCTGTGATACCACGTTCTGTTCCGGCTAATTTTGACGTGAAGCCTGAAAGGAAGTGGTATTGAGCCGATTTTTCGTCCAAAATAGAAACCGGAGGCAATACACCAAAGGCATCAGCCGACAGGTAAATAATTTTCTTGGCGTGTCCAGCCCGCGAAGGAGAAACAATTTTGTTGATGTGATAGATTGGATAAGAAACACGTGTATTTTCTGTTTTAGAAGCAGCAGCTGTGTAATCAGGAGTACCATCTTCTTTTACAGTTACGTTTTCCAGTAAAGCATCGCGGCGGATAGCTCTCCAAATATCTGGTTCCTTGTCTTTTTCAAGGTCGATTACTTTGGCATAGCAACCACCTTCGTAATTGAATACTCCGTGATCGTCCCAGCCGTGTTCGTCGTCACCAATCAGGTAACGTTTGGGGTCAGCCGAAAGAGTAGTTTTGCCGGTTCCCGAAAGTCCGAAGAAGATAGCAACATCACCATCTTTGCCAACGTTAGCAGAGCAGTGCATTGAAGCAATGCCTTTCAAAGGCAAGTAGTAGTTCATCAAAGCGAAGATTCCTTTTTTCATTTCGCCACCGTACCAGGTGCCACCAATAACCTGCATTCTTTCAGTAAGATTGAATAAAGTGAAAACTTCAGAATTCAAGCCTTGTTCTTTCCAGTTTGGATTAGAAGTTTTTGAACCGTTCAAACATACGAAATCTGGCTCACCATAGTTGGCCAATTCGTAGTGAGAAGGACGGATAAACATGTTGGTTACAAAGTGAGCCTGCCATGCAACTTCCATAACGAAACGTACCTTCATACGAGTGTCTTCGTTGGTTCCGCAAAATGTATCAACAACGTACAATTTTTTTGCAGTAGAAAGTTGTTTGGTAACAAGGTTTTTACAATGAGCAAAAACTTCGGGGGTTGTTGGGCGGTTGATGTTGCCATCCCACCACAAGTGTTCGTCGGTTATTGCATCTTTAACAAAGAATTTATCTTTGGGTGAACGACCAGTAAATTTGCCAGTATCAACTGAAACTGCACCGGTTGTAGTCAGGACTCCTTTCTCGAAACCTTCGTTTGCAGGATCAATTTCAGCCTGAAATAATTCTTCGTAAGTTGGATTATGCAAAATTTCGGCATTGGTTTCAATGCCATACTTTAATAGATCTGTGTTTTTCATGATAAGTGTTTATTATTTAATTCTTTCAACAAAACAAAAATTTACTCGACCCCAAAAATACTCTTTTTTGTACCCCATAAATTGAGGTAAATATTAAATTAAAATCAATTTGGGCACGTATCAGATCAACAAATCGATTTAAAACACAAGGTGTTGAATATCAACAAAATGTAGCATTCGGGCAAAAAAAAAGAATGTTAAGAAATTATTAACTTCCTAACATCCTTTTTAAGCAGAATAACTAACGAAATTATGACCTTGGATGGAATTGACTCAAGGTTGTTTTCAAATAATCTCTATCCAAATGTGTATAAATCTCAGTGGTCAAAATTGACTCGTGACCCAGCATTTCCTGAACAGCTCTTAAATCGGCACCACCATTAATTAAATGTGTTGCGAAAGAGTGGCGGAAAGTATGAGGACTGATCTTCTTTTCGAATCCGGCTTTGGCAGCAAGATTTTTGATAATGGTAAAAATCATGACACGACTAAGCTTTTTACCTCTCCGGTTAAGGAAAAGAATATTTTCGCTGTCCTTTGATATTCTGAGTGTTTTACGGTAAACATCAAGGTATTTATTAATTTCTTCGATGGCTTTACCACTTACCGGAACCAATCTTTCTTTGTTCGATTTCCCTTCTACTTTAATAAATCCCTGGTCGAACGATAAATTTGAAATTTTCAGATTTACAAGTTCAGAAACCCGAAGCCCGCAACTGTATAATGTTTCGAGCATAGCTTTGTTTCTCTGTCCTTCTGGTTTTGTCAAATCAATCGTATCAATCATCTGGTCTATTTCCTCAATAGTCAGCACATCAGGCAATTTTCTCCCAATTTTGGGTGATTCCAACAATGTTGTAGGATCGCTGTTCACTTTTCCTTCCATAAGTAAAAACTTATAGAACGACTTAATACCTGAAATAGTCCGTGCCTGAGTTCTGGGCGAAACGCCTTTCTCGTTAATCCACTCAACAAACCGTTTCAGATGATTCAGTTTAATTTTTTCAGGAGCTAACTTTTTAAGTTCATCATCAGCAAACATCATTAACTTGTTGATGTCGTTGATGTAGGCGGCAATCGAATTTGCCGACAAACCTTTCTCCAATCTTAAGAAAGACTCGAATCCTTTTTTGCTATCTTCCCATTTCATAATAAAAAACTTTAAATTAAAAATTCTATAACAAATATTGATAATTTTGGTTGTGTAAACTCAAAATCACAATTGAACATGTAACCACCAATTACATAATTTCAATACGAGTTTAACACGGTTAAGTTACTTATTTTTTTATTATAATCGATATAATCATGAAAATTTTGTTAATAAACGGTCCAAATTTAAACTTATTGGGAAAAAGAGAACAAAGTATCTACGGAAAAACTTCATTTGAAACCTATTTTCAGGCTCTAAAAGACAAATATAAGGAAATTGAGCTTGAATATTATCAATCGAATGTAGAAGGTGAACTAATAAACGAGATTCACGAGAAAGGTTTTTCTTATGACGGTATTGTAATAAATGCAGGTGCTTATACTCATACATCTGTTGCCATTCGTGATGCAATTTCCGGAGTTACGGCTCCGGTTGTCGAAGTTCACATTTCGAATATTCTCACTCGTGAAAGCTTTAGACATGAGTCGATTATTGGCCCTGTCTGTATCGGAAGCATTATGGGTTTTGGGCTCGATTCATACCGACTTGGAATTGAGGCTCTTAAAAACTACATTAAATCTAAATGACTAATTATTCCATCGCCGCATCAGTTTATGCCTGAATTTGAAAATTTAAATACTTTTGCCGCCTCCTAAAAAATCATTCCTAAACCGATGAAATGGTTCTCCAATGGCGAGACCATCTAAGATGTTCATTTATTGGTTATATTTCGTTGAATTGGCGAAAATAAAAAAATGCTATTTAATGAGAATAATTTATCGTCGCATTTTTTAATACTCAAATTGTGAGACATTAAACAAAAATTTATACGTATATGAAACACACAAAAAAATTGTAGCAACAATCTCGGATAAACGCTGTGAAATAGATTTTATCCGTCAATTGTTTGAGGCTGGAATGAACGTAGCACGGTTAAATACTGCGCACATTTCGCTGGAAAGTGCTCTGGGAATGATCAATAACGTCCGTGCTGTTTCTGATTCCATCGCTATTTTGGTTGACACCAAAGGTCCTGAAATCAGAACAAAAAATATCGCCGAACCGATCAAAGTTCAGGAAGGAGATATTATTAAAGTTAAAGGTGGAGACGGCGAATCGTCACAAGATTTATTCTATGTAAGCTACGATCATATCCAGGCGGATATCCCGGTTGGTAATTTAATACTGATTGATGATGGAGACGTTGCTCTTGAGGTTATTGAAAAAAACGAAGATGATTTAACCTGCCGGGTAGGAAACAATGGATTTATTAAGAACAGGAAAAGCATTAACACTCCCGGAATTAGTGTTAACCTACCTTCAATTAGCCCTAAAGATGTTGAATTTATTGAATTTGCAGCTCAAAACGATGTCGATTTTATTGCGCATTCTTTTGTCAGGAATAAAGAGGATGTTTTAGCAGTACAAGATATTCTGAATAAATACAAACAGTAAGATTAAGATTATTGCTAAAATAGAAAACTACGATGGGGTAAAAAACATTGATGAAATATTGCAATATGCTTACGGAATTATGGTTGCCCGGGGTGATCTTGGAATTGAAATTCCGGCAGAAAAGATTCCCGGAATTCAGCGAATTTTGATAAGAAACGCTGTACAGCAGAAAAAGCCTGTCATTATTGCTACTCAAATGTTGCATTCAATGATCGATAATCCACGCCCCACACGAGCTGAAGTTAGCGATGTTGCAACAGCTATTTTTGATAGAACTGATGCCATTATGCTCTCGGGAGAGACTGCCTATGGAAACTACCCGATTGAATCGGTAAAAGTAATGTCGAAGATTGCGGTAGAGATTGAAGCAATGAAAGACCAACGAAACGATTTAACTGTTCCGAGACTCGACAACGAAACCTCAGCATTTTTGGCTGAAGCTGCGGTTTTGGCTTCAAGAGAATTAAAGGTTAGTGCCATTGTTACTGATACACTTACCGGAAAAATTGCCCGGTATATTGCTGCTTTCAGAAGTTCGTTACCGGTGTATGCCAAATGCCATAACGGGCGCGTTAAACGCGAGCTTGCTTTGTCATACGGAGTATTTCCAAGCGAAATAATTTCGAAGAAGAATAAACATAAACTGATTGAAACTTCGCTGTTGGATCTGGTCGATAAACAGCTAATCACTGAAACAGATACTGTAATTTATGTGGGTGGAAACTTTGGTGTAGGCGGTGGAACTTCGTTTATCGAAATCGCTTCGGTTGAACGAATGGCTCATGCTAAAATGAAAGGATAAATTTTTATGATATGGGAGGTGTTAATGCCTCCCTTTTTACCCTTTTTTGCTTATTTCTTCCAACTCCTTGTAATTCATCAGAAAAATATCTTTTTCCTGCAATTCAATCAAGCCGTCTTTCTCGAAGCTTTTCAGAAGTTTTACAGCACTTTCGGTTGATATTCCTGAAAAGTCGGCCAAATCTTTCCGTGACAGAAACTGAAATATCTCCGGATTTTCACTTTTCAGCGCGTCCATATAAAGAAGCGTGCTGGCCATTCTCCCATTCATTTGCTTATACAAAACGGTTTTCAGCGTGTCAAACAGGTTAGCATTTTGCTCGCAGTAGCGCTTAATCATATTAAAACCAAATTGTCCGTTTTGCTTGATAAGAGAAGCAATCGTTTCTTTTTCAACCAAAAAAACCTGGCAATCGGTTAGCGCCACCGACGAGTAGTTGAACGTATTTTTGGTGAAAACAGCCGAAAGTCCAACAAATTCACCGGGTTTTATGATCCGAAGGTTGAAACTTTTGCCCCCCTCTCCTTCAATGTATTGCCTGGCAAGCCCGTTAATCACAAACAACGCATACGAAGCAAACGCGCCTTGCTTAGTCAGGTTGTCACCCTTGCGAAAGAGTACCTGTGTTTTGCTGGCTTTTACCAGTTCGGCTTCTTCAGCGGAAAGCATCTGGAAACAAGGCGCCTGAATGTCGCAAATAAACTCCTGATCAGTTTCTATAATTGGTTTCATGTTCGAATCGAAATTTCAAAGCGCTGGTAAAGTTAGAAGAATATCGGTCACTAAGAAAAACTCCTTAGGAATTAGGAAAAGTCAATAGAAAAGAGTCAGTACTCAGTAAAAAAGAGATAATTGTAAAAGAGGGATGTTATTCTTCACATCTCTTTTCCCTTTTCCTTTCCTAATGACTAATAACTCTTTCCTCACAATTGTTCTACCTCAATAAAAAAGTTGTCGCAGTTCAATCCCGAAGCCGATTTCGTTCGGATCGTTTTTCTTTTACGACTGTGGGCACTTCGGTAAATTTGTACTATAACAAATCGAACAAGCGAGCGATGCTTTACACAAACCTTGAACATATTGAAACTGCCAACGATTTTCTGAAAGTTGTCAGCGAAAACGAAAACGCAGTTGTTATTTGCGGACGCATGGGTCCTTTGTGCGTACCGGTTTACCGTGCTGTTGAAGAACTAGCCAACGAGTTTGCCCATATTAAATTTTACGACATGGAATACGACAATCCAGAGTTCTATTTTTTTCATGCTTTGCCCGAAGTTCAGGGATTGGAGGAAATTCCGTTCACAGTTCTATACCGGAATGGCAAACCCATCAAATCGGTTGCAGGAATGTTTTCAAAAGCGCAGTTCAAAGAGATCCTGAATAAAGAGCTTTTAGTAAAAATAAATGCCTAGAATCTATTAATAATAATATCAATGCAAACTACAGTAATAATTATCAG
Source organism: Prolixibacteraceae bacterium (assembly GCA_963666435.2). GTDB lineage: Bacteria > Bacteroidota > Bacteroidia > Bacteroidales > Prolixibacteraceae > Aquipluma. Next base: position 355,194 of record CAXXOG010000004.1, on the reverse strand, counting down.
CATCTTAATTGTTGGTTTCTTTGTAATGAGGTCGATTGCAATGGCAAAAATTAAAAAGGCACCTTTGGTTGCCGATCACCAGAATGTGTTGACGTTGACTGACCAGAATTTCAGGCAAAAGACCAAAGGCAAAGTCGTTTTGGTCGATTTTTGGGCAAACTGGTGCGCTCCCTGCCGAATGATGGCGCCGGTTTTAAACGATGTGGCTTCGGAACTAAATGGCAATTCGCATGTAGGAAAAGTTGACATTCAGCAATACCAGAATCTGGCTACTGAATTTAAAATCAGAAATATACCTACTATGGTTTTGTTTAAAGACAGCAAGGAAGTCAATCGCTTTGTAGGAGTTAAATCAAAAGAATTTTTACTGAAGGAAATCGCGAAAGTGAGTTAATCAAGAAAATATCCAATAACGAATATCCAATATTAAAAGACAAAAACACTTAAAAATGAATACAAAAATGGAAAAAATAGTAATTATAGGGGGAGTTGCAGCCGGGGCGACAGCGGCAGCCAAAGTGCGCCGCATTTCCCCGGATGCTCAAATTGTGATGCTCGAAGCCGGGCCCGATATTTCGTTCGCCAACTGTGGATTACCGTATTACATTGGCGGAGACATTAAGAGCCGCTCGAAGCTTATTCTTCAGAGTCCTGAAAGTTTCAACGAGCAGTACAACGTTGAAGTTCATATTAATACCATTGTGTCGGCTATCGATCGCGCGGCTCATCAGGTAAAAGCGATGGATACCCGTAGCGGCGAACAAATGACGTTCGACTATACCAAATTGATTCTAGCCCAGGGCGGACGCCCAATAAAACCGAGTTTGCCGGGAGCAGACCTAGGCCATGTATTCAGTTTATGGACATTGAGTGACATGGATCAGATATCCAATTTCCTGACCGAAAAGAAGCCTAAAACCGCTGTAGTTGTAGGTGGTGGATTTATTGGTCTGGAAATGGTTGAAGCGCTTGTAAAACGCGGCCTGAAAGTGAATGTGGTTGAAATGATGCCGCATGTGATGGCCATAATGGAGCCCGAAACTGCCGGTTTTATCGAAAATGAATTGCTGGCTTATGGCGTTGGTTTACATACCGGAGCAGGTGTTACAGAAATTAATCAGCGAAGTGTAAAACTGAATAATGGCAAGGTGCTTGATGCAAATATGGTGCTGCTTTCGATTGGTGTTCGGCCAACGTTGCAACTAGCCAAAGAAGCCGGTTTGGAGATTGGTCAGGCTGGAGGATTGCTCGTCAATGCCCAATTACAAACGTCTGATCCGGATATTTATGCGGCTGGCGATATGGTTGAAATTGAGCACCGCATCAATGGCAAAAAAGTTCGTATTCCGCTGGCTGGTCCGGCTAACCGACAAGGCCGAATAGCTGCTGAAAATGCCATGGGCGGCAACCACAGCTACAAAGGTTCAATCGGAACTTCGGTTGTTCGCGTGTTTGAAGCTGTTGCCGGAATTACCGGACTTTCGCTGAAACAAGCACGTGCCGAAGGAATTGATGCTGATGCGATTGTGGTTCACAAAGAACATCGTACCTCTTATTATCCGGGTGCTGAAACGGTAACCGCGATGCTGGTTTACGATCGCGAAACCAGTGTTATTCTGGGCGGACAAACAGCAGGTTACAAAGGTGCCGACAAGCGTTTGGACGTGATTGCAACGGCAGCGGCTGCAAAACTCACCGTGAGCGATTTGGCCGATATCGATTTCGCGTATTCGCCGCCTATTGGCACAGCCAATGATGCTATCAACATGGCAGCTTATGCGGCCGAAAACCGTATCTCAGGTTTTAGTCCATCGGTAACAGTTACAGAACTCGATCAGCTTATCTCAGGCAAAAACCCAGTTTTTGTTGATGTTCGCGATGTTTTTGCTTTCAAGAAGAGCCATGTGAAAGGTGCAATTCATATCCCGCTGGAAGTGTTGATTCAGCAGAAGAATTCTATCCCAGCCAACCGGTTGGTCATTGTTTACGATGAAACCGGGAAAAAAGGTCATCAGGCTTTAAGAACTTTGCTGGGCGCAGGTTTCAAAGAAGTCGTCAATATTTCAGGAGGACATACTTCGCTGCAACGACAGGCACGCGCTACCGGATTTAAGCATTTGCAAATTGACTTATTGCCGATTGAAAGCAAGTCGGTTGGTGAAATTGAAAATAAAACCCAGGAGAAAATTGCAGAAACAAAGGCGAAGAATGCCGATTCTATACTTATTGTCGATGTTCGCACGCCTGAAGAATTTGCTACTGGCGCTTATCCTGAGGCGATTAACATTCCGCTCGACGAATTGGGCCAGCGACTTGACGAAATTGGAAGCAACCTGAACCGCGAAATTGTGGTGTATTGCGCTTCGGGCGGAAGGTCGGCTTACGCACAACGTATGCTCGTACAACTTGGATATACCAAAGTAACCAATGGCGGCGGAATATCGTCGATGATGGCCAGACTAAACAGCGCACCTCAGCAAGCGAATGCCGCTTCAACACCACTAATTGTCGATGTTCGCACGCCGGAAGAGTTTCGTTCGGGTGCCTATCCGGGAGCGGTGAATATTCCATTGGACGAACTTCAGGCAAGAATTGGAGAATTGGGCAGCAAATCGCGCGACATTACCTTGTATTGCGCGTCAGGAGCCCGTTCGGCGTATGCCCAGCGCGCTCTGGCTCAAATGGGCTTCACCAACGTGAAGAATGCCGGTGGAATTATGCAGATGATGATGCGGAGATAAAACCTGTAAATCAAACACGTATGCAAAACATTAGCTCGCTAAACGATTTTATGCGCAAGATGGAAGGGCGTAATCATGTTGCTCTGTTGATTCACAATCCGGAGAAAGAGTCGTCGCGATGCGCTTTCAGAAGTGTTACTGAAGCCTCGTTTCTGAGCCAGAACACGTTGGTTTGCATTGCCGATTTGACTCAGGTGAACGAAATACGCACGCTTCACGAATCTGGTGGAGAGCCGGCGCTTTTGCTGTTCGAAAACGGCGACCTGGCGCAAATTGTTGAAGGTTGTCACGAAAGCGATTATTTCAAGGCGCTGATTAATCACGATTCGGCAGCGAGTTAATTATTAAAACGAAATGAGATTGAGAAAGCTACTAATTACGCTGGTTAAAAACCGCATAATCATTTTGTCGGCATTGGAAATTTCGATGTATATCGGTATTTCGCAGTTTCATATTTCGCTGTGGTTCTTTTTGTTGTATGGCGTTATTCTGGGAGTCATTTTCGGAAAAGTTTTCTGTCGCTGGGTTTGCCCCATGGGCCTAATCATGGAAATAATGATGGGTTTTGGCGGCAACGACAGTAAAATCAAGCAAATGTACCAGTATCACAAATTGGGTTGCCCCATTGCGTGGATTTCAGGATTGCTAAACAAATACTCATTTTTCAGGATAAAGCTGAATGAGACAACTTGTAGCACCTGCGGCATTTGCGATAAGAAATGCTACATCGTGGCAATGGAACCCGAAAAATACAGCTTGTACAAGCCAGCCAAATTAAAGCCCGGCGACAGTTACACCTGCTCGAAATGCCTGGAATGTGTTGCGGCTTGCCCCAATGCCAGTTTAAAATATAAAGTTTAAAGCTAATACAAACAATTATGATTGAATTAATTAAGAAAATCTTTGGAATGAAATCGGTTGACTTTGCCCAATTGGTGAGCGAAGGCGCCATTATCGTTGATGTTCGTACCAGCGGCGAATTCAATACCGGACACATCAAAGGATCAGTAAATATTCCGGTTGATAAAATCGCGAATAATGCGGATAAATTGAAAGCAAAAAAGAAGCCGATAATCACCTGTTGCGCTTCAGGCACAAGAAGTAGCATGGCCAAAAGTGTGCTGAAAGGAAAAGGCATCACCGATGTTTACAACGGCGGCCCTTGGTTCAGGCTTCAATCCAAAATCAATAACCGATAAAATGGAAAATCAGGTAGAAGCGAAATCAGGAAAACCGTTCTTCAAAACATGGAACTTCTGGAAACAAGTTCTTTCTGTGTTTGTTGGAGCAGTTGCAGGCTATCTCTATTATCACTTTGTGGGGTGTTCGTCGGGCCAGTGTGCCATCACGGGCAGTCCGGTTATGAGCACGGTTTGGGGCGGATTTATGGGATATTTTCTCATGAATAGTCCGTGTGCCAGAGGCAGATGCTAATTTAAACTATTTATTAAAAATGAAACGATTAACCATATTGCTAACATTTGTGTTTGCCATTGTTTTGGTGAGCTGTGGCCAACAGAAAACAGAAACATCGAGTGCTGTTGTACACCTCACCAACGATCAGTTTAAAAAGCTGGTGTTCGATTACGAGAAGAATACTGAATGGAAATACCAAGGTACAAAACCCTGTTTGATTGATTTTTATGCTGATTGGTGCGGCCCATGCCGAATGATGTCTCCCCGTTTGGAAGAAGTTGCCAAAGAATATTCGGGTAAACTAATTGTGTATAAAGTAAATACCGACAAAGAACGGGAGCTGGCCGGAGCCCTGGGAATTCAAAGCCTCCCTACCCTGCTTTTTATTCCGCAGAACGGAAAACCGCAGGGTTCGCTGGGCACCATTCCGAAAGAAGCTCTGGTAAAGGCAATAAATGAGGTTTTATTAATCAAATAATTCAGTGAATGATGAAAAAGAATGTTGGAACAATCGACAAAGTAATCAGGATACTGGTTGCTCTGGTTTTGGCCGGATTATACCTGGCAAATGTTGTTACCGGAACTTTGGGTATAATTCTTTTGGTCGTAGCTGTTGTTTTTGTGTTGACAAGTTTTATTGGTTTTTGCCCGCTGTATTTGCCTTTTGGCATTAATTCAGGAGCAAAGAAGGACTAAATTCTGCAAAAAAGCCGGGTCGAAATCAAATGTTTTCGGCCTGACTTAAGTTTTCGGAAGCCAGCATTTCCAGGGTTGTTGACGCCAGTTTATTAAAGGTATATTCGCGAATATCTTTAAATGTTCCGCGAATGCTGCAATTCGCCTCGTCTTTGCAGTGCTCGCAAGGTTCGTAGTATTTCTCCGAAGTGCATTTCAGCATGGCAATGCTACCTTCGAACAACCGAACAATTTCCAGCAAATTAATGTCTTTAGGCTGTTTTACAAGGTAGTAGCCGCCTTTCTTTCCCAAGCGGCTTCCCAAATAGCCATTGTTTTTCAATTCAAGCAAAATCGATTCCAGAAAGCGTTTGGGAATTCGCTCACTTTCAGCAATATCGTTAATCATCAGCGTTCCCTTTCCAAATTCTTTGGCCAGTCGCACCATAGCCAGCATCGAATATCGTGTTTTTTGAGTCAGCATACTTACCCTATTTTACTGATATATTTTAGCTTATTGATATCTTTTATTTCAATGGTTTTACCTTCCAAAGATACAATTTGTTCGCTTTGCCATTTCGATAAAGTCATGATTACATTTTCGGTCGAACATCCGGCAAATTCAGCTATTTCCTTGCGGGTAAGCGACAAATTAAATTGCGTTCCCTTGTACACTTCTTCTGATAAATAAAGGATTATGTCAGCAATACGGCCTTCTTTTTGCTTGTGAGCCAGGCTAATAAAATTCAACACCGACTTTTTAAACATCTCCGAAGCCACCTGGAACATCATCATGGCAAACTTCGAATTATCCATCAAAACACTTTGAATAACAGCAGAATCGAGCATAATTACTTCGCAATCGTCAACGGCAACCAGCGAAAACAGGTTGTTATCCTTATAAAACAAGTTGGCGCCACCTAAAATTTTTGGTGCCGAAACAATGGTGAGGATCAGATTTTTACCATTGTCGCTTTCGTAGTTAAATTTTACGATTCCCCGCTCCAGGTAAGCAATGTGGTTCGGTATTCCACCTTGTTTTAGTATCGTTTCGCCTCTTTTGAAATTTAATTTCACAGAAGCTTTTTCAAGGCGATCAAAATCTTTTTCAGGAATAAATTGCGATGATAACCTATGGAACCATGAAAATTCCTGTTTGTGTTCGTTTGTCTGCATGTTTCAAAATATTATATAACCGAATGACGTAAAACTACATCAAGTCGATAGACTAATTAGTGGTATTAAAACTTATTTTGAAAAACTGCGTGGTATTTATGCGTAATTCACTGGATTTATGACATTAAATTTTTAATAATCAGGACTATTTTATTAGAGCGTTGTTACACGCAAAGCTCTTTTCGAACAGTCTATTTTTGTTCTGGTGATTTTTTCCGGGACACGAATACCTATTTTGTGGTATGCAAAATGCCCAATTCATGGGATTACAAATAACATAGGGTGAGACAATCTTTGTAGCACGGAATTTTTTTCGTCAAAATAAAATGAATTGAATATCCAGTAAATCAATAGACAAATATGAAAAGAATATTATTTATAGTTGCAGCATTCTGTGGAGTTTTGGTATTTGAGTCTAAAGCACAATCAACCGACGATGTTCTTAACTTATTGATTCAAAGGAATGTCGTTTCGCAAAAAGATGCTGATTCGATTCGCGCCGAAGCTGCCATCGCTGCTCAAACCAATTTGGCAAAAGTAAAGTCGTTCCCGATCAACGCCGGAAAGAAAATCACGTTATCAGGATATACCCAGGCAAGGTACCAGGCATTGGAAGAGGCTGGAAAAATCGATGGTTTCGACATTCGCCGGGCTCGTCTCGACGTAAAAGGCGCAATTTCTCCCTATTGGTCGTACCGCGTACAATTTGATTTGGCCGGAACTCCAAAGCTTATTGATGCTTATGCCGAGTTGAAAATCAACGACTTTTTCAATTTCACGGTTGGACAGGCTAAAATCCCGTTTTCGCTCGAAAACTTAACCAGTTCGAATAAGCTGGAACTGATTGACCGTTCGCAAGTTGTTGAAGCGCTTACTGCTCGCGGAAAAGATGTGATTGGCAACCACAATGGGCGCGATATTGGCGTTCAGTTGGGCGGAATAGTTGTGAAACTGAAAGACCGCCCGCTGGTCGAATACCGGCTTGGAATATACAACGGAACAGGCATCAACACAACAGACACGAATGAGAAAAAAGACCTCGCTGCTCGCTTAATAACCCACCCAATTACAGGTTTGGACATCAGCGCCGGATTGTATAATGGTTCCCGGTATATTGCTGAAGTAAAAACTGGTTCGGTAGTTACAACTCCCGCCCGAAATGCAGATCGCAACCGGTTGGGTTTGGACTTGAACTATGATTGGAATAACCTGGCAATCAGGGCTGAATACCTTCATGGGAAGGACGATGCCACTAAACGCGAAGGTTATTACATCCAGGGAGGCTACTATTTCTTTCAGAAAAAATTACAGCTTTTGGCCAAATACGATTTTTACGATGCCGATAAGTCGAAAGCTGACGATGCTTCGACCTGGGTAGTACTGGGTGCCAACCTTAATTTTAACGCCAATACCCGCTTACAGTTCAACTATACATTCAGGCAGGAAGAAGGAACAAGCGTCGATAACAATTATGCTTCGGTTCAATTACAAATAGGATTTTAAAATATTGAAAAACAGCTAAATATGAAAAAAGTCACATCTTATTTCTTTACCACTTTAATTGCTGTTTCGGCAATGACGGTAAAAGTTCAGGCTCAGGTAAAAGACGACTTGAAGGGAAACATCAGCATTTCAGGAGCCTTTGCCCTTTATCCGCTTACCGTGAAATGGGCCGAAGAGTTCAAAAAACTGCACCCGGGCGTAAAATTCGATATTTCGGCGGGTGGTGCCGGAAAAGGAATGACCGACGCACTTGCCAAAATGGTTGATATTGGGTTGGTTTCGCGCGAAGTTAGTCCTGAAGAAACCAAGAAAGGCGCTTTTGCGGTGGCTGTTACCAAAGATGCCGTAGTTCCGACAGCCAGTGCATCGAATCCTAACCTGAAAGATATTTTGGCCAACGGATTGGATCGCGATGCTGCTGTAAATGTGTTCATTACCGGAAAAGCAAAAACGTGGGGACAGGTGCTGGGAACCAAAAGTGCCTTACCAGTAAGGGTTTACACCCGCTCCGATGCCTGCGGCGCCGGTGAAACCTGGGCAAAATATCTTGGGAAAAAACAAGAAGATTTGCTCGGTGTTGGCGTATTTGGCGACCCCGGACTGGCCCAGGCCGTAACGAAAGATCCGCAGGGAATTGCCTACAACAACATTGGTTATGCTTACGACGGAAAGACGAAAAAGCCAAATCCGGGCGTGGTTGTTGTTCCGCTGGATGTGAACAACAATGGCAAAATTGATCCTGAAGAAAGCTTTTATGAAACTCAGGATCAACTTGTTAAAGCCATTGCCGACGGAAAATATCCTTCTCCCCCAGCCCGCGACCTGTATTTTGTAACTTCAGGAAAACCGGTAAAAAAAGAACTGGTTGAATTTATAAAATGGTCGCTTACCGAAGGGCAGAAATACGTTTTTGAAAGCGGATATATTAATCTTCCGAAGGAAAAGCTGGACGCAGGATTGCAAAAAATCAAGTAGTTAGACGAAAAATAGAGTTGTTTAAGTATTGGAAGAATTGTCTGATACAAAAAACCTGGCAGGCTTAAAACGCTTGTCAGGTTTAGGTTTTTTAAGAAGTTAAGTAATTTTTTGTCGATATGAATAAAAACAAATACAGCAAATTTCGCCGGATACGCGAAATTCTTGTGAAAAATACAATGCTTAGCCTGACGCTTATTTCGCTTGTTTTTGCTTTGGCAATCGGGCTAAGTTTGTACTTCAAATCAGAACCCATCCTGAAAATACAGTCGATTGGCGCGCTTTTGGGTGGCGAAAGCTGGAAACCGTTAAAAGGCGAATTTGGCTTTTATCCATTTATTATGGGAACGATTTGGGTAACGGCTATTTCGGTTCTGTTATCGCTGCCATTGTGTTTGCTGGCAGCCATTTACCTTTCGGAATACGCGCATCCATACATTAAAAAAGCGGTTTACCCCATGATTGATGTTTTGGCCGGAATTCCGCCTGTAATTTATGGCGTTTGGGGAATTTTGGTTATTGTGCCTTTTATCTCCGAAAAGCTGGCTCCTCACTTTGTCGAATTTTCAACCGGATACAGCATTTTGGCCGGAGGCATTGTTCTGGCCATCATGATTATTCCGTTGATGATCTCGGTTTTTATCGAGATATTCGATTCGTTGCCGGGCGGATTACGCGAAGCTTCGCTATCGTTGGGCGCAACCAACTGGCAAACCATCAAAAAAGTGGTATTACGGAAATCGTTTCCCGGACTGGCGGCCGCAGTGGTTTTGGCTATTTCACGCGCATTTGGCGAAACTATTGCCGTTTTAATGGTTTGCGGAAACGTATCGGAAGTGCCTCACTCCGTTTTCGATCCGGCTTATCCCCTGCCCGCTTTAATCGCCAACAATTACGGCGAAATGATGTCGATTCCGTTATATGATTCGGCGCTCATGCTTTCGGCTTTGCTGCTGTTTGTGATTATTCTCGCTTTCAACGCCATTTCGAGGCTAGTTTTAAACCGCATTGAAAAGAATTTTGCACTATGAAGCACAGAAAAGTAAAAAAAATTGAAGAAGGTATTTTCAAAGGCTTGATGATGCTGGCAACGCTAACCATCGTGATTTCGCTTTTCATGATTGTGGTAGCCATTGTAAAACGCGGATTGCCTGCCATGAGCTGGGATATGGTCTCAAAAATTCCGAGTGGCGGCTTTTACCTGGGCAAAGAAGGTGGTTTGCTCAACGCCATTATTGGTTCGGTTTACATTGTAGTTGGTTCGGTAACTTTGGGACTTTGTTTCAGCCTGCCCATTGTTCTTTACCTGAACCTGTATTTGTCCGAAAAGTCGCGGTTGGCGCAGATTACACGCCTTTCGTTCGATGTGTTGTTTGGGATTCCATCCATTGTTTATGGCGCATTCGGGTTTACACTGATGGTTTACCTGGGCTTGCGTTCATCGCTTCTGGCGGGTATTTTAACGGTTGCCATCCTGATTATTCCCATTTTAATCCGCTCCATCGACGAGGTAATGCGCCGTGTACCCAAAGAAATGAAAGATGCAGCCTTGTCGCTTGGCGCTACCAAATCAGAAATTATCAAACCGATGCTGAAACAGGTTGTTCCGGGAATTATAACCGCAGTTTTATTGTCCGTTGGCCGTGGAATTGGCGATGCAGCTTCGGTGCTTTTTACGGCAGGATATACCGACAGCATTCCCACATCGCTTTCGCAACCAGTTGCAACCTTGCCGCTGGCCATTTTTTTTCAGCTCAGCAGCCCCATTGCCGAAGTTCAGGACCGGGCTTATGCAGCAGCTTTAATACTAACATTTATCGTGTTGTTGCTTAGTATTTCAGCCCGTATTTTCAGTCGCAAATTTTCAAAAAACAAGATATGATTCCGAATTTTCTTCGTGTCGAAAAATATACCGATTCCTATATGGAAAAATTACATATTGAGAGAGAGACAGTTTCAGAAAATGTTAACTCATTGTTTATGAAGCACAAGCCGCATCTGAGTGTCCGTAACCTGAATGTTCACCTGACAGCAAATCACATCCTGAGAAATGTAAATCTGGACATTCCGGACAAGGCAATTACCTGTATTATTGGCCCTTCAGGATGCGGAAAAACCACGCTGCTAAAGACATTCAACCGCTTGCTGCAAAACTCACCCGATGTAAAAATTGACGGTGAAGTGCTGGTTGATGGCGAAAATGTGCACGACCGAAATGCGAATATCGAAGACATTCGAAAAAAGATGGGTTTGCTTTCTCAACGTCCGTGCCCGCTACCCATGTCAATTTTCGATAACATTGCCTACGGACCTCGCATTCACGGCATTCGAAGAAAATCGACACTGAAAATCATTGTCGAAAAATACCTCACCGAAGTGGGTTTGTGGGACGAGGTAAAAGACCGGCTGAAGTCGCCGGCAACCAGTTTGTCGATTGGTCAGCAACAGCGGCTTTGCCTGGCGCGCGGACTTGCTGTAAAGCCCGAGATTTTGCTGGGCGACGAAGCAACGTCGGCACTCGACCCCATTTCGAGCAAAAAAATTGAAGAGTTATTTCTGAAGCTGAAAGACCAGTATTCGATTGTTTTGGTTACTCACACCTTGCGTCAGGCGAAGCGAATAGCTGATTACGTGATATTTATGTACCTGGGCGAAGTAATCGAAGCTGGCCCGGCTTCCGAAGTTCTCAATAATCCGAAGCAAAAGCTGACCCAGGAATACTTAAGCGGAAATTTCAGCTGATTGCGTATCTTTTGAACGATTTACTTTCCGGGAAAACCGTAGTTCGCATTTGATTGCTATTTTTGAGGCTTTCCCTGAAAGTAATTTTTTATGCTCGATTTTCGCCTGAAAGTATTCCAAAGTGTGGCCCGAAACCTGAGTTTTACCAAAGCTTCGAACGAAATGTTTATTTCGCAACCAGCTGTAACAAGGCATATTAAAGAGCTGGAAGCCGAATTTGAAGTAAAGCTTTTTAACCGAACCGGGAACAAAATTGCTTTAACTGAAGCCGGAAAGATACTGCTTTCCTATTCTGATCAAATTTCGGCTTTGCACAACGATTTGAAATTTACCCTCAGTCAGCTAAACGGAAAGATGGAAGGCACTTTAAGGCTGGGCGCAAGCACAACCATAGCACAATACATTATTCCAGCCCTGCTGGCCAGGTTTCACGAGGGTTTTCCTGAAGTTGACCTTACGCTGATAAACGGGAATACCGATTACATTGAGCATCAGCTGTTAACCAACGAAATAGATGTGGGCATTGTCGAAGGAAAACCGGCCAATTCTGATTTGAGGTATTCGTCATTTCTAAAAGATGAACTGCTAATTTTTACGTCTGCCCGAAATACGGTTATTCCATCAGTAATTCAGGTTGACGAGTTTTTGAAATTACCGCTGGTATTGCGTGAACGCGGTTCGGGAACCCTGGAGATTATTCAGAATAAACTTCAGGAAAAAGACATAGAGCTGGCGAAAATGAATGTTATCATGTATCTGGGAAGTACCGAGGCCATCAAATCGTACATCAAAACTGGTGAAGGCGCTGGAATAGTGTCGCGTTTTGCCATTCAGCACGAACTTGAATCAGAACTATTTCGAGTTGTTGAAATGCCTTTACTGAAGTTTGAGCGGCAGTTGTATTTTATTTCGCCTAAGGGACCTGAACCTGCCGGATTAACTAAAACATTTGTCAATTTTATTAAAAAGCAGTATAACCTGAAGTTATAGCCTATTACTTTTTATGATTTGACAACTGATAATCTTCGTGCTACGTTTGCCGACAAAAACGTAAACGACCATGAATTTTCAGAAATCAATTTATTTACTTGCCTTATTGTGCTGCTTTTTACCTTTTATTGATACCCCTTTTGCTTTATTGCTTGGAATTGTGTTAGCACAGGTTATCAAAAATCCATATCATGCGCTCAGTAAAAAACTGACCCATATACTGTTACAAGCTTCGGTGGTAGGACTTGGCTTTGGAATGAACGCTTTACAAGCGATGGAAGCGGGAAAACAAGGCTTTTTTTTCACCGTGATGTCGATATTCAGTACCCTGTTGCTTGGTTTATTTCTTGGGAAAAAGCTCAAAATTGAGAGAGAAACTTCCATGCTCATTTCATCGGGAACTGCTATTTGTGGAGGAAGCGCCATTGCGGCTATTTCAACGATTATCAGGTCGAATGAAAAACAGATGTCAGCTGCGCTTGGCACTGTTTTTATCCTGAATTCCATTGCACTTTTCCTGTTTCCCTGGGTTGGCAAAATGCTAAACCTCACACAACATCAGTTTGGAGTTTGGGCGGCCATTGCCATTCACGATACAAGTTCGGTCGTTGGCGCTGCTGGTAAATACGGGCAGGATGCCTTGCAGATTGCAACGACAATCAAGCTCGAACGTGCGCTTTGGATCATTCCACTATCGTTTCTGTCGGTTTTTGTTTTCAAAAGCGACTCGAAACAGGTAAAAATTCCGTACTTTATTTTTCTGTTTGTTTTGGCCATGCTTCTCAATACGTTTGTTCCCGGAGTACACGCAAATGCGGGTCACATTGTGTTTCTAGCCAAATTAGGGTTAAAAATCACTTTATTCTTCATCGGATCTGGGCTTTCGCGAGAGTTAATTACTTCTGTTGGAACAAAACCGTTGCTTCAAGGCATATTGCTTTGGCTGTTTATTTCAGCTCTATCTCTGGCCGTTGTCGTTGAAGTTCTGTGAAAACGAAAGCTAAAAAGTCCCGGATTTCAGGAGAATCCGGGACTTTTTAGGCTATTTTACCTGTTTCGGTTCTGCAAAATCCTGCGTCATTTCGTAAGGTAATTCCCAAACCTTATCCCCTTTTCGGTTGCAAAAATACAAGTGTGATTCTGAAAATTGATCGGTATTTCCATCGGCCCAAAAGCCGTAAAAATCGGGATGAACATGCAATGGCCTGCGGGCATACGAATGGTTGCGTTCGCTGTTGCTGGTAATATCGCGAACTTTTTTCCAGCTTTGTCCTTCATCAGAGCTTTCCCAAAGGGCCATTTCTCCTCCGGTTCCCAATTTTTGCGGTCCGGCTTCTGTTGGCCCGATTATCCGCCAAAGGTTACCTTCAACATACAGCGAACCCATGTCGTAGTTGTGGGTTGAGTTGCAAACTTTATTGTAATTCCACTTTCCATTTTTCCAGTGAATAAGCGTCCAATCGCGTGGATCGCCTTGTGGCCCCGGATGAGAATCGTTGCTGATTACGGCCAGAATAATCGGATTTCCATCGGAATCAAAACTCAGGTCGTTGATGTAAACCAGTTTTTTCTCAGCCTCGTAGTCACGTACAAGTGCCGCGCAATGTGCATCAGTAAGCGGCGTTTGAAGCACTTTCCCCTCGATGGTTTTCCAGGTTTTGCCGTTGTCGTCGGTTTGAACAAGGTATAGATTGGTGCGTTTATCCACATTCCCGCCAGGGTGGTAATTAAACGCGGAGTATAATTTTCCGTTGCAAGTATTGGTAACCTGGTAATGTCCGCCCATTCCGGCTAACTTTTGATCGGCGCTCCAGCTTTTCCCGTCGGCGCTGGTTGACCAATACAGCTCGCGGCCTCTGGTGTATTTGGTAAACATGTACAGGAAGCTGTTGTCGTTCATCCACCAAGGCTGTGGATAAGTCATTTCGCCTTCACGCACCTGCTCAAACGAATCGATAGAGTAAGGAGCTTTACTTTTGAAGATAAACCCCGGGCGCGAAGTATTTCTGCCACTCACAAATACCCACAAATAACCTTTGTTATCGATTGAAATGGAAGCATTATCGTGCGGGTCGTTCACCCCTACTTTGTCGTAAACAATAACTGGCCTTGGAACCAGGCCTTTCTGATGGTCGAAATACGAAACCATGATCAGCAAATGCTTTTCATCGGCAGCTGTGGTTCCGCCGTAAGTAAAAAATGTTTTCTGAACTTCAGGAGCATAAATGGCCATCGGAATATGGTTGGCCGTGTAGGTTCCCAGTCCTCCGGAATATTTGTCGCCATATTGCGAAGGTTGCCCCAGAGCGAACCAAATTCCTTTGTAGCCGCTGGCTTTGGGATTTTGAGCATACAGTATTTCAGAAGAAGTAACGACAGCAAGTATTATAGCAATACTTAAAATTTTGAATAGTCTCATGAAGGTTAAGATTTATTTTTTTAGTATCAAATTAGCCTGGTCCATGTAAAAATTCCAGTCCTGAAGTGTCAGGTTATGAATGCCTTCGCGAACATGATAGGCCACTTGTCCGCTTCTGACAGGCGTATTTAACGGTGGCATAGCTTCTGACAGGCTTACTTTTTTGTTGTAAAGCTGAAAAACCGAAAGCGAATGGAAAAGCGAAAGGTATTGACCTTTGGGGTCGCCCCACAAATCGTCGGAAGCCGAAGCAATATACAAAGCCCTGGGAGCAATTAAAGCCAGCAGCTCGTGCATATCGAAAGGCATTTCATCCTGATGGCTGGCGTATTTTCGGTAATTGCCGCAGAACCAGTGCGGAAAAGCCCGGTTAATTCGCTCAATGGTTTCACCAAATTGACGATGCGCCAAAGGAGAACCACCCGTTCCCGATTCGTTACAGCAAACCATAGCGAAACGCTGATCGGTAGCGCCCGCCCACAAAGCAGTTTTTGCTCCACGCGAATGCCCAATAACGGCAACTTTTTTGGCATCGATGGCTTTATCGGTAACCAGGTAATCCAAACAACGGCTGGCTCCCCAGGCCCACGCAGCTATGGTTCCCCACGATTCGCTGTTGCGTTTTTTATCGAGCAGGCCATGAATGCCATTCTGGAAATTGTCATCCTGATCGGGATCAACATCGCCATTAAAGAATGCAGCCACGGCGTAGCCCCGGGCAATCACTTCTTCAGCTGGCCAGAATTCGCTTTTTTTTGTTCGCGTAAAATCGATGTTTTCGGCTGCCGGACGATTGCAAATCAGCAAAAACGCCGGAACGGGCTTCTCTGCTTTATTGGGAATAAACAGGCCCAAATGAATGGTCAATGTCTTCGAATTAGCCGAAACTTCAATATCAATTAGCTTTAAAGTGGCTGCGCCATTCATGGCATTTTCGTCTGTTTTCACCACATTAAATGTAGTTTTATAAGGTGTATCCGGCACCCTGCCATAAACCTGCGTTGTAAAGAGCTCAAGCAATTCTGGTCGGCGAAGCTTTTCCCATTCCTGGCTGTTGGTTATTTTTTTATTTGCACTGGTTGTTAAAACATCAGGCAACGTGTAAGCCGGAACTTTTTCTTCGAAATAATTAAATTCGGTTTGGTTTTTGCTTAGTTCGGCCACTCGTTGCGGCGAAGCCTGCCAGCTTTGTTGTGCATTTGCTGACGAAAAAGCTGCAAACGATAGCATTAAAAGGATTTTCGATTTTAGACGTTTCATTCAGAATTATTTGTTGGTTTTAGATTTGCATACGAATTTAGGCTATTCCCATGCAATTTGGGCATTATTTACCGCAGGAACAATTATCGAAATTCCGTTGCCTGATTTTGAAACAGGCAATTCTTTTCGGCTCGTTCCCTGGTACATCCATATCTTTTTAGCTGAAATTGGAAGCCCCAGTTCCGTATCCTGGTTGCAGCTAATCGTTATGCTTTTTCCTGAAATTGCAACATTGGCCGAGCCTTCCGCTGTTTTGGATTTGATGGAATAACCCGAAATTGCAATTTCACTTCCTTTCCCAAGGTACAACGAGCTTAGTTTATTGCCGACAAAACCAGCTACACCGTAATATCCGGCAAAACCTGCATTTTCCGAACTGAATTTTTTAGCAGCATCAACCGATTGGAAGACTCGCTGTATTTTTCCGTCTTTGCAAAACACGGTCAACGCTGTAAATACATCTCGGTCGTTTCGTTTTTCTACTGAAACACGTTCAACGGCGTAGTTTTTATCGCCCTGATAAGGTTCAAAAACAACGACAAACGGATGGCTTCTGGCTTCGGCTTCTGTTCGAACAGTAAACAATGGCAAAGGTTTGCCGCTGTACACTTTGCCCGAAGTTTTAGTCTTTAGCGAGAAAGCCTGGTAGTAATCGCGGTTTTCGGCACCGGCAATCAAGACCTGAAGGTATTGCTGGTTATGGTTTTCATCCTGAATATCGAAGCGGGCAATCAGATTATTGGTATATTTCCCCAGTTTTTTCACGTCGGTATAAAACCTGAATCCGGGGTAATCTTTTTCGGTAACCGGATAATTACTTTCGGTTACGGCTAAAGGCTCGTGTTTTTCATCCAGAAAAGTGACTTTGTCGCCAATGTTGTGGTAAACGTAATCGTTGCTGTTGGCGTTGTCAGAACGGTAAATATCAACGTAATACCCGTTTATATCCGAAACCCGCACAATACCCAGCGTTCGGGATTGATTCGTGTTGGTCGATTTGTCGAAATATCGGGTGTCGGTAAACGAGCAGTCGGGCGAAACGGCAGGTTGGTCAGGCATAGGCTCCATGGCGGCAAGTTCGATTTGCCCGATATTTTTAGCCCCAGCCGATCCGCTGAACGGCACAGCGCTCGACATTCCGGCAGCAACCACCGTGTTGTGGGCGGCCCACTGGCTGTAGTAGTTGCGGTGTAATGGGTGTTCGTAGTTCGGTCCGGTGCCGGCGTCGATGCCCCACACCTCGCCCGGTCCGTACAATTCCATAGCCATGCCGTTGCAATGGTTGTGATTATAGGAGGCTCCCTGTACACCAACCATTAATCCGGTTTTTGGATCGGCGCCATTGCGTTGCAGGTAGTATTTGGCAAACTCCAGCGAACCTGTTCTTGGCCATTGAAAAATGCTGGTCGTTGCAGGTATTTCGGGCAAAAAGCAAAGCAATCCGAGGAAGCCCGATTTTTCGCGGCTGTATATGCCACCATCGGTCATTTTTTTCATCGAAGCCAGCATTTCGGGCAATTCGGGCTGGTTGTATTTCACAGCACCCAGCAGACCAATTTCAAGCGATTCGGCGCTCTGCGAAGCACGTCCGGTATCGCCAAAAGCGCCCACTGTAAGGTTCGGAAACGAATATTTGAGCATAGCATACGAAGCGCGGAACAATGCCGGAAACTTACGGTAAATGTTGTAGCCATTCTTTTCGAGCATAAGCGCCGAAATCAGAAGGTTTCCAACCGGAAAATTGTGGTAACCTCCGGGTTCTTTCCAGTGGCCGTCGTGTGTTAGCCATTTTTCAACGGTTGAAGGTAGTGCCAGCTGACCACAAGCTCCGTTTATCGTGTCTTTTGTCAGCACAAATTGAAGGTAATAATCTTTCTTCTGCTGATTTTCAAGGCTCAGCGAGGCGCTTACAAGTGTCGAGCTTTCAGCAGCATACCAGTTGTTGTTCCAGAAACCACGGAAAGCCAGCGTGTTGGCAAATTTTTCGAACACGGGCTCATACCAATGCAAATCGTAGTTCTGTTGTTTCATATAGGGTTTCAGAAAGTCGTATGCTAAAATCAGCGGCATATAGGTGCGGTCGCCAAGTGTTTGCATTTCCAGAAAGCCTGTCCGGCAAGGGCCAATAATGGGTTCCTGATAATATGCTCCCCGCGCCCACTGGTCAAGGATATCGGCAGCAAACCGGGCATACTTTGCTTCGCCGGTCAACCAGTAAACAATGGCCGCGTTGAGTGCCAAATCGTTTATTTCTCCATTAATTGTGGTAATGTAAGCCTGAGGATCAATCCATTCTCTTTTGTCAGTCTCCGGATTGTAAAGGTTCATCAGGCGTGCCGTATCATTTGGAACTAATTCTTCTATGGTTGGCTTTCGGTAGGATGTTCCTTTTTCAGTAACGGGAGTTCTTAAATAAGTGTTGATACGAATGGTAGGCACCGGGGCATCACCTGCATATTTAATGAGTGACTGCCCTGAATTGTCGGAGAAAAACCGGGTGTATCGTTTCCCTGGAACACGGTTCATGAGGTAGCGGCTTAAAATCCATTGCGGATTGGTTTGATGGCGATCGGCATAAGGCATTACTTTGTTCTGCATTTCGGCGAAGATTGACTTAGCCCAAGGCTGTTTTTGTATCTTACCAAGTACCTCCGGTTTGTCGTTGTCGGTTACCAGAATGTGTGGATTTTGTCCAAAAGCTTGATTGGTAAGAAAGACACAAAGCAAAATAGCAATTGAACGAATTTTTGACTTCATGGGTTTAGGTATTTATTTTTTAAGTATCTGAAATCTATTTTATTATCCAGATTAGTGGATGTCTTACAGGAACATTGCGAATAACTTCGGGATGAGAAAAACTGGCGGATAATCGAAAAAAAGTGTCGATATATTCCTGATTTTCATAGGCTATTCCGGAGAACAACAAAGACGACTGACGAACGGGCCATTCGTCCCAGATGTAGATGTCCTTGGCAAACGGCCACTTTGATTTATCGGCGATGAATGGGAAAATGAACTCCATTCCTTTTTTCAGGCTTTTGCCATCCGGCGTGGAGAAATTCCACAAAGTATCTTCTGGCGTGGATAGGATTTGAGCCAGATTGCACATGGCATCCATGTTGAATAACGAATAGCCATACGGTTTGGTGCGCTTCAGTTCGAGGGGAAAGCTACCATCATCGGCCATTTGTGTTGGCAGGAAAATGGTTTTAAAACGCTCGCGACACAACTTTTTTACTTCTTCGTTTTCGGTTAAATCGGCAATGGCAGCAGCAGTTACAGCCCAGCACGTTCCGTGGTTGTTTTTGGCATTCATTTCGTCAATGCCGTACTGATGGGTGGTCATCCATTTCAAGAATTCGGCAAACCAGGCTTTTACCGGTTTTAACTGCTCTGCTGAAAGTCCGTTTTTAGTTTCCAGCACTTTCACCGAGCGGGCAACTTCAACCAAATGATAAGCGTCAATCAGACCAATTCCCCTACCGGTAAAACGCCCCCAGATGGCTTGTGCATACAACATATTGGGGGACATCATGCTGTTTGAATCGACAAACCATGCCTGGAGATGTTTCATCACCTGATCGGCATATTTTTGCTCGCCGGTAAGTAACCATGCAGAGGTTAAAGTGGCAGTAATCTCGCTTAGCCTGATCATCGCCAGCCGGTGATCGACGAAATTCTCAGGATTGGTTTGCCCGTCTTTTTGGATATACGGACCCGATGGATTTGTCGGATCTGGCCACCAGTAATCACCTTCGGAATAAAAGTCGTTTTTTCCGCCAGCGCTGCGTTTACAGGTTGATGCAGTTACGGTTACAGGTTCCTCTTTCAGAAACTGACTAGCCTTTTCAAGTGTACTTTTTCTGATGTTGTCGATTACCTTTTGGGTAATTATCGACTCAAAAGGGCTTTTTTTTTCCGTAACGGCCGGTTTTTTGCTCAGTTTCTTTGCCCTTAGCAAAGCTTCCAGATAATAGTAGTCGGCGTAGTTCAGAGGCACATCAACTTCGCTATTCATAGGTTTCGAACCGGTGCTATGCAGCAGGATAAATCCCCGGTTTTGTCCGATTGGTGACCGATAATCTTTGGTTAGATTACTCATAATCTGGTCGGCTTTTTTGATGTAAAATTTACCGATGGCCGAATAATGGCTCAATTCATAGAATGCAGAGGCAATCACTGCTGCTGCTGAAGCATCGCGTGGCTCGTTCGGAATATTGGGTGCGTCGAAATCCCAGTAAGGTATTAAATCCCCAGGCAAACGTGGATTATTCAGGATAAAAGCTGCGATTTTTTCGGCTTGCTCCAAATATTTAGGATTTTTCGTTTCGCGGTAGCACATGGTGTAGCCATAAACGCCCCATGCCTGTCCCCTCGCCCAGGCCGACTCGTGCGCATATCCCTGATGAGTATGTTTGTGAAGCACGTTGCCCGTTTCCGGATCGTAATCAATCACGTGGTAACTGCTGTAATCGGGTCTGAAATGGTTTTTCATGGTGATGTTGGCGTGGCTTACAGCAATTTTGTAGAACGACGAATCGCCGGTTAACCGAGTGGCTGCAAACAACAGTTCGAGGTTCATCATGTTGTCGATAATTACCGGAAATTGCCATTTGTCGGCATTGTGATCCCACGAACGAATGCAGCCTACTTTCGGGTTAAACCGGATTGATAAGGTTTTGGCCGACTGGATAATAACGTCTCTATAAGCCGAGTCATTTGTTAAACGGTAGCCGTTTCCATAGCTGCAATAAATCTTGAAGCCCATGTCGTGTGTTCCGCCATTCAGTTTTTCTTTTTCAAGCTGTGTGGTGAAGGCTCGGGCTTGTTGCTCCCATTTTTTGTCGCCGGTAAATTCGTATAAATACCACATTACCCCTGGAAAGAATCCACTTGTCCAGTCTTTCGACGGAACGAGCACCAGTTTACCTTCAGACGAAAGGGTCCGGGGCGAAACCGGAGTGCCTTTTTTTATATCCCATTCGGTTTTGGCGGCTTCAATTTCTTTCAGCATCATCTGAGTTTGTTTGGCCGCATCCTTGACAATTTTCTTCGTTTGTCCGAATGACAAAACGGAATTCAGGAAAATGAGGCTGACAATTATTGAGATTGATTTCATTCGTATATATTGTTTTTGTTTTTTAATCTTTAGCACGTACTCATGGAATAGCCATTTGTACATTTTCGGTTAGTATGAGCATTGGCTCTTATGGCTATTTCATGTGTTTATTTTTCAATGTTGATCGTATAATTTTCGAATTAAATATTGTTTTTCAATTGAGTAACCAACGTATGGAATAGTCATAAATATTTATTTTGGGGCTACATGAACTTTTGCTATTATGGCTATTCCATATATTTCTGTTTATTAGGTATTTGCGTTTATAGTTAAAAAATTTCCGACTTTAATGTTGGTTGCGTAAAAGATTCATCATTAGGTTCTTTTACCATTTTGTCAATGGTGTTATTTCACCTGAATAATTGCTGGTACTTCCCGGCCATTGCGGTGCCAATAACACAGATACAGTTACATTGCCGGCTGTTGACGAAACTTTAGCCAGCAACCGGTTAACTCCGGTGTTTAACTTCTGGGGAGCGGCTTGTACTGCTGATTCTACTGTAAAAACTGCATCGTCAGGTAACAGAATTCTGGCCGTCAACTTTTGACCGTTCAATGTCAGTTCTGCCTGTTTGAAATTGACAATTTGGATGGTCGCATCGGTAGTCATTCCCCAGGTAACTTCGGCCGATTTGGTTAACGTGAACTCGTCCTGGATGAACACAGCTTTTCGGTCGTCAACCACTTTCATGCCGCGCCAAACTTTCGAAGCGTAATCTTTATAAGCTTCGGTGAGGTCGATAACCGAGAACGGCTCGGCGACTCCTTCTGCGTGTTTTAAAAAGCGGGAAGTTGCGTCTTCGCGCTGGTCGAGACCATTAACGAGCGGCACATTGTGGCTCACCGACCGTAGCCGGTAATACGTATAACGTTTGCTGCCAAAATAATCCGGGAGGTTGTAATCGTCGGAACCTAAATCGCGTGCCCAGCGAACTCCAAGGGCATCCAGCTCAAAATTTCCAAGATCGAGATGTGCGTGATTCACCTTGTTGTAACCGGCTTTTATGCCTATCCAGAGGGCTTTGGAGTCGGTCCACGAACTGCGTGAAAAATACAGCGCAACTTTTCCGTCGAAAAATTTATCCAACGCACGTTGTGCAACCGAATTGGCATAGTTTCGGTACCAAATCACGTCGAAAACATTGGCCGTAGCTGTTTCAAGCTGGTCGATTACAAAATCTGAAAAATGGTTATTGCCATAATTTTCCGCCAGCCAGAATTCGGGGTGCGGTGCGCCTAGTTTCGATTTTTCACCTGCATCGGCATAATTGAGCATATAGCCGGTTGGGCCTGCCGAATAGATTGGAAAATATCCGGTAATGTTCATTCCCTGGTAGGCAGTCAAGCCAAAATCGTCGCCGAGGGCCGTTTGGAGTGCCGAAAGCCCGTAAACGGTGTAGTCGGTAGCATATTCCCAATAGCCCGGACCCTCGCTCCAAACGCCGTCGGGTCCATAACTTTTTAGCGCATAAGGCAAACCTTCAATAGCTTTTGGCAGAATGTTCAGCGCGACCTCGGGGTTGGTTTCGGCTACGGCCAGCGCGCCAATCGCCAGTCCGCTGTTGCAAACCTGATTCCAGTTAAATTCCGATTTCCACCACCAGGCATTTGACGTGTAGGCTTTCGTCCCTTCGTTGAGTCCAAGCCTGATTAACCCGGCCTTTATTGCGACGCGCGACGACTGATCCATTCGGTTGTACAACCAATCGTAGCCAATAGCCACGGCATGGGTCATTTCGGCAACATCCAGAAAATGAGAGGGATTCCAGTCAGCGAACGAACATACATTCTTCATATTTGAAATGGCTCCTGCCAGGTATTTCGGATTGTCGGTCCAGCGGTAGGCAAATGCAGTGTTGTACACCCGCGAAAGGCATTCACGGCTTTTGTCGAGCAGGCGTGGTCCGATTAATACATGTTGAATCGGCGCTTTAAAAATGTCTTTATCGGCCTGGGCGATCACCGCATCGGCGTATTTTTTCAGACGGGTGTCGGTTAAACTCAACGTTTTTAATTCCTGAAGCCTTGCGTCGGTGAGCAGGAGCCGCGGGTGGCTGGTTTTTAAGGTTTTCAGGATTCCGGTTAGTTCAACTGTTTTTTCAACTTCTGGCTCAACCGACGGTGATTCTTTGCATGAGCTAATTTCCATGCCAAACAAAACGACAAAGCCTATGGGTAATATCCACTTCATTTTTTTAGGATTTCAACGAGCTGACTGTTGTTAAATGGCAATACGATTTCCCAGAAACCGGCACCAACTTGATTTACTCTAAGTTTTACAGACTGGGCGTCTTTCGCCAGAATTTCCGTTTTTATTTCAGGTGTTTTACCTTCCGAAGGCCACAACAGCCAAACAAACGTATCGTCCGTTTTCAGTTCGGTAGAGTAAATGGTGGTTGGATTGGGTTCGTAGGTGTTGTATTCTTTGCTGTACCAACCCTGTATTTCAGGCTTTTCCTGTCCTTTCACCACTGTTAATTTCAGTTCAGGAATACTTACCGGTATTATTTGCAAGTTTCCTTTTTCATTACTGGTACTAACTACACCCGACTGCATGTTTAATTTAACCTTATTCAGCGGGTGCCAGTGCCAAAGGGTTTCTATCTGCCGGGGCCGATCGGTTGTTAAATGATCAGCAACTACCCAAAATTTTCCACGGACATAAATCATGGAACGAGTGTGGCTGAACTGCCCTTCTACTCCTGAAAACTTATCGAAAGTTCCCGAACCGTAATCATACTCAGGAGTAATGGAATATGTCGATTCGTTAAGCGGAGCATCTGTTTTCGGTATTCCGGCGGCCTGTCCTCTCCCATCCACCAGGATTACATTGTGGCTGGCGCTTCCGGTTGCATATTTTCTGAATTTGTCTGCCACTTCGCCACGATAGGCAAAACGTCCGCCATCAACCAGTAGATCGCGTCCATAAGCAAAAACCGAGAGGTGTAACTTGTCGTTGTGCTGGTGCCCGGTTCCCCACGGCCCCATGTCGAAAAACGAATATTGAGCATCGGTACCAAAATCGCTGCGCGAAATCAGCTGCCCGGCATAAGGAAAAACGTAGGAAGGGCCGTTGTCGGGTTTCAAGCCGCTTTTCCCATTGTCAGCAATGTATTGCCAATCGGAGCGTTGATATTCGGTCGATGACTTAAGTATTGTTTCGCGGTTATAAACCTGGTCGGCATCGTTGTTTAGCAATCCGTTTCCATCTGGCCGCACCGTCAAAGCCAGATAGTTGTACATGGCTTCCAATGTTTTGGTGTAATATTCAGGAAGTGAAACATTGCTTTTCTTACAAATGTCGGCAAACAGTTTGAAGTTGCTCAGCGCCACATAATGGTAGCTCGAAGTCAGCTCCGTTTGCACACCATCGGGGTAAACCTGTTCTTCCAAGCTGGCCGTCATGGTCGAAATGGCATAATCCATCCAGGCTTTCGATTCTTTAAATTCGGGCCAGGAAGATGCAACCGTTGCCAGCCCCGAGATTTCCATGGTTAACCAGTTTCCCTGTGCATGATAATTACGGGCATAATGCGCATGATCGGGTAAGCTGCTCAGAATTAAAAGTTTGGTGGCAGGCGAAATCTGATTTGTATTCCACAAATCGTAAAAGATGCGGGCCCAGGTCTTTACCCTGAAACTAACTTCGAGCCCACGCCACATGGCTGTGGTGCTTTTTACTGCCGGATAGGGCCAACTGCAAATAATCCAGTCTTTGGTAAACTCGTCGATGTACTTTGCATATTTAATGTTGCCAGATTGCATGTAAGCATCAATCAAATCGCGGGTAGGATAATGCCGGTTTAACGCCCACGCCCATTCTATATCGTTTTCAGGCCCGTTATGCGCCCAGGTTAAATGCCCGTTGTTGAGCCGGGGAACCTTTCCCGAAACGTTTTGAAACGTGTAAACATCTCGAAGAATAGAATCGGCCTCACTAGTTGTTTTCCATGATTCTTCAGGTAGGTTCTGTTTTATTTTGGGCGATCTGGCATAGTAGTTAAGCAGGTTTTTGCAAGCCAACTTCAGGTTCCCAGCTGTGTATGCTTTTTTTGCCTCCTTTAAACCGGGATAATCCAAATCCAGGTTTTGAAAGATGTATTTCATCTGTTCAGGGTAAACGATACAGACTTCATCAACGGTTTGTATTTTTCTCCAGTTGGTCTGCGCTTGAGTTACAATTGAAAAAAGACAAAAAAATGCAACAAGTGGTTTATAGGTTATCATTAGTTTGGTTTAATTATTTCTTTAATACCAGACCATCGCTGGTATTCAGGTACTCGAATACATATCTCTTTCCTCCTTTCACAAACGAAAAGCTAACATTTCCAGCTTCATCCTTGTTGAAGTTAGTGGACTGGGCAATCTTTCGAGCTTCTTCGGCTGTGTTTACAGGGGTAAAAATGAATGCAACAATTGTTTTTTCTGAAGAAGACTTGATAACAGTGTCGAAATAGTCGATCCAGGTAAATTTTGCGGTTGCATTTACAAACATAGATGGCTGGCGCCCTCCCTCAACCTGAAATTTATCCGGAGATATTGGAATCATGACCATTTTTCCTTCGGTTCCATTTAACATTACTAAGTCATTTACAATCTCATAATTTACTCCAGGATGAAACCTAACCTGAATTTTCGACTCTGGTTTAGCTTTAATTTCGTCGAGAACAACGGCAACAACTGGTTTATCGAGGCTTACATGGCGTCGCCATTCTTTCAGTTCGATTTTAGGATAGGCATTTGAAGCATCCATTAAAACATAGTCGCGCGACGAGGTGGTTCTGAAATCGAGAACCTTACCCCCTATTTCGTAATTGTATGCTTGCTTGTAATGTTTACCCGGAATTTGTTTTTCGCCATTCACAAAAACCACATTGTGTCCTTCGCTAGAAGCTTGTGGATAATCCCAGCGGGCTTCGTCGAAATATTTTTGATCGTAACCACCGCTGCCTATATCCCGAATGTAATTTTCCTTTTTCCAGTTTATAATGAAATGCCCAACATCGAGGTGGCCGTGGTGCGGGTCGTCGTTCATCCCGGCTTTACCAACTACAGCAAATTTGTCAGGGTCTTTAAAGTCGGACCGCATTACCCACCAATCGGTAGTTCTGAAATGTATCGAAGCTGGTTTAGGTTCAACTGCCGTTATCGCCGGACGAGGCCAAATAATATCGAAAATGTCGGTTCCTTCATTAAAAAATTCTTTACGGTACCATGCAGCGGCACCACTGTTGGTTTCGGTCGCGAGTTTGTTCATTAAATGGGCGTAACCGGTTCTTTCAGGTCTTGAATCTTCAAAATTGGCCGAATTAACTCCGGGAAGTGAAATATATATCGGGAAAGTAGCTGGGTTGTTTTTCAGTCGTTCGTTTTGAAACAGGTTGTATTTACCCTTACTCAAACGATTCAGAGCATCAGCAAAAAATGTAGATGTATGAATTCCATAAGTCCAGTAAACACTTCCTTCCTGCCATTCGCCGTCAACTCCAAGCTGGCTGAGCATGTTATTGATTCGGTTGTACGATTCGGCTACTATGTCGGTCAGTTGAGGATTCTCGGTTAACAAGGTTAAACCTGTGAGTCCAACTCCAGAATTATTTACTCCACACCAGTTGCAACGATAGGCAGATGCCCACCAATGAAATTCGTAGTTTCCGCGAACACGGGTAACAACTTTTTCAATAAGCGCACCACGTATTCTGTCGCGTTGAGTCGGAGTGAGTGCTGAATACAGCCAATCGTAAACTGCAGCCATCATACGTGCGGTGTCGCCGTTATGGTGATCAAAATTGAAGCAAACCTGATCATTGGACACATTCCAGGGCATAATGCGCGAATAAATGATTGGAAATTCGTGTGGGCGCATTGTCCAACTTGGCAAGTCGCAAAATGCGTCGGCAAACTCAAAAGCCTTTTCTGCATACTTTTTATCTCCGGTCATTTGATACAAAAAAGCCAGATTAAATGCGTATCCGCGATAAGTCAGGTAGTAGTTTTCATATTTTAAATCACGGTCTGCTTCCGACCAACCGGCTCGCGGATTTTTACCAGGCTCCGGTGCCTGGTAATCTACCGGCATGGCCAGCCACATTTTGGCTTCGGCTTCCATCCGGCGAAATATATCGTTGCTTTCCTTGTCGGTTTTTATCCGATTCAAAATCTCTGGTTTATCCTGATCGTTAAAATATAGATAAGGATGTCTGAGTGATTGAATATCAATTGCTTTATCGACATCTGACTTTGATATCTGCCCAGCTACGGAAATTGAACTGACAATTAAAGCCAACAATAAGGCTTTAGCTTTTGGTTTATTCATTTTAGTTTAATTTGAAGATTAACTGAAAAGGTAAAATTATCTCCAATCAGCTAATTTCTTGTTAAATTCAGTATTTTTTTCGTTGGCTGTTTCAGTAATCAGTAGAACCTGAATAGATTTCTTTTCATTGGCCTTCAGATTCATCTCAAAACCAACTAAAGTAGTTCCCGGATTTTGTGCATCGTAAGTAGTGGCCGGAGTGGTTGACCATGTTTTTGTCGTAACCGATACATCAGATTCTATCTTCAGAAATAACTTTTTGCCGTCTTTTGTCAGGAGAATCGATTTTTCAGCCAATTCAGGAGTTGCTGTTGTCATCATGGTCCAGCGAACAACTGTTGGTTTGCTTTCGGCTTCCAGTTCGTCGCGCACCACCACGTATTTCTGATCGACTATGGCTATCCCTCGTTTTGCCGATTTTAATTCGCCGTTGTAAATCGACGACAGATCGGTTTTGGCAAACATGAAATCAGGTTCGTCAGAAAATTCTTCTATTTTGGCGTATCCTTTCACATTCTGAAGCTGATCGTTGATGGTGAGCGTGTTGTGTGCGCGGTTATTTAGCCTGAAAATGGTCCAGCGCTGCGCGTTTTGCTCGCGCCCCCACAAAGCAATGCCTTTCGATTCGAGCGACTCGTAATCCTGCATTCCAAAGTCCGACGCCCAGCGCACGCCGTTGGCTTCCATCACAAACGAACCAATGTCCATGTGGGCATGGTTAACCGATGGCGAGCCGGTTTTGAAGCCTACATAAATGGAGTTCGGATCGGTCCACGAGGTACGCATCAAAGCAACCGGATTGGCCCCCTGCCCTTTCCATGCTTTTATTTTTGGTTCAGCAATTTTTTCGAGAACTGTTCCTTTGCCCCAGATCATCACCGCGGGTAGCAGTCGGTCGCGGGTAAATCCCGAATAATCGTCGCGTTGCAAATAGTTTTTTTCGACCCACAGCTGCGACGGATCGTTGTTACGCTGTGCAAACCAGAACATGGCCGGGCTCAAATTTCCGCCTAAACCACTATCGCCCCAGTTGTAGCATTGGCCGGTTACGCCTGTCATGTTTTGTAAAAAGCCCGAAGTGAGCAAAAAGCCAGGTGCTTTTGACAAGCCGAAATCGGTGCCGAAAACTTTCTCAACGGCGCTCAGGAACATCACATTGAACGAAGTGCCGTATCCCCAGTAGCCGTATCCTTCGGGGTAAGCGCCATCGGGTTTGTACTCGTCCATGGGCAGGTGTATGGAATTAAGAGCGCGGTCGATGATCGTTTTGGCTAATTCAGGCTCATTTTCGGCAACAGCTAGCGCTCCATAAGTCATTCCGGCATTGCACACCTGGTTCCAGTTGTTCACCACCTTTAGCCAGTTGTTATATTTATCGTCGAATGATGGTTTCAGTCCTTTGTTGACAATGGCTTCGCGAATAATTTGTTTCGATTTTTCGGACAATGCCGGATACAGCCAGTCGTATCCAATGGAAACGGCCATAGTCATTTCGGCTACATCCAGAAAATGCGATGGATTCCAATCGGAGAAGTTAGAAATGGCTAGCATTTCTTGTTCGCAGCGCTCGAAATACTTTTGTTTGCCGGTCATTCTCCATGAATATGAAAGCTGAAAAATGCGACGCAGCGCTTCTCTCGATTTGTCGAGCAGGCGACGGCCTATCTGGATGCGTTCAACCGGCGGAAGACCGATGATACGGTCGCTTTCTTTCAGAATGGCTTCGTGCATTTTTTTCCACACATCGCTCTGAGCAACCGTTTGCTCAATTTGTTGCTTTTCGTCGCCAAAAAGCAGGATACGCGGGTGTTGCCTGTCGGTAACAGTTTTTATAGAAACGGATTGTGCTGTAGCGTTAATTGCCGCAAAGGCAAATAAAATCAGAAATAGTCGGTAAAAAAACATAGCTCTAAGGTTTAGGTATTTGTATCAAAATTAGGTTTCCTTTGGTTAAAAATATAGAAACGGATTAAAAATCAATGGTTACGCTCTTACCAGCATACATGGCTTGCGGCAGATCAACAGCGAGCTCCGTTATTTGCCTGTGCTCGTTCCATGTGGCTGTAAAATTGTCTCCGGTCTTGCTGATTTTTCCGTTGAAATAAACATGAATTCGGCTCAGTTTATGTGCAGGGTCGGCCACCGAAATGGTTTTTACTGCCTTTCCATTGGTTTTAATCATTACAATGCCCGGACTATCGCAGCCTACTTTTATTTCAGGAGATAGCTGAATTTCGCCCGATTGGTAGAAAACAACCTGGCTAATGTTTAATTCTGAATGTTTTACAGCTTGAATTTCGGGCGTGTTAGCCAAGATTTCAATCGGTCGTTTGCTGTTGGTTTCCATGTCGTTTAAGCTAGTGGCCGGAACGACAATATATTCGTAACTTCCGTTTTGAACAGACGAACCGTGGTTAATCCACAGTTTAAATATATCGCGGCTAACTTCTTCTTTGGGCGAATCGATCTGGCGGTTGATTTTAAACCAGCTTCCGGTTTGCACCTGATTGTTTAAAAGTACTTTCTGAACTTTCGGGAAAATATAGCCAATGCCATTGTGGTAAATCCATTGCGCATTGTCAATGGTATGTTCTCCTGCTTTCAGCACAGATTTTCCGGTACTTGTTCCAACCAAGACATCACCGTTTAAATAACATTGGTTCAGCGTGGTAACAACCGATAGTTTGGTTCGAGAATTGATTCCGGCTCCGAGGCAAACGTACTCTTTGTCGAAGAAGAACCAAGCCTTTCGGGCTTCCACTGGGTCGTGCGGGCTCTTGAAATCAAAAACTGCTGCACCGTATTTACCGTCGGTTACGGCTCCAACAAAATCGGTCAGTCCTTGTTTCTGAATTTCTTCTTCAGCTGGCAGCTCCGGCTTTTGCAGGATGGTGGTTCCCGGAATTTTTTGCCAGTCGTACACCGGCGAAATATCCTGGTATTCCTGACCAGTAACCGAAATGTAATTGGTTCCGTCGCCCCGGTGATGGTTGGTCAAGCCTTCTCCGTTGTATGGATATTCCATATTGTGATTTCGGGTAGAATACATTCGTACCGAAGTGTAGAAATCGGGCCGTTGAAACGAGAAATGATCGGTGTTCCAATAAAAAGTGGCGTGAGATAAGGTAGCTTTCCCTTCTCCATTCCGAATCCGGATGATTTCATCCAGCTCGTTTTTGCGGTAATCCGAAGCCAGCAGCAACCGTTCAGGAGTTTTTGTACCAAAGGCTTCCTGTGCGCCCGAGCGTGTAATGTCGCGGTTCATAGCACCGGTATCGGGATATTTGCCGAAAATCATCATTTTACAAATGCCATCGAGGTAATAATCGACTAGTTGATGCAAAGGTTTTTCATGAAACTGGTAGCTTGTTTCAGAAACAATTGCCGCCCATTCGGCAAAAGCATCGGCATAGCCTAGTCCGTACGAAAGCGTGTTGTTTACCCAATCTTCGCGGTGATGAAAACTGTAATCGTATTGCATTCCGCGAGCCGTCGAGAACTTAATCTCGCCTTCGATAACCTTCACAATTTCGGCAAATTGAGCCTCGTTTCGCTGAAACAAAAGGGTTTTTGCCAAAATTCCCGCAATTTTAATCCGGTCGCCACTGGGGCGTGCACCGCTGGCATTCAGATTGGCACGGCCTACAATGGGCAAAAGTTTTTCTATCTGCTCTTTGCTCAAATCGGTGTCCATCACCATCAAAACACTGATCATGGCATTGGGGGTGCCAATCTGGTTCCACCACCAGTTCTCGCATATAAAGTCGTTGTCCAGCCAGTAATCCAGGGCTGAATTGATTGCCGCTTTCAGCTTTTTATTGCCTTTCAGTTTCGAGTCTGCTTTTTTGTAGGCGCGACACATTGATACCAGGTTATTCAAATGCTCGCCATGCTGAAACCCGGTTTTCGAAACGTCGGTGTAGTTAATATTGGCCCATGTTCCATCTGGCTTAAT
Source organism: Prolixibacteraceae bacterium (assembly GCA_963666435.2). Taxonomy (GTDB): domain Bacteria; phylum Bacteroidota; class Bacteroidia; order Bacteroidales; family Prolixibacteraceae; genus Aquipluma. The sequence continues at coordinate 323,907 of CAXXOG010000004.1, read as the reverse complement.
GGTGCTGATTAATTGCTGAATGTGAGTTTGATCAACGCCGGATTCGAGGTATTCGGCAATGAACCGTTTGCGTATAGTTTCCAGGTCGGATTGGGCTCCAATTGCTCCTGAAGTTAGAGAAATCAGTAAAAAAAGAAATGTTAATCGTATGATATGTTTCATTTTAGTTTAGTTAGGTTGTTTGTTTTATTTGGGTCGTTTATCTACCCAAAGCTTAAAATCGTCCCAATAAATTTGCAGGGTTTTAGTTCATGATTATAAATTTTTCAGAACTGATTTTCTCATTCGATTTCAAGTCGGTGCCATTTCCGGCGTAACGATTGTTTGAAACACTGATGTGCGACGCCGAATACGACTCGATGCCAAAACCGGCGTTGTACTGTACCTGGTTGTTCATCAGCGAAATGTTATCCGATCCGTGATGCAAAAATTCAATCATAATCCCACTTCTGTCGTTGGCTTCAATCAGGTTTCCCGAAGCTGCTGTGCCATTACATTCGGTAATTTGAATGCCAAAAAAGCCGTTGCGGGCAATTTCGTTGGCAATAATTTGCGAATTGCTACAATTGGTTAAAGCAATGCCGCTGCCGAAGGGCGAGGTATCGAGGCGGCAGTTTTTTACCGAAATATCAGCACAATGCGTTAACAGTAAATTGTGCTGAAGTTTTGGGCCAGGCACCACGCTTGAGCCGTTTTCGTTCAGGTCGCAGCCGTTGATTTCTACATTTTTTGCGCCGCTGATAAAAATACCATTGTAGGTGCAATTTCTGACAGTCACATTTTTGATGGTAATGTTCTGCAATTGATACTCGCGCTGCCCAAGAAAAATAATGCCTCCCCTGTTGCTTCCGCCACGGTACGAGCGTTTGCTGTTGGGGTCGGTGCCCATGTCGGGATCGGGTGCGCCTTCAACAACCAAATCACAAAGCATCACATGGTTCATATCGTCGGTTGCATTTGCAATGGCGTCGCGTACGCCCGAAGCAGGATCGAGCAACAGAATTGTCTCCAGTCCTTCTCCTGAAAGGGTTACTCCTGAAGGTATTTTAAGAGTTGTAGGTAACTTGTGCAAGCCTGCTTTGGCTACAACCCATCCATTGCTACTAGCGGCTTTGTTCAATGCTTCCTGGATGGATTGGCCCGGATTGACGACGATAATAGTTCCTGAAGGTTGGCTTAAAGCTTTGTTTAATGCGCCGGTTGGGTATGCAACCGATGAAACGCTTGGTTTGCCCAAACTTTGGATTGCTTTGTTAGCTGGTGCTCTAAAAGCGGTTAACACACTACGGTTTGCCTTAGGGCGAATGGAATCAGCAGCCATTTTGGTAAATGGCATTTCCAGTCCTTTCGAAGTATAATGGCGATAAACGTATTCGTAGTCGTCGCGCAGGTTTTTGGCACGCTCCGATATTTTTCCGTAGCAATGCGGAGTTTTTCCCATTAGGAATTGAGCTGTGTATTCGTACCCGAGTGCTAGTCGGTTATTGCCCGCCGAGAACAAATCTACTCCCTGTGTATAGGCAACTTTTGCGGCTCCGGCAAATTCACCCAACCCGAGCTGTACATGTCCCTGGTCGCGCATCGACTCCTGGCACTGGCCGCTCGGGTAAATGTATTTGAACAGGCTCCCGTTAACCGAAGAATGCAGAAAATGGTCGATGCCATTGGAAAACATTTCGCGGTTGTCGGTAAAAATGGCGATGGCCAAAATAGAATGGATAATGGCTCCATCCCAGTTACCATTGGCCTGTGGATAATAAAACCGCATGAGCGGATAATATATCGTCATCAACATTTGGGTAAATGCATCAATGTCTTTAGGCTGCCAGCCCGAGTTGCTGTATTTCAGTATTTCAGCGGCATTGCAAAGCAAATAACCGGTCCAGCCTGCCAGTAATTTGGCATCGTTGTAATCGAAGTCCCACAACACTGGCGACCAGGTATTCAGTACTTCAATGGCTTTGTCGGCGTATTTTTTGTCGTTGGTAATGTACCAAATCAAAGCGCAATTGTAAGCCATATTGGCGCTTTTCGACAAATCGTCGCCGCCAATGTTTGGTTTTCCGTAGGGCCCGCGTACAACGTGGGCAAACGGTTTAATTTCTTTATCGAGTTTTGTTGAAGCTTTTAAACTATCGAAGGCTATTTTCCAGGGCTGTATGCCAGCTAAAACCTGTTGTTTCATGTATGCCATATCGGCCGACGTCTGATCGATCCCCGGATGTATAAATTTTTGCGCTGTGGCAGTTAACACAATGAAATTCAGTAAAGTAAAGAATAAGGTATAGCGAATAGCTTTGGCTGAGGTTTGCATAACGGCATTAAATTGAATTAGTTCAGGAAAAAACGAGTGCAGGAAAGAATTTCTGAATTGAAAAACCTGAGTGATGCCTGGTTTGAACAAGCCAGACACCACATTCAGAAAATTGGTTTAGAAATAGTTGTGTGGATTTGTATGAACTAAGGACTAACTGTGAACTACAACTATTTTGGTTTGTTTGTTAGTGTTTCGAGATCGTTCAGGAGAATCCTCAATTATCTTCAAAAGGATGCCCAAAGTCAGTACAAAAAGCTTTGAGCATCCTTTTCATCGTATGGCGAAAAGGCTATTTTATTTTATAGCGTTTAACGCTGATTGTCATCTCTTTCTTGGTATTATCCACCTTGTTTACAAAGACATAGGCGCGGTACGTTCCATCGGCCGTTTCAACCCATGCTCCCGATTCAGCTTTCATATTAATACCGTAGTTTGGCGCTCCGGTAAAGTTTTGTTCCGTGAAATCGAGGTCATCAACATATATTCCGTATTGCAGGCGTGCGAGCTGTTGATCTCTCAATCCATATACTTTCCAGAACGGTGTGCTGTTGCTTGCTCCTGAAGGTAGCGTAACATCCGGCAAATACTCTGCATTTGCCGGAGAAACCAGCGCATGAAGGAAAGTTACAGTTGTATAGGAACGATATAAGTAAACCAGATCGACTTTCGACGGATTAGCTGCAGCAGTAGCAGCGTTCATCACAGCCATATCGGCAATTGAGAAATACATGTTGTTGTTATCACTCAAAACCATATCGAGTTTCATGTCCATTTTGGCAACAGTATAAGGGCCCATGTCATACGAAACTGTTTTTCCGTTGCTGTCTTTTGCCGAGAATTTGAAAGAGACTGATTTTCCTCTGGCTTCTTCAGGAATAGTATAGAAGTACCTCAATGTTGAAGCACAGGTATCTTTAGCAAAAGTTACCTCTGTTTTGGTTCCGTTTGTTACCGAAGGATTTCCCACAGTTACACCCACATCTACTCCACTGCTGTTGGTATAAAACGAGCGATTTTCGAGGTAGGTTCCGTTTGCACCGGCAATGGTAGCGTCAACCTGAGCCGAAACCAGTTTGCCTTTGTCTTTTGGAAGGGCCATTGCATAAGCAAATTCAATGTTCAGACCAACAACATTCGGTCCGAGTGATCGTTTGATACAATCGTTTTGTAAATCGGTACCTGCTGAGGGTATCGAATATTCTTCGTCCTGGCACGATGCAAGCAACAGTACCACCGACATCAGAAATATAAAATATAGATATTTAAGTTTCATGTTTTGAATCGTTTAAGGTTTAGCCTGAACAGTAACAAAAACAGTGTATGCTTTTTGAACTTTTCGGTTGCCCGAAATAACTGTCCATTTCTTTGGATTAGCCAGATCAGAAAAATCAACTCTTCCTGTAATTTTTGGATCGAGTTTAGCATCGGTTACAAGAGAAAACTGCGGCCAAAGATTTTTTAAATCAGTACCGTAAAACACTTCAACATTAATGGTTTGCGCTGTAGTATCGATTACGGCTGCTTTTGTGCGAACGGTCTGAAAATCGGATCCCAGAAGTTCGAAATTACTTACGTAACATTCTCCCCTGGTCGTGATTAATAATCCGTCTTCGTCAACCGGAAAATCAGTACAGCCTACCCATGCCCATAGGGCAAGTAAAACAGCGGATATAGTAAGCAGATATTTTTTCATTTTTATTCGAATTTTAAGTTTCACAATACAGATGTTCGTTACATCCATGGTTTATTCTGTGTCAGGTTTGGATTCTTGTCGCGTTCTCCGGGCGGAATCCTGAAAATGTAACATTGTTGATAACCTAGCTCGGAAGTATTCTGGAAGTAACGGGTTTGTTGAGCGCCGTTTGTATCGATTGTCCATTTACCATCGCCATAAGCCGGGCCCCAAACACGTTCGAGAGCTCTCCAGCGACGAAGGTCGAACGAACGTTGTCCTTCACCAAGTAACTCTACAATACGTTCCTGTTCGATGGCTGCAAAGAATGCTTCTTTTGTAGCGGTTTTTGATGCGGCAAGCGCTGGCAGGTTGCCACGGTGACGAATGCGGTTTACCAAATCGATGGCGTCGGCCTGCGGACCATTGATTTCGTTGGTTGCTTCGGCATACATCAGAAATACATCGGCTAAACGCATTACCGGCCAGTTGTAATCGCCATCGCTACGCCCTTGTCCGGCATAATTGCGTAAGAATTTACGGAAGACAAATCCAGAGTTGCAACCATCAGTATTGTAAGTAATGTACTTTGTTCCATTAATTGTAACAGTAGCATTCCAGGTTTTATAAATAAATGGGCACCAACCTGTAGATTTCAGTGAAGCCATACCAATACTCATTTCGTAATCCCACATCAACGAGGCTTTCATACGGTAGTCGCGATTGGCATAACTTGCCGGGTTTACTGCCGAGTTTAGCTTGGTGCGTGCACCAGCCGTACTTGGGTTGGTTGGAATGAGTTTATCGGCAAAGTCGCCAGTTACAGTTGATTGGTAACGGTCGGCAATTTCGTAACGTGGATGAACCCAGCACTGTGAACCTTCGTGAGAACGACCTGCAAAATCGCGCATTAATTCTTCGCCCTGCCCGGTACCAGTACCACCATGGGTAAATGTCATGATCATTTCTCCTTCGGTGTTGACATTGCCTGTTGATGGAATAAATAAGTAATAATAGTTTGGAAGTACTTCAGCATTTCCCATAGTTCCCCAATCGCCCGGTTCTCCGTTACGGAAAAGATTCAAGCCATAGTCGTTGATTACACTTTTGAAATCGGCAGCAGCAGCTTTATAAGCTTTGTCGGCTTCAGAGGTGCTTGGTGTAAATGTATCCAGTTCGGGCCATCCAAATTTATTCCAGCAAGCCCAGAATAATTGTAGTTTACCCCGGAATGCCAAAGCAGCAGGTTTTCCGGCACGACCCATTGCTGACGCTTTTGCTGGTAGCTTGTCGAAGGCATAAGTAAAATCGGCCATAATGGAGTCTTTAACTTGTGCAATTGGAGTTCTGGCCAATGTCGAAACTTCATCGTTTGAATAAATAATCTTGCCAATGTAAGGAACATCGCCCCACATAGAAATGAGTCGAAAATAAACCATACCGCGAAGTAAGCGTGCTTCACCAATAACTGCTTCTAATCCGGGTTTGGACGATGCGCTCGCAGTTGGGAGCATCTTCTTCACGTTTTCGATAACATAATTAGTGCGGTTTACCCCACCATACAAATAGCGGTACATTTTGTCGAATGAAGAAGCATATCCCGATGGGTTATAGTTTCCACCATTGTAGGCATCACCCAAACGCAAGTTTCCACTGGTTGTGCTGGTTCCACGGGTCCTAACATATTCAGCCTGACCATCTAAATAATAATCGCGATCGAAGAGCGGACGCACTGCTGAGTATGCTCCCATCAAAGCGGTAGTCGCATCACTCTCAGTAAGCCAGAATTGAGATGCGGCCAGATCGGTGGTAGGTGTTTGGTCGAGCAAATCTTTTGTACACGACCCATTCAAAAGAGCCAGTCCTGCTGTAAGTGAAAAGGCTAATATTTTTAATGTATTATTTTTCATAGGATCATTTTTAAATACCAATGTTTATACCGAAAGAGTATGTTTTAACCAGAGGATAGGCATCGCTGGCGTTTGAATTCTTTTCAGGATCGAGACCGCGGTATTTTGTGAATGTGGCCAGGTTTTCTCCCGAGAAATACAGGCGAATGTCATCAATACCAACCTTTTGCAGCCAAGCCATATTTTTTAGTGTATAGCCTAACTGAATGTTTTTCAGTCGAATATAACTCATGTCGTCGAGCCAGAAAGTAGTTTCTTCGCGGTTTGCATTACCATTTAGGCGAGGCCATGCACCATCGCGGTTTTCAACCGACCAGGGATTGTTCCAATGATCCCAAGTGGCAGCATAACGTGATGCATTAAAGTTCACGTTGTTATAAATATTTAACCAAAAATCTTTGCGTCCGGTAGCACCTTGAAATAAAACTGAAACATCAAATCCTTTCCATGCAGCATTTAAATTTAATGCCAAATTCGTAGTAGGCCTGTTCCGTTGAACTCCGGTCAATGCTTTTCTGTCATTTCCATCAATTTTACCGTCGCCATTAAGGTCTTTGCGAAGAATATCACCAGGAGAAGCACCTTGCGGAGTTGCGTTGTAAACATCTTCCCAGGTTTGCGCTATACCAGAATCTTCATAGGTATACAAATACCCATAAGGCATGTTAAGAAAAATATTACTGTTTGTACCAGATAACGTTGCTCCCCTTGACAAGAATTCATTCCATTTTTCTAGTCTGGTAGTATTGTAAGAAGCATTTAAGTTAACTGAATACTCAAATGATTTAATCTTATCTTTCCAGTTAAGATTTAATTCAACTCCACGGTTTCTTAAATCGCCAATGTTTTTGCGCGGAGCATTATATGCACCAGTTAAAAGAATTGACATTTCTGACGGACGATTCATTCCGGTTGTTAAACGGTCGTAATAATCAAGTTCTGTGGAAAGTCTGTTGTTCAGGAATCCCAAATCCAAACCGATATTCATTACATAACTGGTTTCCCATGAAAGGTCTTTGTTAACCATTTTGCTGTTAACCAAACCCTTTGTAATAACACCACCAATCATATAGTGTCCTTCAGCAAGCGTTTCCTGTTGTTCGTAACGACTTACACCGCTGTTATTACCCAAGCCTCCATAAGATAACCGGAACTTACCGTTTGTCAGCCAGCCGTCGGTGTATTGTTTCACAAAGCTTTCTTCAGTAAATCTCCAGCCCAAAGATGCTGAAGGGAAGAAACCGTAACGATGTCCGGGTAAGAATTTGGAAGAACCGTCGTAACGGAAGTTAGCTTCGAAAATGTATTTATCGAAAGCTGTATAATTTAAACGACCAATATACGAGCGAAGCCCTTCGGTGCTTGAATTACCTCCGGCGGTCATGGTTCCCTGTAATGCAGCGTCCAGTTCGTGGAGCGAAGGATGCAAGCGATCCAAACGTGTACCCGATTGATAGCGATCGTACCAAAATTCTTCGCTGTAAGCAAACATAGCTGCAACATCATGGCCTTTACCAAAAGTTCTCTGGTAATTTAAGCGTCCGTTCAACTGAGTTTTGTAACCTGTATTGGTGTAGTTTCCAATTCCGGCATTGGTTCCTACATAAACCCTGGATCCAAAAGAACCCGTCTGGAAGTTGTATGCGGTATTGGGTATGTTGGCGTTGTACCTGAATTGGTTGTAATAGTTCACTGCGTAGTCAACGCGGCCGGTCAATCCTTTAAGTGGAGTCCAGTCCCAATAGCCACTCACATTAGCTTCCTGACGATTTTGGTAGTTTAAGCTGTTAACGTACAGCGTATATGGATTGTATGCCTGAACGTCTTCTCCATAAGCCATTACTCCACCGAAATAGCCGGTACTTGGATCGTAAGGAAGAATACCGGCAATGGCATACTGCATATCAAATCCGGCAGTATTTGTTGCATCATCATCAGTAAACCCGTCTTCGAGTGCATAAGTATATTTCGACCAGTTGCCGCTAAACTTGGCTCCAACATTCATGTTCTTACGAATTTTGTAATCGTAGTTGAAGCGGGCATTGTAGCGTTTGTAATCGTTGTTTATCTGGAGACCTTTTTCATCTAAAATTCCGACAGATATGAAGAAGTTCGAATTTTCGTTACTTCCTGATGCTGTAATGTTATGGTTCTGAACAGATCCTGTTCTCATAATTGTTTTCCACCAGTCGGTATTTGGATATTTTACCGGGTCAATCATGCCTAAAGCCATCCACTGATCAATGGTTCCATCTTTGAAAATGTAGTTTGAGCGAAGCGTATTGACCGCAGCCAGACGTTGTTCCAGCGTAAGAGCTCTGGGATAATCGGCCATAAACTCATACGATTTTGTTGGATTTTCAACGCCATAAGAACTGGTAATATTAATACGCGTTTTCTGACCTTTACCAGATTTTGTTGTTATAAGGATAACACCGTTGGCAGCGCGCGATCCGTAAACAGCTGAAGAAGTTGCATCTTTCAAAACAGATATACTTTCTATATCATTCATATTCAAACGGTTGATGTCAATATCGGGCATGCCGTCAACAACTACCAGCGGATTGGCATTATTTACAGTACCCATACCGCGAATAAGAAGAGAAACGTCGTTTTTACCAGCCATACCTGAGTTCTGGCTGATTGCCAGACCGGGAACCAAACCCTGCAAGCCAGAAGAAACGTTTGAAACAGGACGGCTAACGATTTTTTCGTCCATTTTTACAGCAGAAACGGCCCCTGTAAGGTTAACTTTCTTTTGTGTACCGTAACCAACAACCACAACTTCTTCAACGCCAACAGATTCCTCTTCCATTACAATTTTGAAAGTTGTTGTTCCTGCAATTTGTACTTCCTGAGATTTCAGGCCGACAAACGAAAAAACCAGCGTTTTTGCGTCTCCCGAAATATTCAGATGGAAATTACCGTCAATGTCAGTAATTGTTCCGGTAGTTGTTCCTTTCACAACCACAGAAACTCCTGGAATGGGGTCGCCATTCTTGTCTTTTACCGATCCGGTAATACCTTTTTGCTCAACAGAGACTGATGTCGGTTTTTCTGTTGCTTTTTTGATCACCACTACCCGATCGTCAATCTCGTACGAAAATCCATTGGGCACCAGAATTTTATTCAGGATGTCTTCAAGTTTTGCATTGCTTACTTTAATCGATACGGGTGGAACTTCATTCAACAGGTCAGCACGGTAAAGAAAATAGAACTGACTTTGCTGTTCAATGCTTTTCAAAACCTCTTCGAGATTCGAATTTTCAATCTTCAAATTGAGGTTAGTTTGTTGAGAATAAACACTTGCTGAGACTTGTAAAAATCCGAGCAAAATAAAAAAAGCCGTTATCCTTATCATAAGGAATAATTTTTTCCATCCGAGCCAACGGATAGAGTTACAATGATTTTTTTTCATAGATTTGTAATGCAGATTAATACATTTAGTTTATTTTACTAAGTGTCCAGCGGGGGATGCTGCCAACATTTCCCGCTTTTCATTTCTCATTCTATCGTAATTTGGTTATTTGTTATCGCAAATTTTACTTCATTGGTTTTTTCGATTTTCTTTAGAATTTCGTTGAAATTGGAGTAACGCTCCAGGTTTCCGGTAAACCTTAGCTTTTTGTTGCTTTCGCTACTGAACACAACCTGTACATCATACCATTTCGAAAGTGTTCTCATGATATCTTCCAAAGTCTCGTTCTCGAAAACAAATCGCCCGCTTTTCCAGGCTACATATTTGTTTACATCTACATTTCGTTTTGTGAGCTGATTTCCGCCTTTTGTGAAGCAGCTTTGCTCGCTTGGTGCAAGAACAATTTTCTCGCTTGGATTCGAAGAAGTAGTAACTTCCACTCTTCCTTCAACCAACGTAGTATATATATTAGCGTTTTCTGTATATGACGAAACATTAAATTGAGTCCCGAGTACCTTTATTTGCTGGTTTGCGGAGGTAACAATAAATGGCACTTTTTCGTTTTTCGAAACTTCGAAATAAGCTTCACCTGTAAGCTCAACATTTCTTACATCAGCAGCAAACTGAACCGGAAAGCGCAAAGTGGTCTCAGAATTCAGCCAAACTTTTGTACTGTCGGAAAGTACCAGGAAATATTCGCCGCCTCTGGGTATTCGTAATGTATTATACTTTAACTCGCCAGCCTGATTTCCTTTACCGGAATATTCCAACGTTGTACCTGTATTTTTAATTTCAATTCCATTTGCAGCTTTTATTGTTTTTTCGCCTGATGTAAGGTCGTGTTCACTACCGTCTGAAAGAATCAAAACGGCCTTTTCAGTTCCCGGGGCAATCGATTGTACACTTTGTTCAACAACAACAGTTTCTGATGGGTCAGAACTAAAAAAGTGTAAAAAAATAAAGAATAAAATGCTCGCTGCAACTGAAGTAATTGATATAATAACTGGTTTTCGGTAGGGATTGTAAATACCAGTAATTCGATAAATATTTCTGAGAGCTTTTTTGAGTTCGGCTGGCGAATTGGAAAACTGTGTCCCGCTGTTATAATAATTAATTACATCGTCGTAATATTTACGGTGCGAAGCATCGTCTGCAAGCCATTCCTTGAGGAGAGTTTCTTCTTCATCAGTTAGCTGATCGTGAATTTTTCTCCAGATAAGTCCAAAGTCGATATTTCGCTTCAGTTCTTTCATTGGGTTTAGTTAAGTTGTTTACATGACACGGCAATGTCAAAAAAGGGTGACAGGATTACCTGAAAAAATAAGATTTTCGATTAAAAAGTTGCAACTAACTTTTCAATTAACTGGAAATAAGCCGTTTGAATATTGATTTTTTCTAAAGAAAAAATTTCAACGAAGTGCTGTTTAAAAGAATTTTGCGCATTTTTTCTTTCGCACGCTGAAGTTGTGTTTTTACTGTATTTTCAGAAATATTATTGATTTCAGCAATTTCCTGAAGTTTACGACCATAAAGATATTTTTGCTTGAAAAGCTCGCCCATTTGTGATGGTAGCTGGGCAATTGCTTCCTGAATTTTATTGAGGATTTCCAGATCTACCCAACCAGGCGAGTCGTCCTCGTTTAGCAAGGCCTCCAAATACAATATCTTGTGCTTGTCCTGAACATGAACATCGCGAATATAATTCAGGCACCTGTTTTTGACCGACTGATAAAAATAAGATTTCAGAGAATGGGTAATTTCGATATTGTGACTGCTTTCCCAAAAATAGATGAAGAGATTTTGCACAATATCCTCACAGGCTTGCTTGTCGAAAACAAAGCCTTCGGCATACCTTATTAAATGGGGGTAATATTCATAGAAAAGAGCTTCAAAAACCTTTCGATTTCTGCTCTTTATCTCTCCCAACAGTATTTTATCTTCAACCTTCATCTCGAATCTTTCCTGCCACAAACTTAAAATAAATGCATCGCAATATTAAAAAGTTATTTACTCAAAAAATGTCAGATGACATATCATTTTTGAGTAAATAACTGATCTATAATTCTTTATTGTATTAAGAAAAGCTGATTAGTTTGTTATTTTCGAAGCAGAGCAGTTGCACACCAAAGCAAAGGAGCCTGGCCGTGAAGGTCGCCAACGATGCGCTTGCGTTGCATGTAATGGTTTCGGTCGTTTTTAATGTTTGTTCCTTCGCAAACTTCTGTCAATTCGTCGTTTTCGTTCATGTACGAAGTCAGGGCAAGCCAGCTCTTTCGGGCGGCGGCGCCATAAATTTTTGCATCGAGCCATCCGTTTTTAACACCCGTAATAAAAGCGTAAGTAAACATGGCTGTGCCCGAAGTTTCTTTCCATGCTTCTTTGTCGTCAATTATTTGGCGCCACATTCCGTCGTTTTCCTGAAACTTCAGCAACGCAGCCATCATTTTGTGATAGCCATCCATGATGCGATTGCGGTTTGGATTGTCTTTCGGAAGAATGCGCAAAATTTCGGCCATGCCAACGGCCATCCAGCCATTTCCGCGGCCCCAACTGTAATGGGCATCGGGCGAATGGTAAAATAATCCGTTTTCCAACTGAATTTTATCCAGGTACAAAACCATTTCCTTTGCAGCGCGATCAATGTATTTCCGGTCGCCGGTTGCCCGATAGGCTTGAGCCTGAACGGCTGTAATCATGAACATATCGTCGATCCAAATTCGCGTTTGCCACGAATATCCCTGATCAGCATATTGTTTTTGTTCTGGTTTGGAATCTTCAGGTAAAGCCCACTGAGTATCGGCGTACTTTATTCCCAGATCAAGGTATTTCTGCTGCTTGGTCTGTAAGTAGAGTTCCAGTGGAACCGATCCGAATACATTGTTATCGACGTGATTCGGTTTAGGCTGAAGATTTGCTTCTTTGTCAAAAAGCGGGCTAAATCGGTCTTCAAACTGTTTAAAAAGCTGATCATTTTTTGTCACTTCTGAAAACCACATTCCACCGAGCCAAGTACAAACATCGGGATAAGTAATTTGAGTTGGAGGAGTGTCGGGATGCGTGTTTCCGTACCTCGAATGTGGCGTTGCCAGGAATTTATTGGCAATTCGTGTCCCAATTTCCAGCGGAGATTTGCCATTAGGCCAGCGTTTCAAATCGTAGTCTTTAGTTTTTGCATTCAGCACAAAAACAAAGAATAAACATAAAATAAATGACAGAGATTTTTTCATTGCTTATAGGTTTAGATGCACAAATATATATAACAAATATGGCAATGCAACCGATTGCAAAAAACCTATAACAAAAAGTTTCTATAAGGTATGAGCAAGCGCCAATGCAATATCGTTGGCAGGCATAACACCCTTTCCACTCCAATGAACTTTTCCATTCCTGAATAGAATAACAGCAGGTAGATTATTGACTTTATAGTTATTTGCTATGTCAGGGAAATGATCGACGTTCACTTTAATGATTCGCACATTATTGCGGAATTGATTTTTTACTTCTTTCAAAATAGGCGGAATTTGCTTGCATGGCATACACCAGTCGGCATAAAAATCGACCAAAACAGGTTTCGACGAATTAATTATCTGGTTAAACCGCTTTGTCATTTCGCCTCCTTTTATAATATGAAATAGCGCTCAGAATCAAATCGCCAGCCAAATATCCGGCAGCCATTCCCCAAAGGGTTGAAAAATACCACACCGACTTAATCGGACAAGTTCCTGATGTGCAGCCAACAAATCTCCAATAGAGAAATCCACCAATTCCTCCAGTCAGTATAGCTAGTGTTGTTACAAATAAACCTTTTTTGTTTTTCATTGGGCAACCTGAGCATGAAATCACCAAAACACAGGTAAAGCAAATTAGTTCGAAATGAAGGGATAAAAATAAAATATCGGCAATAGATTATATTGATATATTGTGTTTTAAGAGCTTATTTCCTGTTCAATGTAAGCCGGGATATTTTCAGTAAACCTGGTGATTATTTTATAAAATCCTGGCGAATAGGGTTAAAGCTGTCGATTAACCGGGCTTTTTCGGTCAGTACTTTTACCGTATGCTTTTTTCCTGAAGGAACGGCAAACAGATCTCCCGGGCAAAGATGCTGTTCGGGCTCGCCTTCGCAGTAAAACATTACTTCGCCAAACGCAATGTAACTAGTTTGCTCGTGCGGATGCGAGTGAAAAGGCTCGGCTTCGGCCCACGGACCATCAGTAAAATCAACAATTACGGTCATTAGGTCTGGAGTATAAATAATTCGGCGTTCGAGTCCCGGACGAACATTTTCAGGTGTTATTTCGGAATATTTTGCGACTGGCATATTTTAAAATTTACAATTTACGATTTTATCTAGCTGGAATTCAGATTTTTATTTCAAAGCTTTCTTTATTTGCTTAGTTGTCATTTCGCCCTGGTAAACGATAAGGCTGTATTTTAGAACTAAAGGTTTATCAAACGGAATACCTACCGGAACCTTACCTGGGAAAGCTGCATTTTGCATACTGGCCGATTTCCGAAGAATCCAGTTTTTATTAGGCGTCGGATTCGATTCATTGGCAAACATGATTACTCCACCCTGTTTATTTCCATTCAAAAAACTTCCGCTGATATTCATAAAGTTTCCGCTTTCGATTGGTAAATTTTGTGGTTCAACAGCGCCATTTTCGCTCGAAAAATTCACATTATCAGGCAATTTCAACCTCACCGAAAAGCCACCGTACCCTTTTTCGTCATTCGAGCCGCCAATTGATAAACGGTCAGTCAACGCTTTTAATTGAATCTCAAAATCAATCCGGCGATAATTTCCTGACCTCGGGAATATCGTAATTTTTGTATTCTCTTTGATGTACGCTTCTTTGCCATTTTTCCATTCGGGCGATTTCCACTCGACTATTGCATCAACAACGCCAGCTCCTTTTTGCAAGCGATATTCAAAACTGGTGACCTTCTGTTCAAAATTTTTCAACTCCCAGCCGTCGGCAATTTGCTTCCCATCGATTAATACTTGATGCCATGCCCAGAAAATTCCACGCTGATGCAAATGATCATCCGGAAAATCTTCGGTTAATACACGGCCGTCAACTCCATAAAATGGGTGTAGGTAATTGCACCGACTAAACTGGCCATTCTTATCTTTCTGACTTTTCTGATAAAAAAAGATACTGTCTTTCCCTTCCATAAAAAGAAATCCGCCAGGCTTCACCACCATATTTATTTGTGATAACCCGCAAAGCGAATAGAATACCAATAAAATTACCGGCGCCAGTTTAAGCATTTTCTTCAGTTTAAGTTTTGGTCGGGCTAAAGTACAAAAAAAGAAAACTCTCCAAACGATTTGGAGAGTTTGTGGTACGTCTGTAACCTAATCAAATACTATGTTTCTATAATTTTGGTTCCCAGCCTTTTTGATATTCGCGGGCCCAAAGTTTCATTCCTTCCTTGTCTATAATCTGCCCGTTCTGAGTATCTACTTTGTATGATTTTCCGATTCGGTGAGAGATATTGGCATAATGAACCATCATCTGGCTGATTGCACCTTCTTCAATCGGAGAATTCAGCTTGCTTTCTTTACCTCTGATCACATTAAAAAAGTTAACAATGTGTGAATCAGTCATATCACCACCACCGCCAAGTGCTGTTCCGGCTTCGCTGCCCGACGATTTGCTGTCTTTCACTTTTTTACCCATTCGATCGTACAAGGTGTAGCCGTCCCTGTTTACAAAAACAGTGCCTTCGCTACCATAAATAATGGTTCCACGGTCGCTTCCATAGGTATTGTATCCTTCGCGGCTTTTTCCATCCCATTTAATGATTTTATTTCCGGGGGAAACGGAAAGTAGCGTCCATCGTGTCGTACATCACCCAGCCATCGTTTTTAAAATGACGTTTGGCGGCTTCAACATCAACATATTCAGGATATTTTACCTGTAAAGCCCATCTGGCAATATCCAGTTCGTGAGTAGCATTGTTTCCGGCTTCGGCGGTTCCCCATACCCAGCCATACCAGTGCCAGTTGTAATCCCATATATTGTCCATGTATTCGGTGTGCGGAGCGGGCCCCTGCCAAAGTTCCCAATCCAGACCTTCAGGTGCAGGCGCTTTTTTTGCAACAGGAACTTCACCTCTGTTGTTCGAATAAAATGCAACTGCTTTGTAAACATCGCCGATTGCTCCTTTGTGAATTTCAGCAATTATTTCCTTTGATTCTTTGGCCGAACGTTGCTGGTTTCCCATTTGCACTACTTTTCCCAATTTTTTCTGAAAAGCAACGAGCAACTCGCCTTCACGCGGATTATGGCTGCATGGTTTTTCGATATAAACATGCTTTCCGGCCTGCATGGCTAGCCAGGTTCCCGGAGCGTGCCAATGATCAGGAGTTGCGTTAAATATAGCATCAACTTTCTGGTCGTTCCAAACTTCGTGAATGTCGTTTACCAATTTGGCTTCGCCCGAAACTTTTCCAACCAGGTCCTTTGCAACTTTTTCGCGTTGTTTTTTCATCACATCGCAAATGTAGGCTACATCAACATTATTGTCTTTATTTTTCAAAGCCGAATAATAAGCTCCTACCCTACGGCCACATCCCATTAATGCAACCGACAACCTGTCGTTGGCTCCAATTATGCGCGAATAGCTTTTTGCTGAGAAACCAGAAAGGGTTCCTCCAATAGTGATTCCGGCTGCGCCAACAGCTACATTCCGAATAAAATCACGACGATTTGTTGTCATAATATCGTTAGTCTTTAATTTTGTATGTTTATTTTATTTCCCTGATTTTAATACTCCTGAATTTAACCTGGTCCTGATGGTACTGAAGCAGGATTGGAGTTTCCTTTATCATTCCAAAGTCCTTATAATCTGCATATTTACTACGGGCAACCAACGCCTTGTAAATGTTCGATCCACGCACGTAATCAATAACCTTCATACCATTCAGCCAATGCTCGATGTGATTATCCGGATTAGCAACAATGCGGCAAACATTCCATTCATTGGCTCCTTTGGTAAAACGCTCCTGCTTGTCCGACGGGATTAAATCGTAAAGCGAAGACAGTGTGCGGTTTCCAACTGCACCTAACTTTGCATCCGGATGTCTTTTGTCGTCCAATACCTGGTATTCCAAGCCAATGCCCGGGCCGCCGTTGCCCACATAATATTTTACACCGCTGTTGGCTCCTTCAGCAAAATTGGCCTCAAACTGAAGTTCAAAGGCTGTAAATTTTTCCTTGGTAACGATGTCTGTTCCCTTTATCGGGGAGTCTGGCCGGTTGGGCTGAGCTTCCATTGTTCCGTCAACTACTTTCCAACCTTCCGCCGGAAATTCATTTTTACCTGCCGCAACCCAGCCTTCGGTGGTTTTACCGTCGAACAGCAGCTTCCAGCCTTGAGCTTTTTCTGCATTACTTAAAGTGTTTGGTATTAAGTTGACTACAAAAACATCGGGAGTTTCAGTGGGTTTCAGATCGGTAGTTTTGATTTTAATGTTTTTCCAGCGAATTTGTTTCCCAGGCTGAACATCTTTTCCAATGGCATGTACCTGAAGAGCAATTAAGCCGCTTGGAGTCATATCGTCAATCAAATAAGCAACAGGCACATCGTTTAACCAGGTGCGAATGCTGTTTCCCACACATTCAATACGGTAGTGGTTCCATTGACCAAGTTTGAATGCCGGTTTTGCTGCCGGGTTCAATTCTCCTGTATATAACCAACCACGGCGGGCTTCGTCGTATATGCCTGCGCTCCATGCACGTGGTGATGGGTCAACTTCGCATTGGTAGCCATGTACGCGGCCATCCATTACATCGGGCTTGCTAATGCTTCGGAACTGAATGCCCGAATTCATGTCGTTGTCAACCAAAAGGTCAAGTTCAAGAATAAAATCGCCGTAATCTTTATCGGTAGCAAGAAAAGAATTGGGCGTATCCGAAACCGTTGTTCCAACAATTTCGCCGTTTTCAACATGGTATTTGGCTTTCCCGTTTAACTGGTGCCATCCGGTTAAATCTTTCCCATTAAAAAGAGAAATCCAACCATCTGATTTTTTTTGCTGATACCGAAAATGAAAGCAATAAAAAAATAATTACAATCTGTGGTTTACTCATAAGGTTTTGGGTATTAAATTTAAATTTTAAAATTTCCGTGTACGATAACGGAAACAAAAATAATTAATTTCCCGATTGGATAAGCAATGTTATTGAACACAAGCCGTGACTTGACACCCGGGAATTCTTCGGCAACTTGCAAATCAACATTATCAAGGTTTATTTTTTTCGGCCAAAAATTTTAACCTTTACGGCCATTCAAGTTTGTTGTATTCTATGAAGCTGGCTATACTTATTATATATGGCATTGTTTTATTCCTGATTGGAATATACTCATCTCGTAAAATTAAAACTCCTTTCGATTTCTTTCTGGCCGGAAAGAAAACAGGAGTATGGCAGATTTCAGGAAGTTTACTGGCAACAATTCTTGGAGGTTCAGCCGTAATGGGAACCATTGGCTTAGCCGAAACACAATCTTGGGCATCGGCCTGGTATATCCTGGCTGCCGCCCTGGGACTATTGGGCTTGCTGCCTATTGTTAAAAAAGTATATGCCAAAGGTAAATTCACACTGCCCGAACTTATCGGGCAATTTTATGGCAATCAAGCCCGGAAGGTAACTTCGGTTATTATTCCGGTAGCCTGGCTTGGGGTTGTTGCAGCTCAAATTATTGCCGGCGCCCAAATATTGGTGAGTTTTTTTGGTTTGTCATACGTCGCAGGTGTTATTCTAACTGGTTCAATATTTATACTTTATACCTTTATTGGTGGGCAGGTCTCGGTGATGAAAACCGATTTGTTTCAATCGTTTTTTATTTTGTGTGGCGTTGTGGTTACAGCCTTACTTATTCCGTCCCCGAAATTGCCCGAATTACCTTCATTTACTGCAAGTTTTCCATTTAACAGTCATTTTTCGCCGTTCGACTTATTTATACTAATAATCACTTTTTCAAGTACTTTCGTGGTTGGACCGGATATTTATTCGCGCGTTTTTTGTTCTAAAGACGCAACGACTGCCTTTCGGAGTGTACTGGTAGTTGCAGTTATTTTAATTCCATTCGGATTTATCCTTTCTTATGTTGGAATATATGCTGCAAAATTCAATTCAGGAGTACAAAACAGCTCAAACCTGGTGAACCTGGCCAATAGTTTATTACCCGATTGGGCTACCGGATTGCTGGTTGCAGCATTAATTTCGGCTGTGTTATCAACAGCGGCTACCACCTTGCTCACTGCTTCTATGATTTTGAGCGAGTTGTTTCACCACGATATCAACAACCAAAAATCGTTTCAGCAAACCAAGCTTCTAATTGTTGTAATCGGCATTCTAAGCATATTTATTTCACTGAAAATCAAATCAATAGTTTCGTCATTGCTTCTTGCTCTTTCGTTTTATTCAGGAGCTTTTATTATTCCAATGATTGCCGCCCTGTTTAATTTTCAGTACAACAAAAAACTTGGAATTGCTGCTATGCTGGTGGGCGGTATTCTGGCTTTAACCGGAAAATTACTGATGACCTTTCACTATTCAGGAATTGGTTCATTTGTTCTGGTTTCGGGCTTTGTTATAAATGCTTTGCTTATTTTTATACCTTTCAGGAAAAAACAGAAATAAACCTAAAGTGTAACCTATGAAGTCGCTTATCCTTGAAGAATACAACGAATTTATAATCAAAGATACTGAAATTCCGGAAGTAAAACCGGGCTGGGTACTGGTGCAGGTGAAAGCCTGTGGCATATGTGGCAGCGACGTACATGGAATGGACGGAAGCACTGGCCGCCGCAAACCTCCTGTAATTATGGGGCACGAAGCTTCGGGCATAATAAAACGCCTGGCTCCTGATGTTTTTGGTTGGAATGTTGGCGACCGCGTAACTTTCGATTCAACCATTTCGTGTGGAAAATGCTTTTACTGCCAGCGCGGCGAGATCAATCTTTGCGAAGACAGGCGCGTGCTCGGTGTTTCGTGCGACGAATACCGGCAGGACGGCGCTTTTGCCGAATACATCGCAGTTCCGGCACACATTTTATATGCCATTCCTGAAAATATTAGCTTCGAAAAAGCTGCAATGGTCGAAGCTGTTTCGGTTGCAGTTCACGCAGTTGGAATAAGCTCCGTTCACGGAAACGATACCGCAGTTGTTATTGGCTGCGGGATGATTGGATTGCTGTGCATTCAAGCCTTGAAAGCGGCTGGCTGCGGCAAAGTGATTGCTGTTGATCCGGTTGAAAATAAGCTGGATTTGGCTCTGGAACTTGGTGCTGACTGCGCTGTAAAACCTGAAGGCAAAAAAGTTCTGGATCTTGTTTTAAAGGAAACCGAAAAACGCGGTGCTGATTTAGTGTTTGAAGTTGTTGGTATTGAATCAACTGTAAATACAGCTATTGATTGTACACGAAAAGGTGGTACGGTTACATTGGTTGGTAACCTTTCGCCTGAAGTGAAATTTCCGCTTCAAAAAGTGGTGACACGCCAGTTGAAAGTTCAGGGATCATGCGCTTCGGCTGGTGAATACCCACAATGTTTAGACCTGATTGCTTCCGGTCAAATCAATGTCGATCCGTTAATCAGCAAAGTTGCGCCGCTTGAAGAAGGAAACGACTGGTTCCAGCGTCTTTACCGCAAAGACCCTCATTTGATGAAAGTTATTTTAAAGCCATAAAAAGTGATCAGTGTTCAGTTTCAGTTGGCAGAAGGTGTATCTGGTCATTTGCTTCCGTTGCAATAATTGACAATTGGATGACCATCAATGACTATTTTAAACTAAAAACTTATATCTCGTAACAATATAATCATCAATACTATGCCACTAAACGTAGCCATAATTGGATGTGCCAAAATTGCTCATTTGCACGCCAAAGCTGTTTTGCAAATTCCTGAATTGCAGTTTAAAGCCGTTTGGAGCCGTACTCCTGAATCGGCTCAAAAATTTGTTGACCAATATTCAGTAAAAGCCTATTCGTCGATAACCGAAATGGTGAAAGCTGAAAACATCCAGGGTGCCATTATTTGCACGGCTCATCCGTACCATGCCAATCCTGCAATCGAGGCTCTGGAAGCTGGTGCCAATATTCTGATCGAAAAGCCATTAGCATCAACGCTTCAGGATTGCGATTTAATTATTGAAGCTGCACGACGAACGGGTAGAAAAGCAGGTGTGGTTAGTCAGCGCCGTTGGTACCAGCCCATTGTACGCATGAAAAAAGCCATTGACGAAGGCAAAATTGGTACACCGGCGCTCGGCACCATACAAATGCTGGGCTGGCGCGACCAGTCGTATTACAACAGCGATGCGTGGCGTGGTTCGTGGAAGCTGGAAGGCGGCGGAGTTTTGGTGAACCAATCACCTCACCAACTGGATCTGCTTCAATGGCTGATGGGTGGCGAAATCGACGAAGTTTTTGGTTATTGGGGAAACATCAATCATCCGTATATTGAAGTTGAAGATACCGCGGTTGCCTTAATTCGGTTCAAAAATGGTGGATTGGGCAATATATTAGTGAGCAATTCGCAAAAGCCCGGAATTTATGGCAAAGTTCATATTCATGGTTCGAATGGCGCGACAGTTGGCTCACAACCCGAAGGTGGTGCTATGTTTATTGCCGGAAAAACCACCATTGCCGAACCTCCGAAGCTCGATTTATGGACAGTTCCCGGCGAAGAGCAGTTGATGGAGAAATGGAATAAGATAGATGCCGATGAGTTTCAATCTGTTGACTCGATGACCTGGTATTTCAAGCAACAGATTGTTGATTTTGCTGATGCAGTAATTAATGATCGGGATCCATTGGTAACAGTCGAAGAAGGTCGCAAAACCGTTGAGTTGTTTACCGCCATTTACCGCTCACAACGCGATGGAAAACCGATAAAATTTCCACTACAACCCGAATACGGACGAATGGATATGGACGGAAGATTATAGCTTTAGTGAGCGGGTGACTTGAAGTCACCCGCTCACTAAGATTGCTAATCAAACTTGGGATTTAAGGCACCTGATTAATAACCTATTAGGAGTTGAGTAATTGATTTACATCTTCTCTCAACTTAGGTAAATGGTTGATCACAATAGCCCAAATATTCACAGGTTCAACAGAATCGTAGCCATGTATGATTTTGTTTCGTGCGTCAACGATTCTCCTGGCGTTTGATATCTGAATTTCTGGATATATTTTAAGCAATTGATTTACTGCTTCTCCAATAACTTCAAGATTTCGTTCAACTGCGTCCTGAAGCATTTGGTTATTCTGAAATTCAGCGAATGATTTTGATTCACCTATGTAATTATCGATGTTAGATATACAGGTATGAATGTCAAACAAATATTTTTTTTGCTTATTATCCATAAATCAATTGTTTGGTGTTGTTAACTTCTTCAATAAAATATGGATTTTTCAGTGAACTTTCAGTAACCAAGTCAATCTCACGATTAAAGTGGGCTTTTAAATAATCGTATAACGACCACCATAACTCACCTTTTTCAAGCGGGTCAAGGTTTTCCTGAAAAGAAACCAGCAAGTCGATGTCGCTTTCATTGGTAAAATTTGAGCTTACACCCGATCCAAAAAGATAAACCTTTTCAACTTTGTGCAATTGAAAAACGGGTTTTAATTGTTTTAGTCGGCCCAAAACTACTGATTCCATAATTGTGATAAATTTTCTGACTACTAAAGTACAAGTTTCATTTTATATCTCAACTACCGATCAAACCTTAATTTGAAAATAACCACCTCTGGCCGGTTACCGGTACGAACCGATGGTCCCCATGTTCCAAAGCCCGATGATACGTAGAAGTTGGTATTCCCTTTCTTCAAATAGCCCCAGCTCAACTCGAAAATGGCTTTTGTGATGTAGTTGAAAGGCCACAATTGTCCGTGGTGCGTATGTCCTGAAAGGTGCAAATCGACGTTCAAATCAGAAGCTTCGCTTAAGTTGAATGGTTGGTGATTCATTACAATAGTGGGGTACTCCGGATTAGTTGAAGCCATTAATTCGCTCAACGGTTTGGGCTGGTTCACGCCTCGCGCCGAACGGTCGTTCCTTCCAATTAATTGAATGCCATTCGGTAACGTTACTAAACTGTCAATCAATACTTTAATATTTATGCTTTTGAGGTATGGCAACGTCTTTTGCTCCCCACCAATGTACTCGTGATTTCCCAAAATGGCGTAAACGCCAAGTGGTGTTTTTATTTCCTGAATGTGTTTGCCCAGGTTTTTGCGCAATACCGGCGCAATTTCGCCATCAACCAAATCGCCGCAAAGCAGCACCATATCTGGTTTTTGCTCATTCACAATATCGAGCAGTTTTTTTTCCCGCCGTTCGCCAATCAATGCTCCAAGATGAATGTCAGAAGCCATCAGGATTTTAACTTCAGGGTTGCCGTTTATCTTTTTGTGAATTTCGAGCGGAATCTCTTTTACATTGATCCATAGTGCATTGATGTGCCCTCCGATTACAATTACCGAAGCCAGTCCAAAAACGCCAAGTCCGAGCCTGAATTTCATGATTTGCGAAAATTCAGGAAGAAAATGAAAGAAATGATTGGCCAATCTCACCAGGTCGATGACGAAAACAGCAAGGAAAAGATAGAGCATGTAAGCCATCCAGAACGAGCCAATGCGGTAAATCCATTCGCTTAGTGCCGACGAAACTGTGCGTTCCAGAATAGAACCGGTAATAAAACAGGCTGCAATCGTCCAGAAAAGAACAATGAACCACCTTCTCATCGAGGTATTTAGCGAAAAAGCCTGAAGGCCGCGGGCAAAGATGTAGTAGTTTACCGAGCCGTAAATCAGCAATACGATGCCGAAGAAAATTAAAAACGAAGTAAGGCGCATGTTGTTTGTTTAAATTGTTTTCATTTCACGGCAAGGGAAGCTGGTAACCTATTATATAGTGTCATTGCCAGAACAACGAAGTAATCTGTTATTCAATGGATTTCCTCAATCGTACCTTCTTTGCAATGAAGAGGTTATCACTCTTCACCATCTTCTTCTTCAAATTCAAAAAACTCCTGAACATTCATAAATTCGTCGGCGAAACGGGCAATCCAGTCGTTTACATCCGCACAGAAAACCAACTTTTGCGCTTTGGGCAAACTTTCCGCCAGCCGGTCGATTTGCGAATAATTGATGCTTTTAATAACCCGCTCGGCATCGTCGATGGCAAAAATTTTAACCACGCTAAGGTTTAGCCCATACACCGAATAAATCTGGTTCAGGCGCTTGGGTGTGCCAATCACCACGTCGCTGCCCAGGTAAATTTCGTCCTTCTGATTGTTCAGTTTACCGTCTTCGCAAGCCGTGTGAATACGAAGGTCGGTATATTCGCCTAGACGAATGAACTCCTCTTTTATTTTATTTGCCGAGTCAATATCCGGAACAACAATCACAGCACGGGGATTATCGTCGAGCGAAGCCTTCAGTTTTTGAAGTACGCTGATAATGATAGTTGTGGTTTTTCCGGTTTCGTTGTCGGCCACACAGGCCAAATCGCGCCCACTTTTAATCTTCGGAATGCACAAATGCTGCAAGGCTGTTGATTCGGTGAATCCTTTTTCTTCCAGCGATTCAATGAGTTGTATATCAAGTTTTTCTGTGAACATCTGATTTATTTACGATTTTGTTATTTACTATTTTAAAGTTCGAAGTGCCTAAAATTCGAAGTTGAAAAACGCTACAAGCTGCAAGCAATAAAGATTTCATTTTCAAATCCTCAAATTTCCAAATCTTCTTATCTCCTGCCAACTGCGACTGAAAACTGCGACTTTTTTAGCCTATCTCCACTACCGTAATGCCTGCGCCGCCAAACTGAACGTGCTCGTCGCGATACGATTTTACGGCTGGCTCCGTCTTCAGGTAATTGCGGATCATTTCTTTCAGGATTCCGTTTCCTTTGCCGTGCAAAATGCGTAATTCACTAAAATCCAACATAATTGCGTCGTCAATCCAACTCTGGATAAGCTGCAATGCTTCTTCGGCACGCTGCCCGCGAATGTCGATCTCGGTTTTGAACGACAACCGTTTTTCGCTCATGCCTTTGTTGATGTTGGGCATGGTTTGGTTGTAAGTCTTCTGAATCTTCTTCGCTTCGTTGTTGGTGATTTTCTGCAACTTATCGCGGCTTACCGACGTGCGGATTTGACCGAAAGCCACAACCGCATTTTTCTCGTTCAGTTCCAGAATCTCGCCTACGTTTTGGTTTCCGGCCATCACCACTTTGTCGCCCGCTTTCCAAACATCTGGCTCTTCCTCCTTCGCCTTTTCTTTTTGCTCCTGAGGCTTTTTCTCGGCGCGCTTTTCGTTCCGGCGCGATTCCTTTTCTTTCAGCTTTTGTATTTTCTGATGGATGAAATCGTCTTCAGCAGCCGTATTCACCTCTATTTCCTGCTTAAATTCAACCAGCTTGGCTCGAATTTGTTTGGTCTTTTCCTTGTCGGCCTGCGTTTCGCGAATTTCGCGGATGGTATTTTCTATCCGCTTGTTGGCTTCCGACAATATCTGATCGGCTTCCTGCCGGGCTTTCTGGATGATTTCCTTGCGTTGCTTCTCGAGCGAACTCAAATCGGTTTCGTATTTTTCAGCCAGATCGTCGAGCGATTTTTCCACCTTTCGGATTTTCATGCGCTTGGTTTCCCAGTAGCGTTTGTCGCGAACAATGTCGCGCAGGTGCTTGTCGAAGTTGATGTGGTCCTTCCCGATTTTGTCGGTTGCTTCCTGAAGAATATTCTCCGGAAGGCCAATCTTTCGGGCTATTTCAAAGGCAAACGAACTTCCCGGCTTGCCAATGTCGAGTACAAACAACGGTTCCATTTTCGACGAATCGTACATCATGGCGGCGTTCTCAATGCCATCGGTTGACGAAGCAAAATGCTTCAGATTGGTATAATGCGTCGTAATTACGCCAAACACCCTCATTTCATTCAGTTGCGCTAAAATCGATTCGGCAATGGCACCACCCAGCATGGGTTCGGTTCCGGTTCCAAATTCGTCGATCAGGATCAATGTCCGCTCGTTCGAGTTTTTCAGGAAGAACTTCATGTTCATCAAATGCGAGCTGTAGGTACTCAGGTCGTTTTCGATGGATTGCTCGTCGCCAATATCGATAAATATTTTGTCAAAAACACCGGCAATCGTGTTTTGTTTTACCGGAATGAGCAAGCCGCATTGCAGCATATATTGCAGTAAACCAACTGTTTTGAGGCAAACCGATTTTCCACCGGCATTCGGCCCCGAAATCAGTAAAATGTGCTTTTGCGGTGTCAATCTGACATTTAGCGGCACCACTTTACGGTTTTCGCGGCGCAAAGCCATCATCAGCAGTGGATGAACCGCATTGTCCCAGTCGAGCTGGCATTCTTTATCGAGATAAGGCTTAATAGCATCAATGTCAATGGAATATATTGCCTTGGCACGAATAAAGTCGATCTTTCCCAGGAAGGCATACGACTGCATTAAATCGGGTAAATACGGCCGAATATCGTTCGAAAAAGTGGTGAGAATGCGAACAATCTCGCGCAACTCCGCATATTCCAGTTCTCGAATTTGGTTGTTCATTTCAACTACTTCGGCAGGCTCGATGTACGCCGTTTTTCCGGTTGCCGATTCGTCGTGTACAATACCATTCAGTTTGCGTTTGTGCGCCGAAGCGATAGGAATTACGGCCCGTCCGTCGCGCATGGCCACCGAGGCATCGTCTTCAATCAGGCCGTCGTCCTGCGCTTTTTTCAGGATCGCCTGAAGCCGCTTTGAAACGTTTGATTGTTTGCTCAACAGTTCTTTTCGGATGTGTGCCAGTTCGGACGAAGCATTGTCCTTGATTTTTCCGTATTTGTTCAGGATAGCATCAATACGCTCAATTACATACGGATAAACCTGCACGCCCGACAAAAGGCGCTTTAGACAAGGCAATTGGTCTTCTTTGGTTTGTTTCAGGAAGCGAACAATTCCCGAAATGGTTTCGAGCGAACGTTTTAAATCGAACAACTCTTCCGTTTCCAGAAAGCGTCCTTCAATCTTAATTTTGATAAGGGCCTCGCGCAAATCGAAATAGTAACTCGTGGGGAAATTCTCCATTTCGCGAATGATGGTCACAAATTCCTGAACCAGCGTGAGGGTTTCCGAAAGGTATTCGTAGTTGGTGTAAAACTCGATTTCATCAACCAACTCCTTTCCCAGCGAACTCAGGCAGCGGGATTTGATCAATTCACGAATTTTGTCGAAGCCTATTTTTGTTTCAAAATTTTCAGGATAAACTGATAACATAGTTTAATATTAGAACTACAAAAGTACAAAGAAGCACAGAGCTTACAAACGATTGATTTCGGGGCAGAAATAAAAATGTATTGTTTTACTCAAAATCGGCTTGTTACTAATTTGTAAAACATGTAAAATTGGCACTGCCTGGTGAGGTTTATTGGGTTTTTTGGCTAAATTTGTTTCATAAGATTCACTAAACGGAAGACTATGTTACCAAAATTTTTGCTCGCCGACAATTCTCAGGAAATGCCTGACATGCTTTATGTAGTGCACAACGAGAATCCCCGATTTATTGTGGGAAGCGATATTGAGGATTTTTCAGTAAACCAGACCATTTACTGGATTGACGAAAAACCAAAAGACAAAGAGTACATCAACCAATTGCTCGAAGAAGCTGAAGAGTTTCTGGAAGCAGAGTTAGAAAACCAGGATAAATTCTTTGACGAGGAGGAGGACGACTAAAATGGCAGTAACCAAAAGACTTATGCGGTCGAAAGACAAAAAAATAGCCGGAGTTTGTGCCGGATTGGGTGATTATTTTGACCTTGATCCAACCATTGTCAGAATTTTATTTGTAATTGTTTTCTTTGCCGGTGGCGCATCGTTACTGGCATACCTGATTATGTGGATTGCCATGCCGGTGGAACCGTAATCAATTATGAATGATTAGTTATGAATGATTTGAAATTCGTAACTAAAAGAGCTTAAAGTTTATATCGGAATTTTAAGCTCTTTTTTTGTTCCGTTGGCTAAAGCCAACGGCAACGGATAATTTATACAATTTTGAAGGAGAACCTATCCGTTGCCGTCAGTTTCAACTGACGTTTTTTTATTGTGCCGCCTGCTTCAAGCTTAATTGGATGCGTTTTCGGACCAAATCAACTTCGATAACCTTCACTTTTACATGCTGGTGCAGTTTTACAATTTCGCCCGGATCGCTGATGTAGCGGTCGGCCAGCTGCGAAACATGCACCAAGCCATCCTGTTTTACGCCCACATCAACGAAAACGCCAAATTTGGTAATGTTGGTCACAATTCCGGGTAGAATCATGCCTACAATTAAATCTTCCACCTTGTGAATATCCTGCGCAAACTCGAATTCCTTGATTTGGCTGCGCGGATCGCGTCCCGGTTTGGCCAGCTCTTTTTTGATGTCTTCGAGCGTGGGTAAGCCAATTTTGTCAGTTACATAGTTTTTCCACTCAATTTGCTTACGGAGCTCTTCGCTTTTTATCAACTCCTGAATGCTGCATTTCAGGTCTTTGGCAATTTTCTCGACTACAAAATACGATTCGGGGTGAACAGCAGAATTGTCCAGCGGATTTTTGGCTTCGGAAATACGCAGGAAACCTGCAGATTGCTCAAAGGCTTTGGCGCCCATACGCGGCACTTTTTGTATTTCGGTGCGCGAGGCGAACGGGCCATTCTCCTTGCGGAAATCCACTATGTTCTGCGCCAGTTGCGGACCCAATCCTGAAATATAAGTAAGCAAATGCTGCGAGGCTGTGTTCACATTCACGCCAACCATATTCACGCTCGATTCCACCACTTTATCCAGACTGCTTTTTAGCTTTTTCTGATCAACATCGTGCTGGTACTGCCCCACGCCTATCGACTTTGGATCAATTTTTACCAACTCGGCCAGCGGATCGAGCAAACGGCGGCCAATCGAGACCGCGCCGCGCACAGTTACATCGTACTGTGGAAACTCATCGCGCGCAATTTTGGAGGCCGAATAAATCGACGCACCATCTTCCGAAACCACAAAGACTTTCAAATCGCGATCATATTGCAGCTTTTTGACGAACGATTCGGTTTCGCGGCTGGCGGTGCCGTTACCAATGGCGATAGCCTCAATTTGGTACGAGCTCACCAGCGTGGTTATTTTTTTTGCCGCCTGCGCCAGTTCATTTTGCGGCGGATGCGGATAAATGGTGTCGTTAATCAGCAAGTTCCCCTGCGCATCGAGGCAAACCACCTTGCAGCCGGTGCGGTAACCCGGGTCGATGGCCAGCACACGCTTTTGCCCGAGTGGCGCGGCAAGCAACAACTGACGAAGGTTGTCGGCAAACACGCGGATGGCTTCGTCGTCGGCTTTGTCTTTCGAAAGGTTCGAATACTCGGTTTCAATCGACGGTTCGAGCAGGCGCTTGTACGAATCTTCGATGGCCAGCTCCATTTGGTCGGTGCAGGCGTTGTTGCTGTTGATGAAAAAGCGCTTCAATCTGTCGATTGGCTCGGTGCTGTCAGGCGTCACCGAAACGCGCAAAATACCTTCTTTTTCACCGCGGCGCATAGCCATCAGCCGGTGCGAAGGGCATTTCCGCAACGGTTCTTTCCAGTCGAAATAATCGCTGTACTTGGTGCCTTCCTCCTCTTTGCCTTTCACCACTTTGCTGGTAATAAAGGCTCCCCGGTCGAATTCGCGGCGCACAATGCCACGGGCACGCTCGTTTTCGTTCACCCACTCGGCAACAATGTCGCGTGCTCCTGCTAACGCATCGTCAACCGAATCCACCTGGTCGTTGATAAACGATTGTGCTCGGCCATCAAGGTTCTTCTCGAACTGTTTCATGATGATTTTGGCGAGTGGCTCCAAGCCTTTTTCGCGGGCAATCATGGCGCGGGTGCGGCGTTTAGGCTTGTATGGCAGGTAAATATCTTCGAGTTCTGTCGGATCAAAACACTCGTTAATTCGCTTATGCAATTCGGGAGTAAGCGAGCCCTGCTCCTGAATGGTATTCACAATGGTTTCCTTGCGTTTGAGTAATTCTTCCATTTTTTCCTTGGCGTCTTTTACCGCTTCAACCTGAACTTCGTCAAGGCTGCCGGTGCGCTCTTTGCGGTAGCGCGAAATAAACGGAACGGTTGCGCCCTCGTCGAGCAACTGGATGGTGTTGTTTACCTGTGTGTATTGTATGCCAAGCTGTTGGGCTATGAGTTGAATAACTTTTTGATCCATGTTCTAAATTCTGAAATTGGAGCCCGAAGGTAGCTTTTTTAGCTTAAATGCCGGGTGAGCGAGTTTGGTTTTGTTGATAAATCGGTTAGGAAGTTTTGAGATAATGCTAGGTTATTTGAACATAAGGGGTTAAATTTGATGGCAAGGACTAGTAAACAGTAAAAATAAAATTAATGAAATGAGTAGATTTGGAATAGTACAATTATCAGATTTGCAGTATGGAAACAAACACAGATTTGAAACGCCATCAAAAATTCACGAATCATTGGCAAATGATATAAGCTTCCTTTCTGAAAAATACCAATTTGTACCAATTTATTAATCCTTACAGGAGATATTACAGAAACAGGTCATGCAGACGAATTTAATGACGCTTCAAATTCAATTGAAAATTTATGTAGAAGAATTTCACTAGATAAGTCATCGGTACTTGCTGTACCGGGGAACCATGATATTAATTGGCCGTTATCAAAAGTAGCGAGTGAAGTCGGTGATCTAACGTTGAAATATAACAACTATAACAAATTTGTAACTCGTTCCTGCAATAAAAATTCTGTAATAAGTACTAATGGATTTCTTAAACATCTGGATAGTAGATATGGTGTTGAATTCCTTTTTATGAATAGTTGCGAGCTTGAGGACTTTGAAAATCATGTTGGGTTTGTTGATAAGGAAAAATTAATAAAGAGTTTAAGTAAGAAAAATATAGATGACACTAGTTGTTACACTAAGATCTGCTTAACTCATCACAAGCTGGATAATAACGATAGAGTATCAAAATCAGTAATTAACAATTCATATGAGATTGAATCAATTCTTATTGTTAACGGATACCATATCGTATTTTCTGGGCATATTCATGAAAGCAGATGTTATGAATGTATTCAAGATAATCATAAATTGATACACTCAGGTGCTGGTTCTGCTGGTGTAAATTTATATCAACGGATGGATGGGACACAGAACCAATATTCGATTCATATTTTAGACTCATACTACCAAAGACTGGAAACTATATGGCGTGCATATAGTCCAAATAAAAGGACTAAATTCGGCTTTGGAGGATGGGCTGATGATAACTCGGTGAATTCAAATCCTTCGTATTACGAGTTACCCCACCTAATTGAGTTTAACTCGGTAACCTCAAATTTTATTGAAGATGCGGCGTTAATTGAAAAGTATAATATTCGGAGTAATCCTTTCAATTACAGTAACGCAGAGAAAATATCCTCTAATAACTTGCTCGAGTTATTTGTCTCAAGTGAAGGAAGAAATAAAAGCGCGGTTCGTTTAACTGGAGATGCAATTATTAGAGGCAGTAGAGGGTCTGGAAAAACAATGCTTTTGAGATATCTAGAAATATTTGGGAATTTTGTTTTCAACAATAATATTAGAGAAAGAAATGTGAGTGATTCATTTCCTGTTATGATAAATTTATCCAATATTCATAACTCAGAATGGAAAAAGAATCCAAATTCGTTAATCGATTCCTCAGAAAAATTAATTTATGACTCTGTTATTAATGCACTTGATAAGAAAGTAAGAGAACTGCACTCTCACGAGTTCAAAAGTGCAGTTTTTAAACTGAAACAAAGATTAGCTCAAAATGCTAATACAGAAGGCAGTATCATCTGGAAACTTGGCCTTACAATTAATGAAACAATGTCTCAATATTTTAGGCATTTGCTTCTATTGATTGATGAGGTCGCACCAGTATTTCCCAAAGAATTTTTTAACGACAAGGAAAATGGTTTTATCCGATGGATGAATTCAATTCGTAACAGTGGACCATATTTTACTAGAATAGCAGTATATCCTAATGACTTATCTGATATATTGAACGAAGAGAGATTTGGTATTATCGTTAATCTAGATTACGATATCAAAAATACAGATGACTATAATGCCTTTCGGGATTATTGTATTCAATTAGTAAATAAATATTTAAAAGTTGTTTCTTTAAACAGCTTTTCTCCTACCAAAATAAATGATATAATACAAATTTTAGAAAACAATTCAGAAGATAGTTTAGAGCAAATAATTTACGCATCCGATGGGTCTTCCAGAAGATTTATAAGTTTGATGGATAAATGTATAACATCTCCTTTTTATCGGCGTGGAGAAGTGTTTAAAAAGGAACAGATAATTAATATAATAAAGGATTTTTCGAATAATCTTTTATCAAGTTATGACGTTTCTGACAAGGAGTTAGCTCAATCTATAGCTAAAGCTTGCAAGAAGCAAGTTGCTTATCGCTTCAGAGTTCCAGGGCTGTCGTCTTTAATTACTCCATTATTTGCAAAAAATGAAGAACTAAATATTGTAAAACTGACAGAAGTTGGCAAAGGAAAACGAGGAACTTCCTATGAATTTACATATCCTTATTGTATTTTAATGGATATCCAGACACATTATTTTAAAGATACAAGAAAAGTTTGTAATTCTAGAGATATGATTGCTGGAGAGTGGATAACTCAAGTAACAACTATCAACAAAGATCAAATTGATTTTTTAAACTCTCAATTAAGGATGGAGGGAGTTGTTACTGAAAGAGATAATGAAATGATTTTAATTACGGGACTTAATAAAGAATTGTATTTGTCTGAGTCTTTTGAGCATAGTTTGAAAATTGGAGATTCTGTTTCTTTTCTAAATTTAAACGACATAGCATCTGATATAATAAAAATTCAAAAATAGAAACCCATAATCGCCTATTTGTAGATGACTTTTTTAGTTGACGATTTGTAATTATAAGTCTTTCTCATCTCCTTCTTTGAAGAAAGCCTATTTCGTCCGAAAAGAGGTTTTTGTTCTGCACAAAGTTTTCGCGCGGATCATTTTTATTGTTGTCATGCAATCCGTTGGCTAAAGCCAACGGCAAAGGATAGCGCAGCAAGCGAGCAGTTGCTGAAAGAAGAATTATCCTTTGCGGCCACATTTATGTGACGGAAGCTGACAAACAACGCAACCAAATCACACTTTCTGGAGTCTTGCTTCTAAATACCAAACTCAAATTATACTTTTGAAACCATAATGAGAAACCTGTTCAGATTTTATCCGCCAAAAAAGACTGCCCTAAAACCAGTTTTTCTGACCTTACTGATTTTCATGGCGGGAACATTTCGTTATGCCGATGCCCAAGTTGCTTTTATGGCGGGTGGAAATATCTCGACAATTGGCCATAAAACTGAGATTGAAAACATTAAGCCTTCGCTCAATACGCAAGTTGGTTTTTCGGTTCAGCTATATCCTTCGGAAAAGTGGCAACGTATTTCAGTTTTAGCCGAACCCAATCTGGTTAGAAAAGGCTACCATCAATCATTGGACGATAAAACTTATTCATTCGAATTCAATTATTTATCGCTGCCTGTGCTTATTAATTATTCGCTTTCAGAACGGATTTCGATTAACTCTGGATTGGAGTTCGACAATTTGTTTTCGACCAACATCCGGCGAGGACTGAAAACCTATAACCATTTTGACCTGGGACTTGCAGCTGGTGTTGATTATCATATATGGGGCAGGTTTAGCTTGTATTCGAGATTTACATACGGATTGGCGCCGCTACTGGATTACTACCAAATCGATGAAATGGGAAACTTTAAAAAGGAAATTCACGATTTGAAAAACAGGTGTTTGACTGTTGGAATTAAATTTAACCTAAGCAATGAAAAAATTTATTTGTATCGGTAACTTTAAATTACTAATCCTCTGCTTACTATTGGCTTCGTGCAGTGGCATTTTGGTTCCCGACCCGATTGACCCGCGATTACCCAAATACACGGAAGAAGGCAATAATGTTGCGGGCGCTTTTGTTGGTAAAAAGGTATGGCAATCAATCGTATATTCGTCATTCAGCTATACATTTAACGAACCGATAATCAGTGTTTACAGCCGAAAAGACAGCCTTTCATTTCGATTTACCGGTTCTATCAACAGCGAACCTTCTACGATTGAAGTACACCTGAAAAATCATCATATTACAAAGGCTGAAGATTTACCAGCTCTTAACGGTCTGAAGATTTCGTTGGATGGAATGAACGCCACCGCCTATTTTATTCAGGAATACACGCCCGCTGCATTTAACCACAAGGGAATAGGACAGGTTTATTTCAGGAGTGTAAAACGCGATTTAACCGGGCAACAGATCATTTTGTCGGGCACTTTTGGTTTTTCGACAACTGATAGTAACGGCAATATAGTAAAAATAACTTCAGGCAGATTTGACTATGTGGTTTCTCAGGACAATTTTATGACCGAATAGAAGTAATATTTATCAATTAATCTGAAAAATTAACAAAATCGCTTCATTTAACTTCATGTAATTATCTATATTTAGAACCAAATCACAAACAACACACACTATGAAAAAAGTATTAGGAATGTTCATCATGTTTTCGATGGTTCTGATGTTTTCGGCTTCTCAGGTAAAAGCTGAGGTTAAAAACAAACAGCTACTGGGCGAATGGGTTTACGAAGTTTCGGATGCTCCTTACGGTTACGAAAAAGGCAGCTTGATTTTTGCTGAAAAAGACGGCAAAACCGTACTGACAATTAAGCTTGAAGCAGGCGAAATGCCAGCCGATGGGCTCAAAATCGAGGGGAATAAGATTTCGTTTTCGGCCCAGGTTGAAGGTAGCACCATAAACATTGAGCTAACCCACGAAAAAGACAAATTAGTAGGCAAAGCCGACAGCCCCGAGGGCCCCAAAACCATTACGGCTAAAAAGAAATAAGCTAAACTAAAGCTTAGCAAAAGGCTGGAATTTGTTTTCCGGCCTTTTTTTGTGGAAGAATAATTGTCCAACGAAGTGAGATGAACGACGGTAATCGAACTATTTTATATCTTTGAACAAACGATTTTTAATGAACAGTAAAATCAACTATTGGATTGATCTTTCTGATTATGATCTGGAAACCGCAGAGGCAATGTATCAGAGCAAAAGATACTTGTACGTCGGTTTTATGTGTCATCAAACTATTGAAAAGGTATTTAAGGCTTATTATGTACGGCTCAAAGCAGAGTCAGCTCCGTACTCTCACAGTTTGTCGTATTTAGCTAAACAAGGTGGCTTTTACGAGAGCTTTACCGAGGTTCAAAAAGATTTTATCGATCAAATCGAACCTTTAAATATTGAAGCCCGTTACCCTTCACATAAAGAAAGACTGCTAAAAAGTCTGACAGAAGCCAAATGTTTGGAAATCATTGATAAT
This sequence comes from Prolixibacteraceae bacterium, assembly GCA_963666435.2. Lineage (GTDB taxonomy): Bacteria > Bacteroidota > Bacteroidia > Bacteroidales > Prolixibacteraceae > Aquipluma. The sequence goes on along the minus strand of CAXXOG010000004.1, from coordinate 289,115 downwards.
ACGAAAAAATTACAGCAATGGATAAAGGAGAAGCTATAAGTAAAGTCTCTGAATACAAGCGAATATTGAAGAAATATCTTCCAATAGAAAGCGTTTATCTATTTGGTTCTTACGCAAAAGGAACCAATCGGAAAGACAGTGATATTGATGTTGCCATTGTTTGCGATCGGGTTGACCTTGATTTTTTTGCGATTAATCCGTTACTCTGGAAATTGCGCCGCGAAGTTGATGATAGAATTGAGCCAATTTTGATTGAAAAGGATTTTGATGATGCTAATTTTTTAGGTGAAATCAAGAAATATGGAATTGAGGTAGCTTGAGGCGGGTAATTTGACGACAGCCCCGAGGGCCCCAAAACCATTACGGCTAAAAAGAAATAAGCTAAACTAAAGCTTAGCAAAAGGCTGGAATTTGTTTTCCGGCCTTTTTTGTTAATGCCCGATTTCGTTTGGGCTAAAAAATCAAACTTTAGGTAATTGCCATGCTGGTTTTTATATTTTTGTAAATCATTGGCAAAAGCCATTGTTTCGGTAGCCCGAATTTGTTTACCAATAGCATATTTAAGAGTTTACAATGAGTTTTCTGTTCCCGCTTTTTTTGCTCGCCCTACTGGCTGTGGCCATTCCGGTCATCATTCACCTGTTCAATTTTAAACGCTATAAAACCGTTTATTTCAGTAATGTTCAGCTGTTGAAACGAATTAAGCAGGAATCGAAGAAGAAGTCGCAACTCAAACAACTGCTGATACTTTTATCCCGAATCCTGGCTATTGTTGCGTTGGTTTTGGCGTTCAGCCGACCCTATATTCCTACCGGAAACCGCACTGCCAAACTTGCCCGCCAGGTTGTTGAAATCTACATCGACAATTCGTTCAGCATGAAAGCCGTTGGCGAGAAAGGTCCGTTGCTGGAACAAGCTAAGCAAAAAGCCATCGAGATAGCGAACTCCTACCCTGTCGGCACGCAATTCCTGATTAAAACCAACGACTTTATCCCGGGCAGCCAGTATCCCTTGAATAAAGAGCAATTCATCAGGCAGGTTGCCGAAATTAACGACAGCCCGCTTTCGCCCATGCTGGCCGATATTTATGCGCAGTCGGTGAATACAATCGAAAATTCAGTAAAAAAGGCCGAGAAAACGTTGTTTGTTTTGTCCGATTTTCAGAAGAGTACCGCCAATGTGGAAGCCATAAAACCCGATTCGGCTGTTTGGACGTATTTACTGCCATTCAAGGCCGAAAAAACAAATAACTTACTGATTGATTCGTGTTGGTTCGAGGTTCCTGGCCGAAAAATTGGTCAGGCCGAGAAGCTGTATGCCCGCATTAAAAACCTTTCGCAGCAAGGCTACCAGAATGTTCCTGTTCGGCTCTCGATCAACGATTCGCTGAAAGCCGTTTCAAACGTCAGTATCGAGCCAGGCCAGGTTATGGTTCAGGAACTGAATTACACCAATAATTCGCAAGGTGTTCAGTTGTGCAAAGTCGATCTGGACGATTATCCCATTATTTTTGACAATTCTTACTTTTTAAGCTACCAGGTTCGCGGAAAACTTCAGGCTTTGGGCATCAATAACCCGAAAGACAATGGCTCCGAATACCTGAAAGCTTTGTTTACCGACGACGAACTGATTGGCTACAATGAAGTTGCTGAAAACAATATTCAGGTTTCGCAACTGAAAAATTACCAGTGCATTTTCCTGATCAACAATCAAAATATCAGTTCAGGAATAAAAAGCGAACTGGCACAATATGTTGAGGATGGTGGTACGTTGGTCATTTTTCCGCAGAAAACAGGCAACTACGCCGAATACAACAATTTGCTGGGTGCAATAAACGGAAGCCAGATTTCAGGCTTCGATACAGCTTCGGTAAATATTTCGGAAATAAATTATGCAAACGAGTTGTATCACGATGTTTTCAAAAAGCAGGAACAGGAAGCCGAGTTACCCAAAATAAAGGGCTCGGTAAACTTTTCGCAGCAAATGTTAAGTTCATCAACTTCTATCCTGAAATTCAGGAATGGCCGGACTGCACTAAGTTCACATTCATTCGGAAAAGGAACTGTTTATACGTTTGCTTTTCCGCTAAACCAGTTCAACTTCAATTTTGTGCGCCATATGATTTTTGTACCCACCATATACAACATGGTTTTGTACAGTGGCGAACACCAGGTATATGCCTATTCAACTGACAGCGAAGAACCTGTCGCTTTAAATTCGGCACAAAGTTCGGGCGAAATTACCCTGGTTAACCTCAAAACAAAAGAAGTGTTTAAAACAACCGTGCGAAACCTGGGCGCAGATAAAAAGCAGATTGTGCTTGACGATTTGCCCAAAGATGCCGGGCACTACCTGGTGAAAGACGGGAATGATGTAATCCAGTCGATTTCGTACAATTACCCCAGAAAGGAGTCGGTTCCTGATTTCCTGGGCGAAAGTGATTTGAATAACATGATGCAATCCAGTGCATTCAAACAATTTCAGATCATCAAAAATCCATCCGAAAACATTAGCGAAACCGTTCAGGACTTAAGCAACGGAAAACAGCTCTGGAAGTATTTCGTTGGCTTGGCGCTCGCCTTTTTGCTTTGCGAAGTGGCTATCATCCGCTTCTGGAAAGATTAAATGTCGCCAGTAGCAAAAAGTCAGTAGGAAATAGTTTCCAGGAAAAAACAGTTGGAAAACAGCCATCCATTTTTCCATTTTTGAATGACCAATGACCTAATTCGAATGACTTTTTCCTAGTTTCCAATTAGCTTTTTGTGCACAAAAGTCATTTAATTTGGTTGAAAATAGTGGTAAATCTGCATTTCAATAAACTTCAAAAACAAAGCTTATGAGCAATTTGAGTGCAAAAGATTACATGGATCGCGAGTCCCGCTTCGGGGCGCACAATTATCACCCGATACCCGTGGTTTTGGAGCGTGGCGAAGGAATTTACGTGTGGGATGTGGAAGGCAAAAAATACTTCGATTTCCTTTCAGCATATTCGGCTGTAAACCAAGGGCATTGCCACCCTAAAATTGTAAAGGCGCTGACCGATCAGGCGCAAAAACTCGCGCTTACCTCGCGTGCTTTTTACAACAATGTGCTGGGCGAATGGGAAGAATATATGACCAAATTGTTTGGCTACGATAAAATGTTGCCCATGAACTCGGGCGCCGAAGCCGACGAAACTGCCCTCAAATTAATTCGCAAATGGGCCTACAAAGTGAAAGGTGTCCCCAAAGGCGAAGCTAAAATCATCGTTTGTAACGGCAATTTCCACGGACGCACCATCACCATTATCTCCATGTCGTCGGATCCGGATGCTTATAACGATTATGGACCATATACACCCGGATTTATCAATATTCCGTACAACGATGTGAAAACGCTGGAAAAAGCGCTGGAAGACCCGAATGTGGCTGGTTTCCTTGTAGAACCGATACAGGCCGAAGCTGGCGTGTTTGTGCCTGAAGATGGTTTCCTGAAAAAAGCATTCGAGCTTTGCAAAAAGCATCATGTGTTATTTGCGGCCGACGAAGTTCAAACCGGTCTGGCACGCACCGGTAAAATGCTGGCCTGCGATCACGAAGGTGTTCGGCCCGATATTCTGATTCTTGGCAAAGCTATTTCGGGCGGAATGTTGCCTGTTTCGTGCGTGTTGGCCGACAACGAAATCATGCTGACCATTAAACCGGGCGAACACGGCTCAACCTATGGCGGAAACCCGATTGCGGCCAAAGTTGCAATTGCTGCACTCGATGTAATCCGCGAGGAAGAATTAGCCGAAAATGCCGAAAAAATGGGCAAGATCTTCCGCAAACGTATGAAATCAATCGACTCTGAATTGATTGATATTGTTCGAGGAAAAGGTTTGCTCAATGCAGTGGCCATTAAACCGGTAAATGGAATTTCGGCTTGGGATGTTTGTTTGGCATTGAAGGACAATGGTTTACTTGCCAAACCAACACACGAACATATCATCCGCTTTACACCTCCGCTCATTATCAACGAAGAACAAATAAACGAAGCGTTGGATATTATCGAAAATACATTTGCTGGATTTAGCATTTAGATCGGCCAGTCAAAAAAAATTTATATTAAAAAACGGTAAAAGCCTTGTGAACAGGAACTTTTACCGTTTTTTTTTACGCCTGGCTATTTATTTTTACGCTGGTGCAGCCTTTTTAAAAATTTATGATCTATCTTAACAAGATTAATCAAACCAGCATAAGCCGATTCGTTTCAGAACATGAAATTTCCCGGAAATAAAATAGGAAGAGTTGTTTTTTTTACGTTGTCAGGTCTCATCCTGACCGGACTGGTCTGCTTCACTGTACTTTATTATTCAGCACAAAACTACCTGAATAAGAACCTTTCAAACCTGGTCGAAAAGAAATCGAAAGGAAATTATGAAATAACCTTCAATGATATTGTATTCAGCTACCAGAAATGGGGCATTGAAATAAACCAGGTATCGTACCATCCGTCAGATTCGATCCTGAAAACCATTCAGGATAAGGTCGTTGAAAAACAATTTTATTCGTTCTCATCGCCTCAGATAAGAATTGAAGGCATTAAACTTTTGCAACTGATTCTGAAAAAAAGGTTGATTATTGGACAATTAATTGTTGAACAACCTGAACTTAAAATTCACGGGAAACAATCGGAAGAAGATAATAAGAAAGACGATTTAAAAGCACTTATCCAGGAGATTAAACCACTAGTAACCAAAACTTTTTCTTCTATATCGATAGGAAAAATTGAACTTAAAAATGCCAGTTACGATTTTTATAACCTGATGGGAGACCGAAAAAAGATTTCGAATGCAGAGAATATCAGCATTGGTATCCTGGATTTCTATACCGATTCGGTTTTGTTGCCCAATACCGAGCGAATTTTTGATGCCAGCGATATTTATCTTCGCGCCCAAAAATACCAGAATCGTCTGGCCGATAGTATTCACAGCATTAGCGCCGAAAGTATAACTTTCTCGTTCAAACGATCTGCTTTTAGTGCAAAAAATATTGAAATTAAGCCTGTTAGCAACAAATATCCCGAAAAAAGCCGTTACTATTTTTATATTCCCAACGCCCGTTTTAACGACACAGCATATCAAGGAATTTTACCGGAACAACCTTATTCCCATTGATTCGCTGGTATTAACAAATGCAAGGATTAAGTATTGGCAAGGCGAGCAGTCGAATAGCAATAAGGTAATTGGCACCGACGAATTTGATTTGAATGACTTGATTAAAAAAGATATTCAGGGAATAAAAGTGCAGGATTTTGTACTGGAGAATGCTCAGGTTCAATTATTTAAAAATCAATCGGATTCGTTATATCAACAATCCCTGCAAAATATCCGGTTGAAACTGAATGATTTTAAGCTCGATTCGCTGGCCCAAAACGACACGAGCCGGGTTCTTTATTCCAGGAAAATCGATTTCTCGGCTACCAGTTATGAAATTATGCTTGGCGATAATCTTCATCGAGTAAAAGTAGCACAGCTAAATTTATCAACTACCGCAAAATCAGTGCTTGTAAAGGGCATCGAAGTCTTTCCGCAAAACAATACCTTAAACCCCCAAAGCAATACCATCGAAGCAAAATGTGACAGCATAAGGCTCGATAACTTCGACTTTAAAAAGGCTTATTTTCAGAAGAGATTTGAATTCCAGCGAATTAACCTGTTCAACCCTGAGGTTAAACTGACCCAGAACATTCAAAGCACGCCGGAAAAAGTTCAGGCAGATTCAAGTTTAATGTATAAACTTATATCCGGCTATGTAAAAGGAGTTTATGCCAGCCAAGTGGCAGTTTCGAAAGGTAATGTGCAAATAATGAATAAAACCGGGGTGTTACAAACCGGGAATATTGAGTCGGGACTTAGCTTATACCTCAGTGGTTTTGCTTTGGATGAAAACAGCGTGAAACGAACAGATCGCTTGTTTTTATGCCAACCAGATCGACCTGAATTTCAGTAATTACCAGATGCAGTTAACCGATCAGCTCCATAAACTCACCATTGAAAATCTGCTGATTTCGACCCGAAAAAAACAGGCAAAACTTCAGAACCTGCATCTTTTTCCTGTCTCAAAAGATAATATCGAAGATTTGTTGCAACGTTACAACAGGTCGGAAATTTACGAGTTCACTATTCCTGAATTATCGCTGACGAACGCCGATTTTCACAATGCTTTTTTCAATAAGCGATTTTCGGTTGACAGTTTACAAATTTCGACGCCTCAAATTTATTACGAAAATTACGAACAACTCAGGCAATTGAAACCGAAACATGATTTTGACGATTTATTTCATTTGATATCCGATTATTTAATTGATATTCAAATTAATTCGGTTACTATTCCTGAAGGTACAGTCCGTTTGGTCAATCACAGCAAAAAGGACAAAACGATGTCGCTCGATAATAAATTTAGCCTGAATCTTGGAAACCTTCGGATAAACGAAGCCAGTTTTAACCAGAAAAGGTTCCTGCTATCAGATTTTGTTGACTTTTCGGTACGCGACCATATGATCAGGCTTTCTGACAATGTGCATGTTTTAAAGGCTGCCGAGATTGGCTTTTCGACCCGGAAAAAGGAAATTTATGCAACCAATGCTCGCCTGTATCCCGAAACGGCGAGTAAAGAGTTTTCATCGGTAAGATGGAACTTGCAATTTTCGGTTCCCGAAATCAGGATTAAAGGCATCAATATCGAGGAATTTATTTTTGACCACAAAATTGATGCTGAAAATCTGTCGATAAAATCACCCGATATAAAACTATATCAAAAGCAAAAGCCCAAGCAGAAAACCGATTTGAAAGAAGTAGTTATACCATTGCCAAAAGAGATAGAATCAATTGCATTACAGAACTTTATGCTGAATGACGGAGCTTTGAAAGTGTTTTCGGAAATGGGAACGAAGCCAGTATTACTCATTCAGTCGGATATTAAGATGGCCGCCAAAAACATCCTGATTCAAAAAACATCGCCCACATCGAATCCTGAGTTCAAGAAAGGTGATTATACGGCGTCGCTGGTTCAGTTCAAATTCACGCCGAAAGATAAAAACCAGCAGTTTAGCGTTGATGAGCTTAACTTTTCAACAATCGAAAAACAAATTCAGGTCAAAAACTTAACTGTAAAGCCCAAAACAAGAAACAATAAACTGAATCAGTACGATTTGCTGGTGCCGACTTTATCAATGAACGGTTTCGAGCTTGAGAATGCTTATAAAAACAATATCTTCAACTTCGAGTCGATTGTTGTTGATAAGCCAGCTTTTCAACGATTTGTCAACTGGAAAGATTCGATAAAAGTTAATCCGTTTAAAATCAACTTCTTCCCATATTTCGAGAGTTTTGTAGATGTATTTTATTCAAAAGTCCTGAAAATCAACGATGCCAACATTACTATTTTCCAGTCAGGTCAAAAAATATTCCAGGAAAACATCAGTCTGAACCTCGAAAAGCTTAGAATCGACAATAAGCCATCGCAAGGTTTTTTACATTCGTCCGATTTTTCATTCACCATCCCAGGTATAAAAAAGCAGGGCAAATTGTTTCATTACGAGGCAGATAAAGTTCATTATTCATCGGCAAACAATGTCATTTCGTTCAATGGAATTAAAATTCTTCCCAATTATTCGAAAGACGAACATCAGAAAAAAGTTGGATTTCAGTCGGATTACTTCGCCGGAAAAATTGACTCTATACTTGTTTTTCAACCCGATATGAGACTATGGTTCGAAAAAGAGCAATTGATTGGCCGAAATGCCGGTATTTATAAGCTCGATTTGAATATTTTTCGCGATAAACGGTTGCCATTCGACGAAAGCCGACGGCCAAAAATGCTTCAGGACTTGATTAAATCAATTGATATTCCGGTCTTTATCGACTCGCTTAACGTGTTGAAAACCCGCATAACTTATTCTGAAAAAGTAGCATCGGGCGAACGCGAAGGAAAAATCTGTTTTTCAGACATTAAGGCATGTATTTCGCCGCTTGGCAACATGAAAAATAATGCCGGTCAATATCCCGATTTTAAAATAAACGGAGCGTTTACGATCCAGGATTCGGCTCAAATACACGTCCAAATGAATTACCACATGAATGATCCGTTAAATTCGTTCAGGGTAAAAGGTAATTCAAGCTCATTTAACATGCGTATTTTCAATCCGGTTATCGAACCACTGGCTTTGATATCCATCCGTTCGGGCAAAACGAACCGCTTTGATTTTGAATTTTCGGCGAACAAAAACATGGCCAACGGTCAATTGTACTTTGGGTATGACAACCTAAAAATTGGAGTCCTGGAAATGAAAGGCGGCGGAACCAAAGAATCCAGATTTGCCAGTTTTCTGGCTAACAGTTTGTTATTAAGAAACAAGAACCCAAGAGGAAAAGAATTCTTACCTGAAGAAATAGCTTTCAAACGCGATGAGAAGCGCGCTGATTTGAATTACTGGTGGAAATCGGTTTTCAATGGTGTTAAAAACACACTGGGAATTAAGGACAAACAGGAAGAGCAATCGAAATAGCCGATTTTTATTTTCTGAGGTCGATGATGTACGAAAACTTGAATGTTTGATAAGTCCAGTGAGAAATACCGCATAAGTACTGAAACCGGAAAGCATTCTTCTTAAGTTTCCGGACCAAATCGAATGTATAAACCACAGGTCTGTCGCGATCGTTTTTATAGCCAAAATAGCCTCCCAGCGTATTGGATAAACTCCATGCCGACCATTTGTACTCTACTCCTGCTCCATACATTAGCGCGTCGTTTTGCAAATTCATTTCATCGTTGGTTTGCCAGGAATAAAAGCCAATAGTTGCGTACTTTCTATAAGTGATTTGTTGGTTTTTACACATATGGCTCCTCGAGAAACTAAGGTCGAAAAAATAACCGGGCATATCGGAGTATCGTGCGGCGTCCAGGTGATTGCCTGAAGCTGTGCGTCCGGCCAGACGAAGCATCGTATCAGGGAATTTTCGATTGCGAACCAACTGAATCATCGTCGAAAAATACAAGTCGCCAAAAGCAATACCTTTTCCGTCCTCGTCACGGGCAATACGCTCATCTCGAATGGTATCGGACATGGCATAATGTTCGAGTATTACTCCATAAATCTCGATTGCAATTTTATCATCAGCAAACGAACGATAGTACTTTCCGAAAATATTTTGGGTTGGATCTCCTTTTTTAAAATGGGTGTCGAAACTAAATTCCAGGTTACTTCCGGGCAAAACAATTCCCTTTTTTATTTCGGGAACCGGCAATGCGTTGGGCCCCAGATACCCCGGGGACATTTTGATCATCATCCGCCAGCCCGGCATCCCGGTCTGCCATTTGTGTTTAACATTCCACCACATCCAGTCGGGTTCAGCAAAACCAATCAGTGGGAAAACAGAGAGTATAAGAATTATCAGCCGCTTCATTTGTATAAACTTTTGTTGAACCTTTCTCAATATGCACGATGGCTATTTGGCGCGGTAAATATACAAAAGGAGTGATACAAGCCTGTTTTAAAAACTAAAAAACCTCGTCGGCTGACGAGGTTTCCATGTTCTTACAGATTTAATTTTTTTCGGATATTTTTAGGTATTGCATCTTTATGCACCATGATTGACATGGTTTTGTACTCGATGTATGGCTTCGATGCGTAAAAGAAACCACTGTAATCGTTATAGTTACCCCACGAGTTCTTCACTTTGTAATATATCTTGCCATCTTGATCCTTTGCAGTTCCAACAATAACCATTCCGTGATCGTCAGTAGTTTGGTAATTATCAAAGTCGACTTGGCGTAGCTCCTGGGTAATCGTTTTTTCGGGGCCGGGTTTACCCAATTTATAAAGTTCTTCGTCTTTCTCCTTGTCCGATAATTTTTCCCATTTCGTAATTTCAGCATCGGTCATATTGGCTTTATCAACTACCGGAATTACAGCTACTCCTTTTTTAGATGTAGCAAATCCTTTTTCTGAAACATCGGCAGCCCATGCAACCGGGTAACCTGAATTAACTGCATTGTCAATAATTTCGTCCATCTCGTTCAGTGGCACATTGTAAACTTCGTCCCACGACCAGTTGTCAGGAATTTCGATGATAAATTTCGAATAAAACGGATGATGAGTATAGGATGTAATTTCAACATAATCGTCCATATTCAAGCCAACGTAGTCGGTAGCAAAGCTTTTAGGCGTGTATTCTTTACCCTGATACGAAAATTTCTCGGGTAACTCACCTAAATACGAATCGAGCGACGAGGTAAAAGCTTCGTGCCAGGCTGTTGTCAACTTTCGGTTTGGATTTTCAACAACTGCCTTTACATTATCAAGCAAAACGCGGTCGAGCTCGCCGTGAACATGCTTTTCTTCGCCGTAATTCAGCCCTTTATACACTTCTTCAGGAACAATTCCATAATTCCGGATACAATTGGTTACATCGTGAAATGCACCTCCTGCGCCAAAGTTAAGGCTCCCGTGAAGACGAACATATTTGGTAGCTTTATCTGAGTATGAATGATATACGACAAACATTTCAGACAAATCAACTTCAGGCTTTCCTAAACGCAACATTTCAGATTCAAGAAAACCTAAGCCTGAAAACGACCAGCAAGTTCCTGAACGATATTGATCTTTAACCGGAGTGCATCGAATTTCTTTAACAGCAGTAAACTGAAACCCTTTGTCTTTTTCCTCTTCCTTCTTCTCTTGTGCCGAAATCGATAAAGATATAAGCACCATCCCCGCGAGGATAAGATTTCTTAATTTATACATAGTAATGATTTAACATGAATACCCCTTAAAACAGAGCCCAAAAATACAAATTATGAATTGCTTTTATTGTATTTTAGCCAAATATTCAAGAAGATACAATTTTAATGTCATAATAATTTGCAGAAGAAGGAGGCTTGCTTTCTTATTGATCCAGAATACTTTTGATTAACATTCGATTCGATTATTTAAGAAAAAATTAACAAAAACATGTTATACAACAACTTTCTGTTTTCTCATAAACGAAGATCATTTGGCAAATCGGTGCTGCCGACACGAATTAATGCCTGGTTTAAATTTGTGCTTTATCCTGGTTCTATGATGTGCATTTTTATTACGATAACAAATTATTTTTATTACTTGTGTTTATAATTAATAATCTCATACTGCAATGAACAAAACGAGCATTTTAGCGAGTATTCTCCTGACAATAAATGTCAGCTTTTCGATGGCTCAAACTGATGTTAAATCACTCATATGCAAAGAGTCGGATAAGTGTATTGCCGAGGAAAAGCTTTTGCAATTCTCGAAAGATGCGGCGCTGCCAATGAGCAAACTCCTGGTGGAAATTGGTAGATCGTTCGTTGGTACTCCTTATGTTTCAGCAACATTGGAGAATGGAACGGAGGAAAAAATGGTTGTTAACCTGCGCGAACTCGATTGTACAACCTTTGTGGAAAATATGTTGGCGCTTTCGAGAACCATAAAAGCCGGGGAAAAAGATTTTGATTCGTTTGTTGCTGAACTCCAACGGATAAGATACCGGAATGGGAAGCGCGATGGATACCCGTCACGGCTTCATTACTTCAGCGAATGGATAAGCAATAACCAACAAAAGCATATCGTTGATGGCCGGATAAATAAAAAGGGCAAAAAGATCGACAAACCCATCAATTTTATGAGCACGCATCCTGCTGATTATCCGGTATTAAATGAGCATCCCGAATTAATTCCTCAGATTACGCTTCAGGAAAAAGAGCTTAGTAAACAAGATTTTTGGTATTTCCCAAAAACCGATTTTGCTAATTTGTATAAAAATCTGAAGCATGGCGACATTATTGCCTTAACAAGCGCAATTGATGGGGTTGACATTAACCATGTTGGTATTATCGTCAAAAAAGACCAGGAATTTTACTTACTACACGCCTCAATGAGTGGGAAAAAAGTACTGATTTCGAATGAACCAATTACAGACTTTCTGAAACCTGCATCAAAAAACAGCGGAATTATGATTGCGCGAACGATAGACTAAGCTTTTTATTAATTTTACGACTCGAAAAATTTAGCCAAGCTCGACTTTATGGCTTGTTTCAATCGCTTTTATCATGAAATCATTTTTCAATAATCTGGTCGTTATCATCTGTAAATCAATAGGATATATACCATTCAAAGCAATTTATATTCTTTCCGATATATTTTATGTTGTTGTTTATCACATCGTTGGGTATCGAAAAAGAGTTGTTGTTGAAAATCTGACCCGATCATTTCCCGAAAAAACAAAAAGTGAGATTCAGGCCATCACCCGGAAATTTTACCGGCACCTATGTGATATTAGCCTGGAAACACTGAAATACAGAAGAATGAGCAACGAAGATGTAGAGAAGCATATTACTTTCCGTGGCATGGATATTTACGAAGAATATTATAACCAGGGACGTAGCGTCATTCTACTGACGGCTCATTACAATAACTGGGAATGGATTGGAGCCATGCAACGCTACATGAAAATACAGTTCTCATACGTTTACAATGACATGAGGTCGAATTCCAAATTTGAAGATTTTTTGCTGAAATCAAGAGTCCATTTAGGCGGAACTTCAGTTGCAATTGGACATTCGGTAAGAACCGCCCTTTCATTCGCAAAAGCCGATAAGCCCCAGGGATTGATGCTCGTGGCAGATCAAACTTCGCCTGGAAATTCACAATTCTGGACGATGTTTCTAAATCAGGAGACTACGTTTTTTTCCGGTCCGATGAAAATTGCTGCAAAAACAAACCATCCGGTAGTTTTTCTTCATGTCAGGAAAACCGGTAGAGGACGTTACGAATTTATCAATTCCAGGCTGGTTGAGAATCCGTCCGAAATTGATCCGGATGAGATACTGCTTGCCTATATCAGGAAACTTGAAGAAATCATCAAAGCCGAGCCCGAATATTGGCTGTGGTCTCATCGCCGCTGGAAGCATAAACGACCGGACAATATGCCGCTAAAATAATTGACAAACAGCTACATCGGGTCAACATCGGCGTAAACAATCAGGTTCGAATTATTGGGCTGAGCTTTGGTTTGATGAATGATTTCCATGATTTTAACCTTCGCTTCCTGAATTTTGCCGTCGCGGGCAACTTTAATCAGTATTTCTTTCTGAAACCAGGTTTGTATTTTCCCAACTACCGGATATTCAGGGCCTAGAACATTTCGGTTAAAAATACTACGCAAAGCTGCGGCCAAATGCATCGCCACTAAATCCAACCGCTCCCGGTTCTGGTGTTTTACCACAACTTTTATGAGCCTGAAATAAGGAGGATAGCGAAACATTTTCCGTTCATTCATTTGCCTGTTAAAGAGTTGGTTAAAGTTATTGGCAGCTACATCCAAAATAACCGGGTGATTGGGCTGACTGGTTTGCACAACAACAATGCCCTGCCTGTTTTTCCGCCCGGCTCTGCCACTAACCTGGGTTATCAACTGGAAACTGCGCTCGTATGATCTAAAATCGGGATAATTCAATAAACTATCGGCATTTAACACTCCAACAACCCGAACATGATCAAAATCAAGACCTTTGGTCACCATTTGTGTGCCAACGAGAATATCTATTTTGCCCGTTTCAAATTGCCAGATTAACTGCTCATATGCTTTTTTAGCACGCGTTGTGTCCAGATCCATGCGGGCAACCCTTGCTTCAGGAAACAGCTGCTTGATTTCGTCTTCAATTTTTTCGGTACCAAAACCACGTGTTTTAATATCATCCGACCCGCATTCGACACATCTGGAAATCATCGAAACAGTATGTCCGCAATAATGGCAGATAAGGCTCGACCGGTTTTTATGATAGGTTAAACTTACGTCGCAATATTTGCATTTGGGTATCGATCCACAGTTACCGCATTGCACATAGGGCGCAAACCCTCTTCGGTTCTGGAATAATATAACCTGCTCTCTGTTCGCCAACGCAGTTGTTATTTCCGAAAATAGTTCAGGCGTGAACACCGAACGCATCAACTTACGCTTAGTGGCTTCCTGCACGTTTGCCGGAACTAATTTAGGCAGTTCTATGCCCTGGAACCTCTCGGTGAGGCTTACCAGTCCATATTTATTGCTTCGGGCGTTGAAATAGGTTTCGTATGACGGGGTGGCAGAACCCAAAAGTACTTTTGCCCCATGCAAATTACCCATCAAAATAGCCATATCGCGCGCATTGTACCGCGGGGCCGGATCAAATTGCTTATACGAGTTTTCGTGTTCCTCATCAACAATAATAAGCCCCAGATTGCTAAAAGGCAGAAAGACAGACGATCTCGTACCTAAAATAACTTTGTACGGATTAGTTGTTCTACCTGAACTATTTCCGAGTACATTAAACCAGATTTCAACCCTCTCGGCGTCGTTAAATTTCGAATGATAAATCCCGGCCAGGCTTCCGAATGCTATTTTCAACCTATTGATAATCTGGGTAGTTAATCCTATTTCAGGAACAAGATACAGCACTTGTTTTCCCAGGTTTAGTTGTTCTCCGATAAGCCTGATGTATATTTCTGTTTTTCCGCTGGAAGTAACTCCATGCAGCAACACCGTTTGATGCACATTAAAATGATCGACAATTTCGTCGTATGCTTTTTGCTGCGCCAATGATAAATCTTTAATTACTAAATCATTACCATGAATTCGACTGATACGATCGGTTTCTTTCTGAAAAATTTCCAGTATGTTTTTGTCTTCCAGACTTTTTAATGTAGTATCAGAACTATTGGCAATCTCGAGGAGTTCTTTTTTTTCGATTTCCGACCGCTTCTGATTTCCAAATAAGGTTTCAGATAGGAAAACTTTGAGGAGTTGCTCCTGCTTTTTTGCTTTTCGCGAGAGCTGATCGAGTATTTCGTTCAATTTCTCTTCTGATTGATATTCAGGATTTAGCCGGACAGTCGAAACAACTTTAGGCTTATAACTCTCGCGAAGCTGCTCTTCAACGATCACCGCATTTTTTTCGAGTAAAATTTTCAGGACAGCTAGTGACGATTGTTGCCCCAAAAACTTATTCAAATCCTGAATTGTAGCCGATTTTCGACTTTCGAGCAATAATAAAACAGCATTTTCCTTGTCGGTAATTTCGTTCGAAACAATGGCATCCGGGTTAATACAAACCTTTGTTTGGCTTTCCAATTTTAATCCTGAAGGTAATGCCGCTTTGTAAACTTCGCCCAACGAACAGCAGTAATAATTGGCCATCCATTCCCAAAGCTGTAATTGCTTGGCACCAATAATGGGTTCTTCGTCCAAAATTGCATCAATATCCTTTATTTCGAAGTCGCCGGTTGGCTGGTTTTGGTGAAGACCATAAACCAAAGCTGAAAAAAATTTCCGTTTCCCGAACTGTACAATTACCCTGGCCCCAACCTTTATCCGTTCCTGGAAGGCTGTTTGTACCCTGTAAGTGAACCTGTAATCAAGTGGTAAAGGCAATATTACATCAGCAAAAAGCAATTCATCAATCATTGTTGAAAAATATCAAAAAAAGAGTTTTGTTTGGGCAAAGTTAAAGACAGAGTTAATAATTTTCTTCTTTTACCAGCCAAACATACAGAATTGTGTTGTTCGGCAAATAGGTTTTAAATTTTAAATAATACTTTTACCTGATATACTGTTTCTCCTGATGGTATTTGATTGTTGCCTGAATAAAGATGCGGCCGCTGACAGCGAACATCGTGGCTTCTGCATGTCAGCCATCAGACGCTTGATTCGGGATGTTGAGAAAAATACCTGCCGTCAAACCGTAAACAGGATTAGTTCAATTAAACGCCAAACAAGTTGTTAAGCAAGGCTATGAAAAAAAACCGATTCAACCTGAAGCTAAGGCTAAATGTCTATATTTTAAGTGCTGCAACAATTGTTTTTTGCATAACTATCGGATACATCAGCTTCCGCCTGAATCAGATGGCTTACAGTAATGCCATTGAAATTGTAAAAAGTTCTGCCAGAGAGTATCAGGCAAAAATATCGGGAGAATTAAGCGTAATGATGCAATCGGCAAAAACTATCGGGAATGCCTTCGCCAATTATCCAAATTTAAAACCTGAAGTCAGAGAAGAGGTTTATGATAAAATTTTACTCGAGAATCTGAAAAAAAATCCTGACTATTTATCGGTTGGCGTTTATTGGGAATTAAAAGCGCTCGACAAAAACTATAAAAAACGAAATGGCCGGTATTACAATGGCTTTTTTCGTGAAGGTGATCGGGTAACTAATCAGAAAGCTATTGAAGACACAACCAGTCAGGAGCTTACAACAACTTATTACCAAATTCGGAAAAAGAATAGAGATGCGATTGTTAATCCGTATTACGACCAGACAACGAAAGGAGTAAAAGGTATCCTGATGACAAGTTTACTGGCGCCAATTAAACGAAACGCCGAAGAATTTGACGGGATGGTTGGCATCGATGTCGCGCTTACACAAATGAACCAGATTATTTCGCGGGTTAAACCTTTTGAAGAGGCTGTATCGTATATGATTTCCGAGGATCATACCATTGTAGCTCATACAAATACATCGTTAACCGGTAAAAATTTTATCGGTTCACTGGCTGCCGATTCCACCATTTTCAAAAAAGAAATTATCGGAAGTGGTTCTAAATCTTTTAGATACAGAAACTCAAGAAATGAAGTTGAATATTTTGTCGCGTTTGAACCTATCCTGATCAATGACAACGAAACCAATTGGTTTATTGCCGTTGAGGTTCCTACCAAAGTGATTCTGAATGATGTACATCTAATTATGTACCAGTTGATTATTGCAGCATTGGTCGGTTTAGTGGTTTTGTTTATTGTCATCATTCTTATTGCCGGCAAAATAACCGATCCGATTATTAAAGGAGTAGAATTTGCCAAAGAAATAGCCTCGGGAAAGTTAACTGCCTCTCTTTCTATTGATCAAAACGATGAAATTGGCGATCTTTCAAAATCGCTTTCGGAAATGGCACACCGGTTAACCACGATCATTAGCGAAATTTTTCATAGTTCGGATGAGATTGCCCGGAGCACCCAAAACATGCTTCATTCGTCGGGCGATTTGGCCGAAGGAGCCAGCAAGCAGGCGGCTTCATCCGAAGAAATTTCAACATCGATGGAGTTAGTTTTAAACCGAATCCAGAAAAATACCGAAAACGCACAGGAAACAGAACGAATTGCGTTGCTGGCTTCAAAAGGAATCCGGGTTGGAAAAGAATCAACCCAGGCGCTTATTGAATCGATGAACAATATTATTGAGAAAATTTCGGTAATCAACGAAATTGCGAAGCAAACCAATTTGCTGGCTATCAATGCTGCAATCGAAGCATCGCGTTATGGGTTACAAGGAAAAGGCTTTGCTGTTGTTGCCGCCGAAATCAAGAAACTGGCAGAGCGTTCGCATTTGGCTGCAAAGGAAATCAACGAGCTTTCGAGATTAGGAATGCTACAAGCCAGCGAAACGGGTAAAACTCTGCTTGAAATTGTACCTCAAATTGAACATACCGCCGAACTTGTAAAGCAAATTACTGCTGCCAGCCGTGAGCAACGTATTAATTCAGAAGAAATTAACATCGGGATCCAGCAACTCAATAAAATTACTCAGCAAAATGCAGGATCGTCGTTTGAGCTGTCAGTAAACACCAGGAATATTGCGCTACAAACCGAAAACCTGAAAAAACTGATTGCTTTCTTTGAGGTAAAATAGCTGTCAAATGCCACTATATTGCTAAAGTATAGAAAGTTGTCAAAGTTAAGGCACAAAGAAACAACCTTGCAGATGCTTACTAAACTTAGCGAATACGGTCAATTGAACGAATAAGAGCTTCGTCCTTATTAATCCCGCGAATCGCCAGATAATCAACAATTACAGCAATTAAAGGCAAGATAAAACCTATTTGCAGGTTGATTGTAGCTCCTGAAAAAGAGAAATAAGCATAAAAAAACAAGAGTCCAAACAAACCAAGGAGCGAAATCATTCCGACCAATACCATCTTTTTTTGCAGCATTCGGTTTTTGAAGCTAAAAATTGCCCAAACGTGAAGAACCGCAATTAAAGCAATAACAAGTACCACCCAAATTCCGCTTTGTCTGACAACTCCTTCGAGTAATATTCCTTTTGAATTGAACAGATAAACTGCGCCATCTTTAACGATTTCGGCAAAAGGCAAAGCAAATAATGTTACGCACAAAATAACTGTAACTGCTAAATATAAAGATTGAATCCGTTGTAACATGAGTTTAATTTTTGAGCAAAAATAATGCTTTTAACTCTTCGTCCAAATAAACCTCCAAACTATGCGATATTGGGATAAAAGCATAAAAAAACCGCCGGAGTAAGGTAAGAGGTATGTTTTCCGGCGGGGTTAAAATTTTCCATTAACAAAATTAACAAATTCTAATAAATCAGGATGTTTTATTTTAAGTATCTTTGAAAGTGAAAACAAAATAATCGTAAAACAATGAAATTCAGGACATTTTTTTCAGCATTTTTCCTGATCATGCTTTTTTCTGACTTTTGTTTTACTCAGGAAGAAACTACATTTGTGAAAGTTAACGATTCGGTTCCGGTCTTTGAATTTGAAAAAACACCTGGGAAAAAGACGAGTATTTCTGATTTAAAAGGTAAAACGGTTTTGATTACTTTTTTTGCAACCTGGTGTGGTCCATGCCGAAAAGAGTTACCCAGAATTCAATCGGACGTTTATAACAAATACCGAAAGAACCCTAATTTTGAACTACTTATTTTTGGAAGGGAACATAATTGGGAAGAAATTGAAAAATTTAGCGAATCGAACAAATTTACGATGCCCATGTATCCCGATCCCGAACGCAAAATTTATTCTCAATTTGCCGGGCAATATATACCGCGTAATTTTCTCGTATCTGCCGAAGGTAAAGTAATATACAATTCGATTGGATTCGACGAAAAGGAATTTAAAAAAATGAAGGAATTAATTGATAATCAATTAAAATCTAATTGATTATCGTAAAGAAGAGCAAATGTTGAGATTTGCTCTTCTTTGCATATTTTTCGATTTCAACTATTTTGCTGCAATCGTTTCAATTTCAATTAATACGCCCAACGGAAGGTCCTTAACGGCAAATGCTGCCCTTGCCGGGGAGTTTTCGGCATAAAAAGTGCCATAAACTTCATTCATTGCCTTAAAATTACCGATATCGCTCAAAAGGCATGTCGATTTAACAACATCGCTGAAATCATAGCCAGCTTCCTTTAAAATAGCGCCAATATTTTTTAAAACCTGTTCTGTTTGATCCTTTATTCCACCTTCAACAACAGTCATCGTTTCAGGATCAAGCGGAATCTGTCCCGAAATGTATAAGGTTCCGTTTATCTCAACAGCCTGACTATAAGGTCCAATAGCAGCCGGAGCTCCAGATGTTTTAATGATTCGTTTCATTACTATCAATTTTTATTTGTCAACTAATAATTTGTATTTTCTTTAAACCAATGACGGCACGCTCACAGGCTCAAAAATACATAAAAAATCCCGGGTGAATTCATAAATCGCACCCGGGAATTCTGTTATCTGGTTACTTTAATCAACTATGTTTTTCTGAAAGATACCTTTCAGCATCAATTGCAGCCATGCAGCCCGAACCGGCTGCCGTTACGGCCTGACGATAAACAGGGTCCTGAACATCGCCACAGGCAAAAACTCCTGGTACATTGGTTTTTGAAGTTCCCGGAACCGTTTTGATATAACCCACTTCATCAGTTGCAATAAAGTCTTTAACAAAATCGGAGTTGGGTTGATGCCCTATGGCAAGGAAAAATCCATCAATTTTTATATCAACGATTTCTTCTTCGGGTGTGCCTTTCTTTTTAATTAATTTGGCTCCCTCCACTACTCCATCGCCGTATAAACCAATCGTTTGATGCTCCCAAAGCACTTCAATATTACTTACATTCATCACTCTGTTTTGCATCACTTTCGAAGCCCTGAGTTCGTTTCGGCGAACAACCAGGTAAACTTTAGCTGCTAATCCGGCCAAATAAATAGCTTCCTCGGCAGCAGTATCTCCTCCGCCAACCACGGCGACTGCTTTACCACGGTAGAAAAAACCATCGCAGGTTGCGCAGGCCGAAACCCCACCACCGGCATATTTTTTCTCATCATCCAGTCCAAGGTATTTCGCCGTTGCTCCGGTTGCTATAATTACAGTTTCGGCTTCTATCAGCTTACTGTCGTCAATCCAAACGTTATGGTTGCTCCCCGAAAAATCAACTTTAGTTGCCAGTCCCCATCGAATGTCGGTTCCAAAGCGGGCAGCCTGGCCTTTCAGGTCTTCCATCAGCTCGGGGCCTGTTATTCCCTTCGGGTAACCCGGAAAATTTTCAACCTCGGTAGTAGTCGTTAGCTGTCCTCCAGGCTGAAGTCCTTCGTACATAACCGGATTGAGATTTGCCCGGGCAGCATATATTGCCGCAGTGTAGCCAGCCGGTCCTGAGCCAATTATCAAACATTTTACCTTTTCTGCTTCAACCTCAGGTATCGAGTTGAACGTTGAGTTATCACTAAGATTAATCGATTTAAACATATCAGTTATATTTTTTATCCAAAGGTAATAAACACTGTTTTACTTTCGTCAGCCGACGAATTCAATAATTGTTATTGAACCATAGACTTTCTCGAAGAAAATGGTATATGAAAGGTCTTAGTACATGACAAAAAAATAAATAGCTGATTATCAGCAAAATAAGTGTTGAAATATTTGCATAGAACTCTGAATATCAGTATCTTACAAAGGATTACCAAGTCACTTTGTGAGAAATATGACACCCAGAGTAGAGTCTAAAAGTAGTGAATTAGTTTCCATTTTCCATGAGCAATCAGGTTGGAATCTGGCACGAGTGAAGTTCTTTGTTTTAATTATTAGTGCGCTTTGTAAAGTGCAAACTGTTGGTTTTGAGAAGTTAGCTACGGCCTTTGACAGCCATGCCAGTACTAATTCCTCACTGCGGAGAATACAACGGTTTATGGCGATTTATCTTTTGGACACTGATGTGATTTCCATAATGATATTTAGACTGTTACCACATAAACCGCCTTTTCGCTTGGCAATGGACAGAACGAACTGGAAGTTTGGACAGCAGAATATCAATGTTTTGGTGCTTGCTGTTGTTTATCATGGAGTCGCTTTCCCGTTGCTGTTTAAGATGTTGCCCAAATTTGGCAATTCAAACACCAATGAACGCATTGAATTGATTGAACGGTTTATCCGTCTTTTTGGTTTGGAAGCATTGGATTGTTTGACTGCAGATCGTGAGTTTGTTGGAGAACGATGGATCAAATACCTGAATGAGAACCGGATTCGGTATTATATCCGCATCCGCGAAAACTTTTGGGTTTTGCAACCTCACAATGGTAAACGGGTTAAAGCCAGTTGGTTATTTGCCAATTTACCCTTAAATGGCTGTCGTGTGAATCAACGAATTGTGTCCCTGAACGGGCAACTCTGTTATCTTTCAGCCTCGAAAGGAAAAGACAAAGATGGAAAGCCTGAATTGCAGATTGTTATCTCGTTCAACAAACCGGAAGATGCACTCGAAATTTATAAAGAACGATGGCAGATTGAAACTGCTTTTAGAGCATTAAAAACAAGTGGTTTTAATATTGAAGATACACACTTGACTGAAATTGAAAGAATTGAAAAACTGTTTGCATTGGTGATCGTAGCTTTTACCTGGTCATATCTGGTCGGGGATTATTTACACAAATACATTAAACCGATCTCAATCAAAAAGCACGGAAATAAAGCTAAAAGTCTATTCAAATATGGGCTAACTTATATTGCAACTGTTCTATTAAATGCTTTCTTTCAAGATGATATCAATATTTTTAAATTTTTGTCATGTACTTAGATGAAAGGTTTAAAAATGAATAGCCTTTGGTTAACACCCCCAAATAATCCGACTGTCAATTCATATCAAGCTCGAAAAAAGAACCTTGCTAAAAGTTCAGAAGCTTCTGTATGTCAAGCAGATTGGTATCAATACTATGGTTAAGTTTTACAGCTTTGTTGAAAGGAACGTGAACAATTTTCTCGTTATTCAAACCAATCATGATACTTTTCTGATCGTCGAGCAAAGCATCAATGGCGGCAACTCCCATTTTCGTGGCATTGACACGGTCTTTGGCTGTTGGTCGTCCTCCGCGTTGAATATGCCCTAAAATCGATACTCGTACATCCAAATCCGGGTGATCTTTACGAACCTGTTCTGCAATTTTAAGAGCGCCACCAGCTTCGTCGCCTTCGGCAACCATCACAATACCACTGGTTTCCTTGCTCTTGTATCCTTTGCTAATAAAACGCTTCAACTCATCGTGCATCTCGTTCGATTCAGGAATTAAGATTACTTCAGCGCCACAGGCAATACCGCCATTTAGCGCCAGCAAACCAGCCTCACGGCCCATAACCTCCACAAAGAAAATACGGCCATGCGAACGGGCAGTATCCTTAATTTTATCAACTGCCTCAACAACAGTATTCAATGCGGTATCGTAACCTATCGTGTAATCGGTTCCATACATGTCATTGTCAATGGTTCCCGGAATCCCGACAAAAGGAATATCATATTCCTGCGACATAACCAGAGCCCCGGTAAACGAACCATCGCCGCCAATAACAACAACCGCGTCAACTTCGGCAGCTTTTAACTGCTGATAAGCTTTTTCGCGTCCCTCAGCGGTACGAAACTCAGCGCTGCGTGCGGTTTTCAGCATTGTTCCACCCAACTGGAGAATGCCGCTGACATCGGATGATTTCAGGTTAATAAAGTCGCCTTCAATCATTCCCTGGTAGCCGCGGCGAATACCAACAACCTTTATTTTATTGGCCAAAGCTGCACGAGTTACCGAACGAATGGCTGCATTCATTCCCGGTGCATCACCTCCTGAAGTTAAAACACCGATTTTTTGTAGTTTTTTACGTTTAAGAGCAGGCTCTGAATTTGTATCTTTAACTGTCATGACTAATCTTTTTAAGATTGAAAATAAAATCAAACGAAAGTTAAGCGAAGTATTTCAATAAAAGAAGCACACCTGTTAAATAGCAGATTAAGGTTAATGAAGAATTAAAACTCTTTGATTTGGTTGGCAACCTGCTCCATCAACCATTGAGGGGTTGATGTGGCTCCGCAAATACCAACAGTTGTTATGCCCGGAAACCATTCTTTTTTTAATTCATCAACCGACGAAACAAAGTAAGCCCGATGATTTTGCTTCTTACAAACATCAAACAACACCCGGGCATTCGAGCTCTGTTTTCCGCCAACAAAAACGATTAAGTCGTATCTTTTTGCAAATTCCTGAAGATGCGGCACCCGGTTCGAAACCTGGCGGCAAATGGTATCATGCGCCTCTACCCTGTTTTGCGACTGATTTCTAATATTTTCGGTAATTTTCCTAAAATCGTCAACCGATTTGGTTGTCTGCGAGAAAATCTCAATGGGTTTCGAAAAATCAAGTTTTTGAGTTTCCTCCTGATTGTCGATAACGAATGCCTGATCGCTGGTTTGCCCGGCAAGCCCAACAACTTCTGCATGGCCTTGATGCCCAAAAATGACCAGTTGTCCGCCCTCTTTTTGCAAAGCTTCACCAGCTTTTTTTACCCTTTGCTGAAGTTTTAAGACAACGGGACAGGTTGCATCAATCAGCGTAATATTATTTTGTCGGGCATATTCGTAAGTCGATGGAGGCTCGCCATGCGCCCGAATCAATACAGTACAATCTTTTAATTTGAAAAACTCATCGTGAGTGATTGTTATCAATCCCATCTTCTGAAGCCGCTCTACCTCCTGTTCGTTGTGCACAATGTGCCCCAGCGAGTACAAAATCCCGCCTTCATCAAGCGTTTGCTCCGCTTTTCCAATGGCATTTAAAACACCAAAGCAAAATCCCGATTTTTTATCAATCTCAACAATCATGGAGCTTCCCGATTTCAGATAAAAAACTAGCCCAGCTTTTCCTGAACTTTTTCAACCACCCATTGCATCTGCTCTTCGCGGGTCATGGAACTATTATCCAGAACAACAGCATCATCGGCCTTTTTGAGCGGACTCGTTTCGCGCGTCGAGTCAATAAAGTCGCGCTCCTGAACATTTTGCAGTATTTCTTCAAACGAAACCGTTTCGCCTTTGGCCGCAAGTTCATCAAACCGGCGTTGGGCGCGTATTTCAGGCGATGCAGTTACAAAAAGCTTCAGTTCGGCTTCAGGGAAAACCACTGTTCCAATGTCGCGGCCATCCATCACGATGCCCTTGCTTTTTCCCATGGACTGCTGCTGGCGAACCATTTCGGCGCGAACTTCTGAAATGGTTGCAACCGGGCTCACATTTTGAGACACCGGCAACTGGCGAATTTCTTCTTCAACATTTTCGTCGTTCAGGTAAGTGTCGCTTTTCTGCTTTCCCGGATTATACCTGAATTCGATCTTTATTTCAGGTAAAAGCTCAATCAGCCTTTGTTCATTAACCACGCCATCAGCAATTAAATGGTTGCGCAAGGCAAACAGTGTAACTGCCCTGTACATAGCGCCGCTGTCGATAAAAGCATAGCCAAATTGGGCTGCAACAGCCTTTGCTATTGTACTTTTACCACACGATGAATGACCATCGATGGCTATAATTATTTTTTGTTGGGTCATTTTCTAAAGTTTGAGGCAAAGATAAAGGGATTTGGGAAAAGTAGCAGTGTTCAGTCTCAGTTTGCAGAAGAAAGCCGGAAGATATGGAGCAGAAACTCGTAACTCGAAACCCGTATCACTTTAAGCACTTCAAACCTAATGCTGTCCTTTTTCATGTTTGTTTTTGTCGTTGGTTTGTAATTTCAAAGCCCCTTATTAAACTTATCTGACAGAAAATAATTTTATCTAATTAATATTGATATGCATAGAATTTCATTGAAAGTGCTGGCTATTGCGCTTCTGGGATTTGGTTTTGGTACTAAAACTCAGGCTCAGGACGAAGCCAGGTTGATGCGCTATCCCGACATCAATAAAAACATGATCGCCTTTGTTTATGCCGGCGACATTTGGACGGTTGACGCCAATGGCGGCGAAGCCCGCCGCCTGACCTCGCATCCGGGAATGGAACTTTTTCCAAAGATTTCGCCGGATGGAAAATGGATCGCTTTCTCGGGCGAATATTCCGGAAGCCGGCAAATTTATGTGATGCCTTCAAGCGGAGGGACACCCAAACAGCTTACTTTTTACAATTCGGTAGGTTTAATGCCTCCGCGCGGTGGGTTTGATGATGTGCCATTGGACTGGACTTCGGATAGTAAAAACATTCTTTTCCGCGCCAACCGCACTCCTTTTGGCGACCGAAACGGCAAATATTTCCTGATTAGCATTGACGGCGGTTTCGAGAAACCACTTCCAATTGTTAACGGTGGTTTTGCAACTTTATCTCCTGATAACAAAAAGATTTGCTTTACGCCGGTTGATCGCGAATTCCGCACCTGGAAACGCTATAAAGGAGGCCGTGCAACCGATTTGTGGGTTTACGACCTGGATAAAAATACTTCGGAACAAATTACCGATTTCAAAGGAACCGACCAGCTTCCGGTTTGGTTCGGCGACAATATTTATTTTGCGTCCGACCGCGACCTGAAACTGAATATTTACCAATACAATACATCCACAAAAGCCTTGAAACAGCTCACCAAACACGCTGATTTCGATTGTATGTGGCCTTCAGGCGAAAATGGCCAAATGGTGTATGAAAATGGCGGATATTTGTACAAACTCGACCTGAATTCAGGAAAAGAAGAAAAAGTTACGGTGAGCATTCATTTCGATAACCCGAATATTTTGCCTTACTACAAAAATGTAAAAGACAATCTTCAGGCGTTCGAAATTTCACCAACCGGAAAACGCGCATTGATTTCGGCTCGTGGCGATATTTTCTCGGTTCCGGCTGAAAACGGTCCAACGTACAACCTCACCAATACTCAGGGCGTTCGCGAAATTTACCCACGCTGGTCGCCCGACGGAAAATACATTTCGTACTACTCGGATGCAACAGGCGAGTACGAAATTTACCTGCTCGAAAACAAGAAAGGCGCGACTCCCAAACAGCTTACTTTTGGTTCAACCGCCTGGAAATACGACTCTGAATGGTCGCCTGACAGTAAATATTTGCTGTATTCCGACCGTACCTCGCAACTTAAACTTGTTGATGTTCAATCGGGCAAAACAACCGTGGTAACCCATGCCGACCGAAGTGAAATTCAGTCGTACTCGTTTTCGCCCGACTCCAAATGGATTACATACGACAAGGAAGGTGAAAACGGCTTGGGCGCTGTTTGGGTGTATAATATTGACAAAGCTGAAAATAAACAGCTTACCGACGACCGGTTTAACGATGGCGCACCGGTTTTCTCGGTTGATGGCAAATACATTTATTTTATTTCCGACCGCGATTTCAACCTCGATTTCAGCAGTTTCGAATTCGATTACCTGTACAACAAATCGGCCCGGATTTATGCGGTTGCCCTGAATGCTGATGCTCCAAAACTTTTCCAGGATAAAAATGATGTTGAAACGGTAAAAGAAGCAGAAAAGCCTGTTGCAGAGCCTTCAAAGGGAAAAGATAAAAAAGCTAAATCTGAAGAAAAACCGGCTGTTGCAATGCCAAAATCGGTGACTATTGATTTCGATGGTATTAATTCGCGAATAACTGCCTTCCCAATGAGATCGAGCGAATACCGCAACCTGATTGCTGTTGATGGCGGTATCCTGTACATTACTGAAGGCTCTTTGCACAAATTCAACATCGAAGATAAAAAAGATGAAGAAGTGATGGATGGCGTTGGTCAAGCCATTATTAGTGCCGAAGGAAAAATGATGATTTACCGCTCGGGCCGCGATCTGGGCATTGCCAAAGTTAGCCCGGGACAAAAATCGGGCGCTGGCCGGTTAAACCTGGATGATGTGATCATGAAAATTGATCCGCGCAAAGAATGGAACCAGATTTACACCGATGGCTGGCGTATTTTCCGCGACTTCTTCTATGTAAGCAACATGCACGGAGTTGACTGGAAAGCGATTCACGACCGTTACAGTCCATTGGTAAATTCGGTAAGCCACCGGGCCGATCTGGATTACATTTTGGGTGAAATTATTTCGGAAACCAATACCGGCCACAGCTATGTTGACTGGGGCGATTTTGAACGAGTTAAGCGTGTTGACTCCGGTTTGCTTGGCGCTGAACTGGTTGCTGATCAGGCTACCGGAAAATACAAAATTGCCAAAATTTACGACGGCGAAAACTGGAACGAGCTTCGCCGCTCGCCACTCACCGAGCAGGGCGTAAACGTGAAAACCGGCGATTACCTGCTTGCAATCAACGGCAAACCGGTTTCTTTAAGCATGAACCCTTACGAATTGCTCGAAAATACCGTTGGCAAACCGGTTGAAATTACAGTAAATTCAATTCCTTCGGAAGCTGGCGCCCGTACTTCAACCATTCGGCCAATCAGCAGCGAACTTGAATTGCTTAACCTGAACTGGGTGAACGAACGCCGCGCTTTGGTTGATAAACTTTCAGGCGGAAAAATTGGATACATTTATGTGCCCAACACTTCGAATGACGGCAACCGCGAATTGTTCCGGGGCATGTACGAATTCAACGAAAAAGAAGCGCTGATTATTGACGACCGTTACAATGGCGGCGGTTTTATTCCGGATGTGATGACTGGTTTGCTCGAACGTAAAACACTGAGTTACTGGCAGCGTAACGGTTTGTCGCCCATGAAAACCCCTGGCGTAGCGCACAATGGTCCTAAAGTGATGTTGACCAATGGTTATTCATCATCAGGCGGCGATGCTTTCCCCTATTATTTCCGCAAAAAAGGTTTGGGAACATTAATCGGAACCCGCACCTGGGGCGGATTGGTTGGTATGTCGGGCAATGCCGGACTGGTTGATGGTGGTTATATTGCTGTTCCCCGTTTCGGTATTTTCGATGAAAACGAGAACTGGATCATTGAAGGAACAGGCGTTTCGCCAGATATCGAAGTGGTTGATCGGCCAGAACAATTAGCTAAAGGCATCGATCCATGCATTGAAAAAGCCGTTGAAGTTCTGCTGAAACAGCTTCAGGAAAAACCGGTTAAAAAGGTAAATGCACCGGCAGCTCCTGATCGCTCGGGCTGGAACGAACAAATGAAATAATAAATAGATAAAAACCACATAGACACATAGAACACATAGAGAAAATAATTTTAAAAACCTATGTGAACTATGCGCCTATGTGGTTCATTTTTCTGCTGAAATCCGCACGGCACAATCGTTCAGATTTATTTTTCCAACCGGGATAATCTCGTATTT
Source organism: Prolixibacteraceae bacterium (assembly GCA_963666435.2). Taxonomy (GTDB): domain Bacteria; phylum Bacteroidota; class Bacteroidia; order Bacteroidales; family Prolixibacteraceae; genus Aquipluma. Next base: position 260,768 of record CAXXOG010000004.1, on the reverse strand, counting down.
TAGAATCTGGAAATGGGCAAGCATCTCGTATTCCGAACCTTTGCGAATAGCCAAAATAATCCTTGCATTGGTCGAATCCAGCAGTTTTCGCAACTGATCGGCCCATCCGCCACCTTTTAGTTCAAGCTTGCCCACCTCATCAATAATAAGCACATCAAAATTGTTGGAATTTGCCTCTGCCAGAATTTGCCTTCCGGCCTCCAATCCTTCGTCATAAATGGCAAACCGGCCAATCCTGTTCGTGCTTTTTTCTGCGGAATTGCTTCGTAAAAAGCGGTGTTTTTCATTCGTTTTCAAATCAAGAAGATCATAACCGGTTGTTTCGCCGTTTTCCATCATCCGAAGCGATAAAAAACCACCGACTTGAAGATTCTGCCTTTTCAGCTCATCGGCCAGATCAAGTAAAAAAGACGTTTTTCCTTCGCCAACAGTTCCTGAAATAATGCAAACCTTTGGGAGCTTCTGAAGCCTGTCGTTCAATTCGTGCAACTTCATTTCGGCCTGCTGCACCACACTAAAAACCAGCGAAACCGGATTTCGCCAAACTACTTTAAATTCAGGAATACGCGAAATCATATCCGGCAAACTCTCGAACGAGAGTTCGAGCGCCAAAGGCAATTGCTTAAACGAAGTTTTCAGGAAAAATCCACGTATTTTCGGGTTGTAAAGCTCGGTTCCCAACACCGAAAAGCCTGTAATAATAAGTATTGCCCTGAAATTCATTTGCAAACCGATCAGCAAACCTTCCTGCCAGCTTTTGCCCTGAACTTCGGTGAAAACAAACGAAGTGAGCATGGTAATAACGACGAAAAAGAGCCAGAAACCGGGTCTCGACAGCTGGCGCATGGCCCGTTTGTAGCGAAAAGCCCAAATAACAACAGCCACCGAAATAAATGAAATCCAGTAAACAGGCTTCGAGAAATTCTGGAGAACCAAAGCCAAAACAATCAGAATCACGTTAACCAGCAACCACAACAGGCTATACGAAAATTCCTGACTGCTTCTTTTTCCTGAAACGGGGTGCGAATTCTGCGGTAATTTAAAACCAACTGGCAGCTGTTGCTGAAGTTTACGTCCGGTTCTTATACCCACAATGGCTGAAAATAAACCAAACAAGGCAAACAAAATGAGCAGTACAATCAATGGCAACCAAAGAATATCGGTTTGAATATTGAGTTGTTTTTGTGCCAGTTTAATCAGACTCGAATACAGCTCAACAATGTTAAAACCATACGAAATAAGGAAGTTGACAATCTTCTGGAACAAATTCCACGACATGGCCAGCATTGATCCAACTGCAAAGCCAATAAAAGTGCGGCCAAACAAACGAATGGAAAGTTCGATCAGGACAGACTCGCTGAAAATGGCGATCATGGGGCCAAAAATCACAGCACTTGGCGAAATGGTTTTCATCAGCGCACAGATCAACCCGGCGCGCCAGAAAAGCCCGTTTTCTTTCCAGCGATAACTAAACGAAATGAGCAGAATAATGGCAATTGCTGTTAAAATATTGCCGCTGAACGGAATCCGCAGATTATGCAAAAAGCTACCCAAAACTATTTCTGAAGCGGCCCATATGGTTCCTAAAATGGAGGCTTTAATCCATTTTTCGTTGATCTCGTACTTGCGGCTCATCGGTTAAATTGGTTGAATAATGGAAACAACCGCAAGTTAAAATCATTTTCAGGACAAAAAAACAGGCTGATGCAAAAACCTTTGACAGAACAAGTGCTAAGTAATTGGCAAAATTTATTGTCGTATTTTTTTTGGACTCACCCCACCTCCGCTAGCGTTCGACTGAGCTCACGCCGAAGTCGGACGTCCCCCTCTCTACCTCGTAGAGAGGGGAAAAGCGAGCGTTGCGAGCTTGGGGTGAGTCAATAAAACAACGAAAATAGAATACGACATTTGCTTATTCGTACAACTTAATTGGCAATCAGCTCCATGCCTTTGTCGAAGTTGCGTTTGGCTTTCTGATGATTTGAGTGGCTCACCGGACCGGCAATACAGCCGCCTTCGCAGGCCATCACTTCAATAAACTGTGCCGGAGCTTTTCCTTTCGAGAACGCTTTCAGCAGGTTAATCGATTTTTTATTCAGTCCGTCAACCTGCAAGGTTTTTACATCAATTTGCAATCCCTCGGCTTTCACAGCTGCTATAACACCTCCTGAAACGGCAAACCCACGCGCAACCCCGGTAATTTGATCCAGCGAAACTTCGTCGCAATCGGTCGGCTTAATGTCCAGCGCCTCAAAAATGGTATCCAGTTCCGAAAAGCTCAGTACATAGTCAACATAGGGGTTATCGATCCCCTCTTTGCGTTTGGCAATACACGGCCCGATAAACACGGTTTTGGCCTCCGGATTTTGCGCTTTCACCATTTCGGCTGTGTAGTGCATGGGCGAGCCGGTATCAGAAACATAAGGGCGTATTCCTTCGACGTGTTTTTTGGTAAGCTCCACATACGACGGGCAGCAGGAAGTCGTCATAAACGGTGCGCCTTCCTCCAGTTTATGCACCAGTTCTTTGGCTTCGTTACGTGTAGTTATCTCGGCGCCACGGGCAACCTCAACCACGCTGCTAAAACCTATTTTTTTGATGGCATTCAACACTCTGGCCGGATGAACATCGTATTGCCCCATCAGTGCAGGCGCTACCATAGCAACCGTCTCCTGCCCTTCTTTAATGCTTTTCAAAACATCAACAAGGTTCGAAATCTCGAAAATGGAGCCAAACGGACAGGCATTCTGGCACCTTCCGCAGTAAATACATTTCGATTCGTCGATTTGCTCAATGCCCTGTTCATTTTTTGTAATGGCATTTACGGGGCAAACTTCTTCGCACGGAACCGGCACATACACAATGGCATGATACGGACAAGCCTCTTTACACAGCCCGCAGTTGACACATTTATCCGATTTTATTTCGGCATTTCCCGAAGCATTGAACCGGATGGCGTTCTTGGGGCAGTTCATGATACACGGACTAGCCACGCAACCCCGGCAAATGTTGGTAACCACATAACTTACCTTCACACACGAGGTGCAGGCTTCATCAACCACGGTAAGCACCTTTTTCGAGGTTTCAGTGCGATCCACCGCCATTCGGGCAAATTCCGAAAGTGGCGTCAGCTCGTCCTGCTCTTCATCGATTCCAAGCCCTAAAATTGGCATCAGTTTATACCTGACTACTGCGCGTTCCTTATAAATACAGCAACGGCGTTGCGCTGGTATTTCGCGGGGCGACATTTCGAGCGGGATACGGTCAATTCCTTCAACCAGGCGACCTTCGTTGAAAAGCCTGACAACCTTGCTAACCAGCTGTCGGCGAATGATCATGGTATTGTTTACGTAGGGCATTCGTGTGTTTTTTCAGGGCGGCAAAGATAGACAGCTATTTGTCTTATCTCAATGGCAAACATAGATTTCAGGAAAACTTAATTTTCCGTTCGATTTTGGTTGATATTGGCTGTAATTATCTCCTGAAACCACATACTTTTAAGCTGAAATCAATTAACATTCAGAATTTCTCTCACCGTGTCATTCACAACGGCATTTTGTACATCCGCCACGGCGAAGCATTACTGGCATACTCGATAAAAGAGTAAGCGCTTTAGTGAGCGGGTGACTCAAAGTCACCCGCTCACTAAAAGCCCTTCGCTAAAGCCGAACGGTAAAGGATATCGAGATCCCCTAAAATGTAGAAACTTTGGGGGATTTTTATTTGAAATAGATTTGGTTAACAGAAATAAAATCAACAAAAGTAGCTTATATTTGAATTCGTATGTTTAGTTAACAGCTACCTTAGAGGTTTCACCATTAGGGTGAAACCTTTGAAATCGACTATTGGCAACCAAGACACTTCACTTCGAAAAACAACTAACCAAGTTACTCCTATGAAAAATCCTTTTAAAAAGAAACAGCAAATAAAATTAGTTGATACCTCTGAAGAAAAAAATGAAATAGATCTTTTCAGGGAACAAGTTGAAGAAAAACTTCAAAAGCGAAGCCCTGAAGAAGTGGTAAGGTTTACCTGGCGTTGTGCCGTGCGCGCTTTACCGTTTTTGGGTGTAAAAGGAAATTTCGATTTCTGGAAAAAAGAAGACCGGCAAAAGCATTTACAGGCTATTCTTTATGCTCTGGATATCTCTTACGCCCTCGCCTACGATGCCCTCGCCGACGACGACGCCTACTACGCCGCCTACTACGCCGCCACCGCCACCTATGCCACCAAAGCCGCCGCCGACGACGCCGACGACGCCGCCAAAGCCACCGACAACGCCTACAACGCCTACAACGCCTACGCCGCTAAAGCCGCCGCCTATGCCGCCTATGCCGCCTATGCCGCCGACGACGCCAAAGCCAAAGCCAAAGCCAAAGCCGCCTACGCCAAAGCCGCCTACGCCGCCTACGCCGCCGCCAAAGCCGCCAAAGCCGCCAAAGCCGACGACATAAATTATTTTTTCCACCTAATCCTCAATGAACTTCTGGAAAATAAAACTTTAGGAGGGGGGGACTGGATCAATTGGTATGGCCCGGTTTGGGAAAACTTTCAAAAGGCGTTGGAGGACAACGGGTGCAGCTATTGGGCCCGGCTTTACCAATCCATTTTTGATAACGATTTTAAAGTGGATATGGAGGCTTTACAACAAAGACTATATGTACCAGCCGAAATAAGGAACAAAGGTGCCGCCGAAGTCGGCCGTTACTTAGAAGATCTGGAGGAACAAGGGGTTGAACGCTTAAACGAGGCGCGTATCCTGATATTGGGAGATAAAGGCGCCGGGAAAACCTGTTTGGCACGAAGGCTTAAAGACCCCAACGCTATTATGACCACCGATGAAGAGAGTACTCCTGGCGTAGATACTTCAGTATGGAAATTAGAAAAGGAAAATGTAACCGTGCATATCTGGGATTTTGCCGGGCATACGGTTACCCACGCCGTGCACCAGTTCTTTTTGTCGGAACGTTGCCTGTATATCATTGTTTACGATGGGCGCACTGAAGGACGCAACCGACTGGAATATTGGCTCGACCACATGAAAAACTATGGAAAATATTCGAAAGCCCTTATCCTGGTTAACAAGCGCGATGCTCATGCAGTGGAGGTACCCGTAAACAGACTGAAAGAGCAATATCCGATCATTGATGTTTGCACGTTTTCAATCCGTGATGACCATGAAAAACTGGAAAGCTTTCGACAGGAAGTGGCCGAATACATCAATAACAATCCCTTGTGGAATAAATTGCAAATACCAGCCAATTCATACAAGGTAAAATATGAATTGGAAAAACTTTTTAATAACGGCGACAAGAATGGCAAAGAATTGATCAAACGGAACGAATTTGAGGCCATCGCAGAAAAATGTCAGGTAGAAAAGGAGAAGATAGACAGTTTATTATCCGATCTTCATGATTTGGGCATCAGTCTATGGTATAAAGACATTTCGGGATACAATACGCTGGTGCTTAACCCGGAATGGATCAGCAATGGAGTGTACCGGATTATTAACTGGGCCAACAATCAGCGCAAACATTGCTTAAAACTAGGGGAATTCAGTCAGGTTTTTGAAAATGATTTAGCGCGTTACCCCGAAAGCCAGCATCGCTTTTTATACGAGTTGATGAAAAAATACGAGCTTGCTTATGAGGAAAAAGGGAAAGATGTGTTGATTATCCCTCGCCTGCTGCATGAAGATCAGCCTGCCAATATGCCCCAATTCCAGATTGGCGAAAGCTTAATGGCTCGCTATAAAGCCGATCAGCCAATAATGCCCGATTCCATTTCGCGTTTCATTGTAAAGCACAACGAGGAAATTAAAAAGGAAGCCAAACAATACCTGGTTTGGCGTAGCGGTGTAATTCTTGAAAAAATCAAAGGAACGATTGCCTTGGTTCGGGAAACCGACGACAGAACGATAACCGTATCCGTCAAAGGCCCTAACCAAACGGAATATCTAAGTGCCTTAAGAGAAACCTTGAACGGAATTTTTGAAGGATACAAAAGCAAAAAACCGGAATTGCAATATCGCGTCCAGCGTTTTGGTGAAATGCCAGAAGAAATAGAAAAACAAGACCCTTTGTGGTTGGCTGATCAGAAAATTTTCAATCATTTTCAAGATAACATTCCCTATTACGATGACAAAACCAGACAACAAATTAATTTGACCTATACCGTGAATAACTACCACGTAAATGCTCAAACTTTATTAGTTGGTCCAGGTAGTCAATATTTGGATCAATCAACTCACAACACCTTTAATTTTAAGGATTGTAACGTCAGTTTACAAGGAAATCTGAACGATCTCGCCCGGCAACTCAACAAATCAGGTAAAACAGAAGAAGCCAAAGAGCTGAAAGAAGCCGCCGAGTTGCTTGCAGAGGCAGAGGAATGCACCAAACCTGCGGAACTAAAGAAAAAAGGGATTGCTGCGGGATTGCAACGTTTTGCTGAAAAGTTAGGAGATGAAAAATCCTCACTTTGCAAAACTATTAAAGGGATTGAAAAGGGAATTAATATTGCGCAGGATATTGCCAAGGGTTATAACAACATTGCCCAATGGGCTGGATTGCCTCAGGTTCCCAATGTATTTCTGAAAAAAGAATAACGTAATCCCTGAAAAGGGATAAATCAGAATAGCCCCGGGTAAAGTGAAACGAAGCCCGGAATTTAAATGCGCAAACGAAAACCGTCCCCGTAAAAACAATGGATAGAAACCATATTATTTTTTCGGACGGAATGGTTATAAAGTTCTATCGAAAGATCATCAACCCGAAATAAGGTAATGAGGTTGGGTATTATAGATGTCCTGTTTCTACTGAGGTTGCACTATTAAAATAAGGTTGGAACACATATCCCTCAACTGGCAAACCAAAACTGTTCGCTAAAACCGAACGGCAGAGTAAAGCAAAAGCCTCTTAAAGTGCAGTCTTTTTGATTAGTGAGCAGGTGACTTCGAGTCACCTGCTCACTAAATGCACTGCCGCCATTCAGGTATAATTTTTAGTCTTTATACATCAAAATATATGTAAAAAACATCAAGTTTTAAGTAAAAAGAATAATATTTTTACAAATGTAGCTAAATAATAATGTTTTTAACATCAGATTTTAGTGAAATACAATAAAATTTGTTGTTTTAAATCAATTAACTGATTTAAAAAACATCACTTTTAATATTAAATACCTATCTGTTGATGTATTTCAAATAAGTTTTGTTACTTTTAGGATCAATTATTCTAAAAATCAACGCAATGGAACAACTAGCCATACTCCCCATGATTAAGCGCGAAATGGCGCGCAAGCACATCAATGCAACCGATTTGTCGCGCGGAATGAAGATAAGCCATTCGTCGATAGTAGGAATGCTGAAACGCTCAACCTTACAGGTACAGCGGCTGGCCGAACTTTCGGAGTTTCTGCAATACAATTTCTTCCGTGAAATAGCGGCCAAACTGCCTTACAAAGAGCCCGACTTTTCGATTGCCGAAGACCGCACTGAAGTTGAGAACCTGCAAGCCCGCATCAAAGAGCTGGAAATGGAAGTGAACATCCTGCGACAAACGTTGAAGGATTTGGTAAGCCGCTAATCTCTAACCGTTCGCTAAAGCGGAACGGCAAAGGATAGACTTTTCTACAACGACACAACCATTTTTCAAAACACTATTCTTTGCCGTCAGTTTCAACTGACGGATAACTGTAGGATCATTTTTCGGGAATTTTTCAGGGCACGATTTAACATCTAACCATAACCGGTATCAAATTGTTATTATGGTTCAGAAAATAGAGTAAGCAATCAAACACATCGTACATGAAAACCTATTTAATTTTCCTAATCCTGGCCTCTGTTACGCTGCTGGAAGCATGCGGCAAGAACAACCCAGAGCCCGATCCTGCCCCGCTGCCCACCAACATATATTATCCGCCATTGACCGGTAATACCTGGGAAACTATTTCTCCGACGACCTTGGGATGGGATACCCTCAAGTTAAAGGATGCGATTGAGTACGTGCGCGAGAACAATTCAACAGCCTTTATCATTTTGTGGAAAGGGCGTATTGTAACCGAGAAATACTGGGGCGGATTCACTGCAACCAGTCCAGCACGAATATTCTCAGCCACAAAGAGCGTTGGCAGTTTCCTCATCGGTTTGGCTCAGGAACAAGGAAAACTCGACATCAATAAAAAAGTGAGCGATTATTTAGGCACTGGCTGGTCGAACGCGCTGGCGATTCGTGAGAATAAAATAACGGTAAAACATCTAATTACCATGACCAGCGGACTAACCGAAAACCTGATTTACGAAGCAGAGCCGGGCACCAAATGGTATTACAACACCATTGCCTACCATAAAATTTACGAGGTTTTGGCAGCCGCCTACAAGCAAACAAACGACGAATACACAAATGCCCAGTTGTGGAGTAAAATAGGAATGCAAAACTCATTCTGGGACGTGGAACCGGGAGGAGGCCCGTCGATGTCGTGCTCTGGAAGAGATATGGCTCGTTTTGGATTGATGATAATGTCGGACGGGAAATGGAACGGAACCACCTTGATGAACGATTCTGAATATTTTAAGGCCATGACCAATTCGTCGCAATCGCTTAATCCGTCGTATGGATACTTATGGTGGCTCAATGGGAAGTCAGCCTACATGCTGCCCGGCACCACCGGCGAGGTTTTTTCGGGAGGTTTAGTGCCTTATGCTCCGGCTGACTGGATTGCTGCGCTCGGCTACGGCGACAAGAAAATATATGTGGTAAAGAGCAAAGATTTGGTAATCATCAGGCACGGCGCGCCTTCAAACGCTCCAATTACCTACGCGCTTTCGAATTTCGACAATGAATTGTGGAAGCGCTTGATGCTGGCCATTAAATAGCCAGGGAAATCGTTTTTAATTGCAGGTATCAGCGCTACGCGCTTCTGTCAAATTTCATTCTGTTATTCTACCATACTAACGGCGCACTGCGCCTAAATAAGTCGCGTTAGCGACAACAGTATGGTCGAAATAATATCGGTGCCTAACCTATTGAGCCGCATCGCGGCGAAAGAAAGCTTTTTCATGCCTGAAGTTTTAAAACGGATTTACCTGAAGAAATATCGACTAAAATTATTCATGTGTATAAATTTTTGTTTATCGTCTTATAATCTGCGTATTAGCATTTCCATTTTTTTGATGATCTCAACGAAATGGAATAGCCATTTATTCATTTTCGGTTGGTGCGGGCTTTAGCGCACATGGCTATTTCGATTAAATTTTTCACTACTTTTAAAATATTCGTCAGCCTCGTTCGTCAACCCTGTTGTAAGCAGTGCTTCAGGCTTTGAAAGGTGAATGAACCCGGTGCACCGGGTCAAACCCTTTCAGGCCAAAAACAGAAAACAGAAACAACAGAAATGACAGGAACCGAGGTTTTAAACATGGAAATGATTCAGGCTGACGCGAACCCGGCAACCACGAGCGTGACAAAAAAGATAAACATACCTGAAGTAGTAAAAACGTATGGCGACCGTTTGCAGGGCTTCATACGCAAGCGGGTGAAGAACGTGGAAGACGCCGACGATGTTCTCCAGGATGTTTACTTTCAACTGGCCGATGCCGACCGCCTCTTGAAGCCCATTGACCAGGTGGCAGCCTGGATGTACACCGTGGCGCGAAACCGCATCACCGACATGTACCGGAAAAAGAAGCCCGAATCGCTCCCCGAAATTTACGATGACAAAGACAACGACATCTTTGTGTCCGAAATGCGCGACCTGATGTTCGACAACGGCAGCACACCCGAAACCGAGTATTTGCGTTCGATGGTGTGGGAAGAGCTGGAGGAAGCGCTGGCCGAACTACCCGAAGAACAGCGTCAGGCATTTGAACTCACCGAGATGCAGGGGCTTTCGTTCAAGCAAATTTCGGAACAAACCGGGGTTACTGTCAATACTTTGATCTCCAGGAAACGATACGCAGTGCTGTTTCTCCGCTATCGGCTTCAGGAGCTTTACGACGAATTAATAAATTTTAAAAACTGATACAATGAACAGAAATTTTAAGAAACGCTGGTATTTGTTTATACCTCTGGGTATAGCAGGGCTTATCGCTTTTGGCTTTGCTGCCATGTACCTGTGGAACTGGCTGATGCCCGCCCTATTCCACCTGCCCGAAATTACATTCTGGCAAACCGTTGGACTGATGATTTTATCGCGAATGATTCTGGGTTTTGGCTGTCATGGCCGCCGACACCACGACCATTACCACAGTAAAATGCACGATAAATGGGCAAAAATGACTCCCGAAGAACGCGAACAGTTCCGTGAACACCTTCGTTTGCACCAGTCTCCGTGGTCGCGTTGCTACACCAAAAAAGAAGAAGAAAAAGAGTAAGGCCGATAAATAATGAGCGAATGAACCAAACATTCGCTCAATTTTTTGCCTTTAGGTTTCCATAGAAGTAACAGGAACAATTTATTGTCGTATTTTTTGTACTCATCCCCGACGTCTGCAAGGCGGCCGTTCCCCTCTCTACTCTGGTAAAGAGGGGGAAGCACCGTCAGGTACAGGGGGTGAGTTCGTATAAAAATACAAATTCGAGTACCACATTATTTCATTCTTAACACTTATTGCCTGAAAACATAAACACTTTTGCTGTTTCTTTGTATCTATTGTTTTCAATTGATTTAAATAATGAAAAAATCAAAAGACCCAAGTCAAAATACCAAACCATCAAAGCCCTCCGTATTTAGTTTACTGAAACCCTACCGGGGAATGATTTCCCTTCTGGTGCTGTTTGCATTGCTAAGTAACGGCGTAAACCTGCTGGTTCCCAAAATCATATCCAAAGGCATTGACTCATTTTCTGCCGGAACTTTTTCGCTTAAAACGGTTGTTACCGAGTTCCTGATTGCTGCCTTTGTTATTTTCCTGTTCACCTATCTGCAAAGCGTGGTGCAAACATTTTCGTCGGAAAAAGTTGCGCTGGATCTGCGCAAACGATTATCCGACAAAATTTCGCGCCAAAGCTATTCGTATATCCTGAAAGCCAATCCTTCAAAGCTTTTAACCAACCTCACATCCGACATCGATTCGATCAAGATGTTTGTGTCGATGGCGGTTGCCACCATGTTTTCGTCGGCCTTCATGATTATTGGCACCTGTGTTCTTTTGGTCATGATTAATTACAAGCTCGCTATTCCAATTATTGCGATCATCCCGATTATTGGCGGAACATTTGCGTTTATCCTGAAGAAAGCACGGGTTTTATTCAAACGTAGCCGCGAAATTATCGACTGGCTGAACAAGGTGATTAACGAAAGCATCATGGGTTCGGCAATTATCAGGGTTTTAAATGCGCAGCAAACCGAATATCATAAATTTCTGGAAGCCAATACCGACGCCCGAAACGTGGGCTTAGGCATTCTTCGCTTGTTTGCAGCTTTGATACCGATTATCACATTTACAGCCAACCTGGCAAGTTTAACTATTCTGATGCTTGGCGGGCATTTTGTGATTTCAGGAACAATGTCGCTCGGCGATTTTGCAGCCTTCAACAGCTACCTGGCTTTGCTCATTTTCCCGATCATCATTATTGGGTTCATGAGCAACATCATCGCGCAGGCATCTGCGTCGTATGGCCGTATTGTTGAGGTTTTGGACGCTCCGGATATCGAAGAAGAAGGGACAATTGCAGAACCCTTGAAAGGAGATATTGAGCTTCGGAATGTTTCGCTTTCGTATGGCGAAAAACCGGTTTTAAAAAATATCTCGCTGGAAGTAAAAGGTGTCACGCACGTAGCCATTATTGGTCCAACGGCTGCGGGCAAAAGCCAGTTACTGAATCTGCTCACCGACCTCATCAAGCCCGACAGCGGAGCCATTTTGTACGATGGAAAAAAAATTGACCTGTACGACAAAAATTCGTTCCGCAGCCAGATTGGTTTTGTACTTCAGGACAGCGTTATTTTTAACATGAGCCTGCGCGAAAACATTGCTTTCAGCGATAAGGTAACCGACGAATCGCTCGAAAAAGCCATACAAACAGCCGAACTGAAAGACTTTATCGACTCGCTTCCTGAAAAGCTGAACACCGTAGTTTCGGAGCGCGGCACAAGCCTTTCGGGCGGACAAAAGCAGCGCATTATGCTGGCCCGGGCGTTGGCGATAAACCCCAAAATTTTGCTGCTCGACGATTTTACAGCACGTGTTGACCGTGAAACAGAAAAGAAAATTCTGAAAAACCTCGAAGCCAATTATCCTGATCTGACCTTGATTTCGGTAACTCAGAAAGTGGCATCGGTTAAGCGGTTTGAGCAAATTATACTGCTGATGGAAGGCGAAATTATTGCCGCCGGAACACACCGCGAACTCATGGAAACCTGCACCGAATACGTGCAGATCGAAAATTCACAACGTAGCACAAGCCATTACGAATCATGAATTATAACCTCTTACAAACCGCCCCGTCAGCCGATCAGAAAAAGTCAACCCTGGCGGCTTTGCGCAAATTGCTCGACCTCATCAAAGAAGAAAAACACACGGTCACGCTCGCGCTGATCATCATTTTAATCAATGCCGGACTCAGCCTGCTTGGGCCATACTTGGTTGGGCACACCATCGATACCTTTATTCAGGCCAAACAATACGACGGCGTAATTCGCTACTCCATTCTTTTATTCGCGATTTATCTCACAGCATTTGGCACCAATTACATACAAATGAACATGATGGGCGGCGTCGGAATCCGCATGTTATTCAGTCTCCGGAATGCTGTTTTTACCAAACTTCAGGAATTACCGGTCGATTTCTTTAACCAAAACAAGGCTGGCGACCTTATTTCGCGCATCAACAACGACACCGATAAACTGAACCAGTTTTTTTCGCAATCGCTGATGCAGTTTATTGGCAGCATTTTTACCATGATTGGTTCCGGAATTTTCCTGATCAGTATTAATCCTGAACTGGGGCTAGCCGCTTTAATTCCTGCGGTTGTCATCTGGATATTTACCAAGTCGATTTCGCCCTGGGTGAAGGCCCGAAATGCTGCTAACCTGAAAAGTACGGGCGGTTTAAGCGCCGAGATTCAGGAAAGCCTCAACAATTTCAAGGTGATTGTGGCTTTCAACCGCCGCGATTATTTCCGCGAACGTTTTGATGAGGCTAATCAAAAGAACTACAACACGGCCATTGGTGCAGGTTTGGCCAACAACATTTTCATGCCGGTATATGGTTTTACGGCCAACATCGGGCAGTTGATTGTGCTGGCATTTGGTATTTACCTCATTTCAACCGGCCATTTCACGATAGGTTTGCTCATCAGCTTTTTGTCGTACATCAATAATTTTTACCATCCTTTACGTCAGCTGGCAGCGTTGTGGGCTTCGTTTCAAACAGCAATGGCAGCGTGGGACCGTATTTCGCAAATTCTTTCGCTGTCAACCAATCTTCAGGTAATTCCGGGGCATTGCACCGATAAATCAGAAGTATATCTTTCGTTTAAAAATGTATCGTTTACTTATCCAAACGGGAAAGAAGTGTTGTATCATGTGAATTTTACGCTTGAACGTGGTAAAACTTACGCATTTGTTGGACCGACCGGCGGCGGTAAAACAACCACTGCCTCGCTGATTGCCCGTTTGTACGACGGATCGAAAGGCTTGATTTTCCTCGAAGGGAAAGACATTCGTTCGTTCGAACCGGCTGAACGGACACAAAAGATTGGCTTCATTTTGCAGGAACCATTCCTGTTTACCGGAACTGTTCGCGACAATATTCTTTACGGAAATGGCGAATACCAAAACCTGACGAACGATGAGCTTTCGAAAGTTATTGAAGAATCGGGTCTGGAAAGTCTGTTGAGCCGTTTCGACTCGGGACTCGACTCCAAGGTAACCACCACCGGCGACGGCATCAGTTTGGGCCAGAAACAGTTGATTGCCTTTATGCGCGCCGTTTTGCGCAAACCCGAATTACTAATTCTCGACGAAGCAACTGCCAATATTGATACTATTACCGAGCAAATGCTGGAAACCATTCTGCAAAAATTACCGGAATCGACAACACGCGTAATCATTGCACACCGCCTGAATACCATTGAAAATGCGGATGAAATTTTCTTTGTCAATTCAGGAGAAGTTATTCAGGCCGGATCGCTCGAACAGGCCGTAAATTTACTTTTGCATGGGAAAAGGGAAAGCTAAAAGCTTTAAAACGCAAAAGACCGATAAATAAAGAATTTACCGGTCTTTTGCGTTTTGCCTTTTAAGGCTCATCTACAAAAGAGCGAAGCTGAATCTTGAACTTAAGTATGGCTCTTTCGATTTAAATGTTTTTTCTATTTCATCACTGAACTAGTCATTAACCAAACTACCAGTAATCCAATATGATCCGCTTCGCAGTATTTTTGACAATCAAATTTACACAAAAAATTTATTTTTTGTGATAGGCAGGCAAACATTTTTTGCAACCATCGTTATTATTTTTCAATGCCTGGTCGAGCAAATAATAACCTTTTTGATGAAGTTCATAAGTATCCATAATAGAATCACATCCCGACTTATGGATTTCATGGTTATTTTCGTTTACAACATACTTTGGAACCGGGAAAATAACCCGATTGAGTTCATCAAACGAGGCCAGGGCAGCAACAATAGCTTCAGAATCGGTTATTTCAAGTTTGTTCAGTTCTACATTTAATTTCCAGGGAATATCGGGAGGGGCAACCGTCAAACCCGGTGTAACATGAATCGGGTCGATTTTATCAGTAAGTTTCGAAATATCGAAAGAAATTTTTGGCGATACCACAAACGGAGGAATAACATCAATAATTTTCTGTTTGTATTTTGCTACCAGCAAATCAATTATTACGGCCGGAAGTTTGAGGAAAATGCAGTCGTCGCCAATAAAATCAGACAAACGAAAATCGAAATCTTTTACTTTACAAACCAGTGCATGTTCTTTTTCGTCAAGTATAATTTCGCCTGTAGCTTTTCTTATCCAGATGTTTTTTACAGGCACGCCTATATCAAATACTTTTATTGTTTTTCTCTCTTTCGAAATCACTTTATCATCGTCCCAAGGAGTGCATTCATCCGGTATAGGGCCAGAAGTATCGATAGCCAGGGTGTGTTCAACTGTTACATACATTTGCAAACGAAGAAAAAGATCGAACCCAAAATTATAAATCGATACCAGATTACCGGCACTAATGTCAAACGTAGGTTTATTGTTAAAATTGACGTCGATGGTATATTCAAAATCGCTTCCCAAATAAGTAACATGTTCATCGACAAACCCGAACGTAACAAATTTAATGGCTGTAGAAGTAATAAAATCAGCAATTTTTGTAAGTACACCAAGAACATCATCCACCAGATTTATATGAAAGGTATCTTTCCGGTAAAAGCTTTTTTCAAGGTAAGTATGGTCCCAAAAGAAATTAAAGACCTTATTCATAGCCATTTCGGCAACAGCAATACCAACACTGCTGTTACGTGCAAAATCTGATAATTCGTCAGGATTGCCTCCTTTGTAACCCATAAGGTTAAAAGCAGCCACCATTGATTCGGAACCCACTGTTTTTAAGGCTTTCAAGGAGATGCCAAACTTATTTTTTTCAACTGGGTAGGTATATGGCAAAAAGGTATCAAGCGTAGGAAGCGCTATGCTAAAGTGGTTTTCTTTTTTCCTGAAGTAGGCATGAATGGCATCTTCAATAATCTTATTGAGCGTTACAGTAATGGTTGAATCCATACTATACTGGGTTTTGATTCGAAGTTCTTTCACTTCACAGGTTTCGAACTTAATAGAAAACCGACCATCTTCGTTGGCAATAGGTACAACCACCGAGCATGCCAAATCAAATTTAAGTTCCAGACCTTCCCAAAACCAAAAATAACACCGTATGTCAAACGAAAAACCTAGTTTTTGGTCTTCCTGAAAATCAACAAATGGCTCGTAGTTTAATTTGAACCGGTACCCCAGCTTTAAGTACTTTCGTAAATCGACCGGGATTTTGGCCAATTGATCGGGTTTCATACGTGTACACAGGTCTTCGCTTCCGTTAAAAGTAAAAAAGCCATTGTACAGCAATGCTCCGGAAATTTGATTCAAAAATTTCTCATTGAGCAACAAAACAACATCGTATCCGGCAGTTTTCATAATCCAGGTTAATTAATGTGGTAAGCATTCAGGCACGATTTACAAGCTTTATATTTATCGCTTAAAGCTTCATAAATAACAAAATAGCCAACTCGGTTTTCCGGATCAATATCGCTCACCATCGGGCATTCGAGCTTGTGAATTACTTTTGTTTTTTCGTTGGCAATATAGAGTGGTACGGCAACCGGCAAATTCCTTAACTCGTTAACTATTATATTTGTATTAATCGAAAACTCATTGGAATCCAGTTTTATTTCGGTCTGGTTGAGCGAACCGGTGAAGTCAAAAACATCGATTTTCGACAAAACCAGCGAGGGTGATAATACAATCTCCGGTATTTTCTCAATTAGCCTGTCTTTGATAAAAGCGATGAGTTTATCCCATATCCGTTTCGAAAAGCCTGACGTTTTATGCTTAAAATCAAGCGAAAAATCGGCTTTTACAATCTTTACAACCAGGTTATTGTCATCATTGAATGCTATTTTTCCTTCAGCATCAATAATATCGATATCAAATGAATCTTTCAGGCTGGCAATCTCTTTTCGTTTATTTATATTTTTCAGCTTAATGTCATCGTTCCATGGTGTTATACTATCAGGTATAAACGAGCTGGTATCCAAGCTGATGTCTTTATAAACATCGGCAGTAACCGAGCCAAATAAATCTGTTTGGATAACAAGCTTGCTGATTTTCACCACATTGTTTTCCTGAAAATCGAATTCGGGTTTCTGCGTAACACTTACTTTACCTCCATAATCGAGTACCACATTTTCGTAATTGGTATCCGACTCAATAAAACCCAGACTCAGCACACGGGTTGCCAGGTCAACACTTTTTTCAAGGGTTGAGTCAAAGCCAATGCTGGTTTGCCCGGTAAATTCTTTTGATTTATTAAAAGTAGTACGCGACCACCAAAAATCGAAAATGGAATTAAGTGCTGTTTCTTTAAAGCCAAAGTACAATTCCTTGCCGTTGTTGTACAAACCCGAAAGGTTCACCGGGCAGGTATTGGTAAAGAAATTGATACCAACGGTTAAAGTACGGTTATCGACAATTTGTACATCGACCTGCGATACAGGTAGTTTGTTGGTATCGCCGACAGGCATCATTGGTAATGATAAACTTTGGAGAACAAAACCTGAATGAAATGTTTTTACACCATTCTTAAAATAGTCGTTCAACAATATGCTAAAAATCTCGTTGAGTTTTCCAACAAAATTTTTGTGCATCTGAATTTTATCATTCAGCACAAGTCGAATAACTTTTACTTCCTCAACTTTATAATTCAGGTTTTGATGCGCCATGTCGAACAAAGCAATTGTTTTTACGCTAAGTTCTACATCGAGGCTAATAGGAATCCCGCCCAAAACGACCAGGTTAATGGCTCCGGAAAGTCGCACATTCACTTCGTCTTTGCCACGAAGATCAACAAACGGTTCATTATTGAGGACGAGCTTATAATGAAACCGTGTGAACCCCCGAAGTTCGTCGGGAACACCGGTTACAAGGTTATAATCTCCCTCAAATTTGATGAACCCTGCATAATAAGCCATAGCCATGGCTTTATTAAGCAGTTTCTCGTCTATTTCAACGAGCATGTCGTAACTGTTAGTTGCCATAAGTATTTCAGTTTAATGAGGTTGTCTATCCAATAATTACCTAATTTACAAACAATTTTTGTCTTTTTCACTATGATGAAAAACATATAATTTTTCCTTCGTATATATTTTTGCTTATAGTCTTATAATCTGCGCATTAGCTTTTTATTTTTTGAATGTCACAACGAAATGGAATAGCCATTTATTCATTTTCGGTAGGTGCGGGATTTGCACAAATGGCTATTTCATCCGAATATAATTTGCTTTTTTAACTGCCGGATGGAAATCACATGTGAGGCATTCGCGTTGCGGATTTCCGCTTCGCTTCAATTCATGCGTGTTTGTGTTTAACGAACATGCTCGTTTCATTTTTCAAAGTAAAAAAGTATAAATAAACATATAATACATTAATTAAAAATTACTTACTAAAATACAACAATTTCAGTACTTATTTTTTTTATGGAGTAATAATTTGATATGTAAAATCGTTTCAATAAATTTAACTAATTATTCTGACTCAACGTTTATGCGAATAAAATTGCCTGATTATTACGAGTTTTATTACCGCATAACTATACTTTTTTTTGTTTAACAACTAATCAATATGGAAAACTTATCGAGAAGAAAATTCATTCAGCAAACTGCACTGGCAAGCGGTGCACTGCTTTTACTTCCCGAATTCCAATCCTGCTCGATTCCCGATCCGAAACAATCGGGTGGTTACTTCAGGAAAGAATTTGGAATTGACGAAAAACTCTGCCATAAACTATTGGCCAAAGCACTCTCGAAAGGCGGCGATTTTGCCGACCTCTATTTTGAATACACCGTTTCCAATTTCCTTGGATTGGAAGATGGAAAAGTTAACCGCTCATACGGCGATATTTCGCTCGGGGTTGGAATACGCACCGTTAAAGGTGAACAGATTGGCTATGGATTCACCCAGGAATTAACTGAAGAATCGATGCTTTCGGCAGCAGCAACGGCTTCAACCTTGTGCGACATGAAGGCCGTTTCGGTATTCGAATCATACAAAAGTCCGACAATTGGGAACTATTACCCGGTAGCCGTCGATTTTAAGGGAATCCCTGCCAATTCAAAATTACCCATTCTCCAAAGCATCAATCAAAAATGCTTTGCACAATCGAAAGAGATAATAAAAGTTAATGCAGGTTTCCAAAGTTCGGCCAAACGGATACTGGTTGTTACAAGTGATGGCGTTATGGCCGAAGACCTGATTCCGCATGGCTATTTGTATGCTTTTGTGGTTGCCGAAAGAAATGGAAAACGGGAACAGTCGTTTTACAACCTGGGCGGTCACCGCGACTTTTCGTTTTATACCGACGACGTAGTGTCAAAGGTTGCGAAAACCACCGTCAATAACGTACTGGTTCAGTTCGATGCCATTCAGCCACCGGCTGGAGAAATGCCGGTTGTTTTAGGACCCGGCGTTACCGGTATTTTGCTTCACGAAGCCATTGGGCATGGTATGGAAGCCGATTTTAACCGCAAAAAAACCTCGACATTCAGCACCATGATTGGAAAAGAAGTGGCCGAACCATTCGTCACTATTGTTGATGATGGCACCAACATGAACCTGGCCGGAAGTATCAATATGGACGATGAAGGTACACCCGGAAAGAAGACGGTTTTAGTCGAGAATGGCATTTTGAACAGCTACCTTCACGATAAAATATCGGCTAAGTTTTATGGTGTTGAGCCTACCGGAAATGGTCGCAGGCAAGATTTTCAGAATTATCCGATGCCCCGTATGCGCAATACATACATGATTGGAGGATCGGCTACACCTGAAGATGTGATTAAACAGGCTAAAAATGGAATTTACGTTGAAGACGTGAGTAATGGTGAGGTAAAAATCGGAGAAGGAGATTTTGCTTTCTATGTTTCCCGTGGACGAATGATTGAAAACGGAAAACTGACCTCGCCAATAAAAGATGTGAATATTATGGGAAATGGCCCCAAAATGCTGGCAAATATTACAATGATAGCCAACGATCTGGAAATGGATTACGGCGGCGCCGGTCAATGTGGTAAAAACGGCCAGGGGGTACCCGTTTCATTCGGGTTACCAACTTGCCTGGTTAAATCTTTAACAGTAGGTGGTACAGGTCAGAAAGGAGGCAAAGCATGAGCGACAATTTAAAAATATTTCAGGAATTGGCCGAATGGACTATTGATCAGGCCAAAAAAGCCGGTGCAAACGACTGCAAAGTCAGTCTGTCTAAACGCCGCTTTGTCGAAATAAATTACCGCGACAAAAAACCGGAGGTAATCAAGGAAGCCATTACACAAGACCTTAACCTGAAGGTTTTTGTGAATAAAAGGTATGCCAGCCAATCAACTCCCGACTTCAGGAAATCGACATTGAGCGGGTTCATCAACGACGTGATTGATAATGCTAAGATCATGGATGAAGATCCGTTCCGTACATTGCCTGATCCAAAATATTATGCGGGACGATCAACCATTGATTTGCAATTAGCCGACCCAAACCAATCTCAATTATCGCCTGAAGAAAGGCATAACATGGTAAAAACAGTCGAAAATTCGTGTTTGCAACAGGGTGGAGATAAAGTAATTTCAGTTCAGGCAGGCGAATACGACGATACCAGCGAAGAATTTGTAATGACCTCAAACGGGTTTCTGGGTACATCCCAATCGACTCAAATTTGGGCGGGGGCGTCAATGACTGCCAAAGATGAAGGCGACCGTCGCCCTGAAGATTATCATTGGGTTGGAAGTCGTTTCCGCAGCGATTTACCTTCGCTCGAAGATGTTGGGAAAACCGTTGCCAACCGGACACTCAACCTGTTGGGCGGCAAAAAAATACCTACTGAAACTCTTCCGGTAATCATCGAAAACCGTGGTGTTGGCCGTATTCTCGACGGGCTGCTCAATTCGATGGCGGGAAGAAACATCCAGCAAAAAAGTTCGTTTTTGGCCGACAAAAAGGGGCATACCATCGGAAGTAAGCTATTTACGCTTGAAGATGACCCATTTATCGTCAAAGGACTCGGTTCGGGTTATTACGATTATGACGGTTTTGCAACTAAAAAGCGTAGCCTGATTAGCAATGGCACACTAAACGAGTTTTTGATCGACTGGTATTACAGCCGAAAATTGGAGTGTGAGCCAACCTCAGGAGCAACCAATAATTTAATTATTCCTCCCGGGAAAAGAAGTCTTGATGAAATTATTAAAGATTTAGATCGTTGCCTGTTGGTTACCGGATTTATCGGAGGAAATTCGAACGATACAACGGGCGATTTTTCGGTAGGAATTATTGGAAGGCTATACCATAAAGGGCTGTTTGTGCAGAATGTTGCAGAAATGAATATGGCCGATAACCACCTGAAATTCTGGAATAAATTAGCTGAAGTTGGAAACGATCCGTGGTTGTACAGTTCGTCGAGGTTTCCAAGCCTTGTTTTCGACCATGTAGTTGTTTCTGGAATTTAGTCAGGATACAAATCTCGTTAAAAAGGGAATAAGTGACTCAACCCACTTATTTCCTTCTTTTTTACACATTCCGACCTTTGGGAACAGAAAAGTAAAAAGTAGAACCAACCGCGAACTGGCTTTCAACCCAAATTCGGCCATTGTTCTTTTCAACAAATTCTTTACAAAGAACAAGCCCCAGACCTGTACCTGTTTCTCTAAGTGTCCCTAAAGTCGAATGATTTTCATGAATAAGGAATAGTTTATCAATCCGTTCGCTTGAAATTCCCATTCCATTGTCGGCAACCGAAATAATGATTTCATTCGCGTCTTCAGTCGCATTAATATTTATTACACCATTTTCAGAAGTAAATTTCAGGGCATTTGAAATCAAGTTCCTCAAAACAGTACTAATCATTTCCTTATCGGCAAACCCAAGTAAATCACGGCGAATATTGTTATTAATGGTAATTGACTTTTGTTTAGCCATCACTTCCAGAATGAGGTCAACATCTTCGGCTAAAACAAATATTTCAAAAACTTCGGGACTAAAAATGAGTCGCCCGGATTGAGATTGCGACCATGCCATTAAATTGGCAAGTAAATCGATGGCTTTATTTGCTGATTTATAAATGATATTGGCAAATTCGCCCAGCTTTTCATATTCTTTTTCCTGAACCAGAAGTACCAGATATTCGCTAAAACCGATAATTGAGTTAAACGGATTTTTTAAATCGTGGGCAATAATTGAAAAGAATTTATCCTTGGTCGCATTCAATTCAAGAAGCTTAAGTTCATTGTTTTTACTTTCGGTAATATCATAACACGAACCGATATAACCCAGGAATGTACCATCTAAATCATAAAACGGTCGGCCATAGTCTCTTATCCATCGGTATTCACCCAGCTGGTTTTTCATTCGGTATTCCATTTCAAACGACCGTTTATGATCGAATGATTCCAAATAAGTTTTTAGGCAGGAATCAAAATCATCCGGATGCACTCCTTCGGCCCATCCATTGCCAAACTCCTGCTCCATCGTCCTTCCAGTAAATTCAAGCCATGTTTTGTTAAAATAATCGCAAAGTTTATCGAGTCTCGACCTCCATATTAAAGCCGGAAAGTCTTCGAAAATCTTCAAATACAATTCTTTGGCTTCACTTATTGCAATTTTCTGCTTTTTAAGACTGAGGCATTCCCTTTCAAGCTCACTTATTCTTTTCTTTAAAAGTAGTGTTTCCTTGTCCATCACAGGCGATTTTTAAGGTTATACATGCAATCGAGGCGAAATTGTTCTTAAAGGTATTTAAAATTTAAGTTCAAATCGATTACAAACGAATTGAAAAATTTAGATGGAAGTAAAAACAGGTCTTATTTTTTCAGCTTTGATTAAGATTTATTTCAAAAACAATCATTGGTGTCCGGTTGAAAATCTGAGATTCTTCGCTTCGCTCAGGATGACAGCTATTTATAAGCGTATAGAGGAAGGTATGGTAGGTTTGCAGCGAAGCCACAAACCTACCATACCTTCCTCACACAACTCGTTGATTGTCATTTCGAACGAAGTGAGAAATCTCAACTTAACATGTATTGGGAAGATTCTGCCAGACAATAGTGAAAAACAATTGTGAATTAATCCCTGAATTTTAGTTAGCACATTTAGTCAACCACTATATTTGGGGAAATAACAACGTTTGATTGATGAGATATTTACTTCTTTTTAGCTGGATTGTATTTTATTCTTCATGTTTTAGCCAAACATACACCTCATATTTCACTGGAAACCTTAAAGATACAATCACATCCCCCTCAGGCGGAATTTGTATAATGGGTGGCGCCACCGAGGACGACAATGCCATGAAATGGTTCCTGAAAAATGCAAATGGCGGCGATGTACTTGTTCTGAGAACCAGCGGTTCAAATGGCTATAACCGATACATGTATTCTTCGTTAGGCGTGAAGGTCAATTCGGTTGAAACAATTGTATTCAACAGTGCCGATGCCAGCAAAGATCCTTATGTATTGAAAAAAATTAAGCAGGCAGAAGCTATCTGGTTTGCCGGGGGCGACCAATGGGAATATGTTTCGTATTGGCGAAATAGCCCTGTTGATAGTCTGATTAATACCGGAATTTCCAACCGGAATATTGTTGTTGGCGGAACAAGTGCAGGCATGGCTATTTTGGGCAAATTTTACTTTTCGGCTGCAAAAGGTACGGTTTATTCCGAAAATGCACTGGCAAACCCATACCAAACACGAGTAAGCGTTGAATCGAAGCCATTTATCGTTACAAAATACCTTGATAATGTGATTACCGATACCCATTACGATAATCCGGACCGGAAAGGTCGCCATGTTGTTTTCCTGGCGCGCATTTTAACCGATTATGGCGTAAAAGCAAAAGGGATAGCCTGCGATGAATACACGGCCGTTTGCATCGCTCCAGACGGAAAAGCCAATGTTTACGGCGAATATCCCAAGCGCGACGATAACGCCTATTTTATACAAACCAATTGTCAGCTTGCACAGGTGAACCCCGAAGTTTGCTCGTCGGGAACTCCGCTGACCTGGAATCTGGGGAATCAGGCCCTAAAGGTTTACGCCGTTAAAGGCACCAGCACTGGTGAAAACTTTTTTGACCTAAACGATTGGAAAACAGGCACCGGCGGCACATGGATGAATTGGTTTGTTGATAACGGCACATTAACCGGGCAGGCCGGTAATCCGGTTAATTGTATTCTTTCTGCTCCTGAAATCAAGGATGTTTCGGTGCAGGTTTTTCCCAATCCAGCCAGTAAATACATCAGGATTACCGGACAAAACTTACACACAGAACCAGGATTTATTGAAATCTGCAACTCAGCCGGACAAAAGATAAAAACAACGCCAATCCATTCATTCTCAAATGAGCAAACAATTGACACAAAAGATTTAAGGCCTGGAGTGTACTTCATTCAAATTTTCAGGAAAAACAAGCTCGTTTATACCAAC
This sequence comes from Prolixibacteraceae bacterium, assembly GCA_963666435.2. GTDB lineage: Bacteria > Bacteroidota > Bacteroidia > Bacteroidales > Prolixibacteraceae > Aquipluma. Next base: position 236,582 of record CAXXOG010000004.1, on the reverse strand, counting down.
AAGTTTATTATCAACTAAAAGGGAGAACCTTTCCCTGGCTCTCCCTTTTCTTTTAGCTGTGTTATTCGTAGCAAATCTTAATCTTACGCTTTCAGCAAATGCGGCCTTTCATGATAAATCTTCAGGATTAGCTCACCAAACAGGGTGTTGGCCCAGGCAAACCATTTACGGGTAAACTTGGTTGCATCGTCTTTGTGGAACGACTCGTGCATGAACCCTGTGCCGGCATGAGTTTTCACCAATACATCGAGGCAGTGTTTAATTTCCTGATCGTCGATACTGGTGATTGCACGCAAAATAATACTCATGGGCCATATCGTATCGGCGCCGGTGTGAGGTCCACCAATCCCCTCGCCTGCTTTGCCTTTGTAGAAGAACGGATTATTTTCTGAAAGCACTACTTTCCGCGTATTCAGGTAAAGTTTACTATCCGGAGCAATGGCACCCAGGTAAGGTAACGACAACAATGATGGAACATTGGCGTCGTCCATAAAATGGAAACTGCCAAAACCATTCACCTCAAAAGCAATGATTTGGCCGAATTTGGGATGCTGAATAATCCCGTTTTCTTCCAAACCCTTTTTCACCTGTTGCAGCAACTCTTTGGCTTTGGCAACAATTGTATCGTCTTTCAACTGCGGAGTTGAGAACATTTCAGCCAGGTAGCCCAAAACCTCAATGGCAAACATATTGCTCGGAATAAGGTATGGGAAAAGCGTACAATCGTCGCTTGGGCGAAATGTGGAAACAATCAATCCGCAAGGTTTTACCGGATAGCCGTATCCGCTTAACGGAACACCATCGGTTGCCCATGCTGTTTCGCGCTGAAAACTATACGGACCTTTATCGTGCCAGCGTTGCTGTTCGCGAAAAGTTTGCAAAACAAGTTGCATTGCTTCTTTCCATTTGGCATCGAACATGCTGGTATCGCCGGTCATTTTCCAATAGCCATGAGCCAGACGAACCGGATAACACAAGCTGTCGATTTCCCATTTCCGTTCGTGAATACCGGGTTTCATTTTGGTCAAATCATGCTTCCACTCGCTTTCTTTACTGAAATCTTTATAAAAAGCGTTGGCATACGGATCGAGCAAAATGCACTTGGTTTGGCGGTTGATCACCCCTTTTACGAGCTCTTTCAGCTTGGCATCTTCCTTTACAAGTGGCAAATAGGGCCATATTTGTGCTGTACTGTCGCGAAGCCACATGGCATCAATGTCGCCTGTAATCACATAGGTATCAGGTTTTCCATCAATAATTTCGAAATCAACAGTGGTATCGAGCGTATTGGGAAAACAATTTTCGAACAACCAACCTAATTCAGGATTTGAAATGGATGCCTTTACTTTGGCAATTGTTTTTTCAACACCTTCGCTTACAAATTTTCGTTTGGCCAAAGATGGTCGCTGGCTTTCGTAAGCTGGCAATAACTGGCTGGCAAATACCGGAGATTTGGTTGCTGCCATGATCCCAATTCCCGCTAAGGCGCTGGTTTTAATAAAGTTTCTTCGATTCGACATGAACTTATCTTTTTACAAATGATATTTAATTAGTATTTGAAAGGCAAAAATATCGAAATTTGAACCCTAATTCAGTAAAACGGAAAAATAATTGAATCAATTGCAACCCTGCTGAAAAAAGGTTGTCAATGGAATTGTAAAGTTTAAAATTTGAGTCAGACAGCATTCATACACCAGGATTTGATTGCCCAGTGTTTAAAAGGCAGCAATAAAGCCCGTTACCAGCTGTATCATCTGTACTCCAAAGCGATGTTCAACGTTTGCCACCGCCTGATGAACAACCGCGAGGATGCCGAAGATATGCTTCAGGAGGCTTTTATCCACGCTTTTACAAAACTGGAATCATTCAGAAATGAATCGAGTTTTGGCACCTGGTTAAAAACGATAACTGTTCATACTTGTATCAATGCTCTGAACAAACGTAAACTTGATTTGAAACTGACAGACGAGATGCACCGCTACGAAACGGCAGAAGAAGACCCGGAAGAAGCATTATATACCACGCAAAATATCGTGGAAGCCATGAACCAATTGCCCGAAGGCGGACGCATCGTGTTTTCTCTTTACCTGCTCGAAGGATATGATCACGGCGAGATTGCGCAAATACTGAACATTACCGAATCAACATCGAAATCGCAGTATATGCGCGCCAAACGCAGGGTTTATGAAATTATGAAGCAAACAAAAAGTAAAGAAATATGAAGCGCGACAGATTAGAATCGTTTGTGGAAGAAAACAGGCACGAATTTGATTTCCTGGAGCCATCGGACAAGGTTTGGGAAGCCATTAACCAGAAATTTGAACAGGCTGAGCAAAAGCCAAAAAGAAAATTTTATGCGCTGAAAATTGCGGCAGTTCTTGTATTGGCGCTTGCTGTTCCGGCTACAATTTATTTCCGGTCGGGAAACACAGCACAAACATCTCAAAATGAAACTCCGGCCGATCCTGAAGTTCGGGAACTCATTGAAGCTGAAGCTTATTATGCGCAAGAAGTTTCCGGGAAACTGGCTGAAATTCAGAAATGCTACAAAGTGCATCCTGAACTGAAAGCCCAGATTGAAGGAGACTTAGACGAACTTGAAAACATGTATATGTCGCTTAAAAGTGATTTGAAAGACAATGTTTCGAACAAAGAAGTTATTGAAGCTATGATTGAGAATAACCGCAACCGCATGAAACTGGTTGATGATGTTCTCGAACAAATAAACTGTTAACCAATTGGTTATGAATACAAAGAATAAGATAAAAGGATTGAGGCTTATCGTAGTTGGTTTGCTTTTATTAAGCGGACTGGCTGCCAGCGCTCAGTTTACCGAAACCCGCGAATTTGTGAAACGCTTTGCCATTAAGCCGGAAACGCGAATCGATATTTCCAATAAATATGGGCGAATTGAACTGAATACCTGGGAAAAAGACTCGGTTGTGATCAAATTCAGGATGGAAATCAACGAGAAAAAACCCATCAAACTCGAAAAAACGATGGGAAACCTGGATTTCGACATCAGTAACAGTCAATATTACCTGGTTGTAAAAACGCAGGTTGATAAAAACAAAAGCCAGTTTGAGAACGAATTTCAGAAGTTTAAGGAAACGATTCTTCAAACCAGCGGAAGCATCCGGATTGACCTGACAGTATTTCTGCCTGATAATCATGAATTAAGGCTTGAGAACAAGTTTGGCGATATTATTATGGGCGATTACAAAGGCGAAACGCAAATTTCGATAAGCAACGGGAAACTGAAAACCGGCGATCTCACGAAACGTTCGACTCTGAATCTTAATTTTGCTGATGCAGTTTTCAATAACCTTCCAAACTCCAGGATTACAAGCAATTACAGCGACATCCAAGTAAAAAACTCTGGAATATTGAGGTTGGAGAGTAAATCATCGACGGTTGAAATCATGAATTCGGATGAGCTGAGCGTCGATTCGCGCCGGGACAAACTGCGTATTCGTTTGGCCGACAAAATCGACGGTGCAGGCAGTTTCACGCAATTTCGTATTTCGGAAATGAAAAATAAAGCCAACATCCGCCTGAGCTATGGTTCGCTCGAAATGGAAAAAGTAATGAGCTCATTTAGTAATATTTATGTCGAATCGCGCTCGGCTGATGTAAACCTTTATTTTCAACCCGAAGCCAAATTCAATTTCGAAATTACGGAAGCTAAAACCGACCTGAAACTGGGGCGCGAAATGAAAGTAGAAGACAAGGAAGTACTTGATTCAAAGGAAAGTAAAAACAGACACACGGGTTATTTTGGAAAAAAAATGAAAGAAGACCAGCTGATCGTAAACTCAGTTGGCGGCGAAGTGAACATTACATCATATTAGGCGCAGAATCCGGTTTATTTTCAACACCCCAAAACTTCAATTCAACAGTAAATACTGGTGATTCAGCAACTTCTGTGTCCGAAAATAAAGCACATTAACTTATAATTGTCAAAGAAAACAGAAAAAAAGTTCAGGAAAAAATCAAGGATTTGCAACCACCCGAAAATTATCCTGTCTCTGGTATCGAAGAACAACAGAAACAATTAGAAACAATTAGAAAAGACCTCAAAGTGATGAAAACAACAAAGATTCAAGTTCTGGCAGCATCAATCATGCTCCTATTTATTACAACATCCTGCTTCGATGAACTTTTCATTGAAGGAAACGGAATTCAGAGAACAGAAGAACGCTCCGATGAAGGATTTAGCGAAATTGCTGCCAACGGCGATTTTGAAGTACACGTATCTCCTGGCCACTTTTATTCGGTTGAAGTAACCGCCGAATCGAACCTTTTACCGTATATTTCGACACAGGTTGATGGCAAAAAATTAAAAATCAGGACAAACGGAGTTCACAATCTCCGCCAAAGCCTCCCGATTGAAATTTACATTACCACGCCGGTATTAAACGGGCTATCGTTGAGCGGCTCAGGCTTTATTGAAACTGGCAGTTTTTTATGCAACGATTTCTACGCTAATGTTTCAGGTTCGGGCGACATTACGACCCAAGTGAGCGCTGATCAGATTGAGGCCAATGTTTCGGGATCAGGAACTATAACTATTTCAGGAGAAGCTGATTACACTCATTTTTTGATTAGCGGTTCAGGAAAAATAAAATCGTATAACCTGGAGCAAAACGATTGCGATGCCATTATTTCGGGCTCGGGAGATATGTATGTAAATGCAAGCCAAACCATAGATGCCCGTATTTCGGGGAGCGGGAAAGTTTTTTACATCAACTACCCAGCTATTCACACAAGTATCTCGGGTTCAGGTGGTGTGATTGATAAAAATTAACGAATTTTGAAATACAGCAAACAACTAAAATAAAAATGAAACACATTTACTTTTTTATTAGCCTTGTCATTCTTTCGTTTAGCAGTTATGCCGAAGAACCGGTTAAAGCCATTGGTATCCGGGGAGGTTTATCTTCGGGTTTCGAATACCGTGTTTTTTCAGGCGATGTTACTTCATATAAAGTGCTTCTCTCAACCCGAAAACAAGGCCTCCAGTTAACCGGGCTAAAAGAATTTCATGTGCCGAATGCTTTCAATATCGATCAGGAAGAATTCACGTTCATCTATGGTTTCGGTGCGCATGTGGGGTTTGAATCCTGGTACAGAGACAATTACTACAACGACATTTACCATACCCGGTACAGCGAACATCGTTCAGGCCCAATTGCAGGCTTGGATGGTTTAGCCGGAGTCGAATATAATATTCGGGAAATTCCCTTGGTAATTGGAATTGAGGTTAAACCCTATTTCAATCTTTTCGGAAAGAACTTCTTCCAGGTTCAGCCTTTCGATTTTGCATTTACCGTAAAATATACGTTTTAGGAAATAGTCAGTAGGAAATAGTCATTAGAAAATAGTCATTAGAAATTTGTTCATTTTTAATGACAGATGGCTTATTCCATTCTTTACAGAAAACACTTAAATAATTAACAATGAAACAATTATTCATCCTGATTTTTATCGGGCTGGGCGTTTTATGTGCCTCGGCCCAGGAAAACACCGACAACCAGATTTCGACCATTTTCTCAAAAGGCCGGAATAATGGCGGCTACGGAGCGCTTTCGTTCGAATACACTCAAATTGACGGGAAAGATGCCTTCCTGATGGGAGCACGAGGTTCGTGGATTATCGACCATTCGTTTGCAATAGGCTTTGGCGGGAAAGGTTTTATTAACGATGTAAATTACGATAACTGGCGCTACAACAATCTGGATTACAACCTGGCCGGCGGTTACGGCGGATTATACCTCGAACCCATTCTGGCGCCCCGGTTACCCGTCCACATTTCGTTCCCGGTTTTATTTGGAGTTGGAGCGGTTGCCCAGGTTGAAGACCACCACGACTGGACTTACGACAACTCAAAAAGCGACGCATTCCTGGTTTTCGAACCAGCAGTTGAACTGGAATTTAACATGACCCGTCACCTGCGCCTGGCCGGAACTATTGGCTACCGCTTTACCTCTAAAATTGACATGGTAAATACGAACTCAGATGTTATGGAAGGCGCCAATATTGGATTGATATTGAAATTTGGCCGATTTTAAAAGTAATCCTGATTTTTAGTCAGGGCCTCACTTAAAGTGAAACCCTGACTAATTTTTACAGGCTACCTGACCGATTTTGCATTTTTATCCACCTAAATATCCCTACTTTTGCCGCACATAAAACGAAATAATGAAGAACAAAAGTTGGATACCTTATGGATCCGCTCTGTTGTCGATGATTTTCTGGAGCTTTTCGTTTGTATGGGTTAAAGTGGTTTACGAAGCTTACGGCCCGTTGACAACCGTTTTGTTCCGGCTTATTTTGTCATCGGGAATGCTGCTTGCATTTACACTTGTCACCCGCAAATTGCAACGCATTAAACCTGGCGACCTGAAATATTTTGTCATGCTGGCATGTTTCGAGCCATTCCTGTATTTCATGGGCGAAAGCTACGGGTTGAAATATGTTTCGTCAACTGTAGCTGCTGTAATTGTTGCTACAATTCCACTTTTTTCCCCCATTCTGGCCTGGTATTTCTACAAAGAAAAGTTAAGCAAAACCAATCTCATCGGGCTAATAATCACTTTTCTGGGCGTAAGCCTTGTTGTACTCGACAACTCGCTCAACTTTACAGCTTCTCCGCTCGGAGTTGCGCTCGAATTTGTTGCAGTTGTGGGAGCTATTGGCTATTCGACTGTGCTTAAAGGTATTGCCCACCGGTACAATACGTTCACCATCATCACCTATCAGAACCTGATTGGTGCAGTTCTCTTTTTGCCTTTCTGGCTTGGGCTTGAAATGAATGATTTTTTGCAAATTCCATTTAACCTGAAGTCGTTTGCCGCCATCATCAAGCTGGCCATTTTCGCTTCAACATTTGCGTTTATCCTATTCACCTACAGCATCAGAAATATTGGCATCAACAAATCGAACATTTTTATTAATGTTATCCCTGTTTTTGTCGCTATTTTTGCATTCGTGATATTGGGCGATACTCTTAATTTTCACCAAATGGTTGGAATCGCCATCGTAATTTCAGGATTGTTTTTAGCCCAAATTAACTGGAAAAGGAAAAAAGGAATTGCAGAAACAGCTTATCAGGCTTAAACATTCAGTACAGCAAACTGTTTTATTCAGGTCATGAAACGAAAACTCAGAAATAATTTAATAGTGGTAGTGGTTTTGCACTTGCTGCTATTGGCTTATCCTCTGATAAGCAAGACGTTTCACGTACACCACGGTTCGCACCATCACCACGAATTTACTACTTCCGAAACGATTGACCGTACAGAAGATCCTTGTCCGGTTTGCGATTTCGAATTTTACAATTTCATTTCAACTACTCCCGCACATCATTTCGAGGCTCAATCGGTTATAAAAATCGATATCGATCCGATTCCGGAAATTGTTTTTACTCCATTAGTCCGTTACTTTTCGCTCAGAGCGCCTCCAATTGCCTGATTTACATATGGTATGAATACCGTTTTAGCTGATTTTTTACGCTGGTAACTAAAGAAACTGCGTACTTTTTCGCGTATTTTCTTATGCGTGGTATGAAAAATGAATTTGAATATCGTTATAAATACCTAAACAGATGGAAATTGCAGCGATATCCTTTGCCGTTGACTTCACAGACTGTGTGAAAACTAAATTTTATACCGAAAATATTCGGGTAGGTATCTGAGAAATTTTTGAAATACGCAATTCTCAGAGCCTTAAATATTGAAATCACACAGTCTGTGAAGCAGACGGCAAAGGATAGCTTAGTTACTTAGACGGATATTCATTAAATTAATCAGCAAGTCACAAAGAATTTAGTTTATTACTGAACGGTCTTCAGAAATTAGCAAATACATTTTTAAAATCGCTTTGGACTCCTACATCAAAGCATTAATATAAAGACATGAAAATCAAAATATTCGTCCTGATTTTGATATGCTTTTCAGCGATCAAAACCGGATTTTCAATAGAAATACCCAATACAAACAGCGCGCATTTAAGCGGAAAAATTACAGAAAAAAACAGTGGCGAACCCATTCCAGGAGTAAGCATCTATTTTCCCGACCTGAAAGTTGGAACCATCTCGAAACCCGACGGAACTTACAGCATTGATAAACTTCCGGCCACCAAATTACTGGTTCAGGTGCGGTTTATCGGCTACAAAATGGTCACTCGCCAGATCGATCTTTCCAAAGAACAAACACTTGATATTCAACTTGAAGTATCGGTTACAGAAATTAGCGAGGTTGTAGTCACCGGGCAAACCGGCGGAGTGGAAAATAACCGAACCCCCTCTCCCATTGCTGTAATCCCGAGAATCGACATGCTTCAGAATTCATCGACAAATATTATTGATGCGCTGGCACACACCCCGGGCGTTTCGCAAATCACTACCGGAACAGGCATTTCGAAGCCGGTTATTCGCGGAATGGGTTACAACCGGGTTGTAGTTGTAAACGACGGAATCCGCCAGGAAGGCCAGCAATGGGGCGACGAGCACGGAATTGAGATTGATGACAATACGGTGAACCGTGTAGAAATTCTGAAAGGACCTGCAAGTCTGGCTTATGGGTCGGATGCTATGGCTGGCGTTATCAACATGCTATCAGCGCCTACGTTGCCCGAAGGTTCAGTAAAGGGAGCTATCTCGTACAATTACCAGTCGAACAACGGCTTAATTGGTTATTCGCTCAACCAGTCGGGAAACAAGCAAGGTTTTATTTGGGATGTGAGGTACAGCAACAAACTGGCTCATGCCTATCAAAACAAGTATGACGGATGGGTTTACAATTCGGGATTCAGAGAGCAGGCAGCAAACGTCGTTTTAGGCATCAACCGAAGCTGGGGATATTCGCACCTGCACCTCGGAGCTTATGCCTTAAAGCCCGGAATTGTTGAAGGCGAACGTGATGAAACCAGTGAAAAGTTCATCAAAGCTGATGAATCAGTGGCGAGTTGGAGCGATTTTCATTCGTACCAGCCCGATGCGCCTTTCCAGAAAATAGCGCACTACAAAGCAGTTTGGAATAGCAGCGTATTTATTGGGCAAAGCAGGCTGGAGGCAACTTTAGGATTTCAGCAAAACCAGCGCAAAGAGTTTGAAAGTGCCGACGAATATGGGCTTTTCTTTTTATTGAATACCGTTAATTACGATTTAAAATACCTTTTCCCGGAGAAGAATAACTGGAAATTCAGCGCCGGAGTTAACGGAATGGGGCAAAAATCGGAAAATCGGGGAACGGAATTCCTTGTTCCGGCATACCGACTGTTCGATTTTGGAATTTATACCATTGCTAACAAAAAAATCGGGAAACTTGATTTAAGCGGAGGAATCAGGTTCGACAGCCGCTCTGAAACAGGTGACGCGCTTTACCTGAACAGCAGCGATGAAAAGACAACGGCAACCGACCCGGATGCTACCGAACGTTTCAAGACCATCGATAAAAAGTTAACCGGTTTCTCGGGCAGCCTGGGAGGAACATATCAAATCAGTGAGGCTGTTTATACAAAAATAAATGTCTCGCGCGGATTTCGTGCACCCAATATCGCCGAGCTGGGCTCGAACGGCGTACATGAAGGTACCTTGCGCTACGAGCTTGGTAACGAAAACCTGAAACCTGAAACAAGCCTTCAGTTCGATTTTATCTTTGGGATCAATACGACGCACGTTTCTACTGAACTGGATTTATTCACGAATAGGGTGAATCACTTCATTTACATCAATAAAACCGCGGACCAGAGCGACAACCCAATTTATGAAGGTTTGCCTGTGTTTCAGTTCTCGGAAGGCGATGCACAATTTTATGGTGGCGAATTTCAGTTTGATGTTCACCCGCATCCGTGGGACTGGCTGCACATCGAAAACTCTTTTTCGTATGTGAGGGGAACACTGCTTAATCAGCCTGAAGACTCACGCAATCTGCCGTTTATTCCGGCGCCAGTTTGGGTTTCCGACTTAAAATTTGAACTTGGCAATCCGGTTAAATGGATGAACCAGGCTTACCTGAAAATTGGCATGGACAAAACCTGGGCGCAGAATCATGTTTATTCGGCGTTCGATACCGAAACGAAAACTCCGGGCTATACCTTACTGAATGCAGGTTTTGGCTCCGATTTTGTTTTCGGGCACAAAAGCCGGTTTTCGTTATACATTTCGGCCAATAACCTCGCCAATGTGGCTTATCAAAGCCATTTAAGCCGCTTAAAATACACCGGAATCAATCCTGCAACCGGACGCACAGGTATTTACAATATGGGGCGTAACATAAGCTTCAAGTTGCTGATACCGATTGATTTTTCAGACTAAGTTCTGGAGAAAGCAAACAGGAAAAGGAACGGGAGCGAATGGTATCTTGTTCCTTTTCTTATTTTTGGCACGAAATTGAGAATTGACCATGCAAAACATCGCCTATCAAAAGCCCGAAAAGCTGAAAGAGCTGACCGCCAAACGCAAACAAGAGTTTACTGCTCTTTTTAAACGACTGAAGGCCAAAAAACCGAAAGATTTGGATGATGTCGTTCATGAGTTGCACGAAGAAGCTTTCGATCAGTTCGATTGTTTGACTTGTGCCAATTGCTGCTCGTCGATCAGCCCAATTGTGACTGAGAAAGATATTGAACGGCTGGCCAAAAGGATGCGGATAAAAGCGGTAGATTTCATCGCTCAATACCTGTACATCGACGAAGATAAGGACTACGTTTTTCAGCAGACACCCTGCCCTTTTTTGATGCCCGACAATTATTGCATGGTTTACGAAGACCGGCCCAAAGCTTGCCGCGAATACCCGCACACCGACCGCAAACGCATGTATCAAATCCTGAACCTCACCCACAAGAATTGTGAAGTTTGCCCGGTAGTTTATTGCATTACCGAAGAGTTGGTGAAAAAATACTAAGTTTGAAGTGCCTAAAGTTCGAAGTTCGGAGTTGTAAAAAAGTTCCAAATTTCAAGTTCCAGGTTCCAGGTTTGCTATTTGGTTAAATTGTTGAATTGCTAAATTGTTTTCTAACCATTCAGCCATAAAACTACTTCTCGGTATCTCCAAATCCTCAAATCCAGGCTTCTTCCCCGCTTTAAACTTTGGTTAATAAAAGTAAAAGCGTTTCGGGGCAGTTAGGATGTTCGCCAGCCTTTTCCTATTTTTGGAAAAATTTTCAAAAAAACTATTAAAACCATTGATAATGAGAAAAAAGATTGTTGCCGGAAACTGGAAATGTAACACTACAGTTCAGGAAGGTGTTGAATTGGCCAAAGCTGTGAACGAATTAGTGGCAAAAGCTACTGACGCAAAAGATGTAGTAGTAGTTCTTGGAACTCCATTCACACACATTACCAGCGTTGTTGCTGCTGTTGATACCAATCGCATTGGCGTAGCTGCCCAGAACTGTGCTGCTGAAGCAAAAGGCGCTTTTACCGGCGAAGTTTCGGCTGCTATGGTTAAATCAACCGGCGCTCAATATGTAATTCTAGGTCACTCTGAACGTCGCGAATATTACGGCGAAACGAGCGCAATCCTGAATAAAAAAGTGGCTTTGGCTTTGGCTAACGGCTTAACTCCAATCTATTGCTGCGGCGAAGCTTTATCAGTTCGTCAGGCTAACGAACAAAATGCTTTCGTAAAAACTCAGCTCGAAGAAACGATCTTCCAGTTAAGCGCTGAAGAATTTGGTAAGCTGGCCATTGCATACGAACCAATCTGGGCTATCGGAACTGGCGTAACGGCTTCAACCGAACAGGCTCAGGAAATGTTGGCATTCATCCGCAGTTTGATTGCTGAAAAATTCGGAAAAGCTGTTGCTGAAGAAACTTCGATCCTTTACGGTGGAAGCTGCAACGCGAAAAACGCTCCGGAATTGTTTGCCCAGGCCGACATCGACGGTGGTTTAATTGGTGGTGCTTCGCTGAAAGCTGAAGATTTCTTAGGAATTATTACTGCTTACTAAGTCAAGGCAAAAGGAAAAGAAAGGCAAAATATACTGTCACAAAAAGGCTGTCTGGTAACGGATGGCCTTTTCTATTAGCTTTTAGTCGTTAAATCTTCATCTTTAACACTTTCGAAACATTTCGCTTTTTTAATTAATGTTTTATAACACAAAAATTAATGTTCGATTAACACTTATCTCCCCAAGCCGCCTTATCTTTGTATCGTTATCACATTTCATAAGTTAGGTTTGATTAGTTTTATTGGTTTAGTTAGTTTAGTTAGGTTTAGTTAGGTTTAGAGAAAGGGTAGATTGCAAAATCTATCCTTTTTTCTATTTATAGCCCAGCCACTTTATTGCCCTTTATTCATGGGATGACAGAAACAACTCACCAAATGATCGTTTACCATTCCGGTTGCCTGCATGTGAGCGTAAACTACGGTTGATCCCACAAATTTAAATCCCCGTTTCTTTAAATCAGCACTAATTTTATCCGAAAGCTCAGTTTTTGCAGGTACTTCCGAGAGTTTCTTCCAATAATTTATTATAGGTAGATGATTAACAAAACCCCAGATATATGCGTCGAAACTGCCAAATTCGTCAACTATTTTCAGGAATGACTGAGCATTAGTTATCGCAGCTTCAATTTTCATACGGTTTCTAATAATTCCGGTATTACCCATCAATTCCTCAACTTTTGCCAGATCATAAGCTGCAACTTTCTGCGCATCAAAATCATCGAAAGCTATCCTGAATGTCTCGCGTTTTTTCAGGATAGTTATCCAGCTCAACCCGGCCTGCATTCCTTCCAATATCAGAAACTCAAACAATTTTTGGTCATCGTGCAAAGGTTTTCCCCACTCTTCGTCGTGGTAGGCGGCGTAGATTTCACTTTTGTTGGCCCAACTGCATCTGTTTTCCATATTTATTCACTTTAGTTGTTTATAATCAACACATTAAGTCCTGTCACAAAAAATTTATACTGAAAGTAAACTCTCATGCGAAGTTAATCAAACCAAAAAATTATTAAAATTCTCAAAAAAGCAGAATTCGGGTAAAATATTATTTTTGGTATGTATAAATTGCACCTGCATGAAAAAACTGATATTCTTTCTGTTTATTGTATGTTCAAATCTGGCATTCAGCCAGTTAAACATCGATTATTACATGCGTGTTGGCGAAACGCGCATACAAATTGGCAACTACGTTGGTGCGATTGAGAATTTTAACATCGTTATCCGGTTTAAACCCCATCTGCCCGAGCCCTATTATTACAGGGGATTGGCCAAACATCAGCTCGAAGATTTTAGAGGTGCGATAAAAGATTACGACAAAGCCATAGAAATTAAGCCTTTTTATCCTGAAGCGTATATGTACCGGGGATTGGCTTACCTTCAAATCAACGATTTTACCAAATCGATTACCGATTACAACCGGGCAGTAGAACTTAACCCGCGCGATGCAAACCTGTTCAATAACAGAGGTATTGCCAAGATTTCGATGAAAGACATTGACGGAGCAATTGCTGATTACACCAAAGCGCTGGATATAAATCCCAAATTTACAAATAGTTACATCAACCGAAGCAATGCTTTGCTGATGAAAAATGATATCAAAGGCGCAATAAAAGACCTGAATCAGGCCATCATCATCAGACCACACTATTCCAATGCTTATTTACTCAGGGGATTGGCCCGGTTCGAGTTGAATGATTACGCTTCGGCCCTGCGCGATTTCGATCAGTGCATCAAACTCGACCCTCAAAACGCATATGCTTTCAACAACCGAGGAATTGTTAAGCAAAAACTTGAAGATTTTAAAGGCGCTATCAACGATTACAACCTGGCGTTGCAACTCGATCCAACGATGGCAAATGCCTATATGAACCGGGGAATTGCCAAAGAAAACCTGAAGGTTCAAGGATTTGAACAAGATTATGCGACAGCAGCCAAACTTGATCCGAAATTTGCCTTTAATCCTAAAGACATTGATTACAGCTCGTTGGCTCAGGCCCGAAAAAAGGCCAACCAACAAGCGCAGAAAAACCAGCAGCAAGCACCCGCCGCTTCACAAGCAAATCAGGCCGCTCCGAATGCAGTTGCGCAAACCTCGAATCAGGTAGCCCAGCGTACCGATTCAATTGCCGGAAGCGAACAAATTCAGGAACCTAAAAAAGAAACCAAGGAAGAAAGAGACCGCCGCAGATACCGTCTTTCATTGGCCGATTCCAGAAATTTACCCACATCGAAAAATGAGAAAGTTGATGACGGGCTTATTCAAAATAAAAACATTATCATCGATCTCCAACCTGTTTTCATCTTATCGTCGCGCAACAAAAACTCGGATGAATATAGTTCGATTCAGTTTTACAACCCAGATTTAGAGGTTATTAACAACTTTAATAATTACGACCCGATGATTAACATTACCAATAAACCGGGAAGCGATCAGAAAGATTATTACAAAAACAATATTTTATATTTCAACGAGAAAATTGCAAAAAACAACAAGGAAAGCCTGAATTTCCTGAGTAGGAGCATATTTTATTGCTTAACTGAAGACTACACAAGAACCATGACTGACTTGCAGAAAGCTGTTGACCTGAATGGTAGCAATGCCTTGATTTATTTTGCCCGGGCCAATTGCCGGATAAAAATGAACGAGTTACTCGAACAGGTAAATATCAATGCAGATCGAATTCAAATTCCGTTGAGAGCCGGAACAAACAAAGCGCCTGATTCGCCTTCACAAATTTTGGCAGACTACAGCGAAGTAATCAGCGATTACAATAAATGCCTGGAAATAAACTCAAAATTCCCATATGCCTATTACAATATGGCATACATTAAATGCAAAACTCGCGATTACGAAGGCGCTCTGGCCGACCTAAATAAAGCCATTGAAATTGAGAAAGATTTTGCCGAAGCTTATTTCAACCGAGGCTTAACCCGAATCTATCTCGACGACATTAACGGCGGAGCAATGGATTTGAGTAAAGCCGGTGAACTTGGCATCCAGGATGCTTATAATATCATAAAACGATACTGTAATTAGTGTATCTTTGTCTGAAAGTAGGAAAATTTTCTGGAAATGCCATTTGCCAATCAACCACTTGCCGAACGCCTGCGCCCAACTTCGCTCGATGATTACATTGGGCAGGAACATCTTATTGGTGAAGGTGCTGTTTTGCGTAAAATGATTGAATCGGGCAAAATTTCATCTTTTTTGCTGTGGGGGCCTCCAGGAGTTGGTAAAACCACGCTGGCAAAAATAATTGCCAATACATTGAACCGACCGTTTTATACGTTGAGTGCCATTAATTCAGGAGTAAAAGATGTGCGTGATGTTATTGATAAAGCACAGCGAAACCAGTTTTTCAACCAACCCAACCCAGTGCTTTTTATCGACGAAATTCACCGTTTCAGCAAATCACAACAGGACTCGCTTTTAGGAGCAGTTGAACAGGGCGTTGTAACCTTGATTGGCGCTACTACCGAAAATCCTTCGTTTGAAGTTATATCGCCTTTATTGTCGCGGTGCCAGGTTTATGTACTTAAATCTCTGGAAAAAGATAATCTGCTCAAGATTGTTGAAATGGCATTAACAAAAGATGCCTACCTGAAGACCCGGAAAGTTGAAGTTAAGGAGAGTGAAGCACTGCTAAGGTTCTCAGGCGGAGATGCCCGGAAGTTACTGAATGTACTGGAGCTGGTAATTAATGCTGATGAAAACGAAGAAACCGTGATTACCAACGATTTGGTAATTGACCGGCTTCAGAATAACATGGCCATGTACGACAAGAATGGCGAAATGCACTACGACATCATTTCGGCATTCATCAAAAGTATGCGTGGTAGCGACCCCGATGCAGCCGTTTACTGGCTTGCCCGAATGATTGATGGCGGCGAAGACATCAAATTTATTGCCCGGCGTATGCTGATTTTGGCGGCAGAAGATATTGGTCTTGCCAATCCCAATGCCTTGTTGTTGGCTCAAAGCACATTCGATGCCGTACATAGAATTGGTAATCCTGAAGCCCGGATTATCCTTTCGCAATGCGCCATTTACCTGGCAACATCGCCCAAAAGCAATTCGGCTTATATGGCCATTGACGAAGCCTTGGCTTTAGTTCGTTCAACCGGAGATTTGCCTGTTCCACTGCATATCAGAAATGCACCAACCAAACTAATGAAAGAACTGGGATATGCGAAGGACTACAAATACGCCCATTCCTACGAAAATAACTTTGCCGAACAGGATTTTCTTCCTAAAGAAATCAAAGACAAACGATTGTACTCACCTCAAAACAATCCTCAAGAAGTGAAAATTCTGGAACGACTAAAAAGTCTGTGGGGAAAACGCTACATAAAATAAATACTAATATAAACTGATATACAATTAGTTGAAAAACTAAATTAGTCCAAATCTCCGACCATTACAACTTTCCGGGTAAAAATAATTACGGCTGGAGAGTAGGGTAATTACGATCTCCTTCGGAATTATTGCAAAAAGATTAAGATCGTTATTATGAATCATTAAAAATTAGAATTTCTATTAAAATATAATTAAAAACTGAGTTCGGAAATGATTAGTTTCGAAGACTCTATCATTAGTAAAAACCTATGAACCAGATTAAAGAAATCATAAATCAATTCAACAAGGTGTCGTTAGCGGATTTGGACAGAGTTAAACTTATGAACCGCATGGATCTTAAATTTTGCTTCCACATTGACTTGGTACCGACCATTTTTGAAGCTCTAAAATATCATTATTCAGCGCTGGAAATTGATGGAGAATCGTTATTTAACTATTACAATACCTATTACGATACCTCTGATAATCAAATGTACCTTTGCCACCATAATGGAAAACTAAACCGATATAAAATCAGGGTTCGGAAATACAACCAAACCGGAGTTAGTTATCTCGAAATTAAATACAAGAATAATAAAGGTCGTACAATTAAAGATCGCATCAAACGACCTAATTTAGAAACTACATTTACTGAAAATGAAACTAATTTTATTCAACAATTTTCGCCGTTCGCAAGCAATCAGTTGCAACCTAAGATAATCAATACATTTAAGCGAATTACGCTTGTTAATCATGGTTTTACCGAACGTGTAACCATTGATTTTGCTCCTGGATTCAAAAACTCTAACGGAGAAATTACTTTAAATAAGTTAGTTATTGTTGAAGTAAAACAAGACAAATCGAGTGAAAATGCTCCCCTTGTCAAAATTTTAAAAACTTATAAAGTAGAAAATCAAGGATTTAGCAAATACTGTATTGGTCGGTCATTACTCGATGAAATTAAGAAGAACAACTTCAAACCACAGTTATTAAAAATAAAAAAACAATATTTAAACTAATCCGTCATGCTATCATTACACTCCTTATTACCAGTTATTGCCGATTCTGAAGAACTTAAATTCCTGGGTATGAAGCTTATAAATACCGAAGACTTCATTTCATTAATTGTTAGGTTCTCAATGAATCTTCTGGTCATACTTGCTATTGTTATTGGTCTGTATGCAAAAAACAGCCGTCGCAAAGATTTCTATTTCAGCTTTATAGCCGTCAGTATTCTCATTTTTCTACTTTGCTTCCTGTTAGCAAATGTAAAAATGGAAATGGGTTTTGCACTCGGACTTTTTGCTGTTTTTAGCATTATCAGGTATCGTACTGATTCAATACCAATTAAGGAAATGACCTATTTGTTTGTTGTTATTGTTGTTTCGGTTATTAACGCCTTGGCCAATAAGAAAATCAGTTATGCTGAATTGATAATGACTAATGTCTTAATTGTAGGATTGTTATATGTTCTGGAAAAAATATTACACCTACGCCAGGAAATAATGTACCAGGTACTTTACGAAAAGATTGAAAACGTTCAAGGTGGAAAAGAAGAAGAATTATTGGCTGATTTAAAACAGCGCACAGGCAAGAACATTAAACGTTACCAGGTCGAACGAATTGATTTTCTCCGTGATGTCGCTTATATCAATATCTTTTTTGATCTTAACGGAAAAAATAAGCTTTTATAAAATGAGAAATAGATTTATCCTATTGGTTACGGCTACCGTGATAAGTTTTGCTGGTTTTGCCGAATCTGGACCTTCAACATGGGCTGAATTGGAATTCAGTAAAAAAATTGTAAAAAACCTGAAGATAGAATTCAATCCAGAATTAAGGTTATTAAACGATTACAAAATGGATGCATATATTCTGGAGGGAGGATTTTCTTATAAAGTACACAAATATCTGAGTTTAGCGACATATTACAGATACGAGAAAGAATGGGACTATAAAAAAAGTACCGGGGCTTATAAAGGTCAAATCGGATTAAACCGGCTGGCGTTTGATGCTAAAACCGGATTTTCTGTAAATAGGTTCAATTTTGCTTTTCGATTACGTTACACAAAAAGCATTTTTAATGATACTTCTGATGATGAAAAATCATTTTTCAGGTACAGAGCAAAAGTTGAATATGATATTAAAAATTGCAAATTTATACCTTATTTTTCAATCGAAGCATTCCATGACCTCGATACCAAAGAAATCACAAAATACAGATATACAACTGGTTTAGACTACTCAATAAACAATAAAAATGAAGTCGGTTTATTTTACAGGCTTCAGGATTACACCGAGGCAGATAAAGAAAGTATCAATATTATCGGTATAGGTTATAATTTTAAATTCTGACAAAGCTGTGATTAATTAAATGCCGGGAACCTGATTAAATCAATTGGGTTTCCGGTTTTTTTATTTCTGTTGGAGCAAAATCAATTATCTTCGTGCTAAAATAAAACACTATGATTCCCAAACTTAAATACGAAAATTCAAATTTTCTTCTGCTTGCCGGACCATGTGCTATCGAGGGAGAACAAATGGCCCTGGAAATTGCCGAGCGAATCGTAGAAATAGCCAATAAGCTACAGATTCCATATATTTTCAAAGGCTCGTATCGAAAAGCAAATCGCTCCAGGTTAGATTCTTTTGCCGGAATTGGCGACGAGAAAGCGTTGAAAATACTTAGAAAAGTAAGTGAAACTTTTGCTATTCCGACAGTTACTGACATACATTCAGCAGTAGAAGCTGTCGTGGCGGCTCAGTACGTTGATATGCTCCAAATCCCTGCATTTTTGTGTCGTCAAACCGATATCCTGGTAGCTGCTGCTGAAACCGGAAAAGCTGTAAACATCAAAAAAGGCCAGTTTCTCTCGGCAGAAGCTATGAAATTTGCAGTAACCAAAGTTCGTGAAAGCGGCAATGACAGTGTTTTCTTAACAGAACGAGGATCGACATTTGGTTACCACGACCTGATTGTTGATTACCGTGGAATTCCGGAAATGCAAAAAAACAACTGTCCGGTAATTTTGGATATCACCCATTCGTTACAACAACCCAATCAGGCCAGTGGTGTAACTGGTGGTCAGCCTCAATTAATAGAAACAATTGCCCGCGCCGGAATAGCTGTTGGAGTTGATGGTATCTTCATCGAAACCCATCCCGACCCGGCCAACGCCAAATCCGACGGCGCCAATATGTTACAACTAGATTTACTGGAAGGATTATTAACCAAACTTGTTCAACTACGACAAGTTGTAAAAACATTCTAATTTTATGGAAAGCAGAAGAAATTTTGTAGCAAAAGTTGCAGCGAGTATGGCCGCAACAAGCTTAATGACAGTCTCAAATACTGTAGTCGCCAGCGAGCCGATTAAAAATACATTTGTCCATCATGTATTTTTCTGGTTAAAAGAACCCGACAAGCAAGACGCGAGAAAGCAATTTGAGAAAGGACTAAGCGATTTGGTTAAGGTTCCACAAATACAGTCGTACCACATCGGTAAACCAGTTGGATCATCTCGCGATGTTGTTGACGGGTCGTACACCTATTCATATATGACATTTTTTAAAAACAAGGAAGATCAGGATATTTACCAGACTCACCCCATACACCTGAAATTTATTGAAGATTGCCAACATTTATGGATCAAAGTGATCGTTTACGATGCAATGTAATCAGCTGATGGATGTAATTATTTGTATTGCTTTCGCTTGATGAGTTGAACTTTTAGTATCCGAATGTCTTTGACCGGACGATCATCTGATTTTCGGGTTTCAACTGCGGCAATACGATCTATTACATCCATTCCTTTTACAACTTCGCCAAAAACGGTATAATTCTGATCAAGGTGTGGTGTACCACCCAAAGTTTTATAAACTTGGCGATGAGCATCCGGAATTTTGTAAGGCACCATATTGGTCTGTTCAGCTTTTACCAGTTCGCTTAGTTGCTTTTCCAATAGCGAGATACTATCATTTTTTTCTCCTGAATTTACCAGGAATCTCAACCGATCGACCAATCTCTTATCCTCATGTTTTTTAACAACTGCATTATAGGCCCTGTAATAATTGATTCGCCTCTCTCCCACATCTATCAAACTATCAGATAAAGGTTTACGCTGAATAAATGTAAACTGTGTACTGCTCGAAGCCTGATCAGGATTTTCCAGATCGCCCATTCTGGCCGCATTTACAGCACCGCGTTTGTGAAAATTTTCCGGGTTTATTTCTGCAGGGATCGTATAAGGCAGTTCGCCGTTTCCGAGAAGAGCTTCAGGATTTGTTCTTTTGCTATCAGGATCGCCTGTTTGAATCAGAAAATTATTAATTACGCGATGAAAAATTACGCTGTCATAAAAGCTTTGATTGACAAGTTTCAGAAAGTTATTCCGGTGTCTGGGAGTGTTGTCGTAAAGCCGGAAAACGATTGTTCCCTGATTTGTTGTAAGTTCAACATCTTTTTTTAAATCTCTTTTTCTGACGCCTTCCGCAATCCACGGATTACAAGATGAGAAGATCATAGCGCCGCAAATCGTTAAAACTAATTTTAGAAAAGTCTTTTCCATCATTGAGAATTAATAGCTTCGTTATTCTACAAACATAAGCAAAACAAGCTATAATTAGACAAAGATAGCTTTATAACCACGCTTGTCTGAGTTTGCCTGACTACCTGTATTCGGGACATTGTTCGATAATTCCTGGTTGCATGTCGATTTGGCTTTTAGGTACAGGCCAGTATTTTCTTGTATCGCTGAACCGGGCATTACGCATAAAAGACCTGATCCGGATATCGGCGACAGCGAAATCATTTAAAATATCGGCCATACTTTTCCCCTTAATTTCAGCAGGAAGGTTATCCCACCTCCTCAAATCAAAAAATCGCTGACCTTCTGTCGCAAATTCAAGCCTCAATTCCCACTGAACTGCACGCATAGCCTCTTTTTTATTAGCGAAAAAATGATATAAACCAATTTTATAGTTTGCTGCCGGCATCATCCAATCAACATCGCCTTCCTTTCCCCAAGGATAAACGGATGGCGGCAACTTGTTGATTTTTACACGCCCCATCACCAATTCGTTGTCGGCCCTGTCGCGAATTTGATTTATTATATCACGAACTTTAGTCAAATTTCCCTCAAAAGCAGCAACTTCTGCCCGCCACAACAGCACATGAGCATACCTTATGTACCTGTAATTGTTTGCATTTACGCCTGTTTGCCAACCTGTTGTAGTGGAAAATGTATAACGCTGCGATTTATAAAAAAAAGGTTTTAAACATGGCATATAAGGACCACCATCACTCTGCTTGCGAATCCAATCGTTTCCACGGCATATTCCCCAATCCAGATAAGGGATTCCACGTCGTCCCATTGTCCAGTCAATTCTCGGATCAATCCACTCAGTTGTTGGTATGAACTCCTCTTCTGAACGAATTCCCTGATCATTTTTTAAATCAACATCGTTGAAAGTATCAAATAGTGGTAGTCCGTCGGTATCAACCTTAAAAGCATTAGCAAGATTTTGAGAAGGCTGATGAAAACCACAACACATACCAATATCCGAACCATGTGGAAAATTTATACCAATACCCATTTCGCCGTTAAGCGATTCATTAATGTCATTCACATTAGCCTGTATTTCGAAAATGGATTCCTGATTGTTTTCTTTTGCAATTCGGTAATTGTCGAAATAATTAGGCATCAACCGGTATTTGCCGCTTTCGATAATCTGATCGAGAAGTGGTTTCGCTTCGGCATATTTTAGCTCCTGAAGATAGGCCCTTGCAGCCAAAGCCATTGCCGCATATTTTGTCGGACGTCCAGGCTCAACCTGGTTTTGAGGCAAATTTTCCCAAGCAAACTTCAGGTCTTGAATAATGAATTCTAAAACCTTCCCTTTAGGATTAACATTCGAAACTTGGGAAGGATCTTTTGTTGCCTCTGTTACCAAGGGAATCATATCGCCAAACACTAGCCATGCTTCAAAATAAAAAAGCGCCCGCAAAAAATGGGTTTCAGCAGAGAATTCCTCCAACTTTTCTGTTGGAACATTCTTACTTTGAGCAATTACTTTCAACACTAAATTGGTGCGAACAATACCTAAGCCAAAAGCCCATTTCCATTTATCAGCAACATAAGGGCTGCCTAGCCACGGCTCCCACCGCTCTAAATCTGAGATATCTCCGGAATCGGTATTTTCACTTCCTTTATAGGCATCGTCAGAAGCCACCGATCCATAAACCCAGTTTTGTATGGAAGCACCCCAACTGATTTCCCAAAAAGAACTTCCTCTTATCATGCTGTATGTGCCTGTTAACAAAGCGTCAATGCCCTTTTCGTTATAAAAGTAGTTTTGGGAAGGGACTCCTTGTGGAACTTTGCTTAAGAAATCTTCGGAACACGAAAAAGAAAGAACCAAAACCAAAATTAATGGTAATCTTCTCATAAAAAGTAACTTAAAAAGAAGAGGCTGTCCAAAAAGTAAAAATTGGACAGCCTTTGTTTTGTTGTCCCTGAAAGATTTAGTATCTTAAAGGTCTCTATGACAACAAGATCAAACATACGATTTAAAAGTATTACTTCGCAGCAGTCAGTACTTTTTCCTGTAAATTTAAGTGATAAAATTGCGTTGAACCATCCTGTTCGGCTTGTCAACCAGATTGTTGACCAGTTAAATATCGACGATATTTTATCGACCTATAAAGGAGGAGGAACCAGTTCGTTCCATCCCCGTGTGATGATTAAGATTCTGTTCTACAGCTATCTGAACAACATTTACTCTTGTCGGCGGATTGCCCGACAATTGGAAGAAAACATCCATTACATGTGGCTTTCGGGTGAAGCCTTGCCCAACTTTCGCACGATCAACCATTTTCGGAGCCAAAAACTCAAAGGCAAGCTTCAGGATCTGTTTGCCCAGTTGGTCAGGCTGATGGCTGAAATGGGTTATGTCAGTTTGGATGTTCAATACATTGACGGGACCAAAATAGAGGCAGCCCCGAACCGTTACACTTTTGTATGGCGCAAATCGGTGGAAAAGAACAAGGAAAAACTTGAAAACAAGATCGACAGTGTTTTGAAAGAAATTGAATCAACCATCCAATCAGACCAATCAGATCAGGCAGAAGACCATTTGCCCGAAAAAATTGATTCTGTTTTGCTTCAGGAAAAGATTGAAAAGCTGAACGATCGTTTATCCGGGCTGAACAAGAACCAGCAAAAGCAGGTAAAGGAGCTACAGGAAGATGCCTTGCCACGTCTTCAGAAGTATGAAGAGCAACTCGATGTTCTGGGTGAGAGAAACAGCTACTCGAAAACCGATACTGATGCCACGTTCATGCGCATGAAAGAAGACCACATGAAAAACGGGCAGCTAAAGCCCGCTTACAATGTGCAGATCAGCACAGAAAACCAGGTTATCACCCATTACTCGGTCCACCAACGCCCGGGCGACACGGCAACACTGATCCCTCACCTGGAGCAGTTTGAGTTACACTACGGAAAACAATCATCCAAAGTAGTAGCCGATTCAGGCTATGGGAGCGAACAAAACTACCAGCAACTGGAAAATAAAGGGATTGAAGCATTTGTCAAATACAATTACTTCCATAAAGAACAAAAAAGGAACTACCGGAAAGACCCCTTCCTGGTAGCCAACCTATACTACAACCGGGAGAACGATTTTTATGTATGCCCGATGGGGCAACACATGGATAAACACTATACCAGTAACCGAAAGACAGAACTAGGATTTGACTACCAGGTGAGCATTTACCAGGCACAGAACTGTAATGGGTGCCCGCTTAGGGGGATGTGCCATCAGGCCAAAGCAAACCGGAGCATTGAAGTGAACCACAATCTAAACCGCCTCAGAACTATTGCCAAGGAGAAACTTTTAAGTGAAGAAGGATTATACCACCGAAGTCGAAGGCCGATAGAACCGGAAGCCGTATTTGGGCAGACAAAATCGAACAACCGCTTCAACCGGTTCTCACTCAGGGGAATTGAAAAGGTAATGATCGAGTTTGGGCTGATTGCCATATCCCACAACCTGCGCAAAATAGCCATGAGTATGTCTATTCGGGAAGGAAAAGCTGTGTTTTATTGGGTTTTTGCCATTTTTGAGTATCCAAAAACAAAAAACAGGGCGATCTCGATTCTGAAAACATTAAAAATACCAATACCTAAAATCGCCGCATAAAAATAGAGGCCATCCTTTTGGGACAGCCTCTTCATAAAAGTCAAAAAATTCTTATTTAAATTCAGGTCTTTGTTCCAAAACGCCAGGTTGTAAGTCAATCTGAACTTGTGGTACAGGCCAATATTTGTCGTTTTCGCTAAAGGTTGCACCTTTCATAAAGGCTGTCCTTGTTCTTATGTCGGCAGCAGCGAAATTATTCAGGATAGTTACCATTGATTGTCCTTTAAGATCAGCTGAAAGACCATCCCAGCGACGTAAGTCGAAGAAACGCATACCTTCTGTAGCAAATTCCAAACGTTGTTCCCACTGAACAGCTTGCATAGCAGCTTTTTTATCAGCAAACGATGTATATAAACCAATTTTGTAGTTAGCAGCAGGTTTTGTAAAATCAACATCACCATCGGCACCCCAAGGATAGAACGAAGTAGGTAATTCGAATTTTTTAACCTTACCCATTACCTTATCATTTCCTGCACGTGTACGAATTTGGTTTACAAGATCTTTGGCTTTAGCTAAGTCGCCTTCAGAAGCAGCGACTTCGGCTCTCCATAACAAAACATGAGCATAACGAATATACCTGTAGTTATTTGCATTGATACCAGTTTGCCAACCTGTAGTAGTTGATAAGCTGTAACGTTCAGACTTTTTGAGGAAAGGCTTTGGACATGGTAAATATGGACCACCTTCTGATTGTTTACGAATCCAGTCGCTACCGCGGTTAACCCCCCAGTCTTTATATGGAATACCACGGCGACTTACTGTAAAATCAAGGCGTGGATCAATTGGAGTTACATCGTCTGGTACAAAAGTTGAACCTGAGGCAATACCTTGGTCATTTTTAAAGTCGGTGTTATTGAAAGTATCAAACAAAGGAAGGCCATTAGCATCAACTTTGTAAGCATTCACTAAGTTTTGAGAAGGCTGATGGAAACCGCAGCACATACCAATATCACCACCATGAGGCCAGTTCAAACCAATCCCCATTTCAGCATTCAACGATTCGTTAACGTCGTTAACGTTAGCCTGAATTTCGAAAATTGATTCAGCATTGTTATTTGTTGCAATATCGAAATTCTGAATAAACTTTGGCATTAAAGAATATTTACCGCTATTGATGATGTTATCCAACAATGGCTTAGCATCAGAATATTTCAAGTCTTGCAGGTAAGCGCGAGCAGCCAATGCCATTGCAGCATATTTTGTCGGACGGCCAACTTCAGCTTGAGTTTCCGGAAGATTTTCGTAAGCATATTTCAAGTCGCCAACAATATGGGCTAATACAGCTCCAGCAGCATTAACATTCTTAACAACTTTAGGATCAACCGTTTCTTCGGTTAAAATTGGAATATAGTCGCCAAATACCAAGCGAGCTTCAAAATTAAATAATCCCCTCAGGAAACGAGCTTCAGCTCTAAATTTTGTAGCTTGAGCAGCGGTTATTGTACCTGCTTTTTCTGTAGCATTAATAATGCGGATTGTTTTATTGGCTCGGTCAACACCCATACCAATGCACAATTTCCATTTGTCAGCGCAATATCCGTTGTTAGTTGTTACTTCCCAGCGTTCAATATCATTAACAGGAGTCTGGTCACTAATTTCTGATCCTTTGTAAGCATCATCAGAAGCCGCAGAACCATAGGTCCAGTTTTGAATAGAAGCACCCCAGGAAACATCCCACAATGAACTTCCCCGAACCATTGAATAGGTTCCGGTTAAAAGTGCATTAATCCCTTTCGAGTTATAAAATACATTTTCAGAAGTTGATCCGAGTGGCTCTTTGGTCAGAAATTCTTCTGAGCAGGAATACCCCATAGCAACCAGAACAAATGCGGCCAAAATTATTTTAAGTTTTTTCATACTCTTCGTTTATTAAAATTTTAAACATTTACAATTATAAGCCAAGATTAATACCGAACATGATCTGACGAGCCGATGGCCAAGCACCTTGATCAAGACCCATTCCGCGACCAGAAGTATTTAATTCAGGATCAAGTCCGTTGTACTTTGTAATAGTAAACACATTGGTTACTTGTGCGTAAATTCTTAAGTTTTTAATCTGAACTTTTTGTAAGATATTTTTTGGAACAGTATAACCTAATCTCAGTGATTTCAGTTTCAGGAATGAACCATCCTGTAAGAAAGCAGTGGAAGGTTGTTGTGAAATATCATTTTGATCTAGCATTGGCAACGAAGCATCAGCATTGCTTTTCAGGTATGGGCTGCCCCATGTTTTGTACAAAGCATCTTTACTTAAATTACCATTGAACATACCGTAATCGATCCAACGATCAACATAATTAACAAGTTTATTCCCATAACTACCATAGAAGAACAAGTTCAAATCAAAGTCACCATAGCCTAAATCAATATTTAAACCACCTGTAAACTTTGGATGTGGACTTCCAATCCAGGTACGATCGTCCGTAGTTATTTTGCCGTCTGGCTTACCATCTGGACCCGAAACATCTCTGAATTTGAAATGTCCTGGTGCATTATAGGTTGTAGTTCCATATTGAGGATGAGCATTTGCTTCAGCCTGTGTTTGGAAAATACCGTCAACTATATATCCATAGAATTCAGGGAAAGCTGATCCAACTTGAAAAGCAGTATATTGCATTTGACGAAGATTTCCGTCTCCAGGGAATTGAATTGAATTCACCTCACCGGTCAGTTCTTTAATTTCATTCTTGTAATGCGACAAAGTTGCATTAACCGAATACCTTAATTTATCTCCCAGGGCTGTATTGTTATAACCTAATTCCAAATCATATCCCTTATTCTTCATTTCGCCAATATTGATATAAGGAATACCTGCATCAGGAATAACACCTGCAACCTGCGGTATAGGTTTTTGGAATAACATATCAGATGTATTACGTTGCCAAACATCCAATGAGAAATTAAGATGTCTTTTAAACATAGTGGCATTCACCCCAACGTTTAATGTTTTGGTTGTTTCCCAGGTTACATTTTCGTTACCCAAACTATTAGGCATAAAACCTGTTATAGCAGAAGTATTCGAACCATCCAAAGCATAAGAAGCTTTATACTTATCACTTGCATAGGTAGAATACGAGTTATAATTACCAATCTGGTCATTACCAGATACTCCATATCCAGTTCTCACTTTTAAAACATCCAACCAGCTTTTAGTACTTGCCATGAAGTTTTCTTTCGAAATTTCCCAACCAACAGAACCTGCGGGGAAAACACCATAACGATTAGCTGAACTAAATCTTGAAGAACCGTCGCGACGAACTGTTGCTTCGAAGAAATATTTGCCCATCAAGTCGTAGTTAGCACGACCGAATACTGAGAATAAAGACCATTCTGAAGCGTTACCGCTGTTATCCTTGTTAATTTCGCCAGAATCTAATTGCATATAATCAGGATCTTCCGAGAAGTATTGACTACGGCTTGCATTTAACGAAGAGTAGTAATTATCAATAGCCTCAGTTCCAAGTACAACATTAATCCGATGAATATCAGCAAATGTTTTGCTATAGTTAACTGTATTGGTCCAGTTCCACTGTAATCTATAATTGGAATTAACTGTTAAACCATTAACTTTATTGGGTTCAGAAGCTTCATAAGTAGGAATGGTGTATCCTTTGTAATTCCATTGTTCATAATTGAAACCCAATAACGTTTTAACAGTAAGACCTTCCATTAATGTTGCCTCAGCATAAGTGTTTCCTAAAATTCGTACCCATTTGCCATTATTATTCTTTGCTCTTTCAAGAACCGCAACAGGGTTGGCTGCATTACCCATTTCAGGAGCACGTGAGCCTGCGAAATTACCCATAATATCATAAACCGGAACTATTGGTTGCATACGGTAAGCATGAGAAATAGCTGTACCTTCGCCATTATCATCAAAATTACCATGTTCGTTAATGTACACTGTCTGAAGTGATTCACCTGCTTTTAACCACTTACCAAATTTGGCTTCCGAATTCATGCGGAAAGTATATCTTTTGAAATTGGTGTTGATTAAGAAGCCATCTTCATCGCGGTAGTTACCAGAGAAAGCATAAGTTCCTTTTTCGCCACCACCAGATACTGACAAGTCATAATCCTGGATTACACCAGTGCGGTAAATCTCATCATACCAGTTTGTTCCAGCTTTATTTGCTTTATAAATTTGGTAATCAGGATAATTGTAAAGAGACGGATTTACAGCAGCATCACCTTCTTTTTTGCCTGCTGGCAAAATATAATCAGGAATTACCGGAGATGCACCAGTTCCATACTGAGCATGAGCTGGGGCAACGCCTCTGTTTTTAAACGACAGCCAAACTGCTTGTGCATATTCAGTGGTATTCAATAAGTCATACTGCCCAACAGCATTGGTTAAGCCAGTAGTTACATTTAAATTAATAGTTGGCTCCTGGTTACTTTTTCCATGCTTAGTTGTAATGATGATTACCCCGTTAGCACCTCTGGTTCCATAAATAGCAGCTGAAGAAGCATCCTTTAATACAGTAATTGATTCGATATCATTAGGGTTAATATTATTTCCCGGACCCGCAGGAACGCCATCAATTACGTATAATGGGTCTGAATTATTGATAGTTCCAACTCCACGAATACGGATGGTTGCATCACCACCAGGACGGTTTGAAGATGTTACTGTAACACCGGAAACCTGACCTTGCATACGGCTAACAACGCTAGGTGCAGTTGAAATTTTCATTTGTTCTTTGGAAACTGTAGAAATCGAGCCTGTCAGTTCCTCTTTCATACGAGTACCATACCCTACAACTACAACTTCATCAACACCAATAGTTTCAGAAACTAAAGTAACGTTGAAAACAGATTGACTGCCGATTTCAAACTCCTGAGTTTTCATACCAATGTATGAAATACTTAAAATCTTTGATGTTGCAGGTGCATTAAATGAGAATTTACCATCCATATCGGTAATGGTCCCAGATGTAGTACCCTTGACTACGACAGTAACTCCGGGAATTGGAGCACCATCTTCACCAACTACTTTTCCCGACAGGTTCTTTTGTTGTGCGAAAGATGTAAGAGCTAAAAAGCAGGAAAAAATCAGCAGTACTGAAATTCTCCAGAAACCTTTTAATTTACTTTTTTTCATAAATTTTAATGTTAAATTTGTGGTAATTACGTGATTTAAAATAACTTGATTAAAGAAAGTCAATTAAAGACCCCTAAACTCTTCAACTTAAGGAAATTTACATAGGCATTTAGTTTATATGAATAACTTCGTTTATTTCTACTTAATAAGCTCCATATCGCGAGCTCTAAAACTAAATGCAAACAGCTAAATTTGAAGAATCAGCCGAACTGACTGATATATTTTGGAAAGAAAAGCACCCATATATAATAATATACAGGTCTGATCAATAAAATAATCAGATTCGTTGATCTTGTTTGTGTTTGCGTGTGTTAACTAAGTTTTGCGTGATTTAATTAACGTTGCTAAGGTATATAAAAATGCAAAGAAATGTTAATGTTAATATGTGTTAAAAAAAACATAGTACCGACTAGTAGATTTTTTTCAGTATTCTGTCAACAAAAAACAGGGATAATTACCAAGTTTCTATGTTGGCAACTATCCCTGTAGTATTTCAAATTCAAAAAAGGCTATTTATTCAGGCAAATCGTTTTCTCCCTTCACATATCCAAAGTTCGCTAAAATACCTCCGTCAACATATAATATATGGCCATTTACGAAATTGCTGGCTTTTGATGCCAAAAACAAGGCGGCATTGGCAACATCTTCGGGTTCTCCCCAGCGCCCGGCGGGTGTACGGGTCATAACCAGGTCGTTGAATGGATGCCCGTTTTCGCGAATCGGGCCGGTTTGCGATGTTACAATATAGCCGGGGCCAATTCCATTGATCTGCAAATTGTATTTTGCCCATTCGCAGCACATATTAGCGGTTAGCAGTTTCAAACCTCCTTTGGCCGAGGCATAAGCTGAAACTGAATTTCGGCCATAAACACTCATCATCGAACACATGTTGATTATCTTCCCTGAACGTTTAGCTATCATTGCAGGTGCAACTCGTTTGGAAACAATGAGCGGTGCTACCAAATCGACATCAATAACCTGTTTGTAATCGGCAACTGGCATATCCAAAATGGGAATGCGTTTAATAATTCCGGCATTATTTACCAAAATATCGATAGTTCCAACCTCTTTTTCAATAATAGAAATTCCGCGATCAACATCAGTTTCATCGGTAACATTAAAAAGAACAGTAAAAACATCTATTCCTTCTGCATTGTACTGTTTTTTACAAGCATCAAGCTTTTCCTGATTTAAATCGTTAACACAGATTTTTGCTCCGGCTTTACCAAGAACTTTACCAATAGCCATACCTATTCCATGCGTTCCGCCTGTTATAAGCGCTACTTTTCCGCTTAAATCAAATAACTCATTCATAATTAATATTGTTTGGATAAATTTATATTAATACCAATTGCTGCCTTTCATCATTAAGACTCATTAAATCAGTAGATTGCCGATTAACCGTACTCTTCAAGCCTTTTTGAACCTATTCAATGTACTTTTTCACAATTGCCCTTCAGCCGATTAGTCAACACCAAGTTCCAGACAGAAAGTCATACTGGTCACCAAACAGCCAAACACTTAAAAATGAGCCACTTTAATTCGATCTGCGATTTTCAGGAGCGCATTTAACAAGTATTTTCAATCAAGGATGATGCAGCTAATTTCGGGACAAAGGGGACTTTATAGTATTTTTTATCTTAATTGATTGGGTTGTACCACATCCATATCAGAATAATCCAGGTTTTCGCCAGCCATACCCCAAATAAAAATATAGTTGCTTGTTCCGGCAGCCGAATGTATTGACCAATTGGGCGAAATAACGGCTTGCTCATTCACCATCCAAATATGCCTTGTTTCCTGCGGTTGACCCATAAAATGGCAAATTGCCTGTCCTTCAGGAACATTAAAATAGAAATATACTTCCATTCTGCGACTGTGGGTATGTGCAGGCATTGTATTCCATACACTTCCCGGGCGCAATTCGGTCATACCCATTTGCAATTGACACGTTTCAACAACTTTACTAATCAGGAGCTGATTTATTTGGCGTTCGTTCGAAGTTTGCTGCGAACCCATTTGCAAAACATTTGCATCTTTCAAGGTAATCAAACGAGTTGGTAACTCTTTGTGTGCCAGCGTCGAATTAATGTAGAAACGGGCTGGCTGACTGGCATTATCCGATTTAAAAACTATCGTTTTTGAGCCTTTTCCAATATACAGCGCATCTTTAAAATCAACGATAAACTCGTTATCATCAACTACAACCGTACCTTTTCCGCCTACGTTAATAATACCAACCTCGCGGCGGTCACAAAAATATTCAGCTTTTAGCAGATCAATTGCTACCAATTCGAGTGGTCCGTTAACCGGAACGGCTCCCCCCGCGATATATCGGTCGTAATGTGAATATACCAATCGAATCCGATCTTCTTCCATAACCTTTTCAATCAGGAAATGATCACGTAACTGGTCAGTATCGTACTTTTTTACATCGGTGTAATGTGAGGCAAAACGTTCTTCAAAAATGATTGACATGATGTACCAATTTATAAGTTTATATTTTGTTCATGGTAATAAAGTAGTGCATGCAAATGGTGAACTACTTAAAATCGTTACAAAGATATAAAAGATATTGGCGAATGCGCAATCGATTGCATTATTTTTTAATCCTGAAATACTGAAAAGAAATAATTACCATATTTGTATAAAATATTTATGTGTTATGAATAATACCAAAAACACCGATCCAACCATTCACGATATTGCACGAGAACTGGAAATATCGGCCTCTACAGTATCACGGGCTTTGAATAATAATCCCCGGATCAGTTTAAAAACAAAGGAAAAAATTAAAGCTGTTGCCGACCGTTTAGGCTACCGTCCCAATACCCTGGCATCTAACCTCCGAAATAAAAAATCGAACACAATTGGAATTGTTGTCCCCCTAATTAACAGGCATTTTTTCTCTTCGGTAATCAGCGGTGTTGAAGATGTGGCTTTTAAGGCTGGGTTTAATGTTGTTATTTCGCAATCAAACGACCTTGCCGCAAAGGAAATAAGTATTGTTCAATCGATGTTTTTAAACCGGGTTGATGGACTAATTATATCCATTGCTATGCAAACCTGTACCTTCGACCATCTCAAACTCTTCAGGAAAAAGCACATTCCATTGGTTTTCTTCGACAGGGCTGTTCCTGAAATTGAAACCGACAAGATTGTTGTTGACGATTTTTATGGAGGTTTTAGGGTGACACAGCACTTAATTGATCAGGGCTACAAACGAATTGCTCATTTGGCCGGGCCATTGAACCTGACAACATACTTGGACCGAAAAAACGGATATATCAACGCCTTGTTGAAAAACGGGCTCGAATACGATGAAAAACTTGTGATTGTGAATACATTGACCAGCGACGAGGGAGCTCCGGCAATAGAACAGCTGATGAACCTTCCGGACCCGCCCGACGCTATTTTTTGCGGAAATGATACAACTGCTCTCAGTGTAATGATTTACCTTCGTGAAAAAGGTATTCGAATTCCTGAAGACGTTGGTATTGTTGGATTTAGCAACGAACCGTTCTCAAAGGTTGTTTCGCCGTCAATCTCAACGATTGCCCAACCTGGTTTTGCGATGGGACAAAAGGCGGCTGAGCTAATTATTCAGAAAATTGAAAATAAAGAAAGAACATATCAAACGATTGTTTTACCTACCGAATTGATCGTCAGAGAGTCTTCTAACCGAAAAAAATAAAGGCGCCAAAAGCGCCTTCATTTTTATCTCATGTCCACAACTTCAATTCCTTTGTATTTCTTCGGATCAAAAACAAAATCGGCGTCGCTAAAAACACCATCGGTTTTGTATTGATTAACCAGTATTATTACTGTATTTCCTTCCTTTCCGTTCATTATAGCGCCATGAATGAGCATCTTTTGCTTGTCAATCATTAATTTAATCTTCTGAATATCTCCGGTTGGTTTCTGGGGAATTAGCTCAATGTTATACACGGAAATTCCAGCATCAACACTCTCATTTACAAACTTATAATTATAACCATGCTCATAAATAGTAAATATCTTTGATGGATCCATAATCTCATCAGCGGCATCATCGAGATTCGAAATAGTTACTTCGTTTGAATTTACCATGTATGACCAAATTGTTTTTCCATCGCAGGTAACTTTAAGCCCCAGTTGGGGTATGTCCAGTTTATATTTTTTATTCTTCAAAATTATCGACCCCTGGCTTTTATCCTTGATATTCTGCGCTTTGTTATTCATTTCAAACGAGAACTTAGCATCAAGCGAAGTTAGCGATTGTGTTGTTTTAGTAACTTTTTCCAGAATTTCCTTCGCTTTTGCATCCTGTTGTGTATATCCTGCCATCGCAAGAAGCGCAAATACTGTAATCAGAAATAATTTTCTCATTTTAACGTTTTATTTTAGTTCTACTTCATCCCATTCAATAATTGTTCCAAAGCATATTCATCCTGAATTAAAACCTGACGAGCCTTACTTCCTTCGCTCGGGCCAACAATTCCGGCGGCTTCAAGCTGATCCATCAAACGACCTGCGCGGTTATAGCCTATCGAAAATTTACGTTGAATCATTGATGTTGAACCAACCTGGTTCGCAACAATCAACCTTGCAGCATCCTCAAACATCTCGTCGCGGTTTTTCAAATCAACTTCCGGAACTCCTCCTTCGGTATCACCAACATAATCAGGCAACAAGAAAGCAGTTGAATATCCTCTTTGGTTCGAAATATAATCGCAAATACGCTCAACTTCGGGAGTATCAACAAATGCACATTGAACACGAGTCATCGTACTACCCGATGATACCAGCATATCTCCTTTCCCAATTAACTGGTTCGCCCCAGGAGTATCCAAAATGGTTCGCGAGTCAATCATTGAGGCTACTTTAAACGCGATTCGTGTCGGGAAGTTGGCTTTAATCACACCGGTAATAATGTTTATAGAAGGGCGCTGAGTAGCAATAACCATATGAATACCCACAGCACGAGCCAATTGCGCAATACGAGCTATCGGGAGCTCAATCTCTTTACCGGCAGTCATTATTAAGTCGGCAAATTCATCAACCACGACAACAATATATGGCAAAAACCGATGTCCTTTTTCAGGGTTTAACCTACGCCCAATAAACTTGGCGTTGTATTCCATGATGTTACGAACGTGAGCCTTTTTCAGCAAATCGTACCTGGTATCCATCTCTACATTCACCGAATTCAGCGTATCCTTAACTTTTTGAATATCAGTTATTATAGCTTCCTCTTCATCGGGCATTTTAGCCAAAAAATGCTTTTCAAGCGATGAATAAAGGTTTAGCTCAACCTTTTTCGGGTCAACCAAAACAAATTTCAGTTGCGATGGATGTTTCTTGTATAATAACGACGTGATAATTGCATTTAGCCCAACCGATTTTCCCTGACCAGTAGCCCCTGCAACCAAAATGTGCGGCATTTTGGTCAGATCAACCATAAATGTCTCATTCGAAATTGTTTTGCCTAAAGCTACAGGTAATTCAAAATTTGTATCCTGAAATTTTTTCGAACCAATAATTGATCTCATCGAAACAACTTCCGGTTTCTGGTTAGGCACCTCAATACCAATTGTTCCCCTGCCAGGAATTGGAGCAATGATGCGAATACCCAAAGCTGAGAGACTTAATGCAATATCATCTTCAAGATTCTTGATTTTGGCAATACGAACGCCTGGAGCCGGAACAATTTCGTATAAAGTAATTGTGGGACCAATGGTTGCCCGAATTTTGGTAATTTCGATCTTGTAGTTTCGGAGCGTTTCAACAATTTTATTCTTGTTCGAAATGAGTTCTTCGTTACTAACTTCAGCATTTCCTGAAACATGATCGTCGAGTAATTCAACTGTCGGATATTTGTAGCCCGATAAATCGAGAGTAGGATCGTAATCTTCCATTTCCGAAGTTTCATCTTCGGCCATTTCGTCATCAATCTTCTCATTTATATGCAATTCAGGTTCAGTTTTCTTTGCCGAAGCTTTCTTAACCGGAGGTTTTACAGGTTCAGCCTCGCTATCGAAAAGCATATCTTCGATGCTAAGTTCAACGTCCTTCTGCGAAACGGTATTCTCTATCTCGAAATCGTCATCCGAATCGTCAGGGTTAAATATCGTCTCGATTTTATCATCTTCATTAATCGTTTTTGAAATAGTGGAATCATCGATAGGCAAAACCGGAGGGGTTGATGTTTCAGCAATATCGTCGGCGCTCGCCTCCGCTGCAACGGCTGGCTCTTTGTCTTTCTTTGCAATAACTTTCGAGAACCAGGGCAAAAACTGGCGAAAAGTTATCAGTAACAAAACAAATAACAGAAAAAACAGGATTAAAGCGGCTCCAATTGTCCCAAGAAAAGTGGATAAAATATTAGAATAAGTTCCACCGTAAATACCTCCCAAATGCAAAAAATTATCGTTTGCAGTTGAATTTTTTTGCAACAAATCGAAAGTTACCGACAACCATAACATCCAAAGCACCGAAAAAAGTACAGTCTTCCAGAAACGAATTTCCTTGTAACCAAATAAATGCAAGGCACCAACCACCATAATCAGTATAAAAAAGAAAGAAGGAAGCCCAAATCCCTGGTTTATAAATTGTTCGCTCATCCATGCCCCACCCTTTCCGGCGAAATTCTGTACCTTAACTCCAGGGTCAATCAATTCTGAAAGCGACATATCGAGCTTACTTTGATCGGCAGCTCCCGAGAAAATATACGAAATAAACGCCACCAATAAATAGCCGCTAAAAAGCAATAAAAATGCTCCCAAGGTGTATTTAAACTGGGTGCTTTTTAAAAAAGCTACAAGTCCTTTCAGTTTAGAAGGCTTTTTAACCTTGGCTGGTTTCTTTGCGGTTTTTGAAGTCTTTTTTGCCATTCGTGTGAATATTCGTGCGCAAATTTAACGATTTTAACTATCATATATTTTAACTTTCAGACCTAACCGCTCAATAAATTTTTGAGTTCCTGAAATATCTGTTTATTCAATACTTAACTGTTATAATACAAAAATGAAGCTGTTTTAAAGCATCGAAAACAATATGGAGTAAAAACCTTGGTCATGCTAAAAATTCAATCCTTTTTTTAAGTTTGTTTCATTGGTAACCAAAGCAGCCTGCCGGAAAAATAAAAACAAGCAGCTAATTATCAATAGCTTAATTTTATACCAGTCCCAAAAAGTCGGCAATAAATCCTGGTAAAAGAAAATTTCAATTCATACTGTATGACAAAAATTGCGGTTGTTGCTCTCGGAGGAAATGCCCTACTGCGCGAAAATGAACCTGGAACTATTGAGCAACAGGAGACCAACACTACTGAAACCATTGAAAATCTGATATTTCTGTTGAATGCCGGATATGAACTTGTAGTTACACATGGAAACGGGCCGCAGGTAGGCAACATTCTTATGCGAAACGATGCCGGCAAACAACTATACGATATTGCGCCAATGCCACTGGATATTTGTGTTGCCGATTCGCAAGGTGGTATTGGCTATATGATTGAACGAATGATGCGAAATGTTCTTCGTAAGCATGGTATAAAAAAGAATGTAATCACTATTATTTCAATGACTTTGATAAATCCTGAAGATCCGGCTTTTCAGAATCCGACAAAAGGAATCGGGAAAATATACTCGGAAAAAGAGGCCACAAAGCTTCAGGAAGAAAAAGGTTGGGTATTCAAACCTTCGTCAAAAGCGCATGGTGGCTGGCGCAGAATGGTTTCTTCGCCACAACCAATTGAAATCTTAAACCGTGAAATAATCGAAAATCTGGTTCGTGCAGGCAACATTGTAATTGCCGCCGGAGGTGGAGGAATACCTGTTTATTTTGATGAAAACGGTGATTTGAGGACTCTCGACGCAGTGATTGATAAAGATTTAGCTTCGGCATTGCTGGCCTCACAGATTGGGGCAAATGAGTTCTACATTCTCACCGATGTATCGTTTATTTACAAAGATTTTGGGCTGCCTACTCAGGAAAAGCTCGAATTCCTGGATTATCGAGATACATTAAAATACCTCGAAGCCGGAACGTTTTCGGAAGGAACAATGGCACCAAAAATAAAAGCTTGTTTGTACTTTGTTAAAAATGGAGGCGAAAAAAGTGTAATTACTGAAGCCAAAAAACTGGAAGACAAATCGTATGGATCAAAGATAACGATGGAATATGACCGTTAATGACAAAAAAATTCTGATATTCGAACATAAATATATTCAAAAAAAATAGACTATGGAAATCAATTTAAAGAACAGAAATTTCCTGACACTACTCGATTTTTCGACTGAAGAAATCATGTACCTCATAGATTTATCGGCTAAACTCAAAAAAAATAAGGCGATGGGACTAGAAGAGCAAATGCTCATTGGAAAAAGCATCGCCCTGATTTTTGAAAAAGCTTCAACTCGTACCAGGTGTGCTTTTGAAGTAGCAGCATACGATCAGGGAGCACATGCTACTTACCTGGGGCCAACAGGCTCTCAAATTGGGAACAAAGAATCGATAAAAGATACTGCCCGGGTTTTAGGCCGAATGTATGATGGAATTGAGTACCGAGGTTATGGCCAGGCGATTGTGGAAGAATTAGCGAAATATGCCGGAGTTCCGGTTTGGAATGGCTTAACCGATGAGTTTCACCCAACACAAATTTTGGCTGATATGCTTACCATGAAAGAACATTCGACAAAGCCGCTCTCTGAAATTAAGTTCTGCTATTTGGGCGATGCCCGGAATAATATGGGAAATTCGCTCATGGTGGGTGCCTCGAAACTGGGAATGGACTTTAGAGCTGCTGCTCCGGCTAGCTGCCAGCCATCTGCCGATCTTCAGAATATCTGCAAAGAGATTGCAGTTAAAACAGGCGCTAAGATCCTGATAACCTACAACATGGAAGAAGCCGTTAAAGATTGTGATTTTTTATATACCGATGTTTGGGTTTCGATGGGCGAGCCCGATTCGGTTTGGAACGAACGGATAAAACTGCTCCTGCCCTATCAGGTCAACAAAAAAACGATGGAATTGACGGGTAATCCCAATGTAAAATTTTTGCATTGTTTACCTGCGTTTCATAACAGGGAAACAAAGGTCGGCGAAGAAATTTACAAGAAATTTGGCCTCGATGGACTTGAAGTGACTGAAGATGTTTTCGAAAGCAAAGCTTCAATAGTATTCGATCAGGCCGAAAACCGGCTACATACCATAAAAGCCGTAATGGTGGCCACTTTGGGATAAAAATTAAAGGCTGCCGAACCTTTTTGGGCGGCAGCCTTTCCTATCTATTTTTATTACCAAATTGATTGATCTTTTATCAAATTTAGAATCGGGCAGTGATTCTGACCTGGGCCGGAGATGTTACAATTGAATACCCCCTGGGCGAGAACTGGAAAAAAAGGTCGCCATGACGGAAGAAAACATTTCCGTTGATATAAACCCGTTCACACTCTGCTGGCAAAGTCCTGAAATACACATTCCGGGGAGGTTCAACGATACAATAACCAACTCCTCTTCGATAGGTATAAAATTGATTGCCGTAATAATAATAGTTATCCCTGGAATGATGGAAAACTATTGGATTGTAATCAAAACGTTCGTAAACTCTCCCGTATCTGGGGTGTTCGAAATACCTGGAATCGTGTCGAGAACGATTATAATAAACTGATCGATAGGCTGATTCATCATTATGCCTGTTATCATTTCGGTATGAATATTCGCGATCATTGTTTCTGTTATAGTCCCGTTCACGATATTCATTTCTATCTCGTTTATCTTTTTTCCAATGATTTTGAGCACTCGTATTGGTTGCTCCGAATAGAATTGCAGAGAAAAGTACAACCGGAAGAATTTGACTTAAGCTATTAATTGCTTTCATGGCCTTGAGTTTTGAAGGTGAATAAATCATTGTTTGAACTTTTGTTACCGGTAATTCTGATTTCTGTAAATCAAAGCCTGTGCCAAAAGACTAAAAAACTCAGGGATTTTAAGGCAGGGTACTTTCTGGAATATAACATATTGATTGACAACAGAATCAAACGTCATCAGTTGGGATACTCCAAAGGCTCTATTTCACCAGTTGCCACCCTCAAGGCATTTGAAGCCAATGCTTCCAACTCGTCTTCGCCGGGATAAATGTACACAGCTGAAATAAACTCAACTTTAGAAGTTATATAATTTGTTAAGTATTTATTGTGAGCCAAGCCTCCGGTCAAAATAATAGCATCAACATACCCGTTTAGAACCACAGCCATCTCTCCTATCGACTTAGATACCTGGTAACCAAGAGCTTCTTGTACATAAGCTGCTTTTTGATCGCCATCCTGAACCCGATTTGAAACCTCCAAGGCATCGTTTGTGCCAAGATAAGCGACGTATCCACCCTCGCCAATTACCATGCGCCTGATTTCGTCCTTTTGGTATTTTTTGCTGAAACACAAATCAATAAGCTGACCAACAGGCAGACTACCACTGCGTTCAGGACTAAAAGGACCTTCTCCATCGAGGGCATTATTCACATCAATTACTCGCCCTTTGTGATGCGCACCAACCGAAATTCCTCCACCTAAATGAGCAACAATAAGATTCATCTTTTCGTAGCTCCGGCCAACAGCAGTGGCATGTAACCGGGCAATTGCCTTCTGATTTAATGCATGAAAAATAGAACGGCGCTCGAATAATGGATGCCCCGAAATGCGGGCAATCTCATCTAACTCATCAACAACAACCGGATCGGCAATAAGAGCCTTTGCTCCAGGTATTTGCAAAGCAATGTAATCAGCGATTAAAGGTCCCAGATTGCTTGCATGAGAGCCATAAATTCCGGCTCGCGCATGTTCGAGCATCCGGTTATTTACCAGGTAAACCCCCGATTTTAAAGGATAAGTGAGACCTCCACGCCCGATGATATATTTAATTTTATCAACATCAAAACCTTCATTAACCAAAGCATCAATAATCAACCCTTTTCGAAAATCAAACTGATCGATAATATCTTCATAAAGTAATAATTCTTCAACCGAATGTCTCAGAGTCATTTTCAGCTTACATTCCGAACCAAAATAAACTGCAAATTTGGTAGAAGTTGAACCTGGATTGATAGCTAATATTCGAATATCATTCATGATTTAAACTTATTTGCTTAACAACGCAGCAAGAGCAATTGAGTTCAATTTTGTTCGGATACTATCGCCTCTTGAAGACAAAACAACAGGAGCAGTTGCCCCCATGACGACAGCCGCCTGTTCAGCATTACAAAGTTTGGTATTCATCTTGTAAAAAACGTTACCGGCATCAATATTCGGGAAAAGTAAGCAATCGGCATCACCTGCAACAACCGAAGTAATTCCCTTTATTTGAGCTGATTCATAATCAATTGCAACATCCAGGGCAATTGGACCATAAACATTAGCCGGTTCAAACCGACCAGTTTCAGCAACCTTCATAATTTCGACGGCATCAACACACGAAACCAGTGCCGGTAATACTTGTTCGGTTGGCGCAATTAAAGCTATTTTGGGCTGGGCAATTCCCAAATCCATAGCCATCTGCCTCAAATAATTAGTCATTGCAATTTTCTGCTGAACAGTTGGGTATGGAATAATAGCTACGTCGCTGGCAATTAATAACTTGTGATAATTTGGATTATCAATAACAGTAACATGACTTAGAACACCTCCTGAAGGAAGTAACCCAGATTCTTTATTCAGAATAGCTTTCATAAATTTATCGCTACTGATTAAACCTTTCATCAAAATACTCCCCGGAGTTTTTTTAACCTCAGCGACAGCCAGTTGCGCGGCCTCTTCTTCCGAATCGGCATCAATAATCCGAAAAAGTTGGTGATTTATACCATTGACTTCGCATTGTTTGATAATTTCCTTTCTATTGCCAGTAACAACTCCTGAAATAATTTTCAGCTTTATGGCTTCAGAAATAGCTTCAATTGTATGAATATCAATAGCATTAACTGCAACAAGAGTTTTCTGTTGCAGATATTTGGTATAAACGAATAAATCAGCAAGCCGTTCAAGTTTCATGTAGTTATTATTTATCGAATTTGTTTGGTTTAAAATATAATGTATAATGCTCATAAACAAGGCAATAAGACTGCACCTTGAAGAACTTTATTTTATACCGGGTTAAAAAACAACGATAAGGTTTCGAAACCGTATTTTCAAGTATGTAACTTTAATAAAAACCTCGCTAACAACAATATATAACCTTATTAACTTTCTGAATTTCAGAAGCTATTATTTATATACTAGACTGAATTCCGGTTATTCATTTTTTCCTGAAAAATCGCGATTTTTACATCTTCAGGAGTTTATCACAAAAATACCATTTCGATACAGATATACCCGGCTGGAACATCAAATTTCAGAATGTTATTAAACCGCTGAAAAACAAAACGTCTGATGCTATTCAACACCAGACGTTTCATTGTGTTTATAAGAAATAAAAAGAACTTTAAATCTATAAAAAGAATGACTTAAAAGCTTACAGTTTTTTTTCAGCTGAAACAATTTGTTCGGTATCAAGGGCAATCATCAATTCTTCATCAGTAGGAACTACAATAACTTTTACCTTCGAATTGGGAGTGCTAATTACCCCTTCTTTTCTGAAGCCCTTATTTTTTTC
Source organism: Prolixibacteraceae bacterium (assembly GCA_963666435.2). Taxonomy (GTDB): domain Bacteria; phylum Bacteroidota; class Bacteroidia; order Bacteroidales; family Prolixibacteraceae; genus Aquipluma. The sequence goes on along the minus strand of CAXXOG010000004.1, from coordinate 194,365 downwards.
AAGATCGATCTCAATTCCCAGAAATTCAAGCCCCGTTAGTACTCCTTGGCGGGTTGTGTCGGCATTTTCGCCAATACCTCCGGTCATAACCAGAATATCCAATCCGCCTAGTGCTGCGATGTACGAACCGATGTATTTCTTTACTCTGTAATCATACATTTCCAAAGCGAGGGATGCCCGTTCACTTCCGTTGGCAGCGGCCATCTCAATTTCGCGCATATCTGACGAAATACCAGTAATTCCAAGCATCCCGGCATGTTTATTGAAAAGCGTACTAGCCGATTTTATACCGATCTCCTCTTTTTCCATGATGTAATGCACAACACCCACGTCAAGATCGCCGGACCGGGTTCCCATGACCAAACCTTCGATTGGAGTAAAACCCATCGAGGTATCAATCGATTTTCCGTCTTTAATGGCTGTTACCGAAGCTCCATTACCTAGATGGCAGGTAATTATTTTCTGTGTATTGTAATCAACTCCCAGTACATCGCAGGCTCGTTTACTAACATAGCGATGACTGGTGCCATGAAATCCATAACGGCGAATCCCGTATTTTTTATAAAGTGTATAAGGAATCCCGTACATATACGCTTTGGGTTCCATAGTCTGGTGAAAAGCTGTATCGAAAACTCCAACCTGGGGAATACCGGGAATAAGCTCTTCCATAGCCTTGATACCTTTTAAGTTCGGCGGATTATGCAATGGAGCAATGTCTATACATTTTGTTACTTCAGCCAATACTTCATCGGTTAAAAAAACACTCGAATTGAACCGTTCTCCGCCCATGAACAACGCGGTGCCCAACAGCATCAATTTCCGAGAGCGTTTTCAGGCAACCATGCTTCGAACTGGTAAGAACACCCAAAATATATTCCACGCCAATTTTATGATCGAGAATCTCGCCTTCAAAAACAACTGTTTGCCCATCATGGCGGGTATGTTTCAGGAAACTACCTTTCATTCCAAGCTTTTCAATACCACCCTTAGCAATTACCTTGCGATCAGTCATATTAAAAAGCTGGTATTTTATGGAACTACTTCCGCAATTTAAAACCAGAATCTTCATTCTATTGTATTTAATTTTCAATTCAAGAAATTTAGCAGCCTTTGAGGTCTGAAGTGAGAATTCGCTTGTTATTCTCATCATATTTATAGAAACCTTCACCCGACTCAACACCAAAATGCTTGGCACGAACCAGTCGTCTCAAATACGGGTTGGGTTTATACCGAACATCTCCAAATTCATTATAAATATTGTCCATCCACCGGAGAACTTTATCCAGTCCCATTTTATCGGCTAATTCAAACGGGCCAAGGCGCATCCCAAATCCAATACGCATGAGTTGATCAACATCCTCAACACTAGAAATGCCTTCCATTAAAATCTCGCAGGCTTCATTCAGCATTACCACAAAAAGCCGAACACTAACCAACCCGGCAGACTCCTGAACAGGAATAATCTTGCGATTGATTAAAGCTACAAACTTGCAAACCTTCTGATATGCTTCATCTGTAGTATATAAGCCGCGAACGACTTCAATAACCCTGGCTTCCTGGTGGTTGACAAAGAAATGCAAACTTATGCAACGATCGCGGTATTTGAGATCAGAAGAAAGTTCGGTTATTACAATCGTGGTTGAGTGAGTTGCAATAATACATTCAGGATCAACAACTTCTTCTATTTTCCGAAAAATTTCTTTGCGTTCTTTAATTTTTCCGCCTCTGTCAACAGCGCGAATAGCTTCGATTACAAAATCGCAGCCTTTAAGCCCCTGATAATCAAGCGTACCTTTTATTCTCGATAAAATAGCTCTTTTTTCGCCTAAAGTGATTCCCCAATGTTCAATTCGTTCATCCAAAACTCTTTCAATGTTTTTGTAGGCTTCCCGAATTTTCTCTTCACTCACTTCAATAAAAACAACCTCAATTCCATAGAAACTGGCAACGCGGGCAATATTTTGGCCAACCAAGCCACAACCAACAACGCCAATCTTCGAAAAAAGTGTTTTATTTCTGCTTTTCTCACTTAAACCAAAATCCTCTATTGGTTCATAAATAACTTCACTTGGCATAATCCTATCTTTTGATTTATTATTCGAAAAGTGCAGCAGCCTGATTGGCAGTAATCGCAACCATGTTTACGATGTCGCTCACCGAACATCCTCTGGAAAGATCGTTAATCGGAGCAGCCATTCCCTGCAAAACGGGGCCAACAGCTTCAGCTTTTCCAAGTCGCTGAACCAATTTATAACCAATATTAGCAGCTTCAAGCCCTGGGAAAACCAATATATTTGCGCGACCGGCAACTTCGCTGTTTGGTGCTTTTAATCGGCCAACTTCGGGAATTAAGGCTGCATCCAACTGCATTTCGCCGTCAATTTTCAAGCTTGGGTCTAACTCTTTTGCAATTCGGGTTGCATTCACAACCTTATCGACCAATGGATGCTGAGCGCTACCCATCGTCGAAAAACTCAGCATAGCAACGCGCGGATCCATACCAACAATTGCTTTGGCTGTTTTTGCTGTGGTTACGGCAATCTCGGCCAGTTGTTGTTCGTTTGGATCGGGCATTACTGCACAATCGGCAAAAACCAAAATTCCTTCATGACCGAAATGCGGATCATTAACGAACATTAAAAATGCTCCTGAAACAACACTTACGCCAGGCATTGTTTTTACATATTGTAAAGCCGGACGCAAAACATCTCCGGTTGCATTAATGGCACCGGCCAGTTCGCCATCAGCATCACCACTTTTAATCATCAATGGCGCAAAATAAAGCGGATCGTTAAGCAAATTAAGGGCAGCTTCGCGGGTTAAACCTTTCGACTTGCGCATCTCCACCATTAAATCGGCATATTTTTCCCGGCTTGAGTCTGTTTTCGGATCAATAATGGTAACGCCATCAATATTAACTCCTATTTCTTTTGCTGCCTGGTAAATTTCGTCAGGATTCCCTAAAAGAATAAGCCTGGCAAGCTTTTGATTCATAATAATTTCAGTTGCACGCAACGTTCTTGGTTCAGCTCCTTCAGGTAAGACAATCCTCTTCTGATATTTTTGAGCATTTTGAAAAACACGTTTTAAGATTTCCATTGATAATTTAAAGTTTAAACTTTGAAGTAAAAAATTCGAGTCAAAAGTACTTAAAATATGCCCTGGTATTCATGTTAATTACAAATTTTTATTGACTTTTTTGACATATAACATGCACAAAACGTCATTGTAAACGAGCTTAATAACTAAAATACAATCGATTGCACAATGCTTGCCAAGGTTCATTTTTTTCTATTTTTGAAAAAAATTTCTGATGAAACCGACTGATCCATTCTTTTCATTAAAACAATCGCTGGAAGGCGATGTATATACTGACCAGGTACAAAAAATATTATATTCCACCGACGCATCATCCTATCGCGAAATACCACAGGCTGTTACCCGGCCAAAAAACAAAGAGGATGTTCGAAAGATTATTGAATTTGCCCGCAAAAATGATACTTCTATAATTCCGCGAGCCGGAGGAACTTCGCTTGCCGGGCAAGTTGTTGGTTCGGGAATTGTGGTCGATGTTTCGAAATACCTGAATAGAATAGGTGAATTTAATGCTGAAGAGCGTTGGATTGAGGTTGAACCCGGCATTGTTTTGGCAGAATTGAATCAATTTCTTGCCAAACACGGGCTTCAGTTTGCCCCCGAAACATCAACGGCCAACAGGTGCTGCATTGGCGGTATGGTGGGGAATAACTCCTGCGGTTTACATTCCTTAATTTACGGAAGCACCCGGGATCATGTCCTGCAAGTAGAGGGAATTCTTTCGGATGGCTCTGATGTTACTTTTAAAGCACTATCGAGTGAAGAATTTCAGGATAAATGCAACGGTAATCCTGATCGCCTGGAAACAAAGATTTACCGAAATATTCGGGAAACGCTCTCCGACGGCTTCAACCAAAATGAAATCAGAAAAGAATTTCCCGACCCCAAAGTTATGCGACGCAACAACGGCTATGCCATTGATGTTCTCTTGGAAACCGATCCGTTTACCGAAAACGGAAAGCCGTTTAACTTTTGTCATTTAATTGCCGGATCAGAAGGAACACTGGTTGTTGCGACAAAAATTCGCTTGAATGTAGTTCCGTTACCATCCAAATTTCAAGGTATTGTTTGTGCTCATTTTCATACGTTGGAAGAATCTTTCCTGGGAAACCTGGTTGCATTACGCCATAACCCCGATGCAATTGAACTAACCGATGATATTATACTGAATTGCACCCTCGAAAATATTGAACAGCGAAAAAATCGCTTTTTCATTGAAGGAAATCCGAAAGCGATATTGACCATTGAATTTTCGGACAATTTAGAAGAAAACCTTCGGGAAAAAGCAAAGAAACTGGAAGAAAATCTACGAAATTCGGGGCTGGGTTATCATTTTCCGTTCTTTACTGACAAAGAGAACATTAAACGAATCTGGGATTTGCGTAAAGCCGGATTGGGTTTACTATCGAACATTCCGGGAGAAAAAAGAAATGTGACTGTAATCGAAGACACTGCAATTGCTCCCGGATTACATTCCGGATTACATTCGCGAATTTGATAAAGTAATAGCGAAGTACAACCTAACCTGTGTTTATTATGGCCATATTGCTACCGGAGAATTGCATTTACGTCCATTACTAAATCTGAAAGATCCGGGGGACATCGAGATTTATCACTCACTGGCTGAAGATGTTGCAAAATTAGTTAAAAAGTTTAGGGGTTCATTAAGTGGCGAACATGGTGATGGACGTTTGCGCGGAGAATTTATTCCTTTAATGCTCGGAAAGCACAACTACGAGTTAATCCGAAAACTAAAATCTACCTGGGATCCCGGGAATATCCTGAATCCCGGGAAAATTGTCGATACTCCGCCAATTACCAAAGATTTACGTTTAATGATGGGGCAACTGGCTTTCAAAGCGAATACATTATTTGATTATACGCCTCATGGCGACCTGCTTCGTTCCGTTGAAATGTGCAATGGATCGGCAGATTGCCGAAAAAGTAACCTGATTGGCGGCACCATGTGCCCAACGTACATGGCGACCCTCGACGAGGATAAATCGACACGGGCAAGAGCAAATATTTTGCGCGAATACCTTACTCGCCCTCAAAAGCAAAATATTTTCGATTCGAAAGAAGTTTTGGAAGTGCTCGACCTTTGTTTATCGTGCAAAGCCTGCAAAGCCGAATGCCCGTCGAATATTGATATGGCTAAATTCAAAACAGAATTTCTGCAACAATATTATGATATTCATGGCATTCCTTTACGTGCACGGTTAATAGCTTATCTGCCTAAAATCAACCCAATTGGAATGATTTTCAGACCATTTACAAATTTCATCACATCTTCAGTTTTGTTTAAGCGAATGATTGGCTTTGCTCCTCAGCGAAACATTCCTAAATTATCCAAAACCAGTCTGCGAAAATGGTATGAAAAATCGCTACCAACCAAGGAAGATAAAGGAACGGTATATCTTTTTGCCGATGAATTTACTGATTTCAACGAAAGCCACATTGGTATCAAGGCCATTCTGCTATTAAATAAACTCGGTTACGAAGTAATTATACCTAAGCATATAGAAAGCGGAAGGACATATCTTTCGAAAGGAATGCTGCGGAAAGCCAAACGCATTGTTAACTTTAATGTTTCTCAACTTTCAGAGATTATATCAGAAGAAACTCCTTTAATTGGTATTGAACCATCAGCTATTTTAGCGTTTCGCGATGAATATCCACAATTGGCAGATCAAGATCTTCGACAGCAAGCTCAAGAACTGGCGAAGAATTCGTTATTATTCGAAGAATTTTTCGTTCGGGAAATTGAAAAAGGGAACATTGTTCCCGATCAATTTTCGCAGGAAGTAAAAATTATCAAATTACACGGGCATTGTCAGCAAAAGGCCGTAGCCTCTACCCTACCCACCCGCAAGATGCTCGAATTTCCAACAAACTATTCGGTACAGGAAATCAAAAGTGGCTGCTGCGGAATGGCTGGTTCGTTCGGTTACGAGAAAGAACATTACGAATTAAGTATGCAGATTGGTGAAATGGATCTTTTCCCTTCGATACGAAAGGCTCCGGCTGACGAAATAATCGCCGCTCCGGGAACTTCATGTCGCCATCAGATAGCCGACGGTACCGGACGAAAGGTCTTACACCCGATTGAAGTTATTGCAGATGCACTTCTTCTATAAATTCAGAAATCAAGGAATTTATTGAAAACTAGATATGCAAATCAAAATACTCATTTACAGGCATATACTACAACTGTGTTACAAATTTATAGTCGAGATGAGATTTTTGAAGGCGTTCTTGTAATTTTCACCAACAGGGACAAACGTTTTTCCAATCACAATCCGGTTTCGTTGTATCGAATCAATTTTGGGTAAGGAAACAATAAACGACCGGTGCACTCTTACAAAACGAGACTCGGGTAATATCTCCTGAAGCTTTTTCAAGCTATTTAAGGTTAAAATGGTTTTGCCGTTCAGATGAATCTTAATATAGTCCTTCAATCCTTCAACGTAAAGAATATCGTTGAGGTTAATATTGATCGTATTGTATCCGGTTTTCACCATTATGAATTCAGATTGGGTTTCTTTTTCAGGAGCAGATGCCAACTTCTCCAAAGGCTTCTTTAATAATTTACACAGATTGTATGCCTTATTTGCGGCTCTCAGAAACCGGTCAAAAACAATTGGTTTTAATAAATAATCAGTTATATCCAGATCAAAACCAGCCAATGCGTGCTTGTCTGATTCGGTAAAAAAAACCACCATTGGTTTGATTTGAAGACATTTAACAAATTCAATACCACTTAAATGAGGCAAAACTACTTCTGTAAAAATGAGGTCAACTTTGTTTTCATTTACATAAGTTAGCGCTTCAATGGGATTTACAAAAGTTCTTTCAAGCTTTAAGAAAGGGACTTTCAGAATATGTTCCTTCAGCGTTTCTAAAGATACCGGGTCACTATCTATTGCAATGCAGATCATAAATAATTGGAGACAAAAGTTAGTCGAAACAAGATCATATTTATTATAAATCTGAAAAAAAACTGGCAAATAGTCGAAAAAAAATAAAATCACCACTTTATGCTTTATCCCGATCAGATGAACGTCCGTCATTTGATCATGGAGCCAAATGCAAAAATAACATTCTTATTCCCAATCTCGTTAAGCGATTTTTCAAATTTTATGTCAGCCTAAATATAGAAATATTATCACTGTCATTAATAAAATTATAACCGGTCAAATTTCACCATTGCTTTTGAATCTAATTGTTAACAGATAAGAAAATTTTATAAATAACATTAACAAAAAAAAGCTGTCTCGTACAGAAACAGCTTTCTAATTTATATCATTTAAAAGAATCAATCATCTTCATCCAACTCTTCGAATGGTCTGAACTCCCATACATCGTCCATGTAATAGGTACCAGCCTGACCTGTAGCAACAATTGCTTTTCCGCCAACATTAAAAGCTAGTGCAAACTCACGGGCAGAACCTTCAAAATCAGACTTCTGTAACCACGTGTCGTTAGCAAAATCGTATTCCCAACAAGTTTTTAAAGTCGAGGAGTTACTGCCAAGGAAGACATAGGCTTTATTATCAATTACGAAAGATGAAGCATTTTCACGAGTGATTGTCCAGTCGCTGTTATCAGTCAAAGAAATTTTCTTTGACCAAGAGTCAGCCGTTGGATCATATTCCCACATGTCGGTCAATTTCAAATTGTTGTTAGACCCTGTGCATACATATGCTTTACCGTTATAAACAAAAGCAGTAGCACCACGACGTTTATCACCACCTATACTTTGAACCTTCGTCCATTGTTTACCGGCAGCAGCCGAAGTATCAAATTTGTAAAAATCGATTTTATCAGAAGCATCACTACCATAGCCTGTACCAACGTACCCGTAATCTTTTAAAGAAAACGCTACCGCTTTAGTTCGGGCACCACCCGCAAAGTCGTCTTTCTGCGTCCACTTATCAGACGTTGGATCATATTCCCAAAAATCGGCAAGCCTGTTTTCTCCATCGTAACCAGTTCCAACATAGCCTTTGCCATTTGCAGAGAATCCTACCGCATTTACACGACCTTTACCGGGAAAATCAGCGATTCGAGTCCATCTGTCAATTGAGGGATTATAAGCCCAAAAATCTTTAAGGTAACCATCATTAGTTTCGTCATCGCTATTATAACCTAAACCAATATAAGCTTTATCTCCAATTAAAAAACTAACAGCAGATCCTCGGGGAGTAGCTTCAAAGCTATTTTTCTTTACCCAGTTTCCGAGAGTATTGTCACTGCTGCTTTTGCATCCAACCAACAAGAACAATCCTAAAATTATTGTCCAAAATGTTTTCATAGCATTTTTTGTTTACAAATTTGAAGCTCAAAACTAAATTTCACTAATTTGCCGAAAAAGTAAATTCATACAAACACGATAAATTCATCGACGTAAAAGATATTTTTATAGACAAAAAGGACTTATCGATAATAATAAGGTGTTAAAATCCGTTAAAATCAGCATTAATCCGTTAATATCAAGCCTTTGATACTAGCCGACGGAAAGACAATGCTATTTTCATCGATAGTTTTTTATAATTAGTATATTTTTATTCAGAAAATTAAGATTCCCATCTACTTTCGCCTTCAGTTTTAAGCAATAAAGACAAAGTTTGGCTTATCAGGTTTAATGTTGTTAAAAAACTAAAAAAATCCTTGATTCAGGAATAAATGAATTGAATCGGAAAGGGAAATGATTATTTTTACCCGCCTTTTTATTTAATTTATGAAACACCCAAATTGTGTTTGCTTTAATTCGCTCAGAAAATTAGAAAAATGTAACAAATGAGAAAACTTCGAATTCTTCTTCTATTCCTATTACCTGCAATTGTATCCTGCACAACTTCTCCGCTTGAAGAGTTTGTTGTTGGTAAAAATTTTGTCAAAGATCAAGCTGGTATAATAAAAATTGATACTCTTACATTGCAAAGTTCAATTGTCAAGTACGATTCTATTATTTCAAATTCTTCCGGAAGATTTTTAATCGGAAGTAACTATAATGCCTTTTCAGGATATAAAAGATCCAGTTCTTTTTTCGCGCTAAAATTCGATGGATCTATTGATAACACAAAGTTTGTTTACGATTCGTTATGCCTAGTATTAAGCTACGATGCTTATTATGCCGGAGATACAACTGTTACGCAAACCTTTAAAGTCCATCAGCTAAAAGAAGTGATGGAACTCAATAACAGTTATTTATACACAACCAGTAAATTTAAATACGATCCGGTACCGCTTGGAACAAAAAGCTTCCAGCCTCGCCCAAAATCGAAAGTGCAGTTAAATATTAGGTTATCAGACGCATTGGGCAATCGGCTAGCCCAGATGATAAAACTAAAAAGAGATACCATTACCTCCCAGGATTCTTTTCTGAAAAAATTCATGAATGGCATTATGATAACATCTGAAACAAATTGCAATGGCGCAATTCTTGGGTTCAGAACAGCCGACTTGTCAAGCAGCAGTAGCACCTCAAGTTCTCAAAAAAATAAGGAACAGCTCAAACCTGAAATGAGGCTATATTATCATTTAAGTCCCAATCCAAATGAATTGAAAGATCTGTATTATAAATTCTCATTCGTAACTGATGGAATTTATTTTAACCAGGTGTCAGGAGATCATACCAATACGCCAATGGAAGGTATTGAAGCATCAAAAAATGAGTATAGTTCAAAACAAACAGGCAATCAAACGATTATTCAATCCGGAATACAAACATTTACAAAGTTTAAGATTCCTTTCCTTGATAATCTAACCAAAAGTTATTCTAATCCGGCGGTTGTTGGCGCTATTTTGAGATTATATCCGGTTAAAGGCACATACGACAAAACCAGCGAATTACCCGATTCGTTGTATGTTTATAAAGCCGACAAAAAAAACTCGTTAATGGGTCAGGTTACATTACCTGGGCAAACCGACAAATATGTTTTGCTTAAATTAGGCCGGGATGCCTATAAAAAAATTATTACAGATGATAAAGACAGGATATTTTATGAAGTGGATATAAGTGCTTTTATTGAGGCGGAACTGGCAGAACAGCTTGAAACAACCAACTCGTTGTTTATTGGATTTGGATCGACAAACTCAAAAAAAACAGCACAACATGTCATTTTGGGAGGAGCCAATTCTGGAAAATACTCGCCTGCATTAAGTGTTTTTTACTATCACAACTAAAAAATTGAAAATGAGATATTTATTTCCTGCTTTAATTTTATTCTTTTTCAGTAGCAACCTTTTGGCTCAAAACAGTACAAGTTCGCCCTATTCGAAATTTGGAATTGGAGAATTGGAAATGTCGTCAGGAGGAAGAAATGCGGGAATGGGACAAACCGGAATTGCCTTACGTTCCAATTTATTTTTTAACTCAGCCAACCCGGCAGCTTTAACAGCAATCGATCCTCAGTCTTTTCTATTCGACATGGGCTTTAACTACAAATATACCCACCTGGCCAATTCAGAAAAAAGTGCGAATGTTACCGATGGCAATGTTAGCTGGGTACAAATGGGTTTTCCCATTTCGAAGAATTTTTTTGGCGGGTTCTCGGTGAATCCAAGAAGTAGTGTCGGCTATAATATTTACACATTGAAAAATATTGACGGAACTTCGGTTGAATACCCGTCGGTTTATGAAGGCACAGGCGGACTTAGCGAAGGTGCGTTACTTCTTGCATGGAAACTGAACAAGTACATTTCGTTCGGAGGTAAAGGCGGTTACTTGTGGGGAAATATAACCCAAACCATCGATCAAAGCATCGCTGTTTCAAGTACAACGTATGAAATATTACAAACAGACAATGTTCACTATTCCGGTGGTTATTTTAATCTGGGAACACAAATCTTAATACCTGTTAATTCCAAGTCGAGCATTATTTTTGGAGGTTTGGCCGGGCTGAGTAGTAACATGAGGGCTAAAACATCTACAACCATAACCAAATCGTACAGTAGTAGTTCCGAAATCATATCAACAACTTCTAAAAATGCTTATTCAAAAAAACTTCCGTTAGATCTTGGATTTGGTGTTAGCTTTTTATATGGCCCTAAATGGGTTGGAACATTTGATTTCAAACAATCGAACTGGAACGATGCCAACCTGATTTTTGACTCGAATAAACTCACCACAAATTACAGTTACCGGGGAGGTATTGAATATGCTCCCAAAGAAGAAAAACAATCTTTCCGTCAGACTGTAAGGTATCGTCTGGGCTATCGCTACGAAACCGGTTATATAAAAGTTTTCAATAACCAGATTCACGAGCAGGCATTGTCTGTTGGGTTTGGGATGCCAATTCGAAAAGACAAGAGTTATGCAAACTTCTCCATTGAATTTGGAACCAGAGGAACCAAAGCCGCTAATCTTGTAAAGGAAGACTTTATAAAATTCAATTGTAGTTTGAATCTTTTTGACCGTTGGTTCTTTAAACGCCAAATTGACTAGAAGTTTAGCTGAATACACACAATCAAAGCCCGGTAAATCCTGAATAGATTTACCGGGCTTTGTTATTTTGAGCTGTTGTCAGAAAAATTCATTCGGTTTCGAAACAGCCAGTTTAGTTAAGTGGTAAAGCTTTTAGTACCCAAAGCAATTGAATGCACTCGTAAAACACCTTATTGAATACAATCACTTCTCAAGCTTAGCTGAAGCGACTGTTTCCAAACGTCTTTTTAGGTTCTTTTTCGCTGCCAAATCAACAACTATACCAAACAAGGGAACGCCCTTTTTCACCAGGTTCCATTTTCCCGATAAAATAGTCGGACTGGCGAAATACAGGAGAATATTTTTGAATAAATACTTGTCTGGCGAAATTTTGGGAGGTTTTCTTACATCAAATACGGGCATGGTGACCACCAGAATGATATTTTTTCAAATACAGGCTGGACATGCTCGGATTCAACAGCTCATAAAAAAGGTCGCCCTGTATATACAAGACGACCTCCATATCGAACAAAATTCTCTTAGTCCAATTATTTGGCGTAGCTTATGGCCCGCATTTCCCGAATTACAGTGATCTTGATTTGTCCGGGATAAGTCATTTCATCCTGAATGCGCTTAGCAATATCAAATGAAAGTTGTTCCGACTCCTTATCTCCAATTTTGTCGCTGCCAACAATTACCCTCAATTCGCGACCGGCCTGTATTGCATAGGTTTTTAACACTCCCGGATACGAAAGCGCAAGTTCTTCGAGTGTTTTCAGGCGTTTGATGTATGATTCCACAACTTCGCGGCGGGCACCGGGACGAGCGCCTGAAATAGCATCACAAACCTGGACAATCGGGGCTAGCAATGAAGTCATTTCAACTTCATCATGATGAGCGCCTATCGCATTGCAAACTTCAGGTTTTTCTTTAAATCGTTCTGCCATTTTCATACCTAAAACTGCATGTGGCAATTCCGGTTCGTCATCAGGCACTTTCCCAATATCGTGCAGCAAACCGGCACGTTTGGCAGCTTTGGCGTTCAACCCGAGTTCTGATGCCATAATAGCACAAAGATTAGCTACCTCGCGAGAGTGTTGTAACAAATTCTGACCGTAAGATGAGCGGTATTTCATTTTACCAATCAAGCGAATCAATTCCGGATGTAAACCATGAACTCCCAAATCGATAGTTGTGCGTTTTCCTGTTTCGATGATTTCTTCTTCAACCTGCTTGCGTACTTTTTCAACAACTTCTTCGATACGAGCCGGATGGATACGGCCATCGGTAACCAACTGATGTAACGCTAAGCGGGCAATTTCACGACGAACAGGATCGAAACCTGAAAGAACAATAGCTTCGGGTGTATCGTCAACAATAATTTCGATACCTGTAGCAGCCTCTAATGCACGAATATTACGCCCTTCACGGCCAATAATCCGCCCTTTAATTTCATCATTTTCGATGTGGAAAATAGTAACCGAGTTTTCGATAGCTGCTTCTGTAGCAACACGTTGAATAGTCTTCACCACGATTTTCTTTGCCTCTTTATTGGCCGAAAGCTTAGCTTCTTCCATGATCTCATTCACGTAAGACATTGCTTCGGTTTTAGCTTCATTTTTAAGCGAATCGACCAATTGAGCTTTAGCCTCTTCAGCCGACAAACCCGATATTTGCTCCAATTTTTCGAGGTGCTGGCGATGAAGTGTTTCAACTTCGTGTTCCTTTTTTTCCAACAATTCGAGTTGCGAATTCAAATTATCACGAATTATTTCAACCTCATGCTTCGAAGTTTCAAAGTCCTTTATATCCCGGTTAAGTTCGTCTCTGCGTTGATTAATTGACGATTCTCTTTGCTTTAACTTCGATTCGAAATTATTTACTTTGCTGCTCTTTTCATTTATATATTCTTCGTGTTCCGATTTTAGCTGAAGAAATTTCTCTTTGGCCTGAAGTATTTTATCCTTTTTTATTACTTCGCCTTCGGCAACAGCTTCGTCAATTATTTTTCTCTTTTTAGTTTTCAGTGCTTTATCCCACGTAAAGTAGGAAAGAAAACCACCTCCTAACAAGCCAACTATGGCATATATTATCTCCATTTTTCAGTTTATTAAAATTTAACGTTATAAAAATAAACCCGCACTTTTAATTTAAACCCAGAATTGCATTTGAACTTCTGAATTTAAACAAAAAATGCGGGTTATACAATATGATAATTTATTCCTTAAGCAATAAATACTCCCCCAATTCTTCATCCAGCTTTTTTAGGCCGTCAAATACCGGAGATTGATCTACCTTATCTTCCAACTCAAGATTTTTCACTACACACTGAAAAGCAGCCATTGCTAAAAAGTCCTGCGAATCACTTTGAGCGTACCTTTGCCGATACTGAAGAACGATGTCGTTAATTATCCTGGCAGCTTTCCGATACTTCTCCTCATTCTCCATCTCAACTTTCAACGGATATATTCGTCCGTCTATCTTAATGTTTATAGAAAGCTTCTCTGTCATTTATTTCCTGCATTACTTGTTAAGTAGAGCAATACACTTATCAATTTCCCGCACAATTTTTTGTATCCTGCTTTTTGCATCTTTATTTTCTTCTTCCGATGCAACAAGCATCTTGGCAAGTTTCAAATTTTCGTATTTCATGGTTAGCGACTGGTTTTCACTGCGGAGTTGATCTATCGTTTTTTCCAGTTCTTCGATTTTTTTTTCAAGCTGACGTTTATCTTCTTTTAACGCTTCATGCTTTGATATAATCTGCTTAACTTTTAACCCGAAATTTACCAGCAAATTTTGCTCCTGATCAGTCATCTCAATACACTTTCTTCAAAAATACCTTTATAAAAACGCCTACCGTCGTGTATATTTTTCTTTAAAAACCTAAAATTCACACTTTTGATAGCAAATTTTTATTAGTTGAAACTTGTTTGCTCGACAAAATTAACATTTTTGACTAATACACGAAATTTGGAGCCTTTTTATTTCGTTTTAAAACTTTATATCTGTTCCAGAAAATAAGTTTTCTATTTTAGCCATTCAATTTATTGCCATGAAACTACTTTTTTTCATTTTACTGATTTTATCTTCAGGCTTAGGCTTATACAGTCAAACATCCGATAAAATTGACAGTCATTATTATTCGTGCCCGGTTAAAATCCCCGTGTTTTTAGCCGGAAATTTTGCTGAACTCAGGCCAAACCATTTTCATGGAGGAATTGACATTAAAACTCTGGGCAAAACAGGAATTGAGGTAGATGCTGCTGCCGATGGTTATATCTCGCGTATTGTAGTGTCTCCAACAGGTTACGGACGTGCTTTATACATCGAACATCCGAACAAAACCACGACTGTTTACGGACATCTGGAAAGTTTCGCTCCAAAAATTGATGACTATATCCGAACGATTCAGTATGAAAAAGAAACTTTTGCTATTGATCAGCCTGTACCTCAAGGACTTTTGCCTGTAAAAAAAGGAGAACAAATAGCCAAAAGCGGGAACTCGGGAAGTTCGGCAGGCCCACATCTTCATTTCGAAATTCGAAGAACCGGAGAAGAGACCATGTTGAATCCATTGCTTTTTAATATGCCTGTAAAAGACAAGATTAAACCGCTCATTCAGGCTTTAATGATTTATCCGTTATCTGATAATTCGAGCGTTAATGGCAGGCAGGTTTCGCAACGATTTGAGGTTATTAAAACTCAAGCCGGCTACCAGCTTAAATTGAATAAACCGATTCCCGTTTTTGGCGAGATTGGTTTTGGTATTCAAACCTTTGATAAACTGGATGGTAGCCCCAATCAATGTGGTATTTACAAATTAAAACTCGATGTTGATAAAAGGCTTGTTTATTCGTTCGTGCTCAACGAGATTCCGATCAAAGATTCGAGGTATGTTAACTCGCAAATGGACTACGCCGAAGCTTTGAAAACCAAGCAACGACTTTACAAAACCTGGCTGGAACCAGGCAATGAACTTAACATTTACAGCGATGTGGAAAAAAGAGGAATTTGCCGGTTTACCGATGGCAAGCTGCATGAAATAAATTACCAGATTGCTGATGTCTATGGAAATATGGCAACAATTACGTTCAAAATCCAGTCGAAAGAAATACAGGTACCTCAAAAATCGACCAAAGGTAAACTATTCAGATACAATCATCACAACGAAATTAAAGACGACGGGATCCGGTTTTATGTTCCTGAAGGAGCTTTATATTCTGATGTTGATTTTCAATATGCCCAACGGCCATCATCATTTAAGTTTTATTCGCCTGTTTATCAACTGCACAATGCTTTTACTCCATTGCATGTGCCTTGTAACCTAAAAATAAAGGCAAATAACCTGCCTGAAAATCTTCAGGATAAAGTAATGCTGGCTCAAGTTGATCCTTCGACCGGTAAAATATTTTCGGTAACCGGTAAATTTGAAGATGGCTGGGTTGAAGGCAATATTCGTACACTGGGCTACTACACTGTTACTGCTGATACCAACGCCCCACGAATAACTCCTCTAAATGCAAGTGATAAAAAGACTAACGTTGATCTTAATTGCATCAGGTTTAAAGTAACTGATGATCTTTCGGGAGTTAGTACTTACCGGGGAACCATTGATGGGAAATGGATCATGTTTGAATATGATTTAAAGAATAACTTGTTATCCTATACTTTTGATAAAAAACGGTTTAACTTTGGAAAAGACCACCAGTTAATTTTGGAAGTCACTGATTTTAAAGGGAACAAAAGCACTTATAAAACCAATTTTCGGAAATAACGATGGAAAGCTATGTTGCCATTGGCGTAATGTCGGGGACATCACTCGACGGGCTCGATTTGGTTGCCTGTCGTTTTATGAAAGACGAAACCTGGCAATTCGAGGTATTAAAAGCCGGAACAATTTCCTATTCACATGAATGGGTTTCAAAATTAGCCTCTGCGCATAAATTAAATGCTCTGGAATTTACTCTCCTGAATAACGATTTCGGTCAATTTATTGGCAAAAACGTAGCGATGTTTTGTTCGGATATACCGCAAAAACCAGATTTGATTTCTTCTCACGGGCACACCATTTTTCATCAACCGAGCAAAAAACTAACAAGCCAAATTGGTAATGGAGCTGTAATTGCAGCCTCCTCGGGCATTAAAACAGTTTGCGATTTCAGAACACTGGACATAGCCTTGGGAGGCCAAGGCGCTCCGCTTGTTCCGATTGGTGACGAACTTTTGTTTGCCGACTTCGATTTTTGCCTTAATTTAGGTGGCATTGCCAATATTTCGTATAACGAAAATGGAAACAGAGTAGCCTTCGATATTTGTCCAGCGAATATGGCCGTTAATTTGCTTGCTAAAAAACTGGGATACGAATATGATTTGGATGGAAATTTAGGCAGGATGGGTGAAGTAAATCAGGAGCTTCTTTCGTTACTAAACAATTTGGATTTTTACAAAACTACAGGTCCAAAATCGATTGGAAGAGAATGGTTTGAATCAAATTTTTCCGGGATAGTTAACTCGTTCAACCTATCACCAACCGATGCAATCCGAACTGTATATGAACATATTTCTGATCAGGTATGCCTTTCTGTCGATAAATATTCCAAGGGACAAATGCTGGTAACGGGAGGGGGCGCCCATAACATATTTCTGGTTGAACTGTTAAGCGAAAAAAACAAACACAAGACCGTACTCCCATCCAAAGAAATCATTGATTTTAAGGAAGCTATCATTTTTGCATTTCTGGGTATTCTGAGGGCTCGCGAAGAAACCAATTGTCTTAAATCAGTCACTGGCTCAGCAAAAGACAATTCGGGCGGAGCTATTTATCTCCCTTAGAGAACTCCCTTTTGCTCAAAATACGTTCTGGTTTTTACCAAGCCCGGTATTTATACTACTTTTGAATCCAAATTCAATCAAAATAAAACATGAACTATACCCAGATTGGCTTTAAACTGACGCCCGATAGCCAGGAAAACCGGGAAATACTGGTGGCCATGCTCGAAAATTTACCATTCGAAAGCTTCGATGAAACGGAAGAGAAATTAATGGGATATATACCCGGAGAAGATTTCGATATAAACGAAATCGACCAGGTAACCGAATTACTGCCGTTTTCGATAGAAAAAGAACTGGAAATAATACCCGACAAAAACTGGAATGAAGTCTGGGAAAAAAATTACTTTAAGCCATTAATTATTGACGGGCACTGCTTAATTAGGGCTCCATTTCATACCGATTATCCCAAAGCGGAATTCGAATTAATTATCGAACCCAAAATGGCTTTTGGCACCGGCAATCACGAAACTACAACATTGGTTTCCAATAAAATACTTAATTTTGACTTAACTGGCAAAACAGTACTTGATATGGGCTGTGGAACCGGAATCCTTGGGATGCTGGCCTCCTTAAAGGGCGCTTTAAGCGTTACAGCCATTGATATCGACAGTTGGTCGTATGAAAGCACTTTAGAAAATGCTAAAATAAACCATATCACCAATTTAGAAGCTTTTTTAGGCGACGCTGCCTTACTGAAAGAGCAACAATTTGATGTTATTTTTGCGAACATTCATAAAAATGTAATTCTGAACGATTTGCCCCGATATTTTGAGGTTCTGAAACCAGCAGGAATCATTTTTTTGAGCGGTTTTTATACACATGATATGCCCGACATTAAGCAAAAAGCAGAATCCGTTGGGTTCGCTGAAAACAGCTTCGATGAATTAAATAACTGGGTAGTTTATATTTTCAACCGTTAACCAAAAGGTTAGTTGTCACGCCAGGAGCTTTGTTTCGATACTTTTAAGTCGCGTAACATCGCCGAACTGGCTGATAATGTAAAACTATAACTTTTACGATCTCCGAAAGGGACAAAGTTGAAAGCCATGCTCCAGCAATGCAACGATCGTGTAATATTAACCGTTGTAAAAGAGAATTTCATTTTCTGAATGTCGAAATTGGTCGTCATATCCATCTGCCATTTTTCGGTAATACTTAACCGGCCTCCCATATTTAAACTCTGATAAATTGTTGGTTTTGTATCAGGTTTAAAACTATTGCTGTATGTGAGCGAATAATCGAACCTAAAGCTCCAGGGCATATTAAATTCAACATATTCAATGTCATCAGATTTTTCTTTTGCTTTTTCGGCTGGCTGCTTATCTGTTGGAGTTTGCTGCTTTTCTTTCTTCGAGTCAAAATTCATCCCGAATGATAAATTAGCATTAGTTAACCTTCCCAATTTGCCAAAACCCGATTTATGTTTCCACACGTAATCATCAACCAAATCACCTTCAGAATTTACCATGTAAGGATTTAAATTTGCTCCCATGTTTACACTCACACCCTTAATTGTTGTTCTTGCTGAAAGGCTTATAGGGCTTAGTTTAAACGATTCGGCAATCATATTGTACGACGTATTTGCCGAAATATCCATTATTTTAACCTTTTTATACTGGAGTTTGCCATCTTTTTTGTTCGCTATCGAGTCATTTGTTTCCAAAACCTTTGCTTCAATGTTATTATTCAACGAAAAGCTAATCGAACCATTTTCGCCCATTCCGGCTGAGCCAAAAACGCCACGTTCAAAATGGTTATAATATTTCACCTTACCACTTCCATCAATATACGATCCCCAAAATCCATACTTAGCCTTTCCAAAATCAGGGGCATAGCTAAAACTTACCTGGGGCGTTATTTTATGCCTGATTTGCTTCAATTTCCAATTCGGATTATTCATTATAAAATTTCCATAAATATTGGTAGAAGCGCTGATGCTATATGCGTAATTGTAATTTCTGCGGAAGGAATAAACGGTGTCAATGGCGATATTGTCCTTAAACGTTGGGGCATGCAAATTATTGGGTATGTAGGTTTTATTGATATAATTAGTGTACCAACGTTCGGAATAGCTGAAACTTGGGCTTAAATTAATGTATTTTAATAAATTAAACGATGGCAGGGTAATTGGGATACTATGCTGCCAGCCATTTTGCCAATCGCGGATAATCGATTTCTTGAAAAACTGGTTTTCTTTTACGTTATCAATCGAGTTTTTAATGTTCGCGGTATAGCTGAAACTGATCTTTTCGTACCACTTCACCGGCCCAATCCTGTTTTTTACTTTGAACGGATTTATTTTAGATACATTAAATGTTAGCTCGGGTAAACTCATTGATAATGTGGTATCTCTCGAGTTTTGCGAATGTCTGAAACTCATGTTCAGGTTAAAAGGCGTATTTTCGAATTTCTGCGAATAAGTAATACTCGACGACTTCTGCGTTTGCAAATACGACTGAACCGAAACCGCACTATTCAGGTAGGTATTTTGCTTGTCGTATGAAGAGGTTGACATATTTACACTTGCAGAGAATGTTCGGTTCGGGTTTGCTTTAGTATCCTGCGAGTGAGACCATGTAAGGCTAAATCCCCGGTTAACACTATAATCGGGTAATGGTTTTTCGGATGTTTTATTCAGGTTATACCTGAAATCGAAGCTACCGTTGTATTTGTACCGAACCCTGTAATTGGTGTGCATATTGGCACCCCACGAACCTTTGGAATAAATTTCGCCCTTCAAGGCAAGATCGAAATGATCGCTTGCCGCCCAGTAATAACCACCATCCCTGAGAAAAAACCCGCGCGTTTGTTCTTCTCCGTATGTCGGAATTAATATTCCCGAAGTATAAGTTGACGAGCTTGGAAAAAATCCAAACGGAACTCCTACCAGATAAATCGGGAAATCTTCCAATACCAGATAAGCGGGTCCTGTTATAATTTTTTTATTGGAAATAACTTTAGCTTTGGTCATCTGTAGGTAAAAATGAGGATGTTCTGCATCGCAGGTTGTGTACTGTCCATTCCGCATAATAAATTCATCTTTACTGATTTTCTTCGTCAAAATACTGTGAACGATTCCATCGCCCTGGTTGGTTTTAACGTCGGATATGATACCCTTTTGAGTTTCAAAATTGTATCTCATTGTTTTAGACTCAAATTCATCATTCCCATCCTTAAAAACCGGGGTACCAACAATGGTACCGGTCGAATCGGGTAATCCTTCAGCGTAAACTTCTTTTTTTGCCAGGTCGAGCATGATATAATCGGCTTTCAACTCAATATTCTGATAATTAATTACACCATCCTTGTACATATACATCTTCTGGTTTTCTAAATCAGGAATAATTGAATCTTTAGCAGAATAGGTAATGACTGATTCGAGAACCGGCTTTTTAATTGAATCAGTCACCGCTTTTGATGATGAACTGACAATTGAATCAGCTTTTGCAATTTTGATCGTATCGGTTTTTACAACCGACACATTAACAGGAATATCCGAAACTTTGCCTGGCGCTGTTTCTATTTGTCCAAACGAAGTAAAGGCAACTAAAAAAAATATATTTGCTAACAAACTTTTTATCAATACCACAGTTTCCAGTAATAAGAACACGTTTTATGTCAGGTGGCAAAAATACAAATAAGGGTTATACCTAAACGTCAAGAAATGTAAAATAATTCTAATAAACTGTTTTAATTTTAGTGATTGCAGTTTTTTTACTTATTTAAAACAGCTAACGAGAACCTTGCTAATCAAAAGATCACTTCGAAATAGTAATTATTTTTTGCTACTCGGCGCCCCTTAAGCGATCAAACAGTGTCTAATATTTATAATTTTGCCACCATGTTTAGTTAAAATATGGAACTCAAACCAGAAAAAATCAGGAATGATAATTGCACTGAATAGCTAACAAACAAAAATTCAGAAAAATGGACATCTCGAATTTCACCCCCGACAATAGAAAGTATTTCAAAATAACTGCTCACATTAAATCGCGTAAGAATGTGATAATAAGAGCTTTTATAATACTCATTCTGATCTTAACAGCAAACGAAACTACTTTTTCTATTCCTCCCCGAAGCGCCAATAAATCGTTTGTGGTGATCATTGATCCCGGGCACGGAGGGAAAGACCCGGGAGCAGTAGGCAAAGGAATACAGGAAAAAGATGTCGTACTTGCAATCGGCTTAAAATTAGGTAAATACATAAACGAAAACTACTCTGACGTCAAAGTAGTATATACTCGCAACTCTGATGTTTTTGTTCCACTTATCGACAGATCAAGAATAGCCAATAAAAATAAGGCCGACTTATTTATATCGCTCCATGCAAATACATGCGGGACGCCCTCGACAGGGGGAACTGAAACGTTTGTGCTGGGACTCCACAAAACAAACGAAAACCTGGATGTTGCCAAAAAGGAAAACTCGGTAATCCTCTTAGAAGATAACTATAAATCGACCTACGAAAATTTTGACCCGAATTCGTCGGAATCATATATTATGTTTGAATTGGTACAGGACAATTATCTTGATCAAAGCCTTTCGTTTGCCGACGATATTCAAAGACAATTCAGAAACCGGCTGGATAACCCCAACCGTGGTGTAAAACAAGCTGGCTTCCTGGTTTTACGTCAATCGTCGATGCCAAGTGTTTTAGTTGAAACCGGATTTATCAGCAACCGGGCCGACGCCTCCAAACTAAACAGCGAAGAAGGACAACAAGTTATTGCCCATTCAATTTTTGAGGCTTTTCGTAAATTTAAAGCCAAAAGCAACGGAACGTCAAGCAAACATCAAATTGCTGAAAATCAACACACGAGTGATTCATCGACACAAGTCCATCCTGCTGAGAAAGAAGCTGAAATTAAAGCACAACCCGAAGAAAAACCGACTAATACCAACGAAGAAAAAGACACGATAAATAAGCAAAGCAAGGTAAGCAAACCGCAAGAAACAGTAACGAATGCGAGTTCATCAACAACTCCTGAAAAAGATGCGACCAACTCTTATTATAGCGTTCAAATTGGAGCAAACACCACTTCGGTTGAACCAACACCAGCTAATTTTAAAGGAATTAAAAACGTAAGAAGAGAAAAAACCGATAAATATTATCGCTACTATGTTGGTAAAGAATCAACTATCGAAAAAATTACTTCTTTACTCAATCAAATAAAGACCAAATTTCCGCAGGCTTTCATTGTTAATTTTACCGACGGAAAAAGAGTAATCATAAATCCCGACGCAAAATAAACCGACCAAGCCGGAACTCAAAAAAAGATTTGGTTTACTGCATTTTGCTCCATAGCTTTGTATCAGAAAACAGAAACAATAAACGATGATAAAAATTTCGAAACACACAAAATTGGGCTTCCTTTTATTGACATGCCTTGTAATACTGATATGGGGCATTAACTTTTTGAAGGGCATCGATTTATTTAAAAGAAATTCAAACTACTACGTTGTTTATGATCGGATTGACGGACTACTTGAATCGAGCGCAGTGTCAGTCAATGGCTATCAAATTGGGCAAGTATCAGATATTCAACTACTAAGTAACAACTCAGGTAAACTACTGGTTACTTTGTCGCTGCAAGGCGACTTCAAAATTTCGAAAGGGAGTTCAGCCAAAATTATTGCCAGCGACCTTATGGGAACCAAATCAATAAAGCTAATGGTTGAAAAATCTGGCGAATACTATAAAGCCAACGATACAATACCAGGAACTATCGAAAGCGATTTAAAAGAACAAGTGAGTATGCAGGTGCTCCCTCTAAAGAATAAAGCTGAAGAACTTATCGCTTCGCTCGATTCGGCTTTAACAGTTATCACCTCGGTATTTAACGAGAAAACAAGAACAAATCTTTCGAAAAGCTTCGAGAACATAAACCTTACACTAGCCAATCTTGAATCAACCTCTGCCGAGCTCAACAAAGTTGTTTCGAGTGGAAAAGTAAACTCGATTGTCACCAACCTCGATGGAATAACCACAACAGTTAATAAGAGATCGAAAGAAATAAGTAATTTAATAAAAAATCTTTCCTCAATTTCTGACTCATTGGCAAAACAAGACATTACACCGCTGTTTGCCAAAATCGATTCGACAATTGGAGGTTTAAACAGCATTGTCGAAAAAATAAATTCGCCGGAAAGTTCGGCCGGAAAATTATTAAATGATCCTGCTCTTTACCAAAACCTTACAAGCCTAACAAATAGCTTGGATCTGCTTCTGAAGGATGTACGAAGCAACCCGAAACGGTACGTTCACTTCTCGGCATTCAATATCGGGAAAGATGTTTACATTACTGCAAGACCGGCAACCGATCAGGAAAAAAATCAAATCATTTATAAGGTACATCTGATTTCAAGTCCGGCAAAAATTTCAACCGAATCGCCATTATTTAAAAACCTGGGTAAAGTTGAAGAAATAAAAGTCAATGAAAACTACTTGTACCTGGTTGGAAAAACAGCTGATTTCAACAAAATTTCAGCCCTGTTAGAAACCGCGCGCATCAACTTTCCGGAAGCAACATTAATCGCATATAAGAATGGGAGAAAGATAAAACTCGAAAAAGCATTGAAAATACAACTCAACTGACTATAAAACACCGCAATTTATTATTGTTAATAATCATACAACCCTTTACTAACAAGGATTTAAAGATATTAACAAATTAAACTTCTAATAATCAGCTAGTTAAGAAAATTAAAAAAATATTAAAAAAATATTTTTTTTAAATGCCTGAGTTTTAAAGCACTCAACGTGTTTCTCAAAAAGCCAAGCAAAATTTGATTTTTTTTATACGTTTTTTTTCTTAAAATTTGTTTTCGGGAAAATAAAACAGGTAAAATAGTTTTGTCAAATTTTATAACATCTGGCTCCAAAATGATTACTGATCATCGTTTGGTTTGGGATCATTGTCTGTCCATAATTCGAGACAATGTTCCAAGCATAAGTTTTAAGACATGGTTTGAACCTATCGTTCCGGTAAACCTCGAGGACGACATTTTAACAATACAGGTACCTAGTCCGTTCTTTTACGAATATCTTGAAGAGCAATACATTGATCTTCTGAGAAAAACATTGAGAAAAGAACTTGGAGTTGGAGCAAAACTTGAGTATGTTGTTGTTATGGGCAATAACCAGTCCAATTCGCAGCCTTATACGGTTAAATATCCAACCAATAACAATAGCAAGATTCTGAATAAGCCGATGAGTATTCCTTTAAAAACTGAAGGAAAAGCCTCGATAAAGAATCCCTTTATTATACCCGGAATTCAAAAGATCCAGATTGACCCTCAATTAAGGCTTGATAATACTTTCGATAATTTTGTTGAAGGCGAATGCAACCGGCTTGCCCGGAGTGCCGGATATGCCGTAGCTCAAAATCCGGGCGGAACAGCTTTTAATCCGTTAATGATTTATGGGAACTCAGGATTGGGTAAAACGCACCTTGCGCATGCCATTGGGATAGAAGTAAAAGAACGTCACCCCGACAAAGTTGTTCTCTACGTAAACGCCAATAAATTCCAGACTCAATTTACTGAAGCTACCCGAAATAATAATCGAAATGATTTCCTGAATTTCTACCAAATGATTGACGTTTTGATTTTGGACGACGTTCAGGAGTTTGCAGGAAAAGAAAAGACTCAGGAAACTTTTTTCCACATTTTCAATCATTTACATCAAAGCGGGAAGCAACTAATTCTTACTTCGGACAAGCCGCCGATTGAGTTAAAAGGATTGGAACAACGGCTTCTTTCGAGGTTTAAGTGGGGATTAACAGCTGATTTACAGCAGCCTGGATTCGAAACCAGGATGGATATCCTGAAACGGAAAACCTACAAAGACGGAATTGTTATTTCAAATGAAGTGCTCGAATACATTGCTTCGCACATTACCACCAATATCCGCGAGTTAGAAGGCGCGTTGGTTTCGCTTTTGGCACAATCAACACTAAACCGTAAAGAAATAACAATTGAACTGGCCAGCGAAATGGTAAACAAGCTGGTAAAGAATTCGAAACGAGAGTTATCTATCGATTATATTGCAAAGGTAGTTTGCGACTACTTCAATATGTCGGTTGATTCTTTGCAGGCAAAAACCAGGAAACGAGAGGTTGTCCAGGCACGACAGCTCACCATGTACTTCTCGAAAAACATGACAAAATCGTCGTTGGCTTCAATCGGATCGCAAGTTGGCCATAAAGATCATGCAACCGTGCTCCATGCCTGCAAAACAGTCAATAATCTGAAAGAAACAGATAAAGCTTTCAGGATATGCGTTGATGAAATTGAAAAGAAATTGAAATTTTAAACAATAAAGCAGGTCTGGAACGATCTGCTTTTTTATTTTTCGAATGATTTACCTGATTTTAAGCGTACTGTCTTCTGTATTCATTTATTTGACATTCAAAATTTCAGAGAAATTCAAAACGAACTTACTTAAGCTGATTATTATCAACTACCTGGTTGCCGCTTCCCTTGGCTTCTATTTCAATAAATATCCCATTTCATTCACCGAGGTCGTAACTTCAACATGGGTTAGGATTGCAGCAATTATCGGCATCGCCTATATCCTTATGTTTTTCCTGATTGGCTATTCAACCCGAAAATCAGGAATCGCAGTTACCACTATTGCAAGCAAACTTTCAATGGTAATTCCAATCCTGTATTCAATGTTGTATTTCGGCGAAAAAAATACAGGATTAAAGATTACCGGCCTGGTAATGGTTATAATCGCGGTTTTATTTACCTGTTACCGGCCAATCGACAAAGCTAAAAACATCATAATCATTGCCTTACCAGTTATCATTTTTATAGGATCAGGAATGACGGATGCTTTGGTAAAATATGCTCAAAGCACTTATGTGCCCAATCAAATGAGTTTACTTTTCCCGGCAGTTGTTTTCTTAATGGCCCTGCTTTCCGGCATGATTTTTTCGCTGTTTAGCCCCAAAGTCTCACTAAAAAATACGACCTTTTCTGAAATTATTGGAGGAACAATTCTCGGTACAGCAAATTTCGGGTCGCTTTACTTTCTCATTCTGGCATTGAATAACAGCAAGATAGATAGCTCAATCGTTTTTGGATTAAACAATCTTTGTATTGTATTATTTTCGCTTCTTTTCGGACTTATTTTATTTCATGAGAAATTTTTGAAAATTAATTTTGCGGGACTAATCATTGCCTTGGCTGCAATTTTGATTTTAATGAAGTTTTGATGGAAGATACCTATAAAAGCATATCGCAACCAGTTGAGGGCCTTTTTAAAGACAAGGGAAGTAAGTTTATTGCTTACGCATACCCGGTTTATTCCGAAGACGAGATTAAAGAAATCATTCAGGCAATAAAAAAGGATCATTATTCGGCCCGCCACCATTGTTATGCTTGGCGATTGGGGCACGAAAAACTGCATTACAGGGCAAACGACGATGGCGAACCTTCATCAACTGCCGGAAAACCTATACTGGGCCAAATTCAGAGTTACGACCTTACGAATATACTAATTGTGGTTGTTCGATATTTTGGCGGAACTTTGCTTGGTGTTAGCGGATTGATAAACGCCTATAAAAATGCGGCGCAAGACGCCATTAACAATGCTGAGATCGTTGAAAAAATCGTTGAAAGACACCTGATCGTTGAATTTGATTATGGCGTGATGAATGACGTGATGAAGATTTTTAAAGACGAAAAGCTCCCGCAAATCAATCAGCAATTCGACCTTCGCTGTTCGATAGAAACAAGGATAAGATATAGTGACACCGAAAGAGTTGAAAATACTCTTTCAAAAATAGAAGGGCTAAAAATCAGACAATTACAATAAATACAGTGTTAATAACCTTTTTATAACTATTAACAGGCAACTTTAAGAAACCTGAAAAAATAATTTAATTTTGAATTTTGATGGAACGCCTGATAAAACATTACACCTGTTTTTTTGATGAACATGATCATCAGGATAAATTTTTCCCGAATTCATCCAATAATTTCCATCATTTAGAAGTTCTTATTCACAAAATTATCCAGAAATTACTGGTTCACATTACAACCAACAGAATTCATATTTCTGTTGGTTTTTTTTTGCAACATCATTCTAAAATTATCATATAAAATGAATAAGAAAGACCTGATCTCAATTACAGACTATTCAAAAGAAGACTACCTGCGGATTTTGGAGCTTGCAGCTGATTTTGAACGAAACCCAAATCAGAGGTTACTGGAGGGAAAAGTAGTAGCGTCTTTATTTTTCGAACCATCGACACGCACCCGGCTAAGTTTCGAAACCGCCATCAACCGGTTAGGTGGAAGAATTATTGGCTTTTCTGATGCAGGCTCGTCAAGTGTTTCAAAAGGCGAAACATTGCACGACACCATAAAAATGGTAAGCAACTATGCCGACCTTATTGTTATGCGCCACCCGCTGGAAGGCAGTTCCCGGTATGCTTCCGAAGTATCCGATGTACCCGTAATCAATGCCGGCGACGGAGCAAATCAACATCCAACACAAACACTCCTGGATATGTATTCGATCCTGAAAACTCAGGGAAGGCTTGATAACATCAATATTTGCATGGTGGGCGACTTGAAATACGGAAGAACCGTACATTCGCTGTTAATGGCGATGTCGGAGTTTAATGACCCGGTTTTCAATTTTATTGCCCCCGAAGAGCTGGCCATGCCCGAAGAATACAAACTTTTCCTGAAGGAAAAAGGCATTAAATACTACGAACATTCCGAAATAAACGAAAATATCAATTATGCCGATATTGTTTATATGACAAGAGTTCAGAAGGAAAGATTCATGGATCCGATTGAATACGAAAAAGTTAAAAACGTTTATATCCTAAGAAACTGCATGTTGAAGAATTCAAAACCCAATATGCGGATTCTTCACCCACTTCCACGGGTAAACGAAATACACACCGACGTTGACAGCAACGAAAAGGCTTACTATTTTGAACAAGCCCGAAACGGTGTTTACACCCGCGAAGCAATTATTTCACATATCCTCAACCTTAAATAAAATTAGCCATGAGCGATAGTTTAAAGAAAAAACTCAAATTGAAAGTTAGTGCTATCAATAACGGTACGGTAATCGACCATATTCCATCCGAAAACTTATTCAAAGTAATTTCAATACTTGGCCTTCAAAACCTGAAAACACCAATTACCTTTGGAGCCAACCTCGAAAGCGATAAACTTGGTAATAAGGCAATTATAAAATTGTCTGATGTTTTTTTTGAAGATGATGAAATCAATAAGATTTCGCTCATTGCCCGAAATGCCAAACTCAACATTATCCGCGATTACGAAGTGGTTGAAAAACGAGTTGTTGAAGTACCGGATAAAGTGATCGGAATTGTAAAATGCTTTAATCCAAAGTGTATCACAAACAACGAAGACATTACAACCCATTTTACCGTTATTTCAAAAAGTCCGCTCGACTTAAAATGCAAATATTGCGAGAAAATAACCCACGAAGATCAAATGGCAATTAAATAATTAAAATACAACACATTAACATGACAAAGCCCGATTTTCATAATTTATTAAAGAAAATTGAAGAACTAGTTCGCCAGAATCCCAAAGACTTACTCTTCCAGATTTGCAGCTTTTTAAAAAACGATGTTTATCATTACGACTGGGTAGGCTTTTACATTCTGGATAACGAAAAAAACGAACTTGTTTTGGGTCCGTTTGTTGGCAAACCCACTCAACATACCCACATTGCGGTAGGAAAAGGCATTTGCGGACAAGTAGCCGAAAGTAGTCAAACGATGATTGTACAGGATGTTACGCAAGTTGAAAATTACATTTCGTGCGGACTTGAAGTTCAGTCGGAGATTGTAGTTCCGATTATTAAAAATGGCAGGTTTGTGGCCGAAATCGATATTGATAGCCACTCGCCAGCCCCATTCACTGAGGATGACAATACTTTTTTAAACCAGGTATGCCTATTGATAAGAGACAAGTTCTGAAACGCTTAAGAAACATTAACTGAAATTATTCTAAAATTTAAGCCATCAGCCCAATAAGTTTGTGATGTTGGTGTAATTTGCTGTAACTTTATGCTTCAGTAAACGATTTTTGCATTTTAAATGAAACCAAACCAACAAACGTAATATGCTCGATGCCATTTACCAAATACTTTTTCACACCAACGAGGCATTATTCAGGCTAGTTTCCGAAAATGTATGGGAAGCTTACCTTGTATTGTTTCTCATAATTTTCCTGGAAACCGGCCTCATTGTTTTCCCTTTCCTGCCTGGCGATGGATTGCTGTTTTCGGCCGGGGTTATTGCAGCCTCTTCAAGCATCAGTATCTGGGTGCTGGTTCCATTACTTATTGCAGCTGCAATTTTAGGAAACCATTTTAACTACCGAATAGGTTTGGCAATTGGTCACCGAATCGAACACAGCCAGCAAAAATTAATTCAGAAGTATTTGGTTCCGTCCATCGTTAAAACGCGCCAGTTTTACCAAAAACATGGGAAAAAGTCTATCATCATTGGCCGTTTTTTCCCTGTTATCAGGACTTATATTCCTTTTTTTGCAGGTACTGTTTCTTTCAACTTACAGATATTCAAGCAATATACCATCATCGGGTCGGTAATCTGGGTGCCATTTTTTACTGTTTCGGGTTATTTTTTGGGTGAAATTCCCTGGGTAAAAGAGAATTTTGAATTGATTTTTCTCGGACTAATTGTCGTTACCCTAATTCCTTTTTTTTATGCCGCTTTAAAAACAATTCTCTTTAGAAAAAATTAATTAAGCTACAGTTTATCGCTAAAACCCTTGATTTTTCAACAAAAAAGCTATTTTTGGTAGATCAAATTTAGATTTTATGTCAAAACTATTTACCACGAAACCTTTATCCCAACTCATCGCCGAGTCAACCTCCGATCAGGGATTACGAAAGTCGCTGAGTGCGTTTAACCTTACAACTCTCGGAATTGGAGCAGTTATTGGTGCCGGAATTTTTGTACTTACTGGTCAGGCAGCAGCACAATATGCTGGCCCGGCAATAGTTATATCGTTTATTATATCGGGGCTGGCCTGTTTGTTTGCCGGATTGTGTTATGCCGAATTTGCTTCGATGATACCTATTTCAGGAAGTGCATACACTTATGCTTACGCAACAATGGGCGAATTTATCGCCTGGATTATCGGCTGGGACCTCATTCTTGAATATCTTTTTGCGGCATCAACGGTTGCAGTTGGTTGGTCGGGTTATGTAGTAAGTCTTCTAAAAGATTTTGGAATAAATATACCGGCACAATTAACCGCTGCTGCCGGAACCATAATGGTTGACGTTCCGCAAGCCGGATGGAAAACATTAACTCCTGAATTAACGAAAAGCCTTACCCAATCGGGAGTTGTTGTTGACAGCCTTCCGCATCTTACCGGAATTATTAATATTCCGGCCATGTTTGTTATTGCGGTTATTTCGTTTTTGCTATTGATTGGTATTAAAGAATCGGCCAAGTTTAACAACTTAATGGTAGTAATTAAAGTGTTCGTTATCCTCCTTTTTATTGGCATTGGTTTCATGTTTGTAAATAAAGCGAACTGGCATCCGTTTATTCCTGAAAATACAGGCGAATGGGGGCATTTTGGCTGGAGCGGTATATTCCGGGCAGCTGGTGTTATTTTCTTCGCTTATATTGGTTTTGATGCCGTTTCCACAGCGGCTCAGGAAGCCAAAAACCCCAAACGGGATATGCCTATCGGAATTTTGGGATCGCTCGGTATTTCAACCTTGCTCTATATTTTTGTTGCGATTGTTTTAACCGGTATTGTTAGTTATACGTTGCTCAATGTTGCCGACCCGATTGCCGTTGGTGTAAACGCAATGGGCGAGGGCTTGTTCTGGTTGCGTCCAATTATAAAAATTGCAGCTATTGCCGGACTCAGCTCTGTAATTTTGGTCATGCTTTTAGGGCAGCCACGCATATTCTTTTCAATGGCGAAAGATGGTTTGCTACCCCCAGTTTTCTCGAAAGTACACCCAAAATATAAAACGCCTTATGTGAGTACTATTATTACGGGATTCGTTGCTATGATTATTGCCGGAATTCTGCCAATCAACATTCTTGGGGAATTGGTTTCGATTGGGACATTACTCGCTTTTGCAATAGTTTGTATCGGCGTTATAGTTTTGCGTGTAAAAAGACCTGATTTGGAGCGTGCTTTCAAAACACCGCTTGTTCCGCTGGTACCCATACTTGGAGCCGGTATTTGCATTGCACAAATGGCATTTCTTCCTTTTGATACCTGGTTACGACTAATTGTCTGGATGGCTGTTGGTTTTATTATTTACTTCACTTATGGCATAAGAAAAAGTAAAATCCAGAAACAAAATCAGCAGAAATAAAGTAAAAAATTATACAAAAACAGGCTGTTTGCTAATTGATGCAGACAGCCTGTTTTGTTTTGAGATTATCGGTTGGAAGGTAAAACTTTGATTAAATCAGCCAATCGGCGAGCTTCTTTTTGCAGTTGAACCGAGCTGGTCTCAACATCTCCATTTATAACCACAACGCCCATACGACGGTGCATCCGGGCAGCTTCCTTGCCAAATATTTTTACATCAGCTTTTGGATTCCGGCAAACCAAATCAATTCCTGAATAATCAGGAGAAATTGTTTCGATCCCGGATAAAATTACGGCACTGGCTCCGGATTTTTCAAGTCTTATCTCCGGAATAGATAAACCTAAAACTGCGCGGCAATGCAATTCAAATTCATTCAGATTTTGAGTTCCGGCTAAAGTAACCATTCCGGTGTCGTGCGGACGAGGCGATAATTCCGAAAAAACAACGCCCTGTTCTGTTATAAAAAATTCAACGCCCCAAATTCCGGCTCCACCTAATGCGTTGGTAACTTTAGCGGCCATATCGCGGGCATCCTGCTCAAAACCATCGGGCAGGAAAACCGGTTGCCAGCTTTCCTGGTAATCACCACGCTCCTGCCGGTGACCAATTGGTGCACAAAACAAAGTTATGCCATTCTTTTGGGTTATAGTGAGCAAAGTTATTTCGCTCGTAAACGGCACAAAAGCTTCAACAATAACCTGGTTTAAATCGCCACGCCCTTTATCGGCAGCTATTTTCCAGGCTTTCTCTACATCGGCTTCTGTTTTTATTACCGACTGGCCTTTCCCCGAAGACGACATTAATGGTTTTACCACACATGGAATACCAACCTCGCCAACAGCCAGCTGCAACTCTTCAAAAGTTTTCGCATATCGATAATTAGCTGTTTTAAGGCCAAGTTCCTTTGCGGCCAGATCACGAATAGCTTTGCGGTTCATCGTAAAATTGGCAGCCTTAGCCGATGGAACAACCTGAATTCCCTGAGCTTCATAGTCATAAAAACGCTCAGTCCGTATAGCTTCTATTTCAGGAACAATCAAATCGGGCTTGTGTAATGCAACGATGCGATCCAATTCATTGCCATCGAGCATGTTAATTACTTCGTACTTATCGGCAACCTGCATTGCCGGAGCTCCGGCATAACTATCAACAGCAATTACGGTTTGCCCCAAACGTTTGGCTGCTATCACAAACTCTTTACCCAGCTCCCCCGAACCAAGTAGCATAATCTTTTTTTGCATAAGCTTTTCTTTTAAACAAGTTGCAAAAGTAAACTTTTTAAAAAGTTGAAGACGTAAGTTTTGTCATTAGCCTATTTTTCAGAATCACTGTAACCAGTTTTTATTACATTCGCTGCAAAGAGAAACGAATTATGTCGCACCAAAATTCATCAGTAAAATCTATCGTTTTTGCCCTTTTGGCAAACCTTGGCATAGCCATTACCAAAACAATTGCCGCCATTATTACCAGTTCAGGAGCAATGTTGGCTGAATCGATCCACTCGTTTGCCGATTGTGGAAACCAGGGTTTGTTATTTCTTGGTTTAAAGGCTTCCAAAAAAGAACCATCGCCCGACCATCCGCTTGGACATGGAAAGGCTATATTTTTCTGGTCGTTTGTAGTTGCCCTGATCCTTTTCAGCATGGGCGGCTTGTTTTCGATTTACGAGGGAATACATAAACTGAATTCAACCGACGAAATTAGCAGCCCATATATTGCCATTGGTGTTCTTTTGGTGAGTATGATTATGGAAGGCGCTTCGCTGTGGGGCTGTATTAGCCAGATTAACAAGATAAAAGGCAAACAGAGCTTATGGAGATGGACCATTAACAGCCGAAAAAGTGAACTTATTGTAGTGCTTGGCGAAGATATTGCCGCTTTATTGGGATTATCGTTTGCATTATTCTCCGTTGTTTTATCGATGATTACCGGGAACCCTGTTTTTG
Organism: Prolixibacteraceae bacterium; assembly: GCA_963666435.2. Lineage (GTDB taxonomy): Bacteria > Bacteroidota > Bacteroidia > Bacteroidales > Prolixibacteraceae > Aquipluma. Next base: position 160,686 of record CAXXOG010000004.1, on the reverse strand, counting down.
ATGCTATCGGAAGCATCGGAATTGGCGTTTTGCTGGTTTTTGTATCTGTTTTCCTGGCAATAAAAATCGAAGGATTGCTTATTGGTCAAAGCGTTGACCCCGAAGTTAGGACCGATATTGTAGATTTTTTGGAATCGCTACCTGAAGTTGAAAAAGTACTGAACCTGATAACCCAGCAACTGGGCGAGAAAATAATGGTGGCAGTGAAAGTAAAGATGAGTTCAACCGCAACTTCGGACGAGCTTATTCGGAACATTAACAAATGCGAAGTTGAACTTAAAAATCACAATAAAGCCATTCAGTGGAGCTTTTTCGAGCCCGATATTGAAGATTAAAAGCTTTGTCCGCCAAGGCGTTCGACATTTTTTCCAATTATCACCAATGCTGGCATAGGTGGTTTTTGTATGGCTAAAAGTTGCTCAATTGAGCCAAGAGTACCTTCAAGCGCCGATGACTCTGGCTGCGAAACTTTGCTCAGAATCTGAATTTTAGTCTCCGGAGAAACAGATTTTTCCATCAATCGGGTTGACAGATGAACCAATTTATTCAAACCCATGAAAAAGATGATTGGCGAACCCGATTTTAAAACCGAAACAAAAGATTCGAGGTCGCAGAAATCTCCATTGCAATAACTTCCGGTCCCGAACAAAACCATGCTGTTCTTTCCGCGCTCAGTAAGCGGAATACCGTGCAACGAAGCAGCACCCAATGCCGAAGTCACACCCGGAATAACCTCGTAATTCAGTTGGTTTTCAATGCAAAACCGTATTTCTTCGGCTCCGCGTCCAAATATCATCGGATCACCCGATTTTAATCGAACAACCTTAAATCCCTTTTGAACCAGATCAATCAACAGCCGATTAATCCAATCCTGTCTCTCCGTTTGATCCTGCCCGTCGTGATATACTTTCCCGACATAAATGCGCTGAACATCGTGCTTGGCTAAATCGAGAATTTCGTTGCTTACCAAAGCATCGTGCAGCAAATACTCGGCCTCCTGAATTCGTTTCAGAGCCTTCACCGTAAGCAATTCAGGATCGCCCGGACCAGCGCCAACTATTGAAATTAAACCCGACATGTGCAATCTTATCCCTTATAAATCACTTAAATAATCAATTGGGCTCATATATTTGAACGTATAGCCCAGCTTTTGAATCAACTTGCTGCTGTCAACTACTTTGTAGTCTCCATCTTCATCCGAAAAACCAGGAAGCGAAAGACCTGAAATTTCAGCAGCTTTCCCATAAAACTCTTTTTTCAACGGATGTTCAGGACAACACGCATTCAGAATTTCGCCCCAAACTTTCTGCTGAACTACAAAACGAATAATTCCGATACAATCGTCTAAATGAATGAGATTTACCGGGACATTTGCCACTTTGGTTTTACTTTTCTGCAAAAAACGGGCTGGATTCCGGTCTGCTCCAATCAAGCCGCCAAATCGTATAACCGTTGTTTGAAATTCAGGATTCTGCATCAGCATTCTTTCAGCAATAACAAGCGCCTCGCCACTCGATTTCTGAGGCTGAAAAATTTGATCTTCGGTTACAACTTGTTTATTTTCAGGATAAACCGAGGTTGAAGAAATAAAGATCACTTTCCTAATCCCAAATTTCAGGATAGAAGGAATGAGCTGCTTAATTTGCGCCGGAAATATCTGTTCAATATTTTCAATTCGCCGTGGAGGAATCGAAATAATCAAAACATCAGCGTCAAAAAAAGAAACATCATTTGCTTCCAACGAGTTCTCATTCAGCAAAATACGATAAGGTTTTATTCCTGAAAGCCGAAGCTCATCAAATTTCTCAACAGAAGTAACCGATCCGCAAACCGAATACCCATGCCGAATCAATTCTTTACCCAGCGGCACTCCCAACCATCCACATCCTAAAATTGAAATACGACTGTTTTCCATTCAAATACTATTATTTTCCTGCTTCCATCGTTCAACCGAATATTGCACGAACGAAAGCTCCTCTTGATCGGGTGAAAGGTACACTTTATTATCTAAAACACGCCAGGCTTCGCGGGCAGTGGCGTTTTCATTGGCCAAAACCAGCGATTTTGGGCTGGTAAAATTGCCCGAAGCCTTGAAATTATCAATGCTCATTGGATTAAAAAACAGGTAAGCGTCAAATATTCCATTGACGAACTTTTCAATCGACGTATTTTTATATACCTCAATATCAGTAAACTGAACGCTAAATTCTGCAATAGCTGAACAAATTTCGCCATGCAACTTATCGCCATGCAAAAATAAAACCGATTCGCCCTGATTTTGAGCGGTAACATTCCCAACTAATTCCAAAACATTTGAAAAGGAGGATACTACTACTGGCAAATCAAGTTTTTTCAGCAAATCAGCCTCTTTGTCCGACCAGCAATACAATCGGTCGTTTTCTGTTATCCCGATTTGCTCGTGAAACCTTATTAACCAATGTGCTGCATATACGCTTGCAATTACCCATTGCTTTGGCGAATTTGCCATTGTATTGAAAAATGCAAGGTTTGGTTTTTTGTACTCGGTTCGCAAAAACGGTTCTTCAATAAACTGAACTTGTTGTTTCTGAAGCCACTGCCTGGTGGCTGCCGACAACTTCTCTCCGATAAAAAATACTGGTGTTTTCATGGTCAACTATTTTAATGTTTAAAATCACTTCCTTTCAATGTTTCCGCCACATAATGTTTGCGGATAACAAAATCGCCAAACTTTTCTCCTTCCAACCTGTTTTGGGCATAATCAGCAATAATTGGAGTCAGCTCAGCCAAGATTTCCTCCTCTGTAAGCGTTTCTTTATAAAGTGTATTCAAGCGTGTTCCGTAAAAATTTCCACCCAAATAAAGGTTGTAATGGCCTTCTGATTTCCCGACAAAACCAATTTCAGCAAGATACGGGCGGCCACAGCCATTGGGGCAACCGGTCATACGAATCACGATTTCTTCGCCAAGGAGATTGTATTTTTCGAGAACTGTTTCAATTTTAGAAACTAAAGTGGGCAAATAGCGCTCGGCCTCAGCAAAAGCTAAACTACAGGTATTCAGGGCAACACAGGCTATAGAGTTTTGTCGTATTCCTGAAATTTCACCGGACAGCACACCATTTTTCTTCAGAATTTCATTTACTTTTTTCTTTTCTTCCGAAGAAATATTGGCAATAATCACATTTTGATTTCCGGTCAGGATAAATTGGCCTGAAATATTTCGGGCAACTTCTGCCAGCGCCGATTTCATATTAAAACCATTTTTATCGGCTACACGGCCTCCTTCAACAAAAAGTGTCAGGCTCCATTTCGAGTCTTTCCCTTTTTTCCAGCCCAAACGGTCGCCGTTCCTAGTAAAAGCAAATGGTTTGGATTCCTGAAGCGAATAACCTAAGCATTCCTGAAGTTTATTTTTGAATTCCTCGGTTCCGAGCCGGTCTATAGTATATTTTAGCCTCGATATTTTACGGTTTTGGCGATTCCCATGATCCCGTTGAACCAAAACAACTTTTTCGGCCACATCAACAACCTGTTCGGGCAGGCAAAACCCAATCACATCGGTCAAACGCGGGTAAGTTTCGGGCATTCCAAAAGTTGTTCCCATACCCCCGCCAACCAAAACATTATATCCAATTATCTTACCTCTTTCTACAATAGCAACAAAGCCAAGATCTTGCGAGTAAATATCCGAATCGTTGTAAGGCGGGATTGCCACTGCAATTTTAAATTTACGAGGCAAATAACGATCTCCGTAAATAGGTTCAACATCTTGTTTGCTGTCGGCAATTAACTTCTGATCGAGCCAAATTTCGTGATAAGCCGTAGTTGACGGTAACAAATGCTCGCTGATTTGACGTGCTTTTTCGTAAACCTCGGCATGCAAATCAGACTCTGCCGGATTGGGATGGCACATCACATTTCGGTTGACATCGCCGCAAGCCGCAATCGAATCGAGCAAAGCCGCATTAATTCCCTGAATGGTTGTCTTCAGGTTGGTTTTGATGACGCCATGAAATTGAAATGCCTGGCGCGTTGTCAGTTTCAAAGTTCCATTGGCATAGTTATCAGATAGACGATCCAACTGCAACCACTGGTCGGGCAAAACAATTCCACCCGGAACTCTGACCCGAATCAGGAACGAATACGCAGGTTCAAGTTTTTGCCTTTTGCGCTCTTTTTCCAAATCGCGGTCGAACTGCTGATAAATACCGTGAAACTTGGAAAGTTGGGTATCGGCATACGCAATAGAGCCTGTAATCGGGTCATTCAGGCTTTCGGCCAGTGTACCTCTCAGGTAATTACTCTCATACTTAATTCGCTCCAATTCTGAAAGTTCGCTCCAATTAATAAAATCACTCATACTTCTAAATTTTTATATCGACGAATGAATAAGTATTTATACTACTAAAATAAGTATTTATACTTACATTATTCGAATCCATATTTAGTTTGTTATTGATATTTGAATTTTTTAACAATAGCCTTTTAGTAAACGTCCAGTTGAAACCGCTTTTCCCGTTTTAACGTTTTCATGTACTCAAGCGCTTTTTCCTGGGTCATTCCGCCCTGCGTTTCAATAATTTGTAATAAAGTTTCCTGAACATCGCGCGCCATTTGTTTCATATCGCCACAGAGGTAAATATGCGCTCCTTTGGTAAGCCACTCATAAATTTCCTCCTGTTTTTCGTGCAAGCGATGCTGAACGTAAATTTTTTGCTCCTGATCGCGCGAAAAAGCCACATCAATTTTCTCTAAGTAGCCTTCTTTCAGCAACTTCTGCCATTCGATCTGATATAAGAAATCGGAATGAAACCTACGTTCTCCAAAAAACAGCCACGAATTTCCTTTTTGATTGTTAGCCTCGCGATGCTGCAAAAACGAACGGAAAGGAGCAACTCCAGTTCCTGCACCTATTAATATCAGTGGAACCTGATCATTATCAGGAAGTTTAAACGACGGATTCTTCTCAACAAACAACGCAACCTGAGAATCTATTTCAATCCTGTCGGCAAGGTAAGTCGAACAAGCTCCTCCCCGATTGCGACCTTTACGCATGTAGCGAACTGTAGCAACTGTTATGTGAACTTCGTCGCCCACAGCAGCCTGACTCGATGAAATGGAATACATACGCGGCGGAAAAATCCGTAAAATATCGACAAAGTCCTGTGCCACGAATGTGAACGGATAATCTTCGAGCAAGTCCAGCACATCGTGCCCGTAAAGGTATTCGTCTAAAAGGTTATCGCGGTCAACTACTTTTTTAAGGTCTTGATTTCCTGATTTTTCCTGATATTTTGAAAGGACTTCGCGGTTTAGTATTGTAATTTCCAGGCGCTCTGACAAAGCTTCTTTTAACGTAAAAAGGTTATCCTTTATCTTAACTTCTTCATTTCCTGAAAAATGCCCCTGTTTCAATATGGCCTCAACCAATTCAGGCGGATTATTGGCCAAAATTCCGATAGAATCGCCTGGCTCATAAGTCATTCCAGAACCTTCAAGCGATAGTTCGACATGATAAACCTCTTTGTCCGATGTTCTTCCGGTTATCTTTACTTTATCAATTACTGTAGCTTTAAACGGATTTTTTCGGGTATAAACTTCGCTTTTCGGCAAAACTGAAGTGGTAATCAATGGCGTTGAACGTTCGGTGCTATCAGCAAAAACACGTGCAAATTCATGAATCCAACGTTCTGCATCTTCCTCAAAATCAACATCAAGGGTTAAAACAGGGAGTATTGCTTTTGCACCAGCCTTGGTTAATGCCTGATCAAAATCAATTCCGGTTTTGCAGAATAGCTTATAGCTTTTATCGCCAAGCGCAACAACCGAGTAGCTTAAATCAGGTAATTTAGGTGCGCGTTTTCCGGTAATAAAACTGTGGAATTCTTCGGCCATTGCCGGTGGCTCACCCTCGCCATGCGTGCTCACGATGAAAACAACATTTTTTTCAGCAGCCAATTGGCGAACCTTGTATTCGTCCAGCCCATTGACCACCGCCTCAACCCCAATCGGCTTAAGCGTTTCAGCCAATTTTTGTGCAAGTATTTTACTTTTCCCGGTGTGAGTTCCAAACAGTATTTTTAACTGCTTATTACTCGTGCTACTCTCGGTAATGCTTGAAACTGTTGCTTTTTGCCGATTTTCGGTTGATGCCAGCAAACCCTGGAAATAACCATTAAGCCACAACAACTGGTCGCGGCTGATTCCTTCGGTCAACTCGCTTAATAACTTGATTTGCCTTTCGTTCAATTGATTAAACTGAATGCTCATATTTTGTTTGTATTTAAATTTTCGAGGTATTCCTGAATGATATTCCGAAGGCGAATCGCTTCATACACATCTTCACCATTTGAGCTCACGGCCACAGAAATGTTGCCATAGCGATAAATTGCAGGCGAAACAAACTGGCAAAGCGCTGGCTTGTCGTGCACATTGACCAAAACACCAGCTTCCCTCCCGTCCGTTGCAATCTGCTTATCGAGGATTTCATCGTCGGTACAGGCAAAAAGCATGAGGTAACCACATAAATCGCTTGATTCATAGGCTTTCTGAATGCACTTAACATCCAGTTCCCGAATCTCGTCGATAAAAGAATCGGAAATCACTTCGATTATTGCTTGCGACCGAAGAAGTATCTTTATTTTCTTCAGCGCGCTTGATCCGCCTCCAACAACCAAAATTTTACTTTCTGAAATATCTATGGCAACAGGCAAAAAGTTCTTTTTCATGATCGTTTAAATTTGATAGTCAACTTCTGATGATTTTACTTTTCCCAGGTTTATGCGGTTCCAAAGCCGTTCGTGGAAGAAATACAAAATCATTTTTGTAAAAACCTCGACACCGCCAATCGATAAAGCCAGGGTTGGTTTCCCGGTTATCAGTAGCGAAACGATTATTGTGTCAATGGTTCCCACTGTGCGCCACGAAATTGATTTGAGAATACTTCTGTACGATTTTTCCTTCATAAATTGTAATAAAAAAGCCCTCCTGGTGACCAGAAGGGCTTGGTATAATTTTCAAGATTTCACACAATTATATAACAACCTCCTTCGGCAAAGCTAAGCAGATACACATACAGCACATACACATATTGAAAAAGTTAACCATTACTATTCGCTTTAAAAAGTGAGATTATTCAAAAAAAAAGATTTACCGATCTTTAATTTCTGTTTCATGCAAAAATAGAGTCATTTTTTACAAATCAAAACTTTTTGATGTTTATTTTCTGTTAATTCGGCAGAATGGTAAATTGAGCTTTATTTTTACGGCAATAAAAATGCAATAAAATGTCGGCAGGCAACATTTACTACTTTAACCCAACATGCGAATTGGCTGTTGCCAACGGCTCGTTCAGCTACCAGCCGCCATTGCTTTTGCAACAAATGGAAACCGACCTGGCCATCTTGCCATTTGTATTTTGCTCGAAAGCAGACTTTGTACTCACCGAAAATAAACCAAGCGAAAAATTCATTCAGGATCTAAAGAATGCAGGATTCCAGATTCCGCATTTTTGTACACAGGCTGAACTTGAAGCTATGCCCGATGGTTCATTCTACGAAATAATCCCTTGGGGATGGAGCCCTGCCGCACATTACAAGTTAGCCAGACTAAAGGAAAAATGTTCGCCGGGATTTAAAAATAGCCCTGTTTACAATTGGCAGGAAGTTCACAAAACTATTTATGAAAGAGCAAGTTCATTATCGTTTTTATACGAGTTAATTAATTCAGCAAACGATAATTATTTGATTCCCGAAGAATTATGCGGAACAAAAGTTTTCAGCATAGAAGAAATTGAAAAACAACTAAATACACACAAACAGCTTGTTTTAAAAGCTCCTTTAAGTTCTTCAGGTCGTGGGATACAAATGCTACGGAAGACCGAACTTGACAGGTCGCGAAGACAGTGGATTTCGGGCATACTAAAGCAGCAGGGCTATTTGATTGCCGAGCCATATCTTGAAAAGCTTCTGGATTTTTCATTCCAGTTTAAAATCAAATCGAAAGAAGAAGTTGATTTTCTGGGAATTTCGTATTTCGAGACGAATTCAAACGGTCAATACCAGCGCACTTTGCTGAATATCACTCCGGAAATACTTACTACATATTCTGATCAAGAATTAATTGACAAAATACAAACTACCGCAAAATTAATTGAAAATAAACTAATTAACTCGGTTTATGCCAAGAATTACAAGGGTTATCTAGGCATTGACGCCCTGATTTTTGTTTATAAAAATCAATTATTTATTCAGCCCTGTGTCGAAATAAATTGCAGAATGAACATGGGCATTTTAACCAAATGTATAGAAAAAAGACTCCATTCAAACTGTGTGGGAGAATTTGAAGTCTTCTTTGGCAAGCAGGATGACATGTACGGGTTGAAAAATAAGAAAATGGCCAATAGCCAACTGTCTTTCAGCAAGTTCTTATCCAAATCTTTTTTTGTACCGTTAACGGAAATCAAAAATGGCACCCGGTTTTTCGCTTATACCACCGGAGAACTCGCCAGATAATGATCGATCGTTTCGAGCAAGTACTTCAACCGGATTGGTTTGGTAATGAATTCATCACAACCTGCTTGCTGGCACAATCGTTCTTCTCCGGATAAAATAAAAGCGGTTTGGACAACCACTATTATCTGCGGATACAACTCCTTAATTTGCCTGGTGGCCTCAATGCCATCCAACTTGGGCATATTAATGTCCATCAGCACCAAATCGATACCCCGATGACTTTTCACAATATCAACAGCCTCCAGTCCATTTTTCGCCCATAACAACTTAGTTTGAGTTTTTCTCAATGCGGCCTCAAAATAAACATTACTGGTTTCGTTATCCTCAACTATCAGAATTGTTTTTCCCGGCCACGAATAGCTAGTTTCTGAAATTTTCATATTTCAATGTTTTCAATTTTCCTGCTTATTATCCCAATGTTGGTATAAATTTTCAAAAAGACTATCAAGATCCTTCCCATTAAATGGCTTACTTAGGTACGCATTCATTCCGGCCTCTAAAAACAGCTCTTCATCGTGAATATTGGCAGTCATGGCAACGATCGGAACCTGAGGCGTAATATTATTCGTTTTTTCAAAATCCCGAATCATCATTGTGGCTTCAATTCCGTCAACTCCCGGCATCTTTATATCCATAAAAATCAAATCTGGTTTTTCTGATTTGTACGCGCTAAATGCTTCCTCTCCATTACTCACAACGACGATATCCTGACAAAATTTCTGGAGATTCAGAACGGCAACTTTCTGATTTATTGCATTATCATCAGCAAGTAGTACTTTTAGTCGGGGAATGGCTCTTTGAAAATTGGGTTTCTCGATTTCGGGGACTTGAGGGCTTTCATCAGATAAACCAAATTTACAATCAAAGTAAAAGGTTGTCCCTTTTCCTTCTTCACTTACAATACCAATATCACCATCCATCATTTGAACTAAGTTCTTTGAAATGGCCAACCCAAGACCGGTTCCTCCAAATTTCCGGGCTGTTGACGCTTCTGCCTGGGAAAACAGTTTAAATAATTTCGACTGGTTTTCGACGGATATTCCAATTCCGGTATCTTCTACTTCAAAGTTTAATCTTACATGATCTTCTCCTAAACCAGCCAAACGAATTGTTATGTGTACATGCCCTTCGGATGTAAATTTAATAGCATTGGTACACAAATTCAAAAGTACTTGTTTTAGTCTTAAGGGATCACCGAACAAATAACGGGGAACATCAGGTGAAATATCAGAATAAAATTTAAGCTTTTTCTCTATGGCTTTAAATATCAAAATCTTGATTACTTCATCAATTTCTGAATAAAGATCGAAACGGATATTCTCGAACGAAATCTGGCCTGCCTCAATTTTAGAAAAATCGAGTACATCATTAATGATCATCAAAAGATTTTCTCCCGAAATGCCAATAATGTCAATGTATTCAAGTTGTTCAGGAGTTAACGGGGGTGTTTTTCAAAATATCAATCATCCCGATAATACCGTTCATTGGGGTTCGTATCTCGTGAGATATATTGGCCAGAAAATTTGCTTTGGATTGTGCCGTAGCTTCTGCAATTTCTTTTGATTGAATTAATTCGAGCTGGTATCTTCGTAACGTAAGGTGCAGATTTACCCTGGCCAGTAATTCTTCCTTGCTAAATGGCTTAGGTATATAATCGACTGCACCTAAATTAAAACCCTTTGTGATGTTATCGCTTTCTTTTGTTGCGGTTAAGAAAATGATTGGGACATCGTGTGTTTGCGGATTTGATTTTAGGATAGAACAGACTTCAAATCCGTCAATATCCGGCATAACCAAATCGAGTAAAATAAGATCAAATTTATGTGCTTTTGCTTTGGCAATAGCCGACCTTCCATTAATTGCTGTGGCAACCTGGTAACCTTTTTCAGAAAGGATTCCTTTCATCAGCTCGAGATTAAGCTGAACATCGTCAACAATTAGAATTTTTGTTTCGTCTATGCTATTCGCCATTTACTAAAGCAATGAATTTAACCAATTTACCAAATCGTCCGGATTACCAATAACCTGGGCGGCATCAAGTTTTATAGCTTCTTTGGGCATTCCGAATACAACACTCGATCCTTCATCCTGCGCAAACGTTTTAGCGCCAATTTTACGTAGCCCGAGCAATCCTTTAGCCCCGTCGGCCCCCATCCCGGTAAGAAGCGCCGCAACGATGCTTTTCCCCGGGAACTTTTCTGCCGACGAAAAAAGAACATCAACCGATGGTCGGTGCCTGTTTACCAATGAGCCCATTTCCAATTTACACTTAAAATAATCGCCCTCTTTTACCAATTGAAGGTGATTGAACCCATTGGCAATGTAAACACTACCGTTGCAAACAACATCGCCATCTTCGGCTTCTTTCACATACAAATCACTTTCTGAATTTAACCGGTTTGCAAAAGCCCTGGTAAATTCTCCGGGCATGTGCTGAGCAATTAAAATACCAGGTAAATCTAGTCTTATTTTCTTAAGTATCTTCGATATAACTTCGGTTCCACCGGTTGATGCACCAATTAGAATTACTTTTTCTGACGCCTGTTTCGATGATAGCTTTTTACCGGGAACCGGGTTTGCGCCCGACGTTAAGTTGCTGCTTTTGCGTATCCGGGTCATATTCTCGCGCATCTTAACCGATAATGCCGACGCTTTAATCGCATCAATAATTTTTATGCTGTATTCGTCCAGTTGTTCAAGTGTGGCGAGTTTAGGCTTGGTAATTATTTCGCTGGCCCCCAAATTCAATGCCCTGATGCCTTTATCTGATGTTTCGTCGGCAACTGATGAAATAACGACAACCGGAATAGGATGTTGCTTCATTAATTTGCTCAGAAAAGTCAACCCGTCCATTCGAGGCATTTCAATGTCGAGCGTAATAACATCCGGGACATTCAAAGCAATTTTGGCAACCGCCTCGTATGGATCGGTTGCTGTTCCAATAACTTCAATTTCAGGATCGGTAGATAATATTTGCCGAAGCACATTTTGCACCGAAACTGAATCATCAACAATTAGAACTTTTGTTTTTCGGATCATTTTGCTTCATTTAAATTACTTCTAATCAGATACTTTTGCAGCACTTCTCCCGTTCTGGTATTAAAGTGTATTTTACGGCCCAATTTTCCGCCGGTGCTCGAACTGACAATTGTAATACCTAATTCTGAAATCATTTTATAGGCAACTTCAATATTCCGTTGCCCTATTTGAAATACTGAAGTCTTCTCGTTTAATACTTCAGCGCCTCCAAATATTTTGCAAACCATATCTTCCTTTTTTGCACCAATTTCAAGCATTTTTTGAAATAGCTGGTTTATTGCAATGTTTCCATACTTAGGCGATTCCAATCCAATGCCATTCCAATATGGCATCATGTAGTGATTAATTCCTCCTATATTTCGTTTTCGATCAATAAAACAAATGGCAACACACGAACCGAGTACCGTTGTTACCCAAATCGGTTCTTCACATACATAAACCGAAGATGGATGTAAAAAATAATGATCCTGTATAATTCTATTCATCAGTAACTTGCTTCCGAATCAAGAATAAAATCATCCAAATCATCCCAAGCTTCATCAATTGAAAATTCAGATAAAATTACACATAAAGTGATTCCTCCATCCAAATTATTAATTAATTCAACTTTTCCATTCAGCATTTCGGTATATGCCTTAACAATTGATAATCCCAATCCATGCCCCGTATTGATCGAATTTATCTTTTCATCCAATTGCTTAAACCGGTCGAATATTACTGAACGATCTTCACAGCAAATTCCCTTTCCGTGGTCCGAGACTTCAAGTTTCAATTTATCTTCAATTAACGAAAAACCAATCGTTATGGTTGAGTTGTCCGGACTATATTTTAACGAGTTGCTGACCAAATTTTTCAATATCAATTCGAGCTTCGCCTTGTCGGTAAAGAAAGTATCAGAAGCCCCCTGGTGTTGTATCAGCTTTATTTGTTTTTTTTCAAGCAGGGGAAGAAAATACTCCTGTACGTGATCCAACATTTCACTCAGGTTAACCTTCGAACTATGGATTTCTTCTTTTCCGGCTTCGATAAGAGCCGCCGCGAAAATATTTTTCAATTGAAAATCGAGGTGAAAAGCTTCATCATAAATGAGTGATGCCATTTGATGAGCTACATTTATTTCGCCTTCATTCAACTGTTTTATTCCCTGCGAGAGTGCAATTATACTCGAAAATGGATTTACAATTTCGTTCGAGACATTGCTTATGAAATGACCTTTTAACTGCTCGGAATCGAGTAGCTTTTTATTCACTTTATGCAGTTCATTTTTCAATTCAACCAGTTCATTCTGAAGTTGAATATTTTGTTTCCGGCATTTCTCCAGCTCGTTGGTAAAAACATCATTATCGTTCAACATCGCACTAATATTTTAAGTAAACACTTGGAGCAATGGACTTTATAGGCAACTGAAGATTTATTAACGACTCTGAATGACCTATAAATAAATAGCCTCCGGTTTTAAGACAATTTAATGCCCGGGCCAACACCTGTTCCTGGGTTCCGGGCTCGAAATAGATTAGAGTATTTCTGAGAAAAATAACATCAAACTTATCACGAAAAGGATACTCTTCATCCATCAGGTTTAAATAAGCAATAGCTGCCTTTTCCCTTATTTGTTTCATTACTTTGATTTTCTTTTCGTCAGGATTTTTACTCTTCAGCAAATACTGCTTTTTTAATTCCAATGGCATGTTATCAACCATAAACATTGGATATACCGCTTCTTTAGCCTGTTTTAGCATTCGCTTCGATACATCGGTAGCTAAAATATTGTAATTGAAATGAATTCCGCTCTGTCTAATGAATTCTTCGATTTGAATGGCAATGGAATAAGCTTCCTGCCCGCTGGAACAACCTGCGGACCAGATTTCAAGTTTTCCATGAGCCGATGAAAACTTCAGATTTTTTAAATATCCGGGCAGGACGAGGTCGCTAAGTAACCGAAAGTGATCACTTTCTCTGAAAAACTCGGTTTTATTGGTTGATATATAATCGGCAAGGAGCTCAAATTCGTCAGTGGTTTTGTCTCCATCAAATAAAATTCCAACATACTCGTCAAACGAGTTGAAATCTAATTCGCGCAAGCGCTTTTGCAGCCTTGCCTGGAACATGATCTTTTTCTCGGGAGGCATTTTTATTCCATACCGAAGGGTAATCATTTTTCCGACCCGGGCAAAAAGTTCATCTGATATTTGAATATACTCCAGTTTCACAATTGGTTAGATATCAAAAACGTTCAAACTCCACATCGCTGCTATCCGGCTCATCGAGCTCGATGATCACTCCTTTTTTCATCGCAGCCTTACTAACCGGCGTTTCGTTCTCGTTCAAAGTGTCTGCCTGAAATGAGGTAATCTTCTGTATTTCCTGGCCAACATTGAAAAAAGATATGATTTCTTTCAACTGTTCGGCCTGAGCTGATAGTTCAATCGCATTGGTTGATAATTCTTCGGAAGTTGCTGCATTTTGTTGCGTCACCATATTCAACTGCTGAATAGCCGAATTGATTTGTTCGGCTCCGGTGCTTTGCTCCCTGCTTGCAGAAGCTATTTCCTGAACAAGTTGCGACGTTTTTTGAATCTCGGGAACAATTTCGTTCATCAGCGTACCAGCATCAGCTGCGTTTTTAACACTTGTATTGGTCAGTTTCTCAATTTCGAGTGCAGCCGATTTGCAACGCTCGGCTAATTTTCCAACTTCCGACGCAACAACGCCAAATCCCCGACCGTGCTCGCCCGCCCTGGCAGCCTCTACTGCCGCATTCAGGGCCAAAATATTGGTCTGAAAAGCAATGTCGCCAATAATTGATGTTTTTTCGGCAATTTCGCGCATAGCATAAATTGTTTTATACACTTTTTCGCTTCCTGCCAGAATATTTTGTTCGGCTTTAATGGCTATTTGTTCTGTTATTTTGGCGTTCTCGGTGTTTTGCTGAATATTGGCTGCCATTTCCTCGATTGCTGCCGAAACCTCTTCGGCTGAAGAAGCCTGCTCCGACGCGCCTTGCGAAACAATCTGCGATGTAGAGCTGAGTTCTAAACTGGCCGCCGACATATTTTCAGATGTTGTGGAAACATAACTAACCACTTCTCGGAACCGGTTGCTCATCTGCTGAAGATTGGATCCAAGAGTTCCGAGTTCATCGTTCTGATCAATATCAAGTTCAGCGGTTAAATCTCCTTTAATGAGTTTTTTTGCAAATTCGATACCACTCACCATCGGAATCGTGAGTACCCTCGAAATGTAAATTACCGCAAACAGCGCGAATAGCAACGAGATTGAAACAATCAGGATCGTAAAAAAAACTGAATACCGCATAGTTTTCCGCAGATCCTGAGTAATGGCAGTTGTGTAGCCAATAACTGAAGCATCCAAATCTTCCGACGCTTTTTTAAGTTTGGCAAGCAAAACTCCATCTTTGGTTTTCATCTCGTCGAGCTGCTTTTGTTTTTCAGCTATTTCAGATTTAAGCCGACTTTCTTCTGAATTTAATACCGGAGCGCTCCCCGCCTTTTTTTTATTCCGGTTGTTTGTAAGCTCTGATCCTGTCGTTTCCTGAATGGTCTTTATTTCTTTTTGAAACATATCAATCTCCTGAAACAGCTTAAACGCCATCATTGCTGTTTGTTCGTGCTGAGGGATCAATATCTTGGTCTCACTTAAACTTTGCTCCAGGTTGTTCATTCCACTTGTTTTACCTAAAAGGACTTCTCCACGCTCCGTTGCTGTTTTAAGCGAATCAAGGTTTCTTTTTGCCGTATCAAAATACCCGATTTTGCCGGTCAGGAAATAACCTTCCATATTTAATGCAACCATTTGTGTATGATTACCAATGTGATTCGAAACCTTGAGCTGGGGCAAAAAGCCATCTGAAAACAAAGCAATCTTTTTCTCGAACGAAAACAGAGTTCCCAAGGTATCGACCGACATTAAAACTGCCGTCAAAAACAGGATGCCAAAGGCTATGGTCAGTTTGGTTTTTATTTTCAAATCAACAAATCGCATAAGATATTATTTATAAGGTTGTTATACCGATGCTATCAATTCTATTTCTTCTTCCGAAAAAATACGCTCAATATTCAGGATAATTACAAATTCGTTGTTGTAAGGTACAATTCCGTGTATAAATTCGTTGTTAAAGCCTCGTCCGGCCATTGGCGCAGGTTTAATGTCATCAGGTTCGAACACCAGAACTTTTTCTGCCGAATCAACAATAATTCCTGCACTAACATGGTTTCCATCGAGTTCAAAAACCAAAATCAGGATACAATTTTCCCTGGTTCTCTCCATTTCAGGAAATCCAAATTTCAACCTTCCGCAAAATACAGGTATCACATCTCCAAAGAAATTAATAATGCCTTTAAAATATCTCGGAGCATTTGGAACCTTCGTAACATCCTTAAATTCAAGAATTTTAGTTACCTGACCTATATTTACAGCAAAAAGCTCTTTGCCAATTCTAAACGTAAAATAAGAATTAAGTCCGTATATTATTTCAGCGGCCATAAACTTTCGAATATTTTTGAATCAATTTATTTGTGTCAATAACCAGTGCCAAATCGCCCGAACCCAAAATATTTGCACCCGAGAAAATCTCCTGAGCTTTGAAAATGTGTCCGATAGGTTTTATAACTGCCTGATACTCTTTAATTATATCGTCAACAATCAGTCCAAACAGCTGATTTTCAAATGTTACTGCAATAAGTTGCTGCTCTTCGGGCAAATCCATATCGGGATAAAACTCTTGCCTGAGATTCAAATATGGAAACTGGGTTCCGTCAATTTCAACCACCTGCCGAAAATCTTTCTTCAACTGGTCTCGTTTTACAGCAAATAACTTGCTGACAACCGACGACGGTATTACAAAATAATTACTACCAATTTTAGTAAGCAGTCCATCGATAATCGACAGCGAAAGAGGCAGTTTAATTGTAAATTTCGTGTATTTTCCATTTTGAGTAGCTACGTCAACGGTTCCCCGCATATTTTGAATGCTTTTTCTTACAACATCCAAACCTACACCCCGCCCCGAGATGTCGGTAATCTTACTGGCTGTCGAAAAGCCTGGTGCAAATATCAATTGGAGTATTTCATCGGCCGTAAGCTTTTCGGGAGAAGAGTTTAATCCATTAGATAAAGCTTTTTTCCTGATTTTTGCTTCGTTAAGACCTTCACCATCATCCTCAATCTCAATTTGCACATAACTACCAATTGTTGAAGCCTTTATATAAATTCTACCAACCGCATTTTTCCCGGATGCAAAGCGTTCTGTTTTTGTTTCAATGCCATGATCGATTGAATTTCGGATGATATGGAGCAACGGCTCGGTTAAGCGTTCTATGATATTTTTATCCAACTCTGTTTCAAGCCCTTCGGTTTCGAGTTCAACCTCTTTACCGAGCGATTTTGATAAATCAAAAACCAATCGTTTAAAACGCACTTCGAGGCTTTGTAAAGGGATCAAACTCATTTCGAACGCATTTTCGCGCAATTGCCTGTTCAGTTTTGCCCATGCTTCTGAAACGGCATTTAGTTCTGTATTCCGAAGTGAAGATGCAATTTGATCGAGTCGCGACTGGCAGGTAATGAATTCGCTGACTAAATTCATATAGCGATCAATTTTTGCCGAATCAACCCGAACCGAATCAACAGTAGTGTGACCAAAAACATTCATTTTCCCTTTTTCATCTTCTGTTTTCAGGAAAACTTTAGGTTCATCTGTTATTCTGTCACTAACAGCTGCAATATCTTCTTCTATATCAATTGTTTCTATTTCCCAAGATTCGTTTGCACTTCGTGAATTTATGAAAGCTGCCAACGTGGCTTCCTGATGAATTACATTTTTATCCGAAACTTTTACGAGCTCGATTTTGGAACTCTCCGGCACAAAAAGAAAGACATCTTTTAGTGTGTCAATATTCTCGGAGGTTGCTATAAAAAGGTACCATTCCAGGTAGCATTTTATCGGATCAATTTCGGATAATATAGGTAAATTATCAGTTGAAACCTGAACGTTACACTCGCCTAAAGCATTTAATTCATCGATCAGGTAAAGCGGATTTGTTCCATTTTTCAATATATTTTCATCGGGCGAAAATGAAATAAAATAGGTAGATTTTTTTTCATAATTACCTGATCCTGAATATATTGACTTCTCATCAAATTCTTCAACAACGGTCGTTTTTTTAAATCTTGCAATCTGGCCTATAGTTTCCAATTTCAGCGATTTGGCCAATAACTGATGTTCTTCGGTAGCATCTTCAACGAGTAAATCCCGGATTCGGTCGATTGATCTCAGCGTAAAGCTTATCAACTCTGAATCAACAAGTTGTTCTCCTGTTCTGAAAATTTCGAAAAGCGATTCGAGGTCGTGGGTAACTTCGCTCAACAAATCGAATCCAAACATACCGCCGCTACCTTTCATCGTATGCATTATCCTGAATATTTCTCCAATGATTTGCTTATTTTCAGGATTTTGCTCCAGCTGAAGTAAGCCCGATTCAAGTCGCTCGCAATATTCTCCAACCTCAATTTTAAACTTTTCCGAGAATGAATTCATTATCTGATTACTTTTCTC
The DNA here is from genome assembly GCA_963666435.2 of Prolixibacteraceae bacterium. Taxonomy (GTDB): domain Bacteria; phylum Bacteroidota; class Bacteroidia; order Bacteroidales; family Prolixibacteraceae; genus Aquipluma. The sequence goes on along the minus strand of CAXXOG010000004.1, from coordinate 142,579 downwards.
AAAGTTTGTATAAGTTTCTCGTTACTAAATGGTTTCAACAACCATCCTGTTGCTCCGGCTTCGCGCGCTTCGCGTACAATATCGCTTTGTTTTTCGGTAGTTAATACCAAAATCGGCAAATGCTTGTAGCTGTCAATCCGGCGAACCTTTTCTATTAATTCGAGCCCGTTAATGTTGGGCATATGGTAATCGGTCAGCAACAAATCAATTGGTCTGCCATCAAAAAAACGGAGAGCCTCAAGCCCATCGCTCGCAGTTAACACCTGGTAACCAGCCCGTTCGAGACTAAAAGTTAGTATTTCCCGAATACTTTGAGAATCGTCGGCAATTAGGATTTGCTTAAACATATCTAGTTTAAAAATAACTCATTACTAAAACCTACATTTTCAAGTAAAGTCTGAAGTTCGTCCGAAAGATTCCATTCAAACTTATAGGCAATATGGTTGTTATCCATAAATTGAATAAAGGCCAGAATAAGCTGAATAAATGAAATATCAATATCCTGAACATCGCTGATAACAATCCGAACCTTATTATTTAAGCTTTTTACAACTATAAACAACTCATTTTTAATGCTTTCAGCATTTTTCAATACCAGTAAACCACTAAATTCAACAGTTTCGAATTGTCCCAAATCATTCATTATTTTCTTAAGAATATATCCTTCCATTTGCCAAACAATTGAATTGAATAAAGATAATTGAATTTGCCAAATATAAAAAGCAAAATACTAACATAAAGTTATTTGTAATTTTTAAATACGTTTAAGATTTTTTAAAGTACAAATTATTATTTCTCCTATTATTTTTGAGAAAAATTAAATCAGTAAAAAGGTATGAAACGCTTTATTCTCATTTCGTTCCTAAATTTAATCCTGGTTATCAGCCTAATGGCTCAAAACCAAACAAAGAAACAAAATCAGCCCAGGGAAAATTCGAAGGTTACACGCGAATACGACGAGAAAGGCAACCTCATCAAGTTTGATTCGGTTTATTCGTACAGTTATTCGAGCGACACTACGCTGATGAATAACTTTTCGCCACAGGATTTTTTTGGTTCCGACTTTGGCTTTTCGAACGACAGTACTCAAAAAGGAAAGTCGTTTTTTGATGATTTTGATCGCATGTTTGCTTCGCCTTTGGGTCATTTCGATGCAAAGCAGGATTCTATCTTGATGAAACATTTCGACCAAATGCGCCAGTTTCACCAATTAAACAACAGCGATTCAACAACGTTCAGCTTTGGAAATCTTGGCGATATATTCAACCATTTCATTGATAATGAAAAAGATAGTACTTCTACACAAAAATATCAGAAGGCTATCCCCGATGCAAAACCTAAATCGATGGATGACATGATGCGAATGTTTCAGCAACAGATTCAGGAAATGGAAAAACGCCAACAGCAGTTTTTTAATGACAGCAAGAAGTTAAAACAATTCTAAATATTTCATAACAATATCGTTTTATTAAGCTCATCCTCTTATATTTGCTGGCGTAAAACAAGAGGATGAGGTTTGTTTGCTGCATATTATCGATTTACATCGTTTTCCTGACATCGTTGCCTTGCATCGATGCGCCTCTGCACAAACACATTGAAAAATCTGAAATTGGCGGAGAAACACATCATCAGCACCACGACGGCGACGATTGCTCACCTTTCTGCACCTGCAATTGCTGTGGCACGCCGGTAATTCAACAATATTTTTTCGTCCATTTCGACAATTTTACACTTCTTCAGGAATATGATTTGCCCGAATACGTTTCGGCAGTAACTTCTGATTATCTAAAATCTATCTGGCAGCCTCCCCAGTTTTGTTAATGAAATTTTACAGGAAAAGTGTGCCTTATCGGGTCATTTTTTCTGAAGCAAGTCGGATTTTGACTCTGGCTTGAATAACAGCTTTATTTCATTAACCAATTGTATATCAAAAATGATTGAACGCATCATTCATTTCTCAATAAAGAATAAGTTTATTGTGAGTTTGTTCGTGGTTGCGCTCATTGGCTGGGGCGGTTATTCGCTGTCGCGCCTGCCAATCGATGCCATTCCCGACATTACCAACAACCAGGTGCAGATTATCTCGCTGGCACCATCGCTTGCCGTTCAGGAAGTGGAGAGTTTTATTACCGCACCCATCGAGGTAGCTGTGGCCAATATTCCTGACATCATTGAACTCCGATCCATTTCGCGCCTTGGATTATCGGTAATTACTGTCGTTTTTAAAGACGATGTGGATGTTTACTGGGCCCGCCAACAGCTAAACGAACGCATTAAAGAAGCCGAAGAGTACATTCCACCCGGATTGGCCAAAATCGAATTGGCGCCAATCTCAACAGGCTTAGGCGAAATCTTTCAGTATAAATTAACCGTCGAAAAAGGGCTCGAACACCAATACGACCCGATGGAATTGCGCACCTTGCAGGATTGGGTAGTTCGCCGCGAAATGCTTGGAACGCCCGGTGTGGCCGACATCAACAGCTACGGCGGCTATGTGAAACAATACGAAATAGCCGTTAATCCTGAACGTTTGCGTGGGATGAATCTCACCTTGACCGATATTTTCAACGCTCTCGAAAAAAACAATGAAAATACCGGCAGCGCCTACATCGATAAAAACCCGAACGCGTATTTCATCCGTGGAATCGGTTTGGTCAAAACGCTCGACGACATTGAAAAAATCGTAGTAAAATCCAACAATTCGGGCATCCCGATTTTGGTGCGCGACATTGCCAGTGTTCGCTACGGAAGTGCAACCCGCTATGGTGCTTTTGTAGTAGATACCACCGAGGCAGTGGGTGGCGTAGTGATGATGCTGAAAGGAGCCAATGCACATAAAGTTATTGATAATGTGCAAACCAGAATTGAATCGATTCAAAAATCACTTCCGAAGGGCGTGAAAATTGAACCTTTCCTGAACCGTTCCGATTTGGTTGGACGGGCGATAAAGACCGTAACGCGCAACTTAGCCGAAGGAGCACTGATCGTGATTTTCATTCTGGTATTGCTGCTGGGTAACCTGCGCGCCGGACTGATTGTGGCATCCGTTATTCCGCTGGCTATGTTATTTGCCATTTCACTCATGAATTTGTTTGGCGTCTCAGGAAACCTGATGAGTCTCGGCGCTATCGACTTCGGATTAATTGTGGACGGAGCCGTAATCATTGTCGAAAGTGTGGTTCACCGCATCAGATCGGGCCAATACCGTCGTCAGGGAATTATGCAATTAACGCAGGATCAAATGGACGAGGAAGTTTTTCAGGCTTCCGGAAAAATACGGACAGCTGCCGCGTTTGGCGAAATTATTATCCTGATTGTTTACCTGCCTATTCTGGCGTTGGTGGGCATCGAAGGAAAAATGTTCCGTCCGATGGCACAAGTGGTTTCGTTTGCTATTCTGGGTGCATTCATCCTTTCACTAACTTATGTACCAATGGCTTCAGCCCTGTTCCTGAGCAAAAATACCGAGCACAAACGCACCATTTCCGACCGTTTGATGGACTGGATGCACAAAATATTCAATCCGGTTCTCGATTTTGCCTTGCGATTCAAATTATGGGTTTCGGCAACCGCCATCGTCATTTTCCTGATCAGCATTTTTGCCTTTACCCGGTTGGGTGGCGAATTTATTCCGCAGTTGGAAGAAGGCGATTTGGCTGCCGGAGTAATGACTTTACAGGGCGGTTCGCTCTCGCACACCATCGAAATGGTTGAGAAAGCCAACAAAATCTTACTAAGTCAGTTTCCTGAAATTAAACATGCCGTTTGCAAGATTGGCGCGGGAGAAATTCCAACCGACCCCACCCCGATGGAAACCGGCGATTACATCATCACGCTGAAAGACAAAAGCGAATGGACATCAGCCGAAACCCGCGAAGAACTGGTTGCAAAAATGGAAGAGGCGCTCATTCCGCTGGCTGGGGTAAAGTTTGAATTCCAGCAACCTATCCAAATGCGTTTCAACGAGTTGATGAGCGGATCGAAACAAGATGTGGCCATCAAAATTTATGGCGACGACCTGAATACGCTGGCTCAGAAAGCTTCGGAAGTGGAGCGGATTATCCAGAAAATTGACGGCGTTGAAGACATCAATGTAGAGAAAGTGACCGGTTTGTCGCAGGTTCAGGTGGATTATAACCGCGACCGACTGGCGCAATACGGACTGACCGTTGAAGATGTGAACCGGGTTTTGCGGTCAGCTTTTGCAGGGAGTCAGGCCGGTGTGGTTTACGACGAGGAAAAACGCTTCGGGCTGGTGGTTCGGCTCGACAAAGATTACCGCCAAAGCCTCGACGATGTGAAAAACCTGTCGGTGGCACTGCCCGGTGGCGGCCAGATTCCGTTCGAACAGGTGGCCGATATTTCCATTAAATCGGGTCCGGCACAGGTTTCGCGCGAAGATACCAAACGCCGCATCACCGTTGGCTTCAACGTTCGTGGCCGCGATGTGCAAAGCGTGATCAAGGATGTTTCCGGCGAAATCGACAGCAAAGTGAAATTTCCGCCAGCCTATTATGTGGCGTATGGCGGTCAGTTTAAAAACTTCGAAGCCGCAAAAGACCGTTTGTTGATTGCCGTTCCTGTGGCTTTGCTGCTCATTTTTGTGCTGCTGTTCTTTACGTTTCATTCGGTAAAACAATCACTTTTGATATTTACCGCAGTTCCGATGTCGGCCATCGGCGGTGTGTTTGCCCTGTGGATGCGCGGTATGAACTTCTCCATTTCAGCAGGAGTCGGTTTCATCGCCTTGTTTGGGGTGGCTGTGCTGAACGGAATCGTGCTGATTGCCGAGTTTAACCGCCTCGAAAAAGAAGGGGTAACCGACATTTACGAACGCATCCGGAAAGGTTTGCACACCCGGCTTCGCCCGGTAATTATGACTGCCGCCGTGGCTTCGCTCGGCTTTTTGCCAATGGCTTTATCCAATTCTGCCGGCGCCGAGGTGCAAAAACCACTTGCCACCGTGGTTATTGGCGGATTGATTACCGCCACACTCCTGACCTTGGTGATCCTACCCATATTCTACATCTTTTTCTCACGCGAATTCCGGCTTTCGGTAAAATCCAAATCGGCAAAAGTGCTTTCCATTTTCTTGTTCCTTATTCCTTGTTCCTCTTTTTTCAGTTTCGCTCAGGCACAAAAACCAAAGAAAATCAACTTGAAGGAAGCCATCCAAATGGCGCTCGACAGCAACCTCACCGTGCGCTCGTCGGGCTATTCGCTCGAAGTTCAGAAAGCCTTGAAAGGTGCGGCCTGGGATTTCGGGAAAACCAACATTGACGGGCAGTTCGGGCAGTTTAATTCCTATTCCAAAGACAACAGTTTTACGCTTTCTCAGTCGTTCGAATTTCCTTCGGTGTATGCCAATCAGCACAAACTGGCCAAAGCCAACGTGAAAAGCAGCGAGTGGCAACTGAAAACTTCGCAGCTCGAAACCGCCACACAGGTGAAACAAGTGTATTGGCAACTGGCATATTTGTACTCAAAAGAAAAATTGCTGAATTATCAGGATAGCCTGTATTCGGGATTTATGAAAGCGGCTGAATTGCGCGCTAAAGTGGGCGAAACCAACAAATTGGAGATGATCACAGCCCGCTCGCAGAGCATGGAAATCAAGAACCAGTTGCAGCAAATTCAGGCTGACAAAACGATCCTGGCCCGCCAGCTACAGACTTTACTGAATACCAAAAGCCAGCTCATTCCGGCAGACACAGTTTTGAAACCAATCTATTTTCAGCAGATTTCTCCTGAAAATAGTCTAACAGAAAATCCTTCGCTGGGCTATGCCAATCAACAAGTTGCCGTTTCGCACATAGAAAAACAACTGGAAGTAAGCCGCGCCCTACCCGATTTTTCGGTGGGCTATTTCAGCCAGACTATGAAAGGCGAACAGGAAGTGAACGGTGTTGCGCGCAGCTTTGGCCCAGGCGACCGGTTCAACGGTATTCAGGCCGGAATTGCCATTCCGCTTTGGTACTCGCCGTTTGCCGCCAAAATAAAAGCCGCTAAACTGAAAGAGCAGGTTGCCAACACGGATGCCGAGCAATATGCCAAAACATTGGAAAGCAACATTCTGTCGTCAATCGACCAATATCAGAAATACCAGAAAAGCATTGCGTATTACGAAAAACAGGCCATTCCTGAAGCCAACCTGATTATCAGTCAGGCCACGCAAAGCTACAAAGCCGGTGCACTCGATTACCTCGACTATGTGCTCAGTTTGGGCCGCGCATTGACCATTCGCCAGAATTATTTGGACGAGCTGAACAACTGCAATCAGACGGTTATTAATCTGGAATACCTTTCAGGAAAAAGCTTTTAGCGAGTAATGAATTATGAGTTATAAATTATAAATGAACAGATTACTATGATAAAGAATAGATTTTTCACTGTGTATGCTTTGTTTTTCCTGATGGCTTTAGCGGCTTGTAACAGCGGGGCAAAAAAGACTGAGGAACACGATCACGAAGCCGAACACGAGGAAGTTCTTCCGGAAGACATCGTTGAAATGCGCGAAGACCAAATCAAGTTGGCCAATATTGAAACCGGTTCCATTGAGATGCGCGCTATGAGCGGCACCCTGAAAGTAAACGGCATCATTTCCGTGGCGCCTCAAAATTTGGCCACGGTTTCGGCGCCGCTGGGCGGTTTTATCAAAAGCACCACGCTGATGCCAGGAAATTCAGTTTTGAAAAGTCAAACGCTGGCGATTATTGAAAATCAGCAATTTATAGATATTCAACAAAGCTATCTCGAAACCAAAAACAAATTCGAATTTGCGGAAGCAGATTACAAACGAAGCTCGGAACTTTACAAAGCCGACGTTTCTTCGGCCAAAAACTTTCAGCAAATCAGCAGTGATTACAAAACACTGAAAGCTCAGCTCAAAGCCTACGAAGAAAAATTGCTCCTGATTGGTATTAATCCAGCCGGGTTGAACGAAGATAACATCAGCAGTTCGGTGGCGTTGAAATCGCCCATTTCAGGCTTCGTTAAAACCGTTGGCATTAACCTTGGCAAATCGGTTTCGCCAACCGACGTTTTGTTTGAAATCGTCAACAGCAGCAAGCTTTTCCTGGAACTGACGATGTTCGAGAAGGATGCCGATAAAGTTTCACAGGGACAAAAAATCAGGTTTTACATCAACAACGAAACCGAGCCACATGACGCGGTTATTTCACAGCCTGGGCGTTCGATAAATACAGATAAAACCTACAAAGTCTATGCGAATGTAACCGACGACTGTAAGAATGTTTTGCCCGGAATGTATGTGAATGCCATCATTGAAACTTCTGGAAATCAGGCTGCCGCACTCCCATCGGATGCCATTGTGAGTTTCGACGACAAGGATTACATCTTCGTTTTTGACAAAAACAAGGAAGAAGCTGGAAAACCATTTACGGAATATAAAATCGTGGAAGTTCGCAAAGGCGTTACCGACAATGGTTTTACCGAAGTTATTTTGCCCGATGGTTTCGACATTTCAACAGCAAAAGTTGTGCTGAAAGGAGCATATAATTTGCTTTCAGCAAAGAAAAACGCAGGAGAAATGGCCTGCTGATGCTATTTTAGTCAGGGCGTGACTCGAAGTCACACCCTGACTTCACTTTGCTTGCTGACTTTAAGCTATTTGCAATTATTAACAGCCCATTAATTTCACCAAAACCAAATAATCCTACCTTTGACAAACATTTAGTTTGCTTTGGTGTTCCAATTAAAGAATGAAAAAGATCCTTTCCATATCAGTTGCTTTGCTGATGCTGCTTTCGGGCATGCAGCTTACCATTTCGCGGCATTACTGCGGTGGTGAACTGGCTGATGCGAAAGTGTCGCTGACGGGGCATGTAGCATCCTGCGGTATGGAAGGCGAAACCGACGATTGCACACAACCCGGCAACCATGTCGAAGCGAGTTGCTGCAACAACCAGGTTTCGGTTTACATGGTCGATCACAATTTCGCTCCGTCGTTCACCAGTTTTAAAGCTTTTGAGCAGCCGGTTTTGCAGGTTTTTATTCTTCCTGAGATACAGAATTTCAACGCAATCACTGCATACAATCGTTTTTACACCGATGTCAGTCCGCCACCCAATTGGTTGGTCAACGACGTAAATCTTTCGGACATTGGCGTGTTCCGGATTTGATGTTTTTATTGATTTTGCCTGAAGATTCCTTCAGCAATATTTATTTCAAGTGTCTTGATACTCATATCCTGATACTTGCATCCATTTTTAATACATTAACATCAAATTCAAAACAAAATGAAAACATTCGTAAAAATCACCATCATAGCCGTTCTGGCATTCGTGGTCACTTCAAACAACAGCGTTTTTGCTGCCAGTCCAAAAACCGAAACCCTTAAAGTATCGGGCAACTGCGACATGTGTAAAGCGCGCATCGAAAAAGCAGCTAAAATAGACGGCGTTACCAAAGCCGATTGGAATAAAAAGGACAAAATGCTAACAGCAACTTTCGATCCGGAAAAAACCAGCATCGACGCCATTGGCAAAAAAATCGCCGAAGCCGGGCACGATAACGACAAAGCAAAAGCCACAGATAAAGCATACGACAAGCTTCCGGGCTGCTGTAAGTACCGGTAAAAGATGTGAAGATTTGGGGATGTGAAGATTTGAAAATTGTTTGAAGCATAACACCGCCTCACTAATTTTCAAATCCTCAAATCTCTTCATCTCCAAATCCTCAAATTTCCACATTTTCAAATCATTATCATGTTCAACCGACTTGTCAAATATTTTCTCGACAACCGGCTGGTGGCGTTTATCGTTCTGTTTTCCTTTATTGGCTATGGTTTGGTTACCATGCCATTTAACTGGAAGACAGGCTTTTTGCCACGCGACCCGGTTCCTGTCGATGCCATTCCCGACATTGGTGAAAACCAGCAGATTGTGGCTACCGAATGGATGGGCCGTTCGCCCAAAGACATTCAGGATCAGGTAAGTTACCCGCTCACCACTGCCCTGCTTGGTATTCCGGGTGTGCAAACCATCCGCAGCACGTCGATGTTCGGAATGTCGTTTATCTACATTATTTTCAAGGACGACGTCAATTTCTACTGGAGTCGCTCGCGCATCCTCGAAAAGCTTAACTCACTGCCTGCCGGAACTTTGCCGCAAGGCGTACAACCCACGCTGGGCCCTGACGCCACTGCGCTCGGACAGATTTTCTGGTACACGCTCGAAGGCCGAAACCCAGCAACAGGTGAACCTTCCGGGGGCTGGAACCCGCAGGAATTACGCACCATTCAGGATTTCTACGTCAAATATAGTTTGTCGGCTGCCGAAGGGGTTTCCGAGGTGGCTTCGGTGGGCGGATTCGTCAAAGAATATCAGGTTGACCTGAATCCTGAAGCGCTGAAAGCATTCGGCGTTTCCACGATGGACGTGATGAATGCCGTGCGTAAAAGTAACCTCGACATTGGTGCCGAAACCATCGAGTTAAATCGGGTGGAATACATCATCCGTGGATTGGGTTACGTCAAAAACCTCGAAGACCTTGAGACTTCGGTGATTGCAGTTCGTAACAATGTGCCAGTGCGCGTAAAAGACGTGGCTATCGTTTCGTTTGGTCCGGCTACCCGTCGCGGTGGGCTCGACAAAGCTGGCTCCGAAGCTGTTGGCGCGGTAGTGGTTGCCAGATACGGTTCCAATCCGATGGAAGTGATCAACAACGTAAAAGCTAAAATTGCTGAAATTGAGGCCGGGCTTCCGCAGAAAACACTTGCTGACGGCTCGGTTTCGAAAGTCACCATCGTACCGTTTTACGACCGCACCGGACTGATTAAAGAGACTGTAGGAACGCTCGAATCAGCACTGTCGCACGAAATTTTGATCAGCATCATCGTGATTATCGTGCTGGTAATGAACATGCGGGCTTCCATCATCGTGGCCGGGCTGCTGCCCATCGGCGTGTTGATGACTTTCATCCTGATGCGCTTCTTCGGAGTCGATGCAAACATTGTCGCCCTTTCGGGTATTGCCATCGCCATCGGTGTGATGGTCGATATCGGGATTGTGGATGTGGAGAGCATTCTCCGGCACCTCGAAATGCCCGAAAACAAAAGCGTCCGGGGCAAAAAGTTGCTTTCGGTGATTTACACAGCAACCACCGAAGTACGGGATGCCGTGGTTACTTCCATTGCTACTACCATCGTTAGCTTCCTGCCGGTTTTTGCGATGGAAGCTGCTGAAGGAAAATTGTTCCATCCGCTGGCATTCACCAAAACATTCGCACTGATTTCAGCCTTCTTGCTTGGAATCATCGTGTTGCCAACGCTCGCCTATTTACTGTTTTCCGTTCGGTTCGACACCGACAAAATCCGGAAAGTATGGAACGGAATCCTGATTGGCGCCGGAATTGTTTTCGTTGCCGTCTGGCAGGTTTGGCCCGCTTTGGCTTTAACGGCGATCGGAATCAATAATTTGCTCGAAACCCGCTGGCCGAAACACCGAAAAGAGTATCCAAACTACATAAACATTGCAATCTCTGTTCTCGTGGCCGTGTTCTATCTGTCTGAAGAATGGCTTCCGCTTGGCGCACATAACAGCTTGTTAATTAACTTTTTATTTGTCGCAGGAATTGTGTCGGTCATTTTGCTGGCACTGCTTTCAATGGTTCATTTTTACGAAACCATCATGCGCTGGTGTCTCGAAAACAAGTCGAAATTCCTGTTGCTTCCGGCCTTTACTCTGCTCTTCGGAATGCTCGTCTGGCAAGGAACCGAGCGTATTTTCGGCTTCGCAGCCAATGGTTTTGAAAAGCTGGGCTGGAGTAGTTTCAGGCAAACCGCACTTTGGCAAAAATCGACCAAAGCATTTCCCGGAACCGGCAAGGAATTCATGCCATCGCTCAACGAAGGTTCGTTCCTGCTGATGCCCACCAGCATGCCGCATTCGAGCATCGAAATGAACCTTGACTACATCGAAACGCTCGACAAACGGTTGTCAGCCATTCCCGAAGTGGAAGTGGCTGTGGGCAAATGGGGACGCGTCAATTCGGCACTCGATCCCGCTCCGGTGCAGATGTTCGAGAATACCATCAATTACCGGCCCGAATACATTCTGGATGAAAACGGTCACCGGCAACAGTTTAAAACCGACCGCGACGGCAGTTTCATCCTGAAAAACGGCGGAAAATACAATCCAGAGAAAGAAACATTCCGGGTTATTCCAGCAGATAGTCTTGTCCTGACTACCAATGGCGATTATTTTCGTCAGTGGCGACCGCACATCAAAAAGCCAAACGACATCTGGAATGAAATCGTGAAAGTAACCAACATTCCGGGACTGACCTCAGCGCCTAAATTACAGCCGATTGAAACCCGTTTGGTGATGCTCTCGACCGGGATGCGCGCCCCGATGGGACTGAAAGTTTACGGTCCCGACCTGGAAAGCATCGAGAAAGCTGGATTGCAATTTGAGCAGGCGCTGAAAGATGTTCCGTCGGTAAAAGCCTCCTCAGTATTTTACGATCGCGCGGTTGGCGCGCCTTACCTCGAAATTAAACTAAACCGTGAAGCGATGGCTCGCTACGGCATGAGCGTGAGCGATGTGCAGGAAATTTTGCAGGTGGCGGTTGGCGGAATGGCGTTGAGCAATTCGGTGGAAGGGCGCGAGCGTTTCCCGATTCGGGTGCGCTATGCCCGCGAACTGCGCGACAATCCCGAAGACCTCAAACGCATCCTGATTCCAGCCATGAACGGCGTGCAAATTCCGTTGGGCGAAATTGCCGATATCGGCTACACGCGCGGCGCACAGATGATCCGCAGCGAAAATACCTTTCTGGTTGGCTATGTCATTTTCGATAAAACGGAAGGCAAAGCCGAAGTGGATGTCGTGGACGAAGCCAGTAAAATCCTGAAGCAAAAAATGGATTCAGGCCAACTTGCTCTGCCTAATGGTGTTACCTACAAATTCGCCGGAAACTACGAACACGAAATGCGCGCCACCAAGCGGTTGGCCATTGTTGTTCCGTTGAGTTTGCTGGTGATTTTGCTGCTGCTGTACTTCCAGTTTCGCACCGTCACGGCCTCGCTCATCCATTTTTCGGGCGTTTTCGTGGCGTTTGCAGGCGGATTTATCATGCTGTGGCTCTATGGTCAGGATTGGTTCATGAACTTTGCTATCGCTGGAATAAACCTGCGCGACCTGTTCCAGATGCACCCGATTAATCTGAGTGTCGCGGTCTGGGTTGGTTTTATCGCCCTCTTCGGAATTGCCACCAACGACGGCGTAATCATGGGAACATACATCCATCAGACTTTCGAACAGCGCCATCCCGGAACGGTTCATGACGTGCGTGAGGCTGTAATTGCCGCCGGATTGAAACGCGTCCGCCCGGCGATGATGACCACAGCAGTTGCGGTAATCGCATTACTGCCGGTACTCACCTCCACCGGAAAAGGCGCCGATATCATGGTGCCGATGGCCATTCCAACTTTCGGCGGGATGATCATTCAGGTGATGACCATTTTCGTAGTGCCGATGTTCCAGTCGATGTGGCGGGAATGGGCTGTTAGAAAAGAATATAACCACATAGACACATAGTTCACATAGAAATATTTTAAAACTATGTGTTCTATGTGCCTATTGTGGTTCAAACAATTAGAGAGATGAAAAAAATACTAATAATCGCAAGTATAATCACGCTCGGCATTTCCGCTTATTCGCAGGATTCGCTGATGAATTACCTTGAAATTGCAGCTAAAAACAACCCTACAGTGTTGCAAAAACTGGCTGAATATGAGGCTTCGCTGCAAAAAGTTCCGCAGGTTGGAAGTTTACCCGACCCCGAATTAAGTACGGGAATTTTCCTGAGTCCAATGGAATTGGTTGGCGGAAAACAGGTTGCCGACATTCGTTTGATGCAAATGTTTCCGTGGTTTGGCCAGCTGAAAGCCGCCAAAGACGAGATGAGCCTGATGGCCAAGGCCAAATTCGAAACCCTGCGCGATGCCAAATTGCAGGTATTCTACGATGTTCAGCGAACCTATTTCGAGTTGCAAAAGATCAATCAGTCGATTCGCATTGCGGAGGAAAACCTGGAGATTTTAAGAACTATCGAACGGTTGTCGCTGGTTAAATTCAAATCTGCGGCTATCTCCGGTTCAGCAAGTTCTTCGGGGGGATCGTATTTGCAAGGTTCAGGCGCTTCTGCGACCGCTTCTTCAGGCGGAATGTCAGGAGGCATGGGCGGTAATTCAGGATCGTCAAGTCCGGCTGTCTCTGCAATGCCATCTGCTCCAATGAACTCTTCCGAAGGATCAGGATTGGCCGATTTGTACAGGGTTCAAATGGAAATTGGCGAGCTTGAAAACAATATTTCTTTGCTCAAAAATCAGCAGCAGACGGTTACGGCCCGCTTCAACAGTTACCTTAACCGGAAGCCGCAAGCACCTGTGCAACTGGCAGAAAAACTATCAGCCGACTCGCTGAATATTTCGCTCCAGTCGGTTTCCGACAGCATGTTGCAACGCAACCCGATGCTCGGAATGTTGCAATATGAGCAGCAATCGCTGGATGCCCGAAAAGAAATGGTGACCAAAATGGGTTACCCGATGGTTGGACTCGGACTGAACTATTCGCTGATCAAAATGGATCCGGCGGCTATGGCTCCTGAAATGAACGGGAAAGACATGGTGATGCTCATGGTGACGGTGACTTTGCCCATTTACCGGAAAAAGTACAAAGCCATGCAGGAGGAAGTGAGGTTGCAGAAAACGGCCACCGAACAGGGATTTCAGGCAACGGCCAATGCGCTGCAAACCGAGTATTATGAGGCCATTCAGCTCTACCAAGATGCACATCGACGGATGAAACTTTACCAAAATCAGGCTGATTTGGCGAATAAATCGCTCAATATCCTGATGAAAAGTTTTTCGGCTTCGGGCTCCGGATTGACTGATTTACTTCGCATTCAGCAGCAAACACTCGATTACGAAACCCGGCAAATTGAAGCCATTGCCGACAACAATACGGCCATTGCCTGGCTAAAAAGGCTGATGGCTAATTCGCAAATTCAATAAAATTACGACTATGAACAAGATATTTTCAAATCAATACGTCCGTGGCGGATTATTAATCGCCGCCGGATTATTTCTGGGATGGCTGTTTTTTCATGCTCCTGAAAAACACGAGGAGGCGCACAACCATTCAGCCGAAGAGGCAAAAAAGGAAGTGTGGACCTGCTCCATGCACCCGCAAATCCGCATGGACAAACCCGGCAAATGCCCGATTTGCGCGATGGACCTGATTCCGTTGAGCTCCATGAGTTCCGACGGATCTGATGAAATGGCCGTCCATCTCACCAAAGAAGCGGCTCAGCTGGCCAATGTGCAAACGTCGGTGGTTTCCGGTCAAAATCCGGAAAAAGAGCTGCGGTTGTACGGGAAAGTGCAGGCCGACGAGCGTTTGCTGCAAAACCAGGTGGCACACATTTCAGGAAGGGTTGAAAAACTATTTGTAAACTTCACCGGTGAGCCGGTACGCAAAGGACAAAAACTTGCCGTGATTTATTCACCCGAACTGGTGACTGCCCAACAGGAGTTACTGGAAGCCGCCAAGACCAAACAGTTGCAGCCGGAAATCTATGAAGCCGCCAAAGAAAAACTGCGTCAGTGGAAACTTTCGGATGCCCAGATTTCGACTATTGAAAATTCGCATAACATCCAGTCAAACATAGATATAGAAGCCACTACTTCAGGTATTGTTACAGCTCGTCGCATCAACATGGGCGACTATGTGAGCGCCGGTACCGTGCTGTACGAAGTTTCGGATTTGTCGCGCGTTTGGGTGCTTTTCGATGCCTACGAAAGCGACCTGCCGTTCCTGAAACAAGGTGATAAAATAAGTTTTACGATTCAGGCATTACCCGGAAATTCGTTTGAAGGAATCGTCCGTTTTATCGATCCGGTGATTGATCCGGTGAACCGCGTGGCCAAAGTACGGGTGGAAATTGGTAATCCGGGCGGAAAGCTGAAACCCGAAATGTTCGCCACCGGAATCGTAAAATCGAACCTGGCCGAGTACAAAGGCAAGCTGGTTATTCCGGCTTCGGCAGTGCTTTGGACCGGAAAACGATCAATTGTTTACGTAAAACAATCGGGAGACGAGCCAATTTTCCATCTGCGTGAAGTGGAACTCGGGCCAAAACTGGGAGAAAGTTTCGTGCTTTTGGATGGGCTGACTGATGGCGAGGAAATCGCTACCCAAGGCGCTTTCAGTATTGACGCTGCCGCGCAACTGGAGGGTAAACCAAGCATGATGAACCAGCCTTCTGCGAGTGAGGGCTTCACTTCGAGTGAAACCCTCACTAAACAGCAATTCAAGGTTTCGGGGAACTGCGAAATGTGCAAAGATCGCATTGAAACAGCGGCCAAATCAGTTGCAGGTGTGGCCTCTGCAGAATGGAGTACCGAAACAAAACTATTACAAGTAAGCTTCGATAGCGGCAAAACCAACGTGGATGCCATTCAAAAAGCCATTGCCAAATCGGGGCACGACACCGAAAAATATAAAGCGCCCGACGATGTGTACAAATCGCTCCCCGATTGTTGTTTATACCGGAAATAACGCAATTTTGCAGCGATGGAAAAACCCAACTACGCCAATCTACAGTTTGCTCCGCCCAGCGCGACTAAATCAAAATCGCTGGATAGACTTTATGAAAAGGCGTACTTTCTCAGTCTTTTCACGATTTTTTATAACGTGATAGAGGGCGTTGCTTCGATGTTTTTGGGTTACGAAGACGAAACCCTGACGCTTTTTGGCTTTGGGGTGGACAGTTTCATTGAAGTAATGTCGGGTATTGGCATTGCGTTGATGATTCGGCGCATCCGGCAAAATCCCAACAGTCCGAAAAGTGAATTTGAAATCAGTGCATTGAAGGTGACAGGCACTGCTTTTTACCTACTCTCGACGGGCTTGCTGGCGGGTATTATTGTGAATTTATTCAATCAGCATAAACCTGAAGCAACTTTCTGGGGTATAGTCATTTCGCTAATCTCAATTGCAGTAATGATTTGGCTGATGAATGCCAAAAAATCGACCGGAAAAAAGCTCCATTCCGACTCTATCATTGCCGACGCCAACTGCACCAAAGTTTGTGTTTATATGTCGGTTGTGCTGCTGATTTCAAGCCTGATTTATGAACTGACCGGCTTTGCCTACGCCGACGCGATTGGTGCTGCCGGATTAATCTGGTTCTCAATCAACGAAGGCCGCGAAGCATTCGACAAAGCCAAAGGGAAAAGCTGTAGCTGCGAAAGTTGCCACAAATAAAATATCTGGAAGATACTCACCCGATGACTTCGAGTCATCAGGTGAGTCAAAAATACTTTTTACTTTTGCCTTTATACTTTTAACTTGAATGAAGTACTTCGTCAAAAATATGGTTTGTCCGCGCTGCATCATGGCCGTGCGGCAGATATTTCAGGAATTGAATTACGCTCCTACCGAAGTCGCTTTGGGCGAGGTGGAAACAAGCGAGCCAATTTCTCCTGAAATGTTGCCTGTTTTGCGCGAAAAGCTGACCAGTTACGGCTTTGGGCTGATTGACGACTCAAAAAGTCAGCTGATTGAAAAGATCAAAACGCTGATCATCGAGCTGATTCACTACCGGAAAGAGGATTTGAAGGTGAATTACTCCGACTTCATTGCGGCCAATCTTGGCAAAGATTACCATTACCTGAGCAACCTATTTTCTGAGGTAACCGGCACTACGATTGAGAAATATATTATTAGTCAAAAAATTGAACGGGTGAAGGAACTGCTTGTGTATGATGAATCTACCCTCAGCCAGATTGCCGACGATTTGGGCTACAGCAGCGTCGCGCACCTTTCAGCGCAATTCAAGAAGGTGACCGGCCTTACTCCGGGGCATTTCAAGCAGATTGGCAACAACAAGCGCAAACCGCTCGACCAAGTATAACCCGTAAATCCTGTAAATCATTCCCCAAATTATATAAAACTTTCCTCCTGAAGGCGGGTTATTTTTGTCTTGAAAACTTTTAAATCTGACACAAAGACATCAAGACACGAAGCAGTAAAATTTCTTTTCGTGACTTTGCGACTTTGTGGCTCAACAAAGAACAGACTATGGCAACAGTCAAAAATAATTTCCCGGTGACCGGCATGAGTTGCGCAGCCTGCGCTGCAAGCGTGGAAAGCATGCTGAACAATCAGCCCGGAGTCATTGCTGCAACTGTGAATTTTGCAGCTTCCTGCGTTTGGGTCGAATATCAAACCAGTGAAACCAATCCTTCCAAATTCAGGGAAGCCTTGCAATCGGTTGGCTACGATCTGCTTTTCGACGAAAATGAGGTAAATAAACAGGAAGAAATCAAGCAACACGAATCGGTTATCCTGAAACGCAAGACCATTTTTGCCGGACTGTTTTCCCTGCCGGTTTTCCTGATTGGGATGTTCGCCATGAATATGCCTTACGCCAACTGGATCATGCTTGTTCTGGCAACGCCGGTTGTTTTCTGGTTTGGGCGAAGCTTTTTCATCACCGCCTGGAAACAACTGAAACACGGCAAAACCAATATGGATACGCTGGTAGCTTTGAGCACCGGAATCGCTTATTTCTTCAGCCTTTTCAACACCATTTTCCCGCATGTCCTGATGTTTGGCAACAACCATCCTCCCGTATATTTCGAAGCTTCGGCAGTGATCATTTTCTTCATTTTGCTGGGACGCACGCTCGAAGAACGAGCCAAAGCCAATACTTCATCGGCCATCAAAAAACTGATGGGATTGCAGGCCGATACAGTCACTTTGGTTGAAAACTTTGGCATCGAATCAGTTCAGCCCATCTCAGCAGTAAAAATTGGGAATAAGCTGCGGGTAAAGCCCGGTGAACGCATCCCGGTTGACGGTATTTTGCTGGAAGGAACTTCGTTTGTTGATGAAAGCTCGATTACCGGCGAACCTTTGGCAGTTGAGAAAACTACAGGAAATTCGGTTTTCGCCGGAACTATCAACCAGAAAGGCAGTTTTGTGATGGAAGCGCAAAAAGTAGGCAGCGAAACCCTGCTGGCGCGGATCATTCGCATGGTGCAGGAAGCGCAAGGTAGCAAACCGCCAGTGCAAAAGCTGGTCGATAAAATTGCATCGGTATTTGTGCCGGTAGTGATTTCAATCGCTATAGTCACGTTTATTGTTTGGATGATTTTGGGTGGCCAAAACGCCTTGCCACAAGCTTTATTGACTATGGTTTCAGTGCTGATTATTGCCTGTCCGTGCGCGCTGGGTTTGGCTACACCAACTGCCATCATGGTTGGAATGGGCCGTGGCGCGGAATTGGGCATCCTGATTAAAGATGCTGACGGTTTGGAAATGGCTCACCGCATCGACACGCTCATTCTGGATAAAACCGGAACCATCACGGAAGGAAAACCAGCCGTGACCGATACCATCTGGAATACCGAAGACTCAGCAAAACTAAAATCGGTTTTGCTGAGCATGGAAATGCAATCGGAGCACCCGCTGGCAGAGGCAATCGCAAATTCTCTAAAAAATGAAGGCATTCAATCAATAAACCTTGATCGCTTTAAAAGCATTACCGGGCGCGGCGTTTCAGCAATTTTCGAAAACGAAACATACTTTGCAGGTAACGAGCAACTGATGATTGAATCGGGAATTAATCCGACGCCAAAAGATATTGAAACAGCCAGAAACCTTCAGGAACAAGCAAAAACGGTGATCTTCTTTGGCGGAAGCGATCGTATTTTGGCGATTCTGGCTATTGCCGATCAGATTAAACCGTCGTCGAAAACAGCTATTGAAAAGCTAAAACGAAGTGGAATTGAGGTGATCATGCTTACCGGCGATAATGAACACACCGCCAAATCGGTAGCTCAGCAAACCGGGATCAGCACTTTCAAAGCCGGATTGTTGCCCGAAAACAAAGCCGAATACATCAAAGCGCTTCAGCAGCAAGGCAAAGTGGTGGCGATGGCTGGCGACGGCATCAACGATTCGCACGCCATGGCGCAGGCCGATGTGAGTATTGCGATGGGCAGCGGCTCCGACATTGCGATGGACGTCGCCAAAATGACCATCGTTTCGTCGCAGCTGGAAGCTATTTCATCGGCAATCGAACTGTCGAAGCAAACTTTGCGCACCATCAAACAGAACCTTTTTTGGGCATTCATTTACAACCTCGTCGGAATTCCTATTGCAGCGGGCCTACTCTACCCTTTCTTCGGATTTTTACTGAACCCGATGATTGCCGGAGCCGCCATGGCCATGAGCTCGGTATCGGTGGTAAGCAACAGTTTGCGGCTGAGGTTTAAGAAGCTGGAAGGAAGATAGTTGTCATTTTTATAATTGTTGTATTTGTTGTCGCTTTTCAAGTGATGGTCAAATGACAATTAACCAGAGAAACTCAGAAATAATAGGAACTATAGAAACTTAAAATTCACAAAATGGAAACATTAAAGTTCAAAACAACCATTAAATGTGGCGGATGTATTGCCACTGTAACACCATTTTTAAACCAGATTGAAGGCATCTCGATATGGAGTGTCGATACAAACTCTCCGGATAGAATACTGACTGTGGAAGTAGAAAATGTAAGCTCCGAGAAGATAACATCAGCGCTAAATTCAGCTGGCTATCAGGCTGTTTTGATTTAGCTCGGCAAAAATTGGTCTGTATGACTTTAACAATTTGTATGAAGGCTTGTTATATTCGCTAAAAGCCGAATAATATGCTTAGAGACATACGGACCAACTACGAAAAATATGAGCTTTCGGAAAGCGGAATCAACCCGAATCCGTTTGAACAATTACATATATGGCTCGATGACGCCATTAATGGAAAAGAAAAAGAACCTACTGCGATGGTTCTTTCAACCCTCGACACCAATGGGTTTCCTGAGTCAAGGGTTGTTTTGCTGAAAGAGATGAAAGATAGCGGACTTATTTTTTACACCAACTACGAAAGTAAAAAGGGAACTCAGATATTTCAGGATAAGCATGTTGCTGTAGTTTTTTTCTGGCCTGAACTCGAGCGTCAGGTGAGAATAAAAGGAACAGCCGAAAAGATTAGCGAATCGGAATCGGGTAACTATTTTAAATCGCGCCCAATCGATAGCCAGTTGGGTGCATGGGCTTCGCCGCAAAGTCGAATTATTGAGGGCCGCGAGGTTTTAGACCGGAATTACCAAAAATACCAGGAATATTTCAAAAACCGGGAAATAGAAAAACCACCGCATTGGGGTGGCTTTATTATACGTCCTGAATATTTTGAATTCTGGCAGGGACGATCAAACAGGCTGCACGACAGGCTCGAATATTTGCCAACTAATGATGGGTGGAAAATTCAGCGCCTGGCTCCCTGATTTTCGGTATCGGTTAATTTTCAGATGAATGCTGGCGAAATCGTTGAAAAACAACGTCCAATGTCCATAAGCCCAAAGCTGAAATTACAATGAGGTAAGCCACCGATGGGATGGTTTTAAATATTCCCATTCCATTTTTAAAAGTGTTGTCCAGCGTACTAAGCTTTCCAAAAAAATCGGACGCCAAACCTTTTTCGCTCTCAACGGCTCCATTGCCCAGCGACATCATGTAAACCATCATCAACACAAAGGCTGACAGCATAATTATCCAGGTTCTTTTACTTATAACTGGCTGATAATCCTGTAAAATACGCTTTGGTTTTACAGCAGCTTCTGCATAAACCCGGTTCATCACTTTAAGCATAAAATCCGACGATGGCGAGTTCAACTTCGTTCCATCCTTCATTATTTCTTCGAATTGTTTATCAAGCTTGTTCATATCTTTTAGTTTGTTAGCCCCACCCTAACCCTCCCCGAAAGGGAGGGAACTGATGCGCGAATATTTTTGCTATTCCCTACTTTCAACTTACTTATTTGTTGTTTTTTATCTCCCAACCCTCAAATCTCCAAATTTTCACATCTTCAAATTATAACAACGAATATACTTCTTCGTTCAGCATTTCATAAAGCATAACCTGCATACGTTTGCGGGCCCGGTGTATCTTCACTTTTATATTACTGACCGTCAATCCGGTGATTACGCTAATTTCATCCATCGACTGGCTCTCGTAATAATAAAGCGTCACTAAAACCTGATCGTCTTCGGGCAACTTTTCCATCGCCAATGCCAGGTATTTTTCCTGATCTTCTTTTCGGTTCTCACGGTAATAGTCGTGCATCCGCAGTTCATCCTGATCCGAAACCTGACGATCATCCAGCGATTTGAATTCAATCCGTCGTTTTCGTAATTCCGAAATACAGGCATTGTAAGTAATGCTGTACAACCAGGTCGAAAACTTCGATTTGCCCTCGTAACTGTCAATTTTATGAAAGGCTTTGATAAATGTATCCTGAGCCATTTCTTCAGCTTCTTCCGGCTTTTTCATCAACTTCAAGGCCAACGTATATACCATTTTCTGATATTTCTCTACCAGAAAAGAAAACGCCTGCACGTTCCCTTTCTTAATAGCTTCGATATGGTATAAATCGTCGTTTTGCTTCATTATACTGCAATAGACGCAGGTTCTGAATTGCGGTTACAGTTTTCCGGCGAAATATTTGAAGATGGGAAAATTTGGGGTTTAAGAAAAGTCGCAGTTTTTAATCCGGAACTCGTAACCCGTAACATTTTCTCAACACTGCACTTTTTTCAAAAATTTTGTAACCGCCCGAAAATACCTGCGTCATACTGACAAGTTCGAAAACAATTAAACATTAAAAATTCAATATTATGCAAGTAGAAGTATTAGGAGTTTTAATCCCGTTTGCATTTTTTGCACTGGTTTTTGCATCATTGTATGTTTATTTAACTACCAGGAACAAAGAACGTTTAGCTTTAATCGAAAAAGGCGCTGACCCGGAATTATTTAAAACAAAAGACACAGGCTCGGCCTTCCGAACCTTGAAACTTGGCCTGTTTTTCGTTGGAATTGCCGTTGGCATTATTGGCGGATATTTCCTCACCGAAAGCGGAATGGAAGAAGCGCCCGCTTATTTCTCAATGATCTTCCTCTTCGGCGGAATTGCCTTGGCTGCCTCGTATTTTTTCCAAAAGAAGCATCCCGAAAACTAGTAACGAAGATTGATTTTGAAAGCTGACTTCCGGGCAAATCCTGAAAGCCAGCTTTTCTGTTTTCGGAATTACCGGTTTATTGGTTACGAATAGGTAACGATATTAAACGTTGCCTTTTCCTCTTTCCCCTTTACTTTGGCTTTTTTTGTATTTTAGTGCAAATTTTTGCGCTATGACCACGGAAAACATTCAGAAACGAATTGAGGAGCTACGTCGGCAACTCGACGAACACAACTACAATTATTACGTTCTTTCACAGCCAATTATAAGCGATTACGATTTTGATATGCTGCTGAAAGAACTGGAAAAACTGGAAAAAGAAAATCCTGAATTTTTCGATCCAAACTCGCCCACCCAACGTGTTGGAAGCGACCTGAATAAAGAGTTTGAGCAAGTTCGACATACCTATCCGATGCTGTCGCTTTCCAATTCGTACTCGGAAGAAGAATTGCGCGACTTCGATCAGAAAATCAGAAAAATGACTGATCAGCCGTTTGAATACGTTTGCGAACTGAAATACGACGGAACTTCCATCAGCCTCCAGTATAAAAACGGAGCATTGCAACGCGCCATCACCCGTGGCGACGGCACTTTGGGCGACGATGTTACGGCCAACGTGAAAACCATCCGGAGCATCCCTCTAAAACTGAAAGGAAGCGGTTACCCCGATGAATTTGAAGTTCGTGGCGAAATCCTGCTGCCTTTTGCCGAGTTCGACCGCATCAATCGGGAACGCGAAGAACTGGGTGAAGCACCGTTTGCCAATCCGCGCAATGCGGCGTCAGGAACGCTGAAATCGCAAAAGTCGTCGGTTGTTGCTGAGCGAAAACTCGATGCATACTTCTATTATTTACTTGGAGAAAATCTGCCAAACGACGGGCACTACGAAAATATTCAGGAATTGGCCCAGTGGGGTCTTAAAATTTCGCCCGACACCGAAAAGTGCGCCAATATTGACGAAGTGATCGCCTTCATTCGCAAATGGCACGACCAGCGTTTTGATTTGCCGGTTGCCACCGACGGAATTGTGATCAAGGTCAATTCGCTGAAAATGCAGCAATACCTGGGTTTCACAGCCAAATCGCCGCGCTGGGCCATTGCCTACAAATACAAAGCCGAGCAGGCCGCCACTACCCTTTTGTCGGTTTCATACCAGGTTGGGCGAACCGGGGCTATTACGCCGGTAGCCAATCTCGAACCGGTTCTTCTGGCCGGAACTACCGTAAAAAGAGCTTCTTTGCACAATGCCGACATTATTAAAAGCCTCGATTTACACCTGAACGACACGGTTTTTGTGGAAAAAGGCGGCGAAATTATCCCGAAAATTGTCGGAGCCGATCAAGCTTCGCGACACCCGATGGCTCAACCTGTCAGTTTTATTACCACTTGTCCTGAATGTGGGACGACATTAATTCGGAAAGATGGAGAAGCAGCCCATTATTGCCCGAATGAAAATGGCTGTCCGCCGCAGATTAAGGGGAAGATGGAACATTTCATCAGTCGGAAAGCCATGAACATCGACGGATTAGGCTCGGAAACCATCGATTTGCTTTACAATGAAGGCTTAGTCAAAAATATTGCCGATTTGTACGAACTCCGAAAAGAACAAATCAGTCGGTTGGAGCGGCTTGGCGACAAATCGGCTGACCGAATACTGAAAAGCCTGGAAGAATCGAAACAAGTGCCATTCGAAAAAGTGCTTTTTGCGCTTGGCATTCGCTATGTTGGCGAAACAGTAGCTAAAATCCTGACGAATAAGTTGGTCTCAATAGAGCAAATGGAATCGGCAACATTGGAAGAGCTCACTGAAATCGATGAAATTGGTGGCCGGATTGCTGAAAGTGTGAAGGCTTATTTTTCGAATCCTGGAAACATTGCACTGGTTGAACGTTTAAAACTCGTTGGTTTAAAAATGCAACTCGACGAATCAGCGCTTGCCAACCGTTCTGAAAAACTAAAAGGCTTGCAAATCATCATTTCAGGAACTTTTGAGAAAAACTCGCGCGATGACCTGAAAAAAATGATTGAGCAAAATGGCGGTAAAAACGTCAGTTCTATCTCGAAAAACACCAGCTACATGCTGGCCGGAGCCAACATTGGCCCCAGTAAACTGGAGAAAGTACAAAAGCTGAATATTCCGATAATCTCTGAAGATGAATTTTTAAGCATGATCAGTTAAAAGTTACAGATTATTATTTTATTAAGCTTTAAAATATCAATCTAAAACTTTTCTTCTTTTCAAACATCAAAAAACAAACAAATTGTTATTTTTGCAGCAGCTATGCGTTTGAAATCGAAACTTGCCAACAGGATATTGAATTCGAAATTGAAGGCTTTATCCAGAAACAAAAAGGTTTTTAACCTCGACACGGCTCAAACAGCGGGTATTCTTTGGGAATCTGACCAGGAAGCTTCATTCCGAAAACTGGAAAGCGAACTTCGAAATTCGGGAGTTAAAACTTCGGGACTATGCTATTTCCCAACGAAAAAAGCAGTTATTCCGCAGGGAATTAACGGATTTACCCGAAAACAAGCGAGTTGGTGGCTCGAAATACCCAAAGCAAGGGTTGCAGAAGATTTCATTCAGCAAAAATTTGACGTTCTGATTGATTTGAGCAGACAACAGAGTTTTCCGATTGTTTATCTCACTGCATTATCGAATGCCGCGTTTAAAATTGGATACTCCGGGAATGCTGCGAATTATTTCGACTGGAACATTGAATTTGCCGAACAGCCCGAAGCGAGCCAGTTGGCCGAACAAATTTTGTATTACTTGAAAAGAATAAATAAAACGACATTAGAATGAGACATCCATTTACGGGAGCCGGAGTTGCGTTAATCACTCCTTTTACTGAAGACAAAAACGTTGATTACAGTGCGTTGGAAAAATTAGTTGAAGATCAGATTGCCGGAGGTATCGATTATTTGGTTGTTTTGGGAACCACCGGGGAAACTCCTGCCCTTTCAGATGCCGAGAAAAAGGAAATTGTTCGCTTTGTCGTGAAACAAAATGCTGGTCGCCTGAAAATTATGCTTGGATTGGGCAGCAACAATACAATGGCTTTGGTTGATTCCATAAAAAATACTGATTTCGACGGAATTGACGCCATTCTTTCGGTAACTCCCTACTACAATAAACCCACACAGGAAGGACTTTTTCAGCATTTTAAAGCTGTTGTTGAAGCCAGCCCGGTTCCGGTTGTTCTGTATAATGTTCCGGGCCGTACCGGCGTGAATATGGAAGCTGAAACAACCCTTCGCATTGCGCAATTGTCGGACAAAGTGATTGGCATAAAAGAAGCTTGCGGCGATATTGGCCAGTTCACCAAACTGGTGAATGGTGCACCCGATTATTTCAAAGTTATTTCGGGCGACGACGGTTTAACCCTACCAGCTATCGCCACCGGTTCAATAGGTGTAATTTCGGTTATTGCAAACGCCTTGCCCGAAAAGCTTGCACAACTAACCCACACGGCGATCGACGGGAATATGCAGCTTGCCACTGAATTTCATCTGCAATTGGCCGAAATGCTGAAACTTCTCTTTAAGGAAGGAAGCCCGGCTGGTGTAAAGGCGCTGATGGAATTGCAGGGCAAAACCAAAAACCAGGTTCGCTTGCCGCTTGTGAGTGTATCTGATTCGACTTATGGGTTGATTGAAACTGAGTGGAAGAAAATAACTTGGTTCTAAACTGTTTTTTTTGCAGCCTGAGAAATTCCAGCATCGTTTTACACGGTAGAAAAACGTTTTGGAAAATTACAGCGTGGTTTTAAACCGATTATTGTTGGCTTTGAGAAATTCGGAAAGAAAATCTTTTTGTTGGAAAGGAAAAATCACAAAAATTCATTAGTTAACACTGATTATTTTACCAATAACTCCTATGGGTTGTCAGCACTTACACTTTCCTTCGGGCAAGTATTCGTACTGAAAAGTGGTGTGGCCAATACCAAATTGTGCATTCAGCAGTTGTTTCGCTTGTAGGGTAACATCAAGCGTATGGTCAACCCGAAGATTATCATTCAAAACAAGATGTGCTTCGAAATAAATTTTATCGTCGTCGAGCTGCCATAAGTGGATGTGATGAACACTTTTTATTTCAGGAATACTTTGTAAAACAGCCACAATTTCGTTTTGGTTAATCTCGGCGGGAGCAAACTGCATAAGTATGGCTATACTCTCTTTCAGTAATTTGTAGGTATGTATAAAAATATAAACACTGATTAAAACGGTTACCAGCGGGTCAATCCAGTAAATTTGAAATGCCCAGATACAAACTGCCCCAACGATTACGGCAACCGAAGTCATGGCATCGCCGATTAAGTGCAGGTATGCAGCACGGATATTGAGGTTTTCCTCCTTGTTGTGGTGCAAAATCAGAACCGATAAACCATTGGCCAGAAATCCCAGGATACCGAGGCCCAACATCCAGGTATAGCCAACTTCTTCGGGCTGCATAAAACGCTTTGCTGCCTCAAACAACAGGAAAACAGAAATAGCAATCAACGAAATGGCATTGATAAAAGCTGCCAGAATCTCGGCCCGTTTATATCCGAACGTAGATTGGGTTGTTCGCGGTTTTTGGCCTATCCGGTGTGCAATCCAGGCCAAAACAACCGAAATAACGTCGCTCAGGTTATGAATAGCGTCGGAAATCAGCGCCAAACTACCCGAGACAAAACCGCCAACAAACTGCCCGAGAGTGATTACACTATTTAGAATAACCGTAATTGCTAAATTACGCCCTGTGTGTTCGTGATTGTGCGCCATGTTTTCTATATTTAACAATCGAAAAAGCCAGATTGTTTCCGCCGGAAATACTCTGCTAAAAATAACCTTTTATGAAGACATGGTTTGTTATACTTGGTATTTTCTTCATTTCAAAAAATGTTTCAGGCCAGGAGAACCGAAATAAACAGGTCGAAAACCTGCGCATTGAACTAAACAAACAAATGATTTCAGATTCAAAAGAGCGAAAAGCATTGGATGAAAAAAACATTGCCGGAACTCCATATTTAGATAAGCATTTTCAGAAATCGTATATTCTGAAAACGAACGGAAGTGAACTAAAAGATATACAGTTGAGGTACAATATATACAGTGACAATATGGAGTTCATTAATGATGGACAAATATTAGCTGTTGCTTTCCCTTCCGAAATCCATCGTATCAAACTGGGGAGTAAAACTTTTATCTATGAGCAGTATCAAACCGAGAATAAAATTCAGCATTCATATTTTGAGCTTATTCACGAGGGCTATTTCCAACTCCTGAAAAAATACATCACAGCGCTTAAAACGCCTGAAACATTTGCAACCGCCGATTCGGCACGATTTATTCAGCAACCGCCGATATATTTTTTAAGGCGCGACCAGGGAAACATTTACCCGGTTACATCGCAAAAAAAACTCGTTAAAATCCTTCAACCGGTTCATCAGCCGGCTATCGATTTTGTAAAGACCAATAAGATTAATGGGAAAGATGAAACAAAATTGATTCGACTGATGGAATTTCTGGAAGAAAATGAAAATTGAGAATTAGGAATAAGAACAATTCATTGTGTTTGAACAATCTTTTTTTCACAATATTTTCATTCGCGTGCAACATCGCGGAATTGGTCGTCGTCATTGATACGAAAACAAAAAAGAACGTTGGAAACGGTTTACCAAAATATCCATCAGGAACTAATTGACAGGTGCCGCAAAGGTGATACCAAGGCGCAGTTTGAAATTTACAAGCTGTACTACAAGCCCATGTACAATGTCAGTTTACGAATGGTTGGAAACGAGGTGGAAGCCGAAGACGTAATGCAGGAATCGTTCCTGAAAGCTTTTACAAAATTGGAAACCTATCGCGGTGAAGTTAGTTTTGGGGCCTGGCTGAAGAAAATAGTCATCAACCGCTCGCTCGACCAGCTAAAAAAGCGAAAAGTAAAATTTGAAGAGCTGAATGAAAAAATTCCTGATGAAGAACCCGTTCAGTTAAATATTTCGGAAATACAAATGGAGCAATTGAGAAAGGCCGTACACCGGTTGCCCGATGGTTACCGGGTTGTATTAAGCCTTTACCTGCTCGAAGGATATGACCATGAAGAGATTGCACAGATACTGGGTATTTCGAACGGATCGTCGAGATCGCAATTTCTGAGGGCTAAGCTAAAACTCCGGGAAATGCTTCAAAAAGAGGAAATGTTTGAATACAATTAAGATTTGGAAATGCGAAAATTTGAGGATTTAAAAATGAAAGTTAAATGGTTATATGGCTTAAGTAATGAGAATGAAATAATGTCGTACTTATGTTTGTATTTTATACGGACTCACCCCCTGCACCTGACGGTGCTTCCCCCTCTCTACTCTGGTAGAGAGGGGAACGGCCGCCTTGCGGACGTCGGGGTGAGTACATTTAAAAGACGATAATAAATTTTTCCTATTACTTAATTGTTAAAGTCAACAATTAAACAATTTAGCAATTAACTTTTTTCAACTCCGAACTTTAGCTCACTTTAGGCACTCCGAACTTGTAAATGAAACTTTGAACTTGAAAATAACAAGGATATGAACGACGAATTGGAAAGATTAATCTTAAATAACCGGAAATCGTTTGATGAAAACGAACCTTTGGAAGGTCATTTCGGGCGCTTTGAAGCCAGGCTTCAAAAAGCATCGGAACCGAAACGCACCATTGGTTTCCGGTCCATACTCAGAATTGCCGCCATTGTTGTCTTTGCTTTGCTGGCCGTTAACCAGGGGCGCCTCTGGTTAAAACCTGAAAAGCAGGAGAACATCTCTCTCGGATCAATCTCGCCACAATACCGCGAAGTTGAATTCTACTACACGACAGCCATTCAAACTGATATGAAACAGTTGACTATGCTCGAAAACGAAGGTCTGATCAGCGATTCGGAAAAACAAATGTTCCAGAAAGAGCAGAAAGAATTTGACCAGATGTACCAGAAATTGCTCGAAGACCTGAAAGCCAATCCCAACGACGAACGGGTAATTAATGCCATGCTCGAATACTATCAGGCCCGAATGAATGTACTGTCGCTAATTGTCAACAAATTAAAAGAAGTGAAACAACATAAACGTTTACAAAATGAAATCAACCTTTAGCCTTATCATCGCTCTCCTGATTTTCTCTGCTGCAATGGGCAGATCGGCAGGAGCTGATTATACCAAACAATACCGGAAAGGATGGTCAAAAAACGGTGTATCCGGTATCCAGATTTCCAACAAGTTTGGCGAAGTAAAAATCAACAACATGGGAGGCGATTCAATCACCATAAAAGTATTGATTACCATCGATAATGCCTCCGAGAGCAAAGCCCGCGATATGATGAACCGCATAAAAATCACACTTCAGAAAAATGGCGAAATTATTAGCGGCAATACTGATATTGAGGATGGTTTTAAAGGCAATAGTTCCTTTTCGATTGACTACCTGATCAATGCGCCAAAGGACAAAAACCTGAATATTACCAATAAATACGGGAATATTGTTTTAGGCGAGCTTGATGCCAATGGTGAATTTGATGTGAGCTATGGCTCGATGACAGCCGGGAAAATGCAATCGCCAGCCGGAAGCCCGATCAAAATTTCGGTCGCCTACGGAAAAGCCGACCTGGAAACGATCAACCATGCCGAAATTGATGTGAAATATTCGAAACTGTACGCCAATGAAATCGCCAATCTACAGTTAATTACCAAGTATTCGCAAATCAACTTTCATAAAATCGGGAACCTGAACCTCGACTCGAAATACGATGGTTATTCCATTGATGAGATTACCAATCTGAAGTCGGTTTCGAAATACACCAACTATAAAATTGACCTCCTGACCGGCAATCTTGATCTGGATACCGGTTACGGCTCAGTTCGAATCAATAAAGTTGATCCAAAGTTTGGCAAAATTGTGATCAACAACAGTTACGGCGGCATTACCGTTGGCCTTGCCGGGTTAAATTATTCGATTGACGCCAGCTGCGACTATTGCGATATTAATTATCCTGAAAGCCGATACAAAGGCAACCGGATAAAGGATAATCATAAATTTACGCTTGAAGGCAACGTAGGTTCCGGCGGCGGAAAAGTAAATATCACCAGTCGCTATGGCGGAATAAAACTTGATGAGTAAAAAGACAAATGGTCGAGAAAAGAAAGCAGCTTCCCCAAAAACCCCTCCCAAAGAGGGGGCTTAAAGAGGTAAGACTATCACGGAATCTTATGTGAGACTGAAAATATTGTGAATTTATACGACCAAAAGTCTCCCTCTTCGGGGGAGATTTAGAGTGGGCTTTTATAAACCACGAATCGGTTGCCGGTTCGTGGTTTTTCTTTTATATTTAGGTAAAATTTCGAAAGTGGAAACTGCCCTGCAAATTGTCGCCTTTAACATTCCCTACCCGCCCGATTACGGAGGTATAATCGACATTTTTTATAAAGTTAAAGCGCTTTCTGAATGTGGAGTTTCTATTTACCTTCACTGCTTTGAATATAATCGTCCACAAGCCCCCGAGCTTGAAAAATATTGCAAACAAGTGTATTATTACCCGCGCAAAAAGGGAATGCGCTACCAGTTTTCAACAAAACCATACATCGTTATTACCCGAAACGACGGGCAAATGCTCAGTAATTTGGAGGCAAACCCGGCTCCCGTTTTATTCGAAGGTCTTCATACGTGCTATTTCCTGAATCAGAACTCGTTGAAAAGTCATCTGAAATTAGTCAGGACCCACAATATTGAGCACGACTATTACCAAAATCTTCGGAAAGTTGAGACGAACCTTTTTAAGAAACTGTTCTATTGCATTGAAGGCTGTAAACTAAGAAGCTATGAAAAAACGCTGAAAAATGCCGATCAATTGCTCTCCATTTCGCCCAACGATAATTTGTACTTCGACCGGAAATTCGGCAATTCGCATTTTACACCGGCGTTTCACCCGTTCAGCGAAATACGGTCGAAAACAGGAAAGGGCGACTATATTCTATTCCACGGAAACCTCTCGGTTGCTGAAAATAAACAAGCCGTTAATTTCCTGATAAAGAATGTTTTTTCGAAGGTTCAGCAAAAAATAATCGTTGCCGGGAAAAATCCTTCGGAAAATTTAATCAGCAAAGTTAAACCGTTGAAAAATGTGGAGTTGATAGCCAATCCTTCAGGCATAAAAATGGATGAATTGATCGAAAATGCGCATGTTTGTTTGCTTCCAACTTTTCAGGACACCGGCTTAAAGCTGAAATTGCTGGCATCGCTGTTCGCCGGAAGGTTCTGCATTGCCAATACCCCGATGATTCACAAAACCGGATTGGAACATTTGTGCTATTTAGCCGATACGCCTGAAGCGATGATCGAAGCCATTTATAAGCTTTTTCAGCAGGAATTTATGACGGAAGAAATTGAAAAGCGGAGAATTATCCTGGAAGACGAATTTTCGAATCACCGAAATGCGTTGAAAATCCTCCAGGTTGTGAATGCCAAGCAATTATGATTTTTTGGGTTTAGGAATATCTAGCTGCTTGCAAATTAAATCACAAAGATCATCATCGATATCAGTATGGCGAGGAATCATTGTTCGCTGCCCATTGTTGTGGTTCATATACTTATCATGCTTTGCACCATGCTTGATGAAGCCACAATTATGCTCATTCAGGTACTTAATAAACTGACTCCGTTTCATATCAACCGAATGTCAGTTCTTCTTCCAGAAGCATCTCTCCATTGGGTTTATAGTTTTCCCGAACATCTTCCAAATACATTTCCAACGCATCGGCGATATTTTCCTTCAATTCATTAAGATTTAATCCTTGTGTAAATACAGCAGGAATTTCCTTCAATTGACCAATCAGATACCCATTCTGTCCTTTTTTCACAATCAATGTAAGTTTCATAACTCCGATTTTAAGGATTTACACAAATATAACAATCTTATCTTTAAAATGTCCCGACTGCTTCTAGCGCTTTTTAGCTGCCCGTTTCTTCAAAACACCCCGATTTACAGGAGCTTCCTTACCGGGCTTGCGAACGCCGGGGCCACCTAGATTCACCTTTTTATTTTTCTCCTTTTTCTCGTGAAATGCGCCCTGAGATTCAGAAAGTTTAGGCGTTTTACCCAGGTAACCCTTATCAAACAACACCGGACGCTCTTCGTCAGTGAAAATATTCGAGATTTTTACTTCGTGCGAAATCGGTTTCTCTTCAAGGATGCGTCCGGTAAACTTCTCGATGGCAGCCAGCTTTTTCATTTCGGGCTCATTTGCAAAAGCGATGGCATTCCCGGTTTTTTCCGCCCTTCCGGTTCGGCCAATGCGGTGAATGTAGTCTTCAGGTAATTCAGGAACATCGAAATTAACGACGTGCGAAATATCAGGAATGTCCAGCCCGCGCGAAGCAACATCAGTAGAAATCAAAATACGGGAAATCCCATTTTTAAAGCGTTCCAGCGCATTTATCCTGAAATTCTGAGATTTATTGGAATGAATGACGCCAATCTGCTCCGGAAATTTTGGATCGATCATTTCAAACAAGCGGTCGGCAACCTGTTTGCTTTCCACAAAAACCAACACACGCTTGAATTCGTCGGTGTTGCCAAGTAAATTTTCGAGTAAATTCACCTTCGTATTGAAATTTGGCACAAAATAGTAGTATTGGCCAATTTGCTCAACAGGCGTTTGGCGGCCTGCAATTTCGATGGTTACCGGTTCGTAGAAATAGTCGTCGATTAACTTAGCTACCTCATCGGTCAAAGTTGCCGAAAACATCAGGTTTTGGCGGCGCTGCGGCAAACTATCGAGGAAATTCATCAACTGCGGGCGGAATCCGAGGTTCAGCATTTCGTCCACCTCGTCAATCACCAGTTTCTGGATCGAATTTACGCGCAAAACGCCGGTGTAAACCAAATCGACCAGGCGACCTGGCGTAGCCACCAGAATATCCATTCCGTTGTAAACCAACTGTTTTTGGGTATTGATATTCGTTCCGCCATAAACGCCGGTCACGCGCACATTCATGTATTTCGAGAGCTTCTCAGCTTCGCCAACCACCTGCAAAACCAGTTCGCGGGTAGGTACAATAATCAAAATACGCGGGTGTTTCTGATCGGAAAACTTGAGTTGCCGAAGGATGGGAAGCAAATAGGCAAAGGTTTTGCCAGTTCCGGTTTGCGCAATGCCCACCACATCGCGACCCGACAAAACAATGGGATATACTTTCTCCTGAACGGGCGTCGGGTTCTCAAAACCCAAATCCGACAAGGCATTCAGTAGCGGATTACTCAAATTTAATTCCTGAAAAGTCACTATACAACATTTAAGTTCGCTGCAAAGATAAGCTAAAAAGTATGCAGTCACAGTGTTCAGCTTTCAGAAACGAAACTCCACTGAACACTGCGACTGATCACTGTTTACTCTTTTTTATCTTCTTCGCGAATTTGCACGCGGCGAATTTTTCCACTAATGGTTTTGGGCAATTCGCTCACAAACTCTACAATGCGCGGATATTTGTACGGCGCTGTCACCCGTTTCACGTGCTCCTGAAGTTCCTTGGCCAACTCGTCGCTGGCAGTGTAGTTTTTGGTCAGGATAATGGTGGCTTTCACCACCTGACCGCGATCAGGATCGGGCACAGCAGTGATGGCGCATTCCAACACAGCCGGATGTTCCATCAGGGCACTTTCCACTTCAAATGGGCCAATGCGGTAACCCGAGCTTTTAATCACATCGTCGGCACGGCCAACAAACCAGTAGTAGCCATCTTCGTCGCGCCAGGCCATATCGCCTGTATAATAAATGCCGTCGTGCCATACTTTTTTGGTCAGGGTTTCATCGCGATAATAGCCATTGAACATGCCAACCGGCACACTTTTATCGGTATAAATCACGATTTGCCCCTCCTCGCCTACTTCGCACGGATTTCCGTCTTCATCCACCAAATCGATGGCATAACCCGGTGAAGGACGTCCCATTGAGCCCGGCTTTGGTTCCATCCACGAATAGGTTGCCAGCGAAACAGTCATTTCCGTTTGGCCGTAACCTTCCATCAGGCGGATTCCGGTAGCATCCAAAAACTGCTTGTACACTTCAGGATTCAGCGGTTCACCGGCAACCACGCAATATTTCAGGGCGCTTAAATCGAATTTTGACAAATCTTCCTTGATCAGGAATCGGTATATTGTCGGCGGTGCACAGAAAGTGGTAACCTTATACTTTACAATCACATCCATCAGGTTTTTCGGGATAAACTTATCGAAATCGAAAGTCATCACGGCGCTTCCCGACAACCATTGTCCATACAGTTTGCCCCAGGCCGATTTTGCCCAGCCCGTGTCGGCAACGGTGAGGTGCAATCCACCGTCGATCACATTCTGCCAATATTTTGCCGTCAGAATATGCCCCAGCGGATAAATATAATTGTGGTTGACCATTTTAGGCATTCCCGTGGTTCCTGAGGTAAAATAAAGGAGCATGATGTCTTCATTTTTTGGCCGGTCTTCCAGTTCCGGGCGAATAAATTCTTCAGGACTACTTTCCATTCCAGCGTTAAAATTAAGCCAACCCTCACGATCTGCGCCAATCAGCGCTTTAAATTTAAGGCTGGGCGACTTCGATTCAGCGTTTTCAACATGTTGAATAACTTCTGCATCCGGTACGCAAACGATCATCTTGATGTCGGCGGCATTGTTGCGATAAACAATATCCTTCGGACTAAGCAAATGCGTTGCCGGAATGGTGATTGCCCCAATTTTATGCAAAGCCAGAATACAAAACCAAAATTCGTAGCGACGTTTCAGGATGAGCATCACCGGGTCTCCTTTCCGGATGCCAACTGATTGAAAGAAGTTTGCAGCCTTGTCGCTATACTTTTTCATGTCGGCAAAGGTGAAAATATGTTCTTCGCCCAAATCGTTGCACCAAACCATCGCTATTTTCCCGGGCGTTTTCAGGGCAATCTCGTCAACAACATCGTAGGCAAAATTGAAATTTTCGGGAACATTAACTCTATAATTTTCAGCAAAATCCTGATAGGATGAAAAATCAATTTGCGAAAGGTATTTATCAAGAACCATAATAAAATTTCGTTTAAGGTTGGTGTTTAGTTATACAATGATGGCCAGAAATTGTGCCGGTTGATCGTTTAAAGCCTTCATGGCATGTTGGTAGTTGGCATCGAAAAAAATCGAATCACCTTCGTTCAAAACAACTTCGTGGCTATCAACAACAACCATCATGCTTCCGGCAAGCACGTAATTGAATTCCTGCCCAGGATGGCTGTTAAATTCCATCGGCGCACCCGGTTCAACGGTCACAATAAATGGCTCAGCTTTCTTGTGTACAAAATTCGATGCGAGGCTTTCATATTTGTATTGTTTCCGGCGGTCAACATTCAGCCCTTTACCTTTTCGGGTTACCGAATACACGTGAAGTTTGGGTTCGTCTCCACGCAGTAGTGCCGAAAGTTCGAGATTAAAATGCTGGGCAACCTTATACAGAAACCCAACCGGAATATCGGTGTTACCATTTTCGTACAGCGCCAACTGTTCTTTGGTAATATTCAATTCATTAGCAAAGCTTTCGTCCGAAATGCCTTCAATTTCGCGCAATTCCTTTATTCGCGCAGCAATTTGTTGAATTTGCTCGTTCATAAGTTTGGTTTTTGTTTTTCAAGATACTGATTTTATTCATTCATTAAATTCGAAACTAATTTTTAATAACCAACAATCCATCAATATTTTAAAATTTCACCAGGCAGAATTTTTCGCTTTTCCGCAACCGTTCAGCTTCTGATTTGTTATCATTTACAACTGTTTTTTGTCAATTCAGAATAAATTCAATCATGATTTTTACGATTAACCAATACAAATTCGGTCAACGTCCGCCGGTAACGTTGCCCTCGCCCGATTTTTTGAAGATACTAAAAGAAGAAGGGATCAGAAAATTGGTGAGCGACCATTACGACCTGCTGGTACAAAGCGAAATAAAGCACTTGTTTCCCCGCATCGAGGAGCAACTCGACAAGGCGAAACAACGTTCGTCCGACTTCTTTATACAGATTTGCGGCGGACACCCTTATTTTAACGAAAACCGGGGAAAACCGATGCTGGCCTCGCGACACACGCCTTTTGCAATTACGCCTGAAGCCCGGGTTGTATGGCTAAGGTGCTACCAGGAAATCTTATCAAAGCTTGAAATGCCCACCCCAATAGTGCAATCGTTCTGGAATTACATCAATGTTTTCTCTTTTTGGATGGTAAACAGAAGCAGCTAGTTAAAATCAACGAACCGCCTCACTTTTTTGCTGCTTGAGTAGATTTTTACCGTCATATTTAGTAATTTTTGTCAATCTTTTTTTTCGGTAAGACATGGGCAAAACTGACGAGACTAAATTGACTGCTGAGAGCTTTTTTTGCAGCAAAAGCTTATACAACACGCTTTTCGACGAGCTGAAGGAATGTCGGATTTTTACTGATAAAAAAAGGATAATCGACTGTAATTTGGCAGCATTATCGCTGTTTGAATTTGAAGAGAAGACCGATGTAGTTGGCCATCAATTCAACCGGCTGTTTTCGGCAAAACCCAACAATAACCAATCGGAAATAGATCGCCTTATTAGCGAGGCTGAATTGAACGGGAAGGCCAAAGGGACAATCAAGTGTATAAAATCGACCGGTGGCGAATTCTGTGGCGAATTCGAAATATCGAGCCTTGACAATGTGGGCACCTCTGTTTTTATTGTTTCCATTCTCCCGGTCAGCAAACAAAACAATCAGGAAAATAGCTGGTTGTCAGGCATATTTTTCCAACGCATTTTAGATACTTTCCAGCAACCGGTGTTTGTGAAAAACGACAAGTTCGTCTATGTAAACTGTAACAAGGCATTTGCCAATTATATCGGTAAAAAGCGCGAAGAAATAATTGGTTCCGTTGTTTTTGACATTACAGATGCCGCCCAGGCCGAGGAATACAACAATGCCGATATTCAACTGTACACTTCGGGAAAAGATTTGGTTTACGAGACAAAGGTTCGGTTAAGCGATGGGCAAAACCGGAATGCGATTTTCAGGAGAGAATTAATTGTAACTCCTGATAACGAAAAAGTTGGAATTATTGGAATTGTTGATGACGTAACCGAATTTAGAAAACATCAAGCCGAACTTATTGAGAATGAACTGAAGTACAAAATGATATTCGAAAATGTGCAGGACGTTTATTACCGAACTGACCTGAATGGAATATTAACCGACATCAGCCCATCCATCAAGCGATACTCAAAATATATACCCGAAGATATAGTTGGACAGAACATCGACAAATTTTACAACAATCCGGAAGATCGGAACAAGATTATACAAGAAGTTGCCAGAAAGGGAGAGGTTAACGATTACGAAGTCCTTTTAAACGCCAATAACGGTCAAATGATCTGGGCCTCGGTGAATGCCCATTTTACCTTCGACGAAAACGGACAAGTGAACGGCTTGGAAGGCACATTGCGCGATTTAACCGAGCGAAAACAAAGTGAAGATAAGCTAAAACGTTCGCTGTCGTTATTGCAGGCCACGCTCAATTCAAGCAACGACGCCATCCTTTCGATTGATCTTTCAGGAAAAATAACCAGTTATAACGAACAGTTTAAAAAGCTCTTTTTCGAAGCAATAAATACCGGGTTTCCCGAAAACGAAGATCAGATTATTGCAGAAATCTTGCGGCAGGCAAAATTTCCTGAAAAGTGCCTCGCGATGATAGAATATTTATTCAACCATCCTGAAGAAGAATCGTTTGACATTCTCGAATTAATCGACGGGCGAAAACTTGAACGATCGTCGTCCCCGCAACGACTGGATGCTATCCCAATCGGGCGCGTGTGGAATTTTAGGGATATCTCCGACCGGAAAAAAGCGGAACAACAGCTTTTGCTAATGGCTCACACGTTAAAAAGTGTCAAAGAAGCCGTAAGCATAACCGACACCAAAAACCAAATTCTGTTTGCAAATACAGCATTCTCAACGATATACGGATATACCCAGGACGAGTTGGTGGGAAAAAACATATCGATTGTGAGGGTTGATGAGGATCAAAATGAATTGTATCATGAAATTTTAGAACAAACACTACAAAAAAGCTGGACAGGAGAAATTCTGAACCGGCGAAAAGATGGGACAATTTTCCCGATTTCCCTGTCATCTTCCGCCGTCCAGAACGAAAACGGCGAAACCATCGCTTTGGTAGGCGTGGCCACCGATATTACTGAACGAAAGCACTTTGAAGAAGAACTTCAGGCCAAAGAAGCTCATTTGAGTACTTTAATCAGAACGATTCCCGATTTAATCTGGGTCAAAGACATCAACGGGGTGTTTTTAACCTGTAACCGGATGTTCGAGGATTTCTTAGGGGAAAAGGCTGAAGAAATTATCGGAAAGACTGATTATGATTTTGTAGATAAAGAACTCGCCGACTTCTTCAGGTCTCATGACGCCAAAGCGATCAAAATCGGCAAACCATCGAGCAACGAAGAATGGGTAACTTTTTCCAGCGACGGACATAAAGCGCTACTCGAAACAATAAAAACCCCGATGTACGACTCGAAAGGCAATTTGATAGGCGTTTTGGGAATAGGACGTGATATTACCGCAAGAAAGAACGCCGAAGAACGATTAAAACAAAGCGAAGCAAAATACCGCCTGCTTATACAAACAATGCCCGACGGCGTATATCGAAGCACTCCTGCCGGAAAATTTGTTGAAGTAAACGACGCGATGGTACAAATGCTGGGGTATTCGGGCAAGGAAGAATTGTTGGCCATTGACATTCCAACGCAGTTATATTTTAAACCTGAAGACCGGGATAATCTGGCACTCCATGCAAACCCAGGGGCCCTGGATATATATCCGCTAAAGAAAAAAGATGGGTCGGCCGTTTGGGTTGAAGATCACGGCTGGTTTGTACGCGATGATAAGGGAGAAATTATCTATCATGAAGGCGTAACGCGAAATATTACAGATCGTCGAAACGCAGAAATTCAATTGCAGAAATATTCGGAAGAACTTCAGGAACTGAATGCCACCAAAGACAAGTATTTTTCGATTATAGCCCACGATTTGAAAAGTCCGTTCAACAGTATCATCGGGTTAAGTGAAATAATTAAAAATGATGCCCCGGATCTTGAAGTCTCGGCCATTTCTCAATATGCCGGAATAATAAATTCGACTTCGGTTAGTACATACCAGTTACTCGAAAATTTACTGGATTGGGCCCGATTGCAACAATCGAAAATGCCTTTTCAGCCCACAGCTCTTGTTCTAAAAACTATTTCAAACGATGTCATCAGTTTAATGATTGAAAAAGCAAACAGCAAGTTTATCGCCGTAATCAATTACATCCCTGAACACATTATTATTACAGCCGATAAAAACATGGTTGAAACGATACTTAGAAATCTGGTTTCCAATGCGCTAAAATTTACATCGAAAAATGGAAAAATTGAATTAAAAGCCAAAGAAACTAATTTCGAAATCGAGATTTCCATAACAGATACCGGAACCGGAATTAAGCCTGAAGACATTGGCAAAATATTCAATGCCAGCTATAATTTTACAAAGAAGGGAACACAAAACGAAAAGGGAACCGGCCTTGGATTACTCTTATGCAAAGAATTTGTGGAAAGACACAATGGTCGCATCTGGATTGAAAGCCAGGTAAATATCGGAAGCACATTTTACTTCACCATCAGTAAGAATTTACCCAAAGATTAACCTTTGTGAGAAAAGAAATTTCGATAAATCGAATTTTTTCTCACCTCACCTATTTCAGTAAAATCATCAGCAAAAGTTACTTTTTCTTCTTTAGTCCCCGAAGCGAAACGACAACAACAACAATGAATAAAACCAGTAATAATACCAGGTAAATCCCATAATATGAATTACTTGCGAGATCGGTACCCGGAATTGATTTGGATTGCGAAGCGATAGGTTCCTGAACTTTAATGCTTGTAAACCAACCAGTGACATCAGCGTTGCTTTCAAGCCGATTCTCAAGCTCATCGGGTAATTGAGAAAAAAAATCGAGACCTGTTCTTTTCTCCAGATCATCAACAGAAACAACAAAATCAGATAGCGGGCGATCACTTTTTTGATTGGGCAAAACAAAAGCAATAATCTCCGGATGAGCCATTTCAGCATACAATACTTTATAAAAATACCCTGGAACCAGAACCTGATCCGGCCCAATCGTCCCCTTACTATCAAAAAATACCGGCCCGGTAACCACATACAGCTTATGCTTTTTCTTTGCCCATTCACGCACTTCGCTTTCCAGTTCTTTCCATATACCACGGTTAAAATCGGGCGCTTGCGGGCTGATATTTGACATGAAGAAGCTTTCTTCCATCGCAAGCTTATTAAAATCCATATCAGCCGCCGGACATAAATGGCCACGATCATAGCCACTTTTTGTATAATCTGATGACTTCGCCGACCCGGTTGGCACCAAGGCATCAATTTTGAATTTATTGCTTCGCTCCTGCCCCCCTGCTATTACCATACTGTCAGTCAGCACGTAATAAACCCAATTGGCCTGTTCGTACTTTTCGTTGTACGACAAAGTATAATAAGAATGCCGAACCAATTCCGTTGCAGGAACAGGCAAATATGAAACCGAAGCAGCATAACTTAGTATGCCTGAAAAAGCAAAGAGCAGCGAAATCAAAATCTTCATAATATAATAATAATCAATACATTAGCAGACAAAATTCATTCTTTTTTAAAACTATTTTCCTGATGTATTAAGAACTGAGAACTTCTAATTTTATCGAAATAATCAGTCAAAATTTTAAGCAGTTTCTACATCAAAGATACCTATTCGTAAAAAACTAAATTACATTTGGAAAAAAAAGATGACTTCCACAAATAAGAATTTCAATGAAAACGATCAGATTTTTTACGCTGATGGCTACAATTTAGCTCAAACTGCAATAAAAAAAGGATTGACGTCAGAATCTCTGTTTCAGGCGATTGAGTCACTATACCAGGCAATTGACGGGCTAAACGATTCGATAATTGCTTTGGCCGCCCGCAAAAGTATAAACGTTGCATGCGCCAAAGGATGTCAATGGTGTTGTCATCAGGCAGTTTTTGCAAATTCGTATGAAATACATTACCTAAGCGAGAAAATAAAACAAAATTTCCCGGCGAACAGTCTCTCAATAATTCGGCGAAATTGTGAATCGAAAAACAACATCACATCAAAACTTACTGAAAACAAAGCACTTAATTACAAATCGCCGTGCCCGCTTTTAAGTAACGGAGCCTGTGCTATTTACTTTGCACGACCTATGGCTTGCAGAATTTACCTCTCGACTAATCTGGAGTCCTGCCTTGAGTTTTATAGGCACCCCGAAAATGAATCGAATTTTCCTGCGCTTATCGAATTTCCGTTACAGGCAGGACGAATGATGAATGAAGGATTTATGGCCGCACTAAAAGAAACTGGAGTTGAAACAGCTGAATTCAGGCTTGAAGAAGGATTGCACATTGCACTCAACAACCCAATACAACTAACTAATAATAAATAGACTAATATGCAATTGCAAAATTGATGGAATAACTAAACTCTTGACAAAATTGTTGATAACTACAAACAGAAACACAAAACACTAGATTAAAATACACAAAATCAGCGATTTGATTGTTATAAACAATTGTTTATAACTTTGGAAGACAAAATACTCATTTAAAAGTACAGAAACACTTGACTTGGGGCTATCTGTTTTATTAATTTTATATCATCAGACGAGCGATAAAAAGCTGCTTTGAAAGAATGGAGAGAATTGAAAGTGCTTAGTTGAACTGGAAATTTGATCGTTCAGGTCGTAAGGTTTGCATTCTGGAAAAGCTAAAGTTCGAACCGGTTAAAACGGTTCATCAACAAAAGCTGATCA
The DNA here is from genome assembly GCA_963666435.2 of Prolixibacteraceae bacterium. Taxonomy (GTDB): domain Bacteria; phylum Bacteroidota; class Bacteroidia; order Bacteroidales; family Prolixibacteraceae; genus Aquipluma. The sequence continues at coordinate 100,569 of CAXXOG010000004.1, read as the reverse complement.
CAAAACGTTCAGTGGAATATTGATTCACAATGCTTGGCAAAGAGACGTAACTTTGGTTGCGGTTCGAAACCAAAAACGAAACGATTTTCGGATCGAAAGTAGTTTTCGAAAAGTTCGCAAGAACAACATGGTAGCCAAGCCTGGAACTTTGTTCGGGAAGACAATTCGCAGGAAACGTCGAACGAACGGCTGAAATGTAGAATTGTAACAGGTTTTACAGGAAAGCTCAAGGCTGGGAAAAATGGTTGAAGAAACCGGATGAAACAGCCAGCTTTAATAACAGTAGTCTGACACTAAGGATAACCAAATGGTTAACCGAAAGTGAATGGGAACATTCCGGCGAGGGTTGTTCCCATTCGTGTTTTTAGTCCGAAACTATTAAATCTCCTGTTTCAGTCCCCATATTTTATTACTTTTGTGCCCCGAAAATGTTAGGTAAAGTTTTTCGTGAAGCAGTTAAAAAATTCTCACCTGTTGAAAAACGTTGCTGACCAATGTGCTAATTGCAAAACTACTAAGTATTGATTCTTCTGAATTACTTAGTTTTTGTTGGAGTGCAAAAGATTGGCTATACTTTTTGTTTGTTTTTAAGCAGCATGTAAATTTTAAGCAGCACCGTTTAGATTGACCAGAGATGAGAAAGAACTGAAAAAATGAAGTATCAATATTTGCAGTAAATTGATACAATTAAAATATGCTGGTTTATAATGGATTACAATCCAATTAAGTTTAATTAATAAATTTTACCTGTCGGTTTTTAGTTTTAAATATTAACTTTGGAAATTACCAAATAGATCATTTTATATGGGAAAAGTTATAGCACTTGCTAACCAAAAAGGCGGGGTAGGAAAAACCACAACAGCAATTAACCTGGCAGCAAGCTTAGCCGTTTTAGAATATAAAGTATTAATTATTGACGCTGATCCACAGGCAAATGCAACTTCAGGAGTAGGCTTTGACGTCAAAAATGTAAAAACCAGCATTTACGAGTGCATCGTTGATGAACTGGATCCGCGAAAGATTATTCTGAATACCGAAATTCCGGGACTAGACATTATACCTTCGCACATCGACTTGGTTGGCGCTGAAATAGAAATGTTAAACCTACCCAACAGAGAAAAGGTTTTACGATATGTCATCGAAAAAATAAGGGCCGACTACGATTTTATTTTAATTGATTGCTCTCCATCGCTGGGATTGATCACTGTAAACGCCTTGACAGCAGCCGATTCGGTAATTATTCCGGTACAATGTGAATATTTTGCATTAGAAGGTCTTGGCAAATTATTAAATACCATTAAAATCATACAGTCGAAACTACATCCCGAGCTTGAAATTGAAGGATTTTTACTCACCATGTACGATTCGAGGCTAAACCTATCGAACCAGGTACAGGAAGAAGTGAAAAAACATTTTCAGGATATGGTTTTCGAGTCGGTTATCCAACGCAACATCAAACTAAGCGAGGCGCCAAGCTTTGGCCAACCAGCTATTTTGTACGATGCAACATCGAAGGGAGCAGCAAGTTACATGAGTCTTGCCCGTGAAATATTGCAGAATAATGGCTTAACAAAATTGAAAAATCCAGAAAAAATATAGATCCTATTTATTATGGCAAAAAAGAGTGCATTAGGTAGAGGTTTGGGTGCCTTAATTGACGGCGCCAATGATGCTCCTGCACCAGTTGAGGCAGGTTCTTCAATTAATGAAATAGATATTTCAAAAATTGTTGCAAACCCTTACCAACCCAGGACTAAATTTGACGAAGAAGCACTAAACGAATTGGCTGTTTCAATCAAGGAAATTGGTATTATTCAGCCAATTACTCTTCGGAAAGTTGACGATGAGCAGTACCAGATAATTGCCGGAGAAAGAAGGTTCAGAGCATCGAAAATAGCCGGACTAACAACAATTCCGGCATTTGTCCGTACAGCCAACGACGAAGCCATGCTCGAAATGGCCCTTGTTGAGAATATACAACGAGAAGACCTGGATGCTATTGAAATTGCCTTAAGTTATCAACGTTTAATCGAAGAATGCAGGCTTACCCAGGAAAATTTGAGCGACCGTGTAGGCAAAAAGCGATCAACAGTTACAAACTACCTTCGATTATTGAAACTTCCGGCCCGAATTCAAAAAGGTATCGTTGAAAAAAATATATCGATGGGGCATGCACGCGCACTGGTAAATATCCAGGATACTGAAATGCAATTGATGATTTACGATGAAATCATTAAAAATGACTTTTCGGTGCGACGTGTCGAAGAAATTGTAAGAAACTATAACGAAAGTGCTTCAGGGTTCCAGTCATCCGAAAAAGTAAAAGCAACAAAGTTTCCTGAAGAATATAACAATTTGAATAACCACTTAAGTAAACATTTTCAAACGAAAGTTGATTTCAGGATGGATCAAAACGGGAAAGGAAAGATTGTAATCCCATTTAGTTCGTCGCAAGATCTTGAGCGGATTTTAGGAATTCTCGATAAATTAGATGCATAAAAAAAGGAAAATTATAATATTCAATTGGCTATCTGCCGGGCTTCTATCAATCCTGTTTTTCACAACAGGATTTTCTGCCTATAGCCAGAAAAATGAAGTCGATTCGCTGAAAATTAAGAAATCTGTTGTCGCGCATTCTCCCCGGAAAGCAACTGTTTATTCGGCTGTATTGCCCGGATTAGGCCAGATTTATAATAAAAAGTACTGGAAGGTTCCATTAGTTTACGGAGGCTTTGCAACTCTCGGATACTTTATTAACTTTAACAACGATCTGTATATAAAATATAAACACGCCTATTCTGACATTATTGACGACGATCCGAATACAAATTCGTTCAAAAATTTAGATGTTAACCCAATCTATTTTGAAGCGGACAAGATTTCTCAATTTACCGAAAGATTGAAGCGTGCAAAAGATGGAGCCAGGCGTAACAGAGATTTATTAGTAATTAGTACAGCTGTTTTTTATGCAGCAAATATTATAGATGCAAGCGTTGATGCGCACTTCTTTAATTTCGATATAAGCGACAATTTAGCTATCAATTGGGTTCCTGCACCAATGATGTGCGATAATCAGAAATTATTTGGCATACATTGCATCTTCACATTTTAACAAGAGCCTATGAGATTATTTAAACTGACAGTAGTCTTACTAACAATTGCCGGACTCAGCTCTAATGTGTTCGCATTGCGGAAAGAAAATATCAGAAAAGCCTGTACCATAAATATCAGCTCCATTGATACGCTTAGCGGGTACGAAAAATTCTATTCTATTCCAGACGAAACCCTGAATAAAATCTTTTCTGATAAACTTGACAGCCTGGTAAGTAGTTGGTATGTACAAAATGCGTTCTTACTTGATAGTACAGAATTAGCCGAAGCAGACACGCTCAAACAAACACTTCCCGACTCGATTTACGTCCAGAGATTGCAATCGCTGCAATCAGCAGTAAGCATGTCGTACAATAACACCGTTAAAGGTTTTATTACTATGTACACTGTGCGAAAACCTAAATTGGTTGCTATCATGCTTGGCCTTGCAAATTACTACTTCCCCTTGTTCGAGGAAGCTTTGGCCAAATACGGTTTACCAATGGAGCTAAAATATTTACCGATAATCGAATCGGCATTAAACCCGGTTGCCAACTCAACAGCCAGCGCCGTTGGGCTATGGCAATTTATGTACTCGACTGGGAAAATGTACAAACTTGAAATAAGTACATTTGTTGATGAGAGGCGGGATCCAATTAAAGCTACCGAAGCGGCTGCCCGCTATTTGCGCGACCTTTACAATATTTATAAGGACTGGCACCTGGTGATTGCAGCATACAATTGCGGACCTGGCAACGTAAATAAGGCCATTAAACGATGTGGCGATGTAAAAGATTATTGGAAGATTTATTACCGGTTGCCTAAAGAAACCAGAGGATACGTTCCGGCATTTATTGCAGCCAACTACGTAATGAATTATTACCAAAGCCATAATATTCTTCCCAAATCTCCTGATTTTCCGATCATTACCGACACGTTAATGGTGAACGATTACTTACATTTCAACCAGGTATCCGAGGTTTTAGGAATACCGGTTGAACAACTCAGAAGTTTAAATCCGCAATATCGGCGCGATATAATACCGGCAAGTAAAGACCGGCCATACAGTTTAGTAATTCCGCAGGATGAAATCTCGGCGTACATCGAAAATGAGTCAACCGTACATGATCACCGCCGCGCTGAGTTCTTTCCAAACAATCAAATTGTTAATCCTCAAGATAACATTGCCAGGCATACACCCAACGTGAAAGGCCGCGATAAGGTTAGCTATACCGTAAAAAAAGGGGATAATCTGGGCTTAATTGCTTCATGGTTTAGGGTTCGTAGTTCTGATCTGAAATATTGGAACGGAATACATAAAAACTTTGTAAAAACAGGGCAAAAACTTGTTGTTTACGTTCCTGAAGGACAAGGTGATTATTATGCTTTGCTCAATGAGAAAAGCTTTGCTGACCGACAAAAATCACTAAAAGAAAAGCCAATAACCAACAATCAAAAAGTTGCTGAAAAAACAGTTCCGGCAAAAACAACAAATACTTCTTCTGAAGCAACAGCAGTGGTATCAAGCCAACAATCGGCAAAAACCGTTGAGCAAATAAAAAATAAACAAGATGTAATTGTTAAAAACAACGCTCAAAACGAAAAAGCTGAGTTTGTTTATTACAAAGTTTGTAAAGGAGATAATTTCTGGTCAATCGCTAAAAAATTTCCGGGAGTTACAAACATCGATATAATGAAGCTCAACAACATTACTAAAGCAACCAGTCTTAAAGTTGGTCAAATACTAAAAATTCTGCCAAAAGCTTAGGAACGGTTACTGAAATTTATTGAGAAGAGGCTGTCCAAAAAGTAAAAATTGGACAGCCTTTGTTTTGTTGTCCCTGAAAGATTTAGTATCTTAAAGGTCTCTATGACAACAAGATCAAACATACGATTTAAAAGTATTACTTCGCAGCAGTCAGTACTTTTTCCTGTAAATTTAAGTGATAAAATTGCGTTGAACCATCCTGTTCGGCTTGTCAACCAGATTGTTGACCAGTTAAATATCGACGATATTTTATCGACCTATAAAGGAGGAGGAACCAGTTCGTTCCATCCCCGTGTGATGATTAAGATTCTGTTCTACAGCTATCTGAACAACATTTACTCTTGTCGGCGGATTGCCCGACAATTGGAAGAAAACATCCATTACATGTGGCTTTCGGGTGAAGCCTTGCCCAACTTTCGCACGATCAACCATTTTCGGAGCCAAAAACTCAAAGGCAAGCTTCAGGATCTGTTTGCCCAGTTGGTCAGGCTGATGGCTGAAATGGGTTATGTCAGTTTGGATGTTCAATACATTGACGGGACCAAAATAGAGGCAGCCCCGAACCGTTACACTTTTGTATGGCGCAAATCGGTGGAAAAGAACAAGGAAAAACTTGAAAACAAGATCGACAGTGTTTTGAAAGAAATTGAATCAACCATCCAATCAGACCAATCAGATCAGGCAGAAGACCATTTGCCCGAAAAAATTGATTCTGTTTTGCTTCAGGAAAAGATTGAAAAGCTGAACGATCGTTTATCCGGGCTGAACAAGAACCAGCAAAAGCAGGTAAAGGAGCTACAGGAAGATGCCTTGCCACGTCTTCAGAAGTATGAAGAGCAACTCGATGTTCTGGGTGAGAGAAACAGCTACTCGAAAACCGATACTGATGCCACGTTCATGCGCATGAAAGAAGACCACATGAAAAACGGGCAGCTAAAGCCCGCTTACAATGTGCAGATCAGCACAGAAAACCAGGTTATCACCCATTACTCGGTCCACCAACGCCCGGGCGACACGGCAACACTGATCCCTCACCTGGAGCAGTTTGAGTTACACTACGGAAAACAATCATCCAAAGTAGTAGCCGATTCAGGCTATGGGAGCGAACAAAACTACCAGCAACTGGAAAATAAAGGGATTGAAGCATTTGTCAAATACAATTACTTCCATAAAGAACAAAAAAGGAACTACCGGAAAGACCCCTTCCTGGTAGCCAACCTATACTACAACCGGGAGAACGATTTTTATGTATGCCCGATGGGGCAACACATGGATAAACACTATACCAGTAACCGAAAGACAGAACTAGGATTTGACTACCAGGTGAGCATTTACCAGGCACAGAACTGTAATGGGTGCCCGCTTAGGGGGATGTGCCATCAGGCTAAAGCAAACCGGAGCATTGAAGTGAACCACAATCTAAACCGCCTCAGAACAATTGCCAAAGAGAAACTTTTAAGTGAAGAAGGATTATACCACCGAAGTCGAAGGCCGATAGAACCGGAAGCCGTATTTGGGCAGACAAAATCGAACAACCGCTTCAACCGGTTCTCACTCAGGGGAATTGAAAAGGTAATGATCGAGTTTGGGCTGATTGCCATATCCCACAACCTGAGGAAAATAGCCGCAGGTATGTCCAATTGCAAAAGAAAAACTGCCTTTTATTGCGTTTTTGCCATTTTTGAGTATCCAAAAACAAAAAACAGGGCGATCTCGATTCTGAAAACATTAAAAATACCAAAACCTAAAATCGCCGCATAAAAATAGAGGCCATCCTTTTGGGACAGCCTCTTTTTTTGCTTTATAATTTGTAGTTTGGCCAACCCTTTGATTATCAATAGATCGTTTTAAAAGTGGAACAATGCTTTTCCTGATGACCAATGCCTGCCTTATTTTCCTTCCAGAAGGATATCATTGAGTCATTGAGAAAAAGTGGCATCATGCTTTTCCTTTTCCTGATGACGAATGACTGTTTTTACTTTCCTTCCTTAATTTTTCGGGTATAGAATTGTTGAAGAATGGAATCATCTTTAGCTTCTTTCGACAGCGATTCAATCGTATTCGCCGGAACATCGCATAAATCGAGCACAATCAAACCATCCAGGCAATTGTTAAACTTTGGATCGACATTAAATCCTATAATCTTGGCATTCAGCTTAATATACTTTTTTAGTAGAACAGGTAATCCCGAGTTCGATTCGTCCACATCGCTGATTAACTTATCCAGCGAATTAATATCGTTGTCCATCGACTCCATAACAACATTCAAATCCTGATCTTCAGTTTTAAACTTGTACGAATTGCGCGGAGTAATATTGCGGGCCAGTTTCCAGTCGAAATGATGGGTCATTATAAATTTAATGATCATTTCCTTCGAAGTTGTCGAGTAATCGTCGGAAACGCTTACAGGCCCCATCAGGTAACGATATTCCGGGTTTTTCAGGGTAAAGTAAAGAATACCTTTCCAGAGTAAAAACAACGGCATGGGCTTGCGTTGGTATTCTTTCACCACGAACGAACGGCCAAGTTCCATTGTTTCCTTAAGCATATCCTGCATGTCGTCCTTAATTTTGAACAGGCTTTGTACATAGAAACCTCGTACCCCATATTGGTGTAAAATATCGGCTCCTTTTCCAATCCGGTATGCTCCGGCAATCATCTGTGTCTCTTCGTCCCAGATAAACATTTGGTGGTAATACAGGTCGAATTCATCCAAATCGATACTTCGGTTGGTTCCTTCGCCAACCTCGCGAAAAGTGACTTCGCGCAAACGACCAATTTCCAGCAGGATATTCGGAATACGTTTGGTGGGCACACAATAAACCGAGTAATTTTTTAAACGGAACAATAAGAAATCAGCTCCCAGGCTTTTTAGTTCTTCCAAAACTTTTTCGTGTGGAACGGGCTCTGCAACAGGTTCAATTTTTTGTTGCCGTTTTAACGAATAATTGAAGAAGCTTTTTACCTCAATTTTTGAGCAAAGCAAATATGTTTTTGCACGCAAATACCTTCCATATTGATAGATATCGCTGAACTTATCCTGCTCAGTGACCGAAATTTGATTGCCAATCCTGATTTTTATCGGTTTCCGGTGCTGGTATAAAATCTCCGTGGGAAGTTTCATTTCCTTTAGCGAAGGCAAAATGCCCATGAGGTAGAAAAAACGGCTATTATTTCCCTGGAAATGTATCGGTACGACCGGCGTTTTTTGCTGTTTAATGAATCTAAGGATTGGATATTGCCATTCTTTGTCGGTTAAAACACGAAAGACATCGAACTGAGAAACCTCGGCTGCCGGGAAGAAGCAAAGCAATCCACCGTTTTCAAGATGCGCCGAAGCTTTTTCGGTACTGGCATCAATGTGGCTGTTTCTTTTCAAAAACGACTCTTCTTCAATAAAATACTCGCTGATTGGTTCAATCTTCTGAAGTAAATGTGTTGACATTATTTTCACATCCGACCTGATCAGGCTTAATATTTTTATCAGTAAAATGCCTTCCAATCCACCAAACGGATGATTGCTCACAACGATGGCCGGGCCGCTTTTCGGAACACGTTTCAGTAATTCATCGGTATCGTACAAGAAGTTTATTTCCAGGATGTTGAGAAGTTCGTCGATAAAGGCCAATCCTTTTTTATCACCGATTTGGTTGTAAACCCGGTTTAATTTGTCGAAGCGCAGTAAAAGCATTAAAAAACGCGCAAAATGCTCGCCACCCAGAAAACTAAGCTTTGGATTTGCTTTTAAAATGTCTTTCGGTTTGAAAAGTTCCATGTTCAGTCAGAGTTGTTTAATGGTTCAAGGCGTTTGTAATCGCACATAATTTTCAAAATTCAAAAGAAAACTTAAAAATGAACAATTTTTTTATTCAATTGTAAAAGGTTTGACTTATTTCGCATTAAAATTTTTTAACATTGAATATTTTATTCCAAAAATACGACATCAATAACTGGCTTCCGACCACAAAAAAGGAGGTTGAGGGTAGAGGATGGGACTCGCTCGACGTGATTTTATTTACCGGCGATGCTTATGTCGATCATCCTTCGTTTGGCGCCGCCGTTATTGGCCGTGTGCTTGAGGCCGAGGGACTTAAGGTGGCTATTGTTCCGCAGCCCAACTGGCAGGACGATTTGCGCGATTTCAAAAAGCTGGGCCGTCCAAACTTGTATTTTGCCGTTACCGGCGGAAACATGGATTCGATGGTAAACCATTACACGGCCAACAAGCGTCGAAGATCGGACGATGCCTACACGCCTGGTGGCCGCCCCGGTCAACGGCCCGACTATGCAACGGTTGTTTATTGCAATATCCTGAAGGATTTATTCCCGGATGTACCCATCGTGATTGGTGGAATCGAAGCCTCGTTGCGTCGCGTAACCCATTACGATTACTGGAGCGACACACTAAAGCCATCCATTTTGGTTGATTCCAGGGCCGATATTCTTTTCTATGGAATGGGCGAAAAGTCGATTGTTGAATACACGCAACTTGTGCAGAAGGGCATCGATCCTCAAAAAATTACCAATGTGCATCAAACGGCCTTTCTGGTTCCGCGAAACGGTAACTTTGCAACCAATAAAAAGTGGAACAGCCTGAAACTGTACTCGCACGAAGAATGTCTTCAGGATAAGAAAAAATACGCCAAAAACTTTATGCACATCGAAGAAGAATCGAATAAAGTGGAGGCTAATGTCATTATTCAGGAAGTTGGAGAGTTGCAGGTGGTGGTAAATCCGCCCTGGCCGCCGCTGGAAGAGAAGGAAATAGACCGCTTTTACGATTATCCATATACCCGTTTGCCGCATCCACGGTATAAAAGCAAGGAAGATATTCCGGCTTACAATATGATTCGTCACTCGGTCAATATTCATCGCGGATGCTTCGGTGGCTGCACATTTTGCACGATTTCGGCTCACCAGGGAAAATTTATCTCCAGCCGGTCGGAAGAATCTATTCTGAAAGAAGTTGACAAACTGGTGATGATGCCCGATTTTAAAGGGTACATTTCTGATTTAGGCGGACCGTCGGCCAATATGTATAAAATGAAAGGTATTCATGAAGAAATTTGCCGGAAATGCAAGCGACCATCCTGTATTTTCCCCGATGTTTGCAAAAACCTGAATATCGACCACAAGCCAATGCTCGATTTGTACCGAAAAGTTCGCCAGCATCCCGATGTAAAAAAAGCATTTATTGGCAGCGGCATCCGGTACGATATGATTTTGAAAGAAACCAGCGACCCGCAAGTGAATAGGAACAACATGGAATACCTGCGTGAAGTGATAAAGCATCATGTTTCGGGGCGTTTGAAAGTAGCGCCCGAACACACTTCCGATCAGGTTTTGGAACTGATGCGCAAGCCTTCGTTCAAACTATTTTACAAGCTGAACCGCGTTTTCCAGGAAATAAATAAGGAAGAAGGGCTAAAACAACAGTTGGTTCCGTACTTTATTTCGAGTCACCCGGGTTGCGAAAATATGGACATGGCCAATCTTGCCGTAGAAACCAAACAGTTGGATTTTAAACTGGAACAGGTGCAAGATTTTACGCCCACGCCAATGACCCTGGCAACGGAAATTTATTATACCGGTTTTCATCCATACACTATGCAACCGGTTTTTTACAGCCAAAAGTCAAAAGGAAAAGCTGGCGCAGCGAAAATATTTTTTCTGGTATCAGCGCGAATATTACCAGGAAATCAAAAACGAACTGTTGCGCTTAAATCGGAAAGATTTATTGGATGGTTTGTTCGGGAAACAAGCCTCCTCTAGCCCTTCCAAGGGACGGGAACCTAAAAACAAGCGCAACCCATTTAACCATTGACCATTTAACCTTTTATCACTTTACTATGAGCTTCATAAAAACATCTGCTCTTATTTTGTCCTTATTTTTCCTGAATTCATGTGCTGAACTGACACAAATTGCACAAACGGCGGTAAGCCAGAATTTACCCCTAACTAATACTGAAATTGTTTCAGGTTTAAAAGAAGCACTAACCGTGGGAACCGATAGTACCGTTGCTCACTTGTCGGCGATTGATGGCTATCTGAAAGATCAGTCAATCAAAATCTTACTTCCTCCTGAAGCAAAAAATATTACCGACCATATCTCGAAACTTCCTGGTGGAGCGAAGTTGGTTGACGATGTAATTACACGCATCAACCGGGCTGCGGAAGATGCCGCAAAAGGCGCGAAACCTATTTTTGTGAACAGCATTAAAGAAATGACCTTTGCCGATGCCCTGACCATTCTGAAAGGCCCGGATAATGCGGCAACCCAATACTTCAAGCAAAAAACTTTGGCGCAACTAAGCGAATTATATCGCCCAAAAATCAGGGAATCGCTGAACAAAAACCTGGTAGCCGGAATTTCAACCCAGCAATCGTGGAACGAACTGACGACCCAATGGAACAGAGTTGCCAACTCGGCCATTGGCAAAATTGGAGGACTAAAGCCGGTTGATGTAAAATTGGAGGATTACATTTTACAGCGCGCATTGGATGGTATGTTCCTGAAAATTGAAGATCGCGAAAAAGATATCCGGACAAACGTCAATGCACGGGTAACTGTGCTTCTAAAAAGGGTTTTTGGAAGCCAAACCAAGTGACGAAAAGTCATTCGTCATTGGGAAATAAAACCAATTGTTGATTCTGCTTTCCAATGACTAATGGCTATTTATACAGTCTTCCCTGCCACGTATCCTTTTCGGCAAGCAACTTTTCGAGCTTGGCAGTAAATTCAAAGTTTTTGAGTCCCCAACGCGGCGCCACCAGCAACCGGTCGGGCGATTCGCTAACAAACCGTTCTACAATTATTCGTGGATTGAGTAATTCCAGGTATTTTACACATAAATCAAGGTATTCTTCCACGGTGAACATGTGGAATAATTCAGGATTTTGCTCGTATTCGCGGTTCATCCGGGTTCCTTTGTGTATCTGAAGCTGGTGCAATTTCAGGTTTTCGACAGGCAATTCTGAAATAACAGAAGCCTGTTTGAGCCAATCGCTTTCAGTTTCGCCGGGCAGCCCCAGAATTAAGTGTGCACAGGTGTGGATTTTTCGCTTCCCGGCTTCGGTCAAAGCCCAAACCGATTCGGCAAAACCATGTCCCCGGTTCAGCTTTTTCAACGACGTATCGAGATGCGATTCAATTCCAAACTCAAGCATAACATAGTAATTTTCAGCCAACGCCTGAAGGTAGTCGAGAATTTCGGGAGTTATACAATCGGGCCGGGTGGCAATTACCAACCCAACAACTTCGGGATGAGCCAATGCTTCGGAATAAAGATGTTTCAGATTTTCAAGCGGAGCGTAAGTGTTGCTATACGATTGAAAATAAGCCAGATAATTCATTGAGTCATATTTTCGGCTGAAAAAAGCGATGCCTTCATCAAGCTGAACAGAAACACTTTTTTTCAAATCGCAATAGCCCGGCGAAAAAGTCTGGTTGTTGCAATAGGTGCAACCGCCCAACCCTTTTGTTCCGTCGCGGTTCGGACAAGTAAATCCTGCGTCAATCGAGATTTTTTGAACCCGTCCGTTAAATTTTTTCCTGAAATACCCGGCGAAATCGTTGTATCGTTTATTCCCATCTCCCCAATAGTGCCTCATAATGTGAATAATTGCTATGCCGGCAAAAATACGTCTTAATATCTATTGATAAAATACGGACACCAAGTGTTTTTTTTATGCTTTTCCCTTCAAAATGTAGTTACTTAAACAGAATTGAACGATGGCAAAAAAATACATCGAACTTGTACGTATTATACAAGCCGTTATAAACCTGAATGATAAGCTTAATGGAGAATACGTATTTGTTAAAAATTCGGTTTATAACTTTTTTCGGGCTTGATTTGTTAATCGTAGCCTTATTAGCAAACGTTTTTATAATTTTAGGGAAACAGAATTAATGCGTATGTACAATTCGGAGGATTTAAGTCAGATTTATGCCCGGGGAAGTCAGCCAGAACAAATCGATCAACAAATTGCGAATTTTAAAAGTGGTTTTCCGTTTATTAAGCTTATTGAAGCTGCAAGTGTTTATCATGGAATAAAAAAAATAACGGATGAACAGATTAAATGGTACATCGAAGTTTTTAACAGAAAAAAATCGGATGGTATCACCCTGCTGAAATTTGTTCCGGCTTCGGGCGCAGCTACGCGCATGTTCAAATCACTTTTTTTGGCTTTAGATGGTTTAAAAAATGGGAAATCGTTTGAAGAAGTACTTCTGGATAAAGACATTACTGATTTTCTTGATCAAATTGAAAAGTTTGCTTTTTATACCGATTTATACGAACTACTTCCGTTTAGCGGAAAACCTCAAACCGGAAGCGAAGCGCAACTTTTACTGGAAACATTGTTGCTGTGCCAAGGTCTTAATTACGGGAACAAGCCAAAAGCATTGCTAAAGTTTCACAAATATCCTGAACGAAACAGGACCTCGCTGGAAGAGCATTTTGTGGAAGGAGCTTTCTATGCCTGTAATGAAGGTGTTGTAAACCTGAACTTTACAGTCTCTTCGGAACACGAGGATGCCATAAAGGAACTGGTTGATGAAGTAAAAGCCGATTATGAAAGGAAGTTTGAAATTTCGTTCAACATCTCATTTTCGAATCAGAAACCATCAACCGATACTGTAGCTGTTACCATTGATAATGAGCTTTTCAGGAATTCTGAAGGTCGTTTGCTTTTCAGGCCAGCCGGTCATGGAGCCTTGATTGAGAATTTAAATGACTTAACTGAAGATCTTATTTTCATTAAAAATATTGATAATGTTGTGCCCGATGGCCTAAAGCAAACCACTGTTGATTATAAAAAAACTATTGCGGGAATATTGCTAAGCCTTCAGGAACAGATATTTGCTTACCAGGAAATAGTGGATAGGCATTTGCCCGAACAGCTGGAAAGCGGATTTTATGCTGAAGCAACCGATTTTATTGAGAATATCTTAAATGTAAATCCTCCGCAAAATCTTATTGGAAATGACAAACAAGAGCTTTATGATTATGTAAAAGGAAAGCTAAACAGGCCAATTCGTGTTTGTGGAATGGTTAAAAATACCGGAGAACCGGGAGGTGGCCCGTTTTTTACCTTAAACCACGATGGCACAGTTTCACCCCAAATAGTAGAAAGTTCCCAGGTCGATTTTGGCAATCCCGAGCAAGTCAGCATTTTTAAACAATCGACTCATTTTAACCCGGTTGATCTGGTGTGTGCAGTTAAAAATTACAAAGGAGAAAAATATAATCTTATCGATTTTATTGATCCGCTAACAGGGTTAATAACAATTAAATCGAGTGACGGAAAAGAGCTTAAAGCGCAGGAGCGGCCTGGACTTTGGAATGGAGCAATGTCGGATTGGAATACCTTATTTGTTGAGGTTCCGGTCGAAACATTTAGCCCGGTAAAAACGGTTAACGATCTGTTAAGAAAAGAGCATCAGCAGTGATGGCTCTTTTTGAAAAGTATTTCTAACTTTGCAAACTTTAATGAAGATTTATGAACGAAGACGCCAGAGATAATTTTGAAGAGGATGATTTTCGGGAGGCTGTTATGCGTTTCACAAAGATGGTTGATGAACAGGCAATTGGTTATTTCGATGTGAATGAGATAGAAGGTATTGTCGATCAATTTCTTGAAGATGGAAAAATAGAACAGGCCCGAAAAGCAGTAGAAACTGGCTTGATGCTTCATCCCTCGTCAATTTCCATTAAAATAAGAGAAGCTCAGATTCTGATGAGTGAAGGGAAGCTCGAAGAATGCCTCGAAATGCTTGAAGTACTGGAGAAAGTTGAAAGCAACGAACCCGAACTTTACCTTACCAAAGGCGGAGCGCTTAACTTCCTCGGCGATGTTGAAAGAGCTGTTGATGCCTTCGAAAAAGCTATTTCGCTACCATTGGATGAACCCGACGAAACACTTTATAATATTGGCATTTCATTCGGTCAGGCCGGCGAAACAGTTTTAGCCATAAAATATCTCGAAAAAGGCTACAAGATTAATCCGCAAAACGAAGTTATACTGTACGAATTGGGTTATTACTGCGATAAAAATTCCCAATTTGAAGACAGTATCTATTATTACAATAAATATCTTGATATTGACCCCTTCAACCATTCAGTTTGGTACAATATAGGTATCACATACAACCGGATGGGAATGTTTGAAGAAGCCATCGAAGCCTATGATTATTCGCTGGCTATTAACGACAATTTCCTTCACGCGCTTTTTAATAAAGCGAATGCTATGGCCAATAACGAACAATTTGAAGAGGCAATATCCTGTTACCTGGAATACCTTGAGCTTGATAAGCAAAATGATGATGCTTTTTGCTATTTGGCTGAGTGCTATTTGAATACAGAAAACTATCCGGAAGCATTAACCTACTACCAAAAAGCAATTAAAATTAATGAGTCGAATGCAGCGGCATGGTATGGTTCAGGATTAATTATGTGGTCGGAAGGCGAATTGAATGACGCAAAAGTATTTTTTAAAAAGGCAATCAGGCTCGAAGAAGACAATCCCGATTTTTGGGCAATGAATGCGAAGGTTTTGGCCGAGCTTAACGAGTTGCGCGAAGCAATCAAATCGTTCGACATGGCAACCAAGCTCGATCCTGAAAATATTGAAAACTGGCTTTCGTATTCGGAGATGTTCTATGATGTAGGTGATACCGACCGGGCTATCGAAGTAATTCGGACTGCCAATAAATTCAATAAGTCGGATGCCTACCTAAACTATAGATTGACAGCTTATTTGCTCGAGAAAAACGAAGAATTGGAGGCTGTTTGCCATTTCGAAAAAGCGCTGAAAATTGATTACAGCAAACAAAACGAATTATTTGAGTTTTATCCCGAAGCCTCTAAAAACGAATCGATAAAGAAACTTATTTCTCAATACCAAACAACCAAACTTTAAACAAGATGAATTTTCAATTGCCCTACATGCCCGAGAGGCCGGCTCAGCCACGCCAAAACGGGTTAACAATGGTGATGGATAAAGGGCTGAGTTTAAGAGAAGCAGAAGACTTATGCGATATCTCGGCACCTTATTGCGATTTAATTAAACTAGGATTTGGTACATCAATGATTACCAATCGCCTTTCTGATAAGATAAAGCTATACAAATCAGTAGGATTAAAACCATATTTTGGCGGAACTTTGTTCGAAGCTTTTGCCGTTCGCGGTATGCTCGACGACTATCGGCGTTTTCTCGACAAATATGAAATGGAACTCATCGAAGTTTCTGATGGCGTTATGGAGCTCAACCATGAATTGAAATGTAAATACATCTCGGATTTCAGCAGAGATTATACCGTTCTTTCAGAAGTTGGTACAAAACTGAAAGGCAAAGAAATATCGAACGAAAAATGGATTTCGTTCATGGAAACCGAATTGCAGGCAGGCGCCTGGAAAGTAATTGCCGAAGCCCGCGAAAGCGGCAATATGGGCATCTATAACGACGATGGTTCTGCCAACTTCGAATTAATTTTAGGCATTAAAAAGGCGCTCGACAGCGATGCAATTCTGTGGGAAGCTCCGTTGAAAAACCAACAGGTCTGGTTTATCAAACTACTCGGTCCAAATGTGAACCTTGGTAATATTGCAACCAACGAAATAATTCCGCTGGAAACACTTAGACTTGGTTTGCGGGGCGATACTCTTCTTTCATTTTTGCCAAGTAAAACAAACTGGGAAATATAGATTTGGGTAGTCGGAAATGACTATTTTATGATTCGGATCCAGGTATTGTCCGATAAAACTTCTCAATAGAAACCAATTACAATGGAGCCAACACTTTTAATTGTTGATGTTCAAAACGACTATTTCCGGGGTGGAAGAATGGAACTGGTGAAAATGGAGGAGGCTTGCGAAAATGTAAGGGGGCTTCTTTCATTTTTTAGGGTAAAAAAGTACCCGATCGTTTTTATTCAGCATATTGCTATCAAGCCACAGGCTACTTTTTTTCTCCCGGGTACATTAGGCGCTGAAATTCATAAGTCAATATGGCCCGCAGAATCTGAACCGGTATTGGTTAAACATTTCCCTAACAGCTTTAGAGAAACAAGCTTGCTCGATTGTCTTCAAACGCAAGGCTCGAACGAGTTGGTAATTTGCGGGGCAATGAGTCACATGTGCATTGATACTACTACCAGGGCTGCTTTTGACCTTGGTTTTTCGTGTACCTTAATTGAAGACGCTTGTGCAACCCGGGATTTAATTTACAATGGTCAGAAAGTTTGCGCAAAAGATGTCCAGGTTTCGTTTATGGCAGCGCTTAACGGGACTTTTGCCAAAGTACTGAGCACAAAAGACTATTTGGCTGGTAAAAAATAGAAGAATCGAAATAAAGCGAATATAAAAAAACTCACAGTAATTTAGTGCATATCCTTAAATTACTGTGAGTTATCTATTTTATTTCGTTTCGGTAAGGATAATTTTTATCCGGGTATAATAAAGAGTTGTAAGTCCTTCGAAGCCTGACCATGTTCCAACTACAACCCAAAGCTTACCGTCTTTGTCAGATGTAATTACGCTTGAATCGGATGACTTTTTTCGGTCAACTAGCTTATACACATATTCGTCAGAAGTTGTTGAAACATCGCCCAGTTCCAACTCATAAACCGAATCGGGATTACCCTCTTCTTTATTGGCTTTCAATTGAATATTCGATTCTTTGTCGTTCACAAGCGTGTATCCGTTCATCGCAAATTTGGATACCAGGTGTACTGCATTCCCCGGAGAACCTCCAATTCCTACACTTCCGTTCGGATATTTCGACGCCAACTCCACTTCTGTTTCAATCGTATATCTCGTATTCGGATTGAGACCAGTAAGCTGTTTCTTTACAAACATTTGCAAGGCGTCGCTACGATTGTGACCAGATAGCATATATCCTTTACTGGACTGATCCAAAGGTTCGGGCAAATTCTTCAATCCTGAAGACAGTTCATAAATTGCTTCGTCACGTTCGGGATACTCGGCAAATACAGCTGACCAACCGTCGGTTTCAGGAATGGCTTCCGATGCAATAAGAGTCAACTTATTACTTTGAAGCTTATTAAAATCTGTTTCAAAAGTGATAGTTTGAGGTTTGTCTTCCTTGTCGCACGAGTAAAACGACAAAACAAGAGAAAAAAGTAATGTAAAAATCAAATTCTGTTTCATAAAGTACATTGTTTAAATTGTTAATTAAAATCGTTTTTAAACAAGATGCACGATTTGAAAAATGGTTGCTTAGGAGAACAAAAAAAGGCAGATTCTTTTACGAACCTGCCTTAAAACCTTAACTACAAAAACCTTTATTTTATAAGCTCAAAACTGCGTTTTACGAATTTGTCCAACTCTTCGCCTTTCAGCATTCCGTTGGCAAGTAAAGCCAGGTCAACCAACTGTTTTGCCAATTTATTTTCCTTACCAAAAGCGGTGAGCTTTTCTTTTTGCTGATCTTTCAGACTCGAAATCGCTTTTTCAAGTTCCTCCGATTTTTCTTTCACTTCCGAAGGAATTTCTTCGTCTTTTTTATCTTTTTTAGCGTTGTCAACTTCGGCTTTCTCGTCTTTTTTTGCCTGAATGTCAGCCTTAAGAGCATCCAGTTCGCTGCCAAGTTGCGCATCACGGTCTTCGAACACGCGTTTCACCAGCGGATGCGAAGTATTTACCACCAGATTGAGGCTTTCAGGAAGATCGCCATAGAAACTCATTCCGCCCTGAACAGCGCTCATGTCCTTCATACGGCGCATAAATTCGTTGCGGGTAACCACCATCGGGCTTCCGCTCGTGCCCAAATCTTTAAAATCAACAATGAAATTAAAGTCTTTATTTTCAGGACAAACGGCTTTGAAAATCGGGCTGATTTCGTTCTTCTCTTCCCAGCTCATTTCGTGTTTGGGCTCATCTTTGTCAATCAAATGTTCTGCCACATCCGAATCAACTCGAACAAATTTCTTGTTACTGAATTTCTGTTCGAGCTTATTAATCAACGGAGTAGAAAGAATGTTGTTCATCACCAACACATCGTAACCTTTGTTTTTGGCAGCCTGAACAAACGAATATTGCTCTTCTGCATTGTTGGTGTACAGGTAAACCAGGTTATTGTCCTTGTCGGTTTGCTCTGGTTTAATCAGTGTTTCGTATTCTTCCAAGGTGAAGTATTTACTGTCGGTATTTTTGAACAGGAAGAATTTCTCAGCCTTTTCGTAAAACTTGTCTTCGGTAAGCATTCCGTACTCGATGAACAGGCGCAAATCGTCCCATTTAGCTTCGAAATCTTCACGTTTTTCGCTGAACAGTTGAGCCAGGCGGTCGCCTACTTTTTTGGTAATGTGGCTGCTGATTTTCTTCACATTCGAGTCGCTTTGCAGATACGAGCGCGAAACATTCAATGGAATATCAGGCGAATCGAGCACGCCATGCAACAAAGTCAAAAATTCAGGGACAATGCCTTCAACCGAGTCAGTTACAAACACCTGATTGCTATACAATTGAATCTTATTTTTCTGAACCTCAACAGTATTTTTCAGTTTCGGAAAATATAGGATACCGGTCAGGTTAAACGGATAATCCACGTTCAGGTGAATATTGAATAATGGATCTTCGGCCATCGGGTACAACTGGTGATAGAAATTCGAGTAATCCTCGTCTTTCAGATCAACCGGTTTTTTTGTCCAGGCTGGCGCTACATCGTTAATCTGGTTATCTTCATCCGTATCAACTTCTGCTCCGTCTTTCCAGGTAGTCTTTTTGCCAAAAACCACGGGAACCGGCAGGAATTTGCAATATTTATTCAGAATTTCTGAAACGCGCGATTTTTCGAGGAATTCTTCCGAATCGGCATTTACGTGCATCACAATATCGGTACCAACAACTTCGCGTTCGGCATCTTCAATCGAGTACTCGGGACTGCCATCGCACTCCCAACGCACTGCTTTCGCTCCTTCTTTGTACGATTTTGAAATGATGTCAACCCGCTCTGAAATCATAAACGACGAGTAAAAACCCAACCCAAAATGGCCAATGATTGCATTCGCATCGTTTTTATACTTTTCGAGGAACTCTTCGGCTCCTGAAAAAGCAATCTGGTTGATGTACTTTTCAATTTCTTCTGCGGTCATACCAATACCATTGTCGGAAACGGTAATGGTCTTGGCCTCCTTGTCGAGGATTACCGATACTTTTGCATTGGTAATATCTCCTGAATACTCGCCTTTCGAAGCCAGGGTTCTCAGTTTTTGAGTGGCATCAACGGCATTCGAAACAATTTCACGAAGGAAAATATCGTGATCTGAATACAGAAATTTTTTGATGATTGGGAATAGATTGTCACTGCTTACGCCAATTTTTCCTTTTTGCATCGTTTTTATTTTTTTAGTTAAACATTCAATTTTACGGCATCCAAAATTTCAAAGACCATACCACCGCGAAAAAATGACTTTTTGTCACCGCAAATGACAGTCAACCAATTTCAGGAATGACAAAAACTGATTTTCTTCTCATTTTATCTGACGGAAAGCGCTTATTTTGTAGCCGTTTTTCAAAAAATCTGGAATCATGACCAACCTTGAATCTTATTTCGAAGCATTCAGAAAAGAAATAGTCGGAATTGATCAACATTTTGCCTCGCCATTTGGCAGGAAAAAAATTTTGTATGCCGACTGGATTGCCAGTGGCCGACTCTACGGCCCAATTGAAAAGCAAATTACCTCGACATTTGGCCCGTACGTTGGCAACACACACTCCGAAACCAGCGAAACCGGTGCGTTGATGACTTTCGCGTATCACGAAGCGCAGCAAATTATCAAACGACATGTGAATGCCGGCCCGAACGACATTATCATCACGGCCGGATCCGGAATGACGGCAGTAATCAACAAGTTTCAGCGCATGTTGGGACTAAAATACTGCGGAAAGGTGAACCACACCGAATGCCTTGCCCAACGCGAGCGTCCGGTGGTTTTCATTACACACATGGAGCACCACTCGAACCACACAAGCTGGTACGAAACCAATGCCGATGTGGTGATTGTTGACCCAGACGAAAACTTGCAGGTTTCTCCTGAAAACCTTCGCAAAAAACTCGAAGAATACAAAAACAGGCCATTCAAAATTGGTTCGTTTACAGCCTGTTCAAATGTTACCGGAATTCGCACACCTTATTACGAACTGGCGCAGATTATGCACGAGTACGGCGGCGTGGTTTTTATCGATTTTGCAGCTTCGGCTCCCTACGATACCATTGATATGCACCCGGCAAATCCTCTTGAAAAACTGGACGCCATCATGTTTTCGCCTCACAAATTTTTAGGTGGTCCGGGCTCGTCGGGTGTACTTATTTTTGACCAGTCGATGTACCACAATCAGGTGCCCGACCAGCCCGGTGGCGGAACGGTTGACTGGACCAATCCGTGGGGCGAATACAAATACGTCGATAACATTGAAGTGCGCGAAGATGGCGGTACTCCGGGCTTTTTGCAAACTATCCGCACCGCCCTTTGCATCAAGTTGAAAGAGCAAATGGGCGTGGCAAAAATTCATCAACGCGAAAACGAATTGCTGGAACTTGCCTTTGCTGGACTGGACAGTATTTCAGGCGTAAAAATTATGGACGACAAGCACCGCGACCGTTTGGGAGTTATCTCGTTTTACGTGATCAAAATTCATTACAATTTGCTGGTGAAATTGCTGAATGATTTACATGGTATTCAGGTTCGCGGAGGTTGTGCCTGTGCCGGAACGTATGGCCATTTTCTGCTTGAAGTTAGCCACGAACTCTCCGAAGAAATCACCAGCAGAATTAATCAGGGCGACTTGTCTTTGAAACCGGGTTGGGTACGCTGGTCGCTTCACCCAACAATGACCAACGACGAAGTTACTTTCTTCATCGAAGCCCTGCGCGGCATTGTGGAAAACCACGAGCAATACGCGGCTAATTACACGTATTATCCGAAGGAAAACATTTTCAGGCATAAAGAAGAAAAAAACTTTAGAAAAATAACTGCTGAATGGTTTGAAATTTAAGCAGATAAAAAGAAATATTTCCAACACGGCAGGGGTAAGAAGTGTTTAAAACGTTGAATAATTTGATTGGCTGATTTAAAGCTAACGAATACAGTTTAAATGTAAATTGCAATCAAATTATTTAACCTATGACCAAACAAACTAGAATTTTGTGCTTAAATACAGCATTATTTGTGCTGTTTTTTTTGTTTTCGGTAAATTATACCTTTTCCAGTCAAACAAAAAATTGCCAGCAAAAAAATACATCATTAGCTATTCTTACGCCACAGTCTGCAAGTGAAATCCAAAATTGGATTAACCAAAATTTTGCTGAAGGGAAAATTCCACCATTTTCATTTGTTTATGGAGGGAAGAACTCTGATAAATTCATTAAAAACTGGAAGTTTAAAGCTGAAAAAGTGAATTCAAAGGAGCCCAATTCTGAAATTTCTATTTTCACTTATGCTGAACCATCCGGATGTCTTTCGGTAAAATGCACCTTAACTTTATTTACCGATTTTCCGGCTATCGAATGGGTCTTAAATTTTAGCAATCAATCAGGAAAAGATACACCAATTATCGAAAAATCGTATGCCATCGATTACTCGTTTGCTAGTGCCGATACCGGCAGTTTTACGCTTCACCACTCCAAAGGCAGCAATGCAGAAGTGAACGATTTTCAGTACATGAGCGAGCCAATGAAAACTGGCAAAAGTATTTACTTAACTCCCGCTGGAGGACGTTCGTCAGACAACACTGCATTTCCATTTTTCAATATTGAAGCACCAACAAAACAAGGAATTATTGTTGCTGTGGGCTGGACTGGCAAATGGTTTGCTAACGTTACACAAAATGATGAAAAATCGGTGTCGCTTCAATCAGGCATGGAAAACATGCACCTGAAGTTATTGCCCAAAGAGGAAATTCGTACACCAAAAATTTGCCTTTTGTTTTGGAATGGTGACGATAAAATTGTAGGTCACAACCAATTCAGAAGATTCGTTTTAGCCCACCATACCCGGAAAATAAATGGTAAAAATCCGGAGCTCCCATTATCTGTGTCATTTGAATTGGACGGTTCGCCAATGCCTTGCAGTGTGCATAACTGCCTGACAGAAACTGCTGCTTTGGCGCACATAAAAAGGTACCAGCAATTTAAACTCAAACCCGATCTTTTCTGGATTGACGCCGGATGGTACACTGGTTGCGGATGGGATAAAGATAGAGGTGGATGGGGTGAAAATGTTGGAAACTGGATCATCGATAAAGAACGCTTCCCGAATGGTCTTAAACCTATTTCGGACGCTGCTCACGCAGCCAATGCCAAATTTTTACTTTGGTTCGAACCTGAACGCGTAATTAAAGGCACTCAGTTTTATAATGATCATTCGGAATGGATGCTGGATAAAACAAATTCGGATAATTATTTATTTGATTTGAGTAATCGCGAAGCCAGACTTTGGTTAACTGATTATCTTACTGACTTCTTCAGGAAAGAAGGCGTAGATTATTACCGTCAGGACTTCAATTTTGACCCAATGCCTTATTGGAAAAACAACGATGCCGCAGATAGAATAGGGATGAAAGAGGCTAAATATATTGAAGGTCTTTACGCATTTTGGGATAGTTTGCTCGTACGCTTTCCGAATATGATTATTGACAATTGTGCATCGGGAGGCAGACGAATTGACCTCGAAACCACATCGCGAAGTACCCCATTCTGGCGAACTGATCTGGAACAAAATTCAACCGGATACCAGAATCATACCTTCGGTTTGAATTACTATTTGCCGCTTCATGGAACGGCATTGTACCGAACTGGAAGTTATTACTTCAGATCGAGCCTTGGAGCCTTGGGAGTTATAACCTGGAGCGTAAACGGAAGCAACAACGAACCCATTGAAAGTTACCAAAAATACATATCTGATTTCGAGAGACTTAAGCCATACTTTTATGGAGATTACTACCCGTTGACGACGCCACACAAGCGCTATTTTAACGATAACTCGTGGTCGGCTTATCAATTAAACCGACCTGAACAAAAGGACGGCATTATTTTGGCCTTCCGGCGAAACCGACTTACTGACGATTCAATGATCATCAAATTGGGCGGACTTGTTAAAGATGCTAATTATGAGCTATTTTACGAAGATAGTGGTGCAAAAATTATTAAGTCGGGCAAAGAATTGGCCGAAGGCATTGAAATCAAGATTTTAGACAAACCTGGCTCATTACTCATAAGCTATAAAATGCTTGATTGATATTCCAGAAATATTTAAGCGGATTAGTTTCAATAAATTAAATTTGCTTTTGAAGTTAACCAATTAAATAACCAACTAAATATCTCGAAATGATGCTAAGGAAACTCCGCTTTCTACTCGCTTTATTTTTAATTGTCTCAGGGCTCAAAGGTACATTTTCAAGCTATTCCCAGGATGATTACACTCAATACGTCGATCCAAATATCGGGAGCGTTGCAACCCTGTTAACGACAAAAAATCCGACAGTACACAGGCCGCACAGCATGGTTCGGGTATTTCCTGTCACCCGCCCCGGCCTTAACGACCGTTACCTTTCAGATAAAATTTTCGGACTTGCGTTTAATATGCCGGCATATCGGCAAGGTGTAGTGACCGAGCTGATGCCTACGCAGGAAAAAATAAACGCCTCGCGAGAGCAAAATGCCCAGGGTTACGATCACGATCTGGAACAGGTTCATCCGTGGTTCCATCAGGTCTTGTTTGAAGATCATGACATTACAGCAGGCTGGACAACCACAGAACGATCTGTTTTGTATAAATTCGACTACGGAAGAAAAGATTCGTGCAATGTGATTTTCAGGTCGTCCAATCAATCTTTATTCAAAATTATTGGCAACAATAGCCTCTCCGGATGGGAAGAATATCAGGATACTAAACAGTATTTTTATGTGGAGCTTAGCAAGCCATTTGCTGAATCTGGTATTTTCGAACAAGACAAGCTTATTCCTAATACCAAAGAGCTGATTGGCAAGAAATTGGTAGCATTTATTACCTACAAAAATTTGAGCGAACCACTTTTTGTAAAAATTGGGATTTCGTTCATTTCTGAAGGTCAGGCCAAAGAAAACCTGCAAAAAGAAACTTCAGGAAAAAGCTTCGAGCAAGTGAAAAACGAGAGTTATCAGCTGTGGAAAACGGCAATAAACCAAATAAAAGTTGAAGGCGGAACTGAGCGCCAAAAACGAATTTTCTACACCTGCCTGTATCGGGCCAGTGAACGAATGGTTGACATTTCTGAATACGGAAAATATTACAGCGGATACGATCATAAAGTTCACGAAACCAACGGCCGTCCGTTCTTTGTTGACGACTGGCTGTGGGACACTTTCCGCTGTTTGCACCCACTTGGACTTATTCTTAACCCAAATATGCAGGCCGACATGGTTCAATCGTACGTTGACATGTACCAGCAAAGCAAATGGATGCCCGGATTTCCGCAATTCTACGGCGATTTCCCGGCAATGATCGGGTTTCACACTGCTCCATTGGTATTGGACAGTTACCGGAAAGGCGCCAAAAATTTCGATGTTGAAAAAGCTTACGAAGGGTTGAAAAAGAACGCCATGCAAGGCACAATGCTTCCGTGGAGGATGGGGCCAGTGTGTTCCCTCGATTCTTTTTATATCGAACATGGATGGTATCCTGCCTTGAAGGAAGGTGAAAAAGAAACCGTTTCGATGGTTGACGGATTTGAGAAAAGACAGGCTGTTGCACTTTCGCTCGAACACAGTTTCGACGACTGGTGCCTGGCGCAACTTGCCAAAGCCCTGAACAAAACGGGCGACTACAACTATTTCATGAAGCGATCGGCCTACTATAAAAATGTTTACAATCCTGCAACCGGATTTATGTCACCCAAAGATTCAAACGGGAAATGGATAGAACCTTTCGATCCGCAACTGTCAGGAGGAATTGGTAGCCGCATGTATTTTGCTGAAAACAACAGCTATCCCTGGACATTCAACGTAATGCACGACATACCGGGCCTGATTGAGTTAATGGGTGGAAACCAAAAATTTGTTGATCGTCTGGATAATTTATTCAACGAACCAACCCATATTTCAAAATGGCAATTTATGGGACAATTTCCCGATGCAACCGGGCTGAATGGAATGTTTCCTGCCGGAAATGAACCTTCGTTTCATATACCCTATTTATACAATTATGCAGGCCAGCCTTGGAAAACGCAACGCCGGATTCGCGAAATTATGGACATGTGGTTCGACGATTCGCCCCTTGGATTAGCCGGAGATGAAGATGGCGGAGCGCTTTGTTCGTGGTATGTTTTTTCTGCAATGGGATTTTATCCGGTAACTTCAGGTTCAAATTTATATGCCATCGGAAGTCCATTTTTCAGCAAAATTACGATTGATTTACCCAACGGCAAGACTTTTACCGTTGATGCAAAAAACTGCTCAAAACCGAATAAATACATCCAATCGGCAAAGCTGAACGGAAAAGAGATTAATCGGGCATGGCTAACCCATTCAGAAATTATAAATGGAGGAACGCTAGAATTGGTTATGGGTAACCGGCCTAATAAACAATGGGGAACTGATGTTTCGTTCAGTACAGCCCAACATTAATATATTTTTTCATTGTTGTCCGGTTAAAAATCTGAGATTCTTCGCTTCGCTCAGAATGACAGCTATTTATAAGCGTACGGAGGAAGATATGGTAGGTTTGCGGCGAAGCCACAAACCTACCATATCTTCCTCCCGCAACTTGTTGATTGTCATTTCGAAAGAAGTGACAAATCTCAGCTTAACATGTATTTAGAAGATTTTGCCAGACAATAGTAATTTTTTAGAGATCAGAGGAGTTAAATTTCCTCTGATCCCTAATTTTCATGGCTTCTACCAATTTCTTTTCGACAGAAAACCGTAATCCCGACTGTAACGAAGCATTTGCGAAATGTAATCTTCGTTGTAGCTAATCTCCACATCGTAGGGAGTTCCACAGGGCCACATTTTGAGCTCATAAACAGGATTCACAAAACCGGCGTAAGGAGCCAAATCCAGCTTTTTGAAACGTTCAAGCACTTCATTGTGCAATTGCCGATCAACTTTAACGCCAAAGGTTTCTACAATCTTCTGCGCTGCTTTAAAGTCTCCTTCTGATTTAATCCGCTGAATTTCCTTAAGCAACTGTCCAAATAAAGTCCTGAGTTTTGCGTAATCGTTTATTTTGACATAAGTCTTCGAATCATTCGTCACCAGTTCTGCTATTTGCTCCAGTCTTCCGGCATCAATTACCCAACTTGAGATCAATTGCCTATTGCGCATGTGCGATTCTTCAATGTCTTTTCCGGGCTCAATGCGGGTCAATTGCGTAATCAAACCATTTCTCAGGTAAGCATCGTATTCTGCTTTTGCCGCCTCCAGCGAGGGAATCAAGCCCAATTCAACCAGCTTTTCGTCCATCATATAGTACAATGCAAAAAGGTCGGCCCGTGTTTCTTCAATTGTCGAATAGTAGTTTTTCAGAGCTTCGGTATTCACACCTTCCTTCACTTTTCCTGAACCGTGTCCAAGGCATTCGTGCAAATCAGTATGCAGATTTCCGGCCAAATATCCGAATTGTTTTGCACGGCTTATTTCTTCCGAAAAAAATGTGAATTCTTCAAGCATCCCATTTCCCACGGAATCGAGGAAATAGGCCTGCGTAATATTTTCAATAGTAACTGACTTGGAACCATGCTTTTCACGAATCCATTCGGCGTTGGGCAAATTAATGCCAATGGGCGTGGCGGGATAACAATCTCCGCCAAGAATGGCAACATTTATCACTTTGGCAGTTACACCTTTCACTTCCTTCTTCTTAAATTCTTCTGAAACCGGCGAATGATCTTCGAACCATTGTGCATTGGCGCTAAGAATCTCTGCACGTTTGGTGGCGTCTTTATCTTTATAGTTCACAATAGACTCCCAGCTTCCCTTTATACCCAGCGGATCTCCATACACTTCGATAAAGCCATTGACAAAATCAACATCGCCATGCTCTTTCACCCAATTGATGCTGTATTCGTCGAATTTAGCCAAATCGCCTGTTGTGTAATAGTCAATCAAATTTCGGATGCACGCTTTCTGAAGCTCATTTTCGGCGAAGTCTATCGCTTTTTTTAGCCAGTAAATGATGTTTTCGATAGCTTCTCCGTACTTACCTCCAAGTTTCCAAACCTGTTCGTTTAGCTGTCCATTTTCTTTTACCAGTGTCGAATTTAACCCAAAAGATACCGGTTCATTACCGGCATTTTCCTTTAAACCGGCGTAGAATTTTTCGGCCTCAATTTGGCTAACTCCCTGGTAATAATTGTTTGATGATGATAGGATCAAATCGCTGTTTGTGTCGAGATTAACACGTTTTTTTTCTTTATCCGGATTAGAAATCAGCTCTTTTATCAAAGAAAATAGGCGCTCTTTGTTTTCAATACCAACAGCTTCAAATTTCGACCAATCAGATAGATTAACCAATTCATCAAAATAGACTTTCGAGAATCCGGAAGGAATTTTTTCAGTTGAATAATGATGATGAATACCATTTGAAAACCAAACTCTTTTCAAATAGATCAGAAATTGGTTAAATTCGGAACACTCTCGATTTCCCGAATAGGTTCTGAATATATTTTCCAGGAAAGCTCTGATAATTAGGTTGAACTCATTGTTTTGCTCCCATAGCATATCTCTTCCGCATAATGCAGCCTGCGAAAGATAATAGATATAAATTTTCTTTTGAGGAGCAAGTTTCTCAAAATCAGGAACCGAATACCTGAGTATTTTTATATCGGCGAATTTTTCTGCAAATACATCCATTATTTATCATTTACTAAGTTCATAAAATTCACGTTCAATCAAATCTGCTCGTTTAATTGATGTTCTGAGCCAGTTTAATAGAACCTTTTGTTTTTCTTCTTCAGTAAGTTGCCAGCTGATATTGTTTTTTCTTCGGAGTTCATAGGTTAAATGATGAAGAACGACGGCAACTGAAACCGATACATTTAAACTTTCGGTGAAACCAACCATTGGTATCTTCATATATTCGTCAGCATGATCTTCAGCAAAGTGGGTTAGTCCTGGTCTTTCACAGCCAAAGACAATAGCAGCTTTTCCTTTTTTCAAATCAAAATTTTCAAGAGCCACGTCGTGATCGTGAGGTGTGGCAACAACAATCCGGTACCCCTCCTCACGCAATTTCTGAAAAGCAGCCGGGGTATTCATTTCTCCGGTGTTATATCTGTTCACAGTAACCCAATTTGTTGATCCCCGCACAACATTTGGATTGACTTGGAAAACATTTTTGTTCTCAATGATATGAACATTTTGGATGCCAAAACAATCGGCAGTTCGTATTGCCGCACTTGTATTCTGTGTCTGATAAAAATCCTCGAGAACTATTGTCAGGTAATTTGTTCTGTACGAAAGCACTTTATTGAACAATGAAAGTCTTTCATTGGTAAGAAACCCGGATAAATACTCGATCAAATTGGGTTCCATGTATATACTTTTGTTTAACATTCCGCAATTTTGGTATAAACAATACTGTTTTCTTATTTTCCGGCGGTTTCGCCATTGCCCCGATAGAAATTTTGAGACGGGCAAAGATAAAAAAAGGGAGACATTTCTTTAATGTATCCCTCTCTGAGAAATTTATCCAGAATGTTTACTAGATAGTGTCAGCTAATTCAGCACCTGGTTTAAATTTGACAACTTTCTTTTCCGGAATTTCAATAGTTTTACCAGATTGAGGGTTTCTACCAGTCCTTGCACTTCGAGAAGCAACTGAAAATGAACCGAAACCTATAAGAGCCACACGGTCACCATTTTTTAAAGCTTCTGAGGTGGCATCAACAAAAGCATCCAATGCTTTTTTAGCATCGGCTTTAGTCAAATTAGCTTTTTCAGCAATTGCATCGATTAATTGTGCTTTGTTCATAAGAAAACTGTTTTAAGGTTAAAAATATCTGAGTTTAAAAATCATTAAATTTTATCATTTGAATCATTTAATATAAATTGAGAACTAAATAAACTCAATGATTTCAAATCGTTGAACTAAATTTGATACTAAATTCCTAAATATGATTCAAAAAAACAACCATTAGCAGATATTTTTTGAGAAAAAAAATTTCGATTTTTTTTCAAAATAGCTTTTGCAGAGTAAAAAAATGTTCTACTTTTGCCACCGCATTTGGAGAGATGGCAGAGTGGTCGATCGCGGCGGTCTTGAAAACCGTTGACCATGAGAGTGGTCCGGGGGTTCGAATCCCTCTCTCTCCGCAGAAAAGCCTGATTCACTATGAATTCAGGCTTTTTTATTTTTTATTATTTCGGGTAAATATTCTTTTTTTTTGATCAATTTGTATAGATTCAATTCATAATTAGGATGCGCAATTAAAAGCAATTCAAATTGGAGCTCAACTCAATTAATAGGATGGCTTGACGTATTTTCGTATAATACAACGCGATAGTTCCACTAAATAATTATTGAATGGTTATTTCTACATTAGTCAGCACTATACGTCAGGTGGGGCCAATCCTCACATTGTTTATCAGAATATTGATTTTTAGCATTCGATCAAGCATTTCTAACCGATCCTCTTTCTTTAAAAACTCCGTTCAGAAAGTAAGTTGCCAGTATGCTGCATTTCCTCAATTTGTCAAGATCTTTAATTATTTTCAATTCAATAGCTTCAAGTCTATTCATATTTTGAAAATCAATTTATAAATATCTGCTGATTGACTGCGGTTTCTTCAGGGATCAAAGAATCAGGTATGCAGAAGTTTGCCCGTATTGTGGCACTAAAAAGAAAAAGGATGGCCTCTGCCACCCTTTCACTCTAACCTAACCTATTTCTATGAAAAAAAACCTATTGTGTAGTACTTAAAACTAACTTCGCTACAAAGATAATTTGACAATACGTTAAGAGGTATGAACGATAGTTAACGAATGTTAAGATTTGCGGTTGTAACTTGCAGAATCAGAAGTTACTTAAAGGATATTTCTCTGAAATTGGCATTTAAGGTGGAAACAAAGTTTTCAGCTTGTTATGTGTTGACATTTGTTTGAGAGGCTGAATGCCGGGTAGGTTGGTTATGCTTTTTTTCGGGGTTTTAAAATCGGGTATTCTTTGAGTTTGCCCGTGTTGTGGCACTAAAAAAGAAAAAGGATGGCCTCTGCCACCCTTTCACTCTAACCTAACCTATTTCTATGAAAAAAACCTATTGTGTAGTATTTAAAACTAACTTCGATACAAAGATAATTTGACAATACGTTAAGAGGTATGAATGATAGTTAACTAATGTTAAGATTTGTCGTTGTAAAATTTGCAGCTGCGAAATAACCCATTCAACGTTGTTTATAGAAACTAAAATAAATTACCACAGAATTATATCTTGGTTTCATTGCGGTTCTTTGTTTTTGTTCTCCTTTTTCAGAAAAAAATGCCTCTAAAAAATTACCCCTGAGTTACTTAGTATTGTGCAAATAAAAATTCGAATAAAACCCCGTCAATATTAAATTAAAGTTAAGAAAGTGCTTTTAGCTTGATAAATGAATGTATATATTTGCCTCACTTTTTCGGTAAAACAATTGTCGTTTTTAACTGTTTTTTTACTGGATAATGCAAAACAATACTAAGGAAGCGCTTGATAACTGACTTAATTTCAATAATTTTATAAATTAACACTCTATGACAAAGTACGTTTATACGTTCGGGAATGGTGCAGCTGAAGGAAAAGCTGATATGAAAAACCTGCTTGGAGGAAAAGGTGCAAACCTTGCAGAAATGAACCTGATTGGTGTTCCGGTGCCTCCCGGGTTTACGATTACAACTGATGTTTGTACCATTTACAATAAAGAAGGACGTGAAAAAGTTGTCGAACTAATTAAATCTGAAGTAGAAAAAGCAATTGTTCACATCGAAAGCCAAACCAACAGTAAGTTTGGCGATGCTTCAAACCCGCTTTTGGTTTCAGTGCGTTCAGGAGCGCGCGCTTCTATGCCCGGAATGATGGATACGATCCTGAATCTTGGGTTGAACGATACCGTAGTTGAAGGTATGGCAAAAAAAACAGGCAATCCACGTTTTGTTTGGGACAGCTATCGGCGTTTTGTGCAAATGTATGGCGATGTGGTTCTCGATATGAAACCAACGTCTAAAATCGATATTGATCCTTTTGAAGAAATTATTGAAGAAGTAAAACATGAAAAAGGTGTTGTTAACGACACAGAGCTTTCGGTTGAGGATCTGAAAGAACTCGTTTTAAAATTTAAAGCTGCTGTAAAAGCAAAAACGGGCCACGATTTTCCTGAAAGTTCATGGGAACAATTGTGGGGAGCTGTGTATGCCGTATTCAACAGTTGGATGAACGACCGCGCTATTTTATACCGCCAGTTGAACCAAATTCCGGAGGAATGGGGAACTGCGGTTAACGTTCAGGCAATGGTATTCGGGAACATGGGTTTAACTTCAGGAACTGGTGTTTGCTTTAGCCGTGATGCCGGAACTGGCGAAAACCTTTTCAACGGCGAATATTTGATCAATGCTCAGGGCGAAGATGTGGTTGCCGGTATTCGTACTCCACAGCAAATTACGCTCGAAGGTTCGAAGCGCTGGGCCGTTTTGGCGGGAGTTTCCGAAGCTGATCGTGCAGCCAAATACCCTTCACTTGAAGAAGCAATGCCTGAAATTTACAAGGAACTGTTTGCTATTCAGAATAAGCTTGAGAATTATTTCACCGATATGCAGGATATGGAATTTACCATTCAGGAAGGAAAACTGTGGTTCCTGCAAACACGCAACGGAAAACGTACCGGAGCGGCTATGGTGAAAATTGCTATGGACATGTTGAAAGAGGGTTTGATTGACGAAAAAGCGGCCTTGCTGCGCGTTGAACCCAATAAACTCGACGAATTATTACACCCGGTGTTCGATAAAGCTGCCATTAAAGCTGCCAAAGTTTTGGCGAAAGGATTGCCTGCTTCACCAGGAGCTGCCACAGGCCAAATCGTATTTTTTGCCGACGAGGCCGAAGAATGGGTGGCTCAAGGCAAACAAGTAGTGCTGGTTCGTATCGAAACTTCGCCTGAAGACCTTCGCGGAATGAATGTTGCCAAAGGTATTTTGACAGCTCGTGGTGGTATGACTTCACATGCTGCTGTTGTTGCCCGTGGAATGGGTAAATGCTGCGTTTCCGGCGCCGGTTCGTTGGTAATTGATTATAAAGCCAGAACATTGTTGGTTGACGGCAAATTATTTAATGAAGGCGATTTCATTTCGTTAAACGGAACTACCGGAGAAGTTTACGAAGGAAAAATTGCCACGAAAGACCCTGAATTGAGTGGAGATTTTGGCGAATTAATGACCATTGCCGACAAATATACCCGTATGAGTGTTCGCACGAATGCCGATACACCTAAAGATGCCCGTATTGCCCGTAATTTTGGAGCAAAAGGTATCGGCTTAACCCGTACCGAACACATGTTCTTCGAAGGCGACCGCATTAAAGCCATGCGCGAAATGATTTTGGCCGACGACGTTGCCGGACGAGAAAAAGCACTGGCCAAACTGTTGCCTATGCAGCGAAGCGATTTTGAAGGAATTTTCGAAGCAATGGAAGGTTATGGCGTAACCATTCGTTTGCTCGACCCGCCATTGCACGAATTTGTACCTCATGAAGAAGCCAACCAGAAGGAAATGGCCGACGAAATGGGTATTTCGGTTGAACAGGTGAAAAACAAAGTAGAATCGCTGCACGAATTTAACCCGATGTTGGGTCATCGCGGGTGCCGTTTGGGGATCACTTATCCTGAAATTACTGCCATGCAGGCTCGCGCCATTATCGAAGCTGCCATGAATTTGAAAGCAAAAGGTATTGATGCCCGTCCTGAAATTATGGTTCCGTTGGTTGGTACTATCGCCGAGCTGAAAAACCAGTCTGAAATTATTCGTAGCACTGCCGAAAAAGTATTTGCTGAAAAAGGCGACCGCATCGATTATTTGGTTGGTACCATGATCGAAATTCCTCGTGCAGCGTTAACAGCTGATCATATTGCTGCCGAAGCCGATTTCTTCTCGTTCGGGACAAACGACTTGACCCAGATGACTTTGGGTTACTCGCGCGATGACGCCGGTAAATTCTTACCTGAATACATTAATAAAGGCATTTTCAAGCAAGACCCATTCCAGGTTCTGGATCAAAATGGGGTAGGCTTGCTGGTTGAAATTGGAGTAACCCGTGGCCGTTCGACAAAACCTGAACTGAAAGTAGGTATCTGCGGCGAACATGGCGGCGAACCTAGTTCGGTTGAATTCTGCGATAGAGTTGGTATGAATTATGTGAGTTGTTCGCCTTTCCGCGTTCCGATTGCGCGTTTGGCTGCCGCTCAGGCCAATATCAAACACTCAAAATAACGAATTGAAATGTAAAACTATTTTTTCTTCGTATAAGGGGGAGTAATCCGAAAGGATTATTCCCTTTTTGTATCAATAAACTTCTATTTATCAGCTCATCGAATGTATTTTGATTTTTTATCAAGCATTCGAACGAAATGAAATTCGGCTTGTAAAATCTGCCGAACAAATAGTCGTTTATACCTTTCTTTGGCAGATTGTATCTTTGACGAAACAATTAATTCATTACCGTACATTAACTCATTCAATATTTAACTGGAATAAAGAATGATGAAAAAGTAGGGATTTTATCCGGTTCAACGGATATATAGAAAAAATAAATGAAAACAACCGGTTTTTCCATTGCGCAAAATGCTGTTAAATACAAATAATAAGATGGTACTTTTTAAGGAAATAAAAAACTACAAGATAATCTCGAACAAATAATAAAGCCGATTATATTTTTACACTATTATTGCCACCGTATTTTTCGAAGCATTTTAGGTAATGCTTTGGATTTGATACTTTGGCCTTAATTCACTCAAATACAAAGAATACTTTAATGATTAAACTATCTGTTGTAATTATTACATTTAACGAAGAACGAAATATTGGTCGTTGTTTAGATTCGGTAAAATCAGTCGCCGACGAAATTGTTGTTGTCGATTCTTTCTCGACCGATAAGACGGAGGTAATTTGCAATTCATTTGGTGCCAGGTTCATACAAAATCGTTTTTCAGGCTATATTGCCCAAAAGAACTTTGCATTGGCACAGTGTCGATATAATTATATTTTATCGCTCGATGCCGATGAAGCTTTAGACGAAACCCTTATCAGCCAAATTAGTTCAATAAAAAGTAACTGGGATGCCGACGCTTATTCGTTCAATCGGTTAACGTCTCACTGCGGAAAGTTTATACATCATTGCGGCTGGTACCCTGACGTAAAAATACGGCTTTGGGATTGCCGGGTGGGCAAATGGGGAGGCGAAGATCCTCATGATAAAGTTGTTTTAGCAAATAGTGCCCGAAAGAGACACCTCAAAGGTAACTTGATTCACTATTCGTATTATACTTTAGAAGAACACATCCTGCAAGCCAATAAATTTTCAACTATTGCTGCCCGGGAGAAATTCTCAAAAGGGGCTTCAACAAATCTGTTGAAAATCTGGATTTCTATTAAATTTCGATTCTTCAAAGATTTTTATTTGCGATTGGGATTTCTGGATGGTTTTCACGGTTATTTTGTTTGTAAAATGAATGCTCACGAGGTATTCTTAAAATATTCAAAGCTCTATTTGCTTCAGCAAGATTCCTCCCGTTGACGAGGAATTTTCAAATAAATTCGTCCTGTTATTTTGTCGTACATTTGATTCATAACTTTCAATCAATACTATTGAGCTTCTATTTTCCGTCGATGCGATTGCAGTATTGTGCGATTTTACAAGCGTTTAGCGATACCTCGTTAACGCGTTGAAATACAGATTTTGTATTGCTGAAAAAATTGCAGGCACTTCAAGTTAGCGTTAAGAGTCACTGTCTATCTATCCTGATTTTGTTGAAAATGTCGCTTTAGAAAACAGGTTTTCTATCTTTGGCGAACAATCTTTTCTCAATCGTTCTTCTCCCTTTGTTGTTATTGAATGAAAAATGCGAATGTAAATTGACGTAATCAATTTTAAACTATCAGGATGATTGTATTTGGAATTACTATTATAGGTATTGTGGCCGGCGTAATGTCGGGTTTATTTGGTATTGGTGGCGGAATAATTATTGTTCCAACCCTTATCGCATTTCTTGGCATGGATATTTTAGATGCCAATGCAACTTCGCTGGCGGCGATGCTCCTTCCGGTCGGAATACTTGGCGTTATAAACTATTATAAAGCAGGTTATATAAAAATTGGAGATTCGCTTATTATCTCTATCGGGTTACTTTTGGGCTCGTATTTTGGGGCCGAGTTGGCGCTTTCTGTTAATGTCCATTTGCTGGCCAGGTTTTATGCGGCATTCTTATTATACATTGCTGTAAGTTACATCGACATTCCGGCTCTTTTAGGTAAAAAGAAGGAAGAGAGCATCTCCTCGGACGAACCTGAAAAGAAACATACCTTTTTGCAATTTTCTGGTCTGGGAGTTTTTGCCGGTATTATTGCCGGAATGTTTGGAAAAGGAGGCGGGATTGTTATTGTTCCGGTTCTGACCAAATTTTTTAAATATCGCCCCAAAGCAGCAACTGCAACATCGCTTGCTGCGCTGCAACTTCCTGTTGGTTTACCAAGCGTAATTGTTTATGCCGAAAGCGGACATTTAAACCTGGTTTATGCAGCTCTTATGGCTTGCGGAATCGTAGGCGGTGTTTTAGTTGGCTCAAAACTGGCCATAAAACTTCCTTCGGCAACTTTTAAAAAGATATATGCTGTTTTTCTTGTTGGTGTGGCTATTTATATGGTGGTGAAATATTTGTAAAATAGTATCTTGCCGGGATGTTTAAAAACGAATAAGCATGCAAAACCTCATAAGGCAACAGCAACAATTTTTTGATTCAAACCAGACGAAGGACATTGCTTTCAGGATCGCTCAACTAAAGAAACTGAAGAAAATAATTCAGGAGAGTGAAACACTATTGAATGAAGCCATTTATCATGATTTCTGCAAATCAGCGTTTGACAATTACTCGGGCGAGATTGCAATTGTGTATTCCGAGATAAACAAAGCAATAAAGCACATCAGGTTATGGGCAAAATATAAAAAGGTGAGGACTGGCCTGGTTAATTTTCCGGCTAAAAGTTATCTTATTCCTGAACCGTTTGGTGTTGTACTTATCATTGGGGCATGGAATTATCCCTACCAGCTTTCGTTTGTACCTGCTATTTCGGCCATTGCAGCCGGAAATACGGTTGTTTTAAAACCCAGCGAACTTCCTTCGAACACGAGCAGCGCAATTGCAAAAATTGTTAATGAGAATTTCGACTCATCGTTTTTCTCGGTTGTCGAAGGGGGAGTTCCCGAAACAGAAGAACTTCTCAGGCAACGCTTTGACAAAATATTCTTTACCGGGAGTGTCAATGTTGGTCGGTTGGTTTACCAGGCAGCAGCCAAACACTTAACCCCGGTTACGCTTGAATTGGGTGGAAAAAGTCCGGCTTTTATCCTGGATGATAAAAATATGGAAATGTATGTAAAGCGCCTTGTCTGGGCTAAGTTTTTTAATGCGGGGCAAACCTGTGTTGCTCCCGATTATGTTTTGATTCAGGAGTCGTTAAAAAGCAAGTTTCTTCAATTAGCTATTAATGAGATAAAAAGAGAGCATTTTTCGATAGCAAATGGGAATTATGTGAGGATAATTAACGAACGAAATATCACCAGGCTGAGTAAGCTACTCGATCCGGCGAAAGTTATTTATGGAGGAACATTTAATGCTGAAGAAAGATACTTTGAGCCCACGATTATGGATCAGGTGCAATTTGGCGATGCTGTAATGCAGGAAGAGATTTTTGGCCCAATTCTGCCGGTTATTTCGTTTGAATCGGTTGATGAGGCGATTAAGGAAGTGAAAAAAGGAGAAAAACCTTTGTCGTGTTATGTTTTCACGCAGGACAAGCAGTTAAAGGCTAAAATTTTACGCGAAATATCGTTTGGCGGCGGAGCTGTTAACGATGCTGCGATGCATGTGGTAAGCGGATATTTGCCATTTGGGGGAGTTGGCCAAAGTGGAATGGGCTCATATCATGGCGAATACGGATTCCAGAACTTCTCTCATTATAAGAGCATATTGGAAAAGCCGACATGGTTTGAATTGAACGTAAAATATTATCCGCACACGCCATTCAGGTTGAAATTGATGAAATTGATTTTCTGGCTGGAATAAAGCGATTCTTATTCTGGTTTATGTCCGGTTTTTTCGCCGTACTTAACCAAAGTTTCGGTCTTATTCAGTGTTTGTTCCAGAATATCGGCATCAGGCGCTACGCATTCTTTTTTGAATATTTGAATAATAGTGGATCCGCCATATTCGAACCAGCCTTTTTCCTCGCCTTTTTCGAACGAGTGAGGGCCGTGATCTCGCTGAATAATTTTTCCTACCAGCAAAGCGCCAACTTCAAGATGAATTACTTTCCCAAAATTTTTGGTATGCAAAATGGTCATTTCTCGATAGTTTCGCGATAACAGGTTTTTCACAGCCGACATGGCAATCGGGTTCACCGAATGCAAAACACCCCTTAATCGTTTAACTTTTTCCTGGTATCCATTGTCGATGTAGCAATATCGATGATAATCAGCCGGAGCCAAACGGTATATAAAGCACCATCCATCGGCATATTCTTTAGCCAGTTTTTTATCTTTAATAAGGGCTGACAGCGAATACCAATAGCCTTTTACCGGTAGATTATCCTTTTCAGCCAGGTCGAATACACAAAGACGCGAATCGGCTGGAGAAATTAAATGATTGGGATTTTTATCAATCGGGCGCGAACCATCTTTTAATTCGCGAACAAAGAAGTCGTTAAAACAACGAAAACTCTCAATTGGATGTTTGATTTCGGAAATGTCAATACTGTAATGCCTTATAAACTTCTGAATTAACGAAATGCTTTGGCGACTTTTTACAACACGCGCATAGAGCTTGGAAATAAGATGTTTATTAAATACCGAACTCGAAAGAGCCCTTCCCAAATCGGTTTTGTATAAAAAATGAAGGCTATCCTGTTTATAGGTATTTTCTATTTCTATTTCGTGCGTTTGCCTGTTGTAAACTTTTATCATTTCAGTGATCAAAAAACTTTTGCAAGTATAAAAGTATTTTGCACAACTTTTACATTTTTTAAGAAGTTCGGCGAAAAAGCTTGCCTATTCTATTGGTAATAGAGAATAATGAATACCCTGTCCGAAATAAGAATAACAGAAGCGATAACGCCGAAATTTTGTGAAAATATAAAATATCGGTACTATACCTTTTTACCGAAACTAATATGACTAACAGCTTGATTTATTTTCGGCTGCGAACCCAAATCTTTTGCTTGTCTATTTCAATTGTGGCCGGAGTTTTCAATTTCCCGGGTTCGCCATCAAAATGAAAGTAAGGTGAATGGGCAACTTGAAGCTCAATTTTTTGCGCTTTGTAACAATCGACAAAAGGTAACCGGGGGACTAATTTAGAGAATAGGGCAACAGCAAAAAATGGCATCCATATTTTGGCAAATTTCCGAATGACAACAACATCAATTAAACCGTCGGTCATACTTGCCCCAGGCGCGATAAAAGCATTGTTCCCAAATTGCGAAGCATTGGCAAACGTGATCAGGAAAACAGATTTTTCAATTAAACGGCCATCTATTTCCATTTTTACATCAACCGGCTTAAAAAATATACTTTCCCGAATGACCAACTGCACATATTTCAGGAACCCGCGAGTTGATGCTTTGCTCATTTTGTCGGCAACCAGTGCATCGAAACCGATACCACTCGTACATAAAAAATGTTGGTTGTTTAGTTTACAAACATCCAGAAGAAGTGTATTTCCGTCAATCAATACCCGGGCACTTTTTTGCATGTTCATGGGGATACCCAATTCGCGGGCAAGCCCATTGCCCGATCCCATCGGTATTATTCCCAAGGGGGTGCTGGTTCCAATTAATCCTAATGCTGTTTCATTTACAGTTCCATCTCCACCCACTGCAACAACCAGATCAAATTTCTTAGCTGAAGCTTCGGAAGCCAGAGCTGTTGCATGACCGGCATAATTGGTAAATGAATATTCTACGGTTTGGCAATTATGCTTCAGAAATGGGATAACCCGATCTACTACTTTGGCAGCCTCTTTGTGGCCCGCATGTTCATTTATGATGAGAAATATCCGCTCTACTTTTGATCGAGTCATTTTTTATACTTGGTCGGTTTTAATAAATATGTCGGTTTAAAATTCTACCGGGTTATGAAATCGTTGTGCAATATTTGCATATATGCTTTGGGAAACAAGGTGTTACCTGATGGAATTCCGTTTGGTTTTCGAGCAAAATCGCGTAAACTCTGGTCGAAATAATATTCACCATCCGGTGTAACGTATCCCCATCCCGAATCGAGCATATAAAATGCAAAAGGATGCGAAATAAAGAAATCTTTTGCAAATTTCGATGAGTCAGTTTCCCAACCAAGCTGATGAATGAGCGAAGTGCCAAAATCGACTTGTTGGGTTGTGGTTTCAACACGTTGTAACGAATCGATTACTCCGCCCGACCAAATTAATGGAATGCGATACGATGCTGTTTCGGTAATGTCAGTTGGTCCGGGTGAAAGCGTTCCGTGGTCGGCAGTAACAATTAACAGCGTATTTGACCAGGAAGGCAATTCCCTGATTCGATCAATAAATTTACCTAAGCAACTATCGGTATAGGCAGCCGAATTCAGGTATTTCTCGTCAACCGAATTCCCTTTAATTTTTGAAAAAGGCACGTCGTAGGGTGGATGACTGCTTACCGTATAAATAGTTTGCATAAACGGTTCCTGCTCATTTTTTAGGTCATCCAGTGCTTTTTCGAACAAAAATCCGTCGGGCACTCCCCATTTCGACATGTACCCAAGTTTTGCGGGAAAATCGGACTTGGTTACAATTCGTCCGCATTTACTTTGAAGTACGAAAGTTTTCAGGTTATAAAAATTAATGTCGCCTCCATAATAAAATGATGTATTGTATCCATGTCGGTTAAAATATTCAGGAAGCAATGTTAAGCTTCTTGACTTTTCGGGATAAACCATAATTGAAGTGCTTAACAAGGATGGATATCCGCCAAGGATGGCCGAAATGCCTCTGTCTGACCTGTTCCCGGTTGAATAAAAATTGGAGAATATTGTGCTTTTGGTGCATAGCGAATCGAGGTTCGGACAAATTCCGTGCATTCCGCCCAAAGGAGCAATTATCTTGTTCGAGAAACTTTCAAGAATAATCAGGATTACGTTGGGCTTCGTTTTTTTGCTGGTATTTACCAGTTGTGGCCTTTTTACCGGAGAATTTTCTGACATGAACCGATTGAATATATCCAGGCTTTCGTTTTCAGGCATATAAATGCACGGATTCGAAAGCTTTTTCCGTTTCTCGACTGATTTTGCAAAATTCCACAGGTAGTTACTTGCTGCCTGGTTAACGTATAGTTTCTGACTAAATGCAACAGAACTTAGGTTGAGTGGAGAAGTATCCAATCCTCCCCGAATTGGAATAATTAGTATTGCGACTATAAATAACTGCACAATGCTGGTAGTCCAGGAACTGATTCCCTGGGCAATTACTCCGTCGGGAAATAACTTCCGGAATAAAAACCGAAAACCGAAAACCAAAACACCAATCAGTACAAGCGCTTTAATAATGTCGATAACAGAAATGGAGGCACTCATGGCAACCGGGTCGTTGATGTAGTTAAATGCGGTAATGTTCACCCGGGTTCCCCAATGCGGATATAGACCCAGGTCGAGAACAGCCAAAAACGATGCAGTTACTAAAAAAATGAGGGTGTAAATTGAAATAAACCTGTTGGCAAACTTTAAGGGTATTATTTTCGCTAATACAAACAATAATCCGGGAATGAGTAACAAATAGCAGGCTGTTGAAACATCCATTTTTAGTCCATAGCCAAAAACTCCCCATATCTCAAATGCCGAAAGTTGTTTTGTTTGACTGATATTGTAAATCAGGAATAAAGCTTTAGCCAGCCAAAAAAAGAACAGCCAGTAAACAAAATATTTAAATAGGCGGGATATTTGATTTATCAAGAATGACATAGGGATAACTGAAACAATTATTAAGGGTGCAAATATAAGAAAACTGCACCTTCCGGGTTTGTATTTCAGTTTATTGTGAAAGATTTATTGCAATTGCATTTCGTGTAGGTAAATTTTTGCTTGTCGTTTGGCGATTTTGGAATTGGAATCTTCATTTTTTATTAATGCTGTCGTTAACACATTAAAAAAATCAAAATTTCTATCCCCGATAAATCGTCTTTTTATTCGTTACACAGATCAGTGGCTACTCGGATAAATCAATTTTAATGAAAAGTAAATAATTTGGATTCAAAAAGCATTTAGATATTAAAATAGTTAATAAAAATCATTTTGATTTTATAATAGATATTTTAATGTCATTTTGAAATTAAATGAATGATCTATTCTGAACATCTGACAGTCAGTATATTACATTCTGATTTTCTTTTATCAAAAACGATAATTTTTTAATATACCCCCATATTTTTAGTTACTTTTTATTAAAAAATATGTGTTTTTTGAGTCAATATGCCACTTTTTATGGGTATTTGTTTGTTAATTTATCTTTAATTCGGATATAGCCCTACTTTTTGATAGGGTGACGAATGAAAAAATATATACTTTTGAATAAACGTTCAAACAAAAGAGGGGTGGAGCAGAAAAAAGGATTGTTTTTAAAGAATACCCCCCACGGTTCAGAAATAACTAAAAAAGAAATTTTCGAATTATAAATGTTTAACCCTAAAATTTATTGACATGAAAAAGAAAATTACCCTTATTGTTTTTGCACTACTTGCAATTTGTACGTTAAATGTGAATGCACAGTGGACCGCCGGAGCTGACGTTGTGTCCAGTTATGTTTGGAGAGGTTCGAAAGCTGGTGAATTCAGCATTCAGCCAACTGTTAAATATACCAGCGGCATTTTCACTGTTGGTGCATGGGGTTCTGGTGATTTAACAACCGGAGCGCCTCAGGAAGCCGACTTGTTTGCAACTTTGGCATTTAAATCGGGTTTGTCACTCGGATTAACAGACTACCATTACAATTCGACTAAGTATTTTGGCGATGCTGCTCACGCTATTGAAGCTAATGTTGGCTATACTGTTGGTGGACTTAGCTTAAGCGGAAATTATATATTCAACGAAGCGTCTGGTTCACTGGGCGATGATAAATATTTCGAAGTTGGATATCAATTCCCTTCAGTAAAATTATTTGCGGGCGCTGGCGATGGCTGGTTAACATCTGACGGCTCTTTCCAGGTTGTTAATCTTGGAGTTTCTACGACTAAATCGATTAAGTTCTCAGAAAGCTTCTCACTTCCTTTTACGGGTTCGGTGATTTTTAACCCCAACAAAGAACAGGTATTTTACGTGGTAGCCGTATCATTCTAAATGTTTGTTAAGTAATTATCCCCATAACAAAATATAAACAAAAAAATTAACTTATTATGAAGAAGATTGAAGCCATCGTTAGAAAAACGAAGTTTGAAGAAGTTCGTGCTGCTCTTCACGAAGCAGATATTGATTTCCTCTCCTGGTGGGAAGTAAAAGGACAGGGAACCGCACGTCAGGGACTTATTTTCAGAGGTATAGCATATGATGTTAACTCTGTGGCGCGTATATATATATCGTTTGTAGTTCGCGATATTAATGTTGAAAAGTCCATCAATGCTATTCTTGAGTCGGCTTATACCGGTGAAAGCGGAGATGGAAGAATTTTCGTTAGCGATATAAGTCAGTCGGTTCGTATTCGCACCAAAGATAGTGGCGACGAGTCTCTTTACGACAAGTAATCAATTCACAACTTTACATTCAAATTTTATGAAAACCAAATTTAAATATATAGGGTTAGCACTTCTAGGTATGGTGGCCCCCACATTGATTTTTGCACAGGAAGCTGCCACGACGGCAACTGCGGAGCCAACTCCATTCATCAGTTCCGGAAATACAGCCTGGATGATTGTAGCTACAGCATTGGTTATGTTGATGACAATTCCTGGTTTGGCTTTGTTTTATGGTGGCTTGGTTCGTCAGAAAAACGTTTTGAATATCTTGATGCAATGTTTCATTCTTACAGCTGTTATTACTGTTGAATGGGTATTTGTTGGTTATAGTCTTGCATTTAGTTCATCAACAGGAGCTTTGGCTCCTTATATTGGAGGATTCAACTGGGCATTCCTGAACGGAATAGGCATTAACGATGTAAGTCCATATTATATTTCGCAGGCTACCGAGCGTATTCCACACCTTTTATTTGTATTGTTCCAATGTATGTTTGCTGTAATTACTCCGGCGCTTATTATTGGTGCTTATGCCGAGCGTATTAAGTTTAAAGG
Source organism: Prolixibacteraceae bacterium (assembly GCA_963666435.2). Lineage (GTDB taxonomy): Bacteria > Bacteroidota > Bacteroidia > Bacteroidales > Prolixibacteraceae > Aquipluma. The sequence continues at coordinate 56,199 of CAXXOG010000004.1, read as the reverse complement.
ATTCCTTATATTTTCTTTATTGTGGGCTTTGATTGTTTACAATCCGGTTGCACATTGGGTATGGTCTGCCGACGGTTGGTTGTTTAAATTAGGAGCTCTCGATTTTGCCGGCGGTACCGTAGTGCATATTAATGCAGGTATTTCAGCTTTGGTAATGACTTTGATGATTGGATCGCGCAAGAATTACAATAATCATCCTACAGCTCCTCACAATATTCCGTTAGTAGTTATTGGCGCTGCCTTACTCTGGTTCGGTTGGTTCGGTTTCAATGCCGGAAGTGGATTGGCTGCCGACGGTTTAGCAGTTAGTGCATTCCTTGCAACTCATTTAGCCACAGCAGTTGCTGCTGCAACCTGGGTAATACTCGATTGGACAATCAACAAGAAACCTACTACAATTGGTATCTGTACCGGCGCTGTAGCTGGTTTGGTTGCGATTACTCCGGCTGCAGGTTTTGTTGGCGTACTTGGAGCAGTATCAATAGGTATTATTGTTGCTTTGGTTTGTTTCTTTATGGTATCGGTTGTTAAACACAAATTCGGCTACGACGATTCGCTTGATGCTTTCGGTGTTCACGGTATTGGAGGTATTCTAGGAGCTATTTTAACCGGGGTATTTGCTTCACCGGCAATTCAGTCGTCATATAGCGGATTAATTTACGGTAATGCAAAACAGCTTGGTATTCAAATTATTGCAACTGTAGTTACAATCGTATTCTCAGGCGTAATGACATTCATTCTTTATAAAGTAGTTGATGCCCTGGTTGGTATTCGCTCAAATCCAAAAGAAGAAATCGCTGGTTTGGATATCTCTGAACACAACGAAATGGCATACTCACAAGAATAATCCTGTATTTTAATCGAAGCTTAAATAAGATTTAGTTTTAGTTCGATTCATAATTAGTCAACTTCGGTTCATAATAAAACCGAAGAACTTCTGAGAGACCTGTTGGGGGACGGGTCTCTCTTCTTTTTTTATAAAACAAGGTTTGTCAGCAAGTCAACGTAAATCCCAAATCCTTCTTCAATTTCAGAAACAAGAATGTATTCATCTGCTGTATGAGAGCGGGCGCTATCGCCTGGCCCAATTTTTATCGAAGGGTACGGAATAACAGATTGATCTGAAGTAGTTGGCGATCCGTAATAACTTAACCCCAGAGAGATACCGCGTTGAACGATGGGGTGGGTTACCGAAATTCCTGACGAGTTTAACCGTAACGAACGCGGAACAACAGTTGATGTAATAAGTTGGCTAATAATTTCGCAGGCTTGTTGATTGGAATAAAATTCGTTGGTACGAACATCAATAACAAATGTGCACAAATCGGGCACCACATTGTGTTGAGTTCCCGAATTAATCAGGGTTACTGTCATTTTCACTGCTCCAAGTATTTCCGAAACCTTTTCAAATTTATAATTCCTGATTTTTTCAATGTCAGCTATTGCTTTATAAATCGCATTTTCGCCTTCTTCACGCGCTGCATGACCCGATTTTCCGTGCGCAGTGCAATCGAGCACCATCAGCCCTTTTTCAGCAATAGCCATTTGCATTCGGGTAGGTTCACCAACAATGGCAAGACTGATCTGGCCAAACTCAGGCAATATACTTTCAAGACCGTTAGTTCCCGAAATCTCTTCCTCGGCCGAAGCTGCATAAATAAGGTTAAACGGAAGATTATCGAACTGATTAAAGTGTACAAAAACTGCCAGCAAAGTAACTAAAGCTCCCCCGGCATCGTTGCTGCCCAAGCCATATAAAATGCCATTCTCTATATCGGGCGAAAACGCATTTCGAGTATAGCCACTAGCCGGTTTTACGGTGTCGATGTGCGAATTGAGTAAAATTACGGGTAATCCTTCTTTCCAGAACTGATTTTTTGCCCACGTATTGTTTAATTGGGAGGTATAAGAAATACCTTGTTCCGATAAGAAGTTTCGGATTATTTGTGCCGCTTCCTGCTCGTTTTTGCTAAACGATGGAATCGAAATTAATGATCGTAGTAAATCGATGTACTTTTCCATGAGGTTTTACGTTTCTGTATTACAACAAAAATCAAAAAAAAAAGGATGTTAACAGCGCAAAATTTTTTAAAAGCACATATTTTAATCGGATTATAATTTCAGTGAAATATTATTGTATTTTTATAAAGCTTGTAATTTGTTAAAAATGAGAGCGTTTGTTTGGTTATTTGCTCGCAATTAGAGTTGTAGCTGTTTTTTAATTTTGTCATAAAAAGCCAAATCGGTATTTTTACCTTGATCAAACCAAAATTTAATAAACTATAAAATTCGATTAATGGAAAATCAAGAAAAAAAAGGTGTTTCGAGACGACAATTTTTAGGCACCGCAGCTTTGGGCGTTGCTGGAGTTGCCATGTTTTCACCGTTTACATCGTGTACCCCCAAACCAGTTGACACTGATTTAAGGCTAGGTTTTATTGGAATGGGGCGTCAGTCAATGTTTTTATTGAGCGGCTTCATCCAGATTCCCGGAGTAAAAGTAGTTGCCGGTTGTGATGTTTACGGGGTAAAGCGTAAACGTTTCGAAAAAAGAGTTAATGGTTACTACAAAAAAAATGGCAAAGAAGTAGAAGTTAAAACTTACGAAAAATTTGAAGAACTTCTTGCTCGTCCCGATATTAACGCAGTGGTAATAGCCGTGCCCGACCATTCGCACGCACGTATCGCTATCGCTGCCTGTAAAGCTGGGAAAGACGTATATCTTGAAAAGCCAATGACCTTTACAATTAAGGAAGGACAGGAATTACGCCGGATAGTTCGCGAAACCAACCGCGTATTGGCAATAGGTAGTCAACAACGCTCTGACCCAAATTTCCAACATGCTGTGCAACTGGTACAATCAGGCGCCATTGGGCAAATAGAGAAAGTACATGCTTATGTTGGCGCTCCTCCACGTCCGTTCGATTTGGCAGTAGAGCCTGTGCCTGCTGATTTGAACTGGGATCTATGGCAAGGTTCTTTGCCAGGGCCAATTCCGTTTAATAAAGAATTAGATCCGCCTATTACTGTTGACCCCGACAAAGACGAAGAATATTGGGGCGCATGGCGCTGGTATAAAGGTTTAGGCGGCGGTTTTACAACCGACTGGGGCGCTCACATGTTCGATATTGCACAATGGGGATTGGGCATGGATAAAAATGGCCCGGTTGAAATTTCGCCGATTGCAGACGGAACACAATATATGCAGTTTAAATATGCCAGCGGTATCGTACTAACCTCGGAACCATTTGATGAAAAGAATACTAAAGGTGTAAAATTCATCGGTAAAGATGGATGGATTGAGGTATCGCGCGGATATTTTAATGCTTCCGACGTAAAATTCAATCCTCCGGCAGAAGAGAAGAAAGATGATGTACCTTACGAAAACAAGATTCCACATCAGGTTAACTTCATCGAAGCTGTTCGCGAACGTAAAGACCCGGTTGTTCCGGTTGAAATTGGACACAGTAGCTGTACCGTTTGTACACTTGGAAATATTGCCTGCGAATTAAAACGTACAATTAAATGGGATCCTGTGAAGGAAGTTTTTGTTGACGATGCCGATGGCGCTGCTACAAAAATGCTCCATTACGAATATCGTACCGGATATACTCTGGTATAACCTGTTTATTCTCGATAATTACGAAGCAAGTATTCGGGTTGAAGCCTGATTACTTGCTTTTTTTGTTTATTCTTTTAGCAAATCAGGTCTTAATAACCTGGTTCGTTCGTAAGCTTGTTGTTCCTGCCATTCTTCAATTTTTTTGTCATTGCCCGAAAGCAAAATTTCAGGAACTTTCCATCCGTTGTAATCAGCCGGGCGGGTATAAACCGGTGGACTTAACAAATTGTCCTGGAAAGAATCGGTGAGGGCTGATGTTTCATCAGAAAGGACTCCGGGAACCAGGCGAACAACACTGTCAACAATTACGGCAGCGGCAAGTTCCCCTCCGGTAAGCACATAATCGCCAATCGATATTTCCATAGTAACCATATGATCGCGTATGCGTTGGTCGATTCCTTTATAATGGCCGCAAAGAATAATAATGTTATTCAAAAGTGAGAGCCGGTTGGCTTCCTTTTGATTAAGCTGAACTCCATCAGGGCTTGTGTAGATTATTGCATCGTATTTTCGCTGCGCTTTCAGATGATTTATGGCGCTTTCAATGGGTTGTATGGTCATAACCATACCAGCCCCGCCACTAAAAGCATAATCGTCAGTTCGGCGGTGTTTGTCGGTAGAAAAATCGCGTATGTTATGCACATGTATTTCAATTAAGCCTTTATCTCTGCCTCTTTTTATTATGGAGTGTTTAAACGGGCTTTCAAGTAATTCAGGAACAACCGAGAGAATATCGATACGCATGTTTTAAATTTTGTGCAAAAGTAATTACAACATCCGACAAATTAGCAACGCATGGCATTTCAATATAAAAAATGAATGTGATTCGTGCTTAAAATGGCCGGTTACTTAAATCATTTTAAGATTTATTTCTTAAAATGTTTGAGTATTAGCAGGTAATATCTATTTTCGTAAGCTCAAAGAGAAATAATCTCTTATTTTACCAAGTAATAAAATTTGTTATGGAACCTAAAGATCTAAAAAACTCGGAAGTAGAGTTAAGTGGTGCGCAAGCTGAGCCAGAAACTGTTAATGATCAAGTTGTTGCTGAAGAACCTGTAGCCCAGGTTGAAGCAGCTTTAGTTGAAGAAGTTGAGAGTGAAGTTGCCCAGGCTGTTGCTGAAACTGAAGAATCGGTATTGACTGAAGTAACTGAACCCGAAGCCGAACCAGTAGTTGAAGAAGTTATGCCTGAAATTACAGACGAAGTTGTAGTTGCCCAGGAAGTAAAAAATGAAATGATTGAAGAGGTAATTCCTACCATCGAAGAATTGATCGATGTTTCGGAAGAAGAATTACTCTCGGATGATGAACTTGACGCTGAAAGTAGTGCAAAAGAAAAAATGGCCGATTATGCTACGCTTTCGGAACTGGAACTCATTAATAAATTGCGTGAACTACTCGAAAATGATGATTTTGAGAGTATTAAAAGCGATGTAGATGCAATTAAGATTAATTTTTTCCGCTTATACCGGGCAAACATCGAAGCTCAGAAAACTGCATTTATCGAAGCTGGTGGAAAACTTGAGGAATTCAAGGCTGAATCTGATCCTTACGAGTTAGACTTAAGGAACCTGTTGAAAAAATATCAGGATAGACGAATTGAGCTAAATAGACGAACTGAAGAAATAAAAGAAGAAAATCTTCAGAAAAAATATGAAATTATAGAAGAGATTAAAGCTCTTATCAATAATAAAGAGTCAATTAACAAAACATTCCAGGATTTTCGCGATTTGCAAAACAAATGGCGTGAAATTGGATCAGTTCCCCAGGCTAAACTCAAAGACTTGTGGGATACTTACCATCACCATGTTGAAAATTTCTATGATTTTATTAAGATCAACAAGGAATTACGCGACCTCGACCTGAAAAAGAACCTGGAAGCCAAGATGGACATTTGCGAAAAAGCTGAAGAATTGCTGGTTGAGCCTTCAATCATTAAAGCATTCAATGTTTTACAGAAATATCACGAACAATGGCGCGAAGTAGGGCCAGTTCCTCGTGATAAAAAAGATGAACTGTGGGAACGCTTTAAAGCAGCAACTTCAATAATAAACAAAAGACACCAGGATTATTTTGAAGGTCGTAAAAACGATCAAAAGAAAAATCTTGACGCTAAAGTCGCTTTGTGCGAAAAAGTTGAGGAAATTGCCAGCCAGGAAATTGACTCGCACCGCGATTGGGATGAAAGATCGAAAGAACTTATTGAATTACAGAAGGTTTGGCGGACCATTGGTTTTGCCCCAAAAAAAGACAACAATAAGATTTACGAACGTTTCCGCTTAGCTTCGGATCGGTTTTTCGATAGAAAACGTGAATTCTATAACCAGAATAAAGAAGAGCAAAACAGTAACCTTCAGTTAAAAACTGATTTGTGTATTCAGGCTGAAGCATTGAAAGACAGTACTGACTGGAAGAAAACCGCCGATGAATTTATCGCCATTCAAAAAGCCTGGAAAGAAATAGGCCCGGTTCCGCGTAAGCATTCTGATTCGATTTGGAAGCGGTTCCGCGCTGCCTGCGATTATTTCTTCGAAAATAAGGCTAAGCATTTCTCTTCGATTGATACTGAACAGCTTGAGAATTTGAGACTCAAAAAAGAACTACTGGAAGAGGTTAAACAATTTGCTTTAACCGGAGACGATAGCGCTGATTTGGATAAGTTGAAAGATTTTCAGCGACGGTTTACCGAAATTGGTCATGTGCCGTTTAAAGAAAAAGATGCCATTCAGAACGATTTTCGTGAAGTAATCAACAGTCATTTTGATACTCTGAGAGTTGACGAAAGACGTCGCAATTTGATGAAATTCAAGAATAAGGTGGCCAATAATTCATCGACAGGAAAAGGTTTAAGTAAAAACCGTTTCGAGCGTGAAAAATACATGACCAAACTAAAACAGCTGGAAACCGATCTTGCTTTACTTGATAATAATATTGGCTTCTTCGCCAATACAAAGAATGCTTCGGCACTGATTGATGATGTTAATCTGAAAATAGTCAGTACAAAAGAAAAAATTGAATTCCTGAAAGAGAAAATCAGGATTATGGATGCGATGGAAGATGATGAATAGTCCTCAAAAAACCCGCCGACTTCAGGCGGGTTTTTTGTTGTTAATCCTTCATTAAATTTTTCAACATTTTTTAGAGCTAAGTTTTATTAATTAACTTTGCTCGCTTTAAAAACATTTAAAATTTAAAGTTTTGTCAGCAACCAGGTACATTTTTGTTACGGGGGGGGTTACGTCCTCGCTTGGGAAAGGAATTTTGGCAGCCTCGTTGGCTAAGTTATTACAGTCGAGAGGTTATTCAGTTACAATTCAGAAATTGGATCCGTATATCAATGTTGATCCGGGAACCTTGAATCCGTATGAACACGGAGAATGTTTTGTGACTGACGATGGAGCCGAAACCGATCTTGATTTAGGCCACTACGAACGTTTTCTGAATGTTCCTACCTCGCAGGCCAATAATGTAACAACAGGCAGAATTTATCAGTCGGTAATTAACAAAGAGCGAAGAGGTGACTATCTCGGTAAAACAGTTCAGATAATTCCACATATTACCGACGAAATAAAGCGTAGAATTAAAGTTTTAGGTTCGAAAGGTAAATACGATATTGTTGTAACAGAAATAGGAGGGACGGTTGGTGATATTGAGTCGTTACCCTACATTGAGTCCGTTCGTCAGCTGAAATGGGAATTGGGTTCGAATGCCTTGGTTATTCACCTTACTCTTGTTCCGTACCTTGCAGCATCAGGCGAATTGAAAACCAAGCCAACACAGCATTCGGTGAAAGCATTGCTCGAAAATGGCGTTCAACCTGATGTCCTGGTTTTACGCACCGAGCACGAATTAAGCGCCGATTTACGACGCAAAGTTGCTCTATTCTGTAATGTGGAACGCGATGCCGTCATTCAATCGATAGACGTGCCTACAATTTATGATGTTCCTAACAAAATGCGGGAAGAACGTTTAGACGAAATTGTTTTGCGCAAAATGGCTCTTCCGTTGAAAGATGAACCGCAACTTGACGATTGGAACGACTTTTTGAAGAAACTGAAAAATCCATCGCACGAAATTGAGATTGGCCTTGTTGGCAAATATGTTGAACTTCAGGATGCTTATAAGTCAATAAGCGAGGCAGTTATACATGCAGGTGCAATGAACTCCTGTAAAGTAAAAGTACGGTTTATTCATTCAGAAAAAATTACCGAAGAGAATGTTTCCAAAAAACTGGAAGGATTGAAAGGTATTATTGTTGCGCCGGGATTTGGCCATCGCGGAATTGAAGGGAAAATTATTGCCACCCGTTACGTTCGCGAAAATAATATTCCTTTTTTTGGTATTTGTCTCGGAATGCAGATTGCAGTAATTGAATTTGCCCGTAATATTTTAGGTTTTGCCAATGCTGACTCAACCGAGATGAACGACAAGACCGAATACCCGGTTATCGACCTGATGGAGGAACAAAAAGGGATAACCGAAAAAGGCGGAACCATGCGACTAGGCGCTTACAAGTGCGTCATTTCGGATAAGGAAGCCAATATTTTTAAGGCATACAACAAACCGGAAATCAAAGAACGTCATCGTCATCGGTACGAATTTAACGACAAGTATTTAGCTGAATTTGAAGCAGCAGGCATGAAAGCCGTCGGTTTAAACCCAGATACCAATCTTGTAGAAGTAATTGAAATACCTGGACACAAATGGTTTGTTGGAGTGCAGTTTCATCCCGAGTATAGCAGTACAGTTTTAAAACCTCACCCGTTGTTTGTTGCTTTCATAAAAGCAGCGCTCGGTAATTAATCAATTTTTTTATGGATAGAAATTCGATAATTGGTGTAGTTCTTATTTTTTTAATTCTTATTGGTTTTAGCTATTTCAGCCGCCCCTCGGAACAGCAAATAGCTGCCGCTAAACGTCAACACGATTCAATTGAGCAAGTTCGTACAGAGCAGGAAAAGAAAGCAATTTCTGAAGCTAAGTTAGCCGAAGCACAAACTTCAATATCGTCAACTTTGCACAGCGATAGCACATTATCGGCTGTAGATCAGGCCAGAAAAGAAAAATTTGGAGCTTTTGCCGCAGCTTCTATCGGAAAAGAAAAATTTTACACCGTTGAGAATAACCTGATGAAGGTCACTTTCTCGAACAAAGGAGGACGGATTTATTCTGTTGAACTAAAAAATTATAAAACCTACCAGGGAAAGCCTCTTGTTTTATTTGAAGGAAATACCAGCAAGTTTGGTGTAAATTTCTTTTCACAAAACAGGAGTATCGAAACTGAGTCGTTCTATTTTATTCCTTCAGATTCTTCTGCCAGTAAAACCGTTACAGGTCCGGCAGTAAAAAAAGGCCATGAAGGAATGGAAGAATATAAAGGCGAATCAAAAGATTTCGCTATGCGCTTGTCGGTAGGCGACGGTAAATACCTGGAGTACAAATATTCGTTAGCCTACAACTCTTACCTGATTGGATTTGAGGTGATTACCAAAGGTATGCAGGATGTGATCACGGTTACATCCAATTCGCCTAGTTTCAACTGGAATATAGCGATGCCACGCCAGGAAAGACAATCAAGTTATGGTGAAGATAGCTATTCGACTATTTATTATAAGTTTCTTGACGACGATGTTGAAAAGCTATCTACCGGGAAATCGGGTTCCGAAAGTTTGCGCACTAAGACGCAATGGATCAGCTTTAAACAGTTATTTTTTGCTTCAACTTTAATTGCTGAAACTCCGCTTCCTTCGGCTGACATTAAAACCGAACTGACCAAAGAAGACCCGAAGTATGTCGGGAATTTTAAGGCAGATATTTCATTGCCTTACGAAGGAAAAGACTCGGAAAGCATGAAAATGAAGTTTTATTTTGGACCAAGTCATTATTCAACGCTGAAACAGTATGGTCTTTCGCTCGAACGCCAGATTAACCTGGGGTATGCAATTGTTCGCCCGGTTAATAAGTGGATTATTATTCCGACGTTCAATTTCTTACGGCAATACATCAATAACTTTGGGATCATCATTTTACTGCTTACCATTTTTATTAAGCTTATAATCTTCCCATTTACCTATAAATCGTATCATTCTCAGGCCAAAATGAAAGCTTTAAAGCCTGAAATTGATGAGATTAATGCGAAGTTTGGGAGCGATAAACCGATGGAAAAACAACAGGCCACAATGAATCTGTATAAGAAGGCTGGTGTAAACCCATTGGGCGGATGTTTGCCGATGTTGTTTCAATTCCCTGTTTTGGTTGCAATGTTCTTCTTTTTTCCAACTTCCATCGAATTGCGGCAGCAAAGTTTTCTTTGGGCAAACGATTTATCGACCTATGATTCCATATTTACATTGCCATTTACCATTCCATTTTATGGCAATCATGTTAGTTTATTCTGTTTGTTGATGACTATTACCACTATTATCTCGACATACATGAACTCTCAGACCCAAAGTACTGACGCCATGCCTGGAATGAAGACGATGATGTACCTGATGCCTGTCATGTTCTTATTTATTCTGAATGGATACGCTTCAGGCTTAAGCTACTATTATTTCCTGGCGAATGTTATCACGATTGGTCAGATGTATGCTTTCCGATTCATGATTGACGAAGATAAAATAAGGGCTCAAATCCAGCTCAATAAAAAGAAGCCGGTCACAAAATCGAAATTTCAGCAAAAGCTGGAGGAAATGTCGAAACAACAAGGTGTGAAACCCAGAAAATAATAAATAATCGTTGAAAATGCTACTCTCGGGTAGCATTTTTTTTTGCGGTTACCTCAAAACGAATAACTTAGAATCATCTACCAGTTAGAAAACAATTATTCAGAATGTTATTGGTGGCGATACCATCGGGGTTAATATCGGTTTAGGTCTTTCTGCATGGATTCATTCTGAACGTATCAGGCTTTATGGTATCTAAAAAAAAGGATGAGGTTACAGTAGATATGGCTGCTACCTGGCTTTATTCGATGTTTCTTAAGCGAATTAATTATAAGTGTACTATCCGAAATAGGGTAGGTCAATATTTTTGACTAATATGCCCTTTTTCTCAATGACTAATGACTTCTTTCAGGAGAAACAACAGTCATTGGTCATTAGAAAAAAAAGGGTTGGTTCCACTTTTCCCAATGACGAATGACATTTTTCGAAATATTATTTTTTGAAGATAAAGTACACCGCCAGTACCAGGAAAGCAAAGCCAATTAAGTGGTTCATCCTAAAATTTTCGTTTTTGAAGAACATCAACGAGAATACTGTAAATACAATTAATGTGATTACTTCCTGAATCACTTTGAGTTGCAACAGCGAAAATGGTCCTCCGTTTTCTTTGTATCCCATGCGGTTTGCCGGTACCTGAAGAATATATTCGAACAATGCGATTCCCCAACTAATCAGTATTATAGCTACAATTCCCAGTTTGTTGAACCATTTCATTTCGGCAAACTTGAGATGCCCATACCAGGCCATCGTCATAAACGAGTTGGAAAGAATCAGCAAGATAACAGTCAAAAAGCCTTTCATGCAATTGTTTTTTAATTGAGGTGCGAAAATACATGAAACCTTCGTTTCTGTCCAAATCTGGAATTATAAGAAATAATTAAATGAACTGATTTTAAATTGCTTTCCTCTTCGAAGCCACTATTTTCATGCAGAAATATCCAGAATCAGCGTCATCTCGGTGTGTCAAAGCGCCAATTTAGTTTTACCTTTAAACCTTAAATCTGATTTGTTAACCTTGATTTTTATTCCGTGAATCCTTTTTTAAAGCAAGTTGCCCACTATTTATACACTTATCATCGCGACGAACTGAGCGATTATTGCCTGGTTTTCCCGGGCCGAAGAGCCGGTGTTTTTTTCACCGCTTACCTCAATGAATTGATCGAAAAACCAATGCTTTCGCCTGAAGTTGTTACCATCAGCGAATTGATATACCGGCTTACCAATCTTCAGGAAGCCGATACAGTTTCGCTGGTTTTAAAACTTCAGGAAATTTACAGCAAAGTAACAGGACACAATGAATCGCTGGACGAGTTCTTTTTTTGGGGCGAAATTTTACTGGGCGATTTCGACGACATCGACAAATATTTGCTCAATGCCGACGATTTGTTCCGAAATATTGCCGACCTGAAAGAACTTGAAAATCAATTTGATTACCTCACCGACGAACAGCGAAAAGCCATCGAAGATTTCTGGGGGAACCTTGAGAAAGTACCCAGTTCGTTCAACAAGGAGAAATTTATTGGTATCTGGATAAAACTGGCCGAAATTTACCATCAGTTTAAAACATCGCTTGCACAAAACGGAATTGGCTATTCGGGAATGATTTACCGGGAAGTTGCCGAAGCTTTGACTGAAAGCCAATTAGCCGAATTGTCGGCCCCAAAATATGTATTTGTAGGATTCAACGCGCTAAACAATTGCGAGAAAGCTATTTTCAGGAAATTGGAGAAGCAGAAAAAAGCCATGTTTTTCTGGGATTACTCCGAATTTTACCTGAAGGATCGGGAAAATGAAGCCGGAAGTTTTCTTCGCACAAACCTGGTTCAATTTCCTCAGCCCAAAGATTTTAAGCTGGAAGATGCAGAAACTTTTAAGCGAAAAATTAAGCTGGTTGCAGTACCCGGAAACATCACCCAGGCGCAGGCAATCAACCTGCCAGGCGTGATTGACAACTTTGGCGTGAATTCACGGTTCGACAACACAGCTTTTGTTCTGGCCGACGAAAACCTTTTAATTCCGGTAATTTCATCCGTCGGAACCCATTTCCGGGGAATAAACATCACGATGGGCTATCCATTTGCAAATACTCCGGTTTATGGGTTTATTTCGCAACTCATTAGTCTGCAACGCAATATTCGCCGTTCGGCCAAATCGGCTGTTTTTTATTACAAGCCTGTAGTCGCTTTATTGAACCACCAGTTTGTCGTTACCAACGAAATCAAAGATTTTGTTTCAGAAATTCACCGCCGAAATAAAATATACATCAATGCTTCTGAACTGAAAATCAGTATGTTCGTAGCCAAATTATTTTCAAGCCCCGACAACTGGAACGATGTGCTTGATTATTTTCTGGATATTTTAAAGGAGCTTTCGTTGAAATATAATCCGGCGCGTGATGAGCAACATCAACTGGAGTCGGAATACATTTTTCAGGCTTACCTGGCTATTCAGCGGTTAAAGGATTCGCTTCTGGCGCTAACTATTCCTGATTTTCCGGTCAAAATCATGTTCCGGCTGCTTGATCAGGGTTTGAAACGAATTTCAATTCCGTTTGAAGGAGAGCCGCTTACCGGCCTACAAATCATGGGATTGCTCGAAACCCGTTGCCTCGATTTTGAGAATTTAATACTTTTCTCGGCCAACGAAGGCTTTTTGCCACGCATTGCACCCGGCCATTCGTTTGTTCCATACCACTTGCGCAAAGGTTTTGGTATGCCTACCTACGAAGACCGCGATGCCATGTATGCCTACTATTTTTACCGGCTGATACAACGTAACCACAACACGGTGATTGTTTATAATTCGATTACTGAAGGAGTTTCGTTTTCCGAAAAAAGCCGCTTTTTGTACCAGCTCCAATTTGATTCCGACTTCAAAATAGAGGAAGTGAACCTCAGTTTCAATTTCAAGGGAACGAGTAACGAACCAATCGAGATTCGGAGCAACGAAAAATATATCAATCAGCTAGTTACCCGCTATTCGACATCAAAACTGAGCCCAAGCGCCATCAATACCTGGCTCGACTGCCGGTTGAAATTCTACTTTAAATACCTCGCCGGAATTAAGGAAAAGGAAGAGCTCAAAGAAGAAATTGATGCTGTACTTTTCGGGAACCTGTTCCATTACACCATCGAGAAACTATATCTGCCCTTTGTTGGAAAAACCGTTGAGGAACATGCACTGAAAATGCTGGCCGCCGACCGTAAAAAGATTGATGAAAAAATTCTGGAATCCATTGCTGTTCAATATTTCAGGATGAAACCCGAAGAAGCTCAAACGGTGAAACTTTCAGGCCAAAGTATTTTAATTGCCAATCACATTCGCGAATATATCGTTCAGTTAATTAAAAACGACATCAAATTTACGCCCTTCGAAGTTTTGTCGCTCGAAAAAGACTATGTTGAAGATTTTGAAGTTCAATCGGGAGATAAAATTCTGAAAATTAAAGTGGGAGGAATTGTTGACCGCCTTGATCGAACTGTTGACGGAATTCGGATTGTTGACTACAAAACAGGCCGAAACCTGAAACTCGACTTTAAAGACTGGAACCAATTGATTGACAGGAATTACAGCGAAAGGCGAAAAGAAATTTTCCAGACTTTAATTTATTCTGATATTCTGAACCGGGCTGAATCACAGCCAATTTTGCCAACCATTTATAAGCTCGATAACCTGTTCGACGATGAGTTTCGATCCTTCCGTAGTTATTAATGGGAATAAGCTTTTTTACCAGCGCTTCACCAACGAATTCAGAGAGATATTTTCGTCGGTTTTGTCGGAAATCTTTCATCCAGAAACAGTTTACGACCAGGTAAAAGACTCCGGGAAATGCAGCTATTGCCCGTATAACAAGATTTGCAGAAGGTAATGGAGATATTTTGATCTCTTCGCTTTTTCGAAGAAAAAACCGGAAGACTTTCTTCAAATCTTCCGGCTCCTCCCCGATCTTCCTGGGTCAATCGTTTTATTGGTAAATCGTCTTGGCCTTTTCAACTGGTTTTTCGCCAGCACGCAACGGACAAATGCGGAACGAATAATTGTAAGCTTTTTCGCGCAAACGATATTCGTCGTGAGTCCAGGCGCCCCAGCTATCGTCACCACCAACGCCTTGCTGTTTATAGTCGATGTTTACCGAAGTCAGATCGCGTGGTTTCACATCGTTGATGTGACGACGAACCATTTTCTGTCCTTCCTTCACGCGACCGTCTGTTCTGTCGGGGCGATTCAAAATCTTCCATAATCTGGTGATGTGCGCTAACCCGAAAGCAAAGGCATTCCTACAAACTCGAATCCAACACCTTCTTTATTGGCTATTGTCACCCAGCGAACATCGACCTTGTTGCCTATTTTCCTGCGGACGAACATAGGGGAAATACTGGTCGGCCACAGCGCCCGAATACAAACCAACCAAAGCGCTGGTATAGCGGTCGGCATACGATTCGTGCGGGCCACGGCCCAGCCAGCTGATTTGGTCGTAACTCGCGCGGCATCACCAGGTTTACCCCAAAGCGAATGATTTCGGGAAGCTGATCTTTAGCCATTTTGAAATCGTTGGTAACCCAAAATTTCGCCATTCCCAAGAACTTTATACGTTGAATTATAATGGGCAATTACTTCCTTGTTATCGTCGTTCAAATCAAAAGTGAAAGTCACAATGGCTTCGCTTCCTTCTTGTTTTAAGGTAGCAGATTTAACAGTCTTCTGCTCACCGGCTTTTCTCCAAACGCGGCTACGTTTATCGAGTTCAGTTGCCAAAATCGTTGTCGATTGGCGCACGCCAGAAGTTTGGAACCGGCCCGTTCAGCAACATTTCTTTTCCCGTCGAACACATAGCTTTTCAGCGTCGCTTCGTCTTTACTGAAGGTTGCTTTGAACCCGTTTCCGTCAACAACAATCAAGTTACCTTCTTCTTTCACTTTCAATGCAGGCAAGCTTTTCACCGGAGTTGCCGCTGCCCTTTTTGAAGAATGGAAGCTTAAATTGCTCATAAGCCAATTGAGTTTCGGCTGGTAAAATGCCTTTCTGGTTTTTTCAGTTTGGCATACACATTCAGGAAATATTCGGTTTGAGGTTTTGTATCAACAGCAACATCAATTTTGATCTTCGTACCTGAACGAGGCGCAACATCAAGATTATCAATCTTTCCTGATTTCAAAACCTGACCGTCGGCAATCACTTCATACGAAAACACAAACTCCGAAAGATTGGTAAACGAATGCTTATTAACCACTTCAATTTCTCCAGAATTCAGGTTAACAGCCTTAAAACCAATATTCTGATATACTTTCCGAACTTCGTAAAGTGCAGGTTTTGCAGTGCGATTGGCATTGATTAATCCCGTTGCAACAAAAATTGCCATCGGTTGGCAAAGTATCCGCTACCCCAAATCGCCGCCATAAGCCCAAAATTTGTTGCCCTGGGCGTCTTTGGTCAGGATTCCCTGTTCAACCCAGTCCCGGATAAAACCGCCCTGCAAAACAGGATATTTCTCAATCAAATCCCAGTAATCCTGAAGGTTGCCGGTGCTGTTTCCCATCGAGTGGGCATATTCGCACTGAATGTATGGTTTTTCAGGTTTGCCCTTGGCATAATCTTCCATGTTTTTCATGCGGTGCATACATGGGGCACATGATGTCGGTATTTGGTCCACCATGAGCTTGTTCAAATTGAACCGGGCGGCTTTGGTCAACCGATTTCAGGTAAGCATAAGTGGCGTCGAAATTTACACCATTTCCTGCTTCGTTGCCCAACGACCAAATGATAACTGACGGTTGGTTTTTATCGCGCTCGAACATGTTTTTTGGTACGGAAAAGGTGCGCATCCTTCCATGTTGGGTCTTTGGGCCAGCGATTTTTCGCCATAGCCCATTCCGTGCGACTCAATATTGGCTTCGTCAACCAGGAATATCCCATATTCGTTGCAGAGTTCGTACCAGCGTTCAGGTTCGGGATAATGCGAGCAACGAACAGCATTGATGTTGTGCGCTTTCATCAACTCGATGTCTTTCAGCATAGTAGCCTCATCCTGGTAGTGGCCGGTTATTTCGTTGTGTTCGTGCATGTTAGTTCCTTTCACATAAATCGGAACGCCATTCACCAGCAATTGTGCGTTTTTAATTTCAACGGTACGGAAACCAACTTCCTGGTGCAAAACTTCGATGATTTTACCCGACTCATCTTTCAGCGTAACCAACAAATGATAAAGATTTGGATATTCTGACGACCATGCTTTGGCATTCGGAATACTGGCAGCTAAAGTAACAGTTACCGGTTGTGCAGCAGTTTGAGCGGCTTGTTTCATTTCAGCAACTTTGGTTTCGCCATCCATCAAAACAGCTTCAACAGTCACATTTGGAGTTGTTTGTGCTGAATTTGCAAGTTCAACCGAAAGTTTAAAGTCGCCATCTTTATAAGCATTTACCAACGGCGACGAAACCCTGAAATCGCGAATATGTTGTGGGTTACGCGCCATCAGGAAAACGTCGCGGGTAATACCGCTCATGCGCCAAAAATCCTGATCTTCGAGGTAACTACCATCGCACCAGCGATATATTTCAACGGCCAGCGAGTTTTCGCCTTTTTTCAGGTATTTGGTAATGTTAAATTCGTCCGGAGTTTTGCTGTCTTCGCTGTAACCAACCTGTTGTTCGTTCACCCACACATACATAGCTGAAGAAACAGCGCCAAAATGAAGGTAAATGTCCTGCCCGTTCCAGTTTTCAGGAATTGTGAAAGTACGTTTATACGAACCTACCGGGTTGTAATTTTTAGGAGGATAAGGCGGAGTTGGTTTAAACGGATATTGAACATTCACATAAATCGGAACATCGTATCCCTGAAGCTCCCAGTTTCCGGGTACTGTAATGGTTTTCCAGTCGCTGGTATCATAATCATCCATAAAAAAATAAAACGGACGAAGCTCGGGTGTGTGAGCAATGTTAAACTGCCAGGTTCCATTCAAGCTCTGGATAAAAGGCGATTTCCAGATGTCGTACTGCATAGCCTGCTCAGCATCGGCATACGGAATAAAATAGGCACGCGGAGTTTCACGATTTATCTCGCTAACAGCCGGATTCTCCCAATCGCGCGGAGATTTTTCCTGAAAAACTTTGTTATTGTACTTGCTTTTGCACGAGCTGGTTGCAACAGCCATAAGAAAAGCAAGGAATAAAAGAGAATACCTCATAAAGTTTTGATTTAAGTTAGAAATTTGGCAACTACCCTTCCAACTGGTAGGAACTGGTAGGGTTGCAAATTTTAGAAAATTAATTTGATTTCCCAAATTAACCAATCATGTTTTTTGTTGATCGATTGAATGATAGCATTAAAAAAAGCCTTGATACAAGTTAAGTTTGCGTGAAACTTAGCGCAGCTTCCGGCCTTTTAACCACTGAAAACAGGAAGCCTAAAAACTTTGTTAATTTTGTCACCACAAAATTGAATGACATGGAACTTAAAATATATCCCGAAGCCAAAGCCCTGATTTTCGATTTGGACGGAACCCTCTCCGACTCGCTTCCGGTGCACATTGTGGCCTGGCACGCTGTCTGCGAGAAACTGAATTGTACATTTGACGAGCGCATTATGGTTGAAATGACCGGGGCTCCCACGATAAGTTTTGCTGAACGAATAATCAAAGAACAAAATCTTTCAATTAAAGCCGAAGAGTTGGTTGCGCTCAAGCAAAAGGAATTCTGGAGAAATATCAACCAAATTAAGCCACACGACGCTGTTATCGACCTGATGAAAAAAGCTCACGGGCAAATGCCGATGGCTATTGGAACAGGTGCCAGCCGTAAAAGCGCCATGTTACAACTCGAAGAATTGGGAATTGATGATTTATTTGATGTAATTGTAACTGCCGACGATGTTGACCGCCACAAACCAGAGCCTGATACTTTTTTGAAATGCGCTGAATTAATGAATGTTGAACCCCGATATTGCCAGGTTTTTGAAGATGGAGAACTGGGAATGCAGGCCGCTCAAACTGCCGGAATGCTGCTTACCGATGTCCGGCCTTTTGTAACCGATCCGTTCAACAGCTAACTTTTTTAGTGAGCAGGTGACTTACAGTCGCCTGCTCACTAAATCAGAACGCCGTGAACAAAAACTCATCAAACATCTTTTCTATTTCGTATTTACAGACGTCTTTCCCGATAAAAACCAACACATTTTCGGGCGTTTCAAACGGATTGATCATTGCTCCTTCGGCAATGGTAAATGTACCGCCAACAGCCTGAACGACGTTATAAACCGGACTGTTCTCAAAAATCAGCAAGCCTTTTATCCTGAAAATTTTCTTTCGATAGAACGACACAAAATAAGTGAACCAATCACGGAAGCGCTTTTCATCCAGGCTACCACCAAACCGAACCGAAAAACTGTGAAAATCAATTTGTTCAGGCTCGCAAAAAATCGGTTTCCGAAGCTTCTTCACAAAATCATCCTCAATTCCGGCGTGCAGTAAATTCAATTGTGCGGCATCAATTTTCGCATAATCTGTTTCGATAAGCGACGCTGTTGTGTTTAGCGCAAAAACCTTCCGGCGGATATGGCTAAGCTTTTCAGGAGAAACTTCTGCGGTCTTATTCAACAAAATCAAATCGCTCAAGACGACCTGCTTCATTTGTACAAACTGGCCTGTTTCTCCTTCAAAATTAAGTGCATCAACCACGCAAATGGTTCCTTTGAATTCGAAAAGCCGTAACAATTCCAAATCCTGGTAAAACGGCTCAATAATTGATTCAGGATCAGCAACTCCGGTAGTTTCTATTATGAGTTGATCAAATTCGCTGCCTCGCCTCACCATTTCCTGAAGGGCAAGCGAAAATTCGTTGAAAAGGCTGCAACAAATACAACCATTGTTCAATTCAACAATTTTTGCGGAGCTGTAATTGGTAATTAAATGCGAATCAATGGAAATGTCACCAAACTCATTTTCAAGAACAACAATCTTCACATTCTGGTTTTGCAAAAGCAAATTGTTGATTAAAGTGGTTTTCCCCGAGCCAAGGAACCCGGTTACCAAAGTGACAGCTATTTTCGAACGACTAATCAATTTTTCTTTTTTAGAATAAAACTTTTACGAGCCTAATATGTTTGCTAAATCATGAAAAAATTATAGAAACGCTTAATATTCTGTAACTTTATAACGTTTTGATTACGAATAAACAGAAATAATAAATTCCATTCAACATCGTTTGGCTATTTATTGAAATACAATTATCCAATCTAAAAACAAAGCTATGAACAGATTTCTTTTGATTTTACTTGTCCTTGCGGCGTTTGGCTCGTGTAAACCAGCTGCCGAAAAGGCTCCTCAAATTGCAATGGAAAACTTTTTCAAAAATCCTGAAAAAACGGCTTTCCGCCTTTCGCCCAACGGCGAATATTTCTCGTACCTGGCTCCCTGGGAAAAACGCTTAAATGTTTTTGTCCAGAAAATTGGGACTGAACAAGCGATCCGAATTACATCAGAAAAAGACCGTGATATTGCTGGTTACCTCTGGAAAGGCAATAACCGCATTTTGTTCCTGAAAGACACCGGAGGCGACGAAAATTTCCAGCTTTATGGCGTAAACATTGATGGAAGCGACCTGAAAGGACTCACTGTTTTTGAGAAAGTACGAACCGAACTGATTGATGATCTGAAAGATGTTGAAGGCCAAATTATTGTAGGGCTTAATAAACGCAATCCGCAGGTTTTCGATCCATACCGGTTGAATGTTGTTACCGGCGAAATGACTCAATTGGCTGAAAACCCTGGAAATATCATGGGTTGGATGACCGATCATGACGGAAAGTTACGGTTAGCAACAGTTTCCGACGGTGTAAACCAAACAATTTTGTACCGCGAGGCCGAAAAAGATCAGTTCAAACCGATTCTGACCACAAGCTTCAAAGAAACGATGTCGCCGGTTTTATTCACTTTCGACAATAAAATGCTCTACTCCTTGTCGAACCTTGGGCGCGACAAAAGTGCGCTGGTCATTTTCGATCCGGCGACCAGCAAGGAAACACAGGTTCTCTTCGAAACACAGGAAGCCGACATTGAAGGTGTTGACTATTCAAGAAAAGATAAAAAGCTGCTCTCGGTTTCGTGGACTACCGACATGGAGAAAGAACATTTCTTCGATAAAGATGCCGAAGCGATGAAAAAGAAGCTGGAAGAAAAACTTCCGGGGTACCAGGTTTCTATTGGCAGCACCAGTTTGGCTGAAGACAAATACATGATCCGCACTTATTCTGACAAAACCCGCGGTACTTATTACATGTTCGACAAAGCTTCGGGCGAGCTGAAAAAACTGGCCGATTTAAGTCCGTGGCTCAACGAAAAAGACCTGTGCGACATGAAACCGATTACCTATAAATCGCGCGATGGATTGACCATTCAGGGTTATTTGACTTTACCTAAAGGATACGATCCTAAAAATCTTCCGGTAGTTATTAATCCACACGGAGGTCCGTGGGCCCGCGATTACTGGGGATTTAACCCCGAAGTGCAGTTCCTGGCCAACAACGGCTATGCTGTTTTGCAAATGAATTTCCGTGGCTCGACCGGTTTCGGGAAAGCATTCTGGGAATCATCGTTCAAACAATGGGGCCGCACCATGCAGGATGATATTTCCGACGGTGTAAAATGGCTGACCGATCAGGGAATTGCCGACCCCAAACGGGTTGCTATTTATGGTGGTAGCTACGGTGGTTATGCCACACTTGCTGGTCTTACGTTGTCTCCTGAATTATATGCTGCCGGAGTTGACTATGTGGGCGTTTCGAACCTGTTCACTTTTATGAAAACCATTCCGCCATATTGGAAACCAATGCTCGATATGCTATACGAAATGGTGGGAAACCCCAAAACCGACAGTTTAAAATTGGCAGAAACTTCTCCTGTATTTTTGGTTGACAAGATTAAAGCGCCGCTTTTTGTTGCGCAGGGAGCCAACGATCCACGTGTAAACAAAGCCGAATCGGATCAAATTGTTGACGCGCTAAAAAAACGCGGTATCGCCGTTGAATACATGGTAAAAGACAATGAAGGTCATGGATTCCATAACGAAGAAAATCGGTTCGATTTCTACCGATCAATGCTGGCATTCCTCGATAAACACCTGAAAACTCAGGAAAAATAGCTCAAAAGGTTAAAGTGATAAAAAAGTCCGGATTTTAAGTTTTTAAAATCCGGACTTTTTTGTGTTCTCACCCTGCTTAAGGCAAAAACTTAACCTGCATGAAATTTATCTTGATCATTCCGTTGTCAACCGGCACATTCAGCTGAATATAAGAAGCATCGGGCACTAGCGGAACCAATAATTTTCCGTGTATCGAAAAACCACTTTGCAAAGTTGTTTTTCGCAAAGTCGTCGATTTCCATGCATCCCGAAGTTCATTCAAATCCTGGGCAACATATTTGGTTTCGGCATTGGCGGCCATTGCCACCGGCAATAAGTCGGTTCGCAAATTATCATTTCTCGGGTTATCGTCGCTTAAAACAGCTATTCCTGTAGCAATATCAATTCCGGCAGCCAAAAGAGTCAGGCCAAGACCGTTTTTCCGGTTGGAAGCATTCACCGAGAGTTTTCGATCCATTTCCATAATCTTTTCTTCCGGGTCTGCGGCATGAATGGTGTCTCCCTTATAAGGTTTCCCGTTACCATCCAACGGAACTATAAACATTTGAGAAGGATCGACCAGGTAGTCCATATTCGAGCGATTCACCACCTCAACATCAAAAGCATAATAGGGTGGTTGAATTTCGTCGAATGCAACCTTGGCAATTACCCCAAAAACCGAATCGCCCGTAAATTCCTGACCATAGAACCAACTTGTTTTGTCAGACTGAGGTTTCAACTTGATAATTTCTTTAGGCGTAGAACAACTTGAAAAAATAACCAGGCAAATGCCGAAAAAGACAAGGTTCGATTGTTTCATAATATTGCTTTTTTCTACATGTCGGTAAATTTCAAATATTATGCCAATACTTAAAATATAAAAGGGCATAAATCGTCTGATTTAATAATAAAAGTTAAAATTTAGAGAAAAATGAATAAGTTAAATGTTATTATAACCGGAGCTACCGGAATGATTGGAGAAGGTGTTCTATATGAATGTATTAACCATCAAGCCATAGATAAGATACTCGTAATTACAAGGAACCCAACCGGGTATAAACATCCCATGCTGACTGAAATTATACACCAGGACTTATCGGATATTTCGTCGCTAGCCGGGCAACTCAAAGATTATCAGGCTTGCTATTTTTGCATGGGAGTAACTTCCGTAGGCAAAAGCGAAGCCGACTACACACGCCTGACGCACACTCTTGCGCTTAATTTTGCCCGAACATTAGCTTCAATCAATGCCAATATGACCTTTTGCTATGTTTCGGGAGCCGGAACCGATAGCTCCGAACGCGGAAAAAGAATGTGGGCGCGGGTAAAAGGCAAAACCGAAAACGACCTGATGAAACTTCCATTTAAGCAGGTTTACAATTTCAGGCCAGGAGGAATTGAACCATTTTTGCCTTTGCGCCCCAGCCAAACTTATTACAAGACCTATAAATACCTGAAATGGCTTTTCAAATTGCTAAAAGCTGTAAATCCGGGATTTATGGTTACTTTAAAAGAGCTGGCAGCTGCTATGATTAATGCTTCGTTGGTTGGGTATCGTAAAAATATTTTAGAAATCGACGATGTTAAAATTCTGGCTAAAGAAAATCCATTAAAATGAGAAGAGTTATGTTCGTAATTATATCTGTTATTCTGCTAGTTATACTGGCTACAATCATAATTGTCAATCAAACGCAATTTGGGCAATTACCTTCCGGCAAAAGCTTGAACCGGGTAAAGCAATCGCCGAACTACCGGAATGGTGAATTTCAGAACCTGAATTTTACGCCAACTTTTGCCGAAGATGTATCGAAATTCGAGGTAATCAGGGATGGAATTTTTAAGGTAAACAGGCGCAAGTCGCCCGAAACAACTTTGCCTTCCGTAAAAACCAACCTAAAAAACCTTGCTCCCGACAAAAACATATTGATTTGGTTCGGGCATTCGTCGTATTTTCTACAAATTGATGGTAAAAAGATACTGGTTGATCCGGTATTTTCGGGTCATGCCTCACCATTTTCGTTCATGGTCAATAGTTTTAAAGGTACCGATGTTTACGCTCCCGAAGACTTTCCTCCAATTGATTATCTTCTGATAACTCACGATCATTGGGACCACCTGGACTATCAAACCATTACAAAATTAAAATTTGGCAAAGTTATCACCGGACTTGGCGTTGGCGCTCACTTTCAGAGATGGGGCTTTTCGCCTGACCAAATTATTGAACTCGACTGGAACCAGACCAGCAAACTTGAATTGGGATTCGTTATAACAGCTACTCCGGGAAGGCATTTCTCCGGAAGAGGGTTCAAACGGAATCAATCCATATGGTCTTCGTTTGTTTTGCAAACTCCGTCGAAAAAAATATTTATTGGAGGCGATTCGGGATACGACACACACTTCGCTGCAATTGGCGCCGAACATGGCCCTTTCGACCTGGCTTTGCTCGAATGTGGGCAGTACAACAAATCGTGGAAATACATTCACATGATGCCCGAACAAACGGTACAGGCAGCAATCAACTTAAAAGCAAAAATATTGATGCCGGTTCATTGGGCAAAGTTTGCCTTAGCTTTACATCCGTGGGACGAATCAATCATCAGGGTTACCCGGGAAGCGCACCGGCTGAACCTTCCAATTATTCATCCGATGATTGGAGAAGTGGTTGATTTAAACAACATTGAAGAACAAAAAGAATGGTGGAATGGGATAAATTAACCTGAAGTTGAAGGAATAATGGAGTAACGCAGGAATAGAAGTAGTACTAATTTCCTATATTACTGTTTACTAAACCTTGATATCCATTCGGGCAAACGGTACTGCATCCATACCTATAAATTCGCCTTTCTGGTATTTAAAATAACCGGTGATAGCAATCATGGCTGCATTATCGGTAGTAAACGCAAATTTGGGGATGTGCATTTTCCAGCGTCGCTTTTCGGCTGTTTGAATTAAGGCGTTGCGCAAGCCGGAATTTGCCGAAACACCACCAGCCACAGCCACTTCGCGAATATTGTAATCCTTAGCCGCCTTAACCAGTTTATCGAGCAAAACATCGATAATTGTTTTTTGAAGCGAAGCACATAAATCAGCCTTCCGTTCTTCTATGAAATTCGGATTTTCTTTTAGCTGGTCTCTCAGGAAATAAAGGAAACTGGTTTTCAACCCGCTGAAACTATAATCGTAATCAGGAATTCGCGGTTTGGCAAATTTAAAAGCTTCGGCATTGCCCTCTTTGGCCAGTTTATCGACAAACGGGCCTCCGGGATAAGGCAAGCCCATCACTTTAGCACATTTATCGAATGCTTCACCGGCAGCGTCGTCAATGGTTTGGCCAATAACTTCCATATCCAGGTAATCTTTCACCAAAATAATCTGCGAGTTCCCTCCTGAAACCAGCAGGCACAGAAATGGAAATTTGGGCGGATCAAACCGTGTATCTTTTTCCCGAATAAAATGAGCCAAAACATGCGCCTGTAAATGGTTAATTTCAATCATCGGAGCACCGGTTGCCAGCGAAAAACCTTTGGCAAACGAGGTGCCAACCAGCAACGAGCCAAGCAAACCGGGGCCACGGGTAAAGGCAACAGCCGTAATGTCTTCATTTTTTATGCCAGCCTGCTTAATAGCCTGATCGACAACTGGAACAATATTTTGCTGATGCGCCCTGCTCGCCAGCTCGGGAACAACACCGCCATAAGCTTCATGTACTTTTTGCCCGGCAATAATGTTTGAACGCAATTCGCCGTTGCAAATAACTGATGCTGAGGTATCATCGCATGATGATTCGATTGCAAGGATATATATATCTTTTTCTTCGCTCATAATATTCAATAAATTATCAGGACTCAACGTTTAATTCGTCACCCGATTGGTTTTTCACGTCTATTTGTATTATTTTGTATCAAATTATTGAGCGGTAAAATTATCAAAAAAACACTTAAAATAGGGCTTCCCATTATTGGCACTGTTGTGGCGCTGATTGTTTCTTCGTGGTTAATACTGCAAAGCCCGGCTGTACAAACGTACCTCACGGGGAAAATAGCCGAAAAACTGTCGAAACAATTCAACACAACAATCTCTGTTAAAGGTGTTTCAATTGTTTTCTTCAATAAAGTTTTACTCCACGATGTCTTAATTGAAGATCAAAAACATGATTCACTTTTATTTGTTCACGAGTTGTCGGCAACAGTTGATTCGTTCAGTATAAAAAAGCAATTTGTTGCTATAAATAAGCTGAAACTTGAAAAGACTTTGCTGAACTTAAGTTTTGATGCCGAAGGAAAGTCGAATTACCAGTTTTTACTGGGAAACTCACAAACCGATTCGCTGGCTAACGACTCATTGAAGTTGGGATTATCGCTTAAAAAATTTGAATTTAGCGACGCACGAATCAGGTATGCTTTTATTGATAGTACCGGGCCGCGAAAAATAACACTTAACGATATTGCATTTGACGTTTCCGATGTCAGTTTTAGTAAAAGCAATATCGCGTTCAATATCAATAGTTTTAAGCTGAACGACCAAAAAGATTTTAATCTGGAGAACTTCTCGGCAAGCTTTAATGCAACCAAAGATTCGATCATCATTAACCAGCTAAAGGCAAAAACGCCCGATTCTGAAATAACAGAACTCAACCTTTCCATTGATAAAAGCAAACTTGGTAACGAGTTCAATATTAAGAAGTTAAAAGTTAATCTTGCCCTAAAACAATCACACATCAGTTTAAAAGATGTTGGCCTTTTGGTCCCGGAATTGAAAGGAATGGACGAAAGAATAAATATTTCGGGGCAGATTTCAGGAACCCTGTCCAATTTAAAAGGCAAAAACATTGCTTTGAGCGTTCGAAAAAACACCCAACTGAATTTTGACTTTTACCTGAGCGGGCTTCCCGATTTTGCCAGCACATACATGCACATGGATTTAAAGCAATCTTTCGCCGATCTTAACGAACTTTCTGATGTAAAACTGCCCGAAAGCTTTCCGCTAACCCAGGTTAAGCTGCCGGAACAACTCGCCAACGCCGGAATAATTGAATACAACGGAAATTTCACCGGATTCCTCAGCGACTTTGTGGCTTTTGGAACTTTCAGATCGAAATGGGGAGTTGTAACCACCGACTTATCTTTTGTCCCTTCTTCTGACGAAAAACTTAAGGTTAACGGGAAAATAAAAACCGTAAACTTTAAACTTAGCGAGCTTGCCCAATCCGATTTTCTTAACCGAATAACGTTTAATGGGAACATCAAAGGGCTGCTCAACCAGCAAACCAACGATTTTAGCGCAACAATAACCGGTAAAATCGACAGTTTAACCATGAACGATTATCAATACAAGAATTTTGAGCTAAACGGAGACATTGAAAATAAGCAATTTAAAGGTATTTTAACCGCCAACGATCCCAATCTTAAATTTCAGTTTAACGGAGGATTTAACCTCAATGTACCTGTCCCGGTGTTCAACTTCGACATTATGGTTGAAAAAGCTAACCTGAAAGCGTTGAAATTAGTCGATGGTTTTAACCAGTCGAATGTGAAATTTGCTTTAGTCGCAAACTTTACGGGCAATAATATTGACAACCTGGCAGGCTCTATCCATTTCAGGGAAGGAAGTTACCAAAACGAAAACGGATCATTGACGTTTAATAACTTTGATTTAAAGACCTTTAGCGAGATTGAACCCATATTACAAATCAGGTCTGACTTTTTTGACGCCGACATTCGTGGAAAGTATCAATTGCATAATCTACACAACACAATTTTTAAGATTATAAGTAATTATCTTCCGTCAGTCGGCTTAACATACAGCGACCAAAAGAGTATAAATAACTTTGATTTTAAGTTTAACCTTAAAGATATTAACCGATTTACCAGCGTTTTATTTCCCGACTTAAAAATTGAACCAGGTACAATCGAGGGCAGCATTAATTCGGAAAAAAACCGAATGACTGTTAAAGCCCAATTTCCAATGGTTGAATACCAAAATACAATTTTCCACCAGTTCAACTTAAATATCGACGGAGATTCCAGGTTGCATGTTCGGAATAAAATTGACCAGCTCGACATTGGTAACCAGTTGAAAATATACAATTTATCATTAACATCTGACGCTTCGGATGATGTTTTGGATTCGAAACTGGCATGGAACAATTATGAATCGGAATCATACAGCGGTGTTTTGAATACATCAACCAAATTTTTCAGGCAAAAAAACAAGCCTCATGTCGAAATATCAATAAAACCATCGCGGCTGTATATGGCTGATAGCCTTTGGTTATTGAATTCTTCGATGGTTTCGGTTGACTCGACGCTGGTGAAAATCAAAAACCTTAAGATTTCGAATAAAAGCCAGTCGATTACGGCCGATGGATCCATCAATAAAAACCAGAGCGACAAACTCAACCTTATATTCAACCAGGTTGATTTAAATTCACTAAATCAGTTCATTGGCGATGATCTTGACCTCGAAGGTGAACTGGATGGAGTACTTTCAATTTTCGATATTTATAATCAACCTTTATTTACATCCGACCTTAAAGTTGGCAAACTAAGCCTGCTTGGCCAACCTCTTGGCGAAGCAAATATTCAAAGCCGATGGGATCCCGAAAAGCAGGAAATTAACGGCGACCTACTTCTAAATTCAGAAAAAAAAGAGCTACTATTACATGCTTACGGCACTTATAATCCTCAAATCGACAGCCTGTCAATTTACACGAAATTCAATCATTTCTCACTCCTGATTTTACAACCATTAATGGGTAGCAGTTTTACCAATTTTCATGGAGATGCTACCGGCAAAGTATGGATACACGGGCCATCGGGGCATATAAAACACGACGGAGCCTTATACGCACAAAATGCAGGATTGATGCTCGCCGATTTACAGGCAAATTATACATTTAGCGACTCAGCGCGATTTGCAGGCGACAAAATAATCTTTCCGAACATTAAAGTTCACGATGATTTTGGGAACACCGGAATTTTCGCCGGAACAATCCAGCACCAGACTTTC
The DNA here is from genome assembly GCA_963666435.2 of Prolixibacteraceae bacterium. GTDB lineage: Bacteria > Bacteroidota > Bacteroidia > Bacteroidales > Prolixibacteraceae > Aquipluma. The sequence continues at coordinate 27,727 of CAXXOG010000004.1, read as the reverse complement.
TCAAAAATGACTTACGACCTCTCGGTAAAAACAGAAAAAGGTGGTAAAATACTGGCTATCAACACTACTCCCGAGATAAACCAACAATTCTACGGGAAGATGTTTGGAAGCGGAAACGTAAAAATTACCGGTAAAGGAGACCAAATACTCATTTCGGGAACTGCGCGAACCGAAAAAGGAACCGAAATGAATATTTATCTCGAATATGAAGATGATGCCCGTGAATACGACTTTTTGACCTTTGTTTCACACGGATACGTACCTCTGCAAAATGAAAAAGTCAGGGTTTTCGACGATTCGGACGTACAAATGCGATTCGACGTACAGGTAACCCCCGAAGCAAAAGCCCAACTGATCTATAACTCAAAAATTGGAGATGTTATTCGGTCTCAGGGATCCGGAAACTTACGGGTAAATATTGATAACAATTATAATATTTCGCTCTTTGGACAATATACCGTTGACCAGGGCGATTACTTATTTACGTTAAAAAATGTCGTCAACAAGAAATTCGATATCGAGCGCGGCGGAACCATTGAATGGAATGGCGACCCCGCTGCGGCTTCAATTAATTTAAATGCAATTTACAAACTAAAAGCTTCGCTAAACGAACTGCTGACAACAACACAGGGAACATCGTACAGCCAGCGAATTCCGGTCATGTGTAAAATAAACCTGACCAAAAACCTGACCAATCCAGACATCAAATTTAATATCGAACTTCCAACAACCGAATCCAGGATTCGGGATGAGGTTGCCCAATACATTAGTTCTGAAGAAGATATGAACAAGCAGGTACTATCATTGCTTGTTTTAGGCAAGTTTTATACTCCTGAATATTTGAGGGGAAGCTATTCCAGTTCTGGAAATAACCTTGTTGGCTCAACAGCCAGCGAATTGTTCTCGAACCAGCTAAGTAACTGGTTATCAAAAATAAGCAACGACTTCGACATAGGTGTCAACTATAGACCCGGAAACCAGATAACAAACGACGAAGTTGAACTTGCATTGAGTACCCAAATGTTCAACGACCGGGTTTCGATAAATGGGAATATTGGCAATAATGCGGCACAACGAACAACAACAAACAGCAATGCGCTGGTTGGCGATGCCGATATTAATGTTAAATTGACAAATAACGGCAAACTCCAATTCAAAGCCTATAATCATTCGAACAACAACCTTATATACGAAACCTCGCCATATACGCAAGGTATCGGGCTATCCTACCGCGAAGATTTCAACGATTTCGAAGAACTATGGAAAAAGGTCAAAAATGTATTTCGGCGCAAAAATTTGCGTTCGAGCCCAAAAAATCAAAATTAGCTTTGTTAAACACAACAAGTTCATTTAATTGATAATCAATGAAATACACACCATTCAGAGGCATTTGAATTTATATTTAAATATATCGTATTTTTGTAGCAAATACTAATCGGATAAAAATAATCGTTCTTATTCAGATTAGATAAAACAAAAATTCATATGTTAAACTTTATTTTATTACAGGTAGGCACTAATTTAACTGATGCTGCAAAGCCGGTCAGTCAAACCAATCCTTCCGGTGGATTAATGAAGGAACTTGTTCAAAGTGCCATTAAAAGCGAACTGGTAATGATCCCCCTCCTGGTGTTAACACTTGTTGCACTGTTCATCTTTTTTGAAAGATATATTGCGATTTACAAAGCTGGAAAAATCAATTCCAAGCTTATGAACCGATTACGCGAACACATTCGCGATGGCAGAATTGAAACAGCAAGTTCTCTCTGTCGTAAAGAAAACACGCCAACTTCACGCATGATTGAAAAAGGCATCTCCAGAATTGGCCGCTCTCTGGCTGATATTACTACTACAATTGAACATGTTGGAAACCACGAAATTGCACGGCTTGAAAAACGTCTCCCTATTTTGGCTACCGTTGTTGGCGCTGCACCAATGATCGGGATACTCGGTACTATTGTTGGCATCATTCAGGCTTTCTACGAAATGGCCAGTTCTGGCGCTGCGCTCAACCTGACGCTAATCTTCTCGAATATTTACCAAACACTGATTTCAACAGTTGCTGGTTTTGTTGTTGGCCTGATTGCTTACTTTGCCTACAACATTCTTGTTGCCAGCGTAAAAGGTGCAATTACCAACCTGAAGTCGGTTTCCATTGAATTCATGGATATTCTGAACGAGCAACCCATTCCTGATAATATTTAGCCGAATATTTCGTTTATTGCAATGCAAAAGGTAAATTGCACTTAAATTGCACCGAAATGAAGTACATTTTAGAACACAGGGAAGGATTTATTGGCACGGTTTTAACACACGGGCTTATCGTATTTTTCCTGATGTACTTCGGTATTTTAAACACAATACCAACTCCTCCTGATGAAGGTATTCTCGTAAATTTTGGCGATTCGGAAACTGGTTTTGGTATGGAGGAACCAGCTCCCGGCGAAAAAGACCCGGGGCTAAAACCCATTGAATCGGCGTCAGAAAAAATGGTAGTTCCTCCACCTGCCAGGAAGGTGGCTGAAGCTGCTGACGACGATGCCATTGCGACTCAGGATATTGAAAAAATCGGTAGCAGTTCCCAAAAAGGAAAAAAAAGCGGCTGAAAAGGTTGATCCTGAAAAATTACGGTTGGCCGAAGCCGAACGTTTGCAAAAAGCAGAAGAACTGCGGCAAAAACGTGAACAAGAACGACTTTTGGCCGAAGCTGCTGCCGAACAGCGAAAAATAGGTGAGATTAACAGCCGGGTTAAAAATTCGTTCGGCGGGGGCGGAAAAGGTAGTCCCGACTCGAAAAGTACCAGCCAGGGAGTAACCTACGGCCCTGGCAATCAGGGAGTGCCGCAAGGCTCGGCCAATGTTGACAGATACGGCCCCGGCGGAGGAACCGGAAACGGTATTTCGTTTAGCCTGGACGGACGGACTTCGCTTTCGCTTCCCAAACCCAATTACCCGGGTAACGAAGAAGGTGTTGTGGTTGTTAAGGTTACTGTTGATAAAAATGGATTGGTAAAAACGGCTGAAGCCGGAGTAAGAGGCTCAAATACAAGTGACCCCGATCTGATTGCTGAAGCTAAAAAAGCTGCCTTGAAAGCTAAATTCAACGTTGATGCCAATGCACCGACAGTTCAGGTTGGTACAATTACCTACCGGTTTGTACTCGATTAGAATTTGAGAAATCAGCATAAAAAAGCCGGAAAAGAAACGTGAACAGTATTCTTTTCCGGCTTTTATTTGTTTCGGGCTAGCGAATATTACGAAGCACTTCAACCAGCAATTTCCAGAATTTATCTACGGTTTCAATGTCAATTCGTTCATCAGGCGAATGTGCTCCACGGATGGTTGGGCCAAAAGAAACCATATCCAATTCAGGATATTTTTTGAGAAACAAACCACACTCCAGCCCGGCATGTATCGATTTAACAATCGGATCACTTCCAAATAATTTTTTATAGGCAACTGTCGAAATTTTTGCCACTTCCGATTCAGGATTTGGCGTCCAGCCCGGGTATCCGTCCGAATGCTCAACGATGGCTCCGCCCAGAAGCATCACCGATTCAACCATTTCAGCAGCCATGTATTTGCGGCTCTCGATTTCGCTGCGCTGACTGGTTGTCAGCACAATTTCATCGGATGCCTGAAATTTAACGGAAGCCAGGTTGGTCGATGTTTCAACCATTCCGGGCATTCGGGTGCTCATTTCCAAAACGCCATGCGGACATGCAGCAATCAACTTCAATAAGCGGGCTTGAGTCGCTTTATCGATTACAAATTCGGGCAAAGCAACCGACTGGTGGTAAAGTTTAAATTTCGGTTCGGCAAATTCAAATTCAAATTCCATTTCCGAAGCAAAAACATTCCATTCAACGATCAGGCTTTCCTTTTGCGAATGAGGAACAACCACCACTGCTGAAGCTTCGCGGGCAATGGCATTCCGAAGATTTCCACCATTAAAATCGGCAATACGTAAATCGAACAATTTGGCCGCGCCAATCAGGAAACGGTTCAGCACTTTATTGGCATTGCCCCTGTTTTTATTGATATCGTCGCCCGAATGCCCGCCAAGCAAACCTTTTACATCGAATTTGGCAGCAAATGATCCTGCCGGTGAAGTTTCAGGAGTGTATTTCAGTGTTCCAACCGTGTCAATTCCTCCGGCACAACCAATAAAGAGTTCACCTTCGTCCTCCGAATCCAGGTTAAGCAAAACTTTTCCGCTCAAAAAACCAGGCTGCAAGGCAAAAGCGCCTGTTAATCCCGATTCTTCGTCCATCGTAAACAAACACTCAATGGGGCCATGCGACAAATCGGTAGCCGATAAAACGGCCAGTTGAGCTGCAATTCCAATTCCATCATCCGAGCCCAAAGTGGTACCTTCTGCCCTAACCCAACCATTATCGATAAATGGCTTGATTGAATCGCGATCAAAGTCGTGTTGCGTATCGTTATTTTTTTCGCAAACCATGTCCATGTGCGATTGCAAAACAACAACCGGATCGTTCTCCCGTCCAACGGTTGCCGGTTTGCTAATTAAAACATTGCCAACGTTGTCAACCTTTACCGGAAGATTGAAGTTGGCAGCAAATTGCTGAAGAAATGCAATTACTTTTTCTTCCTTTTTTGACGGGCGGGGTATTTGGCAAATATCTTCGAAATAATTCCACAATAGCTGTGGTGAAAGGTGATTCAATCGTCTCATCATTTAATTTTTAGCGACTTTAAAGTTATCACATATAACCAGAAATTTCAGAAATGGTTGGCGAAATTCAGCATTAACAGCTTTTAAAAAGCTGATAAATGTTACATTTATCATGAAATAGGCCAGCTTATTTTGCAGAAAAATTTGAACGATGGAATCGATAAAAGAAATATATAAAATCGGGCATGGGCCATCAAGCAGCCACACGATGGGGCCAGCCAAGGCGGCAAGTCGTTTTCTGGAATTATCGCCCGACGCAACCATGTACAAAGCAGTTCTTTACGGAAGTTTGGCGGCTACCGGCAGAGGCCATTTAACCGATGTGGCCATTCTTCAGGAGTTTAAAAATAAACCAGTTGAAATTTGCTGGGAGCCGGAAACCTTTTTGCCCAAACATCCCAATGCCTTGAAGTTTGAGTCGTTCAACCAACAAGGTGAACTCCTGAAATCGTGGACAGTTTACAGTGTTGGCGGCGGCGCCATTATCGACGATAATTCGGATCTTGAAACGCGTAACGTGTATTCATTGAACAAACTTGACGAAATATTGGTTTGGTGCCACGAAAATGGCAAACAACTTTGGGAATTTGTCGAAGATCACGAAGGACCGTCGATATGGAACTATCTGGCTGAAGTGTGGCAGGTTATGGACGAAGCTATAGAACGAGGCATGAAGCGAGAAGGAACACTTCCGGGAGGCTTAATGCTGCCCCGGAAAGCAAGCTCGTTTAACCTGAAAGCACAAAATTTCAGCGGTCCTTTCAAAAAACGGTCGAAACTATTTGCTTATGCTCTGGCTGTTTCGGAGGAAAATGCGGCTGGCGGACTTATTGTAACCGCCCCAACCTGCGGCGCCTGCGGTGTCGTTCCGGCTGTTTTGAAGCATTACCAGAAAGTATATAATGCCAATTTGCAACAAATTTATAAAGCTCTGGCTACGGCAGGATTAATCGGGACACTCGTTAAACACAATGCTTCTATTTCAGGAGCCGAAGTGGGATGCCAGGGCGAAGTGGGAACTGCCTGTGCAATGGCTTCGGCGGCGGCAAACCAACTTATGGGCGGAACGATTAACCAAATTGAGTACGCTGCCGAAATGGGCATTGAACATCATCTTGGACTAACCTGCGACCCCGTTGCAGGGCTGGTGCAAATTCCGTGTATCGAACGCAATGCTTTTGCCGCCGAACGGGCCCTGGCGCACAATACTTACGCATTAATGTCGGATGGGCGCCACCGGATTAGCTTTGACGAAGTGGTTGAAACGATGTATAAAACCGGCAAGAATTTATCGAACGATTACAAGGAAACCAGTAAAGCCGGACTGGCATTGTTCACTGCTTTACCAAAGTGCTGAAATAATTGTCAATTTCTTCAGTAATCCTGTCAAAACCGGAAAGTACCATATAATCAAAGAAAGTTTGAATATCGGGATCAACAACGCGCTGCAAATCAATTGTATTGACCCTGATTGTCGATTTCGTTTCAGAGTCGTACCGGCTCGATAAGTTTTTTTTGAATACCAGAGTCTGGTTATCAGAGCTAAAAATCCTGATTTGAAGATTTCCTGAAGCCATCAGGTTTGACGTCGCTGCCCCACCCTGTGCCGCCATTTTATCAACCCGGTAATCGAGGACAGTTATAAAAACATAAAAATCAGGATCGAGCTGTTGTTTTTCGGCATCATCAGCAGTATAATACCTGATAAACGGCCGGCTCATAACATCGCGTTGTGTCCAGTAAAACAGCTCTTTATCAATCTTTTTGCCCGTTACTTTCAGGGTGTTGAAACTGATGTTAACCGGATTGATAACTACGTGACAGGTAGCCAGTTTCTGAGCTTCGTTAATCAATAGACTAATTTCATTCCCAGGCTGATAGCCATAAGCTTGTTTAAAAAGGAAATAAGCACGTCTTGCACTTTCGGGCGTATGCTTGTTTAAAAGAGTCTTCCCGGCAGAGATTAGCTCGTCAACAGCTTTCGGTTTTATTTCAGCTAATTCACTGGTATAAACTTTTAACCCTGAAATATATTTCAGGGCATAAGGATTCTGATTTATCGAGTTGGTTAAATCGTTGACATACTGCATCAATACAAGTGATTTGGTGTATCTCGAAGAATCGTTGCTTGTTTTAACCGCATTCAATTCCGATTGAAAGTAAGTTAATGCTTCCTGGTATGCCTGCTGCAATTTTTGACCAGCCTTTCGATCATCAGGGTTGTCTGATATTTCTCGTAAAGTTTCGGCTATTCCTTCAGCATATTGGTGTTCTTTAAGTAACCTGGAGGTTGGCAAACAGCCCGTAAAAAACAATAAAACAACTAATATTAAACCTAAAGTTTTTGCCATACAATGGTGTGAATGCTAATTCTATTTTGTTTTTTATAACGTTTCTACCTAACGAAAAATTATTATCTGAAACACAATAAACTAAAAAAGTTTAATGCTCTTGTTTACTGAATTGGAGTCAGGCTTATTCCGGGAAAAATACTGTTGTATAGAGCAATAAAAACCGGATTGCTCACCCCGAAAAATACAAGGCAAAGCAATCCGGTTTTCGGATGCAGGAACGCATTACCCTAATTCTTATAAAAGAGCCATTTCATTATTTCTTTCAGGCTCACTTTTTTCCCATACATCAAAATACCAGTTCGGTATATTTTACCGGCTATCCAGATGGTTCCAAAAATGGTTGCAAGCAACAACACCATCGACAGAATAATTTGCCAGGCCGGAACACCAAACGGAACACGCGCCATCATTACAACAGGAGATGTTAGCGGGAACATCGAAGTCCAGAAAGCCAATGGTCCTTCAGGGTTTTTGGCAACTGCAAACAAGGTGATAATCGAAAACACGAGAGGGATAGTCACCGGAAAAATCATTTGCTGAGCATCCTCGTCGCTGTCAACAGCCGCACCAACAGCGCCGAGCAACGACGCATAAAGTATGAACCCGCAAACAAAGTAGAATACCAAAGCGAAAACAATGAGGGCCAGATTCAGGTTGCCAATCAGGCCAATCACTTCAACCACTTTATTTTGAGCTTCGGGCGAATTGGCTAGTTGTTCCATTTGAGAACCAGCCATAATATTTTGAGCCTGTGTAGCTGCTTGCGGCGCTTTGCTTCCGGCAAAGGTCGAAACTCCGGTAGCAATACCAATGGACAAAACGATCCAGATGGAAATTTGAGTTAAGCCAACCAACCCGATTCCAACTATCTTTCCGAAGAGAAGCTGGAATGGTTTTACCGACGAGATAATGACTTCGACGATACGGTTTTGTTTTTCTTCCATTACACCACGCATTACCATCAACCCGTACATGAATACGAACATATAAATGATAAATCCGGCAATGTAGCCAATAACCATTGCCATCTCGGTCGAACTTTTCACAGCTTTGCCTTCTTCGCCAAGTTTTATGGTGTCAACGGTAATATTGGTTTTGGCGGCTGCAAGCTTCTTTTCAAGGTCGGGAACTCCAATCTCAGCAATAACCTGCTTCTTTTTTTCGCTTTCAATAATATTCTCTATGCGTTTGGTTATCTGATTCTTAATATCAAACGTCACCTGCTTGTCCGAAATCATTTCGGCGCGATTGGTTGTCAGGATGTTCTCAGGAATATGCAACATTGCATAATATTTGCCCGAATTAAAGTTTCGGCTCAGTTCGTCAAATTCCTGTTTGGGAATGTAATGGTATTTCGTGAATTTATTGCTTTCCATCCGGTCGAGAACCAGCGATGTGGGATCGTAAACGGCAATGGTGCGCTCTTCTTTGTCGTCCATCATGGCCAGGTATGTTGGCAGAACTGTTAAAGCGGCCATCATTACCGGAACCAGCAAGGTCATAATGATAAACGATTTCTTTTTGACACGGGTCAAATATTCGCGCTTGAGTATGAGTATTGATTTATTCATGGTGCTTCTTTTTATTCGTTATTGTGTTCGCTTTAAAAAGTCGCAGTTTTCAGTCTCAGTATTCAGAAAAACTGTTAGCTGAGAGTTCGACTGTCAACTTCATTATAAACCCAGTATTTAGTAAAATCTGTGACTGGCAACTGCGACTGATCACTTCGTTTTGCGGTTATATTCTTCAACTACACGGATAAACACATCGTTCATGCTCGGAATGGTTTCTTTGAACGAAACGATTTCGAACTGATTCATAAGTACTTTCAGCAAATCGTTGTTCGAATTGCCATTCAGGAATTTCACTTTCAATTGTTTCAAATGCGATTCCATATCGTGTTCCAGAATCTCGAAGTGGTTCCCCAGTTTTTCCTGAAGATTGTTTGATTCGCCTTTGTAAGTAATTTCGAACGTGTTGCTTTTGAAGCGTTCGCGAACTTCATCAATTTGCCCGTCCAAAATTTTCTTCGATTGGTTGATCAGCGCAATATGGTCGCAAATTTCTTCAACCGACGACATGTTGTGTGTTGAGAAAATGATGGTTGTCCCCTTCTTTTTCAGCTCCAGAATTTCGTTTTTCAGCAGGTTGGCATTAATCGGGTCGAATCCGCTGAACGGCTCATCAAAAATCAACAGTTTGGGCTGATGGATGACGGTAGTTATAAACTGTACCTTTTGAGCCATCCCTTTCGAGAGTTCTTCCACTTTTTTGCCCCACCAAGCCTGAATTTCAAATTTCTCGAACCAGTATTTCAGGTTCTTCAGCGCATCTTTTTTCGACATCCCCTTCAGTTGCGCCAGGTAGAGAGCCTGTTCGCCAACTTTCATTTTTTTGTACAAACCGCGTTCTTCGGGCAGGTAGCCAATCTGGTAAATGTCGTTGGCTTTCATAGGTCGTCCGTCGAAAAACAGTTCGCCGCTGTCGGGCGCAGTAATCTGGTTGATGATGCGAATTAGCGTTGTTTTCCCTGCTCCGTTCGGGCCTAAAAGCCCATACACCGAAGCCTCCTCCACCGATATGCTGACTGAACTCAGAGCAACATGACCGGCATATTCCTTCACAATGTTGTTTGCCTGAAATATTTCCATGGTAATTTAATTGTTGTAAACTATCTTGTTAGTTTGCGGTGGCCAATAAAAGTTACAGAATCTGAAATGATTTTGTTGTTACTGCGGGTCTCGGGTGACGAGTTCCGGGTAAGTTTGCGCCTTGCAGCTTGTAACCCGTAACATTTTTACTCCCCGACTACAAACAGACTGAAATGCACACTTCCGTAGCGACGTAAGTCCTTGAAATTGGGGTGTTTCGAAAAATCGTAGTCCTGCGAGTGTTCCAGAACAAAAATTCCGCCCGGTTTCAGCAGGTTGTTGGCAAAAATCAGTTCAGCTACCTCCGGAAATTTAGGATGGTCGTATGGCGGATCGGCAAAAATAAAATCGAACTGTTCTTTAATGCGGGCAGCAAACACAAAAACATTCGATTTTACTAACCTGATGTGTTTTTCACCCAGTTTTTCGATAACCTCTTTGATGAAATTAACATGCGCCGGAAAAATTTCGACCGTTGTAATATCGGTGCAGCCACGCGAAGCCAACTCATAACTAATACTTCCGGTGCCTGCAAACAAATCGAGTGCGCGAATACTTTCGAAGTCTGTCATGTTTTGGAGAACATTGAATAAACTTTCCTTGGCCATATCGGTTGTTGGCCTTGCTTTAAACGACTTGCCCGGAAGGAACGTTCTTCCGCGATATTTTCCACCAACTATACGCATGAATATGTATTTAAAAGACTGACAAATTGATGTTTAGGAACACTTTCGAACAAATTTCCATAATTAAAACCTTCGGCAGGGCTTAAAAAACGAATATCCCGCACATATTTTTTCAGTTGCCTGATGTAGCCCGAATCTTCGGCAACAAACCCACCCAGTAAGATTTCGTCCCTATCAGGATCGAACAGCAAATTCTGCCAAATATTCAAGGTATAATACAGAAAATCAGCCTCATTCTTAAAATAAAAACTGTTGTACAGCGAAATCTGACCATTTTTAAAGACAATCATCCGAATATACTTTTTCTCGAAATTGATCATCAGCGTATTCTTTTTTTCGTCGCGCTGGGCAGCAGCAGTTTGAATAAGCGCAACTGATTTGTGCATAAAAGTGAAATTGGTATATTTCCGCTTTAGCGCAATTATTAGTTCTTTGGGGCAGCTCGAGATTAGCTGGTAACCAAATGCAGTGATTAAATCGGTGTGTTGCTCTTCAGTTCGCAGAACCTCGTTTATCAGCGAGGCTATTTTCTGTGCGTCGGAGCTTTCATCGTACTCAATCGGCACAAGTGTTACTTTATTGGTTGAAAACGTAACCGAAACACTTTTATAAACAGCACTTAGCCTTTCTTCCTGATCAAAAATAGCTTCGACTTTTCGCGGCAAAAACTGGGGTTTACTTACAATTAACGGAATGTGCTGAAAAACAAGATATTTATTAATACGGATATCTATTATACAATACGAAAACCCATCTAATCCAAGTTGAATAGAGAGATGATAATCGGTTGTGTGAGTTAAATCGAACGCCGTGTCGATCCAATTAATTTCGTGCATATTGATAGCCAGTTCTAATCGTGCAAATGTATAAAAAGTAAGTAATAGGCTTAAAACAGCTTAACGAAAAGATTGGAATTGAAACCCGAAAACCAATTAAAATGCAAGCTTTTTCTTAATATTCGAACATATTGGATTCGATAAACATATAAAAGTTGGATTTTCGTCGTAATTTTACACAACAGAAAAAATTAAGATTTTAACCATGAAAAAATTATTCGTTTGTTTAGTAGTGCTTTTCTCGGCATCAGTTTTATTTAATTCGTGCCAAAAAGAAGATGAGTTTTTCGATGAATCCTTGTTGATTGGCAAGTGGGCTTCAGGAACAGTCTATTACAAATATTTAAGCAACTATTCGGGGAAAACCTGGGATACTGCCGACGATGTAACAGAAGCCGAAGCGCAGTCGTTTACCTGGACCTTGGTGAAATCGGAGTTGACGCATATTCATATCCTGGAAACCGGGGGAAGTGTACCCAAAGTTTACACAGTTACCCTGCTTACCGCCACTTCGCTAAAGTACAAAGACGATTTTGGCACAACGTATTCGTTCACAAAACAATAGCCTATGCAAAAAACATTAAAAAGATTGGTCGTAGCGTTGGCAACATTCGTTCTCCTGGTTATTCTGGGTGCTGCAATTGCTGTTTGGGTGGTGTTTACTCCCGATAAGCTTACCCCAATTGCCCGAAAGCAGGCCGCCAAATACCTCACGTGCCAGTCGCAGATAGGCGAAGTGGAACTAACATTCTTCAGCACCTTTCCCCGGTTTGGCCTGAAGGTGAATAATCTGGCGCTGGTGAATCGTTATCCGGGTGCACAATCGGATACCTTGGTGAAAGCCGGTCAGTTTGTGGCGATTGTTGACATTATGGCCTGGTGGAACCGCAATGAACTGATCGTGAATGAACTCCAGCTTAATCGCGGATCGCTGAATGCTTATGTGGATAGTTTGGGGCGGGCCAATTTTAATGTGATGAAAGCCGATTCGGCAGCCACAACCAATAGTTCCGAAAGCGCCTTTCGTTTCATCGATCTGGAGAATGTCGATGTAAAAAACTTCAATATTTCGTATCACGATCAGTCGCTAAAGCTGCTCACCGACATTAAAAACCTGACAGCCCAGGTTTCAGGAAAAATTGTTTCGGAAACAGTTGACGCCAAGGTAAATATTGACAAGGGAATAGTGTCGCTCACCTACGATGGTGAACATTACCTGCGTAACGCTTCGGTGAAGGCCAATACCAATTTGCGGTTTATTGTGCCGAAAATGCGGATTGAATTTGCCGACAATTCGGTGGCAACCATCAATAACATGAATGCTACCATTGGCGGATCAATTGAAAATGATTCGACTAACAACCAAATACTTTTTGACTTGAAATATCGAGGTAAATTATTGCCTTTGCCCGAGATTCTTTCCTTCGTTCCATCCGCCTATCAATCGTACCTGAAAGGCGTTGAGGCCAATGGACTGATTACTTCGGAAGGTTCGATAAAAGGAGCGTATTCCGATAAGTCGATGCCTTTGATGGACATGCACATTGTGCTTCAGGATGGAACCCTGAAATACGAAGGATTCCCTCTGCCGCTAAGCGAGGTGAATGGCGAGGTGAAGTTTTACTCGGATATGACCAACGACGAAATTTCGTACCTGCAAATCGACCGGTTTAGCGCCAAAACGCCCAAATCGTCGATACAAACCAATGGAAAAGTAACTCATTTCTTCACCGACCTGCACTGCGATTTACAGTCGGACGGCGATTTGGAACTCTCAGAATTCGGCCCGATGATCCCGGCCAGCATGAAAGCCAAAGTGAAAGGCCGCGCTGCTGGTCGCGTTAATTCGGTATTTTCCATGTCGCAAATCGAAAAAATGCAACTGGAAAAAATGCAGTTTTCAGGAAATGTAAAACTCACTGATTTTAAAGCCGGTTACGACACCATTTCGCTGCAAACCGATCATTCCGAACTTGAATTTGCTTTGCCAAACGTGAATACTTCGTTGCGAAATAAGCTGTTAGTTTCAGGAAAAATAGCAACAAATAACCTGAATATTAGCACTAAAAAAGGAACAACCGCCGCGGTAAAAAACGGAACAGTGTCGTTCGAAGCTTCCGATTTCAGGGACACGAAACGGATGCCCGATGTGGCTTGTACGTTTAAATTTGATTCGGTTTCGGCACGGATGGATACCATTCAGCTTGCCATACAAAAACCTGTCGGGCACCTCGAAATGCAGCCGATAAAAGCAAAACCCACCGAACCGGAAGTGAATGTTACGTTTGACAGTGGCATTTTGAATGCTGTTGCCGGTTCGGGTAAATTTTATTGCAACAATGTCAAATTAAAAGCCTGGTACCTGGGCGATAAGCTTACGCCTCGCATGAAAGTGCAGTACCTGGGCGAAAACATGAAAATGGCGATGGGTGCCGACTCTGCCCGGATGAATAAAATTGATTTGAATGCTGACCTGCTGAACGATCCTGGCCAGAAAGACAAACTCAGGCAATGGCAGGCCAATGGTTTTGTGAAAATTGACAAGGGAAAAATCGCCATGTCAACGCTGAAATACCCGCTGGAAATTCCGGCTATTCAAATGGATTTTACGCCCGAAACCGTTAATATCAAGGAAAGCCGCCTGAAAATCGACAAATCGGATTTTAGTCTCTCGGGAAAGCTGAGCAATATTTTGTCGTATGTTAAAAGCGATTCGCTGTTGCGTGGCAACTTCAATTTTGTAAGCGATAAAACCGACCTCGTTCAGTTGATGCAGCTTACAAGCGGAATGGGAGATAAAGAAGCAAAACCGGCGCCTGCAACAACGAACGACGCTCCAACAGGGCCATACATGGTGCCGAAAGGTATAGATGTGCAACTGAATGTAAATGTGGCTTCGGCCAATTACGGAACCGGTGTGGCGCGCGACATTAAAGGCCAGTTGCGCGTGAAAGATGGGTTGCTCATTCTGGACGACCTTTCGATGGTAACTCCCGCTGCCAAAATGCGGCTGACAACCATGTACCGCACACCGCGCAAAAACCACTTGTTTATGGGACTCGATTTTCACATGACCGATGTCGAAATCAGTGAGTTGCTAAAAATTATTCCGGATGTGGATTCGATTATGCCGATGTTGCGCTCGTTTAGCGGAAAAGGCGAGTTCCATGCTGCGGCAGAGACGTACCTCGACTCGCTCTACAACCCCAAAATTTCGACCATCCGCGGAGCTGCTTCTGTGCGCGGTACTGACCTGGTTTTAATGGACGGGCAAACGTTTAGCGAGATTGCCAAAACGCTGAGATTTAGCAAAAAGACATTTAATAAAGTGGATAGTCTGGCAGCCGAATTTACTTTGTTTAAGAACGAAATTGATATTTATCCGTTCCTGATTGTGATGGACAAATACAAAGGTGTGGTGGCCGGAAGGCACAACATGGACATGACATTTGATTACCACATTTCGGTAGTTCAAAGTCCGCTTCCATTTAGGCTGGGCATTGACATTACCGGCAAAATAGATGATCTAAAGTATCGGCTGGCCAAATGCCGATATGCCGATATGTACCGGCCAGCCTCGCGGGGAGTGGTACAAAGCAAGCAACTGGAGTTGCGAAAAATGATTCGTGACGCCCTTACAAAAAAACTGGCGGATACGCCGACACCATAAGCACAGAAGCCTCGGAAAACCGGGGCTTTTGCTTTGTATATCAGTTCGTAAGTTGTTGAAAAGATTTTGTTTTATTCTCATAATTGGATAAGAAAGTAAGGTATTTTTGTGAATGTCTAATAGTTAGCGGTCAGCATACAAAAGACCCTGCACTAAAACAAAACACATAACGACACTGACATTATGAAAACAATATTAGTTGCATTAATATTTCTATTATTTGCAACGATTTCGTTTGCTCAAAGTACAATAGAAGCTCCTATTCAAAATATTTCTACAGACAGTACTGTTGTGTATAGACTTTTCTCTACACGAAATATGTATACGTTTATCAAATTGAATACAAGAAATGGACAAATGTGGCAAGTTCAATGGGGTACAGAAAGCAAGTATCGGTTTGTGACTACACTATCAGACATCTCTCTTGTAAATAAGGAGGAAGAGAAAAATGGTAGATTTTTTCTTTATCCAACAACAAACATATATAATTTCATCCTGCTCGACCAAATAAACGGCAGAGCGTGGCAGGTACAATGGGGAAAGGAAACAGAGAGAGCAGTTATCCCAATATATTAATGAAATGTTATGAGTGCTAGTGTTCGAGATTTTAATGAGGAAGTCAAATATATCCCAGTACCCATATCTGAACTTTCGGAAAAAGTTTCTAATAGGGATTTGCCTCATTCACTTATGAAAATAACTTATGAAGATGGTTTGTTTGTGCATACAAAGAAAGATGGAATTGGGTTTTCACCTGACGGAAGAATTGGAAGAATTATTCACCAACTATACAGAAAAGCAATAATAGATTGGTGGAATAGCTTTGAAAGGTTGGCGGGCTTCAGCAAATTTAAAAGGAACCGCGGAAACCAGCGAAAGGAGGACGTTCTAACTAACAGGACAGCCAAAAACTTAACAGGACGGTGAAATCTTTAACATGACGGGCATTTCTTTCAACTTGAGAGGCATTTCTTCCAACATGACGCCAATTTTTAATAACATGGCAGGCTCCAAGACAACATGACGGCAAAAAGTTCAGCAGGACAGGTCGTAACGGTCATTTTAGGTAATGACTGAAAAAATTGAAAATGTTTCCTTTGAAAATAAATAAAGCCTGTAATAAACCAGGAATATGAGCGGCGTGCAGCATCCAGTCCCGCGTTAAGCAACCTAAGAAAAAGATTCTTTCTCATAATCAGAGCTTTTGTTGTGAATAATCTTTAAATACAAATTCTGCAATGATCTGGTTAACACCAGCCGTTGTAGCGAGTTGAAAAAACGAATCGGCGAAACCCCAGGTATTGACTAATGGTTGCCTGTAATCAAAGCCGGGGCAAAATAATTTACTGAAGCATAAAAAAAACAACAATTATTTACATAACAAGTCAATGATTATTTCTATATTTGAGATTATGTATTTCTAATGAAAGATTCTCCCGGGAAACTGTTTGAGATTTGAATTGGTTAAAAAAATCAATTTAGATAGTATTTAAACCGTTTCCAATTTTCTTCATTTTATAGAATTAATTTGGTGATTAAAGGCCGGCCGTAATTATTATTGACCGGCTTTTAATTTATGAATATCCCATAAGATGCCTAACTGATTTAGCGTTGGGGCTTTGCCCCAAAACCCCAATTACTTTTTTGTCTTGACACAAAAAAGTAATCAAAAAAGGTCAAGGCTTAGCCCGCTTCGCACGAAAAACTAGCGTTCGACGGCTAAAATCTTTTAAACTCGCCATTGGCTCAAACAGAAAAGATTTTTTAACGCCGTCGTCACTTGTTTTTCGGCTCTCCGGCCTAGGCCGACCGCGCTTCATTCATCATTAGGCACTGAAACGGATATTCATATTTAATTTAATGGCATAAACAAAAATACTCCAGTTAAAAAATTCGATTTAAAAAAAGTAACGCAACCAAATCGATTGATATTCAATCTTAATAATGAAAAACCTACAGCAACGAAATCATGACTGGCATCTTAAAAAACAAACTTTACTATTCAATCATATTTAGCCTGATTATTCCTCTGTATTCGTGCCAGGAAGAAGACAAGATGTCCTTTACAACGGAGTATTCATCGTTTGACAGATCGAAGCTATTCTTGAAACTGGCAAAATCTGACGATTCTTCTCTCTATTACATTTCGGGGAACTTTGAGGATATTCCAATTTATTGCGCCTCAACCTGGGCCGAGTTATACCCATATCAAGATACAACGTTTAACGCCATGTATTCTAATGCTACCGGGCTCGATGAATTGCGGTTAACAAGGGAAAACCATGAAATGTCGTTTATGATTGCTTTTTATATTGAACAACCCAAAATTAAAACCAGGCAATTCCCCTATGTTATTCCACATGCCAACCCGGCGCCCGGTGAATTTGCACAGGTTGATGTATGGAACCTTCAGCGAAGAGACCGGCGCGGATCGGGATTAAGCTATGACGAATGTCTCTTTTCGGCATACACCTACAATAATTCACTTAAAATACAGATTACAAATTATGCCAATTCAATTTTAGAAGGCACTTACGAGGGAACACTAACATCTAAAACCGGATCGCATATAACCATCAAAAACGGGACGTTTCGCCTAAAAATCAAAGAAGTTTTTCTCGAATAAAATTTATTGGTCCTTTCGTTCAGTTTCGAGCACTGCATTTACCGAACCATGCAACAGCAGTAAGCGTTTGGCGGTTACCTCGTCGTAACCCAGTTCGGCCATAATCATTCGGGTTCCGCGGGTAATCAGCTTTTGATTGGTTAACTGCATATTTACCATTTTATTACCTTTCACGCGGCCCAGCTTTATCATGAGCGATGTGGTAATCATATTCAGGATAAGTTTTGCTGATGTGCCCGATTTCATCCGGGTGCTTCCCGTAAGAAATTCGGGACCAACAACAGCTTCAATGGCAATGTCAACATTTTGCGCCAAAACACTGTTGCGGTTATTTACAATGCAGCCGGTGAGGAGACCTTCGGCACGCGCCTTTTTAACAGCGCCAATTACATAGGGAGTACGGCCCGAGGCGGCAATCCCAACAATGGTATCGAGTTTATTGGGCTGAAACTTTTCGAGGTCTTTCCAGGCTTGGTCTTCATCGTCTTCGGCCATCTCAACGGCTTTACGAATAGCGCGGTCGCCACCGGCAATTAACCCAATAACTAAATCGTGCCCAACCCCAAATGTGGGCGGAACTTCCGAGGCATCCAAAATACCCAGTCGTCCGCTGGTTCCGGCTCCAAGATAAAACAGGCGGCCACCTTTCTTCATACGCAGGTAAATCGCTTCAACCAGTTTCTCAATTTGAGGAATGGCTTCATGCACAGCAGGTAAAACTTTCTTGTCTTCTTCGTGAATTCCCAATAAAAGTTCTTTGGTCGATTTCGTTTCCAGATCGTTGTACAACGAATCGGCTTCGGTGGTGCTTATTGTGGTCATTGCTTATTGTATAAAGTGTCAAATATTTAAAATTCGGCGTTTTAAATGGCTAAATGGTAATCAATGTCTTAACTTAAGTGCTTCTTCAATTTTGCTTCTGTTGGCAAAAAAATTAATGTTATATCTTCTTTTTCTTTGTTTTTCTAAAAAACGGCATTGAATTGTTAATAGCCGTTTTAACCATACAACCATTAAGCCATTCATTATCAAATTCCCAAATCCCGGACTTTCGTTTTGTAATACGATTCAAGTCCGTCAATCGGGTCCTTTAAAATAGTAATCTCATTAAAACCATAGTAACTGGCTGTATCTTTCAGTATTTCGCTGAAATAATAAGCAACCGATCCCACAAATCCGAGAGGGTATTTATGAAAATCGGGCAATTTTGTCACATTTCGCTCGAAAAAATCCACAAAATTTTGCCTCACAAATTCGCGACAATAAGCAGAATCGCTATGTCCCGAGAGAAAAGGCACGAATTGCGCCAGAAACTGGTTCGGCTTTTCGGTGCGATAAACACGGGCTAAAGCTTCTTCGCGCGTAACGCCAAAGCGCCTTCCAAATTCACTGCGAAGGTCGGCTGGCATTACTTCCTTGAAATAATCGCCAAGCAGTTTCCGGCCCATAACCGAACCGCTACCCTCGTCGCCCAAAATAAAACCGAGCGGCGAAATGCCCAGCGCAACCTGGGTTCCATCGTATAAACAGGCATTTGAACCGGTTCCCAGTATGCAGGCAATTCCGGCCTTATCGCCAAACAAAGCTTTGGCAGCTCCCAAAACATCGCTGGCAGTTTCAACCTTGGCTTCAGGATACATGCAGTTCAAAGCCCTCCGAATAATTTCACCCTTTTCTGCATTGACAATTCCGGCGCCAAAAAAATAAATTTGCTCAATGTTGGCACCTGTTTCAGGAAAAAGAACATTTTCAATCTCCTGACGAATACTTTCTTCAGGCATTGCATACGGATTCAGGCCCGACGTTTTTATATTTTTTATTTCTCCCGAATTTCCAATCAGTTTCCAGGCAGTCTTGGTCGATCCGCTATCTGCTATTAATTTATTCATCCCGATTTTAAAATATGGACAAAGATAGGCAAAACATAAAAACCCGGGTTATTAATTGCCCGATTTAAGAAACCGGATACAATTAAATCAGGTATATTTGGTCTGGCTTCAATTGGCTCCAACTTGAATCCGGTTTAATGTATAACGTCCAATAATAAACAGATGATGAGATTTACCTTACTTTTATTATTATCGCTTTTCGCATCGGTATATTCGCTGGCAACGAAGCACATTCGGTTAAACCAGCTTGGCTATTTGCCTCAGTCGGTGAAAGTGGCTGTGTATATATCAGATGAAACTGAAGCTTATCAAACGTTCAGAATGTACGAATCGTTGTCGGGCAGAATGGTTTTTGAAGGCAAAACGGAGCAGGCTGACGCAACAATCTGGGGAATGAAAACCGCATTCCGCCTGAACTTTTCAGAATTTAAAAGCGAAGGTGGCTATTACATTCAGCTGGGAGAAACAATTTCGCCTTCGTTCCGAATTTCGACAGATGTTTACAAGGGAAGCGCCGATTTCGTGCTGAATTACATGCGGCAACAGCGTTGCGGTTTTAACCCGTTCCTGAAAGACTCTTGCCACACGCACGATGGAATAATCGTTGATCACCCGACCAAAACCGGGCAACATATTGATGTGATTGGCGGCTGGCACGATGCTTCTGATTACCTGCAATACACAACCACATCGGCCAATGCCATTTATCAAATGTTGTTTGCCTACAAGCAAAATCCGGCAGTTTACGGCGATAATTACCAGGCCAGCGGATTACCCGGCGCAAACGGAATTCCCGATATTTTGGACGAGGCTCGCTGGGGACTGGAATGGCTGATTAAAATGAACCCTGCAAAAAATGAGATGTACAACCAAATAGCCGACGACCGCGATCATATTGGATTCAAGATACCTACACTCGATACCATTGGACGTTACAACCTCGGAAAATATCGCCCGGTATATTTTGTAACCGGGAAATCGCAGGGTCTGGGAAAATATAAAAACCGGACAACCGGAGTTTCATCGACAGCTGCCAAATTCTCGTCGTCGTTTGCCATAGGCGCATCGGTATTTCAATCCATCGATCCAAAATTCGCTGAAGCGATGCACCGGAAATCACTCGAAGCCTGGGATTTCGCCAAATCCGACCTCGGCAACTGCCAGACAGCCTGCATGGTTTCGCCTTATTTTTACGAAGAAGACAACTGGGTTGACGATATGGAACTGGCAGCTGCAACACTGGCTCCAACCGAAAAGCAATTCGATTTTCAGAAAGAAGCTAAATATTGGGGCGAACTGGAGCCTGTTTCGCCCTGGATGGAGCTAAACCGTGCGCGTCATTACCAGTTTTACCCGTTTATTAACCTTGGGCACGCTTTATTGGCGCAATCGGCTGATCCGGTTATCGCCCGCCAGTTTGCCGGGTTGATGAAACAAGGACTCGAACAAATCAGGAAGTATTCCGGAAACGATCCGTTTATTATTGGCGTCCCGTTTGTTTGGTGTTCCAACAATTTTGTGGCCGCAGCGGCTACCCAGGCCAACTTATACCGGAAAATTACCGGCGACACTACATTTCAGGAAATGGAAGCAGCTTTAAACGACTGGCTCCTGGGCTGCAATCCGTGGGGAACATCGATGATTTGCGGGCTCCCGGCTGGTGGCGATTACCCCGAAATGCCCCACTCGGCCATCACACTTTACCTGAAAAAAACCACAACCGGAGGCTTGGTTGACGGGCCGGTTTACACCTCCATTTACAAAAGTTTACTCGGAATTCAGTTGTTACGACCCGATCAGTATCCCCAATTTCAGGGAGGAAAAGCTGTTTACCACGACGATATTGGCGATTATTCGACCAACGAACCTACGATGGACGGAACAGCCAGCTTGAGTTACTTGCTTTCGGCGATGGAAGCCGAAGGAAAAAATGAGCGCGAAGTTGCGGATGACCAAGGCGCTGTTGTGCGCATGAACCCCGAAGAAAAGAAGGTTTACCTCATTTTTTCGG
The DNA here is from genome assembly GCA_963666435.2 of Prolixibacteraceae bacterium. GTDB lineage: Bacteria > Bacteroidota > Bacteroidia > Bacteroidales > Prolixibacteraceae > Aquipluma. The sequence continues at coordinate 6,305 of CAXXOG010000004.1, read as the reverse complement.
CTCACGAATATGCCGAAGGCGGAAAAATTATTCTGCAAACGCTGAAAAAAAACAAAGCCAAAGCTTCGTTTTTCCTGACCGGCGCTTTTTATGCCAATCCTGCAAACAAAGCGGTTATTAACGATATGATTTCAGGAGGTCATTACGTTGGAGCACATTCCGACGGGCATTTGCTTTATTCCGACTGGACAAAAAGAGATTCGTCGCTGGTTTCGCAACAAAAACTTTCGGATGATCTAAAGGCGAACTACAAAAAAATGGCCGAATTTGGCTTGAACCCCTCGCAACAAACTGTATTTTTACCACCTTACGAATGGTACAACGCCCAAAGTGTTGACTGGTGTCGTCAGCTCGGTCTGAAAGTAATCAATTTTACTCCCGGAATACGTTCAAATGCCGATTATACCACGCCCGATATGGCCAGTTACCGCTCGTCGGAAACCATTATGAACGACATTAAAACATTTGAAAAAACGAACCAGGGAGGTTTAAACGGTTGTATCGTGCTGATTCACCTTGGAACTGCACCCGATCGAACCGACAAGTTCTATAACCGTTTAGGTGAATTAATTATCTGGTTGCAAAAGAAAGGATATTCCCCGGCTAAATTTTAGTTCTCATAAATAATAATTCTGAAATTCAATCTATGATATTTTATCTTTCTCGCGCTAAAAAAATAGTTTGGAGTTTTTTTGCAGCCGGTATTCTCACGGTTTCGTGCAGCCAGGCTCCTGAAAAACCTATTGATTTCGAAAAAATAAACCAACTCCAGATCTCCGGTGAATTTAGTCGTGTAAAAGAAATGTGCGATTCAGTAAAAGCACATCAAAAATTAACAGATAGCCAAATTCGAAAACTGGACTCTATCGTTGAAACCGGGAACCGGATTAAGTTGGATTTTCGCTTTACCGAAGCCGAAATCAAAGAAAAACTAAAAAAGTATTTTTCCGACCTTGACAGCTCTCAAATGCTGAAATGGGAAAAAGCCGGAACACTCGAAATGCGCCTGATTGACGGGGAAAAGCGATATTTTGGGAATGCAGTTCCCAATTTGTTCAGGCTCGACGATGCCGCACGCCCGTTTAAAGAAAAGGTGGACGGAATAAAAGTAGATTCGCTCGATTTGTTTTGTCTGGCGCACACACAAAAGGTCGTTGAAGCCACTAAAAATTCAGGAGAAATTACTTTACCCGTTAAAATGAAAATTAGCTACCTGGTTGATGTTGATGTCAATGCAGTTCCCGAAGGACAAACAATCAGGTGCTGGTTGCCTTTTCCCCGCGAAGGAAACGCCCGCCAGCAAAACGTTCGACTGGTAAGTACTGAACCTGGCCATGCTGTCGTTGCCGACAATTCAAACCTTCAACGGTCGGTTTACCTCGAAGGCAAGGCAGAAAAAGACAAGCCAACCTTCTTCAGGATGGAATTCGAGGTTGAAACTGCGGCTCAATATTTCGATTTAAAGCCTGAACAAATAAAACCGTACAATACTGAGAGCGAGCTTTACCGCGAATTTACGTCGGAACGCGCGCCGCAAATTGTTTTTACTCCTGAAATTAAGAAACTGGCCAGCCGGATCGTAGCCAAAGAAACCAATCCGCTAACGAAAGTGCGAAAAATATACAACTGGATCAACGATTCGGTACGATGGGCCAGTGCATTGGAATACTGTACATTTACCAATATTCCGCACTATGTTTTAGCCAATCATCATGGCGACTGCGGTATGCAAACCTTATTGTTTATGACTTTAGCCCGCTCGCAGGGAATTCCGGCCAAATGGCAAAGTGGCTGGATGCTTCATCCCCGCCAGGTCAATTTGCACGACTGGTGCGAAGTATATTACGAAGGCATTGGATGGGTTCCGGTTGATCAGTCGTTTGGAAGGCAAAACTCCGCCAATGAAAAAGTCAGGAATTTTTACCAGACGGGGATTGATGCCTACCGACTGATTGTAAACGACGATTTTAGCAAGCCGTTTTCGCCAGTCAAGAAATTTCTGCGAAGCGAGCCTTACGATTTTCAGCGCGGAGAATTGGAATGGGAAGGTGGAAACCTGTACTTCGATAAATGGAGCTGGCACATGGAAGTAAGCTATTATTGATTTGAAGAAAGATTGGGTAATGTGTAAATGTGATAATTCTATAATGAATGGTTTAATGGTCAAATGGTTGTATGGTTGAAAAAGCTATTGACAATTTATCAGTTTAGCCATTTAAAGCTACTAAATTTTAGATACTTAGAGCTTAGTTCGTAAATTGTAAATATAAAATAGTAAATCATTTTAATGAGTTCAACCATTCTTTTCATCGTCCTTGTAGTATTCTTTGCATTGCTTTTCGGCATCTCGTATCTCACATCGCGCAATGCCAATAACGAAACCTTTTTTACCGGCAATCGGCGTTCTCCCTGGTACATGGTTGCTTTTGCCATGATTGGTACAACCATTTCAGGAGTAACATTTATTTCGGTTCCGGGCGAAGTTGGCCACTCAGGTTGGACTTACCTGCAATTTTTGCTTGGCAATTTTGTTGGCTACTGGGTAGTTGCCCTGGTATTAATACCGCTCTATTACAGGTTACAACTCATTTCAATTTATACTTATCTGCACCAGCGTTTCGGAATCAGGTCGTACAAAACCGGCTCATTTTTTTTCCTGGTTTCGCGCACCATTGGCGCCTCGTTTCGCATGTACCTGGTTGCCGGAGTATTGCAACTGGCTTTTTTCGATGCGCTTGGCATTCCGTTTTGGGCTACGGTTGCAATTGCCATTTTCATGATTTGGGCTTACACGTTTCGGGCCGGAATTAAAACGATTATCTGGACCGACTCGCTCCAAACAACCTTTCTACTAACTTCGGTTGTAATCACTATCTTCATCATTTCCAAACAACTGGATTTGAACCTGGTAAAAATGGTTAAAGCAATTGACGATAGTTCTTTGAGCCAAACTTTCGATTGGGACTGGCGCTCGAAAACCAATTTCTTCAAGCAATTTCTGGCTGGTTTGGGAATTGTAATCGTGATGAATGGCCTCGATCAGGACATCATGCAAAAAAGCCTCACCTGTAAAAATAAATTTGATGCACAGAAAAACCTCTTCTGGTTCAGCCTGGCGTTTATTATTGTCAATTTATTGTTTCTCAGCCTGGGTGTATTACTCTATATTTTTGCTCAGCGTGAAGGAATAGCTGTTCCGGCCAAAACCGACGATTTTTTCCCTTTACTTGCGCTGAACCATTTTGGCACAATTGCGGGAGTTCTGTTTTTGCTGGGCATTGTTTCGGCTACCTATTCAAGCTCCGACTCGGCGCTTACCGCACTCACCACATCATTTTGCATCGATTTTTTGCATCTCGACCCGCAAAAACCCGAAAGTAAATTAACCCGAATGAAAGTCCACATCGGTTTTTCAATCCTGATGTTTTTAGTGATTGTGTTATTCCGAATAATAAACAACGAAAGCGTAGTTACCGCAGTTTTTAAGGTTGCCGGATATACCTATGGCCCGCTGCTCGGCCTGTTTGCCTTTGGTATCCTGACAAAAAGAAATGTTAAAGACCGCTGGGTTCCGGTAGTCGGATTTTTGTCGCCGGTGCTTACCTACATCATAAATGCCAATTCCGAAGCCTGGCTGGGCGGTTATAAATTCGGTTTCGAATTATTACTGCTGAATGGACTAATCATGTTTTCGGGCTTACTTTTGTTAGCGAAAAAACCAACACATAAACAATGAAAACCACACCACGTTACCTGGCCCTCGATGTTTTAAGAGGAATGACTGTTGCCACGATGATCCTGGTAAACAACCCTGGCAGTTGGGCGCATATTTATGCCCCCCTCGAGCATTCGAAATGGCATGGCTGCACGCCCACCGATCTCGTTTTCCCATTTTTTCTCTTTGTCGTAGGTGTTTCCATGTTTTTTTCTTTCCTGAAATACGGCAACACGCTCAATAAGGAATCACTAATCAGGGTGGCGCGAAGGACTTTACTGATTTATGCCATTGGATTCTTTCTGGCCTCTTTTCCGCAATGGACAACCGATTTCTCCAAAATTCGCATACTGGGAGTTTTACCTCGAATTGCTTTGGCCTACGGTATTGGTTCGGTCATCGTTCTGAGTTTTCGAAGAAAGTATTTACCATACATTGGCGTTGCCATACTTTTATTTTACTGGGGGCTGCTTTATTTCCTGGGAGGAACCGCCCCGTATTCGCTCCAGGGAAATGCGACAATTCCGTTTGATCGGGCAATACTTGGAGAAAATCACCTGTATAAAGGCTTCGGAATTCCTTTCGATCCTGAAGGTTTGCTGAGCACCATTCCGGCAGTTGTCACTGTAATTATTGGCTACCTGATCGGAGCCCTGATCAGCGAAACAAAAAAAGACCTCGTTTATAAGCGCCTTGCAATAGCCGGTGTTTTCGGTCTGATTTCAGGTTTGATCTGGGGTATTTTCTTCCCGATCAACAAACCGCTGTGGACAAGTTCATACGTTTTATATACAGCAGGCTGGGCTTGCCTGGTTCTAGCGGCGCTTGTCTGGATTATCGATATGAAAGGGTACTCGAAATGGGCAACCTTTTTCCTGGTTTTTGGGATGAACCCCTTGTTCATTTTTGCGCTGGCCGGTTTGTGGGCTAAATTAACATGGCTCATTCGCATTCCCCTTTCCGACGGCACTGTTCAGAGTGGCTCCGGATGGCTTTACACACAGTTATTTGTGCCGCTGGCTGGCGATATTAATGGGTCTTTACTTTTTGCAATTTCCCATGTGGCGCTGTTTTGGATGATCGGTTATATATTGTATAAAAAGAAGATATTTATTAAGGTTTAAAACTAAAAAACGTTCGTTCGCTGTGTTTTACCACGGCCGTTCCAAATTATGGTTATGTTTTTTTCGAAAAAGGCTTTCGAATAGTACTAAAAATGGTCATATTAGCAAAAAAATCAAATAATTGATGGGGAGATTAAAATACGGGGGAACGTTTCTGCTTTTTTTGATTTTCATTTCGGGGCAGGTATCAGCCCAGATTGACAGCGTGAAATTCAATCAATATTATTTAAAAAAATACTGGACCGACACAAAAGCCATTGTCTCATCGCCTTTCAAATGGAAAAGTAAAGACTGGACCAAATTTGGCGCATTTATTGTTATCGAAAGCGGGCTAACACTGGCCGATCCGGTTACAAGAGACTTTTTTCAGTCGCACCACAATAAAACGCTGAGTTACATCTCAACCAATATTCTGGAAGGTTTTGGCTCCGAACACAGTCTTTTGGTGATGTCGGGTATTTTGGGTTATGGGTTGCTGTTTAAGGATAACAAATACAAAAGTACGGCTCTGCTTGCACTCGAAAGTTTTGCGTTGACCAGTTTACTCAATCGCATACCAAAAAATCTTGTTGGTCGTGAGCGTCCATTAAGAGGATACGGGCCATACGCATTTAACGGGCCTTTTACCAATGTTAGTTTTCCGTCGGGGCACACAGCGGCTTCGTTTGCAGTAGCATCGGTAATTGCCAACCAGTTTCGCGACAGGAAATGGATACCCATAACGGCTTATTCGGTAGCCGGACTGGCAGGATTGTCGCGCATATACGACGATAAGCACTGGCTGACCGACGTGGTGGCCGGAGCTACCATTGGTACACTGGTGGGAAATTTGGTTAGTCACCGTACATTTAGCTCGCGGCTAACAGTTATTCCGTTTAGCAATAGTAATTTGCAGGGTATTAAAATATATTATACTTTGAAATAATTATCTAATTAAATGACATACAAGTTTATGCAAAAGAAGTATTTTAGCTTGATTCTCGTTTGTTTTGCCTTGTTAACTGCCTGCTCAACCGGGCGAAAGGCATTACAACAAGGCGATTATTTTGACGCACTGACCAAAGCAATCAACCGCCTAAGCAACGACCCCGAAAACAAAAATGCAACTCAGGTTTTAAAAGAAGGTTACCCGCTGGCTATCGATTTTTACCAGGAACAGATAGACCAGGCACTTTCGGGCAACGACATGTTTAAATGGAAACGCACACTGGATATAATGCAAACGGTCAACCAAATCTCCGACCAGGTGCGCCTTATTCCGGCAGCGCGCAAAATTATTCCGTCGCCCAAATCATATACTTCGGAGCTGGCCGATGTGCAAAATAAAGCTGCCCTCGAATATTACAATGCGGGTACGGAAGCCCTAAACCAAAAAACCCGCGAAGCTGCCAAAGAAGCCTATTTCCATTTTCAGAATGCCGATGGCCTGGTTCGCGGATTCAAAGACTCGCAGCAAAAAATGAAAC
>CAXXOG010000003.1:0-304457 GCA_963666435.2 Prolixibacteraceae bacterium | reverse complement strand
GAATTCATGTATGCGCTTTCCTATTTTAGTACTTGGAGTACAGGTTTTAGTATCTGGAATGCTGATTTTCAAAATTGTACAAGTACTAAATTCAATTCAATGTTCCCTCATACTTCATTGTTGTTTGAGCAGAATAAGAAGAACTTGTATGTTATAAATAACGAGAATCTCTTTTTCAATCAAAATGTAAGCAAAAAAGGTGGTTATAATTTGTTTAATACTTTTGCGGTAGTCTATTTAAGAATGTTAGAGGAAATCTATAATAAAAATCATATTTCAGGTAAGACCTTCAACCATATCAAATCGGATTTATATAAGCATTTTCTAATTGATTGGTATCTTAATACTAAGATTCAAAAAAATGAATATACTTTTGATTTATCAGGGATAAAAGAATCCATGAAAGTCTACTACTCTTTAACTGGATATGTAAAAATGGTTGTGCTTGCATATATTAAATTTCTTAAAAGACCACTATTACAATTCATTAAGCAACTCCTGAAATTTTTCTTAAATAAAAAGAGGTAAATAATAAATGAATACTGAACAGAATTCATATCAACAAATAGCAAAGTCTTCAGGTATAATTGGTGGTTCTCAGGTATTTAATATTTTCATTGGGATTTTTAGGACTAAGATCGTTGCCTTACTATTAGGTCCTTCGGGAGTTGGTATCGTGGGTATACTCACAACCATTATTGATATGGCAAAGAATGCAACTGGATTTGGGATTAGTTTTAGTGCAATAAAATTTATTTCAGAGGCAGCAGGAACTCAGGATACATATAAGATTTCTAAAACAATAAAAGTCTTGCGAAGATGGGCAATAGGAACAGGAACATTTGGAATGCTTCTGACAATTCTTTTATGTGTTCCATTAAGCAATTATTCATTTGGCAATAATACCTGGGCCTTACAGATTGCTATATTATCTTCAATTCTGCTTATCTCGTCGATATCTGCAGCGCAGTTAGCACTTCTTCAGGGATTACGCATGATTGGGAAGATGGCAAAGGCATCTCTGTATGGTTCAATTTTGGGTACTTTAATTACATTGCCAATGTACTGGTGGTTAGGTACTGATGGCATTGTCCCTGGGTTAATACTAACATCTATTGGTTCGTTAATTATTTCTTGGTTATTCGCCCGAAAAATTAAAATCGATAATATAAAAATATCATTTTTCGAAACTTTCTCGTCAGGTCTAAATATGGCAAAACTAGGACTATTTATAGTTGTAAATAGTTTTTTTGCAACAGCATCGATGTATTATATTCGAGCTATTATCATGTCGAAATCAGGTATGGATTCTGTCGGTTATTTTCAGGCAGTTATGACAATATCAACATTATATATCAACATCTTGCTTAATTCGATGTTGGCTGACTATTTTCCCAGATTATCTATGGTACATAACGATAACACAACAAGTAATAAACTTATCAATGAACAACTGGAAATAACTTTGTTACTTGGTACTCCTATGTTATTGGGAATGGTCACATTTTCCTCTTTAATAATTACTACATTGTATTCATCTTCTTTTGCTCCCGCAATTCCGGTTTTTCAATGGCAAATTGCTGGTTTATTTATGACACTAATTTCCTGGCCTTTGGGTGTAATGTTTTTAGCTAAAAATAAAGGATTGTTTGCAGTACTAAATGAAACAATAAGACAAATTGTATTCATTGCAGTAATTGTTTTTTTTTATCGATACAATTGGATTTAGAGTATTGGGAATTAGTTTTTTTATTGCTTCGTTAATTAGTTTAATAATAGCAATACCAAGTGTGAAGTATCTAGGCGGATTTATGTTCTCAAGGTCAAATAAAAAATATATTCTTCTCGGATTTATTTCAGTTCTAATTGTGTTATATAGTTCTCTCAAAATTGAATCTTTGTACGTTAGATATGCAATAAATTCATTTATTACATTAATCATATCCATATTTTACATAACAAAATTAAATACTCTTTTGAATTTAAAGGAAATATTCCTTAGAATATCATTCAATAAAAAGTAGATGGAATGGAATTAAAAGATTAATCATTCAAATTAAACTTCAGGATGTTGTGATTTTTAAATTTTGTTCTGACGTAAAATCATCTACCGCTTCATGTTAATAATATTTTTAAATGTGTTATTAAGTACTAAAGCTATCAAGATAAAATTGGTTGAGCTATAAATAAATCAAAATACAAAGTGAAAATGTTAAAATGAAGAAATTTTTAAAATATATTATAAACCCGATAATAAAGTGTTGTCTCTTGCTTTATTCGCATTCGACAGCAAAAAAAAAAGAATTATACATTAATCGGATTTATACTCTTTGGTTATCACCGGAGTTTAAGAATATTGGGCGAGCACCTCAGATAGAGCGCCCTTTATATTTAAAAGGAGGGCAATATATATCAATTGGAAATAATTTCTCAACGTTAGCGAATCTGAGATTAGAATGTTGGGACTCTTACGAAGATGATAAATTTACGCCGGAGCTTACCATTGGCGACAATGTGTGTATGAACTACAATGTTCATATCGGATGTATAAATAACATAACAATTGGCAATAATGTGCTATTCGCCAGCAATATATACATAACAGATCATCATCACGGATATGCTGACGAAAGACACATTTATCTTTCACCAGCACTACGACCATTAATATCAAAGGGATCAGTAGTAATTGAGGATAATGTCTGGATTGGCGAAAATGTTTCTATTATGCCCAACGTAACCATTGGAGAAGGTTGCATTATTGGAGCAAATTCAGTAGTAACTAAAAGCTTTCCCAAATACTCTGTTATAGGAGGAGTGCCCGCAAAAATAATAAAGACGCTAGATTTGAAAGAAAATGACGCATAATAACAAAAAGAACGCACGAGTAATCGCTTTCTATTTACCTCAATTTCATCCAATCCCCGAGAATGATAAATGGTGGGGAAAAGGTTTTACTGAATGGACCAATGTTGGAAAGGCAAAGCCATATTTTAAAGGACATTACCAACCCAAGGTTCCATCTGATTTAGGTTATTACGACTTAAGGGTTCCTGAAACAAGGCAAGCTCAAGCTGATATGGCAAAAGAATACGGAGTTGAAGGATTCGCATATTGGCATTACTGGTTCGGAAATGGAAAAAGACTTTTAGAAAGACCGTTTAATGAAGTATTAACTTCAGGAGAGCCAAATTTCCCTTTTTGCCTGGCATGGGCAAATACATCATGGAAAGGGTTTGACTATGGAGTTAAAGGAAGAAAAACGCTAATAAGTCAAGAATACCCCGGAACAGAAGACCATGAAAAACATTTCAACGAAGTTCTGCCAGCTTTTCATGATCCTAGATACATAAGAATTGAGGATAAACCGATCTTCATCATCTTTGCCCCGCACGAACTTCCCAAAACAAAAGAATTTATTGAATTATGGCAAAATCTTGCAATTAAAAATGGATTAAATGGGATACATTTTATAGCTCAAACGAACCAGACCGAAAGTATCCATTCATATTTGCAAGAAGGTTATAATTCGGTAAATATCATTCGATTGACGCATATTATAAACCATAAAAACTCCCTTATTTCGAGAGTCAGACGAAAGTTACTTTATCAACCTCTTTTGTATAAATATCAGGATGCAATGAAATATTTTACAGGCCCGGAGGATTATTTGAACGAGGTAATTCCAACGATAATTCCCAATTGGGATCATTCTCCTCGTACAGGGAAGAAAGGATATATCTTAGACGGCTCGAACCCTGCTTTATTTGGCGACCACGTAAAAAAAGTATTACAGTCGGTATCTAACAAGCCATTAGAGAAAAAAATTGTCTTTTTAAAATCATGGAATGAGTGGGCCGAAGGTAATTATATGGAGCCAGATTTAAAATTTGGGCATGGTTACCTAAAAGCACTCAGAGAATGTTTATTGGGCAAGAATAGCTAATAGTACGTTAGCTTTTCCGCCACAAGGAACCGAGTCTTGTAACTATTAAACTAAGATCATGACTGCTGCACACACACATATTACTAAACCAACGATTTTTAAGCACAAGCATCTTCTGAAATGAGAAATGAGTATCCGATATATACATTCTCAGTAATTATCCCAACATACAATAGAGCAGAAAGGCTGAAAATCTCACTAGAATCTCTTTCGGAGCAAACTTTCAAAAATTTTGAAGTTTTAGTTTGTGATGATGGCTCAACTGACCATACCAAAGAGGTTGTTGAATCTTTTAAGGAAAAGTTGGATATAACTTATACTTGGGAAGAAAATTGGGGAGGCCCTGCACGACCACGTAACAACGGAATAAAATTATCAAAAGGCGAATGGATTTGCTTCCTAGACTCAGACGATTGGTGGTACCCGGAAAAACTTGCTACTGTAAACGAATTTATCAATGCCAATAATGAAATAGATTTTATTTGTCATTCACTAACTTCAAATAACATTTCTACAGGAAACAAACAAATAATAAAATCGGGACCTATCGTATCTAATCTTTATAAAGAACTACTTATTTCAGGAAATAGATTTTTAAACTCAGCAATTTCCATCAGAAAATCGACTCTAAAAAAATATGGGGTTGAGATTAATGAATCGAGAGATTTCGTCAGCGTCGAAGATTTTGAACTATGCCTGCAACTTGCTATGTCAAATATTAAATTTGCATGTTTGGATATCTCTTTGGGCGAATATACAATTGAAGACGACAACATTTCAAATACAAAAAAACACCTGGTTAACCTAGAATTGATGTTGAAATTTCACGTATTTGAGAAACAGACATTCGAGCCAGACAAAAAAAAATTATGGCGAGAAGTCCGCTGTAGGCGGCAACTCCACAAAGCAAATCTAAGTCTAATAAACAGGAATTATTATGATCTATTTCTGCACACATTATCTGCATTTTACCGCTCTCCCAATACTTTCATTAACTATTTTTTGTTAAAAAATTTAGCGGGGAAAGTCCATGAGTAACAATCTAATTTCCATCATCATACCTTGTTACAATCAAGCCCAGTATCTGCCTGAAACATTGCAATCGGTACTAAACCAAACCTACAAGAACTGGGAATGCGTTATTGTGAATGATGGGAGTCCGGATAATACCGAGGAGATAGCAACGAAATGGCAAAACAAAGACAGTCGGTTTATTTACTTAAAAAAAGAAAATGGAGGCCTGGCCGATGCCCGAAATTATGGAATTAAAGCCTCAAAAGGGAAGTATATCTTGCCTTTAGACTCTGACGACTTGATTGCTACAACATATATTGAAAAAGCTATAAAAATATTAGATGAAAATGACAATATAGGTGTTGTATATAGTAAGGCCAACTTTTTTGGCAATCGTAAAGGCAAATGGAAAATACCCAAACATAGCATCAAAAGAAGCTTACTATTTAATACTATATTCTGTTCAGCAGTCTTTAGGCATTCTGATTTTGCAAAAACAAATGGCTACAATACAAATATGCTCTACGGATACGAAGATTGGGATTTTTGGCTGTCGCTTTTTGAAACAGGTGCAATTGTTTATAGAATAGATGAACCACTATTTTTATACCGAATTCATTCCAAATCAATGGTTCGTTCATTTAATTTAGAAAAACTCACCTTTCTCCATTCCCAATTAATTAATAATCATCTGGAATTATATCAAAAACACTTCTCTAATCCATTTCTCATGGTGCGTTATTTTAAGTTCAGAGAGGGTATGACTGGATCTGCCTTAAAGAGGATTTTTTATTTATTTAAAAAATTCGATATAGAAATCTACCTCTTCTACTTAAAAATAAAGCTTTACCATTACCTAATTTCCTAATTAAAATGTCTTTCGTTTCAATCTGTATTCCTGCTTACAACAATCCGGATTACCTGACCAGAGCTATCGACTCCATCTTAATCCAGACTTTTCAGGATTATGAAATTATAGTCACAGATGATTCTCCCAGCGATGTACTGAATCGGCTTATTAAAGAACGTTACAGTCGTGTGAACAATCTGCATTACATAAAAAATCCAACTCAATTAGGAGCAACTGCCAATTGGAACTTTGCCATTGCCCAAGCCAGTTCAAATCTGATTAAATTGCTTCACCACGACGATTGGTTCACTGACGAAAATAGCTTACAAGAATTTTTAAACCCCTTTCTTCTTGATTCGGAACTGGATTTTGTATTTTGTCAATCACACCATTTCGGCAAAAGAAAGCACTTAGAAACAAACCAGCCTGCTTTAAATAGAATTAATCGCTTTAAAATAGAGCCTGCTTCAATTATCAGCAAAAATTTTATAATAACTCCAAGTGCCACAATATACAGGAAAACAGCGCTTAACTATGATATTAACTTAACGTGGCTGGTTGACGTCGATTTCTATGCTACTTATACAAAAACAGCAAAAATTCAATATATACCCAAACCCCTAATCAGCTTAAATATCTCTAAAGGAAGACTAACTACAGACTGCGAAGAAGATGCCGCATTGCTAATAAATGAAGTAATTTATTTACTAAACAAATATCGGGATTCAGAAAATGCCCAAAGGTATATCCTCGACTACTTTCGCAAAGTTATTCGCACCTTCAAACTATACAATATCAGGAAAATAAATAAAAAAACAGGAATAAGTAGCATTCCAATTGCGATGGAAAGCTTATTAAACCGGCTTACAATAAAGGACAAGCTATTTGACGCAATATATCGAATAGTAAGCCGAATCTCTCAATTCGTTATGGGCGAAAATTACAAAGCAAAAATCAGAAATTTGCTGAATCTTTTTTCTCGCCACATCAAGTAGCTCCATTACTACGTCCCCGCATGAAAACAAATATCAGCGATTCCCCATTTTCCGTCCTTCTCTCTGTCTATTTTAAGGAAAATCCTTTATTATTAAAGCAAGCACTGGAAAGCATCTGGCTCGCCCAAACAGCTAAACCCGCTGAAATAGTTATCGTTAAAGACGGGCCACTGACTGATGAACTGAATCAGGTAATCGACGATTTTTCGAAAACTGCACCAGTAAAAATTGTTGCGCTTGAAAAAAATCAAGGCTTAGGCGCCGCATTAAACAAAGGGCTAGCTCACTGCCAATACGATATTGTAGCCCGAATGGACTCTGACGATGTAAGTAAGCCAACGCGATTTGAAAAACAAATAGGTTTTCTTTATGGGAGTCCTGATATTGATTTGGTCAGCGCTAGTATTGATGAATTTACAGAAACGACTGGCCACATAATATCCACACGAAGACTACCTGAATTCCATTCAGAAATCGAAAAATTCGCAAAAAAAAGATGTCCGGTCAACCATCCTGTTGTTGTTTTCAAAAAAACTGCGGTATTAAAAGCAGGAGGATATCAACACTTTCCACTTTTTGAGGACTACTTTTTATGGGTACGAATGTTGATGAGCGGAGCTAAGTTTTATAATTTACAGGAATCATTATTATATTTTAGGGCAAATGCGGATACGTTTAAAAGGCGAGGTGGGTTTAAACACGCCATTGACGACATTAAGCTTCAAATAAAATTTAGAAAAATCGGGTTCATTACTTTTTATGAAATGATTAGGAATATCGTATATAGAGCTACAGTACGCTTATTTCCTAACTTTATCCGAGTTTTGTTTTACAAAAAGATACTTAGAAAATAAGTATAAATATAGTGGCCATTTTCCACCCTTTGTACTAAATTTGCCTGTCATTTTTTTAACGATGCCAATCATTCAACTCATTTCTTCTTTCCTCATCGGATTAACACTGGTACTTGTTTCCATACCGGTAATTATCCAAATTTCGAAAGAAAAACACCTTTACGACGAACCCAACGAGCGAAGAATCAATAAGGTAGTCGTTCCTAATCTTGGAGGAATAGCCATTTTCATCGGTGTTTCTATTGCCACGCTGCTTAGTTTACACCGGTTTGAGTTTATCGAATTCCGCTACATTCAAGCTTCAATGATCATTTTGTTCTTCATCGGGATAAAAGATGATATCCTGATTATTTCCCCGAGAAAGAAGCTAATCGCGCAAATTATTTGTGCCCTTATACTTATTATTCCCGGAAAGATTCGCTTTACCAATTTGCACGGGATCCTCGGATTGTACGAAATAAACTACGTTGCCAGTGTAGCTATTACCCTGTTGGCGATAGTGGCCATTATTAACGCAACTAATTTAGTTGACGGAATAGATGGATTAGCCGCTTCAATTGGTATTTTTTCTTCATTAATCTTTGGAGCTAAATTCCTGGTCACCGAAAACCAGGATTACGCCATATTGTGTTGCGCCATAATTGGGAGCCTGATTGCTTTTCTAAGGTTTAACCTCTTTGGCAAAACAAATAAAATATTTCTGGGAGATACCGGATCGTTACTTTTAGGATTACTAATTGCAGTACAAGTTATTCAATACAACGAATTCGCATTAACAACCACACCTCAGGAAACTGCTTTCTCGCCAATATTTTCTTTAGCGATTCTGGCAACACCACTGGCCGATATGATTCGGGTTTTTGCGGTACGAATAATAAACGGGAAATCACCTTTTGCACCCGATTTGGGGCATATTCACCACCGCTTGTTAAAACTTGGCTTTTCGCACTTTGCAAGCACCATAATCATTGTTTTAACTAATTGCCTGATCATCTCGCTGGCGTTTGCATTCCGATTTTTAAACAAGCATTTGCTGATGGGACTTTTAATCCTGGTCATCTTCTTTCTACTGCAATTGCCCGATTTCTTCCTGAAAAGAAAAAACTAACGGAACTATCGGTTATACGGCTTAATCACTAATCAGATTGAGCATCCTATAAAAGTCGTACAGCCACCCAGTGGTTAAACTTGAATAAGCCCGTACGAAGCGGGGACAATACAAACAATAAGCAGGAATTCTGAAAAAGATTCAATATAAACCAGTAGAGCCCTTTCAGGGCTCTCTTTTCATCTGGCGCATTGCCATCGACGGTTATTCAAATTCAAACCCTTCGGGCTTTTAATCTCAAATCGTCTGGAGTTTAATATAAACTTCAGGAACCAATAACCCGATAATTTCGTTCTTTTTTGTTTTTGCCCCATCATTTTCTGTTTCAAAAACGATTCTGAAAATCAGATTATCATAAATTTCGAAATAACTCACGCATAACTCAAATGAGATATACGTATAACTCAAATGAGATATACGCATAACTCAAGTGAGATATACGCATAACTTTACAACAATTCACGCCTATTCTTTTTCGGACCATTTATTGAAAAACGGAACTATCGGTTATACGGCTTAATCACTAATCAGATTGAGCATCCTATAAAAGTCGTACAGCCACCCAGTGGCTAAACTTGAATAAGCCCGTACGAAGCGGGGACAATACAAACAATAAGCAGGAATTCTGAAAAAGATTCAATATAAACCAGTAGAGCCCTTTCAGGGCTCTCTTTTCATCTGGCGCATTGCCATCTGTAAAAACCGACGGTTATTCAAATTCAAACCCTTCGGGTTTTTAATCTCAAATCGTCTTCATTTTGATATAAGCTTCAGGAACCAATAACCCGATAATTCCGAAAACTAAAGATTAATAAACGTCCGTTGGGAGGTGAAGGGCACAAGGTTGTAGCAGGCTTTGTGCCCTTTTCTTTTTAGCATATTTCGTATCTTCGTACCGTATGAATTCTTTTCAGGAGATATTACATCAGGATGCTTTCTTGTCGGAAGACTTAATCGCACTTTTGCTTGCCAATGGCGATGAACGTCAAGAGCTTTTTCAACGTGCACAGTCGATCAAGCTGAACACAGTCGGAAATAAAGTCTATTTCAGAGGTCTAATCGAATTCTCGAATGTTTGCGCCAAAGATTGTCTGTATTGCGGCATCAGGAAAAGCAACGACAGCGTGCAACGCTACGAAACAACCGACGACGAAATTCTGGAAGCCTGTCGTTTTGCCTGGGAAAACCGGTTTGGCTCAATCGTCCTGCAATCGGGCGAAATCTCCTCACCCACCTTTGTAAGCCGGGTCGATTCATTACTCCGGAAGATCAAGAAGTTATCTAATAACGAACTGGGAATCACGCTCTCGTGCGGAGAACAAAGCAAAGAGACATACCGTCGCTGGTTCGAAAGCGGCGCCCATCGCTATTTATTGCGCATCGAAAGTTCCAATCCCAAATTGTACCAAAAGATTCATCCTGAGAACGATTTCCATAGCTTTAACCGCAGGATTCAGGCTTTAGAGGATTTAAAATCTGCTGGATACCAGGTTGGTACCGGAGTCATGATTGGACTTCCTTTTCAAACGATTGAAGATTTGGCAAACGACCTTTTATTCCTGAAGAAATTTGATGTTGATATGGTTGGAATGGGACCATACATTGAACACGAAGATACTCCGCTATACGAATTCAGAAACTTACTGAAGACCAAGAACGAACGATTCGATTTAGCTCTTAAAATGATCGCGGCACTGCGATTACTTATGCCCGATATAAATATTGCCGCAGCAACTGCCTTACAAGCAATTGACCCCGCAGGAAGAGAAAAAGCACTTGCAATTGGAGCTAATATTATTATGCCCAATCTTACCCCGTCGAAATACAGAAAGAACTACCAGCTATATCAAGATAAGCCTTGCATTGACGAAGACGCCGAATTGTGCAGCAATTGCCTCGACGCACGCATTTCACTTTGGGGCTGCGAAATCGGGTATGGTGAGTGGGGCGATTCATTACACTTCGCAAAAAACAGGCAATAGCGCATGTCGCTCTGGTGTTTTTTTTGAGTAGAAGTAATTTTTAACCGATTTATTTCTATTTTTAGGCATAACCTAATAACCAAACCAACAATGAAGTATAATCGAAGAAATTTTCTCAAATCGACATCAGTAATGTCTGCCGGTGTATTTTTTATCCCAAATCTCATAAATTGCTCTCCGTCACAGCGTTTAAATATTGCTGTAATTGGTGTTGGTGGCCAGGGAAAAGCCAACTGGAGCAAACTTATCAACCAAAAAGAAGCTAAATGGAATGAAAATATAGTAGCTCTTTGCGACGTTGATGACAACCGCGCTGCCGACGGATTTAAAGCCATGCCTAATGCGAAACGATTTAAAGATTACAGGGTTATGTTCGACCAAATGCATAAAGAAATTGATGCAGTTATGGTTTGTACACCCGATCATTCTCATTTTCCGGCAGCAATGGCAGCCATGCAACTGGGGAAGCATGTCATTGTTGAAAAACCACTTGCGCACAACATTTGGCAATTGCGCACACTCCGAAAAGCAGCTAAACGCTACAATGTAATTACCCAAATGGCCAACCAGGGACATGCAACAAATGGCATAAGGCTGGTAAAAGAATGGTATGATGCCGGATTACTCGGAAACGTTACCGAAGTAATTGCCTGGTTCGACGGACCGGATTTCGGGCCTTCGAAATACTTTAATAAACCCGAAAGTTTTCCACCCGCAGAACAACCTGTACCCCAATATTTCGATTGGGACTTGTGGCTTGGCCCGGCAGCAAACCGCTCCTATAACGGTATTTATCATCCCAAAACGTGGAGGGGCTGGTTCGATTTTGGAAATGGAGAATTGGGCGATTGGTGTTGCCATACGCTCGACGCACCATTCTGGTCACTCGATTTGGGTATGCCTAAAGTGGTCGAAACCGAGTTTAAATCGCCTGTCATCGACACCAGTTTTGTCTCTGATCAGGCTATAATGCGTTGGGACTTTCCGGCTCGCGGGAATAAAGTTCCGGTAACAATGCGGTGGTACGAAGGCAAACTGAAACCGGAATTACGGCCAGAGTGGAACCTTGAAAAATTACCCGGAAGCGGAATGATCATGGTTGGCGACAAGCATTGCCTCATGACTGGCGCCCGCCCAAACGACCCCAAACTATTGATGAAAGGCGATGAATGGAAAGAATTCCAGAAAAACCTGCCAGCACAAACTATTCCACGTACTTTTGACGAAAATCCGCAACGCGAATGGGTTGAAGCCATTAAAAACAACTCGGTTTGCGGCTCAAACTTCGATTATGCAACGCGCCTGGTTGAAATGTCGCTTACCGGAGTCCTGGCTCAACGATTCAATACGCGCATCGAATACGACGAAGCAAACATGAAAGTCACAAATCACCCTGAATTGGATAAGTTCATCAAAGAGCCTATGCGTAAAGGGTTTGCCTTTGGCGAAGATATTTAGGGGTAAAAAAATCAAAGCCCTGTCGGTTTAACTCCGGCAGGGCTTTTGATTTTTATTTAAATTATCTCTTTATTTTTTATCGAAGCGGACACCAAGCGTGAATCCAATCCAACCTCTGGCAGTATGATTATCACCTACATGCGAATAAATATCATATGGAGGGAATGTACTTTCAAACGTATGCGCATAACTCTGCTTATTCTCCGCAATATTTAAGTTGAAACTCGGACCTCCGAAAATACTCAATTTATCGCCTACCCGCTTACTATACAAAAGCCTGATCTGCTGAAAATTATTATAATTATCCGTCCATATCTCATTTTCATTCACATGAAAAATCATATATTCCAGATTAAGCGAGTGAACATCAGAACGCACTAAATGAGTTCCGATACCACCACCAAAGGCCCACTTATAGTTTTCAGCCAGAAATTGAGTTCCCACACTAAAAAGACCATATACCGGTTTAATTCCAACTTTAGCTGTTGCCTGGAGATTTAGTCCTTCACTCACCGACATTTCAAATGCTTTGTAAAGAGCCTTATTGCCCGTTTCGTTTTGCGCCCAGCTGAAATTAGTAAAAACAATTGCGATCAATAACAACGAAATTTGTCGAACTCTTCTCATAACTTATTCCCTTTCTCTTTATTAATGTTCTCTATAAATCAACGATGCAATTTTAGGCATTTACGTTCAAACAAGAACTAAGTTTTATCATTATTTTCGAATACAGAACTAAAACATTCGAATAAATTAACATTGAATAAAAAACCGTAACCCAATGTTGTTTAGTTAAGTACTTCTCTATTTTTCATATCAGTTCCTAAAAATTGATGTGAATTCCTCATTTTGTTACACTTCATACGTTTATGGCTTGATGGCTTCTTTCCCAGATAACACCCTTCAAACTAACAAGTTTAGTCATAAATTTCAATATCCAAAACTGCCGTATCTGCCTTAAACAATCCGCTTCCCATGCAGCTCTGTTACCGAGGTAAAATCAGCAATTTGATCCCGGTTTTCAGGAAGAACCTTTCCGGCAGCAATAATTTCAATGTGTCGATCTTCCATATCTTGCATTTGCCGTATAACTTCCCTCCCACTCCAGGCCGTATCTTCTCCTCCTGATGTTAAAACCCTTGTAATTTCGCCAATCTCATTTAATTGTTGAAATGATTTTAAAATATCATTGGAATAATCAATGGCTTTATGAAAAGTGACATCAAGCGGAGAAGCAAGACGAGCTAATCGCCGGGCATTTCCCAGGTCAATTTCGCCTTCCGAAGTCAATAAGCCGAAAACAACGCCCGCCACGCCCGAATGCTTAAAAAACTCAATTTCTTTCTCCATTTTTTGAACTTCTTCTTCCGTATAAACAAAATTGCCGCCGCGAGGCCGAACCATAGCCATTACCGGGATCGAGAGGTTTGCTACACACTGCAACGTAAGTTCTTCCGAAGGAGTTAAACCGTCCTGATCGAGTGCTGAACAAAGTTCAATGCGATTAGCGCCTCGTAACTGAGCTGCCATTGCATCTTCAAAACTCTCGACACAAGCTTCAAATATCATAGTTGTCATGCTAAAACAATGTTTTTTTATTTGGGTTGTATTTCAATTCAAGTTCGAGTAACATCTTTTTTCTCCAGATCCCGCCCGCATAGCCAGTCAGCTTGTTTCCCGCACCTATAACCCGGTGGCAGGGTATAATAATAGCTATCGGATTTTTGCCGTTGGCAGTTCCGGCTGCCCGAATGCACTTCGGATCGCCCAATCTGACTGCCAAATCCATATAAGTTATCGTTTCTCCAAAAGGTATTTTCTGCAATTCGGCCCAAACTCTCTGCTGAAATTCAGTTCCATCCGGAGCGAGTGGCAAGTCAAAATTCATTAGTTCTCCTGAGAAATAGCGTTGAAGTTGATTGCTGCAATTTTCAAGCACTTCGCACTGCTTTTGCTCCTGAAGTTCGTCGTCAGCAAACGAAACTTCGGTTAAAGACTCACCATTTGACCTCAGAAGGAGAAAACCGAACTGGCTTTTTAAAGAAATTTGATATTGCATAGCCCAAATTTAAAAAAGAAAAGTAATGTTTCAACAAGCCAATCCGTAGAGATTCAATTTCTAAAAATTCTGAAAGCAATGGTAATCCGCTAAATTTGCAAAAACAACATCCTTTGAAATGAATACTTTCTCCGTAAAATTAGAACTTCGGATCGATTGGAGTGAAATCGATCTTTTTGGACATGTAAACAATCTGGCGATCATGAAATACGTACAGTCGGCCAGGGTAAACTACCTCGAATTAATTGATTTGATGCAACTTCAGAGTGAAACGAAAACTGGGCCAATCCTGGCGTCAACTAATTGCCAATTTCGTAAATCGTTATTTTATCCGGGCAAGGTCACCGTCTTATCAAAAGTCGATACCATTAAAAACACCAGTTTTCGTATTCTTCATCAAATTTTAAACGAGAATAACGAAATTGCCGCCGAAGCTCACGATATTATTGTATTTTACGACTTCAATAAAAATACAAAACTCACTATACCCGAAGACATTAGAGCCAAAATAGAAAGAATAGAAACTAAAATGGTGTAGTGTTTCAAAAATTAACGACGTTGCTACGCAACCTTTCAAGAGTTTTCATCATCTTCAAAAACAGAACATCTTTAAAACCGATTATGAAAACACTCTCTTTGCTTACAATTTGTTCTTTATTGCTATTCTCCTGCAACCAGGAATCGGACAATCAACCCATTAATAACATTACTCCAACTGAAAAATCAGCAAAAATAGTTGCCGCCGACAATCAGTTCGGACTTGAAATCTTTCAAGACATCAACAAACTGCAAACAGAGCAAAAAAATACCATGATTTCGCCCATGAGTATTTCGCTTGCATTGGCAATGGTGTATAACGGAACCGATGGAAATACCAAATCGCAGATTGAAAACATGTTGCACAAATCTGGACTTACCTCGGATGATATAAACCAAAATTACAAAGACCTGGTTTCGGCGCTGGCAAGCCACGATTCGAAAGTTGAGCTAAATGTTTCAAACGCAATTTTTTACCGAAATACATTTCCGGTTAAAGATGACTTTATAAGCGCCAATAAGAAATTTTACGAAGCCGAAGTTTCGGGGCTCGATTTCACGAAAAATACTGACGCACTAAACACGATAAACGGTTGGGTAAACACAAAAACCAAAGGGAAAATTGATAAAATAATCGAGCAGATTCGCCCCGAAGACATCATGTTTTTACTGAATGCTATTTATTTTAACGGCGAATGGAAATACCGGTTTGATGCCGGCCAAACTACAAGTCAACCCTTTTCAAAAGAAGACAATACAAGCATTCAGGTGCCAACAATGACCATAGAAAATAGCTTTAACTATTACAACGACACAAATTTCGAAATGCTGGAAATGCCTTACGGAAGTGGTAAATTTTCGATGTTGGTATTACTCCCTAAAATGGGCAAAAAAACAAGTGATGTAATTTCATCACTCTCGACCAGCAATTTAGAAAGTTGGCTATCGAAACTATCGGAAACAAAGAAAACAGTTTTCCTCCCGAAATTCGAGTTTAAATTCGACAAGAGTCTAATCAGCAACCTACAAGACCTTGGTATGGTTGACGCATTCGATCCAGCCAAAGCTGACCTTTCTGGAATTTCCAGCGCCGCGAAACTATTTATTTCGGAGGTAATGCACAAATCCTACATCAAAGTTGACGAAAAAGGAACTGAAGCCGCTGCTGTCACCGGGGTTACAGTTGGAACAACATCTGTTGGACCCGACCTGGCTGTTTTCAGGGCCGATCACCCGTTTGTTTTCCTGATTCGCGAAAAAGATACGAATTCCATCCTTTTTGTGGGAAAGGTAGTTGACCCCTCACAAAACTAATCAGATAATAATCAATCAACAGGCAAATTTTAACCCGTTTTGCAGGAGAAACCCTGGTCAAAACGGGTTAATAGTTTTTTTACTTCCGAAGAATTTTCAGCAATAAATCAAACCCCGGATCAGCCATTCCTCCATGATCGAACCCATCCAGTTCGTAAAGCGTGGTTTGTTTATGGCCTGAAAGTTTCATCATGCGGCACATGTAGGCATTTTCTTCGTAGCGACCCAGCATTTCCAACTCGCGATCACCAGTAATCAAATAAAGCGGTGATGCGTCGGCCCGCACATGAAAAAGCGGCGCAAATTCGTCGATAACAGGCTGTGTATCTTTAATGCCGCGCTCTTTGCGAATTTCGAAATGAGTAATCATTTGCCCGCTAAAAGGCACCAGTTTCTCAATCGAATTGGCATCAATTCCGTAAGCCGCCAAATAATGTTTATCGAGACCGATCATCGTCGCGAGATAACCTCCGGCCGAATGACCCGAGACCACTATTTTTTGGGGATCGCCACCATATTTGGCAATGTTTTTAAAAACCCAGACCACAGCAGCAGCGGCATCGTCGATATAAGCGGGACTTTTCACTTTAGGGCTTAGCCTGTAATTCACAGCAACCACGGCCAGATTATGATTTTTCAGGCGTTCGGGAATAGACTTTTCGCCAGAAGTCAATCCCCCACCATGAAACCAAACGACAGTTGTGAAGTTTTTGAGATTCTGGGGATAATAAACATCCAGTTTACAGCGCTCTTTCTGGTAGGCATCGATATTTTCGCCTGAACGGTATGAAATATTTAATTCGGTTTTATAGGTGACCAGGGAAGTTTGCGCCATCGAACCCGATACGACAAACATGAAGAGAAGAACAAAAAAAATGCGATTCATGAGTCTAATTTTAGTGCTGGTAAAGGTAAAATATTTTGACTGATACTATTGAGCGGGTGACTTTCGAGTCACCCGCTCAATAAACCCTTCGAAGAGATTTTTAGGCAGATTTCGCTTCGGTTGCACAGCCATCTTTATAGTCCGAAATGATTTGCTTTACCATTTGCGGCGAAACCCGGCCATATACTTTTTCGCCGACCATCACTACCGGGGCTAGTCCGCAGGCTCCCACGCAGCGCAGACAGTTGAGCGAAAATTTATTATCGGCAGTGCTTTGTCCCACTTCAATTCCCAGTTGTCGTTTGAATTCGGCCAGAACCTGCTCCGAGCCACGCACGTAGCAAGCAGTTCCCATACAAATCGAAATAGGGAACTCACCCATCGGGATCATGGTGAAAAACGAATAAAAGGTCACCACTCCGTAAACTTTAGCAACCGAAATATTCAATTCTTTGGCTATCAGCTCCTGAACTTCGGCTGGAAGGTAACCCAATTTGCCCTGAACCTGGTGGAGTACATTAATCAACTCACTTCCCTGGTTTCCGAAACTGACACAGACTTCTTTAATGAGTCCGATAGTTCTTTCTGATAATTTTATTTTTGGCATATAGTCAATTTAACTGTTTCGTAATTAACTCACTTACATTCAGTAAAAGGTCATTGGTCATTAGGAAAATTTTCTAATGACCAATGGCCTTTTACTATTTAACTTCTGTCGAAATATTTGGTGTGCAACAGATGATGCGCTTTTTCGCTCATCGGGGCACCCAGAAATTCCTCGTAAAGCTTAGCGATGTAAGGATTTTCATGTGATTTCCGAAGCGTTTTGTTTTTGTCTTCGGAATAGATGGCACGCTGGCGTTTTTTCAGTACTTCGGCATCGCCGTGGTGGTATGGCTGACCGCCTCCGCCAATGCAACCACCGGGACACGACATGATTTCGATGGCATGAAACTCGCTGTTTCCGGCCTGAATGTCTTCGAGCAACTTGCGGGCATTGCCTAATCCGTGTGCAATACCAATGTTTATTGGTGTTCCGTTAAAGTCAATGGTTGCTTTCCGCAAGCCCTCCATGCCGCGCAATTCCTCGAAATCGAGCCTTGGCAAAGTTTGTTTGGTAAATACTTCGTAAGCAGTGCGAACAGCAGCTTCGATTACACCGCCGGTTGTGCCGAAAATAACCCCTGCTCCTGAAGATTCACCAAGAGGTGCATCAAAGTCTTCATCGGGTAGTGAGTTGAAATCGAGGTTGCCCAGGTTGATCAAATGCGCCAGTTCCCGCGTACTTAAAGCATAATCCACATCCGGATTACCATTCACTGCAAATTCAGGACGACTGCTTTCGTATTTTTTTGCCAGACAAGGCATAATGGAAACTACCACCAGATTTTCGCGTTTTACACCAATCTTTTCAGCAAAATACGTCTTGGCAATGGAGCCAAACATTTGCTGCGGCGAACGTGCCGAGGATGGAATATCCATCATTTCAGGAAATTGATGCTCGAAGAATTTTACCCATGCCGGGCAGCACGACGTTAGGATAGGTAACTTCACGTTTTTATCGCCTTCCAGAAATTTGGAAAGGCGGTCGAGCAATTCGGTTCCTTCTTCCAGGATCGTGAGGTCGGCAGCAAAATCGGTATCAAAAACATAGTCGAAACCTAAACGGCGCAAGGCAGCAACCATTTTACCGGTTACCAGCGAACCGGCTTCCATCCCGAATTCTTCGCCCAACGCAGCGCGCACAGCAGGAGCTGTTTGCACAATTACCGTTTTGGTCGGGTCGGAAAGTGCGCGGATAACAGCACCGGTTTCGTCAGCTTCGGTAAGTGCACCGGTTGGGCAAACGGCCACGCACTGTCCGCAATAGGTACAAACCGAGTGATCGAGGTTCATTTCGAACGCAGGAGCCACTACGGCCTGAAATCCGCGATTGACAGCCGAAAGAACGCCAACGGTCTGCACCTCGTTGCACATGGTTTCGCAACGGCGGCACATGATACACTTGTTTATCTCGCGAATGATGGCTGGTGACGTATCTTCGCGGTACATCGACTGCTCTCCCTGGTAATGAATCTTTCGGATACCCATGCGATGTGCCATGTTCTGCAAATCGCAGTTACCCGACTTGGCACAAATCAAGCAGTCGGCCGGATGATCGGAGAGAATCAACTCGACCACTGTGCGTCGTGCATTTATTACCCTGATCGAATGCGTATTGATTTCCATTCCCTCGGTAGCTTCAGTGCAACAGGCAGGCGCCAGATTGCGGCGACCTTTCACCTCCACCACACACACGCGGCAGCCACCGGGCTTATTTTCAATGTTCATATCCTCAAGTTTCATGTAGCAAAGGGTTGGAATATCAATTCCTACGCTAGCAGCAGCTTTCAGCACAGTTGTTCCTTTGCTAACCGAAACCAGTTTATTATCTATTTTAAGGTTTATCATTTCCATAGAACTACTTTTAGGCAATTAATACCGCATTAAACTTGCACTTTTCGAAGCAGACACCGCACTTGATGCATATGGATTGATCGATGTAGTGCGGAGCCCGTTTTTCTCCTGAAATAGCGCCAACCGGGCAATTCCGGAAACAAAGCGTACAACCGGTGCAGTGTTCGGCATCGATTGAATAGTGCATCATCGATTTACATTGGCCAGCGCGGCATTTGTGCGCTGTAACGTGTTCCATGTATTCGTCGGCAAAATTGTCAAGGGTAGAAAGCACCGGGTTTGGCGAAGTTTGTCCCAATCCGCAAAGCGAGGTGTCTTTAATCACATTGCCCAACATTCGGAGTCGGCTCAAATCCTCAACTTCCCCGTTTCCTTCGGTAATTTTATTCAGAATTTCATGCAAACGCTTGTTACCAATGCGGCAAGGCGCACACTTTCCGCACGATTCGTCGAGCGTAAATTCGAGGTAGAATTTGGCAATCGAAACCATACAATCCGAGTCGTCCAGCACAATCATACCTCCTGAACCCATCATCGAGCCGGCAGCAAGCAAATTGTCGTAGTCGATAGGCGTATCCAGAAAATCTTTTGTGAGGCAACCGCCTGACGGGCCTCCGGTTTGAACAGCCTTGAATTCGCGGCCATCTTTTATTCCTCCACCAATGTCGTATATAATTTCGCGAAGGGTAATCCCCATCGGAACTTCGATCAAGCCCACATTATTGATTTTTCCGGCCAGGGCAAAAACCTTGGTTCCCTTTGATTTTTCAGTACCAATTGAAGCAAACCACTCAGCTCCCTTATTGATGATGACAGGAATGTTGGCGAACGTTTCCACGTTGTTCACATTAGTTGGCTTGCCGTTGTATCCTTTTTCAGCCGGGAACGGAGGTTTTACGCCAGGCTCGCCGCGCAAACCTTCCATCGAGTGAATCAAAGCTGTTTCTTCGCCGCAAACAAAAGCTCCGGCGCCATAGCGTAATTCCAGATCAAAACTGAAACCGGCGCCTAAAATATCGTCGCCTAGCAGCCCGTATTCCCGTGCTTGGTCAATGGCAATTTTCAAGCGTTCGATAGCCAATGGATATTCGGCTCTGATGTAAACCAAACCTTTGTCGGCGCCAATGCAGTAGCCGCAAATGGCCATTGCTTCGATCACCGAATGCGGATCGCCTTCCAGAATGGAGCGATCCATAAATGCACCGGGGTCGCCCTCGTCGGCATTGCAAACCACGTATTTCTGATCGCTCACTGATTTGCTTGCAATTTCCCATTTCAAGCCTGTAGGGAAACCACCGCCACCGCGGCCTCTAAGCCCTGAATCTTTCACAATTTTCACCACTTCGGCAGGCGTTTTTTCCGTCAAACAGGTTCCGAGCGCAGCGTAACCATCGCGACCGATGTATTCCTCTATGTTTTCAGGATTTATAAAACCACAGTTACGCAAAGCAATGCGTTTCTGCTTCTTGTAGAAATCCATTCCTTTAGCGTCACCAATGATCTCGTGTGTTTCCGGATCTTTAAACAATAACCGCTCAACCTTTCGCCCTTTAATGATGTGTTCTTCCACAATTTCAGAAACATCTTCAGGACAAACCTGTGTATAAAATGTGTTGTCGGGTAAAATTTTTACGATTGGTCCTTTTTCGCAAAAGCCAAAACAACCGGTCATAATCACCTGAACCTCGTCAATTAATCCGAGTTCGGTGAGCCGGGTCAACAATTTTGTCTTGATCAATTCGCTTTGAGAAGCCTTGCATCCGGTGCCCCCGCACACAAGGATGTGCATGTTGTATTCGGCCATAGTTGTCCGTTTGAAAGTTTAATTATCAATTGATGAGTAATTTACCGGGATAATTCCATCGACCATTTCATCGAGTTTGATGTGCTTGTCGATGATTTCCTGTGCTTTGGCCTTGTTGACGTATCCGTACACCACCGGTGCCTGCCCCGGAATAATAAGTTCAATAGTTGGCTCGGCGTAGCAATAGCCCATGCAGCCAGTTTGCGTCACAATCGCATCAATTCCCTGATGTTCCAGCTCGTCAATAAAAAAAGTCATCGTTTCTTTGGCTCCTGAAGCAATGCCGCAAGTTGCCATCGACACCCTGATCTGAACCAGTTTTTCCGGGTTGTCACCGTTTTCGCGAAGTTTAATTTTCGACTGAACCTCATTCTGTATCTTTTTGAGGTCGGCAAGAGATTTTATTTTATTCATATATTGAAGGAATTAGTTAGGCAAAACGAAAATCACTATCGGCTAAATATCAATACTTTAAATTTAGCAAATTCTAAGTTTTATCATCATTCGCTTATATGGATTTGTTCTAAATTTCCGGCAATCATTTCTTTCAGGAAAGAACGCACCTCGGGATGATCAATTGGCACGTCCTCCAAGGTTTTCCTGATTTCGCGGGTATCCAAAACATATTCTCCTGAAGGTGTTTTATGCTGAAAGACATAGTCGATGTCTCCGGGCGAACAAATTAAAATGAGCAAACAACCCACCAAATCGCCCATAACTGGCCGGTCTAGATGATGAAATCCGAACGTGGCAGTTACTTTTGTTCCTTTTCCATGCTCCGATTCGATGTGTAGGTTCCCGCCGGTTTGCTCGGCATTTTGCCTGAAAAGCGACAAGCCAAGACCCACTTTCCGGGTAGTTCGCGAGGTGTAAAACGGATCGACCGCACGCTTCAGCTCTTCGTCAGTCATCCCCGTGCCATCGTCGGTAATTGTAATTACAAACCGATCTGCATCCGGAAGCTCATCAATGCTAATTTCAATCAGTTTTGCTTTTGCTCTGATTGAGTTTTGCACAATATCGAGAATATGAAGTGAAAGGTCTTTCATAGCTGAAGATTTGATGGAGTGAAGGATGGATTGTTATGGAATCCATGTTTTTCTGCCTTCCTGATTTTTTAAAGCCATTCTGATTTCAGCAAAAGTGGGCTGTTCCAATTCAAAATTGGTGTAGTCATTGCCAATTCCATTCAGAAAATGTGAATCTGAGAATTTCACAATGGTCATTTCTGAAGGAATTTTGTATTTCGTACGAATGCCATTTTCGTCGGCCAGCTTCGAAATTTGCAGCGCATCGATTTTTAATTCAGGAGGAATAAAACCCAACTGGCTAAACAAGCTGTTTCGTGGCCTGTCAATGTGCGCCGGGATGAAAATACCGTTCAATTCGTGTACTTTTTGTTCCACTTCTTCGATGCTCGCATCTACCGACGCACCCAGGTAATTTTCAAATTCCTTCTCTACATTTTCATCCTCATCAACAACTACCTGGTAACCAAAAATTTCTGGATTATTTGGAATGTACATCAACCTGCGATCGAGGAAGCGCTGAAATTCGACAAGCGCATCAAAATCGGGGAACAACGAAAGGCAATGCACTTCCTCCTGCGTCGTCACTTCGCATCCGGGAATAACGGTTAGCCCGGCTTTCCGGCCTAATTTCCAGATCAATTTACATTGCTGCGTGCTGTTGTGGTCGGTGATGCCAATGATATGAAGGCCACGCTCAACAGCGGCTGACACGATGTTTACAGGGCTCATCTCCAGATCGCCACAAGGCGACAAAACGGTATGGATATGTAGATCAGTCCTGTATGTTTGCATAGTTACTGTTGAAAGAGTTGGTAAAACTGCCCGGTTATTTCGAATGTGGGAAGGTTGGTTCCCAACACCGGAATATTTTCGTCGTTCGAATGGCTAATTGTATTGGGGAGCGGTTGAAGCCCGTTAACAAGGATTACCGCAGCCAAATCTTTCAGCGAGGCTATGGCCATCACATTCTGGTGCACCTGGAGGGTAATCCAAACCTGTCCTTCGCGCGAATTTCCCATTACGTCACTCAATAAATCAGAAACATATCCTCCTGAAATTTCACGATCCAAACCTTTTGCGCCTGAATAAACTGTCAGACCCAATTTTTCTACCAAATCAGAAACCTTCATTTCGTCGTCCTCGTTTGTTACAATCTGCTTTAAATCTATCGGTTCCCCATTTCTTCTGAATATTGAGGAACGCTTTATTGGGCAAGATCCGGCCTTCGCTCTCCCATTGCTGTTGCATGAAAACGCAATCCGACATTTTTGCCTTGTTGTTTACCATATCTTCGGCCAGCGCATGGCAATTGGGCGCTCCGCAGGCTCCGCAATCAATGCCCGGAAGAAAACACACAATCCGTTGCGCGCGTGTCATTTTTTCCATTGACTTCACTCTTTCTTTCCCAAAAATAAAGTGAGGCTTGGGCATAATGGGTGCAAGAACCAATTTTTCTTTTAAATCACTGGTATCCACCCTTATTACATCAGGCCCAATATTTTTTGCTTTCGGATATTGCTTTGCCCTTCGCTCAAGCCTTTCAACTGTCATAAACCGATCTCCCGACAAAAGAATACCGCTGGCGCAACCTTGGTCGCAGGCACGCATCTCAATAAAATCAATACCATGTACCTGTTCATTCTCAACTCGTTCCAAAAACCTGACTGCATTGTGAATTCCATCAATGGCAATCCCGCGTGAACCAAAATGGCACGATTCGCCACGGGTTAGGCTCCAGGTGATTCCTTCGCTCGACAGGTTTTGCCGCTCAGCCGAGTAATCAGGAACATGCTTGTCAGAAATAACTTTCATCACTTCGTTGTAAAGCTGGTTCATATTCACAATGCCATCAACAATCGATTCGGTTTCGCCAACCGGGCTTTTTACCGCAGCTATTTTGGCGATACATGGCGTGGCGTAAAATAAACCAATTTCTTCGCGCCGGGCGCCTTCGCACATCAATTGCTGAATGGCAAAATGTGCCGCCAGGTTATGAGGCGCTTTCCGAAGGATAATATTCTCGGTTAAATCGGGGTAGCGAGCCTGAATAATGCGAACAATGGCCGGACAATAAACCGAAATCGCTGGTTTTGGGGTCTGCACATCACTCATTACTTCGTTAACCGAATCGATTAACACCTGTAAAGGCTGCTCAACTTCGTAAATATGCGTAAAACCAACCTTTTTCAACCCGTCGTAAATCTGGTCCTCGCTGTATTTTTCAGGAAATTGCCCGATCATTATCGATGGAAAAAGAATCACCCGGTATTTGAACGAATGAATCATGGCCAGGTCGTCCTGAAGCACGTAAAACGCATTCGCAGGGCAAACCCGGTGACACTGACCGCAATACACGCACCGGTCGTAGTCGATAACTGCCAACCCGTTTACCACCCGAATTGCTTCGGTTGGGCACGATTTCATGCAATGTGTACAACCAATACACTTGGCAGCATCTAACGCATGATATATTGGCGATCCGCTCATTTAAAAATAATTGACCATTTTTACTTTCGTTCCTCGTCCAACTTCCGTTTGAATAACCAGTTCGTCGGTATTCTTTTTCATATTGGGCAGCCCCATTCCGGCGCCAAAACCCATATCCCGAACTTCTTTACTGGCTGTTGAATAGCCAGCCTGCATGGCCAGATCGATGTCGGGAATTCCGGGGCCTTCATCGTCCACCCAAATCGTAATTTTAGTCTCTTCAATATCAACTGAAACCGTTCCGCGCCAGGCATGTGCTACCACATTTACTTCGGCTTCGTACAGAGCAATCACAATGTTTTTGATGGTCTTCCCGTCAATATCAAGCTGCTTCAGCACCTTCTTCACTTCACTCGACGGAAAGCCTGCATGTGTAAAATCGCCACCTTGTATGTCGTATGTTAGTTTCAAGTATTAAATATTTACAATTTGATTATTGACAATTTACTATTTTAATTGGTAAATCGTCAATTGTAAATGATTAAATAGTAAATCAATAAACCGGTTTCAAGCCTGCTTCGTACAACAAGCCTGTTGATTTGAACAGCGAATAAGGCGATTCCAGAACACACATCCCGTTTTCGCAGGCCAGCTCAATCATTTGTTCGGTTGCCTTTTTATTCCGGACGAAAGCAATAGCTTTAATATCGGCCATTTCGGCAGTCCGAATACATTGCAAATTGACCAGACCAGTAATCAAAATCAGGTTACTCGTATCCAACGTAAGCACATCGCTCATCAAATCAGAGCTGTAACCCATTTCAACGTCATGATCCAGTTTATCGGCCCCACAGGTAACCTTCGCATTTAAGACCGACGCAATTTCTTTTAGCTTCATTTAAAAGTTGTTTATCCACTTGCGGCAAATTTCCGAAAAAATACGAAATATGTGACAAATTAAAGATTCATTGGGTCTTATTTAGATTGGTTACAGGTAAGCATCAAGCAAATTTCGGATCGCACCACTTTTATCAATTTAGAATCCATTTGTCGCAAAATCCTGTTTTATTATCCAAATCTTTCGTAATTTAAATTCGAAATTTTAAACCTATGATTTACGAAGAAAAATCATTCCACCAAGAGTTTATAAACGACCCGGAGTTGCATCAAAAAATCATTGACGCTTTGCCAATCCCGATATTTTACCGCGATTTAAATGGCATTTACAAAGCTTGTAACATGGCTCAGGAAAAGTTGCTCGGCTTACCCAAATCGCAAATCATCGGTAAAACAGTTTTTGACATTCAGCCCTTCGAGATTGCCGAAATCTACGCACAGCGCGACCAGGAACTGTTCGATAGCCCGGGCGACCAGATTTACGAAGCCAAATTCAGGGACATAACCGGTACCTTGCACGACGTAGTTTTCAACAAAGCCGTGATTCGGAATAATCAGGGTGAAATTGCCGGGATTGTTGGTTCAATTTTCGACATTACCGAACGAAAAAAAGCTGAACGAAAGCTTGAAAAGGCCAGGGAATCAACGGTAATCGCATCGGCTATGATGCACAAAATCAGGGCTGGAATTATTATCGTTGATAACGATTACAAGGTGGTTGACTCCAACGAGGCTTTTGCAAAGCTATTTGGAAGCGAAATTGAAGAGCTTTACGAAACGATTCCGGGTTTGCATGGAGCCGACCTGAAAGAGCTTGTTCCTGAAGTGATTTTCAAAATGTTTGCAACAACCTTAACTTCAGGAGAAAACTCTACCGAGCGCGACCTGAAGATACAGAATAAGTTGCTCCATATTTCGGTGATTACCATTTACAAACATCGTGTTGTGGGCGCGCTGATCCGCGATATGTCGGCGCCATCGCTCGTTCGCGAAGAAATTATCAGCCGGGCACAACGGGTAAACAAGCACAACCTGGAAACCGTTCAGAAGATAGCCTTTTTGTTGGGCGACAACGCCTCAATGACCGAGGAACTGCTGAATTCAATCATCGAGTCGTACAAATACGGCGAAGAATAGGAATAGAAACTGGTGCCCATTTGAGAAACAATATCCAAACTGAATAACCAATATCCAATATTCAGGGAATCGGTGTCTAAGTTGGAACTTGAAATTTGGAACCTGAAACTTGAAGTTTAAAAGATGGCAGATTACCACATCGAAATTGATGTACAACAGCTTAACCGACACGGACAAATCGTTTGTGGCGATGTTTTTCATTCGCGCCAGATAAGAGCCGAACGACGAAGTATCTTGGTGCTGTCGGATGGAATTGGGCATGGAGTAAAAGCGAATGTGCTGGCAACCTTAACCGCGTCGATGGCATTGAATTACACATCGTTTCACACCAAGCCTGAAGTTGCGGCCAACATTTTTATGCGGGCACTACCCAAAAGTACCGATGGAAAAGAAAGCTACGCCACGTTTACCATCATCGAAATTGAAGATGACGGCTTAGTTCGGATCATTAATTACGACAATCCGCGTTCGATTATATTCAGGAAAGGGCAATTGTACAACCCGAAAGAGATTCAAATTCCGATCAGGGGTGATGAAAATGCAGGAAAAATACTGAGAATCAGGGAATTTATCCCTTCACTCGAAGATCGCATTATTTTTATGACCGACGGCGTAACTCAATCGGGGCTTGGAAGCAATCGGTTCCCCACAGGATGGGGACTCGACGATATTGCCCATTTTGCTGAAAACCAAATTACCCGCGACTACGAAATCTCGGCAGGAAAGCTCTCAAAAAAAATACTGAACCAGGCTTCGCAAAACGACTCGTTCGAAATTAGGGACGACGCCAGTTGCGGAGTCATTTATTTCAGAAAACCCCGTGAATTTATGCTGATTACGGGCCCGCCGTTCTATAAAATTAAAGATGCCGATTTTGTGCAGCGAATTAAAGAGTTCCCGGGCAAAAAGATCATTTGCGGAGGCACCACAGCCGAAATCATTGCCCGCGAAATGAATATTGACATCAAGATTCAGCATCGATATTCTGAAAAAACACTTCCTCCGGCTGCAAAAATGGAAGGGTTCGAAATTGTTACTGAAGGAATACTGACACTGGGCAGGGTCGAAGAAATTCTGGAGAGTTACAACACGGAGATGCGTTTTGGCGACAGCCCACCTGAAGAAGTGATAAAATTACTGATTCAACACGACATTATTCATCTGATTGTTGGAACCCGCATCAATTGGGCACACCAGGATCCCGACCAACCGGTTGAGCTTGAAATGCGTAAGTTTGTCGTGAAACGAATTGCCAAAATACTGGAATCCCGATTCTTCAAAAAAGTAACCATTGAAATGGTGTGATTTTTAACTAAAAAAATCACATGTACATTCAAATTTCTTTTAGCTTTGTGATATATTGTAATAATTACAATAAACTAAGACTAACCTCATCATTATGAAAAAAATAGTACTATTATTTGCCGCGCTATTGCTTTTTTCAATCAACTTTTCAAGCGCGCAACCCATAGCGATAAACCTAAATTCGCTTGGTTTTCAACCACAATCAGTAAAAAAAGCATCGATTATCGGCCAGGCGAAAACCTTTGTTGTTAAACGAACCAACAACCAGTCCGTTGTTTTCCGGGGAAAGGTGTCGGAGCCTGTATTCCAGAAAGATGTAAACCAGAATGTTTCTTTGGCCGACTTTTCCGGTTTGAACAAAGAAGGCAGCTACTTCATTGAATTACCCGATGGAAGTAAGTCTGCTGACTTTGAAATTTCGAAAAAGGCTTACAATCAGGCATTTTACACCAGCACGCGGGCGTTCTATTTATGGCGATGCGGAACAGCAGTTGAAGGTACCCACAACGGGCACCATTATGCACACGAAGCCTGCCACCTGAACGACGGTTACGAAGATTACCAGGGAAAACCCGACCAAAAACGCAATGGAACCGGCGGCTGGCACGATGCCGGCGACTATGGCAAATATGTTGTAAATGCAGGAGTTACAGTAGGAATGATGTTCCTGGCCTGGGACAATTTTCAGGATAAAATTAAAAGCGTTAATCTTGATTTACCTGAAACTGCAAAAGGCTATCCCGATTACCTGAAAGAAATGAAATGGGAAATCGACTGGCTATTCTCCATGCAATATACCGACGAATCGGGACGTGTTTCGCACAAGCTCACCGCAAAAAATTTCGAGCCATTTTGCAAACCCGAAGACGACAACCAAAAACGTTATTTCACCGACTGGGGTTCGGCTGCAACCGCCGATTTTGTGGCTATGATGGCCCAGGCTGCGCGTTACTTCAAGCCTTACAACCAAACTTATGCGGACAAATGCCTCAAAGCTGCCCAGATAAGTTACGATTTTCTGAAAAAGCACCCCGAAGACAAGGGTTTTGTTCAAGGCGAATTTGTCACTGGCGGCTATCAAACAAGCGACAAAGACGACCGGATTTGGGCGGCTGCCGAAATGTGGGAAACGACCGGATTGCCGGAGTACCTTGCTGATTTTGAGGCACGGGCAAAAGAGCAACAATTCAAAATAGACGAAGACTGGGACTGGGGCGATGTTTCGAACCTCGGAATGTTTACTTACGCATTGTCGAAGCGATCAGGTAAAAATCAGGAGACTGAAAAAAACATTCATAAGAATATTACTGATGTTGCCAACCTGATTGCTTTAAAATCGGCATCCGATGTTTACGGACGCCCATCAACCCGGTACTACTGGGGCTGCAACGGAACTTTAGCCCGCGAAGTGATTAACCTGCAAGTTGCCAACAAACTGGCGCCAAATAAAAATTACACAAAAGCAGCGCAAGAAGTTATCGCACACATCTTTGGGCGCAATTTTTACAATCGTTCCTTTGTCACCGGATTGGGAATAAACCCGCCTATGAATCCGCACGACCGCCGCTCCGGCTCCGATTCAGAAAAAGAACCCTGGCCTGGTTATATCGTTGGCGGCGGACACACGGCAACCGGATGGCACGATTTACAGGACGACTACCGCACCAACGAAATTGCCATAAACTGGCAGGGAGCGCTGGTGTATGCACTGGCAGGATTTGTAAGCGAGTAGAGAAAAACTAACTTACCTAAAACAAATAACCGATGAAAAAACAATTCATCGCTGGCATCCTGGCGTGCTTTTGCGTACTCCAGGTTCTGGCTGGCGGAAACTACAAGAATTTTAAGGTCTCGGTGTACTCACGCGCCTACGAAACTGTAAAAATGGGCGACGAGAAATGGCTCGAACCAATTTGGGACGAAATAACCCGTCAGGTTCATGTTGATAAAATTTACCTCGAAACCCACCGCGATTTGCTGGTTGTGGACGAAGCAACGCTAGTAAAGGCTAAAAATTTCTTCGAAAGCCGTGGAATAAAAACCGCTGGTGGAATTACCCTCACCGTTGACGAAGGAAATAATTTCCAGACGTTTTGCTACACCAATCCGGAGCACCGGAAGAAAATCAAAGAGGTTGTTGAATTCACGGCCAAACATTTTGACGAGTTGATCCTCGACGACTTCTTTTTCACCAATTGCAAGTGCGACTTGTGCATCAAAGCTAAAGGAACGCGCAGCTGGACCGATTTCCGCCTCGATTTAATGGCCAAAGCCGCAAAAGAACTGATCATTGATCCGGCAAAAGCCGTAAACCCCAACATCAAAGTGGTGGTGAAATACCCAAACTGGTACGACCATTTTCAAGGCTGCGGATTTAACCTTGAAGCTGAGCCCAAAATGTTCGATGGTGTTTATACAGGCACCGAAACGCGCGACCCATCGGGGAATCAACACCTTCAGCAATACCTCAGCTATTTGGCTTTCCGTTATTTCAACAACCTGAAACCCGGGAAAAACGGCGGCGGTTGGGTCGATACCGGCGGCGCCAGCTACATGGATCGTTACGCCGAACAATTGTGGCTCACTGCATTTGCAAAAGCACCCGAAATTACTCTTTTCGATTTCAGGCAAATGCAAATTCCCCTCTCCAAAAATTTGAGGGCTGAGTGGCAGAACCGCGAAGTGTGCAGTTTCAACTACGATGAAATGATGAAACCCGTTGCCGACAAAAATGGTCAGATGCTCCTTCCAACCACTTTTGCCCGCGCCGCCGGATATACGTTCGAAACAATTGACCGCTTTATGGACAAGCTTGGAAACCCCGTGGGCGTAAAAACTTACAAACCGTATCACTCGGTAGGCGAAGACTTTCTGCCCAATTACATGGGAATGATCGGCATCCCGATGGATATTGTTCCGGTTTTCCCGGAAAACGAACCCATCGTATTTTTGACTCAGCAGGCCAGTTTCGACCCCGACATCGTCGCCAAAATAAAGAAGCAACTACAGGCTGGAAAGGACATCATGGTGACTTCAGGATTCCTGAAAGTAATGCAGAACAAGGGTATGAACGACATCGCAGAACTGAGGATTGGCGACGAAAAAGCTTCGGTAAAAGAGTTTGCCGCTGGTTGGAACGCCCGCGCATCCATTGACGATGACATGATTATCCCTCAGATCAAATACATTACCAACGATTCGTGGGAAGTGGTTTCAGCTTTTGATCATACCAACGGCTGGCCAATCTTGCACCGGGCCGACTATTCGAAAGGGAAACTTTATGTGCTGACTATTCCTGACAATGTTGTCGATTTATACCGGATGCCTGTTGGTGTACTTTCCAAAATAAAAGAAATACTTACACAAGGAATGCCTGCCATGCTCGAAGCACCAGGCTACACCAGCCTTTTTGTTTACGACAATAACACGATCATTGTCGAGTCGTTTTCGGATAAAACCACGCAAGTAAAGCTTCGTTTAAGCGATGGTTTTTCGAAAGGCACCGATTTGGTTTTAAACAAGGAAATTCAAGGTGAAAAACAAAGCGCGTTTGTCAGCTTCAGAAAACCACCAATTTCGAGAACCTACTTGAACCTGGAATTAAAACCCCATTCGTACATGGTATTGAAATTGGAATAACGATAACAAAAAAAGACAGGATTTTGATCCTGTCTTTTTTGTTTACAATGGAGAAACCAACCGTTAAACCATCGGATATCTCTTAAAGATTTCTTCTGATTTCATCAGAATATCAACATATTGCGCACGCTGATACATAAACGGATCTTTCAGGTTTTTGCGAGAGAGTTTCCCCCTGAAGTCGGTCAATGTTTTGTAGCCTTTTTTGTCCATCCAATCGCTCAAATCGTTCAGCATGGAGGTTACAACCGCTGGCTGGTTTTTGTAAACAGCTGAAACGGTTTGCACGACATCGGCGCCCGAAAGCAGCATTCGGATAATATCTTCGGCTGAATAAATTCCGCGACTGGCGCAAATGCTCGCTTCAATGTTTCCATAGAGCAAACCGGTGTAGCGCAACGACAAATGTCGATCGCGCTCCTGGGTCAATTCCCAGGGGAAATGGAATGTTTCGGTTTCGATGTCAATTTCAGGCTGAAAAAAGCGGTTGAACAATACAAACCCATCGACACCAGCCTCATCCAGTTTCTTGATGAAATTGAGTGTATTGGTATAATAGGGACTCAACTTAACACTAACCGGAATAGATACAGCCTTTTTCACACTCCTGACAATCTGGTATTGCTTTTCTTCAATCGAAGAGCAACCTACCTCGAAATAGCCCGGCGTCGCGTATAAATTCAGTTCAAGGGCGTTCACCCCAGCATCTTCCAGAAGCTTGGCATATTCCACCCAACTTGGTTCGTACAGCGCATTCAGGCTGGCAATAATGGGCAACGAGGTCGCCTGTCTCAATTTCTTCAGGTTATAAATATGCTCTTTAGGTCCGGCGTGTTCAATATCAGGAAACAAACGGGCCATTTCCGAATTCCGGTTGGCATATTCATTAATATCCTCTTCCATCTGGAAGCTCTCCAGTTGAATCTGTTCTTCGAAAAGCGATTTGTAAACAATTGCCGCAATTCCGGCTGCCTCCAGTTCTTTAATTGTTTCGGGACGAGTTACTAAATTGCTGGCACCAAGAATAATCGGATTTTTTAGATTGATGCCCATGTAGGTTGTCGATAAGTCTGCCATATTGTTAAGGATTTTAGTTTTTTGAGCTCTTTTACTTAAACTTAACAACTCCTCCTTTTGTTCAGTAAATTAGAAAAAAAAGAGGTTTCCCTTTTCTCAGGAAAACCTCTTTTGAATTAGTCGATAATATGAATATCGCCCGAAACTGGCGGCTTGTGATCTAAATTACTGATCAATTGCGATTTGCGCTTGATTCTCATTTTATAGAACGAACGCCATACAAAGTACATTGAAACAACCATTAAAACAGCTGCGACGATGTGGTGCGAAAGGCCATAGCTCTTTACTCCATTGACAACTGTTGACATTGAAACTGCAATTTCGACAGCCAAAAGCCCAAACAATGTTGAGAACTTGATGATTGGGTTCAATGCCACTGAAGTAGTATCCTTAAATGGGTCGCCAACGGTATCGCCAACCACAGTTGCATGGTGCAACTCGGTGCCTTTTTCTTTCATATCAACCTCAACCAATTTCTTGGCATTATCCCACGAACCACCGGTGTTTGCCATGTAAATAGCCTGGAACAAACCAAAAATGGCGATAGAAATAAGGTACGACACGAAGAAGTTTGGATCGAATAAGGCGTAAGCCAAAGTAGCTGTCATCAAGGCAATAAAGATGTTCCACATGCCGGTTTGGGCATATTGGGTACAAATTTTCACCACCTCAATTGAGTCGTTAATATCTGCTTCCGCTTTATCGAGTTTCATATTCTTTTTAATGAAAGCCACCGCACGGTAAGCGCCTGTAGTTACAGCCTGAATAGATGCACCTGAGAACCAGAACACCATTGCTCCACCAACGATAAAGCCCAACAATACAGGAGCTTGTGTTAATTCAAGGTTTAACATTCCTTCCTTTTTCAGGAGAAGGATGATGGAGAAAATCATGGTTGTTGCGCCCACCACGGCGGTACCAATCAGCACCGGCTTGGCGGTCGCTTTGAAGGTGTTTCCGGCAGAGTCGTTCGATTCGAGGTAATATTTGCCTTGTTCGAAATCGGGTTCAAACCCAAAGTCGCGCTTAATTTCTTCTTTTACGCCCGGGATGCTTTCAATTTGCGAAAGCTCGAAAACCGATTGTGCATTGTCAGTTACCGGACCGTAGCTGTCAACTGCAATGGTAACAGGGCCCATGCAAAGGAAGCCGAAGGCCACAAGTCCGAACGCAAAGATGCTTGCAAACTGAATCTGGTCCATTCCTGGCATGTTACTGATGAAATAAGCAACCGACATTAAACCGGTTAACAAAATACCAATCCAGTACGCTGAGAAGTTACCGGCAACAATACCTGAAAGAATAGTCAGCGAAGAACCGCCTTCTTTCGAAGCAGTCACAATTTCACGCACATGTTTTGATTTCGAGCTGGTGAATAGCTTGGTAAATTCAGGAATTAACACAGCAGCCAAAGTTCCGCACGAAATGATCGTAGCCAGTTTCCACCACAAACCACTTGGCAAATCGCCAATCAGGAAGTAGCTCATGATGTAACTAATTGAAATACATGAAACAGCAGCGATCCAAATCAAGCGTGTGAGCGGCTCTTCAAAGTCAAATTCGAGCAATTTGCCGTATTTCTTTTTCGAAATAGCGTTGTTGATAAAATAAGATATTCCGGAGAAAATATCCATCAGGAAGCGCATACCGAAAATCCAAACAATCAGTTTAGCCTGAAGGTGAACATCGGCGATGGCCAACGTGATGAAAGAGATCAAAGCAACCCCGGTTACTCCATAAGTCTCGAAACCGTCGGCAGTCGGGCCAATGCTGTCGCCAGCGTTGTCGCCGGTACAGTCGGCAATAACTCCGGGGTTACGTGGGTCATCTTCCTTCACCTGGAAAACGATTTTCATCAGGTCCGAACCAATATCAGCAATCTTTGTGAAGATACCGCCCGCAATACGAAGAGCTGAAGCTCCAAGCGATTCGCCAATGGCAAAGCCGAGGAAGCAGTAGCCAACGATTTCGCGCGGAACGAAAAGCAGGATCACCACCATCATCACCAACTCAAGCGAAATAAGGAACAAACCAATGGAAATACCAGCCTGAAGCGGGATATTTACCACATCCCACGGGCGTTTACGAAGCGATGCAAAAGCGGTACGGGCATTGGCATACGTATTTACGCGAACACCATACCAGGCCACTGCATACGAACCGCTAATACCGATTACCGAGAACAACAACACCAGAATAATGGTAACAAGGGTTGGAATTGTACTCTCGGCGCCGCCTTCGCCCTGATGCGCCATTACCAAATAGAAAATGATGGCGATAGAAACGATACCAAACAGAATGGCAAGGAATTTTCCTTGCTGAATCAAGTAAGTGCGACAAGTTTGATAAATAGTATCAGCAACATCAAGCATCGATTTATGAGCCTGTAGTTTTTTGATTTTAGAAAACAGGAATAAACTAATTCCTAAAGTTCCGACAATGATCCAGGCGCCAAAAAAAAGCAACTGCCAGGCTGTCAGATTAAAAAAATAGGGGTAATGCCCCTCGTGCAAATCGGGTATTTTCAGGTCAGCTTCACTTGCAAAAAGAACTCCTGAGCTAACCATGAATACCAAAAACAAGAAAAAACGTTTTAAGTGTTTCATAATATTAGATGATTTGGTCTTGGTAGTTTGACCGTTAAAATTTATATAATACATCAATATTTTTTGTCAAAAATCTATTAATCGCTTTCTGAATAAATCAAAGTGTAACGAATGATCCATTCAATTGCAACAATAAATTCTTGCCAACCTAAAATTAAATTCTTGCTGATACCTCATTTATTCTGTACAACATATAAGCACAAAACATTTTTTCAGAAAGCACAAAAACAGGCATAATTACCTGTTTTTGTGCTCATTAAAACTCAGGGCCCAAAATCTGTTATAAAACAACAGTTAACAATTAATTAACAAATATGGAGATAAAAAAATGCCGACAACCTCTACCCTATCACCACAACATCCTAATTTAACGATGATTAGAATCAACGAAACTTTTAAACGCTAATTTGGAAGTTTTTCCCCCTGCGAATTGAGTACAAACAAGGATGCTCCAATGAGGCACATTCCTATAACAGAAATCAGATCGGGCGATTCGTTGGGAAGAATCACCCAGCTTAAAATAGCGCCACATACAGGAATCAGAAATTTCCAGATGTTCAATTCCGAAACTTTCACTTCGGGGCGTTGCAATAAGGTGTTCCATATGGTAACGGCAATAGCAGAAAGAGAGCTCAACCAGGCCAGAGCAACAAAATAAACGTTAGGAAAGCTTTGCCGGGGAACGCCTTCGATGGGCAACGAAATGATGATCAACCCCAAACCGCCAATAATGAGAGACGAAGAAGCCAATACCATTGGCGAAACAGCTTTCTCTTTCATAGCGATAACAACATTCGAAATACCTGATGATACATTATTCATGACCAGGTAAAACACTCCAACCAGTGCAATCTCCGCTCCCGAAGGCAAGCTTTTCCGCCCCAGAGTTATAACAGCAACACCAGACATACCGAATAAAATACTCAGAATTTTTCGCCGGGTCAGCCGATCTGTTTTCATTGTGAAATGAGCAATCAAGGCGACAAAAAGCGGAGAAGCGCCAACAATCATTGCCGAAATAGAAGCCGGAACCAAACTAACGCCCATGTAAAAGAATGTGTATTGAAGTATCACCTGCAAAAAAGCAATCCAGGCAATGAATCGGAAATTAGCTCGTATTTCGCTCCTAAAACGCGAGAGGTTGCCAATAACAGGCAGAAGAATTATTCCGGCTAAAAGAAATCTGACACCTGCGAATTGCAAAGGAGTGTGATACTTCAACCCGATCTTCACACCAACAAACGCCGATGACCACAGTAACGACGCAATTATAGCCAGAAAAACAGTACCGTTCAAAATACGCTTCATTTCCATTTATTATAATGAAAGGTGAAAGTAATGTTATTCTCCAAAAGCAAAGCCACTCAATAAAAAAAGACAGCGGTTTGCTGTCTTTCCATGTAAGTTTTATTAAAAAATTAAGCTATTGAATCCATTTCAGATAACAGAAATCCTGGCGATGCGGCAATTCAGGATGATTTGGGATAATACGAATAGCATACCCAAATGAGCCGGCATGAATCAGGTTCAAATCCAGCTTATACGTTACTACCGAGCCATCGATGCTTTCAACTTCAAACGGCAAACACTCAATTAAGCTTGGGTTTTTCGAATCTCCGTTTCCGGTAATCACCATTTCAACACTTAAATCTTCCTGTTTCAGTGTTTTTATATCAACAACCAAGCGCGCCGGATAATCCACGCCAATCTTTAAAACGTTTGTAATTCCATCGGTTATCTGAACATTCTTCACCTCGATTTGATCCCAAACCGACGAAACCTGGGCTTTCCACGCCGCCATTTCCCTGGCCAGTTTATAATCGGAAGCAATTAAGCGCGAAGCCCTGTCAGCCTGAGGTTTGTAAAAACGTTCCTGGTAATCGCGAATCATTCGGGCAGTTGTAAAATTAGGCGAAACCTGGGCAAACGTATTTTTAATGTACGAAACCCACTTTTCGGGGACTCCATTCATATTCCTTTCGTAAAAAGCAGGCAATATTTCTTCTTCAAAAATATTATAAATGGTTTCAGCATCAAGCTCATCCTGAAGGTCGTTACTATCGTAGGCATTTTCCTGCGGAAGCGACCAGCCAGCGTCTTTTTTATAACCTTCAACCCACCATCCGTCGAGTACCGAAAAATGGATCGTTCCGTTCATGACACCTTTTTCTCCTGAAGTACCCGAAGCTTCGAGCGGACGTGTTGGCGTATTCATCCAAATATCAACTCCCTGAAGCATCATTTTGGCCAGGTTCATATCGTAATTCTGGACGAATAAAATTTTACCGATAAACTCGGGTCGCTTCGAAATTTCGATGATGTTTTTAATTAAGTCCTGACCTGCTTTATCGGCCGGGTGCGCTTTCCCTGCAAAAATAAACTGAACAGGACGTGCCGGATTGTTAACCAGTTTCGACAACCGATCAAGGTTACGGAACAACAAATGAGCGCGTTTATAGGTGGCAAAACGACGGGCAAACCCTATTGTTAAAGCGTATGGATTCAATTTCCCCAAAACTTCCGAAATTAACTTCGGATTTTCGTGCCGCTTAATCCATGTACTTGTAAACCGTTGTTTAATGTATCCAATAGTTTTCAAGCGCATGCTTTGCTTCAGATTCCATATTTCTTCATCCGGAATTTTATATATCCGTTCCCACAAGTCGAAATCGAGCTGATTTTCGGGGAACGATTTTCCGAAATATTTCTGGTGCATTTCTTTCCACTCTTTAGCGGCCCATGTTGAATAATGAACACCGTTGGTC
This sequence comes from Prolixibacteraceae bacterium, assembly GCA_963666435.2. Classification (GTDB taxonomy): domain Bacteria; phylum Bacteroidota; class Bacteroidia; order Bacteroidales; family Prolixibacteraceae; genus Aquipluma. The sequence goes on along the minus strand of CAXXOG010000003.1, from coordinate 266,309 downwards.
ACATATCCAACTTCCAGTTCTTCAGGCAAAAAGCCATCGTAAAGCGGACTAAGTACATCTTTTGATACTTCGCCATGCAACATGCTTACTCCGTTGATTCCTTGCGACAGGTTACAGGCCAGGTAACTCATATTGAAATGATCTTCATACGGATTTGCTTTACCTAAATTCACAAATTCATCCCATCCAATACCAACTTTTTCAGGGAACCAATTCATATAATGCCCGAACAAATCCTGGTAAAAAGCGTCGTGCCCGGCAGGAACCGGAGTATGCGTGGTAAATAATGTGGAAGCACGAACAACTTCCTTGGCTTCAGCATATTTCAGTCCCTTTTCCGAAATAAGATCGGCCATACGCTCCAATCCAATCATGGCTGCGTGGCCTTCGTTACAATGGTAAATATCCATTTCGTAACCCAGCTTTTTCAACGCGCGAATACCGCCAAGACCAAGTAACATCTCCTGTTTCAGGCGGTTTTCGTTGTCGCCGCCATACAGGTGGTGGGTAACAAAGCGGTCATCATCCGAATTGGCTTCAAAATCGGCATCGAGTAAATAAAGTTTTATTGAGCCAACCAGCACCTGCCAAACTCTCGCACTTATTTCACGCCCGGGATATTGAACCTGAATATGAACCCAGTTACCATCTTTATCGTAAGTTGGCAAAACCGGTATTTTCGAAAAATGCTGCGGATCGTAATTCGACAACTGCTCGCCATTGATCGAAATATTCTGGCGAAAATACCCGTAACGGTACAGCAATCCTACACCAACAAGGTTGACTCTAGAGTCGCTGGCCTCTTTTAAATAGTCGCCGGCCAAAATGCCCAAGCCTCCTGAGAAAATTTTAAGGCTGTCGTGCAAACCGTATTCCATGCTGAAATATGCGATTGAGTCACCTTTTAAGTCTTTTCGATCATCAAGATATTTGTGAAGCAACGACAAAACCTGGTTCATCTTAAACAGGAACTCCTCGTCATTTTCCAACTCAATAAATCGCTGATAGCTCACCTTCTCAAGCAACAAAACGGGATTATGTTCACACTCCTCCCAAATTTCTGCATCAATGTACTGAAATAACTCTCGAGCTTCTGTATTCCATACCCACCAAAGGTTACGGCTTAGTTCTTTCAACGGAGTCAACTTCTCAGGAATGTTTGACTCTACAAAAAGTTTTTTCCAATTTGGCTTTTCCACGTTTCCTATTTTTTTATGTTGTAAGGTGTATTAATCCATATCTTATTCACAATCAATATTTGCGAATAGTAACAACAAAAGAAGTTAAAAAAAACCGTTTCTGAATGACCTTAATGTAAATTGGACGTTAAATATTTGGTAACTATCGACATGCAGAAATCCGACGGATAAATCTCAAACCTTGCTCCTGACAAGGCTTCTGTAAATTTTAAACACCTTTATTGCTGTATTTTTCCAAATTAATTTGTGTGCTTCGGCCTTCCCTTTTCGTCCAATTTTTCTGCGGTTTGGATTATTCTCCAACAGCGCCATAATTGCGTTGGCAAGCGAATTAATATCCCAATAATCAACTTTCAAAACATTCTTTACAACTTCCGAAACACCTGATTGCTTCGAAACGATAGTAGCCACACCAGCCTGCATCGCTTCGAGTGCAACTATTCCGAAAGGTTCCGAAACCGATGGCATAACAAACACATCGGTTGACGAAAAAAAACCGGGAATCTCCTCATCGACAATAAAACCCGGGAAATGAAAAAATCCAGACATCTGCAAATCGGCCACCTTACGTTTCATTTCTTCGAGCAGGTCTCCCTTTCCGGCCATGATAAACCGCACATTTTTATATTTCTGAATCACCAGAAAAGCAGCGTCAATAAAATATCCCGACCCTTTTTGCGCGGTTATCCGGCCTAAAAAAGCAACAATCTTATCCGGATTATACCTTTTAGAAACCACAGGAACACCAGCATAGTCAACCGTCTCAACCGCATTGTAAACCGTAATTATCTTTCGGGAATCAATTCCATAATTACGAACGACGATGGAACGGGTAAGATTACTCACTGCCAATATCTTATCAGCAACACCCAGTCCTTCTTTTTCGATTGCGCAAATAGCAGGATTAACCATTGCACCACACCGATCAAACTCGGTTGAATGAATATGCGCCACCAAAGGCTTACCCGACGCACGCTTCGCTGCAATTCCCGCCGGAAAACACATCCAGTCGTGCACGTGAATCACATCAAAATCCAATTCAGCAGCCAATTTTTCAGCAATAACCGAGTAATATTCAATCTCCTGAAACAGGGAAAGCCCGTACCCTCCGTTGAACAGCACACGACCGTCTTCAGTAACTTCGATAAAGCGAGTTTCAGGATTATTTTTTTCGGAATTCAGTACATCAAACTCCGCAGTTCCCAGGTAAGGAACCAATTGGGAATGAAGTGCATAATAGTCGAGCTTTGCTACTGCATTGCCGAACGTCAATTGTTGCCTGACTACAGGAACCTGGTTGGCGCCGATAAAAGTAATGTTTGGCAAATCCTCGTCGCCGTATTTTCTGGGCACAACAAAAATAACCTCCAGGCCGTCGGTCTGCGCTAAGCTTTTCGTCAAACCCAAACATGCCGTACCTAAACCTCCGGAAATGTGCGGCGGAAACTCCCACCCAAACATTAGTACTTTCATCATTCAGTGAAAAAAAGTAAAAGTAAAAAGGAATTTGAAGATTTGAGTACAAAAAAGGAGTGATTCCATATTTTTTCGAAAAGCCGAAATCACTACTAACTTTTCAGAAGCCTCATTTTCAGGCTAGTTTACTTTCGAAAAAAGCCAATTCTTCAATAAAATTGATATTGGGAAAACTAAACGACAACTTATTTATTTCCTGAATATTAGCTTCAACAAACCGAATATATTCCTCGTGACCGGTATTGAAAGGACGATGATTCATGGCTTTGCGGACTTTCGAAATACGAGCAGCAACCTGCCTAGCCTCTTTAGAAATAAGAACCGACTGAAAGCGCTCGAAAATGTAATTAACGGCCACATCACTTAAATGCAGCATATCGGCGGCATAAAACCGGTAATCGCGCAATTCGTCCATCACCAGTTCGTAAGCCGGAAAATACGAACATGCCTCACTGGCAAAGATCTGGCGTAACTCGTTAATTGCGAGGATTAAAGTAGCCTTGCTCACCTGATTTTCAACTGCACCATCTTTCCAGTGCCGAATCGGGCTGACTGTAAAAACAACCTTCAGCTTAGGATTAAAAGTCCAAAGCTTTTCAAGCAAAAGCCGGTAATTTTCAACGATTTCGTCAACACCCAACTTTATCCGGCGGAACCTTGAAGCCGGAACTTTGTGACAATTCGACACAATTTGTTCTGTTCCTTCGAGTTGATATGCCCATGCTGTACCGAAAGTAATCATCAGGAATTCAGCACCGTTCAAGAAACGGTGAGAATATTCAATCCGTTCATTGATTTTGTTCAAAGCCTTTTCAGGATCGACATCCGAAAAGCTGCTGTGGTGGCTGAAACTGTTCCATATTCCCTGATCCCGGAATAAATCAGATTCGTCAAAGCCTCTTTTCGCAATTAAATGTGTCAGGCTATTGGCAATCGACACCGGGTTGTACAAAACACCAAAAGGGTTTACGTCGGTCGGAAACTTTAAATCAACCAGTTTCTGGCCAATATTATCGGAAAAACACGATCCGATAAACACGGTGCCTTTTGTATAATCGATCTTCCGGACAAATTCAGGAATAGTAACTTCAGTTGAAAATATCATCTATTTATCAGCTAATTAGGTTGCACAACAGGAAAAATTAAATGTCACTTTTCCCTGAAATTCAAATCTCTTTTCGCAAAACCAAGGCCGTTCGGGCTGGCAAATACAACATCAGGTAATGGTGATGCCCATCTTCGTCCAAATGACTATGGTAACTAATCTGGCTATCAACCCGATTTTGTCCTCCAACCTGTTCGGCATCGGTATCCAGCACAATCCGGTATGAACACCGGTCAGATGGAATGCGGTAATCGACCAGCGACTGCGTTGGATGAAAGTTGAAAACGAACAAGTATTTTCCGCGTGTGTAGGCCAATACTTCATTGCCTTTGTGGTCGTAAACCCAATTTACTTCAGGAATATCGAGCAGTTTTTCGCCTTTTACCAACGAAATCATTTCGCGGTCGAAATCCGAAAGCCAATGAAACCGCAACTCCTTATTATCGGCTAAACTCCATAACCGGCGGGCGTGTGCGTATGACCAACCATTCCCTTCCCTCGGGAAATCGATCCACTCTGGATGACCAAATTCGTTGCCCATAAAATTGAGATAAGCACCACCTGCGCAACTCAAAGTGGCTAATCTGATCATTTTATGCAATGCAATCCCGCGCTCAACAGTCATGTTTGGCTGATCTTTCCGCATACTGAAATACATTTCCTTATCAATCAGCCTGAAAATGATGGTTTTATCGCCTACCAGCGCCTGATCGTGCGATTCGGCATAACTCACCACTCTCTCGTCCAACCTCTTCGATGTCAATTGGTAGAAGATATTTCCAACATCCCATTGCTCGTCGGCATATTCCTTAATCAATTTGATCCAGAAATCGGGAACACCCATCGCCATACGAAAATCGAACCCCAGTCCGCCATCTTTTTGCGAAGTTGCCAGCCCGGGCAAGCCGCTCATTTCTTCGGCAATTGAAAGAGCATTCGGATTTATCTCGTGAATGAGTTTATTGGCTAAGATGAAGTAGGTAAATGCCTCCTGATCGAGCCCGCCATTGAAATAATCGTCGTAGCTTGTAAATGCCTTGCCCAGGCCGTGATCGAAATAGAGCATGCTGGTTACGCCATCGAACCGGAACCCGTCGAACCGAAATTCTTCGAGCCAGTAGCGAATGTTGGAAAGCAAAAAATGCAACACTTCATTTTTCCCGTAGTTGAAACAAAACGAATCCCAGGCAGGATGCTCACCTTTCACGCCATCGTGAAAAAATTGCCAACGGGTCCCGTCGTACCGGCCCAAACCTTCATTTTCGTTTTTCACCGCGTGCGAATGAACCAAATCCATAATTACAGAAATGCCCATTCCATGAGCCTCGTCAACCAACTGTTTCAACTCTTCAGGAGTGCCAAAACGGGAAGAGGGCGCAAAAAAGCTTGAGACATGGTAGCCAAAACTTCCGTAGTACGGATGCTCCGGAATGGCCATCAGTTGCAAGGTATTGTAACCTGCTTCTTTGATTCGAGGCAACACATTTTCGCGAAACTCGGCGTAAGTATGCACCCGGTAATCTTCGCCAGCCATGCCAATGTGCGCTTCGTAAATCAATGGAGCTTCGGCATTTCTCCTGAACTTGGGATTTTTCCACTTATACGGCTTTTCAGGAGCCCAAACCTGCGCATTGAAAATCTTGGTATAATCGTCCTGAACCACGCGGTTGAACCACGCCGGGACACGTTTCCCATGTCCACCCGGCCAATGAATGGAAAAGGCAAACAAATCGCCGTGTTTCATCATTTTCGAGGGAAGCCGCAATTCCCAATCGCCCGACTCCACCCGCTGCAAAGCATATTCCGCTTGCTCCTGCCAATTATTAAACGTACCAACCAGGTAAATAGCTGAGGCATTGGGCGCCCAGTCGCGCAACACCCAAAGTCCATGTTCCCGGTGCAAACCGTACCATTTATGACCCTGGGCAAAATCGGTCAGGCTTTGACCATACAATAATTCTTTCTCTTTATTCTCAGCCGCTTGCAATAGATTGACAATGATTTGGGCAAACGGTTGAAGGTAGGTATCGGCTTGTATAAATTTAGGAAGTTTCATCGTGTTTTCAGTTTGCTTAAAGATAAGAAAAGATATTAAACGCACATGATTTGCATTTTACCAGAATCATTGTAGTTTTCTTACTTCTTAATTATCTTCTTAAACTCCAATATTTTGTTGTTCCCAAATCGAATCAAATATACTCCCGGAGCGAAACTTCCTGTTTGAATAGTCGTTCGATTCTCAATAGTTCCGTTGTAAACTGTCTGCCCAATTGCATCGATAATCTCAATTTCGGTTTCGCACGAATTACCTTCAATTTCAATTGTCAATTCATTGGTAACTGGATTCGGATAGACTTTCAGCCTAGAATTATAAACATTATTGCCGATTACATTTGTTTTTATGTCGCATGTTGCACCCGTTGCTGCATCTCCGGTTATGGTCCATTTTTTATTTATCGTCAGTTTGGTCCGTGCATCCTTAGCATTATTTCCAAATCCCAGCCCCAAGACTCCAATGGATAGGTTATCAGGTGTATTGGTATTTGTGCTCCAGCCAGAGAGGGTTGCAGAATAATTATAACAATCCATACCGGAATTATCCAACATGTTTGCCATATTAGTTATATTAGCCAAATTCCACTGTCCAATATTTTGGTTGAAAGATATTCCTTTAAAAAACATTCTATTCATATTTGTTACGTTTGACACATTCCATTTTCCAATGTCTTGATTAAAAGAATTTGTTTCATTAAACATCGCCCACATATCTGTTACCTTTGAAACATCCCATAAGCCAACATCTTGATTAAACGAACTTGCGGAACTGAACATTAAACCCATATCTGTTACATTTGAAACATTCCATTTTCCAATATTCTGATTAAAAGCGTAAGCCTTTGAAAATAAGGCGGACATGTTAGTTACTTTTGACACATCCCATTCTCCAATATCTTGATTAAAATTTTCAGCCCCACAAAACATCCCATAAATGTTAGATACATTTGCCATATTCCAATCACCTATATACTGGTTAAATTTTTTTGCGTTCTGGAACATAGCAAGCATTAACTTAACTCTCGATACATTCCATTTACCAATTTCTTGATTAAAAGCAATTGCTTCTTGAAACATAGTAGTCATGTTTTCAACAGAAGACACATTCCAGTTCCCAATATTTTTATTGAAAGCATCTGTTTCCATAAACATACACGACATGTCTTTTACAGATGACACATCCCAGTTGCCAATATCTTGATTAAATGTGCTAGCATGCAAAAACATCCATTTCATGCTTGTTGCGCTTGAAACAACCCATTTATTTATATTGACTGGACTATTTAAGTTATTACAATAATAAAACATAGAGCTCATATCCTTCACGTAATTTAAAGAGGGGATATCTGTTGCTGAAATGTTTAAATTTTTACACTCATAAAATGCATTCTTCATATTTGACCAGTTAACAGCTCCCCATTGTTCCACATCTATTAGATTTTCACGGTCTGGGCTCAAAATAGCAGGATCGGGACAAATTAGCTTAAAATTATAGAAACGTTTTAAGTTACGGGGTTCAATTTTTACACGTATACTCTGTCCCATAGGCAAGTTAGGTATTGAAACTAGTCCATATCCTGATTGAAACGTACCTGAACCACTTTGCCCTATAGGTACTGTTTCCCATTTGTAAGTAACATCACCAGATCTGTCCAATAAAAATTGAAGTTTATCTTGTCCTTCGGGCAATTGCCATCGTGTAATAAAATCGTGTTGTTCTCCTCCTGTATGAAGATAAAACACTTGATTACCATAAGAAGTACCTACACTATTGGTGGCATAAGCCCTTATATAATAAACGTTGTTTGCTTCCAACCCGGACAGATGGCTATTAAATGGCCCTGAGCCTAATCCATCAACTGTATAATGGTCGCTTAATGTGGGCATTCGGCTGGTACTCCATACCACACCCCTTGCTGATACTGGCGATCCTCCTTTGTTAATTACACAGCCACCTGAAATACAACTGTTTTCGGTGATATCATTTGCCAAAAAAGTGTACACAGTTGGGGTATTTTTAGGATTTGTCATGCGATAAGAAGCCACAACATGCTTAGTTTCGCGAACAGTTCGGGCATTGTTGGCTTTTGTAGCATGGCCTGTGGGTTGTCCTCGAAAAATAAAATCAGGATCTGAGAAATAGGGTATCATTGTATGTGGAAGACCATCACTAAAATACCAACCAGACTCATAAGACATGACATCACAATAATCAATATTATCATCACCTCTCCAATGCCAACCTGCCGACCAAGTGTTTTCCGGCCAATCACTCCAAACAGTAGGACCAGGTTGATAGTTTTGATCTATAGGATGGTTTGCCCCCAATGTATGGCCAATTTCGTGCATGGTAGTTAATCCACTTAATTCTTGTACTCTGGATATAAGGTACCCACATTCTTCGTTTCCATTTTTATCGAGCATAGGCCAGGCGATACCTGAAAAATCTGTCGTCTTTGTTATTAAAATTACCAAATCAGCAGCAACCGCATCTCTCATGGCAAAAACATTCGAAATTGTTCCATCTTTCAAATTTTCCACGTCAATGTGCGAATCACCCGTTTCTGTATAATCAACTTCAGTGGAATAAACCAGATTAAATTTTATCCCCAATTTGCTGTTTTCTGAAACAAGGTTACAGTTTGCCATAGCCAAGCTAATGGTGTTGTTTATGCCTCCTTCGTAGGTATCGGCCCACTCTTTTGCGGCAGGGGTATAAACCACCAGAATATCTATTTGCGCGGAATCATTCACTCCCGGGCTAACTTGAGCAGAGCTCAGATCTATATTATCCTGCAGGGCATTCTTTTCAATAAGGATATTTCGTTCCTTTTCTTTAGGCAAATTGCTCATGCCTAAAACATCATTATCTGGAATGAGTACTTGACTGTCTTCAAGAATATCCAACTTATTTTCATCCAATTGTACCAGGTATTGCGTACTTTTTTGTGACTGAAACCGTGTAGTGTACTTTTCTTTGCGTTCGGGGATATCAACTGTTACCAAGACCGATTGATCAGATATTGATATAAAGCACCAGGCAAATTGAAACCCAATAATTTTGGCAACCAACACCGTTGTTCCGTTCACATCGGTTGTCTTTGATTGTATTACAGAGAGATACTCTTTCTCTGGAAATAATGCCAATTGGAGCGTATCGCCTATTGTAACATTGTTGTAGTTTCGGATCACTGGGTTTAAAGCAAATGGTCGGCATTTCTTAACTGAAACATCGAAGTTCTCAGCAACTTCTGCACTTTTTAACGATGATAAAATCGCATCATTAATAGTAAAGCGCTTAGGCTGTGCATAGATATTCAACATTAATATTAAGCCAAATATCGCGAATGCAAAAATATGCTTCATCTTTGAGATTATTTAGATAGCTGAACAACCATATTTACAAAACAATCTGCTCAATATCCTTTGATTTTAGATCATATTAAGTTTATCGTATTCTCATGATCTACAGAAATAAAATTACGTCATAAAATATTGAGAGAATTTTAACAATAATATCAAGCTATGATTCACTGGGCAAATTATGACAAACTTTGCCCGTACAATAATTCTTTTCCCTTGTTCGAGGCAGCCCGCAATAGATTGACAATGATTTGGGCAAACGGTTGAAGGTAGGTATCGGCTTGTATAAATTTAGGAAGTTTCATCGTGTTTTCAGTTTGCTTAAAGATAAGAAAAATCTTTGGGGCGAAAATATAAATGTGGATTAAATAATAATCTATAAAAAAACGCCCCTGTTGATAATTATTTTCGATACATATTGGTCACAATTTTTTTGTTCATCGCGAATACAAAAAAGCTGCTTCAGTGTAACCTGAAACAGCTCCAAACTTAATAACTAAACCAACCTCAAATTAGAAATATGTCATTAGGAAACAGTCATTGGTAAAAATTGAACTTTTTCTAATGACCATTGACTTTTTCCTATTTCCCTCCTCCATCAATCGTTTTAATGACTCCATCGTCGTTGTACTCCAGTTCAACGACTTTCAGGCTGCGGAGCCAGGTTCTTCCGCCTGAAGGCACACTGTCGTGGTGAAACAGGTACCATTTCCCTTTGAACTCGGCGATAGCATGGTGAGTTGTCCATCCAACAACCGGGGTCAAAATCACGCCCTGATAGGTGAACGGCCCATAAGGATTGTCGCCAATGGCGTAGCACAACAAATGGGTGTCGCCGGTTGAATAGGAGAAATAATACTTGCCCTTGTACATGTGCATCCACGAAGCCTCGAAGAAGCGGTTTTCCTGACTGGCTTTCATCGGACTTCCATCCTGATTCAGGACTACTACCGAGCGTGGTTCTTCAGCAAAACCGAGCATATCATCCGATAAACGAACCACGCGTGAAGGCAAAGCCAACTCGTCTCCTAAAGGCAAACAAGCACATTCCAGCGCTTTATTGTCTTTGTAGCGTTGCAATTGTCCGCCCCACAAACCGCCGAAATACATGTAATGAGCGCCATCGGTATCTTCAAAAACTGCCGGGTCGATGCTGTAACTTCCTCGAATGGGGTCGGGCTGCGGAATGAACGGGCCAGCCGGATTGTCGGCAATGGCTACGCCAATGCGGAAAATATCGGTTTTATCTTTCAGCGGATAATACATGTAGTATTTGCCGTTTTTGCAGGCAACGTCGCAATCCCAAAGCTGGCGGCCAGCCCACGGAATGTCGCTCACTTTCAGCACCACGCCGTGATCGGTCAACGGCTCATTTTCAATGTCCGACGTAGAAAAAACATGGTAATCATTCATATCAAAATGATCACCATTGTCGTTCTCCGGAATGCCCGATTCACGGTCGTGCGACGGATAGATACACAATTTTCCTTCGAAAACATGAACAGCCGGATCGGCCATAAAATCATTTTCTACTAAATATCTTGGTTCTTTCATATTGTTATGATTTACGATTTAATGATTTACGATCTAGTTCTTGTAATCACATTTAATAAGAGATCGCTTGATTTTAATTGAACCCACTTCGGAGTTCACAAACTTATTTTTTATTTACCTCCGGTTTCACCGGAGGCTATTCATATTTAAATCCTTCGGACTTGCGCTTAGTAAAAACCCAGAATGGGTTTAATTTGAATAACCGTGTTTAACACCCACGGGAAACAATAGGAATAAGTCAACAATCCTGAACGAGTTGAACCATTGCAGATTAAAATTAAACATCTTCTGAAATGATCCAATCGTAAATTATTTTTGCTTTTCAGCTAGTTTTATCATTTCGTCAACAACTGGTTTACGCTGGTTGTTACGGTCGAAAAGCATCGGATAATCTTTCCGGCCCCTGATCGGGAAATTATTCAGCCAGGTGGTATTGTCGGTCAATCCCCAAACGGTAACGCGGTCAATCACATCGTTGTATTTCAGGAAAAGTGCAAACATATCCAGCATTCGCTTATTCCATTTCTGCTGAACATCGTCGGGTACCGCGTCGCGATAAGGATCCATTTCAGCAGAGTACTTGAAATTGGCAGCGATGTTTGCACCGTCGTACGGACTTGGCAAAATGGAAATATCCCATTCAGTAATGAGAATGTGCACGCCAGCATCTTTCAGTTTTTTCAGGCTTGCTTCCGTAGCATCGAGCGTGGGCGAATTCATGTGCATGTGCGCCTGTGAACCTACTGCATCAATGCGGCAGCCAGCAGCTTTGAGTTCTTTGACCAACTGGACAATCGCATCGCATTTGGCTGGCGTTTCCACATTGTAATCGTTGTAATACAATTCGGCATTCGGATCAGCTTCGTGCGCAAACTGGAATGCATACTTAATGAAGTCTTTGCCCAGAATTTGATAGAATTTACTGTTGCGATATGTACCATTGTCTTCAAAAGCTTCGTTTACCACATCCCAGCCTTTTATGCGGCCTTTGTAGCGACCAACAACGGTTGAAATATGCTGACGCATCCGCTCTTTCAGCACTTCAGGAGATACATCGTTACCTTCAGCATCGAGAAAAAACCACCTGCCAATTTGCGAATGCCAAATCAGGCAATGGCCGGTTACTGTTTGTTTGTTTTTCTCGCCAAAAGCGACAAACTTATCGGCATCATCCCAATTGTAACGGTTTTCTTCAGGATGAATGGGTTGCGGTTTCATGCAGTTTTCAGGAACGATGGCACTGAATTCTTTGGCAATCAATTCCGTTTCAGCCGGATTTACCCCGTTTACTTGCTGCATATTGACGGCTACTCCAAACAAGAATTTACCTTTGGTAGCTTCGCCTAATGTTTTTTGTGCTTTTGTTTGTACCGAAACCATTAAAACACAAGCTATTATTACTGTTAAAATCTTCATTTTTAGTTTATTTTAAGCGTTTTCTTTTCGGCGTTCGTTCAACTCGCCCTCAATTTTCACTTCCATTTTTTTGTCGATTACATAGAAGAAAAGTAGTCCAACTCCGATCAGGAAAGGAATTGACGGATACAGGCTTACCAACATGCGGGCACCGCTGGCCACCGATTCCGGTTGAACAATTTCCTGCCCAGCCACAGCACTTTCTTTAGCGATATAGCCGTACAAACCCAATATCCAGGTAAGCAAAGCTCCGCCAATCGAAAGTCCGGCTTTAAGGCCAACCATCATTGCCGAGAAAATAATGGCCGTTGCTCTGCGACTGGTTTTCCATTCCGAATAGTCGGCCACATCGGCAATCATAGCCCAAAGAATTGGAGTGGTGATTCCGTAGAAAAACATGTGCAGCATTTGGGTAAGATACATCAGTCCAACGCTTTTCGGCGAGTAAAATACAAAAGAAAGAATGAACAGGGTTGAAATAAACAAGGTAAGCTGAAACACATCCCTTTTCCCGAATTTATTGGCAAAGCGCGACGAAACAGCGATACCAACCATTGAAAAAATAATTCCGGCAGCATTAAAAAGTCCGAAGCCAGCCGAGGCCAAATCGTTTCCGAAGAAATTAAGCCCGATTGAATTCAGGAATGAAATGATGGGATGCAAAAAACTTTCAAGCGACGCCTTATCAACGTAGTAATTGAAATAATAGACGTAAGATCCGCCTTTCATGGCCAAAGTAATAAAGATCAGGATAGTCATTACCAGCATAATGATCCAGGGTTTATTCTGCGAAAGATCCTTTAAATCTTCTTTTACACTCGATTTTTGTTCTTCTGTCGGAATAATGCGCTCTTTTGTTGTCAGGAACGTAATGACCAGCAAGAGCGTTCCGATAATGGCCAGCCAGGTCATTACCGTCTCCATTCCGGCGGCTTTGTCGCCTTTACCCACATACAAAATAATGGGCAACATAAACGCCTGAACAAAGAACTGGGCAAACATGACCGCCGTAAACCGGTACGACGATAAGCTATTACGCTCCGACATGTCACCGGTAATTACGCCGCTAAGCGACGAATACGGAAGGTTGCTCGAAGCATACAAAAGCAGCAACAACGAATAGGTTATAGCCGCATAAATCACTTTCCCTTTATAGGCAAAATCTGGCGTTGAAAAAGCCAGTAAAGCAGCTACACCCAGCGGAATGGAAGTAAACAAAATCCACGGACGGAATTTTCCCCATTTCGACTTGGTTCGGTCGGCCAATGCCCCGATTATCGGGTTGAATAGAAAGGCCGCAGTCAAACCAAAAACCAGCATGATGACAGATGCGTCGTTGTTTTTGAGGCCATAAATGTCGGTATAAAAGAAAGCCAGGTAAGTTACCAAAGTCTGAAATACCAAATTGGCCGCCAGGTCGCCCAGGCTATAGCCGATTTTTTCGATCACAGATAATTTTTGAGAAGTAGAGTTCATAAGTTATAGGTTTGATTTTTATTTTGTCGAGAACGGTGAAGCAGGTAATCCTTCCTTGTTTATCAGGTTCGCTCCGGCAGGGTTATCGGCCCATGCATAGCGCACAAATGCAGGAGTAGGAACATCTTCGCTCCACACCAGAATTTTGTTTCCTTTAATTTCGGCCTTTGCCCAAACATATTTTTGATCAGCTCCGGCAATGGCGAAACCGTTCAATTCCTTTCCATCGCGCGTTGCCAAACCGCTTCCGCAGCTGCTAAATGAAAGTTCTACCTGGTTTTTAACCATTTTTGCCGATTGAAAAACCGGGCCGGAAGCAACAATCCTTTCGTTGAAGGCCAAGTGCTCAGCCGCCAAAGCCATGCGTTTTCCCACGTCTTTTTTGTTCTGCGGATGAATATCGTTCCATTCGCCCAAATCAATATTTACGGTAAGTGCAACTTTCGAAACCGTTTGAGCAGCTTTAAGTTGAGCCAATCGAATTTCGGCCCAGTCGCTTTCGCCCGGTTCAGGTTTTGCCTCCAAAAAATTTGGAAGCTGCACGATGATAAACGGGAAATTGCCCTGACCGCGTTTCGTTCTCCAATCGGTTATCAGGCAAGTCAACAATTTCTGGTATTCCTGAAAACGACTGGTATTCGATTCGCCTTGATACCAGGCCGCGCCCTTAATTGCGTAGTTTAACGAAGGCGCCATCATCCCATTGAAAAGCCCGACGGGTTTCCACTGAATGAAAGTTTGTCCGGGTGTAGGCTCCATGACGCAGCCTATTTGATAATGCCACTTTCCGGATAATTTGATGGTATCATTTCCGGCGAAAAGCTTGTACGGCTTCCCGTGAACAAAACCACCCAATCCTGAATTGCTGATTAAGCGAACAACAATTGTATTTTGTCCTTCCTGAAGAACCCCGGCAGGAACCGGGTAACTCCGCTGCGGATATTGATAGCCGGTTGTGCCGACGAATTTCCCATTGATGAACACGGAGTCGGCATCGACAATGCGCCCCATCAGTAAACGGGCCGACTTTCCGGTCAACGATGCAGGAACTTCAATCTTTCGCCTGAACCAAACCGCTCCGTTTACCGGTTTCACGCCTTGGTCGGCCCAAAAACCGGGAACCGACAATGTGGGCCACCCGGAATCATCCAATACCGGATTTTTCCAGTTTTGCTGCAAACCTTTATCGCTGTTATTTAAAGAAGCATACCAGTTGGCACTGGCTTTCTGCTCGTCTTTCCGAAGTTTTTCGACGAACTCGTTATCGGCATATTTTTTAGCTTCAGCCAGGTACTGAGGAAACTCTTTCAAGCCGTCGGCGCTCACCCAAGCTTCGGCCGGACTTCCGCCCAGGGTGGCATTGATGATTCCGACCGGGACTTTATATTTCAAGTAGAGTTCGTTGGCAAAGAAGTAAGCAACCGCCGAAAAATTCAGAATGTTGCGAGGGTTTGCATCTTCCCATGTACCTGAAGAATAATCGTTAAGCGGCCTCGTGAAATCGAATTTCGTTGGCACTTTAAACTGGCGGATATTCGCATTGGTGCAATTTTCAATTTCACGGGCATACTTGTCTGTTAATCGGTTCATCGGATATTCCATGTTCGATTGCCCCGAGCAAAGCCAAACATCGCCCATAAGGATATTGCTGATTTTAATCGAGTTGACCTCCATTTCATACGGGCCGCCAGCTTTTGTCGCCGGAAGTTTAGCCAACCATTCGCCATTGGTGTTGGCAACAGTTTCGAATGTTTTGCCGCAAAACTTCACAACTACTTTTTCGTTGGCATTGGCCCAACCCCATATTTTCAACGGCATATCGCGCTGCAAAACCATACCATTGCTGATTAAACGCGGAAGTTTTACTTCGGCATTCCCGATAAAAGGAAGAAAAAGAACAAGGATGAGAAAGAACATCCGAAATATGTTATTCAAACACATGGTGATCGTTTTTTTTGACGGTAAAGTTAGGTACAGTGGTTTTTCAGGTTTTTAATTTTAGATATTCATTCTGTAAATCGGGATAAATCGTCGGGTAAACGCTGACTAATCCATCATTTCATTCATTTTCTACTTACTTCTTACAATCAAAACTGCATCAGGAAAACTATTTACCAAATACCTTAAATGTAGCTTATTAACAAAAAAAGTGGCAGGTCGAAAATCGTTCTGACCCTGATTTTCAGACCTGCCACAAATTATTCAATTGATCTATATTTCAATTAATAGCCAGGGTTCTGATAAGCTTTTTTCTCTTCATCTGACGCATCCAGGTTGTCAATCTGAGCCTGCGGAATTGGACGTAGATAAAGATGATGTTGTGCATCATTTAACAGATCGGTTCGGCTAACTTTAACCGGAGTATGATCGTTAAGAGCCTTCCCGCAAATGGTATAAGTTCCTGAAAGTTCTTCCCATTTCTGCGTACGCACTAAATCATACCAGCGATAGCCTTCTCCATAATATTCGCGAGAGCGTTCAGCCAAAATATAGTTAATATCAATAGCATCTGGTGTTGCAGCTACCATTGCAGCGCTGTTATCCTGAACTTTAGCTACATTTCCGCCATTACTCCAACGCCATTTTCCGGCACGTGCCCGAATAATATTAATCATTCCTTTTGCAGTTCCATCATTGGCATAAGTTCCTGTCAGCGCTTTTGTTGTTGCGCCTTTCACAGCGGCTTCGGCAGCAATAAAGAATAACTCGGAGAATTTAAGAATAACATAAGGACGTGTACTTCCGGCATTCGGGGATCCCAGTCCTACTCCATTGTCGGTTCGATATGGGCCAAGCTTCCAGAGACCTGGGTAAACCAGTCGGCTTATACCGCTGGGCGCAATCACATAATCAGCCCTATTGGGTAATACCCCTGCGCCTATACTGCTGACAAAAGTAGTATTTGAATAATCGATACTCGTAGCAGGATCGGTGTCCAAAAAAGTCAGAATTGCATCTCCCGGAGCCACCAACATGTTGTTTGCATTAAACAAAGTTGCATTGGTTACACCCGCTTTGTTCCAGTTGCCACGATAAACAGTGGTAAAAGTACCGTCGTAACGAGAGTCGTTTGTTTTATCGGCAAAAGTGCCTGTAAAAACACCAATAGGCGGAGCCATACGTACCCACGGACGGCCCAATGCCTGAACGGCTTCGCGCTGAACAGAATTAACTGTACTCTTTGCACTCCAGTTGGTTTTAGAACTTGTCATACCGGTATAATTCCATGTCATAAACCAGCCAGCGAAATTGGCTCCGTTACCACCTGATTCGTAACTAAGGCTTGCCCCGTTGTATAATTCGCTTGTTTGTGTGTGGTCGGCATACAATATACACTCTTTGTTGTAGTCGTTTGTACCTACATTGATATCGTAATAAGTTGACTGCAAGGCATAGTTCGATCCTGCCAGGCTAATACCATCGCCTGCCACATCGTAAGCCATTTGAAAATACTGAGCAGCAGTTTTTCCATTAGGATCTTTTCTTTCGCAAACGGGATATGTCGGAATATTGTTTGGATTTTGAAGCCACCATGCGTATGTCAGGTAAGCTTTTGACAACAATAAGCGCGCTGCGGTTTTGGTTACCCCGCCTGTTACACGAGGAGCATCAGGCAAATCATTTACGGCTGTCAGTAAGTCAGGAAAAATACCTTTGGAATAAACTTCGGGCACCGTGTTACGAACAGAAGTTCTCACGGTAGAGGTATTGAACTTAAGTTCACCCGATCCTAAATCTAAAGGTACGCCGCCATAGGTTTGTACAAGCAGAAAATAATCAAATGCTCGAAAAAACCTGGCTTCAGCAATTATTGCGTTTGATACGGTTCCCAAAGCGAGTGCATTTTCGATAACACCACTGGCGGTATTGATATTCGAAAATGTACCCCATACCGCTCCGGCATCGTTTTGTGAAGGAGTAAGCAGCCCTTTACCTGACAAATCGTGATAAGCAAAAATACTGCCATCGCCACTGGCCCCCCAGGTCGCTTCGTCGGTACCGGTTTCGCAGTGATCCAAATAATATCCGTTTCCATACAATTGGCGCAGGTGTTGATACATTCCGGTTATTCCACCCATGATGCCCGCCTGTGTCTTGAAATAATCAGGAGTATAAATAGCACGTGGTTGCTCGTCCAAAATATCAGAACATCCAATCATGGAAAATATTAAGAGTACGATTCCTGTGATTCTTATATATATTCGTTTCATTACTTTATTTTTTAGAATGTTACATTAATACCAACCAAGTAGTTACGTGTTGTAGGCGTATTGACTGCTATTGTCAGCAAACGTCTCTGACTATATGACAATGGCACAGCTGCATTTTCGTTTCCGTAAGAGTTTGTTTCGGGATCCATGCCCGATTCTTTCGTGTAAGGAGAAAACAATACAAATGGATTTTCAACAGTACCGTATAACCTAAGTTTTTGGATGTGGGCAACTCTCAACCATTTTGAGTTAAAGTTATAACCCAGAGTTATTGTTCTTACCTTCAGGTATGAAGCATCAAAATAACCTAAAGTGCTGGCATATTTTGGATTGTCACCACCAACTCCGTTGGGTTTTGGATACTTGGCGCCAGTATTTGTGGGAGTCCAGTAGTCAACCTTCACGTTGTTTCCCGACCTTGTATTCAGGTTATTGAGGTAACTTGCCCCACCATAGAGGGTACTCATAACAATACCGCCGCTTTTAAAGGTACCAATAACACTTAAGTCAAATCCTTTATAAGCTACTCGCGAATTAAAACCACCCTGAAAATCAGGAGTAATATCCATAATCTGGCGATCGGCAGCGCCAATCGATCTTGTTGGTGTTCCATCTGCATTAAATGTACCGGAATATGCTACTTTGATCATACCAACATTTCCACCTGGTTCCAAAATACTCTGATATTTATCGTCTGCCTGCCAGAGTCCTATTTTCTTATAATCATAAATTGCATCGATTGGGTGGCCCTTAAACCACGAGTTTCCCTCATCTCTGTCGGCTCCCGAGGCAAGGGCCAGAAGCTTATTATGGTTAGCATAAAGGTTTACGCCCAATTCCCAGGTCCAGCCGTTTAGATTATCCAGAATTGTTCCGTTAAGTGACAACTCAAATCCTTTATTTCCGGTTTCGCCAACGTTAGCCATGTAAGAACTTACTCCTGAAGAGGATGGCATACCAACGCTCAGCAAAACATTTTTGGTGTTCATGGAGTAATACTCTGCCGTACCCGAAATGCGGTTCTTCAGGAAGGAAAAGTCCACCCCAAAGTTATAGGTTGTCGAGAATTCCCAGCCCAGTTTTGGATTTGGCAGGTTGGTTACCGAGAAACCGGTAGAGTATGTAGAACTACCAAAATTATATGGATTAGCCGACATAAGACCAAGTGTTTTGTATGGATCAACGGCCTGGTTAGAAGTTTGTCCGTATCCTGCACGCAACTTCAAGCTTTCGAGCCAGTAGATTCCTTGCATAAACGCCTCTTTCCCGATGTTCCAACCCACTGAAACTGCCGGGTACGAATGCCACTTATGTCCCTCTGCAAGTCTTGAAGATGCGTCGGAGCGGAATGTAGCGCTCACCATATAACGATCATCGTATGAATACATAACACGCCCCATGTAGGACATCAGCCCACTCTGCGTATATAACTGGTTATTGGGATCTACAGTAATATCAGTTGATGCAGCTCTTCCTAAATTATAAAACTGGAAGAAATCGGCGGGAAGATTCTTTGCCGAAACTTGTGATTTATTGTATGTTGTCTGCTCTGCTGAGTACATAGCCACCACATTTATTTTATGCTTTTCAGCAAAAACACGATCATAAGTCAATAAGTTTTCAATGGCCCAGTTCGTGGTATGTTCGTTACTGATGCTTGCAGTTGACGGATTGGTAGGCGTGCCACTAAATACGCCTATACCCGTATAATTACCATAATTACTCTGGCGATAATTTAATCCGAGATTAACACGAGCTTTCAACCCTTCCACCCCCGGTATTTTCACTTCGGCATAAGCGCTATTGTATGAGCCATACGCTCTGGTCTGGTCAACGTATTGATCGCCTAAAGCTTCTATCGTCGATCTGGTTGACACCCATTGCGCTCCCGAAGTCGATTCCTGAATTCTTGCTTTCAATGTTCCGTCAGCATTATAAATATTAGCGATTGGCGACCTTGCCAAAGCACTGCCCACAGCTCCAAGATTGTTTGCATTATTCACCGAATAATTACTGTTTGAAGAAAAACCAACACGGAAATATTCGCCAATTTCCTGATCAAGGGATGCACGGAATGAATAGCGGGTGAAATTTTGCAGTGGAATAACAGCCTGATCTTTGAAATATCCTAAACCAAAATTATAGTTTCCTTTTGTGCTCCCGCCCGAAACGCCAATATCGTGATTTGATATCGTGCCATTTTTGTACAACAGATCCTGCCAATCCGTGTTAACATCGTCGGCCTCGTCAATTGTATTTTTAAACTGGTTTGATGCGGCACGAAGTGCAACAAACTCTGGTCCATTCATCATCGGGTATTTGGCAAAAACGGTCCTCAGCCCTTCATAGCCGTTATAGCTAAGATGAGCATCCTGCCCTTTTTTCCCTTTGTTGCTTGTAACTAATATTACACCGTTGGCTCCACGCGAACCGTAAATAGCAGTTGCCGAAGCATCCTTCAGAATATCAATACTTTTGATATCATCGGTACTAATATCGCTGATTGAACCCGCAAATGGGATACCATCGAGTACCACCAATGGATCATTGCTGGCATTTAGCGAACGTGTACCACGTATGCGTATTTGCATAGTAGAACCTGGTTTAGAGGAAGTTTGCGACATTTCTACACCGGATACACGACCTTGCAATGCCTGAGAGATATTGGAAGATGGTACATCGCGCAACTTATCTCCTCCCATAGAAGCTACCGAACCAGTTACCGATTCTTTACGCTGAGTCCCATATCCAACAGCAACAACTTCTTCAATACCAATAGTTTCTTCAATCAGAACTACATTAATTGCTGACTTGCCTTCAACCGAAATGTCCTGAGTTTTCATACCCACAAACGAATACTGAAGAATGGATTTTGCCTGTACATCTCCCAAAGTATAATTACCGTTCATATCGGTAATCGTTCCATTGACTGTTCCTTTAACAACCACCGAAACACCTGGAAGCGGGGCTCCACTGCTATCAGTCACCTTTCCCGTAACTGTTTTTTGTTGTTGTACCGGAGTTGAAGAATCTACCGGAGATAAGATAATTTTTCTGTCGATAATCGAATATCTTACATCTGTCCCGTAAAAAAGAGACTTCAATACTTCTTCTATACCCTGATCTTTAACGCTTAAGGTTACTTTCCGATTGGTATCAATCAGTTTTTCGTTATATAGAAAGAAGAAGTCAGTCTGGGTTTCAATCCGGTCGAGTACGTTTACCAGTTCTGCATTCGAAATGTCCATTGAAAGTTTTGTTTTCTGCGAGTAGGCATTGGTTGCCGTTGTTTGCAGAAACCCAACAAGCAAAAGAATGAAAGCAATCCGCATAATAAGTAAAATTTTCTTTAGGGAAGCACATAGCAATCCCTCAAGTGGTTCATTTTTTTTCATAAATTTGAATGTTTTATTTGTAAAAAAGTCTGTAAAGATGTTTTTTAAAGGAAATCGTTGGCGCGGTTTCCTTTTTTAATCTAGTGAGTTCATGTACTGTTCTTCTTCATTATCGTTCATTTTATTTGTAGGTTATCTTTGTTTAGCTTTTATGTTTTAAAATTACTCTTTCCTTTTCATAAGTTCCGTCGGGAAGTTGAGTGCGCGGAACAATCTTATAGTCTATCGGAGACGTCATACTCAGCAACTTAAGCACTTCGAGCAATGAGTCGTCCTTGAATGTCGCACGAAACGAAAACTGATCCAGATTTTTATCTGCAATCTCGACTTTGACATCATACCAACGCTCAATTCGCCGCGCAACTTCGGCCATATTATCTCCCCTGAAAATAAGTTTTCCGTCGGTCCAGCCTTTATATTTCGATGGGTCAACCGCATCAACAAACACCTTTTTATCCCGAAATACCAATCGTTCCGATGGTTTCATGACAACCTGCCCTGCACGAACATCATCAGAAAACTCAACTTTCCCGTTTTGAAGTACAACCTCAACATATCGTTCCTCGTTATAGGCGCTTACATTAAAACTTGTGCCCAAAACTTTAATTTTCGATTCTCCCGCACTAATTTCGAACGGCTGTTTTTCGTTGTGCACCACATCAAACCAGGCTTCACCTTCGAGCGACACTTTTCGGTTATTGCTGAACGGAAGCGCATAAGATAATTTCGACCCACTGTTCAGAAACCCGGTAGTTCCATCGGGCAAATTAAAAGCAACCCGTGCTCCCATCGGGGCATAAATTACAGACTTAACCAGCTGATCAGCCACTGGATTTATCGAACGATTTTTATTCAGAAAATAAAGCGCTCCGGCTATAACCAGCGGTAAAAGCAAAATAGCGGCAACCTTGGAATAAACGCCCGTGATTTTACGCAATATAGATTTCTTTTGGGCAGATTCTTTTTTCCGGATCAAATGATGCACACGATCCAGCATCATATCAAGGTTGGCGTCAACTTCAACATTTTCCTGAACATTTTTTTCCCAGTCGCTTTGCAGATGAAGCTTCAATTTTTCGTTGGTTTGTCCAGCCGAAAAAAGATCTTCGACCCAGGCAATATCCTGTCGACTGGCAGTTCCATCCAGGTACCTTTCAATTCTGCTTATTTCATCTTGTTTTAGCATTTGTATTATTTTGGCATGAAGAAACGAGTTTTGTTCTCGCGCTTCTGTATAGTTATACACACGAGGGAAACGAATCTCATCTGAAAAATGAATATTTTTTTGTGAAAATTACAAAAACATACCTAAATGTATATTATTCAGGAAATTTCGCTAATAGTCTCAGTCAAATTTCTACAACAAAAACAAGTAGCTAAAAAGAATAAGGGCGAGATTTTTATCATTTAGGGAAGCTTTTACAAATTTCAGCGATTCTGAGATGTAATTATCAACCGTTCCGCGCGAAAGTCCAAGTTCTTTTGCAATTTCCTTCGTCGATTTGCCTTCCTGCCTGCTTTTCAGGAATGCTGCTTTTTGTTTTTCGGGCAACTGTTCAACAATCTGTTTAACCTGCTCCAAAGCAAACCGAAACTCGATTTGGCTTTCAATTTCTGTCGAATCTTCCGGTTTCCCCGAAATAATATCCTCAACAAAACTTCGTTGATACTTTCGTTTCCTGAATAAATTACAGATTTCGTTATAGGCGATAGTAAAAATGTAGGATTTAAATGATGACTCGCGTTTCAATTGGGATTGGTTTTCCCAAACTTTCAGAAAAACCGACTGAACCAATTCTTCGGCTTCCTCTTTCGATTTCAGATACTTTACTGCAAAGGCAAAAAGTTTCCCGGCATATCGGTGATATACTATATCGAATGCATCAACATCGCCTCGTTGAAGCCTGTCAATCAATTTGCCATCAGGAACAAATTCGTTTTGCACCATTTCTTCAGTTCAGTTCAGGCAAATATAAGTTTTATAATTTATTTAAGTAAATGTTCAATTCGCTTAATTGATCGGGCATACGGGTTATGTATCCTCCGAAAACGAAGCAAGCTGCCCCGGAGTTTCGAAGCAGCTTGAAAGTTAAGTGATAATCACGTCTTACAAATGGACTCAACTTCTATTTATACAAACATCTTTTTTGAATGTTAATCATTACTTTGATGCAATTACTGAAGTAGAATATACTTCGGAGT
Source organism: Prolixibacteraceae bacterium (assembly GCA_963666435.2). Classification (GTDB taxonomy): domain Bacteria; phylum Bacteroidota; class Bacteroidia; order Bacteroidales; family Prolixibacteraceae; genus Aquipluma. The sequence continues at coordinate 242,857 of CAXXOG010000003.1, read as the reverse complement.
AGTTACCAACAGCAGCTGTAAATGTGTAAAATAAAGTATCACTTTTTACAAAATCAGCACCTTTAACCGGCACACTAAAGGGTTGTACTCCTGAAAACGGACTTCCGGCAGCCTCATTCCAGGTTCCTTTTGCTCCATTTTTCACCTTTACAACCAAATTTCCGGTATATGCAGCGCTTTTAGGAGCAACCTTTACACTAAAAGCGGCATCGGTTGTTTTGGTTACACTTGCAGGCTTAGTAACCGTAAACGCGGAGCCCAAAGTAATCAAGAGTTTTCCGCTATCGGTATTTCCCGAAATAATAACTGTTACATAATCGGCTAAATTCAGCAATGTTGATTCGGCACGGGTGTACGTAACGGAGATTTGCTTGTTGGCATCAATTTTAGCCTTTTTTGTTGCTCCGGTAATCGGAAGAATTTGAGTCGCACCTTTCGGATCCCACGATGGAACCTGGGGTTTTACCAAGTCAATAGTCATTTCGTCGCCAACGTTGGCGTTGGGCAATGTTGACTGAACGGTAAACGACCCGTCGAGCATCGAAATACCCGTCGAGGTTGTTTTTGACACTTGCGTAATTATGGCATTACCATTCTCGTCAGTAGGTATTTCCCAATAAGATTGTTTTGAACAACTAACGAGCAATGCGACTACAGTAAAAGTCAATAATATGATTCTTGTTGTTTTCATCGTGCATAGTTTTAGATAATACATTATACCAATTTTTACTGACCAACTTGTTTAGGCAAATACCCAAAATTCTGTAGAAGCTTTTTATTGGTCTTGATCTCATTTCCTGGCATTGGGCACAACAGGTTCATCGCACTAAAATTGAAGCTAAACGACTCGGGGCGATGACCAAAGAAACTATGGATAGTACCAAAAGATCCTACACCCGGAGTCAGGCACATACGTGTACGGCGTTGATCCCAAATCATTTTATTTTCAAAAACCAACTCATAAGCTCTTTCGCTCATTATTGTAAGTAAGCTTACATCCGAAGCATTGTAAGCTGGCATCAATGCCCTTGCCCGAACTTCGTTTATACCTTTGGTAATATCATTGTCGGAAACTGACGCCCCCAGCTGTTTCAATGTCCAGTTGACCTCTGTCAGCATTAAAAGTATATCGGCATACCGATAAAAAGTCCAGTTCAAGCCTGAAGCTCCACCGGCAGGAGATGCTCCTTTAACTGCTGATTCGTCGTAATACTTATACAAATACGGACGATCAAATTTAACCAGGTTGCCTTTCTCAGCATATTTGTTCGATACATTGTCGTAAGTAAAAAAGAATTGACGTTCTTGCTTTCTCAAGTCATTGTCGTTATACGAATTATAGTAACCCATCGATGGAATGAACGTACCATTTTCGTCACCAAACATCGAAATATGGCTGGTTAAAGGGAAACAACACTGAATAATACCATTGTTGGAAATAGTTGAAAGAAACTGTGCCTGGAAAATAGCTTCACCCGTGTTGTTCTTGGCTGGATCACGCAAATCTTTATAGGTACCTAGTGAATATTTACCATATAAAACATCTAACTGTGCTTTCGCTTTTTCGAGGAATGATTTACCATTGGCAACCGGATAAGTAGCCATTGTCCATCCACCTTCAACGCACCAGCTTTTGGTTGCATTTGTGGTAACTTCCTGATACGGATAACCAGCACATGTGAGATAAACATCGGCTAAAATAGCCCGGGCTGTATATTTGGTAATTCGCCCATCGGTCGATTTTGTATCAACCAATGTACTTTGATTGACTGCAAACTCCAGATCAGGAATGATCACTTCATCGTAGATTTTTTTCAACGAAGCTCGTGGCTGTTCCGCGTCAGAAATTGAGGCAAGAGGTTCGGTAACCATAGGTACATCTCCGAAATAACGAACCAGACAGAAATAATACCAGGCGCGCAAGGTACGAACTTCGCCCAACGCTTTTTGAACATTGGCAGTTGCCACTGAAGTAACTTTATTAAGCTGAGCAATAGAGAAATTTGCATCTCTTACTCCTTGCCACCAATAAACCCACTGGTTATTGTAATTATCGAGCAAATCGCCTGAAACCTGGTTCGTTTCATATTTCCAAAATTGGGCATGGGGCTCGGCAGTCCAGGCAAAACCTGTTACAAACTCAACCGAATTGGGTAATTGATTTCCCCAGTCGCCACCTCCATTGAGCCAGTTTGGCAACGATCTGTATGGGCCTACGGTCAATGCATCAACATCTGCTTGTGTTTTATAAGTCGATTGATCTGACAAATTCGCGGTTGGAACTTCCTCAAGGAATGTATCACAGCTTCCTAATAGAAGGATCAATGAAAACAACAAGGCGAAATTTATGGTAGTTATTCGATTATATTTCATGATTGATCATTTTTTTAGAGTTAAAAACTAACATTTACGCCAAATGATACCGTAGTTGGGGTTGGATACTGATATTTATCCGAGTTCGGAGCTAAAGTAAAAGCCTGATCTCTATCCCAGGAACCGCCTTTATCCAACGAACTACCTTCAGGGTCGTACCCTTCGCACTTGGTTATCAGGAAGAAATTAGTTGAATTGATATAAACTCTCAATTTTTCGAGGCCAAGGAAACGAGAAGGGAATGTATATCCCAGTGTAGCATTACTACCCCTGATAAATGAAGCATCAGAGATCATGTGTGTATCGGCATACGACTGATAATAGCCACCACCGTTTCCAGGACGGAATTGTGCAACCATCGAGTTCTGATTATCGGGTCTCCATGCTTGTAATGAAGAATTTAACCCTCCCGAAACCAACTGGCGGTCTTCGGCTGACTCGTGAATAAATGCTTTGTTAACTCCCGAAACGATTGCAATATCAATAGACGCATCGAAGTTTTTATATTTGAAGGTGTTATTGAAACCTATGATGATTTTTGGAAATGCCCGCCCGATAATATCGCCATCCGAAGTAAAGTCGATTTTACCGTCGTTGTTTTTATCTTCAAATTTCAAGTCACCGGGTATCATACCATACCTTGCAGCTTCAACAGCTTCTGTTGTTTTCCAGGTTCCTAAGCGGTTCAAACCAAAGAACGAACCGATTGGAGCTCCAATTTTAATAATGGTTGTTGCATTGCCGGCACCTGTTTGTTGGTAAATCGGCGCTCCTGTTGGGCCAAGCGCCAATACTTCATTGTGGTTTGATGAAAGGGTAAAGGCGGTACTCCATTGGAAATCACCTTTATCAATATTTCTTGTATTCAACGTAATTTCGAAACCACGGTTACCAACCGATCCATAGTTAAGTTTTGCAGTTCCCACGGTAGTTGAGTATGGCAGTGGAACGTCGAGCAACATGTCTGTTGTTTTTTTGTTATAATAGTCAAAAACTAATTGAACACGGTCTTGGAATAAACCAATATCAATACCGGCATCCCACTGGCGTGTTGTCTCCCACTTCAAATCAGGGTTACCCACCGAGTTTGGATAAATACCGGTTATTGTTTTTCCGCCCATTACAATGCTACTATTTACGCCAACAAACTGTTGAGTTACGTAGCTACCAATTTCCTGGTTACCGGTTTTTCCCCAGCTACCTCTCAATTTCAGGTTCGATAAATGAGGAACACTTTTCATGAAATTTTCTTCGGAAAGACGCCAACCCACACCAGCTGATGGGAAGAACCCATATTTACTGTTTGCTCCAAATTTTGATGATCCATCGACACGGGCTGTTCCAGTAAGCATATATCTTCCTTTGTAGCTGTAATTTAACCTTCCAAAGTACGAGTTTAACGTATTATTGCCATCGCTACTGGTAACTTCGGGTTTTGCAGCCGAACCTGCAGCCAGATTATGCCACACATAAAAATCGGTAAAAAAGGCATTGTTTCGGGCATACACGTTTTCGTAGGCGTATTTCGACCACGAAAAACCAAGCATTCCATTGATGTTATGATCGCCAATAGATTTACTGTAATTAAAATAATTCTCATTCTGCCAATAAAAACTATCGTTGTGAGTTATCCTGGCGTTGTTGGTATTGGTAAAGTATGTTCCCGACCAGAAGTTCTGTTTGTAGTTATTAAAGTCAGTCGAGAGGTTAGATTTGAAACTTAAATCTTTAGTAATAGTGGCATTAAGCACAACACTCCCCAAAACTTGAGCTCGATAATATATCCCATACTCCTGATCTCGTCTGAAAATGATATTGTACCATTGTTCGCCCACAGCAAAGTCGGCGTTAGTTCCCCAGCGATTGGCATAAGCACCCAGGGCCGGATCATCGGGATATTTAACAGGTACTATAGGCCATACTTCAGCTGTCGAACGTGTAATACTATTGTCATTCGAAGCCTTACTTCCGATGAACTCTAAATTTGCGGCCATATTGAGCCACTTGGTTAAAACGATGTCGCCAGAGAGCCTTGCATTGAACCGCTTGAAGTAAGAATCAATCATCAAACCTTCCTGATCGGTGTAACCGCCTCCAACGTAAAACTTTGTATTTTCATTTCCCCCACGAATGTCGATGAAATGATCGTGAGAAAGTGAAGGACGGAAAGCTTTCGATTCCCAGTTTGTGTCGTAAATCGGGGCATAATATTTACCATCTTTTCCCAATAATTTCACAGGATAGTTACTATCCTGTTTAAACAACCAGGGCATTTCTGAATAGGAAAGACCGGAAGCGTATGGTCCGCGAAAATCTTTGGCACGGTTAGGAGTGCCGTATTTCTCCGCATTAGCCATTGCCTGTTCGTAAGTGTACATCATTTGCTCGGCAGTCATCGAATAAAGATGCCTTTCCATAAATGAATAAGTAACGTTACCCCGATATTCAATTAAAGTTTTGCCCGCTTTTCCTCGTTTAGTTGTAATGATTACAACACCATTTGCGCCACGGGCTCCATAGATTGCTGTTGCAGAGGCATCTTTTAGAATATCCATTGATTCGATCTCCGATGGGTTTAAGTTGCTCAATGGGTTTGCAACACCAACAATACCATCAACTACAAACAATGGATCGCCGTTGGTACTAATAGAGTTGGTACCACGAATTCGAATCATAGGATTACCTCCCGGAATACCGCCTCCCATTTGCACAACCTGTACACCTGAAATTTTATTAGCCAAAGCTTGACCAGTATTCATAACAGGTTTATCAAGCAACCTGGCATCATTAACATTTGATACTGCACCTGTTAAGTCTTTCTTTTTCATGGTACCATAACCAACAGCTACCACTTCTTCAAGACCAATAACATCTTCCTGCATAACAACATCAATCTTAGTTTTGCCGGCGATTACTACCTCTTGCTGTTTCATTCCAACAAACGAAAAAACAAGCGATCCTTCGGACGGCGCATTTGTGAAAGAATAATTTCCTTGCACATCAGTAAGTACACCCATATTTGTGCCTTTTATTACAACAGTAACGCCAGGCATCGGATTTCCGGCATTATCTGATACTACTCCTGACACGCCTTTCTTTTGCTGAATTGCACCGTCGTGCTCAACCATGAGCATAATATTAGTACCATTCATAGCATAGCGCACATTGGTAGCATAGAACATTTCTGATAATATCTCAGTAACTGGTTTAACGCCAGATTCGATATTAACCGCACGGGTCAGATCAATTTCATTCTTATCATATACAAACAAATAGTCAGTCTGGCTTTCAATTGTCCTTAAAACCTGAATGACTGTTGAATTACTGATAGAGATATTCACTTTTGCAACCTGGGACAGAGAATTAGTTGCAAATAGTTGTGAAATACAAAGTATAAGCAAGAAAAACGTTACTCTCATTTTTCGTAGAAATTGTTTCGTTGATACAAATAGATCTCCTGACAAATAATTTTTCATACATTTGTTCTTGGGTTGTTAATACTAATTTTAAATGGAAGTTGGTCGAATAACGACCTGATTATACGGAAGATGCGTCACCATCTTCCGTTTTTGTATTGAGGGATTATTCTATCATAGGCAAATCTGGGTTAGGTTATTAATTAGTAGTTAAGAGTTGATTATTCAATCGTTATTTTCGTTCGGTTTGTGTCAAAATTGTATTCAAATTTATTTCGTAGCTGAAGCACCTTCAAGATATGTTCAACGCCATCTTTTGTTCTAAATTTCCCGGTACAATGGTAAGCTAATACATGCTGATTCCGAACCTCAATTTTCACGTCAAAATACAGTTCAAGCCTTTCAATCAGCTCCGAGAATGATAAATTATCGAAGTAAAGAATGCCCTTCTTCCAAAGAAATTGGTTCATGTCCTCAAAATGAGAAACTTCCATTTTTCCTCCAATCACGTTGGCAACCCGCTCTTTGGGTTTTAAAACAACATTTTCTGAATTCTCTTTCCCCAGAACTTCAACTGAACCCTCGATTAGCGATGTTTCGAAATCGTCGCTCTTTGAATAGGCCGATAAGTTAAATTTGGTACCCCATACCTTCACACAATATTTCTCGGTGTTGACAACAAATGGCTTAGCTTTCGAAGACACGACTTCAAAAAATGCCTCTCCATCCAGTTTAACTTCACGCAAATCAGCAGAAAAGCGATTTGGAAATTTCAGTGTTGTGTTTGCATTAAGCCAGACTTTCGTACCATCTTCCAACGTGATTTTTGCTCGTTGCCCCGGAGGCACATACATAATTTGCATAGCTGTATTTGGTTCAACTTTGGGCGGACTGTAAGTTACCCAATAAGTTAAAAAAACACCTGCACAAAAAATTGCTGCTATTTTAGATAACTCAATTAACCTCAACCGTATTTTTTTAGCAACAGTTGGTTTAGGTTGCATTTCCTGTTGCAGGTCAATTTCATTATGCCAAATTGCTAGGTCATTCAATTTTCGCAAGGCCAGATATTCTTTCAAATTCTCGGAACTTGAGTCAAGCCAATTTACAATGATCGCTTTTTCCTCATCGTTACAATCGCCTTGAATATATTTCAGCAATAATTTTTCCAATGGTTTAAGTTTAACTCATGCGATTTATGAAGAAGATTATCCCTTCAAATTCTGCATCTCTTTTTGTCTGCTCAATACTATAACGATTTAGCAAAGCAAATCACTAGTAATTTACAACAATTTTTTACTGAAGAAATGAAATTAATCCAATGATCGGCAAGTAATCTTTCAACGCAACCCTTAATTCACTAACTGACTGCGAAATATGATAATCCACCCCTTTTACGGTCATATTGAAGCATTCCGCTATTTCCTTATGCGTTTTATTCTGAAATTTGCTCATAATAAAAATCTCGCGAGTTTTTTCAGGAAGCATCAATAAGGTGGTTTCGATAATTTGTTGAATTTCTGCCGAGAATATTTCTTTCGGATCAGTCGCATCCAGAGAAAAAACCCGAAGCTCTAGTTCTCGATTTAGGGCTTTTAACAACGATTCGTGTACATCTTTTCTTATCACCTGATGTTTCAGGTAATCAAGTGAACGATTTTTCAAGATTGTAAAAAGGAAAGGGCCAATCTGGTCGAGCGGATTTGTTCTCAATCGCTCCCATAACTTAATCAATGAATCAGAAACAATATCCTCAGCCGCCAGGTCGTCGTGTAAATACGACTTTACAAATACAAATGACTTTTTGTAATATGTATTATATATCTCGTTGAAATTTCGATAGGATGTCGGGCACATTTTTTTCATTCAAAGACATACAAACATAGAAATTATTCTTTTGTATATTATCAATATCTGAACTCAAAAAGATATGATCAAATTACAAAGCGGTTAATTTTTCTGACGCTTCAATGGATACAGATAGGTTCTATCCTTCAATCCGGGATTTAGTACCGGCTTCTTCTGTCAACAAATACCTTTCGATTTAGCGGACACACTGTCGCAATTAAAGTGCATTCTGAGGTGGCACCCTACATTACCGCCTGGTAAAAAAATAGCCCGAAACATCAACGTCCCGGGCTATTCTATTTTTCAGAATCTGAAATTATAATTTATAGAACTGTTCCCAGCCTTTACGAGGCGGTTCGCCAACCAGCAACGAATTTGCATCTTTGTTGTTGGTAATCTGCTTTTTCTCACGATCAAATAAAATCTTCGTATTCAGGCGTTGGGCAATTACACCAAGATTGAAAACCTGGCTCAATGGTCCGGCAATTTCGAATGGAGAACGGGTCTTTTCTTCGCCTTTCACAGCTTTCAGAAAATTGGCGTAGTGGTTCGATGGACTCTGCGGCACCTCGGGCAATTTCGATTCCATCTCCTTAGCCTTTTCCGACGGAATAATCGACAAAGTACTCCCGTGCGAACCGCCTTTAAACGTAAGCTCTTTGCTGTAAATTTCCTTTCCCGGATTCAGCTTGGCTGGCTGAACTTTCCCGACACTGGTTGGCGGAATATTCGGATCGAGCTCTGTAGTTCCAAAACCTTCCGGAACCTGCGGAATATTATTCACACCATCGTACCAGGTGATATCGCAGGCAGGCATATTCCCTCGCTTCGGAAATCTAAACAGAATTGTTGACGACATCGGAAAGAAAAACGAGTTATGACCTTCAAGTTTAAGCGCATTAACCTCGGTAGGTAATCCCAGGTTCAGAAATTGGTGGGCAGTATCGATAATATGTGCACCCCAGTCGCCCAGCGCACCCATACCAAAATCGTACCAGCAACGCCATTGTCCGTTGATGTAATCGTGGTTATAATCGTGCAGTTTTACATCCGAGTGCCAGGTATCCCAGTCTAAAGTAGCCGGAATCGGTTCGGCTGCCGGGTATTTCGTGATTTTAGTATCCCATCCGTGCCAGCGACGGGCCGAATTCATATGAGCAGTTATCGCTGTAACATCCTTAATAATTCCGGCTTCAGTCCAGGCTTTAAACTGAAAATAGTTGGCTTCCGAATGACCCTGATTTCCCATTTGGGTAATCACATTGTATTTCTTCGCAGCATTCATCATCAGTTCTACTTCGTGAAAAGTGCGCGCCATTGGTTTTTCAACGTAAACGGCTTTTCCGAGCGACATAGCCAGCATGGCAATCGGGAAATGCGAATGATCGGGAACCCCAACAAGCACAGCATCAATCTGGTTCGCCATTTTATCAAACATCTTCCTGAAATCCTGGAAACGTGGAACATCGGGAAATTTCTCCAACACTTTTTGTGTTTGAGCAGCGCCCATATCTGTATCGCAAAGGGCTACAATATTGCAAAGGCCAGTATTGTACAACGAAAATACATCAGAGCCGCCCTGATTACCGATACCCACGCACGCCAGGTTTACCCGCTCGTTTGCACTCGCCAAGCCAGATGCAGGCTGCACTTTACCCGACATTGCTTTACTTATAATCGTCGGGAACACAACCAAAGATGAAAGTGCCGCAGCCTGTTTGAGGAATAACCTGCGGGATGATTCGTTTTGTTTTGTCATAGTGAATTTTGTTAGTTGGTTACTTTTTAAATCAGATTTAAATTTAGTGGTCGAAAGGTAAGAATTTGACAATGCTTATAAAACGAAAGTTTGGAAAAAATAACGAGACCTTTCAGAGGGCTAAACGCCAACTAAAAGGTCTCATCAACAAGATCAGCATTCAACTTATTTCTTCACCTGAATTCGTATTACAGTCAGCGAATACGGATCGAGATTCATTGCTATCTTCTTACCCGTCAGTTTCTGTTTGCGTTCAACAGGAATGATTTCCTCTGGTTTTCCAACCTGGTTAAAAGCACCCAGGTTTGAGCTTGCAATAACCTGAAACGTAATTTCCTTACCAACCGGTTGCTTTCCATCGAACTGCAAATTCAACGAATTAGGCTTTTTAGCCACATTCACCATTTTCACAATCAATTCGGAAGTTGCTGCATCGATACAAGCTGTTGCATACAAGCTATCCTGACCAGCCAGCGGTTTACCGTCAACCAGGGCCGAAACCACATCGGTTCCACGATTGGTCGAGAAAAGTTTCTGCACATAGTAGTTTGGAGTGCCAACCGATTTCAGGTTATCGAACCAAATCAGGTCGGGGCGCCATTGCCAGGCATTCACATTCCCAAACAACGGAGCATACGATGCCATGTAAACCACGTCGGCATTGCGCTCCAGCCCTGTCATTAGTGCAGCCTCGGCCAGTGCGCTCTTCCAGGTATTGCGCGACTCGGCATCTTTCCCTTCCTTATCGTGGGCAGCATATTCGCCCGCAAATATTTTGGGCCCTTTTCGGTCGTAATTGTCGTAGCGGCTTGCATTTTTCAGGAACCAATCCGGACTTTTGTAATAATGCTCGTCAACCAGAGGAACATTCAGTTCGCGCATTTTTGTCCATAAATAATCGAAATCCTGACCGTCCGAAAACGGGCCGGAACCTCCGATAAATGATATTTCCGGATGCTTCTCGCTCAGTACTTTCAGAAATATTTTAAGGCGGTCAATGTATTGTGTTCCCCATTGTTCGTTTCCAACACCAACCATTTTCAGGTTAAATGGCGTCGGGTGCCCCATTTCTGCGCGCAATTTTCCCCACTGGGTAGTGGGTGCGCCATTGGCAAATTCAATCAAATCCAGAATATCCTGAATGTAAGGATCGAGCTGGTCGAGCGGAACCAATTCAGAAGAATTAAACTCGCAGGCCATTCCGCAATTCAGGATTGGAAGTGGCGACGCGCCAATGTCTTCGCACAACAGAAAATACTCGTAAAAACCAAGACCATACGATTGAAAATAATCAGGAGCATTCCGGTACGAAAATTCGGTATTCCAACGGTTCACAATCAGTTTTCGATCATCAACATTTCCAACCGTTTTTTTCCATTGATAGCGCGTTTCAAGCTCGTGCCCTTCGACAATGCAACCACCGGGAAAACGCAAAAACCCGGGTTTCATATCAGCCAGTTTTTGCACCAGGTCGGCCCGAAGTCCGTTCTTTCGGTTTTTCCAGGTATGTTCGGGGAAAAGCGAAACCATGTCGATTTCGATGGTGCTTTTGCCTGAAAAAGTTAAGCGCAGTCTGGCTTTTGCCTGCGTTTTGGCGCAGGGAAACTTCGTCTCGTACTTTTTCCATTCACCCGAAAAGCCTTCTACGGCAGAAGACCCGATTACAACACCGGCAGAATCGAGCAATTCTATTTTTAAGGCCGTGTTTCCCTGTGTTTGGCGGGCTAATATTGAGAATTCGTAGTTTTCGTTGGCGATTACACCCATTCCTCTGAATCCTTCGTTCTCAAGGCCAAAATCTTCACCCTGAACAATCTCCAATTGAAGAAAGCGCGGGTTATTAGCGTTTTGACTATTGATTACCTGAAGCTGACCGGCATATTTCTCTCCGATCACATTCCAGCCCATCAGCGGTTTATAAAACTCGAACGAACGGTTCTTCACCAATTCAGCATAAATGCCTCCATCGGCAGCAAAATTAATATCCTCGAAAAATAAGCCCCACATGGTTGGCTGTATCGGGGCAACCGTTGTTTTTGTGTTAATCACCATCGTTTTCGGCTGCGCATATCCGGCCATTAGCCCGACAGCAAGAATGCAAGCCAGGAAAGAGTAAAGTTTAAGTTTCATTGTATTGGGCATTTCGGTTAATTTCACACAAATATAACCGTACAATTGACACTTAAAACAATTCATCTAATTTTCAGCAAAGAAAAAAGCGGCTTCCCCTCTGGAAAGCCGCCTGATTATTCGCAAAAACTCAGGATATGAATCCTGATTTTGTTGTCAGAGATTCCTTAATCTGCCATTGATAAATTTTGATAACCGGGAGCAATTTCATTAACACACACCTCAAATTTGATGAATCGCTCTTCACAGAAAGGAATGATACGAAAGCCTGAAAATACTGAATCTGAATCAACCATCGCTGTTGAAACGGTTGATTCAGAAAAAAGTAAACTAAGTTTAGTATCCTGTATTTTGCTTTAGGTTTTCGTTGGCACCTAAAGCCGAAGTTGGGATAGGATAAATAGCTTTTGTTGCGGCGGTTGCAGGTTTTCCCTGCCAGGCTTCACCAAATTTACCAAAGCGAATCAAATCCTGACGGCGTAAACCTTCCCAATACAATTCGTAGCCACGTTCTTTCAATACATCGTTTAAAGTAACCGAAGTTAACAATGGCAAAGTTTTGCCCGAAACACTGCGTTTTGCCCTCAGATAATTCACATCAGCAAGCGCGCCAGCGGCATCTCCGTTTCTCAATTTAGCTTCGGCCCGAATCAGGTAGATATCAGATATACGAATAATTGGAACGTCGTTAGGCGAAGAGAACTGGTGAGTTGTACCCGAATTTGGAGCAAATTTTACAACGCGAATACCTGCATTTTCAGGCGAACTTTCGAGGTTAACTTCAGGAACAAAAATCAATGGCGATCCGTTACGCTGGGTTAATGCTTTACCATCCAAACCATACTGTTGACCAACCAAAAATCCCTGATTAAAGCCGCATTCCGATTTGATCCGATTGTCCTGGTAACGGGCATCGTTCACTTTATCCCAGGTATCGAAGAAGTTTGATGTAGTACTCGGGCCATTCCATGTACTGGTAATGTTCCCGAATATTTGGCTGTAATGTAATGTGAAGTTTACCCAGACACTACCGCTACCCATGTCAACTTTGTCGTCCATCGGAACGCGAAGAATAAATTCAGAATGTTCAGCTACATCTTTCTGAAACATGCTCCAATAGTCGGATGTAACGACATAACTTGTATTGCCGATTACATCGTTACAGGCCGAAATAGCTTCTGCATATTTCTTTGTGCCGGTCCAAACTTCGTAATTCAAATAAACCTTGGCCAGCAAAGCCTGGGCTGCCCCTTTTGTCACGTGGTCCGATCCAACTTCGGCCTTGGTTTTCAGGCTAGGAATTGCAGCAGTTAATTCAGATATAATTTTATCGGCGGCTTCCTGACGGGTCAAAACCTTGGGCGATGTGGCAAAGTCAACTTCTTCGGCTTCACGATAAGGCACCTGCCCGAATAAATCGCAAATCAGGTACATGTAATACGCCCTCAAAAATTTGGCTTCAGCAATATATTGGGTTGTTGTAGCGCTGGACGTAAATTTCCCGATGTAATTAATAGCAACATTTGCGCGGGAAACTCCCTGATTTAATGCTTCCCAAACGTTTTTCATACGAATGTGGTCGGCTGTCCAGGTCTGAAGGTGAAGTTGCTGCCATTCACCATTATCGTACCAGTCGGTACCGCGGGTCGGAACGATAACTTCGTCGGTCGAAACTTCCTGCAAGGCCCAGTAGTCGTACCATTCGATGGTACGGCGCAAACTGGCGTAAGGTGCATTAATTAAGGCAGTCATGTTACTTGGGTCGTTCACCAGGTCGGTTCCAAGCTGTTCGTCGAGCACTTTTTCGTCGAGGTTGGTACAAGCCATTAGCCCGGTAAAAGCGATTAAAGTGCAGTATTTAATGAATTTATTTCGTTTCATTGTTAGCGGTTTAAAAGGTTAAAATTGAAGGTTAACACCGAATGTGAATGTTCTTGATTTGGGGAACGAAGAATAATCGACGCCCAGCGAAGGAACATTATTACTTGAAGCATCTGAATTAACTTCAGGGTCGAAACCTTTGTATTTAGTTATAAGCAGTAAATTATTACCGGTAGCATAAACTCTAAGTTTGCTCAACCATTTAATTGATTTTGTATTGAATGTGTATCCAACAGTTAAATTGGCCAGGCGAAAGAATGAACCATCTTCGATAAAACGCGATGAAAAAGCATTTGAGTTGGAAGGGCTTTCAGACGAAGTAGCAATATCTGAACGAACATTGCTCGATTTATCCAAAGTACCTTTTACAAATAATGCGTTGGCAGTGTTATTATACACTTTATTACCCTGCGTTCCATACCAAAACATACTGGCATCAAAACCCTTGAATTTCAACGAAGAACTTAAGCTGTAGGTTAAATCGGGAAGAGCGGTGCCAAGAAATTCTTTAACTACGTTTCCGCTGGCATCTTTTTTATACATCCCAATGCCATTCGAGTCAAATCCTTCGAAAACCATTCCGTAGAACGAACCGATAGGCTGATCGTTGGCAATAAGCTGAACGAATGTTCCTGACAATCCCTGGCCAGCGGCTGCACCTGTCACAATCGGAGTTGCCAATCCTTTAACATCATTTTTAATGTGCGAAACATTAAAAGTAGCATCCCATTTCAGTCCCGGTTTGTCGATAATAACCCCGGTTAAACCCAATTCAATACCGTTGTTCCGGATTTCTAAACCGGGAACATTTTGCCATTGTGTTGATGTTGGAGCCGGAGCTTTTGCCGAGATTTCGAGTAATACATCGGTTGTTTTTTTGCTAAACAAATCGAATGTACCCGAGATACGATCTTTCAACACGCCAAAATCAAATCCGATGTTAACCTGCTTGGTTGTTTCCCATTTAATGTCAGGATTTGGAGTCCGGTTGAACGTAATACCCGGAATTAAAACACCGTTACTCAGGAAGTTTGCATTGGAAGATGTTCCTACTGACATGAGCGATATTTTGTCAGGAATTTCCTGATTACCAGTCAAGCCCCAACCTAAACGAAGCTTCAAATTACTAAATACCTGTTGGTTTTTCATGAAATCTTCTTCCAGAACCCTCCAGGCAAAAGCAGCCGACGGGAAGTTACCATACTTATTGTTGGCACCAAATTTCGAGGAACCATCGCGACGCATCGTAAAAGTAAGTAAATAACGATCCTTCAGCGAGTAATTTACACGACCAAAGAATGACTGCAACTCGCGTTCGTAGGCAGCCGATGACGATACCGAAGCCGAGAAGTTACCGTAGCCCAGGTTATCAGTGTATTTTATGCCCTGAACAGTAAAGCCATTGACAAAAATATTGCTTGATGTTCCATTGAAATTTTGGTATGAATGCCCCAGCAGGAAGTTGAACGAATGAATCTTGTTAATTTGAGTCATGTAGGTGATGTAGTTTTCAATCAGCTTATTGTTGGCAATAAGACCATTGATATTGGCCTGTCCTTTATTCGACAAATAGCTCAATTGCTGATCCTGGTTCACGCGACGTTCGGCATTGGTTCTGTCCAAACCAATATTCAGTTTGTATTTCAAGCCTTTTATAATTTCGTACTCAGCCGAAACATTGGCAACCACGCGAATGGTATTTACTTTGTCATCAACAAGGTTCATCATTGCAACAGCGTTGCGCTGGTCGGTTGTATGCTGGTAATAGGTACCATCGGCGTTACGAATCGGGAAGGTTGGGTTCGATTTCAACGCAGTTATAATCAAGTCGCCTTCATAACCCGAACCACTTGCTTCGGAAATAGGCAAACGGCTATCTTCCTGTTGCGAAGCCATTAAGCTACCGGTCAGCAATAATTTATCGCTGAATGCTTTTTGAGTCAGCTTAACACTGCCATTCAGTTTCTTTAATCCTGAGTTGTGAACAATACCTTGTTGGTCGAGATAACCCAATGAGAGGTGATAGGATGATTTATCGGTTCCCCCACTCCATCCCAAAGCATGGTTTTGGGTAACTGCCGTTCTGAATATTTCGTCCTGCCAATTTACACTGGCACCCAAATCGAGCAACTTTGTTCCGTCGGCTCTGCGATATGCCCGAAATTCGTCAGCAGTTAAAACATCCATTTTTTCACGAATATTCGAAACTCCCATATACGAATCCAATGTGATCGTGCTTTCGCCTTTTTTTCCTTTTTTAGTGGTAACGAGCACAACGCCATTAGCACCACGTGCGCCATAGATAGCTGTCGAAGAAGCATCCTTCAAAATATCAATCGATTCAATATCTTCGGGATTAAGAAAACTCAATGGATTCTTGCTGCCTCCACTGCCGTAACCAGCAGCTGTACCTCCGGTTGGTGTAAGGTTTGAATTATCGAGCGGAATACCATCGACAACATAAAGTGGCTCCTGACCCGAGCGAATGGAACTCGAGCCTCTCACTCTCACTGTCATTCCGCCGCCGGGTTCTCCGTTGTTTTGGGTAATGTTCACACCGGCAATACGTCCCTGCATCATTTCAACAGGCGAGGTTGCCAGCGACTTATTCATATCTTTTTCCGACAAGCGGTTGGTTGCACCGGTAAGATCGCTTTTTCGCTGAACACCATACCCAACAGCCACAACTTCGTCAATACCAATCGATTCTTCCTTCAGGATTACATTAAGTGTTGCCTGGCCTTTGTATTCCACATCAACAGAAGTGTAGCCAACAAACGAAAACGACAGCATTGAATTTTCCTTTACCGAAAGTGAAAATTTACCATCGGCATCGGTTATTGTACCATTGGTTGTACCCTTCTCCACTACGGTTGCTCCGGGAAGTGGACTTCCGTCGGGCGTTTTTACAACGCCTTTAACTTCGCGTTTTTGCATAATATTAACCGGAGATTCCTGACGATCAGTAATTATAATCTGGCGATCTTTAATTTGATATCCGTTTCCTGATTCTTTTAAAATCTGATCCAGAACTTTTTCGACCGGGGAGTCAGAAACTTTTACAGAAACCTCGCGTGAAACATCGATTACATTATCCGAATAAACGATAATGAATTCACTGTTTCGCTCAATCGTCTGGAAAACATCCTTTATGGTTGCTTTTGACAATTGGAAGGAAAACTTTGTTGTTTGCGAATAGCTGTTGCCAACAACAGTCAGAGAACTGATAAGCAAAATGATAAACGACAGCCTCATAATAAGGAATGTTTTTTTGAATCTCCCAAAATCATGGAAGATTCGTTCATGAAACTTTTTTTTCATACTTTTAGACGTTTAGTTTTAATACTAATCAAATGCACTTTTTATCTTGATCCGGAGAATGCGGGAACATTCTTCGGATCGTTTTTTTATTCAATTTTCTCCTTTTTATTTATTGGTTAACAAATAATCTCCATTCATCTTTTTCGTCCAGTTAACGGGCAATGTTAATTTTATAACATTGAGAACATCTTCTGCCGAATTCTTCAGGTCAAGTTTTCCCGAAAGCTTATAAGTTCCTATGTGCTGATCGTCGAGCATGATATTCACATTATAAAACCGTTCGATTTGTTTAAGCGCTTTAAATAAATCAACTTTCTCAAACTCAAGCATTCCTTCTTTCCACGAAACATATTTCGAAACATTCACAACTGAACTTGTTGTTTCACGAGATGAACGATCAAATTCGACCATCTGGTTGGGTTTCATTTCAACAATATGGTCGCGTTTAAAAAGTCCATTTTCTTCGTACTTCAGATTGATTTTACCCTCTTCCAGAACCGTCTGGATAACTTTATCTTCGGGATAGGCCGATATATCGAAACGTGTTCCCAAAACCTGGACATGCACATCAGAGGCTTTTACGATAAAAGGTCTATCCGGATTTTTTGCCACATCAAAAAACGCTTCGCCAACAAGCGAAACTTCGCGGGTAACGTTTACAAAAGCTCCGGGATAAATAAGCTGGCTACCGGCATTCAACCATACCTTAGTTCCGTCTGAGAGCACAATCATCGATTTTTTTCCGTATGAAACAATTACTTTATTCAGCGCTTCTTTTAATTCGTTTTTTTGCCTTATTGTATCATTATTAACAATTAACTGATCTCCATTTTTACTGTACGAAATCTCCGACATGTTTCTCCGTAACGAAACTTTTGATCCATCGGCCAAAATTACCATTGCACCCCCGTCGGTTGGATAAGTTTCGGCAAACTGTAACGAGCGGGCCGAAAATGAGTTAGTATAATAATAGTATGAAACCGCGCCCGAGAAGAATACGAAAATTAAAATTGCAGCATATTTCAAAACCTGGAGAATAACCTGCCTGCCGGAAGATTTAGAACTTTGCTGAATGCTATTCCAAAGTTCATATTGTTCAGAAAGCATCATTTTGTTCTCGCCCGAACGTAACAAACTAAAAACAAAGCGGGCTTCCTGTATCGTTTCTTTTTTCGACGGGTATGACTTTACAAATTCGTTCCAGAAAGTTTCATCGTCCGAACCCGGGTTAGTTATCCACCGCACAAAATCACGATCATCTAAAAAATCGGCTACCGAAAAATCCTTATACTTATCCATTGCATTAATTTCTACTAACAAAAGACAAGCACCTTGTTTTTGTTGATACCGATTTGAAAGATTTTTTTGTGCTAAAAAACAGGTTTTGTCCGGGAAGTAAAAATGGCGAACAGCACCTGCGTTATCGTTGTCTCGTGGATATGAATCACTTCCCTGAGTTTTTCGATGGCCCGATGGATCAGTGCCCTGGCCGATTGATAATTCAAATTCAGTAATGTCGAAATTTCTTCGTATTCCAGCCCGCGATTGAACCGCAAATAAATAGCTTCTTTTTGCCGTTCGGTCAAAGCGTTTAGCGCCTCTGCAAGCGCCTGTTGCTTAATGTCGTCCAGCTCGTTCAAATAATCGTCGGCATTTTTCTGAAGCATCAACTCAAACGAATAATCCTGATCATTGATGGATACCAGCTTTTTATCCGAATTCTGAATCTCTCTCAGAATTTTCCGTTTCAGCGATTTGAGGAGATAAAATTTTACATGATCGGTTTCCGAAAGATTTTTCCGGGTGCGCAACAGGTTACAAAACACTTCCTGGATGCAGTCTTTTACAAGGTCGGTGTCCCTGGTAAACCGGCACCCATAATCGAAAAGAGCATTGGAATATTGCAAATAAATCAAACTAAGTACCTGATCGTCGCCGTTTAAAAACTTCAACCAAAGTACATGTTCGTCTGACCTGTAATCCAAATTCCGCATTGGCAATCCTGTTTAGTGGTGTTCAAATTTAGAAATAAATTACTTGAAAAAATTAAAGGGGTTACATCTGAAAAACATAAATCGTGTATCATTTAAGTAATGAGAATGAAATAATGTTGGATACTGTGGGTAATCACTCCTTTAAACGGAGTTTTTTAAACCTTATCTTCTAAAATTTTCGATGTAACCCATAAGCGGAACAACTGGGAAAAGAGAAAAAAAAGGAAAACATCGAATACGATTGAATGCAATTGTTTTTTGCCCTTGAAGTGCAAACGATCAATAACTCCCGGTTTTAACCGGGGAAAAAGAGAGAAACATGTCCGCGAGACCAGGTTATTCAAGGTAAAAACCTTGACTCGGATGGAATGGCACGGTTCTCGGAAAAGCAGTTACATAAGAGAATATGATGTTAGTGACCTTCAACCTTATTACCTCATTGTTTACCAGGCAGATCAATAAGGTTGATTTTTTTGATCACGATTTCGACTAAGGTTGCCCCAAATAAAATAAGGTTTACCCTACACCCGTTGGAATGTTTCAACTTAAAACAAAACCCACACAACACCTCATAGAGCCTTTCATTCTCATTACTTATTCAATAGTTCAGGAATCGGGAACGTGTATTTTTCAAAAAGCGCTACCGTAGAATTTGTCTTCAAAATTATATTTTACAACATATTTCATATAAAAATTCAAATATTGTTTGGCGCAAAAGTAAAATAGCCGTAACTTTTAGTGTATATTAACTGATAAATAGGCATTTTACTTTTAACAAAGGAGAAGGTGGTCATAGATACATTAGAACTGTTGTATGGAAAGCTGACTAAATGATTACATTGATCAAAATGTCACAATAAATAACTGCTAAAAAAAGGAAATATGCGTACTGAAGACATTCAATTAATCGCGGTGGGTGTATCAGCCATAAGTGCCATTTCTGCAGCGGTAAGCGCCTTCTATTCTGCCAGAAATTCTAAAACAACTCTCGAATTATACAAATTGGGTAGAAAAGAAAAACTCGCCGATGATCTGGATAAAATCTTACAAATCGGGTTAGAATATCCTTATTTGGAAAATCAGTCGTTTACTTCTCAATGGGATAAATTTAGAGGAACTGATGATGAACGGTACTTGCGTTACGATATGTATTGCAATCTAATTTTCAATTACCTAAATCGAGCTTTTAGCCATTTCGAGAAAGACAAGACAAAAATTGAAAGCTTTATTGATGTGAAATCATGGGTCAGAGCACACAAATACAATTGGTTAAATCCGACGGATGAAAATGAAAACATTGATGCTTATGATGCAGACTTTAGATCATTTATAAACTCATACATAAAATAGAAAACAATGAAAAGAAGAGCATTATTAATTGGTAATTCAAATGGGTTAGCCGGAGTAAAACTGGATATCTCAAACTATGTGAAGTTTTTAACCAGCGACTATGGCGGTCAATGGTATCAAGATCCCGAAATTGTGATTCGTATGAATCCAACCCGAAAATTATTATTAGAAACAATCCAAAGCATCAAAAATGAAAATCCGGATTTTGCTTTTGTTGTTTTTAGCGGACACGGAGCTTATCAGAAAACTACCATCCTTGAAATAAATAAAGACGAAGAGATTATTTTAGAAAGTGAGTTGGCAGGAATCGCCAAAAGGCAAATTTCTATTTTTGATTGTTGTAGAAATGTGATTCTAACTCAACTATCGGATAGCCGAAAATCGTTTGCTGCTAATGCTTTCATTGGTGATCCTTCGAGTATAAGACCGAAATATGAAGCAAGAATAATGCAGGCAATTGAACAACAGAATTTTCTTTATGCCTGTTCAATCAATGAGAGTGCCTTGGATACTGAAGAAGGAGGACTATATACAAAAAATTTGCTGGTATCAACTATACCGTTACGGAATAGCCAGTTTAAACTAGTCGGAGAAACACACGAGGAAGCTGCTTCTAAAACATCAAATGCTGCTTGGACTACGAAGCTGCATCGTCAAAATCCAACAGCAACTCTACCAAGGTGCTTATCCTCTCAGCAACTAATATTTAGTATAAATCCGAATTACAATACATTGTATTCTTAATTTAATGTCTTACAACCCTGCTATACACCATCGTCGTTCGATACGGTTAAAGGGATACGATTACTCACAGAAAGGATTGTATTGTGTAACAATATGTTGTCAGGATAGGATTTGCCGGTTTGGCGACGTGATAAATGGAGAGATGGTAATGAATGAACACGGAAAGGTGGCATTTAACGAATGGATGAAATTGTCTGAACGATTTTCAAATTTTGAATTGGATGTTTTTCAGATAATGCCCAATCACATGCACGGTATCGTATTGTTGACCAATGTAGGGGCAACCCTTGCGGTTGTCCCCAATAAAAATGATCAATCAAACGATGTGGGTGCCGCCAATTCCGGTGATTCAAAAAATAATGATGATATGAAAAAGGCAGGGGCGAGCCCTGCCCCTACAATTTCCGATATTATTGGGGCATATAAATCGTTGGTGTCTAATGGTTGTTTGGATATTTATAAATCAAAAAATGAAACGATGGGTAAATTATGGCAACGCAATTATTGGGAACATATCATTCGGAACGAACGCGAATATGAACGGGTATCGGCATATATTGTCAATAATCCTATAAAATGGGCAGACGACAAATTGAATAAGCAATAAAGCGAAGCTGGTTGAGAGAACCGCCTATTTTTTGAATGGGTTTGTTTGTTAACATTAGTTCTGTCGGAGTTTTGTTTCTGTTATAATGAATCATTACATCTTGGTATAATCGTTTTCTGAAACCGAATCAAAAGTAGAATCGAACAAAAAAGGGCAACTCCTTACGAAATTGCCCTTCTTCCTATTCAGTTTACTCTTAAATATTCTTATCCTTCAGGATTACATCGTGTGCTCCGCCTTCGATGATGGAGGTGGATGACACCAGCGTGATTTTGGCGTTTTTCTCCAGATCAGGAATGGATAAAGCTCCACAGCTGCACATGGTCGAAACAATTTTGCCCAGTGTAATATCGAGGTTGTCTTTCAGCTTACCGGCATAAGGCACATAGCTGTCAACACCTTCTTCGAATTTGAGACCTTCGGTGCCACCCGAGTCGTAACGCTGCCAGTTGCGGGCGCGGTTCGAACCTTCGCCCCAGTATTCCTTCACGAAGTTATTGCCCACTTTAAGCTTCTTGGTCGGACTTTCGTCGAAGCGGGCAAAGTACCGTCCCATCATGATGAAATCGGCGCCCATGGCCAGTGCAAGCACCATGTGGTAATCCTGCACAATGCCGCCGTCGGAACAAATGGGGACATAGACTCCGGTTTTCTCGAAATACTCGTTGCGGGCTTCGGCCACTTCGATAATGGAGGTCGCCTGTCCGCGGCCAATTCCTTTTTGCTCACGGGTGATGCAGATGGAGCCACCGCCAATGCCCACTTTAATAAAATCGGCTCCGGCTTCGGCCAGGTAGAGGAAGCCATCGCGGTCAACCACGTTTCCGGCGCCTACTTTAACCTTGCCGTTGTATTCTTTTTTGATGTATTCGATGGTTTCTTTCTGCCATTCCGAAAAACCGTCGGACGAGTCGATGCAAAGCAGGTCAGCACCGGCATCAACCAAAGCGGCTACACGCTCTTTGTAATCGCGGGTGTTGATTCCGGCGCCCACAAGCAGTTTTTTGTTGACATCGAGCAATTCGTTGGGGTTTTCCTTGTGCTCGTCGTAGTCCTTGCGGAAAACGAAGTATTGCAGGTTCTGGTTTTTATCGATGATGGGCAGGGTGTTTAACTTGTGGTCCCAGATGATGTCGTTGGCATCAGAAAGCGAGATCCCCAGTTCGCCGGTCACCAGTTTTGAGAAAGGAGTCATAAACTCGCGAATCCTGGTGTCCAAATTATCTTTTGTTTCGCGGTAATCGCGGCTGGTCACAATGCCCAGCAATTTGCCGTTCGGCTTTCCATCGGCGGTAATTCCGATGGTTGAATGGCCGGTTGAAGCTTTGATGGCCAGCACATCTTTCAGTGTATTTTCGGGAGTGAGGTTGGCATCGGAAACAACAAAGCCAGCCTTGAATTTTTTCACTTTGCGAACCATTTCGGCCTGGCTTTCGATGGATTGCGAGCCAAAGATGAACGACAATCCGCCGTTTTTGGCCAGGGCAATCGCCATTTTGTGGTCGGAAACCGACTGCATGATGGCTGAAACAAACGGGATGTTCAGTTCCAGTTCAGGAGTAGTGCCTTTTTTAAATTTAACCAGTGGCGTTTTAAGAGAGACATTCTGTGGAATACATGCTTTGGAAGTGAGTCCGGGAATCAGTAAATATTCGTTGAAAGTTCTTGAAACATCGTTGAAATACCTGGCCATATTGTTCGTTTTTAAAATTAAAAAATTGCGCAAATGTAAGTAAAAAAGAAGAGTTTGAAGTGCCTAAAGTTCGGAGTGCCTAAATTCTAAAGAGGTCTTAACTAACTCCCAACTCCGCATTTCTCTGATCCTTATCGTTTTCGTGACTTGGCGGCTCCTTCTTTTTTGCCACCAAGGCTCCAAAGCACGAAGTTTCACCAAATAGTTTCTCTATACTAAAACGGCGTTGTGTTCCTATTACTGAAGTTCGGAGGACATAAAGTTCAAAAAAAGGTTTTGACTCCGCACTTCGGACTCCTAACTCCGCATTTTTCCACTAGTATTCTCCTTTTAGAAAGGCTGTTCCGTTGAACAGCGCTATTTTGTTTCCTTCCTCGTCGGTGATATCGACCATATAAGTTGCGAGCGTTTTACCCGAGCTGTGTTCCCTTGCTTTGGCAATGAGTTTACCTGAAGAAACACCCTTGAAAAAGCTAATGCTGGCGTTGGCTGCAACAGCGATTCGTCCGTGCGAGTTGGAAGCCGCAGCAAATGCAAAATCGGCAAGGGTAAAAAGCGCTCCACCCTGAATGATGTCCACGCCGTTCAGATGCTTTTCCGAAATAACCAGTTCGGCAACAGCTTCACCTTTTGATATGGAAACGAGCCTGATGCCGTTGTTCCCCGCAAAGCGGTCATTCAGTAAAATTTGTTCGAGTTTTTTCAGTTTGCTTTCCATAACGATGGGAAATAAAATGGTTAAAAAAAAAGCGGGCTTTTACACCCGCTTTTATCCTGTATATTCTATTAATAGAATTTCGATCGTTTGTCAACTATTTCAGTATTCTTCTTCAGCGCTTCGAACACCTGCGTTCCGGCCCGGTACCCCAGCGACTGGGCAATCCGGTTCTTTTCAGCTTTCAGATCGTTGTCGGTGCCTGTTGTGTATGAAGTTACTTTAGCGATAAATACGCCGTTGTTTCCTTTAACCGGTGCCGAAATTTTTCCTTCAGGAAGCGAACAAACGGCTCCAATTACTGCGGGCTCGAAACCTAAGTTCGGAATTGAATAGCTGGTGAAATTAACAGCGCTGGCTTCTTTAACTTCGGTTGAGTTGATTGATGCAGCACTTGAAAGATCGGTTGCACTTTTAAGTTTGTCGGCCAGCATGTCGCCCTTTTTATCTTTACGCACTACAAGTTCGATGCGTGGCTTTGCTTCTTCAAATGATGATGATCCTTCTTCGGATGCGCCTGTAACGGCAGCAATCACAAATTTATTACCGAACTCGAAGATTGGCGATTTTTCGTTGTTGATGCAGATTTTTCCGGGATCGGTACTGAATGCTGCGCGAACCAACTGGCGCGACGATTCGATACCGGCAACTGCACGTTCGTTCTCGGTTAAATTTGCAATCTTTTTATCCAACTTTTGGGCTACTACGGCTTTTTCGAATGCTTCTTTTGTCTGGTTTTCACTGGCAAATTTGCTGGCTTCAGTATAAGTTTTCTGATAAGTTTCCGAACTTGGTTCAACTTTCTTGGTTAAAATAGCCAAACGAACCTGGTTAGTTTCTTTCCCTTTTTTGGTAGGTTTAATGATATGGAAACCAAAGCGGGTAGCAACCACATACAATTTGTTTATCTCGCCGGTAAATGCAGCTTCTTCAAATTCAGGAACCATTTGTTTGCGTTTAAACCAACCCAAATCTCCGCCTTTCATTTTCGAACCCGGATCTTCAGAATATTTCATGGCTATTTCAGCAAAATTGGCGCCCAATTCAATCTTTCGCTTCAAGCTATCAGCAACATTTTTAGCTTTCTCAACACTACCCAAAGTTTGAGGGTTGATTAAGATGTGTGATGCCTGAACAGAGTCGGGTAACATTTTAAACTGGTCAATTTTAGCTAGTTTATATTCACCGTTTTCGAAATAAGGACCATAAAAATCGCCTGGTTGAGCGCTGAATGCCCATAACGAAAGATTTGGAGCAAGTTCGTTACTTTTCGAAAAGCTTGGATCGAAACGAGTATCGGAATTGGCATTGATGTATTGCTGATTGTCGGTAGTTGCTGCAAATTCAGCTTTGGCATCCGATACCCATTTTTGAGTAGCAGCTTTGTCTCCTTCTGAAGGAACTACATCAAACGTTACATATTCGATACTGCGGCCTTTTTCCTGCTTGTATTCTTCTTTGTGTGTATTGTAATAAGCTTTCAGCTCATCATCCGAAACTTTAACATTTACATCGGGTATGGTCGAGTAGTTAAGCATTACATACTGAATGTTTGCACTTTTGTTTTTAGCAGTCAGGCTTCTTTTAGCTTCGTCAGTAGTAACATACAAACCTTTGGCTATAAGGTTGCTGTACTTGCTGAACATACGATCTTGCTTAATTTGGTTTTCGATGTATAACCAATAAGATTTTTGCGCAGGTGTAGCGCCGCTGTCCATGGCTTTCAGAAACTGGATGATCGCTGATTTGTCAACCTCGCCGGTTTTTTGATTGCGGAAAAGTTGTTTGATAATTGGGTGAGGATCTTTTCCCTGGATCAGGTCGAAAAGTTCTTCAGAAGTAACTGCAACGCCTAGTTTTTCGGATGCTTTACCAATAATATTTTCCTGAAGGTATCCCTGCCAAACCTGCTCGCGAATTTGTTCCCAGGTATTTTCATCAATCTGAGTTTGCTGAGTATTCATTTTATAAACCTCAGAAAGTTCTTCAACTTTTTTCTGGAAATCAGGATATTGAACAGATTCTCCATCAATCTCAGCAATTTTTAATTGGCTGGGCCTCATTAATTTACTTCCTGAGCTGAGCATGTCGCCCAAAATAAAAGCACCCAATGCCAGACCGATAATAACCGCAACCAGTACACCTCCGCGGTTCCGTATTTTCTGTAAAGTAGCCATTTACTGATAGTTATTTTATTATAATAATTCGTTTTAAATTTTCGCGGTACGAAGATAATAATTTTCAATATCAAACACCCTTATTCGTTTTTTATTTTAGTTCTCGTCCAACACCTTGAGGTTTACCAGCTCAATTTTAGTGTTTGTTGCTTTTAAAATCCGAAACTGGAAAAAACCGATGTTAATTATGGTATTAACTTTCGGGATGCTTTCGTAGTGCGACAGGATAAACCCGGCAAGGGTTTCGAAGTTTTCTTTTTCGGGAAATTCAAGGTCGAAATTTTCATTCAGATCGTCGAGTTCGAGCCGACCCGACAAAATGTATTCGTTGTCCGAAATTTTCTTCATGATCAGGTCAACCGTGTCGTGCTCGTCTTCAATCTCACCAAATATCTCTTCAAGAATATCTTCGCTGGTAACCATTCCCGATGTTCCGCCAAATTCGTCAACAACAATGGCAATGCTCAATCTTTCCTGGAAAAACTTCCGAAGTAGCTTATTTGCAGGCATTGTTTCGGGAACAATAAGTACTTTGCGCAGGTGTTCGTGTATGGTTTTAGGATTTGTGAAAATTACCGATTGATGAACATAGCCAACAATATTATCGGTATTGTCTTTGTAAAATAAGATGCGCGAATAACCTGTTTCAACGAATTTCCGGTGAAGCTCTTCTACTGTCGAATCGATGTCGAGCGCTACAATCTCGGTGCGTGGAACCATTACTTCCCGCAACTTAACAGTACTGAAATCAAGGGCATTTTTGAATAATTTTACTTCATTTTCAATTTCTTCTTCGGTTTGCGGTGCGCTTTTGCTTTCCTGTTCGTTCACAAAATGGTCGAGATCAATCCGGCTGAAAACGATCTTTTCATCAACTTTTTTTATTTGTGCATTCAGGAATATTTTTAAAACCAGTTTCGAAACCGTAATGGAGAATTTCGTGATCGGATAAAACAGGAAGTAGAAAAAAGCAATCGGAACCGTAAATATTTTCAGTATCCGGTTGGGATTGATTCGGAACAGCGCTTTGGGTAAATATTCGGCTGTTGCCAGGATAAGCATGGTTGAAATAATGGTTTGAAGCAACAGAACTAAAGTTTCCGATTCGAAATATTTCTTCAAAAACGGATC
This sequence comes from Prolixibacteraceae bacterium, assembly GCA_963666435.2. GTDB lineage: Bacteria > Bacteroidota > Bacteroidia > Bacteroidales > Prolixibacteraceae > Aquipluma. The sequence goes on along the minus strand of CAXXOG010000003.1, from coordinate 215,718 downwards.
GAGCAAATCGGCAAAAGCAATACCATAAATAACCAGGGCTACATTGTTACCAACCAGCATGGTAGCAATAAACTGACCTGGATACTGCGTGAATAATGAAATAAGGCTCGAAAAAACAACGTTTTGCTTTTTGTCGAGTTCCAGTCTCAGGCGGTTGGCCGAAATAAAAGCAATTTCCATTCCGGAAAAAAAAGCAGAGAACAAAATGGCAATCGTTATGACCAGGTACAAGTTCATTCAGCTTATTTTTCGATGTTAACGTAAATCTGGCCTTTCAGTTTTTTGAACCTATACTCCGAGAAATCGGCATTCGATTCGAACCCGATGCCCGTAAAAACCTGGTCTTTTTGAATAATTTTCACGAATTGGTCGGAAAAGATTTTCCCGTTTTTATTGTCCCAAACCAGGTATTCTGTTTTAAGCGTATCGCCTTTTTGGTTGACCGCAATGACGTTATTTTTGGCTTCCCACCGGTCGTCATTTTCAAAAAGTTTGGCGTATTGGGCGGTAATGTGAGAGGTTACATTCATGTTGCCATCATACTTATCAATTTTCACGCCTTTCGGGAATTCGGTGTAAGGCTCCTTGGTATCTACGTGGCGGGTCAGCTCGGGCGTTTGCAGTTTAAACCGGATCACCGAAGAGTCGGAAACCAGCATTTCGAACCCTTCTGCTGCCAGTGCGGGTGGCTCTTCCGAATTGTCGAAGGCTTTAACTTTTGATATATCGTTTTCGCACGAAACCAGCGCAAATAACATCAATATCAATAAACAACTAAAAATATTCTTGCCCATAAATTGAATTCCTGATTTTATGAAAATCATTTCCCGAAAGTAAATAATGATTGGCAGAGTATGAAATTATTTTTTGACAGAATTGAATTCCAGAATTTTATTGAGCCCAATCAAGGTAAGGTTAAGGTGAACCATCAGGTTTTCGTTCAAAAGCTGGCTGATAAACACCGAGTCGCCTCCAGTTAGAATCACCTGTAAATCATCATATTTGTTCGAGAAGATGTCGATCGTTTTTTCAATCTCAAATAAAATTCCATTTTGAACTCCGCCACGAACAGCTTCTTCCGTATTTCTTCCAATCGCTGTAAAATTGGCCGAATTTCCCACAAGTGGCAATCTCCCTGTAAATTGGTGCAAAGCCTTAAAGCGCATTTGCATACCCGGAGAAATATTTCCGCCCAGGTATTGATTTTCGGCTGAAACAAAATCGTAGGTTATAGCAGTTCCGGCGTCAACAACCAGGATGTTCTGATCGGGGAAAAGTTCGTTGGCGCCAATCGCCGCAGCGAGCCTGTCTTTACCCAGAGTTTCGGGAGTTTCGTATAAATTGGCTATCGGCAATTTGGTATTGTGGTCAAGTTCAATAAACTGCTCGAAATGCTGTTCCAGGAACTCAACGAGCTCTTTGTCAACTTTTTTAGTACTGCACAAAATAGCTTTATTCATTTGCACATGTTCGTCTTTCAGCATTTGCAAATGGGCTACCGTCAAATGCTCAACCGGAACATTAAACATTAAATCGTGCTGGTTGAATAAAGCCAGCTTGGTGCGCGTGTTTCCTATGTCAATAACAAGATTGATCAAAGCTAATTTTCTAAACGTTGACTAATATCCAATGCGCTGACTGAGTGGGTTAACGCCCCGATTGAAATATAATCGACCCCGGTAGCGGCCACTTCGCGCAGGCGTTCCAAAGTCATGTTTCCCGAAGCTTCCACTTTGGCGCGGCCTGCAATCAATTCCACTCCTTTTTTCATGGTTTCGGTGTCCATATTGTCGAGCATAATAATGTCGGCTTTGGCGTCGATAGCTTCCTGCACTTGTTCCAACGTAGTAGTCTCAACTTCAATCAGTATTCCTGATTTTATATTGTTTCGGACGGCTTCAACGGCTTTTGTAATTCCACCGGCAACTTCAATGTGGTTATCCTTGATCATCGCCATATCGTAAAGCCCAATGCGGTGGTTACTTGCTCCGCCGGTCTTTACGGCATATTTATCGAGCACACGGAAACCTGGTAATGTTTTACGGGTGTCAAGAATCACAGTTTTAAAATCCTTAACAGCATCGGCATATTTGGCCGACATGGTTGCAATACCCGAGAGCCTTTGCAAAAAGTTGAGCGCCGTGCGTTCGCCGGTAAGCAACGCGCGGTATGTCCCTTCAAACTCGACCATCACATCTCCCTTTTTAACTCTCGTTCCTTCAGGTGTTTTCACATCCCAAACAAAATTAGGATCGAGGCGGCGAAAAACCATTTCAGCAACAGGTAATCCGGCAACAACGCCGTCGGCCTTAGCAACCATTTTGGCTTTTCTGCGCGATTCTGCCGGAATAATATTGTCGGTTGTAATATCGCCTTCGCCAACATCTTCTTTCAACGCAAGTTCAATAAGTGTTTGTGCTGCTTTTAATTCGAGTTCGTTCATATTTCTTTCTGGATATTCAATATGGGTTATTCTTATTGGATATTTTCTAAATCTTTCAGGAATTGCGAACGGCCTGAAAACTGTATTCTTCTCCTTTTTGCTGAATCAGGTGTGCGCAAAGCGATGGTTTTTCTCCCGGAAAGTCTTCGCGGATATGGCCTCCCCGGCTTTCTTCACGAATGAGCGCCGATTCGCAAATCAAACGGCAAATGTCGATGTTGTGCTTGACTTTTAATTGATTGTATTCCGATATTTCGTCAGGCAAAAGCTTTTCTATTTCCTGAAGTTCGGCTAACGCTTGTTCGAGTTTTTCGGCAGTGCGAACAATACCTGCTTTTTTGCTCATCAATGTGGCAATCCGGTTTTTAATTTCAAGGAAAAAATCCTCGTTTGCCTGATCAACCCGTATTTCTTTGATTTCAGGAAGTTTTGCTTCGCTAAATTTTCCCTGGTTTGCTTTTTCGGCAGCACGGCGCCCAAATACCAGGCATTCGAGCAGCGAATTACTGGCCAGTCGGTTGGCCCCCATCACGCCGGTTGAAGCCACTTCGCCACAGGCAAAAAGTCCGCTGATGTTGGTTTCACCATTTAAATCGGTTTGAATACCGCCTACCATGTAATGCGCCGCAGGGGCAATTGGCAATAAATCGCTGGTTAAGTCGATGTTGTATTTCAGCAAAGTATGGTAAATGGTCGAGAATCTTTTTTTAATGACTTCAGGATTGAGGTGTTTCAAGCTCAGGTAAACAAAGTCAGTGTGGTGCAATTGCATCTGGTTGTAAATGGCGTGGGCCACCACATCGCGGGGAGCCAGTTCGGCCAGCGGGTGAATGGGCGGCATAAACCGTTCGCCTTGGGGAGTAAACAGCCAGGCGCCTTCGCCCCGAACAGCCTCGCTAATCAGGAAAGCTTCTTCGCCTGGAATGTACAATGCCGATGGGTGAAACTGGATAAACTCAATGTCGGCCAGCTTTGCTCCCGCATTATAAGCCAGTGCAATGCCATCGCCGGTAGCAGTATGCGGGTTGGTCGAGCGGTCGTAGATGCGCGAAAGCCCGCCGGTAGCAATGATTGTTGATTTCGATTTGAACACCAGGTTTTTGCCTGTAACAAAGTCGAATGCCTGAACACCCAAACAAACCTGATTATTAACCAAAAGTTCGGTAACTGTGGTATATTCGAAAACCGTAATATTGGGCTGCTCCTGAACCCGACTGAGCATGAAAAGAGTTAAGCCTTTCCCGGTAGCATCGCCGCCTGCATGTAAAATGCGCCGATGACTATGTCCGCCTTCCAGCCCAAGAACAAATTCGCCGTTCTCCTTGTCGAATTCCATACCCAAACGGATCAATTCCTGCACACAATGCTGTCCTTCGGAAACTAAAATCTGTACAGCGTCGAGCTCGCACAATCCGCGTCCTGCCGTCAAGGTGTCCTGAATGTGCGATTCGAACGAATCTTCGGGAGCTGTAACTGCGGCAATTCCGCCTTGTGCATAATACGAATTACTGATGTCGAGCTGCGATTTGGTGATGATGGCAACACTTCCTTTTCTTGAGGCATGAAAAGCGGCAGTAAGTCCTGCCAATCCGCTGCCCACCACTATGGTATCAAACGTTTTTGTTTCTGTTGAATGTAGGTCTGCCATCTGAAAACTATTAGCAAATAGAGGCGACAAAGGTACAAAAACTGCGAAACCCAAGTATGATAAACGGCAATTTGTTCGTTTGGCGCAGTTTTCTTAACTAAAAATCACAAAATCGTTGATTACGGCAAATTTCCCAATATCTCAAATTTCCGGCTCAATTTCTTCAATCAATTGAATCAATCGTTTATTCAGAAGTTCAACTTCTTTCAGCAAAGGAAGCGTTGTTTCTTCATCAAAATCGGTAAAGTCAGAATAATCAGACTCTTGTCTCCAATCGAAAAGATGAGAATACAATCGGCCATATTCCTTCGGCAAACGCTCGTTTTTTACAAACGTCAGGAATAATTGAGATTTTACGCCATTATGTGTTTCTGCCTTAATATTGTGCCTGAATAGTAAAGCGCTGACCAGATAGTAACTTGAATAATAAAGCCGGTTAACGCATGAATTCCATCGCTTGTTGGCAGCAAGTAGAACTGCATCGTCAAAGGTTTCCTGAGACTTCGAAATCCGATAGTTGATATAGTCTTCGATGGTTCCGGTCATTCAATCAATTAAAATGCCTTCGCGTTTAATGTTGCGATAAAGAGGTGTAGCCGAATGCCTGTTTTCCCAGTCTGTTTTAGAAAAAACAAGCGTTGAAATAGGTTCGCCGGTTTCCAGTTCTACTTCGAAAAGTTCCTCGCGATATTCTTTTTCCAGATTCCGATCAACCATCGCATTTTGGAGCAAAATTAAAATGTCCCAATCCGAGTTACTAGTTGCATCGCCTCGGGCATGCGACCCGAATAAAATAACTTCTGCACCGGAATCTTTGCGACTGATCCTCGATTTGATGAGTTTGATGATCTGTTTTTCTTTTGAGGTCATGGTTCAAAAATAAGAAATTCAGGATAGATAATCAATTGATGCCTTGGGGAAATCCGCCTATTCTTTTATTTGCAGCATAAAACCGCTTCCGTGAATGTTCCTGATTTCGATGGTTGGTTCGTCGGCAAAAAGCTTGCGGAGCTTGGTGAGGTAAACATCCATACTGCGGGCCGTAAAATAACCATCGTCGCCCCATATTTTCTTCAGGGCGGTTTCGCGCGGTAAAAGTTTATTTTGGTTGTCGCAGAGCATTTTCAGCAGTTCGGCTTCTTTAGGCGATAGCTTTTGCTTCGAGTTATCTTTTTCGACATTACGCAACCTGTAATCGAAAACGTAAGAACCAATCTGGTAAAATTCGGGCTCTTTTTCTGCTGCTCCGGCGCCCCTTTTTAATATGGCTTTAATCTTGTAAATCAGGACTTCGGTATCAAATGGTTTGGTCATATAATCGTCGGCACCAATGCGGTAGCCTTGCAAGACATCTTCGCGCATATTTTTGGCAGTAAGAAACAGGATGGGGATGTTGGGATTCACTTTCTTTATTTCGGCGCCAATCGTAAACCCATCGATGTTGGGTAACATGACATCCAGAATGCAAATATCGAAAGCAGCTTTGTTAAACATGGGGAGGGCAAATTTGCCATCATCAACCCAATCCACCTCAAAGTCGTTGAGTTCGAGGTATGATTTAAGCACTGCTCCAAAGCTTAAATCGTCTTCAACTAAAAAGATATGCGGTTTTGTATTCATTGGTCAGCTGTCGTGGTTATTCAATAATGAACGGAATAAAAACTTCGAAGGTGCTTCCTTTGCCAGGCTCGCTATGCACCGAAATATGGCCTTTATTTGCTTCGAGAACCGCTTTTACATAGCTAAGACCAAGCCCAAATCCTTTCACATTGTGGATATTACCGCTTGTTTGCCTGTAAAAACGTTCGAAGATGCGACTTTGCACCACTTTGCTCATACCAATTCCCTGGTCGGATACCGAAATGAGCACGCCTTTAGTCGTATTTCGGGTTGCTATTTTTATCTGCGGTTCGTTTAGCGAGTATTTGTTGGCATTATCGAGAAGGTTGTAAATCAGGTTGGCAAAATGATTCAGGTCGCTGGTTGCCACCGGGTTTGCGGCCAGTAATTCGCTTGTTATTGAGCCACCTTTTTTTTCTACCTGGAGTACAATGCTCTGTATGGCGTTCTCAATGACCTCGTGCAGGTTAAAGGCTTCCCATTTAAATTCAAATTCTTTTTTATCCAAACGGGCAATGGTTAAAATATCTTCAACCTGGCGGTTCATTCGTCGGTTTTCTTTTTTAATCATCTCAACAAAGTACCCAATTTTCTCAGGGTTCCCGATTACTTTCGGGTTGGCAATTGAATCGGCTGCCACCGAAATGGTTGCAATAGGAGTCTTGAATTCGTGGGTCATGTTATTGATGAAATCCGACTTCATTTCAGAAATTTTCTTTTGTTTCAGGATAAAGAAAATACTGGCAGCAAAGGTTAAAAGAACGATTACTGAAAACAGAAGTGAAACAATCAGGAGCCAATTAAGGGTTTTGAATATAAAGGTGTCCTTTTCTGGAAAATAAACAGTTAGCTTAACGTCTTTCTGAAAAATATCGTTGGGATATAAGTTTGCCTGGTATTTACTTTTTTTCAGTAACAGCGAATCAGCATCTTCAGTTTTCGACGAAATGAGCGAATCCCGAATGATCCCGGTCTCAAATGCTATCGGGATATTCCGGTTTTGCAGTTCTTTCTTCAGAACCAATTTTAAAGTATCAACCGGAATATCTTCTTCCCAGGTCGATATTTCCCGGACAGCTTTTCGTGCAACCCGTTTGAGTTTCTGTGAGCGAACTTTAAATTCCTGTTTAATTTTTCCAACGGAATCTCTCGTGTATTCGAAATTCGACACAATGGAATCGAATCGATGTATTCCATGAGCATAAATTCGCTCCAGACTATCGGCATCAATCTCCAGTAGCGAGTCTTTTGGGTTATCTTTTCTTTCGGATTCCCGCAAATATCCTAAGTTATCATCCTGTGATCTCCGTGTATTGATGATCATTTCAATCTGCCGGGGATTTCGGTGAGGTGACATAAAAATCCGCACCGGGCGTCGTTGTCCTGTGGGCGGAGGTATTGGAGGCGCTGGCGGATTGGGTTCCATATTTCCCGGCAAATCAAAATCGTTGAACGAAAAATGGTTGATCAGCCCGAAGTTTACTTCATTATCCAAACGGTTTGTGGTCGCGTTTAATGCTTCAGTAACACTTCGGTCGAATAGTTCATTTCGTAATTTAATGGCGTTGCTCATCCACACCAGCTGGATGATGATGATTCCGGTAATGGAAACACCCATTAATACGATTAAACCAATGACTATCTTTTTGTTCATGACCTCAAAGATAGTTATTAAATAAAGCTAATTCAGGACTTTAACTTTTCCTTAACAGATTTTAAGCCGACCTTAACTCATTGTTAGCTGGCAACCGAAGTATCTTTGCTTCAGAAATAAATCACAAAAAATAAATCAAATGAAAAACACATTACTCACAGTTGGGGTCGCTGGATTTGCAGCGTTATTGTTGTCGTCGTTTGTGATGCCTGGAAATGATGATCAGACACAAAAACCTAGGAAAAGCCGCCATGTCCGCATGGTAAAAATTACTGATGGTAAAAAAGCGGTGATTGACACTGTTTTTACTACTGACGATGTTTTCGTTTGGCAAGGCGACACGATTAATCCGATGGAACATCGGGGAGATTTTATCGGGCATGAATTCAGAAATGATGGGAAACGAGCTGATGTCGCGATGTTCAGACATAGAAGCGGAGTTAAGGACGAGCCCGCTTTCTTTGATGCGGAAAACGAAGACGATATGAATATGTTTGACGAAGAAAACGACAGTACCGGAGACCAAATTATTGTTCGAAGAATAATGAAAGGGAAGCCCGGAAACCATATGTTTTTTATTGATGGCAAAGAGCTCAACCATTTCCCGCCGGTTCCGCCAGCTCCCCCGGTGCCACACCGCATAAAATTCAAACATTCGGGGCAGACCATTGATTTGAATGATCCGAATGTGATTTCGTACAGGAAAAAAGATTTGAGCGGTGGTCGTGAGAAAATTGAAATTGTTCGGAAGAAAGCAGATCGCAATGAAATGGAAGCTTTCGGTTTTCAATTTGATGACAATAATTTTATACCACCCATGCCACCTGAAGCTATGGATGCTCCTGATTTTGATTTAAATAACGAAAGAGATAGTCTGGATGTAAAAATTATTGATGAGAAAAAGGTTATTGATAAAAAAAATGGCAAGGAAATTGATATGAAAATGGAGTCGCCAACGAAATAAATAAATTGAAAATACGTTAATAACAATATAGCTTATCCCCCATAAGCAATACGCGAAAACAATTAAACAACAGCGCGAAAGGTCGGGTTTCTTCCCGGCCTTTTTTTTGTATCTCGCTTTTTTTTATTGAGCGGGTGACTCGGAGTCACCCGCTCAATAACATCCACAGCCTATGCCTATTCGCTGTAATAGATCTTGTAAAATTTGCGCCCGTTCTCATCAACGCCACGTTCAATCAATTCGCGGTCGTCGTGAAGAATTAGACATCAAAACTGGATTTTAATGCCTGTATCTCCTTAACAATTCAATTGCTTTATAAACATTGGAATAAGAATCACCGTTTTCACCAAAGTCTTTGGCTCGTTGAATGGCTGTTTCTAGCTTTTGGTCAGAGCACATATCGGCAACCCATTTCTCTTTCTCAAGAAAAACAGCTTTCTTTTCATACCGCCCGATGAAAGTTCTCAACTCCCGTTCAACTTCAGCCGAACTACCAAAATATCGGTTGGTATTTCGGTAATGCAAGAGGAACCAATATTCTACAGACGGGAGACTATCACAGAAAATTACGTTCTTTTTCTGCCCATACTTTCGCTTCAAATGATCCAAACGTTTTCTTTGTTCCTCATCCCGTTGCGAAACATCAGTGTCAAAAACACAAATTGCAATACCACCGCCACTTACGATTTCAAAAATCTTCCGCTCCATTTCCTGCAAAGAAGTAGTTCCAAAATAATATGGCTTCAATACGTACTTAAAATTATAAAGAGAGCGGATGTGACTAAAATAATACTGTTCGGTAATGCCTTCACCAATCACCGTTACTTTGGGCAATTTCTGAGGCCTTTTCCCAATATTTCTGCTCATCCCTGCTAGATATTAGATATTGATTTTTGGAATGCCTCCGAATCTTCCCTGCCTATATGCCTTCTGTAATGATGCAATCCTTTTAAGTCCGCTGAACTCAACCAATGAATAAAGCTCGGTGCTCCCCGATTCATTTTTATCTGTAAACCAAACCGAATCTCTCCGGAACAATTCGTCTGTTTCATTCAGCAACGGGTCGTAATGTGTTGTAACTAACAACTGAGCCCGACTGTCTTTATTTTCCAGAAATTTCTTAATCACGAACATGATGAGGTCGGGATGCAACGATGATTCAATTTCGTCAATGGCAAGAAAAGCATTTCGTTGCAGCGCCATATATAAAGCAGTTTCAAGACCGGTAATACGTCTGGTACCTTCCGATTCCAAATGATCTTCTAGAAAGTACTTTTCCTGCCCATTTTCATTGGTCACTGTATGTTCAAAATCTGTTTTTAATTGATTAATATTTTTCTCAGTTCTCAGAGCTTCTTTATCTTCTTCTGATACAGAATCTGTTTTTAGAATAAATTCCAGAAAATCTGCAGGGACGTCTTGCTTTTCAATTTTTGTTTTGAAGTCGCTAATATTAAAATCAGCCTCTCTCACAAATTCTAGCAGGTGCTTTTTTAGATTCTCATCCTCGTGCATTTTTCTCTCAGCATAATTAAATAAAGTTATTTTGGGATTAATCATGTCCATCACATTTTTCTGCATCCAGTCTCGGGCTTCATCAATTTTAGGCAGGGCTACATTTACCTGGTTCCGGGCAGCAAAAAATGACATATTGGGCAGGCACTTGATATTAATTTCTTCCCGGGCAACATTACTTACCTTGAGTGCAGACTGGTTAAATGTTACGACCGAGATATTATTATCCAAACTTCTTTCGAAAAGTAATGTTGGTTGTACCGTGCTGTAATAAGATAATTTCTCTTCTATTACTTTTTTCTCATCGAGCTTGAGTTGATACCAGTACTTTGTTTCTCCAACGTAAAACTTTAACGAAAACTCTGTCGGTTGAGTCGGAGAATCTTTCTCTAATTTAAAAGGGATAATTCCGGTCTTTGCTGTAATATCTTTTTGAATCTCGAACCAGAATTCATGTAGGAAATCAAAAGCGAGTAGTAAGTTCGACTTTCCCGAAGCATTTGCACCATACACCAGGGCAAAACGTAAAAGCCTCACTCCGGGTGCAACTGTTACGACATGCGGCTCTTCATTGTTGGTATCTTTGGTTGCCTCGAAACTAAAAACAACCTCATCTTTAAACGAGAGACAGTTCTTTATACGTAATTCCTGAATCATGGCTTATCTATTTGTTTTATTTATGCGATAAATATAAATAAAAACAAATAAATATCGATTTTATTTTAAAATATTAACTTTATAATGACAATATGACATATAAAACAAAAAAAAAGACTTAATGTCTCTTTTTTGTTTCCATTTTGGCAGTTTCTGATCAAAGTTCAAGATCGGTTTAATTTACCGCAACTAAAGTTCCTGAAACATAAAACTCGTCGTCTCTGGCATTACAACTCTTGCAAAGAGGTATGATATACCACTTCCCATCATTGGAATCAACTCTTTTCACATGAGCGCCAACTAAATCTGTTTTTGAACTACATGAAACAGATTTACATGTGTTAGCTTTTTCACCTGATTTGGCTTCCCAGAATTCTAGCCATGAATTGTGACCTTCAGGTTTTCGATCACCTGTCCCTTTTAAATTTTTAACTTTTGCAAACATATTTATAGAATTAAACTAAGTACATGACAAAAATTTAAAAATATTGATATCATCTTGAAAGAAAGCATTTAATAGAACAGTTGCAATATAAGTTAGCCCATATTTGAATAGACTTTTAGCTTTATTTCCGTGCTTTTTGATTGAGATCGGTTTAATGTATTTGTGTAAATAATCCCCGACCAGATATGACCAGGTAAAAGCTACGATCACCAATGCAAACAGTTTTTCAATTCTTTCAATTTCAGTCAAGTGTGTATCTTCAATATTAAAACCACTTGTTTTTAATGCTCTAAAAGCAGTTTCAATCTGCCATCGTTCTTTATAAATTTCGAGTGCATCTTCCGGTTTGTTGAACGAGATAACAATCTGCAATTCAGGCTTTCCATCTTTGTCTTTTCCTTTCGAGGCTGAAAGATAACAGAGTTGCCCGTTCAGGGACACAATTCGTTGATTCACACGACAGCCATTTAAGGGTAAATTGGCAAATAACCAACTGGCTTTAACCCGTTTACCATTGTGAGGTTGCAAAACCCAAAAGTTTTCGCGGATGCGGATATAATACCGAATCCGGTTCTCATTCAGGTATTTGATCCATCGTTCTCCAACAAACTCACGATCTGCAGTCAAACAATCCAATGCTTCCAAACCAAAAAGACGGATAAACCGTTCAATCAATTCAATGCGTTCATTGGTGTTTGAATTGCCAAATTTGGGCAACATCTTAAACAGCAACGGGAAAGCGACTCCATGATAAACAACAGCAAGCACCAAAACATTGATATTCTGCTGTCCAAACTTCCAGTTCGTTCTGTCCATTGCCAAGCGAAAAGGCGGTTTATGTGGTAACAGTCTAAATATCATTATGGAAATCACATCAGTGTCCAAAAGATAAATCGCCATAAACCGTTGTATTCTCCGCAGTGAGGAATTAGTACTGGCATGGCTGTCAAAGGCCGTAGCTAACTTCTCAAAACCAACAGTTTGCACTTTACAAAGCGCACTAATAATTAAAACAAAGAACTTCACTCGTGCCAGATTCCAACCTGATTGCTCATGGAAAATGGAAACTAATTCACTACTTTTAGACTCTACTCTGGGTGTCATATTTCTCACAAAGTGACTTGGTAATCCTTTGTAAGATACTGATATTCAGAGTTATATGCAAATATTTCAACACTTATTTTGCTGATAATCAGCTATTTATTTTTTTGTCATGTACTAAGAGAATTAAATTAAAACTTCGGGAGAATCCAACCTCTCCCGTGGTCAAAATGGATTAGTCAATTATTATGCCAAAAATTTTTCTATTTTAAATATTGACATATTTTATGTCAATATTTAAAATAGAAAAACAAAAATCACATATTTATTTTAAATAATAACACAATAATATCATCAGCCTACTAAGTCCCGACTAATACCTTCTAGCCAAATTGTATAGGAGAAGAATATGGTTTATTTTTTTCAACGGTGTTCCATCCGATGCCGCTGGCATCCAAAACCTAAGCCTCTTCACTGTAGTAAATCTTGTAGTACTTACTTTTCCTTATTTCATCATTCACGCCCCTAAATATATTCCTAATTTCCAACCCCTTCGCCTTAAATTACCATAAAACTTATCAACAGTTAAACGGCTAGTAGCCAGCAATCAGGCTTCAGTTGCGGGATGCATTTAAAAACGATATTCATTATTCTGCTAATAACTTTTGGGCGTTTCATATCAATTGATCAATTGCATTGTCCGAACTTTAATAGCATGAATTAAACAATCTAATTTATTCACACTTTAAATTTCGTTTTATGGCAAATCAATCGGAAACAGGCCACGCGAAAAATGTGGCTAACTTTAGTACTCTGATTTTGGTGGTCAATGGATATGGAACGGCTTATAACCCGTCGAATCAATCGATTACCACAGGCGCCTTGGTGTCGTTGGAAACGTTAGCCCGGGACGTCCTAAAGCAATACAATGGCGTTCTTGGGCAGAACGACCTGGCCGTAGCAGCCCGCAAAACAGCATTCGAGCCTTTGAGTAAACTGTCAACGCGAATTTTAAATTCGCTTAAATCGTGCGATACAACCGAGCAGGTTGATGCGCTGGCCCAATCGCTCGTCCGAAAAATTCAGGGCAAAAGGGCTACTCCAAAGAAAACCGAAGAGGAGAAAGCTGCGCTTCTCTCGCAGGGAAAATCGGCAAAAGAAGTATCGTCGTCGCAAATGAGTTTCGACAACCGCCTGGATAGTTTCGACAAACTGATTCAACTGTTATTGGGTGTTCCTCAGTATGCCCCCAACGAAGAAGATTTGAAAATTGCCACGCTTACCAATTATTACGACCAGCTAAAAGCGACAAACACCAGCGCAACATCAACCGAAACACAATTAAATAACGCTCGCTTACTGCGTAACCAAACCTTGTATGGTGACGGTACCGGCCTGGTCGATGCGGCCCTCACCGTAAAAACATACGTTAAATCGCTCTTTGGAGCCAACAGTCCGCAATACAAGCAGGTTACGGGTTTAAATTTTAAAACGGTAAAATGATAAACCGGCAGTATCAATCGTTACAGGCGTTCAATCGCCCGGCGAAAAATAAACCGTGGTTAGGATTTTCTTAACTGCGGTTTGTTTTTTAAGCCCGGAGAAAAGGAAATCTGCTGCTGACAGATAGATTTTTCAGGCTGCATTTAGGAAACTTCCTCCTGCGAATTAGATATCTCGAGCTGCCAATAGGATTTTCGCTCCTGCCAGTTGGATTCAGGCTCCTGCAAAAAAGAAACTTATTCCTGCCAACAGTTTTTTTAGGGCTGCTAAAAGGAAAGTTGCTCCTGCCGGTTGGTTTCTCTGTGCTGCTAAAACGAAACGGATGATCTCAAAACGTTATCGCATCACAGGAGACTATGCAAACACGCAAAATTTCCTCTTTCGACTAACCAGAAACAGGGGATTATAAATCGATTCACAAACCCAGCGGGTTGCATGTTTATAGAAAACACCCTGATTCAGAGAATATACGACTCCGGCGGAGTCGAAAGCTCTCTTCCTTGACCATCTTCTATAAACATGCGATGCCTCTGGCATCAAACCGCTAAACCATAAACAAAAACCCCCTTCCGGCGAACCGAAAGAGGGTTTTAAGTTATTTTGACAGACCTCAAGTCTAACATCTATTGTCTAACATCTAATATCTATTAGTCTAACATCTAAGCCTAAGGTCTGTTGTCTGGCTATCTTAGGGCTATTACATCATGCCGCCCATGCCGCCACCCATTCCACCGCCCATTGGTGGCATAGCTGGTTTGTCTTCTTTTTCGTCAACCAAAACGCATTCGGTAGTCAGGAACATACCTGCAATTGATGCTGCATTTTCCAAAGCAATACGGGTAACTTTAGCCGGGTCGATAACACCAGCTTCGTAAAGGTTTTCGTAAACATCGGTGCGGGCATTGTAACCAAAGTCGCCTTTGCCTTCGCTCACCTTCTGTACCACAACGGCTCCTTCTTTACCAGCATTGAAAACAATCTGGCGTAAAGGTTCCTGGATAGCGCGTTTCACAATTTCGATACCAGTGGTTTCGTCTTCGTTTTCGCCTGCAAAACCCTCCAATGCGGCAATACTGCGGATGTAAGCAACACCACCACCAGGTACAATACCTTCTTCAACAGCAGCGCGGGTTGCGTGCAATGCGTCGTCAACGCGGTCTTTCTTTTCTTTCATTTCAACTTCGGAAGCTGCGCCTACATAAAGTACGGCAACACCGCCAGCTAATTTAGCCAGACGTTCCTGAAGTTTTTCTTTATCGTAGTCAGAAGTCGTAACTTCGATCTGCTTTTTAATTTGGTTCACCCTATTTTTGATCGCTTCTTCCGAGCCACCACCGGCAACAACAGTTGTGTTTTCTTTGTTGATGGTAATTTTTTCGGCAACACCAAGGTCGTTGATTGTAGCATTTTCAAGGGTTAAGCCTTTTTCTTCGGTAATTACAGTACCGCCAGTCAAAATAGCCAAATCTTCGAGCATTTCTTTGCGGCGATCACCAAATCCGGGAGCTTTTACAGCGCATACTTTAATAGTACCCTGCAATTTGTTTACAACCAATGCCGAAAGAGCTGTTCCGTCAACATCTTCAGCAACAATCATCAACGGACGGCCTGATTTTGCGGTTTGTTCCAAAACCGGAAGAATATCCTGGATAGCGCTGATCTTTTTGTCGTGGATCAAAATGTAAGGATGATCCAGTTCGGCTTCCATTTTTTCGGTATTGGTTACGAAATACGGAGAGATGTAACCACGGTCGAACTGCATACCTTCAACAACATCAACATAAGTTTCAGTTCCTTTGGCGCTTTCAACGGTAATAACACCTTCTTTATTCACTTTCTTCATAGCTTCGGCAATCAATGCGCCGATTGTGCTATCGTTGTTGGCAGCAATTTTAGCAACCTGTTCAATTTTATTGAAGTCGTCGCCAACATTTTCGGCCTGTGTCTGAATACTTTCAACTACTTTGGCAACTGCTTTATCGATACCGCGTTTCAAATCCATTGGATTAGCGCCGGCAGCAACGTTTTTCAAGCCAACCGAGATAATAGACTGAGCCAAAACTGTTGCAGTTGTAGTTCCATCACCTGCGTCGTCGCCGGTTTTGCTGGCTACTTCTTTCACCATTTGGGCGCCGATGTTTTCGTATGGGTTTGAAAGTTCAATTTCTTTAGCAACACTTACACCATCTTTGGTGATGTGTGGAGCTCCAAATTTCTTTTCAATAACTACATTGCGACCTTTAGGGCCTAAAGTTACTTTTACGGCATCAGCCAATTTGTCAACCCCTTTTTTCAAAAGGTCGCGGGCTTCAATCTCGAATTTAATTTCCTTTGCCATTTCTATTTCTTTTTTTAATTGTTATACATCAGATTATTCAGCAATAAACAAAACGTCAGTCTGCGACATCAATAAATAGTCAACACCATCAATACTTAATTCGGTTCCCGAATATTTTCCGTAGAAAATAGTATCGCCAACCTGAATTTCCATCGGCTCATCTTTCTTTGGTGAACCAACTAATACCACTTTACCGGTTTGTGGTTTTTCTTTTGCCGAATCAGGAATAATGATTCCGCTAGCTGTTTTCTTTTCTGCTTCTTTCGGCTGTACCAGAATTTTACCAGCCAGAATTTTTCCTTTTAAATCTGCCATTTTCGAATTATTTTAATTGGTTATACATTTTAATTTTTTCGACATCCGAACCATTCAGATATTGTGCCAAAGCAATTCGTGACACATCACGGCCCCGGAATTTGCCATTTTTGCACCCGAAAGCTCACACTTACCAGGCATAAATTTATAAAACACTGAAAAACTGAACAGTTAGAACTGAACAAAAAGGCTGACAAAACGAATGTCAGACTGTCAGTTGCCAGGCAATTTAGTGATCGGATAGCTTCGAGCCATCCGATCACTAAATCCAGAATCAGTAAATCTCGACGTTTGAAATTGTTGGACAAGCTTTGGAGCCGGTGATTACCAGGCGAATCTTCTGCGTCTCGGTTGGAAATGTTTTCAGGATACGTTTGTACCCGATGGTTGTGCCTTTGGCCAGCGCCACCCAACGGTCGCCTTTGGGTATTTCAATCCTGAAATTATTCACCCGTTGTCCTAATTTTATGTATTCCTGAAGCACAATATAACTTACCAGTTGTGGTTTCCCCAGATCGATTTCAACAAAACCTGTTTTTTCGTCGTCGTTGGTTGCCCAGTAGGTTTCCTTGTCGCCATCGTTTACTTTCACGGCATTGTATTGTTCAGAATTTCCACGAAAGGAAGATGCAACAGCCAGTTTATTCAGCGCCAGATTGGTCTTGAAATTTCCGTCGATCAGCTTTTTCCATCCCTGCAAAGCTGCCACATCGTTTTCGTGAATCAGTCCGCGACGATCCGGCGGAATATTCAGAATTAAGTTAGCTCCACGACCAACAGAGCTCAAGTAAATGTCGAACAATTTTTCAGGAGTTTTCACCAGCGAATCTTCCCGGGCGTGGTAGAACCATCCCGGACGAATCGACACGTCAACCTCAGCCGGAATCCAGCTTGTTCCGTTTTCGCTGCCGGTTCCAAGCAAATCCGAGATCCCGCTTTTGCCAGCGTATAAGGTATCCGGGGTAATTGTATTCCAGTTTGTTTCGTTTACAAAGCCACTTTCATTGCCGCACCAGCGAATATCGGGTCCGGCGTCGCTAAAGAAAATAACTGCCGGTTCCATCCCGCGAACCATTTTCAAGGTTGTTGGCCAATCGTAGTATGTTTTCCCGTCGATTTTGCGTTTTTCTTTTGCACCGCCATAAAATCCGTCGCCACCATTGGCGCCATCGAACCACATTTCGAAAACTGGCTTATGCGCTTCAAAAAGCTCTTTCAACTGGTTGCGGTAATATTCAACATACGACGGTGTTCCGTAATCGGCGCGATTGCGATCCCAGGGCGACAAATAAACACCGAATTTGATTCCTTCAGCCCGGCAGGCTTTTTCAACTTCGTCAACCACATTTCCTTTGCCACCTTTGTACGGACTATTTTTTACCGAATGTTCGGTGTATTTACTGGGCCAAAGGCAAAAACCGTCGTGGTGTTTGCAGGTAAGCACCAGTCCTTTTAGCCCGGCAGCCTTAATTGTTTTTACCCATTGGGTAACATCCATTGCAGTTGGGTTGAAAACCGATTCCGGTTCGTCGCCGTACCCCCATTCCTTGTCGGTAAACGTGTTGGTTGTGAAATGCACAAAGGCATATTGCTCCATTTCGTGCCAGGCCAGCTGGCGTTCGGTTGGAACAGGCAAAACAGGCACTGGCGGAGGCACTGACTTGTGGCAGGCTGAAAATAGCACCACACAGCAAAGCAATACAGCTCCGGCGAAACTAATTCTTGGGTTCATAACAGGTTGTTTTGATGGTTTGATTCATACAAAAATAAAAAAGTCTTCAATGAAAATTCATTGAAGACTTCAGTTATAGCATGTTCAGATTTAATCTGAAAGAAGTTTTCTTACTTAGTAGGAGTAGCAGTTGATGCCGGAGCCGAAGAAGCAGGTGTTGGTGCAGGAAAACTTGGAACCTGATTAGGATCAACAGCATTTTGAATCTGATCTTTAATCGCTGATTCGGCACCGTTTTTTGATTCGCGTGGGATGAATGCAGTAGCACCAATTGATAAACCAACAAGGTTCCTGCTAAAACCCAGGTAGCTTTTTCCAGAAAATCGGTTGTCTTACGAACTCCCATGATTTGATTGGATGACTGGAAATTGCTTGCTAAACCGCCGCCTTTTGAATTCTGCACCAGCACAATCAGAATCAGCAAAATACAAACGATGAATAATAAAACTGTGATCAGTGTGTACATATCAGTGTAATTAATTGTTCATTAAACTTCTAATTTTTTCAATTTGAGCCGCAAAGTAAGTACTTTTTTCCGGATATTTCAAACTTAATTTCTCAAATATCTGAATAGCTTTTTTATAATATCCCTGTTGTGCATAAATCGATGCCAGAGTCTCGGTTACCAAATCATCAGCATCCGGTTCTTTAGGCTTTTGCGGCGCCACCGGCGAAACAAATTCTTCGTCTTTAACCTGCGGCATACGCGGTTTGGCTTCCAGAAATTTCTCAATCAGTGTATTTTTTCGGTCTGGCTTTCGTTGTTCTGTCAATTCGGCACTTTCTTCGTATTCCGTTTTAAGATTACGTTCCTCCAGTTTATACTCTGCCGAAACATTAAAGTCGAAGATATTTTCGCTGATAAGCTCTCCTGCCTGCTCTTTTGCCGGGCCCATCTTTTCCTTGTTCAGGAACAAATACAAGTTACGCCGATCATGTATCCGAATTGCACCATTCAGCAATTCCTGGTCAAACGACGAATCTTTCAGTAATTTGAGGTTTTTCAGGTACAAAAACCAGCCCGCTTCAAATGCAGGAAACCGCTCAGTGAGTATTTTAAGAGCAGGTAGCGTTTCCTGGTTCAGTGCTTCAGGATTATGTAATAAACTAAGGATTTGCTCGGTATTCATGGGTTACCAGTCTGCAACTGAAGCATTAAAAATATCCTCAGTAAGTTTTTTTATAATTTCGGGCACTAAACTGCTCTCAACAGCACTTAACGACTGGCTGCTCTCATAATCTTCGTATGCGGTAAACGACTTTTCCCAATCCTTCGAATGGTCTTTGTTGTTGGTAAACTTAACCTTGACACCAATGGTCAGCCTGTTTTGTGCAGCAACATCACCCGAAACAATCGTCATTGGCCTCACGTCGTAATCGGTTATCTGTCCCGAGAATTCGAGATCGCCATTTTCGCTGATCTGATTCAATGAGGTTTGTTTAATAATTTTTTCCTGAAAGCCATCGGTAAACTGCTGACTAAGGTTCGGGTTTACGAGCCGGGCTCTGTTCTGGAAATATGCAACAGAAAATGTTTTTACATTTGACGCTATTGCCGCCCCTGTAAAGGAGTAGCTAACATGACAGGCTGTAAAAACGGACGACAAAAAAACTATCGACAGCATTATAAATATCGTGATCCGCCTCATATTCAATCTATCTTATATTCTTTTATTTTTCGGTACAATGTGCGCTCCGAGATACCCAACTCCCGGGCAGCATATTTTCTTTTCCCTTTATACTTTTCAAGGGCTTTCTGGATCATTTCTACCTCTTTATCTTCGAGCGAAAGCGATTCCTCTATAAATTCTTCGGTATCAAGAATATGCTCATGATCAACTGGTTTAATGTTTACACGTGGCGCAACTGGTTGATCAGGGACAAAATTGCCATTGTCGGCAGGATACAGGTTACGAATCAGCTGAGCCCGGTCGGTATGCCTGATTTCCCCGCCCGGAGAATCACTTTGCAAAATATCGTGAACCAGCTTTTTCAAATCATTCATATCCTTCTTCATATCGAACAAAATCTGGTACAGAATTTCGCGTTCCGAAGCAAATGTTTTTTCATCAACCGAATGGTAAAGAGCCGGTAATTTGCTGCTACCGTTGGTTGAAGGGATATACCGTTGAAGCGTGAGCGAATCAATAATTCGTTCTTTTTCAATGATCGAAATCTGTTCAGTAATATTTTTTAGCTGCCTTACATTCCCCGGCCATTGGTAACCAAGCAAAACTGAAACAGCATCGTTATCGAGCCTGATGGCTGGCATACGATACTTCTCGGCAAAATCGGATGCAAATTTCCGGAAAAGCAAATGAATATCTTCGGGCCTGTCGCGTAAAGGTAATACCCTGATGGGCACAGTATTCAAACGATAGTACAAGTCTTCGCGAAACCGTCCTTTCTCAATGGCTTCAGGAACGTTTACATTGGTGGCGGCTACCACCCGAACATTGGTTTTAAGTACTTTCGACGAACCAACCTTCATGAATTCGCCAGCTTCGAGCACACGCAGCAAACGCACCTGAGTTGATAGCGGCAATTCACCGATTTCATCCAAAAAAATGGTTCCGCCGTCGGCTTCCTCGAAATAACCTTTACGGTCGGCCAATGCGCCGGTAAACGATCCTTTTTCGTGGCCAAAGAGTTCCGAATCGATTGTTCCCTCGGGAATTGCGCCACAGTTAACAGCAATGTACTTACCATGTTTCCGGGCCGAAAACTGGTGAATAATCTGCGGAAACGATTCCTTCCCGGTTCCGCTCTCTCCGGTTATCAGCACCGAAAGATCGGTAGGAGCTACCTGAACGGCAATTTCAATTACCCGAAGCAAGCTTGGCGAATTACCAATAATTCCAAATCGTTGTTTTATTTCCTGAACATCCATTATACGGCCAATATGTTTAGCTTTGCAAAATTACAATTTTAACTTTTATAAATGTCGCCCAAAGTTAATCTAACTTTGAATTCAATACCTTAGCGGCCTCATGTTTTAACATGATTTAGTTTTTGTGTTTAATATTTAAATACAGTTAAGATGAAATTTGTTACAATTATTCCCGCCCGGTTCCAGTCAACCCGTTTCCCAGGCAAACCACTGGCTATTTTAGGCCAGAAGCCAATCATTCAATGGGTTTACGAAAATGCAAGAAAGACGATGGATGATGTATATGTGGCTACCGACGACGAACGCATTTTTAGTGCAGTTGAATCGTTCGGCGGAAAAGCTGTTTATACGTTATCAAACCACCAAAGCGGTACCGACCGTGTTGCCGAGGCTGCCCAGAAGATAGCCGAAACCATTAATTTCGATGTGATTATCAATATTCAGGGCGACGAACCGTTCATCAGAACCGAACAAATTGAAAGCTTAAAGAATTGCTTCCATACGCCCGATACCGAAATCGCC
Organism: Prolixibacteraceae bacterium; assembly: GCA_963666435.2. Lineage (GTDB taxonomy): Bacteria > Bacteroidota > Bacteroidia > Bacteroidales > Prolixibacteraceae > Aquipluma. The sequence goes on along the minus strand of CAXXOG010000003.1, from coordinate 194,431 downwards.
ACTTTGATAAAACCAATTACCAACCCGGCTGAAATCACCAACATCAACCGCCCTAAAGTTGTGATTAACAGAAAACAGGAAGCCATGTATTTCAGCCGGTCAAGCATTCCGTTTGTCCGCGATTACCCAGCTGAAGCATGGATAAACCGGAGCTCCTTTTACAGCCACATTGGCATGTACGCATACCGCTACGATATTTTGCTGAAGTTAACCCAACTGCCGGTCGGGATTCTTGAAAAGGCCGAATCGCTTGAGCAATTGCGCTGGCTCGAAAACGGCTACCGCATTAAAACAGCCCAAACCATATTCGAAAATATCGGAATCGATACTCCGGAAGATCTGGAGAATGCAAAGAGATTCATTCGATAGAAAAATTGCAGATTTAAAAAGGTCACAGTGTTTAGTCGCAGTCAACAGTTAAAAAATGCGCCTGAACACTGAGTTTGAAAACTGAACACTTTCCATATGAAGTTTACAAAAATGCACGGCCTGGGTAACGATTTTATCTTTTTTGAAAACCCAGACCTTAAAGAAATGGACTATTCTGAACTGGCGATAAGGCTTTGCCATCGTCAGCTTGGTATTGGAGCCGATGGAATTATTGCTGTTTTGCCGTCGGAAATTGCCGATTTGCGAATGCGAATTATTAATGCCGACGGAAGCGAAGCCAACATGTGCGGTAATGCCATAAGGTGCTTTGCCAAATACAGTTATGAAAGAAGGCTTGTGTGTTCGAAAATTTTCAGGATTGAGACTTTTGCCGGAATAATTATTCCCGAAGTGGAAGTTGCTGACGACAAAGTTCAGAAAGTGAAAGTAAATATGGGCAAGCCATACACCCAACGAATATCGATTCCGATGCTGGGCGATGAACCTGAAGCTATTCAAACACCCATTGAAGTAAACGGAGCATCTTATGAAATAACCAGTTTATTAATGGGGGTACCGCATACCATGATTTTTGTTGAAGATGTAAATGCTGTTAACCTAAAGGAAACTGGACCTGCAATTGAGAAACACCAGTTATTTCCACAAAAAACAAACGTAAACTTCGTACAGGTTATTAATAACGAACGACTTAAAGTGCGAACCTGGGAACGAGGAGCCGGAGCTACGCTGGCTTGTGGCACAGGCTGTTGCGCTTCGGCAGTAGCAGCAATGTTAAACAAACGTTCAAGTTCAAAAGTAGTTGTGGAACTACAATATGGCGAACTTTTGATTGAATGGGCCGAAGATGGAAATGTGTTTATGACTGGCCCGGCTATCGAAAGCTTTTCAGGAGAAATAAACCTGGGATAAGCGAATTTCAGCTGGCTATCTATAACTTTTTAGCGAGTCGGGAATCAATTTGTTGTTACGCCAGGCATAGTCGTTTCTCAGTATAAAATCGTCGAATTTTTCGCGCATTTGTTTTTGAATTTCAACATCTTGTATGGGTTCAATATCCAAATCGGGGTTAACCCGATAAACTGTTTTATTCGATAAAAACCGATCCTGATCGATGTAATCGAGCAATTCATTTTTATTCCTCATCAACGGGTACGAATTTAAATTTCTAAAATCGACTGAAGTATCGAACCCGTGACCTATCCATGATGCTACTGTTGGCCGCCGAATATATTTTCGGGCATTTAATAAGGCAAGAATCGAAGGGGTTACATCAAAGTGAGTTACTACCGACGAAAATTTCTGAGCTTTTTTCAGTAACGGCGAATAAATAACCAGTGGAACATGAAACCTGTCGATTTGCGTGCTTATTGGTATTTCAGGCATACGATGGTCGCCAGTGACAATGAAAATGGTATTTGCAAACGATTCGAGCTTGCTAAACTCGGTTATGAAATAGCGCAAGGCATCGTCAAAATACAATATTGTAGCAAATTGCCTGGCGTATTGACGGTCGAAATCTTTAGTTTTTGCAGACAAATCAAGCGACGACAACCTTTCTTCAAATTTACGCTCGTAAGATTCCTGGTTGTGAACATGAAACGGATCGTGCATTGCTAAGGTAAGCATGACATCAATGCGCCTTTTCGTCGGATTTTCCTGAATATCTTGCAGGTACCGCCTGAAAATTTCTTTATCACCGTATCCCCACGAGAAACCACTCCCATCAGCAGGGAGTTTCTCATAACCTGATCCAAATTTTTGAGCGTCTATAATCGTTTCGGTTCCTTGTTTTCTCAGGAACAACTCCATATTATCAAATTTAGCATCGCCTCCGTAAAAAAATGCGCTTGAATAACCCGATTGCTTCTTCAACAAGCTAATCAGGCTCAAATGATCGGGCATTTTTTCACCAAGCTCGGCAAAGCCCTTTTCGCCAAATGGAACTGATGCCAGCACGGAAGGTAAAACCTGGAAAGTACGGCCCGAAGTACTTAAGCAATTCTCCCAATACAAGCTTTTTTGCATCAATGAATCCAGGAAAGGAGTAAAATTTCCGAGGTAAGCTCCTTGCCCGCTGTAAGCCCTCCCCAAACTTTCAACAACTATAAATACAAAATTAGGAGCTGCATTCCCCTGGTTAAAATATTCGCCAAGTACATCAGGCGTCGTTTCTTCGTGTAAAAAAGGATAGTTCTGATCAACAAATTTGAATGGATTTCCTTCAGGATGAACCGATTCCACTTCTTTAAACTTTATTGGTTTAGCACTTAACCGATCAATACCCTTGTAATGGGTTATCATGCTTTGAGCAAAGAAATCGAGCTTGTTCCAGGTAACAAACATGCTAAATTCGTTGCTAAACGACGACGGGTTTATATTAAGCTGCCTGATTGGCAACCAGGCGAGTAGCATTACCAGCGCAGTGCCGGAAACTATCCAATAGTTCAGTTTAAAATAAACATGCACAACAAAAACCCGGATTATATAAACGAGAAATGCAACAATAAATAGCAAAGGGAGAATTTTCATTTCACCAGATGCTCCAATCGTTTCCTTCATTTCGTTTACCGAATAACCTAACAAATCGGCTCCGAGCGGCACACGGGCAATCGAAAAGTACTTCACCAGGAGAATATCGCCAAGAATTAGCAGCAAACTAAGTGTGACAAAAAAATACTTCGCTGCTTTTTGGCTAAAAAATGCAATCAGTAAAAACGGGATCATTAAAACGGAGGACACTCTCAGAAATAAAACCAGGTCGTATTTCAAACCAATCAACAAATCGACGGTACTTCCGGCCGGGTAATTCGAGAAATTTGAAATGACCACAATCTCGTACAGGCGGACAGCGATGATGACCATAGCCAAAATCAGGCTAAGGCTTATAAAGCGCCGCAACGACCTAAAAACTAAATATTTCGATTCGATAAAAGTGGCCATAAACGTTTAAAACAACCGTGAAATACCAATATCAAAAGTATAATATCCTGAGAATGAATTTTGCACACGTTCTTCATTACCATAAACAATTCCTGCATTGAATATCCATATCCTGCTAAATATGTGATTAAATTCAACCTTAACCGATCTGGATTTAAGTGTCAGCCTTGATTTCGAATCAACATCAACTAAATTCCGGTTATCGTCGGGCGAAACGCCATATCCCAGGCGTAGCCCCAGGTAATTTTCTGCATCAGAAAAATAGCGTCGAATAAGCAAAAATCCTGAAACTGATGTTCCGCCAGAACCCGGAGTAACAAACGAACGCGCAGAAAACCAATAGTTTCCCAGATACTTACCTAATGTTGCCGTGTAAATATGAACATTCGAGCTCTCGAAATCGAGTATTCGCAACCCAATTGAACCTTCGAACGACTTTGGAAAGTTATGATACCATTCGGCCCCGAACCTGTTTTGGGGAAAAACTGCGTCGGCCGAAAATCCATAATTCAAATAGCCGTAATTGTTTTCACTTAGTTTAGGCCAAAAGTCGGCTTCGTACTGAAGCCCCGAATCGCCGTATCGTTTAGCCAGATTCACACGGCCAATTACAGTTCCGTATCTGGTTTTCCGGCCATACGAAAAAGCACCGAGCTGCCACGGATCGCGATTAAATGCCTGATCGAAATGATCGTATGTATAAGTAATCCTGATCGTATTTTTCAATGCATCCAGCCGGTATTCCTGCATTTTTTTGATCGCCTCGGCATTGGCTGGATTATGCTTCAGCAATTTCTTTAAAACTACAATAGCCTCGCCTGATTTCTCGCCGCTATGTAAAATTCTGGCTTTCTTCAGTAAAAAAGACTCATTTACAGAATCTTTAGACAGCGCCATATTGCAATATTTCATGGCCGCATCATAGTCTCCCGACCAGTATTCAACATCGGCCAAAGCATCAATTGCCTCCATATTTCCCGAATTGCGGTTCAGCACTTCATTCAGAATAACTTTCGACGAGTCGTATTTCGAATCCCAGGCGTATGTTCGCCCCAGCAGCAAAGCTACATCCGAATCGAAATCCTTCGCCAGAATTGCCTTGCATAGTTGCCGGGCTTTATTTCGCTCGCCACTGAAAGCAAGTTTCCGGGCTTCGTCAAATGTTTGAGCCTTGGTTTTTGCCGCAAAACCTGCCAGCAAAATAAAACTTAGCAACCAGAACTGAATAAATATTCGATGATTCATATTCGTTAAACAGTTAATTAACAGAAATATTAACTAGACTTTGCAAAGCCAACCCGAGTCATTTTTCCCCAGGTTTTTTTCTTCTTAATAAAATAATCGTAGTTCCCTCGCAATGCCCAATAAACCACAAAGGGATGGAAACAAATAGGTTCAATCCATGCTGTGAGAATCAATTTAAGTATCATTCGTTTTTTCTTGTACCGATGGTAGGCCAAATGGTCGAAAAGAATTGCATAGGCCGAAAACATAATCGAAAATGTATATACAAAAAACAACATCAAAAAGAAAAATGTCCAATTCGGCTGACCAAAAATTGCGATTAGTAAAAAATAGAGTATTCCCGAGAGCTCAATTATTGGGGCCAGCCACTCGAAAAAAACCCAAAATGGATGAGAAATCATTCCCATGAACTTATATTTCGGATTCAGAAAGATATTCCAATGAAGGAACAGGGTATCAATAGTTCCTCTGGTCCAGCGATTCCGTTGTGAACCAAGGATTTTCAGGCTCGAAGGAGCTTCGGTCCAGCAGAGTGGATCGGAAATGTAAACCACTTTATACTTCTTATTTTGATCGGTCATAAACTTTCGCATCCTAACAACCAGCTCCATGTCTTCGCCAACCGTTTTGGTATAATATCCGCCACAATCAATCACCACTTCCTTATCAAATAAGCCCAAAGCGCCCGAAATCAGAAGAAGTCCATCGAGTCTGCTCCAGGCAAGCCTTCCAAGTAAAAATGCCCTATTGTATTCAATAACCTGGAAACGTGGAATTATTTCTTTCGGGACATTTATTTCAACCAACTGTCCATCAACTATTTTACATGAATTTGCAATACGAACAACCCCACCAACTGCAATTACTTTTTGATCAGTTTCTTCCAGAAATGGTTTTATGAGTTTTTTGAGTGCATGAGGATCAATAATCGAGTCAACATCAATTGAAATAAAATAATCGCCATTGGCTATATTAATTCCTGAATTTAAAGCATCAGCCTTTCCCCCGTTAAATTTATCGATGATGGTAAGGTGATTGAATGCTTTCTTTTTCGACTTATAAACACCTCTAATCTCCTGACAAGGAATCTTATAATCAATAACATAAGGGACTTTCTCCAGATCAAAAGCTTCAATACTTTTTTCGAGCGTATTGTCCTTACTTCCATCATTTACTATAACAATCTCGAAATTAGGGTAATACAGTGTGAGTAATGCCTTTATATTTTCGACGATGGTTACCGATTCGTTGTAGGCCGGAGCTATAACACTAATCATTGGCGCAAAAGGCGATGATATAACTGCTTCAAGATTTGTAACTTTTGCATCATACAAATGTCGTCGTAATTCGAATGCCGAAACGAACGCCAGAACCAGGTAAAAGCAAAAAATACAGACTGCAAATACCAAAATAAACGATTCGAATATGGTCCTTATAATTTCTGATACTTCCATTTAATTTCTTGGATCGAGAATATGAAGAATATATTTATCTAGCTCCCCGTTTAAATTCCGATTTAGCTGTTCCAGGTAATCCTTGCCTTCCGTACCCATAAAATAAAGACTCCGGCTAACTTCTGTCTTTTCGCTAATAGTTCCGGTCTGTACAATGGATTCCAAAAATTCGAAATCGTCGCTATTTCCAATGTTTTTGATTGCCCGGATAATTTCAATTCGATTTTTAGCCGGTTCTTCCAGATACATTTCTTTTAACTTTTCCTTTCCCCGAAAAACCCGAAGATCGTTAATCGCTTTTATGGCAAGGAAACGAGTCAATTCCGACGGATTATCAAGCAGTTTTAAAACCTCATCTGCGTTTTCAAGTTGCTGGAAATAGGTCAGCATACGTAAGGCAAAATTCCGAACCCTTGCGTTGTCCGATTCTAAGAACTCGGCAAAAGCTGGCACAGTAAGCTGGTTCAGCCGAAAGAAATAAAAAACATTAATTTGTGTCCAGCGAGTAAAAGGGGTGGTTAAGTTTTTCAAAAAATCAAACGGATTGTCCGGGTGAAGTGTCACATAAGCAGTTTGAGCTTCTGCCCTAACCAGGTAATGCGGATGATTAATAAATTTCTTAACAACCCCGGCTCCATATTCCGGGCTTAAACTGGTTAACTCCCTTATTGCAACAATCTTCTGGTAAAACAATCCATAGCGGGTCATTCTTATTGCATCCCGATAAAGACCTAGTTTTGAATAAATTTCGACCAATTGACCGTCCATTCCTCCTCGCAGATTATTCTGAAAATCAGCAAGTACCGAGGCCATTATCCGCCGATTTAGTCGTTTTTTTAATCCCTTCAATTTTCTGTTGGCAAAATCCCATTCAATTTCTCCAAATATATACGAGCGGAGTACCCCTTCGTACATATTACGATAAACCCGGATATATTTTTCCTTTCGATTTTTAGATTGATTGGAACTATATAAAATTAACACGACAATAATCACATTTGCAGCAAATAGCAATATTAACATACTAAAAAACAGCAATATGGGATAAGCATATATTTTCAGTACGACTTTCTTATAAGCTTTCTGAACAGGAGGAGGAAAGTTATTCTGACCATACTTAATTAAGTCATTTTTAAACTCATAAATGTCACTGTCGCCAACAAGCCACAACACCATTGACTTTTCTCTTGGTTTCAGGTACTTCCCCTTTGTTGACGGTACAGAGGAAGCCTCATAAGTCACGGTACGAGTTAATGTTGCGAGGTTGACCGAATCATTTTTGACCGAATCAAGGGTTAATACCTGTGTTGCAGATTTTGCTGACGAAGCAGTTTCCCAAACAATTGGACGAGGAAAAGCTTCGCTAATACCTGTTTTCTTCTTAAATTCTGCGGCGTATTTCGATGCAAGCTGAAGATTTTCGAACCGGCCAATACAATATCGATACCACCCGTCAAAACGAATTTCCTGAATAGAATCACTAATGTTATTGGTTTTAGCAAATTGAGGTATCGACATTTGAGTTTTAGAAGCTGCCACTTGAACCGTAAACAACTGATCCGCAATCGAATTCAACGACAAAAGGAATATAAAGGACAAACAAAGGATAGTGGAAAGAATGTCAATAAAACCAACACATTTGTCTTTTACCATCGAATATGCCGATTAATTGTATTTATCTTAATAACTTTCTAACCCGAACATTCAGTTCCATTAAGCTAAATGGCTTAATCATAAAGTCGTCGGCGCCAAGTTCAAATGCTTTTAACACATTTTCTTCGCCCCCGGCTGCCGAAAGTACAAGTATTGGAATTTTACTTTTCCATTCATCCCGAATGGTGGATATTACCTGGTTCCCATTGACACAGGGCATATAAAGATCGGTTATTAACAAATCAACCTCCGACTGCGTCAGATAATCGAGACATTCTTTCCCATCAAAAGTTTTTATTATCTCAAAACCTTCACGCGCCAGGCTGTGCGCAATAATCTCAAGAATAAGTTTATTGTCATCAGATATCAAAATCTTTTTCATCCGTGCGATCTTTAATCTTATTTTCTATGCGATCCGTTTTTACTTCATCTTACAACGAATATATCAACGGAATACGATAACTCATCCAAACTAGATCGGCCCGAAACGGTTTAAAATTCGTTGGGTTTGATACATCTGGGTACAGAAAATCCGTAAACAATGCACTGAAAACAAGTATAAAATCAAAACCGTTTCCGCTACATTTAAAGCGATTTAATAAGTAATGGGAACGAAATAATGGCGCATATTAACTCGCATTTTCACCTCAATTCACCCGGGCGTATCGTTCGACTGAGCTCACGCCGAAGTCTGCAATGCTTTACATCTCACTCGCGGGAGAAAAAGATAAGTCCATTGGAGGACGGGGAGGCGAGTGCTTTTGAAAATACGGCAATAAATTGTTCTTATTACTTATAAAGCATGAAGATACGAAAATATTGTTAAAGGTAATTATTTTCTATCGTTTCAATATGCAAAATCTGGTACCAAAATTTTCTCTGAACAAAAAAAAATGACTGACTCTAAGATTTTGATTCTTCGATTTATCCTGGCTTCCGAAATGATTCAAAAGAAATCAAAAAACAATCGATATATTCAACCCAAGTTTATAAATGCCCGATAACTATATGAAGCTGGTAGCATTACTCCAACTTGTTGCTGTTCTTTTCGTTTTTTCAACTGTTCCCGGATGTAAAGAAAAGATGAATAAGGAAGATGAACCCGCAAGACTGAAAGTGGATTCGGTATATACATGGATTTGTAACATGCAACAGGATAATGGATTGCTATTGACAAACGAAGATGGAAAGTATGTTTCGCTATACGACAATGCCCTGGCAGCCTTACTTTTTACAGCCTATGGCGATTTTGAAAGAGCTGAGCACATTTTTGATTTTTTCGACAACCGGATTGACGCCGAATTGCTTAGCGGCAAAGGTGGCTTTGGACAATTACGAACCGCCAACGGTATCCCGGCTGAAAATAGACCCCGAAGGTGGATGGGCGACAATGCATGGTTGCTCATTTCGCTTAACTATTATTTAGCCGAAACCAACTCGGCAAAGTATGCGAAGTTAGCCAAGGAACTTTCGTCGTGGATAATGTCGCTCCAGGATACCGATGGCGGCCTTTGGGGCGGATTTGAAACAAACGGGAACCGAATCCCGAAAATTACTGAAGGAAACATCGACGCCTTCAACGCTATTACCGGATATGGCACATTTCACCAAAAAATTCTTGCTTTTTTAAAGAATTCGCGCTGGGACAAAAGCACCAAACTGCTAAGAGCATCGACTGAAAATACAAGATACCAATATGCGCTCGATCTCCATTCGTGGGGATATTGCATTTTTGAGAATTTCCCGGCAGAAACCCTGACTAAGGCTGATCGTTTTTTAACCACCCAAAAATCGACAATTACCGGTGAAAACATTAACGGATACTGCTTCGACGAAGATAAAGATGCCGTGTGGCTCGAAGGAACCGGGCAAATGGCAGTTGCCTTTATAAAAGCAGGAAATGAAACTGAAGCCCGAAAATACCTTGCTGAGATGGACAAATGTCTCGTGAAAAGCAAGAAATTTAGCAATGCCTATGCCCTACCCTATACTGTAAACTTCGGAACATCGTTCGGATATGAAAGTCTTTGGACCAATGCCGATACGTCACCCGCGGTTTCGTCAACGGGGTGGTATTTGTTCGGCTTACTTCGGTTCAATCCGCTGCAACCTGGGTTCGTCAAGAATATTCCTCAACCCGACAAGTTTTGGCTCGAATAATACCTAACCCGGCTTAAAACAGAAAATCTTCAATCGGGCTATTCTTCCTGAAAATCAAATCACAACAATACCTTTTTTTTCAAGCAGTTCGAGGCTCAATTCGCGTAGCTTGTATTTCTGGATTTTACCACTGGCAGTCATTGGGAATCCATCGACAAAGAAAATGTATTGCGGAATTTTATACCTCGAAATTTTTCCCCGGCAAAATTCCTGAACAGCTTCTTCGGTCAATTCACGTCCGGCTTTTAACTTGACAAAAGCGCCAACCTGTTCACCATACTTCTTACTCGGTACTCCAACTACTTCAACTGCTTCAACTTCGGGCATAGTAAAAATGAAGTTTTCGATCTCGCGCGGGTAAACATTTTCGCCTCCCCGAATAATCATATCTTTTATCCGCCCGGTAATTTTATAAAAACCATCAGGCGTTTTTACTGCGAGGTCGCCAGAATGTAACCAGCCGTCTTTATCGATGGTACTTGCCGTTGCTTCTGGATTTTTGTAATAACCTTTCATCAGGTTATATCCCCGGCAACATATTTCACCATGTTCTCCAACAGCGCATTCTTCTCCGGTTTCAGGGTTAAATATTTTTACTTCAACATTGGGGTATTCGAAACCAACAGTTGTAGCACGCACTTCAGGAGAGTTGTGGGTGCGGGTTGCTGTCATCCCGGGCGAAGTTTCCGTTAAACCGTAAACGCTGATAATTTCTTTCAGGTACATTTTCTCCATAACCTGTTTCATGGTTTCGATGGGGCAAAGCGCTCCGGCCATGATGCCTGTTCGTAATGTGCTTAAATCGAACATTTCGAACATCGGGTGATGCAATTCGGCAATAAACATGGTTGGCACACCGTAAAGGGCGGTACATTTTTCTTTCTCAACCGAGGCCAAAACCATCAGGGGATCAAATGTTTCGACCATCACCATCGTTGCACCGTGTGTGAGAATGGCGCAAAGCGCCAAAACACAGCCAAAACAATGGAACAATGGCACACAAACCAAGAGCCGCTCCTTGCCAGTATAGCGCATAAATTCGCCCGTAGCATAGCCACAATTTAATACGTTATGATGCGACAACATTACTCCTTTCGGGAAACCTGTTGTTCCTGAAGTATATTGCATGTTTACCACGTCGTGGCAGTTCACTTTTTCCTTAAATTGTTCGAGATCAAAATCATCGATGTGGCTTCCAAGCAATAACAACTCGGATGTATTATACATTCCTCTGTGTTTTTGCTGCCCGATGTAAACCACATTCTTGAGCATCGGAAATGTTTCGCTCGCCAAATTTCCGCGAGGACTTTCCTTCAACTCAGGAACCAGTTCAAAAACCATATTCACGTAGTCGCTGTCGCGGAATCCATCGATCATACAAAGAGTATGAATATCTGCATTCTTCATCAGATATTCCAGCTCCGACGATTTATAATTGGTATTAATGGTCACCAAAACAGCTCCAATCTTTGCAGCTGCAAACATAAAGGTAAGCCAGTCGGGTACGTTGGTTGCCCATATACCAACTTTATCGTCGGGCCGAACACCAATGTACAAAAGTCCTTTGGCCAGCTGGTCAACGCGCTCGTTGAACTGCGAATATGTAAAACGCAAATCCCGGTCGGGATAAACAATAAATTCTCTGTTGGGTGCTTCAATGGCGTACTTTTCCAGTAATTCACCAAAAGTATAATCAATAAGTTGCATCTGAGTCAGGGTTTCAGGTTAAGAATCAACTAAAAAGGAGCATAAACAACTGCAAGTATCCGGGCTGGCTGGTTGTTACCGGCATGAACATTGTGCATTACAATTGAATCGAGATAAATGCTATCTCCCTTTCCCAGATTATACACTTCTTTTCCATAATTAATTTCAACCTCACCTTCAAGAACATATATAAATTCTTCTCCTTCGTGGGTCGAAAGCATGTAGTCCGACTTCTGACTTGGCTCAATATCAACGATAAAGGGTTCCATATTCCGGCCAACTTTATCGGATGCCAACGAGAAAAAATTCAGGTGTTCGCGGGTCTCGCTTGGCTGCGAAGTAAACCGTACTCCTTTGTGATGCTCGTTGGCCCGCACGACTACCGGTCCGTATGAAGCGCTATCGTCGAGAAAGGTTCCAAGCCTCACGCCAAGCGCTCGGGCAATTTTAATCAGCGGCGCCAGCGACGGAACGCTTTTATCCTGTTCAATCTTCTGGATCAGGGCTGTGTCAATACCTGTTCTTTCGGCAAGTTCCTCAACACTCACTTTTTTCAACTCACAAATCTGACTAATCTTTTCTCCAACGGTAATTGCTGTCATAAAGGGGACTTTTGGTGTGATTCGCACAAAATTAGATTTATTTTGATTTCAGCCAAGTCAGAAAATTACGTTTTTTTCATCATAGCCGCCTTTCATTTTTCAGAATGAAACCAAAGCATCAAAAAATCTTTCATTTTCAAGCCAATAGCACAACTAAAACGCGATTAAGCAAGTGAAGGCCAATTATGTTTTATGGCATAAAAACGATCTTTCCCGAGTATCGCCGGTTAAATGGTTAATTGCTTGAAAAAGTACATTAAATTTACAGTTACATTTTGGACAGCAATAAGACTTAACGGCATTGCGAGATGGTCACGCGAGTAATTCATTCACAAACGAGGAGAAAAGAGCGTCAAGCCCTTTCCCGATTGATTTTGGATAAGATGATGTTCGCTTTAAACCTTGCCAGATTCGTTTTGAACAAAGTAAACATTCTATTGAAAAATCAGTATTTGAAAGCAATTCAGAAAAATGTATTTAACCGATTTAGAAAAACTTCATCTGAGAAAGCGAAAAATTAAGATCTCTGATATTCAGGATTATGCTCCCGATGAACTGGAAGTATTAATCAACGTAACTCCTGAAAGGGCAAAGGAAATACTCGCGTTGGCTGAATTTCAGTCTATTCCGTCGATTGGAATAAAATTCGCTGAAGATTTGGTCTTTATGGGCTTCTACTCGATTAGCGAGCTAAAAAACAGGGATGGCGCTGAACTAACCGACGAATTCGAAAAGAAAAAAGGATATTGGACCGATCCGTGCGTGGAAGATCAATTTAGGTTAGCCGTAAACTTTGCTAATACGCACAACACCGTAAAAAAATGGTGGAATTTTACAGACGAGCGCAAAAAATTCCGCGCAGCCAACGGCTATCCGATTGACCGTCCGGCTAAAGCATGGCACGAAACCCATCCAACTCCAAAGGTCGATTAAAACGGCAATCTACCCAAATCAACATTTCCTCCACTGAGTATAATTCCAACCCTGCGATTTTTCAGATTCAGCTTGTTTTCGAGAATAGCCGCCAAAGGAACTGCTGACGAGGGTTCAATAATTATCTTCATTCGTTCCCAAACCATCCTCATTGCTGCCACAATGCTTTCTTCTGAAACTGTGACAACCTGATCAACATTTTCCAAAACGATAGGAAACGTGAGAGAACCGAGTGAAGTCAGTAATCCGTCAGCAATTGTTCGCGGAAGAACCGATGGGTGCAAGGTTTTGCTGTAAAATGACCGAAAAGCGTCGTCGGCGCCAGCAGGTTCGGCTGCAATTACCGCAGCATTGGGCAAAAGCGTTCTAACCGCAATTGCAGTTCCACTGAGTAATCCGCCTCCGCCAACAGGGGCGATTACGGCATCAAGCTCTCCGACTTCCTCAATCAGTTCTTTTGCCGCAGTACCTTGTCCGCAAATAACATTAAAATAGTTGTACGGATGTATTTCGGTTGCGCCGGTTTGCTGTGCTAAAAGCTTTAATGTCGATTCCCTGGCTGACTGAGTTGGCTCACAAAAAGTGATTTGAGCGCCATACCCTGCAACAGCTTTTTTCTTAATTTCAGGAGCGTTATCGGGCATAACAATATATGCCGGAATATTTCGCATACGGGCAGCCAATGCCAAAGCTGCGGCATGGTTACCCGACGAATGTGTACAAACACCATTTTTAGCCTCATCATCCGAAAGAGAAAATACGGAGTTGCAAGCTCCGCGAAACTTAAATGCACCAACCTTTTGAAGATTCTCACATTTGAAAAACAAGTCACAGCCTAAAATTTCGTTAATGCTTTTGCTTGTCATTACGGGAGTGCGGTGAATGAATGGCCGAATACGGTCGTGTGCTCGTTCAATATCCGAATAAGTGGGCAACGTTTTCATTGGATAAAATTTATATCGAAATTACAACAAAAAAGATTCAGCACCATTCCATCTAAGGATTTGACACACAACCATTCGCATCCTTAACCCTGATGATATAATTCTTCGCAATAAGCCCGGTAAAGATATGCCCGACTTCTGGAGTTGACGTGTAACTTGCGCCATTATCAATCGAGAAATAATAACTGCCGGAACCTCCTGCTCCAGTTACTTTTATTTTTCCGTCGTTCCCGCCAAAACAACTTACCGGAGTTAGTTCGTAAGTTGCGGCAGGCAACGCATTCACTGTAATTCCGCCGGAAACATTACTTGTTACCGAACAACCATTGGAGTTTGTCACAACCACGTAATAATAAAGAGTTCCGGCAGATGATGTTGCCGGGGTATAGGTATCGGAAGCTGCACTTGATGTATGTGTTGCAACCAAAACACCTCCCGTAACATTCGAATTAAGGGTATTGCTATACCATTTATATGTACTTATTGAACCACTTCCGGCTGTAGCAGAAACCAACAGTGTTGTAGCTAAACTTCCTTGACATAAATTCTGAGCAGTTATAGCCGGATGCGAATTTACAGTTGGAACAGGATTAATAGTTATTTTCCCCGAAACGGAACTGGTCACCGAGCAATCCAACGAATTTGAAACCACCACATAGTAATAGTATCCTGAAACTGAAGGTGTATAAGTATCGGTTGTTACTGATGTATAATGTGTATCAACCAATGTGCCACCAGAAGTAGAAGCCGAGCTATTTCTGTACCAGGCATACGAAGCAATAGTGGCGCCACTGCCAGCACTTGCCGTTACCGAGAGCGCCGGGTTAGAAGCATTTGCACAAACAGTTTGTGCCGCTGTTGACGGTTGGCTAACTATTGCAGGTGAAGAAACAGTAATCGTGGCAGTCGCCGAATTTGCTGCCGGGCATACACTATTGGTTACCACTGCCCTAAACGAAGTTGTTGTTGCAAGAATTCCAATAGTAGCACCTGTTAAAGTTGCCGATGTTGAGCTAATATCGGTTGATGACGAAAAATTATTCGTTGATTTCTGCCATTTTGTAATTGTCCCAGTATATCCACTTAACACCAGATTTGCCGGTGTACTTCCTGAACAAATAGCCTGATTTGAAGAAACAATACCCCCTACCGACGGGGCTATTACTGTTATTAATCCTGATACGTTACTTGTCACACTACATCCGTTCGAATTGGTAACAACCACGTAATAATACAACCCGTCGAGCTGACTGTTTGACGGAGTATAGCTACTCGACGTTGATGATGTATTTGTGGTTTGAACTAATGTGCCACCATAATTTGCATTGGCATTGTTACTATACCATTCGTATTTACTTATTGAACCACTACCTGCCGAAGCTGAGACAGAAAAACTGGAAATTGTACCATTTTGACATACCGTTTGAGCGGTTGTTGACGGTTGCGTACTTATTGAGGGAGCCGCACTGCCTACAATTAAATTTGATGAGGTAGAATAGACATTACCAGAACAACCGTCGATTACCGCCCTGAAATAATAGGTTGTACCAGTAGTCAAGGTTCCCATCTGAGACAACGACAATGTGGAGCCTGTTACTGAAAGTGTAGTGGGGCTCGAAAAACTTGCCGATGTAGATCTTTGCCAGCTTAAAACAGAGCCCGTGTTTCCTGTCAGGGTTAAGGTTGCTGGAGTATTTCCCAGGCAAATAGTCTGGCTGGCGGGTGAAACCGCTCCACCAGTTACAACTGCCGACACACGGACTAATCCAGACACATTACTAGCCGTAATACATCCATTCGAATTTTGAACAACGGCATAATAATATAATTCACCCGTTGATGTTGTCGGAGGAGTATAAGAAGCAGTGGTTGCACCTGAAATCAGGGTTCCGCCGTTATTCGAATTAACCGCATTACTGTACCATTTATAATTACTTATAGAACCACTTCCGGCACTTGCTGATATTGATAGAGAGGTAGCCGCATCACCCGTGCAAAGGTTTTGAGCCGTTGAACTTGGCTGTGTATTTATTGAGGGCCCTGCGTTAACAGTTATTGCACCCGAAGCATTACTGGTTACACTACATCCGTTCGAATTCGTTACAACCACGTAGTAATAAGAAGTACCGGTAGAAGTGGTTGAAGGTGTATATGTATTTCCGGTTGCTCCCGATATAGAAGTTCCGCCGGAATTTGATGCTGACGAATTTTTGTACCATTGGTAGGATGAAATAGTCCCGCTACCAGCTGTAGCTGTTACTAATAAGGCTGTAGCGCCGCCGTATTGACATAAAGTTTGAACACTAGTTGGAATACTTGCTGTTGGCAAAGCATTAACTACCACAGGAACAGATATTGAAGTCGCGGTTCCGCACGACGAGCTGGTTACAACCATGACATAGTTTCCGGCATTGGAAGTTGTCGGGTTTGTTATGCTCAACGAAGCAGATGTTGCTCCAGAAATTGTTGTACCGCCAGATGTTCCGTTGGTTAGCGCGCTTCCGTTTCTATACCATTGATAGCTGTTTATATTAACAGCCGTAACACTTAACGATATGCTGCCACTTCCGGAGCAAACAGCCGCCGGAGCAACAGGTTGACTTGTTATGGCCGCACCAATAATAATGCTCACCGGCAAACTGGTTGTACAACTGCCATTGCTAACATTGATAACTCCGGTGAAAGACCCGCTGGACGTGTTTGCAGGAATAATAATACCCGGAATTGTTCCTCCGCTGGCACTCGAAGTAAACGAAGTACTTGCCTGGTTCGTTAAACCTGCCGCTAATGCGGCGCTATCCCATTCGATACTGTAAGAAGTTGGCGTATTGGTTGCTGCGGTATAGGGCAAACTTGTTGTTTGCTGTGTTGCACTTGTACAAACCGGATTAATAGCTCCCGAACTGGTGATTGAGGTAACAGTTACATATGCTGTTTTTATATTGTTACAACCAGCTCCGGTAGGAGCTCCATCACACTCAATCTGAGGATTAACTGGAATTCCGGTTCCGGCAGTACTTGTCGCATCAACATCAGTAACATCAGGTGGACGAATTACATAAGCAGTAGCAGGCCCTGTTCCATACCCAACAGAACAGGTAATTGTATAAATAATCTCACCACCTCTGGTAAGGTCGATATTCGCAGTAAAGGTATTTCCCGATGTTACCGTATTGTATTCAGCAGCTGTTCCGGTAGTTGTTCCGAAAGTATGACTGGTAACCGTATAGCCAACGGGCGCTACAAAACCAAATTTAGCGCCAACGGCATCGACATAACTTGCATTGGTATTTAAGTTTTTTACCACCACGGTATAAGTCAAAGGCGTTTCTTTACATCCCAGGGTTGAACTGGGAGTTATGCTTGTAACTTCGAGATCCAATACTCGATTTACTAAAATTAAAGATAGCGGACTTGTTGGTGGTATTCCCACATATCCCCAAGTGTCAAGCGTTCGGTTGTTTCCGAATTCTCCGTTGCCAGAATTTGCCCCTGCCACATAGGCTCCCCATTTATGGCCATTACTCACGCTATGTTGCCCGCTGACTGTATTGCCGTTCTTGGGATTCGAACCAGATTGCGAAGCGAGTGTCGAAATATTCGAATCATCCCAAAAAATAAAATCAGAAACCGCTGCTTTCGCATTGTCCAGTAACTGAATAATAATTCCCGTGGGATTAATTTCAACATCAACCAGTGGAAAATGCACTTCTGAGGCAAAAAGTAAACCGGTAATTTCCAATGAAGTGCCACCAGCAACCGGATTCCCGGCGCCATCCTTCCCATCCCAAAAAACTGTATTTGCGCCAACCGAAGCGATACCTGCAATTTTCCTGTCAACATACGAACCGGTCGTTGAATGAATGGTAATCGAATATGAAGCATCAACATTGGCATCGAAAGTAATATTAGCGCCTTTGGGCCCCACCACCCCCGGAACTCCTTCAATTCCCACCAACAAGATATTAGTCATGGCAGGTATATCCGGCGGAATATTCTTTAGCCATGTTGTTGTTGCCGAGCCACCATCATAACTGATTGGTGCACTGGTTGGCATGTCCGAAGCCGGGTATTCAAAAAAAAGTTTATGCGTTATATCGTTCGAACCGTTATCGGGCGAGCGCGGGTCGTAAATATTACCTGTAATTCCGGTTCCATTAAAACTTTGATAAGTTGGAAGACCTCCTGATTGAACTCCTTTGTTATTAACCAAAAAACTCAAATGAATAACCATTCTGGCCATTGTTGTCAACCTTGTAAACATGTCCGTTACTGGTTAATACATAAAAAATACCATAAAAACCTCCTTCTGGATCGGTAAAGGCTCCATTCAACGTTCCATTAAAAACATTACAGTAAACACGGCCTGGAATTAACGCAGTCGCGCTCCCAACCGAAACATCAAAGGCCGCAATAATATCCTGTGTGGTTTCAACTAAAGGTTCAGTCCATTGTCCCTCGGCATAATCGGGGTATGTAGTTGTGTGGGAAGCGCCCTCTTTCGTACTATACTTTGGAGAAATAAAATCAACCTCCCAAATACCTTCTTCTGCTGCTGTTACAGTGTGTGTAAAAGGCGTGTATCCGCTAGTCATTCCGGTTAATTTCGGGCCGACCAGCTCCTGCTCTCTGGTTTCAATATAACCAACAGTGGTACTATTACCCGAATCATACGAGTTACCGTTTGGAGACCTCATAACGATGTGCCCAAAATATGCAGAATAAGTCCCGACATATCTTCCTTGCGCGCTCGATCCTGTATAGATAATTTCACCAGCTTTAGCGTAAACTTTCATAGTTCCCAGAGTAGAAAATGCATTATAAACAGCAGTACTTCCTCCAGGCGGAACGCTATTCAAATATGCTCTTCGTCCTTTTGAACCGGCAGGATACAGGCTCCTGCTACCATCAGCAAAGCTGTTAATGGAGTATAAAAACAAAAAAAATAAAATTACAACGACCTTATAAAATTTCATCGCTTTACCTAATTCAAAAATTCGATAATTATGCATTAAATCAGACATTTAGAGTTATAATCCAAGAAAAACCCAGGAGAATCGACATATTTAAACGATTGATCGACAGGATGGTTTGTTTAAAAAAAGTTTTGCAATTTATTATTTTTTCGCTGACTGGAGGTTCTGCTCGGGTGAAAAACAGGAAAATTACCTTTAAACTTCAACTTTGTATGAGTTTAATGTCTCAAAAGAAACCCAGGCAAAACATTTCAAGCCGGGTAATACTCCATCGAAACAAGTTCCTTTTCTATCCTGAAACCTTCGCGTTGATATGCTTTTAGCGCCGACTCGTGGTCGCGTTCACAGGTGTGCAGCCATACCTTTTCACCATTTGGGGCACCTTTTGCAATAGCCGCCCGAATCAATTTCTGCCCCAACCCTTTTCCTATCCACGCAGGCTTCAATCCAAGGTAAACCACTTCGGTTTCCTTTTCTGAACGCGCCAATTCGAAAAAACCAGCAACTTCATTTTCAACATTGAACAGCCACACTTCATTCGCTTCCGAAGTCAAAATTTCGGTCAGCTCTTCGTTCGATTTCATCAAACGCCCCGTCCAGCCCCACACGTTTCCAACCTCTTTGTACAGTTCGAGGTACGCATCAGCATCAGGGGCATTCCAAAATTGAACCGCCTTTTCAAAAGAAGAAATGTCGGGTAACGATCCGTTGAAAGTAAGAACCCATGTTTTTACCGGAATTATTTGATATCCTGCTATTTCGTTCATAACAAGACTACAACCCTGCGACTAATTCTTTCATTATCAGCGTCATATTGGGCTCGGCTTTCATGGCTACTTCCTGAACTTCTTCATGCGAAATTTCAACGATTTGTCCGGGAACTCCGCTGTCGGTTACAATCGAAATTCCGAAAACAGTCATATCCATGTGGCGTGCCACAATCACTTCAGGAACGGTTGACATGCCTACCAAATCGGCGCCCAAATGGCGGAACATCAGGTATTCTGAAGGTGTTTCGAAGGTTGGGCCCTGCACTCCAACGTAAATTCCTTCTTTAACGTTGATTCCATTTTTTAGCGCAATTGCTTTGGCACGGTTGCGCAAATGAGCATCGTAGGTTTTGCTCATATCGGGGAAACGCGGACCCAGTTCGCTCATATTTTTCCCACGCAACGGGTGTTCAGGAAAAAAATTGATATGGTCGCTGATAATTACAATATCGCCGACTTTGTACCCCGGATTTAAACCGCCCGACGCATTCGAGACAAATAACGTATTGATTCCCATAAGTTTCATCACCCTAACCGGGAATGTAACTTCTTTCATCGAGTAACCTTCATAAAAATGGAAACGCCCTTGCATGGCAAGTACATTCTTGCCGCCCAGCGTCCCAAAAATCAGTTTGCCTGAATGACCTTCAACGGTTGAAACCGGGAAATCGGGAATCGCTTCATACGGGATCGTCAACTCAATACTGATCTCTTTTACAAGTCCACCAAGTCCCGATCCCAAAATGATTCCGGCATCAATTGGTTTTCCTATCTTTTCGCTTATAAAGTTCGCGGTTGCTTTTATTTTCTCTAACATAAGTAACTATTTTATCGTCAAAATTTTTGCCCTCGCTATCGAGGAATTTAATTTTTAAGGGTATATAAAATAAATGCGATTTAAAGCTCGATGATAAATCCAGGTCTTTCAACCTCATCGAATCTTTTTCGGTTGTAATTATAATCTTATTTTCCGAATTTATTTCCACAAACTTTTGTTCCATCTGATCAACATTCGAAGCATTAAAATTGTGGTGATCGGGGTATTTCAACAAGGTAATATCATCGGTGAACCCGGCAATATATTTTTCCAAATGTTCGGGGTTGGCAATCCCCGTGACAAGCAAAACACTTACATGGTCCGACGATAATTTTGGCGCTTCAATAGCCTGATCAGCAAAAACAGGGGTCAAAGGCTGATAAACCATTGTGGTGAAAAAGAGCGTTTGATAGGGGCGCAAATACACCTCTTTCATGATAATGCGGCGCGTAATCGGCGATATTTCCTGCGGGCATTTGGTGTAAATAATTACATTGGCACGGCGCATTTGCCACTTCGATTCGCGCAACCGGCCAACGGGCAATAGTCGGTCTTTATCAATCGGACGGTTAAAATCGATGAGCAAAATATTAATCCCGGCGCTAACACTGCGGTGCTGAAAAGCGTCGTCGAGCAAAATCACATCGGGAAGCCGATCTGTATCTTGCTTCTGAATTTTCTGGATGGCATGAACACGCTTTTCGTCAACCACCACCTGAATATCCCTGAACTTATTTTTAATTTGAAGCGGTTCGTCGCCAACAGCTGTAGCCGTTGAATCGGCCTGAACTTCCTGATAACCTTTGGTTTTTCGCTTGTATCCGCGACTAATGGTTGTTACAGTAAACTGCTTCCTGAGCAATTCAACCATGTATTCAGTATGCGGTGTTTTTCCGGTGCCGCCAACAGTAATGTTTCCGATAGAAATAACAGGTATTTCAAACTCGGTTGACTTGAAAACCTTGTAATCGTACAGAAAATTCCGGAGTGAAATGATCAGTCCGTAAATAGCTGAAAATGGATATAGTAAGAATTTGAACATGTTCGCTCCCTCAGAATAAATTTCGTCACGAAAATACTAAAAATTGAGGAGCGAACCGAATTTTTACTTTTAATCAAGCGTTTGTTATGCTTTCAGTAAAACGGAAACAACAGAAGCGCAACAAAGCCTGCATCATTTTTATGTTCTAGTTTTGATTTGTTTTGACTTTGTGCTTTTTAGTTGGCCCATAAGCATGAGATTTAATAAAATAAGGCTAAAAGCATACCCAAAATCTTCGATTGGAATTGTAAAAAATCGAATCCCGAGGTTCTCGCTGTTATTATACCAAACGATCTCTTCTTCAATAAAACTTCCCGTCAATATTGCATTCACAAGAATAAAAGGGATTAGGATTATCAGGAATGTTAAAAAGAAACTTCTGATTACTTCTGATTTGTCAAAAATAGAAATCAGTAAAACAAAGATCAATACCACAAAAATATATACCGTATAAGTTTTTTGTGTATTGAATAATACCACAATGGCTAACGCAATTATCAGGAAAATTATGACTGTTTTAGTTATTCTGCGACTAAGTCTTAGCCCTGGGAAATACAAAACGACCGATTCGTGCAAGAAAATACTGGCATAAGGAACAACAATAAAAAACAACCACTCTTCCAGTGGCAGATTCAAAATAACAATATTGGAGTGATAGCGGGGATTAAACCCCCAAACCCCAAGATTTGTCAGGTAAATATCGCATACAATGTAAATTGCAGCAATCGCAAACAAGGAAGGCAGTAAATGTTTCCATTGCTTATAGAACTGAAGTTTTTTATCAAAGCTCAGAATAAGGGGAATTGAAATAGTTGAAATAAGCAAAACGGAGTATAACCACATATAACATTTCGATTATTCAATCAAACATCTGATTAATAAGGTGCTTGCATTATGAACTAAAGAATGTTTAAAGCATTCCTCAGATAGGCATTTACCAACAAATAGCTTTTCTCGGTGTTCGAAACCCGGTAGCGTTTTTTCAAAATATCTTCGGGCCGGGCGTTTTTTATCTCCTTCAGCAGGCTCAAATAGTAGGTATAGGCAAGGTAAACACCAAACCTGACTTGCTTTTTAAGCTGCCGCAAGCCTTTCATCGCTTCCTGAAAATCGAGCTCAATTTCAGCTTCCAGCTGCTTTTTAGTCATTTCCGAGAAGTTCGAAAAGTCGATGTCTTTAAAATAAACACGTCCTTTTTCAGCAAAATCGTCTCTGGCATCGCGCAGGAAGTTCACTTTCTGGAATGCTTCTCCGAGTTTTCGGGCCGGGGCTACCAATGTGTTGTATTTTCCCGGATCGTCGTAATAGAATACACGAAGGCACATCAGCCCAACAACTTCGGCCGAACCATAAATGTATGTTTTGAGCAACTCGGGCGAGTACTCGTTGTTGTACAAATCCATTTCCATGCTCAGTAAAAACGCATCGATCAAATCACGGTCGATCCCGTATTTATGTACTGCCCGCTGAAAGCTGTCGATAATCGGGTTAATACTGAAACCGCGCTCAATCGCTTTGTGTGTTTCCTGCCTGAATTCCTCGAAAATGGTCTTTTGATCCTGGTCAAAAAACGTATCAACAATTTCGTCGGCATAACGCACAAAACCATAAATACTGTAAATTCCTTCACGGTATTTTGGGCTGAGCATTCGAACTCCAAGCGAAAATGATGTGCTGTAATTGCGGGTTGTTATCCGGCTACAGTCGAGGTTGTTTTTACGATAAAGGTCCATGATCTTTCAGTATTCGTTCGGTTACTAATCGTGAGCTGATAACTGTCATGGGCAAACCTGTTCCGGGAACAGTTGATGCACCGACATAATATAAATTGCTGAATTTTTCGTCTTTATTTTTGGGTCTGAAACCACCTACTTGATTCAGATCGTGAGCCAGACCAAGGCCGCTTCCGCGGTAGAGCCCAAACATGTTTTGCCATTTTTCGGGGTTGAGCACCACGCGCGTTTCGGTATGTTTCCTGAAATCGAATCCAATTCGCTGGCTCATGTCGTCGATAATGCTATCGGCAATCTCCTGATCGTCGCTCCAATCGGTTTTATAGCGTAAATCGGGCACTGGACACAGAATGAAAACCGATTCTTTACCCGCCGGAGCGTAATCCGGATTGTGCATCGACTGAATATTCACATAATAATAAGGTTTATCGAGCTTAATCTGATTCTTGAAAATCTTTCCGGCATACTCTTTAAAATTTCTCCGCAGGAAATAGTTATGATGGTACATGTTGTGCACCTTTTCGTCGAGCCCGAGGTAAATCGTGAGTGGTGCCAGCGTCCATTTCTTCCGATCGAGCTTTTCTTCTGAAAACTCGGGGCGGTTCAATATTTTTCCCCTAAAACCAGCAGCATCAGCGTTTACAACAAAAAGGTCTGCGGTCCATATTTTTCCTGAATGGTCGGTGAACCCGCTGATCTTTCCATTTTCTTCTGAAAAGCTTGTTATTTCGGTGTTATAATGAATTTTCACGCCGCGTTTTTCGAGTTCCCGAAGAATACCTTCCACAATTTTATACATGCCGCCTTTTACATTGTGGTAGCCGTCGTGCACCATTTCGGTGTAATTCAGCAAGGTGTAAACGGCGGGCGTGTCGAAAGGTGTTGCGCCCAGGAAAAAGCCAACCAACGAAAAAATCACTTTCACCTCGAACGACTCGAAGTTGCGTTCCATTTCGCGCCACATGGAATAAAACATCTTGGGCGCATGCTTAATGGGCACTGTTGTCAACTTCAGCAAATAGTGCGTCAACGAGTTGAAATTCTGTTGAATAACCACATTCTTGGTGTCGTGAAAAATTTGCCCCGCTGCTTCCAAAAACCGTTTCATTTTGCGTTCGAAATCGGGTTCTATTTGCTGAAATTCGAGTGCCAGTTTTTTCAGGTCTTTGTAAATCAGGTAACTTTTTGTATCACCTTCAAAATGAACAGCGTAAAGTGGATCGAGCTCAACAAACTCGAAGGGCATGGGCATTTGGCAATAGTTAACCAATTCCTTGAATTCGTAGCTCATACTAAAAAAGGTAGGAGCCATATCGAACTTGAATCCATTTTTCTCGAGCAAATTGAGCCTGCCACCAGCACGGTGGTATTTTTCGATCATCTCAACGCGATATCCTCTGGTTGTCAGTCGAAGAGCTGTGCTTAGCCCACCAAGTCCGGTTCCTATTATTAAAGCCTTTTTCTGCATTTGTTTAATATTTTATACAAATGCTTAAACAAATAAGATCAAAAATGTTTTAATAAGGTGAGAAATAATTTTGTAGCCGGTATATTCTTACATAAATTTATCAAATATGACCAGAGTAATTGTCATCGGATCGGGAATTGCAGGTTTGGCTTCGGCAATTCGAATGGCCCGTTTAGGTCATTCGGTGGAGCTATTTGAGGCTACTGATCGTATCGGAGGAAAAATAGCCGAACGGCGCTTTGCCGGGTGCAGGTTCGATGCCGGGCCGTCGCTTCTTACCCTTCCTGAACTCGTTCTCGAACTGCTCGATGATGATTTGCGTTTTCCTGTTCGACGGTTGGAGGTGATCACCAACTATTTTTGGGAAGACGGCACCCGCCTAAAAGCCTGGAACGATGTAGAAAAGCTTTCGCAGGAAATTGGCGATAAGCTGGGCGTTTCTCCGGAAAAGGTGAAAAGTTACCTCCGGAAATCGGCCACCGTTTACGATCTTACCGCCGACCTGTTTATTTTCGGGTCATTCCATCGGCTGAAAAACCTGCTGAATCGGAAATCGCTGAAAACATTACTGAATATTGGAAAACTAAAGGCATTCAAAAGCTTGCATCAATTCAATACCGAAGAATTGGAGCAGCCAAAACTGGTGCAGTTGTTCGACCGATATGCCACATACAATGGCAGCAATCCGTACCAAACCCCGGCTACTTTGAGCGTTATTTCTCATCTGGAGCACAATCTCGGTGCTTTTGTTCCTGAAAACGGAATGTTTCAGATTACCGATTCGCTGGTGAAACAAGCAGAACGGCTGGGTGTAGTTTTTCGACTGAACGGACCGGTTCTGAAAGTGGAGCAATCCGAAGGAAAAGTATCCGGAGTAAAGACCGGCAAAGGTTTTTACGAGGCGGATGTCGTGATCAGCGACGTGGACATTCACCACTTTTACTCGTCGCTATTGCCCGATGCCCAAAAGGTGACCAAAATAGAAAAGGAGGAACGGTCCTCGTCGGCGCTGATTTTCTACTGGGGCATGAACGGAGCTTTCCCGGAACTGGATGTGCACAATATCTTTTTCAGCGATCACTACGAAGAAGAATTCCGGCATTTGTTCAGCCTGAAAACCGCGTATTCCGACCCAACAATTTATATTTACATCAGCAGCAAATACAACAAAAGTGATGCTCCCGAAGGAGGCGAAAACTGGTTTGTGATGGTGAATGCGCCTGCTGATGTTGGGCAAAACTGGGACGAACTGATTCCGCAAATGCGCCAATATGTTCTGAAAAAATTGGAACGAATGCTGAAAACGTCGCTTTCAGGAAAAATCGTAGCCGAAGAAATTTTATCACCACCCGAAATCTGGAAGCTCACCGGTTCGGTCAACGGCTCGCTCTACGGAAGCAGCTCGAATAGTCGCTATGCTTCGTTTAACCGGCATCCCAATTTCAGGAACGACATTCGGGGTTTGTATTTCGTAGGCGGAAGTGTGCACCCGGGAGGCGGAATCCCGCTGTGCTTGTCGTCGGCTAAAATTGTGAAAGGATTGGTAAGCGAACAGTTTCAGAAGAAATGATGAGAAGGCTCAACAACACACAATGGATCAAAATCCTGATCACCGTTTGGTATCTGGTGGGAGTTGCAGGTTTTGCGATTGAACCGTTGCGACCGCTGTTTCAATTCCTGACGCCTTTCGGAATGCTGGCTGCCACTATACTGCTGCTCGCTTTTCACGAACCCCGGAATATGAAAAGTTGGCTTGTTGTTGCTGCAATTGCACTATCTGGATTTGTTGTCGAATTAGTTGGTGTAAACACCAGAATCTTGTTCGGGACATACGAATACGGGCCAACGCTCGGGCTGACAATCTGGAACACACCGCTCACCATCGGGCTCAACTGGCTGGTGCTGGTTTATTGCGTGGCGTCGCTGCTGCGCCCCATTCGCGACAACTGGTATTTCCCTCTGGCAGGTGCGCTGGCGATGGTTGCGTTCGACTGGATTATGGGACCGGTGGCAGTAGCAACCCAAATGTGGAGTTGGAGCGGCGGCCAAATTCCAATAAAAAATTACCTCGACTGGTTTTTGATTTCGGGAGCCTTGTTCCTGATCATCCGGATTTTTAAGGTTGAACTGAACAACCGGCTGGCGGCGTGGTTACTACTTATGCAAGCCGTTTTCTTTTTGTTGTTGAACCTTTTAACCCGCACGCCGCTATGGGTATCCTGATTGCCGCAACAATTATTTTGCTTTGGGCCGGCCATTTGGTTTGGTCGCTGGCGTTTGTCGAGGTATCGGCTACTTGCCCCATGACGCTTGTTCACATTGCGGTGCAAACTTATCTTTATACTGGGCTTTTCATCACGGCGCACGACGCGATGCACCGGCTGGTTTCTCAGAATCAGGCGCTGAATCGCTTTGTCGGACGGGTTTGCACCAATTTGTTTGCCGCGCTTTCGTATAAGCGGCTCTACGAAAAGCATCATTTGCACCACCGTTTCCCGGGCGAGGCGGGCGATCCCGATTTTTGCATCAAATCGCAAAATTTCTGGCGCTGGTGGTTTTCGTTCCTGAAAAATTATGTGACCTGGGTGCAACTCGTTGTATTGGCCGTTGTGTACAATGTTTTGCAAATTGGACTGAAAATACCGCAGCTCAACCTGATTTTGTTTTGGGTTTTGCCATCCATTCTGGCTACGTTTCAACTGTTTTACTTCGGAACCTATCGCCCGCATCGGTTGCCGCATTCCGGCGAAATGATGCCGCATCGCTCGCGGACACAGGAAAAGCCGCATTGGTGGGCGATGCTTTCGTGTTATTTTTTCGGCTATCATTTCGAGCACCACGATTCGCCGCACACGCCCTGGTGGAAACTTTACCAACTTAAAAACCGACAGCCATGATCAAAGCCCGGCACAATCTGTTCTGGTTCTGGTTTTTTCGGAATTTCTTTGCGCTACGGCAAGCCATACATTTTCGGAAAATGACTGTAGTTTCTGAAGTGTCAATACCTGAAAACCAATCAGTATTGCTTCTGCAAAACCATTTTAGCTGGTGGGATGGCTATTGGTCGTACTGGCTGAGCCGAACTATTTTTCGCCGGAAATTTCATGTGATGATGGACGAGGAAAACCTGAAGCAAAGGATGTTCCTAAACCAAATTGGCGTTTTCTCGGTGCAAAAAAACAGTCGCGATTTGCTGAGTTCGCTGCATTATTCTGCCGAAATTTTGAAAGATCGCCAAAACTTACTCACCATTTATCCAACCGGGGCAATGATCACGCAACATCAGCAAAACATGCTGTTTCAAAAGGGAATCTCACGAATTTTGTCGGGCAAAATAGCGAATTTGGCAGTTGTATTTGCCGTTTTTCTGGTTGATTACTTTGGCTATGCCCGACCCGAAATAAGAGTTTATCTTGAAAAGTATGAAGGCGAGCGAACTACTGAGGCGCTCCAGTCGGCATACGTCGCTTTTCACCAACGTTGCATCGAAAAACAAACCGAATAATGGAATACCTGGCAGGATTTATATTGGTTTTTCTGGCTATCCGGACATTGATTTCACTGGTAAATCTTTTGTCCAGCCTTCATTTGCCGAATGAAAATCCGATTTCCACGCCCAAAGTTTCGGTTTTAATTCCAGCACGTAACGAGGAAAAAAATATCGGCAAATTGCTGGCTGCCCTTCAGCAACAGGATTATCCTGAATTGGAAATAATCGTTTGCAACGACCATTCCAGCGACGGAACTGAAGAAATCCTGAACTGGTTTGCAGGCGAAGAGCCCCGTTTCCGGTGGTTCATGGGCGAAAAGCTTCCAACTGATTGGCTGGGAAAAAACTTTGCCTGTCACCAGCTGGCACAAAAGGCTTCGGGAGAAATTCTCCTTTTTCTCGATGCCGATGTGGAATTAAGTTCGGATGCCGTCCGAAAAGCAGTTGCCTTTTTTCAGAAGAAAAAATTGGCGCTTTTGTCGGTGTTTCCGCAGCAAAAAATGCAGTCGCTGGCCGAGTGGACAACCGTTCCGGTGATGAATTGGATTTTGCAAAGTTTGCTGCCAATGATCTTGGTTCAGAAAACCCAGTGGACATCACTTTCCGCTGCCAACGGGCAATTTATGCTATTCGATGCAAAAGAATACCAAAAATTTCGGTGGCACGAACGCGTAAAAAACGAGAATGTGGAAGACATCCGAATTGCCCGACTCGTAAAAACTTCAGACTTAAAAATCGCGGTTCTGCTCGGCAACCGCGATGTGTATTGCCGGATGTATTCCCGTTTTGATGAGGCAGTTGCAGGTTTTTCGCGTAATATTCACGAGTATTTTGGAGGAAGCCGCGCAGTCATGTTCCTGTTTTGGTTCATCGTTTGTTTCGGGCAATTCATCGTTTTTATTGGTAATGGCTGGTGGTTTTTCTGTTTATTTGTACTGTTGGTGATTATTAACCGAATGGCGGTGGCGCGGGCGAGCCGGCAAAATATGTTTCTGTCGGTTGCCTGGCATCCGGCGCAAATGGCGGGTTTCACAGCCATCGTATTTCGTAATATCTTTGGAATTGTAAAAAAGGAAACCACCTGGAAAGGACGGAAAATTCCTTTGTGAGAAAAGTGTTCAGTCGCAGTGTTCAGTTTTTAGGGGAAAAAGAAAGATGAATTTATGATGCAATTATTAAAATATCTGCTTGTGGTCGTGGTATTGCTGGCTGGTTTTTCAGTCAGTGCACAGAAAAAAGATTTGGCGTATTACCAATGTGCTTTCTACGATAGCTACAAGGCGGGTACGATGGCTCCCTGGCCGGCTTTGATTGCCGAAATGGAGAACGCTGGTTCTGAGAATATCGAATGGCAAACCGAGATCGTGAAAGCGATGTACGGACTGGTTGGTTACCAAATTGGGCTTGGAGAAAAAGATGTTGCCCGAAAATACATTGACAAAGCCGATTACTTACTGGATGTGTTGCTGGAAAAGAATCCGAAGAGCGCAAAATTGCACGCGCTGTCAGGGCTTTCTATGGTTTTAAGATATCACTTGCTGCATACAAAGCACCATTTTTAGGGCCAAAGAGCCTTTCGCATATCGAGAAAGCGATTAGTCTCGATCCGAGTGATCCGGCAGGCTACATCGAGAAAGGCAACTCGCAAATGTACCGTCCTGCGGCGTTTGGCGGCGATAAAGAAGAAGGACTTGCGCTGTTTCGAAAAGCGCTTGTGTTAATGGATACCCGCCCCAACGAAAAGTGCGACTGGCAAAAGTTACTGCTTCGAACGTTTATCGTAAAGGCCCTTTACGAAACCAAGCGCGACACCGAAGCACAAGCCTTTCTCAAACAAATGGAGAAAGAATATGGCTCGATGGAATGGATCAAGCAATTTGTGGGTGCTGAGTATGTCAACAAAAAATAAATAGTCTTATTTTTCAACCTCTTTCCTGATCATCTCTTCAATCTGCAAAATAAGTTCATTGATGTCTTTGCCTTTAGGGTCGATAGCATCGAAAACAGTATAGCGAAGTTGAACTCCAAACGAGAGCGGGAAATAGCCTTTTTTCATCAGCTCATAGTTTCCGCTGATGGCAAAAGGAACAATGAGTGCCGAAGGCGAGGCTTTCACGAGTGAAGCAACTCCAGCAGGCATAAATGGCTTCACTTTTCCATCTTTGGTGCGGGTTCCTTCAGGAAAAATACAGGCGGCATAATTGTTTTGCTCGATGTGCTTACCTAAAAGCAAAATATCTTTCACCGACTGGCGCGGGTTCTTTCGATCAATGAGCACCGAGCCGCCATGCCTAAGGTTGTATGAAATACTTGGGATCCACTTTCCAAGCTCTTTTTTTGAAATAAACTTGGGGTGATTTTTGCGAAACCCGACAACTACCGGGGGAATATCGAAAGTGCTTTGGTGGTTGGCAACGATAATTATTGGCCGATCTGCCGGGACTTTTTCGAAACCTTTAAACGTGATTCTTGCCCCTATTATTCTCAACCCGTATATCAACGCAAAATTCAGAACATCAACTACTTTCTTTCTCACCGAGTAACCCCAGATCAGGCGGGTTACAACCTGAACAGGATGAAATACCACCAGTAAAAAGCCAAAGTAAAACAGGTAAACAGGAGTAAGCAGGTATGAAAGAATTTTTTTGATCATTGGCACCTTGTTTTCATTTTACGGAAACCTTCCAAATATAAACCAAAAAAATGGTTGTCCCGAAAATATTTGCCCGATCAATAATTCCGGGACAACACAGCTTCCTGAAATGATGATACCAAATTTCCCCAACCTTTTAGAGGAAAATTTAGTGCATTGTTCCAGAGATGCTTTCAACCCGGAAAATCAACTCTATTAAACTCTGAATATCATTTCATTATAATTACATCTCGTAAAAGGTATGATCAGAGGTACCGTTGTTCCCAATTTACAGTTGAAATGATATTTCTTTTTGCTAAAATAATTCAATTACAGGTTGGTTGACACGAAGAAAAACTGGGGAACCTCAAATATATGCAAGCGAATTGCGAAATAATTACAGAAATGAAGAAAACAAAACAAGGATCGAAATCGCTAATCAGCAAAAAAAATCCTTCTACAATCGATTAATTTGTAGAAGGATCTAATTTTTATCGAGGTCAGTGGCGGATTCGAACCGCCGTACACGGTTTTGCAGACCGCTGCCTAACCACTCGGCCAACCGACCATTAAAACAGGACTTCCCCGTTTGGGCTGGCAAAGATAACAAAATTTTATTCCTCCCGACAAGAAAAATATCGACTTCAGAAAAATTACATCTATTGAAGCTTTCGGTCATATTCCTGCCTGGCATTAATAATCTGATCCATGTTTTCAGCAGCCCATTGCGCCAACTCAAAAATTTTCTGAAGCAATCCATGTCCCAGATCAGTAAGCTCATATTCCACCCTTGGCGGAACTTCGGCATAAATTCGCCTGACAAGCAGTCCATCGCGTTCAAGCGAACGGAGCGTTACGGTAAGCATACGCTGCGATATCCCTCCTATTTTGTTCTTCAATTCGTTGAACCTGGTTATGCCCGAATAGCCTAAATGCAAAATCACAAACAACGACCATTTGTCGCCAAACCGATCCATAATGTCTCTCACCGGGCAAAACTCATGTCGATGATCATTCCCTTCGAAAAAAAATTTAATTTTTTCCTGCAAGTCAACTTCTTGATTATTAGCAATAGTTACTTCCATGTTCTCTGGTTATAATTAAATGCGTTATTGCATGTTCAAAAGTTACTTTGTAATATTGAGGCACCAAAAGTAACTATTGTATTTGGATTATACAATTAAAATTTAGAAAAGTCATTAAAACAATTTAAACATGAGCGTATTAAAAACTTTAAAATGGCGTTATGCCACCAAACGGATGAACGGTGAAAAAGTACCGGCAGAAAAAATCGAAAACATTTTGGAAGCGATTCAACTGACTCCAACATCTATTGGATTGCAACCCTTTACGGTAATTGTGGTCGAAGATGCTGAAACCAGAGCCAAAATTGCCCCTGATATCTATAACCAGCCTCAGATTACTGAAGGATCGCATGTTATTGTATTTGCAGCATGGAAAGATTACAGTATTGAAAATGTGGACAAATATATCAACCAGATGGCGACATTACGTGGAATTCCGGTTGAAGCTTTGGACGGAATGCGTAACATGGCCGTTGGAGCCATTTCAGGAAAAACGCCTGAACAATTGCTTATTTGGAACCAAAAGCAAGCGTATATTGCTTTGGGATTTGGGTTGGTAGCCGCCGCCGATGAGCAGGTTGACGCTACTCCGATGGAAGGATTCGATCCGGACGCATTGGATGCTGCACTCGGACTTGCTGATAAAGGACTTCGAAGCACAGTTATTCTTGCCCTTGGTTATCGCGACGAACAAAACGATTACCTAAACGGCAAAGCCAAAGTAAGAAGAGATAAAGCTGAACTTTTTGTGAAGATTTGATCGAATGATCGGGTAGAAAAGAGGCAACCGCAATGATTGCCTCTTTTGTTTTTATTAATCGAGCACAATCTTCGCCAGGTATCCGTTGTTCCCAACTACAAAACCTGTATGCGAATCAACAAATTTCATTCGCGCCAGTTGTCCGTCTCCCGACGATAGTTCAAAATCTTTTGTCCAGGTTACTCCCCCGTCTTCAGAATGGTAAATCCGGTTGGATGTACGTAGCACAATTTTCGAAGCATTGACAAAATAGCAATCAGTGTATTTATCTGGAATTGAAGAGCTTACTTTCGTCCAGTTTGCTCCTCCATCGGTTGTTTTCCACAATTCCTGATTAAAATTAAACACAAAACCGACATTGGCATCCAAAAAATAAAATGCAGTAATCTGGCTCATTTTCATTTTCAGGCTTGTCCAGGTCTCGCCGCCATCCGTTGTTTTTACCATATTTCCAACCGAATTGCCGTCGTAGGTTTTTCCACCGGCACAAAAACCAATTTTAGAATCCAAAAACTGCAACTTATTGTATGTTAAAGCATAATACTCTTCGTCAGTGCCCGAATCAAATTTCAGTTGCCAGGTTTTTCCCGAATCAGAAGTTTTCATCACTCCATTTTTGGCAATAAACCCCGTTGCAGAATTCACAAATTCAATATCGAAAATCCCGGAACCAATATTCTCCAAACCTGAAGTCGCCCAGTTTTTTCCACCATCCCGACTGTGGTAAAGCTCGTTCCGGGCCATATACACATTATTTTCATCGAGAGCCTGAATGCAATTTAAACTAGGCTGAATACCTGATTTTATACTCGTCCAGTTTTCTCCGCCATCTTCTGTTTTTAACAATGTGCCCATAGCTCCGCAGATATATCCTACTTTACTGCTTCCAAACGAGAAATCAGTAAAAACTTCGGAATTTGACAATTTAACCGGAGTAACAGTTACCGATTGCAACGTGGGTTCTGTCACTTCATTATCCTCCTCACAAGCAAACAGCCCGATAAGAATGAGCAAAAAAAATAAATGTTTCATCTCTGTCCTGATTTTTAAAAATTTGATACAATAAAACCTAAGACCGCACCAACACCCAAAAGGTTGCGTTCATTTGAATGACAACCTGAACTAAAAACATTTCTGAATCCGGCAACCGATTTACTTATAAATGTTATTTTTACACTTTTCTGACTATCGCTAAAAACCAGATTTATGAAAAAGATAAGTTTACTTTCGGTAATTATCATTTCGCTGCTAATTGCTTCGTGTACCGGGAAACAAGTGAAAACCAATCCGGAGAAGGCCAATACTCGTTTCAGAAATTATGCAAAAACTCCGCCAATGGGCTGGAACAGTTGGGATTGTTACGGACCAACAGTGACCGAGACCGAAGTAAAAGCCAATGCCGATTATATGGCCGAAAAGCTTAAATCGCACGGATGGGAATATGTTGTTGTTGACATTCGTTGGTATATTGAAAACGACAAATCTGGCGGATACAACGAAAAAGACCCCATTTATACGATGGACGAACATGGCCGTTTCACCCCGGCAGTAAACCGGTTCCCTTCGGCTGCAAATGGTAACGGATTCAAATCGCTGGCCGATTACGTTCATTCCAAAGGCTTAAAATTTGGCATTCACCTGATGCGCGGAATTCCGGTTGAAGCGATCAAAAAGAACTGCAAGATCAAAGACAGCCAGTACTCTGCAAAAGATATTTATTCCGATTCGCTTCAGTGTAGCTGGTTGCACGACATGAAGACCATCGATACGCTTAAAGCCGGAGCTCAGGATTATTACAATTCGATATTCGATTTATATGCGTCGTGGGGTGTTGACTACGTGAAGGTTGATGATTTATCGCGCCCGTATCATCATGGCGAAATTGCAATGATTCGCAAAGCAATTGACCAAACCGGCCACCCGATGGTTTTCTCTACCTCTCCGGGAGCTACCCCACTTAAACGAGCCAGTCATATTATTAATCATGCCAACATGTGGAGAATTTGCGACGATTTCTGGGACAACTGGAAAATGCTCGCTCCTCAATTTAAACGTTGTGCCGACTGGGCGCCATACATAGGCGAAGGTCACTGGCCCGATGCCGATATGCTTCCATTGGGACACATTGCACTTCGAGCCGAGCGTGGTAACGACCGCATGACGGGATTCTCCAAACCCGAGCAATATACGCTGATGAACCTTTGGTGTATGTTCAGGTCGCCGCTCATGTTTGGAGGCGATTTGCCCACAAACGACGAATTCACGCTTTCGCTTTTAACCAACGACGAAGTTTTAGCCGTAACCCAGAACAGCATCAACAACAAGCAATTGAAAGCAGAAAACGGATTAATTGTCTGGACGGCAGATGTCCCAAACTCGGAAGACAAATACGTCGCATTTTTCAACATAAATGATTCCGGCAATTCGGATTTGTCGGTTACTTTGGATGAATTAGGAATCACGGGAAGTTATAAGGCGAAAGACCTTTGGACCAAAGAAAACAAAGAAACTGTAACCGATAAATTTACAATTCAACTCGAGCCACACGCCTCTGCGTTGATGCGATTTTCAAAAACGAAATAACTCCCTGTTCAGTCATAAGTTTGAACTTTGTAAAAACTTATGCCGAAACTAAAATACCAGCTTCAGGAAAATAGTTGGTGTAAACCTTGCTGCATCGGTATAAACGCGCACATCTCCTAATTCAGGTGTTAGTTGAATGTTTTTCAAATTGTTATACTTCAGGTTTTGCGTATCAAATAGGTTCGTTACCGATACTCCAAATTCGCCGGAGAAGCGTTTGGGCGTGAAACGATAGGTAACTGCTGCATCAACGCGATTGTAACTTAAATCGCCGGTTGAATTGCCAAATACTTTCCTTAGTATTTCCAATCCAGATCCGTACACGTAATCAGCCGAAATATAAAATCGACCGATATTAAGCAATCCGGCAGTCTTAAATTCGTGCAACTGGTGATGCGGCGCCAGACTATAATCAGGCAAGGGTTGTCCGGATGCAGCCAGCCGTTCCATTGCTTTGCTTAAGGTATATGATGCCCACAAAGAATGCTTTCCGATTTCCTTTTTGATGAAAACATCCATTCCAAATGCCTTGGCGTCTCCAAAATAAGGGAAGTACCCATTCGTTGAAAGAATCTGCCCCTGCTCCCTCGATTCAAACACTCGCTCGGTGATATGGTTGGTCAGTTTATAATAACCATCAACATTAATAGTCAGGTTGTTTTTTGAATAGCTGAATTCGCTAACCCAATGCGTAGCATTCAAAACCGGAACATCTGCACTACTCACACTCCACAAATAAGTGTAGTTCTGATCATGGTCAACACTGGCAATTTTCGAGATAAACTGGTGAAACCTGCCCCATGATGCGCTGATTTTCATACTTTTATTTAATCGATAATTGGCATTAATCCTTGGTTCCAGATAAAGCTTTGTATAATTGGTTGAAACATTAACCCTGGCACCTGCTTTTAATGTAAATCTGTTTCCTATCGGCAGATTATCGTCGGCGAAAGCATAGAATCTATTATTAATCAAACGGTTTAAATTATCGGGGTTTTGTGTACCATTAATGGTTGTATAGTAATCGATAATGGCACGATTGCTATAGAATCCGCCCCCAAATTCAAGCTGATGGCCATGCCGAAAATACACCAGGTTTTCAATTCGTATCGAATTTTCGGTAGCTGCATTCTCTGTTTTTGTTTTATCCTTTTTTAAAACAACAAAATTTCCGTTGTTCGTTGTTTGAGTCTGATCGTTAACCGTCCGGGTAAAATTTGAATGAGATAATATGAATTTGGTTGTCCAATCGCTCGACCATTTTTTGCTGTAAAAAACAGATGAACCATATTGCCGGTTCTTCTCTTCGTTAAGAAGAGAAACCGACAGGTTGGCTGATTCCTTCCCTTGCCTGACATCGTTAATGCTCCTGATTACATTCCCGTTCGCATTGAGGTGGAAATAATCGCCACCGCCATAAATACTTACATAAAACTGGTCGCCATTATCAAAATTCCGGCTGAACTTCAGGTTTAAATCCCTAAAACGGTAATTGTCTGGATAAACTGACAGGTCAATCTTTGAACCTTGATCTACTTGCTCAATAGTCTTATTTTTAGGAGGTTGATGTGTTGGCGCAAAAATATTAAAGTCGCCGGAATTGTACAAATTATAATAAGTTTGACGATAAGCCACCAATAGCGACGATTTTTTCAATATCGGTATTTCAACCATTCCATTTAATGTTGTTGGATTTATATTGAAACTATATACTGGCTTTTGTGAATTCCCGTTTTTGCCAATAATATTAACAATTCCGCCAACCCGGTTCCCATATTTCGAATCAAAACCACCTTTCAGTATTTCAATAGTTTTTACCAGGAAGGGATTAACTACACTGATGTTATCGTTGTAGTTTTTAAGGCCAAACAAGGTAAATTCGTCAAATGTAACAAGACTTTGTCCTTCATAACTTCCCCAGATAAGCAAATCAGTTGATTGTTCTCCGGCAGCCTGGATCCCAGGCATTAACCTTATGTGATTGAATACAGAATTATCACCCTGACCAGGTAAAAAATGAGAAATATTCGTATTCAGCGTTATTTTACCGATCATTTCACCAGTCATGGTAGCTTTTTCCACCTCTTGCTTATTCACCATTATTTCCGGAAGCTTTATGCTCGACGGTACTAGTTTATATTGCCTGAAATCGTTGGCAACAAAAACGGTATCGTAAATAAAATAACCCAGGTGAGAAATCCGAAGATGATAAGTAGTATCGCTTGCCAATATATAATTAAAATTACCGGTTACATCGGCAATCATCGGGTGGTTATTGATCAGAATATACGAAAATGGCAAAGGCTCGTAAGAGCCTGCTTCAACAATTTGTCCGGTAATTTGCGTTTGTAACCGCTTCTGCCCTTCCCTGAGCTTTTTCTTATCCGGAATAATAATAAAAACCTCGTCCACTTTTTTTACCCTGAACGGTAGCTCCTTAAGCAAATACTCGATGGCTTCCAACTTCGATTTGAACGTTTTTATAACCGTTACCTTGTATTTTGAAACCTGATCTTCACTGTACGAAAAATTGAAATTATATTGATTTCGCAATTGAAGGAGGACGACGTTCAACGGCAGTTCTTTCGCGTTAACCTGAATAACCTCAGATTGACAAAATCCCTCCAGAAAGGCAAGGAGAAATGTAAACAATATGATTAACCGTCTTGTCATTCATCTTTCTTCTGAACAATGAGATATTCACCTGCCGATTTCCGAATGTATTTCAAACCAAGTGCCGGGCAAACGTACTCTAGAATTTCCTCAACATTTTGGTCTTTGGTAAAATTTCCGGTGTAAAGCGACTGATCGTCAATCTTGGCTTCGATATGCACACCATATTGCCGTTCTATTTCTTTAAAAACCTGAAATACGGGCGACGCAGTAAACAGGAAAACATTTTTTTTCCACGATATTTCCGAATAGGTTTCAACGTGATTCATCACATTGATTTTACCGTCGGCCTGGATTACTGCTTTGCTGTTTGGCTTGAGTAAGGCTTCGTATCCAGCCTTCGACCTCACTTTTACACTCCCTGTAACGCAGGTTACTTTATAAATATTCTCCCTTGCAAAAATATTAAAGCTTGTTCCAACCACCTGAGTCGTTCCTGTGGCCGAGTGCACCGTAAATTTCTTTCCTTTCTGAACCTCAAAAAACCCTTCGCCTTCCAGCTTTACCAAGCGCGAGAATTTCCACCAATACGGATAGTATGACAACTTACTTTGAGCGTTCAAATCAACTTTTGAATGATCGGGCAATTCGGCAACAGCATGCTCGCCAACCGGAACAACTATTTCAACCGAATGAAAACGCAAATAACTTCCGGCAGCAATTAAAAGAGCAATGCTCGCTGCAACAGCCCAATTAACCATCGGGAAATTAAACAACAAAGAACGCCCTTTAGTCTGATCATCAATCTGTTGTTCAATTGAAGCCCAAACCTCAGCACTACTTTTCTTCCAGTTAAATTTTCCGCCGGAGAAAAAATTCCTGCTGTGCCGGTCAATTCCGTCAAGGTTAATATGTTCTTTATTTTGCTTCACTTGCATTTCTTATTTTATCCCAACAGAACCTGAACCCGACAAAAAACAGGATAATTCCATTCACCTTATCATTCAGGTGGGTTTTCAAATGTTCGAGCGCCAGGCTCATTCTTTTTTCAATAGCCTTTACACTAAGACCAAGCTGGTCGGCAATTTCTTTATATTTCAGTTCGTCAATTCTATTCATCAAAAACACAGTTCGTTGTTTCTCGGGCATTGTTTGCAATGCAACATTATATGCTTTTAATAATTCCTGAAAATTAAGTTCATCTTCAGGAGTTGAGCTTTTACCCGTGGGCTGAAAGGTATTGAAGAAGTTGTTGGCAACTTGTTTTCTGCGGTATTGTGAAATGAAAAGGTCGCTTGCAATTTTAAGGAGTAAGCCTTTAACCCTTTGAGGATCAACAATCATCTGTTTTTCCCAAATCCGCATAAACGTTTCCTGCGCAATATCGGTCGCAATATCTTCGTCGCCCGACCGATACAGAACATATCTCCGAACATCCTCGAAATAAGTATCAAACAATGATTTAAACTCTTCCTTTCTCAACGTAATACGCTTTTCATCTGCTCCAAAGATACTTTAATCGTGAAATGTTTGAAAGAAATTTATTAGCAACTACAGAAAATGTAAAATTTACCTCAATATCCTGATTTTATATATGTTTTGAAAAAGCGATTTTTCTGACAGAACCAGAGCTGCCGTCATTTCCGACAACAGCTCTGTCCTCTTTTGACCAATTTGCTGTTTATTTAATTGGAACCAGTCGCTGTTGAACTTGAGGTTCCTCCACTATGATCTTTTGAGCTATGCCCTTTCCCCGGGCCTTTCAATGTCACTTCGGTTGTTGTCCCGCCCACGGCCAATGTTGCAATGTTGTCGCAAGTGCCATCTCCGTAATCGAGTGTTCCAATAACACTGCCAGCCTGACTGTATTCAACAGTTCCGGAAACGATGTACCGGCAATCGCCCAACTTGGTCAGCCCGCTTGTGATCGTTTTCGAGTACAAAATACTGTCGGTAATGTTATTCACATTTACAGATCCGGTAACGATAACTTTGTCATCACTCGGGTCTTTCGGTGTACTTACGCCTGCCAGCCACTCTTTGGTTTCGTCGCCTTTTCTTACGAAAGTTGCTCCATCGGTAATGGCAAAAGTTACATCGCTGCTGGAAACTATTTTACGGGTTGACACATTGTCTCCAACGAATTTCTCGTTGCTGGTACCGTTAACACTAATGGTATCAACCGCACAATTTTCGTAAGTAATGGCCCTGGTGCTGCCGTCGGTGTTTTTATCCCCATTAATAACCACGGTTACTTTACCTTTTATTACCTTACCATGATCAGTTTCAACTCCATCGCCGTAATCAATCACAATCGTAATAGGGTAACCGGCAGCGGCAGTGTCGATACTTACTGTTGGTGTCTCGCCCTCGATGTAGTGGAATGCTCCCTGCCCGCGGAGTAAATCACGGCGTTTTCCTTTTATATGCGCAAGCTGACGCAGAATACGTTCGTAGCCAGCGTAAAAATCCGCTTCCAAACTCGTTTCAAGCGAAGCACTTTGCACAGCAACGTCCGAAGTAACAATGGTAGCCGACTTAAGAATTGAAGTAGTTTGATCGGCAGTAGAAGAGGTATCGTTCTTTTGACACGCAAAGAACGCAAAAGCTGAAAATACAAGCAATGTCAGAATTTTCGTTTTCATGTTTCTCGAATTTTTAGTGACTTCCAAATTTCAATTTCACCAATAATCCGAATAACAATTAAACTACCCTACTGCTTTTAACAATTTCTTTTTCAGTATTTTTCCTAAACAATAATCAGCAACCTTTGAGCGCGGATTTTTTAAGGTGAGCTAGAGTTCGAAATTGGAAGGCGATAAATTGTTAAATTGCTTAATTATTAAGTTGCAAATCATTTTAACCATTTAGCCATACAACCATTCTTTCTATGTTCAAATCTTCAAATTTCCACATCTTCAGATCTTCTTTACCCGAAAGTTGTCACACTTACTTTTTCGATTTGTCCACCCATTGGAGGTGTCATCTTCGATATTTTCACAGCAATATTTCGCGTATCAGAGAACTCGGTTTTGATGCGGCTAACAATCCGTTGCCCTACATGTTCCAGCAAATTCGACGGGATCGCCATTTCTTCTTTCACTACCGTATAAGCTTTTTGATAGTCGAGCGTATCATCCAAATTGTCTGTTTCTCCGGCTTTACTGCAATCGGCTTCCAGTCTCAGGTCAACCCAAAAACGGTTGCCAGCCACTTTCTCCACCTCAAAATGCCCGTGAAAGGCATAAAACTCCATTCCCTCAATCTCAATTAGCGCCATAACTATTTACGATTTATCGATTCACAACTTACTATTCTTTAGATTCGAAGTACGGAGAAATAAAAATCTTTCACAAACCAATTGTCTCATCTCCAAATTTTCAAATCCACGAATCTTGTCTCGCAAAATTAATTTTATTGCTTCGGAAATCAATTTTCAAACTAGTGAATATCTGTGTCCTGAAATCATTTTATACATTTGTCAGAATTGACTTTTAGAAAATAGACATAAAAAAATAAAGATCATGAGCGAGAATGTTATTGACAATGACAATGGAGTAAAATCGAATAATTTCATTCACCAGATAGTTGAAGAAGAAATCAGTACAGGTAAAAATAATGGAAGAGTTCATACACGGTTTCCTCCGGAACCCAATGGATATTTGCACATTGGCCATGCCAAATCGATTTGCCTGAATTTTGGTACCGCTCAGAAATATAACGGATTGACCAACCTTCGTTTCGACGATACCAATCCTTCGAAAGAAGATACCGAATATG
Source organism: Prolixibacteraceae bacterium (assembly GCA_963666435.2). Taxonomy (GTDB): domain Bacteria; phylum Bacteroidota; class Bacteroidia; order Bacteroidales; family Prolixibacteraceae; genus Aquipluma. Next base: position 152,654 of record CAXXOG010000003.1, on the reverse strand, counting down.
TTGATTCCATTATGGAAGACGTGCACTGGCTGGGTTTTGATTGGGGCAATCGCCTTTATTACGCTTCGGATTACTTCGACAAGCTTTTTGATTTTGCTGCAAAACTAATCAAGGAAGGCAAAGCCTACATCGACGATCAGGATGCTGAAACCATCAGTGCTCAGAAAGGAACACCAACTCGCCCGGGAACCGAAAGCCCGTTTAGGAATCGGACTGTTGAAGAAAACCTCGATCTTTTCATGCGGATGAAAGCAGGCGAATTCAACGAAGGTGAGCGTGTTTTGCGCGGAAAGATTGATATGACTTCGCCCAACATGCACATGCGCGACCCAATTTTGTATCGCATTATGAAAACACCTCACCACCGAACTGGTGACAAATGGTGCATTTACCCAATGTACGATTTTGCTCATGGCCAGTGCGACTACTGGGAAAGTATTACCCACTCGATTTGCACCCTCGAATTTGAAGTTCACCGCCCGTTATACGATTGGTTTGTCGATCAACTGAAAGATTCGGATTATCGTCCTCGCCAGATCGAATTCTCACGTTTGAACCTCAACTATACCGTCATGAGCAAACGCAAACTGCTCGAATTGGTGAAAGACGGTCACGTAAATGGTTGGGACGATCCGCGGATGCCCACTATTTGCGGACTTCGCCGCCGTGGTTATACGCCTGAATCGATTCGAGCTTTTGCCGAACGTGTAGGTGTTACCAAAACCGATGGGGTAACCGATGTTGCTCTTTTGGAATACAGCATTCGCGAAGATCTGAACAAACGGGCACAGCGTGTGATGGGCGTGCTTGACCCAGTAAAGTTGGTGATTACCAATTATCCTGAAGGTCAGGTGGAGGAAATGGACGCCATCAACAACCCTGAAGACGAGTCGATGGGAACACGCAAGGTCCCATTCACCAAAGAATTGTACATCGAGCGTGACGATTTCATGGAAAATCCGCCTAAGAAATTCTTCCGTTTGTCACCCGGTGTTGAAGTGCGTTTACGCTACGCTTATTTTATAACCTGCACCGACGTGGTGAAAGATGTCAATGGCGAAATAGTTGAAATTCATTGTACCTACGACCCTGCATCACGTGGCGGTAATTCGCCCGATGGCCGTAAAGTAAAATCGACCATTCACTGGGTTTCGGCAACCGAAAACATTGAGGCCGAAGTACGCATGTACGATCGCCTTTTCTCAGACGAAGAGCCAGACGGACACAAAGACATTGATTTCAAGGAATTTATGAACAAAGAGTCATTGAGCATTTTACCGAAATGCTACATCGAACCATTTGTGAAAGATGCTAAAGTGTTGGATCATTTCCAGTTCGAACGTTTGGGATATTTCAACATCGATCCCGACACGACACCTGAAAAGCTGGTATTCAACCGCACCGTTCAGTTAAAAGATACCTGGGCAAAAGTGCAGTGCAAATAGAATCCGGAAAAAGAAAAAGTCATTAGGAAATAAAAGAAGGGTAGAACGAAAGTTTTGCCCTTTTTTATTGATGGCCAAAGTTAAGGCAGAAGGCAAAAACTTAATTAGCGAACATCCTTATTTAAGAAAATCACCGAAAATTTAAATAAGGTTTGTCTATTGAGCGGGTGAATCGAAGTCACCCGCTCAATAAACTATATTATTTGCGGGGCAAAGGGCGCTGAGCCTTTCTTCCCAAATACTCCACCCGCAACATCAGCAGCATCAGCACTAAAATACATATAATGGCGCGTACGGAGTAGATGGTTGCCAGGGTTCCCTTGCTCGATAGTAACGACAATACAGGTGCCAGCAACATGCCCGTCCACGGAATAAACGATTCGGTATTCTCGCGCGTTTTCCACAAGCGGGCAACAACCGGGAAATAGGCAATTACCATGATTCCCTGCGTTAAGGTGTGGGTGATGATGTGATTCTTCGAAACCAGCCAGAATGCCAAAATAATGGAAACCGCGATGAGACAGCCTTTGTCGAAGCGCGTCAGTCGCGAAGTATGATCGCCGTACAACCAAATCATCACCGAAATTGCCGAAACCTGGATTAAATCTGCTGTATTCAGAATATTGTCAAGCAGGCTGAATTTTCCCGACTTCAGGTAAGTTGCCAAACTGATAGCGACCGCAATGGTGAAGAAAATCCACATGGCCAGCGCCGGTTTTATCTTTTGCTTATATGTCAGCCAGCTATACCAAACGGTTACAGCGAGGCTAAGTACCGTAACACTTACAATCGACAGCAGATGAATCGAATTTTCGGGCATAAAAGCTTCGTGTGATAAAAAAGAAGGTACAAGTATATCATTAATCATCCATTTTTGGAGTGGGAGTAGTACCTTTGATTTAAAATTTTGAATTCAAATAATATGTCAGCTTTTATTAACGAATCGGAAATTGCCCGGATTCTTGAAGAGAACAAGCGACCCGAGCCCGCCAAAGTTCGCGCTGTGCTCGACAAGGCGAAGGAAATGAAGGGACTGAATATCGAAGACGTTGCCGTTCTTTCGAATATCAGCGATCCGATGCAATTGTTCGAGCTTTTCGAGGAAGCCAACATTATCAAGGAAAAAATATACGGAAAGCGGTTGGTTATTTTTGCGCCACTGTATATCTCCAACCTGTGTGCCAACGAGTGTACCTATTGCGCTTTCCGGGCAAAAAACAAAGCGGTTGTCCGTCGCTCGCTTTCTCAGGACGAAATCAGAAGGGAAACCGAGATTCTGGTGAGTCAGGGACACAAACGCGTGTTGATGGTAGCCGGAGAATCGTACCCCAAACAAGGGTTTCAATATGTGCTGGATTCTATCGCGACCATTTACGATGCGAAAGTTGGAAATGGCGAGATCCGCCGCGTAAATGTGAACATCGCGCCGCTCGATCTTCCTGAATTCAAATTATTGAAAGACGCCAAAATAGGAACATTTCAGCTTTTCCAGGAAACATACCACCTTGAAACCTATCATAATGTACATCTCGCCGGAAAGAAAGCCGACTACGATTACCGGGTCACCGCTTTTCACCGCGCGATGGAAGCCGGGATTGACGATGTAGGCATTGGCGTGCTGTTCGGACTGTTTGATTTTCGGTTCGAGTTGCTGGCTATGATGCAGCACATTCAGGAGTTGGAACGGGTTTTTGGCGTTGGCCCGCACACCATCAGCGTTCCGCGCATTGAGCCAGCTACAGGGTCGGATGTTGCTTTGCACCCGCCACATGCTGTTTCCGATCTCGATTTCCGGAAAATTGTCGCTATTCTCAGGCTGGCTGTCCCATACACCGGCATCATCATGTCAACCCGCGAAACAGCGCACATGCGCCGCGATACCTTTGCGCTGGGCGTTTCACAAATTTCGGCCGGAAGCCGCACCAATCCGGGCGGTTACACCGATTCATTGCACGAAGACGACGGAAGCCAGTTCTGCCTCGGCGACCACCGTCCGCTCGACGAAGTAATCCGCGATGTAGCCGAAATGGGCTACATTCCATCATTTTGCACAGGCTGTTACCGGCTGGGCCGCACCGGTCAGGATTTCATGGACCGCGCCAAACCCGGCGACATCAAAAACCATTGCAACCCCAATGCTGTTTCTACTTTTCAGGAGTACCTGATGGATTACGCCTCATACGAAACCAAGCTGATTGGCGAAGGGCTAATTGAAGACGTCATTAACGAGATGCACGGAATTGCCCGCGAGCGCGCCATCATGTTGCTCGAAAAAGTTAAAAAAGGAAATCACGATATGTATTGCTGACGAATAAGAACCAGTTACCTGAATGAAGCCCTGTCATATACAACGAAAAGCCCGGAAACATTAACGTTCCGGGCCTTTCTTTGTATTCCTAATTTTTTATAAGCTATCGCCAAAATCTTCGCGAAATTTAGCCACCAGTTTTTCGACCCAGTCGCCAATAGGTTTCAGTTTACCCACAAAGAAACGAAGTACCGGTGGTTCTTCCACCCACTCAAGCCCGCCAATCAGGTGGCGGTTATCGTACAACCACTGGATACGATCTTCGGCATACTTAACCTGCGACAATGTAAACACGCGACGAGGAAAAGCGAGACGTAACAACTCTACATCCGAAAGCACATCGTTTCCGTCGGCATCGCGCACACTCGAAATGGTTCCGCGCTCCATTCCGCGAATACCCGAAGCAACATACAAAGCAGCAGCCAAAGCCCCTGCCGGATATTGCGTTTGCGGAACATGAGAAATAAACTCACCTGCATTGAGGTGACAGCCTAAACCACCGGCAGGCGTGATAACCGGAATACCTTTTGAATCGAGCGATTCAACCAAATATTTGATGAACGAAGGAGAATGGCTGATTACATTAAAATCGAGCGTTTCGTACAAACCAACGGCCATTGCTTCAATTTCGCGCACACTCATCCCTCCGTAAGTAAGGAATCCTTCGAAAAGCGGAACAAAGTCGCGCATTTTCATATAAATATCGTGGTTATTGGTACAAATACCGCCGCCACGGGTACAGCTCACTTTACGTCCTGAGAAATACGAAAAATCGGTATAACTTAACATCTCGTGCAAGATCGATTTCAGGGATTTGTCCTGGTAACCTTCTTCGCGCACTTTAATGAAATAAAGGTTTTCGTTGATCAAGCTGACATCCATCAGCATCAATATTTTGTGTTCTTTGGCCAAAGCCGACACTTCGCGCAGGTTAGCCATCGAAAACGGTTGCCCGCCAATAAGGTTTGTCCCGGCCTCGAAACGGATGTAGGCTACATTTTCAGCGCCCCATTCAGCGATAATGTTTTTCAGTTTATTGATGTCCATATTGCCTTTGAACGGGAAACTGCTTTTGGCTTTCAGCGCCTCGTCGGTATAAATCTCCGCTACCGTGCTACCGCACATTTCGATGTGTGCTTTGGTTGTGGTAAAGTGGTAGTTCATCGGAACAACCGTTCCGGGACGGCAAAAAGCTTTGGCGATGATGTGCTCGGCTGCGCGGCCCTGGTGAACCGGAAGGAAATATTTCTGGTTAAAAACATCGGAAATAGCTTTTTCGAGTTTGGTGAAACTGGCCGATCCGGCATAAGAGTCATCGGCAACGCTCATCGCTGCAACCTGGTTGTCGCTCATGGCGTTAGTACCCGAGTCGGTAAGCATATCGAGGTAAACATCTTTGTTTTGGAGCAGGAATGTATTAAATCCGGCCTCATAAATCGATTCTCGTCGCTCTTCAATTGGTAAAAGGTTCAGCTTTTGAACCACGCGCACTTTGTGCATTTCCAAAGGCGTTTCAACACCGCTGTAAAATTTGACGGTTTTTAGTTGATCAATGTTCTCCATAAGTTAATGATAGTTGGATTAAAAAAAACCAAAACCGACTTCAGAAAAATTCGTCGATTCGTTTCCAAAGCTACGATTTTGGCACCTGCGATTTTAGCAAAATAAAATTGTAATTAATACAGTTAATTGAATTTTAAATTGATCTTATAAAGCATCTTTTTGTTTTGATTCCTAATTTTTTGCAACACAAATGGTTCTATTCTATCAAACCGATACAATTCGGAACGAAAAACCCGCATTTAAAAATCGTACTGAAATGTGTTAAGCGAAAAACATCAGCGATTGCCAGGAATCCAGGCTGTTTTACCTTCGACCCACCTTTCTGGCATCATAATTGACATACGCATTCAACTTTTATTGCTAAATTCACATCAACTCAATAAGTATTGCCATGAAACAATTGATCTGCCTCGTTTTCTTGTTTTCAGGATTGGTTACTTTTTCGCAAAGCCGTTATGCCAGCAACTGGCAAAATGTTGATTCACTGTCGAATATCGGGCAGCCGCAATCGGCGCTCGAGATTGTTAACCGCATATATACTGAAGCGAAAACTTCAGGAGAAACCAACCCGTTCATCAAAGCAACCATGTATAAAATGAAGCTGGAAGCCGACTTTCAGGAAGATTTTTACAAAACAGCGATTGAACGAACCAAAGCCGAAATTGCACAGGCTAAGTCGCCCAACAAGCAGATATTGAGTTCGATATTGGCCGAACTTTACTGGCGGTATTTTCAGAATAACCGCTGGAATATCCTGAACCGCAGCGAAACGGCCAATTTTGTTCCCGACGATTTGGCTACCTGGGATGCCCGCAAACTGGTTGCTGCCAGCATGGAAAACTATGCGCAGTCGCTTACCGACAAAGATTTGCTGAAGAAATTGCCGATCTCATCTTTTTCTGAGATATTGATCAGGCAGGAAGATTCGGAGAAATTCCGACCCACTTTGTTCGATTTTTTGGCGTTTCGAGCCGTAGAATTTTATTCGTCGAACGACGCCGGGCTTACGACTCCTGCAAATTCGTTTTCAATCAATAACCAACAATATTTCAACCCGACAGCCGAATTTACAAAGCTGAATATCAACTCGCCCGACTCGTTTTCGTTCGATTTTCATGCATTGAAGTTGCTTCAGAAAATTATCGCCTTGCACCAAAACGATACCGAGCCAACCGCTCTGATCGACGCCAACCTTTCTCGACTGAATTTGGTACATGACAAAAGCACGCTTCCCGAAAAAGACAGCCTGTATTTGGCGGCACTGACAGAACTGCAAAACCAGTATTCCAATCACGAGGCATCGGCTGAAATTGCCTGGTACATAGCACAATTACTGAATGGTGACGATCCTGAAATAATCCCGTACAACGGGGAAAACACAGAAGGTCAGCCGATAAATCATGAGAAAAAATGGAACAAGAAAAAGGCAGTGGAGATTTGCCAGGAAGCCATTTCCCGTTTTCCTGAAAGTTTTGGCGGCAAAAATTGCAAGGCTTTGCTCGAAAGCATTCAGCAGCCTTCACTTTTGGTCACTATTTCGAATGCAGTTCCTGTTCAGAAACCGGCATTGACGCTGGTTAGCTACCGAAACGCACCCAAAGTTTATTTTCGTTTGCTAAAGGTTGCTCCAGAAACTGAACGCGATTTGCGCGAAAAAGACAATGACGCCCGTTTTGTTGAATACCTGAAACTAAAACCGGCTATTGCCTGGGAACAAGCTTTGCCCGACGACGGCGACTACCGCGAACATTCGGCTGAAGTGAAAATTCCGGCTTTGCCGGCAGGCTATTATGTGCTTCTGGCAAGCAATAATCCGGAATTTCCGAAGAAATCGGCAGTGGTGGTCTCGGCTACCTTCTGGTGCAGCAACATCAGCTACATCGCCTGCAACAACAATGAAAGCAAAGACGTGATGGTTTTGCACCGCGAAACAGGTCAACCTCTTGCCGGAGTCACGGTTCAGCCTTTATTTAGAGAATATTCGCCCAAAACCCGAAAAATGGAAGCTAGCGGCGGTGAAAAATATTACACAGATAAGAACGGTATGGTGACCATTAAACCAAAAAATAAGGATGGACAGTACCTCAATTATTACCTTGAAATTACTTCAAAAAATGATTGCTTGGGTACAGAAGAAAATTTCAATACATATTATTCTCCGAAACAGGAACCTCATACAACAATTCAAACCCAGTTTTTTACCGACCGCGCCATTTACCGCCCAGGGCAGACCATTTATTTTAAAGGAATTGTGCTTGAACGAAAGGGTGATGAAGTAAAAATTAAGCCCAAATACACAACCGAAGTTTCGCTGTTCGATGCAAACAATCAGGTGATTTCGAAACTGAGATTAACCACGAACGAATTTGGTTCTTTCGCAGGAAGTTTCACCGCTCCACAAAATGTACTGACCGGGCAAATGGATATTCGTTGCGAAACTGGGGCTGCCTACTTTCAGGTGGAAGAGTACAAACGCCCGAAATTTGAGGTGAACTTTGAGCCTGTGAAAGGTTCGTACAAATTGGGGAAACCGGTCACGGTTACCGGAAAAGCGATGGCCTATGCCGGAAGTTCGGTGTCGGGCGGCAAAGTAAAATATAGAGTGAGTCGCGAAATTCACTTCCCTTATTTTTGGAATGTGGGCCGGTATATGTCGAGGCAAACCAGCATGGAATTAACCAACGGCGAAACCGAAACTGCTGCCGATGGCTCGTTCCAAGTTACTTTTGATGCCATTCCCGATAATTCGTTCGACAAAAAAAATCAGCCTGTTTTTTCGTACACCGTAAAGGCGGAAGTAACCGACATCAACGGCGAAACGCACGAAGCCGAAACGACGGTTTCGGTGGGCTATCAGTCGTTACTTATTGCTACCAATCTGGCCGAAGAAGTGAATCTGGAGAAAGGCTTTCAGTTTTCGCTTTCAACCACCAACCTGAATGGCGAAAAAGAGAAAGCTTCGGGAACCATCAAAGTTACGAAGCTACAAAGCCCTGATCGTGTGCTGTATGCGCGCAAATGGAATCGCCCCGACCGCTTTACGATGACCCGAAGCGAGTTCGAAAAAGCATTTCCGAACGAGGTGTACGACAACGAGAACGATGTAACTACCTGGAAGAAAGGAGAAGTCGTGTATTCTGCCGATTTCTCAACTCCAAAAGATTCGCTGATTCAGGCGACAAAAAGCATACAGCCAGGAAATTATCTGGTAGAAATAAATACGAATGATGCTTTTAGAGAGAAAGTTTCCTATACCAAATGCGTTAATACGTTTTTGCCGCAAAACGGGCGCTCTTCAATCACGACGCCAGTTTCGTTCCGCCTGCTAAATTCTACCGCCGAACCAGGCCAAAATGTACAGTTGTTGGTTGAGACTCCTGAAAAGAGAGTTCAAATAATGTACGAGCTGGTTCTCAATGACAAGGTCTTGGAAAGGCAATTTCTCACTTTGAATGCAGAACGCAAATTAATCTCAATTCCTGTAAAAGAAGAATATCGTGGCAATTTTTCAATTGGGCTCGTAGCAGTAAAAAACAACCGCGTTTTTACTGACAATCATGTTGTTCAGGTGCCTTTTTCAAATAAGAAACTGGATATTCAGCTTGCCTCGTTCCGCAGCAAATTGGCTCCCGGACAAAATGAAGAATGGCAAATTATCCTGAAAGACAACAATGGAGAGAACGTTGCAGGAGAATTACTTGCCTCAATGTACGATGCTTCGCTCGATCAATTCGCTTCGCTAAATTGGTTTTTTAACCTTTACAATTCGCGCTACGATTCCAGAAGATGGGGAGTTCAAAGCTTTGGATTGGAAACTAGTAATCAATATTATTATCCCGAGTTTTTAAACCCAACAGTATCTAGAGGATACGACCAGCTAAACTGGTTTGGGTTTGGGCTTGGAAATGGATATTTTGGTGGAAGGAAGAGGTTCATGATGAAAAGTGCCAGAGGGTTAAATACGGATGCAGTCGCCGTTATGGAGGCATCTGCACCAATGGAGGAAGGTGACAACCAATCAAAGCTGATGATTAGCGACGAACAAGTTGCAACTGGAGTAAAATATGTTGCCCCGGTGGTTGTTGATTCAATAGAAGAAAATGGTTCTTCACTAATCAAAAAAACTTCCGAGCCACAACCCATCCAAATCCGCAAGAACCTTGCTGAAACAGCGTTTTTCTATCCGCAATTGGCAAGCAACGAAAAGGGCGAAATTGTGCTGAAATTTAAGGCACCTGAAGCGTTGACCCGCTGGAAACTGATGGCTTTGGCACACACGAAAGACCTGAAATACGGGCAAATTGAAAAAACGCTGGTTACGCAAAAAGACCTGATGGTTTTCGTAAACGCACCACGCTTTTTACGTGAGGGCGACTCGATGGAATTTGCCGCCAAAATATCGAACATCAGTGCTGGCGATCTTTCGGGCACTGCCGAATTGCATTTTTTCGACGCGTTCACCATGCAGCCGGTCGATCAGCTTTTGAATGTACAGCAAACCGCTAAACCGTTCTCGGCGGCCAAAGGCGGCAGCGCTTCTGTTTCGTGGAAAATAAACATTCCTGAAGGATTGCAGGCGGTGGTTTACCGCATTACCGCATCATCCGGCGCGTTTTCCGACGGCGAAGAGGCGGCTATTCCGGTGCTCACCAACCGAATGCTGGTGACAGAATCGCTGCCACTGCCGGTGAAAGGCAATCAGCAGAAAACGTTCAGTTTCGATAAGCTGCTCAATTCCGGGAAAGCTGGCTCAACCCTGAAAAATTACCGGTTGTCGCTCGAATTTACCTCCAACCCGGTCTGGTACGCGGTGCAGGCCTTGCCTTATTTAATGGAGTATCCGCACGAATGCGCCGAGCAACTTTTCAGCCGTTATTATGCCAACAGTTTGGCCACTTCCATTGCCAACAGCAATCCGAAAATCAAGCGGGTGTTCGAAAGCTGGAAAATTACTTCGCCCGACGCGCTGAAATCGAAACTCGAGAAGAACGAGGAACTGAAATCGGTGCTGTTGCAGGAAAGTCCGTGGGTTGCCGAGGCCAAAAACGAAACCGAGCAAAAAGAGCGCATCGGCATTTTGTTCGACCTCAACCGAATGTCTTCCGAACAGGCTTCAGCACTAAAAAAACTGGCCGATATGCAGTACGAAAATGGCGGCTGGCCGTGGTTCAAAGGCATGCCCGAAAGCCGCTACATCACGCAGCACGTGGTTTCGGGATTTGCGCATTTGGCAAGCATGAAAGCATTCAGCGCGACCGACAACGGCGAAACGGCAGAAATGCTCCGGAAAGCCATTGCATACCTCGACGAAACGGCACAAAAAGAATTCGACGAGCTTAAAACGAATGACAAAGAATACCTGAAAAACAACCATCTGGGAGCAGACGACATTCAGTATTTGTATGCCCGTTCATATTTCATAAATGCTTTCCCACTCGAAGAGCCCAACAGCGAGATGGTGAATTATTACCTGAACCAGACCGAAAAATTCTGGAACACGCAAAACAATTACATGAAAGCCATGATGGCTTTGTACCTCAACCGCACGGGCAAGGAAAAAACAGCCGGACTGATAATGAAATCGCTGAAAGAAACAGCGTTGCATTCCGACGAAATGGGTATGTACTGGCGCAACAATCCGCAGGGATGGTTCTGGCACCAGGCACCGGTTGAAACGCAGGCGATGCTGATCGAGGCTTTCGACGAAGTAGCCAACGACCCGAAATCGGTGGAAGAAATGAAGACCTGGCTGCTAAAACAAAAGCAAACCCAAAACTGGAATACGACCAAAGCTACCACCGAGGCTGTGTATGCGCTTCTTGGCCGTGGAGCCGATTTGCTGGCTTCCGACAAACTGGCCGAAATAACTGTTGGCGCAGAAAAAATTGACCCGAATAAAACCGATAAGGCCAAACCTGAAGCCGGAACAGGCTATTTCAAAGCAAGTTGGGATGCAAGTTCGATCAAACCAGAAATGGGGAAAGTGACCGTTACCAACCCGAATCCGACAGTTGCATGGGGAGCCATGTACTGGCAGTATTTCGAGCAGCTCAACCACATTACTCCGGCGCAAACGCCGCTGAACCTGAGCAAAAAGCTGTTCCGCGAGCGCAACACGCCAACAGGTCCGGTGATTGAGCCAATCACGGAAAGTACTCCAATCAAGGTAGGCGATAAAATAGTGGTTCGCGTAGAACTTCGCACCGATCGCGACATGGAATACGTTCACCTGAAAGACATGCGGGCTTCGGCATTTGAGCCGGTTGATGTGATTTCGGGCTACCGCTATCAGGATGGATTGGGCTACTACCAGTCAACCCGCGACGCTTCGACCAACTTCTTTATTTCGTGGCTCGCAAAAGGAACCTACGTGTTTGAATACAAACTGGTCGCATCGCAAAAAGGCGAATTTTCGAATGGAATCACATCGGTTCAGTGCATGTATGCGCCCGAATTTGCCGCCCATTCCGAAGGAATTCGGGTAAAAGTGGAATAAAAGCCTCCCCTAAATCCCCTCCCAAATGGAGGGGACTTCAAAAAAAGCGCTTATACGGAAGTTTTTACCATTTAAAATCCTTTGTGGTACTTTGAGTTTTTGAGTCTTTGTGGCATGAAAAGAAAGCCACAAAGACGCTAAGAAATAAGGAAACACGAAGAAAAAATGTACTTTTATTCTGAAAAATAATTCAGGAGGAACCAATCATGATCAATGCTATTATACTTATCAATACCGAACGCACAAAAGTAAATGCTGTTGCCGAACAGCTCGTTAGTTTACAGGGGATAGCCGAGGTTTACTCCGTTAGCGGCCGGTTCGATTTAGTCGCCATAATTAAGCTACCAAATGCCGACGATTTGGCTGAGTTGATGACCGAGCAAGTGATAAAAATTGAAGGCATTACTCATACCGAGTCGATGGTGGCGTTCAAAACTTTCTCGAAAAGTGACATTGCAGGCTTTTTTGAACTTGGAAACTAAGCTTGCGTCGAGACGAAATATTACCATAGTATTAACGATTGAAACCTGCAACTGATCGGGTACAACCCAATTGATATTTTCGATTATCTTCGGAGAACTTAACCAACGTTTACCGAAAACCAGATGTGTATATCGGGAGAGATTGAAATATCATACAAAGATCTGATATTCAAACTAAACAAAGAAATCAATTATCTGGAAGTCGTTATCGATGAATATAATTTTTCTTCTCAGAAGAATTATATTTCGTCAGTATCACTTATTCTTGAGTACGCCTTAACCGTTCATCCCAGATATCTTATTTTAAACCGGGAGAAATACCCGTTTAAAGTTGCCTCTCAGTTGTTCTCTTTTACATCCAACAATATCATTTCACCTCTAAAACTCGATAGTATAAAGAAGATACTATGTATCGGTACTGAAGAAGAATACAAAAACCGGTACGTTGAAATTGAGAAAATTGAACCATTTATCAAATGGGTTGACTCCAAAGCGTCGGCCCTGAAATGGATAAAAAACGAAGAAGTAAAAAATCAGGGTTCTTAAAATTTCAAAACGTTTTTCTGCAAGCAGGTATTTATAAACAAAAATTACTTACAAGCGTTTATCTCTCAGAAAAACAGTAAAATTTTAATAACTTTTTATACTTCAACCATGAAACAAAAATTCTTCAGTTCGTTAGCCGGAATACTGCTTTTGGCAATACCTGTTCTGGCAAACGCGAACAACAATTCGCAACCTTCGGCTAAAGCAAAAGATGTAGTTTTTCCTGAACTGCCTTACGCTTATAATGCACTAGAGCCGGTTATTGATGCAAAAACGATGGAAATTCACTACAGTAGGCACCACAAAGCATATTATACCAATTTTCTGGCTGCACTAAAAGATTCGCCAGCCGGGGAAATGGATTTGCTCGATTTGTTTGCCAACATTAGTAAACAAAGCCCGGCAATTAGGAACAATGGCGGTGGCTATTACAACCATAAATTATTCTGGGAAAACATGAGCCCGGCCAAAACCGAACCGTCGGCTAAGCTGAAAGCCGCAATTGAAAAGGATTTTGGCTCGTTTGATAAGTTTAAAACCGCATTTTCGGATGCTGCCAAAAAGCAATTTGGAAGCGGATGGGCATGGCTTTCGGTGGACAAAAACGGGAAACTGTTTGTGAGCAGCACTCCAAACCAGGACAATCCGTTGATGGATGTTGTCGAAAAAAGAGGTACTCCGTTGCTCTGTCTCGATGTTTGGGAACATGCCTATTATTTACAATACCAAAACAAACGGGCAGATTATGTCGATAATTTTTGGAACGTTGTAAATTGGGATGCAGTCAGCAAACGATTCGAAAACAAGTAGTTAGCATCAGGTGTGTTTAATGAGCGGGTGACTTTGAGTCACCCGCTCATTGTATTTTTGCCTATTTGTAATCGGGTTTTTATACCTTTCGAGCTCAAAAAAGTACGATCCATGATTGAAAATGTGGTTATAATCGGCGCCGGAACCCTGGCAACCCAACTTGGCCTGGCGCTAACCGAAAAAGGGATAAACGTAGTTCAGGTTTTTAGTCGGAAAGCTGAACCGGCAAAAGAACTGGCCCAAAAACTTAATTCCGAATTCACGGTTGATTTGTCTTTGCTGAAAAAAGACGCCGATTTGTATATCATTGCAGTGAAGGATTCGGCAATTCCTGAGGTTCTTGAAAACATCAAAACCGATGATAATAAGCTCATTGTGCATACCGCCGGAAGTGTGCCCATGCATATTCTGGAAGGATTCAGTACAAATTACGGCGTTTTTTATCCGCTGCAAACCTTCTCGAAAAGCCGAAAAGTCGATTTTTCGAACATTCCCATTTGCATCGAGGCCAACCATCCGTCGAACTTGTTGAAATTAGAGTCTCTGGGCCGGAAACTGTCGGATTCAGTCAGCCAGATCAATTCCGAAGAAAGAAAAACACTACACCTGGCAGCGGTTTTTACCAACAACTTCGTAAACCACCTGTATGCCATTGGCGCCGACATTTTGCACGATCAAAAGCTGAATTTCGATTTGCTAAAACCGCTCATTACCGAAACGGCGGCCAAAGTACGAGAACTTCACCCGATTGATGCTCAAACCGGCCCGGCAAAACGGTACGACAAAAGCATTATCGATGCACAACTAAATATGCTCGAAAACCGGCCTGAATACCGGAAAATCTATAGTTTTGTGACCGAAAGCATTTTTCAGCTTCATCAAAAAACACAACAATGACCTTCTTCAAAGAAAAATTAAAACGAGTAAAGGGATTCATTTTTGATGTTGATGGCGTTTTATCGCACGACACTTCGCCGCTCGACGAAAATGGGGACCCGGTTCGTACTGCGAATGTAAAAGACGGATTTGCAATCAGGTATGCACTGAAAAGCGGGTTTCGTGTAGCTATTATTACCGGCGCCAACACTCAGCGCGTAAAACTTCGGTACAACAAACTTGGCGTTGACTTAATTTACCTCAACTCGTTCGAAAAAACAGGATGCCTCAACGATATACTTGCCAAAACCGGACTACAAAAAGACGAAATTTTGTACATGGGCGACGACTTGGTTGATGTACCTGTTATGCAGGAAATTGGTATTCCGACCTGCCCGGCGGATGCTGTTCCTGAAGCAAAAGCAGTTTCGCTTTACATTTCCGACCGAAAAGGTGGCGAAGGTTGTGTACGCGATGTGATTGAACAGGTTTTGCGCTCGCAGGGGAAATGGGTTAGCCAGGAAATTGCAGGGCTAAAAGCCGATTAGCGGCCCCTCTCCAACCTCTCCCCGAGCGGGAGAGGCTAGGCTTGAGCTTAAAGAGCTTCCCCAATTCAAATAAAATCTCAAAAAATTCAGATTGAAGATGAAAAATCAATCAAATGGCAATTCAGATTCTTCTCACCTCCCCTCTGGAGAGGTTGGGAGGGGTTTCGAAATTATTCTGGCATCAAAATCGCCGCGCCGTCAGCAATTGCTGGCCGATTTAGGATTGCAGTTTACGGTTCAGTCGATGGATATTGCGGAAGAATTTCCTGAAGGATTGGCCATGTCGGAGATCCCGGTATTTCTGGCTGAGTTGAAAGCTGAAGCATTTCGCCCGCATCTTCAAACCAATCAACTGGTTATCACTGCTGATACTATTGTTTGGCTCGATGGTCAGGTACTTGGGAAACCGGTTGACTACAATGACGGATTCAGCATGTTGAGAGGTTTATCAGGCAAAAAACACCAGGTGGTTACCGGCGTTTGCCTGCTTTCTACTGAAAAAAAAGTGTCATTTTACGCCATAACCGATGTATGGTTCAAAGAGTTGAGCGATTCGGAGATTGAATTTTACCTCCAAAATTATAAACCCTACGACAAGGCCGGAGCTTATGGCATCCAGGAATGGATTGGGTACGTGGCCATTCATCGTATCGAAGGTTCGTTTTTTAATGTGATGGGCTTACCCGTTCAGAGTTTGTACGAACATCTGAAAAACTTTTGATCTTTGTTTCCATAAATTTTCCCAACTTTAGCGTATTAAACAATACGATAAAGCCGTCATGAAATTCAACCTTTATTTTGCAATTTTTCTTCTTTGCGCTTCTACACTATTCATGGCGTGCCGACAGCAACGCCCCAGAATCGGAATATTGATGCACAGTTACGAAAATGAGCGCTGGCTGAAAGACCGTAATTATTTGGTTGAAAACTTAAAGAAACTAGGAGCTGAAGCCGTTGTTATGGTCGCCGATAATGACCAGAAAAAGCAAATCGCACAGGCTCAAATGATGATTGAGGAAGGTGTTCAAGCATTAATCATTGTACCTATTAACCAGGATGAAGCTGCACAAATCGTTGAGATAGCGCACAATGCCAATATAAAGACAATTGCTTACGACCGTTTAATTATTGGCTGTAAACTAGACTATTACATCAGCACCAATAGTACAAATGTGGGCGAACTTCAGGCGAAATGCTTGACATCAATACAACCCAAAGGGCGTTATGCTTTAATTTGCGGATCGAAATACGACGACAATTCGAAAAAATTATTTGTTGGCCAGATGAATGTTCTTCAGCCATTTATGGTAAACGGAGAGATTCAGCTTGTTTATTGCGACTTTACAGAAGCCTGGACTCCGGCTGAAGGTGCCTTGCACACCGCAAAAATTTTGGAACAAACCCACGATTCGGTTACAGCCATCATTGCCGGAAGCGATGCTATTGCAAGCGGAGTACTTGACATTCTGAAACAAAAAGGACTGGAAGGTAAAGTTTTGTTAGCCGGACAAGACGCTGAACTAAACAGCATTAAAGCCATTATTAACGGAACCCAAACCTGCGATATTTTAAAACCTTTGCAGCAAATGGCAGCAACAACAGCCGAACTAGCTGTTAACCTGGCCAAAGGCAAAACGCCCCAATTGAAATTCACCAACGAAAGCAACGGGAAATCTCTCGTCAAATCGGTTTTATTAAATGCGACGGTAGTCACCAAAGAGAATCTGGAGCAAACGATTATTTCGAGTGGGTTTTATTCTGACGAACAACTGAAGAATTGACGCTGCCACGAAATCCGCTTCATTTACATTTTTTTAATATTTCCGCTCGTTTTAAGCTACTTTTCTGGCATTCATTTTCACCGGATTACTACTTTTGGCATTCAAATCAAAAAAAAATAAAATCAGGATGTTCAAAAAAGCGATACTCTCTCTCCTACTGGCATTTTTATATATTCTGCCTTCGCTTGCCAAAGAGGGCATGTGGATTCCCACTTTACTCGACAAATACAACATCAACGAGATGAAGCAGATGGGGTTCAAACTCTCTTCCGAAGATATTTACAGTGTAAATAACGCGAGTATGAAAGATGCCGTCGTTTTGTTTGGGACGGGCTGCACGGCCGAATTGATTTCCGGAGATGGGCTTTTCATTACCAACCATCATTGCGGATACGACGCCATTCAAAACCACAGTTCGCTGGAACACGATTATTTAACCAATGGTTTTTGGGCCAGAAACCGGCAGGAAGAACTTTCGAACCCCGGATTGACGGCACGAATCCTCAACCGGATGGAAGATGTTACCTCGCAGGTTATGGCCGGAGCAAAAGAGAAACCTGCCGATTCGCTTCAGGTAATTATTGACCGAAACTCAAAAAAAGTTATTGCGCAAGCCACTGAAAACGATAAGTACGAAGCTATTATTCAGCCATTATTCAACGGAAACCAATATTTCCTGTATGTGTATGAGGTATTTTGGGATGTCCGTTTGGTTGGAGCGCCTCCGTCGTCGGTTGGAAAATTTGGCGGCGACACCGATAACTGGATGTGGCCGCGCCATACCGGCGATTTTTCGTATTTCCGCATTTACGTTGGCAAAGACAATAAGCCAGCCAAATATTCGCCCGACAATGTACCTTATAAACCAAAGAAATTCTTCAAAATTTCGATGAAAGGAGTTAAAACCAACGATTTTACGCTGGTTTTTGGTTACCCCGGGAAAACCCAGGAATACCTTCCGGCCATTGCCATCAAACAAATAATGGAACAGGGCGACCCGGATAAAATTGCCATCCGCGACCTGAAACTAGCAGTTTTGGCCTCCGACATGGAACGCGACCGCAGTGTCCGAATTAAATATTCGGCCAAATATGCGGCAACCAGCAATGCCTGGAAAAAATGGCAAGGCGAAGTAAAAGGGTTGCGCCGCCTGAATGCCATTGAAACTAAATTGCAATTCGAGAAGGATTTTATGAGCTGGGCATCAACCAATCCTGAACGAAAAGAGCAATTCGGAGATGTACTTCCAAAGCTTGAAGCACTTTACACTCAACTGGCTCCATACACAAAGGCCAACGATTTTTACGCCGAAATTGTACAACGAGGCACCGATATTTTCTCGATTGCATCGTCATTCGAAGCGATTGAAAGTAAATGGAACAGCCTGCAAAAAAATGATCAGCAAAAAATTCAAAAAGCTATCATACAGCGAATTGAAGACTACTTCAATGAGTACAACCAGGCCACCGATGAAAAAGTCTTTGCCACTCTGATCGACTTCTACGCCACGCACGCCAATCAATCGTTCCTGCCTGAAGATTTCAAAGCTTTGATGAAAAAGACCAACAGGGAAAATCTGATTGCGCATTATTACCGCAAATCGATCTTTGCGGATCAGTCGAAACTGACAAAACTAGGCATGAATATTAGCCCCCAAACGTTCAAAAGCTTAAGTAAAGACCCTGTTTTCAAAATGTATAAAAGCCTGAAAAAGAAATACGAATCAGCCGTTGAACCTTCATTTAACTCAATTCAGAAACAAATTGATTCGGTTATGAAAACCTATATTTCAGGAATTATGGAAATGAAGCAAGGCCATCCGCTTTGGCCCGATGCCAACAAAACCCTGCGCGTATCTTATGGGAAAGTGGAAGGCTACGAACCAATGGATGGCGCCACATACGATTATTTTACTACCATTGACGGAATCATGCAAAAAGATAACCCTGAAATTTACGACTATAATATTCCACAGGCTCTGCGCAACTTGTATGCGAAAAAAGACTACGGACGGTACAGCGAAAACGGGCAATTGCACGTTTGCTTCATTGCCTCGAACCATACCACAGGCGGAAATTCGGGTAGCCCTGTAATTGATGCCAATGGCGATTTGATAGGCGTAAATTTTGACCGTTGCTGGGAAGGAACCATGAGCGACCTGATGTTCGACCCCGACCGCTGCCGCAATATCATCCTCGACATTCGCTATGCGCTGTTCATAACCGATAAGCTTGCAGGAGCCAGCTATTTGATTGATGAAATGCAATTGGTTAACTAATTCAGAACCCATTAAATCAGAACGCAACAGGAATATGCCCGGAGAAAAAAAACTAAAACTGAAGTTAAGAAGCATATTCCTGTTGCTTTTTTGTTGCTGTTTGGTAAAGACGGGTTCAAGTCAGGAAACTAATTCATTTAGCAAAGAACTCCTGTTAACCGAAGTAAATCCCATGCACGCTTTCGGTATCTTTGCATTCAACACTCCTTTTTATATCGGCAATTTCAAAACAAAAAGCTCAAAGTTTTCCGTTGGTTATTCGTTCGGAAATACGTGGCACCCGCAATCAACCGTTTATTATCCGCAAAATTTGACGCCGGAACAAGAAGTTGCTGTAAATTCGTTATACATTACCGATCGGCCTAAATACTTTAATGATCAAGGAATTAGCTCCAAGCAAAAAACCTTTTCAACCGATGGCGTTTTGCAAAATTTAAGTTTTACATACTTGTTGCAACTCGAAAAGAAAGGCTCCTTTCTTTTCAAACTAAATACCGATTTGTTATCGGGCGGAGGTGACCCAATTCATTATTTGGCTAGCGATAAGTTCATCGAAAAGTTCCATTCCCGGTTTGGGGTGGAAGATAATTTCAACCGAAAATTATTCGATTTTAACCGCGCCCAAATCCATTACGAAGATGAAAATGGCAAGCAAATTAACATCGAAAAAGGGCATGCTTTTCTCGGAACATTAGATGTAAACTACTACCATTCAATTTTTCGGTTTGAAAAACGGGCAACCATATTCTCGTTGCAAGGTGGAGCTCACCTAATCGTTCCACTCAATAAATATTATCCTGAAGTAGCTGGAGGACTTTCAGTTAGTCCACTATTTCGCCAGAAGATATTTCCTAAATTTTATACCGAACTGGCTGGCGAATTTTCAGCAAGCCATTATTCGTTGTTAAGTCTGGGAAATTCGGTTAATATGATCGACCGCGACACTCGCCTTTCTGGAAAATTCCTTGTTTCATTCAATTTTGTTTCGAAACGCGATAAGGTATTTACCATTGGCTTGCTCAACAATTACCAGGACGCTTTTCTGAAAGGATATATTTTTTGCGATACACAGGATAAATATCAGGATTTGGGAGTTTCGTACTTAAAAGAAGGCGATTACTGGAATGGTAAAACAATTACACAACCCGTTCGTTTATCGAAACTTACAGCAGCATCCATGTATTTTTTCTCGATCAAATCCTACCTGGTAATTGGCTGCAAAGGCAAAAAATACGATTTCATGTTCACCGCCGGCGAAGATTACCTGGTGGTAAACAATGCGCCGGATATTCAATGGGGATTTCAACTTTCGCGGCGCTTAGGCTGGTAATCACTTCTTTAATCGCACATTACACAAATATCTTTCTTCGGATTAATCATCAAAACAGGCAGGTTGCCTGCTTTTCGTAGCAGTTTCTTTTCAGGAAGACCAATGAGGAAATCGAGCAAAGTAATGTTGCTGCTTCCTGAAATAATAAGTATGTCGCTTTGGAATTCATCCTTGCGCATAATTGCTTCCTCGTAAATGCCCCAGCTAGTCGATTTACCAGCCTCATTCCGGTAACTAACATTCAGGCTTGATAAAAACTTGCGGAAAAAATTCACGTTACGGGTCAATTTTTCAGTTCGTTCCGGTTCAGTCTCGTGTGCATAAAGCAGCGAAATTTGCGCTTTATTGAACCGCCCAAAGTACGAGGCCCATAGCGACGTATCTTTCGAAGCTTTCCGAAAATCGATTGGCACCAGGACATTCTTATAGTTCAGAAAACGCGGAACCTCGCCATTTACAAACAAAAAAGCAATACTACTCTGTTGAAATGCAGGCAATACCCACTTCACATCGTTTTGGTGCAACACACACAAAACAGCCTCGAATTCATCGATCAATTTCTGAATATTGTCCTTCAGCGATTTCTCCAGCAATAACCACGAAATATTGAGCATCGGGAATGTCGATTTCAGCTTTTTCGAGGTCTCGAATAACTTTTCCTGCAACTGAGGCCGTTCCTCTTTTTTCTTCCAGAATGAAGTTAAACACAGCTCCTTCTTTAGCACATCGGCCATCCGCACCGCGTGCACAATCACTTCGGGCATTCGTTCCGAGAAATCGCAAATCGCGATAATTTTTTGCTGAAAGGCGCTCGACATTGAGTTTGTTGGTTTTACAGCCAAAGCCCGAGCTATTTATATGGTCCTAAAAACTTATCTCCATTGAAATGCACAAGGTGATCTGGATTGTCAGCGATCCAAACTTCAGTTTCCCAGGCAATTTCTGTCATAAACTGACGAAATTTTTGCTTTGTCATAAATGCTGTCACGTAAACAATATCCGCTTTACATTTCTTTGTCAGCTTTTGTAATTGCAAAAACCGAATTTCATTAATTGGGCCCGAAGAATGCACAGCTTCAATCAGATATAACCAATTTTTATGATCTGAGTAGGCAATTATATCTGGTAATTCTTCATGTGAAATTTCGAAAAAGCGAAGTTCTTCCAGTTTTTCGCGATCTACAAACAAATATTTATTGGTCGTATCGCCGACGTATAGAATTTTTGCGTCATGCCCAAATCTAGGTAGAAATCCTTCTATTATCGCTTTTTGCAACTCATTATGTTCTCCTGAAGAAAATAAAAGACTAGTGTCAAGGGTAAGTTTCGCTTCTAATTTCTTTATTGTCCGTTCTCTTTTTAACTGTTGTTTTAATGATTCAATGTTTTTCAATTGTTCACTAACGATATTACTCCAATCAACATGCCCGAAAATTCTAACAAGATCGGCGTAAATAGGGTTCAATGCGTATCCACGAGTCGAGTCATTGGTTGCCGAATTGGGGTTCGACTGCAAAATTACTCCCGCGATTGTCAATAATTTTAAATCCTTTCTTCTTACATCGTCATAAGAACCAGAGCTAATATTTTCGTTGAAATGTGCATTAACAAAATTAATTATATCCCTTGTTTTCAAAAAATACCCATCATTTATGTCTTTTGCTCTTTTTATATCATCCATTTCTTTGATATCTCCACAAGCTAAAAAAGCAATCGCCATCCTTTCCAATCTTCGCGGAGAATTTTCTGCCAATACGCCGAAGCAGTCGAGCATATAAAGGGCACAGTTAATCAATTCCTGAACTTTTTCAGTTTTTACTTTATACGTTTTCGATTTATTTGGATTGATATACTGTCTCATTTTCAAATAGGGTTAGTTGTTCGCTTTCCACGGCAAAATGCTGATTGGTTGCATTTGAAGTGATATAATTTTTGATATTTTTAGCTAAGTGATAAGCAAAATAAGGAGCCACAGCATTCCCGATTTGGTTGAATTGGTGTGTTTCTGTTCCGAAAAATTCAAACCAGTCGGGAAAACTTTGAAGCCGGGCTGCTTCGCGAACTGTTATCCGTCGCCGTCTTCCATCGTTAAGCCTAACCCTGTGCATATCTCCGGTTGCACCAGCTAAATTTCTACAGGTTAAGGTTCTGGCGGGCTTGTCTAAATACAAATCTCTTGGATTAATACATTT
Organism: Prolixibacteraceae bacterium; assembly: GCA_963666435.2. GTDB lineage: Bacteria > Bacteroidota > Bacteroidia > Bacteroidales > Prolixibacteraceae > Aquipluma. The sequence goes on along the minus strand of CAXXOG010000003.1, from coordinate 129,999 downwards.
TGAAGCTTTTTCGTAATTTGCAACATATTTATCCATCGATTCGGTAAAAAATTTCGAATCGTCATCGTATTGAAATGCTAATTCTCCCAATGCCTCGCCGGCGGTAACGATCCTATTTACTTTTTTGGGTAATCCAATTCTATTTTTTGAACCTATAACAACAATTCGTTCTCTATTTTGAGGAACTTCAAAATGCAAAGCATTAAGTAAAGCATAATTGATGTGATAACCTAGACTTTCAAGTTCCTGAACGACTTCCTTTAAGTACCATTTGTTCTTGTACAGCATCCCACGTACATTTTCGAACATAAGCACCTCAGGATTTAATTGCCTGATCGCCGACAAGAAAATAGGAAATCCATCGCGCGAGTCTCTTAGTCCAAGCTGTTTTCCTCCTACACTAAATGGTTGGCAAGGTGGTCCTCCAATTACAATATCTGCTTTTGGATAAGTATAATCAACTGCCAATTTCACATTCACACATTCCCCAATTAAGTTTCGACTGTAGGTTTTGCAAGCGTTTTCATCCATTTCAAATCCAATGGATTTAAACCCATTGGCTTCAAATCCAAGCGAAAGCCCGCCGCATCCGGCAAACAGATCGACAACGGTTTTGTCAAGTTCTTTATCGACCCAGGGTTGTAGTTTTTTGTTTATTTCCTCCCAATATTCCATGATTACGAATATACAACAAGTTTTAATTTTTCCAGAAAAGAACAGGTCAAGGAAACGAGAACAAAAATCAGTTCCTCCTGTTTTGGCTTTTGCTACTTTTGCTTCTATAAAAAGTGAACTATGATAACGAGAGAATTAATTGAGCCCAAAAGCATTGTTGTGGTTGGAGCATCAAACAACATTACCAAACCTGGTGGCAAACTCCTGAAAAACCTTTTGGACAATAATTATAAAGGCGAGCTCTTTGTTGTCAATCCGGTTTCCGAAGAAGTTCAGGGCATTAAATCGTACAAATCGGTTAACGATTTGCCTTCGGTTGAAATGGCAGTTTTGGCAATTCCTGCTGCGGCCTGTGTAGAGACTGTTGAAGTTTTGGCCACGCAAAAGGGAACAAAAGGCTTTATAATCATTTCAGCCGGATTTAGCGAAGAGAGCGAAGACGGCCGTCTGTTGGAGCAAAGAATCGTGAAAATATGTAACGATAATAATGCGTCGTTGATTGGACCAAACTGCATTGGAATAATTACTTATGCGCACACCAGCGTATTTACAACGCCTATACCAAAGCTTGAGCAAATGAGCTGCGACCTGGTTTCCAGTTCGGGAGCGACGGCCGTTTTCATCATGGAATCGGGCATACCCAAAGGTTTGCACTTTGCCAGCGTTTTTTCGGTGGGCAACTCTGCCCAAAATGGAGTGGAGGAAATCCTCGAATTTATGGATGAGGTTTTCAATCCGGCAACCAGCACGCGCGTAAAATTGCTGTATATCGAAAGCATAAAAAATCCGGATAAGTTGCTGAAGCACGCTTCATCGCTCATTCGGAAAGGATGCAAAATTGCGGCCATTAAGGCCGGAAGCAGCGAAGCAGGTAGCAGGGCCGCCGCCTCGCACACAGGGGCGATGGCCAACTCCGATCTGGCTGTTGAAGCATTGTTTCGTAAGGCCGGAATTGTGCGTTGTTATGGCCGCGAGGAGTTGACAACAGTTGCCAATATTTTTCACTGCAAGCCTATGAAAGGCAGACGTTTAGCGATAATAACGCACGCAGGAGGCCCTGCCGTGATGCTTACCGATGCGCTCGAAAGCGGAGGATTGCACATTCCGCATATTATTGACAGCGAAGCTAAAACCACTTTAAAAAATAAGCTCTTCCCCGGATCATCGGTCGAAAACCCAATCGACTTTCTGGCCACCGGAAATGCCGAACAATTGGCAGCCATTATTGATGCTTGTGAAAACGATTTCGATAATATCGACGGAATGGCTGTGATTTTTGGAAGTCCTGGCTTGACGCCTGTTCGTGATGTGTACCAGGTTTTGAGCGAAAAAATGCAAACCTGCCGAAAGCCAATTTTCCCGATTTTGCCATCGCTGATCAATGTAAAAGACGATACGACTTATTTTATTTCTGAAGGGAATGTAATGTTTCCCGACGAAGTGCTGCTTGGTAAAGCGTTGACCAGCATACTGAAAGCCTCTCGACCTTCCGAAGAAAAAATATTCCTCGAAAATATCAATGTTCCCGAGATTCGCCGAATAATAGAAAATACAGAAGATGGATTTCAATCGCCTGAAACAATCCATCGGTTGTTTAAGGCCGCCGGAATACCGATGGTAAAAGAAATAACCGTTGAAACCGAATCATTGGCAATAGAAACTGCCGAAACCCTGGGATTCCCGTTGGTAATGAAAGTGGTTGGCCCTATTCATAAAACCGATGTGGGTGGCGTTGTCCTGAATGTTCAGGACATGGAAACAGTGCAGCACGAGTTTAAGCGCCTGATAAAAATTAAAGATACGACAGCAGTTCTGATGGCCGAAATGGCTTCGGGTACCGAATTGTTCCTGGGCGCTAAATACGAAGATCGGTTTGGACACATTATTTTATGCGGGATGGGTGGAATTTTTGTGGAAGTGTTTAAAGATGTGACCTCGGGTTTGGCGCCGCTTACCTTATGCGATGCGGCCTCGATGATTAAAAACCTGCGAGCCTACAAACTAATAAAAGGTTATCGTGGACACGCCGGAGTGAACGAACGAAAGTTTGCCGAAATCATGGTCCGGCTGTCAACGCTGTTGCGTTTTGCTGTCGAAATTAAGGAGCTGGACATCAATCCATTGTTGGGAAACGGCGATAAACTGGTTGCAGTTGACGCCCGAATCAGGATAGAAAAGTAGTTCATTATCTTACACTTACACACAGACACTCTAAACAAGGTTCCGTATTCTTTTGAAGATTACCAACTGCTGCAAATTACCTCCATATTTTGTCTGTCAGGCTCGACACTCTTGCCGTTATTTAATGCTGTGCCAACCGTCAAGCCCCATTCAATAGCCACTGCCGGAGTTTCGTCCAAGCCGGGCGAACAGAAAAAAAGCTATTCCCTCTCAAGAAGAAATAGCCTTTTTATAGAAATGTGCTAAAAACAAATCTTAGTCAATCATTTCGAAACCGCAGTACGGAACCAAAACCTTCGGAATGCGGATACCGTTTGGCGTTTGGTTGTTTTCGAGTAGGGCTGCCATAATGCGGGGCAAAGCCAGTGCGCTTCCATTCAGCGTATGTGCAATAACCGGCTTCTTGGTCGCTTCGTCGCGATAACGTAATTTCAGGCGGTTGGCCTGGAACGATTCGAAGTTTGAAACCGAACTTACTTCCAGCCATTTTTCCTGTGCAGCCGAGAACACTTCAAAATCGTAAGTTAATGCCGATGTGAAACTCATATCGCCACCGCACAAACGCAAAATGCGGTAAGGCAATTCCAGCTTTTCAACCAGATTGGTTACGTGAGCCACCATTTCATCCAAACGGTCATATGAGCTTTCTGGATGCGCAATTTGTACAATCTCTACTTTATCGAATTGGTGCAGGCGGTTCAGTCCGCGAACGTCTTTCCCATACGAGCCAGCCTCGCGACGGAAACAGGCGCTGTATGCTGTGTTTTTAATCGGAAGGTCTTTGGCTTCCACAATCACGTCGCGGTAAATATTGGTTACCGGAACTTCGGCCGTTGGAATCAGGTACAAGTTGTCGGCAGTGGCGTGGTACATTTGTCCTTCCTTGTCGGGAAGCTGGCCTGTGCCGAAGCCCGAATCTTCGTTCACCACATACGGCGGCTGAATTTCGAGATAACCGGCATCACGGGCCTCATCCAGAAAGAAATTGATCAACGCTCTTTGCAAACGGGCTCCTTTTCCTTTGTAAACCGGGAATCCGGCTCCCGTGATTTTTACGCCCAATTCAAAATCAATAATGTCGTATTTTCTGGCCAGATCCCAATGCGGAACTTTGCTTTCGCAAAGCTCCGGAATATCACCATTTCGCTTTACAACGAGGTTTTCTTCGGGTGTACGGCCTTCAGGAACTATTTCCGCCGGAAGGTTAGGCAGTAAGACCTGTAGATTGAAAACTTCCTGATCGATACGGGCAAAATCTTCGTCCAGTTGTTTGATGGAGTCTTTCAGTTCGGCCGTGCGCTGTTTGGCAGCTTCAGCCTCTTCTTTTTTTCCTTCACGCATCAATGTTCCAACTTCTTTCGAAATTTTGTTCATCTCAGCTTTATTCTTGTCGGCCGTAGCCTGTATTTCATTTTTCTTTGCTGATAATGCAGTGATTTGCTGCACAATTGCCGAAGCATCAAAATGCTTCTTTTTCAGTTTGGCGATAACCAACTCAGGATTTTCCTGTATGAATTTTAAATTGAGCATTTTCGGATAAATTTATTTGAATTGACCGACAAATTTAAATAAAAAATCTCCTGCCTTTGGGAAAGCAGGAGATTATTCAATAGAATATCTTATATCGTACTAGTTGCTGCTTTCAGCCGGAACAACCGGATCAACAGACACGAACGATTTGTTGTCTCTTCTTTTCTTGAAAACAACAGTCCCGTCAACCAATGCAAACAAAGTATGGTCTCTGCCAATACCAACGTTTAAGCCTGGGTGATGTGAAGTACCTCTCTGGCGAACCAAAATGTTACCAGCTACAGCAGTCTGACCGCCGAAAATTTTAACGCCAAGTCGTTTACTGTGCGATTCGCGTCCGTTCTTCGAACTACCGACACCTTTCTTATGAGCCATTGCTAAATTTTTTAAATGTTATCCAATTACTTCTTCAATCTGAATTTTGGTCAAGTATTGACGGTGACCATTCATTTTTTGGTAGCTTTTTCTTCTTTTCTTTTTGAAGACCAATACCTTATCTCCTTTTACGTGTTCAAGAACAGTAGCTTTTACACTAGCACCTTCAACAACAGGAGTTCCAACTTTCACTGCACCGTCGTTGTCAATCAAAAGAACTTTGTCAAACGACACTGATTCTCCTTCAGCATTTTCCAAACGGTGTACATAAGCTTTCCGGCCTTTTTCAACTTTAATCTGCTGACCGGCAATTTCTACGATTGCGTACATTTCAATTTGTTTTAATATTACTTCCGGCAGGCGGTAACTCGTTGAATCACACTTATCGAGCCTGCGCGAAAAACTTTCGGACTGCAAAAGTATATAAATTTGAGTGATCACCAAAGGTTTACATTATTTTTTCCGATTTATTTTAAGCAATTCAATGATCGCTTAATTTTACTATATTTGTTTCGTATTGAAGGGTACATCAGGTTAGCAGATGAAGAAAATCAAACTGAACATATTGGGGCTATCCGTTAGTCAATCCCAATCTGGAGCATATGCGCTCGTTTTAGCCGAAGAAAACGGAGATCGGCGTATTCCTATTATTATCGGCCCAATTGAAGCACAGTCCATCGCTATTCAACTTGAAGGACTTAAACCGCCCCGTCCGTTAACACATGACTTGTTTAAAATCCTGGCCTCGTCTTTTGATATAATCATGAGTGAAGTAATGATTTATAAGCTTGAGGAGGGAATATTTTATTCGGAATTGGTTTGCCTGCGAGGTGAAAAAATCATATCGATAGATTCGCGAACTTCGGATGCCGTAGCACTTGCCATACGGTTTGGCTGCCCCATCTATACTACTGAAGATATACTGGAGCGCGCCGGAATCGTAATCGAGTTCGAAAACGAACAAAATACCGAGGATTGGAACCAACCTTTAATTGAAGAACCTGCACGCGGAAAGCACGAATACGAAAAATATACCTCTGCCGAGCTGAACCAATTGCTCGAGAGTGCCATTCAGACTGAAGATTACGAGAAAGCTTCGTCGATCAGAGACGAAATACAACGCCGTAAAAAAGAATAAGATCAGGAATTTGTCATTTATCAGAATTAGCTCACTCGTTCGCTCTCCTGGAGACTAATGACTCTTTCCTATTGACTAATAACCTTTTCCTATTGACCAATGTCCCTTTCCCAATAAGAAAAAAAACCTTTTCCAAGTGACTTCTTTTTAAAATGGTAGTTTTTAGTAGTTTTATTGCCGCTAAAACTTAACAACTCAAAGTATTGAATTATGGGAATTAAGAAACGACTGATCGTGATGAGTTTCCTCCAGTTTTTCATTTGGGGGTCATGGTTGATTTCTCTGGGTGGATACCTGGGACGGGTGCTAAATTTCGAAGGGGGACAAATTGGCTCAATTTTCGCAACTTTAGGAATTGCGTCGCTTATTATGCCCGGCATTATTGGGATTATTGCCGACAAATGGATTAATGCGGAAAGGTTGTTAGGAATATGCCATATTTTTGGCGCGGCAGCGCTTTTTTACGCCTCAACACTCACCGATTACAATCACATGTACTGGGCCATGCTGATCAATTTATTCTTTTACATGCCAACCATTTCGCTTAACTATTCGGTAGCATACAACGCACTTGAAGAGCACAAATTCGATATTATTAAAGACTTTCCGCCAATTCGTACTTTTGGAACGGTTGGATTTATTGTAGCCATGTGGGTGGTTGATTTATCGGGATTTAAAAACACCAATGCTCAGCTTTACGTGGGCTCGGTTGCTTCGCTGGTTATGGCGTTGTATTCGTTCACGTTGCCCAAATGTCCGCCCTCAAAAACCGAACACAAATCGTGGTTCTCTGCATTTGGACTCGATGCCCTGGTTTTATTTAAATCGAAGAAAATGGTTGTTTTCTTCCTGTTTTCGATGCTTCTGGGCGCGGCGCTTCAAATTACCAATTCTTATGGCGATTTATTTATTGGTAGTTTTAAAGATATTCCGGCGTATGCCGAGTCGTTCGGCGTGAAACACTCGGTAATTCTTTTATCAATCTCTCAAATGTCGGAAACCTTATTTATTTTAACCATTCCATTCTTTCTCCGCAAATTTGGAATTAAACAGGTAATGCTTATAAGTATGCTCGCATGGGTACTTCGATTTGGGTTATTTGGAATTGGCAACCCCGGCAATGGATTGATTTTATTGATCTTATCGATGATTGTGTATGGAATGGCTTTCGACTTTTTTAATATCTCCGGATCGTTGTTCGTTGAAACCGAAGCCAAACCCGAGATTCGCGCAAGTGCCCAGGGATTATTCATGATGCTTACCAATGGAGTGGGCGCCATTTTGGGCGGATATGCCAGCGGTGCTGTGGTTGACTTTTATTCGGTTTACGGAGATGCCGGGAAATTGATTAGTCGCGACTGGCCCACAATTTGGTTCATTTTTGCGGCCTATGCCTTGATATTATCTCTAGTCTTTCCGTTTGTTTTCAGATATAAACATAACCCTTCTGAACTTAAGATTCACCACTGATTTCGGGTTTTGGCTATCTCGTTTCTGAAAAAACGAAAAAAAAATCGAATATTGCGAAAGTCACATTTCAGTTTATCAACGAAAACTTTCTACCTTGCCGTCGGTTTATAATTGAGGTTCAAACAAGAATTAAAAATGAAGCAATATATTGATTTACTGAATCATGTATTAGAAAATGGCGTTGAGAAAAGCGACCGGACCGGAACCGGAACCATTAGTGTTTTTGGGTACCAGTCGCGGTACGATCTTTCCGAGGGATTTCCGGTTTTGACCACGAAGAAATTACATCTGAAATCGATTATACACGAGTTGCTTTGGTTTCTGACTGGCGATACCAATATTAAATATCTTCAGGAAAATGGAGTTAGAATCTGGAACGAATGGGCCGACGAGAATGGGGATTTAGGTCCCGTTTATGGCTATCAGTGGCGGTCGTGGCCAACTCCCGACGGACAACACATCGACCAGGTTTCGCAGGTTATCGGGAGTTTAAAGAAAAATCCTGATTCGCGACGCCATATTATAAGTGCCTGGAATGTTGGACAAATTGACCAAATGAATTTACCGCCCTGCCATATCCTGATCCAGTTTTACGTAGCCAATGGTAAGCTTTCGTGCCAACTGTACCAAAGAAGCGCCGACATTTTCCTGGGAGTACCATTTAATATTGCTTCATACGCCCTGCTGACCTTGATGGTAGCCCAGGTTTGCGACTTACAACCTGGCGAATTCGTTCATACGCTGGGCGATGCACATATTTACCTGAACCACATGGAACAGGTGAAGCTCCAGTTGAGCCGCGCCCCATATCCACTACCTCGAATGAAAATAAACCCGGCGGTAAATAGTATTTTCGATTTCAAATATGAAGATTTTGAATTGGAAGGTTATCAGTGCCACCCGCACATTCCCGGAGCAGTTGCTATTTAAATATAAATAATCACGAAACAACATCATGATTCACAATAACATATCAATCATTGTAGCTATTGCTCAAAATTTTGCAATTGGCAAAAACAACAACCTTTTGTTTCATTTACCCAACGACCTCAAACGATTCAAGGAAATAACAACCGGGCATCCGGTTATTATGGGTAGAAATACCTTGCTTTCGTTGCCCAAAGGCGCGCTTCCCAACCGAAGAAATATCGTAATTACCGACAAACCTGGGGAAACATTTGAAAGGTGCGAAATGGTTTTTTCGGTAAACGAAGCAATAGAATCAGTAAAAACTGAAACAGAAGCCTTTATAATCGGTGGCGGAATGATTTACCGCCAGTTTTATCCGATAGTCGGCAATTTATACCTGACGTTTGTTCACCAGGATTTTGATGCCGATGTTTACTTCCCTGAAATTGATTTCTCTCAATGGGAAGAAACCTTCAGGGAAGATCATTTTGACGAAAAAAATGGATTCAATTATTCGTATTTAAACCTGAAAAGAAAATAATAAGTAGATCGATTACAACAGCTTTCCAATGTTGTCAAACCGCTGATGATAATCATCCATTGAAAACTGAATAACATTTAAAGCTTCTTCGACACCGTAAGTGTGAGTTATTTCGGTGTTGCTGGCCTTGCCGGGCATGTCTTTGTAGGTAAGAAAATAGTGTTTCAACCGTTCAACAACAATATCGGGCAAATCTGATAAGTTTTTATATTCGCTGTAAACCACATCGTTGTTTAAAACAGCAATTATTTTATCGTCGGCCTGGTTGCCGTCAATCATCCGGAAACCACCTATTGGACGGGCATCAACCAAAATATCGCCATGAGCAATTGTTTTCTCGGTTAGAACGCAAATATCAATTGGATCGCCATCTCCTTTAATCCCAATTTTCCCCGTTTTTTCCATGCAGTACTTACCAACCAGTTCGCCGCAATACGTTTGCGGAATAAACCCATAAAGAGCCGGAACCACATTCGAGTATTTCTGAGGCCGGTCGAGTTTCAAAAAACCACTCTCTTTATCAATTTCATACTTTACTGTATCGGTTGGAACTACCTCGATAAAAGCAACAACGTTTTCGGGAGCATTTTTCCCGATAAAAACGCCGTGCCAGGGATGTGATTTGTAACGAAGCCCCATCAGTCGTCCAATTGGATCAGATAATCTATCAGCCATAATCAGATTTTTAGTTTTTTAATGTAAACCTGTATTTGTTCGAATTGTTCTGCAAATAACACAGAAATTATCCAGAAAAAAGAAAATGCCTGTCCTTCGTCAAAAGAATAATTAACCAACAGCATGTGTATGCCTTCGGACAACCTCAATAATCAATCTACCGAAACAATAAAAAGCAAACCATGAAATGAGCGCTGTAATTTCTGCGGATAATGTATTTGGCATTCATAATCAGCAATATCGGGATAAAATCTCAGTAAAAACAAACCCGATCAGAAGTAAAAAAAGAGAGGCATAACAAACTGACTAATTGATACCTTACCAAATTGTTAAGCCAATATGAAATTAAATACGCAATCAAAAATACCTTTTATCTTTGCATTCGTTATAAAAAAACAGTAATCCAAAAAATATACAATTATGAAAGTAACAGTTGTTGGTGCTGGAAATGTTGGAGCTACCTGTGCGCAGATTGTAGCCGAAAAAAACATTGTTAGCGAAGTAGTTTTACTTGATATTAAAGAAGGATTGTCAGAAGGAAAATCATTAGACTTGTGGCAAACTGCTCCCATTAATTATTACGACACCCGTACCGTTGGTGCAACAAACGATTATTCGAAATCAGCTGATTCTGATGTTGTTGTTATTACATCAGGAGTTCCGCGTAAACCGGGAATGAGCCGCGACGACTTGATTTCGATCAACGCAGGCATTGTAAAAAGCGTTACCGAAAATGTAATCAAATTCTCGCCAAATGCAACAATTATCATTGTATCAAATCCACTTGATGTGATGACATATGTTGCCCATGCCGTATCGAAATTAGGCAAAAATAAAGTATTAGGTATGGCTGGTATTTTGGATACTGCTCGCTACCGCGCTTTCCTGGCTGAGGCTTTGGACGTATCTCCACGCGACATTCAGGCTTTGTTGATGGGCGGACACGGCGACACGATGGTTCCACTACCACGTTACACCACTGTTTCAGGTATTCCGGTAACCGAATTGATCGACGAGGAACCATTGGCAAAAATTATCGACCGCACTAAAAAAGGTGGTGGCGAATTGGTTAACCTGATGGGAACTTCGGCCTGGTATGCTCCGGGTTCGGCTGCTGCTCAAATGGTTGAAGCCATTGTTATGGATCAGAAACGTGTTTTCCCTTGCTGTGTTAAATTGGAAGGCGAATTCGGTTTAAGCGATGTTTTTGTTGGTGTTCCGGTTAAACTGGGGAAAAACGGTGTTGAAAAAATTATCGAGGTTAAACTGACCGAAGATGAAACAAAACTGTTGCACGAATCGGCAAAAGCAGTTAAAGAAATCATGGACGTTGTTGACGGAATGAACATTCTTTAATCTTTTCCTAAAGAACAAACAATACCCTATATTTGAAGCTTCGGCAAATTGCCGGAGCTTTTTTGTTTCATTATCTTTTAAACTCAGAAAACCTTGAAGTTTTGGAAAAAAAATAAAAAACAGCCGATGATTTCCATTCCTTTACATATAATTGAACTTGAGCACGATAACTATCACATTTTGATTGAAGGTGAGTTTGCCGACGGAGCTTTAGCCTACTGGGTAATTGATACAGGCGCCTCTAAAACAGTATTCGATAAAAATCTGGAAAATCACTACGAGATAATTGAATCTGACAATTTGGACGACTACCAAAGTGCTGGAATAAATCAGGAAATGATGGAAACGTCGGTAGGAAAGCTAATTTACTGTCGTTTTAATCAACTGGAAATCAAGAATAGAAAGGTTGCACTACTCGACCTGTCGCACATCAACCAAATCTATGAAAAATATACTTCGTGTAAAATTGCCGGACTTATTGGCGGCGATATACTAATGAACTATGGTTGCACAATTGATTATGCCAACAAAACGCTTTTATTTCTAAAAATTTAGAATGCCAGATAACACGAAAACAGCAATGCTATTTCTGGAAAAAATAAATATATTTGGCGGCTGAAAATAAATAAATGCACCTAAGCAAATACATATCAAGAAATTTCGTAATCAAGTTTAGCTTGCTTATTGCTGTTGTGGCTTTAGCTGCTATTTTTGATATGTATCACCAGGCGAATGCCGGCATAACCAAAGGTACCAGCAAGGCTCCTGTTCAGAAAGATTCTGAAAACAATAAGGTTTTCTTTTGCAGCCAGGCAACAAACTTCAATTTTAAAGTTTCGGCAACCGAAAATCCAATTCGTCTGCGGTTTTCAATCAATCAGGATAAGTTTTTAATCAAGTATTATAACCAGCGAACTTTCCAAATTACAAAGGCCGAAACATCACATGTTTCTTACTCAACCGTTCGCTATTTTCACGCTCTTCCATATAAAAGAGTACTTTATTCCAGCCCCGACGATACTCCTCCTCTGGCTTAATCACTTCGTCGCAAGTAATCATATAAAATCTAATTTGCGTTAGATTTTATCGTCACATGAATTACGAAAGAATTCAAAATCAACATTAAATAACTAGTTATAAACAAATTAATTTTTCACAAATGCAAAACAAAGGTGCAATTAGACTGTTTGCAATCCTTCTTGGTTTGATTTGCGTTTACCAGCTTAGCTTTACCTATTTCTCGAGCAAAGTTGAAAAAGCAGCAAAAGTTTATGCCAAAGGAGACAAGCACAAAGAAGAAGCCTACCTCGATTCGATGCAAAGCGAGGTGGTTTACAACTTGCTGGGCATCCGCAAGTACACATTTAAAGAAGTTAAAGCGCTTGAACTAGGTCTGGGACTTGACTTGCAGGGTGGTATGAACGTAACCCTCGAAGTTTCGGTTGTTGACCTGGTAAAATCTTTATCCAATTTCAGTAAAGATTCAACATTCAATGCAGCGCTTCGCGTGGCTCTCGAAAAACAAAAGACAAGTCAGGAAAGTTTTGTTACCCTTTTCGGTAAGTCGTTCGAACAAATTTCGCCCAATGGCAAATTGGCATCCATCTTCAACACACTCGACTTGAAGGACAAAGTAAAATACAATTCGACCAATGCTGAAGTTTTGGATGTATTGAAAAAAGAAACCGACGCGGCCATCGCCAACTCGTTCAACATCATCCGTACCCGTATCGACCGTTTTGGTGTTGCACAGCCAAACATTCAACAACTTCAAACAGCAGGACGTATTCTGGTTGAGTTACCTGGTATTGACGATCCAAAGCGTGTTCGCAAACTGTTGCAGGGAACAGCCAACCTCGAATTTTGGGAAACTTACGACAACAGCGAAGTTTATCAATATTTGGCTCAAGCCAACCAGAAGATTGCCGAAATTCAGTCGGTTAAATCTCAAATTACAACACCTGAAACAACAACAGCTTCTGCAACAACTACTACAGGAACTTCAAGTAACACATTATTGAACGAACTTGATAAAAGCAATAAGAAAGATGTGTCGGCAGACAAAAATGCGGACGTGAAAAAACAATATCCTTTGTTTTCTATTTTGTCGCCGAGCGTAACACAACAAGGCCAGTTATACCCTGGAGCTGCCGTTGGTACAGCTCACTTTAAAGATACCGCTACGATTAACAAATACCTGAAAACGGATCAGGTGAAAGCCTTATTTCCACGCAACCTCACGTTCAAATGGACAGCAAAAGCAATCGATAAAGAAGAAAAGTTCTTCAGATTAATTGCCATTAAAGTTACCGGACGCGATGGACGCGCTCCGCTTGATGGCGATGCCATTGTTGATGCCCGTCAGGATTACTCGGATATGGGAAGTAAACCCGAAGTAACCATGTCGATGAACAGTGAAGGTGCAAAAACCTGGGCTCGCTTGACCAAGGACAATGTTGGCAAATCAATCGCCATTGTTCTTGATGGTTACGTTCGTTCTTATCCAAATGTATTGGGCGAAATCACCGGAGGGCGTTCATCAATTACCGGATTGGAAAGCATTGAAGAAGCAAAAGACTTGGCAAATATCTTAAAATCGGGGAAAATGCCTGCTCCTGCTATGATCATTGCGGAAGATGTTGTTGGTCCGTCGTTAGGACAGGAAGCAATTTCGAGCGGTTTATGGTCGTTTGCAATCGCCTTCCTGCTTGTACTTGGATACATGCTTTTCTTCTATAGTTATAAAGCCGGAGGTGCAGCCAATATTGCGTTGATTGTTAACGTATTTTTCCTGATTGGAGCTTTTAGCTTCAATTGGCGCAGTATTAACATTGCCTGGTATTGCCGGTATTGTGCTAACAATGGGTATGGCTGTTGACGCCAACGTATTGATCTATGAACGTATTGAAGAAGAAGTTTTAGCGGGAAAATCAGTTCGCATGGCTGTTTTCGATGGGTTTAACGCAGCCTACTCGGCTATTATCGACGGACAGGTTACCACATTATTAACCGGTATCGTTCTTTATATTTTTGGTTCTGGTCCAATCAGAGGTTTTGCTACAACATTGATCATTGGTATTTTAACATCGTTGTTTACGTCAATCTTTATCACCCGTTTGATTTTCGAACGTCAGTTGGCAAAAAACAAAGAAATTACATTTACAACCAGCTATTCAAAAAACTGGTTACGTCATGTAAAAATTCCATTCATCGAGAAACGTAAAATTTTCTACACTCTTTCAGGAATCTTGATCCTTGCATCAATCGTTTCATTCATTACCCGTGGATTCGACAAAGGTATCGACTTTAAAGGAGGTCGTACTTATGTCGTTCGTTTCGATAAAGACGTTCGCGTGGATGATATTAAAAATGCACTTTCTCCGGTTTTCAATTCAACACCAGATGTTAAAACCTACGGAAATAACAACCAGGTACGTATTACAACCGGGTACAAAATCGAAGAAAATACAGCCGATGTTGACAACGAAGTAGAAGAATTACTATACCAGGGGCTCAAAAAAGCGGGCTATGTCGGAGATGTCTCAGCAGATACATTCGGCAAGGTTAATTTACAAAGTACACAAAAAGTTGGTCCAACAATTTCGGACAAATTGACCCGTGATGCTATTCTTTCTGTATTATTCTCGCTGGTACTTATCTTCCTGTATATTGTTGTAAGGTTCGATAGCTGGCACTATGGGCTCGGCGGTGTTGTTTCGCTGGCACACGATGCCATTATTACGATGGGTGCCTTCTCGCTGCTGTATGGATTCCTTCCATTCTCGCTCGAAATTGACCAAGGCTTCATTGCTGCTGTTTTGACTGTGATTGGTTACTCGATCAACGACACCGTGATTATTTACGACCGTATCCGCGAATACCGTCACCTGTATCCAAAACGTGGATTGGCCGAAACAATGGATCACGCGATGAACTCGACCCTTCGTCGTACATTTAGTACTTCGTTAACTGTGTTAATTGTGTTGGTTGCCATCTTCCTTTTCGGCGGAACATCAATCAAAGGATTTACCTTTGCACTGTTGATCGGTATTGGCGTAGGAACATATTCTTCAGTATTTAATGCTGCCCCAATTGTTTACGATACAATCGTTCAATCGAAAAAATTCAAAAAAAGCAAACAAGCAGTTTAAATAACCAAATCATACCTTAAGCAGGGCCTCACTTTAACAGAAGTGCAGGCCCTGTTTTATTTGTATGATTTAGATTCCAGTTCCTGTCAAGAAATCAACATAAGCCAACATCAAAAAACACAATTCCATTTCTGCTATACTGAAAAGCTATTTCTCCTCCATTCCAATCAGTTTATCAGATAATTATTTTATTTTTGGAATTCCTAAAAATACCGTTAACATGGCAAAACAATACACGAATTACAACAAGGCTAAACTCATAAAAGAAACGCCTTTAAATCTTGTATATAGCTTAATATTAATTGCTTTTGGTTATGTAACCGTACTTACGCCTAACATGATGGCGTTTGACTCGAACGGCTCCAAATTTATGACACTGGCTTTACTGAACCTGGTTGTATTTGGCTATTTGTTTTCCAGGAAAGAAATCAGGCAAAATCCAGATTTTTCGTTAGGCTTTTTTAAAAGCTGGACCGGTATTTTTTACACCGGATTGATGGTTATTTCTGTTCTGTCGTTTTTCAAAGCAATCAATGTACTTGAATCCATTCTTCATTTTTGTAAAATATTCACAGTTTTTGCGTCTGCTTACCTCATTTCGGTTATTGTTCGGATTGATCGGCGGCATTTGACACATCTGGCAATAGCAATGACAGCGCTTTTACTGTTTGATGGCTTTTCAGTATTCTATAATATTCATAAATACGTTAAAGGAGAAATTACAGATATTGGATTGATAAAAACCGTTTACTCGAATAAAAATATTCTGGCGGCATCCATATTCGTAAAACTTCCATATGCTCTATGGCTGCTTACTTTCGGAAAAGGCTGGAAACGAGGCTTTGGAGTTATTGCCGGAGTTGCCGGCTTACTGGCTACTTTATTTTTAAGTACACGTGCTTTTTATATCGGTTTAGTTATACTTACACTGGCTTACGTCGTATATCTGATTACAAACTATTTAAAAGAAAAACAAAAAGTTTATCTGCGAAACATTAGTTGGTTCGTTGGAGGGCTGGTAGCCGCAATTGTTGTTTTCGCCCTTACGCAACAACTTCTGTATCCGAAAAATGGCGGAGGAATATACAATACAGGTATTGCACAAAGGCTTGCTACAATCTCGACGAAAGAAGAATCTGCAGGGAAACGTCTTTCTGCGTGGCAACGGTCATTTCACGTTATAAAAAAAGAACCTCTGTTGGGATGTGGATTAGGAAACTGGAAAGTAGTTACCCTTCAGGAAGAAAACCAAACCAACACAAATTATATTTACCAGTATAAAGCGCACAACGATTTTATTGAAACAACTACTGAAGTAGGTATTTTCGGAGGAATTTTCTTTGCAGCAATATTCGTTGTTGTCATGTATCGTTTTTCGAGATCAATCAAAAAAGAAGAAGATAGCGAATACGTGAAGTATCTTTTTCTTCCAGCTTTCGGGCTGCTGGCCTATTTCTTCGATGCGTTTTTCAACTTCCCGCAGGACAGACCCGAAATCCAGGCTTTGTTTGCACTGTTTGCAGGAGCGGGCGTGGCATTGACCCAATTTAAAACAACACAAGGCAATTCTGATGAAAACCCGGAGAATGAGAATGCTATTGTTCGGTTTCAAAGCAACTGGTCGGCTGTTATTCAAGGCAAAGGGTCTGCAATTTCCAAAATCTGGAGTATAAAGCTTTTAGTCTTATTAATCTTCAGCGCATACATTCTGATTTTGAACTACCAATCACTTAAGCTACAACGTATTATAAAAGAAGAAATGAATACCGGGACTTTGAAACAATCGTCGGATATGTTTATCAATGGATTTCCCTGGATACCGGATATCAATGTTGTCGGCGAGCCTATTTCGGCTCAAAAGGCAAGATACCTGATAAACGAAAAGAAATACGACAAAGCAATTAAGTTGTTGAAAAAGGATAAAGCCAGTCCTTACGATACCCGCCCCGAATATTTTATTGCCATGTCATATTTTAACCAGGGCAAGTACGACAGTGCAATGGTATATAACAAGAAAGTATTTGATATTAAGCCATATATGTTTGAGAATATCTCGATGATGTGTGCGATTCTGGAAAGAAACGGGAAAAGTAAAGAAGCCGTTCCTTTGCTCGAAAATTTCCTTGCAAAAAACAAGGACAACAGCAAAGCCTGGGTAATGAATACTCAATTCCTGAATAACCTCGGAGAATTTAAGAAAGCGTATTCCTGCATCGATTCGGCCCACAAATATCTACCGAACGACACAACAGTGATCAAACGACGAGAAACGCAGCGCTTGAGAGCCCTTATCCAACCACACGCCGATCTATACAACAGAGCAATCGCTAGCTATACAGCACATAAATACGAAGAAGCAGCCCAGTTATTTACCGAATTTATCAACAAAGAGCCCAACCTTCCGGAGGTGTATGAATACCGTTCGTTCTGTTACTATTTCACCCGCCGGTTCCAGGAAAGTATTAATGATATTGACAAAATGTTCTCATTCGGTATTAAACGCGGAAATTTATTAAACCTTAGAGGAGTAAACCTGCAAAGCCTTGGGAAAAAAGATGAAGCCTGTACCTATTACAAAGCGGCCATGCAAGCCGGAAATAAAGATGGCGCCACGAATTATAAGCAATTTTGCGGCGGTGGACAGCAGGCACAGCAAGCCAGCCAGCAATCGTACAATCCGCTACTGATAAAAAAATAAAAAATAGTTTTTTTTCGGATATTGGCAATCCCAGTTGTTCAGATTTGAGATTGCCAATATTTTTGCATTTTGAAATTTGTTAGAATAATCTAACTATATTTGCAAAATGAGAAATATATCAGATATCATCGCTAAACTGTCACTCGAAATTGGTCGGATGGAAGAATCAGCCAAAGAACAATTTAACTTCAACGAGCTGACTTTGACCCAGATGAATTACCTGGAAACAATTAATAATTTACGAAACCCCAACATGACCGAATTGTCCAGGGAAATGAACCTGACAAAACCAACGGTGAAAGCTGCCATTGACAAATTAATCGAGAAAGACTTTATCTGTCGGGTAAAATCGGATGACGACAGAAGAAGCGCCCATTTGCACCTGACGGTTAAAGGGAAAGTTATCAATCACATGCACGACTTTGCTCACAAACAAATGGCAGAACTAATTACATCAAAACTTACAAGCGAAGAAATAAACCTGTTACAAAGTCTGCTTGAAAAAGTATTTCAGAAACAATAAAAATTTTACCACAATAGTTAGAATAATCTAATTAATTTAATTCTCCAATGACAATCAATTTGAAGTCAGAAAAGCTAAATGGCCTTAGCGAAGAAACCGCAAAAGAAAAACTGAACACCGAAGGATACAACGAATTGCCATCGTCGAAGCCTAAAAACCTGCTGACTTTGGCATGGGGCGTGGTAAAAGAGCCCATGTTTTTGCTATTGGTTGCGTGCGGAAGCCTCTACCTGGTATTAGGCGACATTCAGGAAGGCTTAATGCTTATGGGATTTGTTTTTGTTGTAATGGGAATTGAGTTTTACCAGGAGAAAAAGACTGAAAAAGCGCTTGACGCATTAAAAGACCTGGCAAGCCCGCGTGCTTTGGTGATTCGCGATGGTATTGAAAAACGCATTGCCGGACGCGAAGTAGTAACCGGCGACCTGGTTGTATTGCAAGAAGGAGACCGCGTACCTGCCGACGCCACCATTTTATCCTCGGTAAACCTGATGGCCGACGAATCGCTGCTAACCGGCGAATCGGTAGCCGTGCGAAAAACCGAATGGAATGGTACCGACACCGCCTCACAAGCCGGAGGCGACGACCTGCCATTCGTTTATTCGGGGTCGATGATCGTTCTTGGAAACGGAGTTGTTAGGGTAACGGCTACCGGGATCCGAACCGAAATTGGGAAAATCGGGAAAGCTCTTGAATCGGTTGAGGAAGAACCCACCAAGCTAAAGTCGGAAATGAGCCGCCTGATTAAGAACCTGGCCATTATCGGAGTGTCGTTGTGCCTGGTTGTTATCGTGGTTTTCACCGTTTCAAGAGGCGATTTGCTCAAAGGCTTTTTAGCTGGAATAACGTTGGCTATGGCCATGTTGCCCGAAGAATTTCCGGTTGTACTTACTGTTTTCATGGCACTTGGAGCCTGGCGAATCTCAAAAAGAAACGTATTGACCCGGAAACCTTCGGCCATAGAAACATTGGGATCGGCAACAGTTTTATGTACCGACAAAACCGGGACTCTCACTCAAAACAAAATGACAGTAACCAAACTCTTCAACGGAAAGAATTTCCACACCATTGGACAAACAATATTTCCTGAAGAATTTCATGAAATAATAGAATACGGCATTTTATCGAGCCAAACCAATCCTTTCGACCCGATGGAAAAAGCGATCATTAATATGGGCAACTTATTTCTAAAGAATACCGAGCACATCCATATTGACTGGGAAATGGTGAAGGAATATCCGCTGTCGAAAGAACTGCTGGCCATGTCGCGAGTTTTTACCGACCGGCAAAAGCAACAACAAATCATTGCAGCCAAAGGCGCTCCCGAAGCTATTTTCGAGCTATGTCACCTTCCAGATTCTCAGAAACATGATATGGCACAAGCGGTTGCCGAATTGGCATCGCAAGGGCTTCGGATACTGGGAGTTGCCAAAGCAAAAATTGAAGAAAAGATTTTACCGGCCATTCAGCACGACTTTGATTTCGAATTCATTGGTTTAATTGCCTTATCCGATCCGATCCGAGAAACGGTTCCGGCATCGGTGAACGAATGCCATCAGGCTGGAATACGTGTAATCATGATAACGGGCGACTATCCGGTAACAGCCATGAATATTGCCCGCGAAATTGGTTTGAAAAACTATCAGGATTCAATAACCGGAGCTGAACTTCAGGAAATGACAGAAGACGAACTGTGCGAAAAAATAAAAACCATTAATGTATTTGCCCGGGTTGTTCCTGAACAAAAGCTAAAAATAGTGAATGCCCTCAAACGAAACGGCGAAATTGTAGCTATGACCGGCGACGGGGTTAACGACGCCCCGGCGCTAAAAGCCGCAAATATTGGCATTGCCATGGGCGACAAAGGCACCGACGTTGCCCGCGAAGCTTCATCGCTGGTGCTGATGGACGACAATTTTGCGTCGATTGTTGGAGCTGTAAAAATGGGACGGCGAATTTTCGATAACCTGCAAAAAGCGTTAGGTTACATTTTTGCGATTCATGTGCCCATTGCCGGCCTATCGCTAATTCCGGTTTTCCTTTGCCAAACTTCCGCTCTTACTATGGCCTGTGCATATTGTATTCCTCGAGTTGATAATTGATCCGGCCTCTGTTCCGGTAATTTTTGAAGCCGAAGAAGAAGAGAAAAACGTAATGAACCGGCCGCCGCGCCCCGTAAACGAACCTTTCTTCGGAGCAAACAAAATTTGGTTGAGTTGCTCTCAAGGCATCGGAATTTTATTAATTGTATTTGCAGTTTTACTATTTAGGATTGAAATTAGGCTATTCGGAAAAAGAAGACCCGCGCCCTGGCTTTTACAACATTAATAGCCGCCAATATTGCGGTTATTATCTCGAACCGTTCGTGGGCGCGAAACATATTCCAGATTCTCAGGACATCGAATAAACCGTAAAATTTGTTGTCGGAGGCGCCATCTTTTTCCTGATTTTGGTACTAAATGTTCCGTTTTTACTCGATCTGTTTCAATTTGAAAAAATAAGTTTTATTGAAGCTTTATGGTGCGTTGTAGCAGGTTTTCGAGCATAATATGGTTCGAAATCTATAAAATTGCTCATGAAAAGCAAAAACCAGTTCTGCCGGTTTAACGCTCCGCCCGGTTACTTTGCGAAACAAATGCCTGGTACCAATTGATATTCACAATACTATTTAATACTTTTAATGCTGACAAAACCGTAATTAACCAACATCATGAAAAAAAACATCAACATTGTAGCGGCATTACAAATAGGCTTAAGTATTTTCAATTTGCTGATTGCCTTTATCATTTTTTCGGCGCTTAAATTAGTCGGAGGATTTATTGACAATCCGAGTGGTTCCACAATTCTTTCACTCATAGCCAACATTATAGCTATCATATTCATAATCATATCACTACCTGGCATATTTGCCGGAATAGGTTTATACAAACGAAAAGAATGGGCCCGAGTTCTCACCATTATTCTTTCAGTAATCGAGCTTTTCAATTTCCCTTTGGTACTGCCATTGGGGTATTTTCAATTTGGGTGCTGATACAAAACGAAACGATTGCTGATTTCAACAGCACAAACGGGTTCGAATAAGCTAAGCCTCTACTCGAAACAAACATGAGCAAGAAAACAGTTTTCATCGTTGTAACCGGCCGAGTCCACGGGGTTGGATACCGATTTATGCGCTCGAAAAGGCGAATCAACTGGGAATAACCGGATGGATACGCAATACCCGCGATGGAAATGTTGAATTTGAAGCTTCAGGAGAACCGGATACATTGGGGCATTTTTACCGACTGGATCAAGATTGGCCCGCCAAGGTCGATAATAAAAAACGATTTCGGTAACCGAAATACCAAACGAACGAACATTTACTAAATTTATAATCAACTAAATAGCCATGAACCAGCAAAAAAGCTACCACATGTCGCCTGACGAATTCAGGAAACACGGTAAAGAAATAATCGACTGGATTGCCGATTACTACGAAAACATCGAAAAATACCCGGTATTATCGCAGGTAAACCCGGGCGACATAAAACAACAATTACCCGAAGCGCCGCCAAACGAAAGTGAGTCTTCGAGCAAATAATTTCCGACGTAAATAAAATTATAATGCCGGGAATTACCCACTGGCAATCGCCCAATTTTTATGCGTATTTCCCATCCAACTCTTCAGGGGCCATCGGTTTTAGGCGACTTACTTTCGTCGGGACTGGGCGTACAGGGAATGCTGTGGTCAACCAGCCCTGCCTGTACCGAACTCGAAACCCGGGTAATGGATTGGTTGGCACAAATACTTCAGTTGCCCGAAAAATTCAAGTCGAGCTCAACCGGCGGCGGAGTCATTCAGGATACAGCTTCGAGTGCGGCACTTAGTGCAATATTGGCTGCCCGCGAACAAAAAACCAATTACCGTACTAATGACAACGGTTGCGACGGAAAGCTCACAGCCTATATTTCCACGCAGACCCACTCGTCGGTCGAAAAAGCCATCAAGATTGCCGGTATCGGGAAAGAAAATCTTAGACTGATAGAAGTGGACGAAAATCTTGCCATGAAACCGGAAGCTCTTGAACAAGCTATTTTATCCGACCTAAATGCTGGTTTAATTCCATTTTTTGTTTGCGCATCAGTTGGTTCAACCTCAACAAACGCAATGGATCCACTGACACAAATCGGCGAAATAAGCTGCAAATATAGCCTTTGGATGCACATCGATGCCGCCATGTCGGGCACAGCAGCTATTTGCCCCGAACACCGGCATTTTCTGAATGGCATTGAATTAGCCGATAGCTTTTCGTTCAACCCGCACAAATGGATGTTCACCAACTTCGATTGCAATTGCTTTTTTGTGGCAAACCGTTCGGTATTGATAAAAACACTGAGTATTCTTCCTGAATACCTGAAAAACAAAGCAACCGAAAGCGGATCAGTATTCGACTACCGCGACTGGCATATCCAATTAGGCCGGCCGATTCAGATCGTTTGAAACTATGGTTCGTCATCAGGCACTATGGTGTTGAAGGTCTCCAATACCACATTCGCGAGCACATAAGCCTGGCACAGCAATTTGCCAGTTGGGTAGAAGCTTCCGATAATTTTTACATGGTTACCCCTGCCCCCACTCAACCTGGTTTGTTTCAGGCATAAAGGCAGCGACGAGTTTAACAAAACACTGCTCGAAACCGTCAATAAAACCGGGAAAATGTTCTTTAGCCACACGGTCGTTAACAATCAGTACGTGTTGCGAATGTGCATTGCACAAACTAATACTCAAGCACACCACGTTGAAATGGCCTGGAAACTCATTCAGGACACGGCAAACGAATTAACCGATTAAAAAATAAGGCCCGCAAAGTCAACAATCTGATTCTAAACATCTGGGAAAAACATGTTCAACAACAATCTTTTGACACGCTAATTTCATAAGTGTTGTTTCTACATTTATTATTTATTCCCTATTTTTAGCCAATCAAAAACTGAAATATTTAAACTATTTAATCATGATAAATCTGAAAGAATTAGAGGTTTGGTTTATAACCGGAAGTCAGGATCTATATGGTCCCTAAAGTATTGGAACAAGTTGCAGGCGAACTCGAAAGAAATTGGAGCTTTTTTCAATAATTCATCCTTCATTCCGGTAAAAGTGGTGTTCAAATCGGTAATGAGAAGCATGGACGAAATTACCAACATTTGCATCGAAGCCAACGCAGCAAGACAATGTATTGGCGTAGTTACCTGGTGCCACACCTTCTCTCCTTCTAAAATGTGGATCAACGGATTGAAAATTCTGAATAAACCAATGCTTCAGTTACATACCCAATATAACCGCGACCTACCCTGGTCTGAAATCGACATGGATTTCATGAACCTGAACCAGGCTGCTCATGGCGACCGCGAACATGGGGTTCATATTAAGCCGTTTGGCGCAAAAACCGCAAGATTGTTGTAGGTTACTGGAAAGAAGAAGATGTTCAGCAACGCATTGGTGTTTGGAGCCGTCTGCTGCCGCTGCCTGGTACGATATGCAAGGAGCTAAAATTGCCCGCTTTGGCGATAACATGCGCGAAGTTGCAGTTACCGAAGGCGACAAAGTTGAAGCACAAATTAAACTGGGATTGTCAGTAAACACCTGGCCGGTTGGCGATATTGTAAAGATTATTGATGGCGTTTCCGAAGAACAAATAGACAAACTGATTGAAGAATACAATGCCATTTACGATTTTGATAAAGAAGCCCAGGTTGGCGGAAAATACCACGAAAGTGTACGTTACCAGGCCCGAATCGAAGCTGGGATCAAATCGTTCCCTCGAAGCAGGTGGGTTTAAGGCATTCACAACAACTTTCGAAGATTTGCACGGATTAAAACAGCTTCCGGGATTGGCGTCGCAACGACTGATGGCTGCCGGTTACGGATTTGGCGCTGAAGGCGACTGGAAACATGCAGCGATGGTTCGCGCCGTAAAAGTAATGGGCGAAGGCTTGAATGGCGGTTGCTCATTTCATGGAAGATTATACTTATCACCTCAACCCGGTTACCGGTTACAAAGCATTGGGGTTCGCACATGCTCGAAATTTGCCCGACCATTGCCGATGGCCAAAGCAAAAATTGAAGTTCACCCTCTCGGAATCGGAGGTAAAGATGCTCCTGCCCGATTGGTTTTCAATACTCCTACCGGAATGGCAACCTGCACCAGTTTAGTGGATATGGGAACACGATTCCGCATGGTTGTTCACGATGTTGAATGTGTTGCTCCTGAAGCCAAACTCGAAAAATTGCCAGTTGCCAGCGCTTTATGGATTCCGCAACCAAACCTGAAAGTTGGTGCTGCGGCCTGGATTTTGGCAGGTGGAGCTCACCACAACGCTTTCAGCCAGGTTGTAACGGCCGAGTATATCGAAGATTTTTGCGATATGGCCGGAATTGAATTCGTTCAGATCAACAAGGATACATGCCTGACAAGTTTGAAGAACGAATTGAGATGGAATGACATGTATTATATTCTTGCAAACGGATTAAAATAAATTATACAGCATCTCTATTTAATAAGAGCCGGAGGGAAATATTCTTCGGCTCTTTTTTAATTGACCCCGAAGCTCTCTCTTAGCCGACTTATAGCTTCGCGAAGGTCTTGCCGCTGATAATAATCCTGGTGTGCAATATTCAGGAAACGCATAATCACGAAAGCATCAAAAAACTGGAAAAAACCGCTTTCTGAATGCTGGCAATGAAGAGCTGTACTTGTTTATTTCGTCTAGTTTTCGTTCAAAATCGATTATTTTAAAATAATCGGCAAATGATTCTGGAAACACTGCTTTGATTTCAGGATAGGTTTCGCCATTTACCCAGAAAAGTGAATCGACCTGATCAAACAACTTTTTTCAGATCGAGAAAAGCAGTAAAATTGTAGTGTGAGCGTCAAATCAGTTTTCGGCATTCATCCATTTGTTCATTGCAGCGCCGGTTCCAAACGGAACCCTGTTGGAAACGCGGGCTGACGGATAAACAAAGGCTTCTGTAATCTCGGTAATTTCACCCAAACCCAGTCAACTTGTTCAGAAAATAAAAATCTTCGCCAGCCTGCCTCCGATTCATACCACCTTGTTTCACGTAAGCATCTGCCCGAACGGCAAAGGCCGATCCCAATGGTATAAATCGAGTTTGGAAAGCCTGCAAAATCGAGTGCTTTTTTATAGTAATGCAGGTACATCTTCGTAAAGCCTGATACCCAAACGAAGTTTTTTCATCCGCCATTTCAGGTTCCTGGTGCCTGAAATTCAGCGTTGCTGCGAAACAGCGCTTATCCGAATTAAATGTTCGCTCTATCACTTGTAAATAATCAGGCGAAACCAGGCAATCAGCATCCAGCGAAACAAGAATTCCATCGAGTCGGTTTAAATCGTTGAAACGACGAATAGCCTCGTCCATTGCCTATTTTACGCGCCATGCCTGCACCTGCCGACTTTGGATCGACCGAACGGGCATAAAATCGGGTATAGAACCATGCCTGCCCTGTCGTTTTGCTGTTTCCACTGAAGCAATTGGACGTAAGTTTTCTCGTTTGCAACTTTTACTTCTTCCAGGCTATTTTCCGACTCGTTAACAACAACAATAGTTTCGCAAGCCGATTCAGGAAAATCGCAATTCCACAACGATTCCAATGTCCGAATAATTTCAGGTTCGTTCAGGCAGGGAATCATCACAATCATGCAGGTTGCCGGGAGTTGGCCCGGTTTGGATAAATCGCGGATATACGATGTTTTTACCGACATAATGATTGGCAAACATGCAGTTATTCAAGATATTAAACATTCAAAAACAAAAAAATCCGAATTGCTTCGGATTTTCCATATCGATTCGATAAAGTTATTTCAATCGTGTCCTGGAATAGCGTGCATTCAATCCGATAAGGACATCTTTGGTGATGTTGTGGGCATCGTCGCCAACCAATATTTCGCCGGAATTAAAAATATAATTATACTTTTTATCCTTATTGTAAACTTTCACGTAGTTCATAATACTGTCGAGCAACTGTTTGTTATTATCGGACTGAATTTGAGCCAGTTTAGTCGACAATTCCTGGTCGAGCTTGGTAATTTGCTGTTCTTCGCCCACTAACCGATCACGCTCCTGCAATGCTCTGTCTTGTGTAAGAAATCCTCCACGTTGTACTTTTTCCTGGAAAGCAGCTGCCTGCGACTCAAAACGATTTCTTTTCTCACCATATTCTTTGGTAAAATTGCTTCCTGCTGCTTCAGGAAATTATCGTGCATTTCCTGTGCAAAATCGTAATTTACAGCAAGAGAATCAACTTTGATATAAGCAATTCTTAAACCAGATATAGCTCCATCTCCCGAATTCTTATAGGAAGAACCTTTTCCCTTACCTGTAAAATGAAAAAATATAAATTCCGGCAACAGCCACAAACAAAATACCAAATAATACTCCTGACGTATTTTTCATAAATCTTAGAAATTTGTTTTAACTTTTCGTTTACACCAGTAATTCATTCTGAAAACATAAATTGGGAGCCAAACTTCGAAATTAGCAGCTGCAAATACCCTTTTTACATTTAAACTTTGCCAAAAATAAAAATTTATTGGCACTATCCACCACTTGGTTACATTATTTTTAAGAACTATAAATGATTAGATTTCTCATGCTATTAAGCGAAAAAAACCTGCGTAAAATCATACTTCCACAGTGATAAACATCATTGAATCCGGGGGCTGGCCATGTGTATTTTTGAATTCGAAATTTTACTGTAAACATCACAAAATGCTTAATAAATTACTGGCAAATGCACTGCCGTACATGCCAAAAAAATTAATTTGGATTTTCTCAAAACGGTATATCGCCGGAGAAAAAATTGAAGATGGATTAAAAGTCTCCCGCGAATTGAATGCCCAGGGAATTGAAGTAACCGTTGATTTATTGGGCGAGTTTTATTACAACAATTGAACAGGCTGAAGAAAATCGAAATAAATATATTGAACTGATTGAGCGGTTTACTGCTGAGGGTATCGTAGGACATTTCTCGGTAAAGCCAACCATGTTCGGTTTGCTTATCGATCCTGAAATTTGTTATAAAAACATTGAAGCTGTTATTCAGAAAGCGGCAGAAAAAGGCACATTCGTTCGAATTGACATGGAAGATTCGCAATGTGTTGATCAGGAAATTGAAATGTATCGTAAGTTAAAACATCGTTTTCCAGGACATGTCGGGTTAGTTATGCAAGCCTATTTACGTCGTACAAAAAACGACCCTTGTTAATATGAGCAACTATCCGCCAAACGGGGCACCACTAAACTTTAGGCTTTGTAAAGGAATTTATGTTGAACCGAAACATGTTGCATATAAAGAATTCAATGAAATCAGAGATCATTACCTCGACGACCTGAAATTTATATTGGAAAGCGGCATGTATGTTGGCATTGCAACACACGACAAATACCTGATTGAAAATGCAATTAAGCTTATTAAAGAAAAAAATCTCGACAAGTCGAAATTTGAATTCCAGATGCTCTATGGAGTTACTCCCGAACTTAGGGCATCCATTGTAAAACAAGGCTACCGCATGAGGGTATATGTACCTTTCGGCAAAGACTGGTTTGGTTACTCTACCCGTCGGTTGAAAGAAAATCCGAAAATGACTTCACACATTATAAAGGCACTTTTTTTTAGGGGTTAATTTTAGGGGTTATAACCAAGGGAGGTTCAGCGATGGGCCTCTCTTTTTTTTGCAGCTGAACAAAAACAAAAAAGACCAGTATTTTATTGAATACTGATCTTCCAAAGACATGCGGAGAGCGAGGGATTCGAACCCCCGGTACCCCGAAGGGTACAACAGATTTCGAGTCTGCCCCGATCGACCACTCCGGCAGCTCTCCTTTTTTGCTGGCGCAAATATATACATTCTGGCAACGCGAACCAACGACTGTACCAATTGATATTCCGAAAATTTTCAGAAATAAAAAAAATCCCGGCACTTCACACCGGGATTTTTCCTGAGATCAGAAAACAATCTCTTCCTGATTCTCGTCGAAGAAGTGAAACTCGGTAAGCGAGTATGAACTGACATCTTCAACTTTAATGTTTTTAAAATATTTGAAAGCCCATTTATTCTTTAAAGACCAAAGCCCCTTGGTAAGAAAGGCTGCCAAATAAGAGTGTGTTTTAATGGTTACCTTATTCTTATTTAGCTCTTTAAAAATATATTTCACTTTGCTTTCAATTTCATCAACCACCAATATCGTTGGCGCTACCTTTCCCGTGCCTTTACATGTTGGGCAAAACTTCTGCGGTTTCAACGTGTTCTTCAGGCCGAACACGTTGACGGGTAATTTGCAACAAACAGAATTTGCTTAATGGCAAAATATTGTGTTTGGTGCGGTCCGATTCCATAGCCTCTTTCATCCGCTCATAAACTTTGTGGCGGTTTTCGGCCATGTGCATGTCGATAAAGTCAACAACAATAATTCCGCCCATATCGCGCAACCTTAGTTGGCGGGCGATTTCTTCAGCAGCAGCCAGGTTAACCTCCAATGCATTGGTTTCCTGATCAACTCCGGCTTTCGATCTGTTTCCACTGTTCACATCAATCACATGAAAAGCTTCAGTGTGTTCGATGATTAAATACGCTCCATTCTTAAACGATACGGTTTTTCCGAATGATGCTTTTAACTGCTTATCAACTCCATAATACTCAAAAATAGGTTGGTTGCCTTTGTAGAGCTTTACAATTTTCTTTTTCTCAGGAGCAATCGACTCCAGATATTCAGTAATTTCTTCACATACAGACGCATCATTTACGATGATACTGTTAAAATCGGGATGGTAAATATCCCTTAACAATGCAGTAGTACGCCCAAGTTCGCCAACGATTAATGCGGGAGCATTTACTTTTCGAAGTGATTGAAAAGTTGTTTCGAACTTAGCTACCAATCTGTTTAACTCCTGATCGAGTTCGGCAACACGTTTTTCTTCAGCCGCAGTGCGAACAATAACGCCGTATTTCTTAGGTTTAATGCTTTGAATAAGCTTCTTCAGCCTGTTCTTTTCTTCGTTTGAAGCTATCTTTTGCGAAATGCTTACCTTTTCGCTAAAAGGCATCAATACCATGTTTCGTCCGGCAATCGACAATTCAGAAGTTAATCGCGGGCCTTTGGTCGAGATTGGTTCTTTAGCAACCTGAACCAGGATGTTTTGCCCAACTTTAAGAATATCTGAGATTTTCCCCTCCTTATCAATGTCGGGTTCCGACTGAATTTTTGAAATGGAGGTGATTTTGTTGTTCTTCGATGTGGCAATTTTCAGAAACTTACTTAGTGTCGAAAACTGTGGCCCCATATCGAGGTAATGCAGAAATGCATCTTTTTCGTATCCTACGTCAATGAATGCAGCGTTAAGACTGGGCATTATTTTTTTTACACGTCCGAGGTAAATATCTCCAACTGCAAATTTTGCCCCTGTCAGCTCCCGGTTAAGTTCTACAAGTTGCTTATTTTCAAGCAACGCAATAACAACTTCTGACGAACTGACATTAACAATTAAATCGCTACTCACAACGTTCCATATTTTTTACTGGTTTATAAATCCCTGACCCAAAAACACATTAAACCTAAAGCACAAAAGCACTTTAGGTTTAATATACAAAGGTCTTTAAAAGCTAATGCTTAAAAAGCAAAGACTACTTTTTCTTTTTATGTCTGTTTTTTCTTAGTCTTTTCTTACGCTTATGCGTAGCCATCTTATGTCTTTTCCTTTTTTTTCCGCTTGGCATAATAAATTATTTTACTTGGTCTTTAACTTGAGCTACAAAGGTTTTAGCTGGTTTGAATGATGGAATGAAGTGCTCAGGAATAATGATAGTTGTATTTCTAGAGATATTACGTGCAGTTTTCTCTGCTCTCTTTTTTACGATAAAACTACCAAAACCACGAAGATATACGTTTCTTCCTTCGGTTAAGGAATCTTTTACTGTTTCCATGAAAGCTTCTACTGCTTTCTGTACTGTCACTTTTTCAATACCAGTGTTCTTACTAACTTCGTTAACAATATCTGCTTTAGTCATCTCTTAAAATATTTAATTTTCAACAATTTATATTTCTAATTGAATCGGTGTGCAAAAATAGAAATTATTTAAAAACTTAAAACAAACTAAATAGATTATTTTCACAATTTGAAAAGATTTTAAAGTAGTTAGGTAAAAAATGGACTTTTTAAACATTCACTTACACTCCTGGTTTGAGCTTTATAAGCGCGATTTGCCGTGGAGAAACACGATTGATCCTTATAAAATTTGGCTTTCAGAAATTATTCTTCAACAAACCCGAATCGATCAGGGATTGGAATACTACAATCGTTTTGTTGACGAGTTTCCAACCATATCTGATCTGGCAAATGCCCCCGAGGATCGAGTTTTAAAGCTTTGGCAAGGGTTGGGATATTACTCCCGCGCCCGAAACTTACATGCAACAGCAAAAGATATTGTAGCCAGATGCAATGGGATATTTCCGCAGGAGTATCCTGCGATTTTAGCATTGAAAGGCGTTGGCGAATATACAGCAGCCGCCATTGCTTCAATCTCGTTCAATCTCAGCTACCCAACTGTTGATGGCAACGTTTACAGAGTATTATCGCGATTCTTCGGAATATTTGATGCGATTGACTCGACTTCAGGCAAAAAAAAGTTTTATCAATTGGCCAATGAGCTGATTAAAGGAACCGACCCAGCGCTGCATAACCAGGCTCTTATGGAGTTTGGAGCGCTGCAATGCACTCCAAAAAATCCGCAGTGTATCGGTTGTCCTTTGCGCGAAAGGTGCTTTGCATATGCGAACCGAAAAATTGCAGAACTTCCTGTAAAACAAAATAAAACAAAGCAGCGCGACCGATATTTTAGTTACCTGGTCATTGATGAAGGCACTCATATTTACATCAGGAAGAGAGGTGAAAACGATATCTGGAGAAATCTCTATGAACTTCCGTACATCGAAAATGAGCAGGAAACTGATGTTTATGAAACACTGGAATGCTCGGACTTAAAAGAAATTATAACAACAAACACAAGTATCTCAATTAGCTATTTAACCAACTGGAATGTCCACATTTTGAGCCACCAACGAATACATTACCGGTTCATTTCAATTGTTCCGGCAACCGATTTTGTTTATGCCGATCAGATTACAAGAGTGAATAAAGAAGATATTTATAAATTTGCTGTTCCAAAGTTACTGGAGACATTCTTTCGGAACTACTTAAATAAATAGTTTAAATAGTTGGCAACAAACAACTTATTTGCATTTAATTGCAATTTTTAAAATCAAAAAAGAAGATTAAGCATAATTTAAGCAATCAGCCTTTTGTAGAAAAGAAGAAAGAAAACCTAAGAATCAGAAACCGGTAAAGTATTAGGCGTCGGGGGTAATCTCTGATTTATTTGAGTATTTTTAATAGTTTTACTAAATGGAAGTTTCAGTAATTCAAGATTTATTGTAAATTTATTTGGTTAAACTTTTAATCTTTAAACTTATGTCAATAAACAAAGTAATTCTAGTAGGGAACGTAGGACGCGATCCCGAGGTGAGGCATTTAGACAAAGGAGTAGCGGTAGCAAATTTCTCACTGGCTACAACCGAGAACTACACTGCCAAAACAGGAGAAAAGGTGAGTACAACTGAATGGCACAACATTGTTGCCTGGAGACAATTAGCTGAACTTTCTGAAAAATACATCAAAAAAGGAAGCCAGCTGTACATCGAAGGACGAATTCGAACACGGGCATGGGACGACCAAAACGGGAACAAAAGGTACACCACCGAAATCTTTGCTGATACAATTCAGCTATTAGGAAGGAGAGAAGGACAAACTGAGGTTGCAGGACAAACACCAGCACCTGCTGATCCATACCCAAGCAACGTTAGTGAACCCGACTTTAGTCAGCCTGAAGAAGATGACTTACCATTTTAACAATTAAAAATAAACAGTTTGGAAACGGCCCCTTTATACATTTCAGGATTGATACATTGGAATATACAATATCACCCATTCACAACCGGAATCGGTATAAGTTTAATGGTTATTGTATTACTACTTGTCCTATCTGCGCTATTATCGGGGTCCGAAATTGCTTACTTTTCATTGAGTCCAGCCGAAAAGCACAAGATTTCGAAAGCATCGACAAAGAATGCTAAATACATTCTGAAAAATTTGGAATCGCCGGAACAATTGTTGGCTACCATATTGGTAGCCAACAATTTTGTTAATGTTGGCATTGTAATACTTTCAAGTTTCGTAGTAAACAACCTCATCGACTTTTCGAATGAACCTGTTTGGGGATTTATTTTCCAGGTCATAATAATCACATTCATCATATTACTTTTTGGCGAAATAATACCAAAGGTTTATTCAACCCATTACCCTTTGAAATTTGCCAGGTTTATTTCGGTGCCTTTATTCTATACCATCAGAATATTTAGGCCAGTCAACTCGGTATTAATATTTTCAACATCATTTATCAACAACCGGATACATGCCTACGGAAACCATATTTCGATTGACGAACTATCGCAGGCACTGGAACTTACGTCGAAAACAGAGCTAAAAGATGATACCGAAATATTGAAAGGCATTGTAAAGTTTGGCAATAAAAGTGTTGTTGAAATTATGCGTTCGCGGGTAGATGTGGTTTCGCTTGATATTGATTCGAATTATGACGAAGTTCTGAAACTAATTACCGAAACCGGATTTTCACGCATACCGGTTTACTCCGAAACTTTTGATAACATCAAGGGAATTTTATACATCAAAGACCTGTTGCCCCATGTTAGCAAAGGCTCCGGCTTTAAGTGGCAAACTATTATCCGGCCACCTTTTTATGTTCCTGAAACCAAGAAAATTGACGATCTTTTGGAAGAATTTCAGAAAAACAAAGTTCATATGGCCATTGTCGTTGACGAATATGGCGGCTCTTCAGGAATTGTAACCCTGGAAGATGTTTTGGAGGAAATTGTTGGAGAAATATCGGACGAATCGGACGAAGAAGAAAATTTTTACACAAAAATATCGGACAACAAATATATCTTCGACGGGAAAACATTACTTAACGACTTTTATAAAGTTACCAAGCTGGAAGATCCTATTTTTGACGATGTTAAAGGAGAAGCTGATACTTTAGCAGGGCTGATTCTGGAATTAAAAGGTGAGTTTCCTGAAAAAAACGATACAATAACCTGTAAAAATTACGTTTTCTCGATTGAGGCTGTCGATAACCGCCGCATCAAACAAATAAAAGTTGAAATACGAAATCCGGAGGAATAAACCCTATGGTGAAATTTAGCCTTTTTCTGATTCTTATTTTTTCCTTAATGTTCTCGTGCAAACAAGATTATACGCCGAAACCTCATGGCTATTTTCGAATTGAATTCAAGGAAAAGTCGTACCACAGGCTCGACTCCGATGCTTTCCCATACAATTTTGACGTACCGGTTTACAGCAAAATAGCCATTGATAATGATCGACTGGCAGAACCATATTGGATTAACATTAAAATTCCTGACCATAAAGCGGAGTTACATATCAGCTACAAAAAAGTAGATAAAAACCTGCCCCAGTTGTTCGAAGACTCCCGAAAACTGGCATATAAACACACCATTAAGGCCGAAGCCATAAACGAACGCATTGTAATAAACAAAGCCCGAAAAATTTACGGAACCATATACGAAATTGAAGGAAATGCAGCGTCACCCCTGCAATTCTACCTTACTGACAGCACACACAATTTTCTCCGGGGAGCTCTATATATCAAAGAAATACCAAACATCGATTCGCTCCGGCCTGTTATCGATTACCTCAAGCCTGATGTAATTCACCTGATTGAAACCACCGAGTGGAAAAACTAAATGCCGTTATACAAAACAATAGCTATTGCGCAGGGACTGATCGGAATTTGGCAGCTTTCCGAGACAACAAACGATCTGCTCGCACAGTTCTCAGAAACAGAACTTCCAGACACCCCTTTCACAAAATATACTCACGGGAAACGGCAAGCTGAATGGCTGGCAACACGCTTATTGCTAAAAGAGATGATCGGGAACGAATTCTCTATCACCTACCTGCCATCGGGAAAACCCGTCCTTAGCCATCCGGTTTTCAGCAAAATATCGATCACCCATTCGCGCGATTTTGTGGGCGTAATTGTGCACGAATCTAAAAATATCGGGATAGACATTGAAGATACAACCCGGGATTTTAAGCGTATCGAAAAGCGTTTCCTATCCGAAGAAGAATTGAAGTTTTCAGGAGATGACGCAAAATTAAAATGCCTGTATTGGTGCGTCAAAGAAGCTGTTTTTAAATTGGCTGAAGAAGAAGGGATTGAATTTCGGGAGCAAATCAGAGTGACTCAAAAACAGGAGTACCAAAATCAATTTCAGGCCAGGTTTATCACGCCTTCAAAAGATATTGTTTACACAATCAACTTCGAATACTTTTCAGAAAATTGCATGGTGTGGGTTGTTGAATAAATCTGGTTTATCGTTAATCAATTTCCCGAAATAAATGTTTACTTTCAGAAAACATTTTAATAATGAAACAACCTGAATCTCATATACTGGTCATTTTTGGCGCATCGGGCGATCTGACCAAAAGAAAATTGATCCCTGCACTTTACGAACTTCATACTCAAGACCTGCTTCCCGATAAATTTGCAGTTTTGGGTGTTTCGCGCACCACGCTTAATGACAATGCATTCCGCGAGAACATGAAGGAATTTTTGCCAGGTGTGCCTCATGCTTCAAAAGATATCAACGCATTTCTTGAGCATCTTTACTATATGCCGCTCTCCACCGCCGACGCGTCAGATTATCCTGCTCTGAAAGCAAAACTGGAGTCACTGGCAAAAGAGCTTGAAATTCCTGAAAACTATATTTTCTACCTGTCAACGCCACCAAATTTATATCCGATCATTCCGAAAAGTTTGGCCGAAGTTGGACTAAATGACGCTACAAATGGGTTTCGGCGAATTATCATTGAAAAACCTTTCGGTACAGACCTGAAAAGTGCTAAAATCCTGAATCGGGATTTACTGAATTACTTCGGCGAAGATCAGCTTTACCGCATTGACCATTATCTTGGAAAAGAAACTGTGCAAAATATGCTGGTTACGCGCTTTGCCAATGGCATTTTCGAACCAATTTGGAACCGGAATTTTATTCACCACGTTGAAATTACCAATGCTGAAACCCTTGGAGTTGAAGATCGTGGCGGATATTACGATCATGCCGGAGCCATGCGCGACATGGTTCAGAACCACCTCATGCAAATCGTTGGGCTGGTAGCAATGGAGCCGCCTGTAGTTATTGAAGCAAATGCAATCCGAAACGAAACACTCAAAGTTTTTCAGTCGCTAAGACCAATCCCTGAACAAGATGTCCAAAAAAATGTGATCAGAGGGCAGTATATCGGGTCACAACATGGTAAAGAACCCGTTAAAGCATATCGCGAAGAGCATGGGGTTGATCCCTCATCGAAAACAGAGACATACCTGGCCATGAAGTTTTACATCGACAATTTCAGGTGGGCCGGCGTTCCATTTTATATTCGTTCCGGCAAAAAATTACCGGCGAGGGTTACTGAGGTTGTAGTTCATTTCAAGAACACTCCTCACCATCTTTTTGGTGTCCCAGGAATATCGGATACAACGAACAGCCAGTTGATCCTGAGAATTCAGCCGGATGAAGGTATTTTGCTAAAAATTGGAATGAAGGTTCCCGGGGCCGGATTCAATGTTCAGACAGTAAATCTTGACTTCCACTATACCGAATTATCAGACATATATCTGCCGTCAGCATACGGACGGTTATTACTCGATTGTATGCAAGGAGACGCAACGCTTTATTCGCGCGGCGATGCAGTTGAAAAAGCCTGGGAATTTGTTCAACCGATTCTCAATGCGTGGAAAAACAACCCGGAAATTCCGGTTTATGGTTATCCGGCCGGAACCTGGGGCCCGGAAGTTGTTGACGATTTGATGGAAGAAGGACAATGGCGCTACCCGTGTAAGAACCTGGCACACGACGGCGAATATTGTGAACTCTGATAGTTTCAAGTTCTAAATTTCAAGTTTCAGGTCATGAAAAAAGAAAACTTAATCATATCCGATACGCCGGAAGAACTGGCCAGTTCATTTGCTGATCAATTCATGGTTTGGATTCGTGAATTTTCAGGAAATACATATCATCTAGCCATTTCAGGAGGAAAAACGCCGAACTTAATGTTTAATGTCCTGGCCGACAAATATGCCAACTCGCCGTTGTGGCAAAAAGTACACGTTTGGTGGGTTGACGAGCGCATGGTTCCGCCAACCGATCCTGAAAGCAATTTCGGCGTGGCTCAAAAGCTGTTGTTTTCCAGAATTTCAATTCCTGAAGAGCATATTCATCGCATAAAAGGAGAAAATAATCCCGAGAATGAAGCACTCTCCTATTCAGAACAAATTAAAAGTCACATTCAGCAAGAAGATGAATGGCCTGTTTTTGACCTTATTTTGCTTGGGATGGGCGACGATGGACATACCGCATCAATTTTTCCAAATCAAATTGCTTTATTGAAGTCGAAACAAATTTGTGAAGTCGCAACTCACCCGGCAACCGGGCAAAAACGAGTCACTTTGACCGGAAAAGCGATTAATTCGGCATCAAAAATTGTATTTTTAGTCACCGGCAAAGAAAAAGCCGACCGTATAAACGAAATTTTCAATCAAAAGCCCGAAGCCCAAATTCTGCCTGCATTTCACATCAAAAGTCCAAGTTGGATAATTGATCAGGAAGCGGCGAAACAAATTGAATAAAACCTTTATTTTGGGTTCAGTTTCCTGAATATTTTGCTGTCCGCTCTAAATGCAGTTCCGTGCCGCACGCGGGAAGGAAAAGACACAAGGTAGGAAACATCTTCCCAGTTGACCATGTCTTTTGAACGAACTGCACCGTATTTGTGCTCGGTGTATTTGTCGAAATACACGTAAACATACTCGCCAACTTCCAGGGCTGTTGGCCCTTCGGCCCAATATTTCCCGGTAATTGGCCCCGAAACATTCAGCGGATAAGGCCCTGACGCATGATCGGCAACAGTTACCCGAAGGTTTTTCTGTGGCGGATTCGGGTTTTCATTTTTAAGTATCATATAGAACTTGCTGTTGCGGTTCAAAATTGTTGCATCAATAGTACTGAAATCAGGATTAAAAAACAGTTCCGTAGGACTAAACGTCTTAAAGTCCTTCGTTTTTGTGCAGTACATGCGGTGATTGAGTCCCTTTTCGTGCTCTGAATCTGACACATCAGAATGCCGTCCCGGAATAGTAGTCGCCCAGAAAATGATGTATTCTTTGGTTTCAGGGTCGTACACCATTTCAGGAGCCCAGCTGTTTTTGGCGGTAGGCTCATGCTCCATTACGGGAATGGTCTTTTGCTCCGACCAATTGATCAAGTCTTTTGACGAAGCATAACCGATATATTTGTCCCACCAACCGCTTGTCCAAACCATGTGAAATACACCGTCGTTCCCCCGGAGAATAAACGGATCGCGCATCAGTTTGTCCTTGCCAACTGACGGAGCAAGAAACGATTTGCCTTCGTTCAACGCCGTCCATTTCAGTCCGTCGGTGCTGTAAGCCAGATGCAGTCCGTCCTGGCCATTATCAACGAAATATGAAAACAGATAAACTTGTTTTTGCGCCGTAGCCAACACGGAGAACACCATGAAAAGTGCTAATAATATCTTTCCCATAACTGCCTTTTAATACCTTATTTTGAATTGTCGCGTTGAATCACATTTAAAATTACCGGTCCCATCAATCCAGATGTGATTTTGCCGGGATACCTGGTTGGAATGGATGTAAAGTTATTAGACAACGTATTGTAAACCAGCACTTCTACCCGATTTTCACCTTCTTTTGCCAGTGAACTGATGTCGAAACTCCAGGGCGGCGCCACACGAATACCAGCGCCTTGTCCATTTACACGTAATTCGGCTGACGAAATTACATTTCCAAGATCAATGGTAAGTTTATTTTTCAGACTATTCCTGTCAATTTGAATTGTTTTCCGGTACCAAACACCTCCTGAATAAGCTTTTAATCCATCAATTTTCGACCAATCGCCCAATTTAATAATGCCTTTCCCGCAATTCTGCTCCACAAATTTCGGGAAAGCCGCCGCACCATAACACCCGGCTTGGTAACCAACTTTTATAACAACCTGCGCAATTTCCTGACCTGGATTTTTGATCGTTACCCGATAGCTAGTTAATCCATCCGACTGAGTTTGGGTTTTTAGTACATCTTGTTTCTGCCCGTCGGCCCATACTTCGATTTCTCCATAAGCCTGAAAACTCAGAGAACGCAAACCAGGCGCCGACTCGAAAGCAAAAAGACCTGTTTCATTTCCTTTCGAAATGTCAAACGGCAAAACTGCCGGATCGTTGTACCAGCACATCGAAACTGCTTGTTTTTCCGGGCGTGGCATTCCCTGTTGCCTGAATACCATGTAAGTTTCGCAGGCTTTATCGTAAACGGCAACAATCTGGTTCGTGCCTTTCTTCAACGAAACTGTTTTACTTTGCGCATCTGTATTCTGATTATTCACCAGCAACAATGCCGGCTTTACTTCGCCGGTTAGCAAATCGAAGGTATTCGTTTCAGGAGCGATAACATTGGTTGTCAAAAGATAAAAATTCCCGGTTTCTTCGGGCTTCCTGAACAATGACATATTCTTCTCGCTTAAAGCGCCCAAACGAATAAAATTATCATACATCTGGCCCTTCAACCCATGAAATCCCTGATGCCCGTAATCGACTTCAACTCCTTGCTGCCACGAAAAAGCATATTCTTTCCAGGTATATTTTTTACCATTCACAGTAAATTCATCACCTGGCTTTGCACCCGTCAGTTTCATTAAATCCTGTTCCGAAGGCATTTCAGGTAAAGCCCCGATCTTTAAAAACTGAGGTCCGAAAGC
The DNA here is from genome assembly GCA_963666435.2 of Prolixibacteraceae bacterium. Lineage (GTDB taxonomy): Bacteria > Bacteroidota > Bacteroidia > Bacteroidales > Prolixibacteraceae > Aquipluma. The sequence goes on along the minus strand of CAXXOG010000003.1, from coordinate 90,770 downwards.
ACAGGTAACCGTACTCCACGAGTTATCAAACGAAAGCTTTTCACCTGAATAATTCCGATTCGGGGCAAAGTGCATTTGCCGAACCTGGGCGCCCAAAAGCTCATTTTTAGCGGGCAACTGAAAATCGCCCCAGGTATTGTCAAGCGAAGGTTTCAGTTCAAATTCCCAGGTATCGTCAAGCGGAATCTGTTCAACTATTTTCTCGGGCTTAAGCTCTGTTTTGCAAAGCGCATTCGAATGATCGAAAACAATGAGTTGAATATCGTTGAACGATAATGGCAAACTTACTTCAGTGCCATTGGATACCGGTCTGGCAAATGCTGCAATCGAAGTTGTTTCTCCCGTCCAGGGGTTCCAAAGCTGAACCGCGCCTTTTGCGTTGAAAAAACATTTACTTCCGGCCTGAAAATTATACAACGCATAAACATCGCGGGTTCCAACAATTCGGTGCATCACATACGGACGCTCTTTTTGCCCGGTAAGCAATTTAAAATCAGGAATGTATTTGCCTGAAATGAACGAAACTACCGAATTAAAATCATTACACAGAATTGTATTTTTATCTCCCGAAAAAATTGACGCGATCCACTTACTTGTATTTTCATCAGCCAATCCATCTTTTTCGGTAGCTATGGGCTTTTCACCAACGAGAACAACAATTCCTCCGGTTTTTTTAAATTCCTCAATTTTCTGAAGTGAAGAATGGCGTATAGCCAGCATGGACGGAACTACCAAAACTTTATATTTTTCTCCTGAAACGTTTAATGATGCCTCCTTCACTTTACTGCGTGCGAGCGACTCAAAATCAATAAAATCGAAGTCAATCCCATTATCGTAGAGTTTCTTGCCAGTTTCAAAAGCCGATTGAACGGCATGATCGCCATCCATTCCGGCAACAACAGGTTCGGTTGGATAAATTATGGCCACATCGCAACGATGTACGCCCTGTGATAAAAGAAATGACAAGCGTTCGACGCAATTCATCAACGGATCGATCTGCTGCCAGTACGGCATACGGAAATGGTTGCAGGGAGGCGCCCACTCCCACCAGCCGCCCATTGTTGAATAATACAAGCCATGAAACGACAGCAAGTTATATCCGGCCACATAATTTGCAAAGATTGCATCGGTAACATCAGCCGACGAAGTGCTCCAGCCACTGCTGTGGAAACCTTCGAGCCAAACCCTTGGTCTTTCGTATAAATGTGCAATCGACGAAGCCACTTTTGCTTTAATAATGTCTTTCGAAAGCATGGGCTGATCAGAGCCAGGCCCTTGATTCCAGCGCTGGGTGCGGAAATAATCGCCAAACTCGGCAACATCCTTTCCACGTCCGCCATGATCACAACCAAAGATCAATCCACGGTTCTGGTGCCACTGATAAACCGGTTTGAAAAAATTCTCTTCGCTGAGGGTGACCACCACATCATTATAATCGAGCCTGATTTTTGTTGTTCGCGGATCAATATCTTCGAATAAAGCATCGAGATAAGGCACTACATCATATCCTTTTCGCTTCCTGAATTCATTAGCAAAATAGTCGTTCCAGATATTGCCGCCAATCTTAAAGTTTAACTCATCCGAAAAGAAAAAGTCGAGCATTCCTTTGCCATTTGCAGGCAATGCCCGTTCAAATTTTCCAAAGAAATAATCGTTGTATGCCTTACCGCTTAAAGGGTGCATCGGGTCGTATGATGGAATACGCTTTTCAGGATAAACACCGGTAAGTTTCCAGACTTCGGCACCAAAATCATAACTTAACGATTGGTTTTTAACTTTCGAAAGCAAGTCCATTCGGGTTCCTGAAATCAAAGAACTATCGGCATTCATTTTCAGGGCAGTAAGACAAACCAGGTTTTCAGGAAGCTTTAAATCAACTTTTCCTGAAAGAATTTTGCTATAACTTTTTAGTTCAGACCCATTCAACTCAGGGTGATCTTTTCGGGCTTCGTCAATCGAAAATCCTTGTCCAACGCCAAGCGTGTAATCGCTTAAACTAACTGTCATGTTCCGCTTTTGAGCTTCAGCCGCAAACCATTTGAAAAGGTTCCACCAGGCATCAGTAAAAAGCGCAGGTTTACTCGGATTGGATAAGCCATAAGTAACACCACCATGATCGAGGTGACTGTAATTGATTTGCAAGCTCGAAATTCCCTTATTTTGCAACAGATTTAATTGCCAAAGCAAACGTTCGCGAGTGATGGTATCGCCCTGCCACCAATAAAACGGCACTTCGCCGTAACCTTTTGGTGGATGAATAAAGCCAGGCAAAACATCGAAAGTTTTACCACGCTCAGGATATCCGGGATGTTGAGCCTGCGCAACAGACTGGAATAAAGAAACGAACAAAATTAGCCCGAAAAGTTGTATCCTGATTGACATAGTCGCTGATTTAGATTAGATTTGGTCAAACAAATTTGAGCTTTTATTTTGAATAAAAGGTATTAACACTAACCTCCTTTATTTTCAAAATTTTTACTGGCCCCATCAAACCCGAAACACGAAGGTACTTTTCGGCATCGGGAGCATCAAACTTATTGATATTGGTGCGGGTTATGCGTTCATTATCCGGAAGTTTTCCATCGCCAATCAGCCGGTTCACCCACATGTTTACCACTTCCACTTTTAGCTCATTTGTTCCAACCTTCAGGTAGGGCGTCAAATCGAATCGGAATGGTGCACTCCAAATTACCTGAAATTGGTGTCCGTTGATGGTTACAGAAGCCATTTCTTTCACATTGCCCAGATCGATGATGATGCGGTTGTCCTTCAAATCTTCCGGCGAAAGTTCAAAAGTCTTTTTGTAAAGAGCTGTTCCTGAATAATATTTTAGCTTAGGCAGATCGAAATCCGTCCAAGATTTTAGCTGTTCAGTTTTAGTTTCGCCAGCTTCTCTAAAAAGAATGCTCCAATTCGAAGAAATATCTATTTGTTGCCCGACTTTTTTGGTTTCCAATTCTTCCTTCCGGCCATCCGACCAACTGATTGAGTATTTTCCAGGTTCGTTTATTTCAGCGGTAACCGTTTCATCATTTCGCCGGAAATCAATACGCGGATAACTGACAGTTGCCAAACTAAATCCGGGGAAAACAGACTGGCCATCTTTTCGGATTTCTGTAATGTGCGGCTTGGGCGTTCCCTTCCTGAAAACGATGTATTTTGAACCTTCCGGCCCGAAAAGCAGCGGGATTATTGTTCGCCCGTTTTCTTCGCGATAAGTCACAATTTCTTTGATCTCACCGGTAATCGGGTCCCACAATTCCGGAACCTTCCCGGTTATCCTGAAACTGCATTCCACCTGCTCCCAGCGATCTGGCAAGGCGGTGAGATAGCGGTATTCAAAATCGTTGTATGCCATCTGCGAGAAGCGGTTGCACACAAAATAAATTTCCTGATCGGCAGTAGTGCGATGAATGTAATCCAGAGCAGTTTTCGGATGTGTGCCTTTAAATTGCAAATCAGGCTGCACCCCCATGCCTTCCAAAACCCGATTTACATCCTGTCCCCACACGACACGACCTTTGCCGTATTTATTTTCGGTCACCGTTTTACCATCGGCTTGGCCCCAAAGTTTGTCAGCAATCGTTTTCAGTTCCTGATCGCCTTTTGGGAAACCAGTCAATCCGGTAGTTTCAGCCGGGCGCGGACCAATCAACGTCATTCCGTCTTTCACCAGTTGTTCCAGTTTTCGCAGCACATTCAGGTCAATAGCTTTTTCAGTAGCCAACATCATCACGCGGTAACTCATCCCGTCGGGCAAAACAATTTTTCCGTCTTTTACCGATGCACGATTTAGGATCACTTCTTTCGAGCATTTGTCCCAATCGTAGCCAAAATTCAGCTCCGGAAGGTCTTCCTTCAGGAATACAAAATTCGGCACATCGTCGCCGTAATAATACAGCACATCGGCCACATACAAACCCTGCTGAAGCATATACATGTTACGGTCCAGATAGCCGATAAAATCACGAGCCTGCTCCCACCATGTCGCATTCGGATTGAGGTGCGTTCCGGCGAAATATTCGTTTCCGGGAAGGCCAAACTCTTTGGGCGACGAGGTAAACGTGTGCCAGACAATGCGGTTGACTCCCGAGCAAAAAATTCGGTCGATGTTACCTTTGAGGTCCATCGGCGAGCGCTCCCACTGAGGGCCAATGCTGGTCGGTCCCTCGGCAGCTACGAAGCGTTTACCATTGGTATGTGCCACGCAGGCGCTCTGTTTCACCGACAAACGTTCGTCGTCTTTAATGCGGTGCGTGTTGGCCATCGCCCAGAATTCGCCCTGCGGAAAATCGCTGATCGCCATCACCTTCAATGCATCAACCGGGGCGGAGTGCGGACCGCCCGATTCAGGATGAATGCCCATTCCATATTTGTGTGCGAGGTTATAAAATAGCTGGTAGTGATTATCTGCTACTAAATCGCCGATGGTTTTGCGGAAATCGTGAAGAAATCTGTCTGACTCGCTGCGGTTCTCTACGATTCGTCCAGCCAAAACAGGCATGAATTTCTGAATGTCGTAACCCCGATATTTTTTAAAATCTGCCGGAAAATTTTTGGTCCAGCTCACCAGGTCCATCTCCCAACTATCGGTTTGCAGGTATTTTACGCTGTTGCCCGCTTCCTGCGCCGTTTTGATCAGTGGTATGATTACCGTGCTGGCAAATAAGTCAAACGCTTCGGCGCTGAGGTGATCGACTGAAAGCCCCTCCCAACCGTCGCTGTTCGTCGAGGTACGCGCTCCGGTACACGTATAGCCGTAGCGAATAATGGTCCACTCTCCGGCAGGTGCATTCCAGTCCAGTGCTCCATTTTTGAAATTGGCAGTAATGTCGATAATTTCATTCTTTTTAAGTGCAATATCCGTTCCCGGTTCCGGGTAATTGTCGCGCAGTTCGTGCAGAGGATACACGCCTTTCCACCCGATTTTTTCGTTGAATGTCTTTTTTTTCCAATTCTGTATGGCATCATTTTGCACAGGTGCTCCAGCCTTTTTCGGAATTGCCTGCACGCAAATATCGGCATACATCAGTTTTTTTTCGGGCTGTGGCAATTCAATGGAAATTTGCTTTCCGCCTTTTACATCGACTTCCGACCAAACAATCTTTTTCATCGCCATTTCAGGAGTGATTGATGGTGCCCCGGGATTCCAGCCACTCTGAACATTCACGCTCAGTTCAATGCCTACCCGTTCGGCCTCTTTCACGGCATGTTTGTACAATTCCATCCATGCAGGACTCATAAATACCGGACCGGCAGCTGTTTTCCGGGCCACCTGGTAATTCGAGCTTCCAGCATCAACAATGGAGGCTCCACCGTATCCTTTGTCTTTCATTTCCTCCAGATCGCGTGTAATCGATTCTTTGGTAGCCATGCTGTTGAGCCACCACCAATAGCAGCGCAATCGCGATTCGTTGGGCGTATTGGCAAAGCCAGTTTTTAACTGAGCCGAAGAAACATCAGTTATTGTGAATATATTTTTTTGCTGAGCCGTCGTCAGAAGACCTGTCAGCAAAGCGATTACGATTAGTTTAGTTTTTAACATGTTGGTTTAGTTTTAAATTCTCTTTTTCAAGACCTTCTCAGTTCCGTCCGAAAAGAGATAGCTTCCCTGGCTATCCATTTTTTCTCGGACGGACTATTTTGGGCTTTCTTCTTCCCCGGAGTTAAAACCCCGGGCTGCCAATATGGCGCTCCTAAAGGAGCTGAAGAATTATTTTAACACCTCAAATTTTGAACTTCCGGAGCCAATATTTTCGATTACAGCAAAATTTCCTTCCAGACGGTATTTCACTGCATTTCCGTTCAGGATCACTTTCTGGGTTTTCGACCAGAAAGGCAGGTAAACGTCGGCTGTTGTGTTGGCCGGAATAGTCAGGTTCATCGAGAACGATTGCTGCGGGTTGTTTTTGAACGACAACAGCACTTCGCCGCGAATTGTGGGGGTTTTAATTTCTGCGGAAGCCAGATTGCCGGGTTGCGGTTTGATGCGGATTTTGCTGAAGCCCGGCTCCAGGGGTTCAATTCCCATCAATTTACGTGGAATAATATTGGCCGGAGCTGCTCCCCACGCATGATTCCAGTCTTGATTCGGCTTGTATTTGTTGTCCCAGGCTTCGAGTGAGATGGTTGAACCTACACGTATCATGTTGTACCAGCTCCGTTCATCTGTAGAAGAAAGTAGCTGCAATCCGTAGCCTGCATTGTGCCCATCGTACACGGCGTCCATCAGGAATTGGGAGCCGTAAACGCTGCAAGCCAATCCTCTCGACTGAATGTAGCTGTTTACTTTCGGCACATATTTTTCGGGAACCAGGCCGAGAGCCGCCGGAAACATATTGGCATGAAGCGACGCATGATCGGTGCCAATACCATCGACATAAACTCCTCGCTTTTTATCAAGCAATTTCTCGTTGAAAATTGCTTTTAGTTTAATTGCCAGCGCTTCAAACTGGGTTTGATCATCCGTTCGATTCAGCGCTTTAGCAATTTGCGCCAATTGAACAACAGCTTGATAATGGTAGGCATTGACTACCGTGTTTACGTCCTTAAAGATAAATCCATCGGTTTCGCCCGGTTCTTTTTTGCCAAGCCCCAAAATTCCGCTTTGCGGCCAGTCAACAATATCTTTGAGGGTTCCTTTAAAATGAATGCTTTCCAGAACTTCCGGCGTGACTTTGCCGGTTTTGGTTGAAATCAGACCCGACTCGTCGGCTAATGGCAATAAAGCTTTGGTTTTCAGATCGCTGTAAAATTGCGCCAATAATTCCTTATTTCCGGTGTATAGGTAATCGTTCCAGGCCATGAGCACCGACTGCAAAATCCACTCCGTAGGCCAGGTTGGGCGATGGATCAGGTATTCGTGCGAGTAACGGCCAATGCTGTAATCGCGCACCACATTGTAAAAACCAAGCTGATTAATCAAAGCATCCGCCTCGTAGGGAATACGTTCGCGGTCACCATCGACAAATACGCCCAGGAATGAGGTTGCTTTCATCGAGTATTTGCACAAATCCCAGACTTTATTCAGAACCGTATCAGAACTTGTAAAATACGATTCGGTTTCGTCAAACGGGTAAAAAACAGACTCCTGAACCAATTGATTTTTCTCGATCGGTTGGCTGTAACCTTCAATTTCGCAATAGCGAAAAGGCGTCACTTCCCCAATATATTCGGGCATTCGGACCGCCTGCTGACCCGTATTTCGCTTATCGGGATTGATTGCCACGTGATAAGTATTCCAACCGGCTTTCAGGGCAAGTTTATATACTGAATATCGAATTGTTCCGCCCGGAGTGCGGTTAATTCGGCCATCTTTTACCGCTTCGCCCAAATGAATCAGGATGGTGTCGGTGGCTGTTTTTCCAAACAAAGTCAGCCGAAGCTGGGCAAAAGCGTCTTTCCCGAAATCGATAAACCATGCGGAATTTGCAAGCGATTTAATTGCGACAGGCGAGATATCCTGCTTTTGTTGCGGATACCTGGCCGTGGCGTAATCAAACATTTCAGAGGCTGTTTTAAATTGGGAAACTACAGAAAAGGCAGATTCCACGCCGTGATTATCCCAGGTTTTTACCCTCCAGAAATAGACTGAATTGGGTTGAAGCGTTTTGCCGGAGTAAGTAATATTCACCGATTGATCGCTTTCAACTCTTCCCGAATCCCAGCAATCGCCAGTGCTTTTCTGAATATTTTCGAAGCTCGAAGCAACCAAAATCTGGTAAGCAGTTTGTAATGTGTTATCTTGATCGGAATTAACTACCCAACCAAAGAAGGGCTTCTTTTGCGCAATCTCTGCAAATTGAAAACTTTCTTTCTGCCCGATTGCCTGATACAGCGGCGTGTTCACCGGATAGCCATTACGGAAAACCTGTCCGGCATGGGTCAAAAAATTAACTGACAAACCGTTTGGTCGGCTCTCACTTTTGGACTGAAATGCCAGCAAGATAAAAATCAGTATAAAGGTGCCCGACTTAATTTTTAATAATTGGTTCATTGTGAGTTGATTTAGGTACTGAATTTTCGGTCAAATATCTTCAGCTTTTTCTGGTTAAAAATAGACTTTTCTATCCAGACTAATTTAAAACCGAAAAAAACGGGGACACCTTTTTATGAAGATGTCCCCGTTATCGGATTATAAATGCTTATTTATTCCATCCAGCATTTTGTTCTAAAACCACGTCAGTATTTGAGTCGATCACCTTCTGCGGAATTGGCCACAGATTGTAATTGAAAGTCAATGTTGAAGCAGTTTCAGGCCAGTAGGCATACTTTTTAATACGATCAACTGCGATTGTTCCACCCATACGAAGCAATGTGTTCCAACGACATTCTTCATAAATCAATTCGCGGGCACGTTCGTCAAGAATTGTCTTGAACTTATCGTCCATATCGGCAGCTGTTACTTTGTAGGTGCAATTTGCGCGAGTTCTTAACAGATTAACATCGCTTGCAGCACCAGCTTTATCGCCACTACGCTGTTTGGCTTCGGCCCTCAGCAATATAGTTTCAGGAAGTCTGATGATGTAATCATCGCGGAACAAATTACTCATGTTTTCACCGTCGGCAACACCGGTATATTTGTCAGTAGCAATTTTGCAGGATACCGGGTAAACCTCGCTACGGTTATTCAGATTGGTAGTAGCATCAGTACTTCCATTGTACATCAAACTCCACGGAACAATTTTCTTGAAATAGGCAGAAGAGGATACGTTGCCTTTAAAGCGGCGACGGAACACAACGTCTGAATTACGCATATCGGCAGCCCATTTACCACCATAGATACTATCGCGCGAATACATTGTTAACGACATTTGGGCAATACCACGTCCGCCAACATCTTCCAGAGTACCGGTAAACCATGTTTTTGCAACATCCCTGAAAACAGGGCCATAAGTTCTTGAATACGGAAGTTTCGATTTTCCATCTTCAGCTTTGTATGCAGCGTAATCAATTTGCATTGCCCAAATACATTCTGTATTTCCCTCCTGATAATTGACGTTACCTTCCTGAAATAAATCCCAGTAATAGTTTGTGGCTTGCAGAACGGTATCAACTGGAGCACTTGAGCTGCCACCCTGATAAACATTTACAGCAATTGAATTAACATTTTTCCGGGTACCAAAGCGCGAAGTCATCAGCTTGAATGTTCCGCCATCGATCACTTTACTACCATAACTTATTGATTTTGTGTATGCAGCCTGAGCACCAGTCGAATTTCCATTGTTGGCAAGTTCAATTCCTAGTGCCAGATAAAGTTCACAAAGGTTATGCTGGGCAGCTCCACGCACCAAACGGCCGCCAGAAGCAGTTGTTTCCGGCAGGTCGGATTCAATAGCTTCAAGCTCGGTGATGGCAAACTGGTAGATATTTGCGCGGGTTTCGCGGGTATAATCATAACGGGGAGCAGTTGCCACTTCTTTTACGAGTGGAACACCTCCGTACAATTCTGCTAGATTCCGATAAGCAAAAGCCCTAAAGAAACGAGCCTGAGCCAACGCATAAGCCTTCTCTGTTGCAGAAGCCCATGAAACTTGCGGCAATTCGGCTGCATAAATAGCAAGATTGGCTCGGGTAATCACATAATACCAGGCTTTATAAACCTGATAAAAAGTGTCGTGATCAGGATTGATCGTACTGTAGTCGCTAAATGTATTTCCACGGCGAATAACCGGCACATCATACATATCGGTTCCTTTGCCTCTGAAGTTGAATGTCCAGTTGTTTTCACTTGGGTTTGCCCACATATCGCGCATATACGAATACAGATTCACCAACACCTGATCAACCTGTTGTGAAGACGTGAAAATATTTTCAACCGTATAAAATGTCTCGGGAGTTTCTTCCAGAAACTTATCGTCGTTGCAGCTCACCAAGCTCATGAATAGTGTAAGGATGGCTATGCCACATATATATTTTATTTTTTTCATAATCCTTAGTTTTATTTAGTTAGAAACTGATGTTTGCTCCAATAGCATAAGTTGCAACTACCGGCAATGTATTATCAAGGTATTTAGCTCCTGTTTCAGGATCTCCACCTTTCCAGTTAGTGAACGTGGCAACATTTTTTGCAGAAACAAATACCTTGAGCTGACTGATATTCATCGCCTTTACCCAAGGTTGCTTGAAATTATAGGAGAGGCTAACGTCCTGAACCCTCACAAAACCTCTTGACTGAAGCGCCTGATAGCGTCCATCACCTGAAAATGTTGCAGAAGGATATTCGTTGCTCGGATTAGCTGCGGTCCAATACGGCTTATAAGTCATATTATCATTGAACCTGCCAGTTCCCGAAGTCATAAAAGCAATAGTGTTACTTTTCAGAAAATAATCATTTCCTCCAAAAACGCCTGAAATCATCGCATAGAACTCAAAATTCTTATAAGTAACACTGTTACCCATGTTCAGTCTGAAGTTTTCCTTTTCATATCCCAGAATCATACGATCTGCCGAAGTAATAGCCGGATTAGAATCCAAGTTCACATATTTTGGAGTTCCACTGGCCACACCATTAGCTGTTTTGTAGTCGGTGTCACTATCCTGAACGATGCCGTCTTGTTTATAACCGTATATTGCACCAAGAGATTTACCAATGAACCACTTATTGGTTATATCGTCATCTTCCTTACCATCTTTATTTGCATCTTTTCCATCAATGGTTTTTAACTTATTTCGGTTTATCCAGTAAGTTACCGAAGTTATCCATGTCAGGTCTTTTTTCTGAATATTAACTGTTTTTACAGTAAGCTCAATCCCGTGATTGTCAACTTCACCTAAAGATGTCAGAATGCTTGACTGGCCAGTCATATCAGGGATAGACCGGTTAATAATTTCATCGGTAGTTTTCGACATGTAAGCATCCAAATCAACAAACAAACGATTCTTAAACCATGCTGACTCAAATCCTGTATTCCACGATTCTGTGCTTTCCCAACCCAAACCATGGTTCCCGATTGAAGTTTGATTTAATCCATAGCTGACTTTGCCGGCAGCATCTGAAAATTCATAGCGAATGCCGCTTGACGAGCCATTCGAAACGGTTGACAATGTTGAATAAGGCCCGGCACCCTGATTCCCATTCTGACCCCAAGATAGTTTTAGCTTCAGGTTATTAAGTGGTTCGAACGACTTCATAAACCTTTCTTCCGAAATCTTCCATCCTAACCCAATTGCGCCAAAATTTCCCCATTTTTTATTCGCTCCAAATACTGAAGCTCCATCGCGTCGGAAAGATGTTGTAAGGTAATATTTGCCATCGTAATTGTAAGTGAAACGGGCTAAATAACCAATATTCGCCTTTTCAACCCCTCCGATCTGAGAATCATTGATGTCCTTATTGTTTACATACAAGTCAACTTTTTGGGTAGTCGCTTTATGCAACCCCCATATTCCCAGAGAAGTATTACCATTGGCAGAAAAATCAGACCCAGTGATATAAGTAATTCTATACTTCATATTGTCGCGTGTAGCCACCAATGTTCCCTCTAAATTGTGTTTCCCTAATGATTTCTTATAGCTCAATATATTATCCCACACATAACTATAATCGGAGTTCGTATTTAATACTCCGTTCGCTTTTGTCAATAAACTCTGCACAGTGCCTGGCGAATAACGGGCTAAACCTTCACCTTCAGCTATATAATATGATTCATGATAAAAAATACCATATTGGTTTTGGTCCGAATTGAGTTGATACGACATTCTGTAATTCAGACCTTTTATCCAAGGCACATCGACCGAAACAAAAGAATTTAAGCGATAATTATGCCGAACATCCATTTTATCAATAGTTCCGTCATCAACACCCCAGAGTGGGTTGGTGGACGATTGTGTATATGGATATTTTTCCAGATTTCCCTGATCGTCGCGGTACATTACACCATATGGTGACATTGTTTGTGCGCTTGCTACATTTGCCAGGATGCCAGGATAATTTCGGCGTGAAAAACTTCCATCAACGCCAATCTTTAACCAACTCGTAATATCTGCATTGATTTTGCCCAAGATTGAAATACGATCAAAGTCATCACCTAAAACAACACCTTTGTTGTTGTTATATGATGTTGACAGGTAGTAGTTGATACCTTTATTGGCTCCTGAAACCGACAACTGGTAATCTTGCGAAACGCCCAGACGAGTTACCTTATCGAGCCAGTTTGTTTCTTTTCCTGCTTTATAGTTGGCTAATTCGCCCGACTTCATCCAGTCAGTCGATCCTTCCGCGTATTGATTTCGGGCATTAACAACAGTGATCCACTCTGCTCCCTTCATAACTTCGGGCCGGTTAGGCCAGGTCTGAATGCCTGATGAAACATTTAAATTAATAACCGGCTTGCTCGAGCTACCGCGTTTGGTGTTGATTGCGATAACTCCATTAGCCGAACGGGTACCATAAACTGCAGCGGTTACTGCATCTTTCAAAACATCAACGCTCGCGATATCGTTTGGATTAATATCGTTTATGCTGCCTAAATAAATGACTCCATCAAGAATGATCAGTGGCACTGTACTTCCACTGATAGAATTCTGTCCACGAATTAACATGGTTGGTTCTCCACCGGAACTGTTTGTCGCACCAATATTTAAACCAGTAACATTTCCTTTTAGAGATTGCAACGCGTTGGTATTTGGAAGCAACGAGATGGGCGAATTTTCCATCTTAACTGTTGTTGCCGATCCTGTAAAATCTTTACGTTTTGATGTTCCATAACCAACCACGATTACTTCGTCAAGGCCCTTGGTTTCTTCTTCCAAGACCACATTGATCGACGATTTACCCTGAACACGTATCTCCTGCGAGGTCATTCCAACAAACGAAAATACAAGAGTTGAACTGTCATCAACTTTCCCCAGTTCGTATTCTCCGTCAACGCTGGTTACAGTTCCATTCGTTGTTCCCTTTACGATAATGGAAACTCCGGGAAGCGGTTCACCTTTATTATCTGTAACTTTTCCTGAAATCTTTTTTTGTTGTTGCGAAAATGCAGGCGACAATACAATCTGGCGGCCCACTTGTTTGTAGTTCACATTTGATCCTTCGAACAAAATGCCCAAAACTTCGTCAACCGAAGCTCCCTTCACATTAATGCTGGCAACTTTGTCCACATCAATCAGATCTTTGTTGTACAGGAAAACATAATTGCTTTGATTTTCGATTTGCAGGAGAATCTGTTCGACTTTGGTTTGTTTAATGTTCAATGTCAAACCCGAGGATTGTGATGAACCAGTTACCGCAATAGACTGCAAAACGGTAAACATCACCAAAAAGATAGTAAGTCTCATAATTACTGAAAGTTTTTTCAGACTCGTCCTCAGCGACAAGTCTTTAGGTACATTTTTTTTCATAGTTTTGTAATGATTAATTTATACGATTAATTAAAATTCAATTTCTAATGCGGGTAATGGACCAGATTACTCGCATTTTTTTTTATCATAGGCTTCAATATTTATTTGTTAACTATTCTTGATTTATCTATGCTTATTTCAACGTTATCAGGCACATAAGTGCCATCGGGTTTAAATTCCTTAGGCTTATAATTGCATCTTATTGGCGCTGAGATTGCCAGCAGTTGCAGAATTTGTTCCAGGTTTTCATTTTTTATGGTCATGTTGTACCTGTAGTTACCCAGCTGAGAATCAAGTAAATTTATATTTACATTGTACTGACGTTGCAGTATGCGCATGATGGACGATAACGAAGTATCCCTAAAAACATACTTACCTTCGCGCCAGCAGCTGTAGTTGTTTACATCCAAGTTTTCAATGGTTATATTCTTTGTTTTTTTATCGAACGACGAAACCTGGCCCGGCTTTATATACTCTTCCTTATTGCCACTAATCAACGAAACTTTTCCTTCAGCAAGAGCAACTGTTACCTGCTCCTCATTCGTATAGGAATTGACATTAAATTCGGTGCCATATACTTTTATCTCAGGCCCAAGATTGGAAACAAAAAATGGAATTTCGCCTTTGTTAACTTTGAAATAAGCTTCGCCAACAAGCTGAACCCTGCGTTCGCCCGAGCTGAAAACAGCGGGATAGGTAAGTTCTGAACCCGAATTTAACCAGACTTTGGTTCCATCAGGTAAATCAACAACGGTTCGGGCACAAAAGGGTGCAACAACAGTCAATTTTTGAGCCTGCTTATTCGCCAGCAGATCGTTGTATTTATTGCTCATCAACTGATGATTGTATATAAGCCATGCCGAACCAACCAACAGCGGTAAAATAAGTATGGCTGCAATTTTCCTGGTTTGCCCAATAAAATAGTTGTACCGGGAAGGCGACTCCTGTTCCTGAATTTTCTCAGATAACTTGTTCCAGGAGTAGGCAATGTCTGAGTCTTTAATATCAGACCCCTTAAAAGTGAGCGTTTTTGTTACACGAATAGCTTCATTAAACTCTGCTGCAAACTGAGGATGATCGTTCTCCCAAATCCGCCAATACTCATCATGCAACAAATCGGTCGCCGAAACCCAGGCGATAAATCGGTTATCTGCGATTAGTTCCTCAAAAATATCCTGATTAAATTCGCTCATTACTCGTCATTTGCTTATAAAGAGTAAAAACCGAATTTTTATACTCAGCTACGAAAATCTTTTTTTTACTTTTTTTGCTGAAAAATACTCCAGAGCAAGACTTCTACATTCTCAACTCCGGCAACACCCTGATTTGCGAGGTCTTTTCTAATTTTTTCCAGTGCGCGAAACAACAGGTTACGAACACTTTGAATATTCATCTCGAGCACCTGGCTAATTTCAGCGAATTCCAGATTGTGAAAAAAACGAAGCAAAATTACTTCTCGTTGCCTCTCGGTCAGGCTCGCCAGGCTTTCAGCTAAAAGTTGTGAGTTATTTTCTGCCTCTTCATTACTGATAACAAATTCTTCGGCAGAAAACGAAAATTGCAAGGTCGAGACCTCTTTTGACTGGGCTTCTTTTCTGATTTTAGTAACACGCCGAATCAATTCGCGCCGCAACGAAATAAGGAGATAAGCTTTAAAATTACTGACAGAAGCCATCTTGTCGCGGCGTTCCCACACATCGGCAAATAAATCCTGAATGGAGTCTTTTACCATTTCAGGCAGATCAACAATCTTAATTCCGTAGTAAAAAAGCTCCTGATAATGCAACTCAAACAAAACTCCAAGCGAATTGAAATCACCCGACTTGAAGTTGTCCCAGGCTTCGTTCAATCTGATTTGTTTGATGTTTTCCGCAGGCATTATTTGGATTTCGACATTAGTGGGCTCAAAATTAAAAACTATTTTGAGCTTTCAAGAAATCCTTTTATTTGCTTTTCGTACCCAACCATTTAATAGCATCTAGGATTAACCGGTTTTGAGTTTTATTGGTGAAGGTAAACGATAGTTCTTTGTTTGTACCATGCTCATAATCGATATCGTTATGCCCCATATTAATGTAAATCATCCTGTAATTTCGGTTTGTCCAAACCACCGGGAAATCTCCTCCATGCCATATTTCATGCGGTTTTGGTCCGGTTCCTACAGGAAAGCTGGATGAATCAATCGAAAGCAAAACTTCGATATTGGAATTTTCTCTCAGTTTATTCGTCCACGAATACCATTCGTTGGGCTGCGATTTGAATGTTTTGGGTAAATGCCTGGTTGCAGGGTGTTTTCGGGTTTCAACCTTCAGGATAGCTGAAGTTGGGCGCCAGGTGTTTCCTTTGTATTCGCCCGAACCCAGAAATTCGTTATGATACCAGTCCCAGTTCTGCGGGAAACCGGATGGGGTCAGCGCAAATGCCGAGAAATGGAAGCCAATAAAGCCGCCACCGTTTTTCATGTATTCTTCGAATGCCTTTCGCTGATCAGCCAATTCAGGACGGGTATCTAAAAATATTATTGCCTGATATTTTGCCAATGTATCCGAATTGAGCCTGGTCCAATCGTTTGTGGCTGAGTATATAAAATGTTTTTTTGCACTAATTTTGGCAAACCATCGATTGGCTTCATGCACAAAACTAATGTGCGCCTGGTCGTTTTGAGCCGTGTAGAAAGCAATAACGCGGATAACGCCATTCCCGTCTTCCGCTTTTGCAACTTGAACAGCAGAAATCAACAAGAAAATTAACAGTGACTTTTTTAGAAAATACATCACAAATGCTTTTATTGATATTATTTGTTGGCATAGATACAACCTAACGATGCAACTTATTGTTGTTGATCTGGCTGAAAGAAAATCCTTCAATTTCGCCTGCCGGACTAAAAACCTCCAGAACAACCGAATCATCGAGCGCTTCGGTATAATGAACCGTTGCTTTTCTCATGCACCAGCTATCGCCGGTAACAAACACCGAAACAATTCCATCGGCAACTACCTGAATTTTACCTTTTACCAAATAGGCAGAGTGGTCGCTCTGGTGCGTATGTTCAGGTAGCCGAACGCCTTTTTGAATATTCATCTCCGTCATCACCAAATCATTTTCGCGATGGATAACTTTCATTTCAAGTCCACTGCAAAATTGATTGTTAGCGATTTTAAAATGCGAATTCAACATACTGATTAAATCTGAGAATAGTTTATAAATCAGTGTACTGTAAAAATCTGATTTTATTCTACAAAAGAAAGAAAATAAAAATCAAACAAGAATTTCACTCTTCATTTAATTAACGTGAACTCGATATAAAAAATGTTTTTTTCCAGACCAAACGTTATAGCACCAGTCCAATCAATTCGACTGTTAAGCCAATAAAAAGAACTGTTGGCGTTTAACTGTTTTTCAGGAATTGCATTTTGCCTGGGATTGGGATTTTGTATGTTTGTTCCGTGTTTTCATGAATCAGAAAATTGAATGGATATGTACAACAAAAATCTGTTACTGGTGGCGGCCTGCCTGGCTATTGTGATGTTTGGAATTACCTGCGTGGCCATTGGAACCATCAACGAGTATCTTACCCAATCGTTCGAGGTCGATAAAATCTTCATCGGCTTGTTGGCTTCGCTGTTTGCCACGGGTGCGCTGATTGGCTCGGTGTCGTTTGGCCCTATTGTCGATCGTTTTGGCTACAAAGTCATTTTGTTTGTCAGTCTGGCACTGCTTTTCGTGGGTTTCGAAGCGATTGGCCGAACCTCCAACCTGAATGTGATCCGCGCGGTAGTTTTTCTGTTCGGTTTAGGTGGCGGCGTCATTAACGGCGGTACAAGCGCATTGGTTTCCGATTTGAATCCGGATAAGAAAGGCGCTTACCTCACTATTTTGGGCGTTTTCTGGGGCGTTGGCGCGCTAAGTTTCCCGCTTGTTACTTCGGTTTTACTGAAGTCGGGCATGGATTATTCGGCCATACTGAGTCTGATTGGCATGTTTGTGTTGATTCCCATCGCGATGTTCGTATTGCTGAAATGTCCGCCAGCCAAGAATTCGGAAGGAATCCCATACCGAAAATATGTGGAATTGATTAAGAATCCGGCGATCCAGTTAATTGCATTTTTCCTGTTTTTCCAGAGCGGGTTCGAAACGTTGGTCACTACCTGGACACCCAAATATTTCCTCGAAATATATGCACTCGACATGCGAACGGCCATTCTTTCGCTTACTGTTATGAGCATCAGTTTAACGGTTACGCGAATTTTGCTGGGCTATGTACTGAAAAAAGTAGAGAACTGGAAAGTAGTGATGTCCGGACTTTTCGTTACTGTTTCAGGTTTTTTGCTGATGCGCTACGGTGGTTCATTCTCGGTTGGACTGATTGGCGTTGCGCTGGTGGGAGCAGGTGCTTCGGCAACTTTTCCGGTGATGCTGGGCTATGTTGGGGCCATGTATCCCGAAATTTCAGGAGCCGCGTTTAGCCTTGTACTGTTTATCGCCCTTACCGGAAATGCCATCCTCAATGCCATTGGCGGCGTGGTTTTCGAAACGTACAAAATTGGTAGCTTCATCGTATTCATGATTGGCATTTCAGTGGTCATGTTTCTGATTTTGACAGCGATCGTCGGAAAAATCAAAAAGTAAGAAGTAGCCCCATAAAGCCTCCCCTTTTCGGCGGAGGCTTTATGTAGCATATAATCACAAAAATTTTTGATTTGAATGTAATCCTCTCAAGAGTGAGGCTTTTTTAAATCTTTACAAAAATCTTATTCTTGTACATCCAGTAGCAAATATACCACATGGCGGCCCAAACCGTTCCGCTGATTAAGAAATGAGCGGTTACAGTGCCCATCCAGCCCAACAGGCTGTTGACAAATGGAGTAACCAGCTTCGTCAGGATTTCGGCGCCTCCCACATGGAAAAACAGGTAGATGAAAATGCAATTCATGCCAACAATGACGAATGGTTTGGCGCCTTTTTCGAATTTGCCTTTTACGTCGATCAGCCAGTACGAAAATGCCAGCGCCAGTATTGCCCAACCTCCTGAAGCAAATACAAACGAAGCCGTTGCAATTTTCTTGATGATTGGGGTAATGTTGGCTAAATCGAGCCCGAAGCCAATGATCAACGCTGCAACTCCCGCAATAATCAGTGTTTTAATTTTTTCTTGCTGGGACTTGGCGCTCATCAGCAGTTTGCCGCAAAGTACACCCCAAACGGTATGAGCAATGGTTGGTATCGCATTCAACGTTGCCCATATGCTGGTTTTTGGCGTACCTTCGATTAGTGAATTTACCCATGCACCCAGATTGTGATGAGGTTCCCAGGGCTGATTAAAGCCTTCGACCGGGAAGAAGCGGTAAGCCAGATCGACCAGCAGCAAAACAACTAAAGTGAAAATCAACTGGAAATTGAAGCTTTTCTTCTGGATGAGAAAAGCGACAATATAGGTTACCGAAAGCTGTGCCAGCACATTTTGCAGCCGGAAACCAATGTGGTCGTTCCCCTCGTTGTATAAAATCCAGCCCAGCATCAGTAGTAAAAACGAACGTTGCCAGGCATGTTTCAGGATGGTTGAGTCGCTGTCGCCTTTCTTTTTGCGGTTGGCCACTGCAAACGGTATGGCCACCCCAACGATGAACATGAAAAATGGCTGGATGAGGTCCCAGAAGTGCAGTCCGTGCCATTCGTGATGTTCGAGTTCTTCAGCGAGAAACTTGAAAAAGCCATTGTTCACTTCGCCGATGCAGCCGAAAAATCCGGTGCTTTCGCCAATCAGGAGAAACATGGTGAATCCGCGAAAAAAGTCGATGGAAGCTACACGCCCCGCAATTGGCGGAGCTTCTTTTTTTTGTACTGTTGTCATTTGGTTATTGTTGGTTGGTAAAATAATCGGTTATTCGTAAAAATCTTCGCGTGAAGTAGTTGCTAAATCAAACAAAAAATCGCCAATTTTTTCGGTAAGTAGCCTGAAAAAGCGTTCGCCTTTTTCGGCAGTGGCTTTTGCGGGGTTGCCAATTCCTGTGTCCCGGGTTACGCTTGTCCAGCGGCGTTCGGCCCAGCCCCAGCCTTCGTGCATGGCTTTAAACTTGTATTTTTTTGCAGCGCCGTCGCCTGCTTCAGAAAGCGGCAGAACCCATTCGGGTTTCAGGTAAAGCATCAGGCTTGTCTCGGTTTCACCAGCATGTTCGCCCAAATCTTCAAAAAAATCTTTGGTCTCTTTCACTTTATACCAGTTTACTTCGGAAAGGAACATCTTCGGGTATTTCAGTCCAAGCTCGCGCAGCATTTGCCTGAAATCGTTTCCCCCGTGGCTGTTCAGGATAACCAATTTGTAGATTCCCTGTCGGTTGAGTATTTCAATCACATCGTTCAGGATGGCATACTGGGTTGATGGATAGAGGTTAATGTCGAGTTTTACGTCGAATTGACCGGTATTTACTCCAAACGGGATGCACGGTAAAACGGTTAGCCTGGCGCCTTTCCCCCAGGCGATGCGGGCCGATTCGGCAGCAATTTCGCTGGCTTCAACATTGTCGGTTGAGTACGGAAGATGAAAATTGTGTGCTTCGGTGGCTCCCCAGGGAAGTACAACCAGCTGGTAGTTTTCATCTTTTACAGTTTTCCAGTTGGTTTCGGCTAAAATATACGATCTCATATTCTGGTTTATTGGTTTTAAACTGTCATATAGTTTGACGCAACAAATTTTAAAAAATGCTTGCCAATTGGCAATAGGCAGGTTCTGTGCAATCGATGGTAAAGTTCAGAAATATCAGGCATTTTTTTTAGTTTTGTTGTGGATTGATACCTTTACCAATCGAAATTGAACCGCTTAAAATTAGAATAAACCAACTAAAAAGATATAAAATGACTAATGATCGCAGAGCTTTTCTTAAGCAGTCGGCCACAATAGCGGCTGCTGTGAGTATTTTCCCAACCATGATGAATGCCGGATGTGTGGGCGCCAACGAAAAAGTTGTTGTTGCACTGATTGGCTGCAATAACCAGGGATGGGTGAACCTCGAATCGATACTGAAACTAAAAAATGTTGAATGCGCAGCGTTGTGCGATATCGATCAGAATGTATTGAACAAGCGTGCCGCGGAACTCGAAAAAAAGACGGGTAAAAAGCCTGCTTTATATACCGATTTCAGGAAAGTGCTTGAGCAGAAAGATATTGATGCTGTAATTGTGGGCACACCCGATCATTGGCATTGCATTCCGACTATTTATGCGATGGAAGCCGGAAAAGACGTGTATTGCGAAAAGCCGCTGGGATATACCATTGAAGAGTGCAACCTGATGGTAAAAGCCACGAAGCGCTACAACAAAGTCGTTCAGGTAGGTCAGTGGCAACGAAGCGACCCGCATTGGCTCGATGCCGTTAAATACATTCAGGCCGGAAATCTGGGCCGTGTTCGTTCGGTTCGCGCCTGGTCGTATGTAGGCTGGAAGAAATCGATTCCGGTAGTTCCTGATGCTGCTGTTCCTGCCGGTATTGATTACAACATGTGGTTAGGCCCGCGCCCCGAACGTCCGTTCAACAACAACCGCTTTCACGCAACATGGCGCTGGTACTGGGATTACGCAGGCGGTGTAATGACCGACTGGGGCGTTCACCTGCTCGACTATGCCCTGTTTGGCATGAACCAGTATGTGCCAAAAGCTGTAAGTTCCAACGGTGGTAAATATGCTTTCCCCGACGACGCGATGGAAACACCGGACACTATGATGGCCATGTACGATTTTGGCGGTTTCGGCATTTTGTGGGATCATACTATTGGCATTTACGGCGCGCAATTTAAACGTCGCGGGCACGGTGTCGCTTTTATTGGCGAATACGGAACCCTGATTGTTGACCGAAGTGGTTGGGAAGTTATGGCCGAGCAAAAAAGCACCAGCGCCAAAGCAGGGTTCGAAGATATTCCGGTTAAGAAAGGAACTGGCAACGGACTCGATTTGCATACCGCTAACTTCGTAGATTGCATCAAAACCCGCAATAAACCCAACTGCGACATCGAAATAGGCGCGCACATTGCGCGTTTCTCGCAAATGGGAAATATTGCCTATCGTTTAGGCCGTAAAATTGTTTGGGATCCCGAAAAACAGGAATTCATGAACGACCCGGAAGCCAATGCCCTGACCAAAGCCACTTATCGTGCGCCGTGGTCGCTGCCTAATGTATAATAATTCTTTTATTGATCGGGTGACTTCGAGTCACCCGATCAATACTTCAAAATAACAAACTCTGGACAATTTCATTAAATTTGTGAAATTTTAGCGTTAAATGGACTATCAAAAAATCATATCCGACATTACTGAAGCTTTTGCTCAACAAGGAGTTGAACGGGTTATTTTGTTTGGCTCACATGCTCATGGGAGTCAAACCGAAGAAAGTGATATTGATTTGATGATCGTGGTACCGACAGAGACTTTTCCAGCTACGTATCGCGAGAAAATGGATTTACATCTCAGATATAATCAAATTATTAAAGAATTCCGAAAGCTGACACCTATCGATTTAATCGTGCATACCAGAGCCACTTTCCGCAAATTTATTCAGATGGAAAGTATGTTTTCAAAAGAGATTACAGACAATGGCATTACACTTTATGAAAGCAATAACAAGGGAGTGGCTTAACGCGGCAAACGATGATTTGATTGCTATGGAAGTGATGCTCGGAAGAGAAGAAATTACCAACATGGTTGCTTTTCATGCACAGCAAGCTATCGAAAAGTCGTTTAAAGCAGTGATCGAAGAATTTGGCTTAGGCAATATTAAAACGCATCAGCTACAGAGTTTATATTCAAAAATTGATTCGATTATCTCTGGATTTAATGAACGAATTCTTGCTGAACTTGATACCGTGTATATTGGTGCCCGTTATCCGGGCGATTTGGGCTTAATGCCTTGGGGGAAACCCGGTGTTGATGAAGTTGAAGTTTACAGGCAAGAAGCCTTGTATATTAAAGATCGGATTGAGACATTTCTCAAAAATCGCTAGTTGTTGAAATAGAATTCCAGTAATGTTTTCTGATTTAAAACACTATGAATATCCTTGGGGTTGCCTCAAAGATGAGTGAAGCGTAAGGCGGCCTGAGTCCTGACCTTTTTTGATTACGTTTTTAAAAAGTAACCAGGTTTTTGGCAAAGCTCCAACGCTAAATCAATTCGGTATTCTATGGGATATTCAATTAAAATAGTAACCTGTTTGTGATTGAAATATAAAGGATAACTGTCTTAAGTAATAGGAAAAATTTATTGTCGTATTTTAAATGTACTCACCCCGAGGTCCGCAAGGCGGCCGTTCCCCCTCTCTACCAGAGTAGAGAGGGGGAAGCACCGTCAGGTACAGGGGGTGAGTCAGTATAAAATACAAACATAAGTACGACATTATTTCATTCTCATTACTTAATGTTTATCGATCGGATTACTCTAGGTCACCCGATCAATATGATTGAACCAAACCTAAACTCAAACCTATGAAACGCCTTCTCTTATTTTTCTCGTTTTTCTTTTTGTTCATTTTCATTTCCGAAGCCAAGCCTCGCGATGTAAAGCAGGCTGTTCCTGATCGGTTAGAACGCCTGGATTCCGTCAAACATGGTAATCTCTGGATACTTAGGCGATAAGATTAATTTGTGCATAACCCAGCGCATAAGAAAAACAAGATGTTGAACATTTGATAGAGCCGTTCCGCAGCAGAAACGAAACCCGCCTGTGGCAAACCGAATTCTGGGGGAAATGGATTTTATCGGCCATTGCTGCCTACGAATACAATCGTGACCCGGAAATGCTGGCAATCATCAAAAATGCGGTTTCAGGATTACTGGCCACCCAAACTCCCGACGGAATATATTGGTAATTATTCGAAAGAGGCCCAGTTGCAGCATTGGGATGTATGGGGCCGAAAATATACAATGCTGGGGCTTTTAGCTTATTATGATATTTCGGAAGATAATAAAGCATTGCTTGCTGCCCGAAAACTTGCCGACCACTTACTTACCCAGGTGGGCCCCGAAAAAGTTGACATTGTGAAAACAGGTAATTACCGGGGAATGCCCAGCAGCTCGATTCTGGAGCCGATGGTATTGCTTTATAAACACACCGGAGAAGCGCGTTACCTCGATTTTGCCAAATACATTGCCGCACAGTGGGAAACTCCCGATGGTCCGCAATTAATCAGCAAAGCGCTGGATGGGTTGAATGTTGCAGAGCGTTTCCCTTTCCCCGAAAGTTTGGTGGGGCTGGGGAAAACGGGCAGAAAGCTTACGAAATGATGTCGTGCTACGAAGGGTTGCCTCGAACTTTACCGCATTACAGGCGAACCATCTTACCTGAAATCGTCGGAAAATGGCCGTTCAGAATATTATTGATACCGAAATTAATGTGGCCGGTTCGGGAACGCGCTTTCGAATGCTTTTATCATGGCGGGCAACGGCAAACAGAGCCGACCTACCCACACCATGGAAACCTGCGTAACCTTCACCTGGATCAAACTTTGCAACAATTTGCTGCGGCTAACGGCCAACCCGATGTATGCCGACCAGATTGAAAAAACAGTTTACAATGCACTTTTTGGCATCGATGAAATACGATTGGTTCGCAAATTGCCAAGTACAGTCCGCTGGAAGGACAGCGCCAGCAAGGCGAAGAACAGTGCGGAATGCACATCAAATGTTGCAATGCCAATGGCCCGAGGGCGTTCACACTTTTGCCAAAAATGGCTTTAATGACTGCCCCCGGCGAAATCCTGGCTAATTTATACAGCTCATCGACGGCAACCGTTCAGCTAATTTCGAAAAATAAAATAGCTATTCAGCAAAAAACAACCTACCCGGTTGGCGATCAGATCGAGATTGTTATTCAACCTGAAAAGCCCGAGAAATTTACGTTGTCACTGCGCGTTCCGGCCTGGAGCACGCAATCTACCGTTTCGGTAAACGGAGTAGCCGCCGAAGGTGCTCAATCGGGCAGTTATTTCAAAATTTACCGGGAGTGGAAAAAAGAGGATAAAGTGGTATTAACCCTGGATATGACCGGGCGTTTAATAAAACTGAACGGTTATCAGGCCATTATGCGAGGACCGGTTTTGCTTGCCCGTGATTCGCGTTTTAATGATGGATTTGTTGATGAAACTGCTGCAATCCAGAATAAAGACAATAGGGTCGTGCTTACCCCTGAAGAGAAAAAACCAGATCATATCTGGATGTCGGTTACTGCTCCGTTGGTACTGGGAACCGATTTGGAAGGCGAGGGCAAAATCGCCAAACAAATTCATTTCTGCGATTTTGCTTCGGCTGGCGATACCTGGACCTACGAATCGCGTTATCGGGTTTGGATTAAACAAACGCTGAACGTGATGAATGCGGCGTATAAACCCTATTAACGAATCCCAAAGTTACCCGGGAATCTTGTTTTTTCGGGAATTGGCGACTCGCATTGCATATAGGTTCGCTGTCTGACTATTGTATTTTGTGCATTATAGCTTTGGTGGCTCTTTGCATTTTTTGCCACCAAGGCTCTAAAGCGCTAAATTTCACCCAAATGCTTTTTCCAAGTTAAACGACAATGAATCCTGATTATTGACCTTAATTCTTGTAGAAGTCTGAGCATAGCCATATTCAACCCTGTTAATGTGTTGTTATTGCCAATGCTAAAAAACAAGACAATGCAGGTGTTCTATCGTAAGATAATCGACTTTTTTGTAAATTAGCTGAGTGAAAAAAGACAAATCCATAGAATTAGACTTCGTCATTGATAAACTGACCAACTCAATAGAGAATGTAATTACAGGCGATAGCTTTAAAACTGAGATATCAGTTGTTACGCAATCAGACCTAAAATCGCTGACAAAGAAAAATGGTTGGCTTTTTGACTGGAGAAGCGAGTCTAGAGAACCGGCACGTGACATTTTCAAATTGACCATTGTTGGGAATCCTACAATTATTCAAGGATTAATAAGCTTAGAAGTAAAGATTGACCATGTTTATATGCACTTGGTTGAGAGCGCATCTTTCAATAAAGGCAAGGCAAAAATGTATTCAGGAGTTCCCGGTAATTTAGTTGCATTTGCTTGTAAGCTTTCATTTCAGCGAGGACACGAGGGAAATGTTTCATTCTTGTCTAAATCACAGCTTGTTGACCACTATGTAAAAACTCTTGGCGCATTTCATTTTGGCGGACGTGTTATGATAATAGAAACTCAATCCGCTTTAAAACTTATTGACAGGTACTTTTAAAACAGTTGATCATGAAACAAAAAAAAATAGAATTAGATGTTGACTTTATTGGCGGTCAAGGAGCTTTAACCGTTGAAGAAGAAAAATTGCTAAGTGATTTTTTTAAGCAACGTAAAATGGCTTTTCAAAAACCTCAGAACAAAAATTCAACAAAAACCATAAAGCGTAGTAAAACGACTGCTTAATTGACCTGTCAGGACAAAGTCTGGCATAACAAAAAATTGCCGTTTTCGTGCTGATAAAAAACGGTGTAGCCCGTAATAATTGCGGTGTGGCTTGACAGGATAATTTTGATTTGATAAGTGAACCAAATAGAAATCAAAGTCTTTTTACGGTCATTTTTTAATCAAGCCCAGTTGATTGTAAATTGGCCGGATTGCTTTTCGAAAGTTTGGTAAATACCTCATGAAAGCCAGCGTTCCTAAAATGCAGGCAATTCCGCCGACAGCCAGCGTATTGGGCGCTCCTATTTTGCTGGCAAGGCTACCAGCCATAAAACTTCCGAATGGCGCAGCTCCCATAAATGCCATTGTGTAAAAACTCATTACGCGGCCACGCTTATCGTCGTCAACAATAGTTTGCAGAATGGTGTTGGTCGATGCCATTTGCAGCATCATACCCAACCCTACAAAAACCATCAATGCCATTGATAACGGGAAAATGCGGGAGAACGAAAACGCAATTAAACCGGCGCCAAATGTGGCGGTAGCCAGCGGAATAATTTTATCTAACCCAAGTGCATTTTTCCGGGATGCCAGAAAGAATGCGCCAAACAATGCACCCATACCCGAAGCGCCCATTAAAAAGCCAAACGTATGCGAACCTCCGTGCAGAATTTCTTTGGCAAATACCGGCATTAAAACCGTGTAGGGCATACCAACCAGGCTTACAAGCGCCAGCAACAGAATAAGGTACCTGATTGGCGCAAATCCGAAGGTGTATTTGAATCCTTCTTTCAGCTCCTGAACCACTTTCTTTTCGCGCGGAGCAATTTCCCGGGGCGAAATTTTCATCATGAGCAGCGAGGCAATCACAAACAAATAGCTTACTCCATTCAGTAAAAAGCATACTCCTTCGCCGGTAAAAGCAATAAGCATTCCGGCGATTGACGGCCCAAACAAACGCGCTCCATTCACCATCGACGAATTTAGTGCAATGGCATTTCCCAAATCCTCTTTGTTTTCGACCATTTCAATAACAAACGACTGGCGAACCGGGACATCAAAAGCATTTACAATTCCGAGGAAGACGCTAAGCACAACCACGTGCCAAACCTGAATGCTTCCGTTAAGGTAAAGATAGGCCAGCAAAAATGCCTGAACCATCGCGGCAATTTGGGTAATGATAAGCAGATGATATCGGTTCCAGCGATCGGTAAATACGCCGGCAAAAGGGGCAATGAGAAACGTAGGAATTTGCCCTGCAAAACCCACCAGTCCCAATAAAAATGGTGAATTGGTAAGGTGATAAACCAGCCACGGGGTGGTAATCCGCTGAATCCATGTTCCGATGAGCGAAATGCTTTGCCCGTAAAAATAGAGCCGGTAGTTGCGGTATTTCAGCGAACGAAATGTGTTTTTAAATGCACTTATTGTTTTCAATCTCTTTTCTTGTCTCACATTGTTTCATTTTTCAGACTACCTAAAAACAGGAATGTTTAATCGGGCACCAACTCTTTTCCCTTCAGTACAGTTCAAAATAAATCGTGCAATTAAAACACCAACCGCAAAGGAATCATTTTCGACAGTGAAAAGCCGGCATTTTGGTAAAACCGAATGGCCCTGTCGTTATCAAAATCGGTAAGCAGGGTTATGCGCAGGCATCCGCGCCGGTGTGCAAATTCAATGGCAGCATTCAGCAACTCTTTCCCCAATCCCTGAGCCCTGTAACCCGGATCAATAACCATATCTTCCAGAGTAGCCACTTTGCCTCCCAGCGCGGTACTGATGCTGTAGAGCAAACTCACCATTCCAATAGCCTTACCATCCATTTTCATCACCAGAATTTCACCAATCTCCCGATTCAGAATAATCAGTTCCAACCCAATCCGTTGCCTGATAAAGTCGGGTTCAAATTCAATGTCCTGGGTAAACAGCACATTCAGTAAATGTACTAACTCGTCCAGATCGGCAAGTGTTGCAAGCGTTATTTGTTTGGTCATGAATTCGGGTTAACGGGTTATCGTGTTGTAGTAAACGAATAAACAACAATAGGTATTTCGTCCTGAACAAAAGTTTTGATCTTTTGCATACCAATTTTTGAAGCAACCCGCTGCGATGCAAGATTGCTTTCGCGCGAATACGAATAAATGGCGCCGAATTTCAGTTTATTGATGGCATATATTTTACAGGCTTCAGCAGCTTCGGTGGCATATCCCTGGTTACAAAACTGTTTGATTACATGAAAACCAATTTCAGGCAAAATGTCGCCTCCGATGTTTTGCATGGTTATTCCGCAATCGCCAATAAACTGGTTATCGCTTTTTCGGTTGACCGCCCAAAGCCCAAACCCCAAAGTTCGGTACCGTTCTATGTTTCGTTCAATCCATCCACGAACTTCATCCGCAGAAAAAGCGTGCGGATAATGCTTCATCGATTCTTCATCCGATAAAACCAGCGACAAATCAGCCACATCGTCCAGTGTCAGCTCTCTTAAAATCAAACGCTCTGTTGCAAGCACAAAATTCATATTCCTGATTTAATTGATTCGCTTTTTAAGTTGTGCGAAAAGGTCGGACGTAAGGTTACGATTGCCTAAGCCAATATAAACCGGCACATTGTCTTTCGACTGAATTTGAATAAACGGACCAGAACCTTTCTTCACAAATAATTTAACGTCTTCGCCATTGGTAAGCCTGAAGTTGCCAATCCTGGTTTCATTGAACGAATAGCCATTGGTTCGAATTGAAATGCCAGGTAAACCCGAGATGGTGTCCACTTTTTCAATTTGCGAATACGGAATAGAAAGGCCATACATTCCTTTAATTTTCAGTGCATCTGCTTTGCATTCAGCTTTTAACCCAAACCACCGTGGCACAAAAAACGCCAAAACAACAATAGTGATTATCAGTTTCCACCAAATATTTGTCCACCTTCGTACGGGCTGTTCCGAATTGGGATAGGTTGCATACCTTCCGGTAAGTATCGACCGAATGTATTCGCTTATTTCCTCGGGTTTATTCGTGCCAATGCGCACAATACTGTATTTGCTTTTAAACTGAAGCTCAATAGCCTTAATGCCTGAAACGTTGTAAAGCCATCCGTTGGGTAACATTTTAATGCCCACTCCGGCAATAAATGAATTACTTACAGACCTGCATTGCCTAATATCAGACATTTGATAAGTTTTGCCAAACAACCCAATCCCCATTTTAAACGAAACCTGGGTTTGGCTCACCATGATTGTTATCTTGTAAAAAGTTAAACAACACAACAACATCAGGATTGAAATAAACCCCAGAATCATAAAATCAGACCTGTTTGTTAAGCCCGAATTGATGGCCATTCCGCCGAAAAATAGGAACAAAGGCGCCGATATTAAAATCGACATGGTGCCAATCTGTGTGTATTTTCTGGTTTCCATCAAATTTGCTGATTGTGGTTTTTTATTCTTTTATGTTTCAAAAGTAACGAATATAAATTACTTTAAGAGAGAAAGTCCACAGCGAAAGTTTCAATCAGCCAGCTAAAAAGACAACTTCAAACTAAGCTTGGCGCGCCCGGCTTTGGGTCACTAAATAAACACCGGCAAAAACCAGCAGAATCGCCACGCCTTTTTGCCATCCAAACGTATCGAGGTTCCAATATACTGCCGCAATTGATGCAACAATGGGCTGCAAATTGTTGTACATGGCCGCAACCGTAGGCCGAAGGTTCTTTTGTCCAACCGGAATCATCAGGTACGAAAAGAATGTTCCGCCAAAAACGATAAAAGCTATATCGGCCACGATATTCGAAGGCAAGCTGCTGTAATTGATCGACACTAAGTGCTGAAAATTAAAGGGCAGGTAAACCAATGCAGCAAACAAAAACATCCATTTCATCAGGGTGAAGCCGCTGTACCGGCCAATCATTTTTTTGAAAAGTACAAAATAAGTAGCATAACTTGCCTGTGCCAGGAAACAAAGGCCGATGCCATACAAACTGGTTCGCTGGTTGGCAGCATGACCTATAGCCGTACTGCTTAAAATAAGAAGTACTGCCCCCGACGCACCCACTAAAATTCCGCCAAACTTAAGCCAGGTGATGGGTTCCTTCAGGTAAATTGCTGCCAGAATCATAGTAACAATGGGCAGCGTAGTGGTTACAATTGATGCGTTAACCGGCGAAGTGAGCGAAACACCCAAAACAAAAACACCCTGGTTAAGAATAATTCCAAGCAAAGCGGCCACAGCCATCAGTTTTAAATCGCTAAACGGAACCTTCTCTCGTTTGGTGAACAACGAAAAGAACCAAAAAGCGATAGCTGCGCCAATCAAACGAAACGAAACCAGGGTCCATGAATTAACCGCCGGATTATTCATCACCATTTTCGATAATGGCGACATCAGTCCCCAGGCAATATTGGCGGCAAACATGGCGGTATGCCCTTTTAATTTATTCGTTTCCAAAGGCAGTTTTGGCGGTAAAAGTAAAGTTTACTGAAGTAATGAGCGTAAAGCCTGTGTTAATTTGTATTTAAGGCTCTATGCAATGTGACGTTTATATTGTCGATAAACCGAGATACGACATTACGAATATTCGATTATTGTCCATCGTAATCAAATTTTTAATTCCAACTCAATTCCTGAAGAGCCCGAAGGTACAGAATTTTAAACATTTTAGTCATGTTGCGCTGCACCGTTTTGCTGCGACTATCGCACTGTGGCGTTGCGGTTTGGTACCAAGCAAGTCAGGGCTTCACCTGAAGTGAAACCCTGACTAACATGAATTGCAAACGAATTGTCTGTTTTTTTGCAACAGCGAACACATTCGCCAACGTATTGAACCTTTCCTCAGTTGAATCGAACCTGTTTTCTAAAACAACGGAAGCATTCGCTGATGATTTGATGTTGTCCGCTACTGAAACGAACCTATCCGCCAACAAATCGAACCTGTTTTCAACAACAACGGGCCCGTTCGCTGAACAATTGAAAGCATCCGCTACCCAATCGAACCTAATTTCTGCAACAACGGAATCATCCGCTGATGATTTGATGTCGTTTGCCACTGAAACGAACCCATCCGCCAACAAATAGAACCTGTTTTCAACAACAACGGGCCCGTTCGCTAAACAATTGAAAGCATCCGCTACCCCATCGAACCTAATTTCTGCAACAACGGAACCATCCGCTGATGATTTGATGTCGTTTGCCACTGAAACGAACCCATCCGCCAACAAATCGAACCTGTTTTCAACAACAACGGGCCCGTTCGCTGAACAATTGAAAGCATCCGCTACCCAATCGAACCTAATTTCTGCAACAACGGAATCATCCGCTGATGATTTCATGTTGTCCGCTACTGAAACGAACCCATCCGCCAACAAATCGAACCTAATTTCTGCAACAACGGAATCATCCGCTGATGATTTGATGTTGTCCGCTACTGAAACGAACCCATCCGCCAGCAAATCGCATCCATTTTTTGCGACCACGAACCTGTTTAATAAGCGAATCAGGGCTTCACTTAAAGTGAAACCCTGACTAACATGAATTGCGAACGAATTGATTGATTTTTCTTACTTCACCGCCACCAGGCTAAACGGCTCCATCAGGCCCAGATCTTCCAAAATATATTCAGAGCCTGCCGGAAGTTTTTCGGGCGAATAGTTCCACTCGTGCGGACCATAAATCCACTTATTGGCTGGTTTGTAAAAATAGCCAAAGGTATTTTTCAGGTTCCCAACCACTTTTACGGTTATTTCGTTATCGCCGTCTTTCAGCAGCGAAGTCACATCCAGCTGGTAAGGCTGCCAGGCTACGAGTCCGGCCTGTTGCCCGTTTACCAGTACTTCGGCAACTGTACCCTTCCACTGGCGCATTTTCAGTAAAAATAGCCTTCCATCGGCTTTGTTTACCTTGTAGCTTTGCGAATAGGCCACTTTCTGCGAATAGAACGGTAAGCCCAATTCGCGCCACGAACCGAGGATAAAGAAATCGCCACCCGTAATTTCCCAACCGCGCGCGGCAGGTTTTACCAGAAAATCGCCCAGCAGGTAAATCGGGGTCACTTCGGCCAAAATATTCATGCGCGGCGCCTTAATCGTGAGGGTGTTATCTCCAGTTTTCAGGAACTCGCCAACGGCGTATTGCGGAAACTTCTTCTCGATCCAATAGGTATTGGCAAGCGGCAAAACTTCGTGGCCATTAATCAGTACTTTCCACATTTCGGGGCGCTCAACCACCGCACGAATAGCTTTTAGCGCTTCAGGCTTCAAGTCTGATTTTATGCTGAAATGATAGCTTGCCTCGAACCACGAATCGGATTTGAATTGCTTATCGAGTTCCAGATAAGTTTTTTTATACTGAATTTTATGCTGCCACGGATTACCCATCTCCACACCATTTTCGTTGAAAAGGCCAATGAGCGCATTCATGAAATAGACATCCTTTTTGTTGGTTTTGGCCGTTTTCAGGTCGAGGTAATTCACCATCAAAATGTTGTCCGATTCGCGTTTGGCAGTTACGGCGCTTGCTGGCATTACCGGCACTTCTTCACCCAAAGCAGGCACAAATTCAGGCTCGGCGGAGTCCGATTTATTCACTACAAAAAGGGCACTTCCGGCGGGTTCCAATTCCAAATTCAGTATAACTTTTTTGCCATTGGATTTCGACGGATACCGGTACACTTTCCCCGAAACCAAATCAATTTTCGAAACCGACTTTCCTTCCAGCCAAATTGTTGCGGCAGCTTTTCTTTCGGGATGCGAATTCACCACAAACAACACCTGCCCATCGTTGAGCACCCGGCGCTGATGGTACAACATTCCGTTTTTGCTCAGATCTTCCATACTGAATTCGTCGGTACGAAGCAGTTTGATTGCCGAAGCATCAGTAAGTTTTTGGGCAACTACCCATTTCTCTCCTGAATGGTTAATCAAATCGTTGACAACTGTTGATGATTCGCCGTCGAGCAACGGAATATCGTTTCTGAAAGACAGAACTTTTCCGCCGTTGTCGATGTAGTTTTTCAACAACTCAAAAGTGGATTTGTCTATGTTTTCCATCTCGGCCGGAATCACCACTAATGAATAGTCGCGCTGACCCACTTTCAGCGTTTTTCCGCTGACGCATCCGATGGTTTTCAGCACATTTTCCGATCCCAGATCATATTCAAGATGCTGTTGCTCCATCAGGTACACAAAGTGTTTAAAACCATCGCGAATCTTGTCAATCTCAGGTTTTTTATCTTTTCTGGAGAAATACATCCAGGCACTAGTATTGGGCTGAAGCACCAAAGTCTTGTTAATTTGCTCGCCAGCCGACATGGCCATGCAAATGCGGCCAATGTAGTCGCCCATCAGTTTGTAATCATTCCACCAGGGTTCGTGGTACGAGAACGACGGCGGGTAATCGAACTTGCGCACCCCGTTGAGCGAGTAATACGACAGGTGCTGGTTCACAAAATTGACACCCATAACCACTTCCCAATCCACGAGCCGCTTCTGGGTTTCGAAAGTCATTTGCCAGCCTCCGCCACCATAAGTTTCGCTTAAAGTGCGACGATGCCCGGCCTGGTTGGCAGCGCTGTGCAATTCGCGAACAGCACGCTCATTTCCAAACTGACCGCCCAAACCGGCAGTGTCGAGCCGGTTACCAAGCATATCAACACCAGGTTGTTGGTGCCAGATGTAAAAAGCCGACTCGTCGAACCCATCGGTTGGAACAGGCCAGCCGTGTTCCCAATAGTGTCCGGTCCATTTCAGGTTATTATCGGCGCAGTATTTGCTCCAGGGCTTGGCCCAACGGTCGATAAACAGTTCGAGTACCAGCTCAAAATAATCGTGGCGCACTTTTTTCCAGTTGCCGGTTTCTTCAACCAGCGACGGCAGGTTCACGCGCAAATCGTATCCCCAGCGCTTCTGAAAAGCATCCCATAAATCAGGCGTCCACCTCAGCATCGAACCTTTGCTCATGGCTGCTTCCAGGTTTGGCTCGTCGGTGAACGATCCCATCAAGGTTTTACCAAATTCGGCTTTGTCGCGCTCATAACCTTTGGTCATTGTGAGCTCAATAAACTTTTGGGTAACGCCCGGGTACAGCAAATCGACATAAGAAAAACCACCATACCACGGCGATTTTCCGGGGTAAGTTTTCCTGAAAATGTAATAAGTTCCTTTTTGTCCTATTTCCTGAGCTGCTTTGGCTGTAATATCCGAAAATCCTGAATCCGTTTTCTTCAGAACCACGCCAATGGTATCCGAAAGCTGAACATTCAACGTTTCCTGAACTTCCATCGACAACCCGGTTCCGTGTTTGTACGAATCGGGCATTTCAGCCGGAACATGACCGCCTGCAAAGCCCGACGGATAGGAGTTTTCATCGTAAATCCACACTTTCATGCCCAGTTCTTTTCCCTTCTGAACGGTGTAATCGAACAGGTGAAACCAGTCGTCGGAAAGGTATTCGGTAAGCAAACCCGGACGCGGGTGCACAAACACACCGCCGATACCTGCCTTTTTAAATTCTTTCATCTGGAAATCAATGCCTTCTTCAGTTACTTGTTCGTTCCAGTCCCAGAGCGGGGCGCTCCGGTACTCCGAAGGCGGATCGGCAAACAATTGCTTCAACTCAGTTGAAGTATGTATGCCTTCCTTCGGCTTTTTAGGCGTACAGGCAAAAACGACTGCAATCAGCAGGAAGATTCCGGCAATCGCTAAAATGTGATTCTTTTTCATGTTTATTCAGTGTTTAGTTCGTTTATTAGGTCTAAACCTAACCGATTTTAAAAACCTGTTAGGTTTGTTGAAATCATGGAAATTTAGCAAACCTTCACCACATCAACTCCAATAATTTTCCCCAGCTTTTCAATTTTATTGGCGATATGCCCCACGCCAATGGCGCAATGATGGGCCGGTCCTTGCTTCGACCATTCATTCATAAACCGTTTGGCTCCAATCGGGAAACGGTAGCGACTGTTGGTATTTCCGATTTCGAGCACCGGCCCTGGAACTGAATCGCCCTCGGCAACCAGCAGAAACACGCCATCTTTTCCCTCAACTACCGACAGTAAAGTTACCGGCCCCTGTTTCACCGACATCTGGATAGACAGACCTTTGCCGGGTTTCCCGTGATAAATGGGCAGCGGAACCAGTTTTACCCGCCCTTCGGCAATTGCAAAATGGGCAGGACCGTCGTGACCGAGCATCACAATATCGTCGGCAAAATCCATCAGGTAGAATTCGGAGAACGAGCCACCGGCGCCAAATTCGGCCATAATTTTCATGGCCTGCGCATTTTTTACTTCGCATTCGCCTGCCACCGGTATGTTTTTGCCAGTCAGCAAGGTGTTTCCGGCAATTACCGAAGTCACCATATTTTCGTAATCGTTGCCCGATTCGCCTTCGTAGTAATAAGCCATAGAACCCAGGTTGCGATTTTTTACAAGCTTATCCAAAGCCAGCGAGGTACGCGCAGCACGCTCAATTTCTGCCGTTTCACATTCGGGCGAAACATCAAAAGCTTCATGAAACTCCTGAATTTTAGCCTGAACTTCGGCGTCGGTCACTGCATCGCGGTATTTTTTCAGTTCGCACATTTCAAGCAATTCGATGTGCGTGCCAAACACGGCCGACTGTTTGGTGGTGTCGGTATAAACATCAAGCATTCCGCCGTAATAATGACCCAAAATGCCGAGCCGGTTGTTCCGCATGGCAGCGGTAACACGCGCGGCTTCGGTCCAGGCTTCAATTTCAAACCAAGCTTCTTTGTCCTGCAAATACCCGGTTACAAAATCGTATTTTATGCCTGAACGGTTGAATACGCTGGCAATCTCGGGAACCGAGCAAGCCTGGCAATGTTCGAGCCATACGCCGGTCATTTTGCCACGGTCGCCCAATTGGTTGAAAGTAGCATAATCCAGTTGCGGGACGGGTTGCAAATTCAGGATAACCACCGGGACTTTCAACTTTTGCGCCACCGGCAAAACGGTTGACGAAAGTGCATAGGTGGAAACATACAAAAAGACAATTTCTACATCCTGCGACTTCAGGAAATCGGCAGCTTCGCGGGCTTTCACCGGATTATCCACCATTCCGGCATCAGCCACTTCAACTCCAAACCCAGCCATTTTGGTTTTGATTTCTTCCTGATATTTTTTCAGATTGCCGAGCAATCCATCAAATTGAGCCCAATACGTATCGAGGCCAATTCCAAATAATCCAACTTTGGTCATATAATATTTTTTTAAAGAGCCCCCGTTAAATCTCCCCTGAAGTGGGAGACTTTGGATGGCACAAATTCACAACACTTTAGCTTTCAAAAAAAATCTTTTTACCTTCTTAAGCCTCCCCTTCGGGGAGGTTGGTGGGGCTTTTATTTAAATACACTTTTCACAGCCTCCAGATAGCCGAACTTATTCTTGGTGTCAGGTTCCAGATAGCTTCCTTCCGTCCATTCATTCCAGCAATTAATGGTCAAAACTCTTGGTCCGTTCGGATCGGCTAACAGCCTGTCCTTAGTTATTTGCAGGGCCTTCCTGAAGTTTTCCGGCGAATTGTTCCCGATGATATTCATAAACGGATAACCGTAATTTCCCCATTCGGAAGACGGATCGCAGCGAGGACTTGAATCCCAACCCATTGTCACGTTCGGGAAATATGGAATCGGATATTCGCTTTTGGCTTTATCCCAATGTTTGAGGTATTGATCGAACACCTTGTTGTAATCGGTTTGGCGATCGGGCAAGGTGGCATGGTGAATCCACACATACGAAGTAGCCGAATCGAAACCGAGAAGTTTCATCAGGTCAGCAAAGTTCGCCTTGATTTTTTCAACCGGCAAAATGGGTTGACCCCAGGCCACCATGTTCCAGTGAATACCCTTCAGTCCGGCGGCAATGGCCTTTTTGTTCAGCCGATCCATTGCAGCCTTGGTGGCTTCAATGCTTCCAAATCCTTCGATAAATTTCTGAATGTCGTACACCGAGAAATAAGGCTTTCCGTCGATTTTCCAGTAATTCGGCTTCGTGAAATACTGCGAAATAAGCAAGTCGCCAATTTCGTCGAACCGTTTGGCCGAAACCTTGCCCGGATAAAGCAATTTCTGCGGTGTACCGCGCTTGTAGGGATGAATCTCGACCCAATCGTGGTTGGCCCACATCAGCGCAAACTTGATTTTGTTCGTATTTTTTGCTTTCAGAAATCCCTCGTCAATGCAGCGGTTCAGGAAAGGGCCGTCTTCGTACATGTACCAGTCGAAAATGAAGCAATCGACACCATAATCGGAAGCTGCCTGTATTTTTTGTGCCATCACTTTCGGGTCTTTCTCGTCGGTAAATCCCCACAGTGGAATATTGGGTTGATGATGTCCGGCAAATTTGGGTTGCGCTGTTTTCACCAGCTCCCACTCCGACCATCCGGCACCTTTCACTTTTTCGTTCCGCACATCGCCCGTGTGGTAATTCGGGAAATAATACGAGGCTACGGTTATCTTGCTGTCTTTCTTTTGGGCCGAAAGAAAAGCCGGGAACATGCAAAAAATAAGTAATAAAACGATCTGATGTTTCATATAAGTTAATGTTTTTAGCCCCCTCTAAATCTCCCCCAAAGGGGAGACTTCAGGTTGAAAATACTCACAACACATTCAATTTAATCACGATAGTTTTAGCAAACTACGGCCTTCCACTCCACTTAGGAGAGGGGTGAGGCTTTTTAATATTTCACGCTCAAAACCCGCACCGGGCCAAACAATCCCGAAGGTTGCAGCGCATTTTCAGGCTTGAACGGACTAACCGGGCTCCAGGTCGGTCGTTGCTCTGCAGGTAATTTGCTGTCGCCAATCAAGCGGTTGACCCATGTATTTACCAACTCAATCCGAATGGTATTTTCGCCCTGCTTCACCTGTTTGGTCATGTCGAGCTGATAGGGTTTCGTCCATAAACCGCCGACATAAGTTCCATTGATGCTGACTTTGGCCATTGCTGTAAAAGCGCCTAAATCAACGATCACGTTTTCGCCAGCCGATAATTGGTCAAGCTTGAATTTGCCGGTATAAAATGCGGTTCCAGAGTAGTATTTTATGCGCTCATCATCAGACTTTGTCCAATCCTGAAGGCTTTCAAAAATCACCGATTGCTCCGGGCCACGCATCTTCGGGTCGAACTGTACGCTCCACGGGCGGCTCAGTTCGGCCAATGTTCTCGGTTCCGGATAATTTTCGGCTATCTGCACTTGCATATTTTTGCTGGCAGGTTTTCTGAAAACAACAAACACACTTTCGTAAGGCTCCAATTTGAGCGGAACTAAAGTGGTCTGTTCTTTTTGCATATATACCGGTAAACTACGCATGTTTCCGGTGGTCGCCTCCCACAATTCGGGCTGCAATCCATTAATTCTGAATTCAGGATTGATGGTTTTCAGTTCGGCTGTTTGGTTCGTAATGAAATAAATCTCACCATCTTTCAGGATCCGATGACCGTAATGAATGGTTTTATCTTCGGGCAAACGGCAATCGGGCACACAACCAATCAGCGCAAAAGCTTCTTCCATCGACAGTCCGTTCATGATGATTCCTTTACCAACTTTCCTCGATTTGACAGTTATTCCATCCACATTTCCCCATAACTCTGCCGCCAATTGTTTCACCTGTTGATCGGCTTGTGGCTGGTTTTGCTGACTAGGCGAACGATTGGGTGCCGATCCTAAAACCACAGCCCCATCATGCACCAGCTGTTTGATTTTGCTGAGCAATTCGGGACGCATGGTTTCCAACTTTGGCAAAACCAAAATGCGGTACTGTGTTCCATGTGGCAATGTAATCCGACGGTTTTTTACCGTCATGTATTTTTCGATCACTTCGGCATTCATGTAGTCGAACTGATAACCGACAGGTAGCGGCGGATCC
Source organism: Prolixibacteraceae bacterium (assembly GCA_963666435.2). Lineage (GTDB taxonomy): Bacteria > Bacteroidota > Bacteroidia > Bacteroidales > Prolixibacteraceae > Aquipluma. Next base: position 52,156 of record CAXXOG010000003.1, on the reverse strand, counting down.
GCAATCCCGGTCATTTTCGGGGCATCTTCGCCAATAAAATAAGCGACATCGGCCACATTCAATCCCTGCTGAAGCATGAAATTCGTCCGCTTCAGGTATTGTGTATAAACATCCATCTGCGAAAACCAGGTGTTGTTGCGGTTAAACTCGTTTCCAAACCAGGCATTCATCCCCGGAAGTTTATCGTAAGGCTGTGTAATGTAAACGTGCAACAAGGTATTGTTGATTCCTTCAGCAAAAAAGCGGTCGCCGCGCTGCTTGATGGTTCCCGGGTAGCGGCTGAAAGGCTTTCCGGAGCAGGTGTTCGACTCTGCCGAAATTTTATTTTTTCCATAGATGTGCCCGCACGAGGTTGCTGCACGGTTTTCGATGTCGCCCAGCTCTCCTTCGCTCCAGAATTCGCCGCCAATTTCGTCCGACTGGCCACCATACATCAAAAATTCGCTCGGAAATCCCCAGTGCCCGTAGCATTCGAGCCAGGTGCGCAACCCGTGCTTATGACTAACATCGCGCAATCCGCCCACATAATCGTAGGCTACCTTGTCGGCCACCATGCGCCGCATGTCCCATAAAAAACGATCCGATTCCAATTCGCTGTTTACCACTTTACCCTCGTAAACCGGGAAATAAGGCACAGGATCATATCCAAATCGCTGTCTGAACTCTGTGATGAAATCATCGGTAAAATTCTGTCCGCCGGTTTCGTAACTGTCCTGAACTACCACTTTAAAGCACTTGCGGTCGGCTTCGGGAATTCGTTTCAGGATTTCGCCCATGTGACCGTAAAAGTGCATTTCGGCGTGCTCTTTACTCATTTTGTCCACTTCGTAACCGGTAGCCTCGGGCGATGCAGGACTGTTGACAGTGCCGGCGGGAGTCATCCCGGTGCGGGCAATGATCCATTCGCCGGCAGGAACGTCCCAATTCAGGGTTCCATCAGCGCTCATGTATTTAGAGATATCAAGCACTTTTGTACCATCAATTACGGTCGATTTATCTTTGGGCTCTGGTTGTACCGGCCATTGGTAATCTTTCCAGTAAGGTAGCGGAGTTGGGTGCATTTTTGCCAAAGTTTTTTCTGAAAAACGTTCGACCTGCGGAGCCGATGAAATACTTATTTCGGCCAGTCCACCTCCAGCTTTTGTGTTTTTAATTTTTACCCTGAAATGGGTTGCTGTAGTTTCGGGAACCGACACCACTCCCGGGGCAAATGGCTTAAACCCCACATTCAACGCTGTATTGGAGCGATTGAGCTGAAATTGCGAAAGCGTTTGAAACTCTCCATCTTTATCTTTCGCCTGAAACTCAACCTCGGCCAGCATAGGTTTTTCGGTTGGCTGAATGGCAAAACTGCGAACAGTAAACGGTTCACCGGCATCAATTGAAAATACAATTTCCTGATCTTTGGGTAATTCAATCCCGGTGGTGTTGTTCCCGTCCAAAATATGGGTAATATGCTCCAATGCAGGTGTTGAAGCAATTTTCGAATTCTGGGAATTCAATGCCAGCTGATCACTTTTAGGCGCCGGGTAGGCTATCACTTTTACATCCTGAAAAATTGAATTGGGTTTATCCAGTTTTCCTGAGAATGTTTGCGGGCCTTTCACCCGAAGCTCAGAGGTAGCGAGGTAGCGCATGGCCTGTTCAGCCTTCACCCACGGACCACCCGACTGGCTCCATCCCGGAGAATTAAAAATTCCGATTTCGATGTTTAGCTCGGTAGCTGTTTTTAAGGCTGTATGCAAAATATCCCACCATTCTTCACTCAACATTTTTACTTTTCCATACGGCACACCATCCAATCCAATGTTGCCGATAAAAGCACGGTTTATTCCGGCTTTCTTCATCGACTGGAGGTCTTTAACCACACCTTCTTTCGAAATATTGTCCGAAATCCAGTACCAGTAAACACTGGTTTGTATAGAATCAGGCGGCGTAATAAAACCGCTCTCCACCGCTTTCCACGAACTTTTATGATGTTCCGATTTAAGTGATAAGCCAAGAATCACAACGGCTAAAACCGAAAAAAATAAGAGAAGTCTTTTTATCATGCTTAGTTGGTTTATTTAGCAATTCTTAATAATTATCTTCTATCAGCAAACAACTGAGATTCTTCGCTTCGCTCAGAATGACAGTTTCGTTCAAGGGGAACGCTGTGGCTGGGCGGCAAAGCCGCCCAGCCACAGCCCCAGTAAAACTGGCCATTGTCATCCCGAAGAAGTGAGGGCTCTCTCTCGTATCCGAAAAAATTCATTATCCGATGACAAACTCATAATCTCCCGATCCGACTTTTAAAACTATCCTTCCGTTTTCTTTGCCAATAACCTGAATATCTTTTCGTCCTGAAATCGCTTTTCCGCCTTCTTTTATTTCTGAAGTGGATTTAGCCGGAATATGAATCAATGCCGTAGTATTAGCCGGAACCGAAACATTCATTTTTACTCCGGCACTCGTCTTTTCCCAGTCGGAGCGAATTTCGCCGTAAGGCGATTGGTAACTGGATTTTACCCAAGTTAAGTCGCCTACCATTTCGGGGTTGATTATAATTTCTTTGTAGGCTACTGATTTCTCGCTCTGATTAATTCCACCTAATCCGGCGTAAAACCAGTCCATCAAATGTCCCAGCATCAGGTGGTTGTTCGAAACATTTTCGAGCGCCGCCCACGATTCGGTTAAAGCAGTGGCGCCTTTTTTCAGTTGGAAGCCATAGCCCGGCACATCGTCGCGATTATTCATTTCGTAGAGCAATTGAGAACGTCCGCTGTTAGTCAGCGCCTCAACCAGGTAATGAAAGCCCACATCTCCGGCTGTCAAAGGTTTTCCCTGTTCGCGAATCGATTTTTCGAGGTTTTGCATCACCTTTTCTTTATACTGATCGTCAACCAGTCCCACACACCACGGCATGGCCATAGCCGTCTGGCTTCCGGTTGAAATAATTCCCGTTTCAGGATTGAAGAATTTAGCATTGAATGCCGCTTTTATTTCGTTTGCCCAATTCGAAAGTTTCTTTTGCTCGCTGTCCTTTTTTAATACACCGGCCATCTGGGCGAGAAGCTTCAAATCGTAGTAATAAATGGCTGTTGCCGTGAGCGATTTGGGTGTTAATTGTGCTTCGCCAGGTTGTTTGGGCCCCAGATCGAACCAGTCGCCCAGTCCGTGCGACAAAATATGGTTATCCGATTTGCTTTTCAGGTATTCGGCATAACGGTTCATCATTGTCCACGCTTTTCCCATCACCGAAGCATCGCCATACCATTGGTAAATCATCCACGGAAGAATCACTGCGGCGCTTCCCCATTCGGGAGAATCGCGAAAGCCTCCGGCAAACGGCACATATTCAGGAGCAATGTCAGGTACCAGTCCATCAGAAAGTTGAGCTTCCATCATGTCGTTCACCTGTTTGGTGTAAAGCCGGTACAAATCGAAATTGTAATGAACGGCGCTTCCCATCAGGAATGTTTGCTCCAGCCAGCCCAACTTTTCGCGGTGCGGACAATCGGTGAGCACACTTTGCAAATTGCTTTTAATGCCCCAGTTGATTAGCGTAAACGCTCGGTTAAACAGCTCATTTGAGCAGGAAAATGTACCGGTTTGAGGTGTTGAATTCCGGTTGTGCAGCAATTTCAAATCAACAATTGCAGTTGCTCCAGTTGTCATTTCTTTTTCAGGAACTGCACCTTCAACTTTTACATAGCGAAACCCGGTATAGGTGAATCGTGGTTGCCAGGTTTCGACGCCGTCGCCCTTCAGGATATACGAAAAATAGGTTGGCGAACCGGTGGCCGACTGGTTGGGTTGCCCATCGGTTTTAATCAGTTCGGATGGCGTCAGACGAACCTCCTGCCCTTTTTTGCCTTTTACTTTCAATTCAATAATTCCAGAAGCGTTTTGCCCGAAGTCGTACAAATAAGCTCCGTCGGCGAGCTTTTTAATTGTTTTTACCGAAAATGTTTCCTTGATTTCGAGCGGATAGTCGTATTCTTCTGTCAGTTTTCCGGCGGAAGAAGCCACCAAAACTGCGGGCTTCCAAGCACTTTCATTAAATCCGGCGATGTTCCAGCCTGTTTGTTCGAGGCGCGCATCATAATCTTCGCCGCCATAAATACTGGTGTAAGTGATGGGCGACGGTGCGGTTTTCCAATCGGCTCCTGTCACCAAAATCTGCTCAGTTCCATCGGTAAAGCGAATACGCAGTTGGCCAATCAGTTTCGGGTTTCCCCAGGCAATCACCAGTTTGCGGTAGCGCTCGCGGTTGATGTTGTAAAAACCGTTGCCCACGATGGCTCCAATCGCATTTTTACCTTGCTTCAGGAGTGAAGTCACATCGTACGTATTGTACAAAACAGTTTTATCGTAGTTGGTCCAACCGGGCGACAGGAACGAGTTCCCAACTTTCTGCCCGTTAATCGATGCCTCATATTGCCCCAAGCCGGTGATGTACAAAGTGGCTTCCTTAATTTTTTTGCCCACTTCAAATTCTTTCCTGAAAAGCGGAACGACAGGCCGTTCGACGCACAATTCGCCCAACTTATCGCCATTGCCGTGTACGCCCGGAACCATTCGCTTGCTGGCAGGCATATCGTTATAGCCAATCCATTTTGCGCCTTTCCAGTCGGCTTCCGAATTCAGGCTTGTTCTGAAAACAGCAGGTTCACTCCATCCCGACTCGTGGTTTCCCAAATCCCATGTTTTTACTCTCCAAAAATAAGTTTGCGCCGATTTTAACGCCAGTCCGACTGCGCCCACCAGGTTCGATTGTTTCGATTGAATTTTTCCTGAATCCCAGATTAACTTTCCGGAACCGTTCAGGTTTTCGGGCGAACCAGCTACCTGAACCTGGTAAGCCGATTGGATGAATTCCCGATCAGTAGTTTCGGTTTGCCAGCTGAAAAGCATCGGAGTATAAGCCGACTTAACTGCCTTTAAACGAACAATTTTTGAGTTTTGAGTGACTGATTTGCAGTTGGAATCAACCGGAACAGATAGCAAAATGATAACAAACAAAAGAAAATTTCTCATGAGTTAAGTTTGTTTATTGGCGTTAGTTGGTAATTTTGACACTAAGTTAATAGCGGATTTACTTAATCAATGGTGCAAGTTATTAATAGTTTAGTTTCAGTAGTGTTTTATATCTGACCTAAATACTTTAATTTTTGACATCGACTGACTATTATGCAACATACGCTTAACACCGAAACGAGGTATATTACATCCCGCGAAAAAGAATCGCCCTGGAATATCAATGTCAATACTGTTGGATTTGAAGTGGTTCTTGCCCATTCAAGTTACCCCGGCGTTGGACATCCGCAAGACTATTATTTTGATTTTGAGCAAGGACGCATTCTTCAGGAATACCAGCTGGTTTACATTACCAAAGGAGAAGGTTTGTTTGCTTCGCGGCTCAAACCTAAAAGCACTGTTCGCGAAGGTTCTTTATTCGTTTTATTTCCGGGCGAATGGCATACCTACAAACCCGGCGACCAAACAGGCTGGGAAAGCTATTGGGTTGGTTTTAACGGAAGTTTCGCGCAGGAACTGCTAGCCGATAAACAATCATACATCTCCAACCCGGTGCTAAATATCGGTTACGACGAGGAGATTGTCAATCTTTACAAAAAGATACTTGAAGTAAGCACATCGGAACGGCCAGCATACCAAAACCTGCTTTCAGGAATAGTTATTCATTTGCTATCGTATATTCTTTACCGCGAAAAGAACAAAAATCTGAATGACAAGGAGGTTTTCAACAAAATTGATAAGGCGCGTTTAATTATCCGCGAGAAAATAAACACCTGCATTTCTCCTGAAGAAATAGCCCAGTCGTTAAACATGAGCTATACCTGGTTCCGAAGAATGTTTCGAAATTACACCGGACTGGCGCCCGCTCAATATATCGCTCAGTTGAAGACTCAAAAAGCCAAAGAGTTACTTTCGGTAACCAACAAGCCGATTAAAGAAATAGCTTTTGATCTGGGTTTTGAATCCATCGATTATTTCTCCACCCAGTTTAAAAAGCAAACCGGGCAAACTCCGACGCAATTCAGGGCTAACGGACGGGGTAATTTATAGCGTTTACTATAATTTCAGACTGAAAATTTAGACAGAACGATTAAATTTGCTTCATATATTCCTGATAAATGCTTCTGCTATGATTCGAACCCGAAAAATTGAACTGACCAGCGACGAGTTTTTCTACCTGCTCCTGACTATTTATTTTAAACGGAAGTGGTTAACCATTACCTGGATATGGCTTGTGATTTTTATCTTGCTTTTTAATGCCGCCCGGATTATTACTATTGAATATTGGCTGGTTGGAATTCTGTGTTTCCTGCAAATTGCGCTGGTTGTGCAATATTGGTTGTATGCGCATTCAAAAGACAACCGGATTTATCTTTCACCCCGCTTTTTCGAAATCGATTCAGACCAGGTTGTAGAATGGATGGACGACGGAACATCATCAACCATTAAAACCGAGCGTATTATCCGGGTAATGCGAACCGGGAAATGCTACTTGCTTTTCATTGCCAAAAACGAATATATTTACCTGCCATTCGTCGCTTTTGAAAATGAAGAGGACAAGCAATGGTTCGATTCCGAAATAATCAAAAAGGTTGCCAAATAGAACAATAAATTTAAATCGAAAACAATGTACGGAAAACACACAATCACAAACTACACCACGATTCTTGATGGTATTCAAATCAAGACCCTTTGCTATGGAGAATCAACACTGATGACCGAGTTTTTACTTCAGAAAGATGCAATTCTTCCCGAACATACGCACCCATACGAGCAAACCGGCTACCTGGTGAAAGGTAAACTTCGCCTGTATATCGGTGGCAAGTCGAAAGAACTTGTTCCGGGCGACAGCTGGAATATTGACAAAAATGTGCTTCATAAAGCTGATGTTTTGGAAGATTCAGTTGCTATTGAAGTATTTAGCCCGGTGCGCGAAGATTACCTGAAGTTTGTAAACGATTCGGAAATAGAAAAATAAACTAAAAACTACCGTAATGAAGAAAATCAAGAACCTGTTACTTGTTCTGCTCGCTGCATTTCTCATTGTTTACTTTGTGATGCCTGTGGTTAGCTACGGGTTTACCGATTTTGCGCTGGTTTTAATCGTCTTGATCGCGCTTTGGACATTGCTCAACCATCAATTTATTTCGAGGCCAACGCCTCAGCAAGTTAATTTTCAGTTTAAATCATCGGGAATAAAAATACCCGGAATGATCATTCTGATTCTGGGCGTGTATATTGTTGTGTTGCCTATACTTACTTCCCTGGTTATTTTGAGGAGTAAAGATTATCGCGATTTGATCGGGAAAGTAGAGATTGGTCAAAACCTGGCCGACCACATGGCGCCAATTTCCATCGAAAAGATCAGGGTAGTTGATCAGGCGCTTGCCAATTTGCTTGGCGACAAAGTTCTGGGAGCGCAGCCGGCGCTCGGGAGCCAGGTGCGTTTAGGTACATTCAATATTCAGAAAGTTGGCAATGAGTTATATTGGGTTGCTCCCCTTTTGCATTCCGGATTTTTCAAATGGAACAAAAACAGCGACGGAACGCCTGGCTATGTGATGGTAAACGCGACAAACGAGCGCGATGTGCGTTTGATTGAGGAAATTGCAGGAAAGAAAGTCAGGATAAAATATCAGCCAGAGGCTTATTTCTTTAGTAATCTGGAGCGACACATGTATTTCAGCGGATATTATAATTGCGGACTGACCGATTATTCGTTTGAAATTGACGACGAGGGCCATCCATATTGGGTGGTTACAAAATATGAAAAAAGGATAGGTTTCAGTGGAGATGATGCTGTTGGCGTGTTGGTGATTGACACTGAATCAGGAGCAATTAAAGAATATTCGATAGCCAATGCTCCGGCCTGGATCGACCGCATTCAGCCAGCCAATTTTGTTGAGAAGCAACTGAACGACTGGGGCGAGTATGTGAATGGGTACTGGAATTTTTCGAATGAAAACAAGCTACAGATCACAGAAGACGTGTCGCTGGTTTATGGCGACGACAATCGGGCTTATTGGTACACCGGGCTTACTTCGGTTGGTTCCGATGAAGCAACGGTTGGTTTTGTGTTGGTGGATACCCGAACAAAAAAGGCAGTTTGGTACCGGCAAAGCGGAGCCACCGAGTTTGCTGCAAAAAATTCGGCAGTGGGTAAAATTCAGGAGAAGCGTTACTCTGCTTCAACACCAATTCCATACAATATCAATGGAATTCCGACTTATGTGATGACATTGAAAGACGACGGAGGCCTGGTTAAAATGTTTGCCATGGTGGCCATTGAAGACTATACTATTGTTGGCGTGGGCAACACCATGCGCGAAACGCTGATGGCTTATAAAAGTGCTATGAATATGACTGGCAATAAGTTGACGGTGAAGAATGTAAATCAGAAAGTTTCGTTGAAAACGGTGATTACGCGAATTAGCAACGATGTGAAGAATGGAAACAGCTTTTACTATTTTACGGTGAAAGACAACAAAAATATCTTCATTGGATCATCTCAGGTATCGAACGAAATACCGGTATCGGCGGTGGGCGATAGCATTGAAATCAGCTTCGACAGCGATATGCAGGGCGTTCTCGACGTTTCCTCTTTCCGAAACAAAACCATTCGAAAATAATATGAAAAAAGTTCTTCTTTTCCTTCCCGAAGGGTTTGAAACCTTCGAAGCCAGCGTTTTTATCGATGTTATTGGCTGGAATCTGGTGGACGGCGATGGTACCACCGAGCTTTTCTCGTGCGGCTTTCACCGCGAAGTAAAAAGTACATTCAATCAGCGAATGGTGGTCGATTATTTGATGGATGAAATTAATGTTGCCGATTTTGATGCGCTGGCCATTCCCGGCGGATTTATGGAATACGATTTTTACCGCGAAGCCTACGACGAACGGCTGTTGTCGCTTATCCGCGAATTTGATGCGCAGGGAAAAATCGTTGCCAGTATATGCGTTGCCGCCTTGGTTTTGGGTAAAAGTGGTATCCTGAAAGGTAAAAAGGCCACCACTTACAACATGAAGCCCGAGCGACAGGAAACATTGAAGTCGTTTGGTGTTGAAGTCGTAAATGAACCAATCGTAGTTTCAGGAAACATTATTACCTCGTGGAATCCGTCAACCGCCGCCGAAGTGGCATTTACGTTGCTCGAAATGCTTACCAGCGAAGAAAATGCGAATTATATCAGAAAGATCATGGGGTTTAATCTGTAAAAAAACTCCCGGGAACACAAAACTCCCGGGAGTAACCAACTAAACAGTACAAAGTGACTGCTTTTCCAAATATTTAAGTTAAACCTAAAAACTTGTAGTTAAGAACTAATTATTAATAACCAGTGTTTTGTTTCACATTCGGATTATTAACAATTTGTGTGTTTGGTATTGGAGCGGTGATGCGATTATCACTACAGCCAGGTTTTGGATAGGTTAATGTTCCGATATGCCAGCCTCCCGAGTGATTAATTGTACCGGAAGCACCTCTTGTACGAAGAATATCATATATTCCGCCAACGCCTTCACCTACTAGCTCTCTTCTTCTTTCTTCCAATATACGGTTAACACTTTTTAGCGTACCTGCAGTTAGCGAATTTGCCGGGTTTGCGCGGCTAACAATTGCGTTGATATATCCCAACGCGGCTGGTGTTGCACCATTCAACCTGTATTCGCATTCAGCAGCAGTAAGATAAAGTTCCGATAAACGTACAACGTAAATGTCGTTATACTGAACACTGGCAGGGGCAGCAACTGTTCCGGTACCACAATATTTGGTGAGCCATACATTTTGGTTAGTGCCATTATAAGTCGTGTAATGGTTGGCATCGCCAATGTTTGTGAAACAGAAGCGAACATCATTCGGATCCTGGTTCAGCAAATCCAGATAATCTTTGGTTAAGATCATACCTGCATAACCGGTCCAGTTGCAAATCGTTTGCAAACAATCGGCACCAATGTTTTCAGCGCTGCTGTAATAAATTTCGAAGATCGATTCGGTAGAGTATTTGGCTCCCCACATCTTGGCATAATTGGCATTCGAAACCAACGAATATACCGAGCTTGCATTGTTAATTACGTCTTTGGCGTAAGCTAAAGCATTGGTATAATCGTTCATGTACAGGTAAACTCTTGATAATATACCTTCGGCTCCCCATTTATTGATAAGGCCGCCGGTTGCTGTGGTTGGAAGCCCACCAGCAATTGCTTCTTTTAAGTCGGAAATGACTTGGGTATAACATTCAGCAACTGTTGAACGTGCCGGCATGTAATACACGTCATTTTTCTCGGTTACAATACAAACACCTGGAGCCGAAGAGTTAATAGCGTAAGCCTGGCCAAACAAGTTGGTTAATTGGAAGAGTACTAACCCACGAATAGCCAATGCCTGCGCGCGGATTTTTGCTACCGTAGCGTCAGTTTTATCGAAATTTTTATCGATAGCACCAATAATGTTATTTGTAGAGTGAATAACCTGATAGCCCAGGTTCCAGCACGAAGTTATTTCTTCATCGTCGCCTGTTGATGTTAGGCTGTAATATGAATAACCACGGGAAGAAGAACTCACGCTCTGCATATCTTCTCCTTTTAGTTCGGCGTACATAGGGATACGGTCGCCGTAAAACCAGTGCCCAGCCAATTGCCGGTAAGCGCCATTTAAGGCTGTTTGCAATCCATCTTTTGTCGATAATGCGTCACTTGTGGCAACTGCAGTTGTTGGATTTAAGTCCAGCCAATCAGATCCGCATGAAGTTAATCCTGCCAGAAGTACAATTCCTGCTATATAATTGATTATTTTTTTCATTTTCATCAAATTTTAAATGGTTTCTCCTTTTTTAGAACGAAATATTTGCTCCAATAGTGATGTTTTTAGTCAAAGGAGCTGAAGCCCATGAGAATCCACCAATTTCTGTTTCAGGGTCATAACTTCCCCATGCTGCTTTTGTCCAAAGGTTCGATCCGGATACATAAAAACGTACTTTGCTCATATTGACCTTCTGAGTAATATTTTCAGGTAGGGTGTAACCGAATGAAAGGCTCCTCAAACGGATGTAATCGTTACTGTGCAAATAACGAGATGTGTTTGTTGGGCCAGCGACATTGTTATATGAAAGACGTGGTACGTTTGTTTTATCACCTGCTTTTTGCCAACGGTTCATGGTGTAAACCGGGAAATTGCGTTTTAGGTTAGTTCCATCATTTTCGGTATAAACAGCCATGTAATCATACGAATAGCCACCCCATGCTCCGGTGAAGGTAAACATCAGATCAAAGTTTTTGTAGTAAAGGGTATTGGTTAAGTTCGATGTTAACTTAGGCATGGCTTCTTTATCTAAGTCGATAACCTGAGCTTTTGTGGCATCAGTAGTCGTCGTTTTATTTAAAGAACCATCAGAATTTGTAGTATTTAAATAATACAAGGCAGCTCCGGTTGCAGGATCAACTCCGGCATATTCTTTCAGGTAAAATTCGTAGAATGGCCCTCCAACTTTACGAATGTACATGGTAACGCGGTTTGCGGCAGTGGTATAGGTAACCTGATCGTTGATTTTTTTAATCACATTCTTGTTGTGAGCGAACGACAGGTTAGTTGTCCATGTAAAATCTTTCGTTTTAACATTGGTTGTATTGAATTCGAGTTCAAATCCCTTGTTGCTGATGTGACCAATATTGGTTGTATATGCTGTAAAACCGCTACTGTTGCTCAACGGCATACTGTACAACAGGTCCTTTGTTTGGCGGCTATAATACTCACCAGTTACCGATACACGGTCGAATAAAGTAAGGTCCAACCCGACGTTCATATTGTAGTTCTTTTCCCATTTAAGGTTATTGTTTTGCAACGATTTCTCGTAAGATCCGGATGCGCCCTGGTAAGCTAATGTATAATCATACAACCCCTGATAAGCATAATTTCCTGGAAGGTTACCATTTGCCCCGTATGATGCACGGAGTTTCATATCTGTAATACTCTTTTTCAAACCTGCCATAAATGGTTCTTCGATGATTCTCCACATTCCTGATGCCGACCAGAAATTACCCCATCGGGCATCTTTCGATAGCCTTGAGGTTCCGTCGCGACGTAAACTGGCTCCGAGATAGTATTTTTTGTTGTAATCGTAATTCAACCTCGAAACATAAGAAATCAACCGCCATTCTTCGGTGCCTGACGATCTTGAAGCAAAGGTTGATGTTACGCCAACATCGGTTAATTGTGCATTTGCAATATAATATCCCATATAAAGAAGCCCATCTTTTTTGAAATCTTGTGTTTCAAAGGCAACTAAAGCATCTAAATTATGTTTGCCATTAAATGTTTTAATGTAATTCAAACTTGTGGAATTGAATAAGCCGTTCCATTCTGTAAACCCTTTTCCTGCCTGTACATTTCCATCACCTGCCCCTTTAGGTCCAGCATAGCTATACGAACTATAATAAACCACATCTTTTTGTGAAGAGTAGTCGTAGTTCAGGCTTTCCTTCAGCTTTAATCCAGAAGTAATATCATAGGTCAACGACCCATTTGCCATTAACCTGGTAATGCTGGTGCGGTTTATATCTGTTTTCATGGTTTCTAAAACGTTCTCTTTTGTAGTAGAGAAAACGAAACTGCGGTTATATGATCCATCGGCTGCATAAGGTACATCTGACGGTGTAATATACCCGGCAGTGAGCAAGTATGGGTTACAACCGCCCCGCTCTTCATTCAGGTTCTGAGTGATTTTCGAAAGGGTCATTTTTCCACTGAATGCCAGTTTCTTTGATACCTGTCTGTCGTAAGCCAGGTTGCCGGCATACCTTTCAAAATCACTGTTGATGGCCATACCTTGCTGTGTTAAATACTCAAACGATGATAAGAATTTGCTTTTGTCATCTCCACCGGTTATTGAAGCTTCATAGTTTTGGCTATAAGCGTGTTTTCGGAGTAGTAAGTCATTCCAGTTAACGTATCCTGTTGATGGCTTGGGGGCATACGTATCAATGTACGTAGCAACCCATGCGTCAGGGTTCGGATTCTTTTTATCGACAGCCTGGTTGTATAAGGCTTCAGAAATCAAAGTTCTGCGGTCTTCACCACTCAATACCGGACGGTTATCCATTGCCAAATTAGAAATACCGCTGCTAACGGTTAAATCAACTTTAGTCTGACCTGCTTTACCTCTTTTAGTTGTAATTAAAATTACACCGTTGGCAGCACGTGATCCGTATAACGAAGCGGCGGCAGCGTCTTTAATTACAGTAATGTTTTCTATGTCGTTAGGGTTGATTGTTGACATGATATTGGTTTGAGCCTGAGTCATTGCACCGGCCATACTACCGTTCATTGTGCCGGAATTAACAGGAACACCATCAATAACATACAATGGGTCGTTTGATGCAGAAAACGATCCCATACCACGGATGCGAATATTAGCCACTGCTCCTGGCTGTCCGGATTGTGCAGTGATAAAAACGCCTGCGGTCTGTCCTTGTAATTTTTGTTCCATTGAGATAACAGGAACGTCTTTCAGTTTCTCGGCATTAACAGTATTTGCAGAACCTGTAAATGAAGCCTTTTTGAAGTTACCATAACCTGTAACAACTACTTCGCTTAGCGATTCTGATTCGTCCTGAAGAGATGCGTTAACTTCAACTTTACCGGCGACAGGAATTTCCTGGCTTTTCATTCCAACAAAAGAGAACAGTAAAGTTGAATTGTCGGCAATATTCGAAAACGAATATTTACCATTTACGTCGGTGATCGTACCTTGAGTTGTACCTTTTACGCGAATTGTAACCCCCGGAAGCGGAGCTCCGGTTGAATCGGTAACTTTTCCTGAAACAGATTTTTGTTTCTGCTCGCTGGTAACTGTTGATTGTTCGGGGCTATTTTTTGCTGAGCCCGATGCTTTTGTCGCTCCGGCAACCTGTATAATAGAGAGCGATACTACAATAATGGCTAAGTTCAATTTGCGCAATAGATTACGAGCATACCATGCCACTTTAGCCGGTGAAGCATAGTCGTTATTTTTTTTCATGTTATTGTCTTAAAAGTGTTAAGAATTGCATTTGTAAACGTAGATTAATCACTGAAAGAGCATATGCTTTTGATTGCTCCAAGTGTATTTAGCGGTTTATTCTAAGGTGATTTTTCTCTTTTCATAGATATTCGGATTAAATTAGTTGATTGTATTTGATGTTTTAAGTTTTTAATCCATTTTGTCAGGCTGCGAACAGAGAGAATACACTTAGGAGATTCAAAACCCCTATCGATAAAATCTCTTTTTAGATTTTTATTGAGAAAGTATAGCAATTTGTTTTTTCAGGGTATTTCAATGCAATCAGGTTGCCGGATGTAATGCTGTTTTATACTTCTTTATAAAATCTTTACACCTCCGGCTTCTTTCTTTTCAAAACCTTTATAGTTTCCGGCTCAACTTTGTATCGTTCAAAGAATGAAACGATATGAAGACAACCATTTTTATTTTAACGACTGTGCCGTCGGCCTTGGAGAATGGCAAATCCGAAGAAATGAACGGAGCCGGATGGTACATTGCCGGGGCTTTTATAGCCCTGCTCCTGATTGCTTACCTGATTTATTCGCTCGTTAAACCTGAAAAATTTTAAACCATGACAACATCCGATTTTCTGCAAATTGCATTGTATTTCGGGCTGCTCATTGGCTTAACTCCTGTTTTGGGCAGCTATATGTACAAGGTTTTCACCGGGCAAAACCACCTGATGTTACCGGTTTTTGGCAAACTCGAAAAGCTGATTTACAAATTATCCGGAATTCGTCCCGACGAGGAAGTCAACTGGAAAATTTATGCGGTTGGCCTGTTGCTGTTCAATGTTGTTGGACTGCTTTTCCTGTTCGTGCTGCAGTTGGTTCAGGCGCAGTTGCCGCTCAATCCGGCGCATTTGCCCAATGTGAGCTGGCATTCGGCCCTGAATACCGCCATCAGCTTTATGACCAACACCAACTGGCAAGGCTATTCCGGCGAAACCACCCTGAGCTACCTGGTGCAAATGATTGGTTTAACCGTTCAGAATTTTGTTAGCGCAGCAACCGGCATCGCTGTTTTGCTGGCTTTGGTTCGGGGTTTGTCGCGAAAATCGGCCACCACGCTCGGTAATTTCTGGACCGACTTAACCCGCTCCACGCTTTACGTGCTTTTGCCGCTGTCTATTTTGTTTGCTGTAGTTTTAGTTGGCGAAGGAGTGATTCAGAATTTCCATTCGTACCAAACGGTTCACACCTTGCAGGGTGCCGAACAAGTTATCCCGATGGGACCGGCGGCATCGCAAATAGCCATCAAACAATTGGGAACCAACGGTGGTGGATTTTTCAACGCCAATAGCGCACACCCGTTCGAAAACCCCACACCTCTTACCAATTTTCTCGAAATGCTGGCCATCCTGCTCATTCCGGCGGCATTAACTTACACCTACGGAAAAATGGTGGGCTCGGTGCGGCAAGGCTGGATCATCTTTCTGGTGATGCTCGTTTTACTGGTTTCAGGATTGGCAATTTCGCTGTATGGCGAATACTCGGCAAATCCGCTTTTGGGGCAGTCGCACCTGATGGAAGGCAAGGAAACCCGCTTCGGAATAGCAAACAGTGTACTTTGGTCAACAACGACAACGGCCGCTTCAAACGGATCGGTAAATGCCATGCACGACAGCTTATCGCCACTCGCCGGAATGGTTGCAATGATCAATATGCTGCTGGGCGAAGTGATTTTTGGCGGGGTCGGCGCCGGATTGTACGGCATGATGGTGTTCGTAATCCTTACCGTATTTATCGCGGGGCTGATGGTCGGGCGCACTCCCGAGTTGCTCGGCAAAAAGATTGGCGCTTTCGAAGTGCAAATGGCCATCATAGCCAACTTATCAACCAGTTTGGTTATATTGGTTTTCACAGCCTGGGCATCGGTAAGCAGTTTGGGTTTGTCGAGCCTGAACAACACCGGGGCGCATGGTTTCTCCGAAATTCTGTATGCCTACACTTCTGCCGCCGGAAACAACGGAAGCGCTTTTGCCGGATTGAATGCCAATACCGTTTTTTACAACCTGACATTGAGTATCGCGCTGCTGGTCGGTCGGTTTGGAGTGATTATCCCAATGCTGGCCATTGCCGGAAGTTTGGTTCAGAAAAACAGTACTCCTGAATCGGCTGGAACTTTTCGCACCGACAACTGGGTTTTTGCAGGCTTGTTAATAGCTGTAATCCTGATTGTTGGCGGATTAACCTATTTCCCGGCACTGTCGCTGGGACCGGTAGTCGAACATTTATTGACTTTCAGGTGATTTGTTTCGCCGCTCTGCGGCTTATATAAAAAGGCTTTTTCTAGTGCTACCATACTTTCAGTGCGATGCACTTAAAAAATTCCAATTAAAGCCGCTTGGCGGCGAGAGTATGGTAGAAATTACACCACGACGTTCATTTAAGCCGCGTAGCGGCGACACAAGATAATTAGGATAAGAAAAATAGTGTTGTGAAAAAACAAAAAACATGAGTACACATCAAAATACAAGTAGTCTTTTCAATCAAAAGATACTGATTCAGGCAGCAAAGGACAGCTTTATCAAGCTTAATCCAACTGTGCTGATCAAAAATCCGGTCATCTTTATCGTTGGCGTTGGGTCGGTGCTGACAACTGTTATTGTTATTGTCGGTTTGTTCAACGGAAATTTTTCAGGTTTTAATCTGCAAATTGCAGTTTGGCTGTGGTTCACGGTGCTGTTTGCCAATTTTTCTGAAGCCATTGCCGAAGGACGAGGAAAAGCGCAGGCCGATAGTTTGCGGAAAAACCGCACGCAGACCGTAGCTCGCAGGTTGGTTGGTAACAAAGAAGAAGTTGTTGCAGCTCCTGAACTGCGCAAAGGCGATGTGGTTGTTTGCGATGCAGGCGATGTCATTCCGTCGGATGGGGAAGTGATTGAAGGAATTGCCAGTGTTGACGAATCGGCCATAACCGGCGAATCGGCACCTGTCATTCGCGAAAGTGGTGGCGACCGTTCGGCAGTGACCGGTGGCACCAAAGTAATCAGCGACCGCATCCTGATTCGCATCACTTCCGAGCCTGGCGACTCGTTTTTAGACCGCATGATTTCGCTCGTTGAAGGGGCAAAACGCCAGAAAACGCCCAACGAAATAGCGCTTTCTATTTTGCTTTCGGGGCTGTCAATCATCTTTTTGCTGGCCGTAGTTACCCTTCCGGCATTCTTTAGCTACAGTTTATCGGCTTCCGGCTTGCCCGCAACACAAAACCTCACCATTCCTGTATTGATTGCCCTGCTGGTTTGCCTTATCCCGACTACGATTGGCGGTTTGCTCAGTGCCATCGGTATTTCGGGCATGGACAGGCTTTTGCAGCGAAACATCATTGCCACCAGCGGAAAAGCCATTGAAGCTGCAGGCGACGTGGACGTGCTTTTGCTCGATAAAACCGGAACCATTACGCTCGGGAACCGCATGGCTACCAACTTTTTCCCGGCCGATGGTGTGAGCGAAACCGATTTGGCCCATGCGGCGCAACTTTCGTCCTTGTCCGACGAAACGCCTGAAGGCCGCTCGATCGTGATTTTGGCAAAAGAAAAATTCGATTTTCGTGGACGCGACGTACACCAACACAATGCGCTTTTCATTCCATTTACCGCCCAGTCGAAAATGAGCGGCATTGACCTGACCGACGAAAAAGGCGTTGTTCACCGTATTCGCAAAGGATCATCCGAAGCCATTAAATCGTTTGTGCACACTGGTAATGGTTTCTTTCCGAAGAAAATGGAAGAAAAAGTGGCGGAGCTGGCCAAAGTGGGAGCCACGCCGCTTGTGGTTGCTGAAGACAATAAAGTGTTGGGAATCATTCAACTGAAAGATATTGTGAAAGGCGGTATTAAACAGCGGTTTGCGCAATTGCGAACCATGGGCATCCGCACGGTGATGATTACTGGCGACAATGCATTAACCGCAGCTGCTATTGCGGCAGAAGCCGGGGTTGATGATTTTATGGCCGAAGCTACACCCGAAGACAAACTTCGCCGGATACGAAAAGAGCAATCTAACGGACATTTGGTGGGTATGATTGGCGACGGCACCAACGATGCCCCGGCGCTGGCTCAGGCCGACATTGGGATTGCCATGAACTCGGGAACACAGGCTGCCCGCGAAGCCGGAAACATGGTCGATTTGGACAGCAACCCGACCAAGCTGATTGAAGTGGTTGAAGTTGGCAAGCAATTGCTGATGACCCGCGGTGCATTGACAACCTTCAGCATCGCCAACGATGTGGCCAAATATTTCGCCATTATTCCGGCTATAGCCGTTTCGCTTTACGCCGGAAAAACCGGAGTTGGCCCTTTGGCAGCCCTCAACCTGATGAATTTGGGTTCGCCCGAAAGCGCCATTTTGAGTGCAGTAATCTTCAATGCCATCATCATTATCTTGCTGGTTCCGCTTGCCCTGAAAGGGGTTCCCTATCGTCCGGTTTCGGCCAACAAAGCACTGCTCCGCAACCTTTTTATCTACGGATTAGGCGGAGTGATTGCCCCTTTCGCCGGAATAAAACTGATTGATTTGATCATTAATTTATTTGCCTAATCATGAAATATTTAATAGCACTTCGAAGAATGATATTGAACCCTTTCAGGGTTCCAGCATATTTGGTTTCCTGTTCCTCCGGTTTCACCGGAGGTTATTCAAATTCAAGTCCTTCGGACTTAAATCATACCAAAAATCCTGAAAGGATTTAATCTAAATAACTGTGGGTATCAACCCACGGACAACGGAAGAGAAAATACCTCAACCCTGAAGGGGTTGAATTTCAAAATCAAATAGAAAAAGTAGAACCATGAAAACGCAACTCATCATATCCACCAAAATTTTCGCAGTACTCACCGTGCTTTGCGGCGTAATTTACCCGCTGCTCATCACCGGAATTGCACAGTCGGTATTTCCCGATAAGGCCAATGGCAGTATGATTGTCGTTGATAACAAGATTGTTGGCAGCGAACTAATCGGGCAGAAATTTGACAGTGCTTCGTATTTTCAGCCGCGGCCTTCGGCTGTCGATTACAACCCGCTTCCTTCGGGAGGCTCGAACCTGGGGCCAACCAGCGAAAAGTTGAAAGAGCAAGTGCTTGCCCGAACCGAACAGTGGACCAAATCAAACCCCGCTGCATCGGCTGAGAAAATCCCCTCGGAAATGCTGTTTGCTTCGGCCAGCGGGCTCGATCCACACATTTCACCCAAAGCCGCTTTGTTGCAGGTTGAGCGAATTGCTTCAGTCCGAAATTTCAACACCGAACAAAAGCAGCAGCTTGTCAAGCTTGTCAACGATTTAACCGAAAAACCGCAGTTCTCCATACTGGGCGAATCACGCGTCAATGTTTTGAAGCTGAACCTTGCTCTGGATCATTTAAATAAAGCAAATATCAATTAAATCAATTTATTATGAAACTGTCTATTCGTACCAAATTCACGCTCGGGATGGTTTTTATATTTCTGATCATCCTCATTTTGCTGGGTTTTTCGGCATTTTACCTGAATAAACTCTCGAATAAAACCGGCGCTATCCTGAAAGAAAACTACCTGTCGGTGGGCTATGCCCGCGAAATGACTGACGGAATCTCGAAAATTAACCAGGAAATGACCACCGCTTTTCTGGAAAAACGAAACCCTGAAAAAGCAATGATTGCGCACCAACTGGAAGCAATAGATCTGTCGCTTCAACAGGAAAAGGGGAATTTTACCGAAGTTGGCGAAGACCGGTTAGTCGCCGGATTTGAAACCGTTTTTGATGAATATCGGGAGAAAGTTACCAAACTGGCAGATTCGGTTTTATCGCCCGAAGAGCTTCTTTATTTTCAGAAGAAACAGGCATTTCTTGAGCAGCAATTAGTACTTTTATCACAGATGAACGGAAAGGCGATTGAAGTTAAAACCGACGATGCCAAAGTTTCGTCAAAGAATGCGCTGACTGGCATGACCATTCTGGGTAGCTGTTGTTTCCTGATCGCGTTAAGCTTCATCTACAGTTTTGCTTCGTATTTTAACGAGCGTTTTTTCCAGTTGTATAATGGGATAAAGGAAATCGTTTCGAGCAATTACGGGCAACGACTTTATTTTGACGGCGTTGATGAGTTTTCGGAAATTTCGGTACTGTTTAACCAGATGGCTGAGAAGCTGAGCGGAGAAAAGAATCAGGAATTGGAAACGGAATTTGATTTCACGAAAGAAACTGCTTCGGAGGAAAAGGATTTTGACGAATTGAAAGACCTTCTGGCAAGAATGAAAAGTATAGAAAAACAGGCTGAAGATTTATTGAATCGTAAATTATAAATGGTCTAATCGTAAATAACTGAGATGATGGACATCGCAGATAACCGCCCGAACCCTGATGATTTGCTGGCTTCCATTAAAGAAGAGGAAGAGAAAGGCAAACGCGGTAAACTGAAGATTTTCTTCGGAATGTGTGCCGGCGTGGGAAAAACGTATTCCATGCTTCAGGCGGCGCATATTGAAAAAAAGAAAGGCGCCGACGTGGTGATTGGTTATGTGGAGACTCACCGACGCAAGGAAACTGATGCGCTGGTCGAAGGCTTTGAATTGATTCCCAGGCGGAAGTACACTCACAAAACGGCCACGCTTCAGGAGATGGATTTGGACGCCATCATTGCCCGGCACCCGCAGATTGTGCTGGTTGACGAACTGGCGCACACCAACGCTCCCGGGAGTCGCCATCTGAAGCGATATCTCGATATTCAGGAAATACTGGATAATGGTAGCAATGTTTATACCACGGTTAATGTGCAGCACCTCGAAAGCCGCTCGGAAATTGTGGCGCAGATCACCGGAATCATTGTTCGGGAAACACTCCCCGACGATGTTTTTGAAACCGCCGACGATGTTGAACTGGTTGACCTGACTCCTGACGAGCTGTTGCAGCGCCTGAACGAAGGCAAAGTTTACACGCCTGAACGATCGCGCGAGGCGGTGATGAACTTTTTCAGGAAAGGAAATATTACCGCACTACGCGAAATGGCACTCCGTCTGGTGGCCGACCGGGTTGACAAGCAGTTGCACGATTACATGCAACTCAAGCGGATTAAAGGTCCGTGGAAATCGGGTGTGCATTTGCTGGTTGCAGTGAGTTACACGCGTCATTCGGGCAAGCTACTGCGCTGGGCCAAAAACCTGGCCGACATGATGGGTGGCAGGCTTCAGGCCATTTATATTGAGACCACCCACGACCTGACTGATTTGGAGCGCGAGCATCTTGATAAAAACATCAGTATTGCCAAACAGCTTGGCATCCGGTTCCGCATCATCACCCATACCGACAAGGTAAAAGCCATTGTCGATTTTGCCCAGAAAGAGAATGTCACGCACATTGTTATTGGCAAACCGAAAGTTCGCAACCTGGTTACGTTGTTCCGGTTGGGAAATTTTGTAAACCGTCTGATTCGCTATAGCGGCGACATTGATGTCTATATTTTAGGATCAGATTCTGCTACTGACGATAAATTCAAGTACAAAGCATCGCTGCCGTCGTTCACTTCGAGTTTAAACCAGTACCTCACATCAGCCCTGACCATTGTTGTTACGGCAACCGGGTTTTTCTTTATAAAGGAGCTGGTTGGTTACCAGGTTGTTTCTTTCATGCTGCTTTTTGTGGTTTCCATACTTGCCTTTTTCTTCGGAACCGGCCCCATTTTGCTGGCTGCAACCTTAAGTTCGCTGTCGTGGGATTACCTGTTTATTCCACCGGCTTATACCTTACACATCGAGCGGCCCGAAGACATGCTAATGCTGGCCATGTTTTTTATTATCGCCTTGCTCAACGGGGTTCTGACCTCGCGTGTAAAACGGCAGGAAACCAAAATCCGCATTCGCGAAGAGCGAACCCATGCTCTTTATAACCTGGCCAAAGAGTTGTCGGTTACTTCAGGAATTGATGATGTGCTGAAGCTGGCCGTAAAAGACATTCGGAAATATTTTGGGTTGGAAAGTGCTTTTTTCCTGAAAGATGAAGCCGGTAAACTCGCAAACCAAATCCGGCACGAAACAGCACTCCAATTCTCGGAAAACGAATGGAGCATTGCCGAATGGACTTTCACACACTCGGCCAAAGCCGGAAAATTCTCCGACACCTTGCCATCGGGACATTACACATTTTACCCCTTAAAGGGAAATACCGAAAACATTGGAGTGGTTGCGCTGGAACATAAAAAGGTATTCACGCAAGGCGAAGAGCAATTTTGGGAGGGCTTTTTACCACAGATTTCAGGAAAAATTGAACGCGAATTTTTGCGCATCGATGCCCGAAATGCCTTTGTGCTGAACGAATCGGACAAACTGTACAAAACGCTGTTCAACTCTATTTCGCACGAGTTGCGCATCCCGGTGGCAACCATTATGGGCGCTTCTGATGCTTTGCTTTCCGACGATTACCAGCCCGAAACCCGCACGGCGCTGTACAAGGAAATTGGGATTGCATCGATTCGGCTCAACCGGTTGATCGAGAATTTACTGAATATGTCGCGACTCGATTCGGGTCGGATTTCGCCACATCTGGATTGGTGCGACCTGCACGATCTGGTGAATAAAGTGACTCAAACCCTTGCCGCCGAGCTAAAACCGTTTAATTTGCACGTAGTTTTGTCGGACGAAATGCCCCTGGTGAAACTCGATTTTGGCCTGATGGAACAGGTGATTCACAACCTTTTACTGAATGCCACGCAACACGCGCCGGAAGGAAGCAGCATTCGCCTAAAGTTTTTCTACGACGCGGGTTGGCTCATGATCCAGGTGATGGATCGCGGCCCTGGTTTTTCGGCAAACGATTTGAACATGGTATTTAATAAATTCTATCGGGGCGAATCGGCCATTTCAGGAGGTACGGGTTTGGGCTTGTCGATTGTGAAAGGCTTTGTAGAGGCTCATAACGGAACCATTGTTGCCGAAAACCGCGTGAACGGAGGTGCCCGGTTCACGATAAAAATACCAACAGAAATCTCGAATATTTACTAATATTGAAGATCAAGAAAATTGTAAATCGTAAATAGCCAAATTGTAAATATTTTTATGTCTTCAGAAAACGAAACGATACTGATCATTGACGATGAAGTGCAGATTCGCCGCCTGCTCGAAATAACGCTTTCGGCCAATGGGTACAAAATTTCGGAGGCGTCATCCGGAAAAGAGGGTTTAGCCAAAGCTGCCATAAACCATCCGGTTTTGATCGTCCTCGATTTGGGGTTACCCGATATGGACGGATTGGACGTGCTGAAGAAATTGCGCGAATGGTACGAAAAACCCATTCTCATTTTATCGGTTCGCAACTCGGAAGACGACATTGTAAAAGCGCTCGATTTTGGCGCCAACGATTACCTCACCAAACCATTTCGCACCGGCGAGCTTCTGGCCCGAATCCGGGTGGCTATTCGTCAATCGACCGTTTCAACCGATAAACCCCTGCTTACTTTCGGCTCGTTGACCATCGATTTGGCCAACCATATTGTCAGGCGAAATGATGAAATTGTGAAACTGACCTCCACCGAATTTTCGTTGCTGGCACTTCTGGCTAAAAACGAAGGCCGCGTGCTCACTCACCAGTTTATCCTGAAGGAAGTTTGGGGAATGGGGTATGTGGAACAGACCCAATACCTCCGTGTTTTCATGGCCCAACTTCGAAAAAAAATAGAAGACGACCCAACGAAACCAAAATTACTGAATACCGAATCGGGTATTGGCTACAGGTTCGGGAGTTAGAGACGACCCTAATAGTTTGGTTTTGTTAATTAACGTGAGTCCAGCCTAATCGGGAAGTATTAATTTGGGAAATACAGAAAATGAATAAGGCTAGACGTTGTTATTGGTGCGATTTGTCTCGATGTCACTTTTTGAAAATGAGGTATGTTTATCCGCCCAAAAGCAAACCGGACGATGAAACGGCCAAACCTGCCCAATAAAATCTGCAAGACCAGAAAAACTGTCCAAATAACGCGAAGAATTTTCCCGAAGCCGTTTAATTCACTTTTTCTCCGATGAAGAAATTTCTAAACGCTAAAAAAAAGGATTTTTACCTGCGAAGAAATTTCGGGAACCCGGGAAAAACAAATTTTCTGCCCTGAAGAAATTTCTTGAAGACAGAAAAACCGTCCAAAACCCAAATAGAAAATTCTTCAGGCGAAAAAGACGGTTAGCCGCATTTATCAGCAATAAGCAACGACGATTTATAAAAAATAGAACTGAACCAATTTCAGGAAGCCCGGATTATTTTTCGGAACTCAATCATCAGGTTTTTCATTTTTATCCCTAAATTTAAAGCATTAAAAACAAACACAAAACATAACAACCAACACATGAGACCCCTAACCAATGTGTTGCTGCTGAGAGTCCGGGGTAAAAGAACTGCTGCGGGAGATTATTTTTATACTAAACAAACAATAAACTAACCGAGTTAATCATGGAAAGAAAATATCAGGATCAACTGATCCAAAACCTGATGTTTGAATTAGAAGATTTCGCCATAATAATGATTGACAGGGATGGTTATATACAAAGCTGGAATCGTGCAGCTGAACGAATTAAAGGCTATACTGAAGATGAAATAATTGGCAAAAACTTCAGGATATTTTATCCCGAGAAAGACCGGAGAGAGGGTAAACCCGACAAGCTTTTACACACTGCCATTCAGGAAGGTCGGGCAATTGATAAAGGATGGAGAATACATAAAGATGGTTCTAAATTTTGGGGCAGCGTTGTAATTACAGCGATTCACAACAACGAAGGAGATATAGTTGGGTTTACCAAGATAACACAGGATCTTACCAAGCAAAAGAACCTTAAAAATAAATTCAGGAATATTATTGAAAATGCTCCCGACTCAATGCTTTTGGTTGACCGGGAAGGAAGAATACAAATAGCAAATCAGCAGACGGAAAGTACTTTTGGGTACAATAAGAAGGAACTGATAAACCAAAAAGTAGAATTATTATTGCCCGCGCAATATCGCAATAAACATCCCGAATTGCGCCGCGAGTATATGTTTGAACCCTATACCAGACCGATGGGAAGTGGGCTGAACTTAACCGGGCTTCGGAAAAACGGAGAAGAATTTCCGGTAGAGATAAGTATTAGTCCGTTGAGCGATAGCCGGGAAAATGATTTACAGATAATTGTGACAATTCGGGATATTACCGATAAAAAAGCTCTTCTCAACGAAATAATTGCAGCAAAAGAAAAAGCTGAAGAAAGTAACCGGCTAAAATCGGCCTTTCTGGCAACAATGAGCCATGAATTGAGAACACCGCTAAACCACATTATCGGATTTGCCAACATAATCTCCGACGCAACAACAGATCAGGAAATATCGGGTTATGCAACAATTATTCAAAACAGCGGAGCCAGCTTATTGGCTATTATTGAAGATATTATCAGCCTTGCGACAATGGAAAACAAATTCATTAAACTTAGAAGCGAGGCTTTAAACCTGAATGAATTTCTTTCCGGAATTAAAATTATTGCTCAGAAAATTTTGTCGGAAGCTGGAAAACAAACCAACATTAATCTGATTTTCAAGATTGATGATGAAGAACTTTTATTAAGGGAAATAGTTACTGATAAGTATAAATCATACCAGGTTGTTATAAATCTTATTAATAATGCCGTAAAATATACTCAGCAAGGCTCCATTGCAATCAGGCTATTTCAACCCGACAAAGCCACCGTCGCAATTTCGATCGTAGATACAGGCATCGGTATAGCAGCTGATAAGCAGAAAGAAATCTTTGATTTCTTCCGACAAGTTGACGATTCAAATACCAGGGTATATGGTGGAATTGGCGCCGGATTAACTATTGCTGAAAAAATAGCAAATTTTATGGGTGGAAAAATCACGTTAAGTTCCGAATTAGGGAAAGGATCTGATTTTACATTTGTTTTACCCATCGACATTAGTCAAACTATGGAAGAATAATTTATTCGTGCAGACATTTATAATCAAGCATTTATATTACTGAATAAATACCGGCAAAATATCAAAACAAACGAAATTCATAAGCATAAAGATTGCCTAAATTTAACACTATCATATAGCCTGTCAGTTTTTCACATTGAGTCGTCAAAACGTTGAATAACAAAATGAAGTATCGTATATTTTACGGCATTATGCTTTCGTTACTCTTTTCGGGTTGCCTGAACAATGGCTTCATAGAGGTTCGCGGAAAAATTCTTGATGAGAAAACTCATGAGTTTGTCGCCAACCGAAAAATCATCGTCCACGAACTCCGGGATAGAGAAAACGACAAAGGTTTTTCCATTATTGGCGAGTTTAAAACCGACAGTTTGGGGCAGTTTGCCTACATGCTCCAAAAATCGGAAGTCACTTATTTTTACAACTTCGAAATTATGGGCGATTCGGTTTACAACGTTTCGAACAATATTCTGGGAATGACAGAACTAAATCAAAATGGAAAATTCTTAACCTTGTATATGAACAAATTAGCAAGGCTTACACTAAAAATAGAACGAAAAAGCCGGACCGTTTTTCAGGATACACTATTTGTTTCGTGGGTTACCAACCACGCTGACGGAGAAATATTATACCCTTATAAAGTAACCCATTTCGGAGTTGGCACCACTGTCCCGTTACGCTGGATTGGCGGAAATGTAAAATCGGTGATTAATACCAAAGTGTATGCTGATAAAAAAACCATTATTCGCTGGAAATTATTTCGCCAAGGCCATCAGACGGAGTTTACCGATACTGTTTTTTGCCAAAGGGACGCCGCAAACAGCATATCGTTCAAGTATTAGAACCATTTATTATCCAAAGAGAATTATTTTCACCGGAGGAAATCACAGCATTAACAACTAAAATTAATGTTTTTCCGTCTGTCAAGCTTAGTCAGGATTACCGCAAAATAATTAGTTTAGTGCTCCATTAGGCGTAACCGCGTTCAAAAACTTGTATATGCGAATTTTCCTGTTCCTGTTTATCTTGATGTATCCGGTCCAAAGTTTGGCCCAGGATAAAGACTCGGACTGGCCCGACGAACTAAACACGGCAAAAAATCTTCCCCAACTCAATTCACTTGAAAAAGAAGTCATTTTCGAGCTGAACAAGGTGCGCTCAAACCCGAAGTTATATTCAAAGCTTTATCTTGAATCCCTATATTCAGCATATTCAGGAAAAACCTACACTTACCCGGGACAAAAACCAACCCTCAGCAAAGAAGGAAACAGCGCTTTGACGGAGTGCATTGCTGTACTTCGAAAAACAGATACCATGCCCATACTGGAACCTGCCGACGGCTTAATCAAATCGGCAAAAATACTTGTTGACGACCAGCAATATGGTGGAATCGGTCACATCACCCGAAATGGGTCAACCCCGCAAATACGGATGGAGATGTATGGCGAATGGGATATTGCTTCGGCTGAAAACATAGCCTACGGCGATTACGAAGCCCGCCAGATTGTAATTGCCTTGCTGATCGACGATGGAGTTGCAGATCGCGGTCATCGAAAAAACATATTGGATCCCAAATTTCGCTGTGCCGGTGTAGCTTCGGGCAAGCACCCCACTTACAAAACAATGTGTGTAATTGATTTTGCCGGAGCCTACAAAAACAAGTGAAGCTTATTCCTGAATCAAAGCGCAATTTCGGCCAAAGCTTCCCGCCAAAAATATCTTGAAGAAATTGTTGATTGAAATAAACCCAACTTTTTGCTCAAACGTTATTTCTGCTCAACGCGAATCTATGAACAAATTGATAGCCGATACCAAACGCCCAATTTCACTCACCATTTTTAATTTCGTCCTACTCTTTTTGGTCTATCATTTACCCGAATTTTTGCAACAACGGTATCAAAAGCCATTACTTGCAGTTTTCGAGTTGGGTATGCTGCTGTTCGTGGTCATCGCCTTTGTGATCGGGAAACGCAGTTGCAAAAATGGATTCGGAACATACGGGTTAGTCTCATTTTCAAAGCACAAAGGCAATTTAATGAAAGGTTTACTCATCGGAATTGCAATCACCTCACTGGCCAATTTCATCCCTGTTTGGATGGGCTGGAGCCGGATTTCCATTCAAATCAACGTTCAGCATTTCGCGTCTCAATCTATTCTATTCGCTATTGGTACGTTGCTGCCCTCACTTGCCGAAGATATTCTTACGCGAGGCTTCGTAAAAGTACATTATCCCGAAAAATGGAACATCAACTGGCTTATTCCGCTCTCGGCAGTTATTTATGTTCTCAACCATATTTTCAGACTGAATAAACCCGACGTCGTTCTTTACCTTTTTATTTTGGGGTTACTACTGATGTGGGCGTTTCGTTCAACCGGAAGCTTATGGTTAACTTTAGGAATACACTGGGGTAGCAATATTGCATACCAGGTTTTTACAAACTTAATGAAGCAGGAAACAATACGAGAAAACAACCTGGAAAATTATCTTCTGGCGGCGTGCATTGCGCTGGGCTTCGTTATTACATTTCTTCTTTATAAACAAAAGGCTTTTTCTATTCATTCGTAGCAAAATACCAACTGCATATCCAACAGAAAGTCTATATTTTCCGACCGGCAAACCAACTGAATCTATACCAATTCAATCAGTATTCAGATCATTTCCCGAAATCTTAATCAGGCCAATTTAAAATATATCCAACGAATAGTGCCGAATTTATCGGTAGCTATTCCATCTCAACTTTAAGATAAGTTATACGCTGTGTTATTTTTACATTATCAGACAATACAATATATCATTTTGCTCTGATTTTTCTATATATTCGTACATATATCGCCAAACAAATTGATATTTATTGATTTTTTGTCACTAAAAACCCCAAATTAATAACTACCTGAATATGGAACAGAACACAAACGGGATATTGGACTCCTACAAGTTGGGTAATTTCCATTTTGACGAGGTTTTCAAGGAAAACAAAGAACCCAAAACACACTACACATCGCTTGTTGAACGATTCAATCAATTCAGTCTCGCTGATTTTGAGCGTATAAACAACGAAGTAAAAATGGCATTCTTTAATCAGGGAATCACATTTGCGGTTTATTCAGAAGACAAAAAGCCTGACGAGCGAATATTTCCCTTCGACCTGTTCCCTCGCATAATTCCAAAAGAAGAGTGGAAAAAGCTTGAAACCGGAATAATTCAGCGAAATAAGGCAATCAATCTTTTTCTGGATGACATTTACCACAAAAAGCTGATCTTAAAAGATAAAGTTGTACCCTCCGAGTTAATTTTCTCATCAAAAAATTACCTGAAGGAAATGGTCGATTTTTCGCCGGAAGGAGGTATTTACACCCACATTTGCGGAACCGACCTGATTAAACATACCAATGGCGAGTACTACATTCTGGAGGACAACCTCAGATGCCCTTCAGGAGTGAGTTACGTTTTATCGAACCGGTTAGCCTTGAAAAAATCGCTGTTCGACCTCTTCGACAAGCTTAAAACCAAAACAATATACCAATATCCGGAGCAATTGCTCGAAATACTGAAAACCGTAAAACCTAAGAATGCCGATATTCCCAACGTGGTGGTGGTTACACCGGGAATGTACAATTCGGCCTATTTCGAACATTCGTTCCTGGCGCAAAAAATGGGAGTTCCGCTGGTCGAAGGTCGCGATTTGTTTGTTGACAAGGACTTTGTATATATGAGAACCATTTATGGTCCTAAACGGGTTGACGTTATTTATCGCCGGGTTGACGACGAATTTATTGATCCGTTGTGCTTCAGAAAAGATTCGATGCTGGGCGTACCCGGCCTGATGAGCGCCTACCGCGCCGGGAATGTTACATTAGCCAACGCTCCCGGAACAGGAGTTGCCGACGACAAGGCCGTTTATCACTATGTTCCGAAAATTATAAAATACTATCTCAACGAAGAACCTATTCTGAATAACGTAAAAACCTACCATTGCGAAAATGAATCGGACATGAAATATGTACTCGAAAACATTGGCACCCTGGTAGTGAAGCCTGTTGATGAATCGGGCGGCTACGGAATTACAATTGGCACAACATTGACTATTGAGCAGATTGAAGAAGTAAAAACCAGGATAAAAGCCAATCCGCGTAAATACATTGCACAGCCCATTATGAGCCTTTCGGTACACGCAACTTTCATTGAAGAAACAAAGGAATTTGAGCCGCGCCACATCGATTTACGCACATTCTGCCTGATGGGTAAAAACACCGAATACATACTGAAAGGCGGACTAACCCGCGTTGCTCTCCGAAGAGGAAACTTAATTGTAAACTCCTCGCAGGGAGGTGGTTCAAAAGACACCTGGGTCTTGGAATAAGAATTTATTTGTCACCAAAAACAACCAAACTATGTTATCGAGAGTAGCCAATAACTTATACTGGATGGGGCGGTACATCGAACGGGCCGACCATTTGGCCCGCTACAGTAAAGCCAATTATTTTTCGTCGCTCGACGCTCCCATATCAAAAATATACGACCGAAGTTTTGTCCTGGAATCGATGCTTTACATGGCCGGAATTTTTGACATGGAACAAATTGTTGAACGGGATGTGTTGTACCGCATTGCAATGGATTCGCAAAATACGAACTCCATTATTAACAATGTTACCTTTGCCCGCGAAAACGCCCGGGGAGCCCGAAACACCATTTCGTCCGACCTGTGGGAATCAATAAATACCTACTACCACCGCGTAATAAACTATCCGCAGGAAGTATATCTGACAACCGGGCTTTACGATTTCAACCAAATGATCCTCGACCAGACGTCCATTGTCAGCAGTAAAATATACGGAACCTTGCTTCACGACGAAGAATGGGCCATTATCCTGATCGGAATGCACATCGAACGCGCCATTCAAATCATCCGGATCATCAACTCAAAATTGAACGATATTTACAAGATTGAACAGTCAGGGCTTCCCATTGCCGAAAAAAGTTTTGAATGGGCAAACCTGTTACGCTGTGTCGAATCGTTTGATATGAACCGGAAATTGTATCACAACATACCCAACCGAAAGCAAGTGCTCGAGTTTTTGTTACTGAACGAAAATTGTCCTCGTTCCATCAGCTATTCGCTAAAAGGAATCAGGCGGTATGAAGAAAAAATCAGCCGAAACGAAAACGCCGATTTAAATACCATCAATTTTCAAATCAGAAAATTATCCGAGCAATATCGCTACCTCACCTACGACGAATTCAAAGACGACATTTACGAGCTCTTAAACCGCACACAATCAAAAATCTTTGAAATTGCCGACGAACTTGAAAAGAAATATTTTTCTTACTAATGGAAGAGTTTGACATTGAGTATTATATCGACAACAAATACGAATCTCCGGTAAGGAAAGCCAACTTTCAGTTACTTGTCATTCCTGAATCAGATTCGCAGCAGGTTATCGTTGATTTGAAATTTTACAGCTCCGAAAACCAGGAAATATACTTTTCGAAGAATATTTTCGGATTCGATGTCATTTCGTATTACATCGGGAGCCCGTTTTCTGAGTTTTGGTTTAAAATGTCGGCACGAATTCAAAAAAGTCAGATTAATCCATTCCGGGTTAGTCCATACTTACCATCCGACGAATATCAACTCATCAATTCGCTCGATTTTCAGATCGACCACCAATTGTTTCTATGGGAAACCGAACTGACGAAAATGCCTTCAGAAATCGAATGTACTTTTCCTGTATTCACGGGCGAAACACAAATTTTTGATTACTTGCTTCAATTGAAAAGCCATTTGTATAACTTGCTCCGGTATTCGCCCGAAAGCACCGACGTCAATACTCCCATCGCAGAAGTTCTGAGAATCAGGGAAGGTGTTTGCCAGGATTATGCACATGTGTTTCTTGCGGTTTGTCGCCAGAACAAAATACCGGCCCGGTATGTTAGTGGTTATTTAAATCAGGGCGACGGCTTCATTGGGTCTGGCCAGCTTCATGCCTGGGTAGAAGCTTTGATTCCCGGGTTGGGCTGGATTGGATTCGACGCAACAAACAACTTGGTTGCCGATCATCATTACATCAAAATTGCGCACGGAACCGATTACGGTGATTGTAGCCCGATTACCGGAGTTCTCGAAACTACCGGAGCACAAAAAAGCGTTCATTCAGTAATTGTATCTTCTAATCAGTAAATATGACATTTTGTATAGCCATCAAAAGTAAAACCGGCGTAGTTGCCCTGTCCGACACCCGAATCAGCAGTGGACTGGGAGTTTCTACCTCAAAAAAAATTCAGATTTATCAGGAAAACGGGAATTCGTTTTTCCTAATGTCTTCCGGACTTCGCTCCATACGCGACAAAGTAATCCATCTGTTTGAAGATGAAATCCCCAATGTGCCCTGCGAAAAACTATACAAAGTGGCCAATGTGGTTGGGAACGCGGTGAAACAGGCACGGGCCGAAGATTTGGAGCAACTGAAACAAAGCAATTTCTTTTTCGATGGGCATTTCATTGTTGGCGGACAATGCTCGAAAGATAAACGATCAACCATTTTCCTTGTTTTTCCTGAAGGGAACTGGGTAGAAGTTTCGGACGAATCTCCCTATACAATCATTGGGAATACAGCCTTCGGAAAGCCCATTCTACGAAGGTTGCTGCACGAAAATATCACCTTCGATCTGGCCATAAAAGCAGCCTACCTGTCGTTTGACGCGACCTTTAAAAATGCCAGCGATGTCGATTTTCCTTTGGATTTTGCTTTGTACAAAAACAACACATTTGTCATTCAGGAATTGCGCAAAAGCGAAGACGATTTGAAAGCTACAGCCACCAAATGGAACCAGATGCTGGTCGATGCCGCCAACAACCTTCCCGACTTTGTGCACTTTGATGATTAAATTTCATTTCGCTATGCAGGAATTGGCTGTATTCTTATTTGTCCGCCAATTGCTTTCAAAACTTTCATTATCGTTTCAAACTGAGGCTTCGAACCGTCAGCTAAAGCCTTATATAAACTTGGTCTGCTTAGCCCGGTTTCTTCAGCAATTTTTGTCATTCCAATTGCCTTTGCAACATGTCCGATAGCAGCAATCACATCCGAATTATCCCCTTCTTCCAAAACAGTATTGAGATATTCGGCAATCATTTCATTACTGTCTAAATAATCCGCTATATCAAATTTTGAAGTTTCCATCGTTCTATTTTCCAATTTTTCTTAAAATCTCTTTTACCTTTTCAATATCTTTCTGTTGGGTTGATTTATCTCCTCCAATGAGTAGGATAATTATTTTCCCATCTTTTTCATTGAAATAAATCCGATAACCTTTGGCGTAGTTTATCTTTAGTTCAAAAACGCCATCACCAACGGGTTCACAATCTCCAAAGTGATCATCGTTTTCAATCTTTTGAATCCGGAACAAGATTTTTGCTTTAGCTCTTAAATCCTTTAATTTCCTCAGCCATTTATCAAACTCTATTGTTTTCTCAATAAAGTACATTCAAATCGTATTCACTTGGATACAAAGTTATGCAATTTTTCTTCATTCAGAAAAACGTTAGTCGGTCTTTGATATTTTTTTATTGGAATAAAGTCTGAAGCTGGTCGATACCTCAAATGACATCCCTGATTTTCTGCATTTAAGAGATTGATACTTGCCACTAAGGCACTAATTTTCTTTACTTTGCGAGCATTTGTGACAACTGAAACTATTGAGTTATCTCTTCAGCTTATACTTGCGCAAGTCGAACGTGTGCGGGTACTCCGGATCGGGTTCAATGATTTTAGGGGTCAATATCACCGGCTCCTGAGTTTCCATTTCCCTCTCCTGAATATATCTTCGGATTTCGGTATTGACACCACCAACCGGCGTGTAAACACCTTGCGTGTGGTTTTCGTTGTAGAAACGCGAGACCCTGCGACCTTCGGCTTCAAAGCTGTTCACGGGGAAGGTGTCGTAAGCCCGCCCACCCGGATGAAACACATGGTAGGTGCACCCGGCAACGGCTTTGCCTGTCCACAAATCGAAAATATCGAACACCAGCGGCGTGTCAACACCCAGGTTGGGATGCAGCGCCGATGGCGGTTGCCAGGCCCGATATCTGACTGACGCCACATATTCACCTTTTGTACCGGTATTGGTCATCGGAATTCGCATCCCGTTGCACAAAATGGCGTAGCGTTCATTGGTTAAACCAACGGCTTTTACTTCGATCCGCTCAACCGACGAATCGACAAAACGGGCTGTTCCCGAGCTCGACATTTCTTCGCCCAGCACGTTCCACGGCTCAATGCCCGAGCGCAAACTCAGCTCCACATCTTTAAACTTCACACGGCCCACATGCGGAAAACGGAACTCGAAGAACGGTTCCAGCCAGTTGAGGTCAAAAGCATAACCGGCGTCGTTCAACTGACTGACCACATCTTTTAGGTCTTCGCGCACAAAGTGGTGGGTCAGGAATTTGTCGTGCAACTCGGTTCCCCAGCGCACCAGTTTGCCTTTGTACGGTTTTTCCCAGAACCACGAAACCAGCGTGCGGATCAGGAGCAATTGCACCAAACACATTTGTTTGTTGGGCGGCATATCGAACCCGCGCAATTCCAAAATCCCCAACCTTCCGGATGAGGAATCAGGAGAGTATAATTTATCGATGCAAAACTCGGCGCGGTGTGTATTTCCGGTAAGGTCAATCAACAGGTTTCGGAACAGGCGATCAACGAGCCAGAACGGCACTTCGCCATCGCCCGGGTCGGGAATCTGGTCGAACGCAATTTCCAACTCGTAAAGGATTTCTGTTCTCCCCTCATCAACGCGCGGCGCCTGGCTTGTTGGCCCTACAAATACCGTTGAGAAGAGGTACGACAAGCCCGGATGGTGCTGCCAGAAGGCAATCATGCTACGCAACAAATCGGGACGGCGCAGCAACGGCGAATCCGACGGCGTTACCCCGCCCAGCGTGATGTGGTTGCCACCACCAGTTCCGGTGTGTTTTCCGTCGAGCATAAATTTCTCGGAACCCAGCCGGCTTTGCAGTGCCGACTCGAACAAAATATTGTAGTTGGTTACCACTTCCTGCCACGATTTGGCCGGGTGAATATTCACCTCAATCACACCCGGATCGGGCGTCACCATCAGTTTTTCAATGCGGTTGTCTTTGGGTAGTGCGTAACCTTCAATAATCACGGGCATTTGCAGTTCTTCGCAAGTCAACTCAATGGCTGCCAGCAAATCGAGGTAATGCTCAATCATTTCAACCGGCGGCAAAAACAGATGAAGCCGTCCGTCGCGTATTTCGGCCACCAGCGCGGTTTTTATGGTAAAAGCGTCGAACAGCAGTTCGTATTCTTCCTGTTTCTCCTTCTTCTCCTGAAATGGCAGATGCTTTTCTTTTTTCTTTTGGTCTTCGTCCGCTTCCTCTGCCTTGTATTCTTTCGGGAAGAGCATCTCTTCAGGAATGGAGTAATCAGGCACGTCATTCGAGCGTTTTTCCACACTCTTGTGAAAATCGTCCAGCGCTTCGGTATCTTCAAACGGACTGCGGCCGGCAGGTTTCGGTCGCTTTAATTCAGGAATAACCGGTAACGAATCGAGCGGTAAACGGTAGCCCATTTGCGAATTGCCCGGAATCAAGAACATTTTTCCGCCCCGGAACTCCCACGCACAACTGATCCATCCGCTTTTTTGGTAGGCCCACTGCAACGGCAAAACAAATCCGGCAGGGTTATTCAGCCCGCGCTCCAGTTGCTCCATCATGGTTCGGCGTTCGAGCGAATCTTTCAGGTTAATATTCAGCGGATCGATGTTAACCGGTAGTTTTCGTTCAGTCCACATGTAGTAAAAAGCGTCTTCGTAACCCGGCACAATACAATCGGGCGAAACACCCATTTTGCGGGTCAGCGAAATCATAAATTTCTCCGCATCTTTAAACGTATAACCGTAATTTTTGCTGAAATCGGCCAGCCATTTTTTGTTTTTCCAGATGGGCAGACCATCTTTCCGCCAGTAAAGCGCCATTTGCCAGCGCGGCGTAGGCTCACCCGGATACCACTTGCCTTGTCCGTAGTGAAACAAACCGCCTTGCCCAAAACTCTCGCTCAGTTTGTGAATCAGCTTGTTCGACAATTGTCTTTTTTCTTCGCCATCGGCAGCCGTGTTCCACTGAGCCGATTCCATATCGTCGATCGACACAAACGTGGGTTCTCCGCCCATGGTAAGCCTTGCATCGCCCGCTTCAAGTTTCTGATCAACCTGATCGCCAAGAGCCATAATCCCAGCCCACTGCTCGTCGCTGTATGGCTTGGTTACGCGCGGGTCTTCGTGGATTCGATAAACCTCGTTGCTATGCGAAAATTTCACTTCGCACATATCAATAGCTCCTGAAATGGGTGCAGCACTCGATGGTGCCGGGGTGCAACACAGCGGAATGTGGCCTTCGCCTGCCAGCAATCCCGAGGTAGGGTCGAGGCCAATCCAACCGGCACCCGGAATGTAAACTTCGCACCAGGCATGTAAATCGGTAAAATCTTTTTCTGTACCCGATGGGCCATCGATGGCTTTTTGGTCGGCTTTCAACTGCACCAAATATCCGGAGACAAAACGGGCTGCAAGCCCCAAATGACGCATGGTTTGCACCAACAGCCAACCCGAATCGCGGCACGAACCCAGTTTCTTTTCAAGCGATTCTTCGCAGGTAAAAACGCCCGGCTCCAACCGCACGGTATAGTCAATTCCCTTGTTGACTTCGCGGTTGATGGCCACCAAAAAATCGACAATGTTGATGTTTTTATAATTCTCCAATTTCTTCACCCATTCCTGAAGGCGCGGGCCATTCTCCACAATTTCGAAATACGGAGCCAGTTCTTTGGTGTCCTGAAGGTTATATTGGAACGGAAACTTCCCGGCATATTCTTCCACAAAAAAGTCAAACGGATTGATGACCGTCATTTCGGCAACAACCTCCACTTCCACCTTAAATTCCTTCACCTTATCCTGCATCACAATGCGGGCAAGGTAATTGCCAAACGAATCTTGCTGCCAGTTGATAAAATGCTCCTTCGGCTCGATATTCAGCGAATACGAATGGATTTTGGTTCGGCTGTGCGGAGCAGGCTTCAAACGGATGACGTGTGGCCCCATGTTGATCAACCTGTCGTAATGGTAATAGGTATTGTGTTTAATCGCTACAATAATTGCCATAATCTAGTCTTAGAAACTAATATTTTGACTAATGTAAGATTTAGTTTTCATATCCTGACTTCCTGATCGTTTTAATAACGATTAATTGACAGATAGGTTCTATCGATGCAATTTATTCACCAAACAGACAAAGACACATCAGCCGAATCTTTCTGCATTTTATGTCTTAATTTTGCTATAACAAAGTCTGAAATAAACTTACCATGATTCAAAAGAAGAAAGAAATTTCTCAGGAAAAACCAAAGCTGCACCCGCGAAACAAAAATCGGGAGCGATACGATTTTAAATTGCTAACAGAAAGCACTCCCGAACTGGCTGCTTTCGTGAAACCGAATTTGTACAACGACGACTCCATCGACTTTGCCGATCCGGATGCAGTAAAAGCGCTAAACAAAGCTATCCTGAAGCACCACTATACCATTGAAAATTGGGATGTTCCTGAAGGTTATCTCTGTCCCCCAATTCCGGGGCGCGCCGATTACATCCACCACATTGCCGATTTTATTGGCCGCAACAATTTCGGCAACATTCCGGTTGGCGGGCATTTCAAATGTTTCGATCTGGGCGTGGGAGCCAGCTGCATTTATCCTATCGTTGGGGTTATGGAATACGGCTGGTCGTTCATTGGTTCGGACATCGACCCGGTGGCAATTGATTCAGCCAAACACATCGTTGCTGAAAACGGAACATTGCAAGACTTGGTTGATTGCCGCCTACAAACTAACGTCAAAGACTTTTTTTACGGAATCATCCGCAAAGATCAGCAAATTGATTTGACCATCTGCAATCCGCCGTTTCATGCTTCAGCGGAAGAGGCTCAAGCCGGAACACTTCGCAAAATACACAACCTGCATCTCGATCAGAAAAAACCGGTTTTGAATTTCGGCGGACAAAGCAACGAGTTGTGGTGCGAAGGTGGCGAAGAAAAGTTTGTCCGGAACATGATTTTGCAAAGCCGGAAGTTCGCCCAAAATTGTTTCTGTTTTTCAACCCTGATTTCAAAAGAATCGAACCTGAAAAAGGTTTATCACACGCTTGAACAAGCCGAAGTTTTTGGTGTCGAGACGATTCCGATGGGCCAAGGCAACAAAAAAAGCCGCATCGTGGCATGGACATTTTTGAGCACCGAAGAGCAAAAACTATGGAAAGCAAAAAGGTGGCAAACAAATAATACCTTGAAAATTTAAGTAACCGCTGATAAAAAGATGGTCTGATTTTCTTAATTTATGCTCGAATAAAACTAAGCCGACAATTATGGATTTTTCAAACTACAATTGGATGGAAAACTTGTCAATAGGGAATCCTGATATTGACAACGATCACAAAAAGGTACTCGAAATCATAAACGATTTAGTCGATTTAATCGAAAATAAAAGAAGCAGGGAAGATTTTGCCCGGATTCTTTCGAAAATGACCGATTATTCGTTAAATCATTTTAAACACGAGGAAAATTACATGCTCGATTTAGGTTTTCCCCAACTGAGCGCCCACAGGAAGCATCATTTGAACTACATTTATAAAGTATCCATGTACAACCACAATTTAGCGGGCAATAATCCGCCGGATCCGTCAGAAGTTGTCAGTTTTTTAAAGAATTGGTGGGAAAATCACATTCTAAAGGTAG
The DNA here is from genome assembly GCA_963666435.2 of Prolixibacteraceae bacterium. Lineage (GTDB taxonomy): Bacteria > Bacteroidota > Bacteroidia > Bacteroidales > Prolixibacteraceae > Aquipluma. The sequence continues at coordinate 13,377 of CAXXOG010000003.1, read as the reverse complement.
ATTCGCTTTATGAAATTTACAGGACGGAATCAAACGCTCAGGCCAAATACATTAAGCCAACATATTCATAAAACATTCACTTATGCTGTGCGCTTGTTGCTCGGGACTACCATATTCAAATTGCTGTGAACCGTTCCTTTCGGGAAGGGTTAATGCGCCAACCGCTTTACAACTGATGCGCTCTCGCTACACGGCTTTTACGTTGGCCAATGTTGATTACCTGATGCGAACGCACGACATAAAAACCCGTCCTGTAAAAGACCGGGAAAACATTGAGCGTTGGGCCAGGTCAGTCGTTTGGGTTGGCTTAACCATTCTCGGTACCGAAGCCGGTGCCGCCAGTGATAACGCTGGTTACGTAGAGTTCAAAGCTGCATTTCTGGAAAATGGGAAACCCGGACAAATTCACGAACGATCTTTCTTTCATCGCGAAAACGGGAAGTGGTTTTATGTTTCAGGAGCGCACTATTAAGCATGAAAAAACCTGACCTCCGGTTTTCGTTTCCCGCGTTCAACTTCTATGAAAGTAAATTGTTAATTCACTGCGAACAACTTAAATGTTTGAATGAAATCAATTGAAAAAACGATACTTTTGTCTTCAAATTTTGCTTACAATTTAAAATGATTCTAAATTATGGCTACGTATAAAAAAGCACTTTTAATGATACTCGATGGTTGGGGCATTGGCGATGGCTCTGAAAGAGACGTAATTGCAACAGCTCCAACCCCATTCATGGACTACCTGAATGCCACTTACCCGCATTCGCAACTTTTAACCAGTGGCGAAAACGTTGGCTTGCCCGATGGACAAATGGGTAACTCCGAAGTTGGCCACCTCAACATTGGCGCTGGCCGGGTAATGTACCAGGACATGGTGAAAATCACCAAAGCCATCCGCGAAAAAACATTGTGGAACGAACCACAAATTGTAAAAGCCTTTACCTACGCCAAAGAAAACAACAAAAATGTTCACCTGATTGGTTTAATCGGCCCTGGCGGAGTTCACGCGTTGAGCTCGCACATGATTGCCCTTTGCCAGATTGGAACTGACTTTGGGTTGGAAAACATATACATTCACGGACTAACCGATGGCCGCGACACCGACCCGCGTTCGGGCTATGGTTTTGTTGAAGAAGACCTGAAAGGCTTGCAGGGGACAAATGGCAAATTTGCATCGCTGATTGGCCGCTATTTTGGCATGGATCGCGACAAGAACTGGGATCGTTTGAAACTGGCTTACGACCTTTATACCGAGGGAAAAGGAACGCCGTCAACCGATATTCTGAAATCAATCCAGGAATCGTATGACGCCGGTGTAACCGACGAATTCATCAAACCAATCGTAATGGTTGATGCCGCCGGAAAACCGCTGGCAACTATTCAGGAAAACGATGTGGTAATTTGCTTCAATTTCCGCACCGACCGCTTGCGCCAGACAACCATCGCATTCACTCAGCAGGATTTGCCTGATTTCGGTATGAAAACCATGCCGTTGCAGTGGTACACCATGACCAACTACAAAGCCGACTTTAAAGGCATCAACGTTATTTTCGATAAGGAAAACCTGACCAACACTATGGGCGAAATGGTTTCGAAAGCCGGACTGAAACAAATAAGAATTGCTGAAACCGAAAAATACGCTCACGTTACCTTCTTCTTTAGCGGTGGCCGCGAAGAGGAGTTTCCAGGCGAAAAAAGACTGTTGGCTCCATCGCCCAAAGTTCCAACTTACGATTTCCAGCCTGAAATGTCGGCTCCGCTTGTTCGCGACCTGATTGTTCCTGAGTTGGAAAACCAAACTGCCGATTTCGTTTGTCTGAACTTTGCCAACGGCGATATGGTTGGACACACCGGCGTTTACGAAGCGATCACGAAGGCCGTGACTGCGGTTGATGGCTGCGTGAAAGCAGTAGTTGAAGCTGCACAGAAAGGCGGCTACGAAATCATTATTATTGCCGACCACGGAAATGCCGACAATGCCGTAAACGAAGATGGCTCGGCTAACACGGCACACTCGCTAAACCCGGTTCCATGCATCTACATTTCCGAAAACAAGAATGCAAAAATCAACAACGGTATTTTGGCCGACGTTGCCCCTACCCTTCTTACAATTATGGGATTGGATATTCCGGCTGAAATGACCGGCAAGGTTCTGATTGAAAAATAAACGATTACATAAGTAACTAATCCTGACAGGTTTTCGAATCTGTCAGGATTTTATTTTACCCTAAGATGCTCGAAATAGGCCGTACCATTGTAAGTTTCGATATTATCGACAAAAAGTTTCTTTGCGATGTTCAACGCTGTAAAGGAGCTTGCTGTGTCGAAGGTGATTCAGGCGCCCCGGTAACAACCGAAGAGGCAAAAGCTATTCAGGAAGCTTATCCTGAATTTGAACCGTATATCGAAGAAAAAAATAAGGAAGAAATTCGCAAACAAGGCTTCTCGGTAATCGACCTTGATGGCGACCAGGTTACCCCGCTGGTGAATAACCGGCAATGTGTTTATTCATTCGAAGAAAATGGCATCCTGAAATGCGCCATCGAAAAAGCTTATTTCGAGGGAAAAATTCAGTTTCGGAAACCAGTTTCGTGCCATTTATACCCGATACGCATAACCGAATACAATCGTTTTGATGCCGTTAATTATCAGGAGATTGATATTTGCAAACCGGGTCGGGAATGTGGATTGAAAGAACAACTGCCTTTGTATGTTTTCCTGAAAGAGCCGTTGATCAGAAAATACGGCGAAGAATGGTACGAACAACTCAAATTTGCAGCCGAAAACTACAAGAAAAGGCCGAAAAGGAAATAGTCATTGGGAAAAAGTCATTAGAAAACGGTCATCAGAAAAATGTTTCCTAATGACTATTTCCCAATGACATTTTTTTGCGCTATGCCATAATTTCAATCCGGTTCTTTTCCGGGTCAAAAACCGAACTTTCGTAATATCCGTCACCAGTCATTCGGCCTCTGCTAATCACCTCAAATCCATCCTGGTGGAGCATTTCCGTTATTTCGTCAACACGCTCGCGCGAGCCCACTTTAAAAGCCAGGTGCGCCAACCCGATGTAATGCTTTCGGTGATCGTTTTTACTGTTTACTACAGTAGGCATTTCCATCAACTCAAGCCGGGCATTACCCTCAAATGTCAAAAAATACGAGCGAAATTCTTTGGAATGGTTAAAATAAGCCGATCCTGACATGGCATTAAAGTAGTGCGTGTAAAAGTTGCGCATACCTTCCAAATCTCTTGTCCAAATTGCAACATGTTCAATTTTCATAGCTTAAATGTTTTTTGAATATTTTTTATTTTATGGCTTCCCACTCATCAAAAAACTGATCTAAATAGCCTGCCATAAATTTATGTCTTTTTTCTGCGATATTTTTAGCAGTTTCTGTATTCATCCTGTCTTTCAGCAATAATAATTTTTCGTAAAAGTGATTTATCGTCGGGGCAGTATTGCCTTTGTACACATCGAAGTCGTTGTGAACTACCGGAGAAATTGCCGGATCATAAATCAGCCTGTTTTTATAACCGCCATAGGCAAAAGTTCGAGCGATTCCAATAGCTCCAATCGCATCCAGTCTATCGGCATCCTGCACTACAGCCGACTCTTTTGAGCTTACCGGAGTTTCAACTCCTGCGCCTTTAAACGACACTTCGTCGATAACATTCAGAATATGGTCTGTTATTCCTGAAGGAACGCCATTCGTTCTGAGCCAGCGTCCGGCCTTATTCTCATGCTCCTGTTGCGAAATGCTTAATTTCCAGTCATCCAGATCATGAAGCAAAGCTGCCATTTCAACAACAAACAAATCGCACGATTCAAGGCTCCCTATTTTCAGAGCCATATTTCGAACTCTGACAATGTGAAACCAGTCGTGCCCGCTTCCTTCCTGCCGAAAATGCTTCTCGATATACTGAGCCGTTTTATATATGATTTCTTCGTTATTCATTCCTTTTCAAAGTTACATCAACAAAGTTCGGTTAAAGAATAATTTCATCATTTTATTCAATAATTTACGATAAAATATTCTCGGCGAAAACGGCAAAAGACGAGTGATAATCGGGGTACAAATTTATGAGTTGAGCCAACAAAACTCTGACGAATTAATTCCAGAATTCGAAAACATCAGCTAAAAACAAGGCATTTTTAAACGAATAGTGCTAATAAGTGTTAACCGCTCCATGTTATCAGAAACATTTTAATATTTTTGGCCGCAAATTTGTTTAGGTACCAGGCATTTAATTCAGTTACGATGAGGAGATTAGAGGTATTGACAATTCCTGCCATGTTGCAGGCTAGCTTTAATGATTTTGCAGATTATCAGTCGCTGGTATTTGTCGGAGAAGAAACGCTAACTTATAAACAACTTGAAATCAAAGTAAAACAAGTTGCAATTCAGCTTCAATCAATCGGATTGAAAAAAGGAGATAAAGTAGCTATTTTAAGTTTGAATATGCCTCAATGGGGAATTGCTTTTTTTGCAACCAGTGCAATTGGAGCAGTTGCTGTGCCAATTCTTCCCGACTTTCATCCCAACGAAGTAAAGAATATCCTTGACCATGCTGATGTTTCAGCTATTTTTGTTTCAGAAACATTGCGCTCAAAAATAGACCTCAACTCAGAATTGCCCGTTATCCAGATCGAAAACTTCAAGCTGGCCAATACGTCTCAAACCCAGGCTGAAACACAAACTGAAGCCTTTGAATATGAGGATGTTAAAGAAAATGATCTTTGCTCGATCATTTATACATCAGGAACAACCGGGAAATCGAAAGGTGTAATGCTTTCACACAAAAATATTGTTTGGACAGCTCAGCAAAGCTTTATTATCCAGAACGTTGTGCCGGGAGACCGCTTCCTGTCGGTTTTGCCGCTTTCGCACACGTTTGAAAACACATTGGGACTAATTCTGCCTGTAAAATACGGAGCTACAATTTATTACCTTCGGAAACCGCCTGTGGCTTCGGTTCTGCTTACCGCCCTTCAGCAAGTAAAACCCACAGTTATGCTGGTGGTTCCGTTAATTATCGAAAAAATATATAAATCGAAAATCTTACCTGAGATTAACAAAAAATTTATCACCCGGAATCTATACAAAACAGCTCCGGGGAGAAAGTTAATTCACAAATCGGCTTCGAAAAAGCTGTTCGATACATTTGGCGGAGAGTTAAAATTTTTCGGTGTTGGCGGCGCCAAGCTCGACAACAATGTAGAACGATTCCTGATGGAAGGAGCATTTCCGCTGGCTATTGGCTATGGCATGACCGAATCGTCGCCGTTGCTTGCCGGAGCAGGTGTAGGTAAAACCCGCTTCCTATCAACCGGGCACCCGGTAGAAGGCGTTAAAGTCAGGATTGACAACGCAAACCCTGTTACCGGGCTGGGAGAAATTCAGGCCAAAGGTGAAAACGTAATGCTTGGCTACTACAAAGAACCCGAAATCACCAAAAATGCGTTTACTGCCGATGGTTGGCTCAAAACCGGAGATTTAGGATGCTTCGACAAAGACGGCAACCTCTACATCAAAGGCCGACTTAAAAACATGATCGTTGGGTCGAGTGGAGAAAATATCTATCCTGAAGAAATCGAGTCGCTAATCAACCGGATGGAATATGTGCTTGAGTCGCTGGTGATTGAAAAAAAAGGAAGACTTGTTGCCCTGGTACATTTGAACATGGAAGAACTTGAAACAAAATACCAAAATATGAAATCGGAAGCGGTTTCGTTTATCAATGAAAAAACCGAAGAAATTTTAAAGGAAATTCAGGCAAAAGTGAACATTGAACTCAACAAGTTCTCTCAAATACAACGAGTTATATTACAGCCCATGCCGTTTGAAAAAACACCAACTCAAAAAATCAAGCGATTCCTTTACTAGCCTTCGTTACAATTTTCTTTTTGCCGTCACGCCATTTAAAAGAACCGAATTTCAGGTCAGTACATAACAAAACAGGTTGTTCGGAGAGCCTAAAGCAAAAAACAATGCATAAGCGAATGTCTTGATTGTATTCGGTTTAACCTCAAAATCAGAAAAACATCAGACTATTATCGTTTAAGTCTTTTATTTCTTAAATTAGTTCAATTTTAGCACATTCGGGAAATCGGGTGCCGATTCTGCCGCTAAACTAAAGTTCAAATTCAAAAAATTTTAGGCCATGTTTCTCTTTAATGATGCAACCAAATCCATTTCAGGATATTTAATACTTAATGAGAATCAACAAATAGAAGAATTTTCGGAACAGGTAAGCCTTATACTGAGAAAAGATCAGCTTAACCTGGAGCAAGACATTAGTCAACTCACTGATTCGCTGAAGAATAAAACCAAGTCTTTTTTTAGGGAGAATGTAATTCCAGCGATAAAATCGAGAACAATCCATCATTTTTTATTAAATCGAAAGAAAAGCCAGTTAAGCTTATCCGTTACGCCATTAAATACTGGTAAAACGATTCTAAGTTTCAGCGAAATGGCCCAACCCGAAAAGCATATCGAAAAAACGCTTCCCGAAAAGCTTAACGAGATACTCATCCGAATAAACAACAAGCTACAAATCACATACTTATCGCGCAACTATAAAAAAGCATTTTCGTTGGATTCTTCAGTTGTACTTTTAAAAACGATAGACGAAAGCGGGCTTTTGGGCGACAAATCGTCCGATGTTTCAGAAATGGTATCTTCCACTTTTAGAAACTACAAGCGGGAATCTGTGGAAATTATCATTACAAAAAACGGGAATACGAATTGGTGGAAACTTTCTACGGTATTAGAAGCCAGTTTTTCAGAAAATGAACAATCGGTCTTGCTTATTCTTCGCAACATTAACAAGCAAAAGACCATTGAAGCGAAACTAATTGAAAGTGAGAAACGCTACGAAATGGCGATGGAGGCTGCCGATTTGGGCGTTTGGGATTATGACGTAGCAAGCAGAAAAGCTTATTACTCAAGAAAGTGGAAGGCAATCCTGGGTTACTATCCCGACGAAATTCCGAACAGCTCCCATGTCTGGAAAGACTTGCTTCACCCTGAAGACAAGGATCGAATGACCCTGCTTATTGATAATTTCTTCAAAAGCGACCTCCGAATTTATGAAGCCGATTTCAGAATGAAGCATAAAAACGGGCATTACATCTGGATAAGAAGCAGGGCATCAGCGTTAAGAAATGAAACTGGCCAGGTTATCCGGCTGCTTGGCACGCACCGGGATATTACTGAAGAAAAGAAATCGGAGAACGAATATAAAAAGCTCTACCAGGCAATTATGCAAAGCCCCATTTCGGTGGTAATAACCGACAAAAATGGGTATATCGAATTCTTTAATCCTGCATTTTGTAAAATTACCGGATGGAAAGACGAGGAAATACCCGGGAAAAAAGCCAGTATCCTGAAATCAGGATTTCAATCAGCAGGATTTTACGAAAAACTCTGGAAAACAATAAGTTCAGGAAACGAATGGCAGGGCGAATTTAAAAACCGGAAGAAAAACGGAGATTTATACTGGGAATTAGCCAGCATATCGCCTATAAAAAATATTTTTGGTAACATAACTCACTATGTAAAAATAGCCGAGAACATTTCGTATCTGAAAAAAATAGAAAAAGACCTGAAGAGAGCGAAACTAGAAGCGGAATTGGCTAATAATCACAAAAATAACTTTATTGCCAACATGAGCCACGAGATTCGCACACCGATCAATTCAATCATCGGATTCAGCGAACTCATTAAAAACGAAGATCTTTCGCCACAAAAAAGAAATAAATATTCTGAAATTATCGAAGAAAATAGCCAATCGCTGCTTCGGCTGATTGACGACATCATCGATATCTCGAAAATTGAAGCCAACGAACTTAAGCTTAGGAAAGAAGCTTGCGCACTTGGAGAACTTTTTACGGAGCTTGAACTAATTTACAATAACTTCCTGAAGCGTAAAGAAAAACCAAGCCTGAGCCTGATTTTTCGTCTTCCACAACAAGCTCATCACGACATCATTTTTACCGATCCGCATCGGTTGAAGCAAATATTGAATAACTTGTTTACCAATGCACTGCGACACACCGAACGTGGACAGATAGAGGTTGGCTATAAAATTGTAAACGAAAATAAAATTCAATTTTACGTTTCGGACACCGGGAAAGGCATCCCGGCTTCAGAAATAAAAAATATTTTTAAACGCTTTACGCAAACCGAAAATACGATAAAATACGACTATTCGGGCGTAGGACTGGGCTTGTCGATCAGCAAAGACCTGGCCTTGCTGCTTGGAGGCGATATTGCCGTTCAATCCATTGAAGGTGAAGGAAGTGTATTTATTCTGACCATCCCTTACGATAAAATAAAGATTCCAATTATTAAGTCTGCCGCGCCAAAAGCTTCGTCTCCATTAGCGTCGTACAATTTCAAAGATTATACGATTATGATTGCAGAAGATACCCCATACAATTACGAGTATTTGTATAACATTTTACACAAAGCCGGAGCTAACATTATTTGGGCCAAAGATGGAATTGATGTTTTAAAGCTCTATCAAACATCAAAAATTGACCTGATACTAATGGACATACAACTTCCTGAAATTAATGGCTTCGACGCCACGCAACAAATAAGAAAACACAACCAGGAATTGCCAATTATTGCCCAAACAGCTTATGCGATGGCCGAAGACCGGCAAAAATGTATTGACTCGGGCTGTAACGAAGTGCTGGTTAAACCCATACGAATGGACGATGTACTCTCAACTGTAGCGAAATACCTGAACAATGCTGCATCGACAAATTTATAACAGCCTCGGTTTTTCTCAGTTTTTTTTTGAGACAAGGAACAATCAGGTGGCATTCGTACAACGGCAGGGAAAAAGTATCTTAAGTGATAAGAATGAAATAGCCATATGTGCAAACCCCGCACCTACCGAAAATGAACTAAATGGCTATTCCATGAGGTTGAGAGTTTACTTGAAAATCTGAAGTTGATACAAAAATTGCAGTACCCAAAGTTGAAAATTTATAAGAATGAAATAAATCAGTAAAAAAAACATACCATTCTCCAATTTTAAAAATCGCTGGTTAAATTTGGGGCAGAAAAAAACAAGAATGCACATCGACAGGTTTCCTTCACGTCTTCTCGAAAATGCGGTGAACGAGTTCGCCAAACTTCCCGGTATTGGCCGAAAGTCGGCTTTGCGACTAGTTTTACACCTACTTAAACAAGATAACTCGGATGTTGATTTTTTTGCGAACAGCCTTATCCAGCTTCGAAACGAGATTAAGCATTGCAAAATATGCCATAATATTTCGGATACCGACATTTGCAGCATTTGCGCCAATCCATCCCGTAACCCGGCAATTATTTGTGTGGTCGAGAACATTAAAGATGTGATGTCGATTGAAAACACCCAACAATTCAAGGGATTATATCATGTTTTAGGCGGGATTATTTCGCCAATGGACGGCATTGGCCCGTCTGATCTCGAAATAGAATCGCTGGTAAAACGCATCGAGTCGGGCAATACCGACGAAATAATTCTGGCATTAAGTACGACAATGGAAGGCGATACGACAAACTTTTTCATCTATAAAAAACTCAAAAACTACAACATAAAAATATCGACCTTAGCCAGAGGAGTATCAATTGGCGACGAACTGGAATACACCGACGAAGTAACTCTCGGACGATCAATCCTTAACCGAATGAATTTTGAAGATTCGTTAATGAGGTAAAACACGATTTTAAAGATGAAGTTAACCGTTGTTATTGTAAATTATAATGTAAAGTACTTTCTGGAGCAATGCCTTCATGCAACATTAAAAGCTGCCGAAAAGCTCAGCTCCGAAGTAATTGTTGTCGATAACAACTCGGTTGACGGATCGTGTTCGATGGTTGAAGAGAAATTTCCCCAGGTAACACTTATTGCCAACCATCAAAACGTTGGTTTTTCAAAAGCCAATAACCAGGCTATACGCATGGCCAAAGGCGAATATGTATTGCTGCTTAACCCCGATACCGTTGTTGAAGAAGACAGTTTCCTGAAAATTATTGATTTCATGGACAAAACACCTTTAGCAGGCGGATTAGGCGTCAAAATGATTGATGGCAAAGGAAAATTTTTACCGGAATCGAAACGCGGGTTACCTACTCCTGAAGTTGCATTCTGGAAAATGTTTGGTTTTTCAAGCCTTTTTCCCCGTTCAAAACGATTTGGAAAATACCACTTAGGCTATCTCGACAACAACAAAACTCATGAAGTTGAGATTCTTGCCGGTGCGTTTATGTTATTGAGGCGCGAAACCCTCGACAAGGTTGGATTGCTCGACGAAGATTATTTCATGTATGGCGAGGACATTGATTTATCGTACCGGATTACGCTCGGCGGGTATAAAAACTATTACTTCCCTGAAACAACCATTATTCATTACAAAGGCGAAAGCACCAAAAAAGGCAGCATAAATTATGTGAAAGTATTTTATAATGCCATGATTATTTTCGCCAATAAGCATTTTTCGAAAGGCAATGCCCGCCGCTTTGCACTTTTGATCAATATGGCCATCTATTTCAGGGCATTTATCTCGCTGCTTGTCAGGTTTATCAAAGCAATTATGCTCCCGGTGCTTGATGCGCTCTTCATTTTCCTTGGATTTTCAATTCTATTGCCCAACTGGGAAGACTACAAATTTGAACGAGGATATTATCCTCCTGAATATATGCACATTGCTGTTCCTATTTATATCCTGATCTGGCTTTCGTGTATCTGGGTAAATGGCGGTTATCGCAAAAACATTCAGTTCAACCGGATATTCAAAGGTTTGCTGTGGGGCACATTATCCATCCTGGTATTCTATTCGCTGATCGACGAAACGCTCAGGTATTCGAGGGCACTTTTGCTGCTTGGATCAGCCTGGGCCTTTATCTCACTGCCGCTATACCGGTATCTTCTGAACAAACTGAAATTAACCGGACTCGAACTCGATAAGACCAAACGAGTAGCAATTGTTGCAACTCCGCAGGAATCGAAAAGAATTACTGATTTAATTGCGCAATCGGAACTAAAAATCGACATAACCGGATATGTTTCGCCCAACGAACTGGTACACCCGCATTTTTACCTGGGAAATATGAACCAATTGCAGGAAATCATCAGGATAAACAAAATCGACGAACTTATATTTTCATCCGAAGATATTTCGTCCCGCGAGATTATCCGCATCATGCTCGAATTAAACGACCTCAATGTCGATTATAAAATTGCCCCGCCCGAAAGCCTCTCGATCATTGGAAGTAATTCGATTTCAACGGCTGGCGACATGTATGTGGTTCACATCAACTCTATTCTGAAAGAAAAAAACAAACACAACAAACGTATTTTCGACATCATTGCATCGGTTATTCTGTTATTTCTATCACCCGTTATAGGTTGGAAAACAACATCAATCTCGTCGTTTTACCAAAACCTGGCAGCCGTATTCATCGGTAAAAAAAGTTGGGTTGGTTACAGTTCGGGGCAAAACAATCAGTTACCGGCAATAAAGACCAGTATTTTGTCGCCTGCCTCCATTTTTCCTGAAACCATTACGCAAAAGAAAAAAGATGAGCTTGACATTGTTTACGCAAAAGACTATCGCGTATTAAACGATTTGGAAATTGTAATTAAAGCCTGGAAAAAATTGGGATAATTATGACAACACTAAAGCTTGAATACGAAAAAATCCGTTTCCGCGCCCTTGAGCCGGAAGACATCGATATTTTGTTTGAATGGGAAAACGACACCGAAATATGGGAGATTAGCAACACCTGCGAACCATTTTCGAAATACATCCTGGCCAAATACATCAAAGATTCGCAGCGTGACATCTACGAAAGCAAACAAATTCGTATGATTATTGAAACCCTGGACGCGATCCCGGTGGGCGCAATCGACCTGTTTGATTTTGACCCGTTTCATTTCAGGGCCGGAGTTGGCATATTAATTCACAGCAAAAACGACCGGAAACTCGGATACGCCACCAATGCGCTCGAATTGCTCTGCAAATATGCCTCCGAATATCTCAGGATACATCAGCTTTACGCCAACATCAGCGAAGACAATATTGCAAGCATCCACCTTTTCAAAAAAACAGGGTTCGAACTGGTTGGTGTAAAAAAAGACTGGCGACGAACGTTAAATGGCTGGAAAAATGAGTTGATGTTTCAGAAGATATTGTAAAAAAAAGGCAAATAATTGCACCAAGATCAAGCTTTGCTCAAATTAGCTTATACTTTTGCACCTTCAAAATTCAAAACGTAATGGAACCTATTTTTCTTCCTAAAACATGGAGCCTTTACAAAAAAGGTCTGCTGAATAAAAATTTAACGAACGACATTTTTGCCGGAATAATTGTCGGGATTGTTGCCTTGCCGTTGGCCATTGCCTTTGCTGTGGCTTCAGGGGTTTCACCCGAGAAAGGGATAATCACGGCTGTTGTGGCAGGTTTTATTGTTTCGCTCTTAGGCGAAGCCGCGTGCAAATTGGCGGGCCAACCGGCGCTTTTATCGTTATTGTCTATGGTATTATTCAAAAATACGGATTCGACGGACTAATTATTTCAACCATTATGGCCGGAATAATGCTTATTACTTTTGGCTTTTTACGGCTCGGATCAATCCTGAAGTTCTTCCCGCACCCGCTAATCGTTGGTTTCACCAGCGGGATTGCCCTGGTCATTTTCTCGACCCAGATAAAAGACGCGTTTGGTTTACCTATCGACAAACTTCCGGCTGAATTTGTTGGCAAATGGGAAGTGTATTTTCAGCAATTGCAAAACTTCAATCCGTCGGCATTGCTCATCACCATTGGGACTATTATTATTACCGTATTTTCAGGCCGGTTTATTCCTAAAGTTCCGGGCTCGTTTATTGCCATCATTGTTATGACAAGCATTGTTTCCATTTTTGGCGTGCATGTAAACACCATTGAAAGCGTTTTCGGGTCAATCCCAAGTAACTTTTCGCTCACGTTTCCACATATACAATTCGATCAGCTGGGCCAATACATGCAACCGGCATTAACCATTGCGCTGCTTGGCGCCATCGAATCGTTGCTTTCGGCGGTAGTTGCCGATGGTATGATTAGTAGTAATCACCGGTCGAATACCGAACTTATTGCACAAGGTGTAGCCAACATTGTTACACCATTCTTTGGCGGAATACCAGCTACCGGAGCCATTGCCCGCACAGCAACCAACATCAAGAACAATGGACGAACTCCTATCGCCGGAATAATTCATGCAATTACCTTGCTGTTAATCATGCTCGTGTTTGGTAAATGGGCCTTGCTTATACCAATGCCCTGCCTGGCCGGAATCCTGATCGTTGTTTCGTACAACATGAGCGAAATGAAAACATT
>CAXXOG010000002.1:0-364199 GCA_963666435.2 Prolixibacteraceae bacterium | reverse complement strand
TTATTGTTCTTGTCAAGAACTAGACAAATTCTCAACACTTATTTACAACGAGAAAATTATTGGCTTGATGAAGGAAGTTATACTTAAACATCCAATTAAATTTCTTGATCTATTAATAATAAAAGATCTATACAGTTTCAGAACAAGCAGCTACACAGAATTTGCAAATCGATTTAACGACTATTTATTACCGATTTTTAAAGATCTTGAAGATTTTAAGGATTACTTAAAAAACTTGATAAAGATGGAGAACGATGTAACGGAAAAAGTCGAAATATATTTAAAATATGCAGATGAAGCGTTTACGGCTAATGACCTGTCATATCAAAAAGCTTTTTATCCAAATGAATCTGATAAAAATTTATTCAAAGATGCATACTTTATTGATGAATTATAATTGCACATCTAAAACAACGAATTAAACAAATAAAGCGTTAAAATATTTATATATTTGCAACGAATTAGTGAAAACATCACATTCAGATATTGGAAAATTTTTGGCCGATTTTAAGCAGAAAATGAAGATTTGGGACATTGTTTTCCGTAACGACCGGCAAAAGAATACACAGGCATTAATCGACCTGGAAATCACCCCCGCCCAGCGGCGCGCGGTGATTGAAAAACTGGTTGCTGAAGATTATTCGGAAGGCCCGTTGCCCGATACGCTCAACCGGCTTTCGCCCATGTGGGTATTTGGCAAACAGGTGAAGCAACAGGAAGTGTATATCAAAATTACGATGGGCAACGAAAACTGCCCGGTTATTTGCATCTCGTTTCACCGGGCCGAACACCCGATGAGCTATCCTTTAAAAAGTAAAAACCTACAGAATGAAAAGTCCTTATACCGGCAAAGAAATGGAGCTGAAACGAACAAAGTCGATCCTCCATTTCCGAAAAGAACCTTTTGAGATAACATACCACAGCTATGTTTGTGCGATTCGCACGAAGAATTTGAAGATGACCGCTTAACCACACTCAACCTACAGCAGGTAACCGACCAGTACCGCGAAAAATATAACATCCCTTTCCCCCGAACAGATTAAAGCCATTCGCGAAAGTTACGGGTTGTCGGCTGCGCGCATGTCCGAAATCCTTGGGCTGGGCATCAACACCTGGCGTTTGTACGAGAATGGCGAAGTTCCTACGGTTGCCAATGCCCGTTTGATTCAACTGATTAGCGATCCGCAGAACTTCATCAAACACATCAGCGAATTGGCACATGCAGTCAACGCGAGATTGATAAAATCCGAAAAAACATAACCGACCGGCAACAGAAAACAAGTGAAGCACATTTCTTCGAGAGCCTGTTTCATGTTTCAACACCCAACCGGTTTTAGCGGCTACGTGGCGTTCAACAAAACAAAAACCGCACAATTGGTTTTATGGCTGGCCAAAGAACTGTCGCCCTACAAAACAGCCATGAACAAACTGTTGTTTTACACCGACTTTTTGCATTTTAAAAACACGGGCCGTTCAATTACAGGTTTAAAATATATGGCCATCGATTTTGGTCCGGTTCCCGATCACTTCGGATCGATGTACGACATGCTGATTGACGAACAGGTAATTGGAATCAACGGCTCGATGACCGACTTTGGCTTTACCGAGCGATTTGTAGCAGCTAAAAATGACATCAATAAAAGCGTTTCGAAGAATCAGAAATCAACGCTATCGAAAGCATTGTGAAAGAATTAGGAAAAAATTCGACCAAAGAAATCGTTGACAAAAGCCACCAGGAAGAAGCCTGGCTGGAAAATCAGGCAGGTAAATCCACTATTTCCTATTTTTCGGCTTACCACTTAAAAGCCGTGTAAAAGCAATAATACATATGAACAAACTCGCCATCATCGACCTTGGCACCAACACCTGCAACTTGCTGATTGCCGAATATCAGGGCAAAGAATACCGAATTCTTTATCAGGGCAAAGAAGTGGTAAAACTGGGCAAAGGCGGCATACACAAAAACGAACTGACCGCAGATGGACTGGAACGCGCAGTGACTGCAATTCTCCGGCACCGCGAAAAGATTAATCGATTCAACATTAAGGATGTCACTGTCATTGCCACTTCAGCCATTCGCGACGCGGTAAATAAGGATGGTTTCGGCACGAACTGGAAGTTGCAACCGGATACAAACTGCAAATTATTTCAGGAGAAAAAGAAGCCGAATTCATTTTTAACGGCGTAAAACTGGCGTTTGCCGAGATTGAAAATCATTCGTTGATTCTGGATATTGGCGGTGGCAGTAACGAATTTATACGAACAGAAAACGGGCAACCGATTTGGAAACAGAGTTTTCCGCTGGGAATGGCGCGGGTAATTGAGCAGTTTCCCCTCTCCGACCCGATCACGCCCACCGAAATCGAACAAATCAACGACTGGTTTACGGCGGGACTCAAACCGCTTTGGCAACAGCTCGAAAATATGCAAATCTCGCAACTAATAGGCTGCTCGGGCGCTTTCGACACCCTAACCGATATGATTGACCAAACCGATCCGGGAACAAAAATCCGGATTCAGCAGGAAATCAAACTTGCTGATTTTGATCGAATTTACAATCTGTTAATCAAATCAACAACCCTCGAACGCCGCCAGATGAAAGGATTGGAATCCATTCGTATCGAGATGATTGTGCCTTCGGTAATGTTTATAAAACTGGTTACCGACCGGTTAAAAATCATTAAATTATACCAAACCGACTTTGCCCTGAGAGAAGGAGTTTTGTACGAACGAATTTTCGTTTAAATTCGTGCAACTTTTACAAAAAATTTGAAATACAGATGTCAAGAGTACTCGTTATTGACGATGAGCGTAGCATAAGAAATACGTTGAAAGATATTTTAGAATTTGAGAAATATACAGTTGAGCTGGCCGAAGATGGCTTTAAAGCCTTGGAACTACTGAAAATCAAAGATTTTGATGTCGTTTTGTGCGATATAAAAATGCCGGGAATGGATGGCATTGAAGTACTTCAGAAAATTGAAGAAATTAAGTCCGATGTGCCGGTGGTAATGATTTCGGGTCACGGAAACATTGATACTGCGGTTGAATCGATTAAAAAGGGAGCTTTTGACTTTATCGAAAAACCGCTTGATCTGAACCGTTTTGCTTATTACACTTCGTAATGCAATGGACAAATCGTCGCTTATTACCGAAACCAAAGTCCTGCGCAAGAAAGTAAATAAACGTTATGATATTGTTGGCGAATCGACGGCCATCCAAAAAGTAAAAGACATGGTTGACCGCGTGGCTGCAACCGATGCCCGTGTATTAATTACCGGCTCGAACGGAACAGGAAAAGAACTGGTTGCCCGCCGTCTTCACGAAAAAGCAACCGGGCCGACGGGCCATTTATTGAGGTAAACTGCGCCGCAATTCCATCGGAATTAATTGAGAGTGAATTGTTCGGGCACGAAAAAGGTGCTTTTACTTCAGCCGTAAAACAACGAAAAGGGAAATTTGAACAGGCTACCGGCGGAACTATTTTTCTCGACGAAATTGGCGACATGAGTCTTTCGGCCCAGGCCAAAGTGCTTCGCGCACTTCAGGAAAGCGTAATAACCCGCGTTGGAGGCGACTCTCAAATAAAAGTTGATGTGCGTGTAGTTGCCGCAACCAACAAAAATCTGGCGAAGGAAATTGAGCAAAATACTTTCAGAGAAGATTTATATCACCGGCTAAGTGTGATATTGATTCACGTACCCGATTTAAACGACCGAATTGAAGACATCCCGGTTTTGTGCAACTATTTTATCGATTTAATTTGCGTTGAGTACGGAATTCCGAATAAACAAATTGAAAAAGATGCGGTTACGGAATTACAAAAACTAAGATGGACCGGAAACATCAGAGAATTTAGAAATGTTATTGAAAGATTGATCATACTATGTGACAAAACAATCACCCGTGACGACGTTCTGAATTACGCCGTTGCGCGCTATTGAAAAAAGCTCCGGCTTCGGAACAGATAAAAGATTTTGAAGCACGTTTTTTTCGGATAGGACCGAAATCTTTCAAGAACTGGTACAACCGATGCTTTTTTTGAACCAATGATCTGATTAATGGTTTAAATGATTTATATAAGAAAAATTACAATTGAATTTCAATACATTAACAGCATTTACGAATGCAAATATTGAATGATTTTATTAATTTTTTTAAGGTTCCTGAGGCCGATCAGGAAATAATACAGCAAGAAATTAAGCATGAAAACATCAAGCGAATATTTTATTTGTCGATAATCGGAGCGCCAGCAAGCTTTTTGCATATCATCTTTTTCTCTCTTAATCTGAACAATGCCTCCTCGTCCGAATACAATTGGAGAATATCAATACTTACGATCCATTCTTTTATAACCTGCTTTCTTATATTGGTCAGTTCGGTTATTTATTTCTCTTTTATTCGCGAAAGAAAAAACATGAAACTTGCGCAAGCTTGCGTAACCATTATCACATTAATACTAATGGTTGGAGGATCGGTCATATCGGCTATCGATCAGCAAGTTACCACGGCTATTAATCCATTCATTGTAACTTCGACTATTGCAGCCATTGTTCTGTTAACCAAGCCAATAAATTCGATATTATATTACATAGGTAGCTATATTTGCTTTTATTTTTTGATGGAAAATGCGCAGCCCAACCCCGATATTTTAATCTCAAACAAGGTTAATGCCCTCACCTTTTCTGGAATAAGCTTATGTATTTCGTTTATTTTTTTGGCGATTACACCTTACCCGGTACAGGCAGCACAAATTAATTGAACTGCAAAAAAATGAGTTGGAAGAAAATTATAATAAACTTAAATTTTACTCGGAAGAGCTCAAAGAAAGTAATACAACCAAAGATAAACTGATTTCGGTAATTGCCCACGATTTACGCAGTCCGCTGGCGTCGCTCATCAACGTAACACGGCTGCTTTCAGAAGATTTCGACATCATAAGCCGTGAAGAGGCTAAAAATATCATGATTTCGCTGCATAAAGAAAGCGAATTAACTTACGAGACGTTAAATAACCTGCTGGTGTGGTCGAAAACGCAACGGAAGAAACTTCAACCGGTTTTTGAAACCACTAATTTATACAAACTGATAAAAAAGTCTGTTGCGCCAATACAAAGCATATACAAACAAAAATCAATCACATTTACAAACAACGCCGATAAAAATCACTGAAGTTCTTGTTGATTCACCAATGATACAATCGGTTATAAAAAAACCTGGTAATCAACGCCATAAAGTTCTCATACGAGGGGCGAGAAATTACAGTAAATACCAATTTTGACGAGAATTTTGTAATCATTTCCATTCACGACAGCGGAGTTGGAATGAAGCCCGAAGTTTTGGAAACACTGTTCAAAACCGGGATCTGAATATACCACAACCGGAACTCAAAATGAACGAGGAACAGGAATTGGCCTCCAAATCTGCAAAGAATTCGTCGAACTAAATGGAGGAAAAATCTGGGCAGAATCGGAACCCGGCAAAGGTTCAACATTCTACTTTTCGCTTCAACGAAGCAAATCATAAATATTTTACAAACAGAAAAAAACAAGTCGGACCTTTAATTGTTAAGGTATTTTTAACAGTTCAATGCTGCTAAAATATAAGAACTCTGATTGCGGTTAGACTTGCGTATGTCATGGCGTAAAGAAATTCGGTCATTCTATTGAATTTAACTATCCGTCAATCGGAGTTTTTTATGGGCTACAAGCAGGTAAACTCCACAAAAATTCCAAAACACATAAGTTTATCAAACTTCGCGTGGCTCTGAAGCAATTGCCCGGTACTGAATAATTTTCCTAATTTTGCTACTATGAAAGATTTTTCGATGAGGACGGTCACCGTCATGCGTTACATTGCTCCACTTCGCGAAGGAGGAAGTTTACCTGCACTTGCCGAAGCAGACGACGAATTTAAATATGTACTGAAATTTAGAGGTGCGGGACACGGTGTTAAAATGTTGATTTCTGAGCTTTTAGGCGGAAAGGTAGCAGAAGCGCTGGGTCTTAAGATTCCTGAATTGGTTTTTGCCAACCTTGATGTTGATTTTGGCAGAACTGAAGGAGATGAAGAAATTCAGGATTTACTGAAATTTTCGGAGGGACTGAATCTTGGAATCCACTACCTTTCAGGAGCAATTGCCTATGAACCTTCAATTCATGTAGATTCGTTACTGGCATCAAAAATCGTTTGGCTCGACGCTTTTACGACGAATATTGACCGGACTTACCGAAACTCGAACCTTTTGTGGTGGCATAAAGAACTGTGGATTATTGATAACGGAGCATCTTTCTATTTTCATCATTCCTGGCAAAATTTCGACGCTGCATCGAAAACACCTTTTACCCACGTAAAAGACCATATTTTGCTTCCCAAGGCCAATCATTTAGATGAAGCTGATGCTTTTGCAAAATCAGTATTAAGCGATCAAATACTTCGGGAAATAGTAAACCTGATTCCCGACGATTGGCTGCATTGGAACGATACGGATGAAAGTCCGGATGAGATTAGGAAAGTTTATTTTGATTTCATAAAAACCAGGTTGGACAATTCTGTAATTTTCCTAAACGAAGCAAAAAATGCAAGAGGATAAACTCTATGAATATACTGTTATCAGGCTCGTTCCAAAAGTTGAAAGAGAAGAATTCTTCAATGTTGGACTGATGATGTTTTCGAAAAAAGAAAAATACATCAGGATGGAATTTTACCTGTGTCCCGATAAATTCGAGCTGATGAAGAATGACCTGGACTACCGGGATATACTCAACACATTGGAAAGCTTCAGAAAAGTTGCGCTTGGAGAAAAAGATGGAGGTCCAATTGCTGAGTTTGATATTCCTGAACGGTTCCGCTGGCTGGCAGCCGTTCGAAGCTCGGTTATTCAAACGTCAAAGACACATCCCGGAAAATCAAAAGATTTGGACAAAACTTTTAACCGCTTATTTGACGAACTGGTGAGATAAACGAATAGCCCATAAACAAAAAAGAGAGCTTTAGCTCCCTTATGCGGTGTAAACGGGAATAAACCCATCTCACATTTGACGGTATGAGTAGCCGGTATTATAACCAGCAGTACAACTTACCAATCGTTCATGTTATAATTTTTATGAGGGCGGTGCGGACGGGACTCGAACCCGCGACCCTCGGCGTGACAGGCCGATATTCTAACCGACTGAACTACCGCACCAATCTTTAGTGTTGTAAATCTGATGAGGGCGGTGCGGACGGGACTCGAACCCGCGACCCTCGGCGTGACAGGCCGATATTCTAACCGACTGAACTACCGCACCAGAGTATTTTTCGTTAACCTAATCACGAAAAATTAAGTTTATTTTTGTCAAAATTTACAACACTTTTTTAGAACTTTCCTTCTGAAATCTGTTTCCCGAAAGGCTTTGCAAATATAGCCTTTCTTTCTTTTCCCACAATAGGGCAACAAAAAAAATAATCTAAAAAAACACAGCCTAAAAACACAGCAACAATTTACTGATTATCAATACTGTAAATTTCAACCTTTGATTATTACCAGATTTTCCTTTTCCAGCTTCTTTTCGCCATTCCACCTGTAAGCTAATAAATTACCCGATCTGGACACTCCCGAATCGACACAACAGATATTATCGCGCAATATGCGCGAATTGTCAATCAAGCTGTAATGTCCGAAGAAAACAATCGGATTATTTTCGGAATACGGTCTTCTGGAATGCACAATTTCATGAGGTATGGTATAAGCCGGAAGTTCAAACCGGCTTTCCATCGAAACGTCTTTAAAGGTTCTGCCTTGCGGGTTTTCCCACCATTTCATCCGGAACGAACGGTGAGGTTGCCTCTTCTCGTCAAAAACCAACAAATCACGCGGAAGCTGAAAGTCCACGCCTTTCACGGTCTCCCAAAAACTTCGGGCAAAAACAGTTTCGCCTATAGCAATTTCGCGCAATGCCGTTTTGCTAATTTTTGGACCATTTAATGTTTCCTGGATTAGCTTAATGTTGTCGTCTTCCCAGCAGGCATGAACGACTCTAATATCGCCAAAATCGAGGAAAAGAGGTAACGTACGAAACCATTTCAGATGGCTTTTTAATTCATCTTTATTATTTTCAAACTCAGATAAAGTCTGATTAATTTGTAGCTGGTATTTCTGGATACGTTTTTTGGAGTATTTTCCCTCAACATCCTTCAGGTGATACAATATAGCATACAACTCGTGGTTGCCCAAAATTGCATAGGCCGAGCCCGATTCAACCATTTTCCGAACAATAAATATAGTTTCCCTGATTTTGGGTCCGCGATTAATCAGGTCTCCAACAAACACGGCTTTTCGTCCTGGGTGAGAAAACACTCCGTTGTTCAGCGAATATCCCATTTTCAGGAGTAATTTTTTTAGCTGATCGGCGTAACCGTGAACATCTCCGATAATATCGTACATAAAAAAATTGCCCGAATGATTAGTTCAGGCAATTTAATTATTTTTTATTAACGAGCGTTTCTATTGTAATAAAAACGTGTATTTATTCTCTCGGAGCCTACCAAAAATACATGTAGAATAAAGCACATGCTAAAACGACTCCAAACGAAGCAATGACATCCCACTTGTTCCAGCTCTGGCGAATAAGTGCTTTGTAATCGCCGGTGAAGGTAATAAATTCAATCTGTTGATCAGTTGGCTTTTTGGTGAAAAGCGACACAACAACCATTAACAACATGATGAATACGAGTAACCATACTTCGAATATAAGCCAGTTTGTATGCCAGAACCACCGGGTAGATTCCCAATACCAACCCGTCATGGCATTTTTGCCCGTATTTGTAAGAATGTTGGTTAACAAGCGAACCATACCTATCCCAAAACCTACAATCATACCAGCTTCGCCCGCTTTCGGTGTAATTCTTTTTGAGAATATCCCGAGCACAAATACTGCTACCATAGCTGGCGCCAGCAACGACTGAATGCCTTGCAGGTAATCGTACAAACTACCAAGACTCATCATAACCGGTATCCAGATAATACCGAGCACAACCACTACAACGGTTGCAACACGGCCTACCAAAACATATTTAGCTTCGCTTTTGCCCTTGAACATTGGTTTATAAAAGTCTTCGGTAAACAACGTTGCGCATGAGTTAAAAAATGCCGCAAGGGAAGCTACAAGCGCCGATATAAAACCGATGGTTACAATACCCTTTACGCCAGCTGGCAATACAAATTTAACCATCGAACCAAAAGCGGTATCCGGATTTTCAAGTGCAAATCCACTGTCGGGGCGTGCGGCCAATGCTGCTGCTATCATCCCAGGTATCAGGAACATAAATACCGGCAATAATTTGAAATAACCTGCTGCAATGGTACCTCTGCGGGCGCGTTTCATTACAACATCATTCGATTCGCCTTTTTGCTGTCCGAGTACACGTTGAACAATGTGCTGATCGGTAGCCCAGTACCACATACCTATAATGGAAGCTCCGATGAATACCCAAAAACCAGGATATTCGTCGTACAACGGGTCTCCGGTCTCGAAATGAAACATGTGGTTCGTGCCATATGCAACACCGTCGGCTCCTTTACCCAATGTTCTGGAAAAGTCAATCATTGCAGTCCAGCCATCAGCGATACTGCCGCCTCCAAGCGCCGACAATCCTAAGAACAACACCAGGAAGGAACCGATAATAAGTATCGGCGTTTGAATGGCTGACAATGTCATAACGCCCTTCATTCCGCCAAAAACGGTAAAAATCCCTGTCAAAACAATTAATCCTATTGCTCCATACCAAAAAGGCAGGCCAAGAAGACTTTCCATGAAGATGCCCCCGGTAAATGCCGTTACACTCACTTTGGTCAATACGTAGGCAATCAGCGTAATGATAGAAAGCCACGAACCGGTAGCCGGAGTATAGCGGTTTTTTAAGAAGTCGGGCATCGTGATGATTTTGCCCAGCTTTGTATTCATAAGCTGGTAGAACGGAACAAAAAGCCATCCCAAAATAAGGATCATCCAGCCTTGCATTTCCCAATGCGCCATACCAACACCAGCCTTTGCACCGGTACCGGCAAGCCCCACAAGGTGCTCGGAGCCAATGTTTGCAGCAAAAATGGCAGCACCAATAATGTACCACGGTTCGCCTTTCCCAAACAGATAGTCTTCGCTATCGGCTCCTTGTTGCGAGCGTTTGTGCTTATGTATCGAGCGCCATACGGCCCAGCCTACAGCCAGGATACCAACTACGATAATCAACCAGTCGAGCCAAATAAACTCATGTGAATTCCAATTCATAAGTTGTGTATTAAGTTATTAAGTTATGTATCATAATTTCCCAATGGTTCAGAATTTTACAATCCGGTCAATATCAACTTCATCAATATTGTTTTTTGCCCTGTAATAAAAAGCTCCTTTTTTCGATTCGGAAGCATCTTTTTCGCTCAATTTTTCAAGTATTCCGAGCGATAAAATTTTCTTCCTGAAGTTTCCCGGATCAAATTCACGCTGAAAAATAGCTTCGTACAACTTTCGCAACTGAATTAACGTAAATTTCTCAGGTAAAAGTTCGAGACCAACCAGGCTATAAACTGCTTTTTGCTGAAGTTTAGTCAATGCCTTTTCAAACATCGCCTGATGGTCAAAAATTAGCTGAGGCAGTTTCCTGATGGGAATCCAGTAAGCTCCATTTTCTTTTACCTTTTCCTCGTCGTGCAAATCAATTCGGATCAAAGCATAGTAAGCCAGGCTGATTACCCTGGCTTCGGGGTCGCGCGCCGGTGCCGAAAAGGCTTCAACCTGCTTGAGGAAAATTTGATCCAATCCGGTTGTTTGCTTTAAAATTCGTGCAGCAGCTTCGTCACCCGATTCATTTTCCTGAACAAAACCACCCAAAAGCGACCATTTTCCTTTCGATGGCTCAAAACTACGCGGATAAAGCAATAATTTTAATTCATCATTCTGGTAACCCAGGATAACGCAATCTACTGAAACGTAATGTTTGGCATGTACTTTATACAACTCCATGTTTAACCCAATTGTATTGACGAATGTATAAAAGTATTTTTTACCTTTATTGACTAAACGATCCAAAATCCGAATTTCTGCTGGAAAACATTTTTCCGGGATAAATCGACCGTGGAATCTGCCAAAAACAAAAAAGGGACAACCGTCTGGCCATCCCTCTTTCCATATTTTATAAAAATCTAATTATTCAACAGGAATATCAGTATTCACATTTTTGCTACCTACCAAAGCGTAGAACAACAAGTAACCTAAACCAGCAACAATTACCCAGTAGCTAGGCATATAACCGGCAAAGTCAGCAACCCAACCCTGAAGTGCAGGAAGAATACCTCCACCGCAAACCATAACCATGAAGATTCCTGAAGCCGCAGCCAAATATTTTCCTAAACCTTCCACAGCAAGGTTGAAAATACCACCCCACATAATTGAAGTACAAAGCCCTACTAACACAAGGAATGCAGCATTGATTGGAACTTCCAGCAAACCAAAAGAGGTTACACCGTCAATGCTTTTTAAAACTGGCAATGAAACCAAAGTAGAGGCTGAAGAAAACATAGCCAAGAGGACAAGAATCAAACCTAAACCTGATGCAAAAGTGAGCATCGCTTTACTTGATACTTTTGCTCCGATTGAGGCTCCAACCAAACGGCCAATCAACATCAGGAACCAATAAGTTCCTGCAACGAATCCTGCTGTTGTAGCATTCAACGCATTCGGAGTAGCCGGATCAACAAGGAAATAATTTAAAACCCCTGGGGTACCAACTTCAACGCCAACATAAACAAAAATACCAATAGCACCTAAAATGAAGTGACGGAACTTTAAGGCTCCCGACATTAGGTTTCCAAGTGGTTCAGAAGATTGTTCAGCGTGAGGTTCCGGAATATTTACAAAATACAATACTACAAATACGATAGCGAACACAGCCATTGCTGCATACATAAATGGAAAAATATTGGTAATTTGAGCCTTAGCTGCATCACCGATCAAAATACCAACGATCATAGGAGTAGCTGTAGCCATTACTGAGTTGAAAGAACCACCAACCTGAATCAGTTGGTTACCAGTATTTCCACCACCACCAAGAGTGTTCAACATTGGGTTAACTACTGTATTCAACAAACACATTGAAAATCCGGCAACAAATGCACCGCCAAGGTAAACAGCAAAAGCTGAATCCTGCCCTGAATAACCTGAAAGATATTGGATACCCACTCCAACAAAGCCAACTGCAATAGCAATCAAAGCCGTTTTCTTATAGCCTATTCTCTGGAGCAAAATTCCACTGGGTATTCCCATTACCGCATAAGCAATAAAGTTGGCTGCATTCCCAAGAAGTCCCAGGAAATTAGTTACAGCAAATTGGCTTTTCAGCACAATACCCATCGGCGCTGCAAGGTTTGTTACAAACGAAATCATTCCAAACAGCATGATCATCATGATGATTGGCACGGTGTAATTTTTGTTTTGACTCATAATCCGAGGTAATTTGATTGTTAATTGATGAAGTTAAAGTTTGTGTTTCAATATTTAGATTTAGTGCTCGAATTTGCAAAAAATAACTCAGTTTTTGAGCAAACTCCCGAAAAAAGCACTAAAAATAAAATGATGACCGGAAGATCTTCCTTTGCACTAAAAGCCCTTCCAGTCATCATAAACTTTATATTTTATTATAAATCAAGCTTTATCGAGCCTTTGGCACGGATAAATAATTTATGGCACGATCCCTGCCCATAAACATGTTCCAGCGTGCTAACATACTTTTCGAGTAAATCCTGCGGAACGAATGCCTGGATAGTTCCGCCAAAGCCTCCGCCATGAACGCGCCATGCGCCCTTGCCTTTCAAAATCATTTCGCTCAAAGCCAAAGCCAGCGAAACGACCTGTTCGTCTTTATGAACCACATCAAAAATGTTCTGGTTATACATATACGAGCTATAACCCGATTCAACAACCAGTTTCAGGAAAGTTTGGAAATCGTTGTTTTCCAAAGCAGCTACCTGGTCAACTACCCGGGCATTATCGCCCTGGAAGTGGTACGCACGAAGTAATGCGCGGTCGCCGGTTACTTTGCGAATTTCAGGCATTTTATCAACGATTTGTTCCAGGGTAACCTCGCGTAAAACTTTTGCACCCAATTCAGCAGCAACAGCTTTCATTTCGGTTGGCAACGAAGCATATTCAGCCTGCGAAGCAGCATCGTCGTGACCACCACCTACATCGGTAATTACCAGTGCAAAACCAGTTTTTACGAAGTCGAAATCAACTTCCTTCACAATTGGTTTCGACGGATCTTCGAAATCGATGGTGATCAAACCGCCCACTGAACAAGCGGTCTGGTCCATCAAACCACATGGTTTTCCGAAGAAATTATTTTCCGACCACTGTCCAATGATTCCGTTCTCAACCGCGCTCATTTTACCATCGTTGAACAGGTGATTGATGATAGCGCCAATAAGTACTTCGAACGAAGCTGATGAGCTTAAGCCTGAACCTTTCGGTACACGGCCTTCGATGCAAGCGTCGAAACCGCCAATGGCATAGCCTTTTTCGCTCATGCGGGCAGCAATACCTTTTACCAGCGACGAAGAAGTATAGAATTGTGCCGGATCAATTTCAAGCGAACCCAAATCAACCTGGAATTCGGGATAACCAACTGATTTAATGCGGATCGTATTGGTTCCGTTTGCAGCGGCAACAGCAATGTTATCGAGGTTTACAGCGCCTGCCAATACGCGACCGTAGTTGTGGTCGGTATGGTTACCACCAATTTCGGTACGCCCCGGCGAGCTGAACAATGAAATATCGTCGGTTCCGTAAACCGACTGAAATTCGTTCATCAATGCAGCATAACGATCGGCCTGTTCTTTCAAAACAGCTTCGTTTGCACCATATAATTCTTTAAACAAAGGGTTATTCCCATTTGCAATTTTTTCGATCAAAGCGCTAATTTTTGCCATAAGTCATTGATTTATTATTGGTTATTGAATATTTATTATTGGATACTATTTTTTGAAAAATAAGAAACATAGAATAAGAAATAAGGAACATCAAAGGTTTCATTTTACATTTCTTGTTTCTTGTTCGATATTAATTTATTTCGATTTATAATGTACCGAAGACAAGTCGCGCAACCGCTGAGCAGCCTGTTCGGCGGTAATATCGCGTTGCGGAGTGGCCAGCATTTCGTAACCTACCATAAATTTCTTTACCGATGCCGAGCGTAAAAGCGGCGGATAAAAGTGCATGTGCAAATGCCATTCAGGATAATCCTTTCCATCCGTTGGTGCTTGATGCAATCCGGCAGAATAAGCAAAAGAAACTTCAAACAGGTTATCGTATTTCACAGTCAGTTGCTTGTAGATATCAGCCAAACCTGATCTTTCTTCTTCAGTAAGCTGAAGTATATTTTGAACGGCGCGACGACTGATAATCATGGTTTCGAAAGGCCAAACCGCCCAATATGGAACCAGGGCCACAAAATGTTCATTTTCAACCAGCAATCGTTCTTTCTTTCCCAATTCGGCGTTCAGGTAATCGCCTAAAAGCGTAGTTCCATGCTTTTCGAAGTATTCCTTTTGCGATTTCGACTCTTTGATAAGCTCGGTTGGAACCGACGACGACGACCAAATTTGTCCATGCGGATGTGGGTTTGAGCATCCCATGATCGAGCCTTTATTCTCGAAAATCTGGACATAGTTGATCATCGGGTTAGTACCTAATTCTTCAAACTGTTCGCACCAAACATCAACCACTTTGCGAATGTCGGTAACTTCCATTTCAGGAATGGTGAGACTGTGGTCGTCGCTGAAACAAATTACTTTGCAAATGCCACTTTCGCTTTTCGCCTGGAAAAGGCTTCCTTCGTCAACATTTCCTTCAGGAGTATCGGTAAGTAAAGCGCTAAAATCGTTTGTAAAAACATAGGTTCCCTTGTATGGAGGATTGAACTTCCCTCCCGCCCTTTCGTTTCCGGCACACAAATAACAACCCGGATCGTATTTGGGCCGCTCGTCTGATGCAGCTTTTTCAACCTGCCCCTGCCACGGGCGTTTAGCGCGGTGAGGCGAAACCAAAATCCAATCGCCGGTAAGCGGGTTTAAACGTCGGTGCGGATGATCTTCAATATTAAAATTACTCATTTTATGTAGTTATTCTGGTTTTCAAGCTATTGCGGGTTCTGGTGTTTTTCTCCTAACCGCATCATCCTACTCAGAAACGGCCAACAGAACTCTGTCAGCCGAGCTCTAAAATTTGCTTCATTAAACTGGTAGGTACTGGTGGGTAAAAATAGAGTTTTTGCCAGTTCTTAAAATACTTCAAATTTGTGTTTAGTAACATGTCAAAGCGAGTTTCTGCGGATTAAAGCCGAATGGTTTCTAATTTTTTCACTGCTTCTTTCCTGAATCATTTTGGCCAATGTTTGCCCCATTAACTGAAAATCGGTTGATATCGTGGTAATTCCACCTGCAACAACTTCTTTGAGCATGGTATCGTTAAACGAAACAATGCCAAATTCGTTACCAAGCTGAAGACTCTTCTCGGCGGCAAGTTTCACCAGTTTCACCAAATTTCTGTCGGAAGGAACAAAATAGGCTTCTCCGCTTTTTATGGTCTTATTTTCAATATTCCTGAGAATCTCAAACTGGAATTTATTTTCCTTACAAAACCGCTGGAAACCGAGCATACGTCCTTCAGGTTCTTTTCCCCCCGGAAAAATCATGATTAATTTGGTGTATTTTCGCAGTAAATCAATTCCTTCATTCAACGCTTCATAAACATCTCGTTCAAAATCCTGGTAAACAACCGGATAATCAGATAAGTCAGCTTTATTGCGGTCGAGAATATAAACTTTGTCTCTAGGCAATTTACCCACAATATTTATGGTATCATCAAATGTTGCAGGCATAATTATATACGAGGTGTATTTCCCTATACTTTCAGCAATCAGATTCTTAAACACCTGGTAATTAAAATGGTGAAAATAAATATCGACATTTGATTTATTGTCCAGGCTATTCAGGAACGAAGTGTAAAGGTCTTCTTTAAATGCATTCAGCTCATCAAAAAGCACGAATATCTTCTGATCAACATTTACTTCAACGCTATTAATGTAGTAGCCTTTCCCCGGAATTGAATTAATGATGCCTTTGGCTTTTAACTCGTTAAAAGCAACCATTACCGTATCGCGCGACAATTCGAACTCGGTGCAAATTTCGTTTAAGGAGGGAATCTTGTCACCCAATGTCAATTCTCCCGACGAAATGGCCGTATATATGGAGTTGATGATCTGTCGATACTTTGGAATGCCTAGCGAATCATCGATCTGAATATTTTTCAAGACAAAGGTTTGTTAGCGTTTAAAAAACCAAAAGTAAAAATAAATCTGAACAAATTACTCGACCAGTACCTACCAGTCTGAGCTAAAAAATTAAATTTGTATGCCGGTTAAAAACAGTTTTCAGTCACAGTTGACAGTTTTTAACCCCAAACCCGGAGCTTGCATCTCAAAACAATTAAAAAACTAAAATATCTAAACATGAAAATTAAAAAAGCTTTATTCGGACAATTAAGTGATGGACAGCAGGTTGATCTGTTTACACTTTCGAACGATAACCAGGTTACCGTTAAAATTACCAACTACGGCGGCATTATAACTTCGATTGAAACACCTGATAAAAATGGAAAGTTAACCAATGTTGTTTGCGGATTCGGGAAATTTGAAACCTACGTTAGTGAGCAATACCTGGGGAGCTACCCATACTTTGGGTGCATCTGCGGACGGGTTTGCAACCGAATTGGCGAAGGGAAATTTACCCTTGAAGGCCAAAACTATTCATTGGCAGTAAACAATGGAGCGAACCATTTGCACGGCGGACTGGTTGGTTACGACCGTCGCTTATTCTCGGCTGAAATTATTGAATCCAATGATCGGGTTGGTGTTAAGCTAAGCTATTTAAGTCCTGATCAGGAAGAGGGCTATCCCGGGAATCTGAAGGTTAGCTGCACTTATACATTAAATAACAACAACGAACTTTCGATTGAATATGGTGCGGAAACCGACGAGACTACCCTTGTGAACCTGACAAACCACACGTATTTCAATTTCACCGGCGGAAAAGACCAGATTCTGGATCACGAACTTCAGCTTACGGCCAAAACATTCACCGAATCGGTTGATATGATTCCTACCGGCCAAATTGTTACCGTTGAACATACGCCATTCAATTTCCTGAATAAAAAGAAATTAGGCAAAGATATTGAACAACTGGAAACTGGTTACGACCTAAATTTTGTGCTCGACAATCCCGAAGGCAAACTGGTTTATGCCGGAACTCTTAGCGAAGCTACTACCGGGCGTTCGGTTGAAGTTTATACCACACAACCCGGAATTCAGCTTTACACAGGTTATTGGATACCTGATTTAATGATCGGAGGCAAACGCCAATTCGGAAGTTATTCGGGTGTTGCCCTTGAAACACAGCATTATCCCGACTCGATTAATAAACCTCATTTTCCATCGGTTATCCTAAAACCAGGCGAAAAGTTCAACGAAAAAACGATTTATAAATTCGGTACAATTTAATGGAAAGGGCTTCGGCCCTTTTTCTTTGCCAGTTCAAAAACAAAAATTTGTACATTTGAGTTTTATAGGAAGAATTTTTAAACGATAACTTAATGAAGACTATTATCGAACTTTTTGAAACAAGTGTTACAAAATTTCCGAACAACATTTACCTGTGGGAAAAGCAAAATGGGAAATACGAAGGAACTACTTACACGCAAACACGTGAGCAGGTTCTGAAATTTGGAGCCGGTTTGGTTTCACTTGGCTTACAAAAAGGAGATCGCGTTGGACTTATATCGGAAGGCAGAAATGCCTGGATTATCTCGGAGTTAGGCATTCTGTACGCCGGAGGAATCAACGTTCCACTTTCGGTAAAGCTCGAATCGGGCAACGATCTGAAATTCAGGTTAGCCCATTCGGGAAGTAAAATGGTGATCGTATCCCGGGGACAGGCATCGAAAATTGAAGAAATCGCCAATCAACTTCCTGAACTTGAAAAAGTTATTTACCTGGATGGAAAAGAAAATCCGGGAGCCAAAGACATCAGCTACGAGCAGGTTTTGGCTTTGGGTAACGAATACCTGAAAGAAAAAGCAGAAAAATTCGAGGCTTTATACAAATCTGTTTTACCTGATGATGTTGCAAATATTTCATACACGTCGGGCACCACGGCCGATCCCAAAGGAATTATGCTTACCCAACTGAATTACGCTGCAAATGTGGCTCAGTCTGCCACCGTGCTTCACATTGGCGAAAATTGGAAAACGCTGGCATTTCTTCCGTGGGATCACTCGTTTGCGCACACGGCCTGCCTGTACTGCTTTATGTATTACGGAGCTGGTGTAGCCTCGCTCGAAATTGGTAAAACCCCGATGGAAACGCTGAAAAACATTCCGAAGAATATCAAGGAAATTCAGCCCAGTATTTTAATGAGTGTTCCGGCAGTTGCCAAGAATTTCAGGAAAGGAATTGAATCGAACATCAGGGCCAAAGGGCCAATGGCTGAAAAAATGTTTAATCATGCCCTGAAGATTGCATACAAATACAACGGGAATGGCTGGAACAGAGGTAAAGGATTAAGTGCCATATATAAACCACTGCTCGCTTTTTACGATAAAATACTGTTCTCGAAAATACGCGAAGGATTTGGCGGTAAACTCGAACTGTTCATTGGCGGAGGCGCTTTGCTCGACACCGAACTTCAACGCTTTTTCTTTGCCATAGGTATGCCTATGTGCCAGGGATACGGCTTATCGGAGGCAGCGCCGGTAATCTCGTCGAATGTTTTGGGCGCAGTAAAATTCGGATCGTCGGGGCGCCTGGTTAAATACCTCGATTTGAAAATTTGTGACGCCGATGGCAACGAACTGCCACTTGGCGAAAAAGGCGAGATTGTTGTGAAAGGCGACAATGTGATGAAAGGCTACTGGAACAACCCAAAAGCTACTGCCGAAACGGTTAAGGACGGCTGGCTTTACACCGGCGACATGGGATTTATGGATAATGATGGTTTCCTTCATGTTCTGGGCCGTTTCAAAAGTTTGCTCATTGGAAGCGATGGCGAAAAATATAGTCCCGAAGGAATTGAGGAATCGCTCGTCGATCAGTCTACTTTTATTGATCAATGTATGCTCTACAATAACCAGAATGCCTACACTTCAGGAATGATAGTGCCCAATATTGCTGCATTGAACCGCGAAGTTGAGAAACGTGGGCTAAAAACCGGCAGTGACGATGCTATTGTTGAATGCCTGAAAATTATACAGGGAGAAGTTGACGCTTACAAAGCTGGCGGCAAGTTTGCCGAATCGTTCCCCGAACGCTGGTTACCGGCAACAATCGTAATTCTGCCTGAAGCTTTTACCGAACAAAACCATTTATTAAATTCGACGATGAAAATGGTCAGAGGAAAAATAATCGAATATTTTAGTAAAGAGCTTGAATTTCTTTATATTCCTGAAGCAAAAAACATTGTTAATCAACACAATAAAGAAGCTATTAAAAAATGGCTGGGTAAATAAGTCGTCTGTCAAAATTATACTAATCAACTATGAAACGAACAATATTCGTACTCATCTTATTTGTAACCCTGGGATTTGATGTCTCGGCCCAAAAAATTGGCGGATTTGGCGGGGAATTCTCACTATTTAGCCTCAAAGCCAACTATAGAGACTGGGTATCAAAAAAAACTGGTTTTGAATTCTTTGGAGGCGTATCAGCCGAGTTTGAAGACTTGCTTCCTAACGATTCGGAAGCTGGGTTTAAATTTTTACATGCGATAATTTACAACAGGACAGATCGGACATATATTGGAATAGTTGGAAAATATAAATGGCTGAACATAAACAAGCCGGACGCAAATACCAATTTAATAGTCCCCGGTTTTGTGGTTGGAAAAGAATGGTATAGCAGGCGGGTAAAGCGTAAAGGCATTGCTGTAGAAGTGGGATACCAGGTTGGTTCAACCGAATATTCGGTTCCAATAAATTACGATGCAACCAGGAAGAAAACGTTTACCGAATTCCCTTTGATTCTGAATCTGAGATATACCTTTTATTCGAAAAGGTAAAACCAGTTTTGTTTACTGATTTTCGACCTGTAAACCGATGATTCGCGGACAATTTGATTCAAACAGAAATTCGGGAAACTGCTTAAATTTTACTTCACCAATCAGAAAAACAACTTTTTTTGATTGAATTATTTCAAATCCAAACAGTTTCAATCCTTATCGTCTGATCTCCCGTCCGAGCGCATTATCCAAAAGCATTAACTGCTGAGCAGCCAGCTTCGCCACTAACCGGGCTCCTTCGGTACAAAGATGAGTGTCGTCTTTTCTTCCCTCCGGAAACTTTTCCGTCGGCGGCGTCCAGAGGTAAATTTGTTTCGAAGGTTCGTCGCCTAAAGCTGTAACAGCGCCTGCTGTAAGCATTTGCAAATCGACCAAAGGCACATTCATTTCCCGGGCAACCATCCGCGTAACAACCGGGTAATTTCCGTGGGTATCGGTCAACATCCCGTTTTCGAACTTGCGCCGAACGATTGAAGTAAACAAGATTGGTGTTGCGCCTTTTTCGCGCGCTTCGCGAACAAATCGTTCCAAATTTTTCCGATACGAAGTGAACGGTTCGGTATATCGGGTAGAGTCTTGAATCTTCTCGTCGTTGTGACCAAACTGGATAAACACATAATCGCCCGATTTCAACGAATCGAGCACCCACTGCCAACGCTTTTCTGTAATGAAACTTTTGGT
The DNA here is from genome assembly GCA_963666435.2 of Prolixibacteraceae bacterium. Lineage (GTDB taxonomy): Bacteria > Bacteroidota > Bacteroidia > Bacteroidales > Prolixibacteraceae > Aquipluma. The sequence goes on along the minus strand of CAXXOG010000002.1, from coordinate 343,385 downwards.
ACTGCGACCATTCACTGCCCGATTCTTTATCTCAACATTGGCTGAAACAAAATTTGGAAAGGCTTGGCACCAACCGGTTTCCGGAGCTACTTCGGCTTTTTTACTGGCCATAGTCGAATCACCAATGGTCCAAACGGTAAATTTTCCGGAGCTTGTTTCCTGAGCCCAAAGTCCTGTAGCAAATATGAAAATAGCAAACAGTACGCTTAAAAATTTGATCGTTCTCATGATAGGCTATTTAACCAGTTGAACTGCATTTTTCTGAACTTCTTTGCCAATAACAACTTGTTTCTCAAAATCAGAAACACCCAGATTTTTAATAATGGTGCTTCCGGCTGAAACTCCTGAAACCTGAATCATTGGAAAAACAGCCCCCGAAGTATGTAATCCGTCGATCACCACATCGCGGCTATTTTTAAAATCAGCAACCGGTGTTTTCTTTGTCAACAGTGTAAGGTTTTTTATCCTGACATTGGTAGCATCGTTACACACCATTCCTTGGTCTGCCTCCATCGCAATATTCTCAAGTTCAACATTCTCAAGATTCATTTCAGGAAGCCCCTGCAACTGAATACCCAGCATGGCACCTTTGCAGTTCACATTTTTGATCGATATATTTTTAAACTGGGGAGTTTCTTCGGTAACCGGCAAAAGTTTTGGCGACGGGCCGTTTTCCCCCTGCATCCAAATCCTCCGATGCCGAGCGTCCGCTATAAAAAAGGTTAAATGAAATCGCCTGGGTTGGTATGTTCATCATTTCGATATTGGAAATAAAGATATTCCCGACAACCCCACCCCGTCCGCGATTGCTTTTAAAGCGCAAGCCAACGTCGGTGCCAATAAATGTGCAATTCGAAACGTGCAGGTTTTTCACTCCGCCCGACATTTCGCTGCCAACCGTCACCCCACCGTGCCCGTGAAAAACAATGCAATTTTTAACGATTAGGTTCTCGTTGGGCATCTTGCGGTCGCGCCCTTCCTTATCTTTACCCGATTTGATGCAGATTCCATCGTCACCAACATCAAAAGTACTGTCGTGAATCACACTGTTTTTTGCACGATTCAATATCAATTCCATCACCATTCTGCGAAAACCACGGGTTGCGAATGGTCATATTGCGAAAAGTAAAATCTTCGCACATTAGCGGATGAATGCACCATGCCGGAGAATTCTGGAAGGTTGGGCCATCAAAAAGCACTTTCTTACAAGAAATTAGACTAACCATAACCGGGCGCAAAAAATCGCGAATTTTCTCGAATTCGGCCCTGGTTTTCAACGAGCGCGGAACATTCATATCGGCCAGTTTTTCGCCATCGATAAATTGTTGCGACGGATACCAGGTTCTACCGTTTTGCCCCACGATTCCGCCCGAAGCTACCAGTTTTTTCCACTGTGCATCGGTTAATTTCTCCTTCTTCACAGCGCGCCATGCTTCACCCGAACCATCAAAAATACCGTGACCAGTAATGGCAATATTCTCTAAATTCCGGCCATTGACAGGCGACATGCAGCGAAATGTATTAAACCCTTCGAAATTGGTTTCTACCAGCGGATACAAATTTTTGTCTTTACTGAAAATCACCAATGCGCCAATTTCAGAATAAAGCTCAATATTACTTTTCAGCGTAATCGGGCCGGTAAGCCAGGTTCCGTGCGGAATCACGACACGACCCCCACCCTTTTTCGCAACTGCGTCAATTGCGTCGGCAAAGGCTTTTGTACAAAGCTCCTGTCCGCCGCTTTTTGCACCAAAGTCGGTAATCGATACCAAATATTTCGGAATTATCGGTTCCTGAACTTTGGGCATTTGAAATTCAATGCCTTTGTACAAATCGGGATATTTTTCGGATTGCGAAAAGGCACAAACCGAAAATAAAACCGCTGTAAACAGCGTGATTGTTGATTTTAGAATGTTCATATTTTTAGTTTTTAATTATTACGAGTTGCGTGATCCGGGTTGCGAGTTTGTGGGGTTATCGCGTAACACGCAACCCGCAACGTTTCTACTGCTACTAATCTTTTCTGTTCGGTAATTCTCCCTTCGATACGCTTCGCTACTCAGGGAGCTACTTCGGACTTCTGTCTCCAGTCTTCCGACTCCTTTTACTTGTATTTCTTCACCCAATCGTCTAATATTTTCTCGGGTGTATAATTATTGGCTTCCTCATCTGTCAAAAGGTGCGACCATCCTACCCTTTTTTCGGTTGATGCGCCAACTCCGGTATTTTTATATTCTGCAAAAAAACTGTTCTTTTCAGCGTCAGGTTTATCCCAGTTGTGCCAGCCTTCGGGCTTTATCATTTTGCCTAAATCGCATCGCAAAAAGGCCGATTTGCCAAATGGACGCCATGGACGCCCCAGGTAAAATGAAGTTTCGGTAGCATCGCCGGTAATTTTGCAATCAAGAAAAACCAGGCCATATGGAGTTCCTTCGTTGGTTGATGGAGCGGTAACAAATCCATGATCTTTACAAACAATGGTGCAATGGTCGAAAACAGCGGTTGACCAGCCAAAAATAAAATCGACAGTTCCTTCAATCAGGCAATCGCGATAATATTGCCGACTTTTCTCTCCATGAGGATACAGTGTGTCCTGACACCCGAGGAAACGGCAATTGATGAAAGCAATCCTATCGCCGTCAACGCGAACAGCAACTGCCTGACCGACTGGCCCCGAGGAGTTCTCGAAGGTGATATTCTCGGCGCAAAAACCATCGCCAAACACAAAAAACGAGGTGGAACCGGTTGTCCCTACTTCTTCGCCAAATCGGTTTTTCTTCTGCGCAAAATCGTCGTAGGTCAAAATGGTTTTGTCGCGGTCTTCGCCGATAAAAGTAACATTGGTTTTACTGGTAGCCAGCACCAGTTTTTCCTTGTAAACACCCTTTTTAATGAATATTTTGGTTTCATTTTTCCTGAAATCGGGAACGGCATTAATCGCTTCCTGAACGGTTCGGAAGTCGCCGGAACCATCAGCAGCCACAACAAAGTGGTAGTCGGAGGCAAAAACAGTCGATGAAAGCAAAACGAATGCGATAAAGCAGGTAAAATATTTCTGAATTTGTATCAACATTTTTATCCTTTTTTAATGCCTAAGGCATGTAATTATTATAGTCAAATCATCAGTTTATATTCTTGAATGCCAAAGGCATGACATGATCATTTCACCACTTCGTGATTTCTGTTTCCACGTAACATTGATCTATAATCCTATCAACCCTTCGGGTTTATTCATCTTACTTTTCTACCCTGAACCAATCAATATCTGCTGATCCGGCGTCATTTATTACACCTTCGCGAAGGGCATAAAAGCCAACTTTAGCGCCAATCCATCTTCCTTCGCGGGCTTTGAAAGCATTACCTAAATTGGTAAATGTATTTCCGTCGGTGCTATAACTAAACTGGCATTCAGCGCCTTTTTTCACGCTCACCCTGAAATATATTTGGTTCGAAGCAAGTTCCGGTCCTGAAACAACATCTTCGGCAGTACCTTTATCTGCATTTTTACACGTTGCAACCGACAGATTTAGTTTGCCGTTTTCGCGCTTTACCGTTAAACGTCCATAGTCAATCCCCATCACAATCAAGCCAGCTTCTTCCTTATCGAAGCGGGCATCGAACGTCAGTTTGGTCGTCGCAGTAAATTCCTGAGCCGGAAACTTCTGCAACAACATATTCGAAACATCCCAAAGGTTTTTCATTTCAGCAGGGCGAGGAATACAGTTCAGTCTGAAGAATCCAAGGTTTCCCGTCGGGAATCCCCAGGTAGTTTGGTAATTGGCATGCCATTGCCACTGCAAACCTAATTCACTGTTGTTAAATTCATCGCTTTCCGGAGGAGTCATTTTCGGGTATACTTTGCCCACATTCGGTTTCTTGAAGGTACGAACCGGTTCTCCGCAGCCATCGCCGTCGGTATCAACGCCAATCACCGGCCAGTCGTTTACCCATTTCATCGGGTTGAGGTGCAATACACGTCCATAAGCCCCCAAATCCTGAAAGTTCAGGAACCAGTTTTCTCCGGTTTTGGTGTCAATCCAAGCCCCCTGATGTGGCCCATTGATATCGGTTTTCCCTTGAGCCATCACAATTTTATCTTCGTACGGACCAAAAATAGTTTTAGAACGCATCACCATTTGCCAACCTGGAGCAACCCCGCCTGCCGGAGCAAAAATATAATACCAGCCGTTTCGCTTGTACATTTTCGGACCTTCGATAGTTGGATGATTTTTATGTCCGTCGATCAGCATCACGCTGTTTCCAATCAGTTTAGTGCCATCAGCAGTCATTCGATTAATCAGGATTACACTTTTTACACCGGCACGACTTCCGGCCAAAGCATAAACCAGGTAGGCTTTACCGTCTTCGTCCCAAAATGGAGTTGGATCAATTAAACCTTTTCCGGGCATCACCAAAACAGGTTCCGACCACGGCCCTTTTGCATTGGCGGCTTTCACCATATAAATCCCAAAATCAGGATCGGGATAATAAATGTAAAATTCGTTGTTGTGGAAGCGAATACACGGCGCCCAAACGCCTCCGCCATGTTGTACTTTATTGAACACATCGAAAGGCGGCTGTTTTTCGAGCGCATAGGAAATGAGTTCCCAGTTCACCAAATCTTTGGAATGCAGAATGGGCAATCCGGGCACACAGTTGAACGACGATGCGGTAAGGTAATAATCATCGCCAACCCGAATGGCATCCGGATCGGAATAATCGGCATACAACACCGGATTGGTGTAGGTTCCGTCGCCATTATCGGACACCCACGATTTTGAAGGCATATTTGTTTGCGCTGAAAGAATTCCGAACAGTCCAAATAAAAAGACGTTCACAAATAATAATGATCGTAATCGCATATCTTTTAATGTTTTATTGATTCAATAACTAAAACCCAATCGTTTCCGTTGACTTCATTTCCGGGGGCATCGAATTCAAAGATGTTTTTCCCTGAAACAAATGGAGCAACGCTGAAATTCCCATTTCGGGGATTGTACCATCTGGCTTTCTTTACTTTGTTTTTCCATTTCGACTGATCGATTTTTATTGACCGACCATTCCAGGTATAAATCAAAAGGCAATTGTCGCCCACCAAAGCCGTTTGATGATTGTAGCGTTCACCTTGTTCAGCGATTAAAGTATTATTGGGTTTCAATTTCCAGAAAGAATATTGCTGCATCAGGTTCTTTAAATGAATCATTTGCTGCGCTCCGGGTGCATTTATTGCGTCGTTCCACGCTTGACGGGCTCCGTAGGCTCCCGGTTTTCGTTCAGGTTTGTAAAATTGCATCACCGAATTGTTTCCGTAGGTAAAGCCACAGCCGCCTGAAAATACCGACCAGTAAGCATAGCGCCGAATATCATCGGCCGTCCATTTGGGTTGCAAGGTATCGTGCAGGCCTTGTGGGATTCCTTCGTACGAAGGTTCTCCATCCAAGGTAGGTTTTACAGGTGTTTTGCGGTAGTCGGCTTCCAGATACCGCCAGTTATCTTCGCCGTAGCAAGCATCGGTTTTCACAGTATCCTGACTGTAATTGCGATGTCCCGATTGAAACATATTGAAATCGAGCCACGATTCGTTGTGAAACCAAGTGGACGATTGCGTGCGACCAAACGGATGAAAGGTTACCAAATGTTCAGGATCAAACTTCTTCAATGTTTTCCCGATGGTCTGCCAAACTTTAATCGAATCACTTCCGCGAAGATCACCACCGTTCATCCAAATGATGTTCGATTTATTACCGAAGCGCTTTGCCAGAAATTCGGCATAGCTGGCTACCTTTGCTGAAGTCACCGAACCGGATTTTACATTCGTGCCCCAAACCGGAACCAAAGCGAGGTAAAGTCCGCGTTCTTCGGCAAGTTTTACGACCTCATCCAGGTAATCCCAATATCCGGATGGATTTGGACGTGAAACATCTCTTGCAACCAATGCAGAATCGCCTTTGTATGAAGTCTGTGCGAGCGAATGTAAAACCATCACCTGAATGACATTAAATCCCTTTTGTTTGCGGTCGTCAAGATATTTTACTGTTTCATCAGGATTCAGCTTTCCAAACAATAACCACCCGGTATCGGCCAGCCAGAAAAATGGTTTATTCCCGGCGGTCAGGTAGCGACCGCTTTCGGACACCTTTAAGGCAGGCAATCCTCTTTGGGGTTGCGCCATACAGGCTATCCCGACGAACAAAAAAGCAATTAAAACAGTAAGTAGTTTCTTCATTTTTCAGTTAGTTAATACCAGTTTACATCGTTAGCTAATTCCCATTGCCAGGGCGCAAAAATCTTTTCTTTGGTATATTTTGAAGCCTCCTTTTTCGTCATTTCGTGCGACCAGCCCACTCTTTTTGAGCGATCGGCACCTGCGCCGGTGTTTTTGTACTCCAGGAAAGTGACGGTTTTCTTATTTTCCTCATTCGACCAATTATCCCAGCCTTCAGGAACGATGAACGAACCCATTTCGCAATTCAGGAAAGCTACCTTGGCAAACCCGCGCCACGGACGGCCCAGAAAAACCTTTGTTACTCCTTCGTCCGCAGTTATTTTGCAATCCTTGAAAACGTAGCCAAATGCTTTGCCCTGAGCCGTACTGGCCGCGGTTAAAAACGAATTGGCTTTGGCATGTATCGTACATTTTTCGAACAAAGCGGTAGCCTCACCAAAAATAAAGTCGGTTGTTCCTTCGATGTAACAATTGTAAAAATACTGGCGGCCAATTCTTCCGGCGGCATAAACAGTATCCTGATTCCCAAGAAAACGGCAGTTCACAAAAACACAATGATCGCCCTCGACACACAATGCCAACGCCTGACCGACCGGTCCTGCGGTATTTTCAACAGTTATGTTTTCCATCCTGAAATCGCTTGCCTCCACTTTCAGCGTATAGGTATAAAATGTACTGTTCCGGCCACGATTAATCTTGTTGAAATGGTCGTCCCAACTAATGACGGTTTTATCCACGCTTTCCCCTACAATGGTCAAATGGGTATTTCCTTCCAGAATAGCAACTTTTTCGAGATAAATGCCATTTTTCACCCGAATACTGAATGGTTTATCCGGGAAGATACGGCAGGCATCCACTGCCTCCTGAATGGTTTTGTAATCGCCTGAACCATCCTGAGCCACCACCAAATCGTACTTTTCGGCTGAAAATACCCAACCGAAAGCAAAATAAACGTCAGAATCAATCCAAAATTTCTCATTTTTTTGTCTTTAAAGTCTTTTCTAAAAAGTCAGTCATGTATTTTACTGTTGGCTCAAACCACGGGCGAAACAGCCAAAACGGATGCGGCGTATTTTCGATGGTATGAACTTCGGTATAAATCTGATGCTTGTTTAAAATGGCAATCACACTGTCGCGCCCGAAATGAAACCGAGGCAACGCGCTGTTGATAAACAGCATTGGCGGCGTATTCTTGCCCACATATTGAATCGGCGACGCCTCAATCCAGTTTTCTGAATTTTGATTGAATGTGTTACCAAACCACAAGGCTCCTGCCGACCGTTTGGCCGATTCTTCGTCCTTTCCTTTTTCGTCGGGCGTGTTAAAATCCAGGACTCCGTCAATGTCAATAATTGCCTGAACAGCCGACGAACTACCCGGATTGCCTTCCTTCCCATCGAACTTCTCCACACCAACAGTTACGCCTACCAAGGCGGCCAACTGGCCACCGGCTGAACTTCCGGCAATGGCTATTTTTTTTGGATTGATACCGTATTCTTTTGCATTGGCCCGAATAAAACGAACCGCAGCTTTAATGTCGTAAACCGCCGCCGGAAAAAGCGCTTCGGGTGACAAACGATGCTCAATGGTTGCCGTCACATAGCCTTTTGCTGCAATTTGCTGGGCCAGCGGAATGTCCATCGATTTGTTTCCCGAACGCCAGCCACCACCGTGAACCAACAGCAAAGCCGGGTATTTCCCGGGTTTGGCAGGACGAAACAGATCGAGGTGTAAATCGCGCTTTCCATAGGGAGTTTCAGGCAAGGTTGCATAAACGATGTTCATTTTCGCGATGACCCCGGAAGGCAACGAAGGTTTTACAATCTGCGCCTGGGGAAATTCCTTTTTGATTTTGATCCAGGCCTGGTATGGTGTAAACGAGGTGTCGCGCGGAATACCGTCGATGGTAACCAATTGCGCATTTGCCATGAACCCAAACAGGCAAAATGTCCATAAAAAAAGGCTAATCCGTCTCATCCCTTTATAATTTCTAATTTCTAATTTTTAATTGTTTCAACCCGTCAAAAACCAATTGAGCCACTGCTTTTCCTCCGGCTGGCTGAAAGTGCGTGTTGTCTTTTTGTCCTTCAGGATACGCCTTATAAGTATTGGCCGGAAGATTCATGAAGTAGTTGGAGGCCGCATAACTTTCACCTTTCTTAGTGAAAAACTCACACGACAACTGAGTGAGATCAATCAGCAAAACATTCATTTCGGCAGCCACATCTTTCACCGCCTGCGGATACTCGCCGTGGCAACTTTTTAACACGCCATCTTCCCACGGATAGTTGCGGTTTACGGGTGTCATCAAAATCGGAATTCCACCTTTCTGCCGCGTTTGCGTCACAAACAGGCGCAGAAATTCTTTGTATCCTTCTTCATTCACATATCGCTCGGTCTTATCTTTTGCCCCATCGTTGTGCCCAAACGAAATGATGACCAAATCGCCCGGTTGCAATTCTGAATAAATTCCCCGCCAGCGTCCTTCCTGAAAGAAAGTTCGGGTGCTTCGGCCACCTTTGGCGCGGTCGTCCACAATCACACTGTCGGCTTTAATCAGTCCGGAAACCAGCTTCAGGCTATCTTTCCTGAAAAACTGCTGAAACACCTGTCCCCAGCCTACCAACGGAAACCGTTTACTTTGATAATCTTCCTCCAGCGCGTAATTGGCGCAGGTTGAGTCGCCAGCCAGATAAATTTTTGCAGGTCCTTTTTTCGAAGATGCCATTCCCGAGATCAAACCAGCAATTAAAAGCAGAACTATGGTTGTGAAATATTTATTCATGTCATTGATAGTTGTTTGGGTCAGATCTCTTCCTTGTAATTATTTGATTTTTAAAATATCCTTCAACGATTGAATTCCATGTATTGCTGTAGACGGAAGTTTCTCTCCATTTTCGCCAAATACCAGCATGGCCGGTTTCGCCTCAACAACACTTTTCGATTCATCGACAAATCCATCGGGCAATAGCCTATTTTTCAAATTCAGCCCAAATTGTTTGGCCAGAAATTGGTATACTGCCTGACGTTTCGAGGGTCCGTAATCGTGTCCTTCCTTCGGAAAATGCACGTTTTGAACCCGGTCAGTAATTCCGTAAAAATCATATATCCGCTTAATGAACGGGAATTCCAATTCCGGAACATTGGCTGTCCAGTCGCCCCCATCAGACAATACAAGCATAGGACGCGGCGCGGCCATAGCAGCAATTTCGGCATTGTTGGTACCAAACTCAACACATGAATGCACCGGTAAACCGCTTTCGCAGGGACATCCGCCATAAAACCACGACGAAACCATAACCACAGGCACACTCACAGCAATACGCTGATCGAGCGCGGTAAGCAGGAATGTTTGTGTTCCGCCACCCGAGGCTCCGGTCATGGCAATTTGTTGGGCATTGACGTACGGCAGTGAACTCAGAAAATCGAGCACGCGGGTACTATTTATGGTTTGTACGGTTGGCGCCAATGGGGTACGATGATTGTCGAATGCAAACTGCAAAGCTTCTTCACCCTTGGCAAACATATCGTAGCTGAAAACTACTGCTCCCATTCGAGCCAGAGTGGCGGCAAGCAACTGCGAACTTTCGCCGTAATGTTGAATTTCGCCATGCCCCTGCGCAACCATTACTGCCGGAAAAGGTCCTTTCCCTTTTGCCGGTCGATACAATGTTCCACTAACAAACACGCCGGGCAATGATTCGATGGCTACATTTTCGGCCGTATATCCGTTCAGCGTTCGTTTATTGGCATAAATCGGGTTCAAGGATGTTTTTTCCGGAAATGGATTCAGATGCAACTGTTCCCGAATGCCTTTGAGCAACTCCTCGCGGCGCTTTTCCCATTGCATTTGATTGGTATATAATTGAGATAACTGTTCCAGATGGTATTTTCCCTCATCAACCGGCCGGCGATGGTATTGAAATGTTTCAATACTATAGACTTTATCACCGGTCTTTGTGTAAATAAGATCCTGAGGACCAAGAACTAATTGTAAAGTTACTTCCGCATCTTTTCGGAATCGCCAGTTAGCGTAATTAACCAATCGGTCAGCTACTAGTTTTTCGTCATACTTTAATTGAATTTGATAGCGGTTTTCGATGTCTTTCAGTACATCAATCAGTGGCTTTCGGTAAATTTCTTCAACAGTTTGAGAAATGCCCGACAGCGAACAAAAAAACAGCAACAGGAGAAATGCTCGTTTCATAGGTCAGTTATTTAGTTTTAGGTCAGTTTGCATTCTGCTTGGTTGTGAAATTAGTTATTACTTTAAAACATCGGTTTCCGGGGCCCACTTTTGTTGCCATTCAGGATAGCGGTTGAGCACCTCCTGCGGAGCGTAAGTATACCACGCGTAACCGGCCCGGCGTTCGCGACTGACTTCGGCCAGCGAATACAGATATTTGCTGTTCCGGTCGCAAAACAATGGCCGATGAGTTTGCAATTCGTAATAACGTGTCCAGATAGGTGGCGCGGCAGTATCGTTTACCACCACTTTATCGGTAGTAATAGTTTTCCACTGCGATTCTTCCGTTGATGCGCGAATGACTTCCATTCGGGTATTATGAATTTTAGATTCATGAAACCACTTAACAGCCGATTGAACAGACTGAATAATTCTTTTATCAGGATGATCAATGCTCATTAAAAAAAGAACCACGCCCGAACTTTCGCCATTGCAAATTGATGGTGGTTCAAAAGCACGTGCCCATGCGGGTTGCAGCGTTACTTCGTCGTGCTGCTGGCACCAGGCAGTTAGTTGTCCATTATCAACAATCTGCATTTTCAATAGGCATTCGAGTCCTTTTCGGTACGATTCAAGCAATTTATTCCTGAGTTTTGAATCGATAAAATTGTACTCCGACTTCTTATCGGCAATCTGTTTCAATAAAGTCATTATCCCAATGAAGGCCCCGTCGTTAAAGGTGATGTGTCGGCTATAATCTCCCTCTTCCAATGGAAAATACTGCGGCCAGCCACCATTTTTGAATTGGGCCGCCAATACAAAGTTTAATCCTTTCAGACAAGCTTCCTTGTATTTTTTGATGTGTGTTTGCGTGTAAACTTTGGCCAGGTATCCAATATGGGTATAGGTGGTCGAATTGTCAAATGTGGTATTTGTCTGAGCTTTGGTTCGAATTAAACTGTCGATTTGTTCAGGCAGAAGAATAGCCTGCAGGTCGTAATTTTTTGGCCAGCCACCATTATTGCGCTGATAAATCAAAATATTATCAGCAATTTTTTCAATTTCTGATTCGGAGTAGCGGGGTTGATTTGGCCGGGGACTTATAATTTTATCTGCATCGCGAATGCCATACCAATGACGCATACTGTCGTCAAACGGCTCCATGCTTATGACCTTCGTTTTGCCATCGGTATTGGTCTGAGCCTGCAAATAGCCCCAAAAATTCAGGAGCAAAGCCAAACACACTATTTTTTTTATTTAGCGAGCTTCTCATTATTCAATTGTCTTGTCATTGACTTTTTACGTTTGATCAGCTTAACTCCATCGATCAGGCTCTTGTTGTAAGCGCTGTTTTTTGCCCTGATGGTTAAATTCTCGAAAGTGAAATCTGCCAGACGATCGTATTGATCGATGTCGATATCGTAAAACACATCGCAAGTCATGTCAATATTTTTCATGGTAATGTGTTTTGCAGTACGAAAGGGGCACATCTGCCCTACCCTTCAGATCAAAAAATTGGGTCCACGGCTTCGCATAAATCATGCTGTGCGCCTGACCCTTCACGTTTTCAACGGTAACGTATTCGTACATTTGAGGTGTATCGGGGCGCATTTTCAGCCAAAGCAGGCGTTCGGCTTCACTCACATGGCAATTACGCATCACGATATTTTTGTTGTGAATGGCTTCACTGCCACAGGTCATTGCTGAATGGCAAAAGCCAAACTCGCAATTTTCGATTATGATATTTTGTATTCTCGCCGTTATTAGGATCGGTATCCGCCCCATGTACCTTTACCGCCTTTCAAGGCAATAGCATCATCGTTCACACGACATGTAACAAACCCTTAATCAACACGTTTGTGCAAACATCGAGGTCAATGGCATCAGTGCTGGGTGCTTTAACTGGTTTTGCCGGTGTAGAGAAAATATGAAGGTCGAGAATCTTTACATTTTTGCATTGGTAATAATGGCTAGTCCAAAATCCTGAATTATGAAGTTTGACATCCTGAATCTGAATATTATTCGAGTTCCAGATGAACACCAGGCGTGGTCGCGAAACTTCGAGGTTGGTACATTTCGGATTCTCTTTTCTGCTGCGCTGCCAGAATGCCTCCCAATATTTCAGGTCCGTTCCCGTCAATGGTTCCTTTACCTGAAATAGTAAAACCATCAACGTTGTATGCGTTTACTAAAGCAGCATAATAATCAAGGTTTTGTCCTTCCATTCGCGACGGAATAAGCGGGTAGTTCCGTAATATTGTCGGAGCCTTTCAAAATCGCGCCTTCAGCCACAAACAGGTGTGTGTGTTTGGCTTGAAAAAACAGCGCACCGCTTCTGAATGTTCCTTTTGGAATAACAACCACTCCGCCACCCCTCGTTACCAGCCTGATCAATAACCTTTTGAAATAGCCAAAGTCTGAACAATGTCACTATCATTTACAACTCCGAAATCAGTGATTCGAAACTGCTTTCCAAGGTCTTCATGTTTTATTTTTTTTTACTTCTGAAAACCACTTCGAAATTTTCGTGCCATCCGGGAATGTGTCACTTTTTTTATTACCGGCAATATTTTCAAAGCTAAAAAGCCAGTAAGCCGATGATCAGGAAACAGATGCTCTTCATATTTAAATATCTTACAATTTTTGGCAGATAAAAACTACCGAATTTAACGTTGCCATCGCCAAAATGCGAACAGACCTGCCCGTAGGTTCAGGAATCTACCTCAAAATGGGTTCTCAATTACCTTTTGCTGTATTCGATCGCAGCCATGATGAACGGGCCAACGCCCTTGGGGTCGTCTGTCGCGAACGGTTTCTTTTATGTAGTAGTCATACGACGATCCGTCGCGATATGGATTTCCGCCTAAGCCGGCAACCGCGCAACATTGCGTCAGGCTGATTGTGCCATCGCCATTGTCTTTGATCAGATTTGACAACAAGCCCTGATAACCTTTTTCTGCCACAAACTTTATATTCTTTACCAATATAACCCAATCTCGCGGCTTTTAGCAGCGCATACACAAACATGGAGGAGCCGGAAGCTTCGAGGTAATTGCCCTCAACGTCCTTCCTGATCCATTACCTGGTACCAATAATCCGGTTTTCGGATCCTGGTGTTTTTTGATACCGGCGGCTACCTGATTCAGAATTGAAAGTAATTACCGCACGTCCTGAATGTTCTTTGGGGAGAAAATCGAGTACATCAACCAAAGCCATAGCATACCAACCCTCGGCCCGGGCTCCAGAAATTAGGTGAACATCCGGTATTGGGATCGGCCCCATTTCTGGAACTTCCGCTCGTCCCAGCCGTGGTAATTTAAGCCGGTTGCCGGATTATACGTGTGTTTATGAATAAAAACAAACTGATTCACAACATCGTGAAAAAGATTTGGCTCTTTAAAGTAGCTGGCATACTGGGCATAAAACGGCGCTCCCATGTATAACCCGTCGAGCCACATTTGGTAGGGATAACGCTTTTTGTGCCAGAAACCACCCCTCGAGCTGTGCGCGGATGTGTCTTTAACTGCTCGTAAAAGTGACTTAATGGCGTTCAGGGTAGCGTTCGTCTTTTGTGCTTTCGTACAACTGGAAAAGGAATTTCCCTGAATTGACTGCGTCGATATTGTAGTCGGTTAAATCGTAATCGCTAATTGTTCCGTCCGCGCCTATAAATTTATCGGCATAGGTTTTCGCGTAGTTGTAATACTTTTCGTTTTTAGTAGCCTGCCACATCTGCATCATCGATTGTGCAACAAGCCCTTGCGTGTAGTTCCAGGCTGGGGTCGGGTTAAAATCAACAGTCCAGGGCTCAGGGAAATGGCTTATTTCGGGAATCCGCCATTTTGATAGCAATATCTAGTCCAGATTTTGCAGAACTCAATTTTTGGGCTATACATACCTGAAACATTATCAGGAGCCCCAAAAAAAAGAATAAACAGTTTTTTCAATGCGTATATTTTTTTCGTTTTTTAATGCCACATGGAATTCGCATGATTAGAAAATATCCTTTTCGAATGGAGTTTCCTGAAATCATGCTCATTTCATCTGTTCGGGTTAAGTTATTCGTTTAATAATTAAAGACCGCTCAATATTTAATCAGAGGTTTCCATCGGCTTAAAAACGATAAACCGGAATAGTATATTTGTTATTCGTTTGTATTCTCCACAATCTTCTGTTAGTTGTAATGTAAAACTACGATTTGACTATCAAAGCCTTCTCTTCTTATCTATCAGGAAGAAAGTACCGGTGTATCAAATGCGCGAAGAATTTCCCCAAAAGCGGGGCAAAATTGAGAAACCAAAAACAAGGCCATCACAACATACTCTATTCCAATAGATTTTAACAGTTCATCAATTTCGTCGCCAGTGGCACAGTCATTAAATTTTTATCAATTTGATAGGTGAATTGAAATTCAGGAGTTAAAGGAAAAAGGGCGCAAAGTTTATGAACTTTGCACCCTTAACATCCACTCAAGCAAAAGTTTTATATCTGTGCAAGTTTTACTTTCTAATAGCCTTCGTTCTGCCAGAAACCAGTTCCTGCCGTTGTACTCTTGTTGGTAACAGCATCTAACTGGGCCTGAGGAATTGGCCGATAATAATGGAAATTCTTAATGTTTGCACCACCCTGTGCGTTGTACGCTTTTACGCGGTCAACAAGAGTTTTTGTGCGTTTGAGGTCGAACCAGCGTTGTTGTTCGCCGCAAAGTTCAATAGCTCGCTCGTCCAAAATCGTATTAATCGTAACCGGACCGGCAATTGAATTGTCCTTACCCGAAATAGCCCTTTTAGCGCGAAGTGCATTAATTGTTGAAAGAGCCGATGTTTGATCGCCAGTTCCCAATTCAGCTTCAGCTTTAATGAGGTACATTTCGGCTAAACGCAATACCATCGCATCGCGGGCAGAGATATCGTTGGTTGGATAAAGTGGATCATAAACATTATCGAGGAATTTCTTGATTCCAGGATATGAGCACCATCCTCCAATTTTGTACGAGTTATAACGGGCATCGCCGTAAACATCCGATTTAGCTTTTGCACCTTCTGTTGGCAACGCCGTAGCCGGATCACCTGAAGTAAACACAGGGATATCACCATTATTCAGGAACTGAATACGATAACGACCTTTTGCCCAAGCCTGTTTAGCTTTACCAGCAGCTGAATTTCCATCGAGCGGGCAATAGTAAATTGCGGTATCCTGAATACTTGGATAGTTTTTTGAACTTCCTTCCAATCCCGGAGCAATGGTGTAAGCTTCGAGCAAAGTAGCGTTGGTACGCTGGTCGGTTGCACGATACTTATCGAGCAGTTTCCACAGGTAAACCGAAGGCAAATAGCGGGTAAATCCACGTCCGTAAGGAGAATAGTATGGAGCTACATATACTTTAGCTTTTGTTTTGATATTGGTAACATACGATGTTGATTCACCCAAAACCCGAACAAAAGTTTCGTTACCATTATTTCCAAGGTCGCTTGCACCGTTGTTCCACATCGAGACAAACATCAGCAACATAGCACTACCACCACGGCTGTAGCCAGTACGGGTAATTAATGAATTGTAAGACAACGCGCTACCACTGGCATTGGTTCGATAACGGTAAGGGATACAGTTAACGTTTGTAGTGACATCTGACGAATAAGTTATACCAAAGATTGACTCTTTGTTTTTAGTAACACTTTCGTTAGTCATCGACCATGTATCAGCAAAATTATCGTAGAACGATGCAATGCCACTGTTAATAACAGCTTCTGATTCAGATTTTGCAAGCGCATAAAGGTCTTTTCCTGAATAGCTGGTATTTGTTGTAAGGCTGTTTTTACCCAACCATGAAGCAGCATAAAGCAAGGTACGGGCTTTCAAAGCACGGGCAGCCCAATAATTGGCACGGCCATCAGCTTTTGTCATATAGTTTGCAGCCTGAAATGCACTGATCGATTTATCCAAATCAGTTAAAATGTTGCTGTAAACAACTTCTTCGGAAACACGGGTTGCATCGGTTACCACTGAGGTTGGAGGCTCAGTATTGTAAGGAATAGCACCCCAAATATTTACCATGTGCAGGTAATAGAATGCGCGCAGGAAATAAGCCTCGCCCATATACTGGCTGCGCAGTGTTTCGTTAATAACTTTATTTTCAGGAACGTATTTCAGTGCTGTATTGCAAACGTCAACAGCGCAGTAGAACAATTCCCAGTAGTGATCGAGACTGGCATTATCGCTCGAATTATCGTCCAGACTTACCGCAGTAAGGTTATACGAGTTCAGCGATTTCTGTTTGTTGTCGTATCCGTAGTAGAACAAGTCGGTTCCGGTTTCCGATAATCCCAAACCGGCTTCTTTTCCATACCATCCCCGGGCAAAACTGTAGGCCGAAGTTACCAATCCCTGAATACCTGTGGCGGTAGAGTAAGTAAGGTCGGCAGTTGCACCCACCTTATTATCTTCATCCAGATAATCAGAGCAGGAAGGCGTGCCCAGCATAAGCGCTACGGCTGCTAATAGGATATATAATTTATTTTTCATCGTTATTTCGTATTAGTTTTTTTAGAATTCAACATTTACCCCCACCACAAATTGTTTCGACAATGGGAATGATATGGCACCACCACGTTCCGGATCGTAATTGTCAATCTTGCTGAATGTGAAATAGTTCTTCAGCGAGCCATATACTTTTACGTTACTTAATCCGATGTGTCCGATAGTTTTCTTTGGCAGAGAGTAGCCCAGCGTAATATCTTTTATCTTCAGATAATCAGCTTTTTCGTACAACAACGAAGATCCATAACTCCCATAAGTAGTGCTGGCTGCTCCAGGGCTTGGGAATTTAGCCGATACATTGGTTGGTGTCCAGTAATCCAGGTTACCCCAGTTAGCTGATTCGTAGTTCAACTGAGAATTCAGATCGTATGCAATGTAACCGCCCAAACGAGCGTAAAGCAATACCGACAATGAGAAGCTTTTGTACGACATTGAATTGTTCATACCAAAGATATGTTTGGGCGAACGGTTATAGACGATTTTATCTTCATCTGTCAATTTACCATCGTCGTTGCGATCAACAATTTTAATTGTACCAGGAGCTCCGTAAGCCGAAACATAACCAATGGTTTCTCCCGGGTGACGGGCTTCCCAATCAGCTTTATATGTAGCGTACTCGCCTACATTCCAGTTTCCGTTGGCTTCAAAATCGTAATAAATAGAAACGGCTTCGCCAACAATCTGACCGGTAGTTCCACTGATATTGGTTGTTACACCATCAGACAGTTTAGTGATTTCATCTTTAAATGTGGTGTAAGTCCAGTTAATGTCCCATGAGAAATTTTTGCTTTTCTTTACTGTCGTATTCAACGATATTTCAAGCCCCTGACCTTTGGTTTCACCAATATTGGCCAATACGCTCGGATAAACTGATGATGGCGGAGCGCTTTTGCGATAAAGCAAATCAGAAGTATTACTGATGAAGTAGTCAACTGTACCTGAAATACGGTTATTGAAAACACCAAAATCGAGGCCGAAGTTGTACGAGGCTGTTTTTTCCCAGGTCAAATCGGCATTTCCCATAGTACTAGGGATGTTTCCGGCAATATCAGTTGTTCCGATATAATAATAAACCGGAGTTGTACTCAATGTGGTTAACGTACTGTAAGGGCTTACTGCGGCATTTCCTGAAATACCCCACGATCCGCGTACCTTCAGGTTATCAAGCCAGCTAATTCCTTTCAGGAACGATTCTTCGCTGGCTCTCCACGCAATGGCTGTTGACGGGAAGTAACCCCATTGGTGTCCTTTGGCCAGGGTTGACGAGCCGTCGGCACGTAACGACGCGGTTAACAGGTATTTTTCGTTGAATTTGTAGTTTACGCGACCGAAGTACGACAACATGGTTGATTTAATATACTGGCTGGTGTTCTTTGCAGTTGGAATTTTCGACAAATCGTAAAACAAACTGGTGTAGTAGTGTTCGCGGCCAACATCACCCGAAGTCAATGCTTCTTCGTAAACACTCTGTTTCATACTGTGGCCCAGCAAACCGGTTACTTCGTGTTTCGAACCGCCAAAGTTGGTGTTGTAGTTCAACGTATTTTCCCAGGTTAACCCTGTTTTGTTTTCGTATTCAAGCGAAATGCTGCTGGTTCCGGGAGACTGATAACGGGCAACACTCTGATAATCCTGATAAATACCAGTACGGATGTTGTTACGGTCAACGGCAAATATTGATTTGGCAGTCATTCCCTTAATAGGAGTTAATTCGACGTAAGCATTTCCGAAGAAACGAGTCGATTCCGTATTGTTTTTGTAGGCACCTTCAGTTTCGTCGAGCAGTGGGTTACAGTGTGCGGCATAACGTGGATTTGGAGTGGCAATCAGCACACCATCCTGAGTGTATGGATGTGTAATGGTTGTCATCTTCATGGCCTGACCAAACACGCTTGAATTACGTTTATCGTTTTCTTTATAGGTGAAGAGTAAGCTGGTCCCGGCTTTAAATATGCTGCTGATTTTGTGATCAACATTGGCTCTTACATTGTAGCGATCCATTTTGTCGTCTTTCATCAAACCTTCTTCGAACATTGAACCCAGCGACAGGTTGAAAGTTGTTTTTTCATTACCTCCTGAAAGCGAAAGTTCGTAGTTCTTTGTCAATCCGTTTTGAAGAATCATATCCAGCCAATCGGTGTACGATTTGTCCTGGTAAATACCAATTTCAGTAAAATCTTCCAGTTTTTCGGTTAAAACTTGTTCCGGGGTCAAATTGCTGGTTCCCCAGGTCCCCGTTTTAGCATCGGCCTGATAATTTGCTTTATCAATCAGGCGCTGCACTTCCTTGTCGCCATACATTACTTCAGGGACATTGGTAGGAGCATTTGATGAAATGTAGGCATTAAAGTTAACTTTTGTTGTACCGGCTTTTCCTCGTTTGGTGGTGATGATGATAACACCATTGGCACCACGAGTACCGTAAATAGCAGTAGAAGAAGCATCTTTCAAAACTTCCATCGATTCAATGTCAGATGGGTTTACATCGAGTACCGATCCGTATTCTATTCCGTCAACCAGGATCAACGGGCTGTTCGAAGCAGAAATAGAACGGTTACCACGTAAATTGATGTTGATACCAGCGCCAGCCTGTCCGTTCGACTGTTGAATGTCGAGACCAGGAACCCGGGCCTGCATAGCCTGCATCGCATTGCTGCTGGTGGTTTTGGTAATTTCATCAGATTTTACTGAAGAAACAGAACCGGTCAAGTCGCGTTTTTTTACGGTTCCGTAACCCACCGCAACCACCTCATCAATCTGGAGGGTACTGCTGGCAAGTTTTACATTGATTACCGATTCGCCGCTAATTTGAATCTCTTTTGTATCAAATCCAATAAACGAGAATTGCAGAATATCCTTTTGGACATCTTTGGGGACAATGGAATACTTTCCATCGAAATCGGTGATTACACCGTTGGTGGTACCTTTTATTACCACATTTACGCCTGGCAGTGGTGAGTTTGTCTCATCAACCACAACACCGGTAACTTTTTGTGCATACGATTGCGCACTTACAAAAATTACAAACAGTGCAAACAGGCAAACTTTACCTAGAAAACTTCGATTCATTTTCATCATAGACAATTGTTAAGTTTGATATTGCATTCATTATCTCTCAAATAGTATCTGTGCTGGAAATTAAGAGTGCCAGCCGCTTCTGCGCATGTTTTTAATGTATAAGGTTGAAGCACCTCACAGAACAATGAATTCAACACGGATAAAACAGCGACCGTTTGAACCTTGGGAAAAGCAAAAATTTCTGATTGGGTTTGTGTGCAGATTGCCTTTAAACCGAATGGGATGGAGAGCAATTTAGTGGCAAAGAATGATTGGCAAACCATACGATGCCCTAACGAAAGAGTCCATTTTATTTTCATTGTTCCCGGCTGAGTTTGATTATCTGTTTATAAAGCTTCTCAAAAACTGGTAAGAATCAAAAATAAAATGGAGGCCGACAGCACGATTGCCATCACAACAATAATCCACGAGATGCCACCTCTCTTCATTTTTTCTCCGTCCATAAGTTTCGAGTTAGTCAGGAGTAAAATTAAAACATACCCAAAGAGAAACGGTCAAAAACCATATCAGGAAGAGGGTAACAAAGTAACAGATAAGGGCAGTTTTTCCCAAAAAACAGGGTTATTCTTCCCAAATCGCCAGCCATCTGTTTCGAAATACAAGGTCAACACACTCCATATCAACCGCATAAACACAAAATAGCCTGCTTGGATATGTTGTCCTGAAATTCGTTGGATTTTGAAAATCGCACATCAAAAAAGTGGATCTATATCGAAGGATACTGTGCGTAACACCGGTGAGCAATACGATAAATACTCCTTAAAACGAAGTTTTTTAAACCTCATCGTTTAAAAGTAACCTTAGTAGAATCGGATGTTATAGTGGACTTCAATCTTATTCCCTCATTGGTTACCAGGCAGATTAATAAGGTTGAATTTTTGGTCACCCTTTCTACTAAGGTAGCCCTAAATAAATAAGGTTTTACCTTACACCCCTTGGAGTGTTTCAACTTAAAACAAAACCCACAGCATCCGTTATAGAGCCAAAAAAGTGAACCTTAATGAGCCGGAACCCGGACTATTGCTCTGCGTGTTTATCGACATATTCGCTGGCACTCATGCCAAACTCCTGACGGAAACATTTACGGAAATGCGATAAATCCCGGAACCCCACCGCATAGGCAACTTCTGAGATATTCAGTTTTCGCTGAACCAACAATTGGGCAGCGCGTTTCAACCGAATGCTTCGTACAAATTCCTTCACGGTCATTTCGGTCAGCGCATTCAGCTTGCGGTACAATTGCATCCGGCTTACTCCAATTTCCAACGCAAAGCGTTCTATGTCCAGGTCAGGATCAGCAATATTTGCTTCAATCACGTCAATCGCTTTTTGCAGGAATCGTTCATCCGGCGAACTCAGAATTACATTACGAGGCTGGAGCAAAATCTCACTTGTATATTTTTGCTTAAGCGATTGCCTTACCGACAAAATATTTTCAATTTTAGTTTGAAGGATGATCAAATCGAACGGTTTTGTAATGTAATCGTCGGCGCCATAGCTTAGTCCTTCAATTTCGTGTTCGCGCGAGCCTAATGCTGTTAACAAAAGAACCGGAATATGCGAGGTTCGTTCGTCTTTCCTTATTTTCCGGCAAAATTCGTAACCATCCATGTCGGGCATCAAAACATCGCTAATGATGATGTCAGGAATTGTTTTGAGGGCAATCTCCCATCCCTCAACGCCATTTGCGGCTTCCAGAACCTGGTAAGTATCCTGAAAATGCGTTTTAATGAAATACCGAACATCAGCGTTATCGTCAACCAAAAGCATGATCTTTTTCTCTCCTGAAATCACATCCGGTGAAGGATCTTCCGGTTTCACTTTTCCCAAAACATCCTTCACAGGCGAAACCGATCTTTCCGATTCCGACACTAAAATCTCTTCGTAAGGCAACTGAACCGTGAATTTCGAGCCCTTGCCAGGTTTGCTTGTCACAAATAGTTTCCCGTTGTGAAGTTTTACCAGTTCCTTGGTCAAAGCGAGCCCTATACCTGTTCCAGTCTGGCTTTGGTTTTCGCCAATCTGGAAAAAACGCACAAAAATTTTCTCCAGGTTCGATTCAGAAATACCAATTCCAGTGTCTTTTACAGTTATTTCAATCAAGCGTTTTTCATCCGAGTTCCCAACCAAATCATTCTCTGCCGAATCGAAAACCAGTGAAAGATTAACCGTAATTTTGCCGCCTTTGCCCGTAAATTTAAACGCATTCGAAAGCAGGTTATTCATAATTTTACCAACCTTTTCGGAGTCAAAATTGGTGACAATTCTCTTTTTCAGCGAATTGAATTTCAGTTCTATTTCTTTCTCTTCGGCCAGTTTTTCGAATGAGTTAACTGTTTCGGCAACAAACAAAACCAAATCGCCCTGAGACAAGACAAGCTTCAGGTTTCCGGTTTCCATTTTCCTGAAATCGAGTAACTGGTTGATTAATTGAAGCAATTGAACCGCGTTCCGATGCATCACATCCACATGACCTTTGATTTCAGAAGGCGAAATCATGTTGTTTTTCATTTTTTCGAGCGGTCCCAAAATAAGGGTTAACGGAGTGCGGATTTCGTGCGAGATATTCGTATAAAACTTCAGTTTCATCATGTCGAGCTCGTGCAATTTATTCGCTTTCAGCCTCTCGAGAACCAGATCGTTTTTCAGCTTTTCTTTATTTACCAGAAACGCGATGAACAGGTAAATCACGCCAACCAATACGACGAACATCAACATCCTAAACCACCAGGTTTTCCAGTAAGGCGGAAGCACAACAATTTTAAGGGCAGGGCCTGAACTACTCTCCTGGTGATCGATTGACACCGTTTTAACCCTGAAAATATATTCGCCCGGATCGAGGTTGGTGTAATTGGCCGAGTGGTTCAAGGAAGGCTCAGTCCAGTCCTTGTCAAAATTTTCGAGGATATACGAATACTGAATACTCTGGCTGTTGGCATAATCGAACGAAGCAAAATCGAGTGTAATCGAGTTCTGATCGTATTTCAGCTTTATTTTCTCCGTTTCAGAAATACAATGGGTCAACACATCGCGTTTCTTGTTTCCAACCTTTACCGATTTGTTGAAAATCTTGAAATCAGTCAACATGATGGGAGCCGGGAAAGTACCTGGTTTTATTTTTTCCGGATCGAAAATATTAAACCCTGAAATGCCGCCAAAAATCAGCTCACCACTCTTCATTTTATAAGCAGCTCCATAAGTAAACTGGTTATTCTGAAAGCCATTTTTCAGTGAAAAATTATGAAAACGTTCATTTTCGGGATCAAATTTCGAAAGACCGTTGGTGGTACTTATCCAAAGAAAATGTTCGTTATCCTCGAGTATCGCCTGGGTTTGATTATTCGATAAGCCATTTTTTTCGGTATAATACTTTACAATTCCCGATCCCTTGATGTATTGGGCCAAACCTTTGTTCAACGTAGCCAGCCAAAACCGCTTCTTCGAGTCCTGCAACAGGCAACGGGTTGACTCGTTAACCCGAACGATGCTCTGATCTTCGGGGTTGTAAATAACCAAAATATCCGATCCAATCCATAAACAATGCTGGTCGTCTTCTACCAGCCAGTTCACCTGTCCTTCGCTTAAATCGGTATAATGCCTGAAACTGCTTGCCGATGATTCGAATCGATCCACTCCAACGGTAGTTCCAACCCAGATGTTGTTTTTATGGTCTTTCAGCAAAGCCCAAACTTTGTTGTCAGACAAACTTGACGGGTCGGACGAATTGTGCTTAAAATGCCTGAAGGTGTTGGTTGTCCGGTTGAGCACATCCAAACCTCCCAGGAATGTGCCAATCCAAAGATTATTGTTTCCATCATCGAGAAAAGCCTTGATGCAGTTTCTCGATAAGGAATTCGCATTTCCTTTCTCCGGTTGCAAATATCGAAAACGGTTGGTATTTCGGTCAAGAATATTGATGCCTCCATTTTCGGTTCCAACCCAAATGTTGCTCCTGGAATCCACCCAAAAAGCATAGGTTTCGCTGGAGTTTAAATAACGGTTATCGCCCGGCATTGCTTTATAGCCAGATATATTTTGTCGTTCTTCAACCAAAAAGTTTATGCCGTTTCGGGTGCCAATCCAAACATCGCCCTTTAAATCGTGATAAATACTTTGTATCGAATTATTTACCAGGCTCTTGGGTTCACGTTCGTCGTGGTAATAAAAGCCGGTAACTCCCTTAATTTTATCGTAGGTATAAAGCCCGCCGCGAGTTCCTATCCAGTATTTGCCGTTTTTATCTTTTGCTATCGACCGAACCGTATTACTTCGCTCATTATCTTCATCAATGTCGATATGCCTCGATGCCAATCCCGATGGGTTCACACAATAAATTCCGTCGGCATAGGTACCTACCCAAACCCTATCATCATCAATCAAAACATCCCAGATTTCTTCGTTCGACGAGCTATCCGGAGCCAAAACAACCTTTTGCGCCGAGTTCGTTTGGGGGTCGAATACATAAAGCCCGTGATTGGTGCCAATCCAGATTCTTCCGGTTTTGTCGGCTCTTAGTATTCTGAAATAATCAGCAAACCGGCTTAAGTTCGAAGGTTTCACCTCCGTAATTGTTTTCTCGTCCTTAACCACATAAAGGCGCTGCTCGGTGCCTATCCACAAACGACCTGTATGATCTTCGAGAATGGAAGTTACCGAAGCATCTTTTAGTATTGCAGATTCCTCGTAATAAAATAAGTGGCTAAAGTTTTCCTTTTCGCGGTTGAACTTATTTAAACCGCCATTTTCGGTTCCAAACCAAAGCTGGCCTTTGCGGTCTTCGTAAATTACCCGAACCAGGTTACCTTTAAGACTGGTCGAATCGTCGGGGTCGTTCTTAAAAACAGTAAACTTATAGCCATCGAACCGGCAGGCGCCCTGCGATGTTCCAAACCACATCCAGCCACGCTTATCCTGCAATATACTATGTATCTGGTTATTCGAAAGGCCATTTTCCTGCGAATAGAAATCAAAGGAAAGATTGTTTACCACTTCAATCCCTTCGGCTTGCAATCCCATGCTATTGAAGAAAAACAGCAACAGAAACAATCCTAAAGAAAAAAAATATTGAAACCTGAACTTTATCCTTATTAATAGATTTTTCCGCATTGAAATTCAGTTTTCCTTAGAGAACTAATTTACAGTCTTTTGAGTAAATAAACAATTTCTAGATATTTCAGGAATGATTTATAACCGAAGTAGTTAAACTTAACGCAAACTAAAAGCCCCGTTTATAAAAGTCCCCAAATTTAGCACATCGTAGTTGCGTTCGTAACTGGTTACAAACAAGCTCTGATTAACAAAACCTCCCATTGGCGCCACTTTAATAAAGCTAAAGTTCATTTGTGTCATCTCCTGCCTGTATGTCGGCAAACAACTTCTGAAATCCTTCCCGAACTTCTGAAGGGCGCTCAAAAAGTAATACGTTACATCGTACCCCTGGAAACTGAATTGAGTTGGTTCGGCCGAAAAAACATCGCGGTACTGACCAACGACGCGACGTACCAAAGGCTTCGAATAATCGACAAAATATGGAGAAAGGAAACGTAGCCTCACCCGGTGGAAATTCTCGGGCTGAATACTTTTCAACTTGGTAAGCATTTGCGATCCGACCAAAATTACGTTGGATGTTTCCGATAAGGTATTCAGATTAGTTATTGCCATTGTAACCTGGGCCTCGTTGTCGGTAGGAATAAAAAACACATTATCAGCCGAAGTTGACAGTACGCTGCCAATCTCGTTTAAGCCACGCTGTTGGAGGTTGTATTCATGAAAAGAGTTCCTGGTATTTCCTGAAGTCAGTTTCTCCTTGCACAATTTAGCCAACTGGGCATCGGCTGACGACGGGTTCCCATCGTATTTTAACATGACAAAATTCCGGTTCTTCAGCTCCTTTTCAACATACAACGCTGTTTGTTCAACCTGGTATTCGCGCGTTGGGCTGACTTTAAAATACCACGAATTGTTTTGCTCGTAGGCGCCGGTAGCTGCCAGCGGCGAAATCATGGGTATCCGGTTCTTTGCAGCAAACGAAGCAACAGTCTCCTGTAATTCGGGATATACGGGGCCAACGATCAGGTTCATCTCGCGCATTTCGTCGAGCTGTAGCAGTTGATTAATCATTTTCTGGTTGCTGACATCAAAAGCATAAACCTCGACATTCATTCCGGCCCGCTGTAAACTATCAACGGCCAGCAATGCGCCTTCGTAAAACTCCAGGAAACCCAGCGCTTTAGGCTCAATATTCACCCCGGCATAAACAACGCTTGTATCAGCCGGATTGGTAACAACCTGCCTGGCAATGCTTATTTTGCCCATCAGCTGCTCTTTATTTAAAGCCGAAGGATTGTCGTTCCCGGCTAAATAAAACGGCAACAAAAAAGCTGCCTTGTACCTTTGCTTCGAATTAGGCTTTACCGACGAGCAATCGCCGTTTTTTATCCCCTCCTGAACTGTTTGTTCATTGACTTTGGATTCCACCACCTCGTTGCTTACTTTTTGTGCTTCTGAAGGTTTTGCAGGCGCCGGGATTGAAATCGTTTCTCCGGCTTCCAGGCTTCTCGAAAACAGCGATGGATTGGCTTTTTTAATGTCGTCAACCTCAACGCCAAAGCGCGAAGCCAGCGAAAACAACGTTTCACCCTTTTCAACCTTGTATCCCGAAACATTTTTAGCGTTGACCGGAGCAACCGGGGCTTCTTCGGTCGTTGTTTTCATTACCGGGATTTTCAGTTTCATGCCCGTCTTCAACCCATTTTGAAGGGCAGGATTAAACGTCATCATCTCCTCGTGCGAAACGCCATACCGTTGTTCGAGGCTATACAGTGTTTCGCCTGAAACCACCGGGTGAACCGTGTACTCCGACACTTCGGGCTGTTTGGGATTCGTTTCAACCGACGTTTGATTTACCGGGATTTTAAGCACCTGCCCCACACTGATTCCTTTGGTAATTTCCGGGTTATTCCTGATCAAATCGTTGACCTGGATTCCGTACTGTTTGGCAATGGTGAAAATGGTTTGCTTACCGGCAACTTTGTGGTAATAATATTCGTCTTCGGCCACAGGAACAGCTTGCGCCTGCTGTTCCGCTTTTTTAGGTTCTTCTGTAACAACAGTTCCTGCCGGAATTTTAACAGTAGTTCCGGCTTTTAGAACCGCTGGTAAACCCGGGTTGGCCTTCAGCAAATCAGCCTGACTCACTTTGTATTTCTGGCAAATACTGAAAACCGACTCATCTTTCGACGCGCTGTATAAAATGTATTTAACTCCTGAAATCTCGACCTGTTTTTGCGAAAAGCATGGATTCGCTAAAGCGATAGCAAAAACAAACAACCCAATGGCAGAAAAGACCTTCATAAATTCTTGAATCTGGAACAGGCATCAAAAGTAAAACAAAAGCGAGTACTTCGCAAACCGGAAAAGATGGGCATAAATATAAAGATCAAATCCATGTTCATTCGAATTTGACTAAAATTGGAAATGATTGAAAAATGGACAATCAGAAGTAAAAAAGTGGCTCAATAACTTTTGGTGTGGGGTTTGTTTTAGGTTGAAACACGTCAATGGGTGCAAAATAAAACCTTATTTATTTAGGGCAACCTCAGTAGAAAGCGTGGCAAAAAAAATCCAACATGATGGATCTTGCCTGGTAAACAATGAGGTAATAAAGGTTGAAGTCCACTATAACATCCTATTCTACTAAGGTCATTTTTAGACGATAAGGTTTAAAAAACTCCCTTTTAAGGAGTATCTATCTTATTACTCAACGGTTACCCACAATATCCGACATAGAACCCAAAAGTTAAGGAATTACCTAATCGAATTGAAGCTTGTTGTAACGATTGACAAAATTTGCGGTAGTATTAGGTATATAGAAATTTTGAAACTTTAGTATCATGAAAAGAATCAAACGTCGAGCGGTATTGTTATGCCTATGGGTAATGTGTGGGCTAAATTTGTCAGCACAAATGGTCGGACAACAATTGGACAGCCTTTTTAACGAGTTGGATCGCCAACATAAACTTAACGGGAATGTGTTGATTGCAGAAAAAGGCAAAATAATTTTTCAGAGATCTTTAGGTTATGCCGATTTGGAACAGCAAAAACAAAATACCGGTCATTCCCGATTCCAGATTGGTTCAGTTTCCAAGACATTTACTGCCGTGGCCATATTTCAGTTGGAAGAACACGGGAAATTGAAGCTGGAAGACCATCTGGTTTCTTATTTTCCAGATTTTCCCTATCCGGATGTAACCATTTACGAGTTATTGGCGCACACCTCTGGTATTCCTGACAAAGAGGAACTGTTCTTTCCAATCATCGAACGGGAACCTGACCGCGTTTTCACCAACACGGACATCATTCCTGCAACGAAAGCGCTGAATAAGCCGGTTGCTTTTACTCCGGGTAGTCAATGGCGCTACTGCAATATGGGCTATGCGCTGCTGGCATCACTGGTAGAAAAAATCAGCGGGATGTCTTTCGGTGATTACCTGAAACAGCGCATTTTCTCCCCCGCTGGAATGGAGAACAGCTATTTACTTTCCTCCATGAAACCTTCGACTGACGAAGTTAAAGGTTATTTGATTCGTGCACATTACCTGGGCGATATGGAGTCCATTGACCGCAGCAAAAAGGTACATCCCTGGAGCTACAACATGCGAGGGTTTGCGGGATGCACCAACATTGTCAGCACCACGCATGATCTGCTCAGTTTTGATGTCGCTTTGACCAAAAATAAGTTGCTGAAAGCTGTAACCCTTTCAAAAATGCAAAATCCGTCAAAACTGTCAAATGGCAATACTACGGTAGCTGACGGCGAATTTGGTAAGGCGGCATATGGACTGGGTTGGTTTGTACCGGAAGAGAACAGCGCGGGAAAAATTGTGATGCATACCGGAAGAGAACCCGGCTTCTTTAGTTTTTTCCTGCGTGATCTCAGTCATCAAAGAACCATTATCATCCTGGATAACATGGAAAGTTCAGGTTTTGGGAAAGCCTGCAAAGAAAGTTTTAATATATTGAGCCAAACAAATTATTTTCCGGAAATGAAGCACAGGGAATCCCTCTTCCTGGCCTATGCAAAAAAACTATATTCAGAAGGCCCCGACAAGGCAATTACACTATTTAACCTCCTGAAGAGCGACACGGCACATTATTTTGCGGACGAGCGGGAACTGAATGAACTAGGACTGGAGTTGCTGAATGACAAGCATACCAACTCTGCGTTGGAGGCATTGAAGTTGTGTACAATTCTGTACCCGGAAAGCTGGAACGTTTATGACAGCTACGGCAAGGCATTATTGCAAAATGGTAAAAAGCAGGAAGCCATCCTGATGTATAACAAGTCGGTGGAGATGAACCCCCAGAATGAACCGGGGAAAAGGATATTAGAACAATTGCTTCAAAAGTAGCTGTGCCCAAATTTGATATGAGGAAAGTAATGAGCCATAACATTTAAAATACGAACATAAGTACCCAACTTCTTCGGATATGCCCAATGGTTACAGTCGCTGGTAACCATTGCCACTTCTTAACACAGGATTTTTAATCCAATTTTACAATTAAACCAACGGAGTTGACTTTACGGGTGGGTTTCGTTGATACAGTTTTGCTAACTTAAGCAGCACATTTTTTGAGCCTAACTGAAAAAATAAGGATCACAGATCCTCGGCCAAGTCGTGCTGATTTCAAATAGCACCGGCAGCTGCAAAACAAAAGCCAGTACTTCGCAAGCTGCAAAGTACTGGCTGAATTATAAAAATGTAGATTATTCCCTGGATTAAAAAGCCTTCTCTCCAAAATATTTCATAAACTGGGCGCGTTCCCAGGCTTGTGCCGACGAAGTTTTCTGGCTCAGTTTGCCCTTAAATTCGTCAATCGTTTTGTAGCCTTTCTTGTCCATCCAGTCCGAAATTTCCTGATTCATTTTGCTAATCACAGAAACACCGGATGGATAAATCACAGAAGCAATCTGCACTGCCGAAGCGCCTGCCAGCAAAAATTTAATCGCAGTTTCCGAAGTATGAATGCCTGAAGTTCCGGCTAAATCGGTATCAACAATACCCGATAAAATGCCTGTCCATTTCAAAGGTAGCAGGTAATCGTGCGACGTACTTAACACATCGGAAACCATAATACTTTCCGTCTCAATATCAATATCTGGATTGTAGAAACGGTTGAAAATCACGATTCCAGCCACACCGGTAGCAGCAAGTTTCTTCACCATTCCGGCCAGGTTCGAAAAATAGTGGCTGATTTTAACTGTCACCGGAATTTTCACCACCTGGAGCACTTTCTGGATGGTTTCGAGATAGAAATTCTCGCTCGAATCGTTGCTTTTTGCGGGGTCAGAAGGCGTAACAAACATGTTTAGTTCGAGGGCATCGGCGCCTGCTTCTTCAATTTTGCGGGCAAACAAGGTCCATTCGCTTGAGCTTACACAATTGATGCTGGCTACAATTGGAACGCTTGTTTTAGCCTTTACTTCCGAAATTAAGTGTAAATATTTGCGAAGTGTATCTTCTTTAATCACATAATCAAAATAATCGAGGTATTCGGGATCCGAATTTAGTTCGCTGCGCATCGAAAGTTCTTCCTGAAGTTCAGCAAAAATCTCTTCTTCAAAAATTGATTTCAGCACTACAGCTCCTGCACCTGCCTCGGCCAGCTTTATCACCTGTTCAGTATGACCAGTCATACTGCTGCTGGCAGCAATGATCGGGCTTCTTAAATCGAGTCCAAAAAATCGGGTTGATATATTTGCCATAACAATAAGTTTTAAGGGTAAAATTAAAAAAAATGCAAAATTAACGATCATCGATTGGGGATTAACGATTAACGAAGGAAGTGGTTTAAAATCTTCAATCGTTAATCTCTAATCTTCAATCATTAATCATTTTTTTGAAGGTATTCGTGCATATTGGCGGCAGCTTTTCGGCCATCGCCCATTGCCAAAATTACAGTAGCGCCACCGCGAACAATGTCGCCACCGGCAAACAGCTGAGGAATGGAACTCTGCATGGTGTCCTCTCCTACCTCGATGGTTCCCCACTTGCTTACTCTCAGATCACTCAATGCTGAAGGAATCAGCGGGTTCGGTGAAACACCCACGGCAACGATCACTAAATCGACAGGAATATCAAAATCGGAGCCTTCCAGAACAATCGGACGGCGGCGGCCTGAAGCATCAGGTTCACCAAGTCCCATGCGCTGAACACGCATCCGGTTCACTTTCCCTTTTTCGTCGGCAAAATATTCGATCGGATTAGCCAGGTTGATAAATTCAATGCCTTCTTCTTCGGCGTGGTGAACTTCTTCAACACGGGCAGGCATCTCGGCGCGCGAACGACGGTAAATAATCATGGCACGTTCGGCTCCCAACCGTTTGGCTGTACGAACCGAATCCATTGCAGTATTTCCGCCACCAATTACAGCTACATTTTTGCCTTTAATAAC
Source organism: Prolixibacteraceae bacterium (assembly GCA_963666435.2). Lineage (GTDB taxonomy): Bacteria > Bacteroidota > Bacteroidia > Bacteroidales > Prolixibacteraceae > Aquipluma. The sequence goes on along the minus strand of CAXXOG010000002.1, from coordinate 311,904 downwards.
AGGAGTATCAAACTCGTCGCTGGCGGCATTCATCAAATTTACGCGGGTTAGATATTCGTTTGACGACAAAATGCCGTTGTAGTTTTCGCCCGGAATGCCCATAAAACGCGGCAGACCTGCGCCACTGGCCACAAAGAAAGCTTCGTATCCTTCAGCCTTTAAATCGTCGAAACTTACCGTTTTTCCGACAATGAAATTATTGACGAACTTTACACCCATCTTTTTAAGGTTATTCAGCTCAACGTCAACAATTTTGTTTGGAAGACGGAATTCAGGAATACCATATTTTAGTACGCCGCCAATTTCGTGCAGCGCTTCGAAAACAGTAACGTCATAGCCCAGTTTAATCATATCGCCCGCAAACGAAAGTGAAGCAGGGCCCGAACCTATGGCTGCCACTTTGATTCCGTTGGCAGGAGCTACTTCAGGAACCGACATGAAACCACTTTCGCGCTCGTAATCGGCTGCAAAACGTTCGAGATAACCAATAGCAACCGGATCTTTCTTCATTTTCTGCGTATAGAAACAGGTCGATTCGCACTGTTTTTCCTGAGGACAAACGCGGCCGCAAACAGCTGGTAGCGCCGATGTTTCTTTCAATGCTTTGGCGGCGTCGAGAAACAGACCTGCTTCAATGTATTTTACAAATTTCGGAATATTGATGCTTACCGGGCAACCTTCCATACAGGTTGGATTCGGACAATCCAGGCAACGGGTAGCTTCGGCTTGCGCCTGTTCAGCAGTCAATCCAAGGTTTACTTCCCTGTTCTGGTATTTGATGCGTTCGAAAGGATCCATTTCGTTCATACGGACTCTCTCTTTGGCGGTACGCTCTTTATTAGCCATCTTTTTTCTCAGTTCAACGCGCCACTCTTTTTCGCGTTCAATCTGAAGATATTCTTTGTTCGTTGACATTTCTTAAAATTTAGTTATTGGTTTACTGATACCTTTCCCAGGCCATTTTCTCTTCGGCGGCATAACCTCCCAAACGCATAATCAACTCATCGAAATCAATCTGGTGCGCGTCAAATTCAGGACCGTCAACACAGGTAAAATAGGTGTTTCCGCCAACACTGACGCGGCAGGCACCACACATTCCGGTTCCGTCAACCATAATGGCATTTAAGCTGGCCTGCGTCGGGATATTGTATTTTTTGGTCAGCAGCGAAGTAAATTTCATCATCACAGCCGGGCCAATGGCAATACATTCATTGATAGGTTCACGCTGAATAACGGCTTCGGCACCAACGGTAACAACCCCTTTGGTTCCATACGATCCGTCGTCGGTCATAATAATCACTTCATCCGACCACTGACGAATTTCGTCTTCCAGGATGATCAAATCTTTATTACGGGCAGCGAGAACTGAAATCACACGGTTACCGGCTTTCTTGAAACCTTCGACAATTGGAAGCATAGGAGCAACTCCTACTCCACCGCCACATGCCAAAATAGTTCCGACTTTATGAATTTCAGTGGCTTTACCCAACGGCCCAACTAAATCGAGAATAGAATCGCCCACGTTAAGTTCGAACAATTTAGCCGAACTCACGCCCATTTTCTGAACCACCAGGACAATCGTTCCTTTTACCGGATCAGCACCAGCAATGGTCAACGGAATTCTCTCCCCCTTCTCATCCACCCGCAAGATCACAAAATGACCAGGCTTACGCGAACGGGCAATTCGCGGAGCTTCAACAACAAATTTGGCTACTTTTTCAGAAAAAAGAACCTTCTCAACAATCTGGTTCATGTATTAGTTTTTTAATTAGATTTTTCGAATTAAATGCCAAAATTAGCATTGTCAAAAAAATGGCAATCGAAATATTTTCGTTTTTCCAAAGGTTAAACCAATTTCACCGGAATATTAAATTAGCGTTAACCCGACACTCTTCGAATCAAACAGATTGTTAAATCCGCAGCTCTTACTTCAAATTTCTGCACACGGTTCCATCAGAATATTTTATCTTTAAACTTTTGTTTTAGCCACATTGGGCTTGAAAATATTTGAACGGGAAACTTTAGTAACCAATAAATTAGAAAAAATTGGCTCAGGAATTTATTATAGCATTAACCGAGCATCGCGCCGTTGGAAACATCTTTGTTCCGATGCTGATAGAGCCCGAACGCTCGTACTACACAGTGAAAAAGACTGTTAAGATGCGCGATTACAAAAGCGGCGAAGTACAACTAAATGCCGAAGAACTGGAATTACTGAAACTAATCGAAAATTACAGCGACGAAAACCTGGCAAAGAAATTCTCGAAGAAAAAGGAGAAAAACAATTTCTTCCAGGAAATGGACGAAGATATGTTTCAGAACCATGTAAGCCCTTACATCGATAAATACATGTATCGTTGCGTGATGTTGCTGATGAAAAGCCAAACGCGATTATTCTACAAACAAGCCAAATATTCGAGTTTGTACGACGAGGACATCATTCACATCAATCCCACGTTTTCGAAAGCGATCTTTTACTTTAACCGCGACGAAAAAGGCACCCGGTACAATCTGCGCCTTACCCACGAGGGAAAAACAGTCGAGATTCTGCATAAAACCGTTCGAATGGTGTGCACCATGCCCTGCTGCTTCGTGCTTTTAAACCGGCTGTATATTTTCAACCGCCTTTCGGGCAAAAAACTTGTTCCTTTCCAGAACAAAACATTCATTGCAATCCCTCCCCAGGCCGAAGAAAAGTATTTCCAGACGTTTGTCCTGAACATCATTAAAGAGTCGGATGTAAGAGCATTTGGTTTTGACATTATCGAGAGCGATCCGCCGCGGAAAACCATTCTTTCGCTCGAACAGGATTTGTCGCTACGCCCGGTTATCGTGGTCAAATTCAGGTACGACAACAATTTGTACCTGGCCGACTCGCCATCGAATGTGTTTGTCAGCCTGGAAAAAACTACAGACAATTACATCTTCCACAAATTTGTGCGCAACCGCGATTGGGAAGACGAACAAGTTGCTTTCCTGAAGAAAAACGACTTAAAATACAGCAACGGCTACTGGAACCCAAAAGAAGGAAATGAAGCCGATTCGCTTTATAATCCGGTAATCTGGCTGTCAAAAAATCGTGAGTTACTCGAATTAAACGGCTACATCGTTCAGCAAAACAAGCTGAATAAACGCTATTTCACCGGATCGCAGATTCTCGACATTCAGGTAAAAAGCAACGAAGACTGGTTCGACATTCACGCCACCGTAAAGTTTGGATCGTACCAGATTCCGTTTATCCGGCTCCGCAAACACATATTAAATGGTATCCGCGAGTTCGAACTTCCTTCAGGAGAAATTGCCATCTTGCCTTTGGAATGGTTCTCGTCGTACCGCGACATCTTTCCGTTTGCAAAAATTGAAGGCGATGTTTTCAAATTGAGGCGTCACCATTTTCATTTGCTGAAGGACCAGGTAAAAGGCATCGACCGGAATCACTTCAAAAAACTGGAACAACTTAATTCTGAAATAGCCGAAGATGTTGAACTTCCGGCTGATTTGAACGCAGAACTTCGAAATTACCAGAAAGCGGGTTTCAACTGGATGTATCATTTGTACGAAAACCAACTGGGCGGCTGCCTTGCCGACGATATGGGTCTAGGTAAAACACTGCAAACCATTGCTCTTTTGCTGAAAATAAAGCGCGAAAAGACCGACCTTTTTCAGCATATTCCGACAGGCGACCCCTTGCAATTTTCGCTGTTCGACCAGCCTGTTGCAACTACAAAAAACCAACCAGCCTCGCTCATTGTGCTGCCCACCTCCCTGGTTCACAACTGGGAAAACGAGTTTGCCAGATTTGCGCCGTCGCTAAAAATTTACAAGCACATCGGTATTTTGCGTAATAAAACAAACAGCTTTGCCTCCATTGTCGATTACTACGATGTTATCCTGACGACTTATGGAACCCTGCGAAACGACGTGGAAATGCTGGCCAACCGCGAGTTTTTCTACGTGATTTTGGACGAAAGCCAGAACATCAAAAATTCGACGTCGAAAACCTACAAAAGCATTCTCGAAATACGTTCGAAGCACAAATTAGTCATCACCGGCACGCCTATCGAAAACTCGCTGTCCGATTTATGGTCGCAGCTTAATTTCCTGAACAAAGGAATGCTGGGAAGCGAGCCCTATTTCAAGCGCGAGTTTATTACACCCATTGAAAAACATGCCGACGAGCAGCAACAATTGAAATTGCAGAAAATGATTCGCCCGTTTGTGTTGCGCCGGAAGAAAGAAGAGGTAGCCAAAGATCTGCCATCACTTACCGAGCAGGTGCGCTATTGCGAGATGACCGACGATCAGCGCGAAATTTATGACACCGAGAAATCAGCAATCAGAAATGCCATTCTGAAAAACATCGAGTCGAATGGCCTGAAAAAATCAGCATTGATTGTTTTGCAGGGATTAACACGCCTGCGCCAGCTGGCCAATCATCCGTCGCTGGTGACTAAAGATAAGCCGATAGATTCGGGCAAATTCGATGAAATATACAGTTGCCTGAAAAACCTTGTAGCAGAAAACCACAAGGTGCTCATTTTCTCGTCGTTTGTAAAACATTTGGAATTACTTCAGGCTAAAATTGAATCGAAGAACTGGAAATACGCAATGCTCACCGGGAAAACCACCAACCGGCAGGAAGTGATCAGCCAGTTTCAGAACGACCCGGACAACCACATTTTCCTGATTTCGCTGAAGGCCGGAGGAGTTGGATTAAACCTGACTTCTGCTGATTACGTGTTTATCATCGACCCATGGTGGAACCCTGCCGCTGAAAACCAGGCCATTAACCGCGCACACCGTATTGGTCAGGATAAAAAAGTATTCGTTTACCGATTTATTACTGAAGACTCGATTGAGGAAAAAATTCAAATCCTGAAATCGAAAAAATCAGCGCTGGCTGAGAAATTCATCAGCACGAACAACCCGCTCGACGTGGTGAACGAGGAAGAAATCATGAGTTTATTCAGCTAAACAAGGGTTTAGTCAATACTTTTTAAGTTTACATTTGCAGAAAACAGTCATTAGTCATTCGGCATTCGTCAGTGGGAAAAAAACACTATTTTTCACTGACAAATGGCCTTTTTCTACTTCTATTATGAAACAAATCATTTTACTCGCTACATTGTTTTTCCTGGTTTCAGGAATACAGGCTCAGAAAACACTTAGTTTAAAAGATGCAACCCTTGGTGCAGGCACCTATTTAAGGCTCAACTTGCCTGGCCAGCTTTTGTGGCGCGACGCTCAACATTATATGTTAGTAAAAGATTCAGCGCTATACCAGGTTGAACTAAAGAAGAAGACTGAGTCGAAAGTGATTTCAGTTTCAGAATTGAATAAGTCGTTGAAAAATGCCGGATTCCGGGCAATCAATTCGATTCCTCGATTCTCATTGATCGACCCGTCGAAAATTTGGTTTCAAATTCAAAATCAGGTAGTCGTGTTTAACCTGAATAACAAGCAGATTATTCAAACACTTAGTTATCCTCAGGAGGCTGCCAATAACGACTTCTGCACAGCGAATACAACCTTGGCCTACACCCTGAAAAATAACCTTTTCATCATTGGAAACTCTGGTAAACAACAAATTACCAACGACACTGAAGAGCATGTTTTGAACGGAACATCTGTTCATCGGAACGAATTTGGCATCAACAAAGGAACATTTTGGTCGCCCAAGGGAAACAAGCTGGCTTTTTACCGCATGGACGAGACAATGGTGGGGAACTATCCATTGGTTGATTACATGACCCGCGAAGCTGAATTAGTCAACATTAAATACCCGATGGCCGGAATGACCAGTCACCAGGTAAAATTAGGCGTGTACGACTTGGCCAGCAAGCAAACCGTTTTCATACAAACCGGCGAGCCACTCGACCATTACCTGACCAATATTTCCTGGAGCCCGGATGAAAAAAGCATTTTTATTCAGGAGCTAAACCGTGAGCAAAATCACATGAAATTAAACCAGTACAACGTTGTAACTGGCGAATTCATTAAAACTGTTTTTGAAGAGATTGACGAAAAATACGTTGAACCATTAAATCCGATTATTTTCTCGAAAGTTGATCCTGATAAATTTTACTATCAAAGCCGCCGAGATGGCTGGAACCATGTGTATTTGTGCAGTGTTGCAACAGGAATTGTTTCGCAAATTACCAAAGGCGAATGGGAAGTAACCGAACTGGACGGATTCGACGCCAAAGAAGAAAATATGTTTTTCGAAGCCACGAAAGAAAGCCCGATTGAAAGGCATTTCTACAGCGTGAACCTTCGCTCAGGAAAGATTGAAAAACTTACGAGCGAAACAGGAACTCACCAGCCTATTATTTCTCCTGATAATCTGAATTTTATCGACCGATGGACCAGCACCGAAGTTCCTGGAAAAATCGACCTTGTTTCTTTAAAAGACAAGCAAACCCGTACACTTTTCGAGGCTGAAAATACGTTGAAGGATTACGATTTGGGCGAGAATACCGTATTTACAATTAAGGCTGCCGACGGGACAACCGATTTGTATTGCAGGATGATAAAACCCAACAATTTCGATCCGGCGAAAAAATACCCTGTAATCGTGTATGTTTACGGAGGGCCACATGCCCAGCTAATAAATAAAACCTGGAAAAACGAAGCCCGCTGGTGGCAATATTACATGGCTTCGAAAGGTTACATTGCGTTTACTGTTGATAGCCGTGGCTCGGCTAATCGCGGAAAAGCTTTCGAAAGCGCTATTCACCGCAATTTGGGAGTTGCCGAAACTGCCGACCAAATGAAAGGCATCGATTACCTGAAATCGCTTCCGTATGTCGATCAAAACCGTATTGGCGTACATGGCTGGAGCTATGGCGGATTTATGACCTTAAACCTGAAACTGAAACACCCGGAAGTTTTCAAAGTAGCAGTTGCAGGTGGTCCGGTTGTTGACTGGAACATGTACGAAGTAATGTATGGAGAACGCTATATGGACATGCCACAGGAAAATCCTGAAGGTTACGAAAAAGCAAACATGCTGAATTACGTTGACAAACTCAGCGGTAAATTACTCATCATTCATGGCACCCAGGATCAAACGGTTGTTATGCAGCACAGCATTAAATTCCTTAAAAAATGCGTCGATTTAAATAAACAGGTTGATTTCTTTGTTTACCCAACCCACGAACACAACGTTCGGGGTGACGATAGGCTACATTTAATGGAAAAGATCAGCGAATATTTCCTGGAAAATCTATAAATAACTACTGAAATTGAAGAGGTTCTGGACCGCGCGGCTGGAATGAATAAAACCTTGTTTTCGAGACACCATCAACAATAAAGCCATAGTTTGAAACATTACCCGGAAGATCGGGATAATAAGCAAATCGAAATTGGATGGTCTTGAAAACAAGGTTTTCATTTCTGATACGCAAGCCCAAGCCTACCCCGGCATAATATTTTTGCTGAAAGATCGATTCATTGGAAGGGCCAATCAAACCAATATCTACGAACGAAAAGACTGCTGATTTAAAGTTCATTACCGATTTATTCTGAAAAAATACATTTTCGATATTTAAAACCAACCGTTGCTTTCCCTTCCCGATTTGACTGCTAAAACCCCTGATTCCATAATCGTTCCGAAGCAAAATATCTTCGATGCCAAAACGATTAATTCCTAAAGTATAGTTCAATTTGATAAACTGCCGAGCTTTAACGTTCCAAATATTAAATAGCTGAGAAATAAAGTCAATCTTTGCATCAACAATCCCTTGTTCGAACAGGTTATGTTTGAAGAAACCACCTACACCCAACGATGTGTACATGTAAAAAGGCCGCTCCCTAAACATATTTCCGGTTGACAAAAAAATATGTGAATACCAACGGTTTCCAAACTCATTGTTGTCGAAACCGCCTGCTATTTCGCACAAATAACCTTTAGGAATATCCTCAGTTATCCCGTAACTATATACCAGCCGATCCTGGATATACGATCGGTGAGAGAAACTTAAGCTTCCGATATAAAGCGTACTGTTCGAGAAATATTGCTTTTCGTCCAAATCCGGAAGTGGCCGGTCGTAAAAATGAGTGAAACGAACTCTCCCCGACAAAGTAGCCTGAAACCGGCTGTCCCGCTTATTAATACCTAAGTTAACTTTGCGACCATACCAGCCATCCAGCGACAAATAATTTAACGAACTGGGACTTTCAATCCGATCGGTTAAACTCATGTAATTAAACCTGAAACTTCGAAAAACCGACAAGCCGCCGGCATTAACAGTTTGTGGCCTGAGAAAGTCGCGCCCAAAATTGAGCATATAACCTTTCTTCAAATAAGTATCGGCATAACCAGCAGAAAAGTTAATGAAGTTTCCTTTAACGTTGTTGATGGAGTAAAACGATTCGAAACCAACGTGCGGAACCTTATCGGTGTGAGCAACCAGAGAGTATCGAATTTCATGCCCCATACCTAAAATATTCTTATCGAATACTTCAATATCTCCCTGGTTTATATTTCCTAACGAGCCATCAATACCAAATGAAAAAACGTCCTGGGTTAATACCAATACATCAACAAGGTTCTCATTGAATACCTGGGGCATAATTACAATGCGGGCATCTTTTAAGTAAGGCAAATTTCTGAGCAGGTTCTCATTATCCATCAATAAATCAGGATCAATTTGCTGCCCTTCTTTAATCCAGAGATTTTTCCGGATAACATACATATTTGACTTCGAATGTAATTTATTGGCAACCTTTTCAAGCCAAACCGAAGTATTTCGAACCGTATCGTCGAAAGTTGGCCCAAAAACTTTCAGCGGCTTTACCGAAACTGATGCAATTGTTTTACCTCTAAACTTATTGAAATAATCGTAAGCCTGGGTACCCGTGGGTTCAGTTTCTTTAGCCTGGCAAATCATTGACCCGTACAACCATCGGGTAAATCGATGCTTCGATGCTTTAATAGCCAGACTGTCATACAAATACACATTTATTTTATGTGCAGAATTAGTTTTTAATGAATCAGTTTTCATCACATCTTTGTTCGAACTCAAAGCCAGTTGAGTGCTAACAAACAACAAAACAGCGAGAAAAGTTATTGTCTTAATCATTAAACCAATCCTAACTAAAATCGAATACAAATTTCAATTTAATCTACTTTCAACATGTTCAAAGTAACCACCGATAAGGCAAAACTCATTATTTTTAGTGTTAAAAGAGGTTAATTACTTAATTTCATTGGGTTAAGTTAAGCCGAAGATAGAGAACTTTTCATTTTTCGCACAAAAATACCAGGCCTCTACCAAAGAACTCTCTCTTCCCATCAAATATTGCCACCTCATGTATTATACTACTGTCCGAATTTCGTTTGCTATCAAAAGGTTGGTGGTACACGCCTAAAAATCTGCATTAGCGGCAAAAAACATGATCAAAAATGCTCAGGAAGCCCGAAAATCTTTGCTGTTATAACGACGATGCAAAACAATGGAAACCAGAAATTTCAACGACAATTCCCGCGCGACATCAACAGCGCAATCACCATGACTTAGCTTGACCCGAAGTTCTGATCAACCAGAAAGTTAACTTCAAGATAAATAGCTCTTGTTGGCCGCGAAATGCCAATTAATGAATGTTTGAACCTGTTTAACTAAAATACATTCTCTCCTAAAGTCAATTTTATTAAATTTGTCGCCCAATGCGCAGCTTAAAAGAACTATATAAAAACCATATTTACGGGGTTATGGGAACCCTGATTTTTCATATTTTAGTTGTTACCGGTTTTTGGATTTCAGAGCTAAACTACAGTATAAAAACTGAAAAAGAAGAGGAAGTTTTCGTGCTTGATATGCTTACTCCTCCTGTAGAGAAAGAGAAAGAGAAAGAGAAAGAGAAAGAAGAAACTAAAGAAATTTCAAAAACTCAGGAAGAATCTGAAAAAGCGGTTCAATCTTATCACCAAAATTTAAATATGGGGACTAACCACGGTGTTAACGATGCGCTAAAAACAAATAAATTCTTTGACGACAACTACAAGCGAGATATTGAGGATGCTGAAAAAATGGTCGATAAAGTAAATAAGCAGCTTTCAAAAAAAATACCGCAGTCAACCCAATTTGCAATGCCCGAAATATCAACCGAAGGACAACAACGTGATTCCATTAAAAACACGATTTATACTGGCAAAAGCAATATTCATTACTATCTTGAAAACCGGTTTCACGTTAGGTTGCCAATACCGGTTTTTCTTGCCAAAAGTGGCGGGCTTATTACTATTGATATTCTTGTTGACCGGAATGGGCGCGTAACAAAGGCTGAAGCAAGATCAGTTACAAATATTTCAGACCCCATGCTCCCGGTTTATGCCACCCAAGCAGCCGAAAGAACTGTTTTTAATGCCGATTCAAAAGCTCCTGCAAGCCAAAAAGGAACAATTACTTACCGGTTTGTTGCTCAGTAATTCGTCAGTTATTTAAATGACACAATAAGTTTAACATCATTTAACGTTTATTTTCACTTTTTTCCAAATCATCGCCTTACATTTGTAATACATTTTTTTTCATAAGTTTAGGTTTAGTTAGGTTAGTTAGTTTAAGAGAGAAAAGGTAGAACAGAGGTTCTACCTTTTTATTTTTCCAGGCGTGCCAATCGAATCGGCGTTAGTACCCTGGCAAATTAAACCAACACATTTTTCAGAAAGACCCTGGCGTGAAAGCAGGTTGAAAGCTGAAGTCTTTGAAAACAAAAAAGCAGCCGGGGAATATGAATACTTGAATAAGCAAGCATTATTTTTGCTTGGTTTTCCAACGCTTTCTCCTAAAATGATAATCGGCAAAAAGTATCAGAAGTGTAATTAAGAGGAAGATTACAAAATAAACATCGTTACTGGTATATAAAGGTTCGGCATTTCCAATGCTCACATAACCAAGCCAAAAGTGAGGGTGAGCTGTAAGCGGATCCGAATTTTTGAGGTGGTTTAATTTTGCCATACGCAATGCCTCGTCTTTTCTTTTCCCTTTTGACAAATAGCGGTAAAAATCGTCCATTATCTTCACTCCCGACTTATCTTCAACCTGCCATAAAGTCATTATAACCGAAGGACAACCTGCATAAATAAATCCCCGGGCCATACTCATTACGCCTTCACCACCCTGAAGTTTGCCTGATCCGGTTTCGCAAGCACTTAAAACTGCCAGTCGGGCATTTAATTTCATGTTATAAATTTCGTAAGCGTTTAAGTTACCATCATCAGACGAATTAACCAATGGCGTTGAAAAGACCAATTTCGAAAGCATAGGGATGCTATCATTAATAATCGTATGCATAGCTAAATGCAAAATATCAAAATTGCCCGCATCTTTTTTAAATGTCGATTCCTGTGCATTCTGATCGGTAAATGAATCGGCAGAAATATAGTTCGAGATCGCTTTTATTTCATTTTTTGAACCGGGAAGCGGACTTAAATGGTACGTTTTCCCAGTTTCAATATCCTTTCTTGCTTCCTGATAGTTATATTCGGGCGAAAAGATCAAAAGCCTTCTAGCTGCTCTTTTTTTCTTAATCGCATCATATACCAGTGTTGCCGAATACCCATAATTGATCGAATAATCCCGAATTAAATACTTTAAATCTCTAAAATTCATTCGCAAAGTATCCGGTTTTTCCGAGATTAAAGCATCAAAAGGAACGTAGGATAATTTATCGTGAGGGATAATTGTTAACGATTTGCCAACGAGCTTTCGAGAGACCGGTTGAATAAGTTTCTCATACAAATAGTAAGCTGAATTAATATAATTTACATAGTCTGATTTTTGAGTATTCAAATAATCAGAACTAATCAGGAAATCATGAAAAGTCTGGATTCTTCGCCCAAATTCACCATCAATGGATTGTTTATATAAACTTATAGAGTCAGCTGTAATCGCAAATAAATATAATTCCCCTTCCGAAGTTTCATTTTCAGGATTTTTTAAATAATACTCGAGCAAAGCTTGTCTTTGGTTTAATCTCGATTTTATCTGTAAAGCATCAATAACTTTATTCTCATATTTTAGGGAATAGTACCTGGGATAGTTCTTTTCAAAAGAATCGATTAAGCGGTTATATTCTTCGTTATATTTAAAAAGTTTAGATGAAAATAAATTTACCCTCTGACTATCAACATTTTCAGCATGAGTTTCCTCAAATAATTTTGATTTATACGTAGCAATGTAGCTCTTATACTCGCTCTCCTTCTCCAGTAAACTATCAGATATTCCACCAAATTCCTTTGCTTTGATATCACGCAACGAAACAAGTAAATTCGAGGATTTACTCCTCTCCGAGAACTCAAATGCTTTCTGCGAGTACCGGTTATCTTTTGTTATTTTAAATAAATTATAAGCAGTTCCGATAGCCTCCTGAAAGGTTGCTTGCTGGTTTTGCGCCAGAAATAACCGGCTATCTTCATTTTCAAAACCAGTCTGCAACCGATGTATTAAATCCATTGCCAGAGCGTATGAATTTAGGCTACTTTCGTAATACCTTATGGCATTTCGCCGATCTAATTCTGATTCATAAATATTCCCAAGTTTATCAAGCGCTAATGCCTTCTTTTTCATAACTTCTACGAGCTGTATCTCTGAAATGACATTATCTAATTGGGGATTTGCAAAAATATCCGTATTACTAAACGAATCAACCAAGGCAACAATCGCGTCCTGATAATACTTTAGAGACTTACTTAAACTTTCCTTTCTTTTCTTCCTAAAATCGTCAATTTGAGCAGAAACAGCATCTTTCAAATAATAATAATCACCGAAGCTCAAGAGTACTTCCGAATACTGTACACTTTTTCTATTGTAAAAATTCAGAACCAGATTATCTGCCTTTTGAATTAACAACAATGCTTTATCAAATTGCTTGATTGACAGGAGCATTGACGAATACGACAGATACTCTGAGATTAATTCGACATTATTATCTCCATATATTTTCGTCCAGCTTTTTATCGCCATCAAGTAGTTTTTCTCGGCTAGGTCAGTATCTCCAGCTTTTAAATACGCCTGAGCGAGCAAATCATATAAATTAGGTCTTAAATCATCAGAAATATAATTTAAAAGCAATTTAGCCATCTGAATAGATTCTTTTGTTCTTCCGAGTTTTAGATTTATCTCGGAAATATTCAATTTACTAATTTGTAGATTTGAAGAAAATTTCAAACTATCCTTACGTAGTATTTGTAAAGCATTCTTTTGATATTCGAGAGCCTGATTGTAGTCTCCATTAAGCCTGTATATATTTCCCAAATTTGTATAAGCTATTCCTAAATCTGCACTATTAGGTAAAGCCGACTGCAAACAAAGCGACTCTATTCTTTTATAAACTTCAATTGCTTTTTCAAAATTTCCAAGATTCTTGTATGTAACTCCCATATTATTCAATGGCGAGGCCAGCTTAATACTTGTACTCCCATACATTTTTTCTCGAAGCAAGTATGCTTCAGTAAATTTTTCAAGTGCGCTTTCGAAATCACCTTTTTTCCCCGCTGATATCCCTTCTTTTTGCAAACGAGCTGCCCGAATACTATCCTGTCCTCTATCAGCCCTGACAAAACCAGGTAAAACCAAAAGTTTCATAAAAAAAAACACAAAAAGTAAATATCTAATATTCAATTTATTAGAGCTAAATAATTTCATTTCAAAAAAAATATTTAAAAATTTTCTCAAAACGGGGGTTACCTTTTTCAAAAATACGGAATTAATAAGTGAACAAGACAATTAAGGAACTAGTATTAATCATTAAAAAACAAAAAAAATGAAAACGTTATTTGCCAACAACGAAACTAAAAATTTTGATTCTTTCTCATTCGACGTATTAACATCAGAAGAACTTTCCTTAGTAAAAGGTGGAAAAGTAGTAGATAGTTATTCTGATATAAATTAAGCACAAACATTCTACATTCGGTAGTAATTCCTTTATAATAATATTGTGTACTCGCTATTAAGAGGGTACGCTGGGGTTGAATGCAACAATGTGAACGACTAATAGCACATTCAACAAACTAATATTCAAGAAGATGATACAAAAATCAGAGTATTTTGAGCAGGCAGACTTGTATATCAATGAAGATTTGTCTCAGGATGAATTAATTGAATTTGAATCTCAAATGGCTTTTGATCAAGAATTGGCGGCTGAGGTTAGGCTTCAATTGGATATTCAATTCGCCATATGCGAGACAGATATTATTGATTTAAGAAATAGCGTTAGCCAAATTATTCAAAATAATAAACAAGATAACGTGAAAGTTAAAAATACAGACCAATTTAAATTTGATTTAGCAGAAGGATCTCTGTTCGGAAAAAACTTAAATCAAATTGAGACTGACGGTATAAATTTTGAGAGCTCGTTCCCAAAAATTCATTTATACCAGCACAAAGTTGCCAGTAAAGAAAATATTCATCAATTCTATAAAGAACAGTTTGATTCAGTATCGTCATCGACAGAAGAGTTGGAATTCAGCCAGTTTGACGAAAAAATATTTGCCGAGGTACAGGCGGCTCTCGACGAAAATGATATTTCGGAGCTAAGAGCAAATTTAAAACAAGTGGCTATTAGTGTCCCGACACATAAATACACCTCCGAAGAAATTGATGACTATATTAATAACTTAATGGATTCTGAAAACAGGAATCGATTTGAGGAAGAACTTTCTGTAAATCAGAATCTTGCCAATGAGGTTTTCTTAATTAGGGATATGAATATGGCTATTGCCGAAAACGATATTCTTGAGCTGAGGGCTAATCTGAACAAAATACAACACTCTGAGATTCAAAAATCTGCCAGCATTGAAGAATTGGAGAAGTATTTAAACAACGAACTCAATTCTGTGCATTTAGCTTCCTTTGAAGCAAATATTGCGTCAAACAAAAGACTTCGGGAAGAAATTGAACTCATTAAAGACATTAATAAAGCTTTGATTGAAACTGATGTTATGCAGTTGAGATACAACCTCAAAAATATTTCGGAACAAATTGATGACGGTAAGCAAAAAGAACGTTCATTCATTGGTAAATTCAGGATTAAACATCTAATCCCCTATACAACAGTTGCTGCATCAATTGTATTCATTCTGGTGTTCTCCGGAATTTTCTCCGGCAGGGAATCTTCGCCTGAATTATATCAAAAATTCTATACTAAATATGAAATTGCAGGTACAGTTCGTTCTGCCAATATTTCGCAGAACAATACATTCTCTTTAGCTCTGCAAAAGTATGAAAACCAACAATATGAAGAAGCCCTAACTCTATTTACAAAGGTTATAGCTGACGATCCTAACAACATCGCAAGCCATTTCTACTCTGGAGCCTCGCTTCAGGAAACTGGCAGATATAGCAAAGCAATAAGCGAATACGAAAATGTTATTGTTAATAAAGATAATCTGTTTCTAGAACAGGCCGAATGGTACACTGCTCTTTGCCTGTTGCAAACAAAAGAGAATAAAAAAGCATTCAAATTGTTTAAGAAAATAGCCCAGGCTGAAGGATTTTATAAACAAAAAGCAGGGCAAATCCTTGCAAAAATCAAGGATAAAGAATAAATAACGTTAAATATCGTAATACACGTCTTTAGTGATTAATACTTGTTCCTTTGTTTATTATGTTTTTTAATGATTAATACTTGTTCCTAGTTCGTTTTGTATTTTAATAATTAATGTTCTTAAATTTAGTGATTGTGGCCATCTATAATTGGTTTTTGTTAATACTGGTTCCTTAATTGTTCATTGTTCCAAATCCGGTATTTGCCGAACCCAATTCAGGATTCGAAAGTTTTTAAATTACATATTATTTTTTTTTAGCTCGATCTAATCGGGCTTTTTGTGTTTGAAAATGATTAATGAAAACAAAATTGTCCTGGAATAAAATTTTATTCGATAAATTTGAAAACTTTTTAATCATCTTATTAATATACTGAAATGACTACCTGACCAAAGTGAGCCAACCCGACAGGTGCAAATAACCCATTATTTCGGGAAATTCTCTTTGGTTAATTCCATTCATATAATATTGGAAAAAGAAGATATTATTAAACTAATTATTGAATGATAAACAAATTTTTTAACAGATGAAACCAACGTTATTGATTCTTGCAGCTGGAATGGGAAGTCGCTTTGGCGGACTAAAACAAATTGAACCAGTTGGCCCAAACGGCGAAACTATTTTGGAATACTCGGTTTACGATGCCATCAGGGCTGGCTTTGGCAAAGTTGTTTTTGTGATCAGGGAAAGCTTTGCAGAGAGTTTCAAACAGCAATTTGAGCCCAAACTTTCAGGAAAAATAGAAATAAAGTACGTATTTCAGGAAACGGGTATGTTGCCAAACGGATTCGTATTACCTGAGAATCGGGAAAAACCCTGGGGTACCGGGCATGCCGTTTTAATGGCCAAAAACGTCATTAACGAGCCTTTCGCTGTTATTAACGCGGATGATTTTTACGGAGCTGGTGCATATAAAGTCCTTTCAGAATACTTGTCTGATAAAATACTACCACAAAAATATACGATGGTAGGCTATCAGTTGAATAAAACCTTGTCTGAATTTGGTTCTGTTTCCCGGGGAATTTGTGTAACTGATGAAAACAATCAGCTTATTGAGATTACAGAAACCCACAAAATCAGGCCCGAAGACGGAAAAATTCTTTGTGAAGCTTCCGATTCAACAACAAAAGAATTGAATGGTAATGAGATTGTTTCAATGAATTTTTGGGGATTTCATCCCTCTATTTTTGAAAATATCGAATCTCAATTTATCGATTTCCTGGAAGAGAATATTGACAAGCCAAAATCTGAGTTCTACATTCCTTTCGTAGTTTTTGAAATGATAAAAAGAGGTATAATTTCGGTAGAAGTTCTATCAGCAGATTCGCCTTGGTTTGGAGTAACATATAAGGACGACAAACCTTATGTTGCAGAGCAGATTAAAGACCTTACGAACAAGGGAGTTTATCCAGCAAATCTCTGGCATTAACCAAGCAGCGGAAAGGTAATTCGAGGTACAGTACTTACTTCAGAATTACCTTTTCACTGCTGATTATCTTTCCTAAAAAAGTAGCCGCATTCTTTTCAAAAACATCAACATTTTCACTGGTATAATACTTAACAATTCCAGACTTTGAGCATTTATTATTCATCTCAGGATGTCGGTTCAAATACTCAATTAATTTCCGGGTAACAACTTTCCCTTGCTCTAAAAGCTTAATATTTCCAGGCACAAACTTCCTTATGGTTGGCAACAACAATGGATAATGGGTACAGCCCAATATAATAGAATCGATCTCGCTATCGGCTTGCAGCAGGTTTCGAATGTTTTTAGATACAAAATAATCAGTTCCTTCAGAATCAATTTCATTATTCTCGACAAGAGGCACCCAAATAGGGCACGCTTCCTGTGTTGCTTTCACAACTTTGCCATTGGCCCATTTATTTAATTCGATAGGATATGAATTGGATAATACAGTTCCGGTAGTTCCAAGGATGCCCACATGTCCGTTGATGGTATATTCTCCAATTGCTTCAACGGCCGGCCTAATAACGCCCAAAACGCGCCGATTAGGAGCTATTTGGGGCAAATCGCGCTGCTGTATATTTCGGAGCGCCTTTGCCGAAGCTGTATTACACGCCAGTATCACCAAATGACAACCCATATCAAATAACGTTTTAACGGCTTGGAGTGTGTATTCATAGACCACTTCAAACGAGCGAGAGCCATAGGGTGCACGGGCATTGTCACCCAGATATATAAAATCATATTCAGGCATTGCCTGAACAAAATCTTTCAAAATGGTTAAACCACCATAACCTGAATCGAAAACACCAATGGGTTGAAACGGAGTTTCCATGAAAATAGATTTTTACAAAAGTAAAAAAGCCATCTTAAGTCAGATGGCTTTCCAGATATATAACTAAATAAAATCTTATTTTATTCCCAATTTCGTTTTTACTAAGGGTAAAATATCAACGCTTTCTTTCGAGTTATAGAGGATAACTCTTGAACTCATATCGAAAACATAAATCAAACCTTTTTCCAAACCAACATCTTTAACAGCTTTTTCAGCTTTATCAAAAACTGGTTTTAGTAATTCTGCCTGCTTAGCCTGAAGCTGTTGCTGTGCATTTTGCTGGTAAGTTTGAATGCGTTCGCTTTTAGCATTTAAATCATCTTCTTTCATTTTTCTTACGGTTTCAGTAAGAGAGTCTTTTTTTTGTGCGTATTCCATGTATAATGTTTGGAATTCTTTTTGCATCACACCAAGCGCATCTTCGAGTTCCTTTTGATATGCAGTAAATTTCTTTTCGGCATCAGCTCTTTCTGGCATCACCTGAACAAGAGCCTGAAAATCGATATGCCCAAATTTAGGAGCCTGAGCTTTTGCGAAGCTTACTGAAAGCAGCAAAACTCCGACAATAAACACTTTGAAAACATTTTTCATACTTTTCCAGATTTAATTTTTATTTTGACAAAATTAGAATATTATTTTTTATAGCCAAGCTTACCCAATACCTGATCGGATAAATCGAACTTTGGATTGGTATAAATTAAACTTACACTGCCTGCTTTATCAAAAATAACAGCATAACCACCTTCGTTTGATATTTCCTGAATGGCATTGAATACATCGTCCTGAATAGGTTTAACAAGCCCCTGTCGTTTTTTATACAAATCACCTTCACGCCCAAAGTATTTTCGCTGAAGTTCTTTGTATTCCTTTTCTTTCGAGACAATCACATCTTCACGTTTGCGCTTCATCTCTTCTGAAAGAAGAACACTTTCCGACTGAAAATCTTTGTACATTTGATCGAGTTCGGTGTGCATTGATTCAAGCTCTTTCTGGTATTGACCTGATAATTGGTCAAGTTGCTCCTGCGCTGCTTTATATGATGGAATATTTTCTAAAATATATTCGGTATCAACATAAGCAAACTTCTGTGCAAATGTAGTTACTGTGCTTAGCAACAATAAACATGCGATAACAACTATTTTTTTCATTTCAAATTTATTTTAATTGTTTATTCAATGCACTTTAGCAAAATCCAGACCAAAACATTGAACTAGAACTGTTGTCCGATAACAAAGTGGAACTGACTACCAGCTGCATCGCTTTGGCCAGAAACCGGATCGAATCCATATCCCCAGTCAATACCCATCAAACCAAACATTGGCAGGAAGATACGCACTCCAACACCAGCTGACCGGTGTAGTTTAAATGGATTAAAATCGTCGAATTTATTCCAGGCATTACCAGCTTCAAGGAAACTCAAAAGGTATATCGTTGATGATGGTTTCAATATTACCGGATACCTAAGTTCCATCGTAAGCTTATTATAAATATTTGAACCTGACGAGCTGCTTAAGCTATAGTCCTTATAACCGCGAAGAGCTACAATATCGCTACCATATAAATTGTATCCCGACATACCGGAACCACCCACACGGAATCCTTCAAAAGGAGATTGCCTGTATTTATTGTAATGGCCGAGGAATCCGTATTCGAATTTGGTAATGAACAACCAAATTTTGGTTACGTGTAACAGGAGTAAACCAATCGCCTTTAAACAACCATTTGTGGTATTCAATCCACTTATAACGTTCCTGCAATCCTACCTTACTATAATCTATGCCATTCAACAGCGAATAAGGTGGAGTTAACTGCAAGGTTAATGCGAAATTAGAACCTCGTCTTGTATATAACGGATTATCAACAGAGTTACGCCCAAATGTGGTTTTGATACTAAAGTTATTAAAACCACCGTTGCCCTGACTGGTTCCGTCGTTCAGGAAGTAATAGTAACCAGCCATATTCTGAAGCTTGTAGTGCTGGAACGAAACCTCATGATACAAAGTAAAAAAGTCATCGGGCCATTTCAACCTATAACCGTATCCAATAGCAACTGCTGAAGTAATTTGAATTTGATCGGCCTCTTGAGTATCGGTACTTGAGCTTGAAGAACCATATCCGTAGCCATAGCCATAACCATATGGAGAATAGCCATAACCGTATGGAGAATAACCACCGTAACCACCATAGCCATAGCTGCCGTAGCTACCATAATCGTTATACATATTATTATACAATCGGCTAGCCGAATAATTAACCTTTGAATGAGAAAAAGATATGGTAAAAGAATTAGGCTTTTTCCCTCCAAACCAAGGTTCGGTAAACGAAAAACTATAGTTTTTATAAAACTTTCCGCTGGTTTGGTAGTGAAGGCTTAATGACTGCCCGTCGCCTGTTGGCAAAGGTCTCCAGGCATCTTTATTGAAAATATTTCGGACTGAGAAATTTGAGAATTTTAAACCCAAAGTTCCCACGAACATATTAGCACCCCACCCTCCTGAGAGTTCAATCTGGTCGTTTGCCTTTTCAGTAAGTTTGTATTCGATGTCAACTGTTCCATTTTCAGGGTGAGGGCGAACATCAGGCGCAATTGCTTCCGGATCAAAATGTCCCAGCTGCGATAATTCCCTTACAGTACGAATAATTGCAGATTTATCGAATAAATCGCCTGGCAAAGTTCTCAACTCCCTGCGGGCAACATGCTCGTTGGTCTTTGTGTTTCCCGAAATAATAATTTTATCAATCGTTGCCTGGCGGCCTTCGCTTATTCGCATTTCAAAATCGATCGAATCATTCTCTACATGCGTTTCCATTGGCGTAAGGTTAAAGAACAGGTACCCATGATCGAGGTAATCGCTGCTTACAGCATCTTCGTCGTCTTTAGTCCTTTTATCCAATTGCTTTTGGTCAAAAACATCACCTTTTTTTGATTCCAAGCCTTGCTGATAAGTATTCACTGGGGTAAATCGTATTTCCAACCCATTTTATATTCCTGAAGTAATATTTATGACCTTCATCAAGCCACAAATCAACGCGAACCCTGTTGCTGTGCAATTTGGTGATCGAATCTTTCAATATCGTGGCATCACGATATCCTTTTTCATTATACTTCTTGACAAGGTTTGCTTTATCCTCAACATATTTTTCATTCAGGAATTTCTTTGAATTAAAGAAGTTCTTCAGCTTTTTAGCCTTGGTTTTCTTCATCGATTTTTCGAGAACACCAGCCTTTAAATTCTCATTCCCATGAAAAACAATCTCGCTAACCTTTACTTTTTCTTTTTTGTCAACTGAAATATCGAGAATAACACTGTTATTTTGAGTCGTATCATCTCGTTGTACTATTTTGACATCAGTATTTAAAAACCCTTTATCGAGAAAAATATTTTTAATCAACTTTTGAGCCGAATTAACTTGGTGATCGGTAACCTGACTTCCCTTTAGCAATAAAACCTTCTTATTAATATCGTCCTTTTCCGATTTGCTAACTCCAAAAAAGTTAACATCCGCAAGCCTAGGCCGCTCCTGCAAATCAATGCGAAGCCAAATATTTTCTCCTGAAATTTTCTCGGCTGAAATCTTTACATCAGAGAACAATCCATGATTCCAAAGTTTCTTTATTGAATTGGTTATTGCATCACCTGGAACAGTAATTCGATCTCCAACACTTAAACCTGAGATTTGCAGTAAAACTTGCGTATCCAAATAACGAATTCCTTGTACATCTAAACCAGCGATAGTATATTCTTTTGGACTTGAATAGTAAATTGAAAAGTTGATGCTGTCGTTTTCAGCTTCCTGGGCAAACAATTTCACACTGATAAACAGCAGTATAATAAACAGTTTAATTTTTCGCATTCTATTTCGTTATTGAATTAGCTTAATAGTTGTTGACTTGTTTTTCCGAATCTTCGTTCCCGATTTTGATATTCGTAAATGGCCTCAAACAGATCTTCTTTTCTAAAATCGGGCCATAGTTTGGGTGTAAAATATAATTCACTGTATGCGAGCTGCCACAATAAAAAATTACTGATTCGAATTTCGCCGCTTGTCCTGATTAATAGCTCCGGATCGGGCATATCTGATGTATTAAGGTAACGTTCAAGCGTTGTTGCCTCAATTTCCGAGGGTTCAATTGTTCCTGCTTTAACATCACCGGCTATTTTCTTTACAGCCTCAATTATTTCCCATTTGGCGCTGTAACTAATTGCAACGACAAGAGTTAAGCCAGTACAACGACTTAGTTTTTCAACTGACCAAACCAATTTATCCTGAACCTCACCCGGTAAACTAAGAATATCTCCTATGGCTTTCAGCCGAACGTTATTTTTTAACAGATCATCGGTCTCTTCAGAAATTGCCTGAACAAATAAACCCATTAAAGCATCAACTTCGTCTTTCGGACGAGACCAGTTTTCGGTTGAAAAAGCATATATTGTGAGGTATTCAACTCCAATTTCAACGGCCCCTTCAACTACTGAACGCACCGACTCAACTCCACGCTCGTGACCAAAGGTTCTGCTACTCCCAAACTGGGCTGCCCAACGGCCATTACCATCCATAATAATAGCAATATGTTTTGGTAGCTTTTCTTTGTTCAGTTTGTCTTTAAATGACATTGTTAATTGTTTTTGTCTGTAAACTAAGCGGCCCAAAAATACATTAATTTTTGGTTTGTTAGTTTCTAATTTTATTTGTTATTCCCCAATCCAGGATATTACGCCGATTGGTTTTTATTCCCCATTCCAAATTACCGTAAATTAATTTATAAACCAGATGTACCCCAACATAAGCCGTCCAGTCATTATTGTGAAACTGATCTGTAAATTTCATCTGTAATTCCGGGTTAACTGTTTTATTAATATAGCCTAAAGGGTCGTCTAAATCATCAAGCTTATCGGAGAACGTTTTTCTTAAACTTCCTTCAATTCCAATTCCAATTCTTTTACTCAAGTTGAACTTAAAACCCAAGCCAAACGGGATGGTTGGCGTAACAACACTACCAGGATTATGCCCCATTTCAAAATAAGTTGGGTCAACCCGCGTTGCCAGCTCCTCTTGCCTTAAGCTATATTTATAGGTCTGCATCCCTATCCCGCCAAAAATGAAAGTTGACCAATTTGTTTCTTTTTCGCCAACAATATATTTCAAATAATTCCACTCAAAACTGAGCGATACATCTATAACATTTTTGTTAAAAGCCCAGGGAGCGCCATCAAAGCTTCCTTCAGCCCCAATTGTTCCGTTGATAACATTGAACCGCAAGCCATAACGGGGATTAAAATTGTACCTGACAAAACCTCCTACTGCCGGGTTTACCGACTTTTGCAAATTAACGCCATTTAAGTCGCCAAAATATGTGCCTACACCACCGAATAAACCAACATCAACACTAGGTTGTGCAAAGGTCTTAAGTACAAGAATCATAAACGGAAATAGTACAAAAAATCTCTTCATTGAAATACATTTTTGAAAGGGGTTTTACTTCATAAAACATTCAGGCACTACTATTTAAACTCTGAACATAACACCTTCCAAGTGCTACAAAAGTAATACAATTCTAAAATATCCATGCCTGCTGCATATTATAAAACCCAAATAGAGGTTAAAAATTGTTAAGCATCAATGATTTCAATTTCTTTTATCAACGCCCCACATGAGTTTGCCCCGCAGGGTTGAAAAAAAGCTGTGATTTTTTAACCTGATTGTCTTAACTTTAAACGATGCTTTCCGAATTCGTAAAGACTGGGCCAAATACACGGGCTCCGATTTGGAATCGACTGATGCCAAGAAATGATGTCCTCGTCCTTCAACTTTTAGTGTTATTGAATGGTGGTCGGGAACAACAACTGGCCTAACTGTAAGATTATGAGGCGCTATGGGGCTTATTACAAAATTCTCCGAGTCGGGGGTAAGAATTGGGCCGCCAACACTCAGCGAATATGCTGTTGAACCGGTTGGTGTTGCTACAATTAAGCCATCGGCCCAATAATTATTCAGAAATTCGTCATTAATATAGGTGTGAATATTAATCATCGATGAAGAATCAAGCTTCGTGACTGCAATTTCATTCAGCGCGAATTGCCTGGTTACCGATTCTCCTGAAATGATTTCAAGCTCAAGAACTGTTCGCTCATCAATTAAAAAATCACCTTCAAAAATATCGGTTAAAGCGCTTTCGATCTCATTTCTTGATATTTCAGAAAGAAATCCCAACCGGCCTGTATTGATTCCAACCAATGGAATTGAACCATTTCGGGCTACAAGAAACGATTTTAAAAATGTGCCATCGCCTCCAATACTAAACATATACAAAACATCCGACGGTAAATCATCGTTATTTTCAAATAGCCCGGCAACCTCTGGTTTAATGCAACAATTGTTGTGCAGGTACTCAAAAAAAGGCCGATAAATGTAGCTTTCTATTTGTTTTTCTTTTAGTATCACAAACAATCTAACCAGTTCCTCAAAAAAGTCAGGATTAACCGTTTGACCATATATTGCTATTTTCATCATTGCTTCTAAATATTCATGAATTTCATCAATTGTCCTAGCCTGTCATCGTACAAATCATGCAAGCTCGAATTATCCATATATGCGGCAACGATATTGTAGTCGTACCGGACAAATGTTTGAATGATTGCTGATAAATCAATTACATTAATCTTCAGGGTAACGTTGAGCTTTTTCGATTCGGAAATTGGTGATACATAAAAGCTTAAGATTTTTGCTTCATTTCCTTCCACAATTTGCGCAATTTGCGACAGTGAATAATCAATCGAATTAAGTTCCAAAACAATTACACCGCCCGGCTCCTGAACAGCAACCAAACTTGCAAATTTTTGCGCCATATCAAGCGCTGTTATTACTCCGCAATATTGCCCGTAAATATCCAAAACAGGAATTGAACTCAACTTTTGACTCGAAATAGCCTGAAAAACTTCGTAGATATGTTGATTGGCTTTGATAAACGGAGAAATCAGGTGTTCCTGGTAATCAGAGATAGGACGCTCAATGATGTTCAGATCGTATATGATTTTATCAGAAATTACACCCAGCAACCGTTTACCATCAACCACCGGAAGATGCGAAATTCTGAAAATTTCCATCCAATTCAGCGCCTTCTGGCCGCTGTCGGTCAGGCGTAACGGGGGAACAACTTCCGAAAGCAATTCTTGTGCAATCATTTTTTAAGTTTTCAATTGAGTCTGAATCAAATCTTAATCGTAAATTGCGAGCCTAAAATTGAGTTATGACCAGACTTAGCGTAAATATAAATAAAATAGCGACACTGCGAAATTCGCGCGGTGGAAATACCCCCAGCGTGCTTGATGCGGCTATTAATTGTCAAAATTTTGGGGCACAGGGAATTACCATCCATCCAAGGCCCGACGAACGTCATATTCGCCGCCAGGACGTTTTCGATATCAGACCCATAATTACCACTGAATTTAATATTGAAGGCTACCCAAGCGAAGATTTTATTCAAATGGTTATTGAGGTGAAAGCCCATCAGGTGACTCTGGTTCCCGATTCGCACGATCAGCTTACTTCGGATCATGGCTGGGATACAATAAAACACAATAGCTTTTTGAAAGATGTGATTGCCCGTTTTTAAAGCTGCCGGAATCCGCACTTCAATTTTTGTTGATCCCGACCTGGCTGCTATTGAAGGTGCAAAAGAAACCGGAACCGACCGCATTGAATTATACACCGAACCTTACGCCACCATGTACCCGGTTGACCCGGTAAAAGCAGTAGCTCCATTTACACAGGCGGCTGATCTGGCTCATAAACTTGGCCTTGGTATCAATGCCGGACACGATTTAAGCCTGAAAAATCTGCGCTTCTTCCACAATCATGTGCCCAATCTCGACGAAGTTTCCATTGGTCACGCACTGATAGCCGATGCCTTGTATTACGGCTTAAAAAATACCATTCAGGATTATCTCTCCTGCCTGAAATAAACCCGAATGAAGCTTTTTTTCAGAGAAGAAGGCGAAGGTTTTCCGATTGTCATTGTACACGGATTGTACGGCTCATCAGACAATTGGCTCACGGTGGGCAAAAAACTTGCTTCTGATTACAAGGTATATTTGATCGATCAACGCAATCATGGCCGCTCGCCCAATGCTGACGAGCACAATTATGATGCGATGAAAAACGATCTGGCCGAGTTTTTCGATCAGCAAAAGATTGAAAAAGCTATCCTGATGGGACACAGCATGGGCGGAAAAACAGTCATGAGTTTTGCTGCCGATTATCCTGAGCGAATTGAAAAACTGATTGTTGCCGATATTGCGCCTAAAGACTATTTCCTTTTAAACGACGAAAGCCAGTATTACCTGCACAACAACATTCTAAGGGCAATGCTCGAAATCGATTTCAGCCGGATTGAAAGCCGAAAACAAATTGAAGATTTCCTGAATGAGCGAATTGACAGCACCCTGATTGTGCAATTTCTCCTGAAAAGTGTGAGCCGTAACAAGGAAAACCACCAATTCGAATGGCGGTTGAACGTTCCGGTGCTGTACGAAAATCTCGATGAAATAATAAAAGGGGTCAATGCACATCGGTTCGACGACCGATTGCCCATCAAAAATTACCCGGTACTCTTTATCAAGGGAGCTAACTCAAATTATATTCTTCCAGAAGATTATCCTTCAATCCGGAGAATTTATCCTGAAGCTGAAATTATTGAAATTCCCAATGCCGGTCACTGGCTTCATGCCGAACAACCGCAGTTATTTATGGATACTATTTGGAGCTTTATCCGAAGCAATTCCTGAAGATTCCAAGTTTCAAATTCCAAGTTCCAAGTGTGGTTAGCTGAAATTTGGGCCTTGAAACATGAAACTTATTTTACCGATTGTACTTTTCAGTGATCTGTTTCAGGAATCGTTTGTGATTCGGGCGCAACTGGCTCCAGCTAAAACGCCAGCCCCAGTTTCCGGCAGCAATTCCCGGAGTGTTCATTCGGGCAGCAGAATCGAGTCCTAAAACATCCTGCATTGGGGCAATAGCCGTGTGTGCGGCCGACGCCCAGGCATATTTCATAAAGTTGCAAACAAATTGTTTTCCACTTCCGTCCACATAGCGGTGCAGCAATTTTCGCTCTTTCTTTTCGGTGGAATTAAACCAGCCCAGCGAAGTGTCGTTATCATGAGTTCCGGTATAAACCAGAAAATTTGACGAATAATTGTGCGGCAGATTCATGTTGGTAGCATCGGAACCAAAAGCAAACTGCAAAACTTTCATCCCGGGCAATTGAAAATCGTCGCGAAGTTTTTCAACTTCAGGAGTAATGATTCCCAAATCTTCGGCAATCACTTCGAGTGTTCCCAAATGCTCTTTCAATTTTCTGAAAAGCTCATGCCCTTTGGCCGGAAGCCATTTGCCAACAATGGCTGTTTCTTCCTCAGCCGGAATAGCCCAAAACGATTCAAGTCCTCGAAAATGATCGATGCGAACCCGGTCGAACATCCGTAAATTAAAATGAATGCGGGCAAGCCACCAATCGAAATCGCGCTCAGCAACCCGATCCCAATCGAATACAGGATTACCCCAAAGCTGACCGGTTTCGCTAAAATAATCAGGAGGAACTCCGCCAACCTGGGTAGGTTTGGCATCCTCGTCCAACAAAAATATATCCTGATTGGCCCACACGTCGGCGCTATCGAATGATACGTAAAGCGGAATATCACCGATGATTTTCACGCCTTTCGAATTGGCATAGCTCTTCAGTTTATACCATTGCCTGAAGAAAATAAATTGCAAAAACCGATGAAAGTCGATATCCTCATGCAATTCGCTAAACGATTTTTTTAGTGTTTCATAATCGCGGCTAATCCATCCATTTTCCCAGGTATTCCAAACAGTTCCGGAATTTTTGCTTTTCAAGGCACGAAAATGTGCGTAATCGTCGAGCCACCACGAATGGTGCTGCATAAACGTATGGTATTCATCCCTAAACCTCTCGAAATTAGATTGGAACCCGGAGAAAGCTTCACTTAAAAGAGCCATTTTCCACTCCTCTACCCGATCAAATTCAACTGATTTTTCCTTAAATCCTGGACTAACAACTGCCTGCTTCGAAATAAAACGGTCAGCCACCAATTGGTCTAAATCAATAAACATCGGGTTTCCGGCAAATGCCGAATAACATTGGTAAGGCGAATTTCCATAACCCACCGGCCCGAGAGGCAAAATCTGCCAAACTTTTTGTTTTGTTTGAGCCAAAAAAATCAACAAAAAGGTAAGCATCCTTTCCCATGCAACCAATTCCACCTTCGCCGGGAAGGGAGCTAATATGCAGCAAAACGCCGCTATTTCTTTCCATTAGTCTGAATTAAATTCCTGTAAATCTTTAAATAATCGGCGGTCTCGCGTACAATTCGCTGCACCGCCAGGCCATGTTTCAAATCGGGAACAAACGCTTTCGGGTCGTTTCCGCCTAAAAACAGGTAATGGGCGTGAATCATCGAACGCAGCCAGCCCGGAGGAACGTGTCCCGACGGAAAACTGGTAATTGGCGCGTAATTGCTGCCCACAATTTGCCGGATCCATTGCCCGGTTTCTTCCAAATAATACTCGAAATAATCAACCGAATGCGACGAGTAACGCAACATTCCCTTCTCAGCATAAATCTCGAGCGAAACCAAATCGCCACTTCCCGAACTGATTCGGCTTGCCGACATCGTTCCTGCGGCTTTGTTTTCAGGATGAAACAAGGTAATTGAGCTGAACAAATCGGAATCGGCGGGCACATCGTCAAAATTTCCCGATTGAAATGCACTCGTAATTTGCAAATCGTGCCCCAGAAAAGCCATCAACAAGCTAATTCCGTGCGATCCCAAATCGGCCATTGCGCCACCATCAGGAGCTGGAGTCAGACGGGTTACCCGTTTTTCGCGATATGATTTCTGCAAATAATCGCCGTGGTAATATTTTAAATCGAAATGAATAGGATTTCCCAGTTTTCCTGAATGCCAAAAAGCAAGGGCTTCACGAACCGAAGCGGTTAGCAAATATTGAAATCCAACCTGAATTTGCTTGCCACAGGTAGCCATTAATTCGGCCATTTCAAGCTCTTCAGCCAGATTGGAACACACCGGTTTTTCAAGATAAATTCGTGATACCGAAGGCATTTGCAAAGCCAGCTTAAAATGCTCGAAATGCACTTTGTTTGGTCCTAAAATAAAAACAGTATTAATTTCAGGATTAACTTTGAATTCCTCAATCGAAACCGAATTTTCAAATCCAAATTTTGTAGCAAAAACATCGCTGCTTTCCTTTCGCGACGCGCATGCAGCCGCAAATTCGATTTCAGGAACTTCCGGATAAAAATATTTGAGCGAATTGAGCGCAAAGGCGTGTGAACGGGCAATGCCACCACAGCCGAGGAATCCAATTTTAATTTTTTCTGAACTCATAAATGAATTTCTCTAAAAGCCACAAAAATAGCCGAATTAGCCAAACAAAATGCACTGGCCAAAATATAAAAAAAACTGCCGGATCGACGAATCAACCCGGCAGTGTATCAGTTATAGGTAAACCGATTGATGATTTTTTTATTCAAACTCCAAAGCTACAATTGATTTTCCGGGGATGCTAACCTCGAATTTGTTATCAGCTAGCTTCTTCACGTTTTTAAATGCAGCCGGAACAATTACATCGGGCTTTTCGAACGTATTTACACTATTGAAAGCCGGTGCTGTTAAAATTGTAGCCGAATTAAGTTTCGAAATGGCTTTTCCTGAAAGATTAATTTCAAGCTTCAATTCTTTAGACGGATTAATGTTGCTAAGTGTCACATGAATTTTGCCATTTTTATCAACAGATGTTGAACTGCTGATTGCCGGAATTTCTTCTTCGCCATGTTTATACGATTCAGCAAAAAGGCTTGACGACAATAAAGTAGCATCCTGGTGTACATTGTACATTTTAAACACGTAATAAGTTGGCGTCAAAATCAGTTGATTTCCTTTAGTCAAAATCATAGATTGCAACACGTTAACAACCTGGGCGATATTGGCCATGCGCACACGGTCGCAATGTTTATTCAAAATGTCGAGCGTATTCGAGGCAATCAACGCATCGCGCATAGAGTTTTGCTGAAATAAATGACCTGGATTTGTTCCCGGCTCAACATCGGTCCAAATGCCCCATTCGTCAACAAACAAACCCACTTTTTTGCTTTTGTCGTACTGATCCATAATAATGGAGTGGCGGGTAACATATTCGTCCATTCGCAGCGCCTTTTTCAATCCTGAAAAATAAAGATCCTCATTGAAACCGGTTGCTGCCGATTTGTTGTTCCAGTTATCTCCGGCAATGGTATAATAATGAAGCGACAAGGCATTCATGTTGTTCCTGCCTTTTTCCATCAGCACTTTGGTCCAGTTGTAATCGCTGTCGTTCGATCCACAGCCAACGCGTTCAAATTTATCGCCGCCATACATGTTGGCATAATTCGAATACTGGCGCATCAAATCCGCATAATATTCGGGAGTCATATTTCCACCACATCCCCAGCTTTCATTACCAATACCAATAAATTTCACGTTCCACGGTTTTTCCCGACCATTTTTCTTTCGGAGATTGGCCATTGGCACATCATCGTCCGAAGTCATGTATTCAATCCAATCGACCATTTCGCCAACAGTGCCCGAGCCCACATTGGCCGAAATATAGGGGTCGCAGCCCAGCATTTCGCAAAGGTTCAGGAACTCATGCGTACCAAAACTGTTGTCTTCCACAGTTCCACCCCAAAATACATTTTTAATTTTAGGGCGTTCGTTCAGCGGGCCAATTCCGTTTTTCCAGTGATAAGTATCGGCAAAACAACCGCCAGGCCACCTGAGTACCGGTACTTTCAATGCTTTGAGCGCTTCAAGCACGTCTTTTCGATAGCCATCCACATTGGGTATTGGAGAGTCTTTGCCAACCCAAATGCCATCGTAAATGCAACGGCCCAAATGTTCGGCAAATTGTCCGTACAAATTTTTATTGATGCGGTTTTTTCCGCCTGCGGCGTCAATCTGGAGCACATTGAGCTGCGCTTTCACAGTAAAAGAAACAAGTACCGCAAAAAGTAGAAACGATAATTTTTTCATCTTGAAATCGGGTTTATTTATAGGTTTTTGTTTTTCGATCTCAAAGCAACAAAAAAATAATTGTCCGTCAAACACTTTATTTTATACAACACAATATTAAATTTTCTTAAACACATGATTTGGGAAATATTTACTCCGGTTTTGTGCAATCGATTTCCTATTATCTTTTTGTTAAAACCGGATGGCGAAGTCTGAATTCGATGGAAAAAAGCTTGTAAAAAATGACCTTTGCCCAGATCAAAAAAAATCGATGTTTTTGAACAATTGCGTTTATTGATCGTTTAATTTTTGCACAAAATTTATAAACATGCCTCAAGATTATATACCAATTTTACTACAATCGCTTGTTGTTTTGGGTTTTGTTATTACCACAATGGTTGTAACCCACTTTCTGGGCCCCAAACGTATTTCGAAAGCAAAACTCGAAAACTTCGAATGCGGAATTGATGGTATGGGTAATGCCCGAAGCCCGTTTTCAGTGAAATATTTCCTGATTGCAATCCTCTTTGTATTATTCGATGTCGAAGTTATCTTTATGTATCCCTGGGCTGTTAATTTTAAAGAGCTTGGAAAAGATGGCTTCCTTGAAATGATTCTGTTTATGGCTCTCGTGTTGGTTGGATTTATCTATATCCTGCTGAAGGGCGCTTTAAAATGGGATAAAAAATAATTCAGGAGGAAATTAAGAATGGCAGAAATTAGTACAAAACCCAATGTAGTTGAAGCGCCTGAAGGAATTTCAGGAGAAGGATATTTTCTTACTTCGCTTGACAAAGCTGTTGGCCTGGCGCGCAAAAATTCGCTGTGGCCACTTCCGTTTGCCACGTCATGCTGCGGAATTGAATTTATGGCCACCATGGCTTCGACCTACGATTTGGCTCGTTTCGGATCGGAACGATTGAGCTTTTCGCCCCGCCAGAGCGACTTGCTGATGGTCATGGGAACCATTGCCAAAAAGATGGGACCTGTTTTACGCGAAGTTTATATTCAGATGGCCGAACCCAAATGGGTAATTGCCGTTGGTGCCTGCGCTTCGAGCGGCGGAATCTTCGATACTTACAGCGTTTTACAGGGAATTGATCGCGTGATTCCGGTTGACGTATATGTACCCGGCTGCCCGCCACGCCCCGAGCAAATCATCAATGGCATTATGAAAATTCAGGATTTGGTCGGCAATGAATCGTTGCGCAGAAGAAATTCACCGGCTTACGACGAATTATTGGGAAAATATAAAATCGAGTAAGCGATTAATTCATTGAAATTGATTAAGTTCAACAAAATATTCAGGCAAGTCTGAAACTCTAAAAAACCAAAATCGTGTATCTGATTAATCAAGAAAGAGATAATCTGGTAATTAGCAAGTTAACCGACCAATTTAGCGATGCAATACTTAACCATGAAACATTGGAAGATATGCTTTGCGTAACTGTGCAAAAAGATTCTATTCAGAATGTGATGCTTTTCCTGCACAATGATTATGAACTGCAATATAACTTCCTGACTACTTTGTGCGGGATGCACTATCCTGAAACCAATCAATTAGGCGTAGTTTACCATCTTCACAGCTTTGCTAACAACCACCGGATCAGGATTAAAACTGCTACTGAAATTGAAAAGCCGTATATTTCATCCATCACGTCAATTTGGCCTGCTGCAAACTGGCAGGAACGCGAAACTTTCGATTTCTTCGGGATCATTTTTGACGGACATCCAAATCTGAAACGAATACTGAATGTTGATGATATGACGGCTTTCCCGCTTAGGAAGGACTTTCCACTGGAAGATCCGACCCGCGAAGACAAGGACGACTCGATGTTTGGACGCTAAAAATAAAAGCCTCAGTGGCCAGTCTCAGTTAGCTAAGACTGGCCACTTGAAACTTTGAACTTGAAACTTTGAACTTGAACATGGTACAAAAAAAATACAATACAGGTTACTGGGCAAAGGATATTGTTGCAACCGAAGAGCCAAAGGAATACAATACCCTGAATGTGGGACCAACACATCCCGCAACACACGGCGTATTTCAGAATGTAATGCTGATGGACGGTGAATTCATTGTAAGCACCGAACAAACCATTGGTTACATCCACCGCGCTTTCGAAAAAATAGCCGAGCGCAGGCCGTTTTACCAGATTACACCATTAACCGACCGCTTGAATTACTGCTCAGCACCGCTCAATAATATGGGCTGGCACATGACCGTTGAAAAGCTATTGGGAATTGAAACTCCCAGGCGCGTTGATTATTTGAGAATCATCGTAATGGAACTCGCGCGCATTGCCGACCATCTGATTTGCAATACCGTTATTGGTGTAGATAGTGGCGCACTCACCGGATTTACTTATTTATTTCAGGATCGCGAATTTATCTACGAGATTTACGAAGAAATCTGCGGCTCGCGGTTAACTACCAACATGGGCCGGATCGGCGGCTTCGAGCGTAATTTCAGTCCCAAAGCCTGGGAAAAAATTCGTCATTTCCTGAAAACCTATCCGAAGAAACTTAAAGAATTTGAGAACCTGCTGGCGCGCAACCGTATTTTCATGGATAGAACCATCAATGTGGGGGCATTTTCGGCTGAAAGAGCGCTGGCTTACGGATTTACAGGACCCAACCTGCGCGCCTGCGGCGTTGATTACGATGTGCGGGTAATGAACCCTTACTCGTCATACAATGAATTTAGCTTCGACATTCCGCTTGGACAAAGTGGAGATACCTACGACCGGTTCATGGTTCGTCAGGAAGAAATGTGGCAAAGCCTAAGCATCATCGAACAAGTCATTGCCAAACTTGACAAAATGGACGACAAGGAAACGTATTTTGCACCCGATCCGCGTTTTGTGCTTCCGCCAAAAGAAAAAGTGTACAACAACATGGAAGCGCTTATCTGGCATTTCAAAATAGTGATGGGCGAAACCGATATTCCGGCAGGCGAAGTATATCATTCGATTGAAGCAGCTAATGGCGAATTGGGTTTTTACCTCGTCAGCGATGGAGGGCGCACTCCTTCTCGCCTGCATTTCCGGCGGCCATGTTTCATTTATTACCAGGCTTATCCTGAAATGGTAACCGGCAATATGCTTTCGGATGCAGTTATAACCATGAGTTCGATGAATGTAATTGCAGGAGAACTGGACGCTTAAAGAGCCTCCCCTAACCCCTCCGAAAGAGGGGAATATGGAGTGAAAATTAAGAAATAAGCTATGAATAATAGAAACTAATATAGAAAAAGAATTTATAAATATATGCTGCCATAAGTCTCACCCTTGGGGGAGATTTAGAGGGGGCTCCAGAGAAAACAAAACATAAATGCAGGACACAAAAAATAATATAGCCTTTAGCCCTGAAACGCTGGAATTGATTGCTAAAATCATCGGGCGTTATCCTGAAGGCAGGCAAAAATCGGCTTTGTTACCGGTTTTGCACATTGCTCAGGCCGAAAACGATGGCTGGTTGAGTTCCGAAGTAATGGATTACGTGGCTTCGCTGCTCGCTATTCAGCCCATTGAAGTTTACGAAGTGGCTACTTTTTACACCATGTTTAACCTGAAACCTGTTGGCAAATGCGTAATCGAAGTTTGCCAAACTGGCCCTTGCTGGCTGAGAGGTTCAGAAGAATTGGTTAAATATTTCGACCAACGTCTGGGCATCAAACCTGGGCAGACCACGGCTGACGGTCGTTTCACATTGAAAACCGTTGAATGTTTGGCTGCTTGCGGAAACGCACCTGTCATTCAGGTAGGAACCGAATACCACGAAAACGTGTCCACCGAAAAAGCAGGAAAGCTGCTTGACCAATGGACTGCTGAAAATAAATGTTCACACACCAACCCCTATTTGTAAGCTATGGCACAAAAGATATTATTCAATAACATCGATGTACCGCGGCTTGCAACTTTTGACGTTTATCGCAAGCTTGGAGGATATTCGGCCGTTGAAAAAACGCTGAAAACCATGACCCCTGACGAAGTAACGGCTGAAGTGAAAAAGTCGGGTTTGCGTGGTCGCGGAGGTGCAGGTTTCCCAACCGGCATGAAATGGAGTTTCATTGATAAAAGCACCGATAAACCGCGCTACTTTGTATGTAATTTCGACGAGAGCGAACCGGGAACTTTCAAAGACCGCCATTTTGGAACCTTGAATCCTCACCAGTTAATCGAAGGAATGATTTTGGGTTCGTATGCGCTGGGCGCTAAAACCTCTTATATCTACATCCGTGGCGAGTTGTTTTACGTGCTCCGGATTATCGAAAAAGCCATTGAAGAAGCTTATGCCAATGGCTTTCTGGGCAAAAATATTCTGGGAACCGACTATTCGCTCGATTTGTATTGCCAACCAGGCGGAGGCGCTTACATCTGTGGCGAAGAAACTGCCTTGATTGAGTCGCTCGAAGGCAAACGCGGAAATCCGCGCATCAAACCACCATTTCCGGCCATTGTTGGTTTATACGATTGCCCAACTGTTGTAAATAATGTGGAAACCATTTCGGTCTTGCCTTGGATCATGAATAACGGTGCAGACGCTTATTCAGCCATTGGCGTTGGAAACAGCAAAGGCACAAAGCTCATTTCAGCCTGCGGACACATCAACAAACCAGGCATTTACGAAATAGAACTTGGCCTTCCGGTTGAAGAATTTATATACTCCGACGAATATTGCGGCGGAATTTTAAATGGGAACAAGCTTAAAGCCGTTGTCGCCGGAGGTTCATCCGTCCCCATTCTTCCAGCTGAATTAATCCTGAAAACAGCTAAAGGTGAACCTCGCCTGATGAGCTACGAGTCGCTGGCCGAAGGTGGCTTCGAAACCGGAACCATGATGGGCTCAGGAGGTTTTATCGTGATGGACGACACCACCTGCATTGTAAAAAATACGCTGACTTTCGCTCGTTTTTATCACCACGAATCGTGCGGACAATGCAGCCCTTGCCGCGAAGGAACCGGCTGGATGGAAAAAATATTGCAACGAATTGAAGATGGAAACGGCACGATGAAAGACATCGATTTGCTGTTCAGCATCTCCAAACATATTGAAGGAAATACGATTTGTCCGCTTGGCGACGCCGCTGCATGGCCCGTTGCTGCGGCCATCCGTCATTTCCGCGCCGAATTTGAAGAACACGTAAAACAACAGAAATGTCCCTTATCAAGGTAACCATAGACAATATTGAAGTAGAGGTTGAGCAGGGAACAACAATACTTGAAGCTGCCCGCAAAATTGGTGGCGCAGTGGTTCCTCCAACCATGTGCTACTATTCCAAACTAAAAGGGAGTGGTGGTAAATGCCGTTCGTGCCTGGTGAAAGTGGCACAAGGATCGGCAAAAGACCCACGCCCTATGCCCAAACTGGTTGCATCGTGTCGCACAGCAGCTATGGATGGCATGGTGGTTCAAAACATTACCTCTCCTGAAGTGATGGAAAACCGCAGGGCAATTACCGAATTTTTGTTGCTGAATCACCCGCTCGATTGTCCGGTTTGCGACCAGGCTGGCGAGTGTCACCTTCAGGATTTATCGTATGCGCACGGACTGGTTGACACCAATACCATCGAAGAACGCAGGACTTTTCACCCGATTGATATTGGCGACAAAATAAAGTTGCACATGAATCGCTGCATCCTTTGCTACCGCTGTGTGATGGTTGCCGATCAATTGACCGACGAACGCGTTCACGGAGTTTTGGGACGTGGCGATCATTCAGAAATTAGCACCTACATCGAAAAGGCTGTGGACAACGATTTTTCAGGAAATATGATTGATGTTTGCCCGGTTGGCGCTTTGACCGACAGAACATTCCGGTTTAAAAGCCGTGTGTGGTTCACTAAGCCATTTGATGCGCACCGCGATTGCCCCAAATGCAGCGGCAAAGTGGTGCTTTGGAAAAAGGGCGACGAGATTTTGCGCGTTACCGGACGAAAAGACAAATACGGCGAACTTGAAGAATTTATTTGCAACGATTGCCGGTTCGAACACAAAGATAATAACGACTGGATTGTTGAAGGGCCTCGTAAAATAGAGCGCCATTCGGTAATCTCACAAAACCATTACGAGAAAAAATAATAACTCACCCCAAGTCGCCATAAGGCGACTTCTCCCCTCTCTATGAATAGAGAGGGGCAAAGCGAGCCTTACGAGCTGAGGGATAAGTCAAAAAGGAGATAAAATAGTACAACATATATTGCAACATAATCTATTATGGATTGGATACTTTTTCTATATAAATTCGTTTTTCTGATCATCATTTTCCTGGTCACGCTGGTGATTGCCATGTATTCAACTTATGGCGAACGAAAAGTTGCTGCATTCATGCAGGATCGTCGCGGACCTAACCGTGCCGGGCCATTCGGGCTTTTACAACCTTTGGCCGACGGTGTTAAAATGTTCATGAAAGAGGAAATTATCCCGACCACTGCCAACAAAATGCTCTTTATTTTGGGGCCTTCCATCGCCATGACAACCGCCATGCTTACCGGCGTCGTTATTCCGTGGGGAGGAACCATTACCATTGGCGGACGTGAGTTTTCGATGCAAATTGCCGACCTGAACATCGGTATTCTGTATGTGTTCGCCATGGTTTCCATCGGTGTTTACGGAATCATGATCGGAGGCTGGGCGTCCAATAACAAATATGCGCTTCTCGGGTCAATCCGTGCAGCTTCGCAAATGATTAGCTACGAACTGGCGATGGGAATGTCGATTATCGCATTGGTTCTCACTTCAGGATCGTTAAGCCTGCACGACATTGTTCAGCAACAACAAGGCTGGCACTGGAATATTTTGTATCAGCCCATCGGGTTCCTGGTTTTCATTATTTGTGCTTTTGCCGAAACCAACCGTGCCCCATTCGATTTACCCGAGTGCGAAACCGAATTGATTGGCGGTTACCACACCGAATACAGCTCGATGAAACTGGGCTTTTACCTGTTTTCAGAGTACATCAACATGTTTATTTCATCGGCTGTTATCGCAACCCTGTACTTTGGTGGCTACAACATGCCGTTTATCGATCAATTGGGTCTTTCGGCAAACGTGGTGACTTTGCTGGGCACGCTGTTCTTTTTCATCAAGATATTGTTCCTGATCTTCGTTTTCATGTGGATCAGATGGACGCTTCCCCGTTTCAGATATGACCAATTGATGAACCTGGGATGGAAGAAACTGATGCCATTGGCTATCTTCAATATTCTTGCTACCGGCACCTACTATTATTTCACCGCATTAAATTAAGGAACGCCATGCAAGCATTAACAAACAGATCGAAAGTTGTATCGAACAAGAAAATGAACTTCTGGGAATGGCTTTATCTTCCGGCGATTTTCAAAGGAATGGCAATTACATTAAAGCATTTTTTTCAGAAGAAAGCAACGATAAATTATCCTGAAGAGAAACGCGAATTCAGTCCGGTTTACCGCGGACAACATGTTTTGAAACGCGATGAACAAGGGCGCGAACGCTGCACAGCCTGCGGACTTTGCGCGGTGGCCTGTCCGGCAGAAGCCATTACCATGATAGCTGCCGAACGTAAGCCCGGCGAAGAGCATTTGTACCGCGAAGAAAAATATGCTGCCAAATACGAAATAAATATGCTGCGGTGTATTTTCTGCGGCGACTGCGAAGAAGCTTGCCCGAAAGAAGCCATCTTCCTGACCGACCGGATTGTCGATGCTCAGTACCAGCGCAAACCATTTGTTTATGGCAAAGACATTTTGGTGGAGCCAGTTGATCCGGATAACCGAATTGACGTAACCAAACGCCAAAGCGAAAACGTATTGAAATTCAAGCAAAACAAGCGCTTTGCGCACAACAGATAAACTAAGTACGGAGTGAACTAGAGTTCGAAGTTCGGAGTTGAAACTCAAGGCACTTTAGGCACTCCGAATTTTAGGCAGTTAAAAATTAAAGTAAATAAAATGACATTTCTATTTTATCTTCTTTCAGCAATCATGGTGATCAGTGGGTTGTTCGTGGTTTTTTCACGAAGCCCGATCAACAGCGTGCTTTCGCTCATTGTATGTTTTATTGCAATGGCCGGGCATTATATTCTGCTGAACTCGCAGTTTCTGGCAGTTGTACACCTGATTGTTTACACGGGTGCTATCATGGTATTGTTCCTGTTTGTAATCATGCTTCTGAACCTGAACAAAGCCACGATTCCACAAAAAACATCGGTAACCCGAGTTGCTGCAGTTGTTGCCGGTGGTTTGTTTTTCCTGGTCATGGTTGCTGCAACCCGCCTGACCTTCGAAATTCATCCGCGCTACCCATTCAATAACGAAATAGGGCTGGTTGGTCAGGTTGGAAAAACACTTTTTGGCGAATTTTTGCTGCCATTCGAAGTATCGTCGGTTCTTTTTATTTCGGCCATGATTGGCGCCATGATTTTTGGAAAGAAAGACAAGGCTGCGTGACAATTTGAAGATTTGAAAATGAGGAGATTAAGAAATGATATTAAAAAGAGTTTCATTAACTCCGAACTTTAGGCATTTCGAACTCCTAACTTATTTATAGAGGATACTGAAAACAACATATAATTCATGAAAGAGATTACATCTGCAATACAAATTATACCGCTTGAACACTACATTTTGTTGTGCGTCACGTTGTTCAGCATTGGCTTGCTGGGCATCTTATTCAGGCGAAATACCATCATTATTTTAATGAGCATCGAGTTGATGCTGAACTCGGTTAACCTGCTGGTTGCTGCGTTCTCGGCTTATCACTCCGACCCCTCGGGACAGGTTTTCGTTTTCTTCATTATGATTGTGGCTGCCGCCGAAGTTGCTGTCGGGCTGTCGATACTTGTTATGATGAAGCGAAACGTCGATTCGGTAGATATTAACCTTTTGAATCGTTTGAAATGGTAGAATCAATTCCAAATATGAACCTTGCATTACTTGTTCCGCTGTTGCCTTTACTTGGCTTCCTGGTCACCGGATTGGGATACAAAAAGCTAAAACACAATCAGTCCGGAATTATTGCCAGTTCAGCCGTTGCGCTGTCGTTCCTGATTTCCGTCGCATTGTTCTTTATTCTGAAGAATTCAGGTAGAGATTCGGCAACAGTTACGCTTTTTAACTGGATCAGCATTGGCAGTTTAAACATTCCATTTGCATTCCTGATCGACCATTTGTCGCTCACCATGATGCTGATTGTAACCGGAGTTGGCACTCTCATCCATATTTATTCAATTGGTTACATGCACGACGACGAACGGGTCAATTCGTTTTTCGCGCAAATGAACCTGTTTACCTTTAGCATGTTGCTGCTGATTATGGGTTCGAATTACCTGGTGCTGTTTATTGGCTGGGAAGGCGTAGGATTATGCTCGTATTTGCTGATTGGTTTCTGGTTTAAAAATCCGGCTTACAATTACGCTGCCCGAAAAGCTTTCGTGATGAACCGCATTGGCGACCTTGGATTTATCCTTGGTATTTTATTGCTGTTCTTTACCTTCAAATCAGTAACATTTTCCGAAGTATTTCAACAAGCCGGAGCTTTACAAACCGGATCGACCACAATAACCTTAATTACTTTACTGCTTTTAATTGGAGCGTTGGGTAAAAGCGCCCAGATTCCGCTCTATACCTGGTTGCCCGATGCAATGGCTGGTCCAACACCGGTTTCAGCGCTTATACACGCTGCCACAATGGTTACGGCAGGTATATACATGATTGCCCGTTCGAGCATTTTGTACAACCTGGCTCCCATAACGCTCGAAGTAATTGTGATCATTGGACTGGCAACTGCCATTTTTGCGGCTATCATTGGCTTAAAACAAAACGATATAAAAAAGGTACTCGCCTACTCTACGGTTTCGCAGTTGGGCTATATGTTCCTGGCTTTGGGTCTGGGAGCTTATTCAACAGCGGTTTTCCATGTTACAACTCACGCATTCTTCAAAGCATTGTTGTTCCTTGGCGCCGGAAGTGTAATTCACGCGATGGGTGGCGAACAGGACATTCGCAAAATGGGCGGATTAAAAGGGAAACTTCCGGTGACTTACCTGACATTTTTGGCCGCAACTCTTGCAATTAGCGGAATCCCGCCATTCTCGGGTTTCTTCAGTAAGGATATGATTTTGAGTAAGGCGTTTGAGCATAACCCGATATTGTATGCCTTGGCGTTGGGCGGTGCATTAATTACCTGTTTCTATATGTTCAGGTTGCTGTATTTGGTTTTCTTTGGCGAAAACCGCACAGCCGGAGCACATCCGCACGAGTCTCCAAAAGTAATGACAGTGCCGCTTATGATTCTGGCTGTATTGTCAACCTTTGGCGGCTTCCTGAATATTCCTGCACTATTGGGAGGAAAGCTTGGATTCAGCAGTTACCTCGACAGTGCGGTTGTATCTAAATCAGGAGAAGAAATGAGCCACACCACCGAAATGGGGTTAATCGCCCTTTCGCTCGTTTTGCTTGCCATTGTTATTTATTGGGCATACCAAACATTTGTGAAAAAAGCTGAAATCCCTGCTGGCAACGAAGTGCAGCTACCCGCTTTTCAAAAAGCCATTGCCAACAAATTCTATATTGATGAATTGTATCAAGCAGTGTTTGAGAAACCGCTCTCTACATTCTCGGTATTCCTGTTCAAAAAAGTGGAAAGCCTGATTCTTGATCCTGCCGTAAACAACATTGGACGCGGAACCGCAGTTTTAGGCGCATTAACCCGCAAGCTTCAGCGCGGAAACATCAGTTTTTACCTGTTTGCGATGGTTGCCGGTATTCTTTTGTTTATTGTATTCATCCTGACAATCTGATCCCATGATACTACTCATACTCCTTTTAATACCATTTATTTCGGGCCTTACAGTTGCCTTTTTCAAAGGGACTCAGGCTGCACGAACATTTGCAGTTGCTTCGGCAATTTTAAATCTTATTGTCAGCATTTTTCTTGTTGCTAATCCGCTTTCCGAAGCTTATTCGGCAGAATGGATCAGCTTCATGGGAATTTCATTTAATTTGGCGGCAGATGGGATAAGCCTGGTTATGATTTTGCTTACAAATCTTTTATTCCCGTTTGTAATTTTAGCCGGATTTGGCCGCAGCCAGCGAAATGTACCGATGCTCAACAGTTTGATTTTGCTGACTCAGACTGCTCTGAACGGGGTTTTCATGGCGCAAAATGCCTTCCTGTTCTACGTTTTCTGGGAACTCGCGCTCATTCCGGTTTATTTCATTTTACTGGTTTGGGGTGGCGACGACCGCAAATCAATCACGCTACGTTTTTTCATTTATACACTCGCAGGAAGTTTGTTCCTGCTGTTTGGAATAATTTATTTATACCAGCTCACTCCGGGAAGCCATACCACTGACTTTTCAGCATTCAATCAGCTTCAAATTCCGGCTCAAACACAAACGTGGTTGTTTTGGATACTGTTTGTAGCTTTTGCCATCAAAATGCCGGTATTTCCCTTCCACACCTGGCAACCTCCAACGTATAAAATGGCTTCGACACAAGGAGCCATGATTTTAGCAGGAGTGATGACCAAAATGGGTATTTACGGAGCACTACGTTTCCTTATCCCCATTGTTCCGCTTGGAGTTCAATACTGGCAGCCGGTGGTTATTGCGATGGGCTTAATCGGTGTTGTTTACGCTTCAATTATTGCATTTAAGCACACCAACCTCAAAACAATGATTGCCTACTCGTCGATGGCCCATATTTCGATGATGGCTGCAGCTTTGTTTGTAGCCAACGAGTATGCCATTAAAGGATTGCTGTTCCAGGTGATGAGTCACGGTATTACCATCGCAGCATTGTTTTACCTTGCCTGCCTGGTTAAAGAGAAGACCGGATCAACAGAATTCCACCAATTGGGAGGATTAAAAAACAAAGCGCCAATCTTTGCAATTCTATTCCTGATTGCGGTTTTGGGCTCAATAGCTTTACCATTGACAGCCGGATTCGTTGGTGAATTTTTGATGATTGCCGGATTGTTTCAGCAATCGTTCTGGTACGCTTTATTAGGCGGATTGACCATGATTCTAGGTGCAGTTTACATGTTGTATGCCTACCAGCGCGTGATGCTTGGCGCGCAAAAGGCTGTTTTCGAAAAAGTAACAGATTTAAACCGAATGGATTACATCATTCTTATTCCATTGCTGGTTCTGATCATCGGGCTGGGCGTTTATCCGCAACCCGTTTTTGATATGATAAAAATTGCCGGATCGGCTTTAACAATGGCGCATTAAGCTATTTTTAAATGGTAAATCGTAATTACAAAATAATGTCTTTTAGTTTAAGATTGACAGACTCACCCCAGTCCTCGCAAAGCTCGGACTCACCCCCTCTCTTTGAAAAGAGAGGGGGTAAGCCCCGAATATTCGGGGCTTGGGGGTGAGTAATTTGCCACGCTAAATGTCATTAAATTATAAAATAGTAAATAAACACAAATGAGTGCATTTATATTTACAGTTGTCCTTGGAATCATTGTTCTTTACCTGGGTTTTTCCAAAAACAAATCCATTCTTTCGCCCATTTCGGCGGGCGGATTGGTCGTTTCGCTTATCTTGTCGCTGAAAGACTGGGGACACGAGTCGAAGTATTTTCATGACATGATTCTGATCGACAATTTCTCGATTGCGTTCAATGTTTCGATGATCATCATTACTATTCTGATTTTCCTGTTTGCGCTCGATTATTACGAAACGATGGAACATCACGTAGCCGAATTGTATGCGTTGATGATATTTGGCCTAACCGGCACTTTCCTGATGACCTCGTTCTCAAACCTGATTATGCTTTTCCTGGGAATTGAAATTTTGTCAATCCCGCTCTATATTCTTGCCGGTGGAAAAAAATACTCCTACCGGTCGAATGAAGCATCATTTAAATATTTCATGATGGGTTCGTTTGCCACTGCCATCTTCCTTTTTGGAATCGCCCTGGTTTACGGAGCTTCAGCAACATTTTACCTTCCTGAAATAAAAACATACATTGCCCAGTTTGGCGGGCATTTACCACCCATGCTATTGGTTGGTTTGTTGTTTATTGTTATCGGAGTAGCTTTCAAGATTGCCGCTGCACCGTTTCATTTCTGGAGCCCCGATGTGTATGAAGGCGCTCCTACCCTTGTAACAGCTTTTATGGCCACCGTAGTAAAAACAGCCGGTTTTGCAGCATTCTATCGTTTACTCGGAATCGGATTACTTCCTCTTCCGGTGCAAATCGAAAAGGCGCTTTGGGTGATGACTTTCCTTACCCTTTTAATTGGAAACCTCGGAGCGCTCAGGCAGTCAAATTTCAAGCGATTACTGGCTTATTCGGCTATTGCCCACAGCGGTTTCCTGATGCTGGCCGTTCTGTCGCAACACGAAAACTCGGCGTCGGTATTGTTGTATTATACGTTTGTTTATTCGCTGGCAACTATTCCGTTGTTCATCATCTTTATTTTGGCCAAAAGAGCATCAGATGGTTTGGAAGAGATATCCATTTTTCGCGGACTGTATAAAGAAAAATCGTGGATTGCGGTCTTTGCCATTATCAACCTGATGTCACTGGCTGGTATTCCGCCAACTTCAGGATTTATGGCCAAATACCAGGTACTTTTTCTGGCCATCAATAAAGGCATACTTCTGACCTCAATTTTTGCCATTGTAATGGCTATCATCG
Source organism: Prolixibacteraceae bacterium (assembly GCA_963666435.2). Taxonomy (GTDB): domain Bacteria; phylum Bacteroidota; class Bacteroidia; order Bacteroidales; family Prolixibacteraceae; genus Aquipluma. The sequence goes on along the minus strand of CAXXOG010000002.1, from coordinate 267,331 downwards.
GTGTTTATTATTACTTTTTTGTTATCCGCGAAATATTTACCGAACGCGGACAAACAACTACTAAAATTGAAGTTACCAAACTAAATGCCGCACTGATTATTATTTGCAGCATCGGCGTTTTGGCTACCGGAATTTTCATGTGGCAGATTCCGATATAAAAAATTCCCGGCGAAAATTAATTCAGTAGCTGTTTATGCTTTTATCGGAGTTTTGGGGGCTTGGATTTTGTTTTTCTTTAAAGTCTCTTTTTCTGCCTTTCTCTGAAGTTTGCGCATTTTTATAAAATCGCTGATTTCCTTTCTTTCTTCGTCAGTCAATGGCGGACTTTGAATAATAAAATCAACTCCTTTCGGTTCTCTTATAATTCCCATAATTTTAATCCTTAAAATATTTTTCAACTAATTGTTTGGCAGGTTCGGTTTCAATTATCATTCTTTGATTTTTGAAATGGTATGCTCCCAGTGTATCTTCGTAATGCTTTATCAGCTTTGTTTTTGCCACAAAAGCCAGGTAGCCTTCAAAACCTTTCTGAAAGGATACTTTACAAGCATAAGCAACCAGATTTCCTGCAACTCCTTCATAAAGCTTGTTTTTGCCAATATTAAACGGTGCGCTTTCAAGCAAGTTCATATAAACGTGGTCGTCAAATATGCTTATGCTCAAAATTCCTTGAATAATGCCTGGATTGTTGACGATTGTCAACTTATATACTTCTTTCTGAATGTCTTGAAATTCTGATTTCCAATTAAAATTCCAACCATTCTTTTTTGTAATATTTTTTAAATCGCTTTTGGCTAAGCGGGAAACTTCTGTCTGAAAGCTGTCGCCTGAGATAATATTTATAATTGAATTTGTTAATCTGTCAATTATAAAATCTTGCTCTGCCAGAATTTTATTCATAGGGTAAAGATATGAAAAAAATACGAATATCAGTTATTCACTTCACGCTCTTTATTGATATACAATTGATTACCGCATATAAACCAAAACCTTCAAAACATTAAGCATTTTGAAGGTTTTGGCTATAATTGAAAACAAACTAATTCTTATTGTCCCTGCATTCTTTTTTGCATTTCTTCCAGCTGCTTTTTGCGGTAAGCTTCCAGTTTGGTAACCTGCTCGGGCGTTAAAACGGTTTTTAACTGGGCATCAATTTCATCCTGAAATTTCTTTCGAATTTCCATGAATTTTTCGCGGTCAAAACTGCCCGATTCGCGCATCTTGGTAAATTCTTCACGTTGTTTGGCTTGTCCTGCCGTAACAATTGGAGTAATCTTGGTAAGCTGATCGGCCGAGAGGCCAAGCTCCGTTTTCAAACCATCAATTTCGCGTTGTAAACGTTCGGCGGGACTGCCACCGGGTTGTGCTAAAACCGGAAAAAATACAAAAACAACCATCACTAAAGCGAGTGCTAACTTTTTCATAAATTAGGTATTTAAAGTTTTGACTCTTAGACTTTAGATCGATCCATTCGTTTAATTCAGGAAGCAATTTTTTAAACAATAAAAAACTCCGGTTTTTCTTCCGGAGTTTCTATTGGTTATTCTTACGAATTTGGCTTCTTCAAAGGCTTTTCCAAAATATCCTGATATTTGACGACCACAAATTTGATCAAGTGATAGCTGACCACAACCAGGATTGGCCAACTTAAAAACCATAAAATTGAACTCCAATACATATCTTCAATTTATTAATGATGAATGATGAATCAATGTCGTTTCGTCAAGCGTTTCTTCGATTTTACTTCAGCTTTTAAAAACCGGTTATTTTATTTCATCCCTGATGGTACTGCGTTTTCGTGACCCTGCGGCTCTTTTTTTGCCACTAAGGTTCCGAAGCACGAATTTTCACCAAATAGTTTCTCTCAACGAAACAACATTGAATGATGAATGATTAATGACACCAACATATTCAATTGATGATTGAAAAAAGTCATTAGTCATCAGGAAAGAGAAAAATACCTTTTCTATTGACTAACGACTCTTTCCGTTCTAGTACGTATGATGCTCCTGTTCAAGCTCCTCCGTGCTGATCGGTTTGCTGTTCATCGATTTCCAGGCGTACCAGATGTAAGCCAAAACAAACGGAACAAACAGCGAAACATAGCTCATAGCCACCAAAGTGAATTTACTTGACGATGCTTTCACGATGTGAAGCGACGACTGCATATCGAAAATGGACGGATAGAAGCAGGTATTATTAAAAGCTGCCAGAATCAGAAGCGCCCAAACAGTGAGAACCGTTCCGCCTCCGGCAAACCAGATCCCTTTAGTTCCACCTTTCAATATGCTGGTGCCAATGCCCCATAAAACACCAACAACTCCAATGAGCAAAAGCAAAGTGTTTACAGGCAATGCCAGCAGATTATGAAGGTATTTGTACGATTCAACGCTGACAACACCTGTTTCCGAATTATAGGCATAACCATCTTTAAACAACAAGGCGATTACAAAATAAAGGAAGAACACCAGGAACGGAATGGTATTCAAAAGCAAAGCTTTCTGCGAACGTTCAACAATATTTTTATCGGCAACCGAATTCATGAAATAAAGCAATCCCAGGATACGGGCAAGGAACAATACTGCCAAACCCAGCGCAAGGTTATGGAATGTCAATACAGCTTCCAGCCCGCGAAACGAAGTACCCCAGCTTACCTGGTTCAAATCGTTTAGTTTAAACATGGCGCCGTTGAAGAAAGTGCCAACGGCAGTGCCTACCAGTAACGGACCAAGTAACCCGTTGATAAATAAGAATATTTCGTAGGTTTTTGCGCCCAGGAAATTATCAGGTTTCTTCCTGAACTCGTACGAAACGGCCTGGATAACAAACGAAACTAAAATGGCAAACCAAACCCAGTATGCCCCGCCAAACGAAGTTGAATAAAACAAGGGGAATGATGCGAAGAAGGCTCCTCCGAAAGTTACCAGCGTAGTAAACGTAAACTCCCACTTGCGGCCCAGCGTATTGATAAGGAGCGATTTCTCCTGTTCATTTTTTGCAATGGAAAACAGCAGGGTTTCACCGCCCTGAACAAACATCAGGAATACAAATAGTGCACCCAGCAGCGAAACAATCAGCCACCAGTATTGCTGTAAACTAAGTAACGACAGTGCTTCAAACATGGCTTGCTCCTCCTTCAGTTTTAGGTCCGATTTTTATTTGACGTAACATGATTTTCAGCTCGGCAATCAACAAGGTCGTGAAAATGATGGCAAACAACCAGAAAGTAACCTGAACGGCTCCCGAACTGATTTTTGTAACAGCAGCCATTGTAGGCATCAAATCCTGGATAACCCAGGGCTGGCGGCCAACTTCGGCCACAATCCATCCGGCCTGACTGGCCACATAAGCCAAAGGAATGGTCCAGATAGCTAACCACAAAAATTTGCGCTTTTTATGCACTTTGCCTTTGAGGGTAAAGAACAGGGCAAAGAAGAAGAAAAGAACGAAATAGAAGCCTAAAACAACCATGATATGGAAACTATAGAACGACAGCGGTACGCTTGGAACCAGCGTATGCGGATCGGAAATATACCCGTACCCAAAATACTTAAAGTAATTGTTCTGGAAACCGGTACTCATAATTTCCGTTTTCAGCGAATCGGCGGTAGCTTTGTTTCCGGCCTTTTTAGCGTCCTTGAAAGCAGCCAGCTTTTCGATGGCAATTTTACCGCGCTTAATTTTCTCCTCAGCGCCCATTATGCCATATTTCTCATTTCCCCTGATCAAATCATTTATTCCCGGAACAAAGGCATCCCAGTTCAGGAAAGCCATGTACGAAAGAATATTGGGTATTTCAATTTTTACTGAAAAGTCTTTCAGGTTTTCATTCGACGGGTCGGCCTGATTTTGCGAAATAAAGCCCAATGCCACCAAACCCGCACCTTCGCTGCCATTGTATAAACCCTCGAAAGCAGCAAATTTCATGGGTTGATCGTGGGCAATTGTACGGGCTGAACTGTCGCCTGTTAAAATGGTATAAAAAATGGAAAGCAATCCAAATACCGAGCCTATGATGATGCTCTTGCGCGCGAAAACGATTTCGCGTCCTTTCAGGATAAACCAGGCCGATACGCCAATGACGAAGATGGACGCCAGTACAAAACCTGATGAAGTGGTGTGCAGGAACTTGTGAACAGCCATCGGCGAAAATAAAACATCCCAGAAGCTAACCATTTCCATGCGGGCAGTTTCAGGATTAAAAACCATTCCGGTTGGCTTTTGCATCCAGCCGTTGGCAACCAAAATCCAGAGAGCCGAAAGGTTGGCGCCAATTGCAGTGAGCCAGGTCGAAATTAAATGGAATTTCTTGCTCACCTTGTTCCATCCAAAGAACATGATGGCGATAAATGTTGATTCCATGAAGAATGCCAGGATACCTTCGATGGCCAGCGGCGCACCAAAAATATCGCCCACAAACCACGAATAGTTCGACCAGTTGGTACCGAACTCGAATTCGAGAATAATACCGGTTGCCACACCAATAGCGAAATTAATTCCAAACAGGGTCATCCAGAATTTGGTAATTCGCTTCCATTCGGGGTTACCGGTTTTTACATAAAGGGTTTCCATAATTGCCACCAGGATTCCCAATCCCAGGGTCAATGGTACAAAAACCCAATGATACATGGCCGTGAGGGCAAACTGAGCCCTCGACCAATCCACTAAAGAAACATCGATTCCTTCAAGCATAGGTTTTCTAATTATTGGTTGATATTTGTTAAATTTTCCAACACGTGATTGCTTCTGTCCTGATCGGTTTTAAAGTTCGTCTTCAGGAAATTAGGAAAGAAGAAAATCTTAAGGATTACGAACATGACAAAAAGCTTGATCAGGATAACCAGCCAAACTTGTTTGCCCCAGCGGGGAAGGTTTGAAAAACCTTCGGAATAAAACCGGAAAACACGCTTCAATACATGCATAATTCTAACGGTGAAACGGTTTAATAAAAAATAATCACAACGTCAACGCACTTTCTTTTTTAAGATAGGTTAACGTTCAAATAGATTACCGATTAGTTGATGTATAAAGTTAGGTTGATTTTTAATATAGAAAAGCCCTAATTATCAAATATCAGATAGATAATTTTGATGACTAATAGATTCTGGCAATAGTTGCAGTTTCCATCCGTCATTTTCAATGGCTTTGCGCCAGGCTTAAATTTAGGAAATACGACCGGAGGAAAGCATAAAAAGAAAGAGGTTCCATGTCGGATACGGGGAGTAACCAATGAGCAATACGATAGATACTCCTTAAAGAGGAGTTTTTTAAACCTTATCTTTTAAAAGTAACCTCAGTATAATAGGATGTTATAGTGGACTTTAACCTTATTACCTCATTGTTTACCAGACAGATTAATAAGGTTAAATCTTTTTTACCACGCTTTCTACTAAGGTTACCCTAAATAAAATAAGGTTTTACCTTACACCCATTGAAGTGTTTCAACCTAAAACAAAATCCAAACAAAACGGTGTAGGGCCACTAAAGAACCAATCAGAAGTTTTGTTTGTCCGGGAAAACAGGTAACAGAGGCGCTATATATTCCCAAAGGTCCAGAAAAGCGCCAAAGGCTGGAAGTCATTTGGGGCATATTTTCAGAGGCCGGTTTTTCGTTCACGAAGAAAAACAGTGCTTTCATACCGTAAAATGCGCGCTTCATGAAAAAAAACGCACATTTTTAATTTATTACCCATTTTTCGGTCATACGATTTTCTAAAACGCACATAATTTCGTAAATTAGGCAGTCAATCGGTTTGAAACAGAGACGAATAAGAGGATTATTGGATCAAACAATACCGATAAACACCAAATGAAGCGAAAACAACTAAGCTGCAAGTTTGCCTGAAGGCAAGTCCGGCGTTCGAAACAATCGCCAAAGACGAAAAGACTTGCACTTAAAACTGAACGAATGCGGTTTTTGAGGCCACCAGTGTGGTATCAGGTAAACCGACGGGCCTCCAAACTGCCATAGCTGGTAATTGAATTTCCACTAACGCGGTTCAAGATACTGAGAAAGCGTTTTATGAAGTTGACAACGCGATTAAAGATTTTTTGATTGTGCATTAAGAGTACTTCATACAGTATTTATTTTTTGTCAAAACATATTTAGATACGGTGATAATGAATTTAGATATTTACAGAAAACATTTAGAAACAAGCAAATTGAATTTAACTAATACTAAAATGAATAAATATTTTTTCAATTTGAATTTAGATTATTTCAATATGAGTTTAGACCGTTGCAATACAAAATTAGCAGCAACAAGAAGAAGATAATTTTGAAACAGGAACCGATAATTTCTTAACAAAGGGAAATCAGAAAAAAACAAAATGAATTTAGGAAACCTCAAAAGCAAAAAAATAGATGATTCACCGGGTCCGGACAGAAAGTACAGGTATTTCGATATTCCTGATTCAGTTTATGCCGGTGGAAAAGCAAACCAATTTCTTAATCCTCAAAAATTTAAATTAGTATGGAAAAGAAAAAGTTAAACACGCTGATCATGCTGTCGGCATTGATGGAATTTTTTGAAGAACGCCAGGAGCTTTGGGCGCAAAACATCCCGCTGGCCGAAGCCATTTACCAAACCAAAGTGTTGGTAGAAGAAGTTGAACAACTCGACGAAACCCTGAGTAAAAACAAGGAAGGCTTGGCCACCCAAAAGGACAAGGACAAAAAGTACCTCATCGAGGTGTTGTTCGAAGTAATCTCGGTTCTGGGCGCATACGCCTCGAAATCGGGCGACGACACCTTGAAGGAACAAATTAGCTATCCGTTGTCGAAACTGCAAACCATGCGCGATGCCGCCCTGGCTTCGGTGGCCAGCAGCATACTCGCCACTCTGAAGCAAAAAGCTGATGTATTGGTCCCGTTTAACCTTTCGGAAAATGAACGGAATGCTTTCGCCGATGCAATTGCGGTTTATAAAAGTTCGCTGGCCAGGATGCGTTCGAATGTCAATGTACGAAAACGGTCGAACGAGAAGACTACCGAATTGCTGCAAAAAGCGCTGGAGATTACCAAAGAGCAAACTAAACGGCTAATGGTGCCATACAAGAAAACCAACCTCGATTTTTACAAAACGTTCGTAAGTACAAGTAAAATTGTTCCTTACGGTACGCGCTACAACAAGGACGACGAAAACCCCGACACCGAAAGCAAAGAGCCCGAAAAATAATCGGCAACCGAAAAAGCGCAAACACCTTACAATTGATCCGGCAGGTACTCCTCGCCGGATCAATTATTTATACGCAATATAAATAATAATCGGCTTATGGTTTATTTAACCGACTTTTTGTAAGTTTGACAGACTAGAATGACAAATTAAACAATCAGAGAATTTTGCGGGGAAGGAGATGAATGCCGGAGATGGGGTGGGGATCAGGAAAAAGATTCATATCCTATACGGCATAGGGTTTTAGTTGACACAAGAAATCTGACAGATGCCAATAAAATCGATACATAGGTGTTGCTATACGCCAATTTAGCGGTATAACAACATTTCGAAATATAATAACAGAAAAATAACAACAATAGTGTTTACACACTATGCAACACCCGACAAGAACACTGCGAATAAAAATGAATGGTATTGAATGAAATTACAAATCCAAAATTACCTTAACCAAATATACTCCGAAGTACAGGAATGCTACTCGGACGAAATCAATCTGCGAAAGGCTGATTTTGAGAAATATAGAATATTTGACTTTGTAAACTTTCACTTGATTTACCAATATGTCCTAAATGACACTTCAAATAAAAATGATTTTTTCATAAGCATACCCGAAAACGAATATAGAGAAAACTTTTTTGCTTCAATTTTTCACTCAATAGTTCTAATCAAACTTTACCAAAATTTTTTTAATTACGAAAAAACTTATCCTATTCTGAATAATGAAGATTTGATTTACAAAAAGTACCGGAAAGAACATCGAATTTTCAAAGTTAGAAGCACATATGACGGAAAAGTTTGGGTGAATTATAAATTTCCCAAAAAAAATGAATTAGGAATATCTGATTTCTCTTTTAACAAAGAGAATTTTACAAAACTAAATCCTAATTTGGTTGACAACAAAAATGCAGCAAAGAATGTAGATTCTTACCGGGAATTCTTGACATCAACTTTCAACGATAAGTTTCCTTTCATCACCGACTTTAAAAATCGGACATTAGTAATTGCAGAAAAAAGTTTTTACAAGGAAAGTAAATTTTTGCCTATTAGATACACAAATAAGAATGGAAAAATTAGTAATGATTTACCCTTTTTCAGCTACTTGGTGGAATGTTGCAATGACTTCGATTCCGCACAAAAATTTCTACTAAATCAGAACCAAACATTTGACGAAGTTATAATTATTGGAGACTCCAAGTATCGTGATGATTTTGATTTCATTCTGCAAGAAAGATATCGAGACAAGTACAAAAACGTCATCATAATTGGTACTGAAAAGCCAAGTTCTGAAAATCAATTTTTAGAATGGTGGTGGTCCAATGACGAAGTAAAAATTGCCAATGATGAATTGCCAAACAACACGCAAAAAGTTTGTTTGCAAAATGACACTCTTTATTCCCTATTCATAGAATTAAAGGAAGAAATTCAAAAAATAAAAGATGAAAGTAAGGTAAACCTTGCCTATATCTTGAAGTACACGAACTTCTTCCTAAGGGTAATTTTGGTAAACACTAATTTGTCAAAAGGAATTTATCAAGAGTATTTAGATCGCCTAAATCATTATTTTCAGAGCGAAGCCTTTTCAGAAGAATTAAACAATCTTTTTTACGATAAAGATATTTACAACCCCGATACAATCAAGGGTTACACAGACCGAATTTTCAATTTGTTTTCCAAAATTTCAAGCACATTGGAACGCGAAAATTTGAAGTGGAATTACATCAAACAAAAAGCAAAAGAAATTAATCCTAAACCAATTTACCTAATCGTAGAAAAGAAAAACTATGATGCCGTTTTTGCTCAAATAAAAAATGAAAAAATCTACAACTTTCATCTGATAGGCGAAAAACGAATAGACAATTCAAAACTTTACTTAGACAAATGGTTGAATGACGACCAAAATTCCAAAAACAAATTGATAATAGTTCCCTATTTAAACAATATGGAACTATATACAAAAATCAAATACATAAAAGGAGATTGCGAAATTTTATGCTATGAGAATTTGGATGAAATTTCATTTTATAATGTTGAGCTAGTCTATCAGAATCAAGAAAAGGCAAAATTAAATCATAAAGACAGATTAGAATTTTTCAAAACAAATTACACTCATTCAACAGAAGTGAAGAAACGAGATTTAGATGATATTTTTTCATTTGATTTCAATAATGAAAACTTCAAAAACAATCCTTATGAAGCTCTTGATTTGCCTAAAGAAAGTGCTATTTACGAAATTCAGTTTAGTGACGGAACCATAGACAAATTTGATTCGTCAAAAGGTGTTTTCCTGATTGAAAATAGAGAACAAATAAAAACAACCATTGGAGAACTGTACTGTAATGCAACCATTAGATTTTATCAAAACAATAGCAAAGAGGAGTTTAGAAAAATCCTGAAAATCTTTGACACCGATAATTTGTTAGATTCATTTGATAAGTATTCCGATAGTTGGAAACAGACATTAAAGGACTTATCCGTGCAGTTTGGAAGTACAGAAAGACTGTACGACTCCCTTTTCCATTCATACAAAATCCATTACAACACATTCCGAAATTATATAGATTCTGATTGTGTAACACGATTTCCAAGGGTAAAAACAATGGAGGTTATCCGTGATTTCTGTTTGAAGAATAATTGTGCAAATGACTTGATTGTAACTGAATTTGACAAATTTAAGATGTATTCTAAAAAAGACCATTCCATAAGGCAACAAGCAGGAAAAATTTTAGGCAATGATTTATTGGACTATATCGCTTCAAACAAAGAAGAAAAAAGCGATTCTTTAGAAAAATTGCCTGACGACATTTTAGAAAAACTGACAGCAACTATACAAGAAAAGTCCATAATTAAAAAAACTTTAATAGATGTGTAACTACGTTAATGAACCAAGATTGATATTTCGGGATACCATTCAAAATAACTTGATTGGCCCCGGTTCTGATATTTTTGTTTCCGATTCTGAAAACGAGATCATTTCCGATTATCCTTTAAGCAGGTATTATTCAGGCATTTTATTTCCCGAACGTGATGTTGAAACTTCTATTGGCGAAAAAGAGACCAATGATGCAAACGCTGAAATCGAAGATGACGACCTTGGAGTTGATTTCGAGCAATCAAATAAAAGCAATAATGATTTTGAGGAAGATGTAGATAAAAGTAAAAATGTTGAACCCGAGAAAGAGTATTCAGAAGCCAACCAATATTTTCCGACAAATTTCGGTTTGACTTTTTGCGTTCCAAAAGATGCAAAAACTTTGACCGTTACTTTCAATTATGCAAAGTACATTCAAATAAACCCAACAGATGCAGTAATAGAAATTTCAGAAGAGGAGTTCAAAAGGTTTTTCGAAAACCCATACAATTCGGTCAGTAAATATTTTAACTATGAAAATGGATTAATGTCCTTAAACAATGAGGAATTTACAAAGGGTGGTTTGTCCGTTCGTAATTACAGAAGTAGATTTAAGGAAAACGAAAATCAACAGGAATTAATTGACAGTATTGGTTACAAAAAAGGTGAACTAATATTAGGGCAACGACTTTGGAAAAGAGTAAAAAGAGAACCTGTGATTGTTCAGCTAAACTTATCAGAAATCAGTGCTGATGAATCAAAGGAATATCCCATAGACCAAAATCATGAAGACAATTCCATTATTACTTGCTACTACAAGAAGATTTATGAAACGCATTACGGTAAATTCATAAAAATCTTGCTGGCAAATAGGTTGAATCACCCAAAAAATAAATTTTCGTTTGGCAATGAACTTTTAAATACAAAAACAATTTTTCAAGGTGAGATAACAATTTCAGGCGTTACATTTAAAGCATATAAACAACTTTCAGAAACAAATCCTTTTGACGAAGAGCTAAACCTAATCAATTTTCAATACCGCAAAGAGAACTCTTTCGCAATTGGGCACGGTTGTGCCGTTACTTGGAACAATGACAATAATCCAACCGAACTAAAAACTACTTTTTTACCAGAAGTTGATATTAAAAATTACAGTAACGCTTTTAAAGACACTTTCCCGACAGATTTGAAGGACATAACCGAATTAAAAAAGCTTTCAATTTGGACTGACCTTGATAAATCAACAATCATTAAAAAGCTAAAACTATTTGCCAAAGAGTACAAGCATTGGATAACGGAACAACAAAAAACAACTACGGAAGATAATTACAAAAAATCATTACGCACCATTTTAGAAAAGCAGAATAAAACATACGAAAGACTAATCAAAAACATTGATTTTCTAAATGATAACGAAACCGCCTTTAAATCTTTTTTATTGGCGAATACAGCAATGTATATCCAAATGCTAATCTCAAACAAAGATTTGTTTGGTAAAAAGGGAATTGAGTTATCTGAAATTGACAAAAATTTCAATTACAATGATTTAGACTTTTTCAAAAACAATTCGTTCAAGCCAAATTACAGACCATTTCAATTGGCATTTTTCCTTCTGAATCTTGAATCAATAATCAAAGAAGACTCAGACGATAGAAACAATGTCGTTGATTTGCTATGGTTTCCAACAGGTGGCGGAAAAACAGAAGCATATTTGGCAATTACGGCTTTCACAATAATTAGCCGAAGAATTTTACACGGTAAAGATGCTGACGGAGTTTCCGTAATAATGCGATACACATTGCGATTGTTGACCGCCCAACAATTTGAAAGAGCAACAAAACTGATTCTTTCATTAGATTTTTTGAGAAGAAACTTTAAGTCAGACAATAATTATTTTTTTTGCGATGATAAAGTTTCAATTGGAATGTGGGTTGGAGCATCAACAACACCAAACTCGTATTCTGACGCTCGAACAATTTTCAAAAAAGTATTTGATGAAATTACAAAGCTAAATAACAAAAGAGCGGGTGACTACCGTAAAGCAAATACTTTCCCAATTACTAACTGCTCTTGGTGTGGTTGTAATCTGGTCACACAAAACAATTCGGGTAAATTTGATTTGGGTTACAAAGCAACCGACAATACATTTTCGACCAACTGCTTAAATCCTGATTGTGCATTTTATGAAGAGTTGCCAATTTATTTTGTAGATGATAAAATTTACCAAAACCCACCGACTTTACTGTTTGCGACAGTAGATAAATTCGCAATGCTTTCACATAGACAAGAAGGACATAAACTTTTCAATTCTGTATTAGAAGAAAAAGACAGAAATAAACAACCACCTGATTTAATTATTCAAGATGAGTTACACTTGTTGAGTGGTCCTTTGGGTTCAATTACAGGTTTATACGAATCTATTGTAGAAATGCTTTCAACGAAAGGAAGTAGAAAGCCTAAAATCATTACATCAACGGCAACAACCCGAAATACAGAGCAACAAGTCGCAATGTTGTATGGGAATAGAGAACTGAACATTTTTCCACCAATGGGAGTGACTTATGATGACAACTTTTTCTCTTATGTTTCAACCGAAAGCAAAAGAAAGCATATTGGTTTTATGCCAACTGGGAAAACAGCATTAAATTCACAAATACGAATTTTAGGAAATTTACTTTTAGCTCGCATTGAGTTGTTCAAGTACTACAGAGAAAAGGAGAAACTATCGAAAGAAGAAGCAATAAGCCAAGAAAATATTTTTTGGACAATTGTTTCATTTTACAACAGCTTGCGTGATGTTGGTAAGGTTTACAACAAGGTTCCTGCGGAAATTTCAGATTTCTTGAAACTCTTACACAATCGTTATCAAATTAATAAACAGATTTACGGCTTTAATTATTTTGGGCTTGCAGGAAGAACAAAAGAATTGACGAGTAGAATTGAAAGCAATTCTATCAAAAAGCTGTTAGACGAACTTGAAATGAAGTTTAGTCTAATTGGTAAAGATGGATTGACTTTTGTGCAAAACACAGTCGATTTGGTTTTGGCTTCTAATATGTTTTCGGTTGGTATTGATATTGAACGACTGAATGTAATGCTGATGAATGGACAACCAAAAAATGTTGCCGAATACATTCAAGCATCAAGTCGTGTTGGAAGAAAAGATAAAGGGATTGTTATCAATTTATTGGATGCCAATCGTTCAAGAGACAAATCGTATTTTGAAAATTACGTTACTTTCAATAACGCATATTACAAATTCGTAGAACCGTTGAGCGTTACTCCATTTACAGAAGTTGCTTTGGATAAAGTTCTAGCAAGTTTATTGGTTTGTTATGTAAGACACAAACAGGGTTTGTATTTAGACAAACGTGCAAAAGAGTTTACAGGAAATTACGAAGAACTTAAACTTTTTATTTCTGAACGAATCAAAAATAAAAAACAATTGGAATACGCTTTAAAAAAATTAAAAGTTCTATCCGAAAAATGGGCAACAAAAGAAGGCGACTTGACCTACAAAATTCTAGTTAAAAAAATGTCCGACTTAGACGATTGGAGCTTGATGATGTCAATGAGAGAAATTGACACAAATAGTATTGTAAAAATAATAAACAGATAATGGGACAATTTGAGCAAATACAAACAAGAAAAGCCATTAGTTCGTATGGTGGTGTTGGTTCTATTATTGAAACAAGAGACGGTTCAATATTGATTGACAACTTCAACGAGTGGCCTTTTTTTCAAACCATAAACGGACAATTTGAAGAACACAATTTTGTCATTGACAAAAGATTCAAAAACCGATTAAGCAAATACTTTCAAGAGTTAGAACACTTGATAAAAATTCCTGTTAATGATTTAAAACAAGGTTTCAAGCCCGAAAATCCATTTGCATTCTTATCTGCAAAATATTTTCCTGAATGGTTTTACTGCAACAACTGTAACCGTTTTGACAGAATTGATAACTGGAAAAGAAATTGGGAAAATAATGTCGATTCGTACCATAAAGACAATTTTTATCCGCCAAAGTGTTACAGTTGCTACGTCAAAAACAGAGATAAAAAGAAAAAATTTTACGACTTGGAACAAGCTCGTTTCATCCTAACATCGCCAAATGGGGAAATTGCCGACATTCCTTGGGATAAGTGGTCATTGCTCAGAGGTAGAAAAAAAGAGGAAAATTCAGAGCCTAACGAAACAACAAGCGAAGAAGAAATTATCACACTCGCAAATATTCAAGTTCCGGAAGATGTAATTTTTGAATATAAAACATCTGATAAATTAGACGATTTAAAAGGTATTTGGATAATTGCAAAAAGGAAAAACGGAGAGCAAATAAACTTTACAACACTTTCGGGTCTATTTAATTTAAGGGTGAAAATTCAAGATTTGCTTCCGAATACAAAGGAAACAGACATTTTATTTAAACCCGTTATTCGTTCAAGTAATAGTGTTTATTACCCAAATATTTTGTCGAGTATTTTCATTCCTGCCAATGATGAGCTAAATGAATTTTCAATCAACTTGATAAAAGAAGAATACAATGACGGAAGTAATGCCCAAACAATTTCGAGAAATCTAAAACGCTATAAAAACATTGATATAGATTCCGAAACTATTCAGAAACTGATTGATAACAATTTCAGCGAAAGGAAATTTGAAATTGCAAAAACCGAAAACCAATACAGGTTTGACGAATACAAATTCATAACTAAAAAAGATAGCGAGATAATTGAAGAAAAATTGATTTTCAACAAAATAGACAGCTATTTTTTTCAAAGTGATTTGATAAAATCCATTTTCAAAATGGATAAAATAAAAATCTCGTCTGTTCAGACCTCGTACACAAGACAAGAGCCAATTGCATCAAATGCAATTTTAGAAGATGAAGACCCTGAAAAAACCTCAATTGAAAGTATCGTCAAAAAATTCACTTCTACTTATGGTAAAGCAACAAAATATTTACCAGCAATTGAAAGCTTTGGAGAGGGTGTGTTTTTTGAGTTTGATAATAAAATTTTGGATGAATGGATTAAAAACAACCCCAAA
Source organism: Prolixibacteraceae bacterium (assembly GCA_963666435.2). Taxonomy (GTDB): domain Bacteria; phylum Bacteroidota; class Bacteroidia; order Bacteroidales; family Prolixibacteraceae; genus Aquipluma. Next base: position 252,256 of record CAXXOG010000002.1, on the reverse strand, counting down.
ATACAAGAACGGGTTTCAATTTTAATCGGAAACAAACAACAGTTTGAATCGACTTTTAATGAAGACTTTGACTTAAACCCAAAATATGTTCTCATTCATACATTTTCGCATTTAATCATTAAAGAATTGGAGTATTTGTGCGGTTATCCATCAACATCAATTCAAGAGCGACTTTACATTGACGAAAATCCCGAAATGAACGGCGTTTTGATATATACTATTGCAGGTTCAGAAGGAAGTTACGGAGGAATAACATCAATATGCGACGATAACAAAATTGGGAAGCTAATTGAGTCTGCAATGATTCGTGCTATGGACTGTGCGACAGATCCAATTTGTTACCATACACACGGACAGGGAGTTGCAAACTTGAATCTTTCTGCTTGTTTTAGTTGTACATTGTTACCCGAAACATCTTGTGAAAAATTCAATTGCTATCTCGACAGACGAATTTTAGTTGACAAAGACTACGGGTACTTTAAAGACATGATAAACAGAATGTAAAAGGGCGATTGCATAACAGCGTATATAATTAAGGTCGGTTTCGGTGAGGTTAATCAGTAAGCATTCGCTAAATTGCGTCTACTAATATTGCATGGCGGTCTATAAGTTTGCCGTTTACATCAAAGCAAACGACATGTACAACGAGAAAAAATTCCGGGCCGTTTATGACGAGTTTGTGGTATCGGGGCTGACTATCCGAGATTATTGCGCCAACCATCAGATCAACGAAGCCAAATTCTATTACTGGCAAAACAAACTCAAAGGGCAACTACCGCCCAAAGGTGGTTTCGTTCCGGTTGTTTTTGAAAACGGACAACACCTTCGGTCCAGCCATGTTCCGGTTCGAAACAACCAGGATGTTCAGCACTCCGCCTTTTCATGCGAAATAAGTTATCCCAACGGGGTGAGTGTAAAACTGGGCAGTTTGCCCGATGTACAGGTTTTACAGTCGTTGTTGCTCTTAGCACACCGGTAAGATGTTCAGTCTAACCCCCTCGATGCGGTATTACCTGTATTCGTACCCCACCGATATGCGCCGGAGCTTTTACACCCTGAGCGGAATGGTGACCAACCAGATGGGCCGTAACGTGCAGGACGGTGAAGTGTTTATCTTCATCAACCGCCCGTGTACCAGTATGAAGATCCTGCACATGGAATGCGGCGGATTGGTGATCTACCACCTGAAACTGGAATCAGGCGGTTTCAAACTTCCTGTTTTTGATCCAGACACCCACACGTTTCAAACCAGCTGGCAGGAACTGATGAGTATCGTCCAAGGTGTTTCTACCGGAGAAAAAGAGAATAAAAAAAGAGGACAAAAAAAACTCTGAATAGCCTGTAATATATGGGTTTATACTTGATTTACAGGTTAATATTTTGTATCTTCGAGCCATCAAAAACAAGGATGGATGACTACTGAAGAAGAGCTGTTTGTACAACAAATTTTGGAACATCGCGATGAGCTTTACCGGGAAACAGCCAGGTTGAAAAGCCAACTTGCCGGCTTCCAAAACTTCCAGTCAGAACGCACCTCTTACCAGCAACAAATCACCGAAAAAGACAAGGAAATTGACCACCTGGGACAGACCATCAGCACGCTGGATCAGGCCATCCTCAAGCTCAAACAACAAATAGAGACGCTTCAACGAAAAATATGGGGCAAATCCAGCGAAAAATACATTCCGGAAGACCCCCGGCAACGGAAACTCGATTTTGAGGGGCTTGACCTGCTTGAGGACGAAAAAGAACTGGCCACCAACGCCAAAGAAGAAATCGAGAAGTACAAGGCTATCCGGGTTGTTCAGGTAAAAGAAAAAAAACATCCGGTACGCAAACCTCTGCCCGAAAGCCTTCCACGGGAAGAAACCCATATTTTTCCTGAACAGGAAATTAACCCTGAACATTGGGCTGAACTGGCCCCCGAAGTTACCGAAGTACTCGAACGTGACCCTGCAAGGTGGTACGTTCGCCGGATTATCCGCCACAAATATGTGCTGAAAAATAAAAGCCAGGGGCCGGACATCGAGAAACAGGTTGTTACAGCGCCCATGCCTGCATTGCCCATAGCCAAAAGCTATGCCGGGGCAAGCGTACTGGCCGATATGGTCATCGATAAATACGTGAACCACCTTCCTTTCTACCGCCAGATCGGGATGTTCAAACAGCAAGGCATCTCCCTTGCCCCGGCAACGATCAACGGTTGGTTTGCCGAGGTGGCCGGGCTGATGCGCCCAAGCTATTACCGGTTACAGGAACTGGTGCTGGGGTCGGATTATATCCAGAGCGACGAAACCACAATCCCGATCATCAACAACGAAAAGCACCAGGCAGTTAAAGGGTACATCTGGATGGTGCGGGCAGTGATGGACCAGTTGGTCTTTTTTTATTACGACCACGGTTCCCGGGCCCAAAAAGTAGCCCTGCATTTGTTTAAAGATTACCAGGGAGTGATCCAGAGCGATGGTTATGCCGTTTACGATATGTACGAAAACAAGAAAGGAGTCCTGCCCATCGGGTGCTGGGCCCATGCACGCCGTAAATTTGAAGAAGCTTTGAGCGAAGATAAGGCACGGGCTTCGTATGCCCTGGAACAAATCAGCCTGCTTTATGATGTGGAACGACAGGCCGATCAGGAAAACCTCTCGTTCGACCAGCGGGCAGAACTTCGTTCGCGCCTGGCTTACCCCATTATGGTAGCTTTCGAAAAATGGCTGTTAAATGAGTTCCCAAAGGTTTTACCCAAGGGACGCATCGGGAAAGCCATCCGCTACACCTACAACATTTACCACAAGCTGACCCGCTATCATTTGGATGGCCGGTTGAAAATAGACAATAACCTGGGCGAAAATGCCATCCGCCCCATTGCTTTAGGCCGGAAAAACTGGTTATTCTGCGGAAATGACGATGCGGCAGAAAACGCAGCCATCATCTATTCCATGATGGGCTGTTGTAAGGCTCACCAGGTAAATTTCCGCCAATGGCTGGTTTACTTCCTGGAAAACGTCCACAGTTACGACAACGATTACTCCAAAGACCTGGCCGAACTGCTCCCGCACAACTTCAACCGGTAAACCCAAAACCTATAACTGAACCTATCCGATCTTCGAAGCCTCTCAAAGTTCTCAGAACATTTTAGAGAAGCTCTGAAAGAGAAACTCTCTGCTCATAAAAACAACACGGAGTTGGCCGAATGGTTACGTTAATCAAGGTTTCTGCGCCGCTTCGACTTCGGTGCTTTTCGATAGGAAAAAAGCCCGCAATCCGCCACGCAAACCCCCGCTCCTTGGAATATGCCCAAAGGTTGCAGTCGCTGGTGACGATTTGTAATCGTCACCTCTTAGTTCTGGATTTATAATCCAGTGGACGGCCAGAAGATTATCTTTACAGTTCGGCACGCGATTATTCAAGGGAGAAAGGCTTGGTAGAAATACGATTCGTTTAGGTGCTTGAAGCGGATCACAGATCCGAAGTTAAGAGGTGCTGATTGCAAATCAGCACCAGCCACATCGAATAGCATAGCACAAATCTAGATGGGCTTGGTATGACAGAGTTATCAATATCCAATAAAATCTCGCTATTTTGTCATACTCGATTCTTTAAATGGTCTTGCGGCAATCACTTCAAAACTATTAATATCCACATCTCTATTTGTTTCATTACTTGCTTTTAAACTTACGATTGCCCAGAATGCCTGATCATGCTTATTTAGATCGGTATCGCCACACAGCATTAATTGATTTTTTACTTTTTTAATAAATGTTGGTTCAGTTACAGCACGGCAAGCAGCTTCTGTGCCAATGGATCCTCTTCCTGCCAATATCATTATCATGCAATCTGAAATCCTAGGATGTGGCCCTCTGACTATAAGACCAAAGTCATGTTTATATCTATCCAATGAATCATCCCACCCTGGCGGTAAATATCTATCGTTGCCCATGTGGATATTTATATGTACATCTCTTAAATCAGAACTATTTATATCTGGCCTAAAGGAGAATTTTGGGCTTTTGTTTTCACAAAACTCTTGTAAAAGTATTTTTGTCCAATGATTAGCTTTAGGACTTGCAATACAGTATATATTGGCCTTTTCTAAAACTGTTTCTTTTGCAAAATCACCAGAATTTATCAATTCTGGGAGTGTATCTAATCCTTTAATAAGCCCAAAAGCTTGAATGATTCCTCTTACACCTATATGATCGCCATAAGTATTTTTAATTTTTTTATAACCACCTCCGGTTTGACGCGCTGTTCTCCAGGATAAAGGACTACAGGCAATTATATATGGATGAAAATTATTACTTTCAAGGCTTTTAGGTATCAACATTTCCTGAATAATTTGGAACGGAATCTTTTCTAACTCTAATAGGTTCTTCACCACTTTAGATATTTTTTCTTGTAATTTAACTAATTCGTCAAGTTTATATGTGATTACCCTGTAGTGTTTCAAATCAAATGGTAGGTTTTCAGGGTTATCTTGTGTTATTAAAACTGTTGGAGTTTTGGAACTATGACTAATTCCAACTTCATATAATACGTTTTTATTAAATCCGGTAAGATCAGCAATACAGACATTTGAGTTCTTTATTCCTAGATGTATCCCCTCTATGATAATTGGTTCCAGTTGTTTATCTGATCTGATTGACTTGCAATTTATAGATTTAAGTGCAGGAAGAATTGCTTCATTGTATACTTTCTCCAAATCACCACCAAATGGCATCACAACAAAACAGTTTTTTGTTTTCATTTGACTTTTGAATTATTCGAATTAGAAAAATATTTACACTATTGCATTTTATTATAATAAAAGCTAGCGTGAATATTTTGTTAGGATTATCACATGTTAAATTTATAACTAAATTTCATTTTTTTCTAGAATTTTTATGAATTAAGTAATGAAAAGTATTTATTGTCGTATTTTAAAATAACTCACCCTTGCTCCTTGGAATATGCCTAAAAGTTGCAGTCGCTGGTGACGATTTGTAATCCAGCTCATCGGGATATATAAAAGTTGGCAGAGCTAGTATCAGTTTGTAATGGACACTTTTTAGTTCTGGCTTTGTAATCCAGTTCGGCCGTATCAAATACAAAAATTCGTTATTTCTATGCTTATGGGAACCCCTCTTCCCGGGATGCTAATTTGATCCTTTGAATGTAGAGGCTATATTTTTTTGTAAATTAGGCCGCAGAATATTTCCAATGACCAAAGAATATCAAATAGAAGAAAACACAAACGCCGATGAAAATGTTGGTATGTGAGTTCCATTCGTCAATTAAAAAGCAAATTATTTACGAATGAAACGAACCTGCCACGGTAACAATATTCAAGGTGGTGGTACAAAAGGTCGTGTAAATCTTGTGGAGAAAGCTATTTTTATGGCATGGAGTTCCACATGTACGCATTTAAATTTCAACAAATTAACAACAATATTTACAGATGAAACAGCCATAAGAACAAACGCTCATACCAACCAAAAATGTATAAATGGCTATTCCATCTCGTTGAGAGCTTAATTGAAAAACTGAAATTGATACGAAAATTGCAGAAACAAAAATTGAAAATTTCGACAGATGAAAAAAGTAACCGGAATTGGGGGTGTTTTCTTTAAATGCAAAGACCCCCAAAAAACGACTGAATGGTATCAAAAACACCTTGGATTAGAAGCCAATCCATATGGCGCAACTTTCGAGTGGTATGAAAGTCCAGACAGTGCAACGAAAGCACAAACACAATGGACTCCATTTCCTGAAACAACAGATTACTTTGGCGCTTCTACTCGTCAGGATTTCATGATTAACTACAGAGTTGAAAACCTGGATAAACTTGTTGAGGAACTAAAAAAAGGAGGAGTTACCATTCTGGACGATATTGAAACTTACGATTACGGTAAATTTGTTCATATTCTTGACGGAGAAGGAAACAAAGTCCAATTATGGGAACCTGTTGATTAAGGGAGTAATAGGAAAAATTTATTGTCGTATTTTAGAGGGACTCACCCCGACGTTGGCCAGGTGCAGGGGGTGAGTCCGAATAAAAATACAAACATAAGTACGACATTATTTCATGCTCATTATTTAGGGTTTACTGAAAAACTACAGGAAGATCAACACGAGCTCAGAGAGGTCATCTATTTATAGAAAATGACGATTGCAGAGTTGTTCAACTCCGGCTGGAGTTGAATATCCACTCGTAGCATCCATTTCTATACACATTTTATCCCTCCGGGATATTTTTCGAATTGTTTCAACTTAAGACAAAACTCCTAAGAGCCGTCTTTTGCCATTGAGCAGACGGATCAACAGAATTAAAAATGTAACTTTGTAGAATTCAGATTGCATATGACCTATTACGACAAAATAACAGAATTAACTAAAACAGTTCCAGGTGCTTTGGTGGACTTTGGCCTACCAAGAGACCTTGCGAGAACACCTACACAGGCATCATCAAATTTCATTACAAATAAAGAGCAGGGAGATTGGGCTGAAAATTTGGTATTTAAAGCAATAAACGAAACATCCAGGAACTTTGTCGCTGTAAAATACGGCAAGTCAGATGACTTAGTGGCAGGTGAAGACGGTTTCGATATTTTTTATCAAGAATTTCAAGAGGAGCTTGACACAATCGGGAAAAGACCAGACTTGTTAATTTTCAGGAAAGAAGATTTTAAGGCTGACTTAGGTTTTGACATCAGCCAAATTCCACACGATACGATTACTGAATATGTAAAAAAGGCAATCGCCGGTATCGAAGTAAGGTCAAGTGCATTCCTGATCGACAAATACGAAGAAGCCATGCATGTTCGGACTGAAAAATTCAGTCAAATTGCTTTACAGACCAAAGATATTATTCTTACCGAATTTAGGGATGAGTTAAACCACCCATCGCGACAAGCGTACATTGACTTGCTCGAAAACATTACGCTTAAGACATTACCGGTAACTGATTTCAGAGTTCCGAGTTGGAGTTCAACAGAACGGCTGTCGGAATTGAAAGCCCACTTTAAAACACTCAAAGAAGCGATCAGGGAAATCCAGAAGCGCGACTATCTTTCCATAACTCCAAAAGTTGAAGACATCAAAGTTGTTTACAAGTGGATTGAAACCTTCAATGTGCCCCATTTCTATTTCCAGGTTTTCTTCGATAAGGTTTACGGAATTTCATTTGAGCAAATTCTGTCTATCATCTCCGATTCAAACAACGAAGGTATTATCTTTTCAGTTGAAACAGATACCAAAAATCAGAACAAAACCACGATCAAAATTAACTCGAAATCGGGAATATCCATTGCATCAAAAGTTGAAGAGCCTACTCACGAAAGCGTGAGAAAAGAAATGGACAGGGGCAGACTATTATTCTATGTCACCTTCAAGGGCGGAACAGCTTATCTTGATGTGGATAATCTGATTAACATTCTTGGCATTGATATCAAAGAATTCTAATGATTGACATTAAAGACATAGCGTTTGCAACAAATAATGTAGTTGAAAAGGAATACTCCAAAACAATTTCGTTAGAACACAGGAAGAAATTTGCCCAATTCTTTACGCCGTTTCAGTTGGCATCGTTAATGGTGGATTGGCTGCTTGGAAATAAAAATTTAGAAACTGTTTTGGAACCAGCCTTTGGACTTGGAGTCTTTTCAAGAGCCTTGTTAACCAAGGAAAAAGGTCTTTCCATTAAGGGATTTGATGTCGATGAGACTATTTATTTGAAAGCAAAACAAATCTTTGAAGATACCGCCACAGTTGAGCTTCATTTGGAAGATTATATGTTTAACGATTGGAACCATAAATATGATGGTATTATTTGCAATCCACCCTATTTTAAGTTTCACGATTATGACAACAAAACCATCTTAAACGAACTCGAAAATCGTTTAAAGATTAAACTCAATGGCTTTACAAATCTTTATACTCTTTTTCTACTTAAGTCTATTTACCAGCTAAACCCCAATGGCAGACTTGCCTATATCATACCTTCGGAATTTTTGAATTCAGATTATGGCAAACTTGTTAAATCGGCATTAATAAAAAGCAAAGTTCTAAGGCATATTGTTGTTTTCGACTTTGAAGAAAATGTTTTTGATGATGCTCTGACAACGGCCTGTATTCTCTTGTGTTCAACTGATAATCACAATCAAAAAGTGAGGTTCTCAACCCTTAAGAAAATAGATGACTTAGAGTTGATTAAGAACTATATTTCTAATTATCCACTTAACGATATTGGCGATTCTGCTTTTAGTATAAATGAACTTAACCCCGAAGTAAAGTGGCGTAAATACTACCAGGAACAGAATGGAATCAGATATAAAAATTTAATTCCATTCTCAAGTGTAGCCAAGGTCGTGCGTGGTATTGCAACAGGTGCAAATGAATATTTCACATTTTCCAGATCGAAGGCAAATCAGTATGGAATCGATGAAAAATATTTACTCCCATGCATCTGCAAAGCTGTGGACGTTAAAGACAACTTTTTCACAACAGACAATTTTTGTTCTTTAGTTCATAGCGACAGACAAACATTCTTGTTAAACGCAGTCAATTCTATGGATGAAAATACGTTAAAATACCTTAAACTTGGAGAAAAGTCGGGAATTGATAAAAAGTATCTGACCGCTTGCAGAACACCTTGGTATTCTTTGGAAAATCGCCCACCCTCCCCCATTTGGGTTTCAGTTTTCAACAGAACTGGGCTAAAATTCATTAGAAATGAGGCAAACATTTCTAATCTGACAACATTTCATTGTGTTTATCCCATTCAGAATAGTTTGTTTAACAATGTGAATATTGACGTTTTGTTTGCGTATCTGTTGACAGACGTTGCAAGAGAGATATTTGAAGACAATCGTAGGGAATATGGCAACGGACTTCAAAAATTTGAGCCTAACGACCTCAACAAAGCGATGATGCTTGACCTGACTCTACTCGACAAAAAAACTGAAGATAAAATTATTGATCTTTATAATAAATATAGGATTACAGCAATCGATAAATCTCCAGACGACAATTTTTTAAGCGAAATCAATGATATCTTTAAATTCAAATATTGCCTACATAAGAAGTAGTTTTGAATTGAATGAATAATCAGACAGCGTTTAATTTACACTCCCTTTGTTAAGCATACCTTCAATTTTAAACAGATTCGGAAAACCTGATCTTTTGTTTTTTCTTTTTGATATTTAGGGTTTGCTGAAAAACTACAGGAAGATCAACACGAGCTCAGAGAGGTCATCTATTTATAGAAAATGACGATTACAGAATTGTTCAAGTCCGGCTGGAGTTGAATATTTCATGCTCATTACCTGGAATCTGTTCTTCTTTGTGATACTTGGTGGTTTGGTGACTTAAATATTTTGCAACCCAGGTTCTGAACACGAAGTCTCACAAATCTGCTTATCTAAACGAAATGACATTGATTCTTAATTTTCAGAACCGGGAGGTGAACAAAAGCTGCGTTTATTCCTTTACATGTAGAAATTCAACTGCCAGCCTTTTGACCTCATGAGCGAAGATTTGAAATGCATTCATTGCGGAAATTCCTGTGGTAAAACTCCTGTCATATTTGATGGAAAGCCATTTTGTTGTTCAGGTTGTTCTACGGTTTACCAAATACTCAATACCAACCAGCTAAAGCAATATTACCAGATTGAGCAAATGCCCGGCATTCGTATTGATGATGAGAAACGACCAGCCAGCGAAACCTATGCTTTCCTCGACCTCGATAAATTCAAATCGCAAATACTCACTTTTTCTGAAGGCGGCATTTCGAAGGTCAGCTTTTTTATCCCAACCATTCATTGTGCATCGTGCATTTGGTTGCTCGAAAACCTGCACCAGTTACACCCGGGTATTATTCAGTCGTTTGTAAACTTTCCGAAGAAGGAAATCAACATTACCTTTAAGGACAACGAAATCACTCTGCGCGAATTGGTTGAACTGCTGGTAAGCATTCATTACATTCCTGAAATCAACCAGCACAGCATTGAAAAACCAACGGGCGATAAAGCCGAAAAACGGCTGTTCATTAAAATTGGCGTTGCTGCATTCAGCTTTATGAATGCCATGATTTACCATTTTCCGCAATATTTGCCCGGTCACCAGTTTTTGGATGCCGATATGAAACGTTTGTTTGGCTGGTTAAGTGTTGCGCTGGCCATTCCGGTGCTTCTGTTCTCGGCCAGCGATTATTTCCTGACAGCCTGGAAAAGCCTGAAAAAGAAAATGATCAGCATCGATTTACCCATCGCATTGGGTTTGATTACGCTTTTTACGCAAAGTCTGGTCGAAATACTTTCGGGACAAGGAATTGGCTACATCGATTCGCTTACCGGGCTTGTATTTTTTATGCTCATTGGCCGTTGGTACCAGGGCAAAACCTACCAGGCGCTCTCGTTCGAACGTGACTACAAAACCTATTTTCCGCTGGCTGTGACCAAAATTACCGACGAAGGAACCACAACCATTGCACTGGAAGATTTGAAACCGGGCGACCGCATCCTGGTTCGTAACCAGGAAATTGTTCCGGCCGATTCGGTTTTGGTAAGCGAAACGGCCAACATCGATTACAGTTTTGTAACCGGCGAATCAATGCCGGTGGCCAAAAAAGCCGGTGATTTCGTGTTTGCCGGAGGTCGCCAGGTTGGAAATGCCATTGAGCTAATCATTGAAAAAGAAGTTCAGCAAAGCTACCTCACCCAATTGTGGAACCAGGCCGAAAACCCGTTTACAGCAAACGATAAAATAAACACCATTGTAAACCGCGTAAGCCAGTACTTTACCGTTGTGGTGGTTCTGATTGCCTTATCCGCCGGAATTTTCTGGTATTTCAACAAGCCCGGGATTGCAGTTTTCGCGTTTACTTCAGTTTTGATTATTGCCTGCCCCTGTGCGCTGGCTCTTACCGTTCCGTTTACCTTCGGAAGTACCATGCGTCAATTCGGACGACGAGGTTTTTACCTGAAAAATACCGCTGTAATTGAACACCTGCAAAGGATTGATACCGTAGTTTTTGATAAAACCGGCACAATAACCAATGCCCAGCAATCGGGAATTCGGTTTGTTGGTAACGAATTGTCGCCCGAACAGGAGCTGATGATTAAGTCGCTGGTTTTTCACTCATCGCATCCGCTGAGCAAAACAATATACAACTCCATAAACTCCGACCAGTTGCTGGAAATAAGCGACTTCCGCGAAATACCATCAATGGGTCTTTCAGGGAAAATAAACGATGTGCGAATAAATCTGGGTTCAAAATACTTTGTTACGGGCTCGAAAACCGATGACGAAAACATGAAAACCGAAGTTTGGGTTTTTATAAACGATTCGGTGGCAGGCTATTTTCAGTTCGAAAACGAATACCGGAAAGGCTTGAAAGAACTGATTGGCAAACTGGAAAGAAACTATGAACTACACCTTTTAACGGGTGATAACGAAGCCGAAAAACCTAATTTGATCAATTACTTCGGAAAAAGCCGAAGCCTGCACTTTAACCAATCGCCAACCGACAAACTGGAATATGTTCGGAACCTTCAGAAGCAGGGAAAAAACGTTTTGATGATTGGCGACGGGCTCAACGATGCGGGCGCACTGAACGAAAGCAATGTTGGAATAGTCATTGCCGACAATGTCTTTAATTTTTCGCCCGCCTGCGATGCCATTCTTGATTCGAAACATTTTGACCGGCTCGACAAATACATAGGTTTTACGCGCCAAAGCATGAAAATTGTTTACGCCGGGTTTGGCATTTCATTTTTGTACAACCTGGTTGGGCTCTCGTTTGCGGTGCAGGGGAACCTTAGTCCGATTGTTGCGGCCATATTGATGCCGGTAAGTTCGGTTTCGGTTGTTGTATTTGCCAGTTTTTCAGTAAGTTTAAGAGCAAAATTTTTAAAATTATAATGAACCGGAAAAAATAGTACTGAAAGAAAGACAATAAACAGAAAGGTTTGATATTACTCAAATTAAACGAAGATTTTTAAACAAAAGAGCATGTCAGTTGTATTTATCCTGGTTTTTGTTGCCATTGTAATGGCAGGTGGTTTCCTGGTAGCTTTTATCTGGTCGGTGAAAAATGGCCAATACGAAGATACCTATACCCCATCGGTGCGAATCCTATTTGACGATCCGCCTGCAAAAGAAAGCAAGGAGCAGTCCGCTGAAGATAAGGAACAAAAAAAGGAAAGCGAAGATTGTGAAACGGAGAATGAAGAAAATCACGGTGTTCAATCAAAAATGGAAAAATTGAAAAAGTGAAGATAAAAGCTTAATGGTTAAGTTGTTAAGAGTCTGTTTAAATTTAATTTAAAACTCAGTACTCACCCCATCGCATCTTCGATGCTCTGCCCCTCTCTACGTGTAGAGAGGGGAAAAGTCCGACTTATCGGACTTGGGGTGAGTCAAAAAAAAGAAGAATTAAAGTTAAAATTCTTCAATAAAAAATTTTAAACAGTTTCTAAATGGCTTAATGGTTGAATGGTCAAATTGTTGAATAGTTAAAACTAACAATTCAACAATTAAGCAATTAACTTTTGTATCTCGAACTTGAATTTGAAAATTTATTAAAAACTAAATACTATTCTATGGAATTACAGAAGTTTTTGTACGATAACCGCATCGCCCGAAACTTTGCAATAGCAACAATGGTTTGGGGAGTTGTGGGGTTGGCAGCAGGCTTATTGGTTGCCCTGCAAATTTTTATTCCGTCGTTGAATTTCGGGCTCGAATTCACCACCTTTGGCCGAACCCGACCGGTTCACACCAACGCCGTAATTTTCGCTTTTGTTGGAAATGCCATTTTTACTGCGGTTTATTATTCGTTGCAACGACTGCTGAAAACCCGCATATACAGTCAAACCCTTAGTAAGATACATTTCTGGGGATGGCAATTAATTATTGTGGCGGCGGCTATTACTTTGCTCTCAGGGTTCACTACCGGTAAAGAATATGCCGAACTCGAATGGCCCATCGACATTGCCATTGCTGCAATTTGGGTTATTTTTGGGATTAACATGTTTGGCACCATTTTGCAACGGCGAACCAGCCATATCTACGTGGCCATCTGGTTTTTCATTGCAACCTGGGTAACTGTTGCCGTTCTGCATATTTTCAACTCACTGGCAGTTCCTGTAAGTTTCCTGAAAAGCTACACCTTGTATGCCGGAGTTCAGGATGCGCTGGTGCAATGGTGGTATGGGCACAATGCGGTGGCATTTTTCCTCACCACACCTTACCTCGGATTAATGTATTATTTTGTGCCGAAAGCTTCAGGCCGTCCGGTTTATTCGTATAAACTTTCCATTGTTCACTTTTGGTCGCTTATTTTCTTATATATATGGGCCGGTCCGCACCATTTGCTTTACAGCTCACTGCCCGATTGGCTCCAGGCCCTTGGAACCACATTCTCGGTGATGCTGATTGCGCCAAGCTGGGGAGGTATGTTCAATGGTTTGCTTACCCTGCGCGGAGCCTGGGATAAAGTTCGCCGCGACCCGGTTTTGAAAATGTTTGTTGTTGGGATCACAGCTTATGGTATGTCAACGTTTGAAGGGCCAATGCTCTCATTTAAAACGGTAAATGCCATCAGTCATTTCACCGACTGGACCATTGGTCACGTTCATATTGGTGCACTAGGCTGGAATGGGATGTTAACTTTTGGTATGCTCTACTGGCTCATACCGCGTTTGTACAATACCAAACTTTATTCGACCAAACTGGCCAATATTCACTTCTGGATTGCTACCCTGGCCATCGTTTTCTACGCTGTTCCATTGTATATTGGCGGAATAACCCAGGCCCTGATGTGGAAGCAATTTACTCCTGATGGCTTCCTGAAATATCCGAACTTCCTCGAAACCGTTACCCAATTGGTTCCGATGTATGCCATTCGCGCGTTTGGAGGTGCATTGTATGTAACCGGCTTCCTGATTTTGGTATTCAACCTTGTTAAAACCATTCAGGCAGGTAGTTTTGTTGCCGACGAAGAAGCACAGGCTCCGGCTTTACATCCTGAACCGGTAACCAGAACTTCATCGGAAACATGGCATGGATTTTTGGAACGCAAACCCATCCGGTTCCTGATTTTTGCAACCATTGCTATTTTAATTGGCGGTATTGTTGAAGTCATTCCGACCTACCTCATCAAATCGAATATTCCAACCATAACCAGCGTAAAACCTTATACGCCGCTCGAACTACAGGGGCGCGACATTTACGTGAAGGAAGGTTGCTACAACTGCCACTCGCAAATGGTGAGGCCATTCCGTTCGGAAACCGAGCGATACGGCGAATACACCAAAGCAGGCGAGTCGGTTTACGATCACCCCTTCCAGTTTGGATCGAAACGCACCGGGCCTGATTTGGCTCGTGAAGGAGTTAAAACCGGGAAAATTTACAAGCCAAATTCCTGGCATTACAATCACTTTATCGATCCGCAAAAGCTGAACGAGGCTTCAATTATGCCTAAATACCCTTGGCTGGCGAAAAAGGAAATCGATATCGAGTCAACTCCGGCTAAAATTCATGTGATGAAAATTTTGGGAGTTCCGTACCCCGATAACTATGAGCAAAAAGCGATTCAGGATTTGAAATCACAGGCCGATAGTATTGCCAAAGATTTGAAGGCCAACGGAATTGAAACCGACAGCAACCGGGAAATCATTGCACTGATTGCTTACATTCAGCGCCTGGGCGTTGACATTTCGAATAAACCTGCAAAAAAATAAGCCATGTTTAAAGAAACACTCAGCAGCATACTCAATGTTGAAGTTTATGCCATCATAGGCTTCTTCATCTTCTTCACTTTCTTCATTTTAGTGTCGGTTAATGCCTGGAGAATGAAAAAGGAAGAAGTCGATAAGTTAAGCAATCTCCCTTTCGAAGATTCGAATCAAGGGTCGGGAAAAGAAATGATTTGATCAAACAACTAAAATTCAATAGTGTACAACATATTCAACAGATACCAATATGCTAACCAACGACAGTAATGAATTGAAAGGACCCAAAGAAGTTCACCAGGAAAAGGACGATGCCACCCAGATAAAATACTATGGCGGGCACGAATTTGATGGCATTAAGGAACTTGATAACCCGATGCCGCCCTGGCTAAAATATTTGTTCTACGTAACTATTGTTGTTTCAGCCACCTATTTAATTCGCCTCACGGTATTCAAAGATGAAACCATCGTCCAGCGAAAAGAATACAATAACGAAATGGCGATTGCAAAAGCTAAAACCGAGAAAGCTGAAAAAGAAGAAGCCAGCACCGCCAAACCAATGACTCAGGAGCAGATACTGGCTGCCGGAAAAGTCACGTTCGACAAGATTTGCTATGTGTGTCACGGAAAATTTGGAGAAGGACTGGTTGGACCAAACTTTACCGACGAATACTGGATTCATGGGAATAAACCTGAAGATTTAAAGAAGGTAATTGTTGATGGTGTGATTGATAAAGGGATGCTTTCGTACAAAAGTCAGCTTAGCAACAAACAAATCGACCAGGTTATAGCCTATATTTTGAGCTTGCAGGGCACTAATCCTCCAAATCCAAAAGCTCCGCAAGGGGTAAAAATGGCTAAAAACTAAAGATATGGCAAGTCCTGGAAATTATCAGGAAACGACATTTCGCGACCGTCCGACGACCTTCGGGAAGGATGGCAAACGAGTATGGCTTTACCCCAAAATGCCTAAAGGAAAATTGTTTAACATCCGCAGAATACTTGCGTGGGTGCTACTTGCTTTTTTCTTTATGGCTCCCTACATAAAACTGAACGGAGAGCCTCTCATTTTCCTGAATTTTGCCGACCGGAAATTTGTTCTGTTTGGTGGCGCTTTTTACCCACAGGATTTTCACCTGCTGGTTTTATCGATAATAGCGCTAGTCGTTTTTATCGTTCTGTTCACGGTTATATACGGAAGGATATTTTGCGGATGGATTTGCCCGCAAACGGTTTTCATGGAATTTCTGTACCGGCCCATCGAGTACCTGATTGATGGAAACCCCGAACAACAGCGCAACTTGAAAGAAATGAAGATGAACGCCGCCAAATTCGGGAAACGCACATTGAAACATGGTATTTTCCTGGCTATTTCGCTGGCAACCATACTCACTTTTGTGGTTTACATTGTTGGCGCCCAAAATATCGGGAAATTAATAACCGGCTGGCCAACTCAAAATTTTGGAGTTTTACTGGCGGTTTTAGCATTTACAGGAGCTCATTATTTTGTATTTGCCTGGTTCCGCGAACAGGTTTGCACGGTTGTTTGTCCCTACGGAAGGCTGCAAGGTGTAATGCTCGATGTAAATACCATACAAGTTGCTTACGATTATAAACGTGGCGAACCACGGGGCCGGGGAACAGGCGGAAAAAACGGCGATTGCATCAATTGCCGGAAATGTGTTACTGTTTGTCCAACCGGAATCGATATTCGCAATGGAACCCAGCTGGAGTGCATAAACTGCACGGCCTGCATCGATGCCTGCAACGAAGTAATGATGATTATGAACCGACCGAAAGGCTTGATTCGCTTTGCATCCGAAAAGTCGATTTCCGAAGGCAGCCAGGTTCGCTTCAATGCACGGGCTATTGCCTATTCGGCTGTTTTATTGGTTTTGCTGGCCGTTATCGGTTACCTGTTTTCGGTACGCGGAAGCGTTGAAACAACAATCATTCGCGCCCAGGGAACACTTTTCCAGGAATACGGCCCGGCAAGCTACAGCAACCTCTATAACCTCGAAATGGTGAATAAAACCAGTTCGCCTATTAAACTAACGGTAAAACTGTTATCGCCTTCAGGTGAAATAATGATTATGGGCGACTCGTTAAAAGCTGAAAAAGGCGAAGTTATTCAGCGAAATATGCTGATTGTACTGAAAAAGGAAACCGTAAAACCATCAAATCAACTTGAAATTGGAGTTTTTGATGGCGGTAAACTGATTGACAAAATTTCGTCAACATTCGTAGGACCAAATTAACAAAACTGCTGCGAGTTACGTGTTTCGAGTTCCGAGGGGAAGGACAAACACAACTCGTAACCCGAAACACGTAACAACTAAAAAAATGAAGATAAAATTCAACTGGGGAACCGGAATCGTTATTGCTCTAATTGTAATGATCAGCGGAATGATCGCTCTGGTATCGATTGCCCTGCGCCAGGATTACGATCTGGTTGAAACCGACTATTACCAGAAATCGGTTGATTACCAAAAGCACATTGACAAGGTAAAAAACACCGATGCTCTTTCCGAAAAAGTCAAGTTTGACCAAACAGCCGATTCACTGAAACTCACATTTCCGCAGCTTTCAGCAATTCAGGATTATTCAGGAGAAATACATTTTTACAGTCCGGTTGAAGCCAAAAGAGACGAAGTTATTAAGCTAAAGCTGGATAACAAATACACCCAGGGCCTCAGTTTAAAGGGGCTGAAAAATGGACGATACACGGTAAAAATTGATTGGACTTCGGGCAAAGCAAGCTATTACCAGGAACAAGGAATCGTCGTTGGCGAATAAACCGGGCAGTTGAACCTTAAACATTAAACGAACTATGGATTTCATTACACCATTAACCATCGGCCTGGTAGGAAGCCTCCACTGCATTGGCATGTGCGGCCCGATAGTGGTTGCCTTACCCCTTAAAAACCAGAGTATTTTTACCAAAATTCTGGGAACAGTGCTCTATAACTCGGGGCGAGTCGCAACTTATGGCTTGCTGGGTATGCTGTTTGGTTTGTTAGGCAAAGGAATCCACATGGCCGGATTTCAGCAATGGACTTCCATTTTACTGGGAATTGCCATGATTGTAAGCGTGCTTTTCCCGGTTGTTTTCAGGGAAAAAATTACGGTTGGAAACCTGCTTACCGGAATGGCTGCCCGATTGATTGGACGCCTGAAAAAGCTTTTCACCAGCCGTTCGTATCGTTCGCTGTTGCTTATTGGGTTATTCAACGGACTTTTACCCTGCGGACTGGTTTACATTGCAATTGCAGGAGCAATCAATACCGGTTCGGTTGTCAGCGGAATATTTTTCATGGTATTTTTCGGGTTAGGTACTGTTCCGCTGCTGCTTTTGGCTACGCTTGCCAGCGATGCAATTGGCCAGCAGGTTCGGGTTCGGATGCAGCGCGTGGTTCCCTATTTTGTGTTTTTCCTGGGCGTGCTGTTTATCCTGAGAGGGATGTCGCTCGGAATTCCGTATATCAGCCCAACCTCCGAAAAGCTGGCACCCAAAGAAATGGTTGAGAAAGGTAGCTGTTGCAAATAAAACCTGGAACTGAAACGAATTGAGTATCCTACTATTCAAGATTCAAGACTCAAGATTCTAAACTAAGGTTCGTTGCTAAAAAATAAAGGGTTTATTAAACATTCGCTAAAGTTTGGGGTTTCTTAAACATCAAACATGTAAAACCCGGGAATTAGACTGAGACCAAAAATCAAGATGACTAAAAAATAACAGGCACTTATGAAAAACTTCACGAATTATCCCGATTCACATCTCGATCAGGAAGTATCGAAACAAAAAATGTGGACGCTTATTTTTACTGAATTATTACTATTTGGGGCGCTTTTCGTCGTTTATTCGCTTTACCGGCTAAAGAACCCGGTTGCATTCGATATGGCGGGCAACGAGCTGTACACCGCTATTGGCGCTATTAATACCATTATTTTGTTGGGTGTAAGTATGTGTGTTGCTATGGCCGTTACAGCCCTTCAGAAAAACCAAAAAGGATTGGCTGTTTTCCTGCTCGAAGTGACAATTACCCTGGCAGTCATTTTTCTGTTCAACAAATACTTTGAATGGGGAGTAAAATTCGATAGCGGGATATGGCCAGGTTCGTCGTATTTGGCTAAAAACCTGAGCAGCGGCGAAGCTTCGTTCTACAGCCTGTTTTTTGTAAGCACCGGGCTCCATGCCTTAAACATCCTGATCGGGCTATATTTCCTGGTTGGCTTACTTGGCAAAATCCAGAAAACTCCGGCTGACCAATTACAACCTGCCCTACTCGAAAATATGGGTTTATTCTGGCACCTGATCACCATTATCTGGGTAATTATGTTCCCATTATTTTACTTGATACATTAAAAACAGCACCTCATGGAAAACGAAAAAAATCAGACCGCAACATACCAGTCGTACCTTTATTCTTTATTGTTGGCAGTTGTATTAACCCTGGCAGCAGTAGCTTTGGCCAGTGCAAAACTTGGCATTTACTCGGTCGTCGGATCGCTAATTTTAGCGGTAGCCATTTGTGGCATTGTGGTTTTTAAATTCATGAATTTCAGCATGAGCAAGTACATCAATAAGCTCCTGGGCATATTGGTTTTGCTTGTGTTTGCACTGGTAATTCTAATTTCATTTTTCGATTACCTGTTTCGGTAATGCAGGTTGATTTATGATTTAACGATTTATACAAACCATGAAGCACCTGAATAAATTACCAATTGTTTTGTTTGTAGCGCTAGCTATTGGTATTTTCTATTTGAAAAATAAACCCAAAGAGAACAATGCGAAAGCGTTGATGGTAGAAGCAAAACTGAGGATCGAAGGCATGCATTGCGACGATTGCGAAGCCACCATTGCCAAAGGAGTAAACCAACTGGCCGGTATCGACAGCATCAGCGCTAACCACGAAGATTCGACAGCGTTTGTACGCTTCGATTCGAATCAAACCGATTTGGCCGAAATATCCAAAACCATTGAGGAATACGGATTTCATGTAGCAGCGGCAAAAAGCGAACAATAGCCAGTCACAGTTTCCAGTAAGGCAAAAGCGGCTGAAGATCGGATGGATTCCGGTGTTCAGCCGTTTTTTCGCTTTAATACAGGAGGAACATCCATTGAATCTTCAAAATATCCCTTGCCATTCGCCTTTAACAACGAAGAAAAGACAGAACAAAAGGTTGACTTTTTCCCTTTGATGGTTTAAGCCATTCTATTCTTTTTCCTATCTGGTTCGTCAGATTCAGACAAATATGTAGAATATAAACACAAAAAAAAGGCCATCACCAAGTTAGGTAACAGCCTTTGAGATATACGAATGTTTAGTTTGTTTACTCTTCGGGGCAAAGAAACTGATCGACATTAGCAGCGGCAATCTTTCCGGCCTGAATAGCGCGAACCACCAGGCTGGCACCCGACTCAACATCGCCACAGGCAAAAACCTTGTCAATCGATGTTTGCTTATGCTCGTTTACCTTCACGTTTCCGCGTCCGTCGTATTCAATACCAAGAGCATCGAGTAATCCGTTGTGAACAGGTTGGGTAAAACCCATCGACAACAATACCAGGTCAACATCAATAATCTCGTTCGATCCAGGTTTTTCAGTCATGATCCAACGTCCGCTTGCATCCTGTTCCCAGGCTACCGTTACCAGTTCAGCTTGCTTAACCACACCATTTTCGCCGATTAACCGCTTGGTTGAAAGGCTCCAGCGACGTTCACATCCTTCGAGGTGTGAGCTTGATGTTCGCAATGTATTGGGCCAATAAGGCCAAGGATTGTTTGAAGCACGTTCTGTTGCCGGTTTAGGCAAAATCTCAATCTGCGTAATACTTTTTGCTTTTTGACGAACCGATGTACCCACACAATCGGACCCGGTGTCGCCACCACCAATAACCAATACTTTTTTATCTTTCGCAATGATGCTTATTTCTTCAGGAATAACCTCACCAGCAATACGTTTATTCGACTGGCCTAAAAACTCCATTGCAAAATGAACACCTTTCAAATCACGGCCTTCAACAGGTAAGTCGCGGGGAGATTCGGCACCCATAGCCAAAACAACAGCATCAAACTGTTCGAGCAACTGTTCTTTGGTAATGTCAACACCAACTGTTACATTGTTCCTGAAAATGATACCTTCATCAACGAAGATGGTCAATCGACGGTCGATGATTGTTTTACTGAGTTTGAAATCAGGAATACCAAAACGGAGTAAACCTCCGATGGCACTATTTTTTTCAAATACTGTTACCTCGTGACCAGCCTGGTTCAGCAAATCGGCAGCCGACAAGCCGGCAGGTCCCGAACCTACAACAGCCACCTTTTTGCCTGTACGAACCTCGGGAATTCGAGGTTGAACAAAGCCCAGGTTAAACGCATGTTCAACAGTCGAAGCTTCGTTTTCGCGAATGGTAACTGCTTCGCTATGGATGGCCAGCACACACGATTTTTCGCAAGGCGCCGGGCAAACGCGACCTGTAAATTCAGGAAAGCTATTGGTCGAATTCAGTATATCGTAAGCTGCTTTCCAGTTGGCCTTGTAAACCATATCCTGCCATTCCGGAATTTTACTTCCTACCGGGCAACCCCAGTGGCAAAATGGTACTCCGCAGTCCATACACCGAGATGCCTGATCAATGCGGTCTTTATCGTCTAATGTTTGTTCTACTTCACCGTAGTCGTGAATTCTATCGTTTATCGGGCGATAACCGGCTTCTTTTCGTCCGATTAACATGAAACCTTTTGGATTTCCCATGGTGTTTTTATTTTTAAAGTGTCGGGTGCCTAAAATTCGAAGTGCCTAAAGCTTTAATTCCGAATCTATCGGCATTTATTATTTAATTTATTAAGTGCCTGAAGTTTTAACTTCGAACTTTAGGCACTTCAAACTTCTCTATTCGTGGCGGGTTGGATTGTCCTCGCTTAACTGAAGTTTTGCTTCCAACTCGCGGAGTTTCATTTCTTCCAATACTTTCTTGTATTCGAACGGAATTACCTTCACAAATTTGGGCAGATATTCGTCCCAGTTGGTTAAAACTTTGGCAGCCATTGTACTTTGCGTATATAACAGGTGTTTGTTGATCATATCCTGAAGCTCTACAATGTCGGCTTTATCTTCAACCGGTCCGAGTTCGACCAAACCTTTGTTGCAATAATATTCGAAATCGCCGTTTACATCAAGAACATAGGCAATACCGCCACTCATGCCTGCGGCAAAGTTGCGGCCTGTTTGTCCAAGTACTACCACACGGCCTCCGGTCATGTATTCGCAACAGTGGTCGCCGCTACCTTCAATAACAGTTTTCGCTCCTGAATTACGCACACAGAAACGCTCACCCGCAACACCGCGAATGTAAGCTTCTCCTGAAGTTGCCCCGTAGAATGAGGTATTTCCAATGATGATATTTTCTTCAGGATTAAATGTTGAACCAACCGGCGGAACAACAATAATACGTCCTCCAGAAAGACCTTTCCCAATGTAGTCGTTTGAGTCGCCTTCCAATCTGAAGCTGATGCCTTTCACCAGGAAAGCTCCAAAGCTTTGCCCGGCAGTTCCCGAGAAGTTCACCATAATGGTATTGTTTGGCAAACCAGCTTCGCCGTAGCGACGCGATATTTCGCCTGACAGCATAGCACCAACGGTACGGTCAACATTAGTGATATTGTACGATAACCATACTTTTTCCTTGCTCTTGATGGCTTTGTTAGCGTCGCGGATAAGGGTATGGCCCATGTGCTCGTCAACCGATTTGATGTTCGGGTAAGTATTACGAATGTCGTATTGTTTGGCTTCTTCAGGCATATAAATGATGCTTGAAAAATCCATTTTTTTCATTTTCCAGTTATTCACCTCCTTGTTTTGTTCCAGAAGGTCAGCACGTCCAACAATGTCGTCAAACGAAGTGAAACCCATTTCAGCGAGGATTTCACGAACTTCGGTAGCTATGAAGCGGAAATAATTCACCACATATTCCGAGCGACCAATAAAACGCTTACGCAAAGTTTCGTCCTGGGTAGCCACACCAGCCGGACAAGTATTCAGGTGACATTTACGCATCATGATACAACCCAAGGTAATTAAGGCCGAAGTTGCGAAACCAAACTCTTCGCCACCCAGGCAACCTAGAATCACCACATCGCGGCCGGTTTTTAGCTGCCCGTCAACCTGTAGTTTTACACGGCCGCGAAGGTTGTTCATCACCAAAGTCTGCTGTGTTTCGGCAATACCCAATTCAACAGGCAAACCGGCATATTTTATCGAGCTGGCCGGGCTGGCACCGGTACCGCCTTCGCATCCCGAAATGGTAATCAAATCGGAATATGCCTTGGCCACACCGGCAGCAATGGTTCCTACTCCATTTTCGGCAACCAGTTTAACCGACACTTTGGCGCGTGGATTAGTTACCTTCAGGTCGAAAATCAACTGCGCCAGGTCCTCAATCGAATAAATATCGTGGTGCGGCGGAGGCGAAATCAGCGTGATTCCAGGCGTTGAGTTACGCAACTTACCAATGATGCTGTTGATTTTAAAGCCCGGCAACTGCCCGCCTTCGCCCGGTTTTGCGCCCTGTGCAATTTTAATCTGCAATTCGTCGGCGTTGGTGAGGTAATTGTTGGTCACCCCAAAACGGCCGGAAGCTACCTGCTTGATAGCGCTTCGTTTGTTGGTTGCAAAGCGTTCGGCATCTTCGCCACCTTCACCGGTATTGCTTCGTCCGCCAATCGAGTTCATAGCTTCAGCCAAAGCTTCGTGAGCTTCCTTACTGATTGAACCATACGACATAGCACCTGTAACAAAACGTTTCATGATGCTTTCTACGGGTTCAACTTTCGAAATATCGATTGGGTTGCGTTTGTAATTCAGGCAACCACGTATAAAGGTTGGTAAAGCCGTTTCGCTGTCAACCTTTTTACTGAATTCCTTATATACTTTGTAATCGTTTGTACGGGTTGCCCACTGCAATAAACCGATGCTTTCGGGGTTCCATGAATGGTGTTCGCCATATTTGCGGTAATGGTAGGTACCAGCCGATTCGAAACGATCATTTGCAGTATTTCGCTTCTTGCCATAAGCTTCTTTGTGGAATAATAACGATTCCTGACAAATTTCTTCGAACCCAATTCCGGAGAATTTTGACGCAGTCCCGGTGAAATATTTCTTGATAATCTCGTCGGAAACACCCAATGCCTCGAACAACTGACAGCCATGATAACTGCGGAGTGTTGAAATACCCATTTTAGAGAGGATCTTCAGCAAACCTTTGTTAATCGATTTGATGTAATTGTAACGGGCTTTGGTATATTCGATGTTGATCTCGCCGCTTTTTACCAAATTATCGATGGCAGCAAAAGCCATATACGGATTAACAACACTTGCCCCATAGCCCAGTAACATCGCAAAATGAGTGACTTCGCGGGCTTCGGCTGTTTCGACAATAATACCAATCTGCATCCTTTTCTGAGTCTGGATCAGGTGGTGGTGAACAGCAGCAACAGCCAGCAATGAAGGTATTGGCGCATATTCTTCCGAGATTTGGCGGTCGGAAAGAATGATGAAGTTCTTGCGATCATCAACCGCTTTTTCGGCAAGATGGAGCAAATTATCGAATGCTTTTTTAAATCCTTCAACACCTTCTTTCACCGGAAAAACCATCGGGATGGTCACATGAGAAAACTGCTCGTGTTTATAATCCTTAATTTTTCCAAGGTCGGTATTCGTTATGATTGGATCTTCGAACTTAATAAGCTTGGCGTGTGACGGCGATTCGTCGAGAATATTGGTGTGCAGCGAACCGATGTAGTTGGTCAGCGACATGACCAAACCTTCGCGAATAGAATCGATTGGCGGATTGGTAACCTGGGCAAATACCTGGCGGAAATAATTGAAAAAACGCTGTGGTTTTTCCGAAAAACAAGCCAGCGGCGTATCGTTACCCATCGAGCTGGTTGGTTCGTCGCCGGTTGATGCCATCGGTTTCAAAATCATGTTCATGTCTTCTTTCGAATAGCCAAACACTTTCGAGTAAGCCATGAATTCGTCGCCCATTGATGAAGGAACACGATGTTTCACTTCAATATCATCCATTTGAACGCGGTTTTCCTTCAACCAATTTCCGTAAGGATTGCGCGAACTCAGCTGGGCTTTTACTTCTTTATCAGGAATGATAATGCCAAGTTTGGTATCAACAAGCAATATTTTTCCAGGACGAAGACGACCTTTTTCTTTTATTTCTTCCGGCGCAAAAACCTGAACTCCAACTTCAGAGCCCATAACGATCATATCGTTTTTGGTAATCACAAAGCGCGACGGACGCAAGCCGTTACGGTCGAGTGTTCCGCCAATGTACCGGCCATCAGAAAATACCATCGAAGCCGGCCCATCCCACGGTTCCATAATGGTTGAATGGTATTCATAGAATGATTTCAGGCTATCAGGAATTGGATTCTTTTCGTTGAACGATTCAGGAATCATCATACAAAGGGCATGAGGAATCGAACGTCCGGTCATGTGTATGAATTCCAATGTATTGTCAAACGAAGCCGAGTCTGATTTATTCGGTTCGATTACCGGGAACAATTTTTCAAGGTCGTCGCCATAAACTTCTGATTTCAGCAGAGATTCGCGTGCCGACATCCACATGCGGTTCCCTTTGATGGTATTTATTTCGCCGTTGTGTGCAATTACGCGAAAAGGCTGAGCCAAATCCCAGGTTGGGAAGGTATTGGTGCTAAAACGTGAGTGAACCAAGGCAATAGCGCTGGTGAATTTAGGATGAGTCAGGTCTTTAAAATACTCGCGCAACTGACCCGAAGTAAGCATCCCTTTGTAAATAATCGTTTTGGTTGATAAACTGGGTACATAAAAAGCATTCCTGAACTGAAGTTTCGAATTCCGGATTTCTTTTTCGGCCTGCTTACGCACCAGGTAAAGTTTCTGTTCGAGGACGTCCTGTTCAAGGTCAGCCTTTACGAAAACCTGGCGAATATAAGGTTCGGTTTGTTTCGCAATTTCGCCGGGAGCCGAGCCATCAACAGCCACATCGCGGTATTCGATGAGCGTTAATCCTTCTTTCGCGATGTACTTGGTTAA
Organism: Prolixibacteraceae bacterium; assembly: GCA_963666435.2. Lineage (GTDB taxonomy): Bacteria > Bacteroidota > Bacteroidia > Bacteroidales > Prolixibacteraceae > Aquipluma. Next base: position 226,448 of record CAXXOG010000002.1, on the reverse strand, counting down.
AACATCCTGGCACAAAGCGGCTTCATTTTTATCCTGAGGTAAAAAGATTAAGCCGGTTCCAAATTTTCCTGAAGCCGGGATATCAACCTTCAATACTTCTTTAATGTATTGATCGGGAATCTGCATTAAAATACCGGCACCATCGCCTGTTTTGTTATCGGCACTGGTAGCCCCGCGATGTTCCATGTTTTCGAGAACCTGTAAACCTCTCTCGATAATGTCGTGCGATTTCTGCCCTTTAATGTGAGCCACGAAACCAATACCGCAATTATCGTGCTCATTGGCTGGATCGTACAACCCCTGCGCTTTTGGCAATCCTAAATTCTTCATCTCTATTGTGTTTTTTTGATTTCGTGAACAGGGGACAGATTTTAAATTTTAAGCATTAAAAACAAATCAATCCACGAAAACGAAAATTTATAAGTAAATCTATCTTTTTTCTTTCAATATGAAAGCAAAAATAGCGATATTTAAATAAAACTCCAATTTACCAAAGTGTACCGAAAACTGATTTTACTTCCTATTTGGGCTGTGAACTCCAGACAATCGATTTCAAAACATTGATTTTCTGTACATTAACCATTCAATAAGTAAATGAAACAAAAGTAAGCAGTTTAAAAAGATAACGATTAATTAACAGACTGAATTTAATCAAAAAATCGACTTTATTCTGCAATTACTTACAAATTGCTATTCTTTTCGGTTTAGCAGGTTCAAATAAGCAGCTTCAATTTGTTCAAATTCGAATCCTTCAACAACAGCTACCATTTTATCGGCTATCTCATCGAGGCACAAGTTTCCAATGCTTCCGGCGTGGGTATGGTTAACTTCGCGCGTTGGTTCGTAAGTTCCGGCGTTAATTTGCCCTCCCACTTGTTTGTAGGCATCGCGAAACGGAACTCCCTGCATCACAAGCTTATTCACATCTTCAACGCTATAAGCATATTTGTAGCGTTCGTCGGCCATAATATCGGTATTTACCTTCATATTGTCGATTGCAAAGCCTGCAATAGCAATACATTCCGATAATTCCTGAAAAGCAGGAAGAAATACTTCTTTCAAAATCTGCAAATCGCGAAAATACCCGCTTGGTAAATTATTCGTCATTAAGCTTATTTGATACGGAATGGCCTGAATTTTATTGCAATGCGACCGAACCAGCTCAAAAACATCCGGGTTTTTCTTGTGCGGCATAATACTTGAACCCGTTGTCAGTTCATCAGGAAGCGAAACAAAACCGAAATTCTGGCTCATGAATAAGCACACGTCGTAGGCAAATTTCGAGATCGTTGCTGCAATCGACGCAAGTGCATAACTCACCGTTTTTTCCATTTTCCCGCGCCCCATTTGTGCATAAACCACATTGTAGTTCATCGATGCGAAACCAAGCAGGTTGGTTGTCATGTGGCGGTCGAGCGGAAACGACGAACCATAACCGGCTGCCGAACCCAGCGGATTTTGATTGGTAATCTGGTAAGCCGCTTTCAACAACACCAAATCATCGACTAAACTTTCGGCATAAGCACCAAACCATAGTCCGAACGACGATGGCATAGCTACTTGCAAATGTGTGTAGCCGGGCATCAGGTATTGCTGGTTCATCAACGCTTTGGTCAGTAATTTATCAAACAAACCACAAACCGACATCACCAGCTCCTGAATTTCAGAACGTGTAAAAAGCTTCAAATCGAGCAAAACCTGGTCGTTGCGCGAGCGCCCGCTGTGAATTTTCTTGCCGGTATCGCCCAGTTTGCGAGTCAGCATCAGTTCAACCTGCGAATGTACGTCTTCAACGCCATCTTCGATTTTGAACTCACCTTTCTCTACAATATCGTGTATATGAATCAATTCGGACTGAAGATCGGCAAACTCCTTTTCAGTCAACAGATTGATTGCAGCCAACATTTTGGCATGGGCAATCGACCCTAAAACATCGAATTTTGCCAAATACAAATCCATTTCGCGGTCTTTTCCTACCGTAAATTCCTCAATCAGCGAATTGACCGAAGTCCCTTTATCCCAAAGTTTCATCAACAATTTAATTTTTAATTTGAGTTTCAAAGATAATTCAAAATAAATAAATATACATTTCTGATGAATATTTATTCAAAATATACGTAATTTTTAATGTTGGTTTGATATTTCCTGATAAAGTTAGAAAAATCATATTCTGCAAAAAATAGATATAATACTTTTGAAACTCCCCTCCCTGTTTGCGGGTTTTGCAAAAAATTATCTGTTTCATGTGCTGTACCCTTCATCAATAAAGGGGTGACAAAACACTAAATTACAAAAATAAACATCATAAAAATCAACAAATCAATTGCATGAATACACGGAAAAAAACTTCCAGAAAAAAAACAGCTTCTAAATTTATAAGCCTGTCTATCCTGCTGACTTTATTGGCGTTGCAGGTATTTCCCCAGGGTGGAATGAAATGGTCGGGCGACGACAATTCGTATTTCAGGATTGAGAACGATGAGATTGTCCAATATTCATTACCCGAAAATAAAGGGAAAGTCCTGATTTCGAAGCAACAACTCACTCCGGCTGACAGCAAATCGCCGTTGCGAATAAGCTTTTATTCATTTTCGACCGACAAGCAAAAAATTCTGCTCTTTACCAATACCAAACGGGTTTGGCGTTTACGAACCAAAGGCGATTATTGGATATTAGACCTGAAAAACAACGCATTAACAAAACTTGGAAAGTCATTACCCACGTCGTCGCTCATGTTCGCCAAGTTTTCGCCCGACGGAAAATCGGTGGCTTATGTGAGCGGAAATAACATTTATGCTGAAGATTTGGCTACCAGCCGAATAAAAACCTTAACCACCGACGGAACGGCAACATTAATCAACGGAACATTCGACTGGGCATACGAGGAAGAATTTTATTGCCGCGATGGTTTCCGCTGGAGCCCCGACTGCAAATCGATAGCCTATTGGCAACTGGACGCAAGCAAAATCAAGAAGTTTTACATGATTAACAATACCGATTCGATCTACTCGCAGCTCATCCCAATTGAGTACCCCAAAGTTGGCGAAACACCTTCGGCCTGTAAAGTTGGCGTTGTAACTCTGGCCGATGCAAAAACAACATGGATGGATATTCCGGGCGATCAGGCACCGCACTACATCGTGCGCATGGAATTTATTCCGGCAACCAACAATCTGTTGATTCAGCAACTGAACCGCAAACAAAATGATAGCAAGCTTTTCGTTGCTGAAGCATCGACAGGCAAGACCAAATTGATATACGAAGAAACCGACAATGCATGGATCGATATCCATCAATCGGGAAATTCTTACACCATCGATTTCACCAACAATTTTACCTGGCTTAATGGTGGAAAAAGCATTCTCTGGACTTCGGAAAAAGACGGATGGCGCCACTTTTACGAGGTTTCGCTCGATGGTAAACTCGAAAAGCTTATCACCAAAGGGAATTACGACATAATCGACTACGGATTTACCGACTCCAAAGCCGGGTATGTGTATTACACCGCCTCGCCTGAAAATGCCACGCAAAAGTATCTTTACCGAACCAAATCAGATGGCAGTGGTACCGCCGAATTGATGACTCCGGCAGCCTTGAAAGGCAACAATTCGTACTCTTTTTCGGCAACAGGAAAATACGCGGTTCACAATTTCTCCAATCATTTCACCAAACCGTCGCGCGAGTTTATCGTGGTTGCCAACCAAAAACCGATCAACGAAAAGCAAAGCATTGTAGCCAAACTTGATTCGCTTCAGGAAAAATCGACGACCGAATTCTTTAAAATCAAGACCAAAGATGGTGTTGAAATGGACGGCTGGATGGTAAAACCAAACGATTTTAATCCCTCGAAAAAATACCCGGTTGTGTTCTATGTTTACACCGAACCCGCCGGAGCAACCGTTTCTGACAGCTACGGAATTGGACACAACGGCCTGTATTATGGCGATATGGCCAAGGATGGCTACATTTACATGTCGCTCGACAACCGCGGAACGCCTGCTCCAAAAGGCCGCGAATGGAGAAAATCGATCTACCGGAAAATTGGTCAGGTCAACATTCAGGACCAGGCTGCCGCAGCTTCGGAAATACTGAAATGGAATTTCATCGACACCTCGCGCGTGGCTGTGTGGGGCTGGAGCGGCGGAGGTTCTGCAACTTTGAACCTCATGTTTCAGCATCCTGAAATATACAAAACAGGCATTGCTGTTGCCGGAGTTGGAAATCAACTGACCTACGATAACATTTACCAGGAACGCTACATGGGGTTGCCCCAGGAAAATAAGGAAGACTTTGTAACAGGCTCTCCCATAACTTATGCTAAAAATCTGAAAGGCAACCTGTTGTATATTCATGGAACGGGCGACGACAATGTGCATTACCAGAATGCCGAAATGCTGGTCAACGAACTGATCAAGTACAATCGGCAATTCCAGTTTATGCCCTACCCCAACCGCACACACAGCATTTCGGAGGGAGAAGGAACCCAAAAGCACCTATCGACACTTTACACCAATTATCTGAAAACGCATTGTCCTCCGGGAGGAAGATAATTAACGAGAGAGCCGTTGGTCGATTGACGAACGGCTCTCTTTTTATACCAGTTTTGCTGAAGCCCGGCCACCACTTTGATCAATAGCAATCACCTCAACCCGATCTGCTGCTGTTAGCTTAGTTTCGAATACAAACGGCTTGCTTTTAAGTATCTGCGGCTTATGCACCACTTCTCCAGCTTTCTTTCCATTTATTAAGACTTCATAACTTGTTACTACTGAATCGCCAGCAAAAGCATTGTCCCATAAAACTTTACCCCCTTCTTTCCTGAGATTTCTCGGAGATGTCAGCCCTACTTTTTCCATCTGGAAATAGTTCGACTTTGGCTTAAGTTTAGTAGCCTGTTCTTCAATGCGCCTTCGTTCAGGTTCTGACATTCCGGAAGGTTTTACCTGTGCGGCATAAAAGTTCTGTACCATCTGGCATTTCAACGGATCATCATCAATTTGTCCAATCCCGATAATAAGCGTATGAATTCCGGGAGTTGTAAGCGAATATTCGATAAGCGGACGACTGGGCAATTCGGGTGTTCCTACTTTTCGGAACACATCTTCTGGCTGTTGTGACCAGCGTGGCTCTTTGTGATACATGGCCGCATCGGCGAAAACTTTCATCCCAATAATTCCCATTCCCTTAGCCGCAGCAACCGGAATAACATTATGCTGCATGTTATACTTGGTTTTGTCGTTCGCGTTAATAGCAATAAGCATTCCTTCCAGAATACCATATTCGTCGCGCTGAATCATATCAACCATTGCAGGCGGATTGTTGTGTCCCGAAAAACCTATGTGCTTGATCAACTTTTCCATTTTGGGGTTCATTCCGGTCAGGTTAGTTCCATCTCGAAAATCGCGCAAGGCAACCAATGCGCCAAAATTGCCCGTCGGATCAAGCGGCGTTTCTAATCCTTCATACAGCACATCTACTTCGTCCATTGTATTCAGCGTATGAATCAGGATCATATCGAGGTAAGCGCCTTCGGGATATCCACCCTTATCGTCGCCAAACAGTTGCGAAAGTGAGCGTTTCAAATCGTCAACGGCACATTTCACATCAGGCATCCCATTCGACCAGTTATTCACGTTCTTTCGTTCAAGCCAACCCGGCTTTCCCCAGCGCATACAGGTTTTGCTGGTCAACCAAATCGATTCCCGAAGTTTCTTATCGTAATTGGCTTGTCCAGGAATTAAATTCAAGATTCTAAAAGCTTTGTTGTAGTTCAGCTGACTTCCGGCGTACAGATTTGAGGTATCAAAATAATTGACTCCCAACTTAAACGCTTTCAGGATAATTGGAACAGGATCGACATCAGCCGGAGTCCATTGCAACGAAGCCTGGCCCCCCAGACCAAACGTGGTTACCTGAAAATTAAAATTTCCAAATTTACGCTTCATGGGTGCCGGAAAGTGCGGGATCCCGAAGCTTTCGAGCGATAGTAGCGAAGCTCCTGCTGCTACAGCGGCTGAATATTTTATGAAATTCCTCCGCGATAACGGATAATGTTTTGAAGTGTCCATAAGCAATTGTATTTAAGCTGTTTAAATGTAATAAAAAAGCAGTTCATTTTTTATAACAAAACACAAGGCAAACAGTTTTTACATGTAATATTTTTTGCCGCAACCCGTTAAGCTGTTTTGTTTTGCAATAAACACGAATACGTCTTTAACAGATTCAATTTGAGAAACAATTTTTCAGTGTTTCATCCAGCCCATGAAAGGAGAACGCTAAAAAATGACATTAACTTTAGGAATTTTGAGTAAAAAAGGTTGATTTTCAGATGTGCTAAAGTAGAACTAATACGATTTCTATTTTATAAAGATTATTAATGGAATGATTTTATAGCTTTGTTCGACCTAAAATGTTTTATATTCTATTATTCTAAACAAACTCAAATGAGGAATAAACTCGCTCTCCTAACAATTTTTAGCATTCTATTAATGAACTCGGTTTCTGCGCAAATGGACAATCTTTCGAACATGAGCGCTAAATGGATAGCTGCACCTGCACGTTATGCCGCCACCGACGAAGCCGATATTGTCAACTACAATCCAGCCGGTGTTGTTCGCCTTTCTGACGGTTTCCATCTGAACATCAGTAACCAGACACTGATACGTAAGCCCAAACATACATTTAACCTGGGAACCGGTGATCAAACATTTGGTCAGGATGGTATCGATCCATTTTTACCCAACATGTATATGGCCTACAAAAATAATAACTGGGCATTGGCAAGTGGAGTTTATATCTCTGGAGGAGGCGCTACTGTTAATTATCCTGAGGGATCGATCAATACTACAATGTTAGGCTATTCGTTGATGACATATATTAATGCCACTGCCGGAGCTCAGTATAGCGGAATAACAGACCAAAACCTGAAAGCTTCTTCATATTACCTGACAATTCCGCTTCAACTGGCCTATGCCCTGAACGATCAGTGGTCGTTTGCAATTGGCGGCCGCTGTATCCTGGGAATCAACTCCACAAATGCCGGAATCACTATTGGGAAATCGGTATTAGGAGCTCCGGATACATCTATAGGCGTTGACTATAAAGAAAATGCGACCGGGTTCGGAGGAGTTATTGGAGTATTCTACAAACCAACCCCAAAGCTTGGTTTAAGTTTACACTATGAGTCAAAAGTAAAACTCGATTTCGAAGCAAAAGACAATTCAGGCAACTACACGTTGGTTACCGATGGTTCTAAAAACCGCCGCGATTTACCCGCAACAATCTGTGGAGGGGCGTCATATAAAATTACGGACAAACTAACCGGAGCATTCGATTTCAGTTACTGTTTTCAGAAAAATGCCAACTGGGGAACAATCACATACAATAAACAATCATACGATGCTTCTGATGCAGCGGGCGATAGCTATACTACGGGCATAGGCTTTAACTGGGATGTTACAAAAAAATGGCAAATAAGTGCAGGATGCAAATACACCCGTTTTATGTACAATGATAAGGAGCTTTACTATACAAAAATGGGCTTGTACGAAGTAGTTAAATACAACAATATTTTCGCCGGAATGGGGGTTGCCTGTAAAGTCAGCAAAAAGCTGCAACTGGAAATAGCCGGAGGTCAAACATCGTGGAAAAATTCAGAGATTAAGTCACTTAATGCCGGAATTCCCATAAAAATTCAGGACGTGGGATATGTGCTTTCTTTCGGTATCGATTTGACCTTGTAATAAATTTCAATAAGGTTTTGCAAAAGGAAACTACAAATGGTCTGAAAAAGAAGAAGCCTCTCCTTGTTGCCAGGTGGGGCTTCTTCGTCAAACTCCAGTCAATCTTCTATTTGGTATCAAAATCAATCATATCCTGAATGGCCTTATTGCAAACAGGACAGAAAATATCAATGGTATGCAGGTTATTCATCAGGCAATTGATCCATGGGCGATAAACCCCTTTTGAAACATAACCGCCACCTTCGTAAACACCCAGTTTTTGCTTGTTTTCAGGTTTTACCGGTGTTGGCACAGGTGTTCCGGCAGGCATCATATTTTTCCACTTGCGCTCAAAATTCACCAAAGTAGTTAAATTGGGTTCCCAGGGTTCGACATTTGCAGGATAAAAATCAGAATATTCAACTCCGCCAACATACTCGTCGCCCAAGCCTGCAAACAAGTGACCAAATTCATGAATATATATTTTTCCGGTTTCGCTATCGTGGTGGGCGGCGCTGATTCCGTAGAAATTATAAATAGCGCCGCCGCCATACTTATCGGTATTGCCTAAAATATAAATATAGTCGTAAGGTGCATTTCCAGCTACATTGCGTACCTCCTGAAAATCTTTGATCATCAGGTAACGTTCTGAATTAAAAGTATAATACGATCCGTTCAGCCGGGTTTTGTTCCACACGTTTTTACCGGGAACGTCTGGTCCTTCGTCTTTTGATGGCGCCCAAACACCGCGAATATTGAATTTGTCTTTATTCTCAGAATATGGCGCATATTTGAAAAACTCATCGGCAAATTTCTTGCAATCGGCTTCAAATAGCTCTTTTTGGTTTTCGGTATAGCCTTCAGGCAACAAAACCAAATCGACTTTATTTTTAGTATCGCCGGAGTGAACGACATCAAAAACAGGCAGTTTCTCGCGTTCTTTTTTAACAAAATAGCTTTGCGGATCAACCGGATATTCAAATTTCTTTTCAAATGCACCCTTTTTATCGCGCGAAAGAATTGAGACAACCACCTTTTGTTTGGGGAAAGGCATAATCAGCGATTCGGGATAGCAGCAATCGGTTGTCTTGGCCTCATCGGTAGTTTGCCATTCGTCGAAAAGCGTACAATAACCACGGGAATAGATCAACTCGTTGGTGTCAACGGTGCGAACCTCAACGAAATGAGTTCCAAAACCTTTGTTATCAATCAGGTTAGTTTCAGAACCGCCCCAATAAGGTTCCTGGATAAGCTCATCAAAATAATACGTTTCGGTTTCAGCATTGCCGCAATGGTAATAATCCAAACGCAATGTCGTGCTCTCGAAATATTTACCAAACTGTGCATTTGATTGCTGCACCAGAGCAAGTGCAAAAACTAAAAAAAGAAAGTAGCGCATAGACTTGATTTATTTACAATTATATGATTTACAAATTACAATATAAGATTCGAACTAAACGAATGTTCGCCAAAAATAAACCATTCGCCTCTGCTACAAAATGAGATTGTACAGGAAGACCACTTTTTTGAATACCAGCGACCTACTTTTTATTTTCGCTGACTATTGTTTTTCTTAGGCAGGACTAAAATTTATTACTTTTGAAACCCGTACAGCAATACTCAACAACTTTTGAAGTGATCCGCAACCTACAGTTTATCATTATACTTTTAGCGCTGGTGCTCAGTAAACAAATTGAGGCAATTGAGCCCTACAAACCTCTTATTGCCAATCCGGTGCTGGAGCCTTGGCGCTGGACCGAATTTCAGGGTTATGATACGATTCGAATTTCGTGTGTTGCGCGCGAGAATAACCAGGGAATGTGGATGGGCATTGGGAATAAAGCTGTTTATTACAACGGTTACCATTCGGTTTCTTACTCTCCCGACAGCACAACCGTTCAATCCATGGTATTCGAAAAAGATGGAAACCTTCTGGCTTCCACTTCCAACGGTATTTTTCGGTATAAAGAAGGCGAATTCAGGAAAATCCTGAACTTTAAATTCCGTTCGCAACGAAACTTTGTGACTGATATTAACGGAGATACCTGGATTGGCAGCGAACATGGTATTCTGAAAATTACACCCCGAAGTATTTTTTGCGTCAATCATGAAGGCTTTTTCGAAATTAACGCCAACGGAACCATCACAAAGACCATACTATCATACAATTCAACCGATTATCGTCCAAATTCGGTTAGCGAATATCGTTTCCCGGTTTACAACATTACGCTAAACAAGTTGCAACGCATGTGGATGGTAATTGATATTCCTGAAAAAAATCTGGCATCGGTTGATCTCACTAACCTGAAAAAGAGCAACCCGGTATGGGAATTTCAAAAAGTACCGTCAATCTCGTTTTACGAAATAAGCGGAATTTGCGAACACAACAATTCAGTGATAATTACAACCGGTAACCCCAACATTAAACCTGCGCAATACGTTATTAGCGATAAGAAATGGAAAAACATTGATTTAAAGGAACTTGGAGGCGACAATGTATTAAACTCGATTGTACAAACTCAAGATGGAACCCTTTGGATTGGCGGGCACAGCAAACTTTATGCTTTAACCAACTCGGGATGGAAAGTTTACCAGTACCCCGAAGTCTCGCTACCACTGTCGTACCTCGACATTTATGTGGATAAGGCCGACAACATGATTATTTATGGCACGAACGGCACATTGCTGAAGCTAGACCTTTCAGCAAAAAATTACAGTACTTTTCTGGGCCTAAATTTCAATTGCAATACCCCCGACGGGAAATTCTGGTTTACCACCAACACCGGGCAAATTGTGTCGGGCGACAAGGATTTGCGTTACTTCCAGAAATACAGCACCAGCGATGGAATTATGGACATGGCCATGAGTTTGTATTACTCGAAAAAAAGCGGTTTGTGGGCAGCAGGAAGCCATAACCGGAAGGCGGCCATTTCGCGCTACAGCAATGGCCGATGGAATACAACAGCTTTTCCTGATTTGTACCTCGGGATAGCCTATAACGGCATTTGCGAACTCGGAGATTCGGCCCTGGCCTTTCCCGTAAACGGCGTACTCGAGCTGGATAATACCAATTTCAAAGGAGGTTTTATCACCTATAATTACCAGAAAAGAACCTGGCACAATTATACGAGTAAAACCGTGCCGCAACGCATTCCATCAATCGGCTGTACTTCAAACGGGAACCTGTACTTTTCCGGCAATATGGTCACCATGTTCGATTGGAAAAAAAGACAAAACATCGAACTTCCGACCAAGACCCTTACCTGGACCGACGACATTGCCATCACGCCATCCAATCACATTTGGGTAGCGCAAGGTGGAGCTGGCCTGTTTTACAACGACGGGAAAAAATGGACTCGTTTTACCACATTCAACGGACTGGCCAGTAACATGGTAACCAATATTCTGGCAGAAAACGACTCGTCGGTTTATATTGCCTCCGACAAAGGCATTTCGTTTTTCGACGGGCACCAGTTTATCCCTCAAATCGTTCATCCTGAACTGAATATACAGCGAGAACGTGGGTATTTAAGAAAATCTGACGACGGAGCGCTTTGGGTAAACCAAGCCACCCGCGAATGGTATTTGTACGATTTCAAGAATACGGTTGAAAGCCCGACAGTGTTTAAAACCACCTTTTACCGAAAAGAAAACAATCCGCCCAAAACCACAATTTCGTTTTCTGACAACGAAATATCGTCAGCCGGAAATGTGATAATCACGTACAACGGAACCGACTTCTGGAATCAAACTTCAGCATCAAAACTTGAATTTTCGCATAAGTTGAACAATAAGCCTTGGTCGCCTTTCACCTCCGAAAAATCAACAGTTTTTCTCGATTTAAGTCCCGGAAAATACGATTTTGAGATTCGCTCGCGGGATTTGGACAACAACATCGAACCTCAGCCTGCACACATTTCATTCACAGTTCTTCGTCCGGTTTACCAGCGAGCCTGGTTTATTTTAACCATTCTCACTTTTCTTGGAATTATTGTCTGGCTGTTGATTCGGTTATATGCAAGAAACAAGCAAATTCATGAACTCGACCAGTTGAAGCTCAGGCTTTTCACCGACATTTCGCATGAACTAAAAACGCCGTTGACACTGATCGCGTTACCGCTTCAGAAACTGATTGACAAGGCAAAAAAACGCGGCGATGTGGAGAGTAATCTCGAACTGATTTACAACAACGTACAACGCCTGAATAACCTCGTAAACCAGGTGGTCGATTTCCGCCGGATTGAGGCTGGCAAAATTCAGATGGAACTTAGTCCAGGCGATTTGATTGCACAAATTCGCACCATTTCGAACTACTATCTTCCGCTGGCCCACGAAAAAAATATTCGGTTCGAATATACCTGCAAACTGCGCGAACATTGGGCAAAATACGATGCCGACAAGCTCGAAAAAATTGTGGTGAACCTGCTTTCGAATGCCTTTAAATACACACCTGAAAACGAGAAAGTTGAGCTTACTGCACAAATCGATCGGCCAAACGATAAGCTGGAGATTTGGGTTAGCGATTCAGGGCCGGGAATCCCGAAAGACATGCAGCAAAATATTTTCGACCGCTTTTATCGCCTGAAAAACGAAAAATTCAGTCGTATTCCCGGGAGTGGAATCGGCCTATCACTTGTTAAAGAATTGGTTACACTTTGCCAGGGAACAATTGAAGTAATCAGTGACGGCATTCATGGTACTTGTTTTTATGTGACCTTGCCTTTGCTTCCGGCCGAAAAGCTGGAGAGAGAAACTGAAACAAAAAAGGACGAAATCGACTTGTCGAAACTGAATTGGGGCGAAAAAGCCACAGTTTTGCTTATTGAAGACGAAGAGCCCATGCTCCGTTTTGTAGCCGACGAATTGAAAAACTATTTTGCAGTTCGGGCCGTTGGCTCGGTTGAGAAGGGCTACGAATTGCTAAATGAACAGATGTTCGACCTGATTATTTCGGACGTCATGCTTCCGGGGATGACCGGCACCGAGTTTTGCATCAAGCTGAAGGCCGACCCGCTAACCAGCCATTTACCTGTAATTCTGCTCACGGCTCGCGATTCGGAAGAAGAAATTGTGGAAGGCCTGAAAACCGGGGCCGACGACTATATCACCAAGCCTTTCCGAATGAACGAGCTGATTGCCCGTTGTTTCAGCCTGATTGAAAACCGCAGGCGCATGAAAGAGCGCTTTGCCGATCAGGAAGAAATTGAAGTAAACACCTTTGTACAAAACCAGCCCGACCGCGATTACCTTGAGCGAGCCATCAAAGTGGTTTACGAAAACCTGGATAATTCGGAATTCGATGTGCCGCAATTTTGTCAGCAAATGAACAGCAGTAAAACCTTACTTTACTCCAAGCTGAAGTCGCTCACAGGCCAGTCGGCCACCGAATTTGTACGCAACATCCGTCTGAAAGAAGCCAAAAAGTTGTTGCAAAACAACGCACACCAATACACCATTTCCGAAATCAGTTACATGGTTGGTTTTAACGATCCACTTTACTTCTCGCGCTGTTTCAGAAAATACTTTGGTTTTCCGCCATCGGAAGTTGGGAAATAAAAACACATTTTATGAAAAGATTGATATATGTGCTTATTGCTTTGGCATTTATCGGATCTTGTCGTCCGCCTAAAATAAATATCGATAAAGGTGTTTCGCAAGAGCTTGCCTGGCAACGAAAAGCTGCTGTATCGAACATTCGGTATGATTTGAATTTTGCAATTCCGGCACAGATTTCTGAAAAAATAACTGGCAGCGAAACGATTACATTTGACCTGAATTCGGCAAATTCGGATTTGCAACTCGATTTTAAGGGCGACACCACCGCCCAATACGCCATCTCAGCTAACGGGCATCCATTTGAAACATCCATTCAAAACGGGCATTTGGTAGTGGACAAATCGCACTTGATTTCAGGAAAAAATGAGCTGAAGCTGAGTTACACCTGCCCCGATTGGTCGCTCAACCGAAACCCTGAATTTTTATATACCTTGTTTGTTCCCGACCGCGCCTCAACGGCTTTCCCATGTTTCGACCAGCCCGATTTAAAGGCAGAGTTTAAATTGCATTTAACTGTTCCGGCTGAATGGAAAGCTGTTGCCAACGGACCACTCGAAAAAGAAGCAGTTTTAGCAGCTACAAAGTCACTCGATTTTAAAGTGACCAAACCTCTCCCAACCTACTTGTTTGCCTTTAGCGCCGGAAAGTTCGACACGCTAAGCCAAACCTGCAATGGCAGAACGGTGGTTTTGTATCACCGCGAAAAAGCCGACGATTTGAAGAATAATGCGGATTCGGTTTTCTCGCTGGTATTTCGCTCGATCAAATGGTGCGAAAACTACACGCAAATCCCCTACCCGTTCGATAAATACGATTTGGTAGCCATTCCATCGTTTCAGTACAGCGGTATGGAACATCCGGGAGCCATACTTTACAAGGCTTCGAGCCTTTTTCTGGATGCACAGCCTACCCAGCAGCAATTGTTAAAACGGGCAAACCTGATTGCGCACGAAACAGCACACATCTGGTTTGGCGATTTGGTAACGATGCCGTGGTTCGACGAAGTTTGGCTCAAAGAAGTTTATGCCAATTTTATTGCCGACAAGGTGGTGACGCCTATGTTTCCGGCCTTTAACTTCGATCTCCAGTTTTTGCTGGCTCATTACGATGCAGCCTATTCGGTTGACCGTACTTCGGGGGCCAACCCCATCGGGCAACAATTGGCCAACATGAAAGATGCCGGGAGTTTATATGGCGCCATTATATACCACAAAGCGCCTATTGTTATGCGGATGCTGGAACAAAAAACGGGCGAAAAAGAATTGCAGCGCGGACTTCAGCAATACCTCGCGCAAAACAAATACGGCAATGCGGGCTGGAAAGACCTGATATCAATTCTAAGCAAAGGCGAAAATAATGAGCTGGTTCAATGGTCTGACATTTGGGTAAACCAGGCCGAACGCCCTCACCTGAAAGCAAAAGTTACTGGTAAAGATCTGGCCATAGAGCAGATTGATCCTTCAGGCAAAAACCGCGTTTGGCCGCAGGAACTGGATTTAGTTTATCCTGAAAACGGACAATTAGCCAGTTCCAAAATTGACTTAAACTCCGCAAAAACGGAGCTCAAAAAACAATTTTCTGTCACGCCTGACTGGGTTTACCTGAATGCCAAAGGGAAAACTTACGGGTTTGTTGAGCTTGATTCCTTGTCGGCCAACTATTTTTTGAATCATTTTTCGTTGCTCAAGGACGATTTGCTGAGAACTTCAGTTTTAACCGATCTGGCTGAAAACTTGTATGAAGGTAAAATAAAATCACAGGCTTTCCTGAAAATGTTGATGAGTGAATTGCCACAGGAACCCAATAGTGTGATTTTTGAACGAATGCTGGGCACCCTGGAATACTGTTTTATATATAAATCGACTTTGGACGAACAAAAAGCCTTTCAGGAGAAGCTTGAAGTCGTACTTTGGAGTGAATATGCCAAACGAAAAGCCCAGCAAACTGCGCTTATCAATAGCATTATTCGAATTTCGACAAGTAATGAATCGCTGGCCAAACTCGAAGATTGTTTGAACCATCCGGAAAGCCACAAAGAC
Source organism: Prolixibacteraceae bacterium (assembly GCA_963666435.2). Lineage (GTDB taxonomy): Bacteria > Bacteroidota > Bacteroidia > Bacteroidales > Prolixibacteraceae > Aquipluma. The sequence continues at coordinate 211,132 of CAXXOG010000002.1, read as the reverse complement.
ATTAAACTGAGCGCCGACCAACAAACGGAACTGGCTTACCAACTGGCACTGAAACAGCCTTCGAAAGCCATGGAAATACTGGATAAACAAGAAAACCGAATCGCTAATCCGGATAAAAAAGCGCAATTCAGGTTTGTACGTCAAAGTTTAAGTTCTGAAAAAGCTGACCGCGATAAGTTTTTCAACTCACTTCTTCAGGAAGAAAACCGCGAACACGAGCCCTGGGTGGAACAGGCAATGGCTTTTCTGAACCATCCGAGCCGACAAAATGAAGCGCTGAAATATATTCGTCCGGCTTTAGACAAGCTTCAGGAAATACAACGAACCGGCGACATTTTCTTCCCCAAAAGCTGGCTGGATGCTTTACTGAAAGGCCATTCCAGCAACGAAGCTGCATACATTGTCAAGCAATTTTTGAATGAACATCCCAACTATCCGGAAAACTTAAAATTGAAGATTTTGCAATCGGCTGATCATTTGTTAAGGCAGGAAAAATAAATTAGTGAGCAGGTGACTTTGAGTCACCTGCTCACTAGCAGCTCTATGGCAAATTCAGATTATTTTACTTCGGTAATTTCAATTACAGCACTGGTTAACTCGCTGTTGTTGGGCAACGAAAGGCCAACTTTCATGAGGTAGTCGCCCGAAAATGTTTTTCCGTTAGGGAATCCGCCAGGGCCAAACATACCCGGTCCACGACCGCCACCTTTCATCTTGTTGATTTCTTCAACCTTGTAGGTTTTATTAGCATCGAGCCCTTGCAGGCGAACCGGGTAAAACTGGCTCATGGTGCGCGGATGAAGCGCGTAGGAGAAAAGTATTGATTTCGATTGGTCTTTGCTCACATACATCAAAACGGCACGTTCCTGTTCGTAAGGCGACACCAGGCGGTATAAATCGCCGCTCCAGATCAGGCTTTTCAGGCGATTGTAATTCTGTACTGCCGTTTTGCTGAATTCCAGTTCTTCCGGCGTCATTTCGTTAACGCGGATGTCGTAACCCATTTTGCCCATCATAGCCACATCGGTACGGTATTTCAGCGATTGTTTGCCCATGGTGGTAATGTGGTTGCACGAGGTTATACTCGGAAAGAAATACGAATAGCCCCACTGAATCATCACGCGCTCAGCCGCATCAGTATTGTCGCTTGGCCAAAATTCGGTGAAATATTTGAGGGCGCCATAGTCGGCACGGCCACCGCCACCCGAGCAAAGCATGATTGGTAATTTCGGATATTTGGCCCGCACACGTTCCATCACCTTGTAAAAACTACGGACATATTCAATTTGAGCATGCGACTGATTTTCTTTCAGATAAGGCGAATAGGTGTTGGTCATCATACGGTTGCAATCCCATTTAATGAAAGCAATATTCGGATTTTTGGTCAGCATTTCATCAACCACGCCAAAAACAAAATCCTGAACTTTCGGATTGGTTAAATCCAAAACCAGCTGGTTGCGGTAATAATGTTCGTCGCGGTTAGGTAATTTCAATATCCAATCGGGATGTTTTTCGTAAAGCTCACTTTTGGGGTTCACCATTTCAGGCTCAATCCAGATTCCGAATTTCACACCTTTGGCTTCAGCTTGCTGCACCAGGTAACCAATTCCGTGAGGCAATTTAGTCTTTGTTTCCTGCCAGTCGCCCAATCCGGCGCGGTCGTTCGAGCGTGGATATTTATTGCCAAACCAGCCATCGTCGAGCAAAAATACATCGACACCCAATTCTTTCGCTCCACCGAAAAGCTCGGTAAGTTTTTCCTCGTTGAAATCGAAATAAGTGGCTTCCCAGTTGTTCAGGATGGTTAAGCGGTTACCATTACCGTCGAGCACACCATAATTGCGGGCCCAGTTGTGCAGGTTGCGGGTAGCCAAACCTTTTCCGTGATTGCTGTAAGTAAATATAAATTCAGGAGTAACAAAATTCTCGTTAGGTTTTAAATGGTATTCCGAAGCAAATGGATTTATACCCGAAACCACCCGTAGCGAATTGGAATTGTCGATTTCGAACAACATCTGGAAACTGCCCGTCCAGCCCAGGTTTGCAGCAATCACTTCTCCTGAAGTTTCGGTGGCAAGCTGATTTTTGGCCAGCATGAACAACGGAAATTCGTACATGTTGGCGCGAGTTCCCAACTTACTGTCAATGATCTTAATGCCGCTGGTCAGCTGACTTTCTTCCATACGCATTTCTTTAGCCCAATCGCCATGAAACTGGGTGAGGAAATACTTTTCGGCATCGAAATGCAGCATGGCCGATGCAAAGTTGGTCATTGTAACCGGCTCTTTTTCCTGATGCCTGATTTCAGTCCAGATTTTAAATACGTTTTCAGCTTTGAAAGCCACAATATTCAGTTTTACTTCAACCGGATATTTCGGGTCTTTCAACACGATGGATGCCGTTTGTACATTGCCATTATCTACCGTTGAATCGTCGGCATAAAGCAATTCGAGCGAAGGATTGCCGTCGTTGTGCAGCATTTTAATAGCTGGCTCGAACAGGTTATCGGTTCCCGAAGGCACATACGCTTCGTTTCGCGGACTCATCGACTGGTATTCGTCAGCCGATTTTAGTTTTTCGCCTAAATAAAGCTGATACAGTTTTTGATTTGAACCGACCGCATATACCAGAGCGGTGTTGGAAGTTTCAATTCGAATCATTTTTTTGATTTCATTGGGCCGTCCGCCAGGCTGGGCGAATGAAAAAACGGCCAAAAATGAAAAGAACAATGCTAGAATTTTTTTCATTGCTGGTTACAGTTTAGAATTAATATTTGGCAATTAAATAGTTGCATCATTGTTTCTGCCATTGTGCCTGAAAATCGTTGCAAAACTTCCGGGTTTCTGTTCAAATTTTGGAAGAAACAGTGCACACAAATCTACCACAATAAAAGTAAAACCTTATGGCCCTGGGAAAAAACACTATGGAAGTTTGCTGGTTTTTTATCGACGGTTGACTCTATTTCAAGTCCAGATAAAAAAAGAGGCACCCTCGAAAAAAGGATGCCTCAAATAGAATCGAAATTATCAAAGTAAAATTTGGATAGCTAAACTATCCTGAATTTCCACTAATAGTATCCCGGATTTTGAACATCGGCAACGGCTGGTTTTGGCAACAAGCGATCGATGTATGTATTGGGAATTGGTCTTAGCTTATGATAGTCTTTAATGTTAGGAGCACCATCCGGATTGTATAGTTTGACACGCGCAACCAAAGTACCAGTTCTTACTAAATCTTCCCAACGGTTCAATTCACCATATAATTCACGTCCGCGTTCTTCCAGCATCCAGTCAACAAACGGATCGAACCCTGCACCTGAAGGAAGTTTTGGATTTACCATTGTTGCCGGAGTAACCAACATTTCGGTTTTTGTATTTACCGTATTGTTGGTACCACCGTCATATCGATAAAACTCTTTTGGCTTAGATTCACCATCAGCATATGCTGCACGCTGGCGTACAATATTAACATATTTAGCTGCATTAACCATATCGCCTTTTCTTCCGTATGCCTCTGCTGCGATTAAATAAGTTTCGGCCAAACGCATGCGGTGGAAATTTCTGGAACCAGCCTGGTAATTAATGTCAGGACGTTGAGTATCCAGCCATTTCAACATGGCAGGGAAATTATTTGTATCGTACATATCCTGTGGAATCAGTAAATATGGTGCCTTGTAAATATCGATCAACATCTTACGATAATTGGCATCGTTAAGCAATGTCTGTTTCGGAGAAGTTGTTGAATAAGCTGAAAGCGCTCCATAATTTTTGGGAGAGAAGTAAATACATGTATCACCGGCTTTCTGTTTGGGTTTACCAACCAAATCAGCAGGAGGACTATAAAGAACTTCAGTAGTAGCCGCATTGGTAGCTGGGTTGATGTAATAATAATTAGCAACCCATTTGGTAGAAGTAGATGGATTGTTGCAAAGGAAAGTTCTTTTAAAGGTCTTGTAGATTCTTGAATCTGCGGTACGATCCCACAATTTTTCCATAAACATCGGATTTATACGAAGACGTTTCCACGGACGACCATTGGGCTGGTCACGAATCATACCTGGTTTCACATCATACTGGGTAACCCAATAGAGGTGCAATTGATTTCCTCCGTCTGATGTTGAACTTCCGGCACCGTTAAAAATGGCATCCTTGGTGTATTCAACATCCCAAATAATCTCCTTGGATACTTTCTGGTTATCCTGATCAAATACCATAGCGAAATTGGATTCCAGGGCATATTTTCCAGAGTTGATCACAGCTTCGGAATAGAAGGCAGCACTATCCAAATCGGTTGCTTTACCTCCTCGTACAGAAGCTTCAGAACTAATGCGAGTTAAGTAAACCTTTGCCAGCAAATGCGAAGCCGACCATTTGGTTGCACGTCCTCTGTCGGTTTGCTGACCAACGTCAGGAAGAACAGCGTAGGCAGCTTTCAAGTCGCTGATAATTTGTTTGTAAACATCAGCAACAGGCGAACGTTTAAAGTCTGTAACAACCTGTGTAACATTACCTTCAGTAACCAATGGCAGGCTACCGAAATGCTGAACGAGGTCGAAATAGTAATAAGCACGCATAAACTTAACCTCTGCAGCCCTTTGGGCTTTCTGGTCATCAGTCATATCTGTTACTTTGGGCAGATACAGCAATACCGTATTGGCACGTGTAATTCCCTTGTAATTGTTGTTCCAGAATTTGTTAAGCACATCTTGATTTGGGTTCATTGAGGTCAGATATTTATTGAAAGCATCTTTATTGCCACCATCAGTACCTTCCCATGTCATGTCTGTACCATACTCGGTCAAACAGAAATAAGTTTCCATGTTACCGGCAGCATAGCTAGTTCCACCCGAACTATATGCACCTGTTTGATTCATTGGATTACTACCTGCGGGATTGTAAGCGCCAGTATACCACCTCATGTCCTGATATACAGCGGTAACAGCCGTTTCCATACCGACCTTGGTATTTAAATAATCGTAACCTACATCAGTATATCTTTCCTCATTCAGATAATTATCGCAAGCGAACATCGATAAGATGATCTGAACTGTGAATATATATTTTGCTATTTTTTTCATATTCTTTAAATTTTTGTAATGCTTTATAAATGACATTGTATTATAAGCTCATGTTTACGCCAAACATAATCGTTCTTGGCATTGGAACATTGAAATCCTGACCGCTTTCAGGGTCGGTACCTGGATACTTGGTAATACAGAAAGCATTCTGAACAGTTGTGTACAACCTAAGTTTAGAAATTTTGGCCTTGTTGATGATACTTTTAGGAAGGTTATAGCCCATGGTTATAGTACTCAACCGGAGGAATGAGGCATTAAAATAGTTTAATGCACTTCTGTAGGCAGGGTTTTCAACACCATTGTTAGGTCTTGGCGCATCGTTACTACCGTTGCTAGTAAGTGCTTTTCCAGAAGCATCATAAGAAGTAACAGCCCAATAATTCACTTTCAAACTATTGTAACGTCCATTAAAACTCAAACCTCTGTCAAATTGCAACATATTACCATAAGAAGCATTCAGGAAGAAGCTCAGGTCAAAATTCTTGTAGGTAAAATAGTTGGACATACTTGCTGTCCATTTAGGTCTTGGTGTACCAACAATAACCTGGTCAGCAGCAGTAATTTTACCATCTGGAACACCGTCTGGTCCTGAAACATCAGCAATATGAATCGTTCCGGGAACAAATGAAGATCCAAATTTAGCAGCTTCAGCCTCCTGACCCAATTGCCAAATGCCCAAAGATTTGTAGTCATAATAAACCGACGATGGTTGGCCGATAAACCATTTATTACCAGTATCATCATTTTTACCACCGTAAAGTTCAACAATTTCTTCTTTGTTCTTTGCAAAGATGAAGTCTGTACTCCAGGTGAAATCTTTTCCCTGAATATTCTGGGTATTAATGGTTACCTCTATACCTTTATTGCGGGTTTTTCCGATGTTATAAACAACACTATTAAATCCGGAAACTTGTGGCAATTGTCTGTCCATCAACAAATCGGAAGTATTCTGAAGATATACATCGATAACCCCACTTACGCGACCTTTCAGTACACCAAAATCCAAACCGGCATTGTATTGTTTGGTTTTTTCCCATTTCAGGTCAGGATTAGGCATTTCGTTCTGGTAAAAAGCCATCATGTTGGTTGTACCAAAGTTGTAACGAGCGTATCCAAGATTACCTGCTGTTTTATAAGGGTCGATTGCTGAGTTTCCGGTTATACCAAAACCAGCACGCAATTTCAAGTTACTAAAAGTTGAATTTCCTTTCATAAAACTTTCTTCATTAATACGCCACGCCAAAGCAGCAGATGGGAACATTACCCATTTGTGTCCCGGCGCCAAGCGTGAAGATCCGTCATAACGGGCTGAAGCAGTTAAAAGGTATCTATCCTTATAGGTATAATTAATACGTCCCATGAACGAAGCCAATTGCCATTTAATGTAATTACTGGAAACCGCTGCTGAAGATGGTGAACTACCCACGTTGTACCACGATTGGGTTTCGTAAGGAAGGTCAGTTACACCAATGCGGCTTGATTCGTAGGTCTCCTCCTGAATTGATTGCAAAAGCGTGGCGCCAAAAGTGTGAGCCTTGATGGTCTTATTCCAGTACAAAAGGTTTTCCCAGGTGTACATCATACGCTGATCACCGCCATTTTCAGCACGGGCTTTACCACCCTGTCGGTCTGAACTAAGCGAACCATAGAAACGCTGATCGGTATAAGGGCCAAAATCTATTCCAACATTGGAACGGAATCTAAGATCAAATGGTAATTTAGCCTCCACATAATAACTTCCAAGAAAACGATTCTTTCGATATAGTACTTTAGCCTGAGTTTGGTTAAGCACAGGATTCCACAACTGAGGATCATTACCCGGGCGGTTAAACAGAACGCCAGTTTCAACATTTCGCACGTTGGCTAATGGCGAAAGACTTCTTATTCCATCGAACCCATTTGGGCCATCGTTGCGTTCGAAATGTGAGAATTGGGTCTGTCCACCAATCTTTACATAATCCGAAATATCCCAATCAAAATTGACACGAGCAGAATAGCGTTTATAATCCTGTCCTATAACAATCCCCTTTTCATTATAATAAGTTGCCGATGCCAGGACTTTCAGTTTATCGGTACCACCTCTAACACTTATCTCATGATTCTGAACTTCGCCCTGACGCATTACTTCTCCCAACCAGTCGGTTGATTCCAAGCGCTCCGGATGCCATGATCCATCAGCATCATAGGCATTTTGAATCTTATACCCAATACCTTTCAGGTCGTTCTCCTGCCCTACTGGCAGCATCTTAAGATCCATTGCATAAGTAGGCTTATTAACAGGATAAACACCTGTGGTACGATAAGCTTCACGCAAAAACTCCACCCACTCTGGCCCATTGAACAGATCAAGTTTTTTTGCTTGGTTCTCTATGCCATAATAACCATTGTAATCAACAACGGCTTTTCCTGATTTTCCTTTTTTAGTCGTAATCAATACAACACCATTAGCACCTCTAGACCCATAAATTGCTGTAGCAGAAGCATCTTTCAAAATGTCCATCGATTCAATATCCGATTGGCTGATTTCGCTTAATCCAACAACCAATGGAACTCCGTCAACAACATACAATGGATCATTCGTAGCCTTTAGCGAACGGTTACCACGGATCATTACTTTAGCATCCTCCCCAGGGCTGGCTTTTTGTTGCTGAACCACAACTCCGGCAGCTTTTCCCTGTATAGCCTGGGCAGCACTAAAGCTTGACCGTTCGGCTAATTTCGAGCTGTTTACAGAAGCAACCGACCCGGTAAGGTCTTTCTTACGTACTGTTCCATAACCAACGGCAACAACTTCCTCCAGACCAATAGTTTCCTGGATAAGTGTTACTGTAAAACTTGTTTTATTCCCGATTGGAATTTCCTGTGGATTCATACCAACAAAAGAAATCACGAGAGTTTGTGCATTTTCCGGTACTCTTAATGAAAATTTTCCGTCGATGTCGGTAATAATACCAACTGTAGTACCTTTTACGATTACCGAAGCGCCAGGTAATGGCTGGTTCGAATCATCTAAAACTTTCCCTGTTAATACCTTCGTTTGTTGTTGCTCCGAAGTAGCATTTTCGGCAACACTAACGAACCCACTAAATAAACCAGCAAAACAGGTTAGAATAAAAAACAGTTTAGTTGTGAGTAATAAATTCTTCATTTTTTTCATAGTCATAGTTATTTTGGATTCAGACTTCAAAAAAATATTTAAAGTTCAGAAAACCTGTTAGTTAGATTAAACTCTTTTTCCTATTGATTGCCATTAGCTTCTAAAGCCCAAAAGCAATATACAATTGTCGCTGTTACATCATTCCATAGGCATTACTTTAAGTTAAGTTAAAATGCAATCGATGGCATGCTCCACCAAAAAATTATACCGAAACAAAAGATTACAGATAAACTCTCGAAATAGGACTATTTCTGTTATTGTTTGTGGTACAATTTAATAATGCTAAAATAGATGTTATAGAAAACTATCCCTGATACTTGTTTTGCAAACACAAGTACTATATTTGCTTAAGACTAATTAACGCAAACAACCACAAACTGAGATGAAACCTTTTAAAGAGGTAATAAATTATCGTGCGGGTACCTCATTTGTTATTAAGTATAACGACTTCGAACATTTCTCTGTACCCTACCATTATCACTACGAATATGAATTGGCCTATATAGTAAGCAGCACAGGAAAGAAATTCATTGGTGATGTAATTGAAGACTTTGGACCAGGCGATATGGTTTTCCTCGGAAGTACGCTTCCACATTTTTTTCTAAACGACAAACAATATTACAATGGCGATCCTAATCTTAGAGTTAATGCCTACATTTTACAATTTCCGGTTGACTATTTCAGCGACAAACAACTGAACAGACCTGAGTTTGCTTCAATATACCGATTATTAGCCAATTCGTCGCGCGGACTGAGATTCCCCGAAGAAACAAAAAACGAGGCAGCAATTATTATAAAAAAGATATATCTGGAACAAGGACTGATCCGCTATTTTACATTGATAGAATTGTTGAATCTGCTGGGGAAATCTGATTTTACAACCATTGCCAGTCAAGGATACTCCAAATTTGCAAATTACGATTTTAACAACCGACTGGTTAAGATATATGAGTATTCCATTCAAAACTATAATAAGAAAATTTCGCTTGACAAGATTGCATCGATTGCAGGCATGAACCCCACTGCTTTCTGCCGCTATTTCAAGCAAAAAATGCGAAAAACTTATGCCGAATTCATCAACGAGCTTCGCATAAACAACGCGTGCAATATGCTTCGAAATACCAACGAAACCATCGCATTCGTCTGCTTCGAAACGGGCTTTAATAACCTGTCTAATTTTAATCGTCAGTTTAAAGAAATTATTGGGAAATCACCATCTGCTTACCGGAAATTTCTCAGCTCCCAAGATCTCTGATCTATTTTCCAGTTTTTTGCATTTGAATGACAAAATAAATTGCAGTGCCAATCGCATCGCAAAACAAATTTGCTTTTTCGCGGTTCCATTTGTATAAATTATTGCCAAATTTAAAACCTTTCAACCGAAAAAATATATTCGATGAAGCTAAAAGCCTTTCACAAACTATCATACGGGTTATACCTTGTTGCATCCGAGTTTCAGGGCGAAAAAACTGGGTACATTGCGAACACTGTATTTCAGGTAACTTCGGCTCCCCCTCAACTAGCAATTTCGTGTCACAAAAACAATTTCTCGACACGTATTATCCTCGATTCAGGAGCTTTTTCAATATCTGTCCTGAAAAGGGAAGTCAGCATGAAGATTATAGGCGACTTTGGTTTCATGTCTTCAAGCGAAATCAACAAATTCTCCGGAATCAATTACCTGAAAGGCACTTCAGGTTCTCCAATCGTTATTGATAGTTCTGTTGCCTGGTTCGATTGTAAAGTGGTTAAATCAGTTGATTTGGGGACACATTACCTGGTGATTGGCGAAGTGCTTGATTCTGACATTGTTTCGAGTGAAGAACCCTTGACCTACCAATATTACCGGGAAAAATACAAAATGTTCTCGCCTAAAAACTCGCCAACATATATCGAAAAGTCAAAACTCGAAGACGAGGTTCAAAGCATTATTGTAGAGGAAAAAAGCAACGAAACTGATGTAAGCTATTTTGACGGGAAAAGATACATCTGCGCCATTTGCGGTTTTGTGTACGACCCCGACGAAGGCGATCCTACGATGGGAATTGCTCCGGGAACTCCATTTGAACAACTGTCGGAAAGCTATCGCTGCCCAATTTGCAATGCCGGAAAGGAGTACTTCAGTGAGGAATAAAATTGCAGATTCAATCCCATAATTAGGCCCTAAAACCAGGATTTTATTTGGATTCGCCTCGCATTGGTCTTAGCGAAAAGCACGCCGATACGAAATCGTCGTTTTAAGAATCTGCATCTCCCGCTATTCCGTACTTCTCCTGCAAAAAATCACGATTTTGTTTCCATTCAACTTTATTTGATTATTATCAAAATCATTATTCAGCTTAAAAAAATATTTTGAAACCATTTTTTGATTTATTTTGAGAAAAAGTTCGTAAAGAGAACCGATTCGTTAAGATTTTAAATTATTATACCCTATAAGCTTTACTTTTCGATATGAGAAGATTATTTTGCCAACTAAGTTTCCAAAAGCCATTTGAGCTTAACACGAGACCTTTAAACAATAAGTTTTTGAAGGCACAAAACTTTTTAAGATTTCTGATTCTGCTCATGTTACTGTCAACCGAAACAATGGCTAAAACTGCGTTTTATTCCGAATCAAATTCTGCTTCAGGAATAAAAATTACAGGAAAAGTTTCGGATGAGGACGGAGCCCCGCTACCCAGTGCAACAATTGTAATTAAAGGTACAACAACCGGAACTGTTACACTGCCCGATGGTACTTATACAATTAATGTTCCTGATAAATCGAGTGTACTTGAGTTCTCGTTTATCGGCTATGTGAAACAGCAGATAACTGTTAATAACCAGACTGTTATAAATATTGTTCTGAAAGCTGATGCAACTGCACTCGACGAATTGGTTGTTGTAGGTTATGCCGTCGAGCAAAAATCGTTGATGACAGGCTCGGTGGGTGTTGTAAATTCAGAAGCATTAACCAAAATACCATTGCCTACACTCGATGGAGTTTTACAGGGACAAGCAAGCGGGGTGCAGGTTATGCAGAACTCGGGAACCCCGGGTGGCGGTATGTCTGTGCGTATCAGGGGATTGAGTTCAATTTCGGGTTCGAACCAACCGTTGTATGTGGTTGACGGAATTCCACTTACTACGGGTGATTATGCACAGGTGGGGTACGAAGGGCAAGGTGTAAACGCCCTATCCGACCTCAACCCCAACGACATTGAATCAATCAGTATCCTGAAAGATGCAGCAGCAGCCTCAATTTACGGTGCCAGGGCTACCAACGGAGTCGTTGTTATTACGACCAAACGAGGTAAAGCCGAAAAAAGTCAGGTTTCGGTTAGCGCAACTCATGGCGTTCAACAGGTATGGAAGAAACTCAAAATGTTAAACGCACGGCAATGGATGGAATACCGCAACGACTTAGCTGGAAGTAAAGTCTTTTCGGATGCTGATATGAATAACATTACTACTGATGCCGACTGGCAAAATGTTATTTTCAGAAATGCACCAACCTCAACGGTAGAGCTATCGGCTACCGGAGGCAGCGAAAAAACTAAATTTTTCCTGAGCGGTGATTATTACCAGGAAGAAGGCGCTTTAATTGGTACCGATTACAACCGATTAAACGGGCGACTAAATGTTGATCACTCGCTAACCGACAAAATTTCGATTGGCGCCAGTCTTGGCATATCGTATTCGAAAACCAACCGTGTTGAAGGAGACCAATCGACACACGGAGTTTTGCCCAACGGGATATCGACCCCTGCAATTTTTTCGATTTATAACCAAGACGGTTCGTACAACCAGGATGGCCCCTATTCCAATGCAGTTTCCATTGCCAACGAAGCCGTCAATCAAAACTTTTCGTTTCGCACCATTGGCAATACATTCTTAACCTACAATATTATTCCCAACCTCAGTTTCACCACCAAATGGGGTATCGATTTCCTGAATTTCAGGGAACATGCGTTTGAGTTTAACACCGTTCAGGGGCAAAAATACAACGGCTTGGGTTTCGAAACCTACTCGAATGTAACGAACCTGGTTTCAAACAATACGTTAAAATACAAACTCTCGGTTAAAAAGCACGACTTCGAAATTCTTGGAGGTTACAGTTTCGAGAAAAAACAAACGCGGTCCTCATTTATTCGCGCACAGGATTATCCCAACGAAAACCTGCAATACTCTATATCGGCAGCGACCATTGTACAGGCTTATGCAAACGCGCTTGACGAAGGTACCGAGTCGTTTTTTGGCCGTTTAAACTACAATTTCTCGAACAAATACATCATGTCATTTTCCGGAAGAGCCGACGCTTCGTCGCGGTTTGGAACAAACAACCGGTGGGGCTTCTTCCCTTCGGCTTCGTTAGCCTGGCGTATCGGCGAAGAAAAGCAGTTTAATTTGCCCAAGCAGATCAACGAACTAAAATTGCGTACCAGCTATGGTCTGACCGGGAACGACGACATTACCCCGTTTCTTTATAAAGAATTGTACGGCATAACCACATACGATGGAAAATCGGGTTACTATCCATCCGCGATCCCTAATCCAGACCTGAAATGGGAAACCACTGCCCAATTTAATGCAGGACTGGACTTGGGCTTGTTCGAAAACAGGATTTCTGTGGCTTTAGATTATTATAACAAACAAACCAAAGACCTTTTGCTGGCCCGGCCATTACCCGAAACATCAGGCTATGCTTCGATTACCGAAAACATTGGCAAAGTCGAAAACCAGGGCTTTGAGTTTAGTTTAACCACCGTTAATTTGGATGGCCCATTCAAATGGACTACCATGTTTAACTTATCGGCCAACCGGAATAAAGTGAAAAAATTGTACAATGGCACCCCAATCGATGACATTGGCCGTGGAAGCAACCGGGTGATGGAGGGACAGCCCATTGGCGTGTTTTACAACTATAAATGGTTGGGTATCGACCCATCGACCGGCGATTGCGTTTATGCCGATTTAAACAAAAACGGGAAAGTTGATACCGACGACCGCACCATTGTTGGCAATCCGCAGCCCGACTATATTGGAGGAGTAACCAATACATTCAGCTATAAAGGTTTCGATTTAAGCGTTTTTCTGCAATTCTCCTATGGGAACGATGTATTTAATGGTTCGCGTTTATACCTCGAATCGCTTACCGGTGGCGACAACCAGCTTGAATCGGTTACCCGCCGCTGGAAAAATGTTGGCGACATTACCGATATTCCGCGCGCTACTTCCGATGCAACTGCAACAGCAAACAACCGCCGTTCGTCGTCCCGTTTTATCGAAGACGGATCGTTTTTGCGAATCAAGAATGTATCGCTGGGTTATAACTTCAATAAAGAATGGATTAAACGGTTTAATCTCGAAAACCTCCGGGTATATTTCACCGCTCAGAACCTTTATACATTTACCAATTATACAGGTTTAGATCCTGAAGTAAATTATGTTGGCGACAACAATACCATTATCGGTACCGATTTCTTCACCTATCCGCAATCGAGAAGTTTTAACATGGGCATCAACATAAAATTCTGAAAATGAAACGAGCATGTTCACTAAACACTAACACGGATGAATTGACGCAAAGTGTAAAACAGCAACGCGAAAATCTCACTTGCGAGTTCCATCCGGCAGAAAAAAAAATAAATTATTTACGGATGAAATAGCACTAAGAGCCAATGCTCAAACTAACCGAAAATGTACAAATGGCTATTCCATGAGTACGTGCTAAAGATTAAAAAAACAAAAACAATATATACGAATGAAATCAATATATACAAAAACATTACAACTGGCGCTCTTCGTTTTTTTAGTTGCTTTTTCGGCCTGCAACGTTCTGGATGTTGAACCAGCCGACGAAGTTCCAGCCGACGAAGCGTTCAAAACAAAATCGGACATCGAAAAAGGCATTCTCGGCAGTTATTCCGAGCTACAAAGCCTGAGCTACTACGGACGTGCATACCTGATTGTTTCCGACTTAGCAGCTGATAACCTGGCATATCCGTCCGACGCTACCTCAGCTGATTATGCCGAGGTGGACAATAATACACTTTTAGCCGAAAATGGCGTAGTTGACGGAATATGGGCAAGCGGCTATTCGGGCATTAATGTGGCCAACAGTATCATCGAAAAAGTACCAAACATTGCCGGAATGACCGATAGCGAAAAATCGTCGGCCCTGGGCGAACTTTACTTTCTGAGGGCGTTAAACCATTTTAACCTGATGAACTGTTTTGGGGCTATCCCGGTAAAAACAAAACCAACCGTTGGAACCAGCAATTTAGATGTGGCTCGAAATACAACCAGCGAAGTGTATTCGCAAATTATAACCGATTTATCGTTTGCCGAAGCCAATTTAAGCGCTTCTTCGTCAACAAAAACAAGGGCATCGAAATATGCAGCAACTGCCCTGTTGGCCCGGGTTTACCTCTACCAGAAAAATTACGAACAGGCTTATGCAAAAGCCAACGATGTAATAACAAAAGGCGGCTATACCCTGCTAACCAATTTTAGTGATGTTTTCGGCGCTGAAAATAACGCCGAAACCATTTTTGCTGTTGAATTTAATCAACTGGATCGCAACCGTATTGCAGAATATAACTATCCAAAATCGCTAAACGGAAGAGAAGGCGTAAAGGCCGATCAAAGCTTAATTGATGCTTTTGATGCCAACGACAAGAGGCTTCCGGTCTCCATCGCTTATAGTGGCAATAAGGCTTACGCCCATAAATATGACGATTTAAGCCTTGGCGACAAGGATGTAATTGTTTTACGCCTGGCCGAAATGTACCTGATCCGTGCCGAAGCCGCAGCCCATTTAACAAGTGGCACTATTTCGGGGATACAAGCTGACGTAAACATCATTCGGAAACGCGCGCAATTGGGCAATACCGACGCCAATACAAAAGATGCACTTTTGCTGGCCATCGAAAACGAACGCCGCTTCGAACTGGCATTCGAAGGCCATCGCTGGTTCGATTTGGTTCGTACCGGACGGGCATCTGCTTTATTGCCCAATGTTACCAAAAGCTATCAGTTGCTTTTCCCGATACCGCTTTCCGAATTAAATACAAATTCAAATATGACTCAAAACCCAGGATATTAATTAATTGTATAAGAAACTTTATTTATGAAGACAACTAATATTCTTGGCTTACTGGCCATTGCGTCAACCCTGATATTTGCATCATGCACAACTGACGACGACGATGTTACACAAACCGAAAAAAAGGATTATACCGACGTATATTTCATGGATTCGTATAACGAAGACATTGAAAGTGTTGCCATTAAAGGAGGAACGCCAACAGTTTTGACCTCGGAGGTTTCGGGCGTTGGAATTGCTTACGACAAGAAAAACGAAAAAATATATTACAGTGTTTTTTCTGATAACGATGATGCCCCGAATGGTAAAATCATGAGAATGGACATGAATGGCAAAAATTCTATAGCCATCGTTTCGAATATTAACGATGCCTATAACCTGGCCATTGATCCTGAAAATGAAAAAATATATTGGGGCGACAGCGATGGAAACCTGTCGTGTTGTAGTTTAGACGGCAGTAACCTGAAAACCGGGATTGTTACCATTGATGGAGGAGCTATCCGCGCTGTGGCCCTCGATTTAACCAACAAGCGGATTTACTTCTACGATGTAATGAACAACAACCTCTACAAGGCAAAGCTCGATGGGTCGGGCAAAAGCCTCATCCTTAGCGGATATTACGGGTACGCCATCTGCGTTGATGAAGTGAATAATAAAATCTATTTCGATGCGCAAACCGACGACGAATCAGTAAGCGCGCTGTATAGGGCCAACTTAGACGGATCGAACCCTACTGAAATCGACAACACCCAATCGCGTATATACGGCATTGCCATCGATAACGGCAATAATAAAATATACTGGTCGGGCCGGGATACTTACGAAATATATCAGGCTAATTTAAATGGCACCAACAGAGTTACCCTGGCTAAAGATTTAGGTTCGCCACGTGGTATCTTTTTAAAATATTAATGGTTATAGCTTCATTGTAACCTGTCAAAAAAACAGTGAAGCAATCCTTTTTTCAACTCGAATAATTAAAGACCAATAAAGATGAAAGTTGTTCCTGCTTTAATTGCTTTAGTGATTGTTACTTTGTTTTTAAATTCTTGCAAACAAGATAGTTTTCCGGTTCCGCCAGCCAGTACGGTGTCAAAATTCGCCTATTCGGTTGATAACGATAGCTATGCGCCGGCAAATGTTAAATTTACAAATCAATCCATTGTACCGGATAATGTAGGCGAAGTCTATTATACCTGGATATTTGGAGATGGAACCCGATCTGACGAGAAAAATCCGGTTCATGCGTTTACTTCGCCGGGATCATACAATGTTTCCCTTACGGTAAAAACCACGATTTCTTTGGAAATAAGACAATACAGCCAAACCATTGTCATCCTCAATGCAGGGGCAACAGGTACGCAGGCTTATTTTACCAATGGAACCAATGTATTTAGCGGTTATTTAAATAACGATGCCGCTGCTTTTTCGGCTTTGCCCATTGGTCCTTTCGAAGGTTCATACGGAATGGCCATTGACACTATAAATTCAAAACTTTACATCAGCGACTCCGATGCTGGCATTATCTACCAGTACGATACCGAAACGGGTTCGATGGTTAATTTCAGGACAGGGTTATCGGGCCCCGATGGATTGGCCATTGATGCCAAAGCCGGGAAATTATATTGGGACACTTCGGATGGCATCCAGCGTACCAGCTTATCGAGTACTACTCCAACCGACGTGGAAGATTTTGTAACCGGACAAGACAAAGATCCTGAAGGCGTTTCGATTGATGCGACAAATAACAAATTATACTGGATTTGCTATGATGGCGGCCTTTGGTCAATTAATTTAGACGGAACCGGGAAAACTCAGCTCCTTGCCGAACCCGAAGGTGGTTCTACAATGGTGGTTGGCAACCGGCTGTATTTCGATTACTATGTCGCATCAGGTGATATTCATATCAAATCGACCGACCTAAACGGGAAAAATATGAGTACAGTGGCTACCGGAGTTTCCAAGGTAGTTTTTGGCCTTGCTTACGAGTCGAAAACAAATAAAATTTTCTGGGGCGACCGTGGCACAGGTAAGATTATGCGTAGCGACCTGGATGGGTCGAACACCGAAACCTGGTATTCAGCCTCGGGTTCAAGTCCTCGGGGAATCACATTTGGCAAGAAAAATTAGAATGCAACCATGTTAAAAATACACTGTTTCCAACATGTGCCTTACGAAGGTTTGGGATGTATTGCGCAATGGTGCGCCCAACAAAACTTCGAGATAAGTTATACTCATTTTTATGCCGGAGATTGCATCCCTGAAACCGATGCTTTTGATTGGCTGATTGTTATGGGTGGCCCTATGGGAATATACGACGAAACCGAATATCCGTGGCTAAAACCTGAAAAACAAGCCATCAGAAAAGCGATCGACGCCGGGAAAACTGTCGTTGGAATTTGCCTGGGGGCGCAACTCATTGCCAGCGTCCTCGGGAAACAAGTTTTGCCAAACAACCAAAAGGAAATTGGCTGGTTCGATATTCGGTTGACCAATGATGGCATCTCGAACAAACTGTTCTCCATGTTCGAGACTTCATTCAAAGTTTTTCACTGGCATGGCGACACATTCCAGATTCCTGAAAACGCTGTTCATTTAGCCGAATCGGATGCCTGTAAAAACCAGGCATTCATCTACGGTGAAAATGTGCTGGGGCTTCAGTTTCACTTCGAAGTAACCGAAGAAAGTTTAACGCAGATGCTCAAATTCGGGAAAAGCCAGTTAACTGCGGCTCCCTTTGTTCAAAGCGAAGAAGAAATTTTGCAACACCTTCATCTTGTTCAGGATAACAACCAGCACATGTACAAAATACTCAACCATTTAGCCAATAAAACCAACAATTTATGAAGAATTACCTGATTGCACTAGTTTGTTCAGCCGTATTACTCCTGAACGCATGTCAGCCAGCCGAAACGAAGAAAGCGGAACAGCCGAAACAGAAAAAAGGCACGCTCTTTATTATTGGCGGCGGAAAAGTGAACGAATCGATGCGCGACCAGATGCTTAAAGCTTCAGGGCTTGATAAAGGTGGTTATATGGTGATTTTGCCCATGTCGAGCGAAGAGGAACCTCTGGTGAATGTACAGGAAGCCCGCGATATTTTCAAAGCTATTCCCAGCCTAAAAATCTACCATTATAATTTCCAGAAAGGCGATCAGATAACAGCAGCACAACTTGACTCAATACGCAATGCCTGCCTGGTATTTATTTCCGGAGGCGACCAGGTTCGCTTTTTGGACGTAACCAAAGGAACCGGAATAAACGAAGCGATACACGATGCCTATAACAAAGGAGCATTAATTGCCGGAACAAGTGCCGGGGCGTCGCTGATGAGCAAAGTTATGGTTACTGGGAATGAACTGAAGCACCGTGAGGATGGAGATTTCAAAACCATCGAAGCCGGAAATGTGGAAACCATTGAGGGATTGGGATTTCTGGAAAACGTTACCATTGATCAGCATTTTGTGGTGCGCAAACGACTCAACCGTATGATTTCGTACGGAATCGAAAATATAAACCATATTTGTGTTGGTATTGACGAATCAACGGCCATTTTTGTTGACGGAAACGACGCAACAGTTTTTGGAATCAGCCAGGTCATCGTGCTTAAAAACAAAAACTCGAAAGCATCGGTAAAAAACGGTCTTCTCGGCGCGCAAGGCTTATCGCTGGATGTTTATCTTCCGGGAGATAGCTTTAAACTTTCGCTCGAATAAATGTTTGCTTTTGGGAACAGGTTCAGATTCTGATTATTAAAAATTTAATCTGCTGATAGCCCCTGACCGAAATAATAAAAATTAAACAATCATTCATTTTCAGCAATTTAACACTGAAGATTTCAGCAACAATACCCTACTATGATTCTAAAGCGAAAAATGCCACACACGTTTGTGATTATCTTTTCACTGATTGTGCTGGCAGCCTTGTCTTCGTGGTTTGTTTCGGGAGGCGAATACACCCGGACACAAAAAGCCTTACCCGACGGAACAACTAAAAATGTCATTATCCCCGAATCGTTTCACACCGTTGATAACCAGCCGCAAACATGGCAAATATTCTCAGCTTTGTTCGAAGGATTTGTAAGCAAGTCGGATATAATCATTTTTATTATGCTCATTGGCGGCGCATTCTGGATTATGAACGAAAGCAAAGCCATTGATGTATCCATCATGGCATTTCTTCGGTTTACCCAAAAACTTGAGCGCATAAAGTTAATCAGGCGCATCGGTGTCAACAATATTATTATGACCCTGATAATGATCATCTTCAGTTTATTCGGGTCGGTTTTTGGCATGAGCGAAGAAACCATAGCCTTTATCATCATTTTCGTTCCAATGGCTATAAGCATGGGCTACGACTCCATTGTGGGTGTTTGCCTTTGTTTTTTTGCCGCCGGGCTCGGGTTTGCTGGTGCAACTTTTAACCCATTCACCATTGGCATTGCACAGGGATTGTCGGATGTTCCGCTGTTTTCGGGCATTGAATACCGCCTGTTCTGCTGGGTGGTCATTACAACAATTGGCATTGCATTTATTTTACGTTATGCAGCCAAAATAAGGAAAGACCCCACCAAATCAATCATGTATGAAGAAGACGAATACTGGCGAAAAAGAAATTCGTCTGAATCCGTTAGAATCGAATACAGTACTCCCGTTTCAGCCTGGATTACTTACGGGTTGCTTACCCTTGTTATGGCTTTATTCTCGGCAAAATATCCAGAATCAGTACTTAGCATTGGGCAATCAAAACTTACAGTTCCCATTGTGCCTATTCTGACTGGTTTATTTGTCATCAGTAGTTTTTTTGCACTCCGCAAATCGGTTCATTTTTTTATCCTGAATATTTTCATTTTCACCATTTTTTACCTGATTGTGGGTGTAATGGGCTACCAGTGGTACGTGATGGAAATTGCCACCTTATTTTTTGGAATGGGTATTGCCAGTGGTGCCGCCATGAATTATTCTCCCAATAAAATTACCGACCTTTTTCTGGCAGGCGTAAAAGATATTCTTTCAGCAGCCTTAATCGTTGGTCTGGCGGGCGGAATTATTGTAATTCTCCAAAACGGGAAAGTGATCGACCCCATGCTTCACAGTATTGCCGGATCGATGCAAAACGTAGGTAAATATGCCTCTGTAAGCATTATGTACGGCATTCAAACCTTGATAAACCTGGTAATGCCATCGGGCTCGGCAAAAGCAGCCTTAACCATGCCAATAATGGCTCCTTTCTCCGATTTAATTGGCGTTTCGCGCCAGGCAACAATCATGGCCTACCAGTTTGGCGATGGTTTTACAAATATGCTTACACCCACATCAGCGGTATTAATGGGCGTTTTAGGCGTTGCCAAAATTCCTTTCGAAAAATGGGTAAAATGGGTTTGGCCGCTCATGCTAGCCCTTATCGTGTTGGGATTTTTGCTTTTAATCCCTACAGTAGTATTCACACTTAACGGCTTCTAAAACCAAAATTATGATCCTGATTAAAAATATCGAAGTTTACCAGCCATCATTCCGGGGAATAAATGATGTTTTAATTGCCGGTGAAAAAATAATTGCTATTGAGAAACAAATTGACATTTCTTCGATCAAAAACATAGAAGTTTTTGTAATTGACGGAACTGGTAAAAAGCTGATTCCGGGATTAATTGATGCCCATGCCCACATCGCGGGCGCTGGTGGCGAAGGTGGCCCCTCGACCCGAACACCCGAAATGCAGCTCTCGCAAATGATTGATGGCGGCATTACAACCATTATTGGCTGCCTGGGAACCGATGGATTTACCCGGAAACTGGAATCGGTGCTCATGAAAGTGAAAGGACTACGCGCCGAAGGTGTTTCGGCCTGGATGTACACCGGTTCGTACCAGGTACCTACCCCAACAATTTTGGGCGATGTGGCCCGGGATATTGCCATGATTGAAGAAATTATTGGCGTGGGCGAAGTCGCATTATCTGACCACCGAAGCTCGTGCCCAACCACACCCGAGCTGATTCGTTTGGCCGAACATGCCCGTGTTGGAGGAATGCTGGGCGGAAAAGCCGGAATTATCAACATTCACATGGGCGATGCGCAAAACCCTTTTCAACCCGTTTACGACGCAGTAAACAACAGCGAACTGAAACTCACCCAGTTTTATCCGACACACTGTACCCGCAATTCGTACATTTTTGAGGATGCAAAAAAATACGGAGTGCATGGTTACGTTGATTTAACCGCCAGCTCCTACCCTTACGATAAAGAAAACGAAATTAAACCGTCAAAAGCAGTTGGTTTACTTTTGATGGCCGGAGTTCCCATAGAGCATATCACGTTTACTTCTGATGGAAACGGATCGCTCCCACTCTTCGACAAAACCGGTAAGTTGCAAAAAATTGATATGGGTTTCCCAAAATCGATTTTTACCGAGTTTAAAGATGCCGTACTTCAGGATAATTTGCCAGTTGAAACGGCAGTAAAAGTGGTGACTTCGAATGTTGCCGATATTTTAAAGCTAAAACAGAAAGGCCGGATTGAAACCGGAAAGGATGCCGATTTGGTTATTATCGACTCCGACTTTGAAATCTCGGACGTTATTGCCCGTGGGCAACTGTTCACGCATAATCACGCACGTCTGCGAAAAGGAACTTACGAATGATCAGATGTAACTTATTATGATTAAGCTAACTAAGTAAAATACTTTCAGCAATTAAAGTATCCTCAAACTTATATCATGGCTAAAATAATTGTAGAGAAAACTGACATAACTATTATCTCAATGTTCGACACTGATTATATCTCAATTACTGATATGGCTAACGCCAAAGAAAGTAAAAGTCGAGCCTCTGATATAATAAAAAATTGGTTAAGAGCAAGATACACGCTTGAGTTTTTAGGAACCTGGGAAATGATAAATAATCCAAATTTTAAAGTGGTCGAATTCGACCACTTTAAATCA
Source organism: Prolixibacteraceae bacterium (assembly GCA_963666435.2). Taxonomy (GTDB): domain Bacteria; phylum Bacteroidota; class Bacteroidia; order Bacteroidales; family Prolixibacteraceae; genus Aquipluma. Next base: position 188,875 of record CAXXOG010000002.1, on the reverse strand, counting down.
TTGGCAGGTCTTCCAAATTTTGTCCTAAGTGTTTCTGAATGGATTGAAAAATCGAACGCGATAGGCATAATTGTAAAAAAGGGGAAGTATGGCGGTACTTATGCACATAAAGATATAGCCTTTGAATTTGGGTCTGCGATTAGTGTTTCGTTTAAGTTATATCTAATTAATGAATTCCAGCGGCTAAAGGAAGAAGAACAGAAGTTACTTGGCTGGACGGCAAAAAGAGAACTATCCAAAATAAACTACCACATTCACACAGAAGCAATAAAACAAAACCTAATACCTAAAGAGCTTACAGCACAACAAATCTCAGTTATTTATGCCAATGAAGCAGATGTTCTGAATGTTGCGCTATTCGGGCTTACCGCGAAACAATGGCGAGATACTAATCCTGAATTAAAAGGAAATATGCGCGATTACGCCACAATAAATCAACTTATTTGTTTATCAAATCTCGAAAATCTGAATGCCGTTTTTATCAACGAACAATTACCTCAAAATGAGAGGTTGGTCAAGTTGAACAAAATAGCCATTCAACAAATGGGTGTATTGGAAAATTTGAATGAAAACAATATTTTAAAATAAGATGAACTTTAAAAAACTGATTTCCATACTATTTTTAGTTCCAGTCGTTCTTGTCGCTCAGGAACTGAAATCGCCGCTGGAGCAAAAGAATTTTACCGAACCTACCAACTACACCGAATTATCGGCATTTGTAAAACAGTTGGATGAGAAAAGCCCTTTACTTCAGGTTGAAACCATTGGCAAAACCGTTGAAGGGCGAAACATCTATGCCTTAAAGTTCTCGAAAGGTAAATTTGGTGACGACAAGACCAAAACCCGGGTTCTTATTTTTGCACAACAACATGGAAATGAGCAATCAGGAAAAGAAGGCGCCTTGCTGTTGGCTTCAGAATTGATAAAACCTGAAAATTCGTATTTATTGGATAAACTCGACTTTGCCCTTATTCCGCAAGTTAATGCTGACGGGGCGGAGCAAAACAAGCGCCGTAATGGGCACGATGCCGATTTAAACCGCAACCACCTGATTCTGGAAGAACCCGAGGTGATCGCCTTACACCAGTTCTTTGATCAATACCTGTTTGAAGTTACAATGGACGTGCACGAATACGCCCCTTATTTCAGTGAGCGATGGAAGAAATTTGGCTATCGCTGCAATTCGGATGAACTAATCGGGGTAAATACCAATTGCAATATCTCTCCTCAGATTCGCGATTTCTCGAACAGCACGTTTGTTCCTTTTTACAGCGAATACCTGACAAAGAATAAGTTCAGCAACTCTATTTACGCGCCGGGCGGCCCTCCTGAAATCGATTATATCCGCCACAGTACGTTTGATATAAACGATGGCCGTCAAAGCTTTGGAATACAAAACACGTTTTCGCTGATTCAGGAAGGCTTGAACGGAGAAGATGTTTTCAAAGATAGGATTGAGCGGCGCGCCAAAGGACAAATGACCGGGATGAAAGCTGTCCTGGAATTTGCTTATCAGCAAGCCGGACAATTAAAGGAAATGGTGGCCAGCCAACGCAAACAACTGATCGAAGAAAAATCCGGAACAGCATACGCTATCCAGATGGACCATTTCAAAACCGGGAAACAGCATCCGTTGCCCGTATATTCCTATTCCACCGGAAACGACTCGGTAATTATGGTGAAAGATTATCGTCCGCTGGTAAAATCAATTCTCGACATCAAACGCCCGGTTGGTTACCTGGTACCCAAAAACCAAACCGAACTGATTGACTGGAGCAAACGCCATGAGTTGACAGTGGATAATGTTCCGTCTTTGAAGAAATTCAAAATTGAACAATACCAGGTAAATTCGATTGATTCGATTGATTTTGAAACAGATATAATCATCAACCCCGTAGTTTCATCAAGTGTTGTAACCACAATAAATCCAGATGATTACGTCTATATTCCTGTTGGTCAGCTTAAAGGGAATATCGTAATTACAGCTCTTGAACCCAAATCGGAACTTGGCTTGGTAACTTACCCCTCGTACCGGCATTTATTGAAAACGGGAGAAAAATTTCCTGTACTTCGTGTTGTTAAGAAATAAACCGACTAAAACTTTGAAATTATGCGTTTCGACCGGATTGAGCTCATTCATATCAAAATGATTTTACGGGCGCCATTTGTAACTTCAATGGGCGTTGAACTGGATGAAGAACACATTATTGTTCGCGTTGATGGCGAAGGAATTACAGGCTGGGGCGAAAGTGTTGCTGAAGGCACTCCCTACTATTCGTATGAAACGGTGCCTACCGCCTGGCATGTCCTGCGCGATTTCCTCATACCTTCGGTTTTGGGAAAAGAACTAAGCTGCGTTGCCGATGCCCTTTCGGCTTACGAGCGTGTGCGCGGCCATAACATGGCTAAAGCTGGGTTGGAAGCAGCACTTTGGGATGCGTTTGCCAAATCGCAAAGCATTTCGCTTTCTCAAATGCTCGGTGGCGTTCGCACCAAAATAAATTCGGGAGTAAGCATCGGTATTCAGGAATCTCCTGAAATAATGATTCAAAAAGTAGCCGCATATCTCGAAGAAGGTTACAAACGCATCAAAATAAAAATTGCGCCCGGAAACGATTTACACGTTCTGGAAGCCTTGCGCAAAGAATATCCCAACCTGCAACTTTGGGTTGACGCCAATTCGGCCTACTCGTTAAACGATGCCGATATTTTCAGAAAAATGGATCAATACGGTCTCGAACTGATTGAACAGCCTCTGGGTTACAACGACATTTATGAACATTCAAAACTGCAAAAGCAGATAAAAACGGCGCTGTGCCTCGACGAAAGTATCCATTCGCTGGCCGATACCTGCGCCGGAATTGAACTGGGCAGTTGCCAAATCATTAATATCAAACCCGGAAGAGTTGGCGGATTCACAGAATCGAAACTGATTCACGATTACTGCCAGGAAATGAATGTTCCGGTTTGGTGCGGAGGTATGCTCGAGTCAGGCATTGGCCGCGCTGGCAACGTAGCGCTGGCATCGCTGCCCAACTTTACTTTACCCGGCGACATTTCGTCGAGCAATCGGCATTACCTCGAAGAAATTGTTGAACCAGCCTTTCTTATTAATCCTGATGGTACAATGAATGTGCCCACCGGCCCCGGAATTGGCGTTGAAGTAAACCTCAGTCAATTGAAAAAAATGACAGTCAGAACGGAGGTCTTTTCGGTATAAACCCAAGCGGGAAATAGCTAGCCTTCAGGAACAGCCTGAAACTTAAATTCTGAAACTTTGGGCAATGAAAATTGTTTCCAATGATTTCACTATTTTTGCGACTCAAATTCTGAAATGTCATGAAGAAAAATTACACCATCGCATTGACCCAGATTTCGCTGGACGGAACTCCTGAAATCAACCTGAAAAAATGTCTGGAATGGATTCGAAAGGCAGCAAAACAGGGGGCTAATGTGGTATGTTTACCCGAATTATACAGCTCGTTCTATTTCTGTCAGAGCGAAAACCACGATTATTTTAACCTGGCCGAACCGTTGCACAACGACTCGTACAAATCGTTTAGCGCCTTAGCTGCCGAACTCGGAATTGTTCTCATCGTTCCTTTTTTCGAACGCCGTGCATCAGGTTTGTATCACAATTCGGCCTATATCATTGATAGCGACGGAAATCAGGCTGGCCTCTACCGGAAAATGCACATTCCTGACGATCCCAGCTATTACGAGAAATTCTATTTCACCCCGGGCGATATTGGTTTTAAAGCTTTTGATACCAAAGTTGGTAAAATCGGCACATTAATCTGCTGGGATCAGTGGTATCCCGAAGGAGCCCGGCTGACCGCACTTCAGGGAGCTGATGTACTCTTCTACCCCACCGCCATTGGCTGGCACCCTTATGAAAAAGAACAATACGGTGTGAAACAGCACGATGCGTGGCGAACCGTACAACGCGGACATGCGGTGGCCAACGGCATTTTCGTGGCAGCCTGCAACCGTGTTGGCTTCGAAAAACCGGTTGAAACATCGGCAGGAATCGAATTCTGGGGAGCATCGTTTATTGCCGGGCCGCAAGGCGAACTATTAGCCGAAGCATCGCACGACAAAGAAGAAATTTTGATTGCTGAAATTGATCACGCGCTGATGGAAGATGTGCGCCGCAACTGGCCATTCCTGCGCGACCGCCGCATCGATGCGTATGGTGATATTACCAAACGCTTTATCGACTAATTTCTTCGGAAGCCAATGCAAAAAAAAGCACTCATACTCGATTTGGACAACACAATCTACCTCGTTAGTTCAATAGGCGATATTCTGTTTAAATCGCTGTTCGAACTCATTGAGCTAAGTAGCGAATTCACCGGAAGTCTAAATGATATAAAAGCTGAAATCATGAGGCGCCCGTTCCAGTTTGTTGCCAATGATTTTGCTTTTAGCAATGAACTTAAAGAAGCCGGAATTAAGCTTCTCGAAAGGTTAACTTATCCTGACCAAATTCGTCCGGTTGAGAACTACGAAATCATTAGAACGATTCCAGCCACAAAATTCCTGGTAACCACAGGTTTCACTACGCTGCAAAACAGCAAGATTGATCAACTTGGAATCAGGAACGATTTTGAGGAAATCCACATTATCGATCCGGGAAAAACAGCAAAAACCAAACGCGATTATTTCAAGCAAATACTTGTAAAATACAAGCTAAAAACCGACGAAGTACTGGTAGTTGGCGACGATCTGAATTCAGAAATTAAAGCTGCCAAAGAATTGGGTATCGAAACCGTACTTTATGATTTCAGGTCAGTCTATACCGAAACCAATGATCAGAAGGTAATTCGAAACTTCAACGAATTGTCGGCTTATTTCAATAAAAAGCATTAAAAATTATCCTGAATTATCTTAAAAATGAGCAACATAACCCGTCGTTTCCCGGCTGAATGGGAAAAACATCAGGCAACACTTTTATCGTTTCCGGCCGAAGGCCGCGACTGGCCTGGCAAATACCACGCTATAAAATGGGCATTCGTCGAAATGATCAAAAAAGTCACCGCTTACGAACCAGTTATCCTGGTTGTAAAATCGGACGAACTGCGCGAAAAAGTGTTGGTAATGATGGAACAGGCACACATCGATCCGGCACAGGTAAGTTTTATAACTAAAGATACCAACCGCAACTGGATGCGCGATTCGGGCCCGGCAATTGTAAAAACTATTGATGGCGGACGGGAAGCCATTCAGTTTGGATTCACCGGCTGGGCCAAATACAAAAACCACAAAAAAGATCAGGGAATTCCGGCAGCAGTAGCCAGTCATCTCGGCATAAAAGTTACACCGGCTATGTACAACAACAAATTGGTGGTGCTCGAAGGCGGATCGATCGACGTAAATGGTTGTGGTACATTAATTACTACTGAAGAATGCCTGATGGACCCCGTCCTACAGGTTCGCAATCCCGGATTCGGTAAACAAGATTATGAAAACGTATTTCGCGAATACCTGGGCGTAACCAATACCATTTGGCTGGGCGAAGGAATTGAAGGCGACGATACCCACGGACACGTTGACGACATTTGCCGCTTTGTCAACAAGAATACGGTTGTTGCAGTATATGAGCCAAATATTTCTGATCCGAACCACCACAAACTGGAGGCCAACCTGGAAATACTGAAAAACGCCTCGCTCGAAAATGGCGAAAAACTTAACGTAGTGAAAATACCAATGCCCGCGCGCCTCGATTTTGAAGACTTGCGTTTACCCGCCAGCTATGTAAACTTTTTAATGACCAATGGTTGCGTTTTGATGCCAACCTTCAACGATAAAAACGACTACAAGGCGCTGGGAATTTTAACCGATTTATTTCCTGACCGACATGTGATTGGAATTAATGCTGTTGATTTGGTTTGGGGACTCGGAACGCTTCACTGCCTAAGCCACGAAATTTGCGAATAACAAAGAAATCATTGGTCAGTAAAAAGTAGAAATTAGTCAGTAAAAAAGGTCATTATCCGTTATAAAATAGTCATTGCGAAAAGGTCATTTGTCATACGATGTCGTTTTGACTACAAATTCAATATACTGAAAATTAGAACTTTGACAGTAAATTTATTACAAACTGAAGTAAAATTGAAGAAGCGAAAGTTCCAATGCCCATTCCCAATGACTTTTTCCTAATAACTTTTTCCTATTCCGTCATTCGGCTGTTTCTAATTCCGTAGGAGAAATAAATTGTTAGACCAATTACCAGCCAAATGCCAAAACGAAACCAGTTGGTTGCGCCAAGTTCGCTCATCAGGTAAAGGTTGGTCAGCAAACCTAAAACCGGAATTAACGACCATCGTTTTACGACTGCCTTGTAGCTAATAACTATCGAAACAACAACAAAAATCATTGACGGGAAATGATGTTTGAAAATCAGGATCAGGTTGTAATTTTCGCCATGATCAGTCGCCATTTGGGAGAAATCTAAACCTGAATTCCACATCAAAAGTATAACCACCGCCCAGATAGGAATCAGGTAACGACGGCTATCGGCATAAGGAACCTTAAAACCTTTCCCGTCACCTTTATTTTTGCCCACAGGGTTCAAAACAATTATTCCACCTGAAACCAAAACAAACGCAAATAACGTTCCAATGCTGGTCAAATCGGTGACTTCGGTTAAATTCATAAAAAGTGACGGAATTGCAACAACAAACCCGGTAACGATGGTCGAGAAGCCCGGTGTGCGATATTTCGGATGTAATTTGGCAAAAATTGGCGGAAGCAATCCATCGCGGCTCATGCTCATCCAAATACGTGGTTGACCGAGTTGAAAAACCAAAAGAACACTCGCCATTGCAATAACAGCTCCGGCAGCAATTACTCCCGATAGTTTGGTCAGATGAAGCTTGGTAAAAACATAAGCCATCGGATCAGAAACACCCAATTCGCTGAACGGTACCATTCCGGTTAAAACCAAACTAATCATAACATATAAAATTGTAGTGATCAGTAGCGCATAAAACATGGATAGCGGCAAATCCCTTCGTGGATTCTTGCATTCTTCGGCAGTTGTCGAAATGGCATCGAACCCAATGTAAGCAAAGAAAACACCCGAAACCCCTTTCATGACACCACTTATCCCGTTGGGAGCAAACGGACTCCAATTTTCAGGTTTCACATAAAAAGCACCGATCCCGATAACCAAAAGCAGGAGAACAACTTTCAGGATTACAAAAAAGTCGTTGGTAATACGCGATTCACGAATACCAACATAACAAATCCAGGTAATGACTACGACAATGAAAAATGCCGGAATATCGGCGACCAGGTGAAAATTGCCAATTTGCGGAGCATCGAGCCAGGCGTGGTATGCCTCCTGGAGATCGGAACTCAAACTGGCTAACGGAGTTCCTGTTTTAATGGCTTCCAAAGCGGCGTGGTAACCTCTGGAAGCGCTCAGGAAGTCGGTCGATAAATAATCAGGTATATGAATCCCTAAGCCATCCATTAACCCGGTAAAATAGCCCGACCACGAAATGGCAACAGCAATATTGCCAATAGCATATTCCATGATTAAATCCCACCCTATAATCCAGGCAATTAGTTCGCCAAAACTCACATAAGCATAGGTATAGGCGCTACCGCTGATAGGTATAGCTGAAGCAAACTCGGCGTAACACATCGCCGAAAGCCCGCAGGCAATGGCCGTAAACACAAATAACAGGGAAACAGCTGGCCCGCCACTGGCAGCGGCATTTCCAATAGTACTAAAAATGCCTGCCCCAACAATTGCTGCAACACCAAGCGCTGTGAGGTCGAAAACCCGCAACATTCGCTTCATTCCCCCATGAAGGCTTTCTTCATAGTCAGCATCCCTCAAAATGCGGGATACCGATTTCTTTCTCGTTAAATTTTCAAGTTTCACCTATCAAAAATATAGGCCAAAAATAAATAAAAAATACTATCTGCAATTACCGGGTTCCCGAACAACACCGCAATACAGTTTTTTTGCGTTTAGCAGCAAAAGTTACATGCTCACTTTTAAATAGTAACATTATCACTTCGGCCATCGACACTGAAACAAACCGACAGGCTGAGCGCCGGGCTCTGATAAAGAAATGTAATGATAATATTTATGGATACTTATCGTTATTGATGCTGGAATAAGGCACAATACCGAATTGCTCCCATTACCCAAAACCTCGATATGATCAGTTTTTTATGGATTAAACATTCGAAAAAAGCCAGATTTTTTCAAGATAAACTTAATCAATAGTGTTCCTGAAATGATTGCTATTCGCAGTATTTGGTTATTTTTACAAGGCGATAAAGCAAAACCCCAAAAGTCCCGCGAATTAGTTTTTCATTGAATAAATGAATTGATATGTGTAAAGTCTTTGGCATAGCTTCAATTATATTTTTGGTCTTAACTATTTTCGCCCAATTACCATCGCAGGCTCAAAGTAAAAAAACATTCGTTATTACAGGCAAAATTATGCCTGAAGCTGAAGGAACCGGGAACGGGTCAATTGAAATTTCGAAAAACGGGAAAGAAACAAAAGTTATTGATATTCCCAAAAACGGACGGTTCAGATTCGAACTTGAGTTTTTCAATGAATATAATTTAACATTTAAGTACCCGGGACACTTCAACAAAATCATCCAGGTCTCCACTGAAATACCTGACGCAGTGTGGAAAAGAGACAACGATTTTCCGCCTTTCCCCATGATTGTTCAATTAACTAAGGAATTTGAAGGAGTGGATAAAAGTTTCACCTTAAAACCCTCGGGACGAATATTTTATGGTGACGATATTGATAATTTCGAGAAAGAAAGCTTTATCAACGAGTTGCAATTTTTAGAGCAGTCGGCTGTAGCTAAAACCCAAAAAAACCAGGTTGAGAAAGAAGCTGTGTCGATCAACAAAGTTAATGACCAGGATTTGGCTGCCAAACAAAAAGAATTCGATCAACTAATTAAGGAAGCCGATGCCTATTATCAAAGAGGCGAATACCAAATGGCCCTGATTAAATACCTGGAAGCCAAGAAATTATTTCCAGACAGAGCTTATCCGAACGACAGGGTTGCCGAATTGCAGGATTTAGTTAAAGCCCTTGAAATAAACGAAAAACAAAAAGCCGATCTGGAAGAAAAATACAAGACTGCCATTTCGAAAGCCAATGGTTTTTTTGATCAGAAAAGCTACAAAGAAGCACGCCCTGTTTACGAAGAAGCTTTGCAATATAAACCAGGCGACGTATTTGCCACTGGCCGAATCAATGAAATTGACCAGTTGCTTGCTCTTTTTGAAAAACAAAATCAGTTTAAAAAGATGATTGCCAATGCCGACAACGAATTTAAATCGAAAAAATACGAGCAGGCAATTGCCCTTTATTCTCAGGCTAAATTACTGACACCCGACGATAAATACCCGCAGGCACAAATCGACCTCATTAACCAGCAAATACAGGAACAAACCAAGCTGGCACAACTGGAAAACGACTTTAACCAGACCATGCTTGATGCAAACGCACTGGCAAAGAAAAAAGACTACCTGCAAGCCCTGGAAACCTATAAAAAAGCCTTGGGATTAAAGCCGGATAGCCAAATTGCCAAAGATAAAGTTGGCGAAATAGAACAAACTATTTTAACCCTCGAAAACGATAAAAAATACGTACAAGCCATTCAGTTAGCCGACCAGGCTCTGGCAAAAAAAGACTGGGAAACTGCAAAAAATCAGTACCAGGAAGCATTGAAAGTAAAACAGGAAGACTATCCGAAGAATAAGCTTGCTGAAATTGAAACCAACCAGGCCAAGGAAACCGAATTCAAAAGCCTGCTTGCCAAGGGTGAAAAAGACTTTGGCGAAAATAAGCTCGACGATGCTTTAACTACGTTAGACAATGCACTTAAATTGAAACCTGATGATAAGGATGTCAAAAAAAGAATTGACGACATTCAAAACATCAAAACTGCCGAAACTGCCAACAAAGAATATACCCGTTTAGTTGCTGAGGCCGATCAGAATTTTGGAAACAATTCGTTCGAAAAAGCCATAGCTTCGTACAACAAAGCGCTGGAAATCAAAAAAACAGAGGCTTACCCGAAAGAGCAACTGCAAAAAATCAGCAATTTTCAGTCGATGCTGAAAAAAGCTGACAAAAGTTACGAAGACAAAGACTTTTCAGGAGCCCTTCAGGCATATACCCAATTACTTACTGTAAAACCCAACGACAGTTATTCGACATCAAAAATTGAAGAAATACGAAAGATTCAGGATGAACTAAAGCAAAAAGAAGAAAAAGAAAAAGCCGATCAACTTGCTTATAATAATGCAATTAAAGAGGCTGATCAATTGTTCGCTGACAAAAATTTCACCTCATCAATTGCCAAATACAAGGAAGCATTGGCAATTAAACCTGCCGAAACTTATCCGCCTAAAAGAATTAAGGAAATTGAAACCAGACTTGATGAAATAGAAAAAGAAAAAGCCCGTATCGAAAACGAGTACAAATCAACAATAGCTCAGTCTGACGATTTTCTTGAAAAGAAAGATTATGCCAATGCAAAAAGCGGTTACCAAAAGGCATTGACAATAAAAGCAGACCAGCCGTATCCCAAAGAACAGGTTAATAAAATAGATCAGATTCAGGCTGAAATCAAGCGGCAAGAAGCCGAAGCACTAAAACAACAACAGGAGAAAACCGAAAAATCGTTCGCCGAAGCCATGACCAGTGGCGATAATGCTTTTGCGGCCAACGACCTTAATAAAGCGCAAGCATTCTATCAAACAGCTTTAACACTTAAACCCAACGAACAACAGGCCAAAAAGAAACTGGGTGAAACCGAAGCTAAAATTGCCCAGATAGCCCGAAATACCATTGCATATAACAAAGCTGTTACTGAAGCAAATAGCAGGCTTACAGCAAGTAAATACCCCGAAGCCAAAGAAAAATACGAGGAAGCCTTGCAGTATTTGCCCGGCGAAGACTATCCGAAACGACAAATAGATAAAATTAACGAACTCCTGGCACAACAAGCTACAGAAGTTAAAACACGCCAGGATTACGAAAGTGCAGTAAAACAAGGCGAATCGCTACTGAAGAGCAACGATTTGGCCAATGCAAAGCTGGCCTTTACCAAAGCCTACAACCTTATTCCATCCGAACCGTTCCCGCCGCAAAAAATTAAGGAAATAAGCGAATTAATAGCCGAACAACAACGAGTTGAAGCTGCCGCGAAAGCAACCCTCGAAGCCTATCAGCAAGCCATAAAGAAAGCTGACGGCTTTTTTGCCAGCAAAGATTATCCCCAGGCTCAAATGGCTTACAGCGAAGCTTTGGTCATTAAATCCGAAGAGAAATATCCCCAGGATCAGCTCGACCTGATAAAGAAACTGCTGAGTGAACAAAATGATAAAAATTACAAAGATGCGATTGCAAAGGCCGACAATGCTTTTGCGTCCAGTCAGTTTACTGAAGCCAGCACAAATTACCGCGAAGCTTTAAAGTACCGGAATGATGACCAGTATGCTACCGGGAAACTAAAAGAAATAGAAAAAAAGAAGGCTGAAATTGAACAGGAAAATGCTCGCCTGAAAAAACTTAACAGCGATTACCTGGCTTTAGTTGCCGATGCCGACAATGATTTTAAGAACAAAAATTACCAGAAAGCAAAGGAAAAATACGAGAAAGCGCTTGAATTTAAACCGGAAGAAGTTCATCCTAAAGACCAGATTGTAAAAATTGATGCCATACTCGCTGGTATTAAGCAAATGGAAGAAAACAATAAACAATTTGCTTTGCTCCTGAAACAAGGTGAAGAAAGCCTCAAAGCTGGCAAACTGCCGGAAGCAAGAGGTTTATTCCAGAAAGCCAACGAATTGAAACCGGAAGAACCGGTTCCGCCCATACGAATTGCTGAAATTGATAACCAGATTGCAAGGCAGAAAGAAATTGCACGAGTCGCTGCCCTGGAAGAAGCTGCCAGGAACGCCAAAATCAAGGCCGACAAAGAAACTTACGACAAAGCCATTGCTGCAGGCGACAAAGATTTTAACGATAAACAATACCTGCTGGCCAAGGTACATTACAACGATGCTTTAATTGCATTGCCTAACGAAAAATACCCTAAAGATCAAATCGTTAAATGCAATGAATTATTGGCACAGGAAGCAATTGATAAAATGGCTGCCCGCGAAAAGGCCAGAATGGATTCGATACGCGAAGCTACCAACCAACGATTTGATGCAGCTATGAATATGGCGCAAAAGCTGGAACAGAAAGAACAATTTGAGCAAGCCATTGCCAAGTATGATGAAGCCATTACAATTAAGCCCGACCGACGTGCCGAAATTCAAAAAATTATTGATAACATCAGGAATAAGATGCAGCTTATTGCCAATCGCGATGCCGATTATGCCCGCACCATTAAGCTTGCCAACAGTTACTTTACCGATGTTAAACTCAACGAAGCGCTAACCGAATACGAGAATGCACTAAAAATAAAACCTGAAGAAGAATATCCCAAAAGCCAAATCAAAGAAATCCGGAATCAACTTGCCGCCCGCGAACAAAAATATGCAGCTGCCCTATCGAAAGCCGACAATGCTTATAACCAATCAGACTGGGTTAATGCACGAATGGGGTATCTCGAGGCTTTAAAAGTTAAGCCCGAAGAAGAGTATCCGGCTGGAAGGCTAAAAGAGGTAAACCAAAAAATTGCAGATGCCAACATGGCCGCCATTAGCAAAGCCGCTGAGGACAAAGCTTATAAAGAAGCCATTGATCTGGCTGAAAAAGCATTTAAAGCAGACCAGTTATCAACTGCAAAGCTAAAATACCAGGAAGCCCAGTCGATAAAGCCTAAGGAAGAATTACCGCCGCAGAAAATCAAAGAGATTGACGCCCTCATCGACCAGCGTAATAAAGAACGACTGGCTCAGCAACAGCGCGAACTTGACGAAAAATACCGTCAAACAATTGTGCTGGCCGACAATTCGTACAAAGCCAAAACTTACAACATAGCCAAACTTCAGTACCAGCAGGCTTCGTTGATTAAGCCCGACGAACAATATCCAAAAACACAAATGGAGCTAATGGATAAATTGATGAATGAGGCTAAGCCTCTGGAAACCTATGCACCACAGGAGCACATTGCCGAGAACACAGCAACTGTTCAAAAACCAGTTCTTAATACCGACGAATCGGCTCAGGCTACCGAAAAACGAGCTCAAAGCTTCGAAACGACAACAAACTACGACGATGCCATTAAAAAAGCCGACCTGTCGTTCGGTATTAAGGATTACGCTGTTGCCCGTTTTTATTATTACAAAGCATCCGAAATAAAAGCGACAGAAGAATACCCAAAAAATCAGATTGAGCAAATCAAAAAACTGATTGACTCCAACATGTCGGCTTCCGACATTGCCGAATACGATAAAATTATTGGCCAGGCCGATGCTGCATTTGGCAATAAAAACTATCCGGTTGCTAAGTTTTTCTATTACAAGGCGCTGGGAATAAAATCGTGGGAAAAATATCCGAAAGACCGAATCAACGAGATAAATGCCCTGACCCATTCACTTCTGTCGGAACGCGAAGAAAACGAATACAAGGAAATGATTGCCAAAGCCGATGAAGCCCTTGTGAATAAAGACATTGCCATCGCAAGATTTTATTACAACAAAGCGCTCAGAATTAAAGCGAGCGAAGAATATCCTAAAATAAAACTGAAAGATATTCAGAAATTAGTTGAACAAGACGTTATTGACAAGCAAAACGAGTTGTACAAAAGTTACGTCGATCTTGGCGATCAGGCCATGCAAGCCCAAAACTTTTCGGTTGCCCGCTACAATTACAACAGAGCTTTAACTGTTAAACCCAACGAAAAGTACCCCAAAGACCAGATTAAACTGATTAAAGAAGCCATTGAAAAAAAGAACAAAGAAACACCTCAAAAGTAAAATGATAGGGTTGCCTTTTCATGACAAAGAGTAATTTTGCAGCCCATTTCAGGATAAAACCTGGTATTATATGATCAAATTTCGGGATAATTAAATTGCATACGTTTTGGAATTAAAAATAAAAGATCAAATCATAAGCCTGTTCGAATCGCATTTCAAAGAAGAAGTTACTTATTTCGAACAACTGCCTGCATCGGGCTCCTACCGCGAATATGCGCGGTTAAAAAGCGAAAACCATAAGGTTATTGGCACCTATAACCAGGATATTAGTGAAAATCAGGCTTTCCTTTCATTTTCAGCCCATTTTCACAATAAAAGCATTCCGGTTCCGGCTGTTTATGCCGTTAATAGCTCGATGGACTGCTACCTTCAGGAAGATTTGGGAAACACTACCCTTTTCGATTTTTTAAGCGCTACGCGCGAAAAAGAAGGGTTCTCTTCAAAAATAGTTGACGAGTATAAAAAAGTATTGCGCGAATTGCCGCGTATTCAGCTGGTTGCCGGAAGAGACATCGATTACAGCGTTTGCTATCCTCGCGAAGCTTTCGATAAACAATCGATGATGTGGGACTTAAACTATTTCAAATACTATTTCCTGAAATTGGCCAAAGTTCCTTTCGACGAGCAAAATCTGGAAGATGATTTCCAGGCATTTAGTGATTATTTGCTCGCTGTTGACAATAATGCTTTTCTTTACCGCGATTTCCAGTCGCGCAATGTCATGCTCAAAGGCGATAAAGTCTATTTCATCGACTACCAGGGCGGACGAAAAGGCGCGCTTCAATACGATTTGGCCTCACTCCTGTACGATGCCAAAGCCAATATTCCTGAAGCCGAACGCAACGAACTACTCGAATTTTACCTCGACGAACTTAACCAGTACAAGCATGTTGACCGGGCAAAGTTCAAATCGCTGTTCGACGGCTATGTATTGATCCGCATCATGCAAGCGATGGGAGCATACGGATTTCGGGGTTTTTACGAGAAAAAAGAACATTTCCTGAAAAGTATTCCGTTTGCACTGAAAAACCTGGAAACCCTCCTGGCAAAAAACACACTGCAAATTGAATTGCCTGAGCTTTTTAAAGTTCTGAAAGCAGTTACCGAATCACCTTTTCTGAAATCAATAAGCCCGGCAAACGACCGGCTAACCATTCGCGTCAGCAGTTTTTCGTACAAAAAGGGAATTCCGCACGATCCTTCAGGAAACGGCGGCGGTTTCGTTTTTGATTGCCGCGCCATTCACAACCCGGGACGTTACCCCGAATACAAGCACCTGACCGGGAAAGATCAGCAGGTAATTGAATTCCTGGAGCAAAAATCGACTATGACCAGCTTTATGAATGCTGTTACAGCATTGGTTTCGCAATCGGTCGAGGTTTACCTTTCGCGCGGGTTTACTCATCTTAGCGTAAATTTTGGTTGTACCGGCGGACAGCACCGCTCGGTGTATGCTGCCGAAAAATTGGCCGAATACCTGCGCAACAATTATCCGGTTACGGTTGTTTTACAGCACGTCGAACAGGATAAACAGTAATTATGTCGAAAACACAGTGCAAAAACGAGGACTATAAAGAAAAAGATGATGCTAAATACGTTTGCAAACGTTGTGAACGTAAGGCCAAAAAAGAAGATAAGCTTTGTAAGCCAAAGAAGATAAAAGAATAAAAAACGGGGTTCGATTGTAGTCGTTTGGATCGATAAAATGGTAAAAACAAAGCACTAAGTCATTGGAACGATTTATTGGCCATACGAGGAAAACAATCAGGCTAAAATGCAATTCCGGAAACTCACCTTGCCAGAATTACAGAACTCTAAAAGCCACATAAACTGAACAAAAAGGAAGGTATTTCATCAAAAAAAACATACTTTTGGACGACAGAAAAAGATAGAGAACAAATGGACGATTACCATTCGGAATATTAACAAAATCAGAGGCTTAATAATTTGAACCTCTGAAGAAAATTAGGAGGGAAAGATTATGATGTCTTACATCAAATGTTTGGGCGGCTTTCACCAATGCCTTAATTGGGAACCAAATTGCTGGGTTAATATTGAATGCCCTACCGACGCCGAAAAAAATTACCTGATTAACGAATTAAATATACCCGAGCCTTATGTAAATGATATCGAAGACGTTGATGAACGTCCGCGTATTGAGCTCGAAGATGGCTGGTTCCTTATTTTAATGCGTTTACCCTATAAAAGCGAGGACGAAAGCCTTCCTTTCGGTACTGTTCCACTTGGGTTGATTTTTAAAGACGATGTTTTTGTTTCCATCAGTTTCTACAAAACCGAGATGCTCTCTGATTTTATTCTTTATGGTAACCGGAAAAACATTACAATTACCAATCATTTCGACTTTGTTTTGAAATTATTACTGTCGTCGAGTGTATGGTTCCTGAAATACTTAAAACAGATTAACCAACGGATTAAGCTGGCCGAGAACCAACTCGAAAGATCGATCAAGAACGAAGAATTGCAAGCCTTGCTACAGATCGAAAAATGCTTGGTTTACTATACCACTTCACTGAAAGGAAACGATATTTTAGTTCACCGCATTAAAAATATAAAAGACTACCGCGATACATTCGACCCTGAACTGGTGGAAGACGTCGAAATTGAGCTTCGTCAGGCACTGGAAACCACCAATATCTACAGCGACATTTTGAGCGGAATGATGGATGCCTATGCTTCGGTTATCTCCAACAACCTGAATATCATCATGAAACAATTGACTTCAATTTCAATTATCCTGATGATCCCAACTTTGATTGCCAGCTTATATGGAATGAATGTACCCAACATGCTTCAAAATAATCCGCTGGGATTCTGGATCGTACTTTTAATTTCTTCTATTTTTTCAATTTCCGGCGTATTGCTGTTTAAGTTTAAAAAGTGGTTCTGAAATTGATTTTATACTGAAGGAAAAAAGCGAGGTAGTTTCGTTAACCACCTCGCTTTTAATTTCATGCCAACGCTAAATTCGCTTCAGGAACCCGGCACTGTCTTTAAATGTTGGCGGATCCATTTCTACAAAAACGTTTTTTACACCGCCAATAACCGCAGCTTCAAAGAAATCCTTCCAGTCAACAATTCCCTGTCCTACGGGCACTTGTTCGTTTTTCGTGCCCGACCAATCGGCTAAATGGGCCGATATAAACCGACCGGGATATTTACGGAAATAATCGGCTGCTTTGTAACCGATATTCACTACCGCAACCTGGAATTGCATTTTCACCATTTCCGGATCAAGGCGTTCGAGCATAGCCTCATATATCAGTACATCGCCGCGTTTCTCAAATTCCATGTGATGATTGTGAAATCCGAGTTGTAAGCCCGCATCTTTCACGTTCTTTCCAATCGCATTCAGCTCGTCGCATCCTTTTCGGTATTCGTCAACCGAAGCGCCATCGGGTAGCCATAAGCTGGAGCAAATCATTTGCTTCATTCCCATTTGCTGCGCCCATTCAATGCGGTTGTCCAAATGATCGCGCAGCTCGCCCATTCCATAATGCGAACTGGTGCATTTCAATCCGGCATCTTCAATCATCTTCCGAAGCTCAGTTCCGCTCAGGTTATTGAATTTTTCGAATGGCGTACCTGTATATCCCAGTGGTGAGCACATTTCAACTTCTGAATAGCCCATTTCTGCCATTTTTTTCAATGTTCCGGGTAAATCGGCGCCCAACTCATCGCGAAGCGTCCAGGTCTGAAATCCAAACGATAATTTTTGGTTAGCCTCTGTTGCCAAAGCTTCAGGTAAAATCGCGTGCAGCAGAGCCATAGAGCCCAATGCGGCCCCACCTGCCTTTATAAAGTTTCGTCGTGATAAATTCATGTGGTTGGTAGTTTAAATCGAATCAATGTTCCAGCCCGACCGGTAGTTACGCTGCAAGTAGGCATTGGCCTGCTCGTCGTTCGTTACTTTCAGTTGCGAGGCATCGTATCTCAGCGTTTTATTCACGCGCAACGCGGTAGCATACAAATTTACCGCTTCGGTAATTGGCCAGGCTTTTCGGAAATTACCTTCGATTTGTTTCCCGGTCTTTATTCCTTCAACAAATCGCTGCGCACCCGGCTGTTTTGTTGCTCCGGCTGCTACCGAAACTTCTTCGGCTTTCTTTACTTCGCCTGAAAGTAAATAGGGCTTTTCAACCGTAAATGCTGATGACATAATGATTCCTTTGTCGCCAACGAACATCATGCCTTCTTCCGGGAAATCGATGTTTTTATCGTAAAATTCCTGGGGAGTTGGAGGCTTCATTCCACCATCGTACCAAACCAGGTCGATAGCTGGCCGGGTACCTTTGGCCGGGTATTTAAACCGAACAGTGCTGGCAAACGGGAACGCAAAATCGTTCTGAATTTGGTAAGCTGTTGCATCGGTTTGCAGGTCGCAAACATGGCTCCGGTTGGGTTCAATAATCGTCGGGTTCTCCAATTCGAGCGCATTAAAAACAGTCCACAAACTGTAGTGCCCCATGTCGGCCATCGAACCGCCACCAAAGTCGTACCAACCACGGAAAACCATGTTGGTGTAATACGGATGATACGGACGTTCGGCTTCAGGGCCAACCCATAAATCCCAGTCGAACCCTTCGGGAACAGCAGGTTTATCGGCAGGTATTCTGGCATATTGTGGCCAAACCGGACGGAACGACCAGTTGTGAACTTCTTTCAACGTACCAATAACACCACCATTGATCCAGGCCATTATCTGATCCATGTTTCCGTTGGTATCCCACGGGATGAGGTGCGTAATCACATTCGAATTCTTTGCAAAATCAATCACCTTCTTTCCTTCGAGCAATCGGTTCGAAATGGGCTTGTGCATGGTAACGGCAATGTTGCGTTTCATGGCGGCCATAGCAATCAATCCGTGCAAATGGTCGGGTGTCATTACTTTCACAGCATCCAGACCTTTTTCCTTTTCGAACAGTTCTCTGAAATCGGCATATGCCCGGCATCCGTTGTATTTCATTTCGGCGCGCTGTTTGGCATAAAAGCCGTCAACATACTGCTTCGCGTTATCTCGCCCACCGGGAATGGTATTGTTTCCACCGGTAGTCCAGCCGGGATTACCAATGGCTTGGCGGATTTGGTCGCGCAACGACTCCGGATCCCAGTCGTAATAGTTGATGGCTTTTTTCTGCGGGTCGCAAACTGCCACAAGCTGTATTTCAGGAAGATCGAGCATTCCCTGCATTTCGCGTAATCCCTGAGTTCCGCAACCGATGTAGGCCAGGTTGATTTTGTCACTCGGAGCGATAAACCCAACGCCTCCCAATACATGTCGCGGAATTAATGTTACGCCCAAAGCTGCGGTTGTAACTCCGCCAATAAATTTTCTGCGGTTGATGGTGCTGTCACATACTTTTTCAGTCTCAGCGGCTGAAACTTTCTTTTCTGAATTTAATTCTTCATTCATCGTGAATAGGTTTAGACTTGTTTGATCCTCTAAAATTAGAGAAAGATTTTTATCCGTAGTCTGAAATTCATCACAATGTTTTGAAGATGATTGCCATAAAAAAGTACATCACCAATCCAGGCAATGGGCAACAGTTCGTTTATTATCGCTACAAACGACCAACATGTTATGCCGTGATATTGAGCCTGCGAATTTGCAGGTTCTATAACTCGTTATGCTGCACCATACATCCGATGCCCCGCTAGGATACTGCTGAAGGAACAGCAGGTTTTATCGTTCAATCGTGATTGAACCTAAAACAATTATTTAATACAACTTCGTGTCACAATAACCCGGGAAGCTAAACGCAGGGGCGGTTTGCGGGCGATTTGGCTAAAGCCGATTTTCAATTCCTGTCAAGCCGAAAAGCAGCCCGAGCGGAAAGATGCCCACCGAAAACCACTGCTACCGCGCTTGACGAGTAGCTGATGTTAGCGGCTTTTGCTTTCAGACCACCAAGTGAAGTTGTCCGATATTATGATTTCATTTTTTTCAATGTGCAGGGTTGTCTTCATCGGAATCGTCCTGTATTGCAGATTGTATTTTTTTGCAAGTTGTCTTATTTCTGGAGTGTCGTCATAAGTTAACATGAACTTTCCTTGAAGTTGAGCTGTCAACTCAAATAATCTTTCGTGGTCAATGTCAAAGTAGGTGTAAAGTCGTTTACCAGCAATTGTATAAGGTGGGTCAATAAAGAAATAAGCATTTTGATTATTTAAATTCTGCTCTATTATTTCAAAAGCATCTCCACGGATAAAATCAATTTTATCTTTTACATGTCCAATTGCAAGTATCCTATCGCGCAAAGTTTTTGGATACCAACGTGAATTAATACCCTTTCCATTCTCACCATTTTTAATCATTCCTGAACCTTTTGCAATTATGCCACCATGAAAGACTCTGTTCTTCAAAATAGTGCAAAAAGCTATGTCTTGTAATTCTTTATTTGGGTTTTCTAATTCAGTTTTTACGTTTAAATGTGTCAAGTTGTAAGAATAAATTTTTTCTGCAAGCCATTTGTTTTTACCATTTAAAATAGCTTCCCAAACTGCCGCAATTTCTTCGTCCAATTCAACCATTGTAACATGGACGGCCAGTTTTTCAAATGCTGTTGTCAAACTCACTATACCACCACCAGCAAACGGTTCAATTAATTCTTTTGCTGTTCTATTTTCTTGTTTCAACCATTGTCTAACCGTTGGAATAAGCCATGTTTTACCCCCGGGATAACGGAATGGACTACGTTGTGGAACAGATGCAACGTTAATGATAGTTTGGGTATTATTTTGTTCGCCCATGTCGAACATAGTCAGTTGGCTTGTCATTCTACAACTATGTTTTCAATGTTATCAATATCAGAAAAACCTGCCCTTTTAGCGTCAAGTTTCTTCTGCAATATTTCCGTAAATTGGCTTATAGAACCCGCTTCAAATTTCGCTATTTGTTCTAACGCATTGGCAAATTTCGTATAAACTATTCTTTGAAGTTTGAGCGATAAAACTTTGGTTTGTTTATCTGGAACAAGATCATATAGAAAGAAGGCAAAGTCTGATTCGGATTTGTCAAATTCTGGTAGTGCTGGCAAGGTATTGTAGAAACTCGTCTGTAATGCAACAGCTTGTTTTTTATTCCATTGTTTTAAAATTGAGCCTTTTGCAATAATTTGAGGAATTAGTCTTTTCCTTGATGATGAAAGATAATCAGGCTTCGGATATTTAAAAGCCTGATTCCAAATAAATTCGGATGATTGATTTTCTAAGTATGCAGTAAATGGCCCTGTCAAATTCCCTGAAATGTAAACTGCCTGAACCTCAAGTGAACCAAAATCTAAAACCCGACCTTTGTCATCATAAGAAACTAAAACATAGTCAATATTTCCTGCTGATTTACCATGTTTGTCTTTTAGCTTTACTTCTCCAACATGTGTCCAAGTTGCTTTACCTTCAAAAATAAATTGCGCGGCATCACTAACAATAGTCCAATCTTCACGAAACCTTATTGGACAAATGATTACTTGCTTGCCTTTGTGGTTTAGACTGCAAACACCTAGTGGAAATTCAATACTGTTTTTAGTACAATTCGAAACAATATTATTGTATGGGCAAAGCTTGTTAGCTTGATAACGCTTCGCTCTATCACTTTTATTATCAATAAGAAAACCAAAAACTTCCCCTAACGGTTGTATCTCCTTTTTTTCTATGCTCATGTGTCAAAAATAGTAAATATTAGTCGTCTTTCAGACCGAAAATGAACGAATTTTGAGTAGTGTGTCAATGGGCAATGCAATTACCGCTAACGTAGGAAGCTAAACGCAGGGACGGATTGCGGGCGATTTGGCTAACGCCGATTTTCAATTCCTGTCAAGCCGAAAAGCAGCCCGAGCGGAAAGATGCACCCCGAAAACCACCGCTGCCGGACGGATAGCTGAAGTTATGCATAGTTTATTTTTGCAACCACCGTGATTACTTTTGCCTATTATAAGGTATAAAATTTTCCCAATACCAAGGCATCCATCTATCTGCCATTGCAATTTCCAATATCTCTTTAAAAATTCCTTCTCCGTTTGAACTGTTGCACATAATGACCATCCCTATATTTTTTGATGGGTAGAATATAGCATAATGTTCCCAACCATCCATGTGACCCTCTTTAAAAATCGCTTTTCCAAAAGGAGTCTTATAAATACCCCAACCCAGACCATAACTCAAATTGATATCTTTATTTTCATCAGTGGTTTTCCATCTATTATCCCCAAACTGTTGTTTAGAGACAATAGCGATTTGTGGCTTGAACATCTCATCAAACGCTGTTGTACTTAACCCTTTTCTTGCCAACATCGCCTGAATGAACTTGGCATAATCAGATGGAGTTGTGTCCATGCTTCCAGCGGCATATTCACGATTTCTTTTTCGTCGTTCCAGTATTTTTTTTCTACCGTAATGCCCTACCACGTAATTGGTCTCAAATCTATCTTGCCATAAAAAACTGGTCATAGTCATGTTAAAAGGTTCAAATACGTATGCCTGCGCCAACTCTTCCAATCTTTTTTTGTGACTTGCTCCACTACGAACTGAAGCAATTGAATGCCTTCTCCAGAGTAGCTGTAGTAAGTTCCAGGGTTTGATTCTATCTCTAGTGGTTTGTGCATGTTGATGCCGGAATTTCCTATATATCTCCAGTTAGGAAAACCAGTGGTATGAGACAAACACATTCTGGCGGTTATCTTTTTATATCTTTCATCACCTTCCAAATCTTGATATCCTTCATAGGTCTCTTTAAATGTATAGGATGGCAATGGTTTATCAAGATATTCTACTAAAGGTTTGTCTAAATCAATAACTCCAGCATCTACCAGTTTCATCACAATAAAAGCGAACACCGGCTTACTTAAAGAGGCGGCATAAAAGTTATTCGACATTTCTAAAGGTAGTTTTTCTTTTAAATTTCTGGAACCATATGCTTTTTGAAATAATACACTGTCTTTTGTAATGACAGATACTGTGAGCCCATGAACATTGGCTTCACGCTGCAAACGCTCAAAATTAGAATTTAGAGTCTCAACACGCAGGATAGAATCATCTATTCTTTTGATATTTTGAGAGTGAATTTGGCCTGAAAATATTACAAATACAATTAATAAAAATTGAACACGCTTCATAAATTGAGGGTATAAATATGGATTAAATATCATCTCAATATTTATGCCTAAATTATGCAACCGGGTAGCTTACGCCCCCTAAGAACCGTACGTGCGACTTTCACCGCATACGGCTCAGGCACTTTTAAGGCTCGCCCGGCTGTTATTACTTCAAAAACCATAAAACAGTCGCTACGTGCATACTTCGACAAGCTCTGTAACCTTAGCCCCGAATCCGGCGGGTGCGGTGTATAGAGCTTGTCGGAGTGTAGTTCAACTCAGACTCATCGCTGGGCGTTGCACGCCGCTCAGAGTCCTATTTATTATGCCTAGTGTTTTATTCATTTTTCCTTTTATTATCCATAAACACAGACATGGATTTTGATCTATAAATGATATAAATCCAACCATTTAGAATTACACACAGGATAAAACAAATAATCAATGATGCGAAATCACTCATAAAAGTCTGAACCTTTGGCTGAAATCCCATAAACATGATAATCGTGCTTGGAAAAACAATTATAGGAAGAACACTTAAAAGAGTTTTTCTAGCTATTTGATTTCTACTCAATAAACCAATTGCCGATAAGGTGATTATTGCTGCTAAAGCGTTATGCAATATCATTCCTAATCTAACGATTACATTAGGAATAAAGCTAATATCTGTATTATATAGTTTATTAAATTCATCACTATGTCTTAGAGTCCACACAGTCCATGTAAAACCAGAAGAATAATAGTAAAATAAGAAGGTCAAAGCAATAACATGCAATACTTTGACTTTAATGAACTGACCTTTTGTCAACGAAAAGTCTTTGATTAAAATAAAGATGAAGAATAGGACAAAAAATAGTCTTAAATATGTCATTTTATGGGAGTGTAAATTAAACTCTGTCTGGTAATTTATTCATTCAATTCAAAACTACTGTTTTTTTTGATTCCAACTCTTAAATGCTTTTTTGAACCTGGAATAAAATTGGACAAGGGCGGCGGAGGCACGGAGCCGTTCATATACCCTTGACCGATTTTAGGCCGGGTTCTTTCTTTGCGTTTGAGATTGGGTATCAAAGGTCTATCATCATCCGCTCTCCAAATCGGATATACAGTTGCTGTGCCGTTATCGCCCAATTTTGAAGCGGTTGTGTCCATTTTTTCGAGATATTTTCGGTTGCCAGGTAAATCAGCTTGAGCAGCGCCATATCGTTGGGAAAGACCCCCTTGGTTTTGGTTACTTTCCTTACCTGGCGGTGGAAGCCTTCGACAGCGTTGGTCGTGTAAATCAGGCGACGGATATGCTCGTCATAGTTAAAATAGACCGTTAGCTTCTCCCAGTTGGTATGCCAGGATTTCAGGACAACCGGATATTTCTTGCCCCAAATTTCGTCCAGCTTGAGCAGCTCATCTTCGGCCTGCAACTTGTTTGGAGCCTGATAAACGCATTTAAGGTCTTTCATAAATGCCTTCTGGTCTTTGGAGGCCACGTATTTCAAGGAGTTTCGTATCTGGTGTACTACACACGATTGTATCTCAACTTTGGGGAAAACTGTGGCAATAGCCTCTGCAAACCCGATCAGGTTGTCGATGCAGGCAATCAAAATATCTTTCAACCCCCTGGATTTCAGATCGGTTAAAACGCCAAGCCAGAAGTTTGCCCCTTCGCTTTCTGAGATATACATCCCGATCAGTTCTTTCCGACCGTCCTTGTTAACGGCCAAAACATTGTAAACAGCACGGCTTACCACCCGGCCACCATCTTTGACTTTATAGTGCATGGCATCAAGCCATACAATCGTGTATAGGGATTCCAACGGGCGTGATTGCCATTCTTTTACCTGGGGGATGATCCGGTCGGTGATTTCGCTCAACGTGGTATGCGATATTTCAACATCGTACATTTCTTCTATATGTGAAGAAATGTCCCGGAAACTCATCCCAAGTCCATATAAACCAATGATTTTAGGAGCAAGGTTGTCTGCCAAAACTGTTTCTCGTTTCTTGACGATCTCGGGACTGAAACTGCTGTGACGATCCTGTGGCGTTTCAATAGTAATATCTCCGGCTAGGGTCTTGAGCGTTTTGCGCCCTTTCCCATTGAGCTTATTGCCTTTACTTCGCTCATTTTCATCCAAATGACCTGCCATCTCGGCGGCAAGGGCAGTTTCTATAAACTGTTTTAAAAGTGGAGCAAAAGCTCCGTCTTTTCCTGTTAACGACTGGCCCGAACGTAATTGCTCAAGGGCTTTGGCCTGCATGGCCTTGTATTCTTCATTCATAATTGCTGTTTCCATCCAATACAAGTATAAAGTTTTTTTTGTATTAGACAGAGTTCAGTTTACAGCCTCCATTTTATAGTATTTGTCTCTTTTTTATTAGCACAATAAATTACGCAACCGGGTAGCTTACGCCCCCTAAGAACCGTGCGTGCGACTTTCACCGCACACGCCTCAGGCACTTTTAAGGCTCGCCCGGCTGTTGTTACTTCAAAAACTCAAAAACGGTCGCTAAGTTCATACATCGACAAGCTCTGTAACTACATCGACAAGCTCTGTAACCTTAGCCCCGAATCCGGCGGGTGCGGTGTATCGAGCTTGCCACGATGTAGTTCAACTCAGACTCATCGCTGGGTCGTGCCGACCGCTCAGAGTCCTATTTATTGTGTGCTGGCGTTTAATTTCCAGAGTCTTTCTCCTCTTTTTATTAGTTAAGTGAGGGTAATTTTTATCACATCTTTGAGCATTTGAATGCGCTAATACCTGCCCAACAGACGTTATCTGAAAACTAGTATTAATATTGTCCCACCATTCTCTCATAATTTTCAAGTTTGGTCGTTTGTCCCACTCTTCCATAAACATCTTAATATTCTGTTGTTTTATGCTATCATCTTGCTTATAAAGGTCATATATGGATTTTATCGTATTTCTTTGTATTTCAGATAAAGGTTTAGTTGTAATTACTATTTGACCGTTTTGAAAAACGGGTTGTTGTAAGGTAAGAGAATTTATTCGTTCTTTATTAGGAAGAATTATTCTTGCAAAATCAGTATTTAAGGCATGGTCAACCAATAAATTTTGAGGTAGCGCAACACTTTTAAGTAATTCAATGGCTTTATCGTAATTTTCTGATTTCTTTTCAATACCAACCTCAACATAACCAATTAATAACTCTGGATAATACTCCTTTAACTTTTTTAGATTTCCAAAAGAATTTATTCGTACAGCATCTAATATATCCAGATGGTCAAGCCAATCATTTCTCGTTGGAAGCTTTCCGTAAATGATCTTACCAAACAAATCATTCAAAAGATTCAGTCCTTGGTGAATATTTCCAGTTGCTGGGGTAAAATATGTTGCTGCGTGAACAACAGTTAAACCAAGCAAAGCATCATCAGAAATTTCATCAACTATCTCAACAGCACGATTAATTCCTGCTCGCGTAATTCGATTTTCACCTTTCAGAAATCTGTGTATTAACAATTCTGATAAAAGATCATAATCTGCTGGTCTTTCGGTAGAAGCCGCGGTCTTTTGTGCTTCAACAAGGAGCAACTGAAAACTTGGGTCAGCGAAAGCTTCTAAAGCTCCATCAACTGCCTCCATTTTAGGCATAAGTCTATTTTCAAATTGGGTAACTCTGGAATTTGCAATATTTAGTGCTTCCTCAGTATATTCTTTTCTTAATAACAGGTTCATTTCTTGATAGATTTCACGAGCCCGCTTCTCATCAATGCCGATATTAACTATCATCCTATCTGCTTGCAATTGCTGTGAATTGTCTCCAGCTTTTTGAATTTGCTTATCTGCCATTATAATCCCTCCCAACTTGTATTTGAGAAGTATTATCTTTCGCCTTTTGCTTTTGCTTTACAATGCTTTTCTTTTTTATACCAATTCGATAGCCGATTGCTCCACCAGTAAATAAGCCAACAATTAATGTTATAATAGCGGTTCCTAATCCTTCAAAAAACCATTCCATAATTTATATTTTAAATCTTATTTATACCATGCTAAAGATTCTGTTTGCGTCTTACGCTTGCACAACCGGGTAGCTTACGCCCCCTAAGAACCTTACATTCAACTTTCACCGCATACGGCTCAGGCACTTTTAAGGCTCACCCGTCGAAGGACAACCCGGCTGTTATTACTTCAAAAACCATAAATTGGTCGCTAACTGCATACTTCGACAAGCTCTGTAACTACTTCGACAAGCTCTGTAACCTTAGCTCCGAATCCGGCGGGTGCGGTGTATTGAGCTTGCCGGGATGTAGTTCAACACAGACTCATCGCTAGGCGTTGCACGCCACTCAGAGTCCTATTTATTATGCCCTGTTTTTATTTAAGTACATGACTCTTTTCTTCTCTTATTAATTGAATATTTACTTTGTCGGAAATTTTATATATCCATGTCGGTAAAGTAAATCTTTCATAATCTGCTACGTCTCTTCCTTTTCCGACTAACTCGACATTCTTTTGTAAATTTTTTTTAATGTATAAGCTTCTCCCAATGCTATCTGGCGTATCTACAATTAGCACCTGTCTATCCTTAAAGGTCATAAAACCACCATCGTTAAATTCAGAATCAACTGTAATTAAAGGGCAAATTTTGTGTCCATTGATATAAACCAATGTGTCTCTTTTGTCCAAGTAGAAGGAAACAAGATATATTGGCGATACTCTCCATGAAACTCTAATAGTATCATATGTTTCAATATAACTCGTCAAGTATTTAAGAAGAGTTGGTTTTACTGCTAAAGTGTCTATATTGTATGAGTGTTGTGATTGACCAACAAACTTATTTTTCCAACTACAAGAGTTCTGTAATAGGGAAATGATTATTAGGAATGCAAATTTTACTCTATATCCAAATAATTTTCTAAAATTCATAATAGAAATATTTGTAAAAACACTATCTCATTGCAAATTAAATAGGGCAACCGGGTAGCTTACGCCCCCTAAGAACCGTACGTGCGACTTTCACCGCATACGGCTCAGGCACTTTTAAGGCTCACCCGGCGGAGGGCAACCCGGCTGTTGTTACTTTTTTATTGGACATAAACATAGTAATTTGTTTGCATTCTTTTGCTAAATTAGCTCTCCATTTTGTTCTGTTACTGAAGTATTCATCAAATTCGGGCAGAAAAGGATTGGCTTCGGCCTTCAGTTTTACATGATACCGAATGGGAACATATCCAATACGGTACAGTCGATGATTCTCTGTTCCGTTTTTGGTGATCCGCTGATCAGTAAAATGGTTGTCGTGAAAGTAACGATGGTATATCCACCAGCGATTTTTGTTTCCATGCTGGTATTTAGCCCATCGCCTGAGCTGCCACCAGATGAATGTTGCCAAACGGATGAAAATACGTTTTGAGCAGATGCCTTTGTGGTAGTTCGACCATCCCCTGATTACAGGGTTCAGTATCCGTATCAGAGCATGTGCGGGTATTCCACGGTTTTCGTTGATGATCGTTTTCACCTTGTCTCTAAACGATTGGACTGATTCTTTCGATGGACGAATAACCAGTTTGCCTTTAAATTTACGGACATTCTGTGAAAGGAAGTTAAACCCATCGCTGATATGCGTGATTCTGGATTTTTCGGCAGAGAGTTCTAACCCTCTTTCCATCAGGAAGTCGTTTACCAAAGGGATAATCTCTTCGGTAATGACTTCTTTGCTGATGGCCGTGATCACAAAATCGTCGGCATAACGGATGAAGTTCACTTTCTTGTTTTTCCATCGGGGAAACTTTTTATTGATGGCCGTTTCCAGTCCGTCCAAAACCATGTTCATGATTACCGGTGATATGGTTCCTCCCTGTGGCGTACCTTTATCTGTGCGGAACAAACGTTTTTTCTCGATGTAACCGGCTTTTAACCATTGATTAAGAATGGTCTTGTTGACGGGAATATTTTCCAATATCCAGTCGTGCCGGATGTTATCGAAACAAGATTTGATGTCCGCCTCGAATATCCATTGGGACGAGATTTTTCGGCAGAGCAATTGGAAACAGGCGGCAATGGCATCGTTGCACGAACGACGAGGTCTGAACCCGTAAGAGTTCTTGTCGGCCAACGATTCGGCCATTGGTTCGAGGGCTATCTTATGCAATGTTTGCATAGCCCTGTCGCTCATGACCGGAATACTTAACGGACGCTTTTTCCCGTTTTTCTTTGGGATGTAAAGTCGGCGCAATGGTTTCGATCTGTACCCTCTGGATTGGAGTTTTCGGGCTGCTTCGAGTTTTTCTTCCCCGTTTGTCCAAACGGTGTTGTCAACCCCGGGAGTTGCGCCTCCTTTGTTGGTTGAGACCCTTAGTACAGCCAGTAATTTAGCGTAGAATGATTTGGTAACAAGGTGCATCAGGGCTTTTGCTTTCGCCCAACGACCTTGTTTTACAGCCTTGGCAATGCGGCGTTGCAGCCTGGTCACATGTTGGATAACCTTCCGCCATAAAATGGTTTGCCAGTTATTCAATTGGTGTGGGAGCGCACACGATAAACTTTCATCCTCGTTCATTTGCTTTCTTCCATTTGCAGGTTCTGTAAAACTTTATGCCATAAAGCACCAGATGAAGGTAGGCAGGCTTTCGCCCGTGGTGATGTTGTAAACAAACTCAACCACTATCCAACCCGTTACAGGAAGGCATTCGCTTTGTTCATCGTCTCTGTCCGGCGTTTCCCGATGCCTCGCGGTTACGGTTTTATCCCGAAAATAATGGGAGAGAGCGCCGGGCTTACACGTTCCGAATAAATAATCAATTGTGTGGGTTTAGGCCCATCCTGTCTGCCGGCTGATCTACATCCTTGTAGGCACTGCGTTAAACGTACCTAACCTGTCAGCTCACCATTTTGGTACAAAGCGTATCATTCTCTTTTTCGCTCCTACTCGCCTGTCGGCAGTAACGGATTGTTCACTATATGTTAGCCATGCCCACTGATCCAAGCCCTTAATTGACTTTGAGACTTCAAAGACTGTCTGCCTCACGGTTTCCAGCCCCGCCATTGGCTGCACGAGCCCGGCAATTGGTACTGTTTCCCGGGGGCTTCACCCGGTAATGGCTGCACCATACACCAGGTGCCCCGGTAGGATACTGCTGAAGGAACAGCAGGTTTTGTCAATCAGTTGTAACTGACTGCAAAACAATTGCTTAATACGACTTCGTGTCGCAATAACGTAGGAAGCTACACGCAGGCCACAGCTCTTATCTATAATAAATTGAACACAGGAATGCGGCTGGTTGCACCATGTCCGTTGATAGAAGGGTGTTTTTATAGACCGGTATTTGATACAAAAGAGGGGAACCCGAAGGTGAAGTTTTACACCGAAGGTTTAGAAATTATGCTGGGCAAAAGCCCAGCATAATTAAACCAAGAGGGGAAACCCTCAGGCTCTGTATTGCCCAAAGGTTTAGGGATTTAAAAAGTTAACTTACTGAATAGTAGAAAAATAGTTTAAAAATAAAGAATGAAAAATTTGGATTACAACATAGAAGGGGCGGTTTGCGGGCGATTTGGCTAACGCCGATTTTCAATTCCTGTCAAGCCGATAAGCCGACCGAGCGGAAAGATGCACCCCGAAAACCACAGAACCCGCACTTGACGGGTAGCTGGAGTTGTGCGTTCGTGCTTTATTTTAAACAATTTGGAAGCATTTCTAAAAATCCTAAACATTTGTCGTAATTCAATTCATAATAATTTACTCCCAAATTTATAGTCTCATAATATCGGGCTTGGTTTACTTTATAATACTCCTCAGATGGTATTTTCCAATAATCACGACCCAATTTCTCTGTAATAAACCACTTTTCAAGTAATCGGGCAGCTCTGCCGTTTCCATCTCGAAACGGATGAATATGTGCAAATCTTAGATGAATCAACGAAGCAAAATAAAAGACCTCTTTTTCGCTAAAGCTTGAAGAAATCAATTCTTCAATATCGTGGAAAAATGTTTTCATTTCTTGTTTAACAAATTCAGGTTCGATTGCCATATAAGCCAAGCCTGACTTACCAAAAACGCCTACCTGCTCAATTCTATATTTCCCTCTTTTGCTTTTAATTAATAAGGTCTCTGAAAATATTTTATGACAAGTCAACAAATTTGCCTCATTCAAGTTATTTTTTTGGGCAAATTCGTACGCTTCAATCAAATCTTCTATCTCTTCTATCTCTTTTCCAATTTTGAATTTATCTTTGTTTAATTCATAATTCATATAGGAGTTCAAGTCAATGCTATTTCCCTCAATATTTGATGAATAAATCGCTGAAGATTTTGTCAAATAGTCAAAGTTTCTTTTGTTTTCAGAAAAATCAAAATCCTGAATTAATCTTGGAATTTTGTTCCCAATAGTCTGAATATAAGTGTCTAAATATTTCTTTTCAGTTATTCTCATATAGTCAATTTATTTGAACACAAATATACTCATTTTTATTGTCAACCCCTTATGGTAGTGCAGTTTCCTAGCTTGACGCACAACGTAGGAAGCTACACCCAGGGGCGGATTGCGGGCGGTTTGGCTAACGCCGATTTTCAATTCCTGTCAAGCCGAAAAGCAGCCCGGGCGGAAAGATGCGCACCGAAAACCACCGAACCCGCGCTTGACGGGTAGCTGATGTTAGCGGTTGCCCCTATGTTTGGCAGTCCAAGCCTTGCTAGTTAAAAAGTCAGTGCTTATTTCATCGTCAGTAGTTTCAGCAAGAGCCTTTTTAAATGCAGTCAAAACTTTCCATAATCTGAAATTTATATTTGTCTTTACATTGTCCTTACCTGTTTCTTTTCTCTCGTATGACCAAAACGTTGCAGTGATTTTTCTATAAACTGTCCGACCTTTTTTTGTTTGCTTTGTGAAGCCATAAGGAACAAAACCGACAATGGCTATCGACAAACCGAATATAGAAGTGAAAATTGGGTCTTCAATGTAATTGCTCTTTACTAATTTATCAAATGCCTTTTGTTGAGCTTCGTAAAGTTCATTCGGATCAAGCACAACATTGAATCTATATATGATTGCTTCAATGAGGTATTCGAAAATTTTTTTTGTAATATAATAAGATTCAGGAAACTCAAACGGAGAGGAAGGAAGCTCGGCATAATGTCTTTGAATATATTTCTTATTGCTTTGAATTGCCTCACGGAAAACAGAAATAATCGCGTCCTCACTAACCTCTGGATTTTTCTGAACAATTCTAGATATGATTATTCCCCAGATATAGGTTTCTTTTGTCGTAAGAACAAAAATTTTTTCGTTTGAGTATTCCTGAGGAACGGGATCAGTTCCATCATTTGTCAAGAAAAGTAAACTCAACTCGTCAGGATTAAAGTCAAATTGGTCGATACCGAAGAAGAGCATAGTTTTTTTTGTTTTAGTTAATATATGTTTTGATGCTGGTGCACATTGGGTTACCGCTAACGTAGGAAGCTACACGCAGGCTGTATGTTTGTAAGTGCGCAATGCATAAGCCTTCAGTGTTTTTGTAAATTTAGTTTTTGAAAAAGAAACAAAACAAAAAACGAAGACTTATGCTAGCTAAAGGTACGACAATTGATTTTAACGGGCAAAACGTTTATGCCGGAATTGATATTCATTTAAAGAGTTGGAAGGTAACCATCATGTTGGGAGACCGGGAACATAAAACATTTTCACAAGATCCGAATGCAGAAACCCTGTGGAATTACCTGCGGAAGAATTTTCCCGGGGCAGTATATCATTCAGCCTACGAAGCAGGTTTTTGCGGATTCAGCGCCCATCGCGAACTTGCGGGTTTTGGGATACACAATCTGGTGGTCAATCCTGCGGATATACCTACCACCGACAAAGAAAAGCGGCAGAAGGAAGACAAACGCGACAGTCGCAAGATCGCCAAATCGCTCCGTAACGGTGAACTGGTGGGCATCTATGTTCCGGGCAAGGGGATGGAAGAACTGCGTGGTCTGGTTCGTTACCGCAAAACGCTGGTAAAAGAAATCAGCCGCCATAAGTGCAGGATCAAGTCGTTCATTTATTTTAACGGCATACAAATTCCAATGGAACTGGGCGGCACCTCAACGCATTGGTCCGGGAGGTTTACCCGCTGGTTAAGCGAAGTTGAATTATCAACGGTACATGGCAAGATGGTACTCGAGGACACAGTCGATACGGCCGAACTGCTGCGAAAAAAACTGTTAAAGGTCAACCGGCATTTGCGTCAGGTTGTCCAGAATGGGGAATATTCACAGCAACTAAGGTTATTGCAGAGCATCCCGGGAATCGGCCTGATATCGGCCATTACACTTTTGACCGAAATGGAGGATATCCTTCGGTTCAGGAACCTTGACCAACTTTGTTCATTCGTGGGACTGGTACCATCAACCAACTCCTCGGGCGAAAAGGAGAATGTTGGTCGTATCACCAGGCGCAACAACCGTTTTCTACGCAGCATTCTTGTAGAGGCAGCCTGGATGGCATCGAGAAAAGACCCGTCGCTGTTATATAGCTATGGCTTACTTTGCAAGCGGATGGAACCAACGGAAGCCATCATCCGGATAGCAAAAAAATTACTAAACAGGATAAGATATGTAATGAAAAATGAAACAGAATATGTACATTCAGTGCTATAACATCAAAACTGGTTGTAAAAACTACTCCATGATAAAGAGACTGTTTTCCGCCCCTTGCGGCCCCTGATAGGGTGTCCGTTACACGCAGGCCACAGCTCTTATCTATAATAAATTGAACACAGGAATGCGGCTGGTTGCACCATGTCCGTTGATAGAAGGGTGTTTTTATAGACCGGTATTTGATACAAAAGAGGGGAACCCGAAGGTGAAGTTTTACACCGAAGGTTTAGAAATTATGCTGGGCAAAAGCCCAGCATAATTAAACCAAGAGGGGAAACCCTCAGGCTCTGTATTGCCCAAAGGTTTAGGGATTTAAAAAGTTAACTTACTGAATAGTAGAAAAATAGTTTAAAAATAAAGAATGAAAAATTTGGATTACAACATAGAAGGGGCGGATTGCGGGCGATTTGGCTAACGCCGATTTTCAATTCCTGTCAAGCCGAAAAACAGCCCGAGCGGAAAAATGCACACCGAAAACCACCAAACCCGCACTTGTATTCTAAGACAAAACCAAATTTTCGAGTTGTTTTTATGCTGCATATTTCAAAAGATCCACATAAGGGGTTTGTCTTTGAACAACAGCAAAAACACGATAGACGATTTTGTTTCGAATAATATTTAGTGTACTCATTTTATTCTTTCCAAGCTCATTTACTCGTTTATTAAAGTACTGCAAGTATTCTCCCTGGTATTTTATCGCAGCCATTGCAGCCAAATTTAATAAAGCTTTCAACATTTTGTTCGCAAACGGATGTACTCTTGGAGTTCCTTTCACTGTACCGGACGAATAACTGAATGGAGCTATACCGGCAAAGCAGGCAAAAGCCCTTGCATTAGCAAACGAGGTAAAATTGGCAGTATATCCAATCATGTAAAATCCTAAGATTTTCCCCACTCCCCGAATGGACAGAATGAGTTTATAATTCCTGGATATGCTTTCATCGCTTTCAATGATGCTCTCGATTTTTTGCTCAACCTTTTCAATTTCTTCGTTCAGGTTGTTTATCAGACGCAGCTGCACTTCCTTTATTAATTCAGATTCACCATCTTCGTAACAATCATGCAAGTCTGAAATCCCGTTTTTGTAGGCGGTACGGTGTTTCAGGAGTTTCTCACGTAATGATATTAAAGACCTGATCTGGTCAATCTTCGCACCCGGAAGAATTGTCGGCACCAGGCTTTCTCGCTTCTCATAGGCATAATGGGCTATCCGTTTGGCATCTATCCGGTCATTCTTGCCCCTGGTAATTCCCAACGACTTTTTAATCTGAAGGGCCGATTCCATCGTAAATAAGATGTTTTCGCTTTGCAGGAATACACTAAGCATCCGGGAGTACTTCCCCGTATTTTCAAAGCAGAAAAACAACTCTTCCTTTTTGCATTTGGTTCCTGTCATCACCTTTTCCAACAGACAAACAAAACCCTGAAGATTGTTCTCAATAACAAAGTACAAATTAAGCCCATGAATAAAAACATCCAGCGTGGCTTTTGATACATCAATACCAACGAAAAACTGAACCTTTTTCATAACTTTGGTTTTAATTGTTAGTAAAAAGAAGTTGCCGAAACTATCACCTTTCAAAGACCTTGTGTCTATTATTCTAAATGGTTCTTGGCAACTGATTAAAAAGAATGGGGACTAATACAAGTGATAGGTCTTAAAGCCTAGCGGGTAGCCAAGTTCACCCCATTCTTTTTTTTAACAAGTTAAGAACTATCAACAAGAAAAGAAAAAGAAGCAAAAAGAAAAGAATATCAACCCCTTACATCAGCATCATACTCAAAATACTCTCTTCCTGTTAATAAATCCATGTAAATCTAAAGGACGGGTAGTTGATGTTATGCGTTCGTGCTTTTTTCATTTTATCTAGTTGTCATATTTTGCTGTTCCATCAAGAAAGTCAAAGCCATTTGTCATTTCGTTAGTCCCGACAATTCTTGTCAGATATTTTCTCTTGTCAAACACAAACTTTACTGAATAACCGCCAGCGGCGTCTGAACCATACATGTAAATGTACAAATATTGATTTTTAAAAATGTATGCTTCAACCGGTAAGTAATCTAAGCATAAATGAGGTTCATAAAGATTTGAAAATGCTGAATCTGGAATTGCTACATTTATTTCATTCCATTTTATTGACATGCTCTTAATCTCTGTCATAGGCATGGTACCGTCAATACCATACGAATATCGGTTGTCGATTAGATTTTTTACTTCTACTGCATTGGCAACTATATTAAGTGTGTCAAGAAGATATACTTTATGATCAGACGGCTTAAAATCTTGCTTCTCAATTTTGACTTTAATAATATCTCCATTTTTTGCCGTATTTTCGAAAACCACAACATTCTCCTTGCAAGTCATACCTACAATCTTTTCTAATAATTTTCTGTCCATGATGTAGATACTGTCCACTGGATTAACTAGTGACTCAATAAGTTCATGTCTAAACCTGTTTTCCCTGTCCTGACTTAAACAAGAAAGAGTCGTCAAAATTGTCAATATAATTGTCATTAATCCTCTCATCGTAGTCGCTTTTAGCATGACGCATAACGGTCACATGTATGAAACGTTGGGGATTGCGGGCGACTTCCCTGTCTGCTGTTGCAAAAGCTGATGCGGGGCAGAATCATTCAAGTAATCACTTAACCCCCAATGTTTTATACATGATGTTGTGGGGCGTATTTTCTATTTTTTCTAATTTCCCATTTCTGTAATATTCAATCGATTTTAAAGTATGGTCAGGATTAAATATTAACCATTCTCCAATCTTAATTTTCTCATAAATAGTTTTCTTTCCGGTCGATGTTATTTCTGTTAAAGTAGTTTTCAGTCCAGGTTTTCTTCGGTATAAATAATAATTTGTATGATTGTTATCAAGTGGGGAATACAATGGTTTAATCAAAACAGTATCAAGTAATCCATATTCTGGTCCATATATTTTCCATGCTGACATTTCAATTTTAACACCTGAAATAGGTTTGTTTATATAACTATCAATAGCAAATGGAAATCTTTCTATTGTCGAGTCTAGTTTTACAAAAAATACTGTTGTGTCACTATTTATATTGTTCTTATAAAACCAAAAATCTGCGACTCCAGTTGTAGACCATTTAAAATCAGGAAAATCTTCTATCATTTTCCCGACAGTATAATTTGATAAATTTATTTCTTTTCCTAATAAATTACCTTTGTAATTATCCAACAACCACACGGCAGAAATTATTTCAGAGTTTTCATAAGTACCGACAAGAATTTGTTTTGTCGAGTCAGTATAAAAACGTTCACCTTCTTTAGAATATTCAGCTATTAAACTATTCTTCGATTTATCATTTATTTCTTTGAAACTGTAATCAGTTTTTTTTAAGTCAGTAATTGTTGTGAATCCAACTTTAATTGAATCAATTCTGACATTTTTCAGAAAGGAAGTATCCACTTGTCTTTGTTTTTGATTAAAAGTCAAGGAGTTTTCTACTATTGTCCTTTTACAACAGAATAATGATAAAGCAATCAAAATGATTAAAAATGTTTTTCTCATATGCGTATTTCGCGTCCTAATATGCCCCACAACGTAGGAAGCTACACGCAGGTGCGGATCGCGGGCGATTTCCTGTCAAGCCGAAAAACAGCCCGAGCGGAAAGATACACACCGAAAACCAATGCTGCCGACCTTGACGGGTAGCTGATGTTGAACTAAATCCGCCTTCGCGGATAGCTATTTTAAAAGTACCCGATTCTTCCTATTCTCAGGAATTAATCACAACAAAAATTTCTGAATATGAGAAAGAAATCGGGACTTACTATCGTTGAGCAAGCTGTTGTGCTTGTTCCTGAGTTTGAAAAAGTTGTTCGCAAGCTGGATCAGCAAGTTGCTTTGCGCGGGCAGAGCAAAAGTACACTGGATAATTACATCAGGCGCATAGCCCTGTTTGTCATTCATTTCGGGAAACTTCCTGAGCAGATCGACCCAGAAGAGATCAACGAATACCTGGCCGCGTTGGCGCGTGATCCCCGGTCACCATCGCGTAGCAGTTTTAAACACATGGTGTACGGGCTGCGATACTATTACCGCCTGCTGGGGATGAACAAAAACGCCATTGCCCTGCCTTCGCTTAAAAAAGAGGCCAAACTTCCTGTAATCCTAAACCCGACGGAGCTGAAAGAGCTTTTTGCCGTACCAACCTTGCTTAAACAACGGGTGGTGTTGTCATTGATTTACTCGGCCGGATTACGGGGACAGGAAGTGATCAACCTGAAGATCTCCGACATCGACTTCGAGCGGAAAACCATCCACATCCGCCAAAGCAAGTACAAGAAAGACCGCATCGTTCCGTTGGCCGAAAGTATGGCTGTTGGGTTAAAGAAGTACCTGAAAGCCGAAAACCCGCACATTTGGTTGTTCAACGGAAAGGAGCCTGATGGCCGTTACAGCGTGCGCGGCCTGTCGTGGGTAATGCGCGAAAACCTGAAAAAAACATCCATCACCAAAGAGGTTACCCTTCACTCGCTGCGCCACTCGTATGCCACACACCTGCTGGAGCAGGGATTGAACATTGTCACCCTGAAAGAGTTGCTCGGCCATGCTGACATTACCACCACCATGATCTACCTGCACATTGCCCAGTGCGACCTGGTAAAGGCCCACAGCCCGCTCGACACACTTTATAATTTTCCGAAGAAGTGAGGGCAACATTTGAACTGGCCGATGTGGTCGGGTTGTTTGGTGCCAATTTAGTTGCCAAAACAAAACTTACGCCGTTGCAGCTAAAGGTACTGGGCAAAATAGCCAGTTGCCGAACTGCCGCGCTGGGCGGGCATGAAGAGGCTTGCGAAAACTGCGGTACGGTACGCTACAGTTACAACAGTTGTGGCGACAGGCACTGCCCAAAATGCCAGGCAGCTAAGCAATCCTTCTGGATCGACGTCCTGGTGCAAAACACCTTGCCGGTAAAACATTACCATATTGTGTTCACCGTACCACACCAGTTAAACACGGCTTGCCTGCACAACTCACGGATGTATTACGACCTGCTCTTTGCTGCGGTCTGGAATACCCTTCGGTCATTCGGATACTCGCATTTTGGTGTTGAAACCGGGGCGGTTGCCGTGCTGCATACCTGGGGGCAAAACCTCTCGCTACACCCGCACATCCATTGTATTGTCCCGGCAGCCGGATATACATTGGACGGACAGTGGAAAAACATCGGGCATTCGGGGCAATTTCTCTATCCTGTTCGCCAATTGAGCGAAGCTTTTAAAGCAAGATTCCTCGACTGCCTCAAGCGCGCTTTACGCAAGCAAAACGAACTGCCTTTATTCAACGATGCCGTTCAGCAAGCCTGGAAAACCCGATGGGTGGTTCACTGCGAACCTTCCCTGGCAAGCGCTGAGCATGTGGTCAAATATCTGGGGCAATACACGCACCGGGTGGCCATTACCAACCAGCGGATACTGAACATTGCCGACGGTAAAGTAACTTTCATTGCCAAAGATTACCGCGACAGAGCCATCAAAAAGCCCGTAACACTTGATGGGGTTGAGTTCCTGCGTCGGTTTGCTTTGCATATACTTCCGAAACGGTTTGTCAAAATCCGTAGGTTCGGCATTTACAACCACACGGTAAAACGAAACCTCGAACTCCGGTTTGTACCGGAAGAAAAGCCCGATATTGAAGCAATAATAAAGCAACAACAGCCGTCAGAAACCAACGTTGAGCGCTTCGAACGGCTAACTGGCGTAAACCCTTGTCTTTGCCCGGTGTGTAAAACCGGGAGAATGGTTGTTGTCAGGGAACTGCCACGCATTCGCTCGCCGACAGGAAACCCTTTTGCCAAACCACTGTCAGCTTCATATCCAAACGTTTAACCTGCGCCAAAGGCGTACATGGGAAAGGTATGCCCAATTGCCAGCGAAAATGACTAAAAACAGGTGGCCAAACACGATTTTACCAGTGCTGTGAAACCATAAAAGCACTAAAACCTGCAATACGTCAAAGAACGTTATCTCATTAATTTCCTTCAAAAACTCAAAATCGGTCGCAAAGTGCATAGCTCCGATCCCGGCGGGTGTAGTTCAACACAGACTCATCGCTAGGCGTTGCACGCCACTCAGAGTCCTATTTATTATAGCCAGTTATTTGTTTCATTTCAACCAGTCAGTTAGAATTGTCACACTCTTTGCACTATAGTCGAACATTTCAATACTTCTATCAATTTGTAATCCTCTAATTTCATTAGCATTAACAATTATAATTCGGTTTTCATAGGTTGTTAAAACCTTTCCTTTTTTTATAAACGAGACTATAAATTGCTCTTTAGGCTTAATAACTTTCATAAACGAATCAAACAGCCCCGGAGTGAAACTTGCGACATTTCCATCCCATATCAGTCCCATGAGCGACCAATCACCTTTTCTTGTAAAGAAGTGATTTTTGATTTTTTTTTGGTTTGATAATGAGTCAACATTGTTTTTCTCAATCCACAAAACATATACACTGTCAGACGTATTTGAATAACAAAAATCAATTTGGCTATATAAAGTGTCCACAAAGAACTCATTTATATTTCTCTCAACCCGCAAGTTATTGTTTTGCGAATGAGAAATAAAAACCAAAAGCGTTCCAAATAAAATCAATACTATTCTTTTCATCCTAAATATTGTTTCTGTCGGCACTCATAATTGGCTATAACGTAGGAAGCTACACGCAGGCCGGGATTTTACCCGAAAAATTGTCCACGATAAGCCGCCTTTAAATATACTAATTTCCTGTCAACGAGCCACTAAAACCCGGCTTGCGGGTAGCTGATGTTGGCGGTAGTGGTTATGTTTTCCTTGAGTATAACTCTTTAAACTGATGATAGAATTCATTATCGAAATTGTTTATCCGTCCCTTAGAACCATAGAAAAATATTTGTTTTGATCTTGAAAATATGTTCTCAAAGTGATCTTCGAATTCTTTTTGTATAGATTTATCAAAGACCTCAAATAAAGGAGAGCGACATCCTTCTTTTTGCGCAAAATACATTCCGATCAACATTTCATAATCATCTGTATTTAAGTTTCTCGTCCAATGAAAAGCATACTGAAATTGTTCATTGTAACATCTTATATCTATTTCTCCAAGATGTTTCTCATTTGTATTATTTAATTTATTTCTTAAACTGTTAATGATCTCTATTGAGGCATTTAAGTCATGATAAATCTTTTTGGTTCCTTGATTCTCTGCCTTTGCAATGTTAGGAACCTGATCCCAAAGCGGGTCACATAATAGTATCTTAATAATTGATCCTTCGTCTATTTTTCTGATAAAAATATCTTCAACTGCGGGCAATTTTCTATCCTCAAAATCTATTTTTACTCGGTGAAGAACAGATCGACCACCAAAAAAGAGAGCTTGTGGTTCCCTTGTAATAACCCATTTGTGATATCTGTCATCTCCCTGTCTTACATTGCTAAGCATTTGTATTCCTCTTGACCTTAAATAGCTAGGATCATTTGTTTCATTTTTCCATTTCTCAATCAAAATGTCTCTTAATAATGAAACGGAACCAGCAACCATTAGGGCTAGTCCAAATTGCTGAACCACGATTAGAGCACCCTCTTTAATATCCTTGGTCAAGGAAAGTGTTAATGCCCCAGTAATCACTAGTAAAATTGATATTAATACACGAATGTTGTAATTTTTTTTTGAGTTTATGTCTGTTCTATTTGCCATATAAAAAGAATTAGTGGTTAAGAACTTAAGTTATCAATAATAGCAAAAATAATATAGTCAATCAATAGTCCAAATGAAAAAGCAAAACTGATGCTCAAGGCTTTGTACCATTACCGCCAACGTAGGAAGCTACACGCAGGCTGTATGTTTGTAAGTGCGCAATGCATAAGCCTTCAGTGTTTTTGTAAATTTAGTTTTTGAAAAAGAAACAAAACAAAAAACGAAGACTTATGCTAGCTAAAGGTACGACAATTGATTTTAACGGGCAAAACGTTTATGCCGGAATTGATATTCATTTAAAGAGTTGGAAGGTAACCATCATGTTGGGAGACCGGGAACATAAAACATTTTCACAAGATCCGAATGCAGAAACCCTGTGGAATTACCTGCGGAAGAATTTTCCCGGGGCAGTATATCATTCAGCCTACGAAGCAGGTTTTTGCGGATTCAGCGCCCATCGCGAACTTGCGGGTTTTGGGATACACAATCTGGTGGTCAATCCTGCGGATATACCTACCACCGACAAAGAAAAGCGGCAGAAGGAAGACAAACGCGACAGTCGCAAGATCGCCAAATCGCTCCGTAACGGTGAACTGGTGGGCATCTATGTTCCGGGCAAGGGGATGGAAGAACTGCGTGGTCTGGTTCGTTACCGCAAAACGCTGGTAAAAGAAATCAGCCGCCATAAGTGCAGGATCAAGTCGTTCATTTATTTTAACGGCATACAAATTCCAATGGAACTGGGCGGCACCTCAACGCATTGGTCCGGGAGGTTCACCCGGTGGTTAAGCGCAGTTGAATTATCAACGGTACATGGCAAAATGGTACTTGACGACACAGTCGATACGGCAGAACTGCTGCGAAAAAAACTGTTAAAGGTCAACCGGCATTTGCGTCAGGTTGTCCAGAATGGGGAATATTCACAGCAACTAAGGTTATTGCAGAGCATCCCGGGAATCGGCCTGATATCGGCCATTACACTTTTGACCGAAATGGAGGATATCCTTCGGTTCAGGAACCTTGACCAACTTTGTTCATTCGTGGGACTGGTACCATCAACCAACTCCTCGGGCGAAAAGGAGAATGTTGGTCGTATCACCAGGCGCAACAACCGTTTTCTACGCAGCATTCTTGTAGAGGCAGCCTGGATGGCATCGAGAAAAGACCCGTCGCTGTTATATAG
Source organism: Prolixibacteraceae bacterium (assembly GCA_963666435.2). Taxonomy (GTDB): domain Bacteria; phylum Bacteroidota; class Bacteroidia; order Bacteroidales; family Prolixibacteraceae; genus Aquipluma. The sequence continues at coordinate 146,341 of CAXXOG010000002.1, read as the reverse complement.
CTATGCCTTACTTTGCAAGCGGATGGAACCAACGGAAGCCATCATCCGGATAGCAAAAAAATTACTAAACAGGATAAGATATGTAATGAAAAATGAAACAGAATATGTACATTCAGTGCTATAACATCAAAACTGGTTGTAAAAACTACTCCATGATAAAGAGACTGTTTTCCGCCCCTTGCGGCCCCTGATAGGGTGTCCGTTACACGCAGGCCACAGCTCTTATCTATAATAAATTGAACACAGGAATGCGGCTGGTTGCACCATGTCCGTTGATAGAAGGGTGTTTTTATAGACCGGTATTTGATACAAAAGAGGGGAACCCGAAGGTGAAGTTTTACACCGAAGGTTTAGAAATTATGCTGGGCTTTTGCCCAGCATAATTAAACCAAGAGGGGAAACCCTCAGGCTCTGTATTGCCCAAAGGTTTAGGGATTTAAAAAGTTAACTTACTGAATAGTAGAAAAATAGTTTAAAAATAAAGAATGAAAAATTTGGATTACAACATAGAAGGGGCGGTTTGCGGGCGATTTCCTGTCAAACCGAAAAACAGCCCAAGCGGAAAGATGCACACCGAAAACCACCGCTGCCGAGCTTGACGGGTAGCTGAAGTTAGCAGTTGTTTTTATTTTATTAGCATCGGAATTATATTAAATACTTTTCTAAACAAATCAAATAGTAATTGTCCTTTACTTGTATCTAAAGTTAAAGCAATTGAAATACTCATAGTTGTCGATATAGCTACGCTTTTCCAGTCAAATTTATTCAATCGATTCATTGCTTCAATCAAATAATCTAATCGATAATTAACTAACTGTTGCTCTTCATCAGAAGTCTCCATGTTTTTATGAATTAGTAACTTTAATTCATTTATAGCCATTTTGATTTGTTCTTTCTCTTCGAAATTAAAATTCTCCCGATTTTCGAAATTAATCTCATTAAACCTCAATGTCTTATTCCCTTTCTTATATTCGCTCCATAAGTCAGGTATTTGTATTTCTTCAATGTACTCTGCTACATGAGTGTTAATCCAATTTTTAAATGAATCAAAAACTTCCGTAAAATTTGTCCATTCCTGTAAAGGATATATATCTGACACTTCATATTTTGGTGAGAATGTTACAAACCGACAATCTAGTAGATCATAACTCGAAGCAGATGTACGGATTATGAATTTCAGCGGAGAGTCTTTAAAAATTATTGACGTTGCTGGTAATTCATTTTCTAAACCTTCTTCTATGTCAAAACTATCCGTACCTAAATCGGTGTCATTTAGATAATTGAAAATTGCATTTTTGTATTTTCTTCTCATATGAAGCATCTATTTAATTGTAAGAGGCGACCCCTTAAAATGACTGCTAACTAGTAAATAGCGGCAAGTTTATAGTACTTTTTCTCTTGCCGTTTGTTACGATAAAAAACAATTGCGCGGACAATTTCAGGGCTTATGCCCTTATGTCGCCCCGGAATCCGGGTGCGAATTTCGCTGGTTTTACACAGCTATGTGAACAGTGTCATGCCCTACAAAGGCAGGTTCAGGATGCCGCTCGTTGTTTTGCTAAAAATAAGGCGTTATGTTCAAATATCAAAACTATTGTTCAATTATTTTCAATCTTTATTTGCATTAAATTGCTCAGTGCCAAACTATCCGGAATCCAGCTTAACGATTGCCCCGAAAATGTCGGTATCGCATTGCACAACCCGAAAAAGAAAAAGCCCCGCTTTCGCGGGGCCTCACTTTAATTCTTCGTAGTTGAATTCTTCCTTTTCTAACTGATTTCCCATTGTCCGCAATTTAATCGTTATTACCAGCAGACACAGTTTCTTGAATAGTCTCGCTTCGCGTACTCTCAGGATGGCTCCGCGCTGTTGTAGTATCACATCGCGCACTCTTAAGACAGCTTCGCACGGTTGTAAGACGGTTCCGCGCACTCACAAGACGGCTTCGCACGGTCTTAAGACGGTTCCGCGCACTCACAAGACAGCTTCGCACGGTCTTAAGACGGTTCCGCGCACTCTTAAGACAGCTTCGCGCGGTTGTAAGACGGTTCCGCGCACTCACAAGACAGCTTCGCACGGTCTTAAGACGGTTCCGCGCACTCTTAAGACAGCTTCGCACGGTTGTAAGATGGTTCCGCAGTATCTTAATACGGTTCCGCGTGCCATTTAGATGGCTTTGCAGGCACTTTATGCGGCTTTGCAACACCCCTCCGATGACTTTGCAGGCACTTTATCCGGCTTTGTAACACTCTTCAGATGGCTTTGCAGGCACTTTATCCGGCTTTGTAACACCAGGCTCTGCCAGATCATGCACTCCTACGACGACTTCGCTTACTCTCGAATGTCAGGTGACCTTCCCTAAAATACCCGCGAGAGGAATCCCTTTTCGTTTATTTTTTACTCCTGCGAATCGTCAGGATCAACAATATTCCCGTTTTTATTTTCGGCGTACCAGGCCCCGGCAACAACGCCAAACACAACCACTATGGCCACATACAAACCTGATGGAATTGGCGGAGGATCGCCCGCCCCGTATGAGTGCATTCCCGACAGGTAGTAGTTTACCCCAAAGAATGTCATCAATACAGCGCTGATTCCAAGCAATGCCAGGCTGTTTAATGTAAATGCGCTTTTCATGCCCGGAACTTTTCGCAAATGCAAAATGATGGAATAAACCAAAACACTAACCAGCGCCCAGGTTTCTTTCGGGTCCCAGCCCCAGTACCTCCCCCACGATTCGTTGGCCCAAACGCCGCCAATAAACGAACCAATGGTCAGCATAAACACGCCAATAATCAAAGCCATCTCTACAATGTACGAAACTTCACGAATGGTATAACTGATGTTTTCGTTGTTCTGTTTGTTCCGCAGAATCATCAGCACCAGGTTCAGCATTCCGAGCAAAGCGCCCATAGCCAAAAAGCCATAGCTGGCAGTAATAATGGCCACGTGTACAACCAGCCAGTACGATTTCAGCACCGGGACCAGGTTGGTAATTTCAGGGTTCATCCAGCTCATTCCGGCCACAAACAAAATGATTGAAGCCAGCAAAGTTGTCACGGCCAGGGTTATTGGCGAGCGTTTAACAAATATAAATCCTGAAAGACTGGTTGCCCAACCCACATAAATCATAGTTTCGTAGCCGTTGCTCCATGGAGCGTGCCCCGAAATATACCAACGCATAATCAAGCCGGCTGTATAAGCCAGAAAAGCTACAAAAATGACAATGGTTCCTGCCGGGATATATTTAGCTATTTTTCCTGAAGGCTTGAAGATGAGCATGAAGTGCATAACCAGCAACACGAAGCCCAGCATCGCGTAAATCCTGGCCATCTTGCCAAAAATATTCCACTCGTTATACTTAATTTCCATGCCGATTTTGGCCTGCGACGGCATAATATCAGCCCCGTAAGTCTTCTGGAACTTTTTGATGTATCCCAGGTATTCGTCGGGTTTTGCCCAATTGCCCGAACTTTGCGCCTCCTTAAAACTCTGGTAGTACAAATTCAGAATATTGGAAGCAAAATCAGCTTCTTCCTTCTTCATCGTATTGGGAAGCTTGGTTGAAGTTGACCATGTTTTATTCGGATCGTTTGGCACCGGGAAAATCTTCAGAAAATCGCCGTTAAAAATCTCGTAACAAATATTCACGCGTTCGTCAACATTCATCACTTCCTTGTCGAATTTGTTACGCATGGTTTGCTTCTTGTTGTAGGCCGCCTGAACCAAGCTGTTCAGTTTATAGTTTCCGGCCTGGTCAAACATTTGGCTGAACGATCCCATCGAACCTGAAACACCCACCACTTTTGCCAGTTCGGCATTTCCAATTTTGATGAGCGGCACAGTTTTCCATTTGTCGGGATTGGCGCTCATGTCCACGAAAAATTCAACCGACGACATGCCCTCCCATTCGCTGGCTTTGGCAATTTTCCGTAACAAGTCCGAAGCCAAAGTGCTGACGGGCTCAATGCGTCCCTGGTGATCCTGCACGAGCAACTGGCTAAAAGCATCGATGTGCCTGCTCTTTGCAGCCGAATTGCTGGCGCCCCAAAGCGGTTGCGACATTCCAATTCCTGATATTGCAACAGCAAGCAACACTATCTTTAATCCTTTCCGCTTAGCCTGAAGTTTCGAGCTAAGCCGAATCAACGTTTGGAAACGGCTCCCTTTGCTAAAAACAGTGAAAACCATACCCAAAGCCATCAGGAAATAGCCCAGGTAAGAAATAAAAGTTCCCCAATAGTCGTGGTTCACCGAAAGAATAGTTCCCTTTTCATCTCTGTCGAAAGAAGTCTGGAAAAAGCGGTAACCCTGGTATTTCAGAATATTATTCATAAAAATGCGAAATGGCCGGTCAACTCCCGAAGCCGGGTCTTTCAGGGTAATTTCTGAAGCGTATGACGACGGGCTCATCGATCCGGGATAGCGTTCGAGCTGGAAATCGCGCAAATAAATACTGAATGGCAATGTGCGAATGGTCGATCCATACGAAACTTCCACATCAACGCCATTAATGGTGCATTGGGCAGGCTCCGAAACCTCTCCGTCGCGCTCAAAAACATTCAAATGGCGTACTTCATTTCCCGAAGTTATCTTTGCCACAAAAGCATTGACAACGCCGCCCGAATTATCGGGTTCAGTATTTTGCATCAGCGAAGGACTTGCTTTAGCCAAATAGCTTTTCAGCACAAAGATTGAGTTCCCCAGCTTGTATAGTGTATTGCTTTGCACCGGAATCTGAGTTCCCGGCGCTACTTTTTCGCCGGTATTTCCCATCATCGAAGCCACAACCAGGGTATCCGAACAAACAAGGTTCAATCCGCCCGTTTGACTAAAAATAACCTGGGCCGATGCAGGGCCTGTTTCAAATCCAAAGCTCACTCCAGGCAAAGTCTTTTTCTGGTTGAAGCCAAGCAAAAACTCTGAAGCGCCGCTGCTCCCATTGCTAAATGTTAAGGCCAGGTATGGAATTCCGTTTGCATCAGGGATTACAGTTTCAATAGCATTCGGGACAAACATTTCGTTTTCAACCGTAATTTCTTTTCCTGAAATGCTTATCGATTGCTTATAGTCGTTACTGGTAAACGGTGTAAACATCACTCTTTGATCAACCTGAACGGCAGAAGTTCCGATTGCGGCCTTCAGGCTAATGTATGTGTTTTCGGAAACAACCTGGTTCGAAGATTCGCCTTCGCGAATATGCATGCTTCCTTCAAACCCAAAATAGCGGGTAACTGCCGCTCCTGCAATTATCAATATAAAGGCCAAGTGAAACAGCAATATCGCCCATTTCCTGCGGTTGACCAGTTTATATCTGAACACACTTCCGCTTAGGTTTACCACGCCTGTAAACAGGAGCAGCTCGAACCACCACGCCCTGTATATCAAAGCCTGGGCAACCGGCGTGCCGTAATCGTTTTCGATAAATGTTGCATAAGCAATAGCAAACGCAAATGCCAAAAGCAATATCACCGAAAAAAACATGGAAAATAAAAAGGAGATTATTTTCTTCATTATGCTATCGAATTTAAGTAATCGGAATAATTTATTGTTGCTCTTAAAATGTACTCACCCCGACATCCGCAAGGCAGCCGTTCCCCTCTCTACTCTGGTAGAGACGGGGAAGCACCGTCAGGTGCAGGGGGTGAGTCAGCATAAAAATAAGAACAAAGTAGGACATTATTTCACGCTCATTAGTTAAGTAATAGGAAAAATTTATTGTCGTATTTTAAATGTACTCACCCCGACGTCCGCAAGGCGGCCGTTCCCCTCTCTACTCTGGTAGAGAGGGGGAAGCACCGTCAGGTGCAGGGGGTGAGTCAGCATAAAAATAAGAACAAAGTAGGACATTATTTCACGCTCATTAGTTATATCATTATTCAAAACTAAAAAAACAACGGACTATCTTATAAAAAAAACTCCTTTGTTTTATTACAAAACAAAGGAATTTACACATTCTATTATTAAAAAGCACCCCTATTTCTTCAGAAGATAATTTGTTTTTAATCGCCTGATGGAATAGCCATTAAAATATTTGCAATTGTCTTACCTCAGACCAGATGGCTATTTCGTAGTTGGATCGTCGTGGGCAATCTTTGCAGCATATTCCTTGAAATTGAAACCTTTAAAGTTTGGACTTTCAGGATTATGACATTTCTTACACACTTTTTCGTCAGGCATAATTAAGCCTTTAGCCATTGCCTGGGTACGATCTTTCATAATGGTAGCTGTTTTGTATGCGCTACCCGGTCCGTGGCACGATTCGCAGCTTACTCCTTCTTCAACGGTAATGGTAGCAACCAAAGCCTGGTCAACACCGGCAGCTGTAGAGTGGCATTTCAAACATTTCGGATTCTTTGCATCAGCGCCTTTCAACGATTGCATGGCCTTGGCGTGAGGGCTGTTTGCCCATTTGTTATACTGTTCGCCTTTATCAGCTTTGTTGTGGCACATTTTACATTTAGCAGCGCCAATGTAATTTTGAGCAGAAGCCAAAGAGACACAAAGTACAACAGCACTCATCAGTAAAAATAATTTTTTGATACTCATAGTCTTTGTTGTTTTTTAGTATTTGTGATTTTTTTAATCGTTTCGTTTACCATTCACCAGCAATCGGTTGAATTGACCAGAACAAAATTGCATGAAATAAAAGAGCTCTCAAAAAAAAATGAATTAACATTTGTCAACCTTGATCAATTTTCGGAAATATGAGCAACCGATTGGAAAGGGAAAAGTCATCAGGAATAGTGGCTAAACCGGATATCCGATAGTTCCGAAGAATGCTCTGATGACAAATGACCATTTCCTTAGTACAAAGATGAATGACAACTCGAGCAAAGTTCAGTTTTCCAGGCGTCCTCAACATCAACCGGATGCTTGAATTCCAGCGGTTCCAGCGAATTGGAATATTCCATCTTGCCGGGAGTCCCCTGCGCCAGGATGGTATGGCACAGGTTGCAGTCTTTTGATATTACCTTACGCTTCTCTGAGGTATGCTTATCGTTATGGCACCGAAAACAGCCATCGGTTACCATGTGCCCGATGTTGTTCGGGTACGATTTCCAGTCCGATTTCATATACGGAAATACATTTCGGGCATATCCATCCTGAATTTCAGTTATGGCAGCTTCAACATCGGCTTTTCGGGTTGCCAAAACTTCGGGATGGCTGCTTTTGTAAAAATCGCTCACCCCATTTCGAATGGCCAGAAACGCTGAGTCTTTGGTTGAATAAGACTTGTACAAAATCTTCATGGCAATTTGCTTAATACCCGGCAGATTTTTAGCAATGCGACCTTCGCTTAACGACTGATCGACATAACCCTGTGGCGTTTTATAATTGTGCGATGGCCTGTTGTGGCAATCCAGGCAATCCATCACCCGGGTTTCCAGCGAATCAAGTTTCGATTGACTGAGTTGGTTTTCGCTATCCGTAAAAATCTCGCTTTCACCGGTTTTGGTATTGGTATATTTTACCCACGGAATAAGCTGCCGGTTAGCTCCCAGCGCTTTATACTCGATCCTTACATCGGGACTAATGTGTTGATGTATTCCTCGTTCGAAACCACCGGAGGTCATTTTTGAGCTGGTTTTAACCTGAAGGTTAACGGTATATTCGGTATTGTCGTCGTCGGCAAGATACGATTGCCTGACTCGCAATTTCCGGTCGTAAAATTTAGCAGGCCAGTGGCATTGTTCGCACGTTTCGCGGGCTGGACGCAAATTGGATATTGGCGTAGGAATTGGTGTAGGATATTTGTGCGCCAAAACGGAATAAACCTGGTACAAACCCGATAATTTGCTCTTTACATACCAGCTTGCCCCCGAGCCAACATGGCACTCAACGCAGGCAACCCGCTCGTGCGACGATCCGTGATAAGTCGTATATTCGGGCTCCATCACCTTGTGGCAAAGTTTTCCGCAAAACTCAACCGACTCGGTATAATGAAAAGCTTCATAACTGCCAATCGACGAAATAATCAGCAAAATCATCGTTCCGAAAACAAAGATAATGGCCGCATTTCGGGTTGCAATGTTGTTAAAGTCAATAACCGGCCAGTTTCTTTTTTCACCTTTCAATTCGGCTTCCCGAACAGCTTTTCGGCTCAACCTCATCCCAACTGGAATAAGGATAAGCCCAATCATCATAAAGCCTGGCAAAACGATGTAAATAAATAAACCGATATAAGTACCTCCAAAATTGAATATCCAGTTCAGGATAACCAGGGAAAGAATGGTTGTCAGGTTAAAGACGGCAAGCACAGCCCCCGAAATAGAGACCCAGTTCTTAATGGATGACGGTAATTTCATGTGTGAATAATTTGCTTTTTAAAAGTCACATGGAATGAATACCCATGATTGAAATAATTTTCTCATTCCCGGTTGGTGTGTACCAAATCATGACTATTTCATTCGTATATATTGTTTCATTTATTCAAATGTGGTCACCTACCCATCGAATAGCCATTTATTCGCTTCGCGGATTTCCCGCTGTTCAATTCATTTTCGGTTGGTGTGAGCATTGGCTCTTATGGCTATTTCATGCACTTACATTTGAGTAAGAGTTCCCAAGCTCAAGCCATTCACGTTTTAGGCAGAACTGCTCCTAACCTAAATGCTGCCAACCACCTCAACAATTAATGAAACAACAACGAATAGATGATCAGCAGAACGAGAATTATCCCAGCCGACAAAAACAGGTAGCCAAAGAATTTAACCGCTTTCATTCTCTTTTCAGAAATTGACGAGTTGGTGGTATATTCATCCAGTTTTCCTGATTTTTCCAGTTCATCAAATTCGCGGGGACGATCAGCTTTGTATTCATCAACCTCAACCTGCCCGGTAAAAATCACGGTATCCATCGGGAACGCTTCAGGACGCAAGTGGGTATTGAAAAAGTGAATGGTGAAAATAAAGCCAACTGCAAGCAAAGCCTCGTCACTATGGATAATCTGAGCAACGTTAATTAACCATCCGGGGAGGAATTTGGTGAAGAATACCGGGAACCAAAGGACTAACCCGGTTGAACCAATAACAACTACGCCCCAAAATACCGCCATGTAATCAAACTTTTCCCAGTAAGTCCATTTGCCGTATGACGGACGTGGTCCTCTGCCGGTAAACCATTTTATCGAAGCTACAAAATCTTTTATATCCTGTGCATTAAACATGAGCGTATCCTTCCCGAAGATAAAATCGATCCAGCTCTTACCTTTCTCTTTCTTCATTTTAAATAAAGAGAATACATGGAAGAAGAAATAACCAAATGTAATTACGGCCGCAATGCGGTGGATAATACCTGCAACCTGAGCTCCGCCAATCAATTGCACAAGGAATTTAGCCCAGGGAGTAAAGGCAAATTTCAGGAGCATTCCGGTAAAGGCAAGCGACAAGAAACTCACGATAACAAAAATATGCGTAATGCTTTGGCTCCTGGTAAACCGACGAACATAAACCTTTTCGCTGACTTCTTTCGAATGTGCTTTTTTCTTCCTCATAGCCTGAATTGAACGAGGTAACCAAAGAAGAGTGTGAACTCCAAAGAAAATAAATACGCTTACCAATAAGCCGGTCATCGCCCAGTAAGTATAGAACAGCCACGGGAATTGCGACTTATTGTTGTGAGTTGCATGTGTCAGGTACCCGGTAAATCGTTTCCCGGCATCAGCGTGGCATTTCTGACAGGTAGCCACAATGTTTTCGGGCCCTACCGACGATTTAGGGTTCCGGATACTATAAATTTTGTGCGCTCCATGACAATCGGAACAGCGGGCTGCCTGCATATACCCCAGCTGATATACCTTGCCATGATAGGTTTCCAGGTAGGTCTCAGCCAATTTCGTATGGCATTTACCACATTGCGTGGTGATTTCGGCCATGAATTTATCTTTGTGTACCTCGGAAATATTGTGAGCCGTATGACAGGTTTCGCAAGTCGGATATTTCAGATCAGGATTACCGTCGGCCCTGAATGCGTGGTCGCTGGCCATATAATCGTTGTATATGCCTTTATGACACGAACCGCAGGTTGCTGCGATATTCTTCGGGTTAACCGACGAGCGCTCGTCCGACTGTTTCAGGTTGAAGTGTGTGGTATGGCAATCGGTACAAACAGCTGCCGACAGTAAGCCTTTTTCGGCTAAACTGCGACCATGTACACTCGACGAATAATCGTGCAGAGCATCGACTTCCTTCAGGTTAGTTCCTTTAACCGCCTTTCCTCCTTTTTGGTGACATTCACCGCATAATTTAGGAATGGAAGCGCGATAAACCGGAGAGCTCTCGTCTTCCTTCGGTTTTACACCGTGAGATCCATGACAATCGGTACAATACGGTGCATTCTCCTTTTTATTGAAATATGCCTGCCCGTGCCCGCTGGAGAAGTAAACATCCGATTCTTCGGCATGACAGGCCGAACAATCAACTTTACCAGCCGTTTCGCAAGGCCGGTTGGCGGCATGTAGCGACACATCCGAATGGCACTTCACGCAGGTAATGTTTTTATGTGTTGACGAAGCAAGTTCACCGGCGTCCACTTTGAGCGAAACCGACTTCCCGTTCTCCATCTTATGCACTTCGTTCCCCGAATGGCATTTTAAACAGGTATTGTCAGAAATCGTTGATGCCAGATTCTTCAGTTCAACTTTATGAGGCGGATGACACGATGTACATGCCGGTATTGCGCCGGGCTTTTTCTCCCACAATTCCTTGTTAATCACCTTAACATGAACATCTTCAATTCGGGCGTGACATTGCATACAGGTATTCGCAATGTTTTGCGGCGATGTGGTTGAGGCAACGTTGGTATGCGGCAAAATAAGGTGATTACCATGACAGTTATTACAGGTTGCCGAAACAATCAAACCCTTTTTATAAATACCCTGTCCATGAATACCTTCGCTATAATTTTCAAGGATGTTATGCTGCGAAATATTGTAGTTTCGTGCAACCGGCGCACCTTCCTTATGACACGAACCGCATAAAACCGGAATATTCATTTTATAGGTACGCGAAGCCGGCTGATCTGACTTTAAAATATCATGGGTTCCGTGACACTCTTTACAACTCGGGGCAAAAGGCTGATTGGCCAGAAAAGCTTTTCCATGTATTCCCCTGAAATACTTTTCTTTGGCATCAGCATGGCAAGTTCCGCAATTAACCGGCTTTAGCGTTTCAGGATGAGGGAATTCCTTCACCGCAGCATCGGTATGGCAAGCAGCACAATCGATATTTTTATGCACCGAATGCTGTAAGGCATCAGGCTTAACATACAGGGATACTTTCTTACCGGCGCGCACTTTCGACAAAGTAGCATCGTCGTGACATGTCAGGCAGTCGTCGTTCGACTGAGCCATGATTACCACCGCCTGAATCAGAAAAAGACCAATTAAAACAAGAATTCTTGATCTGGAAATGACCAGAGTTCTCAACCTGCTATCTACCAACATATTTTTAGGACATTTACAACCGTAAAAATCCTGAAATTCTTTGCTTTATCCTCATTTTGCCTACTGACATTTATCAAACCGGCATCAATTATTTCGCATAGGTTAAGGCTGAAAACGAGAAAACCTACCTTCCAGATTTACGCAAAACGGACTACATCATGCGTAAACCTAAAGGTAGGTAATCGGCAATATATCTGAATTACTTAACTCAAATGTGGTGCCATCCGGTGATGATGCTTTTGAAATTCTGAAGTGGTGATTTTCCGATAGAAGCAACATAAAGATGAATAATCAGGAAAATTGAAATAAAAAATCCCATAGCCGAGTGCAATACCGCTGTAACCAATACTCCGCTAAACATATAAACTTTATCAATTATTATTTCGGGAAACAACAATGCCAAGCCGGTAATAATAACCGCCGGTATTGCCAAATACATAACCAATATATAGAAATATTTCTGTAACGGGTTGAATTTACGTTTCTCCGATAAAGGATAAGGAGACTTTTGTCCATGAAACATTCCCCACGCGTAATAGATACCTTGTTTTACGGGTCGCTTAAAAAAGCCTTGCCTTTTTAGCCTGTAATATTTTCCATTGGGCGTAATAATATTTCCAACGAAATAAATTAAATAACTGAGAGACACAACAATCCCGGCAATGTTGTGAAGGTTGATGATCGAATTGAAGTTTACAACCCGGGATGCCTCCATGCCCGACTGCATAGAAATACCGGTAATGATCAACGTAATTATTCCGAGTGCATTAAACCCGTGCCAGATTCTCAACCAGACCGGATAAAAATATACCTTTTCGCCCATGTTACTTCTTTTTAATAATTCTGAAGATACCGTGAATCACAATTCCCGATAAAGTCAAAAGAAAAATAATGATACTTATTGTTTTTAAAATCGGAATCTGATGAGATCCAATCACATACGATTCGCCCATTGGAACGCTAGCCAATTCGCCTTTCTCTCCTCTTTTTTGCAGATTCTGGTATTTGTAAAGCGAGGCTTTTAATTTCGAGTTCGCCGAATGACATTCAACGCATTTACGCAAAGCCTTATCTTTACTCAGAATATTGTGAGATACCATCAAACTATCGGCTACTTCGGTGTGGCATTCAATACATCTTACGTGCTGAAAATGCAACTGTTGGTTAGGCAACCAGCTATGTATCTGAACCAGTTTCGGGTTTTCGTGCCCGGCAACAAGCTCATACTTTTTCATATCGGCGTGGCACGATAAGCACATTTTGTTGCTATAATCAACAATTTCCAAAACATTATTACTATTCCGGGCCGTGGCAACATAAGTATGCTGGCTGTGGCATTTCGAACATGTGAAGTTATCGCCATAAACTTTGTAGTGAACGCTCTTTTTAAATTCTTCATCAATACGCTCGAACTGGTACTTTGCAAACGAAGCATCGCCACCATGACAATCGAGACAGGTGCTTAGCGGCTCAAGCTTAAGATTGGCCTGATGAGGATACGTCGCATATTCTGAAGAGTGACAATCGGTACAGTCGAATTGTTTATGAACGCCCTTTACCATAGCAACGGTATCCAGAATATAGTATGGATTCATCAACCGCTTCATGTCCTTATTGGTAACCGAATTATGAAAACCATATGTTTGCTGCGAGTGGCATTTCAAACATTGATGGTGCAGGGCATTGTTATAAGACTGTGCCCTTACGCTTTGACTGGAAGCACAAACTAATGAAAAACAGATGAATAATATGAAAAAATATTTCACAACTTCAATTTTAAAGTTTACAAAATCGTTACAGGGAGAAATCTATTGAAATTTTCGCCGGTTTAATTAAAAAAATGGTAATATCCTGTTTAGAGGATTATTACCATTCAACATCAAAAAACACTTAATTTAATTCCCAAATAATTAATACGCCCAAAGCCTTGTAATAACAAATCCAATTAATAAGCCTGTTTTATCAAACTTATTTTGGTTCATCATCATATTATCTTGCGGCAACAATGCATTTGACGATCCCATGTACATCTGAAATGCGTGTGTTCCGGTCGAAACTTCGTACCCAAAAGCAATGTTCCGTTTAGCATGATGTGTCCAGTCTCGCTGTTCAGATATTTTCTTGATTTTCAAAGGTTCGTCGTAATTAAAAATAATAGAACCTTGTGGCGAAACTTTGATCCTGCCATTGAAATGTGCACCAACAATATCGTGATCGTAACCTTCAGGAACAGCATTATAGTGCGTAAAACTTACTCCACCCTGTAACGAAAGCCATTTATTAAACTTGCGGGCAACAATCAACTGAGAGAAATAATTCATTCTGTCGGCAAAACGATAATGATAAATTGGGCCTGAATATGCCTGGCGAACCATACCCGATTCAAATGCACTTTCGGCCCGGCCATCAAAAGCCATATTACCGTATAATGTTACTGAAACCGGGATTTTATTCTTCCGGGTTTGCTGTATAACGTTCCACTTGGCATTTACATCAGTTGCCATATAACGCTTGGTAATTCCGGCGCCAACCTGGAAGTTTTTAAAAGGTACATAATTTAAACCGAGGCGAATGTTCGCAGAACCGTATATTCCCCACAAATTTGAACGTCCTTTTTCAATCGTTCCGAATTTGTGCTGAATGGCCATTTCGAGAGTTTTTTTCTCAGGAATAATTACCGTTTGAGCATCAATAAGATATCCGCTTTCGAAAGTGGCGGCAACCGGATAATCTTTTTCTTTTGCCGGAGTAGTTTCAGTAGCTTCTTCTTGTGCAAAAGTGAAAACAGAAATCAATGAAAGAAGCGTAATAAATAGGATAGATTTTTTCATTTCAGCTAATTTTAGTTGTTTTTAGCTCCTTCCGTTATCCATTGCAGAATAATAGCTGCCTGAGAAGCAGATACCTGAGCATAGTGAGCGCCTGTTGCGTTAACATACAACTTACTGGAATTTGGAGTAGTTGTATTTACATACGCCGGAACTAGTTGCGAATACGCTGATGCAGCGGTCATTAACGGAGCCTGAGCAGCATGACAACTACTACATTTCGTATTTAGTACAGGAAGAACCTGGGTAGAAAAACTGATTGGGTTACCTCCGTTGTCAACCGGCGGTGTTTCTACAGGTAAAATAAAATCGTATTTACAACCACCTAAAGAAAGTGCCAATAATATGAGTATAAAGAATATGCTATGTCTTTTCATGTGTTTATTTTTGTTTTTTGTTGCCACATGGAATTCACCCAACAGGGTTAATTTCATAATATTCAATTTAATATTGAATAAGGAAAGACTTCTGCATGTGTAAATTAAAAGTCTTTCCTTATTCTTTTGACACCATTATTGGAAGTACAGCTAACGAGTTCTTCAATAAAGCTTTGGTATAGGCGTAATTGTGAATTCCCAAACTATAATCTCTCAAGCATAACTGGAAATTGATCATTGCCCCTAATTGTGCATTGGTTAAGCTTATTTTTGGCAATGTAAGGTTAAATGCTTTTTGATCGGCAGTCCACGACGACGAAGGAGCCGGGTTTTGGAAAGTTCCGGCAGTGTTGTATAAAGCAAAGTTTGGATTGTTAACCGGGTCATAAACATTCAGGTATCCATCGTAGTTTTTGCTGGTAATACCATACCACAGATTTGAAGAAGAGTCGCCATTACGGTTCATAATTTCAACACCATTAATAGCAAGTTTTGCTCCTAACGATTCAATCAAACCTTTTATTTCGGCTCTTGGAGTTGCCCAGAATGTTGTGCTTGCTGAAGTAATAGCGGCAGAATGGCAGCCAGAAGCATTACAACCATCAAACTTACCAACGGCATTAAATGTATGTCCGCCTGCTTTACCAACCATTGCACCCATATGGCAATCGCTACACGAAGCGGCACTGGTATGGGCCGAATTTTTGTAGGTTTCAGTTCCGGCAAATTCAACACCACCAACACCTGCGTAAATAGCGCCCAAAGCTCCATAATGTACGTGTGTTCGATAACTTGGACGAACAATATTAGTAGTTGCTTTGTCATTGCTACCATCGTATGCCAGGGTTGTAAGATTTTTAGTCAATGCAACGTAATCCAAAGCATTGCTTGTTTGCAGGTTGCTCAGAGGACGAGGTTGATGACATTTCACACACAAGTTACTTTTGTGGTTGTCAGCTGGTAAATCAATTGTTTTGGTACCACCCCACATGGTCATCGAAACCGGAGCAACTGTTGTAAAGGCTAAATCAGCAGTGCCATAGGTTGTATGCAATGCACTGTGACAGGTTGAACATCCAATTTCGCCATATGCAGCAGAACTTGAGCTGGCATAATTATTAGTATATTTTCCTGTTGACGAATTTAAAGTAAATGTTGAAGGTACATTTCTTGTTACAACATCTTTAAACCCTTCTTGTTCGTGGCACGGAGCACAAGCTGTATTTCCAGCTTCTTCAAAAGCTGCTTCTCCGTACTCGTGTTTCGAAAATTGAAATTGAGTAGAAATAAGATCTACTTTCGTAGAAGTGTGGCAAGCTTTACAGGTTTCGTTCGCATCTTTCCCATCTGCACCATTAGCGCCATCTTTACCTGCCGGGCCTGTGAGCCCCATCGGACCTTCCTTCACACAAGAAGAGGCCAAACAAACCATTACAAAAGCCGAAAGCAAAAGCTTACTAAAATTGTTAAGTTTCATAAAATCGGTATATTAAGGTTACTATTTTATCCCAACGCTGTTTTCAGAACAAACGCTTTTTTATACGTGGCTAAAATAGATACCCCGATTGATTTTATTGAAAACAGAAGGTTGATGTAAACAAACCATCATCCTGATTAAAGGCAAGCCAATGGTTGACAAATATCAATTTGTAATTTTATCCTTTGCGGCTAATCAAATGCAGCGCATCTTCATCCAACACATGAATTGTCGGCCCGTCAACAGCGATAATTCCAGACGACTTAAATTCTTTTAAAATCCGAATAAAACTCTCCATTGTCATCCCGGTCATATCGGCTAATTCCTGTCTTGAAAGCCTGGTATCGAAAGGATTACAAAGAAAAATCTCATTCTTTAGATACAGGAGTAAGTCGGATACACGCCCCGGCATATATTTTTGTGTTATACCCACTAAATTATTCAGCATCTGAACATTTTGCTGGTTATTTAACTTCAGTAGTTCGAATGCAAAACGACTATTATTGGAGACTAATTCGTAAATCTTCTCAGAATCAATAAAACAGCATTCCACCTGTGTTACTGCCTGAACGGTAAAATGCCTGATTTCGTCAATAAAAATACCGCCACCGGTTAGGATGGCATGGTTGGCTACAAGCCTCAGTATTAGTTTCCTGTCTCCTTCTCCTTCAGCAATAATTTTGGCAAGGCCACGCTTAATACAAACAACGTGACTAGCAGATGTATTTTGCTTTAAAATTGTCTCTCCTGCATTAAAAACAACATGCCTTTTCTCCTTCACCAACATTTCCAGTTCATCTGTTGTCAGGCAACTAACAAATGTTCTCATCCCCATCATCAAAACAACGTGCACAACACCGATCCTTACATTTTATGCACGCTTCTTCTATTCTTCTAGGCTCCATAAGTTCAGTTATTCAATTACATAGGGCTGGGTAAGCTACACCCTCACCTATATATTTTGGGTTGATTAAGATACTCTATCGATTTAAATATTCAAATGATTACATATCTACCACTTATCCCTCTCTTCTTATCCCTACTAATTCTAACCCCTCACAGAAAAACAGTACCAATCGAATATTGTTTATGAAATTAATGATTCTTATCAAATAATGGCGGTTGTTAAATTAGGTTTAAAAACACAAAATCCCATAAAATTTAAATTTTACAGGACTTTGTGTCTTCAGTGGAGCTGGCGGGAGTCGAACCCGCGTCCAAACGAGGAAGCAATATGCTTTCTACATGCTTATCCCCAGACTTGATTTTCGTGCAAAAGCTGGATCAGGGCCACCGACTTTTACCTTATCCTCTTAAGTTTCGCCAAAATTCCAAGGAAAAATTCTGACTATCCCCGATTTACTTGCACTACCTGATCGGGCCGCTTCAGGGCAATAGCACCCGGGTAATGTCTCGTTCCAGCACCTTGTGCCGGAATAAAGTGTAATCTACTTAATTCGATTACGCAGCAAGAGCGTAATTATTTTCGCCAATTATGGTTCGAACGCCGAGTTTTACGGGCTGTGCGATCAAGGCCCGACATGCTTACATACCTCTTCTACCCGCTGTCAAAACCAGTCAGCCCCTGGTAGTAAAGGCTTGCAAAAGTACAAAATTTAAGCCAAGTTCAGCTTTTCGCCAATTTATTTATTATACCGGCTTATTCATACTCTCCAATCAATACTCCTGAAACGTTCCACGAACTAAAGCTACCGCCTTCGTTTTTACCCAATGGTATTGCAACCTTTACCTGATGTTTTCCGGGCTTTAAGCCTGTTACAGGATAATAAACCGGGGATGTAGCTGTGCCCGGGCACCAGCCGGAACGGGAGTAGTCGCTTGATGTTACGCCGTTCCAAAAATTTCCTGAAGAAGGGTTTAGTTTTCGAAAAGTGGCACAATCGCTGCGCCAGGGCGTATATTGGAACAATACCTGGTTATCGAGCAATATTGTATTTGTTTTCTGGTTAAACTCATCGCCGCCACCCCAACCGCCATGCCCGGTTGATATATACCTGAACTGAACATTTTTTACTCCTGAAGGAACTTCAAAATCAACTTTTAACGAGTCACTTTCAAACATTGTTCCGTATTCCTGGCCCGACATCTCCATTACATTCAAGGTATTGAACAACGGCGAAACCCAGTATTTCTTTGCTGGTTTATCTGATATTTCCATACTCCCGGGGTAATATCTCAACTTTAAACTGACTTTATGGCCGCCTTTGTCGTAATTTCCAATAAATACGCCAATCCAGCGTTCGCCCTGAAGTACTGGTAGTAATTCTGTAATTTCCTGTTTATATAGGGTTGAGTCTTCCCACTGTTGCCCGAAAACTTTCGATTTTTCGTTAAAATGGCCTATCCCAAACGAGGTGAAAAACCTCATCATCTCAACCAAAGGTGTAAACCGATCGTTTGCAACAACGCCGCAGTATGTTTTACCATTTCTCGCAGTAAAAGCCGGCAAAAACTTTGTTCCATTCTTTAAGCCATCGAGGAACGATTGTTCTTTTTCCGTTGGGATCATAAATACAGAGCCTGTCCTGTCATAGGCATCTCCATTTGAATGCTGATACAACTCTGCAAAAATCTGAGTATCATCGGGCACTACCGGCAGTTTTACTTTTTTCAGGATAACTGTACCTTCTGAATATTTGAAAGTCTTTTCAGTTTCAGAATCTGACGGATTTTCAAATTTGTTTCCAAAGCTGATCTGCTCATTATTGAAGACCGAAACCGTGGTAATCAGATTTTCGGTAATTCGATGTCGGTAAATCTGCAAATCAACACTCTCTCCCATTTCCGCCGGAAAAATAGATGTTTCTTCATTTTTCTTAACTGGCTTAACGGAAGTAGCTACCAACTCATAATTCCCATTCCTCACAATCTTCAGCACCAATCCTTTGGGCAAACCATATCCCATCGAAGGGGTTCCATTCACGCCCAAATCAGTGGTGTACCAAATGTCAATTGAATTGGAACGAACCGAAGTTTTCAGATGTCGGCAATTATATCCCAGGATCAGGTCAGTTTTTCCTGTTTCTGTTAACTCCGGGTACTCCGAAAAAAGTGCCGACGTATTAATTCTTCGTCCATCAGAAAAGACAGCAAGCTGGTAAGTTTTCATTGCCACATAATCAACATAGCTTGTTTCGATAGCCACCGTTGGAAGCAGTTTTCGATTATCATTTTCAGTAAACGAACGTGAAGCCATAGCCGAACACAAAACTTTTGTTCCGGGCCCATCCGTTCGAACGTTTCCGTTTACAACAGTCTGGTAAGTTACTTCATATTGATTGGCCAGCTTTTTAGGTATTGCAAAAACAAACAAAACTTCGCTAAGCAGCCAAACGGTTATCAATAGTTTTTTCATGATTCTGTTTTTTCGTTGTTCAAAGTTAATTGCTTACTGTAATCAGTGAAAAAAAGACCGCCTCATTAAATCGAGACGGTCTTTTCGAACCTTTTCTATTTTGACCAAATTAACTATTTAGGGCCTTCACCGTATTGAGGATTGGTTTTATCGAACCAAAATCTTTCGGTGTTAAGTTTTATAGCATCCAGTGTTGCAGGTGTTATGCCCTGTTCGGTAATAGCAGCCATTTTATTGGCATAGTTAACATCGTCTTTGCCAGGCATATTAATTACAAACCGGCGAGGGATTGTCATTTCACCACCATTGGATGTAAACTTTTCCCATGCCAGGTATGCACTACCTTTCTTCGGAATACCTGAACGGCGCACAGTTGCCCATACATCGCCAGGAGTATTCATGTAGTTAATGTACTGCTGGATATATACCTTTTCAAGCCCATCGGTTGTAAGGTTACAAGCCGGTTTTGCCAACAACTCAGCAATTTCGCCGCTTTTCAGTTTTGTAGCGGCAGCTGTCGCATCGTCAACATTGGTGTAAACAGGGTCGCTGTTGTAGTATGGCATCTGGTTGTTTTTGGCCAAAGCGTCCATCCGGCTAACCGACAGTTCAACACCTTTATTTAAGTACTCCTGAGCCGATTTTGGAAGTGTTGCACCCAACAGTTTAAACTCAGCTAAAAACAGGTTTGTTTCGGCAGAACTACCCAAAAGTACATTCAACCCTGGATCGTTGTCTTTCAGCTCAATAACACGACCGCCAGGTTTTGTCGGATAGGTATAATCATACGATGTACGAACCATCTTTTGTGAATAAACCGAAGTTGATGCGTATGTTTTCTGTGTACTTCCAACAGTAAGTTTATTCAATTCAGATTGGTTAAAATAGATGTTGTTTGCAGGATCCTGTTTCGCATCAGGAGAAACCGGAGCCCCGTGGTAACGCACCCAAGGTTCGCCCGGAGCTTTCCATCCTGTAAATTTCTTGTCAGCATCAACATTCACATACTGAGCAACGTATGGCGGAAGCGCTTTCCCGGCATCAAGGAAGGCTTGAACAACTTCAGCATTAAAGCCATTCTTTTCGAAAATAAAACGCAAACGAGGATCGCGGTTTCCAACCATAAAATCAACCAGGTTTTTGCTGGCATAACCACTCGAAATATCGTTCCCGGTTCCGTAGTATTTAACTCCCTTGGTATAAACAAAATCATCGCCTAAAGCATCCATATATCCCACCGGCGAAGAACCAACCTCGGCTGCAATTTTAAGAGCCCAGGCGCGATCCTGATTCACCAGGCGTGCTGCAATTTTCAATTTCAGCAGGTTGCAAAATTTAGCCCATTTGGTATAATCGCCACCATAAATTGCATCCTGAGTTCCAAGTCCAACCTGATTTTTTGCGGTTGCCAATATGCTAATCGCAGCATCAAGTTCCTTCAGCCATGTTGTGTACAAAGTTTTCTGATTGTCGAGTACTGGTGTAAACAACGGAGGATTTGTATAAGGAGCCAAACCTGCTTCGGTATAAACCAAAGATCCGAAATTATCGGTATTGTGAATAGCCGGCAAAATTTGCATAGCATATGTAATGGCCCTCATAGACTGGTACGAAGCCTTTTCGGTTTCGCCCATCTTGTCAATCCTTGCCCTTACATCGAGGGTTTGCGGAAATAACCTGGAATACAAATTAAAGCTTGAAGAAGGTCCCATATCCACAAAATCAGAGCTGTTACCAGCGCCTTTCGATGTTACCTGCGACCAAGGATATATGTATTGGAAGTTATTGTAGAACCATACCAAATAATCATCAGAATACATTTGGTCGATTGCCGTAGCAACTGAAAACCGGAGGTCGGGAGTTGAGATCGTTGACGGATCAGAATTTAGATCGGCAAATTTATCTTTATCACAACCCCACCCCATCAGTAAGATCAGCGCAAATGCTATTATATGTATATTTTTCATGTGTTTATAATTTTAAGTATTAAAAACCTACAGATAAAGTCATGGTATAAGAAGCTGTGTACGGGCTAAAAGAGCGTTCGCGGAATGAATCAGAACTTGATGTTCCACGGAAACTTTCAGGGTTCAAATGATTAGGCAGTGAATTATACAAATAACCGAGGTTTCTTGCATTTACCGCTACCGACAAGCTTGAAGCTTTAATTTTGTGAGCCAGTGATGTTGGCAACGTGTAGCTCACCGAAATATTACGAAGCGCAATATAACTTACCTTGCTAAACCAGTCGTCGTTAATAACACCTGTACTCCATGAATTATTTCTATAGGTAAAATAACTGGCATGTGTTGGCTCTACATAACCTTTATCCATCGCTTCTTTGTATGTTAAGCCACCAACATCAACACTTTGTCCGTTAGGAGCAGTTACTTTTTGTCCGGTAGCAAAAACGCCATCAGGAATAATTCCATCAACAAACTGTTGTCCTTTCGAATCGGAGTAACCTGTTGTCCAGGCAACACCGCCGTGTTCAGCATCTCTTCCAGCCAACGATGTCTCGAGGAATCCGTAGGCTGTACCATATTTGTTCGAATATGAAGCCATGTATCCACCAAAACGGGCATCAATCAATACGCTTAAAGAGAAGTTTTTATATTTGAATTCGTTGTTCCACGATCCTTCGAAATCTGGCTGAATTTTACCAATTCGTTCGGCTTTGTTGCTTCTTGTATAATAAGCACCGCGTCGGGTATCGTTCCATGTCAGAATTTTCATCCCATTGCGAGGATCTTTGGCATCGCCTGTGTTATTCCATTCCAATGGTTTGGTATCCGACATTAAAACGCCGTATTCACCATCTTCGTAAGCAACAGAACCAACACGGAAGTTTCCGTAAGCGATATCACCACCAAGTGTTTTGTATTCACCAACCTCTTTGCGAAGGTTCGAGATCATTGTAGTGTTGTGCCAGTAGTTGAACCGTTGATTCCCACTCAAAACCGCGCATTTTAACCGGAACAACTCGTAGCGAGAGTTCAATCCCTTTATTGGTGATTGAACCAATATTGGTGATCATTTTACCATATCCTGATTCAGACTGAACCGGAATATCACCAATCTGGTGATTTACAGTTTCGTTATACACCGTAAAATCGATACCGGTACGATTATTTAAGAATCTCAAATCCAAACCAGCCTCAAACGAGTTTTTTACGTTCAGGTTTAATATTTGGGTCAACCAATGTTGTTGATTTGGAGTTGTAGTAAATAAATTTTCCATCGCCCATATCATCAGGAAGATTATTATTATCAGGGTCTCCTGAAGAATAGCCGTTATTGATAAAATAGGGATTCGTATCGTTACCAACCTGTGCCCATGATAGCCTGGTTTTTGCCAAAGTTACCCATGATGGCAATTTTAAGGTTTCGCTTGCGATCCATGACGTACTTACTGATGGATAGAAATAAGAGAAGTTACCGGTTCCATCGGTATAAACCAAAGCCGACGACCAGTCGTTACGGCCGGTAATATCGATGAATAACTGATTTTTCCAACCGGCATTAAATAAACCATAAACCGAGTTAATCTGCTTGGTTCCGCTAACACTACCTTCCGAGCCTAAAGTCTTTTTAGAGTTTTTCAGGAAATATTTTCCGGGAACAATCAATCCGCCATCGGTCCAAACACGGGTATTTTCCTTGCGTTGATCCCAAAGTTCGCCACCAACAATCAGGCTGGTTGTAAAATCGCCGAAATTTTTCTTCAGGTTGGCAGTTAACTTTGCGGTACGGCTAACGTCGATACTGTGGCCTAGCTCATATTTACCACCTTCGTTGGCATAGCCGGTACCAAGTTCTTTAATTGACGATGATACCGTATAATAGTTCATATTTCCTTCGGCAGTTACCGAAATCCACGGCGCTAAATCGGCTGTTAACCGAACGATTGGGCGGGTGACCTGCTCTTCTCTCGAATTTGAATTAAACTTGTAGTTAAACCACTGGCTATTCATCGGAACATAGGCATATTTATCGCCGTAGTCGGCAGATGGCACACCTCCGTGAGAAGCCTGAAAGATTTCTTGTCTATTCCATTTTTTTGTATCGTACATACTTGGGACACTACCATCGAGGAAAAACTCCGAGATGTCGTTATTCGGGTTCTTGGGTTTTGAAATAGTATGAGAAATAGAAGCTTCAGCTCTTAACCAGGTTGCCAGTTTGTATGATCCTGAAAGCATTACAGCATTACGACTAAATTCGTTCGAAGGAGTAGTTCCCTTACGCACGTTGTATGAATCCGAAAGAAAGAACGAACCTTTATCATTACCACCACTCAACGAGATTGAGGTATTGGTATTTATACCAACATTATAGGCATCGCGCATGTTGTTCTTTACCGGCAGGTATTTGGTTATTGTACCATCGTAGTCTTCAATATCCCTGCCGTCGAATTTTGGTCCATACCCATAAGTCCAGGGATGGTTGATCAACGTTGGCATACCTGCGCTATTTTTATAGAATTGAGTCTGAGGGGGCAAACTGGTAATATCTTCCATTTGCATCTTTGTCGCCGTAATCAACATATCCGGCCAATGCGCCAAACCCATATTCATACTGGATATCAGGTTGTGCATACACTTAATCAATACCCAAGCTTTGTGTAATGTTTACACCAATACCTTTAGACCCTGCTCCATCTTTGGTTTTAATCACAATAGCGCCGTTCATACCGACGCGAACCATAAAGAGCAGTCGAAGCAGCACCTTTCAAAACCGAAACTGACTCAAAATCATCAGGGTTAAGATTTTTCAGCTGGTTACCAAAGTCCTTGGCATTACTATCCCAGTCGGCGCTGGCATTTGAAATACCGTTTTCAAGAATAACACCATCGACTACAAAAATAGGCTGATTACTATTTGAATTCAGTACCGAGACTCCACGAATCTGAATCTTTGAGTTACCAAACAATCCACCGTCAGAAGCGCCAATGCTCAATCCTGTAGATTTTCCCTGAAGGGCCTGGATTGGGTTTGCAGTGTTGGCTTTTGCAAGCTCGTCACCTTTTACTTCAGTTTACTCCATAACCAAGTTTTTTAGTTTCTCGTTTGATACCCAAAGCAGTAACAACTACTTCGTCCAAACCAATCTCGTCCGATTGCATCCGAACGTCAATAGTAGCCCGATCGTTAATCGGCATTTCAACAGTTTTCATCCCAATGAATGAAAAAATGAGTGTCCCTTTCGATGAAGTTACCTTCAAATTAAACTTACCATCAACATCGGTAAGTGCTCCTCTCGCTGTTCCTTTTTCCTGAACGGTGACACCAGGTAGCCCTAACCCGTCAGACTCGGAAACAACTTTTCCGGAAACCGAAAACTGTGCCATAGCGCTTCCTATAAGCGACAAACACATTACGGTCAAAAATAAAACCTTTCGCATAAGTTTTAATTTTAAATTAACAATAGATTAATTCTCTCTAAAAAAATATAACTACAAAGCAATTCCTTCAAAATTCTCGTCGGAAAAAACCTTCTGAAATACCATTTCTGCGGTTCCGAGAAGGGCTGATTGATCGCCCATATCAGAAATAATGATCCTGGTATTTCCGGAAATTTTTTCCAAACAAAGTCTATTTAAAGATTGCTGAATAGGATATAATACAAATTGATTTGCCTTTGATAAAGGACCACTGATTACAATGATCGCCGGGTTCAAAAGTTGAATGATGTACGCCAGACCTTTACCCATTGCTGTTCCGATTTCGTTCATAATCGCAATACAAAACTCATCGCCCAGCCGGGCTGACTCAATAACATCGTCAGGCGTAACTTTTTCGGGCCTGTCTTTAAATTTTAAGAGCAATGACGAAATTTCTTTATTCTCAAATCCTTGCCTGACGCGCTTCATGATTGTGTTTGATGAAGCAATGGTTTCCAAACATCCTCTCTTTCCGCAAATGCACAGGTCGCCATTCTCAACCATCGGGATGTGCGAAAATTCTCCGGCAAAGCCGCTATTTCCACTGTATAGCTGTCCGTTAACAAAAATACCTAAGCCCAAACCCCAGCTCCAGTGAATAATTATAGCATTATTATAGTCTTTAGCTGCGCCAAAATAAAACTCGCCATGCGCGTGCATCCGGGCATCATTGTCGATATAAACCAGCTTTTCAAATTTCCGGCTCAACTTAGCACCCACCTCCCGGTAAGCTTCATTTTTTATGGTGTAGTTTACTCCGGTTCTGGAGTCAATTAAGCCTGGCATATCAACTCCCAAACCAACAATTTTCTCGTTCGGAATCTTGTATTTCAACAATAAAGCCTGCGCTGTATCAAATAGTTTGTCAACCAAATCCGGGTCATCAATGTGGGTATCAATTGTGGTAACCGGTGTCACAAACTTGTTGTAACAATCGCAAATGGTCATGTTGGCGCTGAAACGTGCAAAATCGCACGAAATCACATAAAATGCGTTTTCAGGTAATCCATACAAATTTGGTTTTCTTCCTCCGCTCGACTCTCCAATGCCAATGTTTTTAATAAAGCCATTGGCCAACAAATCATTCAGTAATGCAATACAAGTAGGTAAACTAATTTTTAGCTGCTTGCTTAATTCCGGTGCCGAAATATAACCACCAGAATGTAATATGCTCAAAATTTTTCGCTTCTGATTTGCCTTATTCCTGTCTGTCGAAGAAAGCATTTGTATAGAAGAATCGCTGTCTGGGTTCATGATTTTAATTTCAATAAACAACAAAATAAACTTCATTACCAACAGCGACAAAGTTGTTTAAATATTTTATGAAGTGCAATAAATTTTATTAATTTCTTTAAATATTATTTTATAATTTTTAACATCTCGCTTTTGTCAATAAAAAAGCCGGTCCAAAAACTGAACCGGCGTTATAACGTCTAGGCTATCTTACTACTGTTTCTCACTCAGCGGATTACCATATGAAATAGGTTCATTCTTTTCAAAATCGTACAAAGTCAATATTCGTAGGTTGTAATAAGCCTCCCAATAGGTTTCGAGCGACCGAATATAATCGCGTTTTGCGTTCTCACGCTCATTTTGCGAAATATTTAACTCCGTAATGCTTATTTCGCCATTCTGAAAATGTTTCAGCGCTATTTTGTACCCGTCTTCGGCCACTTTATCGGCTTCCTTGGCCGTCTTTAGCTGGTCTTTTAATAATCCAAATTGCTCGACCTGAACAACCACGCTTCGTTCAAAATCTTCCTTATCCTTTTCAACGTCATAAATCACCAAATCACGCTGAGACTCGGCCAGTTTTACCGTTGAAGCTGACTGGCCCCAATCCAGAATCGGAATGCTTAACGAAAGGCTTAACGTTTGTTGCCGCTCGGGCTTTTGATATACGCCACCAAGAGATTCGGCGCTATTCGACAAACCATAACTACCTTGCAATGTTGCACTTAACCCATTACTTCTTTTGGCATTTTTCAAATCCCGGTCGGCTTCAACCAAACGGCGCTGGAAATAGGTTGTTTCCTTCCTGTTATTAATAGCCTGTTCTACAGCCTTTTCAGGATCAACCTCAAACAACATCATCGACAACGGCATTTCCAACCCAATTTTTAAATCCTGAGACAAGCCGATGTAAGATTTTAATTCGAAATCGGCGTTTTTCAATTCAAAGCGAGCGCTGCTTAAGGCTTTTTCAGCATTAAGAACGGCCAACTGAATCCTGGCAAAATCGTTATCCGATATCGTCCCTAAATCTTTCTTTGTCTGAGCTATACGAAGGTTATTCCGACTATTTTTCAGGTTATTTTCGGCCAGATTAAAATTGGTTTGAACCAGCAAAAAGCGAAAAAAGCGAACTACCGAATTGTACGAAATTCTTTCGATGGATTCGATGAAGTTTTTTTGCGCTTCGTCATGAATCATTGGCTCGGTTTTCTGCGCCCACTTCATCCAGTTTATTGCAAAAACAGGCTGTGTAAACCCAATCGAAAAAGGGCTTCCTGAGAAATTAACTGTATTTTTATTGTAATCCTGGAAACGGATTGCAGATGTGGATGCGTAAACTGAAGTCCCGGTGAATGGAATAGACTGATTAAGAGATATTTTTGCCGAAGTTGACAAATTTGTCACATTCACAAACTGGAGACTTCCGTCGGGCTGCGTTACCCCAACATTCGATTGTGTGTAATTTGGCAAATTACCAGACAGAATTAATTGCGGGCGATACCTGGTTTTAAAATTTCGCCACCGCCAGTAATAGTTAATGTTTACGTTCTGGGCATTTCTTACCGATGGCGACTGCTCAATTGCAAGTGAAACTACCTCAGCCAGAGATAGTTTCTGAACTATCGAATCTTTCGAGGATACATTTCCCTTCGCCTTTCCTGCCAAAGAACAAAGAATCAGCACATTCAATAATGCTATTTTATTTGCTAATCTCATTTCTTAAATTATCCTTTTAGTTTCGGTTAAAAGAATGGTTGTTTTGATGTAACAACCTGATCGCCTTCTTTTAAGCCTGAAATAATCTCCTGGAATTCTGTTCCTTTCATGCCAAAATGTACAACACGCTCGGTTTCCCTGCCACCTTCGAGAACATAAATGGTTTGCTCCGAATTTTCGCGAAAATGCTTGTTCGACGCTACACGCAATACATTATCCCTCAACGATTTCAGAACTTTCAACTTTACATTCTGGTTAGGGATTAAGCTCGAACTGCTATTTTGATCGAGATGAACATTGAAGTGTATTTTATTATCAGAAACTGAAGGAGTTACATTGCCTATAACACCTTTCAATTTCTCAATTCCCGACTGAACAAACACCGTATTCCCGGTTTTCACAAACTCTGAATTTTTCTCGTTGATTGCTCCCCGAATTTTGAAGGTCGTTAAGTCAGAAAGAGAAATCAAAGTTTTATCGTTTCCAATCCGTTCGCCGGCACGACCAAGGATCGACAAAATAATTCCGTCCAGCGGAGCCTTAATTTTAAGTTTTGACAGAAGTTCGTCTTTATCAGCCAATTGTTTTTTCTGAATTTCGATCTGTAGGTTTAAACCTTCCTCTTCAGCTTTAAGTTGCTTTTGCCGAATGGTATTTTTCTTAAGCAACATATCAAGGTCTTTCTGCGCCAAAACAAGGCTCTGTTTGGTTTCGTCGAGCTTTGCCGACGAAATTCCGCCAACAGTCAACAACTGTTCCTCATCAGCCAATTGGGTCTTTATCGAGGTAATCCGAAGTTTTTTCACCTCAACATTGTAGTCCAGGTCAATTCTGGTCATTTGGGCATCAAGTCGCGAACGTTCCAATGAGTTCGATTTTACTTCCAACTGATCCCTGATTTGGCTGATTTCATTCTTAGTCTGTTCATCGTCCAATTCAATAATCACCTCACCTTTTTGAACACGACTACCCGGCTCCTTATGAATAGTTTTGATAACACTGGCAACAGGGCTTAAAATCAGAACCTCGTTTTCCGGCTCAACAACGCCTTCGGCATCAACCGATAAAAAAACAAGTCCGCGGTCAACAGTAGAGACATCGGATTTTGTGCTAACCCCCGAAGATGATTGAGGAGTTGCACGAAACAGTAAATAGAGTATTATACATGCAGACAAAGACAGAACCGCAATCAAGAGTCCTTTTTTGTTACTCATAGTCAATTAATTAGTTGGTAAAGGGCTATTAATAAATTCAATAGCTAAACGTTTGCAAATGTAACGCTTAAATTTAGCAAATCTAAAATTTAATTGACATGAACTTCAAGAATATTAACTACATGGCGTGTAAATATCCTATTTTACAAAAAAATCGAACATTTTTTGACCTTCCAGATAGCCTTCCAACCGGTCGCCAATTTTAACCGGGCCCACGCCTGCCGGAGTTCCGGTATAAATTAAATCGCCAATTTTAAGCGTAAAATACCTGGATATTTGTGATATAAGCTCATCTATCGAAAAAATCATCAACGAGGTATTTCCTTCCTGAACAGTATTCCCGTTAATATCAAGCCTGAAATTAATGGCATTGCAGTTGGGTAATGAATCGATGGACACGAATTCCTTGCAAATTACAGCGGAATGATCGAATGCTTTTGCTTTCTCCCAGGGCAAACCTTTGTCTTTTAGCTTATTCTGAACATCACGTGCCGTAAAATCGATGCCTAATCCCACTTCGGTATAATAACGGGGAGCAAATTTTGACTCAATATTTTTACCCAGTTTATTAATCTTCACAATCAATTCAACCTCATGATGCAAATCGTTCGACCAATCGGGAATATAAAATGGATCGTTATTTCGAAGCAAGGCCGAATCGGGCTTCATAAAAATTACCGGTTCGGTCGGTAATTCATTATTCAATTCCCTGGCATGAGCAACATAATTCCGGCCAATACAAATGATTTTCATTTCCTGAAGATTAATTGCAACAACTTATCTATTTCATTCTCAATTTTATAGCCGTTAAAACCTTTTTGGTGTATAACGGAAACTCGCTATTCATAATCCAGCCGTAATATCCCGGCTGTTCGCGCAATACTTTTTCTACCGGTATTCCTTTATTCTTACCGAAATTAATGATTTCAACTCCGTTCTCATCATAAACAATACGGCCGACAAAATCAACATTGACATCGTATGACGAGAACTCGCTTAGTGCATCTACATCATTTACAATAGGTTTCGATGTCTTTCCGTGAGCATCCTCGTAATCCTCGTCTTTATATACATCAAGCTGGGCTTTCAAAACCTCGTAGGTAGCCTTGGTATCAGCCATCGCACTATGGGCATCTTCCAGCGTTTTCTGGCAATAAAATTTATAAGCCGCTGCTAATGTGCGTTTTTCCATCTTGTGAAAAATAGCCTGAACATCAATGAATTTACGCTTCTTCAAATCCAGGTCAACATTAGCCCTCAAAAACTCTTCGGCCAGCAAAGGAATGTCGAACCGGTTCGAGTTAAAACCTGCAAAATCGCAGCCTTCCATAAATTGAGCGATTGTTTTGGCCACTTCTTTAAATGCAGGCTTGTCGGCAATATCTTTATCGTAAATGCCGTGAATTTTACTAACATTCTCTGGAATAGGCATTTCAGGATTTATCCTGTAAAGTTTTTCCTCTTCGCGGCCATCCGGGTGAATTTTAACCAGCGCAATTTCAACAATACGGTCGGTTACAATATTCATTCCGGTAGTCTCAAGGTCAAGAAAAATCAACGGATTTCTAAGATTTAGCTTCATATTGGCGTGTATCAATTAATGTATCTTCAATTCGGCACCAAATAACTGAAAAAATACTGAATAGTTAAAGCCAAAATTTCAGAATAAATTCGTCGATCTACCAAATTATTGCGTGATTATACATATCGGTTCAAATCACTCATCAAGTAATATTAAGAAAAATACAAGCATAAAAAAACCTGATAACTTTCGCTACCAGGTTCTTCAGTAGAGCTTTTATTTTACTTAAGCGTTAATCATCATAGGCATTAAAAGCATCAAAACGTCTTCTTCTTCGTTTTCGCCTTCGCTTGGCAATAAAAGACCTGCCCGGGTAGGATCAGAAAGCTCAAGACGTACTTCTGTTTCAGAAATATTGGATAAAATTTCCTGAAGGAAGGTTGATTTGAACCCGATTTCCATGTCGTCTCCTTCGTATTGGCAATTTAACCGTTCAACAGCCGAAATCGAGAAATCAATATCCTGAGCTGAAACAACCAACTGATTTTCAGCAAGTTTTAATCTTATCAAATTACTTGAAGCGCTCGAAAATACCGAAACACGACGAACTGTATTGTAAAATTCGACACGGTCGATAGTTAACTTATTCGTATTGTTTTTAGGTATAACCGAGTTGTAGCTTGGGTAATTTCCTTCAACCAAACGACAAATCAGTTTATAATTGCTAAGTGTAAAGAAAGCATTCTTATCATCGAACTCCAGTTTCACATCAAAATCTTCTTTAGGAAGCAAGTTTTTGAGCAAAGCTGCCGGTTTCTTTGGAAGAATAAACGAAGCATTTTTATCAGCCTTGGCATCAAACCGTTTGTAGCGAACCAATTTGTGAGCATCAGAAGCAACAAATTTCATATCTTCAGGAGAAAGCTCAATGAAAATACCATTCATCACCGGACGCAACTCGTCGTCAGCGGTAGCAAACAGTGTTTTGTTAATGCCACTTAACAAAACAGCATGGTTTACATTAATGGTTGACGAAACACTTTCGTTCAGAAGCGGTTGTTGCGGAAAATCATCACCGTTTTGACCAACAATGCTAAACTTACCGTTTTGCGAAAAAATATCGATAGCAAAAGTTTCCGGATCAATCTGGAAAGTGAGCGGTTGTTCAGGAAATTCTTTTAATGTATCGTTTATGCGTTTGGCAGGAACAGCAATCGTGCCATTTCCGCTTGTATTTTCCAATTCAAGACTGGTAATTAACGTTGATTCCAAATCGGAAGCAGTTACCGTTAAACGGTTTTCTTCGAGAAGGAATAAGTAATTGTCTAAAATCGGAAGCGTATTTTTTGAATTAATCACTTTACTGATTGCAGAAAGGTGACTGAGTAATTCGGTACTTGAAACAACAAATTTCATTTTATGATTTTTTTAATTTTTACTTCTATGAGCTTTAAAATCACTCCCCAAACGAATTTATCGGGAAGTTCACGAATATACAAACTTTGGATTTTCTAACCTATTTATCGGTAAATATTTTCTCCAAAAGAAACAAACAATCTATGAATCAATTACCTATTTGTTCCATACTTTTTTCGGCGAAAATAAACATAACCAACTCCGAAGGCCGAAATCAGCAGTAGCGGAAACACCACATTTATGATCTGCCACTTCAGTTTTTCTTCACGCACGCGAACTTTATCAAGCAACCTGATTTTGTAAGCTTTCGACTGTAGTTCCATCACTCCTTCATCGTCGCACAAGTAAGCGATTGTATTGAGCAGCAATTCTTTATTAGCAAAAGTCTGTTTCGAAAACCGGTCGTAACCCAACGGCATATATTCCGGCACCCCGTTCGAAATCCGGTATTGATTGGCAACCAGTTTTCCGTCGGCAAAAACAGCCATTTTCGTTGGCTGGCTTTCGGATTTCGCTGAACCTGAACGCCCCCATGAAGGATCAATCATCCGGTTTTTATAGACCGAAGTAAAGGTGCCTTCGAGCAATACACCAACTGTTTGGGCGGGTTGCCTGAAATTTCGGCTGTCGGCGGTGCGGTTGACGCTGGCAAGACTTATTTCGAGTGGTGTTTGCGAAATCAACGAATGCCCCGAAGTAGTCAATAAGACTGTTTTATGCACCTGCGGATTTTTCCCAACCGTATCGATAGTGCTTACAAATTCCGATTTCAGCATCCCGATATTTTTGCCGATCACATGGTTGGCCGATGGAAAAAGTAATGGCGAATAATACCACGGAGCGGGCGTCCATTTGGCAGGAGCTCCTTCCGGCGCAGTATTGACAGGAATTAACAAGCACTGGGCATCCTGCACCAAATCCGAATTGAGCCTTACTCCATAGCGGAAAAGCTGGTCGTCGAGGTTCAGGTTTTGCGGAAAAGCCACCGTCATGTAGCCATTGCTAAGGCTATCCAAGCTTACAGCAACCGGATCGATAAACCACACCAAGCGGCCTCCGTTCATCAAGTATTGGTCAACCTGGAACTTATCGGCTTCCGAAAATTTTTGGGAAGGATTGGCCACAATCAACGTTTTTACACGTTGCCCATTCTGGGCTAACTCCTGCGCCGATATGCCAAAAACATTGTACTTTTCGGCCAAAGCGCTGGTAAAATCGTGTACTTCGTGCTCATTCAATTCACCCTGCCCTGTCAAAAAAGCCACCGACAGCTTATTATCGTTCATCAACTGTGCAAAAGCCGATGAAAATTCGTATTCCAGGTTTTCAATCGAAGCGTTCCAATTGGCCTCTGCTGATGTATTCTGATTGTTTTTCAACAAATTAACAGCCAGTAACTTGTTCCCGTATTCGATAATTGCACCGGGGAAAATCCGCCTGGTCATGGTTCCTTTTTCTGTATTTTGATGAATATCAGTAGGCTGAAGCCCTTTCGAAGCCAGTTCAGCAAACAGTTGGTCGCGCCGTTTGGCATCAGTAATTTCATAAGGATCGATCATCATCAGATTGATCAGTTTAGACGAGTAGGCATTGTAGTCAGCAATCTTCTCCTGAATGGATTTCTTCAGGTTACGGAAGCCTGCCGGAAGTTCGCCGTCAAGGTAAAGGGTAATGTTGACAGGTTCTTTCAGGTTTTTCACCAAACTGATGGAAACATCGTTAATCGAATAACGCTTTTCGGCAGTAAGGTCTATTCGGAAAAATAACTGGCCTGAAACAATGCTCACTATCATCAAGGCCACCAAAGCTATTCCCCCTGATTTGATTTCCTTTTGAAGATTGATTTTGTGAAAATGAATGGCTCGGCTGGTCAACCAGAGGAAGACAAAAACC
Source organism: Prolixibacteraceae bacterium (assembly GCA_963666435.2). Classification (GTDB taxonomy): domain Bacteria; phylum Bacteroidota; class Bacteroidia; order Bacteroidales; family Prolixibacteraceae; genus Aquipluma. Next base: position 112,396 of record CAXXOG010000002.1, on the reverse strand, counting down.
ACCGCCACGAAATAGACCAAATCGCGCGAATCGACCACCCCACGGCTAATTGAGTTGTAATGCTCGTTGATTCCAAGCCCGGTAAGCGCCTGCTGAATACCCGAAGAAAATTGCATAGAGCCCAGCAAATCGAATCCGAGATAGGCAACAAACGACAGGAAAAGCGCCAGTACAAAAGCAAAAACCGGATTGTCGGTCAGCGCCGAAGCCAATACTCCAATAGCCACATAAATGGCCGCCAGAAAGAACAAGCCAAGGTAAGCGCCCCAGGTTCCGCCTGTATCGACGCAACCAACAGGGTTTCCGAGCTCATAAACCGAATAGAAATATACCAATGTCGGAATCAGCGAAATGGAAACCAGCAAAAGACCCGCCAGGTATTTGGCCAGTACGATCTGCATGGCTGAGAGCGGCCGGGTCAGCAAAATCTCCATAGTTCCCAGTCGCTTTTCTTCAGCAAAAAGGCGCATGGTGATTGCCGGAACCAAAAACAGGTAAACCCACGGCGCCAATGAAAACAATCCATCGAGCGAGGCATAACCGCCTTCGGGAATATTGTAGTTTCCGGGGAAAACCCATAGGAACGAACTGGTTGCCAGCAAAAACACAAAAACAACCAGGTAGCCTGTGAGAGACCCGAAAAAACTGGTTATTTCTTTTTTTAATAGACTGAACATATCTTCATGTACTGATTTAACTTTTTAGCTTCGCCACCATCAACCTCGCCGCTCTTTCCGACGCGCCAGGTTCGCCCAGTTTTGCCATCATGTCTTGGTAGTCGCTGAGCATTCGTTGTTCATTTTCAGGATTATTGACGATCCGATCCAGTTCCCGTACCACTTTTTTCAGGGTAAAATCGCCCTGAATCAATTCAACAATTGCCTCTCTGCCTAAAATAATGTTGACCAACGTGACAAAACGGGTTTTCAGGAAAAACTTTTTCAGGATGATGAAAAGCCAATTCGGTGTGAGCTGATAAACTACCACTTGTGGCACATTCATAATGGCTGTTTCCAATGCTGCTGTACCCGACGACACAATGGCCGCGCGGCTGTGAGTTAAAATCTCGTAGGTCTTCCCCCACAAAATAGGCACCTCACTCCCATTCATGTAGGGCTGATAAAATTCGCGGCCCATGTTTGGCGCACCGGCAATCACAATCTGGTACTCAGGAAATGCCTGTGCTGCTTTTATCATGGTTGGCAAAAGCACGCTGATTTCTCCTTTTCGGCTTCCGGGCAAAAGTGCCAGAATTGGTTTCTGCGGAAGTTTATTTTCAGACCAGAATTTTTCGAAATCGGGTTTCTTCTTACTTTCCAGAATGGCATCGAGCAGCGGATTACCGACATAATTAACCGGGTAATTGTATTTGGCAAAGAACTCGGTTTCGAAGGGCAAAATGGTAAACATCTCATCCACATATTTCAGGATACGATGCACCCGTTTTTCTTTCCAGGCCCATACTTTTGGCGAAATATAGTAGAATGTTTTGATTCCGTGCGCTTTGGCAAATTTAGCCATCCTGAGATTGAACCCCGGGTAATCGACCAAAATCAGAACATCGGGCTGAAAAGCAAGCAAATCCTGTTCGCAAAACCTGAAATTCTTTTTGATGGTTCGGATGTTCATAATCACGGGCACAATACCCATAAAAGCCATGTCGCGGTAATGCTTCAGAACGGTCATCCCGGCTTTTTCCATCAAATCGCCGCCAAACCCGCGAAATTGCGCTTCAGGATCAATGCAGTGAATCTCTTTAATCAGGTTTGAAGCATGTAAATCACCGGATGCCTCGCCGGCCAAAACGTAGTATTTCATTAAGTTCCAAGTTTCAAGTTCCAGATTTCAAGTTTGGAGTGCCTAAAGTGAGCTAAAGTTTGGAGTCGAAAAATAAGTTAGTTGCTAAGTTGTCTAATTGCTCCTTTTGGATTTAACCATTCAATCTTCGTTTCCATCTTTAAATTCTCAAATTTTCAAATCCTCCAATCTCTCCATTTCCTCATTTTCAAATCAGCTTGGCAATTAAAATAACAAATGCATAAATAATTGTTGCCAAAATAACGCCACGAGCCGCCATATCGTATTTCCGGCGATAAAACAACAGGAAAAAACCGAGGTTAGGAAAAACACAAAGGCTAAGTATTTTCAAAAAAATCTTCATTTGCCAAATGCTGCGTATGTACGACATGAATTCCATGTCGGCATATTTCAACTGGTAAACAATCAGGAAAAATATGACCGGCACAATAAAACCGAGGCTAAAACCAACGATTAACTTATCCTGGCCGCTTTTCTTTCGGACGTTCATAATTAAAATCTCCAGCCTTTCATCGATTCAAGTGTCTGATAACATGTCATATCGGCATTTACCGGAACAACTGACACATAGCCATTATCGAGCGAGTAAACATCGGTATCAACCACGTCTTCTTCGTGATTTTCAAAATAGCCAGCCATCCAGTAATATTCGCGTTTATGCGGATCAACCCGTTTGTCGAACTCTTCCACCCATTTCCCGGTGGTTTGACGGCAAACATGTATGCCCTTAATGTCGCCCTTCGGAATGTTCACATTCAGGCAAACAAAACGCGGAAGCCCATTTTCGGCAACCTGCTGAAATACACGGGCCACGTATATTTTTGCTCTTGAAAAATCGGCTTCGTGATCGTAATCGTTCAACGAGAAACCAATGGACGGAATGCCATGAATACAACCTTCGAGCGCAGCTCCCATTGTTCCTGAATAGATGACGCTGATTGAAGAATTTGATCCGTGATTGATACCCGAAACCAAAAAATCGGGGTAACGATCCAGCAACTGATTAAACGCCAGTTTCACGCAATCAACCGGAGTCCCGGTGCATTTATATACCTGAAAATCATCTTCATCTACAGTTTTGGTAACCCGAATGGGATGATCGACTGTAATTGCGTTCGACATTCCCGACCGATGGCCATCAGGCGCAACAACCACGACATCGCCAAACAATCGCATAACTTCGGCTAATTCACTCAATCCTTTGGCCGAAACACCATCATCATTGGTAATTAAAATCAACGGACGATCACTCATAACATCATTTTTGAATGCTCACAAAGATATATGAATGTGACTGACAAAATCTCTTCAGGTTCAAAAATCTAAAACACCAAAAACATTTAAACCAGATTAGCAAATTGCTTGTTTCAATACCAAATAATTTAAACTCAAACAATGGAAAAGATGACAAATTCGATTAACTGGGTTGAAATACCAGTGCTTAATTTCGACCGGGCAAAAAAATTCTATTCAAAAATTTACGAATACGAGATGTATGAAGAAACCATAGCCGGTTGCAGGATGGGCTTTCTACCCATGGATCGCGAGTCACAAGGTGTTGGTGGCGCCATAATTCAAGGACATGGTTATGTGCCTTCATCATTGGGATCGAGAGTTTACCTGAATGGCGGACAAAACCTGCTCAATGTTTTAAACCGTGTGGAAGGCGCCGGTGGCGAAATTGTGGTAAGCAAAACAAAAATAAGCGATGAGATTGGCTATTTTGCTGTGTTTGAAGACACCGAAGGTAATCATGTAGCACTCCATTCGCCGGAATAAGAACCTCAGGCTACCTGCAACTGTAAATTTTTCAGCATTTGCAGGTAGCTAAACTCATTTAGCCTTACCAACTTCGGCCAGCGACATATTCCGAAGTTTTGGAGCTGAAATGGCAGCGACAGCTACTACAATCAAAGTCATCACACCGCCAAAAACAACCGACGGAACCAGCCCCATCGCGCTGGCTGCTGTGCCCGACTCGAACGCACCCAATTCGTTCGATGAACCCACGAAAATGCTGTTTACCGACGATACGCGCCCCTTCATTTCGTCGGCTGTAAACAATTGCAAAATACTGCTCCGAACCACCACACTCACAAAATCGAACGACCCGCTCAGCAGTAAAACCGCAGCGGAAAGGTAAAAATTGGTTGAGACTGCAAAAATAATCATGCACACACCAAATGCGCCAACACTGTAAATCATTTGCCGACCCGAGTGTTTTACCGGCGGATAAAAAGTGAGGAATACTGACATGATAATGGCACCAATAGCCGGACAAGCGCGCAAAACGCCCAATCCTTCGGGGCCAACTTTCAGGATGTCTGAAGCAAAAACCGGCAACATGGCCACAGCGCCTCCAAACAGCACGGCAAACATATCGAGCGAGAAAGCGCCCAACAGTATCTGGTTTTTAAATACATAGCGAATTCCTTCGCCAATACTGGCAAAAATGCTGTCGTCCGATTTATTCTCGCGAATCACTTTCCCGGGGCTTTTTATAAACGACAGAAGAACGACACAAATCAGGAAAAAACTGAAAACCAACACATAAGCCGGAACTATTCCGAAGAAACCGTACACCAACCCGCCAACTGCCGGACCTGTAACGGCCGCCAACTGCCAGGCGGTGCTTCCCCAGGTTGCAGCACCGGTAAGCAGCTCGCGCGGAACCAATTGCCCGAGCAAAGCGGTATGCGCAGGCATTAAAATACCGCGGGTTAGCCCAACCAGAAAAACGGTAACATAAATGGGAGCAACTCCGCTCAAAAATGGAATTTGGAGTTTTGCTGCCGAAGCCGTCAGAATAGCCGAACCTAGCAAAAGCAATAAACTAGTGTACGACATGATTCGCTTTCGATCCCACAAATCGACAAAATGCCCGGCAAACAAGGCAATGCAAACCTGCGGAATAACTTCGGTAAGGCCAATCATACCCAGCGAAAGCGGATTTTTAGTGATATCGTACAACTGCCAGCCCACGATGACGGCCTGCATCAGCGTTGCCGAAGTCATGAAAAACCGGTAAGCCAGGAATAACCGAAAATTCCGGTATTTCATTACAGCAAAAGCTTCATTGGAGAAAAATCGACTCATAAAATTGGAGGCTATTCGTTCTAAAAACAACTAATTGGATCGGTTGTTGTCAACTGTAGCAAAAGTAAATAATCGTTTTACCGACAAAATGCGCACATTGCCCTATTCAACTAAAAAATAGTATAAGCTTAATGTTTTAACTTTATGCAAAAATAAACTGACGACAATGAGCACACTTGGAAACTTAATCTGGCTGGTTTTTGGTGGTTTTTTAGTTTTTATCGAATATATGGTTGCAGGCTTTTTACTTTGCCTGACCATCGTCGGGATTCCCTTCGGTATTCAATCGTTTAAACTGGCGATTTTAGCTTTGTGGCCTTTCGGGAAAACCATTGGCATGAAATCGTATGCACCGGGCTGCCTGTCGACCATTATGAACCTGATTTGGTTACTGATTGGCGGTATTTGGATTGCCCTCACCCACTTCGTTTTTGGCATTTTACTGAGCATCACCATCATCGGTTTTCCTTGGGGAAAGCAGCATTTCAAACTGATGTCGCTGGCGCTCACGCCATTTGGGAGAGAAATTGTGGACAAGTAAATTATCTCTCATTTTTCTTTTGCAACAATTGCCAGCCCTCGACTCCATTCCGTCCGAAATAAAGGACATATTTTTGTTCGAGCTATTTGCCCGGACGGATTGGGAACTGGCTCCTTTACCCAGGGTTTACACTCCTTCGTCGTTCCACCCTGGGCTACCAATATACCGCTCCTTTGGAGCTTTTGAAAACTGAATACTGAGACTGGCCACTGTTCTCTATTCGTGTGTATGTAACCCGCACTCTTTCTTGGAGTTGTTTTCCCACCACCAACGGCCGGCACGGAAGTCTTCGCCGGGCTGAATGGCACGTGTACAAGGCGCGCAGCCAATGCTCACAAAACCGCGGTCGTGCAAAACATTGTATGGCACATTATTCTCGCGTACATATTTTTGGCAATCTTCGAGCGACCAATGCAGCAACGGGTTGAATTTAATCAGTTTGAAACCACCATCCCAAACAAAGAAGTCCAGGTCGTGGCGATTGTCCGACTGCGAAGCACGCAAACCGGTAATCCAGCATTCCATGCCCTGCAACGCGCGGCCAAGCGGCTCTACTTTGCGAATGTTGCAACATTCCTTGCGGTTTTCGGGCGATACGTAGAAACTCAGCGGGCCTTTTTCGGTCACCATTTGCTGAACAGCTTCGTGCTTCGGAAAATACACTTCCACCATCTTTCCGTACTTGTCAACGGTGCGGTTAAAAACCTTGTAAGTTTCTTCAAACAACCGTCCTGTATCTAACGTTACCACCTTAATATCCAAATTATTACCAAAAATAAAATCGGTCACCACCTGATCCTCGATGCCAAAACTGGTAGTAAAAACAGCTTTCCCCGGAAACTGCGCCGCAATTTCCTTCAACATCCCAACCAGATTATCTTTATCCGCTCTCTTGTTCAATTCTGCAACCAAATTTTGATCAACCATAGCCATTTGTTTTTTTTCGTCAATCCGTTTATCTTGCCGGCAAATATTAAAAGAAAACTCCGGAAACCATCGAAAAGACATCTGAAATATTGCCTCCTGATTTTCTGAAGCGAATTAAGCATCAGTTTCCCAGCAATTTCGACCAGTTCATCGGTTCAATTGATCAACCAGCCGCGGTCAGCCTGAGAATTAACGCTCAGAAGTTCCATGCGCCCGAAAGTTTCGAGTCGGTTCCGTGGTGCGAAACCGGCATTTTCCTGAATGAGCGGCCTTCGTTTACGCTCGACCCCGTTTTTCATTCGGGAGCCTACTACGTTCAGGAAGCCAGTTCCATGTTTCTCGAACAGGCTTTCCGGCAAATAGAACAGGAAAAAGGGCGCATTGTTCTCGACTTATGTGCTGCACCCGGCGGAAAATCCACGCATCTATTGAGTTTGCTTGGTAAAGATGATTTACTGGTTTCAAACGAAGTCATCCGTTCACGGGTGTCGGTTCTCGACGAAAATCTGCGGAAATGGGGACACCAAAATGTTGTGATTACCAGCAACGATCCGTCAGATTTCAGCGATTTGGAAGGTTTGTTCGATATCATTTTGGTTGATGCGCCATGCTCAGGCGAAGGACTTTTCCGGCGCGACGCCTCGGCCATCGAACAGTGGTCGGTCGAAAATACCAACCTTTGCTCCACCCGTCAGCGCCGAATTCTGTCCGACATTTGGCCATCACTGAAAAACGGCGGATACCTCATTTACAGCACCTGCACGTTCAATCCCGAAGAAAACGAGGAAAACCTGAAATGGCTGGCCGAAAACAATGCGATTGAAAGCATCCGAATTCCAATTCAGGAAAACTGGAATGTGGATGAAATTGAAATAAACGGTTTATTTGGCTACCGCTTTTTGCCACACAAAGTGAAAGGTGAAGGCTTTTTCCTGACATTGATTCGCAAGAACGAAGGAGCCAGTTCCTACCCAATCTCAAGAAAAGCAAAGACCAAGCTTGAAAAGATGCCGAAACAATTTACCGAAATCCGTAATTGGTTAACCACGTCCAACTCGGAATTCTTTGTAAAAAGTGAGTTCATTATTGCCTTTCCCGAAAACATGATTTCGGTACTGAACACGCTTTCGGAGCGACTTCGGATCATCAGCGTTGGCTTGGCTGTGGCGCAATTCAAAAAGAACGACCTGCTTCCCGAGCACACATTTGCATTGTCAATTGACAGGAATCCGGTCGTTTTTGAAGCAGTTGAAGTGGACTTAAAAACAGCTTTGCTTTTCCAGAAGAAAGAAGAAATTCGAATTAATTCAAACGCAAAAGGCTGGCTGCTCGTTCAATTTCGGGGTGTACCGCTTGGCTTCGTAAAAAACCTTGGGAACCGCGCCAACAACTACTTTCCGAAGGAATGGCGCATCCGCATGAACCTGCCGGAAATTCCTCAGCCGTGGTATAGTTGAGTTTCAGGTTCCAGGTTTCAAACTTTGTCATTTATTCTGTTGTTGATTGTAAAAATGTGCTTCACAATGAATGGCTCAAAGCGAATGACCATCGTTAACTATTATTTGTAAACTGCGACTGATCACGGATTACGATTTCCCAATCCGGTACAAAAACTTATCAGTTCGGACAATCAAATTGTCGCGAACAATAGCTGGAGTTGCTTTCAGCATTCCACCTAACTGATTTTCTGCAACAAGCTGGTACGAAAGTCCAGGCTTGACCACGTAGGTTTTTGCTTTCTGACTAAAAAGGTAAATATTTCCTGAAGCATAAAGCGCCGATGCATTGAACTGGTCTTTCAGTTTTTCTTTCCAGACAACCGCACCAGTTCGGGCATTCAGGCAAGTGAGCATTCCTTTTTCGTGTACCATGTAAATCAGGCTATCTACAATCACCGGCGTTGAAATCTGAGGAACGTCAACTTTCACTTCCCACGGAACATGTGTTTTTGTAATATCTCCGGCGCCGGTTGGATCGACTGCCAGCAAACGAGCATAAAACGGAGTGCCATCTTTGGGCAACATCCAGCCCGAATTCACATACACCATACCATTCCAAAATAAAGGCATACTCACCGTTGAATCGTCGCCATAAAATACGCGCCATATTTCCCTTCCGGTTTCTGGCTCATAGGCCATTGCTAACTGTGAGCCGTTACTAATCAGTTGATCTTTGCCATTTACCGACACAACAATAGGCGTGCAATAAGCTTTTCTCGATACGGGCTCAATATTGTCGTAAAATTCCCGGGGACGATCAGTTTTCCATACCGTTTTGCCGGTCAGTTTATCCAAAGCAATTAAATACTGAACATCGGTTCCTTCAATATGCAAAATCAGCAGGTTTTTATAAATAAACGGTGATGAGCCAGCTCCCTGCATGTGTTCGCAATTCAGATCGGTACGAGTCCAAACTACCTTGAACGTTTTAGTATCGACGCAAGCAGTTCCGTAGGTTCCGTAATGAATGTAAACGAAACCATCTTCGATGCAAGGAGTTGACGAGGCATAGCTGTTGGTTGGATGAATGTGTTGAACAGAATCAGGCTTAAACAGTGTCATCTCTTTCAGGATTTTTCCTGAATTGAAATCGATACAGAAAGCAAAAAGTTCTTTGCCATCTTCGGTTGCCGAACTTACCCAAACCTGATTCCCAAAAACTACAGGCGACGACCATGCGACGCCTCTCAAAGCAGTTTTCCAGAAGATATTACTGGTTTCGCTCCACGAAACAGGAGCATTGGCGCTGGTAGAATGTCCGTCGAGGTTACTTCCGCGAAGGTGAGTCCAGTTTTCCTGATTCTGGGCTTTTGAACTGAGAGCAAAGAAAACAATGAGAATCGAAAGACAGTTGAAAATACGGTTCATCGGTTAGGTTTTTGGAAAGCGTGAAAATAGGAATAACTAAACAAAAAACGGCAGAAATTAAATCTGCCGCCGTTTTATTTCTAGTTCAAAACCTTATTCTTTGTACCAGCTTGCATACATTCCATACGATTTCGAAATGCGCTGAATTTCACCTTCAAGCAATTCGGGACCAATATCCTTAATTTTTTTCGCCGGAATTCCGCCATAGACAGCGCCACTTTCAACACGCGTACCTTTACTCACTACCGAACCTGCAGCAACAATGCTATTACTTTCAATCACAGCATTGTCCAAGACAACAGCATTCATACCGATCATCACGTTATCGTGAATGGTACAACCGTGAACGATTGCGCCATGAGCTATTGTCACATTGTTGCCAATATTGGTCGGCGATTTCTGGTAAGTAGCATGGATTACCGCATTATCCTGAATGTTGGTGTTATTCCCAATTTTAATGTAATGAACATCGCCGCGCAGAACTGCACCATACCAAATACTGCAACCATCGCCTGTTGTAACATCGCCAATAATTGTGGCATTCTCGGCCAAATAGCAATTTTCACCAAATGTCGGGGTTTTTCCTAAAAGTGTTTTTATAAGTGCCATTTTATGAATTCTTTAAATTGATTTTAGTGATGTACAAAGATAGAAAACTATGGCCAGAAGATGATTACTTTTATCACACCTTTAAATTTTACCGGGTTTTCTGGCAATATTTCCTCATGCTGATATGATCAAATGAAACCTGGCATTGATTAAACAAAGCACCAATCGATCAAGACACAATATCCATTGAATATTAATTATTTACATATATTATTCTCATTGTTATCTGGAAAATCCATAGCAAAAAAGTCGGAATAAATAATTAGCATTATCCTGTTCGACTTATTAATTAATGGTTATTTTTGTCCGGTTTTGAAAAACAAAAAGATAACCAGAGCGGACGCTTCTATATTGGTTTATTATCTTCGAAGCACCCTTCGGTAAAGAATAAAAGTTTTGGAAGAAGATTAGAAAATACTTATCATAAATAGTCTGAACCTTTTCTGCCTGGCAGTATCAGTTTTCAGGCTATTCTTTTATCTGGCTGAAAAAAAGACGTTGATACAAAATTTCTAGTTTCAACCTTGAATTAATAAAACATGAAAGACACAAAAGTAATTGAACTCGAAGAAGTCGCCATCAGGTTTTCAGGAGACTCTGGCGATGGAATGCAGTTGACCGGAACACTTTTTTCGGATACCTCTGCACTTCTGGGGAACGACATTTCAACGTTTCCGGATTATCCTTCTGAAATCAGGGCGCCGCAGGGAACTGTCGGTGGAGTTTCAGGATTCCAGGTACAATTTGGTAAAAAACGAATTACAACTCCGGGCGATCTGGCGCACGTGCTGGTTGCAATGAATCCGGCAGCTGTAAAAGCCAATGCAACATTTATGGCACCTGGTGGAACGATTATTTTTGATGTCGATTCGTTCAGCGAAAAAAATCTTGAAAAAGCACAATTTAAAACCAACGACCCATTTGCAGAACTAAACTTACAGGACTTTGAAAAGGTTCCGGTTCCGATTACCAGTATGACCAAAGAAAGTCTGAAAGATTTAGACCTGGACAACAAAAGTGTGCTTCGTTGTAAAAACATGTTTGCTTTGGGTTTAATCTGCTGGATTTTTGATCGTCCGCTCGATTATATTGAAGGATATATTCAGAAGAAATTTGGTAAAAAGCCATTGATTGCTGAAGCTAACCTAAAAGTCTTGCGTGATGGTTACAACTACGGAATGAACATTCAGCAAACCACACCACAATATATCGTACACCCGGCACAAATTGAAAAAGGCACTTACCGCAACATCAACGGGAACAATGCCACCGCGTGGGGTTTCATTGCCGCCGCCGAAAAAGCCGGACTGAAATTGTTCCTCGGCTCGTACCCAATTACTCCGGCAACCGATATTCTTCAGGCTTTGGCCGAACGGAAAGACCTGGGGGTAAAAACATTCCAGGCTGAAGACGAAATTGCAGGTATTTGTACATCGATTGGAGCCGCGTTTGCCGGACATTTGGCCGTTACCTCAACTTCGGGGCCAGGTTTTGCACTGAAATCGGAAGCATTGGGCTTATCGGTGATGGCCGAATTGCCTTTGGTCGTTGTAAACGTTCAGCGTGGCGGCCCGTCAACAGGGCTTCCAACCAAAACCGAGCAATCAGACCTGTTGCAGACATTGTACGGACGCAACGGAGAAAGCCCGCTTGTGGTTTTGGCTGCAAGCACTCCTTCAGACTGTTTCTACTACGCCTTCCTGGCAGCTAAAATAGCTTTGGAGCGAATGGTTCCGGTGGTGCTTTTAACCGATGGTTTCCTTGGAAACGGCAGCGAACCTTGGAGAGTTCCGTCAATAAGCGAGCTTCCTTCGATCAAACCGCGCATTGCTAAAAATCCCGAATTATTCAAAGCCTATCGGCGTGACCCTGAGACTTTAGCCAGAGAATGGGCTATCCCCGGAATGGAAGGATTCCAGCACCGCATTGGAGGTTTGGAGAAAAACATTGCAGGTGGCGTAAGTCACGATCCTGAAAATCACCAAATTAACACTGAATTAAGGGAACAAAAGGTGGCGCGGGTTGCTGAAATGATTCCTGAACTCAAAGTTCTCGGAGAACCTGAAGGCGACTTATTGGTTGTTGGCTGGGGCGGAACATACGGACATATGATCAGTTCGGTACGCGAAATGCAGAAAAACGGTAAAAAAGTAAGCCTTGCACATTTCAACTATATCAAACCGTTACCTAAAAATACGGCTGAAGTTTTCAGTAAATTCAAAAAGATTGTTGTATGCGAATTAAACCAGGGACAATTTGCAGGCTACCTGCGCGACAAAGTTCCGGGATGCACCTATTACCAGGTAAACAAAATGAAAGGTTTACCATTTTCGGTACACGAATTAGTCGAAAACTTTGAAAAATTACTGGAGGCTTAATCATGACAAAATATAATTACACACCCAAGGATTTTAAAAGCGCTGCCGAGGTAAGGTGGTGCCCCGGCTGTGGCGATTATGCCATTATGAATGCCGTGCAAAAAACAATGGCCGATCTCGATATTGCGCATAAGGATTTTGCTGTTATTTCCGGAATTGGCTGTTCATCGAGGTTCCCGTATTACATGAGCACATACGGTTTCCATACCATTCACGGGCGTGCTGCCGCAATTGCTTCAGGTGTAAAATCGGCCAATCCCGACCTGAAAGTTTGGGTAATTACCGGCGACGGCGACTCGTTGGCCATCGGCGGAAACCACTTTATTCACCTGGTACGCCGTAACATCGACATCAACCTGATTCTGTTCAATAACAAGATTTATGGCTTGACCAAAGGCCAGTATTCGCCAACAACCGACCGTGGTTTCATCACCAAAACCTCGCCTTTCGGAACAATCGAAGATTCGTTCGTTCCCGGACAATTGGTTTTGGGTTCGCGTGGCACTTTCTTTGCCCGTGCGGTTGACAGTAACATCAAACACACGCAGGAAGTTTTGGCTATATCCGCTCAGCACAAAGGAACATCAGTGGTTGAAATTCTACAGAACTGCGTGATTTTCAACGACGGCATCCACGATTATGTGACCGATCCAAAATTTCGCGCCGAACGCCAGATTTTCCTGAAAAAGGGCGAACCCATGATTTTTGGTGAAAACGAAGATAAAGGTTTGATTCTGGAAAAAGGACATTTGAAAGTGGTGAAAATTGGCGAAAACGGCATCACACGCGACGACATCCTGGTTCATCAGCCTGAAGAAGACAACCTCGGCTTACAGGTAGCCTTGATTAATATGGCGTTGCCCGAATTTCCTGTTGCAATGGGAGTTATCCGCTCGGTTGAAGCTCCGGTTTACGATCAGGAAATGAAAAAACAGATTGCAACTGTTCAGGAAAAACGCAAAATTACATGCGTTGACGAGTTGCTCCGTTCGGGAAACACCTGGGAAGTAACCGACGAAAAATGCCACGAACCTATTAAGTTCTTCGACGATCCTTGTTTTGAAAAATAGGAAGTAAGATTTTAACAAAATACTGAGGCTGAATGGGAAACTGTTCAGCCTTTTTTTGTGCTTGATTTGGTCGTATTTAACTCCGAAAAAATCTCATTCAATTTTTGGGATTTCCTGTAACATTTTTTCAACTCGCCTGTCAAAAGGAATATCAGTTTCAGTATAAATGGATAAACAGTCATTCCCAATCGTCAATATATCACTAATAACGAATACATTAGCAATTAAGTGCAGATAATAAACAAAAAAATATAAACATGAAAACATTCAAAAATGTCCTCTCTTTTATCGCCATTACTCTAATTATCAGCGCTTGCCATCAGTGGGGAAACCGCATGATTATTAGCAATGGCAAAGACCGCATTGAGGTTCAATCTTCAGGAGAAATTATATTTAACGACGATGAAACAGCTATCGAAAGCATATCATCGCATGGCTATGTTCGTTTCCAGAAAAATGATCAGAAACTTTTGGCTGGATACAAAAAAGATGGCAAGTTTAAATACGAACTTTACGACAACGACAAAAAACTTGATCCTGAAAGCGTTGAAGGGAAAAAGTTTATTGCAGAAATGGTAAAAGGCATGATTTCGACCGGATTCGGAGCCAAAGAGCACTTTAACCGGATTGTGAAAAAAGGCGGAATAAAAGCAGTTTTGGCCGAAGTTGATAAAATTGAGAGCGATTTTGCCAAAAGTATTTACATGGAATACCTGATTGCCTGCGACAGCTTGCGCCCAGACCAACTAAGGGACATTACCGGCAAAATTGGCAAACAAATCGGTTCCGACTTCGAGAAAAGCAAATTACTCCAGAAATATAAAGCGGCGCAATTACAGGACTCTGCCGTTTCGTTTGCCTATTTCGAAGCTGCGAAAAGTATTGAATCGGACTTCGAAAAAGCGAACGTTTCGAAAACCATTGTTAAACAAGCCATTTCCGACAAACAAAGTAGCGAGGTGATCGAGCTATCGAAAACCATCGAATCGGATTTTGAACGGGCAAATGTATTAAAAGAGATTATTCGCCAGGACAAGCTCCGGAAAGCAAACATGAACCTGTTCCTCAATTCGGCTGAACAGATAAAATCGGACTTCGAAAAGGCCAATGTGCTGAAAGAAATCATCCAACAAAACAAAATTGAATCGGGAAATTTGACCGAATTTCTGAACACAACAAAAACAATTGGTTCGGACTTTGAGAAAGCCAATGTACTGAAGGAAATCATTCGCCACGATAAGCTGGAAGACTCGAATGTTGGCCAGTTTTTGAGCACAACCGGAAGCATAAACTCTGATTTTGAACGGAAAAATATCCTGGAAGAAACGATTGCTAAACATGAAATGAAGGGTGAAAATTTTAAAAGTCTGCTTACTGTTGTTCATGGCATCCAGACCGAATTTGATAGAGGCAACCTGGTTAAAAAGATTGCTAACACGAAACTGGATGGCAACGAGCAATGGATTGGACTTATTGATGAAGCCTCGCTGCTATCAGCCGACTTCGACAAATGCAACGTGCTCCTTGAAATTGCCGGTAAAATGCCCAAAAACGATGAAATTAAAACCAGCTACATGAAAGCAGCAAAAACAATCAATGCCGAAAACGAATTTGGCCGCGCCGTAAAAGCGATAGACTAGTTGCTATTGTAACCGCCGGTGAAAGAGCAAATCTTGTCAAAAGAAGATTTGCTCTTTTGCTTTTACAGCAATCATCGAAACCGAAGTATTTTAAAACAAGCAACGAAATTTTTTATCGCCAATATAAATTAGTACTTTGGATCCTATAAGCAACATGCTTGAATTAACCGACCTAAGCTTATGGACAGAAGACTAATACTTATTCTTATTGGTATCATTTTTTTTATCGCCGACCTCCAGGCTGAAATGATAGGCATCGGAGTTCCGTCAATTCAAAACTATACAAGGCGCGAATATCGGGGAGGAACACAAAACTGGGGAATCGCCCAGGACCCGAACGGGTTCATGTATTTCGCCAACAACGAAGGTGTTTTATCGTTTGATGGCACCAAATGGAAGCTGCACCGAATGCCCAATTCGTCCATTGTCCGGTCGGTTTATATCGACAAAACCGGTCACATTTATGCCGGAGCTTACAACGAATTTGGCCAAATGACCATCAATGCCAACGGTCAGATGAAATTTCAATCGTTCAAGAACCACCTGCCCAAAGAATGCCTCAATTTTGACGATATCTGGAACATACACGCTTTCCACGACCAAATAGTCTTTCAGTCGTACAATTTTGCTTTTCTGTTCAGAAATGATTCAACAGTTTCTGTGATTAAAGCTCCGTCGATGTTTCAAAACTCTTACCTGGCTAATAACCGACTGTATTTCAACGATAAAGATAAAGGATTAATGGAGTATGTAAATAATAATCTTATAGCCTTAGCCGGTTGCGAAAGAATCAGAGGCGAAGAGATTAGTGCAATTCTCCCTAATAACCAGAGCAATGAGCTCCTAATTTTCACCCTAAACAAAGGAATACTACAATACAATGGCCGTGAAGTAAAAGAATGGGATGCTCCTGTAAACGAACAACTTAAACAAAACCAGATTTTTAGCGCAGCAGTAGTTCAGGATAAATATTATGCCATTGGTACGGTGCAGGAAGGCATAATTATTACCGACGAATCAGGAAAGATTATTCAGCATATTAACCGGCAAAACGGGTTGCAAAACAATACCGTTTTGAAAGTATTTACTGATTGGGTTGGCAATCTTTGGCTTGGGCTTGATAATGGAATTGATTACCTCAACGTAAACTCGCCGATAACATTTTTGCAGCAAACCGATGGAATTGGCGCCGGATATACGTCGATTATTTACAAGGACAAAATTTACCTCGGAACCAACCAGGGGCTATATGTAAAAGAATGGGATTTAAAACGTCAAAATGGCGAATTCAAATTAATACCAGGTACAAACGGGCAGGTTTGGTACCTGGGAGTACATGGTGATGTACTTCTGTGTGGCCATAATAAAGGAACATTTGTTGTGAATGGCGAAAAAGCAACCCAAATCAGTACTGAACCCGGAGCATGGAAATTTCACATCCTTAAACGCTTCCCCGAATACCTGATTGGCGGAACGTATTCAGGATTAATTTACTTCAAAAAAGAAAAAAATAATTGGATATATGCAGGTAAAATTGCCGGATTTAACGAGTCGTTTCGGGTTTTTGAAGAAGACGAAAACGGTGATCTTTGGATGAGCCACGGATTCAAAGGAATTTACCAGGTAAAAATCGGGAATACCCTTGAAAAAATTGATGGTTTTAAATTTTTTACGAAGAAAAACGGACTTCCGTCGAACTACAACCTGAATGTGTTCAAAATAAAGGAAAAAATCGTAATAACCTCCAATGTTGGTTTTTACGAGTATAATCCTGGGAAAGAGCAGTTTGAAAGCTCAAGCTACTTTAACCAGTTACTAAAGCCGCTAAAAGATATTTCTTACCTGAAAGAAGATAAAGATGGTAATATCTGGTATGTAGCCTGGGACATGGGCAAAAATAAAACCGGAGTATTCCGAATTCAGGAAGATTTGAGCTACAAGCATATAAGCGCACCATTCGACATTTTGACCGGAAAATTCATCAGTGGTTTTGAGTCCATTTACTGCTATTCGGCAGATCATATTTTTCTTGGAACAGAAGAGGGCTTTGCTCATTATTCTCCACGGTCGAGATTCAATAATCCGCCCAAGTTTGAAGCCTATATCAACAAAGCCTCGGCACTTTACCTCGACAGCACATTTTTTGATGGAAATCATCTTTATCTTCAAACAGAAAAGCAACAGACCAATGCCGAAACTTCGGTCAACGAATTGAACCACATTGAATTTAACTTCCCGTATAAGGAAAATACGTTCCGATTTTCATATACTACACCTGCTTTCGACAACCAAAATAACATTGAATATAGTTTCAGGTTAATTGGGTACAACGAAAAATGGTCAGACTGGAATAATATAACCTTTAATGAATACGCCAAGTTACCTCCGGGTTCATACACATTCAGCGTAAAAGCCAGAAACCAACTGGGAATAGAAAGTACAGTTGATTCAATAAATTTCAACATACTACCACCTTGGTATAAGACCATTTATGCTTACATGGCATATACGATTCTCGTATTATTGTCAACCATACTATTTATCTGGTATTTCCTGAAACGGATTGAAGTTTCGCGAAGAAAAGAAAGGCTGAAACACCTGAAATCATACAGGCAAAAAGAACAACAGTATAAACAGGAAGCGCTGAAAGCTGAAAAGAAAATTATCAACCTGAAGAACGAAAAATTAAGGATTGAAATGATTCACCGTGATAAGGAGCTGGCCAACCAAACAATGGACCTTATCCGCAAAAATAAGTTTCTCCAAAAAATCAAAGAAGACCTGGAAAAGCTTAAGAAATCGACTACCGACGAGCTTTTAAAAGAGAAGATAAACTCACTGATCACTAAAATCGATAAAGATATTGACCATAAGAAACAGTGGGAAGTTTTCGAAAGCGCTTTCGACGAAGTTCACGAAGATTTTCTGAAACGGCTCAAAGAAAAATATCCAAACCTAACCCCTAAAGAACTCAGGCTTTGCGCATATCTGAGAATGAATATTTCGACAAAGGAAATAGCTCCGCTAATGAATATTTCGGTTCGTGGCGTCGAAATTTGCAGGTACAGGGTGCGAAAGAAACTAAATATTGACCGGGACCAAAATTTAACCCGAATGATCATCGATTTGTAAGCGACCATAAGCCAAGGTTGTCGTTAAAATACAGTATGCTGTATTGTTATCTTTTCATTAAAACAGTGTAACATAAACAATATCAAATACTTAAAAAGTAAAGTGATGTAGTTTTGATGTAATACAAAATTACTATTGATGTAATTTTGCTGTAGGTTATTGCTTTTACAGAGATTAATAAGACGATAATTTTGCCCCCAACAAAGACGCAAAAAGCATTTTAACGCGCTTTTTCGAATTTTCTAAAAAATTAAATTACTTATGAAAAAAGCAATCTTAGCTCTTTTAATCTTGATGTATTCTTACGCAATTTTTGCGCAGGGAGTACAAGTAAAAGGGGTTGTCACGTCAGCCGACGATGGACAACCAATCCCGGGAGTTAGCGTGGTTGTAAAAGGAACAACCAATGGTACTACTACTGACATCGACGGTAAATTCGTCGTAAATGCTCCGGGCAATTCCATGCTGGTTTTCTCCTTTGTGGGAATGACAACACAGGAAATCCAGGTTAACAATCAATCAGTAATCAATGTCGCATTGGCTACCGAAAATACGAATATTGATGAAGTAGTGGTTGTTGGCTATGGGGTACAAAAGAAAAGTGTAATCACCGGAGCTATTTCCAGCATAAAATCAAAAGATTTGGAAAAAGTTGCTCCGGGCCGTGTCGATCAGGCTTTGCAGGGCCGTGTTTCAGGAGTTACAATCGCCTCTAATTCGGGCCAGCCAGGTGATGCTGCAACAATTCGCGTGCGCGGTGTCACAACCTTTGGCGGCGGAAATAACCCGCTATGGGTTGTTGACGGAGTTGTTGTTGATGCAGGCGGTATAGGCTATCTCAACCAAAACGACATTGAATCGATTGAAGTACTGAAAGATGCTGCTTCGGCGGCCATTTACGGTACCCGCGCTGCCACTGGTGTTATTCTGGTAACGACAAAAAAAGGTTCGGAAGGAAATCTAACCGTCAATTACAATGGATTTTACGGAACATCGGGCCCGGCCAAAGTTCTTAAACTACTCAATGCAACCCAGTATGGCGCGTTAATGAACGAACGTTCTTTGGCTGGCGGCGGCGACGTTCTATTTTCTGATTTAAGCAAATTAGGAGCCGGAACCGACTGGCAGAAAGCCATTTTCAACGATAATGCACAGCGCTACTCGCACGAGATAAGCCTTAGCGGAGGTAACAGTAAATCAACATTCTACGCCTCATTCGGAACTCAAAACCAGGAAGGTATTGTTGCTACCGACATTTCAAACTTTAAACAGGAAAACTTCCGTTTGAATAGCACGCACAAGATTTCGAAAATCTTCACCTTCGGACAAACATTGGGCTATACGCACCAGAAACAGGTTGGGATTGGTAATACCAACAGCGAATACGGCGGTCCGTTGAGCTCGGCCATCAACCTCGACCCAATCACCCCGATTGTTGTGACCGATGCAACCGTTGCCAACGCGGCGCCATACAGTGTCAATAAAGTAATTCGCGACAACAGCGGTAACCCATATGGAATATCGTCTTTGGTTGGACAAGAAATGACGAACCCATTGGCCTATATTCAAACTCGTTTAGGAGCTTACGGATGGTCGGATAATTTTGTGGGCAATGCCTATTTGCAGGCTGAGATAGCAAAAGGACTTGTGATAAAATCGACCCTTGGAGCCAAACTGGCATACTGGGGCAACCAGTCGTTTACTCCGGTTTACTACCTTAGTGCAACCAGCCAGGTGCTCAAAAACAATTATTACAAGCAAACCGAGAAAGTCTTCAATTGGAATATCGAAAATACAATCAATTACAACAAAAGAATTGAAGACCATAATTTTACCATTCTGTTAGGTCAGGGAGCTTACGTCGATAACAATGGTGGCGGACAAAGTGTTACACTCTACGATTTGCCTGTCAGCAATTACAAAGATGCCTCTTTCAGTTTTAACATACCTGATGCCACCAATCGTGTAGGCGGCGCCTGGGATTTTGTTGAACACAAATTAACTTCTTTATTTTCCCGCGTGAACTACGACTACAAAGAGAAATACATGTTTACCGGTATCCTCCGTCGCGATGGTTCTTCACGTTTCGGAGCCAATCATAAATACGGCGTTTTTCCTTCGTTCTCGCTCGGATGGGTCGTTACCAAAGAAGATTTCTGGAAATGGAACGATATTATTAACCAGTTAAAAATCAGAGGAGGCTATGGAGTTGTGGGTAACGACGCGATTAGCGACTTTGGGTACCTGTCAACGGTCACCGGAGGTTTTAATTATACCATTGGAAGCTCAGGAGCAATTACTCCGGGTTACTCGCCAGCTTCGCTCGATAATCCTGATTTACGCTGGGAAGAGACTTCGCAGGCTAACATTGGGTTCGACGCTCAGTTGCTGAATTCGATTACCATGACATTCGATTATTACAAAAAGAAAACTACCGGTATTCTTCGCCCAATTACCATCCCGGGCTATGTAGGTGTTTCTTCGTCGCCGGTTGGCAACATTGCCGACATGGAAAACCAGGGTATTGAATTTGAGCTTGGATACCGCAAAAAAATCGGGAAACTCAATTTTTCGGTAAACGGAAACATTGCCTACCTGAAAAACAAAGTGTTGTTCATCGCATCCGATGCCAACTACATTTCAGGAGATGCATCGTTCCAGTCGATGGGCGAAGTGACCCGCACGCAGGAAGGACAGTCGTACAACTCATTTTACGGGTACCGGACTGCCGGAATCTTCCAGAACTGGGCTGAGGTGAATGCCTATAAAAATTCGTCAGGCGGATTGATCCAGCCTGGTGCACACCCCGGCGACTTGCGCTGGGTTGACAACGACGGCGATGGCACGATTACCGAAGCCGACAAAACATTCCTCGGAACCAGCATCCCAAAATACACATTTGGGTTGACAATCAATTTGGAATACAAGAACTTCGACTTCATGGCATTTGCTTCAGGAGCTGCCGGGAACAAAATTTTCCAGGGCTTACGTCGTCTCGACATTAGCAATTCGAACTGGCAAACAATAGCCTTAAGTCGCTGGACCGGCGAAGGAACTTCGAACAGCTATCCGCGCCTGACAAGCAACGACACCAACGGCAACTTCACCAAAATGTCAGATTTCTACCTCGAAAAAGGCGATTATCTGCGCCTGAAAGTAGTGCAATTGGGGTACAGCCTGCCATCGAACCTGTACAAAAAGATTGGCGCTTCAAAACTCCGGTTCTATTTGTCTTCGGAAAACCTGTTGACTTTAACCAAATATTCGGGTTACGATCCTGAAATTGGCGGTGGCGTATTCGGAATCGACAAAGGTGTTTATCCGCAAGCCCGCTCATTTATGCTTGGAGTTCAATTACAATTCTAAAAAACTGACTGACAATGAAAATTATAAATAAAATAATGATAGCAGGCGCACTGGTAACATCATTGATGTCCTGCGATAAGGGGTTTATTGACATTCAGCCCCAGGGAAAATTCCTGACAGCCAATTATTACGCCGACGAAGACCAGGCTTTCAGCGCCCTGGTTGGCGTTTACGATGTCATGCGGAAAAATTCAGGAGGATTTGAAAACATGATTACGATGATGAATGCCGGATCAGACGACCAGTACGCTGGTGGTGGCGGCGAATCGGACGGCGTTGGTATCCAGGGATTTTCAAATTTTACACTGAATTCGGTAATTATGCCTGCCAGCTTCTGGAACGATTATTACCAGGGTATTTTCAGGGCAAATACATTGTTACAGAAAATTTCGGGAGTTAGTATGAGCGACGACCTCAAAAAGCGATTCACAGCCGAAACCAAGGCATTACGGGCATTCTGCTATTTCAACCTCGAAATCATGTTCAAGAATATTCCGCTACTGCTCGAACCGCTTACTGCCACAAATATGTATGACGTGAAGCAGGCTACTCCAACCGAAGTTTATGCCCAAATCGAGAAAGATTTAACCGAAGCCATTGCCGATCTTCCGGCAACTGTTCCGGCAGATACCGAAGGTGGCCGATTCACCAAAGGCGCTGCCCAGGCTTTGCTCGGTAAAGTTTATTTATACGAGAATAAGAAGGATTTGGCAGCCGCTCAGCTTGCCCAGGTAAACGGAACTCCCGGTGGCACCAGCCAGTATGGCTATCGCTTATTGTCGAGTTTCAGAGATTTATGGGTGGTATCCAATAAATTTAATACTGAATCAATTCTCGAAGTTTGCCACAGCAGCGTAGGTAGTTCGGGCTGGGGCAACTGGGGTTCGGGTTCTGACGAAGGCAACTCGGTAAACGTTATGGTTGGCCCGCGTAGTTATTCGCGCCCTGAAGGCTCTTCAGCGCCTGACCTCCCTTCGGGATGGAGCTTTAATGTATTCACCCAGGATTTTTACGATGCTGCAAAATCGGATCCGCGGTTCGAAGCAACAGTTCTTGATTTGAAAGCACTGAAAGCAGCCGGAAAAGCCGATTATATTGGTGGATATAAGGATACCGGTTATTTCCTGAACAAATTTACTCCTCGCCAGTCAGACGTTTCAACAGGATCGGGCGATGCTGTATTAAACTATAAACAAGACACTTATGCTATTCGGCTGGCCGACACCTATTTATTGGAAGCTGAAGCCCTTGGCGCAACCGGAGCAAGAGCCCAGGCTTTACTCGATGCTGTTCGCGCCCGTGTAGGACTCACATCTGTTCCGGTGAGCATGGCAGCAATTAAAGCCGAACGTCGCCTCGAATTAGCTGGCGAAGGATTCCGCTTCTTCGACCTTGTACGTTGGGGCGATGCTGCCACTAAACTTGCCAGTAGAGGATTTACTGCCGGGAAAAACGAAATTTTCCCGATACCGTACCGCGAATTACAGGGTACAAAACTGGTTCAGAACCCGGGATATTAATTCTTACATTCTTTAAAAAGCAGAACAATGAAAAAAATAACATCAATTTTGAGCCTGGCAACACTGCTTCTGATTGGAGCAAGTAGTTGTACCTTGAAAGATGGACTAGATAAAGACCTGTCGTTTTTAGACTCGGTTGCGCCGGCAAACCTCAATAAAGTATTCGCCATCAGCAACGACAATTCAGGAAATGTTCGCATTACTCCATCGGGCGAAGGGGTATCCTCCTTTAAAATCAGCTTTGGACACGGAACAGGAACTTCGGCCTCGGCAACCGTTCTTCCGGGAGGTAGCGTAACTCATGCTTATCCTGAAGGAAATTACACCGTAACTATTGTTTCGACCGATATTGCCGGAAAAGAAACGTCAACAACCTATCCGTTGCAGGTAACTTACCGCGCTCCTGAAAACCTTTCGGTTAATATCGATCACACTGTACACAAACTAACAATTAGTGCAACAGCCGATTATGCGGCTTCATACCTGGTTTACTTCGGCGATGTTACCAACGAAACCGGTACTGCAATGGCTAAAGATCAAACGTTGACACACGAATATACCAAATCAGGAAATTACAATGTTACAGTTGTTGCGTTGAGCGGAGGAGCTGCCAAAACTCAAAAAATAACTGCTGTAAAAATAACCGACCTGTTTGGCTTGCCCATTACTTTCGAAAACGAATTTATCGATTATTTTTTCGGAACATTTGGCGGCGGGCAGAAATTTGAAAAAGTGGCTAATCCAAATCCTGCCGGTCTTAACACAAGCGCAACCGTTGGCAAATATACCAAGGGATACGAAGGATGGAGCGGAACATATAGCCCATTGAATACTTCCATCGATTTTGCTGTTGGCAAAGTTGTTAAAGTATTGGTTTACAATCCTGATCCTGCGTTAATTGGCAAAAAGATAAACATGGAACTTGAATCAGCCGAAGGCGGAGTGCCTGCCAATGGAGTAGCAGTGCTTAAAGTGCCAGTCACAAAATCGGGCGAATGGGAAGAACTCATATTCGATTTTAGTACGATAAGCGAAATTCCAGCCAATACTAAATTCGGTCAACTGGTTTTACGTTTCAACGACACATTTGATGGCGCCGGAGCATTCTTCTACATCGATAATTTCAGACTAACCAATTAAGACTAACGATTATGAAAACAACGATAAAATACCTGATGGGGATAGTTCTGATACTTATCGCCAATTACAGTTGCTCCGACAAAGATTACTCGCTGGGGGAACTCACTGCACCAGCCAACCTGACCATTGATACACAAATTGTTGGCGCCAATACGGCCAATCCAACCGGCGATGGTTCGGGCGATGTGATTATCACTGTTAAAGCCGATAACGCTATTTCGTACAAAATTGACTATGACGCCAGTACTCCGCTCGACCTGAATTACCTGTCAACCGGAACGGTAACTAAAAAATACACCAATCTTGGCGTAAATAAATACCTCATTACGGCCGTAGCTTATGGTAAAGGCGGTACTTCAACCATTGCAACAAAAGAAATAACTGTTCGCAGCGATTTCTCTGTCGATCCGCAAATTGTTGCTGACTTAACTGGCGGTTCATCTAAGACCTGGATGGTTGATAAAAGTGTTCCGGGACACTTGGGCGTAGGTCCGTGGAGCAATACATCGGCAACTCCCGAATGGTGGTCGTCTGCCGTCAACGAGAAAGCTTCGTGCTGCAACTGTTTCTATACGGCACGTTTTACCTTCTCGGTAAACAGCGCAACCAAGAGCTACAAACTCGATGTTGCCACTCCTGATGGCGCATTCACAAAAACAGGCGCTTTGACCACTTTGCCTGGAATTCCGTCATCGGGCGACGAGGGTTGTTACAGCTATACCGGAGGAAGCTCTGCATTTTCGTTCGTTCCAGCGAGCTCAGGTGTTAATCCTTCAGCGCCATCAACATCAACCAGTATTTTATTAGCTGGCAACTCTACATTCATCGGATACGGAGCTGTTCAGAAAGATTATGAAATCATGGTATTGAATCCAAATTACATGTACTTAAGAGTTCAGGGCACCGAAACGGGGAATGCCTGGTACCTGAAATTAAAACCAGCGCAGTAAGATTCGCAAAAACCAAGGTTTTTGCTTGTTAAAGAGAAAAAGGATAAATGGAGGGGTAAGAAACTCCTCCATTTTATCTTCTTTTACCCTGGATTTTAACATTGAACCATTAGCTGTTTCGCTATGAATGATTGTAAATTAAAATTGCTGGCATTTGCATTAACCTGCACGACCATTTTTTTCTCGTGTGGAAAATCTGACGATTCGAATACGGATACTCCCGACCCGGTAGGTTTACCTGAAGTCACCATGAACGACATGAGTCAGCCCAGAGCAACAGCAAACTCAACCATGCAGTTTTATGCCAATATCAGTACAACGAGCGCCAATCCGGTTTCGTTTGATTATTCGCTTACCGATGGAACAGCCACTGCCACCAAAGATTTTGTTGCAGCATTGGGCACCATTACCATTCCGGCCGGAAAAACACAGGCAATTATCGATGTTCAACTCACAGGCGACCCAACTAATTTGCGCCAAAGTAACCTTCAATTTTCAGTAAAACTAAGTAACCCGAAGAATTGCAGACTAAAAACACAAGCGGCAACAGGAACAATAATTACTGAAGATGGAACTTACTTACCCACCGATAACTCCGGATACTCCACTCCTCTCGCCTATTCGGGTTATACACTGGCATGGAGCGACGAATTTTCAGCTTCAGCATTAAACTCCAGCGACTGGAACCAGGAAATTGGAAATGGCTCGGGCGGATGGGGAAACAACGAGCTTGAATACTATACTTCTAACCTGAAAAACTCGTTTCTATCCGACGGGAAACTGATTATTGAAGCCCGAAAAGAAAATGCCGGCGGATTCAATTATACTTCAGCACGACTGACAACTCAGAACAAAAAGTCGTTTAAGTTCGGACGAGTTGATATTCGCGCCAAACTACCTGTGGATAAAGGAATATGGCCCGCACTTTGGATGCTGGGAAACACCATTTCGTCGGCCGGATGGCCCGCCTGTGGAGAAATCGACATTATGGAACTGATTGGCACTTACCCATCGCGGGTTACCGGAACTGCGCACTGGAAAAACGCTTCGGGTGCACATGCTTCGAAAGGAGCCAATTATAACCTGCCAACGGGCAATTTCTCACAGCAGTTTCATGTTTTTAGCCTGAACTGGAAAAAAGACCAGATGCAATGGCTGATTGATGACCAGTTGTATTGTACCGTGAATGCTACCGACGTTGGAGCTGCAAACTACCCGTTCAATGCCGAGCAATTCTTCATTTTCAACGTGGCTGTTGGCGGCAACTGGCCCGGTTCGCCTGATTCGTCAACAGCGTTTCCGCAGCGTATGTTTGTCGACTATGTTCGCGTATTTCAGGAAAACTAATTGAACCAACATGATTTTAAACGTGAACAGACTTTTTTATCTTTTGCTCGTTATTTTACTGGCGGGATTTGTTTCGTGCAGCAAGTCGAAAACCGAGACGCAGCCCGATCCCGATCCTACACCAAATCCAACGGGAAATAAGTCGGATATTACCTGCTGGCTAACCGATCCGGGCCAGGCTATCTATTTCAAAAAACAAACAAAGGCATTGAATTTTAGTAATACGGGCAATTACAATCCGAGCATTGTTGTGGATACTACGCAAACTTACCAATCCATCGACGGATTTGGATTTGCACTTACCGGTGGCAGCGCTTATTTGATTAATCAATTGGCATCAGCAACCAAAAGCGATTTGCTCAAAGAACTGTTCACGGCCGACAGCACATTCATTGGGATCAGCTATCTGAGAATCAGCATCGGAGCATCTGATTTAGATGCAACCGTTTTTTCATACGACGATCTTCCGGCAGGGCAAACCGACCCCACGCTGGAGCATTTCAGCATAAATCCGGATAAAGCAAACCTGATTCCGGTATTAAAAGCGATTATTGCACTAAACCCAAAGATCAAAATTTTAGGTTCGCCCTGGTCGGCTCCGGCATGGATGAAAACCAACGGAAGCCCGAAAGGTGGCAGCCTGAAACCCGAATTTTATGGCGCATACGCCAACTATTTCGTGAAATACATTCAGGCCATGAAAGCCGAAGGAATTCCGATTGCAGCCATCACTCCGCAAAACGAACCACTAAACCCGTACAACAATCCAAGCATGGCGATGTCGGCTACCGAGCAGGCCACCTTCATAAAAACCTATCTTGGTCCGGCATTTAAGTCCGCCGGAATCGACACCAAAATCATTGTTTACGACCATAACTGCGACGTACCGGACTATCCGCTGACTATTTTAAAAGATGCCGAAGCGGCCCAATATGTCGATGGTTCTGCCTTTCACCTCTATGCCGGAAGTATTTCCACTCTGAGCGACCTGCACAACGCATTTCCTGCTAAAAATGTGTATTTTACTGAGCAATGGGTTGGCGGACCGGGCAATTTTCCCGAAGATTTTAAATGGCATGTCAAAAACCTGATTATTGGCGCAACACGCAACTGGAGCAAAAATGTGATTGAATGGAATCTGGCATCCGATCCTGGCTATAACCCGCATACCGACGGTGGTTGCTCTTCGTGTATGGGCGGTGTAACCATCAGTACGTCAACTATTCGGAATGTTTCGTACTATGTGATTGCACACGCTTCCAAATTTGTGAAACCCGGATCGGTGCGCATCGAATCGAACCTGGTTAATCCATTGTCGAACGTAGCTTTTAAAACTCCTGAAGGCAAAAAAGTACTGATTGTGTTGAATGAAGGCGCAACAAGTCAAACGTTCAACATTCAGTTTAACAATGCGATAGCAACTACAACATTGGCCGCGGGCGCTGTTGGAACTTACATCTGGTAAACAATTAAATCCACACTATAAAAAACTAATCCCGAATAATTTAACTCAAATCAGATCAAAAAATGAAAAACCGACCTCTAATCTTATCGACATTTATTTTTTTCGTCGCCGGTCTAACCTTTTCAGCAAAAAGTCAGCAAACAAAACCGGAAGCCTGGCAATTGGTTTGGAGCGACGAATTCGACTACAACGGACTTCCCGACAGCAAAAAATGGAGTTACGACACCCAAGGCAATGCCAGCGGCTGGGGAAACAACGAAGCGCAACACTATACCAGCGAACAGCTTAAAAATGCCGAGGTGAAAGATGGCCTTTTGTACATCACCGCCCGCAAAGAAGATACGGATGGTAAAAAATATTCGTCGGCCCGCCTGATTACCAAGGGGAAAGGCGACTGGCTGTATGGGAAAGTGGAAGTTCGCGCAAAACTTCCGGAGGGACGTGGAATGTGGCCGGCAATCTGGATGTTGCCAACCGACTGGGAATATGGCAACTGGCCGGCGAGCGGCGAAATCGACATCATGGAAAACGTGGGCTACGATCCGTATGTCATTGTATTTTCGTCGCACACACAATCGTACAATCACGTGGCCGGAACACAAAAAAGCAGCAGAACCACTATTAACGATTGCTACGCCAACTTTCACAACTACCAACTGGAATGGGAACCCAACGAATACCGCATTTACGTTGACGACAAACTGTACTTCACCTTTAAAAATGAAGGTAGCGGATACAAAGAATGGCCTTTCGACAAACGATTTCATTTACTACTGAATGTGGCGGTTGGCGGAAACTGGGGCGGACAAAAAGGCATTGACGATTCCATTTTTCCGCGCGCAATGGTTGTTGACTATGTTCGAGTGTATCAGAAAAAATAATACCGCCAGTTAATCGAAACTGGTATTGGTTAAATTTCCTGGCAGGTCGAGTTGTTGTGGTGCCTGCCAGGATAAATAACCGCTCTACGAAAAACAAATTCTAAAAACGCCAAATATGAAGCTATTATTCTCATTACTAATACTTTTAGGTTGCAATTTTAGTCAGGCCGAAGAAGCTGCCTCCAAGGGGAAATCCGAGCCCAAAGTGGAAGCGTGGATTACCAGTCCGGCTACCAATATCCTGTTTCAGAAACAGAATGCAAGTATCAGCATAGCTCAGTCAAGCAGTAAAATACCAACAATTTTGGTCGATGCGGGCAAGACATTCCAGACGATTGATGGTTTTGGCAATTGTTTAACCGGCGGAAGCGCCCTGGTTCTGAACCAAATGGACAAAGCCAGCCGTGCACAAATCCTGAAAGAACTTTTTGCTACCGACGGAAGCAACATCGGAATTAGCTATTTGCGACTTTCAATTGGTGCATCGGACTTGAGCGACCACCTCTTTACCTACAACGATCTGCCTGAAGGACAAACCGATGTGAACATGGAAAAATTCAGTCTGGAACCTGAAAAGAAAGACTTGATTCCGGTACTGAAAGAAATTTTGGCCATCAATCCGAAGATCAAACTGATGGCTTCGCCCTGGACTGCCCCAACCTGGATGAAAACAAACGGCAAATTCAAAGGTGGCAGTTTGAAACCGGAATATTACGATGCGTATGCCAAATACTTTGTGAAATACATTCAGGCCATGAAAGCCGAAGGAATTAACATCGATGCCATTACCATTCAGAACGAACCTTTGCACCCCGGCAATACGCCAAGCATGTACATGACGGCTGCTGATCAAACCGAATTCATTAAGAAAAGCCTCGGACCTGCGTTTAAAGCCTCCGGAATTAAGACTAAAATTATAGTGTATGACCACAATGCCGATCGGATCGACTACCCAATCCAGATTTTAAACGATCAGGAAGCCGCACAATATGTCGATGGATCGGCTTTCCATTTATACGGCGGAACCATTGAAGAGCTGAGCAAAGTTCACGCAGCTCATCCCAACAAAAACTTGTATTTTACCGAGCAATGGGTTGGCGCTCCCGGAAATCTGGCCGGCGACCTGTCGTGGCATGTGCGCACACTCATTATTGGCGGAACCCGCAACTGGTGCCGCAATGTGCTGGAATGGAACATGGCTTCCGACCCTAAATACGACCCGCATACCAACGACGGCGGATGCGACCAATGTCTCGGAACCATAACCGTAGATGGGAACAAAGTTTCCCGCAATCCGGCTTATTACATTTTGGCTCATGCGGCCAAATTTGTTCGCCCCGGCTCGGTGCGCATCGACTCTAATTTGCCCGAAAACCTTCAAAATGCGGCCTTTAAAACTCCTGACGGCAAAATGGTTTTGATCGTGATCAACGACGCCAAAACCGCACAGCAATTCAGCATTAAATACAACGGGAAATCAGTTACAGCAACACTTCCCGAAGGAGCAACCGGAACATACGTTTGGTGATTTATACCACAGGCAATTCAAAACCAATCCGAAAGCGGGAAGATCATTTTTCTTTCCGCTTTTATTTTCAGTTGGATATTATTAAGATTAAGAGATTCTTCGCTACGCTCTGAATGACGAATTCATTCAAAGCCGCCCGTTCCTGTACCACTAAAAATCAAGGCGATTGTCATTTCGAACAAAGTGAGAAATCTCCCAGCGAAACTGCAATCACATTCAGAAATCTCTCCATTTCCTGTAGTTACAAACATCATTTCAACTTTGGTTGCCTATCTTTGTTTTAAAGCTGAACTAAAAAAAGAACCATGATTGTTGTTGTTTCGCCTGCCAAAACATTGTACGACAAATGTCCGGTACAATTCGATCAATATTCTGAAATTGATTTTCTACCCGAATCAGAAAAAATAATTGCAGTACTGAAAAAGAAAAAGCCTGCCCAGATTACAAAACTAATGGACATTTCGCCCAAGCTGGCAGAGCTTAATTACCAGCGTTTTCAGGCTTGGCATCCGGTTTTCACTCCTGAAAATTCGTGGCAGTCGGTGCTGATGTTCAACGGCGATGTTTACCAGGGTTTGAAAGCTGAAACATTTTCGGAGGCCGAATTTGCAGTTGCACAGCAAAAACTCCGCATACTTTCAGGATTATATGGTTTGCTGAAGCCACTCGACCGCATTCAACCCTACCGCCTCGAAATGGGAACCAAAATTACAATTGGCAGTAAAAAAGACCTTTACGAATTCTGGAAAACCAAGATTACAGCAAAATTAAACGAAGAACTGGCGCAACACGATCAAAAAATACTGATCAACCTGGCGTCGAACGAGTACTTCAGCGCTGTTGATACTAAGAAAATAAAGGCCCGAATCATAACCCCCGCATTCAAGGAAAACAAAGGCGGAAAATACCAGATGATTTCGTTTTTTGCCAAGCGAGCCCGAGGATTGATGAGCCGCTTTATTATTCAGAATAACATTTCCAATCCTGAAGAAATAAAGGCTTTTGACGTGGAAGGCTACTACTTTAACAACCAGCTTTCAGGAGAAAACGACTGGGTTTTCACGAGATAGGAAAAAGTCATTGGAAATAAGTCATTAGAAAAATGAAAACTCGTTTCTAACGGCTATTGACTAATTCCTTATTTAGTGCCAGTTTAACTGAATCTGAAACATTTCGCAAAAATCAGCTTCGGCTCAATCTGTTTAATCGATCTTGCTACCTTTGCAAACAAACAGGTTTGAAAACCTTGCAGAAAGGAGCGCCAAATGGAATTTACATTAAACGGAAAAGACGGAACCTACCGTAAAATTGAGCAGTTCGACTCGGAAACAACCGAAAAGCTGAGCGAACACTTCAAACAAATCATTGAGCTTTTAGGCGAAGATCCTGCCCGCGAAGGATTAACCCGAACACCGCTGAGAGTGGCTAAATCAATGCAGTTCCTGTTTCAGGGATACGAGCAAAATCCCGAGGAAATATTGCGTTCGGCCATGTTTAAAGAAGATTACCGCCAGATGGTTATCGTGAAAGACATCGAAATTTACTCGATGTGCGAGCACCACATGCTCCCGTTTATTGGCAAAGCTCACATTGGCTATATCCCCAATGGCTACATTACCGGATTGAGCAAAATTGCCCGCGTTGTTGATGCTTACGCCCGCCGGTTGCAGGTTCAGGAACGGCTAACCACCCAAATCAAAGAGTGCATCCAAAATACGCTGAATCCGCTTGGTGTGGCTGTTGTTATCGAGGCACAACACCTTTGTATGCAAATGCGCGGCGTGCAAAAACAACATTCAACGACCACTACTTCCGACTTTACAGGCGCTTTTGAGCGAGTGGCTACCCGCGAAGAATTTATTCGGCTGATTAAAGGCCAGTAGTTTAATAAACATTAACGCTTATTAACAATCAAACTACTCAAATTTGTGTTGAAATTGCTCATTTTCGTGAGATGAACTCAAACAAAAACATATTGTTCCGTTTTATGTTCGTATTGCTGATTCTGTTTTGCGCCGGATTGGAAGTACAAAGCTATGCCTGTACTCATACCGAATCAACAGAACTAACTACAAATCAGAATGATGATAATATCCAGACAAACAATGATCAGGATATGTTTGATGACGATCATTTCAGCCTGAATTTTGAGTTCTCCTGTTTCGATACTCAGTTTTACTCCGTTTCGGGTTCTTCAAAACCTTTTATTTTTTCCGGCTTCACCGATTCGGGATGGAGACCGCCCCAATTTTGATTCTACCGCAACTCGCGCACAATATCATTTAACTACCTGTAAATGAACGACAATCACCGATTAGTGTTTGAGATGTCATAACCTTGTCACTCTGCCTTTCGGTTGACCAATTGAATGAATCCGCGAACCTTTGCCCGCATTCAACCTCTACGCCTGCTGAAAACATCTGGTTTTCGGTTTCTAAAATCCGCGTTACGCCAAAAATCTGGTTATTTTTTTAGCCCTGAAGACAATGAACGAACAGGAATATTCCCACAAAAATCAAATCATCTTCAAACCGTTGAAAATGAGACACAGCCACAATTTCAGGCGACAATACTTTTGGGAAACCTTCAGAAATAATCAACAGTTCAGGAAGTTTCTGACAATCACAGCATTGTTCGGAATTGGAATAACATTAATCGCCGTGTCGATTATTTACCGCCTGATTGCAAGGCTTTTTGATATGCCCGACACAGCTATTTAACATTCAAAAAAAAACAAGCTATGACCCTCTTTCGCAATTTATACCAATGGATATTAAGCTGGGCCGAATCGCCGTATGGAGCCTGGGCATTATTTATTTTGGCATTTACCGAATCGATATTTTTCCCTGTACCGCCCGATGTTTTGCTCATTGCGCTGGCTTTAGGTTCACAAACCCAATCGTTTAAGTTTGCACTTAATTGCACCATTGGCTCGGTTTTAGGTGCATTTATTGGCTATGGATTAGGCTATTACACCTGGATCTCGGCATCGGGCGAATTTACCGCCTTAGCCAATTTCTTCTTTGATAACATCCCGGGGTTCACAACCGGTTTATACCACAGCATCCAAAACCTGTTCAACACCTGGGATTTTTGGATCATCTTTACTGCGGGCTTCACTCCTATTCCGTATAAAGTTTTCACCGTTACTGCCGGGGCTTTCGAAATAAACCTGTTCATGTTTTTTATCGCTTCGGTAATAAGCCGTGGAGCCCGTTTTTTCCTGATTGCCTGGCTGATCTGGAAATTTGGGCCCAATATTAAGCAGTTTATCGACAAATATTTTAACATGCTGGCAATGGGCTTCACCGTTTTGCTCATTGGCGGCTTTATTTTAATAAGTTTAATCATTTAAAAATTATAGTATGGTTATCGACTCTACAGTCTGGATAGGATTTATCGCATTTGTAATCCTTTTGCTGGCGCTCGACCTGGGCGTATTTCACCGCAAATCGCACGAAGTAAAAATCAGGGAAGCCTTGATTTGGAGCGTGGTTTGGATTTCGCTCGCTTTGGTATTTAACTACGGAATTTACATTTACCTGGGCAAAGAAAAAGCCTTCGAATTTTTAACAGGCTATCTCATCGAGAAATCGCTGAGCGTTGATAATCTGTTTGTTTTCATCATGCTTTTCTCGTTTTTCAATGTGGAGCCCAAATACCAGCACAAAGTTTTGTTCTGGGGAATTATTGGCGCCTTAATCATGCGGGCCATTTTCATTTTTGCCGGAGTTGCCA
The DNA here is from genome assembly GCA_963666435.2 of Prolixibacteraceae bacterium. Lineage (GTDB taxonomy): Bacteria > Bacteroidota > Bacteroidia > Bacteroidales > Prolixibacteraceae > Aquipluma. The sequence continues at coordinate 78,383 of CAXXOG010000002.1, read as the reverse complement.
TCATCAACAAATTCCATTGGGTCATTTACATTTTCGGTGTGTTCCTCATTTTCACCGGCATCAAAATGCTGTTTCACAAAGACGAGCAGGTGGTTCCTGATAAAAATCCACTGGTCAGGCTCTTCAAAAAGCTTTTCCCGGTTACCGACCAAATGTACGGAGGAAAATTCTTTGTCAGGATTAATGCCAAAACGATGGCAACTCCGCTGTTTATTGTTTTGCTCGTGGTTGAATTTACCGACCTTATTTTTGCCGTTGATTCCATTCCAGCCATTTTGGCCATCTCGAAAGATTCGTTTATCATTTTCACCTCCAACGTATTTGCCATTTTAGGATTACGGGCCTTGTATTTTGCCCTGGCCGGAATAACCAAATATTTCCATCTCCTGAAATATGGTTTGGCGGCAATTCTGGCTTTTGTAGGAACCAAAATGGTAATTGTTGATTTCTATAAAGTGCCCATTACAATCTCGTTGCTCACAATCATGGCAATACTTCTGCTTTCAGTTATACTTTCCCTTATCTTTCCACAAAAGGGAAACCAGTCTAAATTGCAAACCTCCTGATTCTGTTTTCAGGAACACAAAAAATCCGGTGAACCGACAAGTTCGGTTTATCCGGATTTTCATGTCTTCAGCATAGATTCAAATGCAATCTTTAATCCGCCAATACCGAATCCAGAAAAACAACCATATTTGACTAATAATGACAACTCATTGTAAATCAACAAACAATTCTCCTTATTTCTTTTGGTAAAACAAATCAGCCAACAGAATTTAGAATTACGTTCGAACGAAAATTAGTTGTAAATTAGTAAGATTCAAAATCATTTAAACACCCCTGGGAATAGATCATGCAAACGCGAGTTATAGATTATATCGACTTTGATAAAGTAAATGTTCTGCTCGAAGGATTTAACCAGTCAACAGGCTTTGTAACTGCTATTTTAGACCTGGATGGTAATGTGTTGTCAAAATCGGGATGGCGACAAATTTGCACAAACTTTCACCGGGTACATACTCTTACTTCAACCCGATGTACAATCAGCGATACCGAATTATCCGGGCAAATGAACAAAGGCGAAAAATACCATTGCTACAAATGTTTGAACGGACTAACTGATGTTGCTGTACCTATTATAATTAAAGGAGAGCACATTGCTAACCTGTTCTCGGGACAATTCTTTTTTGAAAAACCTGATTACAAGTTTTTTGAAGAACAAGCAAGGCAATTTGGGTTCAATGAAACCAAATACATGAAAGCGCTTAAAGAGGTTCCGATTGTTTCGGAAGAGAAAGTGAAAACCGCGATGGATTTCTTACTCAATATGACCCAGATTATCAGCGAAATGACATTCCAGCGAATGGAACTGATGACGCTGAATAATACAATAAGTGAAAGCGAAGAAACATACAGAATGTTGTACGAAAACCTTAATGATGCTGTTTTTACATCGGAATTAAACTCCGACGGAACATTGGGGAAATTTATTCATGTAAACGATATTGCCTGCCAAAGGCTCAGCTATTCGAGGGAAGAACTATTGCAAAAAACACCGCTCGATATAAACTCTTTGACTCAAAAAGAAACAGTTATCTCAAACACACAACTATTCATCAATAACCAGAGAACTGTTTATGAAACAGAGCATATTACAAAAAATGGAGAGATAATAGCTGTTGAAGTCAGTTCAAATTTAACAACCTATAAGGGTAAAACATTAATTCTCTCCATTGCCCGGGATATTACCGAACGAAAACGGGCCGAAGAAGAACTTACTAAAAATGAAGCTATTATAAAAACTACGGTAGATAATTTGCCTATAATATTATATGTGATAGATAAAGATGGCATTTTTAGATTGTCAATTGGGGCCGGGTTAAAAAGCCTTGGTTTGAAACCGAATCAAGTTGTTGGCTTTTCGGTATTCGACGTTTATAAAGACCATCCGGCAATAGTCCAGGCGGTAAAAAAAGCGCTATCAAACGAACTAACAAATTTCGAATCAAAGGTAAATGAAGCTTATCATTACAATTCGCTATCGCCTTTGCCCAATGTAGGTATCATCGGCGTTGCGATGGACATTACCGAACTTAAAAATACCTTCAGAAAACTTGAGCAGAGCCGCGAAGACTATCTCAAGCTGTTTGAAGACCATGTTGCTATAAAACTGTTGATTGATCCGTCATCGGGGCAAATTATTAATTCGAATTTTGCTGCCGAAAACTATTATGGCTGGACTCGCGAAGAATTGAAGCAAATGAATATCGCCCAAATTAATACCCTATCCAAAGAAGAAATCGAAAAGGCCATAAAAAATGCCATGATAAACCAAAAAATGCACGTTGAATTTATTCACAGGCTGGCCAATGGGAGTTTAAGAAATGTTGAAGTATTTTCGAGCAAAATAAATTTCAATGGGAAACAGGTATTACATTCAATTATTCACGATGTGACAGATCGGAAAAAGGCTGAAGAAGAGTTGGTTATTGCAAAAAAAAGAGCAGAAGAAAGCGACAGGCTGAAAACAGCGTTCCTGCAAAACATGAGCCATGAAATACGAACCCCGATGAATGCAATCATGGGCTTTTCGGAATTATTGCCCGATTGCGCTAACGACAGTGTCAAATTAAAAAATTATACCAACATAATTAACCTGAGATGCAATGATTTGCTCGATATTATAAACGATATACTCGATATTTCAAAAATCGAGTCGGGACAATTACCGGCAAACATGACTGCGACTAACCTCGAGGAGTTGTTTTCAGAGCTTTCTTCGTTTTTTAATGAATACCAGAAACGATTAAACAAAGAACACATTGAGCTAAATCTACACGCTTTCAGTAATCATGAACAAAACCTGATTTTAACCGACAATGTTAAGCTGAAGCAAATATTCATCAACCTGATTAGCAATGCCTTTAAATTTACCGACGAAGGAAAAATAGAAGGCACCTGTAAACTCGACAATACCAATAACCTGATATTTTCAGTGTCGGACACCGGAATTGGAATACCCCAGGATAAACACCAGTATATCTTCGACCGTTTTACTCAAATTCAACATAAAGGCAAAAAAAATACCGGAGGAACCGGGCTTGGGCTTTCCATAGTAAAAGCGCTGGTGAGCTTGCTGGGCGGCCATGTTTCTCTCGAATCAGAACCGGGCAAAGGAAGCACGTTTTATTTTACCATTCCATATCAACCCAACCGGGCAGCACTCGCCGAACCACAGGAAGTTATTAACACTCAACATTCTGAATTATCAGGTAAAACTATTCTTATTGTTGAAGACGACGCCAACAATGCCGAATACCTGAATGAAGTTTTAGCAGGTACGGGTCTAATTATCCTTCAGGCCGGAACAGGTGCCGCTGCCATCGAAAAATCGAATATACAAAACATTGATTTGGTGTTAATGGACGTGAGGTTGCCCGATATTAGCGGCTACGAAGCCCTACGTCTGATCCGAACGAAGAACCCGAATTTGAAAATTATATTGCAAACAGCTTACGCCACAATTGATGAACAACGAAAAGCTTTTAGTGAAGGATGCGTCGATTATTTGAGCAAACCGATAAAGAAAGATATTTTACTGAACATGATAAAAAAGCACCTGAATTAAAGGCAATAAATTGTATTTTCCTTCGCCTGATTTAAGAACCTGACTCAAACCAAACTAGATTTATATCAACTGACAATCAGTAAATTATAAAATCATGTCTGTTTATTAACCAAGTAGTGTCAAATATACCAACCATTTTAATCAAACAAATATGCCTAATCTAAAAGCCAATCCAACATTAAGCGATATTCAGGAGTATGTAATTAAGCTTGAAGAAGAACGAGGCTTTGCCGAACAATCAGTTTTACAAAAATGCCTGATGCTGGGCGAAGAAGTTGGAGAACTCTTTAAGGCCATCCGTAAACAAGAGAATATAAAAATCGACAGCAATTCGAAAATTGGAACAATCGACGAAGAACTGGCTGATATATTAATATTTGTGAACTCTATTGCCAATCGTTACCAAATCGATCTCGAAAAAGCATTCCGCGATAAAGAAGAAATCAATAAAACCAGGGTTTGGAAATAATAAAACGTCAACATTCACTATGTTTGCCATCACAATCATTACAAATACTCAAAGGTGGTATCAAAGTTGAAACCTGGAAAAAATGTGTCAATAATTGTGGATCGGAAGAAACCGTCAGATACATGAAATTGCCGGTTCCCAGGTCTTTGAAACAAAAAAATAACTGATAAGTAACTATAAATGAGCAAAAATATTCTTTTCGCTTTGGGGTTGGCGCTTTTGGTTGCATGCACCGGAAAGCGCGAAAATTCGAAAAATATACAGCAATCGCAACCTGTGATACCTGCCATCGACTATATCCTGGTAAATTCATTCCCTCACGATACAACCGCTTTTACCGAAGGATTACTGGTACATGATGGTAAACTGTACGAAAGTACCGGAGCCGCTAAAGAAATCCCTCAAACCCGCTCTCTTTTTGGCGTGGTTGACCTAAAAACCGGTAAAATTGAAAAGCGCGTCGAACTGGATAAACAAAAGTACTTTGGCGAAGGCATTTCGTTTCTGAACGGCAAAGTGTATCAACTTACCTACAAAAACAAAATCGGGTTTATTTATGATGCCGAATCGTTCAGGAAGCTGGGAGAATTTCCATTACCTGGCGATGAAGGCTGGGGAATGACTACCGACGGAACGAGCCTGATAATGTCCGACGGAACCCATAAACTGACCTATCTCGATCCCAATACATTGCAGGCAACTAAAACGCTTTCTGTTTCAGAAAACGGGTATGTGAAGGAAAAACTGAATGAATTGGAGTTCATTAACGGGTATATTTATACCAATATATGGATGACCAATACAATTGTAAAAATCAATCCTGAAAATGGGAATGTGGTCGGATTGCTCGATCTGACGCCCCTGGCCGACGAAGCAAAAAACTTATATCCGTGGTCTCAGGAAATGAATGGCATTGCTTACGATTCGGTAACCGATAAAATATTTGTGACCGGCAAAATGTGGCCCAAAATTTACGAGATAAAATTTAATCATTAAAAGCATGGTTTTTCCGGCAATTGTTATCGACGACGAAAAGAACGGACGCGAAAATTTATCCGGGTTAATCAGGCAATATTGCCCGCAACTGAAACTTGTTGCCGAAGCGGCATCGGTAGCCGAAGCCATTCTGAAGATTGAGGAATTTCGTCCTCGCCTGATCTTTCTCGACATTGAAATGCCCGGCGGAAACGGGTTTAAGCTATTGGAACATTTCAAAACCTTCCCGTTCGAGGTGATTTTTGTTACGGCTTACGACAATTATGCCATAAAAGCGATCCGTTTTTCGGCCAGCGATTACATCCTGAAACCCATTAACCTGAATGAATTACTGGTTGCCGTTGAAAAAGCCTGTGAGCACATCAACCAGCAAACCGAAAACGAACGAATCAAACAGCTTTACCGAAATACACAACAGCCCGACAACGCCCGAATTGGACTACCCCTCTCCGACCGGGTTGAATTTGTTGAGGTGAAAACCATCATTCGGTGCCAGGGCGAAAGTAATTATACTCATTTGTATTTCACCGCCAAAAAGCCTTTGCTTGTAGCCAAATCGTTGGTCGAATTCGAAGAATTACTTGCAGATCATGGATTTATAAGGGTTCATAAAAGTCATTTGGTAAATCTCAACCATGTCACATCCATTTCGAAAACCGATGGAGGTACACTGGTTCTTTCGAATGGCGATTCGATACTAATTTCGCGACGCAGGAAAGAATTTGTGTCCGCTTGCCTGAAAAATCAAATCAGGCAAACAGATAAAAAAGAAGAGGGAAACAGAAGTTAACTCCTCTTCCCCTCTTTATATTTCAATAACAAATACCAGCAATTAATAGCCAGGGTTCTGAACCAACAGCGGATTCAATTTCATCGCATCGGTTGGTATTGGAAGAATACGACGATAGGTATCGGAGTTGGTTTTGAAGCCCCATTTGCCTTCAAATTTACCAAAACGGATCATATCGTTGCGGTGCCAATATTCGTACACAAACTCGCGGCTACGTTCTTTATAAAGATCTTCAAGCGAAACGCTTGTCCATGCAGGAGATGTAGAACGGTTGCTGCGAATCATGTTCACCAACGACAAAGCTGTTTGACCCGAAGTTGGAGTGCCGCCACGAAGAATTGCTTCAGCTTTCATCAGGACAACATCGGAATAGCGAAGGTATGGTATGTCGTTGTTCTGGTTACGGCTGGTTGATGTTTTGTCGGGATAGAATTTGATGTTACGGTATCCCATATTCCAGGCAATTTCGTCGTTTCCGCAATCGAACAAATCTTTATTCTGACGCAAAACAATGTCAGGAGTAAGGTTAACCTGGTAAGTATAAGCAGCTCCACCGTCGGAACCTGTGTAGAATTGATCGTACCCTTTTTTAGTAGTAGTTACAGTTACCGGGGTAACTCCATCGGCCATAAATTGCAAACCAGTTAACCATTGGTCATTACGAATGTCGCCTGGATCGTTGAAAAGTGCGTAAAATTCAGGAAGCGTGCTCATTGCAGCACTTGGCGTGAATGGTAAACCAAATTTTGCACGTTCCGAACGCGGCACATCGTAGCGGGCACGGTACATCATACCGTTGGTTCCCGGATAAGCTGTTGCAGAAGGATCAAACGGAACAGCGAAAATGAATTCTTTCATCTGCGGACCATTATCAGGATAGAACATTTTCAGGTATGAAGCGCGAGGTTCAATGGCAAATTTGCCTGAATTAATCACAGCATCGCAAGCTGCAATACAATCGTTCCAACGGGCTGTACCGGTATAATATTCAGCATTCAGATACATTTTTGCAAGTAATGCGTAAGCGGTCCATTTGTTCGGCCGTCCGTAGGTCGATATTCCGGTTTCTTCACTAAGGCTATTGATCGATTTTTTTACTTCGCTTTCAATGTATTTAAATACATCGGCCCTTGGCGTATTTGCTTTTGGAGTAAAATCGCCATATAAGGTATCCAAAGGAACATTTCCATAAAAATCCATGAGCGCAAAATATGATATGGCCCGCATCATTCTCAATTCCGACAAAGTTGTCTTTTTGTTAGCACCTTCAGGCATTACACTATTCAAGAGATAATATGCCTGATTGGTAACACCAATGGTCTTTTCGAGCCAGCCCCAAAGTGAGTTTGTTCCACCATGATCCTTGTCCCAGGTGTGATAGTGCATTTTCAAATAGCCAGCATTATCGTACCAGTTACCTCCGCGTGCCGGAAGAATACCTTCGTCGGTACTATTTGTGCTCATAAAGAAGAATGTTTGAGCATATTCGCCCCTGAAAACGGAATAAACAGCCCCGGCAGTTTGTGCATATTGCGCGTCGTTTTGCGGGAAAACGTCAGGCGTCATCTGCGTTGTAATTGGCACGTCTATTTCGTGGCAGGATATGACTAAACCTGCAAGAGCTGGGATAATGATGTATTTTATTAGTTTTTTCATTGTATTCATTATTTAGTTTTTTTAGAAAGTTGCTTTTACGCCAAACAGCACAGTGCGTGTTTTGGGATAAAAGTTGTTTGAATCAACACCCGGTGCAATACCACCTTGTTCAACTTCAGGATCGATACCGGTATATTTGGTAATAATAAACAAGTTACTTCCTGAAACATAAAGGCGTAAGTTCTTTACCGATTTACCCAGGTTTTTAAAATTGTAACCTAAAGTTGCATTGTCCAAACGAACATAGCTACCGCTTTCAATAAAACGTGAAGAGTATTTGTAAACATTCAGGTCGGTTGGCGACTCATTGCCGGCATCAACCAAAATGTTTGAAGTATTGGCAGTAATAGGTCTGAACAAATCGGCGCGGGTTGCATTGAAAATCTTATTTCCAAATACACCACGAATAAAAATGTTGAGGTCGAAGTTTTTGTATTTGAAATCGTTGGTCCAGCCCAAAAGAAGCTTTGGCTGTGGCGAACCTACATAATGATAGTCAGTTCCAATACCGGGATTTGTTGTCAGGCTGCCATCTTTAGCTACATATTGCGATACTCCTGATGTATTTTTACCTGCATATTCCAACGAGAAAAACTGGCCGATTGGTTTTCCTTCTTTCAAAATCTGGAGTGTACTTCCTGTCTGGCCGCCACCATCGGGCTGAGTCATACGAATGGAGTCTCCTCCATTAAATAAGTTGTTGGTCAGTTTCTCAATAACGTTCTTGTTGTGCGATAAATTCAGGTTTGTTGTCCATGAGAAATCTTTCGATTTTACAGGAGTAGCAGTCAAGCTAACTTCAATACCTTTGTTTGACATTTCGCCGCCGTTGGCTGTAATTAAACCTGCCGGAACCATAACCGGGTTAACCGCATATGAATAGATCATTCCGGTGGTCTTTTTATTATAGACCTCAACATAACCGCTTACTTTACCATTCAATACACTGAAATCTAAACCCAGGTTCGATGTAGCTGTCTTTTCCCATTCCAGATCAGGATTTGCGGCTTGGTTAGGTCCAAAAGCATAGATTTGCTTTCCCTGGTAATAGTAAGTTCCGAGCGGACCAACAATAAACTGCGCGGTATAAGCATTAAAACCAGTTGAGTTACCGGTAACCCCATAACTTCCACGCAATTTTAAATCTTTAAACACGCTTTGAGATTGCATAAATCCTTCCTGGTCAATTCGCCAAGCCAAACTCACTGATGGGAAATAGCCCCATTCCTTGTTAGCACCAAATACAGAACCACCATCTCTACGAATAGAAGTCTGTAGCATGTATTTACCACCAAAGTCGTAGTTTAAACGGGCAAAATCAGATATCAAACGAGTTTTTTCATAAGCGTACGCATCACCAAATCCGACAATGAAGCCACCAACTGAAGAGTAATTTCCCAGCGCAAGGTTTCTGTAGCTTACATTATCAACCGGGAAATTGGTGTTTGACGCGGTGAAACCATCGCCATTTTCATTTTGTTGCCACGAATAACCCACAACAGCATTGATGTTGTGCTTTCCAAATGACTTATTCCAGGTAACAAAGTTTTCAAGAATCGTGTTGGTACTCTGGTATGTACTGCGTGTCGCCAATCCGTTCTGCCCAAAGTTTAAAATCCAGTGGTTTGCTGGTGGATCGGGGTTGTTGTAGAACTGAGCGCTGTTATAATTTGCAGCATAATAACTGTTGTAGTATTCGCCATTGAGTGACGTATTCTTTTGATAAGCCACATTCAGGTTATATTTCAAACCGAAAGGGAGGGTTACTTCAGTTGTAAAATTACCCAATAAAGTGTTGACTTTTGAATCATCATCAGCCTGTTCAATAATTGCCAGCGGGTTGAAATATCCGGAGTGGTTGAAGTTTTCGAAGTAAGTTCCATCATCATTTTTAGGCTTGCTAACAGGCAAATATTTTGCAGCTTGTAACAATGCTGTATTTCGTTGCGGAACTTTCGTATTTTTCACATTCGAGTTGGTCACGTTCAGGCCAAATTTTACTTTGTCGTTGAAAGCCTTTTGTTCGATGGCCATACGGGCTACCAAACGATTTTGTCCATTACTGATCAAAATACCCTGTTTGTCGAAGTAAGTTATACTTGCTATGTAGTTACTGTGTGCATTACCGCCACTATACGAAATATTGTGACTTTGAGATATTGCCGCTGATCGCTGTATCGTCTTCTGCCAATTGGTATCAGCTCCTTTATCATCATTCGGGTCGAACGACATGTTATTCTTAGCAAGATAAGAACGTAACTGGCCTGAATTCATCATATCCAAGTTATTCGATACGGTTTCAACGCCAAAATATCCATTGTAGGCAATCTGCTCGTTGTCTTTATTCCCTTTTTTGGTAGTAATCATGATTACACCGTTGGCAGCGCGGTTACCGTAAATTGAAGTTGCAGCGGCATCTTTCAATACATCAATAGAAAGAATATCGTCAGGAGCAACCAGCGAAATATCGGCTCCAGGAACCCCGTCAACAACATAAAACGGATTTGATGAACTTCTGAGAGAAGACGAACCGCGTAAAACCACTGTGGTTCCGCGGGTTGGGTCGCCACTTGAAGAAATGTTCAAACCCGAAACTTTACCTTGCAGAAGCTGGCCGACATCGCTGATGGCTCCCTTGTTCAATTCGTCAGATTTAACCGAGGTAACTGCACTCGATAAGTTTTTGCGCGAGTTCTTACCGTAACCAACAGCAACAACTTCTTCAATGCCAACTGTTTCTTCTTCCAGGGTAACATTGATTTGTGATTGGCTGCCCACTGCAATTTCCTGGGTTTTCATACCCACAAACGAGAATACCAATATTTTGGCATCGCCCGGTATTGCGAGTTTAAATTTTCCGTCAATGTCGGTTAGCGCACCCATTGATGTTCCTTTCACCACAATCGAAACTCCGGGTATTGGCGCTCCTGAACCATCGCGAACAGTTCCCGACACCTCTTTCTTTTGCTGACTTTCGATTACATCGCTGGCTTTCCGGATTACAACCTGGCGCTCGTAAACATCATAAGTCACATTTTCGCCACGTAAAGCCTCATCCAAAATCTGATTGATGGTTGCGTTTTTGAGGTTTACCACAACCTTTTTATTCACGTTGAAATCCTCGTTTTTGTATAGAAAAACGAATTCAGACTTTTCTTCGATGTAACCAAAAAGATCGCGGATTGAAGCGTTGGACATGTTCACGTCCAGCCTGGTTTTCTGGGCATAACTGTTTGCCGAAACAGTTAAAAAGCAACCCAACAGCAACAGAATAGTTAGTCGCATAATCAACAAGAGTTTTTTTAGGCTATCCATATAAGGATGCCCGGTTAACCACTTTTTTTTCATAGATTTGAAGTGTTTAAATAATAAATACTGAACTAGTAACTCGTATTTGTTTCAACCGGGAAATGTTCCAGCATTTTCCGGTTTTCTATTTATTCACAATAAATTGATTTTCATTAAGTCTCTTAATTTCGGTACTCGAAACCTTTTCGAGGTATTCCAGGACCTCGCTTCGGTTTCCTTTCAGGTCCAGTTTCCCGCTAATGCGTATGGCACGAAGTCCGGGTTCCGAAAAATCAACTGAAATATTGTAAAAACGTTCAATTTTCTTTATAACCTTATCAAAATCAACATCATCAAAGCTTAGCAATCCTTTGGTCCACAGGGTATAATAATTGGCATCAACATTATACAAGCTTGTTTCGTTGGTCGTTTTCGAGAACGATGCCATTTGATTGGGTTTCAGGATAACTTTGCTGCTAAAAAGATTGGCATCGTTTTCACGAATCTCCACGCTACCTTCTTTCAATACTGTCTGAATCATTTTATCTTCGGCATAGGCCGATAGGTTAAATTGTGTGCCAAGTACTTTCACCTGGATGTCGGATGTTTTCACAATAAAGGGTTGGTTGGCATTTTTGGCCACCTCAAAATAGGCTTCGCCAAAAAGCAATACTTCGCGCGTTTTGCCCTTAAAAACAGTAGGATACACCAGGCGGCTTCCCGCATTTAGCCAAACAATGGTATTGTCTGACAAGGTCAGTTTCGACTGGTTACCATAAGGAATAACCAATTGATTCATCGAAACTTCATCCTGATTGGAAGTTTTTAAAACCGAATCGTTGTTCAGAACAACTGTACCGTTTTGAGTATAATCTACGCTTGAATTTGTTTTCTTCAAACTCAGGTTTTCGCCTGAAGAGGTTATCAGTACCGGTCCTTTCCCTTCCGAAGGAATTCGAACTATTTGCCCGGCCATTTGCTGGTAAACCGATTGTTTATCCGATTTGAGGTAAACTACCAAGCCGCCGATAACTGCAAAAATTAGTGCCACAGCAGCATATTTTACCAACGAAAGCACCAAGGTGCGGCGTTTGGCGCTCTCTTCGTGTCGCTCAACGCGATCTATAACATATTCAGCAATTTCAATTTTTTCTTCGGAAGTTAAATTCTCTTCGGTGCATTTAAGTTCGATGAGCCTCGACTTCAATTCCATTACCAGCGATTCTTCCTCCGGGTGTTTCAGAAGATAATCATTCCAATAATTATCGATCCCGGGATTAGGACGAAAAACCCATTCGGTAAATAAAGGGTTCTCGATATATTTTTGATCGTAAAAAGCCATTTTTTCGGTGTTTATACTACTAAGAGTATCAATACCCGAAAAAGGGACATTTTACCTGAAAAAATTTTAGCATTTGATTAAAACAGTGAACAAGGAAAGCAGTTTTTCGCCAAAGCGGTCGCGCAAATCGTCTAACGTGCGATAAACCTGTTTTTTAACCGCATCAGCGCTCATTCCAACAATTTCGCCAATTTCGGCATAATTTAAACCGGTACTGAATTTCAGGAAAAGCATTTCGCGTTTTTGCGGACTAATTGTTTGCAAAATTCGACGAAGGGCATTTAACCTTAATTCATCCGATTCTCCATCCATGTTTTCTTGTTCAACCTGAAATTTCAGGTCAAACAGTACTACACTATCGTCGGTCAGGCTGGCTTTTGGGGAGCTGCTTTTAATTTTTCGGATAATATCATTTTTCAACGACCTGAACAAATAGAACTCGAGGTATTCGGGCCGTTGCAGCTTAATGTTGTACCGGTATATGTTGTAGAATAAATCCTGGATACAATCTTTTACCAGTTCGCGGTCGTTGGTTATTTTTATACCATAGGCAAACAGAACATCAGCAAACTCCTCATAAATTTCGCCGAATGCAAACCGGTCGCCTAACCGGAACCGTCGCCAAACATCTATCCACTGATTTCTGTCCCTAACCACAGTTAACACAAGTTTTAAATGCCTTTTATTGGCAATTATACGAATTTAAAACGAGGTGATTTGCGCTTTTCAAAATTTGATTCTTGAATTACCCGGGCTTTGACGGGCAACTTGCGGCTATGGTATTTGGAGTGCAGGGCGTTGAAAAGCCATTCGGGCTGCCTGAGTATATACTCGCAGGAAGGAAAAAAGGCAAGCTATTTTGTAATTTTTGGTCTGCGGGTGGGCTTTGTGCGAATTGCAAATCCCGAAAAAACGGGACAAGTTGTGCTGGGACTTGTGCAGGGGCTTGCCCAAACTTATCAGTTTTCTTCTTGTATTTCTCAGTTCGTTTTATCGTTTCCGCAGTTCGTTTCCTGAAACTTTCAGTTGATATTTTGAAAGTCGCAGTTCGCCTATCGAAACTTTCAGTTTGCGTATCTAAAACCACAGTTGCCTTATCGGCAACCGCAGTTTCTTTATTGATAAAGTGAGTACATTATTCAAAGAATGAAGTAGCCTGTTTGCAATTATGCATTAATGGGCTTAAACTCCAGCTTCGAAATTTGTTTATATTGTGGGCTTGTTGCTCCATAGAGCGACTTAACGTAGGTCTTTGTGTCGAGAGCTATATCAACCAAACCTGTGTTTGCTTTGTAGAGAATATCGTTACGAGAAATACGGGCGTTGCTCAAGGGAGTTATGGTATTTACAACGGCTGTGTTTTTTGCTTTTAAATCGTTGTACAGGGTTATTAATGCTGTTACTTTCAAATCGGCCTCGTTGGGAGCGTAAAGGGTAACGCTGGTCAACAATTTAATGAGTTTATCGAAGTTGTCTAAACGACCGTCGTAACTCATTTGAGAAGAAGAAATTTCTTTGGATTCTTTTCCTTCGGCTTTTGCTGCCGCTTTTTCTGCTTCGGTTTTCTTTGGGGTTGCCCTTGTTCCCTGAATTTTACGAACCAAGGTTTTTGCGTTATCGTCCACTTGGGCGGTGGTGTCGGTTGCTCTGAGGGCGTTCATTACTCTTGTGACTAACTTACTCAATGGTGCAAAGGCAGCTTCGCGGGCTGCAACTGCGTTGCTGTATGGAGGCTGAGCAGTGTTTACTGCATTAATTACATTTCTTGCACTGGTTGAAAGGGTTTGTAAAGCAGCTAATTTGATGGAAGCTTTTGAAGGGTTGTAAACTGTGCCGTAAGCTGTAACGAACGAAATTAACTCGTCGAAATTTGCTACATTTTTCGCGTGTCCGGTTTCTGAGGTGGGTGCCATAGAATTAAATTTTAATGGTTAGTAATAATTTGAATTAGTGGTTTAAATTTAGAAAATTTATTATGTAATTGCAAGCGATTTATGTCCGAAATAGTTTCAACATGCTAGTTCTACTTTAACACATTCGAAAAATCGAGGTTCATTTTAAATCTGTTGAAGTAGAATTATCGTGGTTTTGCATTTTCAACTGATTTCTGTATTTGTGCGTTAAAGCTTCATTGATGTTCTCTTCCCTTTCGTTTGAAGCTTCAATCAGATTAACAATGTCCCCAAATCGGTCGTTAAGTACCTAGCAAAATCCTGCAATTAAGTCCGGGATGTAGTTCACACAGACTCATCGCTGGGCGTTGCACGCCCAGCGATGAGTCTTATTTATTAGCGGCTGGCTTTATTCTATTTGTATTTATTGCTCTATTTTTTTAAATATTTTCGGCATTGCTTGTCCGTCTATTGCACTCATATCAATTAGTTTTAAAGATTTTACCATTTTTAAGGTTGTCGTTTTGTATTTTTTGAAATGAGGTGTCTGTAAATGAGATTCGTAAGCTTCTCGGTCAGCATAAATTTCCAATATTCTGATTTCATTTGGATTTTCTTTTTGGAACATGGGATAAATGGAAATCACACCAGGCTCCAATTCAATTGAAGCCTTTGATTCCTCTTTAAGAATTGATAAATATTCATCGAGATAGTTAGGTTCTATTTCAATTTCCGATATTCTAATCATCATTTTGTCCATGTTAATTTCTTCTTTTTTTTGATTTTCTTGAGTGCAAGAAATGAAAAATGAAGTAATCAATAAAGTCAGATATACTTTTTTCATATTTTCTGGTTTTTAGCAACTGGCTTTGTTTGCCATTCTTTCTCCATTTCTTCAAAATAAGCTTGCAAAATTCTTGGTTTTCGATTTAATATGGTTTCCAAAATTAATGAAATTCTTCGGGAAAGTTAATCCAGAATTAGTTTATCGATGTTGTTTCCGGTCAGATACTGAATGTTCCTGGTGATTTTTTCGATGTCCCAGTCCCACCACTTAAGCTCCAGTAGTTTAGAGATTGTTTCGTGCGAAAATCGCTTCCTGATTTCTTTTGCAGGATTTCCGCCAACGATTGAGTAAGGCTCAATATCTTTTACGACTGTCGAATTTGTTGCAACAATCGCTCCGTCGCCAATGGTAACTCCGGCCATTATTGTAGCGTTGTAACCAATCCAAACATCGTTTCCAATGGTTATATCGCCCTTTTGCGGATATGCTTTCCCGTCCATCGCGTTGCACCAATCGTTGCCAAAAACTGCAAACGGATAAGCAGTAAAAGCATCGGTTAAATGATTGGCTCCATTCATAATAAACTTAACATCGGAAGCAATCATACAAAACTTTCCGATGATTAACTTGTCGCCAATAAAATCGAAGAGGTATTTGACATTCTTCTCAAAATTCCCAACGTCTTCAAAATCATCATAATACGTATAGTCGCCCACGATAATATTTGGGTTTTTCACAACATTCTTTAAAAAACAAAGCCTGTCGTAACCGTCAATCGGGAATTTAATGTCTTTCCTGGGTACTGTCATATCGTTTTTATTTGTTCGCTTATTTGTGGTGTCAACTGGTCTTTGGCCGGACTAGACCAAACCAAATGACGACCCAATTAAATTTCCATTCGGTTACCGGCCAAATATAGTGTATTTCATCAGATTAAAACCCGGCCCCGCCATTTGACGGGTTAAGGTTTTATTTTCTTCAGGTTGAGTACTTAAAGTAAAGGGTTTCTAAAGCCGGAAGGTGCTATTGGGCAGCCGAATATTTACTCTTTAGGGCGTTTAATTCATCAACAAAGGCTTTAAGCGGTTGTACGCCCTGGTCGTTTCGGCCAAACCGAATCGAATGTGTTTCAGAACCTTGTGTAATGGTAATCCAATCGTCGCAGCCATCAACGCAAACATTACAACTGTTTAAATCCAGCTTCTTAAATTCCGAAAAATCCAGCTTTTTCAGCAATGATTCTGTTTCAGCAGCAGCTAACCGACCGGTTTTCCTGACCGAAGGATTTGTCGTGCTACACTGCACATAGTTCACATACCGAAACGATTGACCCGAAATTATCAGGGTATCGTTCTGCGCGCACCAGCCGCAAACAGTTCCGGCTTTAATCACTACATCCGATGGATCCAACTCAAACTCATTTACATTATTTTCGGTACATGCACCCAGCATAAAACCAAAAGTCAACAACAACAGATACTTTTTCATCAGAAGATAATTTGTTTTTAATTGTCTGATGGAACTCTCATGTTGCTAAAGGTATCTTCATCGGTACTTGTGTTTACCGCAACATGTTCGTTTCATGTTAAATCTTTAACAGTAAAGATGCTCAAACGTGTAAAAAAGTTGCCTGAAAATCTACATTTTTTTTGCTTTGTACCGAAAAAAACTTAAACAAAACCGTGATGATTGATTTACTGCGCAGCCGAAGAAGCATCCGAAAATTTACCGACCAGCCCATAGAGCCCGCAAAACTCGAAATACTAAAAGAAGCCATTTTACGCGCGCCAACATCGAAAAACTCGAAAGCCTGCGAGTTTGTTTTTGTTGACGACGTTGAACTCATTCAGAAACTGGCTTTTTGCAAACCACACGGAGCCGCACCTTTGCAGACAGCCAGGTTGGCTATTGTGGTAACTGCCGATGAAAGTAAAACGGGAGCATGGATCGAAGATTCGTCGATTGCCGCTTTTACAGCTCACCTAACCGCTCATTCGCTTGGCCTGGGCAGCTGCTGGATTCAGATTCGCGGACGCGAATATTCCGACGAGAAATTGAGCGAAACATACGTGCGCGAATCGCTAAATATACCGGACGAATTAAACGTGTTGAGTATTGTGGCCATTGGTTATGCCCAGCGACTGCACGAAGGCAGACCGATGACGGAATTAGACTTCGGTAAAATACATTCAAACAGTTTTTAAGGTGTAGTGAATCAACACCAGGGCGAACCTGCGCTATTTACTCCTGGCCGGGCTGTATAAAGCTTTCGGCAAGAATAGCTTCGGCTGACGGACCTTCATTAAACAGTAAATCGAGGATACTTAGATCGGACACAAAACCAAACTTTTCTGAAAATACCTGGGTATAAGGTTGCAATCCGAAATTCGGATCGGGATGAATCAGGTGTGTTTTCGGACTAATCTGCTCTCTGAGGTTCAAACAGTTATAAGGTACTTGCTCAAAATCGCCGGTAAATCGAATATTCACTTCAACATCGAGCAAATTCAGGATCGTTTCGGTTATTTGCTGGTTAAAATCGAATAGAAACTGATGCTTTTTCTGGAAAAAAGGTTCGATATCGTCGGCGTAATACTCGAAAAACGGAGAAGAGTTGTAAGCCGAAAATATGGTTCGCCAATGGTTTCGCTGCCATTCGTCGTCGTAAGCAATGCGCAAATCCCTGATCCCGATTTTCTGCGCCCTACCCTTCTCTACCGGAACAATCAGCGAAATTGGGCCGTTGGCGCCCAAAATTACCATCCGGTTTCTGAAGGTTTGCTTCACAAAGTTCTCGTATTGTTCGATGTATATTTCAGGATAATTTACCAGTTTTGAGAAATACCGCACCGGAGCAAAATAGGCGGTACTCAGCAAAATTGACGATGATGTTTCCATTCTTTTATTCGTTAAAAAAACCGCCTTTGTAATCTTTGCCCATGCTTACACCTTCGGGGCCAACTTCTTCGTCGGGCACAGGTTCAATTTGTTCGCTTTCTTCGAGCTCGCGCACAACATTGCGCAATTCTCTCCGGAGCCGCAAAATAACGGGGAGTTGGGTGATCATGGATAATAAGAAACCGAAAATAAGTCCGACGAGAATAAGGTAAACCACCGGAACCTCTTTCAGCTCCCATTTCAGAATTTTGATGTCTAAAGCAATCTGGTTCTGAAATGTGAAAATAGCCAAAAGCGCCGCCAGCAAAAGAAATATGACAACTTTCCAGGACATATCTGAATTATTTATACCGTAAAAATAACCAATTCGCGGTATGGGAACAAATATGAGCCGGGGATTAATTAAAAAAGGACAACCATCAGATCGTCCTTTTATACTTTTATCAGGTTGTTTTTAGTGTACAAACGAGAATAAACGGCTCCAGCGGATTTTATTGTAGAAAGGCTGGTCTTTATCGAGCGAAAGCCAGATGAACACAGCTTTACCTACCACATGGTCTTCGGGAACAAAACCCCAATAACGCGAGTCGGCCGAGTTGTTCCGGTTGTCGCCCATCATCCAGTAATAATCCATTTTGAAGGTATAGCTGTCGGCTTCTTTTCCGTTGATGTAGATTTTACCATCCTTCACCTTTAGATCGTTTTCTTCGTACAAATCAATAATTCGCTGATAAACAGGAAGGTTATCGATGGTCAGTTTCACAGTTTGGCCTTTCTTCGGAATTTCAAGTGGTCCGTAATTGTCAACATTCCACGGATACTTGTCGCTATACGGGAAAATATTCTGATCCCAGTTCCCGGCGGTTGTTTCTGTAGGCTGAACACTTTTAATGCTCTTGATGGCTTTCAATTTATCAACCATGCTTTTGGTTAACGGGAACATGTATTGCGAAGCCGAAATAACATGACGATCGTCTTCGGCAATGCCCGCTTGTTCCATTG
The DNA here is from genome assembly GCA_963666435.2 of Prolixibacteraceae bacterium. Taxonomy (GTDB): domain Bacteria; phylum Bacteroidota; class Bacteroidia; order Bacteroidales; family Prolixibacteraceae; genus Aquipluma. The sequence goes on along the minus strand of CAXXOG010000002.1, from coordinate 59,635 downwards.
TACGTTTGCTCAGGCTGGCTCCATCGGTAGTTACAATGTAGTCGCGTTGCATTCCGGGGAAATGCGTTTGTTCTTTTCCGTTCACATACAATTGGCCATCTTTCAGTTCAATTACGTCGCCGGGTATTCCTACGCAGCGTTTAATGTAGTTTTCGCGCTTGTCAACAGGGCGGGCAACAATTTCGCCAAAGGTTTCTTTTTCGTGCCAAACCCGTGCCCGGCCATAAGCACGAACCAAGGCATAATAGCTCTGATTCTGCACGTTGAGTGCGACGGTGTCGCCTTCAGGAAAGTTGAAAACCACGACATCGTTGTTTTTTACCTTTCCAAATCCGGCAATACGTTTGTATGGGTTTTTGATCCATTCGACATACGATTTCGCTGTTTTCGAGAATGGCATAGTGTGATGCACAAACGGAAACGACAACGGCGTATTAGGCAATTTGGGCCCGTACGAAGTTTTGCTTACAAACAAATAATCGCCAATGAGCATCGATTTTTCCATCGAAGAAGTTGGAATGGTATAAGCCTCGATGAAAAACATGCGGATGAAAGTAGCGGCAATGACAGCAAAAATAATAGCGTCGATCCACTCAACCACTTTGGTTTGCTTACCATCGGGAGCATCTTTTTTCTTCCAGAATGCCCAGTGAACTTTTTTGGTGATGTAAATATCGAAAATAACAGCTAAACCAATCAGCCACAAAAAACTCTGGATCCAAAGCACCCACAGCAGGTAAATAAAACCTACTACGCCAAATTTGAACCACTTATTCGTTAGAATTTCTTTCATTTTATTTAGTTATTAAATATTTAGCAAATCGTTCATGGTTAAAATACCTTTTTTGTCTGCGCTGTATTCGGCCGCCAAAACAGCACCCAGAGCAAGTCCTTTACGGCTTTTGGCGCAATGCGTTATTTCAAGGTAATCAACTTCAGAGTCGTACTTAATGATGTGAGTTCCGGGCACCTGTCCTTCGCGCTCCGAAATAATTCCCAGTGTATCAGCAGATTCTGATGGCTTATTTATCCACGACTGAATGGTTGGTACATTTTCGAATATTCCTTCAGCCAGGGTAATTGCTGTTCCGCTCGGAGCATCGAGCTTCTGGGTGTGATGGATTTCTTTCATTTCCACCTTGTATTCGTTCAGGTGACCTGCCATCAACTGTGCCAGTTTTTTATTCAGGGCGAAAAAGATATTCACGCCTAAGCTAAAATTGGTCGTGTGGAAAAAAGTTCCGTTATGGGCTTTACAAAGCTGGTAAACTTCTTCGCGTTTTTCGAGCCAGCCTGTGGTTCCGCTCACTACCGGAACTCCGGCTTCGAAACAAAGCTTGTAATTGCTGATAGCCGATGCCGGAATGGTGAATTCGATAATTACATCAGCTTTTTTGAGGTTTTCAGGAGTTAAATCCTGTGAATTATTAATATCGATGATTAAAACGATTTCGTGTCCGCGGTCAAGAGCAATTCGTTCGATCTCTTTCCCCATTTTGCCGTAGCCAATTAATCCAATCTTCACGCTAATATCTTTTAGTTTTCAATTCCAATCCAGTATCTTTCTACCGGACCAGTATTTATCTTCATCCGGTAGTCATTTATTGTTTGTTTTCAACTTAATGACTATGAAAGAACATTCAAAGACTTCCCTTTTTCTTTTTCCAAATAAGTGTTTGCAGTTGACAAATCATTACTGGAACCAAGTTTTAAAAACGTTAAATGTTCTTAATTTTTGGCCAGCAAAGATATAAAATCAGGGCTAATATCCCGATATTCATCAAACTATATGCACAAATGAAAGCTCGATTTTATGGATTGAAACAAGCGAATAATATGCTTGTGGTGCGCTTTATTGCTTACTTTCGTGAGCCAACAAGCGAAACCCTGGTGTAATTATCGGGCGTTTGGTTTTACTTAAACAGAAGTTGATAAGCATTAGCTAATTCATGATGAACCCAAAAGACATAATAAAATGTAATTCTGAACTAAAACTGGTTGCCACCGACCTGGATGGCACTTTTTTGAGAAACGATAAATCGATTTCTGCTGAAAACCTTGAAATGCTTCATATTCTGGGCGATAAAGGAATTTTGCGTGTCATTGCAACGGGGCGAAACCTGAAAAAAACGATGGATGTGATTCCGGTTGATACGCCTTTCGATTACATTGTCTTTTCGTCGGGCGCCGGAGTATATAATCGCCGGAAAGATGAGCTTTTATACCGGCAGAACATCAGTAAGGACGTTGCGCAAAAACTTGCCGGCTATTTAGTTGAATGCGACCTTAATTTTCACCTTTTTAAGCCTGTTCCCGAAAACCATAACTGCTGGTATCATCGCGGAAGCGTTTATTGCCAGGAATTCGAGGATTATTTCAGCTACCTGAAGTCGCACACCGAACCTTTGCCTGCCGGGAGCCCGATAGATTCGGATGCCTGCCAGTTTCTGGTTGTTTTTCCCGACGAACTTGAGCGTTTTTTGGTTCTGAAAGAAAATATCGAAATGCAATTCCCGGAAGTAAAAGTGGTGCGCACGAGCTCGCCGCTTGAGAGTGGATATATTTGGATGGAGATTTTTCATCATTCGGTATCGAAAGGAAACGGCGTGAAATTCATTTGTGATTCATTAAACATTCCATACGAGCAAACACTTGGTATTGGCAACGACTTTAACGATCTGGACTTGCTCGGATTCACCAATTTCTCGTACATGGTTGACAATGGCCCGGATGAACTGAAGTTGAAGTTTTTAAACACACATTCAAACGAAGACAATGCTTTTGCATTAGCCGTTCAAAAACATTTATAGAGAAGCAGAAACTAAAATCTCATGATTATGAAGAAGTTACTTGTTTTATTGTGGGTTTTAACCGCATTGGTTGGTTTTACGCAGCCCAATTATAACCTGACCGACTTGCTGCCAACCGATCCGAAAGTGACGAAAGGTGTCTTGCCCAACGGGATGACGTATTACGTTCGGGCCAACAGCACGCCCAAAAACCGGGCCGATTTATACCTCGTTGTTCGTGCAGGTTCGGTTGAGGAAGATGATAACCAGCTTGGCCTGGCTCATTTTGCCGAGCATCTGGCGTTTAACGGAACCAGAAATTTTCCAAAGCACGAATTGGTGAATTACCTCGAATCGATTGGGATGGAGTTTGGCCCCGAAATTAACGCCTACACCAGTTTCGACGAAACAGTTTACATGATTAAAGTGCCGCTCGACAGCGCTAAATTCATGAATAAAGGCTTACAGGTGCTGTACGATTGGGCCAGCCAGATTACCGATTCCGACGAAGAAATTGAAAAGGAACGTGGCGTCATTCACGAAGAATGGCGCGGTGGCCGCGATGCCGACGAACGAATGATGCAAAAATGGCTGCCGGTATTCCTGCACAACTCAAAATATGCCGACCGACTGCCCATCGGCAAAATGGAAATTGTCGATCACTTTAAGCCTGAATTATTGCGGAAGTTCAGAAAGGACTGGTATCGCCCCGATTTGGAAGCTGTAATTGTAGTTGGCGACTTCGATCAGACAGCTATGATAAAGCAAGTTCAGGAATTGTTTTCTGAAATCCCGGCAACAAAAAATCCGCGCAAAAAGCAAGTTTTTGATGTTCCTGACCACAAAGAAACGTTGGTGAAAGTTGCTACCGACAAAGAAGCTCAATATGCTGTGGCGCAGATTTTCTACAAACATCCGCTCAAAAAATCGAAAACATTGGGCGACTATCGCCAAAGTCTGGTCGAAGGATTGTATAACGCCATGATAAACGACCGTTTGGCCGAACTCACACAGAAAGAAAATCCGCCATTCCTGATGGCCAACTCAGGTTATGGAGAGCTTTTTGGCCCCAGGAGCGTTTATAGTTCGGTTGCCGTCTGCCAAAATGGGAAAATAGAAGAAGGCATAAAAACAGTTTTGCTCGAAAATCAACGCGTGCTGAAATTTGGATTCACTCAAACGGAGCTTGATCGGCAAAAAGCGGCCATGATGACTTCGGTTGAAACATCGTACAACGAGCGCGAAAAGCAAAAGTCGAACAATTATGCCGAGGAATACAAGCGCAACTTTTTAACCACTGAGGAACCTTTCCCCGGCATTGAAAATGAGTACAATTATTACAAATCTTTTTTGCCCGGGATAACGCTGAACGAGGTAAACAGCCTTGCGGCTCAATGGATTACCAAAGAAAACCGGGTAGTAATCCTAACCGCCCCTGAACTGGAAGGTGTAAAAGTGCCAACCGAAGCCGATTTGCTGAAATATCTGGATGAAGCCGAAAAAACTCCGGTAAAACCTTATGATGATAAAGTGTCGGATAAACCGTTGATTCCGGTCGAACCGACAGCTGGTTCAGTGACATCGGTTGCCAAAGTTGATGAAATTGATGCCGAAGTATGGACTTTATCAAACGGGGCACAGGTTGTTGTTAAATCAACTGACTTTAAGGATGATGAGGTTTTGTTCTCGGCATACAGCCTGGGTGGAAGTTCGTTGTACCCTCAAAAAGATGATGTTTCGGCTGATTTAGCTTCTTCAGTACTGGCTTTGAGTGGCCTGGGCGAATTCGACAAGATTTCGCTCGATAAGCTTCTTTCGGGCAAGGCTGTTTCGTTAAGCCCGTATATCAGCGATTTGCGCGAAGGTTTTAGCGGAGGCTCGTCGGTAAAAGATGTGGAAACCCTGTTGCAATTGGTTTATATGTATTTTACCGGCCAACGCACCGATCAGGCCGCATTCAACTCCTTTTTAACCCGCACCAAGGGCATTCTCGAAAACAAAAAGTCGTCGCCCGATGCCGCATTTCAGGATACATTGCAGGTTGTTTCGGCCAATTACAGCATCCGCAGAAAACCGATAACCAGCGAAATGCTGAATGAAGCCGATTTGTCGCGAATTTCTCAAATCAACAAAGAGCGGTTTAACGATGCTGCCGATTTCAAATTTTTCTTTGTTGGTAAAATCGACAAACAGGTTCTAAAAGCTTTGGTTGAAAAATATATCGCGTCAATTCCATCGTCGCGCAAAAACGAAACATGGAAAGATTTGGGCATTAAAGAACCTTCGGGCGTGGTTGAGAAAACAGTAAAGAAAGGCTTGGATGCCAAGAGTATGCAGTACATTGCGTTTCACGGCGATTACGATTTTAACCGAAAAAACAATCTCCTGATTAATGCTGCTTGCAAAATTCTGACGACTCGTTTGCTTGAAGTAATTCGCGAAGACAAGAGCAGTGTGTATTACATTGATGCCAGTCCGGCAGTTGAAAAGTACCCGGTTTCGAGATACGACATTTCGATTTCGTATGGAGCCGATCCGGCTAAACTGAGTGAACTCAAAGAAGCCGTTTTTGCACAAATAAAGGATATTGCAACCAAAGGCCCATCGGAAACCGATCTGCAAAAAGCGAAAGAAAAGTTGATGCGCGAGCGCGAAACCAATGTGCGCGAAAACCGCTACTGGCTTGGGATTATCAGCAATACCTGGTATAACAGCAACGGCGATTTCTCAGGCTTTAACGATTACGAAAAAATCGTAAACAGCTTTACCATTGAAGACATTAAAGAGGCCACTAAAAGGTGGTGCGATTTCAATAACTACTATGGCGTGGCCTTAAAACCTGAAAACTCGAAATAAGGCAATGTCTATTGATCGGACGACTTTAAGTCATCCGATCAATAAATTCTTCAAGAAAAAAACAGCTTTTCAGCTTCAATCAATTGCGCTGGTTTGCCCAAATCCATCCATAGGTTCGACTGATCGACGTATGCTTTGATGGGGCGATTTTGCGCCAATCGCAGGTATAAATCCATAATAGGGAATTTTCCTTCCTCGGTAATTAAGTCGATAATTTCGGCCTGAACGATATGGATACCGCTAAAAGCCAGCGGAATTGATTCGCTAAAAGAATCTTCGCGGCTAACAATGGTTTCGCCGGTACTGAAATTTTTCCATCCTGAAAGGAACAAACCGGAATTAAACATCAGGTAGCGGCTGGTTTCCCGTTGACGCACTACCAGTGTAGCCAAAGCCTCGTTTTGCCTGTGAAATTCAAGTAATTTATTCAAATCCAGATTACTAATCACATCGACATTATGAATCAGGATAGGTTCATTTCCTCCAAAGAATTGACTGGCCTTTTTCAGTCCGCCGCCGGTATCCAAAAGCAGATCACGTTCGTCCGAAATATCAATCTGTATTCCAAAAGAATGGTTGCTTTCGATGAATTCAATAACCTGATCGGCAAAATGATGGACGTTGACCACAATGTGGGTTATTCCCGAGCTTTTCAGATGTTCAATGGCATGTTGAATCAACGGTTTTCCGGCCAGTGAAACCAGTGCCTTGGGTTTGCTTTGTGTATGTTCCTTTAGCCGTGTCCCTAGTCCGGCAGCAAAGAGCAGTGCTTCCATTCGTTGTTTTATTTATGCCAAAAATAGGCATTTTGAGAAACATATTCCATTCACCTTTTTTAACAATTTTAGCTCAGGGAGGGTTAAACTATTTTACAATCCGGGAGTCAATAATGGCAAAACAGATTATTAATTTTTAAACGTATTTTCATGAAAAAGATTGGTATTTTACTGGTAGCATTTTTGCTGGTAGCCTCTATTTCGAATGCACAGGAACGAGGTGGCGGTGAGAGACCTTCGAAAACAGCGCCACAAGGCGGACCAAGAGGAGGCCGTCCTCAAATGAACCCTGAAGAAATGGTGAAGAGGCAAACTCAAAGGCTGGTTGAAGAGTTGAAACTTAATAAAGACCAGGAAGCAAAAGTTGCCGCAATCAATAAGAAATACACTGAAAAAAGGCCATTTGATTTCGCTAAAATGCGCGATGCCAGCGACGACGAACGTGCAAAAATGCGCGAAGAAATGATGAAAATTCAGGCAGAAAGAAACAAGGAAATTAGAGCCGTTTTAACTCCGGATCAAGCTAAAATTTTTGATGAAAATCAAAAAAAGCGTGAAGAAATGAGGAGAAATGGAGGTGGTCCAGGAGGATTTGGCGGCGGCCCGAGATAATGGTTTTCTGTTGGTTAAAAGAGAAAAAGGGGCTTTCGGGCCCCTTTTTATTTGAGTTGGTTTCGTAAATCAACCATTTTAATTGCTGTTACAGCGGCTTCGTCGCCTTTGTTTCCAAGTTTACCGCCAGCCCTGTCGAGCGCCTGTTGCTGATTGTCGGTGGTTAATACCCCGAAAATGAATGGTTTATTATACTTCATGTTCAGGCTGGTAACACCTTGTGTTACGCCCTGACAAATAAAATCGAAGTGGCGAGTTTCGCCCTGAATTACACAGCCTAAAACGATTATTGCATCCACATTGGCGAATTCGGCCAGGTACTGCGCCCCCAATGTCAGTTCAAAAGTTCCGGGCACATGTTTCACGATAATGTTTTCGTCGCCAGCGCCATGTCGCTTAAGTGTGTCAACCGCGCCCTGCGCCAAGGCACCGGTAATTTCGTAATTCCATTCGGCAACAACAATTCCAAATTTCATTGCCGAAGCTGACGGAACACTGGTTAAGTCGTATTCTGATAAGTTTTTGGTAGCCATATTTCTGAATTAAATTTTCGGTGAAAATAAAAAATCCCCTGCAATGAGGGGATTTTATCCTATCAGGTTTCAGATTTTTATCAATTATTTTGATTTAGCACGGGCAATGTATTTGTCAATGCTTCTTCCTTCAGTGCTTTCAGGATATTTTAACTTGATTGTTTCATAAATTTTAATGGCTTCATCCTGCTTGCCCGAATTTTCGAGTAATTCACCAGCTTTCAACATATAAACCGGGGTTGTAAGCTCGTTATCGTTCATTTTATAAGCTTCGGTATATAAATCAAGCGCTTTGGCCGAGTTACCAAGTTCAAGCTGGGCATCGCCCTGTGCGCCAACAGTTATCGGGCCTAACAGAACATCATCAGTACTAAATTTTTTCAGGTGGTCAATGGCTTCGTTAAACTTACCCATGTGCAGGTACGAAATTCCGGCATAATAATTGGCCAGGTTTCCGGCTTTTGTCGAACCAAAATCATCAATGATGTCCAAAAATCCGGGATTGGAGCCGTCGCCATTAAGGGCAAGATTGAACGAATCTTTTTCAAAATAGTTCTGAGCCTGAAACAATTGTTCCTGTGCCTGTTTTTGGTGAGGTTCACTGTAAAATTTGTGAAACCCAAAGTAACCTACAGCAACAACTACAATTGCACCAATAACGATTCCAATTAATTTCTGGTTTTTTTCAAGAAACTGTTCTGTTCTTGTTAACGCACTTTCAATTTCGGTCAGGTTATCTACCTGTGGTTTTTTTACGTCTTTTGCCATTTTGAATTATGTGTTTCGAAAATCGAGAGGCAAAAATATATTATTTTCAAAAATAAACGTCAGTTTTGGGATATAAAATTGAATATTAATCAACACATTGATGTTATTAGCTCCAATCTCCAAAGTTTTTGGGGTTTCACCGGTATAAATTTGTAGTTTTGCTGTATCAAACAGGTTCAATCATGTACATTCAGGAACTTTCGGTTGTTAATTTTAAAAACATAGAACATGCTGATTTTCAATTTTCTGACAGCTTAAATTGTTTTATTGGCAACAATGGAGCCGGTAAAACAAACCTAGTGGACGCCATTTATTACCTCTCTTTTTGCAAAAGCTTTTTGAATCCGGTTGACGGCCAGAATATCCGCTTCGACCAGGATTTTTTCATGCTCCAGGGAAAATATTCGCGATTGGATTCGGAAGAAATGGTGTATTGCGGATTAAAACGGAATCAAAAGAAAATTGTTAAGCGGAATCAAAAGGAATACAAAAAATTATCGGAACACATTGGTTTACTGCCATTAATAATAGTTACACCATCAGATACCAACCTGATTTCGGGAGGAAGCGAAGATCGGCGCCGCTTCATCGATTCGGTTATTTCGCAATACGATGCGGTTTATCTCGAAAACCTGATTCGATATAACCGGGCTTTACTTCAGCGAAACAATTTACTGAAACAATTTGCCTCCAACAATGTATTTAGCCTCGAATCGCTTGAAGTTTGGGATGATCAGCTTGTTAAATACGGCCGGCTCATTCACCAGGGAAGAGCAGTTTTCATCCAAAAACTTCAGCCTATTTTTCAGAAATATTATGAATTAATTTCGGGTGGACACGAAATGGTTGGCCTTGAATTACAATCGGATTTATCGGATAACGACTACGAGCAGGTTTTAAAAAATGCAGTTGCAAAAGACCGGGCTCTCCAATTCACGACAACCGGAATTCACAAGGACGATTTTGGTTTTGAACTATCGGGCTACCCTATTCGCAAATTTGGTTCGCAGGGACAACGAAAAACCTATTTGGTAGCACTGAAACTGGCCCAGTTCGATTTTATGAAGGAAGTCTCGGGTCTAACGCCAATTTTGCTACTCGACGATATTTTTGATAAACTGGATAAGTACCGGGTTGAGCAAATTGTGAAATTGGTTTCCAACGACCATTTTGGACAAATTTTTATTACTGATACGAATCGCGAACATCTTGACCAGATGATTGAAAGCCTGGCAACCGAATCGAGGATTTTTACGATAAACAATGGCGCATTGACGGAGCAAATACAAACACGAAAATGAGAAGAAGCAATACACAGAAACTTAGCGATGTTTTAAAAAATTATGTCCAGGAAAATAACCTGGAGCGAAAACTAAGTGAACTCGATTTAATAAAATCGTGGGAAACCGTTATCGGGAAAACCATTGCCCGATATACTCAGAATTTGTATATCCGGAACGAAACCTTATTTGTTGAAACAACATCGCCGGTTGTTCGCAACGAGTTGCTGATGATGAAAGAAGAGATTCGGGTACGGCTCAATGAAGTAGTTGGAGCAGAACTCATTAAAACTATTGTTTTCAGGTAAGTGTTTGTAGCCGTCAGACAAAAAAAGGGATTCGATCTGTCGTGAAAGAAGTCGAGTCCCTTTTTAATTAGGGTTTTACAGGCGGTAAGCTGCTCTATAACCCTGATAAACTATACACCACCCTGGCTTTAATCATTAACCCCGAGTCTTTGGGTAATTCGCGAATGGCATCGGGATTTGTAACCTGGTTTTGCGTGGCAAAGAATACCGGCCCGCCTGATAACGAGAACGAGAATTTCGAGCTCTTAGGCACAAAATTAATTGAAGGGCCAATTAACAACTTTGCTCCGCCTTCGGCTTCTTCATCGTCCCAAAAGCCTTCCAAATCTTCGCCAATTGCCTCAAGTCCGCCATAAAAGCCAGCTACAAAATTGTAATGCACCCCAGCACTGAATATTACATCGACGGCATCACGATCTGAGGCAAACGCTTTCTCAAGGAGCATATTACCGTTGGTTTTCCATCGATTGGTATTCAGCGAAAGGGTTCCCCGGCTGACTAACGACATTACACTGGAAAAATCTCTTCGTGCCCCAATCCCCCAGCCTAATGCAATTCCGGTTGCTTTTTTGCCGCCTATAAAATTGCGTAAGACTTCTATTTGCTGAGCGCTGGCAACTTCGCTTTGTCCGGCAAAACCCAACGATGCGTTGGCATAAAGCGTGAACCGGCTGCCTAAATATCCTTTAACTGCCAATTGCTGACTTACTCCATCGTAACCAAAAGCATTGGTAACATTCTCGCCATAGCTACCCGAATAATCAAAACTCCATTTCAGGTCGTGGGCAGTTAATGAAGTTACTGAATACAGAAAAGGCTCTGAGGTTCGGGGAGATGTCGTAAACAATTCTCTTTCGGAGCCTTGCCCGAAAGAAGATAAGGCAACTGATAACAACATCAGTATAACTAAAGTTGGTTTAAACATTGGTTAAGAATTGAAATTAACAGTTAGTTTCCTTTTGTAATACCTGTTTGTGCCTAATTCGGTTTAAAGGCGAAACAAGTTCAGAAAATTTCTGCCGACTAAAATACAAACAAAAGTACTTGAGATGCCAGCACCAGATTAATTTTAAATTAAAATCGTTCCATTTTCGAAAAGAAGAAATCGCTCTCGATAATTGCGTTTTCGTCGCTGTCGGAGCCATGAACTGCATTGTGCGACATGGATTCGGCAAACAGTTTTCGAATCGTCCCTTCTTCAGCTTTAGCCGGATCGGTTGCTCCAATCAGTTTCCTGAAATCGGCAACAGCATTTTCTTTTTCGAGAATGGCCGCCACAATAGGTCCTGAACTCATAAATTCGGTCAACCCGTCAAAAAAGTACTTGCCTGCATGAACGGCATAAAACTCTTCTGCCTGTTGCCTGGTTAACCTGGTGTATTTCATGGCTTTTATCCTGAAACCAGCTTCATTTATCATTTTCAGGATAGGGCCAATGTAGTTATTTTTAACCGCAATCGGCTTTATCATTGTAAAAGTTTGATTTCCTGCCATATCTTATTATTTATATGTTCTTTTTCGGTGAACCCAAGTTAGCAAATTTAGTTCTCTTAGTTAAAGTACAAGGGCTTTATTTTATCTTTGTAAATTATTTAAAGTCTTTTGAAATTGAAAAGAGTTGATATAGAGCTCATTAATAAATTTGAGCAATTAATAAAATGTAGTTCAAAATCGATTGCTATAATTCCGCACACCAATCCCGATGGCGATGCAATGGGTTCGGTACTTGGATTAAGGCGCGTATTACTAAACGCCGGGTACAATGTAAAAGTAGTTAGCCCTACTAAGTATCCGGAGTTTTACCACTGGATGGATGGCCACGATGATGTGATTATTTACAGTCATCATCCCAAACAAGCAGCACGCGCCATTGAAGAATCAGATTTAATCATCTGCATGGATTTCAATCAGTTATCCCGACTAGGCGAGATGAAACCATTGGTTGAAAACTTTGGCGGGAAAACGATTTTGGTTGACCATCATCCGTTTCCGGGCGATTTCACCAATTTACAAATTTCGGAAACCAGTTTTAGTTCAACCGCCGAATTGATTTTTACGGTTTTAAAGTCAACTGAGTTTGTTCAATACATTGATAAAGATGCAGCCACCTCGTTTTTTACCGGACTGATGACCGACACCGGATCATTCGATTTTAACGTGTCGAACCCAAATACATTTGAAGTAGCTGCCGAATTAACCAGACTGGGAATCAACCAGTTGGATATTCATTCAAAAGTTTACGACAATTATTCGGCTGACCGGATGAAGCTGATGGGCTTTTGCCTGAGTAACCGGATGAAAGTTTATCCGGAATATCATACTGCGATGATGTACATTTCGCTTGAAGACCAAAAAGCTTTCAACTTTAAAACCGGGGATAATGAGGGATTTGTAAATATGCCATTATCCATTAAAGGTATTATTTTCAGCGCTTTGTTTACCGAAAAAGAGAAATACATCAAAGCCTCGTTTCGCTCGAAAGGTAGTTTTGCCGTTAACCAGGTTTCGGAGAAATATTACAATGGAGGTGGCCATTCCAATGCCGCCGGAGGCGAATATTATGCCTCACTACAAGAAGCAATCAATCAATTTGAACAGCTTCTGCCCGAATTCGAAGATCGCATCAAACAATCGATTAAGTAGTTGGTAATGAAACAAATCAGCATTACACTTAAAATTTGCCTGGTAATACTTGCCGGAACGATTGTTTTTTCGTCGTGTAAAAAAAACGACATCAACGAATCGTCGTACACTGCCGAAAATGAGCTACTTGTCATCAATGCTTGGAAAAAGCAAATGAAATCGGAGAAAGTTAACTTCGATTCAACTGCCAGCAAGATTTATTACATCATGGATACAACCAAGGTGGGAAGCGGCCCGAAAGTCACTTCGGGAAATACCGTTACTGTAAACTACACAGGCAGTTATCTGGATGGAACCCTGTTCGATTTCTCCAACAATTATACCTACGTTCATAAAGGTGCCGACCAACGAATGATACCTGGCTGGGAAGAGGCTATTGAACTGCTGAATAAAGGAAGCAGAGGGGCATTTCTGATTCCTTCGTCGCTGGCATACGGGCCTTATGGTTACTACGCTATCCCGCCATACTCTCCATTGCTTTTTACCATCGAAATTGTTGACATTAAGTAATTAAAATTCAGAAATTGTGAACAAAGCCGAATTACTGAAAAAGTTACTTCCCGGGTTTATCCCGCTATTCGCATTTATTGCGATTGACGAAATTTGGGGAACACGCGCCGGTTTGGTTGCTGCTTTGGTAATTGGGATAGGCGAAATGGGCTGGATATGGCTTAAGGAAAAACGCCTTGACAAATTTGTATTATTCGATACCGGCTTACTGCTGGTGCTTGGTTCAGTATCTATTTTGCTCGACAACGATTTGTTCTTCAAGCTTAAACCCGGGCTGGTTGAGCTTATTCTATGTGCCGTATTGGCGCTGTCGGCCTTTTCGAAACTGAATATTGCAGGCATGATGGCTCAGCGCTATATGAAGGATGTGGAGCTGAACGAGGCACAAACAAACCAGATGCGAAATTCGATGCGAATGATGTTTTTCGTATTTCTGGCGCACACGATCCTGGTTTTTTATGCAGCTTTTTATTTGTCGAACGAAGCCTGGGCTTTCATCAGCGGAGGACTGTTTTATGTTCTTTTCGGGGTTGTTTTTGCAGTCGAGTTTGTTAAGCAGAAGCTAAGCCGAAAAACAGTTCCAGTCGCTATTTCTGAAGATGAAGAATGGCTTCCGCTAGTTACCGAAAGTGGCGAGATTATTGGGAAAGCGCCGCGTTCGGTTTGCCACAAAGGCGAAAAACTGTTACATCCGGTGGTTCATTTGCATGTAATGAATAATCACAGGCACATTTACCTGCAAAAGCGGCCAATGAATAAGCTGGTTCAACCCGGGAAATGGGACACGGCAGTTGGCGGCCACATCTCGTTTGGCGAAACACTCGAAACAGCCTTAAAACGCGAATCCTGGGAAGAAATTGGCCTTCAGAATTTTGCAGCCAAACTCGTAAAAACTTACCGTTGGGATAGCGAAATAGAATCAGAGCTGGTTTATGTTTTTACCAGTCACGATTTTAAATCCATTCACTTGCATTCTGAAGAAGTGGAAGAAGGCCGTTTCTGGACACAAAAACAAATTGATGCCCACCTGGACCAAAACATTTTTACTCCAAACTTTGAATACGAATACCAATTGCTGAAAAAGGAGTTATTTTCCTGATCCAATATCACAAAGTCCTTATTATCAAAATTGAAGGTGTGCTGCTTAACCAACTGGTTCTCGAATCTACAAGTTTTTTCCAACCTTCAGAAGATATAATCACTAACTGGTAATTTTTAAGCAATTCTTCATTAATTTCCAAATCGTTGTTCAGCGAAATATGATTAGGAACATCGTGCTCAATGGCCCTGATAGCTTCTTTTACAGTCGTATTTTTTTTCACCCATCCTTCCGAATCGACAACTGTTACTTGCGAACCCGAATTTTTGATGAGGTACTGAATGTATTCAACTAACGCACCATCTGTTTCGGAATAAAAAGGAACAAGAATTCGCTCAAAACCGCCCGTATTTTTATCGACAAATATCCCTACATTCAGCTTTGTATTAGACAAAATGGTTTGCGTGCGGTCGTCGAAAGGCGAATTTCCAAAAAATTTCTCTTTACCCGAAACGCGCTCTATCAGTCGATCAGGATTAACAATACGGGTGGTGTACCCCAGAATCCGCCCCAAAAGACTTCCTTCAAAAATCGATTGACCAACACCAATCAACAACAGATCGAAATCGCCCTTATTGGTAATCTCTGTAATGTCGTTTTCAATATTATCGGAAGCTTTAAATAAGGTAGTAATTTTCTGGTTGATTAGTTCCGATTCTCGAATTATAGGCGCAAAGCTCTCATTTTCATGCTCGTCCAGGTTGTAATGGTGTAGCATGTTATTGGGGCACAAGTGCAAAGCCGTGACTGTTGCATTTTCACGCTGATTTCGAATTAGCGCGTGGGCCAAGCGCAAAAGCGATGTTCCGGTCTCTGGGTTTCCAAAAGAAAGAATGATTTTGAACTTCCGGAGTTGATTGACTTTTTCAGCAATCAAACTTGTTTTCTGTTTGAAAATACGCTCAATCAAGTCGATGGATGGGCCTGTCATAAAGGTTGTTGCCAAAGCCATGATAACCATCATCGAAAAAATTTCAGGCGATAAAATACCCAGATCGTAGCCAATGTTCAAAACAACAAGTTCCATTAATCCACGGGTATTCATCAATGCGCCAATGGTTAAGCTATCGCGCCAGTTTTGACCCATAATTTTTGCTGCAAAAGCACTGCCTGCAAATTTCCCGATAATAGCTACCAGGATAATTAAACCGGTAACTTTCCAGAGATATATGTCATTGATTAATCCAATCTGTGTTCGTAATCCGGTGAAAACGAAGAACAACGGAAGGAGTAAAACGAGCGAAATGTCTTCGATTTTCTGAATAAAAACATTTCTGAATTTCGTATTTTCAGGCATTATTGTTCCGGCAAGGAAAGCGCCAAAAAGCGCATGAATACCAATTACTTCGGTTGTGTACGACGAAATAATCAGTGTTAAAAAGAAAATAGCAACAACCGGTTTGCTTAAATTTTCGCGCGAAGCATGTAAATCGCCCACCCTCTTCAAAAACGGACGGACAATCTTAAGCATCAGAATAACATAACCTACGGCGAGCAGTATTGTGTATATCGAACTCAGAAATGATCCGGCTTTGGCAATAGCAATGATGGCTGCCAGCATACACCAGGCCGAAATATCGTCAACAGCGGCGCAAGTTATCACAAGTGCGCCAAGCCGGGTGCGGTGAATTCCGCGTTCCTGAACAATGCGAGCCAAAACCGGGAAAGCTGTGATACTCATAGCCATCCCTAAAAACAACCCAAACGATAAAAAGGGCACTCCTTGTGGCGCAAAGTGTTGGTAAATAAAATATGCAAGCCCAATGCCCAAAGTAAAAGGTATCAGAATACCGGCATTGCTAACTACAACCGCATCTTTTACTTTATTCTGAAGAACTTTCAAATCGAGTTCCATCCCAACCATAAACATGAAAAGGATTAAGCCCACCTGGCTTAAGAGACTCAGGTTTCCCATGTATTTTTCGGGGAAAAGTGCTGAAGCGAATTCGGGAAATAACGCGCCAAGCAACGAGGGTCCCAAAGCAATACCGGCAATAATTTCTCCGATTACCGTTGGCTGATGGATTCTGGCAAAAATAAATGCAATAATTCGAGAGACGATAATAATGGTCACTATCTGAACCAAAATTAAAGCAACCGGATGTTCCAGATTCGTTTTTATTGCTTGCAAAAACTGAGAGAAATAAGAGTCTTTCACCTCTGGTTGAATCACATTTCTCCCCAACTCAAGAATTTTTCCGGCTTTAAGTATCATATAAATAAAAAGCAGAAACAGAGCTAGAGTCCCAATGTATGAAAGTATATTCCAAAACCGCTTCATAACCTTCAATTTGCTTTGTCTGGCAAATATGGATTAAAATATTGAAGGGCGATAACCTAAAACAATGGGCCGGAGTGGGTTTGTAATGAAACGGTGAAATTGTGTAATCAATCAGCGATTGATCTTCCTGATAAAGTCATTTCGGTAAACCTCGCCCAGTTGAAGAACTAACGGCTTATCGCCTTGAATGAAAATATCGGTAACAACCTGGTTAGCTGAAAAATGTAGTACCCTTTTTAAAGAAATCAGCTCCTTTTTGTTGATCCTGCAAAAATCATGAGAGGGTAAATAAGCTATTAGTTTTTCGAATGAGATATTTTTCAATGTCATGCTGGTTCCGTTTTCGAGGAAAGCAATTTTATCCCGGCTGTCAATTTCCGAGGACTGCACATAAACAAGCTTATCAAAGTGAATCAGCGAATTTCCCCTGTCGGTGTTTATTCTAAAATAGCCGGGGGCGCTTTCCTTCGCAATATTTCGCTGAATAGCTTTATTTATTGCCTGTTTTAGCCGGTCTAACCGAACAGGTTTAGTCACATAATCAACTGCGTCTAAATCAAAAGCATCCGATGCGTATTCTTTATAAGCCGTAGTAAAAATGATAAGCTTACTTGCTAAGATTTCAGCTATTTCAATACCATTAACACACGGCATTTCAATATCCAGGATACACAAATCGAACTCCAAATCCCGAAATTCGTTCAGGAAAATTTCAGGATCGTTAAACGCCCGCACTATTTCCAGCTCGGGAATCTGGTCGCACAGCAGCCTGAGATAAGCAAGCCCGGGCAATTCATCGTCGAGCAGCAAGCATTTTAGCTTTGAATTCAAGTAAATTAATTTTTAGGTGAGCAATATAAACATCATCTTCCACAAAACGGTCGAACTTAAAATGGTCGCTGTAAATTGTTCTCAGGCGGTGTTCGAGCGACTCAAGGCCAAAGCCTCCGGTCTCTTTCCTGATGGGCGCTTTTCCCGAGATTTTGTTGGCTACAGTTAGCCCAAAAGTATCGTCGTTAAACTCAAAAATAACAGAAATAAAAGCGCCCGGATTTTTCAGATCCGCATGTTTAAACGCATTCTCAATCAGGTCGATAGAAATAAACGGGGCAAGCAAATGTTGACTGTACAACGGTTCATTTTCGTTAACTTTCAACTTTACCTTTAAATCGAACAATGGACTAAGTTTTATCTTGTTTATTTCAATCAGGTTAAGGGCAAACTCAACCTCCTGGCGTGGTGTCACATATTTTTTACGGCTTTCGTACAGAATGTAATCCAATACATTTGCCAGTTTATCCAAAGCAAAGTAGGTTTGATAGGCGTGCGATTGCACTGAATTTAATATGTTTTTGAACAAATGCGGATTTAATCTCGAATCCAGGTTTTCAAGCTCTATCTGGTTATATTTATCTTTCAGTTCGTGGTATTTGGCTTCCAGAAGCTGTTCATTCCTGCGTTGCTTTTTCAGGCTAACAAGTAATGAAATGATTATTATACTACAAATAATCAGAAAGATAGACAGCAATAGAAGAGCGGTTGTTCCCGAAATTACGAATAAGCTCATTGTTGTTCAGTTTTTAACAAAGTTAGAGATTTGTAAACACGGCAAACAAAGTTTTTCAAACGCTTTAAATTTATAATTTTGAAGCATAAACTGAACTAAAAAACAGGAATTGCTCCATATGAAAAATATTATTCTGAGCTTATTGTGCATATTCATACTCAGCGGAATAGCCGAAGCAAAAAAACACATTTTGTACGTTGGAACCTACACCAAAGGCACCACCGAAGGAATTTTCGTGTATAAATTCAACGATCAAACCGGCCGCTTAACCAATATGAAAAAACCGGCGATAAGTAACAATCCGTCGTTTCTGGCTATTGCCCCCAACAAAAAATACCTGTATGCCGTGGGCGAAGTTGATAACCTGGATGCAAACCAAAGCGGAGGTATTTCCGCTTTCAGAATTGAACCTGATTATCATTTAACTCAAATCAACCACGTATTATCGCATGGTTCAAATCCTTGCCACGTTAGCCTTTCTCCTGATGGTAAGACACTTGTAGCCTCAAATTACTCGGCAGGAAACCTTTCGTTTTTTAGTGTTAAACCAGATGGAAGCCTTTCGGAAATGATCCAGCGAATACAACACGAAGGAAACGGCCCTTTTCCCGAACGCCAGACTAGCCCACATGCGCACTCTGCCCGCTTCGATGCTACCGGGAAATTGTTGTATGCTGCCGATCTAGGAATTGATGAATTAAAAATCTACGACATCCCAACAGGCGATAAGCTATTTACGCCACACGCGCAACCGTTCGTAAAAATGGCGCCGGGCTCGGGGCCACGCCATATCGATTTTTCGCCGGATGGACGTTTCATCTATGTGATTAACGAATTAAGCTCGACCGTAACTGTATTGATGAAATACGGCGCCGAATGGAAAACCATTCAGAATGTGCGAACCTTGCCTAAAGATTTTAAAGGCGAAAGCTGGTGCGCCGATATTCATATTTCGGCTGATGGTCGTTTTGTTTATGGTTCGAACCGTGGCCACAACAGCATCGCAGTTTTTAAACGCGACAATACCAGCGGAAAACTGGAATTAATTGACAATACACCGGTTGAAGGAAACTGGCCCCGAAATTTTGCTATCGATCCTACCAACCATTTTCTTTTGGTGGCCAATCAGAAAAGCAACGACATTACCATTTTTAAAATTGATCCAATTTCAGGACAACTAAGGTTCACCGGCTATAAAATTCCGAACGAATCGCCTGTTTGCCTGCAATTTCTGAAATAAAAAACAGGTAGTATAAATCGATGTAAATAAACCAATTACAATAAAAAAGAGGGTTCAAAGTCATATGACTGAACCCTCTTTTAGCCTTATATGATTAGTTCCCGCCCGAGCCTGATCCCGATCCTCCGTTTGAGTCGCCACCAGCTTTAACATCATCATTTTTAATGCCCCGGCGAGCCTTTTTAACTTCACCCTTCATATTACCAAACCGGTACGACAGGTTAAATCTCAACATCCGGTTATAGTTGTAGTTCGTACTCGTTTGCGTAAAGGTGGGGTCGTCGTAAGTGCTTGTATATTTTGCCTTTTTCCTGAACGGATCAGAAAGCGACACCGATGCGGTCAGTTTCTTTTTAAACAACTCCTGCGAAACATTTATCCCGTTGTAATAATAAGTCGAAGTCTTTCCCTGGAGCATAATTCGGGGCGAATAAATACCACCATAAGCCGAAAGCGTGCCATTTTTCCAGGCCGTATAGCGGCAACTCATGTACCCGTTATAACTAAACCCTTCGTTCTTTAAGCCCCGGCCATCATTGCTTTCCAGGAAAGTGTAATTTCCACCAATGTTGGTGTTGATTGAAAGCTTTCGTTTCAAGGCATTTACCGAGCCAAAAATGTAGCCGCCATAACGCTGGTTTTTACCAATGTTTTCGTAGGTTGTTGTTTTTACGCCATCAGCCCGCATGGTTGATACCGACTCGATAGAATTGTTGGTAAAAGCACTGTTAAAGCTGATATTTACGTTGTAAGCTGGCGAAAATTTCCCGTACGAAAGATCGAAAGTATGCGAAATTTCGGCATCAAGATTTGGGTTACCATAGCTAATATTCAGCGGATCAAGATCATTCACATACGGATTTAAGTACCAGATACCCGGGCGCGAAAGCCTTTGAGTGTATGAAAACTTCATGTTCTGTCCCTTATCCATGTTTCTCGAAAGGGTAACATAAGGAATCATGTTAAACATTTTGTTGGTAAAATCAGTGTTTTGAACCGATTTATAAGTTCCATCGTTGATGGTTCCCTCGGCCCGCAAACCGGTTTTTACGCTGACCTGTTTGAGTTTCAGCACATACCCCACATACAAACCAATGATGTGCTGGTCGTAATCCATATCGTTGATGCGGCTATTGTCTTTACTCCATAAATTACCGGCAAAATCGTAGGAAAAGAAATCGGTATTACTAACATTCTGCCTGAGAATATATTTTAAGCCGCTTTCAATCTGGTGCATTTTAGTAAGCGGATCGTAATAATCGACCTGGAAAGTGTGCTCGGTTCCTGAGGCATCGTTTTTTGTTTTTTGACGGTACGAAGTGTAGTTCAATATGTTCTCAATGTCGTTTTCGTTGTCGGAGTTACGAGGCGAACGATCTAATTTGTACGATACGGTAAATGTTTTGTCCGGCTTTTTAAATGTACGCTGGTAATCGATGTTTCCCGAAAGGCTGCCGTAATCCATATTCATCAATGTTTTATTCAGGAACTGGCGGGTTAAAGTGTTATTGGTGTCGAAGTCGCTGGTTGTCATTGCACCATCGGCTTTGTAACCTCCTGAATAACCCCAGAATGAAAGACTGACCAGGTTCAGTGAATCGATTTCGTAGCTGGCTTCACCCATAAGCATGTTGGCGCTTCCTTTGTATTTGTTGGTTCCGGCGGTTTTGGTAAAGCGATTGGTTGTACTCAGAAAATTCTCGCGATCGGAAATTGATTCGCTTTGCGGCTGCCTGAAATCGTTGTAATTGTAGTTGAACGAGAAGCCAAACTTATTGATTTTCGAGGTTGCATAAATACCGCCATTGTAGCCTCCACGGGTGTCGAATCCGGCATTAATACGGCCCATAAACCCATCGATCTGCTTTTTCGTGGTGATGATGTTAATAATCCCGCCGGTTCCTTCGGCTTCGTATTTCGACGATGGATTGGTAACCACCTCAATATCTTTAATCGAGCTTGCCGGAAGGCTTTTCAATACATCTTTCGGGTTTTGCGACATCATCGAAGAGCTTTTCCCGTTGATCAGGATTTTAAAGTTCGACGAGCCTTTCACCTGGATATTGTCTTCGCCATCAACGGTAACCAGCGGCACTTTCCGAAGCATTTCGAGTGCATTGCTTGTTTTGGCTTCCGGGTCAACTTCGGTGCTGTACACCAGCTTGTCAACTTCGGTGCGTACCAAAGGCTTCTTCGCTACAATCGCAACCTCGTCAATCTTCTCAACCCCTTCGCTCATTTTCAGGGTTCCCAGGTCTGTTTTGGTTTTGTCGTTATTTAAGGTGAATTCTTTTTTCAAAATAACATACCCAATCGACTGAATAATAACGTTATATTTTCCGGGTGCATTCAGGGTAAAGTCGAATTTACCATTGGCATCGCTTGCAAGTCGCTTTATAACTCCCTGGGTTTGGTTTTGAACACCAATGGTGGCATAAGGCAATCCTTTTTCTGAAACAGAATCGACAACCATTCCCTTAATCTGGAAAGTTTTTTGAGGTGCAGGAGCCTGATTTTGTGAAGTTTTGGTAGCCGATGGCTGGTTCGGAACTTTTGAATTTTGCGCAACAGATAGTTGCACGACAAATGCAATCAGAATAAAAGTTAGGATAACTCTTTTCATTTTCATGGCTTTAGTGTGGTTATTAATTATAGTGTAAACGTTAATCACTGTTCTTCAGGAATTACGATTTCAACCCTGGTGCCTTCACCTCCCTGCGCTGCTAAATCTGTTATTTTGAAGGAATAGTTACCTCCGTATTTTTCCTGCATCATTTGAATTCGTTCTTCATTCATTCGGAGACCTATACCATTGGAGTCGGTTTTTAGCTGTTTCGAAGCTTCAATTCCTATGCCATTGTCTTCAATAATAATATGTATTTCGTTATTAATTTTTGTAACGCTTACTACCAGCTTTTTTTCGCCTTTTTTGTGCTGCAAGCCATGTACAAGAGCATTTTCGGCCAAAGGTTGCAAAATAAGCGATGGCAGCATAAATAAATCCTGATCAATAGAATCGTCGATTTTAACCTGGTAATCAAAATCAAAACGCAGCTTTTCCAGGTTTAAGTATTTGATAAGCGTATCAATTTCTTCAGAAAGTGAGACTTCGTCTTTATCCGAATTTTTTAGCACTTTTCGAATCAAACCGGCAAAATCCGACAAGTACAAATGAGCTTCTTTACTTTTGTTTTGCTGAACCAGGTTTTGTACCGAATTCAGGCTATTGAACAGGAAATGAGGATTCATTTGCGCCCGTAGAGCAGCTAACTGTAATTCGCGTACTCGCTTTTCCTTGTGGTGTCTCCTGATTTTCCGGGTTATCCTGAGTTTATACACCAGGAAACCGGAAAGCGAAACAAGCAGCAAAACACCGAGGAAGATAATTATTCCGGTTAAAACCGATTTGCTCACATCCTTAAAATACTGGCGGCGCCCATTTTCGGCAATCTGGATAGCGTCTTCAATCTCGCGGGTAATTCCAATTCTTTTTCCCGATTTATCGAAAATAATGAACTTGGCGATATTGCTCAAAAATATGTCGCCAAGCCCACTGGAGTCGGACGAAAAATACAATTGATTAGCAACCGGATTGGCGCGACTGTTCCATTTTTTCCAGTACTCGAAATTTTCGCCTTCGTCGATATGAACAAAATTTATTTCAGAATGATTCTTTGCAGCTTCATCCATTTCGTACCGCCCGGTTGACCAGTTTCTGGACGCATAAATAATTGTAGCGCGTTTGTTAATAAATGAGTTCAATGTTACCGTTTTCCCTTCCAGGTTCATGAACTTATTATCGGGAACGTGTTTTATCTTTTTCCAATTGTTTGTATTTGCTACAATCTCCTGAAGAGTATGGCGAAATCTTTCATCGTTGCTGCGTTCAATCATCAATTCGAATATTTCGTTAATTTCACCCAACCACTGAATATCGGTAACTGATTCATTTCTCGTATCCAAAAGCCTTATATACAACCTACTGGCAACTTCACGATAAAGCGGCGACCCGATTAAGAGCATTTTACAAAACTGCCAACTTTCGTCGGGTTCAAGAAAAACAGCATAGGGAAATTTGTTTTTTTCCTTATTTAATCCGATATATTTGTAATTTACATAGTTCTGTGTCAAAAATCGGGAAAACACTCCATAATCGTTATACAACCGGTGAATATTGATCGTGTCGAGTTGTGCAAAAACTAAGTCAGCCTGGTTTGCTGAAATTATTGGACCTCCCGGATAAACAAATTCGAGCGGAATATCTGGTAATTTTTTGGCATTAAATAAATTAGCATAAAGAAAAGCTTGTAACTCGTTATTCAGGTATTTCGACGATCCAGTACACAGTTGATCTTCATAAAGTGGTTTTAATAAATCACTTAGCTTTCCAAAGGCATCCAGGTAAATTAGCGCATTAACCCTGCTCGTGCCTATATCAAAACTGTTATGATCAAATTCTACAGGAGGCAAACCAATCTGGTTCTGGAAAGCATACAATAATTGTGATTCTTTTACCCGGTCTCCCGAAAAAGTAATATTTACCGGGATAGTGGATTTAAACCGCGTTTTTTCGCTGGTATTTGCCGAGGTTTGCACGGTAAACTCTAAATCTTTGTTTTCGAGCCTAAAACTGGTATAAATAGAGTCGCCGGGACTGGCATACAAGAATATAGGTATATCCTTGTAAAAGTGATTGTTGTTTGGATTCAGCAAGGCTACCAGCCCGGGTTCTCCAAGCTTAAATTCGAACCTGAAATTTCCTTTTTCATCAAGCATTTCTGATTTCGAATCGGGCTCAGTTCCAAATATCTTTGTTTGGGTTAAAAGTGTTACATTTTTACTTACCGGGTTCTCGATATGACCGCAAACAACAATATTTCGGCAAGTTTTGGTTGTCTTCTTCAGCAATTTCAGCCTTTCTTCGGCTTCGGCAGGCTCTGTTTTTTTCCCGGAATGAAACTGTATTTCCTTGTTTGTTTCTGTTCTTAGTCGTTTTACCGAAGAAGTGATGAGTCCGTAGCTGAGGTCGATTTTATAATTCAGGTATGAAATATCTTTGTTTGGAACTCCATTGATCTCAAGCACCTTATTGTCAATATTTTGTACCAGTATCTTGGTTTTGTTATCGGTTAAAGTATCGGGTATATCGAGGTTGGTACGGATGTAACGAAAAGGTGCTAAAAAAAATTTCGATTTGTTGTACAACAAATTGTATCTCAGAGCCTCAGCTATATTTTCGATCAAGCTGCCTGAATAATGCCGGCCTTTTAGAATTTCTTTGCTGCGTTTTATTAGTTCATCTTTGTTAACAAGAGTAACTGAATTTTGCTTTCGGTCGAGCTCAAATTTAAAGGGGATTTGGTACAGCGTTTCTTCAACCATATCAGAATTTTCGCCTTCCTGGTAATATTTAAGCAGTGGAGGGAAACCGTAATCTTCAGAATATTTCAGATTTAAATTGTTGTGCTCTTTTACATGGTGCAAAACACGCGCGCTGAACGCAATTTGGCGTGGAGAAATACTGTCAATTTGTATGGCATATTTAATTACAGTATTGCCTTCGGGATAACCTGCCCCAAACATGGTTGCCCTGTTGCTTTGCCATTCGTAAATGAAAACATCTCCCGGGTTAAATTTCACTCGAATCCATTTAGCCGAAGATGACAACGACAGTAAACTCAGAAAAAGGACTACAATTGTGAACCGATAATTTGTTTTCATATTGACTTATTTTTCAAATTATTGAAATTTAATATCTTACATTCTTCATTGTATTCTGAAATATATTGCGGGTTAACTAATGTTGTTTTTCAGATGGACTCCAAAAATCAAATAGTTTTGGTACAAGTTGTCTTTTAAAGTATTTCGTCAAACTGTTCTTTCACTTTAGGGTCCAACGGTCGTACAGCATTGCGATTTAAAATCCTCCCATCTTTATCAATCAAAATGTATCTCGGAATCCCTCTTACCAGGTAATCTTTAAAGAAGGCCACTTTCGGATCCGGCGCATGTAACTGTATCCCGGGGAGATTCTGGCCTTTTACTGTATTTTTCCAATCTTCCTCGGTATCGAGTATATTTATGCCAACAAAACAGATGTTTTTCCCTTTATAGTATTCTTCAAGTTTTTTGAGATATGGAATTTCTGCCATGCATGGCTCACAGCGAGTTGACCAAATATCGATATACACAATCTTTCCTTTCAAGTTTTCAAGGGCAACTTCTTTTCCATTTACATCCTTGAAGCAAAATGTTGGAGATATTGCTCCTTTTTCAATCTTTTTCAGGACTTTGTATTTTGATTCAACTGTGGTAAAATATTCTTTGTTTGATATGTTCTTGCTAATCAATTGAAAAACTTCATCAAGCTTGTTTGTTCGTTCTAATCTTGTATTTCCAAGGTAGAACGATAATTTTTCCTTGACCAAAGTATCGCTTATTGCATTATTCAAGGCTTGTATGTATGTTAAATAGAAATCTGCCGAATCGTTATTTTTAAGTTTGCTTTTGGTAGTTTGCGATATATATGAATCGAGCATATTCAAATAATCAACATTGTCCAGTAACCGATGATCGTTAGGGTCGATATCTTTAAATAAATCTGGGTAGTAATCTGAAGACACGCAAAAATCCATTTTTCCGGTTAAGATCTTCTTTGCCACTTCATAATGAGCCTTTTGGTAAAGGCACTTATATTTAAGTTTGTTCTTTTCGATGAAGTTAAACTCACTGTCAAATTCCTTCTCATTTTTATTAAACAGATTTGTTTGAATGTGATAAATGGAGTCCATTAGATTCAAAAAGACTTTTTCATCAAGACCGGCATAGTATTTTTCATCAAAATATTTCTCAAGTTCAATCGATTGAGCCGCTTGGGCCGTCAAATAATTATTTTCAGCTGCACCTTTGCCCGAAAACTTAGCTGATTTATCCAACTGAATTTGAAGATCGAAGCCAGGTTTTAAATAAAGCGGGATTTCGCGCTCTCCAAAACCTAGGTTATAGTATCCCTCCGAAATTTTTAAGGTGTCGCAAAAGCTATTATTGACAATGTTAATTGCAAACGTATCCTTATCATTGGTAAGTATTCCTTTATTAATTTGTTGGTTGCTTACTTTACCCGAAATAATCACACAATTGGCTTTGTTAACCTTGTTGCATGAGAATATTATTATTCCCAGGAGAAATATTTGAATTAGTTTGTTCATAGGTTTCAGAATTTAATGACTGTTTAGTTTCATCAAATGTGTGGCAAAAACATGAATTTACAAACAATAAATTATTGTACGGTCGGATTGACTGATTAAACGGTAAAATCGTTATCTATTGGCTTCACAGAATCGCCTTTCGCAGTATCAAAAGATGATTGTGCCAGCTCAAAACTAGGATATTTCCCGAAGGCATTTAATTTTGTATCGGAAAACGCAATATCTGATGAAACGAACAAGTTGCTGCGAACACAAACACCAATGAAGTTAATCTTCGGCAACCTGTGAGTTCCATCAGGCAATTAAAAACAAATTATCTTCTGATGAAAAAATCAATACTTCTGCTAACGCTTATGCTCATCGTTTCAAGCAGTTTCTCGGGAATAATACGAAAAAAAATTCCGGACCGAATGGTAGTCCTAACTTTTGACGACGCCACGGCCAGCCAGTATTCGGTTGTTGCTCCGCTCCTGAAAGAATATGGTTTTGGTGCAACATTTTTCGTATGCGAGTTTCCGCCAAACTTTGCCGATACCACCAAATACATGAACTGGCGCCAGATTCGTGAACTCGACCGAATGGGATTTGAAATTGCTAACCATACGCGAAACCATCCGGCAATAGCCAAATTGACCGACAACAAAATCGTTGAGCAGCTCAACTATATTGAACAAAAATGCGACTCGATGAAAATCAAGCATCCGGTAACTTTTGCCTACCCGGGCTATAGCCTGAGCTTACCTGTGCTGAAAATACTTCGGGATAAGAACTATATTTTTGCCCGCGCCGGAGGCGAAAGGCCCTACGATCCGTTAACCGACCACCCTTTGCTCATGCCAAGCTGGGCGATGAATTCGACCAACAAACCACTGATTATGAATGCACTGAAAGAAGCCAAAGATGGGAAGATTGTTGTACTTACCATCCACGGCGTTCCCGATGCCGAACATCCCTGGGTAAATACCACGCCCGAACTGTTCGAAGAGTATTTAAAATACTTGCACGATAATCATTACAAAGCAATTGCCCTGCGCGATCTGGCTAACTATATTCGCATCGGTGAAGCCTTAAAAATTACACCCGACCTGTCTAAAAAACTTAAAAACTAAACCATGAAAAATTTTGCATTACTCGTTTTTGCTTTTCTTACGCTGAACCTTTCTGCCCAGCAAATCATTCCGCTTTATTCGGGGTCGATTCCAAACAGTACCGGCTATAAAATGAAAGAAATCAGGATGGAAAATAACGGACAGTTTATTGGCTACCGCAGCATCTCTGAACCAACATTAAACGTTTATCTTCCTGACGAAAAGACTGCAACCGGTGCAGCAGTCGTTATTTGTCCCGGTGGAGGCTATGGCATGGAAAGTTACCGACTGGAAGGCACCAATATTGCCGAAACATTCCAGAAAAACGGTGTAGCCGCCTTTATCCTGAAATACCGTTTGCCCAGCGATTCCATTATGCCCGATAAATCGGTTGGCCCTCTACAAGATGCACAACAAGCCATTAAAACGGTACGAAAAAGAGCCGCCGAATGGAAAATTAATCCAGCGAAAATTGGCATCATGGGATTTTCAGCCGGAGGGCATCTGGCCTCAACTGCCGGAACTCATTTCGGCAAATCATACATTCCAAATCCTGAAAACACGAGCCTTCGCCCCGATTTCCTGATTCTTGTTTACCCGGTAATCAGTATGCAGGATGGATTGACTCACAGCGGATCGAGAACTAATTTGTTGGGTAAATCACCATCTGAAGAACAAATTGCGCTATTTTCTAACGATTTACAAGTTACGGCCCAAACTCCGCCGACCTGGATTACACATACCGGCGACGATACGGCGGTTCCGGTTGATAACAGCATCCACTTTTACCAGCAACTTATCAAAAATAAAGTTCCGGCCGAAATACACCTTTATCCGGCTGGTAACCACGGTTTTGTGCTTAAAATGCCCTGCGACCAGTGGATGCAACCGTTGTTCGAGTGGATGGGGAAAAGTGGGATTACGAAATAGTTTTATGGTGTAAAGGCTCAATTAAAGAGTAACCGCTATCGACTCACCCGCCTGTAATACGACGGAGTAATACCGGTATGTTTTTTAAAGAACTTACATAAAAATGCTTCGCAGGGATAATCGAGTTGCTCCGCTATTCTTTTCAATGGAACCGAAGTAGATTTCAATTGCAGTTTCAACTCTGTTATTGCAAATTTATCAATCAGGTCTTTCGCCGACGACCCGGTTGTATCTTTGGTCACAATCGACAGATATTTGGGAGTTATACAGAGCTTTTCAGCAAAAAAGGATACCTCTCGTATTTTTGTGTGCTCCTTAATCAGGCGGAAAAATTCGTCCTGCAATTCCTTCTTTCTTTTTCGCTGATCGGGCGAAGCGCTTATTCTGTTATTTAAAACAACTTTGCTGTAAAGGTTTAAGTAGAAATTATTCAATAGATTTAAGATCATTTCCCGACGACAGATATTCGACGAATCAATAAATATCTTGTTGATCGATTTAAAGTAGTCGGCAATTATCTCTTCCTTCTCATTTTCAGGCAATTGATATTTTACGCTTTCTTTAAGAAATCCGATAAACTCGGCGGGTAAGCGATATAAAACTTCATCGATCATTTGGTTTGAAAAAGTAAACCAGGCTATTTCAAAATCGTCAGATTTATTGTTACACGCCAGTATTTGCCCTGGGAAAACTTCAATAATATCGTTTTTGGCAAAACGATAAGTCCGCAAATCGATTTCGATATTTGCATACCCACTTAAGCACACGTATACAAAACAGGCACTAATCCGACATGGTGAATAATCGATAGGCAAATCGCTGTATCGTAATGAAATATTAAAGTCTGTTTCGATGTCTTTCATTTTTTTCAGGTAAAAGCTTCAAGCCACTTAATGTTCGCAATTTGTATCCAAAAATACAGCTTACATCCGTTTTTTCTGAAAAATTGTGGAAATAAAGATAATTTTTAAGGAAATACAGACAGTTGCTTCGGTTCATTTTTACCTGACTTTTGCAGTCTTGAATATAACAAAGAGGAATAATGAATCGAGTGATCAAGTATCAAATTTTGTTAATGGCTGCAATGCTGTTGATTATGAAAAACATAACAGCACAAACAGCCAAAACGTTTACCCTGAAAGAAGTGTACGAACTGGCTATTGCCAACAGTAGTCAACTTAAATTAGCCCAAAATGGACTAAAAACATCACAAGCTGCGACACAACTGGTACGAAATGCGCTGTTGCCAGCCTTCGATGCCACACTTTCGGCATCGTATATCGGTAATGGTTTACTGACCGACAGGGATTTTTCAGGCGCTCAAAACATAAAAATGCCGCATTGGGGTAATAATTTCGGGATAGAAGCGTCCCAGGTAATTTTTGCAGGTGGCGCAATATCAACAAGCATTGAAAAAGCAAAGCTCGACGAACAAGTTGCCCAATTGAACTACGAACGTAATGAATTGGATGTGTGTTTCCTGCTGACAGGTTATTATTTAGACCTGTATAAATTCAAAAATCAGCGTGAGGTATTTCTGAAAAATATTGAACAAACTGAACTTCTGATCAAGCAAATCAAGGCGAAGGAATCAGAGGGAATGGCATTGAACAGCGATGTAACCCGCCACGAACTGATGCTTCAAAACTTGAAGCTGGCATTGATCGAGATTGGCAATAACAGTAAAATCATCAATCAGCAAATGATTGTCACTTTGGGTTTACCTGCTGAAACAATCATTATTCCTGATTCTTCAGTATTCGAGCTTCATTTGGATACACTGGGTCCGGAAAAACTCAATGATCTGGCTGCAAAAAATCTCCCGGAACTAAAATTGGCCAGTCTGAACAAAACGATTTCAGACAAAGAGTTACGAATTGCAAAGTCAGAAATCTATCCGCAAATAGCTCTGGTAGCTGCCAATCATTTCGACGGCCCCATCCTGGTAGAAGTACCAACGATAAACAGCAATTTTAATTACTGGTACGCAGGCATTGGACTAAAATACAACATCGCCTCGCTCTACAGAACCAACCGAAAGCTAAATGTAGCCAGACAAAACCGGGAAGCGGCCGGATACTCAGAAGCTTTAGCGCTTGAACATATGCAAGTGATGATACACCATGCGTACACGAAATTTCGGGAATCGATGGAAAAGCTTGCAGTATTTGAATCGAACCTGAAGCTGGCGGAAGAAAACTATCGAATTATTAATAACCGATACCTGAGCGAGCTGGTATTAATTACCGAAATGCTCGATGCCAGTAATACCCGACTTAATGCTGAATTGCAGGTGGCCAATGCACGGCTCGAGGTTATCTACAACTATTTCAGACTGCAACGGGAAATCGGAAACAAAATCACACAGTAAAAAAAGAATAATTAAAGGAGAAATCATGGTAAAAAAGAGAATGAAATTAGCCTATAATATTGTTGTTGGCTTATTGTTGCTTGTAGGATTTTTTTTGGTTAGTGCCCGGTTTGTACATCTGGGGAATGTAGAATTTACCGACAACGCACAGGTAAAACAACAAATAGTTCCTGTAAACTCACGCGTACAGGGATTTATAAAGAAAATCCATTTTGCCGAGTACCAGCGCGTGAAAAAAGGCGATACCTTGTTTGTAGTTGAAGATGCTGAATACCGTTACCGTGTGGCGCTAGCCGAAGCCGATTACCAAAATGCCATCGTAGGGAAAAAAGCTATGGGAACAACTATCCTGACCACACAGAGTAACATTGGTGTAACCGATGCCGGAATAGAAGAAAGCTTTGCCCACATGGTAAATGCTGAAAAAGAATACAACAGGCACAAAAAATTGTTGGAACAGAAATCAGTTACCCAGCAGCAATTCGACGCGGTGAGCACCAATTACCAGGCTGCAAAAGCACGCTACGAACAATTGCAGCGTCAGCGCAACACAACTTCGCTGGTAAAAAACGAACAAACATTGCGGCTTAACCAAAACGAAGCCAATATAAAAGCGGCAGAAGCTGCCCTCGAACTTGCAAAATTAAACCTCTCATACACAATAATCCTGGCCCCGTGCGATGGTGTTACAGGCCGCAAAAACATTGAAGAAGGACAACTGATACAGCCGGGACAAACGTTGCTCGACCTGATCGATGAAACCGAAAAATGGGTCATCGCCAACTATAAGGAAACGCAAACGGCAAATATTAAAGAGAATCAACCTGTGACTATTCAAGTAGATGCTATTCCAGACATCACATTTAAAGGCATCGTGAAATCAATATCCCGCGCTACCGGATCTAGCTTCTCACTTTTCACGCAAGATAACTCATCGGGAAACTTTGTAAAAGTGGAACAGCGAATCCCTGTACGTATTGAGTTTTCGGGAGAAAATAAGCCCCGGGATATGGAACGCTTAAGCTCAGGTATGAATGTTGAATGCGAAGTAAAGTATTAGTTATGGCTTGGGGAGAACCATATAAAATTGAAGTTATCCGCGATTTTGTTCCTGAAAAGGTCAAACCGTGGATTTTGCTGGTATTCTTGCTGGTATTCCAGTTCTCGGGAGGCGTTTACATGGGAGCCGCTACGCACATGTCAGATTCGTTGTCTCTTTTGCACGAAGATGTTATGATGGCCGGATTTGCCTCGTTGGTAGGATTATGCCTTACATTCACGGTTATGTACAGGCTGAAATCCTGTTTCACTATCAAAACAGGAATCTTAACCAGTGGCATCGGACTCGTTATCTGCAATCTGATTTGCTTATATACAGAAAACGTTCCCTTGCTTGTAGCAACCAGTTTTATCGCCGGAATTTTTAAAATGTGGGGCACTTTTATGTGCAATACAACACTTGCACCCTGGTTATTTCCGAAGTGGACGATGGCTAAATTCCAAAGTTTTGTTCAGATCTTCGTCATGGGATCAGTGCTTCTTTCCGGTTTGACGACCATTTATATTGCCAGCTATATCAAATGGCAGTATATGCATTGGTTTATTACAGGTGTTCTCTTGTTTATATTGCTAATTACTACTTTAATTTTTCGTCATCACAGAACAGTGAAAAAATTACCACTTTATGGCATAGATTGGATGGGAGCGATTCTTTTGGCTACCACCGCTATTTGCCTGATTTTTGTATTGAACTATGGCGATCACTACGATTGGTTTCAATCTGTTTATATCCGGTTGGGAGCCATTCTCGGGTTTCTAGCATTAGGGTTAAACTTATGGCGTGCATCTTTTATCAGGCATCCATTTATTTCCAATAAAACATGGCACTTTCGAAATTTCCGGATTGCTGTATTTATTCTTATCGTTATTTCATTCCTAACCAGTCCGTCAAACTACATTGAACAAATGTACACAGCAGTCTTGCTGAAATACGATGCATTAAACCGTGTTTCACTCAACTGGATCGCTTTACTGGGATATATCTGCGGAAGCTTATTTACATTCGCCACTTTAGCCCTGCGCGACTGGAAGTACCGGACCATGACGTTAATTGCCTTTTCGATGATATTGGGCTATTTACTGGTCATGTATTTTATCATTGATTATAACCTACCGAAGGAGGTCTTGTATTTCCCGGTTTTTCTGCGGAGCACCGGATCAATTATTATCTCAATTACTTTTCTTGCAGCTATTTTCCGGGCTGTTCCGTTCCAGTTTTTCTTTCAGGCGCTTAATATTATGACCTTATTTAGCGCGTGTTTTGGGCCACTTTTAGGTTCAGCAGTTTTGACTCGTCTTTTTAAAATTACGATGAAGAAAAACGCATTGCTATTAAGTGCCAACATCGATAAAGTTAACCCAATAACAAGCCTGATTTCGACTGAATCAATTTACGACAGGTTACAACACCAGGCAATGATTGTGAGTATGAAAGAGATTTACGGATGGCTTTGTATGGTAGGAATATTCTGCATCCTGGCGTTTTTACTTCACGAAAGTTCGCTACATCCGCAAACAATACACTCCAAAATTCTCAGTTTGAAGCGAACAAAAAAATACGAATTGAAACTGGACAAAATGCATCGGGAATTGTAATCAATGTGGTATGCAACAATTTTCAACAAAAGTTTGCCTGTAAAGCGCACAGGGCCAATCTGGCAAACTTTTGTTTATGCTACAACAGGTATTCTCGCCTGATCTTTGATGGAAGTTAGAAATTATCAGATTTTCACTTTGGTGCCAATCCCCAATACATTGTAATATTTCCATTCGGCAGTCGATCTGGTTTGTTGGTAACAATAATAAATATCTATTCCCCAATGTGTTTTTTTTATAACATGAAAACCGCTGTAAATGCGAATAGTCTGCACCCGCCAACTGTTGAAATTCGAAAAAATCTCATCCATCAGGTATGGTTTGGGAAATTTGCATTTCGATTTCGTAAAAAAATCAATGTTCGAAATGTTGTCCAATCCATATTGTGTATCTGTTGTTTTGCTCAGTTTAGCTGTTAAACGATTGGCAAACTTAATTTTAATGTCAAGCGGATTAAAAAAAAGCACGGTGTAAAACATACAGGTTTGGCCAGGATTCCATTTATCCAATTTATAGTTCTCAGTCTGTCGCAGGCCAAGCCCCAATGAAAATTTGTTCGTAATTTTTCGGTAGCCAATTAATTCAAAATGAAAGTACTCGAGTCTGTTAAACTGGTTACTGTAATGATTTTTGTTTCCCAAATAAAGCTCGAACTTATTATTAACCGGATAAGTTATACTGTTTGAATTCCAGTAATACGAGCCATCCGATCCCCACCGGGAAAAACCATTCAAAAAAGAAAATAAAAACAGAAAAAACAGAACTACATTAATTTTTGGCTTACAAATCGACATTTTTGAAATCTGAATTTTATCTTTAGCATCTTTTAGGTGGATAAATGTACATTTAATTAGCTAGCTTTCTAAACTTTTTGACAAACCTCTATGAAAAACCTAACTCCGTACAAAATTTTTGTACTTGTTTTTTCTTTTCTTCAGGCGATATCAGCCAGTTCTCAAGTCGAACAATTGTACAGGCAAGGAGAAAAAGCAATTAAGGCAGGAGAAGGATACAAATTTACTGAAGGGCCAGCTGTTGCCCCCGATGGACGTGTATTTTTTACCGATCAACCCAACGACAGAATTTACTTCTGGAACGAAAAAGGCAATAAAATAAGTACATTCCTCAATACCTGTGAACGCGCTAACGGAACCTATTTTAACCGCAAAGGAGAACTTGTTGCCTGCGCCGACTTACACAACCGCTTAGTAGCTTTCGACCTGAAAGGGAAAATGAAAGTTCTGGCTGAAAACTTCAACCAATTGCACCTGAACGGCCCAAACGATTTGTGGATTGCCCCAAACGGCGGGCTTTATTTTTCCGATCCGTATTATCAGCGCGAATACTGGGAACCCAGGCATGTCGAACTTCAGGATAAAAGAGCGGTGTATTACCTTAATCCTGAAGGTAAAGTAACCCGTGTGATCGACGATTACAAGCAACCCAACGGACTTATTGGTACTCCGGATGGCAAAATCCTCTATGTAAGCGACATTAGCGATGGCAAAATCTGGAAATACGACATTCAGGCTGACGGCAACCTTGCCAGTAAAACACTCTTTGCACCCGAAGGTTCTGATGGAATGACAATTGACGAGCATGGAAATGTTTACCTGACAAATAAGGTTGTATCAGTTTTTAATCCTAAAGGCAAAAATATAGCTCGAATTGAAGTTCCAGAACAACCATCGAATGTTTGCTTTGGCGGGAAAAAGCGCAATATCCTTTTCATTACAGCCCGAACTTCTGTATATATTCTGAAGATGAACGTTAAAGGCGTGCAATAATGACAAAAAACTACATTCTGGCATTTGATCAGGGAACAACCAGCTCCCGGGCCATTGTATTCGACCGTCATGGGAAAGCCCTGGCAACAGCACAAAAAGAGTTCACACAAGTTTATCCACACGCAGGCTGGGTTGAGCACAATCCTGAAGAAATTTGGTGGACGCAGATTGGAGTAGCTGTTGAAGCGCTCAGCAAAGCCGGCATCGAAAGTTCGAAAATAGCCGCAGTTGGAATCACCAATCAGAGAGAAACAACAGTTATTTGGAATAAAAAGACCGGAAAGCCTATCTACAACGCTATTGTTTGGCAAGACCGACGAACAGCCGATTATTGCGACGAATTAAAAAACCGGGGATTGAGCCAACTAATTGTGGAGAAAACCGGCTTGGTCATCGACGCTTATTTTTCGGCCACCAAAATCAAGTGGATTCTCGATCATGTTAAAGGCGCCCGCCAATTAGCGCAGGAAGGGAAACTGGCTTTTGGAACGATTGACACCTGGCTAATCTGGAACTTAACACATGGGAAATTGCATATCACCGACGTCACAAACGCTTCGCGAACCATGCTTTTCAATATACATACGCTGAGTTGGGACGAAGAATTGCTCCGTATTTTCGATATTCCTGCCAATATTCTGCCTGAAGTGCGCACCTGTAGCGAGGTTTATGGCGCCACTACCGGTTTGCTACCCGGAATTCCTATTGCCGGAATAGCCGGAGATCAGCAGGCTGCATTATTCGGGCAAATGTGTATCGATCCCGGGATGGTAAAAAACACCTACGGAACAGGCTGTTTCATGGTAATGAACATTGGCGGTAAACCAATCGTTTCGAAAAACAACCTGCTGACTACGGTTGCCTGGAAAATTGGGAACGAAACTACCTATGCACTTGAAGGAAGCATTTTTATTGCCGGAGCCGTTGTTCAATGGTTGCGCGACGGGTTGGGAGTCATCGAAAAATCGGAGGACATTGAGAAACTAGCGGCAAAAGTAAAAAACAGCGACGGCATTTATTTCGTTCCGGCTTTTGCCGGAATGGGTGCGCCGCATTGGAACCAACACGCCCGTGGAACCCTTTTCGGCATCACACGAGGATCAACGGCAGCCAATATTGCCCATGCAGCGCTCGACAGCATTGCCTACCAAACCCTCGACGTGCTGGAAGCGATGCAAAACGATTCGGGAATCAGGATTTGTGAATTACGTGTTGATGGTGGCGCAACTGTTAATAACCAGCTGATGCAGTTTCAGGCTGATTTATTGCGAAAAAAAGTCGTTCGACCTAAATATACC
The DNA here is from genome assembly GCA_963666435.2 of Prolixibacteraceae bacterium. Taxonomy (GTDB): domain Bacteria; phylum Bacteroidota; class Bacteroidia; order Bacteroidales; family Prolixibacteraceae; genus Aquipluma. The sequence goes on along the minus strand of CAXXOG010000002.1, from coordinate 23,036 downwards.
GAAACAACGGCGCTTGGGGCAGCCTACCTGGCAGGATTGGCTATAAATTACTGGACAGGAACTGAAGAATTGAAGCAACATTGGCAAATGGGGCGTACATTTTCCCCGGAGCAAGATGAAACCCTAACTGCCCGCTTGATAAAAGGCTGGCACCGGGCCATTGCAGCATCCCACGCCTGGGCCGACGACAACGAATAAATTATTATTTTAAATTCAAACCAATATGAGCGCATTTTTTGCTGAACTCATCGGAACTGCTATCATCATTATTTTTGGAAGTGGCGTGGTAGCCAACGTTTTACTCGATAAAACCAAGGGAAACAACAGTGGATGGATTGTCATTGCTTTTGGATGGGCCGTTGGTGTGTTTACCGGAGTTTTAATTTCGGCGCCATACAGCGGTGCCCATCTCAATCCGGCTGTTACGGTTGCACTGACCATTGCCCATAAATTTCCGCTCGAAATGGTATCCACGTATATTTTAGCTCAAATGCTTGGGGCAATGGCTGGTGCGCTTATCGTTTGGCTGGCCTACAATCAACATTTTCAGGCCACCGAAGACGCCGATTTAAAGCTCGCCGTTTTCTGTACTTCTCCCAACATCAGGAGATTTGCCTATAACCTTCTCACCGAAACCATTGCTACATTTGTTCTTATTTTAGCTGTGCTTTACATGGCCACGCCCGAGGTTGGTCTCGGTTCGCTCAATGCGCTGCCCATTGCACTGGTCGTTTTAGGTTTAGGACTTTCGCTGGGCGGACCAACAGGTTATGCCATCAATCCGGCTCGCGATCTGGGGCCACGACTGATACACTTTCTACTTCCCATCAATGGAAAACGGAACAGCGACTGGTCTTATTTCTGGATTCCTGTTACTGGACCATTACTAGGCGGATGTTTGGCTGCTCTTTTATACATTTGCCTTTCATAAAAAAACGTAAACCATGACCCAAAAACATCTCTTTTTCCTGATCCTGCTTGTTGGATTTGGTAATTTTTGTATCGCCCAAAAAGAAGCTAAAACCTCCGGAAACCCAATCATGGAAGGCTGGTATGCCGATCCCGAGGGTGCAATTTTTGAAAATAAATTCTGGGTTTTCCCCACCTACTCGGCCAAATACGAAGAGCAGGTTTTTCTCGACGCCATTTCGTCGGACGACCTTGTAACCTGGAAGAAACATTCGCATATCATCGATACTTCAGCCGTAAAATGGGCGAACAGAGCGATGTGGGCGCCGTGTATCATCAAAAAGGACAATCAATATTTCCTGTTCTTTTCGGCCAACGACATCCAGGCGCCCTTCCGTCAGGGTTATGTTGCCGAAGAAAATAAAATCGGAGGCATTGGTATTGGCGTAGCTTCAAAACCCGAAGGCCCTTATAAGGATTACCTTGGCAAGCCACTCATTCAGGAGTTTTACAACAAGGCACAACCCATCGACCAGTTCGTTTTTCAGGATAAAGATGGCCTGTACTATATAATTTACGGCGGCTGGGGCCATTGCAACATTGCCCGGCTAAAAGACGATTTCACCGCATTGGTGCCTTATCCCGATGGAAATATGGTCAGGGAAATCACCCCTGAAGGTTATGTTGAAGGTCCGCTCATGTTTATCCGCAACGGAAAATATTACCTGATGTGGTCGGAAGGAGGCTGGACCAACGATACCTACCAAGTGGCCTACGGAATTGCCAATTCGCCATTCGGACCATTCAAAAAGATGAATATCGTTCTGAAATCCGATCCGGCAATAGCTACCGGCGCAGGGCATCATTCGGTGGTAAATGTTCCGGGAACCGACGAATGGTACATTTTTTACCATCGCCGCCCTATTCCGAATAAAGGCCGCGACCACCGCGTGGTTTGCATCGACCGTATGTATTTCAATGTCGATGGCTCCATTCAGCCCGTAAAAATGACCTGGAAAGGTGTCCCTGCCCGAAAACTGAAGTAATAACCGAATGTTACCAAATTCTAAAGTCAGGAAAAAAGTATTAATCTGAAAGTTTTACGTAAAACAAAAAATTTTTCCTTTGTATCAACGTATGACAACACAATTTATCCATATTCTAGTCGCAATCGTGGCCGCAATCGTGGCACCGGGCAGGAGGGATATGGCATAAATTAAAAAATATTTCAAAATTGAATAAAGCCATTCCCTCCAAAGGGGAGTGGCTTTTTTATTTCAATCAGTTCGGTATGATGAATTTTATTCTAGTGGTGGTAGCGATTATTCTTGTGGACGAGTTCACATAGAGAAAGCATTGCCCTGATTCATCGTAAGCCTTTCTCTATGTATTTAGAGGAAGGCTTTTTTGTTTGAACTCACTTCAATCTAAAAATTAAATACAATGGAAACAAATTACGAAAGCCTTATCTCGAAAAGTTGTAAAAACATCCCCAAATCGTTCGTTCGCGAAATCCTGTCGGTATGCGACAAACCCGAATTCATCTCGTTTGCAGGCGGATTGCCTAACCCAACCTATTTCCCGGTAGAACAGATGAAAGAAGCCTTTGAAAAAATAATGAGTTCGGAAGGCAAAACAACCATGCAATATGCCGAAAGCCAGGGCTATTATCCATTACGCCAGTGGATTTGCGATTGGTACAACGCCAAGTACAATATGCAAATTACTCCTGAAAATATACTGATCACCAACGGATCACAGCAGGCGCTGGATATGACGGGCAAGCTTTTCATCAATCCCGGCGAACCACTGATGATGGAAAAACCTTCGTACCTGGGCGCCATTCAGGCATTTTCGGCATACCGGCCCGAATTTCATCAAATCTCTTTATCCCCTTCAGGACTCGACCTTGACGAGCTCGAGAACGTGGTTTTGAAAACCGGTTCGCGCATTTTGTACGGAATACCCAACTTTCAGAACCCGACTGGCATTTCCTATTCGGGCCAAACGCGCGAGGATCTGGCAATTTTACTCGACTGGTACGGAATCATGCTCATTGAAGACGATCCGTACAACGAAATCCGCTTTGAAGGCGAGTCGCTCCCACCCGTTTATGCACTAAATCCGGCGCAAACCATCTGGTGCGGGTCATTCTCAAAAATGGTATCGCCCGGCATTCGCGCAGGTTGGATTTGTGCCCCCCAGGAATTGATGCCACACCTGCTCCGAATTAAACAGGCAGCCGATTTGCACACCAATAATATCGTTCAGCGACTGATATATCGCTTCTTATGCGACCATAATCCCAATGATCACCTGACTAAAGTCAGGCAGGTTTATAAAACACAGAAAGACTGCATGATTCAAGCCATTCAGCAACATTTTCCCGAAGAAATAAGTTATACCGATCCTGAAGGAGGGATGTTCATTTGGGCTACACTACCTTCGTTCATCAATACCGACAAACTGGTGCAGGCATCCATTCAGGAAAAAGTAGTTTTTGTTCCCGGGCGTTCGTTCTACACCACCAACGACGGCTACCGAAATATGCGCCTCAACTATTCCAACGCTTCGGAAGAAGTCATCGAAGAAGGAATAAAACGGCTTGGGGCGCTGATAAAAAAAGCCATCGTTCAGGAAAACGAAACGAATGTGATAAGCCAAACTTATTAATTTTACGCCATAACCAACAATACTGAAACAAGATGGCAAAAATTTCTTTTGCCCTGATGAAACAACCGATCAAACAAGCTTTTTTGAATGCTGGAATGCCTGAAGAAAAAGTCGAAAGCATCTTACAAAGGCATTAAATTATTACGGCACAGATATTGCTAAGCATAAAAATATTCATTCAAATTATACATTCGCCTATGAAAACAATCAATCGCTTTTTATTGATCTTAACCATTGCACTATTTTCAGCGTGTCAGGGAGAAGAAGGTCCGATGGGCCCTCCTGGAGAAGACGGAACCAACATCCTCGGCTCGGTTTATGAAATTAAAGGAAGTTTTAGTCCGTCAAACGACTATAGTTTGTATTATAAATTCCCAAAAAAACTAGTGGACGGCGATGTCGTGATGGTTTATATTCTGTGGAAACAGGAAAGTGACAACCACGGTGGCCTAATCGACGTTTGGCGGCCCCTACCCCAGACAATTCTCCTGAATGAAGGAATTTTCCAGTACAACTTTGACTACACAATGAGTGACGTTCAAATTGTTCTTGAAGGAGACCTCAGCATTCTTACATCGGGTGACACTGCCAACCAAATCTTCCGCGTAGCTGTGATACCGGCTGATATGATAGTCGCAAAGTCGGTTGATATAAACAACTTCAATGCCGTTATGAAAGCGATACAGATATCACCAGATAAAATCCAAAACATTTCTACAGAATCACTAAATATCGTGAAATAACAAGTTGCGGAGAAATGAACTTAAACGAAAGCTACCCTTTTTTATTTTAGGACAGCCTTCGTTTTGTTTTCCATTCGATATTTTGTGTTTTAAAGATCGATATCACAACAAGATCAGGATCTTAAAGTATCACTTCACTTAGTGGCGACTGTTATTTTTCCGGATAAATTTAAGTGGATAAAAACAATCATCAATCACTCTTTTACACTGCTAATCATATTGCATGTAAGTTAAACAATGACAATATTTTAAAAGAGATGGAATGAGTCTATCACCCACGGGGGATGTTCACCTCACCAGAACTTATTTATTTGCTATTTTACCAACTTTCGTTTCTTGTACATCGAGAGCAAATCTTCCTCATCCTCGTTATTCTTAACCCCATTGATGAGTAAGGTCAGCAAAAAAGGAATTTCCTCTTCTACAAATCCCAGCTTAATGGCCATACCGGTTGCCATCCTCATTTCGTTGCTGTTTACCTGACCATCAGCATACACCATTTTTATAATATCGTACAACTGTTCGAACCGTTTCGATAATTCGAAAGGGGGCAAAAAGGCCAGTTTTTTACTATCCTCAATTAACATATCAACTTCTTCCTTGGTCAGGCCCATTTTTTTTCCTGAACGGTACAACAATTCCAGCTCCGAATTTTCAATTTTTCCATCAGCTAAGGCAATTTGCAACAAATGCCCAAAATGTTCTTTATCTCGTTTTCTGTCGGGATGATCAAAATGCTCTAAAAGACTCATAGTTTTGTATTTTGAATTTATAAATTATAACATAAACACTTAATTTTCAATAAACATACTGTTAATTCAAAAAACTAAGTTTAGGAGGATGCCATAGCGACAAAAGAACCCTGGATTTTAACCCGGCACTATAAGTATAAATTATTTCTTCCGGCTGAATGATTGAAAAAACCGGAGAGCAATGGACTGGAATAAATACAATTTCTTCGTCATCATTATCGGGCGAAGTATCCTTTTCCTGATTATCGCTATCCGTTTCAGCGTAAACCATACGCATAACATCATCAGCAACAACAACCTGAGCATCGGTTGCCTGCAAAAAGGTCAGAAATGATACTATGACTACAAATAAAACCTTCATCTGAATGTAAAAATGTCAGCTTTCAAAATAACACGAACTTTGCAAAGATTGTTGTAGTTGTGTTTGCTAAAAAAAACAAAAAGCAGGCCAAACGACCTGCTCTTTCCAATCAATATTCTTATTTCTTACAAATCGATAATTGGTTTGTATTTGGGAACCAACGATTTCATAACAACCCATCCAATCAGGTACGCCATTGCGCAGAAACAGAAAACCATAAAATATCCGGCAGGCTTACCTTCAAATCCGAGGAAAGTCATTTTCGTTTCACCGGCATAGACAAATAATCTCCCGGCTGATTTTTGAAGGAGCATAGAGCCTAAACCACCCGCCATACCACCAATTCCGGTGATTGTAGCAATGGCATGTTTCGGGAACATATCGCCAACTGTTGAAAAAATATTGGCTGACCAGGATTGATGAGCAGCACAACCAAATCCAATCAGGATAACCGGGAACCAAGGCGAAATAGTCCCCAGGGGCTGAGCCAACAACACCAGCAACGGAATAAATGCAAACATCAGCATAGCTTTCATACGCGCTGCATAAGGATTCAAACCCGTTTTTTTGATAATAATTGACGGTAATTTACCGCCATAAATCGAAAGCGTTGCAATTGCATACAACGTGAAAATAAGAGCAACACCCAATCCCGACGATGTTTTAATTCCAAACTGAGTACTCAAATATGATGGCGTCCAAAACAGGAAGAACCACCAAACGCCATCGGTCATAAACTTACCAAATGCAAACGACCAGGTTTGTTTATACTTGAAACAATCGATCATCGAAATTTTCTTTTCCTGAACAGATTGCGCTTGTTTTTCGAGTTCATCGTCCGAATTTCGGTCAGACAAAATATAGTCAAGTTCTGCTTTATTTACATGCGGATTTTGTTCAGGTTTTTTGTACATAAAGACCCAGAATCCCATCCAGAGAAAGCCTAAAGCACCAATAATGATAAACGAAGCTTCCCAGCCAAATGCCGCCGCCAGAAATGGAATGGAAAGCGGTGCGATTAATGCTCCTACCGATGCCCCCGCATTGAAAATACTGGTAGCATAAGCCCTGTCTTTCTTAGGGAAATATTCAGCAGTAACTTTAATTGCTGCCGGAAAGTTACCTGCCTCACCAATCGCCAAAACAATTCGCGCAACGATAAAGGCATACATGCTTATAGTTGAAATAACTACAGCAACATCTCCCGTTGCCTGAGCCAGTTCGGCCGCAGTATGCAAACCAACCCAATGCTCGGTTACTACACCACACAATGCGTGCAAACAGGCACCTACCGACCAAACTCCAATTGCCCAAAGGAAACCTTTTTTAGTACCTAGCCAGTCAACAAATCGACCGGCAAATAACATTGCTATAGCATAAACAATGGAGAAAATAGAGGTAATTGTACCGTAATGATCCTCGTTCCAATGGAACTCTGGCTTAATAAATTCATCCCATGTCAGGGATAAAACCTGGCGGTCCAGATAGTTAATAGTTGTGGCTATGAATAATAGGGCAACTATCGTCCATCGGTAGTTCGTCATTTTCGCACTGCTAATGGTTGACTGCATAATATAGATTTAGTGATTAGTGTTTCAATTATTGTGAACGTAATTTTTTAATAATCTCCAGAGCCTGATTACATTTCTCTGTAATGATACTATAATTTCCCGACTCTATTACATCTTTGGGGAAAAGTTGAGAACCCATTCCCACGCAGTGCACACCGGCTTTGAACCATCCTTTCAGGTTGGCTTCATCGGGCGAAACGCCACCTGTTGGCATAATACTGGCCCACGACATCGGCCCTTTCACTCCTGAAACAAAATCGGGGCCACCTACCGACGAGCCAGGAAATACTTTCACCACTTCGGCGCCCAGTTCGTGAGCCCGGTTAATTTCAGTAACAGAGCCACAACCCGGACTCCAGGCAATTTTCCGGCGATTGCAAATAATTGCAGTCTGCTCATCAATCAGTGGCGAAACAATAAAGTTTGCACCCAACTGGATGTATAAAGCTGCTGTTGGACTATCGATGACAGAACCAACTCCCATAATCATTTCAGGAGCTTCTTTCACTGCCCATTTGGTTACTTCGGCAAACACTTCGTGCGCAAAATCGCCGCGATTGGTAAACTCAAATACGCGAACACCACCATTGTAACAAGCTTTTACAACCTGTTTGCAAATTTCGGCGTCTCTATGGTAGAATACCGGAACCATGCCGGTTTCCTTCATTTTTAATGCTACTTCTATTCTTGTAAAACGTGCCATATTGGAAAGTTTAAAATTTCAGGTTCCAAGTTTCAAGTTGTGTCAGGAACCTTATTTGTATTTATTTGGATATTGGTTATTCATCATTGAATATTTTCAAAAAACCCAATACCCAACCGTCAATAACCAATTTCCAAATTACTATCTAGCTACGCGGCCTGAAGCATCGCCGCCCATCAGCTTTTCAACTTCGTCAACAGTTACCTGGTTATAATCGCCGTAAATGGTGTGTTTCAGGCACGAGGCAGCAACAGCAAAATTCAAAGCTTTCTGATCGTCGCCTGTGTAAGTCAGTAAACCGTAAATCAAACCGCCCATAAACGAGTCGCCGCCGCCAACACGGTCAACAATATCGGTAATCTGGTAAGTTGGAGCTTCGTACAATTTATTGCCATCCCAAAGAACTCCCGACCAGCTGTTATGATTTGCATTTACCGACCCACGCAAAGTAGTTATCACTTTTTTGCAACGCGGAAACTTAGCCATAATCTGTTTTGAAACCGATTCGTAAGCAGCTGCTTCAACATGTCCTCCGGTTACGTCAACACCTTCAGGTTTAATACCCAAAACCATTTCGGCATCCTCTTCGTTGCCCAAAACCACATCAGTTCCAGCGACCAAAGCAGGCATAACTTCTCCGGCTTTCTTGCCATATTTCCACAGGTTCTTGCGGTAGTTCAGGTCGCACGAAACCGGGATACCTTTTTCGTTAGCCTTCAGGATACCTTCGAGACAAACATCGGCGGCTCCCTGCGAAATGGCTGGAGTGATGCCAGTCCAATGAAACCAGTTTGCACCTTCCAGAACTTTATCCCAGTCGATCATGCCCGGTTTTATTTCGGCAATGGCCGAATGAGCGCGGTCGTAAACCACTTTACTACCACGACTTACGGCTCCGGTTTCGAGGAAATAAATACCAATGCGGTCGCCGCCATAAACAATATGATCGACTCCTACTCCATATTTTCTTAAATCCATCACGCACGATTGAGCAATATCGTTTTTAGGCAAACGGGTAACGAAATCAACCGGAATACCAAAATTGGCCAGCGAAACAGCAACGTTCGCTTCGCCGCCGCCAAATGTGGCATTCAATGTATTTGTCTGACTAAAACGCAAATAGCCCGGAGTGGCTAATCGCAACATGATTTCTCCAAATGTTACTACTTTCATCTTCTTCAATTTACGATTTATCGATTTACAATTTCCGGGTTCAAGGGTATTATGAGCCCATTTTTTCCGGTTCACACCTAAGTGCAATCGATTGCAAATCTATTAATTTTATGGTTCCCGCCAAGTTACATTCGTACCAAAAGGCGGGGTAAACAACCTTTTCTTAAAAATTGAAATAGTTTTTCGCGTTGTAAAAACTAATATTTTCAACCATTTGACCAAGCAATTCCATGTCGCACGGAATTTCCCCGTTCTCAACATCATTTCCCAGTAAATTGCAAAGAGTACGGCGGAAATATTCGTGACGAGTATATGACAGGAAGCTTCTCGAATCGGTTAGCATTCCCACAAAACGGCTCAATAAACCAAGGTTCGAAAGAGCATTCATTTGTTTTTCCATGCCATCTTTCTGATCGAGGAACCACCAACCTGATCCATATTGAATTTTCCCCGGAACACTTCCATCTTGAAAATTACCCAACATAGTAGCATACAACTCATTATCTCGAGGATTCAGATTATACAGAATCGTTTTGCAGAGTTTATTTTCCTGATCCAAACGATCTAGCAATTTTGCCAGCGGCGCTGCTACCGGCATATCTCCAATGGAATCGAAACCCGTATCAGGCCCCAATGTTGCGAATAAACGTGTATTGTTATTACGCTGTGCTCCAATATGGAATTGCTGTGTCCATCCTCGCGCATGATCCATCACCCCAAATACATACAACATACACGATTTGAATTTCAGGATTTCTCTTGAAGTAAGCCTGTAACCCACTCTAACTTTTATGAAAAGCGATTCAATTTCTTCTATCGTATAATCTTCGGCAAAGGCAGTGTCCAATCCATGATCGGACAAGCGGCAACCATTGTCGTGAAAATATTGATGTCTTTTTTCCAAGGCATTCAACAAATCGCCAAACGATTTGATTTCCATTCCCGAAGCACTTGCCAATTGATTGATATACTGGTTATACGAAATTGGCGATTCAACCATCATGGCTTTATCGGGACGCCATGCAGGCAAAACCGCTACCTCAAAACCCGATTCTTTGATTTGACGGTGATATTCGAGCGAATCAACCGGGTCGTCGGTGGTGCAAATGGTATGAACGTTGGCCATTTTGATGATTCCACGGCAGCTATATTCAGGCGAATTTAATTTCTCATTACAGGCGTCGTAAATTTTACGGGCATTGTGCGGCCCTAAAACTTCGTTGATTCCGAAAAATTTCTTCAGTTCGAGGTGAGTCCAGTGAAACAACGGGTTACGCAGAGTGTTCGGAACAGTTTCAGCCCATTTTTCGAATTTTTCCCAATCACTGGCATCGCCCGTGCAAAAACGTTCGTCAACACCATTGGTGCGCATGGCTCTCCATTTGTAATGATCGCCGTACAACCAAATTTCGGTAATGGTTTTAAAGCGGCGATCCTCGGCTATATCTTTCGGATTAATGTGACAGTGATAATCGAAAATAGGCATTTTAGCCGCATGTTCGTGATACAGTTTCTGTGCAGTTTCAGTTTGCAGCAGAAAGTTTTCGTCCATAAAAGGTTTCATATCAGTTTGATTTACAATTTATTAATTTACAATTTACGATTCGAATTCCGATATAACCTGAAATGGTCAATCGTAAATATTTAAATAGTCAATTTTTAGTTACAAGTCAAACAAGCGTTTCAAATGCCTGTCATAAATGTTTTCTTCAACGCACGAGCCAATTACATCGGCATACTTTTTCAGTAAATCGGTATATCCTGCGCCCATTTCCGAAGCAACTTTGTAACCCACGTGAATCAGCTGACGAAAATTCGGATTGTAATCGGGATGCCCGGGGATATGGCGCAACGTATTTGCAAATTTCTCGCCCGACCACGCGGCCACTTCTTCAGGAGTAGGAAGCCTGGTATCGTCAATATCAATTACATCGGCATAAGGAGCGCACAATTCGTCTTTGCGGCCCAGAGCATTGGTGTAAATAGCTTTGGCTGCTTCGAGTGCTTCTCCGCCAGCTACAGCCAATCCGATTACTTCTTCGAGCCAGGTTGTTCCTGCCGTTTTCACATGCAAGCCTTTATCGTACTTTTTAATGATGTGGGCCATGATTGGATAAATGGTAAATTTATCGCTTCCTGAATGTACGCTAAGCTTCAGCTCTTCGGGCAATCCAAATTCTTTTACAGCATAATCGATAACCAGCACATCTTCCTCAAATTCTTTGGCAAACTGATCGACATCGCCCACATAATCAACTCCTTTATTGAATCGCCCGGTAAATTTTGGGGCAATAGTTTGTGCTGGAACTCCTTTATCGGCCAGCATTTTCAGGATAAAAAACAAATCGACAGGCGTTTGCGGGCTTTCAACTTCGTCCATCGAAACTTCGGTGACAAAGTTACCAACACCCTTTTTATCTTTCAGGAAATTATAAATATCAGCAGCTTGTTGTGTTGCGGCCAGGAATTTGCCTGCAATTTTTACCAGTAAAGTTTCAGTTACTTCAATCGGATGATCGATTCCGGGAATATTCAGTTGTCCCATGTACTTCGAGCACGAATCGACAAATGCCTTTACGTCAGCGTCAGCACTTTCTTTGCCAATAAAAGCAGCAACATCAAGCGTAAAAAAATCGGCAGTTTCGACAAAAGGAGCAACTGTATTCAGGTTAATATGGTCGGCATCAACAAAATATTTACCGGTATAACCCAAAGCAGCAACGGCGGCATCGGCTTCCTTGCGCACATCGGCGGGATGCGAATGCACATAAATATGCTCGCGGTTCGATTTATTCCAAACCGGACTAATATCCAAACCTCTTTCATTAGCTTTTAATACTCCGCGAAGCTGAGCCACACCCTGATGCGAAAAGCGGTCGCCTATTCCCAAACTGAATTTTCCTAGTTGCATATCGTATTAATTAATTGATACATAAAATATAACAAAAATCCGTGTACGGACACGAAAGTATAGACATTATCTCAATTCTCCAACTTCGAAAAACTATTTTTCGCGAAAAATGTTATACAATAGTTTTTGCCGTGTACGAACACGACGAACTTAAAAATTTAATAGATTTGTTGCTGACAATAAACTATCAACCCTAAAACTTAAAAGCTATTAAAGCAATTAATCGTACACGGATTAAAGATATTGCACTAAAGGCCAATGTATCAATAGGAACAGTTGACCGCGTAATTCACAACCGGGGAGAGGTTGCCAAAGCCACTCGTACCAAAATATTAAATATTATTGAAGAAATGGGATACCAGCCCAATCTTCTGGCCAGTACACTGGCATCAAAAAAAACTTATACGCTGGCGCTTTTGTTTCCCGAACCGGTTTCAAGCGAATCGTACTGGAACAAGCCTTTAACCGGGGTTCGAAAGGCATTTGATGAAATTCATCCCTATGGAATTCAGATCGCCATTCATCAGTTTGTTCAAACAGATCCGGCTCGGTTTAACGAAGAAGCCCGACTAATTATTGAAAGCAACCCCGATGGTGTTGTGCTCGCACCATTTTTTTTCCAGGGAATCAAAAGATTTCATCGAAGAGCTGAAAATCAGGAATATTCCCTATGTTTTTATCGACTCGAACATTAAAGAGTGCGAAAAACTGAGTTACATCGGCCAAAATTCGTTTCAGGCGGGAACCCTTGCAGCCAAGCTTCTTAACTACTCAACACCTGAAAATTCAACGATCCTCATTATTCATTTTGCCAAGCAACTCGACAATATGAACCATTTGGTTCAACGGGAAAAAGGGTTCTATGAATATTTTAGCAAAAATAAAATGAACAGAACTCTGATTACCAGAGAAATACCTGATCCAACGGCAATCGAAGGGCAAAATTCCATTGCCGATTTAATCAAGTCAACTCCTGAAATAAAAGGAATTTTTGTGACTAATTCCCAGGTTTATTACCTGGCCCGGATTCTTGAAAAAATAGGCAAAACCGAAATAAAAGTAATTGGGCACGACCTCATTAATGAAAACATCAATTTCCTGAATAAAGGAACCATTGATTTTCTAATTTGCCAACGACCTGAAGAACAGGGATATAATGCAATAACTACTTTATTTGATCACCTTGTTCTGAAAAAAGAAGTAAAAACCGAAAACTATACTTCAATCGATATAATTACAAAAGAAAATCTCGATTATTATCAATAACTAAACTAGATAGAAAATGAAACCAATAAGTTTTGAAGATTTATCCGGGAAAGTGTGCGTCATCACCGGCGGCGCAGGAGTTTTGGGTGTTGAAATGGTGAAAGCGCTTGCTTCGGTTGGCGTTAAAATTGCCATTGCCGACATTAATAAGGAAGTGGCCGACAAAGTAGCTGCTGAAGTGGCCGAAGAATCGGGCGCCACCATCATTGGCGTTGAAGCCAACGTGCTCGATAAAGCTTCGCTGCAAAAAGCCAAAGCCGAAATCAACGAAAAGCTTGGTCCGATTGAAATCCTGATCAATGGTGCAGGCGGAAACCACCCAACAGCTACCACCAAAGTGGAGCAAATGGACGACGAAAGTATTGATCACCTGGAAGATACTTTCTACGGACTGGAAATGGACGGTTTCGACAAAGTTTTTGCCCTGAATTTCAAGGGAACGCTACTGCCAACAATGGTTTTTACGCTGGATATGCTGAAGGCTAAAAAAGGCGTGGTGCTGAACATCTCGTCGATGAATTCGTACAAACCACTGACTAAAATTCCGGCGTATTCTGCTGCCAAAGCATCCATCAACAATTTTACTGAATGGCTGTCCGTTCATTTGGCTAAAGTGGGAATCCGCGTGAATGCGATTGCTCCGGGCTTTTTCATCACCAACCAAAATCGTTTTTTGGTTCTCGACGAAAAAACCGGAGGCTTCTCTCCTCGCGGACAAAAAATTGTGAACAACACCCCAATGGGTAAATTTGGCGATCCATCCGACCTGAATGGTGCTCTGCTGTTCCTCCTTTCTGATATTTCGAGCTTCATCACCGGCATCGTTATCCCGGTTGACGGCGGCTACAGCGCATTTGGAGGCGTCTAAAAAAGTTTCAAGTTCCAAATTTCAAGTTCCAGGTAGAGCTTTGACTTGGAACTTGGAACCTGAAACTTGGAACCATTAAATTTCTGACATCTAAAAATCTAAAATATGACCATCAAATTAAAACAAAACTGTAAATATGCCCTGGTGGTTCCTACCAGCATGGGTGTCCGCATTACGCCGGTAAACGGACAACCGGTGCACACCAGCAACCTGTTCGAAATGCAGGCTACCAGCGCCGAAACCAACGTAGCCAACATTTCGTCTTCGCTCGGTCTGCCCGTAAAAGTACTGACCACTTTCGTGAAAGACAGCCCGATTGCGGCATTCATAAAAAGTAGTCTGCGCGCCCGCGGAATGGATTATGAAGGACCTGAAGTGGCTCAGGGCGATCCCTGGGGATATCGCCACCAGTTCAACATTGCCGACAGTGGCTTTGGAACCCGCGGACCACGTGTACAAAACGACCGTGCCGGTGAAGTTGGCCGTACGCTGAATGTGAAAGATTTCGACCTCGACCGCATTTTTGGTCAGGAAGGTGTGCAAATCGTTCACCTTTCAGGATTGATTGGCGCCCTTTCTCCTGAAACCAGCACTTTCTGTCTCGAAATTGCCCGCGCTGCCAAAAAATATGGCACCCGCATCGCTTTCGACCTCAATTATCGCGCATCATTCTGGAAAGGCCGCGAAGCTGAATTGCGCGCCAACTTTACTGAAATTGCATCTGTGGCCGACATCCTGATTGGCAATGAAGAAGATTTCCAGCTTTGTCTCGGAATTGAAGGCCCTGAAGCCGGTGGCAAAGGAATTGAAGCCGAAATCGAAGGGTTCAAAGGCATGATTGGCCGCGTAAAAGCTGCTTTCCCGAATGCTTCGGTATTTGCAACTACACTGCGTCAGGTTATCAGCGCCAACGAACATCTTTGGGGCGCCATTATGCTCGAAGGCGAAAACTGGCACGTGATTGAACCGCGCAAAATTGGCGTACTCGACCGTATTGGCGGTGGCGACGGCTTTGTGGGCGGTTTGCTTTATGGCATCCTGAAAGGTTGGGAACCCGAAAAATGGCCGCAGTTTGGCTGGGCAACCGGCGCACTGGCTACCACGTTCCTCACCGACTATGCCCAACCAGCAGACGAAGACATGGTTTGGAGCATCTGGGGCGGAAACGCGCGCGTTAAACGCTAATTCATTTCTATGTGCTCTATGTTCCTATTGTGGTTCTTTAATTTTAAACCACATAGACACATAGAACACATTAGATTAAATTTTAAAAATAAGACTATGCTGTTCTACGAAATAGGTTCAGTGAACCACGAATTAAGCGCCGACGACCTGAAAAAAGGCTTGTTCGAAGCGCTCGAAAAATTGGGTGCGAAGAAAAAAGTGCTGGCTATTCCGCCGGACTATACCCGTTTGCCCAGTCGCGCCGGTGAACTGACCGAAATGATCGGACAATATTACTGCGATGCTTTGACTGATGTGCTTCCGGCTCTTGGAACGCACTCGCCAATGACGGATCATCAGATTTCACACATGTTTGGCTCCATGCCCGCTTCGCTCATCCGCGAACACGACTGGCGCAACGATGTGGTGACTGTAGGAACTGTTCCAGCCGAATTTGTGAAGGACGTTTCGAAAGGTGCGGTTGAATTTCCGTGGCCTGCACAGGTAAACAAGTTATTGCTCGAAGGCAATTTCGACTTGATTCTCTCCATTGGTCAGGTCGTTCCTCATGAAGTGGTTGGAATGGCTAATTACAACAAGAATATTTTCGTCGGAACCGGTGGTGTGGAAGGCATCAATAAAAGCCATTTTGTGGGCGCTGCTTATGGAATGGAAAAAATGATGGGTCACGCCGATACACCGGTGCGACGTATTTTCAATTACGCTTCGGAAAATTTCACCAATAATCTGCCAATTGTTTACGTTCAAACGGTGGTCGGATTGGATAAAACCGACGGCAAGATTAAAACCCGGGGACTTTATATTGGCGACGACTTTGAGGTATTCGACAAAGCGGCCAAATTGGCTTTACTGGTGAACTTCGAGATGCTCGAAAAACCGCTCAAAAAAGTGGTGGTTTACCTTGATCCAACCGAGTTTAAAAGCACCTGGCTGGGCAACAAATCGATATACAGAACCCGAATGGCGATTGATGATGACGGCGAACTGATTGTTATCGCTCCTGCCCTGAAAGAGTTTGGCGAAGACAAGGAAATTGACCGCCTGATTCGCAAATATGGCTATTTCGGGACGCCTGCGACGTTAAAAGCCTGCGACGAAAACGAAGAACTGCGCAACAACCTGAGTGCCGCGGCTCACCTCATTCATGGCTCGTCGGAAGGACGTTTCAGCATAACCTATTGCCCGGGGAAAGGTGCAGGAAAACTATCTCAGGCCGAAATCGAAAGTGTTGGTTTTAAATACGCCGATATCGACGAAGTGACCGCCAAATATGATCCGGCCAAACTGCGTGACGGGTACAATACAATGGCTGATGGAGAAGAAATTTTCTATATTTCCAACCCGGCACTGGGACTGTGGGCTTTTAAAAACAGATTCAAATATTGATATGAGAACCACATAGACACATAGAACACAATAGAAAAAATATTTTTAAAACTATGTGACCGATGTGCCTATGTGATTGAACGATAATAGTATGACGACACGAAAAGAAATAAACCAGCTTTCAAGGGCAATTATCGGTTTTGCTATTGAAGTTCATAAAGAACTTGGCCCGGGTTTGCTCGAAAGTGTTTATGAAAAGTGTCTCACTCATCTGCTAATTCTGAATGGATATAAAGTTGACAGACAACAAACCATTCCTCTGAATTTCAGAGGACTAAAACTCGATCGCGAACTGCGATATGATTTGTTAGTCAACGATCAAATAATTGTTGAATTGAAAACAGTCGAGGAATTATTACCCATTCATGAGGCACAGTTGTTAACTTACCTGAAGCTTTTAAAAAAGCCGAAAGGCATTTTGATCAATTTCAATTGTTTGAATATATTCAATGAAGGGCAGCAAACTTTTGTAACAGAACATTTCAGAAATCTTCCGGAAGAATAATAAATTGAACCACATAGAACACAATAGAAAAATAATTTTAAAACTATGTGCCCTATGTGTCTATGTGGTTCCTAAAATTAAGTATGACAGTGAAAGAAGTAAACTGGGGAATAATTGGTTGCGGGAACGTAACAGAGTTGAAGAGCGGACCAGCTTTTAACAAGGTAGAACATTCGCGGATTGTTGCTGTGATGCGCCGCAATGCTGCTTTAGCCGAAGATTACGCCAAACGCCACGGTGTGCCTAAATGGTATGCCGATGCCAATCAGCTAATCAATGATCCGGAGGTGAATGCCGTTTACATTGCCACGCCGCCCAATACCCATGCGCAATACGCTATTCAGGCGATGCGTGCAGGGAAACCGGTTTATGTGGAAAAGCCAATGGCGCTCAACTACAAGGAATGTCAGGAAATGATCAAAATTTCGGAAGAAACCGGGATGCCCTTGTTTGTGGCGTATTATCGGCGGACTTTGCCAGCTTTCCTGAAGACCAAAGAACTGATTGACAACGGAATCATTGGCATACCGCTGACCGTTCACATCAAATTGCACAAAGCAAGCAACGAAAAGGATTTGCCTGCGGAAAAACACTCGTGGCATGTGAATCCCGAGATTGCAGGTGCCGGTCATTTTTTCGATCTGGCTTCGCACCAGTTGGATTACCTCGATTTCCTGTTTGGCCCGATCATCGATGTGCATGGAATTGCGGTCAATCAGGCGGGCTATTACAAAGCCGAAGATACCGTAACCGGAACGTTCCGATTCGGGAACGGAGTGGTTGGAACCGGAAGCTGGTGTTTTGTAACTGATCGTTCGCTGTATGCCGATACGATTGAGATAACCGGCAAAATCGGCAAAATCATCCTGCCTTGTTTTGCGCATGACGGACTAACACTCACGACATCAGAAGGAACTCAAAAAATTACAGTTCAAAATCCTGAGAACATTCAGTATCATCTGATTCAACGGGTAGTTGATGAATTGCGTGGAGTTGGCGAAAGTCCGAGTACCGGAAAAACTGCCGCCCGAACCAGCGCTGTGCTGGACGAAATGGTGAAAAACTACTATTCCGGAAAAGACGAAAATAAACGAACAAAAGGCTTTTGCCGAAACATTTAAAATAACCACATAGACACATAGAACACAATAGAAAAACAAAATATTTAAACTATGTGACCTATGTGCCTATGTGGTTCAACTCTTAAAATATGAAGATTGTAATTGACGATAAAATCCCCTATATCCGCGGCGCTTTTGAAGGAGTGTCCGAGGTGGTTTATCTGGCCGGATCGAAAACGACTCCTGAAATAGCGAAAGATGCCGATGCGATTGTAACCCGCACCCGAACCATCTGCAACCAAAAGCTGCTGGCGGGTTCGTCGGTGAAATTCATTGCCACAGCAACCATTGGTTACGACCACATCGACACCGATTACTGCGATGCTGCCGGAATCAAATGGACGAACGCACCGGGCTGTAACAGCAAATCGGTAGAACAATACATTGCATCAACATTAATGGTTTTTGCCGAGCGCAAAAACCTGCAACTGAAAGACCTAACGATCGGCGTGGTTGGCGTTGGAAACGTGGGAAGTAAAGTAGCCCGGATCAGCGAACTTTTTGGCATGAAAGTGCTGAAAAACGACCCGCCCCGCGAACGTATTGAAGGGTCTGCTGCATTTGTTAGTTTGAAACAGTTGATAGACGAAGCCGACATCATCACGTTGCATGTTCCGCTGGAAACGAAGGGCGAAGATGCAACCTTCCATTTAGGAAATGCGGAGTTCTTTTCAGGATTGAAAAAGAAACCGGTTGTTATCAACTCGTGCCGCGGCGAAGTGGTGGATACACTGGCTGTGAAAGATGCGTTGAAAAGTGGTCAAATCGGCGCTTTTGTTTGCGATTGCTGGGAAAACGAGCCTAACTTGGATCTGGAATTGTTGGCAATGGCTGAAATCGCGACGCCACACATTGCAGGATATTCGAAAGATGGCAAAGCAACGGGAACCGAAATGAGCGTTCATGCCATCAGCAACTATTTCAATCTTGGACTTGAAAACTGGCATCCTTCAGGAGTTGAACTTCCGGAGCAGCCTGTTTTTGAACTGGATGGCGGCGGATTAAGCGAACAGCAAATCATTTCGAAAGCCATTTTACACACCTACGACATTCGGAACGACGACGCCGATTTCAGGAAAGATCCGTCGAAATTTGAGCAATTGCGCGGCGATTACCCAACAAGAAGGGAGTTTCCGGCGTTTACCATTGTTCCGAAGAATATCGGCGCAGAAACACTGGAGGTATTACGTGAAATTGGATTTAAAATTGGCTGAAAATATTGAACCCCTTCAGGGTTCTGATCTTTTATTCGCAACTTCCTCCGGTTTCACCGGAGGTTATTCAAATTAAAGTCCTTTGGACTTTAACAAAAACAAACCCGGAACGGGTTAAATCTGAATAACCGCGGGTGAAGCCCACGGAAAGCAAACCAGAAAGCTTCAACCCTTTCAGGGTTGAATAGTAGAAACAGAAAGAATCGTAAAAACTCTAAATAAATAAACATTCAAAAATCAATAAAAAGCATGAAAAAACTGGCAGACATTGGATTAATCGGGTTGGCCGTGATGGGCGAAAACCTGGTACTAAACATGGAAAGCAAAGGCTACACAGTAGCTGTTTTCAACCGCACAACTGCCCGTGTTGACGAATTTATGGCAGGCCGTGGCGCCGGTAAAAAATTCATCGGGGCACATTCGATTGCCGAATTGTGTGCTTCGCTCGAACGTCCGCGCAAAGTGATGATGTTGGTAAAAGCCGGTCAGCCGGTGGATGATTTCATCGAACTGATTATTCCTCACCTGGAACCGGGAGACATCATTATCGATGGCGGAAACTCGCATTTTCCTGACACCATTCGCCGCACCAAATATGTCGAAAGCAAAGGTTTGCTGTACATCGGAACAGGCGTTTCGGGCGGTGAAGAAGGCGCTTTGTTAGGCCCTTCGATGATGCCTGGCGGATCGCCTGCCGCATGGCCTGCCGTGAAAGAGATTTTTCAGGCTGTTTCGGCGAAGGTGGAAGACGGTTCACCTTGTTGCGACTGGGTTGGCGAAGGTGGCGCCGGTCATTTCGTGAAAATGGTTCACAACGGTATCGAATATGGTGATATGCAGATCATCTGCGAAGCTTACCAGGTAATGAAAGACTTGCTGGGCATGAACGCCGACGAAATGCACGAGGTTTTCAAGAAATACAATGAAGGCGATCTGGATTCGTACCTGATTGAAATTACCCGCGACATTCTGGGTTTCAAAGACGAAGACGGCGAAGCGATGGTTGAAAAAATTCTGGATACTGCCGGACAAAAAGGAACCGGTAAATGGACCGGCGTTGCTGCCTTGGATCTCGGCATTCCACTGACTTTGATTGGCGAATCGGTATTTGCACGTTGCTTATCGGCCCAGAAAGACCTGCGCGTTGAAGCTTCGAAAGTAATCAGCGGACCGGCAGTTGACAAAAACATCGACAAAGCCCAGATGATTTCCGACCTGAAAGATGCTTTGTTTGGAGCCAAAATCATTTCGTATGCTCAGGGTTACAACCTGATGATGGAAGCTGCCAAAGAATACGGCTGGAACCTCAACTACGGAGGTATTGCCCTGATGTGGCGCGGCGGTTGTATTATTCGCTCTGTATTTTTAGGTGATATTAAGAAAGCATTCGATGTCAATCCTGATTTACAGAACCTGCTATTTGCGCCTTATTTCAAAGACGTGGTTGAAAAAGCTCAGGCCGGATGGCGCCGTGTTTGCGCCACTGCTTTGACTAACGGAATTCCGGTACCGGCATTGACTTCAGCATTGTGCTATTTCGATGGTTTCCGCAGCGAACGTTTGCCAGCCAACCTGTTGCAGGCTCAGCGCGACTATTTTGGCGCTCACACCTACGAACGCACCGACAAACCTCGCGGCGAATTCTTCCACACCAACTGGACCGGAAGAGGCGGCGATACAACTTCGAGAACATATGTGGTGTAACGTCTTTTAGTCAGGGTTTCACTCAAAGTGAAGCCCTGACTATCCCAAATACAAAAGCCGCTTTCCGGGAGATGGGAAGCGGCTTTTTGTATTTGATCCGATGACTGGTTCATCGGATCAAGTAGATTTATCTTTTGCCTAATACTCCTGAATCAAAACATCGGTGGGGATGTGCATTTTCTTGTTGATTTTGCGAATCATATCCAGCGAAAGTTTGCGTTCCTTGTTCAGGATTTCGGTGACACGACTACGCGAACCCAGAACTTCGGCCAAATCTTTCGGCTGATAATTCAGTTGCTCCATTCTGAAAAGAATAGCTTCAACCGGATCGGGCAAATCAATGGGGAAATGAATTTTTTCGTAATTATCAATTAATAAAGATAATAATTCCAGTTCGTCACCCTCAGGAGTTCCCGATTCAGCATCAAAAATCACGTCCAGCCGTTCCATTGCCAACTGGTAGTCTGCTTCAGTTTTTATTACCCGGTGTTCCATAACTATATTGTTTCTGCGTTAATCTGATCATATTCCTTATGCGTGCCCACAAATCGTATCCAGATAACTCCCGCCTTGTAATTGATTTTCACAATTAAGCGATATGAATTTCCTTTGATGTTGAACACTACCCTATTGCCAGACAAAATACTTGCTGACGGATAATCGGTTTTAATATCGGCAGGCGAAGACCAGTTGCCCCTTTCTGCTTCATTAAACCACGATTTAAGCTGTTGCTCACAATCCTTGTGATTGATCCAAAAATCGCGCAATGTACTTTTGGCTATGACACGCATTGGGCTTTTGTTTTCAAAAGTAATTATTTTTCCCGAAATGGGAAAGTCGCACAGTGTGACTTGTTGCTTCTTTAGTGAGCGGGTGACTTCGAGTCACTCGTTCACTCGAAAATACAAAAGCCGTTTTCCGGGAAATGGGAAGCGGCTTTTTGCGTTTGATCCGATGACTGGTTCATCGGATCAATTTTCTTTTGGGTTTTGTGGCATCGGAATTGATTTTGTAAAAGGAACAATTTTCTTTCTCATTTCACCTTTCGACGAAGCTCTAAAATGCCTTGAGATTTCCTGAGTCTTCTCAAAATGGTCATTCTCAGTTTCACTCTTTTTATAATAATAGATTTTAATGTGCTTACAATTAGGATGTTCAAATATGGTATTTAAAAGTATCCGATCTGATAGTCCGCAAGAATGGCCCAAGATCTTTACTGTAAAATCACCTGAATCAATGAAGCGTATAACTCTTAAATAGTTATCAGTTCTAAAATAGCTGAAGGATTTAATATTCTTTAGAAATTCGTTGGAGTTTAAATTCTCTATTTTATCGTAATGTGGATCCATCTCATCTCCATAACCAAAGATTATTGGGTTTGATCTCTCAACCAGTTCACCATGTATGTAAATCAAGTTACTTTCAAAAACGGTATGCTTAAAATAAAGCTCTGCTACTTGTGTATAATTAAAACAAACAAATAGTTTTTTATCTTTTGATATTTCTTTAGATTTCTGAAATACTCCTTCTGTTGTTATTGTTCCTCTACTTAATATCCCAGCTTTTTCAAACAATATTTCTTCGATAACATTATTTTTAAAATTATAGTCTATGTTGACTGAATGAAGATATTCAACTAGCTTTTCCTTTATCGCTTTAAAACAATGATTAAGTTCCATTAGCTGCTTAATGATTGATTCTTTTAATAAAGCGCCAGAGTCCAAACTTTTATAAAGGCCAACCAAAGCCATATAATACTCATATTCAATATCCACCCATCTGTAGTCCCGAAAACTTCTAACTATCTTCTCGAAGAAATCATAATTGTACTTTATTGAAAACGCTCCCCTATCTTCATCATCCAAGACTTCCTGGATAGTTTTATAGCCTTTAACGCCAGTTCCAAAAAAATCACCTTTTCTTAAAATTATAAGCTGATCTTCAAATAAATCCTTTGCACTGCATACATGCAAAGACTCTTTTAAATACCA
>CAXXOG010000001.1:0-135559 GCA_963666435.2 Prolixibacteraceae bacterium | reverse complement strand
GAACCTGACTGCCGGAATACGCTCTTGCCGAAGTTACCTGCCCAAAGATCTTCCCGATGCTGTTCTGCTGCAACTGACCGAAAATATGAGACATTATCCATCGGCCAGCAATGCTC
Organism: Prolixibacteraceae bacterium; assembly: GCA_963666435.2. Lineage (GTDB taxonomy): Bacteria > Bacteroidota > Bacteroidia > Bacteroidales > Prolixibacteraceae > Aquipluma. Next base: position 135,443 of record CAXXOG010000001.1, on the reverse strand, counting down.
GTCCGTTGCAAATTACGATTGTTCGTTCAAAAGAAAAAGTTAGAGCTGCTGAACGATATGACCGAAGAAAAGCTGATTAAACTGTTCGGTGTGGTGAGTTCGCCGTGGATTAGTCCTGTGCTTCGCCTGTTTGTTCCTTCATTCAATGTAAAAAAAATCAGAAAATACCTCGATTCATTTGTTCGCAGGAAAGAGGCTGGCGAATCGCAAATATGCTATAATGCTCCGGCAGTAATCCTTTTTCACGGAGAAGTTTCGAAACCGGGATGCTCGAGGCCGATGCCAATATTTGGGCCGCCAACACTTCGGTTTACGCCAACACGCTTGGTTTGGCAACTTGTTTCAACGGATTTATTGTGAAGGCGATGACTAAAAAGAGTAAACTGAACCCGCGTTTTAATGTGCCGGTTAATCACAAGGTTTATGCTGCTTTATTGGTTGGTTATCCGAAGGTGAAATACAGAAATGAAGCTTCGCGGCAAAGCCCGGTTGTAGTGCTCGTTTAATAGAAAAAGCCGACCCTGAGATTACTCAAAGTCGGCCTTTAAATTGATAGATAGCTTATTAATTGTATCGTTCTCGCGTAATACTTTAATTTTTCGTCGGTGAGGTAATCCTCAAAATCCATATATTTATCAATAGCGCCCTTGACTGTGAGGTCAATTACGCGCGAACAAACCGATTCGATAAACTCGTGGTCGTGACCAGTCATCAGGATTTGGCCCGGGAAAGTTTTCATATTGTTGTTGAAAGCCTGGATCGACTCCATATCCAAATGGTTGGTTGGGTGGTCAAGCGTAATGGTGTCGGGTGAGCCAGCATCATGCGGGCAATCATACAACGCATTTTTTCGCCTCCTGAAAGCACTTTGGCGCTTTTCTGCAAATCGTCGCCCGAGAAAAGCATTTTGCCCAAATATTGGCGTAAAAAGTTTTCGCTGGTATCGTGCGAGTATTTGCCGAGCCACTCGTACAAGGTTTCGTTTTTGGTAAAGAATTCGCTCACATCGAATGGCAGATAAGCTGTTGTGATGGTTTACTCCCCAGGCAAATGTTCCTGAAGTAGGCTGGATCAAACCATTGATAATGTTGAAGAAAGCAGAGATTGCCCGGTTTTCCCTGGCCAGGAATACCACTTTGTCGCCACGCTCAATGGTGAACGAAATATCTTTGAATAGCACTTCGCCATCCAACTCGTATGAAAGGTTTTCAACCGAAAGAACGCGGTCGCCGGTAGCACGTTCGGGCTGGAAAATAATTCCGGGGTAACGGCGTGTTGACGGCTCAATTTCCTCGATTTTGAGCTTCTCAAGCATCTTTTTGCGACTGGTTGTTTGCTTCGATTTGGCCACATTGGCGCTAAACCGCTGGATGAATTCCTGTAATTCCTTGCGCTTTTCTTCGGCTTTCTTGTTGGCATTGGCTGCCTGGCGCAAAGCCAACTGGCTCGATTCGTACCAGAAAGAATAGTTTCCGGAGAATGCGCGTATTTTTACCAAAGTCGATGTCAACTACGTCGGTACACACATTGTCAAGGAAGTGGCGGTCGTGCGATACCACAATTACTGTATTCTGGCAATTGGCCAGGTAATTTTCAAGCCAGAGTACGGTTTCAAGGTCGAGGTCGTTGGTAGGCTCATCGAGCAGCAAGTTGTCGGGATTTCCGAACAAAGCCTGGGCAAGCAATACACGCACTTTTTCCTTACCGTTCAAATCGCGCATCATGGTGTAGTGCATGTGCTCTTTAATTCCCAAACCGCTCAGCAAGCCAGCAGCGTCGCTTTCGGCATTACCATCCGTTCATCTGGGCAAAATCGTCTTCGAGTTTGGCTGCCAGAATTCCATCTTCTTCCGAAAAATCGGGCTTGGCGTACAATGCGTCTTTTTGTTTCATAATACGCACCAACTCAGCATGGCCCATCAAAACAGTGTCGAGCACGGTATAGTCGTCAAAAGCATGGTGGTTCTGGTTCAAAACTGACAATCGTTCGCCTGGTCCCATTAAAACCGATCCGCGGGTGGCGTCAAGTTCTCCTGAAATAATGCGTAAGAATGTTGATTTTCCGGCGCCGTTTGCACCGATAACGCCATAACAGTTGCCGGGAGTAAATTTCAGGTTAACGTCTGAAAATAAAGGCTTTTTCCCAAACTGAATGGCTAAATTTGAAACTGTGATCATTTATTGTAATGGTTTATGATTTTTCCGGGTTGCAAAGGTAACAATATCCGATTGAAGCTATTGATTTTTAGATTAATAAATTTTTAATAATCAAGAATCTATCAAGTGTTTGATTTTAAGACAATGTGACTTCTTTGTAAAACGAAATGCGTTATATGCTTTAAGTGCAATAAAATAGTTATATATCCAAATAAACATATGAATTTACTATATATCTTTAATAGGATATAAATATTAAATATATCTTATAAAGCGTATATTAGTATTCCACACAAATCATTATATTTGTTAGAAATATAAAAAAATGAAATTGCCATAAGAACTAAAGCTCATACAAAGCGAATATGATTATTTGTGGCTATTCCATGTGTTGAGTACTAAATTGAAAAACAATCGTTGATACGGAAATTATACAATCAACTTTGAAAAAATAAGCAACATGAATAAAGCTGTCATCTCCGGTGATATTGTTGCGTCAACCAGCTTGCCGGATATTGGAAGAAGCAGGCTTGAAAACGATTTACTCCAGGTAATCACCATCCTCTCAGAGGAAAAGCTGATTTTGTTTGGACGCATTATTAAAGGCGATTACATCGAATGTGTGGTTTCGAATCCGGAGGATGCTCTTCGTGTTTTATTGATCTTTAAATGTTATGTCAAATCTATTGCCGGAGAGATGAATCTGGAAGATAGTTCGCCAAGAATCAAGCTGTTCAAGATATACGGCATAAAATTGGCTATTGGCTATGGCGGGTTGTCGCGCTTTGATCCTGAAAAAGGTATTATAGATGGTGAGGCAATTTATCTGTCAGGAAGAAAAATAAATGAATTATCAACTTTCGGAAAGCAACGAATATCGTTGAAGAATTCCCTCTTTTTTGTTTCGGCTTATAGTCAGTTAAATATGCAGTTTGAAGCTTTGTTTTCTTTGCTCGATGTATTGTTGAATAAGGCAACAGCCCGTCAGTGTGAAGTGGTTTATTATAAGTTACTGGGCATGAAAGAGGATCAGATTGTACAGAAGATGAATGTTTCTCAGCCGGTTATCAACCAACATTCGTCGGGCGCCGGATGGAATGCAATAGAGTTGGCTGTAAACTATTATTCTCAAACAATTAAGCAACAATCGTCATGAGTTTTAGTCAGTTTTTTGTTCTTCAGGTTATTGCTCACCTGTTGGCCGACTTTATATTTCAGAATGAAAGGAACGCTGAAGACAAGAACAAACATGGCTTTCGGAGTAAATTTCTAAAAACCCATGTCCTAACAGTATTTGCATTGTCGTGGATGGCGTCTTTGCAATTGAATTTTATATGGGGAGCTCTTGCAATTTCGGTGTTACATGGCTTAACCGATGGTTTAAAGTCAAAGTTATATGCAACGAACAGCTATTTCAGGAAACGCTTGTTTTTTATTGATCAGGCGTTGCATATTCTTTCGTTACTCCTGATAGTCAGTTTGTACCGGATGTCTTGTGTGTTTGATCCAGTTTCAAAGTTTGCCATTAATCAACGTGAATTATTGATTTTCACAGCCTACCTCTTCTGCGCAAAACCGTACAACATTGTTTTAAAAGAGCTTCTTAAATTTTTTGATGTCAATTTCCTATCGAAGACTGAAGAGAAAGACCGGGAACTTCAAAATGCAGGTAAACTTATCGGGGTCATTGAGCGATGGCTTGTTCTTACTTTTGTATTAATCAATAAATATGAAGCAGTCGGTTTCTTGCTGGCAGCCAAGTCTATCCTACGTTACAAAGATGTTGAAACCATCAGGACGGAATACGTTCTGATTGGAACCATGTTAAGCTTCGGCATTGCAATAGCTTTAGGGATTGGCATTGGTTTGTTGGCCTGAACAAATTATTCTTTATTCAATTCCCTTTGCCTTACCACTTCGTACGCCAGCAATCCGGCGGCTACCGACACATTCAGCGACTCAATTTTACCAAGGATTGGAATTTTTACCTGTTCGTCGGCCAACGCCAGCAACCGCGGGTCAATTCCGGTATCTTCCGAACCCATGATAATGGCAATGGGGCCTAACAAGTTGCTATTCGTATAAACAGCATTTCCTTTTTCGGTGGCGGCAACCAGTTTTAATCCGGAATCTTTCAGGAAAGTGATCGATTCTTTCAGGCTGCGGGTGCGGCAAACGGGCACAATGTGCAAGGCTCCTGCTGAAGTCTTCACGGCATCGGCATTGATTCGGGCCGAACCTTTATCCGGAATCACGATAGCATCAACACCGGCACACTCGGCAGACCGGACAATCGCACCAAAATTACGCACATCGGTTACCTGGTCGAGCACTAAAATAAATGGCGTTTTGCCGTCCTCATATAAGGTGGGGATAATGTCTTCGATGCGCTGCAATGCAACCGGCGAAACAAATGCCAGCACACCCTGGTGGTTCTTCCGCGAAATCCGGTTGATCTTTTCGATTGGCACATACTGAAATGGCACATTGTGGATACGGATCAGGTCGAACATTTCTTTAAATAAATCGCTGATTAATCCTTTCTTAATCAGAACTTTGTCTATTTCTTTTCCGGCCTGAATGGCTTCTATTACAGCTCGTATGCCAAAGATTAAATCGTCGGCTGGTTTGTTTTCGCGTTGAAACATTTGTTTTTTATTTGAGGATTTGAAAATTTGAGGATGTGGGGATTATTTCATTTTCAAATTCCCAAATCTTCAAATTTTCTAATTATTACCAGGTTTTCTTTTTTACTATTTCTTCCAACTCTTCCTGAAGAATTTCCCATTCGTACATTTTTTGTTCTAGTTCTTTCTTCAATCGGTCGTATTTTTTGAAAATTTCGGGATCGGAGCCATCGGCGTTTTCCAAAACTTTGTCCATCTCCGTAATTTTCGCTTCCAGTGCATTGATTTCCTGTTCGGTTTTCTCCACGCTTTTTTCGAGTCGGCTGATGTTCTTATTGATTTCTTTTCGCTCTTCGAAACTGAGTTTGTCCGAATCGTCAACTTTCTGAACTTCAATTTTCTGGGTCAAAGGTACATCCTTTTTCTCCAATTCCTTCATGCTGTCAATTTTCTTCTTCTGAAGGAAATCGTAGATGCCGCCCAGGTGTTGCTTCACTTTTTTATCGCGAAACTCATACACGCATTTCACCAGTCCGTCGAGGAATTCGCGGTCGTGCGATACCACAATCACCGTTCCGTCGTAGTCAACCAAGGCCTGTTTCAGGATTTCTTTTGAACGGATATCGAGGTGGTTGGTTGGCTCGTCCAATACCAGCAGATTCACCGGTTCAAGCATCAGCTTCACCATCGCCAGACGTGAGCGTTCACCTCCGGAAAGTACTTTCACTTTCTTTTCCACATCTTCGCCCGAGAACATGAATCCGCCCAGAATATTGCGGATTTTCGTACGGATGTCGCCAACGGCAATGCGGTCGATGGTATCAAAAACGGTCAGCTCTTCGTCGAGCAAATTGGCCTGATTCTGGGCATAGTAGCCAATTTTCACATTGTGCCCCAGCTTGCATTCGCCGCCATTGTACTCCAATTCGTTCATGATGATACGAGCCAAAGTCGTTTTTCCTTCGCCGTTTTTGCCTACGAAAGCCACTTTTTCACCGCGTTCAATGGTCACATCAATTTTATCCAGAACGTGCGTTTTTCCATAGCTTTTCGAAAGATCCCTGATTTCGGCAACCACAGTTCCGGAGCGCAATGCCGGTGGAAATTTGATACGCAAAGCTGAATTATCTTCATCATCTACTTCCAGTCGTTCCAATCGATCCAACGCTTTAATGCGCGACTGAACCTGCACCGATTTGGTGGCTTTGTACCGAAAGCGTTCGATGAACTTTTCCGTATCCTCAATCATTTTTTGCTGATTGGTAAAAGCCGCCAGTTGCTGTTCTTTCAGTTCTTTCCTGAGAATCAGGTATTTTGAATAGTTTGCTTTATAGTCGTAAATGCGGCCAAGCGTGATTTCGATGGTTCGGTTGGTTACAGCATCGAGGAAAGCGCGGTCGTGCGAAACCAGAACCACGGCTCCATTGTAGGTTTTAAGAAAGTCTTCGAGCCATTGAATCGACTCAATATCGAGGTGATTGGTTGGCTCGTCGAGCAGGAAAACATCGGGACGTTTCAGCAGAATTTTGGCCAGTTCAATACGCATACGCCAGCCGCCGCTGAATTCAGAAGTTTGGCGGGTAAAATCGCTGCGTTTGAATCCAAGTCCGACTAAAGTGCGTTCAACTTCAGCCTCAAAATTGTTTCCGCCCAACATATGGAAACGGTCGTTACATTCGGTTACATGGTCGAGCAAACGGTGATATTCGGCTGATTCGTAATCAGTCCGAATGGCGATTTGGTGGTTAATTTCTTCGATGCGTTTTTCGAGTGCCAGGATTTCTTCGAACGAAGTGACGGCTTCCTCGAAAACAGTTCTTCCGTCGGTAACCAGCATGTGCTGTGGTAGATAGCCCAAGCGAACGTCGGATGGAACTGAAACCACTCCTTCGCTGGGTTGTTGCAATCCGGATAATATTTTCAGGAGCGTCGATTTACCTGCACCGTTTTTACCCACTAACCCAATACGGTCGCGCGGGCTTACCAATAACGAAATTCCTTTAAAAAGATCGAAGCCGCCAAAGCTGACGACCAGTTGATCAACCGATATCATAATGCTAAAATTGAGGCTGCAAAGATAGAAAAATTAAGCCTCCCCAACCTCTCCGAAGGAGGGGCTTTCAGTGAAATCGCTTTTAAGATTTTTTATTGAAAGCAATGTTACTTTCACCGCTATGCGGCTAAATCTTTAGACTCATGAAAAGATCTCTACCATAATATCGCCGCTAATGCGGCTCTTTTTAGGCGCATCGCGCCAAAAGTTTGGTAGCAAAAACAAAAATGAAACCTCCCATAGGCGCGTAGCGCTGACATTCAATGTTAAAAGTGATTTTCCTGGGAAGGGCTTTCTTATTTTATCGATACTTCCACTTTAAATTGCGGAACTTTTAATTCCTGAGGCAGGGTTCTGAAATCAGCTGTGGAAACCTGAATATTTTCTGCCGGAATACCTTGATTTTGAGTCAGAAAATCTGAAAGTAATTTGTTCCGCAGATTCAGAATTTCCTGGAACCGGGATTCCACACGACCAGCACCGGTATGTTTGATACAAGCGGCCTCAACACCCAATGAATCGACAGATGGAACGGTTTTGCGGATAAAAGCCAGCAGATTTACATCGTCGTTTTTAATTTCGGAAACCTTTACCTTTTGAGCGTTCGGATCAGTGGACGGAACGGCGGCAAATTCAGTTTTAGTGAGCTCGATAGCGATTTGAGCTTTTTCTTTTTCCGGATCGGTGGTTTGATTGAAATTTACCACCAACTCTGGCTTTTTCTTCAGGATAGTTGCCAGCTTTGTTAAATCGTCGCGCTGCTTTTGGTTGAGCGAATCCTGCGCAAAAGCAAAGGGCAGCTTGTCCATCGACTCGGGGTTGGCGCCTGCTAAACTGGCCAGTGCATTGAATGGCGACAACGCTGTTTTTACCATCAGGTTGGCAAATGTTTTCCAGATTAACTTTCCAAGTTTGAATTGAGGCTCGCTTGGGTTTCCCGATACCGGCAGGTCGAATTTGATCTGGTCATTTTTATCTTTCATGATGTACAAAGCCAATCGCACGGGTACTTTCATCGCGGTGGTGTCTTTGGTTCGTTTCCCAAATTCAAGCTCATCAATCTCAACTTTATTGGTGTTAGTCAGGGCTGTAGTTGTCATTTTCAGACCCAAATCATAATTGATCCAGCCTTGTGTGATTGGAGACGCCACATAATATTCAGAGTATGGCGAAAAGCTGACCATATCCATGCGTTTTACTTTGGCGTCGATCTGCAATTTCATAAAATCGAGCATACTCCAGACCGTTTTTCCCGAAAATTCACCTTTGTTGTTCAGCCGGGTGCTGAATTCTACCGGAATCAAATCGGCACTTTCGGTAAGGCCGTTCATGGTCAGGTTTAAATCATTCAGATCATAATTGAAAGGTCGGTTCAGGGTTTTATCTGCAATCGAAACCAGCCCGTTATTCACTTTTATCGTATCAATTTTATAAGTTACCGGAGTGCCTTGCTCCTGGTTTGGTTTTGCGTTGGCTGTGGCAATGGAATCGTTTCTGAAATAGGGCTCAAAAAACTGCATGATATTGATGGCTGATTTATTCCTAATTACCAGTAGTTTGGGCTGATCGACCTCGATTTTGCCAAACCCGAAATGAAACGATTTCAGGTTAATATCGTTGATGCTGACCGAAACTTTTGGAGCTGAAATTATTTTTTCTGAACGACCATCGATGGCCGAAAAATCGGTAACATAACCTTTCCCGGCAAGCGAGATATTGATTACTTCATTCATGTCGCCAACAATCTTCAGTTTCGAAGTTAAGGTGCCTTCCAGCGATTTAACATCAAAATAGTCAGTCATGTAATTCTTTACGGGCTGAATATCTACGTTTTCCGTGTTTAAATCAATCTGGTATTTTTTCTGAATGTTGTCAACGGTAGCCCGAACATTGACATGACCCTTTTCGCCTAAGGTAAAATCTACGCCCATGTCCGATTTTTCGTTATCCCATGCAATCAGCGGAAGATTCAGGTTCAGGCTTTTCAGATCAAGTTCGCTGTTTTTCCCAATGTCGCGGTACTTTAGTTGCCCTCCATTTAATTGTATATTCTGAATGGTAAACTTCAGTATCTCGGTTTTGGCAGAATCCTTTTTTATCGCTGTCGTGTCTTTTGGAATCAGGCTGTCGAAGTTAAATTTTTCGCCATTTTGAATGATTTGCACTTTGGGTTCGGTTAGCCTGATTTCGGAAACCGAATACTCGTTTCGTAGTAATGTACAGGGATTCAGGTTAATGTAAAATTCCCTGAATGAAAGGAATTGGTCGGTTTTATTGTCTTCGTACAGCGCAAAATCTTTTACCTGAACAGCAACTTTGGCATAGTTGAAATGCAGTTCTCCGATTTCGATCTTGCGGTGAATCAGTTTTTCGCTGTTTTTTACCAGGTAATTCCTTGCAATATCGGAAAGGAAATACAAAAAAATGCCTAAAATTAGTGCGATAATACCCGGAATCAGGTAACGTTTTTTGATGCGAATCATTGCGCTTTTGTTTTCAACAAAGATAAAGGGTTTATCAAATTTTGATTTCTAACAGCGTGCTAATTAATTCAAAATTCGATAAACCCTTTGTGCCGGAAATGTCATTTGTCATTCGGAAAATAGTTTCTGATGACTATTTCAATTCTTATTGCAACTTCAAAACCTGCTTTTCGGTGTTCCAGCCTTCAACCAGTATTTCCTGATTTTTGCCTGAAAGCTTGCTGACTGGTGCGCTCACGGTAAGCGTAGTTGATTCACCAGGAGCCAGCGAAACGTAATTGGCCGACCAAAATGCAGGCAACACTTCTTCGCCATCGCAAGTTAGCTGTGGATTAACAAAGAAAGCCAACTGTTTGGAATCGTTGGTCAACTCCACTGTCCACTGTTTTTCGGTTTTTAGCTGTTCCGATTTTACAATTGAAGTCTTGATTTTTGTACGTGGCATGTTGTTCAGCGCCTTGTAATTATTGTCGCCAGCCAGCCAATATACATTGTGCGAAATCACTTTCCCGGCAGCGTTTTTCAGATTCAGAACGACAAAACTCACACCTTTTGCATCGGCTAAAGCCTTCGAAATTGAGAACGGTTCTTTTACGTCAGTCGCTGCTAAATTAAGCTTGGCCTCCTGGTGAAATAGTGGTTTCGAATCGATGCTATATACATTGGCAACCACAGTAAGGTTGGGCACCGTTTTGTATGTGCGGTTTAGCACAGTTACGTTATAGTCGAGCGCATTAAGCTGAACGTGAATTGGTTCGCAGGCATTTTGTTCGAAATAATACCCGGCATTTGGCGACAGGTACCAATCGTAAATTTGCCAGATTACACTGGGGAATGCAGCATTAATTTTCCAGGTCATCACGCCGCCAATTTCGTTGAGCTTATGCCCGGCAGCTTCAAAAATGCCCTGGTAACCGGTAGCGTTCATAAACTGCATTTTAGTCGAGAAGTCTTCCATCGAAGTAGGTTCGCCGTAGCGTTCAACCATCGTGTTGTAATAGTCGTCGTATTTGCCATTTCCGGTTGCTGCATCATGATAGCCCCAGGTGTGGTTCAGCGGGAAAGGGAGTGTTTTATCCCAAACCAGGTTCGGGATAATCTTTTTCAGGCTATTGTAAGTAGGCTGCGACGGAATGCCGGTTTCATCTTTGAAAACCCAGTCTTTAGCATTGTCGGCCAATTCGTAGTACTTTTTAGTGTCCTGCCAGGTGTAGGGGCCGCCGCTATATACTCCTGAAGCCAAATTGTCGGGATAAGCGCCATTCCATCCGGCCGGAAGGTGGGCGTGTCCTGATGAGCAGGGAATGTATGGCCGGGTTCCGTCGAGGGTGACAATACTTTCGCGCATTTGGTCGTACACATCTTTGCGTACATGGCCTTCATTTCCTCCGGTCCAGAGCAGTAAACTCGGATGATTGCGGATGCGTTTTATGGTGCTGACCACATTATTCAGGAATACATTTCCTTCTTTCGGATTTTGAAGCGAGCCCTTAAATTCGCCATGTGTATCACCGGTAACCCAGAAATCAGACCAAACCATCAAGCCATTTCGGTCGGCCAGGTCAAAGAATACGTCGGGAGGAGTAACTCCGCCACCCCAAATGCGAACCAGGTTGATGTTAGCATTGCGGCAAAGCTTCAGTTCGGCATCGTAGCGCAACGAGTCGCGGTTCAGCATCATGTCCGGTACCCAGGCGCCACCAACCAGGTGAACCCGGTGTCCGTTTACATAGAAATCGCGGCGTAACATTTTCCCGGGAACATCGACGGCTTTCGATGCAACGGTTCGGATACCAAATACGAATGTCGTATCGTCGGATACAACGCCATTCGATTCGTATTTCAATTGAATGCGATAAAGGTTTGCTTTTCCGTAACCAACCGGCCACCAAAGTTGAGGTTGTTTAATATTCAATTTATCGGTGTTGGCGGCGTTCAGGTCAACCTGGGCAGTTGCTCCCGATGCAATACTCACTTCTTTTGTAACCTGAAAAGCGTTACCTGCAAAGTTTTCAGGACGAATATCAATTTTTAGTGTTCCTTTTGACTGTCCGGCGCTATGGTTTGCCAACTCCAGTTTCAGCGAAAGTTTGGCCAGCGAAGTGTCGGGTAGGTTGGGCAAATCAGTAACTAAGTGGGGATGTTTGATGGTTACATCGCCCGAAGTACGCAAAATAACCGGCTGCCAGATACCCATGTTGCGGTCGCGTACCGGAGGCATCCAGTCCCAGCCCACCGAACACAATTCGGTAACATTGTAACCAATATCGCCGGTTGGGCCGCCATTCAGGAAAAAGTCGCCCATTGCTTTTAGTTGTTCCGTATCAGGCAATCCGGGAACATCCAGCGGGTAAATCTTCACGGCTAAACCATTTTCTTTTCCAGCCTGAATAAGTTTACTGATGTCGAAACTGTATTCGGCAAACATGCCTGCCATTTGTGTCGAATCGGCAATTTGTTTGCCGTTTACCCAAACCGCAGCACGATAGTTAATTCCCTTGAAAATCAATTGGAAATGTTGTCCTTTATCACCTTCAGGAACAGCAAATGTAGTACGGTACCAATACGGTTTTTTCCACGGATTGCCAACATTGGGTATGTGGCTGTACTGCTCCAGGTTATACCTTTTGTTGAATTCGTCGTTCGCATCGGGAATATACATGTTGTTCATTCCTGAATACGGATCAGGATAAACCCGGTTGGCGACAAGCCCGGTTAAAACTGTTGACGGAACTTTTACCGGGAACCAGTACACGTTGGAGCGGTAATCCGCTTTCGAAATTTTCTCTCCTGAATCATTGATTAATTCGGATGATTGCAGATCGAACTTAATCAGTTTTTCCTGCCTGATGGTTTTGCTTTGAGCGTTCGCAATCAAAACTGCAACGAAAAGCAAAAAGAATTGGGTAATTAAAAACTTCATTATAAAACGATATTTAAACTGTTTGGTTAATTGTTCTTTCCTGAATTGCTGACAAATGCAATACTTTTACTGTCGGGCGACCACGATGGAACATTGATGGTTCCCTGGCCGCCGTAAAGATAAACAATTACTTTAGGCGCACCTCCTGCAACAGGCATTAAGCGTAACATTACTCGTTTGTAGGAAGGGTGCGAATTGAATGGTATATTTTCCTCGAAAGAAATAAAAGCAATCCATTTTCCATCGGGCGAGATATGCGGGAACCAATTGTTGTATTCGTCGAAAGTCAGTTGTTCTTTAGCCGAACCATCAGGTTTCATGCGCCACAATTGCATGGTTCCCGATTGACTGCCATTGTAATAAATGTATTTCCCGTCGGGAGAATATTCGCATCCGTCAGCATGTTCTCCTTTTTTGTTGTTGGTTAGGGCAATTTCGTTGTCGCCTTTTATCGAATTTTTGTAAATGTTGTAAATGTTGCTTCCGTTTCGTTGAGCAACGTAAACCAGTTCGTTGTTGTTGGGCGCCCATCCGTGAAGGTATGAGGGCGTATCTTTGGTTACCAGCTGGGGTTCACCACCATCCATCGGAAGTACATAAACCGTTGATCCGCCTCCGTTTAATCCTGGCCGATGATTACTTATCCCCAGCATTTTTCCATCGAACGAAATAACATGGTCGTTGTTGTTTCGCGTGGCGCTACCGGTATATAGCTTTTCAGGTTCGCCACCATCAACCGGAATTTTATAAATTGATCCATCCATATTGAACAGCAATTTTTTCCCGTCGGGCATCCAGTTTGGCGCTTCAAACCGGCCATTTTTCTCGTAAATCACTTTTCGCTTTCCGTCAAAAACATTCATCGTCTCCATCCTGCACCCAATGTAACCTTCTTTGTCGGGATTATACGTGTCGGCAACGGGACGATCGATCCGAACATTCCAAACTTTTGCTTTTTCTACAACATCAGGGTTATGGGAGCAAATGAAAAGCCCGGCCAAAACTTCATCCTGAAGCTCGTTCATTACCTGCATTCCGATTACCTGAAGCGGTTCGCCGGGATGTGCCGCCCTGAAAATGACTGTTTTTCTCGAGCGCTCCAGTTGAAGAATTGAATAACCGGGTTTTGGCGCAAAAATCTCGTCTTCGGGATCGCGCATAAATGCACCGCGCAACACGCGCCATTGCAATATCGTAAGCCCATCGCCGTGCAATACCGCCGAAGCATGTACAGCATTGGCATCTTCCGATGCGCGAATCATCCAGCCAATCTTACGATGAGGATCGGTTCCTGAGCCTTCAAATTCAAAATTGGCAGTCAGGATAAAGTCGCCTTTTAGCTTATTGAACAGGTAATTAAATTCGTCGCGTTCAAACCAAATGTTATATCCTGAACCGTTGAGGGTGTAGGTTTGTGAATTTTCGTCGTAAGTAACATATCCCGCTAATTTAGGCGAACCTATATCTTTTCCCGACTTAAAAATTCCGATGGCGCTTTGTGCAAATGAGTTGAATGCCAGCATAAATGAAATGACGATGAGTAAGTTTTTCATGTTGCGCGAATTAGGTTTGTTGTTTAGGTTTAACTGATCCGAAGTTAGATATTTCTGATGAAATTTATCGTCAATTTGTTGGAAATACATAAAGACCTGGATTCGGTAGCCGGGATGTTGGCACGTAAAAGTGTCGCTTCGCCATTCGGCTGTTTTTAATTACTTTTGCCGAAAATTAGAAATTATGGGAAGAGGCCGGAAAGTTAAGCCGTTTATTGAGAATGTGACGATCGCCGACATTGGCGCTGAAGGAAAAGCAATTGCAAGGGTAAACGATGTGGTTTTGTTTACCACGCATGTCATTCCGGGCGATGTGGTTGATGTTCAGGTTACTAAAAAGCGCACGAAATACATGGAAGCTCGTGTTGTTCGGGTAGTAAAGCCATCGACTGATCGTGTTCCGGCATTTTGCGAGCATTTCGAAGTTTGCGGTGGTTGCAAATGGCAGTTCCTTCCCTACGAAAAGCAGCTTTTCTACAAGCAAAAGCAAGTGGCCGATCAGTTGACCCGGATTGGACGAATCGAGCTGCCCGAAATCACTCCGATTTTAGGTTCAGCTAAAACTACTTTTTACAGGAATAAACTTGAATTCGGTTTCTCGAACAAACGTTGGCTGACCAGTGCTGAAATGGGTTTGGAAGGCGACGACATCAACATGAATGCGCTGGGCTTCCATGTTCCGGCGATGTTCGACAAGATTATCAATATCAATAAATGCTGGTTGCAGGGCGACCCGTCGAATCAAATCCGGGATTTCATTAAGAAGTATGCCGATGAAAATAGTCTTGAATATTTTGATCGAAGGATTCAGTCGGGATTTTTGCGAAATATTATTGTTCGCACATCTTCAACTGGCGAAGTGATGCTTATTGTCAGCTTTTTTCGAGAAGAAGAAGAAAACCGCGAAAAGTTGCTCGCTGCTTTGGCCTCGGAATTTCCGCAGATTACTTCGCTGATGTATGTGATCAACGAAAAAGGCAATGACACCATTACCGATCAGGAAATATTGGTTTACAAAGGGAAAGACCATATTTTGGAAGAAATGGAAGGACTGAAATTTAAAATCGGGCCTAAAAGTTTTTACCAGACCAACTCCGAACAGGCTTACGAACTGTATAAAGTTGCCCGCGAATTTGCCAACCTGAAGGGTGGGGAAGTGGTTTATGATTTATATACCGGAACCGGAACGATTGCCAATTTTGTAGCGCGAAACGTGAATAAAGTTGTTGGTATTGAGTATGTTCCTGAAGCTATTGAAGATGCGCACGTTAATTCGGAACTGAATGGCATTGAAAATACCAGCTTTTTTGCCGGCGATATGAAACGAATATTAACCAGCGAATTTATTGCCCTCCACGGAAAGCCTGACGTGATTATTACCGATCCGCCGCGTGCCGGGATGGACGAAGATGTGGTAAAAACCATCTTGGAGGCAGCTCCCAACCGGGTTGTTTATGTAAGTTGTAACCCGGCAACGCAAGCCCGCGACCTGGCCTTGATGAACGAAGCTTACCGTGTAACCCGCATACAACCAGTCGATATGTTTCCGCATACGCACCACGTTGAGAATGTGGTATTGCTGGAAAAACGTGTTTAGTACAGCTTATTCGCAATGTGAATTTAAAAATATTTATTTTCAGATAGTTGTAGATTATTCGATATAAATGTGTAGCTTGCGCCAATATTATTTTATCAAAATTATTATGAATAAAGGAACAGTGAAGTTTTTTAATGAATCTAAAGGATTTGGATTTATTACAGATTTGGAATCGAAAAATGAATATTTTGTTCATGTATCAGGTCTGAACGATCAGGTAAGAGAAAATGACGAAGTCACTTTCGATCTTCAGGATGGTCGTAAAGGTTTGAATGCAGTTAATGTTAAGCTAGCATAGATTATACTAAGATAAAACATTTATTGCCGAAGAGGCTGGCTCTAACGAGCCAGCCTCTTTTTTTTTGTTCAATTTAAATTTTTAAGATTTGTAAGTGCTTCAGGAACAAATTGGAGTAAACTTTTTACGGTTTCGCAAGTATCTAATTCGTTGCACTGAGCGCAGGTTTTAAATTCTTTTTCGTCAGCACATTTCCGAATTTCGCATTCGTTGCAATGTGCAAATTTTACACCATCTTCGCGGCATCCGGTGCAATTGATCATTTCGGCAGTGATGTCAACGGCGCCATGTTGTACTTTCCATTTTTCAGCAGTTTGGGCTCGCAATTCATTGTCGTTAGCCAGAGTCGCAATCCGGGCATCGCAGGTAGCGCAGTTAAGCCCGCAGCAAGCAATTACTTTTTCCATTTTTGTTATTGTTAGTTTGGTTGTCTTTATCGAACCGGCTTTTGACAATCAGATACCAAAAGCCGGTTTCAGTTTTATTTTACCTTTTTTCTTCCAATTTGGTCATTCCCATCATCTGGTGAATGGTTTTTTGCATTCCATCGGTCGAGCCATCGAGGAAGATCACGTTGCCTTTCCCGTTTTCAGCAAAGTTTTTAATAGCTTCGGTCCACATCGAGAACAGCAAAAAAGAGGTATCCAAATCGGCATCGGCCATCTCTTTGGCGGCTGATGCCATACCTTTGGCCACTTCCTGGCGAAATAATGCAATACCTTGCCCGCGTTGCATGGCGGCTTCTTTTTCAGCAATAGCCGAAATTTTTATGGCATTACCTTCAGCTTCAGCAGCTTTGGTTTTGGTAATTAAAAGAGCCTGTCCTTCGTTTTCTGCCGCAGCTTTCAGGTTATTCGAAGCTACCACTTTGGCCATCGATTTAATGATTTCATCGTCAAACGAAATGTCGTTCAACTGAATGTCAATCATGTGATAACCCCATGCTTCCAAAGTTCCGTCGAGGTGAGTTTTTACCTCCTGAACAATTTCGGTGCGAAGCCCCAATATCTCCGCCTGTTTTTTGGTGGCTACGAAACTACGGATTGTTCCTTCGATGGTACGGGTTAAAGCCTGGTTAAAATTGTTTTGGTCAACAAATTTGAAGGCCACATTTTTAATGGTTTCCTCTTCCTGGTTGATTACGGCATAAAGCAACATGGCTTTGAAGTGAACATTGGCCTGATCTTGCGTAATGGCTTGGAATCCAAGTTCTACTGATCGGTTCTGGATCGAAATTCGTTTATACACATTTTCAATCAACGGGATTCGAAAATTCAAACCGGGACCCATAATTCGCCTGTATTTACCAAAAACGGTAATCACTGCAATTGTTCCCTGGTTTACGGTAACAAATCCTGATAAAATGATGAGAACTAAAAGCCCTCCAATAACTGCAAATGCAATTTCCATAGTAATATGTTTTAGTTTTTATGATGATGTAAAAATATGTTTAGGCCAAAGGATGAGGTACAAAAACAAGGTGAACTTATGTTTTTCACCGTCCAATGACGTTTTAAGTGGATCAGTCGTTGAATTTTTCAGGAAAATCATTAAAAAATTGAATTTGTTTGACTTCTTCCAAATTTAAATTTTTCTTTCGGTATTTTATGTCAACTTTTGTGAATTATTTCATCGTTTTTTCTGGCTGTCTTTTATTTTAGCGTTTACCGTTTAATGTGCGGTTTATGGAACCTGAAGTTTTTGCAGGTATTGCTACTGAAAACGATTTTAAGCTATTGGCTGCTTTATTCCTGGATTTATAGAACTTAAGGGCCAATGCGCAACTTTTTGTTCTGTTAAATCATTATCTTTCGCCATATTTTCTAAACCAACGATACCATGTGGACTAAAAAAATTTCATTTCTGCTCGCCGGAATTGGCTTGGCATTTTCTTCGATAGCGCAAAATGCGCAGCCAGGCAATCTTCAGTGCGAATACCTTAAAAATCCAATAGGACTTGATGCTTCAACGCCTCGCCTTATGTGGCAGATGGACGATAGCCGAAACGGCGCTTTTCAGTCGGCCTACCAGGTTTTGGTCGGAACTGATTCTGTTCAGGTGGCTTCCGGGCAGGGCAATTCCTGGGATTCGGGTAAAATCAATGGATCGGTCAGGCTGGTTAGTTATTCAGGAAAAGCATTGCAACCGTTTTCTAAATATTACTGGACTGTTGCATTGTGGGATAAGGATCAGCAAAAGACCAGCCTGGCTCCTGTTGCCAGTTTCGAAACCGGAATGATGCAAATCGGCAACTGGAAAGGGGAGTGGATTTCGGATTCCAAAGATGTTAAGTTGCAGCCTGCGCCTTATTTTCGTAAGGAGTTCCATCCTTCGGGAAAAATAAAGAGTGCACGGTTATATATTGCAGCTGCCGGTTTGTACGAGCTTTCGATTAATGGGAAGCGGGTTGGCGATCATAGGCTCGATCCAATGTACACCCGTTTCGACCGCCGGACTTTGTACGTGACCTACGATGTGACTTCGATGGTAAATGCCCCGGATGTGGTGTTAGGCGTTTTGCTCGGAAATGGGTGGTACAACCATCAATCGACAGCCGTTTGGTATTTTGATAAAGCTCCGTGGCGCGACCGGTCCAAATTTTGCCTCGATTTGCGAATTACTTACCAGGATGGAACTGAGGATATTATAAAATCGGGAACCGATTGGAAAACTTCGCTTAGCCCGATTATTTTCAATAGTATTTATACGGCAGAACATCACGATGCCCGTTTGAACCAACCGGGCTGGGATAAACCGGGCTTCGACGATTCGAAATGGAAAAGTACGATTCCGGTGAATGCTCCTTCTCAAAATGTTGTGGCTCAGCAGATACAACCAATTCGCTTTGTCGAAGAACTGGTTCCGGCGAAAGTAACCAAGCTGGCTAATCAAAAATGGGTTTACGATCTGGGCCGGAACATTTCAGGAATTAGCCAAATAACTGTGAAAGGCGAAAAAGGCACGGAAATCAGGCTGAAACATGGCGAACGTTTGAAAAAGGATGGTTCGGTTGATCAGTCGAACATTGATGTTCATTACCGTCCAACCGACGATAAAGATCCGTTCCAGACTGATATTTATATTTTAAATGGCGATGGAGAAGAAACATTCTGGCCACACTTTAATTACAAAGGATTTCAGTATGTTGAAGTTACAAGCGACAAACCCATTGAGGTAACCAAACTTGTTGGCTGTTTTATGCACAGCGACGTTCGGCCGGTTGGAGATATAACCAGCTCGAATGATGTGTTAAATAAAATCTGGAAAGCTACTAATGTTTCCTATTTATCGAATTTACAAGGATACCCGACTGATTGCCCGCAGCGTGAAAAGAATGGCTGGACAGGCGATGCACACATTGCCAGCGAAACGGGCTTGTACAATTTCGACGCCATTACGGTTTACGAAAAATGGCTGGCCGATCACCGCGACGAACAGCAGCCCAATGGCGTTTTGCCTGCAATAATACCAACCAGTGGCTGGGGTTATACCTGGGCCAACGGTCCCGACTGGACCAGCACCATCGCCATCATTCCGTGGAATATTTACCTGTTTTATGGCGACTCGAAACTGTTGGCCGATTGCTATCCAAACCTGAAACGATATGTTGATCATATCACCGATATTAGCCCGAACGGAATTACTGATTGGGGATTAGGCGATTGGGTGCCGGTAAAATCGAAATCGCCTAAAGAATTGACTTCGTCTGTTTACTATTTTGTTGATGCCTCTATTTTAGCAAAAGCGGCTAAAATGTTCGGAAAAGAAGACGATGCCGCCCAATATTCGGCCTTGGCCCGAAAAATTGCTGATGCAATTAATAAAAAATACCTGAACCGCGAAACCGGAATTTACGGGCAAGGGTTACAAACAGAGTTGAGCGCTCCGCTGATGTGGGGAATTGTTCCTGAAGAGCTGAAGGACAAAGTTGCGGCGAACCTGGCGCAACGTGTCATTGCCGATAATAAACACCTGGACGTGGGGTTGCTGGGTACAAAAACTATTCTGAACGCGCTGAGTGAGAACGGATATGCTGATTTGGCTTACGAAGTTGCTGCTCAGAAGGATTTCCCATCGTGGGGATGGTGGATTGTGAACGGCGCCACATCGCTTTACGAAAACTGGCCAATTGATGCCGAAAGCGATATTTCGCTTAATCATATTATGTTTGGCGAAATTGGCGCCTGGTATTACAAAGCTTTGGGCGGAATTAAACCCGACGCTTCGAATCCCGGGTTCAAAAATGTATTGCTGGAACCTCATTTTATGAAAGGACTGAATTCGTTCCAGTTTAGCCATAAAGGACCCTATGGCGAAATTCAATCGGTTTGGAAGCGTGAAGTAAAGAAGATCGTTTACAAACTTACAATTCCGGCCAATAGTTCGGCGACCTTGAAATTGAATGGAACTGAAATTAAAAGTAATGGGAAATCGGTTTTCAAAAAAGCTAAATCGGGCCCGGATAGTTATTTAAGTAATTTGCAGGCTGGAAATTATACGTTCGAGATTTTTCAGTAACTGAGTTTGAGGAGGATACCGTAAAACATCGTTGCTTGCGAGAATTGAATTGTACATTTGTTTTTTTACAATTTCACTTTGCCGAAAATTAGTAGTTTTGTATCACTATTTCGAATCAGGATTTAGTGGTAAGTTCTTACTGTGAACTAATAATTCGATGTTGAAAACAATTGTAATAGTTGGATTTGGAGGATTTATCGGTACGATTGCCCGTTTCCTGGTGGCGCGTTATTTTCAGGAAAATGTCACATCGGTATTTCCTTGGGGCACTTTTGCCGTAAATATTGTAGGCTGTTTCGTCATAGGATTAATTTATGGCGTGACAGAGAAAGGCGATTTCCTTACATCTGATGTTCGATTGTTTCTAACAGTAGGCATTTGTGGTGGTTTTACCACCTTCTCATCACTGGCAAACGATGCTTTTATCCTGATGCGCCAGGAGGAATGGCTTCGCTTTGCGGTTTACACTTCTTTTAGCTTTTTTCTTGGACTTCTGGCTGTTTACGCCGGACGGTTACTTTTAAAATTCATTTGAAAATGGAAAACAACAGTTCAACAGGCCGGTTGCGAATTTATGTCAGTTCGACCGACCAGTTCAGGCAAACGCCACTGTACGAATTTGTTACACTTCAGGCTAAAAAGGAGAATTTGGCAGGGGTTACGGTGGTCAAAGGAGTATTGGGCTACGGAGCCAGTTCAATTCTTCATTCCAATAAGTTTTGGGAGGTGAGCGACAAAGTTCCGACTATTATTGAACTGGTTGATGATGAAGATAAAATTCTGTCTTTTTTTGAAAGGCTGAAACCCCATCTGGAAGCCATGAAATATGGTTGCCTGGTAACTTACGAAAAGCTGACTGTGCTTTTATACAAACCGGGTCACAAACCATCAACCGAAAAGTAATTGGCGGTAATACTACTGATTGGGAAAGTCAAAAATTGTTCACGAATTAATGTTATGAAATAATTAAGACTTGTTGCGCATTGTGGTTTGCCTACGATGTAAATAGGGATATTTGCGTTGAAAATTTTGCTCTCATCATATTTCAAATTAAAAATTTAGACTATATGAGTTTTACACACGAAGTTGCAGGCATGATCTGCGTGGCTCAAGGCGCAAATCATGGCCCGGCTCCAATTCCTGAAGAAGGACGTTGGGTAAAAGCCAAAGAAGTAAAAGACATTTCGGGATTGACCCACGGTGTGGGCTGGTGCGCTCCACAACAGGGAGCTTGCAAGCTTACCCTGAATGTTAAGGAAGGCGTTATTGAGGAAGCATTGGTTGAAACTATCGGTTGTACCGGTATGACTCACTCTGCTGCAATGGCTGCTGAGATCCTTCCGGGAAAAACCATTCTTGAAGCATTGAATACCGACCTGGTTTGCGACGCGATTAACACTGCCATGCGCGAACTATTTCTCCAGATTGTTTACGGACGTACACAAACCGCTTTCTCTGAAGGTGGTCTGCCAATCGGCGCTGGGCTGGAAGACTTGGGTAAAGGTCTTCGCGGCGTAACCGGCACATTGTACGGAACTGTGGCTAAAGGTCCACGTTACCTCGAAATGGCCGAAGGTTACATCACCAAAATCGGTTTGAGCGAAAGCAACGAAATCATCGGTTACGAATTTGTTAGCCTTGGCCGTATGATGGACATGATCAAAACCGGTATGGATGCTGGCGAAGCGTTGAAAAAAGCTTCAGGCAAATATGGCCGTATGGAAGATGCAGTGAAAGTTATTGACCCACGTAAAGAATAAGGAGGAATATACCATGCCATTATTTGAAAGTTACGACAGAAGGATCAAACAGATCAATAAGTTTTTGAATGACAACGGTATTTCTTCTATCGAAGAAGCCAAAAAAATATGCGACGATAAAGGTGTTGAAGTATATAACATCGTGAAAGGCATTCAGCCAATCGCTTTCGAAAACGCGATGTGGAGTTACATTGTTGGCGCTGCTGTGGCGATCAAACGCGGACAGACCAACGCTGCCGACATTGCTACCACTTTGGGCGAAGGCTTGCAGTCGTTCTGTATCCCCGGATCGGTTGCTGATGACCGTAAAGTAGGTTTAGGCCACGGTAACCTGGCTGCCATGCTTTTGAAAGAAGAAACCAAATGTTTCGCTTTCTTAGCTGGTCACGAATCGTTTGCTGCGGCTGAAGGTGCTATCGGTATTGCCAAATCGGCAAACCGCGTTCGCAAAGAACCTCTTCGCGTTATCCTGAACGGTTTGGGTAAAGATGCTGCAAAAATCATCGCCCGTATCAATGGATTCACTTATGTACAGACTGACTTCGATTACTTCACAGGCGAACTGAAAGAAGTTGAACGCATCGCCTACTCAACCGGCGACCGTGCTAAAGTAAACTGCTACGGAGCTAACGACGTTCGCGAAGGTGTTGCTATCTTCCACAGCGAAGGCGTTGACGTATCAATCACCGGTAACTCAACCAACCCAACCCGTTTCCAGCACCCTGTTGCAGGTACTTACAAAAAAGAATGTATCGAACAAGGCAAAAAATACTTCTCGGTAGCATCAGGCGGTGGTACCGGCCGTACTTTGCATCCTGATAATATGGCTGCTGGTCCAGCTTCTTACGGTATGACTGACACCATGGGGCGTATGCACTCTGATGCTCAGTTTGCAGGTTCTTCTTCAGTTCCGGCTCACGTTGAGATGATGGGTTTGATCGGGATGGGCAATAACCCAATGGTCGGCGCTTCGGTTGCTGTTGCAGTAGCTGTTAGCCAGGCTTAATTTGATTTTGAAAACACGGTGGCACAGCGCCACGGTGAAAAATCATACAACACAAAGGCACAAAGACACGGAGAAATTCGCGAGCTTTGTGCCTTTTGCTATTAAAAAACTATCGCCGCGATGCGGCTTTAATTTTGCTTCGCATTGTCATTTCTACCATACTTACGCCGTTAGCACGGCTTAAAAGCAGCGTAGCTGCAAAAGTATGGTAAAAAAAGTGGCTAACTTTCCAATACAAAGGCACAAAGACACGGAGAAATTCGCGGGTTTTGTGTCTTTTGCTATTAAAAAACTATCGCCGCGATGCGGCTTTAATTATGCTTCGCATTGTCATTTCTACCATACTTACGCCGTTAGCACGGCTTAAAAGCAGCGTAGCTGCAAAAGTATGGTAGAAAAAGAGGCTACCTTTCCAATACAAAGGCACAAAGACACGGAGAAATTCGCGGGTTTTGTGCCTTTTGCTATTAAAAAACTATCGCCGCGATGCGGCTTTAATTTTGCTTCGCATTGTCATTTCTACCATACTTACGCCGTTAGCACGGCTTAAAAGCAGCGTAGCTGCAAAAGTATGGTAGAGAAAGTGGCTACCTTTCCAATACAAAGGCACAAAGACACGGAGAAATTCGCGAGCTTTGTGCCTTTTGTGTTTAAGAAACTATCGCCGCGATGCGGCTTTAATTTTGCTTCGCATTGTCATTTCTACCATACTTACGCCGTTAGCACGGCTTAAAAGCAGCGTAGCTGCAAAAGTATGGTAGAAAAAGAGGCTACCTTTCCAATACAAAGGCACAAAGACACGGAGAAATTCGCGAACTTTGTGCCTTTTGCTATTAAAAAACTATCGCCGCGATGCGGCTTTAATTTTGCTTCGCATTGTCATTTCTACCATACTTACGCCGTTAGCACGGCTTAAAAGCAGCGTAGCTGCAAAAGTATGGTAGAAAAAGAGGCTACCTTTCCAATACAAAGGCACAAAGACACGGAGAAATTCGCGAGCTTTGTGCCTTTTGTGTTTAAGAAACTATCGCCGCGATGCGGCTTTAATTATGCTTCGCATTGTCATTTCTACCATACTTACGCCGTTAGCACGGCTTAAAAGCAGCGTAGCTGCAAAAGTATGGTAGAAAAAGTGGCTACCTTTCCAATGTGAGCCGCATAGCGGCGATAGTACCGTAGCAACATCGCTAATCATAGCTGAAAAGCCCCTACGCGGCGACATTATTCTGCAAACCTTATTCGTAGAACTCAAAAATATACCGTTCGTCATATTCGATTTCGAATTTCTGCAACAATTCCAAATATTCTTCTTTGAACGACCTTCGCCGATGATGCTGTTGCTGGTTTGCAATGTAATTAATCACCCTATCTCTTTGGCTTCTGGAATACGTAAATGCGCCGTAGCCTCTTTGCCACTCGAACCTTCCTGCAATAAAACGACCTTCATTAATCCATTTCGATGAATTGGCTTTTACTTTTTCCATCACATCGGAAATAGAAGTCGAAGGATTCAACTCAAAGAAAATGTGTACATGATCCCGATCTCCATTTACCGCCAGGGGAAACTGACCAACTCCCTTCAGTATGCCGGAAATATATTCGAAAAGCCTTTCCCTCAATTCTGAAACAAGGAAATTTTCCCGACCCTTTACCGAAAAAACAGCCTGTACATTTATCTGTGTGTAGGTATTTGCCATAAAACACTCTTTTTAAACCAAATATACGAAATTCAAGAGCAAATTTGAATGCTGATTAAAAGATTGAATGAAGTCTATGATAGCACCAACGCCTGTGTTTCAATTTCTCAGGCATAATTAACAGAAAAAGATAGAGGCCCGGCTTCTCAGAATTCGGGCCCTTATTTTTTCTAAATCACATTCCACTTTTCCAGAAACTTGAAATACCAGAGCGCAAACAAAATTCCGGCGATAACTAAAATGATGACAATCGGAATCCATGAGTTTGAGTTTTTGCGATAAGGATCAATTAAGTTTTGTTTCGAGTTTTTGGGAAGCTTTGCCAATTGGGTTAAAGTTGCCCCAAAGGCAATATTGATGGTTGCCCGCGCATTAATAGCCCAACCGTTGGCATCGAGAACCGGCGCCAGGTTTCGCTTGCGAAGTTTAAGCCAGGCCAGAATCATTGCCGGACCCGAAATACAAAGGACAATTCCTACAATAGCAATTGGCATTTTCCACCAGGTAAGCGAGAAAAAACCTTTGGCAACCGTTGCCAGAACTCCACCGATGGCGCCAAAAGCCATCCCGATAGCAGCAAAGATACCAGCAAACTTGGCAATATCGAAAGGCGCCGGTGGTGCAGCTGTTGGCGTTGGCGAACCTGCCTGTACATGCGTCGTGGTTTTCTCAACGCCCGAAGTGGCTATTTTATGAACGTCCTGTTCTTTCGACGAAGCAATCTTCTCGATTTGCCTGGAAACCAATTGCGAAACTTTACGGTAAGGCGACCAAAAGGCTTGCCGTATGCTGATCGGGTTGTCGATGATTTTGATAATCGTTGCATCCCAATCGTTGCCGGCATTATCGTAAAAAATAGCATTTCGCCCAACCACAAGGTTGTCAACGTCACCATCAGTGAAAGCGGCAACAATGGTAATCTTTTCCTCTTTGATCTTTGAATAGCAGTCGAAATAAACCAGGCATATTCCGCTTGATGCAGCCATTGCACTGTGCTTGGCCATATCGGTTACTTTAATGCACAAATCGCACCGGCGTTGATCGAAATAAAGGCTCCCTGCCTGAAAAATAGCATCAGAATCAGGCCGGTAGAAATCGGAAAAGGTGACGAAATTATTCAGCAAAGTGTATAAGTCGCGGTGATAGCGAACCATTTGCTGAACCAGGATGAGGTTGTTCGCTTCTTCTTCCAGCTTTTTATCTTCTTCAATTAATGCCAGTAAATCGCTTTTTCGGTCTTCTTCAAGAATTAATTGGATGCGATCAAAACCAATAGATTCGACTTCTATTCCCGTTTTTTCGGCCTTCCAGGTTTCAAAAGGAACGAATTTGCCCGACAGTTCCTTCCATTCTTTCTCGCTCAGAACCTGTTTTTTTGCATGGTCATCAATTAAATCCCTGAACATTTCGACTTTTGTTTTCCATGCGGGGTTAATTCCTGAAATAAGCAACAATGGTTTCCCGGGCTCGATTTTTGCCAGCGGGAAACCCGATATTTCGTCAATGCACTCGTTCAAATCTTTGGTTGTAATTGTTTCAATGCGAGCAATAATTGAGTTTAAAGCTTCGGTTGATGCAGCATCAAATTCGGCAAGTTGACAACGTAAAAAGTAGTCGTCAATTTTCGATTTCAACTCAAGAAAAATGCAATATGCCTCTTCAGTCCTTTCTCCAAATGGAAATATAGATATACTTTGATTATCAGCTTTTTCTTTCCAGCACGCCAATGCTTTACACTGGGTATAAAAGGCTTCCACTTTATCCTGATTAACGCCATCATTTCCGCTTCTGTCGGCAATTGCGCCTTCGCATTCAATAATCTGGGCAATCAGCAATTTCAACCCTTCATCGTCGGTTGATCCAGCATGAATTACACCGTCGCCGTTGAATTTGGTATCTTCAAAAATGGCAAAAGTGTCAGAAACATCCTCAACCGTAATAATTTCAGCATTAGGTTTTCCAATATTTGCAAGCAATTGTTTGGCCGATGCAAGCAACACTCTTCCCAATTCGGTTTGGGTATTAATTTCGGATAAAGGCATGGTCGTGTTTTTGCCGATCAGGGTGTTGGCATCTTTTACAACTGAAGTAATCCACCTTACAGCTGCCAGGATTTCAGGAACACGAATCTTCCCGTCCTTATCGGTATCGATCATTTCCAGGGTTTTGGAATCAATTTCCAACCCGTTAACCGGACAACTTAAGGCCGTCCAAAGCTTTTGATCGAGCGTATCCAAATGCACTAAATCGTCACCTCGTTCCAGGCAAACCCTGTTCATTCCGCCTACTCTTGCAAATTGCCAGATGTGTTTATTCGACTCCATCGCGTTGGGTTTTATAAAATGTTTCCTAAATATCGTAATTCTTTTTCGCTAAAAATAATCATTGTCAAATCTAATCTTGCATATTTGTAACAGATATATTGCCCAAATGACTAAACAAGAAGCCATAGATAAAGCCCTTTTATATTTCGATGAGGGTTATGCCTGCTCTCAGTCGATGTTACTCGCTTTTTCCGAAGAATTTAAATTGGATGAAAATACCGCAAAGCTTATCTCCTCAACTTTTGGCGGAGGCATGGGGCGTTTGCGCGAAAAATGTGGCGCTATAACAGGCGGTTTTATGGTTTTGGGCCTGAAATACGGAAACCTCGATCCGAAAGATATGGATACCAAGCTGGAAGCTTACCGGAAAGTTCGCGAACTAAACAAAAAAGCTGAGGGCGTTTACGGAACAACTGTTTGCGCCGAAATCTTAAAAAAACACGCTACTGAAGCTGAAGTAGCCGACCGCAAGCACCATAAAATTATTTGCAGACGTGTGGTTGGCGATGTGGCCGAAATGGTTTATGATATGATTCACCCGGAAAATGCTGAAGAATGATGGAATACCTGAAAACGCTTGATACCGATTTGTTCCTGGCATTAAATGGCTGGCACAATAGTTTTTTCGATCCAATGATGTACTGGTTGAGCGATAAACTGGTTTGGATTCCGATGTATTTGCTGATTGTTTTCCTGATTCTCAGAAAATACAGGCTCAACGGCCTGCTGATGTTGGTTTTTGTAGGTTTGGTAATAGCTTTGTGCGATCAAACAGCTTCGGGTTTATTGAAAAACACCGTTCAACGGTTGCGCCCGTCGCACGATCCGGCATTGATGAACCTGGTTCATTTAAGCAAAGCCGGGGCTGGCGGGTTGTATGGTTTTGCATCGTCACATGCAGCCAATGTTTTTGGCCTGGCAACGTTCCTGTACTTTACTTTAGATTCGGATTTTAAAATCATGAAATACTGGCTGTTTATTTGGGCCGCATTGGTTGCCTACAGCCGCATTTACAATGGCGTTCATTATCCGGGCGATGTGCTGGCAGGTATTTTCATCGGTTCGTGCTGGGGATTTTTGCTGTCAAAAGCTTACTTTTCGGCAAGCGCCTATTTCAGAAATAAAAAAACTCAGATAACCGACGGACATGTATAACGAAATAAAAGTGATTGGTTTTGATGCCGACGATACGCTCTGGGTGAACGAACCCTACTACCAGGAAGTTGAACGAAAATTCTGCAAGATTTTAAGCGTTTATCTCGACGAAACAGAAACCTCGAAGGAACTGTTTAAAACCGAAATGCAAAACCTTTCGATTTATGGTTACGGCGCCAAGGGATTTATTCTGTCGATGGTTGAAACGGCAATCAGGATAAGTAACGGGAAAATCACTTCAGAAGAAATTGCATTGATTATTGATACCGGGAAAACGTTGCTTACCATGCCTATTGAGTTGCTGGATGGTGTTGAGAAGGTGCTTCAACTGCTCCAGGGAAAATACCGGCTGATATTGGCAACCAAAGGCGATTTATTGGATCAGGAGCGGAAACTGAAAGAATCGGGTTTGTTCGGTTACTTTCATCACATCGAAATTATGAGCGACAAACACGAAGCCAATTACCAGAAATTACTCGATCACCTCGACATTCAGCCCAACGAATTCCTGATGGTTGGGAACTCTGTAAAGTCGGATATTTTGCCGGTCACCAACATTGGCGGAAAGGCAATTCATATTCCTTATGAAGTTACCTGGCAGCACGAGAACCATCATTCGTCCGCAGAGAAAAATACATTTCTGGCACTTGCCTCTATTTCAGAAATACTTGAATACCTAAAACCATAAAAACCATGAGCGAACTAATCCAACTTGCAAAAATGATCGACCACTCCATTTTGCACCCCACTTTAACCGACATCGATTTGAAACGCGAATGCGAAGTGGCGCTTAAATACCACGTGGCTTCGGTGTGTGTGAAGCCCTACGCTGTAAAACAAGCTGCCGAAATACTCGCGGAAAGCGATGTGCTGGTGGGCTGCGTGATTGGCTTTCCGGCAGGCAATTCGTCCGTTCGGGTAAAAGTTTTTGAAGCAGAACAGGCATGTAACGACGGCGCTGTTGAAATTGACATGGTTATTAATATTGGCAAAGCCTTGCAAGGCGACTGGCAGTACATCGCTGAAGAAATTAAGGCGGTAACCGAAATTTGTCACCAGAACAACGCCATTGTGAAAGTTATTTTCGAAACCGATTATGTAACCCGCGAAAGCGACATTGTGAAGCTTTGCCAGATTTGTACCGAAGTGGGGGCCGACTATGTAAAAACCTCAACCGGATTTGGTTTTGTAAAGCAGCCAAATGGCGACTACAATTACCAGGGAGCAACCGTTCCGGTTTTGCAGCTCATGAAAAAGAACATCGGGCTCAATGTGAAACTAAAGGCGGCAGGCGGCGTTCGTACACTCGATCAGCTCCTGGCGGTGCGCGAAGCCGGATGTTCGCGAAGCGGCGCAACTGCTACAATAGCGATATTGGAGGATGCAAAAAAACGGTTTGAAGCATAGCCGGAATTGCAGCTTTGATATGTGAAATTGCCTCGACAACTACGAGAGTAAGCTCCTGACATTAAAGAACAGGCATCTGGCATTCGATAGTAAGCTCCTGACATTCGATAGTAAGCATCTGGAACTCGATAGTAAACATCTGGAACTCGATAGTAAGCATCTGGAACTCGATAGTAAGCTCCTGACATTCGATAGTAAGCATCTGACATACGTGCACAGGCATCTGGCATACGTGCACAAGCTCCTGACATACGTGCACAGGCATCTGACATACGTGCACAGGCATCTGACATACGTGCACAGGCATCTGACATACGTGCACAGGCATCTGACATACGTGCACAAGCATCTGGCATACGTGCACAGGCATCTGGCATACGTGCACAAGCATCTGGCATACGTGCACAGGCATCTGGCATACGTGCACAGGCATCTGACATACGATAGTAAGCCTCTGACATTCGATAGTAAGCATCTGACATTCGAAAGTTGACTCCTGACACTCGATAGTAAGCATCTGACATTCGATAGTAGGCTCCTGACAACATTTGCGTTTGTAACGAAATTTGTCTGAACCTTGATTTTTGGGATTAACTGATTTATAGGATTAAGAAATCGGGGCAATCCCCAAAATCAGATGAATCAAGGTTCAGACTTTTAGTTGAGAGCGGGGATAAAGAAGAACGTTTCGACGCACTTGGCGCGGCACCGTTTTGCAACGCATTTGCTTGAAAACGGTACCGATTTGCGATACATACAAAGCCCCTGATGGGGCACGAAAGCAGCAAGACCACCGGGATTTACACTCCTGTTACCACTAAGGGCCGAGCGGAAAATTATTAGTCCGTTGGATAGTTTGGCACAGAGTAATTTAATGCCTGAAAAGACGAAAAATAAGTGAACAATGGCTTTGATGTTTGAACATAACGGATTATTTTTAGCGAAACAACGAGCGGCATCCTGAACCTGCCTTCGTAGGGCATGACACTGTTCACATAGCTGGGTTATCCGGCGAAATTCGCACCCGGATTTCGGGTCGACATAAGGGCGCAAGCCCTGAAATTGCCGGCGCAATTGTTTTTTATTGTAGCAAACAGCAAGAGGAAAAGTACTGTAATGATGTGTATATTTACTAATTGCAAGCCATTTTAAGGAATGTTTACAGGATACCACGTGATTGCACCGTGCTGAATGGAGGGCTGCGTTAAACCACGCGATACAATCGCGCGGGAGCAGGGGACGGGTTATTGTATGGAACCGTATAATTGGTGAACCGGCGCGCAAAGCAATCGGACAGCGAAAGAACTTATTGCGGGTATACAACGATTTTAGCAAATACCCGCAATGAATCTGGTAAGCTATAACGAATATACACGCAATATGCGTATATCGGGATGTTAGTAGCAAGGTTATTGGCGCTATAAATTGACATTAGATGAATAATTTAAACACGACAAAAAAAGGAGATGCATTTGAAAAACAAGTTTATGACTTGTTTTCAGAATTACTTCTAAACGATGAATTATTCGTTAATGGAAAGAGGAGTAAAATATTTTGGAAAAAATCCTATCATTCAAACAAGACAAATGCAAATGTTCAAGTTGACATTTCAATTGAAACGTATTTAAAGGACGCGAATGATTATTCCTTTTTGACAATAATTGAATGTAAAAACTATTCATCAAGTGTTGTCATAAATGACATTAGAGAGTTTAGCTCTATTCTTAATGAACTTGGTGAACACAACACAAAAGGTATTTTAATAACAACTTCTGCATTCCAACAAGGTGCATATGAATTTGCCGTTTCGTCCAAAATTGGACTTGCTAGAGTCGACATTAATAATGAGATAGATTGGATTAGTTACAGGAAAGATCATAAATATCATGTAATTACGAACGAAGAAATCAAACAAAACTTATATTCCAATTCTTTAAAAGAAACTAATTTTTTCAGTTTTTATAATAAGAAGTGTTTCGAGAAACTTCCGGCATTATTAGAAGAACTCTCAATAATTGACAATTACAAAAATAAACTTCAGTTTTTAGCTGTTCCATATTGTTCAGAAAGCAAAATTGAGTCTGAGGTGTCAAATTTGCCAAGTGATTTAATTTATGATGACACCTTTCTAAATACTGATAAGCTATGCAACTACTTATCGGAAAAATATGATGTCACTTTCACTTTTGATCAATCTCTCAATGGAAATATTTTAGGTAAAATATGCTTCGATCCATTAGTGATTTCTGTTTCTGATAAAATTGCAAACGATATATATCGGTGGAGATTTACGCTTGCGCATGAAATTGGACATCTGATTCTTCATAAAGATTTGCTAAAAAAATATATTGATGAGAAAACAGATGACGAAGATTCTCTTTCTTCTTTAGGTAATGATCATACTCTAAGCAATAATCGGTTAGAGATACAAGCAAATAAATTTGCAAGTAGACTATTATTACCGCAACGACAATTTATTCAAGCTGTTAATGAATATTTCATAAAAGAAAACATAAATAAAGGGTACATATATTTTGACAGACAACCTGTTAATTTAAGTCTTGTTCATAGTCTGTTTCGGGAGCTTCAATATAAATTTGGTGTTTCAAAAGAAGTTTCAAAATTTAGGCTAATTGACCTTAATTTATTAAAAGATGCGACCCATATTTCTATAAAAAGAGTATTGAGAGATGATTATTAAAAAGAACCCAGCCACTAATAAATAGGACTCTGAGTGGCGTGCAACGCCTAGCGATGAGTCTGTGTTGAACTACACCCTGCTCCTTGGGATATGACCAAAGGTTGCAGTTGCTGTTGACAATTTGTAATCCAGTGGACGGCCAGAAGATTATCTTTACAGTTCGGCACGCGATTATTCGGGGGAGTAAAGGCTTGGTAGAAATACGATTCGTTTAGGTGCTTGAAACGGATCACAGATCCGCAATGAAGAGGTGCTGATTGCAAATTAGCACCAGCAGCATCGAATAGCATAGCACAAATCCGGATGAGCTTGGTGGGTAATATTAATCGCTACTTGAAACATTTTCAGGTTTTGAGAAAGCTTTCAAATTGAGAGTTTTGGCGGCTTGAGAGAATTTTAGGGTGCAACAGGGTGAGTCGTTTGAATTCTTTGTAAGAAACTAGTTATAAATGACTAAAGAGATAAGGATGAAAATGGATAAAATTAAAAACTACAACCAAAAAATACTTGCTATTTTGGGTACTGTTTTATTAGTAACTGCAACTATTGGACTTATAATGGTTGTTGTAACAGTTTCAAAGTCATTATTCCCAAGAAGTCAGTCTACAACAAATACATTGCTATCTGACGATAAAGCTGTAGAACTAAAAAAGGATAGTTTAAGGCAGCAGATTATTTCGTATCAATCACCACGATTGGTTGATACATTGAATCTTGTTTATTTAATTCCTGTTGACGTCAAAACACTAGAGAAATCGGAGAAGATAGATAAGGAAATCCTTTATTCTTCTAGAAAAATGCGTGATGTAGCTGAAGTTAGCACAGAATATGAGTTTTATGGCTCGTTCAATAATTTGATTGTCTATGACTACAAAAACAATATAACTCAAAAAGTTTGCGATTATCGAATAATAGGAACTGACCTACTCGTTAAATATTTTGAAGATGAAATCGTAATAGTATTTACCGGAGCAGAAAAAGACACAAATAAGGATGGGGTTGTCACATTAGAGGATTTTAAATCATTATTCGTGTATTCATTAAAAGACAAGAACTTACGAAAAGCTGAAATTAACAATTCAACTGTGGACTCATTCAAATTTGTTGAAAAGAAAAAGGATATACTTATCACTTTCGGTCGCGACAGAAATGCAGATAATGTTTATGATTCAGAAAAGGATCCAACATTTATAATGAGATATGACTATGTGCAAAAGTCGTTAGTCCCCATTGTTGATAAAGCGTTGGAGGCTGGAATCCAAAAAATAATTGAAAAGAATTAGAATACTATAATGACGAATAGTTTTTAGAATGGAAGAAAGAATTTCAGGAGAGAAACGAAACACCCCCTGCTCCTTGGGATATGCCCAAAGGTTGCAGTCGCTGGTGAAGATTTGTAATTTAGTGGACGGCCAGAAGATTATCTTTATAGTTCGGCACGCGATTATTCCGGGGAGAAAGGCTTGGTAGAAATACGATTCGTTTGGGTGCTTGAAACGGATTACAGATCCGCAATGAAGAGGTGCTGATTGCAAATTAGCACCAGCAGCATCGAATAGCATAGCACAAACCCGGATGAGCTTGGGGCCGAACGGAAAATTATTAGTCCGTTGGATAGTTTGGCACAGAGTTATTTGGTATATAAAAAGACAGAAAATAAATGATCAATAATTTTGATTTATAAACATAACACCTTATTTTTAAATCGCTGAACGACAACTAAAAGAAGGAGAGTTTAAGGCCAGTAAGTTTTTGAAAAGTACGGTAAACTTTCCGCTATTTACTAGTTAGCTGCAACCTTAAAAAGACAACATCAAATGACACTAACTGAGTTCGTAAAAAAAGACCTTAATCCAAATATTTCGCAGACTGCGTTTTTCTTGGGCAATGGTATTAACAACTTCTGTGGCACGACAAGTTCTTGGAAAGATTTGCTAATTGACCTTGCAGTAAAACATATTGACGATAAAGGTGAATACGAGGATATTTTAAAAGACAATTCCGTTTCTTATCCGGAATTTTTTGATTTGATACAGCTTTCAAGTAATGTTAAAGATGAAACATTTGATTATAAATCAATAAAGAAAGGTATTAGAGCGGGTTTCGAAAAATGGGTTCCTCAAAAGACACATGCTATTTGGACAGAGAAGTTTATAGAATTAAACAGACCCGTATTGACTACAAACTATGATTATTTATTGGAGTTCTCAAATTACAGCATAAAATCTTTCGTTCGGAAAACTCAATATAATAAGAGTTTGTTTCGGCCTCAAAGAATTCAAAATAAAGTCGGGAAAGTTGGCTTTTCCCCTTTTTATCCTTGGCATTCCTATTACTCAAATAGGAAAGTTGAAAGAGCGAATGATGAATTTGCTATTTGGCACATTCATGGTTTTTATGAATATGCCAGTAGCATTAGACTTGGATTAACTGACTATATGGGTATAGTTGAAAAAGGAAGACGATGGCTTTTAAAATCCGCAGGGAATCCATTCAATAAGCGCAATGAATTAAATAAATGGGTTGGAAATAATTCATGGCTTGACATATTCTTAAACAACAATCTGATTTTTATTGGTATTGACTTAGGAGTTCAAGAAACATCACTTAGATGGCTACTCATAGAAAGAGAGAAATTATATAAACAATATCCAGACATAAGGAAAAAAACTTGGTTCATTCGTAATTTACAGTACGACAAAATGAAACAAGGTAAAAGACTCTTTTTTGAAAAATTGAACATCG
Organism: Prolixibacteraceae bacterium; assembly: GCA_963666435.2. GTDB lineage: Bacteria > Bacteroidota > Bacteroidia > Bacteroidales > Prolixibacteraceae > Aquipluma. Next base: position 100,439 of record CAXXOG010000001.1, on the reverse strand, counting down.
AGATTATAGATGCAAAAGATTCAATACAATTATATCAAACATTGCCGAAAAGACTTGGAAAGAAAGGCAGCAGCCAATAAATAGGACTCTGAGCGGTCTGCAAGACCCAGTCTCGCCTAAGGCGAGATTGAACTACACCCCGGCCTTAATTGCAGGATTTTGCTATGTACTTAACGACCGTTTTGGGGATATTGTTAATCGGGTTGATTTTTCAAACGAAGGGAAAAAGAATATCGATGAAGCATTAATGCACAAATATAGAAATTAGTTGAAAATACAAAACCACGATAAAACAATGTATATTTTAGAGTTTAAGCAGCAAAAGTGGGGAAGCTCGAAAGCCAATGATAAAAGCTATCCCGCAGGGATTTAGTTCAACATTGTGCAACAAGTATACAGAGTGAAATGAAAATGATAATTAAATGAGAAAATGTCTTTTTTGTAAGAAAAATACAGATAGCTCTAAAAGCGTAGAACATATAATTCCTGAATCATTGGGTAATAAGGTACACATATTGCCGAAAGGAATAGTTTGTGATGAATGCAATAATTATTTTTCAATTAAAATAGAACGACCTTTACTTGAACTACCATACTTCAAAAACTTAAGATATCGAAAAGAAATCAAGACTAAAAAAGGTAGACTTGTACCTCATAAAGCTCTAATTATGCACCCTAAAGGAGGTTGGGTAGATATGTGGATTGATGAAAAAGGATTTATTTTTAGATCAGAAGATTCAGATAAAACCTCATTAATTGCTAATGGTCAATGTAAAAGCCTTATTATTCCAACAATAGCAGACCCGAAATCTGATAATGAATTTATTTCAAGGTTTTTAGCTAAAGCGGCATTAGAGTCATTGGTGTATTCCAAATTAAATATGGTTGGATGGGTTGACAAAATAATTGAAGATAAAGAATTGGACCCAATAAGAGAATATGCTAGATTTGGTAAGGGCAGTAAATTTTGGAAATATAATCAGAGACGAATATATACTGAAGAAGATAGATTCTCTGACCCTATTAATCACCCAGAACCTTACGAAATTTTACACGAACTTGATTTTTTAAATTTAGATGGAGAACTTTACTATGTGTTAGTAATAATGGGAATTGAGTATGTAATAAACATAGGTGGAAACGAGATTGCATACTATCAAGAATGGCTTATTGAGAATAAAGATGTATCAACAATACAGAGATATTCTGAATATATGATTGAAAGGAAAAAATAAAATACCAGTTGTCAATAGAGTAGACGGCTGACGGTCGGATGACCGCCAGTTCGCCTCTCACACCCCTGCTCCTTGGAATATGCCCAAAGGTTGCCGTCGCTGGTGACGATTTGTAATCCAGTGGACGGACAGAAGATTATCTTTACCGTTCGGCACGCGATTATTCGGGGGAGAAAGGCTTGGTAGAAATACGATTCGTTTAGGTGCTTGAAACGGATCACCAGATCCGCAATGAAGAGGTGCTGATTGCAAATCAGCACCAGCAGCATCGAATAGCATAGCACAAATCCGGATGAGCTTGGGTGAACAAGAAGAGCCGTATGAATCGAGAGGTTCACGTACGGTTCCGTGAGAACGTGAGGGTGAAATTCCCTCGCGAGACTCGATTATGTGCTATTTTATCAGACTCCGGCAAATTCAAACATTGATAGAAAATAATTAACTCAAATAAGACAAATGAAACACATTACTATTTTGATCCTGGTTAGCAATTTCATTTGTACTGCCGCATTTGGACAAATCAAAAACATTGTTCAGACCGATGGAATTACAAGTCCAATTCACAAAAATAATATCGGGAGAATTACTTTTATGAATGGGAATATACCTTTGGAGCAATACAAGCAAGAAGATTTTTTGACAACATTTGAATTGAAACAAGAAACTAATTTGAATATCAGGGTTTTTATGGATAACTCGATAACAAATTATATGCACCTAATTGCTCCAGAACTATCGGCGGACGAACTCAATTTAAAGGGAAATTATCAATTTTCATTTTTCGTGGACAACAATCTCATTTACAAAGAAAACATTCATCACGGTTGCGGACTAAGAAAAAGTACAACTACGACATTTCGGGTACCATTTACAGACACCGCTGGCGGAGACTGGTGGTCGATTTATTTATTTGATCGGTTTATCACCAATGGCGGAGAAAAAGCATTGACCGATGGAACACATAAACTAACCGTTGAAATGCGGCCTTATGTGAAAATTGATGAAAATAGTGAAGCAATAGTTGGGGATTTAATTGCATCGGGCAATCTAAATTTGATCATTAAAAAACCAGAAATAACAGCAAAACAAATAGCCATTCAATCTATTGCGTCGAATAGCGGTTTTGAACTATCACTTTCAAATTTCAACAAAAAGAAGATTGAAGAACTTAATAAAAACATTGCCCAAGGTTCATTTAAAGCGATTACAAGTATTGTTGTCGTAAAAGACGGCAAACTTTTGTTGGAAGAATATTTCAACAACACAGATCGAAATACATTGCACGATACGCGTTCTGTCGGAAAATCTTTTACATCAGCACTAATGGGAATTGCCATAAAAGACGGATACATCAAAAATGAAAATCAAACACTAAATTCTTTCTACGATTTGACTAAGTTTTCAAATTATTCAGTAAAAAAAGATAGTGTTAAGTTGAAAGATTTATTGACAATGAGTTCTGCATTTAATGGTTCAGATAAAAATAGCGAGTCTCCCGGAAACGAAGAAAATATGTATCCCACAGACGATTGGGTGAAGTTTGCATTGGATTTACCTATGGACAGTTTAAAAACAAATGGTAAACAATGGGATTATTTTACCGCAGGTGTAATCATATTGGGCGACATTTTGAACAAATCGGTGCCGGAAGGTTTAGAAAAATATGCAGACAAAAAATTGTTCAAACCATTAAGCATTGATAAATACCAATGGCAATATACCCCGCAAAAAGTGGTTAATACAGCAGGCGGTTTACAAATGACCTCGTTGGGGTTTGCAAAAGTTGGACAACTTTATAAAAACAAAGGACAATGGAACGGTCAACAAATATTGCCTACTGCATGGGTAAACAAAACATTTACACGGCAAATCCAGATTTCTGAACGGGTGAATGAATTTTATGGCTTCTTATTTTGGAATAGAACATATACAATAAATGGCAAAAGTTATGAAACCTTTTATTGTGCAGGAAATGGTGGAAGTAAAATATTTATATTTAAAGACTTGCCTTTGACGATTGTAATTACTGCAAAGGCTTTCAACAGACCATACGGACACTCTCAGGTTGACAAAATGATGGAAGAATATATTTTGCCAGCAGTGATAAAATAACGAAAACACAAATGGTACGACAAAGAAAAACATCACCCAATAAATAGGAATATGAGCGGCGTGCAAGGCCCAGCGATTATTCCCGATTGAACTACATCTCGGCAAGCTCGATACACCGCACCCGCCGGGATCGGGGCTAAGTACTTAGCGACCCTGCTCCTTGGGATATGCCCAAAGGTTGCAGTTGCTGGTCACGATTTAATCGTCACCTCTTAGTTCTGACTTTGTAATCCAGTGGACGGACAGAAGATTATCTTTACAGTTCGGCACGCGATTATACGAGGGAGAAAGGACCGGTAGAAATACGATTCGTTTAGGTGCTTGAAACGGACCAGAGATCCGCAATGAAGAGGTGCTGATTGCAAATTAGTCTCAGCCGAATCGAATAGCATAGCACAAATCCGGATGAGCTTGGGTTCTTACAAGAAGGGAGCTTTACTTTGGGGTTGAGCCACTTTCTCCAGTTTATCAAGATTATAGCCACGTTGGCGTGCTTTTTCGAGTAACATCTGGTATGTCGATTCGTCCATCTGTGGGGTTCGGCTCAATATCCAAAAATATTTAGGCGATGAGCTCCCGATCATCGCATATTGGTAGTTCTCATCCAATTCGAGTACATAATAATCGGCGTAAAATATCCAGAAGAAGGATACTTTCAGCTTTCCGGGTTGCAATTGATCAGGGATTTTGGCTTTGCCTTCGGCAACGGAAAGTTCGCCATCCAAGCCATTTTTGTAACCTTTATTCAAAACCCTGATTTTGCCATCGTCGCGCAGACTATAATTGGCTGTAACACCCGCCATTCCTTTCTCAAACGAATGCGGAAACCGGGCAATTTCGTACCAGGTACCCAAATAGCGTTTCAAATCGAGTTCCCGAACGGTCGTTGTATCAATCATCTGGCTGTTGGTATTTGTGCAACTAAAAACGAATAAAACGCACAATGTAAAAATAAACCAAAAATTTTTCATGGCCATCTTGTTTAATATTTCAATACATGCATTAAACAATCTAATCAGGAATAAGATTTTAAAAAATCAAAAAATATCGGAACTATCGGTTAAACGGTTTAATCACTATTTCTAATGAGCATATTATAAAAGTCTTACAGCTACAAAGTAGCTAAACTTGAATAACCCCGTACGAAGTGCGGGGACAATGCACCCAAAGATCAGAACCCTGAAAGTGTTCAATATTAATCGGTTGAGCCCATTCAGGGCTCTCTTTTCATTTGGTGCATTGCCGTCGGTTGCAACCGACGGTTATTCAAATTCAAACCCTCCGGGTTTCTAATCTCAAATCGCCTGTAGTTTATCATAAACACCAGAAACCAATATCCCGATAATTCCGAAAAATATTCGAGTACAGAATTCTTCGAAAAAAAATATTCAACAAAATATTTGACTTATTCCAGCCAAAGTTTATATTTGTTCAATAACAATATTTATTCTTTTACATTATGGAATCCACCCAAATCATTGAGATTCAAGATTTAAAAAAGAACTACGGCGAAAAGCAAGTTTTGAATGGAATTAACCTCTCTATAACTGCCGGCCAAATTATTGGCTATATTGGTCCGAACGGAGCTGGCAAGTCAACTACTGTCAAGATATTGTGCGGATTGCTGGGAAATTTCAAAGGGAATATTTCAATTTTTGGCAAAGATTTAAGAAAAGAAACGCTTGAAATAAAAAAGCAAATTGGGTATATTCCTGAAAATGCAGTGCTTTACGAATCGCTTACACCGCTTGAATTTATGGAGTTTATTGGCGACATGCGCGGAATAAATGTTGATCAAACCCGCGAAAAAGCTGAAGCGCTGATGAACATCTTCGAAATGAAACAAAACCTCAATCAACGAATTTCGACCTTCTCGAAAGGTATGCGGCAAAAGGTGCTGATTTGCTCGGCATTGCTGCATAACCCGGATTTAATTTTTATGGACGAGCCCTTATCTGGGTTAGATGCCAACTCAGTAATCATGGTGAAAGAAATGCTCATCCACCTGGCGCGCGAAGGCAAAACAGTTTTCTACAGTTCGCATATTATGGACGTAGTGGAGCGTATTTCCGACCGCATCATCCTAATTGACAAAGGAACTGTAATAGCCGATGGTTCGTTTGACGAGTTAAAAACGCTTTCGAATGGCGAAAGTCTGGAAAAGATATTTACCCGCCTCACCGGCAACACCAACCACGAAGAAAAAGCAGAAGCATTTATTAACGCCTTCGAAAAGTAAGCACCATGATCCGATTTATCCTATCTTTTTTCGCTCCTTTTCGATGGTTTATTGAAAAAATGGGCGCTGATTACAACCAATTTATCCGGATTTTGCAATTGAAATTAACTATTGACGACCGGCGAATAAACCGGTATTCGAAAAAAGCACAAAACGCACAAACCGGAACAATAATCAAACAGTCGTTCTTCCAGATTTTCATCGGGATTTTCTTCTCATTTATTCTCTTCATTGTTAAATCGCCATTTGCGTTTTATTTTCTTGCACACATATTTGTTATGGTATTAATGGCTATGATGATTATCTCCGAGTTTTCAACAATTCTTTTCGATACTTCGGAAAATGTTATTATTCAGCCGCTACCTATTAAAGGAAATACAGTTAGCTTAGCCCGGAATGCGCATATCTTTATTTATTTAACGCTGATGGCATTAAGCATTTCGGTTATTCCAATCATTACAGCTTTCGTAAAATTTGGTATTGCATCGGGTTTGTTATTCATTTTTACCATTTTCCTGAATGTATTGTTCACACTGTTCCTGGCTAATATCCTGTATCTTGGAATTATGAGACTGGTGAGTGGCGAAAAACTGAAAAACCTATTGATGTATTTCCAGGTATTTATCGCTATATTTTTCATGGCGGCTTACCAAATTGGGTTAAGAATGATTGACAAAACCGAAATTCTGAACATGCAGCTGGCTATTCATTGGTACACTTATCTGTTTCCGCCAGCTTTCTTTTCAGGTCTTATTGAAGCTTTAACAACAGGCAATTTCGACCTGTCGCACATTCTGTTTATGGCCGAAGCTGTAATTATTCCACCCGTGGCCATTTTCTTAACCGGAAAGTATCTCACTCCAATTTTCAACGAGAAGCTGATGGATTTGGAACAAGGAGACAAAGCCTACAAGGTAAAAATTGAAAAAAAACGCAAAAGTGCATACTACAGCCTTTTTGAAACAATTTTCACTTATAATCCTGAAGAACGCGCAGCCTTTAAGATGATGTGGAAAATGACAGGGCGCGAACGGCAATTCAAGCAAACATTTCTACCATCCCTGGGCTACATCATTATCATGATTATTGCTCCAAATATGGGCAAAAAAGGAAGTTTTCAGGAATTTTTTACAGGCTACAATTACATCTTAATTTTATACATGTTTATGATTGTGGCAATTAGTCTTTGCAGTTCGTTACTAATTGGAAGCTACAAATCAACCGTTTGGATATATAAAACATTGCCCATTGAATCGCCGGCCAACTTTTTTAAAGGAACAATAAAAGCAACATTTGCAAAGTTCTTTATTCCGTTTTACCTGGTAATAGCAACATTTATTTGCATTTTGTGGGGAATAAAAGCCTTACCTGATGTTTGTATCGCATTTATCCTTATTTACCTCGTCACCTCGCTTTATTACTATATTCAACAACCATTTTTCCCCTTCTCAATGGAAAAGACCGCAGTACAAGGTGGTTCTAATGCCATTAAAGTATTGGGATTAATGCTCTTGGCGGCAGTCCTGGGTTACTTTCACTATTTCCTGATCAAACAAACCGGGTTGGCCTCCTTAATGCTCATTCCACTATACCTGGGTGGCATATTTTACGTCAACCGGAATTGGGTTTACAAACGTATTACGTGGAAACTTGTCGACAAAGTAAACGCATATTAACCAGGATAAAGGCAATTTGATCGTTTACAAAGTTATCAACGATTAGCGAATCGATTAGGGAAATCGCTTTTAACATTATATGGGGTCAACTTTTATTTTTTTATATCCAGGAACTCACCCCTTCCCTCGTAAAGCTCGGGATTTCCCCACTCTCGCGAGAGAGGGGGGGCGTACCGCAGGTGCGACGGGGTGAGTACTAGAAAAATAGCAATTCTTTTCTTTCAATAATCTCAGCACATTTTTTAAAAGCGATTTCCCTGGCGAATAGACTGCCCAATCGCGCCTAATCACAATTTTTGCTACCTTTACGGCCTTTGAAAAACCAAGTTCATGGAATTAAATTTACTTACAGCAATATCGCCTATCGATGGCCGTTACCGTTCGAAAGTTGAAAACCTTCAACTCTATTTTTCTGAATTCGCATTGATAAAATACCGGGTGCTGGTTGAAGTTGAATACTTTATCGCTTTGTGCGAATTGCCGCTACCTCAATTAAAATCGTTTGACAAAGCGCTGTTTGAACCGCTCCGTCGGATTGTTGCCAATTTTTCGGTTGACGATGCTCAGCGCATAAAAGATATTGAAAAGGTAACCAATCATGATGTAAAAGCTGTGGAGTATTTCCTGAAAGAAGAGTTCGATAAACTCGGAATACAGGCATATAAAGAATTTATTCACTTCGGTTTAACCTCTCAGGATATTAACAATACGGCTGTTCCAAAGTCGATTCACGATGCGCTGGACAACGAATATTACCCAGCTATTTACGATTTGGTTGACAAACTGGAGGACATGGCTGAAGAATGGAAAAACATTCCGATGCTGGCCAAAACACATGGTCAACCAGCCTCGCCAACCAACCTGGGCAAAGAAATACGTGTGTTTTCCGAACGATTGAAAATACAGCTCGAACAACTGAAAAGCATTAATTGCGATGCCAAGTTTGGCGGAGCAACCGGCAATTTCAATGCGCACCACATTGCTTATCCCGAAATTTCGTGGAAAGCTTTCGGTAACCATTTCCTGAAGAAATACCTCGGACTGGAACGCGCGCAATACACTACGCAGATTACCAACTACGACAACCATGCTGCCATTTTTGATGCGCTGAAACGGATCAACAACATCATCATGGATTTAAACCGCGATATGTGGACCTACATTTCGATGGAATATTTCAAGCAAAAAATTAAGGCGGGCGAAGTTGGCTCGTCGGCCATGCCGCACAAAGTGAACCCGATTGACTTCGAAAACTCGGAAGGAAACATCGGCATTGCCAATGCTATTTTCGAACATTTGGCTGTAAAACTGCCGGTATCGCGCCTACAGCGCGATTTAACCGACTCGACGGTTTTGCGCAACATTGGTGTGCCATTTGCGCACACGCTTATTTCCATCAATTCAACCATGCGCGGGTTGAACAAATTACTAATCAACACCAACGCCATTGAAGCCGATTTGGAAAAGAACTGGCCGGTTGTTGCCGAAGCTATACAAACTATTTTGCGACGAGAAGGTTATCCGAATCCTTATGAAGCCCTGCGCAACCTTACCCGCGTAAATCGGAAAATCGATCAACAGGTAATTCATGAGTTTATTGATACACTCGAAATCTCCGATTCGCTTAAAGCCGAATTGAAAACAATTACACCAAGCAACTATACCGGTATTTTCTAATTGGAGATAATATCCATTTTGAATGTTTTATAAACTATTGTTCCTCGAATAAATTTATAATGAAGGATTTTTTCAATATTCTGAGACGTTTTATCCCGCCGTATAAACGTGAGCTGACTCTCAATTTTCTGTTCAACGTCTTATCGGCAGTATTTACAGTTGTTTCAGTAACCACACTTATTCCGATTCTTCAAATTCTGTTTGATTCATCAAAAGATGTGCTGGAATTAAAACCCTGGCATTTTTCATCTGATGTAATTACAAACAACGTGTATTACTACATAACAACATTCAAAATTGAGCACGGTGCCGGGTTAACCTTGTTGTTTATCGGGATTTTCACCGTTGTTACAACCATGCTGAAGGTTGGATTTTATTACCTGGGCGCCTATCAGGCAGTTTATATTCGGAATGGCGTAGTTAAGGATATTCGCGAACAAATATTTAGCAAAATACTGAAACTAGCATTGCCATTCTTTTCGGAAGAACGTAAAGGCGACATTATTTCGCGCATAACCGGTGATGTTACCGAAGTTGAAAACTCGATCATGTCGTCGCTTGATATGTTCCTGAAGAACCCTGTCATCATCATTGTTTTACTTGCCTCCATGCTCTGGATGAGCCCGACAATGACGCTTTTCATTTTTCTGGTATTGCCAATTGCAGGTATTGCTATTGGTCGCGTCGGAAAATCGCTCAAAAAAGTATCACGCGAAGGCCAGGACAAAATGGGGATGATTTTGACCGTTGTTGAAGAGACTTTGGGCGGACTACGCATCATAAAAGCGTTCAATGCTGAAAAGAAAATGGATGCCCGGTTTAATGAGGAATTGCACGACTACCGGCGGATCATGAACCGGTTGATGCGCCGCCGCGAGCTCGCTCACCCCTTGAGCGAATTACTGGGGACAATTGTTATTATCATTGTGGTTTGGTTTGGCGGAACACTGATTTTAAGTAAAAACAGCGAGCTCTCAGGGCCCGAGTTTATTGCTTACATTGCCATTTTCTACCAGATCATCAATCCGGCAAAGGCATTCACCCAAGCGCTTTACAGCATACAAAAAGGATTGGCTTCGATGGACCGCATCGACAAAATTCTGTTGGCTAATGTTACTATTCCTGAAAAAGCGGATGCGCAGAATATCGCAACGCTTAAGAACTCAATTGAGTACCGGGATGTAACTTTTGCTTACGACGAAAAAATTGTTCTGAACCATATTTCACTCACCATCGAAAAGGGCAAAACCATTGCATTGGTTGGGCAGTCGGGTAGCGGGAAGACCACTTTTGTTGATTTGCTGCCACGTTTCTACGACGTCATTGGCGGGCAAATCCTGATTGACGGCATCGACCTGCGCGACCTGAAATTGCACGATCTCCGTGATTTGATGGGTAACGTAAACCAGGAAGCCATCCTGTTTAACGACACCATTTATAACAACATCGCCTTTGGTGTTGAGAATACCAGTATGACCGAAGTTATTGCAGCCGCCAAAGTGGCCAATGCTCACGATTTCATTATCGAAACCGAAAACGGCTACGATACGGTTATTGGTGACCGGGGAAGTAAACTTTCGGGAGGACAACGGCAACGGTTAAGTATTGCCCGCGCTATTCTGAAGAATCCGCCGGTATTAATTCTCGACGAAGCCACCTCGGCTTTGGACACCGAATCGGAACGACTGGTTCAGGATGCACTCGAAAACCTGATGAAAAACCGTACATCTATTGTTATTGCCCACCGGCTTTCAACGGTGCGTAATGCCGATTTAATTTGTGTTTTCCACGAAGGCGAAATAATAGAACGTGGTACGCATGACGAATTAATTCAACTCGACGGTCGATATAAGCGCTTGCATAGTTTGCAAATGTTTTAGCGTTCCTATCAAAGCTGTGTATCGGTTCTTTGTTATAAAAGATCCGATACATGGTGATTCTTTCCTTTGTAAAATAGTTAAAATCACTTTTAATATTTTAGTACATTTATCCCGCTCTGAAAATCGTTGGGCGCATAGATTTGGCGCAGCTTTCAGGCCAGTTAAGGGTTTCATTTTTTTGAACCTGTTTCAGTTCCTGAATGTTTATATTGAGCCCGGCAATTTGATGATAATTTATTAAAACATAATTTGAGTAAAAAGCCTCGATGCAGGCATTAAAAATGAGTAATAATAAACAATTAACTTTTCCTTAATGAGAAAATGGCGTATTGAAGACTCGGCTGAACTCTACAACATCAATGGTTGGGGGATCAACTTTTTTTCCATCAACGAAAAAGGTAATGTTACCGTCACTCCGAAAAAGAACGGTATTCAAATCGATCTCCACGAATTGGTAGAAGAGCTTCAGCTTCGCGATGTTTCAGCCCCCATGCTGCTTCGTTTTCCCGACATTCTCGATAACCGTATCGAGAAAATGGCAAGCTGTTTTAAAACGGCTGCCGAGGAGTATGAATACAAAGGTCAAAACTTTATTATTTACCCCATCAAGGTAAATCAGATGCGCCCCGTTGTAGAAGAAATTGTTGATCATGGTAAGAAATTCAACATTGGTTTGGAGGCAGGTTCAAAACCCGAACTTCATGCCGTAATTGCTATTAATACCGACAACGATTCGCTGATTATTTGCAACGGATACAAGGACGAAGACTACATTGAGCTTGCACTTTTGGCCCAGAAAATGGGACGGCGAATTTTCCTTGTTGTCGAAAAACTTAATGAGCTCAAATTAATCATCAAAATTGCGAACAGGCTTAGAGTTAAGCCCAACATTGGCATTCGCATCAAACTGGCAAGCTCCGGAAGCGGCAAATGGGAAGACTCGGGAGGCGATGTCAGTAAGTTCGGATTAACTTCAAGTGAACTGCTCGAAGCGCTTGATATTCTGGAGAAAAAAGAGATGGTTGATTGCCTGAAACTGGTGCATTTTCACATCGGAAGCCAGGTTACCAAAATACGTCGCATCAAAATTGCCATGCGTGAAGCTTCGCAGTTCTATGTGCAGCTTTATCATAAAGGATTCAAGATTGAATTCGTGGATATTGGCGGCGGACTGGGTGTCGATTACGACGGCACACGCTCGTCGAGCAGCGAAAGCAGCGTCAATTACAGCATTCAGGAATACGTGAACGACGCCATCTCGACATTTGTTGATGCCAGCGACAAAAACAATATTCCGCATCCGAATGTAATTACCGAATCGGGCCGTTCGCTCACTGCCCACCATTCGGTTTTGGTATTCGAAGTGCTCGAAACGGCATCGCTGCCCACCATGAGCGAAGAAGAAATGCCGCAGGAAGACGACCATGAACTGGTGCGCGAACTATTCACGCTGTGGGACCAGATTAATCAACCGCGTATGCTCGAAACATGGCACGATGCCCAGCAGATTCGCGAAGAAGCGCTCGATTTGTTCAGCTTGGGTATGCTCGACCTGAAAACCAGGGCGCAGATTGAGCGGCTTTTCTGGTCGATTACCAAAGAAATTCACCAGATGACCAGCGAGCTAAAGCATGTTCCTGAAGAATTGCTATACTTACCCAAATTGTTGTCGGATAAATATTTTTGTAATTTCTCACTCTTCCAGTCGTTACCCGATTCGTGGGCAATCGACCAGATTTTCCCGATTATACCCATTCAGCGGTTGGACGAAAAACCGGATCGCTCGGCAACATTACAGGATATTACCTGCGATTCGGATGGAAAAATTGACAACTTTATTTCAACCCGAAACTTCTCGTACTATTTGCCGGTACACTCGCTAAAAGGAACTAAACCCTATTACATTGGCGTTTTCCTTGTTGGGGCCTACCAGGAAATTCTGGGCGATTTGCACAACCTGTTTGGCGATACCAATGCGGTACACATTTCGGTTGACGACAAAGGTTATCACATCGATCAGGTGATTGATGGCGAAACCGTTGCTGAAGTTTTAGACTACGTGCAGTACAACGCCAAAAAGCTTGTCCGCACGGTTGAAACCTGGGTGACAACGTCGGTAAAATCAGGCATTATCAGCGCCGAAGAAGGGAAAGAATTTTTATCAAATTATCGTTCCGGTTTGTACGGATATACTTACCTTGAGTAAGATATTGATCTTCAATTATACTGAAAAGCAAATACTTCGACTGAGGTATTTGCTTTTTTATTTTCAATTACTCGGAAACCTTCGAAAACAGGTAATAATCTTTCACCAGCCGGTCTTTTATTCCCTTCGCATAATTTAGGTTAATCCGGTAGAGCTTTTGAATGTCGTATTGCTGAAACTGTTTTGTTATACTTGCAGAGTCTTTCATATCTACCAGTAATCCAAACTGTTTCCCGACAGGAAGTAAAACCTGATTCCCTTTGGGCAACAAAACAGGAATTGGCTTTCCAAAATCCCAAATTATTTCAGGAGCTACAGCCGATAAACTATATGTTTTTACATTGTACTGCTTTTCAATCGATAATGCCTTACTCGCCGAAGCATAATCCGGGTTATAAACCAACTCTTTTGACAAAGGGGCCAGGGCAAACACGACAATCGTAAACAACGCAATCATCGAATAAAATACCTTGCTGAAATTTTTCTGCATCAAACCGTTGATAATAAAAAGGGCACATCCGATCATCATCAGCGACGAAAAAATACCTATAAACAAATGTGCCATTAATTTTTCTTTTAATATAAATATCAGGGCAAAAGGATAGGCAAAGCCAACCAGGACAATAATTCCGGAGAAAAAACAGGCAACGTTACGTTCCCATATTGGCATACTTTTCTTAAAACTACGAATTAAATATTCGATGTAAAAACCAGTTGGTAGTGCCAAAGGAATAAGCACCGGAACCAAATAGCGCACTTTCTTTTCGGGAATAATTGACAGAAAAACAAGTGCCAATAAAGTCCAGAGAAGGGAAAACTGATATGCTTTCAGGTTACTCACCCGGCTCTTTAAATACGGGTAAATCACCGCCAAAAGCGAGGGAATGGCCCATAAGCCAGATTGCAGGAAAAAACTCCAGTAATAATAAAATGGTTTAACTTCGTAGCTCGACCAATTAGTCGTTTCGCGCGAAGCAATTGCATTAAACGCTTCGGGATCTTTCAGGCGAACATAAATATACCACGAAGCGCCGATAACCAATCCAGAGAACAGCATACCGGCAAGATAAAACCATTTTCGCCGGAAAGGAATTCGGTAAACAACGCCATAACTGATTAAAAAAGGCAGAAAAAGCGCATAGAACGAAACCGGCCCTTTACTGAGAATGGAAAAGCCCAGAAATAAACCAGCACAAAGTGCATTTTGTATTTGTTTTGCATCTTCCTGAAACAGCTTCCAGAGAAAGAAAATGCTGGCAATCGTGAAACTATGCGTGTACATGTCCCACTGGTTGTCGCGTCCCGCAAAGAAAATGTAGAACGAGCTAATCAGGATCAAACCATTGTTCAGCGCATGTTTTTCGCCCAGTCCCATTAATCTGGAATGGTAATAGAATATAATAATCAGCAACATCGTAATGGCAACTACCGGAAGGCGCATTGCAAAAAGCGAATCGAATCCAAAAATTGTTCCTGAAATAGCGGTTAACCAGGTAGGTAATGGCGGTTTTTCGTAGCGCGGCTGATTATTTAAAGTAGTGAGCAAATATTCCTGGTTCTGAACCATTTCGCGGGCTGAAATGAAATTCCGGGCTTCCATGATATTGATCTCTATCTTGTCTAAACCGGAGAGTAGCAGCAATCCGGAAACAAAAAGCAACAGCGCAACTGATCGGATTGAATGAAATTTAGTTTCCATATTGCTTAGCTAAATAAATGTTTCGGGAATAAATAATCAGCCCCGACAAATGCCCGACAAAAAGTACAGGATCTCTTCTGAAAATGGCGTAAATAAGAATAAGCAATGATCCGGCCAGGCTCAACAGCCAAAAGCCCAGTGGTAAAAGTGATTCTTTTTTCGATTCGGAGTAAAGCCATTGATACACAAACCGCAGGGTAAACAAAATTTGCGAAACAATACCAAGAATCATTAAAAACAAGGGAATATTTTCATTCTGAAAAAGATTTACCCGATCAAGCGTATTGTTGTTAAAACCATAAATCAGGATTAAAACCGGAAAGACATAAATAAAAACACGCAATACTTTCGGATATTTATTCCATTCTTTTTCAAGCTGAATGTTCCGCACATAAATGTAATAGGTAATTACCTGACCGAGCATTATCGCAAAATCGTCGCGCAAATAGCCATAAACAAACAGCAGGCATGACGCCAGCAGACTTATTTCCCAAAACAGGTTGGGAGTTAGTACTTTTTTATGCTTTTCAGAAATAATCCATTGCAAAAAGATGCGGCTGGAAAACAATCCCTGGGCCAAAAAACCAAGACCATAAACGAACCAGTGACTCATTGAATTACAGCTTTGATTCAGAAACGTTGTAATTGATGTATTTTTTTTTCATCCAGAGGTAAGCAAAACAGTCCATTAACGGGCCTAATAACCTGTTCCACAAGTTATATTTCGACTTCCCGGCGATTCGCGGGAAGTGCTGAACGTCAGCCTGTTTTATTCGCCCATTCTGAAGCAAAACCATCGCCGGGAGAAAACGGTGCAACCCGTTAAACATCGGAATTCGTTTCGCAAAATCGGTTCTGATTATTTTCAGCGGGCAACCGGTATCGTCCATTCCATCGTGCGTAAAAGCGCGACGTATGCCATTGGCAATCAGCGATGACATGTTTTTCACAAACGAATCCTTCCGCTTGCTTCTAACGCCGGTAACCAAATCATAATCATTGGCATATTCCATTAAAACATTAAAATCGGATGGAGAGGTTTGCAAATCGGCATCAATGTATCCGGTCCACGAAGTGTCAGAATAATCAAATCCAGCTTTAATGGCAGCACTCAATCCATGATTTCGGCCAAACGAGCAATAGGTAAACGATTCGGAGCGGTTACAAATCGCTTTGATTTTATTCAAACTCCCATCGGTTGAACCATCGTTGATAAATAAAACTTTTGTTTTTTTTTGTTGCAATTTCCATGAAACTGCTCATCTGTTGGAATACTCGTTCCAAATTGTCTTCTTCGTTATATACCGGAATAATAACTGTCAATTCGAAATTTTTCATATTTTTTCTGCTTGTTGTTCTACTACCTGGTCAAATAACGTATTGGAGCTTTTAGCCACCGCTTAATCACATTCCGCAACTGGTGCAATAACCTGATCAGCACCATGGCATTCAACATTTCCAGGTCATTAATTCCGGAAACACGGGCATATTCGGCGGCAACAATACCCATTCGTTCAACGGGAATTGCCAATCGGTTCAATGTTTTAATTCCCCGGCGGAAGGAGTATTTTGAAATCTTCATCCGGTTATTGTCAATCAATGAAAAATCATACACATCGCCGGTTTTAGAAAACAGGATGTTGCCTACTGAATAATCATGGTGAAAGATGCCTTTTTGGTGTAAATCGTAGGTGAAACGTGCAAATGCTTTTAATCCTTCTTCTGACTCCGAAATAGGTAAGCTGAATAAATCTTTAACTGGTTTATATTCTGTGAATTCGGTCACGAGAAAAGATTTTTTCAACATCCCATGCTTATAGTAATCTACATAGGCTACATTTTCGGGTGTGGTAATTCCTTGCTTCAGCAACCAACCGGCATACTCGAAGGCTCGCTGGCCTTTCGTTTTACGAAATGAGGCGTATATGAAGCGATTGGCAATTGTCATGCGTTTAAAGTATTTAATTGCAAGTAAATGACCATTAACTTCAACTTTTCTAACCTCGTTCCTTCCTGTATAAATTAGCTCTCCAACCTGATCAAAGGTGTTTGGTAAGTCTTTGATAAAATCGGATAAGTCAAGATATTTTTCGTTAACTGTAAATTTTGTTTTCATGGCACTATTCTGAAATTGTTTTATTCTAATCAGATGATTTAATCAATTGATTAATTTAAGGTCAAAAAAAACTATACCTTGATTGCTTTAATGATAAAATCAGCTACTTCTGTTTTTCGATTTTCTATGAGCATATCAAAAAAAGAGCAATCCTGCTTTGCATTTTCCGAAACAAGAGGTTTTACAATTGCCGGGAAAGCACACAATGAAATGATATTCAGCAGTAACGATAAAGCCGAAATGTGCTGAATCGTTCCATTTTCGTATTCTTTTTCCAACTGTTCCGAAAATGTTCTGAATACAACTAAAAAGCTCATGTTCTCCAATATTCGCTTGCCGATCCATTCAGGGTTCCTGATCATTTCGCCCATAATAAACTGGGGCAGGTAAGGTTTTTCGAAAAAGAAAGTGATATACTCACGAACAATAGTCCTTATCTTTTCAAAAATGTCAAGCTTGTCATTGGTCAACACAGTCACAATTTTTTCAACAAGTAGCCGAAAAGCCTCATCCAAAACAATGAAAAACAAATTTTCCTTCGACCGGAAATAATAATGAAGCATAGCCATATTTACCTGTGCTTCAGCAGCAATGTCACGCATGGTAGCTTCTTTAAACCCTTTTTCCTGAAAGATTTTCTGGGCTGCCAGAATTATATTTTGCTCGGTATTCCGATCTTGTTTCATTTAAGCAAATAGTTTAATCAATTGATTAAATACAAAAGTAAAATATTTTATCAAAGAAAATTAAAATAAATGCTTCAACTAACGCTTTAATGAAAAGTTAACCTAAAACTTTGGTATAGGGATGGTTTCATCGGTTTACTCCATAATGTCTCGTTATCGGAAGATGAAAATACTACCTGTTTATCATCCTTTTTCGAACTTCCTGTACTACTTTTTTTCGAATCTCGGCTTCGGTTTGGTATAATTTTATAACCTGTTGCGGGGTAATTACCTTTTTAAATTCTTCGTAATACTTCTCACGAATACTCCAGCAGCGCCTTTTGCTGCATGAATTTGATCAACAATCAATTGGTCGGCTTCGGCTGACGAAAGACTATCAGCCTGAATCCGCATCATTTTACCAATTTTACGAAAATCAACTGAAGTTATTTCCTGCTCATAACGGAGATAAATTGGTCGAAATTTCTCAAATGTTGCTTGGTTCTAATTGCAAACTTTCTTTTATCTCGCGCTTAATTTTGCCTGAGCAATACGTTCGCGCAGACGAGGAAAACGTTTCGGCATTTTGTGCTTCAGTATAATTTATTCCCAGCAGACAAAACCAGGAGTTATTTGAATTTTAAATGTATATAGCTCATAATCATTCATTTAAAGAATTCGCTGAATTCCTACTTCAACAAACGGATCTGTTTTAATCATTGCATCAAGCTGACTTCAGACTCTTCATCACTCAAATCAGCTAAGAATATCGTTTAACGTTTCTTTCACTTCCGACTTTGACATTTCAGATTTTCGGTGAACTGGATTTGTTGTCCTTGCGTTTGTGCAAAGCAACTGGCTTCGTTTCCTGTTTTTGGAGTACCGGTCCGGAACTGCAACCTTCAACCTTCTTTAATTCGGCAACCGTTACTTTTTCCGAATTTATGGATTGACTAAAAATCCCAGTAGTTACCAGCACTAAAACCGATGCGGCAACTCCCCAATACCAGATTGTTGCAATCCGGGGTTTTCGGTTTTGCACTTTGGCTAATTCCAGTGTTCTCGCCGGAAATTTATTGAAAAAATCAGCAGGCACATTGTATGGCAACCTTTTACCAAACTGCGAAAAGTCGTCGAAACCACCAGTATTTTTGCTATTTGTTTCCATATCAGGCTTGTTCAATTAAATACTCTTTAATTTTTTCACACGCATAGTGATAATTTGTTTTCAATGTATTGACCGACGAATCGAGGATTTGCCCTATCTCTTCGTAGCTCAATTCGTCGTAATATCTCAGGTTAAAAACCAGGCGCTGTTTTTCGGGCAATTTCAAAATGGCTTGCTGAAACTTTACGAGCATAGCCTCGCTGTTTTCCGAATCGCTTTCGCAAAAGTCAGCCAGCATTTTATCGGTAATCGTTTCGGCATTTTTGAGCCAGTTCTTGTTTTTCCTGAAATGCTTCGTGCACTCGTTGGTCGCAATTCGGTAGAGCCAGGTAAAAATCCGGCTTTCGCCTTTAAATGAATCGATAAACCGATAAACATTAATGAATGTCTCCTGTAAAATATCTTCGGCATCTTCGTGCGAAACCACTAACCTGCGAATGTGCCAGTAGAGAGGCTTTTTATAAGCATCCATGAGTTGGAGAAATCCTTTATTTTTTTGTTCTGGATTTTTCAACAGGCCAATCAGGTACTCGTCCGAAAATTCTCTCATCAAATCTATCCGTCTGTTTCGTTTTGTTCCTTTGATGTAAAAAGAGACCTAAAGTTAAATTTTGTCCGTAGCTTTTTTTCCAAAAAAAGGTCGGAATCGGTTTTAACTTTTCAATCGTTCAAGCTTCTTAAGGGTAAATCAATCATTTTAAAATTTAAATTTTTGCCTTATGAAACGATTAAGAATGTCTTTTGCAATTTTTCTTTCAGTAATCGCATTTAATGCCTGCCAAAAAGATGACTCATCTTCAGTTGCCGATGAAGTTACTGTAAGCCAGCAGGAAACACAAACAGAGGAAGCGTTGGCTGATGTGGATATGTTGACGGATGAAGCTGTTGATTTATACACTTCATCGTTGAAATCGGCAACAATCCAGGAGTTTGCTTATTTGAACGATTGCCCTGCGATTACCGTCGATAAAAATTCGAACCCTCAAACGCTGACAATTGACTTTGGTGCTTCGTGTGCCGGAAAAGATGAGAAAGTTCGCTCGGGGAAAATCGTGGTAACCTCCACAGCATTCAACACATTCCCTTCAGTGCGCGATTTTACATTTGACAATTACATCGTTGACGGAAAGAAGATTGAAGGAAGCCTGACAAAAACCATCAGCAAAGACCAGGAAAACAACGTTAGAACAGCCGTGATCAGCGAAAACATTACCATTACTTTTCCCGACAATGAAGGAAAAGCAACACGAGTTGCCAATATTACCCGTCAATACCAGCGCAATAAACTACTCAACCCGCTCGATAATCGAATTGTAAGCTGGGGAACAACCGAATTTACAAAGGTCTCAGGAGCAAACCTGAGCAAAACAGTGACTTCAGATAAACCTCTTGTGTTCAAAATTTCGTGCCATCACCTGGTAAGTGGGGTTGAAACTATCATTAACGATAAAAGGACCTGGATAATAGACTATGGCGACGGAAGTTGCGACAACAAAGCCATTTTGACAGAAGATGGGAAGTCAAAAGAGATCAGAATCAGATAGCTGGAAATAAAATCCCCCGTTGTTTTTTGTAAAATGCTATCTTCTGAAAAGAGGGTGGCATTTTCTATCTGGTCTGCTCTTAAATCCCATTTTTTTTGATTTTTACGGCGCAACTTATATGCCTGATTTTGAAAAAGTATGGCTGAAAACACTGGAAAAGCAGTGCATTTTATGCTGAAAATTTAGTTCAAAGCTGAAAATTTCGTTAGGTAGTGAAAAAGTAATTACTATATTTGCACTCGCAAAACGGATACGGGTGTAGCTCAGTTGGTAGAGCATCGGTCTCCAAAACCGAGTGTCGGGCGTTCGAGTCGCTCCTCCCGTGCAAAAGCTGCTCAAAAAGGGCAGCTTTTTTGTTTATAGGAAAGTCTTTTGGTAACTTCGGCACAAACAAAATGAGTATGACAGTCGATCTTTTTATACCCTGTTTCATCGATCAAATTTATCCTGAAACAGCTTTCAATACCGTAAAATTACTTCGGAAAGCCGGGCTGGACGTGAATTATAACCCGGAACAAACCTGTTGCGGACAACCCTCATTCAACAGTGGCTACTGGGACGAAACCAAAACGCTGGCGAAGAAATTTATCCGCGATTTTCCGAACGACCGGCATATCGTTAGCCCATCAGCATCGTGCACCGGCTTCATTAAAAATTATTATCTTGATCTGTTTAAAGCTGGTCAGCCCGGATACGAAGATTACCAACGACTGAACCGAAATATTTTTGAATTAACTGATTACCTCGTTAATCACCTGAAGTTTACTGATTTTGGCGCCGAATTTCCGCACAAGGTATGCTACCACGATGCCTGCACCGCCCTGCGCGAATATGGCATCCGTCAGGAACCGCGCCTGTTGCTTTCGAAGGTAAAAGGACTGGAACTGGTTGAAATGGAAGATACCGAAACCTGTTGCGGCTTTGGCGGAACATTCTCGGCTAAGTTCTCCGGCATTTCGTCAGCTATGACTGAGCAAAAAGTGGAAAATGCGCTGAAAACCGGAGCCGAATACATCATCTCGACCGAAGCATCGTGTATCATGAACATTGAAGGTTACATCCTGAAAAACAATTTGCCGATCAAACCCATTCACATAGCCGATATTCTGGCTTCAGGATGGGAATAAAACAAGATTGAAGATTGCAGATTAACGATTGCAGATAAATGAAGGAATGCGAGCTGTAGCTTTAAAATCTTCAATCAAAAATCGTTGATCGTTAATCATCATTGAAACTTAAAACACGCAACTCATTATGGCACAAATAGGAAAAATAAATCAACTGGAAGTACTGAAAGAGCTCGACTTTGGTATTTACCTCGACGGTGGCGAACTGGGCGAAATATTGATGCCCAAGCGCTATGTACCAGAAGGAACGATGCTAGGCGATTACATTGAGGCATTTATCTATCTCGATTCGGAAGACCGGCTGATTGCCACCACCGAAAAGCCGCTGGCGCAGGTCGAAGAATTTGCTTTGCTGGAGGTGGTTTCGGTTGCGCAGGTTGGCGCATTCCTCAACTGGGGCTTGCCCAAAGACTTGCTTGTTCCTTTCCGCGAGCAGCGCAAACCCATGGAAGTGGGCGAAAAATACCTGGTTTACGTTTACCTCGACACCGATACCAAACGCATCGCGGCATCATCAAAAATTGAACAATATCTCGACAATATTCCGGTGGATTACGACGAAAATGAAGAAGTTGACCTGATCATTATCAACCAAACCGATTTGGGATACAACGCCATTGTCGATAATTGTCACGTCGGGATTCTGTACAAAAACGAGGTATTTCAGGAATTGAATGCCGGTGACCGGGTTCAGGGCTACATCAAAAAGATAAGACCTGATGGCAAAATTGACCTTCGGCTGGACAAAGTTGGCTACGAAAAAATTGGCGGTTTGGCCGATTTAATCATCTCCAAACTCAATCAAAATAATGGTTTTCTGCCATTTACCGACAAAAGTTCGCCGGAAGAAATATACCGGGCTTTTAAAGTCAGCAAAAAGAACTTTAAAGCGGCGGTAGGTGCTCTGTACAAACAACGGCTGATTACGTTGGAAGAAAACGGAATCAGGTTGCTGATTTCCGAATAAGAAAATTAGGATTTTTACTCAGCAGGTGACTTTAAGTCACCTGCTGAGTAAAAAACTGAAAATTCCAACACGCGAACAAAACGATGGAACCTCGTATTACCAAAATAAATTCGAAGTTACTTATTGGCAGAAGGTTGCGGATGTCGGTTGCAAACGATCGAACCGTTGAACTTTGGCAATCGCTTATGCCACGGCGCAGCGAAATTCATCAGGTAGCCAATAATTTCCTGTACTCTGTTCAGGTGTTCGACTCCGAAGACTACTTCAGCCAGTTTTCGCCCGAAGCCGAATTCGGGAAGTGGGCTGCGGTGGAAGTTTCAGATGTTGCTGATATACCTGCGGATATGGAAACTTTGAAAATTCCAGAAGGAAACTACGCTGTTTTCAATTACAAAGGACCGGCCAGCGCGGCGTTACCTTTTTTCCGGTATATTTTCCAGGAGTGGATTCCCAAGTCGGAATATGCGGTGGACAACCGCCCACACTTTGCCCTGATGGGCGAAAAATACCGGGGCAACAGTCCCGACTCAGAAGAAGAAATTTGGGTGCCGGTGAGGAAAAAATAAACAGTCGCAGTAATCAGTTAGCAAATTGACTGCTCGATTGTTTAATGCTTAAATTGCTAAATGGTTACTTTCAACAATTTGACAATTAATCAATTTAACGATTATCAGTTTTTCAACTCCGAACTTTAGGCACTTCGAACTCATAACTGTTATTCATGAAACTTTGTATTGCTGAAAAGCCCAGCGTGGCGAAAGAACTGGCGCAGATAATTGGCGCAAAAACTCGCCGCGACGGCTACTTCGAAGGAAACGGATACCAGGTTAGTTGGACATTCGGGCATTTGTGTACCCTGAAAGAGCCCAACGACTATACCGAGCGCTGGAAATTCTGGAACATGCGCGAATTACCCATGATTCCACCCAAATTCGGCATCAAAGTAATTGAAGATGATGGCGTAAAAAAGCAGTTCGCCATTCTCGAAAAACTGATTCAGGAAGCCGAGGAGGTGATTAACTGCGGTGACGCCGGCCAGGAAGGAGAGCTGATTCAGCGCTGGGTGATGTCGAAAGCCAAATGTAACGCGCCGGTCAAACGGTTGTGGATTTCGTCGCTCACCGAGGAGGCCATTCGCGAAGGGTTTCAGAAGCTACTGCCCGGCGAAAAATTCGATAATTTGTATGCCGCCGGAAGTGCCCGCGCCATTGGCGACTGGCTTTTGGGCATGAATGCAACACGACTGTACACCTTGAAATACGGGCAAAACAAACAGGTTTTATCCATCGGACGGGTACAAACGCCTACTCTTGCCATCATTGTGGCTCGCCAAAAAGAAATTGATGCGTTTAAGCCCGAGCCCTATTTCGAGATCAAAACCATTTATCGCGAAGCTACATTTTCCGCCGCTTCAGGGCGGTTTCAAAACCGCGAAGATGCTGCGCAGGTGTTGGAAGAAATCAGCCGGTACGAACTGGAAATCGGGAAAATTGAAACTAAAAACAGCACCGAGCAACCGCCTCGCCTGTTCGACCTCACTTCGCTTCAGGTGGATTGCAACCGAAAATTCAACATGGGTGCCGAAGATACGTTGCGCACCATTCAGTCGTTGTACGAAAAGAAACTGACGACATACCCGCGCGTGGATACCACCTACCTTTCCGACGACATTTACCCGAAAGTGCCGGGAATCCTGAAAAACCTGAAAGGCTACGAAATCCTCACGGCACCGCTCCTTCAGGAAAAACAGATACCCAAAACAAAAAAGGTGTTCGACAACTCGAAAATTACCGATCACCACGCCATCATTCCAACCGGGCAAATACGCATGGATTTGAGCCAGCAGGAAAAACAAGTGTTCGACATGGTTGCCAAACGGTTTATCGCTGTTTTTTATCCTGATTGTAAAGTGGCCAACACCACCGTGGAAGCAAAAGTTGGCCCGCACGACTTTAAAGCCATGGGAAAACAAATTCTATCACCTGGCTGGCGCGCCGTGTATGCAAGCGACAAAAATCCGGTGCAAAACGACGAAAATATTCTTCCGGCATTTGTAACCGGAGAACACGGCCCACACGAACCCGGACTGCTCGAAAAGCAAACCCAGCCGCCCAAATACCTGACTGAAGCCACACTCCTGCGCGCTATGGAAACGGCAGGAAAAACGGTTGACGACGAGGAATTACGCGAATTGATGAAGGAAAATGGCATTGGGCGGCCATCGACCCGCGCCAATATTATCGAAACGCTTTTCCGAAGAAAATACATTAAGAAAGAAGGCAAGCGACTGGTTGCAACCCAAACCGGAATCGACCTAATTGGCACCATTGAAAACGAGTTACTGAAATCAGCCGAACTTACCGGTTTGTGGGAGAAAAAACTGCGCCAAATTGAACTCGGCCAATACGACGTTTCGTTGTTTATGGACGAGATGAAGCAAATGGTTATTGAGGTGGTCGATCAG
Source organism: Prolixibacteraceae bacterium (assembly GCA_963666435.2). Classification (GTDB taxonomy): domain Bacteria; phylum Bacteroidota; class Bacteroidia; order Bacteroidales; family Prolixibacteraceae; genus Aquipluma. The sequence continues at coordinate 75,664 of CAXXOG010000001.1, read as the reverse complement.
GTGAAACGCTCGCCCCGCAAGGAAATAGCGCTCGCCCCCGAAGAAGTTGTCGCGCCCGAAAAACCGGCAAAAAAGGAAAAAACCGAAACCGACGAACCCAAAGAAACGACTTGTCCTGCCTGCAAAAAAGGTATTCTCCTGAAAGGCAAAAATGCGTTTGGTTGCTCAGACTGGAAAAACGGCTGCAAGTTTGTGATTCCGTTCGAGTTCATGGGCAAAAAGCTCACTGACTCGCAAATCAAAAGGCTGGTTGAGAAAGGAAAAACCGCGCTGATCAAAGGGTTCAAGCAGGGCGACGATTCGGTGGACGGGTTCCTGGAACTGACCGAAGATTTTAATGTGAATTTTGCTGAGGCCGAACCCGAGAAACTGATCTGCCCATCGTGCAAAACCGGCGAAATAGTGAGAGGCAATACCGCCTGGGGTTGCACCAATTTCAGGGGAGGCTGCAAACTGCGCATTCCGTTCAAAATCCAGGGAAAACCACTCAGCGAAAGCCAGGTTTCTCAGCTCGTTTTAAAAGGGCAAACGCGGCCATTTACAATCACTTCTGATGGGGAAAAAGTTGCCGGATTATTCAGGTTTTCCGGTCATTTTCAGGTAGAGTTTCAGGTAAAATAAACGCCTGAAATTGTGGAAACGCCTGTGATCGAAGTAGCAGCAGTATTCCAAAAAGGTCAGGTTTTACCAACTAGCCTGGGCTGCCAGGGTCTCCTCTGTTTTGGGCAAAAAGAAAATATTTATAAAAACAAAAGAGGTTGAACCATTCGGAAACAACCTCTTTGCATTTTTGCTATGATCATTCACACAACCATTTATTCGCCGGGTTTGATTCCGGCTTTATTCATAAACCATTCCATTGTTTGTGAAGATGGACGTTCGATAGGTAATCCGTATAAACGATCGAATACCAACGAAGCCATTACGCCCAACGCCCGCGAGACTCCAAATAAAACGGTGTAGAAATTGGGCTCAGTAATACCGTAGTGGTTCAGTAATGCGCCGCTGAAAGCATCAACATTAGGCCACGGATTTTTAATTTTCCCGGTAGCTTCCAGAATTGGGGGAGCAACGCGATAAATCGCGTTAACCGTGTTGATCAGTTTATCGTGAATAATATATTTTTCGGCAAATTGTTGCTGAACGGTAAAGCGCGGGTCGGTAATCCGAAGTACGGCGTGTCCGTATCCCGGAACCACGCGGCCTTGTATCAGCGTTTGCTCAATGTATTTGGCAATTTGAGCATCTGTTGGCTCATCGGTGCCCAATTGTTCGAGCATTTCAAAAATCCAGGCCATTACCTCCTGGTTGGCAAACCCGTGCAACGGGCCGGCTAAGCCAACCATCCCCGCAGAATAAGCATAATACGCATTGCTAAGGGCCGAACCAACAAGGTGTGTGGCGTGCGCCGAAACGTTTCCGCCTTCGTGATCGGCGTGAATTACCATGTACAGACGCAATAAACGTTTTACTTCCAGGCTATCGAATCCCATCATGTGTGCCAGGTTACCAGCCCAGTCAAGGGTCGGGTTAGGCTCAATATGGTCGCCGTTGTGATAAATGCGACGATAAATATACGCGGCAATACGCGGCAGACGGGCAATCAGCGTCATCACGTCTTCGTACATAAAATCCCAGTAGAATTTTTTGTTCACCCCTGCACGATAGGCTTTCTGGAATACCGAGTCGTAGGCCATTGACAGAATTGCAGTGCTGAACTGGGTCATCGGACGACTGTTTTTCGGCAACGCTTCAATAACGTCGAAAACGTATTGCGGAACATGAGCACGGGTCGCCCAGTCTTTCGAAATGTTGATTACATCTTCTTTTTCCGGTATTTCGCCAATCATCATCAGGTAAAATAAACCTTCGGGCAATGGTTCTCCGTCGTCGTGTAGTTTCGGTAATTTTTGCTGTAATTCCTGAATAGAATAACCTCTGAACCGAATTCCTTCGTTGGCGTCAAGTTTCGATGTCTCGGTCAGCAAAGCCGGAATGCCTTTCATCCCCGAAAGCACCTGGTCAATTGTTACCTGGCCAAGAACCACATCTCCATGTTCTTTTCTGAGTCTCTGCAGATCAGCCAAGTTTTTCATGGCCTTTTCGTAAAATCTATTTTTTATGTATTCCATAGTTATTGTTTTTTAGTTCTTTTTATTTATTAAAGGGTTCGTAGTGCTTAAAAAATGTTTCGGGTTCCAAGATACGGGTTGCGGGTTTGTTAATTGTTTAATGGTTAAATTGTTGTCAATTAGCTATAATCACTTAACCATTCATCTTCAAATCCCCAAATCCTCAAATCTCCAAATCTTCTCATTTTAGTGCATATTCCGAATAATTTCGTCGGCAAACTGAGAGGTTGTCAGGAGTGTTGCACCTTCCATCATACTAAACAAATCAGAGGTTACTTTTCTTTTCGAGAACGTATGTTCCATAGCATCATAAACATGTTCGGCAGCTTCGTACCAGCCCAAATATTCGAGCAACATGGCTCCTGAAAGGATGAGCGAACCTGGGTTTGCTTTACCCGTTCCTGCAATGTTGGGCGCTGTTCCGTGAGTAGCCTCAAAAATGGCGAATCCGCTGTTGTAATTGATGTTTGCACCGGGTGAAATACCAATTCCGCCAACCATAGCAGCCAACTGATCCGAAATATAGTCGCCGTTCAGGTTCAATGTTGCAATCACCGAGTGGTCGAACGGGTGCAGTAAACTTTCCTGAAGGAAGGCATCAGTAATGCAATCCTTGATGATTACTTTACCCATTTTCGAGGCTTTCTCCAGCTCGCTTTTCGCCTGATCGGTTCCCGATTCTTTTTGAATTTGCTGGTATTTCCGCCAGGTAAATGTTTGGTGCGGGAATTCAGTTTCAGCCAAATCGTAACCCCAGTTTTTGAAAGCGCCTTCTGTAAACTTCATAATGTTGCCTTTATGAACCAGTGTAACTGAAGGCAACCCTCGTTCGATTGCATATTTAATCGCCGACCGAATTAATCGTTCTGACCCATCTTTTGAAACTGGTTTTATCCCAAATGAACTACTCTCAGGGAAACGAATTTTATCGATACCAAATTCATTAATCAGGAAATCGCGGAACTTAATGGCTTTCTCGGTGCCAGTCATAAATTCAATTCCGGCGTAAATGTCTTCGGTATTTTCCCTGAAAATGTGCATATCAACCAGTTCGGGGTAGCGAATAGGAGAGGGGACTCCCTTAAACCAACGGATTGGACGCAAACAAACATATAAATCAAGTGTTTGGCGCAAAGCCACGTTCAGCGAGCGGATTCCTTCGCCAACCGGGGTTTCCAGCGGGCCTTTTATTCCAACCAGGTAATCTTCAAACGCCTGCAAAGTTTCGTCGGGCAAGTAGGTTCCGGTTTGTTCAAATGCCTTCTTTCCGGCCAGAACTTCTTTCCATTCAATCTTCTTTTCATTTCTATATGCGGCAGTAACCGCCGCATTTATCACTCTTTGGCTGGGTTCTGTAATGTCTTTCCCTATTCCATCCCCTTCAATGAAAGGAATGATGGGATAGTCGGGAACACACAGCTTGCCATTTATAAATAGTATTTTATCGCTCATTTTTTAAATTGTATACTGAATTCTGAGACTGATTACTTTAGTTTTTTCTGAAGGTTTTCGTCCAGCGCATCAAGGAACTTCTCTGTCGTCAGGTATTGATCTGAAGTTACATTATTTCCATAAACGATTAGGGCCAAATCCTTGGTCATTTTGCCTTCTTCAACGGTTTCAATGCACACTTTTTCCAAGGCTTCTGCAAATTCAATCAATTCCTGATTGCCATCCAGTTTTCCACGGAAGGCTAAACCTCTTGTCCATGCGTAAATCGATGCAATCGGGTTGGTCGATGTTGGCTTGCCTTGCTGGTGCATACGGTAGTGGCGGGTCACAGTACCGTGAGCAGCTTCGGCCTCCATCGTCTTTCCATCAGGTGTAACCAAAGTCGAAGTCATCAAACCAAGCGAACCAAATCCCTGTGCGACAGTGTCCGACTGAACGTCGCCGTCGTAGTTTTTACAGGCCCATACAAAAGCGCCTTCCCATTTTAGGCAGGCAGCCACCATATCATCAATCAAACGGTGTTCGTAGGTGATTCCGGCAGCTTCAAATTTCTGCTTGAATTCGATGTCGTAAATATTCTGGAAAATGTCTTTGAAACGTCCATCGTACTTTTTCAGGATCGTATTTTTGGTCGACAAATAGAGCGGCCAGCCTTTTACCAGCGCCTGATTCATACACGCGCGGGCAAATCCTGAAATCGATTCATCGGTGTTGTACATGGCCAAAGCCACGCCGTCGCCATTGAAATCGTAAACTTCGTGCGAAACCGGTTCGCCACCATCTTCAGGAGTGAAGGTGATGGTGAGTTTCCCTTTTCCTTTAGTTACAAAATCGGTGGCACGGTACTGATCGCCAAAAGCGTGACGGCCAATGCAGATTGGCTGTTTCCATCCGGGCACCAATCGTGGCACATTGCTGATGATAATGGGTTCGCGGAAAACGGTCCCGTCCAAAATATTACGGATGGTTCCGTTTGGCGATTTCCACATCTTTTTCAGGCTAAATTCCTCCACACGGGCTTCGTCAGGAGTGATAGTGGCGCATTTTATTCCAACGCCATATTTTTTAATGGCATTAGCTGAATCAATGGTAACCTGATCGTTGGTTAAATCGCGGTTTTCAATACCTAAATCATAGTATTTAATGTCGATATCCAGATAAGGCAAAATGAGTTTCTCTTTGATGAACGACCAGATTACGCGGGTCATTTCGTCGCCATCCAGCTCAACAACCGGGTTCAGTACTTTTATTTTTTCGCTCATATTCATTTTTTTAACCACATAGTCACATAGATCACATTGGGAAATATTAATCTAATTTTCTATGTCTAGTTTTTTATTGATTTTTAGAAGATTAGTTAACCTTAAGGCTCATTTGGTTATTTTAAATTTAATCTATGGTGTCCTATGTGCCTATGTGGTTATTCAATTAAAGGTTTTGTTTACGGATTAAGTCCAGTGCTGAACCAGCTTTGAACCATTCGATTTGTTGCTGATTATAGGTGTGATTCAGGATGATGACATCTTTCGATTGGTTAGCATGAACCAATTCTACTTTCAACGGTTTCCCGGGTGCAAATTCCTTCAGATCAACAAAGTTGAACTGATCGTCTTCCTGAATTTTGTCGTAGTCGGTCTCGTTGGCAAAAGTCAACGCTAACATTCCCTGTTTCTTCAGGTTGGTTTCGTGAATACGGGCAAACGATTTTACGATCACTGCTTTTACGCCCAAATGACGTGGCTCCATGGCCGCATGTTCGCGTGAAGAACCTTCACCATAGTTTTGGTCGCCAACAACCACCGATGGTACTCCGACCGCTTTGTACGCACGTTGAACCGCAGGAACTTCGCCGTATTCGCCGGTCAATTGGTTCTTCACTTTGTTGGTTGCATCGTTGAACGCATTTACTGCACCAATCAGCATATTGTTCGAAATATTGTCGAGGTGACCGCGGAAACGTAACCACGGACCAGCCATCGAAATGTGGTCAGTTGTACATTTCCCTTTGGCTTTGATCAGCAATTTTGCTCCTGAAATATTCTCGCCATCCCAGGCAGCAAACGGTTCAAGCAATTGCAAACGACTCGATGCCGGATCAACTTTCACCACAACCGAAGCTCCGTTTTCAGCCGGAGCCTGGTAGCCGGCGTCTTCAACCGCAAAACCTTTGGCTGGCAATTCTTTCCCTGAGGGAACATCGAGCTTCACTTTTTCTCCGGCTTCGTTGATCAAATAATCAATCAGTGGGTTGAATGTTAAATCGCCCGCAATAGCCAGAGCTGTAACAATTTCAGGAGAGGCTACAAAAGCGTAGGTATTTGGGTTTCCGTCGGCTCGCTTCGAGAAGTTTCGGTTGAATGAGTGAATGATGGTATTCTTTTCTCCTTTTTCGGCTCCCGGGCGCGACCATTGACCGATGCAAGGACCGCAGGCGTTGGCAAACACACTGGCGCCAATCTGATTGAAGGTATCAATCAACCCGTCGCGCTCAATGGTATAACGAACTTGTTCCGAACCCGGAGTAATCGTGAATTCGGCCTTGGTTTTCAGATTTTTGGCAACTGCCTGTTTGGCAAGCGAAGCCGCGCGAGAAATATCTTCGTACGACGAGTTGGTGCACGATCCAATCAAACCTACTTCAACCTTTGTAGGCCAGCCATTGGCTTTGGCTTCTTCTGCCAGCTTCGAAATTGGTGTGGCACGGTCGGGCGTAAATGGGCCATTCACATAGGGTTCCAGCTCATCGAGATTAATTTCTATCAGTTGGTCGAAGTATTTTTCAGGATTGGCATACACTTCGGGGTCAGCGGTGAGGTACTCTTTCACTTCGTTGGCCAAATCGGCAACAGCAGCGCGGCCTGTAGCGCGCAGGTAGCGTTCCATCGATTCGTCGTAGCCAAAAGTTGAGGTAGTTGCGCCCACTTCGGCACCCATGTTACAAATTGTTCCTTTGCCGGTACATGATAGAGCTTTTGCACCTTCGCCAAAATATTCGATAATGGCACCTGTTCCACCTTTCACCGTGAGGATTCCGGCTACCTTCAGGATAATGTCTTTTGGAGCAGCCCAGCCCGACAGTTTTCCGGTGAGTTTTACACCAATCAGTTTCGGGAATTTCAGCTCCCAGGCCATTCCGGCCATCACATCAACGGCATCGGCACCGCCAACACCAATGGCAATCATGCCCAAACCACCGGCATTCACCGTGTGCGAGTCGGTTCCAATCATCATTCCGCCAGGAAAAGCATAGTTTTCCAATACTACCTGATGAATAATACCGGCTCCCGGTTTCCAGAACCCAATGCCGTACTTATTCGACACCGATTCAAGAAAATCGTACACTTCCTTGTTAATTTTTACCGCATCCTGCAAGTCGGCCAAGCCGTTTTTACTGGCCTGAATGAGGTGGTCGCAATGTACGGTTGAAGGAACAGCAGTTTTGCTTTTTCCGGAGTTCATCAATTGCAGTAAGGCCATTTGGGCAGTGGCATCCTGCATGGCCACACGATCGGGCGCAAAGTCCACATAATCGGTTCCCCGCTTGAGGTCTTTCAACTCCTGATCGGAAACAAATGTGCGTAAAGAATTTTTTCTGTCAGACTTAAGGGCCTGTTTAAGTGTTTTTTAGCTTTTTCAACCTTAACACTTAATTCCTTGTAATTTTTTTGAATTAGATCGAGATCAAACATATTTTTGGTTTTTTGGTATTCCAGTTTGAAAAACACAACATTTAACAAAACCATAGCTGTTTTGTTCTTTCAAACTTATCCAAGATATTAAAAAATGTTCAAAAATATATCTAAATATATATATATTTTAATATATGTTTTATTTTGAGAAATCTGTTTCTCTGAATATTTCTTTGAAAACAAATAAGATACATTTCTTTATGAACTTAGTATTCGATTAAAACATGACAAATGTCAATGTTTTGAAGCTCGAAAATAGAACTGTTTAACCATTTTGGGGCGCCATGCGCTCATTGTAACTTTCTATTTATTCTGTTTCGGTAGTTTCGGGGCGAGGATCCAATTTTCTTTTGAAAGTCTTTCGAGAAGTAATACGGGTCGGTATAGCCCATTAGAAAGGAGATTTCCTTAATCTTCATTTTGCTGAAATCGAGGTATTCGCAGGCTTTAGTAATCCTGAGGTGCGAAAAGTAGCTGAGTGGGCTGTATCCGGTTTTTTTTCGGAAAATAGTTGTCAAATAAGATGGTGAATAACCCGCTTCGTCGGCAATTTCGTCTAGTGTCAGTTTCTTATTCATGTTCTGTTCCATAAACTGTATTGCACGGCTGATTCCCGGGTTTTGTTCTTCCAGAATGTCGTCGCTGGTTCGGCTGGCATAAATAAAAGTGGCAAGCAAATGCCCAAAGCAAAGGTTAATGTATTGATAATTGGCGTTGTAAAAACCTTTGGTGAGGTTATTGAATAGCTCATCAAACAGCATGATTCTGTTGGCTACCAAGTTATTGGTTGATGGAATCAGGTCTCGGACCACTGTAAAATCATTTTCCATGATTTTAGTTTTTTTCCCATTGAACTTACAGGTAAAGAAAACCGAAGGATCGCTTTCGCCAGATTGCAACCTGAACAGGAACCCGGATGGGATGATGCAGTATTGATTTTGTCGAAAAGGAACCAGATCGTTCGCAATTTGAATAATCGCCTCACCTTTTGTGCAATAAATCAGCAGGTGGTCTTCCAGTTTAACCTGATCCGACCATAGCGTATCGCGCTTAATTAGAACTTCGGATAACTCGCTTAAATACAAATTCTTGGTGAGTGGATTGTTTTGCTGCTCACTAATCAGGTAAGGAGGAAGTTTGAAAAAGCGCTTCTTTAAAATCATCTCTGCTAAATTTAGAGTTTGTCAGAGCCAGTTGGATTCTTCGCTTCACTTCGTTACGTTCAGAATAACAATCATTTTTGTTTTTGTAAAGGGACAGTCTGGCGGCAAAGCCGCCAGACTGTCCCTTTACAACTTTATAACAAAATGGTTGAAGCTGTCATTCAGAGCGACGCGAAGAATCTTAAGGCTTTAACTGGTCGTTATTGTTTTTCCCTTTCAAAAAAAGTTATATTTTCCATCTTTATCAAAGAAAATACTATTTTTTTCGTCTTTTATCTCGCCTACTTTTGAAATACAAAAAATCAAAAACCTGAATTATGGAAGATTTGTTAACGAAATTAGCTGAATGTGTTGAGTTTGGTAAAATAAATATAGCATCACCTTATCCACCGCAAATGAAAGGGCAGGAGGGCGCCGACGAAATTACCCGAAAAGCGTTGGATCAAGGCGTTCACCCGCAAGATATCCTTTCGAAAGGATTGATGCCAGGAATGGAACGCATTGGTGTGAAATTTCGCGAGAACAAAGTATTTGTTCCTCAGGTACTGATGTCGGCTAAGGCCATGAGCACTGCCATGATTCATCTGAAACCACACTTTTTATCAGGAGCCGCCAAGCAAAAGGGTACGTTTATTATTGGTACGGTCCAGGGCGATTTGCACGACATTGGCAAAAACCTGGTGAGCATGATGGTTGAAGGCAACGGCTATAAAGTGGTTGACCTTGGCACCGATGTGGCCTCTGATAAATTTATTGCAGCAATTAAAGAGCATCCGGGTGCGTTTGTTGGCTTGTCGGCGCTTCTGACAACCACAATGGCTAGCATGGAGAAAATTACCAAAGACATCAAGGCGGCGCTTCCTGATACCGTTGTTACCATTGGCGGTGCGCCTGTAAATAACGACTTCTGCCAAAAAATTGGCGCCGATTGCTACTCGCCAGATCCTCAGGGAATCGTTGAATTTTTAAATTCCAAAGTTGCCTAAAGACGTATAAAATGCACGGACTTTCATTAATAAAAAAGGCGTTTGCTCTTGAACCCGTTGAGCGTACGCCCTGGGTTCCTTTTGTTGGTGTTCATGGTGGGTATCTGATAGGGTTATCGGCAGATGAATACCTAAAATCGGCAGAAAATATGATTGCAGGTTTGACCAAAGCCATTGAATTGTATAAACCTGACGGAATTCCGGTGGGTTTCGATTTGCAGTTGGAAGCCGAAATTTTGGGTTGTCGGCTGAATTGGGCCAAGGAAAATCCGCCAGCGGTTGTTTCACATCCATTATCGGAAGGCGTTGCTTTAGCCAATTTAAAAGTGCCTGAGGCTCATCAGGGACGGATTCCGCTGGTGCTGGAAACAACCCGTACATTAAGAGCCAGCTATCCTGAAATTGCCTTGTATGGCCTAATTACCGGGCCTTTCACGCTGGCGTTGCATTTGCTTGGGACTGACATTTTTATGAAAATGTTTGAAGATCCGAATCAGGTGATGGAAATTATGGAATTTTGTACTACTGTTGCCGTCAAGTATTCTGAAATGCTGATTGATGCCGGTTGTGATGTAATTGCTGTTGTTGACCCGATGACCAGCCAGATCGATCCTTTGTCGTTCGAAATGTTTGTGACACCTTATGCGACGCGCATTTTTGAATATGTCAGGAGCAAACAGAAACTGAGTTCGTTCTTTGTTTGCGGTCACGCACAGCAGAATATTGAAGCGATGTGCGACTGCCGTCCGGATAATATTTCAATCGATGAAAACATCCCGCTCGATTACGTGAAGGAAATCGCGTTGCAGAAGAAAATCAGTTTTGGAGGCAACCTGAAGCTTACCGTCGTATTGTTGATGGGCGATGAAGAAGATGCCAAACAAGATGCTCTTGCGTGCCTCGATTTGGGCGGAAACGTTGGATTTATTCTGGCGCCGGGCTGCGATCTTCCGATGAAAACGCCGGTGGAAAACATCAAGGCGGTTTCAGAGTTGGTGTTCGACCAGTATTTGCGCGATGTTGCCCGAAAAATTGAAAGCAGGGAAAGTAAGCTTGATGTTCTGAACATGAAGGATTACGGCCAGTCGGATAAGGTGATTGTCGATATTATCACCCTCGATTCAGAATCGTGCGCCCCCTGCCAGTATATGGTTGAAGCAGTAAAGCGCGTTGCCCCGCAGTTTGAAGGCGTAGTTGAATGGCGCGAACATCCAATCAAAAAAATGGAGTCGGTATCGTTCATGTCGTCGTTGATGGTAAAAAATATCCCGACTATATGCATCGATGGAAAGATTGTATTTGTGTCGAAAATTCCGCCGCAAAACCAGATTATCGAAGCCATTCAGAAGCGTATCAATGAAAAAATGAAGCTTCGAATCAAATCAAAACGCAGCGAAATTATCATCTTTGGAGAGTCGGGAAAAGAGTGCGCCGAGCCACTGAAAAGGGTAAAACGTGCCATAACCGAACTTGGGAAAGAAATCACAGTTAAGGTAATTACCGATAAAACAATCATGAATTCGTATGGAATCAAGAAAGGTCCGGCGATTGTCACGGTAAATTATAAATTAAAATCGGAGGCTTCGGTACCTTCGCTGGATGTGATTAAGGAGTGGATTAAAGAAATTTAATAATTGTAGCTGGCAGCCAGCAACTAGCTGCCGGTTGCCAGCAGCAAAAAATATTATCATGAGCAAAATAATTGACGAAATAAAATCGGGGAGAGTGCTGGTTTCGGATGGAGCATGGGGAACTTTCCTTCAGCAGAAAGGATTACAGCCCGGCGAATGCCCGGAAGAATGGAATTTGTCGCGCCCAAACGATGTGCAGGCGATTGCGCAAAGTTACATTGATGCCGGAGCAGATATGGTTGAAACCAACAGCTTTGGCGGAAATTATTTCAAGCTGAAAAATTACGGACTTGAAAACAAGGTTGACGAAATAAACAGGGCTGCCGCTGAATTAAGCCGAAAAGCTGCCGGACCAGACAGGTATGTTTTAGGTTCGGTTGGACCAACCGGGAAGTTGCTCATGATGGAAGAGGTGACTGAAGACGAATTGTACAACGCATTTAAACAACAATCAATTGCTCTTGCGGCTGGAGGTTCGGATGCAATCGTTATTGAGACTATGACCGATCTTGACGAAGCCCGCATTGCCGTTAAAGCCGCCAAAGAAAACACAGGTTGTGCGGTTTTTTGCACGATGACTTTCGACAAAACCGTTACCGGCGAATACCGCACCATGATGGGCATTTCGCCTGCCGAAATGGTTGATACTCTCGTTGAAGCCGGTGCCGATGTGATTGGTGCCAACTGTGGAAACGGTATTGCCAATATGATAGAGATTGTGAAAGAAATCAGGCTGGTGAACGCCACAGTTCCTGTCCTGATCCATGCAAACGCCGGGATGCCGCACTATTGCGATGGTGAGACAACATTTCCCGAATCGCCTGCTGACATGGCCGGAAGGGTGAAAGAAATTGTGGATGCCGGAGCCAACATCATCGGCGGCTGCTGCGGCACTACTCCCGATCACATTTGTCAGGTACACCGCGTGGTGAAAAGCTTATAGGAGTTTCAAATTCCAAGTTTCAGGTTTCAAGTTCCCGAAACAATAGGAATGACAGAATCCGTTTAAATAATATAGATATTAACAGGCATTCCTTCAATCAATTAATCAATGTCAATCCCTTTGCATTTAATAACTGGTTTTTTAGGAAGCGGCAAAACAACTTTCCTGAAAAATTATCTGGCAACTTTCGCCGGACAAAGGAAGATTGGAGTGATCCAGAATGAATTTTCAGACTCGAATATTGACGGGCAGGAGCTTCGCCAATCTTCATTGGGATTTGAGTTGCTTGAAGTAAACAATGGCTCGGTTTTCTGCGTGTGTTTGCTCGGTAGTTTCGTGGAGTCACTTGCTGCATTTGTCGATCAGCATCAGCCCGACGAGCTGATTATGGAAGCGTCAGGAATGTCTGATCCGCTGAGTGTCGGGCAGATCTTTCAGTCGTCAGCCTTAAAAAGCAGGGTTTATCTCGATCGGGTCTGGTGCCTGGTTGATGCGCGAAATTTCTGGAAGATCGCAGGCCTTCAAACCCGAGTCGTGCATCAAATCCGTATTGCCGATTCCATAATTGTCAACAAAACCGATTTAGCTGAGAATAGCATGAATGATGTTATTTTGCAGGTAAAAAAGCTCAATCCGTTTGCCGGGATTTTGCCAACTAGGTTTGCAAATGTTGATTTCAAGACAAGCAAAAAAGTGATGAAGTTTTTTCCGGCGAATGAACAGGCAGAAAACGGACGTCCAAATCTGGAGTCAGTGGTGATAAAAACCAGCCGGTTAATCTCTTCGGAAAATTTGGAATGCTTTCTGAAAATCTGTATTTCAGGCTGCATCAGGAGTAAAGGGTACATTAATATGCTTTCAGGAGAAAAGTTGTTTTTACAGGGCAGTTTTGACGATTATAGTCTCGTGACAGCTGATTATTTCCAGGCGCCAACAGAAATAGTTCTGATTGGAAATTTTCAGGAAAAAGAAAATCTTCAGAAAATGTTTGAAAATTTATGTGAACGATGATACACGAAACCTCCTATTTGCTTGAAAATCTGAAGCTCGATTTGGATCATCTGTCGGCCTTGCTGGGCTACCCCGGCGGACTTTTGCCTGAGCCCTTTAACGAATACCTCGATCAGGCCGTTCGTGAAGCGCATACCTTGTGCAACATCAAAGGTGCTTTTGTTTTTAAAAAGGATGTTGAATTTTCAGAAAATCGCAGTTGTATTTTGGTTGAAGGAAGCGAGTTTGGCGTCGGGCGCACAGTAGCCAAAGAGCTGCGAAACTCTACTTCGGTTGCCTTTTTTATTTGTACAGCAGGCGAGGGGATTAGCCGCCGTTCGCAAGAATTACTTTCAGGCGATGATCCGGTATTAGGCTATGTTTTCGATTTACTGGGTTCGATGATTGTTGAGTCGGCCACCGACGAGCTGCAATCTGAAATTAAAAGGGTGGCGCTTGCTCAGGGGATGGCAATTACCAACCGTTACAGCCCCGGCTACTGCAAATGGAATGTGGCCGACCAGCATAAATTGTTCTCATTTTTTCCTCCGGAATGTTGTGGAATAAGACTTACCGATTCGGCGCTGATGCACCCGATTAAGTCGGTTAGCGGAATTATCGGAGTCGGAGAGCAGGTGCAATATCGCGAGTATATGTGTGCGCTGTGTAATCAGGTCGATTGCATTCACCGAAATCATCACAACATGCTGAAATAAACCGACAAAAGACCCATTGCTGAGTCTTTTGTCTAATATCTATCATCTAAAATTTTCTTACTATATAATCGGGAAAATCTTTCTATCTGCCAGATACTCCATAATGGTTTGGGCATTGTGTGCACGTTCTTCAGGCTTCAAGGTCAAATCGGCTATTTCGGGAATGCTGAATGGCAGATCGACTCCCGGAATGTGCTGAACTTTTCCCTGTTCGTATTTTTCGTACAATTCGGGCTTGTTGTTTTTGCAGAATTCGAGCGAAGCATCCATGTACACCAGCGTAAAACGATCTTCACCAATGATCTGAACCACCTGTTGGCGGATATTTTCATCAGGAGAAATGAACGAGCAAATGGTAATGATTCCCTGATCGTTCAGTAATTTGCTGATGTGTGCCACACGGCGAAGATGTTCGGCGCGGTCGGCAGGCGAATAATCGAGCTCTTTGGAAAGGCCTGAACGAATGGAGCTACCGTCGAGCAAAACAACGGTCGCACCTGCTTCAAACAGTTCTTTTTCGAGCGTGAATGCCAGCTCATTTTTTCCTGAACCGTGTAATCCGGTAATCCAGAGGGTCGAGCCTTTCTGATTGAATCTTCGTTGTCTTTGGTCGTCAGAAATGAGGCATTCGCCGCGGTGGATGCGCTGTTTGGTCGCTTCGAGTGTCTTTTCGTCCACTATTTTCGAAGGCAAATCTTCGGCATTTAGTTTGTCGATGATCATCCCCACGGCCACAGTATTGTTGGTCATTGGGTCAATCAGGATAAACGAACCGGTGGCGCGGTTTTTCTTATACGGATCGAAGAAAATGGCTTTGTTCGTGGTAATTACCACGCGGCCAATTTCGTTCAGCTCGAAATGATCGACGTTCGATTTTTGCAGCGTGTTCACGTCAATTTTATACTGAATTTTATCCAACCTCATGCGGGTGGTGTTGTTGGCGTGTTTCAGGAAGAAATTCACGCTGGGATCCATTGGTTTTTCGTCCATCCAAACCAGCATCGACTCGAAATGACGTTCCACGCGCGGAAGATTATCCGGATAAACAAGCATATCGCCGCGCGAAATGTCAATTTCGTCTTCAAGGGTAATGGTTACCGATTGAGGCGGAAAAGCTTCGTCGAGGTTTCCGTCGTAAGTAATTATTTCTTTTATTTTCGAGGTTTTACGCGACGGCAGCACCATAATTTCTTCGCCTTTGCGAACAATTCCTGAAGCTATCTTGGCCGAAAATCCGCGGAAATCGAGGTCGGGACGAAGCACGTACTGCACCGGGAAACGCATATCGTCGAAGTTGCGGTCGCTGCTGATGTGTACCGATTCGAGGAATTCGAGCATGCTTGGTCCGTGATACCAGGGCATCAGTGTAGTTGGTTCCACCACGTTTTCGCCTTTCAGCGCCGAAAGCGGGATGAAGTTGACATCCGGTACATCCAATTGAGTCACGAATGCTTTGTAGTCGGCACAAATGTCGTTGAATACTTTTTGATCGTAGTTCACCAAATCCATTTTGTTCACGGCCAAAACTACGTGTTTAATACCGAGCAGCGCCACCAAAAATGTATGGCGGCGGGTTTGGGTAATCACGCCCTTGGTAGCGTCAATCAGGATGATGGCCAGGTTGGCGGTTGATGCGCCTGTAACCATGTTGCGGGTGTATTGTGTGTGCCCGGGCGTGTCGGCAATAATGAATTTGCGCTTGTTGGTCGAGAAATAGCGGTAGGCCACGTCGATGGTGATTCCCTGTTCGCGTTCGGCTTTCAGCCCGTCGAGCAACAAAGCGTAATCAATTTCTTCGCCGGCATGGCCAACGCGCTTGCTGTCGCGTTCCAATGCTGAAAGTTGATCTTCGTATATTTTCTTGCTGTCGAACAGCAAACGGCCAATCAGTGTCGATTTTCCATCGTCAACCGATCCTGCAGTCAGCAATCTTAGCAAATCTTTTTTCTCGTCCTGATCGAGGTATGCGTTAATATCAATAGTTGGTGTTGTCATATTAAAATGTTGTCGTTGTTGTAATTGTTGTCGTTGTTGTCAGGTTTTCCAATTGGTTTCGACGTAAGTAATAAAGTTTGAGATTTTAACTCCTAATTTATTTAGTTCCTCAATTATTCCCTGCCAACCGGTTTCAGGATGAACTGCATTTAAGAATTCAGCCTGAGACGTTGATTCCAATAATGAGGCATGACTATAAACCAGAAACTTTATAAAATCGGCTTTGTACCTTCTCCTGCCATAGCCTTCAACAATATTGTCTTTTATTGACTGGCTCGAACGTCTGATTTGGCTGCCAGTTTCGAACTTATCGGGATTGGGAAGTTTAATTGTCATGAAATATATCCGAACAGCTATATCAAATGCCTGTATATATATTTCAAGATCTTTATAACTTTTCATTTCTATCAGTTTTGGCGTTGATTTTTAACAATGACAACAAAACGAACAATGACAACAATTATAACCTTTCCCTCCCCGACAACTTTTAAAAATACCCTTCTCTCTTTTTCTGTTCCATAGAGCCATCCTGATCGAAGTCAATCACACGGGTGGTTCGTTCCGAAACGGTTACGGTCATCATTTCTTCCACGATTTTTTCGATGGTATCGGCTTCCGATTCAACGGCGCCGGTAAGCGGGTAGCAGCCCAGGGTGCGGAAACGAACCATTTTCATTTCAGCTTTTTCGGCCATTTCTTTCGGCATTCTGTCATCGTCAACCATAATCAGGTTACCGTCAACGTTTACTACCGGGCGTTCTTTGGCAAAATACAAAGGCACAATTGGTATTTTTTCCAAACGGATGTATTGCCAAATGTCCAATTCTGTCCAGTTCGAAATGGGGAAGACGCGAATAGACTCGCCTTTGTGAACGCGGGCATTATAGATGTCCCACAATTCTGGCCGCTGGTTTTTGGGGTCCCACTGGTGAAATTTATCGCGGAACGAGAAAATACGTTCTTTGGCGCGCGATTTTTCCTCGTCGCGGCGGGCGCCACCAAAAGCTGCATCGAACTTGTATTTGTTCAAACCCTCGAGCAAAGCCTGGGTTTTCATTACATCGGTGTGGTATTTGCTTCCGTGTGTGAATGGGCCAACACCGGCTTCGTAAGCCGCTTTGTTATAGTGAACTATGAGGTTCCAACCGTTTTCGCGGGCATAATTGTCGCGGAATTCAACCATTTCCCGAAATTTCCATTTCGAGTCGATGTGCATTAATGGAAATGGAACTTTTCCGGGGTAAAACGCTTTTTCGGCCAGGCGAACCATTACCGACGAATCCTTGCCGATGGAGTAGAGCATTACCGGATTTTCGAACTCGGCAGCCACTTCCCGAATGATGTGAATGGCTTCGGCTTCAAGCTCTTTCAGGTGTGAAAGACTATATTCTGTCATATCTTTTAATTACATTTTGAGCGCGCCAAAATAATACTTTTGACTCTTTTATTGCTTGGTATTAATACTGAATAGCAAAAAATAACCTCGAATTAATTTTCAGGCTGGAAGATTTTAACAAAGATGTGATAGGAGTGTTTAAACTGCCACAAAATCGGGATTAACCAAATTTTCCTTGTTGTAAACCAGTTCGGTTTTTAAATCTTGAAGGAAGATATTTTTCCCTGAAGCCTTTAACACAGCATGTCCGGCGGCGGTATCCCATTCCATAGTTTTGCCTATTTTGGGGTAAATACTTAGGCTCCCTTCTGCAATTCGGGCGAGTTTTAAGGCGCTGCCAACAGCTTCAATCCGAACGTTTGCGTGTTCATTTTTTAATTGGGCAATGTATTGCTCTGTTTGCGGGTTTTTGTGCGAACGGCTGGTGGCAACAACATATTCGGAGCCGGTGTTTGTTGCCGGAAGTTTTGTTCCGTTTTCCTGCAAAGTTTGAAAAGTACAAGACGAATCGGGCTGAATCAGTTTGAACGCACCGACATTTTGCACACCAACATAAATTGTACGGGTTACTGGAACATACACAACGCCTGCCAATGGCTCGTTTCCGGAGATTAAGGCAATGTTTACCGTAAATTCATCGTTCCGCTTAATGAATTCTTTGGTGCCGTCGAGTGGATCGACCAGCCAGAAAAATTCCCATTTTTTTCGCTCCTGAAAGCTGGTATGCAAGCCTTCTTCGCTTAAAATCGGGAGTTTGGTAGATTCAAGTATTTCCTGAATTCGGTTGTGTGCTTTCTTGTCGGCTTTGGTAACCGGAGTATCATCTTCCTTCGAAACTACGTCAAAATCGTTAGTGGTGTACACTTCCAAAATTTCTTCGCCGGCAGCAATTGCGGCAACTATTGCTTTATTAATCAGAAGTTCAGCGTTCATATTACTTCCTTTCTTTGATTAATCTTCTTTTACGGGCGTAATATCGTTAACCGAAATCTCGACAAGGGCAGAATGGCCAATGTCTTCGAGCTCGATAGCTACTTTTTTCTTGCCGTTTCGCTGCAAAAGCTTACCACGCAGACCAATCAACGGACCGGCAATTACTTCGATCAATTGTCCCGGCTCCAGTTTTTCCTGGGTTATTTCGATGTCGAGATTGTTTTGTTTCAGCAATAATTTCAGGTATTCAATTTGCTGCTCGGGAATTACGGCTGCTTTCCCTTCAAACCGAACATAAGTTACGACATGGAAAGACGACTGAAGCGCAAGATCGTATTCCTTTCGGCTGACTTTTACAAATAAATAGCCGGGAATCAATGGCATATCGACCCACTTCTTGCGGTCGCTCCATTGCCTCAATTTTCGCTGAAGCGGCAAAAAAGCTTCAATTTCCTTCAACTGCAAATCGCTGAGCGCTTTTTTTTCGGCTCTTGATTTGATATATAATGCGTGCCAGAAATACTCGTTGGCAGGGCTTATTTTTTCCATACAAGGTCTCTCACTTCGTAAATGCGTTCAATAATATCTACCACTTTTAATCCCTCCAAAGCATTTGTACTTATCGGTACATTCCCATTTAAAGTGTCGACAACATTCTGAATGACAAGATGATGGTTTTGTGCCGAACCTTTATACAGACCATAGTCGTTTGGCGGTGCGCTGGCTTCCAGTTCAGGCATTTGATAGCCCTGAATGTTGCAGTAAACCACCTCGTTCATATACTGTCCGGCTACCTTTATTGTTCCTTTCTCTCCAATGATCGTCAGGCTGCTTTCCAGATTTTCGGCATAAATGGCGGTCGAATAATTTAAGGTGCCAATGCCTTCGTTAACGAATTCGAAGTTTACGATTCCTGTGTCCTCAAAGTCGGTAAGTGTCTGATGGTTAAAATCTTTAAATTGACCGGCAATATTTTTAATGTCTCCAAACAGCCAGTACATGATGTCGATAAAATGCGAGAATTGCGTAAATAATGTTCCGCCATCGAGCTTGGCATCGCCGTGCCAGTTTTTACGGGTATAATAGCGGTCATCGCGGTTCCAGTAACAATTTATTTGCACATGGTATAATTTCCCCAGAAGCCTTTCGTCAATCACTTTTTTCAGCCAAACTGAAGGTGGCGAATAACGGTTCTGCATTACGCAAAATACATTTTTATGCTTTTCGAGCGATTTGAATACGATTTTTTCGGCGTCGGATTTGCTGAGTGCGATCGGTTTTTCGATTACCACGTGAAGCCCTTTTTCGAGCGCCTTCAACGCCATTTCCGCATGAAGTCCGTTGGGAGTACAAATGTTAAGCACATCCAGGTTCTGTGTTTTATCGAGCATTTCGTCGAGCGAATGATAGAACGAAACATCGGTGTGCGGTATTTTACAGGCTTCGGGCGAAAGAATATCGCAAACGGCAGCCAGTTCGGCATTTGAATTGCGAAGAATCATCTCAGCATGGCGTTTGCCGATGTGTCCTTGTCCGACAACGGCAAATCGTACTTTCTTTTCAGTTGACATGGGTAAATTCTATTGGGTGATTTTTGATACTTTTCCGTTGTCCATCTGGTATTTCTCTTGACTTTCGGGGCAAATGGCAATTCCGTCTGCATTGAATTTCAGTTTATGACCGTATTCGCTCATCCATCCGGTTTGGCGGCCTGGGTTGCCAATAACCAAGGCATAATCAGGAATGTTTTTGGTAACCACAGCCCCGGCACCAACAAAAGCGTATTTGCCGATTGTTATACCACAAACAATTGTTGCGTTGGCGCCAATGGTTGCGCCTTTTTGTACCAAAGTGGTTTTAAATTCGTTGCGGCGTACAATGGCACTACGCGGGTTAATCACATTGGTGAAAACGGCCGATGGCCCGAGGAAAACATCGTCTTCGCAGATCACGCCGGTGTAAACCGAAACATTGTTCTGGATTTTAACTCCATTTCCAATCTTCACTTCAGGAGAAATAACTACATTTTGGCCAATCGAGCAATTGTTGCCAATTGAGCAGTTGGGCATAATGTGCGTGAAATGCCAGATTTTGGTTCCTTCGCCAATTTGGCATCCGTTGTCGATGATAGCGGTTTCGTGTGCAAAAAATAATGCTTCCATTAGCTGAAAAATTCGCGAACGGCAGAAGTGATGTAGTCAAGTTGTTCTTCTGTCAGTTCGGTATGCATGGGCAAAGATAACACTTGTTCCGAAAGTTTCTCGGAGACCGGAAAATCGCCTTTTTTATATCCCAGGTATTGATAAGCTTCCTGAAGATGCAGCGGAACAGGATAATAGATCATGCTCGGAATGCCTTTCGATGCCAAGAATTTTTGAAGTTCATCTCTCTTTTTCAGCACTTTGATGGTATATTGATGGAAGGTATGAGTGCTGTAAGGAGCCCTGGCCGGAATAAATATTCCCGGTATATCGCAAAGATTTTGATCGTAAAAATCGGCAGCCGATTGACGTGCCGAAATAAAATTTTCGAGGTACTTCAATTTTACGTTCAGAATTGCAGCCTGAAGGGCATCCAGTCGCGAATTTAATCCAATTTGCTGGTAATAATATCGCTTACTCATGCCATGATTGGCAATGGAACGCATGTTTTGAGCCAATTCGTGGTTGTTGGTATAAATAGCGCCGCCGTCGCCAAAAGCACCCAGGTTTTTGGTCGGAAAAAACGAGTTGCAGGCAATATCCCCAATGGTTCCGGCTTTTGCAGCCATCCCGTTGCGAAAAATGTACTCAGTTCCCAGCGCCTGGCAGGCATCTTCTATGATTATTAAATTATTGTCGTTTGCAATGGTCAGTAGAGCTTCCATGTTGGCGCATTGTCCGTATAGGTGGACTGGTACAATTGCTTTAGTTAAATGTGTTATGTGTTGCGCCACTTTCTCTGGCGAAATTGTAAAAGTGTCAGGATCGACATCGGCTATTACAGGTTTTAGTTTCATCAGAGCCATAACTTCCAATGTAGAAACAAATGTAAACGGCGTTGTAATTACTTCATCTCCTTCTTTCAAATCAGAGGCCATCAAAGCGATTTGCAAAGCATCAGTCCCATTTCCACAGGCGATTACATGGTTCACTCCGAGGTAATTACTTAGGTTTTCTTCGAATTCGTTAACTTTTCCGCCCTTTACAAAAACTGAAGATTTGATAACTTCCTGCATTTCTGCATCAATCTCATCTTTAATTTTAAGGTACTGATTGTATAGATCAACCATTTGAATATTCATAGTAATGAGCTTTTAAGTATAAACTGAAAAACAGATAGAAAAAGAAAGAAACTGACTTTCAAATGCCATTTTCGTGTTGGTAAATTTAGAAAATGTTTTGAAGAACTGGGGTTCATGAAAGATAAAAGACATGTTTTTTCAAATTGGTTTGAATAAAAGATATTGATAATAAGTGTGTTGTGATTTAATGAAATAAAAAGTGGTGGAAACGTTGTTTTTTTAGAATTGAAAGTCTATTTTTGCATCCGCTTTTGAAAAACAAGAGCAGATTAAGGATGACTCAGTAGCTCAGCAGGTAGAGCACATCCCTTTTAAGGATGGGGTCCTGGGTTCGAATCCCAGCTGGGTCACACTAAAAGACATCAATTGACACTAAAAGCGCTTAAATCAAAGGTTTAAGCGCTTTTTTATTTTCGGGAAAGTGCCAAAATATGCATCAACTCGCAAAGTAAACGAGACTGAATCGAGACCTATTCCCGGAAAATTACAAACAGGTCTCGGTGATCGATGTAAAATTCTGATAATTAATTTATTTTGATTTATTTTGGTTCGTTTTAATGCTTGGAAATAAGACCAACAAGGATAGTTTTAAGCACGAAAACGAGACCATTTTTTCTAAACAAAAAATGAGTCTAATTATGAGATTAACTATTAACTTTTCTTTGAAAAGATCAAAGTCGCTTACTGATGGAAAGGGGATCAGTTTAATCGGTATATCCATTATCTTCTAATAATGAGTTCTTTAATCTTATCGCTTATGAAATGTGCAAAAGGAGGGTCTGTATTGGATAATATGATGACTGTATGCCCAGATTTTAAGTACATACTAAAATCGGTACACACGCCCTCATAATCTCCCCCATGTCCAAAAATCATTTCGGTTCCAAGTTTTTGGTGAGCACTGCCTAATCCCCAGGTTCCGTCAACTGTGTATTCGAAGAATAACTTAGTTGTTTCCGGGTTCAATAGCTTGTTGCTTTTTAAAGCATTGGCGAATTGGAACAAATCCGATATGGTTGAAAGTCCTCCACCTGCGCCGCTGCCAACTTCGGTTTTCGTCATACCGGCTTTTTGCAGAATATTGGTTTCCACATAACTGACGAATCGCTTTCCGGTAACTTTTTCGATTATTGCAGCTAAAAGGATAAAGCCCGAATTGCTGTATTGCCAACTGCTTCCGGGTTTAAAACTTAACGTATCAGATTCCAGCAGAGGCAAAAAGTCAGCGGTAGTTTTATAATTTGCTGCATTTTTCTGATAATCCGGGCTCTCAAAAAAATCACCCATCCCTGATGTATGGGTAAGAAGATGCCTGATAGTAACCTCTTTAGCTATAACTTTATTTTTATATTGGGGAAGATACGTTGCAACTGTTGAGTCAAGACAGATTTGCTCTTGTTCTATCAGTTGCAAAATATTTACTGCGGTAAACATTTTCCCAAGCGAAGCCAGCCCAAATTGTTGCTCAAAGTTATTTGGCGCTCCTTGCGGGTTATTGCCAAAAGACTTGGAATATATCACCCGATCCTTGAGTGCAATAAATACATTTCCGGCAAAAACATTTGAATCTGCAAGTCGCTTACAATAGGAATCTACCCCTGAAATAATTTCATTCTCAGACAATTTACCCTTCTGAATGAACGATTCGTTAAACCCGGCTGGCTGAATAATCCTGTATTTGAAGTTTTGTGTGGAGTCGGTAACCACTGAAAATTTCCACCAGGAATCGTAAGCGAAAGTCTGTACCCATGCTTCAACTTTTGTTGAAGAAACAATGTTTGTCTTCCTGATTTTTACTTTTCCAATATAGCCATAAGCGTTAAGGTTGCTTTTAACCGCATTTTCAATTTCTGTTTTGTTTAAGCCAGAGTTTATAAACCAGTTTTTGTATTCAACACTATCTCCTGAATTATAGACGTCAATAAAAGTGCTTATTAATTCTGTCAACTTACCGTTTTTTATGGTCAAAGTCTGAGCCTTTGCCCTTTCAAATGGCGATAGCAAGGTTACAACCATGCAAACCGCACAAATAAATATCTTCCTCACTATAAATTCATTTGCCGATTTTATTCACTCCAATTGGCCGCATACCGACAAAGTTCCCGCTTCATATCTGTAATTTTAAATAGGTAGGGGCCAAACAGTTGCCTCCCGACATTTACGTTGATATACAAAATAGTATGGTTGTCGGGAACGTAAAATAGTTGAGTGGAGCAGCCAATACCATCGCCTTCGTGCCCAAACTGGGGCGTTGAGCCTTCTTTAAACTGCCAGTATTCAAAGCCTTCTCCATATTCCGGTTCGGTCGAAGTTTTCCCGCTAACCCAGGTTTTCATTTCCTGAAGCGAACTTGCCGAAACAACTTTCCCCTTCAGAAGAGCATCGTAAAATTTAACGGCATCGGCCGGTGTTGCGGCTATACCGCCATAGCCGTCGCTGGTGTTGGCAAGGGCATTATTCCAGGCCGTAATGTTTTCGAGTTGCTCGTTGGCATAACGGTCGAAATAGTAATTTGGTAGCCCAAGATTAACTGCTTGTTGATCAGAAACCTTGAAGTAGGTGCGTTCCAGATTAAGCGGCTGAAGAATTTCTGTCCTCAATAGTTGCTCGTAGCTTTTCCCGGTCACATGTTCGAGCATAAGCTGTAACAGCAAATAGTTGGTATTCGAATACATAAAATCAGTACCCGGCTCAAACGCCAGAGGTTCATCTTTAATCATTGTAAGGCGTTCTGTCAAAGAAGGCTGGTTCAGTGGATCATTCAATTGTCCAACCATAAATACGGGCAGTTCGGTTACGTTTACAATTCCTGAAGTGTGGTTTAGTAGCATCCGGACGGTAATTTTTTCGTTTCCTTCAACATTGCTTAACACGCTTTCCGGCAGATAGTCTTTTATGAAGTGGTCGGGATTAATCGAATTTTTCTCAATTTGTTTCATCACAAGCGCTGCGGTGTAAGTTTTGGTAATGCTGAATAACCACGAAGTTCCGCCGGGTTTAAAGGGGCTTTCTGTTTCTACTTTGGCAAAACCGCCCGTCACGTGCAACCAGCCATCGCCGTTTTTTACAACTGCCTGAATTCCAGGAATTCCTTTCCCGATATATTTATCGATGATAACCTGAAGTGAATCTTTCATCGGGTGATCGGGATTCGATTCAAATTCATCCGGATTAGGATGATAATCCGTAATGAACGGATCTTTACTGCACGATACAGAAAGAGCTAATAAAATAGCCGCAAATAATCTAATTTTAATTGTTTTCATGTGTTTATAATTTGTTCTTTAATTGCCACATGGAACTCCCAAATAATCATTCTCCCGTGTGCAAAAGATTTTCTCATGGTCGTTTCATGCTTCTGTTTTTTAAATTTTCTCTAATCATTATTTTCTACAAAGTTCTTCGATATCAGAGACTTCCGAAATCACATAGAAATGTGAATGTGAGACGTTTTAATAAAAAAAGATGTGATCGTCGATCACATCTTAAAACCAAACTAAAACTATTAAGGGATATTTAACAAAACTTAAATGTACTTCGGGTGATTTATGGGTTGCTTTAATAGTTCACGGAAGTGATCCACAAATTACTTTTCAGTTTTGAGAATTCGTTTTCCGGTATCATTTGTTTTAAAGTGCCAATGAGTGAGTCGAAATCAGAAGCCGGAAAATTTTTGCTGATTGCCACGAACATCCGCAGGTTTTCCGTTTCACTTTGTGCCGGAATGATGTGCTTGAGCCAAAGTGCATACGTTTCCATATCCATTTTCTTTAAAATTTCTTTATTTACAGCCATCTGTTCTTCAACAGTCAGATGATCCCAAATCGCTTGCTGGGTAACGG
This sequence comes from Prolixibacteraceae bacterium, assembly GCA_963666435.2. Lineage (GTDB taxonomy): Bacteria > Bacteroidota > Bacteroidia > Bacteroidales > Prolixibacteraceae > Aquipluma. The sequence continues at coordinate 50,513 of CAXXOG010000001.1, read as the reverse complement.
TTTCTTCCTCGTTGGTATGGTCGAGATATCGGCTGTAAAAAGCTGCAAATCGTAGGTAAAAATCATAAGCCTCATTGGGAGAGACGGTTGTGTCAAGCTTTTCCAACCAATCCTCAAGTTGTTGCTGTATCTGCTCAATTTCTATGTGGTCGAGTTTGTCGTGTTTCGATGCTCCTGGAAATTTGGCTTCAAGCTCACTTAAAATGATTTTATCTTCGTTTTCGGCATGTGATGTCAAAAGAAAAAACATTTCGGCCCCGGTTTTTTTAAGCTTTTCTATTGATTCGGGTTCTTTAAAATTGGTTTGTCCGCAAAGGACCATAAATTCTGACATTGTTTTTCTGAGCGCTTTGTGTGGAGTTGAAAAAATTCTGATTGTTTCCATTTTTTAATTGTTTAATTTTTGTTTTCTGAATACATCGTTGTGTTTATTTTTTTAGGAATTTGCTGTTATATATTTTGCCATCGCTGCTTTTTAAATTCAGCAGGTACATACCTTTCGTGAAACCTTCGGTATTTACCGTGATGGTTGGAGAAGAATAGTTTTTGGTAAAAATTGTTTGGCCAGCAAGATTGGTGATGCTTACATTGAATTCTGAAGTATTTGTGTCATCAATCCTGATATTAAGACTGTTGGCTGCCGGATTTGGAAAAGCCGTTACATTTTCCAGCACATAAACATCTTTTACATCGGTAGTTCCAAAATGAATAAAGTTGCTGTATTTGTATTTTGCAATATTTATCGGTACCGAAAGACCGGAGTCACGGTAACGAAATATCATTTCAACGACATCGTTCGATTGGTTGAAAGCCAGATCGAAAAAAAGCTCCGTTTCAGTAACCCATTTATTTTCATGCCATGTACTGTAAAACATTCCGGTTGGATTGCCATATGCATCAAATGTGCCCATGTACTTTTCCGTTTTTTCCCATCCCGATTCAGTCCAGTTTTCCAGGATAATTTCTTCATTAAATAAGGTTCGCGAGTAAGTTTCTCTTTTGGTGTTTACCCATTCAACATTGACCCACGTTTCGGTTGTTGCAGTGTAATTTTCTCCATCGTACTGGGTGAAATAACGTTCTCCATTAAACCATGTATTGTTTTGCCAGTAGAGTAATGTGTAAGCGGCCAATTTTCTGGTTGGCCAGTCGGCCCAGGTAAGGTTTGTTGTTTTACTGTAAATCATCCAATCGTCTCTTTCCCAGTTGTATGAAAGTATGCCGATTGGAATATTGTATTGATTCAGGACAAATTCAGTTTTGGTTTTGTTTACCCAAATGCCATTCTCCAGAACCTGTTCAATTATCCCGCTAAACTGACTCTCGGCATTAATCATGTAAACCGATTTGTCTCCGGCAACAGGTTTCCATTCATTGTTTAGCCAAACGTATGAAACTTCCTCTGTTATATTACCCTGAAAATCGTATGCATAAGAAATACGGGAGACATTCGTGTTTGAGCCGGATTCATTTACAATTTCTTCGGTTACTCTTCCCGATTCATCATAGGTATAGGTTGTGTTTGTATCGTGCAGCCAGTCCTTTGAACTGGTGTCCCACGAATAATCTTCACTATAACCGGGTACTGATATTTGATTTTCGGTAGCAAACAGGGTCTTAAACTGGCCCGGATTAAGGTTGTTGGTAATTGATACATTCTTAAGTTTCGAAAAATCTGGTTTCCTGTTAACTGATTTTTTAGATGCTGCATTTAGCACGAATGTTGAAAAAATCAGAACCAACATTGTGATTGATGTAAATTTTGTTTTCATAGCTTTTCTGTTTTTCATTGTTTAACAAGAGCAAAGTAAAGGCAAATAGTATCCAGCGGCAATCGCACAGAAATGTGAAACCATAATATTAAAGACAAAAAAGATGTGACCATTGATCACATCTTTCAGTCAAAAGACAAGTTAAAGCTCAATTTTTTAATGGGTTGTGCTTTGATGTCTGTTTTCTGTTTCAATCAGTTTTATCGCGAATTCAAGGACCGGATCTTCTCCTGAAATTAGATTAGCTGTGGTTGGTTCTACCTTGCAGTCAGGAATCACTCCCCGGTCTTGAAATGGATAACCATTCACTTTCATGTAATATGCCATCAGCGGTATTCCGACATTTAACTTAATTCCTGGTAATGTGATGATTACAAAAGTGCCACTGTTATTTCCGTAATATCCACCTCCGGTTTCTTCACCGATAAAAGTAGCGCGCTTAAGAAAGTGAGCTATAGCGGCAAACTCAGCAGTAACCGAAAAACTTGCGCCGTTGATAAGAACATAAACTTTCCCATCAAAATGTTTTTTTTGTGGCTTTTGGGTTTTCAGGTTTTTACTGTGATTCCATCTATATGTGCCATCTTTTCCTTTAGAAATCATGAGCCTGAATATTCGGTAAAATTTTGGCAGATGAGCATATTCCGCAAACGAGAACTTCTTGTTTGTCGTCATTTCAAGTCGATCATAATATCCGAATTCCTTATTAGCAAGATAAGACATTAATAATGCACCCCGCCTGTCGACTCCACCTTCGTTGTTTCGCAGGTCAATAATCAGATTCTTAACTTGCTTTTCCCTGATTGTTTCAAAAGATATTTTTAGAAATTTCTCATAATTCAGCCCATCTGCTTCTTCCCAGAATGAACGAATGGTAAGTAAAGCTGTTTCCCCTAAAACCAATTTCAAACTATAGGGTGGTATGTTTGCTTTCAGAGCTTCCTGTTGCTTTTCATATTCTTCAATAACCAGATGAGAAATTGCGGCAATTTTATGTTCTTTCAACTCATTATTCATTTTATAAACTAATGAGAAAGTATCCGGACCTTCAAAAAGATTTGCATAATAAGCACTGAAATAATGATCCATTTCAAGGTACTTGAAAGTGATGTTATTGCCATCTGAGAAAAAGGCTGGAAGCATTTCTCTAATGATTTCTGGCATCGGCTTTCCCTGAATGGAAACAACCTCAGCTCCCTTTGGTATATCGCCTGAATTAATGTAATCGCCCAGAACGTATGCTTTTTCACCGTCAAAATGAAGTCGCCAGGGAAATACTTTTTCAACATTAAAATAGAAATTGGACGTCCAGTTATTGTCGGGATGGAATTTGGTATGTCCACATTTAATTTGGACTACTAATGGCAACAACAATCGGTAAAAATCTTGTTGTGTCATTTCGTGATTGATCAGATTCTCCGTTTGGACAAATAAACTGTCGATCTGGCCTTTGGAATTATATCGGTATAAACTGGGATGGGCCTCACGTAAAGCTTGTTCGAAAAGCGAAAAATCAGTTTTTAGCTGGTCAATTGTCAATTTATCTTGTGCCTTAATAAAACTAGTTGTCAGACAAAAAATCAGGCAACCCAGAGCAAATACTTTTGTGTACATTATTCTCATAGATAGTTTTTAAAAAGATGACGTTTCTGAAAAATCAACGGTTCAGAAACTATTCTTTATTTTTACTGATTTACCCCAAACCTGTAAGCACAAGATTGTTCGTATAGTTTTTGTGTTTACCAATCATGGTTTTCAAATTCTCATTAATATTCTCGTCTATAATTCCTCCATGATAGCAAATAATTTTTCGGGGAGCCAGATTTATTATTTTTTCAACTGATTTTATGGCTTGATCCATATCCAATGTAAAACCCGGATTTGCTATATCAAATTCCCCGTTTTCGATAACAACAGCGTCTCCAGCAATAAAAATCCTTTCTTCGGGGCAGAATAGCGATATATGACCTTTTGTGTGTCCCTGAGTATGTATTACAATAATTTCATTTTCCAATACATCATTATCTTTGAAAACTCCGTCCACATCGAATCGTTTCACCCTTTTTAACTGCCAGATAAAATCTGAAGCCCACGGTTTATTCTCGTCCGGGAGACTGTCAAATAAAAATTCAGCCTGAACAAGACGTTCCGATTTAATTCGCCCTGAAACCGAATCCTTTTCTAATTCTCCACAAAACACTTTTAACTTACTGTTTTTCTGCTTCAGGAAATTTAATCCGCCCAAATGGTCGTGGTCATCGTGGGTAATAATCACTCCGGTTAAGTCTTTTAAACCAATATTTAAGTCTTTCAAGGCAGTTTCAAGTTCCTCTGTTGTTTCTTCATATCCACAATCAACCAGATAGTTTTTTCCATTGATCTGGAGCAACGTTGGATATAGCACAACATACTCATTACCAATTATTTTTTCTATTTTAAGCACTTCTATATTCATTTCCTAATACTGTTCTCCTGATAGCTTTACTTAGCTTTTGTAAAATAACCAGAAACAGGACTATTTTAAGCTTGCAAGTTTTGAATTGATTTCGCCTAACCACTGATTATCATGTTTTTCGGATAGTTCACGCGCTTTCAGATAATATGATTTAGCTGCTTCTTTGTGGTCTTCGTCAAATTCAACATCCCCTAACTTGATGTACAATACAGGGTTGTCTGGAATAATCTTTTTCAATGAAGTAAGGAATTTCTTCCTGTCTTCAGTCTCACCTAGCAAGTCATAACAATCGGCAAAGCCAATCAGAAAAAACGGTGAAGGTTGTTCCAACCCGATGTATTTAAAATATTCAGAAAAATGTGCATCAAAATCATCCAGTCCCTTTTCATTGATCAGGTCGAATAGAGTCTGACGTTTGTCTTTTTCAATTTTCTGGGCTTCATTTCCAAATGAAACTGTCATAAAGTTTCCGGTTACATACCTTGAATTTCCATACATATTCAACATTGTTACCACAATAGTCCGGGCTTCCGGCTCAAAAAACAAATCGCAACCAAAACCCATTCCGCCGCCGTTGTGCCCGTAAACAGTTTTTCCCGGCACCATTAAATCGGTATAAATTTCGAGGGCGTAGCCATACTTACTGCGGGGCATGTCCACCTGTGGGGTCATCATTAAATCGAGATATTGCTTTGAAAGCAATTTCCCGTTCATCAGCGCTTTTGCAAACCGGTAAAAATCTTCGACACAACTTAACCAGCCGCCTGCACCGCCCGCTTGCAGGTAATTTACGGGGTATTCGTAATACGTTTTGCTGCCAACCCAGCGGTAAGGTTTTGCGCCTCTTGCAAAATAACTCGCTGTATCCATTGTGTAATAGGTATTTTCCATTCCACAAGGGACAAAAATCTTTTCCTTGCAGTAATCCTGAAATTCCATGCCTGAAACCTTTCCCACAATGGCAGCCAACACTTCGTAAGCCGAACTGCTATAATAAATTCCCTTACCAGGTTCATCAAAGGCAAGCGGATTCGTTTCGATGAAATTCCACCATTCTTCTTTTGTGTATTTTTTAAACTCATAACCGGGCCGTTCCCACGGACTGGTGAGCCCCGACTGATGCGTTAACAACATGTGCAGTGTCATTTTACCGGCATTTTTTATTTTCGATTCCGGCAAGTAGTCTCTAATTGTTTTCTGAAGCTCGAGTTTACCCGCTTCAACCAATTGCAACACTGCAACTGCGGTAAACATCTTTCCGGTCGATTCGGTTTTAAAAAGAGTCGAAGTAGTGTGTTTCTTTCCTGTTTTCAGGTCGGCTAATCCGAAAGCTTCTTCGGTGACAATTTTATCATCGTTTGCCACAAGTACCACACCGTGGAAATTTGTATTTTCATATTCCAGGGCAAGCTGATGAAGTTTGGACTTGAGGTCATTTTGTCCGTTTACTGAAAAAACCGTAAACAAACAGATTGTTAAAAGAATAATTGTTTTCATGTAGTTTCCTTTAATTGTTCTCTATTCTGAAAATAAAACATGCAGCATGTTTCAATGCAAAGCAAAGACATTCAGATAGTTTTGGCAATCACATAATCATGTGAAATTGAAATTCAGGATAAGAGTTTCTAAAAAAAGGAAAACTAAAGGAGTTTGTCTTTGAAGGCTTTCGCGACTGCTTCGCTTTTGCTGTTTACCTGTAGTTTCTCATAAATCTTTTTGATGTGCGAACGAACCGTATCGATGGCAATAAACATGTCGCTGGCAATCATTTTATAGCTGTAGCCGTTTACAAGTAATTGCAAAACCTGTTTTTCGCGGTCGCTCAGATTGTATTCGTTATTGGTTTGCTGTGGCATTTCCGAAAACATTTTCAGTACCTGGGTTGCGATGGATGAAGTCATGGGCGCGCCACCCGAGGCTACATCGCCAATGTATTCCAACAGTTTGGCTGGTGGTGTTTTCTTAAGGAGATAACCGTTTGCCCCGTTTTTCAGGGCTTCAAAAACGTTTTTATTGTCGTCGAAAACAGTTAGCATCAATACCTTTACTTCCTGATTTTGCTCACGCACTTTCTTGAGTCCTTCTATTCCGTTTACCCCGGGCATATCAATGTCCATCAAAATCACATCGGGTTTCCAGGCTTCCAGTTCAGGAATAATGTTGTTGCAGTTTTTATACGAAGCCACCACATTAAACCCGTCACTGCCGTCAATCAGCATAGTTAGCCCTTCCCGAAGCTGTGGATTATCTTCATAAATCAATACTCGTATCATGATTTTTTTATTTGCAAAGCTACAAATCGTAATTTACTTAGAATTCACATAAATATGTGAAAATCATATGCGAACAGGAATGTCCAAAGAGACCGTAGTTCCTCGGGTTAGTTGACTTTTTATTTCAACTATTCCTTTTAATAGTTCGGCCCGTTTTTGCATATTTCCAAGTCCGTTTCCCCCATCGGCTGAATTTACATCAAATCCATGTCCATTGTCGGATACAACCATGTGCAATCTCTGATTTGCGAGTTTTAAACTGATTTCAGCTTTTGTGCAATGCGAATATTTTGCAGTGTTGTTCACTGCTTCTTTAAAAATGAGGAATAAATCGCGGCGAGTTTCCATGTCGAGTTTTAGCTCCTGAATGTGTTCGCCTATATTAAAAATAATCTCAACGTCTTTGGGTTCAAGTATTCCGGAAGCATATTCGCGCATACGTGCCAGGATTTTGAGCATACTATCGTTATCTGGTTTAATACTCCAGACGATGTCGTCCATGGCTTCCATCATCTGCTGGCTGTTGTCGGTAATTTTCGTAATGTATTCGCTGCTTTTTACCGGATCGGTCAGTAGTTTTGTTTTGGCCATCGAACTGAGAATGTTGATAGTACTCAGCGTTGACCCAACATCGTCGTGCAGATCGCGGGCTACCTTATTCCTGACTCGTTCAACGGCCAGTAACTTAATGATTCGTTGCCGATAGATGTAATAAGTTAACAAACCGATCGTAATTATTACGAGAATCGAAAACCATCCTGTTTGATAAAAATGCGGCAAAATGGTAAGTGATAGCGAAGTAACACTTGGTGATTCTTCGCCCTGTAAATTGGTGCATTTAACCTGGAATGTGTAATTTCCTGGAGGTAAAGTAGTGTATTGTGCTGCCAGATCACGTTCAGCCTTTACCCATTCACTGTTTACACCTTCAAGCTTGTAATAGTAAATTAAATTATCTTGCTGGGCATAGCTTAGCGATGAGAAATAGATCGTAAAAGAGTTTTGCTCTGGTTTTAAACGGATTTCTTCCAGCGAAAGGAGCGAATCGAGTGGAATGAATTTATTGAATAATTTGAAATCGGTTAACGTAACATCTAAAGGATTTGATCTGTGAGATAGCTTTTCAGGAATGAACCCGTACAAAGAGTTATCTCCTCCAAACCAAATTTCTCCGTTTCTCATTTGGACTTTTGCGTTTGCAGGTTTTCCGGCATATACAAAACCATTTCTTTCGGTGTACGAAGCAAACGCGTTTTTTGAATAATTATAACTCCCCAAACCATTGTTCGTTGAGAACCATAAAATTCCTTCCGAATCCTTTTTCATCTTAAAAACATTGTTCCCAGGTAATCCATCATATCGGGTCAGTCTTTTAATTTTGCGGGAGTTAATATTTAAGATATTAATGATTCCGGTGCTAACGAAAAAAATGCTGTCGTTATATTGTTCTACATCGTAAACCGTATTGCCCAATAATGCAGGTACATTTTGGTGCTCGTCAGCAAAGTGGTATAATTCTTTTGACCCGGTACTGTCCATCACATATAGCCCAGTCTTGTCAGTCCCCACCCAAATACGTCCTACCGAATCGACATTCAGGCAAAGGATGGCGGTATGAAAATCGTTTACTTCACTGAAATTTTGGTTACTGATTTTACCATCTTTATTCCACCGGATAAGTTTCCCGCTTTGCAGGCCAAACCATAAATTCCCGCTTTTATCTGCTGTAATTTGACGTACAGTAGCTCCTTTCATCGATGGTGGAGACAAAACATGAACAGCTTTTTTGGTCTTCGAATCAAAAACCACAATATTCCCATTTCGGCAGCCAGACCATATAAAACCATCAGGCCCTTGCTGATACAAAGCCCAGACCATTTTAATTTCCTTTTCTTTAATTCCTTGATACAGATTATTATCTTGCATTACGAATCGATTGCTGAGAATCAAAATTCCTTTTCCCCACGTTCCAATCCAAGTTTCTTTCTCTTCTGTTTGCAAAATGGAATTAATTAGTATATCATCCTTTGGTCCATTCTCGAAGATGTAGTTATATGCGTTTTCCTGATCGCGCCCAATAACATAGAGCCCATTATCTGTACAAAACCACCAACTATTCTCGCGGTCCTCATACATTTGTCTTATCTCACGACATTTAATGTCAAAATCGCCAGGGGTTGACCGTATATACTGTGAATAGCGACGATTTTCTCTTTCGTAGTTTATAAGAGAATTTACACCACCAATCCACAAGATATTGCCTCTTGTTTCAAAAATCCAGTCGAACTGTTCGTACTTCTTGTTTTCTTGTATTTTAGCGTAAATACTGTCAATCGACTGCCCCGTTTGTGGATTAATATGCTGAATGTGGTAAGCTTCGCCACTGGTTGTAGAATCATAATATAGTATCCACCAAGTTCTATGGCTATCAATGAAAAAATTATACACAAACTTCAGTTTTTGCCAACTTTGATTGGGTTTGTTTGGCAGGTTATGATCCTTATATTGAAGCTCTTTGGTAACAGTGTTGTAAATTGCTAACCCGCTGTCGCTACAGATATAATATTTGTTCTCTTTAACATCTTCATACAGATAATTTACGAACCAGCCATCTGGAATTTTTATCGGAAGTTTTTTGCTTGTAAAAGAGTTTGTCTCGGGGTCAAAACATGTTAATTCAGATCGTCGTGTATATAAGAACATATTTCCTTTGCTATCGGATGACATCCATAGATCTGTACCCGAATTTTGCTGTATGCCAGGATAGACGGGTATTTTGTAATATTTAAACATTACTGGATCAAATTGCCCAATTTTAGTTCCCTGTCTGACCCACATTCTACCATTGCCCGCGTCCAAAATTTGATTGACACCAAACGGGGGTATCGAATTATCCAGCCCGTCGGATCTGAAATTGATGAATTTTCGACCGTCAAATCGTTGAATACCGTTTTCAGTCCCTACCCATAAAAATCCCTTCTTGTCCTGAAAAATGCAGTTTACTTTATTTGTATTTAAGCCGTCGGAGCTTGAAAGGCGATTAAAAAGGTAACCAACCTGTCCGATGGCAGAATAACTTAGAGCAAAGAGCAAACTGAAACAAAGGATTCGAATCATGTCATACTTTTTTAGTAAAATTACTAAAACAATTATTTCAGAATATTAAAAATAAAAAAACCACATATTTATGTGGTAGAGGCGTAAAGTCCTTGTAGAAAGGTCTGTTTGTGGATTGCCCCAGATCTTTCAGGTTAAAAAAGTTCATCGTAATCTTTTCTTCGGAAAACTCTTTTCGCTTCTCCAACCTTTTCTTAAGTCAACAGAAAGTTTAAAATAAGCTTCTATCAGACAATCGTTATAATTTAACAATCTTTCTATTAATCAATAGCTTATCTTTCTGAAACCCTTGTACTATATAGACTCCAGATGGAAACGACTGGATGTTAATTTTCGGTGAATTAGAATAAGCTGAGATATAACGAACCTGACCATATATATCCAAAATTCGAATATCAGTTACAACATTCGGCAAATCAAGAAATAGCCAATCTTTTACTGGATTAGGATATATTTCAGTTTTATTAATCTCTGGCGAATCAGGAGATGAAGTTACTCCGCTAGAATTATGCGTGATCATCAGGGATTTATCGGATATCAAAATGATTTCAGGAAAAGAATCTTTCTTCAAATCTGCCACGATAAAACTTTTAATTACTTCGGGTAATTTATAAATATCTTGAAGTTCAAAACCATTATTTCCCAACCCGCGAAAGATGTAGAGGCTATCTGTCACTTCTCCATTCGTACTTAATTGATTTATTATCAACTCTGGAAATTTATCATCATTCATATCCACCAAAACCATTGACCCTGGACGTAATCCTAAAGTCATCAGTTTTATTGGCTTGGTGCTAAATGTCGTATCAGGCAATCCAAATCGAAGAAGTATTGAATCTCCGTCACTTCCTAAATCGTACGAAGTATAACCAAGTGCGATATCTGGTATTTTGTCATTATTTACATCACCGATAGTAACAGAAGCCATGTCGGTCGGCCAATATTTCAAAAGAAATCCTCCGCTAGTCTGTTGATAAAAAAGTGCCAACCAGCTTCGGGTTGAAACTAAAACATCTGAAAGGTTGTCTCCATTTTTATCAACCACATAGGTATTCAGATTTCCTGATAATAAAGTTGGATAATTGCCTGAATTATGCAGATTTCCATCTTTATCACCTTTAAAAACATTCAGGGTGACAGGGTTTCCCGAGCCTGAAGTGATTCCTAAAACATCCGGGAAACCATCATTGTCAACGTCAGAAATTGTAACCCCTGTGGCATGCCCACCCATGTTGTATGAATCTTTATACGTAAATTGTTGATTTTCATCACCGAGATAGGCTTTAAAACCATTGAACCAGTAACTCGACAGAATCATATCCATGTAGCCATCATTATTCAAATCTGCCACATCAAAATTCACAAAATTGAGTTCCTTTTGATAGCTCTGCGGCAGACCGAAAGTTTCGTCCCCTTTCCCATAATAAATAGCAAAATCTGTTTCCTGAGCAGTTGACATGACGATCAAATCCATTTTTAGATCGTTGTTCATATCAGCAGCTTTCAGTTTTGCCGCACCAAAAGGTATAGGGTAGGTAGTAAGATTAGTTGGCTGTACTGGCTGTGCCTGAATATTACCCCAAAACCACAAAAATGAGCAACAACAAAATAGTTTTAGCCCTGCATAATTCCTCATAAACGTATAAACTCAGTAAGCACAAATCGCTTTGTCCAGTCTTAAACAACAGAAACGCTCAATCAAGATTCTTGTTTGCAATTTTTAACAATCTGTTTTAGTGACGATTGCATTCGACTTATCTCGTCAACGCTTAAACCATTTAGAGCGATACTTCTGTTTTCGTTGACAATCAAGCTTACTCTTTCAATGATTTCCTGTCCTCTTTCAGTGATTTTTAATACAAATCTCCTTCTGTCGTCAGAGTGCATTGAACGAACGATATATTTCTTTTTTACCAATAAATCAATCATTCTCGTCACCGAAGCAACATCCTTAAATGTTAGTTCTGCAAGCTGATTTTGAGGGATATTTTCATTTGAGGCCAAACAGTTAAGAATTAACCATTGATCAACGGTAATATCTATTCCTTGTTTGCTGATTCTTTTTTGAGCAAATTTTCGATAAGTCTTAATTGCTTCTTCAATAGTATAAAAAACAACATCGGTAACCGGTTCTGACATAATTTATTGATTGAGGTTAATAACAATAATAGGACTAATTTAATAGAAGTTGCTTGGTTTCAAGGCTATCTGAAATGATTCTTCGCCTCGTTTTATCACAAACTTTTTAGTTTTGTACGAGCCTTTCAAATAATTCCTCATTTCTGCCGAGGTAGCAAAATATTTTCCATCAACAGAAACAATAAGGTCTCCTTCTTGTATTCCGGCACTTTTTGCTGGAGAAAAATCCATCACTCCAGCTACAACAAACTGATTGTCTTTAGTTCTCACATTCAGCCCGGTTAAATTAAAGTCGAATGCCGAGCGGTAATGCTTATTTGGAATAAGTTTTATGAATTTATTTTCGTAATCCAATACAACATTGAATCGCTTTATTAAATCAAACCCAATTACCCCATCAATTGAATCGGTTGCTGAAGCCCCAGAAGTGGTTGTAGAAAAATTGACAGGAATGTGGTTAAATGTGTAGTCTCCAAACCCAATTTGTTTCAGCGAAGACAAATAATTGACCGAAGTGCTGGATTGCGCACCACCAATTACCGGAATCTGTACTTTTACCTTAAGTTCGCTATCCAGGTTGTGCTTGGCAATAAAATTTGTAGTTAGACTGGAAGTGAAACCAGCGCCAGAGTCAAAAATTAACCGAACAGGATATTTCGTGCCACTTTCCGTTTGAATGGTAGCCTGAAATGCAGGAAGCTGCTCTTCGTACAAAAAGAAAGATAATTGCTTTGCTTTTGGATAAAGTTGTGTGCCTTTTGGATAAAGTTCGATATAATTTTCTTCGTGATTGATGTATGTCACATAATTCTTCATCAGGTCATAACCGATTATTCCTGCAACCTTTTTCCCTGTCGGCGAAGGAGTCAAGTGCGACAAACTTTCGATATAAAATTTGACGCCACTAATTTCAAATCCATCGAAATTGATTTTATTATTGGTCGAAATATCCACTTGTACAACATTCATGGATGTTGTCATGTCTTCTTTTTCTCCGGTAAGCGTTATATTGCGAACGGCGAGATAATCCCTGTCTAAAGCTGTACCTCCGGCTCCGGTATCAAAAGCAAAGCATAGTTTTTCATTTGAACCATTTACTTGTAATTCCAGATAGGTTTGTCTACCATTTGTGGTAAACGGTATTCGCACAAGTGGCTCATTAACACCAGCATATAAGTTATTAATTGTCAGTAACAATACCCATACAACGTAAATGAAAATCTGAATTTTTCTTCTCATAACAGTCGATTTTGAATTCACCAATTAAAATATTTGATACAAATATAATTGATATATCAATTATATGATTGATACTTTAGAATTTTTAACTAAAAACTCTTCAATTCTTTACTACAGTTTCCAAGATATTATTGCGAAAGTGGCAACCGCTATAACACAAAAACACCTGACCTTTTAAACAAAGCAATTTCGGACTTTTAAACAAAGTTGCTCCGTTCGGTTACTGGTATCTTTGTTTTATCAAAACAATTAAAATTTGAAAACGATGGAACAAAACAACAACCAGGGGGCGTTGCAGAAACCGGTAGGTTCTGGGTTTAACGCCAAATCGACAACAAACGAAGTAATTAAAGGCATTGATCTTACAGGGAAAACCGCCATTGTAACCGGAGGAAATACCGGTATTGGGCTGGAAACCACCCAAACGCTGGCAGCAGCAGGAGCAACAGTTATTGTACCGGCAAGGAACATTGAAAAAGCAAAGAGAAATCTGGCAGGCATTGCCAATGTAGAAATTGAACAAATGGATTTGATGGATCCCGACTCCATTGATGCTTTTGGTCAAAAATTCCTGATGTCCGACAGACCGCTTCATCTGCTGATCAACAATGCCGGAATTATGTGGGTGCCGCTGCGCCGCGATAAACGGGGTATCGAATCTCAATTAGCAACCAATTACCTGTCGCAGTTTCAGTTGACTGCACGTTTGTGGCCAGCGCTAAAAAAAGCCGACGGCGCAAGAGTTATTAATGTATCTTCGCAAGGCCACCAGTTCTCACCCTTCAACTTCGATGATGCTAATTTCCGGCACTGTGAATACGAAACACTGGCAGCTTACGGGCAATCGAAAACCGCTGTTAACCTGTTTTCTCTTGAATTGGATAACCGGGGCAAAGCTCACAATGTAAGAACTTATTCGTTGCATCCGGGTTCTATCCACGGTACCGAACTTGGACGAGAAGCTTCTGTGGAATTGTTTCAGAAAATGGGATTCTGCGATGAACAAGGAAACATTAAGCCGGAAGTTGTAGCGTCGTTGAAAACAATCCCGCAAGGTGCCGCAACAACCGTATGGGCTGCAACAAGTCCATTGCTTCACAATCTTGGAGGTGTTTACTGCGAAGATGTGGAGGTAGCCGAAATAAACCACGAACATAGCTTTGGCGTAGGAGTAAAACCGTATTCGCTGGACGAAAGCCATGCAAAACAGCTTTGGAAATTAAGTGAAGAAATGACAGGCATAATATTCGATGTTGATTGATTGCCAAATAATTATTTTTGTGTTGCCGGATTCTTTTATTGCTGATATTAAAAAGAAAGCAGATGGAGTACAAAGCAAAATACATTACTGATGATATTAAACGTTCCTGCTATGAGGATAGGTTTTTCAAATCAGACATCGTGTTTGAACATCACATGCTGGTCTGGTTCATTTCGGGCGAAACAAAGATTGTGCAGGCCGATGCCACATATCTCTTTAAAAAGGGCGATATTTTTCTGATTCCCAGGAACCAGTTGGCAACGATCATCAATTATCCCAAAGACGGCGAGCCTCATAAAACGGTGGTCATGCACTTGTCCGCCGCGAGGCTGCGGGATTTTTATGCCAAACAGGATATTCAAATTCAGTTGTTTACTTCACCGAAAATCCGTTGTTACAACAACCATCCGTTGCTCGAAAGCTGTCTTTCTTCCTTAATTCCATATTTTGAAATGAAAGACCTTCCTGAAGAGATTGCTAACCTGAAAATTACAGAAGCCATAAGCATACTTCGGACGATTGACAAAAGCATCGATCAGGTGCTGGCTAATTTTGAAGAGCCGGGGAAAGTTGATTTGGTCAGTTATATGGAGCGGAATTTCATGTTCAATTTGCCATTGCAGAAATTCAGCTATTTGACTGGCCGGAGCCTGACCACTTTTAAACGCGATTTTAGCAAAGCGTTCAGTACCACTCCCCAGCGGTGGCTCACTCAAAAAAGACTGGAATTGGCACACTATCAATTTGTTGAAAATAAAAGGAATCCGATTGAAGTATGCTACGAAGTCGGGTTTGAGAACCTGTCGCATTTTTCTTATGCGTTTAAAAAGCAATTTGGTTATTCGCCAACACAATTGCTAAAATAAAGTCGGTTGTTCTTTTGTGTCCTTTCATTTATAAACTTCGATATGGAATCAAAATCTTCAAGCAAAAAGTTCGACACTTCTCCGCTTGGGGTCATTTTAAAATACAAAACTGTTTGATTGTCAGGAGATTTTGTTGTTTTTATGGCTTCGGGGTAAACATAGGGTAACCAATGGCTTTCCCGGAGGTACTTCAACCCCAATGCTGGATACTTTTTATGGTTTTTTCAAGCCGGGAAGCAGTCCTCGAAAAATTGTTGGTGGCTTGCCTGATTTGTTGGTAAACGAACTGGACAAAACCGGTGACACTTTTCTGCGCCCCAATACCTACGGAGTCGGTACAGGCGTTAATTATAATCCAGAAAGATTGAAACTGGTTTGGGACAAGTTGATTACTGAAGCCGGCATCAGGTATTTTCTGCTACCTCATTGGTTGATGTTGTCCAGGAGAAAATTAAACGGATAACCTGTATTTTCTGGAATAAATCCGTTTTTTATAGGGTGAAATCCCGAAGAGTGATTGATGCCAGTGGCGATGCTGATTTTTATGCTTTATCAGGATATCGCTTTGAACTGGCCGGAGAAAAAGAACCGGCGCAAAGCATGACAACCACTTTCAGGATATGTAGGGTTTGCTGAGAAGAGCTCACTGATTTCTTTGGTTCGAACCATGTCCAATTCTTTGCGGTTCATAGCAGATTCCTTCGGAAAATAACAAATTATGGAATAGTTTTTTTCGTTCATGCTACTAAAATCCTACGAATGAAAGGGACTCTGGCGCAGTTCAGAAAGGTATGGGAAATGATCTGAAGTGCAGAGGTATCGGGCTTCCCCGGATTAAAACAATAAAATGGGCATAAAGTTTGTAATTGGAACTTTCTAATAAGAAGATATCCGACGCATCCATTCTGCGAATAGTTTCGTCTTTATTTTCAGGAACCGATATAAAACCAACTAACAGCTATGCCACTTCTGAAAAAATATCTTGAGCTTGATGGAATCGGGGAACTACGCCAGGTATTCATCAAAAAGGGAATAACAAAAGAATTCAAGAAGAATGATTTTTTAGTCCGGCGCGGACAGACCCATAACCCGATTGGATTTATTCTGAAAGGAGGATTTAAATATATTGGATATTCCACCGAAGGAAGGGAGCAAATTGTGGGTTACAGTTTCGAGAATGATTTTGCGGCTGATTATGCCACATTTCAGATGCAACAGTCGCCTGTAATTGATGTCTTGGCAATTACGGAATGTACTGTTGCAATTCTCACTTACGACGAACTCAACGAATTTTTCGAGGATTGCCGAATTCCCTTGCTCCGAAGCCAAATTGCCGAGAGTTTACTAAACGATATTAGTATGAGGCTGCTTTCGATGTATTGCGATTCGCCGGAAGAGCGCTATACAAAACTAATCTCGCGGTATCCCGAGATATTGAACATGGTGAGCTTAAAAGAAATTGCCTCGCTGATAAAAGTTACACCAGAAACACTGAGCCGCATCAGGAGAAAACTTTTGCTTCAGCCGAATCCTTGATCTGAATCAAGAGTTTTGGCAAATAGCCTGGCTACTTTTGTACAATCAGCTTTTAACGAAAACAGAAACCATGAAGAAACTACTATTCTCATTAGTATTAGCTACTGCTTTATTTGCCTGTAAAAAAGAAGATGACTACCGGATAAAACTTCAATTGAATCTTGAATCGTGTTTGCTGGATAATGCAACCAGTTATGCAGAAATAAAAATCGACAGAGGAGAAGGGTTCCTGAATGTAAGTTCGTCTGACCCCGATATTGCCGAAATACTTTACGACAACAATAACTCGAATCTCTTTTATATCATTGGTCACAATCGGGGAAATGCTGCTGTTACAGTCAGTGTTTTTAATGATAAAGGGGGCGAGAGCACTAAGAAAATTGATGTTAGCGTGCGTGAATCCATTAACTATAACTACGGATATTTTTCAACTTCAGGTGTATATCTCAAGAAAGGTGAAACCCGGAGCTTCGGTTTGCCTTTTGCCTTTAACAAGGATTTAAGTTTGGAGATTGACAATAGCGCCGTTATTGACAAGGATGGAGTAGCTACTGTTTCGGCCAGTTCAGAAATGGGCGCCAAATTTAAGGTGAAAGCAAACGCTGTTGGAAGTACATCGTTTAACATTTGTAAGGGGAAAGTGAAGCTTTTCGCAGCACGTGTCGTTGTAGTTGATGAATATGATTTATTCATTCCCGAATCGGAAGACAGGCAGCTTACTTTTGACCTTCCATTTACCTTTGGAGTTAACGGCATTTCTGTCTGGCGCGGAAGCGGACATTATGCGGCTAAAGTCGTTGACGAAACAATAGCGGTAGTCAAGTCTATCACACCGGGTGAAGACTATTTCGACCAGCAAAATAATTCGGCAGTTGTTCGGGTAACACCGCTAAAAAGTGGCAAAACCAAGCTGATTGTTACCGACGAAATTACCGGCCAAACCTCGAGTGTTGACGTTGTAGTAAATTAACCAACAAGTTTTATCGTTATGAATCCAATAAGTTTATCAAAAGTATTCATTTTGTTGATTTTGTCTGTTTTTGTCTTTTCGTGCAATAAGGACGACAACGCCCCGGATCCGGTTCCTACCGTACCAACTTACAAAACATCATTTAATATTAGTTTGGGATATACCACCAAAGTAACAGACACCGAAACCAAACAGGTGTTGGTTGACGTAGATTACGGAGTAGCCGATGTAAATACTTTGGTTTATGTTATTCACCCTCAGAGCGATGGGAAATATATAAAACTTCGCAAGATGAGTGCTTCTTCTGTAAAAAGCATTACAACAAATAACATTGCAGCAGTGACGGACTCCTTACCGGAAGGAAAATATTATATCACTTTTGTGGCATTTAAAGATTTTGCCGTTGAAGGAGTTGATATTCCGGTGTTTTTTACGTCTTTAACCAAGGCGTATAGCGAGGCAGTGATGCAAATTCCCAACGATTACGTTCATTATGCGACTACTGAGTTTAAGGTATCGGCAACTGAAGGGGAGAATAAGCCCATATCACTGACTCTAAAAAAGATGACCACAGACCTTGTTCTTGAATTTACTGATGCCTATAAAGTTGCTAACAGTTCGCGTTACCGTTTAAATGCAGGGGTTGAGAAAATTCCTTCGGCATTCTTCATTGCCAGCGGGAAAACGCTCTCGCCCAAAGAAACCGAAGAGAATAAACTGAATCTCTATTCGGGAGAACAAAATGTACCATTGTACACAAGTGAAGGACATAAAAAGGTAGTCGCGACTTTTCATAGCTTATCAAACGATAATCTACAGCCATCCGACAGGGGGAAATATTGGTTCGAATTCAAAGAAACTTTTGACGGCGGGAAGCCAATCAGGGCTGTTTCCAAAGAATTGGACGAGTTTTCTGCCAGTTTCTCTTTTTCAATGTATGCCTATGGTTTGTTTGACGAACAACAGGCGTTAGTAAAATCAGCTAAGGAGAATAATTAGAAACTTAGATCCCGTGAAAACGCAAAACAAAATCAGTTTAGCTTGTATTTCTATGCTACTTATGGTAAGCAGTTGCGCCAAGGATAAAATTGATAGCACTCTACCTCCAAAATCGGAGAGGTTTTCTCTTCAATGGGACAATATCATTGATCAGAGTACCGAATATAGCACTGATATTTTTATTGGAACACAGTATATAGGCATAGAAGGCTGGCCCCTTGTTGCTAATCCACCGCATATTTATGTAGGTTCTGCGTTTCCCCAAAATTCCTTTGCAACCTCTTTTGATCGGGAAGTTAGCGGAAACAAGAAACCTGTTGAGCTCACGTTTAATTTTCATGCACCTTATATCACCGGTATGGAGAATGTGAAAAACATTGAATACCTGAAAAAGATGAAAGAAGCTATGAAGTCGGAGGAATATAAAAGCAATACTCCCCCGACCAGACCATATATACTCAAGATCGCTGACCTAAAATCATTAGCTAATCTGGAAAGCTGCTTTCCAGAAAACAAAAATTTCGGCAACACCTTGGAGATGATAAGCAAAGAAAAACTTGAAATGAAAAATATAAGGAGCTTATCTGTTGGGAAAATTGTGCTTAAAGGATTCACGGTTTCAATGGATGTTCCACCCACCGGCTTATTTATTGATGCCCCTTCTAATTTAAGTGAACTAGTTTACACACGAGCTCTAACTTATGGCGCTACCGCTTATTTTGTAATAGCAAGTGAGCATTCTTATCAAGATGTTTTGACGGCTTTTAAAGTCAATGATGATTACCAGAATATTTTAAGCCAGTCTCAAATCATTTTATTAACGGTTTCAGATCTAAATCAGGAAGCCATTCTAAAATCGTC
This sequence comes from Prolixibacteraceae bacterium, assembly GCA_963666435.2. GTDB lineage: Bacteria > Bacteroidota > Bacteroidia > Bacteroidales > Prolixibacteraceae > Aquipluma. The sequence goes on along the minus strand of CAXXOG010000001.1, from coordinate 31,025 downwards.
TTTTGATGATCTAAAAGAATTTGTAAACAACCCATTTCCGAATAAAGATACATACGGATATCCCATATTTTGCCAGGGAGCGTATGCAAAAGACAATGAAGTTTTTAAAATGGACAACTTAAATCAGCGCAGAAATCGAACAATAAATCAGAAACCATGAAAACAAAGCTACTATTCCTTTTATTGCTTTTAGCTACCGTTATCGGTTGCCGGAAGGAAGACGAAAATAATCATTCCATCGAATTACAGTATGCTGTCTTCAACGACAAATCGAATCCGGTAACCAACAACCAGGTTACGATTAATTTCCCGGCCGAAACCAAAAAGGAATTGGTTATTTTCGGGGGAGACGGAACTTATTCGATCAATAACTCCGACGAAACCAAACTTGCTATCTCAAAAATAGATGGTTATCTGACACTTACGCCTCTTGCTCCTGGAAATGTTATGGTTACGATAAGTGACGGTCGGAATAATTCTTATGCGCTTAAGGTGCAAATCAAAAGTCAGTTGATCGTCAAAATGAATGCAAAAGAAAAAGAGGGAAACATATTCGATTTAATGGAATTCAACCTGTTTTCGTATTCCGAAAAAGACTTCACACTATTGGATTTAACCGAAGCTTATGATTCTCTCGTCTGGACCTGTTGTAATACGAATCAACGTTTCCGGCTTCTGGAGCATTCCTGGAATAGCACCCATTTTACATGGAAATGGTCTAATTGTTTTTTTCTACCAGCTGAATATAAAACTTGTTTGCAGGGCTATAAAAATAGCAAGGTCGTATCGGGTGATACCATTTCGATAAATATTGCAAATAACAAAGACTTTCTCGGTTATAACTGGAAGGATGTGGTTCGCACAGACAGGTATAATACCGGTTACCAGAATGTTTTTCTAAAAGAATATGATTTTGTTAGTTATGCTATTATTACTGACGGCGTTCCTTTTGCTTGTCTGTATATTGTTGATCACATGAACATTGAGAAACCTGTTTTTGCCCTGAAAAGTAAACAAATTCTTTTTGATTATATGTGTTCTCTGTATTCAAAGCCAACTTACAGTCAGGATAATGTTTCGCTTTTAACGAATTACAACGAGCTATTTAAGAACAAAAAAGATGGTGCAGTACCTGAATGTATCTGGATAACACCGAAATCAAAAATTGTTTTATTAAAAGAATACGACGGCGTTAAAGAATATTTTAAATATAAAATTTATGCTGAACCTTCCAGATAGGCTTTAAATCTGCATATAATTTGCTTGCAATCACCGGACAGTCTGAGTATATTGATCTCGGAGGAACTTACATGTAAGGTTTTACCTGTAGTTTAAGCATAAACAATTTTACCCCACAAATCGAATTCCTCAGCTCCGGTTATTTCAACCTGGTAAAACTGGCCTTTTTTAAGCTTTACTTCTTTGGAAATAAATACTTCACCATCCACCTCGGGAGAGTCGAATTCGGTACGGCCAACATAAAATTCCTCTTCTTCACGGTCGATAATTACCATTAAAGTCTGTCCAACCCGAGCGGCGCTCAGTTGAGAAGAAATGATCTGCTGAACGGCCATAAGCTCTTCAACACGGGCATTCTTAACTTCTTCAGGAATGTTGTCCTCATACTTTTTATATCCGTAGGTTCCTTCCTCGTGCGAGTAGGCAAAAGCACCCAAACGATCAAACCGGTGGCTTTTCACGAAGTCTTTCAACTGCTCAAAATCGTTTTCCGTCTCGCCCGGATGACCAATCAACATGGTGGTTCGAATGGCAATTCCCGGCACCTCTTCCTTAATCTTATTCAGCAAGGCTTCTGTTTCTTCGGTGGTAACCTGTCGCAACATGTGTTTCAGTACATTATTTGAGCTGTGCTGAAGCGGAATATCGATGTATTTGCAAAGTTTCGGTACTGATCTGAAAAGCGGCAGAATATCCATCGGAAACTTGGTAGGATACAGGTAATGCAGACGAATCCATTCAATACCGTCGATTTCGGCAATTCGCTGAATCAACTCTGCGAGCATCCCTTTCCCGTACAAATCAATTCCGTAATACGACAAATCCTGAGCAATCAGTAATATTTCCTTGACACCGTTTTTAGCCAGGTATTTGGTCTCTCGAACCAAATCGTCAATCGACTTCGATTTATGTTTTCCGGTCATCCCGGGAATGGCGCAAAAAGCGCAAACACGGTTACAACCTTCCGATATTTTCAAGTAGGCAAAATGCGATGGCGTGGTAATCTTACGCTCGTAGATAAATTCAGGGCGATAAGTGGCTTTCAATTCGCCGACGAGAGCTTTCAGATCGAATTTGCCGAAGTATTTGTCCACTTCAGGAATCTCGTTCTGTAAATCGGCTTTGTATCGCTCCGATAGGCAACCCATTACATACAGTTTTTCAACGTCTCCACGACTTTTAGCATCAACAAACTGTAAAATTGTATTTACCGATTCTTCTTTCGCATCGCCAATAAAACCGCAAGTATTCAGAACTACAATGTCCGAATTGTCATTGGAATCGTGAACAACTTCAAACCCATCCATCGAAAGTTGGTTTAACAGCACTTCCGAATCGACCAGGTTTTTCGAACACCCAAGGGTCACCACGTTTATCTTTTGTTTCTTCATTCTTTTTTGTTTTTCTGCCACCAAGACTCTAAGTTAAATCTTAGTCTTCTTGTCGATTTTTGACTTAAAACAGTGAACCATAACAAATGTTTTAAGGCACAACAATTCAAAATAAAGGCCGGCAAATGCCAGCCATAACATTTTTTCTTCTCCAGCCTTCCGATTCCAGACTTCTGCCTTTTTAGCTGAACAGCGATTCTACGAATTCTCGTCGGCGGAAAATCTGCAAATCGTCCATCTTTTCGCCAATTCCAATGTATTTTACCGGGATTTTAAACTGATCAGAAATACCAATGACAACACCGCCTTTGGCCGTTCCGTCGAGCTTCGTTAACGCAAGCGCGGTTACTTCGGTAGCTTTGGTAAATTGCTTTGCTTGTTCAAAGGCATTTTGCCCGGTTGAGCCGTCTAAAACCAGTAAAACTTCATTAGGTGCAGCCGGAACCACTTTTTTCATCACCGATTTGATTTTACTCAGTTCGTTCATCAGGTTCACTTTATTGTGTAAACGTCCGGCAGTGTCAATAATGACAACATCAGCGCCCTGGGCTTTTGCCGACGAGAGTGTATCAAACGCTACTGATGCGGGATCGGCGCCCATCGCTTGTTTCACAATTGGAACCTGAACCCGGTCGGCCCAAATTTGCAACTGATCGATTGCAGCTGCTCTAAATGTGTCGCCGGCGCCAAGAACTACTTTTTTCCCGGCAGCTTTAAAGTTATAAGCCAGTTTCCCTATTGTTGTAGTTTTTCCTACTCCATTCACCCCAACAACCATAATTACATACGGATCGTTACTTGCCGGTAAATCGAAGTCTTCCAGGTCGTTGCTATTGTTTTCTTCAAGCAGGGCGGCTATTTCTTCTTTTAGTATCTGGTTTAATTCCGAAGTACCCAGGTATTTGTCAGCAGCCACCCGCTTTTCGATTCGTTCGATAATTTTCAGCGTTGTTTCAACGCCAACATCCGACGAAATCAGGATTTCTTCAAGATTATCCAGAACCTCGTCGTCAACCTTCGATTTTCCAACGACAGCGCGACTAATCTTGGTAAAAACGCTTTCCTTGGTTTTTGCTAAGCCCTGATCCAGGCTCTCTTTCTTTTTGCTGCTAAATAATCCGAAAATGCCCATAGCTACACCGTTTTATGCCAGATACATAATAAATCAACATTTAACAAAAAAAAGCTTTCATCACGGATGAAAGCTTTTTTCTATAGAGAAAAATTGCATTACTTTTTAAAATAATCCTTCACATTTTCATTAGGAACAATCTCTTCCTGAAATGTGTACGCACCGGTTTTTTCAGATTTTACCATTCTTACAACTTTGGAATAACCTTTACCGGCACCTTTTTGCATAGATGCTACTGCTTTCTTTGCCATAGTATTTTATTATTTAATTTCGCGATGTACAGTAACTCGCTTTAAATTTGGATTGTATTTCTTTTGTTCCAAACGTTCAGGAGTATTTTTCCTGTTTTTGGTTGTAATGTACCTCGATGTTCCCGGAACATCAGATGTTTTTTGCTCGGTACATTCCATAATTACCTGGATTCTATTACCTTTCTTTGCCATCTCTCAAATCAATTAAATAGTTGTTAAAATACCATTTTCCTTAGCATCTTTCAATGCTGCTTTTAACCCGATTTTATTGATGGTACGGATACCGTTTGCTGATACATTCAACGAAATCCAACGATCTTCTTCAGGATAATAGAACTTTTTCTTGAACAAGTTCGGAAGGAATTTCCGCTTTGTTCTGCGCTTTGAGTGCGAAACATTGTTCCCCACCATTACTTTTTTTCCGGTTATTTGACAAACTCTTGACATTGTCTTATTTTTTAATCAGAATCTCACATTTTTCAAACAGACCGCAAAATAAGTACATTTTCTTCAAACAATCAAATACTTTAAAAAGATTTTTCGATAATTTTCAACAACTTATTGTGTATAACTCAATCGTTTACTTTTTGCCTTATTTGCACATTATTTAGCTTTTATCGGAAATCTGTTTAAACTGCAAATTAACGCAGATATTTTCATTGAACTAACCGCTATGAGATTATATTTGCGTTAAGCTAATTCGTTGCAATATTCATGAACATCGCAAATCAAAAATACTATCCAACTATATTAAAAGCCATTCACCTGGTGGTTCTTTACATGTTTATTCAATCTGTTATCGACTTTCCCCTGGCTCTTTACGATTATTATAACGGGACCGATTTCCTTTATAATCCGGTGAAGAAGATAATTCTCGGTGTCGGGTCTCCATTGTTTATTTTTTATTATGCCTACCGAAAAGCAAATGTACCTTTAACCCATTTATTTCCGCTAAAGTCGTTTAATGGATTTCTTTTAATCCCGATTTTTCTTTTTATCTGGGGGGCTCAAAACTTAATCGGGGTTCTAAATAATGCAATTGATATTGTTTTACCACCACCTTCGTGGTTTTGGGAATTGTTTAATAAAGTGTTTGAAAGCGATTACGGTATTTATGGCGCTGTTTTAAAAGTTGTAATCATTGCCCCGATTATCGAAGAACTTATTTTTCGCGGAGTGATTATGCACGGGTTAATGCGTAATTATTCATCATCAACCGCAATTTTTTCGTCAGCGTTAATGTTTGCACTTTTTCACCTTAATCCCTGGCAATTTCCGGCAACATTTGTGCTCGGATTACTTCTTGGTTTTTTAATGGTAAGGAAACGCAATATATTACTCTGCATTCTGGGCCATGCAATTAACAATGGTATTGCACTATTTGGCGCCTTAATCGGAGAGGAAATTTCGTTTTTGCATAGCCGGACAAGCTTGTTGATAATAAGTTTCCTGGTGGCAATAGTATCGTTTGTTGTTTTGTATATTGTTACAAAACCAGTTGCTTCTGATGGAAATGATTGATTAAATACATAATAATGAAAGAGTTAATGTGTTATTGCTTGTGTATTTTCGAATTAAACCGGCACATTCGTTTGCATGGTTCGATTTAGGTGTATATTTACACGATCAAAAAACATCAAAATAACATCATGGAACGGGTAGCCATATTCCCCGGATCATTTGATCCGTTTACTATTGGGCACGAAAGCATTGTAAAAAGAGCACTTCCCTTGTTTGACAGAATCGTTATCATGATTGGATATAATACCAATAAAAAATTCTTCTTCCCGATTGATAAACGAAAAGAGTGGATCAAGCAGGTTTTCATTGACGAGCCCAAAGTTGAAGTCAAAAGCCATGAAGGGTTGACTGTTGATTTCTGCAAAAAGGTGAATGCAAGGTATATTTTAAGAGGACTGAGAACCTCTGCTGATTTCGAGTATGAACGTGCCATTGCCCAGATTAACAAGAAGATGCATCCGCAGATTGAATCAATTTTTTTGCTCACGATGCCTGAACATACACCTGTAAACTCGACAATTGTTCGTGACATTATTTTACATGGAGGCGATGCAAGCCAGTTTTTACCTTCGGCCTTAAAAGAAATAGATTTTAAGATGGAAGGATAATTTATTGATCATCGGTTCGTTCATAATTATCATCATAAATTACATTAGTAGAGTGGGGTGGTCATCTTCCTGAAAATAAATAATAAAAAAGGATTGTTATTATATAAAATTGCTTTTTTATTGAACGAAGACGGAAATACTGAGTAAACCCCAATATTAAGAAACATCAAAGTTCATTTTGTGAAAAGCAAAATACACCTATATTTTCTGTTATTGTTGGCTGGAGTTTTCGGCAACTTAAATGGATTTGCCTTGCAATCAAAGATTTTTGGAAAAGCTCCTGAATACAATCAAAGTTCAATCGATTTATATGTTTATCACGATATCATTACTGAAGAAAAAGTAAAGCTTGGCGCAATCCATTTTGGTTCCGACGGCAGTTTTCAACTGAATATCGAAACACAATCAACAGTCCTGGTAATGGCGGATTTCGATGGGTTTCAGGGAATGATTTATATTGAGCCAGGAAAATCATACGAAATCGTGTTTCCGCCCAAAAGAAATCAAACTGAAGCACAAAAGCGGAACCCGTTTGTAAAGGCAGATCCGATATGGTTTGGAATAAAGAATGCCGACAAAAATGAGCTTAACTACCAGATTCAGCAATTCGAACAACAATATACAATTCTGGAAAATCAATATTTTGATCAAATTTATGGCAACCGCTCCAAACAATTGGTTGACAGTATAAAGCATAGGCTCGATCAATTATTTCCAAAATCAGCCAATCAATTACTCGAATCGCACAAGCTTTTCAGAAAAGCAAATTTAGATTTTGCACTTAACCAGGCTAAATCAAAAGATTTCATGGAAACTTATTTCTGTTCGGTGAAGCCGGTTAGCAATCTAAATGCTTATGCTGTGATCTTTAATCAAACATTTAGTAACTATTTTGAGAGCCTTTACACGGCTGCCAGCAGCAAAAAATTTAGAGCTGTAATTGCTTCGACCGACCTTCAAAAACTCGAAAATTATTTTAAAGAAGAGTTGCATTTCAATAATGAACTTGCACATTTAGTGATACTTAAATCGCTCAACGATGCGTATTACAGCAAACAGTTCTCGAAAAATTCTGTATTGAATTTACTAAATCAGGTAAAATCACCTTTATGGAACGAATATGAACAGAAAATAGCAAAGTTAATACAGTCGAAACTAACCTACTTGTCAAGCGGGACTGAGCCGCCGGCAATTGCTTTGAAAAGCCTGAGCGGACAGAAAATAAATTTATCTGATTTTAAAAATAAATACATTTATCTGCATTTTACCGACTTAAAAAATTCAATTTGCCGCCAGCATTTAGATGTTCTAAAAAATACAGCCAATCAATTCAAAGATAAATTGTTGATAATCAACGTTATTTTCTCGAATAAAGATTTCAGGAACGAAAATAATTGGGCGGGGCTTTTCACTACCGCTGAAACAAATATTGAAGCAAGCTATAAAGTGAAAACATTTCCTACTTCATTTTTGATTGGGAAAGATGGTCGGCTACTATTATCACCTGCCCCAAATCCGCTCGATGGCTTTGACCGGCAAATGGGTCAAATTCTGAAAAGCGATTATATAAAAGAATTGCAAAAAACAAATAGCCAGCCAATTAAATAGCAGGCAGCGTATTTTCGAGGAAGTTACGCAAGCTTAAGTAAGTATTTTCGTAAACGATGCCCATGTCTTTGGGATTGAACCATCTGACTTCAACAATATCTTCTTCGGTTTGAGGCACCGGAGTTTGATTTCCGGAGTATTCCATCAAAAACCATTTTGTTTCCTTCAACACTAAATTTCTTGCAACAGGTAAAAACGGAGAGCGATAAATATGGAAACTAGAATCGAGCTGCCTCACTATTTTTAACCCGGAAATACCGCATTCTTCTTCAACTTCACGAACTGATGCCACCTCGGCAGATTCGTGTTTCTCAATCTTTCCTTTAGGCAAATCCCAGTACCCAAGACGCCTGATAAACAATAGCTGTTTGTCGGTGTTGAAAACTAACCCTCCGGCTGCCGGAATTTCAGTAAAATAGTTCCTGAAGCATTGCCATGTTTCAGAACATTCATTCCCTAAAACGTAAAAATTCCGACATTCCGATTTTTTTTCTATCCTATCAACTATCTGATTAATAATAGTATCATTACAAAAATGAAACACTTTTGAAATGTTATCATTTAACGATTTTTTCATTTCTGAACCGATAAGAATCGTGGAGCCATTGAAAAAAACTTTGTACATTTGTCAGCGCTATATTTAGAAAAAGAAAATAACCATGATTGAACAAATTCAACTCGAAGTTACAAAAAGACTGTTACACATCAATACTATAAAAGTACAGCCAAACAATCCTTTTACCTGGGCATCGGGATGGAAGGCCCCAATTTACTGCGATAATCGTAAAATCTTATCTTATCCTGAAGAAAGAACATTTATCTGCGAGAAATTCTGCGAAATAATTCGTGCCAAGTATCCTGATGCCGAAGTTATTGCCGGAGTAGCCACAGGAGCAATTGCTCATGGAATGCTGGTTGCCCAGGAATTGGGATTACCATTTATCTATGTTCGCTCTACCCCTAAAGATCACGGACTTGAAAACCTGATTGAAGGTGACATGAAAGCCGGGCAGAAAGTAGTAATTATTGAGGATCTGGTTTCGACCGGACTTAGCAGCTTAAAAGCCGCAAATGCCATAACTAATTTTGGTGGCAATGTTTTAGGAATGGTTGCCATTTTCACTTACAACTTTCCGCAGGCAAGAAAAAATTTCGAAGATGCAGGTTTGGAACTTACAACATTAAGCCGCTATCAGGTTCTGATTGAGCTTGCTATGGAAACCGGCGACGTTAAGCCCGAAGAACTTGAAAAATTGAACAAATGGCGTGAACAGCCCGAAAGCTGGGGAAAATAAAATCTATTTTATTATAATAATTCCCCTTTTCCAGACAGGAAAGGGGATTTCTTTTTTTTACGATATGGGATCATCACGATACGTTAGCGAAATAAAATTAATTAACAATAACCAGAATATTATATATAATTACCTGTCGAATTTCGAGAATCTTTCAAAATATATTAATGAAGGTTTGTTGGAGAAAATGACCGAACAGGTTCCTCAAATACAAATTTCGAACTTTGAATCGGATGCAGATTCGTGTCGCTTTGATATAAAAGGTATGGGACAGGCTGAAATACGAATTGTGGAGCGCGAGCCAGTTAAAACGATTAAAATAGGTAGCAGCGGAAGTATGCCCGTTGGAATAAATTTTTGGATACAACTTATGCCTGTTTCTGCCTACGAAACCAAACTGCGGCTTACGTTAGATGCAGAAATGAGCATGATGATAAAAATGCTTGTCAATAAAAAACTGGAGGAAGGAATTAACAAATTGGCCGATATGCTTGCCATGTTGCCTTACCGGTAAAGGACAAAATTCCCTAATTCATTTATTTTCAGCAAATATAAACTCAACTTCCTTGAAATGAAATTCGAGGAAGTCATCATTGTTGTTTTTAATTATTAATTGGCCAATTTCGTTCACTCCGCAGATTTCGCCCTCGAAAATTTTATCATTCGCCCTGTAAAAGTGTTTTTCATGAAGTCTAAACAAAACAGACTCGAATTCGAGATTAATTGACAAAAAATTACCTGATTTTAATAACTTATAATACTTGTCAATTTCTGTGAGTATTTCAGAAAGGAGAATATCGATATCAAAATGATTTTTTGTCAGCATTTTTAACGACACTGGATTTGGAGCGTTGCTGAAAAAAGCATCCTGATTCACGTTTATTCCAATACCAATAACCGAATACTTTATTAATCCGTTCATAACCGAATTCTCGATTAAAACACCTCCCAGTTTTAAATTCACAACATAAACATCATTGGGCCACTTCACTTTTAACCCATCAACATATTTATTCATAGAGTGATAAATGCCAAGGCTGACAATTTTTGATAGCATAAACTGATCGCGAATTTCTAAAAAGTCGGGATTTAAAACGATTGAAAAAACGAGGTTCTGACCAGGAGCGCTTTCCCATGTATTTTTCTGCTGTCCGCGCCCGGCAGTCTGGCTATATGCCAAAAAGACAGTTCCTTCAGCTACGCCATTATCTCTTATCTGTTGGTTGGCATAGTTGTTGGTAGAATCGACTTCGTTGAGGCGAACAATTAAATTTCCAATAATTTGATTCATGCTACCAAGTTAAATTTGTATTTCTATCGAATTCTATTGTTTGGTCGTGCAAGTTTAATCACTTAAAATAAGGTAAAAAATTTATCTTTGTAGTTCTAATAGAAATTTATGAATATAAACGGAAAAGAAAGCGAATCTGAACAATTGATCAATGCCATTGTTGAAGGAATTCAAAGAAAAAAGGGACAAAAAATTACAATTATAGACCTCACAAAAATAAATCATACTGAATGTAAATATTTCATTATATGCCATGGAAATTCGGTTACTCAGGTTGATGCAATAGCCCACTCGGTAGAAGATACCGTTGATGAATTTTTAGATCAAAGTGCCTGGCACAAAGATGGATACAAGAATTCATTGTGGATATTGCTCGATTATGCCGACATCATGGTTCACATATTCCAGAAAGAGACCAGAGAATTTTATGACCTAGAAAATTTATGGGCCGACGCTCATATCCAATTATTAAAAGATGAAAACTAAAGAAAATGGGAAACGATACTAAGAAGAAGAAAAATTTGAATAACAATATGGGAATAAGCAGCAAGGCTCCAAAATTTAACCCTTATTGGATATACATCGTGTTATTTATTGCCTTTCTGGTTATTCAATGGTATTCGATGGGCAGTGGACCTGTAGAAACAAATTGGAATGAAGTTAAAACAGTTATGCTGGCAAACCACGACATAAAGAAAATAGTGGTTGTAAATGAAAAAGAAGCGCAGGTTTACTTAAAAGAAAGTAGTTACGATAAATATGCTTCGAAATTGAATACAGGATTTACATCTCCGGCCAAAGCTGGTCCGCATTATTACTTTGAAACAGGACCAGCCAGCGTATTTGCCGACAATTTAAAAGAAGCTCAGTCAAATGTTACCGAAGATAATAAAGTAACGATAGAATACAAAACGGTACACAATTACATGAGCGAAATACTCAGCTGGGTACTTCCGTTTGGGGTTATTATCCTGCTTTACTGGTGGATTTTCAGAAGAATGAGCAAAGGTTCAGGCGGTGGTGGCGGAGCCAATATTTTCAACGTTGGAAAATCGCAGGCTAAAGTTTTTGATAAAGATTCGAAAGTTACCAATACATTTAAAGATGTTGCCGGTTTGGCCGAAGCCAAACAAGAGGTTGAAGAAATTGTTGATTTTCTGAAAAATCCGTCAAAATTCACCAAACTTGGCGGTAAAATACCGAAAGGTGCGCTCTTGGTTGGCCCTCCCGGAACCGGAAAAACGTTACTGGCGAAAGCCGTTGCCGGCGAAGCAAACGTTCCGTTCTTTTCGATGTCGGGTTCTGATTTTGTGGAAATGTTTGTTGGAGTGGGGGCTTCGCGCGTTCGCGACTTGTTTAAACAGGCCAAGGAAAAATCGCCTTGTATTGTTTTTATCGACGAAATTGACGCTATTGGCCGCGCTCGCGGGAAAAATCCAAATTTCGGGTCAAATGACGAACGGGAAAATACATTGAACCAGCTTTTAACCGAAATGGATGGATTCGATACCAATTCGGGAGTTATCATTTTGGCGGCAACAAACCGCGCGGATATTCTGGATAAAGCGTTGATGCGTGCAGGTCGTTTCGACCGCCAGATACACGTCGAGCTGCCTGACTTGAACGAACGCCTCGAAATCTTTAATGTGCATTTAAAACCCATTAAGATATCGCCTGAAGTTGACCCATCTTTTCTTGCTAAGCAAACGCCCGGATTTTCGGGAGCTGATATTGCCAATGTTTGTAATGAAGCAGCTCTGATTGCAGCCAGAAATAATAAAGATTTAGTTGATAAACAAGATTTTCTGAACGCGGTTGACCGAATTATTGGTGGTTTGGAGAAGAAGAATAAGATCATCTCGGTTGACGAAAAACGGAGAATTGCCTACCACGAAGCTGGCCATGCAACAATTAGCTGGCTATTGGAGCATGCTCATCCGCTGCTAAAAGTTACCATTGTCCCGCGTGGAAAAGCCTTGGGAGCTGCCTGGTATTTACCCGAGGAACGTTCAATCACAACGAAAAACCAATTACTCGACGAAATGTGTTCAACTCTTGGTGGACGTGCGGCCGAACAAATATCGTTCAACAGCATTTCCTCAGGAGCACAAAATGACCTCGAGAAGGTGACCAAACAAGCTTATGCAATGGTTAGCATTTTCGGGATGAGCGATAAAGTTGGAAATGTTAGTTACTACGATTCAACCGGACAAAATGAATATGCTTTTAGCAAGCCGTATAGCGAAAGAACTGCCGAACTGATTGATGCTGAATCGAAGAAAATGATTGAGGAGCAATATGTTAGGGCTCTCGAAGTTCTGTCTAAAAATAAAGATCAATACGAACAGCTTGCAGAGCGACTTCTGGAAAAAGAAGTAATCTTTAGCGAAGATCTTGAAAATATTTTCGGGAAACGCATGTGGAGTAAACCAGAAATGGTTGAAGAACAAAAAAAAGAATCACCTGCTGAGATTCAGGAAAAAACTGAAACAGTAAACGAAGCAACAGCTTAACAATGAATTCGGCAAGGGAAAACATTTTAGCCCGACTAAAAAGCGCCCGGGACAACCGAGGCGAAATTGAAGTTCAGTCTCCGGATTTTATTTCTCCGATATATCATTCTCTTGATGAATCGCTTGCTGGTGAATTCAAGAAGAATCTTGAAATGATTGGTGGAAAAGTTATTATATGTCAAGCGGTACAGGATATTCCGGGCATAATAAAATCGGTTTGTGAAGAAAAAGGTCAAACCCGGGTTTTTTGCATTGATCCAGAGCTTCAGGAATATTTGAAACCCGAACTGGATATTTGCTCCAATGAGAATGATTTTCTGAGCTTAAATATTGGTGTAGCTGGCTGCGAGTTTTTAGTGGCTCATCTGGGTTCAGTTTTAATTAGTTCGGCGCAAATTTCGGGCAGGAGATTAAATGTTTTCCCGGAAACACATATTGTTGTTGCACAACAATCGCAAATAACCAAATATTTAGACGATGCACTGGAATATTTGCGAATTAAATACAAAAATGAACTACCTTCGTTAATCAGCAACATTACCGGGCCAAGCCGTACTGCCGATATCGAAAAAACTTTGGTTATGGGAATGCATGGCCCCAAATCGCTGATTGTTATTATCTCTGGAGAACTAATTAATAACTAAACAATGGAAAAAGACTGGGTCTGCGTTTTAAGTACTGATCAAAATTTTCGGGCTGAAATGGCGAAGGAGATTCTGGCAAACGAAGAAATTGAATCCATCGTTCTTAGCGAGAATGACACTGCTTTCCCGATGCTCGGAGAAACAGGCGTTTGGGTTCATCAGAATTTTGAATTGAAAGCAAAAGAACTTTTAAAAGAATTGAGCCATTGAAGAAACTTATCACGCGGGCGATCACCGGGATCGTTTTAGTTCTTGTGATGCTGACGTCTATCCTGGTCAGCGAATATAGCTTTGCAGTATTGTTCCTGGTTATTCTAACTGTTAGTTTATACGAATTCAATCATTTATTCGGGCAGTCAGAGGTTAAACCCAATCAGGCTTTAAGTTACCTGGTGTCGATCGTTTTTTTTGTTGTTACCTTTTTTAGTGCGAATGGATCAATTGAACATCGGTACATCTGGGGAGTTCTTCCTTTGTTGTTGGCAATAATGGCTGCCGAATTATATCGAAAAAAAGCTAAAACTGCTGAAAATATTGCAGTAACTATTTTCAGTATTGCCTATATTGCGCTTCCGGTATCGTTAATAAACTTTATTGTTTTCCCTGATTTTATTGAGAACCGCAATTACACCCCTAAAATACTCATCGCCCTGTTTTCTTTGATCTGGATTTATGATTCGGGCGCATACCTGGTAGGAGTATCCATTGGAAAACACCGTTTGTTCGAGCGTATTTCACCCAAGAAATCGTGGGAAGGAGCAATTGGAGGAACTTTATTTGCAATAACAGCCGCCTATTTCATTGCTGGCTTTATTCCGGAAATTAAGACAATCCACTGGCTGGCAATTAGTGTAGTACTGGTAATTTCTGCTACCTTTGGCGACTTAACTGAATCCATGTTCAAACGACACTTTGGAATAAAAGACAGTGGCAATATTTTACCAGGGCATGGAGGAATGCTGGATCGCTTCGATTCACTGTTTTTTGTTATTCCAGCGGTATTTGCGTATATCAAAATGTTTATTGGTTAAGTTTTCCGGATAAGTTTTATCTCATTTTTGATGGCGATTAGCAAAACGGATGATAAAAAAGCCTAATTAATTGCTAATTTTGGCCAAGTTTGAAATTCAGGTTTGATACTTTTGAACCATTACGTTAGGAAAATACATCATGAGCAGTAAAACAAACTATTTTTTTTGGGTACCAAATGCAATAACCTCAATGAACCTCGTTTGTGGGTGCATGGCTGTTTTTTTTGCCGTTGACGGGCAATTGGGCTGGGCCTCAGTTTTTATTTTTGCTGCTGCTGTATTCGACTTTTCGGATGGATTTGCAGCTCGTTTGCTTAAGTCATATTCTGCCATAGGCAAAGAACTCGATTCGCTGGCCGACTTGGTATCGTTTGGACTGGCTCCTGCAACTATGGTTTTTACAATGCTCGAATTTGCAATCTTTGGGAAAAACCAGCCCATTCAAAACATCGAAGCAAGCTGGAGTCAATGGATTACGTTATACTCAAGCCTCATTATTCCGGTAGCTGGAGCATTCCGACTGGCTAAATTTAATACCGACGACCGCCAAAGTGAGCAATTCCTGGGTATGCCAATACCCGCCAATGCTATATTTTTTGCCTCGCTCGGACTTATTCTTGAGCTGGGTACAAACACTTCGGTAAATCACATTATTCTAAATAAACATTTACTGATAGCATCGGTATTCGCATGTTCTTTTCTTATGGTTTCGGAATTGCCAATGTTTAACCTGAAATTTAAGAACCTGAAATTTAAAGAAAACTCACTTCGGTTCTTCTTTTTAGGAACGACCTTACTCATGCTTGTTTTTCTACAGCTTTATGCTTTTCCCCTGATTATTATTTGGTATGCATTGCTTTCTTTTGTGACTTATCTTACCGGAACAAAGCAATAAACATAGATTTCAGGAGCAATTAAATGTGCTGAAATTGGATGTGTTACGTTTCTTTTGTCGGAGTTACTGTATTTCAGTTACCCACACAACAGTATCATCTAAAGTTGTTCCAAGCTTAATTATTTTTCCGCCATTCAACGTTTTCGGGTTTTTAACCAGAGTACCATCTTTTGGGTTCAATTGTATCAATTTTAGCGTTGCTTTGGCACTTCTCAGGTCAATATCCATTTCAGAATTTCCGGGGAAGTAAATGATACACTGTCCTTTTTTATCTTTGAGAATAAACTTTCCCGGTGATATGAAAGGAACCATTTCCAAAGCGCCTTCGACAAATCCATTCATTTGAATGCGAGGCAGAGCGGCAAGTGATCCTCCGGCCATAAAAACCGGCCAGCCATAGCTATCTTTGCCATTTATTGAATAGCTAACTGCTTTCCCCGGATACTTGATGCGGTAGGTCAGAACCTCGTTATAAACCTGCTCGAATAAAGATTCTGCGGGTTCAACATTACTGGATTTTGCCGAATTATCGACCGAATTGTCCTGTCGTGCAAAACCACTCTTATGCTCGCTTCCATTCTCAGACGAACGAATATCGATCAAATCAATTACTTTTGACCGAACCGGATCAGCCAAAATTGAATCCCGAATATTTTTTGCCGCGCAAAGAGCAATAATTGGAGCTTTCCCGGTTTCATTCTCCCATTCGCGAATAACATCAGTCCAAAATCGTACAAACTGAAGTGGCGCACTCGATTCAAAACTGGTCGTTTGAATAACAGAATTGTTTTCTTTAAAGTTATTCAAACACTGCCTGATGTATTTCCGATGCAAATCGGTAAGAACAAGGTTGGATAAATCAAAAATGCGATTTACATTTTTTACGCTCTCACTATTTTCAGCAATACCCGTATTATTTATGTTATTGGCAGTGCGCCAAGGAGAATCGGCCCAATAAATTTCAAAATCGCGATCGGAACCCTGATAATAATTGTTGTGAATTAGAATAAGTTCCTTTTGATCAGCCAAATCGGCAAATTGCTTCAGTCTGCTCCAATACCATGTGTTGTATTTGGTTAAGTCGTACTTACTTAGTCCATCCCATGCGATTCCGTCGCCGCTGCGGGCAAATGGCTGTTCGTAAAAGGGCGGCCAGGTATCGCCATCAATTCTACGAATCAACTCACGATCATTACTGCGTCTATCATATGCGAAACTATTGGCATGCTCTATCGAAACGTAATTATTCCGATACATCCAATCGGCAACGTCATCCAGATTATCAGTATAACCAAGACCATGTTGCCCCGGAACATTCCTTGTAATTGCCGGTAAAGCCCTGGTTATTCCCGAAGGTTTCAAATTAGTTCTATTCGGTTGTTCAAAAAAACAATTTCCTGTTGAAAGTTTTTTGCCATGTGACAACCAGCCATTAATGATACTCAACGATTCTCTTTTTTTACTTTTGGTAACCTGAACGTTTAAGGGTATTTGATTGATATTTGGGATTATACCTTTTTCAGTAAAAATTGGATTTTGGTTTATTATCTGCTTTATCCACTCAGACGAAGTGGCTACCGAATTTTTAGGAATGTTTGCTGTACGGGTAGTGTCAAAACCCATAGTCAACTTAAAATTATCGTTGCCAATGCGTTCAGATAGTTGTGAATAGAATAAACTTAGCGATTTAGTTTGTTCATTGGTGCCTGCCCAAACACCATTTCCTGCAAATTGTACCCATGTGCCAAATACATAATTTGCGGCTCCTGGCGGACTATAACATTCGATACGCGAAGCCGAACATTGCCAAAGAACCGAATTGGCCGTAGTCCAACCCGATCCAAATCCATCCTGTTCCCTGTTCCTGAAAATCAGCGCGTTCCCATCAATACTAACCATGTCGAATAAGGTTCCCGAAGCCCAGCTATCAATTCCCCCGCTAAAGCTGAAGGGCAGATGCGATCCGCAAAAAACGAAGGCATTAGGGCCTGCTGCACAAAAACCGGTTCCAAAATCATGGTACCCAAATTCAGCAAAAATATTGCGAAACAAAGTTTGCTGTCCTGCTGTAAAAAATGTATTCCGACGCATTCCTCCAATCTCAGAAACAGGCTCGTATGAAGCACAATTTTCAACCGTTATTCGCGACGTATTTTCGTAAGCAGCAACGGCAGAACCTGCCAAATGGCGAAATGACACCTGCCTCACCCACGAATCACGGACATTCTCAAACGTAATTCCCATCCAGCAGTGGTCTTCATCCTTTTTATTGTATGGAATACATTCAGAGACTATTGACAGGTTTTCGATTCCAACCTGAACAATACGAGATGGCCATTGATAGTCCGAAATTGTGCCACCGCCATAATTCTCATCGATAGATGTTGTTACAGGGGCATCAAAAAACAAAGTATCGCCATGAATGGCTTTAATTTCCCGATCCCAAACCAGATCGTGATCTCCAGGATTCCATCCAAGCCATTGGGTTTCGCCGCCGAACGATTTCATTTGCAACAAATCGATCCAACTTTGAACAGAAGGTCGCCTGATAAAGACAGATTGCCCTTTTGAAAAAAACGAGGCATTCTCAACAACCATATTTGAAGAATTTACTGGCACGTAATTCTGGATTATTTTGTGCGCTACATCAGAAATCTTATCCACTTTGCCGCCAATCACCTGTATTAATGTTTCGCGATCTTTTCCTGCGGCAATAAGTACCGTTTCATTATTCATTCCGCTTCCTCGCAAAACTACTCCCGACGATCTGATAAAAAGCCGACCAGTCAGCTTAAATGTCCCTTTTTCGAGTAAAACAGCGCCTTTAAAACCACTGCTGTCGGGTTTTAACGACGAAATATAATCGATTGCTTTTTGAATTTTTCCGGTAGCATCTCCGTTATCAGCAGTAACAATTACTTTAGCAGGTACGATGGGAATCTTTATTTCTGAAGCCTTATAACCACAATACGAAAAATCGAGAATTCGATTACCCTGGTCGTCATAAGTATAAACCCAACGGGTACTATCCGTATAGTAAATGCCAGGCTTTTTATAGGAAGCAGAAAACGAAATGGATACTGAAAACACCCCAAACAAGAACAAACTGCTCACTTTGCAAAGCCTGTAATAAGTAAATATTTTTTTACAGAGTGAAATCATCATCATGTTTATGTTTTGTATTGTTAAACAAATATAGACGATATAAGTTTTTTCAGAGGATATCTAGACTAAAAATTTCGGAACGGTCAGCAATTGGTTTAATTCGGAAAATAAAGCCCGAAATTTTAGATACACTACAGTCGTAAATGGGCGAACAGCTATCCCGATCAAATTAACAATGCAGGATTTTTACTTGTGTCGGCGAAAAAATAACAGTTGGCACCTCGGCTGAAACTAAAATTTTCTATATTTGCAGCGCTTTTAAACGAAAAGCAAACGCCCAGATGGTGAAATTGGTAGACACGCCAGCTTGAGGGGCTGGTGCCGGTTACGGTGTGCAAGTTCGAGTCTTGTTCTGGGCACTGATCAAAGTATCAAAATGTATCAAAAGCGCTTAAATTCAATGATTTAAGCGCTTTTTCTTTTAGGGAAATTTTCATCAAATACTCTTTAATATCAAAGGAAAAGCGACAAAATCGAGACCAAACTCAAAATTACTTTTTCTGGTCGCGGCAAATCACGCAACGAATTGATTAAAAACATTTTATTTGACTCTTTTTGACTCATTTTTGCACTTTTTATTTAGTGCAAATTGAGGTATTTTAGATCGTCTGCGAGACCAGATTTTTGATTTTGTTAATTGTCGTATCATGAAAATTGTAATTAATTTCTTATTGAGAAAAAGTAGAAAAGCCGATGATGGTAAAACATCCGTTTGCGTTAGAATTACCTACCAAGGTAATCGGATTGAACTCGCCACTGGAATTTATTCGTCAACGAATCATTGGGATGCCTCCAGACAGCGAATAAAAGATAAAGTTATTGGCGCCAGAGTGGACAACGAACGTCTTGATCGGATCAAAACCGAAATCCAGGATACGTTTAATCAACTTCGATCAACTAACGAAGATTTTGATGTGACTACCATCAAGCGAAAACTTTTAAATATTCAGGAATCAAAAGGAATCCTTGCTGTATTTGATTATTACCTGGATAGCATTCTTGCCAAGCTAAATAAAGGATATTCGATGGAGACTTACAAACATTATAAATCTTCAAGAAAACGATTGGCTGATTTTATTAGTACCAATCTAAGGAGGCCTGACATCTCGGTACAGAGCATCGACTACAAATTTCTGGATGCCTTCGATGTTTTTATAAAAAAGGATTTCAATAACGTCCAGAATACGGCTTGGAATTACCACAAACATCTAAGGCGGGTTCTAAACCTGGCTGTTTCTCTGGACTATATTGATAAGAACCCATATTCAAAATTTAAAGTCGGGCTGGATGAAACGCATCGTGAAATTCTTTCCATGAAAGAGTTGAAACGGATTGAAGAAAAACAAATCGAAATTGAACGGTTGTCTGTCGTTCGGGATATTTTTGTGTTTGCCTGCTATACCGGGCTCTCCTTTGCCGATATTTCAAAACTTAGCGATATTCACCTTCAACAAAAATCGGAAGGCAAACTGTGGATTATTATAGACCGGTCAAAAACAAACAACAGATGCCGCATCCCTATCCTACCCAAAGCAAAAGAGATATTGAATCGATACAAGGATTATCCAAAGACCAATTGGAAAAATCTTTTGCTTCCTGTATTGACCAATCAAAAAATGAATAGTTATTTGAAAGAGTTAGGAGATATCTGTGGCATTAAAAAAAATATTACCATGCACATTGCCAGGCA
Organism: Prolixibacteraceae bacterium; assembly: GCA_963666435.2. Taxonomy (GTDB): domain Bacteria; phylum Bacteroidota; class Bacteroidia; order Bacteroidales; family Prolixibacteraceae; genus Aquipluma. The sequence goes on along the minus strand of CAXXOG010000001.1, from coordinate 10,751 downwards.
CACATTTGCCACAACAGTGACTCTTAGTAATGGTGTGCCCATTGAAACTGTATCAAAGCTGCTTGGTCATTCATCTTTGAAAACAACACAGATTTATGCCAAAGTTTTGGACCAAAAAATTTCAGATGATATCGAAGTACTGGAAGCCAAGCTATGCAGTGCATAAACCAATAGCAATTGAGTTGCGATATTTTGCGGTTAGATTTTTGGGTACCAATCATGTGGGTCTCGAAATAGTCTCTTCCAATATAACTATAAATGGAGGATTTGGTTGCTGTAGATATTATTCGAATGGCTTTCATTCAATGTTATGATGCAAACAAGCTCCTGCAAGACTGAAAGTCCAGTAAATTGATGGCGAAACGATCCTTTTCTCCCGCTCTGAAAGTACCCATTGTACAATAGTCCGGGCAAAAAAAGCATTTGAGACACAAGACCTATCGCAAATACAAACATGATGTGGCAATTTTAGACTTGCTGTAAAATGGATGCAAATTAATACATAAAAGCTTGTTTGGAGATTAATCAACCCATTTTCGTAGAAAATCGGCGAATTACCTTATAACGTTGAATTCAGGAGTCATGCCATAAACCGCAGCCAACAAATCATAAACAAAAACCAATGAGTGTGACCTTTTCGGATCGCGCTCATTGGTTTCAAATTTTATATTTTTCTAATTAAGCACCAATCTTGATAAACCGATCTTTCGGGGTCATTGAAATTCCACAACGTTCAGGAGCTGCATTTTCATAGGTATTTCCACAGGTTCCGCAAACATAGTAAACCGAAGGAAGCGACTTTTCCTGTTTATCCTGCAAAGCTTTCAATGCTTTTTCGTACAGCACTTTATGTTTTTTCTCAACCTGGAACGCATAGTTAAACGAGACCATGGCCAGATTCACATTTTCTGACTGGGCATCGGTAATAAAACCGGGATACATGGTTGCAACTTCGTAAGATTCACCAGTGATGGCATCCTTCAGGTTTTCAGCAGTTGTTTTTACATCGAATTTGGGATTTACCACCGGAATGCTTGCATTAAGTTGCTGTAAAACAGCCTTGTGATTTCCGGCATGAATACTTTCGGCCTTTGAAGCGGCTTCGAACAAAGCGGCCACTTTCAGATTTCCTTCTTCGCGCGCTTTCTTAGCGAATGCAGTATATTTTGCACTTGCAGTTGATTCGCCGGTAAACGCGGCCTGAAGATCTTTAACTGTTTTATCGCTGGCTGCATAGAGCGTTGCATATCCAAAAACAAAGAATAAGGCCAGTACTAAACTTTTTGAGAAATTTGTTTTCATCATTTTCATTTTTAAAAATTTGACATGAATTGTTTTTAATTTATATGTCAAAGGTAGAGGCACCAATCTGAGGCAAGACTAAAGAGAATCTTAAAATTGGCTTAAGAATTATTTTCGGAGGGAAAGACCACTTCGACCAAAGTTCCGGCTCCTGGTTCGCTCGAAATGTTGATTTTTAAACGGAGAATATCGGCGAAACGTTTTACAATGGCCATGCCCAATCCATTTCCTTTGACCGTAAAGTTACGCGATTCATCGGCGCGGTAAAATCGCTCGAAAACCTGGCCAATTTGCTGCTGAGTCATTCCAATGCCCTGATCGCGAACCAACAACACGGATTGTGACTGATTACTTCTGAAGCCTATTTCAACTTCACCTCCAGGATCGGAGAATTTGATGGCATTTGTTGCCAGGTTTTCCAAAATTTGTTCCAGCATAAATCGGTCTGACAAAACTTCAATGTCAGGAGATATATTGATTTTTAGCGAAACCTGATTCTCGTCCAGTTTCTCGCTCAACCGAATGGCCAGCGCGTGAACCATTTCTTCGATTTGAATCATCCGGAAATTTACAGGAATGGTACCCGCTTCATAACGGGCCAAAAGCAAGAGATGCTCAACCAGAACAGCCATACGATTTACTTCCGACAATCCATAGTGAATTTTTTTGATGTATTGTTCCGGCTCGCGCTGCTTCCGAAGCAAAACTTCCAATGTTCCCTTTAATGCCGAAAGCGGAGTTCGCAGTTCGTGCGATGCATCGGCCGTAAACTGTTTCTCGCGCAAAACAGCGTCTTCAAGCCGGTCCAGCAAGCTGTTGATGGTGTTGACCAGGGTATAAAGTTCGTCTTTGTATTTAGGCAGTTGAATTCGCTGGCTCAGGTTTTCACGGGTAATTTTCTGAGCCGCGTGGGTAAGCTGATAAACCGGATCGATGCTTTTCCGGGCGATGAATACAACAATGAAGTATAAAACAAGCAGGGCCAGCGGAAACGCAAACATCAGGACCATCCGCAGATTTTTAAGCACCAGAAGCGAATCGTCAAGCGGAATTGCTACCGAGAGAAACCCAATAATCTTTTCGTCTATGGTGATTGGCGTTTGCACCTGGCGAACAAAAGATTTGTCCAGATGAGTATCAAAATAGGTTTCGGTTTTATATTCAGGAAAGGTTGCCAGTTTCTCCTTCACCAGGTTGGGCGATTGCTTCAGTATCGCTCCGGTGGTGTCGGTTATCTGAACAAACGTTGGGTTCACTTCAATCTGGGCGTGCTCGCCTTCGTCCCATTCTTTTAAATTGGCAATGATGATCCGGTCGTTAAAAGTCACAATGCCGTTCTGCAATTCCGACGATTCGGCCTTTAAATCTTCGTCGAGGTACCGGTACACCGAACCCGAAACGACAAAATAAATGGCAACAAAAATCACGACAATTAGCATGGCTGTTGCCGAAAGAAAATAGAGCGCTATTCGATTACTGAAACTGGTTCGTATCATTCGTCTTTAATAATGTAACCAACTCCCCTGATAGTCGTTATCAGGTTCGCGTCGGCATTGCCATCAATCTTTTTCCGGAGGGCATTGATGTAAACGTCGATTACCGATGTGTTGTAGTCGAAATGAATATCCCACACGTGCTCGATGATGCGGCTTCGGGTGCAAACCTTCCCTTTGTTGCGCAACAAAAATTCCAGAAGGGCAAATTCCTTTTGCGTCAGCGAAACATCCTGACTATCAATAAAAACCTGGTGCGTATTCAAATCCATCACCAAATTCCGGTGAGCAATCTTTGAATTTTCCGACTGTTTACCGCGAAGTTGAACTCTCACCCTAGCCAGCAATTCTTCAAACGAAAACGGTTTTTTAATGAAATCGTTTGCACCCATTTCGAGCGCAAAAACGGTATCCTGAACCGTATCCCGGGCTGTGAGAAATATCACCGGGACCTGAGAACCGATTTTACGAAGCTGACGGACAACTTCAATTCCGCTCAGTCCAGGCAACATCCAGTCGAGCAAAATCAGGTCGTATTCGCCGTCGTTCACTGTAGCCAATTCCAATCCGGAAGGGCCATCGTTTGCGACATCCACCGCAAACGATTCTTCCTGAAGCCCCTCTTTCAGGAAAAGCGCAATTCCCGGTTCATCTTCGATAATTAAAATCCGCATATAAAGTTTACCTCAAACTAATCCTTATCCTTTTCTAATGAACTCGTGCCAAATCCAAGGTCGAGCTGAACGCCGGCCGCATGTTTGTATACCAACTCTCCGCCATAATATCCGGTACGGGCGATTGCCATCACAGCGAGCAAACCCAAAGCTAATGAAACCATTTTCAAAACTCCGCTGTATTTCTTCAAAAAAAACAAGATGATACGAAAAACAGTTGCAATACTTGTGACCCAGATAGCCAATGTTGCAGCTTCTTCATGAATTTCAAGGGCTTGTTTAAGGGCACCTTCTTCGACAATACCATCTCCTGCCCGGCCGCCGGTGATAAAGGCTGCGATTACACCAAGCGCGCCCAGGGTAAACAGGTAAAATCCGGCTTGGGAAAAAAAGTCGCGTTTCGTCAGTAATCCGCCAATATCAGAAAGAAATCCCACGATCAGCAATGCGATTGGGAAGTGAACGATCATCGGGTGTAAATGCGTTAGATCCATGATTGATAGTTTTTAATGTTTGTATTTCTGACACAAAAAAAGCGCCGTTGTGCTTAAAGCATTCTATGGGTTTTCTTAAGATTTGCTTAAAATCCTATATCCCGGAAGTTTCAAGTTCCTTTCAAATTACCTTTGACTATTAAATCATCTTTTTGCACTGACCAACAATCTTGATGTAAGTTGGTGATAGTGAAAGCTAATTTTTGTGTTTACTAGAAATGTAAATCAGATACTATCGTTTTATGAAAGCACGATCACTCAAGAAGTTTATCTATTTATCCATTGGTGCAGCCCTCATTACCATCCTTTTGAAGTTCTTTGCCTGGTATCTTACTGATTCGGTGGGTCTACTTTCCGATGCCCTTGAGTCGTGCGTCAATCTGGTTGCCGCAATTATTGCACTGATTATGCTCACTATTGCAGAAACACCGCCAGATGAGAAACATCCCTTTGGTCATACCAAGGCAGAATATTTTTCCAGCGCCATTGAAGGTGGAATGATCGTAGTTGCCGCCTTCAGCATTATCTGGTCAGCCATTCCCCGGATTATTCATCCGCAACCACTCGAAAATGTTGAAGTCGGGTTACTTATTTCCGTCGGCGCATCATTGATAAACTTAGTCGTGGCCGTGGTGCTGATAAAGGCAGGGAAAAAGAATAACTCGATCACGCTTGATGCGGATGGAAAGCACTTGATGACTGATGTTTATACTTCAGGGGGAGTTCTTGCAGGTATCCTATTGGTTAAGCTCTCCGGATGGCAAATTCTGGATGGCATTGTCGCCGTCGCCGTTGCATTGAATATCCTTTGGGCTGGCTATCAACTGATACATCGATCTGCAACCGGATTGCTTGATGCAAGGATCCCGGATGATGAACTGGCAAAAATATCGGATTTACTGAATTCATTGAAATCGCAAAACATTGAACACCATTCACTTTTAACTCGGCAGGCTGGTCAACGAAAGTTCATTGCCTTTCATTTGTTATTGCCCGGGCATTGGACAATTCAGGACGGTCACGATAAAGCAGAAAAAATCGAGCGTGAAATACGTGAACTTTTTAATGCTCCAATAACAGTTTTTACCCATTTAGAACCCATCGAAGATCCCGTCTCCATGCATGATATAGGCATTGACCGGAACGAACCGAACAAAATCAGTTTGAACGGATAAAGTCTTATTGAGCGAATACTATTTTACCGGAGCTACATCTAAAATCCTAAAAGTTCCGGGTTTTACCGGCGGACGGCGCTCTCCGGGTTTCGCTTCTCCGAATTCGGCAGTCGGCAAATACAAATGGTGGGTTGATTTATCGATTGTAATTGTACGGGCTCCTCTTTGCGTCGCGATGGTTTCAATTACTTTGAACTGGTTCTTATTATCCGCCTGAACGACAGTAATGGAACCCTCTCCGTTTGAGCTAAACGCGCGCTTAGTGGCAGGATCAAATGCAACTCCGTCGCAACCGTCGCCGATCGGAAGTGTAGCGATTACTTTTCCGGCCTCGGCATCCGATACAACCATCAGTTTATTACTACAAACACTTAAAAGACAATGCGTTTCGTTGTCAAACGCCAATCCACTCGGTTCTTCACCAGGAGCAATCGACCAGTTTTTTTCTACTTTCAATGTGTTTGCATTAATGACACTGATTTCGCTTTTATCTTCGATGTTCACATAGATCTTCCCTTTTCCATCGGTTTGTGGAAATTCAGGCTTTCCATCAAGCGGAATGGTTCCAACCACCTTGTTTTCTTTCGGGTCAATTACTGAGGCATTGGAACTTCCACCGTTAAACGTGAAAAGCTTTCCTGAAAAGGTATCGTACATAATGGCATCCGGATTTTTTCCTGAAACCTGAATTTTTTCGATTATAGCTAAAGTTTTCAGATCGAAAACGGTAACCGAGTTGTCACGCCCGTTACTGGTGAAGCCTTTGTTAAGCTCCTTTACAAAAGCGATTCCATGTATGCCGTTGGTTCCTTCTATTTTCCCAATTTGTTTACCTGTTCTCAGGTCGACAACCAAAGCCATGTTTGAATGAGAAACGTATAACCGACTGGTCGCATCGTCAACCGAAAGATAGTCCCAGCCACCATCACCTTCAAGGTGTATCTGGTTAACTACTTTGTAACCCGGCTGAGCACTGGTAAGATGACCAATACAAAGAAGAACGCTAATACAGATGGTCGTTAGTAAGCTTTTCATTTTCATAAATTTTAATTGTTGACTATTTGTTGACCGAATGGGTTATTCTTATTTTTTTCGTTTACGGTGATTAAGCCATTTTTGTGCTTTATAGCAAAGAAAGGCCGATCCGGCACCAACAACAGCGCCTGCCAACACGTCGCTCGGATAATGAACGCCAAGGTGCATCCGGGAATATCCGACCAATGCCGCATAAGTGTACGAAGGTGCGATTACATACCATTTGGGAAACGCCAGGCTCAGCGATGTGGCTGTTGAAAAGGCATCTGAGGTGTGACCCGAGGGAAAGGAGGAACTTCCACCAGCACTCAGCTTTTGGATGTCAGGATAGGTTTTAAAGGGACGGGGCCGGTTAACGGCATATTTCAGGCCGTTAGCAAATACAGTTGTCGCCAGAAATGACGCTCCTATGATCAGTCCCTTTTGTTTCAGATCCTGATTCTTTTCGATCAATCCGGTTCCAAAAATCAGGATTGGCGCCCCGATACTGACTGGCGAAACGCTATTTGAAATTGCTTTAAAAGCGCCATCCAGATGTTCATTTCTGTGTTCGTTGATTTGGCGCAAAATCCGGATATCGAGGTTTTGTGAATACAGGTTAACCGATTGCAGAAGCAATATAAACAACAGAATTTTCTTCATCTTTATGAGTCATTTAATTCATGATTTACAACTGATTATCATATTTCAATGTACTTTCCTTTTGCTTTTTCCCAGGCTTACCGAAGCTGTATGAGAAACCGCAATAAATAATTCGGGCACTCCGCTTTCTGTTCTCGTAGCGTTGAAGTTCGGGAGTATCAATCACAGATTTATTTCGAAGAGAATTTAACACATCCATAAACGGTGAGAATAAGCGCTGCTTTCTTTTTAAACACCTCCTGTTTAAAGCCTGAATTGAGCACAAACGACGGCAAGCGTTTACCTTGCGGTGTGAGTTGTTCTCCGGTATAGCTGGAAGTGAACTGCCAGACCGTACTTTTGGTCAGGTTGAATCCAACATTTGCATTGGCCATCATAGAGACGTTCGCTTTGTTGTTGCTATATCCCAGAGCCGAAGCATCGATTTTGTTGTAAAACGTATTGGAACTCAAATTAATAATGGCAAGCTTTCCCAAACTCGTACTGAAAATTAGTTCGAGACCTGCTGATGTACTTTTCGAAAGATTATGAAGTGTTGAAATCAGGGTATCGCCACTTATTTTGGTGATTGAGGTTATGCCATTGTAATTAAATCGGCAGTAAGCGGTTGATAAGAAGGTTGTTACATTTTTCTTGATTTGATAACCCAGTTCGATAGAATGAATGTCTTCAGGTTTCAGATAAGGGTTTCCAGCGCGAACATTTCGTAAATCCTGATATTCAGGAAACGGGTTAAGCTGTTCGTCTTCCGGTCTTCGAATACGGTGACTGTAATTGATCTGCAACTCATGGGTATTGTTGATTTTGTAGGATGTGTGCAATGAAGGATATAACCGGTTGTAATTGTTGCTGATCTCCATATTTTTACTGACCAGATTGGCTGTTGAATTGGTATGCTCGCCACGCATTCCGATCAGGAATCCGAACTTCCCTAAATCCCGTTCATAGGTTATGTACAAAACATTGGTATTTTCAGAACGGATAAACCGGCTCGAACGCGAATGGTCCATTGCAAAAATTGTTTGATTCATGGCTGTTGTATCGCGGTGCAGGTCCATGTCATTGTGAATATAATCAAGTTCGTAACCAGCCTCCAGCTTCGAGTTCTCAGAAAAAGGATTGGAGTATTCGGCCAAAAATTGCGACATGTTGTTCCTGTGATGATAGAACATATTGTCGTAAAAGGTTTGAACTATAGGAAGACGATAAATATTGGTATAATAGTTATCCTCGTATTCTTTCGTGAACGACCTGGTGTAATTCAGGTTTACCTCGTGCCCTTCTTTACCGAAATTGTGCTGAAAAAATGAGGTAAATTCCAGATCAGTTTCGAGTTCAGGTAAATGACGATTGCGGTTAAAATCTTCAGTCCTGATTGAACTGCTGTCGTTCGTATATACCGAAACATCATCCTGCTTCTGAAACCTGTAATTGTAATTGCCCGAAAGGCCAGTTCGGTTCTTGTCATCGATTTTGAATTCGCCACCTAGTGTTCCAATATAGTTATTTGGCCGTGCATGGCTTTCAGAATGATTGTGAATGTCGGAAGTTTCGGCACCATTGAAAAATGTCTGCGTGGTGATGCTGTTTATTCGTTGGCGATCGTCTTTCCGTGCACCAAGATTTGCAAAAAGACCCAGTTTTCCCGGGTTGTAATTGATCGTTGCATTGCCGTTGTACCGGTTGTTATTCCCCGCATTTACAATAATATTGCCACTTGTGCCGATGCCTTTGTTTTTCTTCATGACAATGTTGATGATTCCCGAAGTACCATCGGGCTTATATTTAGCTGACGGATTTGTGATAACTTCAATCTTATCTATGGAGCTGGCGGGTATTTGTTGCAGGGCGGCAGCACGATTAAGGTTCATCATGGTCGAAGGCTTGCCATTGATCAGAATGGTAACATTCTCCGAACCGCGAAGGCTAACATTTCCGTCAATATCGACCTGAAGAGACGGAACATTTTGAAGCAAATCACTTAGCGATCCTGTTTTACTCATCAGGTCTTCACCGATATTAAAGGTCTTCCGGTCAATGGTATTTATAAATGTCGATTTCCGGCCAGTTACCTGAACTTCGTCAATTTTTTGATTGGCCTCAGAAATATAAAGTTTACCAAGATCTACTTTAAGATGCCTTGAATCTACAACGACGGTAGGAATTTCTACATTTTCGAACCCGATGAAACTGTATCTCAACAGGTATTCTCCAACCGGAATATCATTGATTGTGAAGCTCCCCTTTGAATCAGAAACAGTGCCCTTTACCAGCGTTTGCCCAGATGTTTTAAACAATTGGATGGTAGCAAATTCTACCGGGTTGCCATTTCCTTTTTCTAGAATGGTTCCGATTATTTTGCCTGTGCTTTTGATCTCTACGGGAGGCTGTCCGCTCAAAGTTGCAGCTAATAAAAGAAATAGTGCGATTAAATTTAGACTTTGCATTGCACACTTACGGTTGTTTCTGTGCTAAAATAGAACCCAATTTTGTATACATTCTGTATTGTGTATATTTAGGTATGCCAAATTCCTCCAAAATTTGCTGATATATTTGTTATAAACTTGAGGCAATGAAAATTCTGGTCGTTGAAGATGAAGCTGTCCTTTGCGAAACGATCGTGACTTACCTGGAAAGCGAAGGTTACCAGTGTGAACAAGCCCGGTCACTGATTAAAGGCTCCGAAAAGATCAACTTGTATGAATACGATTGTATTCTGGTTGACATTGGTCTGCCGGATGGGAACGGATTATCGCTGGTCAGCGAGCTTAAAAAACTTCATCCGGAAACAGGGATTATCATTATCTCGGCCAAAAACTCACTCGACGATAAGATCGTTGGATTGGACATAGGCGCCGACGACTACCTGACCAAACCGTTTCATCTTCCGGAGCTCAATTCGCGGATAAAATCATTACTCCGCCGCAGAAAGTTTGCAGGGAAACAAGAGGTGATTATTGACCAAATTACCATCATGCCGGACATCCGACAAGTCTGGATTGGAGAGGACCAATTGCAACTAACCCGCAAAGAATTCGACTTGCTGATGTTCTTTGTAGCTAACAGAAGCCGGGTGCTGACCAAGGAATCGATAGCCGAACACCTTTGGGGCGATTTTGCCGACTCATCAGATTCATTCGATTTTGTTTATTCTCACATCAAAAATCTGCGGCGCAAACTGCTTGAACGAACCGGAACCGACTATTTTCAAAATGTTTACGGAACAGGATATACGTTTAACGGATGAAACTTCAGACTAAAATAAACACTCGTTTCCTTGTGGTGACACTGCTTGTGTTTTCCATAGCAGGCGTGCTGTTCTACTTCGCCCTGGATCATGTTCTGGATCACAACATTCTTGAAATGCTCGAATCGCGAAGGGCGTATATTGTCCTCAGTATGAGGCAAAATCCGCCAGCTGCCGATTCAGTCGAGTCTGCTGACAATTCAATCTTTATCAGGCACATAAACAGTTCGGGGGATTACAAATATTTTTCAGACACTATTGCCCTCGATCAGGAAGAAAAAGAGTTGGTCCCATTCCGGAAAATGACTTTTTCAGTGCATTCGCACAATCAGCATTACGAGGTCGTTTTGTTGCAATCACTGCTCGAATCGGAAGACTTGCAAATGGTCATTTTCTCGTTTATGTCTGCGCTCTTTGGGATGGTTTTCCTGGCGCTTTTTTTCCTGAACCGCTGGTTGTCTAACAAAGCCTGGAACCCGTTTTTCAACAGTCTTTCGGTGTTAAACGACTGGAAGATCGGGAAAAATAAAACCGTGGGTTTTGAACGTACAGGCATTGCGGAATTTGATCAGCTAAACGGCATACTTGGAAACATGATGCAGAAAATTCAAACAGATTATGTCAACCTGAAGGAATTCACTGAAAATGCCTCGCACGAGATTCAGACTCCTTTAGCAATAATCAAGTCG